>JAWKZG010000032.1:0-1505 GCA_041396125.1 Gammaproteobacteria bacterium | reverse complement strand
CACCAGATCCATCGACGGCACCAGTTCCAGCACTTTTTTGGCCAGCTCGGTTTCCAGTGCACACGGAGTGCCAAAACTGAGGCCATCGGCAGCCGTATCCTGTACCGCCTTAATGACATCAGGATGGGCATGACCGGCAATCATCGGCCCCCAGGAGCCGACATAGTCGATATAACGCTGATCGTCCTCGTCGAATAAATATGCCCCCTGGCCACGCTTGAAAAAAATCGGCGTGCCACCAACGCTGCGAAATGCCCGTACTGGCGAATTGACACCGCCTGGAATATAACGCTGGGCGTCCTGAAAAAGTTCTTGCGATCGAGTCATGGGTTGCTCCTGCTGTGTATCTAGTCTGGTTAAGGGATTCACCGGGCTTATGTTCACCGGGTTAGGCCTGCTGTGCGCGCCAGTCATACGTATTGTAACGTTCCTCGTCTTGGTCCTGCACGACAGGCTGTGAAACAATGGCCCTAATACATATACAAGAGCTGCATTCTACAGACCCAAGGGAGAACAACATGAAAAACCGCCGTAGTGGTATTTATAGTGGTGCTTGCATCATCTTCGGATGGCTGCTGTGGCTGACGTCAGCCTATGCGCAGGAACCCGTCGTCTATAGCACGCAGGAGCCTTACGAACAGGTCAAGGAAAACCTCGAGTTTGCTATTACCAATCAGGGCTTGCTGATACGGGGCATCATGAAAATTGGCGAAATGCTGGATAACACCCGCAAGGATCTTGGCTATGAACCCGTTTTACTGCGCGGCGATGCTTTCGATTTTTGCAGTGCACAGCATACCTACGCCATGATCGCCGCTGATCCGCGTAATATCGTCAACTGCCCGTTCACCATTGTGGTCTACGTAACGCTGGAGCAGCCCGAGCTCGTATACCTCGCCTATCGGGTGCCACAACTGCTCGGGCCCAACAGTGCCCAGGTCAGTGCGGCTATTGCAGAGATGCTGGACACGATTGCCCGCGATACCGTCGCCGAATAAGCGCAACGGCCAAACCAACACGGCTTGCGCTAAAAAAACAATACAAACCCCGCACTTGACCGAGGTCAATGCTGTCACAGGGTGTAATCCGTTAGATTGCCAGACACTCGGCTCACACACAGAGCACAGGAGCGATCATGCAAAGCGATTACCCCCTACTACCGCCTCAGGGTCCGAACACTGGCTCCAATAATGATAATGCCAGCACAGATGACGACAGTGCTGCGCGTGAGCCTATCGACCGGCTGACCAATGCCATGCTGGGCCGCATGAGTATGGGGCTTTCGCCTGCAGCACTGTTGCTGGCGTACCTGGACTGGATCATCCATCTGGGCATGGCCCCCGGCAAACAGGCCCAATTGCTGCAAAAAGCGCTGCGCAAAGCGCTACGCCTGAATATGTACAGCATGCATAGTCTGCAGGGCGAGAGCGAACCCTGCATCAAACCGCTGCCGCAAGATCATCGTTTTGACCATCCAGACTGGCAACAGTGGCCGTACAACCTGA
>JAWKZG010000031.1:0-1974 GCA_041396125.1 Gammaproteobacteria bacterium | reverse complement strand
CCGTATTTCCTGGATGGCACGCGGGCGCATAGTGGTATTTTTATTGCGCTGGTAGCGGCGCTGATCATCTGGGTTGTGCTGTTGCGCAGCCGTATCGGTTACGAATTGATCGTCACCGGCCTTAACCCCAAAGCCGCGCGCTTTGGCGGCATTAATGTTGGCAGCCGACAGGTGCTGGCGGCGTTTATTGCCGGCGGTCTGGGGGCGCTGGCAGGTATGGTCGAGGTACTGGGGGTGCATCACCGGCTGCTGGACGGGTTGTCAGAAGGCACCGGTTTTATTGGCATCGTGGCGGCGCTATTGGGTAAGCTGCACCCGCTTGGGGTGCTGATCGCGTCAACCCTGTACGCAGGTATGACGGTCGGGGCTGATGCAATGCAGCGGCAGGCGGGACTGCCGTCCTCGATTATCTTCATTGTGCAGAGCCTTATTGTGCTTTTTGTGCTGGCGAGCGATCTGCTGCGCTATTACACCCTGCATCTGCCTTTCGGGCGGCGGCGGCGGGCAGCGTCGTCGCTTAAGACTGATCTGCCGGGCGAAACCTGATGATGGAACTGGATCTGTGGTCTTCCACGTTTCTGGTCGGCTGGCTGGCAGCTACGGTCAGACTGGCCGGCCCTTTGCTGCTTGCCGCGCTGGGCGAATTGTTTGCCGAGCGCTCGGGCGTGCTGAACATCGGCATTGAAGGTCTCATGCTGCTGGGCGCGCTGGCCAGTTATCTGGCGACCTTGTACACGGGCGAGCCCTGGCTGGGACTGAGCGCCGGTGTGCTGGCCGGTATCATTGCGGGCAGTTTTCTGGCCTGGATGTACGTCACAGTCGGTGCCAGTCAGGTCGTTGTGGGTATCATCTTCAATATTCTTGCTCTCGGCCTTGCCAGCTATATTTATCGGCTGGCGCTGCGCGGTGTGGCCGGTCCCCAGACCGTAGACATGTTCGACGCTTTGCCCATTCCGTTCCTGTCTGATTTGCCACTGATCGGGCCGATACTGTTCCGGCACACGATGCTGCTCTATATTACAGCGGGTCTGGTCATCGTCGCCGGTTTTGTGCTCTATCGCACCCGACTGGGCCTGAATTTACGGGCAGTGGGCGAAAACCCGCGGGCAGCGGATACCGCCGGTATTAATGTCGCGACATTGCGCTATATCGGCGTGCTGATTTCGGCCGGTGCAGCCGGCGCGGCCGGGGCTTATCTGGTGCTGGCCCAGGTTGGCCAGTTCCGCGAATCAATCGTGGCAGGGCAGGGCTTTATCGCCCTGGCTATCGTTATTTTTGGCCGCTGGGACCCGTATAAAGCCGCGCTTGCCGCACTGATTTTTGGTGCAGCTGATGCCCTGCAGCTGTCTTTGCAGTTATTCCAGGTCGGTCTGCCGCCGCAACTGCTGTTAGCCTTGCCGTATGTGCTGACGATCATCGCCATGTCCGGTCTTATCGGCAAAACCCGGCAACCGGAGGCGTTTATGGTGCCTTACCGAAAAGAGTAATCCCCGCCACCTTCTCATGCGGAACGCGCATGATTTTGCATCGTTCACAGCGATTGCACCGCACCCATACCCAGTCCGTCATTCCCGCGCAGGCGGGAATCCAGAGAATGCTTAAGGCGCAGCAAAATGTCGCAAACCTATCCGCGTCATGTATCCGTTTCGCTGCAGCGCTGGGGCGGGCATAGCGTGAGATCATATGCGCTGTTTTATTTAGGCCCGGTCTGGGGCCAGGGCCAGCCAAAACCCCAGCGCCAGGGGGTAGGCAGCCAGCCGTGCCCACCGATCCGCACGCCGAGGTACATCAGTCGCGCCAGCCGGGGATAGCCATGCTGGCGCACACAATCGCATAAAGCCTGATCGGCTGCTTTGCGGGCGGCGGCTGTACCTCCGTACCAGTAGGCTTTGTCGTGCTCTACGCAGCAGCCGCCCCAGTTACCGTCGGGAAATAAACTGCAATGGTCCGTCTTGAAGGGTTTGGGTGGTTGCG
>JAWKZG010000030.1:0-2475 GCA_041396125.1 Gammaproteobacteria bacterium | reverse complement strand
ATCGACCCGCAGCATTTTCTGGGTGGGACAATGCAGCTTGATCAGGCGGCTGCCCGTCAGGCCGTGGCCACGCTGGCGGACAGTATCGGCCAAACACCAGAGGATACCGCCCAGGCTATTGTCAGAATTGCCAACAATAATATGGTGGGTGCCTTACGTTCGGTGCTGCTCGAACGCGGTCTTGATCCGCGTGATTTCACCCTGCTGGCTATCGGCGGCGCCGGGCCGGTGCATGTGTGCGATCTGATGCATGAGGCGGGTATTCCGAAGGGGCTGGTGCCGGTTCATCCGGGCCAGTTTTCTGCCTATGGCTTTATCATCACTGATGCCCGCGTCGACCGCCACCGCACGGTACAGCTCAGTTCCCTGAACTTCGAGCCGGAGCGCGCCAGCCTGCTGTTGCAGGAGCTGGTCGATACCAGCCTCGGAGAGCTGACCGCGCAAGGCTACAGCGAGAATCTTAGCGTCACCCGGTCGATGGAAATGCGCTATCTCGGCCAGAATTATGAACTGGAACTGCCACTCAGTTTCGAGGCTTTCACCGCCGATAATATCGCGCGGGTATGGCAGGATTTTCATGATCTGCATCAGGCCCGTTTCGGTTTTTGTGTGCCGAACAGCATCATCGAAGTGGTGAATTTCATGGTGACGGCGGTCGCTCTGTCCGACAAACCGGCATTGCCTCAGCTAGCCCAGGCCCAAACAGCAGCAGAATCCAGCACCAGCCGGGTCGTGCTGTTTGACGGGCAGGCGGTCACCACGCCGGTGTATCAGCGCCCGGCTTTACTGGCGGGGCATCGTATCAGCGGCCCGGCTTTGATCGAGGAGGCCGCGTCGGTCACCGTGTTGCGCCCGGATATGTGTCTGACGGTCGACCGGATGGGTAATCTGCTGATTGAACAGCAAGATAAGGCTAATAAGAACGGGGGGACGCACTAATGGATATGGTCAATCTGACGATTCTGGAATCGACCATGGTGGCGATTTGCCGGGAGATGGGCATCGTGCTGATGAAAACCTCGTATTCCACCATTTTCAACGAAGGCCTGGATTTTACCTGCGCGATTGCTGACCCGGACGGTCAGATGCTGGCAGTGGCCGATTACTGTCCGGCCCAGATCGGTGGCATGCCGCTGGTGATTCAGGCCTGTGTCAGAGAACTGGCCACCGAGCGCATGATGCCGGGCGATGTGGTCGTGCACAACGATCCCTACCGGGGTGGTCTGCATACCCCGGAACACACCTTTTTCACGCCCGTTTTCGTCGCTGGCGAATTAATCGCTTACGCGGTCGCTATCGGCCATGTTTCCGAGACCGGCGGTTCTGTCCCTGGTGGTTTTGCCAGCGAAGCGACCGAGATTTTCCACGAGGGTTTGCGGGTGCCGCCGGTCAAGATCAAACGGGGTGGCGAAGACATTGATGATGTCTGGAAACTGCTGCTGGCGAATGTACGCACGCCACGGCAGAATTACGGTGATTACCGGGCTTTGATCAGCGCTGTGGAGCTGGGCGCGGAACGCATGGTAGAGCTGATCGAAAAACAGGGCACCTCGGTGTTTCGTCAGACTTGTCGGGAGTTGCTCGATTATTCGGAAAAGCGCATGCGGGCAGAACTGGCGGCGATCCCGGATGGTTGCTACCGCTTCAGCGATTTCATGGAAGACGACGGCATCGACGACCGACCGTTTAATATCCGCGTTGCCTGTTTTGTACAAGGCGATGAAATTATTGTTGATTTTACCGGCTCTGACCACCAGGCCAGAGGCGCGATCAATGCCACGCTGGGGGTGACCTGGTCGGCCAGTTACAACGCTATTTTGCATCTGACCGATCCGACTATCCCGAAAAATTCGGGTTGCTTCCGGCCGATCAAGATCGTCGCGCCGCCGACCAGCATCGTCAATGTCGATTACCCGGCCCCCGAAGTGGGCGGCAATACCGAGACCCATCCGCGTATCGCCTATACGGTAATCGGCGCGCTGGCTCAGGCGTTGCCACAGCGAGCCCCGGCTACCGATGCCGCCACCCATTGCAATTTCCTGTTCGGCGGCACCGATCCGCGCAGTGGCGAGTACTACGTCTGTTACGATTTTCTTTCTGCTGGCTGGGGTGGTCGACCATTCGCCGATGGCAATAATGCGGTGAATTGCATCAATGGCAACTGCCGCATGATTCCGACCGAAGTGCTGGAGGTGCGCTACCCGTTTCTGATCGAACAGTTCGCGCTGGTGCCGGACAGTGGCGGTGCGGGCCAGTATCGCGGCGGTCTGGGCGTAACCAAACAATACCTGTGCCGTGACGTGCCGATCACCATCAGTCATATGGGGGATCGACACAAAAGCGCGCCCTGGGGCTTGCACGGCGGTGGCGAAGCCGCCAAAGCCAGTCTGTATATCAAGCGCGAGGGCAGCACTGAATGGCGCTCGGCTATCGAAGACAGCGGCAAAATCAGCCCCAGCAAATTCGCCGGTATGA
>JAWKZG010000029.1:0-3000 GCA_041396125.1 Gammaproteobacteria bacterium | reverse complement strand
ATGTGCGGCTTGCGGCAGCTCCAGGTAGTGTGCACCCGGAATAGCATCCGCCAACTCGCGCCCTTGTGCGGGTGAGGCCAGAATATCGTCGGCGCCAGTGATCACCAGGGTCGGTACGGTGACGTTCGCTAAGCGCGTGGTCGTATCATGGTCGCGGCAGAATTCAAGCTGGCGCGTGTAGCCCACCGGGTCCGGCGGAGACTGGGTAAAAGCGGCTTCCAGTTTAGCCACGGTTGCGGCATCGGCGCGAAAACTGTGTGGTGAAAATAAAAACATCAGGGCCAGCTGAAAATGCGCTGCCATACCGAGTTCGTGCGGGAGCTGCAGACGTACCTGCCACATGCGGTCAGTCCAGGCATCGGAGGCCCTGTAAGAGGACACCAGGAGCTGGGAGCGCAAGCGCTGCGGTGCACGCAGTGCCATCTCCTGGGCGATCATGCCGCCAAACGAGATACCCACGACATCGACGCTGTCCACCCCCAGCTCATCCAGGATACAGAGCATATCGGCACATAATTGCTCGCCATCGTAGGGGATATCGGGTTTATCGCTCAAGCCGGCACCGCGCGGGTCAACACTGATAACCTGATGGGTGGGTGCCAGTAGGGCGCTGATCTGGGCTACTTGCCGGGTGCTGCCGCCCAGTCCTGGAATTAACAGTAACGGGCTGCCTGATCCTTCCACCGCGTAATGCAGACGACACCCTTTATTGCTGGCAAAGGGCATGGCGGCATTCCGGCAGGACAGGGTATAGGGTGGTTGTTACGGGTGCTGCGTTGCTCGCTGGGCGGTGTCGGTAACACCTCGAGTCTGTGGTCATTCGCATTATCTTATACTCTGAAAGCCCTGATATAGAGAGTTAGAGTATGTCAGCCCTGTGATCTTAACAAGAGCAAAATATAGAAGATAGAGTTTCGATAATTAGATCTCTGCAGCGTTGGACAATCTGCGCTGCAGATCACTGTTGCGAGGGTGTAAAAGGGCTGACAAAAACCATCAGATGACCAGCCAGCCGCTGCGGTTATTCAACGCGCGCAGTGCGCTCAGAGCCGCCAGGGTCGATGTTTTGGGGTTATCCGGCAACGGCTGCCCCTGCAATTCAATGCTGAGTGTGCCGAAGCGACCACGGGCCTGAATGTGATGGATATTGCCACTGGCAGCGGGATCGGCAATTAATTGCGCGCGTATTTTCGAATCCCGCGCCGGCCAGTGCGATGGTTGCCGCGACATTGGCATTGGCCGGGTACTGGCGCTGCCTCGCGGGCCGTGCCTTCATAAAATACGGTGGCTGTATTCAAGCGGGCAAGATCCAGCATCTGTTCAGCGGGAGTATTTTTCCAGCTGGCGGGTGGCTTGCGCGAGCTATAGTGAACCTCATCCAGGCCGCCGGCACGGGCTGCCGCCAAGGCATCGATGCCAGCTACCGCGCCCGCCAGTACGTGCAACTGAGCCCCTCCCTGCAATGCGGCCGCCTGCAGTTGTTCAAACAAGGTTTGATCGGCCAGTGCGCCGACGGATATTACGCCCAGGTCGATCCCGGCTGCCAGTAATTCCGCCCCGTAGTCGCTCAAGGCGCTATGACCGGCGCATTCCAGCGCGAAGTCCGGTTTGTGCGTACATTGGGCAAGATTGCTGACAACTTGGATCTGCGCCGGTACTTTCGTCTGCACAGCAGCGACCTTGTGCGGTCGGACCAGCAGAAAATCGACGGTTGCCGGTGCCGGCAGTGCAGCCAGCACGGTTTGCGCCATCGCGCCATGGCCAATCAGTAAGACACGCGCTTTCATATACGCTCCCATATTATTTTTTAATGTAGTGCGGGTAATGCCACCGTAAAAAGCGGCAAAAAAATGAATGATTCGGTCAGCGCAAGCCGGGTGTCAGCCAGATTCTTGACGCGGCGGCAGCCAGTAGCGTTGCGTCAGCCAGAGCACCATTGCGAGCAGACAAAGAAGACCCGCCCCACCGAACAGCAGCGCACTGCGCAAGGCTTCAAAATCGGGTAAGGGCTGCTGGCTGAGAGCGTCAAAGCGTTCTATCGTCCAGTGCCAGGCGGTATGTCCCACCAGTACGGAAATAATAATCAGGCCTGCGTGTTGTGCCTTGTCGTTACGCAACAGCCAGCCAAGAATAGGCAGCATGACCAGCAGAAACACCAGTTGACCGATTTCCACGCCGATATTGAACGACAGCAGGGAGAGATACAAGTGCGCGCCGGCAAACTGCAGCTCTTTCTGCAGCAGAAAGGAGAATCCGAAACCGTGAATCAGGCCAAAGAGACCGGTGATGATCCAGCGATAGCGCAGACTGGTCAGCAGTACATTTTCAACCGCCATATACACGATCGAGAGCGCGATCAGCATTTCCACCAGTGGCGGGAACCAGCCGGCCTGCGGGACCAGTCCCAGAGCAGCAGCACTGAGGGAAATCGAATGAGCGATAGTAAACGAGGTGATTACCGCCACCAGTTGCCAGAGCTGGCGCATCCGAAACGGCGCGATCAGGCAGAGCAGGAACAGCAAATGATCCATGCCGTCCAGAATGTGGCTGAAGCCGAGTTTTGCAAAGCTCCAGGCGGCTTGATAGCCGGCCGGGTCCAGATGCACCGGGCCGGTGCCGTAATGTATCTCAAAAGCCCGTTCAGTACCCTCTGCAGCGTCTGCCGGAAGAAAACGCACTATCATTGATAGCCGGTTTCTGAGCCCTGGCGCGACCTGCAAATCCAGCGCGAAATCGGCTTGCGGCGAGCGAATCGGATAACGAAAATGGGCATCGAAATAGCCCTGATTCCAGAACACTTCCGTGTTTGCGGGCAGTGGCGGGCCATTAATCGTCGACTCGGCCTGCTCGAAGCTGCCGAAAGATTTGTCCGAAAGCGGCGAAATACGGGCGTTTACCGCACTATAGGTCAGTAATTCACCGTCCTGATACAGTGGAATTTCGCGGGCGACGGCCGCTGCAGCCCGCGGCAGCGCATCATCCAGATGATCCAGCGCGATA
>JAWKZG010000028.1:0-15713 GCA_041396125.1 Gammaproteobacteria bacterium | reverse complement strand
CAATGATTTTGCCATTGCTGAGGAAGTCTCCATCAAGGGCGAGAACAAAAAGCGCCCGGATATTGTGCTCTATGTGAATGGTATTGCTTTGGGCGTGATCGAACTCAAGCGCTCGTCGGTGTCAGTGTCGGAAGGCATTCGCCAGAATCTGGATAATCAGAAGAAAGATTTCGTCCGTAACTTCTTTACAACCATGCAGCTGGTGATGGCCGGCAATGACACCCAGGGCCTGCGCTACGGCACCACTGAAACGCAAGAAAAATATTTTCTGGAATGGAAAGAAGATATTGCCAACCCCTATCCGCATAAACTCGATTTTCACTTAAGCAGAATCTGCAACAAACAGCGCTTTTTGCAGATTATCCACGACTTTATGGTGTTCGACGCCGGTTTCAAAAAGACCTGTCGCCATAACCAGTTCTTCGGCATTCAGGCGGCTAAAAAACACATTGCACGCCGCGAAGGCGGCATTATCTGGCATACCCAGGGCAGCGGCAAAAGCCTGACGATGGTTTGGCTGGCAAAATGGATTCGCGAGAATATTACCAATGCCAGGGTCTTGATTGTCACCGACCGCACCGAGCTGGACGAGCAGATTGAAAAGGTTTTTACCGGCGTGGATGAAGACATCTATCGCAGCAAAAGCGGTGCTGATCTGATAGCCACCCTGAACCAGCCCAATCCCTGGCTAATTTGCTCGCTGGTGCACAAATTTGGCCACCAGAGCGGGAACGAGGGCAACAACGATACCGATTCGGCCACCAACGCCTTTATTGACGAGCTGCGGCAATCGCTGCCCAGGGGTTTCAGGGCCAAAGGTGATTTGTTCGTGTTCGTGGATGAATGTCACCGCACCCAATCGGGCAAACTGCACGAGGCGATGAAGTCAATTTTGCCGGAGGCCATGTTTATTGGCTTTACCGGCACCCCGCTGATGAAAAAAGACAAGGCAAAATCAGTGGAGATATTTGGCCCTTATATCCACACCTACAAGTTCGACGAAGCCGTGGCTGACGGTGTGGTGCTGGATCTGCGTTACGAAGCGCGGGACATCGACCAGCACATTACCTCGCAGCAAAAAGTAGACGACTGGTTTGAAGCCAATACCCAAGGCTTGTCGCGCCTGGCTAAAACCCAGCTCAAACAGAAATGGGGCACCTTGCAGAAAGTGCTTTCCAGCAAATCACGGCTGGAAAAGATCGTCATGGATATCTGGCTGGACATGAAAAAACGGCCACGCCTGATGGATGGTCGCGGTAATGCCATGCTGGTATGCGCCAGTGTTTATCAGGCCTGCAAAGTCTATGAGCTGTTCAGCCAGACCGAGCTGGCGGGCAAGGTGGCCATCGTCACCAGTTTCCAGCCCACTGCGGCCAGCATCAAGGGCGAGGAAACAGGCGAAGGGCCTACTGAAAAACGGTTCAAATACGACACCTACCGCAAGATGCTGGCCGACTTCTTCGAGCAAAGCGAAGACCAGGCCGCTAACCGGGTTGAAGAATTCGAACAAACTGTCAAGCAGCGTTTTATTAATGAACCGGGTCAGATGCGTCTGCTGATTGTGGTAGATAAACTGCTGACCGGCTTTGATGCGCCCTCTGCCACGTATCTTTACATCGACAAGCAGATGGCCGATCACAACCTGTTTCAGGCTATTTGCCGGGTCAACCGCCTGGATGGTGATGACAAGGAATACGGTTACATTATCGACTACAAGGATCTGTTCCGCTCCCTTAACAAGGCCATTACCGACTACACCGCCGGCGCTTTTGACGGCTACGATAAAGCAGACGTGGCCGGCCTGCTGAAAGACCGGCTGGCGCAGGCACGACTGGATCTGGAAAACGCTCTGGAAATGGTGCGCAGTCTGTGCGAGCCGGTGAAAGCGCCACGCCATACTCAGGATTACATTCACTATTTCTGCGGCGAATCGGGCCGGAATCAGGAAGCACTGAGCGAAAAAGAAGCTTTGCGACTCACCCTGTATCAAAGCGTAGCCAAACTGCTGCGGGCTTTTGCCAATATCGCCAATGAAATGCCGAACGCGGGTTTCTCCTGTACCGATATCAACAAGATTCGCGCCGAGGTAGCCCATTTCGAGAAAGTCCGTGACGAGGTGAAACTGGCCAGTGGTGATCTGCTGGATATGAAACGCTTCGAACCGGCCATGCGGCATCTGCTGGACATGTATATCCGTGCCGATGCCTCCAAAGTACTGATGGATTTTGAAGAGCTGGGACTTATCGAGCTGATCGTGGAAAAAGGCACCGACGCTTTAAAAGGAGCTGCCGGAAGGCTTGCGCAAGGATCAGGATGCTATGGCCGAGGCCATCGAAAACAACGTGCGCAAAACCATTGTCGATGAAAATCCGGTCAACCCGAAATACTACGAGCGGATGTCGGAGCTGCTGGACGAGCTGATCGAGCAGCGGCGCCGGAAAGCCATCGAGTATCAGGAGTATCTGAAGAAAATCCGCCAACTGTCCCGGCAGGTCATCCGGCCTGAACAAACGGGAGCAACCTATCCGCCCTCGCTGGATACTCAGGCCAAGCGGGCGTTATATGACAACGTCGGTCAGGACGAAGAGCTTGTAACGAAAATCGATACGGCCATCCGCTACACCAAAAAGGCGGACTGGGTGGGTGATCCGTTTCAAGGAGCGGGAAATCGCCAATGCTGTGCGGGAGAAAACCCAAGGGTATAAGGTAGATATCAAGCAGGTCATCGAGCTTGCCAAGGCGCAGAAGGAATATCAATGATGTCTACCTTGCAGATTGGCACGCTGACGTTGCAACTGCACCGCAAAGCCATCAAGAACCTGCATATCAGCGTCCTGCCCCCGGATGGACGGGTGCGTGTGTCAGCGCCGGAAAAGATGACCGAGACCACCATCCGCATGGCGGTCATATCCCGTATCCCCTGGATCAAAAAACAGCAACTGGCCTTTGCCAATCAGCCCAGGCAATCGGATCGTGAAATGGTTAGCGGGGAGTGTCATTATCTGTGGGGACGTCCCTACCGCCTGGATGTCCACGAACGGGTGGGCTGCCATGAGGTAAAAATAGCGGGCAGCCATAAATTGCACCTGTTTGTGAACCCCGGCACCTCGTTGGTTAATAGACACCGGGTACTGACAGCGTTTTATCGGAGGGAACTCAGGCTCGAATTTGAAGCTGGTCGCCGATTGCACTCGGGTTGGCGTGGAGCTAACGCGCTGGGACGTGAAAATGAAAACCAAATGGGGCAGCTGTAATACCAGGCCAACGCATTTGGTTAAACAGTTAGCAAAACCCTGAGTGTCTGGAATACATTGTGGTACACGACTGGTCCACCTGCTGGAGAAACCACAATGACCGGTTCCCAGCCATATGGACAGATTAATGCCCAATTGGCGTGAACGCAGGATTTACTGACAATATTGGCGTTTGAAAATTGGTCTTATTGAATTTCTCAATCAGGCTTTTTGTGCGCAAGTCTGCATCATTCAGTTGCATTGAAAACGGTTGAGAAACTGTCGTCTCCAAAATAGTTTCTTATCCACTTCGCTCAATTGGCTTCCCACAGACCCATCCCAATGCTGTTCAATGGTTTCTCAGATGTCTGAAAATGCGCGGCATCTTCCTCGGAAGAAAATTATGGGCGGCCTCAAGACAAGTTTTAAGCTGGCTGGATTATTGCTGCCGGATATCAGCATCGCCTGTGAAGCCTCGTTACCCGTCCGACCTTGCGGACAAATGTCATAAGCAGGTGTCAGAGTCAGTTCCTTGCCCTCCAGAAAGCCGCATGGTTGCGGGCATGGTCGTCGGTGTTCCCGCAGAGAATATTGAAAACCAGCCGGGAGAACAGCTCATTCAGTGTATTTTCGGATCAGTGAAACTGTGGCGAATAATTTCAGCCAGGGTTTCATAGCTGGCGTATCTTGCCATCATGTCATCGAGGCCCAACAGCGTCAGCGCTGAGACCATCGCTTTGCGCGACCAGCTATCACCCTGCGCCAGGCGATCAAAACGTTCAATAAGAAGCACATCCTTATTTGCCGCTTTTAACCAGTTTCACCGGCGCGACATTCAAACCGGCCAGTGCAGCCGCCGCATAGCAATGAATTCAGCCTTGACCACACTATAAAGATCAGAGCTGGATGAAAACTTGGCACATATTTCTTGTTTTGATCCTGGATCAGCGCTTTAGGGCGGCACCAAGAGCTGGCATGGAACACGCCTGATCCAGTTCCGGTGTGAGGTACACCCTGCTCGACCCGTTCGACGGACTCGATCAGCTCTTCCATACCATTGTTGGCCGCACAGGCACATACTCAGTTGGCGAGTGTTGAAAATCCAGCGCCCCAATCCGATCTGAACCGAATTAAGAAGCTGGTCGCCGATTGGCAACCTCGGGTTGGCGTGGAGCTAACGCGCTGGGACGTAAAGAAAATGAAAACCAAATGGGGCAGCTGTAATACCCAGGCCAAACGCATTTGGTTAAACCTTGAGTTGGCAAAGAAACCGCCTGAGTGTCTGGAATACATTGTGGTACACGAGCTGGTCCACCTGTTGGAGAGAAACCACAATGACCGGTTCCGCAGCCATATGGACAGATTAATGCCCAATTGGCGTGAACGCAGGGATTTACTGAACAATATGCCGCTGGCGTTCGAAAATTGGTCTTATTGAATTCCTCAATCAGGCTTTTTGTCAGCGCAAGTCTGTATCGTTCAGTTCAGTTGGCGAGTGTTGAAAATCCAGCGCGTCCAGTGAGATCAGAAATCATCAAACACCACCCTGGATTTATGCCGGACAGACTTCGGCAGAAGTGTCAGCTTGTCCCTGGTCTGGCTCAGGTATTTTGGCAGCGTGTTCTCATCAGCATCAAAGAGCTTGATACCGACAATGGTGGCCACTTCGAACACGGCTCCGATTTCGCATTTGAGGTCACCTTTCTCGATGCGTTGCAGCAATCCTCTGGAAATGCCCGCACGGTCGGCCAGTTCTTGCGCGGTAAGCTTGCGCTCTTTGCGCGCTGCGCGGATCAAACCACCGAGCAAGGCGGTCGCATCGCGGGTATAGCGGGAGTAGGTGCGTGTAATCGATTTTGGCATCGTTCTATTTTGATCCGTATATAAACCATAAAACTGCTTTATGGTCTTTATATAAACCAAAATAGTCAATATCTAGTTATCCGTCAATATAAAATGATCTATATATAGACCATAAAAAAAATTTATGCGCTATATACAGATCAAATACGTGATTATTTGATAAAGCCGATCTACTTGACGGTGCCGATGAGTCCGATCCACATGGCTAAAGGACTCAGCGCCCTCACGCCGGCAGAGCGCCTTTGAGATCAATCAGACTCGACCTACTGCACACAGGTCGTTGGGTTTGTGCAAAAGGCTGGGGCATCGCAATCGAGGTGAGCCCACGCGCCCCCGGAATCCAAGTCACCGCTTAAAGCCTGGTAAGACCGCATCGTTCCAGACGTATCGGCTGCACAATGGTACGCGACTGTCAGGTTGGATATATGCGTTTTGTTGCTGGAGTGGGATTTCCCCGCATTATATCCAGGCAAGTCCTTGTTTTTAAAATAAGCATCACACTGAACCAGGCCATTGCAGCGCGCCTCAAAAAAAACAGAATCACCTGTAGGGGAACTTGAATATATGGAATTGCCTTTGGTGTCCTTGGTAACAAACAGCACAAGATCGACCGTGATGAAAGACTGCCTGCAGGCATCACAGGGTATATTGTAACTCGCTAACAACGGAGCCGCCGTGGTGAGCGTGTCACGCCAGCCTTGCACGGTATCATCAATCCAGCCCATCACGTTAGGAGACAAGGCAGTGGCGTATTCTCGCTGCGCACAGATTTGATAACTACTCGATGTATTTATAGTACAGGCATCCTCGTTCCATTCAGTACTGTCTGGGTTCGGTAGCGGCCCATGCACTTTCCCATCGCAGTCTTTGAATTGCCAGAAGTAGTCGTTATACCCATCATTGAATTTCTTACAAACCGGTCGGGTAGCCACTAGCTCTTGGAGAATCATGTCACCTTTCGTATTGAGCGTGAAGTCAATATTGGCATCAGGATCGCCGAGCACCGAGACGAGGCTACTCAGAAATTCTGTGTCACGTAATGGCTTTCCATCCGCATCTCGTGGCAAATATCTATCCAGCTCATCTTGAAACTCCAGAGTACCCGCCAATGCCGAGGCAGCGGAAATATAGCTGGTGAAGGCCTCGAAGCGGGTACTCTGCTTTTCAGTATCGGTCCTAAGGGCTCGCAAGGTACCACTCAGGTCATCAACGAACGATGAGTTAAGCAGGTGATCATGTACACCTTGCACGGTCCCGTCCTGACTTGGGGTGCCCATCGCCGCGCGAACATCTGCGTCATAGGTAGCCAGACCCACATTGCCAGGAAGGCCAAGTTGGGCGTTTAGAGCGTCTTGGTTAGCTTCCAGTTTTGCCTCATCAAGGGCCAGTGTGATCACCTCGGCCATCGCGTCGGCGAGCGCTTTTTGGTCTATCGCGGGTGGAAAAAGAAACTCGTCTATCACATTTCCTGCCAGGTGTTCGGCGATATTCAGCGCGAAAGAGGTCATTATCCCCGTTGGCGTCGACTCACCACCCAGCAGCCCTGTTGGTGCCGTTAGAGCCATCGCTGGCGCACGGTGGCAATTCAAGCGTACAAAGGTGCCATCGTTAAACTTACCTTCATTGTTAATTTCGAATTCATGGAACCCTTCAACATCCCGACAGGTGTAGACGACGTTCAGCGATGTTAAAAGCCCGTGTTTCTGAAAAAATTGCGGCCAAATCTCCTCATGACACACGTCGCGTCCATTACACAAGAGTTGCATCACCCAGGTAGCAAGGTTGGGAGCAACCTGGACACCATCAATGGACAATTGGGCAGACTGGATGCTGATACCAGGACCATCGCCTTCCTGGTGTTTTTCTTTTGCTTCACTGGACTGTGGCGCAAAAAAAACAACCCCCGTTATAATGAATAGGGAGGCCATATTTCGTAAAATTTGGACAGCGCTCATAATTTACCCCTAATAAAAGATTGACGCTTGCTCGTCTACAGTCGCCCTTTATTGAGTTCATTACTTCAGATAGTTATGGCGTAAAAAAGTAGTCGCATAGTCACTTAAACACTACAGCTGAATTGAGTAACTAAACCAAGCGTAGAATAAGTAATGCAGCCAATATCAAGTGTAGTTTATAAAAATGGGTATGCAAATTCTGAGATAATGGCTAGTTTTAATCAGCAACCCTGAACAACGAGTGATAAAGAAACATTGCCGGAGGAGTAACCCTATGCAGCCAGAAACATTCGTGAGTGAACGCTGGTGTGCGATTGACGAATTCCCTGTCGATGAACGTACCGATGCCTGGCAGATGGCATTATCGGCAGGTTATAGCGACTGGACGGTCAGCAAGCGCGTCCCGGCAGACTTTACGGCCCGCATTCGGCAACGCGATATC
Organism: Gammaproteobacteria bacterium; assembly: GCA_041396125.1. Classification (GTDB taxonomy): domain Bacteria; phylum Pseudomonadota; class Gammaproteobacteria; order Competibacterales; family Competibacteraceae; genus JAWKZG01. The sequence goes on along the minus strand of JAWKZG010000028.1, from coordinate 8,220 downwards.
GGCGGTATACGGCTGGTCGAGTGCGCCTGCAGCCCTTGTCATGGCAAGCGAACTGCACAGGAGATCAAACGGGATGAAGAACCCTATCTGGGCATCCAGCTAACCTTTGGCGGACAGGAACATTTCAACGTCGGTGATGGTGCACTGTCATTCGGTGCCGGGGCGCTTTTTCTCTGGACCAGTAACCAGCCCTGCGAATTTGTCGTGACCCAGGCCCTGCACAAGGCAACACTGATGATCCCGTTCGCTGTGCTGCAGGAACGGCTGCCCAAAAACCTTAACATCCGTGGCGCGGTCATCGACAGCCGTGCCGGTCTGGGCGCTATCCTGTTTTCGCACATACAATCCCTGACCGACCAGTTCTCGAACCTGCATGCGGTTGATTCCGGCTGTCTTAAACGGGTAACGCTTGAACTGGTCGCCAGTACGCTGGCCGGGGAACTGGACAAAAACGAGAGCAGCTTGTCCGAACGCTATCTGCGGGCGGTTCAGGCTTATATTCTCGATCATCTGCACGAAGAGGATCTGAGCCTTAACCGGATCGCTCAGGCCAATCGTATCTCGGTGCGTTATCTGCATATGATTTTCAAGCAAAGCGGCAAGAGTGCCTCAAACTGGATACAACAACAGCGCCTGGATCGGTGTCGCGATGCACTGCTGGACCCGGCTTATGCAGATCGCAATGTATCCGAGATCGCCTATCAGTGGGGGTTTAACGATGCGTCGCACTTCAGCCGACTGTTTAAACTGCATTTCGGCCAAAGCCCGAATCACTTCCGAAAAAGCCATTACGCCCACTGATACGTGATCGGGGAAACGCTCACGTATCAGCAGGGTGTTACGGATTAACCCGGCAGGATTTAACTGCCGGCCAGCGGCGTAAAAGACTGGGTCAGGATTTTCCCGTCATGAACCAACAGCGTATCGGTCGCCATTTGCACCGCCGGTTTCGCTTCCCACACCAGGTAGGCCATCTGCCCTTCGACACCTTGGGCCAGCACCTTGAACGCGCCCCAGAAGGCCGCATCTGCGCTATTAATGAAAGCCTCGAAAAAAACGCGAATCTCGGCGAGTCCGCGGTAGGTTTTGTCCGGTGTTAGCAGAACCGATTCCGGCGAGTAGTCCGCCATCACGGCATCGATGCCTTCGGCAAACGCGCCCAGATGATGTTCAAAAACCTGACGGGTCTGCGTCGCTGCCTGCGTGCTTACCATGGACAAGTCCCCCTCATGCCAGCCAGGCACCTTGCGCCTCTTCCCAGCCAATGACCGCAATCGGTGCCCCTTCCGGGGTGATAAAGGTCAACGGCCCCAGAAAGGTCATATAGAACTCACTGTCGACGGGAAAATAGGTTTTATCGTGGCGGGCGTTAGCGGATTCGTAACCATAACCGGGCGCAACTGCGGTATCGCCGCCAGCGTCTTTACCGCCGCGTACATCCATTTTGCCCTTGGTCAGAAAATATTCACCCGGCCCGACGTGGATATGGGCAGCGAAAGACGAGCCCGCCGGGCAGTCGAAGATCGCTGTCCACGCCCCCATCTCGGGTGAAACATGCAATAACTTCCAGCGGATACCGCCAGCGGAAAACGCATCCGGAAATGGTTTCCAGTCGACCTGATCCATCTGCACATATTCTTCCGGTATTTTCTCTTTTCGGGTTACGGGACTCATTGCATTCATCGTGAACTCCTCATATCGGTTATGCCAACGCCCGCCGGTTGGTCAGATCGGGACGAGCGCAAGCTTGTTTAAAAGGATCTTCTTGATTGGGACACCACCGCTGCGGATAGCCACAGTGGTGTCCTGAATGCAACGATAAGGGAAGTGACGACGGCGTTCTTGTCCAGCAGCGAAAAGCGACTTGACTGAAGGCGCACGCACCTTATTAGGCCAGCAACTCCAAAACATGATCCGCATCGTAATTGACCGTGAAATGCTGTTTATCAGCAGCAATGAGCTGTCTTAGCTGCGCCAGATCGGCTGAATTGAACGGGATTTTTAATACCGCGTAATAGATCAACTCATAGCGAATACCGCTGAAATTATCAATTATAAAATCAACACCATACACTTTGACGCACGACAAAAATGCTTTTCTCTGCAGCCATAAATCGTAGCCGAGAAAATCACACAGCGGCGGGTTGACCAGAGCGATATCTTTGAGCACATCGGCGCGGGGATCGTGTTTGCCAAGAAACGCTATCGAGAAAAATAACAAAGGGTAATTATCATGAAAATGCTCATGCCAGTAGCTCTGTTCATCCTGCTCAGGTGCTTTGTCAGCATCACCCGGCAACGATAAGCCCGGCGGCTCCTGTTCTTCCTGTTCATGACACCATGCAGCGTAGGACAACAGGATTTCCAGAGCTTTGGCACGGGTATAGTTGATATTGCCGATAAACCCGGCCCAATGGCTGGCATGGGTGTACAGATCAATATTGCCGAGTTCGCGCCAATATTCATCATCCTGCTGGAATGTTTTTAGTTTTCCCAGCCGCTCTGTGACAAGTTCCGGCCCGGTCAGAGCCAGCAAATCAGCAAAAACATCCTCCTTGAAGCCCTGTTCAATATAGAACTCGAGCACTTTAAAAATGATGACTTCCGCTTCAATCGAATTAATCTCTGGTAGTGACAGTGAGCGAAGATTGTTTATCAGCTGATCGCATTCCTGCAGATAATTAAACCGAAAGCCATAGCTGAAATCAGCGGCAAGACCCTTGCGTTCCTGCTCAATAAACGACAACGTGATTGTCTCGGTGCATAGCCCACACATACCCTACCCCATATTCAGTTAAGCTGGAAAATGCCATCCGCTGATGGTTGTCCGGATAAGCTTAGCTCAAGCGACGCTATGGGTGAACGTGCGGGGAAAACGAATGAGGAAAACCTAATCTTGCTGAAACCAGAACGTATCGTGCCATTGTTCAGCAAATTCCTGCTGGCGGGTGCCCTCGCAACCCTGCTGCAATACTCGCTGTTAATCAGCATGGTGCAGTTGCTCAACACCGACCCGGTGCTCGCCTCGGTGCTGGCTTATAGCTTGTCCGCTGTCGTTAATTACCATTTGAATTACCGCTACACGTTTCGCAGTCGGCAAGCGCATCGCACCGCGTTCAGCCGTTTTATGATCGTGGCAGGTATTGGCTTGTGCCTGAATGCCGCCGTTATGCATCTGGGCATCCGGGTTTTAGGCTGGCATTATCTGCTGACGCAGGTGCTCAGTACCGGGCTGGTTTTACTCTGGAATTTCACGGCCAACGCCTTGTGGTCATTCCGCCATCCCGCTGATCGTGGCCATGACGGCGCTTAACTGACTGGCTACATCAGTGCTGGCGGCGGGAAAGCGTCCTTCCAGCACCGCGCTGCCGATGGTAAAGCCAGCCGCACCGGCCTTCGCAATAGCATTAATCTGCTGCGGACCGGTTATAGAACCGGCCACAATGACCGGTTTATTGATCCGGGTACATACCGCTTGCACCAGTTCAGGCACTGGCAAGGACGAGCGGTAAGCCAGCAGATCCAGACCGTGTACTCCGTCCCGCGCCGCCAGTTTCTCGGCACTCGCTACAATCTCGACAAGACTGCCCTCCAGCACACTGGGATGACCTGTTATATGACCGGGAAACGGGAAATAGCGAACCCCGCTGCCGGCCAGCACAGGTAATACCGCGTCAACATGAACACCGCCGAGGAAACAATCCACGCCGGCCTTGACCGCTGCCTGCGCCGAGGCCATTTCACTGGCCCGATCCAGCGATACCACTTCCAGATAGCTGGTTGCGCCAAGTGCTTTGATGGCCTGGTTCAGCGTGACCAGTTCCGGGCCGGTCAGACCGATATTTTTAAACCCGATATGGCGCACATCGGCATCACGCGCCGCCGGCAGATACTGCAGCGGGTCGGCAACCGTGCGATCGTTCCGGGTCAGCATAAAAATAAAATCCAGGGCCATTACGGTATATCTCCAGGCAGCAGGGGCGAAAATAGTACCCCTATTTTTGCTGTAAAACACGGGCTCCATGTAGCCTGTAATCGGTATTTTTTTACCAAATATCATATTTGTGAAGCTTATAAGTATGATTTATAATTTTCGTATAGCGAGGAGCCCAATCATGCCCAACCCGCCCCGGCAACCGACTGCTGCACGCAGCAAACCGCGCGTACACCGCGAGTTAGTCGCGACGCTGGCCCGGCGCATCGTCAGTGGGGAGTTCAAACCGGGCAGCACACTGCCACCGGAAACCACTATCTGCGAGCAACTCGGCGTCAGTCGTACGGCATGGCGTGAAGCCTGCAAAGTGCTGGAATCGAAAGGCATGCTGAAAAGCCGCATGCGCCTGGGCACACGGGTACAGGAACAAAGCTGCTGGAACCTGCTCGATCCCGACCTGCTGGACTGGTGCCGTGACGCGGTGTTCAGCACCGAGTTTGTCGAATCTCTGATGGAAGCGCGCCGAGTGCTGGAACCGGCAGCAGCGGAAATGGCCGCCAGTCGCGCCACCGCGCAGGATCTCGCCGCGCTGGAATCCGCCTATCTGCGCATGTGTGACAGTCTGCCCGACCGGGTTGCAGACTTCTGTGATGCTGACCTGGACTTTCACAGTGCATTGCTGATCGCCAGTCATAATCTGATTTTCACCCATCTGGTCAGCACGATTCGAGCGGCCCTGCGTGCCCTGTTCGAGTATACCCTGCAGTTGGGCCGCTCCTATGAACAGGCGCTGGATATGCACGCGCAGATTATCGAGGCGATCCGCCTGCGTGATCCCGTGACCGCGCGCCAGGTATCAGCGGCATTGCTGAAGCAGACTACCCGCGATATTCATGCGGGAAAAAATCATGACAAAAACCACCCATCCGGGTTTTTCAAAGAAAAATTTCCGGGTCTAAAATAATCAATCGTTTGGAGATAAGCATGAGCAAAAATAACAAACGCCGTTCCCAGGCCTGGTTCGGTGGTCAGGACAAAGACGCTTTTATTCACCGCAGCTGGATGAAAAATCAGGGTCTGCCGGATGACGCTTTCGATGGTCGGCCGGTCATCGGCATCTGCAACACCTGGTCGGAATTCACCCCCTGCAACGCGCATTTCCGCGAGATCGCCGCACGGGTTAAACGGGGCGTGCTGGAAGCTGGCGGCATCGCTTTCGAGTTTCCGGTCACCTCTCTGGGTGAATCCAATCTACGCCCTACCGCCATGCTGTTTCGCAATCTGGCCAGTATGGATGTGGAAGAGGCTATCCGCGCCAATCCGATGGACGGTGTGGTCTTGCTGGTCGGCTGCGACAAAACCACCCCGGCGTTATTGATGGGTGCCGCGAGTTGCGATCTGCCAACCCTCTGCGTATCCGGCGGCCCGATGTTGAACGGTAATTATAAAGGCCAACCGATTGGCTCAGGGACCGACGTCTGGCGTTTTTCCGAAGCTGTCAAAGCCGGTCAGATGAGTGCCGAGCAGTTTATGCAGGCCGAGTCCTGCATGTCGCGTTCGGCTGGTCACTGCATGACGATGGGCACCGCCTCGACTATGGCATCCATGGTTGAAGCGCTCGGTGTCGGCTTGCCGCACAATGCCGCTATTCCGGCGGTAGATGCACGCCGCCACCAACTGGCACAGATGGCCGGTCGGCGCATTGTCGATATGGTGCAGGAAGACCTGCGGCTGTCGCAGATTCTGACCAAAGCGGCGTTTGAGAACGCAATCCGCACCAACGGTGCCATCGGCGGCTCCACCAATGCAGTGGTACATCTGCTGGCTATTGCCGGGCGTATCGGTGTGGACTGTACTCTGGACGACTGGGACCGGCTTGGTCAGGACGTCCCCACCCTGGTCGATCTGATGCCTTCCGGGCGCTATCTGATGGAAGATTTCTATTACGCCGGCGGTCTGCCAGCCGTGCTGCGGGCGCTGGGTGAGCAGGGTTTGCTGCACCGCGATGCCCTCACCGTCAACGGCAACACGCTCTGGGATAATGTCAAAGACGCCCCGAACTATAACCCGGAGGTCATCCGTCCCTGGGAAAAACCGCTGGTGGCCAATGGCGGCATTGCCGTATTACGCGGCAATCTGGCACCGAACGGCTGTGTCCTCAAGCCCTCGGCGGCTTCACCGCAGCTGATGCAACATCAGGGTCGCGCCGTAGTATTCGAGGATATCGAACATTACAAAGCGCGGATCAATGATCCGGCCCTCGACATCGATGAAAACTCGGTCATGGTGCTGAAAAACTGTGGCCCCAAAGGCTACCCCGGCATGGCGGAAGTCGGCAATATGGGTTTGCCGGAGAAAGTGCTGAAAAAAGGCATCACCGATATGGTGCGCATCTCTGACGCCCGCATGAGCGGTACCGCCTACGGTACGGTTATCCTGCATACAGCGCCGGAAGCGGCTGCCGGCGGACCTCTGGCACTGGTGCGCGACGGCGATCTGATCGAAATCGACGTGCCGGCGCGGCGTATTGAGCTGCACGTCAGCGAGCAGGAACTGGCTGAACGGCGTGCCAGCTGGAACCCGCCTGCGCTGCCCATGCAGGGTGGTTATCAACAGCTTTATGTCGAGCACGTACTGCAAGCCGATAAAGGCGCTGATCTGGATTTTCTGGTGGGTTGTCGCGGTGCAGCCGTACCGCGTGAATCGCATTAGTCGCCACCGCTTCTGAACCCTATTGCAGAGGAAAAACAGATGGATTACCACGGCGTTTACGCCATTTTATATGCGTTCTTCACCGCCTCGGGGCAACTCGATCGCGGTTTGATGAAACAGCAGGTGGAGGCCTGTCTGGCCAGTGGCGCGCATGGTCTCGCCGCACTCGGTCTGGCTACCGAAGTAAACAAGCTGAGCACCACCGAACGCGAGCAAATTATGGACTGGATCTGCACTGATGTGGCGGGTCGGGTGCCGGTCGCCCTGACCATCGCCGGGGCCAGCGTCAGCGAACAAACGGCCCTGATCCGGCAAGCCGAAGCCGCCGGCGCGAGCTGGCTTATTCTGCAACCGCCGGGGCGGGATATCAGCAATCCGGCACTGCTTGATTTCTTTGCCGAGGTGATGGCCAGCACCCGTTTACCCTGCGCCATTCAGAATGCCCCGGCTTATCTGGGGGTCGGGCTGGAAGCTGATGAACTGCACGCCCTGTGCCAATTAGCGGCTAATTTCAAGCTGCTGAAAGGGGAAGGCCCGGCGCTGGAAATTCAGCAGCAGATCGAAGCCGTCGGCTCGGCCCTGCAAGTGTTTAATGGTCGCGGCGGGCTGGAGTTTCCGGATAATCTGCGCGCCGGCTGTGCCGGACTGATTCCGGCACCGGATGCGGTGGATCGACTGGTGCCGCTGTATGAGGCCTTTCGCCGAGGTGATGAGGCCGATGCCGAGCGGATTTATGCCGAGGTACTGCCCTGCATCACCTTTGTTATGCAATCCATTGCCACCCTGCTCTGCTACGGCAAACGCATTGTCGCCTGGCGGCTCGGCGTGGATACGGTGTACGACCGCCAGCCAGCGCTTGCACCTACTCCTTTCGGACTGGAATGCGCAAAACGCTATGCAGATCAATTGGGGCCGTTTCCTGGTAATCTGGCAATGCGGTAAATGCTCTCACTAAGCGCAGCGCATTGCGCCGAATAGGTGTGCTGTCAACCGGCGCAATGCCCTTTTCTTATTGCACCTTACTGCCCTGAAAAATCCCTCTCAATCCCCCTTTTGCAAAGGGAAATAATTTTGTAGGGGGGGCAACTGGTTGCCCACGCGGGTCAGAGGACCGCAAAGCACGCAAGGTATACGAGTAGCGCAACGCCTTGCATCAAATAGGTGTGATGTCATCCGGCGCAATGCCCTTGGACTATTGCACCCTGCTTTCCCGGTTATTCCCGCGCCGGTGGGAATGCAGTGTCGGAGCTCAAAACCCCATCCCCTGACAGTCATCATGCGTTGGTGGGGCGCGCACCGCCTGAACCGCCACCCCTGGCAGGCGTGGCACAGTTGGACTCACTTTTATTTTGTTGTAATCTAGATACAAAGCATGACCTAACAACAACGCTTCAGAAAAAGTGGGAGGTCTGTCGAATGACAAATCACTTAAAGCTAGTACCGCAGCGCGATCTGGTGACCCTTGCGCTGTTAGTCACCGTCCTGATCGCACTGGCCAACCCCGCCCTGGGAGCCGACTTCAACGCCAGCGACGAAACAACCCTCAACGCGGCCATTACCGGGGTCAACAGCGC
>JAWKZG010000027.1:0-31259 GCA_041396125.1 Gammaproteobacteria bacterium | reverse complement strand
CGGCTTAACTAAACACTCAGCCAGCGGTTCTCGCTGGCTGAGCGGTAGATTGCTTCTTCGATGGCCACATTGCGCAGATAATCCCGCGCCAGCGTCTGGCAGGGAGCACCCGAACGAAAATGCGCCAGCAAATGTGCCTGGGTAGCATAAACGCAATCACCGGCAAAACCCTGCGTACTCCAGCTATAGTCGTGCGCTCGCTCAGGCTCGCCATGCGGCTTGAACCACAGCCGTCCGAAACCGTCCAGACGCAGCACACCGCCCTCGCCTTCCAGCCATACATCGCCCATAGTCAGACGGGTATTGTCAGCCGGATGCTCGTTCAGACGATTGCCGTCGAACACACCATAAGCGCCACCGGTAAAATCAAAGATCACTGTCCCGGCATCCTCGCCGGCAATCACCGGATTGAGCCGGCGCAGCCGCGCCATCACACCACTGACTTCACCGCAGAGAAAACGGAAAGTGTCGATGAGATGAATGGCCGTTTCATGAATCAGAAACCGCTCCATGCCCTGAAAATACGGCTGCCGGTCCAGGTAAGCCCGTTCGCCCTGTCCGTCACCCGGCCGCAAGCGCATGCTGATGCTGTGCAAACGCCCCAACTGCCCCTGCGCCAGCAGTCGGTGCGCTTCCTGATACCAGGGCTGGAAACGGAAGTTTTCATGCACGGCCAGCGTGATACCAGCCTGCTCGGCGGCCTCTACCAGTGCCACCGCTTCGGCATAGGTCGGCGTCAGCGGTTTTTGCGTGATCGCCGCCAGTCCACGCTGGGCGCACAACTGCACCAGGGCCTGATGAGTGGCAGGTGGCGTGGCGATATCCACCACATCCGGACTGATCTCATCCAGCATGCGTTCGGCGTTTTGATAAAACCGGGCGGTCGGCGCGAGCTGCCGGACAACCGCCTCGTTAGCGGGCTGCAGATCGCACACCGCCAGCAGTTCAGCCTCCGGCAGACGTTGCCAGGCTTCGATCTGAAAACGGGCAAAATAGCCCGCACCAATAACCGCAATCCGGGTAGGTGGCTGCATAGATGATGACTGCATAGACATGGAATTCGGGTTCCTGTTGAGTATTAATCCGCAAACCGAACCGACCAGTGCGGCGGTTCGATACCGGCTACCGGACTGCGAAAACAATACAAGCGCTGATCCAGCAGATTGCCGAGATACACGGTTTTCCGGTCCGGCCCGCCAAACGCCAGACTGGATACGCTTTTCATCACTTCGGTACGGATCGTGTCCATATGCGGCCGGTCCAGCTGCCCGGCCTGATAAACCGTTTCGATTTCCTGTAACTGCTCCGGGTCGTTTTCTTCCAGCAGAATCTGCTGCTGACCATCCGGCGTCAACCGGATCACCCGGTTGGACAGCACACTGGTCAGCCATAAACCGCCCTGCTGGTCGAAATCCAGCCCGTCGGGGAAAGTGCCCGGTCCGTATTCTGCGACCGTCTCGCGCTGTCCCAGTGTGCCGTCGGAAGCGACTTTAAAACGGCTGGTTCGGCGCACGAAGGTTTCATTGACATAGAGCCAGTTACCGCCGGGATCGAGCTTGGCCTCGTTGGTAAAGCCCAATCCATCGGCTACCAGTCGCGCACCACGCTGGTCCACCAGCACAATAAAGCCGTCATCCACGTCCGGACGATAACCAAGCGAACGGGGTTCACGCCGGGTGCTGACGGTAATCCAGACCCGGCCCTGTTTATTATCTTCATACACAAAATTGACCGACGGTGGCTGATAGCCATCAATTTCCAGCCAGAATGGCCGCTGCTCACCGTTACGTTCAAGCTGCCAGACACCACCGGGCGGCTGCAGATTGGCGCACAGAAAACTGCCGTCACGACGCAGGCAGAAACCGTTCGTGGCGACCGTGACCGGCGGGCTATTCCGGACGCCGGTCGACGCCTGATCCAGAGTATTCCCCAAAATATGCTGCTGCCTGCCATCAGCCGCAATACGGGTGACACCGCCGCCGGAATGCGAGGCGTAAACCGAACCATCGGCGCAGCAGAGCACACATTCCGGGCGCACCAGCCCGCTGCCCACAAAGTCAAGGTCGGCGGGTCGGATATAAAAATTGTTTAGCATAATTTTGTTTTGGGGTTTGTTTGATGAGATGGTGGTTAATGTTTAGATAAGGTATAGCTTATAGTTTCACAGTTTAACAATAATCAGCCCAAAAGCAGCCAAACCCCAAAACAACCAAATCAAGGAGTATCCATGTCGAATGCGGCCTGGCCCGATACGATTTTCGAGCAACTGCTCGCCCACCATGTCCAGCAAGTCGCCTATGTGCCCGATGCCGGTCACAGCCAGCTGATCGAGCGCTGCCGTGCGCACGCCGATATGATCACCGTACCGCTGACCACCGAAGAAGAAGGTGTGGCGCTACTGGGCGGGGCCTGGCTGGGCGGCCAGCGCGGAGTACTGCTGATGCAGTCCAGCGGCGTGGGCAATTGCATTAATATGCTGTCCCTGACCCGGGTCTGTCGCTTCCCGCTGCTGATGCTGGTCACCATGCGTGGACAATGGGGTGAATTCAACCCCTGGCAGATTCCGATGGGCCAGAGCAGCGAGGCCGTACTGCAGCTGGCCAATGTACTGACCTATCCGGTCGAACACGGTGAAGATATGGCCGCTACCGTCGATGCCGCCGCCCGTATCGTCTTCAATGGCCCGAGCGCAGCAGCAGTATTGATTTCGCAGCGCTTGATCGGCGCCAAAACATTCGGCAAATAAAGGAGGCTCTAACCATGAATAATTTACAGCGCAGCGAGCAATATCCTTTGCGCCGCCGGGCCGTGGTCAAGCAATTGCTGGACGCCATGCCGGAAGCCCTGGTGATCACCGGACTGGGGGCCACCGCCTGGGATGTCACCGCAGCCGGCGATTCCCCCCGCCAGTTTCCACTCTGGGGCGCAATGGGTGGCGCCGCCATGATCGGTCTCGGCCTGGCGCTGGCACAGCCACAACGCCGGGTACTGGTGATTACCGGCGATGGCGAACTGCTGATGGGACTGGGCGGCCTGGCGACGATTGCCGTCCAGCGCCCGGCCAATCTGGTGCTGGCGGTCATCGACAATGAACGCTACGGCGAAACCGGCATGCAATTGACCCACAGTGCCTACGGCGTGGATTTCGCCGCGATCGCCCGCGGGGCTGGCTTCGAGCGTTGCTTCAGTATTGCTGATAACACTGACTGGGCCACCCACCTGCCGACACTGGCCAGCGCCGACGGGCCTTTGCTGGCAACGATTAAAGTGCGCGCAGAAGTTTTACCGCTGGTGCTGCCGCCCAAAGACGGTGTCACCTTGAAAGATCGGTTTCGGGCCGCCATATTGCCGGCAGAAACCTGAAGCGGCTGGCCCGCAAGCGCACAGTAATTTGCTGTCGCAGTTTCAGTCCGGCCCGCGAACAAGGTATGATACAGACACTTTATGGCTTATCTATTGGAACCGTTGAAACGCAATGTCAGAGCGTGATTTACCCGCCGGGCCATGCCCTCGCCCTGAAGATGTTGATTACGATCTGGACCGAGCACTGTCATCGGTCGTGTTTTTGCGTACCCGTATTCCCGAAGATGCGCTGACCGCCGATGTACTGGGCACCGAGCGTTCGGGCCATGGGGTGGTCATTCAGGACAGCGGCCTGATCGTAACCATTGGTTATCTGATCACTGAAGCCGAGCAGGTCTGGATTATCGACAAAGATGGCGGTGCCATACCCGGTTATGCCGTAGGCTTTGATCAGGCCTCCGGCTTCGGGCTGGTACAGGCTTTACAAAAACTCAAAGCCCCGCCGCTGCCTATCGGCAGTGCGAACACCCTGAGCAGCAACGAGACCGTTGTTGTGGCAGGCCATGGCGGACGACAGGATGCCGTTAAAGCCCATGTGGCGGCCAAACAGGAATTTGCCGGCTATTGGGAATATATGCTGGATGAGGCTATTTTCACGCATCCCGCTCATCCCAACTGGGGTGGTGCCGCGCTGATCGGTCCGGACGGAACGCTGCGCGGCATCGGCTCCCTGCTGGTACAGACCTCCGCCAATGGGGATAACAGCGAGAGCAATATGATCGTGCCCATCGATCTGTTACTGCCGATCATGGAAGATCTGCAAACGCTGGGTCGGCCCCGCCAGCCGCCGCATCCCTGGCTGGGCATGATGACCACCGAAATGAAAGGCAATCTGGTGATCATCAATCTGGTCGATGGCTGCCCGGCCGAACTTGCCGGTATACAGGCCGGTGATGTGGTACTGGCTGTCAATGGCCAGAGCACCGACGACCTGGCCACGTTTTACCGGCTGATCCGGGGTCTCGGACCGGCCGGAACCGATATTCCGCTGACCCTGCTGCGACACGGCGAAACCGTGGATGTCGTCGTACATTCGGTCAGTCGTTATGATTATCTGAAAAAACCTGGCCTGCACTAAACCAGCCAAATAGAGTCTTATTAGGGTCTTATCACGCTGATCCCCGATTTTTTTGCCTACACGCCCACTTCGCGGGCCGCAGTATGCACGCGACGTGACGCGCTGTCTGGCTGTATGCCCCAACGTACCCGTTGCCCGCGCCTTAGCAACAGCGGGAAACGGGCCAGTTAAACAATAATCCAACAGGAGATTATGTCATGTACCCGAACCTTTCCTTATATATTGATGGTGAATGGACCCAAGGCAGCAGCGGCCGTACCGAACCGGTCATTAACCCGGCCACCGAAGAAGTGCTGGCCGAGCTGCCGCACGCTTCACGGGCCGATCTGGATGCTGCGCTGGATGCAGCACAGCGCGGTTTCAAACTGTGGAGCGCAAAACTGCCGCTGGAACGCGCCCGGATTCTGAAAAAGATCGCTGATTTATTGCGTGAGCGTTCCGACGACCTGGGTCGCATCATGACCCTCGAACAGGGTAAAACCCTGACCGAGAGCCAAAATGGAAATCATGATGTGCGCGGAAACCTTCGAATGGATGGCAAGAAGGCAAACGTGTCTATGGCCGCATTGTACCGTCGCGCTGGCCATACAACCGCCTGATGGTCGTGTACGAACCCACCGGTCCGGTGGCAGCGTTCACGCCCTGGAACTTCCCCATGTTGATGCCGGCACGGAAACTGGCGGCAGCACTGGCAGCCGGCTGCTCGGCCATTATCAAACCGTCCGAGGAAACGCCCGGTTGCACGATTGCTCTGGCGCAGGCATGTGCGGACGCCGGCCTGCCCGCCGGGGTACTGAATGTCGTGTTCGGAGTGCCGGCGGAAGTTTCGGAATATGTCATCCCCCACCCGGTTGTGCGCAAAGTCACGTTTACCGGCTCGATCCCGGTTGGCAAACATCTGGCCGCACTGGCCGCCCGTGAAATGAAAAAATTCACCATGGAATTGGGCGGACATGCCCCGGTTGTGATTTTCGACGATGTGGATGTCGATAAAGTCGCTAAAATGGCCGCTGCCGGTAAATTCCGTAATGCCGGTCAGGTGTGTGTGTCGCCGACCCGCTTCTATGTTCACGAGTCCATCCACGACCGTTTCGTACAGACCTTTACCGATATCAGCAAAAGCCTGAAGATCGGCAATGGCCTGGACGAAAGCACGCAAATGGGCCCGCTGGCCAATCCGCGCCGGCTGGATGCAATGGACGATTTCGTCGGCGATGCGCGCGAGCGTGGTGCCACCATCCAGACCGGCGGTAACCGCGTCGGCAATCAGGGCTTTTTCTTCGAGCCGACGGTTATCAGCGAACTCGACGACGATGCCAAAATCATGAACCAGGAACCGTTCGGTCCGCTCGCTCCGGTAGCGCGTTTCAGCACCCTGGACGAAGTGATCGAACGGGCCAACCGCTTGCCGGTCGGGCTGGCAGCCTATGCCTTTACCGGCTCGAACAAGCGGGCGATGGCCCTGTCGGAAGGCCTGGAAGCCGGCATGGTTGGCGTCAACAGCTTTAATATCGCTGCGCCGGAAGCACCGTTTGGCGGCGTCAAGGACAGCGGTATGGGTCGTGAAGCCGGCAGCGAAGGCTTGCTGGAGCATTTCCATGTCAAGATGGTTTCTTTAACAGAAGACTAAAACCCGGCCCCAATCTGGCGATTCTGCTAACAGCAGGGTGCCGGATTTTTTAGGCTGAGTTTTTGGAGCAATACCGGCGATCAGACTCGTACGGGGTTTGATCGCCGGCAGCTATCACACGATACCTGCTGACTTTATCAGGGTATGCTTTTGCAGCCTGATGTCCCGTACAAGCTTGAATTAACTGTGAGGATGAGCATCATGATAGCGCTGGCAATAGTTCTGCATTTACTAAGCGCGGTGATCTGGGTGGGCGGCATGTTTTTCGCCTATATCGTGCTGCGACCGGCCATGGGCACACTGGAACCGCCGCAGCGGCTGGGTTTGTGGGCCGGCGTGTTCAAGCGCTTTTTCCCCTGGGTCTGGGCCGCTATCCTGGTATTGCTGGCCAGTGGTTACTGGATGCTGTTTGGGTATTTCGGGGGCTTTGCCGGCAGCGGTCTGCATATCCATATCATGCATGCGCTGGGATTGCTGATGATGCTGCTGTTCATGCATCTGTTTTTCGCCCCGTACCGACGTCTGCGCAACGCGGTTGCCGCTGCTGACTGGCCGGTCGCCGGGCAACAAATCGGGCAGATCCGCCGTATTGTGGGGATCAATCTGGTGCTGGGGCTGCTGATTGTATGCATCGCCTCTGGCGGACGTTATCTGATTTAAGCAGAAGGCCCGCCACGCGCGGGATGGGTGAAGGGATCAATGAGCTCCTCTGAAAGTCAGTTTTCACTGCTGCGGCAGCGTCGGTTTTTGCCGCTTTTCCTGACCCAGTTTCTGGGTGCATTCAATGATAATGTTTTCAAAAACGCGCTTATTATCCTGATTGCCTTTCAGGCCGCCGAACAGGCCGGTATGAACAGCAACACCCTGATCAATCTCAGTGCCGGCCTGTTTATTCTGCCGTTTTTCCTGTTCTCTGCCAGTGCCGGGCAATGCGCCGACAAATTCGAGAAAGCGCGGCTGATCCGCTTCACCAAGCTGCTTGAAATTATCATCATGGCCTGCGCATTTATCGGGTTTTACACCCATAATATCGTGCTCCTGATGGCCCTGCTGTTTTTGATGGGCACGCAATCCACACTGTTCGGGCCACTGAAATACGGCATTCTGCCGCAGCATCTGCAAAACACCGAGCTGGTCGGCGGCAACGGACTGATCGAAATGGGCACTTTTCTGGCCATTCTGCTCGGCACTATGACCGGTGGCATCCTGATCGGCATGCACGACTGGGGGCCGCAAATCGTGTCCTTCTGCGTCATCGGCATCGCCCTGCTGGGCTATCTGGCAAGTCGGGCGATACCCGTCGCTGCCCCGGTTGCGCCGGATCTTAAACTGAATTGGAACCCTTTCACCGAAACCGCCCGCAATATTCGTTTTGCACGCACGAACCGGACCGTCTTTTTATCCATTCTGGGCAATTCCTGGTTCTGGTTTCTCGGCTCGGTTTATCTCACCCAGTTACCCAATTACACCAAGCTCATATTAGGCGGCAACGAGCAAGTTGTGACCCTGCTGCTGACCCTGTTTTCGCTGGGTATCGGCATCGGTTCGCTGCTGTGCGAACGGCTGTCCGGACGGCGGGTGGAAATCGGCCTGGTGCCTTTCGGCTCAATCGGCCTGACCCTGTTTGGAATCGATTTGTTTTTCGCGGCACCGGCCCCGCTGGGTCTGGAAAACAGCGGTATGAGCGCGTTTCTTGCTCATCCCGGCAGTTGGCGAATTGTGCTGGATATCGTCCTGCTCGGCATTTTCGGCGGGCTGTATATCGTGCCGCTGTATGCCCTGATCCAGAGCCGCAGTGAAACCAGCCACCGCTCGCGGGTTATCGCCGCCAACAATATTATCAATGCCCTGATGATGGTGCTGTCGGCGCTGCTGGCTATCGCCCTGCTGAACGCCGGGTTCAGTATTCCGCAATTATTTTTGCTGATAGCGCTGCTGAACGCCGTGGTCGCGGTTTATATTTACACCCTGGTGCCGGAATTCCTGATGCGCTTTCTGGTCTGGATTCTGGTACACATCATGTACCGGGTACGCAAAACCGGACTGGAACATATCCCGGAAAATGGCCCGGCTGTATTGGTCTGCAATCACGTCAGTTTCGTCGATGAACTGATTATTGCCGGTTGCGTGCGCCGTCCGGTGCGTTTCGTGATGGATCATCATATCTTCCACCTGCCCGTGCGGCGCTTGATTTTCAACAGTGCAGGTGCCATCCCAATTGCCTCGGCCCGTGAAAACCCGGAACTGCTGGAGCAAGCCTTTGCACGCATCAGTGAATATTTAGATAATGATGAAATAGTGTGTATCTTTCCGGAAGGTAAAATTACCCGTGACGGCACGATCAACCCGTTTCGCAGCGGCATCGAGCGTATTGTTGCAAGCACGCCCGTAGTCGTTGTGCCGATGGCGTTACGCGGTCTGTGGGGCAGCTGGTTCAGCCGCCGCAGCGGGCACGCCATGAGTCGCTGGCCGCGTCCGCGCTGGCGCCGTATAGAACTGGTTGCCAGTGCGCCGGTAGCGCCGTCGCAGGTCAGTGCCACCAATTTACAACATCAGGTCACCGCACTACGCGGCGATCTACCGTAGTAGCAAAGGAGTACAGCCGCAATGATGGCCCGACGTCGACGTCAAGACGACTTATCCCCCCGTTCCCGCAGCTCGCACAATTTGCGACCGCTGATTCTGTCTGTGCTGGTCATCGGCGCACTGGGACTGCTGGGATACTGGTTTTTCAATCCGCAGGCCGCACCGGGCTGGTTACGCGATTATGTGCCGGAAGCCCCCACCCGCCTGTACAAATGGACCGACAGCCAGGGCAAGCTGCAATACAGTAATTCACCGCCGCCAACCGGTGTGAAATATGAACTCGTGGATTACTGGGAGAACGCGAATGTTATTCCGAATCAATCCGCCGGTGACTAAGCGTCTGTTGCAAAAATACCATCCAGACATTTTCGCCGGAAAACAAAATCCCAAGGATTCATTTTTCCGTTTGGGGCACCCCTGCCCCAAGTCAGAAGCTGTTTTTGGAACAACCTCTAAAACCTGGTCACATCTACTGGTCTTGCTATGAGCGCCCCAACAGCCGAGCTGGAACGCATCTCTGAGCATCGACTCGGCCTGGAGGAGATCCTCGGTGCCTTGCTCGCTGACGGTCTGATCGAGCAAAGCGCAGTGCAGAAAATGCAGCGCTGGCGCAGCGAGAAAGATCTGCACCCGCTGGTCGTTATCGCCAATCAGAAACTAACCTCCTGCCAGCCGCCGCAAACCCTGCTGAACCTGGAAACCCTGACCGAATGGCTGGCGCAACACGTCGGCCTGCCCTACCGCCATATCGATCCGCTGGAAGTCGATATGGTCAAAACCGGCAGCGTCATTTCCTACGCTTACGCCTACCGCTACCGGATTCTGCCGCTGGAGGTCAGCTCGACCCGGATCACCTTCGCTACGGCGGAACCCTATCTGCAGGAATGGATTGACGATTTGCGCAAACTGCTGCGCAAGGATATTCAACGGGTCATCGCTAACCCGCTGGATATCAATCGCTATCTGATGGAATTCTACGGCCTGACCCGCTCGGTGATCGGCGCGCAGAGCCAGGGTGGACAATCCGACCGCGGCATTCTCAATTTCGAGCAGTTATGGGAACTGGGCAAAACCAGTGAGCTGGGCGCCGAGGACAAACCGGTCATCCAGATCGTCGACTGGCTGCTGCAATATGCTTTCGAGCAACGCGCCAGCGATATCCATCTGGAGCCCCGGCGCGAACGCGGCTTTGTTCGCTTTCGCATCGATGGCGTACTGCATAAAGTCTATGAGTTACCGCCCTCGGTGATGACCGCCGTAACCAGCCGGATCAAAATTCTGGGACGGATGGATGTCGCCGATAAACGTCGGCCGCAGGACGGACGGGTTAAAACCCGCACGCCGGGCGGACGTGAAGTGGAATTGCGTCTGTCCACCATGCCGACGGCTTTCGGAGAAAAATGCGTGATGCGGATTTTTGATCCGGACATTGCCGTTAAGAACTTTTCCCTGCTCGGTTTCACCCCGCGAGAAAGCGAGCTGTGGCAACAGATGATTGACCGCCCGAACGGCATTATTCTGGTCACCGGCCCGACCGGCTCCGGCAAAACCACAACGCTGTATTCCACCCTGAAGCATCTGGCCCGACCAGAGGTCAATGTCTGCACTGTGGAAGATCCGATCGAAGATGATTGCGCCGGAATTCAATCAGATGCAGGTGCAGCCGACGCTCGATCTCACCTTCGCCCAGGGCATCCGCCTCTGCTGCGACAAGACCCGGATATTATTATGGTGGGCGAAATCCGCGATCTGGAAACCGCGCAAATGGCGGTACAGGCCGCGCTGACCGGCCACCTGGTATTTTCCACCCTGCACACCAATGATGCGCCCTCGGCCATCACCCGTCTGCTCGATCTGGGCATTCCGTATTACCTGATCCAAGGGCTCCCTGGTGATGTGCTGGCGCAGCGGCTGGTGCACGCCTTATGCCCGAACTACCAAACCCACGGCACGATTAACAGCGCCTTATGAAACCCTGATTCATCCCTGGCCAGCCCCGATGCCCGATCCGGTCGCAGCGCCGCACGGTTGTCTGCAATGCCGCAATACCGGCTTTTTAGGCCGCACCGCCATCTACGAGAATGCTGATGATGACACCGGGCCTGAAAAGTGCGATCCGTTCCGAACCCGATACCGCCCACCTGCGCAAACAGGCCACCGCCGACGGCATGCGCCCCCTCAGAATGGGTGCTGCAGCCCATGTCAGCGCCGGTCTGTTACTGGGCGTGCGAAACGATTACCTGCGCTGGACGATTAAGCGTATCCGTAAAAGCAGGAATCCAGACATATCTGAGCGGTAAAGCCAAACTCGATTACCGTCATTCCCACGAAGGCGGGAATCCAGAGCATAAGCCAGCTCCTGCACACCAACAGCCGTCATTCCCGCAAAGGCGGGAATCCAGACATACCCACGACTCTCACTGAAAACATAAATTCCGTCATTCCCGCGTGAGCAGGAATCCGGAAATAAGCCAGCCCCTGCACACCTACAGCCGTCATTCCCGCAAAGGCGGGAATCAGACATACCCACGACTCTCACTGAAAACATAAATTCCGTCATTCCCGCGTAGAGCAGGAATCCAGAGCATAAACCAGCCCCTGCACACCTACAGCCGTCATTCCCGCGTAGGCGGAAATCCAAACATAAGCCAGCCCCTGCACACCAACAGCCGTCATTCCCGCAAAGGCGGGAATCCAGGCATACCCACGACGCTCACTGAAAACATAAACTCCGTCATTCCCGCAAGGCAGGAATCCGGGCATACCCACGACGCTCACTGAAAACATAAGCTCCGTCATTCCCGCAAAGGCGGGAATCAGGCTTTTCTGTCTGTGCGGCAGTGAAGTCGTAGGTAGACCACATGGGATACAGAGGTGCCGCCAAAACAGCTGGCGTTGTCAGCTGTCTAGGCTGTAGCCACATACCCGCAGATGGGCCATAGCCATTGGCAATATGCGCGTCAGCGGACTGGTGCTGAACAACTATCGGTAAAATATACATTGTTGATGACCTGCTACCAGACATTGCAGAGACTGGTGACACAAAAGCCTGGCAAAAGATAGCCAGCGTTACACCCCAGCTTGCTGGTTACCAGTCTGGCCAGTAACTCAACTAACCCATATCCCCTTTGTGCTGTACAGGAGATGAGCGGCCTATTGAATCAACCCAACTAATAAGGGTGTCCTTGCGCAGCCATGGCGTAACTGCCACGTTTTTCTAAGCTGCCTGTGCGGCAGTGAAGCTAAGCAAGAAAATATTAAGCAGTTTTCCCAATTCTATAGATACTCATCTGGCAGTAACCTGTGCAGAATAGAAGTTATGTTTTCAGACCATTGCTGCTTGCTTCACTAACAAGTACGTACTCAGCTGATGTCACTAAAATAGCTTATATCACAAGTGGTTTTTTAGGTAGGCCAAAAATGCCGATGGATAACAATACCTTCAAAATTCTGCGCCCCATACCGGGATGAACGGTCAGGTTTCGGAAACTCCTCATAACTATGCCCTGCGGATACAATCAAATTTTTGCCTCGTGGCCACAGGAACTTTTAATTGAATGGCTGTATCGGCACAACCGAAGTATTGATCGCTATGCCTTCTTGCGGTTCGAAAATCTTTATATCAGGATGGAAAAGTGGCCGTTAAACAATATTCCTGGTCGTGAAGCTTCTTGATCCTAATTTTGCGATAATTTTTGTGATATCGAACAACGAGCACAACTATCCACTGACTGGCTTGCTAACTATATGCTCACTCACGGCACATGGAACACACCCATTGCGCTCCTTGAAAACCCTCAAAGCAGAATAATCTATCCTAACGGTCAGCCTTTGCAATCGCCATTTCACTTACTAGAAGGCCATCGCCGACTTTCGTTCTTAAATGGGCTAAAACAGCTTGGTAAAGCAAATTCTGAGCATTCTGTGTAGCTCGCTACGTGGTCAAGCTGTAAGTAATAGTTTGTTAGCAGGCAAGGGGGAGCTGTGACTACCTCGAAATCCGAAAAACTTAAACTTGTAAATCGATTTTGGTCGAAGCGCGGCAAAAGATGGCCAGAAGAAAACGGTTATTTGTACGACCCGGAATCTGAGTATGCGCATTACTACCCGAATTGCCCGGTTAGTATTGACAAAATTCGCAATACACCAGTGCTGATTTTGCTCGGTGAAGCGGGTATCGGCAAATCCATAGCCCTAGAAAGAAGAAGCTAAATACGTCATGAATACAGCCCATGACAATGAACCGCTTTGTCTGAGGCTCAATCTTAATAGATTGTTGCTGAAGCGTGATTTGATTCAAAGCTATTCGAATCGGACGAGTTTGCTGGTTACCACACAACAAACCAGAAACTTTATATTTTCTTGGATAGTTTTGATGAATGTCGGCTAAGTATTAAGCATCTTTGCCAATGTTTTAGGTGCCACACTAAAAGCCAAGCCCTCGATCCAAAAACCTTTATTTGCGAATTGTACCCGTAGCGCAGACTGGCCCGATAGTTTAGAACAAACACTGCGAACTATATGGGGCAAAGATGCTCAAGGCGAAAATAGTCAAGGCATTGTGGGCTTTTCGAACTGTGCCCGCTTCGCCGTAGGATGTTGCCGAACAGGCAAAAAATTTCGGAATAGATAGTGATTCATTTTTAGCAGAAATTGATAAGGCAGAAGTACAGCCCCTGGCCAGTCGCCCCAAGACCTTGAAATTCCTTATAAGCGAGTTCCAGCGCCATCAAAACCTGTCAACTGGAAAATTCAGCCTTTATGAAAAAGGACATCTTTACTTATGCAGAAGAAGACCAAGAACGTATCGACGCAGGACATGGTGGCACACTAGCCCCCAAGCAACGCATGTGCATAGCAGCCTGTATGGCTGCCGCTTTAATATTCGGCAATCGTGTAGCAATTTGGCTGGGAAGTAGTCTTGATCGAAGTAATGAAGACTTAGCCCTTGATGAACTTCCTGACAAGATTGCTTGTGACGATGTTGAAATTTTAATTGACCAGGGAGCTTTAAAAGAAACCTTATCCATTGCCGGGCTTTTTAAGCAACGTGATTCGCAGCACCTCCATTTCGAACATCAGACCAATGCGGAGTTTTTAGCGGCTTGGTTCCTCATCCACTCTGGCATAACATCAGAGCAGATACTGAACATGCTGTGCCACCCCAGCGATGGACATATCGTCCCGCAACTTCATGAAACAGCGAGGATTGCCTCAAAAAACAATGCTGTCGTGCAATATATCCTGGATACTGAACCACAGCTGTTGTTGGAAGGTGATGTCACTCAGGCTAATGCGGCTATCAAGGCACGCCTGGTACACCAGTTATTAGTGTTTCGAACAAGGAAAATTGTTGGAATGGTTTTCTTCCCAGCAAATGCGGAAGTTGAGTTATCAACACTTGAACAGCTGAGGTGTGCTATATACAAGATAAAGCTCGATATATACAAGATAAAGCTCGATATATACAAGATAAAGCTCGATCTATAGCTGCACGAGATCTGGCACCTAGATATAGCGCATGCCTGTAAAATGAGCCTGCTACAGGATGATCTTTTACAGATTACACGCGATAGCTCGGAGAACCATTCGATACGTGCAAGAGCAGTTCGAACCCTCGCTGACATTGGCGATAGTGACATCAAAGTTCAACTTAAGCCGTTATTGAATATCCCCGTAGAACAAGACCCTGATGACCAAATAAAGGTGCTGTACTGCAAGCTGTTTGGCCAGATTGTATCGATACAGCGGAATTTTTTAAAACATTAAAACCGCCCCAAAATGCACGTTTTGTAGGCACATATCGGATGTTCGTATCCAATAGGCTAGTCAATAAATTACGCCCAGATCATCTGCCTGAAGCCCTTCTGTGGGTAAAGACACAAAGTCAATTCGGGGAATAGATTCCAGTTTCAGCGATTTGGCCTATCAAATCATGCACCTCGCGTGGGAGCACCTAGACACACCTGGGATTTTAGAACATTTTTTGCCAAAACTGCTATTTCGCTACTGATGCGTGGTGACAAACTGTTTAATAAGCATGGTTATCAGATGACCGGCTCGCTGATACGTCAAAGCGCCGGCAATTACTCATAGCTATGCTGCCTCTGCTTGATAGCAGGTCAACCCAGGTTGCATGGGCTATCACAGCTGAAGATGCATCATGGTTAATAATGAGCCTTCTGGAAGCCAATCCCTCAAAGGGCGATCATCGCAAAATTGCCGCGCTTCTTGAATATATGGTCAACTCTCAAAGCCCGGTTCAGATATTGAATGCGATACTTGACCGCTGTGGTTTGTGACACATCTCACCCTGATTTGGTTTTACGCAAAGCGCTTCGACATTAGTACATCCAGTGCGACTGAAGTCGAAACATGCTGAAAATATGCGTGAGAACTGGAAGGATGAGCAGGAATGGATAAGAAAATCTTTTGACCGAGAGCCTCTGCCAAATACAAGACAAGAATACATGGCACAAGCATTGAAGGTCCGAACAGGGAACAAAAATGCTTGGATTGAGCTTTTGCGCTATTCCACCCTTGACGAACAAACCATGATCCTAGCTTTCCCCTTCCAAGGTATCCAGGAATCTCACATGGCTGGCAAGAAGAGCTACCGAGGGATACTCAGTCGCATCCCTTTTCAACACTTCGAAGAGTATATTGAGAAGGCGGAACCTAATATCACAGAGTATTATTCAAAGAATAGTATTAGCGACATTGATTATGCTGCTTATTTGGCCTTTGAACTATTAGCACTTCACGCCCCCCAGATGCTGAGACAACTGCCTCAAGAGACATGGCAAAAGTGGGCGGAATATCTTGTAGCATACCTCGGCAAAGGACATACTCCCGAGGCACGGATGAGTCTACTCAAGCATTTAGTCAATGCTAAGCCTCAAAGTGCCCACACACTCGAAAGATTAATCACATCAAAGAGCGAACACGGGTTTTACGATATTGATGACTATGAAATATTATGGGATGACAAGTTTGAGGCATGGCTTGTAGGCAAGATCCAGCAACCCGAATTAAACCCTCAGACCCAAACAAGCTTGCTCCATTTTTTGCTCAAGCACCGCAGCCAACCAGCTATTGCTCTGTTACGCGAAGCTTCGGAATCCAAGACGCAGCTTTATATCGATCGCCCTTCTGCATTCACCATGCTACTAGCCGAAAAACCGCAAGTGGCTTGGGATATTATTCAGCCTTTGTTTGACAGCGATTCCACAAAAGCTCAAGAGTTGATGCTAACCGCCGCGGAACAGCTAAAACACCACTGGGAACGTATAACTGAACTCAACGAAGATCAGCTAGCCACACTTTACATCTGGCTTGAACAGCAATTTCCTGAAAGAGACGACCCAAAGCACGACCGCGTTTATCGGCCAACATCACGCCATGCCATAGCCACCTTGAGAAGACATACTTTAGAGCATCTCTGCAACCGTGGCACTGAAGCAGCAATTACAGGGATAAAGCATATAGTGGCATCATTTCCCGATCGGGAATGGCTAAAGTGGAAATTGCAGCAAGCTCACACCAACACACGCCGCGCTACATGGCAGGGAATTTCACCCAATGTGATTTTCACACTGGCTAAAGATCATCATGCCAAGATGGTTCGAAGCGAGCAAGAATTACTCGACGCAGTTATGGATTCTTTGCAGCGCTTACAGGGCAATTTACAGGGCGCAACGCCACTTGCACCTTATCTCTGGAATGAAGGTAAGAAAAGAGAACATAAGAATGAAAATCGCTTATCCGATTTTATCAAGCACCATCTATCGCAAGACCTAAATCGGAAAGGGGTTATTATCAATCGGGAAATTGAAATAAATAACTGGCCTGGCAAAGGGCGCGGCGAAAGCGTTGATCTTTTAGTGCAAGCCATAGCACCAGAAAGCACACTGCTTACAGTTGTCATTGAAGTCAAAGGTTGTTGGCATAAAGATTTACTAACATCCATGAAAACCCAGCTCAAGCAACGTTATTTGCAGGGTACTGAGTACCGTTACGGCCTTTATTTAGTTGGTTGGTATGGGCAAGAATACTGTATGAAAAAAACTCTGGATCTAGATAGTCTGGAAAAAGAGTTATTACATCAGGCAGTAACTAATACCGATGATCAAATAGTCGTTAAATCAATGATATTAAATATCACATATCCTAATTCTTAACTTGGATTTGAACCCGTACAACAAACCAAACACCCATCTTCTGCAATTGCCGCTAAATTACAAGTTTTGGCAATTAAGACTTATCAAAGTCCACCAACACAACCCACCCCGGCAAAAAAACAACAGGCTGAACCAGCCCAGTTCAGCCCGGTTCAGCCTGTTTTACGCGATGGACTTACAGCTTGCAGGCGCTGTCGCGCTCATCAAAACCCAGTGTGTCCATATTATTGCTCTGGTGCAGAAAGCCTTTGATCGGCGCACGATCAATGACCCAGTTATGCGTGATCAGCAATACCGGTTGACGCAATTGCCGGTCCCAGGGGCGGAAATTCAGGCGATTGCCTTTGAAACCGTCCAGAATGACTTCCGGGCTCAGGATGTGCTCACTCAGGGTGGCGAAGTCGGTGCTGGCGGTGCGCTGTACCGCTTCGGCAATCGCTTTTACCGCCAGCCAAGCCGCCCAGTCAACATCCCGCATGGGCCGTTTGGCTTTATCGATGAAACGGTTTTCCAGCTGCGGCGCGCCGTGACGCTCCCAGGCCCAGTGCCAGGCCGCAGCGGCCAGCCCTTCCGAACCCACTACCGGCCTTGGCAATACGGTGTGGAAAGGCACTTCGCGGGCGAATTCGCCATCACTGTCAGCCACGAACACGACATCGTAATCGGCCCCGGCAGTCAGCAAGGAAATATTGTTCTGATCACGCTCTCGCGGGTCATTACTGAGCACGAAGGGACGCTGTTCGACAATCTTCAGGCCATAACGCTTGGCAACGCTCGAACGCTGCCGCGATATGCTGATCCTCTTCAGCCTGACCGACCAGGGCCAGCACTTTGGTCCATTTGCGGGAAACCAGATATTGTGCCAGCGCGTCGTTCAGCATCGCGTAGTTGGGGATAATGTGCAGCAGATGTGCCTGACACTGGGCCTGACGCAGACGGTCTTCCCGTGCCGACACATTGAACAGCATCAGATCACGACCCTTGGTAGCCTCGGCCAGTTCGGCCACAATATCGGCCGGTGCATCAACCAGGAAAAAATGCACGCCCTGCTGCTGCAATTCATCAATCGCAGTAAGCAGTTCCGCAGCACTGCGTTTACGGACTTTTTTCAGGGTGAAATTTGCATTCACCGCCGCGCCGTGAAATTTGACCTCCTCCAGCGCCACTTTGGCACCACTATAGGGACGCCCCAGCGGCTCGGTCAGATACTGCGCATAGGTTTGCTTTTTACCGTAGCGGGGATCACCCCGCTGTTCCAGATAACCAATTACAAAATCATCAGCCAGACTGGCGACAAAAGGCGTCAGTACCGACGCCAGCAGCAAGACAGAGATAAAACGTTTAATCATCGATCAACACCATATAAGGCACCCGGCCCACCGGCACTGATTTAATCACTTTACGCCGCGCGGTATCGATGATGGAGACATCGTCGCTCAAGCCATTGGCAACATAGAGCAGCGTACCGTCGCGGTTCAGAATGGTGTTCCAGGCGCGGTTACCCACCAGGACATAGTCCTGAATTTCACGACTGGCGACATCAACCACCGCCACATGATTGGCACGTCCCAAAGCCACATACGCGGTTGCGCCATCGGCGGTCATGGTAATACCAACCGGCGTCACTTCTTCGGGACGAAACCCTTTAGGTTTGAATTCAATGGTCTGAATGACTTCATAATTACTGCGGTCAACCACGCTGACCGAACCACTCAGCTCATTGGAAACCCAAAGTTCCTTGCCATCCGGGGTCAGGGCAAAGCGCCGCGGCCGGTTACCGACCACCAGATTTTTGCTGATGGCAAAGGATTCGGTATCGATAACATGGACGATATTCGCCACTTCCGAGGTGACATATACAGTTTTACCGTCCGGGCTGACCAGCACGCCTTCCGGCTCGGCCCCAACAGCGACGGTTTTCATGCCAGGCAGCAGTTCATCGTCAGCGCCCTCCTCCCCGTCATTATCGTCGTCATCGTCGTCGCCCAGCTCAGCGTCATCCGCACTGGGCTCGGCAAACGTCAGTTCGGGCATACCCTCGCGTTCGGCGAAATACACGTCCAGATCAAGCGCTCCCAAAGCGGCAGCGTCCTCCAGCGAGATGTACATGGTTTTGCCATCACTGCTGAGATCAAACGCTTCCGGGTCATCAATCGGTCCGATCCGGTCAACCACTTCCAGCTTTGCGATATCAATAATATCGATCGCACTGCCGTCACCACAGGCGGCGTAGATCTGGCTATGGTCTGCATTGAACTGCAAATGACGCGGGCGGGCGGCCGTGCGAATCTGCTTGACTACCGCATAACTGCTACCATCCAGCACGGTGACCACGTTATCTTTTTCACTGCTGACAAATAAATACCCGGTATCTTTGGCAAATACCGGGGAAAATGCTGGCACAGCAATCAGCAGCGCAGCACACATCGATCCAATAAGGGGTCGTATCATGATATCCTCTCTGGCAGGTTTTAAGGTGATTAGAGTCATTTGCAAATAGCTTGTTCGAAAACGCATCCCAGCATCAAGCCGCAACCCGGCTGATCGAATCAGGCCCGATTGAACCAACAGTTACTTTCACACATCAGATTGCTCAACTTCAAGCTAAAAACAACCCCAGGCAAACCGATAATCAGGTGCTGAGAATATTGGGCTACAGTAAACACAGCCGGTTTTTTTATACGGTATTGATGTGGATTTTTGCAATCATCATCGCCTGAATTTCAACTTATCACATACTATAGCGTTCTAAAGCGTTATCATTTTGAACGTTATGATCCCAGTCAGCATAGCAGGTCGAACTCCATGGATATTAAGGGTTACCGAATCGAGAAAGTGATTGGCCGCGGCGGTATGGCTACGGTCTATTTGGCTGTTCAGACAACGCTGGAACGGCATGTTGCCTTGAAAGTGATGAACCCGGCCTTCGCTAATGACCATGAATTCACCACTCGTTTCCTGCAGGAAGGCCCTATTGCGGCCAGATTGAATGACCCCCAGATCGTCACGGTCTACGACTCGGGCGTCGACCAGAATCACTATTATCTGGCAATGGAGTATTTGCCCGGCGGCACCCTGAAGCAAAAAATCCGAGAAGGACTGCCGGTTGACAAAACCCTGAACATTATCAAGCTGCTTGCCAAGGGTCTGGCCTACGCGCATAGCCAGGGTGTGCTGCATCGTGACATCAAACCGCAAAATATCCTGTTCCGGGCCAGTGGTGAGCCGGTTCTGACCGATTTCGGTATCGCCAAAGCCCTGACCGGCTCATCGAATCTTACGGTTCCCGGCACCGCTTTCGGCAGCCCCAAGTATATGAGCCCGGAGCAGGCCAAAGGGGCCTCGCTGGATCACCGGGCCGACTTATACAGCCTGGGGGTGGTTTTTTACGAAATGCTGACCGGCCATTCGCTCTTTGCATCCAAAGATGCGATCACTTTGGTACAAAAGCATATTAAAGAACCACCACCACCCTTGCCGGCAAAACATGCGCTGTTTCAACCGCTGTTTGACCGCCTGCTGGCAAAAGACCCGGCAGACCGATTCCAGACCGCCGATGAGTTCCTGACCGCGCTGAAAGATGTACGACAGCAGTATTTCCTGGAGATCAGCCTGGGTGGCACCCAAGCGAATCTGGATGTGACCCAGGTCAGAATTCCTAATCAGTCAGCAAACACCGGTCAGCATACACAGCCGACACCTGTCGCCCGTTCCGGGCTGCCCAAACTTCTGGTGGGTTTGGTAGTGCTGGTCGCAGCGCTGGTTGGCGGAGGTTATATTTATCTTTTTTACAGTGCCAATAAAACCCCGCCTGTCATCGCTCAGCCGCAACCACCAGCTGACACACAAACCGATGCCATAGCCTCGGCGCTGGCAACAGCCCGACAACTGCAGCAGCAGGGCCAGCTGGAGCAAGGACTGCAAACCGTGCGTAACGCCTTGCGTGAGGCACCGGATCAGCCACAATTATTGCTGCTTGAAACCGAGCTTCAAACCGCTCTGAGCGCAGCGCAACCGGCAACTCCAACTACCGCAGAAATCATTTCCCAGGCTCAGCAACTGCGCCAGCAGGGTGAACTGGAACAAAGTCTGGCACTGGTGCAGAATGCGCTGGCACAACAACCGCAAAACGACGATCTGCGCAGTCTGCAACAGGAATTGCAGGCTACCATCGCTGATCTTGAACGGCGCAGTCAGGTCGCCAGCCTGATTGCCACCGCCCAGAAAGGCCTGCAGCAAAACAACCTGGATGTCAGCCGCGAAGCAGTCGAAAAAGGTCTGGCAATCATGCCCGAAGATGCGGAACTGCTGGCGCTACGGCGACAGGTTAACGCCCGGCAGGCTATTCTTGATCGAGACCAGCAAATTGCCAGCCTGTACCAGCAAGCCGAGCAGCAATTACAGCAAAATCAGTTGGACGCTGCACTGGCAGCAACGCAGCAAGGTCTGGCCCTCGAACCACAAAACGACCGGCTTACAGCCCTGCGCGATCTGATTCTGGCGAGCCAGCAGCAGGCAGCTGTGGAACAGCAACTGCGTGAACAGATGGAGCAGTTACTGGTCCGGGCGCAGAAACAGCTCGATCAGCTCCAGCCGACCACCCCGCCGGGCAGTAACGCCTATGAGACCTATCAACAGGTACTGGCGCAGGAACCCGAAAACGGAGCTGCGCTGGCTGGCTTGCAAGCCATTGCCAACAAATACCATGAGCTGGCCGAGCGTGCGCTGGCCACGGGCGATGACGATGAAACACTGGAGTACATCCAGCGCGGTCTTAATGTACAGCCCGCTGATCCTCAACTGTTAGCGCTGCAGCGCCGGATTCAGCTTGCAGCAGGACGCCCGGCAACAACTTGCCCTGGCCCGGCAGCAGCTGGCGCAGGATCAGGTGGAAGACAGCCTGAATACAGTTGAAAGCGGCCTGGAAGCTGTGCCGGATGACGCCGACCTGCTGGCCTTGCGCGATGAAATTCTGCAACGCCTCGATCAGCGGGAAAAACAGCTGATCGCCACCACGGCGCTGGCAGAAGCACAGGAACTGCGCCAGCAGAACCAATTGCAAGAAGCCATAGCGGTGCTGTCACGCGCCCTGCGGGAAGCACCGGATAATAGCGAAGTAGCTGCATTTTACGCCCAGCTCGAACAGGAGCAGGCGCAATTACAGCAACAGGCGGCCGCTGCCGAAACACTGGCGATTGCCCAGTCGCTGCTGGATCGTTCGGAATTCACCGACGCTTATCAGCAGGTACAACAAGGTCTGCAACAAAGCCCGAACGACTCTGCGCTGCTGGCGCTGAAAAAGAAATCGAACAGCGGCAGGCACTGCTCACGCTGCGTAATAAAGCGGAAGAACTCGCTCAGCAAGACGCACTGGAAGATGCGCTCAGCCTGATACAACGCGGTCTGGCCATAAGCCCTGACGAACCACAACTGCTGGCCCTCCAAACGCAGCTCGAGCAAACCCTGCAAAGTCGCCAGAAACTGCTGCCACAGCCACCGAAGACGCGTCGATAGCAGCGACGTCTACCGAACAAGCATCCGCTGATCAGGCGTCTACCGAACAGGCGTCTACCGAACAGGCGTCTACCGAACAGGCGTCTACCGAACAGGCGTCTACCGAACAGGCGCTGCCCGATGTACTTAAACTGGGCACAGGTCTGGCTACGCTGGCACAACAGATCGGCCTGGAGAATGTCGAGGGCTTCTTGCGTGAACGGGTCGATAATCTGGCTCAAAGTACAGCCGCCCAGAGTACCGATACCCCGGATTCAGGCGCTGCGACTGACGACCCGCCTCCTGGAGACACGGATATCGCCAACGCCAGCGACGGTGACAGCACCAGAAACATCGCTGACAGCAGCGCGGCCGATACTAACATTCCGGGCAGCACAGATTCACAAACAACCCCGACAGAGGACACGACAGCCTCCGATTCCACCGCTCCCGCAACGACAACAGAAACCGCAGCATATCCATTTGATAATACGGAAGAAAACCCCTTCGACACTGACCTTTATGGCAACACGCAAATCAGCACAGCGCCCGCTGCTGAGAGTCCGGCTGTTGATACCCCAACTATCGGTGACCCGGCCAGCGATGATCCTGCTGCCGACGCTGGTGTTGCTGACGGCGAAACCGCAGCGGATGACGACGATACCCAGGCAACCGACAGCACCGGAGAACAAAAGATTGCCGAGCTGCTGGCAACGGCCGAGGCGCATCTGGCAAAACTCAATCTGACCACCCCAAAAGGCAATAACGCCTATGATACGTTTCGTGAGGTGTTGAAACTCGATCCTGACAACAGCGCGGCCCGTAAAGGCCTGCAGACCATTGTAAATCGCTATCGCAGCTGGGCAGTCAGCCAGCGCGATCAAGGTAAATTCAGCCGTAGTCTGAACAATATCGATAAAGCATTGCGGGTTGACCCGGATAATCGCGAATTGCTGGCGCTGCGCCAGGCGGTGCAGGATCAGCAGGCCGCTGCCGAAGCGGCTCGCAAAGCCAGTGCCCAACAGGCGCCGAAGCCAGCCCCCGAGACAGACCCCTGTGCAATTGATAAAGGCTCCAAGGAATGCTGGTGCAAGACGTTAAAAATGTTCTGCGAATAAAGAATGATCTGACCTTACTATGCTGAAACTGCACGAACTCAGCCTGCAACGCGGCGGCAAACCGCTGCTGGAGCAGGTTTCTCTGACTATTCACAGCGGCCAGAAAGTCGGCTTTATTGGTGCTAATGGCACTGGAAAATCCAGCCTTTTCGCTATCCTGCAAGGTGATCTGCAGGCCGATAGCGGTGATCTCGATTATCCGGCGCATTGGCAAATAGCGCACGTTGCCCAGGAAACCCCGGCAGTAGCACGTTCGGCGCTCGATTTCGTGATCGACGGCGACCGGGAACTGCGCGCCCTCGAAGCGCAGCTGGAATACGCTGAACAACAGCATCAGGCCAGCCAGATCGGCGAACTGCATGCCCATATGGCTGCCATTGATGGCTACAGCGCCGAAGCCCGCGCCAGTCGCTTGCTGAACGGCCTGGGCTTTCAGCAGCACGAACTGCAAAAACCGGTGGCGGAGTTTTCCGGCGGCTGGCGGGTGCGGCTTAATCTGGGTCAGGCCCTGATGTGCCGCTCCGATCTGCTGCTATTAGACGAGCCGACCAACCACCTGGATCTGGATGCGGTGATCTGGCTGGAGCAATGGCTGCGCGCCTATCCGGGGACAATGCTGCTGATTTCGCATGATCGGGATTTCCTCGACCGTGTGGTCGATTCGATTGCCCACCTGGAACATCGCAGTATCAAATTGTATACCGGTGGCTACAGCGCTTTTGAAGAGCAGCGTGCGACCCGACTGGCACAACAACAGGCCGCTTTTTTGAAGCAGCGTCGTGAACGTGACCACTTGCAGAGCTTTATAGACCGTTTCCGCGCCAAAGCCAGCAAGGCACGGCAGGCACAAAGCCGCCTGAAAACCTTAAGCCGCATGGAAGAACTGGCACCCGCGCATTTCGATTCACCGTTCGGGTTTTCCTTTCCGGCACCAGCCAAACTACCCAATCCGCTGCTGACACTGGATCGCATCGATGCCGGTTATGGTGCCTCCGACCCCAACGTAAAACCGATCCTGCGGCAGCTTTCGCTGACCCTGCAACCCGGTATCCGCCTCGGCCTGCTCGGCCCGAATGGGGCGGGTAAATCGACCCTGATCAAAACCCTGGCAGGCCTGCTCCCGCCCTGTCAGGGTGAACGTCTGGAAGGACTGGGGCTGAGCGTCGGTTATTTCGCCCAGCATCAGCTGGAACAACTGCGCCCGGACTGGAGCTGTCTGCGCCATTTGCAAAACCTGGATGCACAGGCCAGCGAACAGGCGATTCGTGATTTTCTGGGTGGATTCGGCTTTGTCGGCGAACAGGCGCTGGCCCCGGTCGAGCCGTTTTCAGGTGGCGAAAAAGCACGTCTTGCACTGGCCATGCTGGTCTGGCTTCGGCCTAATCTGTTGCTGTTGGACGAACCGACCAACCACCTTGATCTGGACATGCGGCGGGCGCTCAGTCTGGCTTTGCAGGACTACGAAGGCGCGTTGATACTGGTCTCGCACGATCGCCATTTACTGCGCAGCAGCTGCGATGAATTTCTGCTGGTCTATGGCGGCACAGCGAAACCCTTCACGGGTGATCTGGACGACTACCGACGCTGGCTGGAGCAGGCCAACAGCGAACGCGGCAGCGATAGCACCGAATCCGGCGGCGTCAGTTCTGCGCAGAACCGACGCGAGCAAAAACGGCAGGAAGCCCAGCGCCGTAATCAGCTGGCTTCATTACGGCGACCGCTCGAACAAGCTGTGCGCAAACTGGAGCAGCAGATCGAGAAAATCCAGCAGCGGCTGGCGGAGCTGGAACGTGAACTGGCTGCGCCCGAGCTGTATGAAAGCGCCCATAAAACCCGGCTGAAAACTCTGCTGCAGGAACAAGGCGAACAGCGGCGGGCACTGGACGAGCTGGAAAACCGCTGGCTGGAACTGCAGGAAGAGCTCGAAACCATCGCCGCGACTGCGACCTGATGGGCCGCAGCGTAGTTTATTGCCGCCTGTTGCCAGGTAGTTTACGAGGCACGGGATTGCAGTAACAGCTCGGCCAGTTCGCAGAAACCTGCCGCGCTTTTTTGCCGGGTCACCCAGTGCGGCGGTGTTGCCAGTTCGAAATCACGCACATTGGCGACCCCGACCGAGTGCGCAAAAAACGCAAACATCGGCGCGTCGTTTGGTGAATCACCGATGAAAACAGCCCGTTCATCCTGCGCGTTCAGCTCAATATCAAACAGCTCACGCAGACAGCGCCGCGTCATACCCAGCTTATCGTAATCGCCAAACCAGCCGTTGACATGTATTGAACTTACTTTGGCGGTTGCCCCGGCCTGCTGGAACAGTTCGACAATGCGCGCTACATCCTGTGCCGGCAGCGCCGGTACGTCCTCACAGAAATCAATCGCCAGATCCGCGATGCGGTAGGCCTGATCCGAGGCCACGCCAGCACCGGGCACCGCTGCCAGAATGTGTTCGCGCAGCTGCTCAAGGCGCGCCCTGTCCTGCTGTCGTTGCTGCGCGGTCTTGGCATAAGACGCCCGCATTTTGCGCTGCTCGTGGTCATAGGAAAAATACAGCGCACCGTTCTCGCCGATAACAGCATGCACAGGCCACATACGGGCGATATGATCGCACCAGCCAGCGGGCCGTCCGGTTACCGGAATGACAATAAAACCGGCCTCGTTAAGGGCTTCCAGTGCGGCCAGACTGCTGGCGGGCAAGCGTCCTGCGGTGGTCAGGGTGTCGTCGATATCGCTCAGCACAATACGGATGGCACGGCGCGCAGCCAGGGGAAATTCAGCTAACGGTCGCATCGGGCGCTTTCCTGCAGTATCACCGAATTCCCAAAATCTATAACAACAGCAATCTTACTCGCTGAGATCGATATTCTGGCCACGGCTTAAAATCTCTTCCTCACGGACGCGCATATAGTCACGAAATTCGGGATATTCAAGGTACTGCCGTGTGCCGACATAGCGCAGCAGTTCCTGAAAATGATAACGGTATAATAACCCGTCAATACGCAGGATTTCCTGACCATGATCGAACATGACAATGCCAGGGCGATAGCTGATATCCAGCGCTGCGGCAAAATCCTTGGGTGTGCTTGATGTACCATCGGGGGTGATGATCGCCTGCCCGGACAGAGCATCCAGGCGCACGACCGTGAACGGATCCAGCAGCGCACGGGTTTCAGCCAGCGCGAGCAGATCATCGTGCAGGGCATCGCAGGCGACGCAGGTACGATCCTCAAACAGCACCAGCAGGGGTTTATCCGGCAGTGTGCTCAAATCGCTGACAGCGGCAAAATTCGGATGCTCGCGAAACGTATATACAGCCTCCTGCACCTGCTCTTCAATAAATTGCTGCAGTGTGGTGTGCTGATACGCTTTGGCAACTACGAAGTCCAGCGCATGCTTGAAATCTTCCACCGAGCGGTAGCCGTTCAGGCGCAGTACGGGCTTGTTCTCCGGGCTTAAAAAGATAATGGTCGGGGTATAGCGCACATCCAGGCGGCGGGATAATTCTTTTTCCGTCAGGCTCAGCTCGGCATTAAAAACCACCTCACGGTCACCGCGGATATTAATCGCGATCACATCAAAGTTGTCCTGCAGATAGTCGGTATAAGGCGCGTGTTTGAAATTCTCTTCGACCATTTTGTAGCAGTAAGGACAGCCGTTGAGATGGAAGAATAACAGCACATGTTTGCCCGCCTCGTTGGCCTCGTCGACATCTTCGGCGATTTCCAGAAAGCTTTCCTTGAACCAGTCCGGGTGCTCGGATAGCTGGCCACCGACGACCTTGCCCCGCTCCAGCCCCCCCGCCGGGGGTTCGTCAGCGAGTGCTGGCAGTATAAAACCCGCCAGCAGAATCAGGATGCCAGTGATGCCACCCACTGACAGCAGACGCGTGTTGCTCATTCTGATAAAGCCTCCGATTCCATTTCCAGATAGACCCGGTAGGCGTTACCGCGGTTGCTGGCGTTAAATGCCGGCAACTGCTGATACGCCGACCAGTCGGTCTGTGCATAAACCTCTTCAAACGGGATCAGATCGTTCGCTGCCGCGCCCATCGTAACCCGCAGATAGTTGATATAGTCTTTGGTAAAGCGCAATCGCCCAGCCAGATCATCCGACGCCTGGCCGTGTCCGGGGATGACAAACCACGGCGCTGGCTGCAGTGCAAGCAAGGTCTCCAGACCCGCCAGCCAGCTTGCCGTATTGACCTCCGGACTGTCCAGAAACGGCACCCGACCGCCGTAAATCATGTCGCCACTGAAAACAATACCGAGCTCACGCACCAACAGCGCCGTATCCGAGGGTGAATGTGCCGGGCCCAGCGGCATCAGATCGAAATGCAGCCCGCCGAGGGTCAGTGTGGTGGGACCGGTAAAGGTTTCCTGCGGGGCAATAATACGTGTTTTTTCGTTGACCCAGGGCGCTAATACCTCGCGCCGCTGTGCCAGCCGCCGTTTGGCGTCCTCACCACGGCTGAAACTGCCACTGTTGTCGGCATATTCGAGGGCAGCACGGTGCGCCCAGATGACAGCGTCGGTGTGCTCGGCAAACGCCTGCAGGCCGTAGATATGATCGGCATGATAATGCCCTGCGATAACATAGCGCACCGGCTGGTCGGTAAGATTACGGATCGCACGCAGCAGTTCAAAACCAAGTGCTGGCGTACCGAGTGCATCGTAAACCACGACGCCCTCATCGGTAATGATAAACCCGGCATTTGAAGTATGCCCCTGGTTGTCCTGGTTCGGCACGCCGGAGATTCCAAGCGCATAATAGACCGGCTGACCGGGCACCTGCTGGAGGTTCAGCGGCACGCTCACGTCACCGTAAGGATTGTCGGCTGCCACCGCTGAGCGCAGCAAAGCAGCGCGGGCTTTGTCAATCGCCTTGTCCAGATAATAAGCATAAAACTCGAGCGTGTTGACACCGCGTCTGGGGCCGGCAAGTTCGGCACCAGTCGGGCTCAAAAACAGCAGTGTCGGCGTTAACGTTTCATCATAGCGCCGGGCAATCGCGTCAGCACGGGTGCGAATGCCATCAAAATCGATCAGCTCGGTTCCACTGTCCAGCAGCAGCTCGCGAATCATGACTTTATCCTGATAATCGCCACTGGCGATCATCGGACCGATAATCTCGCGTTTGAGCAGCTCGCAGTACGGGCAGTCCGCGCGCGACAGCATCAGTATCAGCACCAGACCTTTCGCCTGCGCTTCGATGCCGTCACTGCGCAAATTAAGCGCCTGCGGCAGCGTTACAGTATCCGCCTGACTGGAGGCTTCGGCCGCGCTGCCGCCAAGCACACCAGCCAGCAGCAGCGGAGCCAGCAACAGGTCAGTAAAGGCTCGCCCGGTTGCGCCAAGCGGCGGATAGCGTCAGCCCACATAGTCCGCAATACCCGGATTGTCAGCCACATTTTGAGTTTGGGCGTATTCAGTGTCGTGAATGAGGCGACTTTCTGATCACGCAGATAGCTGGCCACCTGATCCCAGATCGGCGCACCGGGCGATTGTGAACCAACCGTTGCCCAGCCGGCGACTTTATAGGTTTTGCCGGGCTCGATCAGCGAGCCGTCGTCCAGCGTCATTTCGGTGACCCGCTGGCCCATCTCCGCGACCGGATCGCAAACATAATTAAAACCACCTACCGGACCATATCACCGCCCTGCTGGTAGTACGGATCAGGATTGAACAGATTATCGCAGACGTCTTCCATGATCAGTTTGAGATCACTGCCGGACATCTCCCGCACATAGGTTTCGGGATAAGTGATACAGGTCTGATCCAGCACATGTTCCATCGTGATAGCCTGTCCCGGCAGCACACTGGTGCCCCAGCGAAACCCCGGTGACAGTGCAATCTGGGCGTCATTGACCGCCCGCAGGGCATCGCAGATCAGGCTGATCGAAAGTGCCATTGAAATTGCCACGCCGATACAGCAGCGTGTCCGCGACAGCCAGTTCTTCATTGAGCTGCGCCAGATACGGTGCCCGTACTTCATCAATATACTGGCTCATGGCTTCGTCCGCCGCCAGATAATTGGAAAACACAGGCAGCAGCCGGTATTGGTAGCCGTTCATTTTGCCGCGCCCCAGATCGAGATCCAGCACCCCCAAAAACTTGCATATGGAACCGGCGTTGGTCACGATTGTCATGCCGCCGGGATTTTTAACCTCCTGCGCAACCGGTACGCCATCATGGGTATGACCGCCGAGAATCGCGTCAATACCGCTGACCAGCGACGCCATTTTCAGATCCACGTCCATGCCGTTATGCGACAGCACCACCGCATCGGGTTTTCCTCGGCACGGATCGTGTCAACCAGCGTCTGCATGTCATCGTCACGGATACCAAACGTCCAGTCCGGGATAAACCGGCTCGGATTGGCAATCGGTGTGTAGGGGAAGGACTGGCCGATCACCGCGACCCGCCTGTCGCCCAGCTCCTTAATTGTATAAGGTTTGAACACATGGCCGCTGTCTTCATCATAAGCCGGGGCACCGTCAAACAGGGCGTCTTCGGTCAGGCGTACGTTCTGGGCGACAAACTCGCCCTTGAATTCAGCCAGATTGGCCAGGATTTCGTCGGCGTTATAGGTAAACTCCCAGTGCCCGGTCATGACGTCCACGCCCAGCAGATTGCAGGCACCCAGCATATCCTTGCCACGGGTCCAGTAGGCGGTGCCGGAACCCTGCCAGGTATCGCCGCCATCGAGCAGCAAAGAGCGCCCCGGTGCCACCTCGGCACGCAGCTGTTTCACCAGTGTGGCCAAATGTGCAAAGCCGCCCACTTTACCGAAACGCTGGGCGGCTTCGGCAAAATCCAGGTACGTGAACGCGTGCGCGAGCGAACCACCAGCTGTCAGCCCGGCTTTGGCCAGCAAATGCTCGCCGACCAGATGAGGCAGCTGTCCGCGGGCGGGGCCGATGCCCAGGTTGACGTTCGGCTCACGAAAATACACCGGCAGCAGCTGCGCATGACAATCCGTAAAATGCAGCAGCCGGGCATTGCCGAAACTCGGCACCTGATACAGCGTCGCCGGATCCTGAGCGACAGCAGTGCGCGTTGCCGGCAGCAATCCGGCAGCACCGGCCAATGCCAGCAGATGTAAAAATTCGCGTCGGTTTATGGTCACGTGATGCACTCCTGGATCAATACACACCCGCCAAACGGCTGCCAGCGGGCGGTTTCTTAAGCCCTTATTTGGGTACGGCGTCCTGCCAGACCCGAGCCTGCTGCTCAGCCTGTTCAACGGCGCGTTCGCTTTCCATTTTGGCGTGCTCGACCAGCGCCATCGCCTGCTCGTACTTGCCTTCCGCCGCCAGCGCTTTGGCGTTTTTCAGCATCTTTTGTGTATCACGCCATTCGTGCTTCACTTCGGCAGCGTGCAAACGGGCCGCTTCCGCGTCCTGCCAGGCCGCATTAAAGCTGGCTTCATTGTCTGTCGCCTGCACGCTGGCCGAGGCTACAACCAGCAGGCCGGCGGCAAGGATTGTTTTCATGCTTGTTTCCATTACCGTCTCCTCAGCGCCGCGAACCCGGACCGTTGACCGGCAACCCGTTGCTCATATAGCTCAGAAAGTATTCCAGATTGCGATACTCTTCGCTCTGGGCTGGAAACGGTTTGGCCCGCACCTGTTCGTTGCAGCCGGCAAAGCGCCGATGCAGCGTACCCAGTTCACCCCATTTGGAACGATAAACCGGGAAATGCGTCGGGTGGCCCAGCGCCGGACTGAGTTCGTCCGCCCGCACCATCATGCCTGAAGCACCGAGATGGCAGCTGGAACAGGCAAAATTCAACTGTCCGCGGCGGGTGTAATAAAA
>JAWKZG010000026.1:0-55438 GCA_041396125.1 Gammaproteobacteria bacterium | reverse complement strand
CCCGGTGTGCCTGGGGTAGCAGCACTCGTACCTTGCGTTCCGGGCAAGGATGTCCACACCACAGCAGCCGTATTGTTAACCGTACTGGCCGCAACCGGACCGGGAGCAGTAGCACTGTAAACAATGACCAAACTGCCATCCGGCGGGAACGTAGTCACTTCAATGCTCAGCGCGGTGCCGCTGGTATTGTCGGTAATACCGCTCACCCCGCCGCTGGGCGTAATGCTATCTACGGTGAGACTGGTAAACTCAGCAGGCAGATTGTCGGTGATTAACAGATCGTAGGCGGGTCCTACCGTAGCACCGGCAGGATTAGTCACCGTTACCGTGTACTGTATGGTGCCGCCGAGGCTGAGCATCAGTGCCGGATCCGCCGCTTTGCTCACTTGCACATCCGGTTCAATCACCTCCAGCGTGACCGTCTCCGGCGTGAGGCTGGCCGGCTGATTCAGCGCCGTCAGATAGCTCAGACTGGCGCTGTTACTGAGCGCACTGCCCGCCTGATTGCCCGCAATGTTCTCAACCAGCGCCTGGTATTCCAGCGTGTACGCTTCAGCATTGGCATCGTTGTCAGAGTTGATGACATCACCCAGATACACCTCCAGGGCCTGCCCATTGACTACAAACTCACTGCCATCCATCAGGTTCACAAAGACGTCACTGCCCGCCGCGTTAATCGCGCCCGGATCGTTCGCCGCGTTCAGTCCCGTATCAAACGTGCGACTCAAGCGCGCCGTACCCGACAGATAGCTCAGTCCGCTCGGCAAGATGTCGCTGAACGATACTTCGCGTAAGGTGCCCGCCGGGACTTCAACGTTGACCCGGAAGGTGACCACCTCACCGATCAGCACGTCCGTTGTCGCGCTGTCGGCCTCGGAGCTGGCAAACAAGGCTTTGCTCAAGCCACCCGGATCACCGGCACCCGAACCACCCCCGCTATCCACCGGCGTCAGGGTCGGGTTCTTGCCATCATCATCATTGCCGTTGTCATCGCTCGGCTCGTCAGCGAAGTTATCGCCGCTGACCGTCGCCTGGTTGGGAATGATGGTGCCATCCGCTGTACCACCGTCTACGGTGACCTCAAAGCGGATAATGGCTACATCCCCGGGCGGTAGATCACCCAGGTTGACGCTGATCGGCGTTTCACTGACTACCACACCCCGGTCGGTGCTCACGGAACCCGCCACCAGGGTGGTGTCGGGCGGTGCTGCATCGCTGACGCGGGCATTCATCGCCGCCGCCGAGCCGGTGTTGCTCACCGTAATGCTATAGGCCAGGGTATCGCCCGGATCAACCAGGCCGTCGCCATCGTTGTCAATCGCCAGGCTCCAGCGTTTTTCAACATCCAGCGCCGGGGTACCTGCACCCGTCGTCGCGTCAATCACGGTCGGCTGCAAGCCGTCACTCGGATCGCCGTTGCCGTCAGTCATCCCCGGCTCGGTCTGATCCGCGTCCGTCACGCCCTGGTTAACGAAGGTTTCGTTGGCCGCATCGCCGTCACTGTTAAAGAGCGGCGCATCGACGGTGACATCAAACACCAGGGTGGCAAACCCACCCGCCGGCAGGCTGATGCCCGTCCAGCTCAATGACGGCGCGGCCACCACCGGGGTACCCAGACTCGCCAGCGCTGAGGCGGCAACGTAGGTTAAGCCGGCCGGAATGGTGTCGGTCAGGCTGGCCCCGGTCAGTGTCTCGCTGCCGCGGTTGTTCAGTACCAGTGTGTAGCGCAGGGTATCGTTGGGGTTGACCACGCCGTTGCCATCGTCAATCCACAGCTCGACCCGTTTCTCCGCGTACAGCGGGTTGTTCAGATCCGGCTGTCCACCCACCGGAATATCGGTCGGTTGGTCCCCATTGGCATCTTCACCGTCCGCATCGGTCGGCTCCGGTACGGTCTGATCCGAGTCTACGCTGCCCTGGTTGCTGATCACTGTACCGGCGGGCGTGCCACCATCAACGGTCACACGGAACGTGATCGTCACGGTATCGGTATCGTTCATGGTGCCAATATCGACACTCAGATCTGGCGCGGCGCTGTCATCCACCGTGCCCTGACTACTGGTCAGCGACGCACCTACATAGGTTGTATTGGCCGGCACCGTATCGGTGAACACCACATTAGTCGCCGTGATCCCACCGGTATTTTCCAGCGTCACACTGTATTCCAGTGTATCGCCCGGATTAACAATCCCGTCGCTATTAACATCATCACTCAACAGGACAGTTTGACCGCATCGATAAAGGCGTCAACATCAGGTGTAACAGTACCCGTGCCATTACCACTGTAATCTCGCTCAATGGTCGGTTCACCGGGTTGAGTGCTGTAACTGCCCACTATCACATTGTCGATGGCCTGGCCAACTGTGGCATCCAGATCAACGGTTGCCTGAAAACTGAAGGTTTTCTGTATCTCAGCCAGCGTGATCGTACCGAGATCGAACACCGGTGTGCTGGGATCGGTTTCGTTCACGGTGGCCTGGCCGGTTGTCGAACCTGGCACATAGCTGAGTCCAGCCGGAATAGCATCGGTCAGGATCACGTCGAACGCATCGGCACCGCTGGCATCGTGACGTACCGTAACGGTAAACGTAACCACATCACCTAATGTTGGCGTGGTATCCGAAGGAACTTTACTGATGATCAGATTCGGCTCCACGATGGTGATATCTTGGGTATCGGGTCCTGCTGAACTTAGCGCGGATGCCACTGAGGCGCCGTTGGTTCGGGTCGTTCCCTGGCTGTTACCGGGGATATCAAGCACCTGAGCACGAATACGGGCGATCAGAAAATCGTTGCTGCTATTATTGTCAGCGATGTTATCGACCGTGCCCAGATCAATGGAAATCAGGCCCGGCGGGGCTTCCAGTGCTGTACCAGGACCGTCAAAGCTGATATTCGGATCAGCCTCGATAGTCACCAGTTCAATGAAACTGAGGCCAGTGGGTAGAATATCAACGATGACTACATCACTTGTTACTCCTTCCGACAGGTCAACCCGGAGGTCATAAAGCACCTCATCACCAATAGTAAAATTGCTATCCGGCTGACCGGCACTCAGCGTTTTCTGGATACTGATAGAAGCATTCAGGGTAAGACTGGCGCTGTCTGATTCATTGTAATTATCAAGGTCGGCATCATTATCGTCATCGCTACCGGCGCTGGAGCCATCGCGTCCGGCGGCTGCCCCGTCGGCCAGACTGTGGTACGTAGCCGTAACATTATTGACAAGTGTGGCACCAGCCGGTGCATCGTTTGTCACCACCGCATCGTAGGTGATAGTCAGCGTGCTTGAGGGCGGCAGATCGAACAACGGCCAGGTCAGCGTGTCATCGGTCTCTGTTGTCGTTGTGAACTGAGCTTCTGCGGCTACCAGTGCACCGCCTGCATTCTTGACCACTGCACCGCCATCATTATCGACAGTGATATTGAGGAAGAACGGGGCAGTCCCGGTGCCATCCGGCGCACCCAGCAGGGTTGCTGGTAGTACATCACGCAAATCAACGCGATAAGCCGTGGCATTGGCGT
This sequence comes from Gammaproteobacteria bacterium, assembly GCA_041396125.1. Classification (GTDB taxonomy): domain Bacteria; phylum Pseudomonadota; class Gammaproteobacteria; order Competibacterales; family Competibacteraceae; genus JAWKZG01. The sequence goes on along the minus strand of JAWKZG010000026.1, from coordinate 51,913 downwards.
TGGTATTACTGACAACGACCTGATAAGAAATCGTATCACCGGCATCGCTGTTGGCAGCGCCTGCAGTGATAGTTTTAGAGATGTCCAGATTGGGTTCAACGACTGTTATTGTCGCTGTGTCGCTGATCGGAGTACCAATACCCTGATAACTGAGTTGTGCATTATTTTCCAGATTGGTCAGATCCTGGTTGGCAAGAACATTTTCAACCTGAACTTCATAGCTGATCGTAATATTCTGGGATACAGCGGCGGTATTAGAGACATCACCGAAGTCAAACACCAGCGGGTCAGTATCGGCTGCTGGTACAGTCGGTGTATTGCTGGCTGTGAAATTGGTCGCTGGCGGCGTAATCGTGGCTATACCCGTATAACGCAACCCTGTAGGCAGATCATCGGTCAGCACAAAACTATTCGTACTGCCAGGTGGAACGGAAACCGTGACGGTAAACGTGCTCGTCTCGCCAATCTGCAGATTGGCATCGCCGACCTTGCTGACTGTGGGCCGATTGGCGATCACCGTAGCACTGTCCATGACTGTCAGATCATTGACATTCTGACCGGACGTATTCGTGTTACCTGAACCCGTACGCTCGCCGGTGTCGCTATCGGGTGCACCCGGCGTAGCTGCACCGGTACCGTTATCACCAGGCAGGCTGGTAGCTTGTGCATCTGCCGTATTGGTGACCTGCTCTTCGAACAGGATATCGGGCACAACGTCTGCCGTATAAACCAGAGTGATCGTCTCGCCTGGATCCAGATAACGTTCGGCAGCTGCCAGGCAGGCATCATCGGTATCCAGGGTGATGGTCTGGCCGACAACATTGACACAAGCGGAAAGATCGACTGCTCCCCGACTAAGGGTGGCGCTGTCCAGCAGCGGCGGATCATACCGAACCGGCAGTGTATCCGTGATCAGCATTTCCCAGGCCCGGGTAGTACGCGTGAGCGTCTCATTGCTTAATACGACTGTAAACGTAACCGTGGTACCACCAGTTACAGATGTCGGGGTGGCATCTTTGGTTAGCGCCAGGCTTGGCTCACCGATGCGCAGGGTTTGCGAGGCTGTAATACTTTGCGGATTACCAGCACGGTTCAGGTAGGTAAACGTACCCGTATTGGTTTTGCTGTCATCGCGGTTATTGTTGCTGGTATTGAGTATCAGTACATCGTATTCGATGATGATTTGTTCATCATTGGCATCGTTATCACTGTTCAGGATATTGCCCAGATCGAATTCCAGCGTCTGGCCGTTCACATCAGGCGTAATCGGAGAATCGATAACCGGCAGCGCACCAGTCGTAATGATAGCAACGTCAGCCACTGCGCGAATAGTTGCTGTACCAGTGAGGTACTGGAATCCCGCCGGCAGAGTATCAGTGATGATCGGTGTGGCAGGATCAGCCTGGGTCAGTCCTTCCGGGACCGTTATTGCCAGTCGATAGGTGATCACTTCACCAATTGCACCGACTACCGTGCCAGTATCCGATGTCCAGCTCTCGGAGGTTGCGATAATGGATTTGGCCTGTGTGGCAGAGGCAGTAGTGACCGAATCCATGCCGGTGTCGCTGACCGCACGCTCACCGCTGACCACACCGGACTGGCTATCCGCTGCAACACTCGCGGTATTGGTATAGGTCGAGCCGGTCAATGCGTTAGCAAGTACATTGGCGGTAAATGTAAACTGGATCGAGGCCCCTGCCAGCAGAGGGCCAGAGCCAGTATAAGTGACTGTAGTACCGTCAAAGTTATAGGTATAACCGGCAGCGGTCGTACCTTCTGCCACTGAGCTCAGATCGAACAGCAAGCCGTCATCATTGAGCACATCGGTGATCACGACATCATGTGCTGCACCTGTCCCTGTATTTTCCAGATCCAGCGTAATGGTTACTGTATCGCCGGCTTGCAGGCCCGTATCAGGCGACATGGTCTTGCTTAAATCCAGCTCGGGCTCGGTGAAATTGACGCTGACGCTGTCCTGAATCGTGCCGCTGTTACCTATGTAATCGAGGGTTACCGCGTTAGTTTTGTTCTGCACAGCAGGCAAGCCATCGTTAGCGGCTTCTGCACCATCCACCAGGGCAGTCACTAAAACCGCGAAGCTGTTATTGGCCGGGTTATTATCGGCTGTCACCGTAGTGCTGGCACCGAAGGTGATAGCTACAGTCTGACCTACAGCGACAGTGCCGGAAGGCACAGCAGAAGCCAGCGACACCGAACCGGCAAATCCAGTGGTGTCAAGCACTGCATTCTGGAAAGCAAGACCAGCTGGCAGAGCGTCGCTCAGAGTGAGTCCGGACGCAGTACCTTCAGGCAAAGTGACCGTGAGCCGGTAAGTCACCGTATCGCCTGCAGTAATATTGGGCGCGGAACCACCGGGGGCGATGCTATCAAGCGTTTTACTGACAGTCGCAGCGGACACAGTCAGGCTGTCCGAATCTGTATTCGTGTAATCATTTGCAGCCCCGCCAGTATCAGCCGGGTCACCAGTGCGCTCTACGTCAAGCGTATTATTAGGCGATGGAGGCAATGCGCCCTGATCAGCAGTCTGCAGACTTTCCCACTCGATTGTGGCGCTATTCTGGATGGTTTCCTCGGGTGCAATCGTGCCGTCTACAGTCACATTGAAGCTTACCTGGGCGGTGCTCCCATCTGGGATACTGTTCCAGCTGGCTGTCACCGTACCACCTGCGTGGGCAGGGCCTGTATCGGGTGCAAGGCCGCTCGTGCTGAAACCACCGGCGAACGTTAAGCCAGCGGGCAACACATCTTCCAGCGTTACATCGAACGCATCGCCGTTGGAACTACCGGTATGGCTGATATCGAGCGTTACGGTGATCGTGTCACCGGCATCAGCAGTGGCTGCGCTGAGTGTTTTGACGACCTGCAGTTCCGGTTCAATGATGGTTACGTTCGGCGCGCTGTCGGACACGCTGAGTGGGTCACCACCATTTGGATTGCCCCAGCTCCAGGTAGCACTGTTGTTACGGCTGTTGCCGCGATTATTGTTGGTCCAGTTAAGAACGCGGGCGCGGTAAACAATCGTAATAGCTTCGGCTGTGGCATCGTCGGTATTGGCATTGGTAACTGTGCCAAAATCCAGTGTCAGAGTGCGATCAAGTTGGTGTGTGCCTCCACCCTGGTTGGCAAAAACCGCGCTGGCCAGCACGCCCGCAAAACCACCGGCGACATCAGTAGTGACATCACCCGATGACGGCGTGATCGAAACAACATCCGTGAAAGCCAGACCGTTATCGAGCAGATCGGTAAAGCTTACATTCTGAGAAGTACCTTCAGATACAGAGACAAGGACCTGATAGGTAATGACTTCACCAATTTGGGCTTCAGTCAGATCGCCTGCATAGCCCGGCGTGATTGCGGTTACGGTTTTGTCGATAGTCGGGGAGACAATAGTTACCGTTGCGCTGTCGGTAGTGAGTGGAAAATTGGTGGCACCATCCTGGGATGCCCACGTCACTGAGGCCGTGTTATCGATCTGCTGCGTAGGTTCTACCGCGACGGCCAGGGTGCAATTATAAGTGACGATGGCAGTATCTTCGACATAAGGCGCGCCGCCATCAGCCGGGTCGTCGTCGTTGCCAGCCAGAGGTATATCCAGTTTGATACCGTTGCTTAAATCTGTGGGAATAGGCAAGCCGGGAGAGGCTGGAGCGTTCACATCGGCCGGATCACGATAAGGGATTGGCGTACCGTTGCCATCGGCAACCGAGACGATGCTACAAGCACTTAATTCGGTAACAGCGGGATCCGTGATCACCACATCGTAAGCGGGGGCACCGCCGATATTCTCAACGGTAACTGTGTAAGTGATCGTGTCCCCGCCATCAGCAGCCGAAATATCGCCGTCAACCGGCAGGGTGGCGGGCGAAGGACTGATGGTGGCATCGGCGGTCGGGTTGTCGCTGGCGGAAATGCCTTTGGTGAGTAGCAGTAAGGGTTCACGCAGCCGGATCTGAACAATATTATCAACAACCTGATCGCCACCGTTGGTGGAGTTTTTCCACTCTCAGCTGATTGGTCAGGAACAAACCATCTGCAAAAGGATCGTCACTGGCGGTCACCGGACAACAAGAGAACGATTTGCGTTTTCCAGGCTCGCCGTGTCATCAAACTCGCCGAAATTGAAAATAGCAGAATTGCTAGCACTGTCAGTGCTAAAGCTGAAATCAGTCGTCAGATCATAAGGTGTGACCCGAGCGCCGGATGTTGCACAATCCAGAAAGGTATCCGTCGTGCTCTCACCGCCTAAAGCGACTGTCTTGAAACAGGTGACACCGGCAGCAAGTGGATCAGCATAATCACTGCAGCGCGGATTATTGACGTCGAAACCCAACTCGGTTGCATCCAAGACCGGCAACGGCAGGTAGTCGATCAGGCGCAAGCCCTCGAAGTCAGTAAATGGCAAGGTGTAACTGATCTGATACGTTACGACGTCATCGGGCAGTAACTGCGGACCATCGTTGGGACTGTTCGGATCATCAGAAAAGCCGCTATCAGGATCGGGCGCGAGAGTGCCATCGATAGCAAAAATCAGTTTGTTCAGATCGCCAAAACTCAGCGCCACCCGGGTGCTCGTATCATCGGCCTCGCGACAGTCACCATTGATGTTTTCAATGGAGGCGGGAGGGCAAGCCTGAGGCCGTGTGCTGGTATTCAGCACCCGACCATCGATGTCGGCGTCATTAATCAGTATATCGCCCTGGTCGACCGACAAATCGGAAAGTGTTGTCACCTGGCGGATTGTCACTGAATTCTTCCTGCACCTGCGCGTAAAACACCAGCGTGCCGGTGGTCGGACCATTCTCGACACATCGTAACCAATGCAGTCTGCATTGGCGCCACCACCAACACAACCGCCCAGCATAATTTCGTCAACAGCGCCCCGGTTTAAAAGCTCGCTGGAAATATCGAATACCAGCACAGTCGAGCCGTCATCCGGCGGGGTACTGGTGCTGTTCAACGTGGGGTCGGTGCAGCTGCCGGGACCGGGGATACCACCAGTAAAACAGCCGCTGATACTCAGGTTTGCAGGGGTAATTGGAGCGGCAGGCAATGTGTTGCCCGCTTCGGTATAAATCAAGGTCGGTGTAAAATCGGGTATGGAACCATCGCTACACGCGACCACATTGACAGATAAGGCCGTATTGGCGCACAAGCGCTGACCATCCGACAACACATCACTGATGAACACATCGTCGAATGCAAAATAATCTGATACCTGAAACGTCAGGGTGTATTGCAGGATGGCACCGGGCCGCGGCTCGCCACCACCGACTACGCCAACGCTCTTCTGAATGGCAATAGCCTGATCTTCCAGCTCATGTTCCGGGGTTCCGACATCACCCAGATCGGTGATTTCAGCTCGTGCGATTTCTTCAGAGTCGTCCGCGTCGATCGGATCCCAGGAGCCTTCGGCATAAGCCTGGTTGGGCGATATCTTGTCGTCGCCGCTATCGGTGGAAAGCACTTCGCCGAGGCTATTATCTTGCTTAGGCACGAAGAATTCGGAACAACAGTGTGGCATCGGCGCTATCAGGATCAGCATCAGCGGTAATATCACCCACATCGATTTCCAGCAATCCGCCGGGGGTAATAGTCGAGGGGGTTGTTGCTGTATACGGTTCTGTGGTCGGAGTGGCACCGGCACAGGCGGAACCCGCCAGATTGCCGGAATCGATCACCCGCAAAAACTGGATCTCGTTGGCCAGCTCATCGCTAATGATCAAATCATCAACTGTCTGATCGGGAGCAATGAATACATCAATCTGGTAGCAGCGCGGATAGCTCGGCCCGGTGGCTGTTTCGTCCTCGGGGCCGAGATAGGTTTTTTCCAGGGCAATCAAGGTAGGATTTATCGTATCAGTGGCAAAAGCACCCACAATCGATGGATCAACAGCAGGGTTGTCCAGCGGATCTGCACCAAAACGAAAACCGCCACGAGCCTGGAAACAACAGCGGTTCATTTAGATTAGCAAGATTGCTGCAGCTGACACCGATATCTCACTGGTGCCGGTGGCTGGTCCACTGTGAACGAGCCAAACGGCAGCAACAGTACTACTCAGTTGATCGCCGGGTGTTCCGGATACGATGACGGGATCACCTGAGCTATCGACGGCATAGGGATGAGCAATATTACCAATGCCAAATCCTTCGTCGGTCGCTGGAAAGGTGAACTCTTCTCGGGTAATCGGAATGCCAATGTAGCGGGCATCTGTAAAAGTACAACCGTCGAGGTCATCAGGATCACTCCCGTCTGCCCCATTAGCGGGAAGAATTAAATCAATAAATGGCCCGTAACCAACCTGATCACCATTGTTATCAAACGGGACTGTGAAATTAAAGCCCTCACCGATAAAAGCGGACTCGGGTAATGTGGGCGTTGCTGTCGGCACAGGGGCAGCAAGACTAGCTGCACCAAACAGATAAAAAAACACCACTGAAAAAATAAAAAATATTCGTTGAGACATTATTGGTCTTTTATTATCAATAAAGTTGGAATGTAGGAAGCAGCTTTAATTTCTATCAGAAAAAAGCCGCTCTTTAAGTCAAAAATTGTCAACTTGAGGCGGTATACCGACTTAGCAAGCAGGCATGAGTCAGTAGCGGGGAGAGTGGGACTTCTGGGATAGCCATGGCGGTTCGTCCAAGCTCTCTTAGCGTGGTTTATGCTGGCCTCACTACCAACCAAGATCGGCATATGCATGGTGACACTTGAGTGAACATTTGATAACAGCAAACCAGAATAACGACTCACCGGCTTCCCCCTATTGATCCAGCTCAACACGGCATACAGTTACACTAATGTACAATAAACTTATTTACAGTAGCCGCCATTTGTAACATTACCTGCACTATCGAAAAATAGTAGTAGGTATTTCACTATCAGGCTAACCCCGCTTTAAATCACAATACTGTTTGACGGGTTGCCACGTTCAAAAAACACGTAGATTAACCAAAATGGATCCATCTTTCCCGCCAAGCTATTTACTACCATAGCACAGGCAAGAATCCGCAACAGTGCCGAACACAATTCTTTATATATCAGAGAAAACAAGAGAAAACAAGAGCAAGCCATCGCTGGCAATCTGCGGGCTTGTTCCAGCTTTTGTTTTATTTGTGGGCTTAAAGCCGGAGTGATGTGTTAGCGCGAAACGCTAAAAGATGTGGGACAAGCAGCCAGATCATTAATTTTGGCGGAGAGGGTGGGATTCGAACCCACGGACCTACGAAGTAGGTCAACGGATTTCGAGTCCGCCCCATTCGACCACTCTGGCACCTCTCCGCTTGGGAAGCGTAATATTACCCTAACTCGGCTGTTGTACCAAGCGGAATTGTGCCGTTAGCAGGTCGGTTGTCACATGGCGCGCTGGCCCCGTCAACGGATCTCTATCCGCACAACGGCATACGGCGCGAGACTTAGCATGCGTTCACTGAGCGTACGACGGGTAGCCGCGAAACCCTCGACAACACTGACACACTGTTCGAAACTGGCAGCATCCAGCGTACAGATACTGGCATCACCGCCGGGCAAACTTTCGATATTGATCTGGCGTGTTTCGCAGCCAAGATTGACAATCCATAGCACAAGCGTCTGCTCAGCACGATATGCCAGTGCCAGCACATCGCGCTCAGCACTGGATGTTGCAGTAATCCGATCAGCACCCGCCGCCGCCGCCATACCCGCGATAACGTGATAGGCCGGATACACCTGGGCCTTTGCATCATCAAACCAGGGCTGAACCCAATCCATTTTGCGGTAAACAATTCCAAACTCACCGACCGGCGCTGACAACGTGACCTGTGCCAAATCACCTGCCGCCATACGGGCGATATAACCCATATAATACGCAGCTCCCAGCAGGCCGCGCTGGCGGGGATCAAGCCGCACCATGGTGATACGTTCACCGTGTGGGTTCGGCGCCGGCGACCCGCCAAAAGGACTGTGGCGGGAGGCAATCGCTGACGGCCCGACCCAATACGGTTTGCCACCGCTGAATGAGCGTGCAGTGGCGATCACATAAGGCACAGCCTCCAAGGTCTCGGTGATCGAACGATCATCGGCAGCATGCACAATCGCGCAGGTAACATGCGACAGGTAATCAATATCTTCAGCTTGCGGCCGGCGACGGTTGCATTCGGTGAAATAAGAAAAACTGCCGCCGCCGATAGTAACGCCCGGAAACACCTCGCGAGCAGCCCGGTATAGATCACCCAACGGGGGGACTTTGGGGAAATCGCTAAAGGGCACCCCAGCGATTAAATCCGCCCCCGGAGCAACCGTTATTGCGCTGAAGCTGACAGCGGCCTGCCGAACCTGATCGGCAATGTCCGCCAGTTCCTGACGGTAGTCATTTTCGCAGGGAACAACCAGTTCCAGCACCAGATCAGCTTCGCTGGCCTCTCCCAGTTTCTTGAAACAACGCAGATCGTCGATATTATGCCCGTCACGGGGATCAAAATGGCAGATCAGGACTTGCGGGCCAGCCTGTTTGATCAAGTCTGCCACGTCCAGCGCAGCGGTGGCACGGCGCGGATGCACCCCGAGGCCGATCTTTGGCATTACGCCGGATGTTTCACCCAACATGATAGTAACCGGGCCTGCGGTCTCGCTTGCCGCTGTCGGCGCAGAACCACTGATTTTCAGGCTGACCGATTGGTCAATGCGCTCGCCCGCCTTGATTGTAAAAGGTGCTGGTGCCGCCAGCGGTCGGACATAGGTTTTAAACGAGGCGTCCGTCCAGTTACGGTGATCTTCCATCTCGAACGTATCGCCTTCCATGGTGCAGGCTACTCGCAGACCGGGCACAGGTTCGTGGGTCAGCGCCCGGATATCAAAAAACGGCTGCCAGGGTTCGACCAATTCGGGAAACACTGATTTTTCGCTGCTGCCATCGGTATGCAGAACTTCGACCGGGCACCCGGCCACACCATCCAGTGCGTGCAGCACCACAAAACCGACCCGGCGAGTCCAGAAATCGGTCTTGGCATCGTTGCTCGCCTCGAACTGCAAAGTACCATCGGCATGACCGGTAATACGGGCATCGTAGTGAATTTCCTGCTTGTCATCCTGGCAGATCGCATGATAGGACACCTGAAACTGCGTCTCGTCCTGTTGCACAGTCAGATTTTGCACCGTCGGGTTATACGTCCCCCAGATACTGTCGCGCACCACATAGGAAATAGCCCGCATTACCTCTACCCCGCCGTAGCGGATATAGCGCAGATTGCCGGCATCCAGTTCGGCGCTCAACAAACCGGCCTGCAGACGTTGCGTGGCCACTGGAGGACTTTCAGTGCCAAAATATTTGATGGCAGATGATGGGGAAACCGACATGAAAAACCCTCCTCTTAAATAACCTTATCAGTCTGCGGATCGATCAGAATCGTCCGGTTCATATCAACGCTGAGCTGCAGCTGCTCGCCGGTATGCTGCACATCATGCGCCTGCAACTCGGCCACCATTGGCGTTCCGGCCAGCCGAAACGTGCCATAACTGCGGGTGCCGGTAGGCTGGATCAGTTCGAAAGTCACCGCCAGCTGTGCCGGTGCAGCGTCATCATCGCGAGCCCGTCGCAGATGCTCAGCACGCACCCCGAGCAACAGTTCGCGGTCGCACCAGTCGGCCAGCGCCGGCTGCCGCTGCGGTGGCAGTGCTAAGCGGGTATTGTCGGCAAAGCGGACAGCCAGCGTTCCACCCTCCTCCCGCACCACCGTCACCGGAATAAAATTGATTGATGGAGAACCCAGAAAGCTGGCCACAAACCGGGTCGCAGGTCGTTCGAACAGCTCCAGCGGTGCCCCGATCTGCTCAATCTGGCCGTCTTTCAGTAATACGATCCGATCAGCCAGGGTCATCGCCTCGATCTGATCGTGCGTGACATAGATCATGGTTTTGCCAATACCCTGATGCAGACGTTTGATTTCGCTGCGCATTTCTTCCCGCAACTGGGCATCCAGATTGCTCAGCGGCTCGTCGAACAAGTACAAGCGGGCATCGCGCACCACCGCCCGGCCAATCGCGACACGCTGCCGCTGTCCGCCCGACAGTTGTTTGGGTAAACGTTCGAGCAGCGCTTCGATACCCAGCATGCTGGCAGCTTCGCTGACCCGTTTTTGAATTTCCACCTCGGCAAATTTACGCGCCCGCAACCCGAACGCGATGTTTTCAAACACGTTCATATAGGGATAGAGCGCATAGTTCTGAAAGACCATCGCGACGTTGCGATCACGCGGGCGCATGGTATTAACCACCTGATCATCGATTTCGATCTGGCCTTTATTAACGTCTTCCAGGCCCGCGATAGTACGCAGCAGGGTTGATTTACCACAGCCCGAAGGGCCGACAAAAACGGTAAACTCGCCTTCCGGAATATCCAGATCAATCCCGCGCAAGGCATGCATGGAACCGTAGTATTTGTGTAATCCGCTTATTTTTAATCGTGCCATTGTTAACCTTACGCTCTACCCCTTGACCGCGCCCATCGAAATACCGCGCACCAGATAACGCTGCAACATGGCCACCGCGATAAAAATCGGCACTGTACCGAGCACACTCATCGCTGCGATCTTGGCCCAGAAATTTGACTGTCCACCGAAATAATGTGTGACCTGCACCGGAAACGTGGTGACTTCCGTTCGGGTCAACACCAGCGCAAAAATGAAATCATTCCAGGCGAATACAAACGTAAACACCGCCGTTGCAAACAGGCCGGAACGGGCCATCGGGAACACCACCTTGCGCACCACCTCCCACTGCGTGCAGCCGTCAACCAGTGCGCTTTCTTCCAGTTCAAGGGGAATATCCTCGATATAACCTCGCATCATCCAGATCACATAGGGCAGATTAAACGCGGTGTAGAGCAGAATCAGACCATGATAGGTATCCACCCAGCCGAACCAGACATAGAGCAGAAAAATCGGAAAGACCACCGCAATCGGTGGAATCATGCGTTGCGAGATAATCCAGATGGCCAGATTATCGCCACCGGTGCGAAAACGAGCCAGGCTGTAGGCACATAAGGTACCCAGCACCATCGCCAGCACCGTACTGATCGACGCGACAATCAAACTGTTCCAGACCGTGATCGCATCACCGTCTTTAAACAGCACTGCATAGTTGGCAAACTGGATAGCCTCCGGTAACCACTGCGGCGGTGAGGCAAAAATCTCTTCCGGAGTCTTGAACGAGATGGCGAACAGCCAGTAAATCGGAAATAAAAAAATGATCGTCAACGCAATTAGAGCCAGATAACGCGCCAGCATCCGCACCATAGCCCTCATCGCGCAATCTCCATCCGCCGCAGCGCCAGAATGACCACGATCGATAACAATACGATCACCATGAAAGCAACTGCTGCCGTATAACTGGTCTCAAACTGCTGAAACCCTTGTATATAGGCATAGATCGAAATCGTTTCAGTACGCGTACCCGGCCCGCCTTTGGTCAAGGCCCAGACCACATCGAACAACCGGAACAAATCCAGTCCGCGTATCAGCAACGCGATCCACACGATGGGTTTGATGGCAGGCAGGACGATCTTGAAAAAAATGCGCCAGTACGACGCCCCGTCGATCTCGGCGGCTTCCAGTTGCGATTTATCGACATTTGACAGCGCCGCCAGTAATAGCAGGAACATAAACGGCGTCCACTGCCAGATCTCAGCGATCAAAACCGCCGGATAGACAAACTCGGGTTTAATCGTCCACAGAATATTGACCGGCTCACCGGCGAACCAACTGAGTATTTGATTAATCGGCCCAAACCGCACATCGAACAGCAGGCGCCAGGTCGCCCCGGCTACAATCGGCGAGATAACGGTCGGCAAGACCAGCAGCGCGATAAAAATCTGCTTGCCCGGCAGGCGTTCCAGACAGAGTTGTGCCATCAAAAGACCCAGAATCAGCTCAATCGGCAGGGCTATCACTAAAAAAGTCAGCGTATGCAGCATCGATTCCCATAACCGACGATCTTTAAACAATTGCTGGTAGTTAAGCAGACCGTGAAATGAGGTGTCCTGATCGAGCAGATTGATATTCTGGAAGCTGACCAGCAGGGTATAAACAAGTGGAAACAGACCAATCAGCAAAATCAGAAAGATCGCCGGGCCAATCAACCAATACTTGAAAAAGCGATCAGATAACGGCCCGGCAGCATGAGCATAGGTCATATGGATACACCCCCCTTGTTTGACAAAGGGGGGACATCAGAAAAGAAAATACCCACTAGCGTTTACTGCGGGTAAGCGTTCGGCTTGCCAGCCCAGTCCAGATATACTGCTTGTTGCCTATCGACGCCGATTTTCTGGGTGGTGGTATCCCAGCTTGCGGCGACATCGTCCAGAATAGCCTGCGGATCATCCCCCGCCCACAGGCGGCTGATGCCCTGGCGCAGCGCTTCTTCGTAACGATCGGTTTGCAGTAATGATAAATCCAGCAGACCGGTAACTGCGCCCTGTTGCAAGGCATCAAGGTATTCCGACGCTTCCGGCCAGCGGCTCTGATACTCCGGGCTGACAAAATGCGAGTCCCGGAAAGGGTCGCGCAGGGCATACGGCAACTGCACCCGTTCCAAACTGATATCCTTACTGTTCAGCCACTGAATAAACAAATACGCCGCTTCTTTGTTCTTGCTGCTGGCAGACACGCTAAGCGAGAAACCGACCGCGAGTTCCGGATGCCCACCCGGCGGCAAGGCATAACCGACTTTACCGGCAATAGTGGATTTCGGCACCCAGGACAGGGCCTGTTCATCCGTGCCATAACCTGCAGCCCAACGCCCGTATGGCGGCCAGGAGATAGTCATGGCGGTGTCGCCGGCCAGAAAAGCAGCCAGATTTTCAACAAATCCCCAGGCTTCCACACCCGGCGGCATAAATTTATTTTCAGCCCGCATTTCAGTCAGGACTTTTACGCCGATATCGCTATTGACGGTAGCCTGCATGGTGTCGGGGTCAAAAAATTTGCCACCCTCGACCCGAAAGCGCTCCTGAAACATAAACTGTGCATAAGGCGCATCGCGGAAAAACGCTGCACCGTAAGGTTTGTTCTGGTAATGATCCGAGATGAACTGCCCGACATCGGCAAATTCCTGCCAGGTCGTAGGCGGCACCGGCAAGTCGTAACCCAGCTTTTCCTTGAATGCTTTTTGCGTGTCGGGATCGCCCAGAATATCTTTGCGGTAATAGAACAGGAACACATCACCGTCGTCCGGAAAGCCATAAATCTTGCCGTCATAGGTCATTTGATTATCACGGTAGACCGGCGCAATTTCCTGCAACTCGTCGCGATAACCGTATTTATCCACGTAGGCATCGAGCGGCTCCAGTGCGCCCGCAATGGCCAGATCCGGCATCCATGAAGGGATGACATTCAGGGCATCGTAAGCGCCTGTGCCAGCACGGTGCTCCTGCAATATCTTGGTGAACATCTCGGCGGTGGGGACTTCAATGATCTTGACGTCAATGCCCGTCAGTTCTTTCCATTTCGGGCCGGAAAAATTCAGTGGGTCAAGCGCCTGCAAACCAGCTTCCCAAACCACTGTGATTGTTGTACCAGAATACTGCTTGGCCGCCTCTACGGCCTGCTCGGCAGCACTCTGGGCCAGTGCAGCCGAACTGGCCAGTGCCAGCCCGACCGTTAGCGCCAGGGTATTGAATGTTGTTGTAAAGCGCATAATTCTCCTCCAGGGTTATTTATGGGTTTTCGAAGGCTGTCAGCCTCCAAACTGAGATTTGAATGCAGCCAGTTTGGCCTGCCAGACCGGATCATCCTGTATTGTTTTATTGACGATACCTGTCGGTGTTCGACCATGCATGACATCCAGCACAGCCCGGACATCCGCCGCACCATTACCGGCAAAACATTCGTCGGTCCAGCATAAAGCGTGTGGTGCGACGATAACATTATCCAGTTTGAACAAAGGATTATCAGCGCTGGCAGGTTCCTGTTCGAACACATCCAGACCCGCGCCGGCTATTTTTCCCGCCTGCAGCACCTCGAACAGCGCCGCTTCGTCCACTACTGGACCGCGAGCTGTGTTGATAAGAAAGGCACTCGGCTTCATCAGCGCCAGATTCCGGGCGTTAACAATATGATGAGTATGCTCGTTCAGGGGGCAATTCACACTGAGAAAATCAACCCGCTGGAAGAGTTCTTCCAGGCTGACCAGCTCGATTCCCAACTCTGCGACAACGTCCGGATCGGCGTAGGGATCATGCGCAATAAAATTAAAGTCGAAAGGCTTGGCAAGGCGAAAAATCTCGGCCCCGATATTGCCAATACCCAAGACTCCGAGAGTCTTGCCGACCAGACCAACGCCCATATAATCACTGCGCCGGGCCCAACCTTCCGGCCCTTGCCGGGTCATCCGGTCCTTGGCGAATAATTTACCGCTCAAGGCCAGGATAAAGGTCATGACCGACACTGCCACCGGGCGGCGTACCCCGTCGGGAGTAATCACCAGTGCAATATGGTTATCGCTGCAGCTGGCCACGTCCACCGTATCGTAACCGACGCCAAATCGTGCGATAACGGCCAGCCGGCCATTCTCCGGTACGCTGGCCGCTGTAAATTTATGCGCCAGTAAAATCAAAGCGTCATAATCGGCGATCTCGGTGGCATCGATTTCACCGCTGCAATCGAGATAGGCATACTCGATGTCCGGGTCTTGCAAAGGACTCAGATCGAACATCGGGTAAGCAGGTGAGCCATCCGGTTTGATAAAATCGCTGCTCAAAGCAACCCGAAATTTGCTGGACATACGCTCCTCCTATTTCTTTTTGCTGCTTTTCTTTTCGGCGCTTTTCTTTTTGTCCGTAGGCTTGGCACGCTGCTTGGAAGTACTGGCGCAACCCTCGCGAATATCATTGACAGCATTCTGAATTGCGCCGTGGAACGCCCACACATCGCCAGAATAACTGATGAAATCGAAGCCATATTTATACAGCTCGATACTTTGCTCGACGGTCGGTATCAGGCGGCCAGCAGATTTGCCGTGTTTCCGGGCAGCTTTGATCACTGCATCCGTTGCCTTGATGAATTCCGGGTGATCAAACTGCCCCGGAATCCCGAGCGAATTGCTCAGATCAAAATGTCCGACCCACAGCACATCAACGCCGTCTACTGCTGCGATTTCATCAGCATTGGCAACGCCTTCAGCGGTTTCAATCTGCACGAATAAAGCCGTCCGTGCATTGGCCGCTTTGATCTTGTCGAGTGCAGTGCCAGACTGGTAATCATCATGCGCGAACTGGAATATCGCCCCCCGGCCACCTACCGGCGGGTATTTCAGACAATCCAAAATCTGTTGGGCCTCTGCAGCAGAGCCCACCATCGGCAACATAACCCCCTCGGCACCCATATCGACAGCGCGGGCAATATGATGGTATTCCTTCGAGGGCACCCGCACGATGATGGGCAGATCAGCCGCTTTGCAGTACTGCACTGTGCTGCGCACCGTCTCAAAGCTGAAACCGCTGTGCTCGGTATCCAGCACAACAAATTCACAGCCTGCACTTTTGAGAATATGGCCGATGCCGGGAGTCGCGAATTCGACCAGAAAATGGCCGACTTTAAGCGCACGGGTTGATGCCATCCGCTTGAGTGCGGGTTCGAGCATGATGAAATTCCTCCTGCTGTTTTTTTTGGGATTATAACTTTTACGTTTTAGCGTAATTAGTATAGGTCAGATTTTCAGAGCTGCGCAGGTAAAACTCAACACACCTCGCTGTTTTGGCTGGCAGGTACGGAATTTTTTTAACGTCGCGCCCGAAAAAAACCTCGTAATAAACCGGCACACTCGTCTGCGAGTATGCTTGCTGTTATCTCGGCCCGATGGTTCAAAGCAGGGTTTTGCAGCACATTGAATACCGTTCCGCAGGCACCGTTGCGCGAATCGCCAGCACCGTACACAATCCGTTGCACACGGGCCTGGATGATGGCACCGGCACACATCGCGCACGGTTCCAATGTGACATATAGAGTGCTGCCAGGAAGTCGGTAATTGCCAGCGCGGCGGGCAGCAGTCCGCAACGCCATAATCTCGGCGTGCGCGGTAGGGTCATGGGCACTGATGGGTTGATTCCAGCCTTCAGCCAGACAGGTTTGCCCACGCACCAGCGGCGCACCTTCCGGTACTTCGCCCAGTTCGGCGGCACGCTGCGCCAGACTTAGCGCACGCGCCATCCAGTCCTGGTCTGGTAAGTCGGGAAGGCGCTGCATCCTGCAGCACCAGTAAAGCGTTGCGCTTACTCATGACTCTTCTTGTCCAGGCTTACCGCCCAGGCCCAGGGCAACAAAAATAGCGTAGCAAGCACCGTAAGACAGTTAATTGTCAGGCTGCCACATTACATAGCCGCCTTTCTGCTTGGCCTCACGCAGCAAATCCAGCAGCGGCACCGCCCGCGTCGCCAGCCCTACTCCGGCTGCCTCACCAGCGCTTTGTTCCTCGTCATCTGCAGCTGGTGCCTCCTGATAAGGTTTGATCGCAGCTTCCAGTTGGGCCAAAGCTGCCGGCACATCTTCTTCACGCAAGGCACCTTCGTCATTGCCCGACGTGCCCATCATTCGCAACAGTTGTTTGGCTATATCACCAAACATGATAAAGCTGCCGGTATTCTCACCTTTAAAACGAATCAACATTGCTGATTACTCCCATTCGATAGTGGCTGGCGGTTTGCCGGAAACATCGTACACGACCCGCGAAATGCCCTCGACCTCATTGATGATCCGACGCGAAACAAGATCAAGGAAATCATACGGCAGATGTGCCCAGCGTGCGGTCATAAAATCCACGGTTTCCACCGCCCGCAGCGCAACGACATAATCATAGCGCCGGCCATCGCCCATCACACCGACTGACTTGACCGGTAGAAATACGGTAAAGGCCTGACTGGTCTTGTCATATAGATCGTGCCGGCGCAGCTCTTCGATGAAAATATGATCCGCCAGACGCAACAGATCAGCATGCTCTTTACGCACTTCACCCAGAATACGTACGCCCAGACCCGGCCCCGGAAAAGGATGCCGATACACCATCTCGGAAGGCAGGCCAAGTTCCACCCCCAGCTGGCGGACTTCATCTTTGAACAACTCTCGCAGCGGTTCGATCAGGCGCAGTCGCATAGACGATGGCAAACCACCCACATTATGGTGCGATTTGATCACATGCGCTTTGCCGGTCGCACTGCCGGCCGATTCGATCACATCCGGATAAATAGTGCCCTGCGCCAACCATTGCACAGCACTCAGACGGGCGGCTTCCTCCTCGAAAATATCGATAAACAGGCCACCGATGATCTTGCGCTTTTTTTCCGGGTCCTCTACTCCGGCCAGCGCCTCCAGATAGCGCGCCTCGGCGTCGACCCGAATCACCCGCACCCCCAGATGTTCAGCAAAAGTGGTCATCACCTGATCGCCTTCACCCAGCCGCAGTAATCCGGTGTCGACAAAAACACAAACCAGCTGAGTACCGATAGCTTTATGCAGCAGGGCCGCTACGACCGATGAATCGACACCGCCCGACAAGGCCAGCAACACGTTATCTTTGCCGACCTGACGGCGGATTTTATGAATGCTCTCATCGAGAATATTGCCGGTTGTCCAGAGCGCCCGGCAACCACAAATGTCCAGCACAAAGCGCCGCAGGATGCGTTTGCCCTGGCGGGTGTGGGTCACTTCCGGATGAAACTGCACGCCGTAATAATCCCGTATCGGATCAGCCATCCCCGCCAGCGGTGCCGAGGCCGTGCTGGCACTACGCACAAACCCCGGTGGCAGCTCGGCCACACGATCACCGTGACTCATCCAGACATCCAGCAAAGCATGTCCCTCGGCGGTGGTGTGGTCTTCAATATCGCGCAGCAGCCGGGAATGGGCGTGAGCCCGCACCTGCGCATAGCCAAATTCACGCTGTGAGGCGCTTTCCACCCGGCCCCCCAGTTGCGCCGCCATGGCCTGCATGCCATAGCAAATCCCCAGCACCGGGATGCCCAGTTCGAACACTACTTGTGGTGCGCGCGGCCCTTCTGTCACGGTGACAGACTCCGGCCCGCCGGACAAAATCACCCCCTTGGGTGCAAAAGCACGAATCGCCTGCTCGTCCACATCCCAGGCATAAATTTCGCAATACACCCCGCATTCACGCACCCGGCGGGCGATCAACTGCGTGTACTGGGCACCAAAATCGAGGATTAAAATCCGGTCTGAGTGAATATCGGTCATGCTGGTATCCGAAGTGGGCACAGGCGGGATCAGTCCACACCCGGGCCAATAGAGAAATAAACGTTGAAAGATAACTGTAAAATCAGAAAATCGGCGGGCATTTGCCGGCACCCTGGCCACATCAAAACCCTACCAGTCATGATGGACACAGAGTGTCGCCCGGCTGATCGTTTACAACAGACGCTTAATCGACGCGGTAATTAGGCGCTTCTTTGGTAATGGTGACATCGTGCACATGGCTTTCGCGCATACCGGCGTTGGTCACGCGGGTAAACTCGGGTTTGGTGCGCATCTGCTCGATATTGTGACAACCGCAATAGCCCATGCTGGAGCGCAGGCCACCCAGCAACTGGTGCAGGATTGCCAGTACGCTGCCTTTGTAGGGCACCCGGCCTTCGATACCTTCCGGCACCAGTTTTTCAGCCGCACGGCCTTCCTGGAAATAGCGGTCACTGGAACCAAAAACAGAACTCATTGCACCGACCGAACCCATACCGCGATACGATTTATACGACCGGCCCTGATACAGTTCGACCTGCCCCGGCGCTTCCTCGGTGCCGGCAAACAGGCTGCCAATCATGACCGAATGGGCACCCGCAACGATAGCTTTGGCAATATCACCGGAAAAACGTACCCCGCCATCCGCAATCAGCGGCACATCAGTCGCACGCAAAGCCTCGGCAACATTGGCCACCGCACTGATCTGCGGCACCCCGACCCCGGCCACGATGCGGGTGGTGCAGATCGAACCCGGCCCGATCCCCACTTTCACGCCATCGGCACCCGCTTCAACCAGATCCAGCGCGGCCTGAGCGGTGGCAATATTACCGCCGATGATTTGCACATCAGGATAATTGCGCTTGATCCAGCGCACTTTATCCAGCACCCCGCGCGAATGACCATGCGCCGTATCGACCACCAGCACATCCACTTCGGCCTCGACCAGTGCCGAAACCCGCGCCTCGCTGTCCGGGCCTGTGCCTACCGCTGCCCCGACCCGCAGCCGCTCACGGGCATCTTTGCAGGCATTGGGATTGTCATGCGATTTTTGAATATCCTTGACCGTGATCATACCGCGCAGCTGGAACTTGTCGTTCACCACCAGCACTTTTTCGATCCGGTGCTTGTGCAGCAAGGCAATAACTTCGTCGCGCTCGGCACCTTCACGCACAGTAACCAGGCGCTCTTTCGGCGTCATGATCTGGCTGACGGGCGCATCCAGATTGGTTTCGAAGCGCAGATCGCGGCTGGTAACAATACCGACCAGATCCTGCCCGTTAACTACCGGCACCCCTGAAATACGGTGCTTGCGGGTCAGTTCCAGGACTTCACGGATGCTGGTGCGTGCACCCACTGTGATCGGATCACTAATTACGCCGCTTTCGAATTTCTTGACCCGGAGCACTTCTGCGGCCTGCAGCTCCGGACTCATGTTCTTGTGAATTATCCCGATACCGCCCTCCTGTGCCAGGGCAATCGCCAGATTTGCTTCCGTGACGGTATCCATTGCTGCTGACATTAACGGAATCGATAACTGAATCGTCCGTGTCAGTTGGGTTCGCAGATCGACGCTCTTGGGCAAAACTTCTGAATACGCAGGCAGTAACAGGACATCATCGAAGGTGAGGGCTTCTTGAACGATACGCATGACCGAACCCCTTTAGCTGGAAATAAAACGGCTTATTTTATGCCGACCGGGCGATCAGGTACAGCGTTTTACATTAAATTATGGAGAATAGCGGGAAGCCGCCCAGCGGCCGGCAAAGGTGTTCATATATCGCCGACCGCTGCCCCGGATTAAGCCTTTCACAGCAGGTACTCAGTCCTGTGCTGTGCCAGCTTCCAGATCCGGTGCCCGCACCAGCAGTACCAGCACCGCCAATAGCAGGGGCTGCAGCGCAAAAATCAGTAACGCACCGCTGTAGCTGCCAAACAGATCGAACGCAATACCAAACGGAATCGGCCCGATGGACGCCCCGACCACGCCGATGGTTTGCGCCGCCCCCTGAATGCTGCCCAGGTGCTTGCGACCAAAATAACGCGGCCAGACGTAGCTGATCACCGTATGCAAAGCGGCGTTATTCATCCCGAACAGCACGCCATAGGCCATCGCCATGGCAATGCTGTCGACAAAAATAATACTGACCATCGAGGCCGCAGTCAGCAGCAAAGCCCAGGCGAACATCCAGTGGGTCGGCAAGCGATCCAGCAGACGCCCGTGTACGGGCATGAATATCACCATACTGAGTGCGGTGATCGAAAACAGATTGGCAGCGGCCTGTTTATCCAGACCGTGGTTCACAAAAATCGGCACCTGGTAGAAAAACAGCGCGGTGATCAGCATGGAGAGCGTACCCATTCCCCCTGCCAGCACCCAGAATGCCGAGGTGCGCAATGCCTGCTGCAGGGTCAGTCCGACATTGACATCGGACATCAGCCGCTGTTGCTCGCTCAACACCACATCCGTCTGCTTGCCGTCCGGCTGCAAACCAAGCGATTCGGGTTTGCTGTGCACAAAAGCCAGTATCGGCGGCAGTAACAGCAGCCAGGTCAGCAGCCCCAGCCAGATCCAGCTTTCGCGCCACCCGACCAGCTCGATCAGCCAGTTCGCCAGAGGCGGATATACCGCGATACTGAGTGAAAACCCCAGGCCCATCAGGCTCAAGGCAAAACCGCGCTGGCGGCTGAACCATTGCGACACCAGGTTATTGCAGCTCAGCATCAGGGAACCCTGCCCGAGGAAACGCAACAGCATAAACCCCAAAGACAGCATCACCAGATTCTGCACGGTGCTGAATGCAATCGCTGCCAGCCCGAACAGAAAACTGATTCCCAGCATCACTTTGCGCGCCCCCAGGCGGTCGATCAACCGGCCAGTATACGGCAGGCCAAACGCTGCCAGCAGGGTGGCAAAGGCGTAGGCGGACGATACCGAGGTATGGCTGAGCTGCAGACCTTCACTCAACGGGGTCAGATAAACACTGAAAATAAAAGACTGGGCGGGACCGCTGGCAAAAATACCCAGGCCTCCCACACCCAGCATCAGCCAGCCGTAAAACAGTCGCTCATTAATCCGTAAGGCCAAGGCGGTTGTCATGAAATAACGCTCCGAACATCAAGATACGAAATCACCGCCCAGTTCATCCTCTATAAACGCCTGCACAATATCGCGCAGATCCCGATCCGGCTGAAAGCCCAGCGCCAGACCTCGCGCCGGCTGAAACTTCTGCGCCCAGCCGTAAACCACTTTTTCCACCTTGGGGTCAGCCTCAAAACGAATCCGCCGGACGACATTCTCGCCCCCGATATCGCGCAGAGTCTGCAGAATCTCGCGCACCGTGATCGTGATCCCCGGCAAGGCGACCGACCGGCTTGAACCCCAATCTGCAGCCGGTAACTCGGCGGCATGAATAAACGCCTCTACCACCCGCCGTGGCGACATCACCCACATGGCGGTCGATTCATTGACCGGACAAACGTAGTCCTGACCTTGCAGCGGCTCGCGCACAATCGAGCTGCAGAAACTGGACAGCGCTTTATTGGGTTTGCCCGGTCGCACCACAATGGTCGGCAGTCGCAGCGCCCGACCATCGATAAATCCGCGCCGGCTGTAATCGTTGATCAGCAATTCGGTCGCTGCTTTCTGCACCCCATAAGAGGTTTGCGGATTCAGGATTAAATCATCACTGATTACGTCCGGCAGATCACCGCCGTACACCGCCACCGAACTGGCGAATACCAGCCGGGCACAGCGACCGGTTGCACTCTGCTGGGCGCGCAAAGCTTCCAGCAAATGCAGGGAACCGTGCAGATTGACATTCATGCCCAGCTCGAAGTCTTCCTCGGCACCACCACTGACCACCGCAGCCAGGTGGAATACCAGATCCGCGCCGCCGCGCAGCAGATCCTGAATGGCGTGCAGGCCGCTGAAATCGCCGACCCGGATTGTCAAACGGCGATCATCCGGCAGCCCTTCCGGCTGCATGATATCCGCCAGCACGATTTCCCGAATATTTTGCGGATTGCCGTCGGCATCCGTTATCGAACCGAGTCGCAGCAGTTCCAGCGCGAGTTTTTTGCCAATAAACCCGCCACCACCGGTTATGATAATTCGCATGAATTTACCCCTCCTGCAGGGTTTGCATTATTAATTTAATAAAAGCTTTGACAGTTTTTTAAACCCGGTTCTGAACACGGGCGCTAGCGCCAGCCCTCAAACCAGCTCAAACCCGCCACCGTATCACCGCGCGGCCGGTATTCGCAGCCAATCCAGACATCGTAGGCAAGCTCGTCAATGAGTTTAAACAGATACGGATAATTGATTTCGCCGATATCGGGTTCGTGCCGCTCGGGCACGCCAGCGATCTGAATATGTCCGACGTAGTTTTTTAAATTCCGCAAATGCATGGCCAGGTCGCCTTCCATGATCTGGCAATGATAAAGATCCAGCTGCAGCTTCAGATTCGGCTGTTGCAACTCGTCAATAATCGCCGTCGCCATGGTGCTGTTGTTGAGATAAAACCCCGGTATATCACGGCTGTTGATGGGTTCGATCAGCGCATCCAGCCCCGCTGCCGCACACTGCTCGGCGGCAAAACCCAGATTAGTGAGGTACGTATCGAAAGCTTCCTCGATATCGGTCCCCTCCGCCACGATCCCGGCCATGACGTGAATACGCGGACAGTTCAACACCTTGGCGTACTCAATGGCTTTGCCAAAGTTTTCCTGAAACTCCTGCTCCCGTCCCGGCACCGCAGCCAATCCGCGCTCGCCGGCCTCCCAGTCGCCCGGTGGGCCATTGAACAACACTTGTTGCAAGCCTTGTTGCGCGAGTTGTTCGGCCAGTTGTTCAGCTGGATACGCATACGGAAACAGATACTCGACGCCTTTAAAGCCTGCTTTTGCCGCAGCGGCAAAGCGCTCCATAAAAGGCATTTCATTGAACAGCATCGACAGATTGGCGGCAAATTTTGGCATGGGATACTCCTGAATAAATGATTAGCTAAGAAATCCTGCCTCTGGCCTGTTTACCCCAGCAACAGAACATCGGGATAGGCGTATTGTGTGTAATTTTTTGAATTTTATTTTTTGGTGGTCCGGGCGAGCTGCTCCCTGTACCCGAACCACAAACCACCTCGGCCTAATACGTAGCGCGACCGCCGCTGATATCGAACACACCGGCAGTCGTGAAAGAGTTTTCCGCTGACACCAGCCAGGCCACCATAGCAGCAATTTCCTCGACTTTGAGAAACCGTCCACGCGGTATTTTGCTCAGCATATAGTCAATATGCTCCTGGCTGATCTGATCGAAAATCCGCGTTTTGGCTGCAGCCGGCGTAATGCAATTGACCGCGATATCATAGTCCGCCAGTTCCTTGCCGAGTGATTTGGTCAAACCGATCACACCGGCTTTGGCAGCGCTGTACGCAGAGGCATTGGGATTGCCTTCCTTGCCGGCAATAGAGGCGATGTTGACAATCCGGCCATAGTTTTGCGCTATCATCAAGGGCGCAACAGCGCGGCAGCATAAAAATACAGCGGTCAGATCCAGGTCAATCACCGCCTGCCATTCGGCCAGATCGTATTCCCAGGTTTTCTTGCTGGCCCCGGCGATACCGGCATTATTCACCAGAATATCGATGCCGCCCAGCGCAGCCTGGGTAGCACTGGCTGCTTCGGCCACCGCCTCGGGCACCGTGATATCAAGCACCTGAGAATCGACTTTCCCTTCCAGCTGACTGCAAACCTGGCCTAACAGATCGGCATCACGATCCCATAAACTGACCGCTGCACCGGAATCCAGCAGCCGTTGTACTATAGCCAGGCCGATGCCCTGGGCAGCACCCGTAACAACGGCACGTTTGTTGCTTAAATCGATTTTATTCATAGATAATATCTCCGTTAGCGGTTGTACAAGAATTTTTCGGACGGAGTCCGATTAACCGGATTACTTAATATGCAAAGTATCAATAACACATTTCTAATGGTGGTTCATCAGGAAAACTCGTCTACTGGCCGCGTCGGCGAGCGCCTGCAGGCACACGGTTTCAACCTCGATGTGCGTTGCCCGATGATAGGCCATACCCTGCCCCAGAATCTCAGCGATTACACGGGTGTTGTCATGTTCGGCGGCCCGATGAGCGCCAATGACGAACATCTGCCCGGCATCCGGGCCGAACTGGACTGGTTGCCCCTGGTATTAAAGGCCGAACTACCCTATCTGGGTATTTGTCTGGGTGCCCAGATGATGGCGCGCGTGCTCGGTGCCAGGGTTGATCCCCATCCCGAAGGACGCGCCGAAATCGGCTATTACCCGGTCGCACCGACGCCGGCAGGACAGGGCTTGTTCCAGAACGCACTGCATGTCTACCACTGGCACCGGGAAGGTTTTCAGGTTCCGGCCAGTGCAGCGCTGCTAGCCCGTGGCGATACCTTCGAGAACCAGGCTTACCGCTATGGTGACCGGGTATACGGCATCCAGTTTCATCCCGAAGTCACGCTCGATATCATTGAACGCTGGTTGCTGAATGGAGCCGAGCGACTCAGTCTGCAAGGCGCGCAACAGGCCGAGTTGCACCGGCAGGGACACCAGCAATTCGATGCCGAACTGGGGGCCTGGCTGGAGCGCTTTCTGCACAATTGGCTACCTTTGCAGCCCGCCTATTGACTTCAACCTGACTTCAGCAGGGGCCAGTTCGGGGATCAGCTCAGCCTGACCTCTTTAACCGCAAACGCCCCAATAGCGGGCATCGCTGCACCATGCGGCTGCGCATTTTAACGCAAAATGATTCCGCGTTGATGCACTTTATGCGCACAATCCAGCGGCAATTGTGCGGCATCAGCTATTAAGAGCGCCTTTACTCAAAAATCTACCCGTTATGCTGCGAAAATAGCGGTAATATTCGCACGTTGATATTGCCTGATACCGGCAATCCCGCTGTCTCTTAACCATACCGATCGCCCAACGGCTCAAAAAATGAGGTCCCATGAAATTATTCGAATGCCAGCACTGCGGCCAGCAGCTGTATTTCGAGAACACGCATTGCGAACAGTGCGGTTACGCGCTGGGTTATCTGTGCGAGGACAACACCCTGCTCACCCTGCAAAAAAACGACAGCGACGACTGGGCCACCCTGACCCAACCGCAACAGCACTATCGCTACTGCGCCAACGCCGCTCACGACGCCTGCAACTGGCTGCTGGACAGCACCAGTGAGGATACTCTCTGCCGTGCCTGCCAGCTTAACCGCACGATCCCGGATCTCGACAACCCGGATCATCTTGCCCAGTGGCGGAGTCTGGAAACCGCCAAGCATCGGCTGGTCTACACCTTGCTGCGCCTGCGTCTGCCGCTGAGCAATAAAACCGAAGCACCCGAACATGGTCTGGCGTTTGATTTTCTCGCTGAACTGGCCACGCCTTTTCGCGAAACCGCCCAGGTCATTACCGGTCATGCCCAGGGTGTAATCACCATTAATATTGCCGAAGCGGACGATGCTGAACGCGAACGCCAGCGCCAGAACATGGCCGAGCCTTATCGCACGCTGCTCGGACATCTGCGTCATGAAGTCGGCCATTATTACTGGGAACATCTGCTGCACCGCAGTGACTGGCTGGAACCTTATCGGGCGCTCTTCGGCGATGAGCGACAGGACTACGGCGAAGCGCTGGACGCCCATTACAGCGATGGCCCGCAAAGCGACTGGGCCGAGCAGTTTATCAGCGCCTACGCCAGCAGCCACCCGTGGGAGGACTGGGCCGAAACCTGGGCCCATTATCTGCATATTGTCGACACGCTGGAAACCGCCTATGCCTACGGGTTACGGATACGTCCCAAAGTCGGTGACACTGACATGCTGGCCGCCAGCGCCGATTTCGACCCTTATGTCCAAGATGACTTCGACACCCTGATTGATGCCTGGCTGCCGCTGACCTTCGCTGTCAACAGTCTCAATCGCAGTATGGGACAGCCGGATCTGTATCCGTTTGTCGTCTCACCGGCGGTGGTCGATAAATTGCACTTTGTGCATCGATTTATCCGCGCCCATCGCGGGGCAGCGCGGCACACACCTGCAACTGCAACACCCTAACCCTGCGCCAAAACAGCATCAGCATGACAGACAACGCCTCTGCAGGCCCGGACCTGCAACCTAAACGCGTACTCCCTTTGCGGCCACTGCGCAGCTTATTGCCGTTTCTAAAACCCTACACTCGCCAGATTCTGCTGGCGCTGGCAGCGCTGTTACTGGCGGCTGCCGTAACCCTGACCATGCCGGTTGCAGTGCGCTTTGTCATCGATTCCGGTATCGCCGCCCAGGGTACCGATTCGATCGACCGTTACTTTCTGGCGCTGTTTGCCCTGGCCAGCTTGCTGGCACTGTTCTCGGCGCTGCGTTTTTATCTGGTGTCCTGGCTCGGTGAACGGGTGGTAGCGGATATCCGGACTGCCGTTTTCCGGCATATCCTGAGCCTCGGTCCGACCTTTTTCGAAGTCACGCGCAGTGGCGAAGTATTATCGCGTCTGACCACCGACACCACACTGATCCAGTCCGTCGTCGGCAGCAGCTTGTCGGTCGCCCTGCGCAGTCTGATCACACTGCTTGGTGCGCTGCTGATGCTGGCTGTCACCAGCCCCCGTTTGACTGCGATTATTATTCTGTTGATACCGTTGGGCGTTCTGCCGATTATTCTGGTGGGCCGCCGGGTACGCCGCCTGTCCCGCGCCAGTCAGGATCGCATCGCCACTACCAGTGCGGTCGCCGGTGAGGTACTTGGCGCAATTCAGATTATCCAGGCCTTCACCCTGGAGTCACTGCAGGCAGAGCGTTTCGGTGCCTCTGTGGAAGAGGCTTTTCAGACCGCCCGGCAGCGTATTCGAACACGGGCACTGCTGACCGTGTTTGCCATTCTGGTGGTTTTTGGCGGGATCGTATTTGTGCTCTGGATCGGCGCGCAGGACGTTATTGCCGGACGCATGAGCGGCGGCGAGCTGGGCCAGTTTTTGCTGTATGCGATCTTTGTCGGTGGTTCAAGTGCCGGCCTGAGCGAAATCTGGGGCGAAATCCAGCGCGCTGCCGGTGCCACCGAACGGCTGATGGAATTGCTGCAGGCACGGCCTGATATTAATATCCCGGCACAAGCGCTGGCATTACCGGAGCCCGCTCGGGGCCGGATTGCGTTCGAGCATATCGTGTTTAATTACCCGTCCCGACCGGAGCAGGCCGCATTGCATGATTTTTCGCTGACTATCGAAGCCGGCGAAACCGTAGCACTGGTCGGCCCGTCAGGGGCCGGCAAGAGCACCGTGTTCCAGTTACTGCTGCGTTTTTACCAGCCCGGTGCAGGACGGATTCTGCTGGACGGGGTGGATATTGCCCAGACATTACCCGAAGCGGTACGCAGCCGGATCGGTATTGTGCCGCAGGATACCGTGCTGTTCGCAGACACGATTCTGGAAAATATCCGCTACGGCCGGCCTGGCGCATCAGATGAGGAGGTTCGGGCAGCAGCGCGCGCGGCAGCAGCGGATGAATTCATCGAACGCCTGCCGCAGGGCTATGCCACGTTTGTCGGCGAACGCGGGGTGCGCTTATCGGGCGGACAGCAGCAACGTTTGGCGATTGCCCGCGCGATCCTGAAAAAACCCGCGATACTGCTGCTGGACGAGGCCACTAGCGCCCTCGATGCCGAAAGCGAAACACTGGTACAGCAGGCGCTGGCCGGACTGATGCGCGAGCGCACCACGCTGGTCATTGCCCACCGGCTGGCGACCGTGCTGAATGCCGACCGGATCGTCGTGATGGAGCAGGGCCGGATTGTCGCCAGCGGCAAACATGCCGAATTGATGGCGCAAAACGGTCTGTATACGCGTCTGGCCGAATTACAATTTCGGCAGGACAATTTAACTGCGGGCAGTGCGGGGATTTAACCTGTTCTTGCCTGGATTCCCGCCTGCGCGGGAATGACGAACTTGTGTGTAAAGGTGCGAAAATTACTCACCCTCATCCAGTCGATAAATCCGCACTGCATTATCGTGAAACAGTAACTGCTGCTCGGCCGGGTCAAAATCGGCCACCGCTTGTTTAAAGCCGCTGAAAATCGTATCGAAGCTGCCGCACAGGCTATCGACCGGGAAATTGCTGGCGAACATGCAGCGCTCCACGCCGAACAAGGCAATCGCGTCCAGAATAATGTCGTGATTATCCGTTAAACGCCAGGGTTTGCCCGGCACGCCCAGGCCGGAGATTTTCAGTGCGGTATTGGGCAGTTCCGCCACGGCGCGCAAGGCACTGCGCCACTGGTTAAGCGCTATCGGATTGCGCTCGGCCGGCAGTCCGGTATGATTGATAATCATGGTTATTTTAGGAAATTCTGCGGCCAGTTCTGCGGCTTCATAGAGATGCCAGTATGGCGTTTGCAGATCGAAGCTCAGACCATACTCCTGTAACAGCGCATATCCGGCCCGCCAGCGCGGATCGCTCATCGAACCTGGTGCACCGGGCTGGATCTCGGCGGCTGACGCGGCGGCTGTGGGCTTGTGGCGGATACCGCGCACCAGCGGTGATTGCGCTTGCGCAGCCAGCACCGCAGCGACATCATCCCGATCCAGCCAGGCCTGTGCCACTGCGGCCGTTGGCAATCCGCTGGCGGCCTGCAACTGTTCCAGCCAGCGCGTTTCGCCCAGCGGATCGGCGGGATTCCACTCCGCCTCCATATAAACCGTGCCCACAATAGTGTGCGCCTGACTATCCGCCCGATAATCGTCCGGCAGATAATTGCGTTTGAGCGCCTGATAATCACCATAACGAAACGGTATGGGTGGCTCATCGCGCAGCCAGGGATGATAATTGCGCGTCAAATCCCAGAAGTGCTGATGGGCGTCAATAATAGGAAAGGCCAGGGGAAAAGGGTCGGTTACTGCATCAGCAGCCGTGCTCATACGCTTACCTCGTTTACTTGATCTGATGTCTGGGTCTGGCTGTTGCGCTTTGTCGGCTCCGTTATACTAGCGCCGTTTTTCGGTTATGAAAGGATATAAACCATGCGTCATTTGATTCTGCCCGTGTTACTGGGCCTGCTTGGACTCAGCTTGAGCAGCCAGCAGGCGCTGGCACAACAAACGGGAATTCCCGATTATGATAACGCCCGCCGCCTCTTTTGGGGCGAGTTGTACGATACCGGCGGCGAAACCCTGTACTGCGGCGTAGAATTCGGCAGCAATCGGCAGCGCGGCCTGAACGTGGAGCACGTTTCCCGATGTCCTGGGTAACCAAAGAGCTCAACTGCGGCACCCGCCGTGAGTGTCGCCGCAACAGCGAGCGCTTCAACCGGATCGAAGCTGATTTGCATAATCTGTTCCCGGCCCGCACCGATATCAACGACGATCGCGGCAGTTTCCCTTTCGGGATGGTGAAAGGCGAAGCCCGCAAATACGGCTCATGTGATTTCGAAGTGGATTTCAAGCGCCGTCAGGCCGAGCCGCGCCCGGCTGCACGCGGTGACATTGCACGGGCCATGTTCTACATGGCTGACACATACGGCTTTACGATTTTCCGCCGACAGGGCAAACTGCTGGCTCGTTGGCACCGCGAAGACCCGCCCAGCGCGCTTGAACGCCGCCGC
This sequence comes from Gammaproteobacteria bacterium, assembly GCA_041396125.1. Taxonomy (GTDB): domain Bacteria; phylum Pseudomonadota; class Gammaproteobacteria; order Competibacterales; family Competibacteraceae; genus JAWKZG01. The sequence continues at coordinate 22,054 of JAWKZG010000026.1, read as the reverse complement.
AATGACCGCATCGAACAACTGCAAGGCACGCGCAATCCGTTTATCGATAACCCGAGCGGGCTTTACCTTTCTAGAACCATAACGTGCAAGACATGAAAAATATTGTATTGTTTGTAATCAGCATTTCACTATCAGCCTGAGTCTGACAAACCTGTGTCTGGCCTCCGACCAGGCCCGTGAAAAAAAACATGCGGACGAGATCCTCGCCAGTCTGGTGGTTGGTGAAGAGGTCTGGTTGCCTAATGGCGATCAACCGTTTCTGGGACTTTTCACCGCCGCTGAAGACACCAGCACCGACGCGGTGATTTTACTGCACGGCACCGGCGTACACCCGAACTGGCCCGATGTCATTTCCCCTGCGCGAGGGCCTGCCCGAGCAGGGCTGGAGCAGTTTATCCATCCAGTTGCCGGTGGCCTCGCTCGGCGCTACGTTTGATGAGTATCTGGCGCTTTCCCGAAGTCTCGCCCCGTATTGATGCCGCTATCGCCTTTCTGCACGAGCGCGGTTATAAACGGATTGTGCTCATTGGCCACAGCCTGGGTGCCATCATGGGCACCTATTATCTGGCCCAGCATGAACAGGCAGAGATACAGGGGTTTATCGCCATTGGCCTGAGCGCCACCGACCTGCCGCTGGTGAGCGTGCCCGATACGCTCGGCAAAACCCGTCTGCCGCTGCTGGATCTGTACGGCAGCGATGACCTGCCGACGATTAAATCTACTGCCTGGACGCGCCGTCTGGCGGCGTCCGATAATCCCAATTATCAGCAGATTGAAGCCGACGGGGCAAATCACTTCTTTCACGCCAAAGACGATACCCTGCGACAGCATGTGCTGGACTGGCTGCAAACCCTCGACTCGGAGAATTAATCATGGCCCGCATCGCACTGGCCGGTTTCATGCACGAAACCAATACCTTCGCACCTATCAAAGCAACCTGGCAGGACTTCGTCCGGGCCGAAAGCTTTCCGGGGCTCACCCAGGGAGCAGACATTCTGGACGTGTTTCCGGGCATCAATATCGGTACTGGCGGGTTTATTGGCCAGGCCCGACAGCTCGGTCACACACTGCTGCCCATTGCCTGGGCAGAAACAGTCCCGTCCGCACATGTCACCGTGGAAGCGTTCGAGACGATGGCAGACCTGATTTTACAAGGTCTGCGCGAGCAGCAACCTTACGACGCGATCTATCTGGATCTGCACGGCGCGATGGTAAGCGAACAATTCCAGGATGGCGAAGGCGAATTACTGCGCCGCGTGCGCGAACAGGTCGGCCCGGACATGCCGATTGTGGTTAGCCTGGATCTGCACAGCAATACCACTCAGGCCATGCTGGATCTGAGCGATGGCTTAATCGCCTACCGCACCTATCCGCATATTGATATGGCGGATACTGGTGCCCGCGCCGCGCGTTATCTCGATGCTCTGCTGCGTGAACTGTCAGACAACTCGTCCTTTAAGCCCGCCAAAGCCCGTCGCGCCCTGCCCTTTCTGATGCCAATGATCGGCCAGTGCACCATGGTGCAGCCAACCCTGGGGGTTTATCAGGAGCTGGAACGGCTGGAACAAACCCTGCCGGGCTTGCGCTGCCTGTCATTCACGCCGGGTTTTCCGCCAGCTGATATCTGGGACTGCGGTCCGGTGGTCACCGCCTTTGCTGACAGTCAGGAGATCGCTGATCAGGCCGTTGATGCGCTGTATCACTATATTCTGGCGCGCGAGGCAGACTTTGTCGTGCCCATGCTCGCGCCGGATACCGCTGTCATCAAAGCCATGCAATCGAACAGCCATAAAACCATGGTGCTGGCTGATGTGCAGGACAATTGCGGCTGCGGCGCAACCTCCGACACGACCGGTCTGCTGGCTGCGATGGTGCGCAATAAGGCACAAAACTGCGTGCTCGGCGTGCTGGTCGACCCGGCCGCTGCTGCCGCCGCGCATGAAGCCGGACTGGGTGCGGAAATCGAACTCGCTGTCGGTGGCAAACTGTTCACCGAGGGCGATCCTCCCTTTCACGCCCGCTGGCAGGTCACCGGGCTCAGCGACGGCAAATTTCTCTGTACCGGCCCCTTTTACAAAGGCGTGAATGCCAATCTGGGGCTGATGGCTGTACTGACCACTGGCGGCGTCTCGGTGGTTATTTCCACCGGACGTATGCAGGCGGCGGATAAAGAGATGTTCCGGCATCTCGGTATCGAGCCGGCAGAAACTAAAATTCTGGGCCTGAAATCGACCGTGCATTTTCGCGGTGATTTTACCGATATCGCTGAGGATGTCCTGATCGTTGAAGCCCCCGGTGCATTCATCGACCGACCCGAGAAGCTGCCGTACCAGAACCTCCGGCCCGGTATTCGCACCAGTCCATTGGGGCAACCGTTTCTGGGGCCAAGGCTGGCGTAATGCCCATTTTTAAAACCCATTTAATCAACTGAAATTAACCCAGGAGAACAACTATGAGTATTGAACGTAAACATACCAACCAGCGCATGAGTCAGCTCGTCATTCACAACGATACCGTCTATCTCGCCGGACAGGTCGCCAAAAATGCCGCTGGCGCCTCTGTGACCGAGCAGACCAAAGACATCCTCGCCACGATTGACAGCTTGCTGGCTGAAGCAGGCACCGATAAATCCAAGCTGTTATCGGTCACTATCTGGCTGGCCAGCATCGGCGATTTCGACGAAATGAACAGCGTCTGGGATGCCTGGATCAGCCCCGGCAACGCGCCTGCCCGTGCGTCGTGGAAGCCCGGCTGGCGTCATCGAAATTTACCGTGGAAATCGGTGTGATCGCGGCACGCTGAGTCAGCACTACCCTACTGCAACCCATAGCATGCCAATAACATGACTGACTGGACGGCGGTATACCAGCACAGCAGACCGCGCCTGGCTGTAGCGGGCTTTTTACAGCTCGCCACAGCAGCCTCTTTCAGCCTGGTCGGGCTGATTATCGCCGGCGTGCTGTATGTGGTGCTCGACAACGGTGTACCGTCGCTTCTGTTTATCGCTGCTGGCATCGCGGTGGGGTTTATTTTCGGACGCAAAGCCTGGCTGGATTTCAAGGGTGATCCGGTCGTCATACGCGGCCTGCTGGAGCGCAAATACACGCGCGCCCAAAGCCCCTCGGGCGGACGATCTCATTTCCTTGTAATGACGGTTGCAGAGTGCTTCAGCATTGGCAGCGATGGCCAGCAGCAATTATTGCCCAATCCAGCAGACTCAAAAAAGCTTCGCTGTCAGCAGGCGCTTTTTGAAAAGCTGACTGCCGGCGCTACCGTCAGCGTGGTTTGCACACCGTCCGGGCAGGCGTTTCAACAGATTGCGGACTGATTCACGTCCATTCGGCAAACTGCCCGGCTTTTGACAACGCCACAAAGCGCTCACTCAAGGTCTGCATGAAAGCCTCTTTTTCGCCCCCCCAGTAGACCGGCTCACCAACAAAACCATCGCAGAAAAACGGCACCAGCATCGCCTCACCACGCGGCAATGCCTTACCCAGTCCGTACAGAAATACCGGTACAACCGGCACCACAGGAAACATCTCGGCCAGCGCCGCCACGCCGGACTTGAAACGGCCAAACTGTTCCGGCTCGCCACGGGTGCCTTCCGGAAACAGAATCAGAATCGAATCGTCCCGCAAAACCTGGATCGCTTCAGCCAACACCTCTTCTTTCGGCTTACCGGTGCCCAGCGCGATCGGGATAATGCCGATAATTTTGGTCGCAAACCAGGCCAGCCAACGGTTTTTCAGGAAATATCCGGCTGCCGCGACTGGCCGTACTTTCGGCAACAAGCGCAAGGGCAGCAGGGTAATCAGTACCGGTGTATCCAGATGACTATTGTGATTAGCGACGAGAATCGCCGGCCCTTTTTGAGGCAAACGATCCTGATTGCGGATGTTCAGCCCCAACAGCAACCAGATCGCCGGTCGCACCAACAGCGCAAAAAACAGCCAGCGCAGTGCTTTGTCCATGTTTAATAATAAAAATACCGGATAAAGTGAAAAAAGATTGGGGCGGTATAGGTCAGGCTGTCTACCCGATCCAGGATGCCGCCGTGTCCGGGTAGCAGTGAGCCGCTGTCTTTGATGCCCAGATCGCGTTTCAGCGCCGAGATGCTGAGATCACCGAAAAACCCGGCTACGGCGATGATCGCGCCGACGATCAGGGTGCCAGACCAGGGGCGTTAGCAGCGGTGCCAGCGCGAATGCCAGTACAGCGGTGGTCGCAACACCGCCAGAAAGCCCTCCAGGTCTTGTTCGGGCTGCCGCCGGGGTGATTCGGTGACGCCCCAGCAGCTTGCCCCAGCAATACTGAGCAGCATCATTTAACTGGGTTAGCACAATCAGATACAGCACCAGTCCGGCGCCGCTGACACCGTTATATTCGCCGGCTGGCAGCACGATCAGATAGGCCAGATGGCTGAGGCTGAACACCATGCTCATCAGGCCCCATTGCAACATGCCGGCGGCACGCAGATAGCCCTGGGTTTCCCCGGCCAAAATCATCCGCACCGGCAGCAGCAGAAACATATACACCGGATAAAGATAATAAACATGCCGTACCAGGCGATGCCGATCCAGTAATACTGCACCGGAATGGCGAGATAAGCCCAGAACAGTACCCGGCGATCAGCGCGGCGGGTAGGAATTAGTGAGAGATATTCTTTCAGGGCCAGAAAGCGAGCAGCGCAAAGAACACAATAGCGACCGTGTGGCTCAGCAACAGCGCCACCGAGCAGACGATGACAATCGTCCACCAGGCATGGAATACGCAGTCGCAGTTCAGCGAAATCCCGCTCGGGGATAGCGTTTGGCCAGCCAGTAGTCGATGCCGGTGGCGAGCAACAGCAGCGCATATACCCCGCCGAGTACCGCGTACACGCCAAAACTAAGTGTGTTCATTGCGGCGGCTAATGTTCCAACAACAAGTGGTACGGCAAGAACCCGCACTGCAATACGCGGGCTTGCAACAGCGGGCAGGCATCATAATTTTTCAGCCGGTATCTGACCGATTTCAAGCAAAGCCTGACGGGCGCGGTTATAGATCGTGTGGGCCAGGAACAGCAACGTCAGGCCGAGCAATCCGTCCAGCCATAAGCCTGCTGACAGACCCAGCCCTAGCAGCAGACCCAGCGTCCCCAACAGCAAGGCCCGGTCGCTCTTGCCCAGCGGGCCGTCGTAACGCCGACTGGCCCCGATCTGCAGCCCGATCACGCCGGTCATCTCGGTCAGGATAGCCAGCACGGTGACACCGACAATCAAACTGCCCGACACACCGGGCAGAAAAGCTAATGGCAGCCATAATGCGCTATCGGCAATCACATCGCCCAGTTCATTCAGGATGGCACCCAGTGATGAGGCCATGCCGTGCTCGCGCGCCAGCATGCCATCAATAGCGTTCAGCGCCATGCGAATCAGCAACACCGGCGGCAGCAGTAACAACGGCCAGACTGCGGGAGCCTGATACGCAATCAGCAAACCGGTCAGTAGTGACAACAGCACCGCCGCCAGCGTGACCTGATTGGCGGTAACCCCGGCAGCGGCCAGACGGCGGCACAATGGCCGCAACAGATTCTGAAAAGCAGGTTTGAGCTGATAAATACTGGGCATGGCAGGCTCCGCGAGCACGCAAACCGGATAAGGCTACTTTAGCGTGGCTGCACTTGCTTGCACAGCGGCTACTATGGCTAGATCCGCGCCTCAATCAAAAAGGGGCCGTCACCCGCCAGCGCCTGCTGAAACAAGCGGCTGAAATCCTCGCAGGTCTCGGCCCGACCGCCGGGTACGCCCATGCCCTGCGCCAGACTGACCCAGTCCAGTTCGGGATTGGTCAACTCCAGCATAGACTGGGCTTTCGGACCGAACTCACCCACGCCGACAGTGCGCATTTCGCCCTGCAGAATGGCATAGGCATTGTTAGCCAGGATAACCGTGATCACCTTGAGCCGCTCACGGGCCTGGGTCCACAAGGCCTGCAGGGTATACATGGCACTGCCATCGGCCTGCAGATTGATCACCCAGCGTTCGGGGCAGGCTATGGCCGCGCCAGTTGCCAGCGGCGGACCGTTGCCGATAGCACCGCCGGTGACCTGAATCCAGTCATGCGGCGGAACATCCCGGATGTATTGAAAAAACGCCCGGCCGGTCGAGACTGATTCGTCCGCCACGATGGCATTGTCGGGCAATAAAGCGGCCACGCTCAGGGCCAGATTGACCGGTGTCAGCGCGCCCTGCGGCACAGCTGGCGGTGCCAGCTCGAACACCGGGGCAGGCTGGGTGGCATCCAGCGCGGCTGCCAGATCAGCCAAAGCTTGTTCCAGCGCTTGTTCCGGAGCGGCCAGAGCATGCACCTGGCAACCTTCCGGCAACAAGCGACTTGGCCGGTCAGGATAGGCAAAAAACGCGATCGGCTCTTTGGCCCCGATCAGGATCGCATGACGAAAACCAGCCAGACACTCCAGCGCTTGCGGCACCGGATACGGCACCCGTTCAATCGGCGTCCGACCGGCACCGCGCTGCAAACGGGCATTGGATGTCTGCGCCAACATGCTGGCACCGGTGGCAGCACAGATTTGTCCAGCCAGTTCCAGCCCGCGCTCACGCAGTGCCTTGCCCGCCAGCAGTAGCACACAGGGTTCGCCACTTCGCAGCACTGCCGCTGCGGCGTCGATGTGTTCCGCGGGCACTGGCGCCGGGGGCGGAATAACCGGTGCTTCGGCTGCTCCCTGGGCTGCATTCCAGGCTGTATCACCCGGCAGAATCAGGGTCGCAATCCGGCCCGGACTGCTGCGTGCAGCCTGAATGGCCGCCGCGCCGTCAGCCGCCACTTGCTGGCTGTTCAGCGAGCGTTTGATCCAGTGCGAATAGGGCTTTGCGGTTGTCTCGATATCCGCCGTCAACGGGGCATCGAAACGTAAATGATAACTGGCATGATCACCAATGATATTCACCATCGGGCTATTGGCCCGTTTGGCGTTATGGATATTGGCCAGCCCGTTCGCCAGCCCCGGCCCCAGATGCAGCAAGGTCGCGGCCGGTTTGTCCGCCATACGGGCGTAACCGTCTGCCGCCCCTGTCGCGACACCTTCAAACAGGCAGAGCACACAGCGCATGGCTGGCGCACCGTCCAGCGCAGCGACAAAATGCATCTCGGACGTGCCGGGATTGGTAAAACTGACATCCACGCCGCCATTCAACAGCGTTTGCACCAGGCTTTCCGCCCCGTTCATCGGCTTCTTCATTCTTTTTATGTCTCCTTAACCATCGTAGCGATACCCTACCCCATGCACCGTTTGAATAATAGTGGGCCTGGCCGGGTCGTGTTCGATGCTTTTACGCAGTTTGGAAATATGCTGATCCAGGGTGCGGCTACTCGGTAAATAAGCCCGCCCCCAGGCATGATCATAAAGTACATCACGGCTGATTACTTTACCGGGATTGGCGTGCAACAGCGCCAGAATTTTGATATCGCGCAGACTCAGTTCGATCTGCTCACTGCCGCGTCGGGCGCGCAATTCAGCCGGATCGATAAGCAGATCAGCCATAGTGAACGCTACCGGCAGTTCGGCTGGCTCCCGTTGACTGAAACAGCGCCGGGTGACCGCGCGAATCCGGGCGATGACTTCACGCGTGCCAAAAGGCTTCATGATGTAATCATCAGCACCGAGTTCCAGCCCGACCACCCGGTCGAGTTCTTCTGATTTGGCACTGATAAAAATCACCGGGACATGCGCGTTGCGCTGACGGATTTCGCGGCAGACCTGATAACCATCGCGGCGCGGCATCATGATATCGAGCAGGACAAAATCCGGCTGCTCACGCTCAAACAACTGCAAAGCCTGCTCGCCATCGAACGCGGCAATGGTGCAATAGCCTTCGCCGGCCAGTAAATCCTGCAGACCCTGGCAGATATGGCTATCGTCTTCGGCAATCAGAACTTTCATGGTGCGATCTCCGGCAGCGCACTAATGCGCAATAAAAAACACGCGCCAACTGGCGTTGGCTCCAGCGCCAGATCACCACCGTGCAAACGCGCCAGCTCGCGGCTGATAGTCAGACCCAGTCCGGCTCCGCTGACGCCCTCGGTCAGGGCCGAGCCAAGCCGATAAAACGGTTCGAAAATGCGCTGACGCTCGCGCGCCGGAATACCGGGGCCATCATCCTGCAGGCGAATAAAACTCTGCTCGCCGCGCTGCCAGCTGGCCAGCGTGACCTGACCGCCTGCGGCAACATATTTTTCGACATTGCCGAGCAGGTTATTCAGAATCTGTTCCAGCACATCCGGGTCCAGGCTGACCTGCTGCGGAGCTTGCAGATGCAGGGTCATACCAATCTGCTTGGCGGCCAGTAAAGGCCGGAAGGTCTCGACAGCGGTCCCTATCACCTCATCCACAACAGCAGGACGGGGCCGCAAGGCCAGGCGGTTTTTCTGCCAGCCGGCAAAACTCAGCACATTATTGATCAGCCGCGACAACCGCTGGCTTTCACTGACGATCACCGCCAGATAGCGCTGTGGCGTACCCACGTCGCCCGTGTGCGGTTCGTCCTCCAGCACGGTGTCCAGACGGTCTTCAAGCAGCTCGGCGTACATACGGATATTGGTTAAGGGTGTCTTCAGTTCATGCGAAACCTGATTGACGAAGTTGACCCGTTGCTGCGCTAACCGCAATTCGCGCTGGTGCTCCCGGTACAGAAACCAGGCCAGCAGCCCCAATGCCAGCCCCACGGCGGTAATCGCCGCCAGCGAGATCAACCATAACTGACTGCGCCCCAGCGTTAAAGCCGGGGCGAAATAACTGAGCGACCAGCTGCCCAGCGGATGGCTGAGCGGGCGCAGCAGCAGAGGTCGCTGCTGCGAAGCCGGCTGGTAATCACCCCATTGGTACAGCACGGTACCATTGGCATCCTGCAATTGCAGGCGGGCCGCAGCCGATGCGTCGGCGCTGGTGGCCGGCAGCACTGCAATCAGCTCGGCCAGCAGGTAGCTGGGGTCCAGTTCGATGCCCCACACCCGTTGCTGCTGATCCCAGCGCCAGTAGATCAGATGGGTTTGTGTGCCCCATTGCCAGATATACCAGCCCTGGTTGTGCATCAGGTCATCTGCTGGCCCGGTCTTGCTGACAGCGGCAGAGCGGGACAGCAGCGATGACGGTGTATCCGCAGGTGCCGGTGCGGCGGGCCGGTTTTGCTGCAGAGCGCTTAAATTGTCCCAAAACGCTGCACTGCGCGTCATAAAGCGCTGCTCCTGGGGGTTCAGCTGCGCCGGGGGATACAGCCGCTCGTTCCGGGCGGTCAGTACAAACAATTGCCGGACCCCAGGCTGCTCGCGGTTATAACGATCCAGTACCGGCTCGATAGCGGACGCGGTTGACTGGTTCAGAACGCGCGCCAGTTCGGTCAGCGCTGTGTCCAGTTGTTGCTGTTTACGCTGAAAGTAATTTTGCAGCGTATCATCCACGTTCTGCAATTGCGCCGCGACCAGGCTTTGCACCTGATGCGCGAGCGCAGCGCGTTCGCTTTGTACCAGACGCCAGGCCGCCAGACTCAGCAGCAGCAACGGCAGCAGCACGATCAGCAGCAGCGGAATCAGTATTTTACTGCGCACCGATCAGCGTCCAACCCAAGGTCATGCAACCCCCCATAAGTCCGTTATTCCCGCCCAGGCGGGAATCCAGAATCAGCTCAAGCCACAACTCTCGACCTCACACATAAGTCCGTCATTCCCGCGCAGGCGGGAATCCAGAGCATGTTGCTATGGCCTATCCACTTTAAAACAGTAGCGAGGTTTTCCAGATCAATAGCGCTGCTGCTTCTCCAGCGAGTACTGTTTCTTTTTAAGCGCTTTACGGGTTCTATTCCAGTCAGCTGAATCTTCCAGTGCATCGGCATCCTGCTCGAACTCGGCCCCCAGTTGTTCCAGCTTGTCGGAACGATACTCAGCGGCATTACTGCGCAAATAGGCCGCGCTTTCCTTCAGTTGCTGCTGGGCTTCCTCGACCCGACCTTCATCGCGCAGTTCCAGTGCACGCTTGCTCATTTCATTGGCAATCTGGCTGACGGTATCGGTCATTACCTCGTCGTCGGCAGATTCTTTAACCGCCGTTGCCGAGCCGCTAAACGCGACGCTGACACTACCGCGCAACTGGTCGGCCTGCCGGGTAATGGTATTCTGATACCCCACATCCACCCAGGCCAGATCGCGCTGTTCGTTAGCCTCTGCGGCCGCGACCTCGATTTCCAGCACCACGAATTTTTCCTGTTCGCCATAGATCTGATGCAAATTCACGATCACATCCTGGCCATCGATTGTGCTTTCCCGACCCAGCACCCGCAGTGGTCGCACCCCGTCGGCGCAGCGAATGCGGATTTGCACATCCTGCGCGATGACCGATAACACATCGCCAAACTCGGCGGTAAAAATCCGCGCCAGATCGTCGGCATTTTCGGCAAATGCATGATTGCCATCGCTCATGCCGGCCAGCTGGGTCATCAGATCCTCGTTATACCCCAGGCCGAGCCCGATGGTCGATACACTGATGCTTTCGCGTGCCAGCGCCGCACCCAGTTGTCCCAGCTCGAACGGTGAACTGGGGCCGACATTGGCCAGACCGTCCGACAGCAGAATAACCCGGTTGACCCGGTTGCGATCCAGAAATTTGCGCACCTCATGCGCGCCCTTGCTGACCCCGGCGAACAGCGCAGTATTGCCATTGGCCGCAATCGCATTGATACGACGCCGGAATTCGTCTTTATCGCTGACGCGGGTGGCCGGCATATCAACCCGCACGACATTGTCATAACTCACGATGGCGGCAATATCATCCCGGCCCAGCTTGCTGATCGCCAGACTGGCTGCATCACGGGCACGCGCGATTTTCTCACCCTGCATAGAGCCGGATTTATCCAGCACGATAGCGACATTGGCCGGCGTATGCGGCACGTCCTGCGTCAGTTCAAAGCCGATCAGACCCACTTTGAGATAGGCTTTCTGGGTGTGTCCCGCCAGCATAACCGGCGTGCCTACAGCCACTTCAAGCCCTATCCGGGGATTATCCTGTCTGGCCTGGGACACTCCGGTCAGGCCGAGTGCCAATACCACACCCGTAAGCACTCGCCAGTAACACCGTTCTGTTGTTGTCTGCATGATTCAACTCCTTGATATATTAATCATATGATGAGGCGGGTTTGCGCAAATCCGTGCTTGCAAGGTAGTAGAATAAACGGGCTATAGGGTCACATAGCTGTGAAAGAATTGTAAAAATTTTGTCAGCACCTGCCGGTGCAAAACCCGTACAAGAACAAACCATCATGGTTTTCGTTTTCTTCACCAATCAGGTTTTCATCATGCAGGGCTTTAGCAGTTTTACCTGCCATCAGGTGCTTTTCTGCGCCTGATCAGGCACTATTTCAGCAACAGATTCTTGAATCCAGGCATGCTAATCTTGTATCCATGCACGACACTCTGCAGCAAACCCGACAAGGTTTTCGTTCCGAAACCTGGCGTCGCTTCAAAAAAAGCCGGCGTGGACTGAGCGCAGCGATACTGCTCCTGCTGCTCAGCATAGCGGCCATACTGGCACCGGTGCTGGCCCCGCTGGGACCAACCGAGCAGTTTTTCGATGGCTTGACGCTGGAAGGTGCACCACTGCCGCCAGATGCAAAATTCTGGCTGGGCACCGATACCCTGGGCCGCGATCTGTACGCCCGCGTGCTGTACGGCGCACGCACATCACTGATTATCGGCGTGGTCGCCAATCTGGCAGCCGTGATCATCGGCACCACACTGGGCATGCTGGCAGGCTTTTTCGGTGGCTGGATCGGCCTCGCGATCATGCGTTTCACCGATCTGATGATGGCGTTTCCGGCGCTGCTGCTGGCGATTGCGCTGGCGGCGATTATCGGCCCGAGTTTATGGATTGTGGCGCTGGTGATCGCGCTGGTGAACTGGGTGCAGATCGCCCGCGTGGTCTATACCCAGACCCGCGCCCTGGTCGAACGCGAATACATTGAAGCCGCCCGCGCCCTCGGCGCCGGCTGGGGGCGTATTGTTGCCAGCCATATTTTCCCGCATCTGGTGCCCACCATACTGGTCTGGGGCACGCTGGGCATCAGCACCACTGTGCTATACGAAGCCACCCTGTCATTTCTGGGCGTCGGCGTGCAGCCGCCAACACCGTCCTGGGGCGGCATTATCTTCGAAAGCCAGTCGTATTTTCTGGATGCGCCCTGGCTAGTGTTTTTCCCTGGTGCTGCAATCTTATTATTAGCGCTGGCCTTTAATCTGGTCGGCGATGCACTGCGCGATGCCCTTGATCCTACACAAAGAGGCCGCAGCTAATGGGAGGACGCAGCTAATGGGCCGGTTTTTACTCAAACGGATTGGTCAGGCGCTGTTTATTCTGTGGGGCGTGACGGTGGTCACTTTTATCCTGTCGTATCTGATCCCCGCTGATCCGGTACGCATGATTGCCGGTCGTTCGGCCAGCGCTGATACTGTCGCCTCGATCCGCCAGCAACTGGGGCTGGATCAACCACTGCCGGTGCAATATGCACGCTATCTGAGCCGGCTGGTACAAGGCGATCTGGGCCGTTCCTATGTGCAGAAAACCAATGTCAGCGAACTGATCGCCAGCCGTCTGCCGGCCACTTTACTGCTGATGGCGGGGGCGATTTTCTTCGAATTACTGCTCGGTCTGAGCGCCGGTCTGATTGCCGCTACCCAGCGCGGACGCGCGACCGATCAGACAGTTATGGTGTTGTCTTTCGTCGGTGTCTCGGCACCGCAGTTTGTGGTCGGTTTATTGCTGCTGTATGTGTTTGCCTATCTGCTCGACTGGTTTCCGCTGGGCGGTTACGGGACTTTTTCCCATTTGATTCTGCCGGCCCTGACCCTGGGCATTACCGGTGCCGGCTGGTATTCGCGCATGACCCGCTCGGCCACTATCGATGTACTGCGGCAGGATTATATCCGCACCGCCCGCGCCAAAGGTGTGCCGGAATCGCAGGTGATTCTGGTACACGGCCTGCGCAACGCGATCCTGCCCGTGGTTGCGATGATCGGTCTGGACATCGGTATTTTCATGAGCGGCGCGGTGGTGGTCGAATCCGTATTCGGCTGGCCCGGTATTGGCCAACTGGCCTGGCAGGCCATTCAGCGCGTCGATATTCCGATCATTATGGGGGTAACTTTAGTAGCGGCCATCGCGATTGTAATCGGCAATTTACTGGCCGATATCGCGACATCGCTACTCGACCCGCGCGTCAGCTTGCGCTAGAGTCAGCAAGACGCAAGATTGCATTTATAACAACCCGGAAACCCCAATTTTTTGCGGCCCTGCCCGCGTAGCGTGAGGCAGGCGACTATCAATCCGACCCAGGAGGACTTATGCAAAATCTAGTTCCGGCTTTGGCTTTTACCGGGCTGCTGCTGGCAGCACCTGCAAGCGTACTGGCTGAAGCCAAACAGGGTGGCAGCATGGTGGTAACGTATAAAGATGACGTATCCACCCTCGACCCCGCTATCGGCTATGACTGGCAAAACTGGTCGATGATCAAAAGCCTGTTCGACGGCTTGATGGATTACCAGCCCGGTAGCAGCGAGTTAATGCCCGATCTAGCGGAAAGCTACACCATCTCGGACGATGGTCTCAGCTATACCTTTAAACTGCGCCAGGGGGTGAAGTTTCATAACGGCCGGGAAATGACCGCCGACGATATTAAATACTCGCTGGAACGCACGATCAACCCGGAAACACAGAGTCCGGGAGCCGGTTTTTTCGCCAGTATTAAAGGCTTCGATGCGATGTCCAGCGGTGACGCGACCTCGCTCGAAGGCGTTACCGTGGTCGATCCGTATACGGTCACCATCGAACTGTCGCGGCCCGATGCCACGTTTCTGCACGTCATGGCCTTGAATTTTTCCTTCATCGTGCCGAAAGAAGAAACCGAAAAATACGGCCCCGATTTTGGCAAGCATCCGGTCGGCACCGGCGCCTTTAAAATGACGGAATGGGCGCTGGGTCAGCGGGTCGTGTTCGAGCGCAACCCGGACTATTACCGGGCCGGTCTGCCCAAGCTGGACCGGATTGAATTCCAGGTCGGTATTGAGCCGAACGTCGCACTGTTGAAACTGCAACGCGGCGAAGTCGATATTCTGGGCGATGGCATCCCGCCCGCACGCTTTCTGCAGGTCAAGAATGACCCCGCCAATGCCGATCTGATCGTCGAGGGCGGTCAGTTGCATACCGGCTATATCACCATGAACGTCAAGATACCGCCCTTCGATAATGTCACCGTGCGCCAGGCGGTAAATATGGCGATCAATAAAGAACGCATTATCAAGATCATCAACGGTCGTGCGGTACCGGCTAATCAGCCGTTGCCACCCACCATGCCGGGTTATGACCCGGATTATCAGGGCTACCCCTTTGATCCGCTACAAGCCAAAGCCTTACTGACTGAAGCTGGTTTCCCGGACGGTTTCGACACCGAGCTGTTCGCCATGAATACCGATCCTAATCCGCGTATTGCACAAGCGATTCAGCAGGATCTAAAAGAAATCGGTATCAATGCCGAAGTAAAATCGCTGGCGCAGTCCACCGTTATTGCAGCCGGCGGTGAAATGGATCAGGCCCCGATGATCTGGTCCGGCGGTATGGCCTGGATCGCGGATTTCCCTGATCCCAGCAATTTCTACGGTCCGATTCTGGGTTGCGGTGGCGCGGTGCCAGGCGGCTGGAACTGGGCCTGGTATTGCAACGAAACGCTGGATCAGCAAGCCGCCCAGGCCGATGCCATGGTCGGTGCTGACCAGGCCGCTGAACGAATCGAGTTATGGCGCTCGATTTTTATCAGTATTATGGATGATGCGCCCTGGGTGCCGGTGTTTAACGAACAGCGTTACACGTTTCACTCAGCCCGTATCGCTGGCCCGAACAATGCCATTTTCACCGATCCGGTGCATATTCCAGTGCATTATGATGTCGTTTTTGCAACCGATGTAGAGTAAATATCTGCTATGTCCCCAGGCTGGCAGCCTGGGGCAGGCAAGCGAATTCACACCAATACAAAAGATTAAACACGGGGCGGCCATCCGTTATTGGCAACGGCACCGCCCTCGTTTGCGAACGGGTAGACCATCCATGCAGCATAAAAGTCAACACACGATTCACGGCCAGCACCATCATTTCGGCTGGGATAACAGCAACGCGCCCGTGCTGACTATCGCACCGGGCGAAAGCATCGAATTTGAAGTCATTGACGCATCCGGCGGTCAGTTATCGGCCAGTTCTACCGTAGCCGATGTCGGCACACTCGATTTCAGCAATATCAATCCGGTGACCGGCCCGGTCTATGTCGAAGGTGCTGAACCGGGCGATGCTCTCAAAATTACCTTGCTGGAATTTGCCCCTTCAGGCTGGGGCTGGACGGCCAATATCCCCGGTTTCGGTTTGTTGGCGGATCAGTTTCCGGAAGCCGCGCTGCATATCTGGAAATACGATTCATCCAGCCTCGCACCGGCTGTTTTTGGCCCTGGCGGACGGGTACCGCTGAAGCCGTTTACCGGCACCATCGGACTGGCACCGGCGGAAACTGGCGCACACAGTGTAGTGCCGCCGCGCCGGGTGGGCGGTAATATGGATATTCGCGATGTCTGCCGGGGCACTGAGCTGTACTTGCCGGTCGAGGTCGCCGGCGCGCTGTTTTCCGTTGGCGATACCCATGCGGCGCAGGGTGACGGCGAGGTCTGTGGCACCGCTATCGAAAGCCCGATGTCGGTGGCGCTGCAATTTGATCTGGTAAAACAGGCCAATCTGCGGTTTCCGCGCTACGACACCGCAGGCCCGGTCAGTCGCCATCTGGACGAAAAAGGTTATTACGTCACGACGGGAATAGGCCCCGATCTGATGCAAGGCGCGAAAGACGCGCTCAGCGGGATGATCGATCTGCTCAGCCAGCAGCATGGTCTGAATCCGGTCGATGCCTATATGCTGTGCAGTGTCTGCGCTGATTTGCGTATCAGTGAGATTGTCGATATACCGAACTGGGTCGTCGGTGTGTACTTTCCGCGTATTGTTTTTGACTGAATGTGCTTAACCCGATTGGCCCGATTGCTTCTTAACACCGTCCAGCCGTCAGCAACTATAGCCAGCCGTGTCTTCCCCCCTACTCCAGGTTGATGCACTGACGGTCTCGTTTGCCGTCGAAGAAGATCACACCAGCCGACGGGTGCAGGTGGTCGAGGATGTGTCATTCACAATCGCTGCCGGCCAGACACTGGGACTGGTCGGCGAGTCAGGTTGCGGCAAAAGTGTTACCGCCATGTCGATCATGCGATTGCTGCCGGAACCACCCAGCCGGATTGAAGCGGGCCGGGTTCTGTTTGAGGGCAGTGATTTATTGACCCGTTCCAGGCGTGCTATGCGGGCGCTGCGCGGTGATCGTATCGGGATGATTTTTCAGGAACCGATGACCAGCCTAAACCCAGTTTACAGTATCGGCTTCCAACTGACCGAAGTGCTGCGCCTGCATCGCGGCATCCGCGGTCAGGCTGCTGCCGCTGCGGCGGTGGATATTCTGACGCGGGTCGGCGTAGGGGCTGCTCGCAGCCGCCTGCGGCAATATCCGCATGAACTATCCGGCGGTCTGCGGCAGCGGGTCATGATCGCCATGGCGCTGATTTGCAAGCCCAGTCTGCTGATCGCCGATGAACCCACCACCGCCCTGGACGTGACGATTCAAGCGCAGATTCTGGCCCTGCTCAAGACTTTGCAGGCCGAGCTGGGTATGGCTTTATTGCTGATTACGCACGACCTCGGCGTAGTGGCGGAAATGTGCGAGCAGGTCGCCGTGATGTACGCCGGTCGCATCGTCGAATATGCGCCAGTGCGGAGCCTGTTCACACAACCGCGTCATCCGTATACCGCTGGTCTGCTGGCATCGATTCCACGACTGGGCCAGCAGCAGGACCTGCTGCCAACCATTCCCGGCATTGTGCCCAGTCCCGGTCAGCGTAGTCAGGGCTGTTATTTCGCACAACGCTGCCCGCGTGTGCAGGCGCGCTGCCATGAGCAACGTCCGGTGCTGGCAACGGTCGCGCCCGCACACCAGCTGGCCTGCTGGAACCCGCAATGACGTCAAAACCCTTGCTTGAAGTACGCGATCTGTACAAACGCTTTCCGGTGCGGGGCCGGCGCAAGGCTTATGTGCAGGCTGTCAACGGGGTCAATTTCGAGTTGCCCCAGGGCGCAACGCTAGGCATCGTCGGCGAATCCGGTTGTGGTAAATCCACACTGGGTCGCAGCGTTTTACGCCTGATCGAACCCAGCGCCGGCAGCGTACTGTTTGACGGCATTGATGTGCTGGCGCAAAACCCGGCCGGTCTGCGCGCCCTGCGCCGCCAGATGCAAATCGTGTTTCAGGACCCGTTTGCTTCTCTTGACCCCCGTTTCAGTGTCGCCAAAATTATTGCCGAGCCCCTTGTTATTCACGCTATCGGCACCTCTCGGGAACGCCGCCAGCAGGTCGCCGACCTGCTCGATACGGTCGGTCTGCCGGCCGATGCCGCCAGTCGTTACCCGCATGAGTTTTCCGGCGGGCAGCGCCAGCGCATTGCCATTGCCCGCGCTATCGCTCTGCAGCCCAAATTGATTGTGGCGGATGAGCCTGTCTCGGCGCTGGACGTATCGATCCAGTCCCAGATCCTGAATCTGCTCAGCGAATTGCGCCGCCAGCGCGGCTTGTCGTATGTGTTTATTTCGCATGATCTGGCGGTCGTGGAGCATATCAGCGATCAGGTCGCGGTGATGTATCTGGGCCGGATCATGGAATTGACCGCCAGTGCAGCCCTGTTCGCGCAGCCGGCTCATCCTTATACCCAGGTGCTGATCCAGTCGATTCCCGACCCGAGCTGGACCCCGATCGCGCGCGTGTGGTGCTTAGCGGCGAGATACCGGACCCGGAATCGCCTCCTTCCGGCTGCCCGTTTCATCCACGCTGCCCGCAAGCCATGGACAGCTGTCGCGGGCAAGTCCCGGAACTTAAAAATATCGGCTCCGTGCAAGCACCGCACTGGGTGCGCTGCCATTTGTATTGATCTCCATTCGCACCCGGCTGTTCACTTATGTTCACTATAGATAAAAGATACCCTTTACAATACAGCCTCCTTCACTGCTCTCTGTAAACCGGCCCAAGCATGCAAGACGCCCTACTACACCGTATCGACGCCAATACCGACGAACTGGTCGCACTGACCCAGGCTCTGATCCGCATCCCGACGATCAATCCACCGGGTGAGGCCTATACCGAATGCGCCGAATTCATCGGCAAACGCCTGCAACAGCGCGGCTTCGAGATTCGCTACCTGCGCGGCGAAGGCGAGGTTGGTGACAGCGCCCGCTATCCACGCACTAACGTGCTGGCGCGCATCGAAGGCAAACGGCCCGGCCCCTGTGTTCACTTCAACAGTCATATCGACGTGGTCGAACCGGGTCAGGGCTGGACGATTGATCCTTTTGGTGGCGAGCTGCGCGATGGCAAGGTTTACGGGCGCGGCAGCTGCGATATGAAAGGCGGACTGGCAGCCAGCATCATCGCGCTGGAGGCCATTCTGGAACAAGGCATCGATTTTGCCGGCAGCCTGGAAATTTCCGGCACAGTAGACGAAGAATCCGGCGGCTTCGCGGGTGTTGCCTATATGGCCAAACAAGGCCTGTTTTCCCGACCGCGGGTAGATCATGTCATCATCCCCGAACCCTTGAACGTAGACCGGGTCTGCCTCGGTCATCGCGGTGTGTGGTGGGCCGAGATCGAAACCCAGGGCCGCATCGCACACGGCTCGATGCCGTTTCTGGGGGATTGCGCGATCCGCCATATGGGCGCTTTTCTGGCCCAGCTGGAGCAGGAACTTTACCCGCAACTGGGTCGCCGTCAAACACAAATGCCGGTGGTACCGGAGGGCACACGCAGCTCGACGCTGAACATTAGTTCAATCCACGGTGGTCTGAGCGAGGATTTTGACGGCCTGCCCAGTCCGCTGGTACCGGATGCCTGTCGTGTAGTGCTTGACCGGCGCTTTTTGATCGAAGAAGATTTAGCCGCTGTGAAACAGGAAATCATCGACATTCTTGAGCAATTACACGCTGAGCGACCCGGTTTCCGCTACCGCATCCGCGACATGATGGAAGTTCTGCCCACCCTGACCGAACGCGATGCACCGGTGGTGCGGGCGGTGTCTCAAGCCATCGAGCAGATTCTGCAGCGCCCGGCCCAGTATGTGGTATCGCCCGGCACCTATGACCAGAAGCACATTGCCCGGCTGGGCCATTTGCACGATTGCGTCGCTTATGGCCCCGGTATTCTGGATCTGGCGCACCAGCCCGATGAATACGTCGCGGTAGACGATATGCGCCAGTCAGCCAAAGTCATGGCGTTGGCAGCGCTGGATTTACTCTCCGGCACGCCACCGAGTCTACCCTGGGTTTATCCCCGGACAGCACGATTTGAACCAGCCCGGCCCCCTGAATTTACTCACTGATGTGGCTGGTCTTGCGGGTCGGCAATGCGGCTGATGACGCGCTGCGCAGTGGCGTCACCGTGGTACTGTGCGAACAGCCAGCCGTTGCGGCCGCGGCCATTCACGGCGGCGCACCCGGCAGTCGCGAAACCGAGTTACTGCGCCCCGAGTGCTCTGGTGGAACGTATCGATGCCGTAGTCTTCAGCGGCGGCTCCAGTTTTGGTCTGGACGCGGCCGGTGCAGTGGCGGCAGAACTGGCGCACGAAGGCCGTGGTTTTGCGGTTGGTGCACAGCGGGTGCCCATCGTGCCGGCGGCGATTCTGTTCGATCTGCTGAACGGCGGCGCGAAGGACTGGGGCGTAGAACCGCCTTACCGGGCATTGGGCCGGCAAGCACTGGCGGCGGCTGATTATACCTTCCCGCTGGGCAATAGCGGCGCGGGTCTGGGCGCTACCGCCGGGCCGCTTAAAGGTGGTCTGGGCAGCGCCTCCTGGGTGCTGGGTGAAGGCTACACGGTTGGCGCGCTGGCGGCGGTCAATGCTTTCGGTTCAGCACTGCTGCCGGACAGCCCGCTGTTCTGGGCCTGGCCGTTTGAGCAGGCCAACGAACTGGGCGATCAGCGCCGCTTGCTGGCTTCACATCCGCCCGGCGCGGTCGACCTGGATTATACTTTTCAGCCCGCACTTGCGGCTGCCAATACCACGCTCTGCCTGGTGGCAACCGATGCTGCGCTCAATAAGACGCAAGCTGCACGCCTGGCATTGATGGCGCAAACCGGCCTGGCGCGTGCGCTGCGACCGGTGTATACCCCCTTCGATGGCGATTCTGTGTTCGCACTGGCGACCGGTGCGACCTCGGCTGAACCACTGTCACCACAGACTGTGGCGCGACTCGGCTCGTGTGCTGCCGACTGCCTGAGCCGCGCCATCGCACGGGCTGTATTCGAGGCTGCCAGTCTGCCTGGCTGGCCCTCTTATCGTGAGCGTTACCGGGAACATTTTCCATCACCTGAGTAGGGGAAAACCGATGAAGACAAAAAAGCCAAGCGTCTATTTTAAAAAGGCTCTCCGGACACTTTTTAAAACGCGGGACAGAACATCAGACTATTCGTTTGCTCCGGCCTCCAGAACCTTGCCATGTACAAACACCGCCCGGTTTATTCCGACAGCGGCAGGTCTTGTTGCAGCGCTTACGCTCAGTCTTTGCGCCACCTCCGTCTGGGCTGCCAAAGATACCCTGATCATGGGTATGGTGCTGGAACCACCGCACCTGGACCCGACTGCCGGGGCGGCGGCTGCCATCGATGAGATCGTCTATGCCAATATTTTTGAAGGCCTGACACAGATTGATCAGAATGGCGCTGTGAAACTGGCGCTGGCCAAAGAGGTCACAGTCGCCGAAGGCGGTCTGGAATATATCTTTAATTTGCGCGGCGATATCAAGTTTCACGATGGCAGCGATTTCGACGCCGATGATGTGGTGTTCTCGCTGCAACGCGCCATGGCAGACGATTCTGTCAATGCACAAAAAGGTCTGTTCGAACCTATCGAGAGCGTGACGGCGACCGATCCCTACACCGTAACCATCACGCTCAAGCGCCCAACCGGCTCGTTGCTGTTCAATCTGGGCTGGGGCGATGCGGTTATTGTGGCACCGGAATCGGCCGCAACCAATAAATCCAATCCTGTCGGCACCGGGCCGTTCAAATTCAGCCGCTGGGTCAGCGGTGACCGGATCGAACTGCAACGCAATCCCGATTACTGGGGTGAGTCTGTCGTACTGTCGACAGCAACTTTTAAATTTATTTCTGATCCGGCAGCGGCAGCAGCCTCCATGCTGGCGGGCGATGTCGATGCGTTCGCCAACTTCCCGGCACCGGAACTGATGCAGCAGTTCGAGTCCGATCCCCGCTTTACGGTAGTCATTGGCACCACCGAAGGCGAGACGATTCTTGCCACCAATAACCAGCGCAAGCCTTTCGACGATATACGGGTGCGTCAGGCAATCGCCCATGCGATTGATCGCAAATCTATCATCGACGGGGCGATGTTTGGTTACGGCACGCCTATCGGCAGCCATTTTGCACCGCATCATCCTGCTTATCTCGATCTGACCGGGCTGTACCCGTTCGATCTGGAAAAGGCCAAAACTCTGCTCGCAAATGCCGGGTATCCGGACGGTTTCAAGGCCAGTATCAAACTACCGCCCCCCAGCTATGCCCGGCGCGGCGGCGAGATTATTGCTGC
This sequence comes from Gammaproteobacteria bacterium, assembly GCA_041396125.1. Lineage (GTDB taxonomy): Bacteria > Pseudomonadota > Gammaproteobacteria > Competibacterales > Competibacteraceae > JAWKZG01. Next base: position 295 of record JAWKZG010000026.1, on the reverse strand, counting down.
GCAGCTGGCCAAAATTGGCATTGCCCTGGAAATCATTCCGGTGGAATGGGCGCAATGGCTGGAGCAGGTCTTCAAAGGCAAAGATTATGACCTGACCATTGTCTCTCACACCGAACCCATGGATATCAGTATTTACGCCCGCGACGATTATTACTTCAATTATAACAACCCGGACTTCAAGGCCCTGATGGACAAGTTGAACAGCACCAGCACAACCGAGTCCCGTTATCAGTTACTGACTCAGGCGCAGGAAATTATCGCAAAAGATGCGGTTAACGGGTTTTTGTTTCAGCTG
>JAWKZG010000025.1:0-71452 GCA_041396125.1 Gammaproteobacteria bacterium | reverse complement strand
TCATCTGGTTGCGGCCAGCTCCCAGTACCGACCAGCGGTAATCGGAGCCAAACAGGCGGTCGGCAGTGCGTTTCATGTGGGCAACATCTTCCGGATGCTGGCCGATACCGCCCAGAATACCGAAAACGGATTGCACAAACAGCGGCGGTTTGACCAGGCCACGCTCCAGAAAATGGGCCAGATTGTAGAGATGGCCGATGTCGTAGCATTCAAACTCGAAGCGAGTGCCGTTATCGGCACAGGAGCGCAGCACAAATTCAATATCCTGGAATGAATTGCGGAACACGATATCGCGGCTTTTTTCCAGATGCTCGCGCTCCCACTCATGTTTGAATTCCTTGTACCGGTTCAGCATCGGAAAAAGGCCGAAATTCATCGAACCCATATTGAGCGACGCCACTTCCGGCTTGAATTGCAGAGCCGGGCGTACCCGCTCGGCCACCAGCATACCGGGGCCGCCGCCCGTGGTGAGATTGAGCACTGCATCGCAACGCTGCTTGATGCGCGGTAAAAAACGGCCAAAGCCTTCCGGGGTCTGATCCGGGCGGCCATCCTCTTCGTTGCGTGCATGCAAATGGATAATGGCTGCGCCGGCTTCCGCTGCGCCGACCGCTGCATCAGCAATTTCTTCTGCGCTGACAGGCAGGTGCGGCGACATGGACGGGGTATGAATAGAGCCGGTGACGGCACAGGTGATAATGACTTTACGGGCTTGCGCCATAGCTGAGACCTCCTTCGGTATTATGCAAAAGTGTTAATGGAATCCTGCGGTATCATAAACGTTAAATTCAATTACGGCGAGGGAGTCCTTCATGAGTCTTGAATTATCACAGAAATGGCCACAGGCGCGGGGTCGGACAGGGATAGCGACGGCCGCTGATACGCTACATACCGGGCATTGTGCCCGGTTTATACTTTGCAGACAGATTCCGGGTCGGTATCAGAGCGGCCGTCTGACGGCAGGCAATACGGCTTGGGTGTCAGCATAAACTATGTTTCCCCAATTTATAACGACGCCGCCGAGCGATCAAAACGCAGCTGATTTATTTTCCTGGGTCAGTCAGGTGCCGGTAACCGGCTTGCGCACCGGCACCCAGAATTTTGACGAAGACCGCCGCACCGAGATGCTGATTGATGTGTTTGGCAGCATTGACGGTTTCAGGGTGCTGGAACTCGGTCCGCTGGAAGCGGCGCATACCTACCAGATGGAGCAACTGGGTGCGGCCTCGGTGCTGGCCATCGAGGCAAGCCCGGAGCTGTATCTCAAGTGTCTTATTGTCAAAGAAATGCTGGACCTGAAAGCGCGCTTTCTGCTGGGCGATTTCAATCGTTATCTGGAGCAGGAGGACGCCGCCTTTGATCTGATCTTTGCCAGCGGGGTGCTTTATCATATGAGCGATCCGCTGCACACCTTGCGACTGATTGCCAATGCGGCCCCCGGGTGTTCTTGTGGACGCATTATATGGGGAGGACGAGACAGGGTTTCAGGCCCGGCCGGTAGAGGTACATGGTTTTTGCTGCGATTACTATGAAGTTGTGTACGATCCGAACAGCCATAGCCGTGGCTGGGCCGGGGTAAACCCCTCGGCCTGTCGCATGCGCAAAAACGACATCCTGGCCGCGCTGGCGTTTTTTGGTTTCGACCGGGTGGTTGTCACCGAAGACCTGCCGGACCATCCGGGTGGCCCGGCCTTCAGTCTGGTAGGGCATAACAGCCGCTGGGAAGCCCCTGCGCAGACGTCACCGGTAACTGCGGCAGCACCGGTCATACACGATAATTATTACCGGGCACTGTGCGCCCGTTTGCGCAGCCAGGTTGATCATCTGACGCAGAAACTCCTGCACCTGAACGAACAGAAAATCCAGGCTGAAGCCAGTGCGCAACAGCAGCGCGAACAGCTGTTGAACTCATCCGCCTGGCAGGAGACGATTAATTGCGCCAAAGAAGCCGAGCGTTATCGCCTGCGCTGCGAGCAATTACAGACACAGCTGGCGCTGTATGACACTGCCCGACAACAGCTTGATGAAATCCTGCGCTCGCGTTCCTGGAAACTGACGGCACCTTTGCGTCACAGCCGCCGCCTGTTACAGCGCTGGCGGGGTGATTAAGTTGCCGTTGCGGGCGTGGCGCGGTAACATCGCCCGCCGTTTTGTCTTTTCTTTAGTGACTGTATAACCATGGAAAACAATTTTCTTGAAGAGTTACGCTGGCGTGATCTGCTGCATCAGACGGCCGGGCAAGGTGTTGAAGAGCATCTGAATACGCCGGGCAGGGTAGGTTACTGCGGTTTCGATCCAACCGCTGACAGCCTGACCGTGGGCAATTTTATCGCCATTAAAATGCTGATGCACTGGCAGCGTGCCGGGCATAAACCCATCGTATTGATGGGGGGCGGCACCGGACTGATCGGCGATCCTTCCGGTAAGGACAGCGAACGTCAGCTGCAGACCGTTGAACAGGTGCAGCACAATATTGAGCGCCAGCGGCGGATTTTCGAGAATCTGCTCGACTTCGATCCGGCCAAGCCGAATGCTGCCATTGTCGTGAATAATTATGACTGGCTTGGCACCCTGGGCTATATCGAGGTATTGCGCGATATCGGCAAGCATTTCTCGGTCAATGCGATGATCCAGAAAGATTCGGTACGTGAGCGTCTGCACAATCGCGAACAGGGCATCAGCTATACCGAATTCAGTTACATGCTGCTGCAAGCGTATGATTTTCTGCATTTAAGGAAAAAATACAATTGTACTGTACAGGTTGCCGGTTCTGATCAGTACGGCAATATTGTCGCGGGTATGGATCTGATCCGGCGTGAGCTGGGCGCGGAGCAGGGGCAAAGCTTTGCCATCACCAATAAACTGGTCACACGCGCGGACGGCAAGAAAATCGGCAAAACGGCGGGTAATGCAGTCTGGATGACGGCTGATCGCACCAGCGCCTACCAGTTCTATCAGTTCTGGATCAATACCGAAGATGCTGATGTGCTGAAGTTCCTGCGCTGGTTCACGTTTCTGGATCAAGACAGCATTGCAGAGCTGGAACAGGCGCACGAACAGGCTCCGCATCAGCGCCCGGCACAACGGGCGCTGGCCCGGCACATGACTGAACTGGTGCATGGCTCAGCGGCCGTCAGCAGTGTGGAGCAGGCCGCTACAGCGTTGTTCGGCCAAGGTGATGTGCGCGCCCTGACAGAGGATATGCTGCGCGATGTTTTTGCCGATGTGCCGCACTCCAGTCATAGCAAGGCGCTGCTCAGCGGTGCCGGCATACCTTTGCTCGATCTGCTGGTGGACACCTCGCTGGCACAATCGAAACGCGAAGCGCGCGAATTTCTGCAAAATGGTGCTATTGCCGTTAATGGCGAAAAAGCAGATCTTGAACGCAAACTCAACACGTCGGATTTATTGCACGGTCATACCATTTTGCTGCGTCGTGGCAAAAAGAACTGGCATGCCACCCGCTGGGCTTAATCAGCGGGTAGCACATAATCCGGAATGAGCGCAAGGTAGCGTTCTACCCGTTGTTCGATCACGATATCCGGCCGGGTTTCCGCTACCAGCCGGGTAAAGTAAGCCAGATCTGGCCGTATCGACAGCATCGTCAAATCATGAAAATAATGCGCCAGATAAGCCGCCAGGGCATCAGCGAAAGAATCATGAAACAGCAGGCCCTGCCAGTGAGCCTGATCACAGCCCACGATCTGACGGTGCGGTGGTTCCGGCTGCAGTTGCCGGCGGACCTGATAGCATCCTTCCTGCGCTTGCGGTTTGGGTTCGCGCAGTACTTGGCGCAGCCCCAGCATTTGGGCGAGATCGCCGCCAGCCTGTTGTTGCCAGGACCAGCTGTGATACGGCAGCACTGAAAGTTCAGGAAACCAGTGCTGGAGATGCGCCTGGATAGCTTGTTGGGCATGCCAAGCACCCAATGCATTCCAATGGCTATCGGTACGATGATAAAGCTGCTCGTCAGATTTGGCTGCCAGCAGGGCTGGTCGCAAATCCAATAACTGTACGGTGCTGTGCTGCGCCAGATACTGCACCAACTGATCGGTGCGGGAAGGACCAGGCTGTATCCGGGCAGGTAAATACTCTGGGTAAATACTGCTTTTATTGGGCGCGATTACGAATAAATAAGCTATGCCACGCGCTGCCAGCCAGCGCTGTTTGCTGTTCAGATTAGCTGCCCAGGCCGCCAGTTCGTCCTCCGAGAACAAGGATTTACCACGCAGATCGCGCATGGGATCGACTTGCCCGTCAGCCTCGGTGCCGGCGTAAAACAGCCAGCCTTCGCGCCCCGGCAGTACCTTGTCCGAGGGAGTAATGCCCAGAGCCAGTTTGATGCGATTGTGCCAGTACACCAGTGTTTCACGCCCTCCCAGCTGATCATCAAAATAGGCCTCGAAGCGGCGCGGCCAATCACGCAGACTGGAGCGGTCGTCAGGCCAGTCGGGCAACTGTGCCAGCGGGCGATTTTCTACCTCAGACACTTGCCGGTCCGGACTTAGCAGATTGCCCAGCAGCGGTCCCCAGAGCAGGGCCAGAAAACTGCCAATAAGCAGCCACTGGCATCTATGTAATGACCCGGTGAGCGATTTGATCATGGTTTCTAAAAGCGGAAGTAAATAAACGGATCGTAGGTATTGGCGGCAATATTGAGCAGGCTGAGCCCGAGCAGTCCGCCATAAGCCAGGATATGAACGGCGCAATAGCCGCTGGGCGTGTGTTCCAGTACTGGCTGAAAGCGTGCTGTAAGCGTGCGATAAAGTGGTATGGACAGCATTACTGCGGTCAGCAAAGTCACGCTCAGGCCGGTACTGAGATAATACAGTGCCGCCGCAGTATCCTGGCCGAAACGGCTCATTGCCTGCAGATAAGCAGTAGCGTGCGACAGATCCTCGGCGCGGAAAAACACCCAGCCCAACATGACTACCAGCAGGGTATAAAAATGTTGCAAGGGACGCCAGAGTGAGGTCAGGGCCGTTCCGAACCTTGTTCGTTCCAGGGCCAGAAAAATACCGTGCCAGGCTCCCCAGACGATAAAGTTCCAGCTGGCACCGTGCCAGAAACCGCACAATAAAAACACTAGTAGCAGATTAAAATAAACTCGCCACGGCGCGCAGCGGCTGCCGCCCAGCGGAATGTAAAGATAATCCCGAAACCAGGATGACAGCGACATATGCCAGCGGCGCCAGAACGCCTGCACCGAGCGGGCAATATACGGGTAATTGAAATTCTCCAGAAACCGGAACCCGAACATCCGCCCCAGGCCGATAGCCATATCGGAATACGCTGAAAAATCGAAATAGATCTGCAGGGTGTAACAGATTACACCGAGCCAGGCTTCTGCTGCGCCCAGTTGCTCCGGTGCCTGCGTAAAAATCTGATCAGCCGTATGGCCCAGAGTGTTGGCCAGCAGAATTTTCTTGGCCAGCCCGATAATAAACCGCCGACAGCCGCTGAGAAATAACGCGCTATTGACAGAACGCTGAAGCAGCTGCCGTGCAATATCGTGATAACGGACGATTGGCCCGGCGATTAGCTGTGGAAACAGCGTGATATAAAGTGCTGTTTCGGTCCAGCGGGTTTGTGGCTTGACGTCCTGACGGTAAATATCGATCAGATAAGACAGCGCCTGAAAGGTGAAAAAAGAAATCCCGAGCGGCAGATGCACTGTCCGCCAGCTGAGCGTTGCCAGGCCCGTATCCAGCAGCACGGTATTGATATTCGCGACAATGAAATTAGCGTACTTGAACCAGCCCAGCAGCGCCAGATTGAACCCTATCCCCAGGCCTAACAGCAGCCGTCTGCGCGCTGGCGCAACCTGTCCCAGGCGTAGCCCCAGGAAATGGTTAACAAGCACCGAAAACAGCAATGCAAATGTGTAAAATACCTCACCCCACGCGTAGAACAGCAGACTGGCTGACAGCAGCAGGGTATTGCGCCAGGACGGCGGGCTCAGGTAATAGGCGGTCAGTACCACCGGCAGAAACAGGAATAGGAATACAGGTGAGGTAAACAGCATTCGGTATCAGTGAACGGGTGTCTAGGTTAGTGTTGCGGGCGGTTTTACCGGGTTCTCTCTGACGCAAACAAACATCATCGGTCAACACCGGGGTGCGGTATTTTATCCTTGTCAGGCGTTTATGCGCCGGAAAATTGCAAGTCTGCTGACAGAGTTCGCTGCACACTTGATGGTCCTGTATTTCGGTAGCAGGGGTCTGTTGTCCGCTTGACCGGGTTATCGCTGATTCTGAATTTTCTAACAGCATGAATATTAATTGTTTATAGAGGTGTCATGAAACAACGATTGGGCGTGCTGATCCGCGCTGCATTGATTTTTTTGAGCATCAGCGGGGCAATGGCTCAGGCCGCCGCGCCGGATTTTATCAAAACCAAATTTTTAGCGGGTGATGTGCAAACCTATCCTGTCGCTGTGCTGGAGCGGGCGATTACGCAGCTGCAGCAGAGCGGTTTCAATACCATTACCTTGCCGGTCGCCTGGAGTGTGGTTGAACCGGAACCCGGCAACTTCGATGTCAGTCCCTATTACGACGTGCTGGATCGTATTGCGGCCAGCGGCCTGAAAATGATCATCCATCTGGATGCCTCGGCCCGCGAGGTGCTGGTTTATGATGGTGAGCGGCTGTACTCCACGGGTACGACAGCAGTGCCGTTATGGCTCATACAGCGCTATCCGGAGGCGACCGCAATGGATTTCTCCGGTGAGCGGGCCTACAACCTGGACTATGCGGATAAAGATCATCTGCCTGATCTGGAAAAATTCTATCGCACCACGCTACAGGCCCTGAAAGCGCGCTACGGCGATCAGATTCTGGCGTTTGTGCCCGGCCTGGTGCACGAGCTGGAAATCAAATACGCGCAATGGGGCTACCGCTGGCAAAGCTATACACCCGCTGCCCAGCAGGGGTTTGCTGACTGGTTGCAGCAGGCTGGCAAACCGCCGGCGGCGCTGCCAGTGATTGACTATTCCAATCACATTGACAATACCCAGGCGCGGGTCGAGCCCTTATTTGAAGACTATATGCGCTATCGGGAGCAAAGCCTGCGCGACTACGTCTGCCGCTTGACCGGGTGGATTCGGGAGGCAGGTTATCCTGCAGGCGGTTATTTTGGTCAGAGTCTGACTTCGCATGACGGGATTTACGCGCTCGGTATCATCGAAGAAGTGGTGGACTGCTTCGATAAAGTCACGGTGGATTACAATTATTTTGACGGCTGGCGGGCCGAGATGAAGCCGAATGTCCTGCCGGTGCTGGTGAATTATGCCCGCAATCTTGGCTACCAGCAGGTGCTGGCCGGTCTGTATCTGGAAAAATACTATGCCCCCGATGGGCGCTTTATAGACGCTTATCTCGATACCGCCCGTGCCACCCTGGATCGCCTGCGTCTGGAGGCTCCGTCCGGTCTTGAGTTCGGAAATGTATTGCATCCGGATCTGGAGCGGCTTGAGCAGTTGCCGATCAGCGACTTTAAACCTGTGGCACAAGCGCCCGCATCCTACCGTATCGGTCTGGTCGCCTCTAAATGGACCTATTATCTCTGGCACGGAGAACAATCCTATCAGCGCAATATTATCGAAGATGCCTTGCTGGCGAGCTATCGGCTGCTGAGTGAACAGGCTGATTTCGACGTTGCCGTGCTGGGCGAAAAAGCCCTGTTAGAGCAGGATCTGTCGCAGTACGACGCCTTGGTATTATCACTGCAGACAACGGTATCGGAAGCGGCTGCTGCGGCTATCAGGGACTATTACCAGCAGGGTGGCAAGCTGGTGCAGGATGCGCAATACCGGGCGTTTAGCACCGACGGCTCCAACCGCGAGGGCTGGGAGAGCGAATTATTCGGTATCGGCGGCCTCAGCTGGCATAGAAACCCTGAAAAATTCGTGGTTGCCGGCAAGCGCCTGAATTTCCCCAAGCAGCACAAGCTGCATTTAACGTACACCTTGCTGGCGGCGCAGCCGGGTTATCGCGTCTTGATGCGACGGTTCAGTAATCTGGACGAGGGCCTGATGCTGCGTGGCCCTCGTTCGCTGGTATTCGGCTTTTTGCCGCAGCTTGCGGTTGATCCGGGAAAAGGCGATTTCTGGCAACGTTTGTTTGTCGATGCGATTCGCGATGTGTTGGCCAATACACCCGAGTAAGACGTTTCAAGTAGTGCTGCTCAGGAGCCGTTTTAGTTTGCGTACGATTTTACGCAGCAAGGGCTGATCGGTATGAGCGAGCTGGTGAGCGAGATCATCGCGTTCTTTTTCCAGGCGGGCGATAGCGTCGCGCGCCTCGTTAAAGGCTTTGTTGACGTCGTCACATTCTTGCACCCGTTGCGCTAACTCGGTGCGGGCCTGCTCGAAAGCTTCGGCATATTCAGCGATTTTCTTTTCTTTTTCAGCCAGCAAGTCGCGTGCCTGGTGAAAAGCCTGGGCGTACTCTTCCCGTTCTTTGCGGGCGATCCGTAAATCATCCTCCAGGCCGGCAAATTTTACCTGCAGGGCTTTGTTCTCGGCGCTGATATGGGCCAGCCAGGCGGCCTCGGTGGTTGGACGGGCCTGCACAATATATTGATAAACCTGGCCGTCTTCAGCGTGGGCCAGTGCTGCTTGCAGGGGTTCGGGTAACGCATTCCAGGAGGCGCCGAACTCGGTCTTGTGCTCAGGCACGATGTTGCGCTGCCAGGCTTGCGGCAGAAATCCGGTTTCCAGTAATAAGGATTCGATGTCGCGCCGGGTGAAAAAGCGTAGATGGGTATAGTCCAGCAGGCCTTTATCCTGGTAAGGAAAGCGGCCGGCGAGCAATTGCGCAATAATCGCATTATGCGCGATATTGGGTATTGATACGATCAGACAACCGTCCGGTTGCAGCACCTCTCGCACTTGGCGCAGGCAGGTCCAGGGATCTTTCAAATGCTCCAGCACATCCGCAGCAATCGCGATATCAAAGCGCTGATTGGCGAAGGTGGCAGCAAAGTCAAAGGTTTCCAGGTCGGCCAGATAAAGCTTTTCACAATACGGCTCGGCCAGCTGTGCCAGCTCCGGGTCGATTTCCAGCGCACTGACCTGGCAGTCGAGGCGCTCGTGCATGACCCGCGTCATGGCACCAGGCCCGCAGCCCAGCTCCAGGACTTTTTTGCCGTGGCCGACGAAGTTGAGTACCCTATTGGCGGTGCTGTCTCCCTGCAAATCGATGGCGTATTGGTAGCGTTGATCGTGTTGTGTTGCATTCATGGTTTGATCACTTTCTCCGGCAGACAAAGAGCTTGTTTCAAAAGTCCCATCCCTGAGCGCTTTTGGGGGTTCCCAGGACGTAAGAAACGACCGTTATTGCGCCTTGCCGGGGGCATTCCCCCTTTCGGAAACCTCTTCAGGGTGTTGCTTGAGGCAACGCCTGCTGGTGCTTATCGTAGCAGACTCGTGCAGAAATCATGGCATGTTCAATGTGCTTGCCGGGCGGTGGTCTGCAAACGACACCATAGTGCATCTGTCAAGGTGCCCGAGGCCGTGCTGCAGCAGGCTTATGTGATAAGATTGCATTTCCCGGGTGGCAGCGATAATGTCGGCTTTAGTAATATTGGCAGGCTGGATTTATAGCCATTATCGGCTATTCTTAGCGATGCTACCCGCGTTGCCAGGCTGGATCAGGATACGCTAGGCCAGTGTTTGTGTGGCAAGCATAGCCGCAGTACAGTTCTGGACGTGTTCAGCAGTGCAAACCGGCACCAGCTTCTGAGTCTTTATTGCAATTAAACAAGATTAGCGTCAGTCTGCATCATACTGTTAGTCATCTCAGAAAGCGCGTTACGCCTGGCGGTAAAAAAACCAGCACTATAAGCTGGATATCTGGACGGCGACCTGAACTCTGCCAGATTGCTCAGCCCAACAACGCTCAGTGAATTTTTGTCCGCAGGAATAATCCCTTGCAGGCAGCCTGAGGGAAAACAATCGTTACTTCCCAATATGCTATTGCTCATGCGCCTGCCGCACGCAGCAGGGGCATGAGTGAATTACTCAACCCAGAAGGTGGACTACATCATGCGAAATAATAATATCAAAGAGGCCTGGTCGAAGGGGCAGGCAACCGTCAATGGCTGGTTGTCGATTCCGAGCAGTGTCAGCGCCGAGTTCATGGCGCACCAGGGATGGGATTCCCTGACTATCGATCTGCAACACGGCCTGGTCGATTACCAGACGGCGCTGACCATGCTGCAGGCTGTTTCCAGCAAAGATGCCACACCGCTGGCACGGGTACCCTGGCTGGAAGCGGGTATCATCATGAAACTGCTGGACGCCGGTGCCTATGGCATTATCTGTCCGATGATCAACACGCCGGAAGATGCCCAGCGCTTTGTCTCGTATTGCCGTTATGCACCGGTCGGACAGCGCAGCTTCGGGCCGACCCGCGCGGTTATGTATGCCGGTGCCGATTATGCCCAGCATGCCAACGATACAGTACTGACACTGGCCATGATCGAAACCCGCCAGGCACTCGATAATGTTGAGGCTATCGCTGCTACACCGGGGCTGGACGGGGTATATATCGGACCTTCCGATTTAAGCCTGTCGATGGGTTATGCACCCAAGCTGGACCAGGAAGAACCGGTTGTGGTGGAGGCTATCGAAAAAATCCGCAAGGCAGCCAAGACCGCCGGCATCAGTGCCGGTATTCATTGTCTGGAGCCCGCTTATGCGCGGCGTATGATCGAGCAGGGTTTCGATATGGTTACGATCGGCAGCGATATTCGCCTGCTGTCAGCAGCAGCAAGTGACGCAGTCAAGGCAACCAAAGGGTAAGCGGCCGGTGGCAGACTCTTCCAATACGGCTGTCTTGATACCGGTTGATGCATTGCGGCGCCTGGTCGCCACTGTATTTGAGCGGGCCGGCTGCGATCCTGAGGAAGCGCCCGGATCGGCTATTACCTGACCAGTGCAAGCCTTACCGGGCATGACAGCCACGGTGTGATTCGTACGCAGCGTTACGTCGAATGGCTGCGTGAAGGCCGCGTTAAAGCCGGCCAGACCCTGACCACTATCACCGAGAACGAGGTCATGGCCATCGTTGATGGTCAGTACGGTTTTGGCCAGACTATCGGCCCGCAGGCGGTACAATTGGGTATCGACAAAGCCCGGCAGCATGGTGTGAGCATTATTGCGCTGCGCCATTCCGGGCATTTGGGACGAATCGGCGACTGGGCGGAAATGGCGGCTGCGGCCAATCAGGTTTCCCTGCATTTCGTTAATGTCTCGGGCAGTCTGCTGGTTGCGCCCTTCGGTGGTGTGGACCGGCGTATGTCCACCAACCCGATTGCAATCGGTATTCCGCTGCCCGACGGGCCGCCGGTCATTCACGATTTCGCGACCTCGGTCGTGGCTGAAGGCAAGGTACTGGTCGCACAGAAAGGCGGCAAACCGATACCGCAGGGCAGTCTGATCGGTCCGGACGGCACGCTCGGGAATGACCCTCTGTTATTGTATGGCGAGGTCACACCCGACCGCTCGCCCAATCCACGGGATGGTGCTGGTGCCTTGCGTGCAATGGGTGAACACAAAGGCTCGGGGCTGGCCTTTCTGTGCGAGATGCTGGCTGGCGCGTTGACGGGTTCCGGCTGTGCCGGTACGCTCGACGAGCGCTCGCGGCCTATTTGTAATGGCATGCTGTCGATTTATCTGGCGCTGGAGTTTTTCGACAGTGACCACGGCTTTGCACAGGAAGCGCGTCAGTATATCGAGTTTTTCAAAAGCTCGCGCCCCGCTGAGGCGAACGGCGAGGTACTGATCCCCGGTGACATGGAACGACGCAACCGGGCCCAGCGTGAACGCGATGGCGTGCCCCTGCCGCCTGATGCCTGGCAGTCGATAGTTGCCGCCGCGCATTCAGTCGGTTTGGACGACGAGGCTATCGAAGCGTTGCGAACAGGAGCCACAGGCTAATAGAATTGCTCGCCTTAGTTTCAGGCAGCGCGGCAGCATACAGCCCTGCCGCGCTGCCATAATTTTTGGTTTTTAAACAATTAAACCTACCTGGTAGGAGGAGCACTTGAATATGCAATCTCATCTGACAGCTAAAGTTCTGGGCACTGCACTGATTGGTCTTGGCGTATTGCTGAGCGGAGCGGTTCAGGCCCAGCAGGTCAAACTGATGACGGGTCCACAAGGCGGTTCCTGGTATCCCCTGGGCGGCGCAATCAAGAATATCGTTGAACAGGCGATGGACGGTAGTGCAGTGCAGGTATTGCCCGGCGCGGGTATCGCCAATGTTAAAGCGGTGAACGCCGGTAAAGCCGATCTGGGCTTCGCGAATTCGGTTTCGACCGTGGACGGCATCAATGGCAACCCGCCGTTTGATGTCAAGCAGGATAATGTCTGCAATGTTGCAACCTTGTATCCGCAGTATTTTCAGGTGGTCGCACTGGCCGACTCCGGTATCGAAAGTCCGATGGATTTCAAAGGCCATTCGCTGGCAGCCCAGAAAAAAGGCAATACCGGCGAAGCAATTACCGGTCATCTGCTGCAGGCGCACGGTATGAGCTATGACGATATGTCACGGGTGAATTACGGCTCGTATACCGATTCGGTAGCGTTGATGAAAGACGGCAATGCCCAGGTCTTTACGCTCGGCACGACTGTTCCGGCGGGTGCGATCATGGATCTGGCAGCTTCCCGCGACATCAAGATGGTGCCGATCAACGATGAAAGCCTGCAGTCCATGCAGAAGCTGAATCCCGGCTATCAGCGTACTATAGTGCCAGCCGGCAGCTATCCGGGCCAGGACGCCGATGTACCGACTATCGGTTATTCCACCCATATTATTGCGCAATGCTCGCTGGACGCTGATCTGGTGTATGGCATTCTGAAAGCAATCAATGAAAATTTAGGCGATTTGGTTTCTATTGCCAAGGCGATGCAAAACACTACAGCAGAATCCATGGCGGCTGAAACCGGTGTACCGCTGCACGAAGGTGCCCGTCGTTTTTACCAGGAGCAGGGCCTGCTATAAGCAGCGCGCTGCAAGCTGACGGCGCGTGCCAAGCGCCGTCGGGTAGCAGGTGATCCGCTGTTGCAGCTCAGTCAGCAGCGGGACATACGCCGATAATAAGGGTCGTCAACAGTAAGCGGCTTGCGTACCTGGCACGGCCGGGGCGGAAGTATAAAGTTTGCTGTTGCCGATTTTTTGCCGACAGGGTTTCTCAGTGTCTGACCAATCCACTACGCCATCTACTACTGCTTATTTGACCTCGCCCCAGTTCGCCGCCCGTGTCATCACGTTGGTCGGCCTGAGCATGACGGCTTTTCATCTGTTTATTGCATTCTACGGCCCGCCTAATGCGTTTACCCTGCGCAGCACCCATATCGGTTTCGCCCTGGTGCTGGCATTCCTGATTCTACCGGCGCGTAAAGCCAACTCGATAGATCGTCCCAATCTGCTCAGCTGGCTATTATTGGCAGCCAGTATTGTCGTCACCGCCTATCCGGTCATAGAGCGTGATTACATTATCAACCGTATGATTTATGTTGACGATCTGCGCACAATTGATTTTGTCTTCGGCTGGTTGATGATTGCGGTATTGCTGGAGGCGACGCGCCGCTCGGTTGGTATGGCTTTGCCGCTGACTGCTGGACTTTTTTACTGTATGCGATGTTCTGGGTGGATACCGATCCGGCCCTGCTGCTGGAACAGATGTATCTCACCACCGAAGGGATATTCGGCATACCAGCCAGCGTTTCGGCAACGTATGTGATGTTATTTATTCTGTTTGGTGCTCTGGTTGAACGTACTGGAACAGGTCAGTTGTTCATGGATTTTGCCATGAGTCTGACCGGTCATACCGCAGGGGGCCGGCCAAAGTTGCCTGTATTACCAGCGGGCTGTTCGGTACGGTATCCGGCAGTGCGGTCGCCAACGTCATGACAACCGGCACGTTTACCATCCCGATGATGCAGCGGATTGGCTATAAAGCCTCGTTTGCCGGTGCGGTCGAGGCGGTCGCTTCAACCGGGGGCCAGATTATGCCGCCGATTATGGGGGCAGCGGCCTTTGTGATGGCAGAGTTTATGGGCATCAGTTACCTCTCGGTGGCCGCGTTTGCCCTGGTTCCCGCAGTACTTTATTTTCTGGCAGTGTTTTGTGCGGTGCATTTCGAGGCCAAACGTACCGGCATGAAGGGCTTGCCGCGCGAAGAATTACCGCGTCTAGGGACAGTGTTGCTCGAACGTGGCCATTTGTTCTTGCCTTTGCTGATCATTATCAGCGTGTTGATGGCGGGATATAGTGCACCGTTTGCGGCACTGTGCGGGATTGTCTCGGTCGTCCCGACGGCCTTGCTGCGGTCGAGTACCCGGCACTATGTCAAGCTGGACAATCTGGTTGATGCCCTGGTCGCCGGTGCGCGCAATACGGTGTCGGTGGCCCTGGCCTGCGCCTGTGCCGGTATTGTTATCGGCGTGATCACACTGACCGGACTGGGGATCGAATTTACCAGTCTGGTGCTGACCGCTTCGCAAAACAGTCTGGTACTGGCCCTGGTACTGACCATGCTGGCCGGTATTGTCCTCGGCATGGGCATGCCCACCACCCCGGCGTATATCGTCCAGGTGGCACTATTGGTACCGGCGCTTGTTAAACTTGGCGTTATCGTCGAGGCGGCGCATATGTTCGTGTTTTATTTTGCAATCCTGTCTGCTATCACCCCGCCGGTCGCAATGGCCGTATACGCTGCCAATGGCATCTCTCGCGCTGGCCTGTGGGATTCCGGTCTGGCCGCGCTGAAACTGGGTGCAACCGGCTATATCGTGCCGTACTTTTTTGTCTTCGGTCCATCCCTGCTGCTGATTGGTGACTGGAACACGATTGTGATCACCACGATCACGGCGATAGTGGGCGTGGTTTGCCTTTCTGGAGGTTTTATCGGTTATTTGCTGACACCTGCCAGCTACTGGCAGCGGCTCTGCCTGATCGCGGCTGCTTTTGTCCTGATCAAACCGGGCGTGCTCACCGATGCTATTGGTTTGAGTCTGCTGGGACTGGTGCTGCTGACCCAGTTCAGGCTACGCCTGACGCAGGAGTAATGCAGCAGTAATGTCGCTTGAATCTGGGGCGGGCGGGGGCAAGCTATAACCAGAGTCCGCTGACTCTATACGCTTCGTCCTCGCCCGGCCAGGGCGGCATTGTCACAGCGATTGCGGCCAATGGCGGGTGTTCTGCAAAGGCACGGAACTGAAAGTGCGTGCCGCAGGGAATACTGATCGAGACACCCGCCTCGACGGTGACAACACTTTCCTGGTCATCAAGTTTGCGCCACATTTCGCCCCGGCCATCAAGAAAAAACCATAATTCCTCGACGGTCCGGTGCGCTACAGCAATAGAGGTCTGCCCGGCTGCCAGCTCAAAATGCGCCATACTGCCGCCGTTCAGGCGCAGCAAAAGACGGACTGCCGAGCCGTCCGGTGCCAGCGTATCAGGTAAATCAGGTAAGCGCCGCGTATGAAAGAAGGTGCTGTTGAGTGGCATGCTTAAGCCTTGGGGGCTGCGTTTTGGTTCAAGGTGCGCAGGTAATCCAGTTTCTGTTTGATTTTGATTTCCAGTCCCCGTTCTACGGGTTGGTAGTATTCCAATTCACCCAGTTCGTTGGGAAAATAGGTCGCGCCAGCGGCGAACGCACCGGGTTCGTCGTGGGCGTAGCGATAGTTTTTGCCGTGTCCCATTTGTTTCGCCAGTGCGGTAGGGGCATTACGCAAATGCTCGGGAACTGGCAGTGTGCCGCCGTTTTTAACTGTGTGCATGGCCTGTTTAAAGGCTGTATAAACGGCATTGCTTTTGGCCGCGCAGGCCAGATAAACCACCGCCTGGGCCAGCGCAAGATCGCCTTCGGGGCTGCCCAGACGTTCAAAGCTTTGCCAGGCATTTAGCGCTATTTGCAAGGCTCGCGGATCGGCATTGCCAATGTCCTCGGAAGCCATACGCAGGATGCGCCGGGCGATATAATAAGGATCACCGCCACCATCCAGCATGCGGGCCAGCCAGTATAAAGCGGCGTCTGGATTGCTGCCGCGCACTGCTTTATGCAGCGCCGAGATCTGATCGTAGAATTCATCGCCACCCTTATCAAAACGGCGCAATCCCTCGGACATGATTGCCTGCAGCGCCTGGTCGAGGGTTTCGCCCGCCGTGACCAGTTCTGTTAATAAATCGAGCAGAATCAGCACCCGGCGTGCATCGCCGTCAGCGGCCTGCGCCAGCATTTTCTTCTGTTCGCTGCTCAAGGTCAGTGACAGTTCGTCCAGGGCCCGTTCGATGACTGCGATCAGGTCATCCTGGGTAAGGCTTTTCAGCACATAGACCCGGACTCGCGACAATAAGGCATTGTTGAGCGAGAAGCTCGGGTTTTCGGTGGTAGCTCCGATGAATAACAGTGTGCCGTCTTCGATATGTGGCAAAAAAGCATCTTGCTGGGCTTTGTTGAAGCGGTGTACTTCATCGATGAACAGCACCGTGCGCTGTTGTTGTGCGCGCCAGAGTTGCTTGGCGCTGTCCACCGCCGTGCGTACATCCTTGACGCCGGCCATGACCGCCGACAAGGTAATGAAATCCGCCTGGCAGTGGCGGGCAATCAGCATTGCCAGAGTCGTTTTGCCAGTGCCGGGTGGTCCCCATAACACCATGGAATGCGGCTGGCCGCTGACGATAGCGCGATACAGGGGTTTGCCGGGTGCCAGTAGATGCCCCTGGCCGTGAATATCGGTCAGCTGTCGGGGGCGTAAGCGTTCGGCCAACGGTTTTGGCAGATCAGCAGCGGATGACATCGTAACGGTTTAACCAGGGTTAACTGTCGCCTATGACATCCACCCCTGGCGGCGGGGTAAAAACAAACAGGTCTGCCGCCAGTGACGGATTCCGCTGGACTTTAGACAGTGCCATCCGGGTCAGACGGCGCAGGCTGTCCTCGACTTCCAGCATGCGCAGTTCCGATCCCTGGAAGCCCAGCCGGACAAAGCTCACTTCGCTGTTTGACTGTTTGGGTTTCAGGTCATACCAGACCAGACCATCGCGTTCGCCGAGACGGGTAATGACAAAAGCGGTTGCCAGCGGCGCATCATTGCCGAGCATGGCCAGTGGGGCCGAACTCAGGGTGTCGTCCAGCTTGCGGACAGTGACCTGTTCGAGGTCTAGGTCATACAGCCAGATGCGCGTACCATCGGCGACAATCAGCTGCGAGTAGGGTGTGCGGTACTCCCAGCGGAATCGTCCCGGTCGCTGCATATACATCTCACCGCTGGACTGTTCCAGCGTCTGGCCGGTTTCGTCCAGCACGGTCTGGGTGAAGTCCGCTTGCAGCGAGCGTAGCGTGTCGAAGTAATCACCGGGTTGATCGGCCCAGGCTGGGGCAGCGACGCTCAGCAGCAGGGCGAGGCTGAACCGGATCAGTAAAGCCATGTTTGTGTCTCCTTATTCAGGTTGCCATATTGATTCAGATTGGCATATTGGGCCGGCGCTGCTGGAGCAGGGCAGCCCATATAGCCCGAATAGTAGCGGCATCCGGGTGAATCCAGCATGAATGCGTTAAGCACCTGCTTATGGCCTGTCACAGCTCGGGAGGCGGTGGTGCCAGTACTTCGCGGTTACCGTTGGACTGCAGCGGTCCGACGATACCCGAACTTTCCATTTCCTCGATCATACGCGCAGCCCGGTTATAACCAATTTTCAAGCGCCGCTGTACACCGGAAATGGAAGCCTTGCGGGTTTCCGTGACGATCCGCACAGCCTGATCGTACAAGGGATCACTATCATTATTGCCGCCGTCTTCCAGCCCGAACATCGCAGCCATGCCCGGCGGTGCTTCAACGGGTTCTTCCAGAATATCTTCGATGTAATCCGGCACAGCGGTCTGCTTGAGGTATTCAACCACTCTGACGACCTCGTGATCGTCCACGAAAGCGCCGTGAACCCGCTGCGGAAATCCTGTGCCGGGCGGCAGATACAGCATATCGCCGTGCCCCAGCAGTGCTTCTGCGCCCATTTGATCCAAAATAGTGCGCGAATCAACTTTGGACGAAACCTGAAAAGCAATCCGGGTCGGCACATTGGCTTTGATCAGGCCGGTGATGACATCTACGGATGGACGCTGGGTGGCCAGAATCAGGTGGATGCCCGAGGCCCGCGCTTTCTGTGCCAGCCGGGCAATGAGCTCTTCGACTTTCTTGCCGACGATCATCATCATGTCGGCCAGTTCGTCGATGACTACAACAATAAACGGCAACGGCTCCGGGTGGGTGCCGGTGCGAACGATTCATCATTGGGATCGGTTTTATGGAGCGGATCGGGATGGGTTCACCCGCTTTGATCGCAGCGCTCACCGCCCGGTTATAACCGGTGATATTGCGCACTTTCAAGGTCGCCATCAGCTTATAGCGACGTTCCATCTCGGCGACGCACCAGCGCAGGGCGTTGGCGGCTTCTTTCATATCCGTGACAACGGGGGCCAGCAGGTGCGGAATGCCTTCGTACACCGACAGCTCCAGCATTTCGGGTCGATCAGAATCAGCCGCACATCCTGCGGTGTAGCTTTATACAGCATGCTGAGCAACATAGCGTTTACTGCCACCGATTTACCCGAGCCGGTGGTACCGGCGACCAGCAGATGCGGCATTTTTGCCAGATTGGCAGCTACCGGTTTTCCGCCGATATCCTTGCCCAGCGCTAGAGTCAGAGGTGAACTTAGATTGCGGTAGGGCAGGGAGTCGAGGATTTCAGTCAGGTAGACAATTTGTCGCTTCTGATTGGGAATTTCCAGCCCGATATACGATTTGCCGGGGATAACCTCGACCACACGTACACTGATGACAGACAGGCCCCGCGCCAGATCCTTGGCCAGATTGCTGATCTGACTGACCTTGACACCCGGTGCTGGATCGACTTCGAAGCGGGTAATAACCGGTCCGGGCTCGACCGCAACGACAGTGACGGCAACCCCGAAATCATTGAGCAGTTTCTCCACCTGGCGTGACATGGTTTCCAGCTCTTCCCGCGAGTAACCTTCTCGCCATGCACTACCGGGTCAAGCAAATCCAGCGGCGGAATAGGTTCTTCCTGCGGATCTGTAGAGAAGGTCGTGCCCGCATGGTTATCTTGCGGAAACTGTTCCCCGGCAGCGGCGGGCGGGGCTTTTTCACTTCGGCAGCCGGTCGCGGTGGACTGCTGACGGTTTTACTGGCCGGTGCCGGCGGTTCGGGATCAACTCGTTTGGGTGTCGCCGCAGCAGGAGCTGGCGCTGGACTTGAGGCTGGCGTCGGGGTTGCAGCTTGGCCTGAACCTGAAGCTGCCACCGATGCTGACGCCAGAGCATGCGAAACTTCGAGCTCGTCTGCTTCGTCTGCTTCATCCAGTTGGGGTGGCGCTGGTTCACGGATTTGCGGTGCTGCAGGTTCCTTGATCACCAGTGGTGGGGATTCCAGCGTGCTGACCGTGGGTTCGCGGCGGCTTTTTTTGCGCGTTTTGCGGCTTCCGCTATCGACTTCCTCAGTTGGTTTGGAGGTCGCTTTGGCAACGCCAGCCTGGGCTTGTTTTTCAGCAGATTCGGTGTCGGCAGCTTTAGCAGGGATAAGCTGTTTCAGATCAGGTAGCTTGATTTTGCCCGGCAATGCGCCGAGTGCCTGCTGAGCTGTTTCAAAAAGCCCCAGCACCAGTTTGCCGATGACCTCCAGTACGCCGACCCAGGACAGGCCTGTTGCCAGTGTGAAGCCTGCCAGCAGCAAAACCAGCAAAAACACGCTGCCACCGAAAAGGCCGAATGCAGTCGTCAGACCCTGACTGACGAAATCACCCAGCACGCCGCCGGCACTGGCCAGTTCTGAGACTGCCGGCAGATACAGGCTGGCCAGCCCGCAGCCGGCACCGAACGTTACGCAGGCACCGAGCAGGCGGAAAAAAATCACCTCGGCGTCTAGCGCCAGTATGTTGGCCAATGATGTTAGCCGCCAGGCCGCGAACACCAGCGCCAGCGGAGCCAGATAACCAATATAGCCGATAAAATAGAAGGTAATATCGGCAAATAAGGCACCTACCACCCCGCCGTGATTTTGTGCCACAGCGTTCTGCCCGGTATGGGTCCAGGCCGGGTCGGCAGGAGTGTATGATAGGAGGGAGAGCACCAGAAACGCGGCTACTCCTACCAGGATTAAAAACGCACTTTCCCGCAGTCCATACGTGACCTGACGCAGGACGGTATCGGAAAGTTTCTTGTCTGTTTTACGTGATGCTTGAGCCAATCGCTTGCAACCTTTTCAATCAGCCTGGATCATTATTCTAAGTAATCCGTCCGAGCTGCCATAGTCGTTTTTTCCTAATATTACGCTTGCCATATACTTATGCACTGTAAAGTCATTAATAGCCTTGCTGAGGTTCCCGCTGCGGCGTGGAACCGGTTGAACACCGATGCTTATCCCTTTCTGCGCCATGAGTTTTTGTACGCCCTGGAGCGTAATCGCTGTCTTGATGAAGCCACGGGCTGGTATTCCCAGCATCTTGTAGTCTACGGCGATGACCAGCAATTACTGGGTGCCATGCCGCTATATATGAAGGATAACTCATTCGGCGAGTTTGTGTTTGACTGGTCCTGGGCGGACGCCTATCAGCGCCATGGCCTGGCATATTACCCGAAACTGGTTAGTGCTATTCCTTTCACGCCGGCCACCGGTCCGCGCCTGTTATGTGCGCCGGGCGCTGATCACCAGCAGGTAGCGACCTGCCTGGTCGAGGCCGCTTTGCAACTGGCCCGGCAGCAGGACTGTTCCTCTTTGCATTGCCTGTTTACCACCACGCGGGACCAGGCTGTACTGAAGCAGCAGGGATTGCTGACCTGTGTTGGCTGCCAGTTCCACTGGCATAATCAGTCGTTTGAAACCTTCGAGCAATTTCTGGCTACCCTGAACGCCAAACGGCGCAAGAATATACGGCGTGAACGGCGCCTGGTGCAAGAGACTGCGATCGAACTGACAGTGACTACTGGAGACCAGCTGAGTGAAGCCGACTGGGTGAAAGTGTTGCATCAATTTTATTCCAATACCTTTTACGAGCGTGGTCGCCGGCCGCCGCTGACCCTGGCGTTTTTTCAGGAGCTTGGTCAGAGCATGGGTGAGCAGATGGTACTGGCCTTTGCCGGTAAGGCAGGTCAACGTGTCGCGGGCGCTATCAGCTTTTGCAGCGATACCACCCTGTACGGCCGGCATTGGGGCTGTCGGGCAGAATACGATAGTTTACATTTTGAGGTATGCTACTATCAGAATATAGAATATTGCATTGCGAATGGCATTCAATGCTTCGAACCCGGCGCCCAAGGGGAACACAAAATATGGCGGGGATTTCTGCCAACCTTAACCTATTCCGCGCACTGGATTGCCCACCCCGATTTTGCTGCGGCAATCGCCGATTTTCTGCGCCGCGAGACTCCGGCGGTCGAGCAGTATGCCAGCGAGCTGAACGAACACTCGCCTTACCGGCAATATCCCAATCTCGACCTGAGCCTGATGGCAGAATGATTCCCTGGCTTGACGAATCCGATCCCTATCAGCCTTTTCCTGATCCCGCCCGCGCCCTGCAGGAGCCCAATGGTCTGTTAGCGGTTGGCGGTTGTTTGTCGGTCGCCCGTTTGTTACGGGCTTACCGGCAGGGCATTTTCCCCTGGTATTCAGCCGGTGATCCTATTTGCTGGTGGAGCCCGGATCCGCGTACTGTCATCTTTCCGCAGCAGTTCCGGCCCGCCCGCAGCTTACGTAAAACCTTACGGAAGGGGCTTTTCCAGGTCAGTGCGGATACGGCTTTCGATGCAGTTATCACGGCATGCGCCGAGTCGGTGCCCGGCCGCGAGGAAACCTGGATCATGCCGGAGATGGCGTGCGCTTACCGTGATCTGCACGCTGCCGGTTATGCTCACTCCATTGAAGTACGCCAGGACGGCAAACTCGTCGGTGGTTTATATGGCGTTGCACTGGGTCGGGTTTTTTATGGTGAGTCTATGTTCAGCCGGGTCAGCGATGCCTCTAAAGTAGCGTTGTCCATGCTCTGTGCACAGTTGGCACGCTGGCAGTTTGTGGTTATTGACTGTCAGCTGCCCACTGGGCATTTACATCGTATGGGGGCATGCGATATCCCCCGCCAGCGCTTTATCGATCTGCTCGATTGCGGTTGTCAGGGCGTGCAATATCACGGTGCCTGGTGTTTGGACGCCGATCTGGCACTGGATTATCTATGACGGCAAACTTACGCCCGCATCTTACCCGCCAGATGCGCTTGTTCATCACCACCGATTATCCTTGCAGTTATTTGCCGGGGCGGCAGGCGCGCAATCTGGTGGCGGACCCGGTCGCAGTCAATCAACTCACTTTTGAACAACTGATGCTGATGGGTTTTCGGCGCAGTGGTGAGCATGTCTACCGGCCACACTGCCAGGGCTGCAGTCATTGTTTGTCCTTGCGCATCCCGGTGGAACAGTTCCAGCCCAATCGCTCGCAGCGGCGTATCTGGCAGCGTAATCAGGGGTTGCGGGTCAAATTTATGCCGCCCGGCTTTCGGCTGGAGCATTACCGCTTATTCGAGCGCTATGTGCGCAGCCGGCATCCCGATGGTGGTATGGATAATACCAACCCGGACAGTTATCTCTCGTTTATCAGCAGTCACTGGAGCGATACCTGGCTATGGGAGTTTTCGGATGCTGAGGGTTTGCGTGTGGTTGCAGTGGTGGATCATCTGAAAGAAGGATTGTCTGCGGTTTATACGTTTTTTGACCCGGACTTGCCGGCTCAGAGCCTGGGTACTTACAGTATTTTGTGTCAGATTGAGCATGCCAGGCAACATGGCTTGCAGTGGGTGTATCTGGGTTATTGGGTCAAGCAGTGTCAGAAAATGGCCTACAAAGCCCAGTTTAACCCTCATGAGATTTACTATGACGGCGAGTGGCACGCATCCAAAGCCTGAAAAATAATAATTGGAGCCTGTTTTATGCGGTTTTCCCGGCTATTGGCGGTAAGTCTGCTCAGTGTATTAGGCATCACGGCCTGCGGTGGCGGTAGTGATAACAAGAACGAAAATAACGACAATAAAAGCCCTGACGATCCCCCTTCTACCTTACCGTTTGGTTTAACACAGCGGCCGCAAAACCTGAGCTGTGTGGCACCGTCACGGCCAGTGCAGGAAGTCTCTGCCGAGTTGGAGCGCGTGTTTCCTGCCCTGCAGTTTGAGCTTCCGGTCAGTCTGCAGCAGGCACCGAATGATGCAAGTCGCTGGTTTGTGCTAGAGCAGATCAGCGGTCTGATCAAACAATTTGAAAACCGGGCTGATACCACTCAGACCAGCGTTTTTCTTGATCTCAGCGACCGCGTCTACAACGATGACTACGAAAGTGGTCTGCTCGGTATGGCTTTTCATCCGGCGTTTCCGGATAAACCTTATGTTTACCTGTCCTATACCCGTCAGGGTGCACCGCTGGTGTCCTATATTTCGCGTTTTCGCAGCGCGGACGGCGGCTTGACACTGGATGCCTCTTCCGAGCAAGTGCTGTTGACGCTTGATCAGCCCAGTATCGTGCACCAGGGTGGGCAACTGTCGTTCGGGCCGGATGGCTATTTGTATATTGGTTTTGGCGATGGTGGTCATGCCGGTTTTCTTGATGCCAATGCATCGGTAGATCCGTTTGGACACGGCCAGAATACCGAAACCTTATTCAGTTCGCTGTTGCGTATTGATGTAGATAACGGTCAGCCGTATGCCATCCCGGCTGACAATCCCTTCGTAGCCGGGGGCGGTCGACCTGAAATTTTTGCCTGGGGGTTGCGTAATCCCTGGCGCTGGAGTTTTGATCGAGCTACCGGTCGGCTATGGCTGGGGGATGTCGGTGAATTCAACCGGGAAGAAATCAATCTGATTGAGCGGGGCGGCAATTATGGCTGGAGTGTTCGCGAGGGGAGTAGCTGCTATCCGCCTGAACAACAACAATGTCAACGACAGAATCTGATTGATCCCTTCTTTGAATATGACCATGCTGACGGTTGCGCGGTGATCGGTGGTTTCGTCTATCGCGGTGAAGCTATTGCCGCTTTGCAGGGACAATATGTGTTCGGGGATTTCTGCAGCGGGGAGGTTTGGCGGCTGGCAGGCGACGCGGTAGGGCAACCGGTTAAACACAGTCTGATCCAGGGTGGTTTTCTGCTCAGTGCGTTCGCTGAAGATCAGGCTGGGGAGCTATATGTGCTGAACTGGGAGGAGGGCGCAATATTTCGCCTGCGTGCACAACGGACAACAACTGAAAGCGCCTTCCCGCAGCTATTATCGGCAACCGGCTGTGTTGACCCCGCCGACCCCAGCCAGCCCGCTGCCGGCTTGATCCCCTATCAGGTGAATGCGCCGTTCTGGTCAGATGGTGCGGCCAAGCAGCGCTGGCTGGCTCTGCCAGAAGCGACAACCATCCAGATCGACAGTGCCGGTGACTGGTTATTCCCGCCGGGTGCGGTGCTGATGAAAAACTTCGAGTTGTCTGGTGAGCTGATCGAAACGCGGTTGCTGGTGCGTCATCAGGATGGCGGCTGGGGTGGTTATAGCTATGCCTGGCGGGAAGATGGCAGCGACGCAGATTACGTGCCGGGCGGGGGCGTCTGGCAGCGGCAAGGTCAGGGTTGGATTTATCCCAGCAGCAGCCAGTGTCTGCGTTGTCACACCACGGCAAGCAAGATTGTGCTGGGTCCGGAAACCGCACAGCTGAACGGCGATCTGCACTATCCAGACAGTGGTATCACTGCCAATCAATTGTTAACCCTTGATCATATCGGTTTGTTTGCACAACCGCTCGGTGGGCAGGCCGAAGATTATCCGGTTCTGGCCGATCCGGCTGATCCGATGGCATCACTGGAGCAGCGCGCCCGTGCTTATCTGCACAGCAATTGCAGCCAATGTCACCAACCTGCCGGACCGACCCGTTTAGGCATGGATTTGCGTTATACCACTGCGCTGGCCGACACCGGCATCTGCGACGAGCCCCCTCAGACCAGTGCGCTGGGTATCGAGAATGCCCGCATTGTCGCACCGGGAGCTCCCGAGCGATCAGTGCTGCTGAGTCGCATCAACCGGCGCGACCTTTACCGCATGCCGCCTGTGGGCAGCAATCAGGTTGATAGCGCGGGCGTGGCATTAGTAGACGCCTGGATAGCGCAATTAACCGACTGTCAGTCATTTTGATGTGGCGTAATAATGTACTGTCAATTTTGCAACCGGTATTGATTGTTAAACGCTGTTTTAAAACGTATTTGTTCTTTCTTTGCCTACTTACAATGCCGTTAATGTGAAAGATGATCTATTGGCAAACTAATAAATAGATCATTTTTCTGCCTTTTGAGCATTGAACCTTCCTGCAAGCGGCTACTGTATTGCGCCGCATTCATGCGCATAATACTAATCAGGCGAAACGCCTTATCAAAAACAGATAACGTTCACAGCAAACTACACGGCAATACTGTGATCATTTAATAATTGATTATTAGTACCATTATTGCTGCTAGGGGTATTGAAAATGATTATTTCCAGTGCACGAGTTCATGACGCAGTTCCGGCACCCAGCCAATTAACACACCATTATGATGCTGAATGGCGCACATTATGGTGCCGTATGCACGCAAGTCCGCGGCCTTGTTTTACACCGCAGTTATTGCGGGAAAGTCGTCAGCTCCAGAAAGAGCTGATTCAGCACGCCCGGACAGACAATAACGAGCAGGTGGATTATCTGGTTTTAGCGTCTGCCGCTGACGGTATTTTCAACCTGGGCGGGGACCTGGCTTTATTTCTTGAACTGATCCGCCAACAAGATCGCCGTGAACTACAAACCTATGCAACAGCCTGTATTGACATCTGTTATCAACAGGCCAGTAATCTGGAGCAAACCCTTACCACGATCGCCCTGGTTCAAGGTGATGCACTGGGCGGAGGATTTGAAGCAGCCCTGTCATGCAGTGCTCTGATCGCTGAGCGGCAGGCTCAAATGGGGTTGCCCGAAATTTTGTTCAACTTATTCCCAGGTATGGGTGCCTATAGTTTTCTGGCCCGGAAGCTTGATCCCGTGCGAGCTGAACGGCTTATTTTAAGTGGCAAAATCTATAGCGCGGAAGAGCTCTTCGATATGGGCGTTGTGGATGTGCTGGCGGAGCCGGGTGAGGGGGAACAGGCCGTTTACGATTATCTGCGCCGTCGTAACAGGGCGAGCAAGGGATATGCCGCAATTCAGCGGGTAAGGGACCTTTACCAGCCGCTGCGATACGAAGAGCTTGCCGCTATTGTTGATGTCTGGGTGGATACTGCCTTGTCGCTGGATGAAAAGGATTTGCGCGTCATTGAACGTTTGCTGAAGGCGCAAACGCGGCGTTGCCAGGTGTCGACAGCGCAGCGGGTGGCGAATATCGAACAGCACAGGCCTGTGCCAGCTTTTTTCAAGCCGACAGCTCTGGCGGCCTTATAGGGTAGGCGTTCGGCGCATGTTGCTGAATTATCACGCAGTATCATGCGCTTATTGCCTATGGTGGGCAGAGCTTATAGCTCAAGTTGGGACAGGTCTGTGCCTGCCAGATAGGCTTTGAGTGCGGTTTCCGCCCTGGCATACTCAGTGCTTAGATCGCGGTAACGCTGCTGGCCTTGCTGGCGGATTTCGCTGGGGCTGAATTTGGTGATTGCCCCGGCGGTAAAACCTAAAGCTTCGGCCCCCATGCTGGAGGCGCAGCCTTTCAGGGCATGGGCATGATCCTTGAATTCGCTATATTTTTTGAAAACAAGTGCTTGTTCCATCTGCTGCAACAGCACTTGGCTGTCGGTTAAAAAACCGTCGATCAGATCGGCAACAAAGGTATCGTCCCCGCCTAGTTGCGCCAGATCATGCAAGGCTTGCAACCGCAACACTGGCCGGTTATGAGCATCCGGAGGCTGGCTGGGTCGGGTGGCTGGGGAGCCGGGTTGCGACGGGTACTGAATAAGATCATAGGTCGATTGCAACAGCTCTTCGGCCCGAATAGGTTTGGTCAGAAAACGATGTATGCCGGCTTTTTTGCTGGCCTGCTGGGCTTCGGTGGTTGCGTTGGCGGTCAGCATCATAAAGGGTGTACGGGCTTGCGGATACATGGCTCGAAACTGCTGGAAAACCTCAATGCCAGTAAAATCGGGCATTTGCATATCCACAATAACCAGATCAAAATCCCGTTCTGCCAATTGATCGAGGGCGGCTTCTCCTGACTGGGTCAGCACAACGGTATAACCGGCGCGGCTGAGTATTTTGTCGATAACCTTGCGATTGGTGGCGTTATCTTCCGCGACCAGTATCGAAGCGTCACTGTTGTCAACGGTGCTTTGCTGGACCCGTTCTACCAGTCGGGTAACCCCTGCCGGGGTTGGCTGGCTCACCGTATCGTGCAGGACATTGAACAATAACAGTGTGTCGTTGAGCGACGGGATGGCGGCAGTAAAACCGGCTTGCAGTGCAGCATTGTTAGTATTGGCATTGCCATTGAGGAGTATCAGCGGCGGCTCTTCGAATGATGACGCCTGGCGCAGGTTGCTGGCAAAACGACTTATGGCGCTGTCCAGATCAGGTGCATTAACGATCAGGGCACTGTAAGGGCTGCCGCTGGCATGCGCGCGGCGTGCTTCCTGGCGGGCTTGCGGGGTGTTGTGTACGGTGGTGACAAGAATCCCCCAGCCTGTCAGTTTATGCTGTAAGCGATCCTGTAATAAAGGGTTCTGGCACAGTAACAGAACGCTGCGCAGATTAGACGGCATTTTAGCTGACTGTGCGTCGGCAGGTGCTTCCCGACGCTGTTTTTCAAAGTCCAGATCAACGGTAAAAGTACTGCCTTTATCGAGTTCGCTATGCACGGAGATAGTGCCGCCCATCAGCTCGATAAGCTGCTTGGCGATAGCCGTGCCCAGACCTGTGCCACCATGCTGTTTATGAATACTGTTATCGGCCTGGGTGAAGGCCTCGAAAATGCGGTGCTGCGCGCTCGGCGCGATGCCAATGCCGGTATCGATAATTTCAAACCGCAGCTGTGCCCGCTCAGCGGTTTGCCGGGGCATCGAAATGCGCAGCTCGATATGACCCTGCTGGGTAAATTTGACCGCATTACCCAGCAAATTGAGCAGAATCTGGTGCAGATGCAGCGGGTCGCCGCACAATAGCGTGGCAGGCTCAGCAGAAAAATTAATGCGCAGTTGTAGCCCCTTGCGGGCAGCCAGAGGATGAATGATGCGCTCCAGATCGCGAATCAGCAGCAGCAGATTGAAATCGGTATGCTCGATATGCAGCTTGCCGGCTTCGATCTTGGCAATGTCCAGTAATTCGTCGATTAAAGCGGTCAGCGCGCGCGATGAGGCTTGCAGGCTTTCGACATAATCGCGTTGTTCGGCCTGTAGCGGGGTATGCAGTAATAAATCGCTCATGCCTACGATGCCGTTCAAGGGGGTGCGCATCTCGTGGCTCATCGTAGCCAGGAAGCGGCTTTTGGCCAGGCTGGCTTCTTCCGCTTTGATCCGGGCTTCGGTCAGCTGCTGAATCAGCGCACTCGCGTAAGCCGGCAGCATAATCAGGCAGAGTAAGGTGGCGGCCCACAAGGCGGGTGAGGTATGCCAGTAGCTGACAAACGCCGTTGACAGCATGAAGCCGCTCGCACTGAGTGCGGTACATAACCAGAGTGCGCGTTTGCCAAAACGAAAACCATTGCCCAGCACTACCCACAGATAGACAGCAATGATGGGTGCCCCGGCATCCTGCGCTAGGTACAGGCAACACGAGATGCAGCTGACATCAACCAGCATGCCGAAGACACGCCGTAGCGTCGAACGTTGCGGATAAACGAGAATCGCGCCGAAAATACCGATCGAGGTCAGGATAAATAAAGCGATACCAGCGAAAAACAGTGAATGCTGGAGATCGATCTGTTCGGGTGAGATAAAACTGGCGGCAAATAGATAAATCAGCACAGCACTGCCGACCGCAATACGAACAAGTGCCTGCTGATGCTCGCTGTCGGTTCGGTTTCGTAGGCGCTGCCGTAATTTACTCAGTCCATTTGTTGGCATATCTGATTCCCAAACGCAAATCCCTAAACCCCGCAAAAAACCAGGCGCTAATATTGTGCTTGCGCGAACTCAACCTTGGTATAGGACGCATGTATTTGAATAATAGCATCTAATGCGGAAAAAAATGCCTTGACGCAATCTGGATCGAAATCCGTACCACTGCCGCGGCGAATGAAAGCCAAAGCCTCATCCAGCTTCCAGGCAGGTTTATAGGGGCGGCGTGACATTAACGCATCGAATACATCGGCGATGGTAACGATTTTGGCCTCGAACGGTATCTGCTCGTTTTTAAGGCCTCGGGGATAACCGTTACCATCGAATTTTTCGTGGTGATTCAGGGCAACGACTGCACCCAGCTGCAAATATTTCGAGGGGGAGTCTTTCAGAATGCTATAGCCCATTTCCGCATGACTGTTCATGATATGGCGTTCTTGCGGCGTAAGCGGGCCGGGTTTGAGCAAAATAGCATCGGGAATGCCAATTTTGCCAATATCGTGCAGGGGAGCAGCCAGTTCAATGGTGTAACAGAACTCATCGGACATACCGAGTTCTTCCGCAATCAAGCGCGAAAATTTGGCCATGCGCTGTACATGACCACCTGTGAACGGATCGCGGTATTCCCCGGCCTTGGCCAGGTGCATCAAGCTGTCTTTCTCGCGTTGTTCAATCTCATGTACGGCTTTTGCAACGCGCTGTTCCAGCGAGAGGGAGCGGTTTTTTATGATCAGTTGCTGTTCGCGCAGTTTCAGTAAATTGCGGCAGCGCGCTTTGAACTCAACGTGGTCCAGTGGTTTGGTCAGAAAGTCGGTGGCACCGGCTTCGAGTGCGTTATAACGCGCCTGACGGTCTTCCACGATAGTGACCACAATAATTGGAACATCATGGCAATCGGGAAGTTTACGAAACCAGCGGGTAAATTCTGCGCCATTCATGAGCGGCATGCGCAGATCGGTGATGACCAGATCGCAGGCATTGCGCTTAGCCCAGTCCAGGGCTTCAGGGGGGTGGGTGAAGCAGTGTAAGCTGGCGTCCGGGTCAACTCGATGAACCAGCTTCTCCATGATTTTCAGGCTGGTTGACTGGTCGTCAATAATTATAATATTGAACATAGTGACGTGTTCACCTGTTAATGACGTACTGTTATACGTACGTTGTTGTATTGAACCTAGGATAAGCAAAAATGGCACCAATGAGTATTTGCTTTAAACAGACGCTTTAAGTCGAGCGTCGCCCTCCGCTGGCTCTAATTATTAGTATCTTTATATCTTAGACGCTTTACTCAAACTATGCAGGCTCGTGGCAGAAAAACAGGCCGGTTTCCAGTTGTTGGTCGGCTATTTTTTTTGCGCTGAATCAGTCGGTTGGGGAAGGTGGGAAGCCACTGGTACGGCCGCGAGTGCGGCTGCAGCTTAATTAAGGCTAATGCGCAGACCGGCGGCAATAGCCAGCGGGGCCAGCACCAATGCGAGGGCCAGAATAGCGCCGAGCAGGGCCAGCTGGCCACTGGCGGGTAGCCCTGTGGCGCTGGCGGCAATTGCTGCGGTGCCAAAAATGAGAATGGGAACGTACAGTGGCAGGACCAGAAGTGTCAGGAGTACACCGCCGCGTCGCAAGCCGACTGTCAGGGCGACCCCGATAGCGCCGAGCAGACTGAGTGACGGCGTGCCGAGCAGCAGGCTCAGCATCAGTGTCAGGGTCGCCTCGCCGGGTAAATGCAATAACACCCCCAATAACGGTGAAACCAGCAATAAGGGGAGGCCGGTCATCAACCAGTGAGCACTGACTTTAGCCAGCGCCAGCAAAGACAACGCGTGCGGGCTGAGCACCATTTGCTCCAATGAACCATCTTCGAAATCCGAACGAAACAGACGTTCCATCGACAGCAATGTAGCCAGCAGGGCGGCGACCCAGATAACGCCTGGTGCGATAGTGCCCAGCATGGCCGGACTGGGACCAACACCGAGTGGAAACAGGCTGACCACCAGGATAAAAAAGAAAACCGGATTAAGCAGTTCGCTGCGCTTGATGAAACCGATACGCAGGTCACGCCGCATGACGCCTGCGATAGCGCTGACGATACTGGGTGCACTCATTGCAGACGCAGTTGTCGCAGGGCGGGTAAGCGCAGTGTCTGGTGCGAGGTCAGCAGCAGGCATCCGCCCTGCTGGCAATGTTGCTCCAAACGTCGCTCGAGATTGTGCACGCCTGCGCTGTCGATGGCGGTCAGTGGCTCATCCAGAATCCACAGTGGTGCATCGCTGAGCCACAGACGGGCCAGTGCTACCCGTCGTTTCTGGCCAGCTGACAGACTGCGCACCGGGATATCTTCATAACCGTACAGGCCGACTTCATCGAGTGCTGCGGCGAAATCCTCTGACTGCTTGTTCAGGCTGCTGTAAAAGCGCAGGTTTTGCAGCGGGCTGAGCTCGTCTTTCAGGCCAGGCGTGTGACCGATATACAGCAGTTCACTGTGATAAGTCGTGCGATTCTCATAAATATCCTCGCCGCGCCAGTAGATGGCACCTTCCCGAGGGTTCAGCAAACCGCACAGAATACGCAGCAGACTGGTTTTACCGGCACCGTTAAGGCCTTCGACCTGCAGACATTCACCACTGTACAGCTGAAATGACAAATCTCTGAACAAGATACGCTGATCACGCACGCAGCACAGGCCAACAGCTTGCAACTGTGCCTCAGACGGGTCAGCAAGTAAGGCTGCTGTCACGGTACAACCTGGTCAACAGTCAGCTGGACAGCTATCGGGCCGTTGTCCAAAGCGAGCGGTGCAGACAGGGTTTCCAGATCACCGCTCTGAGCACGCACATCACCACCTTTGGAAATACGTGCGCCGACGACGATTTGCTGAAAATTGGAAAGCTTTAGCGATGGCATCATGGCGTGGCTGTCATTCAGCACAACTTTTACCGGAAAGCCGCTGGCGGGCTGGCGGACAGCAGCCAGTGGCATCGGGGGACCGCTGGCAGCTTTCGCATAGATGAACAGGGTATCGTTGGCCTGAAAGCGATTTTGCAGCTCGGGTGCAATATCAACCGTGACAGAAACCTGCGCGGTCTGGGTTTCGGCCGACGCCGGTGGCGCTTGCTGGCCCGGTGTCTGTTCTGCAGGTGCCCCAGGTGATGATCCGGACTCTGGTTCCGGTGTTTGCTGGCCCAGTTGTTCAGCCTGGGCGATACTGTTTTTCAGCAGCCGGGCGGGTTCGCTGTCGGGTGGCAACTGGTTCAGCAATAATTGCCAGGCTTGCTTGGCGATTGCATAGTCACCGCCATTGAAAGCGCCGAAGCCGAGCATCATCAAAGCGCCCTGATGCTCCGGTTCTTGCCGCAAAATAGCATGTAACAGATTGGCGCTGGCCTGATCCAGCCGTCCTTCATTACCCATCAGCATGGTTTGTGCGGCACCCATCATGATATCGATGCGCTCCGGTGCAAGTTCCAGCGCCCGCAGCATTAATCCGCGGGCTTCCTGTACAGCACCAAGTTCCATGTAGCAGATCCCGAGCAGCATAAGCTGGTCAGGATCATGCAGTCCCTCGCGCAGTACTTTGGCTTGTAGTACCCGGGTAAAATCAGGCAGATTCTCCAGCGCTTCGGGTGGCAGCTGCTCCGGTTTGGCGATGGCCTGCTGCACCAGCGTACTCATTTGCTCGCGCGCTTGCAGCCAGGCAGCCGGTTCGCCCTGAAAAGCGCTGACATAATAATAGCCGGTCGCCAGCAGCGGGATCAGCAGGCCTGCCAGTAAAGCTACGCCAAGACGGTTCCGGGCCGAGCTTGTGCTGCTTTCTGCCGTTTCAGTGATATCCGTCAGCAGGGTGCGTTCCAGCTCGAGCTTCAGTTGTTGATACTGGGCTTCGTCGATACGTCCGTCGGCCCGTTCGCTGTCCAGTTCGGTTAGTCGTTCGCGAAAAAGCCGGGTATTGATGGCATCCTGTGTCAGTGTGGCCGCCTGTGGCCGGTAGCGCCATACCGGGATCAGTACGGCGGCCACGGCGGCCAGCAGCATCAGACCGGCAATCAACCAAAACGTACTCATGAATGTTCCCCTGCCGGGTTCGCATTCGAGGAATTCGCACTGGCAGGGGGAGCACCCACAGGATTTTCCGTGTTAGAGGCTTGATCGTTTTCCAGCAGATTGGCAAGGCGGGCCTGTTCCGCTTCGCTGAGCATGGCAGGTTCGATCTGTCGGCTGCGACGACGAATCCATAGCCCCAGTATGATGCCGACAAGGACTACGCTGCCGAGCGGGCCAAACCACAGCGGCCAGGTCAGCGGTTTGAGCGGCGGGCGGTAGGTCACGAAATCGCCGTAACGCTGCACCATATAATCCTTTATTTCGGTGTTGTCGCGTCCGGCCTGGATCATTTCATAGACTTTCTGACGCAGATCCGCTGCCAGCGGGGCGTTGGAATCCGCAATGTTTTGATTTTGGCACTTGGGGCAGCGCAACTCTTCGATCAGGGTACGGTATTGCTGTTCCTGGGCAGGCGTATTGAACTCAAACGCATCAATCGCAGCCCAGGCGGTTGGTCCGATTGTCAACCAGACTGTCGCCATGAATAACAGGGCACTAAAAAAAATCCTGCACACCATTAACTTTCACTTTTAATTTGTTGGATACGGGGAACGAACTGTTGTTGCCAGACGGTGTCGTCCAGCGCGCCAACATGACGGTAACGAATGACCCCCTGGCTATCCAGTAAAAAGGTTTCCGGGGCACCATAAACACCCAGATCAATACCGAGTTGTCCATCGCTGTCATCAATATTGAGCTGATAGGGGTTGCCCAGTTCGGCGAGCCAGCGCAGCGCTTTAGCACGCTCATCTTTATAGTTAACGCCGAAAATCATAACCCCTTCGCTTTTTAGACCGTTCAGGAACTGGTGCTCGGCACGGCAGGTGGGGCACCAGGTTGCCCAGATATTCAGCAGCGCAATATCGTTTTGCTGCTGCTTGATCAGATCAGTTTGATCGATCACCTGCTCGGGCTGATCCACCAGTGCCGCCTGAAATGGGGGCAGGGGCTGATTGACCAGCACCGATGGCAATAAGGTCGGGTCATTGCCCAGACCACCCCACAATACCCCAAGTAAAACCACAAACCCCAGCATGGGGGCTGCCAGTAGCAAGGTCAGTTTGCGACTGATTTTACGAGGTTGCGACATGGGCGTTCCCTCTCACTTGTCGCACTCGCCGTACCAGGCGGTAGCGTGGATCGCTGATGGCCAGTATTCCGCCCAGCGCCATGACCAGGGCACCCAACCAGAGCCAGCGGACAAACGGTTTATAGTGAATGCGCACGGCCCAGCTGCGCTCGTTTTCGAGCGGTTCGCCCAGCGCGATGTAGAGATCCTGGGTCAGCCCCGGATCAATGGCAACTTCGGTCATGGGCATTTGCTGTACTACGTAAAAGCGTTTTTCCGGCTGTAGGATACTGACGACATCGTTGCCGTCCAGGACCTCGATGGTGGCGCGGGTAGCACGGTAATTCGGGCCATCAATATTTTGCAGGCGGGCCAAATGAAACTGATACGGACCCACCTCGATGGTTTCATCCAGGGTCATGCGAACATCACGCTCGACGTTATAGGCACTGGTAATGGCAACGCCGGTGACGGTAATCGCCAGGCCCATATGTGCCAGCAGCATGCCCATATACCAGCGCGGCTGATGCAATAATGCCGTAACCCGATTATGTTTATTGTTCAGACGCTGGTGCAGATTGGCAATCTCTCCGGCCAGCACCCAGAACACCAGGCTCAGAGACAGCCCTACCATGAACTCGAACCGCGAAGCCAGTAGCGCGTTCAGGCCAAAGCCCAAAACCAGGCACAACACAGCCCATGGCAGCATTTGCCGGAATACCGCCTGGCCGGAATGCTGTTTCCAGCGCAGCAGCGGGCCGATGCCGAGTGCCGCCAGTAAAGCCAGGGTCAAAGGTACAAACAGGGTATTGAAATAGGGCGGACCAACGGAAAGTTTGCCCATACCGAGCACATCAACCAGTAACGGAAACAGAGTGCCGGTGAAAACCACAGCACAGGCACCGATCAGCAATAAATTATTGATCAGCAGGAAACTCTCGCGCGAGAAGGGTTTGAAACGGGTCTCGCTATGCAGCAGTGGTGCGCGCAGAATCAGCAGCAGCAAAGCGCTGCCGGTGATAACTGTCAGCAAACCGAGAATGAATAAGCCGCGACTCGGATCGTTGGCGAATGCGTGGACCGAGGTCAGCACGCCGGAGCGTACCAGAAAGGTACCCAGCAGGCTGAGCGAAAACGCGGCAATGGCCAGTAACACCGTCCAGGCGCGGAAAACGCCTCGTTTTTCGGTCGCGGCCAGAGAGTGGATTAAAGCAGTGCCGACCAGCCAGGGCATGAACGAGGCATTTTCGACCGGGTCCCAGAACCACCAGCCGCCCCAGCCCAGTTCGTAATAGGCCCACCAGCTGCCCAATGCTATACCGACCGTCAGAAAGCACCAGGCTACGGTTGTCCAGGGCCGTGACCAGCGTGCCCAGGCACTGTCCAGTCGGCCGCTGAGCAAGGCAGCAACAACAAAAGCGAAAGCGACCGAAAAACCAACATATCCCATATACAGCATGGGCGGATGCATGATCAGGCCGATATCCTGCAACAACGGGTTAAGGTCACGTCCGTCCAGTGGAAACCCCGGCAGCAGGCGATCGAAGGGGTTCGAGGTCATTTCGATGAAAAGGATGAAGCCGATGCTGATAAAGCCCAGCACACCCAGGACGCGGGCGAGAATATCGCGCGGCAAAGCGCCACTGAACAGGGCGTGACGCCTGGGTCCAGGCGGACAGAATAAAAATCCACAGCAGTAAAGAGCTCGTGGCTACCCCATGTGGCCGAAATGCGGAAAATACACCGGTAGCTGGGAGTTTGAGCCTGGGAAGGCGATACGCCACCGAGAAATCATTGATAAACGACCAGACCAGGCATGGAAACTCACAGCAGAAAGCCAAATTGCGTGGCGGCGAGGCCGGGCCGTAGCCATCAGGCGATGATCGCCACGGCGCAGTGCTGCATGGTATAACGGCGCTGCCAGCAAAAGAGCCATTGCCAGGGCCAGCACTAAGGCAAGATGTCCGATTTCGGGAAGCATAATATTCCAGTGGGCGATCAGGCGCTTGCGCGCCCTGACAGAACCAGTAAGCCAGGCGCTATAGATAGCAAAAAAACTGGGACTGGCTGGATGAAAACCATACGTAATGCCCAGCGCTATTAGCCTTGCTTCCAATAGTGGCACACCGGCTTGTTGCAGGGCTTTCGCCACTTCGGGCGCTGTGGGCGCTATCGTGTTTGGCCAGCACTTCTCGGCCTGCACGATGACGTCACGCAATGCGCCGCACGGGCAACGATGCCCTGACCTTCATCAGGTACGACCCGGCAAAATGCCTTGAAAATGGACTTTAACGGTTTCGAGATTGTCAGTCAGATCAAATTCAACTCGCAGACTGTTAGGGTCGCGTTTGACGCTGCCGGGCAGGACCAGACCACCGATGCGGATGGTGCGATCCAGTGGCGCTTCGCCGGCCGCGATCTGGCTGGGTGCATAGAACAGGTTGATATTCTGGCGCAGTGCATACACGGTCAAACTGACCGCAACGCCAACGCCTGCCAGAATGCTCAGCACGATTAATAAACGGCGTTTACGCTTCGCTTTCATGATATTGAGTCCAAAGTTAAATACTCGGGTTTTAGGAGCGTGCGGCGAGGCCGGGTCGCTCTGCACGCCGTTCCATGCGTGCCTGCAGACGCAGTAGCTGGCGGTGGCGCAAGACCGGACCTAACATGATATAGCCCAGCACCAGCAAGGTCAGGCCAAGCGATGCCCAGACATAAAAGGCATAACCGCCCATCGCAAAAAAAGCGTACCAGCTGTCGAAGCTCATCTGTGTCAGACTCCTGAGAGCGATGCTCTGTTCTGGTTCATGGCTT
The DNA here is from genome assembly GCA_041396125.1 of Gammaproteobacteria bacterium. Lineage (GTDB taxonomy): Bacteria > Pseudomonadota > Gammaproteobacteria > Competibacterales > Competibacteraceae > JAWKZG01. The sequence goes on along the minus strand of JAWKZG010000025.1, from coordinate 34,372 downwards.
GCTGTTCCAGCTGCTGCGCCAGCACATCATTGCGGGTACGCATCAGTACATTGCTGATAAACAGCGCTAAAAACGCGGCCAGCATAATCAGTAAAGGCCAGAGCATCTCGGACGCAATGGCCGGTTTATCGAATTTAAAAAGGGTGGCGCCCTGGTGCAGGGTGTACCACCATTCGACCGAATAATGAATGATAGGGATATTCACCACCCCGACCAGAGCCAGTACAGCGGCTGCTTTGGAAGCGGTTTCACGGTCTTCAATAGCTTCCTGCAGTGCCATATAGCCTAGATAGAGAAACAGCAGAATAAGTTCCGAGGTTAGCCGGGCATCCCAAATCCACCAGGTTCCCCACATGGGTTTACCCCACAATGAACCGGTAGCCAGCGCCAGAAAGGTAAAAGCGGCACCAATGGGTGCACAGTTTTTGGACACCAGTGCAGCCAGTTTAATACGCCAGATCAGGCCGATAGCGCCTGTGACCGCCATCGCAACATAGGCACCCATGGAAAAAGCAGCCGCAGGGACATGAATATAGATGATGCGAAAACTGTCGCCCTGTTGATAATCCGCCGGGGCAAAGGCCAGTCCCCACACCAGACCTACAGCGAACAGTATCAAAGCCAGCCCTGTAATCCAGGGCAAAGCCTTGCCGCTCAGCTTGTAAAACAAGGGCGGTGAGGCGAGCTGGTAGATTAACAGGGGCAGCTTGAAGCGCTTGCTGCGTGTTTTTTTGTCGCTGGAGCTTGCCGATTGGCTCATGATCAGGTTTATTCAGGCAGTTAATGAAACGGGTTGATTATGGCATATTCATGCGCCCCAAGCAGGCTTTAGGGCAGGACTTGATAAGTAATCCGCTGGCAACGATACTCGGCGCCTGAGCAACCGACTATCAGGAGTTTCCGTATGTCATCAGTACCCATTTTAGTTAGCGTCAGTGAATCAGGTCAGTCCGCGTATTCCCAGACTATTCAGACCGGTCGTCATCAATTGACCGCCGACGAGCCGGAAAGTTACGGCGGCAAGGATCTGGGGCCTTCGCCGTATGATTTCCTGCTGGCAGGGCTGGGCTCGTGCACCTCGATGACCATCCGGATGTATGCCAGCCGTAAACAATGGCCGCTGGAACAGGTCATTGTGCACCTGACACACAGCAAAATCCACGCCCAGGACTGTGCCGAATGTGAAACCGAAACCGGTCGGGTTGATCGCATCGAGCGGCGCATTGAGCTGCATGGTAACTTGACGCCGGAACAGCGGGAAAAGTTACTGGAAATTGCCGATAAATGTCCGGTACACAGAACCTTGCAATCGGAAATTTCGATAAAAACCTGCCTGGTGGACATGTCCGCCTCCTCCTGAAGCAGCTCTACTACTCCAGAATCACAATAAAAGATTAAGGTTTCGTCATGTCCTCATCAATTTCTTCTCTCGATTATCGTTTCAGCATTGGCCATACCCTGGTTGGCATGCAAATGCTGTTTGTCGCCTTTGGTGCTCTTGTGCTGGTGCCCTTACTGACCGGGCTGGATCCGAATGTGGCGCTGTTCACTGCGGGTATCGGTACATTGTTGTTTCAGCTTATCACCGGCGGCAAAGTGCCGATTTTTCTGGCGTCGTCGTTTGCGTTTATCGCGCCTATTATTTATGGCGTGCAAACCTGGGGCATGGCGTCAACTCTGGGCGGTCTGGCGGCTGCCGGACTGGTTTATGTTGCTCTGAGTGCATTGGTTAAACTGCGCGGGGTCGGTGTCTTGCACCGGTTATTTCCGCCGATTGTGGTCGGGCCGGTTATCCTGATTATTGGTCTGATTCTGGCACCAGTTGCTGTGAATATGGCACTGGGGAAAAGTGGTGATGGTGCGTTGCAACTGGTGCCGCAAACGCAGGCGGTTATCGTCTCGGCCATCGCACTTGGCGTGACCGTGCTGACCACCCTGCTAGGCAAAGGCTTTTTACGGATCGTGCCGATTCTGTGCGGTGTGGTGGTTGGGTATCTTGCTGCGCTGGTATTGGGCCTGGTTGATTTCACTCCGGTGAATAATGCCGCCTGGTTTGCGGTTCCTGATTTTGTCTACCCGGAATGGAACACCGCAGCGGTGCTGTATATGCTGCCGGTTGCTATCGCACCGGCGATTGAACATTTCGGCGATATGCTGGCCATCAGCGGAGTGACCGGACGGGATTACCTGCAAAAACCCGGTGTTCATCGTACTCTGCTGGGCGATGGTCTGGCGACGGCGCTGGCAGCTGGGCTGGGTGGACCGCCGAATACAACCTATTCCGAAGTCACCGGTGCGGTTGCCCTGACCAAAGCCTTTAACCCGTCAGTGATGACATGGGCCGCGCTGACCGCCATCGTACTGGCTTTTGTGGCTAAGCTCGGGGCTATCCTGCAGACCATTCCGGTGCCGGTTATGGGGGGGATTTTAATTCTGCTGTTCGGTGCAATTGCTGTTATCGGTATAAAATCCACCGTTAAACTGGGTGACGCTATTATGGAACCGCGTAATCTGGCTATCGGCTCGATCATGATCGTTTGCGGCATCGGCGGATTAAGTATCGGCACAGCTGAATTCAGCATGTCCGGCATCGGTCTGGCCGCGATGATCGGCGTGATCCTGAATTTGATACTGCCACAGGGCCGGTCAGAAGAGCGTTCCGACCTCCAGTAAGCAACCACAGGACGACGCGAAAAAGGCAATAAAAAACCCGCACAGTCAAATACTGTGCGGGTTTTTTATCTGGCAAGCTTTGCCAGGCCTTGAATATGGTGGAGGCGGGGGGAATCGAACCCCCGTCCGCAAGCTCTCCGCCCTTGGTACTACATGCTTAGCACCGTCATTAATTTAACCAAGGCAAAACCCGACGGGCAGGGTCTTGTTTGGCTGTCCTGCTAAGTTTTAGCGCCATCAGCGCAGGCAATGATGGTCGCGATCTTGTGTTGAGATGACCCCTGGCAAATCGGACCTCACAAGAAAGTTCCGGCCAAAGGCTGGCCTAATTAGGCGGCCAGAGCGTAGTTGTCGTCGTTGGCAACTAATAGTTTACAGCATTATTTACGAGGCTAGCTGCATCCTCGGCATGCACCTCCGGTTTTGCTACCCGCGTCGAAGCCGGGTCGCCCCCTTAAGATGTTTCTCGATCACCAATAATGTAGGGGCTCTGTCGCTCAATTACAAGTGCTGCAGCAAAAAAAATCAGCGATTGCGTTCGCGCAGCAGCCGCTGTTTATCGCGCTGCCAGTCTCGGTCTTTTTCGGTGGCGCGCTTGTCGAAAGCTTTTTTGCCTTTGGCCAGCCCGATCTCCAGTTTGGCTCGGCCGCGTTTCCAGTATAGTGCCAGTGGAACCAGGGTATAGCCTTTGCGCTCGACCGCACCGATCAGTTTGTTGATTTCCTCACGGTGCAGCAGCAGCCGTCGGGTGCGTGTAGGATCGGGGTTGACATGGGTCGAGGCTGAGTTGAGCGGCGAAATATGGCAGCCGAACAGAAAAGCTTCACCCTCATCCAGAGTGACATAGCTTTCCTTGAGCTGGACGCGACCGGCGCGCAGGCTTTTAACCTCCCAGCCTTGCAGCGACAAGCCAGCTTCAAAGCGTTCTTCGATAAAATACTCGTGAAACGCTTGTTTATTGCGGGCAATTGATGGTGATGGGGTAGTTTTGGCTTTACTCATGGCGGCGCATTATAGGGCATGCAGGCAGTAACTAAACAGTGCTTGACTTGAGTCGGATGCTATTTTTGACCACAATGCGCGCTTTTCGCGGCAACTTCAAGATTGTAATGGATGGTGATGGATGACGACAGTTCGCAAAAGCGCATTGGTATCCTACTCGGCGGCGCAGATGTTCGAGCTGGTTGATGCAATTGAAAATTATCCGCAGTTTTTACCGTGGTGCCGCTCGGCCACTGTGCTTGAACGCGGAGACCAGATCGTCAAGGCGACAATTGTCATGGCCAAGGGGGCGGTACACAAGGCCTTCACGACGTGTAACCGGCGCTATCCCTTTGAGCGGATTGAATTGCAGCTGGTTGATGGTCCATTTCGTAAACTGGAAGGTGCCTGGATTTTTCAGGCCCTGGACGAGCAGGCGTGCAAAGTCAGCCTGGAGCTGGATTTTGAATTTTCCAGCCGGGTGCTGAAACTGGCGGTCGGGCCGGTTTTTCACCATATTGCAGATACCATGGTTGATTCATTTTCTCGGCGGGCAACTCAATTGTATGGACGCTGATAGCACTTGCGCGGGCATGATCAGGGTTGAGCTGGTATATGCCCGTCCAGAACGTCAGCTGACAGTTACTCTGCAGTTGGCGGCTGGCAGTAGTGTCGCGCAGGCGATTGCCGCATCGGGGCTGTTGGCGCAATGCCCCGAGATTGATCTGGCGCATAATCGGGTGGGCATCTTCAGCCGCCTGTGCAGCCTGGAGGATAGCCTGAATGACGGTGACCGGATTGAAATCTATCGTCCGCTGCTGATTGATCCGAAAGAAGCCCGGCGTTTGCGGGCAGTCAAGAAAGCAAAAAAGAACCTTCGCGTTTCCGGTTGAGAAGTACTAAGTGCGCTGGCTGTTACTGAGTCTGATTCTGAACCTGATTTTGGGCGTCTGTTTCTTCTGAGAGGCTGGCATCAGACAGCGTGTCCGGCGGGCTGAACTGGAAAAACGAAGGTTGCTGCGCTTGCTCCGCTGTACTGGTGCCAGTCGGGGCCGGGGCCGGAGTTGAAGGCGGGGGAATAGTGTCCATGCCGTCAATACGGGCCAGGGTTTCACCCTGAAAATGCAGGATCAAGTGGCGTTCTTCACCTTTTTCGCGGTTACCGCGCGGATAAAATGCATAGATATAGTCCCACCGATCCTGGTGAAACGGATCCGTCAACAGCGGTGAGCCGAGTATGTTTTGCACTTGCCGTTTACTCATGCCTGGCTGTAATTGTGCAACTTTTTCCGGTTCCAGCACGTTGCCCTGGCGCATATCCAGTTTGTAGAAGTTAGGCGTAATGGACGAACAGGCCGTCACTGTCATCGCTGTGAGAATGGCAAAAATAGTGGCAATAGTTCGCTGCATGGGGTATCCGTCGTAGTTATCAAGCGCGGCAATGATAGCGCAAAATCAGCCACACTGAATTGTTGTTTCATAGCAGCTGTTTAGCCGGCAGCTGCGTAAGTTTGGGGACATGTGCAGCGGGGCTTGACAGCCATTAATCCACTGCTCGTCGCTAAAGGCGCGGGGTGAATATTAATCTATTCTTTTTCGATTGAAAAAAGCCCAACAAAAAAACGCAGCAGAAAATCCCTTCACGGCAGCAGGCTAGAGCGTATTAGACGGCTGTTCCGGTGTGGCGGCATGCTGGATCATTTCGCGGGCATGGGCCAGGGTTTTGGCGGTCAGTTTACGCCCGCCCAGCATGCGTGCCAGCTCTTCCACCCGTTGCCGCTGACTGAGTTGTTCGACCTGGGTGGTGGTACTGCCGTTGCGCGTGCTTTTGCTGACCCGCAGATGATGATGCGCTTGTGCTGCGACTTGGGGCTGGTGGGTGACACACAAAATTTGCCGCTGTGCGCCGAGCTGGCGTAATAACTGTCCGACAGTTTCGGCAACGCCACCCCCGATGCCGCTGTCGACTTCATCGAAAATCAGGGTGGGTATATGGGTGCTGTTCGCCGCGATGACCTGCAATGCCAGACTGATACGTGATAATTCACCACCGGAAGCCACTTTGGCCAACGCTCGCAGCGGCTGGCCTGGGTTCGCGCTGACCTGGAATTCAATCTGTTCCAGCCCATGGGAAGAAGGCTGCGGATCCGGGGTCAGTGCAACATAAAAATGTCCGCCTTGCATGCCCAGGGTTTGCATACTGCTGGTAACCTGCTGGCTGAGCTGTTGCGCGGTAGCTGCCCGCAACTGGCTGAGCCGCTTGGCTATTGCAAGGTATGCCGTTTCTGCGGCGGCAGTTTTTTGTACCAGCGTGTTACGGTCCCAGACATCGCTGCCCAACTCGGCCAGCTCGTGCTCCAGTTTCTGCTGTCGCTGCGGCAACTCCGCGATCTGACAGCGATGTTTGCGGGCCAGCCGGTGCAAGGTATTAAGGCGTTCTTCCAGGACATGCAGGCGTTCCGGGTCTTGCTCAATATGCTGACAGTAATTGCGCAACTCGTGGCTGGCTTCTTCGATATGCACCAGCGCATTATTGAGTAGCTCGGTGATCGGCTGCAGCCGGTTGTCCAGTTCCCGCAGGCTTTCCAGTTCTCCTTGCATGCGGCTCAGGCGGTTTTGCAAGGCATGTTGCTCGTTATCGTACAGTTGATCCAGAGCTTGCTCGGTCACCGCGAGCAAGCGACCACTGTTCGCCAGTCGCTGGTATTCTTCTGCCAGCTGTGCCGGTTCGTCCTCGCTCAGATCCAGCTCTTGCAGTTCGGTCAACTGATAGCGCAGCAGATCCTTGCGGGCTTCCCGCTCGGCTTCGCCTTCGGCCAGAGAGCGTAGACGCTCGGCCAGATTTTGCCAGATTCTATAGTGCTGACGGACTTGTCGGCTTTGCTCGCTATGGCCGCCAAAGTCGTCTAATAACTGACGTTGCAGGTCACGCCGCAGCAGGGATTGGTGCTCGTGCTGGCTGTGAATATCGGCCAGGGCTTCACCCAGCTCGCGCAGCAAAGCCAAGGGTTGCAGGCTGCCGTTGATATAACAGCGCGAGCGTCCGTTAGCGCTGATGATCCGGCGCAGCTGGCATTCGAGTCCCGTGGCGTCAGGCGTTGCGTCGGGTGGCATCAGCTCGCGTTCCTGCAGCCATTTTTGTACGGGTGCCAAAGCGCTGATATCGAACAGTGCGCATAACTCGGCGGATTTGGCACCATGCCGGATTACACTGCTATCGGCGCGATCGCCAAGCAACAGGCTCAAGGCATCCACTGCAATTGATTTGCCGGCACCGGTTTCGCCCGTTATCGCGCTCATGCCGGCAGCGAAATCCAGCTCCAGCTGATCGATAATGGCAAAATTGCGGATTTGCAGATGAACGAGCATGGCTATCGCGTTCCTGTAAGATGTTGGCCAATTCAGTCCTGAGAGCTGTCTTGCGCGCTGTTATGTTCCGGCTGCATACCCCAGCGTAATTTAGCGCGGAGGATTTGGAAATAATCGTGATCCAGCGGATGGATCAGGCGTAGTTTGCGCCGTTTTTTGCGAATGATGACACGATCACCCGGTTGAATTTCGAGACTGATCTGACCATCACAAGTGACCAATATATCCGTGGTATTGGATTCCGCAACCAGAATTTCAATCTCGCTTTCGGCGCTGACGACGAGTGGACGTTGAGTCAGCGTATGCGGACAGATAGGCACCAGTAAAACGGTTTCCAGGCTGGGGTGCAAAATCGGGCCGCCGCCGGATAAAGCATACGCGGTGGAACCGGTAGGCGTTGAAATAATCAGGCCGTCAGCCCGGTAGGCGCTGATATAACGGCCATCGAGAAATGCTTTGACCTCAATCATCCGGGCGACATCACTTTTATGTACGACGACATCGTTGAGAGCATCGGCCTGGGTAATTGTGCGCTGATCACGTACGATACGGGCGTGCAGCAGCGAGCGCTCGTCTTCCTGGTAGAGGCCGGTGAGTATTTCCTCCAGGGTGCCGTCCAGCTCTGCCGGTGAAACGTCGGCCAGAAAGCCCAAACGGCCCAGGTTTACACCCAGAATGGGTGCTTTAAAATCAACCAGGGAACGCGCAGCGTTCAGTAGCGTGCCATCACCACCAACCACAATAACCAGATCGCACTGTTGTCCGATTTGGCGTCGGTTGGCGGCATCCAGGCCGCGTGGCGGCAAGAGTTTGGCGGTGTCGGCATCGAGCAGAATTTTCAGATCACGTCGGCGCAGATAGCTGATTAATTGATCCAGTGTGGCTGCGACGCTAGGGTCGCCGAATTTTCCAATCAAGCCGATAGTATTAAAGATATAGTTCATTCGGGGTTAGTTATGCCAATAAATCGAACGTACCAATTACTGCATACCGCGACCAACTATGCAATAAAGGCGAGCACCTGTGACGCTTTGTCTTAGCTTGACACTGCAAGGGTGAAGTTGTTATACGTTTTGGTTTAGCACTCGCTTTCAATGAGTGCTAACCAGGGCGAAACAGCCTGAGACAGGTCCCGAGGTGGAATCAAGTGTCTGAAAATAGTCAGCATTCATCCTATTCCGGTATTCTTAATGAGCGCGCCCAGAATCTGCTGAAGATTTTGGTTGAGCGCTATATTCATGATGGGCAGCCCATTGGCTCGCGCACATTATCGCGTGACGCCGGTTTGGATCTGAGTCCGGCCACGATTCGCAATGTTATGGCCGACCTGGAAGAGCTGGGTTTTTGCGGTCGCCGCATACTTCGGCTGGCCGTATACCAACGGTCAAGGGGTATCGCTTTTTTGTCGACTCCCTGTTGCAAGTCAAGCCCTTATCCACTCTGGAGTTGAACGATCTGCGGCGCCATTTCGAGTCGGCCGGTACCGTTCCCGAGTTGGTGCAAACGGTATCGTCCCTGCTGTCGGGATTTACCAAAATGGCGGGTGTGGTCATGTTGCCCCGGCATACCCTGCTGACGCTGCGGCATGTCGAATTTCTATCGTTGCCGGATCGGCGGGTGCTGGTAATACTGGTTGTGAACGAAGCCGAAGTGCAGAACCGAGTGATTCAAGTCGAACGGGATTATAGCGCCAGTGAGTTGCAACAGGCGGCGAATTATCTTAATCACCAGTTTGCCGGTAAAAACCTGCACGAGTTCGTCAGGCTTGCTGAGTGATCTGCAGGTTACCCGCGAAACCATGAATGAGCTCATGCAGATGGTTATTTCAATGGCCAGCCAGGTTTTTGCCGAAACACCTGAGAGCACAGAAGAAGACTACGTGCTGGACGGGCAGATTAACCTGATGGGACAAGCCGAGCTGAGCGATGTTGAGAAGCTGCGGCATTTATTTGAAGCTTTCAACCAGAAGCGGGATATTTTGCATTTGCTTGATCAATGCATCAATGCCCGTGGGGTACAGATCTTTATTGGCGAAGAGTCCGGTTATGACGTGCTGGATGAGTGCAGCGTGGTGACCGCGCCGTATTCGGTAGAGGGTAAAGTGCTTGGCGTTCTGGGGGTGATCGGACCGACCCGGATGGCGTATGAGCGAGTGATCCCGATTGTGGATGTAAGCGCTAAATTACTGGCGTCCGCCTTGAATTCGCGCAAATAAACCTCATCTGACGAACAGGTATTTTGCAGTGTCAGTGTGTTTGCCCGGCTTTGCATGTCGCAGAGCATGGGCTGATGCGTTTGGCATAGCTTGCAGGGGTATTTCGCAGCAGGTGAAATAACCTCTAGAGCGCTGGCTGAACAGCGCTGAAGCAGACAGAAGTCTATCAGTACGTTTGATCATCAAAAAAATTGTGGAGACAGCGAAAGGAGTCAACATAAACATGCACCGGATACGGCGGAAGCCGTTGCCGGCGGGGCAGGGGATACCTCTAACCCTGCTCAGGAGAACCGTGCTCAGCCGGAAGAGTCTGCGGATTCGGCTACCACCGCACAGCTGCGGGCTGAAATCGAGCAGTTACGGCAGCAGGTCGAGGAGAATCGTAATCTTTTCCTGCAGGCGCGGGCCGATGTGGAAAATATCCGCAAACGGGCCGAGCGCGATTTACAGAACGCGCATAAATATGCCCTGGATAAATTTGTCGCTGAGTTATTGCCCGTGAAAGATAGTCTGGAAATGGGGTTGGCCGCTATCGATGAGAGCGCCGATATCAGCAAATTGCGGGAAGGTACCGAGCTCACCCTGAAAATGCTGGCGGCGGCCGTTGCGAAGTTTGGCGTCAGCGAAATTAACCCCCACGGTGAAAAATTCAATCCTGAGTGGCATGAAGCAATGGCCATGCAGCCCAGCAGTGAAGCTGAGCCGAATACCGTTATGCAGGTCATTCAGAAAGGCTATCGGCTCAATGACCGGCTGGTGCGTCCAGCAATGGTTATCGTGGCCCAGGCGGCCCCAAAATAGGCACAGAATCAGGTTATGACCGGTTTCAGGTGTGGTGTCCTTAAAGATCACCCGTTACTGGGCTGCAGTACGAGTTGAAAATTCAGGCAAACACCCCATATCAGAAGCCAGAGGCGCGATCAGTAGATGCGCAAAGGTTCAAGATTTTTGAAATCAGATTTAAGAGAGGAAAACATGGGTAAGGTAATTGGTATTGATTTAGGGACGACGAACTCCTGTGTCGCTGTTATGGAAGGGGGTAAGCCGCGGGTTATTGAAAATTCCGAGGGTGATCGCACCACACCATCAGTGATTGCATTCGCAGACGACGATGAAGTATTGGTTGGTCAATCTGCCAAACGGCAGGCTGTTACTAATCCCAAGAACACTTTGTTTGCGGTTAAGCGATTGATTGGACGTCGTTTTCAGGAAGACGAAGTACAGAAAGACATCAAGCTGGTGCCGTATCAAATCGTTAAGGCGGATAATGGCGATGCCTGGGTCGAGGTCAAAGGGCGCAAGATGGCGCCGCCGGAGATCTCCGCGCGGGTGTTGATGAAGATGAAGAAAACCGCCGAAGATTACCTGGGCGAGGAAATCAAGGAAGCCGTGATTACCGTACCGGCTTACTTTAATGACTCGCAACGCCAGGCGACCAAAGATGCCGGGCGCATCGCCGGTCTGGAAGTCAAGCGCATTATCAATGAGCCGACCGCTGCGGCGCTGGCTTACGGTATGGACAAAAAGCGCGGCGACAGCAAAATCGTTGTGTACGATCTGGGCGGCGGTACGTTTGACGTTTCGATCATCGAAATCGCTGAAGTTGACGGTGAACACCAGTTTGAAGTGCTGTCTACCAACGGCGATACGTTCCTGGGCGGGGAAGACTTTGACAAGCGCGTAATCGACTATCTGGCTGATCAGTTCGCACGGGATACCGGCATCGATTTGCGCGGTGATCCACTGGCTGCGCAACGACTGAAAGAAGCTGCCGAGAAAGCCAAAATCGAGCTTTCATCGAGCCAGCAGACTGAAGTCAATCTGCCGTATATCACGGCCGATGCCAGCGGTCCCAAGCATTTGAATATCAAGCTGACTCGCGCCAAACTCGAATCGCTGGTCGAGGAACTTATCGACAGAACGATCGGGCCGTGCCGGACCGCACTGAAAGATGCCGGTTTGTCGGTGGGCGATCTAAACGAGGTGATTCTGGTTGGTGGTCAGACCCGCATGCCCAAGGTGCAGGAAGCGGTCAAAGAGTTTTTCAATCGCGAGCCGCGCAAAGACGTCAACCCGGACGAAGCAGTTGCCGTTGGTGCTGCTATCCAGGGTGGTGTGCTGGGCGGTGAAGTCAAAGACGTGTTGTTGCTTGATGTCACGCCGCTGAGCCTGGGTATTGAAACCCTGGGCGGTGTCATGACCAAGCTGATCGAGAAAAACACCACAATCCCGACCAAGGCTTCGCAGACGTTCTCTACCGCTGAGGATAATCAGACAGCGGTCACCGTGCATGTCCTGCAGGGCGAACGGGAACGTGCGCTGGATAATAAATCGCTGGGTAAGTTTGATCTGAGTGATATTCCGCCTGCGCCCCGTGGCGTGCCGCAGGTTGAAGTTGCGTTCAATATTGATGCCAATGGTATTCTGAACGTCTCGGCCAAGGATAAAGCGACGGGTAAAGAACAGTCCATCGTTATTAAAGCTTCCAGTGGCCTCAGTGATGAAGAGATCGATAAGATGGTCAAGGATGCTGAAGCGCATGCCGAGGAAGACCGCAAGTTCCGCGAGCTGGTAGATGTGCGCAATCAGGGCGAGAACCTGATTCATGCGACCGAGAAAACGCTGAAAGATCTGGGTGAAAAGGTCGACAGCGCCGAACGCGGCCAGATCGAAAGTGCCATGGCTGATTTACGCACGGCTTTGAAAGGTGATAACAAGGCGGCCATTGAGTCCAAGAGCCAAACCCTGGCAGAGTTGTCCGGTAAACTGGCCGAGCGGGTATATGCTCAAACCAGTGAAGATCAGGCGGATGCATCCGGCCAGGCGAAAACCGATGGCGGCTCGAAAGATGAGGGCGTGGTAGACGCTGAATTCGAAGAAGTCAAAGACAAGTAATTCTGCCCGTATTATCCGGGGTTGACTGTGAGCATACACTGTCAACCCCGGTTTTTGTTTGATGAATAACGACTAATACTCTAATGGCTAAACGTGATTACTATGAAGTGCTCGGCGTACAGAAAAACGCGAGCGATGATGACCTGAAAAAAGCGTATCGTCGACTGGCGATGAAATTCCACCCGGACCGCAATCCGGGCGATAGCGTCGCTGAAGAGCGTTTCAAGGAAGCCAAAGAGGCTTACGAGATTTTATCCGATACGCGTAAGCGGGCAGCGTATGATCAGTTTGGCCATGCGGGTGTCGATGCCAGTATGCAGGGCGGCGCTAGACAGGCCGGTGGTGCCAGCTTCAGCGATATTTTCGGCGATGTCTTTGGTGATATTTTCGGCAATGCGCGAGGTGGCCCCAATCAAGCCTATCGCGGCGCAGATTTACGCTATAACCTGGAATTATCTCTGGAAGATGCGGTCTTCGGCACCACTGCCAAGATTCGTATTCCTACACACGTCGATTGCCATCACTGTAACGGCAGTGGTGCCAAACCAGGCACCAAACCTACTACCTGTACCACCTGTAACGGGATTGGGCAGGTGCGCATGCAGCAGGGATTTTTCTCTATCCAGCAGACCTGTCCGCGCTGTCGGGGGCAGGGCACAATCATTAGCGATCCCTGCAAACATTGCCGTGGTGCCGGCGTGGTGGAAGAGCAGAAAACCCTGTCGGTGAAGGTGCCTGCCGGTGTGGATAACGGCGATCGCATTCGTCTGAGCGGCGAAGGCGAACGGGGTGAAAATGGCGGGCCATCGGGTGATTTGTATGTCCAGATCCAGATCAAGGAACATCCGATTTTTACCCGCGATGAAAGTAATCTGTACTGTGAGGTGCCTATCAGTTTTACAACAGCTGCTTTGGGTGGTGAATTGAATGTGCCGACCCTGGACGGTCAGGTCAATCTGAAAATCCCGCCGGAAACGCAGACCGGCAAGCTGTTTCGTTTGCGCGGTAAAGGAGTCAAGCCGGTGCGCAGTGGCACGGTAGGGGATTTATTATGCCGGGTTAAAGTGGAAACACCCGTTAATCTGACCAGGCAACAAAAGGAATTGCTGCAGCAACTGGCTGAATCAATGCATGAAAGTGGCCATGCGCATACCCCGCAGCACAGCAGCTGGCTGGACGGTGTGAAGAAGTTTTTTGAGGATTTAAAACCCTCGTCCTAAACGGTTATAAACCGACGTGGATAATTTGTTTGTACGCGTTAAAGCCGCCTGGGAAGCGCCCGCCATCGAGCGTAAAATTGCTTTGACCCGGCAAGCGCAGCAGGATTTACTCGCCGGCGAGCTTGCACTGGATCCCGTGCCTGCCGCATTGCCCGGATTGGCACCTGGTCGGCCGACTCAGCCTCAACTGGTGCATCCCCGGCAACTACAACGGCGCAGCCTGCATACCGCTGCCGGAAGGCGAGTGCTGGTGCACGCGCTGGCCCATATTGAGTTTAATGCGATCAATTTGGCGCTGGATGCGGTATGCCGGTTTCAGAATCTGCCGCGCGCGTACTATGTTGACTGGCTGCGGGTTGCCGTCGAGGAAAGTGGTCACTTTCAACTGCTGCAGACGCGTTTACATGAGCTGGAGCTGGCTTACGGTGGTCTGCCCGCGCATGATGGTTTATGGGACATGGCACGGCGTACCGCACATGATCCATTGGCCCGAATGGCGCTGGTTCCCAGGGTACTGGAAGCGCGTGGACTGGATGTGACACCTGGTATGATCAAGCAATTAACAGCCAGTGGCGATACTGAAACCAGTCGTATTCTCGGCATTATCCTGACCGACGAAATCCAGCATGTTGCGATTGGCTCGTGCTGGTTTGAATTTTTATGCCAACAGCGCGACTTAGAGCCGACAGCAGAATTCAAACGCTTGATTGACACCCATTTCCATGGCCAGCTGCGCGGACCGTTTAACCGTGAAGCCCGCTTGCAGGCGGGCTTTTCCGGTGCGGAGCTGGATGAGTTGAACCAGAGCCAATAAACAATGGCCTCTAGCAGCAGGGTCTGTCCTGCATGGTAGTCGGCATTCAAAACTCAAACACACCTTTGCCGGTGGTCTGGCGGTCGAACCGCTGATAGGTCTGCTCAGCCTCCGCCAACGAAACAAACCGAGCCCCAGCGCCGGGTTGTATCGACTGCCGCATTGCGTGCGGCAGTGTTCGCATTGCATTCTAGCGCCAGATTCACCCTGCATCTTCCGTCAGGTTTTTGAGGGCGGCGGCGACATCCTCGCTGCCGGTATTAACAGATGCCTTGCATGAGTCCGCCTCCCTTGGAATGGCAATGGTTTTGTTTGCCGGGTCTGGTGCTTAGGGTAATTGTACGGCTTCCTGCACGATCTCAACCTGGTTTTGCTGACTATTATATCCCTGCCGGGTCACCACTTCGTGCAGTAAATCCAGCTGCGTGCGGGCCGGCACCTGGGTGCTGAACTGTACCGTATTGAAATCATGCCGACTGGCGTCAAGCTCACTGCGAAATACAACATCACCGTTGTAGCTGCGGCGGACTTCGACATCAATCGGGCGGTCGTGGAAGTTGCGAATGCGCTGACTGTAGAAAATATGCTCATCCCAACCGGCGACTTCACCACCAAAATCAATTTGCACTCCAGGCTCATCCAGGCGGCGGTAAATATTGGCACCACGCTGACGCAGCCAGATCTGATCCCGCACTGCACGCAGTTTGACCAGTTCGAACAGGACTTCCGGGTCATGTCCCAGATTCAGCTCCAGCCGGTCGCCGATGGGGATATACGGGATTGTCTGCTGGGTCAGATAGCTTAAACCGCCCCGCCCGTTGCGCCGGAAGATTCGTACTTCACCGTCCGGCAGCGGGGTAGTACCCAGGCCGGACTCTTCATCGTTGCGTAGCAGTAACATACGTACCAGCTGGTCGCCGTACTCGCGCGGGCGGTAACGGTATTGTTCATTAAATGGCACAGCCTCGGCGGCGAAGCTGCGCAAACGTTTGGCCCAGCCGTTGGGAATACTTTCTGTGCCTTCAATGGTGTAAATAAAATACTCGCTCAGGCTCTCTTTCTCGACCGTTTTAGCGCTGGTTACTTCCATGGCAGGTGCCGGCGCTGCGGCACCTTGCGACATCAGCATCTTAGCAGCGCGCTGGCGTAAATCATTGAACTGGTCGCGCTCCAATTCCTGCAAACGGCCAGCCGGCATACGGGCCAGTTCGGCAATTTTCTCGACCAGATTGATGGTGCCTACGACAAGTCTGACCTGGGCATTTTCGTAATCTTCGCCGGATTGATTATTGACTCGCACAAAACTGGTGAGTGCCAGCTGGGCATTGGCCTCGTCGGCGATGGCCAGATAATCTGCCCGCCAGTCGATGCCCGAGGTGAAATAGCTGATTTCAAGCAAGGCCTCCTGATCGCTGCTGCTTTGCACATTCCAGTACAACGACTGCGCTTTGTCATGAGGAAATGTGGTATCGAGTACGTCCAGATCTGCAGCTGCATCAGGAAAACGCAGCTCTACCGAGGTGGGGTCGATCAGGGTATTGGCCCAGGAAAACTGCAAGGGGTTCACACCCTGTTTGAAGGTGACTACGCGGGTTTCCCGCACCAGGGTCAGATCCTCCGAGTTGTAAATGGTCAGCTGCACGTGTTGACGGGGTGGCACAGTGGCCAGATCGACATTGCCCGCCTGGGCCGTAACACTGGCAATACAGAGTAACGTGAATAAGAAAGAAGCTAGATAGCGCATAACGATTACCACTGATTGTTGTAGCGAATGTGCAAGCGGTGGACGAGCTTACGGGCTTCGCCCGAGCCTTCCCGGGCGGGTAACTCGAGTTTGAACAGCAGCTTGCTGTAGTCGCTGTGATCGGCGTCTGCGGCTGGCAGCGTGGTGTCCGATCCAAGAGTCCATTCAGGTTCCAGGCTGGAATGGCCGATGAGTTGGTCACGAATCAGGCTGGGGTGTTCAACAATATTTAGGATGGCGGGGCTGTCTTTAAAATTTTCAATTTCGTATTTGACCGTAATGTCCTGCCGGTAGGCATTACCGGCCAGACGAGTGCGTTCATTACGGTCAATGGTGCGCCGAACGACAATATCCTGCGCCAGACCGAGATACAGCGATAATTCATCATCCGGCGGGGTGAAGCGGCCCCAGTCCTCGCCCAGAAATGCCTGGCTGCCGTGTCCATCCTGCTGGAATATACGGGCTTTGCCGGCAGCCAGGAGCAAACTGGCCGAGTCCGCTGGTGCGGGTATTGTCCAGCACATAATGCATAGGAATATTCAGTTTATGCTGGGTGGCGTCGAGATAGCCATGTTCGGCAACATCAGCCGTATAGGTTTTGCGCAGGGGCACATCGCGGAATTTATGCAGCAGGACATCCTTGGACTCGTTTTGCCCGATGGGACGTACCAGTTGCTCGCCGAAACCCGGCCAGATGACACTGTCGGGATAGCCTTCATTAGCCAGATTATCGATCCGCAAGTATTGCGATAGCGTCAGGGTCTGTTCGTCAGTTGCTGCCAGAGCACGATAATGAAACTTTTTATCCAACCCGCCTAGCAGATAGCTGATACGCACCCTGACCGGCCCGGAACGATCTGCTGCGATGCTCCATATCAGCGCGTTCTCGTTGGGCGGGTAACTGACTGACAGGATGTTTGCCTGTACGGGAGTACTGGCCGGATTGGGTTCAGATACAACCTGGAACACCAGGCTGGACGGGTCGATCAGGGTATTGGCCCAGGCGAAATCAACCTGGTTAATGCCTTGTACCATCGGTACGATGCGCTCTTCCTCGATCAGGGTCTGATTGGGATGGTCGAATTGCACTTCGACCTGTTCCCGTACCGGCAGTGTTGTGAGCTTGATACGGGCAAGCGCACTGTCGATGAGGAGCAGCGATAAGGTGCAGATGGCCAGGGTTCGTACAGATGATCGGTTCATAGAACACTCCTTGCTGTGGAATGCCAACTATAAACGAAGCACTATCAGGAAAAGGGTTAATCCAGGTGAAATTTTATACCGGCCAGATTGAGTTCATACACGTAGGAATACAGTTTCCCGGTGATATACAAACGATTTTCTGAAGTATCGTAGGCAATCCCGTTCAGCACATCTTCATGACCGTTGCGTTCGTCAGGGCGGGAAGTTCGGGGAAACGCAGCCGGTCAATAACCGGACCAGTGCCGGGGTTGATGCGGACAATGTCAGGGCTGCGATAAACATTAGCCCAGACTTCGCCGCGAATGTATTCCAGTTCGTTGAGATAACGCACGGGCTGACCCTTGTCGAAAACCGGTAATGTACGCAGTAAAGCAAAACTATGTGGATCGCGGAAATACAGAAGATGGCTGCCGTCGCTCATAATCAGCTCTGTGCCATCGTAAGTCAGGCCCCAGCCTTCGGTGTCATAGCGGAATTCCTGGAGCAGTTCAAAGCTTGTCAGATCATAGACAAAAGCTTGCCCTGAGCGCCAGGTTAGCTGAATCAGGCGATCATCGACCAGGGCCAGACCTTCGCCAAACAAGGTGGCGGGCAGATTGATTTTTTGCAAAACCTTACCCGTGCCCGGTTCCACCCGGCGCAGTGAGGAGCGGCCATACTGGCCAGTGCTTTCGTAAAACCAGCCCTGGTGCAGTAGCAAACCCTGGGTATAGGCATTAGGGTCATGCGGCAGGGTGGCGATAATACGGGTTTCGCCGGCTTGCCGATTGACAAAGGCCAGCGCAGCCAGCATTCCGACCAGTAGCAGAGCGATACCCAGTAACCAGCGCCGGTGCGTTGTCAGCCAGCGCATCAGGCGCTGCTCTTGCACAGGCTTTCCAGCTGTTGTCCGTCTGCTGTGCAGACCAGCACACTGCCTTGTTCGTACCAGTCGCCGAGCACAATACGGCGGGCAGTCCGGTTCTCATGATCCAGGTTATGCACCGCCGGGCGGTGGGTGTGACCATGGATCAGCAGATCGACCTGATAGTCCTGCAAGGCCTCCAGTACAGCTTGCTGGTTGACATCGGTTATCTCCTCGGCTTTCAGACGGGTAGCAGCCTGACTGGTTTCCCGTAGCTGGCTTGCCAGTTGGCGGCGTTGCGGCAGCGGCAGAGCCAGGATTTGCTGTTGCCAGGTCGGATTGCGTACTTTGGTCCGGAAGGCCTGATATTCGATATCATCAGTGCAGAGGGTATCGCCATGCATAATAAGCGTGCGTTGGCCATAGAGATCAATAATTTTGGCTTCCGGTAATAGCTGCATATGTGCCTGCTCGGCATAGGCAGTGCCCAGCAGGAAATCCCGGTTGCCGTGTATGAAATAAACGGCTGTTGTATCACCAAGCTGCCGTAGCCCCCTAGCGACACACTCATTGAGGTCGCTATTGTCATCGTCGCCCAGCCAGGCTTCAAACAGATCGCCCAGGATGTACAAGGCCTCGGCCTGATTTGCCCGCTGCACCAGAAAATCCAGAAATAACCGGGTAATCTCTGGCCGATTGGCGTCCAGGTGCAAGTCTGAGATGAACAGCGTTGTCAAAAATTAGTCCTCTAGCACCTCGACCCGCTCGATAATGATATCGTCGACAGGTACGTCCTGGTGACCACCGCGACTGGTGGTCGGCACTTTGACAATCTCCTCGACTACATCCATACCGGCACTGACACGGCCGAATACACAGTATCCCCAGCCTTGAGGCGTAGGCGATTTGTGATCCAGAAAGGTATTGTCCGCTACATTAATGAAAAACTGTGAGCTGGCGGAGTGAGGATCGTTGGTCCGCGCCATCGCGATGCTGCCAACGGTATTGGACAGTCCGTTATTGGCTTCATTCTTGATCGGAGGGTGTGCCGGTTTGGAAGCCATGTCCGGCAACAATCCGCCACCTTGAACCATGAAATTTGGAATCACCCGATGGAATAAGGTCCCTGCGAAAAAATCGTCTTTGGCATAGCGCAGAAAATTGGCCGCAGTTTCGGGGGCGTTCTGGTGATCAAGCTCAAGGCTGATTGAGCCTTTGTTGGTGTGTAATATGACCATAATTATTCGTCCGATAGAGTTGCTTTTTCAATAATGACCGTGGCTTGCGGCACATCGCGTGGGAATGGGCCGCCGGGGCCGGTTTGTAGTTGGGCGATTTGGTCAACGACATCCATGCCAGCGACGACTTTGCCAAAAACCGCGTAGCCCCAACCGCGTCCAGATGGTTGGGTATGATCCAGCATGGCATTATCTGTCAGGTTAATGAAAAACTGAGAGGTAGCTGAATGAGGATCATTAGTACGTGCCATCGAGATGGTGCCACGAGCATTTTTCAGTCCGTTGGCTGCTTCGTTTTGAATCGGGGGCCGTGTTGGCTTGCGTTCGAAATCGGCCGTAAAACCGCCGCCTTGAATCACAAAACCAGGTATTACCCGATGAAAAATAGTGCCATCAAAAAATCCGTCACGTACATACTGAGTGAAATTTTCCACTGTGTAGGGGGCATTCTCAGAATCAAGTTCCAGCACAATCTCCCCCAGATTGGTGCTGAACGTGACTTTGGGGGCCGCCCAGGCAACAGAGCAACCAAGTGACAGGCTGAGTAAAAGAAGTAGCGTTTGATATGGCTTCATGCAATGGATCCTGTGCTGAGTATTCATGCGCGCATCATAATGATACCGGGCAATTAAGCCAAGTGATGTGGTGTTTGAGCGGTAATATGCAATGTATGTGATTCTTGCGATTGACGTGAAGCTATTCTGATCCTATCATACGCACCCTGCTCGGTGCTGTGCGCCGTGCAGGTCGACGGGGTATAGCGCAGTCTGGTAGCGCACCTGCTTTGGGAGCAGGGGGTCGGGGGTTCGAATCCCTCTACCCCGACCATTGTGCCGTCCAAATAGGCCAAAGGGTGCGCAGCTGCTAAGTTGTTCAAGCCGGGGTTTTAATTAGGCTTGAAATTACTGCTTTAAGCGCCTGTAGCTCAACCGGATAGAGCATCGGCCTTCTAAGCCGAGGGTTGCAGGTTCGAGTCCTGCCGGGCGCGCCAATAGCAGCGCCTAGGTTGGTAGGTATACAGCGTGCAGGTATCGTTGTACGATAGTAAAAATTTTAGTAAATGCCATGATTCTATTATGGTGGGCGTAGCTCAGTTGGTAGAGCCCCGGATTGTGATTCCGGTCGTCGTGGGTTCGAGTCCCATCGTCCACCCCATCCTATCCTAAGTATTCCAACATTTTTAGCGGAATCTCCCTATTTTAAAGAAGACTAAAAAGCGCTTATTGATTGATGGGGCTGTTGGCTCATCGCGATTTATAGATCCATTCTATTTTGGTATAAACTGTGCGTTTGTGTTTTGGATTCTATTGCGTGTGCAATATTGAGCAGTTTTGTATAATGCGCCATCATGGCGATTTTGACGGATTTCGTTGCGTGCGAAAGTGGCGGAACTGGTAGACGCGCTGGATTTAGGTTCCAGTGGGGCAACCCGTGAGAGTTCGAGTCTCTCCTTTCGCACCATTTCTAGTATCCCGCCAAGCGCTTTCTGCTTCTTAAACATAACATTCCTAGGGCCTGGGGCTGATTAGGCTTCGATTCTGAATTTGAGGTGTATTAATGCAAGTTTCTGTGGAACAACTTGAGGGTCTTGAGCGCCGGATGACTGTGCAGGTGCCGGCGGATGCTGTCGAGCAAAAAGTGCAAAGCCGCTTGCAGTCCCTTACCCATAAAGCCCGTATTGACGGATTTCGCCCCGGCAAGGTGCCGATGAAAATCATTAAACGGATGTATGGTGCGCAAATCAGGCAAGAAGTCCTGGGTGAGGTCATGGAGCAGAGCTTTCAGGATGCGCTGGTTGAACAGCAGCTGCGCCCGGCTGGTGGCCCAAAAGTTGAACCCCTCAAAATGGAAGAAGGGCAAGACTTCGAATATGCTGCGACATTTGAGGTGTTTCCGGATTTTACCCCAAGTGGCATAGAAGGTCAGAAAATTACCCGCCCTGTCGCTGAGGTTGCCGAGATTGACATCGATAAGATGATCGAAAACCTGCGCAAGCAACGTGCGAACTGGGTATCAGTGGAGCGGCCAGCCCAGGAAAACGACCGGGTGACCATCTCATTTGAAGGCACTCTCGATGGTGAAGGCTTCCCAGGTGGCAAGGGTGAAAATACCGAAGTCGTGCTTGGCGAAGGTCGCATGATTGCCGAGTTTGAGCAGAAACTCCATGGTTTGTCAGCTAACACCGAGTCAGAGTTTGAAGTGCAGTTCCCGGCTGATTATCACAGTGAAGATCTGGCTGGTAAAACAGTACAATTCAAGGTGCAAGTGCATAAGGTTGAGGAGTCCGAGCTGCCGGAAGTAGATGAGGCCTTCGTACAGGCCTTTGGTATTGAGGATGGCAGTATTGATGGCTTGCGCACCGCATTGCGCCAGAATATGGAACGTGAATTGCAGGATGGTGTCAAATCCTATGTCAAAAATCAGGTGATGGATGCTTTATTACAGGTCAATAAATTTCCTGTACCGCAAGCTCTGGTTGACTCAGAGGTAGAGACACTTGCTAAACAAGCAGGATTCCCCGAGCAAGACGATGCGGAGACGAAAGCATTCAAAGCCAAAATGTTTGAAGACGCTGCCAATCGACGGGTTAGCTTGGGTTTGATAGTGGCTAAGCTGGCGGCTGAAAACGAGCTTAAAATGGACGAAGACCGGGTGAGAGAACGGCTGGAAAATATCGCGGCAAGCTATCAGGATAGCAGCGAAGTTGTCCGTTATTACCTCCAAAATCCTCGTCTGATGCAAGGAATACATGATTTAGTGATGGAGGACCAGATTGTCGACTGGTTGCTCGAAAGTGCTGTGTTTGAAGAACAGGCAATGAGTTTTGAAGAGGTTATGAACCCGAAACGTCCGGCAGCGTCCGGTACGGGAAATATTGAGCAAGATTCAGGCGAGGATAGCACCCCCAATGAACAGTAGCGCAGTACAGCCCATGGCACTTAATTTAGTGCCTATGGTGGTCGAGCAGACCGCACGCGGCGAGCGCGCCTATGATATCTATTCGCGTTTGCTTAAGGAACGGGTTATCTTTATTGTCGGTCCTATCGAGGACTATATGGCAAATCTGGTGGTAGCTCAGCTGCTTTTTCTGGAAGCGGAAAACCCCGATAAAGATATCCATGTTTACATTAACTCTCCCGGTGGTGCTGTCACTGCTGGGATGGCAGTATATGATACCATGCAGTTCATACGGCCAGATGTAAGTACTATGTGTGTAGGACAGGCTGCAAGCATGGGGGCTCTGTTGCTGACCGGCGGCACCAAAGGCAAGCGATTTGCGTTACCGCATTCGCGACTGATGATTCATCAGCCCCTGGGTGGTTTTCAAGGCCAGGCAACCGATATTGATATCCATGCCCGGGAAATTTTGCGTGTGCGTGAGCGTCTTAACGAAGTACTTGCCAAACATACGGGGCAGCCGCTGGAAAAAATCGCCGAAGACACCGACCGGGATCGTTTCATGGGTGGGGCAGAAGCGGTTGAATATGGCCTTATTGATGCAGTACTCTCGCATAGAAGCCCTAATGCTGAATAAAAACTAGTGATCGCAGCAGACGCTTCAATCACCGCAGCCCGGTGGCAGTACGGTTGTAAAGGTGCAACGTTGCTGTCGCTTTTGGTTACCGCTGCCGGTTAAAAACGGTGACAGTGCCCGGAAGCTAGCGCCTTAAACATGACGTGCTGCTAAATATTCGTGAAAACGAGGAGTCGAGCTTTTTCGCATACCCACTGTTCAGTGGCGGCGGAATGCATTGAGGAAGTTTTATGAGCAAAGACAGAAACGACAAGGGTGACGACGGAAAACTCTTGTATTGTTCCTTCTGTGGTAAAAGTCAGCACGAAGTGCGGAAATTGATCGCTGGCCCCAATGTGTTCATCTGCGATGAATGTGTGGAGCTGTGTAACGATATCATCCGCGAGGAAATGGAAGACAAGCCGCCGATTGACAGTGGTAAGCTTCCCAAACCACGGGATATTTACGAGGTTCTCAACCAGTATGTGATTGGTCAGGATCGGGCCAAGAAAGTGCTGGCTGTCGCTGTTTACAATCATTACAAGCGCTTGGAACTCAAAAATGAGTCCGGTGAAGTTGAAATTGCCAAAAGCAATATTCTGCTTATTGGCCCCACCGGGTCCGGTAAAACCCTGCTGGCTGAAACCTTGGCGCGATTGCTCAATGTCCCTTTCACAATCGCGGACGCGACTACACTGACAGAAGCTGGTTATGTTGGTGAAGATGTCGAGAATATTATCCAAAAATTGCTGCAGAAATGTGACTACGATGTCGAGAAAGCTCAGACCGGTATCGTATACATTGATGAGATCGATAAAATTTCTCGGAAATCGGATAATCCATCTATTACTCGGGACGTATCCGGCGAAGGCGTGCAACAGGCCTTACTGAAGTTGATTGAAGGCACCATCGCCTCTGTTCCTCCGCAAGGAGGGCGCAAGCATCCGCAACAGGAATTTCTGCAGGTCGATACCTCAAATATCCTGTTTATTTGTGGTGGAGCGTTTGCCGGTCTGGAAAAAGTTATACGTGATCGCTCAGAAAAAGGCGGGATTGGTTTTTCAGCTCAGGTTAAAAGCAAAACAAATCGTCAATTTGACGATCTGCTCAGCTTGGTTGAACCTGAAGATCTTATTAAATATGGCTTGATTCCAGAGTTTGTCGGCCGTTTACCGGTAGTTGCCACTTTGCGGGAACTTGATGAAGAGGCGCTGGTGCGCATTCTGGTTGAGCCTAAAAATGCAATTACTAAGCAGTTCTCCCGCCTGTTTGAAATGGAAGATTGTGAAATTGAGTTCCGCGAAGAAGCTTTGCGTGCAGTTGCCCGTAAAGCAATGGAACGTAAAACAGGCGCTCGCGGTCTGCGCACGATACTGGAACAAATTCTGCTTGATACTATGTATGATTTGCCCAGTTTGGCTAATGTTCGTAAAGTCGTCATTGACGAAGCGATGATTAACGGCGATGCAAAACCGTATTTTATCTATGAACAGTCGGAACCGCGCCGAGTGGCTTCCTCCGATTGATGTTAATGTTTGAATTTCAATTTGCGGTCGGTACTAATCTTTAGCGCTGCTACGCTGCCAAAGGCTTGTAAGCCAGTCTGCTTAAGCAGTGCATGCTGCTGTCCCCGAATTTTTCCTCGGCACCTGTCTCTATCCGGTGCTGAGGCTTCTGGTTTTGAGGAGCTGTGATGTCTAATACCAGTCAATATCCTGACGAGACTCATTTGGAACAACCGATGCCGGTTCTGCCGCTGCGGGATGTCGTTGTGTACCCGCATATGGTGATACCGCTTTTTGTCGGGCGTGAGAAATCCATCCGAGCGCTCGAATACGCGATGGAAAATGGTAAAACAATCGTTTTAGTTGCTCAGAAAAGCGCTGATGTTGACGATCCCGGTGTGGATGATTTGCATCCGATTGGCACGCTGTCCAGTATTTTACAGCTCCTGAAACTGCCCGATGGTACGGTTAAAGTGCTAGTTGAAGGTAGTCAGCGTGTTGGCATTGATCAGTATACTGAAATTGACCACTGCTTTCTGGCTCAGGTGCAAACGCTGGACGATACTCAGCCAGCACAGGACCGTGAAACCGAAGTGATGATGCGTTCAGTACTCAGCGCATTTGATCAATATGTAAAGCTTAATAAGAAAATTCCCAGCGAAGTGCTGACATCACTGGCGAGTATCGATGATCCTGGTCGCCTGGCCGATACTATCGCTGCTCATATGGGTATGAAGCTGGATGAAAAACAAAAAATTCTTGAGATTGTCAGTATCAGACAAAGGCTTGAATATTTATTGCAATTAATTCAAGGCGAAACTGATGTGCTGCAAGTGGAAAAACGCATACGTTCGCGGGTTAAGCAGCAGATGGAAAAAAGCCAGCGCGAATACTATTTAAATGAGCAGATGAAGGCCATCCAGAAGGAGTTGGGCGATCTAGACGACGCTCCGAACGAAGTCGAAGAACTGACCAAGAAAATTGAACAGGCCGGTATGAGCAAGGAAGCCAAAGCCAAGGCAACAGCCGAGCTTAATAAGCTCAAAATGATGTCGCCGATGTCGGCAGAAGCTACGGTTGTGCGCAACTATCTCGACTGGCTGGTTGGTGCTCCGTGGAAGAAAAAGTCTAAAATTCGTAATGATATTAGCGCCGCCGAGAAAATTCTTGAAGAAGATCATTATGGGTTGGAGTCTGTTAAAGAACGCATTCTCGAATATCTGGCTGTGCAACAACGATCACGCAAACTTAATGGTCCCATATTATGTTTAGTTGGCCCGCCGGGCGTAGGTAAAACCTCGCTGGGACGTTCTATCGCGCGTGCGACGAACAGAAAGTTCACCCGCATGTCGCTGGGCGGAGTGCGCGATGAAGCGGAAATCAGAGGGCACCGGCGTACCTATATTGGTTCTTTGCCAGGTAAAATCATCCAGAATATGTCTAAAGTGGGAACTAAAAACCCACTGTTTTTGCTAGATGAAATTGATAAAATGTCGATGGATTTTCGGGGCGACCCTTCATCAGCTTTGCTGGAAGTCCTAGACCCGGAACAAAACCATACTTTCAGTGATCATTACCTGGAAGTTGATTTTGATCTCTCGCACGTTATGTTTGTCGCGACAGCGAACTCTATGCATATTCCAGGTCCTCTGTTAGATCGAATGGAAGTCATTCGGATACCGGGTTATACGGAAGATGAAAAAGTTAACATCGCTCTGCGCTACCTAGTACCTAAACAGATCGAAAAAAATGGCTTGGAATTAAGCGAAATCGATATCAAGGAATCTGCGATTCGTGGCATTATCCGCTATTACACCCGGGAAGCCGGTGTACGAAACCTGGAACGCGAACTCGCTAAAATTTGCCGTAAAGTAGTTAAATCGCTAGCTTTAAAAGCCAGCCAGGGCAAGACTTCAATATCGCTCAAGAATCTGGATAAGTATTTGGGTGTTCGCCGTTTTCGATATGGTCTTGCAGAGGAAGAGGATCAGATTGGTCAGGTAACCGGCTTGGCATGGACAGAAGTTGGTGGAGAGCTCCTTACCATTGAAGCTGCTTTGGTGCCGGGTAAAGGCAAGCTCATGAATACTGGCCAGCTGGGTGAGGTCATGCAGGAATCTATTCAAGCGGCATTAACTGTGGTGCGAAGCCGTGCGGCTTCACTGGGCATTGCCAAAGATTTTTACCAAGCTTATGATTTCCACGTTCATGTTCCTGAGGGAGCAACGCCAAAAGATGGCCCAAGCGCTGGCATCGCTATGGCTACAGCATTGATATCCGCTTT
This sequence comes from Gammaproteobacteria bacterium, assembly GCA_041396125.1. Taxonomy (GTDB): domain Bacteria; phylum Pseudomonadota; class Gammaproteobacteria; order Competibacterales; family Competibacteraceae; genus JAWKZG01. The sequence continues at coordinate 7,873 of JAWKZG010000025.1, read as the reverse complement.
AACCCGAATCCCAGTTCGATCAAGTGTTGCGATGACTGGAGAAATTACACTGCGAGGGCAGGTTTTACCGATCGGTGGCTTGAAGGAAAAATTGCTTGCAGCGCACCGGGCTGGCATGGAAGTGGTTATAATTCCCGAAGATAATAGCAAGGACTTGGTCGACATCCCAAAAAATATTTTGTCTAAGCTGGATGTTAGACCAGTCAAATGGATAGATGAGGTATTGCAGATTGCATTGCAGCGCATTCCCACTCCTGTAGAGGAGAAAGGGGAAGATGTGACGCAATTGCCCAAAATGATGCGCCAGATAAAACGACAACCGGAAATGTAGTTGCGCATTGATGTGATTGTATTCAAGCTTTATTCTGTTAATTTTATATAATGTTTGTATGCCGTATGATAACATCCTATCATTGCCGGGGGAGTTATTGTGGGAAGTAGCTTATCCACGGAAGCTCTCCTAAAACTATCAAATAAACTTGATAACTAGGGATAACGCCAATGAATAAAACAGAGCTTATTGCAGCAGTTGCAGAATCATCAGAAATGTCAAAAGCATCCGCTTCTAAAGCGGTGGATGCTACGCCTTCGCTATTACCGATGCCTTAAAAGCTGGCGACCAGGTTACCTTGATCGGTTTTGGTACGTTCCGTGCGTAAGCGTGCAGCGCGTACGGGCCGGAACCCGTAAACCGGGAAAACAATGAAGATCAAGGTATCCAATGTTCCAGCATTTAAGGCTGGCAGATCTCAGAGACGCGGTAAATAACTCCTTTGGGTGCTTAGCTCAGTTGGGAGAGCATCGCCCTTACAAGGCGAGGGTCGGGGGTTCAAGTCCCCTCAGCACCCACCAGAGATATTTTGCTTGGAGCGGTAGTTCAGTTGGTTAGAATACCGGCCTGTCACGCCGGGGGTCGCGGGTTCGAGTCCCGTCCGCTCCGCCAATTTTCTGCCCTGCCATTCATCAAGGTGGGGTATATTTTTGAGCTTTTTGCAGTTTGTTATTTGTTATATGATAAGCTGCTAGATTATTGTAAATGTCGTAAACATGCCATTTGGAGCGGTAGTTCAGTTGGTTAGAATACCGGCCTGTCAGCCGGGGGTCGCGGGTTCGAGTCCCGTCCTCCGCCAGTCTGCATTCATTATAGTTAGCGCTCACTAACATTATCACTTCAATCTAACTCTACCATTTAATATCGCTGGATTTATAAACAATGCTACAGGTAATTAGAGACCGGGCAACAGGCTGGATCGCTTATACAATTATTATCCTTATTTGCATTCCGTTTGTTCTATGGGGTGTGAATTCCTACTTTGGCAACCCGGCTATTCCTGATGTTGCTTTTGTCGGTGGAGATGCGATTTCCCAGCAGGATTTTCAGCGCGCTTATCAGCAGAGCAGGGCGCGGGCACCCAATGCTGACGATGCCCTTTTAAAACAGCAGGTTCTACAACAGCTGATAGATCGGCAACTTCTTGAGCAGACAGCGAATAATTTGGATTTTCGTCTAAGCGACCAACAACTTGATATTACAATTCGTGCTTAATCCAGATTTTCAGGAGAATGGCGCGTTTAGTATTAATCGCTATCAACGCCTCTTGTTGCAATCTGGTACTGATCCGGTTGCCTATGAACAGGGGTTGCGTCAGGCTATGGCAGTTAGCCAATTACAACAAGGATTAGTTGAATCGGCTTTCGTAACAGATAATTCGCTAACGCATTTAATTGAATTACAAAACCAAAAACGGCATATAGAAATGCTTGTCTTCCCTTTAGATAAGGCTTTGGAAAACCAAACAGTCAATGAAGAAGAAATTGAGGAATTTTATAAAAGAAAATGGTAGCCGTTATCAGAATCCAGAGAAAGTAAAAATTCAGTATCTAGAATTGAATCTGGATAAATTAGCATCTGATATAGAAGTCAGTAATGCTGAATTAGAACAAGCCTATCAGAGCGTATCACTCAATACACTCTTCCTGAAGAGCGTAAAGCCAGTCATGTTCTTATTTCAGTGCCAGCAGATGCCAGTCCGAAGATTTGGATAAGGCAAGGTAGCCGATGAACTCTATTCTGCGCTGCAGCAGGAACACAAACCTTTGCTGATATCGGAGTCTGCTGCAGGCGACGAATCTTCGCTTGAAGTTGGCGAACTGGGTACCATTACCAAAGCGTATGATGGAACCTTCATTTGAAGAAGCTTTATTCAGCTTGAATGAGCCGGAGCGATATCCGAGCCTGTAAAAACTTCTTTGGCTATCATATCATCAAGCTTGACGAGACCACACCAGCGCAGATTACCGCTTTCGATGAGGTAAAAGATGAGCTAATGCTTGAAATTCGCCAGCAACGAGCTGAACCAGAATTTTCTCGGCTGCTGAGACACTAGCAAATTTGAGCTTTGAGCATCAGGACAGTCTGCAGGCGGCAGCGATGCATTGGGTTTGGAAATCAGGAAAGTGACTGGATTGAGCGCGGTGGTGCTGACGAAGGAATTGCAAAATATCCGAATGTTGTGGATACCGCTTTTGGCGAGGAGGTTCTGCAAGAGGGCTACAACAGCCAGGTTCTGGAAGTAGAACCTAGTCATCTGATTGTAATCCGCAAACTTGATTATCAACCCTCTCAGCCTTTGAGCCTTGAAGAGGCGCGTGCGAGGATAGAAGATCAATTGAAGCAGCAGAAAGCCCGAGAACAATTGCAAGCACGAGTAGATGAGTTGATAGAGCAGATCAAGAATGGTGCTAGTATGCAGCAACTTGCTAATCAGGAAGAAAATATAGAGTGGCAACAGTACGATGCGCTTGAGCGCAACACTGTGGGTGTCGACAGAGCTGCTCGTGATTTGGCTTTTCGTTTGACACCGGTGGCAGAGGAAACGCCTGCAATAGGGGCGGTGAGTCTAGCGAATGGTGATCAGGCGATTGTCGCGGTGCTGAGTATTAATACGGAAACTGAAACTGATGATGCTACTCGAGATCTGTTGCGTGCGGCGCTGGAACGGCAGATAGGGGTGAGCCAGTATCAGTCATTCGTTACCAGTCAGCGCGCTCAAGCCGAAATCGTAACCTACCCGGATCGGCTATAGGCGCTAGGCTTTCGCATATTTCCATATGCATGCTCTAGTGCGGGCAGAAAATTGTATAATACCAGAAGCTGCTTTAGTGCAGCTTCTCTGCTTTTATTTGATCGATCTTGGGTGGCTTAACCTGTCATTGCGATGGTGTTGAAACCGCCATCGACATAGGTGATCTCGCCAGTGATGCCGGAAGCCAAGTCGGAACATAAAAATGCCGCTACATTGCCGACTTCTTCGATAGTTATCGTGCGCCGCAGTGGTGTATTTTGCTCGAACGCTTCCAGCATTTTCGAAACCCGCTGATGCCGGATGCAGCCAGCGTACGGATAGGTCCTGCCGAGATAGCGTTTACCCGTATGCCCTCCGGACCCAGGGACTGGGCAAGGTAGCGTACATTGGCTTCCAGGCTGGCTTTGGCTAAACCCATAACATTATAGTTCGGAAGTGTTCTCACGCCGCCCAGATAGCTTAGCGTCAGTAATGCTGCCTTGCGATCCTTTAGCATTGGTCTGGCGGCTTTAGCCAGTGCTGCAAAGCTGTACGAACTAATATCGTGGGCGATACGAAAATTCTCCCGATCTACGCTATCAAGATATGAGCCTTCCAGGGCTTCACGCGGCGCATATGCCACAGAATGCACCAGGCCTTCAAGGCCATCCCAGCGCTCACCCAGCTCAGCAAATACTGCGGCAATCTGCTCGTCGCTGGCAACATCGCAAGGCAGAGCGATAGTGCTATCGCATTGCTCGGCCATCTTTCAACGCGGCTGCGTAGTTTTTCGTTTTGATATGTAAACGCCAGCTCGGCGCCTTCGCGGTGCATTGCTTGCGCATTACCCCATGCAATCGAACGATTGCTCGCGAGTCCGACAATTAATATGCGTTTACCGGTCAGAAAATCCCATGAATACTCCTGCAGGTTTGTGATTGTAAACAAGCAAGCTCAACGCAAGCCATAGTGTAATCGACGCTGTCGCGTTAGGATATACCAAAACTATTGGGGAGACCGTTATGCCGCAACGTCAAATTATTCTGGATACAGAAACCATGGGCCTTGAAGCCCGTGCCGGGCACCGTATTATCGAAATCGGTGGCGTTGAGGTGATTAACCGGCGTCTTACCGGGCGCACTATTCATCATTACTTGCAGCCGGATCGGGGCTATTGATGCACAGGCGATAGCAGTACATGGTATTACCGATGTTTTTTGCTGGGTAAGCCCCGTTTCCCTGACATTGCCAATGAGTTTCTGGATTTTGTGAAGGGTGCCGAGCTGGTGATTCATAATGCAGCTTTCGATATAGGCTTTATCAACGCTGAACTCGGCTGTAGGCGGGTTGCAGCAACCGATAGAAAGCCTGTGCGGTGTCGTTGATACCTTGCTGCTGGCTCGAGCGCGACATCCGGGCAGCGCATCCTCGCTGGACGCGCTGTGCAAGCGCTATAACATCGATAATAGCCGGCGGAATTGCATGGCGCTTTGCTGGATGCCGAGACTTCTGGCTGATGTGTATCTCGCCATGACGGGTGGGCAAACGGCACTGATTCTAGACACGGGGGCGAAACAGAAAGAAAAGCAAGAACGCGAAACGCCAGACGAACAGATACAGCGCCCTAGCATACTCATGACGGAAAACCTGAACTTGCGAGTACTACGTGCCTCCGATGACGAACGACAGCGCCATCAGAATTATCTGGCGCGCTTGGAAAAAACGGCAGCGGTGGTTCTCTGGCTGCAGCAAGAGGCCGTTTCGGATCAGACGCCGTAGTATGCCCGGTACCAGTCTACAAAACGGTGTACGCCGGTTTCTATGGAGGTTGCCGGCTGATAATTGACAGCCTTGCGCAAGGCACTGACATCGGCATAAGTATCTTCGACATCGCCCGGTTGCATCGGCAGCAAATTCAAGCGGGCCTTACAACCCAGGCATTCCTCTATCACTTCAATATAGCGTAGCAGCTGGATTGGTTGGCTGTTACCGATATTGTAGACGCGATAAGGTGCGCTGCTGCTGGCCGGATCTGGATTCGTAGCCTGCCAGTCAGGATCAGCGCTGGCAGGTTGCTTCAGCACCCGGCAGATGCCCTCTACAATGTCATCAACATAGGTGAAGTCGCGACTATGGTGGCCGTAATTGAATACATCGATAGGTTGATCAGTCAGCATGGCCTTGGTGAATTTAAACAAAGCCATATCGGGTCTTCCCCATGGGCCGTACACTGTAAAAAAGCGCAAGCCAGTGGTTGGCAAATCGTATAAATGACTGTAGCAGTGAGCCATCAACTCATTGGCCTTTTTGGTAGCAGCATAAAGGCTTAACGGATGATCCACATTATCGCTTTCAGCGAAAGGAATTTTACGGTTCGCACCATACACAGAGCTGCTGGACGCATACACCAGATGCTGTACTTCATGCTGACGGCAGTTTTCCAGAATATTGCCGAAACCAACCAGATTGCTGTCGATATAAGCGGCAGGATTTTCCAGTGAATAACGAACACCGGCTTGAGCTGCCAGATGCACCACACCGTGCGGCTGAACACGCTTGAACAAGTCGTGCATGGCTGTGCGATCAGCCAGATCAGCACGGATATCCTCAAATGCAGGGGAGGTGGTCAATCGTGCGAGACGGGCACGTTTCAATGCAACGTCATAATAATCGTTCAGATTATCCAAGCCATAAACCTGGACGCCCTGTTGCAGCAAACGTGCGGCGACTGCCGAGCCGATAAAGCCGGCGCTACCAGTAACTAATACTCGTTGCATACTCTTATAACCTGCCATCTACTGCGGCGCGAGGAAAAATATGTTTGATATCGTACAACACACAATTGGGCTTGCCCCAAGCACGGATAGCCTCAAGCCCTAAAGTTCGGAACTGCTCATGAGCTACGGCCAGTATGATGGCATCGAAACTGTTGGCTGCGGGCTGTTCAAGGAGTTGAATATTCAATTCTTCTGCCGTCTGGTTTGGATCAGCCCAAGGATCGTGAACCTGTACACGAGCATGGTAGCTGCGAAATTCATCCAGGATATCGACGACCCGGGTATTGCGAATATCCGGGCAGTTTTCTTTGAATGTTAAACCCAGTACAAGGATATTGGCTTCTACCACAGGTATTTTGCGCTGAGTCATGAGTTTAACGACCTGGGCGGCAACATACGAACCCATGCTGTCGTTGATACGGCGGCCGGCCAGAATGATCTCCGGATGATAGCCAATTTCCTGTGCTTTATGAGTCAGATAATAGGGGTCTACACCGATACAGTGCCCGCCGACCAGGCCGGGTCGAAATGGCAGGAAATTCCATTTGGTGGACGCGGCCTCCAGAACTTCCTGGGTGTCTATACCCAGGCGGTTAAAGATTTTGGCTAATTCGTTGATTAATGCGATATTGACATCACGTTGTGTGTTTTCAATAACCTTGGCTGCCTCGGCAACCCGGATACTGGATGCCTGGAAGGTTCCAGCGCTAATGATTTGCTTGTACAGTGTATCGACAAACTTGGCCACTTCCGGTGTAGAACCGGACGTTACTTTGATGATGCTTTCCAGGCGATGCTGCTTATCACCAGGGTTAATGCGCTCCGGGCTGTAACCAACAAAAAAATCCTGATTAAAAACCAGCCCTGAAACCTGCTCTAAAATGGGTACGCAGATTTCTTCGGTGGCACCCGGATACACCGTTGATTCAAAAATAACCAGGTCGCCCGGCTGCAGATGCTGGGCAATCGTATGGGTAGCGGCAGCCAGCGGTTGGAAATCTGGCGTTTTGAAGGCATCGATGGGTGTCGGTACCGCAACGATAAACGTGTTGCACGCTACCAGCTCGGCTACTTCAGTACTGAATCTCAAATGGGTTGCTGAACGTAATTCAGCTATAGTTAATTCTAAAGTAATATCCTGACCGTCTTCCAATTGAGCAATTCGCGTGTGGTTGCGGTCAAAACCCAAGGTTGGCAAGTGTTTGCCAAAGGCAACGGCGAGCGGTAATCCAACATAACCGAGTCCGATTACAGCGAGTTCGGTCTGAGCAAGATCGCGTTTGAAGTGCGGGTTATGAGTCATTGATGTTCCATTCCAAAGCAACTGTTATGAATATCCTGAGTGTCATTTCACACTATGCATTCTATTGTTTGATGCGTGCTGGCGGCGCGCTGCTGTTAAGTGGAGTGTTGACCCCGGCTCAGGCCCAGCTGCCTACCCAAATCGGGCCTGGGCAACTGTTAAGTCAGGGGGCTGTGCATTATAGCTGGGGTGATTACGATAAAGCGGCTCGTTACCTTTATCAATACGTTGACGCTGCACCCAATCATACCGCAGCCCGCAAACTATTGGCAGCAGACATCCTGCGCACGGGGGAAGGGCTTGCACAGGCGGTGGATGTGCTGACCGCATTGCCAGAAGATGTCTGGCGGACAGATGGCCAATATCGGGCGTTACTGGCTACAGCATTATTAGCTGTGGGTGATGATATCGCCGGACTGGATCAGCTGCGGCGGTTAGGGGCCGAGTTCGAAACGCCTATCGATACTTGGCTGACATTGCAACGACCTGGCAAAACATCGACAGAAACGTCGACAGAAACGCTAGCGCAGGATGAGTCGAGCACAGACGAGTCGGTCACCGTGGTTGATCTGGGGCCGGAGCTGATCAAAAATCGCATTATTGGTGTGTTCAGACTGCTATCTCAGCAACGTTATGCTGCTGCTGTCGTGGCCGTTGACGAATTGCTGGACGATGATCGTCGCTCCCCGCTGTACAACCATTTGGCGGGTATTGTGCACGCTGAAAAT
>JAWKZG010000024.1:0-76812 GCA_041396125.1 Gammaproteobacteria bacterium | reverse complement strand
AATCGCGCACAGCGGTAAGGTGCTACGGGCGCGCAGCAAAGTCGCCAGGGTCGTCAGCCCAGCCAGACCGATGGGCGGATCCGGGTTGTCTTTGCTGCGGGTCGCGAAAACACCACCGATACTGAGATAATCGAGCACTTCCAACGGTGCCTGCTCGGCCTCGCTGCGGCTGCGCACGGTCAGCCCGATGATGGCCTCCGGGCCCAAGAGCCGACGGGCTTCCCGGGCCGGTAGATCGTCCTGGCCAAGGTGGACCCCATCCACCTGTGCTGCCAGCGCGATATCAACCCGATCATTGATCAGCAGCGGCACACCGCTGCCAGCCAGAGCCTGTTTCATGCGCAGTGCCAGCTGCAGAAACACCCGCCCGGACAAATCCTTGGCGCGTAACTGCACTGCGCTGACACCGCCTGCCACCGCAGCAACGGCAATCTCGACCGGGTCCCGGCCAGCGCCATCTTCCGGATTATTACCGCAATCATCCGGGCCGATGACCAGATACAAACGTGGATCGATACGCCCGCTCATGCTTGCACCTGCGTCGCCAGCAGGCGCTCGGGGGTCAGCGTGTAAAGTTCGTCCAGCACCCGCACTGCCAGCGTACCCGGCCCGGGAGACTGCGCTGCCGCCTGCTGGCCGGCCGTTTTCATGGCCAGCAATGCCTGCGCCGAGGCCAACAGCGGATCGTCTTGCACCGCTAAAAACGCGGCCAGCAGTGCGCTCAGGGCACAGCCCAGCGCCACCATCCGGGCCAACATGGGATCACCACCGGCAATGGCAAACTGCCGCCTGCCATCACACAGACGATCCACCGTACCGGTACAGGCGATCACACAGCCTTGTTGGCGCGCCAGTTGCTGCAAACCCGCATCGATATCGGTCGTGTCCCTTGCGGACTCGCTGCCGAGCAACGCGGCAAACTCCCGCTGATTGGCCCGAATGACCGCCGGCTGCCGGACCAGCAAGTCCTGCGCATAGCGGCGCCGGGTAGCAGACAGATGGACTTTTACCGGGTCGAGCACCCAGGGCACGGTATGTCGGGCGGCGGCGGTCAGCGCCTGGTCGATACCTTGCTGACGCGCTTCATCCAGCATGCCGAGATTGACACACAAGGTATCCGAAGCGGCGATAAATTCACCCAGCTGATCAGGGGTCTGGGTCATGGAGGGACGGGCACCGACAGCCAGCAGCACATTAGCCGTCAAGGTCATCGCGACCGGGTTGGTCAGGCAGTGCACGCGTGGGGCGCGCTCGGCTATAGCCGACAGACTGACAGCGCAGGATTCGGCCAGTTCAGCCGCTGCCGCCGTGTCAACAGAAGGAGTTAGTGTTTGTAGCATCACTCATAAGCTCTTCGTTAGTGGGATTCGAGGAGCGATGAGCGTGTTACAGAGGGGGAGTTTACTGCTACGCCACACCCTGAATCCCTACGCCGGTATTACCCGGATCAGGTTCAACGGGACAGCGCTTATACGCATCTCAGCCCTTACTGGCGCCCCGTCAAGATGTTGCGGCTAATCTAACACAGACTATTCTTGCTTGACCATATTGTTTGTTAATCGGAAGGCTGCGGAGAGTTCAGCGACTCAGGACGACATTGCACGCGCCTGCGGTGGCCCCGGTACAAATGCGTTGGTACGCTGAATATAATCACGATAGGCGGGCCGACGCTCGGTGATATCCTGCTCCAGCAGGGATACACCAGAGACTTTCAATAATAGAAAGGTCATCAGGAGCGGACTGATAATGCTCCACCAGCCGCCGGCCGCCAGCGCCAGCAGATAAAAGCCCCACCACAGGCAGCAGTTGCCGAAATAATTGGGATGCCGGCTATACCGCCATAAACCGCGATCCATAACCCGCGCTTTATTGGCAGGATCAGCCTTGAAACGCGCTAGTTGCCAGTCGCCCACGGCCTCAAACAGAAAACCGATACACCACAAACCGACAGCGGCTATATCCAGCCACCCCAGGCTTTGCTGTCCCAGTATTCCCGCCAGCAAGGGCAGAGAAACAAGCCAGGCCAGAACACCCTGCAACCAGAAAATAATCAGACTTTTCCAGGCAAAATACGGCGAATTGCGCGCCCGGATGGCCTGATAGCGGCGATCTTCGCCCTTCTCCCCAGTTACGCCAGCTGATATACCCGGCCAGGCGTAACGCCCACAGCGCAGTCAAACCGAGCACCAGCACAGCGCGCGGCCCAGCCCCAGCTCCAGGCTCAGTCGCAACATCATTCGTCGCAACATCGGGGCCGCGCCCAATAGCTTAATGCTGCCACCAGAAAAGCAATCGACCAGAACGCGTCCACAATGCTGGCATCACGTCGCCATACACTAACCAGCCAGACCATAGTCAGCAGCAGCAGTATTGCCGCCAGACCCTGCATATACACACCCCAATCAAACATAATCGCTCCCTGCCACAGGTCTATCAAAACAGGCCATTTTGAAAAAAGCACGACAGCAACCTTCATTGCATCACTGCGTACCGGTACAATGCCGAGCATGGCTGAGCATGAAAATGCTATAACCCACTCGTCTAGGTAACGACCGGATAATCTATTGTCAGTTTCATTGCCTGTTCACAATCCTGACCCGAACACGCCTTTGCTGGAGCTTAAATCTGTCAGCAAATCGTTTACCGTGCAACAGGCCGGGCTATTGCAAAATGGCTGGCGATACCAGCTGTTAACAGTGTTTCGCTGCAGCTGCGGCGCGGTGAGACGGTGGGCCTGGTAGGCGAAAGCGGATGCGGCAAATCCACCCTGGCTCGTCTCTGCGCCTTACTCTATAAACCGGATTCCGGTCAGATACTGCTTGACGATACACCGATGACCGGCCTGTCACAGCGGCAACTGCGCAGCTACCGGCGACGGGTACAACTGGTCTTTCAGGACCCTACGCTGCGCTCAATCCGCGCTTGCCAATTTCGGCTATTCTGACCGAGCCGTTAACCCTGCAGCGCTGGGGCAAACGCGCTCAGCGCCGGGCGCGGGCCGCAGAATTGCTGACCGCGGTCGGTCTGGATGAGGCCGCACTGGATCGCTATCCGCATGAATTCAGCGGCGGGCAGCGACAGCGTATTGCCATTGCCCGCGCCCTGGTGCTGGAACCGGAGCTGATTATCGCCGATGAGTCCGTGTCGGCACTGGATGTCTCGGTGCAAAGCCAGATTCTGAATTTGCTGGCCGATATCAAGGCGCAGCGCGGGCTGGCGTATTTGTTCATCAGTCACGATCTGGCTGTGGTGGAACATCTTGCTGACCGGGTGGCGGTAATGTATCTGGGACGAATCGTCGAGTTCGCCCCGCGCGATGAGCTTTTCGCCGTGCCGGCGCACCCTTACACGCGCGCGCTGATTGCTGCGATTCCAGCCATCCAGACGGGCGGCAAACGCCGTTTTGGCATGCCTATCGGCGATGTACCCAGCCCGCTGAACCCACCTCCCGGTTGCCCCTACCATACCCGCTGCCCGAAAGCCCAGGCTATTTGCATCCAGCAGCGCCCCAGGCTGACGCAAACACCGGGCCGGCCCGAAGTGCACCAGGTGGCCTGCCATTTTCCGGAGTCTGTACCCTCATGCTGAGACTGGTCGTCGCCCGACTGACCCAAACCGCGCTGGTACTGTTGCTCATGTCGCTGGTGATTTATACCCTGCTGGCCTTTATGCCGGGTGATCCGATCGACCTGATGGCGTCGGCTGATCCGAATATGAGCAGCACCGATGTGCAGCGTTTAAAAGCATTGCACGGTCTGGACAAACCGATGTTCGAACGCTGGTATTACTGGCTGCAGATGGTCTTGAGTGGTGATCTGGGGTATTCCAGACTGCATGCCAGTCGGGTCAGCGAGATTCTGCCTACTGCCTTGATGAACACGTTGCAACTGCTCGGTCTGAGCCTGCTGCTGTCCATACTGATCGCCCTGCCGCTGGGTACGCTGGCAGCCCTGAAGCCCTACTCAGTGCGTGATTACAGCATTAACCTGGTCGCTTTCGCGGGCATTTCGATTCCGTCTTTCTGGCTCGGCCTGATGCTGATCATTATCTTCTCGGTGCAATTGGGCTGGTTGCCGGCCGGTGGCACCGGGCATGCCGAGAATGCAAGCTTCTGGGATCACTTGCGCTATCTGGTACTGCCGGTGCTGACCTTGACCATCGCCAGTGTCAGCAGTCACACCCGCTTCGTGCGCGGTGCCATGCTGGAAGTGCTGCAACAGGATTTCATCCGTACTGCCCGCGCCAAAGGTGCCGGCACCCGGCGCATCGTTCTGAAACACGCCTTGCGCAATGCACTGCTGCCGATTGTGACTATCCTGGCGCTGGATCTGGGCGCGCTGTTTTCCGGTGCGCTGGTCACTGAAACGGTGTTCGCCTGGCCGGGGATGGGAAAACTGATTTATGACTCGATCATGGGTAATGACTACAATCTGGCGCTGGTGGCTTTATTGCTGGCCACGCTGGTCACACTGGCCGGCAATTTGCTGGCCGATATTGCCTACATCTGGCTCGATCCGCGCATCCGTTATCACTAATGGCTACGCAACTCTCGTTTTACGGTCTGATCTGGCGCCGTTTCCGCTTGCACCAACTGGCGCTGTTCAGTGCCTGCCTGCTGATCCTGTTGGGCCTGCTGGCTTTGGCGGCCCCGCTGCTGGAACACTATCTGAACGTCTCGGCGACACAAGTTAATCTGTTCGGACGGCTGCAGCCTTCCTCGGCACAACACTGGCTGGGTACTGACGAGCTGGGGCGGGATTTTCTGCTGCGTCTGCTGTATGGCGGTCGGGTGTCTTTGCTGGTGGGCATTGTCGGAGCGCTCTCGGCGGCCTGCATCGGCACTATCATCGGGCTGCTGGCAGGGTATCTGGGGGGGCGGCTGGATATGCTATTAATGCGGTTTACCGATGGCATGATCGCCCTGCCCCTGCTGCCTTTGCTGATTGTGCTGGCCGCACTGGATCTGGAAAAACTGGGGCTACCAACCGAACTCATACAGTCCCAGCACATCAGTGTTTATCGCATTATTGTTATCGTTGCGCTGTTCGGCTGGACCACAGTGGCACGGCTGGTGCGCGGGGCGACCCTCAGCCTGCGCGAACGCGAGTATGTACTGGCCTCAATTGGTGCCGGGGCTGGCCCGCTGTGGGTGATGCGGGTGCATATTCTGCCCAATGTCATGTCGCCGATCATCATCGCGACCACCTTATCTGTTGGAAATATTATTTTACTGGAGTCGATATTGAGTTTTCTGGGTCTGGGCATTCAACCCCCGCTGCCAAGCTGGGGCAATATGCTGAACAATGCACAAGAATTAATCTGGGCCGCTCCGGCACAGGCGTTTTATCCGGGGCTGATGATTTTTATCACGGTGATCGCGTTTAATTTTCTGGGTGACGGACTCCAGGATGCGCTCGATCCACGGGTCCGGAGGCGTTCCTGATGGCAACTACCTCGGCGACGACCCGGGCATCGACCCAGACAACTCTTCAGTCTCCACTGCCAGCCGCCACCCTGCTGCGTCGTCTGGCCGCTCTGCTGTATGACGGTCTGCTGCTGTTCGGAGTAATTTTCACCGGTACAGTTGTGTTATTGCCGTTTACCAACGGACACGCTATCGAACCGGGCAACCCTGCCTATCAAGCCTATTTACTGGGTCTGGTAGGGCTGTTCTATGGCTGGTGCTGGACCCACGGTGGGCAAACCCTCGGTATGAAAGCCTGGCATATCCGGGTACAGACTGTGCAGGGCCACATGCTCAGCTGGGAACAGGCCGGACTGCGCCTGCTCTGTGCGCTGCTGTCCTGGCTGCCGCTGGGACTGGGCTTTTATGGGCACTATTCGACCGTGATAAAAAACCTGGCATGACCGGCTGTCGAATACGGTGGTGGTGCGGGTGCCGAAGTCTTAGAAATCTCAGTGCACTGACTTTTTTGAAATGGAAGTTGTTTGATGGGTAAGAGCAACTAATGAGAATGAGTAGAATATGGCGGAGAGGGAGGGATTCGAACCCTCGAACGAGTCGCCTCGTTGCCGGTTTTCAAGACCGGTGCATTCAACCGCTCTGCCACCTCTCCAATGGCCGGCAAGCATACCGAAATCCCGGCCTGCATGCCAGCCCCAAATGACCTGATTTTTCCGCTAGAAGTTATCCTCGGCCAGGGCCAGCGGTGTTTCTGCGCCTGCGACCACTGCATAGCTCAGCGCCTGCGCGCGTGGCAGAATTTGCTCGGCGTAAAACCGGGCGGTTATCAACTTGCTGTCATAAAAGCCGGAATTATCGCCGGTAGCCAGACGTTCCTGTGCAATTAACGCCGCCCGGGCCATTTGCCAGCCGCCACACACATAACCTGTCAGCATTAAATAATTGACCGAAGCGGCTAACACCACGTCGGGTTGCTCGGCCAGGGTCCGCACTACCCAGTCGGTGGCCTCCTGCAAAGCCTTCGCAGCGGCTCGCAGCGGCTTGCGGATCGCGTCGATAGCGGTATTGTCAACGGCAGCCAGTTGTTCATCCAGCGCGTTGATTTCAGCGATCAGTTCAGCCATTACCTGGCCGCTGTCAGCGCCTATTTTCCGGCCCACCAGATCGGCGGCCTGGATGCCGGTAGTGCCTTCGTAGATGGGCGTGATGCGGGCATCGCGTAAATGCTGTGCGGCACCGGTTTCCTCGATAAAACCCATACCGCCATGCACCTGAACACCCAGAGAAGCGATCTCAACACCTAATTCGGTACACCAGGCTTTGACCACCGGGATCAGCAGGTCAATCCGTGCCTGATACTGCTGCCGACGTTCTTTTTTAGGATGATGACGGGCCAGATCCATAGTGCGCGCCACGGCATAGCACAGCGCCCGCATGGCTTCATTCTGGGCTTTCATGGTCAACAGCATGCGCCGTACATCAGGATGCTGGATAATCGTGACCCGCTCACCGGTTTTGACCCCGACCGGACGACCCTGCACCCGGGTTTTGGCGAAATCACGCGCCTGCTGGTAGGCCCGCTCGCCAATGGCCAGCCCTTGCAGGCCGACTTTGAGACGGGCCTCGTTCATCATGGTGAACATATAGCCCAGCCCTTTGTTTTCCTCGCCGACCAGATAGCCGATCGCACCCTCTTTGTCGCCATAGGCCATGACACAGGTCGGACTGGCGTGAATACCCAGCTTGTGTTCGAGCGATACACAATGCACATCGTTGCGCCGGGCCGGTTTGCCGTGCTCATCCAGCACATATTTGGGCACGATGAACAACGAGATCCCTTTGACACCTTCCGGCGCATCAGGGGTACGGGCCAATACCAGATGGACCACGTTCTCGGTCATGTCGTGGTCGCCCCAAGTGATGAAAATTTTCTGCCCGTAGAGCCGGTAATGCCCGTCTTCCGGCACCGCTCTGGTGCGCACCGCGCTGAGATCAGAACCGGCCTGGGGTTCGGTCAGGTTCATGGTGCCGGTCCACTCGCCGCTGATCATTTTGATCAGATAACGCTGTTTCTGCTCTTCGGAGCCGTGTGCGCGCAATGCCTCAACCGCACCGGCAGTCAGCAAGGGACATAAAGCAAATGCCAGATTGGCACTGTTCCACATCTCCTGCGTGGCGATGTTTAACAATTCCGGCAGACCCTGGCCGCCGAATTCTATCGGACACACCAGCCCGTTCCAGCCACCCTCAATGAATTGCCGGTAAGCTTCACTGAATCCGCGCACCGCTTTGACACCGTTCTCGCCCAGCGTGGCACCGTTTTTGTCGCCATCCCGGTTGAGTGGAGCCAGCACCCCGTGCGCCAGCTTGCCGGCTTCTTCCAGCACGGCATTAACCAGATCGGGTCCGATATCATGGTCGGCAAATTCATGGAGTTGCGCGATTTCTTCTAAATCATTGAGTTCATTGATAACGAACTGCATATCGCGGCTTGGGGCATGATAAGGAATCATCCGACACTCCTGTACTGATAAAAATGCTTTATTTTAACGCTAGTACAGGCAGGATACGAACGACCGTGCAGGCTTGACCGGCTGTTCTTGCTACCGCAAAACGCCAGATAAAAATATAATCGATTGATTTTCAAGTTATTTAAAAACCAGAAAAATTATGTTGCAGGCACAGGCAACGGAGGGGATAAAAACTATCGTGCGGGAGGAGCCGGCCCGGCAGCGCTAAACCGGCGCAGCCGGACTCATGGACATAACGCGCAGGAATAATCAGTATTGCAGCAGTTTGGGTAGTTCTTTAGCTTGCGCGATCCAGTTTTGCACATCGGCCAATTGCGGCAAACGCTTGCTGACTTGGTCGCTGCTGTTCACTTCGGTCATTTTCGCGAGCAGATTGTCCGGATTGCGGGTGGCCAATTCCTTAACGGTATCAACACCGGCTTTTTCCAGCAAATCGGCGAACACTGTGCCGATACCATTAACCCGGGCCAGATCAGCACGGTTTGCCAAATCCAGCACCACGCTGGTTGCCACCCCCAGCTCGGCTGCAAGCTTTTTACGATCAGCCGGTTTTGCGACTGCCTCGAGTAACTGATTGCTGTCTTTAATGCCTTTGGCCGTGAGTTGCTTGCTGATCTCAGGGGTCATGCCCCGCATCTCACCGATTGCTTTTGCCATGTTACCATTCTCCTGTTAATGTCATTTGCTGGACGATATAACCGTTTTAACGAACCCGGCTGCATCAACGCCAATCCTGAGTTGATGACGCCTCAACCATCGCCCAGCCTTCTATTAGTGTCAAGTTATAAAACGTAAATTTATTATTCTTAATCCGGCTGTTAGCATTGGATTAAGTCACTCGTCCAGTGCTTTTTCCAGAGCTGGATAACCCGATAAAAACACCTGATGAAAAACACCCGTGAAGGAACCTGTATCGTGACAGGCGCTAAACCCGCAGCAGCCGGCGAGCCACCGCTGCTAATGATTGAATCGGCCATTGCAACGATCCGGCTCGCCCGGCCCCGATTGCACAATCGGCTGGAACCGCAGGATCTGCACCGACTGGCCGACTATTTCGAGCAAATCAACGCTGATCACTCGGTCCGGGCCGTGATCTTGACCGCCTCGGGCAACAGTTTCAGTTCCGGCTATCACCTGGGTGCCTTGCAGCAAGACGCACAAAATGCACCGGAACAGCCCGCAGCGTCAGTACCGGATAGCGAGCCGACGCTGTTTGCGCGGGTCGTTGATCAGCTTGAAACACTGCGTCCTCCCACTATATGCGCTCTGAACGGATCGGTGTACGGCGGTGCTACTGATCTTGCCCTGGCCTGTGATTTCCGGATCGGGGCAACCGGAATGCAGTTGCTGATGCCGGCCGCCCGGCTCGGTATTCATTATTACGCCAGCGGACTGCGCCGCTATGTCAGCCGTTTGGGACTGGCCAATGCACAACGGCTGTTTCTGACTGCGCAGGCAGTAAACGCTGATGAGCTGATTGCCATGGGCTATTTGACAGAATTAGTGGATGCGGCAGACTTACCGGCGCGCAGCCGGCAGCTGGCTGAGCAACTGGCACGGAATGCACCCGCTGCGGTGCAAGGTATGAAACAACATTTGAATGCGATTGCCAGCGGTATATTCGATCCGGCCGCGATAAACTATGCGCATAAAGCCAGCCTGCACAGCGCGGAAGCACGCGAAGGTGTTCAGGCCTGGCATGAAAAACGTGCACCACACTTCGACGATTAACGCCCGACTACCACCAGGAGCAATCGCAATGATCAAAATATGGGGCCGTAACAACTCTGTCAATGTGCAGAAAGTCATGTGGTGTATTGGCGAGCTGGCCTTGCGTCACCAACGCTACGACGCCGGTTTGGCGCACGGGCAGAATCGTGAAGACTGGTATCTGCAACTGAACCCGAATGGTCTGATTCCCCTGATCGATGACGCCGGTTTCACACTCTGGGAATCCAACGCTATCGTGCGCTATCTGGCTGCGCGTTATGATACGTCGGGGCAGCTCTATCCGGCCGATCCCTGTGAACGGGCCCATGCCGACCGCTGGATGGACTGGCAACTGACAGTACTCAGTCCGCCGCTGACCACAATTTTCTGGTCCCTGATCCGGTTACCGCCGGAGCAGCGTGACGAAACCGCTTTTGCCGCCGCTGTCAGTAAATGCAATGACGTCTTCACGCTGCTGGATCAGCACCTGAGCCGTCACCCTTTTGTCGGCGGCCCGCATTTTACGATGGGCGACATCCCGGTCGGCGCGATGGCTTACCGCTGGTACTCACTGCCACTGGAACATCCCGAACTGCCGCACCTGCGAGCCTGGTACGAGCGTCTGTGCGAGCGACCTGCCTACCGTGAACACGTTATGCTGCCCTTGACCTGACACCGTCGCATTCATCATTTATTCCGAATGTTTTTATACCGCTGACAACGACCACAATAACCCGAAGCCACAATAGCCCGAAGAAGGATAGTCTCATGATTGAACTGTATACCTGGAAAACCTCCAACGGCCGCAAGGCTACCGTCATGCTGGAAGAATGCGGCCTGCCGTATAATCTGCACCCGATCAATATCGGTCAGGACGATCAATTCACGGCAGAATTTATTGCTATCAACCCCAACAGCAAAATACCGGCTATCGTTGACACCGACGGCCCCGGCGGCAAGCCTTACACGGTGATCGAATCCGGCGCGATTCTGATGTATCTGGCGGAGAAAACCGGCAAGTTCATGCCGCAGGAGATGGCAGCCCGCTACGAGGTCATTCAATGGCTGATGTGGCAGATGGGTGGGGTCGGACCTATTTTCGGCCAGGTGCATCATTTTCTGCGTGCCGCCAAGGAACCGGTGCCCTATGCGATTAAACGCTACACGACTGAATGCCGACGGCTTTATAGCGTGCTGGATAAGCGCCTGGAAGGCCGTGAGTATGTCGCGGGGGATCTCTCCATTGCCGATTTCGCCATCCTGCCCTGGACGGCACGCTATGAGTGGCAGGAAGTTGATCTGAACGAGTTCCCTAACGTTAAACGCTGGTACGACAACCTGATGGCACGGCCTGGCGTACAGCGCGGAATGGCGCTCCCAGCGACCTGATCGCACAAAAATATCGCACAAGAAAACGCTACATTCTGGAGCAGCCGTGAGCAAAACCATCGATTATTATGTATCCCTGCAATCACCCTGGACTTATCTGGGACATCAGCGCCTGCTGGAACTGGCAGCGCAGCATGACGCCACAATTATCCCCAGGCCGGTCGATTTCGGGACCATTTTCCCTGCCACAGGTGGTCTGCCGCTGCCCAAACGGGCACCGCAACGGCAGGCTTACCGACTGGTCGAACTGGCCCGCTGGCGCGATTATCTGAATCTGCCACTCAATCTGCAACCACGCTATTTTCCGGTCAGCGAGGCACTGGCTGCCGGTATAGTGATCGCCGCGCGGCAGCAGGATAGCGCGGCAGCCGTAGCGCTGACCGGTGCGATTCTGCGGGCTGTCTGGGTCGAAGAGCGCGACATCGCTGATCCGATCACGCTGGGAGCCATCGCTTCCGCTTTCGGACTGGACGGTGAGGATTTATTACGGCAAGCCGAGCAGGACACTATCCGGGACATGAAAGCGGCTGACAGCCAGGCTGCCATTGCGCGCGGTGTGTTCGGCGCACCCAGTTATGTCTATCAGGATGAAATTTTCTGGGGTCAGGATCGGCTGGATTTTCTGGCCCGGGCGCTGGATAAAAATTAGGCGGTTTTTGGCAGGATCGTTTACAGGATCGTTGGATAGAAACCAACGATCCTTAATCTAATGAAAGCAGCGTTAAAACTTCATTGTCTGGGTTTCAGTCCGGTCGAACCGCAATTTTGCCGCCGCCCATAAACAACAGCGCCAACCCGCCAAACAGATACATACCCTGCAATTCAAGCGCCCAGCCGCCGTTCTGAGTCATGGCGAACAACTCGGCTGTATGCACCAGTACAATGGCAAACACCATATTACCGGCGATTAGCAACCCGCCCAGACGTGTGAACAGGCCAATAATAATCAGAACCGGAGCAATCACTTCGCCCAGAAAAACGCCATAGGCGATTTCCATTGGCAGATTAAGATTAGTCAGCATGCCACCAATAAACTGCAGAGAGCCATCAATATTGAGCAACTTGCCGACACCGTGAAAAAGCAGCAGGATGCCGAGGCTTAAACGCAGAATCAATTTTCCAAGATCATCATTTACAAAAGGATTAGCCATCCGTATTCCCTCCGACGTGTTTTTGTAGAATTAATAACTGAGTCAGCAGCAATAAAACGTTCACCATAGTACCCTCGAATTATGAACACTGTGCGAATTTTTACCTATTTACCCGCTCGTTACCCTTCGCCAGCGTTGCCATACCGGCATCACCCAACCGATAATTGATGCTACCAAAGCCTTCGTCCCAGCCCTTACCATTAAACTTTTGGGCAATCCGGCTGGCATGCTGAGGTAAAGTGGCCCATCAGCCCGCTGGCATGGGCGTACTACACACTATCCAATAATTTACAACGCACACTGGGGGCACCACGATGGAAGCATACCTCATCGATTGGCTGAGCCTGGCGGCCCGCTGGCTGCATTTGATTACCGGCATCGCCTGGATTGGCGCGTCATTTTATTTTGTCTGGCTGGACAACCATCTCTTGCCGCCGCGTGATCCCAACGACAGCGCCCGCGGTATCGGTGGCGAAGTCTGGTCAGTGCATGGCGGCGGGTTTTATCAGGCACAGAAATTCAAGGTCGCACCGGCTTTCCTGCCCGAACCGTTGCACTGGTTCAAATGGGAGGCTTACTGGACCTGGATGTCAGGGACTTTTCTGCTGGCGCTGATCTACTGGTATGGTGCCGAGATTTACCTGATCGACCCGGCCGTTGCCGCGCTCAGCAAACCTGTCGCAATTGCTATCGGGATTGGCACCATCGTACTGGGCTGGCTGGTTTACGATGTCCTGTGCAAATCCAGGCTGGGACAGAACGACCGGCTGCTCGGCGTTGCCGTGTGCCTGTTTACTGTGCTTGTTGCGTATGGATTGTGTCAGGTCTTCAGCGGGCGCGGCGCGTTTATTCATTATGGCGCGATGCTCGGCACCATCATGGTCGCCAATGTATTTTTTGTCATCATGCCCGGCCAGCGAGAACTGGTCAGTGCGACCGAAGCAGGCCGCACCCCTGATCCAACACCAGGTCTGAAAGCCAAGCAGCGCTCGGTGCATAACACGTATTTCACCCTGCCCGTGCTGTTTGTCATGATCAGCAACCATTATGCGATGACTTACGGCCACGCTTATAACTGGCTTATCCTGCTCGCGATTTCGCTGATCGGCGCGTGATCCGGGTGTATTTTGTGGCCCGCCATAAAGGCCCGGCCTCACCGTGGCCGCTGCTTGCTGCAGCCCTGCTGACCCTGGCCCTGGTGGCCGCGCTGGCACCCCGAACTACGCCAGATACAGGCCAGGATACAGGCAGCACCAGCGTCAGTTTTAGCCAAGTACAGCAGATCGTTACACAGCGCTGTACGGTCTGCCATGCCACTCACCCGAGCCAGCCCGGTTTTACCGCACCGCCCAAGGGCGTAGTATTTGACACGCCGCAAGATATCACCGGCCAGGCGGTCACCATCCATCAACAAACGGTTGTCAGCAAGGCGATGCCGATCGGTAATCTGACCGGGATGTCCGATGCCGAGCGCGCCCTGATCGACCAGTGGTTCCAGGCCGGTGCCACCGCAGAATAACGAGGACTACCGCAATGTCACATAATTATCCACGCGACCTGATCGGTTATGGTCAACACAGCCCCAATCCACACTGGCCCGGCCAGGCCCGACTGGCGCTGCAGTTTGTGATCAACTATGAGGAAGGTGGCGAAAACTGCATCCTGCACGGCGATGCCGCCTCGGAAGCCTTTTTATCCGAAATCGTCGGTGCCCAAGCCTTGCCCGGTGTGCGCCATGTCAATATGGAGTCGATTTACGAATACGGTGCCCGTGCCGGTTTCTGGCGGCTGCATCGCCTGTTCACGGAGCGTCAGATACCCGTGACAGTATATGCCGTGGCAATGGCGCTGGAACGCAACCCGCAGGCGGTCGAGGCGATGCTCCAGGCGGACTGGGAAATTGCCAGTCACGGCTATCGCTGGATCGATTATCAATACTGCGCGGAAGCCCTCGAGCGTGAGCATCTGCACAAAGCCATCGACATCCATACCCGTGTCACCGGCAGCCGCCCCCTCGGCGGGGATCTGGGCCGCTGCAGCCCGAACTCGCACCGACTGGTCGCCGAAGCGGGCGGCTTTGTTTACAACGCCGACAGCTATGCTGACGATCTGCCCTACTGGGATTACAGTTATGAGCAGCCGCAGCTGATGGTACCTTATACCCTGGATGCCAACGATATGCGCTTCGCCACCAGCCAGGGCTTTAATTCCGGCGATCAGTTCTATACCTATCTCAAGGACAGCTTTGACATGCTGTATGCCGAGGGTGCGTCTGCTCCCAAAATGATGTCGGTCGGACTGCATTGCCGGCTGGTTGGCCGTCCCGGTCGGGCCGCAGCGCTGGCGCGTTTTCTGGATTATGTGCAGCAGCATGAGCAGGTCTGGATAACACGACGGATCGATATTGCCCGTCACTGGCGCGAACAGCACCCCGCCACACCACCGTCAGCAGCGCCCTTATCATGAAACTTTCGACCCTGAATTCCCTGTCGCAGGCAGATTTTGTGCAGCATCTGGCCGGCCTGTTCGAACATTCGCCCTGGATCGCGCAGCACACCTGGCCGGCGCGGCCTTTCGCCAGTCGCGAGGCACTGCACACCGCCCTGCTCAACACCGTGCAGCGGGCCGACACCGCAGCCCAGCTGGCGCTGATTTGTGCCCACCCGGCGGATCTGGCTGGCAAGCCGCACCGAGCAGGCCGGCTGACCCAGGAATCAGCACAGAACAGGCCAGCGCCAGGCTGCACCACTGTACCCGGCAGAGCTGGCTGAAAGTCCATGACCCGAACCCGCGCTTGCGGGAAAATTTCGGCTTTCCGTTTATTCTGGCCGTCAAAGGCCGCAGCAAGCACGAGATCCTGCAGATTTTCCGGCAGCGCCAGACAGCCCGCGCAGCACTGGGTTTGATCAGGCGCTGCAGCGATCCTGCATATCACCCGCTTGCGTCTGCAGGATCTGATCGAGGAATAAACAGCGTGACAGACCTTTGCGGCACCCGAAATCATGGCGCGGCTGGAACCAGCTCGCCGCCTGCTCCAAGAGACCGCCCTGGCATTGACCCGCACGTTTCTCACCCCGCAGCATAAAGCGGCAGCCCTGCTCGCTGCAAAACTGGATGGAAGACGCTGGTATGCAGGCCGGCTTTGACCCCATCGGCAATATGGTGGGCCGGTATGCGGGTGCTGCAAGCGCAACAACGACCGGGCCAGAACCGGTATTGCTTATCGGCTCTCTCTACGACACCGTCCGCAACGCCGGCAAATACGATGGCATGTACGGCATCATCGCTGGTATTGCTGCCGTTAAAGCATTGCACCAACGGGGCCGAACGCCTGCCGCCCCATCGGAAATCATTGTTTTGCTGACGAAGAAGGCGTGCCGCTTTGGCTCAAAACGCTACTGGGCAGCCGGGCGGTAGCCGGTAATTTCGATCTGTCCTTGCTGGACAAAACCGACGCCGCCAGCATCTCGATGCACCACCTGGCGGTGCTGTGGTCTTGACCGGGCGGATCGGCATGGCCGCGCATGACCCTGACAATGTTCTGGCGTATGTGAAACCATATCGAGCAAGGCCCGGTATTGCTCGGCGAAAACCTGCCGGTTGGCATTGTCACAACAGTACCGGCGCGACCCGTTTTCAGATCAAAGTCAGTGGTCAGGCCGGTCATGCGGGTACAGTGCCGACCGGCACTGCGCCGTGACGCCGCTGTTGCCGCCGCTGAAGCGTTGCTGTTTGTGGAGCAGCGCTGCCAGAACGTAGACCCAGGCGTGGACTCGCTGGTTGGCACAGGTGGCCCGGCTGAACGTACCTGCCGGCGCGGCTAATGTTATCCCCGGCTGCGTCGAGTTCAGCCTTGATGTCGGAGGCTGGTGAGGACGCCATCCGCCACAGTGCAGTGGACGATATCCTGACTGAGTTCAAAGCTATCGAACAGCGCCGCCGGGGTGATTTGAGATTAATAAAACCCACGATGCCCCGGCTGTCGCCTGTGCCCCCTGGCTGATGCAGCAACTCGAATCCGCTATCAGCCGCGCCAGCTTGTTCCCCCTCGTTATCTGCCAGCGGTGCTGGTCACGATGCATGGCGATGTCAACGGTTTTGCGATATCGCAATGCTGTTCGTACGCTGCGGCAACGGTGGCATCGGTCACCATCCTGATGAGCAGCTCAGCACGGCGGATGCGGTTCGGGGTGCTGCACTACTGCTCG
Organism: Gammaproteobacteria bacterium; assembly: GCA_041396125.1. Lineage (GTDB taxonomy): Bacteria > Pseudomonadota > Gammaproteobacteria > Competibacterales > Competibacteraceae > JAWKZG01. The sequence continues at coordinate 60,398 of JAWKZG010000024.1, read as the reverse complement.
ATTTTATTCGTAACTTTCAGCCCAAGGACCGTTAGCATGAGTCAGACTTCTGCCCCCACCAACAGAGCTAGCACCGCTAACAGCTGTCAGCGCCTGCATGACTTTATCGTCAGCCGGCAGGCTGAACAGATCGCATTTCTGGCTGAACTGGTGGGAATGCCAACGGATAATCCGCCCGGCGATTGCGCCCGCCACGCCGACGTGACTGCCGATTTGCTGGAACAGCTGGAACTCAGCGTCGAGCGCCATCCGGTACCGGCAGATCGCGTTCAAGCCGCCGGCATGCGATCGGCTACCAATCTGGTGATCCGCCACACGTTTGGTGATGGTAGCGGCCCCACGATTGCCCTGAATGCACACGGTGATGTGGTGCCGCCTGGTGCCGGCTGGAGTCGCCAGCCCTATGGCGCGGAGATCGTCGACAATCATATGTACGGGCGCGGTGTGGCCGTTTCGGAAACCGGACTTTGCCACCTACGGCTATGCCCTGCGCAGCTTTGCAGGCGGCGGGTAGCGATCTGAACGGCACGGTGGAACTGCATTTCACCTATGACGAGGAAGCCGGCGGCGAAATAGGCCCTAAATGGCTGTTGGACGAAGGTATCAGCAAGCCCGATTATGCGATCAGTGCAGGGTTTTCCTATGGTGTGGTGACCGCTCATAACGGTGTGCTGCATCTGGAGGTTACCGTGCGCGGCAAACAGGCCCACGCGGCCATGCCGCATACCGGGATTGATGCGCTTGAGGCGGCCAATCAGATCCTGACCGCGCTGTACGCCTACCGTAAGGGCTACAAGGCTATCCACTCGCAAATTGCCGGTATCGACACACCGGCGCTGACGATTGGCCTAATCAGTGGCGGGATCAATACCAATGTGGTGCCAGACCTGGTAAACCTGCGCATCGATCGCCGCCTGATCCCGGAGGAAGACGCCACACTGGTCGAAGCCCGACTGACCGCATTGATCGAAGAAAATGCCCGCTTGCCGGGGATTATCTGCGAGGTGAAACGGATATTACTGGCTGAACCCTTGGTGCCGATAACCGGTTCCGAGCGCCTGAGCGAACTGCTGTGTCAGCACGGCACTGCGATTATGGGTGAAGTCGTCACCAGTCACGGGGTGCCGCTGTATACCGATGCCCGCCACTATGCCAAAGCGGGTATTCCAACGGTTCTCTATGGTGCCGGCCCGCATACCATTCTGGAAGCCAATGCCCATGGCGCTGACGAACACCTGAACCTCGACGATCTGCGCAAGGCAACCGAAGTTGTAGCGCTGACCTTGCACGATTTACTGCACACCTCATGAGCATTAGCAGCAACCCTTTAGTCGCTATTCGCGGCAGTATCGCCCACTGCCTGCGTGATCCGGGTGCAGCCGGTGACGTCAGCGCGGTCGAATGGTTTGAAGACGGTCTGCTGCTGCTGGAGCATGGCCGGGTTATGCAGTTGGGCCCGGCTAGTGAATTGCTGCCGCAGTTGCCAGCCGAAACCCCGCTGCATGATCATTCAGGTCAGCTGATCATGCCGGGTTTTATTGATACCCACATCCATTACCCGCAGACCGATATCATTGCCTCTTACGGCAAACAATTGCTGGACTGGCTGAATCAGTATACGTTTCCGGCCGAAGCGCAGTTTGATGACTCGGCACACGCGCGCGAGGTTGCCGATTTTTTTCTGGCAGAACTGCTGCGCAGCGGCACCACCAGCGCCATGGTGTATGCCACCAGTCATCCGCAGTCGGTTGATGCGATTTTCGAGGCCGCACAACAGCGCCAGCTGCGGTTGCTGTCGGGCAAAGTACTGATGGATCGGAACGCACCGGAGGCTTTGGCCGACAGCGCGGAATCCGGCTATCGGGACAGCAAGGCACTGCTCGAACGCTGGCACGGCCAGGACCGTTTGCTGTACGCCATCACGCCGCGTTTTGCAGCCTCCTCCAGCGAGCCGCAATTAATCCGCACCGGCCAGCTGGCCGCCGAGCATCCCGATGTCTATGTGCAAACCCATGTTGCTGAAAACAAGGCCGAAGTCGCCTGGGTGGAGGAACTGTTCCCACACCGTCGCAGCTATCTGGATGTCTATGATCATTACGGTCTGCTGCGTGAACGGTCCGTTTTCGCTCATTGCCTGCATCTGGATCACGCGGATCGCCGGCGCATGGCAGACAGCGGCGCGGCAATGGCCTTTTGTCCGACCTCCAATCTGTTTCTCGGCAGCGGGCTGTTCGATCTGGACACTGCGCGCACGCTGGGAATACGGGTGGGACTGGCGACCGATGTCGGTGCCGGCACCAGTTTCAGCATGCTGCAAACACTGGGTGAAGCTTATAAAGTGCTGCAGTTAAACGGACAGGCCTTATCGCCCTACCGGGCGCTGTATCTGGCGACACTGGGCGGTGCGCAAGCGCTCTATCTGGATGACAAAATCGGTAATTTTGAACCGGGCAAAGAAGCCGATTTCGTGGTACTCGATCCGCAAGCCACGCCGCTACTGGCGCGGCGCATGGCGCATGCCCGCAATCTGGCCGAACAGTTTTTCGTACTGATGATGCTGGGCGACGACCGCGCTGTCGCCGCCACTTATGTGCTGGGGGAACTGGCTCACACCCGTTCGGTCTGACGGTACTTAAAAGCCCGCTGGAAACGCTGCAGAATCGCCTCACCGCAGCTGATCGGCGGGTAGTGAGCCTGGCTCGGGTCGCTGCAGACGATAGCAGGGTCGATCAGAGTCTCGAAATTGGGATCGACCGCTGCGACCAGCGAGTAGCGTTCCCGGCCGGAGGTATTTACCACCCGGTGCGGCGTGGAACGGAAAATATCGTTCGACCAGCGCTGCAATAAATCCCCGACATTCACGACCAGCGTCCCCTCGATGGGATGCGCGGTCACCCACTCGCCCTGGGCGGTTTCAACCTGCAGTCCGCCGACATCGTCCTGGCACAGAATGGTCAGGCAGCCGAAATCGGTGTGCGGTGCAACGCCGAACTGGGTGTCGCCCATATCCGGTGGTTGCGGCGGATAGTACACCAGCGAAGCACGCGAAATGGGTGCATCGAAATGCCGGATAAAGCTGTCCGCTGCCAGTCCCATAGCCACCGCAAAGGCTTTGAACAAATCCTTGCCGCATTCGTTGCATTCCTGCAGATACGGGTAGACCTGATCTTGCAGTTGCGGATCGCAGGCCGGCCACTGGTTGCTGACCAGAAACGGATTGCTGCCAAACAGGGGATGTTCGGGATCCAGCTCCAGCCCCCAAACGAAGCTTTCTTTCAGATCGACCCGTGCCTTATCGTGCATCTTGGCCTGTCCCACGGCCAGGAAGCCGCGATGACTGGCATTGATGCGTATCTCGTTTTTGCGTTCCAGCGGGCAGGCGAAAAAGCGCCGTGCCGCGGCTCGTGCAGTCGCGATGACAGACTCAGGTACACCGTGATTGCTGACATAGAAAAAACCAACCGATTTGATCGCCGCCAGCAATTGCTGCCCAACGCCTTCGATGTCCTGGCCGCTGCGCAGCGGCCCGATATCAATGACCGGGATATCGCTCGCAGCGATGATTTTTGCACTTGCGTAAGCCATATAAATCCTCGAACGGGGTAAAAAGGTTACAGACTAACGGTATACCGCGGCTCCCCGGAGCACGGGAGCGCGATATAGCGTCCACACCACAGAATAACAGTCGAATAACCGCAGACACGCGATCATGATTAATATACCAGCCTGAGGAGTTTCCCCATGGTGGTATGTGAGAATCTCTGCGCGTTATGGCCATTCTGGGCAGCACAACAACGCTTAGTGTATCCGCCCAGACTGCTGAGCGCATCTATGGCGTACTGATGAAAACCCTATTCAATCCGTTCTGGGGTGCGATGGAAGAAGGTGTCAAAGACAGTGCAGCTAAAGTTGGCGTGGATTACTACCTGCAATAGTCAAACCTGAGCCCCAAAGCCGGTCCGCTGGAACGGAACTCCTCCAGCAGACCACTTTCACCTTCGTCCTATTCCAGATGACGGCAAGCCATAATAATATTCACATTGCGCATATCCCTGAGCTCAGCTCTGGCAAGTAGCTGCGCGATAGCCTGAGTTACTCTGCTTAGCATAATAGGCGGTGCCACATCCGTCGGCACACGCCGTCTGTTCACTGGGTTTCAGCGAACCAACGTAATCTCAGAAGGCTGCCAGGCCTTGCTGAAAAACGATTCGAGCGGGCTGTAGAGACGCAGAATCGTGAACCAGCCTTTATCGGAATCGGTCTGAATCCAATTCCCCCGGCTAACCCCTTCCGGCTGTTGGGGGCCGAAATAAATTGTTGTCGAACCGTCGGCATCCACTTCGGCGGCCGGTGACGGATAGCTTTGGCTGCCGGCACGAGGGTATTTCTGCGGCGTCTGAAGCATCGAGCGGGTCTGATTGTCATACAGTGTTAGAGACCAGAACGCCCGCGCCGGAATGCCCTTTGGCAACGTCATTTGGTAGGTCTGGGCGCCATCGAAAGGGTTACCATCAGCGTCGAGGAAATTCATCAGATACTGCGAGCCAACGCCGGGAATACGCATGATCATGCCCGGCGAATCTAAAGTATAGGCATAATAGAAAGCCGTGCGTGAATCGAGGGTGCGCGCGCCGGTCGGCGGGAAGGGCCTGAACATACCGTTCTCATACGCCGGAGGCGGGGTTTCGAAAAAGGCGCCACCCTCGAACAGCATATTGCCCCAGTGTGAGCCCTCATAATAAATCCAGTCGGGATGTGCCATCGCGTAGCGCCAGTTCAGAGCGCGTCCGGCCGCATTACCGACGGCGGCGGCGTCCGATAGGATTTTCTTCATCCGCTCGTCCGGTTTGAACTCTCTACCTTTAACGATGCCGATTGCAGCAAGCTGCCCGGCGAGTTCGACATCGTAGCTGGCTGCCGGCTCGGCCTGTACATTCGCATTGATCATCTCGAAAAAACCGTAATCGCTGGGTGGTATGGTATTGAACGACAGTCCGCTGGCTTCGACGAACTTCATCGCCGGAATGTCTGGCTCACCAGCGAGTTTCACTTCCCCTTTCAGCGCCTCGGCGATGCTGCTGCCCCAACTGCCCGGAGCGTAGGGATAGATTTTCAAATTTTTCTTAATATTATCCACAGTTGGCTGCGGTTCATTGTCGACCAGGAACGAACGCCCGGCGTAGAGCACCTTGTTGGTTTTCGAATGGGCGACAAAATACCCCCCCTCAGGTAGCGGACCATCATAACCGGGGCCTACGATCAGGTATTTGCCGCCCAACCCGCGGTCGGGTCCTGGACGGCCGATGTCGATGATCCAGGAGAACCACATATCGTTGATGGTGCCGAGCCCGCCAGCTGGCTGCTCAATTACCATCGGGCCGTTCGACAGGTCAATGCTGCCCAGGTAATAGACGGTGTCGGCATTGGCAGTCAAAAACAACGAGTTCGAATCCAGCAATTGAGAGAACATGACGATATCGTTGTCAGCGGCGCCGATGCTCTGGAACCCTTGCCGTATCGCATAGGCCGAAGCGCCGCGAAAGCTGTTGTTATAAACGTTCAGAGCGGCGGTGAAAGCCAGGGTATCGTACACCTTCTGGGCGGTTTCCACGCTCGGCGCGCCGTCTTTGAACTCAAGCGTGCCAATACGGGTTGCAACATTGTCGGATGTTGCAAGAGAGTTCAAGGTCTCCTCGGAAACCTGTGCTGATGCCAGTTGAGGCAGGGTCAGAATCGACGCCAGTAGCGCCGGTGTGAAAATGAATCGCGATTTCATGTGTGCTTCGCTTTTTTCTCAGTATTTAGGTTTCGGCTCGATCGTAGCGAACCTCCACCAACAAGTTGCGTTTGGATTAACAATCCCGTCCAAAAGGATCTTCCCCATTACACAACGCGGCTTTTTGAAACCGAAAACAAGATAATCTCTTGATTATTCTCCGCCGATCCATCTACGGTCTGAATGATAGCGCCCTCGGTCACTGCGCCAAACGCCTCATACAGGGTCATCGAATGGCGCAAACTGCGGCCAGGAATAAATAACAAAAGCTTGTGCAAATACGGCTATTCGATGCTCGTGCGGGTTATGCCGGTTTCTCGCATTCCACTATATCACCAGATCGACATCATTCATCTTCCAGCTCTGTTCATGGCCTCGTTCCGCTATTTCATTACTCAATTCAGGGCTCAATGAAAATTTTTATTCTTTGCGCCGCCTCAATGCACTCTGACAAAGGCGCAACCAGCGCCATCCGTACCCGACCGCGACCGGGATTGCCGGTAACAGTATCACGAGCCAGGTAACTGCCGGGCAGCACGGTGACATGCTGCTGCTGGAACAGGCGCCGGGTAAAGTCTTCATCATCAGCATAATCGTTTTTGCCAGCCAGATCGGTACCGGCTATTTGCGGCCACAGAAAAAAACCGGCTGGCGGCGTCTGCACATCCATTACGGCTTCCAGAATCGGCACTACGGCGCGGAATTTTGTCTGATAGCGCTGGCGATTTTCCACCACATGCGCCTCATCGCTCCAGGCAGCAGTGCTAACCGCCTGCGCAATCAGTGACAGGGCGCAGCCGTGGTAGGTCCGATACAGCAGAAAAGCCCGGATCAGATTCGCATCACCAGCCACGAAGCCAGAGCGCAGGCCCGGCAGACTGGAGCGTTTGGACAGACTGTTAAACACCATACAACGGCTGAAATCATCCCGTCCCAGACGGGCGCAGGCTTGCAGCAAACCCAGTGGCGGTGCGGTTTCGTCCAGATAAATCTCGGAATAGCACTCATCTGAGGCGATGACAAAATCATAGCGATCCGCCAACTCCAGCAGCTGTTTAAAAAACGCCTCTGATAATACCGCGCCGGTCGGATTACCCGGTGTACAGACATAAATCAACTGACAACGCTGCCACACACTTTCCGGTACGGCGTCCAGATCAGGCACGAAATCATTGCTTTGCTCGCAGTTGAGATAATACGGTTCCGCGCCGGCCAGCAGCGCGGCACCCTCATAGATCTGATAAAACGGGTTGGGCATCAAAACCTGGGGCCGGGTCGTGCCGTCCACCACCGTCTGGGCGAAAGCAAACAGGGCTTCGCGGGTGCCGCTGACAGGCAATACCTGCTGTTCCGGGTTGAGTCCGTCCGGTGCCAGCTCGTAACGCGCTATGGCCCAGTGGCAAATCGCCTCGCGCAGTGAGGCCAGGCCTTTGGTGGGCGGATAAGCCCCCAGTCCGGCCAGATTCTCAGCCAGCACATGGGCGACAAATTCCGGTGCCGGATGTTTGGGTTCGCCAATCGACCAGGCAATATGAGGTTTATCGACCGGGCCGGTCAAACCGTGCTTGAGATCGCTCAAGCGCTCAAACGGATAACGCAGTAAACGGGTTAAGTTGGGATTCATACTCGTTTCATGAAAATGGTTAAATGAGCATCTTATCAGCGTTCACTAAAAGGGGCGTAAATCATGCTACTCTTATATAAGTCCATCGTTATAAAACGCTGCTGTTCATATGCACTTATAGTCATCAATGTGATAAAAACATGGATCATGAGCTTACTCATCCAGAGACACTTAACGCGCTGCAAACCTTTCGCGAACTCACTGCCGAAGATCGCCAGGCCATCGCTAAATTGTGCCATACGCTGCATTACGAAACCGGGGCGCATATTATTCGTCTCGGCGAGCACAATACCGACGTCTTCTTTTTAGCTGCCGGACGGGCGAAGGCCACGATTTATTCCGAGATTGGCCGCCAGTTTACGTTGCAAACCATGGAAGCCGGCACGATGTTCGGAGAGCTTTCTGCACTCGATCAGCAACCCCGCAGCGCCTATGTTATCGCGCTGGAAGAGTCGCTGGTGGTCAGCATGAGCGCAGAGGCTTTTTTAAACATTCTGTACCGCTATCCGCCGGTTGCTCTGGCCACCTTGCACCGATTGTGTCAGATGGTGCGCAATCTGTCGGCCAAAACCCACATGCGCAATACGCTGTCAGCCCGCGCCCGGGTCTGTGCCGAATTGCTGCGTCTGGCTACGCAGGAGAATATCAGCGGCAATCGCGCCGACCTGAAAAATCCGCCCACACATGCTGAAATTGCAACGTTTGTCGGCACCAGCCGCGAGACCGTCAGCCGCGAGATTGCCTATTTGAAGCAGGAAAATTTATTCGCCTCCAAAGGCCGGGCCTGGCGCATCCTGGACGTCGCCAAACTCGCTCAGATGATAGACTGATAACAGCCGATTTATGTTTTCCATTTGGGGCATTGTTCATGTTATTAGACGATTATTTTCGCAGCTCTGCCGCCTATCGGGTGCGTATCGCACTCAATATCAAAGGTATCGGGTATCAATCCGTCAGCCGGCATTTACGCCAGGGTGGACAACGCAGCAGCGATTTTCTGCAACGCAATCCGCAGGGCCTGGTACCAGCGCTGGACATTGATGGCCAGATCCTGACCCAGTCACTGGCGATTATTGAATATCTCGAAGAAACGCATCCGCAGCCACCGCTGCTGCCTGGCACAGCGCTGGAGCGCGCCCGGGTGCGCAGTCTGGCCTTGCAAATCGCCTGCGATCTGCACCCGCTGAACAATTTGCGGGTACTCAAGTATCTGAAAGACCCGCTGGGCCACAGTCAGGCCGAGATAGATGCCTGGTACCGGCACTGGGTCGAGCTGGAATTAACAGCATTCGAAGCCCGGCTGGTCCGGGACGACGCCACTGGCCGGTTTTGTCACGGTGATCAGCCCGGTCTGGCCGACGTCTGTCTGGTGCCGCAAATGGCCAATGCCCGCCGCCTGCAGTGTGATCTCCAGCACTGCCCGACGTTGCTGCGCATTGATCAGACCTGTCAGGCTCTGCCCGCATTCGAACAGGCTGCACCCGCCAATCAGCCGGATGCAGAATAACTATCCCCCAAAAAACACTCAAACAATTACCCCAAAAAGAGGAGTCTCGCATGGCCTTAACTGCATTTGATCATGTCAATTTGCGTACCACGCAACTGGAAGCGATGACCGCGTTCTACTGCGATGTACTGGGTTTGCGCAACGGTCCAAGGCCGCCCTTTCCGTTTCCCGGCGCCTGGTTGTATCTGGGCGAACAGCCGGTCGTGCATCTGGTTGGCATCCAGGAAAACCTCAGCACCCGCGACCCCAGCCTGGAGCATTTTGCTTTCAGCGCCGAAGATATGGCCGCGCTGGTTGCCCGTCTGGAGCAATACCAGGTTGCGTATGAAGTATCCGTCGTCCCCGGCTGGAATATTCACCAGGTGAATGTGTTCGACCCCGACGGCAATCACCTGCACATCGATTTCAGCGCGGCTGACGCGGCACAAATGGCGCGCTAGGCCGTTTGTTTACAGCGGGTTAAACCCGCCCAGGAGTTCATCATGCCGGGCCGTCTGGATTTTCAGTTCAATTTCGCAACTACACCCGCTGTCCGCCGCACGCAGGATCAGCCTATGCGCATTCTGCTGCTCGGTAATTTCCGGGGCAATCGCGCCCCCGCCCAAACGCTGGCCGAACGGCACATACAGCGGATTGATATCGATAATTTCGATCAGGTGCTCGCGGCCAGCGCGCCGCAACTGCACCTGCAGCAGCCCGACTGCCGTATAGAGTTTAGCGAGCTGGAGGATTTTCATCCCGATCAGCTGTATCGCACGCTGCCGGTGTTTGCGGAATTGCGCCAGTTGCGCAAACAACTACGCGATCCGGCAACGGCAGCCCAGGCCATCGCGCAGATGGGTCGGCCTGAACCCACGACAACGACGGCAACAGATGCATCGGCTGCAGCACCGACCGAAACCGCAGCGGGTTCATTGTTCGAGCAATTGCTGGGGGGGACTCCTGCCCCGCCTGCATCAGCGCCAACGGCAGCGCAGGCCGGCACGCCGCTGGTCGATGCGTTTATCCGCAATATCATCGCTGAGCATATCGTCACCGCACCCGATACCAGCGCCTATCTGAATGCGCTTGATCACGCCCATAGCGACAGTATGCGCGCGATCCTGCACAACCCGACCTGGCAGGCCCTGGAAGCCAACTGGCGCGGCTTGTGGTGGCTGGTCTCCGAGCTGGTAACCGACGGCGAATTATCACTCCATCTGCTGGATCTGGATCAGACCGAGCTGGACGCCGATCTGGCTGCTGCCGGCGATGATCCCGGTCAGTCCGCGCTGTATCAGCGACTGACCGAACGCAGTGGCGCTGACAGCCAGCCCTGGTCATTAATCGTTGCGCTGTACGACTGGCCGGCCACCCCGGAAGCTGTCCTGCAACTCGGCGCACTGACGGCGATCAGCCGGGCTGCAGGAGGCACACTGCTCAGCGCCGCCAGTCCTGCATTTGCCGGTGCGTCCGATTTTGCCCCGACCACGCTGACAGCAGACCCGGCGACTATTCCTGCTGAATTTCAGCAGACCTGGGACAGCCTGCGCGGCAGCGAGCTGGCCGCCTGGCTGGGTCTGGCTTTGCCCAGGGTCTTGTTGCGTCTGCCCTACGGTCCAGCTGATCCTATCGATAGTTTTACCTTCGATGAGCAATCGGCCATACCGGAACATACACGTTTTCTGTGGGGCAATCCGGCGCTGGCCTGTGCGCTGGTATTAGGCCGGGAGTTTCTGCAGCAAGGCTGGGAGGTGGCACAACTGAGCCAGGATACACAGCTCGATATTGACGCTATGCCGGCTTATTCATACAAACTGGATGGTGAAGCGCAACTGCAAGCCTGCGCCGAAACGTATTTGGCCGAAACCACAGCCTTGCAGATCAGTCAGCAGGGGCTGATACCGCTGCTTAGCTTTCGGCACCGCAATGCGGTCCGGGTGGGCGGGCTGCATTCCTGCGCCCTGAACCGGCATGCTTTACTGGCGGGACACCGCTAGACCGGGACGTTTGAGTTTGGCCTCACGGTAGGTGATAAACGCGGCACTGGCGAAAATCACGGTGCCGCCGACCCAGGTCCAGATATCGGGGATCTCGGCAAACACCAGATAGCCCAGCACACTGGTCCAGATCAGTCGGGAAAAATCCAGCGGCATAATCTGGGTTGCATCCACCAGTTTGAGTGCCGTCACCATCGCCAGATGCCCGCCAGTACCGAGGGTGCCCAGCAGTAGCAGCCAGCCGAGTTCCGGCAGAGTCGGCCATTGCCAGACGAACAACGCCGGGAAAATCGAAAATACCGTTAGCATCATCGACATCCAGACGACAATGCTGACGGTATTATCGGTCTGGCTCAGACGCTTGACGATCACGATATTGCTGCCCCAGCACATCGATGAAAACAAAATTGCCAAAGCACCGATACTGATCGTTTCCATCCCGGGTCGCAGTACAATCAACGCGCCCAGAAAGCCTATGATAACAGCGCTCCAGCGCCGCAACCGCATACGTTCACCCAAAAACAAGGCAGCCCCCAGCGAGGCAAATATCGCCGCAGTAAAACTGAGCGCGGTAGCACCCGCAATCGGTACCACACTAAGACCGTAAAACCAGCCCAGCATGGCACCCATGCCGATAACTCCGCGTAACACCTGCAGACCGGGTCGTTTGGTGACAAAGCCTGCAGCGCCGGCACGCCAAACCAGCGGCAACACCACCGCCAATCCAAACAGATTACGAAAAAAAGCAATCTCGAAAGGATGCAGAGTATGACTGACATACCGCACCAGACCATGCATGCACGACAAAAGTGCTGTTGACAGCAGCATAAACAACACTGCTCGCAGAATAGCAGGATTCACAGGGCTCTCAGGGGTAGCTGAAAGCAGCCAGTATAGCCGGGTTACGCAGTTTGCTGGAAAAATATGCGGGCAGAATGAGCCTTGCAGCACTGGACAACCCGGCCAAGCTCACCCTGCTCCGGCGGATTAAACTTCGGTCGAGCGCTCCGCCCGATTGCCCCGGCGCGAGCGTCGGCGCACCTGGCCACCGGTTTGGTTTTGCACAGCACGTGGTTCGGGCAAGGCAACAACTTGGCGCAGATTGGGAAACGGTGCTGTTTTATGCGGAAAAGCCATAGCCTCGACGAAATGTTCCTGGAAACGCGGTTCGACGGCCGTTTCGACCTTCTCGATTTTACGCACTTCCTCTTCGATTTCAGCGCGTGCCTTGCGATCCAGCAGCGCGATGCGCGCGCCGGTACCGGCAGCATTCCCCACCGAGTTAACAGCCGTCAGGTCACAATCGGGGATCAGGCCCAGCACCATCGCGTATTTAACATCGATATGACTGCCAAATGCGCCGGCCAGGCGGATCCGGTCGACGGTTTCCACCCCCATCCGATCCATCAGCAGGCGCACCCCGGCATAAAGCGCTGCTTTGGCCAGCTGGATAGCGCGGATATCATTCTGGGTGATTTTGATGACGATATCGGCAGCATGCAGAATATAGGAAAAGGTACGACCTTCCGGTACAACACGCGGCGAACGGGCCGCACAGGCACCATCAATAACCCCGTCCTGATTGATGATGCCGGCCAGAAACATCTCGGCAATGACTTCGATAATGCCGGAACCGCAAATACCGGTCACTCCGGTGCTGGCAATCTGAGCGTCGAAATCGGCGTCGTCGGACCACAAGTCACAGCCAATGACCTGGAATTTCGGCTCCAGCGTGACAGGATCAATTCGTACCCGCTCGATAGCGCCCGCCGCCGCCCGCTGGCCGCTGCTGATCTGTGCCCCCTCAAAGGCCGGGCCGGTAGGGCTGGAACAGGCCAGTAAACGATGCCGATTGCCCAGCACGATCTCGGCGTTGGTGCCGACATCGACCAGTAAGTCCATCTGATCGGACAGATACGGCGCTTCCGACAGCACTACCCCGGCTGTGTCGGCACCGACATGACCGGCGATACAGGGCAGCACGTAAATGCGCGCATTCGGGTGGATGTAAAGATCGATCTCGCTCGCCCACAGCGAACGGACGGCACCTTCCGTGGCCAAAGCGAACGGTGCACCGCCCAGTTCAACCGGATTAATGCCGAGCAGCAGATGGTGCATGATCGGGTTGCCGACGAAAGTCGCTTCAATAATGTCGGTCAGGCCGATGCCAGCCTCATAGGTGACTTCCGAGGCCAGATTATTGACCGCTTCGCGTACTGCCCGGGTCAGCTCCACTTCACTGCCGGGGTTCATCATGATGTAGGAAACCCGGCTCATCAGATCTTCACCGAAGCGAATCTGCGGGTTCATCGCGCCGACCGATGCTGCGACTTCGCCGGTAGCGAGATTACATAAATGGGCGGCGATAGTGGTGGAACCGACATCGTAAGCCAGACCGTAAATATGCTCGCGCAGACCCGGCCATACGGCGATGATTTTATTGTCGTCATGGATGGCAACCGTGACTTTCCATTCACCCTGACGCAAGGCCAGCTGCAATTCCTGAATCACCCGGATATCAGTGAACAGATTGGTCAGCCGCCATTCGAACTCCAGCGCTTCCTCCAGCCGCCGCAGATCGCTGGAGGGATCGTGCATATTGGGTTCCTGGACTTCCACATAGTACAGCCGCACGATCGGGTCCAGTTCGATGTCCTGCACCTCGGCGCGCTTGCGTACGATCTGGCGGTGGACCTGGGAGTCCGGCGGCACATCGACGATGACATCACCCAGAATCTGGGTTTGGCAACTAAGCCGACGGCCTTTTTTCAGGCCGTTCAGTCGATCGTATTCCTGCTCGGTGGCGGTAAGTGCAGACAGATGCTCGGGTCGGGAAGCAATACCGTCTTTGGCAAACTCGCCTACACTTTGCATAATTTGACAGCGCCCGCACATCGCCCGGCCGCCGCAGACTGAATCAATATCCACGCCCAGCGCACGGGCGGCCTGCAGTACCGGCGTGCCGACGGGAAAGCGGCCCCGTCGTCCGGACGGGGTAAAGATCACCATGGCATCGCCGCTGGCTGTTGGCAGATCGCTCATTTGTTATATCCCCTTTCTGATTGCGCTGATTGCTGGACGGCGCACTCGCCTTGTCAGCTTCCGCTGCCGGCCCGGCGACGCCGACTTTCGCGCCGACCACGCCCCTGGGCTTCTACTGAAACGGCGTTAGGATCGCGAAATTTACGCATCCAGCGCATACAGTGCGGATCGTGGCCCATCATCACGTCAGCCCCCATCACCGCCTGAATATCCTCGGCATGCAGGGGATTCATGATCGCCGAGGTCAGCCCGTTGCTGATACCCATGGTCAGATACGCTGCGTTGATACCGTGACGGTTGGGTAGACCGAAACTGATATTGGATGCGCCACAGGTCGAATTGACTTTGAGCTCATCACGCAGCCGCCGCAGAATATGCATCACCTGCCGGCCCGCCTGATTGATAGCACCCACCGGCATAACCAGCGGATCGACTATAATATCCGCACGCGGAATACCATAATCCTCGGCCCGCTCGACAATGCGTTTGGCGACTTCGAAGCGGACATCCGGGTCTTCTGAAATGCCGGTTTCATCATTGGAGATGGCAACCACTGCAGCGCCGTATTTTTTGATCAGCGGCAGCACCGCTTCCAGGCGTTCTTCCTCGCCGGTGACGGAGTTGACCAGCGCCTTGCCCTGATACACTGCCAGGCCGGCTTCCAGCGCCGCGACGATGCTGGAATCAATGGACAGCGGCACGTCGGTGATCGACTGCACCAGCTTGATCGCTGCGGCCAGAATGGCAGGCTCGTCCGCCAGCGGAATACCGGCGTTGACATCCAGCATATGCGCACCCGCTTCCACCTGGGCAATCGCATCGCGTTCGACCCGGCTGAAATCGCCTGCCGCCATCTCCGCCGCCAGAATTTTGCGCCCGGTCGGGTTAATACGTTCACCAATAACGACAAATGGACGTTCGAATCCAATCACCACTTCTTTGCTGGCGGAACTGACTACGGTTTCGGTCATGCGATAGCTCTCGGTTCTGATAACGATGGTTCGGATCGGGGATCACGACTGGAATGACTGGTGGCGTCACGGCTGGGATACCAGGGCACACGGCCCGCCAATACGCCGGAACGGCTGATGATTTCGGCGACCGCTTCTTCCTGCCGGTAGGCCATGACGTGCACACCCGCTACACCTTCGATCTCGCGCAGCTGCTGAATCAGCTCGATGCAGATCTGCTGGCCTTCTGCTTTCTGCTTTTGCGCGCCGCGCAAGCGCGCGATGATGGCATCCGGGATGTGGATGCCCGGCACATGGGTACGAATCCATTCCGCTGCCTTGGCGGAAGCCAGCGGGCCGACACCGGCCAGGATAAAAGCACGCTCATGCAGCCCCATCTCACACACCTGGCGCATGTACTCCTTGAACTGGGCGATGTCATAGCAATACTGGGTCTGGATAAATTGCGCCCCGGCGGCGATTTTCTTGGCCAGACGCAAAACCCGGAAATCACGCGGTTCGCCGAAAGGATTGGCCGCCGCCCCCAGAAATACCCGCGGCGGACTGCTCAGAGCCCGGCCACTCTGAAAGCGCGACTCATCGCGCATGGTGCGAATCAGTTCCAGCAGCGACATGCAATCCAGATCAAATACCGGCTTGACTGCGGGTGGTCACCGGCCTGCACACCGTCACCGGTCAGACACAGGACATTCGCTACGCCCATAGCCGCCGCCCCCAGCACATCACCCTGATAGCAATGCGATTTTTGTCACGGCAGGACACCTGCATCACCACCGCATAACCCTGCCGGGTCAGCAGAGAACAGACACCGACGCTGGACATATGGCAGTTCGCGCCCGAGCCGTCGGTGGCGTTGATCGCATCGACCGTGCCATCAAACACTCTGGCGCGGGCATAGACCTCGCCCGGATCAGCCGAATCAGGCGGGGCGATCTCGGCGGTTACGGCAAAATGACCGGCCCGCAGGATGCGTTCCAGGCGGCCCGGTGAAACATGACCGGGCAGAATCGGCAAGGAAAATCCGGGCACTGGTTCGTCATCGAAAATCATAAGGCCTGCTCTTGCTTGGCGTTAATTTTCATTCGAGTTGACCTTCTCCGGGCGCAATTGCTCGGCTTTCAGGCGCACCGCCCGCAACCAGGACGAGCGTCCTTCCAGCCGCCGGTCAACCGGAAACTGCACTAACTGGATGGACATGCCCGAGCGCATGCGCTGACTGCCTTCGTAGGCATCGACCCAAACGCAGCGCATAGCCGGTTTGACTTCGCAGTAACCGCCGGCACGAACACCGCCGCAGGGGCCATTGCGCAGTTGTTTGGGGCAGTTCATGGGGCAAGACATGCCGGTGCTGCTGAGCACACACTGGCCACACATCTGGCAGTCGAACAGAAACCCTTTAATCGCTTTTTCGAGCACTGCAACCGGTTTGTCCAGACGCTCATACCCGACCCGGTCAAGCAGCGGGTGCAAACCGATCAACACCCGTTCCAGAGTTTGATAGACCCACTCAAAACTGCGTGCCTGACGGACGGCCCAACGTCGAACTGCATACATGGGAAACAAACCTGTTACGCATCAAGCGGCAAGCGGCCACTGGCCTTGACAACCCGTTCCAGGAACTCATCACTGAACCGGGCTTCGAGCTGATCCGCCGCCTGCCGGGCAGCGGCGTTGAGATCATCACCACAGCTTTGCGTGACCCGCCGCCAATCATCCAGATATTGTTCACTGCCACCTTTACCGGCCCGCATCGCAGCCCGGTCGATAGCCACCTGAAACCGTTCGGATAATTGTATTTTGGCGGATTCCCGACCGCGCTTGGCGATCACCTGGGCGGGGATATCACGCCAATACACCGTAATCAGTTTTCCCACGCTGTTTCCCCCGTCGTAAATTCGCTGAGAGAGTGCTCCAGCTCGCCAAAGCCGGTGTAGCGGTACTCATACGCCAGCCCCAAGCGCTCAGCGGCCGCTTTAGCCTGCTCGACCAGTCCATCCACGCGGGTTTGCGCCAGATAAACCAGTTTGCGGTAATTGCCAAAATAGGCCGACTGCAGTTCCGGGTGCCGATCCAGTCCCAGCCCCTGCCATACCAGACGTTCGAAATGACGCACCAGGAAGTCGGTTTTTTAATTGCTGCAGTGTTCGGTATCCGCCAATTGCTGGAACAGACGGGTGCCGGCGTAGAACTGATAGCAATGCGCGCCCGGTATGCGTTCGATGCCGTATTCCTCCAGCACCCGATCCAGTGCTCCACCGGTACCGCAATCCGCGTAGGCGACGAAAATCGATTGGTAGTTGTCGCTCAGCGCCTCCAGCTTGGCGCGCACAGCATCCGGAATTTTACCGGGTCGGTTATGCAGTTCCGGCGGCAGGCACTGCACACTGACATGCCGCCAGCCATTCGTCCGCTTGAGTTCGATAATTTCGCGGGCCAAAGCCCCGCAGGCCAGGATCAGATGGGAAGGTGTCTGCATGCCGGGAGTCGCCTGTTGGTAGTTGCCTGCTCAGGAGCGCTGATTATGCCGCCGGGTGATAAAACCCTGGGCAGTTTCCACCGCGACCGCAGCATCGCGGCAATACGCATCAGCGCCGACCGCTTTAGCGAACTCCTCGTTCAGAGGCGCACCACCGACCAGTACGATATAATCGTCACGGATGCCCAGCTTGACCATTTCGTCAATGACCACTTTCATATAAGGCATGGTTGTGGTCAGCAGCGCCGACATACCGAGGATGTCGGGCTTGTGCTCTTCCAGCGCTTTGAGATAGTTCTCGACCGGGTTGTTGATCCCCAGATCAATGACTTCGAAACCGGCCCCTTCCATCATCATTGAGACCAGATTCTTGCCGATATCGTGGATATCGCCCTTGACCGTGCCGATTACCATCTTGCCCATGGAGGGCGCGCCAGTTTCGACCAGTAACGGCCGCAGAATCGCCATACCGCCTTTCATCGCATTAGCCGCCATCAGCACTTCCGGCACGAACAGAATGCCATCGCGGAAATCGATACCGACGATGCGCATGCCTTCGACCAGCGCTTCATCCAGCACGCGTTTCGGCGACCAGCCGCGTTCCAACAGAATATGCGTGCCTTCTTCGATCTCTTCTCTCAGGCCGTTGTAGAGATCGTCATGCATCTGTTCGACGAGTTCGGCATCATCCAGACTGCGCAAATCAAGATCTTCTTCACCATCGTAATCGTCGTCAATATCTGCCATTCTTTTCACCTTCGGTAGTGTGCGTCGCAAGCGGGCTACAATGCTGTTTTCAGCGCTTAGTTCAACGCGCTCAATATTATTTCAAACCAGCGGTAAACCTCTGTGCAGAGTAGGCTTTAGGCTGTTTTCACGTCTGGCTCTACCGCGACATACGGTATCTGAAATGCGACACTTGGGCGCGCTGGCTCTGACAAGATCACTGGTCTGTTGTAAAAAGCGACCTGCAATACTTTTGAAATTGCCCGTCACGCTACGGTAAGCTGCGGCGCAACAATGTTCACTGATCATGCCTTCATCAAGAGATCCCAATGGCTACAATAATCGATGGTAAACAATACGCGGCAACCTTACGCCAGCGCATGGCACAAGAGGTCAGCACCCTGCAGGAGCAACACGGCCTGACACCGGGACTGACCGTAGTGCTGGTGGGGGAGGACCCGGCCAGTCAGGTTTACGTGCGCAATAAAGGTAAACAGGCGAAAGAATGCGGCATGCGTTCATTCGAGCACCGGCTGCCGGCCAGCACCACACAGGATGAACTGCTGGCCCTGATCAAGCAGCTGAATACCGACCCAGAGGTTAACGGCATTCTGGTACAGCTGCCGCTGCCCGCGCACATCGACAGCAAGCTGGTGCTGAACAGTATTGATCCGGCTAAAGACGTGGACGGGTTTCATCCGATCAATGTCGGGCTGCTGGCCATCGGCGAACAGGCAATGGTGCCCTGTACACCGCTGGGCTGCTTAATGCTGTTGCAAAATCAGCTGCAGGATTTAAGTGGTGCCAACGCGTTGGTGCTCGGGCGCAGCAATATCGTGGGAAAACCGATGGCCCTGCTCCTGCTGGCGCAAAACTGCACCGTCACGATTGCCCATTCGCGTACCCGCGATCTGCCGGAACAATGCCGCCGCGCCGATATTCTGGTTGCTGCTGTGGGCCGGCCGCAGATGGTATCGGGTGACTGGATCAAACCCGGTGCGACTGTTATTGATGTCGGCATCAACCGGATTGAAACCGGGACCGGCAAAACCCGCCTGGTCGGTGATGTGGATTTTGCTTCTGCCGAGCCGGTTGCCGGTGCGATTACGCCGGTACCGGGCGGCGTCGGACCGATGACCATCGCCTGCCTGTTGCACAATACCCTGACGGCAACCCGACGCCAGCACCGGCTGAGCTGAGAACCGCTGCATTACATCAGCTCAATCCAGCCCCCGCCCGCATGCCGCAAAATCGCTTCGAACAGGCCCTGGTAACACTCCAGAGCCTGATTTTGCCGACCGCACGGCCTTATCAATCGCGGGCAGCTACAGCACTGCACGCCATTCGCGCCCTGCTACGCGGGTTGGACAATCCGCATCGGGCCTATCCCATCATTCATATCACCGGCTCCAAAGGTAAAGGCTCGACCGCGCTGCTGCTGGAGCAGCTATTGTCCGCTGCCGGTTATCGCGTTGGCGTGTTCAGTTCGCCGCACTTGCAGCACTGGACCGAGCGTTTTCGGATAGCGGGCCAAGCCATCAGCGAAACCCGTTTCGCTGAGCTGATGGAAGCGATAGAACCAGACATTCAGGCATTGCGCAGCGCTAATCCGTATGATCCGCCCACATTTTTTGATGCTCTCACCACCATGGCACTGCTGCTGTTTCAGCAGGAACAGGTGGATTACGCCATTGTCGAGGTCGGTCTGGGCGGACGGCTGGACGCCAGCAATATTGTCGAGCCGGTTGTATGCTGTATCACCAGTATCGAGCTTGAGCATACCGACAAACTGGGGCCGACGCTGCTGGATGTCGCCCGCGAAAAAGCAGGCATTATTAAACCGGGTGCCAACGTGATATGCGGCCCGCTACCCCTGTCAGCGCAGGCACTGATAGACGCCCGGGCGGCCACGTTTCAGGTGCCGGTACGACGCTATGGGCGTGATTTCAGCGTCCAGGCCGGGCCGGACGGACTGCTTTACCAGGGACTAGGTATACAGCAGACGATCCACTTTCCGCTCAGCGCCGCGCAGCACCAGTTAAACGCCGCCCTGGCAGTCAGCTGCGCCTTAAGCCTGCCGCCCCGACCGCCGGCACGATTGCTCGATACCCTCAGCCATGCGTTGGCGGCAGCCCGTTTGCCGGGGCGCTGCGAGCTGCTCAGCCGCCAACCCTGGATTGTCATCGATGGCGCTCACACGACCGATTCAGCGGCCGCTTTGCGTCACTTCGTCAACAGTCTGCCCTGCCGGCGGATCCACTGGCTGCTCTCCTTTACCAGCGGTAAACAACCCCAGTCTATTGTCGATGCGCTGTATCGGCCCGGTGATCGCATCACACTGACCCAGGCTGATCCCACCCGCTCGCAATCTGCGGCACCGGTTACCGCGCTGCTGAGCCAGCACCTTGGCCTTGCGGTCGAGGCAATTGCCGATCCCCGTCAGGCGGTACTGCGCTGTCGCGCCAGGCTGGCTGATGATGAACTGCTATGCGTAAGTGGTTCGGTCTATCTGGCCGGATTGGCCCGCAGTTTGCTCTAAAACACGACCCAATACTGCCAACAATCTGCCCGCGTTTGAAGATAATTTGATATAAACTGTAAGGTATCCGGCGGCCGGGTTATTGAGTCCACATTACGGCCGCTGAAATGCCGGGATGCTGCCCACTGCCAGAATCATAGTGCTGATAACGATAAATTTTTATTTTTTAACCAGACAAGGTTATGCCACCATGCTCGCTGTAGAAGCCCTGCTTGACATCATCCTGCCCACGACTGCAATAGCTGCGGTATGCCAGCCATGCTAGACAGCCCGGCCAGTCCCCGCTGCGCGGTGGTTATTCCGGCGTTTAACGAGGAAACCACCATTGCAGCAGTAATTGATCGCGTACACCAGAGCTGCAACGCGTATGTCATCGTGGTGGATGACGCCAGCCAGGATCAGACCATCGCCGAGGCCCGGCGGGCGGGAGCGCGGGTTATCTGTCTGCCGCAGCGGCTGGGCGCCTGGGGGGCGATACAGACCGGCTTGCGTTACGCCCTGAAAAACGATTATGCCATTGCTATCACCATGGACGCTGACGGTCAGCATGATCCTGGTTTTATTCCAGCGCTGTTGCAACCGATTGAACAGAATCAGGCCGAGGTGACCATTGGCGCAGCGCCAGCCCGGGTCAGCAATGCCCGCCGGCTGGCCTGGCGCTGGTTTCGCATGCTGACCGGACTGAAAATCGAGGATATCACCTCGGGCTTTCGGGCTTATAATCGCAGCGCGATGCGGATCATGATCAAATCGGCTGCTTCCCTGCTGGATTATCAGGATGTCGGGGTGCTGCTGATGCTGCGCAATGGCGGCCAGCGCATTATCGAGGTGCCGGTGGCGATGCAGGCGCGCGCCAATGGCAAATCACGTGTGTTCAGTTCCTGGCTGATCGTCGCCAAGTACATGGCCCATACCAGTTTACTGGCGCTGGCACGGATGAACAGACCTCAATCGAAGCATTATCTCAGCAAGTCGGAAAGACTCTGATATAATCCGCGCCGCAATGCGATCCATCCTGTTTTTGTTGTCAGCGCAAGTCTTTATTTAATGATTTCTTACCAGTTAACCTCTTCACTGATCGGCATTATTGTGGCCGCTGCTATTATCTTTCTGGTGCGGCGTGGCCATATGCACGGCCCTTATGCCGTCTGGTGGCTGTGTGCCGCCTGCGTGTTCTTTCTGTTGGGATTATTCCCGCGGGTGGTCGATCAGTTCGGGGTCGCCCTCGGGGTTAGTTACCCACCCATGCTGGCGGTCATACTCGGCTTTGTCATGATCGTTATCAAAGTCCTGCTGCTGGATCTGGAGCGTTCGCGCCAGGAAATCGCCATCCGCCGTCTGGTGCAGCGGGTTGCGCTGCTGCAGGATCGACTGCATGAACTCGAAAGCAGCCAAAGCCCGACCGATTAAACACATCGGCCAGGCTACCAGCCCAAGCCTTTAAGGCACCCTTTCGACACGCTATGCGGGTACTTCATATCGGCAAGTTTTTCCCGCCGTTTGCCGGGGGCATTGAGCATTTCATGGCTGATTTGCTGACTGCGTTCGGCTCATTTGATACCCTCCACAGCGCAGCGCTGGTGCACAGCCATCCTGGTTATACCGACGCCCATCGCGGCAATCGGGAGACCTATCAGAATTGTCCGATTTACCGTGCCCCCTGCCACGGGCGTCTGCTGTACGCGCCGGTCAGCCCGCTTTTCCTCCGCTGGCTGGATCGCGCTATCCAGGATTTCAAACCCGATCTGTTGCATATTCATATGCCGAATACCTCGGCCTTCTGGTGTCTGGCCAGTCGGCAGGCACGTGCCCTGCCCTGGCTGGTGCACTGGCATTCGGATGTCATCGCCTCCACCCTGGACAAACGACTGGCACTGGCCTATCGAGCCTACCGTCCGCTGGAACAGCGCCTGCTGGCACGCAGCAGCGCCATTATTGCCACCTCGCCGCCGTATCTGGCTGCCAGCACCGGGCTGGCAGACTGGCATGACCGGACCCGTATTATTCCGCTGGGCATCCAGCCCAAGCCCCCGCAGCTGACCGCTACGGCACACGCTTAAGCCGAGCGACTCTGGAAAAGTCATCAAACAACGACTCTGCGCCTGCTCAGCATCGGGCGGCTGACTTACTATAAAGGTCATCAGGTCTTGCTGGATGCGATTGCCTGCTGCCCTCAGGTGCGGCTGCTGATCGCCGGCAGTGGTGAGTATCGGGCGCAGCTTGAGGCGCAGATCCGGCAACGAGGCCTGGCTGATCAGGTCACACTGCTGGGCTATACCGAACAGGCGGTACTGGACGCACTGCTGGCCAGTTGCGATCTGTTCTGCCTGCCCTCACTGGAGCACACCGAAGCTTTCGGGGTGGTTTTGCTGGAAGCGATGCGCTATGCCAAACCGCTGATTGCCAGCGCGATCGAAGGTTCCGGTACCGGCTGGGTGGTACAGTCCAGTCAGGCCGGCGAGACGGTGCCACCACATCAGGCCGGCCCGCTGGCTGATGCCATTCAGCGTCTGGCCAACGCCCCTGCACAACGCGCCCGATACGGCGCTAACGGCTTCAGCGCGCTGCAGCAGGATTTTTCAATTGAGCGGGTGGCACAGCAGATTGCGGCCCTGTATTCGACCCTTTAGACGCCCCTGTAGACAACAGTACCGCCTGACTCAGCAGAAAAAGCAGAAACACCGCCAACGGCGAGATGTGCATAAACAGACGATTAAGCGAGGTCGCATCAACAGCCCATTGCGCCGCCTGGGTGAAGAAGAACAGCACATACAGCACCAGCAGATCGAACAGGAATAATACCGCGCCGTAAAACAAGGCTGGCGAGCGCAGCCGCAAAGCGGGAAACAGCAGCGCCAGCAGACTCAGCGGGGCGAGATGCCAGAGCAAATGCCAGCTGCCGCCAAACAGTAACTGGATCACGGACCGCAGCCCAGTTCGCGGTATAAAACAATTCATAGCGTCCGATATACGGCAGTTCGATCAATTGCGGCGTAATCTGCCAGGGTCCCAGTTGCACACCGCCGAGTCGATACCAGACAGTCGCTCCGACCAGCGTCAACAGCAGCAAAATCCAAAAACCTTTGCCCAGCGCGCGCACCAGCACCAGCACCAGCAGACCCAAGGCCCAGACGGTACCGTCCACCTTAATCAAAGGCAGACAAACCCCCAGCAAAAGGCCCAGCCCCAGCTGCCGATAATCGCCGCTGCGACACCACTGCAACAGCGACAGCGCCGCCAGACCGTAACAGGCCGTCAGCCAGAGATCAGCATAACCGGCCAGCGCAACATGCGTATTGAGCAGTGGCAGTGACAACAACAGGTAGGTAAACAGCAGAGCGAACAGTGCACCGGCACCCGCGATCCGGCAGTGACTGTAAAAACCCGAGTCCCAGCGCCAGCGCACTGATCAGCCAGGGTGTATTGGCCGCAGTTTCCAGCCACTCGCCCCAGGCCAGCGCGAACCAGGTCTGCAATAGGAATCGTGGCCGGATAATCGTTGGCGATGACAGTGTAGACTGAATCTCCAGCCCACGCCAGCCACGCCTCACTGGACACAAAAGGCGTTATATGCTGTTGATAAAACCAGACTTTTGCCTTGACCGCCCAACTGGCCCAGGCATCCCAGCCCAACAAGGGCCGCCAGGCGATTTCACCCGCCAGCGCGGCATAGCGAACGATGAGCAGTAACAGCAAAATAGTGTAAGCCAGCCGCGCCATAGCCCCAAGATCAGTAAACGATGCTCCCGTACCTGCGCCAGGCGCAGCCGGTCGGCACTTGACCGCCAGCGGCGTCAGCATCAAAGCCAGCAGCATGAGCAGTAGCAGAACCGGCATGAACTGCAAAGGCAGATCCAGACCTGACCACGCTCGCAGCAGCAGGGACAAACCGATCATCCCCAGCAAAAAACCCGCGCCGGCTGTCAGCATGGGCGGCAGACGCAGCACCCGCAGCGCCAGCAGCCCGACCAGCCAGGGCAGCAGCAAGGCAATCAATAAAGCAACTAACATTATGGTTCCCGCACCCGGAATAACAACCCGCCATGTTCAGCCAGTAAAGGCGTTACGGGCAACTGAAATTGATTATTGGCACCCCAGATCAGAGCTTCCCGGCCGCGTCGGTTACGATAGCGCAGGTTATCGATACGACCGAAAATCAACACATAATCGCCCGGCCGGGCCAGCTCGGGCGGTGGTGGCAGTTGACCCTGCGAATTCACGTTGTGAGGCAGCAGATGATAATGTGCACGCAGTTTTTGCGTACGATGTGCCTCATCACTCAAGATGAACAGGCGCTGCGATCCGGGCGGCAATAAGGCGCGGATCGAATCGACCAGTGTGATCAGTTCGCCGTCGTAATAACGCAGGCGTTCCTGCATTGGCTGATGCGCCAGCAAGCGGTAACTTTCATCCACCCGGCGCGCCAGCTCCCACTGCCAGAGGCCGTCAATCAGCAACCAGGCGAACACGATAAAGCTGGCACCGGCGGTGGCCAGAGTGCGGCCTCCGGGCCTCAACCGGAGCGTCAAAAGCCAGAAAATCAGAACACTGCAAAGCACCCAGGTTATCAGGACAAGCGTCAAGGGTACCAGGGGCTGCAGAGAACCCAGCCGGACGAAATGCACCTCGCTGGTCAGCCAGCGACTGTGCTTACTCCAGTCACGCCAGATTTCCCGGGCCAGTTCGAGCGGCGTGGGGATCGCCGGCCGCAACTGCACAGCGGACAGCACCACCGGCCCGGTCAGCTCACCGCTCAACTGAAACCCCAGACCATTCACCGCACCGGCCCAGTTTTCCTGTGTATCCATGGCGAACTCATGACAACCCGGCTCGGCCGGCAACACAGCGCTACTGACCGGTGCCGTAAGGGTGACCCACAGCACCTGCAATTGCAGTCCGCTGCCGGGGCCCTCCAGACACCAGCGCAAACGCTCCAGCGGCGCAGCCTGGAACACCAGCCCGCGCGGACTGCTCAGCAGCGCGACGCCCTGCTCTGACAAGGCGTGGATCGTGATGGCCTCAGGCTGCGTATGCCCTTCGCCTTGTACCAGTGTGAGTTTGTCCGGCAAAAACCTGATGCTCAGATCAGCCCGATAGCGCTCACCGCCCAGATACCCGTTACCCGCCAGCAGTACTGCCAGCAAGCCTAACAAGCCGGCCAGCAGCATTTGCCCGTAACAGGGGCTGTGATCGGGTCCGGAGCGGGCGCGAGTGAGAGGATGATTCAGATTAGTGGATAACAAGCGACAATCTTCCCAGGAAGGATACAACTTAAGGTCCGTTTCAAAAATACCATTTCCCGTTGCACGGCGAGACTTTTTGAAATCGAAAATCAAAGATTTTCATTTTTTTGGAAAACAACCCCTTAAGAGTTCTGTTTTCCCTTTGGGACATTCCTGCCCGACATCATAAGCTGTTTTTGACACAGCTTTTCAGGGTTACAACTTAATATTAAGAATGCAGTTTAAAGCTGCATAGTCAGGATTTTTATTGTCGCACGAACTATCGCAGCAACCAACACGCTAAAATGGTATTACCCCAAGCTGTCCTACCGGCAGCGCCTGATTACGCAAACAGTTAACCGTCATCGGTGACAGGAGTCCCTTATGCGAGGTCGAACCATCTTTCTGTTGGGTCTGTTTTTTCTCATGCTGACAGGCTATCGCGGTAGTCTGGCTTTCGAGGACAACTCGCTGGCCAGCGCCGCATCAGACTATCAGCAGCGTATTGCTGAACGCAGCACGCCAGCGGATTTCAGCAAAGCGCGAGCCTTGCGGCGGGCGCTGAATTTTAGTCGCCAGAAGTTATGGCTGGAGGCTGTCGATCAGTACGAACAGCTGCTGGCCGCCGGGGAAACCGAAGACCTGCTGTGGCTGTCGCTGAGTGAAGCCTGGCAGAACGTGCCGCAGCAGCGCGCCGGCAACACGCCCAAACATCGTGCCCTGGCAGCCGCTTATCTGGCTTACCGCAATGCCGGTTCCGAGCAGCAGCGGGCACGCGCCCTGTTTCAGCTGGGCGGTTTATATGCCGATGCCAATCGGCCCCGGCTGGCCCTCGAAGCCTGGCGCGAAGGACTGGGTCTGCTGGAAGATAAAAACATCGCCCGACGTTATCGCCAGCTGGCCGCCAGCCTGGTGTTCCAGATCCGCGGCATTGATGTTGAATCTGATGCCAGTCCGCCCCGTATCTGTGTGCGCTTCTCCGACACGCTGCAGCAAACCGATCCACCGGTCTGGCGCGATTATATCCAGGTCACGCCGTCAATCGTGACAGATATTCGCGCCGAAAACAGCCGGCTTTGCCTGAGCGGTGTCGAGTACGGCGCAGACTACCAGATCACCCTGAAACCCGGTATTCCAGCGGCCTCAGGCAGCCGTACCGAAGCCGCTGAAACCTTTACAGCCCACGTCGATGATCGTACCCCCAGCGTCGGCTTTCGCGGCTCCAGTTACGTCCTGCCACGCGCTGGCCAGCAGGATTTACCGCTCACCAGCGTCAACGTGGAGCGGGCCAGGATCGAGGTCTTGCGCATTAATGACCGGAATCTGGTCAATCAGATCAACCAGCGTGAAATATCCGCGCTGTTATCAGGCCGTCAGGTACAGCGTATCGCCAAACAAAACGGTGAATTACTCTGGCAGGGCGAGCTGAGTATCACCCAGGAGCGCAACCAGGAAGTCACCACAGCCATCCCGGTCGATCAGATCATTACCGATCCGCAACCCGGTATTTACATCATTACGGCCCAGGATGCCGGGCAGGAAAACGATCTCTGGGACCAGCGCGCCACCCAGTGGCTGGTGCTGTCAGATCTGGGGCTCAGCAGCTTTCGCGGCGCGGATGGCCTGCATGTGTTCGTGCGTTCGCTCAACAGCACCCAACCAGTCGCGGACGTGACCCTTACACTGATCGCCCGCAATAACACAGAACTGGGCACGGCCAGCACCGATGCGCTCGGCCATGCCCGATTCGATCCCGGTCTGCTGCGCGGCAAGGGCGGCGCTGAACCGGCCCTATTACTGGCCTCGCAGGAGCTGGCGGACGGGCTGGATTTCGCCTTTATGGATCTGACCCGAGCCGCGTTCGATCTGAGTGATCGCGGTGTGTCCGGTCGCCCTGCGCCCGGCCCGCTGGATGCCTATCTGTACAGCGAGCGCGGCGTATACCGCCCCGGCGAGACTGTGCAATTAATGACGTTACTGCGCGATGAGCGTGGCTTCAAACCGTCCCAGAATATCCCCTTGACCCTGACTCTGGTCCGTCCCGACCAAGTTGAAGTCGACCGTTTCACGTTGCGCGACGAGCGGGCCGGTGCCTATCACACGCAATTGCTGATCCCGGCCAACGCCTATACCGGCAGCTGGCAGGCACGGGTATACGCCGATCCTGCAGCAGAGCCGATCGGGGTGCTGGAATTCCTGGTGGAGGATTTCGTCCCGCAACAACTGAAACTCGCGCTCAGCGCCGACCGCAAGCTGCTGCGCCCCGATCAGGCCACGACTATCACCCTGCAAGGTGATTATCTGTACGGCGCGCCAGCGGCCAATTTACGCACCGATGCCGAAGTCGTGCTGCGGGAAGATCCGCAACCGTTTCCCGACTATGCCGATTTTCACTTTGGCCGGGTTGAGGAATCCTTCGAGAGCAAACGTATCGGGCTGGATGCGCCCATCACCGACGCCGCCGGTCAGGCCCAAATCACACTGCAACTGGATGAGCGACCGGATACCAGTCGCCCCCTGCAGGCACAGGTCCGGGTTGCCCTGTTCGAGCCGGGTGGCCGGCCGGTCAATCAGCTGCTGACCCTGCCCTATCGGCTGCAGGATATCAATCTGGGCATCAAAAAAGGCTTTCAGGACGATCTGGCACCCGGTCAGGATGCCAGCTTCGAGCTGATCGCCCTGACGGCTGACGGTCAAGCCCGTGCCAGCACCGGCCTGCAGGTCGAGCTGGTACGGGAAAACTACGACTATTTCTGGTATTACGCCGATGCCCGCTGGGATTACAAGCTGATCATTCGCGACAGCGCACCGCTGCAGACCCAACAGCTCGATCTGAGCGCAACCGGCCCGACGCCACTGCGTTTCAGCGGCCTGGACTGGGGCAGCTACCGGCTGGATGTGCAGGACCCGAGCAACGGCGTCGCCAGCAGTCTGCGCTTTAATGTCGGCTGGTATTCGGCACCGAGCGAAGATGATGCCCCGGACAAACTGCGCATCACCCTGGACCGCCCCGATTACCGCCCTGGCGATACCGCCCAGGTGCGGATTGAAGCCCCGTTTGCCGGTAGTGTGTTATTAACCGTCGCCAGCGAAAAATTATGGCAGACGCTGGCCCTGGAACTACCGGAAACGGCTGATCATACCGGTGCGACCACCGTCTCATTGCCGGTCAGTGCTGACTGGACACCGGGGTTTATCTGACCGCAACCGCTTACCGGCCAGCACAAAATAACACCCAGGGTAACAACACGGGCCAGCGTGGTCCCGGCCGCGCTGTCGGCGTCACCTGGCTGGGTCTGGATCGTGCCCCGCGCACGCTGACGCTGCAACTGGATGTACCCACCGAAGTTCGCCCCCGGCAGCGCATCGAACTGCCACTGCAGCTGAGCGGGCTGACGCCGGGGCAACCCGCTTTTGTTACCCTGGCTGCGGTCGATGAAGGTATTCTGCAGCTGACCGATTTTCAATCGCCGGCACCGCTCGACTATTTTCTCGGCAAACGCCGTCTGGGCGTCGATCTGCTGGATTTATACGGCAAATTAATCGTCTCCGGTGGTCAGCGTGGCGCACTGCGTAGTGGTGCCGGTGCGGAAAGCCGTAACCTGAACGGCAGCACGGTCAAAACCGTACGCACAGTGGCTTTGTTTTCCGGCCCGGTGGCTGTCGGCAGCGATGGTCTGGTGCGTATCCCGCTGGATTTACCCGACTTCAACGGCCAGTTGCGGCTGATGGTAGTAGCCTGGGATGCCGAACGACTGGGTCAGGCCGAGCAGACCCTGCTGGTACGCGATCCACTGGTCACACAAGTCTATCTGCCCCGTTTCCTGGCACCCGGTGACAGCGCCGATCTGACCCTGAATGTACAAAATCTGAGCGCCCCCAACGGCGATTATGACATCCGCCTCAGCACCGAGGGGGCTGTCAGTCTGGCTAATCCGGCGGCGCTGACATTGCGGGTCAACGATGCTACAGCGGCCAGCCAGCAGCATAGCTTCCGCCTGCGCGGCGGTGAGCCCGGTCAAGGCCGGATCAGTCTGCGCGTGGATGGCCCGGAAGGCTTCAGCCTGCTGCGGGACTGGGATATTTCAGTACGCCCGGCTCAGGCCTATAGCAGTGAACGGCAGACCCGGCAGCTCGCACCGGGTGAAACACTGGCGCTGGATCATACCCTGCTGGATCAGTTGTTCGATCCGGCCGTGCAGATCAGCCTGGCCAGCACACCGCCCTTCGATGTGCCCGCGTTGCTGCAGCAGCTGGATCGCTATCCTTATGGCTGCCTGGAGCAGACCACCAGCCGCGCACTGCCATTGCTGTATCTGAGTGAAACCGAGGCGGCTTATCTCAAACCGGCAGCGTCCTCCGCTGCTGTGCAGGAGCCGGTGCGCAACCGGGTGCAGCAAGCTATTCAACGGGTACTGGCCTTGCAGCATTATGACGGCGGGTTTGGTCTGTGGAGTCAGGACAGCCCGACCGAAGCCTGGCTGTCTGCTTACACCATGGAGTTTCTGGTGCGCGCCAAAACACGCGACTACCTGGTGCCGGCCAACCCTTACCAGCGTGGTCTGGAATGGTTGCAGCAGCAGCTGAATGAACTGGGTTACGAACGCCTCGACGATCTCGCCAATCGTGCCTATATGCTGTACGTACTGGCCCTGGCACAACAGGCCCCGCTGGGCGAGCTGCGCTATCTGCATGATAATCACCTGGATCGTCTGCCTACCCGCATGGCGCGGGCACAACTCGGTGCGGCGCTGGCCCTGTATGGTGAAACAGCACGCTCGCAGGCCGCTTTCACAGCAGCCCGGCAACCGGGTTTTGGCGATCTGGAACGGCTGTTCGACTACGGCTCCGAGCTACGCGATCAGGCCGCCTGGCTGGCCCTGCAGGTCGAGAGCGGTACCCCGGCAGCAGCATTGACCGAGGAAACGGCCCGGCTGGCGGCACAATTTCAGGAGCGCAGCTATACCAGCACCCAGGAACAGGCCTGGCTGCTGCTGGCAGCGCATGCCCTGGTCAGCGAGCGATCTGACCTCAATCTGGCCATCAGTGGGCAAACCATCGGCACCCGGCAGGACCCTTTCTATTTCAGTCCGGCGCCAAGCGAACTGGAGCGCGGTATGATCATCACCAATCTCGGCACGGCACCCGCCTGGTATGTGCTGAGTCGCAGCGGCATTCCAACCGCACCACAAGCTCCGGCCGCACAGGGCGTGCAACTGAGCCGACGTTATTTCAGCCGGGACGGTGTACCGCTGGCGGCCACAGATATTCTCCAGAACGAGCTGGTCATTGTGCGCATCGACGGTCTGATCGACACCCAGGAACCGCATCAGCTGCTGGTGGTCGATCTGCTGCCGGCCGGTCTGGAGCTGGAAAACGCCCGACTGGGTGATGGCGAAACACTGGAAGCCTATCCCTGGCTGGACAATCTCAGCTACCCCGAGCATGTCGAACTGCGCGATGACCGCTATGTCGCGGCGCTGACTCTGAACAGCGCGCAGCGTAAATTCAGTCTGGCCTATCTGGCACGGGCGGTCACACCGGGGGAGTACGTTCTGCCGGCTGTGTTCGCTGAAGACATGTACAAGCCCTGGTACTTCGGGCGTGGCGCTATGGCACGCCTGACGGTGCACTGAGGCTGATCACTGAGATACAGCGCCGCCCCTGTAGCAGCAGGGTCGGCGCTGCTGCTGACAGTGTATAATCGGGTGTGTGTATAATTAATATGATAACCACCTTGGGGCCAATCGAATGACGCCGCAGCAGATCACATCCCGACTGCGACGCCATACACTTGGCCCCTTACTGATCCATGCCCATAAAGAGGACGCAGCCTATGCGTTATGAAGTTCCCGCTTCCGTGGCCGCCGCAGTTGATCTGTTAGCCACGCCCGATGCCAGAGTCCTGGCCGGTGGGACCGATCTGCTGGTGCAACTGCGCGCCGGTCGGATCAAACCCGCAACTCTGGTCGATATCAAAAAAATCCCTGAACTGAAACAAATCCATCTTGAACCCGATCTGATCCGCATCGGTGCCGCTGTCAGTGGTGCCGAACTGGGTGAGCACGCCACCATCAGCAAGGAATGGCCAGGGGTGGTGGAAGCTTTCGAGTTGATCGGCTCCACCCAGGTGCAGGGGCGCGCCAGTCTGGGCGGCAATCTGTGCAATGCCTCACCGGCTGCGGACAGTGTTCCGGCCCTGATCGCCGCCGCTGCGGTCTGTCTGATCGCCGGTCCCGGCGGCCAGCGCAGCGTACCGGTGGAAGAAATCATTACCGGCCCCGGCCGGACCTCGTTACAGGCCGGCGAATTTGTGCTTGAAATTCAACTGCCACGGCAGCTACCAAATTCTGGCGATGCCTATCTGCGCCTGATTCCGCGCACCGAAATGGATATCGCGGTGGTCGGTGCCGGGGTTAATCTGACACTGGATGACAATGGAGTCTGCACAGCAGCCCGGGTCGCACTCGGGGCGGTCGCACCACGCCCGCTGCTGGTCGCTGAAGCAGCCGCTGCGCTATGCGGTACCCGGCTGGACGACACCGCGCTGGAACAGGCTGCAGCAGCAGCCCGCAACGCCTGTCAACCTATCGATGATAAACGCGGTACCGTCGATTATCGCATCAATGTGGCCGGTGTACTGGTCAAACGGGCGGCCCGGATCGCGCTGCAGCGGGCCCAGCAACGCACACCCAGGGGGCATTAATGGCAAAGTATCATGTCAGTACCACGATTAACGGGGAACCGGTCGAATTTCTCTGTGAGCCGCAGCAAACCTTACTGGACGTGCTGCGCGACGATTTACAACTGACCGGCAGCAAAGAGGGCTGCAGTTCGGGCGATTGCGGTGCCTGCAGTGTCATGCTGGACGGGCGGCTGGTGTGCAGCTGCCTGGTGCTGGGAGTGGAAGCCGCCGAGCGCAGCGTGGAAACCATCGAAGGGATGGCCCAGGGCGAACAGCTGCATCCCCTGCAACGCAAATTTCTGGAACACGCCGCCTTGCAATGCGGTATCTGTACGCCGGGTTTTCTGATCGCCGCCAAAGCACTGCTGGAAAAAAACCCTGATCCGACCGAGACCGAGGTCCGCTACTGGCTGGCAGGTAATCTGTGCCGCTGTACCGGCTACGACAAAATTGTCCGGGCTGTACTGGATGCAGCCGCTGAGATACGCGCTTAGTCGCGGGGAGGAATCTGATGGGCGAACAAGAACAAACCTTTCGCTGGATTGGCAAACGGCCGTTACGACCGGACGGCGTTGATAAAGTAACGGGGCGAGCCCGCTTCGGTGCGGACTATTTCCTGCCCGGCATGCTGAGCGGGAAAATCCTGCGCAGCCCGCATGCGCATGCCCGTATTGTCTCGATCGACACCAGCGCCGCCAAAGCGCTGCCGGGGGTCAAAGCCGTTATTACCGGTGCCGACTGGCCGGATATCCCCTCCGAGGAAGCCGCTGCTGGCGAAACCCCGATCAACCTGCGGGCGCTGTCGCACAATCTGATGGCACGCGATAAAGTGCTGTATGACGGTCATGCGGTTGCTGCAGTTGCCGCCACCAGTGCCTCGATTGCCGAGCAGGCGCTGGCACTGATCAAAGTCGAATACGAAATATTGCCGCATGTGATTGATGTGCGTGCTGCGATTAAACCGGATGCGCCGCTGCTGCATGATGATCTCTACACCGAAGGGATGGAGCCGCAACCGCAACAACCGTCCAATATCGCCAAACGGGTCGAGTTCAGCCTGGGCGATCTGGATGCCGGTTTTGCCGCTGCTGATGTCATCATCGAACGCGAGTTCACCACCCAGCCGGTGCACCAAGGCTATATCGAGCCACATGCAGCGATCGCAACCGTATCGGAAGACGGTCAGGCCGAGGTCTGGTGTTCCAGTCAGGGCCATTTCACCATGCGCACCTATCTGTGCAAACTGTTACGTCTGGAGCAGTCCAAAGTCCGCGTGATTCCGGCAGAAATCGGCGGTGGTTTCGGTGGTAAAACCCTGGTTTATCTGGAACCGATTGCCTTTCTGCTGGCACGTCAGTCGGGCCGTCCCGTCAAGCTGACCATGAGCCGGGAAGAAGTTTTTCGGGCGACCGGCCCGGCCCCCGGCTCCTACAGCCGGATCAAGATCGGCGCAAATCGCGATGGCAAAATCACCGCAGCCTCCGCCGAGGTCTATCTGCAGGCCGGTGCGTTTCCGGGTGCCCCGGTCGGCCCTGCCTGCATGGCAGCTTTCGCCCCGTACGATCTGGCCAATGTCAGCGCAGTCGGTTATGACGTCGTCGTCAACCGGCCCAAGGTTGCGGCTTATCGTGCCCCCGGCGCACCGCTGTCCGAATATCCGGTGGAATCGGTCATCGATGATCTGGCCAAGCAATTAGGCATCGATCCGCTGCAATTCCGCCTGCAGAACGCCGCTCATGAGGGCACCCAGGCCGCTTACGGCCCGCGCTTCAAGGTCATCGGCTATGCCGAAACCTTGCAGGCGGCGCTGCAGCATCCGCATTACACCGCGCCGCTGGCTGATAGCTCAAATGGTAGCGCCCCCGGGATAGTTCGTGGTCGGGGCGTTGCCTCCGGCTTCTGGTTCAATATCGGTGGAGATTCCACTGCGGCTATCAATATCAATGAAGATGGCACTATTGCGCTGACCACCGGCAGCCCCGACATCGGCGGCTCGCGGGCCGGTCACGCGATGATGGTAGCGGAGGAATTCGGCATCGATGTGGCGCAGGTGCGGCCCCTGATCGGGGATACCAGCTCGATTGGCTACACGTTCCTGACGGGCGGCAGCCGGGTCACTTTCGCCACCGGTATGGCGGCAATTGAAGCCAGCCGTAAAGCCATCCAGGAGCTTTGCAAACGCGCGGCCCTGATCTGGGAGATTGACCCGGAAGCGGTCAGCTGGAAAGACGGTAAAGCTTTTCCGGCTGGCCCCAATGCCGGCGATTTCGAGCCGCTGACGATTGGCGATATCGCGGCTAAAGCCGGTAAAACCGGTGGCCCGATTGCTGGCTATGCCACGCTCAATGCACAGGAGCCGGACCGGGTTTCGGCACTCATATCTGCGATCTGGAAGTCGATACCGAAACCGGGCGCGTAACGATTCTGCGCTATACCGCCGTGCAGGATGTCGGCCGGGCGATACATCCCAGCTATGTCGAAGGCCAGTTGCAGGGCGGTGTGGCGCAAGGCGGCTGGGCGCTGAACGAGGAATACATCTATAACGCCGAGGGCCGACTGGAAAATCCGGGCTTTCTGGATTATCGCATGCCGGTCTGCTCGGACCTGCCGATGATCGACACTGTGCTGGTGGAAGTGCCTAACCCGAACCACCCGTATGGGGTGCGCGGGGTCGGTGAGGTACCGATTATTCCGCCCCTGGCTGCAGTAGCAAACGCGATCGAGAATGCGCTCGGCCAGCGCATCACCGATTTGCCGTTATCGCCACCCCGGCTACTGGCGGCTATCGACCAGGCAGCAGCGGCAACTCGCGGCAATCAGGCCTGAGCCACAGCATTATGGCCAGGGTGATACTGACCGGCACGCTCGGTAATCGTTTCACGGCGGGGGCAACCCGTCTGGACATTCCGGCACGCACTGTCCGTGAGTTGCTGCGCCAACTGGAGCAGCATTATCCAGGTCTGGGCGAGGAAATCGAACAGGCGCTGGCCCTGGCCATTGATGGCGAGATCTATCAGGACCCTTATCTGGAAGCTCTGCGCGAAGATTCGGAAGTCTTTATACTGCCCAAAATCGGAGCGGGTTGAACGGAGCGACCAATCATGCGGATTTATCACACGGCTTTGCCCTATATCGCCACGCTGCTGGCAGCACTGGTCGGCGTTGTCATGTTGCTGCTGACCCTGAGCGTTCTGTTCACGCTGGATACCTATACACCGGATAATCCGCCGCTCACGATCAATCTGCTGGGGTTTGTTTTTCCGTTCAAACTGGTCGCCAAGCTTGGCATAGCCTTCTGGACGCTGGGACCGCCGATCTGGTTCTGGTTCGAGTATTTCCTGCTGTACAAGCACTTTGGCGACCCGGCAAAACTGGAAGAATTCAAGCACGGCCAGCAAGTCTCGGCCAGTATCTGGGCCGGGGTGATAGCGTTCATGATCTTCGCCTCCAGTTTTAATCCGCTCGATGCCCTCAAGTAAAACCTGATATGAGCTCTCCGCAACCACCCAAACCCTTCAAGACGGACCATTGCAGTTTATTTCCCGACGGTAACTGGGGCGGCTGCTGCGTAGAGCACACGACAAAGCCTACTGGTACGGAGGTACAGCCGCCGCCCGCAAAGCAGCCGATCAGGCTTTATGCGATGTGTGCGCCAGCATGCTCCCCGGCTGGCGCGACTGATGTACCTCGGCGTGCGGATCGGTGGGCACGGTTGGCTGCCTACCCCTGGCGCTGGGCTTTGCTGGCCCTGGCCCCAGACCGGGCCTAAATAAAACAGCGCATATGATCTCACGCTATGCCCGCCCCAGCGCTGCAGCGAAACGGATACATGACGCGGATAGGTTTGCGACATTTTGCTGCGCCTTAAGCATTCTCTGGATTCCCGCCTGCGCGGGAATGACGGACTGGGTATGGGTGCGGTGCAATCGCTGTGAACGATGCAAAATCATGCGCGTTCCGCATGAGAAGGTGGCGGGGATTACTCTTTTCGGTAAGGCACCATAAACGCCTCCGGTTGCCGGGTTTTGCCGATAAGACCGGACATGGCGATGATCGTCAGCACATACGGCAAGGCTAACAGCAGTTGCGGCGGCAGACCGACCTGGAATAACTGCAAAGACAGCTGCAGGGCATCAGCTGCACCAAAAATCAGTGCGGCAAGCGCGGCTTTATACGGGTCCCAGCGGCCAAAAATAACGATAGCCAGGGCGATAAAGCCCTGCCCTGCCACGATTGATTCGCGGAACTGGCCAACCTGGGCCAGCACCAGATAAGCCCCGGCCGCGCCGGCTGCACCGGCCGAAATCAGCACGCCGATATAGCGCAATGTCGCGACATTAATACCGGCGGTATCCGCTGCCCGCGGGTTTTCGCCCACTGCCCGTAAATTCAGGCCCAGTCGGGTGCGATAGAGCACAAAACCGGCGACGATGACCAGACCCGCTGTAATATAGAGCAGCATCGTGTGCCGGAACAGTATCGGCCCGATCAGTGGCAAATCAGACAGGAACGGAATGGGCAGAGCGTCGAACATGTCTACGGTCTGGGACCGGCCACACCGCGCAGCGCCAGCCGATAAATATAGCTGGCAAGGCCGAGAGCAAGAATATTGAAGATGATAC
Organism: Gammaproteobacteria bacterium; assembly: GCA_041396125.1. Taxonomy (GTDB): domain Bacteria; phylum Pseudomonadota; class Gammaproteobacteria; order Competibacterales; family Competibacteraceae; genus JAWKZG01. The sequence continues at coordinate 23,229 of JAWKZG010000024.1, read as the reverse complement.
CCACAACGACCTGACTGGCACCGACTGTGACGTACATCCAGGCCAGAAAACTGCCCGCAATGATACCGGCCAGCACACCGGCGCTCAGTCCCAGCCAGGGACTCGCCCGTGTACAAGGTCGCCAGATAACTGGCCAGCGCGCCCAGCAGCATGAGACCTTCAATGCCGATGTTCAGCACGCCCGAGCGCTCGGCAAACAATTCGCCCAGCGCGGCAAGCAGCAAAGGGCCGGCCAGTCTGACCGTAGCTGCCAGCCAGCCGACCAGAAACGTGGAAGACCACAGATCCAGTTCCATCATCAGGTTTCGCCCGGCAGATCAGTCTTAAGCGACGACGCTGCCCGCCGCCGCCGCCCGAAAGGCAGATGCAGGGTGTAATAGCGCAGCAGATCGCTCGCCAGCACAAAAAGCACAATAAGGCTCTGCACAATGAAGATAATCGAGGACGGCAGTCCCGCCTGCCGCTGCATTGCATCAGCCCCGACCGTCATACCTGCGTACAGGGTTGACGCGATCAGCACCCCAGCGGGTGCAGCGCACCCAATAGCGCCGCTACAATGCCAATAAAACCGGTGCCTTCTGACAACCCGTCCAGCAGCCGGTGATGCACCCCCAGTACCTCGACCATACCTGCCAGCGCCCCCAGACCGCCGGCAATAAACGCCGCCAGCACCTGGCGTGCCAACATTAATACCGCCAAAGCGCGGCTTTGGGGTTAAGCCGGTGACGATCAATTCGTAACCGATACGGCTGCGCAACAGCACAACCCAGATGATCAGCGCCGCTACCAGCGCAATAAAAATACCACTATGCGCCCGCGTGCCTTCCAGAAAATATGGCGGCCCAGGTCTCGCGAGGCAGACGCGGACTCTGAGGCAGATCATCGCTGGCCCGCAGTGGCCCGGAAACCAGATATTGCACCAGAAAAACCGCCAGATAGTTCATCATCAGCGAGGTAATCACCTCGTTACCGCCAAACCAGCCACGAAAAATTCCGACAATACCGGCCCAGATACCACCTGCCACGATTGTGACCAAAATGACCAGTGTTAAAAAAAGTAGCCAGGGCAGCGGCCCGAACAGACCGCCAGCTGCTGTTTCAAGCGCTACCCAGGTCGCAGCGGCAGCACCAACCAGCAGACAGCCCTCGAAGCCGAGATAGCCGAAACCGGTACGCCAGGCGACAATCGTGCCCAGCCCGATCAGAATAAGTGGAGCCGCTTTCACCAGCGTATAGCCAAAACCTCGCCAGCTGCTGAAACCTTCCGCAAACAGCGCTATATACGCATCCAGCGGATTGGAGCCAAAGGCAAAAACAGCAGTCCACCGACGCCCAGGGCCGCCACCACGGCCAGTCCAGTTGTCCAGCTGATCGCCCACAGGGAATCAGCCGGTGCCAGGCGTTTTTCAAGCAGGCGCGGCATCAGTGCGCCTGCCCGTCTGCCAGGTCCGTAGCAGGATTTTTGTCAGTATCTGGCAGCGAACCGGCCATCATCAGCCCGATATCGGCGACGGTCACATCGGCAGTGGCAAAAACACCCATAATTTTTCCTTCGTAAAGGCACCGCGATACGATCGGACAGATTGAGGATCTCGTCCAGCTCGGCCGAAATCAGCAGGATCGCTTTGCCCTGATCGCGCTGGCCGATAATTTCCCGCCAGACCGCCTCTACAGCACCGACATCGAGGCCTCGGGTGGGCTGCTCGATCACCAGCGCCAGCGGGTCTCGCATGATTTCCCGGCCCAGAATGATTTTTTGCAGATTGCCCCCGGACAGCTTGCCGGTGGGATAGTTTTCGTCGCGCGGTCTGATATCGAAACGCGCAATTAGACGCTTGGCAAACGCCTTGATGCTGGCCTCATCCAACAGCCCGAAACGGTTGGTAAAATCACCTTGCTTACCCAGAATAGCGTTGCGACTAACCGGCAAATCCAGCAGCGCCCCATATGCCGCCGGTCAGCAGGAACATAAGCCAGTCCCTGCTGATGATGTTGCGCTGGACTGGCGGCCGTCACATCGACCCCGGCCAGCAGCACGCGACCTGCCTGCACCGGACGCAAATTCATGATCGCCTGCGCCAGTTCCGACTGACCATTGCCATCAACCCCGGCCAGGCCCAGAATCTCGCCTTCATACAGAGTGAGATCCAGGCCGTTGACAGCACCCTGGCCGCGCTCGTCCAGTACCTGCAGGTTTTCGATCTGCACTACCGGCCGGCCGCGCTGGCAAGACTTTTTCGAGGCGCGCAAAGCAACCTCGCGCCCGACCATGAGCGTGGCAAGCTCGTTCTCGGAGCTTTCTGCAGTGCGTACCGAACCGACCACCCGGCCATCGCGCATAATCGTAACGCGGTCACTGACAGCCATAATTTCATGCAGTTTATGGGTCACAATAACAATAGCGTGACCCTGTCGGGCAAGATGGCGCAACACCTCGAACAGCGCACGGGTTTCCTGTGGCGTCAATACTGCCGTCGGTTCGTCCAGGATTAAAAGCTGTGCCTCGCGATACAGCAGTTTCAGTATTTCAACCCGCTGCTGCACACCGACCGGGAGATGTTCGACCCGTTGCGCTGGATCAACCTGTAAACCGTGCTGTTGCGAAAGTTGCTCGATGCGTTTACTGGGACCCTGGAGATCGGCCAGCAAGCCATGCTGCGCATCATCCAGACCCAGAATGGTATTTTCCACCACACTGAACCGGCGCACGAGCATGAATTCCTGATGAATCATCCCGATGCCGGCTTTGATCGCATCCTTCGGGCTACGGATATGAATCGGCTTACCGTTGATGCGCAGCTCGCCGGCATCCATCTGATAAAGACCGTAAATGATCTGCATCAGGGTGCTTTTGCCCGCCCCGTTCTCGCCTAACAGGGCATGGATTTCGCCGCGTCGGACATCAAAATCGACATGATCATTGGCCAGTACGCCGGGAAATCGTTTAACAATCTGCCGCGCACTGAGAAAAGGTCGGGCCTCGAAAGGTCGGGCCTCGAAAGGCCGGGGATCGGTTGATCCAGCCTGGGTGGCTCCAGTCTGGGGGACAGCGTTACTCATCGCCGCCGATACCGGTCTAAAAACCGCACCATCAGTACGCTCAGCAGCCGGGCAACCGGGCGCCGGGCAACCGGGCGCCGGGCAACCGGTTCGGTGCAAACACCTTGCCGCTGCCCGGCAACAGGGTCACGGCACCAGTGTGGCGACGTCAATTTTGCCGGTACCGAGATCCTGCCAGATAGCCTGAAAAGCCTGCCAGGCTTCGGCAGACACTAGCGCAGGATTATGATCCCCTTGCGCCCCGGCTTTGAGTGACCACATTTCGGTCACTTTCGGTGCCCATTCCTGACCGCCAGGAAAGCGATCCTGCGCTACGGATTCGGCAACCTGAATGACCATCCAGCCCAGATTCATGACAAAGCTGCTGCCCATGCGTTCCGGTGCCAGTTCAGTCTGGTCGGAATAGCAGCCAATCACTTTAGCACCCGCTGCGACAGCGCCCTGAATAGCACCCAGGCCGGTCACATTAGCCCCGTGCCAGATCACATCAGCCCCGTTGGCAACCATGGTTTCTGCCGCTTCCCGGCCCCGTCCGGCATTGTCGTAATCACCGGTCACCACGCCCAGCCCCTTGATATCGCTGACGGTATTCTCGGCCCCCGCGATAAAGGTTTTCATCATCCGCTGCTGGGTGGGATTATCGCCGCCGCCGACAAAACCGACCGCTTGCTGCTGATCCGAAATCAGCGCCGCCAATGCGCCAGCGCCATAGGCTGCATCAAAATAAGCAAGATCGATATATGCCAGATTATCCGCTACCTCATCGGCAGGTTTGAACGTCGAGGCAAAAAATTTCTGCTCGGGATATTCCGGTGCAATCTCGATAAATGCACTGCCAAACTCGAAACCGTGACCGATGATCAGGTCGTAACCGTCGTCAGCATAGCCCTGGACGACCTGGGGAATACTGGCCTGGGTTACGTTTTCGGCATAGGCCACGGCAAAACCGTCACGCTCACCCAGTTCGGTCAAACCCTCATAGGCCAGTTGCGCCCAACCACCATCGGTAATCGGCCCGGTCATGATCAGCGCAACACGAACCTCATCGGCCGCCTGCACGGATGTTGGCAGCGCGGCTCCCAGTATGGCTGCACTGGCAAACGCCATAACAGCACCGGCTCGGCCTATTTGCAGCAGTTTTCTGCGCGTTAACATTATTTAAGTCCCCGTCAATTTTTAGGCGTTACAAGAAAACCGGCATTCTGTTCAGCTACGCATTCAACTGGAACGCCGGGACAGTATGTCCGCTTTCAGTTTCCTCAAAAACGGGATGTCGTCGAGCTGATCCTGCTGTACGACGTCCCAGGCAACCCCGCTGGGCTGGGGATACGGTGATTTGGTCTCAATCACTTCTTGTTCGGTAACAATCCAGTGCAGCGCCGAATCATGCTCTAACATCACGATCTGATCATCGTCGACGACCTGAATGGAATGTACGGTTGTTACGATAGGGGTGTTTTCGCTGACGGTGCCCAGCTCACGGAAAATGCCGAGTTCAAGATCGGCAAAACCACCGCCTTTGCCCGTCCGTCCACCCTTGCGGGTAACGCCGACACAGCCCACCACCACAATATCCATAGGCTGCATCTGCTCGAACATGACCGGTTGGCCGTGCTCTAGCGCGCCCTGCGAGGTCGCGGCCAGTTCAAACTGAACGCCATCCTGCGCCAGCTTGTCCGGATCCAGCAGCACAAACGGAAAACCTTCTACCAGTTCGGGCACCGGCGTATAGAGCAATTTGCCGTCATACAAGGCCCGCAGGCGCACCGGAATCTGCGGCGCATCGGGATTACACTTGACCACTCGCGCACGCTGCCAGCATTCGAGCTCGGCCAGGCGTTTGGCAGCCATATCTGCACCGACAAAATTGGGAATCCGGCTCCAAACCGGCCCCACATTATGCTGACCGCGCTCCAGAGCTGTCCAGATTTCCTCCCGAACTACATCTTTATCAGGATTTCGCCCGACCCAACGGCCCCGTCTTTCAGTCTCGCTTACCCGCATTACACCACTCCTTAAAACGCTGGACACGGCGCTGGCTGAGATCAGGCGCAACGGTCTGTCTATTACCGTATTCCGGCCCGCCAACCCGCCATATTATTTTTACACAAAACAGCGTAGCAGGCGCTACCGTATATCGAAAGACAGCGTTTTGATAAGAAGTTTATATCGAATTGCTTATAGTGTCTGACGGGCAATGTGCTTGCACCGCAACAGACGGGTCGGGGTGCTGCAAATTGCGGGCAACCGAAATAATCTGCTGGCGCAGCCAGCTGTTAGCGGGTGCAACCTGTGCCCGCTCATGCCATAACAGATAAAAACGCATTTTACCGAAAGTCTCCGGCGCTGGCACCGAGGCAATCGGCAGAAAGTTGGCATAATGCTGCGCGAAGTGCCAGCAACTGGTAAAGATAAGCTGTGATGACAGCAGCACATACGGTGCCAGATTGAACTCGGGCACAATAATGCGGATATCGCGGCTCAAACCAAGTTCGGCCAGACGACTGTCAATAGGGCCGGGATGGGCGCTGGAAATCGGCATCGGTGCCAGATGCTCGGCCTGCAGGTAATCGCTCATGCTCATGCGACTAACCTGCGCCAGCGGATGCGCGCTATTGAACAAACATACAATATCGTCCGCCAGCAGCGGCACGGTACGCAAATTTTCCGGCGGATTAGGCCAGTTGCCGATGACAACATCAAGCTCTCCGGCGGCCAGCGCAGCAGCGTAATCGAAGCCGGCCTCAATTGAGCGCAATACCAGACGCACCTCAGGCGCAGCGGTGCGGATTCGGGTGATCAGGCGCGGCAGGAAAAAAGCCTCCATGCAATCGGCCGAGGCAATATGGAAGGTACAGCTCGCACTTTCAGGGATGAAGGCTTTTGCCGGGCGGATGATTTCGTCGATGCCGGCCAGTGTTGCCCGCAGCGGCCCAATGATCTGCAGTGCGCGTTCAGTGGGGACCAGTTTGGAGCCACTGCGTACCAGTAGCGGATCGCCAAGAGTTGCACGCAATTTCCTGAGCACCAGACTGATATAGGGTTGGGACTGCTCCAGCACATCGGCAGTGCGGGTAACACTGCGCTGTTCCAGCAGCGTCAGCAGAATTTTGAGCTGACGGGCGTCAAGTGGCTTGTTTTGAAGTTCCCGCATTGGCCCCTTTTCGAGTGTAGTGCGTTGAACAAAAAAACCCCTCGAACGAGGGGTTTTCCATGCCGTTTACCGCGATCTGATCTTACGCCTTGTGCATTGAGCCTTCGGCTCCGGCAGGCGTGCCGTAATCAATCGTCTCCGGGGTCTTGACCGGCTGCACCCCTTGTGCCAGCAATTCATCGTACCAGAGGTCGTGATGCTGCTTGGCCCATTCGGTGTCAACCCGCCCGGTCACCATACCTTCCAGCGAGCCTTCGGTGCCCACGGTGCCGATATAGATATGCCCCAAAGCGACGGCTGTCAGAACGATAGCACCGACCACATGCACCAGTTGTGCAAGTTGCATGTCCGCACGGGTTTGGCCGTAACCGGGGAAGTCCAGTACAAAACCGCTAGCGACCAAAGCCAGCCCGATAAAAAACAACAGCCAGTACCAGGCTTTTTCGCCGCCGTTCATACGCCCGGCCGACGGGTGCGCGCGCCCGATAAGACCACCGCCTTTAAAAAACCAGACAACATCCACCCAGCGCGGCACGTTATGACGCATCCACTTTAGTAGTTCCAGCACCAGGCCAGCCGCAAAAAACGGTCCCAGATAGTTGTGGAAATCCTTGGCGACCTGCGCATACGCGGCAAAAGCATCTTTGCCGATGTAAGGGATTAATAGCGTACGCCCGAACACCAGGCTCAGTCCTGTCAGCGCCAGGATGATGAACAGTATGGCGGTATACCAGTGCAGGGTGCGATCAAACAGACTCCAGCGTTCAACTGTCATGCCCTCACGACCATGCACCAGCTTCACCCGACCGAACAATATAAAAAATAATACGATCAGGCCGATCATCCCCAGAATGACATAACCGCCATACTGGATAATCACGTCGGTTCGTAAATAGCGCCAGTTTTCACCACCGTTCTGGATCAGGACGTTGGTCTCTGGTCCTTTAACAGCGGTGTAGCCTTCGGTCCCCTGCCGCACAGCACGCCAGAAATTGGACCGTTCATTGGTAGCACCGGCAGGTTCCGCAGCGTTCTGCGCCCAGGCCTGACCATCCGCCAGCCACAGCCCCGCAAACGGCAGCGCCATAGCCAGAAAAAGAATCAACACCACAGATCCGAACACCGCTTTCACAGCGCGTCGGCTAACCGCAAGTTTAACTTTATTCAAGGTTCGCTCCTCCACGCTACTCAACGGTCAGTCTGTATCTGCTGCAGACGTTGTTCTAATTTATCGGTAAATTCCTGTGTCCCTGACATTTTCAGAAAAGGATCCGTCTTACCTTTGTATTCACCGGGCTCATGCAGGTTTTGTTCGATTTCCTGCTCGATACATCCCGACATCAGCAACGTCCCGAGGATCACCACGGGCAATACCCCTATCCGCTGCTTCAGCATTTTAGTTGCCATCATTAGTTTTGATCTCCTGGCCAGAGGATTGTCAGTGGCACACCGACAGTGGGCGACTGGTTGCCACCAGTCGCCCGTATCCTCGCTGTCAGACATCGCTACCGTAGGCTTTGTCCCAACCCCAGGTTTGCGGACGACCGCCCCGGCGCAGCGTACGCTGGCGATAAATATCGGCTACGATATCGCCATCACCGGCCAGCAACGCCTTGGTCGAGCACATTTCCGCACATAAAGGCAGCTTGCCTTCAGCCAAGCGGTTGGAACCGTATTTTTCGTGCTCGGCCAGCGAGTTGTCCTCTTCCGGTCCACCCGAGCAGAATGTGCACTTATCCATCTTGCCACGGACACCAAAGGCTTCCTGCTGTGGATACTGCGGTGCCCCGAAAGGACAGGCATAAAAGCAATAGCCACAGCCGATGCACTGGTCTTTATCGTGCAATACCACACCTTCTTCGGTGGTGTAAAAGCAATCCACCGGGCAGACCGCAGCACACGGTGCATCGGTGCAGTGCATACAGGCTACCGAGATGGATTTTTCGCCAGGCTCACCATCCTGCAGAGTAACAACCCGTCGCCGGTTAACGCCCCAGGGCACTTCGTTCTCGTTTTTGCACGCGGTGACACATGAGTTACATTCGATGCAACGCTCGGCGTCGCATAAAAACTTCATTCGAGCCATGATTCAATTCCTCGCAGTAAGCAGTGGTGTTAAGCCGGTTCGATCTGACAGAGTGAGCACTTGGTTTCCTGCATCTGTGTCACTGAATCATAGCCATAGGTCAATACCGTATTGGCCGCTTCGCCCAGCACATAAGGATCCGCGCCTTCCGGATACTTGCTGCGCCGGTCTTCACCCTGCATATGACCGGCAAAGTGGAACGGCGTAAAGACCACACCACGCTCAACACGCCGCGTAATCATCGCTTTGACTTTGATTCTGGAACCTTCCGGGCCATTCACCCAGACCATATCGCCGTCTTTAATACCGCGATCATTGGCATCAGCGGGATTGATCTCCACAAACATATCCTGCTGCAGCTCGGCCAGCCAGGGATTGGAGCGGGTTTCCTCACCACCACCTTCGTATTCCACCAGACGGCCACTGGTATGGATCAGTGGATAGTCCTTGGAAAAATCGTTCGCCTGGATTGAGCCATAACGGGTCGGCAGACGGTAGTGGCTCTTGCGATCTTCATAGGTAGGATATTTTTCCACCAGATCACGACGTGAGGTGTACAGGGGCTCACGGTGAATCGGCACCGGATCGGGGAATGTCCAGACCACAGAACGCGCTTTGGCGTTGCCGAACGGCGCACAGCCGTGTTTGATGGCAACCCGCTGGATACCACCGGACAGGTCGGTTTTCCAGTTTTTGCCTTCGGCAGCTACTTTTTCGTCTTCGGTCAGATCGTCCCACCAGCCCAGCTGCTTGAGCATATCAGCGGTGAATTCGGGATAACCATCCTCGATTTCGGAGCCTTTGCTCCAGGACCCTTCAGCCAGCAGATTGACGCCATCACGCTCCACCCCGAAGCGGGCCCGGAACGTCAAACCGCCTTCTGCCACAGGCCTGCTGGTGTTGTACAGCACCGGCGTACCGGGATGCCGCATTTCCGGTGTACCCCAGCACGGCCAGGGCAGACCGTAAAAATCACCATCAGCCGGACCACCCTCCGCTTTCAGCGTGGTGGTGTTAAACGTATGCCAGTTTTGCTGGTGATCTTTCAGACGCTCAGGGCTTTGACCGGTGTAACCGATGGTCCACATGCCCTTGTTGAGTTCGCGCAGGATGTCTTCAATCAACGGTTCGTCATCATTGACCTGGATGTTTTTGAACATTTCCTGGTCATAGCCGAATTTCTTGGCGAACTTGTACATGATGGTGTGATCAGGCAGCGATTCGAACAGCGGATCGATCACTTTGTCACGCCATTGCAGCGAGCGGTTGGAGGCTGTCACTGAGCCATAGGTTTCAAACTGCGTACAGGCGGGCAACAGATACACGCCATCGGTACGGTCATGCATGATCGCACTGGCGGTCGGATAAGGATCGACAACAACCAGCAGCTCCAGCTCTTCCATGGCCTTTTTCATTTCTGCGCCACGAGTCTGACTGTTCGGTGCGTGACCCCAGAACACCATGGCGCGAAGATTATCGCGCTGCGCGATATTTTCTTTGTCTTCCAACACGCCGTCGATCCAGCGAGAAACCGGAAAACCCGCCGTGTTCATCGGGACTTTATCACCTTCGAAAGCCTGTTGATCAAAGCGTGTCTTCAGCCATTCATAGTCAACATCCCAGACTTTCGACCAGTGCTTCCAGGCACCTTCCGACAGACCGTAATAACCGGGCAGATCATGCGACAGTACGCCCAGATCGGTTGCGCCCTGGACATTGTCATGACCACGAAAGATATTCGCGCCACCACCCTCGACACCATATTGCCCAGTGCCAACTGAAAACTGCAGTACGCACGGGTATTATTATTGCCGATCGTGTGCTGGGTACCACCCATACACCAGATAAAAGTACCGGGCCGGTTTTCAGCCATCAGCTGAGCCGCTGCCTTGACTTCATCGGGGGCGGCGCCAGTGACGCGTTCGACTTCGTCGGGTGTCCATTTGGCGACTTCGGCGCGGATGTCATCCATGCCATAAACACGCTGACTGATGAATTCTTTATCTTCCCAGCCATTTTCGAAAACATGCCACAGCAAGCCCCAGATGATAGCGACATCAGTACCGGGACGGATGCGCAGATACTGGTCAGCATGTGCTGCCGTACGGGTAAAGCGCGGATCGATGACCAGTAATTTGGCACCGTTTTCCTTGGCCCGGAAGACATGCTGCAGCGACACCGGGTGCGCTTCAGCGGGGTTGCCGCCGATCACCAGCATCGCCTTGGAATTATGCATGTCGTTGTAGGAGTTGGTCATCGCACCGTAGCCCCAGGTATTGGCTACGCCGGCGACCGTGGTCGAATGGCAGATGCGGGCCTGGTGATCAACGTTATTGCTGCCCCAGAATGCCGCAAACTTGTGAAACAGATAGGCCTGTTCGTTGTTATGCTTGGCAGAACCGAGCCAGTAAACTGAGTCCGGGCCGGATTTTTCGCGAATCTCCAGCATTTTATCGCCCACTTCATTGAGGGCGTCATCCCAGCTGATACGTTTCCACTTGCCATCAACCAGCTTCATGGGGTATTTCAGGCGTCGCTCACCGTGGCCGTGCTCGCGTACCGAAGCGCCTTGGCGCAGTGCGCGCCCAGATTGAACGGGTGGTCGAAAGCCGGTTCCTGACCGGTCCAGACACCATTTTGGACTTCGCATAAATACCACAGCCAACCGAACAGTGAGTACAGATGCTGCGGATGATTTTAGCTCACCCTGGCGCGCTTCGAGCGCACTGGCAGCATGTGATTTTTCGACCATGCCGGGTGCCAGCATTGACGCCACAGCAGCGCCACCTACACCCAGACCGGATTGTTTCAGAAAATCACGCCGCTTGACCGGCACAGCCTTGAACGGAAGACTGACAGACTGACGCTCATCAGCGACAGCAATATCATTATCCGGGCTACTATCCAGATCATGATTAATTTTTTGTTTTTTAATGAGTTTCATCGCTTTCCTCCTAAACCAAGTGGCTTAGTCGATACCGTTACTCTGGCAGCGCCTAGAGCGCCGCAGTTTTATAGTAATCCAGCACGTGCTGGGAGAGACGATAGCCTTTCCGCTCAGGGTTTTTCGGAGCGTCCTCCTGCACGGTTTGCTGGCTACCGGCCAGCACTGGATTCGCGACAGCGCTCAGAGCTGCACCACTGACTGCTGCAACGCATGACTTCTGCAAAAATGCCCGCCGCCCGGATGGCTGTTTGGATAGCCTGTTGATGATACTTTTATCGCTCATGACAACTCTCCTCAACAATCAACATCATTCATTAAACGCAAGGGTCTGCTGCTTGCGAATTTTACCGTAACGTCCCGCTACAGCTCAAAACCCAAAAAGACCCCAGAAAAAACCCCAGAAAAGATTCCGCTAAAAACTCTGGGCCGGGCGTCCTTACTGACGCAGACTCGGTTGTTATCCACTTTCATGTCCCTAGTGCTTTGCCTGAATCCTTTAGCCTTTAAATCCAGCTTAAATTCCACGCAGCCTAAATTTCCCACAGCTTGATCTCATCCGGGCCGTCCTTGCCTGGCTCAGACCAGCATTTCGAGATAGCGTTTTTCCAGGCGGATAAACGCTTTTCCGAGCAGCCCGACTGATCGAAAAAAATCAGCAGCCTTGGCTTTCTCGAGATCCATAAAATGTTTCCGCCCACGGTGCCAGGTGGGTTTCAAAACCGGCGCTGATCGGTTAACAGCAGCTCCGGATCTTGAATGATCAAGGCCATAACTTCACATAATGCGGCAATATGATCTTCCGGTTCACGCACCTGGGACTGGCGCTGATAGCCCAAATGTGCCAGCTCGGTGCGCACCGCACTCAACGGACGTTCCATCAGGAAACCCGTAATATACCACGAGCCAAAAGGCACCAGCTCGCCGCGCCCGACCCGATAAACAGCGTGTGAAACTCGTCATCCAGAGCAGCAGGATCGACGTTTTGCGCTGCTTGCCGCAGACGCAGCCAGGCCTGACTGATTTCGGTGGTCGCCTCAGTCTCGCTAACCTCGATGGCCAGCAGACGTTCCAGCACCGTGCGCTCAGGTACCGTGCGTAACAAGGCCGCCAATAATGCATAGGTACCGGCCCGGAGCTGGTCTTCCTGGGTTATTGCAAAAACGTCATCAGGCTGAGGGTGCTGGGAATTGTTCATGTACGGCTCAATAAAGTCATGGGTGTTATCAATTTAGGCATCGCCAACACAGCTGAGCATAACCGGGGAAACTCTCGGAATCGGGCGGCAGGAACCGGTTGTGGAAACTTGCGCAGACACTGCCACCGGTGTATCTCATAAACAGCTAAAGACACTGGAATTATACCCAGTCTAAACGGCAAAAAGCCATATTTGCCCGGTGCTGCTCAGTTTTTTCCCTGCTGCTGCTCCTGCTCGAACATATTTCTGACCCGGCAGTCACCACACATCTGTAAACGGCGCAGCGCCTTACCATCCTGAAACATCCAGTGCCCGGTCAGCTTGGCGGTCATTTTCTGAATCACACTCTGGGTCGCAAACGGCTTGCCGCAGGCAATACAGTGAAACGGCGCTTCCTCGTTCAGGATTTGACGCTGCTGGCGCTGCTCACGTGCAACCAGATAGCGCGCCTCCAGGCGGATAGCGTCTTCGGGGCAGGCCTGCTCACACAAGCCACACTGCACACAATTAGCCTCAATGAAATCCAGTCGTGGCGTATCACCGCCAGCGGCAACCGCACTGGCCGGACACACCGAGACACAAGCCATACACAACGTACAGGCGGAACGATCTACAAGGATGTGGCCGAAAGGGGCCTGTACCGGCAGCTTGATGGTTTCCGGCAACGCCCCGGCCTGACTTAACAGCCAATCGATAGCAAAAAACAGCATATTGCGTTTTTCATTGCTACCCGAGAAGGTGGCTGATCGTAACGGTGGCATAACAGGGCCTTGCACCAGTTCGTCCAGCAATTCCTGCGCTGTAGCGGGCTGCGTCAAACTCAGTACAGCGGGCGGATAACCGCAACCTTCCAGCAGGGCCTGCGCGCTGGCGAGCTGATCGTTCAGTTCACGTCGTACGCGCTGCGCCACCTGCACGGTATCCAGCAGCACGACCCGGCTGGCACCGAATGCCAGCGCACTCAGCCAGACGTCCATCCCCACACTGCCGATTTCCTCCACCGCCACCGCCAATACATGCGCCGGTAAATGTGCCTGACTGGCCTGCAACAGCTGTTGACCGAGTTCGCCGTCATGGAACAATAATACTGGCTGTTGTCCGCCCTCCTGCAGATAGCTGCGCAGCAAAACCCGCAGACGATTGAGAGTATCAGCGGCGGGCGGATAACGATAAGTGATCGCGCCGGTCGGGCAGGCGGTGGCGCAGCCGCCCGCACCCTGGCAGTAATACGGATCGACCTGGATTTTATCGACCAGTGAGGTGATAGCACCGGTCGGACAGGCATCCAGACAGCGCCGGCAACCGCTCAGTTTGCTGCTGCCGTGCGCGCAAATGTCGGGATCATAAGCAAAATATTTTACTTTCTCGAACTCGCCGACCAGCTCGGGCAGTTGCGTCAGCGCCTGCTCCAGTGCCGCTGGCTCAGCACGAGTGGCGAAATAACCAAACGGGCTTATTTCGTAATCCAGTAAAGGTGTTTCGCCAAGATCCAGAATCAGATCCACCTCGGCTTGCGGCCAGCCCAGCAAGGGTGCCACCGGGATGGCCTGGTTATCGCGTAGCACATCCAGCTGATAAGCCCCCAGATGACCGGACAATTGCAATTGCGCAGCCCCGACGGTTACCGATGGATACGGCTTGTCCTGATCGCTGCCGGTTGATTCGCGCACGACAAGGCCTATCTGCAGGTCTGTCCCAAGCCGGGCGGCGGCACTCAGTGCGGCATCGGCCGTGCCGACGATAAGCAGCCGCCCCTGAGATTGATATTCCAGCAGAGAAGTTGATTCCAGAGCCACAGCCGCTGCCGCCTGCATGGCGCGCTCACGGGCTAATCGATTGTTTTCTTGGTTATTTGGATTTGAGCTATTACTTGAATTATTCATATATCAGCTATTAGTTTGTTTCTGCGCCACACCCTGATCCGCTGCAGCGATCTGTTCAGATATCGCACCGTCGGGGTCGTTATGAGCAGGGACTGGCCCGTTTGACTCAGTAGAATCTGGCACTGCAGCCGTGGTTTGCGCGTTAGCAGTATCCTCATCTGCATCCACCCCGGTTTCCACTACTTCCGGGACTTTCTCGGCAGCGGCTGAATCGTCCACGCTGTTCAGCTTCACGTTATCGGACAACAAATTTTTTTCGGCTTGCAGTTCCGCACGTTTCTGGGCTACCGCCTGCATATGCTTCATATCAGCTGTTACTGTGTCACCCAAAGGCTCGAAGTAGGTATAGTCGTCATCGAAATCGTCGAGACCGTCACGGATATTAAACTTGGGAGAATGAAACAGTTTACGCAAGGCGAGACGACGCAGCTCGGCACTGACTTTCGGTGCAAAAAACGCCCGGTAATCACTTTTCTCGCCCAGACTGTCAAGTGGCGGCATATCATTATCGTCGAGCTGCTCGAACGGCTTTTCCGTACTTCCAGCGTGCTCCGGCACAGGATCTTTTGCGTCTGGAGGGTTCAGCCCTGAAGTTGAAGTTTCTGTCCCTGAATATTCAGACTTCAGATTTTCCGTTACCGGGCTTTCCGGATCGCTGCCGCCTGACACCACAGCGGGAATATTCGCAACCGCCGGGTCGCGGGTCTCTTCGACTTGCCGTCTGGCCTCTTGCTTACGCAGGGACCAGCGCTGCAGAAACGAGCTTGTTGCCGGGTTTGGCTTGACGTCAGCCACGTCCATCCTCCTTCCAGTTCTTGCGTTTTCGCTTGACAGGCCGCTCAGGCGCATAGTGCTCCAGTACGAATCGCTCCACCCAGGGGTAAATTTCGCTGGGCATGGCGACCGGCTGGGCATCGTCGTCACTTTCAACAAAGGCGTTCGCCTCATCATAGCTGGCGCTGACGAGCACCGGATAAGGCGCGCCGGGTTGCGGCCCGTCTGCCTGCTGGGTTCGCAAAACAACATACAGTGCCGGCTGCGGGGCCAGCAGATTATGATAATAGCTTTCCACCTGATCTTTATAGAGATGCAGCGGGATACCACTCCACAGATAGTCCTCGCTGCCATCCGGATCACTGCGCACCCGTTGTCCGGCGGCCTGTGCAAGCCCCTCCTGAGTACCCATTACCACGCCGCGGGCTTTCCAGACATGGCTGACCCAGCGACTGCGGGAGGGTTGCCGGGTCAAAATAACCGCAACCTGGAACCGATTCGGTATCGTTGTATTATCATGTTCCATTCATTCAACTCACTAATTAGCTTTGACATCAATGCACGGCATAGTATCCAGTCGATTCGTCGTTATTCCTGTCGTCATCTTTCTGGCAAGCGTTGCCGTCATGACCGGCCTGCTGGCAGCCGCCCGCTGGGCTTATGCAGCAGAAGATCTAAGCCGCTGGCAACAAGCCATTCAGCATAACGATATCAGTACACTGCAGACTATGCTGGCACGAATGACCGTCGTTGACCAGCCGACCCTGCACGGTAAAACTGCCCTGATGGCAGCGGCGATGCAGGGCAAACTGCAGCTGGTGCAAGCTTTGCTGGCAGCGGGCGCTGATCCGAATGCCCGCAATCAGAACGGCGGGACACCGTTACTGTATGCGATGGCAGGTGGCTCTCTGGCGGTTACCAGGCATTTACTGGCGGCCGGTGCCCAGATCAACCAGCGTTCCAGCAACGGCTGGAGTCCACTCATGATGGCGGTAGCCAAACGCCGGGCAGCGCTGGTCAGCGCGCTGCTGCAAGCCGGGGCTGACGCCAACATCAGCGATGTTTATGGCTGGACACCACTGATGCGTGCCGCTTATGAAGGCTATCAGGACGAAGCTATGGCATTACTGGAACACGCCGGCACCGAACTTGAACGGATTAATGATCATGGCCAGACTGCGTTACATCTGGCTGTCATCGGTCAGCAGCCTGTGCTGGTCGAATTATTGTTAGCACATGGTGCCGCACAGCGGCCTGATTTTGCCCAGCACACGCCGCTCAGCATCGCTCTCGAACTCGGCAATCAAGCCATCGTTGATCTATTGGAGCACGCAGCAAGCTCCGTACAAAAGACTCAGCACTGAATACGTTGCCGCGTATAGTCTTCGATAGGTATGACCTGAACCTGCCCGGTTACCGGCTCGCGCGCCTTGTTGGCAAATTCCAGATCCAGCCGAAAGCCGAATCGCTCGAAAAACCGTTCGTATAACAAGCCGCCGTAGATTCCGCTGGCGAACAGTTCTCCGCCGCGCTCTTCCAGCGCGACACTGCCCAGCGGCTGCGGTGCCGGTCCGGCCAGCACCCGGCATCCCTGGGCGGGATCGTAGATACTGTGCTCGGAGCAGCACTGAATAACAGCGCCCCGTTGTACAACTTTATTCTGCTGATCCAGAAACCCGACCGGCTGGGGTCGATAGCCAATGAAACTGACCGGTTCGGAGGGATGCGTCAGTTTGTGCGAACAGATGGCGACAAAAGCGACAACTGTGCCCTCCGGCCCCACCCCGCCGGGCCATTCGTAGTATTCGCCACTGGCTGTCTGCAAGTGCTGCGGTGTGGGCGGTCGGGCCAGGCGCAA
This sequence comes from Gammaproteobacteria bacterium, assembly GCA_041396125.1. GTDB lineage: Bacteria > Pseudomonadota > Gammaproteobacteria > Competibacterales > Competibacteraceae > JAWKZG01. Next base: position 6,272 of record JAWKZG010000024.1, on the reverse strand, counting down.
AAGGAAACATGGCGTGCTGATATACGGATAGAAAAACACGTATTCACGCTCAGGTTCCAGGTCTTCGGCCCGTATTCCCTGCCCCTGATGGTCAACCAGACGTACCGCAGTAAAAGTCTGCAGTGTTTTTTCAGTGCTCCGGGCAGGGGGATGCAAAAATACTGTTGCGGCTGCGCCGCACCAATGGACGAAGCTGAGCCGCGATACCTTCGGTTTGACCTGATCAGAGACTGTCTGCTTCTCATCACTCGTTTGCTTGGCCATATTCCCACCGGATTAATGCTGTTGATCAGAAATCACTGAACACACTATAAACGATGCGCGTGCCGCCAGGAATCGGGCTAATTTACGTTTACGTAAACGTAAGATATAGTGATTATATAAACATATTAACTTTGCTTTTCCACTACCGTCTTTATGTCCAAAGCCCCTCCTGCGACCCGGATAAACTATATAGCATTGGCGAACTTGCGCGCGAGTTCGAGCTGACCACGCGGGCGATCCGGTTTTATGAGGACCAGGGCTTGCTGGCACCAGAACGCAAGGGACGCCGCCGTATCTACAGCCGTCGTGATCGCACCCGTTTGAAACTGACTTTGCGCGGCAAACGGCTAGGGCTCAGTCTGCAGGAAATCAAGGAAATCCTGGATTTATTCGATACGCCGAAAGGTGAGCAACGCCAATTGGCCTACTTCTTACAGGTTCTCAGTAAACACCGTAAACAGCTGGAACAGCAGCGTCTGGATATTGAAGCCGGCCTGCGCGATATCGAACGCGCGCAGCGCGAATGCATGGAACTGCTAGGCATCGCCAGCAACCAGGACGATTCTGCCAGTAACCAGTCCTGAAATTCGTGCAAGCCTGCACACGGAACTGGGCGGTTTGCGCGCCACAATAACGCTGCCCTTGCCGGCCTGAGCAGCGCCCTGACGTTTATTTGACGTTGACGTAAACGTCAACTACTCTTTAGGCGTTTTGGATGCCACCAGGAGCCGACCCGATATGGCTTACGAACTGCCTGCCTTGAATTTCGGGCTGGGCGAAGAAATCGATATGCTGCGCGCCAGCGTGCAGAGCTTCGCCACCGAAGAAATCGAACCCCGTGCCGCCGCGATTGATCGCACCAACGAATTCCCTATGGATTTATGGCGCAAGTTCGGCGCACTGGGTTTGCTGGGGGTAACCACCGAACCCGAGTACGGTGGCGCCGGCATGGGCTATCTGGCACATATCGTGGCCATGGAGGAAATCTCCCGCGCCTCGGCCTCGGTCGGCCTGTCCTATGGTGCGCACTCCAATCTGTGTGTCAACCAGATCCGGCGCAACGGCAGCGATGCCCAGAAAGAACAATACCTGCCCAAACTGATCAGCGGCGAGCATGTCGGTGCGCTGGCCATGAGCGAGCCGGGAGCCGGTTCGGATGTGGTCAGCATGCAACTGCGCGCCGAACAACGCGGCGACCGCTACATTTTAAACGGCACCAAAATGTGGATCACCAACGGCCCGGATGCCGATGTACTGGTGGTCTATGCCAAAACCGAGCCGGACGCCGGGGCGCGCGGTATCACAGCCTTTATCATCGAGCGGCCTTTCGCCGGTTTCAGCACCGCGCAGAAACTGGACAAGCTCGGCATGCGCGGCTCCAATACCTGCGAGCTGATTTTTCAGGATTGCGAAGTACCGGCCGAGAACATCCTGGGCCGGGTCAATGGCGGCGTGCGTGTGCTGATGAGCGGACTGGACTACGAACGGGCGGTACTGGCCGGTGGTCCGCTGGGAATCATGCAGGCCTGTATGGACGCGGTGCTGCCCTATGTCCACGAGCGCAAGCAATTCGGCCAGGCCATTGGCGAGTTCCAGCTCATGCAGGGCAAACTGGCTGATATGTACACCACCCTGAACGCCTGTAAAGCCTATGTGTATGCTGTTGGTGCCGCCTGCGATCGCGGCGAAACCACGCGCAAAGACGCGGCCGGGGCGATCCTGTACGCAGCTGAAAAAGCTACCTGGATGGCGCTGGAAGCGATTCAGTGCCTGGGCGGCAACGGCTATATCAACGATTATCCGACCGGGCGACTGCTGCGCGATGCGAAACTGTATGAAATCGGTGCCGGCACCTCGGAAATCCGCCGCATGCTGATCGGTCGCGAATTGTTCGCCGAAAGCGCCTGATAAGCTTGCTGTTTCGATCCGGCTAATACGCTATGTCTATGGTGCCCCGATGGTAAGCCTGCAACAACTGACTGCCACCGACCAACCCGAGCTGGAGCAGGTACGGCAGTTTTTTCGCAACTACGCCGCCAGTATTGGCGTCGATCTGTCTTTCCAGAATTTTGCCGAAGAAATGGCCAATCTGCCGGGCGGCTACGCTGAACCGCACGGACGTTTATATCTGGCCACGCTCGATGGCAAACCGGTCGGCTGCGTCGGCGTGCGCCAATTCTCGGACGGTGTGGCTGAACTGAAACGCCTGTATGTCACACCCGATGCCCGCAGGATGGGCACAGGCCGACTACTGGCGCTGGCGGCCATCCAGGCGGCGCAGGAACTCGGCTATCAGCGCCTGGTACTGGATACCCTGCCCAGCATGCGGATGGCGCTTAAACTCTATCGGCAACTGGGCTTTCAGGAAATTCCGGCCTATTATCCAAGCCCGGTCGAAGGCATGGTGTTTCTGGCACTGGATTTAAACCAGACGGTCAAAACGGCAACCGATTCAAGTGGGCCAGGCGGGCCAGGTGGGCCAGACGAACAATTGCAATACCTGTTCGACTATAACCGCGCCTGGGCGCGCCAGATGACCGAACTCGACCCTGATTTTTTCACCCGCTTATCGGAACAGCAGAACCCGCAGTATCTCTGGATCGGTTGCTCCGATTCACGGGTACCAGCCAATCAGATTATCGGTCTGCTGCCAGGCGAAGTGTTCGTGCATCGCAATGTTGCCAATGTTGTGGTACACACCGATCTCAACTGCCTGTCCGTGCTGCAGTTTGCCGTTGATGTGCTCAAGGTTCGGCATATTATGGTTGTCGGCCACTACGGCTGCAGCGGTGTGCGCGCCGCCCTGGCCAAACAGCGGATCGGACTGGCGGATCTCTGGCTGCATCATGTGCAGGCCGTGCATCAGCGTCACCGGGCCCTCATCGACAGCCTGCCGCCGGCAGCGCAACATGACCGCCTGTGTGAACTGAACGTGCTGGAACAGGTCGCCAATATCTGCCAGACCAATATCGTGCAGGATGCCTGGGCACGCAGCCAGCCGGTCAGCGTACACGGCTGGCTGTATGCGCTGAACGATGGCCTGCTGCGTGATCTCGGCCTGACCGTCAGCCAACCCGAACAATTGGAACAACACTATGAGACGGTCCTGGCACGACTGGCCAGTCGTTCCCCGAACCAACCGCTTGATCCCGCCGGGGCTCAATTAACGCAGGAGATAAAATCATGACCGATCCTATTGTCATCGTCGGCGCAGCACGCACCCCGATGGGTGGCCTGCAAGGCGCGCTGGCACCGCTGAGCGCGCCGCAACTGGGTGCCAGTGCGATCCGGGCAGCGCTGGAACGGGCTGGCCTGGAGGCAGCAGCTGTCGAGGAAGTCATTATGGGCAATGTGCTGCCGGCAGGACTGGGACAGGCACCCGCCCGGCAAGCCAGCCTCGGCGCCGGCTTATCGCTGGCAACCGGCTGCACCACAATCAATAAAATGTGCGGCTCAGGCATGAAAGCCACCATGCTGGCGCATGATTTACTGCTGGCCGGCACCAATCAGGTGATGGTGGCAGGCGGTATGGAGAGCATGAGCAATGCACCGTATTTACTGCCCAAGGCACGCAACGGTTATCGGCTGGGGCATGGCCAGGTGCTGGATCATATGTTTCTGGACGGTCTGGAAGACGCCTACGATAAAGGTCGCCTGATGGGGACTTTCGCTGAGGATTGCGCCGATCATTACCAGTTCAGCCGGGCCGCACAGGATGAATTCGCCTTAAGCTCACTGAGCCGTGCCAGACAGGCTATCGAAAATGGCAGTTTCAAAGCTGAAATTACCCCGGTCACTGCTGCGACCCGCAAAGGTGAGCAATACATCGAGCACGACGAGCAGCCGTTAAATGCCAATCTGGAAAAAATCCCGCTGCTGAAACCCGCCTTCCGTAAAGACGGCACGGTCACGCCGGCTAATTCCAGCTCTATCTCAGATGGTGCAGCGGCCCTGGTGCTATTGCGACAGAGCGAGGCTGAACGGCGCGGCCTGCGTCCGCTGGCCCGTATTCTGGGTCACACCACCCATGCCCAGGAGTCGGCCTGGTTTACCACCGCACCGGTGTATGCCATACAAAAGCTGCTGGACAAGCTCAACTGGCAGGCCGATCAGGTTGATCTCTACGAAATCAACGAGGCCTTTGCCGTCGTCACCATGGCGGCCATGCACGAACTCAAGCTGCCGCATGACAAGGTTAATGTCCACGGCGGTGCCTGTGCGCTGGGACACCCCATTGGCGCTTCGGGCGCACGCATCCTGGTCACTCTGTTGTACGCGCTGCAAAAATACGATCTGCGGCGTGGCATCGCCAGTCTTTGTATCGGCGGCGGTGAGGCAACCGCACTGGCTATTGAGCGTTTATAGCCTGACAGCGCCTGAAAGCGTCCCTAAAAACACATCAGCACCCCGGCGGCCACACCTGTTGGCCGCACGGTCGCCGTCAGCACGAATTTTCTGTAAATTGTCTGCAAAAGTTATCTGCAAAAGTTATCTGCAAAACGGGCATCAACATGTGCATCGAAAACACCTGCCAGACAACGGCAGATAAGCATAGACAAAATGCGCTCGCTGCATACACTACACACCCTTAATGAAGCAGCAATGAGGAATTCCTTCGCATGACACAGGCATCGACCCTGCTAACCGATATCTCTGATCAAGGCATCGCCACACTGGTCATGAATCGGCCAGAGATTCACAATGCTTTTGATGATGATCTCATTAGAGACATGACGGCCGCACTACGCGAGCTGGACGAGGATTTTGCCGTCAGAGTGATAGTGCTCGCAGCGAATGGTAAAAGCTTCTCGGCCGGCGCTGACATGAACTGGATGAAACGCGTCGCCGAGTACACAGAAAAAGAAAATCTGGAAGACGCCAGACACCTCGCTGACTTGATGCGCACACTGAATGAACTCAAAAAGCCCACCATTGCCAAAGTACAGGGACCGGCGTTTGGTGGTGGGGTCGGTTTAGTTGCGTGTTGCGATATCGCGCTGGCCTCCGAGCACGCCGCGTTCGCGCTGACCGAAGTTAAACTGGGCCTGATTCCTTCCGTGATCAGCCCCTACGTTGTACGAGCCATCAGCGAACGACAGGCGCGGCGTTATTTTCTCACCGCTGAGCGCTTTGACGCCCGCGAAGCACTGCGCATCGGCCTGGTGCATAAAGTGGTCTCGACCGAACAACTGGACGACTGGACGTTGAAATTTGCCCGTCAGTTCCTCGCCAACGGACCGGAAGCCATGAACGCCTGTAAAGAGTTAATCCGTGATGTCAGTCACGAGCCGATCGATGACAAACTGATCGAAGATACGGCGCAGCGCATCGCCACTATTCGCATTAGTGACGAAGGCCAGGAGGGGCTGGATGCCTTTCTGTCCAAGCGTAAACCCGACTGGTACGAAGGATAAGACACGCCCGGCAGAGCCGAAGCTGGCACGCCGATTGCGGACTATTTCATCAGCCCGTGCAACAAACAAAGAGACTGCCGATATGATACTGGAAGCCGTGGTGATCAAAGTAATGCGGGGACTGGAAAGCGAATTTGAGGCCAGCTTCAGCGAAGCGCAACGCTTGATCTCCAACTCACCGGGCTATATCTCGCACGAGTTGCATCGTGGCCTGGAACGTTCCAATCAATACCTGCTGCTGGTGCGCTGGCAGTCGATGGAAGCGAACACCGAAGGATTTCGTAAATCGGATGCGTATCAGCACTGGAAGAAACTCTTGCACCCGTTTTACGATCCTTTTCCGGACGTGAACCACTACACCCCTGTTGCAGGCACCAGCAGCACCGAAACAGAAGAAATTTAAACCCATGCACCCCAGTCAGAACAACGTTATCTATCACAATCCGCGTTGCAGCAAGAGCCGTCAGACGCTGGAATTATTACAGCGTCACGGCGTAAATTTAACCGTCATCGAGTATCTGCAGACACCGCCCCCGGTGGCCGAGCTTGGCACCCTGTGCAATCTGCTTGGCGTTCATCCCCTGGCGATCTGTC
>JAWKZG010000023.1:0-81103 GCA_041396125.1 Gammaproteobacteria bacterium | reverse complement strand
TGGTCACCGGACACGCCTGGCGCAGGAGCGTCCACAGGACTGGCACGATGATGAAGACCAGTTGCAGGCCCGTTATCTGTCCTTATCCAAAGATATGGACAGCAGTGCTGTGCAGATTGGCGGTATCTGGTCGCGCGGCTGGCTGGTGCTGGGACTGGCCGGCATGGCCTATCCACTGATCAGCAGCCAGTTTGAATTGACCGCCCTGGCGCTATCACTGGGTGGTGTAATGCTGGCGGCGCAAGCGCTTAACCATTTGGCCACCGGTATGGAAAGTCTGCTCGGTGTCGTCAATGCCTGGCGTCAGGTCGGGCCGTTATTTCATGCTGCGCCACGTATTAACGCCGAGCCGGCGGGGTCGGCGGCAACATTAACTGGGACGGGCAGTGAAGACAACGGGGCCGGGGCGCGCAGTGATGACACCGGAGGGCGTCCGCTGCTGGTCGCAAAAGATCTCAGTTTCCGCTACCGTGAGTTCGGTCAGCCAGTCCTGCAGGCTTGTAATCTCACCATTCACGGCGGTGATCGTTTGCTTCTGCAGGGGAGCTCTGGCGGTGGTAAATCCACCCTGGCCGCACTATTGGCGGGCTTGCGTCTGCCGTCCTCAGGCTTGTTAATGCTGCGTGGGCTGGATCGGCAGACACTCGGCGCGCGGGCCTGGCGGAAAAAAGTTGTGGCAGCGCCGCAGTTTCATGAAAACCATATCCTGACCGAGACATTGGCGTTTAACCTGCTGATGGGGCGACGCTGGCCACCTGCGGAACAGGATCTGCGAGATGCCGAAATCATCTGTGAGGAGCTCGGGCTGGGTGATTTATTGCGCCGTATGCCCGCTGGCCTGCATCAAATGATAGGCGAGAGCGGCTGGCAGTTGTCGCATGGTGAACGCAGCCGTTTGTATATTGCACGCGCCTTGCTGCAATCAGCTGATCTGATCATTCTGGATGAAAGCTTTGCGGCACTGGACCCGGCCAACCTGGAGCGTGCATTGCGCTGCGTATTGCAACGCGCGCCCGCCTTACTGGTTATCGCCCACCCTTAAGTCCAATGCGGGTAGTGCCTGTGACGCGCTGCGAAAAAGTTTGCCTGCCTGCAGCGCTGTCATTATGCGCCATTTGCGGGATTTTCCTATTAATTCCATTTAATTAAGCGCTTAGCAGGCTGTGTGCGGCTGTTGGCTGAAGCGATGCCGGTGCAGGATAGGCTGCGCAGCGACCAGCATCTGCGGCCAGCGGTGCGACGCATGCCTGTATTACGCATCGAAAAGAACGTGTTAGCCCTGTTTTGATAGCGCTGTGTGGAGCGGGTAATGTGCCGTCGCTAAATGGCACAAGAAGACTGCATCATCGACTATAGATGTGTTTTAAAAACTTCTTTAACTTATATTTCAAAGATATAGTAAATGCATATTGATGATTAAGCGGAGTAATGGAGTTGTCCTCCAGACAACAACGCCGCTATGCGAAGGACAGATACGATTATGGTGTTAAAGAACGTACTTGATGTTTTGGTGCCGCTGCTGTGGGCTGTGTTCCTCGGCGGGATACTGGTGTATTTCTGGCTGATGCGCCGCCGTTACGGTTGGTTGCCTGCGGCCAGGCGCTTGCTTTCTTACCGTCTGCTATGGCCCTTGCTGGGGATACTAACGGTCAATGTTGCCAGTGCCAGCATGGTGTTCATTGATCCGCGTGAAGTCGGCGTTGTGGTGTCTTTACTGGCCCCGAACGGGGTACGCGAGCGGCCGATAAAAGCAGGTCTGCATCTCAAAGTGCCGCTGTTTGAGGAGGTTGTGCGCTACCCCATCATTGTGCAGTCCTACACCATGTCCGGGCGGGCTTATGAAGGCGAAGAGCTGGGCGATGATGCAATTCGCGCCCGTACCGCCGATGGCCAGCTGGTCATCATCGATGTAACTGCACTGTTTCGGGTGCTGTCGGATATGGCGGTAGATCTGCATATCAGCTGGCAGGATCGTTATGTGCGGGATTTTATCCGCCCGGGGCTGCGCTCGTTCGTGCGTAGTCAGGCTGCCCGCTTCAATGTGGACGAAATCAATAGCGAAAAACGCAAGGCCTTTGAAGAAGCGCTGAATGATTTGACTAACGCGCATTGTCGGGGAACCGGTATTGAGCCACTTGGTATTTTGGTGCGTAATATCACTTTTTCCCCCGAGTACGCCTCGTCCGTAGAAGAGAAAATGACAGCCAAACAGCGTATCCGGGAAGCCGAGTATAAAGCGTTGCAAATGGCGAATCTGGCCTCGGGGGAGGGCAAACAGATTACTATCAAGGCGCGGGCGCAGGCGCAGGCTATTGTCGATGTCGCCAAAGCTGAAGCCGAGGCGCACGTGGTCAAGGCGAAAGCTGAGGCTGAAGCACTGGTGCAGATTGGTCAGGCACTGGATCAGCGCGATAATCTGCTGACTTATCGTTATATCGATAAATTATCACCCAATATCCGCGCTATGCTGTTGCCCAGCAATGCGCCTTTGATTTTGCCAATGCCGCAGTTGGGCGAGGGGGCAACCCAGCCGCAGCCGGCGTCCCTGCCCGGGTCAACCCAGCCGGGGTCAACCCAGCCGGGGTCAACCCAGCCGGCACCGGAAGCCGAAGCTCGTCCGCCATTAGTACAGCCGCAATTGGCGCAGGATGGAGCGGCTCAGCAGATTCCTGTAAAAGCGCAATAATTACCGGGTGTTGCCATGTTACATAGCGTACTGAACTGGCTGGTTTATCTTGGCTGGACGCTGATTTCGCTGGCGGTCGGTTACGGCTTTCTGCGTGCCTGGCGTCGCCGCGGTCTGCTGTTTGCGTTCGGTCGTTTGTTGTCGGCGCGGATAATTCTGCCGTTTATTCTGGTGCTGGGCCTGACACTGGTCAAACAGAGCCTGGTGTTCGTGTATCCCTATCAGGTTGCGGTGGTGGTGTCTTTGTTGCAGCCTACCCAGGGTATCCGACCGGAACCTTTGCAGGCGGGTCTGCACTGGGTCTGGCCGATGGCTGAAAAAGCCGTGATTTATCCGATCTACTGGCAGACTTATACCATGGCCAGCCGACCGTTCGAGAACGAGACTCCGGTGGCTGATGCCATCGTGACGAGGACTCTGGACAGTCAGCAGGTCACTATGGATGTGTCAATCATTTACCGCATTGATCCGGCCAAAGTGGTGGGTTTGCACGTGCTTTGGCAGAACCGCTTCAAAGACGAACTGCTGCGTCCCAATGTGCGCGCTATCCTGCGCCGGGAAGTTTCCAAGTACACGGTTGATGAGGTCAATAGCAATCAGCGCACCGAACTCGAACAAGAATTGGATCAGTCGCTGAAAGCGATAGCCCGGGACAACGGGCTGATTGTCAAAGAGGTTTTGCTGCGCAATATTGCGTTTACCCCGGAATATGCGTCCTCAGTCGAACGCAAGCAAGTTGCGTTGCAGGGCGAAAAAATGAAAGAACACGAGGCGAAACAGATCGTCAATCTGGCGCAGGGTGAAGCACGCCGCATACAGCTTATCGCCCAGGCCGAAGCCAACGCTGTGCGCATCAAGGCTGAGGCAGCCGCTGCCGCTCGCCTGATTCAGGCTGAGGCTGAAAAACAGGCGCTGAATCTGGTCGCGGAAGCTTTGCAGAACCGCCCCAATCTGCTGGCCTATCGCTATATTGAGCGTTTATCACCCAATGTGCAGGCTGTCGTTTTGCCCAATGATATCCCGTTGATTTTCCCCTTGCCGGAGCTGCAAGCTCCGCCGCTGGCGCAACTGGCAGAGCATGCTGCAGCGGCTCAGGATGCTGGGGCAGAAAGTAGACCCGGCGCAGGCAAAATGGAACAACGCTGATACTGGTGATCTTTTTTCGCCTAAAATCTGCCCATCGTGCCCCGCCATTCCTGCGCGTGGGAACCCTTGCCAAACCCGATGAGAGCAGATATATGCAAGCAGAGAATACCAATACCAGCCCCGGTTTCGGGGCCTTACAAGGCGTAAAAGTTGTCGATTTGACGCGCGTTCTGGGAGGGCCTTACTGCACCCAGATATTCGCCGACCACGGTGCCGATGTCATCAAGGTCGAACCGCCGCAAGGCGATGAAGTGCGCGATTGGGGACCACCTTTCCATGATAATAATGCCTCTTATTTCATTGGTCTGAATCGCAACAAGCGTTCTATCGGTCTGGATCTGACACAACCGGGCGGGGTCGAAGTTTTATTCCGCCTGCTGGAAGAGGCCGATGTACTGATCGAAAATCTTAAACCCGGCACAATGGAACGCTGGGGACTGGGTTATCAGGACGTTTTGCAGCCCCGCTTTCCACGTTTGATCCATTGCCGGATCAGTGGCTACGGCAGTACCGGACCGCTGGGTGGTTTTCCCGGCTATGATGCGATCATTCAGGCGATGGCCGGCTGGTTCAGCGTCAATGGCGATCCTGCTGCCGGGCCCACCCGCGTTGGCATCCCGATGGTGGATATGGGCACCGGCCTGTATGCCGCTGTGGCGGTGCTGATGGCGCTGCTGGAACGCCAGCATTCCGGCCAGGGGCAGTATATTGACATGACTTTGTACGACTGTGCGCTCGCGCTGATGCATCCGCATGTCATCAATTACTATCTGTCCGGCAAGGTGCCGGGTCTGACCGGTAATGCCCATCCCAATATCAGTCCGTATGACCGTTTTCGTACCCGCACCGTGGATATCTTTATTGGTGCTGGCAACAACCGCGCATTCCAGCGTGTATGCACATTACTGGAACGGCCCGATCTGGCCGCTGATCCCCGCTTTGCCGACAATCGTGATCGCACTACGAATCGACAGGAACTGACCGCCGAGCTGGAATCGGTACTGGTCAAACTGGATGGCGAGGAGGTTTGCCAACGTCTGCTGGATGGCGGAATACCAGCCGGTCCGATACTCGATACAGCGCAGGCCATGCATGCCGAACATACCCGGCACCGGGATATGGCGGTGGAGAAAGACTGGTACCGTTGTGTCGGTACGCCCATCAAATTTTCCCGTACGCCGGGGCAGATTAATTCACTGCCACCCCAGTTCAGCGAACACTATCAGGTGGTGCTGGAACAGCACGGGTTTACGGATGAAGAACTTAAAGCATTGATAGAAAAGGGTATTGTGGTAGAAAAACGGCGAAAATAAGAAAATATTACAAATTTTGCAAGTTACCCCTATGCAAACACGAATTTATTTGTTAAGTTATGTGACAGATTGTTACAGAATGTAAATTTTAGGCGCACCACCTGATTCCTTCTCACAGGGCAACCTCTACAGCCCGATAGGGGACAGGTGGTTTTTTTTATCCAGCATCCGGTCTGTCTCGCCCAGCTCTGTTTCATCCAGGCTTACCTCCATCAAATCGGTGCTACTCCGCGACAGCCCGCTGTAAAACCGGCCTTGTCTCTCCTGCAATAAACGCATAGTCTCGTATCGTTGACAGCTGTCACTGCTATGCGCAGCCTGTCATTCCCGCGTTGGCGGAAATCCAGTCAAGGTGTAGCAGCAGCATGGGCAAACCGGAACCAAACAGCGCTTAAGGCTTGGCCGGTTGTCGCAAACCTGGTTGTGTTATGTATCAGCGGTGCTGCCGTCAGAATAAAATGTATTCCAGATTTCGGAGAGTGGCATGATTGACCCATACCTACAGAATTTACTGCAGTTGGCGGATGAATTGGGGCGGCGGCGGCTGGACGGGCGCTTGATCGATGCTTTGCCAGGCAGTGCGGAGCTCGATGAAACAGCCGCCTATCGTATTCAGGATTTGTTACATACCCGCTTGAGCAGTGCCGGCCAGGGTATCGTGGCAGGTTATAAAATCGGCTGTACCACGCCCGTCATGCAGCAGTATCTCAATATCGATCACCCCTGTGCCGGAGCTGTGATGTCAGCCACAGTGGCGCGGGGCAGCGGCGAGTTTGCGGATCTGCCAAACGGCCGACTGGGCGTCGAGTGTGAAATTGCCGTCACGCTTGGTCAGGCGCTTGGGCCAGCTACTGCACCGCATGATCCACAGAGCGTTCGCGGCGCAATTGCCAGCTGCCATGCCGCCATTGAAGTCGTCGCGGATCGCTACACTGACTATTCCCAACTGAGCGCACCCTTGCTGATCGCTGATGATTTTTTTAATGCCGGTTGTGTACTGGGCGTAGCGCAAACCGATTGGCAGGAACTGGATCTGGCGGCTGTATGCGGTCAGCTGTGGGTCAACGATGAACTGCGTGGCAGGGGCCATGGCGCGGACATTCTGGGGCATCCGCTGGCGGCGCTGGCCTGGCTGGCGAATCGTTACGCCGAACTGGATCGTACCCTGCCAGCAGGCAGCTTTGTGCTATTGGGCAGTGTAGTGCAAACCCAATGGCTGGACGCTGGCAGCCGGGTCAGGATTGCACTGGATGGTCTGGGCGAGGCCACCGCTGTGATTACGGTGGCTTAACGGCCCGTTTGGATTCTGCAGATCGCCTCGAAACTACTGGCTAAAAACCGGCCGCTGCACCATCGCTACGCGGATCGGCGGCACCTTCGATCATGCCGTTCGGATGCCAGACCAGTGCGCCGGCATGCCCCATGACTTCGTCAAAAGCGCCAATGACCTCAACATCGTGACCGGCGTTGCGCAGCGCTTCGATAACCGCCGGATCAAAGCGATTTTCGATCCGCAGGTTGGTGGTCATCGAGCCCCAGGTTCGGCCTAACAGCCAGCGCGGGCCAGTCACGGCCTGTTGCAGGGATTGCTGGTAGCGGGCATAACGGGTCAGCAGAATGGCCTGGGTTTGCGGCTGGCCTTCGCCTCCCATCGTGCCGTAAGGCATCACCCGTCCGTCTTTCAGCTGTGCCAGCGCTGGCTGAATGGTATGGAACGGTTTGCGGCCTGGCATCAGCGGATTGCTGGCCGTTGGATCAAGGCTGAAACTGGTGCCGCGATTTTGCCAGGTGATGCCACTGCTGGGCAGCACAACCCCAGAACCGAACTCCCAGTACAGGCTTTGAATAAAGCTGACCGCCCGACCCTGTCCATCAATCGCGCCCAGCCAGACGGTATCGCCGGCACCGGCAGGATGTGGCCAGGGTGCTGCACGTTGCGGGTCGATTCGGGCTGCGAGGCTGTCAAGTCGATCGGTTTTAAGAAAATCCGTGGGTTCGATTTGCAGATAGGCCGGATCGGTAACGTAGCGGTCGCGAACCCGGAACGCCTGTTTGGTCGCCTCGACCAGACCGTGCACATACTCAAAGCTGTCGGCTTCGCTGCAGGCGAGCCGGTCGAACAGACCCAGAATCATCAGCGAAGCCAGTCCCTGGGTAGGCGGCGGCAGGTTGTACAGCGTGCCCTGGCTGATTTCGAGCGCCAGCGCGTTTACCTGCTGCGCCTGATAGCGTTCCAGGTCAGCCAAACGCAGTGGACTACCAACGTGTTCCAGGTCGGCGGCCAGGCTGCGTGCCAGATCGCCCCGGTAAAAATCATCCAGTCCGGCATCGATCAGCTGCTGCAAGGTGTCTGCCAGCCGCGGGTTTTGAAACAGGGAACCCGCCTCACTCTGAGCCAGATACAACTCGGCAAAGCCGGGAGCAGCCTCCATTTCCTGCTGCTTGGCGAGCGTATTGTGCTGCTGTGACAGGGTTACCGGTGCGCCATGTCGGGCGTAATGCAAGGCATCTTCCAGCAACCGTGTCAGTGGCAGCCGCCCCCCCCAGCGGGTGCTCAGCTGGTGCGCCTGCTGCCAGCCTGCTACCGCGCCTGCCACGGTCAGCGCCGCCAGCGGACCCCGGGCGGGAATGGCGTCCAGGCCGTGTTGGTGATAAAACGCGGCAGAGGCTTGTGCTGCTGCCGGACCGCAGGCATCCAGTGCAACCGGTGGCCCGTCCGGGCTGTGAATCAACCAGAAATTATCACCACCCAAACCGTTCATATGTGGATAAACTACCGCGATGGTCGCTGCTGCAGCGATCATTGCTTCAATTGCGTTGCCGCCTTCGCGCAGCACGGCAAGACCGGCTTGAGCTGCCAGATGGTGGGGTGCCACGACCATGCCGCGGCTGGATTGGTGCGTCAATAACATAATTTTTGCGGATCGTTGAGTTTGACTTATACTGAATTATTCGTAATTCGCTATAGAATTACAGTAGAAGTACGCTAGTGTACAAGAACAGAACAATTGTATAAATTTCGTTGAGAGCGGGTTACCCGTTGGTCGCGCTTGTTGGCGAATTCTCGCAACTTGTCTAATCACTAATCATAAATTGAGGAGAATGTAATGAAACGTCGTTCGTTTATCAGCAAAGCTGGTGTTGCTGCTGGTGCCACTGTTGCCGCAAGCACGGTTGCCGCTCCCGCGATTGCACAAAGCCGTAAAGAGATGGTTATCGTTTCCACCTGGCCGCGCGATTTCCCTGGTCTCGGTACCAGTGCCCAGCGCCTGGCGCAGCGTATTACCGATGCCACAGATGGGCGCATCACAACCCAGTATTTTGCGGCAGGCGAACGGGTTGGCGGCTTCGATGTATTCGACGAAGTGGCTTCCGGCAACGCCCAGGCTTATACCGGGGCCGACTATTACTGGAAGGGCAAACATCCGGGCTGGGCTTTCTTTACCTCGGTGCCGTTCGGCATGACCTACTCGGAAATGGGGGCCTGGATTCTGTCAATGGGTGGCCAGCAGTTATGGGACGAGCTGGCAGACGGCTTTGGTCTCAAGTGTCTGCCCTGCGGCAATACCGGGGTGCAGATGGGCGGCTGGTTTCGCAAGGAAATCGAAACTGTCGATGATCTCAAAGGCCTGAAAATGCGTATCCCCGGCCTGGGTGGTGATGTGCTGGCCAAAGTGGGGGTCTCGCCGGTGTCCCTGCCGGGCGGACAGATCTACGAAAACCTGGTTTCCGGTGCTATCGATGCCACCGAGTGGGTTGGCCCCTGGAATGATTACTTCATGAAGTTCTATGAAGCGGCCAAATACTATTACTATCCCGGTATGCATGAGCCGGGCGGTTTCACCTCGTTTGGCATCAACAAGAAATGGTGGAGCGAGTTGCCCAAGTCGGATCAACTGCTGCTGCAAGCGCTATGTGAGCAGGAAGCCCACCTGATGATGGCGGAAGTAAATGCCAATAATGGTGTTTATCTGCAAAAACTGATCGATGAGCAAGGCGTGCAAGTGCGTGAGTTCAGCGATGAAATCTACGAGAGCTGGGCCGAAGCGGCCGCCGAGGTGTATGACGAAGTACGCCAGCACAGCGACCTGTCCAACCGTATCTATGAAAGTTTTGAGACTTCGCGCGACAGCGTGGCCAAGTATCTGAAACTGGCGGATATCGGGTATTCTCTCAAGCGTAACCGAGTGCTGGGCCTTTAAGTTTTAGCTCAACAAGCGTTTTTTACTTCTAACAAGCGGGATAAGGCTCTGGCCTTTTCCCGCGTTTTTTGTTGCTAGGAATTCCGCTTTCTTATGAGCACTGCATCTCTCGAGCTTCCCTATACCACAGATTCATCCCGCTTCAGTCTGTTGGTATGTCGTTTTATTGCCTGGAGTAACGTGGCAATACTGTTTATCTTCCTGCTTAATGTCTATCTTAACTTTTGGCGCGGCTGGCCCGGTGCCACCACCGCTTTCAGCTCGGATAGCACAGTAGCCAGCTGGCTGCAGGTTTTACTGTATGCACTGGGTCTTATCCTACCGCTGTGGTATGTGCGGGCTACCGCCGGTCGCAATTTGCGCGACGACAGCCTGGCGATTACCGCAATTGCTTCCTATATCACGCGTTTTGCCTTTTGGGCTGTGTTGCTCATAGGCTTGACGGATGCAGTGATTTCGTTTTTACGGGTAGAGGAATTACTGGTGGATGTTGTCGGTGATGCCATGGCGCAGGATTTAAGCCGCAGCCGGTATCGCGGACCTTATGTGCAGCTGCCTTTGATTATTCTGTCACTGGTGCTGGCCGCTGTGACCCGGACGTTGGGATTTACCTGGCTGGCTTTACTGGTCGTGGTGGCTGAATTGCAAATTGTCATTTCACGGTTTGTTTTTTCCTATGAACAAGCGTTTATGGGTGATCTGGTACGGTTCTGGTACGCCGGCCTGTTCCTGTTTTCGAGTGCCTATACCTTGCTTGAAGATGGGCATGTACGGGTTGATGTCCTGTATCACGGTTTTTCCGAACGCACCCGGGGGGTAGTGAATGCTATTGGCGCTTTGTTCTTGGGCTTGCCGCTGTGCTGGACCGTGCTGCTGCTGGGCATGGGACAGTCCACCAGCATCATTACCAGCCCGATTCTGGCGCTGGAGATCACACAGCAAGGCTTTGGCATGTATGTCAAGTACCTGATGGCAGCGATGTTAGGCGTTTTTGCTGTCACGATGGCGATTCAGTTCGTTGCTAATTTTCTTGAAAGTATCGCTGATTACTGCAACTTGCCCGGCAAGCGACAGTCCAGCATTCACTCCGAAACCGTCGCTTAAGCAGGTAGCATCATTATGGAAATAGTATTCCTTATCATGCTGGTCGGCGTGATGGCCGCGGCATTGGGTTCTGGTTATCCGGTTGCTTTCGCATTGCCGGGTGCAGCGATTCTGACGATTGGTACCGCAGCTTTTGTCGGTTACCTGGTGGTTGGTGACGCCAGTGCATATTTTGCCCAGGGCAGCCCGGTACAGTGGCTAAGCGCAGGGGTGACCAACTTTCGCGGTATTTATTGGGAAGTCGAACGAGACACTCTGATAGCGATCCCGTTATTTGTGTTCATGGGCATTATGTTGCAGCGTTCCAAGATCGCGGAAGATCTGCTCATCACCATGGCACAGCTGTTCGGACCGATACCGGGTGGCCTGGGTATATCGGTCGTGTTTGTAGGGGCTTTGCTGGCAGCAACAACTGGTATTGTTGGTGCCACGGTGGTGGCGATGGGGTTGATCTCACTGCCCGCCATGATGCGCAATAATTACTCCAACTCCCTGGCAACGGGCACTATCGCGGCGTCAGGGACGCTAGGGCAGATTATCCCGCCGTCGATCGTATTGATCATCCTGGCCGACCAGCTTGCCAGTGCGACTGACCAGGCCAGCTCTGCGCGCAAACTGTTATACAAGGAATCGACCGGCGAGCTGACCATGCCCTCCGAGTTTGATGTCATTTCAACCAGCGCCGGGGACATGTTCATGGGGGCTTTCGTGCCGGGTCTGGTACTGGTGATCCTGTACATGCTGTATGTCCTGCTGATTGCCCTGATACGCCCTAAAATGGCGCCCGCAGTACATTATGACGGGCTGTATGACCGCTCGTTCTTTCTCAAAGTATTGGGGACTCTGGTACCACCGCTAACCCTGATTTTTGTCGTGCTGGGTTCGATTATTGCCGGTATTGCAACCGTTAATCAGGCCGGTGCGATCGGGGCGGTCGGCGCTACTATTATGGCGGGCTATCGCTTGTGTGAGGGGCAGCGTGGCATGTACCGACCTGCTTTTCTGGCGGTAGTGTCCGTGTTTATGCTGATCGTTATCGCCCAGGTTGCGCCGGTCAATGTCAAAAATATCAGTTCCGAGCAGGATGCACTGGCACTGACATTGGCCGGAATCGCCACCGGCATTTTTGTGGTGTCGGTACTGTGGAGCGGCTGGCGGGTTTTCCGGGTTGGCGACACGCTGCGAAGCGTTATGGTGGAGACTGCGAAAACAACCTCGCTGGTGTTCATCATTCTGCTGGGTGCTGCCATGCTCACTGCCGCGTTTCCGCGCGTTTGGCGGCGAAGAGCTGGTGCGACATTTTCTGACCTCGCTACCCGGCGGTTTCTGGGGCCAATTCATTATGGTCATGGTGGTAATTTTTCTGCTCGGGTTTTTCCCTGGACTTTATCGAGATTGCGGTAGTGGTTGTGCCCATTGTCGCGCCGATTTTACTGGCCGACCCGTCCGCCAATGTCACGGCGGTCTGGCTGGGCGTCATGATTGGCCTGAATATCCAGACCTCGTTCCTGACCTACCACCTTTCGGGTTTGCCTTGTTCTATTTGCGCGGGGTCGCCTCGGCAGCGGTCAAAACCCTGGAGATGTACCGGGGTGTGATTCCTTTCATCATTTTGCAATTGCTGGCTTTGGTGATCGTGGCTAATTACCCGAAACTGGTGAACTACGTCCCGACCCGTATCTCGCTCACCTCGGATACGGCACCACCACCCCTCAATCCACGCCTGCAGTTCTGCCTGGAAGAAAACCTGCTGCGCGAGTACGTAACGCGGGAGTCCGAACTGCGTGATGCTATTGCACGCGCCCGGCAGCTGGATATGAGTTATGTGCCAGCCGGATTGCGCAAAGATGTTGAGGGCGCGCTCGATAAAGCAGACCGAACGTTCGATTTGCTGGGTGAGATCCGTCAGGCCGAAGCGATTGTAATAGCCGCCCAGGCTGATTATCGGCCTTTGCATACCAAAGGTGCGTGCGATTGAGCGGCAACAACGCCAGATCGAGTCGGAATTGGATGAGCTGCGTACCCGCCAGAGCCGTCTGGAAGCTGACACAAGCACAGCCAAAAGAGACGCTCTGGCAGCGCAGATAGCGGCTCTGGAAAGCAAGCATGCCGCGCTGCAGGCGGAAATTCCTGACGCCTGGGAAGAGCAGCGCAAGACCTTCCAGGCGCTGCAAAAAGCTGAGGCAAAAGTGCGTCAGACCTACCGGCGTAACGTCGATGATGCCTATACGCCTATCCGTGAGTTGCTGACCATCATTGCCGATACTGACAAGCTGGCGGCTTTGCAGGGCGATCTGGAGCAGCTGCGCCAGCATGTTGCAGAAGCCGAACCGGAGGACAGCGTCGAACCTGTCACTGCGCTCTCGGCTGCTGTACGCGAGGTTAGAAGGGGCCGGTGATATTCGTTCGCCGATCAATGATGCCCGGCGTGCCTTGCGCAATAAAACGCCGGATAAGGCCAAGGCGCTGGAATCACTGGATGAAGCCTTGCAGGTGTATCAGCAGGAACTGGCCTGGCGCGAGCAGGCGAAAGCGGACTTGCTGGTCGGTTTGCAGACCTATGAAGCGACTATCCGTAACAACATAGGCCTGCGCCAGCAGCCGCAACTGCCGCGTGAGAAAGCCCTGGAAATCGTCAGTTGCACAGCGGCTCATCGGGATATCTCCCTGAACTTCTAAGCCGAATCAGGCGAGAACAGCACAGCTGCTGCCTGCACAGGCAGCAGCTGTGTCAGTCGGGGATCGGTCGGACCGTGACCGGGTATTAACAGGGCCGATATGCGTACACGTCGGGCTAACCTCCAGCCTGTTCAGCAGACACAGGCAACGCCATGCAGCGTTTAGCGGTCTTCGTCAGTCAGCTCGATCAACTCAATGAGCGGATCGGACGAATTGTGTCCTGGCTGGTTTTGGGGCTGGTATTGCTGCAGTTTCTGATCGTGCTGCTGCGCTACGTTTTCGGCCTGGGCTGGGTGGTGCTGCAGGAAGCGGTTATTTATCTACACGCAATACTGTTTCTGAGTGCTGCGGGCTATGCCCTGCTGCATAACAGCCATGTCCGTTGCGATGTTTTTTACGCCTCGGCAACACCTCGGCGCAGAGCCTGGGTTGATCTGTTTGGCGCGCTGATCCTGTTACTGCCGATGTGCGTGCTGATCGGCTGGCTGGCCTGGCCTTACCTGGCCCAGTCCTGGCGGGTACTGGAAGGTTCGCCGCAAGGCAGCCTCGGTATTCCGGCTGTGTTTCTGCTCAAATCCATGCTGCTGTTTTTTGTGGCTGTGCTGGGTTTGCAGGGGATTGCGCTGGCATTGCGTGCGTATATAACGCTGCGGGAGACCACCTGATGGTGTTTCTTCGGCTTTCTCGTATCTGCTACCGGCAGGCTTGCTGATGTCGCTGGCTGAGATCCTGGCACTGGCCATGATTGCTACACTTTGCCTGCTGACCTTGCTGGGTTTTCCGGTCGCGTTTACGCTGGGCGGTGTAGCGATTATTTTCGCTGCTATCGGCACTGTGCTGGGCGCGTTCGATGCCGGTTTTCTGGGCTTTATACCCAATCGAATCTACGGGATTATGACCAATGCTGTACTGGTTGCGATCCCTTTATTCGTGTTCATGGGGGTACTGCTGGAGCGCTCCAGGATTGCCGAAGAGCTGCTCGAAAGTATGAGTCGTCTGTTCGGCCGTCTGCCCGGTGGACTGGGCCTGGCGGTGACGCTGGTCGGCGCGTTGCTGGCAGCCA
This sequence comes from Gammaproteobacteria bacterium, assembly GCA_041396125.1. Classification (GTDB taxonomy): domain Bacteria; phylum Pseudomonadota; class Gammaproteobacteria; order Competibacterales; family Competibacteraceae; genus JAWKZG01. Next base: position 66,910 of record JAWKZG010000023.1, on the reverse strand, counting down.
GTACCGGTATCGTCGGCGCAACCGTCGTGACCATGGGACTGCTGAGCCTGCCCGTGATGCTGCGGCACGGTTATCAGCCTGCGCTGGCCTGCGGCTCCATTGCTGCTGCCGGGACACTGGGACAAATCATCCCGCCCTCTATCGTGCTGGTTATTCTGGGCGATCAGATGGCGAATGCCTATCAGGACGCACAGCGACAACTGGGTAATTTACACCCGAGCCGGTAACTGTCAGCGATCTGTTCGCCGGGGCGCTGTTGCCGGGGCTGCTACTGGTTGGACTGTACTGCACCTATCAGGTGGGCATCGCCTGCCTGAAACCGGCGCTGGCACCCGCTGCACCGTCCAGGAAAAACGCCTCACCGTCGGCTCTGCCCGAGCGCTGGCTCAGACAATTACTGGCGGCCTTATTGGCGCCGCTACTGCTCATGATTGCTGTGCTGGGATCAATTCTGGCCGGCATTGCCACCCCTACCGAGGCTGCCGCAGTGGGTGCAATCGGTGCGATCCTGCTGGCCGGGCTGCGTTTACAGCACTATCGCTGCCTGCCTGTCTATACAGCCGCACTGTGTTTGCTTGGTGTGCTGCTGTTGACGCTGCTGTTCGATCTGCGGCTGGATCGCACGACGGGCACTACCGCAGATCAGACCGCGCTGGTGCTGGCCGGATTGTGCTGCGCAGGGATTCTCTGGGGGTTATGGGTCAGTCTGTGGCAGGTGCACCGTGCGGGACTGCTGCGGCCTGTCATGGAAAGCACCAGCCGGTTCAGCGCGATGGTGTTCGCCATTATTATCGGTGCCAGTTTATTCTCGGTGGTGTTACGTGGTTTTGGTGGCGATGAATTAGTACATCGCTTGCTTGAGCCTGCGTCGGGCGGGGCTTTCAGTGCGATGATCATGGTCATGGTACTGATGTTTGTGCTGGGTTTCTTTCTGGATGTGATCGAAATTATTTATGTGCTGGTTCCGCTGGTGGCACCGGTTTTGTTGCAGATGGACTTTAATCCGGTCTGGCTCGGCGTAATGTTTGCCATCAATCTGCAGACGTCGTTTCTGACCCCGCCACTGGGGTATGCCTTGTTTTATTTGCGCAGTGTTGCGCCATCCGATATCAGCACCTGGCAAATTTACCAGGGCATCATTCCGTTTGTGCTGCTGCAGTTAATCATGCTGGGCCTGCTGGTGCTGTTGCCGGGGCTTGCCACCTGGCTGCCCAATGCACTATCCGGTTAGTGCTGCGGGTTGTGGGTATAAGCCATAGTGGCCAGCACAATACCTGCCAGGCTGTCCCAGCCCGAACTGTGGCCGACAGCAGTGAGCGCTGCTACCGCCTCGGGCATTGCCGCAGGTGCCGTGTATAAAACCTGCAGCAAGCAGTGTAGCGGGGCGGCGGCCTGGCCCTGAGCGGCGCAGCGCAGATGCGCCAGACTGATAAGATTAGTGTAATTGCCGGCCAGCGGTATGATCTGCGCGGCCAGCCGGTTGGCTGCGGTATGCCAGCCTAGTGCGTGCAGGCTCACCCATAAGCCGACCAGAAAATCATCGCCGCTGGGGGTTAGCCCTGGCCCTAGCCCGAGCAGACGGATGACGCTGTCGGGTGCGACCCAGTCGGGTGCGACCCAGTCGGGCCTTGCGTCGGCATAAAGCCAGGCGTGCAGGGCCTGAATGCCACCAGTGGCAGCCGCAGCCACCGGGGTGGTCGGGATAAATTCAGCCAGTGTCCCGCGTAACAGCGGCAAAATAAAAACACCCAGACCGGATTCCTGCGCTGCCTGCTCAGCAGGGGGCCGGCCTGCTGCCAGATACGTCTGCAAACACCTCAGAGCGGTTTGCACGGTGTCTGGATCGGGTGTGGCCAGGCGGGGCGGCTGCCAGATGGAAGTCGATTGAGAATAAAAAAAGAATAATTTATTCAGCAGGATGCCGGTGTCACTCACGACGCCCTGCTGACCCGGCTGAAGGTGCGCAGTCCAGTCGAAATTGCCGGGCAGGCGGCACAGCACATGCAGCGGTCCTGGCACGTTCAAGTCGTCCAGCAGGCAGACGATAGACTGATCAGGCGTTTGCAGATAACAACTATGCCGAAAAACCGCCAGACTGGTCAGACAGGCACCGGGCACGAGCGCTTGCGCGGCCTGGCTGCCGCACAGCCGGATTGACCGGCGGACAGGGGAGGAGTTCATGAACGTGGTTGTAACCGTATCCTGCTTGGTTTTTAATAAGCCGCAGCGTTTGTTATGAGCGTCTGTCCCGGCGATTTTAGAATGCCATAATGCATGCCCGTACCTGGCTGCCGGAAAACAGAATAATGCCTGCGGTAGCTCCTTTGGGTGAGCATAGTGCAGGATTAAGAGGCATGCTCAAGCCCTGTGAGGCATTTTTCAAACCACATGCCGGCACCTTATTGGCGATCCGGACCCGAACCTGAACATAATTAATTATGACTGATCAAACGCAAATTTTCGACGAACTTAATCCACCACCACGACTGTTGATGGGGCCTGGGCCGATAACGGCTGACCCGCGTGTGCTGCGCGCCATGTCGGCGCAGCTGCTGGGGCAGTTCGACCCCGCTTTTACCGCCTACATGAACGAAACCATGGTGCTGTACCGGCAGATTTTCCAGACGGATAACCGCTGGACCTTCCTGATCGACGGCACCGCGCGTTCCGCTATCGAAGCGGTACTGGTCTCATTGATTGAGCCGGGCGATACGGTTCTGGTACCGATTTTTGGCCGTTTTGGCCATCTTAAAACCGAAATCGCCGGACGCTGCGGCGCGCAGGTTGTCACCCTGGAAACCGAGTGGGGGACGGTCTTCGAGCCACAGCAGATCGAACAGGCGATCAAGCAGCACCGGCCCAAGCTGGTTGCGGTGTGTCAGGGTGATACCTCGACCACTATGGCGCAACCGCTGGCTGAACTGGGGGCTATTTGCCGTCAGTACGATGCCTTGTTGTATGTCGATGCGACCGCGTCGATTGTCGGCATGGATCTGCCCATCGATGCCTGGCAGATCGATGCCTGCAGTGCCGGTCTGCAGAAATGTCTGAGCGGACCGTCCGGTAGTGCGCCGGTCACGTTCAATGAGCGGGTCGAAACCGAAGTGCTGCGACGCAAGCATATCGAACAGGGTATCCAGCCGCCCGGATTTACGCCGGGGCCGGGCCGTCGGGTACATTCCAATTATTTCGATCTGGCCATGCTGATGGATTACTGGAGTGATAAACGGCTTAATCATCACACCGAAGCGACCACCATGCTGTATGCCGCCCGTGAATGCGCCCGCATCGTGCTGCAGGAAGGTCTGCACCAGGTCTTTGCACGGCATGCGCTGGCTAGCAGGGCTTTAAGTGCCGGTCTGCAGGCGATGGGACTAAGTCTGTTCGGTGATCAGCGCTATAAAATGCCGAATGTTACGGGCGTTGTCATTCCGTCGAATGTGCAGGGGGAAGCCGTGCGGCACAGTCTGTTAAACGATTTCGGCATTGAAATCGGCACCTCGTTTGGCCCGCTGCACGGCAAGATCTGGCGTATCGGCACGATGGGTTATGCCTGTCGCAAAGAAAATGTACTGATCTGTCTGAACGCACTGGAAACCGTTCTGCGTCAGCAGGGCTACCGGGCGCCGCCAGGCGAGGGCGTAGATGCGGCGCTGGCAGTTTATCGGAGTGCTGAAGCAGCCAGTTAAATGGATGAAAATTTGATTATAGAACAGCAGGCGACAAGCTGGCGGGCCGAGGCAGGATTCTGGTTTGGCAGCCTGTTTTTAGTCACAGTTGCACAGGTGCTGCCGCATGGTGGCATTTCTGATCATATCAGCGAAGACTATCTGGCCAACCCCTGGCTGACCGGTATTCTCCTGGCATTATGGGGTGCGATTGCCCTGGAAGCCATCAGCAGTCTGGCGCAGGCGCGGGATAGCTTGAAAGCGGCGGGTTTGCGCTGTTTGCTGATTTGTCTGATACCGCCTGCGCGCATGACCATCAGTCCGGCCTGGCCGGCAGACCGGATCTGGCTGCCACGGCTGGGCTGGCAGGTTTGCACGCATGATCTGTTTACGCGGCTGGAGTTCAAGTTCACGCTGCCCATGCTGGTCATTACCCTGTTGATTTTGCCGGTAATGGCGGTCGAGCTGCTGATGACCAAGCAACTCGAGCAATCGCAGGCATTGGCACTGGCCTTGCACCATACAACAGCGCTGATCTGGACGGCATTTGCGGCCGAGTTCATCGTCCTGTTTTCGGTCGCACGCAAGAAGCTGGATTATTGCAAAAAAAACTGGATCAATATTGTTATTATTGTGCTGCCATTAGTGGGCTTTTTGCGCTCGCTACGGCTGTTTCGCATGCTGCGGCTGGCCAAAGCCGGCAAACTGGCACGGGCTTACCGCTTGCGCGGTTTATTGCTGCGGGCGCAACGTCTGGCCTTATTATTTAATCTGATTGAACGGATCTTGCATCGCAATCCGGAAAAATATCTGGCGACCCTGCGCGAGCGTGAACAGCACAAACTGGATGAACTGGCTGAAATACAGACCAAGATCCGTGAGCTGGAGCAATTAATTGCCGAGCGCGAGTAATTCGGGCCGCTCCGGTGGCTGAATATTCTGGCAATTGCAGCAAACTGTTCTATAGTAAAAGCAGGTCTCGTTCGGCAGATGGGCGGGGCTGACAGCATTACAATAAATTTTTGGGTTAATCCTGGATATCCTGTGAGGAGTTTATGCAACTAAATAGCTATATTAAAAAAGCGTTGCTGGTCGGTCTGGCTGGCGGTTTTATGATGACTTTGGGACAAGCCCAGGCGCAAGAACGGGTGCGTTGGAAACTGGCAAGTTCCTACGCCAGCACCCTGGCCGAACTGGGGCAAAACATTGTCCGCGTGCTGGATAATGTCAAGACCATGTCGGATGGCAAATTCGATATCAAATTTTACGAGCCGAACGCGCTGGTACCTGCGCTGGGGGTTTTTGACGCTGTCTCGGTCGGTTCAGTGGATGCTTCCTATACCTCGGCGGGTTTTCATGCCGGTAAATTACCGCATGTCACGTTTTTTGGTTCCGTGCCTTTCGGCCCTGGCGTCAATGAATATCTTGCCTGGATGGTCGCTGGCAGTGGTGCCAAGTTGTACGCAGAAGAATACGCCAAGTACAACGTCAAGGGTATGCTCTGCGGTATTGTGGTGGCCGAGTCCTCCGGTTGGTTTCGCAAAGAGATCAACACGCTGGATGATCTGAAAGGCCTGAAGATGCGCTTTTATGGTCTGGGTGGCAAAGCCATGCAAAAGCTTGGCGTATCAACCCAATTGCTCAGCCCTGGCGATATTTACCCCGCCCTGGAGCTGGGTTCCATTGACGCCACGGAATTTTCCTACCCCAGTCTGGATAAAAACCTCGGTTTTTACCAGATCGCCAAGCACAATTACTTCCCCGGCTGGCACCAGCAGGCTTCCACCCTCGAAATCATCGTCAATATGGATAAATGGAATGCGCTGTCACCGGCCAACCAGAAAATCCTGGAAATAGCCTGCGGTGAAGCCAATGTGTGGAGCATGGCGCAGGCCGAAGCAGCCCAGGGTGCCGCAGTTGCTTTCCATGAAAGCAAAGGCGTAACCATCCATAAATGGCCGCCGGAATTCATCGAAGCATTCCGTCAGGCCTGGGATGAAACCGCTGCAGAAGAAGCTGCCAAGGATGAAAACTTCAAGCGTATCTACGATGCCTATACCGCTTTTCGGGCAGAGTACGCCAAATGGGGCGATGTCGGTTATCTGAAATAATCCAGCCCTGTTTATCCGCAGTTTATTAACTGCGGATTTTAAAAAACCTCCGTTCAGGAGGTTTTTTTTCGACCCTGAGAATTTCGATTCTGAAAATATTAGCGGTGATTATCCTGCAGAATCATGTCTGCGCCTTTTTCCGCCACCATCATGACCGGTGCATTAATATTGCCGGAGGTAATGTTAGGGAAAATCGAGGCATCCACTACCCGCAAGCCGTGTACATCATGTACCCGTAAACGGCTGTCAACTACGGCACTGTGAGGGTCCGGCCCCATGCGGCAGGTACCGCAAAGGTGGTAGATCGAGCCGCAGTTGTCGCGAAAGTATTGCAGCATGCCGGCGTCGTCATCCACCTGTATGCCCGGCAGAACTTCCGCTGCAGTGATGTTCTGCAAGGCGGGTGCCTGCATCAGTTTGCGAATCAGCCTGCTGCCCTGTAGCACTTCCCGGATATCGCGATCCGTCGCCAGGTAATTCGGCCTGATCAGAGCGGCGGCGCGCGGATCGGCTGAAGCCAGTTCGATTTGCCCCGTGCTGCTGGGACGACAGGGGTTAAAGGCCAGCAGAAAACCGGAATAAGGCTCGGGTTTCAGTTTGACTTTGCCTGTTTTCGGAATCTGGTACGACATCGGATTGAAATACAGCTGAATATTGGGTTGTGCTTCGTTCCCGTCGCCCTTAAAAAAACCGCCTGCCTGGTTCACGCTCAAAGCCAGTGGGCCGCGCCGGCGCAGGATATACTGTAAACCCGCCCTGAGCAGACCCCACAGTGACCGGAAGTCATCATTCAGGGTTCTGATGTTCGCCCGGTAATAATAACTTGCACACAGGTGATCCTGCAGATTCCGGCCTACTGCCGGTGCGTGCTGCAGCACCGGAATGTGGTGTTTGGCCAGCAATGCCTGGTCGGCGATGCCGGATAATTGCAGTAACTTGGGCGAATCAACGGCCCCGGCGGCCAGAATCACTTCCCGTCTGGCGCGAAAGGTTTTGCTGTGCTCTCCCTGGTGTACCTGGACGGCAGTGACCCGTTTCTGCGCATCGAACAGCAGTTTTTCGGCGGTGCAAAAATGCTCGATCTGCAAATTGGGCCGTTGCAAGGCGGGTTTCAGATAAGCCGTATTACTGGAATCACGCTGCCCGTTACGGATATTGGCCTCGTAGATGCCAGCGCCTTCAAAGTGCGAGCCGTTGAAGTCGTCATTCAGCGGATAGCCCAGCTGTGCAGCACCTTGCAGATAGTAATCACAGAGCCGATGAGCGCCATCTTTCATTGGCGTGATGCCGATTTTCCCTTGTCCGGCGCGAAAATCTGTATCGCCCGCTGGATGGCATTCGAGTTTTTTGAAATAAGGCAGTACGTCCCGGTAAGACCAGCCGGTATTGCCGGCGGCGGCCCAGTCATCAAAATCAGCCGGCTGACCGCGCACATAGATCATGGCGTTGATGGAGCCGGAGCCGCCCTGTACCTTACCCCGTGGCGTGTATATTCTGCGCCCGCCCAGCGCTGCTTCGGGCTCGCTGTAGTATCCATAGTTGTACTGGGGGTTATAGTAGGTTTTGGCAAATCCGACCGGCAGTTTGAGCCAGAGCGAACGGTCTTTACCGCCTGCTTCCAGCACCAGCACAGTATACCGGCCTGACTCGCTCAGACGATCTGCCAGGATGCAGCCGGCAGAGCCGGCACCAACAATAATAAAATCGTAATCCATAGGGCGTCTGCGGGATTTACTCTGTGGATCGCTGCGGTGCTTGTTTCCAGGCCTGCGACGACTGCGCTTTGACGTCATACGGTTTGGCATCCATCGACAAGTGCAGTTTGCTGCCAGTGTATGGTGAATAGGCTTTAACCACATCCATATTCAGCTCGACGCCCAGACCTGGCCTGGTCGAGGGAATGATATAGCCATCCTGCCATTCTATTTTTTCCTGCAGAACGTCAGCATGGAAACCCTCCCAGGTCATGATGCTTTCCTGAATCAAGAAGTTCGGCGTCGCTGTCGCCAGCTGGATACTGGCTGCCGCGCCGACCGGACCGTTGTACAGATGCGGTGCAATCTGGGCGTAAAACGCTTCGGCAATTGCCGCGATTTTTTTGCCTTCCAGAATGCCGCCCACCCGACCCAGGTTCATTTGCAGAATGGAAGCTGCACCTTGCCGGAGCAGTTCGTGGAACTCGTATTTGGTGGTCAGGCGCTCGCCGGTAGCAATCGGGATGCTGGTTTTGGCGGCTACCCGGGACATGGCTTCAGCCTGACCCGGCGGGACCGGTTCTTCAAACCACAGTGGATCATAAGGCTCCAGCCGTCTGGCCAGACGAATAGCGGAGGCGGGCGTCATCTGGCCGTGAGTGCCGAACAGCAGATCGCAATGATTGCCGACCGCTTCGCGAATACGGCGACAGAAAGTGGCGGATTTATCCAGCGCCTCCAGCGAAATCTGATGGCCGGAATAAGCGCTGTAAGGGCCTGCCGGGTCAAATTTAATGGCGGTAAAGCCCTGCTCCATACAGCGCACAGCGCACTCAACGGCCAGCTCGACATTGTCGTAATCGTACTCGCCCGCGCTGTTTTGCGGATAAAGATACGTATACGAGCGCAGTTTATCGTGCACTTTGCCGCCAATCAGCTCATAAACCGGTTTATTGGCCGATTTGCCGATGATGTCCCAGCACGCCATTTCCAGCCCGCTGACAACACCCATCATGGTCAGATCAGGGCGCTGGGTGAAACCACTGGAGTAAGCTTCACGGAAGAAGCGTTCAATATGGTGCGGATCGTGGCCTTTAAGATAACGCTCAAACACATCATTAATAGCCGCCTGCATGACGGTCGGGTGGAAGGTAGAAGCATAGACTTCCCCGACGCCTTCGATGCCACAATCGGTCCGCAGTATGACAAATATCCAGTACATGCCGCCGATATGGGGCGGCGGTACGGCAACAATATGCGGTTCACACGCGACAATTTTCATTATCTGTTCCTCTTTTCGGCAATCATTTAATGTGACTTGCTGCCCTTAGGATGTGTTCTGGCCAGCATAAAAAAACCTCCCGGTCGAGTATCCACCGGGAGGTTTTCTGCTAACAGGTTTTCTTGGGCAGTGCAGCCTAGGGCATGATTTCAACCAGCTCAAGGTCGAAGGTCAGATCCTGTCCGGCCAGCGGATGATTGGCATCAAGCAGTACCATCTCATCGCTCACATTGGCGACAACCAGCATAACGCTCTGACCGTTTGGCATTTGCCCCTGCAATTGCATGCCGACTTCGATCTCAAGGTCTTCCGGCAGAGCCGAGCGGGGATATTCCTGCAAGGCTTCCGGGCGCTGTTCGCCGTAGGCCTGCTCGGCCGGGATGGTGACGGTTTTTGATTCGCCTACCTGCATGCCCTGCAGGGCGGCATCAAAGCCGGGAATGACAGCGCCGCTGCCGAGTTTGACCTCGAGCGGTTCGCGGCCAATGGATGAATCGAACTGGGAGCCGTTGTTCAGTGTGCCGGTGTAGTGGACTCTGACGGTGTCGCCTGATTTAGCTTGGGTCATGTTGTACTCCTGGAGCAGCCTCGCGCCGGGCTGCTCATGACGAGATGATGCTGTCAAAGAAAGTTGCTGACAGCGCGACAGGCGGGAAAAACGACTAAGACGCTTACCGCAGGCTATGCGGCTTTGTGCGGGTTAATCGTGGACTACCCTACCTGTTGCGTAGGATAACCTGCCAACCCGACTGAGACAAATTCGCGCGGCCCGTTGCAGCCTTGCCAGGGCGACAGATACAGCAAAAAAAGCTCTCGGCTGTATCTGTTTTAAGTTTTTGAAAATTAATCAATAAACTATTAACTCTGTTGCCCTTGCTGAGCGCTGCAGCCTGTCTGCACGAATGTACTGTGGCGAGGCTGCAGCGCAGACCGGTATTGCCGGCAGGGCAAGCGGCTGGTCAGGCCGAGCGGATAAACTTCTGGAAACAATGTGGCTTGAAGGGTGCCAGCCGGGCTGCTGCACCAGAGGCCAGCACGACCTCGCCAACATACAGATCACCCCGTGAATCCGCCCATAAGCCGTGCGGCGCGATAAAATTGCCGGGCAGAATTTCCTCCTCGCCGCCAATGGATTGCTGCAGCGTGCCGTCCGGGTCGTAAATGCCGACTTTGGCTATCGGATCATGTCCGGCCGGCGGATGCGACATGAAACAGAAATGCGGCGGCGAGATAGTGGCCGAGCGGAAACCGAGTTCAGCGATATAAAGATTGTCCTGCTCATCGATGAAAATATCATCGGGCCGATTGACGAAATCCCAGCTGCGTAAATACTCACCCTGCGCATTGAACAGCTGTACCCGTGAGTTTTCGCGATCAGCCACATACACGGTGCCAGCGCTGTCCACCCCAATACCGTGCGGCAGATTGAACTGTCCGGGGCCGCTGCCTGGTTCGCCCCAGGAAAATTCCAGCTGGCCGGTGGCGGAAAATTTATGCACCTGGGCATTACCGTAGCCATCGGCGATATACAGTCCGCCGTCCGGCACGACCGCGACATTGGTCAGGCGGTTGAACGGACCACCGGCATAACGCACCGGGCTGACATCGACTTCAAAGCCGGTATCGGAAGCCTGGCCCGGTTCGCCCAGCATCCACAGCTGCTCACCGGCGCTGTTGTAGACGCGCACGGTATGATCGCCGCAATCGGTTAGATAGATGCGATCCTGCCGATCGATAAAAATACCGTGCGGTATGGTGAATACGCCTTCGCCCCAGGCGGTAATGAAATGACCGTCTTTATCGAACACGATCAGTGGATGCTCGCCGCGGCAGAATACATACACCTGATCTTTGGAATCGACCGCAACCCCTGCCACTTCAGTAAAGGACCAGCCTTCGGGCAGTTGTTCCCAGCCTCGTGCAACTTCGTATTCAAGGCGGTGGTGGCGTGAACGCATAACGTCCTCCTTTTGATTTTGGTTTAGATGTTAAGTAAGCATAGCGTATAGCGCTGTAAAAAGGGCTAGCGGAGCAGGCGGTCACGAATTTTTTTTGCCAGCCAGCCGCCTTTCTGGCGTTTATTGACGGCTTGCAGCTCCTGCGCTGTGCGTTGCAGGCTGATGCGTTCGGCCAGCAGATCACGATAAATGCGGTCCGCTCGCTTGCGGCGACGGACGGCATCACCGGCATCCAGGAAAGGTTCGATACGGGCAGCCAGCCGTTCCAGCATGCTTTGTGCCTGGTGCTGCTGGTGTAATTGCCCGGCAATCCGGTTCATGCTGGTCGCCAGATCACTGCGGATCTGGGCCAGTTCAGCCTGCTGCAGTTCGCTCTGCATGGCGGGCTGATGGCGGGCCTGTTCCAGCGTGTCGGTCAGGTATTCGGCGCATAATTGACCATAGCCCTGAAAGCCACTCAGGGTACGCAGTCCGGCGTTGACCTCACTCATCTGCTCGCTGAGCAGCTTATTGGCGGCGTGATAGCAGATTTCCCAGTCCTGCCAGCGATAAATGAAATCCAGCCCGGTTCCCTTGATGTTCTGGATACCCATGATGCGATTGTGAAAACCCGGTGGCGTGCGCTGCCAGAGCATGTGCAGAATATGTTCGCCGGTAGCGAGTGGATCGTCTACAACGATCAGTTTGGCGCTGAACCAGTCCCACAATAATCGCTGGAAATCGCGCTCGCAGGCGGCTCGTTCAGACAATTCGCAGTGTTGAATACGGTCTTTCAGGGTCTCGTACTGCTGCCAATGGGTGTGTTGCCGGCGTAACTGTTCAGCGACGGCCTGATAATCAGGCTGTGTGGTATCCAGACAAGTGCTGAGTGTGTCCGGCTGCTGACAGAGTTGTGCCAGTGCGGTTTCATCCGGATTGATCGCCAGCGCCGCCAGCATGATCCGTAATTCAGCCTGCAGATGCGCTGTCTGTAGTGGCACACGCTGCCGCCGGGCCATTCGGGTCAGGGTCGCGACCGCCGTGCTGTTGGCCTGTGTTGAGGTGTCAGCATCGGGCCATAAATGGATAGCAGCGCTGTATTCATCCCAGCTGTCGCGGATATAGCGCTGCAGCCCGGTCAGGTTGGTACCGATCAACACATGCCGGACAGCGCTGATTTCCGCTACCAGAATACTGGCGAACACCCGTGAGCGCGGAATGCGGTCGGCCCGGTTATTGACTACGGTGGTGATCCACTCGCCGGGCGTGGTGTAGGGATCATGCTCCGCAAAGCCCATTCGCTGCCAGTTGCCCAGGCAGCCGAAGCGTTCATTGGCCGACATGCCGTTGACAAAACTCAGACGACGGCTTTGCACGGGCGCTGTCGGATAGGTTTTCAGAACCCCCAGATCCGCCACCACCCGGTCCGCCATTTCTTTCAGCGCATAGGCGCTGGCAATACCCAGTTCTTCGGCCAGGGCCAGTACCAGGGCGATATTGTAGGGGTGTTCCTGGTACGGAAAACGAGCCAGGATATCCGGCGTCAGCAGACCGGCTTCCAGCCAGTCAACGGTACGCAGACGGGTGTCAAGCTGCTGGGCCGCACTGCGCAGGATCGGCAGCATTTGTTCTTCGCTGGTCAACAGGGTGGCCTGGGCCGGGATGAACGCAGTCATCACCTCTGGAATATTATAGCCAGCCGGCCCCTGCACATCTTCGTGATCGGGATAGGTATTGGTGATCGTGGCCAGATCGTCGCGCATCCACTGGCGTTGCAGGACATGCACAAAATCCTTACCCAGCCCCATGCACTCCCATAGCAGCACATCACCGTCCAGACGATCAGCCAGCCGCAAGACCTGGGTCTGTTCCCAGATGGTGGCTTTATCGTAGGGGCGAAACAGGAATAATTCGGTCAGATCGCCAAACGGATAACCGTACAGAAACATCGCTTCGCAGCCAGTGGTTTTGGACAGCACCGAGCTGCCCAAAGCGTTGAACAGCGCGGCCTTGAGCCGTTCGGTGCCGGACTTGCCGCGTGTGCCCCAGCCGCCGATAACCAGTGGAATACGCCGTCGTGCCCGACGTACGCGCTGATTGCTGAGCCAGTGGCGACCGAAGAACAACCCGCTCATGAGGGCCAGAAACAAGGCCAGATGCTGTAGCGAGTTCTCGTAAACCGAGAAAAAATAATCGCGCAGATGTTGCCAGAAAACCGGATCAGCCAGCGGCAGAAAAGCCGGAAAAAACCGGCTGACAGCCGGGTCGAGCCGCGCCTGTAAGGACTGCGATGCAGGTTCGTCAGGATAGCGTTGCAAACGCACGGTAAAGCCCAGCTGCTGAATAGCCTGGATATAGTCTGCAGGCTCGGTTTGGCTGTCTTCCTGCCAGTTGCGCCGCTGCGCGTAGTCACTAAAACGCCAGGTCAGCAGCCAGCGGGCTTTCAGTTTGCCGTACAGCGAGCGCGGTGCCTGAATCGCGGTGATACCTTCAGCGCTATAAATCGTCAGCAGCCCCTTGCTGTGATCGATACAGGACAGCAGTTCATCGGGCAGCGGCAGATACGGTCGCCAGCCGTCCTCGGTCGGCATATAAACGGGTTCGCCGGGCACCTTGGTCTGTGCCAGTTCGGCCAGTATGGTTGAGGGCGCACGCAGTGTGCCGCGATACACCCGCCCGCAGACATGCGAAAACGCCTGCCGTTTATCAGTAGCCGAATGGCGCAATTCATGTAACCAGCGCCAACTGCGAAAACCCAGCCGCTGGGCGCGGTAAAACGTGCGACCGAGCAGGCCCTGGTTGACATCCCAACCAAAATCACCGCGGGCGCTGATAGCCAGCAAGCGGCCCAGTGTCATTTCATCCACACGAGTGGGCAACTGTTTGCGCAAGCGCTTGCGGTGACCAGGTCGGGTATCGGCCAGTAGTGCCTGGAGCTGCTCCAGCAGCACCCGGCGCTCGGCGCTGGCCTGTGCCCATAACTGCTCACGGGTCTGGGCCGCCCAGCGTCTTACCGCTAAATCGGGCGCTGTTTGATGCAGGTGCTCAATGAGTGGTGCCAGGGTGTCCAGCCAGTTGACAGCAGCGGCTTCCTGTTGCTGTTCCAGCAGCCGGGCATGGCGCTGCCAGATAGCCCGCAGACTGACTCTGAGTACGAACGGATCGGTTTCTCGGCTCATGAGCTCTGTGCCAAGCAGTTGCAACTCGTGCTCCGGGCTGTCCGCATCAGCCCATTGCGCCAGTTGCAGTACAGCGCTGGCGCGTACCTGTGCCGAGGGATCTTCGCCGATCAGATACAGCAGCGGCTGCAAACGGCTGGCTACGGGCAACTGTAATAGGCGTTCGGCCAGACCCTGGCGCACGAACGGGCTGGGGTCGCGCATCAGCAGTGCCAGCAGCATATCGAGTTGGACTGGCGCTGTGACGCTCTCCGTCAGCAGCGCCCCGATATGCTGGCGTACAAACAGGTCGGGATCTGTTTTCGGGTGTCGCAGGCGCTGTTCTGCGACTTCGATGAAACGCTGTAAGGACAGATCAGCCAGCAGACTGAGGGCTTCACACTGTAGCCAGACATCCTGCCCGGCATCCAGCGCGACCCGGTAGACATAGCGCAGCGTATCGGCACCGATATAGGTTTCATGCTGTGTGCCGGGCAGTTGCCGCAAAGCTTGCCCCAGGCATTTGAAGGCTGCGATGCGCACCCGCGGATCGCCATTGTAGATAAGCCAGGGAGTCAGGAATTTTTCCATATCCAGCCGCCGCCAGATCCATTCATAGCCGCGCTCAGGGCCTATTTCAGCCAGCGTGGCCCGGCCTGCCACCGCCAGCCGGTCCAGTGCAAAGCTGAGCTGTTTTTCCAGCCCGGCCTGGCGGCGTCGATAGCGGTCAGTCAGTGCATCCCGGTCCAGCCAGCGCCGCAGGGCTCTGCGATCTTGCCGTAAACCGCGTGGCGACTGGCCCATCTGACGGGCAAATTCGAGCAGATGGGTCTGCTGTTCGATCCGGTTGGCCGCATTGCTATAGCGCCGTGCAAAGTCGGCATAATGTCCGCGCAGGGCCGACAGCTCCTGCTGCAGGGACGTGATATGCAGCGGCAGGAATTCGCTCAGCAGTTGGTGTGGTTTGCGGGTTTTTTCCTGCTCCGTCGGCTGCAGTGTCAGCCAGTGTTGCCAGGCGCTGGCGAGCGAGCTCAGCGCCCGCTGCTCCAGTTTGGCCACCAGCGGTGGCAGATCCTGCGCCAGCAGCTGGTGCAGGTCGCGGTTAGCGGGTTTCAACAGCAGCCTCGTCGAATACCGGACTGAGTCGGTTGTTGTCTACCTGCTGGGCGCGATATTTGCGGATAGTGTCGAAGTCAATCTCGCCGGGCCGGAAGTCATGCAAACCGCGACCCTCACCACCGTGCCATTGCAGTTGCAGCAGCCAGCTGCTGCTGTTTTCTTCGAGGTCGTAATCCCAGTTAAAGCCCAGTTGCCAGCGCTGTTGCTGCCGTGTCCAGTAATGCCAGTCGAGGGCCAGATACAGGCGTTGTTCGGTGCTGGCCTTGCGGCGGTCGTCGTCGTCGAAATAACGCCGTACCCGATAACTCAGATCGGTCTGCCAGTTGCCTAGCAGCTGACGCCAGGTCAGTCGGGCCTGCAGATAATCCGGCTGCAGCGGGTTGAAGTCTTCGTTCGTGCTCAAGCCCAGACTGGCACCCCATTCGGTATCCAGCCAGGGGCGATGTCGCCAGCTGTCGGACAGTCGCAAGCCATAGCGGTGATCGGCTTTATAGCGGCTGAAAATATCCTGATCAAGCAGGCCGTCGGGATAGGGATTGTCGTCCAGACTGAGCGGGCGCACAAACAGCTCGGCACGCAGAAAGTGATCGGTTGTGGGGCTGATAGTGAAATTCTGCACTGCACTGGCGGACAGATAGGCCGACCACTCCAGATCGGCGTCGTTCGTGGGGCGTTGCGCGAAGAAATCACCCCGCAGCAGCACCGAAACCGGTGTCCAGCGCGAAGACGGACGGATAGAAAAAGCCATCCGGTTGCGGGCGACCAGAGTGGGGTCGCCATCCTGCCGCAGTCGCGCCGCCAATGCACTGTGATACCAGACCGAGCGCACCGGATCGAAGTAGCGATAACCGGCAGTGAACTCGCTGAAGCGTTCGGCTGCAGTCGCTGTGCCGGGCTCATCGTCCAGATTACGCCGACTGACCAGCGCTGCGCCGAAACTCCAGGTGCCATCTTCCTGTTGCCCCAGCCGGTACCGGTCGTCCAGGCTGATCTGTGTTGCTGGCGCAGCAGGTTCGGTGCGGGTGACAGGAGGCGCGGCTAGCGGGGCAGGGCCAGAGCCGGCCGGGCGGGGGAGTGGTGGCGGGCTGCTGTCCAGAGCATCTTTATAGACACGCTGATAAACCCGATACAGCGCTTCCTCGCGACCAGCCGGAGGGGTCAGCTCAAACTGCTGCCAGCCTGCGCCGAGCTGCCGGTACTGCGATTGCACAGTGCCGTCCTGATAGCTGTCAATGCGCAACCAGGCGGGCCCTTGCAGATACAGACTGAGTGCTTGCTCGTGGCGGGCAATATGAAACCAGCGCTGATCCTGCTGCAGCACATCAGCTTCCGGCAGACTGGCTGAATCGGCCAGTCCCAGGCGCAGATAACGGTTGCTGTACGACGGCTGTAAACCGATCTGCAGAAAATGCTCGCCAGCCGGCAGGGTCAGGCTCAGATCGCGTGTTTGACCAGCGTGCAATTGCAGGGTCTGGCGCGTCTGCTGATCCAGTTGATAAAACACCTGGCTGGGCAGGGGGGAGGTGGCATCCAGCAGATCTTCCAGCTGCAGCGTGATGGACAAACGGCTTGCGACCGGGTTAAACAGGGTCAGTGTCAGACTCTGAGCACTGCCGAGACGGCGCTCATGCGCCTGCAGCGGTGGCAGCAAAGCCTGTCGCAGGGACAGCTCCGGGCTTTCCGGCTGCCAGCCATCGGGCAGCTCAACGGCCCGGATACCGGCCGAACCGGCGATATTGTCCAGATACAGCCAGCGGGCATTACCCAGCAGACGCTGGCGTAGCGGTTCCAGCACAGGGTTGGCCCGATGCTGCTGGAAAAACTGCTCAGCAGCGGGGGCTGGTGCAGCGGCATCCGAACGGGCCTCACGGGCCCAGAGCCATCGACTGGCCTGAGCGAGCACCGGGTCGGTCAGTTTGACAGTATCCTGCGGTGCGCGGTGCGGTGTGTTTAACGGCGGGTCCAGCAACACCGTATTGCGCCGCCGGGGCGCGGTAAGGCTGACCGGCAGCAGACGGCATTGCTGAATAGTGAACAAAGACGAGGCTTGCGGCATTGGCCTTGTGTTGTCTGCTTCGTCAGGTCTGGCTGATCTGGCTGCCAGCGCTAAATACGCGGCCGGGCCAGGGGCGGGCAGCATACTGAGTGGATAGACCGGGCGCCAGGCTTTGAGCTGAAACAGCGCCACATGATCGCGTGCGTACAGGCGGAGCGTATGAGAACCTGCAGGTACGGTCAATTCGACGCTGTGCAAACGGCCGGGTTGTTCTGACGCAGCGCTGGTCAGTTGCAGGCCGGCAGCGGGGCGGTCGGCATTGACCGGATAGCGCAGGCTGGTCGGGCCGGCTTCGATCAATAACCAATCGTTCACCGCTGTTGCCGGTGTTGTCGGATATAGCAGGCGGCTGTCCAGTCGCAGTCTTGCAGGCCCCTGCACCTGCAGTTCCAGCGGTTGCGTGCGGCTGGCACGGAAATAGTGACTGCACAGATCGAGATCCGGCGCATAAAGCAATGCGCCGCCGGCATAGCGAGTGGCCAGCTCGTCTGCATCCTGCCAGCTGTACGGGCCGGGCTGGCTGGCCCACCATTGTGGCCAGTCGTCCAGCGTCGGGTCGTCCAGTTTTTGTGGCGTGTGTTCACCGGCTTGCAGTCGGGTGCTGATCGCCAGACCCTGCTCCAGCGCTGCCAGCCAGGCTTTGCCGCGTGTGCCGGCGGCTGTCCAGAATTGCCGGGCAGCTTCGTAATCGCCTTGCTGCTGGGCCTGTAAACCGCGCCAGTAGGCCTGTTGCTGGGGATCGTCCAGCCGTTCCAGCGTGGTGTTGAACAAGGTCCACCAGCCGAGGCTGTAACTGGCTTGCAGCAGGCTGTCCAGCGGTTGCTGATCCGGTGGCATGGCCTGCGCCAGCAAAATGGCCCAGTATGATCGGCCGGTGTCGTTCAGGCGTTGTACCAGTTCCGTCTGGGCGGTCAGCGAACCGTCCCGTTGCAAGGCGGTGCTGAGCAGACCCTCCAGCGCAAAGGACTCATTATGAGCGCTGTAAAACGTATGTAGCTGTGCAAAAGCGAATTGGCGCAGAGCGGCACTGTCGGCATATAGATAAGCGGCGCGTAGATACTGTTCGGCCAGATAATGCAGGCCCTGTGTCTGTAATTGCCGTACGGTGCCGGCCAGATCAGCATCTTTTATCCGCGCCGATTTGGCTGCTGTGGCGGTGCGCCAGGCGGTCATCCGGTTACGCAAAAAACGCAATAAGGGTTCTTGTTGATTAGCCAGTTCGCGCTGCAGGACTGCATCCCGGCCGATCTGCATATTATTGGTCTGCGGCCAGTACAGCCGCTGCCGTGTGGCTGGAGACAATTGTGCCTGTAAATCCAGCCAGGCCTGCTCCCTCAATTTATAGCCCGCATCGGCCCGATAGCGCAGCGCAACAGCCACGGTTTGCGTGGCACCGGACAGGCGAATCTGCTGCACGTTAGGCGGCAGATTAAAAGTGGCATGTGCGGTATGTGCTGTCGGGGCTGACAACTGTTGTGCCGGGCTTATTCCGAAGGTTGCCGCAGCACTGTTGAGCACGATCCGGGACAGGCTGGGGTAACGCGGTAAGGCCCTTGCCTGAGTGTTGTCTGGAGCGTCGCCTGAAGCCTCTTCTGATAAGCGCAAACGCAGTGGTGGAGCGTCCGCAAACTGCAGCTGCAGTTCGATGGGATTGGTATTGTCCGGCAGTGCAATCAGCAGCTGTAATTGCGAGCCCGTCCGGGTTGCCGGCAGGGTATAGCTGAGTGCTGCATCAGCCGGCAGGGTGAAAAACGCGATCCGGTCCGGCAGGCTGTTACGCAGGGCAGGGCTCAGGGGCGGCAATATGCGCACAGCAGCAGCTTGATCGGCGACCAGATCACCTGGCAAGTCCGCCCAGGCTGGTACGGGTTTAGCATGCGCCGGTAAATGGCTGGGCGGTAGTGCCCGCCAGAAGCCGTGGCGGTTTCTGGTTGCTGCGGCTAATCTGATCAGATCAGTGGCCAGCGGCGGCTGTTCGGCTGCCAGCCGATCCAGCATATTGGCGGCGATCAGGCGGCCATCGCGGTAGCGGTTATCGCGGATAAGCCGCTGCACCGCGAGCAGGCGAGTGGTCAGATCCGGATTGTGTAGTTGCCGGTCCAGCGCCTCGTCTGCCATATTCCAGACTGATGCCAGCGAGAATGGCAAGAACAGGCTGGCGCGCAGGTCTGTGATCGCGGAAGCCGGTGCGTTCAGGGCAGGCAGCAGATAATCATCCGGCCCGGCCAGTGTTTGCAGGCGGATCAGCAGCGGTGTGCCGGTGTGCAGACTCAGTTGCTGCGGGCCGTCCGGAATATCCAGATAAAAGAAGTCTTCCCGGCTGACCGGCTGTATGCAGTCGTCTATCCAGACGGCGCGATTTTGCTGTACGACGGCGGTTCGTTCAATGATCTGCCAGGGTTGGCCCTGCAGATTTATGCCAAGCTGCACAGGCTGGACGATAGCGTCCAGTTCTGCCGGCAAACGGGTTCGATAGCGTACGATAATACGTTGTGGGCCTTGCAGTTGGACGTGTAAGGGCTGCTGCGGGCTGAGCGGCCAGAACCGTTCGCTCTCGCGGTGCTGAACCTGGACGTTCACAGCAGCGGTTGGCAGTTCGATCAAATCACGATAGGCGGTGAGCGAAACCGGCGGCTCCAGGCGGGCCACGAACAAGGCCAGTTGCAGTGGGGTACTGTGCGCCTGCACGCGCACCAGGCTGGTGTCAGAACTTGTAAACAGCAGGTTCTGGCCCTGCTGATCTCGCTGTGGCGGTGGGTAGTAATACAGTCCGCTGCCGTTGCTAATGGCCACGCTGAGCATTTCCGGTGCCACTTTGCCAGCCGGATGATAGAGCCGCAGTTGCGTGCTTTCAGGTAGCCACAATTGCAGCGGTTCAATGGGCTTGAGTGTGATCAGATGCACGCCCTGGGCACGGTCGTAACGTGGCTGCGGGCCTGACAGCCAATAGGGTGCGCCTTCGATATTATCCCAGCGCAGCGACGCTTGCTGTAAAGGCAAACCGGCAGGTTCGAGCGAGTCTGCAGCCCGCACAAACCCGGCCAGGCACAGCAGCAAAAGTCCCAGAATAATCGGGCTCGCGGCTGTTGTACTTAAGGTATCGTTCATAGTGCGCTGTCGGCCTGTTCCAGACAATCCAGCAAGAGTGTGCGAAAGGCGCTGTCGCGGCGCAGTTGCTGGCGCAAACCGAGCGCCATTTCAAAATGCACGAAGCGTGACCGGTTCTGACTGCGCAACCAGCGCGCAATGGTATTGGTGGTGCCGCCTAGTTCTTTGGTATCGCGCGGGAAGAGTAAAATCGGCTGTGCCAGACGGTCGTTCAGACACTGGCTGAAAGCCGTGCTCAGGGCTTGCCGGGTGTTTTGTCCCGGACTGATAATAGCGGCAGATCGGGCTGCCTGCACGGTGCGCCGTTTGGCACTTGCAAAGCCATGCAATTGCAGCACGGTCAGTTGCGGCTGCACGGTCAGCGCGGCCTGGGTGAAGCGCAACAACAGGCTGTCTTGCCGATGTGCCAGATCGGCGCTGGCGCTCGGGTCCACCGGGTTACGGTAATGCCTTGGTACGGTATTCCAGGCACCCGCCCAGAACCGGCCGCTGGCGCTTAATTGGGCAGCAATCTGACCGGTATGCAGATCGCTGATGCTGTGCGGAGCCTGCAAAATCCAGCGCTGCGGCGCACCCGGATTGAACAGAAAAAAGCCCCAGCCGCGCTGCTGCCCCGGCATCTCGCGCAACACAACCATGTCGCCGGTGCTGCTTGCAGCAGACGGGATCGGTAGCAGCTCAAACCCCAGCGCGTTCCATTTGTCCAGATTTTGCAGAGGGTCGCTGGTACGCAAGGTCTGTTCGAATAGCGCCTGGGCCTGATTCAGTTGCTGCAGATTGGGTGCCTGATAAACCGGACTGCGGCTTTCAGTCCACAAACGCTGGATGAGGTCAGCGGGTTCTGCCTGATCCACGCCGGCACCGGAGCTGGTGTTGCTCCAAAGCGCGATCCAGAGGGTGAGCAAGGCCGTTTTGCGCTTACTGATCATTGAATAACTGCTCCACGCTGAGCCGGCGTTCTGCAAACACACCGGCTTGCAGGCGGTATACGCTGATATAGCCTGGCGGACCCTGCTGCAGAGCCAGTCGAATCAGGTACTCGCCGGCTGCAAGATCGCTGCCCAGCGGCAGAAAAAAAGTCTGACCGCTGTCGGTCCATTGATCCTGCGTACCTGAAACCATGCTCGGTGGACCGCTGCTGGCAGCCACATGATAACGGCGTTCGCGCAGCGTCCAGTGGGGGAATGGCCCCGTGCCAGCTGCTGCCGGGCCTTGCACGCTGACCCGCAACTGGCTGCGGCCCTGATTCGCTGTGTCGGCATGCCAGCGCAAACTGAGCACTTCATCCTCTGCGCTTTGCTTGCGGTATTTGAATTGCAGCGCCTGCCGGTCGAGCCGGTAGCTCAGGCGTTTGGTAAAGGCAGGCGGCTCGGTACCGGCATAGTTCAACAGCCACTGTCCGGGGCTGCTGGTTTGCAGGCGCAGGGTATGTTGCCCCGGTGCCATAGGCGGCAGTTGTAGCTGACCACGGCGACCAGCCAGACGGGAGGTTAGCCGCTTTTTGCCGTCCACATAAAGCGTGATGGCAAACGGCGACGCCTGCGGACGCTGATACAGCAGTGTTGGCGTCAGTTTCGGCTGCGCGGGCGGACCGCTGAGTTGCAATGTATGAGTTTGATTAGCTTCCAATTGACGATACACGACCGCTCTGGACCATTCCTGCAGGGCAGATCCCGACTGTCGTGGTGTGAGCAGATAACGCCCGGTCCATTGCCCCTGCGGCTGATAATCGATTAATTCATATTGCCCGGTCAGTAATTCGGGGCGCTCCTGCGGCGGACGCTGTTGCAGGGTCAGCCATACCTGCCGGCGGGATTGGATCAGCTCCCGCCACCGGGCGGGCCGGCGCGAGAACCAGGCCGGCTGGGCACGGTAGCCTGGATCACTGCCGCTGTAGGCTTCTGGAATTTGCAAGGCATGCACCAGTTGCGGCGGGCGGGTATACAGGCTGATAAGCAGCGGGCGATCAGCGTGCAAGCGTAACCGGTGTGCCGTTGCCGGGGCGCGCAGGAACGCTCGACCGGGCTCGGTTAATCTGCCTGTCAGGTCACGACTGGCCGGGCGATCATAGCGTGAAGGCAGCAGCGCCTGGCGGATTTCACCCCGCTCGATAAGCGCGTCTGCCGGACCGAGCCATGCATAGTTTAGGATTGCAGCATTAAGGCTGGCGCGCAGGGGTAACTGATCCGGCTGCAGCAGTTGTCGCACGTCAATCCGCATGGGCGTAGCCTCCTTCCCGCTCTGTTTGACAGCATAGTCCAGCTGTTCGCCGGGTGCCAATTGGAAAGCCGGGATAAGGCGAGGCTGCGGCGTGATCTCCAGCCGGCTGTCGGCTATTTGCAGAAAAGCGCGCAGTGTTAAGTCCTGTGGACTGAGGACTTCCAGCACACCGCCCTGTGCTATGGCCGGCAAGCTTAAAACCTGCTCACTGCCAGGATCAAACGAGAGCCTTTGCGCTGTCAAGGCAGTGGCCGGATACCATGACAGTGACAATGTTGTCATTGTTGCAGTCGGGGAAGGGGGGATCGGGTTGGTTACTATCTGCAACTGTAACGCACTGCCGCCAGCCGGTACGGTTATGACGCCAGCCTGTTGTGGCCCGACAGGCAGTCCGGCGGGGGCAGCCTGTGTGTCCTGGGTGGTGCTGTTTTTCCCTTCCGGAAGATCTCGCAGTACATACAGCTGGCGCGGACAATAATCCTGTGAGGGTGTGCCCTCCGGGCCGAGTGGTTCCCATTCCTGGCGCACCAGATTGCGGCGTTCCTGCTGACTCAGCAGTGCCGGTGCATACACGCTGGGTTCAGCGAGGTACTCCCGCCGGGCATAGCTGAGGCGCTGCCAGAGCGTGTCCAGACGCTGTTCCGGCGGGTAATTCTGGTGATAGGCCCGCACAACGATGCTGTTGATAGCCGGAGCTGCGGTTGCCAGTTGTAAGCGAAGTGTGCGTGCCGGAGCAGCAGTGGGCAGGGTGATGAGAAAGCTGCGTGTGCCGGCGATCCGGTCACTGGCATCCAGGAAAAACAAGCTGTTGATGTCCTGCCCGCTGGCGGCGTCATGCACCACGCTGACCTGGCTGCGGTGAGTATACGTCTGTTCACTTAGCAGGCGGTTTTCCGTGCCCAGTAGCTGGTAACGAAGGGTGTAGCTGAATTCGGGCTCTGCCGACAGCAGCGCGTCAGGTCTAATCCCCGCGTTGCTGAGTACGCGCACGACCTGACCATTACCGATCAGATTGAATTCCAGCCAGTTCTGCACAGGCAGTGTATACGCAATACGGATGGTGGCTTGCGCCAGCAGCGCGTCCGGAATCGGCTGCATCGGCGTTGCAATGGTCGTTTCTGCTGGCGGAGCTGGCTGCATCTCGTGCAGGTGTAACCAGGCGGTCAGCGCCAGCAGTGCGCCAGGCAGACAGATAACCAGGCCAGGCGGCGCATCGTCAGTCCTGGAAATGGAGCAGCGCCTGCTGCTGTTGTTTAAAGTCCGCTATAGCGCTGGTGGCTTGCGCCAGCGGGCTGACTTTACGGGTCTGACTGCGTGGTGCGAGCTGCGCGATTAGTCCAAGGTGTCCCGTGCTATCGCTCAGCAGCAGAAAAGCCATGCCAGAGTCGGTATCCAGCAGGTATTGCGGCTGCCATGCCGGCCACTCGCGTTGCAGCCGATCCAGCATAACGATATCGGCACTGTCGATATAGGCCAGCACTGCGTCGAGCAGCGCCTCCGGCAGTGGCGCAGCGATCACGCGAGGGGCGGCGTAATCAAACAAATCGGCATTCAGGACAGCCAGTCCCAAAGCCTGGAACTGATCGACTTGCGCCCGGTAATCGGTCTGATCACGATAACTTGCTCGCAGCTGTGGCGACAACCACAGCGTCATGAACCCCTTATTGCGTGTCGCCGCCAGATAACGTACTTGCGGTAAGAACAGCGCTTCGTAGCCAGCCGTTGCGGGGTCTCCCTGTACCTGTCTGATCTGCATTCCACCAGCCTGCAAAAGCGCCAGCACCTGGGTAGTCAGGGATGACGACAATTGGGTACCGAAGTCGCTGTCGAGATAGGACAGCAAGGCATCGGCCTCAATAGCGTGTTCGGACTGATTAGCAAAGGCGCGCGTGCTGATGACCAGCCAGGGGGCCGCCTCGGCCTCGCGCAGAAACACTTTGTTGACCAGATTGAAAACACTGGCCGGGCTGCTGGTTGCAGTGAGGTTGGCGCTGTTATCCAGATTGGCCTCGGGGTGGGTGCCGGCCAGCAGTACCACCCGCGCCTGCAGCCGTTCGAATAAATCCAGCCCGTATTCCAGCGTATTTTGTTCCAGCAGAGGGCGGGGAATTTCCAGCAGATAAGGAGCGGCTTGCCCAAGCCGAAATACATACGTTCCCCAAAAACGGGGCGGGCCGATTGCGGCATCTCTGATGAGGTGCTCGCTCAAAATCAGAAATTGCTCACCGCTGCGCTGGTCGGTGTATTGACTCAGGCGATAACCAAGCGGCTGCGCGGCGGCGGCAATAACCTGCAGACTGTCTTGCGCGTATTGCAGTAAGGGGCCGGTTTGCACCATGTCAGCCAGCAGCCTCGCGAGCGGCGTGAACACGGTTCGATCCAGATAATACAGTTCTGTCGCGCTAGGTGCGCGATAGGCATCGGTGCCGCGTGCTGCCAGCCGGATGTTGTCTTCCCGCAGCGCCTGGCGCAGATACGCATCAATGGCCAGCGGGCCGCTGACCTGAGTCAGCCCGGCTGCCGGGCTTAAGTGGCGGGCAATCGCGGAGCGCAGCTCGGTGGGACGCAGGTAAATTTCCGCGAAACCGCCCTGGTACAGTTCACGTTGTCTGTTGTGCGTGTCCGGAGTGGCCCACTGCAGTGCCAGATCGGTCAGCCAGGGGCGCAGCTGGCGCAATTCCAGGCTGTCGGGCAGAAACCCTTTAACCCATAATGTATCGGCGTGCGGGCCATTGCTGGTGCGCAACTGCAAGGTGTTATTGCGCGGTAAAGCCCGATGAAAAGCCTGCAACAATGACTGCGGATAACGCAACACATCGGCCGAACCATCGGTATTGGCATCGAGTGGGCTGCCGCCGATAGCCAGGGCACGAATCTGCAAATCCTGCATTAACAGTAACGCAGCCCTGGCGCTCAGAGGCTCTTCCAGCGGGGCCGGTACTGACAGCAGTAAACCCTGTGGCAGGGTGCGATCAAGCAGATAAATACCCCAGCCGCGGGCAGGCTCGCGCTCACGCAGATAATAATAGCGCCCGGACACAACCCAAAGCTCGTAATGAGCCTGCGCCAGCAGACCTGCTGCAGCGTCTTCCTGTGCGGTTCGCTGTTGTGGTGGAGACGCTTGTTGCAAGAGTGTGACAGCGTTTTCAAAGGCATTGATTTCACTCGCCAGCGGCCGCAATACATTGTGCTGTGTGGCAGGTTGGTACAGTCGTATCAGATCGTTTTGCAAGACGGTGTCGAGCGGTTCTGTCACGCGCTTGACGGTGTATTCCGTCGGGGTGATCTGGAGACTGCCGGGCCAGCTGCCGAGCTGTGGAATTAACGTCAGGGCGAAGCCGACGACGCTGGCAATCAGAGCGGCACTGAGCGAGGTCTGCAGGGTTGCCCGCAGCAGTCGTGCAATGGTGTGCTGATCATGCATGCGGATAGCGATCAGGGTAGACAGTAAATACCCGAATCCGAACGCATCGGTAACTTTCCATTCCGGTGCCAGAACAGGCAGTGTATAGCCCAGGAGCATTTTATAGGCGAAGCCGATATTAAAGAAAAATATCAGCTTGCGCGCCCCTTCAATATTCATGCGGTTGAACGGGCGCATTCGCAATAAAATCTTGGCGATCAATAAAATAAGAATAGCTTCGGCAAACGAAGTCAGTATCTTGCCGGGTTGGTACCATTGCAGCGCCAGCAGGGAGGGGATCAGAATGCCGTTGAAATCCCAGCCGTAGCGCAGATTCATGCGCGACGCGACAAAGGCCGTGGTCAGCAGGATGATATAGGCTTTCGGGCTGGCAAGTACGGAAAAGGCGAGGTCTTCATAGAGATAACCGACCCGACTGATGGTGAAATTGGTCAGTTCCATCAGTCCGTAACGGACAATAAGATAGGTCAGGCCAACGGTGATGCTCAAACTGATCAGGCCGCGCCCCAGGCCCGGTTTCCAGAACTGGTTGGCCAGCAGCGAGATAATAATCAAGCCGAAGCTTTGCAAATTGTTGCGGTAATCAAAAAACGCATCGACATGGGTTTGCCAGTAAGCGCCCGCCAGAGGCAGCAGCCAGCCATCGGAAACCAGCCGCACAATGACGCTTACCAGTATCAGCGCAAAGAATCGGTCACGCCCGAACAGGCTGGACCAGTAGCCCAGCCGGGACAGTCTTTCCGAGAAGCCGTGCACCAGCAGATAAGTGACAATGGCTTCCAGTACTACAATGCCGGCAGACCAGGGCTTGGTCAGTAACAGCGGCACCAGATAACCGGGTACGACCAGGCCCGACAGTACCCAGCCAAAGCGGAGATTGAAAAAGCCGACCACCAGTACGCCGACCCAGACGGTTGTGATGACCGAACTGGCCAGGCTTGTTTCCGGAAAGATATCCAGCGGGAAAAACGACACCGCGTTCAGGGCGCTGTTGACTGCCCGATCATGGTATCGACTTTATGCAAAAGGGTTGCGCTGTCGACGGGCTTGTAAATGATGTCATTGGCACCGGCCTGCAGAGCGTCATCGCGCCCGTACGGCTTGAGCATGGCCGTCATGCACAGAACCGGCAGCGGCTGCGGACATTCCGCCCGCAACCATTGCAGAAACTGCAGTCCGCTCATTTCCGGCATCATCATATCCAGCAGAATCAGCCCGAAGTAGGTATCGTCGCGCAGCACGTCCACGGCTTCACGGCCATGGCAGACAGCATGCACGAAATAACCGTGTCCTTCGAGCAGCAGTGTCATCAGCTCACGCAGTATGGCGTCATCTTCCACCAGCAGAACACGGTTTTTCTCTAGCATGCTTGCTCTAGCATAGGCGTGGGGTTACAGAAAATAGTAATCATATGCTGTCAGCCATTTGTGGACCGTCAAGCGGCCTGCTTAACCGGTAATGAAGGTGAAAATGGGCCGATTTAATATTAAATCAGGCTATTGTTTATAAAAAAACACCATCATCCTATATCGGCCCGTGAGCTATGGGAATTAGGCTATTAGCAAGAAATAACAATGCATTTTAGCGTCTTAGTAACTATGGAGATATCGCATTTTAAATATACACTTTAAGCGTCAGCGTAAAAGTAATGCCTTTTCCCATCTGGCTATGGGCCTGCAATTGGCCACCCCAGTGTTTCAACTGAATGATCCCGCTTTGCAATACCGCATAATCAGAATCGCCGTTATGATCCTGTGATTGTGTTAAATAATATTGTAATTGTTCATCCGGCAGCCCAAAACCGGTATTGGATAGCAGCAAACTCAGATAATCGCTGCTTTCGCTGCCGGTGATGTTGAGCGTTCCCTCGCTGGTGGAATCCTCAATCAGGACTCGCAGCAAGGCGCTGAGGATGCGGGGCAGCTTATCCGCATCGGCGACCACAATACTGTCGACTTCGGGCAGGTGTTGCTGGAGTTTAAGGCGTTTTTCAGCGATTGTCGGTGCCACGGTTTCGAGCGCCTGTTTCAGCGCCCGGGTACTTTCCACCGGATAAAAATCGACCTGGTGGGTATGTAAATCCAATTGCAGATGGCGCTGGGTTTTCCGAATCAGGTCCATACTGTCCGTCAGTTTGGCTTTCAATAAGGTTAGCGCGCGTTCTTTCTGGGCGGGCGCGACGTTGGGCTGCTGCAGAATATCGATGCCCAGCGTCAGGCTCTCCATATCATTGCGAACCCGGTAGATGAGCCGGCTGGTGAGCTGTTCTTTCAGGTTGCTGAACTCGCTGATGCGGGAGGCATCGATAAGTTCGAATAAAATGCCGTAGGACTGAAACGGCATGTCGCTGTGCAATTTTGATTCTGTTCCTCGCTCAGGCTGATAGCGGTAACAGAAAGATAATGCAGTGTTTCCTGCGAGCCAAGTCGCAGTGGGAAATGCGCCGGATTTTTTCAGACGATAGCCTGATGCAGGATCTCCGGCCCTGCGCCTGATCAATATCGAGCAGGCGGCACAGTAAATCCAGCGCGCTGTTGTCATAACCGGAAATGGCTTGCGATTTCAGCAGATCATACATGGCCCGGTTGGCGAAAACCAGATGGCCAAACAAGTCGTACGGCATGGCGGCGTTATCCAGGCTGTGCAGCATGTGCTCCATATAGTCCAGGCGCTGACTCAGCAGATCGATCGACTGGCGCAGCCGCTGTTGTGAGCCGTTGCCAGTCCCGGTCATGAAAAACGGTTCAGCACCCGGCTATTGCGTTGTTTTCCTGCTGCCAGTAGCGCCGATGATAAAGCAGCTCTGCGATCTGGGTTTGAAAACTGCGGATAAGTTTAAGCCAGTTGGCCGTTTGCGAGGCGCTTTCCGGCGCGACCCCGAAAACCCAGAAACCGAGTAGCTCGCCGCTGCAGCGCAGCGGTGCCATATATTGCACTTGCGCTGGATCAGCACCTTGCGAAGATAGGAGTGCTCAAGTCTGATCGGCAGGTTTTCCTGCAGCGCGGTGGAATAGGGGGTGCGGCGGTAATCGCGACGGCGTTCGGCGATATCGTCCAGCTTGCAGTTCAGGCTGTACAGCTCCTGCAGATGATGTGTTGTGTGCCAGTTCGGGAATATCCAGCATTCCACATTGAGAAACTGTTCCACCATATGGGTGATCTGACGCCAGGGATTATCGGCCTCGAAGAAACCTGTCCGGAATGATCCGCTCATGCAGAATATCCGTCAGCTGGGTATTAATCTGGCGCACACCGTATTTTCTGCAGCAGTGCTTTGCGGTGAAAGACCAGCAGCAGTGTCAGAGTTATCGCCAGCATGATTTCAGTCACGGGTGGCCAAGTGCCAGAACGGCGGCATAAACCAGGCCGCGAGCCAGCATAAGCCAAACAGCGGCAGGGTTGTGGCAATCGACAGGCCCAGGCTCAAATGCTGAAAGGCTATGAACGCCAGCAGTATCGCGCCGATAACAGCGATGCCACGCAACCAGCTCGGCAGCACCCGAATCTGTGCGTTCTCCAGCAATGTATAAGCTAAAACCCGTGAACTGAGCCAGCGGAGCATATCCTGGCCGGTCAGGTTGGGCAGGGGATAGACGGGTAATAAGCGCTCGGTTTCGATCAGCACAGTACGACCCCTGACCAGTTCCGGGATCAGACCGTCCTCGAACAGTCGTGCTGTCGTCACGCTGGGCAGCCAGTTAAGGCCACCAGTAAAAATTGACCCGGTAAGCCGTCTCGATGTCGATGCCGAGTTGGCGGGCGGCAGCAACGGCCAGCGTGGGATAGGTCTGCCCGGCGATCCTGACAGCAGCATTTTGCTGGCGGTATACCGTCGCCAGCCGGGGCGGAAAATCAAGCACGCCAAACAGCAGATCAAACCCGCTGGCCGGAGCGCGGGCCATGCGCTGAGGTTGAAGGGCCAGCTTCATATAAGCCAGATGTCAGCGGGCGGCCAAACAGAACATTGCCCTAAGTGTACTTGCGTGCTCAAAAAAAGCCCGATCGGCATAGGGTGGCGCACGGGTAAAAATAATCTGCCGGGCACCCAGTTCAGCAAGTTGCTGCAAGGCTTGATGCCACTGGTCGGGGGATGCCTGAGTCAATTCATCGCTGGCGGCCACAAGCAACAAGGCGGGGCTTTGCTCGGGTCGCCACAGGGAATGGCGCACGCTTTGATCATAGATAAAGCCGTTAACCGGCGTAATGCCACCGCTGATGTCGAGAAGTCCTATCAGCAGCAGCGCCAGTAACGGTGCCAGCAAAGCCGGGTAAAGCGTCAGGCGGGGCGTAGTATCAAGCGCTTTAAACGTGATTGGCATTAGCGGTAACAGTGTTTGAGCCTGTGGCGGCGAGTTGCGTAATGGGAATGGCTAGTGCAGGTAATAGGGGTGAGATGTCAGAGTTGTTCCCGCAAAAATGATAGAAATATAGTAAATATTACCTAAAAAAAGAGTTAGCCGTTAACAGTCTGAATTTACCTTTAAAGCGTACACTTCAAAAAAATAACCACCTGATTTTTTAGTGGCTGGAAGCCGTTCCTGCAGGGCTTATGCGAGAAGTCTGGAATAGTTTACTACTCCGAAATCATGCAATGCCCCACGTGTTGTTGATATCTATCATACACGGTATTTCCGGTTTTCCTTCGACGTGAGGGCGTTGCCTAAGGCTGCTCTGACGGGTAGTCACAAGGATCAGTATTAAAGGGAAAGTTGTTCATTATTGAATAATAAACGCCTCTCTTTGGAAATCACCAAGAGGGCTAATAATTTTTTTAAAATTTTTAAGATTCATGATGTTGAATATTTTGTGCGATGTGAGGCCTGGTTCCTGTCGAAATATCTGGCACCTGAGATTTGTGTTTTTACAAATTGGTACTACACTCAAACGAATAACGCTACGCTCCGTAAGGCGGCTGTGGGGATAAAATGGGGAAACAATAATGCAAAATGCGGCTTGTTCAGCACTTGCTCTTGCAGCAGTATTGTTGTTACCCAACGGTTGGGCTCAAGCCGCTAACTCAGGGCATGCTGCTATTGCTAACGAGCACCTTATTGCCGCTGGAACCGACTCAGTCTCTTTCATACCGCAAGATACATCAGAACTCGCACCGCTTCTGCAGGTTCAGTATAACGTTGCCACCCGGCGTGTGAGCGTTGCGCTTGAACAGGCGCCATTGGAGTCTGTGCTTAGCCTGCTTGCTCAACAAGCTGATATCCAGCTGGTGTTTGACCCGGCTGGCAGCCATGTCACGCTTACTGCCCAATTTACCGATCTTGCGCTGCCTGTGGCTCTAAAACGGTTATTGCGCCAGCAAAATTATGTGCTCATATATGCTCTGGATACTCGCAAGTCTGCTCAAAGCCCAACCCCCCGAGTAAGCGAACTGCACATTCTGAATGCCAGTGCGCCCCGATTCAGTGAGCTGCAGCCTGAGGCGTCCGGGCAGCCTGTCGAGAAGCCTGATGTTCTTACCGATTTATTGCTTGCTCTAGAGGCAGCCGATACCCCGGCGGCCCGCATCGAGGTTTTAGAGGCAATCGCAGCGAACGATCTGGAGCAATTGCTGGCAGTTTTAAGCAAAGCTCTGCAGGAGAACGCTACTGCCGAGGCTATAGCTGAGCGGTTAACGGCCTTACCGGCAGGGCTATTGAGCGAGCTTGTGCAGACTGCCCCGGATGCCAGTACCCGAATAAACGCCTTGGCTCTGTTGAGCGAGTTGGGCCAGAGCGCAGCAGAAACGCTTGCCGAAACATTACCGGAAGATGCGCACGTCTATGCCGCCCAACTGCTGGATGCCTTTCATGACGAAGTCTTTGTTCCGGCAATCGATAGCGCTCTGCTGGACGACGATCCGCAGGTGCGTGAGGCTGCTTTGGCGGCACTGGAGAATCTACCTGACACACATGCTGACGAGGAGCTGTTATCCAATCTTGTGTTGTCGGATCCCGTGCCGGAGTTGCGTCTGAATGCGCTGGAATTGTTGGCGGAAACTGACCGTGCATTGGCGCTCCTGCAGCAAGCGCTTAGCGACCCCGATCCACGGGTCAGCAAAGCTGCATCCACCTTGCTAGGAAACCTGAAACCGTAGCCATTCTGATTATCGCCGATGCATGGTGAGCTGCGATCAAAAGGAATTCATGCTGATGACCCAATTCAAGTCATATCTCCAGCTGCTCCTCACTCACTTGCTGGCACTTGCTGGCCTTTGCAGCGCTACCGCGAATAACCGCTGGGCGGGCACATCGACCACCGCTGGTGGGACGGAAACGAATCACCGCAGAGCCTGCGCCTGTCAATAAAAGGATTCTACGATGCAGCAGAATGGTTCCTCATTAAGTATCTTTAAAAAGCAAAGCCCGATCATGAAACCTAAAAAATCACTGGCAGCACTACTGGTTGCCAGTATTTTGGCGATATTAGCCTCCCCTCTGCATGCTGACACGGTGTACCTGAGTCCTGGATCGGGGAGTTTTTTCAATATTTTCCTGTTCAGCCAGATTGACGGGATTTCCTTCAGTAATGAAGACATCTTGCGCTACGACACCGACACGGATGAGTGGTCGATGTATTTTGATGGTTCCGACGTGGGGTTGAGCTACAGCAACGTCAATGCGTTTCACTTGCAGGACGATAGCAGTATTTTGCTCAGTTTTGACGCGCCGAAGTATATCGCCGGACTGGGCGCGGTAGATAACTCGGATATCGTCCGATTTATCCCCGGCAGCCTGGGTACGACGACGGCCGGTAGCTTTGAGTGGTATTTCGACGGGTCGGATGTTGGTCTGGGACCTTTGGGCGAGAATATCGACGCGATTGGATTCGCGCCGGACGGACGGCTGGTTATCAGTGCGTCAGGGTGGTTGAGTGTCGCCGGCGTCTTTGCTCAGGATGAAGACCTGGTGGCATTTGAGGCGGTCAGTCTGGGTCAGACCACCCAGGGCAGCTGGACGCTGTACGTTGATGGTTCCGATGTGGGTTTAAACACAGCCTCGGAAGATATCGTGGGAAGCTGGATTAATGCGGGCCTGGGTGACATTTACCTGGCGACCCGTGGCAGCTTCTCGGTGAATGGCGCGAGTGGCACTTCGAGCGATATTGTGCGCTGTGTGCCTGGTTCGCTTGGCAGTACGAGCAGCTGCGTCTACAGCCTCTTCTGGGATGGTTCAGCGGCGCGCTGGACGCGACCTATCGATGGGCTGTCGCTGGAGGTTAACCAGCCGCCGCTGGCGCAAGATGACGCCTTCAGCACCGATGAAGACACGCCCATCACGGGTAACGATGTGCTGGTCGATAACGGCAATGGCCCGGATAGCGATCCGGATAGTGATCCGCTCAGTATCAGTCAGGTTAACGGCAGCGCTTTTACTTCAGGCGTTGCATTTGCGCTGCCGTCCGGGGCGCTGCTGAGCATGAACAGCAACGGCAGTTTTGATTACGATCCCAACGGCGCGTTCGAAGCGCTTGCGCTCGGCCAGCAAGACCAGGACAGCTTCGACTACACGCTCGCTGATGGCCAGGGCGGCACCGATACCGCTACTGTGACGATCACCATTAATGGCGTCGATGACCCGCCGGTAGCCGCGGACGACACCGCCAGCGTCACCGAAGACGATCTGGCCACCACTATTGACGTACTCGGCAATGACACCGATGTGGACGGCGGTCCGATCAGCATCGACAGCGTTACCCAGCCGGCCAATGGCACGGTGGTGATTACCAATGCCGGGGCCGATCTGACCTATGAACCCGATCCCGATTACTGCAATGACAGCACGCCGACCGACGTTTCACCTATACGCTGACCCCGGGTGGTAGTGTTGCTACCGTGTTCGTCACGATCGGTTGTGTCGATGATCCGCCGGTAGCCGTGGACGATACCGCCAGCGTCACGGAAGACGATCCGGCTACCACCTTGACGTACTTGTTAATGACACCGACGTCGATGGCGGCGCGACCAGGCGTGCCAGCGTTACCCAGCCGGCCAACGGGACGGTGGTGATTACCAATGCCGGGGCCGATCTGACCTATCCAGCCCGATCGATTACTGCAATGACGGCACACCGACCGATGATTTCACGTACACGCTGACACCCGGTAGCTCCAGTGCGACGGTTGCGGTCACCGTCACCTGTGAAAATGATCCCCCCGTTGCGGTGGATGACGCGGTCAGTACGGATGAAGACACGGTGCTTAACGGCGATGTCACGGTCGCCAATCCGACTACAGCGGACAGCGACGTGGATGGCGATACACTGACCGTAGGCGAAGTCAACGATAATGCGGCCAGTGTTGGCATGCAAATCACACTGTCATCGGGCGCGCTCTTGACAGTTAACGGCGATGGCATGTTTAGCTATGATCCGAACGGGCAGTTTGAAAATCTGGCCGCTGGTGCGGAAAATGACAGCCGACAGTTTCACCTATATCAAATCTGTGACGCCGGAGGGTTGTGGCGGCGGCCACAGTGAATATCACTATCACCGGTGTTAACGACCCACCAGTATTGACGCTGCCGGGGCCGGACCCGGTTAGCTACGCTTCCGGTGGAACACCAGTACTGGATGCCAGTGCTGAGCTGACCGACATCGATTCGGCAATTTCAACGGCGGAAGCTTTAGCATCGATATCACCACTAATTGCGACAATAGCGATCTAGTTGGTATTCAGGATTCGGGTACCCCGGACACCGACATTAATGTGAGCGGTAGCGACGTGAGCTACAACGGCACGCTTATCGCTACCTTCGTCCAGGATACCAGCGGAACGCCTTGCACCGAAGACGCGCCGGCGCTGCTCATCAGCTTTACAGACGACGCTGCTAATGCGTCGGATCAAGTTGCCGACGACACAACCGTACGGGCATTGGTACGTGCGCTGACTTTCAGTAATAGTTCAGACACCCCCGACCATACGTACGGTCCGAATTACCGTCGACGATGGCGATGGCGGCACCAATTACCGCGAGCGCCAGTAAAGAGGTTCTTTTGGATGCACCAAATTTCGTCAGCAAGCAACCCGACGGCGGGGCTATGGATGTGGCACTGGCCAGTGCGATTCAGGTGACTTTTGATGAAGCCGTCGAAGCTGCAGTTGCCGATTTTTGGTCTGGATTACAGCGCTGGCCCGTTGGCTTTAGCGTCGGTGGCAGTGGCACGGCTGTTGTCACTTTGACGCGGACGTGAATTTTACCGCCGGGCGCCAGTTGTACGGTACGCTGAACAGCGGCATTAACGACAGTGATGCTATCGATCCGCCGGATGATTATTCGGCAATATCGCCAGTTTCAGCTTTACCACCACCGATGTCGCACCGCGATGACCGGCACAGGTGGAAGTTGCCGGGTGTATTAACGGCCACACCGGCTGCTAATGTCGATGCCGACCGACTATCGTGGTGACCTTCAGTGAAGCGGTAAGCGCTACAGCAAGTGCTTTCACGGTGGATAACTGCACCGTCGGTGGCGATGTCGGTGCGCAATTCAGTGCCGTCGGCTTGCCGGGCAATACAGCAACCCTGACCAACTGGGCGCGGCATTGGTGCCGGGTGAAGCCTGTACCTTGACGGTAGTGGCAGCGGTATCACGGATGTCGATGCTATTAAGTCCTCGATACCATGGCGGCGAATGTCAGCACAACGTTACCATCGACGCCGTAACTGCAAATAACTGCCGTTACAGTCGATACCGAAGCCGCTGCCGATCAGGACGCTACGGCTGCCGCGCTGACCGATGTCAATCCGGGTACAGGTATCGACACAGCGTTCAGTGAAGCCGCCGATGGCACCGGCAGCTGGTTAAGCATTTTGTGCGATGGTGCTGCTGTAGCGCTCACACCGGCTGCGCTGAGCAATCAAACCACAGCGACCGAAACACCGGATCTGGAAGCGGGCGAATCCTGCACGCTGACGTTTGCCAGCGCCAATCTGACTGACACCGACGCCAGTGATCCGCCGGATAATCTGGACGGTGATAACAATGGGCTGCCAGGCGGCGATAAAACCGTTACCTTCGGTGTGCGCCCCGATGCGGTGGCAGACAGTTATACCAATGTACATACCAATATCGGATTAAGCGTCCCGCTCGCCAATGGTGTACTGGCCAACGACGATCTGGGTGATGTCAGTCCAGCGACGCTTGTCGGCTGGGGAAGCTCTGCTGTTAATGCACAAGCCAATAGTGTTGCGGCAGATGCACAGGGCGCGACCGCACAGGGCGGTCTGGCAACAGTGAATGCCGATGGCAGCTTTGACTATGACCCGCCCCCCGGTTTTACCGGCACGGATAATTTCTTCTATCACATCAGCAATGCCAACGGGGATCATGTCGGCCAGGTGGATTTGGCTGTAGCGGGAACACGCATCTGGTTTATCAATGACACCAGTCCTGGCAGCGCTAATCTTGGCACTTTGCAGAATCCGTTTACCGCCCTGAGTAACTTCAATGGCTCGGCCAACACCCAAACCGGTGATTTCGTGCATATCGAGCACAATAGCGCTGCGTATAACGGCGGAATAACACTGAAGAACAATATGACGGTGATCGGCGAAGGGGCTACCGGCAGCTTACCGGGTTTTGTGGCCTCATTAGTTACGATTTCACCGTTCAGCCCGATCCTGCCGACGTTGGGCGGTGCCCGGCCGGTGCTGACCAACGGCAGCGGTGACGGCGTTACTCTCGCAGCGACCAATACCTTGCGCGGTTTTAATGTGGGCAGCACCTCGGGTGCGGGTATTTCCGGCAGCGGCGCAGGCATGTTGATGGCGGCTGAATGCTCCATCACCGGCACAGGCGTTGGCATCAATGTCAGCGACAAAACCTTAGCGGCTAACTTTAATGATATTTCTTCCAGCAATAACAGCGGCATCCTGCTGAATAGTGTCGGTGGCGATTTCGATGTCAGCAACACGGTGGGCAGTATCATCAATGCCGGTAGCAATATTGCTGTGAGTATTGTTGGCAGTCTCTACTGTTCCGTCTCGGCGTGACCTTGCGCAGCGTGTCGGCCAATAGCACGAGCAATGGCATGGTGTTGACCAATACCACCGGCGGTTTCACTGTCATCGGCGATGGCACCACCGGCGGCACACTCGACGGCTTAAACAATGGCTCCGGCGGAACCATCAGTAGTACCACCGGCAACGCGATCTCGCTGACCAATACCGGCCCTGTGGTGATTCAGCAGATGCTTATCGGCCAAGCAGGCGCATTGGGTAATATCGATGGCAACGGCATTCTTGCTGACGGCGTTGCTGCGCTGACCGTGCGTAACACCGATTTTATCAATGTCGCTGATCAGAACTCGCCGGACGAAGCCGCGATTCTGATCATCAACCCGGATGCAGGCATGGGCGTCACCCTGGCGAACAACCTGTTTAACCGCTCCTGGGATGATCATGTGCGTATCGAGAATGCCCGGGAGGGCGTGACTGCTGGCGTGGTGATGGGCACGATCGCTATCACCGCGAATAACTTCGATGACAATGATGCGTCCGGCAATGGCAATGATGCGGTTCTCTACGTCGGTGAGAACAACTCCTTCGCTACCCTTCTTGTGCAGAGTAATCGTTTCTATAACAGTGACGGCGATCACATTCAGATCGCCCTGAACGGCAGTGCGGATGTGGAGAGCACTATTGGAGGTGCTGGCGCGCTGGCGAACAATACCATGTCAAACGGTGTGGGTAATGTCCTGGGCTCCGGCTTCAACATGAGTTCCGGCCAGGGGATTGGAGCGTTTAACTTCAATGCCGATCCGATTTTCCGGATCAACAATAACAGTATTCAGGATGCGGTTGCTGCGGCCATTAATGTGAATATGACTGCCACATCGACGGGTGCAGCAGTTTATCACTCGACCGTAAATAACAATCTGATGGGTACGGATAACGACGGGTTTTCGGGTGGTTTTGGGCTGTCAGTTACGCAAAATGGTGACGGTGATTTACGGGCTTTGATCGATGCTAACACCATACATGAATACGACGGCGATCACGGCCATGTGATGGAAGCGCGTGATGGTGACGGTATCCTGAACGCGACAGTTAGCAATAATGTCATCACAGCGGCGACCGATGGCCTGCATTTCGATGGCTTTGGCATCAATGCCGGTGCTATCGGTACGGATACCAATACCTTATGCGCTGATGCAGATTTCAATGACTGGGAAGACGCTGCTGATGGCGTGTTTGGTGGCGTTGCCGACTTTCTGGTGGCAACCACTTCCGGCGCACCAGGCGGGCCGGAGATCGTTCTGCCCGGATATGCTGGTCCGGTCAAGGATGCGACTGCCATCGTTGCACACGTGCAGGGCAATAACACCGGTACGCCG
Organism: Gammaproteobacteria bacterium; assembly: GCA_041396125.1. Classification (GTDB taxonomy): domain Bacteria; phylum Pseudomonadota; class Gammaproteobacteria; order Competibacterales; family Competibacteraceae; genus JAWKZG01. The sequence goes on along the minus strand of JAWKZG010000023.1, from coordinate 28,807 downwards.
TCGGGGCAAACGTTCCTCTCTGGTAACTCCGTAGGGGTGACTGGTGGCGGGACTTGTACCCTGCCGATACCATGATGGTGATATGACCGGTCACTATTTTTCCTAACATTAGAAGCATGAGGAGATAACGATGTCAGAGCCCTTTTTAGCCGAAGTCAGGATGGTCGGCTTTAACTTCGCACCCAGGGGGTGGGCCTTTTGCGATGGGCAGATACTGCCTATCAATCAGAATCAAAGTTTGTACTCTCTGTTGGGCACTACTTATGGCGGTGATGGACGAACCAGTTTTGCCCTGCCCGATCTGCGTGGCCGGACCCCCATCCATGTCGGACGAAGCGATGGTGGTGGTTTTCACACTCTTGGGCAGAAAAGCGGCGAGGAAACGCATACGCTGGCTGCCAATGAAATGCCGCAGCATACGCATGCGTTAAAGGCCTCGAATACCAACGCAAATGCTAATGATCCGACCGGTCATGTGCTGTCACGTGCGCTCAATTTTTTCGCCAGTCCAGGCAGCACGACTGAATTACGTAGCGGTTCGGTGCTCAATGTGGGAGGAGGGCAGGCGCATGAGAATATGCAGCCTTACCTGGCGGTGAACTTCTGTATCGCCTTGCAGGGCTTGTTCCCGTCGCGCAATTAGGAGAGTCGACTATGTCAGAACCTTTTGTAGGCGAAATACGCATGTTCGCCGGTAATTTTGCGCCGCGCGGCTGGGCCTTTTGCGATGGCCAGTTACTGGCAGTCTCCCAGAATGACGCTTTGTTCAGCCTGTTGGGCACTATTTACGGTGGCGATGGCCGTACTACGTTTGGTTTGCCCGATATGCGCGGACGTATACCGATTCATGCTGGTAGCGGTCCAGGATTGAGTCCACGCCGATTAGGTGCTAAAGCCGGTGCCGAAAAAGTCACCCTCACGGTGAATCAGCTGCCTTCACACACCCACCCGGTCAGGGCCGTCACTGCGACGGCAACGGATAATAACCCGGAGGGCAAATTGACAGCTGAATCGTCGTCGATCAGCGCCTATGCGGAGGTGGACCAGAGCGCCAATATGGCAACAGGGTCTATCACCAGCACGGGTGGCAGCCGCTCCCATACCAATTTAATGCCTTATCTGTGCGTGAATTTTATCATCGCCCTCGTCGGCATCTATCCGTCGCGTCACTAGGAGGATTGCACAATGTCAGAACCTTTTACTGCCGAAATTCGGATATTTGCCGGTAATTTCGCGCCACGTGGCTGGGCGTTTTGTGATGGTCAGTTATTACCTATTTCACAAAATACCGCGCTGTTTTCACTGATCGGGACGACTTATGGCGGCGATGGCCGCAGTACCACCGCCTTGCCAAATCTGCAAGGTCGTGCACCGATGCATCCAGGCCGGGGACCAGGTTTGACTTCACGCCGTTTGGGCCAGCGAGGCGGCGTGGAAATGGTCACCTTAACCGAAGCCCAAATGCCCAACCACACCCATACCCTGCGAGCAGCTAATAGCCCATTCGGCGCGGTGCAGGCACCGACCAATCAGCGCGCTTACAATCGCAGTAGCGGTGGCAATGCCTACAACACGGAAACCACCAGCAACCTGGTTGATATGAATAGCGCTGGCTTGCCAAACACTGGCGGCAGCCAGGCCCACAATAATTTGCAGCCCTTTCTGACCATGAACTTCATCATCGCGTTGGTGGGCTTGTACCCCTCGCGCGGCTAAAGGTATTTTAACTATGCTCAATCGACGATTATTTGTAGCGGCTACGGCCAGCGCCGCCGGGATGCTGACGGCGGCAAAAAGTATGGCGTTTACGGTAATGACTCCATCAATGGTTACCTCAGCGGACACACCGCATAACCAGGCTCAGCCCTGGGGACAGCAGCATTTTCGCCAGTTGCAGGGTGACAGGGTGTTTCTGCAGGATGCGGCGGGCAAGCGTTTTGAAGCGCAGTTATCAGCGGTGACCGATATGGGCAGTAATGCTGAGGTGGAACAATTCGCGGTGGATTTTTCCACAGCGCAACCGTTGCCGGAAGGTTTGTATCGGCTTTCCCACCGTACCGCTGGTCGTTGTCAGCTTTATCTGAGTGCTGCAGATCAGTCCTGCTGTGCGCTGTTTTCCCTGTTGCGCTAAGTGAAACGGGCAGGCACAACACCCTCCGTTTAGCCTGCGCCCTGATCAAAGAGGCTGCAAAATGGCAACAATTTATCTCAACAATATCACCAAGTCGAAGGCCAGCTGGTCCATCGAATACGGTGCCAATCGGGTGCATGGTGATCAGGAAGGTTTGTCCTTCAATATCGCCACGGTCGAGTTCGCATCAGACTATAAGGTCTGTTATTGGACTGATCCTGACCACCGCCACTGCGTCAATGTATCGGATGGTGATGCGGTAACGTACACCGGTAATGCGGTGATTCACAGCGTGGGGGCTTAGGGGCCGGATTCCCGCCAGCGCGGGAATAGCGGATTGGGAATGAGGATGCTGGAGAGGTTCAATCGGCCCATAGTGAGCCGGTCTGTTTAGCCTGTATTAAAAAAATAATGTAAATAACAATATTTTCAAATTGGCACTGCCTGTGCTTTAAAAAAACATATAAACATGTTCACTACGCTATCGTAAGGCACAATATTATGAATAATAAGCATTGCTTAGCCGATTTTATTGCCTGTTTTTTCATCGTTTCACTACTGCTTGCAAAGCCCGCTGTTGCCGCGCCTGATATCGCTCATGAACCACTGGCCAGTATTCACGAGAGCCTTTTGACCGTACACCAGAACAATGCTGAGCTGGCGGACGTATTGTTCGCGGTTGCGCAACAAGCCGGTTTCGCTGTGACGGTTTACGGTGAACTGGGGCAAACCCAGACGCCTGGCCAAATCGTTGATATGCCGCTGGAGCAGGGCGTGCGGGCTTTACTGGACAAGGTCAATTTCATGCTGGTTTACGACAGTGCCTTCACTGAGCGCCGGATCAGCGCGGTGCGGGTCTTTGGCTCGGGCAGCACGAAGTCAACGGCTACCCGGCACGCAAGTCCGCCCGAACATCAACCTGTTCACCAGTCTGCCCCAACTGACAGCGCTGACAGCATGATCCAGCGGGAATTGCTACAGGCCTTGCAAGAGCCTGATCTCGCCTCGCGCCTGTCGGCGCTTAACCAGCTTTACCAGTTGCCTGACCCCGAGGCGCTGACGGTTCTGGCCCAGGTGCTGCAGCAGGATGCGGATTATCAGGTGCGTGCCAGATCGGTAGAATTACTCGCTGCTATGGACAGTGCTGCGGCTATTGATGTGCTGCAAACAGGTCTGGGGGATGCTGATGCCAGATTGCGTATTGATACCATCAATATGCTGGGCTTTGTCGCCGGCGAACGTGCGGTGCCTCTGCTGGGTCAAGTGCTGTTTAATGAAGCCGACCGTAATGTGCGCGCACAAGCGGTTGCCACGCTGGCAATGCAACCGCGCAGTGAAGCGGTGGACGGGTTTTTACAGGTTGCTGTACAAGACCGTGATCGCAGTATCCGTGAGTTCGCCATGATTAATCTTATGGCTGCAAATTAATAAGCGGTTTCAAAAGCTATGCAACGGGTGCCGTGCAACGGGCGCCGTGCAACGGGCGCCGTGCAACGGGGAATGGTATTTTTGAAACAGAGGCCAAGACCAACAACAAGACTATCCATGCCAGAACAGACGCTTGAATTTCGACCGATTAGTGACGCCGATCTGCCGTTTCTGCAAGCACTTTACGCCAGTACGCGGGCCGATGAAATGGCCTTGAGCGGCTGGAGCCAGAGCAGATTGCAGATTTCCGGCTTTGCAGTTCCGCGCCCAGCATGCGCATTATCAAACCCATTATCCGAGCGCCCGATTTGACCTGATCCTGCAGAACAGGCAGGCTATCGGGCGTTTGTATCTGGATCAGTGGGACGATGAATACCGTCTGATCGATATCGCACTACTGCCCGAGCACCGTAATAAGGGGCTGGGCACGCAATTGCTGCACGACATTCTGGCCCAGGCAGCCAGCCAGGGTAAGGCCGTGCGTATACATGTTGAACATTTCAATCCGGCCCTGCGGCTTTATCAACGCCTGGGGTTTCGTCAGCTGGAGGATAAAGGTGTTTATTTATTCATGGAATGGCGCGATTAGGTCGCTCAGTACGGTGCTGGTGTGCTGGTTGCTGACAGCGCCTCTGGTCGTGGCTGACAGTGTCCGGCAGGCACTGGTCGCGCCTTATTCTTACGAGCAGTTCAAGGCTTATATAGGTGAGAGCTTCCGGGTCTGGGGCGGGGAAGGTCTGGGGCGGGTTATTGAACTCAAACTGGAAAGCATTGATGTTGATCAGATTGATGCAAAAGTGGAGCAATTCAAGCTGTATTTCAGTGGTCCGACCGATTATAAGCTGGATACAAACAGCTATAAATTCCAACACCCGCAATCCGGTGTGTTCCGGCTCTGGCTTGAGCCGATTGCAGACAGCACCAGCCAGCGCTGGTATCGGGTGGACTTTAACCTGCTCAGGTAAATACCGCCTCGTAACACATGCCTTGCGAATCCGGCCCGATCGGCACCAGAAAGATCTCGAGATTACCCAGCTGGGCATGCGTCAACGGAACAATACCCTGTTCCAGAACGGGCTCGGCAGGACCGCGAAAAACCAGCGAATAGGGTTCGCGCTTGGCACCCGGTTTACTACCCATGCCAGTGATTTCAAGTAGTTCGAAGCGGATCGGCTCGGCCGCAGTGTTGCAATCGAAAGTCTGATTGAGCAAGGGCTGCCAGGATTCTTTTTGCAAGGTGTCGAGCATAAGAGTCTGCACGGTTTGAGTTGAATCTGCATCCTAACGAGCGAAACTGCCCCGGGCAAGCATTATGGGCAAGCATTACGGGCAGACGTTCTGGCCGCCGGTCAGGCTGGCGATGCTGTGGCGTATCGGCGGGCTGAGCAATTGCCATAGCGGGCGATAGGTCTGGGCGATGTCAGCGGCGAAACAAAGCCGTCCGTCCTGATCCGATTGCACGAGTCCGGTTTGCTGCAGCGTTTGCAGAAACGTATGAAACAGACTGCGGTCGTAATAATCCGGCGTGCGCAGGCCAAATAATAAAGCCATACGCTGGGCCAGCTGCTGACTGCGCTGTTCGAGCTGCATCTGCTGTAACTGCCCGGAACCGGCCTGGAGTAACACCGTGGTGGTCAGGTAATAGCGTTCCAGCATCGGGCTGATACTGTCCGCCAGACTGTGCAGATGCGGATTGCCATAGGCCGTCCGCCAGCCAGCAGCACTGTGTTCGACCAGTCCCTGTTGCTGCATCGCTTGCAAAGCCTGGGTGACGACAGCCGGCAATTCATCGCGCTGCCAGGGCAGAAATAACTCACTTTGTAAAAATGGATAAGCCAGCTCGGTCAGGTGCTGAATCTCGGTCTCGCGGTGGGCCTGACCACGCAGGCAGCAGGCCAGTAAGCCCGGCATAGCTATAATATGCAGCACATTATTGCGAAAATAACTGAGTAATAAAGCCTGTTCCTCGTGGGCCAGAATAATATCGCCAAGCGGATTGGCGCGTCGTGTCAGCAGGCCCAGTTGCAGACCGTGCGCGATCACTGCCGGACTTGCCGGGGCGCTGAGGGTAAACCTGGGCGAATACGGCAGGGTGGCTAAAAGCTGCTGATAGCCGTCAATTCTGGCGCTCAGCTCGCGTTCGTCCATCGCCTGATTCGGGGTGCTCAGCAAGGCCAGCGCCAGCAGGTTGACCGCATTGACATCGGCGGCGGCGTTCATTCGCAGCATGATCTCGGCCGCGAGTTTATCCACCAATGGCGGCAGCCAGTCAGGTCGCTCTGCCAGCGGATAAGCGTGCTGGCGCCAGTCGGCCTGAAAATGATCCAGATAGTCGCCCAGGTTTAAGGGTTCACCGAAATTCAGGTGTACCTGGCCGAAATCACTGCGCAAGGCCCGCAGTCCGCGAAAAAAGCCCGACAATGATTCCTTGCGCTTGGCCTGACCGCTGAGTTCGGCCAGATAACTGCGGCCCTCGACCAGTTTTTCATAACCGATATAAACCGGTACAAACACCAGGGGTCGTTTGGGCTGGTGCAAAAAACTGCGTACCGTCATGTCCAGCATGCCGAGTTTGGGTGGCAGCGAACGGCCGGTGCGGCTGCGGCCGCCTTCGATGAAATACTCCAGCGCTGTGCCGCGGGTCAGCATCTGCGACAGATAAGCATGAAAGACCGCCCGGTAAAGCGGCTTGCCTCGAAAACTGCGGCGCAGGAAAAACGCACCGCCACGTCGCAGCCAGGGGCCGATCAGCGGGATGTTCAGGTTCAGGCCGGCAGCAATATAAGGTATCGCCAGGCCTTCTTCATCCAGCACATAGGACAGCAAAAGATAATCGATATGGCTGCGATGACAGGGCAGATACACTACGGTGTGGCCCGGCGCGATCTGTCGCAGTGACTCGCTGTGATGGACCACAACACCGTTATACAGGCGATCCCATAAGCGGCGCAGTACGCGGCGCATCAGCAGAATAAACGGGTAGGAAAAATCCGCCGCGATCTCATCGACGTAACGGCGCGCCTGGGCGGTGGCGCGGGTGGCGCTCAGGCCCTGTTCCTGCATCTCGGACTGGATCGCCTGACGCACATTGGGCGCAGCCAGAACCTGCTCGACTACGGTCTGTCGGTTAGACAGCTCCGGCCCGATGGCCGCACTGCGCAGCTGGCGGAAATGCACCCGCAGTACCCGCGACAGCTTGCGGATATTCTTGTCAATATCGATATCGGGGTCGCTGAAAGCCTGCAGCGAAACCGGCTGACTGAATTGCAGCCAGGTATCGCGGCCATGTGCCAGTATGATAAAAAACTTGCGCAGGCGTCCGACCTTGCTCCAGCTATCGGTAAATAACAGTTTGAACCAGCCGTGATCCTTGTCCGGCTGCCGCCCCCAGAACAGCGTTACCGGCACCAGTTGCAGATCCGCCTGCGGGTGTTGTCGGGCGTATTCGAATAATGCTCGCAGGGTTTGAGAATAATTCAGCGGGCCGGGCTTGCGTTGCCATAGACTGGGGCGCTGGCGCAGCGTCGAGGCGGCGCGGGGCAGTTGCAGCGAGCCGTACTGCAAGGTCTGGGTAGGGCGTGGCAGTCCCAGCTCGATGCATTGTTGCTCCAGTACCAGCAGATTCGACAGCGAGCGGGTTTCGAGGATATAAAATAGCGGCGGCGATAAGCCGAGAGTGTCAATATCGCCCGGTAGCACGGTGGTCTTGACCCAGGCGCTTAACAGCTTGCGTTGCAGTGTGAGGAAAGGATTCAGTAATTTTTGCATACACTTATAATGGGCAGCGCAAGAGCGATGATAGGGCCGGATTGTAACAAACAATGAACAGCGCCAGCCGGTCGGTTGTTTTAAAAGAATCTCTAAAAATATCCGAAAAAAATACCCTGAACAAAATCGACCCGGCAGCCTCAGTAGTCTATAGCGAAGTGGTTTTATTAATGCCTGCTGCGCGGGAGATATCATTCATGACAAGCGTAATGACGCAGCCCATGCCGGTAGCGTCAGTCAGTACAGACAGGATAGTGTTATGCGGTTAAGCCTCGATTTCAATGATGGGACGAATATGATTCATGCCTACCAGGAGGGTAGTGTGCGTGTGGGCCAGCAGGAGATCAGCGCCAGTGTGCTGATCAGCGCGCGTGAGCTGACGGCCTGGGCGCCACAGCAATTTGATCAGCTCGCACCCGAGCATTTTGCCGAACTGGCCGAGCAGGCACCGGAAATAGTGATTCTTGGCACAGGTGCCCGGCAGCAGTTTCCTGCCCCCGCGTTGTTGCGTCCTTTGCTGGAACGTGGCATCGGCGTGGAAGTGATGGACACCGGTGCGGCCTGTCGCACCTATAATATTGTTGTCGCGGAAGGCCGTCAGGTCATCGCGGCATTATTAATGATTTAGGAGTTGCTGTGTTTGCACGCATAACCCGTATGTTACTCAGCGCCCTGCTGGTATTGCCCGGCGCGCTCTGGGCCGAGGCTAAAATTGATCGCCCGCCGCTGTGGCAGGTGAGCGCGAACGGTCAGCGTGCCTATCTGCTGGGCTCGTTTCACTTTGGCACCGCAGCCATGTATCCGATGCCGGCTGTGGTCGAACAGGCCTTTGCCGCCAGCGATATGCTGGTGGTGGAAATTGATCTGACCGCGATCGATGCTGTGGCGGCCAGCCGTCTGATTATTGCGCAAGGGCTGTACCCGCAACCGGAACAGAGTCTGCGCCAGCACCTGGATGATGACAGCTGGGCTTTGCTGGTTCGCTTCGGCGAGGATCTCGGTCTGCCCATCGAGTATTTGCAGCGGCAAAAACCCTGGCTGGCGTTCATGACGCTGAGCCAGCGTTTATATCAGGATCTGGGATATAGCGAAAAACTGGGTGTGGACCTGCATTTTCTGGAGCGCGCCCACCAGCAGGCCAAACAGGTCGTGGAGCTGGAAACCTTCGAAGGCCAGATCATGCTGCTCGATCAGCTCAGTGAACAGGAGCAGGTCGCACTTTTGACGGAAACCCTGCTGGATTTCGAACAGGCCCGCGCGCAGGCCGAGCAGCTGGCAAATAACTGGCGGCAGGGCGAACTGGAGGCCATGGATAAGCTGATCAACGGCTGGTTTGCTGAAAAACCCGGTTTGCAGCGGGTGCAGCAGGTGTTGCTATATGATCGCAATCAGGCCATGGCAGCGCGTACTGCCGAATTGCTGGAGCAGGGCGGCAAGCCCTTTGTCGTGGTGGGTGCAGGACATTTGATCGGTGCTGGCAGTGTGGTGGACGTCTTGCGCGCGCAAGGTTATCAGGTCGAGCGTTTGTAAAGCCCGATGCACCGACAAAACCTGCGCGATTTACTGGACGATTATGCCGTCCGCTATCCACTCGAAAGTGACTGCGTACAGCGCTTTCGCCGTTTTCTCGATGCCTATGCCGATTGTTTTGAACGCAGCCAGTTAAGCGGCCATGTCACCGGCTCGGCCTGGCTGGTCAATCGGGCCGGTACGCATGTCCTGCTGACCCACCATCGCAAGCTGGATTTGTGGGTGCAGCTGGGCGATCATGCCGATGGCGATACGGATATCCTGCGGGTTGCCTTGACCGAGGCACGAGAGGAATCCGGCATTCAAACGCTGCAGGTCGTCAGCCCGCAGATTTTTGATCTGGATATTCACCCGATTCCGGCGCGTGGCGCGGAACCGGAACACTTTCATTACGATGTTCGCTTCGCCCTGCAGACCGTCGACTCGGAGGACTACACCCTGAGCGCGGAATCGAAAGCGCTGGAATGGGTCGAGATCTCGCGGCTGGCGGAAAAAACCAACGAAACCTCTATGCTGCGCATGGCAGAAAAATGGCTATCTGCGCCATGAAAAATAATAAATCAAGTTTGCGCAGGCCCAATCAGCAGCTGCTATCAGCAACACTTAACCGGAGAACCGCATCATGAAATTCGGAATAGGACAAGCCGTAACCCGAGTCGAAGACTTGCGCCTGATTACCGGTCAGGGGCGCTACACGGACGATCTGCCAGCGGTCAACGCAGCGCGGATGTTTATTCTGCGCTCACCTTATGCCCATGCCGATCTGAAAATTCGGGACACCACGGCCGCCCAAAACGCACCGGGCGTGCAGCTGGTGTTGACCGGCGCGGATGTTGCTGCTGACGGTCTGGGTCTGATGCCGTGCATGATCCCGATCACCAGCCGGGATGGCAGCGAGCGTGGCGATACGCCCTGGCCGATGCTGGCGCAGCAACGGGTGCGCTATGTCGGTGAGCCGGTGGTATTGATTGTCGCTGAAACCCTGAATCAGGCCCGCGATGCAGCCGAGCTGGTCGATATTGATTACACACCGCTGGACGCGGCCACCGATACCGTGGGGGCGACCCGTCCGGGCCAGCCGCAGCTGTGGGAACACAGCCCCAATAACATTATTTTTGACTGGGAAAAAGGCGACCAGGCTGCTGTCGATAAGGTGTTTGCCAGCGCAGCGCGCACCGTTAAGGTCGAACTGGTGAATAACCGTATCATCGCCAATTCGATGGAAACACGGGCTGTACTTGCCGATTACGACACCGCCTCGGATCGCAGTACGTTATACAGTTCCACCCAGGGGCCGTCTTTCATTCAGGGCCGATTGCTGAGACCATTCTGCATATTCCCAAAGAAAAACTGCGTTGCGTGACCACCGATGTCGGCGGCGGTTTCGGGATGAAGGTGTTTGTCTATCATGAAAGCGTATTGGCGGTGTGGGCTTCGCGCAAACTCAAACGAGCGGTGCGCTACACCCCGGAACGCTCGGATGCCTTCGTCAGTGATGTGCATGGTCGGGATAATGTCAGCATGGCTGAAGCCGCACTGGACGGACACGGTGTGATTCAGGCCCTGCGGGTGACGACCTACGCCAATATGGGCGCTTATCTGTCCAATTTCGGGCCGTTCATCCCGACCGATTGCGGTACCAATATGTTGTCCGGCTGCTATCTTGTGCCGCATATTTACGTCAATGTCAAAGGCGTCATGACCAATACCACGCCAGTAGATGCCTATCGTGGCGCGGGTCGGCCGGAGGCGACCTATGTCATTGAGCGGGTGATCGATGTAGTCGGGCGGGAACTGGGCCTGAGTCCGGATGAAATCCGTCGGCGCAATTTCATCCAGCCAACGCAAATGCCGTTTAAAACAGCACTGGGCAATGTGTATGACAGTGGTACTTTCGAGGCCATTATGGATGCAGCAATGGCTGCGGCAGACTGGGAAGGATTCGAACAGCGCCGTCATCAGGCCCGTTCCCGCGGTATGCTGCGCGGTATCGGCATATCGACCTATATCGAGCGTTGTGGCGGCGGTACGCCCCTGCCAGCCAGGGTGGTGTTCAATGACGACGACACCATCACTATTCTGAGTGGCACCCAATCCAACGGGCAGGGCCACGAAACCTCGTTTATCCAGATTCTGTCCGAGCGCCTGGGCGTGGATGCTGATCAGATCAAAGTGGTACAGGGTGATACCGACCGTACACCGGCGGGCTTTACCGGTGGTTCGCGCTCGGTGCCCGTTGGTGGTGCCGCCGTCGCCAATGCCGCCGAGCACGTGATCGACAAGGGCAGCAGGATCGCGGCGCATTTGCTGGAAGCCGCAGCAGCTGATATTGAATTCAGCGATGGCCAGTTCAGCATTGCCGGCACCGACCGCCGGCTGGATTTATTTGCGGTTGCCCGCGCCGCCCGTGACAGCAGCCAGTTGCCGCAGGGAATGGAACCCGGTCTGGATGCGGAAGGGTCGTTTACACCGCCGGAAGCGACTTATCCGAACGGCTGCCATATCTGCGAGCTGGAAATCGATCCGGCCACCGGGGTGGCGACGATTGTTAATTACACCGTGATGGATGATTTTGGCGCAGTCATCAATCCTTTATTGCTGACCGGGCAAGTTCACGGCGGTATTGCTCAGGGGGTGGGGCAGGCGATCTATGAGTGCGGTTTGTACGATGAGTCTGGCCAGTTGCTGACCGGGTCGTTTATGGATTACACCATGCCTCGCGCCGATACGGTACCGAGCATCCATTTCAGTATGCATAATGTTCCCTGTACCACCAATCCTTTAGGTATCAAAGGGGCCGGCGAGGCGGGAGCTATCGGAGCACCGCCGGCGGTCGTCAGTGCGTTTGTCGATGCGCTGCATCCGCTGACCGGCATTAATCACATCGATATGCCGATCACTGCACAGAAAGTCTGGCGCTTGCTGCAGACGGTCAAAGCGGCCTGAGGTATGATTGATGTGTAAAATAAACGACTAAAATCAATCATTTTTTTAGCCCGTTGCGGATATTGCCGACTTGCCTTGATGAAGGCGGAGGGAGAGTCAGTGAACGATAAAATCGATGTCGAAGCCACGGTAGTCAATCAGCGTGTCACGCCGAAGTTTTATATCAAGGGCGTGTCCCAGCAGGTGGCGGACAAAGTGTATCCGCTGAGCAATAACACCAAATTCGGCAGTACCACACTGGGCCGCGAGAGTGATTGTCATATCGTTGTCAACGAGCCGGGTGTATCGCGGCAGCATGCTGCGTTTCATGTGGAAGAGGGTGCCGTCTGGCTGGAAGATTTAAATTCGGCTAACGGCACTTTTGTTAATAAAGTATCGATCTCCAGGCAGGAAATTTATCCCGGTGATTTGATCGCGTTTGACAAAGTGCAGTTCAAGCTTGAGGTATTGGGCGATGTGGTGCGGCCTGCCCAAACACCGGGATCGCGACCTGCCCGAATGCCACCTGTCCAGCCAGCGGCGCAGGTCAGGCAGACAGCCGAGCCGCCTGCTGCAAAACGTCGCTGGGTGGGTATAGTGCTCATGCTGGTGTTAGTGGTGCTGGCCGGGCTGACAGGATATATTTTGCGTGATGTCAGCTGACTCGTGAGATTGCCACCTTTAGTTGTTGTATACCACGCCTGCATCAAGCATGTTTGTAAATGCGGTGCGGTGAGTTGGCTGAGTCAACTTCTTGGCCGCTTCAGTAGCCAGTTTACGACACAGCTGGTCAGGTTTGTCGTCTGATATATAGCGCAAATACACTTTGTATGTTGCTTCGGAAATTTGCAGTTTTCGGGCTTGATTGACGCCCTCCTGATAACCTCTGCGGACGCCATTTTGCCAGGCTGTTTGATACTGTTGCTTATCGCTGTTCAGCGCATTGCGGTTTAAATAGGCTAACCGCTTGGAATAGCCGGGTTGCGGTTTGCCGTACGCCCAGGCCGTGACGCCATAGCAAAAAGCGATCAACTCAATGCGGTCTGCTGCAGCGGTCAGTGCTTTATATAAGGCAAAAAAAGAACCGATCAAAGCTAAAAACGGAGCAGCTATACTCGCCGCGATATGCGCAGCACCCCAGGCTCCTATTAACGGCGTCAGCTCTCCGAGAATAATACCCAGTCGAGCTGTATTACCTACTTCCAGCCCTACGGCCAGGATGATTTTGGTCAGCTTGACGGCTTCGTTTCTGGGCAGCTTGTGATGTTTTTCCAGATATTTGACCGTTTTGCGTTGCTTTTCGGAGTCAAACAGTGTGTTCGCGTTGATAACAATTTCCGGCAAGGTAATCCTGACGCCGTTCTGCTGGTGCGCTTTGCGGGTGGGGATATGGTAAAGCGTTTCGCCGGTATAAATCAGATCGACATTGACCACGGGCACAAGCGTGTTGTTTTGAACGCGTAAATATTCATCTTCATGAAACGGAACACCATGAATAGCCATGGAGTATTTATCGAGCGTATCGCCACGCTTAACCAGAATTGCACCATCGTCAGCAACGGTTACGGTGTAACGTGCATGACCGGTTCTTGGGTAACGATAAGTGGTTGGCATTGAGTAATTTCCTTTTGTTAGGCTCTGTTGACTGTCCTGTCCGTATGGAGTAACCAGAGTTTTCCCTGTGAGATATCGACCATAGCAAATAGACGAATGGCACAAATCCCCCACTTGGGGGATGTTTTTTCATGAGCCACTGATAGGCGTGATTTTGGTCAGAGAAACGTTCCAGGTGTCTTAGCCGACAACGCCATCCACGTGATTCTGACTAAGCGGTCAATATGAGGCGAATATCTTGCGCGCTAAGCCGGAGTTGCTGCATCGTCATAGCAAGTCCCTGAGTCTGGCTTTTAAAGTTGGTGAAGCAGGTTTCGTAATAGCGAAGCCAGCTCATCCATTGCGGATTGCGGCCATGAATGCGCTTGATTTCTGCGATCAGCGCCTCTGCATTCTGAATAATCTGCTGCTGGTTGTTGGCGGCGTATTGCATCGCACTTTTGTAAGCATCAGACATCTCGGTGAATTTCTGCACGACTTGCGTTTGCTTGGTAGCGGACAGGCCGGCGAATTCACCACTGGCTTTTTCCAGCGCCTGATCAAAAATCAGCGCGGTTTCGGTTTGCCCCTGCTCCACGATTAACCATAATTTGCGCAAGGTCTGTATTTTTGTGGGGTAATCACTGGCTGTCTCGTAACGCGTTTTTTCCTTTTGCAGTAAAGCACGTAAATCCACCGGCGTGGCTGATTTCGCTTGCGCCGGTTTGTTCTCGTAAAGCAGAAAGACAAGGAAGACAGCGGTGGTGACAGCGGCTCCCCAGGGATTAAGCCGGAGAGCGACCGACGCACCGCGCACCGTCCAAATAACAACCGTAGCAAGCAAACCGGCCCCGAATAGCAATAAAGCATTTTTTGCGGTTTGGGCGAAAAAAGCGGTTGCGGTAGCCCAGGTAAAGAGTCCGTCGAGGCTGTGGTCCTTGCTGCGATCAATTCGGCGCGGCTCATTAATGGGCCTGGAGGGTAATAATGGGCCGTTTGGGTTGTCGGGCAGCGGTTTGACACCGGGGGGTCTGCGTTGAATACCGGGTCTTTTAGCGGGTGTCTGTTGCGGCGGCGTACCCGGTTGTGGCATGGGGTGCGGTGTTGGAATGGGGGTCGGCACAGGAACTGGGTTCCGAGGGCCGGGATTGTTCGGACCACTGGGCGGAGGCTTGGGTTCGACGGACGGGCTAAGCGGTCTTGGCGGTGGTTTAGGACGAATGGTAGGCTTAAAGGGTGGTAACTTAGTAGACATCGCGTTGCTTGACTCCGTGTTCCCTGCAATAGGCAGCAACATAGCCGATAATTCTGCGCCGGGAATCCCCCACACGGGGGATTCAGTCTTGCGGATCAATCGGCGGTGCGATTTTTAATGCGAGGTGAGTCAGTTCGGCGCGGTTTTGGGTGTGGGTCTTGCTGAAAATGCTGGCGATCTGGGTTTTGACGGTTTCCCGTCCGACTCCTCGACTGTCGGCAATAGCATCATTACTTAATCCATTGATCAGGTGCTGGCAGACATCCTGCTCGGCAGTTGATAACTGATAGGCTAATGCCAGTCCCCGGATGGAGACGACAGCAGATTTTTCGGGGTCAATAATGAACAACATCGCACCTTGCAGATTATGTTCGAGTTCGTACTCGCTATCCCGCAAGGGGGCGGCTTCCAGAATATACGGTGTTTTACCTGAAGGGCGGGAAACAACCATTGTTTCACCCGCACAGTCTCCTTGCAGTTGGGCCGTGGCAATCACCTTATCGAGAACCGCGCTCAGTTTTGCCGTGTTATCGGGATGATGCGAAATCAGCCGGCGGGCGGCATTGAGCGACAAACCATCGCGATCATTAAAAATCTGCTCGGCAGCCTGGTTGTGCAGGATGACATCGCCGCTGTTGAACAGAATGGCAATGCCGACATGCAAGCGATCTAGCACACTCATCACGGCGTTAAAACGTCGGCGCAGGATGCTGAGCGGGCGTTGTATTTCGACAGTGCGGGCAAGATGCGGCAGCAGTAACTGCAATTGTTGTTCTTCCAGCACGCTCATGCCAGCGCGCTCTTTCGCATATCCGAATACCATGCCGTCGGTCCAGCCTCGATGTTTGCACAAGAGTGTGCCGCAGCGGTGAAATATGCCAAGGTGTTCAGTCATCCAGCGGGAAACTGGCAGGGCTTTTAAGGTCTCAACATCCCAGACATCGGTATCGCGAAAAATGGATTGCGGCGGCCGTTGCTGCATTGCCATAATCATTCTTTGTTCTTCGGGATGCTCACTGAACCGAAGATATGCCTCACTGCTATCGCCGTAGCCCGAGCTGGCCGCAATAAGTTGCGTTTCGGGATACGCAGGATCACTCACACCGAGCAGGGCGATGCTGGCACCGATATGCACAGATGTTTGTTCCAGGGCATCCGGCCATTGGGCGGGATTGAGCGCGGTATCGTAAATCGCGCCGATGGTGTTCAGGGTTTGTTGTATAGTCATAGTGACGCTATCCTGTGCCGCCGATGGATAATTATTGTGGCGATTATTAGGTAATTATTATAGTAGACCATGCGTTCTCAATGACTCAGTCACAGCAGCCTTTTCTGCTTATTGATCAGCTTTATAAAACGTATACCGAAGGTGACGAGTCGCGCGCGGTGCTGGATGGACTTGAACTCAGCATCGCCCCCGGTGAGTTCGTGGCCTTGCTGGGCAGTTCCGGTTGCGGCAAATCAACGCTCTTGAATCTGATCGCCGGTATCGACCGGCCCGATGCCGGCCGCATTGTCATTGCCGGTGCGGAACTGAGTGCCCTGAATGAACGGGCCCGCACCTTGTGGCGACGCAAAAACATCGGTTTTGTGTTTCAGTTTTTCAATCTTATTCCCACCCTCACGGTACTGGAAAATGCGCGTCTGCCTTTGCAATTAAATGCGATGGACACGGCAAAAGAGCGGGCGCGGGCAATGTCTCTACTGGCCCAGGTGGGTCTGCAGGGGCGTGAACACAGTTATCCAGAGCGCCTGTCGGGCGGCGAACAACAACGTCTGGCACTGGTCCGTGCTCTGATTCATCAGCCCGCTTTGCTGCTGGCCGATGAACCGACCGGCAATCTGGATACACGCACGGGTGCGCAGATCCTGGAATTATTAACCGGTCTGGCGCAACAGACCGGAGCCGCCGTGCTGATGGTAACGCATAGTGAAACCGCCGCCCAGCACGCGGATCGCGTTTGCACCTTGCGCGATGGCCGTATCGAAGCTGCCTGAAGCATGCCTGTTGCCGTGTTCCGGACCCGTTTGATCCAGCGCGGACTTAGTCGCTATTTATGGCGTCATCCCTGGCAGCTGGCGCTGGCTGTGCTCGGTATTGCATTGGGTGTCGCGGTGGTGCTGGCGGTGGATCTGGCCAATAGCAGCGCCCGCAAAAGTTTCCAGCAGGCCAGCGAGCAGCTGACCGGTCGTGCGACGCATCGTATCAGTGGTGTAGCCGAAACCGTACCTGACGGCATTTATGTCCGGCTCCGGCTCGAACTGGGGATGCGCGCCAGCGCTCCGGTTATCAGCGCTCATGTCAGTGGTCTGGATGGCCGTCAGTATCAATTGCTGGGGGTCGATCCGCTGGCCGAGGCTCAGTTTCGGGACTATCTTGCTGCGGATCAGACAACGACAACTTCTGGCCGCATTGATATTCTGGCCCTGCTCAGCGAGCCGGATCGTGCGGTGTTTCCGCCCGAGCATGCCGATACCGATCAACTGACCGTACAAAGCGGTTCACAGCAATGGGTGTTACAGGCCGCCGGTCATTTCACTGATCCGGCACTGAGTGGCCTGATTGTCACCGATATCGCTACTGCACAAGTGCTGTTGAATCGTATCGGGCAGCTCAGTCATATCGATCTTATTCTGCCGACAGGCCGTGCCGGTGAAGCCCTGGCGGCGCAAATCGAGGCGATCCTGCCCGCCGATCTGCGCCTGGAGCCGGCCGCTGCGAACGATCAAACCACCTTGAACATGAGTGCTGCCTTCAGCCTGAACCTGACCGCGATGAGCCTGCTGGCACTGCTGGTCGGGGTGTTTCTGATTTATAACACCATGAGCTTTACCGTGGTGCAGCGGCGGCAATTGCTCGGCATGCTGCGGGCGCTGGGTGTGACCCGGCGCGAGTTGTTCGGCGTGGTCTTGATCGAGTCACTGACGCTGGGGTTGATCGGCACCGTGCTCGGGGTGGTGCTGGGTATCTGGCTGGGATCGATGCTGGTGCAATTAGTCACCCGCACCATTAACGATTTGTACTATGTGCTCAGCGTCAGCAAGTATTTCATTTCATTCTCGTCGCTCGCGAAGGGGGTTGTGCTGGGGTTGGGTGCCAGTATCGTAGCGGCTTTGTTGCCCGCCCGCGAGGCCGCCACGGCACCACCCGGTGTGACACTGAGCCGCGCCGCACTGGAAACCCGCTGGCGTGCCAGCCTGCCGCGCCAGATAGCGTCAGGCAGTCTATTGCTGGCGGCGGGGGGTGTTATTTTAGTGCTGACGCAGGGACTGATCGGCGGTTTTGGTGGCCTGTTCACGATGATGCTGGGCTTTGCAGTGCTTACCCCGAGTTTGATCATCCTGCTGGTGTATCTGCTGCAACCCTTATGCCGGGGACTGGTCAGCGCTATGGCGGTACGCGGTATTGCCAAGCACCTGAGCCGTACCGGTGTTGCGGTGGCGGCCCTGATGATCGCTTTCGCCGCGACTGTCGGGGTCGGTGTGATGGTCGACAGTTTCCGCAGCGGTGTGATCATCTGGCTGCAGGATTTACTGTCTGCTGATTTCTATATTGCGCCGGTCAACGAAGGCGAGGGCGCACGCAGCGAACTGCTGCCTGACGTTATCGCCAGACTGCGACAACAGGACGGGGTGGCGGCCTTGTCGTTGTATCGTGGCCGCAGTATCCGCTATCAGGATCAGCCTGTCGTTATCCTTGCGCTTGAACCGGCCCGCCAGACCTGGGACGGGTATCGCTTTGTCAGTGGCGAACCGGCTACCGCCTGGCAGGCATTCAGCCGCGGTCAGGGCGTATTGATTACCGAGCCGCTGGCGTATCGGCAGGGTTTACATGTGGGTGATGCTTTACAACTGGTAACGCCGGGGGGCGCGCTGACCCTGCCGATTCTGGGGGTGATCTATGATTACGGCTCCGAACACGGCCGGATTGTGCTGCCTCTGACAACCTATCGGCATTACTGGGCGGATGATTCGGTGGGTTCAGTAGCGGTTTACGCGACACCGGAAGCCAAGAGTGAACAGTCGTTGGCCGCACTGCGCGAGCATTTGCAAAGCCAGCTCGGACCGCTGCAGGCGTTGCAGTTTCGCAGCAGCGCCGCCATTTATCAGCGCAGTCTGGAAGTCTTCGAACGTACCTTTACGATCACGGGCGTACTGCGAATATTAGCGATTGCTGTCGCTTTTGTCGGTATGCTGAGCGCGCTGATGGCGTTACTGCTGGAGCGCGGGCGGGAGTTTGCCGTACTGCGTGCCCTGGGCATGACGCCGCATCAGATTGACGGTCTGGTGGTGTTGCAAACGGGGCTGATGGGCCTGATTGCCGGCGTGCTGGCAATTCCGGTGGGCCTATGGCTGGCGTGGATTCTGATTAATGTCATCAACCGCCGCTCTTTCGGTTGGAGCCTGCCTTTCGAGATTAATCCGATGCTATTGGTGCAAGCTGTGCTATTGGCGGTACTGGCAGCTTTGCTGGCAGTGATCTATCCGCTCTGGCGACAGCGCCGGATACAGATTGCAGGCGAATTGCGGGAGGAATAAATATTGCTTTGTTCAGGCAAAATTCCCACTCATAAACGTGAGGTTGTCATGTCCGAATATGATCGGATCGCGGAGAAATATCGCGACTCCAAATGCTTGCCGTTTAGAGACTATATCGAAAGCTATTGAGGATGCTGGTTTTCTTGCGTTTAACTGGCAGGGCCCTGGCTGCCACCGGCAGGTGAAAAGACTTATCCACCGGGTTATTGGAGCGAACTTTTGGATGACCCGCCTTTAATTGGTTTTGCAGCCCAAAAAGCGGTTGAGTAGTGACTGTTTCTAATTGACGGCTATAAGTGACTCAAATCCAGGGCCCGCAACTGCGTGATCAACTGACTTTGGCGGTGGGTATTGGTCTTCTGATAGATGGCTTTCAGATGATTGCGCGCCGTTCCTTGAGTGATGCCAAGTTGTGCGGCAACCTCGTTCAATGCCAGCCCTTGTGTGAACAGAACTGCCAGTCTGGTTTCTGCCGGGGTGAACCCATATAAAGTCTGCAAGAGTTCGGGTGACACAACAGGCCGTTGTTCGGGATTATTGAACAACAGCATGACGTGAGCTGCGTCGGGATAGCATTCGGTATTCTGGCTCTGCACGGATAGGGCGCGGAGCAGTAAAGGCGGGCGTGTGGGCGCGCGCGCAATCAGCAGGGGCGTCTGTTCAGACACCGGTTTAGGGCGGGTGCCAAGTGCGCTATTGATCCGTTGATTGAGTTGCAGGGTTTTAATACCAAGAATAGCGATGAGGTGCTGGTTGCGCGAAATTAAACTATCGCCGAGCAGGTGCTGGACACTATGGTTCATAAACACAATCCGTCGCGTTCTGGCCAGCAGAATAATACCTACGGGCAATAGATTTAATACAGTAGTGAATGCAGCTACTTGTAACTGCAGCGCTGTAGACTGCGGTTTGGCCTCTTTTTTTGCAGGCTGCAGAGGGCCTGTCAGAAAGTCTATAGCTGATCCGGCGGGCGCAATACGAAAACTGTTCATGAGCGTCTCTCTCGGGCTGTTTTTTTTGCAGCCAGGCAATCCCGCTATAGCGTGAGTAAACTCCTCCCTGCAAGACGGGCAGGATAAAAGCCAGGCTCGTTAGGCAGCGAATCAACATGGAAATTGAGTCATACGGAGTTTTGGCGTTTGATGCCATTATTTTTTTCAATGAAATGTGATGTATATCACATTTGTGCAAACATTTTTGGGCTGGAAATACAGCCCGAAACAGAGAGTTTAGGGTTACTTTTCACCATTGACCGCTTGCTGATGGTCTCGCAAGGGAGAAGGCAAAGAAGACGTAAAGCGGAGCAGCTACAGGTTGTCGCTCAAAAACTATAGCCGCTCAAAAGAACGCGATTTGATATGTTATTGGCAGGCGCTCATATCGGTTAGTACATCCTGCCAGCCCAGTACCAGTATTTTCATGTCCTTGCTCCAGGTTATTGCATAAAACCCGGCATAGCAGGCATCGCTGTCGGGTCCCGCCGTGACAGCAAAAAGTCCCGTGTCAACAGTGCGGGTATCGTCCCCGGTTCCGCTTACCGAACCCGTATTATCAAGGTGTGTAAATTGTACATTCCAGGCACCGGCAATGGTATCCTTGAAGCGTGCGACAATTTGTTCCGGCCCGGTGTAAATGGTGTCGCCATTGGCACGATGAAAAACTGCATCAGGAGCGAATAACGTTGCGATGGTATCCCAATTGCGGTCATTAAAAGCACTGGCAAACTGGGCGCGGGCTTGATCCATTTGAGCGCTGTCACTGCTCAGGGCGGTACCGGAAAGTGTGACTGCCAGAAGCGCGCAAAAAAAGGCGAGTACAGCATTTACTTTTATCATCATCCTGTTTGATCCTCATTCTCTGGTTTTTCGAGCGAGGCTTGTCCTAACGCTGTCCGTTTCGGGCAGGCGCACAACCCTCAACCCGTTTCTAGCACTGTATTTATTCATGTGTCATGTCCCAAATGGGATAGAAGTCAAGGGATTAGCTGCGCTTTTCGACGCATGTCGAGAGGCCGGAACAGGCTATGTCAGCGGCATGATGGATGGTAGGTGTTACTGTGCGCTGCCAATAGCTTCGGCAGAATATATTTCTGCAGACTTCAGCGTGAAGAATGCGCAGTCTTCGAAACGCTTACGCTAAAATGCGCGTTTTCATGGTTAGGGACATATCCGCTTGGATCTTCTACACATAGTCGTTTTGGCCCTGGTGCAGGGGTTGACCGAATTCCTGCCGGTTTCCAGCTCTGCTCATCTGATTCTGGTACCGGTGCTGACGGGTTGGGCGGATCAGGGACTGGCGTTTGATGTTGCTGTACATGTCGGAACGCTGCTGGCGGTATTGGCTTATTTCCGGCGTGAGGTCGGACGCATGCTGCTGGCAGGTTTAGGCTCGCTGGCGGGGCGTGGCATGACGCCGGATGCCCGGCTGGGCTGGCAGGTGGTGCTGGCGACACTGCCGGTGGTGCTGGCGGGTTTTATATTCAAAGACTGGATCGAGGCTAATCTGCGCGGACCGATAGTCATCGCCTGGGCCACCATGGTGTTTGGCCTGTTACTGGGCTGGGCGGATAGACGTGGCCGCCGCCAGTGCGATGAATATCAGCTGGGCTGGTCCGCTGCGCTAATTATTGGTCTGTCGCAGGTGCTGGCACTGATCCCTGGCACCTCACGTTCGGGTATTACGATTACGGCCGGTCTGGCGCTGGGGCTGAGTCGGCATGGTGCGGCGCGATTTTCCTTTCTGCTGGCCATTCCCACTATTCTGGGCTCAGCGGTTTTGCTGCTGCAGGAGCTGTTGGCCAGCACTGCCCCGGTGGACTGGCTGGCGTTGGGGCTGGGAACCACACTATCGTTTATCAGCGCACTGCTGTGCATTCATTTTTTTCTGCGCCTGCTGGAATATATCGGCATGCTGCCGTTTGTGGTGTACCGCATTGTTCTGGGCATCGGTCTGCTGCTGATTTTCTGAACCTGTCTGCAGCCTACAGCTGCCGGATTTGTTCAGCCAGCAGTGGTGCCAGTTGTACCGCATTGCTGCTATGGACGATGCTGTCACTGCTGAGCACCTCACTGACCCCGGCCTGTGCCAGCACACTGAGCGCATCATCGACGAATAAGGCATGGGTGAGCACCGCCGCAATACCGGCCGGTTGGTATTTTGTCAGCGCTCGGGCCGCTTGTGCCAGCGTGCGCCCGGTACTAGACATATCATCGACCAGCACCACCTGGCGCTGCTGATAATCCAGCGCTGGCAATTCGATGTGCACATCACGGTCGCCGAAGCGTTGTTTGCGGGCGACACCCCAGTCCAGCCCGTGGCGGGCAGCGATCGCGCTGACCCATTGCTCTGACTCGCTGTCCGGGCCAAGCAGCAGCGGCTGCGACCAGCGTTCGGCGATGCATTGGCCCAGCAGACCGGTGGCGCTGAGCGCGCAGGCCTGGCTCGTCGGAATAGCTTCGCTGAGCGCGGCAATGCGGTGCAGATGGGGATCGACTGTGATCACATCATCAAATAAACCGGCCAGAAACTGGCCGACAATGCGCTGGCTGACCGCTTCGCCGGCATGAAACGCGATATCCTGCCGCATATAGCAGAGATACGGCGCGACCAGACTGATACGAGCCACATTCTGCTGCCGTAAAGTTGCTACTGCCAGCATGAGCTCGATCAGCTTGCTATTGGGTTGATCCAGGCTGCGACACAGTACGGCGTGCTGACCTGCCATGGGGCCGGCAGCTGGCGGCAACGTGACTTTGCTTTCACCATCGGGAAAGCGGTGCAGCTCGACTTCATGATAGTTCAACTGCAAGGTTGCAGCCAGCCGTTGAGCCGGGGTGCGGTAATCGGAAAAGCCAAAGCAATAACATTAGAACTCCGCAAAAAATTTGGCCAGTTCTGCTTCACTGCCGAGACGGTAAGCGTTGTTCATCTGTGCTGCCTGCTGGGCAAAGTTGAAGGCGGACGGGTGTTCGGCGTGAATACGGTAAAGCGGCTGACCTTGCACTACCTGGTCTCCTTCTTTGCTGAGCAGGTCAACCCCGGCACCTTTGTCCAGCGGTGCTCCGGCCAGACGGGCGATTTTGGCAACCTGCAGATTATCGATAGCGGTGACGACACCGTCTGTGCTGGCGTTGATGTCCAGTGTCAGTGTGCCGACCTGCGGGATGCTTGTGCGGCGGCCCTGAGCGTCGATAATGCGATTCATCTTGTCCAGCGCGCGGCCGGATTCCAGAATTTCGCGGGCGATTCGATAGCCATAGCCACCGCGCACATCCGGATCGAACTCAATGATACGACCCGCCAGGCGCAGGGCTTTGTCGCGCAGATCGGGCGGTGCTTGCGGTGATGCCTCCAGCACCTGCATGACATCACGCGCTTCCAGCACCGGCCCGATGCCCCGCCCAATGGGTTGGCGACCGTCGGTAATAATGACTTCCAGATGCTGTCCGAGTCGGTCCGCGACGTATTCGAACAGTTTGCGCAATTGCATGGCTTCGCGCATATGCCGTACTTTCGCACTGGCACCGACCGGGATATCGATCAACAGATGGGTTGAGCCGGCGGCCAGTTTTTTGGCCAGGATAGACGCTACCATCTGCCCGCGCGAGTCGATACCCAGCGGCCGTTCGACCGAAATCAGCATATCGTCCGCCGGTGCCAGCCGGGCGGTACCGCCCCAGGCCAGGCAACCCCGTTCTTCGCGCACGATGGTTTCCAGCCGTTCCGGTTGCAGATCAACCTTGGCCAGCACCTCCATGGTGTCAGCGGTGCCGGCAGGTGAGGTGATGGCGCGCGACGAGGTTTTCGGGATCAGCATACCGTGCGCAGCAACGATAGGAACGACCAGCATGGAGGTGCGGTTGCCGGGGATGCCGCCGATGCAGTGCTTGTCAGCCAGTACCGGTTCGTGCCAGTGCAGGCGCTCGCCGCTGTCCAGCATGGCGCGTGTGAGGGAATACACTTCGTCGCGATCCATGCCGTTTTGATGGGTGGCGACCAGAAACGCCGCCATTTCCATTTTGGAATAGCGGCTGGCGGCAATATCGTCGATGATGGCGCGATAATCTTCCAGTACTAAACGCTCGCCCAGAATCTTGCGGCGGACCGAATCCATGGAGTGGGGCGGTTCGGCCTGGGCAACCTGGACTTTACTGAATTCAGCGGCATCAAGCTGGCTAAACGCCTGTTCCGATAAACCGAGCTGATCAGCGCTGACAATAGTGTCGTCATCGACAACGTTCAATACCGCCAGAATCCGCTTGCCATCACAGCTGACGGCGATTTTGGCCAGCGCCTGAAAGCGTTCGGCGCGATACAGCGGACAATCGCGATGCAAATACGCAACGTTCTCGCGATAAGTATCTATCGCGACACGACGCACGGCCAAACGATCATTGGCAATAGAATTTTCAGTCATAGGTATAGCATAGCCCGAGTTGGCTCAATGAAGTGAATCAATATTGGTAACGGTATCGTGTTTTGCGGCGCTGGCATCAGCGCCCGGCATCGGCAATAATTGCCTGACCAATGCCCGCCTGGCATAAGCTCTCGCCAGGTATATTCATACAATATATTAAGCATATTAAATATATTTTTGGGCCCACGAGTAATGTGTTACTGCAATGGACGAAGAGCACAATGATTATTCCGACTATTCTTTCCGGTGGCTCAGGTACGCGTTTATGGCCATTGTCCCGCCAATTGTTTCCCAAACAGTTCCTGGCTCTGGCCGACGACTGCACCATGTTGCAGGCTACCGTCCAGCGCCTGGCCGGTCTGCCGCTGGAACGACCGGTTTTTATCTGCAATGACGAGCATCGCTTTATTGTCGCCGAACAATGCCGCGAGATTGATGTCGAGCCGCTGGCCGTCGTGCTGGAGCCGGTCGGACGCAATACCGCGCCGGCCGTTGCCATAGCTGCCATGCAGGCCTTGCAGCGCGATAGCGACGCCCTGCTGCTGGTGTTACCGGCTGATCATGTCATAACCGATATCCGTGCGTTTCACGCCGCCGTAGAGCATGCGGCAGTGCTGGCCGGGCAAGGTAAATTGGTGACGTTCGGTATTGTGCCGACGAGTGCTGAAACCGGTTATGGTTATATTTGTCGCGGTGCCGCTGTCGACACTGCTGTTTTTGCGGTCGAGCAGTTTATCGAAAAACCGGATCAGACCACTGCCCAGCAATATCTGGATGCAGGTACGTATTATTGGAACAGTGGCATGTTCATGTTTCGGGCCGATGTGTATCTGCGTGAACTGGAAAGCCAGCAGCCGGCCATGGTTGCAGCTTGTCGCACTGCACTTGAGCAGGCTCGTGTCGATCTGGATTTCGTGCGCCTGGACAAGGAGGCTTTTGCTGCCTGCCCGGCCGATTCGATTGATTACGCAGTGATGGAAAAAACGCAGGACGCCGTAGTGATTCCGCTGGACGCTGGTTGGAGCGATGTCGGCTCCTGGGCGGCGCTGTGGCAAATCAGTCCACAGGACGAGGCGGGCAATGTTTTGCAGGGTGATGTTATCGCGCAGAACAGTCGCGCCTGCTTTGCCCGCAGCGAAGATCGTTTGCTGGCTTTGCTGGGGGTGGAGGATCTGATCGTCGTAGATACCAAAGACGCGGTGCTGGTTGCGGCCAAGGCGTGCATTCAGGAGGTCAAGGAAATCGTTAACCAACTGCAGGCCGAGGGACGCTCGCAAGCGTTGCTGCAGCGTGAAGTGTACCGTCCCTGGGGGTGTTATGATTCCATTGATAACGGACAGCGCTTTCAGGTCAAGCGGATTACGGTCAAACCCGGTGCGCAGCTGTCTTTACAAATGCATCATCACCGGGCTGAGCACTGGATTGTCGTGACCGGTACGGCCAAAGTCACCCGTGGCGATGAGGTATTCCTGCTGCACGAAAACGAATCGACTTATATTCATGCTGGCGTCAAGCACCGGCTGGAGAATCCGGGCAAAATCGCGCTGGAGCTGATCGAGGTGCAATCCGGCAGTTATCTGGGTGAAGACGATATTATTCGTTTCGAGGATATCTATAAACGTGATGAAGAATAAAGGACAGCCATGCGCATTTTAGTCACCGGCGGGGCCGGTTTTATCGGGTCGGCCGTGGTGCGGCATATTGTGCATAACACGACGGATACAGTGCTTAATATCGACAAACTCACCTATGCCGGCAATCTGGATTCGCTGGCCTCCGTTGAGGCGCATCCGCGCTATGCTTTCGCGCAGCTCGATATCCGCCAACGCACAGATATGGAGCGTCTGTTTGCCGAGCAGCAACCGGACGCTGTCATGCATCTGGCGGCCGAATCACACGTTGATCGCTCTATCGACGGGCCGGATGATTTTATCCAGACCAATATCGTTGGCACCTACACCCTGCTGGAAGCTGCGCGCATGCTGGCAGGGCCTGCCGCCGGCGCGGCGCAAGGTTTTTCGGTTTCACCATATTTCGACCGACGAAGTCTACGGCGATCTGGGGCCGGAAGGGTTATTTCAGGAGACCACGGCTTATGCGCCCAGCTCGCCGTATTCGGCCTCGAAAGCCGCCAGTGATCATCTGGTGCGGGCCTGGCAGCGCACCTATGGCCTGCCGACACTGGTGACCAACTGTTCCAATAATTACGGGCCGTATCATTTTCCGGAAAAACTCATCCCGCATATTATTCTGAATGCGATAACAGGCCAGCCCCTGCCGATTTACGGTGACGGTTGCCAGGTGCGTGACTGGCTGTATGTGGATGATCACGCGCGCGCCTTGTACACGGTTATCCGCCATGGTGCGGTGGGGGAGACCTATAATATCGGTGGTCACAACGAGCAGCGTAATATCGATGTGGTGCGGGCAATCTGCGCGCTGCTGGAAGAGCTGGCACCACAGAAACCGCCCGGCTTGCAACGCTATGAAGATTTGATCACCTTTGTAACAGATCGTCCGGGTCACGATAACCGGTACGCTATCGATGCCAGCAAGATTGAACGCGAACTGGGCTGGACACCGCAGGAAACCTTTTCCAGCGGTTTGCGTAAAACCGTTATCTGGTATCTGGAAAACCGCGCCTGGTGGCAGCGGGTGCTGAACGGTAATTACCGCCTGGAACGCTTGGGTCAGGGCGATTAGAAAACAAGCGGATCTTTATTTTGTGAATTTCAAAAAGCAGATTTTATTATTATGAAATGCTTTAAAGCATATGATATCCGCGGCCGTGTGCCGGATGAACTGAACGACACGGTCGCCTACCGGATCGGCCGTGCTTTCAGCAGCTGTTTCAAGCCGCAACAGGTTGCCGTTGGCTACGATGTGCGGCTGAGCAGTCCACCGCTGGCTCAGGCACTCAGCCGGGGTCTGCGGGAAGGCGGCGCAGCGGTATTGGATATTGGTCTGTGCGGCACCGAGGAAATCTATTTCGCAACCTTCGACCGCGAACTGGATGGCGGCATCATGGTGACGGCCAGCCATAATCCGATGGACTATAACGGTATGAAACTGGTTCGTGCCGAGGCTCGGCCGATCAGCGGTGACAGCGGTTTGTTCGAGTTGCGTGATCTGGCTGCCAGTGGTGACTTCGCACCGGTCGCCAGCACCGGCGACTGGCAGCAGGATCATGATAAAAGCGCCTATATTCAGCATTTATTGGGGTATATCGGGCAAACTACGTTGCAACCGCTGAAAATTGTCGTCAACCCTGGCAATGGCGGGGCCGGACTGGTGCTGGACCTGCTCGAACCCTATTTGCCGCTACAGTTCATCAAGATCCAGTATGAACCGGACGGGCGTTTCCCGAATGGTATTCCCAACCCCTTATTACCCGACCGGCGCGCTGCCACCCGGCAGGCGGTGCTCGAGTCCGGAGCAGATTTTGGTCTGGCCTGGGACGGCGATTTTGACCGCTGCTTTTTCTTCGACGAACGCGGTGAGTTCATCGAAGGGTATTATCTGGTTGGCCTGCTGGCCCAGGCCATGTTGCGGCAGGAACCTGGCGGGCGTGTTATCCATGATCCGCGTCTGAGCTGGAACACTATCGAGCTGGTGCAGCAGGCAGGCGGTGTGCCGGTGCAGTGCAAGACCGGCCATGCGTTTATCAAAGAGCGCATGCGGCAGGAAGACGCTATCTACGGCGGCGAAATGAGCGCGCATCATTATTTCCGTGATTTTGCCTACTGCGACAGCGGCATGATTCCCTGGCTGCTGATTGCGGCAGAACTGAGCCGGGCGGGAAAACCCCTGTCAAGCCTGATTGCCGACCGCCAGCGTGCTTACCCTTGCAGCGGCGAGATCAATTTTCAGGTCGCCGATACCGATGCCTGTATCGCCCGCGTGCTGGCCCATTACGACAAAGACCAGCCGACGCTTGATCGTACTGATGGCCTGAGTCTGGAATTCAGCGACTGGCGCTTGAATCTGCGTGCCTCCAATACCGAGCCGCTGCTGCGCCTGAACATCGAAACGCGGGCCAATCCCGCCCTGCTGGCTGACCGCACGCAGGAACTGACACGCCTGCTGACCTAAATAGCGCTTGGCGTAAATCACCCGCTCCACTATGCTAAAACGCATCCCTGAGCGAGCCGTGCAGGGCTTGCAGGTAGGGGCTTTTCAACAAAATGGAGGACGCATTTTATGAATACAACCATCCTGAAGT
>JAWKZG010000022.1:0-84412 GCA_041396125.1 Gammaproteobacteria bacterium | reverse complement strand
GGGGATTTAAAGGCTACTTCGGCAGTTTGCCTTGCACGCCTTCCACGTAGAAATCCATTTTTAGCAGATCGCCGTCGCTGATGGTGCTGCCTTCGGCGATGACAATCGTGCCGTCCTGACCTTTGACCGGACCTTGGAAGGGATGAAACGCACCGGTTTTGATCGCTTCCTGCATTTCGTTGACCTGTGCCACCACTTCGGCGGGGACTGCCGGATTCATCGGGCCTAGCGACATCATGCCTTCGGCAATACCGCCCCATACATCGCTGGGCTGCCAGTTCCCGTCCAGCACCGCTTGCGCGACTTTGGTGTAGTAATCGCCCCAATGGTGCACCACCGAGGTCAGGTGTGCTTTCGGACCGTATTTGGACATATCGGAGTGATAGGCGATGGCCCAGGCACCTTTCTCTTCGGCGGCTTGCACCACAGCGGTGGAATCGGTGTGATGGGTGATAACGTCAGCGCCCTGCGTGATCAGCACATCGGCGGCTTCACGTTCACGGCCCGGATCGAACCAGGAGTTGACCCAGATGACTTTGGTTTCGGCGTCGGGATTGACACTGCGCATACCCAGCGTGAACGCATTAATGCCCATCACGACTTCCGGGATCGGAAACGCCGCCACATAACCTGCCACATTGCTTTTCGTCATGCTGCCGGCGACCATACCGGCCAGATAGCGGCCTTCGTAAAAACGCACATTATAGGTGCCGACGTTTTTGGCGCGTTTATAACCGGTGGCGTGCTCGAAGGCGGTTTTGGGAAACTGCCTGGCCACTTTAAGGGTGGGATTCATGTAGCCGAATGAGGTCGAGAACACCAGGCCATAACCATCGGCGGCAAACTGCCGGATGACACGCTCGGACTCGCCGCCTTCCGGCACGCTTTCGATGAATTTGCTGGTTACCTGATCGCCCAGTGCGGCCTCCATTTGCTGCCGGCCTAATTCGTGCTGATAGGTCCAGCCGGCATCGCCGATGGGGCTGACATAAACAAAGCCGACTTTGAGCGGATCGGCGGCATGCGCCACAGAAGCTGTTAGCGCTGTCGTCAGGGCAGCGGCCCCCAGAGCCGTTAACAGAGTGTGTTTCAGCATAATGGTTATCCTCAGACAGTAGGATGATAGGGTTTTCCCAGCGAAGCCGGGGCGTTCAAACGGATGGTATTTATATCACGCGAAATTAAGACCAGCACAATAATCGTGGCCAGATAGGGCAGGGTAGCCAGAAATTGCGAAGGTACATCCACGCCCAGCCCTTGCACATGGAATTGCGCAATGGTCACGCCGCCGAACAAATACGCCCCGAGCATCACCCGCGCCGGCCGCCAGGTAGCAAAAACCACCAGTGCCAGTGCGATCCAGCCGCGTCCGGCGGTCATGCCTTCGACCCATAACGGCGTGTACACCAGCGCCAGATAGCCGCCGCCCAGCCCGGCCATGGCACCGCCAAACAACACCGCCAGATAGCGAATGCGGATCACGGAATAGCCGATAGCGTGGGCCGATTCCGGCGCCTCGCCAATACCGCGCAGAATGAGTCCTGCTTTGCTGCGATACAGAAACCAGCTGACCGCCAGAAATAACAGGACCGATAAATACAATAAGGGATCGAGCGAGAACAGCAGCGGCCCCAGAATTGGCAGGTCACTGAGTCCATTGATATGCACGGGCTGGAAACCGGTCAGGGCGACGCTGGTATAGTCCAGCCCGATGAACGCGCTCAGACCGATGCCGAAAATCGTCAAGGCCAGTCCGGCAGCTACCTGATTGGCCTGAAACGTCAGCGCCAGTACCGCAAACAACAGCGCGGCAGCAGCGCCTGCCAGAATAGCCATCGCCACGCCCAGCCACAGACTGCCGCTGTTTGCCGCCACCGCGAAGCCGCACACCGCGCCGATCAGCATCATGCCCTCGACACCCAGATTCAGCACACCGGCTTTTTCAGTAACCAGTTCACCCAGCGCTGCGAATACCAGTGGCGTACCGGCCATCAGGGTCTGCACGAAAATCGCGATCCAGATCTCGTGACTCATAGGACAGTCCTCCGGACGGGTTGCAGACGAAAGTTAATAAACAGATCTGTTGCCAGCAGGAAAAACAGTAAAACCCCCTGAAATACCCCGGTGACCGCGGAAGGCAGGCCTAATTCCATCTGAGCGGCCTCACCGCCCAGATACAGCAGGGACATTAGCAGGCTGGCGAGCAAAATACCAAAAGGGTGCAGGCGGCCGACAAACGCGACAATAATGGCGGCATAACCGTAACCCGGCGAAATGGTGGGCAATAACTGGCCAATCGGCCCGGCAACTTCCCCCAGTCCCGCTATGCCAGCCGTAGCGCCGCCGATCAGCAGACCCAGCCAGACCATACGCGTACGCTTGAAGCCAGCATACAGTGCGGCTACATCGGCCAGCCCGGCGACCCGCATCTGATAACCGACAAAGCTTTTGCGGACGAAGATCCAGCCCAGCACGACCACTACCAGCGCAATCCACAGCCCTGCGTGCAAACGGGTGCCTTCCATAATAATGGGCAGCGTGCCTGCTTCACTGAACACTCTGGATTC
Source organism: Gammaproteobacteria bacterium (assembly GCA_041396125.1). Classification (GTDB taxonomy): domain Bacteria; phylum Pseudomonadota; class Gammaproteobacteria; order Competibacterales; family Competibacteraceae; genus JAWKZG01. The sequence continues at coordinate 81,845 of JAWKZG010000022.1, read as the reverse complement.
CGGAAAATTAAATCCGTCCGGATCACGCCAGGGGCCGCGCACCAGATAATCCAGTATCAGTAAGGCGACATAATTCAGCATCAGGCTGACTAAAATCTCATTGGCATTGAAGTGGGTGCGTAAAAACGCCGGAATAGCCGCCCACAGCATGCCGCCGATGGCTCCCAGCAAGATCATGCCGGGCAGCAGCCAGGCGCTGTCGGATTCGTAAAAATACAAGGCCAGCCCGCTACCACAGATTGCACCGACAGTCAGCTGACCTTCCGCGCCGATATTCCAGACATTGGCCCGAAAGCCAATTGCAAGTCCCACCGCGATCAGCATTAAAGGCGTGGCTTTAAGACCTAATTCGCCCAAGCCGTACAGGTCATCAATCGGAGCGATAAAAAAGGCATAAAACGTCGCCAGCGGGTTTTGCCCCAAAAACAGCGAGAACACCAGCCCGCACATCAGCGTCAATCCCACCGCGATCAGCGGCGACAGATAACTCATCAGCCGGGACGGTTCCGGTCGTGCTTCCAGTTTAAACCGCATGCGGGATCTCCTGCGGCGGCCGGGCAGAATCAGTTGCCGCTCCGGGGAAGAGGCCGCTCATCCACAGTCCGATTTCTTCCAGATTGGTGTCACTGACCGCTTTGGCAGGCGACAGCTGTCCCTGTGCGATAACCGCAATGCGATCGGCAATCTCGAACAGTTCTTCCAGTTCTTCGGAAATCAGCAAAATCGCGATGCCCTGCTGGCGCAGATCAAGCAGAGTCTGGCGGATTTGCGCCGCAGCGCCAACATCCACGCCCCAGGTCGGCTGCGCGGCGATCAGCACTTTCGGTTGTTGCAGGATTTCCCGCCCGACGATGAATTTTTGTAGATTACCGCCCGACAGACTTTTAGCGGCGGCTTGAGTACCACCGCATTTGACGTTGAAATCACGGATACAGCGCTCGGCGAAAGCACGAACTCTGCCGGCCTGCACCAGACCAAACCGCACCATGCCGTTACGGTGTGCCGTCAGCAGTGCATTGTCAGCCAGCGACAGAGCCGGTACTGCGCCGCGTCCCAGCCGTTCTTCCGGTACAAAAGCCAGACCCAGATCACGCCGGGCGGCGGCGTCCAGATGACCGACCTCCTGGCCGCCAAGCTGGATCGGAAAAGCCTGATCACGCGCCAGGGTCTGTTCACCGCTGAGCACTGCCAATAGCTCTTTCTGGCCATTACCGGAAATACCGGCGATACCGACAATCTCGCCGCTGTGAACGGTCAGATGAATATCTTTCAGATCGGTGCCGAAAGGATCGCCCGCGTGGCGTGACAGCCCGGCGATGACCAGTTGCGCCGTGCTCTTGCCGCTCGGGCTGGCATGCGCGCCAGACTGGCGGTGCTCTCCTGCCGTGGATCAGCCTCGCCGGTCACTTTGCCGCTGCGCAACACGGTGGCCTTGTGGCAGAGCTCGCGTATTTCTTCCAGCTTGTGACTGATATACAGAATACTGCAGCCCTCGTCAGCCAGTCGGCGCAAGGTTTCAAACAGGCGACGCACGGCCTGCGGGGTCAGTACCGAGGTCGGCTCGTCCATGATCAGCAGCTTGGGGTTTTGCAGCAGACAGCGCACGATTTCCACTCGCTGGCGTTCGCCCACCGACAGTGAATGCACTAAACGGCGCGGGTCCAGCGGCAGTCCATAACGTTCGGAAACGTCCCGGATACGCACTGCCAGCGTCGCCAGATCGAACTTGCCTTCCATCGCCAGCGCGACATTTTCGGTAACACTGAGGGTTTCGAACAGCGAAAAATGCTGGAACACCATGCCAATGCCCAGGCGTCGGGCCTGGGCCGGATTGGCAATGGAAACCGGCTTGCCATCCCAGTACAGCGTGCCTTCATCGGGCTTGGTGACGCCATAGATGATTTTCATCAAAGTGCTTTTACCGGCCCCGTTTTCGCCCAGCACCGCATGGATTTCGCCCGGCATGACCTGCAGATTGATACCGTCATTGGCGATCACTGCAGGGTAGGTTTTGCTGATATTGTGCAGGGCTAAACGCGCCGTAGGAGCGGTCATACGTGTTCTTCACGGCTGGCGGTGTCTGCTGCATCCGACACGCCCGGCGGGTCAAGTTCCTGCACAGCCCGCACCGCTTTCAGGATGGCCTCCGGGGTTGCCGGTGCGTTGAGCGGCGGGTTGTGCTGGTGCCCGGCCAGGCTGGCGATAGCATCGCGGATAGCGAAAAACACCGAAAACGATAGCAGTATGGGCGGTTCGCCGACCGCTTTGGAGCGCAGAATGGTGTCTTCATGATTGGGATTATGGAACAGGTGGGTATGCAAAACGGCAGGGCAGTCGTTGACCGCCGGAATTTTATAGGTGGACGGGGCGTGCGTCATCAGTTTGCCGTCTTCATTCCAGCACAGTTCTTCCAGGGTCAGCCAGCCCATGCCCTGAATGAAGGCACCCTCGACCTGTCCCATATCAATGGCCGGATTGATCGAGTTGCCGGCATCGTGCAGCAGATCGGCGCGCAGCAGTTTCCATTCGCCGGTCAGGGTATCAATAATAACTTCCGATACCGCCGCACCGTAGGCGTAGTAAAAAAATGGCCGGCCGGTCAGGGTGTCTTTGTCCCAGTGCAGTTTCGGCGTGGCGTAAAACCCGTCTGACCATAATTGCACGCGGGCGTAATACGCCTGTTGCACCAGTTCGGTAAAGTCGATGTTGTGGCCATTTACGCTGACCGTGTCATTATCGAAAGTCACGTCAGCGGCCTCACCGCCATAACTGCGGGCAGCGAATTCGGCCAGGCGGGCGCGAATCTGACCGGCGGCGTCGGCTGCGGCCTTGCCGTTTAAATCGGCACCGGTAGAAGCCGCCGTGGCTGAGGTATTGGCAACTTTGTCGGTCACTGTGGCGGTCGCACGGACCCGGCTCAGACTGACGCCAAGCGTCTGCGCGACCACCTGGGCGACTTTGGTGTGCAAACCCTGTCCCATCTCGGTGCCGCCGTGATTGACCAGAATTGAGCCGTCCGTGTACACATGCACCAGTGCGCCGGCCTGATTGAAATGCACCACGTTGAATGAGATACCGAACTTGACCGGCGTCAGGGCCAGACCTTTTTTCAGCACCGGACTGTAGCGGTTGAAGGCGCGGATGACCTGGCGGCGCTGGCGGTATTCGCTGCTGTTTTCCAGCTCGGTGACCAGTTCGTGCAGTACGTTATCCTCAACGATCTGGCCATACGGTGTGCTGTTGCGATCCTGTTTGCCGTAAAAATTCAGTTTGCGGATATCCAGCGGATCCTGGCCGAGTTCGCGGGCAATGTTGTCGATAATATATTCGATGGCAATAGCCCCCTGCGGCCCGCCAAAGCCGCGAAATGCGGTGTTGGACTGGGTGTTGGTCTTACCGCACAGCGCAGTGATGTCGACATCACTGAGATAATACGCATTATCGAAATGGCACACGGCGCGGGTCGCTACCGGGGGCGATAAATCAGTGGAAAAGCCGGCCCGCAACACCATTTCGACCTTGACTGCCAGAATCCGGCCCTGATTGTCGTAGCCGACCTCGTACTGATAATAAAAACAATGCCGTTTGCCGGTTGCCAGCATATCGTCATCGCGGTCCAGCCGCAGTTTGACCGGGCGGCCCAGGCGCTGCGCACCGAGTGCCGCAATACAGGCGAACAGGGCCGATTGTGATTCCTTGCCGCCGAAACCGCCGCCCATACGACGCACCTCCACCGTTACCTGATTGGCCTGCAGTTTCAGCGCATGGGCAATAACGTGCTGCATTTCGGTGGGGTGCTGGGTCGAGCAGAATACCTGCAGGCAGCGGTCTTCTTTGGGCACCGCGTAGGAAATCTGTCCCTCCAGGTAAAACTGCTCCTGTCCGCCAACAGACAGCTCACCCTGTAATCGATGCGGTGCAGCGGCCAGGCGCTCAGCCGGATTGCCGCGCGCCAGATGCATCGGCGGCACCACATACGATTGCTGTTGCCGGGCCTGCTGCGGCGTCAATACAGCGGGCAAATCCTGATACTCAATAGTGGCCAGCCGGGCGGCGCGGCGGGCGGCTTCATAGGACTCCGCGATGACCGCAAAAACAGGCTGGCCGACAAACTGGACGATGCCATCGGCCAGGATCGGATCATCGTGCAGAATCGGGCCACAGTCGTTGGTGCCGGGAATATCCGCAGCGGTCAGCACTGCCACGACACCGGGTGCCGCTTGGACCGCATCGAGATCCAGGTTTTGCAGTCTGGCATGCGCGTGGCTGCTGAGCCCGAGCGCGCAATGCAGGGTGCCGGCCAGCTCCGGGATATCGTCGGTATAGCTCGCTTCACCGGCCACATGCAGATGCGCCGATTCATGTGCCGGCGCGGCAGCGGGGCGGGGCGGGACTGGTCCCGTGGACGAGCCTGATCGGGTATTGGGCCGGGCAATGGGCTTGTTCATGTCGATCTCCTGGGGCGATTTCCTGGTTCGATCTATGGGGGCCGATCTTTGGGGTTTTGCTCTGGTTTCTGTTGTCAGTTTCAATAGCAGGCGCGCTGGCCTGAACTCGGCATTTGTTTTTCTGATGCTATATATACCCGTTCCTGAGCCAGGGCGACAAGGTATTAATCCGTATAAACCGCCTGTTCCGGGTGGGCCGGGACGGGACGGTATTCGGCAACCAGCACGGATTATGCGGCGAACACATTAACCTGCGCACCGGCCAGGGGATTTTCCGGGCGGGTCTCAAGATAGTAAGCGGTACAGCAGATTCTGCGCGGTCTGTAAACGGTAGTCGGCGCTGGCGCGCATGTCCGACAGCGGGGCGAAATCCTGCGCTAATACACTCATCGCAGTACGCACCGTGGCATCAGTCCAGTCCTGTCCGAGCAGGGCTGCGCTTCGGTCTGCAACGCCCGTTTCGGGGTGGCCGCCATGCCGCCATAAGCGATTTTGATCGCCTCGACGCGACCTTGCTGCAGGGTCAAGGCATACGCGGCGAATACCGCCGAGATATCCGAATCGAACCGCTTGGACAGTTTGTAACAGCGAAACTGCTGTCCGGGTTGTGGCAGTGGGATTTCAATCGCGCTTACGATTTCATCGGCCTGCAGCGCTTTTTTCATGTAATCAAGATACAGATCTTCCAGTGCCATGCTGCGGAACCGGTCTGGCTGTGCAGGGTGACACGCGCACCCAGCGCGATCAGGGCTGGCATGGAATCACCGATAGGCGAGCCGTTCGCAATATTGCCGCCCAGTGTGCCGGCATTGCGGATTGGCGGTGAAGCGAAACGCTGCCACATCTCGTCCATTTCCGGATAATGCCGGGACAAAGCGCGGTAGGCGTCGCTCAGTGTGACGCCGGCACCGATACGCAGCATCTGGCCGGTTTGCTGTACGGTTTTCAGCGCTTCGACCTGGCCGATATAGATGATCGGGTTCAGCGTGCGCAATTGCTTGTTGACCCACAGGCCGACATCGGTACAGCCGGCCAGCAGTGTTGCTTCTGGATAGTCGGCGCGCAGGCGGGCCAGTTCGGTCAGGCTGCGGGGGGCAAAAAAGGTTTTATCCTGCTGCTGGTAAACAAACGTGTCGCTGTGCTGCAGCGCTTGCAGCTGTTTTTTTACGCCCTCCCGGTCAAAGCGGACAGCGGGTAGATCGAACATCCGCTCACCTGCTTCCAGAATCGGGCGATAGCCGGTACAGCGGCACAGATTGCCGCTGAGTGCGCTGCGCAGCTCGTAGGTTCCGGGCCGCGAGCCGTCCGCTTCATGCTGCAGATACACGTCCCATAAGGACATGACAAAACCTGGCGTGCAGAAGCCGCATTGCGAACCATGACAGTCCACCAGTGCTTGTTGTACCGGGTGCAGACTGCCGTCGGACTGGCGTAGATCCTCAACGGTAAACAAGGCTTTACCGTCCAGCGTCGGGACGAACTGAATACAGGCATTGACGGCTTTAAGGCTTAGTTCGTCACCGTCCAGTTCACCGATAACCACGGTGCAGGCACCGCAATCGCCCTCGGCGCAACCTTCTTTGGTGCCGGTGCGGCGCAGGCGCTGGCGCAGAAAGGAGAGCACCGATTGACAGGGATCGACATCAGAGACCGACATAACGGTGCCGTTGAGCAGAAAACGGATCGGCCGGGCGGATGCTGCATTAACCGTTGACATGGTGCTGAACCCCTCCTGCAGGCTTGACTGCGGTATGGACAGAAACGACAGGTCGCTAAATTAATGATAATGTTTGTACTAGGGAAGCGGTAGCAGAGAATATCGCGCAAGCGCTGCCGAAACGGCAGCGTTTTGACGTCAGTACGTCCCCGCTCTGGCGCCACCCTGTTTCCATACCTACCAGCTAAAGAGAATAATCCTTGAACAATCTAATAGGACAACCCAAAGAGAGTCTTGACACCCCCGCACTGCTGGTCGATCTCGATCTTCTGCAAAAGAATATTGAGCGCATGGCAAAAATCATTATTCATGATGCAGGTGTGGCCTGGCGACCGCATTCCAAAGCCATGAAAACCCCGGCCCTGGCGCATATGTGTCTGCAGGCCGGCGCGATCGGTATCACCTGTGCCAAACTTGGCGAAGCGGAAGTGATGGCGGCGGCCGGTATCCATGACATTCTGATTGCCAACGAGATCGTTGGCAGTCGTAAAATCGAGCGACTGGTCAATTTGTGTCGGCACGCGGATGTAATGGTCTGCGTCGATCATATCGATAATGCCAGAGCAATTGATCAGGCGGCGCAACAGGTTGGTGTGCGCCCGCGCGTTGTGATCGAGGTCGACGTTGGTATGCATCGGGCCGGTGTGGCACCGGGACAGGCCAGTCTTACCCTGGCGCAACAGCTGCTTGAGTTGAAACATCTGCGCTTTGCGGGTTTACAGACCTGGGAAGCGCACGTTCTTACCACGCGCGGTGATGAAAAGAAACAAGGCGTGGCGCAGGCACTCAAACTGCTGACCGATACCGCGGATCAAATCCGTGCGGCCGGTATCCCGATCGACATCATCAGCTGTGGCGGCACCGGCACATACTGGGTCAGTGCCTTCGCACCGGGCATTACCGAGATCGAGGCGGGTGGCGGCATCTTATACGATGCGCATTACCGTCACCATTTTGGCGTGGAAGGTCACGACTATGCGCTGAGCGTGCTGGCGACGGTGACCAGTCGGCCGAGTCCGACCCGGATTATCTGCGATGCCGGTTTCAAAACCATGGGCAACAACCACGCTGCCCCGGAACTGCTCGGTTTCGGCGACGTGGAAGCGTTCAAACTGTCGGCTGAACATGGCTCTGTATTGCTGAAAGAGCCCAGTGATGTGCCGCAGATAGGGGATAAAATCGACGTCATCCCCGGTTATTCCGATTCCACTGTGTTTCTGCACGATGTGTTGTACGGCATCCGCAACGGTCGGGTTGAAACTGCCTGGCCCTTGCTGGGACGCGGCAAATTACAGTAAAACGCGGCTACCAGACCGGCCCGACCGGGTATAGGGATATACCCTTTCAAATCTAACAAAACAACCACCAGAAAGGCTGATTCCCATGCGCATATTCGCCGCTTCACTGGCGACCGAAACCAATATGTTCTCGCCGATTCCGACCTCAGTCGATAACTTCCTGGACGCGTTTTATGCCCCTCCAGGCGAACACCCGGACCGTCCCAGTCTGTGCTCTGCGCCGCTGTGGGTGGCGCGCCACCGCGCCCAGCGCGAAGGCTGGACCCTGATCGAAGGCAGCACGGCCTGGGCCGAACCTTCCGGTACCTGTGCGCAGGCGGCCTATGAACGCTTTCGCGATGAAATTCTGGCACAGATCAGTGCCGCACTGCCGCTGGACGGTGTGCTGCTGGGCCTGCATGGCGCGATGGTGGCGCATGGTTACGATGATTGCGAGGGTGACTTGATTACCCGTGTGCGCGAGCTGGTCGGTGCCAGGGCGATTATCGGCGTCGAACACGATTTGCATTGCCACCTGACCCGTCAGCGGCTGCGCGGTGCCGATATCCTGATTACCTTTAAGGAATTTCCGCACACCGATCCGGTCGAGCGGGCCGAAGAAGTCCTTGAGTTAACTCTGCAGGCGATTCGGGGCGAGATCAAACCGATCCAGTCGGTGGTTGATTGCCGCCAGATTGCCAGCTATCCGACCTCGCGCGAACCGATGCGCAGTTTTGTCGATAAAGTCCAGGCGCTGGAAGGTCACAATGGGGTGTTGTCGATATCTGTGGCGCACGGTTTTCCATTTGCCGATGTGGCGGAAATGGGGACGCGGGTGCTGGTCATTACCGACGACAATAAAGCGTATGGCGATCAACTGGCAGCCGAACTGGCGGCAGAGCTGGTGGCCATGCGCGGCAAATCCACGCCGCCTTTCTTGACGGCACCGGCGGCTGTCGCACAAGCGTTACAAAATACCACTGACCGGCCTGTTGTTATTGCCGATCCAACCGATAACCCTGGCGGCGGTGCACCGGGTGATTCGACCCATCTGCTGCGGGAGTTACTGGAGCAGGGTGAAAACGCTATTTTGGGTCCACTCTCTGGGATCCGGTCGCTGTGCAATTCTGTCACGCTGCGAACTGGCGCACGGCTGCAATTGCGTTTGGCGGCAAGACCGCTCGCTTCGGGTCAGCCGCTCGACGCCGGGTCGACATTGTGAATCTGGCCAAAAACGCGTCGCAGAGTTTTTCCGGCGGCAAGTGCCTTTAGGCGATACCGCACTGATCCGGCTGAACGGCATTGAGATTATTGCTGATTGAAAGAACCCAGACGCTGGGCCGGGATCTGTTTACCCATCTGGGCGTGGATCTGACCACAAAACGCATCATCAGCGTTAAAATCGACCAATCACTTTCATGCCGCTTTTGCACCGATCGCCGCTGAGGTCATCTACACCGACGCCGACGGGCCGCTACCGCGCGATGTGCGCAAAGTCCATCGAGTACAGCGCCCGATCAGCCGCTGGACGATGTCGCTGATCCGGTACGGATTGTTTGAAAAAATATAATGATGAGAAAATAAAGATAAAACAGAAATTTGAAGAATTCTCTTGACCTTTGTAAATATTTTATTCAAATCGTCCTTTGTCCAAGGTCAAAAGGACAGCGGCATATCAAATTCAATGAAAAGTCAAGATATTTTGCTTCTTTTTTAAGCTGGCTGCTATTGAACAGCAAGTCGCTCAGGAGTTGTCCCATGCAGAAAGTATCCATGGTGGGATTGGGAAAACACGGAAATAGATATTAATAATCAGTTAGATATCAATAAGGAAATAGATATTAATAATAAGTTAAGTTATAGCGATAAGAATGGCACTTCTTGCGTCCCGACTTACTACCAGAGGCTTGGCTGCCAAAAAACTGGTAGCAAAAGCGAAGTAAGCCAAGCATTGAAACGCAATTATTTGCGGGCCTCGCTAAACCTGATCGAAAAAGCGGTCTGCCCAAAGCCAATTTTAAGGCTTTGTTGGAATTTGTGGTGCACGGACTGCGCTACGTCTTTCCAGTGAAACCTGCTGAACTTACCCGTGGTATTGCCACGGGGCTGGCCTGCTCCAGTGTTGCAGGTCACATAATGACGGCAGGGGAGCTTGCGCCGGTGGCCGGATGCCAATGGAAAAAGAGGCAAGCGATTGCCCCGCTGTTTAAAAGTGTGCCTTTGCGGTCAGAAAAGACCCGCAGCTCTATAATTACCTGGCATTAGCCGATGCTATTCGTATAGGCCAGACAAAGAGAACGCATTGGCAAGTGAGTTCCTTGAAAAATCTTATTGAGAAAGTATTGATGGACGCTATAAATCGTCATGAAGCAATGCTTACCCGGGTCGCCGTAGCCCTTGGGCCAGAGCTGCTTTTAGCAAGTCGCTTTTGTCGGAGGATGTACAACGAGCTTGTTTCTGACCGATGCTTTCACCAAAGGCGATTGCGTCACACGGACGATGTGGGTGATTATCGATGTGATAGGGCGTCTAGAATGGCATCAATTTGAAGCTCAATTGCGCCGGCGTGGTTTTACGGATGACCAGGGAAGTGATTTGCCGCATAAAGCGCCAACTTAAAGATTACAGGTTTTGATTTAGGGGTTGAAAAAGAAGGGTGGTGGCACAAAGCAGATTTCAATTGCGACATATCCTTCGACTATGACACCACACCACCCACTATAGATATCTTGTTTGACGAATTTGTTCAAGAGCCTTACGGCAGTTATCAGCAGCAAGCGTATGCGTTTAAAGCGTTTGGGCACGCAAGATTATTGGCCGCAATTGCTGCAGTTAGTGTTGTTGTACTGCGGGCTGGACTTATCCTGCGCAGTTGCAGTCAGGTGGCCCAGCTGCAGGGTTATCTGATACGGCGGTAAAAAAGAAAGGCCGACGGCCTGTGTGCCCTGGATCAAGGCTTGCTGCGAGGTGTTTTTGGCCTGACAGGGTCGTTGACGGACATCTGCGCTATCGTGCAGGATGGTTCGACGGTCAGGTGCCGCGAGGGTACAAGTTACCGGCTACATGTTGCGCTGGATGTGAACATGACGTTACGCCAGGTTGAGGAGGTCGATACAGTACGGATAAGGTGGGCGAAAGTGTGGAACGCTGCGTGCTGCAAGAAGGCGATGTGGTGCTGCTGGTCGGGGCTATAACCAGCGCAAAGTCTGGTACCGTTCGGTGATCGCGGCGGCGATGTGGGTACTCGTTATAACCCGCACGGGATGACGCTGTACCATCAAGATAGTCGATGGAGGCCATCATTGGTGCACGCGGTTGCGCCAGCAGCAGGGACGTGCGGGGAGCATCCCGGTTTATCTGTGCCACGGCATAAACGGCTTGAAGGCACGGTACATGCGATTCCACTCCCGCCGGCGCAGGCGCCTTCGAGGCCGTCGTCAGGCTCAGCAGCGGGCGTAAAAAAGGCCGTCAGGCTAGCCGACCACCTTGACGTTCTTAAGTGGCTGGGTACTAATCTTCACCAGCGTGCCGACCACGCTGCTCGACACCTCGGCGATCGCCGCGCTCATCCCGGCGCTGGCAGGTGGAACTGGCGGTAAGCGGCTCAAAGTATCGTGGATAGATCGTCTACGCGCTCGCAGAACAGTCCACTGGCCGAGCTGTATTTATACGGCAAACTCTTGTATGCAGCGGTGGTCAGCTCGTTAACAAACGCTTTGGCCACAGCTCGGGATGGACGGACCGCGAACGCATACCCCTTGGCGCCTGTGGCAATTAGTCACTAAAGCGGTTTGCGCCGGCCTGGTCGCTTGTTTTCCCGTTCAGCCCCGCTATCTCAAGGACAGTCTCAAGAGTCTGTGCGAACGACCCCGCAAGCGCCGGCTACAGACCTTACCACCGCCGGTGCTTGAGCTGCTGGCTCTGTGTCGAAAACTCGGCGTTAGTGCCGTATGATCAATACCTTAAGGGCTTAAGTTGGCGCTTATGGTGATTTGCCGCATGCGGCTAGATGGTCTGAAAGTGGACTTCATGCCATCCGATAGCGATATTCTTGGTTTTTCCAATCGCTGGTACGCCCAGGCTCTAAAGACTGCCGAAGACTACTTGCTCAGTGAGCACATGACAATAAGACTGGTCACTCCACCTTGCTTTCTGGCCACGAAGCTTGAAGCTTATCGGGGGAGGGGCAACAACGATCCTTGGAATAGTCACGATATTGAAGATTTGCTTAACCTGATCGACGGACGTCCATCCATTATTGAGGAAGTCTCTCAAACAGATTCTGACTTGCAAGTCTATATTGCCAAACAGTTGGGAGAGCTGCTTCAAAACCCTGATTTTGAGTATGTTGTACAAAGTGCTGCCCTTGGCGAGCAAGACAGGGAAACACTATTATTCGAGCGAATAGAAGCAATCTCTCAACTCGGTCAATAAGGGGTTGAGACTAAGATTTGTATTCTTCTTGGCGTTTCAGGCACTGATATCAAGCACCGGTAACAACACCTTTCCCGCACTCCGACAAATATGCCTCCACTTCATCGATGGAGCGCACGTCGGCGAAACGTGCTTGCAGGTCGAACAAGGTGAACAGATGGGCGACTGCCGAGCGGTCGCCGACACATTCACGTACGACAATTGGGCGAAAGCGCAGGCTTTTGGCATCGGTGGCGGTGGCGCGAATGCAGGCGCTGGTGCTGCAGCCGGTAATCAGGACGGTGTCAACGCGCTGTTCGATCAGGTAACCGCCCAGGTGGGTGCTGTTGAAGGCGCTGGCGTTTTCTTTCTGGATAATATAATCCTCGGGCTGAGGCCGGACGCGTTCATCAATCTGGCAGGCGTGTTCATCCCAGGCGCGGAAATTATCCGAATGATCTGCGGCTGATTTGAACGGTTGATCGCCTGTTTTGGGCCGCCAGGGGCTGGTGGTGAAGATGATCGGGACACCTAATGGACGGGCAGTTGCCAGTAAGCGACGGGTGTGTTCGACCGGGCTGTCCAGCCGTCGGCTGCCGCCTGCGTAGGCGTCATCGGTCCAACCGTTGGCAAAGTCAACGACAATAATGGCAGGCCGCTCCCCGAAGCCGAACCCGCCCTGAAAAATGCCGCGTTGCTGATAGTATTCATCCATCGCCTGGAAGGCGGCTGCAAGCTGTTGCGCAGCCTCGCTGTCGGTATTTTGCATGGGCTTGCTCTCGGTGTGTTGGGGGTACCCGGTTTTACCGGAAATAAAGACGCTAAAAAGTCTGATGCTGCTCTACGTCTTCCCAACTGATGGTGTCCAGCGGGCGTAGCGGGCGGCGCACTTTGCGAAACTCAGTGCTGTGGTAATCGCTCGGATACACACCGGGGGTTTCGACGTACAGAATGTCCTGGCTGATGGCGGCGAAACCCTTGTAAAAATGGTTGGTTGATTTGACAACCAGAATATCTCGCTCCAGGGCAGGGATGTCCAGATTGGTGAAAATGGTTGGTTCCAGCACCTGGGCGCGGTGGGTGTTGAGAATGACCTCGATGCCGTCGACCTGAATTACCGCGCTGGGACCGAGTGATACGATGGCATCGACAAATGTCTGGGTGGCGTTGTCCTGTACCGTTTTTACGGTCACCTCGGCATCCACCGGCTCACCGATACCAGCGCAGGATTTACCGCCAAAGCGCAGCTTGAGCCGGGCACCCACACCGGCGGCATGGCAGATGCGCACCGCAACCGGGTCCCAGATCGTTGCCAGCGCGGTATTTTCGACCCCTGCCGCCAGCAGTGCTTTCAGCAGAAAGGTGTTGTCGCCGGGTACGCCACCACCGGGATTGCCCCAGACATCAGCCAGCACGACCGGGCGGCGCGGACAAGCTCTGGCCTGGACGATAGCCTGTTCCGGCGTCAGCAGGGCCGGAAAGCTTTTACCCCAGTTGTCGAATAATTCCCGCGCCAGCTTTTTGGCCAGCGCATGGCCGTAGTCCGGGGCGTTATTGCTCATGACGACGACTTTGCTGCCCATTTCCGGCACATCGCCAGCCCGGAAGCCGTGCACAATCGAGATATCCAGAATCTGCTCGTCCTGGCGCTCGATGTCACGCAGGCGCTCGACGAAACTTTTCATTGGCTCATGCGACGTGGGCAGCACATCAATCATGCGACAGTCATAAGTCGACAGGTGAGGCGTAATTTCGCCCTTGAGTGTGCGTGCGACCAGATCAATCAGCTGCTGCGCCCGTTGAAAAGTATCAACATGCGGGAATTCTTTGTAGAACACCGCAATATCGAGTGAGTCGGCCATGGCTTTGGTGAAGTGGCAGTGCGGATCGAATTCTGCTGCAATCAGCACTTTTGGCCCGACTATCTGGCGCGCCCGCTGCAGCAGATCGCCTTCGCAATCATCGTAACCGTGCGCCACCATGGCACCGTGCAGACCCAGAATGACCGCATCCAGCGGCAGCGCTGCCTGGAGCTGAGCGAGGATTTCGTCGCGCAGAGTTTCGTAGGTCTGACGGTTGACCGGGCCGCCTGGCTGGGCCGACGCGGTGGTACCTTCGGTAATCGTCCAGCCCAGCTCGGCAGCGCGCCGCCGGGCAGCAATAATGGGGCCGGTAGCCTGGGTCGGCCAATCCGGATGCTCACCGGGTCGTGCCAGTAATTGCTCACGAAAGCCGTTCATATCGACAGGCAGGGGCGAGAAGGTGTTGGTTTCAGTCACCAGGGCGGCAGTGAAGATACGGCTCATGAGGGGTTCTCCAAACGGTTCAGAACTATTTTTGTTGTCTTGACACCACAGTAGGCGATACCTACCATTAATCCTAGTATCAACGGCGCTGGCACAATAAATCAAATATTCCGCGTCCTGCGGGCCGATTTCACGCTGTTGGTCATAACCCACGGGAGAACACGTATGGCTCGAGTAAATTGGCTGAGCGGTCTGACGGCAGCAGCAGCTTTTGCAATTCTTACCGGTACGGCCTCAGCACAATCTGTTTTACGGATTGCCGTAACGGACGATCCACCTCACCTCGATGTTCACACCACCACAGCAACACTGACCTCAATGGTCGATCTGCATGTGCTGGAAACCCTTTACACCTTCAACGCCAATTTTGAGCCTGTACCTCTGCTGGCCGAAGGCGAGACAGTCAGCGACGACGGCAAAACCATTACCATCACACTGCGTCAGAACGTGCCGTTCCACAATGGCAAGGTGATGACCGCTGCTGACGTGGTTGCCTCCTTAAACCGCTGGGGAGAGTACGGCGGGCGCGGTAAAGTGATGTTCGATAACATCGCCAGCGTTGCGGCCAATGGCGATCATGAAGTCGTTCTGACCTTCAAAAATGCTTACGGCCCGTGGAAAAGCCTGTTGGCTTTCCTGAATGGTGGCCCTGCCATTATCCCCGGAGAAATCGCCAGTGCCGCTACGGGTGAACCGCTTTCCAACGAGCAGATCATTGGCACCGGACCCTTCAAATTCAACGAATGGCGGCCGAACCGTCATATTGAAGTGGTCAAATTCGATGATTATGCCCAACCGTCTGGTCCCACCGATGGCTACGCCGGACAGCGTGAAGCCAAAGTCGATGCCATCCGGTTTATCGCTGTACCGGATATGGGTACCCGCGTCAGTGGTGTGCAGGCCGGTGATTATGACTACGCTGAACGCATCTCGGGTGACCTGTTTGAAGACATGAGCAACGATCCCGGTGTGAGCGTCATAAAACAGAATGTGCCCACCATGCCGCTGCTCTTTCTGAATAGCTCGGCCGGATTGCTGAAAGATAATTATGCACTGCGCCGCGCCATTCTGGCTGCGCTGGATTTCCCGGAAGCTTTGCGTATTGCGGTCGGCCCGGACAATTTATGGAGCCCTAACGGCGCTATTTATCCGGCAGATACCTATTGGTACACCGATGCGGGTACCGAAAACTATCCGCAAAAAGGCGATCCCGAAAAAGCCAAACAAATGGCTGCTGAAGCCGGCTACAAAGGCGAGCCGATCAATTTCATGGTGTCCTCTTCCTATCCGCTGCACTACGATACGGGCCAGGTTTTTGAACGTCAGCTCAAAGCGGCCGGCTTCAACATCGAGTTTCAGGTATATGACTGGGCTACGCTGGTTGAGCGCCGGGCTAAGCCGGAACTCTGGGATATTTTCGAAACCACACACGGCATGGTGCCGGATCCGATTCTGTACACGTTCATGAACGATAACTATCCGGGCTGGTGGATATCGCCTGAAAAAGAACCACTGGAAGCCGCGTTGGCAGGTACGGTTGATCCTGCAGCACGCAAGCAGATCTGGAACGATATCCAGGCCCTGATCTATCAGCAGGTGCCGGTTATCAAGCCCGGTGATGTGTTTGTTTACGATATCGCTTCGCCTGCTTTACAAGGTCTGCCGCCACAGGTAGAGCTGAACTGGCCGAGATTCTGGGGCGTCAGTAAATAAAACGCTGTTATTTCATTTGACGTAAATATCCGTCCGGCGCAGCTGCGACTGCATAAGTCAGGCTGACGTCGGTCGGACAGGCCGTTTAACAACATGGGCATCTATATTTTAAAGCGGTTGTTGGCGGCAATTCCGACCTTGCTGATTGCCGCCTTGCTGGTCTTTTCCTTTATCCACCTTATTCCCGGCGAACCGGCGGCTGTCATGCTGGGCGATATGGCCTCAGTTGAGGATGTCGCTGCGCTGCGCGCTCAAATGGGGCTTGACCGGCCATTATGGGAGCAGTTTTTCCTCTGGCTGGGAAATGCCGTTCAGGGTGATCTTGGTACCTCGATTTATTTTCAGGAACCGGTTCTGTCAGTGATCGGCGAAGGTGCCGAAACCAGTCTGTTTTTAGCTTTTCTGACGATGCTGCTGATTGTTCTGATCAGTATTCCGGCAGGTATTATTTCTGCGAAAAAGCACGGCACACCGGTTGATCAAACCTTGTCCGGGCTGACCATGTTATTCGCTTCCATTCCGACCTTCTGGCTGGGACTGTATTTGATTTTTACGATCTCGGTTGGTTTGCGTCTGTTACCGACCTCCGGCTTTCCGTCTGTCCTGGAAAGCGGCGATCTAAGCAATCTGCGCTATTTGATCCTGCCTGCTATCACGCTGGCTGCGCCGAATTCGGCCCTGGTTATCCGGCTGGTGCGGGCCGGCATGATGGATACCATGCGGGAAGACTACGTCCGCACCGCCCGTGCCAAAGGTTTGGGTGAGTGGGCGGTGACGATCAAGCACGTATTTCGTAATGCCTTGATCGGCGTAGTCGCCACGCTGGGTTTTACCTTTGTCGGCCTGGTCTCGGAGGCCGTGGTGACCGAAACCGTATTTGCTTTGCCAGGCATCGGACGGCTGGTGGTGCAATCCATTCTGCGACGTGATTATCCGGTCATTCAAGGGGTTATCCTGGTGGTGATGGTGTTTTATATTGTGGTCAATCTGTTGGTGGATATCGCAACGACCTATCTCGATCCACGGGTCAAAGCCCAATGAGCCAGCATCTGCTTAATTTTCTGGCACCGTTTGCGCAACGTAAAGTAGCGGCATTCGGTCTGCTTTTTCTGCTGCTGGTGTTTTGCAGTGCGCTGCTGGCACCCTGGATCGTACCGTTTGATCCGCTCGCGATGGACTCCATCGCCCGTCTGCAGCCACCTGACGGGACGCACTGGTTTGGCACCGATCATGCCGGTCGCGATCTGTTCTCTCGCGTTATTTACGGGGCGCGCATGGCGCTGGTGATTGGTATCGGTGTGGTCGTGATCGCACTGGTATTTGGGGTGTTGCTGGGTCTGCTGTCAGCTTATTTCCCGCTGCTCGGCATGGTGCTGATGCGGATTGTCGATGTGATGATGGGTATTCCGGCGCTTTTACTGGCGTTGGCGTTTGTGGTCATCCTCGGCAAAGGGCTGTTCAATTCAATGGTGGCGGTGGGGGCTATTTATGTCACCTCGACCGCCCGCATTACCTATGGCCTGGCCCGCAAAATTGTCGCTGAAACCTATATTGAAGCGATTACATCATTAGGTGCCAGTCATGCCCGGATTCTGTGGCGGCATGTGCTGCCGAATCTGCTGTCGCCGCTGATGGTGCAGGCTACGTTTATCTTTGCGTTTGCTCAGCTGTCCGCGGCTTCGCTGGATTTCCTGGGTCTTGGTCTGCCGCCGGATGTACCCAGCTGGGGCAATATGGTTGCCGAAACCCGGCGCTATATCACGCGTGCACCGTGGCTGCTGATGTTTCCTGGCGCCGCTATCATTTTGACCGTGTTTGCGCTGAATCTGGTGGGCGATGTGCTGCGTGATCGCCTCGACCCGCGCTTTAAGGACGATCTGACCAAATGGTAGAGCTCGCTGAAAAACAGAATGCCACGCCCTTGCTGCGTGTCGATGATCTGACCGTGGGTATCCGGGCCGGGCGCGGTACGTTTAATGCCATCGAAAATGTCAGTTTCAGCCTGGCCGAAGGTGAAGTACTGGGGCTGGTAGGCGAGTCCGGCTGTGGTAAAAGTATGACCGCCCTGGCGTTAATGGGGCTGTTGCCGCAACCGGTGGCGCGGGTTCAGAGCGGCAGTATGCAGTTTGACGGACTGGACCTGACAACCTTGTCAGAACACGCGCGGCGACGGCTGTGCGGCGATCGGCTCGGCATGATTTTCCAGGAGCCCATGACTTCGCTGAACCCGGTGTACCGGGTCGGCGATCAGCTGGTGGAAGCGGTGCGGACACATCGCTCAATGTCCCGCGCTGCGGCCTGGCGGGAAGCCGTCGAAATGCTGGACAAGGTCGGTATTCCTGCGCCTGAACAACGGGCCAGAGCCTATCCGCATGAATTGTCCGGCGGTATGCGCCAGCGCGTCATGATCGGTATGGCGTTAATCTGCCGTCCGAAGCTGTTGATCGCTGACGAACCGACCACCGCACTGGATGTCTCGACCCAGGCGCAGATTCTGGATCTTCTGATGGCGTTGCGGCGCGAGCTGGGGATGGCGATTTTAATGATTACCCACGATCTGGGGGTTATTGCCGAAGTGGCCGACAAGGTGGCGGTGATGTATGCCGGCAAAGTGGTTGAACAGGCCGGTGTGCTGGATCTGTTTCAGTCGCCACAACATCCGTACAGTGCTGCGTTGCTGCGTTCCATCCCCCGTATTGACGCGGATTTTGGCACCGCCAGTGGACCAGAAGAGCCAGCAGAAGAGGAGCGTCTGGTGACGATTGAAGGCACCGTCGCACCGCCGTATGCACGGCCTTCAGGCTGCGGTTTTCGTGACCGGTGCTGGCAGGCACAGCCACGCTGCGGGCAGGATACACCGCTATTGCAGACGCCACCCGGCGCGCTGCCGGAGCATCAGGTCCGCTGTTTTTTTCCTTTGGCCACGGAGCAATAGATATGACAGCTTTGCTTGAAGTCCGTGACCTTAAAACCTGGTTCCCGCTGCGTTCGCCCCTGTTGCGACGCACGATTGCCCATGTGCGGGCGGTCGACGGGGTCAGTCTGCAACTCGCGCCGGGCCGCACTTTGGGACTGGTGGGCGAGTCCGGTTGTGGTAAGTCAACCTTGGGTCGCACGGTGGCCCGACTGATCGACGCCAGTGGTGGTGAGGTCAAACTGGACGGGCACGATGTTACGCATGCCCGTGGCCGCGATCTGCTGGCCTTGCGTCGCCGCGTGCAACTGGTTTTCCAGGATCCGTACGCATCGCTGAATCCGCGCATCCCTATTGGTGATGCTGTCGGTGAGGTATTGCATATTCACGGTCTGGCCCGCTCTGCCCGGGACAGTCGTGAGCAGGTAACCAACCTGTTGGGAAAAGTCGGCTTGGGTGCCGATGCGCTGGATCGTTATCCGCATGAATTCAGTGGTGGCCAGCGCCAGCGTATCGGGATTGCCCGGGCCTTGATTTTAAACCCTGAAATTCTCGTGGCGGATGAGCCCGTCTCGGCGCTGGATGTGTCCGTGCAGGCGCAGGTTATTAATTTAATGCGCGATCTGCAGCAGGAGTTTGGGCTGAGTTATTTGTTTATCGCTCATGATCTGAGCGTGGTGCGCCATATCAGCGATGATGTTGCCATCATGTACTTGGGACGCATCGTTGAAACCGGCCCGAAGAAAGCGCTTTTCAGCCAGCCGTTGCATCCGTATACGCAAGGGTTGTTGCGATCTGTGCCGATACCTGATCCGCGCCGGCGGCGCACCACCCCAGCCCCTTTGCCCGGTGGTCTGCCCAGCCCGCTCAAGCCGCCCGGCGGTTGCGCGTTTCATCCGCGCTGCACATGCCGATGAACAATGCCGGCAACTGCGGCCGGAGCTGCGGGCATTGAATACCAGCCAGAGTGTTGCCTGTCATCACGCCGAACGTCTATAACAGTCTATAAAAAAGCTTACGGCTAACTGCAAAAGCCTCGCGCCGGAGGCTTTTGCGATAACGTTCAGTCCCACCAGGCGCCGTTCAGCACGCTGCCTTTGCTGACCAGGCGCTGGGAGCCGCTAACGGTTTCACCGAGTACATCAGCGTATTCGAAGCTGCCTTTCTGCACCTCCAGAATAGTGGCATCGCCTGCTGCGCCGGGTGCCAGTGTGCCCAGATCCGGTCGGCGTATGGCTGCTGCCGGTGCCTGGGTGGTGGTCCGAATGACATCCTGCAGGGACATGCCCAACGACAGAAACTTGGACATGGTGACCAGCGGGTCATAAGCCGGGCCGTCGATACTGAGACTGTGCACATCGCTGGAGATGACATCGGGCGGAAAGTTCTGTTCCAGCATTGAGCGGGCGGTGGTGAAGCCAAACGAACCGGCACCGTGGCCGATATCAAAAATGATGCCGCGCTCACGGGCCGCGAGTACCTCGTCGAAAATACGCCCTGAGCCACGTACCGGCGCATTGGGGAAAGGCCGGAAACAGTGCGTGAGTACATCGCCCGGGCGCAGTCGCTCGATCACTTCTTTGCGGCTGGGGGGATTATCGAGATGGGCCATAACCGGCAGACCGAGCTCTTCGGCGACCTCCAGCGCAATATCCAGTGGCGCAATGCCATTACTGCCGCTGGCACCAAGCCCGACCCGTACTTTGATGCCCACGATAATATCGCTGTGCTCGCGTGCTACGCGGACGCATTCCCGCGCGTTGAGCAGTCGTATATCGGTGCATTCACCGACCATAACCGCTTTGCTGAACGCGAAAATACCGGGGAATGACGCATTGATATAAACCAGTACCCGTACTTTGGCGGGTTCGATCACATGCTTGCGCATGCCTGCCAGATTAGCCGGGCCGGCGGTGCCGGCGTCAACCAGGGTGGTGCAGCCGCTTTGGCGTGCGACCAGGTCGGGGTCAACCCCGATGGAGGTTCCGCCCCAGTAAACATGGGTGTGCAGATCAATCAGTCCCGGCGCGATAACAGCCCCGTCGAGATCTTTTGTGACGCGGGCCTGATCACTCAGGTCGTTACCCAGTGCTGCGACCCGGCCATCGCTGAATGCGATATCCATGATGCCGTCCAGCTGTTGTGAGGGATCAATAAGGCGGCCGTTTTTTAATAACAGATCGTACATGTGTGTCCTCTTGATTATGGTGACAGGCGCGCTGATGACTTATGCTGCAGCCTGGAGATAAGCATAGTGAGTTATCGTTTATGACGAGTATTTATCAGCATCTCGGCGTGGATACTATCATCAACGCCAAAGGCACAGCCACCCGCCTTAGCGGAGGGACTATGCCCCCTGAAGTAGCGGCTGCCATGCAGGAAGCCACGCAATATTGTGTCGATATGACCGAATTGCAGGGACGGGCCAGTGAAATAATCGCCGGCATTACTGGCGCGGAAGCGGGTTGTGTGACCTCGGGCGCAGCAGCAGGGTTACTGTTAGGGACTGCGGCCTGCGTGACCGGACTTGATCCGGGCAAAATGAACCGTCTGCCGGATACCCGGGGTATGCGTAATGAAGTCATTGTAGTGCGCAGCCAGCGGAATTTTTATGATCATGCCGTGCGTGCGACCGGTATCAAACTGATCGAAGTGGGGCTGGCTGATCGTTACAGTGGTGCCGGTGTACGCGATGCCGAAGTCTGGGAAGTTGCTGATGCTATTACCGAGCATACAGCCTGTATATTTTATGTTGCTGCGGCACAATCGCAGCCGGCATTGCCCGAACTGACCCGGATGGCTCATCAGCACGGTGTGCCGGTGCTGGTCGACGCGGCTGCCCAGCTGCCACCGGTGAGCAATCTCAAACGCTTTATTGAAGAGGGTGCCGATCTGGTTGTATTCAGCGGTGGTAAGGCCATCGCCGGCCCGCAAGGTAGCGGTATTCTGTGTGGCCGAAAAGCCCTGGTGGCGGCTGCCTTATTGCAAACCCTCGATCACGATATCCTGCCGCAACAATGGCACCCGCCAGCGGCGCTGTTTGCTGATATTGAACTGCGTGGTCTGCCACAGCACGGTATTGGCCGGTCGTGCAAAGTGGGCAAAGAGCAGATTGTCGGCCTGTTGGTCGCACTGCAGCGCTTCGTCAAACACGACCACGTTCAGCAAAACGGTATCTGGCGTGACTGGCTGGAGCAGTTACTGGCTGAACTTGCTCTGGATGAAAGCGCCGGGGTGCGTCTGGCTATAGTGGAGCAGCCGAACGGTCTGCCCTGTCTGGAAGTGGCTTTGCTGCAGGCACCAGCGGCTGACGCCGCACTGCAATTGATACTGGCGCTGGAGCAGGGTCGGCCCAGTATCAGAACCGATCCTTCACAAGTTCGCCAAGGAATAATTATGATCAATCCAAGCTGTCTCCAGCATGGCGATATTGCGCTTATTGCAGCTCGCCTGAAGCAGCTTTTGCAACAAGTTTAAATCTGTTGCAGTGGTACCAGACGCCCGGCCGATTCTATAGTCCCGGAAGGCTTGTCGTGGGTGGGTTCGTTCATATTTTCGATGGTCACCTTTAATTTGCCATTTTCCAGCATCTGTTTCAGTTGTGCTTTGATCGCAAGTTGGCCAGAGCTGCCGTCGTCCGGCAGTCGACCCAAAGCGTACATGGTGTCGGCTCCTTTGGGCTGCGGCCAGAGTACACAGCCTTTGTTTTCCGGCATCGGTATAGGTTTCCAGGTTACGATACCTGGAACAGGTCCATGGCCTGGTTGGTACTGACCGTCCAGACCGGGTTAGCCTGGGTATCATTCAGAACCAGCACATAATCCGGCCCGGTCATTCTGTCTGTTGCAGGTAATAAATCACCAGTACGGCTGCCAGCACCGCTGCCAGCAGGCCGCTGCTGAGTGAAAAGCCGCGCCAGAAGGCCACCTGATCATACCAGCGCGGGCAGGCAGTTCACGGGGTCTGCTCGCTGGCCGGGAGTAACGTGCCGAACAAACGCTGCTCAAGCGCCGGCCATGTTGCTGCGGGCGGCGCTATAGCGGAAGTTCTGTTCCGGCCAGTTTGTTCAGAGCGCATTCCCATGCAGTAACGGCCTGGCGAATGCCGGGGCGTTCCACTATCCAGGCGCTGGAAACGAGACCGGGCGCGCCCCTGCAGGGTGCCCAGCAGCACGTACTCAGCGGCAGGGAGTATCCAATGAGTTCTATGTTTTCGTATTTCATGCCTGCTCAAGACATTACTTTAAACGTTGTAAGCTCCGGCGTAACCAGGATTTAATAACGGTGCCTAGCGGTTTATCCAGATGGTGCGCCAGTTCTTCGTGCGTCATGCCCCGGAAATAAGCCAGCCAACAAGGCTTCTTTCTGCAGCCACTTCGAGCTGTTCAATACAGACTCATAAAGCGGCATTCTGTTGCTCTGATGGGCTATTTCATCGGGTTCCGGGCCATCATCAATACTAACCAGTGTAATTCATCGACAGGATCACCTGGCAGCGTCTGATTAGCGCTGCGGCGCAAATTATCGATAGCCTGATTGCGTGCAATGGTGCCCATCCAGGTCATTGGTTGGGCAATATCAGCACGGAAATCACTGGCCAGTTCCTTATCTTGACGTAGCTTTTTCCTGCAAAATCTCGGCTATGTCCTGATTCTTGACTATACGCAGGATCAGCCCAAATAGTTGCCAGATGATGATTTATAAAGCTGCTGGAAGCGGCGTCTATCGCCCAGCGCACAGCGCGCAAGCAGGTGTGTGAGTTCCTCGGCGGACGTGTGCATGGTTGCGGTGATCCTACAAATTTTGAAGGTGTTCTTGGAGTCGGGCCAGATAACGCTGTTCATCCGGTGGCGCGCCGTTTGCTGGGCCTGCCAAGGGTCTCGGCGAGGCTGATCACCTGGTGTTCGGTGCTATGGGGGTCTTTGTAATGCAGCGGTTGCTGGTAAAGCGCACAGATGCGGGCGGTCGGTCGGTACTGATCTGTTCCCGGACAGCCAAGATGCAGACCCATGTGTAAAAACGGGTTGCTCTCGCCCTGAGCCGGGTCGAAATCCTTATGCAGCGTCCGCGTTTGCAAGAGCCGGTGATATTCGGGGTGTTCGGCGATCACTTGCGCGATCTGCTGCTGCAGCGGCTCCAGTGGCTGTTTGGCGCAATATTTGCACCATGCATCCAGATAAACCTGGCGTATTTGATGTCGATCCTGTCCGTACAACATTTCGACTTAAAGTCTTGTTTTCAAATTCACAGAGGTCGTGATTATACAATCGGCACAGCGGGGTTTGCAGGCAATACAGGTATAGCGGCCGTGTAGAATCAGCCAGTGATGGGCATTACGCTTGTATTTATCCGGCACCACTTCCAGCAGTTTCTGTTCTGTGGCCAGCACGGTGGCACCGGAGGTGCCAGTCCGGTCGATTGGCAACCCGGAAAATATGTATCGACAGCAATCGTCGGTTGTCCGAAAGCCGTGTTCAGAATCACGTTGGCGGTCTTGCATTTCGCCGGGCAGCGCTTCCGGTGCCTGCCGGGTCTGCAACACCTGACCGTTGTGCTGCTGCAGTAATAATTGGCAGGTCTGAATAATATGCCGCGCTTTACTGTTAAACAGGCCGATGGTTTGAATATAAGGTTTCAGGCCGTCTTCCCTAATGCCAGGATAGCCTGTGGTGTGGCATCACAGGCAATTGCGCGGTCGCTTTATTAACGCTGACATCAGTGGCCTGTGCCAGCAATATGACCGCAATCGGCGGTTCGAAGGGATTTGCGGTATATCAGCTCTGTGGTCCGGTTCAGGATTGGCATCGCGCAAGCGCTTAAATAAACAGTCAATCTGGGCTGGCGTCATAGTGTGGCTGCTGCTGGAAATCGGGCACGATTGTACACGTTTAGCGTGAGGTCGCCTGCAGGGATTTGCGTTGTTTGACCCGCGCCAGGGCGGCGTCGATCAAGGCTTTGCGCGGATCGACATTGCTGCTGGGCAAGCGGCGCGGACGTGATGCAGTCTGCTGGCGTCGTTGCTGGTGCGCTGCATAGCGTTGTCTGGCACGATCGGCATGGGCCTGGCTCCGATCGGTCTGCACCGGGCCTGGTGCTTCGGCAACCAGTACTGTGCTGATGCAATCGACCGGGCAGGGGAAGGCACGGTCTGGCTCCGCTACGATCTTCCAGCAGTACGGTGTGCATCAGTTTGGCAGCACCGATGATGGCATCCAGCGGACAGGCCTGAATACAAAGCGTGCAGCCGATGCGTGCTCTCGATGACCGCGACTGTGCGCGTTTGCGGTTCCTCACCGAAGAGCGGATCGAGCGGTAGCGGTGGACGCTGGAGCAGGCTGGCCAGGGCGGTAATCGTCGCACTGCCGCCAGGGCCGTCAGTTGATGGCTGCCTGTCCCTGCGCAATGGCTTCAGCATAAGGTTTGCAGCCGCTATGGGTGCAACTGGCACTGGGTCTGCGGCAGCGAAGCATCGATTTGGTCGACCAGATCCATAGGTTTATCTGGAATCTATCGCAGGTGTTTATCGTGAAATTTTTCGGGGCGATCGTGTCAGTAAATATTCGATCAGGGCTTTTTGCGCATGCAGGCGATTTTCGGCCTGTTCCCAAACCTGGCTTTGCGGCCCATCGATAACATCGGTGCTGACTTCCTGTTCCCGGTAAGCGGGCAGACAATGCAAAAACAGCGCTTTCGGCCTGGCTCGTGCCATAACATCAGCGTTGATGAAAATCGGCGAAGGCCGCCTCGCGCGCCTGTTTTTCCTCTTCCTGCTTGCTGGCCCAGGTATCGGTCGTGACCAGATCGGCCTGGTCCGCCGCCGCATACAGGTCACGGCCCAGCTCAACCCGGTCGGCACAGCGTTGCAGCAGGCCTGATCCGGTTCAAAGCCTTCCGGGCAGGCAATGCGCAGCTGGAAATCCAGTTGCAAGGCTGCTTCCATACATAAGCTGTTGCACATATTATTGCCATCGCCAATCCAGGCTACAGTCTTGCCTTTAATCGAGCCCCGTTGTTCCTGAAAGGTCAGCATATCCGCCAGTAACTGGCAGAAATTGGTTGAAATCAGTGAAGGCATTTATGACGGATACCGAGGTGTTTGGCGAAACACTCGATGGTGGCGTGGGCAAAAGTGCGAATCATGATGATATCGACCATGCTTGACGCGACCCGGGCAATATCTTCGATCGGATTTCGCCACGGCCCAGATGGGTATCGTGAGGCGATAAAAAAATCGCATTGCCGCCAAGCTGAATCATGCCGGCTTCGAAGGAGACACGAGTGCGGGTGGATGATTTTCAAAAATCATGCCCAGCACTTTATTCTGGAATGGGGCGTAGTTCGCCGCGTCGGCGCAGGCTTTGAGCTCACTGGCACGTTGCAGCAGCGTGTTAATTTCAGTAGCAGGAAGTAATCAGCAGACTCAGAAAATGACGCGGTTTTGATAGCATAGTATGGGACCGGTTGGCGTGCAGATTGGAACGTTGGCCGGAGGTGATTGGCAGGCAGCGACAGGCCGGACGCCTGTCGCTGCCAGCCAAAGCTGGCTGGCTGCGAAATCCCCAGTTGACCAGATTCCAGAACGCTTCGACGTACTTCGGGCGTGCGTTGCGATAGTCGACGTAATAGGCGTGCTCCCACACATCGCAAGGTCAGCAGGGCTGTTTGCCTTCCGTCATCGGCGTGCCGGCATTGCCGGTGCTGACCAGATCCAGCGAACCATCAGCATTCTTGACCAATGGGTGGCCGAGCCGAAGGTGGTGATGGCGCATTTGCTGAATTCCTCTTTGAAACTGGCAAATGAGCCCCATTTCTTGTTGATGGCATCAGCCAGCGCACCGCTGGGTTCGCCGCCGCCA
This sequence comes from Gammaproteobacteria bacterium, assembly GCA_041396125.1. Classification (GTDB taxonomy): domain Bacteria; phylum Pseudomonadota; class Gammaproteobacteria; order Competibacterales; family Competibacteraceae; genus JAWKZG01. The sequence goes on along the minus strand of JAWKZG010000022.1, from coordinate 55,202 downwards.
TTTGGGCTCAGGCAGTTCCAGTAAAAAGTGTGGTTCCAGACCTGGGCGGCGTTATTGAAAAGACCGCCGGACGAGCTCTTGATGATCTCTTCCAGTGATTTGCCTTCATTCGGGGTGCCCGCAACCAGGTTGTTCAGGTTGGTCACATAGGTTTGGTGATGCTTGCCGTAATGGTAGTCCAGAGTTTCCGCTGAAATATGCGGCTCCAGCGCGTTTTTGGCGTAGGGTAATGCAGGTAATTCGAAAGCCATGCTAATCTCCTTCGTTCAATGTTGTTGGGCTGAACTATAGCCCTATCTTGCCAGACAGGGAATTGTGAGTATTCTAATCGATATGACGGGAACTCGCACCGACCAGGACAGCGCTCCAGCACGTTGAGCGTTATTTCAAACAGGATTGGCACAAAGCGGTACTGTTCGAAAAACTCAGGCGTATGGGGACAGGCAGATTTCCGGGCTGTCATACGAACGGACTGTTCCACGGAGCAAGCCAGAAAACTAAACCCGACGAAACGATGCGCCGGGTTTGGAATTAGTCTAAACTTTGAGACCAGCTAAGGCAAGTGAACCCGGTTTTTTGTAAGAGGTCTAAGCTCGCGTAGCAATCGATCTGTTGGGAAACCAGAGGAATAATCCGAGAGATAAAGCGTTGGTAACGTTTTCTCGGGGAATTTCCAAACGGGGATATTGCACAGTGAACACAACAACCCACTGCATATGATGAGGTAGTAACGATGGACGTAATGGACGCAATCAAAGAGCAAATTGAATCACATCCTGTCATTCTTTATATGAAGGGCACACCGCAGTTTCCGCAATGTGGTTTTTCCAGCCGTACCGTACAGGCTCTGGCAGCCACCGGGGCGCGCTTTGCCTATGTCAATATTCTGGAAAATCCTGAAATCCGGCAAAATCTGCCAATTTATGCCCAATGGCCGACATTTCCCCAGCTGTATATCAACGGCGAACTGGTTGGCGGTTGTGATATTACGCTGGAGCTTTACGAAAATGGTGAACTGCAGAAAATGGTGGATGCGGTCGCCAGCAGCGAGCCGGCAGCGCAGGAATAAACGGCAGATAGTTGCCGTATAGACGCAGTTAAATCCCGACCCGATTTAAGCCCGGTATGTGCCGGGCTTGACGCCAACGGGCTTAGCCTCGCCAGCCGCCGATGCGCTGCCAGAGATTAATGATCGTACAGAACAGATCAGCCGTGATTTCGGCATCGTATATGGCAGAATGCGCAGCTTCACTGTTCCAACTCAGTCCGGCTGCAACAGTGGCGCGCGACAGCACGGTTTGACCATATACCATGCCGGCCAGTGTGGCTGTATCAAAACTGCTGAAGGGGTGAAACGGATTACGTTTAATCTTGTTCCGGTTGGCCGCTGCGTTGACAAACGCCAGATCGAAGAACGCATTATGGCCAGCCAGCACGGCTCGCGTGCAAGCCGCTGACTTCACCGCTTTACGCACTTCTTTGAAAACCGCATCCAGGGCTTTTCCTCAGGGACGGCGAAGCGAAATGGATGAAACGGATCAATTCCGTTTACCGCCATAGAGTCTTCATTCAGTACCGAGCCTGGAAAGGGCTCGACATGAAACGAAATGGTCTGCCGACGATACATTTGACCGTCTTCGTCCATGTCCAGTAAAACGGCAGCTATTTCGAGCAGCGCGTCGGTTTCAGCGTTGACGCCGCCGGTTTCGACATCGACGACAACGGGCAAAAAGCCGCGAAAGCGGCTGGCTATTAATGGTTTGCTGGAAGTGTCCTGATTCATGCCGCAAGCATAGCGGAAATACGCCGCCAATTATACCTTCCCGGCCTTAGCCTGGCTGTGTGTAGAGCCGTCCGATACTTTACGGCTGCAATGCTTTTATCGCTGCAACAGGGACAAGCCCAGTTGTGCCCGGCGTCGTAACCACAGGGTAGGACGATAACGCGGATCGCCATATAATTGCTGCATGGACGTCAGCACCTGCAGAATCCGCTCGGCACCGATTGTATCGCCAAAGCTTAGCGGACCGAACGGATATCCCAGGCCCAAAGTCACCGCTTTATCGATAGCCTCCGGGGCGGCGACGCGTTGTTCGGCAATCGCACAGCCAATGTTGACGATCAGGGCAATGATGCGCTGAGCGACGAAGCCCGGACTGTCCTCTATCAGACTGACAGGCATGCCATCAAGATGTAAAAACCCTGCGCACTGGCACTAAAGGCGGGTTCTGTGGCTGGTGTGCGCATGAGCGTACGGCGCTTGTCGAAACCATATAATATATCCGCGGCCAGGGTGCGGCGCGGGTCCAGACTTTGTGCCAGTGCGCTGGTTGTCGCGTCAGTACCTATTGGTGTTACCAGCAGCACCGATTCCGGGCCGGGTTGATCGCCGGAATCAAGCATGGCGCCATTGTGACGGGCGAACTCCGTTAACAGTGCGTGGCCGGCAGGCTCGTCACGACTGATCCAGACTGGTCGATTATCGTAGTTGGGGCAGGGTGGTTCGGCCGGCGTAACCGGCTGATCGTGCTGGTACTGATAAAATCCCGAGCCGGTCTTGCGGCCGAGTTGTCCGGCCAGTTTGCGTAAGCGCATCAGGCCGGTCGGGCGGTAACGAGACTCGTAAAAATGCTGCTCGAAGATGGATTGCGAGGCCGGATAAGTAACATCCAGACCAGTTAAATCCATCAGTTCAAACGGTCCCATCCGAAAGCCACCGGCGTCGCGCATGATGCGGTCAATGGTGGCAAAATCGGCAACACCTTCGGCAACGATGTGAGTGGCTTCCACGGTGAAACCGCGGCCGACCTGATTGACCAGAAAACCCGGTGTATCCTGCAATTGCACGGGCTCCCGGCCCAGACGCCGACCCAATCCTGCCAAGGTTGCACTGACGTCCGGCGATGTGCGGATGCCCTCAATGATCTCAACTAGTTTCATCAGTGGAACCGGATTGAAAAAATGCATCCCTGCAACCCGTTCCGGATGTTTGCAAGCAGCGGCTATGGCGGTGACGGACAGCGACGAGGTATTGGTGGCGAGGATGGCCTCCGGGCTGACGAGAGACTCCAGTGTGGTGAACAAGGCATGTTTCGCGGCGATGTCTTCAAGAATGGCTTCGATGACAATATGGCAAGACTTCATCCCGGCCAATTCATTGATACAGTGAATTCGCGCCAGAGCGGAAGCAACGTCATTCGTACTCATGCGGCCTTTGGCACCCGCGCGTTCCAGCATGGCACGAATGAATTCGAATGCTGCCGCACTGCTACGCGGATTGCTGTCGTACAGCAATACCGTGATACCGGCAGTCGCTGCAATCTGTGCGATACCGCGCCCCATGGTGCCGGCACCGATAATACCCAGGCATAAATCATCCCGCTCAGGGTTCAGGACCATACTGGTTTCCTCATGCATTTTTTGTTGGCGTCTTTTGTTGGTATGTGTTGCTGTAATAATGATAGCCATTGATGAGTGCTTTATTATATCTGGCTAGAGTGTTGATAGGCGCTCGATCAAATCGAAAAATTGCCGCTGGTGCCGCAGGCTAGAAGATGATTTAGACTCATTCTAAAACAGTTGACTTTCAGCCTGGATTTGCTAGAGTTATATGGCAGCCTAAAAATAGACTGTATTTTAAATCACGATCAATCATCGACGAGGAGGATAGGTTATGTGGTCAAAACCTCAGTATGAAGAAATGCGTTTCGGATTCGAAGTGACAATGTATATTGCCAACCGGTAACGTATGTCACTAAGGCCCACTCAAAAAGTGGGCCTTTTCATTTTGTGCCGCGCTTCGGCGTACACGTCCACTAAAAATCCCTCATCTATTACTTAGCTACGCTTATGCTGATTCATGTTCTTGGTTCGGCAGCTGGTGGCGGCTTCCCGCAATGGAATTGTAATTGTCGCATGTGTGCCGGTGTGCGCAGTGGACAGTTGCAGGCCACGCCGCGGACGCAGTCCTCCATCTGTGTCAGTGCCGACGGTACCAATTGGTGCCTGTTTAACACATCGCCCGATATCCGTACCCAAATCAATTCGTTTGCACCGCTGCAGCCTCGTACAGGACTGCGCGATACGGGTATCGCTGCTGTCTTTCTGATGGATAGCCAGATCGATCACAGCAATGGCCTGTTGGTGTTGCGCGAAGGTGACCGGCCGCTCCCGGTGTACTGTACCGCGATGGCGCAGCAGGACCTCAGCACAGGGTTACCCTTGTTCAAGGTGCTGGATCACTATTGCAAAATCGATTATCACGAAGTGCCCATCGACGGTCAAAGTTTTGAAATTCCTCTGCTGGAAGGGCTGATCTTTACCGCAATCGCGTTGAGCAGTAAGGCACCGCCCTATTCCCCGCATCGGCATAACCCGCATCCGGGTGACAATATTGGCGTTTTCATTGAAGATAGCCGTAATGGTAAGTCGCTGTTTTATGCGCCGGGCCTTGGTGCTATCGAAACGCATTTGCAGCCTTATATGGAAAAAGCGGACTGCCTGCTGGTCGATGGTACCTTCTGGCAGGAAGACGAAATGCGGGTGGCCGGGGTCGGCACCAAGCCTGCCAGCGCGATGGGGCATCTGCCGCAGTCGGGCGAGGGCGGCATGATCGAGGCTTTGCGGCCCCTGCGCGGACGCAAAGTGCTTATCCATATCAATAATACCAATCCGATTCTGGACGAAGCATCGGCTGAGCGGGCCCAGTTGCAGGCGGAGGGGATTGAAGTATCGTATGACGGGCTGGACATCGAATTATGAATACAACAGAACAGGCCTGGAGTCCCGAGCAATTTGAAGCCAATTTAAGGGCGCTGGGCCGTTTTTATCATATCCACCATCCTTATCAGGTTGCTATGCACGAGGGTAAACTTACCCGCGAGCAAATGCAGGGTTGGGTGGCGAACCGATTTTATTACCAGATCAATATTCCGCGCAAAGATGCTGCCATTTTGTCCAATTGTCCTGATCGGGCTACTCGGCGGCACTGGATTCAGCGTATTCTTGATCACGATGGTGACGCCTCCAGTGAAGGCGGTATCGAAGTATGGTCCCGGCTTGGTGAAGCAACGGGGCTTGATCGTGAGGTTCTGTGGTCTCAACGTCTGGTTCTGCCAGGCGTGCGTTTTGCGGTCGATGCCTATCTGAATTTTGCCCGCCAGGCACCCTGGGAAGAGGCAATCTGTTCATCGCTGACGGAGCTGTTCGCCCCTACCATCCATAAACAGCGTTTGGACGACTGGCCGGATAAATATCCCTGGATTGAGCCCTCAGGTCTGGATTATTTTCGCAATCGTCTAGGCCAGGCGCACCGTGATGTGGAACACGGTCTGGCCGAAACTCTGCAGCATTTCGACACCCGTGCCAAACAGGATCGGGCGATTGAAATTGTCAAATTCAAACTCCAGGTTTTGTGGAGTATGCTGGATGCCATGTATATGGCTTATATGTTGAACATGCCGCCGTTTTTCAATGTCGAGGGCGAGCTATGACGACGCCGTTGACTGGAGGCGTCGCCATCAGCCCAGGCTACCGACTACAATGGGAGCCAGTGCAAAATGCGCATGTACTGTTGTTTCCGGAAGGCATGATCAAGCTTGGTGCGAGCGCAGCAGAGATCCTTTTAATGTGCGATGGTGAGCGTGATGCAGATGCCATCATCGCTGCGCTGCAAGCAAAATTCCCCGGCGCTGATCTGGCGGCCGATGTGCGCGAGTTTCTGGAGGTTGCCCATGACAAAGGCTGGATCAGTACCGACTAATTCATCTCAAATTTCGCCCCCGCTTTGGTTGCTGGCAGAGCTTACCTACGCGTGTCCGCTGCAATGTCCGTATTGTTCGAACCCAGTAGAGTACAACGCAATCAAGCAGGAACTGGACACTGATGCCTGGTTACGGGTGCTGCGCGAGGCGAGGGCGCTGGGCGCTACCCAGTTAGGGTTGTCCGGTGGCGAACCCCTGGTGCGGCAGGATCTGGAGATTATTATCCAGGAAGCGCGTGAGCTGGGTTACTACACCAATTTAATCACCTCCGGCGTTGGCATGGATGCAGAACGCGTAGCCAGTTTCAAGAAAGCGGGGCTGGATCATATTCAGGTCAGCTTCCAGGCCAGCTCCGCCGAGCTGAATGACTTGATTGCAGGCACTCGTGCGTTCGAGCACAAAAAAGCAATGGCACGAGCTGTAAAATCGAATGGATATCCAATGGTGCTTTGTTTTGTATTGCACCGGGATAATATTGGCCAAATTGATCAGGTGCTGGAACTGGCTACCGAGCTACAAGCTGATTATGTCGAGCTGGCAACCACGCAATATTATGGCTGGGCCTGGGTCAACCGGGATCGCCTGCTGCCTACTATTGAGCAGCTACAGCATGCCGAGCAAACCGTTAATCAGTTCCGGGCGGATTATTCCGGCAAGATGAAACTTTACTATGTAGTGCCGGATTATTACGAAAATCGTCCCAAAGCCTGTATGAATGGCTGGGGCAATATTTTCCTGACTGTGGCACCTGACGGTACTGCCTTACCCTGTCATGCGGCTCGTCAGTTGCCTGATCTGAGTTTCCCGAATGTGCGTGAGCACTCCGTCGAAGACATCTGGTATCGCTCGGAGTCTTTCAATCACTTTCGTGGTTTTGAGTGGATGAAAGAGCCTTGCCGCAGCTGCCCGGAAAAAGAAAAGGACTTTGGTGGCTGCCGTTGCCAAGCTTATATGTTAACGGGTGATCCGGCTAATGCTGATCCGGTATGTGATAAATCGCCGCACCATGAATTGATCACTCAGGCCATTGAGAATGCCCGTGCAGAAGAAGCTGCCGGAAACACTAAGCCTTTACTGTTTCGCAATCCAAAGTCGGCGAAGAAATTACTGGCAACCGAATAATCAATTTCTTCTGGCTCTTGCGTTAAAGCTTATGTATTAACGCGTTACTATTTTTTGTGGACGAATCAAAAAGGAGAACATAATGTTCTCCTTTTTGATTTTATCAGGTACTAAGGCAGCGCTTAAAGCGGGTTGCCATTCTCATCGACTAGCGGAATATGATAGCTGCGCAAAAGCTCTTCTATGGCATCCTTATTTTGTTCGATCAATCCTTTGACCTGATCCCGCCATTCTTTATCGCCATAGCGCACCGCCATTGCAATGGCAAAGTCAAAGCGAATGCCATTACCGGAACGCAAAGGTAGCAGGGCGATATTTTCATCGTCATTCCAGACAAAAAAGCCTGCGATGGGTCCCCAGACTATAGCGGCATCGAGCTCTTTGTTATGCAAATCGCGCTCAATAACCCGTCCAGGATATTCTGCCGGATCTGCATTCAGGGTCGGGTAACCTACCATTTGCTGAAGCAAGCCGTGGCTGCTCAACCAGATCGCCCCAGGAGTCTGGTCAAATACCCCGATTTTGAGTCCAGCCAGGGTTTCAGCCGGGAGTGCAAACAATTCATCTGGTGTTTTGATTTCTCCCAGAGGCGAGTCTTTACGGAAAACCAGCGCCCATGTGGAGCGGTAATAGGGATCGGTGACCAGGCCCAATTCGAACTGAATAGGCACGGCCATGACAAGATCGCATTTAAACTGACCTGTTGCAGGATCCTGCGAACGCAAGGTATGGCGTATGAATCCCCGCCGCTGCGGAAACCAGGTGTATTCAAGAGGGAGTCCAAGGGATTGGGCAAACAACTCGGCAATTTTGTTTTCGTAACCCTCCTGGCCTTCGTTGGAGAACGGCAGATTATTGGGATCTGCGCATACCCGCAAGGTATCGCGCTCCTGTGCAGAAACCGGGGTGTGCACACTGAGCGCGGACAACACCACGGCTGCGGCAGCCAATTGCCGCAAAATGCGTTTGCTGTATAGGTTAGAGAGAGTGTTAACGATCATAACGCTTTATCTTGCCGGCTGGTAGTTCACCATCCGAACGGGCCAACAAATAGGCATATAGATTATCAATGTATTTCATAACATTAGGGTTTTCACCCCAGGCCGGCATGACACCAATCTGGCCTTGGTAACCATGCGTCACAACGTCATAAAAACGGTCTTTATCGATGTCCTGAAGTTTGTCTAGCAAACTTGGGGCGATAGTGCTGCCCGAGCCATCCAAACCATGACAAACCTGGCATTGGCTAAAGGCGCGGAAACCGCGAGTCATCCAAAGGTCGATCTTACATTCTTTATTGCCATCACTATTTTTTTCGCATTGCATATGATCGGTATAGGGCTTGTCTTGACTGAATACAGGACCGGCAGACAGCAGGCCGAAAAGCACTAAAGATGAAGCAATGGCGGTGGTTAGCCTGAATTTCATAGCTTTTAATTTCTCAAACTCGATAACTAAGACAATCTTTCCGCTGCAACCACAGCAGGAAGCTTAAAGAATTGGGGCCGCTCAAGAGAGCAGCCCCACTGCTGTTAAAAAGCAGTGTTACAAAGTAAAGATCAACTCTAGGGCAGAGTGAACACAGTCAGCACGCCACCCAGCTGGGTGTGCTTGGCTAAATTGCGATAGGCACCAACTGCGCCCAGACCATCGGTATCACCTTCCAGGCCCGCTGCCATGCCAATGCCAGCCCAACCACCGATACCGGACAACACGCCAATGTATTGCTTGCCTTTATGCGTCCAGGTATTGATGTTGCCGATGATGCCGGAGGGGGTTTTGAAGCGATACAGCTCTTTACCGGTTTTAGCATCGACGGCTTTCAGATAGCCTTCCAGGGTGCCGTAGAACACCACATCGCCAGAGGTTGCCAAGGCACCACTCCAGACCGAGAACGGCTCGGGGATCGACCAGACGATTTCACCTTTAGCGGCATCCCAGGCAATAAAATTACCCAGATTGTCGGTGCCATCACCCATGACCTGACCGGCCGGGAACATGCTCAGCGTTGCGCCAACATAGGGCTGACCAGCGACATATTCGACTTCGAAGGGCTCGTAGTTCATGCACACATGGTTGGTGGGTACATAGAACAGACCGGTCTTTGGCGAAAATGCCGAAGGCTGCTGGTCTTTACTGCCTAATGCGGCCGGGCAGATGTTTTCAGAGTTGACGTCTTCACCGTTTTGATGGGTGCTGTACTCAGCGACGACTTGCGGCCGACCGGTTTCCATGTCGACATGGGTAGCCCAGTTGACAGCCGGATCGTATTTTTCAGCAACCAGCAGTTCACCGGTGGCCCGATCCAGCGTGTAGGCAAAACCGTTACGGTCAAAGTGAACCATAACTTTGCGCATTTCGCCGTTGATTTCGATGTCAGCCAGAATGTTTTCGTTGACACCGTCGTAGTCCCACTCATCATGCGGGGTCATCTGATAGACCCATTTGGCCATGCCCGTGTCGACATCGCGGGCGAACAGCGTCATGGACCAGCGGTTGTCACCAGGACGTACTACCGGGTTCCAGGTGCCAGGGTTGCCGCTGCCGTAATACACCAGGTTCAGATCGGGATCATAGGTGAACCAGCCCCAGGTTGTGCCGCCCCCGATTTTCCACTGGTCGCCTTCCCAGGTGCTGATACTGGAATCAGGACCAACAGGTTTGCCCATGTGGGTGGTTTTTTCAGGATCGATCAGCATTTCATCGTCGGGACCGACGCTGTAGCCTTTCCAGGCCAGTGACCCGTCACTGGTATTGTAGGCGGCCACGAAACCCCGTACGCCATACTCACCACCACTAATGCCGGTAATGATTTTGTCATTGATGACGACAGGTGCGTTGGTGTTGGTTTCACCTTTTTTCGGATCGCCGTTTTTCACCGACCAAACGACTTCACCGCTTTGCGCGTTCAGGGCAACCAGTGTGGTATCGGCTTGTTGCAGGAAGATCTTGCCATCAGCGTAAGCTAAACCCCGAGAGACGGTGTCACAGCACATGACCGGGATAACGCTCGGATCTTGTTTAGGCTCGTACTTCCAGATGATGGTCTGGTCGTTGAGATCGATAGCAAAGACTTTATTGGGGAAGGGTGTATGGATGTAAAGTGTATCACCAACCACCAATGGCCCACCTTCGTGACCGCGTAATACGCCGGTTGAGAAGGTCCATGCAACTTGCAGATCGCCGACGTTTTCGGCATTGATCTGATCAAGTTCACTGTAACGCTGGCCAGCATAATTACCGCCCCAGATCGCCCAGTTGTTAGGATCGGCTGTCAGCTGTTGTACTTCTGAATTGGCGCTGACTAAACTTGGCAGTGCGTAGACGGCGGCTATGGTTGCAATAGTAACTAGTTTTCGATTCATTGTGTCCTCACTTCCTCCAGGAAAAGGAATAATATCAATGGAATTTGCCAATGATTATTTCCTTCGGTGCACGACTTCCCTTGAAGCAACCCAAAACCGGGTTACAGCGGTCGGCGAAGGAATAATAGACCAATTCCAAATAAGGTTCAAAGGCTATAAGGTGCTTATGTGACTATCCAGACGATTCTAGGAAAATTACTGTTTGTGCTGATTCTTGGAACAGGCACAGCAGTGGCTGCAGCTCAGGATTGCAGCACACCGGCAAAAGTCAGTGAGGTTGCCCCAGGTGCATTTGTGCGCCAGGGTGCGCAGGCTCCGGTCTTTCAGGCGGCAGATGTGGCGAATATCGGTTTTATCCTGGGTCAGCGGTGTGTCGCCGTGTTTGATACGGGTGGCAGTTTGAGCGAAGGACGGGATTTGCGCTGTGCGATCAAGCAGCTCACCCCGTTGCCGGTTTGCTATATTGTAATGTCCCATATGCATCCCGATCATATGCTGGGAGCGGCGGCTTTGCGTGACGCGGACACGGTGGTTATCGGACACCAACTTGCCGCGAGCCATCACTATGGTGGGGATTATTACCTGACCCGACTGGAGAATTTACCGGTCAGCGGATGGCTGCCACCGATCTGATTGTGCCGGATCGCACGGTCGAAGTAGGGCAGCCTCTGCGTCTGGATTTGGGGCAGCGGCCTATTACCTTGCGCGCTCATGCAACTGCGCACACAAATAATGATCTAAGCCTGTACGATGAGAATACCCAAACACTATGGGCCGGCGATCTGGTATTTCTCGGTCATTTGCCCGTAGTGGACGGCAGCAGTCAGGGCTGGCTGCAGGTTTTACAGGAGCTGAGTGATTTACCCGCGCAACGCCTGGTGCCGGGGCATGGCCCGGTGCGGCAAGACTGGCCTCAGGCCAGCGCACCAACCCGGCAGTATCTGGAGCGCGTGCGGCACGAACTCCGAACCTGGATCGATCAGGGTAATGATATGCTGTCAGCGCAGGATGCTATAGCTCAATCGGAACGTGAGCACTGGTTATTATTTGACGAATATCACAAGCGAAATATCAATAAAATATTCGCTGAGCTGGAGTGGGAATAAGCAATCATCAAGGGGTATATTATGCGAAAATATTTGCGCGTTTTTGGCGGCCTGCTGATACTGTTGTGCAGTACCACAGTGCTGGCTGTGGACGAAGATTTTTTTTGGGAAAATGGCCTGCGTCAAAGCTATTTCGGTGAGCGTGAGGTCAAGCTTGATGACAGCGTAATCAGCTTGGAAGCGCCCAAGCGGGCCGATAATGCAGCGATTGTACCAATCCGCATTCGGGCCAGATTCGCCCAGTCGCCGGAACGCTATATCAAGACGGTCACCGTACTGGTCGATCAGAATCCGACTCCATTGGCAGGGCAGTTTCATTTTTTTCCCGAATCCGGTCGGGCTGACTTGGCTTTGCGTATTCGCATTAATGCCTATACCACCGTGCGCGCGGTTGCAGAAACCAATGACGGTCAATTATTTCTCAGCAAGCGCTTTGTTAAAGCTAGCGGCGGTTGTTCTGCCCCGATGGGAACCGACCTCGACGATGCCATGGCACGGCTGGGGAAAATGAAACTCAGACTGATGCATCAGGAAGCCAAGGCGTCACCGGTACCGGTACAGCTCAATATCCGCCATCCGAATTTAAGCGGACTGCAAATGGATCAGCTGACCCGTCTCTATCTGCCCGCACACTTCGTGAAAAAACTGCGGGTCACCTATAACGATACCCCGGTTTTGCTGGCCGAAACCGATATATCCATCAGTGAAGACCCCAGCTTTCGGTTTTATTTTCAGCCACAGGGTGAGGGCACTCTGAAAGCCGAAATAATCGACTCCGAGAACAATTCATTTGAAACCCTGACCAAAGTAGGAACCGGCTCTTCGTAATACGGCTTGGGCATTGCGCGAACATTGCCCTGGCGCTGTTGCTAGTCCAATAACGCCAGCAGGACCTCGGCGGCAGCGCTAATGTCAGCCCGGATGCTGGCGCCCGCTGCTGTGCTGTCCTGTTGGTGCAAAGCCTGCAGGATACTGCGATGCTGCTGGTTGGCCTGGCTATAGTTGCCCGAGCTGTGCAGCAGATGAAAATAAGGGCTGACCTGCAGCCATAGTTCTTCGATGATGGCAATCAACGTGGCCGAGTCCGAGGCCCGGTAGATCGTGAAATGGAAGTCATGATTGGCACGCACGAAAGCGTGTGTATTATTAGCTTTGATAGCCTCATCCATGCTGTTGATAAGCGTTGCCAGCGTACCCAGTTCGGCATCGCTGATGCGCGCAGTTGCCCATTCGGTCGCAAGACTCTCAATTTCCAGTCGGACCCGGCACAGATCACGTAAGCGTTCGGCATCCAGTTCAGGTATGCCCACCGAGCGACCGGATACCACGGTCAGGGCTTTTTCCGCAGTCAGCCGTTGCAGGGCCTCGCGTACCGGCATAGCGCTGACATCGAAGGCCTTGGCCAGGCCCTGAATAGTGACCAGTTCGCCTGGCGCAATCCCCCCATCCAGAATCAATTCCTTAATCTGCAGATAAACCTGATGTGGCAGGGTGCCGCGTTGTACCGGCTTACTCGGCAGTGTCGCGGTCTTGCGGCGTATGCTGGGCTTATTCACTTCAATCCAGACTCCTTCTGAGGGATAGTTGAGTAGGGGCAGGTTCCGTCTTGCAATATCGTTTAAGTGGTTTAAACGGGACTACTAACAGCTGTCTGCAACAGGTCCTGATCGCGTTGTTAGTCTTCACCAAATAAGGCTTGCGAGAACTAATTATAGTGATATATGATTTTTGATCAAATGATCAAAAGTAGTCAATAACTACCTTAACCTTGCGTCACGCCAACTCCCTTTGACGGCGCGCAGGGTTTGTAACCCTCTGCTCTGGTTTATTTCACCGGCGGCAGAACCTATTGGAGGAGCTTTATGAAATTGTTATCCCGTTCGTTACTGCTTGTGACAGCCTTGGGGCTGGGTGCAGGTCTGACCGTTCATAGTCTCACCGCGCAGGCGCAGGATAAGTTCAAGATTTTCCCTGAGCATGAGCTACCTCCGGCAATGATTGGCGGGCCGAAGCCGCCAGCATGGTGAAGGCGATGGCAAGCCACAAGAACATGGTGATTCAAAGTTGATCTACAAGTGGGTGGCCGGACTAATGCCGCGCCAGATCCAACAGATCAACGCTATGGTGCAGGCCGGTGCTGATGCCATTGTGAAAGTATTCCCGATTTCGCCAACTGCATTAAACAGCGTGGTAAGAATGCCTGTAATAAAGGCGTACTGGTCATTGCTTACGATGCGAATCACCGAACCTTGTGCCTACAATGTATCGATCGACCAGGAAGAGGCGACCGGGTCACCGCAGAGTGTGGTGGAAAAGCTCGGTGGCAAGGGCGATATCGTGGTCGTCACAGGCGTACCGGGTACTTCAGTTTGATAATCTGCGCACCACGGCAGCATCAAAGTTTTCGCCCATCTTAGATATCAACATCGTAGCCGAAGCTGTGGGTATGTGGAGTCAGGCTGTTGCCCGCACCGAGCTGTCTAAAATCCTGGCCACCCGGCAGTCAGGATCAGATCAACGGGCTGTGGATGCAGGTAGGTTGCTACTGCTAACGCGATGCAGCTGGAAGCCGGTAAATCCACAGCGCAATTGCTTCCCTGTGCCGGCAAGGGGTGCCAGCTGGCGGGCGTATTCAGATGCTGCCTGAAGGAACCGAAGTCGAAGGTGCCGCATACCTATTGCCCATGGGGTGCTGCCTGTCTTTGGCAATAGCTAACCGCCTCCGGTGGTTATGCGCTGAAACTGGCAGTGCAAAAACTGGAAAGGCGCGGATATTCCCCAAACATTACCCCTGCATTGCCGCTCATGACCAATGAAACCAGCAAACTCTACCAGGAAGAGTACCTGGGCTGAAATGAAAGATGGTTGCAATGCGTTTCAACCGTAGTGCCTAATCCAGGCTGGTTCGCCTCGATTTTTCCAGAAACGCCTGAGATCGGTCTGACAGGGGCGTTGGTCAGGTCAGCCGGAAGACTAGAAAACATCATCTCGCAGCGGAATGGTTTCAGAGATTTCGCGCTGGCACTTTGATGTAACATGATAATAGCTGCAGACCGGGTGGCCGCTGTTGCCCGCCCGGCGGAAAGCCCTTATGGCCGATCCGGTCTCGATCGAGGCAGCGCAACGAGCATCGACCGTCGCGGTATCACTTAACCTTATCAGTAAATCGTTTGGGGCTACGCTGGCGCTCGACAATGTAAGCCGATATCAGGCGGGCAGTGTGCATGCGTTACTGGGTGAGAACGGCGCGGGCAAATCAGCTGGTCAAACTGCTGTCGGGCTGATTGAGCCGGATCAGGGCATATCCAGCTGCTCGGCCAGCCGGTACGTCTGTCGCAACCGCGCCGGGCCCATCGTTACGGTATTCAGACCGCGTTTCAGGAAATGACGCTGGTGGGTGATCTGACGGTGCTGGAGAATATGCTGCTGGCCTATGCACCGGTTAACGCTCTTGGCCTGATCGATCGTCGCGGTGGCGAGCGTGCTGTCAGCGCGCACTTTGCAGAACTGGGTATGGCAGACATCGATCTGTACGATGAAGTGCGCGAACTTGATCTCGCTGTACAGCAGAAAATCGAAATCGCCCGGGCGATTTTTCGCCGTCCTAAAATCCTGCTTCTGGATGAACCGACATCCAGTCTGTCGGGGCGCGATGTCGACTGGCTGGGCGATATTATCCAGACGCTTAAGGCCAGCGGCGTTACTACCGTTTTTATCTCGCACCGGATCCCTGAGGTGCGGATGTTTTGTGACACCCTCACGGTATTGCGCAACGGCCAGCATATCGTCACCGATGCCGTCACCGAACATAGCGATGAAGCCGTTATCCGGATGATTGCCGGACGCTCCATCGTGCAGGCTTTTCCAGCGCGACCACAAGACGACGGGCGATTCGGCCCGGAAGTATTGGGCGCAGAACAACTGGCGGTTGGCAGTAAATTACACGATGTTTCGTTCAGTTTGCGCCAGGGTGAAATTCTGGGCGTAGCAGGCCTGCAGGGCATGGGACAGCTGGAGCTGTTTCTTGGCTGTTACGGCATGAGCGAACTGCGCGCAGGTCAGTTGCGGGTGGACGGGCGGCCGGTTGCGATCAATTCTCCACGCGATGCCATACATCCCGCAATCAGCATGGGACTCTTGCCGGAAGATCGCAAAACCGAGGCGTTGTTTCAAAAACTCAGCGGCTTGCACAATGCCTCGCTGCCTGTCATCGAGCGGTTTGCCCGGTTCGGAGTCATCAATCAACCGCGTGAGCGCGAAGCGGTGAGTCGGGTATTTGATCAGGTTGAAGTCGATCACCGTGCGATCTGGACACGGGTCGGCGCATTCTCCGGCGGTAATCAACAGAAAATCGCCATTGCCAAATGGCTGTTGGCCGAGAGCCGGATGCTGCTGCTGTACGATCCCACCCGCGGCATTGATATTGGCACCAAGCACGAACTGTATTTATTGATGCGCGCCTATGTGGAAGCCGGTGGCGCGCTGTTGTTTTTTTCCAGCGAAATTCCCGAGTTAGTACATATGGCTGATCGCGTGCTGGTGTTCTACCGTGGCCGGGTCATGGCCGAAATTGCGCCGCCCGCTCTAACCGAAGAGGCTATTGTGCGCGCTGCACTGGGTGAATCGAACGTCAGCGCACAGCTGGCAGGGAAGGCAGGCTTATGAGCGCGTCATCTACCACTCAATCCAGGCCAGCTTACCGGCGCTTGCGATTCGACCGGCATCGCGGCCTGATCGTTGCCATCGTGGTCTTCATCGCCTTGTTTGCGACGGTCGATTTTATCAGTCCCGGTCCTGTTAGTTATTTTGAAGTCAGTTTTCTGGCCAGTGGCGCGGCAACGCTGGCCATTACGGCGGTCGGCGAAACCCTGGTTATCCTGAGCGGCGGGTTTGATCTGTCAGCCGGCGCGGTCGTGTCGCTGGTCAATGTCGTACTGGCCGCCAATATGGACATGAGCGATCCCTCCGCCTCGGTACTGTTCTGGACACTGTGCGGTATCGGCATTGGTTTGCTGACCGGCGCATTTAATGGCTTTTTCATTGCAGTGCTGGGCTTGCAGCCCATCGTGGTGACACTGTCCAGCATGTTCATCATCCAGGGGGTAACGCTGCTGGTTATGGACAAACCCGGCGGCTTTGTTGCGCCGGAGCTAGGTGCGTTCTACCTGGGGGACGCGATCCCGGAATGGTTACCGATGCCACTGGTGCTGTTAGGGGGCATTATCCTGCTCTGGCTGTGGTTTAAGAACACCCGCTTTGGCAAAGCGATCTATGCTGTCGGCAGTGATCCGGAATCTGCCCGCTCAGCCGGGGTACGGGTCGATTTCGTCCGTTTTGGCGTCTACACCCTGGCTGGTGGTTTATACGGTCTGGCCGGTGTTTTCATCAGCGCCCAGACCGGCTCGGGCGATCCCCTGATTGGCAATCCAATGCTGTTGCAGGTCTTTGCCGCGGTGGTGGTTGGTGGCACCCTGCTGGGTGGTGGTCGCGGTGGTATCGTCGGCTCGATTTTTGGGGCCTATATCCTGATGACGGTGGTGAATATCCTACTGGTGCTCAATGTCTCGGCTTATTATTCAACCCTCGCCGAGGGTTTTATTTTAATCCTGGCGGTGCTCGGCGCATCGTTCAACCGGGATTCAACGTTGGCCCGTGCGCTGCGTTATAGCCTGACGCGCTGGTCGGCGCGGCGCCGCGGCTGGCTGGTCAGCCAAATCAGGACAGCGCCACCATCCGGTGTGGTACCGCGCCTGACGCCAACTGAGCGGGCAGCAGCTGGCAAGCACTGGTCCAACCCCGGATTTTTATCCCGCCATCGCGAGACGCTGCGGTATGCCTTGCCAGCGTATATTTTTTTCATGCTGGTTGTGCTGGCCACCGAGCTGACGCTGGGTAATGCGCTATGGCAGTGGAGTTATTACAACTCGCTGATCGTACTGTCCGCGTTCCTGATTATTCTCGCGCTTGGTCAGGGGGCTGTGATACTGACGGGCGGACTTGATCTGTCCGTACCCTGGACCATCGGTCTGTGCGGAATTGTGCTGGCCGGCATGGTGAAAGGCTCCGATGCGGCCTTGCTGTATGCCTTGCCGCTGGTGCTGCTGATGGGTATTGCGATTGGCCTGATTAACGGCCTGGGCATCGTGGTATTGGGCTTGTCGCCGATTGTCATGACGCTGGCCAGTAACGGCATTCTGCAAGGGCTGGCATTGCTGTATTCACAGGGTACACCGGACGGTTTTTCCTCGCCCATGCTGCGCTGGTTTATGACCAGTCAGGACTGGGGCGTGACGCCGGTAACGCTGTTTATCCTGCTGTTTATCATCGGTGCATTCTGGCTGCTGAGCCGTACTACTTTAGGGCGGCGTATCTACGGCATCGGCAATGGCCGACGGGTAGCGGAACTGTCCGGTATTGCGGTGGGATCGACCTTGATCCTGGTGTATGCCCTGTCCGGCTTCTGTGCCGCGCTGGTGGGTGTGCTGCTGACCGGTTTTTCCGGTCAGGCCAGTCTGGGTATGGGGGACGATTATCTGTTGCCATCGATTGCCATTGTGGTTGTTGGCGGTGCGCTGATCACCGGCGGGCGAGGCCATTATCTGGGCATGGTTGGCGGCGCATTATTGCTGACCGCCATGCAGACCTTGCTGGCCGGGACTACATTGCCGTATGCCACCCGTGCCATTTTGTACGGACTGGTGGTGCTGAGTGCGGTTATTGCGCTGCGCGAGCGGCGCAGCTGAATATGATTCCCAGGAGAGAATAAAGATCATGACTGAGCAACAAACAAGCAGCGCTGGGCCGGTTTTGGGCGGTATCGCCGGCCAGCGTGTACTGGTGACAGCCGGGGCTTCCGGGATTGGCCGGGCGATAGCGGATCTGTTGATCGCCCAGGGGGCACGCGTGCACATTTGCGATGTCTCGGATGACTTTCTGGCAGATTTTCGCAAGGCCCACCCCAAGGCCGGCACCAGTAAAGCGGATGTATCCGATGAGGCTGATGTGGAACGCCTGTTTACTGATCTCGAACGCGAACTGGGCGGACTGGATGCGCTGGAGCCAATAACGCCGGCATCGCTGGCCCCACCGGTAATGTCGAAGCTATGTCGCCGGCAGAATGGCGGCGTTGTATCGAGGTGTGTCTGATCGGTCAGTTTTTATGCACCCGTCTGGCTGTGCCGATGCTCAAAGCCAGCGGCGGCGGTGCCATCGTCAATATGTCATCGGCGGCGGGACGCCATGGTTACGCCTTCCGCACCCCGTATTCAGCCGCCAAATTCGGCGTGGTCGGGTTTACCCAAAGTCTGGCCAAAGAGCTCGGCCCGAGCAATATTCGGGTTAATGCCATCCTGCCCGGTATTGTCGAAGGGCCGCGTATCGAAGGCGTCATCCGTGATCGGGCCAAGCAGCTGGGCATACCCTACGCCGAAATGGAAACGCAATATCTGGCGAACGTGTCATTGCGCCGGATGGTGACACCGCATGATGTGGCCAAGATGGTGTTGTTTCTGTTGTCCGATGCCGGTTGCAATATGTCCGGCCAATCTATCGGCGTGGATGGCAACGTCGAAACCCTCTGAATAAAAACTCATATACGCCATACCGGCGTTATCTACATCAATCAATTATTGTTAGTCCGAGAGAACAGTATGTCCGCACAAGGTAAAGTGATCATCACCTGCGCCGTAACCGGTGCTATCCACACCCCCAGCATGACCCCTCATCTGCCGATTACGCCAGACGAGATTGCCAGCGAAGCTATCGCCGTGGCTGAAGCCGGTGCGGCGATTCTGCATCTGCACGCGCGTGATCCGGAAACCGGCAAACCGGATCAGACCCCCGAGGCATTCAGCCGGTTTCTGCCTCGCATCAAGCAGGCGACCGACGCTGTGGTGAACATCACAACCGGTGGCAGTCCATACATGACAGTTCAGGAGCGGGTTTTGCCGGCCGCAACGTTTCAGCCCGAAGTCGCTCCTGAACATGGGTTCGATTAATTTCGGTCTGTTTCCGTTGTTGAACAAGTACAAAGACTTTAAGTTTGAGTGGGAGAAAGCTCACCTGGAAGCCACCGATTTGGTTTTTCGCAATAGCTTCAAGGATATCGAATATATTCTTAAACCTGCTATGGTGGCACGCGCTTTGAGTTCGAATGTTACGACATTGGCCATTTATATAATCTGGCCCATTTTGCCGAGCGCGGACTGGTTAAACCGCCGTTTTTTGTGCAGTCCGTGTTCGGTATCCTGGGCGGTCTTGGCACCCACCCGGAAGACGTCATGCACATGAAGCGTACGGCTGACCGGCTGTTTGGCAAGGACTATCGCTGGTCGGTACTGGGGGCGGGTGCCAGTCAATTGCGGATTGCCGCGCAGGCTGCTGCCATGGGCGGTAACGTGCGGGTCGGGCTGGAAGACAGTTTATGGGCCGGGCGGGGCAATCTCGCTAAATCCAATGCCGATCAGGTACGCATGGTGCGCCAGATTATCGAAGGTCTGAGTCTGGAAATTGCCACTCCCAGCGAAGCGCGCGAATTGCTGACGCTGAAGGGCGGAGACCGGGTCGCGTTTTAATCCCTTTCATTTTCCTGTTGGTTTTCCTGAAACTGACATTGATGTGGATAAACAATCATGTTGCGAATCGAGGTTTTAATTGACGGGCAGGCCAGTCTGGGTGAAGGGCCGCTGTGGGATGTGCAGGAGCAGCGGCTGTACTGGCTCGATAGCCTGGGCAAGAAAATTCATCGCTGCGATGCGAGCGGCGCGGAACAACAAAGCTGGGATGTACCCGAGCATATTGGCTCGATGGCCTTGCGTCAGGATGGTGGAGCGATTCTGTCGTTGCGCGATGGATTCTATACCTTTGATTTTGCCACTGCTGCGGCCGAGCACATTGTTGATCCTGATCCGGGCCAACCCCGCATTCGTATGAATGATGGCAAAGTGGATCGGCAGGGGCGATTTCTGGCCGGCTATATGGACTACGAGGAACGTGAGCCATTATGCAGCCTGTTTCGGCTTGACACCGATCACAGTGTGCATACGCTGGAGCAGGATATCATCTGCTCGAACGGGCCGTGTTTCAGTCTCGACGGGGGTACGCTGTATTTTGCCGATAGTTTTCAGCGCACGATTTACGCCTACGATTACGATACCCGCAGTGGTGCTATTTCTAATAAGCGGGCGTTTGCGAATTTCGATACCCTCGGGCTGAATGGTTTTCCGGACGGTGCAACCGTCGATGCCGACGATCATGTCTGGACGGTCGAGGTTTTTCGCGGCCGACTGGTGCGTCTGGCACCGGACGGCAGTATTGATCGCTGTGTCGGATTGCCGGTGGAAAACACCACCAGCATCACGTTTGGCGGTGCTGATCTCGATATCGCCTATGTCACCTCAATGGCGCGCCCGATTAACGGGGTGTACCCGCGTGAGCGTGAGGCCGGCGCCGTATTTGCCGTGCATGGCCTGGGGGTGCGCGGGGTGCCGGAACCCCGTTTTGCCGGCTGAGGCTTGCCGTGAATCCCGTTCCATTAAAGCAAACAAGATACTGAATTCCTGAAGGAGAATTCCATGCGCATCGAAGTATTGGTCGACGTAAAAACCACCCTGGGCGAAGGGCCCTTATGGGATGTGGACGAGCAACGCCTGTATTGGATCGATTCATTCGATGGCCGGGTGTTTCGCTGCACGGAGGACGGGCGTGAAATCCGCTCCTGGGATGTGCCGCAGAAAATTGGCTCGATGGCGCTGCGCCGTGATGGTGGTGCCGTGGTGTCACTGGCGCGCGGGTTTCACCTGCTGGATTTCAAAACCGGCGATGTGGAACTGATTATCGATCCGGAACCGGATAAAGCCGATAACCGGCTGAATGATGGCAAGGTGGATAAACGGGGCCGTTTTGTAGCGGGTTCCATGGATACCATGGAAGAGGGGCCGAACGGTGCACTATATCGGCTCGACCCGGATTTCAGTCTGCATACCATAGACCGTGACATTATTGTATCCAACGGGCCCTGCTGGAGTCCGACGGGTGATACGTTTTACTTTACCGATACCTGGACCGGAGAAATCTGGGCCTATGACTACGATCAGGACACCGGTAATGTCTCCAACCGACGTACGTTTGCCACCGTCGACACCTCGCAGGGAGGGGCTGCAGATGGCTCAACGGTAGACGCTGAAGGCTATCTCTGGAGTGCGCTGGTGTATGACGGCCGACTGATACGCTATGCCCCGGATGGCAGCGTGGAAAGAGAAATCCGTATGCCGGTCAAAAAAGTGACCAGTGTCATGTTCGGTGGTCCCAACCTGGATATTCTGTATGTCACTTCAATGGCCAAGCCGCCCCTGCCCAGATTTCCGGGCGATGGGGTAATGCGGGGCAGCTTGTTCGCAATTTATGACTTAGGTATCCAGGGGGTACCGGAACCGCGCTTCGCGGGGTAGCCTTAGCAAGAATGCGCAGCGCCCGGCGGGTGTAATGGCCGGGCAGGTGTATGCTCTGATACGGCTCAGCTTTTAGGTTGAGCCGCGTTATCAAAAAGCAGCGTTTGGCAATCGTCTCATCAGCGGCATCAAGCCTGTCGCGCAGCTGATCTGCCTGTTTGGGATCGCGGAACAGGCTGCCGTTTTCACCGGGCGTGCTGCGCAGCATGCGAAATACCTGAGCTTGGCTGTATTCATCGTAACTGAACTGCGAGCGCAGATAATCCACCGCACAGACACAGCGGTATAAATTATCGTAGTTTTCGCCGCCGCGCTCGTTCATACAGCCGATGACATATTCAACCCGGTCCAGGGTGGGAAAATCCCCTTCTTCAGCCTGTGTGCCGAATGGCAGCAGTGCCATTGCGAACAGCACACACATGCTGCCCCATCGTGCGTTTACGCGCATAGGTTTTCTCCTGAATTGGTGTGTTAAAAAAGGATATGGCATAGTTTAACGCAATCAAAAGCGGCGGGTGCAGTAAGCCTCAACGGATTTGGCGGGTCAGGCATCTGCCGCCAGGCGCTTGAGTAGCTCGGCATAGGCTTTGCTGTCGTCGATGCGCAATCGTGCCAGCGCACTGCGAAATACACCAACCTGAGCGTCATGTGCTTGTAAGAGTGTCTGCAAGTGGTTTTGTTCCGCTGTACTGGGTTGCCCGTAGGGCTGATATTTTGTTTCCAGTTGCTGCAGATACTCAAAATGCTGTTGTTTGGTCTGCGCCATTGCCAGGTAGGCATCCCAGGCCGCCTGAGCGGCCTGGGGCAGAGAAGTGTCTTGGTTGGCCATGAATGTTATCCCGCTAGCCGCCACCGCGTTGGAAACGGCTGTCGAAATAAGCCATAAAGGCGTCGATTTCAGCCTGGGAAAAAGTATCGCAAAACGCAAACCGAACCTGGGTATAGGGCAGTCGTAACAATGCAATGCGTCGTTCCTGCTGTGGCCCCAGTTCGATCCGCAACTGCTTACCCTGATGTTCAGCCAGCACGGTATGCTGTTCCAGCCGATAGCTGAATGTGCCCATTGCCGAGGGCAGTGTGCGGAAAAAATCGCTGTGCGATACGCCCATTTCGCGCTCTAGTACGACAGTATTCATTGTCTGTGTAAAACTCTCAGCCTCCGGCCACGGGCGGCCAGATAGCCAGAACATCGCCTTCGTTCAACGCTGTTTCGGCCAGATGATCGTGCTCAATGTAGATACCATTCACCAACACCAGATGAACGTAACGATCCGGCAAATGGAGTTGCTGAATGACCTGCGCTACTGTGTAGTTATCGGGTAAATTCAGCGTGCTGATGTTCTTTTCGGCATGCGCTGGCAGGTATTCGGTCAGCATGGCGTAGAGTTTAACGGTGATCTGCATGGTTCCTTCTCATTTAGGCGGCGTGCTGGGCAGTATAATTCATGGCCAGATACGCATCCATGATCCGGCTGGGATCTTCCATTAGCTTTTCTTTCCACGATCCCAGGCGCACTTTGCCCTGAATCAGTCCGCGCAGTACGCCAACATGCTGGGTCAGGCCGAGGCTGGTCGCACCAACCAGGATATCGTCCTGAAACTGCAGATTGAGATAGCGGTAATTTTCAGCATCCAGCAGTTGCGCACTGTCACCGCCCTCGGTTCCCATCCACAGGCCGAACGAGCTTGAAATCAGTCCCAGCGTATCCAGCACGTTCATATTGAAACTGCCGTCGTAGCGGGTTTCGACGCCGGCCATATTCTGCGCTGCGATCCGGCCATGCTCGGTAGCGGTCGGCTGAATGGCATGCACTTCGAACTCGCCGGTGGAAAAATCGCGACCACGGGCAACATCACCTGCGGCATAAATTTCCGGGATATTGGTCTGTAAATAATGATTGACCAGAATACCGTTGTCGATGTCCACGCCGCTGCCTTCCAGTAACTGGGTATTGGGCTTGACGCCTGCTGCCGAGATCACCAGATCGGCATCCAGCACCTGACCATTGCTGAGTGTCACCTTAAAACGGTGCCCGCCTTGCTGCTCGCTGGCTGCCGGCTTGGCGCTGCCGGTGAGGGCACTGAACAGTTTTTTGAGGCCACCCCCGGTGCCGCTGCCGGTGCTGGCGGTCTGCGCGCTGGCAACCTGATCCACTTTGGTGGCGGTGTGTACCTTGATGCCCTTACCTTCACACCAGCGTTTGATCAGTCCACCGGCAGTCTCGTCCATCATGCGGGGCACCATGCGATCGCCCATCTCCACTACAGTCAGATCAACGCCGCGTCCGGCCAGAGCTTCCAGGATGATACAACCAATAAAGCCCGCACCGATCAGGATCACTTTTGCACCTGGTTTGGCCGATTGGGCGATACGGCGTGCATCCTCCAGAGTCCAGCAATTATGTACACCCTCCAGATCCATCCCCGGAATCGGCGGGCGGATTGGTGTGGAGCCGGTGCAGATCAGCAGCCGGTCGTAAGCCAGTGTAGAGCCGTTTTGCAGAGTAAGATTGCGTGTGCCTGGTTCGACACGGGTGACCCGCTCATGCAGGATTTGAATATTCTTTGCCTGATAATGCTGACTGTCTTTGCGCAGGTAAGTCCCGCTTTCGTCAATATTTTCAACCAGCAGATAGGGGATAGCCATGCGCGAATACGGGGGCTCCGGTTCGTCGCCGATCAGCGTGATCGTACTGTCAGGGTCGAGCTTGCGCAGGGTTTCGGCGGCCACCACACCAGCCGGGCCGGCACCTATAATCACATGTTTCATTGGCACATGTTTCATTGATATCTCCTCACAACAGCAAAAACGCGGAGAATCGGCAGTGCAATGCCTGCCGCTCCCCGCGTTGAACTAGCGCGCTACTTTTTTCGAAGCGTGTCTGGACCGTTACAGGCTCAGACGCTGCTTGGTTTCGGTGGTCAGGCGACCATCCTCGCTCCAGCCGCGTACGCGATAGTATTCCGGCAGCATCTCGCTCAGGCCGACGGTTTTGCCCAGTGCCGGGCCGGATTTGACACCTTCTTCCAGCAAACGCTTGGGCAGGGTATCGTCAGCGGCGGTCAGACCGGCATCCAGATTGAACTGACGTTCCAGATTCCAGATCCGTTCGCCCACTTCGTTCAGGGTTTCGATGGACCAGTCGCCTTCACAGGCCGCTGCTATTTGCGGTTGAATATCGTCCAGTGTCCAGGCGAAGGTGGTGAAAACGCACAGTCCGGATGAATCCACAATCGCGGTAGCATCCTGAAAGGCTTTAACCAGATCGGCTTTGCCTTCGGTGACCAGCGGATCAGTTTTGACCGGAATCCCCAGCACTTCTGACGATACGGTGTAAGAGCGCAGATGGCAGGCACCCCGGTTGCTGGTGGCATAGGTCAGCCCCATGCCCTGAATGCCGCGCGCATCGTAAGCTGGAAATTCCTGCCCTTTGACCACCATGGCCAGATCAGGATGGCCGTATTTCTCGGTCAGGCGCTTGGAGCCCAGACCCAGATCGGCACCAAAGCCTTCACCTTTGCCGGTCACATCAGCGGCGTAGCAGAGTGCTTCGGCACTGCCGAATTTGAATTCGACGCCACCGGTATGCTCTTTGGTGATCGCGCCGATTTCGTACAGTTCCATAGCGGCCGCTACGGTAGCGCCAAACGAGATCGGATCAAGACCCTGCTCATTGCAGATAAAATTGGCATAGGTGAGGGCATCGATGTCGCCCACGCCGGTATCCGAGCCGAGTGCCCAGGCAGCTTCGTATTCCAGCCCGCCGGAGGCCACTTTGTAGCGTTCTTTGCCTTCGCCCTGAATCGAGAAATGTTCCGGGTCGATGGTAGAAATACGGCCACAGGCTATGGTGCAGCCGAAGCAGGCACCATTACGTACCAGATTGGGCTTGCCATCGGATTCGCGCGGCTCGTGCATGGCTTCACCGGAAATCGCACTGGCATTTTCAAATTGTGATTCACGCCAGTTACGGGTCGGCATTGCGCCCATTTCGTTGATAACGTTCATCAACACCTGGGTGCCGTACATCGGCAGGCCCTGACCGGTTACTGCATTATCAGCC
The DNA here is from genome assembly GCA_041396125.1 of Gammaproteobacteria bacterium. Taxonomy (GTDB): domain Bacteria; phylum Pseudomonadota; class Gammaproteobacteria; order Competibacterales; family Competibacteraceae; genus JAWKZG01. Next base: position 29,335 of record JAWKZG010000022.1, on the reverse strand, counting down.
AGGACTTTTTTACCGGCCTGGGTCGCCTTCATGAAAGCGGCCGGATCGTGGATACCGGCAACACCTTTGGTGCCACGAATAGCGACGGCTTTCAGATTTTTTGAACCCATTACCGTACCGACACCGGAACGGCCTGCTGCGCGGTGCAGGTCATTGACGATGGCACTGTACAGCACGCCTTTTTCAGCGCCGACACCAATCGCGGCAATACGGATTTGCGGATCCTGATGCTTTTTATGAATCCACTCATCGGTTGCCCAGACCGATTGTCCCCAGAGTTCATCCGCAGGCAGGATCTGCGGATTATCGTTTTCCAGATAGAGATAAACCGGGCTGGAGGCCTTGCCCTCGAAAATAATCATGTCCCAGCCGGCCATTTTCATTTCGGCACCGAAAAAACCACCTGAATTGGAACAGGCGATGGCCCCGGTCAGCGGCCCTTTAGTGACGACTGAATAACGTCCGCCGGTTGAGGCCATCGTGCCGGTCAGCGGCCCGGTGACCATAATCATTTTGTTGTCCGGCGAAAGCGGATCGCAGGCGGGGTCGATTTCTTCACACAGATATTTTGTGGCCAGTCCGCGTTGCCCCAGATACAGCCGGGCCCATTCCATATTCAGCGGTTCCGGCTTGCAGGTGCGCTCAGTTAAATTGACGCGCAGTACTTTACGTTGCCAACCCATAATATGTTCTCCTCGCTCAGGCGCTCGCAGTATTGCTGGTTTTGGCAGCCCATTGGCGCATCCGGTCTAGACCTGTCCAATCGGCATCAATATAGGTGATGGCTTCGGTCGGGCAGGCTTTAGCACACTCGGGATCGCCGCCACAGAGATCGCATTTGATGACTTTGCCACTGGCAGAGTTGTAATTTACGGTGCCGAACGGGCAGGCGATGGTACAGACCTTACAGCCTACGCACGTCGCCTCGTTGACCACTTTTGCGCCGCTGGCCTTGTCAACGGTAATGGCATCAACCGGACAGGCGTGCAGACACCAGGCTTCATCGCATTGCGTACAGGTATACGGAACGAAGCGACCTTCATCATGGAAACTAAAAACCTTGATTCTGGACTTCGAGGTGTTAAAGATCCCTTCGTTTTCCAGTGAACAGGCCATCTCGCATTGCAGGCAGCCCGTGCACTTTTCGGGGTTGATATGTAGAGATTTGAGCATCTTAAGTTACTCCTCGGTATTATAAGTACAGCACTAGGGGAGTGTTTGTTATTGCCGTGTCTAAGCCGGCCTTATCTTGCTTGAAACTCTTTTCAAGAGTTCGCAATAATTAATAGCATATCTGCAGGGGTTTAGATAGCGACCGCAGCACACCGTATATCTTGCCAGGGCACGATCGTGCTGTTAATCACGATTGCCCTATTTTAATATGGCACTATGATAATCTCGCTGGCAATACAAGGCGATAATGCGCTGCACTCCGGTGACAGCAGATACTCTCCGATACCCCAATAAGAGGATTTTCCAATGAGTGATCAGATCATCCCGACCGATTCCATCCTGCGGCGGCATTTAGAACAGCAGGCCGCTTCCCTGGGCTTAGGTGCCATTCCCGAAGATTCGATTCTGCGTCGTCATTATCTGCAGGCTTTAAGTTCGCAGGGCCAGACTGCACCGAGCCAGGCCGCCAGCGCCCGTGTGACCGCGCAAGCCGCCCCGCAAGCCGCGCCAGCAGCCGCTGCTGCCAGCGCGCCCGTATCCAGCGCGCCTGCGGCACCGGCAAGTTCCGCTCCGGTAAGTGTCGCACCAGCCAAACCGAAGGGCTGGTTTGCCCGACTGGTTGGCAAATTATTCGGCGGTTGATAGCAGGCTTATGCAGATTTATCTGGGGCTGGGCTCGAACCTGGGTGATCGGCGCGAACATCTGCGCCAGGCTATTCAGTTACTGGAGGAAAAAGGGCTGCAGCGGCGGCGGGTGTCGCCCGTGGTCGAATCACCCGCATTATTACCGGAAGGCGCTCCTGCTGACTGGAATCTGCCGTATCTGAACCTGGTGCTGGAGGCGGAAGTTAGCTGCCAGCCCGAACAGATGCGCAGCTGGATTGCCGATATTCAGACGCAGATGGGGCGCAGTAATAAATCCCGCTGGGCGCCGCGGCCGATGGATATCGATATTCTGTTGTGGGGGGAGACCCGCCTCGACAATGCTGTTCTGACCATTCCGCATGCGGGCATGCAGCAGCGCGGATTCGTGCTGACGCCCCTGCTGGCGCTGGAACCGCGCCTGCAGGTGCCTGGTCTGGGCGATAAAACAATATTGGACTGGTCGCGTGAGCTTGCTCACCATATTCCGTTGTGGATGGGCATTCTCAATCTGACCCCGGATTCATTCTCCGACGGTGGCCAGTTCATTGCCTGGACGCAGATCGAGCCGCATGTTGATGCCATGGTTGCTGCCGGTGCGCATATTATTGATATTGGCGCTGAATCAACCCGACCCGGCGCCACCCCGATCAGCGCCGAGCAGGAATGGTCGCGGCTGGCCCCCGTGCTGGAACGCCTGCTGGCCAAATACCAGCCGCAACTGCTGCGCCCCTTGTTGAGTGTGGACACTTATCATCCCGAAGTGGCCCGCAAAGCGCTGGAGCTGGGGGTGGATATCATTAACGATGTCAGTGGATTAAGCTCGCCGGCCATGCGCGAACTGGCCTGTTCCAGCGAGCAGGACTGGATCGCCATGCATTACGTCAGTATCCCGGCCAGTAAAGATAAAACCTTGCCGCCGGACTGTGACCCGGTTGACGTGGTCGAAGCCTGGCTGCTGCAGCAACTCGAAAGCTGGGACAAAGCCGGTTTAAACCTTAGCCGGATTATTTTCGACCCTGGTATCGGCTTCGGTAAAGACGGTCTGCAATCGCTCAAACTCCTGCAGCAAGCCGCCCGCTTCCGGCGTCATGGCGTGCGGGTTTTAGTTGGCCATTCACGCAAGTCCTTCATGAAAAACTTTTCCGCTCTGGATGTCACCGATAAAGACCTGACAACGCTGGGCGCATCCCTGAATCTCTGCGCACAAGGCGTGGATATCATCCGCGTTCACAATATACCGATGCACACTTCAGCGTACCGTGGCTGGGCACACCTGGTCGCACCGTAGATTTTTGATGCACTCCCTGGCCGGCAGAACTCCCGCCAGCCAGGATTTTTGGTAATTCGTCATTCTCGCGCAGGCGGGAATCCAGAAGCCTCCATATTCTGTATCCGCGTTTCGTACTCTAAATAAACCGAGAACGATGAACATTATCAGAAGCATATTTTTTATCCTTGCCATCACATCTTCGATTTCAGTATCGGCAAAAAGATTGCCGCCGGCGGAGGTCGAACCGGTGGTTTACGCTGGCGTACGTTACTCGGTGCCGCACTGGGGATTTGAGAATGACGCGAAGCAAAATGGCGGGTATGTTCTGGCGACCGAAATAAAAACCAATAAGATATTGTGGCGAAAGAGAATTTATAAAATATCCTATAAGCCGGCCATGACAAAAGATGTGCAGGATGTCTTCATCACATCTCTTGAAATATTGCAAAACGAAAATAGCCTTTTGATCACCAACGAAAAGAATAGTAAGTACAAGCTTAACCTTGAAACGCTGAAAGTAGAGAAGCTCAGTAAAAACATCTGACACTAGTAATTTTTACAGCGAGAACATACCTTATGCGCGCCCATTACCTGCAGCATGTCCCCTTTGAAGGTCTTGGCAGTATTGAAGCGTGGCTTCTGGCTGCCGGTTACGATATCAGCCATACCCGGTTTTTCGAAACGGCATCTTTGCCTGAGCTTGATGCTATCGATCTGCTCATCGTGATGGGTGGGCCGATGAGTGTTAATGATGAGGCTGACTTTCCCTGGCTGGCGCTGGAAAAATCGTTTATCCGCCAGGCTGTAACAGCGGGCAAACCGGTTCTGGGTATCTGTCTGGGAGCACAATTAATTGCCAGTGCGTTGGGTGCGCGAGTGTACCCGAATCCTGTTAAGGAAATTGGCTGGCTGCCCATTCAAGCGGTAGTGTCCAGTGGCGGAGACACGTTTCAATTTCCGGCGACGGTGGAGGTTTTTCAGTGGCATGGGGACACCTTTGATCTGCCAACCGGAGCGGTCCGTCTGGCGGCCAGCGAAGCTTGTGCCAACCAGGCGTTCCAGTTGGGCTCGTCGGTGCTTGCATTACAGTTTCACCTGGAAACCACCCTCGAGTCCGCGCAGGCCATCGTCGCGCATTGCCGGGTAGAGTTGCAGCCCGCCCCATATGTGCAGTCGGAAACCGATATCCTCGCCGTTGCGCCGGAACAATACCAGGTCATTAACGATTTGATGGGGGAGGTGCTGACATTCCTGACCCACAACAGGGATTAACATCACCAAGAACCAGCGCTGTTTTCAGCCCGCCCGATGCGCCGCGATTTTTTCCAGCAACCAATCCCAGGCTTCCTGTTCCTCGGGGCCAGCGGTTTTTTCAATGGCAATCGCTAAATACGCGATCTCGCGATCAACTTTATCTGCTGACAGCATATGCAGGCGGCTGACCAGAATGGCGGCTTCGAGTACCGCCGCCTGGGCGCGATTAAAGCCGCGGAATGGCGCATGGGTGGCGCTGAATACCTCGCGACAATAAAAGCGGGGCCGCACGGGGTCTTCTTCTGTGTGTTGCAGTTCGAGTTCGCTGTGCGCCAGGGTGTTCTGCAGTACAAAGCCGGGGATCTGTTCGGCCGGTCGGACAGGCCAGTGATAGCGGCCTGTCAGACAACCCGCGAAAATCCGCACATCCGTGCTGAAATTAACCACCGCGTGGCCGCTGCGCTGGAGATTATCCAGGGTCGCGGAAGGGCGGAACGGGGCCAGCAGGATCAAGCCCTGTTCGCGCCGTATACCCAACGGTACGATCCGCGGTGTGCCGTCCTGGTTGACGGTGCAGACAATAGTTTCGTAAATCATGTCTTCGGTGTTTTATTTCGCCGGGTGAGGGTAGTGCCGGGGCTTTGATAGGCGTCGGTGGTCCGTCCTGTTTTTGATTCTGGCCCTGATTCGGACTCTGGTTCTGACTTTGGGCCTGGTTCCGGCACCAGCACGCCCCAGCTGAGATGATTATCCTGCAAATAACGCTTGCCGAGCTGCCAGGCAATCTGGGCTCGGCCCAATTCCACGCCCAGATAAAAGGCATGCCCCGTGTCATCTTTAAGTTGCAGATGCGGAAACAAGGCAAACGGGTCCTGGGCCGTATGCAGGCCGTCGCGATTATAAATATGGATACCTTGTGTACTCAACTGGATCCGGTAACTGGGGTCTTTGATGGCCTGTGCTGTCGTGGCGATTTCGTCCGGCGTGTATGGGAAAGGTTTGCGGTCCCGCAGTGCCATCAGACCGGGATGGTAACGGCGTGGCAGATTACCGTCCCGCTTGGCCGCACACAGCATGCGCCGGGCTAAATCCGCTTCCCGTACGGCTGTGCGGGCATGCGGACTGACTTCGGTGGTCAGGATAGCGTCGATATCAAGCTCTGACGCAATGCCGAGCAACAGCGCTGTCATGCCGGTTGTATCAGCGTCGGTGAGTTCGGTGATATTGCCGGTGCCGAGCATGATTTCGACGTCGGGCAAGCGCTGTCTCAGGGCATGGTAGCGTACCAGCGAGGCGGTAAAACCGAAATGAATAGGATCCAGAATAGCATCGGCAAGAAAGCGGCGGTTTTGCTTTTGCAGCGTCTCGGCGGCCCGGTACAGAGACTCCATATCGCCTGGCTGTTCCGGAATCAGCACTGGCACACTGGCCACCTGATCGGCAATCCACAAGGTGCTTTCTTTCAGGCTCAGCAGATAATCCGCCCCGGCGCGACCTGCCTGCAGTAAATCCTGCTCGTACAGGGAATCCACGCTGACCTGACAGCCTTCGGCCTGCAGCGCCTGAATCGACTCGGCCAGATGTGGGAAAGGCACTTCCGGTAAACAACCGAGATCAATCACATCGGCGCCATCGGCACGATAACGCAGCGCTCGCGCGACAATCTGCTCAACACTGAGATGAGGGGCATCGACGATTTCAGCGAAAATCCGGACTGCGTACCGGCTCAGATCGACCGGTTTGCCTTGCGCCCCGAAAAACTCCGGCAGGTCTTTCAAGTCTTTCGGACCACGTTGTACCGGAATGTTTAAATGCGCGCTGAGCGCGTCCAGATCGCCACTGCAAAGCCCCGGCACGATAATCCGGTCTACACCTTCTACATCAGTTGCTTGTAAGCGGCGCTGGATCATAGCACTGGTCATCAGCGCAGCAACTTAAGTCCCAGTTCATGGATACGGTAACTGAAAGTCTGTGCTGAGGGTGGTCGCTGCGACAATTGTTCCAGCTCGCGGCTGAGACTGTCGTAAGCCAGGCGACCGGTCAGAAACAGAATATGTTCAGCAGGCGCAGCGGTGGTCATTAATCGTACTTGATATATTTGAAACGCGGATCGTCAGGGGTTCCTTCCAGTGCACCTTCCTGCGTGCCTGGCTGCCACTGGATAACGTCTTCGATCTTCTTGGCCAGTTCGAAGTCCTTGTCAGTGACGCCTTTGGCGGCGTGATTCATCAGTTTGACAATAACAAAGGCATACGAAGCGGCGATATCGGGGTGGTGCCAGGCCGCTTCGGCGAGATGGCCGACCGTGTTTATCACCATCAGTGTGCCTTTCCAGCCACTGGTGCGATATTTACGACGAATCCAGCCGTCTTCATAATACCAATGTGGCAATTCCTGGCTGAGTCGCTGGCGGATTTCCTCTTCGTTGTATGTTGTATCCTGGCGTCGATCTGTTCGCATAGTATTGCCTCTCGTGCTGCCTTATAGGGGGATTGGCATAGTGTACACTAGCGCCCAAACTGATGAGCTAATGACGACCAGAGTCCAATGAGGCGATCAGGGTATTGAGTAGATTAAGTATGCGAGTAGATCGAGTATGAGCGAACCGCGTCTGACGCGCCTGTATCCTGCGCCGCTGACGCCGACGGATTTAACCGGTTTATACCTGTCGCACCGTTTGCACGAGCGCGGCCACTCACAACCTTGTGTGTTCGCCAATTTTGTTACCAGTCTGGACGGGCGCATCGCACTGATCGATGAGCACAACGGTTCCGCCACCCCCACGGCATTGAGCAGTGCCAGCGACTGGCGTCTGTTTCAGGAACTGCAGGCCCAGGCCGACTGTATTATCACGCACGGTGCCTACTTGCGGGCGCTGGCAGCAGGCCGTCTGGGCAATATTCTGCAACTGGGCATGCGGCCGGATAATCAGGATTTAATACACTGGCGTCAGCGTCATGGACTACCAGCACAGCCGGCAATTGTGGTGGCCAGTGCCAGCCTGGATTTCCCTGTCCCGGCGTCTATTCACGAGCACCAGCAAGCTTTTTATATCGCTACCGGCCGTGCCAGCGACAGTGACAAAATCGCAATCTGGCGCGAGCGGGGTTATGAGGTGATTCTGGCCGGGCGGGAACAGGCGGTGGAAGGTCGGCCGCTGATCGAATATCTGGCAGCACAGGGGTATCGCAGCATTTATCTGCTGGCCGGGCCGCAGATCCTGGAAACCATGCTCCGCGATGCGGTGTTGTCCCGATTATATCTAACGCTTTCGCACCAGCTGATTGGTGGCAGCCAGTTTCATAGCATGATTGCGGGTGAGGTGCTTGGTATAGCTGGCGCGCTGCAACTGCGCGAACTGTATCTGGAGCATGCAACAGACCGTGCGGTAGGGCAGTTTTTTGCCTGTTTTGAGCCGTTATTGCAGGATATTCCCCCTCCCGGCACGGGAGAGGGACGGGGATAGACGTCGAATATGCTTAAGAAACGTTGGCCGCGAAGGGATGCTCAGCGTTTTTCTGGGCTAGCGCTTCCTGCACGGTGGGCTGACCGGCAACAGCACGCTCGATGGCTTCTTTGGTCGCCTGATAATTGTACTGTTCGATCTTGGCGTCGTCTTCCGCTTCCCAGTGAATGAAAACCCCTACGCAAACGTACAGATCATCGGCTTCATCAGCCGGAATCGTACCTTCAGCAACGCACTCCATTACCGCCCGGGCAACGCCGCGCTGGGCCGGACCAAACATCTGCACAGCCTGTTTGGCACCTTTCATGGTGACTTTGTTGAACATCATGGTATTCGGCTTGGCGGGTACATTGGGTGCTACGACCGCCAGCAGACTGGTAAAACCGTCTTTACTGTTGACCAGACCGGTGCAGAATGCGGTTTCAGCGGCAGAACCGCGGGGGCCCAGAATCAAATCAATGTGGGCGACTTCATTGCCATCACCCACCAGGGATTCACCTACCCGAACATTATTGATTTTTGCCATTGGGATTCCTCCTTATTATGGCCTGTTACTAAAAAACCAGCGGTAACATACTGGCGTTAGCGCCAATATGTTGTCTGGTAACGAATGCAGCCCGCAGTGGGCTTGCGGAAAAATCATTGATACACAGTTCTTGTAATTGTTCAGCGAAAAGAGTCGCGACGGTCAAATCCGCACTGGTACCGGGGTTGATGCCCTGTCGCTTCAAGTCTTGATCAAAAGCCAGCAGCGGTTCCAGTAATTCTGTAGATGATACTTGCTTATTATAAAGATACAGCATGTCTTGTGCCTGCTGGCGTACCTGTGCGGCAATTTCAGCGCCTTGTTTACGCATGATATGCGAATCTGGAAAGCTTGCCAAAAAATTCAGATAAATACCGACCACTGACCACTGTAGTGACGCCCGGTTTTGCAGCTCCTGCTGCAGTACGGGCAAGCCGGTCTCGAAAATATCCTGTAAGCCATGGCTGTATTGATAAGCGATGCGATCGCGTTGCTCGGCGGCAGTCATGATGTCCAGCAGACTGGCCCGGGCCGGCTGATGGACATCGTGCTGATCGCTTTGACCGAGTCCACCGGGTTCGGCCAGCCGGATAGCGCGAAAAACCTGTTCAGCATCCGCCTGACTGAGCTGCTGCAGTACCTGCTGGACCGCCTGGCGTAAGGTTTGCTGTCGTAAATCAGAGGCGGTTTGAGCTGATTCCGGCGTGGTACCAAGCATGGCCTGCGCCAGCGGAGCGCATAGTAAAACGATGCCCAGATTAGTATTGCAGTTTACCGCCTGACGGGTGGCCTGAATACTTCGCAAAATCCGGGCACCTATGCTGAGTCCCGGCTGCGCCATGATATCCGCGCAACTTTCGGCACTGCGCAGAAAATCGCTGACCTGCATGCCATGGCCTTCCGAATAGACGCTGACATTGCCGGGTTTGAGCGCCTCAAGCTCTAAAACGCAAGCCTGCCAGAACGCCTGGGCGATCGGGCTGGAAAGCGTGTCGTTCATGCCTGAGGTGCAGATTCGGTTGCAAATGAGCGGTTCAGCAAGGCACTGTCCAGTTTGCCGCTGTGAAACGTGCGCCCGCTGGCCAGTGCGGTGACCGCAACTCGGGCTGGGCTGAACAATAAGCCGTCTACCTGAAAAAAGTCATACTGGTAATCGGCGAACACTTGCGCAAAAGGTTTACCATAGTCGCGCGACTGGCTGCTGGGCAGACGTTGTGCCAGATCGGCCGCACGTTCGTCCGGGCCAGTGACAAACAGGTGAATTTGCCCCCCGAACAGAATAGTGTCATTGGTGCGGCCCATCGCACTGAGTCCATCGCCGGTGGGGGGGGGAAGCGGAGTGGTGCCCAGTGCATCGACGATATCATGCAGGGGAAAGCCGATTTCATGCGCTTTATGCAGGCCGACCTCAACCACCCGGGCCGCAATCTGAACCACCCCGGCAAGACTCCCGGTCGGGGTCAGAATCAGCGTTAAATGTTCTGGCTGGACGCCGCAATCCTGGGCAATTTTCTCGCTCAGGGCCGGCGGCGGATAGCGATCAGTTTCCAGCACCAGGCAGGTGCGTTCGGCGCTGTCACGGTAGGCCAGTTCCTGAAACAGCGGCTCTCGCTGTGCCAGTGCTCGGGCTGGCCCTGAACCCAGGGCATGGAATTTTTTGCCGGGCCGGGCCGGGTCGTCGATGCTGAGACTCCAGCCGGCATACTGACTGGCCAGGCAAGCCAGTACCGGCTGGCTGCTGCTGACCTCGATCTGCCAGGGCCAATCTGCAAAAGTGGGATTCGCGCGCAGATTGATCTGGCCCAGATCAGCCATGCAGATGGTGGCAATACGTTGTCCTGCCTGCAGGCTACCGAGACAATCGATACCGCCATCGATCAGGGTGCAACCGTTATCAAGCCGGCTGACCTTCAGGCGCAATCGGGCGGCATCGCGGAGCAGGGCGTCGACCAGCGGTGCACTCAGGACATTGAGGCTTATCGGTGTGTCCATGAGCAGGCCTCAGACCAGCTCGGAAGCCAGCTGAAAGGCATCGGGAAAGTCCAGCGCCTGGGCTTTTTCGGCCTCCAGCATACGTTTGAACAAGCCATGCTGGACTTTGTACTTGATATTGCCGATGGCCAGCGCGCCGATGCCGACCGCTTGCGGGGTGGTGCTCAGCGTGGCACCGCTATCCTGTACCCCCAGCCCTTCGATACCGGCTGGCGGTACGGCATTGACATCGGCCGCCACCAGTAGCTTGGTAGCCTGTTGCAGCAGTGCCTGGGGTAACACCTGGATACCTGCTTTGGCGGACGTGACGATAACCTCGGCATCTGCCAATGTATCCGCTTTCTCGGCCTCGGATTGCGCATTGACACCGGGCAGATCGACGCCATAGCGCTGACCGAACTGAGCCACAATCTGCTCTTTTTCCGGTGAACCGGGCGTGAGTCGGGCCAGCAGCGGCTTGCCGCCTTGTTGCGCGACCAGTACAGCGGTACATAAACCAACCGGGCCGCCGCCGTAGATGACAACTTTCCGATCGCCCAAACCGGTGCCGGTTTTGTCGATTAACTGCTGTTGCACCAGGGCAACCAGAGCGGCCGAGGTGGTATAAGCACCATTCGGATCGGCAAACAAACCGATTTCAAACGGCGGTACCTGGGCCTTTTTCGCAGCGCTGAACATATCAGCAGCGAGGTTGATATCATGTCCGCCAATAAAAACGCCGGTGCTGTTAAAGCGTTTCGGCGGGCGCGAAAAAATGGCGTCCTGTACCAAGGCGCCGACCTGTTTTACGCCGACACCGGTATAGGGAATGATAATCTCAAACCCGGCATCGGCCGCCATATTGACATCGAAAGGGCTTACCCGCTCGGCGGGCACCAGCATATGCAGAATTCGAGATGTGCTCATGACTTAGCCTACTGTACGTTGTAATTCGTCGGTGTGTGATTCGATCAGACCGGGTTGATTGCGGGGTTTGCCGATAGCAAAATGCAGCGTGCTTGTGGTGGTCCAGCGTGCCTTGAGACTGGCGAGCAAGCGGCTGGCGTCGGTGTCGTTTTCACACAGGGCGAAGCCGGTTGGACCCCACGAACTTTGACCCAGTCCGACCCGTTCCCGGGCCAGCTCGTTCAGCACAGCAGTGACGGCAGGGCTGGTGAAACGTCCGCCTTGTACCGGTGCAAAATAATCACCGACCGCCTGCTGTATCGTGCTGACAGCCGAGCCAAAGCTGGAAAAATCGGCTTCGAGCAGGCTGGGCAAGGCTTGCATTAATACCAGCCGGCACAAGCGCGCTGCCTGTTCTTCCGGGAAGAGCGGCAGTTCGGTAAACGCGCGCTGCTCGTCACCGCCGCTAAAACCTTGCCGGTTGCGATCAAAAATCAGCACGACCCGCCAGGCAGCAGGAAACGGTATGCGGGCTATAACCGGTGGTGGTTCAGCAGCGGCTTCCCGGTGTCCGCCGTCGAGAATAAAACCACCCTGTGCAAATGTGCCGATACCAATACCCGAGCGCGCGCCCCGTTGCAGCATACTGGCGACACGGGCGGGCTCTGCCGGCAGTGCGAACAGACGGGCGATGCCCATGCCGACAGCCAGTGCCAGCTGGGTGCCTGAACCCAGTCCGGAATGGGCCGGAATCGCCTGTTCAATAGTGATGTGTACCCCGTCGGGCCAACCCAATTGCTCACTTAAGGCGCGTGCATAGCGCTCTGCCCGGGCAGCATCCGGGCCTTGTACGGTCAAGCGGGACGAGGTGGTGAGATGCAAACGGTAAGCGGGCTGCTCCAGCGCCAGACCCAGACTGCCAAACCGTCGCCCCAGACCGCCGTTTAAGTCCAGAAATCCCAGATGCAGGCGGGCTGGGGCGGTCACGCGTACCGAATTTGGTTTGGCAGCAGGCATGAGAACTGTAAACCGTTAGGGTTGTGCTTAATCCTGAAACAGACTATGCAGATGAATTTTGCCCTTGCCGAGCTTGCCGCCATAATTTGCGGTATGAATAGCCAGTACGCCGTTCATGCTGGTGGCCGCTTCGATGCCGGTTTTCATGCCGGCGCGGACATCTTCCAGGCGAGGGCCGCTGACGATGATCTCATACACGCATTTGACCTCATCCCAGAGATGGCTGTCAGCCTGCCGGGGCAGGGTCGGGCAATAGGCATCATTGGTTGTTGCTACCATGTCAGTATAGTTCTTGGCACCGACTTTGGAACCGCTGGCAGCACATTTAACAACAATTAATGGCACCTTGGCGGATTCTTCCAGCGTTTTTTCTGCGGCAGCCAGGGCGTTTTCATCAGAGTCGGCCAGAATCAGGAACATCCCGCCCGTGACCGCTTCTTTGATGGCAAATTTGCGCTCGACATGCAGCCAGCCGTCCATACGCGGAATTTGATACACACGTCGCCCGAATGCTTCGACTTCCTGCTCGAAACCGTCACCGAATTTCTGGATAACCGTACCTTCCATATCAATATACGCTTCGGCCATATCCGCAGGCAGTGCGTCGAAGACATTGGTTTTGGGATTGGGCACGGCACCTTTGCGAATCCGCAGGGCCAGACATTGTTGCAGTTGCTCCAGTTTACGATCCATCATCTGGATCAGAAAACCGGGTCGTCCATCCGGTGTTTCTGCAGGGCTTAGCTCGCGCTCAAGCGTGGCTTCGCAGGGTGGAGCGGTAGCAGAACGACCCAGGCCCTTGGTTTCCAAAGCGGCTTCCAGCGCCCATTTGCGATTGACACTGGTGATGAGGACACGGCACATCTGCGCACTGAAGGTTTCAGAATAATCGTCTTGTATAGGGATGCCATTGATTTTGAGCTCGGCCATTTTATTTTCCTCTCCCGCTACCACTGATTTTGGGTGCATCATAGTAATCGGAATATACGTGTGTTGCCACTATTGCAGCATCAAACCAGAACCGTCAGGTGCGAGTTCTGACCGTTCTGGTAACGTCCTGGAAAGTTGACTGTCAATGTGTCTATATCCAAAATCGCAGCAGCCCCGCCGAATGGGCAGTAATCTGGTTACTGGTTAGATCATCCGGTTTTATATCCTAACGAGGACATCGTAATGAATCTGTTTAATTATCGTCGTGGCGAATCGCCATTATTGCTCAGTATGCCGCATTCGGGTACCGAGCTGCCGCCAGCGCTGGCTGAGCGCTTGGTGCCGGCCGCGCTGGCGTTGCCGGATACCGACTGGCATGTCCCGCGTTTATACGGGTTTGCCGACACGCTGGACGCCACCATTGTGCAGGCTACCCACAGCCGTTATGTGATCGACCTTAACCGGCCGCCGGATAATGTCAGTCTGTATCCTGGTCAGGCGACCACCGAGCTGTGCCCGAGCACGTTTTTTGATGGCGGCTCGCTGTATCGGCCCGGTCAGGGACTGGCGGAGGGTGAGCAGGACGAGCGTCGGCAGCGCTACTGGCAGCCGTATCACGACAAACTGGCCGAAGAGTTGGCACGGATCAAAGACCGGCATGGTTACGCGATTTTGTATGACTGCCATTCCATTGCCTCGGAAGTGCCACGCCTGTTCGATGGGGTGCTGCCGGTGCTGAATGTTGGCACCGCCCGTTCGCAAAGCTGCGCACCGGGTATTGAGCAGGGCATCGCTGACGCGCTGGCGGACTGTGGCTATACGTATGTTATCAATGGCCGTTTTGTCGGCGGCTATATCACCCGTCATTATGGCCAGCCAGCGCAGCAGATCCACACTGTGCAGATGGAGCTGGGCCAGGACAGCTATATGGACAGAGGGCCAAGCTTTGCTTACCGCGAGGATAAAGCGACGCAACTGCAGGAGGTGCTTAAACGCGTACTGCAGTCCCTGCTGGACTGGCGGCCTGCCTGATCACCTGCCGGTCGGCCTTGCCGCTGCACCTGCCAGTTCCGAGTCCCGTTTGTCAGCCCCGGATTGTTTATGAATGCTACCCCAACTAATCGTCTGATCCATGAAACCAGCCTGTATCTGCAGCAGCACGCGCATAATCCGGTCGACTGGTATCCCTGGGGCGAGGAAGCCTTGCAGCGTGCCCAGCGTGAGCACAAGCCGATATTTTTATCGATCGGCTACTCTGCCTGCCACTGGTGCCATGTGATGGCGCATGAGTCGTTTGAGGACGACACCGTGGCTCAGGTGCTCAATGCGCGTTTTATCAATATCAAGCTGGATCGCGAGGAACGCCCCGATCTGGACAAAATCTATCAAAACGCTTATCAGTTGCTCAATGGCCGGGCTGGCGGCTGGCCGTTGAACGTGATCCTGACGCCGGACGATCAGGCCCGTTTTTTGCCATCACCTATGTACCGAAAGAGCCGCGTCACGGTATGCCCGGCTTTGTCGATCTGATGCAACGTGTGGCCGACTTTTTCGGGCAGCGTGAAGACGCCGTCCGGCAACAGAATGCCGAACTGGTCAAAGCGCTCAAGACCGGGCCGCCGCGGCAGGGACAAACCGGATATTCACTGCATGCGGGACCACTGGAAGGGGTTATCACGCAATTGACCCAGTCCTTTGATGCTGATCACGGCGGGTTTGGCGGTGCGCCAAAATTTCCCCAGCCACAGGCTATCGAGCGTCTGCTGCGGCACTGGTGGCACAGCGAGCAACAGGGCAATCCGGATAAGCAGGCGGCGCAGATGGCCAAGTTCAGTCTGGAAAAAATGGCCCAGGGCGGCGTGTACGATCAGCTGGGTGGTGGTTTTTTCCGCTACAGCGTGGATGCCCGCTGGCAGATCCCGCATTTTGAGAAAATGCTGTACGACAACGGTCAGTTATTGAACCTGTACAGTCAGGCCTGGCGTGCTACCGGCGTGACTGCGTTCCAGACCGTTATCGAAACAACCATTGGCTGGGCCGAGCGGGAAATGCGCTCGCCCGAAAGCGGTTTTTACAGTTCCCTGGATGCGGACAGCGAAGGGGAGGAAGGGCGCTTTTACGTCTGGACACGCAAGCAGGTACAGGCTGTGCTGGAGGAACCGGAATACGCACTGCTGGCGGCTGTGAGCGGGCTCAATAAAGGCGCTAATTTTGAGGGTCATGCCTGGCATCTGACACAACAGCAGTCGCTGGAGCAGGCGGCTCGCAAGCTGAAACTTGAAGCGCAACAGGCCCGTGAGCTGTTACAGCAGGCGCAGCAAAAACTGCTGGCAGCGCGTGCGCAGCGGGTCCGACCGGCCCGGGACGAGAAAATCCTGACCGCCTGGAACGCCCTGATGATCAAGGGTCTGGCCTCTGCCGGGCGCTATCTGGAGCAACCTGAATACATCCAGGCGGCCGAGCGTACACTAGACTTCATTAAAGACCGGCTCTGGCAGGATGGCCGGCTGCTGGCAACGTATCAGCAGGGTCAGGCGCGGTTTCCTGCCTATCTGGATGATTATGCTCTGCTGATCGACGCCATCCTGGAATTACTGCAATGTCGCTGGCGTGATGGTGATCTGAACTGGGCTTTAGAGTTGGCCCAGGTGCTGCTGGAGCATTTTCAGGATCACAGCAAACAGGGCGGATTCTATTTCACCACCGATGAGCATGAACCCTTGGTGGCCCGGCTCAAACCGGTACACGACGAATCCCTGCCGGCCGGTAACGGTGTAACGGCTTACAATATGATCCGGTTGGGGCATTTAACGAATTCGCTGCCGTATCTGCTGGCTGCCGAGCGGGCTCTGAAAAACGCCTGGCCCGCCATCGAGCGACAGCCGATTGCCTGCTGCAGTATGTTATTAGCGCTGGAAGAATATTATTTCCCGACCCAGACGGTCGTGATCCGGGGGCCGGCAGACCAGCTGGAATCATGGCGCAAAGCCTGCGCCCATGATTTCGCGCCACGCCGTTTAACTCTGGCGATTCCCAATGATGCCAGCGATCTGCCGCCGTTTCTGGCCTTGCGGCAGGGGCGGGAAGCTGGCGTTGTTGCGTATCTGTGCAGCGGCAGCCAGTGTTCGGCACCGATCACCGAGCTGGATGCGCTAGTAACAGCCTTACAGGCCGGGCTGGAAGCGCCGGGCGCGAGTCAGTAAATGCGAATTTTATAAAACAACAAACTGGCAGGAATTTGATATGAACAAGAATAAACAGGAACGAGATTTATGCCTTTAGAGACGGTCGATTGTATTGTTATCGGCGCGGGTGTGGTGGGTCTGGCGGCTGCGCGGGCGCTGGCACAGGCAGGACGCGAAGTGATTATTCTGGAAGCTGCGGATCTGATCGGGTCCGAGACTTCATCGCGCAACAGCGAAGTTATTCATGCCGGTATTTATTACCCGCAAGGTAGTCTCAAAGCGCAGCTTTGTGTGGCCGGCAAGCATGCCCTGTACGATTATTGCACTAGCCATGGCGTCGAACACCGTCGCTGCGGCAAGCTGATTGTTGCCACTGACGGGAACCAGCTGGACACGCTGCGCAGTATCGAGCAGAAAGCCATTAATAATGGCGTCACCGATTTGCTGTGGCAGGATGTCGGGCAGGTGGCTGAACTGGAACCGGCGGTGCGTTGTGTGGCGGCACTATTGTCGCCTTCCACCGGTATTATTGACAGTCACGGCCTGATGCTGGCGTACCTGGGCGATGCCGAAGATGCCGGTGCGATGCTGGCTTTGAACAGTCCGGTTGAAGGTGGCGAAATCACTCCTGAGGGCATTGTGCTGGAGGTCGGCGGTGCCGAGCCCATGAGCCTGCTGGCACGTTGTGTCGTCAACAGCGCTGGTTTGTACGCCGGCAAACTGGCCCACAGCCTGCGTGGTTTACCGGCAGAGACCATTCCACCGCATTATTATGCCAAAGGAAATTATTATTCGCTCAGTGGGCGTTCGCCTTTTTCACGCCTGATTTATCCGGTGCCGGAACAGGCTGGCCTGGGGGTGCATGTTTCTGTTGATCTGGGAGGGCAGGCGCGTTTCGGACCGGATGTCGAATGGATCGACACGATCAACTACGATGTCGATCCGCGCCGGGCGGATGTGTTCTATGCGGCTGTACGCAAGTACTGGCCGGACTTGCCGGATGGCGCGCTGACGCCGGGTTATGCGGGTATTCGTCCGAAACTGCAGGCACCGGGCGAGCCTGCCGCCGATTTCGTGATCCAGGGACCAGAGGTGCACGGCGTTCCCAATCTGGTCAATCTGTACGGCATCGAATCGCCCGGTCTGACCGCTTCGCTGGCGATTGCGGAGCGGGTCTGCATGCTGGTGGACTAGTTGTTCATACGGTGCGAGCTATTAATACATTCTAACTAAATTGTGGGTGTTTCAGAAGGTGCTGGCGGCTGAAATGTGAAACGGTAGGTTAATTATTAATGACGGAGTCTTTTCCCGGGCGCGCCAAGATTTTGTACTATACTGAAAAAAATCTCAAAGCTCTTCTTAGCAGGGAATAATCACCATGACAGTGTTTTATAGGGCGCCTTTTGCAGGAAAAACTCTTTTTTCGATTTTAATTGTTCTGATTTCGCTAGGGTTATTTGATAAAAAAGCGCTTGCAGATGAGCAATCACCTAATCCCGTGGATCCTCTTTTCTTGTCAGAAGCGGTTAATGAAATTTTAAACGGAACCGGGAATCGGGCAGATTTGCCGGAACCCGTAGCCTCCGACGCCATAGTCGATACCTCTAAAGCGCCATTAGGATCACCGCAATCTTTTGCTCAGCAACCACCACCTGCCGGTGCTTCTCACCATTCGGATTCCGGCCCTGCTACGGTCGTAGAGGAATCGCCTCTGCGTCTTAAGCGTAATGTTTCCAAGCCGCTGCCGTCTATGGTAGGTGGTTATCAGTCTAATTCACTGGTTTTGCAAAAGAAAACTACTGATGATTGGCGCCGGCTATCATTTGCATCAAGTTCGTTTACACCGGATGCTGGTGTTGATCCCAGCTTGCTGCAAGCCGCTACGGAAATAGGGCCCGGTGCACTGCAAGCAAATCAGATAGAACTGTACACCTATGGTTTTATTTTGATGGATGAATATATTAGCGATGAAATTGAACAAGAATTGCATCTTTTAGGGGTCACGTTACTCGGCCCTCATTCAGAGGCTTATAAAGCTAAAATCCCGCTTGATTTGGAGATACTGAATAAGATCGCAGCATTACCGTATGTGGAATGGGTTGGCTATAGCCTGTCTGAACAGAAACTTAGCGCCGAGTTACGGGTAACAAAAGCAGCAGGTGCCAACCTGAATAACCAAGAACTGCCGCTTATCATAAATTTGTTTGACGCTGATCCAGCCGCTGTATTTTACGATCGGCTAGAGGCTGCAGGTGCGATTGTCGGCAAGTACGACCCTGAGTTGCTGGCCTATCGTGCTGTAGCAACATCGGAGGTTATTCAGAACCTTATCGAGCTGGATTTTGTACTGTATATCGAATTAGTTATGCCTGCTCATGCTCAGCACAGTGAGAGCACACCGTTGATTGGGGCTGACTACATCCGGCCAGGGCTTGGTATTACCACCGGCCGTTATGACGGTGCCCCCATAATTGTGGGTATTATGGATAGCGGCTTTTCGCTTGGGACGGGCGGCCATCAGGATTTGAATAAAAATGGCTGTGGAAGTAATTTCACCAATGAGACAGGTGGTACTTTCAATGATTTAAACGGACATGGCACTCATGTGCTTGGCACTATGATTGGTAATGGCGTTGCAAATGGTGCGTTGAAAGGTATGGCCATTGGTGTTGGCGGTACTACCTCGACAAGAATCCGCGCGGCAAAAGTGTTTGAACAAAACAATTCGGGCTTATTGAGCTGGACCCAAGACGCGATGGACTTTATGGATGACGTAACTGCTTGTGACAGCGGGCGTCCACTAGTCATCAATTATAGCGGTGGTGGTAGTGGCACGAATTTAGTCGGTACCGATAGTACCTCTCGTAAACTTGATCAAAAATCATGGGACTATCAGCAGCTTTATGTCATCTCGGCTGGCAATGATGGCCCGGATAGCAATACTATCGGCGCTCCAGCGGTCGCCAAGAACGCATTAACTGTTGGCAATGTGTTTGATTTCGACTACTTGCAGGTTGGTGATATTAATAACTGGGTTTGTACACCTAACCCCTGTGGCAGCAGTCGTGGCCCAACAGGCGATGGCCGGATGAAACCCAATTTATCTGCCCCTGGTACCTGGGTTCACTCAGCCAATGCATTTGACAATTCCGGCTATACGGCTAAATTTGGTACGAGTATGGCTGCCCCTCATGTTACCGGTTTAGCGGCGACACTCATGCATCATTATGCTGATTTTCGCAGCCGTCCCTACCTCGCTCGCGCCTTCTTAATGGCGACGTCGATCCTGCATGATGATGCTTTACCTCCAGAGAAAAACAGTTATGGCTTAGGCCGGGTATCGGCTTATGTTGCCCACTGGGCACGCAATAATCCGAATGGTTGGAGCACTCACTGGGAATGGGGCAGTGTAACGGCTGCACAGTTTTTATTCCGCGACATAACCGTTCCAATCGGGGCTACTCGTCTAGTGGCCGTGATGACCTGGGACGAGCCTGCCGCCAGTGCCGGTGCCAGCAGCGCGGTTATCGATGATCTTGATCTGTGGCTTGATCGAAATGCTGACTGTACGGGAACACTCGGGCGTTGTGGCGAATATGCGTCAGAATCTCTTAGTGACAATGTTGAATATGTCATCATCAATAATCCACCAGCTGGCACGTACCGCTTAAAAGCCACCCCTTGGTCTGTATCTGCCAGCCGGCCGGTGGGTATAGCCGCTGTTATTATCCGTGGAGATACAACGCCGAATACGACGCTTAGTGCTTCTGCCAGTACAACAACACCGCCGTTAAATACTAATTTCACAGTAACGACCACGGTCTCAAATCCGTCCTGGATTGCTTCCGGTGTGCATCTACAAAATACATCACTGCCCAGCGGCGTTTCTTTACAAAGTGTTGTAACGACGAGAGAAGACGGTGTTGCCATGAATTACGGCACAAGTGACAAGCTGACACTCGGAAATATTCGCGAAAGCGATGGCCGCAGTGCTGTTTGGACTTTCAAAGCGACGACCACAGGTAGCAAAACCATAAGCTTCCGTTCCTGGTCGGAAAATGGCGGCACGCGCACCGCGAGTGTCGTTATTAGTCCAGGGCAACAAGGTTGCATTACCCCACTCAATCTATCCTTGCAAAATCAAACTATTTCATCATCGCAAGTGTTCGAGGCTTGTAACTCAATCACCGTTGGCCCAAACGTCACGATTACTGGCCCCAACGGAAATATAACTTTACGCGCGGGTCAAAAAATTGCTTTTAAAAACGGATTTTCAATGCAAGCTGGCGCTAGCATGAAAGCAATTCTTGAGGAGCCATAATCGTTTTTTGCATGAAAGCCAAACAGACTGCGGCTTCCAGAACAATCAATCGTCCAGGGTAAAACCGACTTTTATTGTTACCTGCCAGTATTTGACTGCGCCGTCATCGATACCACCGCGGATTTCACCCACCTGAAACCAGCGCATATTGTGGATGGATTGCGAGGCTTTACTAACCGCGTTATTGATGGCGTCTTCAATGCTTTTCTGCGATGAGCCGGTAAGCTCAATGGACTTATAGACATGATCAGTCATGAGAAACTCTCCTCTAGGGTTGTGATGAGGAGAGTCCATGGTAGGCGTTTACCGGCAAATTCTCAAACTACCTGCTCAACCCCAGCTTTCATCGTAATTCTTGGCATCCTGATCGTGTGCGCTGAGCAGGCGTTCCAGATCCTGGCGGGCTTCCTTGCTTTTGGAGATCAGGGAGGCTTCGTCCTGGTGATAGGGGAATAAGGCCTCGATGGTTTGCAGGTCGTGCAGGCGGAAGCGCTGTGCCGACCGCTTGGCGCGGTAGGCACCGAAGCCCATCTGGCGCAAGGCCGCCTCGCCCATAGTGAGTGCAGCCTCGAAAGTTTCCCGCACGATGACATGCACATCAAGTTTCATCATATCGTAAACGTCCTGGCGGTTATGCACCCGCGCCAGGATTTTGACATGGGGATAACGCTCGCGTACATAGCGTGCTGTTTGCAGGTTGGCTTCGGTGTCGTCGGTTGCCAGAATCAGTAAGCGGGCTTGCTCGATACCGGCAGCGTGCAGCAGATCCGGCCGGGTAATGTCCCCGTAATACGCTTTCCAGCCAAACCGGCGCACCAGATCGATTTGATTGGGGTCGTGATCCAGCACGGTGGTTTTAATGTGCTTGGCATGCAGCAGTCGGGCGACAACCTGGCCGAATCGTCCAAAGCCGGCAATAATGACGGCCTGCTGTTCATCCATAGTGTCGGTTGGCCGATCCTTGGCCCGGTTAAAACGTGGTGCGATGACCCGCTCGTGCAAAATAATCAGCAAGGGTGTGGTCACCATTGACAAGGCGACAGCAACTATCAGGGTTGAGGCCACTGTCGAATCAAGCGCCTGAACGCTTACCGCCGCGCTGAACAGTACAAAGGCAAATTCTCCACCCTGGGCGAGTATGGAGGCGAACAAGATATTCTCGCTGCCCCGAATCTCGAACAAACGTGCAATTGCACCGAGCAGCAGCAGTTTGGTTATGACCAGCAGCAGCATCAAGCCGAGAATCAGGCCAGGGTTGTTCAGCAGCAGGCCGAAATCCACCGACATCCCCACCGAGATAAAAAACAGACCCAGCAATAAGCCTTTGAACGGCTCGATATCAATTTCCAGCTCGTGCCGGTATTCGGAATCCGCCAGCAATACCCCGGCCATGAACGTGCCCAGCGCCATCGACATGTCCACTGCGTCCATCAGCAGGGCAATACCGATCACCAGCAGCAGTGAAAACGCAGTAAAAATTTCCCGGCTGCCCGTTTGCGCAATGATCCGGAACAAGGGTCGCAGCAAATAGCGGCCACCTGCGATAATAAGCGCGATGACCGCCAGAACTTTAGCCACTGCCAGCCATTCGTTGCTGTCAGATGTGCTTGGCGTCATGCCGAGCAGGGGCAGAACCGCAAGCATCGGGATAACAGCGATATCCTGAAACAGTAGCACTGAGAATCCGGCATTGCCTGCCGGCGTATTGAGCAGATTTTTCTCGGTCAGGGTTTGCAGCGCAATAGCGGTGGACGATAGTGACAGCCCCATACCCGCGATCAGCGAGGTGGCGAAGGTCTGGCCCAGCAGCATGCCGATGGCGCACAACACCAGGGTTGTGAGCATGACCTGGCTGCCCCCCATACCGAGGATCGGTTTGCGCAGTGACCATAAACGCTGCGGGTTCAGCTCCAGGCCGATCAGAAACAGTAACAACACCACGCCAAATTCGGAAAAATGCAGGATATCGTCGACATTGCTGATCAGTTGCAATCCCCACGGACCGATGATCGCACCGGCAAATAAATAACCCAGCACTGAACCCAGGCCGAGACGTTTGGACACCGGCACCGCAACCACGGCAGCCAGCAGATAAATCATCGCTATGAACAGAAAATTATGCTGATCCATGATACGTCCTTAGCTAGCCGGGCATAACGGGGTGGGGATCGTGCCGTCGCGCAGGGCGCAGATGTGCTCGCGATAGCGTTTGGCCTGGGCAGCGATGGCCTCGGCATTCAGATAATGCGAGCCGGCTACCCAGAATGGCGGCAGGTAATGCATGCCGCACAAATGCGCGGTTTGCTCAAAAGGGCGCAGCAGTTCCACCAGGCTGTAGCGGCTGCTGCCGGTGCTTTGGAAGGCATAATCACGGCCGCCGCTGGACACCGCCTGTAGTAGATATTTACCGTGCAGTGCGGTGGCGTTCTGGCCATAGGCAAAACCGTATTCCAGTACAACATCCAGCCATTCTTTCACGAGTGCCGGCGCACTGTACCAATATATCGGGTGCTGCAGGACGATAATGTCATGCTCACGCAGCAGGGTTTGTTCGCGCGGGATATTGATCAGAAAATCCGGGTAGTGCTCGTATAAATCGCACAGGGTGACATTATCCAGGTTCTCGACCTGGGCCCGCAGCGCGGCATTGATCCTTGACAGATGGTGGCGCGGGTGCGCGTATAAAATCAAGACAGAGTGGCTGGTTTGAGTGTGCATAAGATAGCGTTATGATTAAAAAGGCAATATCTAGGGTGTTGGTGGAGTGGCTTGCGGCGGTGCTGCGGTCTGGTGCTCGAGCCGGGCAATATGGGCGAACACGACCACGCTGCCTAAGATACCGAACAAAATCGCGCCCAGGGCCTGGCCAATCATGACCCCGGCAGCGCCATACCAAAGGCTGCCAAAATACACGAAGGGAATCGTGCCGATGGTGGCCTTGCCGAAATTCAACAAGGTGGCGTAATGGGCTACGCCCAGATTATTAAATGCGGCATTACTGGCAAAACTGGCACCATTGAAAATGAAGCTGGGGGTCAGCCACAAACAGAATAACAAAATCAGCGCGGCGGCATCATCACTGACGCCGAACAACGCAACAATAAGATGCCGCGATACAGCCAGCAGTAACCAGATAATCAGTACATACAACGTAACCAGCTGCAGCGAATCCCACAGGGTTTGCCGCACCCGGTCAATGCGTTTCGCCCCGAAGTTCTGACCGATGATCGGGCCAACCGAACCGGACAGGGCAAACACGGCGCAAAACGCCACCGGTGCAAGCCGGCTAATAATAGAACTGCCCGCTACAGCGCTGTCGCCAAACGTGGCCATGCTGGCGATGACATAGGCGTTGCCGACAGGGGTCGCGATATTGGTCAGAATGGCCGGCAGCGCAATACTGAAAAAAGGCCGCAGATCAGGCCAGAACAAGCTCGGCTGAAAGCGATCCAGCAAGCGATGGACCCGACAGACGTAATACAGCGATACCAGCATGATGGTCAGCCGGGCGGCGATCGAGGCCAGTGCTGCGCCAGCAATGCCCAGCCCCAGCCCGAAAATCAGTATGGGATCCAGGATCGCATTGACCGCGCTGCCCATCAGCATGGCATAAAGTGAGCGACGGGCATCACCGACCCCACGCAGCACGCCATTACTGGCCATGGCCAGTGCCAGCAGCGGCATCGACGGTATGATAATGCGCAGATACAGGCTGGCCAGTTCATGCGCTCGACCGGTCGCACCCAGCATGTTCAGCAAGGCCGGTGTCGCCAGCCAGATCGCCAGTGCGATGGGAATCGTGCAGACCAGGCTGGCAATATAGCTATTAATAATAAAACGTTTGGCGCGGACCGGTTCATTTGCACCCAGCGCGCGTGCAACCAGCGCACCGCTGGCAATGGACAGGCCAATACAAATTGAGGTGGTGAAAAACAGTATAGTGCCGGAATAGCCGATAGCGGCTGCCAGTTCGACTTCACCCAGCATGCTCAGAAACAGCATGTCGATGAAATCAACCAGAAAAATAGCCAGCAAACTCAGCGTTTGCGTGCCGGTCATGATAATGATGTGGCGGCGTGTCGAACCGCTGACAAAGCGGGCAGTTTGCACCTGTTTCCCAAGTGTGAAAAAAGACGGCGAACTGTAGCACGATTCGGCACGATAAATACCGGCGTGAGCGCACGAATACAGGAGAAATCAATGCAGAAAGTTCTGCAAAAAATCTGATGAATATACTCAATAAAAACCTGGGGCGTTATCGCGAACTGGTGGACGATTGGGCGGCGTTTATGGATGCCATGCACAGTCCTTTGCCCGGTTGTCTCTGGGTAAATCAGACCCGGCTGGACGCGGCGACGCTGCAAGGCCTGCTGGCAGCAGATGGCATTGCAGCGCAACCAGCAGACTGGAACCCGGATACTTTCAGACTGCCGGCAGCGTGCCCGGTCGGCAACCGCTGGTGGTATCTGGCCGGACTGGCGCACAGTCAGGAAGAATCTTCACAACTGCCGGTGCGCCTGCTGGCACCGCAGCCGGGTGAACGGGTGCTGGATTTATGCGCTGCGCCTGGCGGAAAAACAGCACAGCTGGCTCTGGCGGTCGGCATGACGGGTACTGTGGTGGCCAATGATACCCGGCTGGATCGGATCAGTGCTCTGCGGGCAACCATTGACCGGCTGGGTCTGCTCAATGTCAGTGTGACACGGGGGGACGGTGCGGTTTTTGCCCGCTCCGGCGGGGAGTTTCAGCGGGTTCTGGTCGATGCTCCCTGTTCCTGCGAGGGGACCTGGCGGCGTACCGCACCGCCGCACCGCCAGCCCGAGCCGAGCCGCCAGCAAATGCTACAGCGCACACAGGCGGCATTGTTGCGGCGTGCGATTGAGCTATGTCGGCCCGGTGGCCGTATTGTGTATTCCACTTGTACGTTTGCGCCGGAAGAAAACGAATGTATTGTCGATCAGGTATTACGTGAAACCGCCGGCAGCGTGCAGGTATTACCGGTCGCGCCAGTACCCGGTTTACATACCGCGCCGGGGATCGATTATTGGCAGGGCCGGGCGTT
Source organism: Gammaproteobacteria bacterium (assembly GCA_041396125.1). GTDB lineage: Bacteria > Pseudomonadota > Gammaproteobacteria > Competibacterales > Competibacteraceae > JAWKZG01. Next base: position 3,609 of record JAWKZG010000022.1, on the reverse strand, counting down.
GGCCCCCGGCCTGGTGCATACGCTGCGGTTATGGCCGCACCATAACGATACCGGCGGGTTTTATATCGCGGTGCTGGAAAAAGATCCGGCGCTGCCGGCGGCACAGCACAGACCGGCGCAGCTTGATGCGCTAACGGTGCCGGAACTGGCGGCGGTGATGAATCATTTCGGGGTGCCGGCCACGGTGTATGCGGATTGGCGTCTGCATCAGCGCAGCAGTCGCGGGGTACAAGTGGTCAATACCTTACATCAACCGCCCCGGCGGCCTGTGCCGGCAAGTACGGGCATGCTGGTACTGAAAACCCAGTCCAATCCGCCCAAGCTGACCACAGCCGGCGCGATGCTGGTAACGCCGTTTGCCAGCCGCCATGTCGTAGCGCTCGAGTCGGTGCAAGTGCCGGTGTTTCTGGCGCGGAGTACGTTCCCGCTGCAGGCTGTACAGATCAAGGGTTTCAGCCGTAGTGGCTTTGTCCTGGTCAGCTATCATGGCTTTGGATTGGGAACAGGGTATTTGGACTATCCGGCCAGGCAGGTGCAGAGCCTGTTCCCCAAGCGCTGGGCCGGTTTGAGCCATTGGAATCAGGACGGAAAAAGGTAAGGCCGTATGAGCAATATTGTTTCCCTGAAAAAGGCACGGCAAACCCGGCAAGCCCAGCGCAACAAGGAAAAAACCTTGTGCAAGCACGGTTTCCACCGCTGGGCAATCGAGCAGGAAAAACAATTCGATGTGAAGCAGGGGCGTCTGGTAACGCTTTACCGCTGCACACGTTGTGGCGCGCAGCGGGTTAAAGCCCAGTAATAGTAAATCCCTGGGATAGTTAAAGCCCTGGGATAGAGCAGTAATAAACCTATGCTGATGTCAGGATTATCCTGGCAGACGTCCAGGCTAATCCCGAGTCAAAAAACTGCCGTCAGTCAGATTAATTAATTTCAGCCGGGCTTTTGCTCTGGATTTCCGGCCACTGGGTGTCAGCTTGCTGAATCCGGCCGGGAACATCTTCCAGCCACATCTGATGGGGTTTTTCGCCGGAATTCAGATACAGTTTGCCATCCACGATTTTCCAGGACATTGGATCGCCATCAAATTTTTTGCCCAATGAAGTGCCGAAAGCGCAAAAACCACCGTATTGGGGCAGATATTTATCCGGATCACTGACAAAGGCATCGCGATTCGCAGCGCTGGCGAATAGATAAGTTGCGCCGTTATGACTCGTGCTGAACTGGGCATCACCCGGTGTGGGCTTGCCGTCGGTGAAATAAGCTACCGGATCGTAGCCTTGCAGTGCCTGCCCCTCGGCGTTAATGCTGAGCTCCGAGTCGGCCTGGGCTACCGCGCTGATGAGCAAGAACAGCGTTGCAAACAAGCCCGTCAAATAATGGGAACGAACAGCCATTGCGGTTAACTCCTGTGGTGAGATTCGTATTCTGTCTCGAGCGGTAATGCTCGAAATGCTATACGCAAGATGCTCGAAAATAGTTGCAGGCGCGGGTAAAGCTAGTTCTGCTGATGAAGCTTTGGCGTCGGCACGCTACTATAGCACTCTGTTTTGCAGTGAGTGTTCAAGCGCATGATATGTGAACCCGAAAGTGGGTCTTTGGAGGCCCGGTATCTGCCGTTCGAGGCTATCCCGGTTATCGATTTTCAGCCTTTTCTGATGGGTAATGACGCTGATCGACATAGCGTTGTGCAGGCCATCGATCGGGCCAGTCGGGAGGTTGGTTTTTTCTATCTGAGTAATCATGGCATCGATCAATCGCTGATTGATAAAACGTTCAGCGAGGCCCGACGGTTTTTGCCTTGCCGCTGGCGCGCAAACGTGAAATCGCGATTGAGCAATCGTCCTGCCACCGGGGCTATTTTGCGATCGGCGGCGAAAATCTCGATCCTGGTCGATTTGATTCCACCCAACAGGGCTTGCGCGGTGATTTCAAAGAAGGTCTTAAAATTGGCCGTGATCTGGCACCGGATCATCCGCTGGTGCTGGCGCAAACGCCCTTGCACGGGCCTAATCAGTGGCCGGCGAATCTGCCGGGCTGGCACGAGGCCATGCAGACTTATTACGATGCCTGCAATGCGCTGGGGCAGTCCCTTATGCATGCGTTTGCGCTGGCACTGCAACTGCCGGAGGATTATTTTGATCGCTGGTTGAACGGGGCAACTATGGCAACACTGGGACCTTTGCATTATCCGCCACAGCCCGAACCATTATCAGAACCACAGTTGGGGGCCGGGGCCCATACCGATTACGGCTGTCTGACCATCCTGGCACAGGATGATACGGTGGCCTGCAAGTTGTCAATGCCAGCGGCCAGTGGATTGCTGCGCCACCGCTGGCTGGCACGTTTGTGATCAATATCGGTGATATGCTGGCCCGCTGGAGTAATGACCGCTACGCCTCTACCCGGCACCGGGTGATTAACCGTTCAGGCCGTGACCGTTACTCGCTGGCATTTTCTATGATCCTGAATTCAGCGCCAATGTCAGCTGTCTGCCGACCTGTTGTGGGCCGGACAATCCACCGCGTTATGCGCCGACCACCAGCGGCCAGTATTTGCTCGACCGGATCAACGAGGCTTTCGACTATCATCGAAGTAAATCCGCAACGCTATCGGATCAACAGCCATGACTGAGCTTGTTCGTTGTCAGTGGGCGCAGCGCAGCGCCAGCGAAATCGACTACCACGATCGTGAGTGGGGCGTGCCGGTACACGATGACCGGGTGCTGTTTGAATTTTTGCTGCTGGAAGGCGCCCAGGCCGGTTTGAGTTGGACCACGATTCTGAATAAGCGGGCCCATTACCGTAAAGTCTACGATGCTTTCGACCCGGCCCGGATCGCCCGCTATGATGACCGAAAACAGGCCGAATTACTGGCTGATCCGGGTATTGTACGTAACCGTCTGAAAGTCGCGGCAGCGAAGCGTAATGCCCAGGCTTTTTTAGCGGTGCAGGAGGTTTTTGGCAGTTTCGATGCCTATCTCTGGCGCTTTGTAGATGGCAAACCGATCCAGAATGCCTGGGCTTCGATGGCGGACGTCCCGGCCCGCTCAGCGCAATCAGATGCGCTGAGCAAAGATCTCAAAAAACGCGGTTTTACCTTTGTCGGCAGCACCATCTGTTACGCCTTTATGCAGGCGACAGGTCTGGTCAATGACCATGAAGTCAGCTGTTTCCGGCATCGGGAGCTGGCGGCCTGAGGGCTGCTGCGCTAGTCGGCGCTGGTTGTCTGCTGCAGCCGTGTCCGGGCGCGCTGACAGGCCGCCCGCACCTGGGCCGGTGCGGTACCGCCGAAATGATCACGGGCTGCCACAGAGCCTTCCAGACTTAGCACCGTAAAAACGTCATCATCGATATTGTCCGAGAACTGACGCAGTTCATCCAGGCTTAGTTCTGCCAGATCCCGACCGCTGCTGACGCCCATCTGTACGGCCTTGCCGACCACTTCGTGCGCATCACGAAAGGGCAGCCCCTTGCGTACCAGATAATCGGCCAGATCGGTCGCAGTGGCAAAACCCTGCCGGGCGGCTTGACGCATGGTATCGGCTTTGGCACGGATATGCGGCACCATATCGGCAAATGCCCGCAGCGAGCCCAGCAGCGTGTCTGCGGT
>JAWKZG010000021.1:0-88703 GCA_041396125.1 Gammaproteobacteria bacterium | reverse complement strand
CCGAATACGGTCTTGAATGCATGTTTGATAAACATCGTCATCACCCTAAGTGCGCCTTGAAGAAATCGATTGTCCGGCTCCAGGCCAGGCGTGCTGCAGCGTCGTCATACCGCGGGGTCGTATCGTTGTGAAAACCATGATTGACGTCCGGGTAGATATACACGGTGTAGTTCTTGCCGTTCTGCTTTAAGGCCTCTTCATAAGCCGGCCAGCCCTGGTTGATGCGCTCGTCCAGTCCAGCGTAATGCAACAACAGCGGGGCCTGTATTTTCGCGACGTCTTCAACCGCCGCCTGACGGCCATAAAACGGCACGGCTGCTGCCAGATCAGGCAAGCGTACCGCCATTGCATTGGATATCCCGCCGCCGAAACAAAAGCCGACCACGCCGACTTTACCGGTGGCATCAGGGCGCGCTTTGAGATATTCAAACGCCGCGATAAAGTCCTCCAGCAGTTTGCCGCTGTCGAGCTGGCGCTGCATTTCGCGGCCTTCATCATCGGTGCCGGGATAGCCGCCGAGTGGTGTCAAACCATCCGGTGCCAGCGCCATAAAACCGGCTACGGCCAAGCGTCGGGCGACATCTTCAATGTAGGGATTCAGGCCACGGTTTTCATGTACCACGACCACACCGGGCAGTTTTTCGGTCGCCGCTGCGGGCCGGGCCAGATAGCCCCGAATCGTACCGTGACCCGCCGGCGAGTCGTATTCAATAGTCTCGGTGTTAATACCAGGATCATTCGGATCAACCTGCTGGGCCAGCGCATAGTGCGGTGACAGGCTCTCCAACAGGGTGGCTGCAGTGATACCGCCAACTGCGAATTTGGCGGCCCGGTCAAGAAACTCACGGCGGTTGATTTGATTATGGGCGTAGCGGTCATAGAGGTTCAGCAATTGCTGATCAAAATCACGGGCTTGTTTACGCGGCATGGTTACGCTCCTTCTGTGGGCGATGGGTCGGGAAACATCCAACAACAACGATAAACAGCACTTAACAAAGACTGCAGCAGATGCGAGAAGTTGCAACCGGGCGGATCTGATGGACATGATTAAAAGGCGAACTAGCATGCCCATCATGGATTCCCGCGTACCCCGAACAGCGGATCACAAGGCCGAATTTGCAGAAATGCCAGGTATGGTCTACGCTTAAAAAAAAACCGGCGCAGCAATGGATAACTGCCGCTGGAAAACAAGCTAAATCAGCTATCTAAACACACACGCATAATCAAGCCCCGCGCCCGTTCACAAGCCCATTCAGAGCATTGCAAACTGAACAGGAGGCTTGATCACGACTACGCGTATTATCTTTTTTCGTTGTAGTCCTTAGCGCTGTTTCGTAAACAGGTGCGCGATTAACCGAGAAGTTTTAAAAAAGAGCTATTCGAATACAAATATCTTTTTTATAAATTATTCCATTAGATTAAATTTTTCAGAAAGTAAAAAATTTCGAGAAATTTACAAAAAACTATTTTTTTGCAAAAGCCAGTTACATGACGTAAAAATCATGCGTAAGCCCTCGCGTCTGATACCATCAGCCATTAGCAACCGCATGCCCTGGTTACTCGGTTGGTGGCTGTCTGCGCTTGGTCTTTACGTGGCACTTTGGGCTCTGGTCAATTACCCTCTCGTGATTGGCCCCTTAATCGTGCTGTCGTTCGCGCTTTCCAAGCTTGAGAAACAACGACTGAAGCGCATCGCCGACTCCCGTAGCGAGGAGTCCATTTGTCAGTTTGCCCGTGCATTTGACGCGCGCACTGTTGATACCAGAATCATTCGCGCCGTCTATGACGAACTCAGCGCCTATCTCGATTCGCGCGCCTCTCCTTTTCCTTTACGAGCATCCGATCAGTTGTTTCATCGAAAGGGCTTGAATATTGATGAAGACGATCTGAATGATCTGGTCCTGATTATCGCGCAACGTGCGGGCAGATCAATTGAGAATACGCAGGATAACCCCTTTACGGCAAAGTGATCACCGTGGCTGATCTGGTCAACTTTCTCGCGGCGCAACCCGAAGAACCGCCTGTCTGACAAACGCGTCAACTGGCGGGATCTCAAGATGGCACAAGTTCAAATCGCGTTACGCTCATTTACAGGGGCGCTGTGTAGTATGGATCAGTTTGCGTACCAGAGTATCGGCATCACTGAGTAGCAATTCGATGAATTGGGGACGCGCAAAGTAGAAACCCTGGGCACAACCAATAGTACTGTTGTTGCGCAGATAATCCAGCTCCTGTTCTATTTCGACACCTTCCGCGACCATATCGATCTGCAACGCACAGCACAGCGATTCAATTGCTTTCAGAATCCCCTGGCTGCGTGGACGTTCGTGGATCGAGGTGATAAACGCACGATCGACCTTGACTTCATCCGCAGTGATGTCAGCCAGGATAGAAAGCGATGAAAACCCCGTGCCAAAGTCATCGATAGAAACGCGGATGCCTGTTTCCCGCAGCTGCGGCAGCACATGGCGCTGAAAGCGCTGGGTAGCCACTAATGCATCTTCCGTTAGCTCAAGTACGATATGAGGCGCGATACTTTTGCTATCCAGGCGCTCCATTACGGATCGCATAAAGGTGACATCACCCGCCTGTTTTGCTGCGATATTCAGGCTGATAGAGATGTGCTCACCATACCTTGCACACAATTGCGGCAGACAGCGGATTGCATCCTCAATGGCGAAATAGGTAATTTGATCCAGCAGCCCCAACTCCGAAGCCAGGTCGATGAATGCGCCCGCATATGCACCGCCGTCCTGATCAACCCAGCGCATAAGCACTTCAAAGCTCAGGATCCTGCCGCTGGCTTAAATCGATACTTGGTTGAAAAGCGGCCTTGAAACGTTGTTCTCTTATCGCTGTGCGCAAACGTTGCTCAAGCCCCCTCCGTACGGTCAGCGCATTCCCCATGGCCAGATCGAAATAGCTGGCCGTGCCTTTCTGGTGATTCTTCGCCCGGTACATTGCATTGTCCGCACAGCGGCGCAAGGTTTCGTAACTTGTGCCATGGGTTGGATAAATGCTTGCGCCAATCGATGCGGATGTCAGTACGGCATGCCCTTCGATATGAAAGGGTTGCTTCAAGGCGTCAATGATACTGTTGATCAGCAGCGGCAGCTGTTCCTGCTCCGACAGGGGATTAATAAGCAGGAGAAATTCATCACCGCTGATACGGGCCAGCGTATCGCATGCTCGAACCGTCATACTGATACGCTCGGCAACAGCTTTCAGTACCGCATCACCGATAGCATGGCTGTAATAATCGTTTATTTGCTTGAAGTTATCGAGGTCGATAAACGCCAGGGCAAATATGCCGCCCAGCTGGTTTGCTCTGATAGCAGTGTCGACGATCTCGTGCATCAGGGCACGATTGGGCAAGCCAGTAAGCTGATCATGGAAAGCCTGCCGCGAGAGCTGTTCCTCGAAGCGCTTACGTTGGGTAATGTCCAGCGTTGTTGACAACAGCAGGGACTCATCGAAGATTCGGACCGGTTTATCCGTCACCAATAGCGTATGCGGCTGCCCATCAATCATTACCTCAAATTCCTGTGATCTTTGCTCGCCACTGTCCAGTAACTCGGAGAATCCCGCCCGCCTCTGCTTTTCACCAGCGTCGGCATCGAACAAGGCGAAAGTGGCGTTGTTACTCGGCTCCTGAGTTTTCCTGCCGAGCGCGAGCGCAGCCGCTTCGTTGACCACTTGCAGCATCCCTTGCCGATCTTGTACCGCAACACCTACCGGTAGCGCATGAACGATTGCATTCAGCAATTCCAGGTTGCGCCTGGCGGCTTCCTCACTTTGACACAATTGCGCTGTTAATTGACGCAAGCGCTCGCTTTCTGCCGCACTTTGAACTGCGAAACGGGTCGCCAAAGCGTGTGATGCCAGCACTGAAAAACGCTGCGCGAGGCCAATGTGGCTGCGGTCAAAGCCGATCGCATCAACCGCCCTGAGCAAAACAAGAATACCGCGCTGATCGCGCACGCGGACAGGCAGATATAAAGCAGACTGCTGCGGCGACAGCCCTTTGATATGCTCGCCCTGCCACTCGTCAATATGTTCATTGGAGAACGTAGTTACTACACGGCCAGCCATCACCTTGCGAAATAATGCGCCCACCGGCCAGACAGATCCGACCAGGGTGGCAGGATCGGCCACAATGCATTCGATATCGTTTGTCGTCGCATCCAGCGCTTTGTCAGATTTAGCCAGCAGCAGCGCCTGGGAAAAAGTAAAGATTTTGTTGAGGGAGTCAAAAACCCGGATGAAGGGATCCTCTTCGGCATCCAGTAGCAGCGCTTCCAGCGCGTCAAGTAGCTGTTGCGTGAGCACCGGTTGTTATCAGTGTGTCGTAATCTTCGCGCAGCGCAATTAAGGCTTCGCGTAACGTCTCTGCGCTCTCTGCAGTCGGTGCCAGCGGCATGTAAAACTCTCCCTCAGGATCCAAAGATAATAGCTGATATCATCAAATTACCATGCATGTTTTGATCCAGAATCCGACCTTGCTCACCAAAAGTGAAACAGCCGATGAAAGGCGCGCTGCCAAGCCCCTGCCTGACCGTATTGGCCACGTCCCGTATACGCTCATCAATCGCCAGCTTACAGCCCCCGCAATAAACAAGCAGCGCACCGGATACTTCAGACGAGGATTTGGGCAGACGCTGCCGGGCCTGCTCGGCAACACGACCAGCACGTTCTATAAGTTGTTGCTGATCTCCCTTCATCGCAAAAATGCGGCCACCTTGCGGCAGATTACTGAATGTTCGCAATGTGCCCTGCGGGGTAACAGATTCAGGATGGATCAACAGATAATTCGAGACCCCATCAGATTCGCCGATATCGAGTGCAATCGGCAGCAGCGTGGTAGCTGCCAGAACCGAACCGCCACTGACAAGCTGTGAACTGATATGCCCACCGATCCAGTCATTGTAAACAGCGGCGGCGGGCTTGTTATCTATCGTGAGGATCTCTCTGCCAGCGTTTACCGTAACGATGCCAGACTCGCCGGTCGGCTCGTAACCACTTTGGAAGGCGTAACCTATAGGGCTTGAGGGGAACAAGACACTAACCACCAGCCCATCATGTAAAAGGCCACCAGGGCCGAGCTGACACCACTGTCCGGTCACATCGTTATCGGCGGAAGAGCCGCCAATAATGGCGCAGCGATCGCCGACTACACGCCGCAGGCCTTCCAGCACCCGTTCTTCCTGCCCCAGTGCCTGGTAGAGCCAAATCAATTCCGGCAATTCACCGATACAATCACATGCTGCCAGAGCCTCATGGAGCAGCCTCTCGGCTGTTGCTGCCGGATCCTCACCCAAAGGGGCTGCCGCTACGCCGTAGTCACCTTCAGGATCGTCAATGCATAGCAGGCCGATTGAGCCTGGGCCATGGAAACCGTGTTCGGTCATAAAGCCACCCGACGAGGTACCACCGATCACCCCTGTCCGTGGAAAACGGGATTTCAGAAACGTGTGCAAAAGTGCTCCGTCATGACAACAGTCGTAAAACGCAAACAACAGGCGCGGCTCCTCGGTCATCGCGCTGATTTTCTGTTCCAGTTCGCGCAACGCCGCCGTCGTGGTGGATGCTGTTACTGCATAAGTCCTTAGTGTTGTCATCTCGTATCCTGATTCAGTATTACGCCTATTTCGGGGTATCTTGCCGGTTTTGAGCAAAGACTATCGGCATATCAGGTTATCTTCTGAGCAGACAACGGCTGCATAGTTATTATGCGGAATGTAAAAAACAGCAGGAAACCTTACAATTACCCGTTTAGCTTTCACAGTGAATAAACGCCATGATGGAATATCTCGCGCAAATTCTGTTGCTTTTATCTATAGCGATAGCCGTTGTGGTTACGTTCCAGCGCCTGCATATTCCGACCAGCCTTGGCTATTTACTGGTAGGCGTGGTACTCGGGCCACATACGATGGGGCCGACGGTTTCAATGCCCGAGTTGAACGTACTGGCTGAATTCGGCATCGTCTTTCTGCTGTTTACGGTAGGTCTTAATTTCTCTCTCCCCCAATTAAATGCGCTGCGGGGCCAGATTCTGGGGCTCGGAACCGGGCAAGTTGTATTCACAACCTGCGTTGTTGGGGGCATCGCCTGGCTGGCTGGACTACCCGGTGCTGCCGCGTTCGTGATGGGTGCTGTTTTCGCCCAGTCGTCCACGACCATTATCGCCAGCCTGCTGACCGAGCAGGGTGAGGACAACAGTCAGCACGGTCGTCTCGGGCTTGCGATGTCGGTTTTCCAGGATGTCACTGCTGTTCCTTTCCTCGTGATCATACCCGTGCTGGGCCTGTCAATTTCTGCGTATGTGCTGGCTGGCACTTTGGGTTGGGCGCTGGCAAAAGCAGTTTTCGCATGCGCGCTCGTTTTCTTTGCCGGGCGCTGGTTGCTCCGACCGTTGTTTCATCTTGTTGCCGAACACAGATCCGGCGAGATGTTTACGCTAAGTGTGCTGCTGGTCGCATTACTGGCCGCCTGGACTACCAACAGCCTCGGCTTGTCGCTGGCATTTGGGGGATTTCTGGTGGGTATGATGCTGGGAGAAACCGAGTTCCGGCACCAGGTGGAATCGAGCATACGCCCTTTTCGTGACGTACTGCTCGGCTTGTTTTTTATCGGTATCGGCATGCGCTTCAATCCGGCTGCGATACCGCCCATATGGTACTGGGCCATACTGGGTGCGTTGCTTATACTGGCCAGCAAGACACTGATTGTCACCGCCATGGTACGCAAAACCGGTGTCGACAGCGTGACCGCATGGCGCACTGGCCTGCTGTTGAGTGTAGGCGGCGAATTCGGCCTCGCGCTTATTGCCATTGCGCTCGATTCCGGGGCGATTGACATGCAATTGGGGCAAATCGCCATAACCTCGGTACTGCTATCGATGATCGCAGGTGCCATACTGATCCGCTTCAATGGCGTTATCGCAAACGGCCTGGCGAAAAAACCCCGCTCGGAAACGCCTGCTATTCCGGTGTTACAGGACCCTACGCAATCGCAGGTAGTGCTTGGCGGGTATGGGCGCGTAGGTCATACAGTCGCCGTGCTATTGCATTCAAAAGGCGTTCCGTTTATAGCATTTGATACTGATCCGAAACGGGTGGCTCAGGGGCTGGCCGAGGGGCATGCCGTCTCCTATGGTGACATCTCCGATCCGGGCTTGCTGTCTGCCAGCCATGTGGAACGTGCCGCCCTGGTTGTTATTACCGTGGACAAGCCAGCTACAGCACTAAGCACGATTTCTTATCTGCGCAGGGCCTGCCCGCAAGTGCCGGTCATCGCACGCGCACGAGATCTCGAAACAAGTACACGCCTGCTTGACGCTGGTGCAGTCCACGCCTATCCGGAAGCGATTGAAGCAAGTCTGCGCCTCGGCACAACAGCGCTGCAGATGCTGCATGTTGCGCCTGACGATATCGATCAGCTGGTACAAGGTGTGAGAGATCGGGGGTACAAACCCGTGCTGGAAGATGAGCAGGAGAAATAATGGCAATACGAGCAAGCCTTGATCGGCATCGCTGGCGTTTTGGAGTTACCGGGTAAATTAGGATGAAACAACTCAGCAATATTCTTTACGTATCTGAAGCATCAGGTGCAGAGGAGGCAACGCTGGCACGAGCTGTGTCGCTGGCAGAAAGCAATCAGGCGGATCTGACGGTTATTGATGTCGTTCCGGCTATCACCACGGGCGTCGGTATGCCGCAGGGCGGGCCCGACTACCACGCCCTACAGACAGCGCTGGTGAGCGAGCGTTACAGCCGCCTGGAGTCGCTGGTCGCGCCTTACAGAAAACGCCTCGGCATTCAGCTAAACGTGCTGGAGGGTAAACGGTTTATTGAAGTGATTCGTGCCGTTTTACGCGACCAGCACGATATGTTGATCAAACCCGCTGAAAACCCAAGCTTTATCGAGCGGATGTTTGGCAGCGATGACATGCAATTACTGCGTAACTGTCCCTGTCCGGTATGGCTGACAAGCACAGAAGAAAAACCGGATTACGCGTGTATTCTGGCCGCTGTCGACTTCGACCTGGACAGGCCTGGCGCAGCGGATCAAAACCCCAATCAGCAGATACTTGAACTGTCGAGTTCGATCGCGTTGTCCGACTTCGCAGCACTGCATTTTGTGCACGCCTGGAATGCACCCGCCGAGCGGATGGTTCGCTCATGGAGCGACAACCCGGCTGCAGCCGGCATGGCGTATGTTGAAGGTGAACGCTCACGCCATGAAAGGGCCTTTCACCATGTGCGCGAACAGTTAAAAGCACAAATCGGTACAGAAGCCTACACACATCTTGCGCCTCAATTCCATATGCCTTTTGGCCCGGCCGCCACGGTCATACCGAAAATGGCAACGCAGTTGCAGGCCGATCTGGTGGTTATCGGTACGCTCGCCCGAACAGGCATAGCCGGACTGCTCATTGGGAATACCGCAGAAGCGATTCTCGAACAGTTACAGTGTTCTGTACTTGCTGTCAAACCGTCTGGCTTTGTCTCCCCGGTAAAGCTGGCGGATTAAGCGGCCAGCACAATAGTATACAGCGGCGCCCGGCCCGGCCGTTACGGTTTGCAACGACCGGGCAGGGCCTGCGTTTTTAAGCTTGTCCCGCCCCCACTTACTGCTGGTGATGACTGAACAGACGAACCCTTACCGGGGCCTGACCGCTGGCATGAGCCGCTATAACATCTGCTGTTGCTTTACCGCCACTCAAGGTATGAGGAATCCCGATCTTCAGCGTTCTGGTGCCTGCGGGCAGGCCCCATAGCATCGTGCTGCCCAGAACCGTCTCGCGACCGTCCGGATCGCCGGTCGGTTGCGATACAACCAGGTGCACTATGCCTTTGTGATCGGTATCGCTATTAACGGTGACGATGGCATCATGGCTGAAATATGTCCCGGACGTTTTCCGTGCAACCAGATCGACAGCAGCCGAGGCGTTGCCGTCCGGTGCCGCCGGCAAGGTCGTGGCACCCGTCAGCAGGGTATCTGCTGCATCGGAGGTCTGCGGCATGACCAGCTGCTCTGACGGCGCTTGCGGGAACACAAAGACACCGGTGTTGTTGTATGGCCAAACACCCTTGTTGTTTCCGCCAGCCGATGCTGTCGCGCCGTGCAGGTCATTGCTGGCGTCGGTCAGGAGTGTAATCACGAAACGGTACGGCGTGCTCTCGGTAATGGCAAGCTGACTGGTGTCCCAAATACCAACCACTTGTTGCAAGGTGAGCGGTGTCAGATTCAGCCGTCCGCTGGTATCGAACACAACCTCTGGGCCGACAGGATCGAACGTGTCCGGATTCAAGGCCTGATACGCGAACTGCACCTGCGTACCAGAGCTGGTGGAACCCAGCGACAGATTATGCACATCGACCTGTACGCGCACCTTTTCACCCTGGTTGACCGCGCCGGAAAGATAAGGATAAGTATTGGTCAGCTCATTGAGTGTGTTGCTGGTCAGGCTTATGCCCCGCATCCAGTGATAGCTGTCATCGGTGTTCAGTACCCAGTCGGAACTGCCTGCAGTCTGCACCAATCGCAATGGCAGGTTCAGGGCCGGATCGGCCTTTTGATAGGTGCTGTTCCACCAGGCCTGACCGGTGGGTACAGTAAAATCGACGGCATGCGCAACTTTAATGCCGCCATTGCCCGTGATGTAGATCAACGTCTGGTAATTATAGGCTTTCGTCTGAATGCCGGTCACCGAGGGCTGGTTCAGCGTAATGCCCTTGGATTCAGACATCGAACGGGAAGCAACTGTCGAGTTCCCCCAGCTTGATTTGTTGGTCAAATTCAGACTGGTATCGACCTTTGTTTCCGAATTCACGATGCCAATGCCAACCTTGGCTGAAAACCCGGTCTTGATGTCCACGGTGTTGGACATATTGTAATTGTAGCTCCGCTCACTCGAGCCTCCCGAACCCTGGGTATAGGTCAGACTGTACGTCTGGCTGTTGCCCGCGAAACTCCGCACCGTTTTGTCGTTCAGCGGTGTGGTTGTGGGCACCTGTTGGCCATTGTCATCATAGGTAAAGGTGCCAAGATCGGAAGGAAAGTCCGGGCTGCCGATTTGCGGATAGCTCAACGCGTTGTTGTTGATATGGGCCGGGCTGAACCAGCTGACCGTCAAACCGTCGCTTTGATAGGGCAGCAGCGGACCCGGAATGGTTATTTCGTAATAGGGATATTGCTCCGGAACATTCAGGTCAAGGCCGAAAACGGGATAGCGCCAGATGTTGATGATGCGTTGATTGAAGCCAAGCTGATCATCGATATTGGTGGTCGCAGACTTCTGCGTCGTGATGGTCTGATAGCTGGAATTGACATCCTTCTTGACCGAATTCGTTTCATAGGAGAAAGAATCGCTCACCTGCGCGCTGGCGGATAATGTCGCGATTTCCAGCACACTGGCAGAAACAGTCTCTGACACACTGATCGAGGTACCGACACCAAAATCGGTGGAACTCGTATCCGTGGATTCCTGCTTGATGGTAGATGACTGGGAATCGTTCAGTGTGACGTTGAAGCTGCCGAAAGCCGAAATATTCACAACCTCGCACACCGCTGGATTTGCAGTGTCGGGCAGGCAGTCAACATGGTGTGGCGGCATGTACACAACGTACTGGGGATCGATCAGCGCAGGCACCGAAATATGCGCCGGATTGCCCAGAAAGAACGCGCGCCCCAAACTGTCAAGCGCTGCCAATCCGGGCCCGTAAACAATCCCTTGCACCGAATAAATGGACTCCCTGATGGTGTCTGTTGCTTTAATAGAGAACACGCCCGTGTTGGCATCATGCGACACTATTGCCGTTACTAATTCCGTGATCGTGCCATTGGGTGTGTTGGGATCGATGGTCGGAAGCGCAACGGCGATCTGATCAGTCGGGGTGACACCATCATCCTGCAAACCGATGAAATTGCCCACGGCCAGGCTGGGGCCGATTGACGCGGATTTGGTGGTGTATTGACTGCTGCCCAGGGTTGTTATGCCGCTCTCGGTCAATGCTTTACCCCCTTCATTGACGGCTGCAATCGAGGCATGGGTTTTGCCCGCTGCATCGACCCACGTCAGTGCCAGCTGGCGGGTATGAAAGCCGGGAGAGCCATTACTTGGTGAGGACTGGCTGGGATCGAACGCAAACAGTCCAGGCTTGATTTCGAAATAAGACGTTGCGGCGGGTTTCCCCGCCATATCGCGCTGGATCTGCGCCTGGGCCGGTTCCAGTTTTTCATTCAACTGGAAATAGGACAGGTGGATCGGACTGGCGTCTTTACTCAGATAGTACGCCATCATGGCCTGATCCGTGCCGATGGTGGCAAAGTCACCGGCTGCAGCAACAATCGAGGCTGGTTTGCCGGCAGTCTGGATCTCGATGGTGCCGACATGCGTGAGCGCTTTTTCAGCAGCATCGTAGGAAAACGATACCATATCGATACGACCTGACGAACTGACGGAGGTGCCTGTTGATGTATCGGCCCAGACTAGGATGTCCAGCGTACTGTCACCGTTATAGTCACCAACAGCTACAGCCACATCCCCGGTCACCTTCCGACCGCTGTCATCGGTCCAGCTATCCCGCAAGGCCAACTGGCCGATTGCGTCTTTGGCCGGATCGTAGCCGATCACGCTGACCGTCAGCATGCCTTGCAGGTTGCGGTGCGCGGTTGCGACGTCCATATGCAACAACTGATCTGTGCCGGCAGTCCGGTCGAACAAGCCGGTCTGAGCGTCAAAATTCCTGAACGCCGTACCGACTCCAGGTTCAGGGAATTGGTAGTTCAGAAACTGTCCCTGGGCGGTCGGTTTTTGTCCGTAATAAAGACTGAAGCCCAGTGGCGTCATGCAAATCGCCTGCTCGAACTCCGGTGTGGTCACACGGCCCGACAGTAACCGGCGTCCGAGGCTTTGCACACAAGGATCGGAGCCTGCCAGAGTCTGCCCGGTTTGTGTCCAGGCGGTCAGCGCGGCATTCGTAGCGACAAAATCGATCAGGGCAGAACTGGATACCGTCTGCTGCGATCTGAGGGTTGCAATATCGTCTACCGGGAAAATTGTCAGGTAATTCGGGTTCTGGATCGGGTTCGTGGTGCCTTGCTCCTGGCTCCATGCAATGACAGGAATGATCAGACACGGTAAAAAGAGAATTTTCCGCCCCAGTATGCGGAAGGGTGTGCTGAAAGAAAGGCGTTCTGCAGATGGGTCATTGGCGTGCATTATCTCCTCCCCACTTCAATAAATATCCGTTTAATTCAATTATGGAATAGAGAACAGGCTCATCAATTCAGGTATCCACTCCAGCAAAGCCAATCAATGAGCTATTCAAGTCATGCTTACCCCCAAACCCCGATTAAATAAGGCCCGATTAAATAGGATTTGAGGGTAAAGCATCTACCTAAACTTGTGCTCTACTGCGCTTCGCACAAAAACGCTGTGTAATAAGGGGCCTGCATCCGCTGCGTCGTACTTTGATGCGTTGGTGTCCACACCCGTGGAACCCGAAAAACCGTGTGAGCCGGAAGCCGCGTAATCGTGCGCACAACAACCAGAGCCGCCGGCAATATCATGCTCGGGAAAGTCCAGCGAACCGCCCATGTCGTGGGAATGAGTCCGAACCTCGCTCGGCTGCAAATTGGCACCACCGAATGTCGCGGCGGGCTGACCGTTTGGGTTCAGGCCAACGATAAAGCGCCCGGAAGCTGCGTTGTAAGCCGAGAAAGAACCCGCGCACTGAACCAGGCTGAAGGTCAGCAGGCCCGAGGGAATCTTGCCGGTGCTCGGGGCTGCGTTTTTCAGACACGCATTGTATTGAATATAAGGAAAGCCGCTGTTGCCGGTTTCAGTAAACCCGGTCATGCCATGGGTGCCGCTGTGTCCCAGGTTGTCATTACAGCAACCATCGATCAGGATGAATTCCTTGGCTGGCGAGGTGATGCTCCCGCTTGCCGTGGCATGGGTGTGCGACGGGGTTTCCTGCGAGGAAAGTGCGTCACCGATAAACCCGCCGGCACCACCGCCACGCGGCGTAGGCACTAAAGTTCGGCCCGCAGCAGAGGCCATGGCCGTGTTATCCCAACCGTCCGGGCAAGGCCCATTAAAATAGGCGATAGTCAGATTGGGCAGCGCATCCGCAGCCATAACGGGGGTCATAACGAATCCGGCACAAGAGATCAGAACGATTGCAACGAATGTGGAAACTGATTTGAAGCACATAGTCATTCTCCCTTAGTTTGCGGCACAAACAAGCAGTTGGATGAACGGCAAGTTGGTCGTCGCCTCCCCTGAAGTAATGGTTGCGGTGTGGTTGCCTTTCGTCGTGGCCTGACCGTTACAGCAGCTTGAAGCACCCGCAATATGATGCTCCGGAAGGTTGACGGTCATCGAACCGGAATGGGAATGCGTATTGTCCTGCTGGTCCTTCATCGGCGTTCCGTAAGTCTTGCCTATTTCAGCGGTATTCGTGGTCGCTATGATGACCCGCCCGGCTGCATCCTGTGCCGCGCTGCTGCCACTTGGGCAGGTCTCTGTCGCAACGAAGAAAATCATGCCTGATGGCAGATCCTGAGCTAGTACTGTTGAAACACCCAAAAGCGCAAGAAGCCCACCAACCAGCGCCATCATTAATCCAGTCTTCTTCATATTGCTCTCCTATGAACTTTGGCCACGATCATGTGACCTTTTCCTCCAGAAAAAAGGACCAACGCGTCTAATGCGCAAGGTCCTCGCGAAATCAGGCCTTTGCTCGACAACATCGAAAGTCATCAAGGCCGTATCAAGACCGGTGATTATTCATTGCTAATGGCGTTGCCAATCAAAGTGCCAATACGTTTTTTCTTTCGTTTGGTTTTTGAATTGTGCAGACGTCGCTAAATTTGAAAGGATCTTCTTGATCCACGAATACAAAAACGAATCGCAGTTTGGAGATAACGTAATACTGGATCGATTCAGTTCCCGTATTCAGGTCAATACTGGCGGCAATTTTTCTACCCTAAAGCAGGTTGGTTGTGAGCGTACCTTTAGCGCCAGTCGGTGGATCGCAAATTGCCCCTAAAACGAATGGGGAGATATTAAAACCCATTCCATTAGTGCTTACTTTAGGGTGATGGCTATTTCGAGAACAGTAAATATTTACCCAAATATTGGGTAATTTTACCTGGAGAAATTGTTACGGAGAGAGGGTGGCAGTTGTTAGTGCCATTATACTTCATATGATTCAGCAGTCGTCTTTGGATGTGCCGCCTGTGAGTTTAATAATCAAACTGGGCCGACATAAAATATGATAGTGGGCAATCGCCTGAATGCTCTGATAATAGGCCCTGATGTTATTACTGGATTTCTGCCTGCACGGGAATGACAAGCCGGACGCTAACGCACCCAGCCCACGGCTGCCCCGTTCTCGCGCCAGGCTTGCGGCGATAGTCCGGTCCATCGTTTGAAGGCACGCGAGAAGTGCGCAGCGTCGCTGTAACCCAGGCTGCTGGCAATTTCGGTGATCGAATATTTCTCTTGCAGTAACAAATCGGAGGCACGCCTTTGCAGGGCCGTTTGCAACAGCGCCGAAAAGCGTGTGCCGTTATTGGCAAGATGGCGTTGCAGCGTCCGCTCTGCCATGCCCATTTTGCGTGCGACCCAGGCTATGCTGGGCAAGCGTTCAATCAGCTCCAGATCAAGCAGCGCATTAACCGTATCGTGAAGATCGCCGGGATTTGGCACGTCAATGGCTTTCCCCAGTGCTTCCAGCGTCAGCGATGACGGAGCGTCTTTGGGGCGCAGCGTTGCTAACAGACGGCGATCAAACATCAGTGCGCCGGCCCGGCCCCGAAACAATACGCTCGCCTTCAGCAACTGCTCAAGCTCGCTTCTGGCCTGGACCGGTTGGCCCGAGATCAGAACGTAATCCGGCAACCAGGCGGAACCGAGGTATTGACGCGCAATTTCAATCATGTGACATAGCGCCAGCATTTCATTTTGCTGCCGCCCTTCGGTCGCGACATCCTGCGACTCGTACGACCACACCGCCCGGGTGCCTTCGATACGCAACCGCAGATCAGTAGCGCTTTGCAACAATTTATCGAGGCTTCTGTTTGCTCGTCCAATCGCGTCGAGCAGTGTCGGTGCCTGGGAAACCCATTGACCATAAACGCCCAAATGCTGGACAGTAATCAGCTGCCCCAGCCGGGCACCAAATAGTTCGTCCGCGACTTCCCGCGCCGCCAGCTGCAACAGATTGAAGTGATCCTTGAGGGGCACAAACACTTCCGGAGTTTGCTGCAAGGCCAGTGGTAATTCCGCTCGCGCAAAAACCCGTTTCGCAGAGCCTCCAGCGGCAATAATGACATCGGCAATCGGTCCGAGCGTGCTGGCTCTGGTGAATCCTCGCTGTCTCATTTACCCGTTCCTGTCGTCAAGTTGCGTAGATTGTCGCGATATGGCATGCGCAAATATTGTTGTAAATCTAAACTTTACAGGCACTTAATACTATAACCCCAAGCGAGGATAATTCCCATGTGTATGAACATGACCGGATCAAATCAAGACGCATTGGCAGTATCACGACGGGACATATTAAAGCTGCTGGGTGCTGTTGGCCTCGGCGCCAGCGCATTGGCCTATGTACGTTCCCCGGCATTGGCCGGGTCGATGAGCTTTCTCGACCAGAATGAATTTATCGATGGCCTGAAGAAAGTGCTGGATCGCGCCGGTTCGACCGAACTGGACGATTACAGGGTCTTTCGACTGGACGGTAAGGATCTGCCCTGGCGTGATCTGGATCTCAATGCCAATAAAGGACAAGCGGTTACTTTCCTGCTCGGTGGCCGTTTATGGTTGTCGCGCCCGCATGATCTTTGGGTTGAGCCCGGGGTTGCCTTTCATGTTCGCAGTCGTGGCCAGTCATCCCAAAGTCCCTTGGGTTCCATGTATAACCCAATGCTCAACAACGGCACCATGCTCGCGACACACGATGGCGCTTTGGAAATCGCACGTTCCCTGGCGGAATGGGAAAATGCAGCTGGCGAACTCTGGACACCGGTTGACGCCTATGTGCAAACGGATGTCGAAATCTATGGTGTTGCCTTGAAGTGGAAAGGCGATGCAGCAGCCGGTATAAAAAGCCTGCTTGCTGCGGGTGACGTTGGTGGCGTATTACAGCGCGAACTCGACCGCCTGGAAAGTATGGCTGGCGTACCCGCCGGCTGGCACAATCATTTCAATGCCGGTGGCGATGATGTCATTTTCCGTAGCGGTGGTGAGGGCCAGATCACCTGCCAGTCACATAAAACCGGCGGTCTGCTGCAGCACCCGGCACAAATGCCGCTAGTGCCTGGCACTCGTTTGCAATGGCGCTGGATTGTCGAAGAGCTGCCATCAGCCTTGCCTGAGAATCAGCTTGCATCGCATGATTATCTGTCAATTGGTGTTGAATTCGACGACGGTCAGGATCTGACCTATATCTGGAGTCAGAGCCTGCCTAAAGATACCGTGTTCCGTTGCCCGATACCCCGCTGGACACCGATCGAAACACATCTGGTTGTCCGCACCGGATACGATGAGCTTGGACAATGGCTGGATGAAGAGCGGGATGTCTATGCAGACTATCAGGCGCATGTCGGTGGCACTGCTAAAAACGTGGTTCGCGTCTGGCTGTTGGCGGTCACGATCTTTCAGCGACGCAGCGGCGCCTGTCGTTACGCCTCGATCAACTTACAGAGTCCAGATCAGGTGCATCATATTCTTTGAAACCGCTCAGGCGTTTTGCTGGATTCCCGCCTGCGCGGGAATGACGGATTGGGTGTAACTGGATTCCCGCCTGCGCGGGAATCCAGCAGCGTGGTTTGTCAGGGTGCGCGCTAAAGAGCCTGCTGATAAATCGACAGCGCTGCCGCATAGGTCATTTCGCGCGGATTATTAACCAGCAGGCGGGTTTGCTTCATGGCATCTTCAGCCAGCATTGGCAAATGATTATGACTGACGCCGACCTCGCTCAGCCGGGTCTGCATGCCAAGTTCCGGTCCAAGCGCCATAAACGCCGCGACCATCCCCTCGGCTTGCGCTGCAGCGGGTTTGCCGGCCAGTTCGGGGAAAATAATCGGGGCCAGCTCGGCATAAAGTGTCTGCGCCTGCGGCATGTTGAATTCGAGCACATACGGCAGCACGAGCGCATTGGAAAGCCCGTGTGGCACGTGGAAATGACCGCCCAGTGGATAAGCCAGTGCATGCACCGCAGCAACCGGTGCATTGGCGAATGCCATACCGGCCAGCATCGAGCCGAGCAACATATTGGCGCGTGCTTCGCGATCATTCGGACTGCTGCAGGCGGTACGGATATTGCCGCCCAGTAGTTCCAGCGCCTGCCGCGCCAGACAGTCCGACACCAGGTTTTTCTTGTGCTTTGAGGTGTAGGCCTCGATGGCGTGCACCATCGCGTCGATGCCGGTGGCGGCGGTGACCGCAGCGGGCAGTCCGATAGTAAGCTCGGCGTCCAGAATTGCCCAGTCCGGCAGTAACTGCGGCGCGACAACACCCTTTTTTTCGGTCGCTCCAGTGGTGACAATCGAGATCGGGGTGACTTCCGAGCCGGTTCCTGCCGTTGTCGGGGCCAGCACCAGCGGCAGACGCTCGCCCGTCACCTGTCCGACCCCGTACATGGCGGCAATCGGCTGGTCGGTATTCAGTAACACGGCCAACAATTTGGCAGTATCGAGCGAACTGCCGCCGCCAACCGATACCACCCCGTCGACCTGCTCGGCCCGTGCTTCTTCAACGGCGCCCAGAATCATCGCTTCGGGCGGATCGGCAACTACTTTGGAGAATACCCAGACCGCGACCCCAGCCTGCTGCAGACTGTCCAGTGCGGCTTGTGCCAGTCCCATCTGCAGGATGGTTTCATCGGTGACAAAAGCAACTTTGCGACAGCCGCGCCCGGCCATGATCTCGCCGATTTTTGCGCTTGCCCCCAGCTCGGACAATACCGAACGGGTGGTTTGAAAACTAAATGACTGCATGCCGCCCTCCTCTACGTATTAACTCAGGCATGATCAAAGCGGTGATACCAGATTTTTAAGCTTCGCGGTGAGCTTCATATTTTCGCTGTAATCGACCGGGCAATCGATGATCGATACCGTGCCATCACCGAGCGCTGTCTGCAGCGTTGGCAGTAAATCTTCGGTGCGCTCGACCCGGTACCCTTTCGCGCCGAAGCTTTCGGCATATTTGACGAAATCGGGATTATTGAACCCGATTGCCGTGGCGCGATTGAAATGGCGCAACTGATGCCACTCGATCAAGCCGTATTTACTGTCGTTAAAAATAAGAATGACCAGGTCCAGTCCCAGCCGCAGTGCGGTTTCGATTTCCTGGCTGTTCATCAGAAAACCGGCATCGCCGCAAACGGCAACAGCCTGTCGCTCGGGGCAGGCCAGCTTGGCGGCGATAGCGCCCGGCAGCGCAATACCCATCGCCGCGAAGCCGTTGGAAATGATGCAGGTGTTCGGGGCTTCCGCCTGATACATCCGCGCCATCCACATTTTGTGCGCACCGACGTCGGATATCACGATGTCTTCCGGGGCGAGCGCCTGACGCAGATCCCAGACAATTTTCTGCGGCTTCACCGGAAACGCGGTGTCATCCCGGTATTCGCCAACTTCATGCGTAATGACATGATGCAGCTTGTGTACCGGGGTATCGCCGCGCCGCTGCGCTTTGGCGGCAATGCGGGCGAGTGAATCCGAGATTTCCCCGACCACGCCGGCTTCGAGAATATAGTGCTGATCCACCTCGGCCGGACTTTCATCGAGATGAATAATCTTCTTGTCGCAGTCGGGGTTCCAGAGCCGTGGATGGTACTCGACCATATCGACCCCGACGCAGATCACCAGGTCCGCCAGCTCGAAACCGAACCCCACATAATCACGCGCCTGCAGACCGATTGCACCAAGGCAAAGCGGATGGCTGAACGGGATCACACCTTTGGCCATAAAGGTCGTGGCGACCGGCACATTGAGTTTTTCCGCGAACTCGACCAGTGCGGCAGAAGCCTGCGCCCGCACCACACCATTACCCGCCATAATAACCGGCGTTTTGGCCTGGGAAATAATCTCGGCCACTTGCGCGCACTTGCCGGTCGGAGCCGTCGGTGTAGCCGGAGACTGCACCTTGAGCGGCGCAAGATCCGCAACGTCGGCACCGGCGATGTTTTCCGGAAAATCAATAAAACTGCAGCCCGGTTTTTCGGTTTCAGCGATTTTGAAAGCCTTGCGGATAATTTCGGGGATGATTTCCGGCTCGCGGATCTGCGTGGCATATTTCGAGATGGGCTCGAACAGATTCACCAGATCAAGGATCTGATGGCTTTCCTTGTGCAAGCGCGTAGTCGCGCCCTGTCCGGCGATAGCCACCAGCGGCGCGCGATCCATATTGGCATCCGCCACGCCGGTGATCAGATTGGTCGCACCGGGGCCGAGCGTTGACAGACAAACCCCGGCCCGCCCGGTCAAACGCCCATACACATCGGCGATAAACGCCGCGCCCTGTTCATGACGGGTGGTAATAAACGTGATCGGACTGCCGATCAGCGCGTCCAGCACATCGATATTTTCCTCGCCGGGTACACCGAAGATATACTCGACGCCTTCATTTTCCAGGCATCGGACAAAAAGCTCGCCACCTTTCATGAAACTACTCCAGGATGGGCGCCGGGGAGACGCGGGGAACGGCTGTTATAGAACAGCATGAGTGCAGTGACCACGACGCCAGCGCAGTTGATCGCCAGCGAAAACGGCCACAGGCAGGCCACACCGGCGGCTAGTGCAAGCAGGCGCAAAGCCAAATTCAGCGGCTGCTCCATACACCCCTGCATACCGCCCGCCAGCGCATAAATACCCACCACCGCAAAACCGAAAACCAGCAGTGCTGCACCCCAGTCGCCGGACAAAATCGGCGTGTAGGCGAACAGTACCGGCACAATATAAAGCCCCTTCGCCAGCTTCCAGCTGGTAAGCCCGGTCGCCATCGGGGGTGATTTGGCGATTGCGGCTGCCGTGAAGGCCGCCAGACAGACCGGCGGAGTGACGTTGGAGTCCTGACTCAGCCAGAACACAATCATGTGCGCCGACAGCAGGGCCGCTGTTGCCATATCCTGTGGCACGACCATTTCGCGCAATTGCGCCGCAATTTCCATCGGCAGCCCGGTCACCAGCGCCGAAGCCTGCTCCAGCGGTATCGGCCCGGCCAACAGCGGAATAGCCTCCGGCGCGCCCAGCATCATGACAGCTTTGGCTGTTTCCGGCAGCGTGCCGGCCGAGATGGCATCGATCACCACCAGATCAGAAATCATCCCGGCCAGCGCCGGTGCTGACAATGTCGCGAGTACGATATAGGCGGCGGTGACCGGTAGCCCCATACCCAGCACCAGCGACGCCAGCCCGATCAGCGCAATGGCCACCAGGAGAATGCCGTTCGACCATTCGGCGATCATCAGACTGAAGGTATTGCCCACCCCGGCGGTTACTATCACGTTGATGACCAGTCCGACCGCACACAGCAAAATCGCCGAGGTAATCATATTGCGTGCGCCCATTTCCAGCGCCTCGAACACCGCTTTGATCCCCATCGGCTGCCTGGTCAGCCAGCTCGATACGATCACCGTAATAATGCCGATCACGGCCGCATAGGTTGGCGTAAACCCCGACACCAGCAGCGTGATCAACACAATAATAGGAATAATAAAACTCGCCCCGCCTTCGCGCACAGCAGTGCCCAGGGTACGGCCATCCGAGGGCATCGGCTGCAGATCAAGCCGTTTGGCTTCGATTCTGACGAAAAAGGCCACCGAGAGAAAATACAGTAACGCCGGCAGTGCAGCGATCAGCACGATGTATTCATACGAGATTTGCGTGAAGCTCGCCATCACGAACGCACCCGCACCCATGATAGGCGGCATGAGCTGTCCGCCGGTCGAGGACGCCGCCTCAACTCCAGCAGCAAATTTCGGCTCGAAACCGGCGCGCTTCATCAGCGGAATAGTAATGACGCCGGTAGATGCCGTATTGGCAATCGCCGACCCCGAAATGGTGCCGGTCAGCCCGGAGGCGACAACCGCCACCAGACCCGGCCCTCCCACCAGACGTCCGGCCAGCGCGCGCGCCAGATCAATAACGAAATCTCCGGCGCCGGAGCGAATCAGGAAAGCGCCGAAAATAATAAACAGAAACACATAGGTCGACGAAATCCGCGCGATAGTGCCAAACAGCGCGTCATCGCCATAAATAGACCGAAACAGCATGGTCTCCCAGGACAGGCCGGGAAATGAAAACACCCCGCCGATCCATGCCCCCCAGGCCACCACATAACTGAGTGAGAGCACAATCAGAACCGGTATCACCAAACCGGCAGAGCGCCGGGTCAGCTCGATAGCGCCCAGGATGACCGTGCAGCAGGCGATCCAGTCCAGAATCGATAAGCGCACGCCACGCTCGTAAATAGCATCTTCAGCCAGGGCCAGGTAGATCGCTGCGCACGCCGTCAGGCCACCAATCGCGAGATCTATGAGCAGTCCGCGGCGGCTCTGGGTCGACCACTTGCGTTTGGCCATCGGATAGATCAGCGCGCACAGCAGCGAAAACCCGGCGAAATGAAACACATTGCGCTCAAGTTCTGATAACCAGGGAAAAATCGCCAGGAAAAGATGCCCGAGCGAGAGAAAAATCGCCAGGCCTGATACGGCTTTACCGGACAGGCCAGTAAAGCTGCGGAGGCCGGGATGCTCCGCGTCTAAAGAGGTGTCTGACACAGCTGTTCCACCCTATTTTCTGGTTGATGGAGCGGTGACCAGAGGCACCGCTCCGGCAATGTGACTCACCCGCCGGATTAACGTGCGAGTCACGGGGACGTGTCAATCACACAGGGAATGCTGGCGTGTGAATCATCGTGTGAATCATTTGGCGATCAGACGCTCGGGAATATCAATACCGACTTCGGCATAATATTTCGCCGCACCAGGATGCAAAGGCAGCGGCAGACCGGCAATGGCTTTTTCGATGGCCATGACTTTGGTCGCCGAGTGAATAGCCTGCAGGAAGGGCAGGTTTTCGTAGATGGTTTTGGTGATCAGGTAGACATTTTCTTCGGACAGATCCGAGCGCACAGCAAGAAAGTTCGGCTGCGCGATGGTGTTCACATCAGCGCTTTGGCTGGGGTAGGTTTCTGCCGCAATAACAAAGCGGGTCCAGAGCTCACGGCCACCGTCGGCTGCTGCCATCTGCTCATCGGTGAAATTAAGAATCGTGGCCTGGTCGCCCATCGACGCCATCAGCTGGCTGACCGCGCCAACCGGTACACCGGCCGGGATGGAAATGCCTTTGACCTGGCCATTTTGCAGCGCTTCAGCCGATGGGCCATAGCCACCCTCAACCAGGGTGTAGCCGGCTTCGGCATCGACGCCCAGTCCGCCCAAAATCGCCATATTGGAACCAATGGTGCCGGAGTTGCGCTTGCCCAGTGCTACGCTCTCTCCTTTCAGGGCGACGAAATCGTCAATGGTGCCGGTCTTGGCAGCATCTGACGCCACAATAAAATGCTCCACGTTTTGCCACAGCATCGTCACCGAACGGAGGTCTTTCTGCGGCCCTTCATTGGCCAGCGGACCGGTGCCGGTTGCCGCATAGTAGCCATACAGCCCCTGCAAAATAGCAAATTGGGCTTCATTCTCACGCAGCAGGCGGATGTTTTCGCCAGATCCGGCCGAATTGATGGCCGACATCGCGATGTTCTGTTTCGGCTGCAGCTTGACCTTCACCAGGGTTGAAAGCGCAACACCCACCGGATAATAGGTGCCACCTGTCGAGGCTGTTGCCAGGATATAACTGGCCTCCTCCGCTTTTGTCGGTGCCATGCCAATAGCCAGAGTTACAGCCGCTGCCGCTATCATCAGTTTCATTGAAAACTTCTTCACAGTATCGTTCTCCTAAGGTTAGTTTTTCGTACAATCCACATCCAAAATGGCCATCCAGAGTTTAACCCAAAGTTAAGACTCCAGGCCCGGATTTTACCGGATTACAAACACCGTTAAGTACCGTTGTGCATCTAAACCGTACTGTGCCCGAAACAACGCCCCGGACGTTGCATCCAGTCAGCTGCCATCCCCGTACCCGGCCTGTTACTCCCGCGCGGGCGGAAATCCAAATTAGCGCTTCCAGCTCATCAGTATGTTACAAACCGCTTCCCGTTATGGACAAGAATCCTCCAAATGCCTGCCATGTCTGAGCGTGTTTTTGAAAAGGCATGTGTAGTAATCTACCCAGTCCTAGACATGATCCCATCATTGGGCAACCCTGCACCGATCCAGGCACAGCAATCACATATGACTGACTGATAGGTATATGGTTAAAATTTCTGAGTCTTTTAAAGTTTCTAACAAGCTTTCACTTTCTCTTTAGGCCAGCCACATTCACTTCTTGTATTGATGCTTACCCAGACGTAACCGAGGAAACGATAAAATCATGGCTAAATTTTTAAACACCAGCGCAACCAATTATTTTTAGAGGAATTAATAAAAAACGCGAGAGATCGATTGGTACTGATCAGCCCATTTTTGAAGTTAAATGATCGCATCAAAGAGTTACTGGAAGATAAAAATCGGCTTAAGATCGACATGCGTATTGTATACGGCAAAAATGAGCTGCAACCGGAAGAAATCAACTGGCTCAAAGAACTGACTTATGTCAGGACAAGTTTCTGCAAAAACCTGCATGCAAAATGCTATTTGAACGAGGAAAACTGCATTATCAGCAGCTTAAACCTCTATGAATTCAGCCAGGTAAATAATAATGAAATGGGTGTTCTGATCCAGCGTAATGATGATCCTGACCTCTACAAAGATGCCTATGAAGAAGCTCAAAGAATCATACGCATTAGCGATGAAATACGGATGTCGCTCGAGAAAGTTGAGAAAGACCTTGAATCAGAAACAGGAGAAGGGGCAGAAACCGATGACAATGATAGTGTTGGTAAATTGACGTCCTCCAAGCTAGCCCAAAAATTAGGAATGAAAACCGGTGATTTATTATCTCAACTAACCCAGCAGGGATACCTGGAAGAGCGAGACGGAAAGTCCTACTTAACTGCTCAAGGTAAGAAGGCCGGTGGAGAGTTTAAATTCAGCAAGCGCTTCGGCCCTTATTTCATCTGGCCAGAAAATCTGAAGCCAGAGTAGCCTCAGATATTTTTCGGCAGATGCCAGAAGGTAACGATTGTGCCTCAGCCTTATATATGAAGGCATGCGCTAAACAACGAGAAGAAATCGGCATTGATGAGATTCTGCTGCAGCTCAGCAACAGACAGCTGAGCTGCCCGGCAATTTGGATGGATACCCCTAGCTTATGATATCTATCGCCCGAAAGTGCCACATTTAGACACATTGTTGTTTGTGATGGGATGACCTGATTGGAATTTTCACCCTGAAAAACCTGCTGCAGAAGCTTCACACAAGCCTGAAAAATATCGCTTAAACAAACATATACCTAAACCCATAAAAAACTGGCTCGATAGATGCTTAATTTGATACAAATTTCAATATAAGTGACTTATCGAGGTCTATATGTCCACCATTGATACCCCAGCTGCCGCGCCTGCCAAAACAGGAAAACCTGAAACCAAGCGGGCTGTCCTGAGTAAACTGATGCAAGACTATCCTGTCCTGGCTCAACACCTTCCCCTCATGGTTGGTATCACCCAGGAGTTACTGACACGCAGCACACTATCCAGTGGTGTTCTCAAGCGGAGCCTGCGCTACCATCTGCGCTCCAGACCCTATCTGCTGGCGGTAAGTCGAGGTGGTCTGCGCTACAACCTGGACGGCCATCCTGTAGGCGAAGTCACGCGGGAAGAACAGCAACATGCGCACGACATACTGGAGCAGCGCAAAACAGCACCGCAGGAACGCAAGGTGGTCCGGCAAAGCCAGACTGAACAGACTGAAGCCCAGCACATTGCGGCTTGATGCTGTTGCCGGGATAAATCCAACCCTGTCGCTGCTCGCCCTGGATTCCCGCCTGCGCGGATATGACAATGATTCTGGTGTGAAACAGGTAACAGAAGTAGCCCGGATAGAGTGAAACGGCATCCGGGACCATACGGGATTCCCGCCTGCACGGGAACGACGGATTCGGTATGAGAATACTGGAGATTGTCTGGATTCCCGCCTGCACGGGAGTGACGGAAGGAACATTGTCAAGCCGACCAGACAGACTGGCCGGCAACTTATGTTTTATACAATCACACGGACCAGATCCGCGCTTTTATTCTTACGCTATTGATCCGGAGGCGACGGCGGCGGGTTGCCGGGTGTGTTGCTGCAATCCGTACCACCACCGAGGCAGCCGTATTTCTCGCCTTGCAGGGACGGCAGGTAATTCACCCCTGCGCCGGGCGCGACTTCTGCGGCATGCGGTACGGTTAAAGTAAATTCGGCCTGTTGCTCGAAGATCACCACGAAATCAGAGCCGCCAAAGGCAAAATTGGCAAATTCCCAGCCTTTTTCAGCCATTGCACCTTCCTGCACCCAATCACGCGCTACGATACCGGACACTTGCGCCATGCCCATAGGCGAGATCACAACGATGCCGTGTGCCGGGGTCTCGATCCCGATCACCATCCGGGTCTGACCAAACTGCCAGTCGGCGGTATCACGCGGATCATAGAACGATACTTCACCTTCGCCTAAGGCCCGTGTCCAGCCCGACTTCATCCGCACACCTGCCTGGATGTGCTTCATAAACCAGCTTGCCCGCGACAGGTACATGCAGCCGGTGGTAGTTGTTCACATTCAGGAACTGGTGCGTCCAGGTGCCATTGTTGAATCGGGCCGGATCAATCGAGCCAAACTCGGCCAGCACGGTTTCATCCGGCTCGCCCGTAATGAACGTATGTACATCGCTGTAAAGCTTGCCCTTGATGACCCGCCCCGATTGCGCGACGCCGTCATAGGTCGTTACCAGCTTGCCATCGGCGCTGATCGGCCACCAGCCGGCAGAGTTTGAATCCCCGATAGAAACGACGGTCAGCGGATCGTCATAACCCTGCACCGGACGCGAGCCGTTGGGAAAGGTTTTGCGGCATAGTTCGCGAGTAAAAAACAGTTGAAACGTCGGATACGGCTCGGACGGGCAGTACCAGTCGCCAAAATTCGGATCATGCTCGAAATCCGGCACGTATTGCGCTGAGGGCGGTGTCTCCAGATACTCACCCCAGGCCTCGGCCACTGATCGCATCCATTCGGAAAAGGCGTCGTTCTCAAACTGGATCTGGCCGCGTGGATCGGTGGTGATCTGCCGATCAACCAGGAAATAGCTATAGGCCAGCAAATCGAGAATATTCCAGTTGCAGTAATTAGCCCCATCCATGCTGACACGAATCTTGCCGTTGAATACGCCCGTTTTCATATTCTGCGGGTTATACGTCGCCAGCGCATCAATGAAGTTGTAGTAATCATCCAGGCTCGCTACTGGATTGGTCATCGGATCGTTGTTAACCACCTGACCCATTGCAATCGACTGTGACAGGTCGTACTTCAGGTTGGTATCAGCCTCCACCATCGCAATTAACTTCTCGGTGATCGGCTGGCGTGATAGCTCCGGACATTCGGCGGCCCAGGCCCCGGCGCTGAGCATCAGCCCCACGACACAGACCGTGGATAAACATTTTCGCAGTACGGGGATCGGCATTACATTCTCCTCTGGTAATAAGCACAGCGTGACGGGTTTACTTCCGCTGGAGTGTCCTGTGTAACACAGGTCTGACGAGCGGTCTGTGATGTGCATCACCTGAAAAGAGAAAAAGCCATTCTGGCAGGATCACGTCCGGTATTCGGCCCAACTCACACAGACCATTGCCGAATCAGCACGCTGCTCTCGAAAAACCTATCGTACTGTGACATGCTACCCGCCGGGAGACTGTGCCAGGGCACCCTCCGGGTGGTTTGACGACCACCTGTTCCTGTTCACTAAAACAAGAGGTACATCATCATCGATGCTGTTAAACCCTCCCAACAACAAACCAACGGCACAACTCTCGTAACGGTTGTCTTGATTGGCTTGCTGTGGGGATTGAACTGGCCTGCCGTCAAGTTCATGCTGACTGAAATGCCGCCGCTGACCATTCGAGCCGTTGCCTTTCCATGCGCCGCGCTTTTGCTTGCCATCATTGCACATGCCAAAGGGCTTCGCTTGCGCCCGGCCCCCGGCGACCGTATCGCCATTGTATTTACCGGCCTGTTGGTGGTTTTCGGTTTTAATATAGCGACAACCATCGGCCAGATACTGACAGAAACCTCGAAGGCCGCGATCATCGCTTATACGATGCCAGCACTGACGGCGCTGTTCGCTGCTATCTTCCTGGGTGAACGGCTGGGGCTGCGTAGCGCTATAGCTTTGGCACTCGGTATGGCGGGTCTGGTGGTGCTGGCGTCGGAAAACTTCAGTGCCCTGGTAGCCGATCCGCTCGGTCCAATCATTATGCTACTGGCTGCATCGTCCTGGGCGCTCGGTAACGTTGCCTTAAAATCCCGTAGCTGGAGCCTGTCATCACTGGCGCTGACGGTCTGGTTTTTTGTGGTGTCCAGCGTACTCTGCTGGCCGCTGGTGTTGATCTTTGAGCCGCCCTGGGAACAGTCCTGGCCAACAGCGCCGGTTGTATGGACGATGGTTTACCATGTGCTCGGCCCGATGGTCATCTGTTACACCTTATGGACCATCATGGTGGGCCGTCTTCCGGCAACTGTCGCAGCCATTTCAGCGCTGATGGCCCCGGTGGTCGGCGTGTTATCGGCGATACTGCTGCTGGGTGATCCATTGACCTGGCAAAAAGTGGTGTCGCTCTTGATGATTCTGATATCCATCGCGCTGACACTGCGCCCGAAGACAACGCCAGCTAAATAATCCGCACTGTTTTGCCATAGCCCCGCCTATGAGGCCAAGTCAGCAACGCTTCGGGTACTGCGCAAACGCTGTTGCCAGTATGGCCTGGCGATAAATCGCAGCTCATTGGAGTAATGATAAAAACGCGCCTGTTGCGTGGTCTGGAACACGCGATCGAGTTTTTGTTGATAATCCCGCAAATGGCCAACATCATCCGCGTTTTGATCATTTGCGACGATGTTCTCCGCACCTCTTATGCCGCTGAACAGGGCAAAAAAGATGCCTTGCGATGATAAAGGGTCCAATGACGAGGCAGCATCACCGACCGCCAGCCAGCCATTGCCAGCGGCCTGTTTGAGCTTGCTGACGCCGGCGTTAGCGACTCTGACCCCGTACACGATATCGCTTTCGCTGACCAAAAAAGGCAGCGCGCCCGACCGATTGGCGGCTGTTACAAAGCGACACGGCTGCTTGGCATATTCAGCTGCTTGTTGCGGTTCAGTAAAAAAGGCCAGCACCCGCTTACCGCCCGGCAGACGTGCGCTATACCACCAGCCATTCTCAGCGGATTTTATGCGCGTTGTATTATCTTTATCCGCCACCTGCGATTGCAGCCAGACCACGGCAGCCATTTGCGTGTCCAGGCGAAAGCGTTGCACACCGTACTTTTTGGCGATCACGGAACTTCTGCCGCTGGCATCCACCACCCATTTCGCCTGCATCTGCTGCGCTTGTCCGGCCGGATTTTTTATATATCCAACATGGTGCACGGAGGCCGCCTGGCCAGACGCCGGTACATATTGGCAAGTCGAAACCCTGCCCTGCTCAACCGTCACACCCAGGGTTTGTACCCTGTTCATGAGTGCGCTATCGAAACAGACGCGATTCAGATGCCACCCACCGCCCTCGGGATTCAGCATGGCATCCATAGCCTGCCAGGTGTCGCTTCCCCAGGCGGACAGATTGGCTACACAGGTTTTATAGGTTCCCGCTGGCATCAGCTCAGCAAGGCCGGCAAAACCCAGTCGATGCAGCAAACGTATGGCTGCACCGGGTAAGGCTTCGCCGATCTTGAACGCTGCTTCCCGCAGAGGATCGATCAGGCAGACCGAATAGCCTGCCTGACGGAGTGTGATTGCGCAGGCGCAGCCCGCCGGTCCACCGCCGGCAATAACGACGTCATAATGCATTAGTTGCCACGACGTTTTATGGTCGCGAACTCATTACGCTGCTCTTCGCTGAACCAGCCCGCTTCCTGCAATGCCCGGTCGGTCGGCCCGAGTTTGGCATAATTCGCCTGGAATAATTTGTAGGCGTCCTCTTGCTCTGCGCGCTTTACGGCGGTCAGATTTTCCACATACAAGTACTCGGGCAGCCAATCGATATCCGCCGGCTTTGGCCGAGCTTCAAGAACACCCATCTGACCAAAGTACTGAATCATGTATTGCATCTGCAAAGGAGCCGGATCTGCAGCAGGCAACTGACGCAGCCAGGAGGGCCGATTCTGAAAAGCGGCAATGCGCACCTCCATAGATTCGTTTTGATCCATCAGGGTGTCGTAATCTATCTCGGTGAGCACTTGATTCGGCACTCGCGCCGGCCAGAATGTCGGCAGATAAGGATCGTATTCCATATCATAGCCAGACCGGCAAAATGCCGTATCACCCTGCCAGGGCAGCGCCATCCAACGGGTCAAATCGCCCGGCCCCTGCTTGTACAACGGTCCGTTCATCTCCAGCACGGTGGCATTATTCAACATCGAACCATAACTCGGTTCCGACTCACCGGGGCGGCGTTCGCGAATACGATAAGGCGCACGATACATCGAGGCATGGCGCATCGGCCAGGTCAATTCCGCGCCCGGATGGAAAGCGTCCGCCAGGCAGAAATGCAGGGCGGCGCGATCCAGCATTTCGGGCTGTTCCTGCAACGGCACGTCGTCCAGATGTTGGCTTGGCTGCTCGTGCGCATCGTAATCACTGACAAAGTCCCCGCTGACCCAGGTCGACAGTACAAAATCATAATAGGCCGGCAGCTTGAGGTATTTATTGGGCGATGGCGGCTGAGTCGGATCTGGGTCGGTATAGCCGAAAGCATCACCGTATATCCAGGGCCATGTACTTTCTTCGACCGTGCGTGTATTCGTGGCGCGGAAGCTTCTGTAGACAGTGCGGCGCAATTCGGCATAAGGATCGGGATATAATTGACTTAGCGGAGCCTTGGACAATTTGGCCAGCAGCTCGGGCGCGCTGAAATCCATCGGTGCACCGGCACCAAACATCGACAAAAAGCCTTTGTTCACCCACTGCAACTCGTTGAGACGTTGCAGAATGGGCAGTACATGCTGCTTGAACGAGATACGCTCCGGCATTTCCAGCATGCCCGCCTGCCTATACACACTGCGCAGCAGGTCGTCCAGGGTACGCCAGCCCACCAAATCCGGGGCGAAGTTGGGCGGCCCGGTGACGACCCAGGCAGAATCGGCCTCGAACACCTGATTCCCGATAGTCACCTTGGCATGCACCGGGCCATCCGAGATATCGTCATACCAGCCTGCTGCATTGTTGAAACTGGACGGTTTGGCGGGATCATATACAGGCTGATCTGACGGGCTGGCTGAAACGCCGTGTCCACCCAGGAACAAGAGACGGCCGACCGAATCAGTGCGCAACTCACCCAGGGTGACCGGCGTTCCCTGAAAATCACCGGTCAGTTCATAGCTTGAGTCGTTCATACTCAAACCGCTGATTTTCTTCTCACCGGGATCGATGCACAGCGCAGCTCGTCCCTCGCCTTTAACGTCCGGGTTACGCAAAGGCACACTCAGTGTAACGGTGGCGGGGATATCCATGGCTGCATTGAATTCATACCACTGCGCCTTACGGTTAGCGACGTGTACTGACCATTCCACCTGACTATTGGCCGTTTGCTGGACTTCTGCCACGACATTGTCGTATTTGTCGTAGGCATAGATGCGAAAACGCGCCGCCTGACGCTTTATCGCGCCAGAGTCATCTCGTGTCGAGCCGAACGCCGTCCGTTCGGGATTCATGACTTCCGGCCCGATCAGGAAATCGCGCTGGCTGTTACCAATACGGGCGACACCGATGCCGGGGTGGATACGTACATGACTGATGCGCTTGATTTGGTCTTCCGTTAATTCCCGTGGTTGTTCACCCGCAGGTTTTTGGAAAGGAAACGGACAGACAGGATTTTTGATTTCAGGCAAACCGGGCTGACTGGGCTGCTCAAGCGGCTGACCGTTGGTTTCTCTACGATAATCAGCCGCTATTTTGTACACCACCATACGCGCCTCGGCGACACTGCCCACCGGCGCATTTTCCTGTGGCACACGGCCAATATTAAAAGCCAGCCAGTCGCCATAGGTCTCCTGCTCGGGATTGGCGATATCCTGCTGTGGCAAGTGGATTTGCGCGACCTTCAGCGGCGGGGCTTCTTTTTCGTCCCAGACAACCGTCGCCCTGTCCAGCGGAAAATGCTCATCCAGATAAGCCTCGCCATATTCCGCAGCGTCCGGGCGTTTCTGAATGAATATATCCAGGCTGGCCTCTCCCGCCGCCATGCGAGCCACTAAGTCCTTACGCAGAAAATCCGGATCGTCGGTATTCACTTCGTCCGCGAAGGTGGACGTACCCGGTCGAACGACGTACTTGCAATAATGGTTGTCACCCAATTTGAAAGGCACCACACTCCATAAAGACGTGTCGAACACCGAACGGATCGGTTTGGCCATTTCATCCAGCAGGATATTGGTCTGGGGTGAGTTTTCCTGCACCCATTCGTCAGCCCAGCCTTCAAAACTGGCCTTGGTGAACGCACACATATCGCGGGCGGTATCCACAAAAAAGAAAGGCACGTTCTGCAACAGCAAATCCGCGACATTGGCGTCATCATCACTGACAACTTTCTGACCAGGGATATCGAACATCTTGATGCCGATACCAATGGTGCTTTTCCAGTCAGGACGACCATCGGCCAGGTCTGACGAATACCGCACATAAACCGGATGTTGCCCCGTACAGGCGAACATGCCCTGCTTATAGTCGGCAGGAATATCGTCCAGTATCACGATATGGCCTCTGATGATGCCATGCGTCCGTAAAAAAACAGGACGCCGCGCCGGGCATTGACCCTGCTCCTCAACACGGCGCTTTTGCACCATATCGACAAACATATGCGTCAACCCCTCAATAGGGTTATCGCAGCTCGTTGTAATGTTAAAACCCGCACGCTCATTCTTAAGGCTTCGCATACCGTCTCACTCCTGTGCCTTTTCGGGCACCTGATTGTAAACTTCGTACGACTGACAGGCCCTGCGAGTGGCAACGCAATCAGGGCCGAAAACCTGCTGATCAAACAGCTGCTGCTGACATGAATCTTGATCGCGGGAATCTAAAACCGGACGTTGCTTTACTCATGATTTTTGCAAGAGAGTCTATTGCCGAGGACAAGCTAAAGCACTGCGAATATCATTACTGACAATGCGGGCAAGACACCATATTTTTTAAATCAATATGGTGATGAATGTCACAATTTTTGAGATTTTTTTCGGTGCCATCTAATGATGGTTTGAGCGCGACTTGCCAACAAAACGCTACACACTATCAAGCTATCTAAAGGCGCGATGCCGCTGATGAATCTAGCCAACGAAACGAGGGGATCATTGCCATCTATAGCGATGCGATCAAAAAGTTTCCCGCTAGAGATTTCGATTTTGCCATTTCGCTTATTATCTTGATAAATAAATGAAAACACAGAATTTACATGTTCACTTTCGCTAACAAAATCGAGGTGACATCATGAAAATACTATGTTTCGGCGTCGCCGACTTTCCGGTTACTGCGGTACGCTGCTGATAATCAGTAAAGCCTATTCCATTGTTCACGGTTGGGCTAAACGCTTCTGAATCAGCCGGATATCGCCGCACCAGCTCTAACTGACATAGTCCTGCTTTTTTCGCTATCCTGTACTAGCCCACAAAATACCCATCAGAGGAAAAACCGCCATGCTGGATAATTTACAAGGGGTCGTTGCGCCATTCACCACGCCGTTTCGTGATGACGATAGTATCGATTTCGCAGCAATCGGAGCTCAGGTTGATTGGCTTATCGCTAACGGCGTACACGGCCTCGCCGCCGGCGGCAGTACGGGCGAAGGCCATGTGTTGAATCGCGATGAACACCGTGAGATTCTGGCTGCGACAGTCGATGCGGCGGCTGGCCGAGTGCCGGTGGTGGCCGGCATTATTACTAACTCGACCGCAGAGACCGCAGCGCGCGGCAAACAAGTGGCCGAGCTGGGTGTTGTGGCACTGCAGATTACGCCACCGCATTATTTATTCCGCCCGGACGACGATGCGATGGTCGGTTTTTTTCGCGCCATACACGATGAATGCGGGCTGTCTATTCTGATCTATAACGTGGTGCCGTGGTGCTATTTGTCGCCGGATTTGCTGCTGCGGATTATGGACGAAGTACCCGGCGTCGCGGGTGTCAAGCAAAGCGCCGGGGACATGAAACTGTTTGCCGATCTCGTACGCCGCGCGAAACCGGAAAATCTTATTTTCAGCGCAGTGGATGCGTTACTGTATCCGTCCTATCAACTGGGGGCGCGTGGCGCTATCGCGGCGATCCTTACCGCAGCACCAGGTCCGTCGGTGCGGTTATGGGATGCGGTAAAAGCAGGCGACTGGGACACAGCGCGAGATTTACATGAACGCTTGATGCCGGTCTGGGACGCTGTTGGTGTCGATAATATGCCGTCGCTGGTTAAATATGCCCAAAGCCTGCAAGGGGTTCCAGCCGGCGTTGCACGCAAACCGACCTCGCCTGCCAGCGAAGCGCAGCAGGCCCAGGTGCGCGCGGCGCTGGCCGGACTCGGTTTACTGGATTGAGCCTCCAGTCGCTTGTTTCTCTTGCAGCATCGCCTGATAGTTACGTGCCAGACGCTCGTAATATCCTTGGGCATTCGTCGGCACAGATGACCGAGCGGTACGCGCATCCAGTTCCAGAAAATTTAGCAGAAGCACTAACGAGGATTGTAGGCAGCGAGTCTCATTTTGGTCTCACTGATGATTTTTTGGAATCCCCAAAAAATCGATTGATTCTTTGAGTTAATTGGCGCGCCCGAGAGGATTCGAACCTCTGACCCCTGCCTTCGGAGGGCAGTACTCTATCCAGCTGAGCTACGGGCGCGTAGATGTTGTTTCTTGCGGGGCGTAAAGAATACACATAATCGAGGCCGGAGTCCATGCCGATTTGAGCGCATTTTTTGCGTTAAAGATTGCCCCCCGCAACTCCTTTGTTATACTCCCGCCGCTCGATAACCTCTGACACCTCTGAATATCCCTGAACAGCAAGGAGCCTACCATGCGTCCCAGTGGCCGCGCTGCTAACGAACTACGTCCTATTATTATTACACCCGGCTATACCAAACATGCCGAGGGCTCCGTCTTGGTTGAGTACGGCGACACTAAAGTACTGTGCACTGCCAGCGTGGAAGAACGCGTACCGCCGTTTCTCAAAGGTTCCAAAAAAGGCTGGATTACCGCTGAATACGGCATGCTGCCGCGGGCGACGACAACCCGCAATCAGCGTGAAGCCAGTCGTGGCAAACAGACCGGCCGAACCCTGGAAATCCAGCGCCTGATCGGGCGTTCACTGCGTTCAGTGATCGATCTGGAAGCTTTGGGCGAACGCACGCTGACCATCGACTGTGATGTTATTCAAGCCGATGGCGGTACCCGCACTGCCTCGATTACCGGCGGTTTTGTCGCGATGGCGGAAGCCATCCGACGTTTGGTCAAACGCCGCCAGGTCTCGAAAAACCCTTTGCACGGCCAGATTGCAGCCGTCTCGGTCGGCATCTATCGCGGCACCCCGGTGCTGGATCTGGATTATGCCGAAGACTCGGAAGCCGAAACCGATATGAACATCGTCATGAACGATGCCAGTGCGTATGTTGAGGTCCAGGGCACGGCCGAAGGCCATGCTTTCCGTCAGGAAGAACTGCTGGCAATGCTTGAACTGGCCCGGCAAAGCCTGCCCGAACTGCTGCACAAGCAGCGCCTGGCCCTGGGACTGGAACGCTGAGTATGCAAACTGTTGTGCTGGCAACCGGCAATGCAGGCAAGCTGCAGGAATTACAGTTCTTATTGCAGGGGCTGCCGGTCATGCTGCGGGCGCAGTCCGAATTTGCAGTGCCGGAGGCAGAGGAAACGGGCCTGAGTTTTGCTGAGAATGCCTTGCTCAAAGCCCGCAATGCCGCACACTATACCGGCTTGCCTGCGCTGGCTGACGATTCCGGTTTAACAGTGGATGCCCTGCACGGCGCGCCGGGTATTTATTCGGCTCGTTATGCCGGCTCCGGTGCCAGCGATCAAAGCAATCGGGATAAACTGCTGACAGCGATGAAAACCCTGCCCGAAACCGAACGCAGCGCCCGCTTCCATTGCGCCCTGGTGTACCTGCGCTATCCGGATGATCCTGTGCCGCTGATATGTCAGGCCAGCTGGCCCGGTCATATTGCTGTCGAAGCACGCGGTGAACACGGCTTCGGCTATGACCCGGTGTTCATTCCCGCCGGCCAGACC
Organism: Gammaproteobacteria bacterium; assembly: GCA_041396125.1. Classification (GTDB taxonomy): domain Bacteria; phylum Pseudomonadota; class Gammaproteobacteria; order Competibacterales; family Competibacteraceae; genus JAWKZG01. Next base: position 53,173 of record JAWKZG010000021.1, on the reverse strand, counting down.
CTTACCGCTGCCGAACTCGATCCGGCTGAAAAACAGCGTCTGAGCCATCGCGGCCAGGCCATGCGGCAATTACGCCAGGCCTTGCAATCTGTTTTATAAACCATTGAGCCTGTGGAAAACCCGAGGAAAATATGATGCGCAATGACAACCGACAGTGGCGTTTGGTTCGCCATCCCCAAGGGATGCCCAAAACTGACGACTGGCAGCTGGCCACCAGTGCCATCCCCGAGCCGGGACCGGGTGAACTGCTGGCGCAGGCGATTTATCTGGATGTCGCACCGTATATGCGGGGTCGTATCAGTGCGCAGAAAAACTATGCCGCCGGGGTCACACCCGGTGATGTCATGGTCGGTGGGGCGATTGCCAAGGTGCTGCAGTCGAATCATCCGGACTACCAAAGCGGCGATCTGGTTGTGACCGAATTCAATTTTGGCTGGCAGGATTTTGCCGTGCTCAAGCCCGCTCAGATTCGACGCGTCGATCCACAACTGGCACCGCTGCCCTGCTGGCTGGATCTGCTGGGTCTGAATGGCATTACCGCTTATTTTGGTTTGTTTGAGGCCGCTCAGTTGCGACCTGGCGATACGGTGGTGGTGTCAGCCGCTGCCGGCTCGGTCGGTCAACTGGTCGGCCAACTGGCCAAACTGACCGGCTGTCGGGCCATTGCACTGACCAGTACCCAGGAAAAGCTCGACTGGTGCAAAGAACTGGGCTATGACGACGGTATTGCTTACCGCGACTGTCCTGATTTGGTGCAGGCTTTGCGCGCCTGTTGTCCGGACGGTGTCGATGTGTATTTCGATAATACCGCCGGCCCCCTGCATGATGCTGTGATGCAAAATCTGGCGCCACAGGCGCGGATCACCATTTGCGGTACGGTCAGTCTGGCCGGTGCCCTGGAGCAGCCCGATATCGGTCAGCGCTTTTTACGCCAGATTCTGGTCGCGCGCGCCCGCATTCAGGGCTTCCTGGTGCTGGATTATCAAGCCCGCTACCAGGAAGCCTGGAACCGGCTGGCGCGCTGGTATCAGGAAGGCCGCATCCGCCAGCGTTTTGATATCACTGAAGGCCTGGAAAATACGCCAGAAGCATTTTTACGCTTGCTGACGAGCCAGAACACCGGCAAGCAACTGGTTAAGGTGACCGATGAGCCGTCATGAGAAAATAGCGCCAAGGGCGATTTGCTTATTTTTAAATGATTACTCGCCATAGCCGGCGGCGCGGTTCGATCGCTGGGGCGCATCGACCCCCAGGATATCGCGCATCGCCTTACCGTTGTGCTTGAACCATTCAAATAAGATGCTGACATCCCAGCCGATGCAAAAATGCTTAACGCCCATATCGAGATACGCTTTGGCCTGATCGGGGTGGGCTATTTCGGCACGCGGTGCGATCCCCAAACGCAAGGCGGTTTCAATCACATACTTCTCGGCCTCTTTAACCTTGGGATGCGACCATTGCCCCGTCAGACCAATGCTCATGGAATAGTCTGCGGGGCCAAACTGCACCATATCGACACCTTTTACGGACAGCAGCGCTTCGAGATCCTCTACCGCCGACTGTTTTTCGATCATGATGCCAACCACCGCCTCATCGAGCGCCTGCACGAACGCGGGCGTACCGCATTCCATGACATGACCGACATCACGGCGCATACCAACGCCATGCAGTCCACCGCTGGCAGGCGTTTCCGCGCGCACCGCCCGAACGCAGGCCTCAACATCGGCAGCCGTACGAGGATCTGCGAACAGCACATTCTGGATGCCTGAGCCAATGGCCCGCACCGTCAAAAATGTGCGGGGTTCCTGTTCGATCTTCATCATCGCGCTCATATGGTCAAATAAATCGACGGCGCGCGCCATGTTTTCCAAACCATACAGATCGTAAGGGGCATACTCGGCGACAAATTCGATATAGTCGAACATGCCCGAATGACCGACCAATTCGATAATTGATGGCCAGGAACTGTGCAGATGAGTGCCAAGTGATGGCTGGTCGGCATTTAGCAGTTGCCGCAAACGGTTTTTACGCATAGCGTTTTCTCTTTTAGTGGTGTTGAATTAGTGTTATTGAATGCAAAATTAATCGCTGACGACACCCGACGGTGTCTGCTCTTGCGCGATAATTATACCAAACCCCGGCTACGGGCAGCCGCGCCGGGCCGCTTGAAAATAGTCTGCTTCGCCCATTTGCCCGCCTTTGAGTGCGATCTCCACAACCGGTTCGGCATCCAGCGCCGTATAGCCCTGGCATAAGGGCGCACCGGGAAACAGGCACGCCTTCAGCTGCAAAGCGACCAGATCGAGTGCCTGCATGACCTCGCCTGACGTATCGCCGCCGGCAATAACCACCCGTCGCACATCGCTACTGTCCAGCAGCTGGCGCAGCAACTCGCCCTGCAGACGACCGAGCAGTGCCAGCGTCGCGCGTGGGTCCAGATTGCGCTCATGAATAAATATTTGCAGCTTTTGTATCGCCGGATCATCCGGGCCACAGGCCGAGTAGATCAGCGGGCTTTCACCCCGTACCAGAGCCTCGCTGGCTGCCCCTCTCAGCCGCGCAAATTCCGCCGCCCGGCTTGCCTCGTCGAGCAGCGCGGGCGTATCAATCCGGATATCGGCGAAACCATCGGCACAGGCGCTTCTGATCTGCCCGGCAGTGACAGGCGAGCAGCTGCCGGACATCACGATAATACGCTCAACCGGCGGCGCCGTCGGCGCAATCGCTCGCACAGTCTGTGGCCAGAGCTGCGACCAGTGCGACACCAAAGCGTACTCCAGCCCGGACGAACCCACGCAGAACAGCGGACCGGCACCAGACGACTGGGCATAATTCTGAGCCATCGACCAGACCATTTCACCAACGCGGGCCTGCGATGCAGCATCCATCACGTCGAACAGCACGGCATCATTGCTCGCCAGTTCCTGCGTCAGCTTTTGCGGGCAGTCTGGCCGCTGCTGGGTCGCAATATCCATCAGCCCGATGCGCAGGGGCGCTTGACGGGATAAATGAACGCGTAGATCGGCCTCGTCCATAGGCGTCACCGGATGCACCGACATGGTGGGATGACGGTCGATCCGAAACGTGTCAGTGCCAGCCGCCGCGAACAACTGTCCGAAAAACGTATAGCGCCGCATGCGGGGAGCACCGACGACAATCGGTACCGCGGTCTGCATATCGAACGCGGCGCGGCCCAGCTGCAGCGCATGCCCGATAGTGCCGACCGTCGGCGATGAATCAAAGGTAGAGCAGACTTTGTAATGACAGATCGCCGCACCAACACGCTGCAAGGCGTCGTAAACCGCTGGCAGATGGGTATCCATCCAGGGTACGTTTTTGGCACGGCTGATGCCGGCAATACCGACCGCTGCAAACCGCTCGCGCGCCGTGTCAATTTCTGCTGAGGTGGGCACACGCAGAAATAACAACGTGTCGAGGTGATGCGTTGCGAGCACCTCCATTGCGTCTGTCGAGCCGGTGAAGTCGTCTCCATAGAAAGCCAGCAAGGGCTGGGATGGCAGTGCTGTCATCGGCCAAAAAACTCCACGGCCTGGGCCACTGCGGGATAGGCACGGCAAGCCTGCTGCAGATCAAGGCCATCCTCGGCGGCTTGCCAGGCGTTCCGCAGGCTCTCGACACCCGCCGCGCTGCCGCCGGGATGGGCGACAATGCCACCGCCCGCAGCATAGATCAGATTGGTGCTGCGCAATTGTGCAAAGGTGTCGAAGGCTTGCTCGGCCCACTGCCCGGACGAAAAAACCGGCAGCACTTCAAAACCGGGATGAGGCGCATCGAACATCGGCGTCAGACAGGCGCGGGCCGACTTTATAACCGACTCGTCGGACTCGGAGAACTTGTTGCGCAAACCATTGACATGCAAATGATCGACTCCGGCGAGACGCCAGAATTTCTGCCAGGCGGTGTACTCGAAACCCAGCGCCGGGTGACGCGAGAGATAACCCCAGCCATTGCGGTGACCGTGGATTGGCAGCTCGGAAAAGGTTCTGAGGGCGTGCGTCACGACCGGTCCCGTACTGTTTAAACTGACCATGATGCATGTTCCGCCGTGTGCCAGCACGGTATCGTGGCGACGGCGCATCTGATCGAAATCGCCAGTAATATTAAACGCGTACATCACTTTGCGGCCAGCCCGCTCGGCATGTGCATTGATAACCCGCATGACTGCGCTGACCCGCTCGTCGAACGGACAGTGCGCACCGTCGGATTGCAACTCGTCGTCCTTGATGAAATCGATCCCGGCATCACACAGCGTTTGCACATTGGCAGCAGTCTGCTCAGGCGACAACCCGACACTGGGCTTGATGATGGTGCCGATCAGCGGCCCCTTGTCCAGCCCTGCCAGTCGCAGCGTTCCCTCGATCCCGAACTGGGGCGGCAGGTACGTTCTGCAAAAACATTCGGCAGATCAATGTCCAGCAAGCGCAGACCGGTCACTTCCCGCAATTCGAATAAATTGCCGGCGACAGTAGCCATCAGATTGGGCAGCGAGGGGCCGAAATTATCCAGCCCCCAGGAGATTTCCACCACACCGCGCTGAGCGACTCCACCAGCCCCGCCAGCAACTGGCAGGCTGGGTGTTGCCACTTCATCCAGCGGCACGATCGACTCGATTCGGGCACCGCAGCGTGCCTTCAGTTCGTCTGTCTCCTGTGCGAGCTTGGTAAACGTACCGCATGACTGCTCGCCCGCAATCACTTCCGCGGCCCGGCTCAGAGGGACGACGCTTTCAAGCAGATATTGCGCGCGTATCCGGTCCGTGCCGGCCTGGCGCTGTAATGGGGGTATGTCTTCGCTCAACATTAAATATTCCTGGCTCCGGAGGCCATAAAACCGCCATCTACGGGCAGTGTCACTCCGGTCAAATAGGACGCCTCAGCCGAGGCCAGAAAGCCAACAGCCGCAGCGATCTCATCGGTGCTGCCGTAGCGATTCAGCGGGATTGCGCTGGCGTAGTCGCGGCGGAAGGTGTCAGTATGCAAAACGCGCGTCATTGGTGTATCAACCGGCCCCGGTGCAACTGCATTGACCGTGATGCCATACTCGGCCAGTTCAACAGCCATCTGACGGGTCAGACCGATAACCGCCGCCTTTGACGTACCGTAAGCGGTGCGGCCCGTACCCACCGCCCGCAGGCCGGCAACCGAGGCGATATTGACAATCCGTCCCCAGCCGTGCGGCACCATCATGCGAGCAGCATGCTGACCACACAGCATTGTCCCGGTGACGTTGACAGCCATGGTCGTCGTCCAGTTGTCGAGCGGAAACTCCAGAAAAGGAAACACTTTGGCTACGCCGGCACAGTTGACCAGCACATCGCAACGCCCAAACGTATCGCTGATATGCTCGAAGCAGGAAGCGATACTGGCGGGATCGCTGACGTCGATCTCGAAAGCCTGCGCGGAATAGCCTTGCTCGCTCAGACTGTCGACGGTCTGTGTAGCGGCGGCTTTATCGATGTCGCCCAATAATACGGTCAAGCCCTGCCGTGCCAGATGCTCGGCAACCGCCGCGCCAATACCCATCGCCCCGCCCGTAATCAGTGCGATTTTTGCCCCGTCGGCACATTCACCGGCACCCTCATTTGCCATCGCTCACACTCTTCAATGCATGGATTCAGGTAAAGATACTATTTCACCGCATCCGCTGAAATCAATGCATTTCAGCATACTGACGCTTATGTACACGGCAATTTCCATGCTCTTAAAGCAAATGGGCATTACAAGCTGTTTTTAAAACAGGTTCTTAGCTTGCGTATTCAGCAATTCTTGTCTACGCTCAAAAGGCGTCAAACGCATTATTCAGATCACAATAACATTATCTATCCTAAGGAGGCTCCCATGCGGAGTATGCGCTCAAATCCTATGTGCCTGCTGGCTGTGTTAAGCAGCAGTTTGTGGGCATCGTCAGCTGTTGCGCAGGAGGAAGTATCCGCCGGCACGCTGTTCGGCGATATGTACAGCGTCACGCAAGACATGCTGGATCGTGCCGAAGGCGATTCCAATAACTGGCTGCACACCAACGGCAATTACCGCCAGACTCGTTATTCCAATGCCAGCCAGATCAATCGCGGTAATGTCAGCAAACTGCGCCCGGCCTTTATTTTCCAGACCGAAATTGTCGAATCATTCGAGACCACGCCGATTGTGGTGAACGGACGCATGTTCATCACGACCTCGTTCAACCATGTGCACGCGCTGGACGCCACCACCGGTCAGCAACTGTGGCACTACAAGCACAAGATGGGGCCGATCACGACCTATTGCTGCGGCCCTAATAACCGCGGTGTATTTCCATATGGCGACAAGGTCTTCATGGGCACGCTGGATGCCAAACTGGTCGCGCTGGATGCCAAAACCGGCAAGGTCTTGTGGGAAACCCAAATCGCCGACCCCGAACTGGGCTACAGCGAAACCATGGCACCCACTATCGTCGATAATAAAGTGCTAATCGGCACCAACGGCGGCGAATACGGTATTCGGGGCTTCGTCAAAGCGTTCGATGTGGACACCGGTGAGCTGGTCTGGACTTTTCACAGTATTCCGGAACAAGGCCATGAAGGCGTCTGGGCCACACATGACGCCACCGGGCGCGATATGCTGCGCGACATCGAGGCCGAGAAAAAAGCCCTGGCTGAGATGGGCGGTGATTTTTACCAAACCCTCGGCGGCGGCGTCTGGCAGAACATGGCGGTCGACCGGGCCACCAACACCGCTTACTTTGTGGTCGGCAATCCCTCGCCGGATCTGGATGGTTCGCTCCGCCCCGGCGATAATTTATACACCGATTCTCTGGTCGCGGTCGATCTCGAAACCGGCGCGTATAAATGCCATTTTCAATATATTGCGCACGATGTCTGGGATCTGGACGCGGTCAGCCCGCCCATTCTGACCGAAGCCATGACCGACGACGGCGAGTTGGTTAAAGCGGTGCTGCACGGTGGCAAATCCGGTCACGTCTACGTGCACGATGCGGACGATTGCAGCCTGATCCGCTTCTCGGAAGCCATGGTGCCACAGGAAGATATGTGGACGCTGCCTACCAAAGAAGGCGCACGCATGCTGCCGGGCGCGAACGGCGGGGTCGAGTGGTCGCCCATGACCATCGACGAATCGCAGGGTCTGGCTTATGCCATCAATCTGCACCAGCCGATGACCTACCATGTCGAAAGCACCCCCTATCCGGGCGGCAAGCTGTGGCTGGGCGGTGCCTTCAAGGTGATTTCATCGGAACAGCAATGGGGTAATGTGACCGCTGTCGATTACCACACCGGCAGCATCAGCTGGCAGGTCAAAACCCAGCAACCGATGATCGGCGGCATCATGGCAACAGCGGGTGGTTTGGTCTTCACTGGCGAAGGCAATGGTCTGTTTAAAGCCTATGATTCCAGCAGCGGCGCCTTATTATGGCAATTCCAGTGCGGCGCGGGCGTCAATGCACCACCGATCACATACACAGTCAATGGCACGCAATATATTGCCGTTGCGGCGGGTGGCAATACCCAGCTGAATTACAAGCGCGGCAATAACCTGATGGTGTTCTCGCTGGCTGACTAAGCCAATCTTTCCGCTCAACCCGAGCCGCTGATCCCTGGATTGGCGGCTTTTTTTACCGGTTTACCTATCCTTCTATGAAAAACGCAAAAAAAAGCCTGATATTGTTAAGTCTGTCCCTGTTTTGCCTGCCACAGGCCTGGGCGCAAGATGATGAATACGCCGCTGTGCGCGATAAACTGCAAACCTGTGTCGCCTGTCATGGTGAAAAAGGCGCAGCACCCATACAAAATACTTACCCTATTCTGGCCGGCCAGCATCAATATTATTTATATGTGCAGTTAAAAGACCTGAAATCCGGTGCGCGCAAAAATGCGGTTATGAACCCGATCGCGGCCGGGTTGGAAAAAGCCGAAATGCTCAGCATCGCCAAGTATTTCTCCGAACAGGACTGGCCACGCAGCAATGAGCAAGGCGGCACCGATCTGGTCGAACTGGGCGAACGGGCCGCCGCCGCCGGTCAATGCGTGCAATGTCATCTGGGTGGTTATGAAGGCACCAGCGGGGTCGCACGTCTGGCAAATCAGAACTACAGCTATTTACGGCAGACTCTGCTGGATTATAAAAACCGCGTGCGCACCAATGCACCGGATAAATCCTCGCTGATGGAAGCCTATTCCGATGAGGAACTGGACGGTCTGGCGCAGCTACTGTCCGGCCAGTAAGGCAAGCTGTCCCGCGAGCATTCGGCGCATTTCATTATGCGCCGAGTTTAAAATCTCAAATGGCGCAATGCGCTACGCTTATTGGCACCCTACCGGATACGCCTTACGCGTTTTTGTGTGCGTTGCCGGATGCGCCTTACGCGTCGTTTGAGTGTGAGGAAGTTTGATTTGCTGCATGAACATCGAGTGACCACCTTACCAGGGTTTTATTTTTCCTCAGAGGCTTCGTAGCCATTCGGAAATCTTCAGGGATTTAAACGAAAAGCTCTTTCGGTGTTACTGTAATCAGGCGGCATTACTTCATTTATCACAATTCCATTTCTTACTTGTCCTTTGCCAAAAATTCCCGCTGATCCAATTTACTCATCGCCTTTTCCATAGCACGTAAGTTAGCTGATACTCCCCATCCCATTTATAAAATGGCATTGCTGAGCCAGTTAAAGGCCGTTCTGAAAACAACTTATCCACATCATCAAAATATTTTTCTCCATATCCACAATAAGGAGAATCAGCATAGGACCACTTTAGTTCCAATCTAGCTTGATCAGGGTTTTCTTCCTGTTCTAGTCTATTTTTCAGCGCTTCAAAGACCAAGCAGACAATATAGGTGCGTGTGCTTCTCCATCAGTAATGAGTGAGCAGTAGTAAAAATGCTCTGGATACTCTTGAAATAATGAAACAACAGCATTCTGAACTGCCTTTTCAATGGAAATTACTAAATCATTTTCTGACGGAATCTTCATTTTTCTCACCCTATTTGGTTACTTCTCTCCCAATTTTTCTGAGTTCTTTTCTTAAAGCGCTTCGAATAGCTTTTTTACCATAACCAACACCCTGCATTCTTTCTACAACAGTCTTTAGCCGTGCTTCTACTTGTGTGTGAAAATCACGTATATGCGTTCGATTGTGTGGTCTTGGGTGCCCTAGAGCGCTGATCGGTTTGATAGCGAGTATGAGCTAAGCCTGTTTCGGATCGGTTCGCCGTGATTTAGAGTAGCGGACTTATTGAGTCCATACCGAAGAGAACGGCGATGTCAAACACGAACGAGAGTTTATTGTGGTTTGTTCCCGAGGCGTTAACGGTCGCTGAACAACGGGTGGCGGCCCGGCGGCGAAGGGCGCAAGCTGTTTGTGTTTCTTCGGGACCGTCAACGGGCGTTTGACGAGGTTTCAACAAGAGCTGCTCGGATGTACCGCCAGACGGGCGCGGGCGCCGCCGGTGGCGCCGGCGCGGATGGCGATGGTGACGCTGCTGCAGGCCTATACAGGGGTGGGCGATCAGGAGGCGGTGGAGTTGACGGTAGACTCAAACGCTGGCAATTGGTGTTGGGTTGCTTAGGTGGCGACGAGGCGATCTTTGCCCAATCGACGCTGTATGATTTTCGCATGCGGTTGCTCAGCCCGCGTAGGCCGAGTTAGGTAGGCTGGTGATGAAGCGAAGCGAAATCCCAGCGTTTCGCTGTCCCTTGAGCATTCGGCGCATCCCGTCATGCACGGAGTTTCAAATCTCATATGGCGCAATGCGCTACGCTTATTGGCACCCTACCGGCGCTGATGACCAAGGACGGTTCCTTGTCGGCGTTAAACGGACAGGGATTCAGATAGCCCTTGCCGTGCTTCTTCAGCTCGATACCAGAGGTCTCCACCAAATACACCAGGGAAATATCGTGCTTGAGGCGATCGAGTTCGGTGTCTGGAATAGAGGCCATAGGCGATTTCCTCCAAAGCCCGGTCAAAGGCATATGGTAGCCTTAATACGGTTTACTTATAACCGTGATACGGGTATATCATAACCGTAATACGCAACTCTGGCTTTCACGTTTAGAGAACAAGGCACGATGCACGACAGGTTACAGATGCTTATGCAGGACTCGGTTTCCGCAAAGCCTTTGGCTCACGGGTCAAAGAAATGCGTAAACATTTTCACTGGACACAGAAGGAACTGGCCAACCGGATTGGTATTCGGTTCCAGTTACTGAACAAGTACGAGGGCGGACAACACATACCCCCAGCGAAAACGCTGATTAAGCTGGCCGAAGCACTCGGTACCACCGTGGATTACTTGTTGACCGGCAATCCGGTCAAAGAGGAGCCGTTGGCCAGCGCCAATCTGTTCCGGCGGTTTAAGACGTTGGAAACGCTGTATAGCCACGTTCAGTAACCGTTCAGTCCCTGTATTGACTGCATATTGAAAAATGAGATCAGCTGAGGCAGTCTGAGCGTATGAACGATCTGGACCTGAACCAGCCTGCGCCCCAATTTGAAGGTATCAGCGCCGAAGCGCAAGCCCTGATCGAGCAGCTGTGGGCGCTGGTGGCGGCTCAAGCGAAGCGGATTGAACAACTGGAGAGCCGAGACGCGGCGAACTCGCGCACCAGTTCGAGGCCGCCGTCCAGTGACGATGCCAAGGCGCGGGCAGAGCGGGGTGGGAAAAAACGCAGTGGCCGCGCCAAAGGCGGGCAAGTCGGTCATAAGGGATACTATCGAGCGCGGGTCGAGACGGTCGATGAGGTGACGCGTTACGAGCCACCGAGTCGTTGCGACTGTGGTGGTGAGATTGAGTTGGCTGGGAAACCGGTCCATCGGCATCAGGTTTTTGACCTGCCGCTGTTGCGGGCGCAGGTGACCGAGCATCAAGTGTATGCGGGGGTGTGTTGTCGGTGTGGCCGGCGTCATCGCGGCCACTTACCTGCAGCGGTGGCTAGAGGTCAAATGGGTGCTGGTTTGCGGGCGGAAATTGCGTTATTGAACAGCCACTATCGGTTGAGTCTACGCCAGTTGCAACGGTATTTGCACAGTCGCTGGCACGTGGATTTCAGCCTGGGTGCGCTGAGTGCTGCGCAACAACCGGTGAGTGAGTGGTTAGCGGCACCGTATGAGCAGATCGGTACGTGGCTGCGTCAGCAACCTCAGCTGCACGCTGATGAAACCGTGCATTACCATCACAGTAGCCGCTTCTGGCTGTGGACGATGTGCCAGGCTAAAGCGGCTTATTTTCGGATTCATCCGGGCCGCGGCAAGCTGGCTGCACGTGAGCTGTTGGGCGATTATCAGGGCGTATTAAACACGGATCGCTATGCGGCTTACCATGACTATTCGAACCGTCAATTATGCTGGGCACACGTCATCCGCAATCTGGAACAGATCGCCCGTCGTCACGGCATGGCGGGCGTCTTGGGCCAGCGTCTGGTACGGCTTGCCCGCCTCGTGATTCGGGTCGTACATCACCGTCAGCGCGGGTATTTAAGCACGCGCGGCTATCAGCGCCGACTGCAACGGTTGCGGCACACTCTGCGCCAGCACCTGCAGCAAGGCGGTGAGTATTCGCACTTACCTAAAACCCAACACCAATGTCAGGCCCTGCTGCAGCAAGAAGCCCTGTTGTGGACGTTTCTCAACGATCCCACGATACCGCTGACGAACAACCTCGCCGAGCAAGCGTTGCGGCCTTATGTCATTTGGCGCAAGACCAGTTTCTTTACCCAGTCGGTTCGCGGGATGCGATTTCGTGAACGCATATTATCCGTGACCGCCACCGCCGAGCGTTTGGGTCTGAATACCTTTGAGCTACTTCGACAGATTTGTCGTGAAGGCATTCGCGGTGATCCCATCACCGTGCGATTACCATTGCCTGAGGTGAAAACGGCTCAGCCCTGTTAGGGGCTGAACGGTTACCACGTTCAGATCCTTGCGGCTGGTTTTCTGCGTTTTTTTCTGAAAGCAATGCAGAATATAGACAGCATCGGCGAACTTGGCGATATAGATGACTCGAAACGCCCCACTCGCGTCTCGAATCCGAATTTCTCGCACTCCTTTCCCAATCGTTGCCATGGGCCTCCAGTCGTTCGGCTCGCCGCCGCGTTGCACCATATCAAGTTGATATCCAGCTATCCCGCCTGGCTGAGATAGGAAAGGTACGTAAATCTTCCAGCGAAGTTCCACGAAACTCAAGGGGCTGTATATCGTCCATAACAAAATCATACAAATTTTTGTATAAATTGGATACCTTACTACTGCCGCAAAGGACGTATTCTGTTTAAATGCAAGCACGTTAGTATTGATTTTGATATTTTTTTAGCGTCAAATTTTCACTTTTGAATAATGTCTATTCTTCCTATTCGATGCGCAACTGAAGCAGGATAAGGAGACATCATTGCATGACGACCACTTAAATAATCTTGAAGAAGTTGAGTCGCTAATTGCCGAAGGAATGCGGTGGGCATCGCTGTCTGTCTCCATCCAGGAGATTGCAGATGACAATAAGGCGCTCATACGAGATCTTTCTTCCTATGATCCGAGGACAGCCATCCCGCTTCTAGCGAGCCTTCTGACGATCCCAGAATATCAATCACAATGTATTCGGCTGGAGATATTAGTTGCTTTAGCCGTAGTTTTTTGCAAGGGACGGAAAAAGCCAAATTTTGGCCAAGCAATACGCTGGTTTTCCCTAATTGGAAAGTCACGGTGCGTGGCAGGTGAAGACCCAGCAGAAGACGTTTTTGTATCGCTTGTGCATGACTGTAATGGCAATTACCGTCTTTTGGAGGGGGTTTGGGAAGCAGCTGGTTTCTATACGCAGCGGGTCTTAGATGTTATTTCGACGATGCCTGATGATGGAGAATTTGGACAGATTAAAAGAAGTTTTCGAGCGCTTCTTATTATCTCTGAAATCATCTGCCAGAAAGCAGGTTTGCAACGCTATCAGCTTGGCTCAGATGAGTATCATGACACACTGCATCCCCTAAAAAACCTTAAATTTAATAACTTAGCTTCAAAAGTCAAAATAACATTTAAAGAACTCGATGAGAAGGGAGTCTCTCCTGCCGATATCGATCCATTTATTTTTTACCCAAGGATGATGAAAAATCTGGCTAAACAACAAATTGGGGCCAGTGACTTGGATCGCCATCCACTGATAGTTTTTTCTAAATCTCATCTTACTGTTGCGCTTCCTTCTGCACTGTCAGTCGCTGTACGTGATTATGCAATTGCGACTATTATCAATGGGAATTTGATCGATGCCTTCGATAGTATGTTGGCAAGGCATTACGCTGAATTATTTTCAGAAACGCCTTTGCTTGGTGGGCCAATGCGTGCCCCTGTACGATGGCAAAAAGTTGGCAGGCATCGGTGGTCAAATTTCGTGTTTGAGGTCGATCAGGGATACTTTATTTCCTACCATCTCTTTCTGGCCTCTGTAGAAGTGCATGGCGATAGTGGCTTTAAAAGTATCTACCAAGATGACGGCACTTTCACAGAAGTGCTGCAAGCGTCCATTAATAATATTCAGAAGAAATTCACAGCGCGGTCCGATTTTAAAGAAGGTTTGTTTTGTATTGTAGGCTGTGGCTGGGGTAAGGGATATGAAATTCAGGGCATTCAGGTAGATCATCCCAAATGGCGTTGCCAAAGCATGTCTGTCGCCGATCTCATTCGAATAAGCTATTTAGGCGATATGAGCCCCAGCTATTTTTGGCGAATTCAGGACGGATTGGAAACTATCGAAAGAGCGGGCATCCATATTATTAACCCTAACGGTATCCTCAATCTTATCGGTTGGATACGAAGTAATGACGGCCACTTCGTGCCTCACGCGCAACTTCCCGAAGGCGAGATTTCGCCCGAAAAACCTTTGAGGCTTCCCCTACCGACTAATTTACTGCGAGAGGTGCGAGCCGATTCTGATCTTGGCTATGATCGCCATCGCACACTTGATAATATCGGAACATGGCATGACGTCCAGCATGTATCGCCTAATCCGATTTTCCATAGCGCCAGCGAACGCCGTGTTTATGCTTCGATGGATCACGTTCGAAACGGTGTGCTTACTTCGGTTTACGAGGGTGTGTTCCAGCTTTGGGTATCGCTTATTGTGCCTGAGCTTACCAGTCATAATACAGAGTATCGGCTTTGGGAAATGGCGAATGAATGGCTGCATCGTATTGGTAATGTCCTTGATGAGCTTAAGGAAAGCTTCAAAAGGACTGCGCCTTTAAAAGTATATATTGAGTTTCACGACACCGATCCGTCTAAAGAACCACAACTGAAACCCAGTACCGAAGAGCTGATATCGTACTGTTTGATCGGCGAGCATGGGGAGCCGAATGCATGTAAGGCTATATTCCAGAAGGGATTCCTACGCGGTTTTGCGATTGCGGAGAATATCGCCGAGCGGTTATTTGTTTTTAATGTGGTGCGTGCTTTTCTGCATCTTCTACATATAAAAAACATCGATAAAGAAGCTGAGGCGATAACACAACGTGTTGTTCTAAACAAGGAAGCTCGCAGTTTTCATATATTCCACGCACAGGACTTCACCCACTATGTACGAGACACTCTACCTAAAAAGTTGATCACGATTGATCCAATCGATGATGCAGCTGCGAAAATCGGTTTAGGTTGGCGTATTCTTGATAGAGGTAAGGAAAACAAGATCGAAGGGCGGGAAGCCTGTACGCAATTTCTCAATAAGGTCGTAGAAGTCTTACTATCGGAAATTCGCACGACCCTGGCATCTTTTGAGCGAATCACAACAGTCAAAAGACTTATTGCTAATAGCGAGAAAGCGAATGCTGAGCATGATCATTGGGAACGAACATCAGCCGCTCTCATCGGTCTGCATAATCATGATGATGACGCAATCTATCGATGTGTAGAGCAACTTTCTAATTTTTCCGGTGCTGGAGTCCCTAGCCGTGCATTAATAGAAATAGCTTTGTGCATATGCCCTCACGAAGAGGGCATACAAATTTCAGATATTGAATTAAGTAAGTTGCTTGCCCGTGCTTCTCTAGTTATACGGATCGGTGGACTCTCGGATGCAATCTATTACAACGCGTTAGCACCTGAATTAAAAATCTCCCCTTTGGGCGATATCTTATTTAGGGATGATTTTGGACAGCTGGTTGTACAACCTATGTTGTCCCGCGCAATAGGTGATAAATTCATCGCCAGTGCACCTCTGCAAAAGAAAAATTACGATGACCCTGAGGCAATTACTACAACTAAAGGAATAATTAGCGATGAATTTTGGAACATTTGGAAAAAGGAAATGGGCTTTGATTTAGATGAAGCGCGTCATATTATTGGTGCTTTGGAAGATAAAGGAATCGCAGATCATACGGCAATCTTGAGTATTTCTCAGAGTGAATATTTCTCATGCGTTTGCTCTGATCAAGTATCTAAAAATACTGCTGAAAGATTTTTAGACCAATTTTCACTCCTCCCGCGCCAACGCTGGGATAAACCACCCAAAGGTTTTGCGATGAAGGATATCTATCCTTGGCGATTTGGCCGGCGATTATCCTTTGTGACACGTCCTATCTTGCAAGTGGATCATAGCGATGACTCGCTGCTAATCATTGCTCCTGGTGCGTTACGGAAGGGATTTGCTTATGTTTTTGATGGAGCATACCGAGGAAGCCTCGAACAGTCTTTCTTCAAGTCCGATGAGATGAGAAACGCGTGGTGGGGGAAAGCTAGCGAAGGCCATAGTTTCAATGCCCATGTTGCTCGTTTGTTATCCAATGCAGGGTGGCAAAAACGAGAAAATATTGGGCTGCCTGAACTCCTTAGCCGTAAAATGGATAGAGATTTTGGGGATATAGATGTTATCGCTTGGAGGTCAGATCGCAAAGAGGTGCTGGTGATTGAATGTAAGGACCTTTCCTTGGCTCGAAATTACTCGGAAATTGCAGCGTTGCTTTCCGATTATCAAGGCAAGGATATCGGCGGAAAGCCCGATAGTCTGGAAAAGCACTTGAATCGGGTTGCTATGCTTCAAGAGAATCTTGATCAGCTGCGTCAATTCACCGGAATTCAACAACCAAAAATCGTTTCTTGCCTTGTCTGTAGCGGCATAGTACCGATGCAATACGCAAAAATTGACGCCTTAGCAAATACGCATGTTGGTTCTATCGAAGATATTCTTACGCTTTAATTCCTCTTTTACCTTGGGACCCATTTGAACAGGCGTCAAAAAAAAGCATCAAGCTTTTAGCCAACTTGACCGGACTGTCTATTAATAGCAATCATAGGATGCATTCAGATGTAAACTTTTACGCGGCGTAATACACTTTGCCTATTGCCGTTCTGCTCGTACGCATTACGCCAATAAATTATAAGTACCAACGCGCCGGATAAATCCTCGCTGATCGCACCCTATTCCGATGAGTAACTGGACAATCTGGCGCAGTTACTGTCCGGCCAGTAAGGCCGCGCTGTCCGAGTGACCTGCCGCGCTGGCGAGGGCTTGGGCGGTGTGTCCGTCATGA
Source organism: Gammaproteobacteria bacterium (assembly GCA_041396125.1). Taxonomy (GTDB): domain Bacteria; phylum Pseudomonadota; class Gammaproteobacteria; order Competibacterales; family Competibacteraceae; genus JAWKZG01. The sequence goes on along the minus strand of JAWKZG010000021.1, from coordinate 36,664 downwards.
TCCTGCAGAGTACTGTCGGCTTGCCCTTCCAGTAGCACCTTAACCGTTCCGATATGGCCGTTTTCGGCGGCGATCATCAAGGCGCTTCGGCCCCGGTCATCCTGTAAATCCGGTTTTGCCCCCTGTACCAGCAGCAGGCTCACCGTACCAGCATGGCCGTAGCCCGCTGCCCACATCAGCGCGGTCAAGGCATTACCGTAACGCGCATCGGCTGCGATGCCACGCTCCAGTAACAGCGCCACCACATCACTTAAACCATTGGCCGCCGCATAAACCATCGCTGTTTTACCGGAATTATCGACGACATTGACCGGCGCACCACGCTCGATCAGTTCGCGCGCCAGTGCAGCATCCTGGTTATAGGCTGCAGCAGCGACCGTGGAAATATTATTCAGGTTGTTAATCGTCACATCAGCACCGGCGGCTAACAGAATATCCGCTGTCTCGCGCTGCCCGGCGCGGATCGCCAGCAGTAAAGGCGTATTGCCAAAACGATTGCGGGCGTTAATACTGGCGCCTTGAGCCAGCAAGCCTTGCACCGCTGTGCTATTACCTTCGCGGGCAGCGTCGAACATCTGAAAGTTCAAATCACGCAGCTCTGCCGCCCGTACCGGGGCACTGAGTACTACACTAACAACACATAGCAACGCTACAATATATTTTGACATAGTGGGAGTTCCGGTTTTTGTTGAGCATTTGCAGTAAAGCGATCAAGTAACAACATAGGTTGGACCCGCTATCTGCCAGTATCTCTGCTAGTGTAGTTTAATAGCCACAAAAAATACCCATGTAAAACGTCTATAAAAATACTCGTGAAACCCTCACGAGCAATAATTAATAACGCCGAAGGAGATGACATTATGAGTTTCAGCGACCCAGTCCTGAGCGACTGGCGCGATCAGGCCCTGCGCCTTGAGCAGGCGATCAACCAGACGGTGGTCGGTCAGCAACAGGCAATCCGCTTACTGCTGATAGCGGTTTTTGCACGTGGCCACGCGCTGCTGGAAGGCGATGTCGGCGTTGGTAAAACCACCTTGCTGCGCACACTGGCGCGAGGCCTGGGTGGTGCCTACAGTCGTGCCGAAGGCACGATTGACCTGATGCCAAATGACCTGATCTATCATACCTTTATCGATTCCGACGGGCAGCCGCGCATTGAGCCAGGCCCCCTGCTGCAGCATGCCGAGAATCTGTCTATTTTCTTCTTTAACGAGGTCAACCGCGCCCGCCCGCAGGTACACTCCCTGCTGCTTCGGGTCATGGCCGAACGCAGCGCCAGCGCGTTCAACCGCGAGTATCGTTTCCCGCATCTGCTGGTATTCGCTGACCGCAACCGGGTGGAGCGGGAAGAAACCTTCGAGCTGCCCTCGGCCGCCCGCGACCGTTTCCTGATGGAGATTCTGATCACCCTGCCAGATGATCCGGCGATCGAAGAAGAACTCATGTTCTCGCCGCGTTTTCACGATGTCGACAGCCTGATCGAACAAACTCCGGAAGCGATCCTGGCCTATAACGAGATCAATGATATCGGGCGGCAAATCCAGACCGACATTCAAACCTCGGACGCTCTGCGCCACTACGCGCTGGATCTGTGCCGGGCCACGCGCCGGCCGGCAGCTTTCGGGGTGCAATTGCCAGAGGTCGATCTGACCCAGCTGATTCAGGCCGGCACCAGCCCGCGCGGGATGAGTTATCTGATGCGCGCAGCACGGGTTTCAGCCTGGCTGGAAGGACGCACAGCGGTATTGCCGGAAGATATCCATACGGTATTTTTTCCGACCATCGCGCACCGGGTGTTTTTCAATCCGGTCTATGAATTGCGCCGGGCCGAGCTTGCGGGCGAACTGCTCGGCCAGATCTTACAGCAGGTTGCCGCGCCCTGATGAGCACCAATCCCCCCTCAGGCCCGATGCACATGCCGGCTGAATTCCATTATCGTCTGCAGGGTATGACACGCGGCGTGAATCCCGGTGCCCACCGCGGCCGGGCGCTCGGCAGCGGGATGGAGTTTCGCGGTTATCAGGGTTTGCTGGATCAGCCTGATCCACGCCGTTACGATGTCCGCGCCAGTTTGCGTGATGCCTTCGGCGGTCCGCGTTTTCGGGCCTATAGCCAACCGGCCAGTGTGCCCGTAACCGCGCTGGCTGATCTCTCTGCCTCCATGGGTTTTGCCGGCAAGATGGCGCTGTTGGCAGAGTTTATTGCAGCAGCCGGATTTTCTGCCTACCGCAGCGGTGACCCGTTTGGTTTTGTCGGTTGTGACACCAAGCCGCGGATGGATTTGCTGCTGCCCTCAACGCGCAGCAAGCAGGCCGCCACGCAACTGGTACAAAAGCTGCGCGACTGGCAGCCGGAAGGTACCAATGCAGAAGGTTTGCTGGCGGCCAAATACTGGATCAAACAGCAGCCCGGCCTGATTTTTTTGTGTTCGGATTTTCATCTGCCGCTGCCTCTGCTCGACAAATTGCTGGCCAGTCTGGCTCAGCATCGGGTGGTGCCGGTAGTGTTCTGGCAAAGCGCCGAATACGACACCCTGCCCCGGTTCGGTCTGGTGGACGTGCTCGACCCGGAAACCGGGCTGCGCCGCACCCTGTTGTTGCGGCCCCGCCTGCGTGAACGTATCCGACAGCGCTTCGCGGCCCGCCGGGAACAACTCGAACACTGCTTTAGTCGTTGGAATGCGGCACCTTTATACGTGCTTGACCGCTTCGACCCCGACGCTGTGACCCGTTATTTCTATGCCTAAGACCTACCGCTATTACCTGACCCTGCTGCTGCTGATAACCAGCAGCCTGTGCCGGGCGCAAAGTCCGACCCAGTCCTTCGATCTGCAACTTGTAGAACCGAGAGCCTACGGTTATACCCTGGGCGATACCGCAACGCGTACCTGGATACTGACCCTGCGTAACGGCTATCAGCTGGATATGGATTCGCTGCCGCAAGCCGAACGGGTCGATCTCTGGCTGGAACTCGATCCGCTGCAGATCGAGCACCGCATTGAGTCTGGCGATAGCGGCGATAATCAGCACTATCGCATCACGCTGCGCTACCGGCTGATCAATCTGAACGAGCCAGAACAGCTTATTGAGCTGCCCGAGCACACGCTTAAAATCAGCAACGGCCAGATGAACTGGCAGATTCCAATACCGCCGCTGCGGCTGGCGGCCCGTCAGGTCGCACCCGATCCCGCCAGCAGTGGTTTACCCGCCACCCAGCCACTGCTGCCACCACCGCTGCTCGATGTGACGCCCTACTGGCGCTGGCTGGGTGCGGCGGCAGTTCTGGGCGGCCTCGGTCTGCTCGGACTGATCTGGGTCTATGCACTACTGCCCTGGCTGCAACGCGGCCACCGCCCGTTTGCCCGTGCCTATCGTGTGTTGCGGCGCGAGCCAGCGGACTCGGAGACAGCTTTGCGGGCACTGCACCGGGCTTTCAATAGCACTGCCGGAGGTACGGTCTTTAGTCATAATCTGAACGATTTTTTCAGCGCACAGCCGCATTTTGCAGTCTTGCGCCAGCCCATTACCGCGTTTTTTGCCTATTCCCAGCAGCGCTTCTTCACGGCTGATCACTCGCCGCCGCCCGTCGACCTGTCCGCGCTGGCGCGCCAATTACGCGCTGCCGAACGGCGTCAGGATGACGCAAAGCATAACAACCCAGCACATAAGGATGCAGGCAACAGTGAATTCAGTGCTTCGGGTGATTGATCCATGCTGAGTTTCAGCCAGCCCTGGTTACTGTGGGCCTTGCCACTGACGCTGCTGCCGTTTTTATTGCGCCGTTCTGCACCACTGGCCTATTCCTCACTGGAGCTGCTGCCGCCGGACCCGATATCGGACTGGATCGGCCGCTGTCTGCGGGCGGTGATGACGCTGGCCATGGCCGCTTTGCTGTTCGCCCTGAGCGGTCCTTATCTGGCACCGCAGCCGCAGGAACAGGTCGGCACCGGGGCACAGATTGTGCTGCTGCTGGATCGCAGCCGCAGTATGGACGAGCCGTTCGCCCCGGCTGTTAACGATGGGGGGGCGGGTCTTTCCGGCGAGCGCCGCAAACGGGTGGCAAAAGGCCGGGTCGCACGCGATCTGCTGGCGGCCTTCGCTGCTGAACGTCACAACGACAAAATCGCGATGCTGATGTTCAGCACCAATCCGATTCCGGTGCTGCCGCTGACCGACAAAACCGACATCATCCAGGCCGCCATCAGTGCCGGTAATATCGACCGCGGGTTGTCGCAAACCGATGTGGGCGTCGGGCTGGTACGGGCGCTGGAATTTTTCCGCGACCAGCCCTATACCGGCTCGCGGGTTATCCTGCTGGTGTCCGATGGCGGTGCGTGGCTGGATCTGGAAACCCGTGTTCAGCTGCAGAATCTTTTCAGTCGCTACCGCACTGCCCTGTACTGGATTTACATCCGCTCACGCAACAGCCCCGGCTTGTACGGGGAAGCCCATCAGGCCGCGCCGGAGCGCAGTCTGCATCAGTTTTTTGAAACCCTGGACGTACCGTACCGGGTCTATACCGCGGAAGATCCGCAGGCGCTGGAAGCGGCCATTGCCGATGTTAATCGCCTGCAATCCTTACCGATTCATTATCTCGACACCGCGCCCGGACAGGACATATCGGGCTGGTTTTATGGACTTGCGCTGCTCATGCTGGGAGTATTGATCAGCGCGCAATGTTTGAGTGTGCAGCGATGGCGTTGGCGTTCGATGGTTAAGCAGGCTCGCGCTGACGGCGTGCTGCTCAGCCTGATACTGGCCGGTGTCATCGGCTGGCAGCTGTACCAGGCGCAACAATACAATCAGGCTGTCAGCACGCAGAACTGGCCAAGCCGCCACGCATCCCTCGGCTTCTGGCGCGCTGGCGGGAGCCTATGCACTTGCCCAGCAGGAAAGCGCTCCGGATACTGACGCCGATGCTGATGCCGGGAATTTCCAGGCGACAGTTCATGCGTTCGCACAAGTGATCACGAGTGCTGAATCGCAGCTCACGCAGCTGGCACGTTATAATCTGGCCACGCTGTATCTGCAGCGCGGTTTGCAACTCCAGACCAATGAACAATCCGATACAGCGCTGCCGCTGCTGGAACTTGCCAAAGAACTGTATCGCGAGCGCCTGCGCGCCGATGCTGGCCACTGGGACAGCAAATACAATCTCGAACAGGCCTTGCGCGCAGCACCCGAGCTGGCCGAGCTGGCCACACCCGATCCGCAACGCAACCCCGGCCCCAGCAGCCAGGCGGTTGGCGCTGGCCGCGTTAAACAGCCTTTGCCATGAGTCAGCCGCTAAGACGACTTACCAGCACTTTGCGGCGCAACTGGCGGCTGCTGTTACTGTGCCTGGCGGCACTGCTGCTGGCGCTGACCTTCATCCAGCCGGTCCTGCCACTGCAACAGGCCAGTTATCGCTATGTATTCATACTCGATATCACCCAGAGCATGAACGTGCGTGACAGTGGCGAGAATGGTCAGGAATCCCGTCTGGATGTCGCCAAGCGGGCAGTGGATCAGGCCTTGCTGGCCTTGTCTCAGTCCTGTGTCAATCAGGCTGGACTGGGCTTGTTTACCGGCCATCGCAGTTTATTATTAATGCTGCCGGTCGATGTTTGCACCCATCTGCACGAACTGCGCAGCGAGCTGGCGCAGATCTCGCCGCGAATGGCCTGGGAAACACGCAGCGAAGTCGCCAAAGGGCTGTACTCCGGTCTGGTCATGGCCCGGCAGCTACCGAGCCAGAGCCGGCTGGTATTTATCAGCGACGGCCACGAAGCGCCACCGATCAATGTCGCCCTGCCGCCCAAATTCAATAAAGGTGTGCCGGGAGAGGTCGACGGTCTGATTGTTGGCATCGGCGGCACCGGGCTGACCCCTATCCCGAAACTGAACAAAGCCGGTGAAATCAGCGGCTACTGGCGCGCAGACGAAGTCTTGCAAGTCGATACGGTAAGCCTGGGTCGACGCACCAGCAGCGGCCGGGAGCAGCTCAGCGGAACGGGTACTGACACGGCGCAGGACAGTCTGCAGCAACGAATCAGCGCCGGCACTGAACACCTGTCGTCACTGCGTGAAGACTATCTGCAGGAACTGGCGGCCAAAACCCAGCTACACTACCTCCGGCTCGAAACACCGCAGCATCTGGTACAGCGTCTGCGTGACCGTGATTTCGCCGAATTTATTCGGGTAGAGCGCGATGCCCGCTGGCTGTTCGGGAGTATAGCCCTGGGCTTGCTGGGCCTGATTTTACTGTTCGATCAGTTCGGCCGCCTGCAACTTGGACGCCAGCAATCGGCGTCATAACCGTCTGCTTTTTGATCTTATGCACACTACTCAGGAACTCAAATCGTTATGGGCAAATTAGTCATTACCGTGGATTTCGAACTTCAAAGTGGCGCAGCGGAGCGCTTCATGCCGCTGATGCTGAGCAACGCCAAAGCCTCGCTGAACGATGAGCCTGGTTGTTTGCAGTTCGACGTACTGGTGCCGGAAGACAAAACGGATACGGTTTTTTTATACGAGGTATATCAGGACGCCGAGGCCTTTGAGCAGCATTTGCAAACTGCGCATTTTCTGGCGTTCAAAGCTGCGGTCAGCGAGCTGGTCAAAACGCAAATCGTGCATCGTTATCAATATGCCTGACAGCGGATGCCCGCAAGCTGGGACTGGTCCGAAGATCAGTCTTCCGGCTGGGGAAGTTCCGCACGGGTCCAGATATATCCGATCAGCACCGCCATGAGCAGCACTAGCAACACCGTTAGCACTGTCGATTGCCGCCACAGCAGCAGCGACAGACTGAACGTCAGTACAATTGACCCGATCGCGATCCGTTTGGCGCGGCGCGACATACAGCGGTGATCTTCCCAGTCACGCACGGTAGCGCCAAAGCGGGCATGATTGCGCAAAGCCTGGTGCCAGCGATCGGAAGAACGCGCAAAAGCCCAGGCGGCGGCTAAAATGAAACAGGTGGTGGGCATCAGCGGTACAAAAGCGCCAATAATCCCCAGGCCCAGTGCAACAAAGCCCAAAGCCAGATAAGCCATGCGTTTAACGGTTTGTTTAGTTCCTGCTGGAGATGAAAAATGCACCACGTTCGCGCCCGCTACTACACCTTGTATATTTGCGCCCACATTAGAACGCGACGACGTGCAAATCAACCATGAACAGCCCTCTGGGCCACCGACAAAGCTGTTTTCATACGGCTCGGACCAAGCAGCATCCAGAGCCCCTTGCACGTCTCATTTTCTGCGCAGAGTGCCTGGCCGGCTCGCCGCAATATTGTTTACAGCGGCTGCTTGCGCTTAATATGGGCGCTCTTCCAAAACAACGGCAAAATAACGGGCAGAACAGTGGGCAAAAAAACAGGCAAAACGGCGGAGATAACAATGGCAGACCCGCAACTTGAACACCTGGCTGATCTGGCTTCGATTATTGATGAGCTGGAACGCCTGGGCCGTTTGATCCGAATCAAGTCCGAGGTTGATCCCAGACACGATCTGGCCGGACTGGCTGCACGCTTTGAAGGCGGCCCTGCAGCGCTATTATTTGAACAGGTCAAAGGCCACCGCTATCCAGTGTTTACCGGCCTGTACTGGTCGCGTGAGCTGCTCGGCGATTTAATGCGCCGACCGGCATTACAGCTGCCGCAATTTGTCTCGAGCTGTATCAAAAACTGGCAGCAGCGGCCGGTCGATCCCGTCGTGCATAAAACAGGTCCGGTACTGGAAAAAACACAACGCAAGGTGGATCTCGGCAAGCTGCCTGTACCAGTACACGCGCTGCAGGATGGCGGGCCTTATTTCGATGCTGGTGTGGTGATTGCCCGTGACCCCGACACCGGCGTGCGTAATGCCTCTATCCAGCGCTTCATGGTGGTCAATAAAGACACGCTGAACGTCAATATCGACGCCGGGCGGCATCTGGAACTGTATCTTAATAAAGCCAGGGAGCGCGGCGAGAACCTGCCCATTACGATCAATATCGGGGTCGGGCCAGGGCTGCATTTTGCTGCTGCTGCGCCGGCCGAGGCGGCCCCGCCGGATACTGACGAACTCGGTATTGCCAGCGAGTTTCAGGGCTCGGCGCTGGCACTGGTACCGGGTCAGGTCAATGCGGTGGAACTGGTCGCCAATGCCATGTTCGCGCTGGAATGCGAAATGATCCCCGGCGAACTTGATGACGAAGGTCCATTTGCTGAAGTCACCGGCTATTACGCCCGCCGCGAGCCCCGCCCGGTGGTCCATGTCAAAGCGATACATCATCGGGCTGAACCGGTTTTCCAGACCATTATTTCCGGCGCGGAAGTCTGGAACTCGGTCGGCCTGCTGGGCGAGGCGAATGTACTGTCGTTGCTGCAGCGGCAGGTGCCCGGCGTGAAAGATGTGTATTTCAGCCACGGCGGCTGCGGTTTTTATCATGCGGTGGTGCAGATTGCACAGAAACGGGCGGGCTGGAGCAAACAGGCAATTCTGGCTGCGTTTGCGGCTTTTCCGCCGCTGAAAATCGTCACCGTGGTCGATGATGATGTGGACATTCGCAACGCCAGCGATGTGGAATGGGCGATGGCAACCCGGCTGAATCCCAAAAGCGGCATTATCACGCTGGATAATGTCTTCGGTCACGGGCTAAATCCCGGCTTCCCGGATTATCTCGGCAGCAAGGTCGGTTTTGACGCCACGCGGCCTTATCCGCATACTTATGAATATGAGCGGGCGTCTTATAAATCTGTTTCTCCGGCTGATTATGACATTCAGATGCCGTCAGCAACGGCGCCTGAGCTGCCGGCTGGCAGCAGCCCAAAAACGACTAACCCGGAAACGACTAATTCGGAAACAACTGGCCCGGCGGCAAAATCAAAACGCAAATCCGGTAACAAGAAAGGCGGCAGCAAAGGCAACAACCGGGGCGCTTACGACGGCGCTGCAATGTGATTCAAGCTGAGCAAAAACGAGAACCCGTATGGCACTTGCTCTCCTGAATATCCTCGGACGCCGGCCTGAGCTTGTGCACCGGGCCAGCCTTGCGAAATGCACCAGACCTGCCCTCTTTCCGACCAGCTTTACAACAGGAAGCGAGCTGCCACCTCACTTCCCTGCAATCCTCCCCGGCAAGGTATCCGCTCCCCCGCAATAACGCCGGGGACGGAGTCTTAGAGCATTACTGACATTGAGAATTTAACATGCCCACGGTATCGCAACGCACCGCCAGCCTCGGCACCGAACATGCTTTTCTGGTACTGGCTGAAGTCAATCAATTACTGGCCCAGGGCCGTGACATTATCAGCTTCGCTATCGGCCAGCCCGATTTCAAAACCCCCGCCAATATCTGTGAAGCGGCCAAGCGCGCCATTGATACGGGCCAGCACGGCTACACCCCGTCGGCGGGTATCCCGGAGCTGCGCCAGGCAGTGGTCGAGTTTCATCAACGGGTGCGCGGGCTGCAGTATTCAGCCGACGACATCACCGTCAGCAACGGCGCCAAACCCTTCATTATGTACAGCATTATGGCTGTCACCGATCACGGTGCAGGGCATGAGGTACTGTACCCGAATCCAGGCTTCCCGATCTATGAAAGTCAGATCAAAGCCTGTGGCGCTGTGCCGGTCGCTTTGCCGCTGGTCGAGCGCGAAGCGTTCACCTTCGATCTGGACGTTCTGCGCGCCAAAATCAATAAAAACACCCGGCTGCTGATTCTGAATTCGCCGCATAATCCCACCGGCCGCACCCTGACCCGGCCCGAGCTGGAGGCCATCGCCGAAATTCTACGCGATTACCCCGACTGCTGGGTTTTCTCGGACGAAGTGTATTCGCGCATGGTGCACGACGACGAATTCGCCAGTATTGCCCAGATCCCGGACATGACCGAACGCACTATCGTGCTGGACGGTGCCTCCAAAAGCTATGCCATGACCGGCTGGCGGCTGGGGTTTGCAGCCAATAAAATCCTCGCGCCGTATTTTTCCACCTGGATCACCAATACCGATTCCTGCGCCAGTTCGATTGCCCAATGGGCGGCGGTCGAGGCCTTGACCGGCCCACAGCAGGAACACGAACAAATGATGGCAAGCTTCGCCCGTCGGCGCGATATTATTGTCGACGGCCTGAATCAGCTGGAAGGCGTACACGCCCTGAAGCCAGGCGGCGCTTTTTACGCCTGGCCGAATGTCACCGAGCTGTGCACGATGACCGGTTGCACAAGCGCCGAACAATTGCGCAAACGCTGGCTGCATGAAGCCGAGGTTGCGGTACTGGCTGACAGTCAGTTCGGTCGGCCGGAGCCCACTGAAGGGCATCATGTACGCTTTTCCTACGCCACTGCCGAGCCTCGCATCTACGAAGGGCTGGAACGGCTGGCGAGCTGGATCAAGCAAGCCAAGCGCTAAGCCCGTCCACCGGTAATGCATCCGCTCCAATCTGCCCCGGAAGCGCTGGCCCGACCGCTCATTGAGGCTGCGCTGACGGCCCCGGTACAGGCACAATTGGCCGGCATCGAGATTTATCCCAGTCTCGATTCCACCAATGCCGAACTGTTACGGCAGGTCATGGCAGACCCCAGCGGGGAGCATTATCGCGGCCCGCTGCTGTGCCTGGCCGAAGAGCAAACCGGTGGCCGCGGGCGACGCGGGCGGCACTGGCACTCCCCGGTCGGTGCCAATCTGTACTGGTCACTGCTCTGGCGCTTCCCGCAGCAGCCGGCACAATTGCCGGGTTTAAGTGTACTGACTGCGCTCGGTACAGCCTGGGCGCTGCGTGAACTGGGAGTGACGGGTATCGGTCTGAAATGGCCTAACGACGTGCTCTGGCACGACCGCAAACTGGCCGGAATTCTGCTGGAATGCAGCGCCAGTGCCGACAGCACAGCTATGGTCGCCGGGATCGGTCTGAATGTCGCCATGCCTGCTGCCACTCCGATAAATCAGGCCTGGACCGATTTACAGCAGATTCTGCAGCGAACCGTGTCACGCAATACGCTGGCAGCGGCGTTACTGAACCAGATTGTGCCGCTGTATCAGCAGGTTGCCGCACAACACTGGCCTGATCTGCCCGCCCTGTGGGCCGAATATGACCGCTACGCGGGCCAGCAGGTTCAGTTATACACCCCGCACCACACTGTACACGGCCGTGTACAGGGCATTGATCAACACGGCGCGCTGCTGCTGGCCGACGATCAGGGCGTACACACTTTCAGCAGCGGCGAAGTGAGTCTCAGACGCTTATGAAACTACTGGTCGATATCGGCAACACCCGTCTGAAATGGATCGCGCTGCAGGACGGGCTGGTCATCAAACGCGGCCATCTGCTGCATCGGCAGGTCGAACCCGCACGCTGGGGCAATCGGCTCTGGGGCAAATTACGGCGGCCAAGCCAGATCGTGATCGCCAATGTCGCCGGACCGGCTGTGCGGGATGCCCTGAACGACTGGTTTCAGCAGCGCTGGGCCATGCAGGCCTGCTTCGTACACTCGACAGTGCAGCAGTTCGGTATCAGTAATGGTTATGAGGAACCGCATACGCTGGGCGTGGACCGCTGGATGGCCATGATCGGTTGCCGCCAGCTGCAGCAGTGCAATAGCGTGATCATTGATTGCGGCACCGCTGCTACTATCGATGCCCTGCGCGCCGACGGCCAGCACCTGGGCGGTGTCATCCTGCCCGGCCTGCGCCTGATGCATGAAGCACTCTATCAGCAAACCCGGCAGATCGAGGAACAGGATATCGGTGATGTGACGTTTCTTGGCCGTAATACCCGCGACTGCATCTGGGGTGGTGCTGTGCACGCCATTGCCGCCACGCTGGATCGGGTATCCGGCTATATGGCCAACACCATGGCGGAAACCCACCCCGGCGCGACCGTTGCCGTGCTGACCGGCGGTAATGCCGAAGCGCTGCACCCGTATCTGGAACGGGAATACCAGCTCGAACCGGATCTGATTTTTCACGGCCTGAAAGCCATCGCTCAGGCGATGCCGGAACCGCTGACCGCAGACTCACTGAATAATTATCCATGACGTCATCCACGCACACAGGCCGCCTGGGACTGGCAGGTCTTTGCCTGCTGCTGCTGGCGGCGGGTTGCACCACACTGCCTGAACCCGACAGCGCGCAGGCCGAGTGTCTGCGGCTGTACCAGAAAACCGAGCGGGTACTGACAGCCAGTGGTGCTCGCCCTTCCAGCCCTGCTGCAATCCGTGGTTTTCCGTATTACCGGGTGAACCGCTTTCTGGCCGAATTCCGCCAGCAGGCACTTGACCAGGCCGCTACCGCCTACTGGTTGCAACAGCTTGGCCAGCAGGAGCAGGACAGTCGACAGATTGCTTTGCGCGGTCTGTCGGATACTCTGCGCGCGCGCCTGCCCTACCCCGTCGGACAATTGAACCAGACACTTGCACAATGTCAGCAAACTTTGCGTCAGTTCGATCTGGCTCACCCTGAGCGGCTGGCCCAGCTGCGACAACAGGCTGTGGTTGCCGATGACTATGTCACGGCAGCGCGCATCGTCGGGCTATACCCCCTGTTTTCCATTCCGGTGCGCGCCGGCATTAAAAAACTGCACGCGGAATTTCGCCAACGCTTTGCCTTGCCGCTGGAACAGCTGCCGGTACTGGGACAGGTATTGCGCTATCAACCGGAACAAGCCCCACCGGCGCCACAGACAGCATCGGCCCCGCTGAAACGCGATCAGCTGGGCATCCCGCGCCCTGACCCACAACAGCTACAGGCTTTATTGCTGCGCCACGCCCCGATCTGGGAAATCGATGTCGCAGCGGCTTATGATCGGCCCGGTCGTCCTGTCTGGCACAACCCGGACGGAACGCAGCTTGTGCCCGCTGTAGATACCAGCAAAGCGCTGACGTTCTATTATCCGAGCTACAGCTGGTGGCAGGGCCAGCCGGTGCTGCAGCTGAATTATCTGATCTGGTTCGATCAGCGCCCGCTGGAAGGCCGGTTTGATATTCTCGGTGGCGCACTGGACGGGGTGCTGTGGCGCGTCACGCTGGGACCGGATCAACAGCCTTTGCTGTATGACAGCATTCATGCCTGCGGTTGTTATCATCTGTTTTTTCCGACGCCGGCACTGCGCCTGCGCGCAACGGCCCTGCAACTGCCGGAACCACCGCTGGCCGCGCAAACCGCGCCAATCCTGCACGCTGGCCAACAGCTGGTTATCCGGCTGGCCTCCACTACCCATTACCTGGAACGGGTTTATGCGGCGACCGCAACCAGCAGCGAAACGACACAAACTTATCAGCTGCTGGATTACGCCGCCTTATACCAGACCCCGAGCGACAAGAGTACAAACGGCAAGAGTGCAAGCCGCAATCTGTTTAACGCGGAAGGACTGGTCAGCGGCACCGAGCGGGCTGAACGCCTGCTGCTGTGGCCGCTGGGCGTAGCCGAGCCCGGTGCCATGCGCGAACGCGGTCGCCATGCAGTGGCCTTCGTAGGGCGGCGACATTTCGATGATGCGGACTTACTGGATACACTGTTCGAACCGGCGGATTGAATATGAGGTTGCTGCGGCTATTCGCGTAATCGTCGCCGGGATCGCTGTTGACAGGTAATCAGTTGCTCATTAATGTTTAACTTAAGTTGAACATTAATAAGGGCAATGTCTTGAACAAGATTATCAATGCCAGAGAGCTGCGAAAATCGCTCGGCGATGTTTTGCACAGGGTGCAGCAAGGTGAACGCTTTACAGTTGTCTACCGCAGTCGTTTGGTCGGTCAGATTGTGCCCTGTGCCGACGCAGCACCCGGGTCAGTTGACCTGCTTCCACAGGACGATTCAGTCGCAACGCAAGAGCTGTTAGAGCGCTTACGCCGCCAGGCGGCACAACATGGGGTTTCTGTCGAGGACGAGGTCAGGCATATCCTGCAACAAGCTGTCGCCGCACCGGAAGAAAAACTGGGGGACTTAGCAGTACGCCTGTTCAGTCCAGCGTATGATGATAACGAGCTGGTTCTGCCCGCACGCGAAATTCCCGAGCCACTGGAATTTCCCGAGTGACCCCTGGTGATTATCGTCGATACCAACGTCATCTCGGAATTTATGACCTCGCCGCCCGCCGCGCCCGTGCTGGCCTGGTTGAACGCCCAGAATGTCCGTTCTTTATATATGACGACGATTTCCATCGCGGAAATCAGCTATGGTTTGCAGATGCTGCCGGACGGTAAACGCAGACGTTTATTGCAGCAGCGATTCGAGCAATTCTTAACGCTGGCATTTGACACCCGTATTCTGGCATTTGATGCCAAATCTGCCCGTTTATACGGCAGGATCAGAGCACACAGAAAAGCTATGGGCCGGCCACTCAGCGCGTTCGATGGGCAGATAGCAGCCATTGCACATGCTCATGATTACGCTGTCGCGACCCGCAATGTCAAAGATTTCCAGGACTGCGGTATAGAATTGATTAATCCGTTCACATATGAACTTTGAGAACGGCACTGCCCCTTTATTCAGCAGGGGCAGGAAACCGATAGCAGATGTCTTAACAGGCGATTTACGGGGATTAAGGGTTAAGCAGACTACTGGTACTGTCTTTCTTTATTCCTCCGCCAGCCGCTGCTGCCTTAACGAAACAAAGCAAATATGTACAGCACATTCAGGCCGAGCACGATAGTTGTCAGCCGGCGGCGCAGTTTGTGATACCAGTCGGGAAACTGCTCGCCCACGGCCAGGCGACTCTCAAAAGCCAGTATCAGGGCAAAGCCAATAAAAAGGGTGACTGCAGCGGTGAATGGGTCCAACAGTAAAACCGCCCAGGCGCTGAGTGCCACACCATTGGTCAGAAACAGGGTCAGCGTTGCCTGCGGAGTGCGATTGATGAGCGGAATCAGCGCGCCCCACAAAGTGCCCGCCATAAAAGACAATATAATCGCACTGAAATAGATAAATAAGGGAACCAGCACTGGATTTTGAGTCAACCAGATACCCGCTACGCAGCCGATCATGGGTACTAAACCCAGATAAGCCAGCCGCTTAGCCCATGCCGAGGCGGCAGATGTTTGTTTTACCATACCGGTTTCACTCGCTACCGTGGTCAGTTAAAAAAGGCGGGCAACTATAACACGCCCTGCTGAATTTGATGGCACTGCCTGAATAAGCCTGCTGATAGCGCTGTCATTCAGCATTCAAAGCGTAAAATAACGCACAAAAGCATTCTCAGGAAACGTCATGGACACCACCACTGCACAAAATTTTGCGATCAGGTTTGGAACGACAGTATTGTTCCACAGTTAATCGATTATATAAAAATCCCCAATAAGTCACCGCATTTCGATCCCGACTGGGAACAACACGGCTATATGGAAGAGGCTGTCCAGCAAATATCCCGCTGGTGTCAGCAACAGTCCTATACCCGGCCTGCAACTTGACATTATCCGCTTGCCAGGTCGCACACCACTGATTTTCATGGATATACCCGGCACTGACAAGCCTGCTGGTACGTCCGCCTCCGCGACTGAAGACTGCATTCTGCTGTACGGCCATCTGGACAAGCAAACCCGGAATGAGCGGCTGGGCCGATGGGGCTGGGTCCCTGGCAGCCGGTGCTCAAAGACGACAAACTGTATGGTCGCGGCGGCGCTGATGACGGTTATGCCGCGTTTGCCTCTCTGACCGCCCTGATGGCCGTACAGGCGCAGCGGCTGCCGCATGCCCGTTGCGTGGTGATCATCGAAGCCTGCGAAGAATCCGGCAGTTACGATCTGCCTTTTTATATTGATCACTTGCAGGCGCGCATCGGCAAACCCAGCCTGGTGATCTGTCTGGATTCAGGGGCAGGGAATTATCAGCAGCTCTGGTCCACCGTCTCACTGCGCGGTCTGGCGGCAGGCACGCTGCGAGTCGAGATCCTGCGCGAAGGCGTGCATTCAGGCTATGCCAGCGGCATTGTGCCATCCAGTTTCCGCATTGCCCGACAAACTTCGCTGGAACGGCTGGAAGACAGCGCCAGCGGCCAGCTCAAACCCGACTGGCTGCATTGCCCTATTCCCGACCAGCGCCGCCAGCAAACTGAACAGGTCGCAGAACTGCTGGGTGATGAGGTCTATCGGGCCATGCCCTGGCTGGCCGGGGCTCAGCCGATGGCAGATGATCCGGTCGAGCTGCTGCTCAATCGCAACTGGCGGCCTACCCTGTCGGTGACGGGCGTTGAAGGCATTCCGCCGCTGGCCAATGCCGGCAATGTGCTGCGCCCCTACACGGCGCTTAAGCTTTCCCTGCGACTGCCGCCGCTGGTGGATGGTGAGCAGGCGAAAGCACAACTGAAAACGCTGCTGGAAGCTGACCCGCCCTATGCTGCCAAAGTGAGTTTCGAGGGCAGCGAAGGTGCCACCGGCTGGAACGCGCCGGCCCTGGCACCGTGGCTGGAACGCTCACTGAATACGGCCTCACAGACGGTATACGGTGCACCGGCTTTGCATATGGGTGAAGGCGGCACGATTCCGTTCATGGGTATGCTGGGCGAGAAATTCCCCGACGCGCAGTTCATGATCACCGGCGTGCTGGGACTGCAATCCAATGCGCACGGTCCGAATGAATTTTTGCATATCCCGTGCCCGCAAACTGACCACCTGTGTCGCGCAGGTGATCACCGATCACTATCAACATCAGGGCTAAACCGCCATGTCCGTCAGGCCAGTGAGCTTATCACCCCTTCCAAATCGCAACACGACGCTAAAGTTATCGGCCTGATTAGCGTTGCCCATTTTTCAGTCACTTTTACATGCTACTGCTGCCGCCGCTGTTTCCGCTGCTGCGCGAGGTGTACAACGTCAGTTTCACCGAGCTGGGCCTGGCCCTGTCAGCGTTTGGTATTACCTCGGCGCTGACCCAGGCACCCATGGGTTTTCTGGTCGATCGGATCGGCGCGCGCAAAATTTTGATCGCCGGACTGGCGCTGGAAGGACTGGCTTTTATTCTGATCGGTGCATTGCCGTTCTACACCGCACTGGTCGGCGGCATGCTGCTGGCCGGGCTGGCTAATGCGGTTTATCACCCGGCTGATTACAGTATTCTCAACGCCTCGATCAATCCGGCCCGGATGGGGCGGGCGTTCTCTATTCATACTGCGTCAGGCCA
This sequence comes from Gammaproteobacteria bacterium, assembly GCA_041396125.1. Classification (GTDB taxonomy): domain Bacteria; phylum Pseudomonadota; class Gammaproteobacteria; order Competibacterales; family Competibacteraceae; genus JAWKZG01. The sequence goes on along the minus strand of JAWKZG010000021.1, from coordinate 19,588 downwards.
TCTCGGCGATGCCATCGCACCGGTCACTATCCTGACCCTGATGGCCTGGATCGGCTGGCAAGGCGGGGTAGTCGTCGGCGGTGTGCTGGGTCTGCTGGCTGCGCTGTGGCTGACCTTTAACAGCAGCCTGCTGCAACAGGACACCAGTCCTCATCCTGCCCATAGCAAATCCGCCACCCAGCAAACCGGCATGCGCCTGCTGCTGAGTTTACCGGTGCTGATGGGTTTATTGTTTTTTGTCGGTATCGCCCTTACCGGTGGCGGGCTGCGTGGCTATAGCGTGGCGGCATTGCACGAGCTGTATCAGGTTTCCCTGAGCGAAGCCGGGGTGGTGCTGTCAGCGTTTCTGTTTGCTTCGCCGGTTGGGGTACTGGTCGGCGGCTGGCTGGCAGATCGGGTGCAACGGCACGATCTGGTCGCCGCCTCGATGTTCGTACTGATCGGTCTGAGCCTGCTGAGCGTTGCCATACTGTCGCTGCCTTTGCCGCTGATTGCTGTCCTGTTCGCGCTGGCAGGTTTTTGTACCGGTCTGGTCGCCCCCTCGCGCGATATGCTGATCCGCAAAGTCACCCCGCCCGGACAGACCGGTAAAGTGTTCGGCTTTGTCTCGACCGGGTTCAATATCGGCAGCATCATCGCGCCGGTCCTGTTTGGCTATATCATGGACCAGGGCGCACCCAAGCTGGTGTTCTGGGGTGCAGGCCTGTTCGCACTGCTGACTATTTTCACGGTCCTGGAAACCGGCCGACGCGGACGCAAACAATCTACGGAAACAACCTGATGCCAACAACAAAATCAACCATGAAACGCTTGAACCACTGCCATAATATCGCTGACCTGCGCGCCGTGGCCCGTAAACGCCTGCCGCGCGCCATTTTCGACTATATCGACGGCGGTGCTGAAGACGAAGTCAGCCTGCGCGCCAATATGCATGACTTCAATCGCTGGCAGCTGGTGCCGGAAATTCTGACCGATGTCGAACAGATCAATCTGGCCACTCGCGTGCTGGGCGAAGCGGTTTCCATGCCGTTGGTGCTGTCACCAACCGGCATGACCCGAACCTTTCATCCGCTGGGTGAACGCGCAGTCGCCCCGGCTGCCGCCGACGCCGGGATCATTTATTCGCTGTCGTCGATGTCGAGCGTTTCGATTGAAGAAATCGGCGCGCTTACCAACGCCCCGAAATGGTTTCAGATATATGTCTGGCGGGATCGCGGCATTGTGCGTGATTTTATCGCCCGTGCCCGCAGCGCCGGCTTTAAGGCCCTGTGTCTGACTGTCGATGTGCAGATTGCCGGTAATCGTGAACGCGATCTGTACAACGGTCTGACCGTGCCACCCAAGCTCAATGCGAAAATGCTGCTGGATATGATGCGCTATCCAGGCTGGTGTTTTAACATGCTGCGGCACGAACCGCTCCAGGCCGCCAATGTAGTCGGCAAAGCGGCCCAGGTCGGGGAAGGGGTTTCTACCGTGCTGGCCTATGTCAGCGCGCAGTTCGACCGCAGTGTCACCTGGGCCGATGCCGAATGGATGATCCAGGAATGGAATGGCCCGTTCGCCATTAAAGGGATTCTGAGTGTGCAGGACGCCCTGCGAGCGGTCGAAGCCGGTGCCACGGGTATTATCGTTTCCAACCACGGCGGTCGTCAGCTGGATTCGGTGCCGTCCCCCATAGAGCTGCTGCCCGAAATCGTCGAGGCAGTCGGCGACCGGGCCGAAGTGATTATCGACGGCGGGGTACGGCGTGGCACAGACATCATCAAGGCACTGGCGCTGGGCGCAACCGCCTGTATGGCCGGTCGGCCGTATTTATATGGTCTGGCGGCAGGCGGTCAGGCCGGTGTTGAGCGGGCGCTCAGTCTGCTGCAGGAAGAACTGCGCCGCGATATGATCCTGCTCGGCGTCAGCGATATCGCGCAGCTGAATCGCAGCCATCTGCGCGCCCTGCATGGAGCAACAGGCTGATTCACGTCCAGATTCACGTCCACAGGGCCCAGCGCAACTGCACCAACCGCACCAGCATAGCGGTATCCTCTTCGTAGCATACCGCGTCCAGGGCATCGCAAACGGCCTCCCTGCCGACACGCTGCAGCCACCAGTCATACAGTGCCTGTAGCTCGGCTTTCGCCGCGCGATGCCGGGCATCGGCGGTCCAGTCGATATGCCCGGTCAACAGCTGTTCTTTTTCAACACAATCTTTAAGCAACTGAAAGCAGGCGTGCAACAGCACCGTATCCTTGTCCTGCCAGTCCTGATCCAGGCTTTCAATTTTCAGAAGATTACTGGGCTGCATGTATTGTCCGATGGCTGTAAACAGAAACAAAAGAGCGTAAGCAATTAATATCAAGATACTGAATAATAACAATTTATTTCAAATATCAGGTTTAAATATCTGCTACTAAAGCCATAGGGCAGCTGCATGAGGTATAGTTGCCTCGTCCCACAGGCTGCAGTAAGGTCTGGCGGATAAATATCACAAGCTCATTATAAACGTTGCCGCTCTCTATCTCGCAGGGCGGCACAAGACAATGTTGCAAGAACAAGGAGGCAACTCTATATGAAAATTCCCGCATTATTGGTCGCCACAATGACAGCGCTGGCTGCCAGTCTGGCTTTGAACAGTGTCAGCCACGCTGAAATAGATCGCCCCGAGTGCATCGCACCGGCCAAGCCGGGTGGCGGTTTTGATCTAACCTGCAAACTGGCCCAACAGGGTTTGCAAGATCTGTTGCCCGGCCCGATGCGCGTCACATATATGCCGGGTGGTATCGGCGCTGTAGCCTACAATACCATCATCGCCCAGCGCCCCGACGACAGTAATGCAATTGTGGCGTTCTCCGGTGGTTCTTTATTAAATCTGGCGCAAGGCAAATTTGGTCGTTACAACGAAAACGATGTACGTTGGCTGGCCGCCATCGGCAGCGATTACGGCATGATCGCCGTGCGTGGCGACTCCCCGTACCAGGATCTGAATGCACTGATTGACGCGCTCAAAGTCGATCCTGCCGCTGTCGTTTTCGGGGCTGGCGGCACCGTTGGCAGCCAGGACTGGATGAAAAGCGTACTGATTGCCCGTGCTGCCGGCGTGGATTACAAAGCCATGCGCTATGTGCCCTTCGAGGGTGGTGGTGAAGCCCAGACCGCATTGCTGGGCAATCATATTCAAGCCTATTCGGGTGATATCTCGGAAGTTCAGGGTATGCTTGAAGGCGGTCAACTGCGCGTGCTGGCGGTCATGTCAGACGAACGCCTGCCGGCACCTTTCGACCAGGTTCCGACAGCCAAAGAACAAGGCCACGATGTCACCTGGCCGATCATTCGCGGTTTTTATGTCGGCCCCGAGGTCAACGATGAGGATTACAACTGGTGGAGAGACACGTTCAACACCATGCTGGCTGCCGAAAGCTTCGGTCCGCTGCGGCAGGAACGCGGTCTGTTTCCGTTTAATCTCACCGGTGCCGAGCTGGACACGTTTGTCAAAGAACGGGTTAATTTTTACCGCACGCTGGCCAGTGATTTCGGCCTGATACAACAATAACCTGCCCGCCATGCAGCGCGGTGATTCCATCGCGCTGTTTTCATCATCCCTTGCCGGGGAGAAAAACCCATGAGTGATCGTATTTTTGCGCTGATCTGGCTGGCTGTATGCGCGCTGATCACAGTGCAAATGGTGCAATTGGACGTTCCGTTCGCCTATGAACCCGTTGGCCCTAAAGCCTTTCCCATCCTGATAGCCGGTTTGATGGCACTGTGTTGCCTGTACTTGATCCTGAAACCTGATCACGATATTCACTGGCCGGATTTCAGTGGTTTGCTGAAAGGCGCAGTGCTGATCATTGTGCTGCTGGGCTATGCAGTGTATTTCGAGCAATTGGGTTTCCCGCTGGCCACTGCCATTATGGTCTTCATCGTCAATCTGTTGTTCGGCGGACGCTGGTGGAGCGGCCTGATCGCAGGTGTGCTAATCGGCGGCTGTGGTTATCTGTTTTTTGATCGCTTGCTGCAGGTAACACTGCCGCTCGGCCGATTTTGGAGGTAATGTCATGGATACCTTTGGGTTTCTGGGCCAGGGCTTTCTGGTCGCTTTACAACCGGTTAACCTGCTGTTGGCACTGTTCGGCTGCTTTACCGGTACCGTGCTGGGCTTGTTGCCGGGTCTTGGCCCGATCAACGGTGTGGCCATTCTGCTGCCGATTGCATTTGCCCTGCAATTACCGCCCGAGTCGGCCCTGATTCTTCTGGCAGCGGTCTATATGGGCTGTGAATACGGTGGCCGTATTTCCAGTATTTTGCTCAATGTGCCCGGCGATGCCGGCGCAATCATGACCGCAATGGACGGCCATCCGATGGCCAAGCAGGGTAACGCCGGTATTGCGCTGTCGATTTCGGCCATAGCGTCTTTCAGCGGCAGTCTGGTCGCCACCATTGGCATCGCGCTGTTCGCGCCGGTTCTGGCCCGCTGGGCTTTATCATTCGGGCCGGCGGAGTATTTCGCGCTGATGGTATTTGCCATCGCTACACTGGGCGGCATGCTGGGTGGCAAACCGGTTAAAGCGCTGCTGGGCTGTTTCATCGGTCTGGCGCTGGCCACTGTCGGTATTGACTCCGGTACCGGGGTGTACCGGCTTACGTTTGGCGATGTGCATTTAAGTGACGGGGTGCAGTTTATTGTGGTGGTGATTGGCCTGTTCGCGATCAGCGAGATACTGGTCATGCTGGAACACACTCACGCCGGTAAGGTTGCCCTGAAAACCTCGGGCCGGATGTTGTTCAACGCCAAGGAATTCGGCCAGACGGTGTTTACCATGCTGCGCTCGGCATTGATGGGCTTTGGCATCGGGGTATTACCGGGTGCCGGCGCAACAGTAGCCAGCGCGATTGCCTATACCACCGAAAAACGCCTGAACGATAAAGACGGCACGTTCGGCAATGGTGATATCCGGGGGGTGGCAGCACCGGAAGCGGCCAATAACGCCTCAGCAGGTGGTTCCTTCATACCCATGCTGACGCTGGGCGTACCCGGTAGCGGCACAACAGCCGTTATGCTGGGCGCACTGACGCTCTATAACATTACGCCAGGGCCGTTGCTGTTCGAACAAAAACCCGAAATTGTCTGGGGTTTGATCGCCTCGCTGTTCATCGCCAATATTATTCTGGTGATCATGAACATCCCGCTGATCGGCTTGTTCACCCGCATGCTGGCCATACCCTACTCGATTCTGGTGCCCTTGATCGCAGCGGTCAGTTTTGTAGGCGTCTACGGCGTGCACAGTGGTACGTTTGATTTGATCCTGATGGTCGTGCTCGGCATCGTCGGCTATATTATGCGCAAACTGGATTTTCCCACAGCGCCGATTATTCTCGGTTTTGTGCTGGCCGAACTCATGGAACAAAACCTGCGTCGGGCCTTGGCTATCACCAATGGTGATGCCAGTATTTTGTTCGAAAGCCCGATCTCGATCATGCTCTGGATTCTGGCGGTACTGGTGCTGGTGGTACCCATCGTTTTGCGTCGCCGCAAAAAAAACAAATCCGCTTAAGGTAGATTTAACTGGCGTCTCCAGTCCGCTGGAGACGCCGGCAATATAGTCTGCTGTACACTCACCTGTCGAAACGTCAACATGAACAATCTCACGACTTTACTTGCAGAACGCCGGGCCCTGCTTGTGCCCGGTGCAGCCAATGCGCTCAGCGCCCGGATTATTGCCGATTTGAATTTTCAGGCGGTTTACCTGAGTGGTGCCGGCTTGACCAATACCTATCTGAGCGTACCGGATTTGAGTTTTATCGGCCTGAACGAGCTGGCGCAACACACAGCAGTCATCCGCGATGCTATCGACATCCCGCTTATTGTCGATGCCGATACCGGTTTTGGTAATGCGCTGAATGTTTATCACAGCGTGCGTGTGCTGGAACGCTCCGGCGCCAATGCCATACAATTGGAAGACCAGATCATGCCCAAGCGCTGCGGTCATTTCAGCGGCAAGGCACTGATCCCGAGCGGCGAGATGCTGGGTAAAATCAAAGCCGCAACCGATGCCCGACACAGCGCAGATACATTAATTATCGCGCGCACGGATGGCATTGCCGTGGAAGGTTTTGAGGCCGCCATCGAACGGGCCCGGCGCTATATTGAAGCCGGTGCGGACGTGACCTTCGTCGAAGCACCGGAAAACTTCGACCAACTGCGCCAGATCCCCCGCTTGCTGTCCGTACCGCAAGTGGCCAATATCGTCATTGGCGGCAAAACGCCGGTCATGTCGCAACAGCAACTGGCCGAGGCGGGGTTTGGTCTGGTGTTATACGCCAATGCTGCCTTGCAGGGCGCGATTGTCGGCATGCAAGCCGCTCTGCGAGAACTGCAGACCCGTGGCCAGCTGGACGAAGACAGTGGCCTGGTTGCCCCGTTTTCCGAACGGCAGCGACTGGTGCAAAAACCGCTGTTCGACAGCCTGGAACAACGTTATGCCTCCGACGACCCGAACGATTAACCAAGAGACTTTTTATGCAAGACCATCGTGACGCCGCTCGCCCCGAATTTGATGCGGTACTGCAATCGATCACCGACTATGTGCTGGATTATGATGTCACACAATCCGCACTGGCCCTGGAAACTGCCCGCTATTGTTTAATGGATACCCTGGCGTGCGGCCTGTTATCACTATCCCATCCCGAGTGCACCAAATTGCTGGGCCCGGTTGTACCCGGTGCCGACATGCCCGGTGGGGCACGGGTGCCCGGCACCGCTTTTGAACTTGACCCGGTCACTGCGGCTTTCAATATCGGCTGCCTGATCCGCTGGCTGGATTTTAACGACTGCTGGCTGGCTGCAGAATGGGGCCACCCTTCGGACAATCTGGGCGGCATACTGGCGACAGCTGATTATCTGTCGCGCAAGAACCTGCGTGCGGGTAAAGCGCCACTGACTATCCAGCAGGTTCTGGAAGCGATGATTAAAGCGCATGAAATCCAGGGTGTAACGGCGCTGGAAAACAGCTTTAACCGGGTTGGTCTGGATCATGTCATGCTGGTGCGTATCGCCACTACAGCAGTCGTTACAGCCCTGCTGGGCGGCAGCCGCGAGGAAGTGCTCAATGCGGTATCCCAGGCCTGGATCGACGGCTCGGCACTGCGCACATACCGGCATGCCCCGAATACCGGCGCGCGCAAATCCTGGGCTGCTGGCGATGCGACAGCACGCGGTGTGCGGCTGGCACTGATCGCACTGACCGGCGAAATGGGTTATCCCTCTGCCCTGAGCGCCAGAACCTGGGGTTTTCAGGACGTACTATTCAAAGGACAACCTCTGCGTTACAGCCAGGACTTCGGCACGTATGTAATGGAAAACGTCCTGTTCAAGATCTCCTATCCGGCTGAGTTCCACGCCCAGACCGCGGTTGAAGCGGCGTTGCAGTTGCACCCGGTCATTGTCAACCGGCTGGATGAGGTCGAACGTATCGAGCTTGAAACCCACGGGCCGCGCTGCGCATTATCGATAAAACCGGACCGCTGGATAATTACGCCGACCGCGATCACTGCCTGCAGTACATGGTGGCTGTTGCGTTGCTGAAAGGCGATCTGGTGGCGGCGGACTACACCGATGAATCTGCCCGAAATCCACGTATTGACCAGTTGCGCGACAAAATGACCGTGCGTGAAAACCCGCGCTTCAGTCAGGAGTATCTGGAACCGGGCAAACGCTATATTGGCAATAGTCTGCAAATCGTTTTCAACGATGGCAGCCGCAGCGAGAAAGTGTCTATTGATGCACCGATTGGTCACCGCGAACGCCGCGCTGACGGCATTCCTTTATTACTGGCAAAATTCGAGCATGCCCTGCACACCCGTTTGCCGGCCAAGCGTTGCCGGCAAATTCAGGCACTCTGCGCCGATGCCGAGCGCCTGAGCAGCACACCCGTGCATGAATTCATGGATTTATGGGTTGCTTAGCAACTCGCGGCAAACTTGCGGCTGCATTGGCATGAACTTCATGCAGGCAGCCGTTTGCGGTTTAGGTGCGTCCTAACGCCGGCTTTCCTGCCGCAGCACATAATAATTCGCGCAGAAAATCACAGCCGCGCCGCCCAGTACCCAGGCATCCAGGGCTTCGTCGTAGAAGATATAACCCAATAGCGCGACCAGCGGCAGGCGCAGAAAATCAATTGGCTGGATGACTGAGGCATCGGCGATTTTCAAAGCCTGCGCCATGGTGAAATGGGCGCTGAAACCGGTAATACCGGCTACGATCAGCCAGGGCAGATGCGCCCACTCGGGCGTAACCCAGTTGAACAGCGCCGGAATCAGCGCCATCGGCATTTGTATTAACGCCATATAAAAGATAATTGTCAGCGGGCTGTCGTGCCGGGTCAGGATTTTTACCATCACCACCGAGCAGGCGAAGCTTACCGCCGCCGCCAGCACCAGCAACGAACGCGGATCGAATACGGTCAGACCCGGTCGCAGGATGATCAGAACACCGAGAAAACCGCCTGCGATGGCGATCATACGGGGCGGTGTCAGATGCTCACGCAGCACCAGCATGGCCAGCAGTGTGACCCAGACCGGGGTTGTGAATTCGAGTGCGAAGACATCCGCCAGCGGTAATAGCGTCACCGCGAAAGCCCATAAATACTGACCGATAAAATGCACGCTATTGCGCGTTAACTGCAGCCCGAGGCGCTGACTGCGCAGGCTGCGATAACGGATGACCAGCGGCGTCATCAGCGCCACTCCGATCAGGCTGCGAAAAAACAGGATCTCGAAGATCCCCATATCGCGCGCCAGCTCGCGCACGGCAATCGCCAGCGCAATAAAAGACGCCAGCGAACCGACCATCCAGAAAGCGGCGCGGATAATGGCCGGCGCCGGTACCGTATCAGGTGTATTCAAAGGTAAATGCTGCGGGAAGCCAAAACAGGCTATAGCCTAACGAGGACTTTGGCTTCCCGCCAGCAGAATTAACTTAACAGGTTAATTAAACCCGAGCAGCTGGGCCGGCAGCCACAGCACCGTGGCCGGAAACAGCATCACAATCGCCAGCGTGATCAGCTGCAGCAGCACGAACGGCATAACCCCGCGAAACATATGCCGCAGCGTGATCTCGGGTGGGCTGATACCGCGCAGATAAAAAATGGCGGGGGCCATCGGCGGTGTTAAATAACTGGTCTGGATAATAATCAGGAACAAGATACAGAACCAGACCGGATCAAAACCAAAGCCTTTGACCAGCGGGATAAACACCGGAATAAAAATGAGCAGGATGGAAATCCAGTCCAGAAAAAAACCGGCAATAAAGCAGATCCCCAAAAACAGCAGCAACGCGGCCCACGGCCCCAGGTTGGCAGCAGCAATCAGCTCTTCCGTCAGAAATACCCCGCCACTGGCAATAAACACCCCGGAGAATAAATTTCCAGCCAGCAGAATCAGCAGAATCATGCAGGTGACATACAGGGTTCTGAGCAAAGCCTGATTCAGCACGCTGAAACTGAATGTGCGGTAGATCAGGGTCAGGATAACCGAGCCCAGCGCGCCCATGGCCGCCGCTTCGGTAGGTGCTGCCCAGCCCAGCATGATCGAACCCAGCACGGTAAAAATCAGCACCACCGGCGGTACCAGGGCAAACAGCGTGATGCGCAGCCTTTCCCCCAGCGACGGATCGTCCGCGGCCGGTGCCACGCGTGGGCCGGCGGTTGGATCGAGCATGCAGCGCAGCAGAATGTACAGCAAATAGGATGTGGCCATGATCAGACCGGGGAAAATCATGCCGACAAACAGATCACCGACCGATACATCCGCCACCGGCCCCAGCACCACGACCACCACCGAGGGCGGAATGATCGTGCCGAGCGAGCCGCCCGCGCAGATCGTGCCGGCGATCAGGCCTTTGTTGTAGGCGTATTTCATCATCACCGGAATCGCCAGCATACCGACCACGGTTTCGGTCGCACCGATCACGCCTGACGAGGCCGCGAAGATTACGCACATCACAATGGTGCCGAAAGCCAGCCCGCCAGGCAGCCGCCGGGTCCATAAATGAATCGCTTCGAACAAGCGTTCCGCAATACCCGAGCGTTCCATCATTGCGCCCATAAAAATAAATAAAGGCACCGCTGCGAGCACAAAATTGGAGGCCATTTCGTCGACTTTCTGGACGAACTGGAAAATCACCGCATCGCCAAATGTCGCCAGACCGAAAAACAGCGCCACACCCATCAGCGAAACGGCAACCGGGATACCCAGAAAAACCGCCAGCAGCACGGTGGGGAACATCCATAAGGCAAGATATTCGTTCATGCGGCACGCTCCGGCAGAGGCTTACCGGACAGGATATACAGCGTTTTAATCACCTCAACAATGCCCTGCGCCGCCAGCAGCAGAAAGCCGCTGAAAAACACCAGCCGGAACGGCCATACGACCGGATTCCAGGCTGATTCACCACTGGTTTCGCCGCTCAGATAAGCGCCATAGGCATAGTCCCATAAATGCAGACTCAGCCAGCAGGCGGTTGGCAGCAACAGCACGGTATAGCCAAATAAATTGACCAGCGCTTTGGTTTTCGGGCCGAAGTGGCTGTACAGCACATCGATACGGATGTGTGCACCTTCGCGCAGGGTCAGCGCCATACCCAGCAGAAAATTGGTGCCCATCGCCATATAACCGACTTCATACGCCCACAGGGTCGGGGCATTCAGGACATAACGGGCAAAGACTTCGTACACAGTAGCACCAATCAGCGGCACGACTACCCAGGCGGCAATCAGACCGACGCTGCCGGTAATTCGCTCAATCAAGCGGACAAAAATTAGCATAGGGAATAATAACGGCGAAAAAGTCTGAGAAATCCCCCCCGGCGGCAGCGCAACGGGCGACTGGCCGGCGGGGAAACAAGTTGGCTGTCAGTACCGCTCAGCGTTTGACATTGCGATAACGTGAAGCGTCTTTCCAGAGTGTTTCATAAGCCTGCTGACTGTCCCAGACCTTGGCAAACCAGGCGTTTTCCTCGGCTTGCACGCTGGCCCATTCATCGGCCAATACCTTGGTTTGCTTCTGCACCGATTCATCCAGCTCGATAATCTCATTGCCGGCACTGCGATAGTATTCCAGCGCTTTGGCATCTTCATGGCCGACTTTCAGCCAGAATTCGGTGGTGACCAGCTCAGCCGCTATTTCGAGCAAGTGCTGATCACGCTCGGACAAGGCATCCCAGGCTTTCTGATTGATCACGCACTCGAACGGTGCTGACGGCTGGTGCACGCCGGGGATGATCACGTATTTAGCGATTTTGTTAAAACCGGAGCTGATGTTTTCATACAGCGTGCCCCACTCGGTAGCGTCGATCACGCCGCGTTCCAGCGCCGTGTAAACTTCGCCGCCGGGCAGACTGACTGGAGCCGCGCCCAGATTTTTGGAAATTTCCTGCCAGGCACCGGCGGTGCGCAGTTTCAAACCGGCCAGATCGTCCAGAGTACGCACGGCTTTGCGCGAATGCATAAACGCTTCGGCGGTACGGATGCCGCAAGGCAGACCCACCACCCCGAATTTTTCCGCCCGCCACTCGCGCCACATTTCTTTGCCGCCGCCTTCATACAGCCAGTGCAGCATGCGTTCGGAGTCCATACTGCCGGCAAACCCGCCAAAAACCACGGCGGTGGTGTCTTTGCCCCAGTCATAACCGGGCCAGAGATGGCCGATCTGTGCGACGTTATTGCTGACTGTCTCGGTCACCTGCAGGGGTTTACCCAGGGTGCCACCGGGGAAAACCTGGATTTTTACCCGACCTTCGGTCAGCAGTTCGGCTTTCTCGGCAAAGCTTTTTGCGGCCAGATCCTGCAAAGGACCGCCGCTCCAGGATGTAGCCATTTTCCAGTTGTGCTCAGCCGCCTGGGCGAAGCTGCCCAACGCCAGCGTGCAGGCCAGCCCGAGTGCCAGGCACAGATTAGGGTGCTTCAGTTTCATTCTTTCTCTCCTGTTGGTGTGTAGTGATCATCGTGTTATTCAGCGTGCGGTGTTGTATCAGGTCTGACGGGCACGAATCTCCTGCAGTGCGGCCTCGATATCGGCACTGCTCAGCTCCCAGGTATTCTCCAGTTCGCTGACAACGTCGTGCATGAACGCTTCGCACAGAGCCAGCGCCTGCTGCTCATCAGCCAGGTGATCAGCCAGCAAGGCCAGCGCCAGCTGACGTGACTCATCGCCCGCATAGCTCCATTCGAAGCCGTTCACCGAGAACGTTTTAATATCCAGACGCTGATCCAGCGGCTGGCCATTTACCGTAACGACCAGCCCATCGATGGTGCGGTCGCCGGTATAGATTTTTTCACGAGGGGTCATGACGGATTCATACGCTATGTAATGTGTTTTCGGAATCAGGTGTCGGACAAATGTTTCAGGCAATTATTATTTATTTGTTTATTGATATATTACTGACATATTGTTTATATCTTGATCGTATGTCAAGAACCCAGAGCATCTGACAAAAACCGTACAAACCATGTTCAATAACAGAAAAAATATCTCTTATAGTTTTATTTTCAATAAAAATTAATAACTTAAAACAAAACCAGTTAGAACACATGCTGCTACCCGACACGGGAGCATGTTCGCGCCTGACTCAACCAACCCTAAGCTACCTACAGGAGACACCCGCCATGACCGAAGCAAAAACCAAACGCAGCATTACCGAAATCCGCGATTCCAAGCACAGCGGCGAAAAAATGGTGTACACCTCGGTGCCCGATTACACCTCGGCACGCTGGGCAGAAATGGCCGGCGTCGATGTCTGCGTGGTCGGCGACAGCCTGGCCATGGTGGCGCACGGCCACAGCTCGACCATTCCCGCCACCATGGACATGATGGTAATGCATGCGCTGGCAGTACGGCGCGGTGCGCCCAATACGTTTGTGCTGGGTTGCATGCCCTATCAGAGCTACCACACGGTAGATCGGGCTTTGCTGAATGCGACCCGCTTCATGCAGGACGCCGGTTGTGATGCGGTCAAACCGCAAGGCGGTAAATCGCAGGCGCATATTTTGCGCACGCTGGTCGATGCCGGTATCCCGACGGCCTCGCATATCGGCCTGACCCCGCACACGATTGCCATGTTCGGCGGCTTCAAGGTACAGGGCCGCACCGCCGATGCCGCGCTGAAAATCCTGGAAGATGCCCTGGCCATTCAGGATGCCGGCTGCTTCATGCTGGAGTTCGAGGCGGTACCCGCCGCCATTGCGAAAATCATCTCGGCGCAACTGGAGATTCCGACCATTGGTATAGGCGCAGGTGCCGGAACGGACGGCCAGATTTTATTATCCTATGATTTATTGGGTGTTTTCACCGACTTCAAGCCCAAATTCACCAAGCGTTACGCTAATCTGACCGAGGTTGCCGTGGCCGGACTGAAAACCTTTGTGGACGAAGTGAAAAGCGGCACATTCCCCGATGACGCGCACAGTTACGGGGTCAATCAGGCCGAGCTGGAGAAATTCATGGATTTGGTGGAAAGAAAGCAACATTAAAATGTATTATTTAACGGAAATAAGCTCTTGAATCAATCAACTACGGATAATACGACGGCCAAACCGGAGCGCAGCGATGTCAGCCTGACCGACAAAGCGTATCTGGCGCTGGAAGAGCTCATCGTGACCTTGCAGTTGCCGCCCGGCGAGGCCTTGTCCGAGGCGATTCTGGCCAAGCGTCTGAACATTGGCCGCACGCCGGTGCGGGAGGCGCTGCATCGACTGGCGCGCGAAAATCTGGTCGTTATCCTGCCCCGCCGGGGCATTCTGGTCGCCGAGTTCAATATCCGGTCGCAGCTTAAAATGCTGGAAGTGCGGCGCGAGATCGAACGCCTGATCGCGCGCTCGGCCGCCGAACGTGCAAACGCTGCAGAACGGCAGCAGTTCCGGGAGCTGGCCATAGCACTGCGCCAGGCCGCCGCCGAAAATGACGATCTGCGCTTCATGCGACTGGATCAGGATTTCAACCGCTTTACCGCCCGCGCCGCCCGCAATGAATTCGCCAGCACCACGATGGCTCTGATGGGTGGCCTGTCACGCCGATTCTGGTTTATGCACCATCAGCACATCAACGATATGCCGCTGGCGGCCGAATATCATGCCGCTGTTGCCGAAGCCATCGCGCAGGGTGACAGCGAGGCTGCGGTACAGGCCTCGGACAAGCTTCTCGACTACATCGAACACATCACTCGGGCAGCAATGGACTGGTAACACGCCGGGCAGAAAACAACCTTGAATCAGGCTTGCGGCAGCGGGTAATGCAGTGTCTTGCTGCCGCAAGCTTATTGATGTACGATTGATATATCAGTCATATTGTTCAACAGTGCACAACTGCGCATCGACAATATCCATAAGCAGATACAGTAAACCAATACGTCAAATGGCCAACACGCCAAATGCCAATACGCCAAATGAATGAAGGAGGTGTTTTGTGGAATTACCCCTGACGCAAATGTCTGACCGGCAAAAAAATTACCGGCAGGTTTATCGTGATCGCATCGCCAACTGGTACAACGGCTGGCTGCATGTGGCGGTTATTTACACTATCGGTCTGGCGGCCATGTATGTGTATATCTCACATATTCACGCGCCGGTCTGGTGGGAGTGGCTGATCGTACCGGTGGTCTTTTTGCTGAGCAATATCTTCGAGTGGTATCTGCACCGGCATGTCATGCACCGCCCGCTGCGCTCCAAAGGATTACGGGCGATTTACACCCGCCACACGCTGATGCATCACCAGTTTTTCACCGAGAAGGAAATGCGTTTCGCCGGACCGCATGACTGGCGGGTCACGTTTTTCCCGCCCTATGCCCTGATCGTGTTTATCCTGATGTCAATGGTGCCGGCCCTGGTGCTGGGGTGGCTTATAACCCCGAATGTCGGCTGGCTGCTGATGTGTACGACAACCAGCATCTACCTGATCTATGAGTTCATGCACTTTTGCTGTCACATCGAAGAAAACAAATTTGTCCGCTACTGCCCGTTCGTGAACACCATCCGGCGGCACCATACCGCGCATCATAATCAGCACATCATGATGAATTGCAATATGAATCTGACCTTCCCCATCGCCGACTGGATGTTCGGCACCTCCGATCTGAACCGGGGTTTACTGGGTCATATTTTCAATGGCTATAGCACCAAATACATCAAAAAAGAGCTGTACGAACCGCGTCGCCGTCGCAGCCAGAAAACCTCAACCTCATCCGGGGCGCTCGGCTCACCGGCTTAGGCTGTTTTGTACCTGCGCGGGAACGACGGCAACAACAGCGCAGTAGCCCGGATAAAGTGAAACGGCATCCGGGGCTGGACTGGATTGCCCGCCTGCGCAGAAATAACGGAAACTCTGGCGAAAGACAGGCAATAACAGTAGCCCGGATAGAGTAAAACGGCATCCGGGACCATGATTCCTGCCTATGCGGGAGTCACGGTTGTATTTTCTGGATTACGGTTACCAATGAGGAGGAGCTCTAATGAGCCCGGAACAGATTCTTGCCCAGCCACCGCGCGTATTGAGCCAGGCCCAGCGCGAAGCGTATTTTGAAAACGGCTATATTGTACTGGAAGGCCTGATTTCACAGGACTGGTTAACCCGCCTGCTGGACACCACCGCAGAATTCATCGAGCGCAGCCGCGCTGAAACCGTTGCCGGTCGGGATTTCGATATTGCCCCCGGCCATACTGCCGAGCAGCCGCGCTTGCGCCGACTCAAGCGACCGGACGAGCAGCACAGTGTGTATTGGGATTTTGCCCGTGATGTGATCGCCGATGTAGCGGCTGATCTGCTCGGCCCGGATGTGCTGTTTCATCATTCCAAACTGAATTTCAAATGGAATGACGGCAAAGATGCAGTGGCCTGGCATCAGGATATCCCCTTTTATCCGCATACCAATTACAGCCCGCTGACCATCGGCACGTATTTATACGACACCGACCTCGAAAACGGCGCAATGGGAGTAATTCCGGGCAGTCAGAACGGGCCGGTGTACAGTCATTACAATGCCGAGGGACAATGGGTCGGGCAACTCTCGGAGGCTGATGCAGCGACCTTGCCGACCGATAAAGTAGCGTATCTGACCGGCCCTGCCGGGTCTATCACCGTACACAACTGCCGCACCGTGCACAGCTCCTTGCCAAGCATGCGCCAGGGTGGTCGGCCACTGCTGCTGAATGCCTATTCTTCAGCCGATGCGCTGGCCTATACGCCGCATCCTGATCCGTCCGTGCATGCCTCATGAAGTGGTACGCGGACAGCGCGCCGCTGGGCCGAGCATGATCCCCGCCCCTGCCAGATCCCGCCGGACTGGTCACACGGGTATACGTCGATTTTTGCAGCCCAGGCTGCGCAATAAATATTCTGCCGATCAGGGTTTACGTTATGCCAAATCACATTAAAGCCATCCTGTCCGTACTGGTACTGATCATCACGACAACCTTGTTCTATGTCGATCATCAAGCCGGCGCAGGCTTCGAAAAATGGGTCGCACTGCTGCTCGGGCCGCTCATGGTCGGTTCGATCTGGCTGTTCCCCGAAACCAAAGCCCGCAAGTAATCGTTTGTGACATAACAGAAATGGCCAGGTGTCGCCTGGCCATAAAAAAACCCGGTGCTTTGTGAGCAGTGCTCAGGTAACCGGCATTTGATAAGTCAGCCAGTGCGTTTTTTCTGCGACTTTATCGTAAACACCCCGGCCTCTGTAGTTGTTATCAGCCGTTACCCAGCGGACAAAAGGCCAGCCCTTGGCTTTCGCAGCGTCATTGAGCGCTGTAAAAAGCGCATCAACCACACCATGACCGCGATACGCCGGGTCAACATAAAGATCATCCAAAAAACCAACCATTGCACCCCGCAGCGGCGAAGGCATCGCCCGGTAATGCATCAAACCCAAAGCCTGACCCTCACTGTTTTTAGCGACAAGGCAATAGAATTCATTAGTATCATCAAATATCCAGGACCAGATTTTATCTAAAACGTCGATAGTCATCGGCATCTTGTAAAATTTCGCATAGCCGTAATAAAGCTGTTCCCAGTCCTTTCTGTCATCAGGTGTTAATGGGGAGACGGTGATTTCCATGGTTTCCTCTTTGGGTGTGGTGTTTTAATCGCTGGATTTTACAGCACAGTAGGATGTGCTGAACTTTGCGAAGCGCATCAACCGTGGGGCGAATTGTTTCTTGAACGATGCGCTTCATTTTTTTCAGCGCATCCTACACGAGCTTTGATTATTTTAAATGCTGAAATTTCTGGTTAACGACATAGCCTCGACTCAGCAGTATTCCAGTAGGGTGGGCAACTTGTTGCCCACGCGGGCCTGATCTAAACACGGACCACGTCTTGTTATAGTACAGTAGGATGTGCTGAGCTTTGCGAAGCGCATCAATCGTGGGGCGGATTGGTTCTTGAACGGTGCGCTTCATTTTTTTAGTTCATCCTACACAACCCTCTCCTACCTAACGAAGCTCGCTTACTCAAGGCCCGTTATTCTACAAACTTATTCTGCAAGAGATAATTTCGACCGTATTCATCGAGGAGATAGCGAGTACCGTTAATACCGCCCACCCATTTTTTCTTATCAACGAACTTCTTTTTCACCAGATCGTTCAAAATGTGTTCACACTTAGGAATTGACAAACTTGCGAGGCGAGAAATTGCTTCTAATGACTACCCATGTTCGTCATATTCCGATTCGTGCAGTCTCCAAATCACCAATAAAATGGTGTCTTCAGCATTCTCTGCTTTGGTCAGCGAACTACCTGTTGAAGCAGTGCTTTTCGGCCCGGATTTATATTGCTTCAAGAAATTATCGAGGTTGGCTTGAGCCTTGCCCCCATTTCGTGTTGCTACTTGAAGATCCTCAGCAAGCTGCTGTACTAAATCCGACATCCTGCTCGGAGCGTCAGGTGATTCAATCTCGACGCACGGAACAGCACTCAACGGTCCGGGTAGATCTTTTATCTGTAGGCTAGGCCCCAGTATTGGATAAAGGTCTCTATTTAATCCCCACGCTGCACCAAGTTCAAAAAGTACCCAATCTGAACCCACACTTTCTTTTGAGATCATTGCTATCAAAACTGGGGCTTCTGAGATATCAGCCTTCAATAATTCTGCAATGCTTTTCCCGAATCTTAACTGATGGCCAGGCACCGACGTACATCGAATGTCGCTATCTTCAAGCGACAAACTCGATAGCAGAAAATCAACCAGTGCTTTGGCTGCATTATCATTTTGGTGTGAATGACTTATAAATATTTTCACATGTGGACTCCAATAATTTGTAAGTTGGGTAAACGCCAGTGCATCCCACCATCAGCAGGTAGCACTACCAGCAACCGAAAAACCCCAACCTCTGCATTACTCCCCATCTATATTTTTTTATATCGTCACTGGCAGTCCAATTCAACGGATAAATCCCACGCCGGACATCACAATGAAAACTGGAATAAGACCAATCATGCACACGGGCAACGTGTTTGTGCTTGACCGGATTGTAGTAAATATAATCAATATGACGTTCAAAATCACGGGAGTCACGAATGGTATGCTCCCAGAAGTGGCGCTGCCAAATACCACGCTCGCCTTTTTCAAGCCAACGTGCTGAAAGGTGTTCGCCTGCAGGTATGCGAGACGAGAAGCGGGCTTTGATATCGTGCCAGCAAAATCAGCATCATCGGGCGGCAGTGTCCAGATGCAATACAGGTGATCGGGCAAAATTACAATCGCATCAATCGTGAACGGTCGCCGCTGTCGGGCATCAGCGAATGCCATCCGCAATTCATCGATATGTTCAGTTAAAAGCCGACGGTGACGTTCCAGCAACGCAACCGTGAAAAAGAAGGTGCCGCCGGGAATAAAAACGAATATATCGAGGCATGTTTTACCGTCATCGATGTACAGATGGCGGGATGCGCTTACGCTTTCCCGCCCTACCTGACTTCACCGGCTACTCAGAACGGCTTTAGCTGGTAGCAAGAAAAAGCCCCGATCCCATCAGTGTCCGTCCATAAATAAATCTCGTCCGAACCGAGGTATAAAGCTTGTAACTTAATGCCCAGTGCAGGAGGTGGCGCAGGCGCACAGAACTCAAAGTCATCAACCTCATCCAGACGGATGCTACCGTTCTCATACGTCGGTTTATAGATGGTGAATTCTCTACGACAAGCGTTAAACAGTGTACCGTCTGATGTGCGATCAGTGAACTCCAGGTGATACCAATCTCCACCCTCAGAATCTTGCAGGTGTCCTACGACTTGCCCCTCTGATTCAACCAACCAGAACGACCATCGTAAGTCTTCGGTATACCACAACGGTCTTCCTTCCAAAAACCGATCCCAGTTGCAGTCAAATTCATCCTGGGCATTAGTCAAGCCACTTACTAATAACCCAAATGCAATAATCAGATACCTCATTCAAAAAAGCCCTTAGTAAAAAACCTTTAATTTTATTAATCGCTTATGAATAAAAACTGAATAGGTGCCAGTAGGTATCGCATCGGACTGGATTCCCGCCTACGCGGGAATGACGAAATTTGTGGTTTATTCTTAACGATATAGCACTATATTTTCAGGATAGCCGGT
>JAWKZG010000020.1:0-103232 GCA_041396125.1 Gammaproteobacteria bacterium | reverse complement strand
GTTTATTGCTGGCGACCGCTTACGGTGGCCGGGTCAGTGTGCCCTTAAATGCCGTCGCCGGCCGCGAGCAGTTACATTACGCTTTAAGCCATTCGGAAGCGCGGGTGTTATTTCTGGCAGAATCGCTGCGCGAGCGGCTGGAACCCTTGCCGGATGCGCTCAGGCAGCAGCTTAAGATCATACCTGCCACCGAAGACGGTGGTTTACAGTTGTCACTGGGCCAGACGCCGAAAGTCGTGCTTGCAGATGACGCCATAGACCCTCTCAGCGCCGATGATCCAGCTCTTTTACTGTATACCTCCGGCACTACCGGCGCGCCGAAAGGCGCTTTACTCAGTCACAGGAATTTACTGGCCGGGGGCGAGAACGTAATCCTGGCGCATGAACTGAGCGCGCAGGATCGGGCGCTTTGCGTGTTGCCGATATATCACATCAACGGCACGGTCGTGACCGTTATGGCACCGCTGCTGAGCGGCGGCAGTGTAATTATGCCGCGCCGTTTCCAGGCCAGCCGCTTCTGGCACTGGCTGGCCGAATATCAAGGCAGCTGGTGCAGTGTGGTGCCGACCATCATCAATTATCTGCTGGAACGTGCCGGGCAGGAGCCGTATACCTTCGGTGACGATGCGCGTCTGGCGCACATCCGCTTTGCCCGCTCCGCTTCCGCACCGCTCGCGCCAGCTGTGCTGCAGGCCTTCGAGCAGACTTTCGCTGTGCCCATGATCGAAACCATGGGTCTGACTGAAACGGCCGCGCCGATTCTGAGCAATCCCTTGCCGCCAGCGCCCCACAAACCCGGTTCACCGGGTATTGCGTTCGGCAATGAGGTTATCGTCGCTGACGCCGAGGGGCGGGAATGTGCAGCAGGCGAGATCGGTGAACTGTACATACGCGGGCCCAATGTCCTGCGCACGTATTATAAAAACCCCGATGCCACGCAGGCCGCCTTTACGCCCGATGGCTGGTTTCGCAGTGGCGATCTGGGCTATCGGGATGCCGAGGGTTATTTTTTTATCACGGGCCGACGGAAGGAATTAATCATTCGCGGCGGTGAGAATATCGCACCACGGGAGATTGACGATGTCCTGTATCGCCACCCGGCTGTGCTGGAAGCGGCGGCGGTCGGGGTGCCGGATGATGCTTACGGGCAGGAGGTGATCGCCTGTGTTGCCTTGTGCGAAGACCAGCAGGTCAGCGCCGAAGAACTGATCGAGCTGTGTGTAAATATTATCGGCCCGTATAAAGCGCCCAAGAAAATCTTTTTTCTGTCCGAGCTGCCGAAAGGGCCATCGGGCAAGATTCAACGGCTGAAATTGCTGGATTTGATCCCTTGAGTTGCAGTCTGGAATGTTCAGGATGGCGGCTTGGATTCGCGGCCTATCTCAAGCAGGCGATGCGCGCCAAGCTGATCAAGCAACAACAGCATAGTGTCTTCCACGCGTCTCTCAGGGCGAGGAATGTCCAAGATCTGCGACTAGTGCTGACAGGGGCAATAATCCGGCGTGTAAGCATAGCCATTATTGACTTTAATCAAAGGTCCGCAGTCAGTGCTCGCCTAAGATATAGCGGTGTTTAATCAATAGTAGTGTTTAATCAAATGAGCACGCTTAAGCGCCAAATCATGCCAAACGATACTTCTTACGGCCCGCAGTCTGAAAAAACCGACTGGTATGCACTGTCCATCGCCGAGACGCTCGAACGCATCGACAGTACTCCCGAGGGGCTGGACAGCGCCGAAGCGGAACGGCGGTTTGAGCGATGCGGCCCCAACCGGCTGCGTCCGCCCCAGCCGAGAAGCGCCTGGCGGCGCTTTCTGACGCAGTTTCATAATGTTCTGATCTATGTGTTGTTGATCGCCGCGCTGGTCACCGCAGCGCTGGGTCACTGGGTCGATACCGGCGTTATTCTCGGGGTGGTCATTATTAACGCGCTGATCGGCTTTATCCAGGAAGGTAAAGCCGAGCGGGCGCTGGAAGCCATCCGTAATATGCTGTCGCTGCAGGTTGTCGTGCTGCGCGACGGTAAACGCTGTGCTGCCGGCCGAACAACTGGTGCCCGGCGATATCGTCTTTTGCAGTCCGGTGACAGTACCGGCGGATTTGCGGCTGATTCGCATCAAGAGTTCGCAGATCCAGGAAGGATCCTGACCGGCGAATCGCTGGCGGTGAGCAAAAACACTGGGAACCGGCACCCGCGGATGCCGCTCTGGCGACCACACGTCGATGGCGTATTCGGGCACGCTGGTTATTTATGGACAGGCGATCAGTAGTGGTGGCGACTGCGGATCGCACCGAAATCGGCCGGATCAGCGCCATGCTGGCTGAGGTTCAGACGCTGACCACTCCGCTGCTGCGCCAGCTCGAAATTTTCAGCCGTTGGCTGAGTGCTGCCAATATCGCAGTTGCGGCGCTGACCTTCGGCTTTGGTGGAACAGCGTGTATATCCGGCCAGCGAGATGTTCATGGCGGTGGTTGGACTGGCGGTTGCGGCAATCCCGGAAGGCCCGCTGGCGATCATGACCATCACGCTCGCCATCGGCGTGCGCATGGCGCGCCGCAATGCCATCATCCGGCGGCTGCCCGCTGTGGAGACGCTGGGTTCGGTATCGGTGATCTGTTCCGATAAGACTGGGACATTGACCCGCAACGAAATGACGGTGCAACCGATTGTTACCAGCAAGCATCGGTTTTCAGGTGACCGGCGTGGATATGCGCCGCAGGGCGACTCCTGCTTTACGAACGTGAAGTCTCGGTGCAGGAACGCCCTTTGGCTGCAGACGGTTACGCGGGTGCTTCGCTGTGCAGCGATGCGATCTTGCGGGAAACGGAAAGCGGCTGGAGCGTGGACGGCGATCCGACCGAAGGTGCGCCGCTGGTAGCCGGCATGAAAGCGGTCTCGATCCCGATTGCGAAAAACCTGTCCGGCAGCCTGACGAGATACCGTTCGAATCCGAACACCTGGTTTCATGGGCCACCTTGCACCACGACCATGAAGGCCATGGCTTTATTTATGTCAAAGGCGCGCCTGAGCGTATTCTTGCCATGTGCGAACGCCAGCACGGTTTTCCAGCGGACGAAGCGCTGGATCGGGCTTATTGGGACGAGCGTATCGCTGAACTGGCGTCCCGCGGAGAGCGTGCGCTGGCTCTAGCCGAGCTGATGACCACGAACGATCACCGGGAGCTGCGATTTCAGGATGTCGAGCAGGGCCTCACGCTGATCGGGCTGTTTGGTCTGGCCGACCCGCCGCGCCAGGAAGCCATCGCCGCTATCAGTCAGTGCCAGTCAGCCGGTATCCAGGTCAAAATGATTACTGGCGACCACGACGGCACCGCCCTGGCGATCGGCCGCCAGCTTGGCCTGCGTACCGTCAGTGGCGCTATGACCGGCCAGAAGATCGACGAGCTCAGCGATGCGGAATTGCAGCAGGAAGTCGTACGGGTTGATATATTTGCGCGCACCAGTCCCGAGCATAAACTGCGTCTGGTGCAGGGTGGCCTTGCAGTCGGACGGGCGGATCAGCCATGACCGGTGACGGTGTGAATGACGCCAGCCAAACGCGCCGATGTCGGCGTCGCGATGGGTCTGAAAGGAACGGAAGCTGCCAAAGAGGCCGCCGAGATGGTTTTGGCCGATGATAACTTCGCCCATCGCGCATGCGGTCGAGGAAGGGCGCACGTTTACGATAATCTGAAAAAGCCATCACGTTCATATTGCCCACTAACGTCGGCGAAGCCTTGATCATTGTCGCGGCTTAATGTGTTGGGCCAGTTGCTGCCGATCACGCCGGCAGATCCTGTGTCAATATGATTACGGCGGTAACGCTACGCTGGCGCTAGCTCCTCGAACTGGTTGCCGAGAACGATGTTATGCAGCGCCCGCCGAGGCAGCCGAGGGAGCCGATTCTGTCGGCTTTTCTCATCTGGCGCGTCGCACTGGTGGCCGTTATCCTGGTCGCCGGCACGTTCGGCCTGTTTCTGTGGGAACGGGCTCAGGGCGCTGAAATCGAGCTGGCGCGCACTGTTGCTGTCAACACGCTGGTCATGTTCGAAGTGTTTTATCTTTTCAACACCCGCTATCTGCGCGCCCCGGTACTGAACCGTGCGGGTTTGTTCGGCAGCCGACCGGTGCTGATCTCGGTGGCGGTGGTCGTGCTTATGCAGCTGGCGTTTACGTACGCGCCGCCATTTCAGTATCTGTTCCATACTCGTGCGCTGGACGCGGCCGCCTGGGCGCGAATTCTGCTGGTGGCGATAACGGTTTTGTTCATCGTCGAGTTCGAAAAAACCCTTTTCAGGAAAACCCTTTCCAGGCACCAGGGGCATCAGTCGGCCGGTGGCGGTAACAATAGTAAGAATTCAACCACGCCAACGACCGTTAGTCGCTCCTGACAGTACAGGAGGTATCGCCGCTCTGACGCAGCCAGAACAGTTAAAATTATGCTTGTCGCACTGCATTCTGCGCCAATGGAGTCCTATACTGTGGGCAGTGTGGACTAATGGGGAGATTTAATGGCGCAACTTGATCCTATCACCCTGGCCGTTATCCAGAACGGCCTGCAGCAAGTCTGTAACGAAATGGATCTGGCTTTCGTGCGGGCGGCATTCAGCCCGGTTATTTCGGAAGCACTGGATCGTTCCGACGGGATTTACCATCGCACCAGCGGCGAGCTGATCGCGCAGGGCGAGCTGGGCCTGCCGGTTTTTGTCGGCACCATGCAGTTCGGTACCCAGGCGGTGATCGAGCGTGCCAGGGATTTACAGCCGGGCGATCTGTACATCGTCAACGATCCGTATCTGGGCGGCACACACCTGATGGATGTGCGCTTTGCCAAGCCGTTTTTCTACCGGGGTGAATTGTTCTGCTGGCTGGCCAATACCGGCCACTGGCCGGATACCGGCGGTATGGTGCCGGGCGGCTTTTCCGCGACCGCGACCGAAGTCGAACAGGAAGGCCTGCGCCTGCCGCCGGTGAAACTCTACAAGCAAGGCCAGCTGGATCAGGAAATCCTGTCCATTATTCTGTCTAATATCCGTATCAGTGAGCAGCGTATCGGCGATATCAAAGCCCAGGCGGCGGCCCTGAGCGTTGGCGAGAAACGCCTGACAGCACTGCTGGATCGCTACGGCCAGGACGTGATCGAAGCGGGTATCGCGGAGCTTAAACAACGGGCTGCGCAGCAGATGCGGGCCAAAATCGCCACCATTCCGGATGGTGTCTATCACGGCCAGGCGTTTGTCGATTCCGACGGGGTAGTGAACGAGCCCTTGCGGATTGAGATGCAAATCGAAAAACGCCAGACTGAATCAGGCGGCGAGCTGTATTTCGATATGAGCGGTTCCAGCCCACCTTGCCAGGGACCGATGAACAGCGTGATCGCTACGACATGCTCGTCGATTTATCTGGCCATGAAGCATATTTTTCCGGATGTGCCGATTAATGCCGGCACCTTCGAACCCTTGCATATCAAAGACCCGGACGGCACGTTTTTGTACGCCAAATATCCGCGGCCGGTGTCCGGTTGCGCTGCCGAGGTCAGCCAGCGCATCGCTGAAGCGGTATTTAACGCACTGGCCAAGGCCATACCGGATCAATTATTCGCCGCACCTGCCGGTACCAGCGGTAATTTTGCCCTGGGCGGTTATGATCCGAAACGCGAGCGCTCGTATGTGATGTACGTGATTTCCGGCGGTGGTTACGGCGGCAGCCCCCACGGCGACGGTATTTCCAACGGCTGCTCGACGATTGGTATTTCCAAAACCACGCCGATTGAAGTGATGGAGCAGTATTACCCGGTGTTGTTCGAAGAATATTCACTGCATGAAGGTTCAGGCGGAGCCGGTCAGCGCCGGGGTGGTTTCGGCGTCAATTACCGGGTCAAGCTTCGACGCGGCACGGCGCGGGCCTCGTTTGTCATGGACCACGGCCGGTTCGGGCCGCAGGGCATGCAGGGTGGTGATGATGGCGGTGTCAATAAGGTATTAATCCGGCAGAGCGGGCAGTCTTTCATCCCGCCGCATTTATCCAAGGCCCAGGACATCACCATTAGCGAAGGTGACGCGGTGTGTGTCTCGACGCCGGGCGGCGGCGGTTACGGCAACCCGCTTGAGCGCGACCCGCTGCTGGTACAGCGTGATGTACAGCGCGGTTATTACAGTCCCGCGCAGGCGACCGAGCGGTTTGGTGTGGTGTTGCAGCCGGATGGTACGCCGGACCTGGCGGCAACCGCCCGTTTGCGGGCGACGCAGCAGGCTGCGTTGTCCTAGCATACGCAACAAACTGCCGTTAGCGCTTGCGCCGCGCTTCCGCTACCTTATTGCACTTTAATTTTCTGACATCGGTTTAATTATGAGCACGTCGTTAACTGGCAACTGGAATTACCCCACAGCAATGCGTTTCGGGGCAGGGCGCATCAAGGAATTACCCGAGGCTTGTCGCAGTCTGGGCATGCAGCGTCCTTTACTTATCACCGATCCGGCGCTGGCAGCGCTGCCGATGGTGCAGGACACGCTGGAGATCTGCCGTGCAGCGGACCTGCCTTGCGGCCTGTTCAGCGACGTGCAGGGCAATCCGGTCGAGGCCAATGTGAGCGCCGGCGTGCAGGCTTTCAAGGACGGTGATCATGATGGCGTGATCGCCTTTGGCGGTGGCAGCGGTCTGGATGCGGCTAAAGCGGTAGCGCTGATGGTTGGTCAGACCCGCCCGATCTGGGATTTCGAAGATCGTGAGGATTGGTGGACGCGGATTAACCCGGACGGTATGGCACCGGTTGTTGCGGTGCCGACCACAGCCGGTACCGGGTCGGAAGTGGGCCGGGCGTCGGTGATCACCGATGAGCGCGATCACACCAAAAAGATTATTTTCCATCCCAATATGCTGCCGGCTATTGTGATTGCCGATCCGGAACTGACGCTTGGCCTGCCTGCGCACATCACCGCAGCAACCGGCATGGACGCGCTGTCACATAACCTGGAAGCGTTCTGCAGTCCGCTGTTTCACCCTATGGCCGAGGGAATCGCGGTCGAAGGCATGCGCCTGATCAAAGACTGGCTGCCGGTTGCCGTGGCCGATGGCAGCCATCTGACCGCCCGCGCCAATATGCTGGTGGCATCCAGCATGGGCGCTGACCGCTTTCCAGAAAGGTCTGCGCAATGCACAGCCTGAGCCATCCCTGCGGCTCGGTGCTGAACACTCATCATGGTCTGACCAATGCGGTGGTGATGCCGTATGTGCTGGAATTCAACCGTTCGGCGATCAGCGAGAAACCGATCCGTCTGGCGCGTTTTCGGATTTGCCCAATCCGTCATCTGATGCTGTGCTGAACTGGGTGCTGGGAGCTGCGCGAGCAAGTCGGGATTCCGCATACCTTAAAAGAGATTGGGGTGACCGAAGAATACGCTGCGCAACTGGCACCGATGGCCGCTGCCGATCCGTCTTCCGGCACCAACCCGATACCCTTGACGGCGGCTAATCTGGAGCCTTGTATCTACGTTGCATTCGCGGCGAACTGGCGGGCAGTTGATGCTCGCCGAACTGTACGCCTGGATACAAGCCAACGGCAATTTATTATGGGTGCTGGGTATCAGCTCGGCGCTGTTTGTTGGCTCATTGATCCTGATTCCAATTTGATCGCGCGCATGCCGGCGAATTATTTCACCCGCGAACATCGCCCCGCTGGCAGTTTCTTCGGCCGCCACTGTTGATGCGCCTGCTTGGGCTGATCATCAAAAATGCATTCGATAGTGTTTGTGATTGCCGGCATCACCATGCTGGCTTTGCCAGGGCAGGGTATTTGACGATTTTAATCGGTATTTCACTAATGAATTTCCCCGGTAAACGCAAACTGGAATTGCGCATTATCAGTCAGCATACGATTTACAAAGCGGTTTAACTGATACGCGCCAAAGCCCATAAACTACTTACAGTTGCCGCCGGAATATTGCATCTGACTGGACCCAGCTGCTACACGGCAATCCCTAAATAATCTGCCAGTAAATCACCCCAATCGAAACTGCGCAGCGGCACAGATCTGGCTGAACTCCTCGACCGTCACCACCAGCAAAACGATGGTGCTGCCAAGCAGAAAAGACAGGCCGGCGAATTTGATCCGGCGCTGTCGCAGGGTGATATTGAGCAACAGGGCCATACTGCCCATCAACAGAAAGTGGCAGGTTTTATCGCCGCCAGGGAGCGCTTTAAACGCTTCCAGCCAGTCTGGTAATGCTCCCTGATTGGCTAAAAGCACCGTCACAACAAGAAAACTGGCGAACAAAATACTGATAATTTTCATAAAGCTCCCAAGCGGGTTGTCGTTATTTTCCAGAGCATTTGCCAGACAATTTTTATGCCGCCTGGGCTTTGGGCGGGCGTTTGAACACCTCGCGCCAGTCCAGCCGGGCTGTCAGCCGCATCAATACCGCTAGTGTCAGCACGGCACCGATGGTCACAGTCAGTCCGGTCATGCCTTGCAGGAAAAACGAATAGGAAAACAGCACCAGATAAAATAATTGCCCGGCAGCGGCGATTTTCCAGGGAAATGCAGGCCCCAGTGCGCTGCGTAAATAACTGACCACCAGGCCGACCGAAACAGCGGCTGCCAGCGCAAACGCCAGATGTACATCGAGCCAGTCTACCAGATACGCAAACAGCAGATTAAAGGCAAAAAAACCGGCGGTGACAAACAGGTAATGCATAGGATGAATAGGTATTTTTTTAAGAATAGCAATCGAGCCGATCAGTACGAAAAAGAACGCCAGGCAGACCGGCCCGAAGAAGCTCATACGTGCGGTCAGCGGGCCTGGATTGAGCTTTTCCGGCATGGTGATCGCGATATGCTGGTGGGTAATCAAATCCTGTGCCTGCCAGCGCAACTGCAAGCCGGTCTCGGTGTTGTCGGATTGCATCGGCGATAAACTGCCGGCCGGATAATCAACAGCGCGAAAGTCGGTTTGTACCTGCAGATCCAATTGTCGGACCCGGCCGTTCTTGCCGCCGAGTTCGTAGCGCCAGTAACCCAGTCCGCGCGTTCGGTAATGCACTTTGAAACGCCGGGTCTGGCCGGGTGCGAGCGTTATCAATTCGGCAATACCGCGTTCAGCATTAATTTCATGGCGGCTGGGCTCGTCGTCCACCCAGACGCCAAATTCATCGTAGGTGGCCCTGGCGGAAGGCAGTGGCATATGCAATCGCACCCGCTGCGCCACCGGATCGTCATTGCGGATCGCATACTCGGCACTGAACGACAGGGCATAGGTGGGATACCAGAGCAGGCCTTTGCGCCGTTGCTGCAGCTGCAACTCGACCGCAATATTATTGCTGCTGGCCAGTAGCTCGCGTTCCTGCTTACTGCCCGGCACTTTGACACTGAAACGCGGGGCGGCCTGCACCACCGGTCGGCCCCATAAATCGTACACAGCTGCATCCAGCCGCTGGCCTACGGTATAGGTGCGAAACTCGCTGGCCATTCCCAATAGCCACCAGGCCGAGCCACCGAGCAGAAAAATCAAAATCACAGCAAAAAACTGGCGCACGCTCATGAGCCATTCTCCGGTCGAACACTGTCCAATGGCTCGCGGTAATGGATTGCGACCGAGGGCGCATCACCGCGATAAAACGGCTGCGAGAAATAATATGGTTTGCCATTAAAGGCGCTGACTTTCGGCCAGCGGGTTCCATCACCGGGTTCCAGCTCGCCTTCCAGCGCGACCAGTTCGACCCGCTCGGGCAGACCTATGGCCAAATGATACGACTGCGCGGCCAGACCCAGCGCCGGTGTGGGGATCGTCAGTCGGCCTTGTAAATCCAGTGCCGGGAGCTTGCGCCAATAGGCCAGTTCGACCAGGGTGTCTTGATCGGTCAACGGAATGATCCAGTCGCTGTCGGCCTGGCTGTACAAAGAGCGCGCTTCGCCATTCACGGTCAGCGACCAGACTTCGGCTTCGCTGACTGCTGCCAGTCGTAACCGCCGTTGCGGCAGTGGCGGCACCTGCAGACGCAGAACCGAAAGCAATGTCCGTTATCCGCCACACTGGTGTATTGGTACCGCATCCAGCACTATCGCCGGTGCAGCCACGGTTTTGAAGTGATCGAGCTGAATCTGCAGCATCTGATCCGGTGCTAATTGGGCGTAAGCACTGTCGATATGGGCGTACTCGCGCAATGCAGCGGTCAGATTCTGTGGTTCCAGTCCCTGGTATAAACCGGTGCCGGCCAGGCTGAGCTGGGTTGATTCCGGGTGTCGAACTGAAACAGTCCCTCGGCCGAGATTACCGACAATATGTGGCAGTTGCAGCTGTTCCAGATCGCCATCCAGCTCGAACTCCAGACTGAGCGGCTGCCAGCGGGCGGGCAGCTTGACGACCAGCTCGCCGCTGGCATCAGCCAGCCGGTTTCGAGCCATGAGCTTTGCACCGATGCGCTCAGCCAGGCGTGCCTGCGGGAAGCTGATCCGCAACGGCTGCTGCAATTCGCGCCGGGGCATTAAAAAAAACCGGGCCCGGGTTTTGCCGTCCTGCAGTTCGGCTTGGCTGAAACTGTCGACCACCGGTGCCTGGGCCAGGTTGTCCTGACTGAAACGAACCTGCAAGCGTTGCTGCGGGGCGAAGTGATAACGGCCGGCCTGCACTTCCTGCCCTGGTGCGCTGAGCAGGCTGCGACCATCCGCCAGTTGCAGTTGCAAACTGTTTTGTACGGCGGCGGGAATGGCAAATTCGATTAGCGGCGAGCGGGCGTCTTCCTGCAGCGGTAATAGAA
Organism: Gammaproteobacteria bacterium; assembly: GCA_041396125.1. GTDB lineage: Bacteria > Pseudomonadota > Gammaproteobacteria > Competibacterales > Competibacteraceae > JAWKZG01. Next base: position 92,481 of record JAWKZG010000020.1, on the reverse strand, counting down.
TCTCGCAGTCCAGTCGAAAACTGCCCGGTGCGTCCAGATAGAATCGATAGCCGCTGGCATCGCTGAGCAGCGTGCCGCCTTCGGCCTGGGTGACCTGGGCAATGATCAGATCGGCAGCGAATAAAGGTAATTGCAAAGGCTGTCCCCGCAGCAATTCACCACTCAGACGCAAACTCCCCTGGGCACCATCCGCACTTAAGCGAAGCTGGTACTCAGCGCTGTTAATGCTGTAGATCGGCGCGATAGCTGCTGCCTGGGTGGCAGCCAGTTCCTGCCGCAGCTTTTCTTCGTAAACCCGCTTGAATTCCAGCCAGGGCAGATTGACCCGTGCATCGCTAACCGCCTGTGCAACGGTGTCAGCTGTACCCTGCGCCAGCGTAGTACCCGCCGTCAGGGCACCCAATACCCCCAAAGCCAATACAGATCGGATCATGAGTTTCTCCCAGTGTGTGATGACAAATGTGATGACCGTGAGAGACAGCGTAGTGGGTCGGGGTGAGGAGAAAATGAGGCTTGTGTGAAAACCCTGTGAAATTATCGCGGTGAAATGATCGCGCGCAGGGCTTATTGCAGCGCTATCCGAGCTTAGCCAAACGTCAGTCACCAGGCGCCTGACATAGCAACAGGGCCTATCATCAGGGCCACAATTCTGTAAAGGGATATATAATCGAAAAAGGCATAAGCTTATATCAAATTGTGCTAAGACCCGATGAAGCCCGGCCTGGTAGGCAGCGAAGGGCAAAGGGTTGCACACAACATAATAATCAGGCGAGCGATAGGCGCCCGAGGATCCGACTTCTGCAGCGAGCACAGGTATGGATTCCGTTCTGACAGAGCTGTCAGAACGGTCGCCAAACCGTTCAGCGCTCCAACACCACAGGAAATCAGACCATTGATGAAAGCCAGGCATTGCGCTTCCGGAGCAGCCCGAAGACCGCTCCAATCAAGAAACCAAAACCACTACCTGCTATATGTGCGCTTGCCGTTGCGGCATTCGTGTGACTTTGCGCGATGGTGAAGTGCGCTATATCGAAAGCAACCCAGAGCACCCTCTGAATAAGGGTGTGATTTGTGCAAAGGCGCGTCGGCATCATGAAGCAGGTCTCGCCGGCGCGGCTGAGCAAACCCCTTTGCGGCGCAAACCCGGTGCTGAACGCGGTGCTTTCAGAAATTTGAGCCGATCAGCTGGGAGGAAGCCTTCGAAATCATGGCGCAGCGGCTGTCGCATCTGCGGGCGACGGACCCGAAAAATTGCACTGTTTACCGGGCGCGACCAGATGCAGGCCTTGACCGGCCTGTTTGCCAAGCAGTTTGGTACGCCGAATTACGCGGCTCACGGTGGTTTCTGCTCGGTCAATATGGCCGCCGGCATGATTTACACCATCGGTGGCTCGTTCTGGGAATTTGGCGGCCCTGACCTGGAACGGGCGAAGTTATTTGTGATAATCGCTGCAGCCGAGGACCATCATTCCAATCCGTTAAAGATGGCTATTTCCCAATTCAAGCGCTCAGGTGGCAAGTTTATCGCGATCAATCCGATACGTACCGGCTACGCCGCAGTTGCCGACGAATGGGTGGCGATCAAACCGGGCACAGTGTGGCGCGCTGTTTATGGCGCTGATCCGCGAGCTTATCAAGCAGGGACTGTTCGACCGTGATTTCCTGATCCGCTATAGCAACGCCGCCCAGCTGGTGAATCCCTGGACGCCAAGCGCGATGATTTTGGCCCCTGTTTGCACAGGATACCGGATCAGCAGAGGAGACTAACACCGGCGCTAAACTGTGGTGGGATCGTACCACCCGGCGGTCGTGCCAAGTCACAGTCAGGAGGCCAGCCCCTGTCTGCTGGGCAGATACCAGCTGAACGATGGCACACCGGTCAAGCCGGCGTTTCAATTGCTGGCCGAGCGGGTGGAGTCCTGCACGCCGGAGTGGGCGGCGCGGACATCACCGGTATTGCGGCGGATACGATCCGTCGGCTGGCGCACGAACTGGGTGTGGTTGCCCGCGATCATAAAATCGAACTGCCCATCACTTTGGACCGATGCCTGGGGTAAACAACACACTGTGGTGACCGGCAATCCGGTGGCGTTTCATGCCATGCGTGGACTGGCGGCGCATTCCAACGGGTTCCAAACGATCCGGGCGTTGTCGATTCTGATGACCTTACTGGGTACGATTGACCGGCCCGGTGGTTTTCGCCATAAAGCGCCGTTTCCCCGCCCGATTCCACCGGGTGTCAAAACGCCAACCGGGCCGGAAGGCGTGCAGCCAAATACCCCCTTGGGAGGAGCGCCTCTGGGCTGGCCTGCCGCACCGGAGGATTTATTTGTTGATGAGCAGGGCGAACCGGTGCGGATCGATAAAGCGTTCTCCTGGGAGTACCCCTTGTCCGTGCATGGCATGATGCATAATGTCATTACCAATGCCTGGCGCGGCGATCCGTACAGGATCGACACCTTGCTGCTGTTCATGGCGAATATGGCCTGGAATTCGACCATGAATACGCAGGCAGTGCGCAAAATGCTGCAGGACAAGGACACCAACGGCGAGTATAAAATTCCGTTTCTGATCGTCTGCGATGCGTTTCAATCGGAGACGGTTGCTTTCGCGGATCTGGTGTTGCCGGACACCACTTATCTGGAACGGCATGATGCCATGTCGATGCTGGATCGGCCTATTTCCGAGTTCGAGGGGCCGGTTGATTCGGTACGAGTGCCGGTGCTGCCGCCCAAAGATCAATGCAAACCGTTTCAGGAGGTCTTGATTGAACTCGCCGGTCGTTTAAACCTGCCAGGTTTTGTCACTCCGGATGGTCAGCGCAAGTATAAGGATTATCCCGATTTTATAATCAATTACGAGACCTCGCCCGGTTCCGGCATTGGTTTTCTGGCGGGCTGGCGCGGTGCGGACGGGCAGCAGGCCATGAAAGGCGCGCCGAATCCTGAGCAATGGCAGAAATACGCCGAAAACAACTGTGTGTTTCAGCACCATTTGCCGCAATCTAAGCAGTATATGCGTAACTGGAACAAAGATTATCTGGCCTGGGCAAAGGAAAATCAGCTGATTCACCATTGTGAGCCTATTCTGATTCATCTTTATTCTGATGTGCTGCAAAAATTCCGTCTGGCAGCGCAGGGTAAACGGGCCGGTCGGCAACCGCCCGCAAGGCTGCGCCAGCGCATCGAAGCGTATTTCGATCCGCTGCCTTTCTATTATCCCGCCCTGGAAGCTCAGCAAACCGATCTAGCTCGTTATCCCCTGAGTGCCGTGACCCAGCGCCCGATGGCGATGTATCACTCCTGGGATTCGCAGAATGCCTGGCTGCGCCAGATCCATACCTATAATTATCTGTATATGAGCCCCAGCCTGGGCGAGGCGGGCGGATTTGCGGATGGCGACTGGATCTGGGTGGAGTCGCAATGGGGCAAGGTGCGCTGTCTGTGCCGGTTTTCCGAAGCTGTCGAACCGGGCACGGTCTGGACCTGGAATGCCATCGGCAAAGGTTCCGGTGCCTGGAATCTGTGTCCGGATGCGAACGAATCCCGACAAGGTTTTTGCTGAATCATTTGATCAGTGAGGAACTGCCGGCACCGCTGGCGAGCCGGGTGAAGGTGGCCGGATTTCCAGTTCCGATCCGATCACCGGACAGGCGAGTTGGTACGATGTGCGGGTACGGGTGTACAAAGCCGAGGCTGAACCAGTTCAGCGCAGTTATCCGCAAATGTCCCCGCCCGGGATCTTGCCTGGCCAGTCGACCGAGCGACCGGGCTGGCTGGCCTATGTGGCCGGAAAACTGCGGAGGATTGCACCATGACACAGCTCGCCCTGGTGATTGATCTGAATGTCTGTGTAGGCTGTCACGCCTGTGTGACCAGTTGCAAGGAGTGGAATACCTCGGGCAGTGCCGGTGCACTCGCTGATCTCAACCCCTATGAAGCAGATCCTAACGGTACGTTTTTCAACCGGGTGCAAACGTTCGAGGTGGGACAGTATCCGCAAACCGAAACCGTGCATTTCCCCAAGTCCTGTTTGCATTGCGAAGATCCGCCCTGTGTGCCGGTGTGCCCGACCGGGGCCAGTTATAAGCGTGAAGAAGACGGCATTGTCCTGGTCGATTATGACAAGTGCATCGGCTGCAAATATTGCGCCTGGGCCTGCCCCTACGGTGCCCGTGAAATGGACGAACAGCGCAAAGTCATGACCAAGTGCACCTTGTGTGTTGACCGCATCTATGACCCGGTATTGCCCGAAGCCGAGCGTAAACCGGCCTGTGTGCTGGCCTGTCCGACCAGTGCGCGTCTGTTCGGCGATGTTCACGATCCGGACTCGGACGTATCCGAGGCCATCCGCGAACGGGGCGGTTATGCGCTGATGCCGGAGTGGGGCACCAAACCGGCCAACCATTATCTGCCGCGCCGCAAAACCAGAATCACCCTGCACGAAGACGATGTCGCGCGGGCCGAAAATCCGTTGCAACAGGAGTACGCTGCCAATGAACGGGTTGACGCAAAGGCCCTGGACGATACAGCACGCCGGTAACAGGAATTTTTCACTATGCAACCTGCTTTTTCTGTCATTTTGTTCACTACCCTGGCCGGGGCGGGTCAGGGCTTGTTTCTCGCCCTGTTTCTAGGGGAATGCTATGCCTTGCTGGCGGCCCTGCCGGAGCCGGCCAAGGCGTTCTACAGCGGCGGCGGTGTACTGGCCTTTGTCCTGTTGCTGCTCGGTCTGCTGGCGTCTTTTTTTCATCTCGGACATCCTGAGCGGGCCTGGCGTGCAGCGGCGATGTGGCGTACGTCCTGGCTGTCGCGTGAAGTTATCGTACTGCCGGTTATGATGGGGGTTGTCGTGCTCTATAGCATCGTGCATGGGGTCGGCTTTAATCCCGACCTGCTGACGTTCGCCGCCGGCGGCAGTATCCGGCTGAGTCTGGCGCTGGGAGTACTGGGCAGTTTGCTGGCGCTATTACTGTTTCTCTGTACCGGTATGATTTACGCCAGTATCCGCTTTCTGCGCGAATGGGCCAGTCCGCTGACCGTGCTTAATTTCAGTCTGTTAGGCGCTATGTCCGGCTTTACCCTGGCGGCTGCCTGGGCCGCTCTCATGCAGCCCGCGCTGGTGAGGTTTTTTACCCTCTGGGCATTATGCCTGCTGCTGCTGGCTTTCATGGGTCGGGTCAGTGCGCTGATCCGCAATGCCCGTCTGCAACCGCATTCCACACTGCAAACCGCTATTGGTATACGGCACCAGCGGATTCAGCAGAAATCGCTGGGATTTATGGGCGGGATCTCGTTCATGCCAGTAGAATTTTTCCACAAAGCCTCGGCCCTGGTGGTGCAGCGGATCAAGCAAACGTTTCTGGCCCTGGGATTCGCGCTGCCGGCCGTGTTGCTGATTGCCAGCCTGATAGTGGAGATGCCGGGGCTGCTGTTTATGGCCGTGATAGCGCAAATGCTGGGCCTGATTGCCGAGCGCTGGTATTTCTTCGCCGAAGCCCGACATCCGCAGAATTTGTATTATCAGACGGTGGGTTGAGCTTAACATTTACTCTGCTGGCGTCGGTTTGCAGAAGACGCTGGCAGAGCTCCTGCGGATGGTTTATTCTTATTTATCTGTATTTTCTTATTAACTCGCGCTGGAGGGCGTATGGACCTTGTCATCTGCGCCAGCCGGGATCTTTGCTGACACGCCAAACGCTGGCGTAAAGCCTATTCCGGTCTGGCTTATCCTCGAACCAAAAATTTCCGTTTAATTGCGCGGCGCTTCAGCGACATGAATACTGACGGGCTTATTTGAAGGTTTTCTGCCCCGGACTGTGCAAAATTAATCCGGGGCGGAAATTTAATCAGCCAGCGTTATGGTGACGGTGTCGATTTCCCTGGCTGTCATATCCTGCAAATACCGAAACCCGCGCCACACCAGATAAAACTGTGATTGATCCGGCATCATGCACAGCGTATCCAAATGCAGGGGCAATGCTTCAGTGGCTTCAGTCGGGGTTTGTCCGGGGGCAATGTCAAAGCGATTACTGGTGCTGAGGGAAACGTGCGGTTGAACACCAGGCAGATAAAAGCGTAAACGATCTGTCGGTGCCAAATTGCGCAGATCTACCACTTCATCGCCCTGCAGATAGCCTTCCAGCTGCTGGTCCTGCGGTGCGCCATTATAAAAATTGGCATTGAAATCGCGCGGTGGATCGGGGCAGCGATTCTGCTGCCATTGCTCATCATAAGTCCCCAGATAAGCCACTCTCGGTTGCCAGTTCTTGCCAATGAAGCCGAAGCCTACCGGCGCTGGCCGGTCATCCCAGGACTGGATCAGCTGCCGGTCGTTTTCGATATTGGGCAGTTTTAGCGCAGCCAGGCGTTGTTTGGAACGTTTCTCCAGAAAGCCCCGGCCGACCGGGTTTTCCTGACACCAGGTGCCGGTATCCGGGTCCATGCCGCCGAAGGCGTTTTCGTAGCGTAACGGCATGACTGTAAAGGGTTCCGGCGCGGATAGTATCGGATTGGGTGTGTCGATTTCCTGCCAGTGACGGTCGCCGAAAATGTACGCGGTTTTAATCATCGGTCCGACTCTGAGGCCGACTTTCAGAGCGCGAACAGGACGGCCCAGCGGGGCATGCGCACTGCCAACCAGTATGATATCAGCGCGGCGTTTGAACGGTACGGTATCCGCCTCGAATTTTACACTGCCGCCTTTTTCCGGGTCGTGATACTCATCGCCAAAAAAAATCGGCAGCTGTTCTTCAGCACGTGGCGCACGTTCATTCGGGACAATGCTGAAAGTCCCTTTGACAAGCACCGTCAGAATAGCCCGTTTACGGGTGATATAGGTCGGCAGCGCAACGGCTGCAAAAGGCGTCTTGTTGCTCAGTTGCATGGATTCTGTAAGGTACTGTTTACATGATACATGAGCCTGGTACGCCGTTGCAGGTGCCCTTGTCGACGGTGCCTACCGGTACGAAAGGCTTCGGAAAAATCGGTACCGGGCCGGTACCGATCACATTTTGTACCAGGGTACTGGCTTTGAAAATCTGAAAGACCGAGTAAAACGCCTGAGCAATGGCATCGAATAAATCGCTGGCATGCGGCGCGGTCGGGTCAGCCAGATTGCTGATCATCAAGCCTTGCAGGGATTTTGCTGCAAGACCAGCCTCTCCGGGTGAGGGCAGGGCAACCAGTGGCATGGGACATTAGGCATGGGTGGAGCCACCGGTGCCGGTACGGTAGCGAAAGCCGGGTACATGAGCGTGCCGGTAATGCCCATATGCCAAGCCTGCCAAAGGGTGCTGAGCGCGTTGGCTATGGCGTTGGAGTATTTAGTCTCTTGCGGGGTACTGACTGGCGCGGAAGGCATGATCAAGGCATTCAGCGGTGGCCCTACGACGGCCCCGGGCGGCAGAACGCCGACCGGACCATTGATGATCACGCCGGTCACTGCGGTGGCTTTCATCCACTGGTCGATGCCGGAGCAGATAGCGCCGCAGATACCGTCGATATAGGCTTCAAATTTTTCGCTAATCTGTTTGGCGGTATCGACATGGTTTTTGTTTAGCGTCGGCTCCCGGAACAGATTCATGGGCGAGTTCGGGGGCAGCCAGCTCACTGGCAGGAAACGCATCCGGGAACTGGTCATTCGGCTGCTGCCAGTCAGTCGGTAAAGGAATCTGCTTGGCAGCAAAGTTCATTTTCGCCAGCTGGGACATCAGAGCTTTTTGAGGGGCGGGCATCGCGGATCATCCTTTTTGCGCGGTTAGTAAATGTACCAGAAACAAGCGCCAGGCCCGCTCGTGCTGGCGTAAAACCCAAGGTATTCCAGCCTGTTCCTGCACCAGCTTATAAGCAAGCTGCATTTGTGGTAAGCGGTTTTCACACACAATCGCCCGTACCAGCGTGGCGGCGTCCTGTTCGGTATTTTCCAGCCATTCGATAGGTTCGCTCAGTTCACTGCGCCATTCATAAGGTGAGCTCAGTATAAGCCTGCCACCCCTGCGCAGCAGGGCGTCCATCTGACCGATCAGAATCAGTGGCACTTCGACGTTGTCCAGCAGATTCAGCGCGGCGATACAATCAAAACCGGCTGCCTGCAGCGGGGATCAAGTGCATCCGCCAATAGAAAAAATACATTCGGGGGCGCGGCATAAGAAAATTCCACCGGGGTGAACGTTTGTCCCCGTAGCGTACGTTGATAACGCACGTGCTGCTCGCGTTGAATTCGTGCTGCGGCAGCCAGCAGATCGAACTTCATATCCAGACCTATGGCCAGTTCGCTGTGCCGGGCGAGTTCAAAGGTATAACGGCCAACGGAGCAGCCCAGATCCAGTGCGTATTGATAGGACTGCCCGGCTGCACATAGCGGTATGAGCTGTTCCCAGTAGTCCGCCGCCTGCAGGACGGGCAATATAGGTTCAGCAGGCTGACCGGTCCCATAATGTGCCTCCATATACGTGCTGAGCAGGCGGTAGCGATCCTGTCGGGCCGGATCAGCTGTGTCCAGCACGGCAAAATATTCGCGTAGTGGTGCTGTGTTGCCTGGCGTGCCGGTTAATGACGAATGCCGCCACCAGCGCGACATATCCTTGAGCACAATCGGAATACCATCCAGAATCGGATACTGCGCCTGACAGGTTGCTGCCGGGCAGCGCAGCAAGCCTTCCAGGATGAAATCACCCCGGGTATCAAAGACCTGCTCCAGCACCAGCCCCTGATCGGCCCGACAGTGCGGGCAGATCAGCGTGACACGTTCCCAGCAGCCGGTGTGCATAGTGGGTGCTGCTCAACCACCGACCAGCACGTCGGTACTGCCTTCGATCAACTGGCCGACTCCGCCGCAGTGTTGATCCTGATCGCCCATGCGATGGGCACCCAGATTGTTGATCAGCACAGTGCCACTGCCTTTGGTGGCAACCCACATATTGGGGCCACAGCAGGCGACATGGATGCCCTGATCGGTCATCCGCAAGGCTGGGCGGAAGTTGACCAGCACATTAGGTGAACCCGTCACCGCAGGTCCAATAACAGGGTGCGGGCAGGCAGGGCAGCCATGAGCATCGACGGGTGCTTGCGATTTATCGCCGAGTCTACCTTGGGGGGGCATAATCTATTCCTCGGTAACAGTCAGTCAGAGTTCTATTCTGGCAAAAGGGCCTTTACGTACGAGTAAGGGCTGGCTCTGAATAGCGGATTCGCACTGCATATTTTCGACATAATCGATAAGGTATTTGCCTTTAAAAGCATACAGATCCGGGCCATGCGGTGCCTCAGTCACTGCGAAACTTTCAGCTATGCTGCGCACAAACTGCACGGTCAGGAGCAGATTGCTGACGCTGCGTGTTTCGAAGTCCTGCTCCGTATATTTTTGTACTGGCAGGTAGTATGGACTTTGTTCCTGCAGCGGCAGATTGACTTTAAACGTGCGAACAAGCTCTTGCTGGGGAGGAAGCTTGGCACCTAATGGCATCAGCCGCACCATAACGCGACGTTCTACAGGGAGCGGCATAATACCTTTCAAAATATGCGCGGTCGCCGGTTTTTCCCAGCCCAGATAAATAATATCCAGATTCGTGATCGGTTCTTTCGTTGCCAGATCGATGGTTGGACTCACGTCTAGAATATACACATCGTTCTGGCTGCGATTGGTAACGGTGTAATGCATAATCAATTGATCTGCCGTGAACTCGGTCTGGCAGCTCAGGGTGATATCTTTGGCAACATTGGCCATGCTTTTAGCCTCGTTGTTTTAGCGCAAGTTCATGAAAGTGTGTGGTTCAGCATAAACTGGCGTCAAAAATCTTTGTGATCGGTGCGTCTTCCCACACCACGTTCATCCCGGTACCGGTTGTCGGCAGCAATCGTATTGAATTCGCCCTGATCATCAAAGCAGTCAGCACGCGGGGTCAGGTCATCATTGCCGTTAGCGATTTGTTCGGCATGAGACAATTCATGATGCAGAATGACATCACTCGGCGCATTAGTATTATTCCCAGGTGTTCCTGCAGCCGCCGGCCATTGATTGGGATCATAAGCGATAGTGCTGTCGCTGCCTGTGCCATTGGTTGAGTTGGGAAAATTAGATGCCGTGGTTTCCGCGTTGAGAGGATCAGCGGGATTCGGCGCGCGCTCGTTGATCGTAACGTTGCGCCCGGAACTATTGATGCTGTTGAGTGTTGACTGACCTTCTGGCGTCGTGCCCATAATGGCCAGATCATTCAGCGTATTGCGCTGAAAGTTTGGATCGGTGCCCTGATTGACCCGAATATTACCGACCTGATAGCTGCCATCCGGATTGCGCGTTACGGCCGGGCCGTGCTGACCATTCAACGTGCGGCTGTTGCGGCCAGGGTTGCCACTGCGACGCGGCAGACTGTCCAGATAACCCGGTACACCGGTATCGGCCGGGGTGGCGTCGAGCGGGTCCTGAATGTCCACCGGGCTGGTACCCTGGGCGGAACCTCCCGAATTGATTTTGACCATAGGGCCGCTGATCGTGATACCGGTCAGATCCAGTATCATAAAACTGGAACCGACTTTCAGAGTGATCTGCTGCAAAGCTTCAAGCGTGATCTGACGTGCGTTCAGCTCATAGGTGTCTTTGACGACGATAGCCTCTTTGGCCTGGTGGTCGCACACGACATCTTCCTTGACCGTTTGATTGACTTTCTTGTCAATGCCTTCAAACAGTGCGCCTTTGATATGAATATCGGTGTCACCACCGACCGAAACCGCCAGATTGCCGCCCGGTTTGTCGTCGCTGCGCATACCAATCCGAATCTGACGGGTGCCGCCGCAGGTTTCGTATACCGAACCGCGTACTCTGACATCCATGCGGCGTTGCGCATGCATGAAAACCTGTTCTTTGCCTTTGCGGTCATCGTAGCGGATTTCGTTGAACCCATTGCCGCCTTTGGTGGTGTTGCTCTTATTGGTGGCATAGGCTTTCCAGGTCGGCAGCTCGTACGGTGGCTTGCTGCTGCCGTTATACACCCGGCCGGTACAGATAGGCCGATCAGGATCGCCTTCCTCGAAATCGACAATGACTTCCTGGCCGACTCGCGGTAAGTGGATCATGCCCCAGTTTTTGCCTGCCCAGGGATGCGAGACCCGAATCCAGCAGGAGCGATCCTGCTGATTTTTGCCGTCCATATTGTTCTCAGGCCGGTTCCAATGAAACTGGACCTTAATCCGGCCGTGCTTGTCGGTCGAGATTTCCTCGCTTTCCTGCCCTTTTTCAGGCACGACGATAGCAGTCTGCGGGCCTTGTACGAACGGTTTCGGTGTGAGGCGTGCCGGCCGGTATTGCTGTTTGGCGTCGATAGCACCGAATTCACAGGTGAATTGCAGCTCGCTACTGCCCGAATTGGAGGCTTCGTAGCGATCCGAGTACAGCGTGATGCGACTGCCGGTTATCAGGTATTGACGGTTCAGGTCAGCGCGCGGATGTTCCTGCAGGGTGAACAGTTTGCCAACCGTCAGTCCCAAGGCATTGGTTTGGCTTGCATAAGCTCGTGGGCGGTATGCAGTTCTTCCAGCCGGATGCGTGCATAACGACGGCCTGCCTCGGTATCGGCATAGTAGTCGGGACCGGGATAGTCGTACATGGCGGCCTGCCTGCGGGTGCTGCTTGGGCATTTGCACCGGGCTGTAGAGCGGGCTGGCCGGGTTTTCGAAGTCAAAGCTGTTCAGCGCGTATTCACCGGGTTGCACGGACTGGCTGATTGACCATTCGAATATGGTGTTGCGCGGTGAGCTGGTGGCGTTATGCGACACGGCATAAGGCAGGGTTTCATACCCTGGCACGGTGCTGTGATCATTCGGGTCATCGGTCAGCATCAAAATATTTTTGCCGTCAGATGCGTGTTCAAAGTAATAATAGATGCCTTCATCTTCCATCAGGCGGCTGACAAAGTTGAAGTCGGTCTCGCGATATTGAACGCAGTATTCCCGTTTTGGATAATCACCCAGGCTGAGCTTGGTCATATCAAAGTCTTCATAGCCGCGATCCGTGAAGACGTCTTTAATAATATCCGGGGCGTTTTTATCCTGGAAAAAACGGCAGTCCGAATAGCGGGTTAAAAACCACAGCCAGGGGCGCAGCGTAAACCGGTAAGCAGCGTAACGCACAGTGCCGGAAGGCACCTGTGAAAACTGGCTTACCCAGCCATTAAAATAGCGTTCGCGATTATTGGGCAATAGCAGGCGTACTGATACCGAGGTACCGATAATTTTTTTGAAGTCAATGTTCGCATCCAGGCTCAGTGCTTCAAGTTCGTATTCAAACGGTTGGCTCAGGCGTTCGCGTGCGACCATGCTGCGAAATAACAGCACATCTTTGCCCAGCACCGAGGCAATTTGTGTATCGCGATAATCTTGTGTCGGTTTGGCCATGCCTTATGTCCTTCACTCACACTCAGTCATGTCAACCAGGGAATTTTGCAACAAGTATGCCGCAGGTTCTCTATTGGCGTTATAACGCCGCCGTATAACGCCAGCTGCAGCGCCTGCTTTAACAAGCGTATTCTGGCGCTTGCTATAACTAAAAATAGCGCTGCAATTATTTTTTTAATATAAATTAGTATGTTGCTGGAAGTTATGTCCAATGGGCAGCTGCTGGTATTCTATCTGATGTAGCCTTTCAAGCAGCGTATTAAAACAGTCTGTTAGGTTTAGTTGGCATTTCGGCTGCTGTCAATCAGGTTCAAAGTGCAGGCGTCGCTGCTGCGGGATTTGTGCTGTCGGTTCAAATTGAACCAGCCGGAATGAGCTACCCGCCCGTATTGAATCTTTGCTGCAGCTGGAATCCAAAATATTCAAATATGAGGTTAACAGATGCATGAATAAGAAACTGGGCTCACTACTGCAGCAATTCGATCAAACTGCGACCAAAGCGCTGCCGGTGGAACAGTGGAATCCGCCGTGTTCGGGTACGATGGACTTGCGCATTGCGCGCAGCGGTATCTGGTATCACGAGAGCAGGCCGATTGAGCGTCAGTCGCTGGTCAAGCTGTTCGCCAGTATTTTACGGCGTGATGAGGATGGCTGTTATTATCTGGTGACCCCGGTTGAGCGCTGGCGTATTCAGGTTGAGGACGCGCCGTTTATCGTGGTCGAGATGCAAGTCAGCGGTGCGGAGCAGACGCAGTCAATTTTCTTTCGCAGTAATGTGGATGACTGGATCAGGCTCGGACCGGAGCATCCCCTTCGCGTTGATGATGCATCCGGCTCGCCGGCACCTTATGTGCGCGTACGGGGACGGCTGGAGGCTTTGCTCAGTCGGCCGGTGTACTATGAACTGGCTGAATATGTTGAAGAACGATTGCTCGAAGGGCGCTGGATGTACGGGGTTTACAGCCAGGGAATGTGGTTTCCCCTGGCTGCGGTGCCGGCCTAGCTTTGCCGGCGTGCGGTAACGGACTTATAGCCGTCTTGGCAGTATGTCTTTGAGTTTGTCATGCGCCTCGCGCAGGGTGTGCTCGGTAGTTTCCCAGTCGATGCAGGCATCGGTCACTGAAACACCGTATTTAAGCTGGCTCAAATCTGCCGGAATGGATTGGTTGCCCCAGGCCAGATGACTTTCCAGCATGGTGCCGACAATCGACTGATTGCCTTCCAGTATCTGATTGACACAATCTTTCATCACCAGGGGCTGCAGGGCCGGATCTTTGTTGGAGTTGGCATGACTGCAGTCCACGACAATAGTGGCAGGCAGCTTTTTAGCGGCTAATTGCTGTTCGCACAAGGCTATGGTGACGGAATCATAGTTCGGTTTGCCATTCCCGCCGCGCAGGACAACGTGACCGTAACGGTTGCCCTGAGTCCGGGTGATGGCACAGCGGCCATTGCGATCGATGCCGAGAAAACTATGCGGTTGTGAAACCGAAAGCATGGCATTAATCGCGACATCCAGACCACCGTCAGTACCATTTTTGAAGCCTACCGGGGCCGACAAACCGCTGGCCATTTCGCGGTGGGTTTGCGACTCGGTGGTGCGGGCACCGATGGCATACCAGCTGATTAAATCAGATAAATATTGCGGGCTGATGGGGTCGAGGGCTTCGGTAGCGCACGGCAGGCCCATTTCGTTGAGGTCCAGCAACAGCTTGCGGGCTTTTTGCAGACCTTCTTCGATCTTGAAGGAATCATCGAGATAGGGGTCGTTAATCAGACCTTTCCAGCCGGTTGTCGTGCGCGGTTTCTCAAAATAAACCCGCATAACGGGATAGATTACGTCGCCGATTTCGTCAGCCAGTTGTTTCAGACGTTGTGCATACTCGTGGGCGGCGTCGATATCGTGAATCGAGCAGGGCCCAACGACCACAAACAGGCGCGGATCCTGCCGGTCCAAAACACGCTGCAGTATATTACGACCCTGGCGTACGGTTTGGGTCGCAGCTTCTGACAGGGGCAAACGGGGTTTGATCTCTTGCGGTGTGAGCAGAAGATCCTGAGACACAATATTGACGTTGTCGACGCGTTCGGCTGGCATTACGATTTCCTGATAGATGTCGAGAGAATTCTAGGTGTTGCAAGACCCCGCAAGCAGGTGCAGGTATAAGGTTTTTGTTTGTACGCCAGCACAGCGGATGCGTCAAGTCCTGAGGCAATTAAATTGGTGCGGCCGGTATAATTAATATTTGGCAATATAAAATATTGAAATTATTGTAAGAAATAATAATTGGCATTAAAATGGCTTGTCAAATCTAAGCGTTAGCGCGCCGGATCAGGCTATGTCGAATCGTCCGAAAAATTCGCAAGACAGTTCTAAGCCTTTGCTTGAAAAGGATAATATCCTGTCGCCTACGCTTTTGCAGCAATCCCGTTCCTCCAATCCCTCCGCCCCGCGCCATGTCAGCAGCCACATTTGCAAACCCGGTGCGCTGATGCATCTGGTGCAGCAGACCGACAAGCTGGTGCGACTTAACCGCATTATGCGTGCGTACCTTCCGCCGCATATGCAGGACCATGCCCGTTTGATCGCGGTGCATGAACAAGCCTGGGTGATTCAGGCCGATTCATCGGCTTGGGCGACGCGTTTGCGGTATGCGCTGCCAAGCTTGCGACAGCAGCTCAGTGATCATCTGAAACGGGATGTTCCGGTATTGAAACTGAAAGTGCAGCCCGCCGCTGAAACCAAAACTACAGAACCGCGCCGGTTAACCCTGACGCAGCAAAGTGCCAGCTTCATCAAAGGCGCGGCCGACAGTATAGGCGATGAACGTCTGGGAGCGGCTTTACTGCGCCTGGCATCGCATGCGCGCAAAGCAAGCTAGTATAAAAGTACTATTCGAGCGGCCCGGTCATTTTCTGGTCGGGCGTGACTGCTGTCTGTGACTGATCGGGGGGTGGTTCGACCTGGGCCGTATGCAATAAACGGGTGATGGTCTGCTCGCGTAAATTCATGGTGTTACCCAGGGTCGTGGCAGCCAGTTTGCGGGCGTGCAGCGGGGCTTGTTCGTCTAATACCGTGCTGAGCAGATCATCAGAACTGGTACGCTGTTCGCGCAGATGCTCGGAAAACCCCGAGGCGATGATACCTGCCGGCAATGCCACCATGCCAACGCCTATGACGGTAATGAAACCCCCGAAGATTTTGCCCCAAATAGTGATGGGTACAACATCGCCGTAACCGACGGTGGTCAGTGTGGCCATCGCCCACCACATGGCTGCTGGAATGCTGCCGAAGGCGTCGGGTTGCATGTCACGCTCGATCAGATAAATACCACTGGAGGCCAATACAAAAAGCACGAACAACAAGAAAAAGGCCGCCACCAGCGACTCGGATTCTGCCTGTAAAGACTGTAATAAGGCTTGCATGGCGATGGAGTAGCGGGTCAGCTTGAACAGGCGCAATAATCGAACAACACGCAAAAAACGCCAGTCCATGCCGGTAAAAAATACGCCCAGATAAAAGGGCAGGATAGCGACAAAATCAACCAGGGCGTAGCCAGACACCATATAACGCAAGCGACCTCGCACCGGGCCGAGCTGATCATATTCGGGCAACTCCAGCGCGCTCCACACGCGCAGGATATATTCCACCGTAAAAACAACAACCGAGAATATTTCAAAGCCCAGAAACCAAGGGTAATACGCCAAAGTCAGACTATCGACCGATTCCAGTACGACACAAACGACATTGGCAATAATGAGAAATACCAGACCGACATCGATAAAGTGGCTCCAGAAATCATCGTGTCGGTTTTCCAGCAGTTCTGCTGTTCGTTTGCGTGAGATTCCAACCGGCATAATGCGTGTTACCTTAATTTACAATTTCACTTGATGGCTTGATGCTATATCATTATTAAGCCCAAATCTCATGGGTTTATTCAGTACAGGAGGGTTGTCGCCATGCATGATAGCGATCAGCATGATCAGGATCATGATTACAATCATGATCAGAATGAAGATTATACCTTGAGGCTGGAAGCACTACGGCTGGAACATCGCGATCTTGACGAGGTTATCCAGCGCTTGTCCGAAGAGCCGGATATAGACGATTTTCAACTCCGGCGCATGAAAAAACGCAAACTGCATATTAAAGACCAAATATCACTGCTGGAAAGCAGATTGATTCCCGATATGAACGCTTAGTTTTTGGGGGCCACCGGCCGAATCAGTATCGGCATTACAGCGCCCAAACCATAATCTACCGTACTGCCTGGCGCTGGCGAATGGCAGCAAGAAATCAGGGTCCCATGCAAGGTTGATGCTTGTTTTCGACCCGGATTCTGAGTCAGATTTTTCTCAGGCCCTGATTTGGGCGGCGAGCCCCACACAGATACAGTCACAATTGTAAAGCGTAGCGACTTTACTGCAAAACGCTACTGGCACAACGGGCTGGCGCTGGCTGCCCGGTGCGATTTATTGCTCTTGATTTTTTATGGAAAGGACTCAGAAGCAAGGCTCTAAAAGTAACCGTACGCGCTTTAATATTGCTGTATTTTAGGTAGTATTCGGATTGGCTATTACCTCCAGCACCGTAGTGCCAGATAGCCTTTTTATCCTGTTTCTAGGGGGTGACGTCAGGTCTGCCATGGGGAGCACTTGGTTTGTTCGTTTTCTTGGTTCAGGCAAGCCGAACAGTGTTGGCAGGTTAGTATGTGCGGCAAGTCTATGCATTTTTATGCTGGCGTCGATTGCAGCGCCGGTATTGGGCCAGACGCTCGAAACACCAAGCAAAGCCGTGCTGCAGATTGTCCCCGGCCAGGCCACTGAAACCGTGCAAATAAGCATTCTGGCCGACCGGCCAATAGAGACCTACCGCGAATTTCAATTGCAGTCGCCGCCGCGCCTGGTCATTGATATCGAGAATGCACGCCTGCAACGCAACACGCACATCGATATTGACCATGCCGCTGTGCGCAATGTGCGTGCTGCCAGCCATCCTGCAACTGCCCGAATCGTACTCGACCTTGCTGTTTCGAGCCGGTGAGCTATCGCATAGTGCGCCGTGAGACGGGCTTGCTGGTGAGTGTGTGGCTGCAAAAAAACAAAGCCCCGGACAGTATCGCCCCGTCGGCGGCGGCTGTGATCGCTGATCCGTTACCTGCAACCACTGCCGGGGCAAGTGTATCGGCTACGGTGGTAAAACCTTCATCCGGCGGCACAACGGTCAATATCGATCTCGCTGATACCGATACGCGATTTTTTGCCATCATAGCGGCGCAAAGCGGTATCCCTATCGATGTTGCGCCGGAGATTGCCATGCCTATCTCGCTGCGGCTGATGGATATCCCGGGAACAGGCATTAGACCTGGTGTGCGAAGTGCACCATTTAAAAATCCCGAAAACACCGGAACGCTGGCTTATACAGCGGGCTCAGTAAGGCATTAATGGTGTTCCGGTCCCAGAGCAAAAAACCGACAGCACTCAGCGCGACAGCCGCCACGGCATAAAATGCTATGGCGTAACTGCCGCTGACACCGGCCAACAAGCCGAACAAAGGCGGTACCACAACCACGCCGCCGAACATAATGAACTGGACCCCACCCGTGGTGTCACCGGCGCGGCCTGCAGGTGCCAGACTGGCAGCCTCCGACAGAAATACACCGTTCCAGCCGAAGCTACTGGCACCTAATATAAGCCCCTGTACAGCCAGCAGCAAAAATGGCCAATCCGGTTGGATCAGGGTGGTGGCAAACAGGCTTGCGGCGGTCAGCAGGCCGATTAGTGCCAGCAGGCGGCGCGGATTGATCCAGCGTCCCGCCAGCGATCCCCACAGTAGCCGCCCGCCGATACCACCCATCTGGACAAAGGCAAAGGCGGAACCGGCCTGGCTTAGTGTCATGCCTTCTGCTGCGACCAGATAAACGACATAAAATGCTCCCACGCTGACCTGACAGCCAGCATAAACGAACGCGACCAGGGTCAGGTGGCGCAGCACGGGATCACTTAGCACCAGGGCGATAGGTCCTGCTACTGAGGCCAGTCCCAGCCGTCGCGGGGTGGTGCGATTTTGATCGAAACGCGCTCGCAGCGGTTGTAATAACAGCAAAACCAGCAGCGCCAGTGCAGCAATTGACAATGCCGCCACACGCCAGTCCCACAGCGCTACCAGCAGCGGTAAGACTGCGCCGGCCAGTGCGCCACCGGCAGGTACACCAGTCTGCTTGACAGAAAAAATCAGGGGGCGCCAGCGTAGTGAACCTAACTGCACCAGGATATGTGCGCTGGCCGGATTAAGCGGGCCATACGCCAGTCCCAGCAGCGCGGCGCTCAGCGCGAGCAGGGGCCAGAACGCACTGCTTAGTACCACCAGACTAACAGCCGCCAGCAGCAGGGTGAACTGGCAGACTCGAATAGGCCCGAAGCGATCCACCAGATTACCGGTAATGGTGCCAGCCAGCATGGCGCCAATATACGTGATCGCCATAAAAGCCCCGATCCAGGCTGGTGCTATGTCTGCGGTGGCAGCGATTTCCGGTGCCAGCACGGACACGGCAAATACGCTCATGCTGGCTATGCTCAGCACCGCGAACATGGCCAGCGTGGGCAGAGCAGGTGAGGAGGGAACAGGTGATGTCAAAACGCAATTTTTTTATTGTGGGAGATTACAGCGCTACGTTATATCATGCCCGGATGCCTTTTTTAAAACAGAATTTATAACCTCAGAAGGCACCGAGACAGATGCTCTGAAAAGGCGCATGGCACTTGCCACAGAGCGCTTGATCCGCCCTTTATCCAATTGACACCATGGGTATGCTGGATACTATTCGTTCAATTTTTTCGCTGTTGCTCAGTTATGGGCTGCTGCTGCTGGCCAATGGCCTGTTCAACACCCTGATCGGGGTACGTACCAAGCTGGAAGAATTTCCGACTGAAATTATCGGGGTGATTTCGGCCTGTCATTTTGTCGGTTTGCTGTTCGGGGCAAACCAGGCTATTAAAATTGTCTGGCGAGTAGGCCATATTCGTGCGTTTGCTGCGTTTGCCTCACTGATGTCGATTACTGCGCTGGCGCCGGTGCTGTGGGTCAATCCCTACGCCTGGATGTTGCTGAGAATAGCCACCGGATTTTGTATGGCTGGCATGATCATGGTCACCGAAAGCTGGTTGAATGCGCGCTCGGCGCGGGAAAATCGCGGTCAGGTGATGGCGCTGTATATGATCACTAACTATCTGGCAGCCGGTAGCGGGCAATTGCTGCTGAATCTGGCTGATCCGTCTACGTTCTATTTATTCTCTATTGCGTCAATTATTTTTTCGCTGGCCGTGGTGCCGGTATTGCTGACGCAGTCCTCGGCACCTAATCTGGCACCACTGACCCGATTGCCGTTACGACAGCTCTGGCTGATTTCCCCGCTGGGTGTGGCCGGGGCGTGCTGTGCGGGACTGGTGAACGCGACGTTTTATGGTATGGGGCCAGTGTTTGCCCACGATATCGGCTTGTCGATACAGCAAACCTCGCTGTTCATGGCGTCAGTGGTATTAGGGGGGTTGCTTTTGCAGTGGCCAATTGGGCGTTTGTCTGACCGGCTGGATCGGCGGGTCGTATTGGTCGTTGTGGTCTTTACGGTTGCGGCCGCATGCCTGGCTATGGCGCAATCAGCCAGTCACGGTATGGCCTGGTTGTACGGCATCGGGCTGATCTATGGCGGTTTATCGTTTACGATTTATTCGATTTCCAACGCGCATGCCAATGATCATGCTGACCCGGACAAACTGGTGCAGACGGCCAGCGGGCTGTTGATTGCCTATGGTGTAGGGGCTATTGCCGGACCCATGATTGCCGCGTTTATTATGGGCCAGGCCGGGCCACACGCGATGTTCTATTACAATGGAACAATTGCTGCGGGCCTGGGGTTTTTTGCGCTGTATCGCATGTTGCGCCGCCCGTCAGTGAGCAGTACCCAGCGCTTGCCGATCATTGTCTTGCCGGGGGGCCAGTTTACCGCCGGGCAGCTATATGCTGCGGTACGCCGCCAGCTCGACCGGCAATTCGGGCGCGGGCGACAATCTGACAAGGAATAACGATCGCAGGAAAGGCCAGGAGTGGGCCAGGAGTGGGCCAGGAGTGGGCCAGGAGTGGGCCAGGAGTGGGCCAGGAGTGGGCCAGGAGTGGGCTAGACAAGGGGCAGGCGCAGTTCTGCAGTCGTCCCGCCTTCCGGTTTATTGATCAATTGCACCGAGCCATTATGCAATTCTGCCACTTCACGTACAAAACTCAGACCCAGACCGGTACTTTTGCCGCTGCCGTCCGGACGTGGCAGCGAGTAAAAGCGTTCGAAAACTTTAGCTAACGCATAGGCGGGTACACCGCTGCCCTGGTCGCCTACCCGCAGGCAAAGGCACGAGTGTTCCCGCGCGGCGCTGAGCATAACGGTAGCGCCCGCAGGTGAGAACTCCACAGCGTTTTGCAGCAGATTGAGCAGCGCCTGACGCAGCAAGAACCGTTCGCCGCTTACTGAGAGTCCAGGCGCAACCGTATTATGTACGGTAATGTCGTGCCGTTGCAGCTGAGTTTCCAGGCTGCGGACGGCATCCTGTGCCAATTCGGCCAAGTCGATCTGCTCGACCTGTTCCAGCGTTTGGCGTTTTTCCACCGCAGCCAGTTCCAGCATCCGATCCACCAGCTCCTGGATACGCTGCGTCTCGTGCCGGATATTGGCCATGAAACGCTGCCGCTGCTGTAATGGCATGTCCTCATTCAGCAGTTCTGCCGCTCCCCGGATGGCGGCTAACGGGCTCTTTAGCTCGTGGGTCAGGGTTTGCACATAACGCTGAGCGTAATCCTTGCCCGCCAGTGCCTGCCGCATGGCTTCGATAGCTGCACCGGCCGCGCCAATTTCATTGCGGCCCAGGTGTGGCAGTTTAACCCGTTCGCCGGCCTGTACGGCACGGGCATAGTGGCTGAGTCGTTCCAGTGGCCAACTGATCCAGACATATAAACCCAGTCCCAGCACCAGCACACCCAGGCCGGCTACCAGTGCCGCGCTGATCAGATTCTGTTTGACGACCGCCAGAAAACGCTCGGCGTTATAGGCCGGTTTGCCAAAGCTGAGTACGCCACGCAAATCACCCTCGACATAAATCGGGGCGGCGATGTACAACACTGACACTGATGGCTGGCTTGGGTCTTCCTGGGTTGAGCGGGCACCGTATTCGCCCTGCAGCGTGCGGGCAACGTCATTCCAGCGGGAATAATCTGCCCCGACATCGCGCCCGGTTGAGTCGAAAATAACGACTCCTTGGGCATTCGTCAGATAAACCCGTACTTCGACGTCAAATTTATCCAATGCATAAATGCGGGCATGGAAGCGTCGTTGGTAAATACTGGCGAAGGTTTGCTGCAAGGTTTGCGGATCGAAGCGGCCCGCCGCCATATCCGTGGCGACAACTTCAGCCAGAATATTAGCGGTGTCGACCAGTCCTTCTTCCAGCGATTCCAGATAGCGCGGGCGCAGGTCATCGGCGATCCAGCGAACCAGAGCAGTGAACCCCAATACCACCAGCAACACAAAAACCAGGAAAAGCCGGGTGCGGATTTTCACAGCGGGTATTCAGGGATATTCAGGGGGAGGCACTGAAGGAATATCCCAGGCCGCGATGCGTTTTAATGGGGTTGAGTTCGGGATCTATTTCACGCAGTTTGGCGCGCAGGGTTTTGATGTGGGTATCGACCGTGCGATCCAGACTGTGATCCGGGTGCTCCCACACGTGCTGCAGTAACTGCTCGCGAGAGAATACCCGTTCCGGCTGCTCGATCAGCAGTTTGAGCAGTCGGTATTCATAGCGCGACAGATTCAGCAGCTGACCGCGGCAATGAATCTGCAAGCGTTCGTTATCGAGATGAAAGCCGGCGGCGACAGGTGTGTGGGCTGTGACTTGCGGCTATCGTTGCCGTCGTGTCCGCTGCTGCTGGCGACGCAGCACGGCCCGAACCCGAGCGGTTAATTCACGTGGGCTGAAGGGTTTGCTGATGTAATCATCAGCGCCGATTTCCAGACCCACTATGCGATCGATCTCCTCGCTGCGGGCGGTCAGAAAGATGACCGGGCTGGTGAATTCGTGGCGTAACTGCTTGAATAATTCAAAGCCGTTCCAGTCCGGCAAACCTATATCCAGCAGTACCAAGGCCGGACGCTGGGTCCGGCAGGCTTCCAGCCCGAGTGTGCCGGTGGCACACCAGAGCGGTTCGAAGCCTTCGGTGGACAGGGAATAAACGACGGTATCGGCGATCGCCGGTTCGTCTTCAATCAGCAGGATAAGCGGTTTGTAAGGTGCGTTCATGGGGCCGTATTATGGCGCGCTGCGCGCTGTCGGTCGGAGGATACTTCCGGTAATAAGCCCTGCGGGCGCAGCAACAGAATGATCTGTAACAGCAGGCCAATCAGAAAAACCCGCAGCGCGGCCCCCTGGGTGACATATTCAGCTGGCAGGCGGGAGGTGAAATATTCCGTTAACGACCAGACGCCCCAGATGATGACGGCCCCCAGAATCGCGCCGCGATTATTACCACTGCCACCTGCGATCAGCATGACCCAGACCAGAAAGGTTGCAAACAGAGGGTCGAAGGCTTCCGGGCTGATAAAACCGATAAAATGGGCGTAGACCGCCCCCGCCAGTCCCATGATGGCGGAACCCAGCACAAAGGCCTGCAGGCGAAACGCCAGGGTGTTCTTGCCCATCGCGCTGGCCGCGATTTCCTTATCGCGGATAGCCCGCAAAACCCGTCCCCAGGGCGAGCGATAGGCGCGCTCGCAGGCCAGATAGAGCAGGATTATTAATACCAGCACCAGGCCGAGATACGCTATATCATCCAGCGCCTGGCCAGCACCCGTCAGCGGTTTGGGAATGCCCGCCATGCCGCGTACGCCATTGGTCAGCCAGTCCTCGTTTTTGAGAAACAGGCGTACGATTTCAGCAATACCGATGCTGGCGATAGCCAGGTAATCGGAGCGCAAATTCAGGGTAATCAGGCCAATCAACAGTGCCAATACACCCGCGCTTAGCATGGCAGCCAGCATGCCAACGACTATTGGCAGTCCAAAGCCGCCTGGTATGGCGTTGGCGGGCGAACATAAAATCGCGCTGGTGTAGGCACCGACTGCAAAAAACGCAGCGATACCGATATTCAGCATGCCGGTGTAGCCCCATTGCACATTCAGGCCCAAAGACAGCAAGGCGTAAATGCCGGCCAGGGTTAAAAAGAAAATCAGGTAGCTGAGTAATCCGGTAAGTTCCATAATAGCGTCCAGCGATCTGGTGTGGCTAAGGCAAATAACGAAATCGTAGCACAGCTCACGGGGTCTCGCGCAGAGGGTAAGCAGTAGCTGGTGTATTATTCAAAAGGAAGTGTTATGACGTCGGCCAGACGGGTTTTACCGGTCATGACCATCAGTAAGCGATCCAGCCCCAGTGCTACGCCCGCGCAGTCTGGCAGACAGGATAAGGCTGCCAGTAACGGTTCATCCAGCGGCATAAGAGGTAAACCGCGTTGCGCGCGGATGTGATTGTCGGCCTCGAAACGTCGCCGCTGCTCGGCCGGGTCGTTCAGCTCATGGAAACCATTGGCCAGTTCCACCCCGCCCCAGTACAGTTCGAAGCGTTCGGCGATGGGCGGCTCGTCGGCCCGGATGCGTGCCAATGCAGCCTGCGAAGCCGGATAATCATAAATAAACGTTAATTGGGCAGGGTTCAGCTGCGGCTCAATGCAGTGAGTGAGCAGCAGATCCAGCCAGATGTCCCGATCAGCACGAGGCATACCACTTGGGACAACAATATCGTTGGCCTGGGCGCAGTTGGCAAGTTCATCCACTGTGGTCTGTAACGGATCCAGACCCAGGTGCAGCCGGAACAGTTCGCGGTACCGGTAACGCTGTTCGGTTAGTGGCACAGACGCCGGAGTTATCTGTCTGATGAGTGCGCTGACGTCATCCATCAGGCGCTGATGATCAAAACCCACCCGGTACCATTCCAGCAAGGTAAACTCAGGGCTATGGTGACGGCCCAGTTCACCATCACGAAATACTTTGGCGATCTGATAGATATCGCCGCTGCCTGCTGCCAAAAGACGCTTCATAGCGAATTCCGGCGAGGTATGCAGGTAGAGTGTCTGGCCATTGCGCGAACCTGGGCCATTGAAACAGCTGGTCAAGCTGGTCAGGTTGGGATCTGTCACTGCAGCACCAGACAAGACCGGCGTCTCCACTTCCAGCACCTCGCGTGCGGCAAAAAAATGGCGAATCCGGGCTAACATTTCAGCCCGCTGGCGCAGGATTGCCCTATCAATTCCGGGTCGCCGCAGCGTGGCCTGCATGCTTACCTCACGCGCGAGACGTAGGCCCCGGTACGGGTATCAACTTTAATAACCTCACCCGGTTGAATAAACAGGGGAACCCGTACCACGGCACCGGTTTCCAGGGTTGCTGGCTTGCCACCGCCGCCTGAGGTATCGCCGCGTACGCCAGGATCTGTTTCAGTAATTTCAAGTTCTACAAAATTAGGTGGCGTTACGGAAATTGGTACACCATCCCAGAGCGTAAGCTGGCAGACGTCCTGCTCTTTCAGCCATTGAGAACTGTCGCCAACGCTGGTCGCATCGGCGCTGACCTGCTCGAAGCTGGCCTGATCCATGAAATACCAGAACTCTCCATCGTTGTAGAGGTATTGCATGTCTACATCCATCACATCGGCACCTTCCACGGTGTCGCCCGATTTAAACGTGCGTTCAATGACCCGGCCCGTTTTGAGGTTGCGCACTTTAACCCGGCTGAAGGCCTGTCCCTTGCCGGGTTTGACGAACTCATTCTCTACAATGCTGTAAGGATCACCATCCAGCATGATTTTCAAGCCACTTTTGAACTCGTTAGTGCTATAACTCGCCATATTTCGCTTCCCAATTTACAGTCACGGATTAAAAAAGTTGTTTATAATACCGATAAGAAAAGGAAAACGCTTGTAGTCGCCGGGAATTTCTCGCTGAAAATCAGAAATCCTGGGTAAGTTCGCGGAAATTCGTCGATAAGTCTTTGTAGTACAGCCCGGTAGCAGAGATATTAAGATTCTTAATGAAGGCCCGTGGTAACTAAAAAGCTGTAAAAACCTATAGCAAAGATACCCTGGGTACTTGCCATAGAGTATTTGGAATATTGGCCATCAGCGCCTAGTGTTATCATGTGATCTGTTTTTTATCAGCAACCCTAAGGGATAGAGCACGCTTGTGACAGGCCCCAACACCCTTAACCTCGATCATTCCGTCATCAATCTATTAGTGATTGACCATTCGCTGACCAATGCTGAGCCGATAACGCAAGCTTTGCGTACCGCGGGCTTTATGGTGCAGCCAACCCGATCAGACCAGATACAGGACATCGGTAATATTATTGCTGTCAAAGCGATTGATGCCATTTTGTTGCATCTCAGCAGCACGTTGCCTGATATCGCCAGCGTGCGGGGCCAGATCACTGAGGCCGGCAAGGATATCCCTGTCATTGCCCTGTACGACTCCGAACAGATAGCCAAGCCCTTGAGTATCCTGCAGGCAGGGCAGATGCCGCCGCTGCCTATGATGATTCGGAAACCGCATTATTGCTGTTGCGTAAGGAACTGGAGCACCGGCAATTACGCGAGCATGCCCGCTCGCTGGAAAATCAGCTGCGAGAAACCGAAGCCCGCAGTCGCCGCCTGCTGGATAACACCTCGGATGCTATAGCCTTTATTCACGAAGGTGCTCACGCTTACGCGAATCAGGCTTATGCCAGTCTGTTTGGCTATGAGACGCCAGACGATCTGCTTGGTATTACCCTGATGGATATGATCGAGAGCCGTTTCCATGATCCTATTAAAGTCGTTTTGCGCAACACGATAAAAACCGGGCAGGAGCAGTCTCCGCTTGAAATTACAGCGGTACGAAAAAATGGCGATAACTTCCCGGTGGCTATTATCTGTACACCCACCCGTATTGACGGCGAACCCTGTTTGCAGTTACTGGTTCGGCCCGAAGGTGTGGCGGCTAACAAGGCCGCTGAGGCTACTCCTGAAGTAGAAGATCGTACTGACATCCATACCCGTAGCACATTTGCCGAGCATATCGATAATTTGCTGGCGGCCGGGCAGGCTGAAGGTGGCGTATTTTATATTCTGTTAAACGAGCATCGCACCATTACGCAAAGCCTCGGGTTAAAGGCGGGCGATGCCTTAATTCATGATATTGGTCAGCGGCTGACGGCACAGATTGGCGATGAAGATATCCTCGCCCGTATTGCCGATGCCGTATTTGCCGTCTATATGCATGATGCAGGCCCAAACAATGCTAGCGATATAGGGA
Organism: Gammaproteobacteria bacterium; assembly: GCA_041396125.1. Classification (GTDB taxonomy): domain Bacteria; phylum Pseudomonadota; class Gammaproteobacteria; order Competibacterales; family Competibacteraceae; genus JAWKZG01. The sequence continues at coordinate 65,712 of JAWKZG010000020.1, read as the reverse complement.
AGCGGCTGCAGCAGACCGTGGATGAAAATGTGTCACATTACAATAAACGGCTGATTTCCACGAAATCATCAGTCGGTATCTGTCTGGTCAATGGTTACTATAAAAACGCACTGGATATACTCAGTCATGCCAATGAGGCCTGCGAACTGGCCCGTCAAGACAGTAGCGAAAAAGTTGTTATCTACAAACTTGATGCCTCCGAACTGGATCAGGAAGCCCAGGAAATTGCGGTTGTAGAGCTGATCGAAGAGGCTATAGCAGCGGGCCGGATTAAATTACTGTACCAACCGATAGCCAGTTTTCAAGGGGATAGCGCCAATCGTTACCATATATCCCTGCAGGTAAGCGATGCCGATCAGCAAGTGCTGCAGCTTGAAAATTATCGTCGTATTGCCGAAAGTCACCAGCTGATGCTGAAACTGGACCGCTGGGCTATCGCCAGTGCACTGAAAGCCATCGCGAAGCGTCCGGCGAAATCATTGACGCAGCTGTTTGTGCCAATCTCGGTCAATACCGTAGAAGATGATAAATTTGTGCAATGGCTGGAATCCAGTCTGGAGCAGGCCGGTGTTGAAGGGACTTCGTTGGTGCTGGAAATTCCCGAATTGACGGCAGAGCATTATTTTGAAACTGTGCGGCCTCTGCGAGCCCAACTGGTGCGCTTGCAGTGCAGTTTTGCTATTAGTGAGTTTGCCTCTACCGAGCAAAGCGAACGCTTGTTGCAAAATCTGAAACCGGACATTGTCAGGTTAAAGACGGATTTGATTGAGCGCATCAGCCGCTCACGCAATGAAGAGGCGCTCAAGCGGTTGGCCGCACTGACCGAGTCTGCTCAAAAGAATGGCGCGCTTATCATCGCCTCCAATGTTTCAACACCACAGCAGATGGCGAGTATCTGGCAATACGGTGCATCCATGGCTCAGGGATCTGTGGTGCAGGACCCTAGTGAAACAATGGATTTTGATTTTTCGCAGTTTTTCAGCTAACACTGAATGAGAAAGTTTGCCTACGCGTAAAACCTAAATCGTGACGTCAGCAGATCAGCATGGCGTCGCCATAACTGAAAAACCGATACCGATTGGCAACCGCATGCCGGTAAGCAGCCATGGTATTTTCGTAGCCGGCAAAGGCGGCCACCAGCATCAGCAGCGTGGATTCCGGTAAGTGAAAGTTAGTCAGCAAGGCATCGACGGTATGAAACCGGTAACCGGGGTAGATGAATATCCGCGTTTCGCCCTGAAATGGTTTTAGCTCCCCGCTGCTACTGGCGGTTTCCAGGCTGCGCACGACAGTCGTTCCAACGGCGATCACTCGTCCACCGGACTGGCGTGCTAGTGCAATTTTTTCGCAAATCCGGGCATCAACGTGTGCCCATTCGCTATGCATATGATGCTGTTTAATCTGCTCGACACGGACCGGTTGAAAAGTACCAGCGCCGACATGCAGGGTGATAAAATCATGCGCCACACCTTGTCGGGCCAATGTTTGCAATAGCTCGGTGGTAAAATGCAAACCTGCAGTAGGCGCCGCGACTGCGCCGGCTAGATCGGCGAAAACAGTTTGATAGCGTTCAGCATCATTTGCCTGCGGTGCGCGTTTGATATAAGGCGGTAAAGGCATCTGTCCGCAGTGCTCAAGTACCTTGAGTATTGGCTCTGCTGTGTCGAGGCGCAGTTCAAATAATTCTCCTTGTCGACCAAGCACCTCGCAATCCGGCCCGTTGTGCAAATGCAAACGGCTACCCGGTTTAGGCGAACGGCTGGCCCGAACATGGGCTAACAGATGATTATCATCCAGCAGGCGTTCGAGCAGAATTTCCACCTGGCCGCCGCTTGTCTTGGTGCCGAACAAGCGTGCCGGGATCACTTTGGTATTGTTCAGGATCAGCAGATCGCCTGGCCGCAGTACCTGCATCAAGTCTGCGAAAAGCCTGTCTTGCAGAGTGCCTGTGGTCCGATCCATGAGCAATAGCCGGCTGTCGCCGCGCCGTGCAGGCGGTGTTTGGGCGATCAGCTCGGAGGGTAATTCGAAATAGAAGTCACTGCGTAGCATAGCCACTCATAATAACAGCAAACGTGAGGACACAACGAGCAAAACCCCTCTTGCAGCTTGACCAGAAAACGCTATACTAAGCGCCCTGTGCCGGAGTGGCGGAATGGCAGACGCGCTGGACTCAAAATCCAGTTCAGGCAACTGAGTGTGGGTTCAAGTCCCACCTCCGGCACCACCTCTTCTTTCAAAGAAAATCAAATGCATTTATGAACCTGCAAAGTTGCGGGTTTTTTTATGCCTGTATTTTTCTAACGGGCGCTGAATCTATCGGCACCTGCTTGTTACCCCTATTGAATCTATGGTGTATCCAAGCCTTGCTGCTTGCCAATAAGTTGCCAGCTACCTTTGCTGCATGGCTGATTGAGGTGCAGTGTCGGTGGATATACCGAAAATGTCATATTTAGACACGTTTGGTTTTTTGTCGCATGCCTGTATATAAGAGACTGGTGATTGTTGTCTAAAGCGGGTATACGGTAAAAATCCGGTATAAAAATTTAAGAATCAACGAATAATGCCAACAAAAAATCTGGCGAAATAACGACAAGACTCGAGTGGTTCGGTTATTGCTTTACTTACATTTACTACATCGTATTAACCCGTCAGAAAGTGTGCCTTATCGAGGTTTTTATGCCAAATTCAGATACTCAAAAGGTTGCATTTACCTCCATCCACAAGCCAGAAACCAAGCGGGCCATATTGGGCAGACTCATGCGGGATTATCCGGTACTGGCCCAAATCTGCCCCCTCAAGATGGGTATCGAGCAGGATTTGCTTGTTCGCAGCAGTCTGTCGCGGCGCAAGATCATGATGGCATTGCGCTACCATATGCGTTCCAAAGCTTATCTGCTGGCGATAGCTCAAGGCGGACCGCGCTATGATCTGGATGGCAGGCCAGCCGGTGAAGTCACACCAGAACAGCAGCAACAGGCGCGTGAGACGCTGGAGCAGCGCGAAGCCGAATTTCAAAAGCGTCGGATGATTCAAAGAGGTAATACCAGACTTGTGCCGTCACCTCTGAGAGGAGCCATGCAAGCTGATCGGTGACATAACTGCGCTCAGCGCTGCACAGCAGTTTGTGTTATTACCGGACCCCGCTTTATAAGATTCGCTCACTGACCGGTAGTCTGAGAAAAGTTATCTATTGTATAAATCAGAATTTAGCGATCTCACCGAGTCAGTTATGTCTGCTTTGTCAGTAATCTCAGGTGCCGGACGTGAGCGGGCAAAAAAGCGCGGATCGATAAATTCGATAAAGCGTTGAGCTTGTGGTGACAGGAACTTGCCCCGCCGCAGAATGACCCCGTACGTGCGTTTGGAAAAATAACGATCCAGCGCATGGCGTGCCAGTGGATCGCTGTCATTCAGACAGATGCCGCTGACGATAGAGATGCCAACCCCCATTTCCACATAGCGTTTGATCACTTCCCAGCCGCCGGCCTCCAGGCAGACATTAAGGCTAAGATCGTGCTGCTGGAAAGCGACTTCCACCATGCTGAACGTATTCAGATGACGCGGCGGGAAAATAAATTTATAGGGACTGATGTCGGCCAGGGTAATACCGCGATGACCGGCCAAGGGGTGATCCAGCGGTGTGATCAGAACCTGATCGAATGAATAGATCGGGTGATAGCTGATATCGTCCGGTGGCGCACTTCGAAACGATCCCACGGCAAAGTCCACGACATCGTCCCGCAGTAATTGCAGGCCCTGCAAACCAGGGCCATTATGAAAACGAATTCGCAATCCGGGATACTGCTGCGTGAATTGTTCGACAATCTTGGGCAGCAAATAAAGGATGGTCGATTCACCAGCCGCAATATTGATCTCGCCACTGCTTAAATCACCACGCTGAGCCTGGAAAGCTGCTCCCAAATTATCAAAACCTTCGACCAGCGGCAGTGCGAGCTCGTACAAACCCTGCCCCTCCGGCGTGGGCTGTATACGTGGTCCACGACGTTCGAAAAGGACCGTTTCCAGCTCTTTTTCCAGGGCTTGAATCTGCAGAGAAACAGAGGGTTGGCTAAGATTCATGCGCTCAGCAGCCTTGGAAATACTACCCGTCTGCAAGGTGTAGCAAAAACCGCGTAATTGCTGCAGGCGGTTCTGTTTGTAGTAATTACGTCCCGTCATTTTGGCTGCAAGCTCCCTATTCTATAAACCCTGTCTGCAAGGCCCTCTGATACTTCTTCAAGGTTCGTATAAAACCTTTGTGGGAATAGCATCGAGCGGTATTTACGCTGTATTAGTATTGGTATTATTTATATTAATAATTAAAAAAATTGTATTGTCAAATGATTATCAGAACTCTACACTCGCTTCGTTTCTTATTGCGAATTTTATTTCACAATATGAAATTATTTGATGGTCTTTAAATTTACATACAAATTGAAGACCGTGTACTGAGACTCTTGGGAGATTGATATGCCTCATTTAAGCCTTGAACAACTGCAACAAGACTGGGCCCAGAACCCGCGCTGGAAAGGTGTAAGCCGTCCGTATAGCGCGGAAGATGTACTGCGGTTGCGCGGCACCGTAGAGATCGAACACAGCCTGGCTACTCAAGGTGCGCAAAAACTCTGGAAATATCTGCACGAAGAGCCTTTCGTCAATGCGTTGGGGGCGTTGACCGGCAATCAGGCCATGCAGCAGGTTAAAGCGGGGCTAAAGTCGATTTATTTGTCTGGCTGGCAGGTTGCGGGCGATGCCAATAGCTCCTTGCAGATGTATCCCGATCAGTCTCTGTACGCCGTAAACTCGGTACCTGAAGTCGTACGCCGGATTAATAACACCCTGCTGCGGGCCGATCAGCTGAATCACGCCGAGGGTAATGACAGCATTGACTGGATGCAGCCCATCGTGGCAGATGCCGAAGCCGGTTTCGGTGGTGTGCTGAATGCGTTTGAACTCATGAAGTCGATGCTTGACGCCGGCGCTGCCGGGGTGCACTTTGAGGATCAACTCGCCTCAGCCAAAAAATGTGGCCATATGGGTGGTAAGGTTTTGGTGCCGACCCGCGAGGCAGTGCAGAAACTGGTTGCTGCGCGCCTGGCTGCTGATGTGATGGGAGTACCTGCTTTGGTTATCGCCCGCACTGATGCAGAAGCGGCCAGCTTACTGACCTCTGATGCGGACGAGCACGATCATCGGTTCATCATTAAGGATGAGCGCACGGCAGAGGGTTTTTACCGGGTGCGTAACGGTATGGAGCAGGCTATTGACCGGGCCATCTCCTATGCAGCGATAGCTGACATCGTGTGGTGTGAAACCGCCGTGCCGAACTTAGCACAGGCACGCCAGTTCGCTGAAGCAGTGCATAAAGTTTATCCAGGCAAATTGTTGGCTTATAACTGCTCGCCTTCTTTTAACTGGAAGAAAAATCTGGATGATGCGGATATCGCCAAATTCCAGCGTGAGCTCGGTGCAATGGGCTTTAAATATCAGTTCATCACCCTGGCGGGATTCCATGCCCTGAATTACGGTATGTTTAAATTGGCCAAAGGCTACAAAGAGCGTCAGATGTCGGCTTTTGTGGAATTACAGGAAGCCGAGTTTGCCGCTATGGAAGAGGGCTTTACAGCGGTCAAGCACCAGCGTGAAGTCGGCACCGGCTATTTCGATGAAGTGACACAGGCCATTGCAGGAGTACTTCATCGGTGACAGCGCTGAGTGGATCTACCGAAGAAGAGCAGTTCTAATCCGCCAGCATTTTCTGCAGAAAAACGGCAGCCCTGGTTAGGCTGCCGTTTTTTTTGAGAATTAACAGCAATCTCTAAAAAACCAGGTGTCATGCAGATAGACGTGTTTTCGGGATACATAAAAATTTTTAAGTTGTGCTGATTTGGCTGTAGACGTAGATTGGTATCACATACTATTTTTATAAGTACGCGCAGCAACGCTAAAATGGGTTGAAACTTAAACAAACAGACCCATCTAAATGGTAGGCTAAGGTGATGGGCAGCCGTGCAGTGGTTGCGATTGTAATTTTGGGCGCGCCGCGCACAGGTAAGTGACGAACAGCAGTTAAATGTGTATCAATGAACCCGAATAATCCCAACGATGATCGCGATCAGGGCCTGATCGTTGAAAAAGCAAAACCTAAATTAAAACCCCCTCGGATGTATAAGGTTATACTGCTTAATGATGATTACACGCCGATGGAGTTTGTTGTCCATATCCTGGAACTTTTCTTTGGCATGAATCGCGACAAGGCAACACAGATCATGTTGCATGTGCATACTCGGGGAAAAGGGGTATGCGGAGTTTATACGCGCGATATTGCCGAAACTAAAGTCGCGCAGGTAACGGACTACTCGCGGGAGCATCAGCACCCGTTATTTTGCACCATGGAAGAGGCTTGACACGACATTACGAGGTAGCACTATGTTAAGCAAGGATCTTGAGTTCTCCATTAATCTCGCGTTTCGCGAAGCCCGGGAACGGCGCCATGAATTCATGACCGTTGAACATCTTTTACTGGCTTTGCTGGATAACAGTGCGGCTGTGGAAGTGCTTAAGTCCTGCGGTGCGGATATCGATAAGCTTAAGCGCGAACTGCAGAATTTCATCAAAGAAAGCACGCCGGTTTTAGGACCGGATGATCCGCGCGAGACACAGCCGACCTTAGGGTTTCAGCGGGTCTTGCAGCGAGCCGTCTTACATGTTCAGTCGTCCGGTAATAAAGAAGTAACCGGCGCCAATGTTTTGGTTGCGATATTCGGCGAACAGGAGTCGCACGCTGTTTATTTGCTTAAACAGCAGGATATCAGCCGTCTGGATGTGGTCAACTTTATATCACACGGGATATCCAAAGTGTCAGACGATAAAGATATTTCGCCATCCGGCAGTGAAGAGGAAGCAGGCGGTGAATCACCCAGCAGCAGCCCTCTCGATAACTTTGCCAGCAATCTGAATGAACTGGCCCGGCAGGGTCGAATCGATCCGCTCATCGGGCGTGAGCCGGAAGTGGGAACGCACGGTCCAGATTCTGTGTCGCCGACGCAAGAATAATCCCCTGTTTGTCGGTGAGGCCGGTGTTGGTAAGACCGCTATCGCTGAAGGTTTGGCCAAGAAAGTTGTGGATGGCGAAGTGCCTGAAGTATTGCGCGATGCCACGATATACGCGCTGGATCTGGGGGCGCTGGTTGCTGGTACCAAATATCGCGGTGATTTTGAAAAGCGTCTGAAAGCATTATTGACCCAGCTGAAAAAAGAACATCATGCGATCTTGTTTATCGACGAAATTCATACCCTGATCGGCGCTGGTGCTGCTTCAGGTGGCGTGATGGATGCCTCCAACCTGATTAAGCCGATGTTAGCCAACGGCGAACTGAAATGTATCGGTTCGACGACTTACCAGGAGTTCCGCGGGGTGTTCGAGAAAGACCGTGCACTGGCCCGACGTTTTCAGAAAATCGATATTACCGAACCATCCATCGACGATACCTATCATATCCTGCGTGGTCTGAAGAGCCGGTTCGAAGACCATCATGGGGTACGTTACACCCTGAAGGCCTTGCGTGCCGCTGCCGAGCTGTCAGCGCGTTATATTAATGATCGCCACCTGCCAGACAAAGCCATCGATGTTATCGATGAAGCTGGTGCCGGTCAGCGCTTACTGCCGCCGTCCAAGCGTAAGAAAACAATCGGCATGGGTGAAATTGAAAATATCGTTGCCAAAATGGCGCGAATTCCACCGAAGAGTGTATCCAGTTCAGATAAAAATGCGTTGCGCACACTTGAACGCGATCTCAAACTGGTAGTGTTTGGTCAGGATGAAGCCATCGGCACGTTGTCGACAGCGATCAAACTGGCCCGTGCCGGTCTGGGAAGCGAGGAAAAACCGGTAGGCTCCTTCCTGTTTGCCGGACCTACCGGGGTTGGCAAGACAGAAGTCACCCGTCAGCTGGCCAAAATTTTGAATATCGAGCTGATTCGCTTCGATATGTCGGAATATATGGAACGGCACACCGTATCCCGCCTGATTGGTGCGCCGCCCGGTTATGTCGGGTTTGATCAGGGTGGTTTACTGACCGATGCCATTCTCAAGCACCCGCATTCGGTATTGCTGCTGGACGAGGTCGAAAAAGCCCATCCAGATGTTTTCAATCTATTGCTGCAGGTGATGGATCACGGCACCCTGACTGATAACAACGGGCGTAAAGCGGATTTTCGCAATGTCATTCTCGTCATGACAACGAATGCCGGTGCCGAGCAGATGGATCGTAACTCTATCGGCTTTACCAACCAGGATCACTCCAGCGATGGTATGGAAGCCATTAAAAAAATGTTCGCGCCTGAATTTCGCAACCGTCTGGACGCTATTGTCCAGTTCAATCCGCTTGATCCCTCCACCATTATGCATGTGGTTGATAAGTTTCTGATTGAACTGGAGGCTCAGCTTGAACCCAAGCGGGTCACGCTGGCAGTGGATACGCCCGCTAAACAATGGCTTGCTGTGCGAGGCTATGATCGCAAGATGGGAGCACGCCCAATGGCTCGTGTGATTCAGGAAAGTATCAAGCGGCCGATGGCAGAAGATTTACTATTCGGTCGCCTGGTGAATGGTGGGCATGTGGTGATTACCGTGGAGAACGACAGCCTCAAGCTTGAGGTTGCCGAATCAGATACCGCCGACGTGCACTAAAACGCTGGCTGTACAAACGCTGCCCGGCAACGCAGTAGTGTTGTCGGGTTACGACCTAGCGGAATATTGCTATCGTGCCATCAGCGGCTACGGTAAATGATCCGGCCCTTGCTGAGATCGTACGGGGTGAGTTCTATCTTGACTTTGTCGCCGGTCAGGATCCGGATGTAATGCTTACGCATGCGTCCTGAAATATGCGCTGTAACGACGTGGCCATTTTCCAGCTCAACCCGGAACATCGTGTTGGGCAGGGTTTCAACGACCGTACCTTCCATTTCAATATTGTCTTCTTTCGCCATACAAAAACCTAAACAGTAATTAGAGGCGCGTAAACATAAAGCAAAATACCCGCTACGGCAAGGTCAATGATGCGATTAGGTCTTGTGACTCATTGCTTGAAAGCATGTTGTGCGGAACTCTCTCTGTCCGGGAATTGCTGAATGTTTAACATTGCGTCAAACATCTAACCCCCATTTAACCTCAAGACAACCTCAGGAATATGATTCCGTTTAATCGGCACTGTTGCTGCTGGCAAGCTGGCTCAGTGCGGAACGAATACGATCCGGTACAGGAACCGGGCGGCGTTGCTCGCGGTTGACGAAGACATGCACAAAATAACCGCGAGCAGCGGGCTTGGTTTCATTTTCAGTAAACAGGCCAATTTCGTAACGGACACTTGAATTGCCAATTTTAGCAACTCGAAGGCCGGCCTCGACTACGTCAGGGAAAGCGATTTCACGTTGAAACTGGCACTGGGATTCGACGCATAAGCCAATAATCGGGCTGTTACGGTAATCCAGTCCACCCTCAGTGATGAGGTAATGACCGATGACAGTGTCGAAAAATGAATAATAATTAATATTATTGACATGGCCATAGACATCGTTATCCACCCAACGAGTGGGAATGCTGTGGAAATATAAATAATCAGTGCGCTGCATGATGTTTGTTCAGAATTCGTTGATGAGCAGTTATAGCTGTAGACGTATATTATTTGGATGCCCCGATTTTATGTCCGGGCTGGCTGTGCGCTATGAAGCTGTGCTATGAATAAGATGACGGCCCGGCCGGTTACAGATCAGCCGGGCTTTTTGGGATAGTGTGGATACCGTTTATTTATTAATCATGTGCAATGCCCGCTTGTGCACTGACAGGGCAGCTTCATGAACGGCTTCGTAGAGAGTTGGATGGCCGTGTATAGTGCGAGCTAGATCTTCGCTGCTGGCGGCGAACTCCATCGCCAGAACGGCTTCCTGGATCAGCTCAGACGCCATCGGACCGACGATATGTACTCCAAGAAGACGATCGGTTTCAGCATGAGCCAGGATTTTAACCATGCCTGCAGCATCGTCCATGGCTTTGGCGCGGCCGTTGGCGGCAAACGGGAAGTTACCTGATTTATAGGGTATTCCTTCGGTTTTCAGCGCTTGCTCGGTTTTGCCGACCCAGGCAATTTCGGGGTGGGTATAAATCACCCAGGGAATGGCCTCATAGTTGATATGGCCGGGTTTACCAGCGATGATCTCCGCCACCATAACGCCTTCCTCGGAACCCTTATGCGCCAGCATTGGGCCGCGTACCACATCGCCAATTGCATAAACCCCGGGCAGGTTTGTTTCGCAATTATCATCAACGTGAATATAGCCGCGTTCATCCAGTAATAAATCAGCTTCCGGTGCAGCAATTCCGTCGGTATTGGGGCGCCGACCAACGCAGACCAGTAATTTATCAACCTCAGTCGTATGCTCGCCCTTGCTATCCTGAAAATGTACGGTAACGGATTTTCTGCTGGCTTCAGTCGACGTGACGCGGGTGCCGAGACGGATGTCCAGTCCTTGCTTTTTGAACTGCCGTAAGGCATCCCGGGCAATTTGCTGGTCGGCGGCAACGAGAAAATCCTCGACGGCTTCCAGTAGAATCACTTCCGACCCCAGCCGTTTCCAGACGCTGCCCAGTTCCAGTCCGATCACGCCTGCACCGATCACCCCCAGGCGTTTTGGTACCGTGTCAAAGGCCAGTCCGCCACTGGAATCAACAATCAGATTATCGTCAAGCGGAGCCGCCGGAATATTGATCGGGATAGAGCCCGTCGCAATGATGACATGATCGGCGTTAACCTTTTCGGTTTTGCCGTCATGCAATGTGACTTCAACTTCACGTTCCACCAGCAATTTACCGCGACCTTTCAGCCAGGTGATTTTATTGGCTTTGAATAGCGCGTTGATGCCGTTGGTCAACGACAGCACGATCTCTTCCTTGCGTGCCATCATCTGTTTCAGGTCGAGTTTGACGGAACCGATTTTTATACCGTGGTTACTCAACCCATGTTTCAGTTTGTAAAATTGTTCAGAGGATTCCAGCAGGGTTTTAGAAGGAATGCAGCCCACGTTCAGGCAGGTGCCACCGAGCGCCGGCTCACCTTTGAAATTGAGCCATTCTTCGATACAGGCGACTTCCATACCCAATTGGGCACAGCGGATCGCTGCTACGTAGCCTGCAGGGCCGCCGCCGATGATAACAACATCGTATGTTTTTGCCATGGTAACTCCCAGTCGTCTGCGCTGGTCAGGCCATGCCAGCCGGACCAGCGGTTGGTCTTGGTAATCTTAAACTTGCAGCAGCAGTCGTGCCGGGTCTTCCAGGCATTCTTTGATTGTGACCAGAAATGAGACCGCCTCGCGGCCATCCACGATCCGGTGATCATAAGACAGCGCCAGATACATCATGGGCCGGGCGACAATCTGGCCGTTTTCCACCATGGCTCGATCCATAATTTTATGCATACCCAGAATGCCGCTTTGCGGGGGATTCAGGATGGGCGTCGACAGCAAAGAGCCGAAAATACCGCCGTTGGTGATGGAAAACGTGCCACCGGTCAGATCATCCATGGACAAAGAACCGTCTTTGGCACGGGCGCCAAAATCGGCAATGGCTTTCTCGATATCGGCAAAACTCATCTGGTCAACATCGCGCAGAATCGGTACCACCAGTCCGCGCGGTGATGAGACAGCGATGCCAATATCATAATAACCATGATAAATAACATCCGTTCCGTCAATCGTGCCATTGACTGCTGGAAACCGTTTCAGAGCTTCGACACTGGCCTTGACGAAAAACGACATAAAGCCCAGTCGCGCGCCGTGTTCTTTTTCAAACTGGGTTTTATAGCGGGCACGCAAATCCATGACCGGCTGCATGTTCACTTCATTGAAAGTGGTCAGAATCGCTGCGTTCTGTTGTGCTTGCAGCAGGCGTTCGGCAATCCGGGCCCGTAACCGGGTCATGGGCACACGCTGTTCCACCCGGCCTTTGGCGTCCGGCTTTTGGATCGGTGCCGGTTTGGCTGCAGCAGGGGGCGCAACGCTGGGCGCTGGCGTAGCTGCGGGAGTCGGTTCTGCTGCAGGAGCGGGTTCTGGTGTCGGAGCACTGGCTTGCTCCATATGGGCCAGCACATCCGCTTTGGTAATCCGGCCATTACGGCCGCTGCCGGTGATCTTGGCAGGGTCCAGATTATGCTCTGCAACCAGCCGTCGCACGGCCGGGCTGAGATTCTCGATATCGGTAGTGCTCGCGGCCTGCTCCGAGGCCGCCTGAACAGGAGGAGTTTCTGCTGCCGCTGGCTGTGATGCCGGGGGGCTTTCACCGGCTTCCATCAGCGTGGCGATAATATCACCGGCGTTGACGGTCGCGCCGTCGCCGATCAGTATTTCACCCAACACGCCATCCGCTGGCGCGGGAATTTCCAGCACGACTTTGTCGGTTTCCAGATCAACCAGATTTTCATCACGCTGAACAGTATCGCCAGGCTGTTTATGCCAGCTGACCAGTGTGCCGTCAGCGACCGATTCGGGGAGAGTAGGGACTCGCACTTCTATGCTCATTTTTTTTCCCTGTTGCTTACTTGAGATTGAGAGCTTGTTCGATCAGAGCACGCTGTTGTTCCACGTGCAGACTGTAATAGCCGACAGCAGGTGAGGCCGAGGCCGGCCTGCCGGCGTACAGGATGTCCTGCTTATTGCCGAGAGGTTCACGCAAGTGATGCAGAATCTGGTACCAGGCACCTTGATTACTGGGTTCTTCCTGACACCAGACCAGCTCTTGCACATTCGGGTAAAGCGCTAATACGGCGTTGTAATCGGCTACTGGAAAAGGATACTGCTGCTCAATGCGAATCAGCGCGATATGTTCGATTTGATGCTCGCGACGGGTATCCAGCAGATCGTAATAGACTTTACCGCTGCAGAACACAATTCGGGTCACCTGATTGGGATCAAGCGGGTCTGTTTCACCCAGGATGGGGTAAAAACCACCTCCTGACAGATCTTCCAGCGCATTAACCGCTTGTCGATGGCGTAGCAGGCTTTTCGGACTCATGACCACCAGTGGTTTGCGGAAACCGCGCAGCACCTGACGCCGCAGCATGTGAAAAGCCTGGGCGGGAGTGGACGGGACACAAACCTGAATATTATGCTCGGCGCAGAGCTGCAGGAAGCGCTCCAGACGGGCTGAGGAGTGCTCCGGGCCCTGGCCTTCGTAGCCGTGCGGCAACAGCATAGTGAGCCCGCACAAACGACCCCATTTGGCTTCGCCAGAGGTAATGAACTGATCAATGACGACCTGGGCACCATTGGTGAAATCACCAAACTGTGCTTCCCAGACGGTCAGTGCATTGGGCTCAGCGGTTGTAAACCCGTATTCAAAGCCCAGTACGGCTTCTTCCGACAGGATCGAATCGATTACCGTGAACTGTGACGGCGAGGTCTGGGGGATGTTCTTGAGTGGTACATAACTGGAGCCGTCTTTTTGGTTGTGCAGTACCGCATGGCGGTGGAAAAACGTGCCCCGACCACTGTCCTGCCCCGAGATACGGATTTTGAAACCCTGCCTGAGCAGCGTTGCATAAGCCATATTTTCTGCAAAACCCCAATCCAGCATCAAGGCACCCGCCGCCATCTTGCGTCGGTCATCCATGATTTTGGCAACCCTGGGATTGAGTTCGAAACCCTCTGGCAGAGTCAGCATCTGTTCGGACAGTTCGCGAATCGTATCCAGGCTGACAGAGGTATCAACCTGCGCGTCCCAGTCTTGCTTTTTCAGGCCAGACCAGTCGACTGCGTACGGGTTGTTAACATTCTCCAGCATCGGCCGTGAGACCTGGCGACCGGCATCGAGATCGCTGCGGTATTGCTCCTGCATGGCCCGAAAATCGTCCTGGGTGATCAAGCCTGCGTTGATCAGGCGCTCGGCGTAAAGGGTCGCCGGGGTTTTGTGTGCCTTGATTTTTTTATACATCATAGGCTGCGTCGCGGACGGTTCATCCGCTTCGTTGTGACCCAGACGACGATAGCAGACCAGATCAACCACGACATCCTTATTAAATTCCGTGCGGTAATCCAGCGCCAGCTGAGATACAAACATCACAGCTTCCGGGTCATCACCGTTAACATGGAAAATAGGAGCCTGCAGGATTTTGGCGACATCTGTACAATACAGGGACGAGCGTGCATCCAGCGGATTGCTGGTGGTAAAGCCGATCTGGTTATTGATCACCACATGGATCGTGCCGCCGGTGCGATAACCGCGCACTTGCGACAGCTGCATGGTTTCCATTACCACGCCCTGACCGGCAAACGCGGCATCACCGTGGATCAGGATGGGGATGACCTGATCAAAAGGGGTATCTTCGGATTCTTCTTTACGCCGCTCCAGCCGCGCCCGTACCGAGCCTTCCACCACGGGGTTGACGATTTCCAGATGGGATGGATTGAAAGCCAGAGCCAGATGTACCGGGCCGCCAGGTGTGGCTACATCGGAAGAAAATCCCTGGTGATATTTGACGTCGCCGGAACTGCTCTCGGCATCGCGCTTTTTACCTTCGAACTCCTGGAAGAGTTCAGCGGGCGACTTGCCAATAATATTAACCAGCACATTCAAACGGCCGCGGTGGGCCATACCGATGATAATTTCTCTGCCCCCGTGCGCGCCGCCGCGCTGAATCAGGGTGTCCATCAGCGGAATCAGGCTGTCACCACCTTCCAGTGAAAATCGTTTCTGGCCAACGTACTTGGTATGCAGATATTTTTCCAGACCTTCGGCCGCCACTAAATGCTGGAGCAGTTGCTTTTTTTCATCCGTGCTGAGATTCAGATGCGCGCGCGTGCCCTCCAGCCGTTTCTGGATCCAGCGCTTTTCCTCGGTTTTAGTAATGTGCATATACTCGGAACCAATCGTGCCGGTATATACAGTGCGGATGGCGTCCAGGATATCCCGCAGTTTCATCTGCGGGTCAAGCTGCAGCGAACCGGTATTGAAAACGGTGTCCATATCCGCTTCCGTCAGGCCATGGAACGTGGGTTCCAGATCCGATATCAAAGGCCGATCACGCAGGGCTAAAGGATCAAGCTGAGCCACCTGGTGGCCACGTGTTCGGTAGGCATTGATGATACGCAGCACCGAAGCCTGTTTTTCAGCAGCGGCCTGATCCATGGTGACGCTGATCGGTTTGCTGCCGAAACCTGCCTGCTTGGCCAGCCGGACGAAGGATTCACGGATTGGAACATGGGCAACATCCTGACCCGTGGCCTGCTGCTCTTGAAAGGTGCGGAAATATTCCCGCCAGTTGTCCGGCACCGAGTTGGGATCTTGCAGGTAACGCTCGTATAAATCCTCGATAAATGGCGCATTACCCCCGAACAGCGGCGATGACTGGCGGAACTGCTCAATAAGAGTGCTCATAGGACTCCTTTTAGCGCGACATGAGTAGGTTGGGCTCTGGAAATGAAGAACAAGGCATGCGGCTATGCCAGGCGTTTGTATTTGATTCGGTGCGGCTGCTCCGCGTCTGTGCCCAGGCGGCGCTTGCGATCTGCTTCGTAGTCGGCGTAATTGCCGGCGAACCAGACTACTTTGCTATCGCCCTCAAAGGCCAGGATATGTGTCGCGATACGATCCAGAAACCAGCGGTCGTGGGAAATGACCACTGCACAACCAGCGAAAGCCAGCAGCGCTTCTTCCAGCGCCCGCAGAGTTTCCACATCGAGGTCGTTGGTAGGCTCATCCAGCAACAGGACATTCCCGCCACTGCGCAGTAATTTGGCCAGATGCACCCGGTTGCGCTCGCCGCCGGAAAGATCCTTGACGAATTTCTGCTGATCAGAACCTTTAAAGTTAAAGCGTCCGACATAGGCGCGGGAGTTGGTCTGGTAGGTGCCAATATTAATGATGTCCTGACCGTCAGAAATTTCTTCCCATACCGTTTTGCTGTCCGACAGCGAATCACGGCTTTGGTCAACATAGGCTAACTGCACGGTATCGCCGATCCGGAACGTGCCACTATCGGGCTGCTCCTGACCAGTGATCATCCTGAACAAAGTGGTTTTGCCGGCACCGTTCGGACCGATAACACCCACAATACCACCCGGTGGCAGCGTGAAATTAAGATCATCAAACAGCAAGCGGTCGCCAAAGCTTTTACGAATCTGCTGTGCTTCGATGACCAGATCACCCAGCCGCGGGCCAGGCGGAATGTACAGTTCCTGGGTTTCATTGCGTTTCTGGAACTCAACAGAAGACAGCTCATCGAAGCGTTGCAGTCGAGCTTTGCTTTTGGCCTGTCGGCCCTTGGGATTGGTTCGCACCCATTCCAGTTCGGCCTTCATGGCTTTGATGCGCGACTGTTCGGATTTTTGTTCGTGCTCAAGCCGATTTTCTTTTTGTTCCAGCCAGGACGAATAATTGCCTTGCCAGGGAATGCCGTGGCCACGATCCAGTTCCAGAATCCAGCCGGCGACATTATCCAGAAAATAGCGGTCATGGGTGACCGCCACTACAGTGCCGGGGTATTCCTGTAAAAACCGCTCCAGCCAGGCTACGGAACCTGCATCCAGGTGGTTGGTGGGTTCGTCCAGCAGCAGCATGTCCGGTTTGGACAGCAGCAGTTTGCATAAGGCGACGCGGCGCCGTTCGCCCCCCGATAACTTGGTGACATCGGCGTCCCAGGGCGGTAAGCGCAAGGCATCGGCAGCAATCTCCAGATTGCGTTCCATATCCCACAGCTGAGCACTGTCGATTTTATCCTGCAGCTCGGCCTGTTCGGCCAGCAAGGCGTCGAAATCCGCATCGGGCTCGGCAAACGCATTACTGACCTCGGTAAAGCGATCCAGCAGTGCTTTACCGTCAGCCACGGCCTGTTCGACATTGCCGCGCACATCCAGCGCCGGATCAAGTTGCGGTTCCTGCGATAAATAACCGATTTTGATACCGGGTTGTGGGCGCGCCTCACCGACGATATCGCTATCGACGCCGGCCATAATTCGCAGCAGGGTGGATTTACCAGAGCCATTAAGCCCTAATACGCCAATTTTGGCGCCAGGGAAAAAGGAAAGAGAAATGTCTTTGAGAATTTCGCGTTTGGGTGGCACGATCTTGCCAACGCGATTCATCGTGTAGATGTATTGGGCCATCGAGTCTCGTCAAGCTATAACCTCAAGCGGGGCGCAATTGTAACGCACTCTCAATGACTAAGCATCAGTAAAAGCGCGTAATGATCGACTTATTGGCAATGTGCTAGCGGCCATGCCACACGACCGTGCAGTTCCCGTTGAGGTGTCATGTGTATGTAACAACCGGGCTTGTATAATAACCGGGACGGGCGGGTTTGCTCCGATCCGTCCCGGTCGTGTGTGGTCAGCTTAGCTCGCTGTTTCAGGCAGATCGGAGTGACCGGTGTTTAATTCCTGTGCCATGACCTGTGCCGCATCGTTGCCATGCGTCGTCCGTGCCCACAAATAAAACACCAGGCCTAAGGCGCTCCAACCCAGTACGATGGCCCATTCATAAGGCCATACCAGGGCCGCCGGGCTGCCCGGCATATACAGGATAATAATGCCGATGGCGAGAATCATAGCGGCATAGCCGACCAGCATACCGTTGGCCACTTTGAACGGTCGCGGCATATCGGGCTCGTTTTTACGCAAGACGATAAACGA
This sequence comes from Gammaproteobacteria bacterium, assembly GCA_041396125.1. Taxonomy (GTDB): domain Bacteria; phylum Pseudomonadota; class Gammaproteobacteria; order Competibacterales; family Competibacteraceae; genus JAWKZG01. Next base: position 48,030 of record JAWKZG010000020.1, on the reverse strand, counting down.
CAGTGCCACCGTCGCGTAGGCGACAACGATGCCCAGGCCACCCGCATCTACCAGCCAGACCAGGGCTTTACGACCGAACAGCGGCGCGATAATAGATAACGAGCCAATCAGCAGGATAGCGTTGACGGGGGTGTTGTATTTCGGGTGCATTTTAGCCAGAAATGATGGCAGCATATGGGCATGTGCCATGGCGTAAACCGCCCGGCTGCCACCGATCAGGAAAGCGTTCCAGCTGGTAATGATGCCGCCAATCCCTGCCAGCACCAGCAGCTTACCTGCCCAGCTACCACCGAAGACGGCAGTCATCGCGTCGGCTGTGGACAGATTGGAGACAGCGAGTTGTTCAGATGACAGCGCCAGTGATACTGCCAGCACGATACCGATATACCAGGCTACCGCCATGACCACCGAGATAATCAGGATCTTGCCGATTTGTTTATGTGGCAGATTGATTTCCTCCGCAGCTTGCGGAATGACGTCAAAGCCGACAAACATGAACGGCGTCATGATCAACACCGCCAGCATGCCTTTCATGCCATCCACAAACAGCGGTTCCATATGCGCCTGATCGCCGTTGAACAAGGCACCGGAGATCAGCATGAGGCCCACTATCAGGATCAGCAGTGTGACAACTTTCTGCAGTAAGGCACAGGCTTTGATACCGAGAATGTTCAGCCAGGTCATGATCGCTGCGCCAACCATGCCGACCAGTGCCCAGGTGAAATACACATCCCACCCGGCGACATTCCAGAGCAAGCCCATTTTATAATTTGGAAACAGATGCTCGATGACTGTCGGCAAGGCAACAGCTTCGAAGGCTACCACCGAGACATAACCGAGGATAATCGCCCAGGTGCAGATGAACGAGGCTGCCATACCGAGTGCACGAAAACTGTAGACATGCTCACCGCCTGTTAAGGGCATCGCAGCGGCCAGCTCGGCATAGGTCAAACCGATCAAAATGACCGCCACACCACCGATTGTGAAAGCCAGCATTGCCCCCCAGGAACCGGCTGACTGTACCCAACCGCCAGCCAGAACAACCCAGCCCCAGCCAATCATGGCACCGAATGCCAAAGCCAGCACTTCTTTATTATCTAATACACGTTCAAAGTGACCTTGAGACATAGTAGAGCATTCTCCAGTTTGGGATAAGGCAAAGAATCAAAACATCTTGGAGCCAGACCATTCTGGTGGCTCAACTGGTTGTTCAGGCAGCGGTGGCGTGCCTTCGAATTGACCATTGATGGCCGTTGCCCAGCGCTTGGCGCGTTCGGTGAGTTGCCGGTCGTCGGTTTGCATGCGGCCCCGGCTGACCAGTATGCCCATATCCGCACCGTGGTAGCGGTACTCACCTGTGCCGTATACGCGCAGGTAAAACGCTTCGTTTTCGTCGCCCACCGTATGCCAGTCCAGCGTGCGGCGGACAAACTCGATCTCACCGTCATCATTCATGCGCCAGACCCCGGAGGCGGGTGCTTTGGTGATCAGCTCGACTTTATCTTCGACCTGTTTCAGGACCAGCTGGCTCCAGTTATCAAATTCAGCCCAACGTCTTTGTACCGCGTTCAGACTGAAGCGATAATCCACATCCATGAACTCCAGCAAATGGAACATCATGAGCGGAGCGCCGCCGTATTTTGATGTTGTCAAGTGAGTGAGCGGGCTGGCACCGCTGATGCGCGGATTGAGTTCGCCCAGATAGACATCGCCGGTGTCGGTATCAAGCAGATAATCGGTGCAGAAACAGCCCCGATAGCCTTCCTCATACAAGCGGTCACCGAGCGCTTTGACCATCTCCCGAACCTTGTTGCGGACACGCGGTGGCAGCAGACTTGAGGCCACATCGTTACCGCACCAGCCGCCTTTGTACGGGGTTAATTCCTGAAACCCGGTGATATCGGTCTGAACCGGACCCACCAAGGTGCCATGGCGGGTGGCGACGGCTTCGACGGTACCCGGCAGGTGATTAACGTATTTCATCACCTTGAGTTGCTCGTCCTTCATTTTGTCGGCGTTTTTGTCCCAGTCGTCCTTGCTGCGGATAAAAAACGTGGTGCGGCCGGAATCGCCATACGGTGTTTGCACGACCAGGTTATCGCCGAGCTTGGCTTTTTTGGCGAGCTTCATCAGCGCATCGTAACTGTCCGCCTTGCCCATGATATTGGGAACGCTGGGGACGCCAGCCTCATTGCCGAGCCGGGTGGTCTCGATTTTGGAATCCAGCCGTTTGCGCAGTGCGCAGGAGGGCAGCGCGATCTCGACGCCGAGGTCTTTGGCCAGATCTTCCGTTTCCTCATCAAACATGACCAATAGCAGTTTGCCCTTACCACCACGCTTTTTGAAATGCGCAATCACATCTTTATGATCGAGCAGATAATTATTCACATCTTCCATGGAGCGAAATTCCGGCGGCCCGGAGGTATCCGGAATAAATACCCGCGGATGGTAGCCGTCAAAGGAGTCGAAGTAGTTGATGTACTCGAAATTGTTCACCCACTGGTCGATACCCAGAATGTTATAGGCAGTAGGGGAAACGAAATAAATCGGCGTGGTGTTTTTGCGAAAAAAGGTATAAATCTCGGACAGGCCATTCAGTTTGGTACGGGCCATAAAATCCTCCTGCGGTGTCAGGTTGTGGGCATCGTTAGAGTCTAAATCATGCGTTTAGGGCCGGAAAGCAAAAACTACCCAAATTCGGTTACGCGACGGCCTGCATCCGGTTTGGCCGGCATAAGCTATTTTGTTTTCAGGAACTTGTTTTCAGTAATAGGCAGGCATAGCGGCGTGCGCTGAGCACGTGCCGCTATGCCTGTTGTCTGGCACGCTTATTGTTCGGTTGTTGGTGCTGGTGTGTGCAGAACGGGGTTGAGTGCCTCGGCTGGAACCGGTTCATTGACAACGGTACTGCCCAGATCGGCTGTTGGCGGGATGTTATCCAACGGGGTCGGATCGGCAACTGTTGGCGGAACGTTATCCAACGGGGCCGGATCGGCAACTGTTGGCGGAACGTTATCCAATGGGGCTGGATCGCTTGCTTGTGGCGGGTTATCCAGATGAATAGCCGCCCGCTGCGGTTTCGCCAGCGGACCAAGCGAGCTCAAATAACTGAGGTCACGCCGCTGCTGGTCGTAAATCGAAAAGTCCACATTGCTGTCGCGGAAGCTTTTCAGTGGTTGTCCCAGGCCACGCAGACCGTACTGACGCTGGCGCCGAACCTGGTCCAGATCGACTTCGATCGGGATCATTTCTTCGTTAACACCAGCCTGGTGCAACGTCCGACCGGCCGGGTCGATGACAGCCGACTGGCCATTGCCGCCAGCATGCAGACCGTTGATGTCGAAAACATAACACTGGCAGAAAGCGGCTGTTGCGCGTGCCAAATTGAGATCAACATCGCGGTCAATAGTATGGGTAAGCACAGGATGTAACAGCACCTCGGCCCCCATAGCGGTCAATGTGCGACTGGTTTCAGGAAACCAGATGTCATAGCAGATGGAGACCCCGAAGCGGCCAACCTGCGGCACATCAAAGACGACAAATTCGTCACCGGAAGTGACCCCTTCCTCGAAGGGTCGGAAAGGAAACATCTTGCGGTAACGGGCAACCACTTCACCCGCCGGATTGATCACTGGCGCTGTGTTGAAAATCAAACCGTCGCGACGCTCGAATAAAGAGCCTGGCAGCAGCCAGACGCCATGTTTCAGCGCCATTTCCTGAAAGGCTTCCTCGGCAGGGCCAGGGAGTTTCTGCGCATTGGGCAGCAAAGGCCCGAAAGGTGCCAACTCGCTGTACATCACCATCTGTACCCAGGGGTAGAGGTGTAATACCAGCTCCAGTCGGTGACGCATCGCGTCGAGGTTGCTGTTCGTGGTGATTGGCATCTGAATGCCGGCAATAGCAAAAGGTGTCATAGGATAAGGTTTCCTTTGTCTGAACGGTTCCAGCCGGGCGACTCGCTGCCTAACTGATCCAGTAACTGAGCTAAAAATGGGCGCTGCTGTTCGGGTAAGCCCTGCGGCAGGTTGTAGCGGGATTGACGCATGTTCCAGATCAGACTGAAATCATCTGCTTGCGTTCCACTAATCCGGTTTGCCGACAGAACGGCAGGATGCCCGGTAATTCCGGCCGTAGTGGGTGTCGGCGGGGTAAGGGCTTTGGCACCGCTACGGGTATAACGCACGGTTTTGGAACCTGCCTGAAAATGTTCGAATGATTGTCGCCAGGCCGCATCCGGCCAATGCCATTCTGCTGTTCCGGCAGTCGGGCGGTAAAGCGTTGTGTATAAGGTGCCAAAGCCTTGCCGGTAATTGCTGCTGTACAGTGGCGGGCGCAGAAACGCCGCCAGCAGGGCCGGCGGGGTTAACTTTTTATCACTCACATGCTGGCGTAAACCCGCTCACGCTCGAGAGTATGGGTAAAACGGCTGTGCTCGGGCCATACCACCGTCCCCTGATGATTGGTCGCCAGCGGGGTGCGGGTAACCTGCACCGGTCGATCCGGCCCGACATGTACTGTGGCCAGTTTGCCGGTACGATCCAGCAGTGTGATGTTATAGGCCATATGCGAGGGCACATGCCGGAGCACCTCGACAGCATCTTTGGTGCGCTCACAGAATTCCAGTATATAACGCAAAATAATCGGTATGCCGAAGCCCTTACCGACGGCCTTGCGACCACCGAACGCCAGTGATAGCGCCAGACCGTTTTCGTTCATCCCATCCGCTACGCCCCACAGGAATTCGCTGCTTGCCATGACCCGGCGGTCATTCCAGGCAGTATGCAGGATCAGGCCGTCATTAAGACTCGGATCGAGATCGTAGTTGCGTAGCAGCACCGGGCCATCGGCGCTTTGTAACGCGGCCTGCGAACAACTGATCAGATAGGGCGGCGGGCGATAGCCGGATAAAAAACGGGCGGCGGTTTCATCGCCGCCAGCCAGGTCAACCAGGCGATCAAAAGTGGGTTCCAGTTCGGGCATGTAACGGCGCAGGTTTCTGACCGCAGTGTCCAGCGTTGGACGCATAGCGCCGCCGCGCGCTAAAAACCAGGTGCGATAGGCAGGCCAGCGCTGCTTGAATAAAGCCTGCCACTGGCGGCTGGCTTGGGCCTCAGTGATCGCGTCAAAGCGTAACTGCATAACGGTGCTCCTGTGAGTGACACGGTTACTTGCGGCGCTATACTCAGCGAATAAGGAAAGGAGTTTGGCGCGTGGACTCTTCTACAATAATCGCTAATCAAGAGCTGCCAGAACGGCCCGATTCTGCTAAGGTGAAATCATGCACACAACACACCATGAGCTATGATGTTAGCAGATTTCGGGTAAATGGCAACACCATGATACATGATGTGGATACTACGGTTACACAGACTGATTTGCCACAACTTTATTGGGCTGGCCGTCTGACGGATTATGCGGTGGTTTATCGTCTGTTACGTAATCAGTTGGGGGGCGGTTTTGGCGATCAGAATAAATATCCTTACGCGTGGGGGGTGCTGGTATACGTTGACGGGCTGCCTACACGGGTGATCAGCTCGCGTGGTCTGGACCGGGAATGGACCAGTCTGGATCGGCTGGAGCGCTGGCTGCGCGAGCAGGGCTTTCGCTACTGGTGGGTGCGCAATGAGCTGGAACCGCTGGGTCTGAGCGCCGGTGATGGCTTTTCGCTGCCGCCGACAGGTATAAAATGAACGTACATACTCAGCTTTATTGGCCAGACTTACACGTCGGATTATGGAACACGCATGGAGCCGTGATACGTTTTGGGGAGATTAGTTAAATGCCCAGTTCCGCCCATCCGGATTTGCCGGTCGAGACGCCGGATCAGCCCGCGTCCGCCAGTGCAGTTGTTGCTGCACGGGTATCAGATAACGCAGGCGACGCGCCGGATTTCGATGTGGGTGCGCGCTTGCGTGTTGTACGGGAAATGCATGGTTTATCGCAACGCGAACTGGCCCGTCGCGCGGGTGTTACCAATGGCACGATTTCACTCATCGAACAGAATAAAAACAGCCCTTCCATTGCGTCTCTGAAAAAAGTTCTTAATGGCATTCCGATGAGTCTGGCCGAATTTTTTTCCGCCGATAATCTGCCTGCTCCGAGTCGGCAGTTTTTTCAGTCTCGCGAGCTGGTGGAAATTACCCGTGGCCGGGTCTCGTTTCGCCAGGTTGGCGGCGATCTGCGATTGCATAAACTGCAGATCCTGCATGAACGCTACGCGCCGGGTGCAGATACCGGTAAAACCATGTTGCGGCATGAATCGGAAGAGGGCGGCATCATCATGCAGGGGCAAATCGAAATCACGGTTGACGGTAAGCGTCATGTGCTGGGGCCGGGTGATGCATATCTGTTCGATAGTCGCTTGCCGCACCGGTTTCGCAATATCAGCGATGAAGAATGCGTGATAATCAGTGCCTGTACGCCGCCTTATCTGTAATTTTCCACACGCTTGTCACAAACGTGTCACCGGCGACCGCTCTGGCGGTACATAACCTGAGGGATCCTGCAGTTGCGGTGCAGTAATTATTACGATCCGGTAGTCAAACTGATTTGCATGCAGACAGTCTTTGCCACTTACCGGTTTGATTTCGTAGAATCAATAAGTTGATCTGCACGAATTTATTCAGTTTTGTACCTGCCACCAGATACAAGACCTTATATCGAAATCCAACGAGTCAACGATGTCAGCGAAACCGCTATTGTTATTGATTTTAGATGGCTGGGGCTATCGCGAAGAAACGGCCGATAATGCCATTGCCGGCGCCGCGACGCCAGTCTGGGACCGTCTCTGGACGGAATATCCGCATACCTTGCTGGCCACCTCCGGTCGTGCGGTCGGCCTGCCCGATGAGCAGATGGGGAATTCCGAAGTCGGGCATATGAATATCGGTGCTGGCCGGGTGGTGTATCAGGACTATACCCGTATCACTGCTGCGATTGAAGACGGCACATTTTTCCAAAACCCGGTGCTGTTCGGGGCCGTCGATGCGGCGGTGAAACAGCAAAAGCGGTGCATATCCTCGGACTGCTCTCGCCTGGTGGTGTGCACAGCCATGAGTTACATATCTATGCCGCGCTGGAACTGGCGGTACAGCGTGGCGCCGAGCAGATTTATGTGCATGCTTTTCTGGATGGGCGCGATACGCCGCCACAAAGCGCACAGGCTTCCATCGAGGCGCTGGAGGCTAAACTGCAGGCTTTGGGCAAAGGTCGGATTGCCTCACTGATCGGACGCTATTACGCGATGGACCGCGATCAGCGCTGGGAGCGTATGCAACAAGCCTACGATCTGCTCACGCTGGGGCAGGGTCAGTACACTGCCAGCAGCGCACAGGCAGCCCTGGCGCAGGCCTATCAGCGCGGTGAAACCGATGAATTCGTCAAAGCTACTGCGATTGTGCCGGCCGGCGAACAGGCGGTTGCTCTCAGCGATGGCGATGCGGTGCTGTTCATGAACTTTCGCGCTGACCGTGCCCGCCAGCTCAGCAAGGCTTTTACCGCCGCTGATTTCGCCGGCTTCGAGCGCCGCAAACGACCAAAACTCAGCGCGTTCGTCTGCCTGACTGAATACCAATCCGATATCGATGCGCCGGTGGCGTTCCCGCCGGTTGAACTCAAAGACAGTCTGGGTGAGGTGCTGGCACGGCATAGCAAAACGCAATTGCGTATCGCCGAGACGGAAAAATATGCCCATGTCACCTTTTTCTTTAATGGCGGCAAAGAAGATGTGCTGCCCGGCGAAGAACGTATCCTGGTGCCGTCGCCGAAAGTGGCAACCTATGATCTGCAGCCTGAGATGAGTGCGCCGGAAGTGACCGACAAACTCGTTGCAGCCATCCACAGCGGCCGCTTCGATATGATTGTGTGTAATCTCGCTAATCCCGATATGGTCGGACATAGCGGCAAGTATGACGCCGCTGTGCAGGCCGTCACCGTGATCGATCAGTGCCTGGGACGTTTAGCGGAGGCGTTGCATAGTGTCGGCGGCGAAATGTTGATTACGGCTGACCATGGCAATATCGAGCAAATGCGCGATCCCGCCACCGGCCAGCCGCATACCGCCCACACTACAAACCCCGTACCCCTGATTTATATGGGACGGCAGGCAACGTTGCAGGATGGCGGTGCTTTATGCGATCTTGCGCCAACCATCCTCAGCTTGCTTGACTTGCCTAAACCGGAGGCCATGAGCGGCCGATCTTTAGTTTCCATCAGTGCGGCAGTCACGCCCGCAGTATCAGCAAGGTGAACATGTTTATGAGTACTTTTTCTCGCTACGGCTTAGCCTTATTTCTAGGCTTGTTGATTGGTCTGTCAACCACCATGGGCAGCCGGGTATGGGCCGACAGAGAGAATCCACTGGTCAGCTTGCCACTGGACGAACTGCGCACGTTTACCGACGTGTTTGACCGGATCAAACGTGATTATGTCGAGCCGGTGGATGACAAGGAACTGCTGGTCAGTGCTATCCGTGGCATGCTGAGTGGGCTAGATCCGCATTCCGCTTATCTTGACGAATCCGCCTATCACGAGCTGCAAACCGGTACTTCCGGTGAGTTCGGTGGTCTGGGCATTGAAGTGGGCGTGGAAGACGGCTTTATTAAAGTGGTCTCGCCTATTGACGGCACGCCGGCCTATAAAGCCGGTGTCCAGGCCGGCGATCTGATCATTCGTCTGGACGACACGCCGGTCAAGGGTATGAATCTGGATGATGCGGTCAAGATGATGCGCGGCAAGCCCAACACCGAGCTGACGCTGACTATCGTGCGTGAAGGTGAAGACAAGCCGCTCAAAATTACTATCGTGCGCGATGTGATCCAGATTCGCAGCGTGCGCAGCGATCTGCTGGAACCGGGCTTTGGTCATGTGCGTATTTCGCAGTTTCAATCGCGCACGGCACAGTCTCTGCGTGAAGAACTGGACAGACTGCGCAGCGCTAACGGCGGTGAGCTGAAAGGTCTGATTCTGGATCTGCGCAATAATCCGGGCGGCGTTCTGAACGGTGCCGTGGAAGTTGCTGATGTGTTCCTGAACGATGGCACCATCGTGTACACCGAAGGTCGTGGTAACGGCTCCAAGCAAAACTTTCAGGCGACGCCGGGTGATGTATTGCAAGGCGCGCCGCTGGTGGTGCTGGTCAACGATGGCTCGGCCTCGGCTTCGGAAATCGTTGCGGGCGCTTTGCAGGATCAAAAACGCGCCGTCATCATGGGTGAACGCACCTTTGGCAAAGGCTCGGTGCAAACCATTCTGCCGCTGGTCGGCGGCACTGCTGTCAAGCTGACAACCGCACGTTATTACACACCCATCGGCCGCTCGATTCAGGCCGAAGGTATTGCACCTGATATCAAGCTGGCTTCACTGCGTTTTACCCGTGATGAGCTGGCCAGTATCGATACCGTCAAGGAAGCCAATCTGTCCGGCCATCTGGAAAACGATACTACCCAGGAGCAGGAAACACAGGGCGAAGGTGAAGATGAAACCGCAGCCAGCGAGCCGGTGCGGGATGATACCGAACTGGCGCTGGCGGATTACCAGCTGTACGAGGCGTTAAATTTGCTGAAAGGGCTAGATTTATTAAAGGGTCGCGGCAACGCTGACTGATTCCGCCGCCTGCTCAAGCCGCTGCAAAGCGGCGCTGATCACTTCAACACCTGCGCCGCGCCGATGGGCATTCTCGCTCAGATACCGGCGCCAGGCGCGGGCACCGGGCTGGCCATGGAACAAGCCCAGAATATGGCGGCTCATCGAAGACAGATAAACGCCCTGCTGTAATTGCTGCTCGATATAGGGCAGCAAGCTTTGTACGACAGCCTCAGGAGCAGGCCCCGGTTGGTATGCAGCAAACAAGCGGGTATCCACCCCAGCCAGCAGATAAGGCGTTTGATACGCCGCCCGCCCCAGCATTACCCCGTCAACATGCGTCAGATGAGTGGCTGCCTGATCCAGGCTTGAAATCCCCCGTTAATGACTATGGTCAGTCGCGGGAAATCCTGCTTAAGCTGATAGACCCGATCATAGTGCAGCGGTGGAATATCCCGGTTTTCCTTCGGGCTTAAACCCTGCAGCCAGGCCTTGCGGGCGTGCACGATAAATGTCTGGCAGCCGGCCTCGGCACTGCACGCAATAAAATGCGTCAGCTCTTCGTAGGAATCCTGCTGATCGATCCCTAAACGGCATTTCACCGTGACCGGAATCGTAACTGCGGCCTGCATTGCCGCAACACAGGCCGCAACCCGTTCCGGTTCCGCCATCAGACAGGCCCCAAAGCGGCCTGATTGCACCCGATCCGACGGGCAGCCTACATTCAGATTGATCTCGTCATAGCCCCAGTCCGCGCAAATTCGCGCACATTCGGCCAGATCGTGCGGATCACTGCCACCCAGCTGCACTGCAACAGGATGCTCGCCGGCGTCAAAATTCAGTAAACGCGTCCGGTCTCCATGCAAAAGTGCCCCCGTCGTAACCATCTCGGTATACAGCCGGGCATGACGCGACAGCAACCGGTGAAAATACCGGCAATGCCTGTCCGTCCAATCCATCATCGGGGCAATACAAAAACGCCAGGGGTTAGTGGTTCTCATAACATTTTGATTTAAATTAAAATAATTTATTTTTAAGCTGTTGTCGGCAGGGCCGCTCAGGGTTTATTGATGTGATTTCGATTTGTTAGCGCAACATAAAGTGCAATATGAATAGGATGAGCAGTTCGTAACTGCTGGGATAGACTTATCCTCACCCCGCTCCGGCGCCAACGCCATAATAGAGATAATAGAGAATGAGTCAAACCACCCTCGTGAGAATGTCAGAGTTTCTGATGACTGGCACCGTTGAGCAAGGCGCTGATACCATCATTACCCAGGGTGCAATCCGACCATGTACGCCAGACAGCTGCCATGCATCATGGTACAGCATTGAGGTTCTGTGCCCGCAGGCAACGGAGCCGGACGCTGTAATGCAGCTGATTCGGGGAAGCAAAGCACGAAACCACAGTGCTGAGAGCTGGTGGCGTACAACACGGCGGCGAAGAATCTTGAGAAACCGGAGCGCAGTGTCTGGTGATCGTCTGCACAAAGCTTCAGTGCTTGACGATAAACCTGACTCGGCACTGCTGGTATATGATGACGCAGCGCTATTGGCTGACGAGATTATCCGCCTGGCAAAAGTCTGAATAATACTGTACTGGTAATGACTCGGGTAGATACTCGTCAGCCGCACTTGGCCTGGGCTCTAAGAATCTGAGTTGCATCTCTTTAAGCCGCTTCAGCCGCGCTTGCGGCTGCCGCAATAACCGCAATGGCCTGGGGCAGTATCGTAAGGTCCAGGGTCGATTGACCAACGATTTCACCGTCGCCGCGCACCGGTACGCGTTTGCGTGTCTTGATCTGGACATTTTGCCTGGCGCGCAGGTAAGTCAGCTTGGGTGCTTCCCGGTGCCGGTGCGACAACACATGCCAGCCGAGCACGGTATAATCCCATAGCGAACGGGCGTGGACGATACAGATATCAACTTCGCCGTCATCAGGCTCAATTTCAGGGCCCCAGCGCAGATCGCCGGCACCCAGTCCACCGACATTGGCGATCATAATAAACGAGGCACGCGGATGGCTGGTCTGACCATCGACCGTCAGGGTAAAACGCCAGCTGCGTTTGCCAAGCAGTTCGGGTAATGCATTCCAGATATAGGCGATGCGGCGAAAGTAGCGCTTTGCAGCAGGTGAGGTTTTCTCGGCGATTTTTGAATACACACCCAGGCTGACATGCGAGAAAAATAACTGTTGCCGGATTTTCATGGCATCCAGCCGGCGACGGTATTGGCCGTTCACGGCAAGCTCGCAGGCGGCCTCCAGCTCCAGCGGGATACCCATTTCACGTGCCAGCAGATTAGCCGTGCCGACCGGTAATACGGCCAACGGGACAGGATACTCCGCTACTGCGCTGGCGACCGCCGCTACCGTGCCGTCACCGCCAGCAGCAACGACCCGGCAGCAGCCATGTTCAATTGCCTGGCGCACAATGGCAGGGATATCGTCATCACCCGTGGTGAGGTAGCACTCACAGTCGAGGCCGACAGAAGTGCAGGCCCGGTGCAGCGCATCCTGAACGGTTGCCGCATCACAACTGCCGGCAACCGGGTTAATAACAGCAAACAGCCGTTTGGTATGAGCGTCAGTCATGTGGGTACCCGCAGGCAGCTACAGTGATCTGGCCCGGTCGGGCGAAGGTGTGGCAGCTGACCGGGCTAAATTCGCCCCGGCTGTCGTGATAGTGATAATGCACCACGCGAATCTGCGTGGCTGTCAATTCGATCTGATTGAATGAGTTTTTCTCCCGCTCCAGGCCACGGCCACGGCGGGATGTGCTGGTGCCGCACTGTACAACGATAATGCCATGATCGCGCTGCTGGCCGGTGTACACATCCAGCGAATTGCCGACATAAGCGCGGTGCAGATGACCGGCCAGCACCAGATCCACCCGTAGCCGGGTCAGTGTTTCGAGGGTGCGTTTGGCATCCGGCATAGGCCGTGTACGGGCAAAAGTCGGGGCCGGTATCAGATGATGATGCATAGCGATGATTCTCAGTGTGTCAGGGGTGGTTTGAGCAAAAGCCTGTTCGCAAAATTCCAGTTGCTGGCGCTTCAAACGACCGTTTTTGATGGCTCGGTAGGGCGCGGTGGAATCCAGGCCGACAATGATCGCCTCAGCGGTGCGCTGTACCACATTAAGTTCGGGGGCAATGTAACGTCGGTACAGTGCATGAGGACGCAAAAGCCGCTCCCAGAAACGGTACAAAGGCACGTCATGATTGCCGGGGACCACCACACGAGGCACTGCCGGGAGTTGATCCAGAAAAGCGCGGGCCGCAGCGTATTCATTGGCTTTGGCGCGTTGCGTCAAGTCGCCGCTGATAACGATAGTGTCCGGTTTGAGGGCTGCTGCCTGAGCCAGCAAAGCTGCCCCGACCTGCGGCAGATAAGGTTTACCAAAGTGAAGATCCGACAGATGTAATAGATTCATGAATGCCCGTATTCAATACAAAAAGACTGAAATAATATGCAAAGCAATAAAGCAAACGTTATGCCGTATTCGCCCATATTTGTTTCTGAGCCTAATTCATGATTACCGCGCAGGCGAGAATCCAGTCAGCAGAGTATGAGAGTGTTGCCGTAGTAGTCCGTTGTTTCCGCGCAGGCGGGAATCCAGTATTGGTGGAGTGGATAACTTGTTGCTTACGAAGTGCGCTATAAAAATAATGAAAAAGTATTTATTAATACACTTGATACGGTTTCTAAGGTAGTTTTTTAATGTATGAAAAACACAATAACAATGTAATCTTTGCAAGGTCAGGTAAAAATTACCGGTTATGAATGGAGAAACGTTGGATGCAGCGCCTGACAGGAGTTAAAAAAATTATGGTTTGGTATATAAATTTAAAAAATATTATTTATTTTCAAATATTTAAATTTAAATAAGAATATTGTGGCATAGATACTGCTCTATCACTAGGCAATCGTTATCGATTAATGAATAGTCGGCTGAATTGTCGAAATTATCGAAATGAATGTTTAGTTAATTCTACATAGGAGTACATATCATGTTTGGTTGGGCCATTACATTCTTGGTTGTTGCTATTGTTGCCGCTTTGTTAGGTTTTTCCGGTGTTGCCGGTGTTGCTACTAACATCGCCTGGATTTTGTTTGTTGTCGGCTTGATTTTGTTCGTGGTCTTTCTGTTAATGGGTCGTCGCAGTCCGCCTGTTTGATTTAAATTGACTTGATGCTAAGTGGACGCGTTAAGTGAATGATTAAGGAATTTTGAATCAACAGGAGGCTATATATGACCTCAAAACGATATTTGACCGTATTGGCATTAGCTGTTTCGACCAGCGTAATGGCATCCCATGCGATGGCGCAGGGTAAAAACCACTATTGTCACGACCGTACAAGGCCAGGTCAGCAATGTCACGATCATTGATAATCCACCACCTGGACGAGCATTTAATACGTTTACGGAAACGGACGCGGATCAGAATGGCAAAGTGGATCGCACGGAGGCACACGAGGCCGGCGTACTGGCCTTTTCAGTCGCGGATATCAACAGCGATGGCTGGCTGGATCAGCAGGAATACAGGGCTGTTGCGGATGGGACGACCCGACTGCCGCCAGTGGATGAAGCCGCGGATGAAGCCGCGAATGAAGCCGCGGAATAAATGGATCATCCGTCAAAACGTATAGCGCCATTATCTATACAATCATTAACTATGTGGCCGGGGTCAGCTATGCTGTAGCTGTCTCCGGCCTATAAGGTTGTGCAGTGCTGTGATGATACCGTTAAGAAGTCTGATCGGCAGATTAGTGCAAATAGGCAGCCTGAGCTGTCTGCTAGTGATGCTTGCGACTGCTGCCGAGATCGGCCCGGAGCATGCCGCTGACAGCACACCGTATGCGCAGTGGAATACGATACTGGATCAGGTGGCAGAGGCGCTGGCCCAGGAGCAGCAAAGCCGGGCACCGTCAGCCAAACGTAATGATCAGCTCAGCGATCAGCTCGGTGCACTGCTGGCCGAAACGGAACACACCAAACAGGAAGCCGGGCAGGCACTGGAGGCACCACGAGCTGAATTGAACGCACTGGGGCCGGAGCCCAAAGAAGGCGAATCCGCCGAAGCCGCTGAAATTACCCGGCAACGCCGCGAGATTGAGCAAAAAATCGCTAATATTGAAGCGCGTATACAGCAGGCTGAACTGATCGCCGCACGGGCTGAGGAATTACTCAAGCAGCTCAGTAGCGCCCGCCAGACCGAACTCCAGCAGCATTTACTCGCTCGTGCCCCGGCCTTGTTTGACCGCACAGTCTGGCAACGGGCCAGCAGCGAGTACCAGCGTGTGTCAGCGCAAATCAGCAGTGCAGTGATAAACGCCTGGCGTACCAATACCTATACCGTAAGCCTCGGCTCTGTGCTGTGGCTGGCGAGCGCTCTGGCGGTCGGTGCGCTGCTGATCTGGCCGCTGCGTCGCTGGCTGTTACGCCGCTTTGGCCCGAATCTCGTCAGCCCGGAACCCGATAACTCGGAACCCTCCTATGCGCAACGTACCCTGGCCGCTTTTGTGGAAGGGGTAGGGCGTGGTCTGCTGCCCGCCATCGCGCTGATAGTGCTTGCCGCCACGGTATCCTGGCAGATGATCAGCAGTGAGCATCTGAAGGCTGTATTGGTTGGTGTTTGCGCCGGACTGGTTTTTTATCTGCTGCTTACTGCCCTGGCGCGTGCTGCCCTGGCACCGGTCACACCAGCCTGGCGTATCGTGCCGCTGAGCAGCCCCCAGGCCAACAGCATCATGCGCTATTTCCAGCTGCTTACCGCTATCGCTGCCCTGATGCTCACCATTATCCTGGCCACCTGGCAGTGGGCACCTTTCGATACGGCGCTTGATGCGGTTGCCAGACTGGTGGGCAGCACCGCACTAGCCTTATTGTTGCTGCCGCTGCTGCAAAAAAAACTGTGGCAGTCGCCACAAGCTGATCAGGTATCGGGCCAGCAGCGTTTGACAACCGGGTTGCGCTGGCTGTTACGGGTATTACTGCTCAGCGTGCCGGTGCTGGCGTTGGCGGGCTACACCAATCTGGCCAGTTTCCTGATTATTCATCTGCTTGGCAGCAGCGTGATCATTATCGGTCTGCTGCTGCTGCATAAGTTGCTGGTGGAAGTCGGTGACAGCGTACTTCAAGACCGGCGTGCGCGCGCCACCGGGGCTGATTCGGCACAGGAGACAATAGCCGCGGCTGACAGTAAAGCTGATAATCTGAAATTCTGGCTGCACCTTGTTATTAATATTATCTTGCTGCTGCCCGCGCTGGCGATATTGGCGCTGTTCTGGGGCGTGCCTAAATCGACTTTGACCCTCTGGGGCCGGACCTTCCTGGAAGATATCAAGATTGGCGAGCTGACCTTCTCGCCGGGCGATTTTCTGCTGGCCCTGTTTGTTTTTGTCATTGTATTGATCGTAACGCGGGTCCTGAAACGGGTGCTGCGTGATCGGGTGATTTCCAGAACCGGGCTGGACAGCGGCGTGCAGCATTCGCTCACGGTCGGTTTCGGTTATCTCGGTATCCTGGTCGCTTTATTGCTGACCGTAGCAGTGCTGGGGATCAGCCTGACCAATCTGGCGTTGATTTTCGGAGCGCTGTCGATCGGGGTGGGACTTGGCCTGCAAAGTGTCGTGAATAATTTTGTATCGGGCCTGATTTTACTGATTCAGCGTCCGATCAAAGTGGGTGACTGGGTGGTGGTGGGTGAGTATGAAGGTTTTGTCAAAAACATCCGGGCTATTTCGACCGAACTCGAAACCTTTGATCAGGCCTCGATCATTATCCCGAATAGCGAAATGGTATCATCCGTTGTGGTGAACTGGACCCATACCAGCCGGACGATCCGGATTTCCATTAAAGTCGGTGTGGCCTATGACGCCGAGATCAGCCATGTTCGCGAGGTCCTGCTGCAATGCGCCGCAGCCTCCGACGAGGTTTTAACGTACCCCGAGCCGGAAGTGCTGTTTATTGATTTTGGCCCCAGTTCGCGGATTTCGAACTGCGTGTATACATCTTGAATGTTGATAATAACCTGCGGATCACAGTGATATTCGCACAGAAGTCGCGCAGCCCTGCGGGCAGCCGAAATTGATATACCTTTCCCGCAGCAGGACCTGCAGATAAAAAATGTAGCTGATATTGTAGCTGCCATAACGGCACAACAGCGTAGCAATACCTCGCCGGCAGCCGCGAAATAAGCGATTAACAGCGCGCAGCACGCAATTTCAGGTGAGATCCTCTTCATGAACGAAAACCCTGGCGAGAACCCTGGCGAGAACCCTGGCGAGAACCCTGGCGAACACGCTTCGGAAACGTCGGGCAGTATCGTCGCAGCAGAAAAAGATAAACAGCTTGATGGCCTGGTTAACCTCTTCAGCGATGCCGTTAACGGGCAGCGTTCGCTGGCGATTACCGGCATTTTTGTCATGCTGCTGTTTTATACCTTGTATTTTGCCGCACCGGTTTTGATTCCGATCACACTGGCTTTATTACTGAATATGCTGCTGGCACCTGGCGTTGTCCTGTTGACCCGTTTACGTATTCCGCAAGCACTGGCGGCAGCGCTGGTCGTGCTCAGCGCGGTCATGATGATCATCGGCGCACTCTATGTACTGTCAGGTCCGGCTCAGGAATGGCTGCAAAAAGCGCCAGCCAGTTTTTACAAGGTCGAACAAAAGTTAAGAGAGCTGAAAAAGCCGATCGAGGATATTAAAAAAGCCACCGAGCAGATTGAAGAAGCGACCCAGTTGAACAAGCTGCCGCAAGCGCAGGAAGTCAAAATCCAGCGCGCCAGTCTGACCGACTTATTGCTCAGTGGCACTCCCCAGATTGTCGCCACCACAGGTGTTGTCACTATTCTGGTGTATTTTCTGCTCGCATCGGGCGATACCTTTCTGCGCAAACTGGTTATTGTCATCCCGACCTTGCGCGATAAAAAACGCGCAGTGGAAATTGTGCGCAATATTCAGGAGGATATCTCGTTTTATCTGCTGACTATTACTCTGACCAATCTGGGTTTGGGCTTGCTGGTTAGCACTGCGCTGGGGCTTATCGGTGTACCTAATCCCATGCTTTGGGGGGCGATGGTCGCTATCCTGAATTTCGCGCCGTATATCGGTGCGATCACCAATCTGATTATCCTGACTATCGTTGGCATGCTGACCTTCGACAGTCTCACCCAGGCGCTGTTAATTCCGGGTGTGTTTGCCATCATCACCGTGCTGATCAGTCACGCTATTCTGCCGGCGGTGCTGGGGCGACGTTTATTGCTGAGTCCGGTGGCGATTTTCATCGCTATCATGCTGTGGGGCTGGCTCTGGGGCGTTTTGGGTGCGCTGCTCGCGGTGCCACTATTGGCCAGTTTTAAAATCATCTGTGAACGGGTCGAACCCTTGCGCCCCATCGCCGAATTTTTAACGCCTTAATCTCCCAAAAGCCCTTATGCAGCAGTCTGGTGCGGGTTCTCGTCGTTGTCGGATTTTTCCAGCAAGACCCGTTGTTTGGGTAGATAGCGACCGCGTTCTGTTTCCTGAATATACTGGATGAGTTCTTCACGCAGACGACAGTGCAGGTCCCAGGCAATGGACGGATTTTTCGCGCTACACAGAACGCGTACTTCCATAGTTTCTTCCTTGCATGCTGTGACCTGCACCGTGGGTTCAGCTTTTTCATCCCAGTCTTCGGAATTTTGCAGCAGTTGTTCGAATTTCTCGCGCAAGGCTTGCACATCGGTGCTGTAATCCACATACAGGTAAATCGGTTTGATCAGGTGTGGATCGCGCATCGACCAGTTCTCAAACGGATGGCTCAGAAAATATTTCAAGGGTACTACCACCCGGCGCTGATCCCAGGTGCGAACGGTGATGTAGGTGTAGGTGATTTCCTCCACATATCCCCATTGTTTTTCAAAATAAATACTGTCGCCGATGCTGGCAGGGCGGGTAATAGCGATTTGTATCCCGGCCATGATATTTTCCAGTACATTATGGGCAGCAACGCCCGCCACCACACTGATCAGTCCGGCGGATGCCAATAAGGAAATACCGAGGGTTTTTAGTAAATTAAGCTGACTCAGTGCAATCCCGACACCCACTAGCAACGCTATGAAAATAAGCACTCGCCGCGCTACGGCAACATAGGTCAGTGCGCGCCGCGCTTCATCGTCATCGTAGTGCTCCAGCCGGTCAGCATAGCGTTGATCAACGTAAACCGATAATTGCCGGATCAGACGAATACCCAACCAGGTAAAGCCTGCCACAATCAGCAGGGTCAACAGGGGGTTCAGTACCTTGGCGACCGGGCCGGTCAGTGCGAGAATCGTTGCATTGAGTACCGAAAAGCTCAGTAATCCGGCCAGAAAGCCGACCGGTTTCGGCAGCTCAGCACCGAGCCGGGCCAGCAGTGGCTGCTCGGCATGCTGTATCGCGCGCCGGGTCAGACGGTAACCGACCCAGCAATCAGCCGCTCAAGGCTGCAACACGAATAAAGCCAGCCATTTCCACAGTGGCATGCGGGCCAGCACGCGTTGTTTGGCCCAATCGGGCAGATGTTGTTGCAGAAAGCCTGGTCCGTAGAGTGCGTAGAGTTCATCGATATTTTCCCACTGTGGCTGCCGAGAAACCCAGATGGGCTCTTGCTCGGGCAATTTGACCCGTTGCAGTCGAATCGCTGCATCGCGTCCGTCCAGCTCGATTGAACCCAGTTTCAGACTGCGTCGAGGTACGCCGATCAGTGGGTTATTGGCTGCACCGACATCGATCTGGCCGTCCGGGCGGTCGGATAAATCTTCCCAGTCAATCCACAGTTTCTGCTCGATAACATAATACAGCTGGCGGGCCAGCTCGGCGGCGCGTAAAGCCTGCATCGGTGCTGCAATCAGATCTGAGATTCAGCGCCTGCGCCGCCTGCATGAATTGCTGTTCACGACAGGCACGCAGAAAATGCCTGCCGTTGCTTGCGGCGTTTGCAAATGTATCGACGGTGAACGTGCCGGCAAACCGCTATTCAGATCATCAAGCAGGAAATACGCTTTGTATAGCTGGTGTTCGGGTCTGGATCTGCAGTTTGTGCGCAGACCATAGTGCTTGTCAGGCATAGCGCCAGCAGCAGGCGCTGAAAATTTTGCATGGTGAATTCATGGGATAAACCTTGGCGTCAGGCAGCCACTACGCTGTCGGCTAAAAAAAATCCGCGACCTGGCACAGCAAGTCACGGATCAGGGAGGGTTTATGCGTGTTTTTAATCGTCAGCAAAAGCCGACTTAAGCCGCATTGGGCGTTTCGATCAGGTCATCCGGTTTGACCGGAAATCAGTTTTTGAATAGCCCGTACTTTGCTGTCCACTAACAATACATTCGGAATATAAATCTGCTCTTTCCGCGCCCCGGTAGTCGCGATACGCAGATCGCCAGCACCCAGGCCCAGCACTACATGGCGAAAGATGTCCTCACCGTGTTTCTCGAACAACATGCCACGGGTGTCGTAGCTGCGCTCACCGCCACCAATAATATGTTCCTCAGTCATCTGACCGGGCCGGATGCGCCAGTAGGTCAGGCGATCAAAAACGAAAAACGACAGCAGCCAGACAATCAGTAGGGCACTGGAAAACACTAAATAAAAGCCCATATTCATATGTACTGACAGGCGCGGATTGCGCCCAAAATATCGTCCCACCAGCCAAACCAGGCGAGTAATACAGCGATCAGACCAATGCCAAGTACGGTTGCGACTGAGTAAATACCGCGCAGCTTGACGTTGGTGAAGATGATGACCAGCAGTAATATGGCAATGAACACCACACCGGGTTGGCACGTGGGCAGAATCCATTCATATCGCCGCTGTCAATTCTTACGGTCTGGCCCTGCATACTGCTCATAAATGCCAGGATGTAGCCCACCACCCAGACCGGCCACCAGTAAAAAATCGGTGAATGGCTGTAAATCTTCAGCTCGGGCAGTTCACTCGTAACGTCAGGCAGATCATCAGGATCTTCGACCGGGCCTGGCTTGGAAGCCTGAGGCGGCGGCACAGCATCAATTTTGTCCATGTCCATAGGGTCTTTGTTAAGCATGATAAGGTCCTCGGTTTATCAAGTCTGCTGAGCGCCACCTCAGGTGTGGCGCGTGTGTGTCAGCAATGGTCAGATGGGTTTACTGCAGCGTGTGCAGGTCGGCGTTAACGTCTTTAACGCCTTTGATGTTTTGTACGGCATTGACCAGCTCGCGCTCTTTGGTGGCAGCGGCCACGGTGCCAGTCAACAACACCGTGCCGTCCTGGGTGTTGACGTCGATATCGGTGTCTTCAAAGCGGCGGTCAAACACCATCAGGGATTTCACTTTGGTGGTTATCCAGGTGTCTTGTACGGACTCCCCGACTTCAACAGCAGTCTCTTTGACGGCTTTGGCTGTCTCTTTAGCGGCCGCGCTGGTTTGTTCGACCAGGCCCTGATCGCTGTTCGGGTCGATGGTCAGATTGCTGGTAACCGACTTGACGCCTTTAGTGTTGTGGGCAATCTGTTCGGCCATCGCGGCTTCGACTTCGGAGCCCACGGTACCGTCCAGCGTAACCACACCATTACGGGTATTGATCTGGATATCCAGACCGTCAGTCTCGCTGTTCCACAGCAGTTGGGATTTGATTTTTGCGGTGGTGGTGGCGTTTTTCACGGTGCCGGCGAAACCGTTGGAGGTATCGTTACGTTCCAGCTCCGGCACGATCTGCAGCTGGTCTTCGACCCGTGTCACCCCGTCCACGCTTTGCGCCAGTTCTATGGCCAGTTGGCGTTCCACAACACTTTCCACTTCGCCGCTCAGTGTAACCACGCCCTGTTCGGTATCCACGCTGATGTCAAACGGGTTGAGGTATTCATTCAGTGTGTAGGTAGAGATCTACTGGCCGGTGATCATGGCATCTTCGAATGGCGTGTCGGCCGGGTCTGTTTGCGCATAACTCACCGCACTGGACAACAGACTCAAAGCGAAAACGGAAGTACGAATGGCTTTCATTGGATGTTCCTCATCGTTGTTAAGGCTAAAAACAGTGTGTTGTCATCGTGCTCGTTTAACAGGTTTGTGATGACGACCGTGTGATGAGGATTGAGCAGGAACCGTACCAGACTTAAAAATAAGCCATAATATTTTTGTAATATATTGAATATTATAAATAATATGTGTTTTTTGAAGATACAAAAACGCGCTTTTACCGTTTGTAAGATTTATAAAACAATGTAAATATTACGTTTCCGCAAGGGCAGTTCTGCACGCTGAAAAATTATAAAAATAATAATAAAACCATGATTTATAAATTGTTTTATGGTTTGGCATGAGGCGTGCAATCTCCAGCTTGTCAATACATTAATTACAGGAGATAACCAATGACTGCTTTTATGAAAACTATCCTTCTTGCCAGCACCCTTGCTTTCACGTCCGTACTGACACTGTCAGGCTGCGAGGAAGGGCCTCTTGAAGAAGCCGGTGAGGCAGCTGATCAAGCGGTGGAAGAGGCCGGTGATGCGGTAGAAAATGCAACCGATTAATGGCTTATAGCCCGTTTATATACCTACGTTTTACCCTACGTTTTACCCCAAAAGGCCTGTTCGGTTTAATCACCGGACAGGCTTTTTTGCTGTCTGACCTGCTGCTTGTGTGAGCCTGACGGGATCACGGCTCCCTCTCCTGTACCCAGTTCGTTATTCCCGCGCACAAATACTTAAGTCGCAGCGGAATGTCGCAAATCTATCCGCATGATGTCTTCAGCAGAAACATCGTCTTGACTTCCGCAGCAATGTGCCGCCTCGATCTGGCATGAATCTGAAAATCTTCTACACTTAAATCCAAGTGTCTGTTTCAAGAATAGGTATCGCCGGGGTTTGCATACACTGCAAATACGGCATGGTTTGGGATGATCGATACCGCGCAATGGGTAAAACCCGCCTTAGCTGATTTATAAGCCGGTTCGTGATCCGTGTATTTTCTATATTTTTATTGTAAGGAATTGTGGTGATATACGGATTTTATTAAACTAGGTGAGATTTATCTGATGCAATAATTTATATTCTTTATAGCTGCTTATGTGGACACAAATATCTAAGTATGAATACCATTAAAATACCTGATGATGTTACAGATCATGTGAAGAAATTGTTTGCGAATTGTAATAATGGTGTCTCTGCAGATTTATCAACCTTTCCAGCGATTCATGAAGAATCTTTGGATTATAATCTCATTGCTTACTTTTCACGAAACCAAATGCCAGTAAAATTGCCTTCGAATTGGATCGTGCGAATTGATGCTCATTTCATTGGTGGGGGTAAACATTTTATAACATGGGAAGTAGCAGATATTGCTCTTATGATGGTATTTCGAAATAAAGGCAAAGTTGTACGGAGTAAGATAGTAATTATACAGTCGAAAAAATTGTATGCGAATACGCTCAAGTGTAGAGAAGAAAGCGAATATGTCCGTAGCTTTGGCCTTGGAAGAATGATCGTTCCTGATGAAGATCATGCTGAGTTGATTGAAGATAAAATTTTGGTTTTTAAGGACTCTTCAAGATATCAAGCTTTTAAAAAAGAAAGCGAGCAGCAAGAGACGATGGGGCACTTTGAGCGTCGCTGGGGGATGGGATTACATTATTTGTTCTACAATCCTTATAAAATTCCGTTCGCAGTAAAGATGCCTGCTGAATTTCAGCCAACTTTAGATCATAATAACATTGGCTGCAGGGTGGTTAGGAAAGAAAATTTTAGACTCCGCAATAGAGCATTTTCCCTCAGGGTATAGTCCATCATACAAAGATCTTAAAGATAAAATTTCAGATACTATATGTGGTATATCAAGTAACGCGGGCTGGAGAATAGAGGATTTTGTCGCTGATCTAATGCTGCAATGCAAGGAAGGTCTCGTAGATAATTCGCCAAATTATGAAACTCTTACCGCTTTAATGAACCAAAAGCGAAGGCCGATATCTTCCACTATATCTATAACATTTGACATGGAAACTCATGCAAACACAACATAAGAATGTTAATTTTACTTCATTATGCTTCGCTTCATACGGCAAATTATATTGGCGTTAGTCCTACAAATATCATCTCATGATCGAAGGAGTATGAATTGATCGATTTCAGTAAGATTGGTACTGGCAGCACAGTCGATACTGTACTGCCACCTCGCGAGATTTTTAATGCTCTTCCAAAAAAGGATGCTCATAAGTTCCAATACCAGCCCTTTCAAGGTGACTCAAATTGCGCCATCGTAACTGCTTGATATACCAATACTCTGATTGCTTGGGAGGCTGCTAGTCAAGCAAGTTAGGTTACAAGAAATGTGGCAAGTCATTGTTTTTAAATGTTGTATTTTTGCACCTTGAAAGGGGTGGTTCCAATACCCCCGTGATGTGCAGTCCCAGGTGTGGGCCAAGTGGTTCGATAGACGCGATGATAAAAACCTAATCATCAAAATGAACACTGGTAGTGGAAAGACTGTTGTTGGCCTGTTGATATTAAAAAGCTGCCTCAATGAAGGGAAATCTCCAGCTGTATATGTTTGTCCTGATAAATATCTCGTAAAACAGGTGATTGACGCTTCTAAAGAGCTTGGAATAGAGACTACTGATGATGTCAACTCTCTTCGCTTTCTTTCGGGAAAGGAAATTCTTGTTACCAATATTTATAAGCTTGTTAATGGTAAATCCGTCTTTGGTGTGGGGGATGAAGGTGCAAAGTTAATGATTTCGAGCCTCGTTATTGACGACGCTCACGCTTGTTTGGAAACAATAGAGGATCAATTTACTATAAAAATCCCACGCGAATCTGCGGCATATAGTGAACTGTATAATATTTTTAAGGACACTTTGCATGGACAATGCGATTCTAAAGCCATTGAGATAGAGAGCGAAGATCCAACTAGCTACCTTCAAATTCCATACTGGACATGGCAAGAAAAAATTTCTGAAATAACGACAATTATCGTAAGGCACAGTGGAGAAGGTTACCTAAAATTTGTTTGGCCTTTAGTTAAAGAGAACCTAAAGCTCAGTCATTGTGTGGTGGGTTCTAATGAAATTGAAATTTCACCGCACTGTATCCCTATACACATGATCCCAAGCATCATGGATGCAGATAGAAAGATCTTCATGACCGCGACGCTTGTCGATGATTCTATACTGGCCAGCCATTTTGCAGTTGATCAAAGGCATATTCAGAATCCAGTGGTGCCGGATTCGGCAGGAGATATCGGAGATAGAATGATACTCCTCCCTCAAGTAATAAACACTGAAACAACTGATGATGAAATAAAAGCATACTGCAAGGCAGCATCGAAGCACTTTAATGTCGTTGTTATAGTTCCGTCGATGTATCGCGCTAAATTTTGGAGTGACGTGGCAGATGCAGTCTTGACATCAAATAATCTCTATGAAGGCGTAGAAAATCTTAAAAATGGTCATATTGGTTTGACTGTACTCGTAAATAGATATGATGGTATCGATCTGCCGGGGAATGCATGCAGAATTCTCGTCATCGATGGTTTCCCTGATGTAAGGAGGAAAATCGATAAAGTCGAACAAAGTGTACTTCTTGGTAGCACCCGACACGTTAATCAAGTAATTCAACGTATCGAACAGGGAATGGGGAGGGGTATTCGATCAAATGACGACTACTGCGTAATCTTCCTTGTTGGGAAAGACTTGACGAGTCAGCTGTATTCTAAAGGAGCAATCTCTAAACTTTCACCTGGAACTAAAGCGCAGCTGAGGCTTTCTGAGCAGGTAACCGAACAGATTAAGGGAAAATCTATCTCTGAATTAACAAAAACCATTAAATACTGCTTAAATAGGGATGAGCAATGGGTAACTGCAAGCAAAGGCGTGCTTGCAAGCCTTAAGTATTCTGAAGAAAGCGATCTTGATGATATTACGATTGTCGGAAGGAGCGCATACGATCACGCCTCAAACCATAATCCTATTAAAGCCACAGAGTTGTTAAATAATCTGGTTAACTCTGTGGAAAACAAGAAAGAAAAAGGATTTATTAAACAGTTGCTGGCTGAATATATGAATCTTTATGATAAACCTGAAGCGCAAAAAATTCAAATGTCAGCCACTAGTGACAATAGACGAGTACTAAAGCCAATTGAAGGAATTCAATATCATAAGATAGCCGGTGATGTATTTGACCAATCGGTATCATGTAGTAACTTCTTGGCTAGAAGGTATACTGATCCGAATAAATTAATTATTGAAGTAAATGGAATTTTGGATGAATTGCAATTCAAGGATGGTAGCTCTAATGTTTTCGAGGAAGGATTAAAAAATATTGCTCGGTATTTAGGCTTTGATAGTCAAAGACCAGAGCAGGAATATAAGAAAGGCCCTGATGTTTTATGGAAGATTGGCGAGCTAAGATATCTTGTTATTGAATGTAAAAATGAAGCAACGTCATCAACCATAAGCAAAGGTTATTGTAACCAGCTTAATGGATCTTGCACGTGGTTTGAAACAGGGTACGACAACACGTGTTCGTATACACCGATTATGGTGCATCCCTCGCTAGTGTTTGAATATGCTGCTTCCCCGAATCCACATATACGATTAATTACAAACTATGAGCTAACCAAGTTTCGCCAAGCAGTGAAAGAATTTATAAAATCAGTTGCAACAAACAATGAACTGGGAAATCAGGCCGCAATAAGGAAAAAATTAGTTGCATATAAATTACGAGCAGCAGATTTTGTGGATATCTATACAGCGCCGTTCACTGTGAAGAACCGTTGATGAGCTAACAAATCCGTAAATGAGGACGTATTTTCTGTTCGCGACTATCACTACAAATGTGCCGGTTACGGCTTGCGTTAGGCCTAAAAAATGCTTCGAGCAGGCATAGGAAATCTAAGAGAGGAATTCATCGCGTTTTTGCGTTCATGGTTTGATTTGCTCGCTTCAAATCACTTTGAAGAAGCATGTGTGGCTCTTGATGTAGCGAACACATACGATATTAAGTGGTAGCCGCAGTATTAGTAATGCGTGCAAAAGCGAAGCGTTGCCCACCGTTTCAACCGAATTACCGCCTGCGCGGGATTAATCGGGAAAGCACAACACCTGGTTACACCGCTTCTGCGTAGAGAAGGGATATAAAGCCAGGTGTCATGCCGGTTGTTGGCGTTGTTGATCGTGTCTGTTGCTAACCGCTGCTGTGATTGCCTGAATTTTCACGTCAGCGGTTTTGAGTATTGGCGGCGTCCAGATGCCGGGCTAATAATGCGGCATTTTTCTTGTTCGACTTCCAGGCGAAATCAAACAGGTCGCCAACCAGTGGCACCGAGCCGACGGTCGTATCCACCAGCCAGTTCCAGCCCATGCGTGTTATGACTCGCTTGGGCAGATTGTTCCGTACCGCTTCGCCAATCAGGTAAGCGGAAAGGATAGCGGAAACACCGTCACCGAGGCCGGGAATCAGCCCGAGCAGGCCGTCCACGCCGATGCGTCGCTGAGTCCCCGGAATGCGGAAACGATCATCCATCCAGTAGGCCATTTTCTGGGCGCGGCGGACGGTGGCGGCGCGACCGGCCGGAGTCATGGACTCCGACGGTTGCTGTGCAGCGGTGTCTGCGTTAAAACCCGAATTAAAGAGGGTAGCCATAGCTGCTTAGCGCCGGGCAATGATCCAGACCGCGTGGATGACGCCTGGCAGGTAACCCATCAGAGTCAGCAGAATGTTCAACCAGAACTGACCGCCCAGACCCACCTGGAAAAAAACACCCAGCGGCGGCAGCAGAACGGACAACAGTACGCGAATGAAATCAGCCGGGCCAGATTTGTTTTGGATGGTAGTACTCATGATTTAATTCCTCTATTCGTTTGTGGTAGTAGGGATATTGCAGGTCGTGTGCCAGAATTTTATAAAATCACATAAAAATTAATAATTAATTGATTTTTATGTGATTTATTTTGTTTTTTTAAGCTTTTCTGCGCGCAAATACAAGTTAAAAACCAGTATGAGAGATCGCTATGCAATGTTTGGCCGGTAAGAATTCCATGGTGTGTAGATTTTGCAAAAGAGAGCCGCTGGTGCCAATTATCTAACGCGGGTAGGTTTGCCTTTTGCCCTGGATTCCCGCCTGCGCGGGAATGACGGACTACTGCGGTGGTACTTTCATACTTTGCTGCCTGGATTCCCGCCTTCGCGGGAATGACGGGTTATTGCGGTGGTACGTTGATACTTTGCTGCCTGGATTCCCGCCTGCGCGGGAATGACGGATTATTGCGGTGGTACGTTGATACTTTGCTGCCTGGATTCCCGCCTTCGCGGGAATGACGGAAGTGTGCGTGGCCAGAGTGCCTGGAACCTGTGCGGGAATGTTGGACGTGTGCGCGGCAAGAGCGCCTGGATTCCCGTCTGCACGGCAATGACGGATCAGGCACAGGAGCGATAGCTGTGAACGCTGCAGGAAAACGGTACAACGGCATCGGCGTAAGGGGTGTCAGGTTGGCATACAGACCTGGCCCAGGTCGGGTTTAGCTAAGACTGGGTTTGGTTGGGCCTGGTTGGGCGCGATTTGCTGGACTGAGCCGGTCAGACAGATCGTTCAACAGATATTTTCAGGCAAAAAAATGCGCCGGTTGCGGAGGGGAGGCGGCAACGGCGCATAAGGGGGATAAGACCACGGCTAGCGGGTATCAGTGGCCAGAATTACGATCAGTAATCAGGTCATTATTTATCAACCGTTGAAGATGACTCAGCCGGAGATGCGGTATTCCAGAGATAGGCCTGGTGCAGTGTCACTGGTTTACTGCCGCCACGTCGCAGGCGGAAATTCAGCCATTCCACGAAGACTGAAAAGCCCATGGCGAAGTAGATGTAGCCTTTGGGAATATGGAACTCCAGCCCCTCGGCAACCAATGCCAGACCGATTAACAGCAAAAAGCCCAGCGCCAGCATTTTTATCGTCGGGTGACGTTCGATAAAGGCGCTAATCGCGCTAGCCGCCCACACCATGAAAGCAGCACCGATAATAATGGCGGTAACCATGACCCAGACCTGATCCGCCATGCCAACAGCGGTGATGACCGAATCGAGTGAAAACACAATATCCAGAATCATGATTTGCACGATAACGCCCAGCATACCGGCATACACGCGGGCGCTGCCCTGACCGGACTCGCCCTCCAGCTTGTTGTGAATTTCCAGCGTGCTTTTGGCGAGCAGGAATAAACCACCGGCAATCAAAATTAAATCGCGGCCCGAGATCGCTTCGCCAAACAGGGTAAACAGAGGCGCTGTCAGGCGCATGACCCAGACAATGGACAGCAGCAGGCCAATCCGGGTCAGCACGGCCATGGACAAGCCCAAAGTACGGGCGCGGGCGCGTTGATGCTCGGGCAGCTTGTCGGCCAGAATCGCGATAAATATGATGTTGTCGATCCCGAGCACAATTTCAAGCAGTGTCAGGGTAACCAGCGCGACCAGCGCCTGGGGTTCAAATAACCACTCCATTTTATTGACCTCTTTGTTAGGACTTTGCGTCGCCGCATTGCTATCAGCTTAAGGGGACAGGAACTCCGCTACCGGTTGCAGGGGTTCGAGATTCTCACAAACGATTTTTATACTCGCCAGTAACGGGACAGCAATCAAGGCACCGGTAACGCCCCAGAGCCAGCCCCATAAAACCATCGTGATGAAGATCGCGACCGGGCTGAGCAGCAGACGCCGACCCAGGATCATGGGGGTGATCAGCTGACCTTCCAGCACCGTCAGCACCAGAAAAAATCCGGGCACCAGCAAGGCCTGCGGCAGACTGTCGAAACTGAGCAGACCGACCGCCGCCAGAATCACAATACCGGCTGCAGCACCGATATACGGCGCATAATTAAAGAGCGCTATCATGGCACCCCAGAGCAGCGGATTCGGTACGCCCAGCGCCGTCAGCACCAGTGTGACAATAACGCCCAGTACCAGATTGATAAACGTCACCGTCAGCAGGTAATAGGAAATATCACGTTCGATACCCCGCATGATTTCAACGGCTCGTTTTTTGTCCTGCAATAAAGGAATAACGCTGACCACTTTACGCCGTATCGAATCGCCCGAGGCCAGCAGAAAATACAGTAACACGATAACAATACCGGTACTGGCCAGGACTTCCGGCGTGCCGGCCAGCAGGGTCTGGGTCAGACCCGGTCGTTCAATCTCGACTTTCTGGGTCTGTTTTTTATCGCCAAGCTGGGTTGCCTGTTCGATCTGGCTGCTGGCCTGCTGAATTTTCTCGATAGGTTCCTTGAGTGAGCGCAGCTTGGTTTCCACCTGATAAAAACTGTCCGGCGCTTTTTGCATCCATTCTTGTGCCGGACCAGCCAGTAATGAGACTGCACCGGTAAAAATAGCCAGTCCCAGCGCCAGCACCAGCGCTGCGCCCAGGGGTTGCGGAATGTGCAACCGGGCCAGCAGCCGGACGGCCGGTGCCAGTAGCAGGTTGAACAGGATGGCAACAGCAATAGGCATCAATACGGGTGCTGCGAAATACAGGGTATAAAACAGCAATAGCAGAAAAATGCCGCTTAACGCGACCGAACGAATGTCAATCGGCCCGGTCTGCTCGAAACGAGAGGGCACTGCGGGGGCGTCGCTGTGCCCTGAAGAGAGGCGTGCGCTGCTTGCTGTCATGATAAGGCTCGCTCGGAAGTGTGCTGCTGATCGCTATAAGGCGCGTGCCCGGGAGATCCGGGCGCGGGCGGCTGCAGGCCGCTGCTCATCATTGATTGCAGCCCCATGCGCAGGCCCATGGACAGCAGCGTTGACAGTAATGATGTTCTGCCACTGGCGCGTGCAGCCGAACGGGATGCGCCCAGCTGGCCAAACAGCACACCGGCCAGAAAGCCTGCCAGCAATGTGCCGGGCTGACGGCAGCGTGCCTGTAAACGCCAGTTGAAGACTCGGTAATTGACCCGCAGGCGTCGTTTGTCGGCACCCAGCGCGGCTTCGGTAACGCGGATTTGCCGGTTGAGGCGGCCAATCAGATTCAATTTGGATCGCAGTAGCTTATGCATGCTTAGGTTCTCCATCACCAAGACCGAGCTGCCGCCGTGTGGCACGGAAGCGAAGGTGCTGACTGAGGTGGCGGATCAAGCTGAATACCGCAGCACTCAGACTGATGTTCAGTACGGCCGCAGCGAGCAATGCCAGCTCCCAGCTTAATCCCAGACGTACCAGCCAGATCGCGGCGGCGGCCAGCAGCAGCAACCAGGCGCTACTGATCAGTAATGCTGCTACCACACCCAGACAGACCATGGTGCTCAGGCTGAGCGCAGCGCGCTGGCTTTCGAGTGCCAGCAGGCGCAGCAAATTTTGTGCTATCGCGCCTGCTGTGGTGGCCAGTGTTGCTGCCGTATCGGTCAGCGAGGGGAGGGCAGCCTGCGCGGCGTCAGCCTTGTCAGTGTGGGGGGGAGCCATGTGCATATCACCTGAGCCAATGTTTGCGGCTATTATTTTTGATTAGCGGCGTTTCAGGAAAGAAGACAGGAACATACCGCCGACAAAGGCAATACCCAATGCCTGGGCCGGATGATTGTGCATATAGTTTTCCACGCCGGCGGTGAGCTCCTTGGCATTCTCACGGGCATCGCCAGCCCGATTGCGCAAGCCGCCTTCTGCCTCTTGCGCCGCTTTGCGAATACGGGTTTCAGCTTCTGTTGCTTGTTCGGTGATCCGGTCCAGCAGGGCCTGAATCGTTTCTGCTGTGCGTTCTGTGGTCGGCGCGTCAGATGACGTGCCAGAATTACTCGAATTACTTTTGTTGCTCGTGGTCGCCATGGTGAGTCTCCGGCTTAAGTTATGGGTTTATACAGATGTTGCTTGTAACTGGCTTGGGAGCGCCTGGGGCTGACCCAGGCGCTTGGCGTTCAACAACACGCGGCGCGTTAAAGGGTTCGGATGAAATCATCGACTTCCTGTTCGGCCTGCTCCTTGGCGATGCCATATTCACGCTGCACGATGCCGACAAAACGCTCGCGCCGACCTTCGATTTCATCCAGTTGATCGTCCGTGATCTTGCCCCACTTCTCTTGTACCCGACCTTTAAAAATCTTCCAGTTACCTTCTACTTGATCCCAGTTCATGACGTATCTCCAATCAGTAAATCTGTGTTTGATGGCTTAGCCGGTGCGCTGGCTGTATTAGCTCAACGTGCCGGTCTATGACTGATTATGCAATCCCTATGCCATGGTTGTAATTAATTTATAAGATATTGATTTTAAATAAATAATATTGTTTATTTGTAGTGAAATTAAGTTTAAAACAGGATGCCGGGCCCAGTGTTTTTGTAGTTCTTACAGAGCTTTGTAAATGTTGCCTGCTACAGCAGTTGTCAGACAGCATCAGGCGATACTGATGCTGTGTCTGTTTTTAATTAATTATTTTTAATCAGATGTTTATGATTTTTTGTTCAAATTGGCATTGTATTTGCTAGCTCTGTATCCATCAGCGTCTAAAGGCCATACGGCACTAGCAACGGCAAAGGAAACAAGACATGGTCTCCAGCGACCGCAGCAACTATATAAGGCGACTCGAAACGAAACTGGAGCGTATCGACCGTGAATCGAGTCGCTGGCTGGAGCGGGCCCGGCAGCCTTTTATCCGGTGGTCGGGAGCAGCGTTTGCAAGTCACTGCATTACGCAATCAGATTGCTCGTCTGCGGGCCGATTTACGCCGCATCAGCGTCAGAACCTGTACTGCCTGGAATGATGAAAAAGCCCGTCTTGACCGGGCCTGGAACGATGTCAAAGCGGCGTATCAAAGTACGATGCGAAATTTTCTCTAGCAGCTGGCGGTGAACGAAACAGAACAGTTATCACTACGGGTGTAGTGGACACGATCTAGCTCCTCCTAGTGTTTGGCGTCCGGACAATATGTTCGGCGTTTTTTTAGGTATAGCTGTGTCTGGCCGAATACATCTGGCCACTGTGCCTGTCCGGCTGTGCAAGGGGCCGGTCACACCTGGTCGGTTGCATCTGGCCGGTTGCATCTGGCCGGTCACACCAGTTACCGGTAAGCTTGGAGATCAGCACCTGATCTCAATAAGGTTTTTCATGCGCCATCGCAACCAACCATCGGCATCGCCGTCCGTGTCCACAGCCGTATCCCCGGACGCGCTTGCTCCCCTTGCTGTTGTCGGTGTCGGCGCAGCAGCCGGCGGTGCCGCAGCGCTGCAGAATTTTTTCAGGGCACTACCTGATGCCAGCGGAGCCGCGTTTGTTCTGCTAGTGCCTGCTGTCGCCAGCGATAGCGACGGGAGCAGGCGTAATGAGCTGCAGGATTTACTGGGTGCAGCCACCAGGCTACCGGTGTTGCTGATCAAAAACCGTATGCCGCTCAAAGCGGATTGTGTCTATGTTGCTCCTGCCGACACGGTTGTCACGATTAAAAACGGCCGGCTGCGCGTCGGTCGCACACAGCAATCCGCAACCCCTATTGATGTATTTCTGCAATCGCTGGCCAGGGAGCAGGGTGCCGGGGCTATCGGTGTAGTCCTGGCCAGTGCCGGTAGCGACGGGGCGCTGGGCCTGAAAGCTATTGCCGATGCTGACGGCATGGTCATGCTGCAGGCACCCGCAGCAGCGGTTGATGAAGGCATGTCGGCGCTCCCTGCGGAACATCATCTGGTCGATCATGTGCTGTCACCGCAACGGCTGGCCGAGGAACTGGGGCGTTATCTTGGGCATTTACGCAATATGCGTCAGAGCGGACGACGCAAGACTCAGCAGCAGGCGATTGAAGAGACACTGCCTGCTATCTGCGACATTCTATTGCAGGCCAGCCAGCATGATTTTCGCCACTATAAGTCCAGCACGCTGATTCGCCGTATCCAGCGCCGCATGCAAGTGCTCAAAATTACCGACAGCAGGGGCTATCTTGAACACCTGGAGAACGATCCCGCAGAAGGGCAAAAACTGTTCGAGGAACTCTTGATCGGGGTGACAACTTTTTTTCGCGATCCGGATGCTTTTGCTGCGCTGGCACGTGAAGTCATTCCCAAACTGTTTGCCGGGCGAGCAGCCGATGATGCGGTGCGGCTCTGGGTGCCAGGCTGCGCCAGCGGCGAGGAAGCCTATACCCTTGCCATGCTGCTGTGCAGTCATATGGAGCAGCTGGATAATCCGCCGGAGGTGCAGATTTTTGCGACGGATATCGATGATCGCGGCTTGAGTATCGCCCGCCAGGGCGTTTACCCGCCGGGTATTGCCGAGGCTTTGCCAGACAAGTATCTGCAGCGGTTTTTTGTCAAAAAGGGCCGCCACTATCAGGTGAGCAAGGCGATTCGTGAACTGTGTCTGTTTTCGCGCCATAACCTGATCAGTGATCCGCCATTGAGCCGGCTGGATCTGATTTCCTGCCGTAATGTACTGATTTACCTCGGGCCGCATCTGCAGAAGAAACTGATACCGCTGTTTCACCAGGCGCTGCGACCGGGTGGCTATCTGTTTCTGGGGCCGGCTGAAAACCTGACGGCACACCGGGAGCTGTTTCAACTGGTTAGCCCCAAACACCGTATCTCGCGCAGCAAATCAACGGCACTGAATCCGGCGGAGCAGCCGGTCGAACTGCGTCCCGCACGGGCTCATCTGCCACCAGCCAAAAGCGCCACGCCGGACGATGATGACTTGCGTCAGTTGTCACAGCGCATTGTTGTGGACGAGTTTGCGCCAAAATACGCCGTTATTAATGACGAACAACATATTTTGTATGTCTCCGAGGGCACCGCCAAATATCTGGAACTGGGCGAGGGCATGTTCTCGAATAATATCGTGCGGCTGGCGCGATCGGGTTTGCGGGTCGGTTTGCGGGCGGCGCTTAACGAGGCCCGCAGTGAGCGTCGCAAGGCACTGCGCGATAATCTTTCGGTTTCTACCGAGGCCGGTCTGCAGCCTTTGCGGCTGATTGTTCAGCCCATGCCTCAGTTGGGTGAGGATTCGGGGCTGTTCATGGTGGTGTTCCAGGACGCCGGGCCGGCACTCAGCCCGGATCAGGCTAAACGCCAGGAAACCCCGGATCGGAATGACTCACTGGCCGACTCGTTAATCGAGCAGCTGGAAAAAGAACTGGCGACCACCCGCAATGATCTGGAAAAAACCGTGCAGGCGCTGGAAGCCTCGAATGAGGAGCTGAAATCCTCCAACGAAGAACTGCGTACCCTGAACGAAGAATATCAATCCGCCAATGAAGAGCTGGAGGCCTCGAAAGAGGAAATACAAACCGCTGTCGATGCTCTGGCACGAGCCAAAAGCGATCTGGAAAACCTGCTGGAAAGCACCGAGATTGCGACACTTTTTCTGGATAATGATTATACGATTCAGCTGTTCACGCCGGCAGCAGCCAGCATCTACAACCTGATCGCCAGTGATACAGGTCGGCCCCTGGCGCACCTGACACATCGGGTCAAAAGTATGCCGTCCTTGCCGCAGCCAGCACAACTGGCAGCGTCTGACAGTGTGGTGGAAGACGAGATTGAAAGTCACGATGGCCGCTTTTATCTGCGCCGGGTATCGCCGTATCGTAATCATGCCGGTGAGTTCCAGGGGATCGTGCTGACCTTTACCGATGTCACCGAGCTGCGGGAAAGTGATCGTCAGGCGCGCAGCTGGCTGGCTGAAATCGAGTCCGTGTATGCGGCGGCACCGATTGGTTTGTGTGTCATCGATCAGGATCTGCGCTGGCAGCGTATCAATCAGCATCTGGCTGAAATTAACGGGTATTCGGTACAGGAACATATCGGAAAAACAGTGCGTGAGCTGCTGCCGGATCTGGCCGGCGAAGCCGAACCCTTATTGCGCCAGGTGCTGGAAACGGGAAAACCGCTGCGCGATCTGGAAATCAGCGGCGAAACACCGGCCCAACCCGGTGTTATACGCACCTGGCGGGAAAGCTGGTATCCCCTGCACGATAGTAACGGGCAAGTGGTCAGCATCAATGTAGTGGCTGAAGAAATCACCGAGCAGAAACGCATTGAAGAAATCCTGCGCCTGCGTGACCGCGCTATGGCTGCGGCGACCGACGGTATTCTTATCTCTGATGCACGCCAGTCCGATCTGCCGATTATTTATGCTAATGAGGCGTTTGAAACAATAACCGGTTATTGTGCAAGCGAGGTCATCAGCCGTAATTGCCGTTTCATGCAAGGCCCGATGACCGATCCGGAATCTGTCACTCTTATCCGCGAGGCATTGCGCGAGCAACGTGAATGCGATGTGACCTTGCTGAATTACCGTAAAGATGGCACTACTTTCTGGAACGCACTGCGTATCTCGCCGGTGTATGACGACGCCGATCAGGTGACCCATTTTCTGGGTATACAGACCGACGTGACCGAGCGCAAGCGTACCGAACAGGCTTTGCGGGCAAGTAACGAGCGGGTTCGGCTGTTGCTGGATTCCACCGCAGAAGCGATCTACGGGGTTGATCTGGAGGGTATCTGCACGTTCTGCAACGATGCCTGCGTGAAAATGCTGGGATTGCAGCATACGGATGATCTAATCGGCAAAAACGTACATCAGCTGATTCACCACTCTCACAGTGATAATAGCCCCTATCCTGTGCAGGCCTGCCCGATTTATCGAGTGATACAGACCGGTGAGGGCGTCGAGGTCGATAACGAGGTGTTCTGGCATGTCGACGGTACGCCGATCCCCGTAGTCTATTGGTCTTATCCGATGCACCAGGACGGTCAGCTGATCGGTGCGGTGGTGACGTTTCTGGATGTCAGCCGGCGGCGGATGGCCGAGCGTACCCTGCAGCGCCAAGCCAATATGCTGCAGTTATCGCATGATGCCATTATCGGCTGGCAGCCCGGCGGCGGTATCGTGTACTGGAACTCCGGTGCGGAAGTTTTGTATGGCTACAAGGAACAGGACGTGCTGGATCGAACCCCGCATGAGCTGCTGCAAACGGTACATCCGAAGCCACTGGCCGACATCGAAGCCGAAATGGCCACACGCGGGCAATGGGAAGGTGAATTAATCCATCGCGCCAGAAACGGTCGGCGGATCACGGTGTCTTCGCGTCATCAGCTGATGCATGAACCCGATGGTAGCCGTCTGGTACTGGAAATCAACCGCGATATCAGCGACCGCAAGCAATTCGAGCAATCGTTGCGCGATGCGCAGCAGGCAGCTGATATGGCAAACCGTTCCAAAAGCCAGTTTCTGGCCAATATGAGCCACGAGATCCGCACCCCGATGACAGCGATTCTCGGCTACGCGGATGTGCTGGCTGCTCATGTTGATAACCCGGATAACCTCGAATGTGTGGAAACCATCAAGCGCAATGGTCGCTATCTGCTGGATGTGGTCAATGACATTCTGGATTTATCCAAGATTGAAGCCGGTAAACTCGATATCCAGATACAGCCCTGCTCACCGGCAGAACTGATCGCTGATGTCCGCTCGCTGATGGAAGTGCGGGCGCAGGAAAAACAACTGCCCTTGCTGGTGGAATACGAAAATCCGATCCCCGCCACCATCAGTACTGATCCGGTGCGCTTGCGGCAGATTCTGATTAATCTGCTGAGTAATGCCATCAAATTTACCGATGAAGGCTACGTAAAATTATCCATCCGCTACCGCAGTAGTGGTGCCGAACCGGTGTTGCGGTTTGCGGTTATCGATACCGGCATCGGTATTACCGAAGAGCAGCAGGAGCGCTTGTTCCAGCCGTTTACCCAGGCTGACTCGTCGCACACCCGCCGTTACGGTGGCACGGGTCTGGGGCTGGCAATCAGTCAGCGCCTGGCCCGGATGCTGGGCGGTGAGATTAATCTGCACAGTGTGCCGGGCCATGGCAGTACAGTCTCGGTGGCCCTGGCGACAGACACGGATAACGATATGGTGCTGATTGATCCGCCCGGTGATATTACGCCCGGCAAGTCGGCTGCCACGGTGGCGCGGCATCGCTTGAAAAGCCAGGTTCTGGTGGTCGATGACCGGCGCGATATCCGCTATCTGGCGCAGCATTTTCTGGAAGATGCCGGAGCTCGGGTGACGGTGGCGGAAAACGGCCAGGCGGCCATTGATGCCATCGCGCTGGCGGCCAGTCAGGGTGAGTCTTTTGATGTCATGATCATTGATATGCAAATGCCTGTGCTGGACGGCTATCAGACCACCGCCCGGCTGCGTGCCCAGGGCTTTGACCGGCCGATTATTGCGCTCACGGCGGCGGCCATGCCGGGCGAGCGGGAAAAATGCCTGCAAGCCGGTTGCGATGATTTCGTCACGAAGCCGATTGAAGGCTATCGGCTGGTGGAGCTGGTGGCCCGCTACGATCCACATGCGGTCGAGATCCCCAATGAGCCACAGCCGGCGTCAGCGCAGCCTGCCAGCCAGCCGCGCCGCGTGCCGGGCAGCAGCGAACGAAGCAGTCACTGCCGGGTGTTGATTGTTGATGACAGCGAGGATGCCAGCAGCGCGATGAGCAAGCTGCTCGGGACCCTGCAGCATACGGTGAAAACCGCCCACGATGGACAATCGGCCATTGCCCTGGCGCTGGCCGACAAGCCGGATGTGATCATCCTGGATATCGGTCTGCCCGATATGGACGGCTACGAAGTTGCCAGTCGTCTCAGAGCCCTGGGCGGCTTCGAGCAGACTGTGTTTATCGCACTCTCCGGTAGCGATGCCGATCAGACCCGGCTGACAGCTGCCGGATTCGATCATTATTTAATGAAACCGGCCAGCATCAAGGAGCTGTTACCGCTCTTCCCCGTGCGCGATGCAACAGACTGATGCTGGTTCAACCGCCCGCCGCCAGCGTGTTTGGTCTGGCGCGTTCACTACGGGTATAAGGATAATGCGCAATGGTAGATTCAACTGCACAAACCAAGCAATCAGATGAACAGGACAGGCAGCGCATAGAGCGCCTGTTCGCCCTGGGTATGATTGCCAATGGTCTGGTCCATGAAATAACCAACCCGCTCAATGCGGTGGTCATGAACGCCGAACTCGGCCTGGTTTATCTGGAGCAGGGGATTGAGCAGGACGCGCTGGCAGATATTTTGCGCACGATTGTCGCTGAGACCAAACGGGCAGGAACGCTGGCGCAAAGTGTTTCGGAATTTGGTCGGGCCACGGATCATGCGCCTAATCAACAGTCTGATCTAAACAAGATTATTACGCAGGCACGCCAACTGCTGGGATCAAAACTGCGCCGGCGGGATTTCAAACTGCTGCTGGAGGTCGATGAATCCTTGCCGCCGATCCCGGCCAATCCGTTGGCGCTGGCACTGGCGCTGGCCAGTCTGATTGATCTGGCGCTCGACGCCGGGGTGGCGCAGCTCCAGATAACCGCCCGACAACAAGCCACGTCCCTTGAATTGACGCTGCTGGCGGATCGTTCAATCGTGCCGGAAAGCCGTTACGCCAAGCTGCTGCTGGAGATGGCGGGCCGGGTTTTTGCCGCCCATCAGGCGCCGCTGAGCGTCGATGAAGGCAGGCGCTTCAGCGTACAACTGCCAGTGCAGACCTGACGGGCAGGGCATCATGTCCCGCCCGTCAGGATGGCGTCGTTTAAGCTGATTGCACCCTGTTACAGAGCAAGGCAGCTGCCCTCATAGGCGACTGTGGTCCCGGCATTATTGGCCTCGCAGCTATTGCTGTAGGTAAAGCCGTCATGGCCACAGACGGGCTCGTAGACGCTGGGGCAGTTCTGCGGTTCGCTGAAACAGACGCTGTCGTGGCCACAAACGGGTTCATAGACACTGGGACAGTTGTAGTAGTTAACAATTGTTACAGCAGGACGATTCTCGCGTACTTGGATATATTGCAAAGGCTTTATCTGCAAATCACGCCTGTGGGGCGTGCATATAAAGCATGGGATAGAGGGTTCAGAACCAGTCTGTATGGATACGGGCTTACAGCCGGTCGTAGTGGGCATCGTCAGCGTTGCCCCAGATTTCTTCCAGCAATGTTTCGGCTGCGCTTAAGGCGGCTTGCGTGGAGGCAAGTCTCTCGCGCTGGTGCAGCGAATCGATGAAATTTTCCACTTCGGACATACGTTGTGGCGGTAGGGTTTGCAGCTTCTGTACCAGCTGCTCAAGCTGTACGGTGTGCATGGGTATATCCTGTATCTGTAACAGAGGGCCTGACCCGTATGAAGTCAGGCCCAGGGAAACACTGGTGATAACGCCCGTGGGGTTATGAGTTGGCGTTTGAGTAATCCCGGTTGATCGCGGGATCTTCCTCTTTGGCTCGTGCTTTGCCTTTTTCCTCGGCGCGACGCAGTGCGGCTTTTTCCGCTGGATCAGCGTTTGCGGCGGCGCGGGCTTTTTCCTCAACCTGGCCGGATTTTACAAACTCCCGGGTCGCCCGGTTGTAGTTCCGGCCCGCTTCGCGATTCCCTTCGCCCTGATTGTCCGTTTCCTGGTTATTGACATGCTTTGTCATCGATATGACTCCCTGTAATCAGCAAGGTAAGAAACGGGCGCCAGGCCAGTGTTTGTTGCAGCATGGCCTGGCAGCCACATTAGTGAATGGCAGGGGATGCCTTATAAAGTTTTCGCCCAGCTGTCCACTTGCTGTTCGGCTTCCTGCTTGGAAATGCCGTATTGCTTCTGGATTTTGCCAATCAGCATATCGCGGTTACCTTCGATGACAGTCAGCTCATCATCGGTCAGATCGCCCCACTGCTGCTTGACCTTGCCTTTAACCTGATTCCAGTTACCGGCAATCTGGTGCCAGATATCGGCTTCCTTGACCGACTCCACCGTTTCAGCGGTTTTATCCTTGACCGACTCCACTGCTTCTGTCGTTTTATCCTTGGCATCGCTCATCATTTGCTTGGCTTTATCCTGCATCGCCAGGCGCTGTGTCTGAATTTCGCTCCAGGTGCTTTCGCCTTCGATGTAGTTGAACTCAGGCAGTGATTTCAGCTGCTCTTCCGTGGCGTTGTACACAACATCTTCACGTTCGCTATCAAATTTCAGCTCGTTATAGGGTATCGCGACCAGTTTATCGCCCAGACCCAAAAAGCCGCCTACCGAGATAACAGCGGTCGGTGTGTTATTGGTGCCGATAATCAGATCGTCGATTTCACCAATTTCGTCGCCATTGAAGTTTTCAACATCCATGCCGAGCAAATCACTGGCGCGCAGTTGGTAAGGGCTGTCCGCAGAGCGCTCGATATCAAGAAAAGTGCTGTCCTGAGCGTTGACGGTAGTCGCGAGGGCCAGAGTGATTGCACCAGCTAAAGCAAGTTTCCGGTAGATCATGGTTAAACTCCTGTTGATTATGGATTAAACAGCGTTTGGTAACGCTTGCTATAGGAGTTTGCAGTGTTCGTGCCAGGTTTTTATTGGCTTTTAAAACATGCGGTTACATATATTTTGGTGGCATTTTGTTATTTATTACAGGGTGGGTTTGTAAGTTTGACACAGTAATTGTAAAAATTTCTGCCGTAGCGGTCTCAGGTGCAGTTACGGTTCTGGAGGCCCATACCTGCCGGCGTCATCAACGCTGCAACGCCGGCGTCTGCTGCAGACTGTCAGTCAGCATCATTGTCGCGAGGGGTACGGCCTTCCTCTTCATATTGCTTGAGACGGTTATAAAGTGTTTTCAGGCTGATGCCGAGCGCATCGGCTGTTTTCGACTTGTTATCTTTGTAGTGCTTCAGCGTGGCATAAATCAGCTGCCGCTCGGCCTCGTCGATAGGCGTCTGGCCAACCGAAAAACGCAAGTCGCCGTCTTTACCTACGGTTTGCACCGCGCTGCTTACAGCCGGAGACATCATTGTGCTGCTCAGCTGCTCGGGGAAATGTTCACGGGTGATGCTGTCATCGGCGAGTAAAAATGCCCGCTGCATGGCATTTTTCAATTCTCTGACATTACCCGGCCAGTTTTGCCGTTCCAGCCAGTCTTTGGTGCCTGGGCCAAAGCGTTTGTGGGTTTTGCTGTCACGATTGAGATGGTTCAGAAAAAACTCCGCCAGCAATTTGATATCGCCGTCACGGTCATTCAGGGAAGGCATCTGAATGGGAAAAACGGCCAGGCGAAAATAAAGATCCTCGCGCAGATGGCCTTCGCGGATCGCTGTGGCCGGGTCGCGGTTGGTTGCGGCCACAATGCGTACATCGACTGCAATTTCCTGATCACCACCCAAACGTGTCAGCTTGCCGGTCTCCAGCACGCGCAGCAATTTAACCTGCTGTTCCAACGGCATTTCGGTGACTTCGTCGAGAAACAATGTGCCACCGTTGGCACGTTCGAAATAGCCCAGATGCTGACGGTTCGCGCCGGTAAAAGCGCCCCGTTCGTGGCCAAACAGTTCGCTGCCGATCAGCTCGACTGAAACCGCGCCGCAGTTGATGCTTAGATGCGGTTTATCGCGCCGCTCGCTGCGGGCATGGATCGCTTGCGCCACCAGCTCCTTGCCGGTGCCGCTGGCGCCGCGTATCAGGACGCTGGCATTGGAAGGGCAACCCGATCAATCAACTTGTAGAGTGCCAGCATCGCGTCTGAATTGCCGACAAATTGCTCAAACGCCGGTTCGAGTCCGG
The DNA here is from genome assembly GCA_041396125.1 of Gammaproteobacteria bacterium. Taxonomy (GTDB): domain Bacteria; phylum Pseudomonadota; class Gammaproteobacteria; order Competibacterales; family Competibacteraceae; genus JAWKZG01. The sequence continues at coordinate 5,917 of JAWKZG010000020.1, read as the reverse complement.
CACTGGGCTTGATCGGCCGGGTTTGCGTCTGCGCGCGTTCAATCGCTTTGAGCGAAGTCAGCAGGTGCTGCACATCGACGGCTTAATCAGAAAATCAGCCACCCGCGCCCGCAATGAGTCAATCGCGATATCCAGTGTTGGATGCCCGGTCATCACTACGATACGGGTTTTGGCGTCGGGGTCGATTTCCTGTATCAGATCCAGCCCGCTGCCATCGGGCAGGACGATGTCGAGCAATAACACATCCGGCAGCTGTGTGCTCAGATAGCCCCGCGCGGTTTGTAAATCCAGTGCGGATGAGACCTCAAAACCGCGCTGTTCCAGAAGCTTTTCGGTGGCTGCGACAAATGTTGATTCATCATCAACAATGAGTACACGAAGCATGCAATGCCCTTTAGTAATAAATGAGAATGAGAATATCAACTAGTGCAAGAGCCTAATTCTAAATGATCTGGAGATGTTTTATGTTTGAATCTCGCTATCCGCGGCAGAATCATCTGCCGCTGCGATCATTTGTACAGTAGCGCGTGTGTTAGTGCAGGTGGTGTTAACACGCGGAATTAAGCAATACGCGGTTAACTGGTAATGGGAGCCAGGGCCTCTTCGCCTACCTCGTAGGTCCAGACGTTGAAACGATCCAGCCGGCTCGGGCCAAAGGACGTTAATAAGGCAACATCGGCGGCGTCACGGCCAGAGGCCATCAGCACCCGGCCAATGCGGGGGATATTATTGCGTGAGTCAAAGGTGTACCACTGATCATCCAGATAAACTTCGAACCAGGCGCTGAAATCCATCGGATCGGCTATCGGTACACCGATATCACCGAGATAGCCGGTGCAGTAGCGTGCCGGAATATTCATGCAACGGCAGAATGTAATCGCCAGATGGGTAAAATCGCGGCAGACGCCGACCTGTTCCTGATAGGCTTCGAAAGCGGTACGTGTGGGTCGCGCCTGCAGATAATCGAATTTAATATGCTGGTGCACGAAATCGCAGATAGCCTGCACCCGCGCCCAGCTCTTCGGTGTAGAGCCAAACAACTGCCAGGCGATGTCCACCATTTGATCAACTTCACAGTAACGGCTTGGCAGCAAAAACTGTATGGTTTCCGGTGGTAAATCGTAGATTTCTCGCTGTTTGGCCTCTGGCTGTTGATGATCTGTCTGGCCGCTGTCTTCGACGACTGCATCGTTCCATAATCGTAACGGCCCGGCGGGTGCGAGCAGACGACCGCAACGGTTGCCAAACACGTCGCTGTAGTCGCTGATGGGCACCTGAGGTTCAAGCAGTAAATATTCATTGCGCCGGACTGACGCCGTGCGAGAAGGGTGCAGATAAAGCATGGCGATAATCGGCGTCGGTGCCGGATGTTCAAAAATGATGTCGTAACCAACCCGGATGAGCATGGATTTTCTCCGTGAGAGGGCGTACTGCTATGGCGAGGAAAAGCATCTTCCTGATTATACAGAGTTCTGCCAGCAGACGACTATTGCATTCGCTGTTTTGCGCACCATACCGGAGGTAACAGGTGTTATGTTTGATCTGATAACTATCGCACTGATCGCCGGTACATTTTTACTTGCAGGCACAGTGAAGGGCGTGATCGGACTCGGCCTGCCAACGGTGAGTTTGGGCCTGCTGGCGGCAACGCTCGATTTGACTAGCGCCATGGCACTCCTGCTCATTCCTTCGTTTGCCACCAATCTTTGGCAGGCTGTAGTCGGGGGCAATGGAGGCGCTATTCTGCGGCGCCTGTGGCCGTTTTTTGTGCTGGCGACAGCCACCGTCTGGCTTGGTGCAATGGCTTTAACCCGCGTCGACCGGTCGCTGCTCTCGGGCCTGCTGGGCGGACTGCTGATGGCTTATGCCACGTTGGGTCTGGCGGGGATACGCTGGGTGATTTCGGCGCAGCAGGAAATCTGGGCCGGGCCGCTGTTTGGCGGCCTGAATGGTATTTTTACCGGGATGACAGGCTCTTTTGCGGTGCCCGGTGTGCTGTTCCTGCAAGCCCTTGGTCTGACGCGCGACATGCTCGTGCAGGCTATGGGAATATTATTTACCGTCTCCACGCTGGCGCTGGCACTTTACAACAACAGCCTGCTGACAACCCGACTCAGCGTGCTTTCGGTTGCTGCTGTGTTGCCTGCTGTGCTCGGTATGCTGATCGGCCAAGGCATTCGGCAGCAGTTATCAGAAGTCCGCTTCCGGCAGATTTTCTTTATTGCGCTGTTTATTCTGGGGGGCTATATCATCATGCAATCGGTGATCAGCGCCTCCTGAAGAGCAACGTAGTGGCTGTTACAAAAAGCGCATGATTTTACACCGTTCAGCGCTATCGCCCCTATGCCCAGCCTGTCATCCCCGCGCAGGCGGAATCCAGAGAAAAGCGTATAGCGCAGCGTAATATCGCAAACCTATCCGCTTTATGTGTGAGAGCATAACGATTCGAGCGGCTTACAACTTGAAGCCCGTAGGGTTGCAAAAATCATGTTCTTATAACCAAATGATAAGATTTATGTTTTTTGTTTTCGCCGACCGAGTTGTCGTTTTGACTTTAGGTGTTTTTCAACTATGCTGTGACTTGATGTAAGCTTTGTTTGAAAGCGCACCGTACTAAATTATTTTAGTGTATTTGGTTGGTGATGCTTTTTCAGGACGTTGCATGGCGCGAGGACGGCGGTATCTCACATTTTTGGGCGACTTGCCAGCGCTGAAAATTACAGACGTGTTCTTTTGACAAAGCCACAAACTGGAGGAGAAACACATGATAACCCGAAGAATTTTCACAGCCGCGCTGGCGGCAGCGCTACCCCTGGCAATGCTTGTTGGGGCACCCACGCATGCGCAGGAACTGCGTAAAATTACCTTTGTGCAGCCCAGCCCGTCTGCGATCAACTCATTCCCTGTATTCGTCGCTATCGGTGAAGGTTACTTCGCTGAAGAAGGGCTTGATGTCACGGTCGAGGCGATCAACGGCTCGGGTGCTGTTCTGCAGGCATTGTCGGCGGGGCAGGCACATTTCGGTCGTCCGGGGCCTGGTCCTGTGATCGCTGCCCGCTCCCGCGGGGTTGACGCCGTCTTCATATATAACGTCGCGGCGCGCAGCAATTTTGGTATCGTCGTGCGCGAAGACTCGGATATCCAGAGTCCCGAAGAGCTGCGTGGCAAAGTGATTGGCACCGGGACCGCCGATGGCGCTGAAGTGGGCTTTGCCCGCAACGTCATGGCGGGCTTCGGTATGCTGGCAGGCACCGACTTTACCTTCCTGACCGTTGGCGATGGCGGTCCAGCCACCGTGGCGTTCAACAGCGGCGAAATGGTGGCCTATTCATCCTCCACCGCCGATGCGGCCATCCTCAACCAGCGCGGCATGAAGGTGCGTGATATCACACCACCTGAATTTGCCCGCTTCTTCGGTAATGGTCTTGCTACCATGGGTGACACGATCCGCAATGATCGCGAGCTGGTAGAGAAATTCGGCAGAGCGTTCGCACGCGGCCATGCTTTTGCGCTGGATGACGCAAATCGTGAGGCCGTGCTGGCCCACCTGAAGGCCGGCAACCCGCAAGAAGGCGAAGATGTGGGTTTCCAGTCGGCCCTGTTTGATGCCGTTCGCTCCAAGACGATCCCGGTTGATATGTCGAAAGGGCTGGGCTATCTGCCACCTGAAGTATGGGTAGAGTGGCAGGACAGCCTGGTGGCCGGTGGCGAGATCGCTGCGCCGCTGGATGACCTGACCGCTGCCTACACCAATGAGTTCATCGAGGGCTGGAACGAAGCCATCAAGTAAGGCGTGTTGCCGCAGCCGTCAAAGACATCAGTAGCGGCTGCGGAGAGCTCGCAGAGGTGTCTGGCACACCCAGAATTGTCTTTGATGCTCGACTATCGCAACAATACGATAACAGGCAGGTTGCGACAGCAGCCTGCCTGACGACTATCGAGCTATCTTTAATTTCAGTCCTGATTTTTTGTAAATAGACCCTTTTTTGAAATAAACCCTGTTTTTGAAATAAACCCTGAGGGAGATACTTAATGCATCTTGCAACTATTGCCGTGAATAATGGTGCCCCTGTCGCGGCAGTTCGTCTCAATGATGGTTCCATGCTGGACATTGCCAAAGCAGCTTCCGGCCTTTCTGGCGAGACGGGGGCTGCACTGCAGTCCGGAACGCTTCAGGCCGTGATTGAAGCAGGCCCCAAGGGGCTCGACGCTATTCGCGGGCTGGTTGCCGAGGCGGAAGCAGGAAAGCATGCAGACGCTCGCCATGCCGCTGCCGATATCACGTTGCTGGCTCCTTTGCCGTCGCCCAGAAAAAACGTATTTTGTGTCGGACGGAACTACGCGGAGCACATCGCGGAAGGGGATCGGGCGCAAAACCAAAAAGTGGGTGTGACAGAACATCCGGTTTATTTCACCAAGCCGCCGACAGCTGTAATCGGCCCTTTTGCTGCTATCCCGATTTTCCCCACCCTCTCGGAATCCATTGACTACGAAGTCGAGCTGGCTGTGGTGATCGGCAAGGCTGGCAGGAATATCCCGAAAGACCAGGCCTATGATCATATCTTCGGCTATACGATCCTGAATGACATCAGTGCGCGTGACATCCAGCGCCGCCACGGCGGGCAGTATTTCAAAGGCAAGGCACTTGATGGCTCTTGCCCGACCGGTCCGTGGATTGTCACGGCTGACGCCATCAGCAATCCTCAGAATTTGTCGATCCGTCTGTCCGTTAATGGTGAGCAGCGGCAGAACGGGAATACAGCGTCGATGATCTTTGACATTCCCACTTTGATCGAGTCTCTGTCGGAAGGGCTGACCCTGGAGCCGGGAGACTTATTGGCGACAGGCACTCCTTCAGGTGTCGGCTATGCGATGGACCCACCGCAGTTCCTGAAGGATGGAGACGTCGTCGTCTGTGAAATCGAAGAAATTGGACGGCTCGAAAACACCATGCGCACTGCCTGAGTTATAGCGCAGAAATTGCGCGACAAGTGTTGTAAAACAATCAATAAATACTAATAAAGTGGAGGAGAAACCCGTGATAACCCACCCATTATTGACCGTCACACTTGCTGCTCCCCTGGCAGACCCGGGCGTAGCCTATACCAGTGAATTTATTATCGGCTGGAACGAGGCTATCAAGTAATGGGGGCTTCTGCAGTCGCAACGGATGTGCCCGCCGTGACAGGTGAGCCCGTCTATGAATTGAGCAATGTCGGAAAGACGTATACACGTAACAAGGTTGTCGCACTTGAAAATGTCAGCCTGACCCTGCGCAAGGGAAGTTTCTCGTCGGTCATCGGATCCAGCGGCTGCGGCAAATCGACCTTGCTCAAGATCATGGCGGGTCTGATACCACCCAGCACGGGGCGGGTGGTTTTGCAAAATCGTCCGGTCACTGGTCCGCGTCGGGACATCGGTATGATGTTCCAGCAGGCCACCCTGTTTCCCTGGCGCACCACGGTGGAAAATATCGTGTTGCCGATCGAGATACGGGATGGCCGCGCCGCCGCCCAAAAGGCGAAACAAAAGGCCCACGAGCTGTTAGACGTTGTCGGTCTGACCGGTTTCGAAAATGTCTATCCCAACGAGCTTTCGGGCGGTATGGCACAGCGGGCTTCGATTTGCCGGATGCTGATTACGGAACCCGCAGTGTTGTTACTGGACGAACCCTTCAGCGCGCTGGATGAGCTGTCGCGCGATATGATGAACATGGAGCTGCAGCGGATCTGTACCGAACAGCATGCCACCGCGTTTCTGGTCACGCATTCAATCTCTGAGGCGGTGATCCTGTCAGACCATGTCTATGTGATGAAGCCGCGGCCGGGACGGCTGGCCGAAATTGTTACTGTGGATTTGCCCCGTCCACGAACGCTCAACATGATTACGACGCCAAAATTCGGTGCAACAGTGGACT
>JAWKZG010000019.1:0-119942 GCA_041396125.1 Gammaproteobacteria bacterium | reverse complement strand
TCCGGAATCGGGAAACTGACATGGGTGATCAGTTCATCGTCCGCCAGCGTGGTTTCAAACATACCGGTAAAAAAGCGATCGGCCTCAACCCCGCCCCGCGTGGTAATCACCGTGGCATTTAGACCGACTACCGCAGCAGGGTAATCCGCCGCCGGATCGTTATTGGCAATCGAACCGCCCAGCGTGCCGCGATAACGCACCTGCGGGTCACCAATCCCGCCGGCCAGCGCAGCCAGCGCCGGAATCGCGTTTTGCACGATACGGGAGGTCGCCACTTCGTAATGGGTGGTCAGCGCGCCAATGACAATCCGCTCGCCTTGCTGCTGAATGCCGCTGAGTTCACGGGTTGCTGCCAGATCGATCAGATCCGACGGTTGTGCCAGGCGCATTTTCAGGGTTGGCAGCAAAGTCATGCCGCCCGCCAGCAGTTTCGCCTCGGCATGGTTGGCCAACAGTGCTTTTGCCTCAGCCAGCGTGGCCGGGCGGTGATAGTTGAAATTGTACATACGCTGATACTCTCCTAAGCTGCCTGAGCGCTGCGCGCGGACTGGATCGCCTGCCACACCCGATGGGGTGTCGCGGGCATTTCGATATCGCTGACACCAAGAGGGGCGAGCGCGTCCAGCACGGCATTGATCACCGCCGGGGGCGAACCAATCGCGCCGACCTCGCCGCAGCCCTTCACACCCAGTGAATTATGGGTACACAAAGTAGTATGGGTACCGACCTGAAACGGCGGCACATTGTCGGCCCGCGGCATGCAGTAATCCATGAATGACCCGGTCAGCAGCTGACCGCTTTCGCTGTCGTAGGCACAGCCTTCCAGCAAGGCCTGACCGATGCCCTGGGCCACACCGCCATGCACCTGGCCTTCCACAATCATGGGATTGATCACCCGCCCGACATCATCGACAGCGGTAAAATTGACCACGTCGACGACACCGGTTTCCGGGTCAATTTCGACTTCGCAGATATGGCAACCGCCGGGGAATGTGAAGTTTTTCGGATCATAAAACGCGGTTTCATCCAGACCCGGCTCGAGTTCATCGAGTGGATAGTTATGCGGCACATAAGCCGACAGCGCGATATCCGCAAAGGTTTTGCTGCGATCGGTACCGGAGACCGTGAATTTGCCCTCGCTGAATTCAATATCATCTGCTGCCGCCTCAAGCTGGTGCGCGGCGATTTTTTTGCCTTTGGCCACGATCTTGTTCATCGCTTTCATCAGTGCTTCCCCGCCGACGGCCAGCGAGCGAGAGCCATAAGTACCCATGCCGAACAGAATCTTGCTGGTATCGCCGTGAACAATTTCGACATTCTCGATATCGATCCCCAGCGTGTCAGCAACCAGCTGGGCGAAAGTGGTTTCGTGACCCTGGCCATGACTGTGGGTGCCGGTAAACACCGTGACCGAGCCGGTCGGGTTGACCCGCACCTGGGCCGCTTCGAATAAACCGGCCCGTGCGCCCAATGCGCCGGCCACATTGGAGGGCGCTATCCCGCACGCTTCCAGATAGGTCGAAAAGCCGATACCGCGCAGCTTACCGCGGCTCCTGGCCGCTGCCTGACGAGCCGGAAAACCGGCGTAATCGGCGCGTTTCAAGGCCTCCTGCAAGGTCGCTTCGTAATCACCCGAATCGTATTCCAGCGCGACCGGGGTTTGATACGGGAAGGCATCTGACGGAATAAAATTGCGCCGCCGCAGTTCGATCCGGTCAATCCCGCTGACCCGCGCTGCCACGTCTACCAGACGCTCCAGCAGATAGGTGGCCTCCGGTCGCCCGGCACCGCGATAGGCATCAACCGGCACGGTATGGGTAAAAACCGCTTTGACATTGCAGTAAATCGCCGGCGTGGTGTAAACACCAGCCAGCAAAGTAGCGTGCAGATACGTCGGGATAGACGGCGCGAAAGTGGACAGATACGCCCCCATATTAGCCAGCGTGTCGACCCGCAAACCCAGAAACCTGCCGTTCTCATCCAGCGCCAGTTCGGCATGGGTAACATGATCGCGGCCATGCGCATCGGACATAAATGCCTCGGAGCGTTCGGCGGTCCATTTGATCGCACAGCCCAGTTTGCGCGCTGCCCAGGTGACGATGGCCTCTTCGGCGTAATGGTAGATTTTGGAGCCGAAACCGCCGCCGACATCCGGTGCTACAACGCGTAGCTTGTGCTCGGGTATATTCAGCACGAACGCGCCCATCAGCAGGCGGATTACGTGCGGATTCTGGCTGGTGGTGTACAGCGTGTAATCGCCGGTGGCTGGATTGTAATCGCCGATATAGGCGCGCGGCTCCATCGCATTTGGAATCAAGCGGTTGTTGACCAGATCGATTTTGGCGATATGCCGGGCCTTGGCAAACGCGGCATCAACGGCCGCCTGATCGCCAATTTCCCAATCAAAGCAGAGATTCCCCGGTGCCTCTTCCCAAACCTTGGGCGCATTTTCGGCCACCGCCTTGGGGGTCGCGGTCACCACCGGCAGTTCCGTGTAATCAATCTCCAGCAGCTCGGCCGCATCTTTGGCCTGAAACAGTGATTTGGCCACAATGACTGCCACCTGATCGCCAACATGACGCACCTGATCGGGCACCAGTGGCGGGTGCGGCGGCTCGACCATGGGCGAGCCATCACGACTGTGAATCTGCCAGCCGCACGGCAAACTGCCGACTGCATCAGCCGCCATATCCGCGCCGGTAAAAACCGCTACTACGCCGGGTGCCGCTTTGGCCGCACGGCTGTCGATGGCATTAATCCGGGCACTGGCATAAGGCGAGCGTACGATATATGCATACAGCTGGTTTGGTAGATTAATATCGTCGGTGTAGTTACCTTTGCCGGTGACAAAACGCTTATCTTCTTTGCGCCGCACAGAGGCGCCGATCAAATGGGTACTCATCAGCCCTGCTCTCCTGATCTTTGCTTAAGCCTGTCGCATGGCGGCAGCGCCAGCCTTGATAGCCTTGACAATGTTGTGATAGCCGGTGCAGCGACACAGATTGCCTTCCAGCCAGTGGCGGATTTCCTGCTCGCTGGGGTCGGGGTTGTGCGCTACCAGATCCAGTGCGCTCATAATCATGCCCGGCGTGCAGAACCCGCACTGCAGACCGTGATTTTCCCGGAAGGCTTCCTGCATCGGATGCAGTTGCTCGGCTTCGGCCAGGCCTTCAATGGTAGTGACCTGGGCACCATCGACCTGTACCGCCAACAGGCTGCAGGACTTGACCGAACGGCCGTTCAGATGCACCACGCAAGCACCGCACTGGCTGGTATCGCAGCCGATATGCGTGCCCGTCTGACCCAGGTGTTCACGCAGCATGCTGACCAGCAAGGTGCGCTCTTCAACGTCAGCGCTTACCGGCTGACCATTCAAGATGAAAGATACCGTCGTTGTCATGCGTACTCTCTCATGAGGTGGTTGAGAATCACTTTTGGTTTGGTACTAAGGAGAAATCGCGAAAAAGCGGCTGCCTGCAGCACAGGCAGCTAATCCACGTTGATTGTGGAGGTTGCGATAAACCGGTTGCCGGTCTGTCCGTATGCAGACCAGTCTCAGGCACCCGCGATAGGCACGGGTGCGGTTATTTATTGGGCGTTGGGGAAGAACGCCTGCTGACCGTTGATTTTGTACTCGGCAATCAGCGCCTGACCGTCAGCCGACAAGACCCAGTCAATGAATTGCTGTCCTTCAGCGGCTTTGATGTGCGGATATTTCTCCGGATTCACCAGAATAATGCCGTATTGATTAAACATTTTCGGATCGCCTTCGACCACGATTTCCAGCTCACCCTTATTGCCAAAATTAAGCCAGGTAGCGCGATCTGACAGCACATAGGCACTCATCCCGCTGGCGGTGTTCAGGGTTGCCCCCATGCCCGATCCGGTCTCCCGATACCAGCTGCCGCTGGCGGCTTTGACATCAACGCCGGCCTCTTGCCACAGGCCGAGTTCTTTCTTGTGGGTACCGCTGTCGTCACCGCGTGATGCAAAGGGCGACTGGGTTTCAGCAATAGCGCTCAGCGCCACGGCTACATCCTGCCCGCCTTTGACACTGGCCGGGTCTGCTGCCGGACCGATCAGCACGAAATCGTTGTACATCACATCAAAACGCTCGACCCCATAGCCTTCGGCCACGAATTTTTCCTCGGACGGTTTGTGGTGTACGAACAGCACATCAGCATCCCCGTTCTGGGCATTTTTGATCGCCTGACCGGTACCTACCGCAACCACCCGCACCTCGATGCCGCTGGCATCGGTGAACTTGGGCAACAGGAAGTCGAACAGGCCGGAGTTTTCCGTCGAGGTGGTGGACGCCACCGTGATAAAGCTGTCGGCGGCATACAGTGCTGTGCTGGCCAGCGTCAACAGCCCGATGGCCAATGAACGCGTTACTGATTTGAATCGCATGAAATACTCCTAACAGGTTATAGCGTGCGTCACCGGACGTGTTCGACCTGCTGCTTGGCTGCTGCCTGACAACAGATCGGGCGCGCCGGTTGGCACTTAGAAAAGGCTTGGTTTTGAATAGAAGATAGTTTATTGTTGCTTTAATTTCAAATTAAAACAATTTCTGTAATTAAAACATAAAATATGCACTAATATGCATAAATAAAAAGAAACCGGCTAGATATATGAGGAGGAGACCGGCAGGAGAATAGGCGTCAAACTGAACGCCTGACCTGTGCAGCCCGCAGGCTCAGGCTGCACATGAGCTTTCACTGTGACTGCCCGTTGGCAGGACTGAAAACAGAAATGGCGGCAGGATGCCACCGGTTGTCAACCCGTCAGGGTTATATAAGGATTTGAGCATCTGCCCCACTTCGGTGGGGCTTTTTTTGTCTTGCGCAAGCCCGTGTTGCAGCAGCCCGTATGACTCTCGTGCTGGCCCCGTAGCAATGCTATGGTGACCCTCCGATAACTCTGTTAAGCTTTTGCCTGCACATCACTCACACAAGGAGTATTGCTGTGGCTAAATCACCTAATCCGTTTGATCCGCTCAATCTCATGGAGCAATTTGATCCGCTCAAATTCATGGATCAGTTCGCCCAGACCATGCAAAAGTTCGCGCCACCTGGCATGCCTACCACTCAGTTGCTGGAACAGCAGCGTAAAAATATGACGGCACTGACCGAGGCCAACCAGGCGCTATTGAAAGGTGTGCAGGACATTATGCAACAGCAGGCGGAATTGCTGCAGAAAGCCACTGCTGAAGCGGGCAAAGCCGTGCAGAAAATGCAAGCCACCGACCCGGACAAAATGGCCGCCAAGCAAGCTGAATTAATGCAGGAAAACTATGGCAAGCTGGTGCAACATATGCAGGAAACCACAGCAGCCTTGAACGCTGCGCAGCAAAAGGCCCTGCAAACACTGGAACAGCGCTGGCGTGAAGTGATGGCGGATTTCCAGAAAATGGCCTGATCGCAGACTATAGAGTCTGTTTCAAAAAAGCCATCCCCCGTTGCACGGCGCGGCTTTTTGAAATCGAAAACAGAAAATCCAGGATTTTCGTTTTCTCCAGAAAACAGCATGTTATCCATGCTGTTTTCTGTTTGGCGCATCCTTGCACCAAAGCAGAAGCTGTTTTTGAAACAGCTTCTTATTCGTCTTGGGAACGCTCGAGATCCGGCGGCGCAGTGTTGTCGGACTTTACCGGCGGCGCGGAAATCGCACGCAGATTGCGGGTCCGCAAAAAGGGTCGCAGGGTTGTACTCAGGGTCGATTCGCGCCAGACAATCATCATCCCGGCCAGAATAATCAGCGTGGCCCCCATGAACACAAATTTGTCCGGCACATTGCCAAACCAGAGATAGCCGTAAAATACCGCCCAGACCATCTGACTGTACTGAAAAGGCGCGACCATAGCGGCAGGTGCAGCCATATAAGCCAGAATAATAAAGTATTGTCCGGCCATACCCAGTACCCCGATAGCCGCCATTTTGCTCAGATCGACAAACGGCATCGGCTGGTACACAAAATACAGCAGCACGCCAGTAAACAGGATATTCGCAATCAGGGGATACAGCATCAGGGTTGCACTGCGCTCATGCTGGCCAATTTTGCGCGTGATAACTCCGCTTAAAGCGCTGCACAGAGCACCCGCCAAGGCCGCAAAATGGCCCCATTGCAGAGTTTGCGCACCAGGGCGCAAAACCACCAGCACACCGGCCAGACCCAACAGAATGGCCAGCCAGCGCACAATACGCACTCGCTCACCCAACAGCGGAATAGCCAGCACCGTAATCAATAACGGCATGGTGAACAATAAGGAATACGCCTGCGCCAGTGGCAAGGTGCTGAAAGCAAAAAACGCGAAACAGCCCGAACCGACCATACAGACCGCCCGCAGCAAAACCCAGCCCGGATAAACCGGTCGCAGATTGCGCTCCTGCTTATCTGCCGCCAGATAAAACGTGAACGGGACATGACTGAACAGAACCGCGAAAAACAGCGTCTGGAAGACCGAATACTGGCTCAGACTCTTGATCAGGGCATCGTGCAGCGCAAATGCCGCAAAGCCCGTCAGGGCATAGATCATACCTCGACTCATGTTCTTGATGTCCTGCTCGTCATGCTTGGATAGTGTTCAGGCTGTACTGATGGGTAATGGCAAAAACCGGCATTGTAGACCCCGCTGTGCGGTTATACCAGAATAGCTGCGAAGCGCCTGCAGGACGCTCTGAAAAGCATTTTTCAGGTTCTGCTTCAGGCACTTTCCAGGGCGGCTTGCACCGGCTCCGCCCGCAGCAGAAAGCCACCTGACTGATGCGCCCATAGTTCGGCATACAAGCCCTTGGCCTGCAATAGTTCATCGTGGGTACCCTGCTCGACAATACGACCGGCATCCATCACCACCAATCGGTCCATTGCCGCGATGGTTGACAGACGATGGGCGATTGCCAGGACGGTTTTCCCTTCCATCAACTGATACAGGTTTTCCTGAATTGCAGTCTCGACGGCGGAATCCAGCGAACTGGTTGCCTCGTCCAGAATCAGGATCGGCGCGTTTTTCAGCAACACCCGCGCAATCGCAATCCGCTGTCGCTGACCGCCAGATAATTTAACCCCGCGCTCGCCCACATGCGCCGCATAGCCCTGCCGATCTTTATTATCCTGCAACTGCAGAATGAAATCGTGCGCATGGGCTTTTTTCGCGGCAGCGATCACCTCGGCTTCTGTCGCCTGATCGTTGCCGTAACGAATATTGTCCAGTACCGAGCGATGCAGCAGCGAGGTATCCTGCGTCACAACCCCGATCTGGGCCCGCAGGCTTTGCTGCGTGACCCGGCTGACGGGCTGACCATCAATCAGAATCTGGCCGGACTCAACATCGTAAAAACGCAGCAACAAATTCACCAGTGTTGATTTGCCCGCACCGGAGCGCCCGACAATGCCGATTTTCTCACCGCCGCGGATATGCAGTGTCAGGTCATCGATAATACCGGCCTGAATAGCCTGCTGCTGTTTGCCATAATTGAAGCGGACCTGCTGATAGCGGATCTCGCCACGACTTACCTGCAAGGCTGTGGCATCCGGCGCATCCAGGATCTCGCGTTCGCGGGCAATCGTTTCGATGCCATCCTGGATCACACCGATATTCTCAAACAGCCCCGCCACTTCCCACATAATCCATTGCGACATGCCTTGCAGGCGCAACACCAGACCTACGCTGAACGCCAGGGCACCGGCACTGACAGTATTGTGCTGCCACAAATAAACAGCCACCGCCGCCGTGCTGAAAATAAGCAGTGCATTCATGAGGTTCAGGCAGACGGTTAACCAGGTTGACAGACGCATCTGCAAATACACATTGCGCAAAAACCACAGCATGCCATCGCGTGCGTAGCGGTCTTCATGATCGCTGTGGGCAAACATTTTGACCGTTGCGATATTGGTATAACTGTCCACAATCCGGCCGGTGACCAGCGAGCGGGCGTCGGCCTGCTCCATCGAGACCGCCCGCAGACGCGGTACAAAATACACCAGGGCGGCGATATACCCTACCAGCCACACCAGCATCGGCAGGCTGAGCCGAACATCACTGGCGGCAAACATCAGCAGAGCACTGAGAAAATACACCCCGACATAAACCATCACCTCGGTCAGTTTCATGACAGCGTCACGAATACCAAGCGCGGTTTGCATCATTTTGGTCGCCACCCGACCGGCGAAATCATTTTGATAAAACGTCATGCTCTGGCGCAGCAGATAGCGGTGCGCCTGCCAGCGGGTGCGCATGGCGAAATTGCCCAGCAGACCCTGGTGCACAATGGCCTCATAGCAAAACTTGAGGATCGGCAGAATAATCAGCACCAGCGCACCCATCAGCAACAGCTGCTGGCTGTTGTCGGACCAGAACCGGGCTCGATCCGAGGCGGTCAGTAGATCAACCAGATTGCCCACATAGGAAAACAGCACGACCTCAAGCACCGCCACCAACGCAGCCAGACATCCGGCAATCAGCAGCAGGGGCCAGAACGGGCGCGTGTAATGCCAGACAAAGCCGATTAATGTTGTGGGTGGCTGATGCGGCACAGCGGCCGGAAACGATGAAACCAGCCCTTCCAGCCAGCTGAAAATACGATTGATCAAAAGAGATGCCTTTGTAAAACGTAACACGTCGCCAGCAGCCGTTTTGCGGCCACGGCGACGCTTTACACTGCATTAAACAGGGGTACTGCGTAAACGGGTTTAGCGCACGCTTGAGTACGCGGTAGGGGCCAGGATGTAATTGGTTACTTTAGCGACAATCTGGCCGTCTTTTTCGGTCTCGGCTCGCACTTTCAACCATTCCGGGTCGGTTGTAAACGCATTCCATTTTTGCTCGCGCTCGGCCAGATCCTGCCATTCAAGCAGATAATACAACAACTGATTGTTCTCACCGACAAGCGTGGTCCAGAAACCAGCCTGACGAATGCCATGCTTTTCCCATATTTTCAGAGTGTGGTTTTCAAACCGGTTGTGCAGCGCCGGCAACTGGCCCGGTACACATTCATAGATACGCAATTCATGCAACATGCTGTTTTCCTCCAGTGGGTTGTTTTGACAATGATTCAAGAAAAATATTCAGCTACTGTTCCAGCCCGTGTCACGCCTCGGCACGGGGCAACGGTTACGCTGGAATCCAGCCCGCAGTGGCCGCGGACAACGGGAACACTTGTGATATAGACACATGATGCCATACTTCTGGGCGACTTCCCGGGTCTTCACTCAGACCGGTTTCGCCATCAGTCGCTTGTATCGCAACGCGTAGGTTACTGCGATATACGAAATGAAATCGACCTGCCCAAGCCTTACTCCGCCAGCGCCCTGCGCAACGCAGATTCGTCAACTGATCGACCGCAGAAAAACTCGAAAGCCTTGACGCCTTGATAGAAAAACAGCTCGTAGCCACTCATGATGCGCAGTCCTGCTGCCTCGGCACCTTGCAGAAACTGCGTATCCAGCGGTGTGTAAACCGCATCGAAAGCCCATGCTGCACCGCGCATAAGCTCGGCCGGTAAGGGCGTTCCGTCGTACCCCACCATGCCGACCGGCGTGCAGTTGATTAATCCATCCGCTTCCCTGGCGCCGGTTTCGTAATCAGCTGTGGTGCTTACCTCAAGCTCGGGCCTGACGCTGCGCAAAGCTTCCGCCAGTGCCTCGGCCTTGGGCAGATCGCGCTCGACGATGCGTAACGCGCTTAAACCCAGATCCAACAATCCGAAAGCCACCGCTTTGCCGACCCCACCTGCGCCGATCAGACACACGTCACCGGCCGGTTGCGCGCCGAAATGATTACGGTAAGCAGCCATAAAACCGGAATAATCGGTATTGAATCCGTGTGCTCCCGTGCTGTTGAACAGCACGGTATTGACCGCTTTTATAGCCTTTACGGCCGGATCAGCTACTTGTACCTGCTCGAAGGCATATTCTTTGTACGGATAGGTGACATTCACACCGCGAAAACCACTGCTAATGCAGTGCTCGAAAACCTCGTCAAAGCTCTGCCCCAGCGCTTGTGGGATCAGCAGCTGATAGTCCACATCCAGACCGCATAAGCGGCCGGACAGCCGATGCAGCCGGGGTGCCTGGGAAGCAGCGATATTGCCGCCGATAAGACCTAATTGAAGGTGCGTACTGGGCATGCTTGAATATTACCGTGTCTGTTGTTGTATAAAGCCCGCTGTCTTGCGTCAGACGGCATCTCAATTATTTTGCACGCACGGCCGTTTTATGCAATTGTTTCGGGTGTTATGCCCAAGTTCGTAATAACAATCGTTCTCTGGAGGAAACTACTGTGACTTTGTACTATACCCGCCGCGCCCTCGTTGGTGCTGCTGCTTCCGCTGTTCTGACCGTTTCACTGTTCGGTATGTCCGCACCCGCTGCGGCCCAGGACAAGATCAAACTACGCCTCTCAACCCCGGCCACAGAAACCGACCAGCGCTCGGTCGCACTGGCTGAGGTATTCGGCCCGGCTGTCGCCGACTTTGCCAGCTATGAGCCGCACTATAATGCGGCGCTGTTCAAACAGGGCACCGAAATCGAAGCCATTGCCCGTGGCAATCTGGAAATGTCGATCACCTCGGCACAGGAACTCGCCACCATCTTTCCGGAGTTCTCGATTTTCACCGCCGGGTATCTGCACCGCGATGCCGAGCACCAGAAAAAGGTGTTTGCAGCAGACTTCATGAACCCGCTCAAGCAGAAAGTCGAAGACGAGCTTGGGGTGAAATTATTGTCCGTGATGTATCTCGGCCGGCGGCAGCTCAATCTGCGCACCGAGCAGGAAATCAAAACACCGGATGATCTGGCAGGCGTGAAGTTGCGCATGCCGGGCACTGATGCCTGGCAGTTTCTCGGCAAGGCACTTGGAGCCAACCCGCTGCCGATGGCGTTTACCGAGGTCTATACCGCACTGCAGACCGGTGCTATCGACGGCCAGGACAACCCGCTGCCGACCGATAAAGATTCCAAATTCTACGAAGTCACCAAGCAGATCGTGCTGACCAGCCATCTGGTCGATCTGAACTATCTGGCATTTTCGAAAAAGGTCTGGGACAGCCTGACGCCGGAACAACAGGCCATTGTGCAGAAAGCCGCCGATGATGCCGCCGAACTCGGTCGCCAGCGTCAGCTTCAACTGGAAAGCGAACTGGAACAGTTTTTCAAAGACCAGGGGCTGAAAGTCTATACACCGGATGTCGAGGCGTTCCGTACCCGCGTGCAGCAAATGTATCTGGAGTCGGAATTCGCCAAAGACTGGCCACCCGGCATGATCGACCAGATCAACGCGCTCTGAGCAGAAGGCCCGGCCTCTGTGCACGTTGTTCTTAAATGGCTGCAAGCGCGTGCCGAAAACGTGGCGGTGGGATTACTCACCGTCATGTTTCTCGCGTTTATTATCCAGATTGTCTCCCGTTATGTGTTTAATCACCCGCTCGGCTGGACGCTGGAGCTTTGCCTGACACTGTGGCTGTGGGTGGTGTTTTGGGGCACCGCGTTTTGCGTGCGTGACCGCGAACACGTCAAGTTTGACATCCTCTATCTGTCGGCACCGGTCAAGATACGCCGTCTGTTCGCGCTGGTTTCCGCCGTGGCGATTGTAGCCGGACTGGTTGCCGCCCTGCCCGCAACACTGGATTACATTACCTTTTACAAGATCAAAAAAAGCGCGACCCTGCGTATCAGACTGGATGTGGTGTTCAGTATCTACGGTATTTTCGCTGTCGCGATTATTGTGCGTTATGCCCTGCGCGCGATTGCCTTTGCCCGTGGTGCTGACCCGGCCGATCATGACGAGGTGATCCAGCCATGAGTCTGGCGTTTACCCTCTGTCTGCTGGCGCTGTTCACCCTGGCTGCCATTGGCACTCCGATTGCGTTTTCCATGATTCTGGCCGCCATTGTCTATCTGGCGCTCAGCGGACAGGACCTCGGCCTGGCAGCGGAACAGATTATCCAGGGCCTGTACGACAGTTTTATCCTGCTGGCCGTACCGCTGTTTATTGTCGCCGCCAATATCATGAATGCCGGCACGATCAGCGATCGTTTGCTGCAGTTCTGTGTCGCCGCGGTTGGTCGCTTCCGCGGTGGCCTGGGGCATGTCAATGTGGTGGCCAGTCTGATCTTTTCCGGCATGTCCGGTTCAGCGGTGGCGGATGCGGCCGGCATCGGCAAGATCATTATCGGCATGATGACCAAAAACGGCCGCTTTACGCCGGGCTATGCGGCAGCGATCACGGCGGCCTCGGCAACTATCGGCCCGATTATTCCGCCGTCCATCCCGATGGTGATGTATGCGCTCGTGTCCGATACGTCAATCGGCTATCTGTTTCTGGGCGGCATCCTGCCGGGACTGCTGATGGGTGTCATGCTGATGGCCATCAATACGGTGCTGGCAAGCCGACGCCAGTTTATCGTGGAAGCGCCGGTGCCATTGCGTGAACTGCCGCAACTGACCTTGAACGCCGTGCCAGCCCTGCTGATGCCGGTGATTCTGCTGTATGGCATTTATGGCGGCGTCACCACGCCGACAGAAGCGGCAGCGGTCGCCGCAGCTTATGCCCTGATCCTCGCAGCGGTGTTCTACCGGGCACTCACCCTGAAAAACCTGTACGGCATCATGGCCTACAGCGCTAATTCATCGGCTGCGGTCGGCCTGGTGATTGGTGGCGCACTGATTTTCAATTACATTGTTGCCAGCGAGAATATTCCCGCCACGGTAGCCGGTGCGCTGACCGGTGTGGACATGCCGCCACTGGCCTTCCTGCTGGCGGTGAATGTGCTGCTGCTGCTATTAGGCTGTGTGCTCGACGCCACCACCATTATTCTCGTCATTCTGCCCCTGTTCATTCCGGCCTGCCGTGAACTCGGTATCGATCTGGTGCATTTTGGCGTTGTCGCGGTGGTTAATTGCATGATCGGACTGATCACACCGCCTTACGGCATCCTGTTATTTGTTATTAATGGCGTCACCGGTATTCCGCTGCGCGATATGATCCGCGAAATCTGGCCATTTCTCGGTATGCTGATTATCGCGCTGCTGGCGATGATTCTGCTGCCGGATCTGGTGCTTTGGCTGCCGCGCCAATTTGGTTATGCGGGATAGGGAAAAGCGCGCATGAGCAGGCTTAATATCGCTGTGGCCGGGGCCGGTTATATCGGTTTGGCGCATATCGGTGTGCTGCAAAAAAGTGCCTGTTGCACACTCTCGGCCATCGTCGATCCAGCCCCGGCTGCCGCTGCCATTGCCGCGCAAGCGGGTGTCCCTCTGTTTCCGTCCCTAGAAGACCTGTTCAACAGCATGCGTCCGGATGGGGTCATCATCGCAACCCCCAACCAGCTGCATATTGCACATGCGCTGACCTGTCTGAAAGCGGATACGCCCATGCTGCTGGAAAAGCCTATTGCACCCACAGTGGCTGAAGGTGAATTGCTGGTTAAGCGTGCTGCAGCGGCCAAGGCCAGGATTCTGATTGGTCATCACCGCGCCCACAGCCCGATCATGGCCAAAGCCCGGCAGATTATCGAGCAGGGAGCATTGGGTAAACTGGTTGCCGTGATGGGCAGCGCAACCTTTTTCAAGCCGGATGATTACTTCACTGCTGCGCCCTGGCGGCGCGAACCTGGCGGCGGTCCCATTCTGATCAATATGATCCATGAGGTGCACAATCTGCGCATGCTGTGCGGGGAGATCACAGCGGTGCAGGCGTTTTCGTCCAGTGCCACACGCGGTTTTGCGGTCGAAGACACGGTGGCGATCAATCTGCGCTTCGCCAACGGTGCACTGGGCAGCTTTATGCTGTCCGATACCGCCGCCTGTCCGCGCAGCTGGGAGCAGACCTCGCAGGAAAACCCGGCCTATTCGAGTTACCCCGATGAAGACTGCTATGTGATCGCTGGCACCAACGGCAGTCTGTCAGTACCGAGCATGCGGCTGAAGACTTATCCCCAGGGCGCAAGATCGCTCCTGGTGGAAAACCTTTTGAGGTGGAGTGTGGTCGGCCTGATGCAGGACGACCCCTTAAAGCATCGGGTGAGCATTTTGCCGCTGTAATCCGGGGCAGGGTCCAGCCCCTGAATATGATGCCCGTGATGGTCTGGCCAATCTGCCGCGTCATCGAGGCCATTACGACCGCCGCGCAGACCAGCACAGTGGTTACTATTCCAGCCGATTGACCATTAGCCGGGGTTTCCAGCCTGGCGGATTTTTCTGAAAACGCGCCTTGAGCCTCGGCCATAGCGGCGTCTGTCCCCTTAATACGACCACAACCGCCAGCAACAAGGTCAGCGACAACGGACTGGCCAGCAGTTTCGAGAAAAAAAGCCCCCAGAGCTTTCCTGTTCGAAATGATGGCGCGACGCCAGTTTTCATCCATCAGTCGTGACAGAATCACGCCAGAATCACCGGCCCGACCTGATAGCCGTAAACCTTCATGAAATAGCCCAGCACGCCAAAACCCAGCATCCAGTACACATCGGTGACGGCATTGGTGATGGCATACGCACCGACCACCGACAGCAGCAGAATCAGCGGAATCAGAATGCCTTTGGGACATTCGACCAGCTTGGCAAAAACCCGGATACCGGTAAGCCCGAACAGCACGAACAGATTGGCAAGGCACAGATTGCCCACCGTGAACCAAACATGAGGCGTTTCGATCATCAGCATCCGGACCGGGTTTCAGGCCGTGAATAAACAGCGCCCCGATAATCACCGCCGTGACCGCATCACCGGGAATACCCAGCGTCAGCATCGGAATATAAGCGCCGCCAACGGCAGCGTTATTGGCCGATTCCGGCGCTACCAAACCTTCGTAGGCACCTTCACCGAACGGCCGGCTCGGTTGTTTGGTCACGCGTTTGGCATGATCGTATGCCAGCAAGGCGGCAATGTCTCCGCCGGTGCCGGGCAAGGCACCGATAATGACCCCGATGGACGAACTCTGCAGCGACAACGGCAGAAACTTGCGAACCAGTTTCCAGCTCGGGATAATTTTGGACACGTTCTGTTTAATGGCCGCCTTGTCCAGATAATGCAACTGGATCAGCGCTTCGGACATACCGAACAAACCGATCATGACGGCAATAGGCGAGATGCCGTTCCACAACTCGACGACACCAAAGGTAAAGCGCTCCTCTGCGGTCAGCGGGTCCAGTCCGACCGTACCGATCAGCAAACCCAGTGCACCGGCAAAAACGCCTTTAGCCAGACTCTCACCAGACAGCGAACCGACCAGCAAAATACCCAGAATAGCCAGCAGCAGATAATCGCGTGGCTGAAACCTCAGCGCGAATTCCGCTATCGTGGGGGCCGCGACAGCCAGCACCAGAATACCCACAAAGCCGCCGATGACTGACATTACGGTCGACAGCCCGATGGCTGCCCCGGCCTCGCCGCGCTGCGCCAGTGGATAGCCGTCCAGTGCGGTGGCGATGGCTGACGGCGCGCCCGGAATATTGAGCAGAATCGCCGAGCGCGAACCGCCGTAAACGCCGCCCATATAAATGCCGACCATCAGCGCCAGGGCGTCGTTGATATCCCAGGAAAAGGTAAATGAGATCAGGATCGAGACCGCCATGGTGACGGAAAGACCGGGAATCGCACCGATATAAATACCCGCTGCCGTGCCGATGGCGGTCAGCAGCAGCAGCGAGGGGTCCAGCCAGGCCATGGTGAAATACTGCAGCGTCTCATTCATGGCGTTGTTCCGGAGCCTGCCCCGGCACTGGCGAACAGTTGCTCGATCCAGGCCATGATTTCACGCTCGGGCACTACACCTTCCGGCAGCACAACTTTGAAACCCAGACGGAAAATTACGTAAATAAGGATCAGCGCCAGCAACGCGATCCAGAACGCATTCAGCATGCCCTTGCGGTGCAAAAAACCAATCGAGAGCAACAGAAATGCGAACGTGGCCAGCAGAAATCCCAGCGCATCCAAAGCAATAGCAAAAGCCAGGATCAGCGCCAGGAAAATCAGCAGAATGGGCGGTGTAACGTGGCGATAAAACGCACGACCCGGCCCCTCGCCCTGCCGGTCTGCTGCCGGCAATCGCAGATTACGCGCCACAATGACCAGCGACGCGATCACCATGACCGCCGCCGCTGCCAGGGGAAAAGCGCCGGGTGAGCTGAGCGCGGTGAAACCGGCGATACGATAAGCCTGCCAGAATACGAACAGGCTGAACATTAACATCACTATGCCGAAGACCGTCTCGCCCGGCTTTTTAGTGCTTGGCTTCGGCATCAGTCAGGATTCTCCATCAAAAATAATATCCTGCACCCCGGCCCCAAAAACCGCGTTAACCCGCCTTAAAAAGGGCCGGAACCGGGAAGCAGAGATCTCGCTAAGGCCGTTCGATGCCGAACTCTTCCGGCGACTTCTTGGCGGCACCCGCATCCTGCATAACCCAGGATGTGACCGCACGCCATTTTTGCAAAAACGCATCCGCTTCAGCGCCGGAGATATTCATCATGACATTGCCACGATCCAGCATCAGCTGTTGAAAATCTGCATTATCGGCGGCTGTTTTAAACGCTTCGGTCAGTTTGGCTTTAGCTTCTTCCGGGGCGTCGCGCTTGACGAATACGCCGTAAAAAGGCCCCCAGGGCAGGAATTTCTCGAACTCCGGATAATCGGCGGTGATCGGTGGCACGCCGGGCAGGGTTTCCAGTTCGGTCAGATTAACCACCGCCAGCGCTTTGGCGCGACCGGCCTTGATGTGTTCAGCCGCTGCCGATAAACCCGTCGGCATAAAATCCACCGCGCCGCCCAGCATCGCCGTCAGCCCCGGACCTTCGCCATCGTAAGGCACCGCAGTGACCGGAAATTCCACGCCCGAGCTTAACATCGAGCCCACGACGTGCGGCAGGCCGCCGGGGCCGGTCGAACCCATTTTGATCTCACCGGGGCGGGACTGGGCATCTTCAACCAGCGCTTTGAAACTGTCCCAGGGGGCATCGGTTGGTGCCACAATAACCGCGATACCACGGGCCAGCAGATTAACCGGGTAAAAGTCGTCATAGTCGATGGTGGACAGTCCGAGCACCTTATGCAGTTGCGGGTTTTCCGCCCCGAACAACAGGGTGTAACCGTCACTTTTTTGCGCAAAGACAAATTTGGTGGAAATGGCACCACCACCGCCGGAACGGTTGGCCATGATGATGTCGCGGCCAAGCGCCGCTTCAGCGTGCGGCTGCACAGCGCGACTGACCGTATCCGTAGCACCGCCCGCGCCCCACATAATGACCCCTTGCAGGTCTTTATCGGGATAATCTGCGGCCAGAACCGACGATGCCATGACCGTTAAGCCGGCCACAGCTAGTGTGATGAATATTTTCGCATAGGGGTTTCCTCTGGTTGATTTATAAAATTTATATAGCGAATCGCAGTCAGGATTCTACCGTAAGGAGCGTTGCTATCGATACCGTTGTCCATTCGACCGACGCAAGGCCGATGAAAATTGTCCTCTGCAATACAACAGCTCTTAGACTTGTTCGCAGAGCTCGCTGATAGCAGGAAGGCGCTGTTAAGTTAGGCTGCAAGCTTCCGATATAAAAAAGGTTATTAAACAATTCTTAAGAAGAACCTTCCATTTTAAAGCCCGCCTAACTAAGGATGCCCCGCAAATGCCAAAAACCAATAATGCCAGTAAACCCTTATTAATTGGGTTTTCCGTTTTGTATATGCTGTTCGCTGCTATATTGATAGCAGGCAGTTATTATTGGATGGACAACATGCTGCGCCAGCAGATTGTGCAACTGGGGGAAACCAGTAATATCGCACTGGCCCAAGGATTCGGGCAAACAATCTGGCCGCGCTTTGGCGATTATGTCAAAACGGTGCAGGAAAAAGATGGTGATGCGCTAAGGGCCAGGCCGGAAACCGCCCAGTTACGTGAACTTACCGCTAATCTGGCGAAAGATAAACCGGTATTGAAACTGAAAATCTATAATCTGGACGGCTTGACCGTTTACTCTTCCGAGGAATCACAGATCGGCGAGAGTAAACGCGGCAATCTGGGTTACGAACAGGCTGCCAAACAAGGCCAGGCTGCCAGTAAAATGTCAGAGCGCGGCCGCTTCAGCGGTTTTGCGGATGTGATCTCGAATGTCGCTTTGGCAGAAACCTACGTACCGGTACACAATGCAAATGGCGACATTGAGGGCGTTTTCGAACTGTACACCAATATCAGCCCGGTCTTTGCCGCCAGTCAGGAGCAAATCAATACATTTTTAATGGTGCAGATTGCCGCCTGCAGCATCGGTTATGTGATTTTGTTAATTACTTTGATCGTATTGCAAAAACGCTCCCAAGCCACCTCGGAGGGTATGCAATTAAATTCCCAGCAACACCTAAAGTCATTGCAGGAACAGGCGCAAAACCTGCAACAGCAGTTGGAATCAAAAGAACAAGAACTGCAAATGATCCGACGCTATGTCGCTGAGCGCGCCCCGGGAAACAAGTAACAGCAATCTCATAAACTGGCTTCGCCATATGCGACTTCAGACACAATAACATTAATCTCGAAGAGGAAATCCCATGCAAAAACTCCGCTGGGGGGTACTCAGTACCGCCAAGATCGGTTTGGAAAAAGTCATCCCCGCTATGCAGAAAGGCCGCTATTGTGCCATTGCTGGCATCGCCTCACGCTCCCCTGAACGGGCGCAGCAGGCAGCGGACCGGCTTGGCATTGGCAAGGCGTATGGCAGTTATGAAGCGCTGCTGGCCGATCCGGATATCGATGCGATCTATAATCCGCTGCCCAATCATTTGCACGTGCCCTTGACCTTGCAAGCCCTGCAGGCAGGCAAGCATGTATTGTGCGAAAAACCCATCGCACTGAGCACCACAGAAGCCCAAACACTGGCCGACGCTGCTGCCGGCTATCCGCAACTGAAGGTTATGGAAGCCTTTATGTACCGCTTTCATCCACAGTGGCAGACTGCCAAAAAGCTGGTCAAAGACGGCGCGATTGGCGAACTGAAAACCATCCAGACCTTTTTTTCCTATTTCAATGTCGATCCGGCCAATGTGCGCAATCAGGCGGATATCGGCGGCGGTGGTTTGATGGACATCGGTTGTTATCCGATCTCGCAGGCGCGGTTTTTATACGATGCCGAACCGCAGCGCGTATTCGGTATGCTGGAACTTGACCCGAATTTTCAGACCGACCGCATCGGCTCAGCGCTGCTGGATTTTGGCACAGCGACTGCGACCTTTACCTGTTCCACCCAGCTCAGCCCCTTCCAGCGCACCCAGATTGTCGGTACGCAGGGCCGGATCGAAATTGAAATCCCGGTCAACGCCCCGCCGGACAAACCCTGCCGCATCTGGCTGCGCAGTGGCGATGAGCTACGCGAACAAACCTTCGAAGTCTGCGACCAATACACGCTGCAAGGCGATGCATTCGCTCGCGCGGTGCTGGACGACACGCCGGTGCCAACACCGCTGAGCGATGCGCTGGCCAATATGCGGGTGATCGACGCTATTATCGCCAGTCACCAGCAGGGAACCTGGATCAAGCTGGATTAGGAGTCTGTTTCAAAAACAACTTCCAGGGCTCAAACATCGCCTTGGATCAACGCGCTGGCTTTCTCGCCAATCATGATCGACGGCGCGTTGGTATTGGAACTGACCAGACTCGGCATAACCGACGAGTCGCACACCCGCAGACCGTCGATGCCGTGCACCCGCAACTGCGGATCCACCACAGCATCGGCAGCAACGCCCATTTTGCAGGTGCCCGCCAGATGGTATGAGGT
Organism: Gammaproteobacteria bacterium; assembly: GCA_041396125.1. Lineage (GTDB taxonomy): Bacteria > Pseudomonadota > Gammaproteobacteria > Competibacterales > Competibacteraceae > JAWKZG01. The sequence goes on along the minus strand of JAWKZG010000019.1, from coordinate 100,191 downwards.
GCGTCCGAACTGGCGGGCATAATCTTCCAGCTCGGCCTGACTGCTCACAGATTCGCCCGGAAAATGCTCTTTTTTTAAATACTTGCGAAACGCTGTTTGCTGCATAATCTCGCGACTTAAGCGGATGCCCTCGACCGCCACCTGCAAATCATACGGCTCGGCGATGTAATTTGGATTGATGTACGGTGCAACGGCCGGGTCAGTGCTTTGCAATTGTACCGAGCCACGACTGCGCGGTCGTACAAAATACGAGTTCAAGGTACAGCCGGAACCGGAAGGCAAGGCTGGCACCCCGGCTTCCACCCCGGCAGCCGGCAGAAAATGAAACTGCAGATCCGGCGTGTCAGCGGGCTTGTCAGCGGATTGGCTGCTGTACCAGAACGCCCCGCCCTCGGCCAGATTTGAGGTCACCGGGCCGCTGCGAAAGCATTCATATTGCAGCCCCGCCCACAGTTTCCAGTGCGGTTTGCGGTATTTGTCCAGACTGCTGTTTCCGTTCAGTTCGTAGACGATATCAATATCGAAATGATCCTGCAGATTCTGCCCGACTCCGGCCAGATCCTGCACCACTGCAATACCCAGTTTACGCAGCTGCTCAGCCGGCCCGATACCCGACAGCAGCAGCAGTTTGGGGGAACCGATCGCCCCCGCCGTGATGATCACTTCCTGGCTTGCCCGAACTGTTTCGGTGCGCCCGTTGCGGCGATACGTCACGCCGACAGCACGCTGTTTTTCGATTAGCAGCCCGGTCGCCAGACAATCGGTTAAAACGGTCAGATTGGGTCGCCCCAGCGCTGGTCTCAAATAACCCACAGCAGCACTGCAGCGCTGCCCATCGCGTTGCGTGACCTGATACAACCCGCAACCGTCCTGACGCGGGCCGTTAAAATCGGGATTATAAGGCATGCCAAGCTGCTGGCAGGCCTGGACAAAACGTTTGCTCAGCACATTGGGACTGCGCAGATTGGATACCCCCAGCGGCCCCTCGTCACCGTGATATGTCCCGCTGAAGATCTCATTGCCTTCGGCCCGGATAAAATACGGCAGCACCTCCTGAAACGACCAGCCCGGACAGCCTTCTTCATTGGCCCAGCGATCGTAATCCTGCGCACAACCACGGGTAAACACCTGGGCATTGATGGAACTGCCGCCGCCCAATACCCGCCCCTGCGCCAGCGCAATAGTGCGGTTATTGGTTTGTGCGACACCTTGCGAGTGATAGCCCCAGGTCAATGGGCCGGTAATCAGATCAGCGAAGCTCACCGGTCGGTGAATTGCGGCTTTTTTGTCAACAGGTCCGGCTTCCAGCAACGCTACTTTTGCAGCGCCAGACTCACTCAAACGGGCGGCCAGAACACAGCCTGCGGCACCACCGCCCACGATTATATAGTCATACATCGCCTGTCACCCTGTCCCCTCCCGGTGCTGTACAAAACCATTATTATGCACCATCAGCCGGGCTTGCAATTGCTGACTGAACCCAGTACAACGGCAGCTGTGACGGTTCCCTTCGGGGACTAAAGAGGGAACAGGGTGCGGTATCTTGACCAATACCCTGGCTGCCCCCGCAACTGTAAGCGGCGAGTACGCGTCTGCAAATATAACCACTGGTTTTTGCAACCGGGAAGGTTCGACGCAAGCCTTGACCCGCAAGCCAGGAGACCTGCCGTTACGAGCGTCGCTGCACCGTTGGACGGGGTGATCTAACGGTAACGGTTTATACGCCGGTGAGGCGACGCGGGAAACTGCGTTGCGTCGGGCCGGTCATCAGTCTGTTTATTCCTCTTTCGCGATGCGGTTTCCTTCGTTCAAGCCTTTTTATTATGGAGCCAATCGCAATGCCTACTGCTAATCAGATACCGGCGGTATCAACGAAAACACTGTTTCAACGCTGTTTTAAAAGTGCCTTGCCGGCGCTTAAGCAAAACCTGCCGTTTTGTACACTGTTGCTTTCGTCCGCACTGCCCGCTGCGCACGTTTACGCTCAGACCTCAGATGAATGGGATGAGCTGGACGAAGACACCATAGAGTTACCGGAAACCGTCGTTACCGCCAACCGTTACGTTACCCCGCTGAACCAGGTTGGCAGCGCCCTGTCGATTCTGGATGCGGATGAACTCGAAGCCCGCCAGATACGTGTGGTGGCCGATGCACTGCGCGCTATTCCCGGTGTTGCAGTAAGTCGCAGCGGCGGCCTGGGCGCGTTAACCGATGTTCGCATCCGGGGTGCCGAAAATAACCATACTCTGGTGCTGATTGACGGCGTGGAGGCCAATGACCCCGCTATCAGCGCGTTCGATTTCAGTAATCTGCTGAATGTCGATATCGAACGGATCGAAATCCTGCGCGGCCCGCAGAGTGCGCTGTGGGGCAGCGATGCCATTGGCGGCGTCATCAACATCATAACCAAACGCGGCGAAGGGCCAGCTCGCGTCAGCGCCAGCGTCGAAGGCGGCTCGTTTCAGACCGGACAGGCCAGTGTCGGCCTGAGTGGCAGTGATGCACAGCTGGATTATTCCATCGGCGCCACGTTACTGGACTCGGAAGGATTTTCGATCTCACCGCAGGGGTCCGAGAAAGACGGTTATCACAATGTGACCCTAGCCGGAAAAGCCGGTTATGTGGTGTCGGATCAATTCGATTTCAAAGTCGTGGCGCGCTATATCGATGCACAAGCGGAAACCGATCCGCAGGATTTTGCCTTCCCGCCCACGCCAACGTATGGGCTGGTTATTGACGGCGACGATGAGTCCGAAACCCAGCAGTTCTACGGTCGGGCCGAAGGCACGCTCAGTCTGGCCGATGGCGACTGGGAACACACTGTCGGGGTCGCTCTGACCGATACCAACAGCGAGTTCTTTAGCGACGGCGTGCGCACCAGCAAACTGGAAGGCGAAAAACTCAAATTTGATTACCAGACCAATTATTACCTGAGCACTGATGCCGCCGAGCATATTTTCACCCTGGCGCTGGAGCACGAGGACGAAGACTTCACCCAGCGCGGTGAAACCGTGGATGCCCCAAGCAATCAGGATCAGTCCATCACCACCCGCAGTGTGGTGGGCCAGTACGGGCTGGATCTGACGCAGGGTTTGTCCCTCGACCGCCTCGCTGCGTTTTGACGATAACGAAAACTTCGACGATGCGACCACCTATCGACTGACGGTGCGTACACCCTGCCTGATTCCGGTACACGCTTTCATACCAGCTACGGCACCGGCGTGAAAAACCCCACCTTTACCGAATTGTTCGGTTTTTTTCCGGGCAGCTTCATCGGCAACCCTGATTTACAACCGGAAGAAGCGCGCAGCTGGGATATTGGCGTCGAACAATCGTTTTTCGAGCAGCGCTGGCTGATTGATGTCACCTATTTTAATGGTCGTTTTGAAGACGAGATTATCACCACCTTTGATAACGATACGTTTCTCAGCAGCGTCACCAATGCCGACGGCACCAGCCGCCGCAAAGGGGTTGAGCTCAGTGTGCGCGGTCGTTTGCATGAGCAGCTCGATCTGACCGCCAGCTACAGCTATGTGGACTCGGAAGATCCGGACGGGGAACGGGAAGTACGCCGGCCACGCCATACCGCCAGCCTGCATCTGGATTACCGCTTCTGGGATGAACGCGCCCGGCTGAATCTGGGTGTGGATTATACCGGTGAGCAGGACGATCTGTTTTTCGGTACCTTTCCCTCTACCCGTGTAGTGCTGGATGCGTACACCCTGGTCAATCTGCGCGGCTCGTACCAGTTCAATGATAATGTCAGCCTGTACGGCCGCATCGAGAACATGCTCGATGAAGACTATCAGGACGTATACGGCTACGCTACGGCAGGCATTGGCGGTTATGTAGGCGTCAAAGCCTCGTTCTGAACGCCACCCGGCAGAGGTTACATCACGCCGGGGCTGTAATGGCTGGTTTGCCGCCCTTAACCGCTGCTACTATTATGCACTGGCAAGCCCTGATGAGCCGCACCCGCGTGCGGTTCATCGGAGAATAACGTTACACGCTAATCATTCAGGAATCTGCCCCGTGTCTGCCGCACCCACTGTACCGCGCATCAGCGATCTGATCGACCAGACCGAACTGCGAGCCCTGCTCGTACGCCGCAATGGCCCTGGACTGCTGTTCCTGGCCGGCCATCTGCTTACCCTGTTGTTGAGCGGCACACTGCTGGCCCTGAGCTGGGGCAGCGCCTGGGCGATTCCGGCCGTGCTTGTACACGGCATTGTTATTGTGCATTTATTCGCGCCCTATCACGAATGCGCCCATAGCACTGCGTTTAAATCGGCCTGGTTGAACGAGCTGGTATGCTTCAGGACAGGTCTTGTCTTACTGCTCACGCCGCTGCCGTTTCGCTGGGAACACCGCGCCCATCACAACTACACCCAGCAAGCAGACCGCGATCCGCAAATGATTCCGATGGCTGAACGTCTGGGCGGCTATCTCTGGTACGCGACCGCAATTCCGTATTTCTACGGCGCGATCAGCACCCTGGTGCGGCACGCACTGGGTCGGTTCAGTTCGATGGAACTGCAGTTTCTGCCCCGTGCCGAGCGGTCGAAAGTGCAGCATCAGGCTGCGGCTGATGTGGTCGATCTATCTGGCCATCGCGGTGTTATCAGTCGCGTTCGAAAGCTGGAACGCGGTGAAGATTTTACTGGCTGCTGCCGCGGTGTTGCCGGCGAGCCACTGATGCGCCTGATCCGCATGTCAGAGCATGAGTGGCTGTCCTACAGTGTCCAATATCTGGCGCAATACCCGCACCGTCCGAACCTGTCCGCCGATCCGTTGGCTGGCCTGGAGTCTCGCTGGCCTATCACGCTGAGCACCACGCGCTCGCCGCCGTACCTTCACGCCCTGCCCGTCTTACCGCGCTGGTCAGGATCGTTTCGAGCATGTTGAACAAGGTTATTGGCGGGCTAGCGCGGCCTGATCCGCAATGGTTGGCGCAATAGTCACGCCTGACTGGATTCCCGCCTGCGCGGGAATGACAGGCGGGAGTGTCAGCTTTATTAAACCAGAACAGGGTCTCGTTCAAGGTCGCCAAAGCCGACATTCAGAATACTCAGTACGCAGAGATCAGCAAAAGCACTTGGCGAGAAGCTGTCGGATCGTCTTCATCTAATCGTGGTGAAAGCCCGAGACAAACGCTCGTTCATGCGCTTAGTGTGATCCTGGTGGAGCTTGTTGGCAGGCAGAGCGGTAAGAGTGTGGAAATACTGAAAGTCTGACTCTGAACTTGGTCTAAAGACAACTTAAGGGGGACTTAATGTCCCCCGCTTGTCAGAACGGTATCAAATCAAGACCACCAAACGGTACGGTTGACCCTCGGTAGTAACTGATACTCGGCAGTCCAGTGTCCGCTCTAAGTGCTAGAAGAAATCCTCCAACAATCTCAACGTCATGATCCGGTGCAAGTCTTAAGTCCGACTTCTCAATCAAGTTGACGACACCGTTCTCATAGACAGGCTCGTACACGGTTACTTGCCCACCACAACCCTCTGGAAACAACCTCACATCTATGTAGTACCACTTACCGGATTCAGAGTCCTGTAGGTGACCAACGATCTCACCCTGAGATTCGACAAGCCACAGTGCCAGTCGTAAGTCATCGGTATACCACAACGGTCTGCCTTCCAGTACACGATCAAAGTTACATTCCCGGTCTTCCAGGGTCTGAGCGTTGACCACTGACGACAGTAACAAACCAATAGCAAGAACAAAACGCCTCATTCGATTACCTCCCTAAAATAGCGAATCCCTGATTTTATTTCCCATTCCTGAACGAAAACTGAACCCACCGACAGGCTTAGTCTAAGGTCAAATTAAAGAGGGATATGAGTCCCCGCTTGTTAGAAGGACTTTAGTCGTTCAGTACCTTGAGGTATGAACGACCCTCTGTAGTAGCTGATCACTAGAGTACCCTCGAATCGGCTTATGACCAGCCGGAAGGGTATGTGGTCTGCTTCAGTCTGATCGTCTGCTATTTGAAACTCTGTTAGTAGTTCCAGATCAACCACACCGTCACTATAGATCGGCTCATATACAGCCACGTCCCCACCACAGTTCTCCTGTACGACATCAACCTCTATGTAATACCACTTACCACTGGATGAGTCTTGCAGGTGTCCCACCACCTGACCTGCGTTCTCAACCAACCAAAACGAATACCTCAAGTCCTCTGTGTACCACAGGGGTCTACCTTCTAACAGTCTGTCCCAATTACAACTCTCTATGGCTGAGTCCTGAGCGTTGACCACTGATGACAACAACAAACCAAGAACAAGAACAAATCGCCTCATTTAGTGCCTCCCTAAGTAGCGAATCCCTGATTTTATTTCCCATTCCTGAACGAAAACTGAACTCACTGGCAGGTCAACCGTAAGCTTGCACAAAGCCCATGCAGGAGGATGGCTGAAAAAATATTTTCGAGGCAAACAAAAAACCCGCAGAGCCATAAGCTATGCGGGTTTTAAGTTTTAAATCTGGTGGGTCGTGAAGGATTCGAACCTTCGACCAATGCATTAAAAGTGCAGTGCTCTACCAACTGAGCTAACGACCCGACAAGGCCGCACATTATGCCTAATTTTTCGAAAATCGCAACCCTTGAAACGCAGGAAATTGCAGCTTGCGGTCAGATTTTTTTAACCGGTGTTACGAATACCGTTAGCGATGGCATTGATTGTGCGCAGTAATGGGTCCAGCCAGGGGCTTGGAGTTTCTGCGTCAGTCGCACCTTCGGCCTGATCCTGTCGTAATCGTCGCAGCAATACAATCTGGATATGGTTGATCGGGTCCAGATAGGGATTGCGCCGCGCCAGCGTGAACGCCAATTGCGGATTATCGTGCAGAAGTTGATCGCTGTTCAGCACTTGCAGCAGGCTTTCACAGGTGCGCGTGTATTCCTGTTGTACTGCCCCGAAAATCCGCTCGCGCACGGCGCTGTCTGAGCATAATTCGGCGTATTCTCGGGCGATGTGCATCTCCGCTTTGGCCAGTGACATCTCGCAGTTGCTGACCAGGGCCCGAAAATACGGCCAGTCGTCATACATAGCCCGCAACACCTCAATTTGCTCCGGGTGGGCCTGCAAATACTGCTGCAGCGCACTGCCCAGTCCGTACCAGGCCGGCATTGGCTGGCGCGCCTGAGCCCATCCGAATATCCAGGGAATAGCGCGCACTGATGCTTTGGAAAGATCGGTTTTCTTGCGATGCGAAGGCCGCGAGCCGATATTGAGCAAGCCGATTTCACGCACCGGTGTGGCTTCGTAGAAATACGGCATCAGGCCGGGATCGTGGTCAGTCAGGGCGCGATACTCAGCTTCGCCGGTGGCGACCAGTTGCTCCATGACGGCCCGTTGCGCCGGTGCATCCTGCCGTGGTTCACGCAGCAGACCCAGACTGGCTTTGAGCAGTCCGGTTACGCCCATGGTTACCTCATAAACAGCGGTTTCCGGGTGGTGATATCGAAACGATAATACCTCTCCCTGCTCGGTGAATTTAATCTCGCCATGCACGGTGCCTGGAGGCTGCGCCAGAATGGATTCGTGGGTTGGCCCGCCACCACGCCCGACCGTGCCGCCACGACCATGAAACAGACGACATTGCACCCCGTGCCGAGCCGCCAGTCCAACCACAATTTGCTGCGCTTTGTAGAGGCTCCAGCTGGAGGCCAGAATGCCACCGTCTTTACAGGAATCCGAGTAGCCGAGCATGACCTCCTGCAGATTACCCGACACCTTCAGCAGGTCACGGTAAACCGTATTCGCGAACAGCGCATTCAGCACGCTTTCGATATGCTGCAAATCTTCGATGGTCTCGAACAGCGGTGCGACCAGCAGATTGCAGTACCGCTGGCCTTGCTGATCGTACCCTACCAGACCGGTCAGGCTGGCCAGAAACAGCACCTCCAGCACATGGCTGGCACTGTGCGTCATGGAGATGACGTAGCTGCCGAAAGCGTCCGGACTGATTTCCTCGCGCATTTCAGCCATGGCATACAGCGCTTCCAGCGTTTCACGGGTTGGCGCTGACAAAGCAGACTCGGTAATACGCGGCAGCGTCGTCTGTGCCAGTTGCTGACTGAGCAGTGCCAACCGGGCCTGTTCCGGCTGCTCCAGATAATCTGTTGCCAGCCCGCAGTGCTGCAAAATCTCGGCGACCGCTTCGGAGTGACGGGTCGATTCCTGCCGGACATCCAGCCGCAACAGATGGAACCCGAACGTTTCCACCAGCCGCTGCAGATCCTTGATGGAGCCGGCTGCCAGATTGGCATCGCCATGCGAGCGCAACGACCGTCGGATCAGCTGAATATCATCCAGTAATTCCTGCGCCGAGCGATAGGCAAAACCGGAATCGTCGGCCATATAGCCAGCCAGATGCTGCTCAACCAGACGCAGGTTAAGGCGCAGGCGGTATGCCATCAGGCCTAGTTTACGCCGGTAGGGTTCATGACTGAACTCGGTCGGTTCGTGCCGGTAAGCCCGCCGGGCGAGCAGACGCTCGCTGTCCAGATTGGCCAGCAGTTCATCGGATGGCGGTGCCAGCAGGCTGGAATGGGTCAGAATATGCTGCAGCTTTTCGATCTGGCGCAGGTATTCCTGCAGAATTTCCCGATGCTGCATGCGCAGTGCTTGGCGGGTCACGTCCGGGGTTACGAACGGATTGCCATCCCGGTCACCGCCAATCCAGGAACCGAACTGAATAATCGTCGGCACCCGGATCGGGGCGTCGGCGTAGACCAGTCGCAAAGCCCGCTCCAGATTGCGGTAAATGACCGGCAGCGCCTGGAAAATAGATTCGCGGAAATAGTACAGGCCGTTTTTGATCTCGGCCTCGACAGTTGGCTTGCTGACGCGGACTTCATCTGTTTTCCAGAAAATCTGGATATGCGCTTTTAGCCGGGAGATGATCTCCTCCCGTTCAACCTCACCCAAAGCAGGGCTATCCAGTTCTTCGCAGACCAGAAAAATCCGCCGCAATGCTTCCAGAATCGTGCGCCGCTTGGCCTCGGTCGGGTGAGCGGTAAAAACCGGCTGGTACGACAATTGATTCAACAGCGATTGCACATCGTCCGCGCTGATATTCTGGCTGTGCAGTTCGCGCAGGGCATGATCGAACGAACCAAACCACAGCGGCTCACTGGAATGCACCTGCAACCGGCGCAAACGGTGCTGGTACTCTTCTTCGGCCAGATTAGCCAGATGAAAATACGCACTGAAAGCACGGATTACCCGGCTTAATGCGTCGCGATCCAGCCCTTCGATCAAGCCCATCAAACGGCGCTGACGGCGCGCGTTGGGCTGCCGGCGCTGACTGATGAAACCAGTACGCAGCGTTTCCACGGCCTGATACACCGTTTCGCCTTCCTGCTCACGCAGAACTTCACCCAGCAGGCGGCCCAGCAGTTTTACACGCGCCCGCAGATCACGCTCGCTAACACGCTTATTTCGCGTCATAAACAACCTGCCGGATTAAGGTAATGAACGCAAATGCGATGCGCCCAGACTGGCCGCCACACTATTAGGATAGACATCGATCAGTTTCTGCAGCATCTCGCGGGCGCGGGAAATATCACCCGTTTCGCTGTAGATATAACCCAGTTTGAGCATCGCATCAGGCAGTTTGTCACTGCGCGGGAAATCAGCCCCCAGGGTCAGAAATATCTGTTGAGCCTGCTCGAAACGGCGCAGCACATAATAGGATTCACCCAGCCAGTAATAGGCATCAGGGGTCAGTGTATTGTTCGGGAAGCGGCGCAGAAAATCCTCAAACTGGCTGACCGCCTGTTCATACTGGCCGCCGCGCAAACTGGCAAAGGCGTTGTCATAGGCACTTTGCGCATCGCTGCCGGGTGGCGTACCGGATGGGGTGCTGGCCTGGGTCGAAGGCAAGGAGCTGAGCGGCGGTGCAGCACTGCTTGTCGATGGTGGCGGCGCAACCGGTACAACTGGCGCAGGGGTCGGGCTGGGCGCTGTATCCGGCTGTTGCTGACGCCGGTACTGTAGCATTTCAAGCTCGCCCCGCAGTTGCCGGACTTCTCGTTCCAGTAACTCAAGACGATCCAGCACTTCATACAGCAAGGGGTTGTCAGTCTGGGCGCGAACCGGTTGCGACACTGCCGTAGCGGCCAGTAATAGTAATCCCAGCAGGCGTAATCCCGATGCGGGCATGCGCACGCTGAAACAGCGGGAAATCGTGTTCATAGAAGTCTCTTGACCGCGATGGTCTTGCTTATGGTAATGCATGATAGCGTCTCTATATCTTGCCGGTAGCGCCATCCTGGCCACCTGCCAATTTGGCTTAATAGGCGATTTCCACTCGCCGGTTCAAGGCATAACTGGCCTCGTCCTGCCCCAGTACAGCCGGGCGTTCTTCACCGTAACTGATGGTGCGGATTTGCTGCGGACCTACCCCCATCCCGATCATGAGCTGACGCACGGTGTTATTGCGCCGATCCCCCAGTCCGACATTGTATTCACGGGTACCGCGCTCGTCGGCATGGCCTTCGAGATAAACGACAGCACCCGGATTACTGATCAGATAATTGGCATGGGCTTCAATAATGGGTCGTGATTCCGCCTTAACCTGGAAACTGTCGAAATCGAAATACACCACGCGGCTGGCCTGACTGGCACTCGGTCCGCCAGTGATCTGACCGTACGGGTTCTGGCTGTTAGCCGTACCATCCGGGTTATAGCCGTACGTATCCGATACTCCGCGCGTATCATAAGCTCCCCCAGCTTGATTCTGGCCATCCTGCAACTGGGAATCGCTGACTACACTATCGGTGGTCGTGCACGCGCTCAGAAGTGCAAGCAGCCCGATCCCGGCCAGAGTCCTGAACATCGCTTTCATAGTCATACACCCTTAAGTAATAAATTAGTTTAGTTATTGAATGGCGCCCAGGCCGGTTCGCGCACTTCGCCGGAACGTAATACCAGGCGTTGCTGCACCTTGCCATCGGCTGATACGGCGGCAAGTTCGCCGCGTCCGGCCAGCGAAGTCGCGTAAACAATCATCTGACCATTCGGTGCAAAACTGGGTGATTCATCCAGGTCACCGTTGGTCAGAATGCGTATCTGACCGCTGGACAGATTCTGTACCGCAATACGAAAACGCCCATTGGACCGATGCACAAAGGCGATACTGCGACCGTCTGGGGCAAAACTGGCCCGCGCGTTGTAGTTGCCTTGAAAGGTCAGACGCTGCGCTTGCCCGCCGCTGACCGGCACCTGATACAACTGCGGACTGCCGCCCCGATCCGAGGTAAAAACAATACTGCTGCCATCCGGCGACCAGACCGGCTCGGTATCGATGGCACTGTTGTTGGTCAAACGGCTCAGGGTTCGGTTCAGCAGATTGTAGAGATAAATTTCCGGATTACCGTCACGTGACAGAGTCAGCGCCATGCGGCGGCCATCCGGTGACCAGGACGGCGCACCATTGATGCCCGCCTCGGCAGTCAGCAGCTGGCGCTGACCGCTGAACAGATCCTGGATATAAATCTGCGCCCGCCGGTTCTCGAGCGAAACATACGCCAGCCGACGCCCGTCCGGCGACCAGGCCGGCGACATGATCGGATCACTGGAGCGCAGAATGATCTGCGGATTAAAGCCGTCAGCGTCTGCCACGATTAACGGGGACGCCGCCGCCGACCTTGCGCTCGGTGGTGACATAGGCAATCCGGGTATTGAAAGCACCCCGCTCACCGGTCAGCTGCTGATAAATGCGGTCGCTGATAATATGGGCCAGTCGGCGCAACCCGGCCCGATCCACAGTATAGGCTTCGTTCAATAAGGGCTGACCCTGCAAGGCATCAGCTAAGCGCATATTGCACTGATAATTCCCGCACCAACGGGCGTAATCTGTCCTACCACCAGATAATCCACCCGGCTCGACCGCCATGCTTCAGGCCGGATTTCCGCCAGACTGCTGGGTCGCGCCGGCATAGAGATAACGGGCAATAGATCGAAGCGGCCGCTACGGCCCAAATCGGCGTGAATAATAGCGCTGACGTCTTCGCTTTCAGACAGCGGCAAACTCGCACCGAACGGCACGACGGCCACAAGCGGTAACGCCCCTTCCACCCCCGGTAATCTCGATAGTCAATTGGGCTGGGGCTGCCGCCACATAGCACAATGTCAGAACAACACTTCGAATAAGTTTAGCTAGATATCCTGGCAACTCTAACCCTCCGGTTCGAACTTAAAATTGAATGAGCGAAACGTTGTGCGCGCTTCGGCATCATCCGGCACAGGTAATGGAGATGCACGTTGCACCGCTGCACTGCGGAGCGGTCAACAGCGTATCGCCACTGCTTTCAATGATCTGCACATCGCTGACTACCCTTGCTCGTTGAGCCTGATTCTCAACACACACAGGATAAACTGCTTCGACTGCCTGTGGTAACCGCCAAAACCGTTCTACTTTCTGTTTGATCAAGCCGACATATTGCTGCACGATGCCTTGTGCAGCGCGCTCACGAGCGGCCCGGCGCAAGGATTCGGCAAGTTTTTGGCGAGATTCTTCCTCGGCCTCGCGAGCGGCTTCTTCCTCTGCTTTGCGCTTTGCTTCGGCCTTGCGTTTGGCTTCTTCCCCAGCTTTACGTTTGGCCTCGGCTTCCGCTTTGCGCTTGGCTTCTGCCTCAGCTTTGCGTTTGGCCTCGGCTTGACGCTGTTCTTCCGCTTTGCGTTTCGCTTCCTGCGCCTCACGCCGCGCCTGTTCCGCTTTACGTTTTTCCTCTGCCGCTTGGCGTTTGGCTTCCTGCGCTTCACGTTGCGCCTCTTCAGCCTTGCGCTGCTCTTCCTTGCGCCGCGCTTCCTGCTGGCGCGCTTGTGCAGAGGCCTGCTCGGCTTTGCGCTGCTCTTCCTGCGCCTGTTGACGCGCTTGTTCAGCCTTGCGGGCTTCTTCTTCAGCGCGTTGCCGGGCCTCTTCCTGCTGCCGCTTCAAATCGACAATCCGCTGCTCTTCCTGCAGGCGTTGCTCGGCAGCAAGCTGCAACGCTGCCTGCCGCTCGGCCTCTTCGCGTTGTCGGCGTCGATCTGCCTCTTCCAGTTGCGCCAGTTCTGCCTGTACGCGGGCATCATCAATCACAATCGCTTCGATAGGGGCAGACAGCGCCTGGGGCGCAATCGCAGGTGGTGTGGCAGGCGTGCGCAGGGCCAGAAAAAGTACCCCGCCCAAAGCGATATGCAGCGAGACCGCCAACACCGTGGCAGTCGTATTTTCATAATAGTCGCGCCAGTGTGAGCGCATAGCGGGCCTGTCAGTGAATTTGTCAGTGTAGGGTCAGGCTAGCAACTGGCCACAGCCTGACAGCAACGCCCAGACCGACGCCGGGCATAGCAAACGGGACCGCCTGACGGGCACGCAGGCCATTGCTAGAAACTCGAAACACGTTTAGTTCTCCTCCAGGTTTTCCAGCGGTTGAGTCGATAAACCAATCTTGACAGCACCGGCCTGCTGCAGCAATGTCATGGCTCGAATCACGGTGCCATAGTCGATACCCGTATCCGCTTTAACCAGCACCGGGATATTCGGGTCGCGGCTTAAAAGCGCGGTCGCTTTGGCCAGTATCACTTCAGCGTCTGCCGGCTCAGCAGCATCGCCGACCAGATAGAGGTAATACTGTCCCGCACGATCAATATCCAGCACCAGCGTACGCTGCTCTGTAGGTGGCAATGGATTGGCTGCAGCCTGGGGTAATTCAATTTCCACACCCTGATTCAGCAACGGTGCTGTGATCATAAAAATCACCAGCAACACCAGCATGACATCAATATAGGGGATAACGTTGATTTCGGCGATATGGCGCTTACGGCTTCGATATCGGTTCATGATTCGTTGGGGTCATTATTTTGATCAGATTCATGTTTGATCAGATTCATGGGGGAGTAATAAGGCGCAGACAGGCCAAGAGGGTCACCCGGGTTATCCGGCCAGACCAGCGACTCCTGCGGCGTGCCTGGGCGGCTGGCTGTGGGCTTGTTGAGCATAAGTCTGCCGCTGCAGAATATTGGCAAACTCGTCCATGAATGTTTCGTACCGTGTCGCCAGGCGATCGACATCAGTGCTGGCACGGTTATAGGCGATAACAGCCGGAATTGCAGCGACCAGCCCCAGCGCGGTTGCAATCAGCGCTTCGGCGATACCGGGAGCGACCTGACTGAGGGTGACCTGCTGCACCTGTCCGAGCGCCTGGAACGAGTTCATGATGCCCCATACGGTACCGAACAAACCGACATAAGGACTGGTCGAGCCGACCGTGGCCAACAGCGGTAAATGAGTTTCGAGCTCGTCCACTTCCCGCATCAGGGTGGCACGCATGGCTCTCTGCGAACCGGCCATGATCAGTTCCGGGTCCGCCTGAGGATGTGCATGCAGGCGCATAAACTCCTGGAATCCAGACAGAAAAATAGCTTCCAGACCGTAGGCATCTTCTTCATGTTTGCGTACATCGTTGTACAAATCGCCCAGATCGACACCAGACCAGAACTCATCTTCAAAGGCATCGGCTTCGCGTTGTGCGAAGTTCAGCATCATCCGTTTTTTAAAAATAACCGTCCACGACGCCACTGAAACCAGCACTAACAGCAAGATCACGATTTGTACAATCAAGCTGGCGTTCAGGATCAGCTGTAAAAAAGAATGCTCAGCCACTACTTTCAATCTCCGCCATCAATTCGGCAGGTAAAGGCCGGGGTTTAAAACTCGTGGCATCCACGCAGGCTACTTCGACCGCGCCAATGCAAAGAGGCTCTGTTTCGCGCGCTGACAGTACCACATGCTGGTTAAACACCACACTGACACGCCGGCGCTGCTCTATCCGGCTATGCACTTCCAGCAAATCATTAAAGCGGGCGGGCGCACGATAGCGCAGATTAATCGAGCGCACGACAAAAGCCAGTTGCTGCTCACGCAGCAATACATCCTGCTCAATACCCAGGCTACGTAGCCATTCCGTGCGCGCCCGTTCGAGAAACTTGAGGTAATTGGCGTAATACACCACGCCACCGCTATCAGTATCTTCGTAATAAACCCGCACTGGCCATACAAACGTGTTTACGAAACCCACAGTGCCAGACCTGTCACCCAAAACGAGTTATTCTACCAGTGCCATGCAGCAGAGTAATTAAGGCAAGTGTAAAAATTGTGTAAGTGCGCGTCTGAGCATCTGAGGTTACTGAATTGCAGTTTACCAAGGCGTACTATAGCAACGCGATGACATGTTTTTTTAGAAACTTGCGGGGGCATCGCGGCGTGTACCATGGCCTCCGGCCAGTCCCGCCGTGAATGACATTTACGTACTTCCCCGGTGACGCCGCGGCTTGCATGATGCTAGAATTCCGCGCCAGATTAAGAACCTGTAGAGCTGCCGCGCAGCGTGGCTCAGGTCTACTTTCAAGCAACCGGCCATAAATAGTAATTATGAGCGAAATCAACATCGAACAAGCCCGCTATAACATGATCGAGCAGCAGATCCGTCCGTGGGATGTGCTGGATCAACGCGTACTGGACGTTCTGAGCGCGGTTCGGCGCGAGGAATTCGTGCCCGAGCGTTACCGCCAACTGGCGTTCGCTGATGTACGCATTCCGCTGGGTCATGATCAAACCATGATGAATCCCAACGTTGAAGGCCGTTTATTACAGGCCCTGGCCATCCAGCCCACCGACGCGATACTGGAAGTCGGCACTGGCAGCGGCTATTTAACCGCCTGCCTGGCGCAGCTGGGACGGCAGGTCAGCAGTATCGATATTTACCCGGATTTTATCGAACGCGCCCAGCAAACACTGGTGCGAAACAATGTGCTGAATGTCCGTCTGGACGTCGGCGACGCTGCCCTGGATCTGCCGCCCGATTCAGTGCATGCTGCTGAGCAGCGGTTTGATGTTATTGCCATTACCGGCGCACTGCCGGTCGTGCCGGATAGCTGGTGCCAGCGCTTAACTCCGGGGGGTCGCCTGTTTGTTATCGTCGGTACGCCACCGGTCATGGAAGCACAGCTGATCTCCCGCACTGACGAAAACGCCTGGTTAACAGAAAGTCTGTTCGAAACCGAATTACTTTATCTGGTTAATCACGCGGCCCAGGTGAGCTTTGAATTTTGATGGCAGACCGCTCCCTGTCTGGCCGCAAACCCATGGAATGACGTCAAACCAAGGTCATGTTTTGTTGTTATAGTGACAACTTTTTCGACCACCGGATTGCTGCAAACCAATGACAAAATATCCACTTTTCGGAACAAAACCACATACTGGACGCCGGGGCAGCATTACTCCCCTGGTACGAGCCCTGCTTGTCATCCTGCCGGCACTGATATTTGCCCAGACCGGCAGTGCCGCTGATAAAAAAGCAGCCGCCGAAGCTGCCGGTATACTGGAAGTTTACCAGGCGGCACTGGCCAGTGACCCGATACTGCGCCAGGCTGTCGCTGACCGGCAGGCTCAGCAGGAAGCCAAACCACAGGCGCGCGCCTTGCAACTCCCCAGCATCGGCGCAGCAGCCTCGCTGGATCAGACCTTTTTAGACGAGCCCTCAACACCTGGCGGCGACGACTCCCTGACCGGTTACAGCATTGGCATTAACCTGACCCAGCCGATTTACAATCGCGGCAATCAGGTTCGTCAGCGTCAGGCCGAAGCGATTGTGCAACAGGCCGATACCGATTTTGCATCCACTGAGCAATCGCTGGTTTTGCGCGTGTCGCAAAGCTACTTCGATGTCCTCTCGGCGCAGGATGATGTGAAATTCGTCAGGGCCGATAAAGCGGCTATCGCCCGCCAGCTGGAGCAGGCCAAAGAGCGTTTCGAGGTTGGTCTGGTGACCATCACCGATGTGCAGGAAGCGCAGGCACGGTACGACCAGTCTGTGGCCCAGGAAATCGAACTCCTGAATATACTGGCCGATACGAAAGAAGCCTTGCGTGAAATAACCGGTCAGTATTTCGATCAACTGCAAACCCTGCAGGACAATGTCCCGCTCAAACTGCCCGATCCCGCTGATCCGGAAGAATGGGTCAAGCGCGCGATCAGTAATAACCCGGATTTGCAAAGCGCGGCGCTGGCCACAGAGCTCGCCAAGGAAAACATCGAATTACAACGCTCTGACCGCTACCCCACTGTCGACCTGACTGCCAGTCTTGCCGATGCGGATAACGGTAACAGCGACAGCCGCAGCGCACAGATCGGGCTGCAATTCAGCGTTCCGCTGTATACCGGCGGCGCGATCAGCTCGCGGGTGCGGGAAGCCGCCTACCAATACGAGTCAGCCAAAGAGCAGCGGGAACAGGTGCTGCGTGCCATCATGCGACAAGTGCAGGATGCCTACCGTGGTGCCCAGACAGCTATCAGCCGCGTCAAGGCGCTGGATCAGTCCCGCACCTCCAGTCGCAGCGCCCTGGAAGCGACCGAAGCCGGCTTCGAGGTTGGCACCCGTACCATTGTTGACGTCCTCAATGCCCAGCGTGATTTGCTGCTGGCCGAGCGGGACTATGCTCAATCGCGTTATACCTATGTCCTGAACCGGCTGATCCTGGAACAAGCTGTAGGTGAATTAGGGATAGAAGACCTTGAAGCCGTCCAAAACTGGCTTTATACCCCCTGAGGCAACCGCGCCAAAATTTATCGAGCTGGCACGCAGCGTGCTCGATATTGAAGCGGATGCGCTTAAAGCGCTGAGCGGGCGACTTGATCAGCATTTTGCCCATGCCTGTGAGTTATTATTAGCCTGTACCGGTCGCATCGTCGTGCTGGGGATCGGCAAATCCGGCCATATTGGCGGCAAGATCGCCGCTACTCTGGCCAGTACCGGCAGTCCGGCCTTTTTTGTACATCCTGCCGAAGCCAGCCACGGCGATCTGGGCATGATCACCCGTCACGACGTCGTACTGGCCTTGTCGAATTCGGGAGAAACCGAAGAAATCCGCACCCTGCTGCCGCTGATCAAGCGCCTGCGTGTCCCTTTGATCGCCCTGACCGGTAATCCCAACTCGACCCTGGCCAGCACGGCCGATGTGCATATTGATGTCAGCGTGGCGCAGGAAGCCTGTCCTTTGGGGCTTGCGCCTACCGCCAGCACTACCGCGGCCTTGGCAATGGGTGATGCCCTGGCCGTTGCATTACTCGATGCACGCGGCTTTACCAGTGATGATTTTGCCCGCTCTCATCCAGGTGGAAAACTGGGCCGGCGACTACTGCTAAAAGTCGAAGATATCATGCACAAAGGCGCTGCGGTGCCACGCAATCATCCTCAGGACACCCTGCATACTGCCTTGCTGGAGATGTCGGCCAAACGGCTGGGTATGACTGTTATCGTCAATGCTGACGAGCACGTCCTCGGTATTTTCTCCGATGGCGATCTGCGGCGCAGTCTGGAAAAGAAAATCGACCTGCACAGTGCGCCCATCGGCGAGCTGATGAGTTCGCCCTGCAAAACCATTGGTCCCGAAGTATTGGCCGCCGAGGCGGTTAATATGATGGAAACCCATCAGATATTTATCCTGCCCGTCGTCGATGAGGCAAACCGCCTGATCGGTGCCTTTAATATGCACGATCTGCTGCGCGCAGGCGTGGTCTGAGCATCTTTTTCCCGCCACAATGCGTAGTGTCCTTGCTATTATCGTGCTCTTGTCGCTGGCGGGTTCAAGTCTGTGGTGGCTGCTCAGTCTGCAGGCTACCCGACAGACGGACAATGCCGAGCAGTTAACCGCGCCGCGCCTGATTCTGGAGAATTTCCAGGCCACTCGTCTGAACGGACAAGGCGTACGGCAATACACACTCAGTGCGCCGCACTTAATACAATGGCCAGATCAACGCGGTATTGAAATCGAGCAACCACACATGATTTTATATCAGGAAGGCCGTTTTGAACTCTGGCATATCAACGCCGGACAAGCCTGGATAGCGGAAGATCAGCGTACAGTGCAACTGCGCGATGCCGTGGAGGCTATACGCAACGCGGGCGATCCTGCAGCGGCCCTGCAGCTTAACACCAGCGACCTGACCTACCGCCCGCGCGATGAAACTATTGCCACTGATGCTCCCGTGCATATGACATTTCCTCACGGCAGCATGGATGGCACGGGTCTGCGTGGTCAGGTGGATCAACAAAATTACACCCTGCTTTCCGCAGTCAGAGGGCACTATGCTGCACCGCCATAAGATTTTCCTGTTTCTGTTTATCGCCCTGCCGTTGCAGCTCAGCGCCTTGCCCGAAGATCGGCAGCAACCTATTCATTTGCAAGCCAATAAGGCCAGCTTCGACCAGCGCAGTGGCGTCAGCATTTACGAAGGTCAGGTCGAGGTTACCCAGGGCACAATGTATCTGGCGGCTGATAAAGCCACCGTCTATTTCGATCAGAACGGCGTTTTTCAGCGCATGGTTGCCGTCGGCGGCCCGACCCGTTTCCGCTACCAGCCCGCTCGCAATAAACCCAACATCGACGGCGTGGGCGATCGCATTGAATATAATGCGGTCACCGCCCAGGTCGTGGTAACCGGCAACGCCCGTTTTACGCAAGGCGGCGATAAGTTCCAGGGCCATCGTATCGAATACGACCTGACCTCGGATGTGGTCAGCGCGACCGGCAAATCAGACAGTGGCCGGGTCGAATTCACCATCCAGCCGCGTAACAAGTAATTCATGGCACAATTGGCCGCCAAAGAAATCGTCAAGCGTTACCGTGGTCGGCGGGTGGTCGACGGCGTTTCAATCACTGTCAACAGCGGCGAGGTCGTCGGCCTGCTGGGCCCCAACGGCGCGGGGAAAACCACCAGTTTTTATATGATGGTGGGCCTGATTCGCTGCGATGAAGGCCGCGTCAGCCTGGATCAGCGAGATATCACCGAGCTTCCCATGCATGCCCGCGCGCGCCAGGGCATTGGCTATCTGCCGCAGGAGCCTTCTGTTTTTCGCAAGCTTTCCGTACATGAGAATATCCTTTCCATTCTGGAACAACGCCGCGAACTGAATCGCAAAGCGCGTCTGGCGCTGGCCACCGAGCTGATGGCCGAGTTACATGTCGAGCATCTGGCCGATCAGCTGGGGGTTAGTCTGTCCGGTGGCGAACGACGCCGGGTCGAAATTGCACGGGCGCTGGCAGCTGATCCGAAGTTTATTTTACTGGACGAACCCTTTGCTGGCGTTGATCCGCTCTCGGTGGCTGATATCCAGCGCATCATCGAGCATTTACGCGAACGCGGCATCGGCGTTTTACTGACCGATCATAATGTTCAGGTCACTTTGGGCACCTGTTCGCGAGCCTATATTCTCAACGAGGGTCGGGTCATCGCGGCCGGCAGTCCACAGGTCATTCTATCGGATCAAATCGTGCGGCAGGTTTATCTCGGGGAATCATTCCATCTTTAAGCGCTAAAGCACAGTACCATCAAGTTTTATCATGTTTTTCATGGCATAACATGTGCATTAATCTATAATTAACAGTATAGTTCATGAGGTAGACATATTTCATTTAATCGCACATCAACCTGGAAGTATCGCGTAGCTTATGCGTCAATCTCTACAGTTACGGACGAGTTTACAGCTCACCATGACGCCGCAGTTGCAACAGGCCATTCGTCTGCTGCAGTTGTCCAGTCTGGAGTTGCAAACTGAAATTCAAACCGTGCTTGAATCGAATTTCATGTTGGAGCAGGCCGAGGAGGCAGAAGCAATCCCTGCCCCGGCCGAAACTATTGATGAAAAGCCGCACAGCAGTGAAGTTGAACTGAATACCGGCAATACGGAACAAACGCCAGACGAGCTGCCAGTAGACAGTAATTGGGAAGATGTCTACGAGTCCTACGATGGCGCTACCAGCTACTCACGCAATGATGATGATTCCGATTTTGCCTATGACCAGAACATGTCGACCAGCCAGTCGCTGCAAGACTATCTTACCTGGCAGATGGAATTAACCCCTTTCAGCGAACAGGATCGCATGATTGCCGAGGCACTCATCGACGGTATTAATGACGCCGGCTATCTGACCCAGTCCCTGGAAGAAATCCAGCAAGGTCTGCCCACCGAACTGGAGATTGGTCTGGACGAAGTCGAGGCAGTGCTGCACCGTATACAGCGCTTCGATCCGCCCGGCATCGCTGCCCGCGATCCAGGCGAATGCCTGCTGCTGCAACTGTATCAACTGCCGCCCGACACACCATGGCTAAAGCAAGCCAAGATACTGCTTGAACAACACCTGAACCTGCTTGCCAGTCACGATTACAACGGCATGATGCGACGCCTGAAAGTCGACCGTGACGAGTTGCAATCCATCATCTGTCTGATCCAGACACTCAACCCCCGGCCAGGCACAGAACTCTCTAATACCCAGCCCGATTACGTCATTCCCGATGTATTTGTGGTCAAACACAAAAACACCTGGCGGGTCGACCTGAATCCGGACAACGCGCCACGACTGCGCATCAATGGCCAATATTCAAGCCTGATCAAGCGCGCCGATAACAGCGCTGATAATCAGTCCATGCGCAATAATTTACAGGAAGCGCGCTGGTTTCTGAAAAGCCTGCAGAATCGCAACGAAACCCTGCTGCGGGTTGCCACCTGCATCGTGGAACATCAACGTGCTTTTCTGGAATACGGAGAAGAGTATATGAAACCGCTGGTTCTGCGCGATGTTGCGGAAACGCTGGAAATGCATGAATCCACGATTTCACGGGTCACCACACAAAAATTTATGCATACCCCGCGCGGTATTTTTGAATTCAAGTACTTTTTTCCAGTCACGTCAGTACCAACGATGGCGGCGAGGCCTCATCAATTGCCATCCGTGCCATGATCAAAAAACTGATCAGCGATGAAAACCCCTTAAAACCACTCAGCGACAGTAAAATTGCCCAGCTGCTGGACAAGGAAGGCATTAAAGTCGCCCGCCGTACTGTGGCCAAATATCGTGAACTCATGGGCGTTGCCTCGTCCTCTGACCGTAAACGCCTGAGTTGAAAAATCTTCTGTGCCGGACTGAAGTTTAAACAGACCGGCAGTACTGCCCTGCCAGCCAAGCTGCTCAAGGCAGGTAGCTCTTGTGCTTCGTTTTACCCGTTATACTAAGGAGTCTGCAATGCAAATCACTATCAGCGGCCATCATGTTGATATCACCGATGCCCTGCGTAATTACATCCACGATAAGCTCGATCGCATTGAGCGTCACTTCGACCGCGTGACGAGTGCCAAAATCATCCTCAGTGTCGAGAAACTTAATCAAAAAGCAGAAGCCAATATTCATATCGCGGGTAATGATATCTTTGCTGATGCTGTAAACGAGGACATGTATGCGGCCATCGATGCGCTGGCCGACAAACTTGACCGTCAGATCAAGAAACACAAAGAAAAAACAGCGGACAAGCATCGCGATGAAAAACCCCGGGACTACTCCGCCTGAACCGAGTTATACACGCCTGCAATGAATATCACCGACCTTATCAGCCCGGAGCGGGTGACGCAGCGTAGCGATGTCGCCAGCAAGAAAAAAGCGCTGGAGCTACTGGGCGATCTGATCGCCGATGCTGAGCCCGCGGTCACGTCCCGCGCCATTTTTGACAGTTTGCTGGGCCGTGAACGCCTGGGCAGTACCGGCCTTGGGCATGGTGTTGCCCTGCCCCATGGCCGCCTGGCCGGCAGTGATCATGCTATCGGTGCTGTGCTCAAACTGGATCAGGGTATCGACTTTGATGCCATGGATCAGCAACCGGTGGATATCATGTTTGCACTGCTGGTGCCCGAGCATTTCACCGACGAACACCTCAAGATCATCGCCTATCTGGCAGAAATGTTCGACGATAAGCTCTTTTGCGAACAGTTGCGTGCAGTAACATCCGACCAGCAGCTGTACGAAAAGCTCACCAGCTGGCAGCCAGCAGCAGGCCTGTAAATATGTCGGCATCCCGCTACAGCGGTACCACCGCATCAGATTGCCAGACCGTACACGGGATTCTGCTCAGCTGTTATGGCCTGGGGGTCTTGATCACGGGTGCCAGTGGCTGCGGAAAATCCCGTCTGGCCTGGCAGCTGTTGCTGCAGGGACATGCGCTGATTTGTGATGATGCCCCTGTGCTGAGGCGTACCCCGGAAGGATTACTGGAAGGCAGCTGCGACCCGCTGCTACGCGGCTTGCTGCACGTCCGCGGGCTGGGCCTGCTTGATGTACAAAGTCTCCTGGGCAGGCGGGCATTGCGGTCTCGGCAACGGCTGGATCTGGTCCTGCGGCTCAGCACAAACCAGCTGCCGCAAACCGCGCCACAGCTTGTGCCGCCCCGCTACCACCGCACGCTTCTGGGCCTCGAACTGCCCGAGCTGCGGCTGGCTCACGATACCCCCGAACTGGCTGCAGCGGCGACGGTTTTGGTGCGTGCTGAACTGCTGCAACGGCATCTTGGTACCGCGCAGGCGGTGCTGGAACAACGCCTGCAGCAACAACACACCAAAGTGCGGATACCGGAGACGGGTTTATGCGCCTGATCATTGTCAGCGGCCTGTCCGGTTCCGGTAAAACCATCGCCTTGCAAACCCTGGAGGATCTGGGCTATTACTGCGTGGATAATTTACCCCTGCAGCTGCTCAAGCCGTTCGCGGAAACCGTACTCTCACACGAGCGCAATGTACTCAGCGCAAACACTATCGCGGTGGGCATCGACGC
The DNA here is from genome assembly GCA_041396125.1 of Gammaproteobacteria bacterium. Classification (GTDB taxonomy): domain Bacteria; phylum Pseudomonadota; class Gammaproteobacteria; order Competibacterales; family Competibacteraceae; genus JAWKZG01. The sequence continues at coordinate 76,534 of JAWKZG010000019.1, read as the reverse complement.
CCGTAATTTTCTGGATCAGCTGGATGATTTTCCGGATGTCCTGGCCGACCTGACAGAGCTGGGTCTGACTATCGACATCCTGTTTCTGCAAGCCACTGACGATGCGTTGGTACAGCGCTATCACGAAACCCGGCGCAAGCATCCCCTGGGCCTGGACGGCAGCAGTCTGATGGAAGCGATTCAGCGTGAGCGCCGCCTGTTACAGGCGATCAGCGCCCATGCCACCATGCTGATTGATTCCAGCCAGACCAATGTGCATGAATTGCGCGATCTGGTACGCAGCCGTCTGCACACTCAAGCGGCCACCGGTCTGATTCTGCTGTTCGAGTCCTTTGGCTATAAGCATGGTGTCCCTGCCGATGCGGATTTTGTCTTTGACGTGCGCTGCTTGCCCAACCCGCATTGGGATCGCAAATTACGTCTGCTGACCGGACTGGATAAACCCGTTCGCGATTTTTTGCTCGGTCAGGACAGCGTTTTGCAGTTGCTGGATGACCTTAAACTCATGCTGGAGCGCTGGATACCCCGCTTCGACGATGGCTCGCGCAGCTATCTCACTGTCGCTATCGGCTGTACCGGCGGTCAACACCGTTCGGTTTTCGTCGCGGCTGAACTGGCAGAACACTTCAGCGGCTTGCGTTCGAATGTAAAAACCCGTCATCGTGAGCTGGGTTCATGATTACTCTTTTGTTGGAGAAGTAACAGCGTGTTGATACGCGAAGTCACTATCATCAATCGACTTGGCCTGCACGCCCGTGCCGCAGCCAAGCTGGTCGGCGTGGCCGCCCGGTTTGGCTGTGAGATCACGCTGATTAAAGACGAGCGCCAGGTCAATGCCAAAAGCATCATGGGTGTGCTGATGCTGGCGGCTGCCAAAGGCACCCAATTGCGCCTTATCGCGCACGGCAATGATGCCGAACAGGCACTGGAACAACTCGAGGCCCTGATCCAGCGCCGGTTTGACGAGGAGGAATAACAGCATGCTAGGGACGTGCAGCCGGCGCAACGCAAAAACCGCCGCTTACCACCAAACAGCGCAACGGGTGGCAAGGCACGTCCCATCAGCCAGCTCCGCCAGCAGCTTGCATCAGCCGACAGGAACGGCACTGCGCCGGCCTCACGGCTGTTCGATCACCCATCAACCCTAGCTATGGCAAGCCTGGCGATTCATGGCATCGGCGTTTCACGAGGCTACGCAATCGGGCGGGTTTATCGCCTGCAGCGGGCGCAGACTGAAATTGTCGAGTACGAACTGCAAGCCGCACAACTCGACGCAGAAATCGAGCGCTACCGCACCGGGCTGGAACTGGCCCGAGCCGAACTGCGCGCTATCCGGGAACGTATTCCAGCCGCCTCCCCCACTGATGTCGCCGCCTTTATCGATACCCACTTGCTGATGCTGAATGACTCTCTGCTGGCAAAAGCGCCACTGGAGATCATTCGCAGTCAGCGCTGCAACGCAGAATGGGCGCTGAAAATCCAGCGTGACCGGATTGTGCAGGTCTTCGAAGACATGGATGATGAATATCTGCGCACCCGCAAAGACGATGTCGATCATGTGGTGGCGCGGATTCACCGTATTCTGCTGGCGGGTGCTGAAAACCCGGTCGGTGATCTGTCACTGCCGCGTTTCGCCAAGCGCATCGTTATCGCTGACGATCTGACCCCGGCTGACACTATCCTGATGCAAAACCAGGGCGTGCTGGCCTTTGTAACCGAATACGGCGGCCCGCTGTCACATACCGCCATTCTGGCCCGCAGCCTGGAAATTCCGGCCATCGTCGGTGCCCGTCAGGTGCGGCGTTATCTGCGCGATGATGAAATAGTCGTGGTAGACGGGGTGCGGGGTGTGGTGCTGGCCGGGCTGGATGAGCTCTCGCTGGATTTTTACCGCGCCCGGCAACAACAGGAACAGCAGCGCCGCCACGCCCTGACGGCTTTCAGTCACCAGCCAGCGCTTACCCGCGATGGTACCCGGATTGCACTGCACGCCAATATCGAATTGCTGGAAGACGCCACAGCCGCCCTGCGGGTCAGTGCTGACGGGGTGGGCCTGTATCGCACCGAGTTTTTATACATGAACCGCGCTGAACCGCCAGGCGAAGAGGAACAACTGGCGGTCTTTCTGGATGTAATCCGCGCCATGGAGCAGCGACCGATCACTATTCGCACACTGGATCTGGGTGCCGATAAACAAGTCGATGGCGGGCGGACCGATGCCCCTCTGGCTAACAATCCGGCCCTGGGCCTGCGGGCAATCCGGCTCTGCCTGCGCGAACCCGATTTATTCCGCCCGCAATTACGGGCTATCCTGCGCGCTTCGCACTACGGGCGTTTGCGGCTGATGCTGCCAATGCTCTCGTCCATTCAGGAAGTACAGCAAACACAATTACTGATCGCCGAACTTAAACAGGAGCTGCGCGAACAGGGGCTGCCTTTCGACGAACAGTTGCCGGTCGGCGGCATGATAGAAGTCCCGGCCGCCGCCGTCTGTGCCCCGCTGTTTGCCCGCCAGCTGGATTTTTTATCCATTGGTACCAATGATTTAATCCAGTACGCGCTGGCCATCGACCGCATCGACGATGAGGTCAATTATCTCTACGATCCGCTCCATCCGGCAGTCCTGCAGCTTATTCATATGACAATCCGCGCAGGCCGGGAGGTTGGCATTCCGGTCAGTCTGTGTGGCGAGATGGCGGGCGAGCCGCGCTATACCAAATTATTGCTCGGACTGGGCCTGACCGAATTCAGCATGCATCCCGCCAATTTACTGGAAGTCAAACAAGTCATCACGCAAAGCGAGTGCATACCTTTGCAGACCCAGGTCAAGGACTTGTTGCATACCCATGATGCCGAACGGTTTATCGAAAAACTGCTGGGCCTGGTAGCCCCCTGATCCAGCGCTGTTTTATAGCCATCCCGGCATGCCCGTGCAGGTCGGCCTATACGCTAATCCTGCAGCCAGACGCTACTTTGCGGCCAAACACTGCCACGGCAATAAATAGCAATCGTCGGCATGCACACCGGTGATTGCGCTGATCTGATACACCCGCGCCAGGTTTTCGGGACTCAAGACCTGGGCAGCGCCACCATCAGCAACTAAATTCCCTTCGTGCAATAACAATAAACGATGACAGAATCGCCCGGCCCAGGTCAGATCGTGCAATACACACACCACCACCGCCCCGGCCTCGGCATGACGGCGCAACATCGCCATAATATGCAATTGATGATACGGGTCCAGACTGGCAACCGGCTCATCGCAGAGCAAAACCGGCGCTTCCACCGCCAGCGCACGAGCCAGCATAACCCGTGCCCGCTCACCACCGGACAATTGGTCAATGCGTCGATCGACGAATTCCACACAATCCGCCGCGTGCAGTGCTCGCTCGATAGCCTGCTGATCCTGTCCGGACAGGCGGCTGGAAAATCCGCGCCGATGCGGCAGGCGGCCCAAGGCCACTACCTCCGGCACCGGCAACGTCCAGTGCGCACTGTGCCCCTGCGCCAGATAAGCCAGTCGCTGCGCCCGTTCGCGCTGGCCCAGACGACGGGCATCTTCGCCCTGCAAACGCACCACACCGGCATAGTCCAGCAATTGCACCAGCGCCCGCAGCAGGGTTGTTTTGCCAGCCCCGTTCGGGCCGATCAGACCCACCAGCTGGCCAGGCACCAGGCTAAACCCCAGGCGCTGTATAACCACCCGCCGGCCCAGCGAAACCTGCAAATCCTGCACCTGCAGCATCGCTATACCACTCTCGTGCGCTGTTGCATCAGCAAATACAGAAAAAACGGCGCGCCCAGCAATGCGGTCACGACCCCCAGATGCAATTCCGGCCCCGGTGCCAGCCAGCGTGTCAGGCAGTCCGCTGCCGTCAGCAATGCGGCACCGCCCAGACTGCTGGGTACTAATAACCGGCCCGGTCGATGCCGCACCCAGGGTCGCAATAGATGCGGCACGACCAGCCCGACAAAACCAATAACGCCGGTCACTGCAACCGCTGCGCCCACCGCCAGCGCGGTGCCGCTAATGGCCCGCAATTGCACCCAGCCGGCATGAAAACCCAGGCTGTGAGCCGTATCTTCACCCAGCGTCAGTGCATCCAGCGCCCGCGCGCAACTACCCAGCAATAACCACCCCAGCAGCATTGGCGGCAAGGCCAGCCAGACCTGATCCAGACCACGATCCGCCAGCGAGCCCAACAGCCAGAACACAATTTCCAGGGCCGCGTAAGGGTTGGGCGCGAGATTAAGTGCCAGCGAAGTAAGCGCGCTGGTGAACGCATTAATCGCTACCCCGGCCAGGATAATGGTCAAGGTATCCGGCCGGCGGCCCGCCAGCACATAAATCAGTCCCAGCGCGGCCAGCGCGCCAAGCATGCCCCCCAAAGGCAAAGCCAGCGCACCACCCAGACCAAAATAAAACACCACCACGGCCCCCAGCGCCGCGCCGCTGGATGTTCCCAGCAGACTGGGTTCGGCCAGCGGATTGCGCAACAAACCTTGCAGAACTGCACCGCTCAGGCCCAGGCTCGCGCCCACCAGAATAGCCAGCAACAATCGCGGCAGGCGCAACTGCCACAGAATCACACTGGCGCTGACCGGATCGTCTACCCATAAAGTCCATAACGCCAGCGACCCGCCCCGCCCGATCAGCAGCGACAGCACGCTGGCTGCCAGCAACAGACCGATGAGTAGCAGATTGAGTCGCAGTGCGCTCACAGCATATTGTCCAGAATCTGCTCACGGGCATCCCGCAAGCGCCGGGCAGCACGCAATAATGCACTCGGTGTACAAGACAGCAGGCGGGCCGGTAATTCGATGATCAAGCGATCACGCAGACCATAGCGAAGCACGGGGTGTGACAGATAACGGGTTGCCAGCGACGCCGCCTGCGGATGATAGCGGCTGATAACCAGCAGATCCGGTGGCTGGCTAAGCAGCGTTTCGAGATCAATGTAGGCGCTGTACTCCACCCCCAGCGCCGCTGCCTGATTGCGCAGACCGACCGCCGTTAACAGATCAGAGCCGATGGAATGCGCACCGGCGGCAAACCCCTTACCCGCGTAAAGGATGGCCTGCGGCCAGACTGCAGCAGTACTGACCGTTGGTGCAAGTGCTGCCAGGTCTTTATCGAATGCTGTCAGTAACTGCTCGGCACGCTGCTGTGCGCCCAGCAGCACGGCCACTTCACGTAGACCGTCCCGTAATTGCTGCAGACTGTTGGCCGGGGCGATCGACGCCACCTGATAGCCGCGCTGCTGCAATAAATCGACGGTAAAACGGGCGGTGTACGTCCCCGCCAGAATCAGATCCGGCCGCAGCGGGATAACATCTTCAGCCTGACCATAATTCAGCGTGATGCCCTGCGCCTCGGCAGCCAACGGCGATTCTTCCGGATCGGCACTGAGCCAGGTCAGCGAGGCGATGCGGTTGCGTTCAGCCAGTAACAGCAGCCATTGATCGGTACAGAGGTTCAGCGACACAATACGTTGCGGCAACGCTGCAGCAACAAGCTGCGGATATAATAAAACCGCTAGCAGAAAACCCGTTTTCAGCACCCGAGCTGATCCGCCAGTTGCAGAAAGTCTGTCGCCACCAGATCAAACGTGTGCTCGGCCCGCAAATCAGTTTGTTGTTCAGGCCCGTACTCGGTTGGTCGGGCAACGAATGCCGTACGCAAACCGCACTCCGCCGCAGCGACCAGATCACTATTATGCGCGGCCACCATCATAACCTGCTCGGGTGCCAGCCCCAGTAAATCGACAGCGCTCAGATACGCACCCGGCTGCGGTTTATAATGACGCGCAACCTCTGCCCCCAGCACCAGATCCCAGGGCAGCCCGGCCCGTTTCGCCATGTTAACGATCAGCGCGACATTGCCATTCGATAGCGGCGCAATAATATAGCGGCTTTTCAGGCGGGTTAAGCCCGCCACCACGTCCGGCCACGGATCGAGCCGATGCCAGACCCGGTTAATATGATCCAGTTCTGCCGCACTGAGACCGGTCAGACCAAACCGCTCCAGCAGCTGATCCAGATTCATGCGATGCAGCACATCCAGCTTGGTCCACGGCAATTCGCCGCTACGCACCCGCTCCATGGTCGGTTGATACAGCGCCCGCCAGGCATCGGCGAAAGCTGCCCAGTCGGTACTCAGCCCTTTGTTTTGACCCCAGCTACCCAGTTCGCGGATAATACTGCCGCGCCAATCAACAACAGTTCCGAACACATCGAAGGTTAATGCCTTCACAGCAGGCGATACAGTCGCGCTCATTGATAAATCCTCACAGGGTTCATTGCGGGGGGAAAGAATGCGGGAGAATCACCCTGCCGGTCAACGCAGTAATGTTTAAAATCATTTTAAAACGATAGAATGATGCGGATTAGATAAACTTATCTCTACAGTGGCCCCAGGTAGGACATCATCACAATGCAGTCAGCCGCCCCCGCTCATGAGCGTCGAGCCCGCGAAAATACATCAATGACCAAGACCGCTTTATGATGACACCTCTCAGCTTGCTATGACTGCCGCCACCACTGCGCACAATCTTCGGCACAGTATCGTTGCCAAGTTCATTGTCTATTTGCTGCTGCTAAGCATCCTGCCATTATTGCTCACCGGCGGCGTGTCATACTGGGTTGCGTCCTCGGCTTTGCAGGAGCAGGCGGAAGGCTTTGCCCACGACATCGCCAGCAAGGAAGCCGAAGTTCTGACTGTCCAGTTGGCACAAGTCGAAACCCTGATGGCTAAATTCGACCAGCTGACGCCTATGTTTGCTCGCGAAGCAGCGCAGCCCGATCCGCACAGAGTGCGCGCCATCACGGATGAAATGAATCACATTCTGCTTGATTACAAGCATTTGCAAGACATCGTCTCGGTCGACGTTTTCGTCCTGGACGGCCCGCATTTTCATGTCGGCGAGCCCTTGCAAACAACAGCTATTCGCACAGATGTGCAACAACACCTGCTCGATAGCGCCCTGGTCAGCGAGCAGCCAGTGTATTGGGGCGGCATCAATGCACAGATCAACAGCGCGTCCAGTGAACAGCAGGTACTGGCGGTCTCCCAAGTGCTACACACCGTTAACCCCGGCACGCAGCAAGCCGAGCCGATTGCCTTGCTGGTCGTTAATTTCAATAAGCATTATCTGCATACACTGTTACAGCCCAAGATGCAGAACAGCGATTATTTCCTGCTGGTCATCGATCAGCACGGCCAGCTGCTTTACCACCCCGACCGGGACCTCATCGGACAAGCCTCGGAACTGGCACTGCGGCAAGTACAGCAGAGTCACACCCCGCTCTGGCTGGACGGCCAGAAAGTTGCTGCCCATCAAATTTCTTCCCTGCGCAATGGCTGGCAGATACTCAGTGTGGTGCCGGAACACACGCTGATGGCTCAAAGTCGCCTGATTGCAATGGTCACGGCGGCCGTAATCGCAGCCTGTCTGGTGCTTATTATCCTGGCCGCACTGGCCCTATCGCGCGCCGTCGTGCAACCCATCCGCCAGATCACGCACAGCTTTCAACGCTATCAGGACCATCAACTTGATCTGGATACCCGGCTGCCGGTTCGCGGTAACAACGAAATCACCGAACTGGTACGTTGGTTCAATACCTTCATGGGCAGCCTCAAAGCCCGGCACGACATGGAACAAGAACTGCTGCAAGCGAAAGAAGAGGCTGACCGCGCCAATCAGGCCAAATCAGAATTTCTATCGGTCATGAGTCACGAGATACGCACGCCCATGAATGGCGTCATCGGTATGACCGGCATGTTACTGGACACCGAACTGACGCCCGAACAGCAACGCCATGCCAATACGATTCGCGACTCGGGCCGGGCGCTGCTGAATATCATTAACGATGTGCTGGATTTCTCCAAACTTGAAGCCGAGCAACTGACGCTGGAAGAAAGCGATTTTGAGCTGTCCATACTGGTCGAAGGCGTCACCGAGCTGCTCTGGCCGCGAGCACATCACACCGGGCTGGAGCTGGCGTATTATGTGCCCAGCGAACTGGACTGCATTTGCCGGGGCGATCCTGGACGAATTCGCCAAGTCCTGATGAATCTGGTCGGCAATGCGGTCAAATTCACCGAACGGGGCTGGATCCTGGTGGACGTGTCACGAACCGGAACGCAGACCCATCCCAAACTGCGTTTCGCCGTCCAGGATACGGGTATCGGTATCGATCTGAACGTAAAAAACAGTCTGTTCGAGCGGTTTTCACAACTGGATTCCTCCAATTCGAGGCGTTATGGCGGTACAGGCCTTGGGCTTGCCATCAGCAAACGTCTGGTTGAATTGATGGAAGGTACGATAGGTGTCGACAGCACACCGGGCCAGGGCAGCGTGTTCTGGTTTGAAATTCCCCTGCACATCGTTACCGAGCGACGGCTGGTCCGTCTGCACAAAGGTCTGGCCGCACACGCGCTGCACGCCCTGATGATCGGCCGCCCCAGTTTAAGCCGAACTATTATGGAACGAACACTGCGCACCTGGGGCATTGATTTTACCAGTCTGGACGACAGCACGACCGCACTGGACTGGCTGCGCGATAGCAAGACCGCGCCGGATTTTATCCTGCTGGACTGTGGCCGACGCTTTGAAGAAGCCTTTTTGCAGGCCTTGCGCGCCGAACCACGCTGGCAGGATATGCCTGTTCTGCTGTTAGTATCGCAAGCGCCGACAGACCAGCATTTTGTCCGCTACGGCAACATCAGCTGGTTATTGCAGCCGGTGCGGGCGGGCGTGTTATACAATACGGTGGTCAAGTCCCGGCAACTGGATTTGCCGCTGCTCAGCCGCGACCCTGACACCGACGCTGCCAGCGCAAAACAAGCGGCTAACGAACCCAGTCTGCGTATCCTGGTAGCCGAAGATAATCCGGTTAATCAACAGGTCGCCATGGCTCTACTGAAACGCCTGGGCCATCGGGCTGACATGGCTGGCAACGGTCTCGAAGCGCTGGAAGCGATCCGGGCAGTACCATACGATGTGGTACTGATGGATATACAAATGCCGGAAATGGATGGTTTTGAAGCAACCCGGGCTATCCGGGCCCTCCCCAATGACAGTAGCCGGGTGCCTATTATCGCCATGACAGCCAATGCCTTGAAAGGCGATGAACAGCGCTGTCTGGAAGCCGGCATGGATGCGTATCTGGCCAAGCCAGTCAATCTTGCCGCGCTGAAACAGAAACTGGAACGGGTGTATACAGCGGATCTTTAATATCCGGGGTTAGATAGGCTTACAATACTCTGTTGGGCCTTACAACTTTCCAAATTCCCGCCAGCACGGGAATGACCTACCGGGCGCAGGAATAACTGCTGTAAATGATGCAAAATTATGCGCTTATGATATAAAACGCAGCTGCGAAACAGCACACCTTACCCAGTCACTTTTTATCGCTACACGCCCGACACACCGTGAATACCGCGCGCAAAATCGTTCATATCGACATGGATGCGTTCTATGCCGCAGTGGAACAGCGTGACCGGCCCGAGTTGCGCGGCAAGCCGGTTATTGTCGGCGGCGCGCCGGACAAACGCGGAGTTGTGGCGACCGCCAGTTATGAAGCACGCCAATTCGGCATCCATTCCGCCATGCCGGCCGCCACCGCCCGACGCTTATGCCCGCACGCGGTATTCCTGCGCCCCCGGTTCGAGGTCTATCGGCAGATTTCACGCCAGATCAGAGCCATCTTTCAACGCTATACCGAGCAGGTCGAACCCCTGTCGCTGGACGAAGCGTATCTGGATGTGACTGACAGCACACTGCTGCATAATTCAGCCAGTCTGATCGCCCAGGACATCCAGCAGGCTATTCAGCAGGAAACCCGGCTCAGCGCATCAGCCGGTGTTTCCTATAATAAATTTCTGGCCAAGCTTGCCTCCGAGGTCAATAAACCGAACGGCTTTTATCTGATTACACCCGACCAGGGCCCGGCCTTTGTGGAACAACTGCCAATCGGCAAATTCCACGGTATCGGTAAAAAAACCGAAGCCAAAATGCAGCAGCTGGGCATTCATACCGGAGCAGATTTGAAAAACTGGCCGCTGGAACGGCTACTGCAAACCTTCGGCAAAGTTGGCCAGCATTTTTACCATATCGCGCGCGGCCTCGATGCACGACCGGTGGTCAGCGAGCGGCCTTATAAATCGCTGGGCTCGGAAACCACGTTCGAACGGGATCTGGATGCTGTGGATGAGATGCTGCAGCAACTGCAACAACTGGCCACCGACGTAGTGGAAAATCTGCAGCGCAAGCAATTGCGCGGTTACACCGTCACCCTGAAGGTCAAATATGATGATTTTCAACAAGTCACCCGCAGCCAGACGGTCGCCCAACCCTTGCTGACACTGCAGGATATCGACCGCTGGCTGCCGGAATTGCTGCGCCGCACCGAAGCCGGAACACGCAAAGTACGCCTGCTCGGCGTTACCGTTTCCAATTTCGCGGAGCCTGCCAGTACCGGCGGTATGCGGCAACTGGAGCTGTTTTAGAGGCTGCGGTGTCAGCGCCGGGCATTGCATCCTGGGCTGATCTTGCCTTATCGTACGGTTTGTTGTCTAACCTGTCTGGATTGTATCCGCCATGTCCACTCTTGCACCCCTGATCGGCGTCTGCGCCGATCTTAAAACCATTAATGAACAGCCGTTCCATGTCGTCGGTGATAAATATCTGCGTGCGCTGGCTGAGGCGGGTGGCTGCGCACCGCTGATTATTCCGGCACTGGCCGATGTGCTGGACATTGCCGGTCTGTTGCAACGGCTGGATGGCCTGTTTCTCACCGGCAGCCTGTCCAATGTACATCCAAGTCACTATGGCGAAGCAGCCAGCCCGCTGCATGAACCTTACGACACCGCCCGTGACGCCCTGACCCTGCGCCTGATTGAACAGGCTTTGAGTCAGCAATTACCCCTGTTCGGGGTCTGCCGTGGTTTCCAGGAACTGAATGTAGCACTCGGCGGCACTCTGCATCCGGCCTTGCACACCCTGCCGGAGCGGCTCGACCACCGCCGCCAGCAAAGCCCCGAGCTGGATGTGCAGTACGGCCCGCAGCATACTATTCGCCTGCGCCCGGACGGGCAATTTCAGCAGATTCTGGGGAAACCGGAAATCAGCGTGAACTCATTACACTGGCAAGGGATAGACCGGCTGGCACCGGGTCTGGAAGCCGAAGGCTGGGCACCAGACGGCATTATTGAAGCCGTTCGGGTAAAAGATGCCCGGAATTTCGCTCTGGCCGTGCAATGGCACCCGGAGTACAAAGCCGCTCAGAATCCGGACTCGGTAAAATTGTTTCAGGCTTTCGGCGCGGCAGCCCGTGCGTATGCAGCCACACGCTGAGCCACTGCTGTTATCGATCATGGGGAATTTTAAGCACTGGCAACAGACTAAACAGCTATCCGTTTTTAAGGGGATATGAAAACTGTCATGCTGGATGAAAATACCGCTCTGTCGATTGATCGCGTCCTGGACACCAGCGGTCTGCAGTGTCCTTTGCCCATTCTCAAAGCCAAAGCCGAACTGGCCCGGATGCAGGCCGGTTCGGTGCTGCAGGTGATTGCAACGGATCGCCACGCCCCGATTGACTTCCGGGTGTTTTGTGATCGGGGCGGACATGAATTCCTCCAGTTGGAGGAATCCAGTGAACATCTGAAAATGCTGATCCGCAAAGCCGGCTAACAGCGCTTAATAACTGGCATCCGGCATGCCGGCCTTGCGCGTGGCAATATAAGCCTGCAAGGCCTCATCCACTGCCGGATCGATAGCCGGGGCCTGGTACTCGGCCAGTTGTTTCTTCCAGATTTTATTGGCGCGCCGGGTGGCATCCAGTCCACCTTCGGCCTCCCACTGCTCGAACGAATTATTATCGGCAATTGTGGAGCGGTAAAAAGCCGATTCAAAATTCGCCTGGGTATGAGCGCAGCCCAGAAAATGCGCGCCGGGCCCAACTTCGCGAATCGCATCCAGTGCCTGACCATTCTCGGATAAATCCACTCCGCCCATGATCACCTGCAACATACCGGCCTGGTCGGCATCCATAATGAATTTCTCATAACCCATCGCCAGACCGCCTTCCAGCCAGCCTGCCGTATGCAGCATGAAATTGACCCCGGCCAGCATAGCGGTCTGCAGGGTGCTGGCTGATTCATAGGCCGCCTGGGCATCAGAGATTTTCGATCCGCACAAGCCGCCGCCACTGCGAAACGGCACGCCCAGTCGCCGTGCCAGCGCCGCGCAGATATACATCACCAGTGCCGGTTCCGGGGAGCCGAAAGTCGGTGCGCCGGACTGCATGGAAATCGAACTGGCGAAGGTACCGAAAATAACCGGCGCACCGGGTCGCACCAGTTGGGTAAAGGCGATACCGGCCAGCGCTTCAGCCAGAATCTGGGCCGAGGTGCCAGCCACCGTCACTGGCGACATGGCACCCGACAGAATAAATGGCGAAATTACAGTAGCCTGATTGTTTTGAGCATAAACCCGCGCTGCGCCCAGCATGGTGGCATCGTATACCAGCGGCGAGTTAGCATTGATCAGGCTGGTGGTGACGGTTTTTTCCTGCCCGGTGATCGGATCGATATAGTCATCGCCAAACAGGATTTTGCACAACTCCACCGTATCCTGGGCGCGCTCGGGCGCGGTCACCGACCCCATAAAAGGTTTGTCGGAATAGCGCATATGCGCATACACCATATCCAGATGGCGCTTATTGACCGGAATATCGACCGGTTCGCAGACTGTGCCGCCGGAATGGTGAATAGAGGGTGTCAGGTACGCCAGCTTCACGAAATTCTGGAAATCGTTCAGGGTCGCATAGCGACGGCCTTCATCCAGATTACGGATAAACGGTGACCCGTAAGCAGGTACAAACACCGTATGCTTGCCACCGATGCGGACACTACGTGCCGGATTGCGCGCATGCTGGGTGTACTCTGCCGGTGCCGAGTGCTGAATGGTAGTGCGACACAGACCGCGCGGAAAATGCACCCGCTCGCCCTGCACATCGGCGCCTGCGTCGCGCCACAGCTGCAGCGCGTCGGGATCATCCCGAAAATCAATGCCGATCTCCTCCAGAATGGTATCGGCGTTGTGCTCAATCAGGGCCAGACCCTCCTCGTTCAACACCTCAAAGACCGGAATCTGGCGTGTGATATAGGCCACACTGCTGGTGGCGCTCTGACTGCGAGCCGCCCGCCGTGCTTCTCGCCCACCCGCACGCCGGCGCCTGGAATGCTCTACTGTATCGACCATAAGGGTTCTCCGCAAAAGTAGTGATGGGCTACGAGCCAATCTCGCCTGCCTGACGAATCCGCCTGCATTAACGCACGCAAACTCACCGGCAGGGTGAAATACGGAGTATGGGATCGAAACTGTGTTAACCGCCTAACCCTAGGCGACTTTATCGTATGTCAGAGCGTCATGCCCGTGTCTGAATGCAGCTTTATAACGGATTAACCCAGATTAACCCGAATCAACCCGGCAGGCGTCCTTTGCCGCGCAGCCAGTCACGAATGATTTGCCGGTGCCGTTCCCGCCCATAGCTGGCGAAATGACCGCCATGCACAATGTTCACAGGTAACTCAAGCAGACGTTCCATACTGGCGATGTAGTCTTCTTGATTGGAATGGTAGCAATCCTCGATCAACGGCCCGTCATAGACGATATCGCCAGCGAATAAAATGCCGGTTTTGGCTTCCCACAGGGCAATCCCGCCGGGTGAGTGCCCGGCGTATGAATCACCGTGAACTGCCGGTTGCCCAGATCAATGACGTCGCCATCCTCAACCAGACGTGACGCGGGTGCCGCTTTGACAGCGTATTCAGTAGACCGGTACGGCTGCGGCGGCAAGCGGTCAAAAATACTGTCATCGACATACTCTGCCGCCAGGTTGCCGCACCGGTGGGTTGCGCCAGAATAGCCGCTTCCGCCGGGTGTGCCAGCCGCTCGTCGAATTCATGGTGACCGCCGATGTGGTCGAAGTGGGTATGACTGGCAACCGCCAGCACCGGCCGTTCGGTCAGCAGCGGAATTTGCTGGCGCAGGCTGACCACGCCCATACCGCTATCGACTAACAGATCGCGTTCGCGGCCACGCACATGCCAGATATTGCAGCGATAGAATTCCTTGATGAAGGGTTCGCAGATGTAGGTCACATCGTCGGCACGGGTTTCGGTGGTAAACCAGCTGGCAGGTGTAGCGATTTGCATGGATGTGGTGTGTCTCGATTGATTAGAAGAGCCGCAGCAACGTTGTGGGACAAGATGACATTGCTCTCAGTCTGTGAGTAATACCAGATCGCGGCGTTTGGCGTAAAGCGTCACGGTCTGACCGGGTGCAGCCGAGCCCGGTGTCAGGTATACCAGCAGCTCGCTGGCGTCGGCAGCCTGCGGCAGCACATGACAGCGCAGGTGCGTACCGTGAAACGCCTGTCCGCCCAGTCGGGCGGTTCCCAACACCAGGGCATCCTCCGCAGGCGGCGTCAGGTGCAGTTGCTCGGGCCGGATAGCCAGCGTAACCGTGCTGTGCACAGCTGCATTGCCATGCAGCATAAACTCGCCCAGCGCGGTAGCCACCCTGACCTGGTCGCCTTCTTGTCGCAATACCTGGCCTGGCAGCAAATTGCTGTCACCCATGAACATGGCGGTGAAACGGGTAGCGGGACGTAAATACACCCGCTCCGGCGTGCCCGCGTCTTCGACCCGGCCCTGCTGCATCACAACCAGCAAATCAGCCAGCGCCATCGCTTCGTCCTGATCGTGCGTCACATGAATAAACATCGTGCCCAGTCGCTGCTGCAGTTGTTTCAGCTCATCCTGCATTTGCCGGCGCAGATTCAGGTCCAGCGCGCCGAGGGGTTCATCCAGCAGCAGCACCTGCGGTTCCAGCACCAGAGCGCGCGCCAGAGCCACACGTTGACGCTGGCCGCCCGACAGTTCATGGATGCGGCGACGGGCAAAACCGCTCAGTCCGACCAGTGCCAGAGCCTGTTCCACCTGATGGCGTCGTTGCCGCCGTGCAACACCGCGCATCGCCAGACCGAAACCGACGTTATTAGCCACATTCATATGCGGAAACAAGGCATAGTCCTGAAACACCGTAGCGGTTGGTCGGCGGGCAGGTTTAAGCGTTGTGATGTCCTGCCCGCCCAGCAGGACACGGCCACGGTCCGGCGCGATAAACCCGCCGAGTATCGACAGCAAGGTCGTCTTGCCGCTACCTGACGGACCCAGCAGCACCGTGTACTGGCCCGCTGCAATCTGCAGTTCGATGCTATGCAGCGCGGTAGTCGCACCATAGGATTTGCCGATAGCCTGGATCGAAAGCGCAGCGGTCATGAGGTATACCGACGTCGTGCCATAAGAAGCAATTCCAACACCAGTACGGCGGCCATCGACACGCCGAAAACCAGGGTGCCGACTGCGTTTGTGGCGGGATTCAGGCCACTGCGCAACAGGCTCCAGATTTCGACCGGCAAGGTCACCTCGAAGCGTGTCACCAGAAAAGCGATAATGAATTCATCCCAGGATAACGTGACCGACAGGAAAAATGCCGCCAGCAACGCCGGCCAGAGCAGCGGCACGGTGATCAGCAGCAGCACCTGCCATTCGAGCGCGCCCAGATCGCGTGCGGCCCGTTCCAGAGTGGCCTGATGTGCGCCCATCTGACTGTACAGAATGGCAAAAGCCAGCGGCAGATTGATCACGACATGACCGATCCCGACCGCCCATAAGGACTTCGGCAGTCCTACCGTATTCATGAAAATCAGCAAACCCATGCCAATGATCAGATAAGACACGCTCAGCGGCAGCATCAACAACCAACGCATCAGTGTTGCCCCAGCGGGGGCATGACGGGCCAGCCCATAAGCGGCCAGAAACCCCAGTACAGTCGCCACAGCGGCGGACAGCATGGCGACCGCAACGGAGTTCCACAGCGCCTCCAGTAACCGTGGATCAGTCAGTACCTGCTCATACCAGCGCAGCGTCAGACCGCGCAAGGGCGGCACCGGCAGGCGACCATCCTGGAACGAAAACAATACCAGTACCGCGACCGGCAACAGGATAAACACATAAAGCAACACTACATAGCCGGCAGCCGGCAGTAAGCGCAAGGTCGCCAGCAGTTTCATGCCCGCTCCATTTTCAGCCAGCGGGCGCTCAGCAGAAAAGCCATACTGACTACGCCCATCAGCACCATACTCATGGCCGAGGCGAGCGGGAAATCTGCCCGCCGTTCAATCTGCAGCATAATCACCTGCGGCATCAAAAGTTCGCGGTTACCGCCGAGTATTTGCGGTGTGATGTAGTCGCCCATAGCCAATACGAAGGTTAAAAACGCCCCTACCATCACACCCGGCAGACTCAGCGGCAACGTAACATAAAGAAACGTCTGCAGCCGTGAAGCCCCCAGATCATAGGCGGCACGACGGTAATTCGGCGAAATCTGCTTCAGGTTGGCGAAAATGGTGAGGGTTAAGAGCATGGTAAAAAAATGCACAAAGCCAATTATAGTTGCGCCCCGGTTATTGGCCAGCGAGAGCGGCTGTTCGATCAGGCCCAGCGTCAGCAAGGTCTGGCTGATAATACCGCCTTCCGACAGCACCAGCAGCCAACTGTAGGAACGCACGACATAGGAGGTCCAGAACGGCAGGATCGCCAACAGCAAGGCCAGTCGTTGCCAGCGTGGCGGCACCCGGTAGGCCAGAATATAGGCCAGCGGGTACGCCAGCAACAGACTGATCAGGGTGGTCAGCAGCGTAACTTCCAGCGAATTGCTCAGTGCTTTGAGAATATAATCGCGGCCAAAAAACTGCGCATAATTAGCCAGCGTGAAGTCTGTGATCAGTTTGCCGCCAGCCCGCGACCACACACTGTAAAGCGCCATGATCGCCAGCGGCAGCAGAAAAAAGACGATGGTCCACAGCGCTGCCGGTGCAATGAATAACCAGCCGGTCCTGGCTGCGCCACCCTCGCCCTGCCCGATTTTACGCCAACCGCTCAGCACGGAATAAATCCACTCTTAGTGCTGCAGAAACTCGGTCCACACATCCAGCATCTGGCTGTCCAGTGCCTCATCGGGGATAAAATAAGGGTACGAACGCGCCAGAAAACCCGGCTGTTCATCCCAACGCAAAATAGCTTTCTGATCGTCGTTCAGTGCTGCCTGCTGATTGGCCGGCATGGCCCAGTAACAGGATGAGGTTGCCAGTCTGGCCTGACCTTCAGGGCTGAGAATATACTTGACGAATTCGGTCGCGAGCTCTTTGCGCTCGGACTGCGCAAATACGCCGATAGATTGCGACCAGCGCACCCCGCCATCATCTGGCAGCACCCAATCCATGGCCGGATTTTCGGCATGCAGCACAGCAGTGGCCCACTCACCGCCGCCAACAATAATATCGACCTCACCGGTCGCCAGGGCCGTCTGAATTGACACCACACCGCCGACCATGGCAGACAGGTCTTTCATGCGGAATAACTGGTCGCGGATCTGCGGCAGATTGTCCGCATTCACCTCATTAGGCTGCATGCCCAGACCGATCGCCACCATGCCGATGACCGGAATATAGTAATCGTAAATGGCGATCCGGCCTTTGTATTTCTCGTCCCAAATGATAGCGGTCTGGCGCATATCAGCAGGATCGACCTTGGCATTATTGTAGGACAGCGTGTTGTAGCCGAATTTTTCCGGCATCGCATACAATTTACCATCGATAAAATGCACCTCTGTTTTGGCCAGATCCGGAAATATATCGTCCAGCGGGAGGTCAGCGGGATCAAGTTCCGCCAGCCAGCCGGCAGTTACCACTCTCGGCACATCGACCCCGTCCACCACAAACACATCCCAATCACCTGGCCGGGACTGTTCCAGCAGACTCAAGGCCACGCCGGTGCCTTCGTATTCCTTGACGTTCACCCGCACATCGAATTTTTCCTCAAACGGCTGCAGCAGTTCCGGGTCGGTATGATCGCACCACACCAGTGCGTTCAACTCTTCGGCCGCCTGCGTCAGTGCGCTGCCAGCAGACCGCCCAGTAAGGCACAGAGCGGGATGGCAAGAAAATGTCGTTTTAGCGCAATAGATTGAGACATGTGTTGTCCTCGCAGTTGATAATTTGCTGACTTAGCGGCTGATCACCCGCTTGGCAACCTGCTGCCGTTCCACGGCTGCCCAGTCATAACTGACGCCGAGTCCAGGCCCGTCCGGCACCGGTACGCAGCCGTCCGCGCCGATAGCGTCCAGTTCATCGCTATAGCCTTCACCATACACCGGCAGATTCCAGGCATTGCCTGTGCGGGATGCACCAGATTCAGCTCGTAGAAATTGCTGCGGGTCAAAGCAGCCATCAGTTGCCGCATCGCCGGGCCGCAAGAGTGCACTTCGACATCCATGCCCAGCGCCTCGGCCGCAATAGCCGCTTTATAGCAGCCGGTAAGGCCGCCATCGTAATCAGGATCAACGCGGCAGAAGTCACTGGCCCCCTGCAGCAGCATATCAGTCATGGTTTCGGGGTTGCGAATATGTTCACCGATCAGGAGCGGGGTTTTGACAAATTCCTTGAGTTTGCGGTGGCCGTGCATGGAAATCCCGCCGTCGGCGTAGGGATCTTCATACCAGTAATAACCGTACTCATCGCAGACCCGTCCTACCGCGATAGCATCCGCCAGACTGCGCATATAACAGGACGCATCGTACATCAGCGCCATTTTGCCACCGACCCGTTGCGCTACGGTACGCAGCACAGCGGATTCCCGCACCACATTGCCATCGCTCCAGCCGTGGACTTTATACGCCGGATAGCCCAGCTCCAGACACTGCTCGGCATAATCCGCATAAGCCTCGGGGCTGGACAGCCCACCTTTTTCACTGTCGCCATGCAGAGTGCTGGCATAGGTCGGCAGGCGGCTGCGATTACCGCCCAGCAACTGACTGATCGAGACGTTCTGATATTTTCCGGCCAGATCCCATAACGCAATATCGAGCGGGCCGATACCCACCTCGCCGATGTGTTTGGTCGCCCGTCGCATGGACAGATAATGTTGCTCGCGGGCAAGCGCCGGCTTGCCGATCAGGCCATAAGCCAAGGCTTCGCAGGCCGCCATAATGACTTTGGCGCGACCACGCGGCGGGATATATTCGCCGACCAGGCCGCTGTCGGTGAGGATACGCACCCCAAAGCGCAACTGTGGCAAACCCGGCCCTGGATGGTAATGCAAACTCAGGCCACTGGGATCGCTGGCCAGATTGGGCAGTTGAATTTCGAAGGCGATCAGCTCAATGCAGGTGATGATAGGTGTTTGGCTCATAATTATAGGTTCTGGGCGTTAAGTTCTGGACTGTAAAGTGATGGTGGTCAAATGCAAAAATAGTCACCGGCAACCCGACAAACAGGAGCACCGGAGAATTTTCGCCGGAAAACTTTTGCGGCTCTGCTTATACTTATCACTATAGCAAACCCGCTCAATCCCGCTAGCCTACGCGGCCAGCACAAAACCACCATCTTCAGCCACGCAATAAAAAAACGGATAACACCACTATGAGTCAGCGTCCCAATATCCTGTTCATTACTTCTGATCAACATCGCGGCGACTGTTTCGGTTTCGAAGGCCGTCAGCTCAAAACCCCGCATCTGGATCAACTGGCTGCCACCGGCACCCGCTTCAGCGCCTGCATCACGCCTAGCGCCATGTGCCAGCCGGCCCGCGCCAGTATGCTGACCGGTCTCTACCCGCGCACGCATGGCGTGATCGACAATGGCATTGATCTGCCACCTGCCACCGGTGAAGCCGGATTTGCCGGCCAGTTGGCCCGCGCCGGCTACGACACTGCGTTTATCGGCAAAGCGCATTTTTCCTCGTACAACACCTTTCAGGCCACCGGCACGCCGGAATGCCATCTCAGCTCCCGTACTTACCCGGATGACTGGTATGGCCCGTATATGGGATTTCAGCATACCGAGCTGGTGGTACTCGGCCACGAGTTGATGGAAATGGCCAGCGCTCCCAAAGGACTACACTATGAACGCTGGCTGCGGCGCAATGATCCCAGCGGTGAACGCCTGCAACAGTACGCGCAAAAACTGCCGCCGGATGTCGGCGCGCTGCAGACCTGGAATTCCGCCCTGCCGGTCGCCTGGCATCATTCAAGCTGGGTTGCTGACCGCACGATTGATTACCTCCAAACCCAACGTGAGCAGCCGTTTTGCCTGTGGGCCTCGTTTTCCGATCCGCATATGCCGTTTGACTGCCCGGAACCCTGGTCACGCCTGCACCACCCGGATGCGGTCGATCTGCCGCCGGTGCGAGAACGCGAGCTGGATCGCCGTCCCTGGTGGCATCGGGCCTATATCGAGGATAAATCGGTCGATCCTGAACTGGACGACGCCATGCGCGATCACAACTTGTCGCTGACCCGTCTGCCGCGCCGCAATGGCCGCGCCCGCAGCTACAATGACAGCGAACTGCAACTGCGCCACACCATCGCCAATTATTACGGCATGGTCGCGCTGATTGATCACAATGTTGGCCGTCTGCTGAATGCGCTGGAGGACGCCGGACTGGCCGACAATACCCTGGTGGTGTTCACCTCCGACCATGGCGACTGGCTGGGCGATCACGGCATGATGTTAAAAGGGCCGATGTTCTATGAAGGCCTGTTGCGGGTTGGCATGATCGCCAGAGGACCGGGCGTCGCGACCGGCAAAGTGGTCGCTGATCCCATCGCCAATGCCGATCTGGCCCCGACGTTTCTGGACTACGCCGGTGTTACGCCCGAGCAGCCCATGCATTATCAAAGCCTGCGCCCGCTGCTGGAAACCGCCGATGCCACACGCGATTTTGCCTATGGCGAATGGGATCTGAATCCCGCCCACTGGGGTCTGGATTTAAAACTCAGAGTAGTACGTACCCGGCAGCATAAACTGACGCTGGAAGCCAACAGCGGTGCCGGCGAGCTATATGATCTCCATAACGATCCCTGGGAAACGCAAAACCTCTGGGACGATCCCGCCGCCCGCGCTCTGCGTCAGGAATTAACCGACATGATCAACAGCCGACCGGACGATGCCCTGGCCGAGCCGCTGACGCCGTCGGGCGTGCATTGACACCAGAAAGCATACATGTCGCGTAGCCTGACACTGCTGTTAGATCACGATTAGTCAGCATGTTGGGCCATGCTAATGAATCTTATTGCATGTCACATATTAATGTGCGGTAAAAGCACGCCGGCAGTCTTTAGCGGCCTGACAAACCGGACTGAACCGCTGCTTACTTGACCAGTTTGAGAATATCCCGGAACCGCTCATCTTCCGCTGTCCCGAGCAGCTCGAATAAAGCGGTTTCGACACTGGTCCAGCTGGCACCCGCGTCTTTCATCCGCTGCAGGCCGATGGTTTTATTCTGCGGATTTCTGGACGCGACAGCATCCGTGACAAGCTGGACCTCGTACCCTGCGGCCACCAGTTCCACCGCCGTCTGATAAACACAGATATGGGTTTCAATACCGGTAATCAGGATCTGTTTTCGATCAAGTGCTGTCAGCGCCTGCATGAAATGCTCATTCCGGCAGCTGCTGAAGCTCATTTTACTGATCGCTTGCAGACCGGGTAAACTAGCCGCAATCTCAGGGATTGTCGGCCCCAGCCCGCGGGGATTCTGCTCTACCCAGAGAACAGGAATGTCCAACATCTGCCCCCCTCGCAGCAGGGTTTGCACATTCCTGAACAGATTTTCTTTATCAGGCATGGCGTGCGCCAGATTGCCTTGTATATCAATAACCAGCAAAACCGTATTTGTTCGTTGCAACATTTTTTATACCTGAAGTTTCATGCCTGAAAGCTGCCTTGGCAGCCTAAAAAAATCGGAATTACGTCAACTCTTTTTTTGGACATCAAATAACACTATCGTGCGTATCATCACTCTCAACGCTAATGGTATTCGCTCCGCCGCCCGGAAAGGTTTTTTCAGCTGGCTGGCACAGCAGAATGCCGATATTGTCTGCATCCAGGAAACCAAAGCGCAATTACCGCAACTGGATGATATCGTTTACTTTCCACAGGGCTATCATTGCTACTACCATAGCGCTGAAAAACCCGGTTACAGCGGGGTGGCACTGTATTGCCGTCAGCAACCCGAGCAGGTTCATTACGGGCTGGGCTGGCCGGATATGGACAGCGAAGGCCGCTGGCTGGAAGCCCGTTACGGCGCGCTCAGCGTGGTGTCGCTTTATCTGCCTTCGGGTTCCTCCAAAGAAGAACGTCAAGCCTTTAAGTATCAACTCATGGATCGCTTAATGCCGCATTTACAAGCGCAAAAAGCGCAGGGCCGAGAGTTGATCATCTGTGGTGACTGGAATATCGCGCATAAAGAAATTGATCTGAAAAACTGGCGCGGCAATCAGAAAAACTCCGGTTTTTTACCCGAGGAACGCGCCTGGCTTGATCGTCTATTCAGTGAAACCGGCCTAGTTGACGCTTTTCGTGCGGTTGAACCGAGTCCGGAACAATACACCTGGTGGTCGAACCGGGGCCAGGCCTGGGCCAAGAATGTCGGCTGGCGGATTGATTATCAGATTACCACCCCGGCCATCGCCGCCACAGCAACAAGTGTCGCTATTTATAAGGATGAGCGCTTTTCCGATCATGCTCCGCTGATCATGGATTATGAATACCGCTAAAGCTGTCCACCCTACCTATAGCGTTTTGGGGTGCTGCACTTTGGTATAGCGAGCCGCCAGATACACCAGCAGCAGCACCGGCAGCCCCAGCAAAGTGGTAATAATAAAAAACGGCATATAACCGATATGATCGACCCAGGAACCGGAATAACCGGCCAGTAATTTAGGCAGCAGCGTCATCAGCGAGCTGAACAGTGCATACTGCACAGCAGTAAACGAGATATTGGTCAAGGATGATAAATAAGCCACAAAGGCCGCACTCGCAATGCCGGCGCTGAGATTATCAGCGGCTACCACAATCATTAACGCTTTAATGTCCGGACCGATAAATGCCAGCGCAGCGAACAGCAAATTGGTCGCTGCGGCCAGCAGCGCACCGACAAACAATATCCGCATCACGCCAAAACGCATCGCCAGCATACCGCCAAAGAATCCGCCCAGCAGCGTCATCAGCAGGCCAAACGTCTGGATGATATTGGCAATCTGATCTTTGGTGAATCCGAGATCGTAATAAAACACATTGGCAATCACGCCAAGCACAATATCCGAAATCCGATACAAGGCAATCAGCGCCAGAATCAGAAACGCGGTTTTGCCGTAACGCTGCAAAAATCAGCAATCGGCTCAACATAGGTTTGTCGCAGCCGCTCGCGTGGCGCGATACCCAGTCGTACGCCGATTCGGGCAGCGACTGCCGCCGCACCGAGGGCAACAGCAAAACGGGCGCTGCCACCGATAAATTCGCCGAATTGCTGGCCCAGGCCGGTGAGTTGATGAACGGCACCGGCCAGCCATACCGCCCCGCTCGCACTGACAAAAGTACCTGCGAAGGGTATGATAATAAACAGAAACAACAGCAGAAACCGCAGATAATCTGATGCCTGCTTAAATCCCAGCTGGCGGCGTTTCACTTGCGGTTCGGGGATCAGCAGTGTAGTGGTTATTCCAACCAGCATGACCGCTGACATGCACAGATAGGTCTGCTGCCAGGCGCTGTACACATAAGCCTCTTGCGCCGCGCGAAATAGGCTGCCAGCTTGAGCCCGCCGGCACCGGCCACCAGCATCGCAATCCGGTAACCGGCAATATACGTGGCCGATAGCAAAGCCTGCAGTTCCGGCTCGGCAGATTCGATCCGGTAAGCGTCGATCACAATATCCTGGGTAGCCGAGGAAAACCCCAGCAATACTGCTGCCAGCGCCATGCCGGTCAGATGCATTTTCGGGTCGATTGAGGCCATCGTAAGATCGCCAGAATGATCATCAGCTGCGCCAGCAGCAGCCAGCCGCGACGGTGTCCCAGCCAGCGACTCAGCCCGGGCAAGGGCATGACATCGACCAACGGTGCCCAAACAAATTTAAACGAGTAGCCCAGGGCTGCCCAGCTGAAAAACGTCACCGCAGAGCGACTGACATCCGCTTCCCGCAGCCACAGCGATAACGTGCTGAAAATCAACAGCAGGGGCAAACCGGCGGAAAATCCCAAAAACAGCATGGTAATAACGCGGGCCTGGAAAAATGCGGCCAGGCTGGCCCGCCAGCCACGCACCTCGGCATTGGCCGGGCTGGAATCGATCTGCCCGGCATCGTTGGAATTCGTGCTACTCAAAATAGTTATCCTATAGGTACGACCGTATCGGCCACCCATTCAGCCTGTAAGGGTTCAGAGTTTGAACAAGCAATCATCAACCCTGGCGACAATCAAACCGGGGGTTGCCGGGTCGCAGAGGTGTTACGCAAGAGTGTACGCGGCGGCTCATCCTGGCGCAGGATATCTTCCAGCAGGGCAAACAGACGCGCCAGCGCCCCGCGATTGGCATGCACTGCCTGTTTCGCCCGCATGCCCATATTCTGGCGGGCATTAGGGTCCAGCAATAACAGGCGCAGCACTTCGGTCAGCTCGACGCTGTCTTTGACCTGACGGGCGCCGTCCGCTGCCAGCAAATGGCGGGCAGCTTCCGTAAAATTGAACATATGCGGGCCGAACACAACCGGCACACCCAACTGAGCGGGTTCCAGCACATTATGCCCGCCACTGGGCACCAGGCTGCCGCCAACAAACGCCACATCGGCCAGCGCGTACAGCATTAATAATTCGCCGATGCTGTCCCCCAGATAAACCTGGATAGCTGGCGTGCAGGCCGCGCCGCTGCTGCGCCGCACGACTGACAGTTTGCGCTGCTGGCACAAGGCATAGACCTCGTCAAAGCGCTGCGGATGGCGCGGTGTCAAAATCAGCAGCAGCTCGGGGAAATGCTGCTGTAATTGCGTAAAAGCGGTCAGAATCGCTTCATCCTCGCCCTGATGCGTACTGGCTGCAATCCAGACCGGGCGCGCGCCAAACAACGCTTGCCGGGTCTCCTGACCGTACTGGGCCAGCCCTTCCGGCAGGATAAGATCATATTTGATATTGCCGGTAACCTTCAGTTTGCCGGGGTCCAGTCCCAGCTGTATAAAACGCGCACCATCGGCCTCGGTCTGGGCTGCGACCAAGCTTGTATTGTTCAACATCGCCCGGCTTAAGCCCGACAGGCAGCGATAGCCACGCGCAGAACGGGCCGACAACCGGGCATTGGCAATCACTATCGGAATAGTGGCATCCTGACAGGCCTGCAGCAGATTCGGCCACAGTTCGGTTTCCATGATCACCCCCAGCGCCGGCCGGGTGCGCTGCAAAAAACGTTGCACTGCAGCCGGCAGATCATAAGGCAAATAAACATGAAACACTCGGTTGCCGAAGGAATCCCGCACCTGGCGTGAACCGGTCGGCGTCATCGTGGTTACCAGCACCGGTCGGCCGGGATAACGCTCCTGCAGCGCCCGGATCAGCGGCACCGCAGCGCGCGTTTCACCCAGTGATACCGCATGAACCCAGAGACAGCCTGCCGGTACCGCATCGATAAACCCGAACCGCTCTGCCCAGCGCTCCCGATAGGCCGGCTCTTTACGGCCACGCCACCAGAGGCGCACTAAAATCCCCGGCAGGATCAGGTAATACAACAGTGTGTAGAGGTGGCGCATCAGGTTTTCTCTCCGGCTTGATCCTTTTTGCTCCCGGTTGTGTTGTCGTGAGCCAAACAGGCCGCTGCCACATTGGCCTGTAAATGGGCGGGATTGAGGGTGCCGATAACCACGCTGCTCACGCCAGGCTCACTTAACAGCAGGCGCATGGATGCTGCCACCGGATCGGCAGCAGGCACCTGAATTTGCTGTAAATGCCCGCTCAACAGACCTTTTTAATCAACACACCCTTGCCCGCCTGGCGCGCCTGCCGGATGACCGGCAACTCAGCCGTTGACAATAAATTATACGTCACCATCACAACATCACAGTGCGTTACCGCCAGCAGGCCGCCTGCAACCGTTTTGGATGACATGCCCACGGCACGAATCCAGCCGCGCGCCTTCAGTGTCAGCAAGGTCTGCAGACAGTCGGTCTGCTGCAGAATGCGCTCATCGTCGCCATCCGAGTGAATCAGCACCAGATCCAGAGACTCCCGTCGCAACAGCCGTAAACTGCGCTCGACACTGGCTTGTGTAGCCGCTGCTGAAAAATCAAAAACAGACTTGCCCTGCTGAAACGTTTCACCGACTTTGGTGCTGATAAGCCAATGTGATTGCGCAGGCGGCAACAAGCGTCCCAGCCGTTCCTCGCTGCTGCCGTAAGCCGGAGCGGTATCCAGCAGATTGATACCCAGCTCACGCGCCTGAGCGAGCAGATCCCGGATCTGTTGATCGCTCGGCAGCGCAAACCCCCGGGGATATTTCACGCCCTGATTACGGCCAAATTTGACCGTACCCAAGCCGAGTGCACTGACTTTTATGCCAGTCGAACCGAGTGCTCTTAATTCCATTGCAAATCCTGCTCCCACGGATAATCGGCCAGCGACGGTCGGGGCCAGTCAGGCACAGGCGCTGCTGCAACACATCCGGGCTGAATCGCTGCCACCTGCAACCAGTCCATGACCCGGTCGGCCAGCAAGGGAACCAACGCCAGTTTCGTCGGCCAGGCCAGCAACACACCATTGCGTTCCTGCAGCACCGGTAAATCCGGTCGTTTCCCACCGGCTTGCCGCCCCTCAGCCCGTGCAATCCGGCAGGTGGCAAACTCAACCACCGACCAATCCAGCCAGGGAAAGCTCAGTGCCAGTTCGGAGCGCGCCTGCGCAATCTGTTCGGGCGGTTCAAGTGCAACCCCGTTTTCTGCCAGCAGACCGCCGATATACCAAACCAGCCGCCCCTGCCGATCCGTATGGCTGGTAATGGTCAACCGCGGCTTGTCACCCACGCCGACACAATGCCCATAGAGCAGCGGCAGCGGGTTATGCGGGGGCCGGGCGCGGGCCAGTACCATCTGCAAAGGCCGGCTCTGCTGGGCAGACGGGTCGACTGTCGCATTACCGGCACCGGCAGTCCAGATCACACACCGGGTGTGCAGATGCAGTGCTCGTGCGCCGTTATGCAGCTGCACCGTATCCGGTCGCGGTATGTGCGCGGTGCCCTGTAATACCGAGCCCTGTGACACCTGTGCCAGCAACGCAGCCAGTACGCTGTCGATCTGCAGCACAGGTTCGTGCAGACGATAAACCCGGCCCTGAAAAGCAGGGTTCTGCAACACAGCAGGATAATCGCCGGCAGCAACAGACTGGATCTGACTTTGCAAGGCCTGGCTGGCAAAAAAGCCGCTCAGGCGCGAACCCAGACTGTCGGAGGTTATCAGATGCTGCCGCTCGCTCAGCACCCGGGCAGTCCGCAGATCAAGCTCGCCTTGACCGTTCAGGCAGCGCCGCCAGCGCTCGGGCATGGCGCTGATAGCGCGGGTGGCGCCGGTCAGACTGCCGCTCAGGGAATATTTGATACCGCCATGAATAATGCCCTGCGAATACAGGGTCTGACCGCTGCCCAGCTGATTCGCTTCGATCAACAGCGCGTGATAGCCCGCCTGCTGCAGACGCGCCAATAACCATACGCCGGCAATGCCGCCGCCGATGATCACGCAGTCACAGGATGCGGTAGCGGGTTTTGTCACGAGCACGTCAAAACAGCGCCGGGAAACGGTTCATACAATTCGACAGTTTCATTACTATTCTGACCATACAATTGGATTGTAATCATTTTAGACCAAGTCTAAAATATAAATTAACTACTTGATTATTTTAACCCTAACATGGAGATCGCTATGTCAAATGCAACATCAGGCCGCCGTGAAGGCAGTCTGGACGCACCCACTCGACATCCACTCGACTGGCAAAATCCGGAATTTTATAACCAGGATGCGCTGTTCAATGAACTCGAACGCGTTTATGACATCTGTCACGGCTGTCGGCGTTGTGTCAGCCTGTGCAATGCGTTCCCGACATTGTTTGATCTGGTCGATGAATCCGAAACCATGGAAGTCGATGGCGTCAAGCACGACGATTACTGGAACGTCGTGGATGAATGCTATTTGTGCGATCTGTGCTATATGACCAAATGTCCCTACGTGCCACCACACGAATGGAACGTCGATTTCCCGCATCTGATGCTACGGGCCAAAGCGGTTAAATTCAAGCAAGGCAAAACCAAATTCCGCGACAAGGTCTTAACCTCCACCGATGCTGTCGGCAAGCTTGCCAGCATCCCGGTTGTGGTGCAAACGGTCAACGCCTCCAATAACTCACCGACCATGCGCAAAGTTCTGGAGAGCGCTCTCGGTGTGCACCCTGATGCCATCCTGCCGAAATATCACAGCAATACCGCCCGGAAACGCCTGGGCCATCACCAGAGCGCCGTGCAGAATCCCGAACCGGTCGGTCGCACCCGCGGCAAAGTCGCCCTCTTTACCACCTGCTACGGTAATTACAACGAGCCGCATATCGCCGAGGATCTGGTTACAGTCTTCGAGCACAATGGCATCAGTATGCGCCTGGTCAATAAAGAGCAATGCTGCGGCATGCCCAAACTGGAACTGGGTGATCTGGACGCCGTTGCCAAAGCCAAAGACGCCAATATCCCGGTGCTGGCCAGACTGATCGACGAGGGCTGGGATATTGTCGGCCCGGTGCCCTCCTGCGTGCTGATGTTCAAACAGGAACTGCCGCTGATGTTCCCCGACGACCCCGAGGTGGCCAAAGTGCGGGCGCATATTTTCGATCCGTTCGAATATCTCATGCTGCGACACAAAGAAGGCAAGCTCAACACGGATTTTAAAAACCAGCTTGGCAAAGTCAGCTACCATGCCTCCTGCCATCTGCGAGTACAGAATATCGGCCTGAAAACCCGCGAGCTATTACAGCTGATTCCGGATACCCAGATCGACCTGATCGAACGCTGTTCCGGTCATGACGGCACCTACGCTGTGAAATCGGAATTCCACGCCACCTCCATGAAAATCTGCCGGCCGGTGGTCAGCAAGGTGAAAAATTTCGAGCCGGATTATTACGCCAGCGATTGTCCCATGGCAGGCCATCAGATCGAAAACGGCCTCAAATCCGGCAATAAAAACCAGGAACCAACCCCGGAGCCGACTCACCCCCTAAGTTTGCTGCGGCAGGCTTACGGACTTTAAGTTGCGGCCAGAATTCCGGCTTTTACCCTCAGCTTACTTCTGAACTCACCCCTGGTTTTGGCGCAAGGACGCGCCTGACGGCATCAAGCGCAAATCCGTTGTTCTCTTCTTTGCTGCCGGCTTCCGCTTTCCGCTCTGGATTTTGCCATACCCAACCCCTTGCGGCTTTCAATACGGTCAAATGAGCCACCAGCCGGGCCGGATAGACTAAAATAAGGGTTTGGTGTGCCGGTTTACTGTTCGTTGCGAAAAAACTACAGACCGACAAGAACGCAGCAGCCAGACGCCATCATATTTCGCATAAATCATTCCAGAGGAGGCTTCATGGAACGCAGAACATTAGGCAGCAGCGGTGTTGCCGTCACAACCTTAGGCTTTGGCGGTGCACCACTGGGTAATTTATTCCGACCGGTCAGCGAGCAGGACGCGCAGGAAGTCCTGACCGCAGCCTGGGATGCCGGCTGCCGGCTGTTCGACACTGCGCCGTACTATGGCTACGGCTTGAGCGAGCGGCGTTTTGGCGATGCCTTGCGTCAGCGGCCACGCGATGAGTTTATTCTCAGCAGCAAAGTCGGCCGATTGATCCGGCCAGGCTATCACCCGCGCAAGGAACAGGAAGGTTTTGTCGAAACCCTGCCGTTCTGGGCTGATTTTGATTATTCCTACGATGCCGTCATGCGTTCGGTCGAGGACAGTTATCAGCGCCTGGGCATGGACCGGATCGATGTGCTGCTGATGCACGATATCGGACGCGTCACGCACGGTGACGAGGCCCATCCGGCACTGATGAAAACCGCGATGGAAAGCGGTTATAAAGCGCTGGCCGAACTGCGTGACAGCGGTGTTATTAAAGCTATCGGCATGGGCGTAAATGAATGGGAAGTCTGTCAGGAGGCCTTGCAATACGCCGATTTCGACTGCTTTCTGCTGGCCGGGCGCTATACCCTGCTGGAACAAACCAGCCTGGACAGTTTTCTGCCCGAATGCGAACGGCGGCAGGTGTCCATTATTGTGGGCGGACCGTTTAACTCCGGTGTGCTGGCGCGCGGTCTGGACGAGCAGGCAACCTATAATTATGGTGCGGTGCCGGCAGCGATACGCAACAAGGTCACACAACTGCAGGCTGTCTGCCAGGATTTTCAGGTCCCCATGCCAGCCGCGGCTTTGCAATTTCCACTGGCGCACCCGGCTATTGCGTCCATTATCCCCGGTTCACGCACCCGGGCCGAACTCGAAGCCAACCGCCAATTGTTGCAGACGCCTATCCCGGCAGCATTCTGGCAGGCTCTGCGCGAGCGCCAGCTGCTGCACCCGGACGCGCCGGTACCGGCAGGAGAGTAAGCATCATGCGAATCGACAGTCATCAACACTTCTGGCAGCTTGCCCGCGGCGACTACAGCTGGATGACGCCGGAACAGACAGCCCTGTATCGCAATTTCTGGCCCGAAGATCTGGCACCGCTACTGCAGCGTTACGGCATCACAGGCACGGTACTGGTGCAAGCGGCGGAAACCGTAGCGGAAACCGAGTTTATGCTCAGCCTGGCTGAACAACACAGCTTCATTCAAGCGGTGGTGGGCTGGGTGGACTTTGCCAGTCCGCAGGCGGTCGCAGAGATTGAACGCTTGAGCCGACATCCCAAACTGGTCGGTTTACGCCCCATGATTCAGGATATTCCTGATGTGAACTGGATGCTCAAGCCTGAGCTGGAACCCGCCTTTGCCGCTATGCAAGCCTGCGGTTTGCGTTTTGATGCCCTGCTCAAGCCGATACACCTCAGTGTGTTTACGGAATTTCTGCAACGCTATCCGACACTGCCCATTGTCATCGACCACGGTGCCAAGCCGCAAATCCGGCAGCGCCCGTTCTCCCAGGCTTTCGATAGCTGGGCCGCACACATGCAGACAATCAGCCAGGAAGCACGGGTGCATTGCAAGCTGTCGGGGTTGATCACCGAAGCCGCAACAGACTGGCAGGCGGAGGATATTTTTCCGTACATGGATCATTTATACGACTGCTTCGGTCCCGATCGCTTGTTATGGGGCAGCGACTGGCCAGTCAGCCTGTTGGCCGGCGGTTATGATCCCTGGTGGAATTGTACCCAGCAATGGGCAGAAAAGCTGAACGATGAACAACGCGAAAAACTGCTGGGTTATAACGCCATGCAGTTTTATGGATTAACGCCATAAACGCCACCGGGTGCATGCGCCCGGCAACGTCTGATCATTTACCGAACCGCCTTAACCACGGCCCACGAACGGCATTTTGGTCGCCATGACAGTGTGGAACAGAATATTGGCATCCAGTGGCAGACTGGCCATGTACACCACAGAATTGGCAACGTGCTGGACATCCATGGTTGGCTCAACCGCCATCTCGCCATTGGCCTGGGGCACCCCTTTTTTCATGCGGGCGGTCATTTCGGTTGCGGCATTGCCAATATCGATCTGGCCGACCGCGATGTCGTAACGTCGGCCATCCAGCGCAGCCGAGCGGGTCAGGCCTGACACACCGTGTTTGGTCGCCGTATAAGGTGCGGAAAAAGGCCGGGGCGCATAGGCCGAGATAGAGCCATTATTAATGATCCGGCCGCCACGCGGGTCCTGCTCTTTCATCAGTTTGAAAGCTTGCTGAATGCACAGGAAGGTGCCGGTCAGGTTGATATCAACCACGGTTTTCCACTGCTCAAAGCTCAGGTCTTCCAGTGGGATGGTGGGCGCACCGGTGCCGGCGTTATTGAACAAAACGTCCAGTCGTCCGAACGTTTGCTTGGTGGTGGCAAATAATTGTGCTACCGACTCCGGATCGGAGGCATCGGTAGACACCGGTAGCATCTTGACGCCCTCCGGGGCTGCAGCAGCGGTTTCCTGCAACGCCTCAAGCCGCCGGCCCGCCAGTACCACGTTATAGCCAGCCTGTGCCAGTGCCAGCGCACTGGCCCGACCGATACCGCTGCCGGCACCGGTAACCAACGCAATCTTAGCAATAGAACTCATTGTCGATGACTCCTCTGTTGTGTGTGGATAGTTGTAGTCGCCGACATTGTTCTATGTGTGAAGCCGTCAGGCAAGCACTGCCTGCCGGCCAGCACGGGCGCTATACTGCGCTACTCGATTTCCGCCAGCAATAATTCGGCGTTGAGACCGAACGTTACGGCACCGATGACCTGATTATCAAACGGATTGATGATGGCAACACTGGCCTGGGTCTGCACGATCTGGGTGGATTCATCGAGTTCGATCTCATCGACAAACACCGCGCCCTCACCCAGCGCAAAAGTTCGTTGCCATTTATCTTCATCGCCCTGCCAGTAATCCGAGGTGATATCGCTGACACCGACATTCAGCCCCTGATTATCCATAACGATAATCTCGGTTACCATGCCCTCGCTGATTTCCTTGATCAACTGCAGGTATTCTGACAGGGAATTCTCCAACACCCGCTCAATCAGGGCACCACCGCCTTGCTCCCGTTCCTGCCGCCATTGCTGATCAAGCTCCTCAATGGTGCTCAACTCCAGAGCTTCATTAAAAACGTTCTGGGTATTGATTGATCGCACGACCACCGGGTCGTGCATGAGCTCGGTCACAAAGGTATGCAGATAATGCTCTGCTTTCGCATTAACAGCCGCAGTATCGACCGTTTTCTCTTGGCTGATAGCATTCGCTGAAGCAGCAAACAAGGTTGCAAATACACAGGTAAAAAGTTGTCTTTTCATTCTCATTGCATTCTCGAGGGTTTCGCAAATAATCATGACAGGATGGCTATTTACATCGGCAGACAATAGCAATATTTAACAGTGCGTAACAATATTTAATAGAATTTAATATGCTGTTCACTGCTATTGCCAGAATTTACTCCAATCGTGCTGATCTGTTCGTCTAATCAGAAGCATGAGCGAATGCTATTGCAACCAAACGCTAAAGTGTAGCGAATACCTTTTCCGCCAGCGCGATAGTGTTATCAATATCGGCCTCGCTGTGCGCCGCCGACATAAACCCGGCCTCAAATGCTGATGGCGCGAGATAAACACCGCCGTCCAGCATACCGTGGAAAAACCGTTTAAAGCGCTCGACGTCGCAGGCAGTGACCTGTGTATAACGGCTGATCTGTCCGGCATCAGAGAAAAAGAAACCGAACATGCCACCGACATAATTTGTGCTCAGCGGAATATTGGCTTGTTGTGCAGCAGCCTGCAAACCTTCGCAAAAACGCCGGGTCTTGGCGCTTAAGGCGTCGTGAAAGCCCGGCTCGGATATCAGTTTCAGGGTAGCCAGACCGGCCGCCATGGCTACCGGATTACCGGACAGAGTACCGGCCTGATACACCGGCCCCAACGGCGCCAGCTGCGCCATGATGTCGCGTTTACCGCCAAACGCGCCGACGGGCATGCCACCGCCGATGACTTTACCCAGCGTGGTCATATCGGGGGTTACCCCGTAATGTGCCTGCGCGCCGCCCAGAGCAACCCGGAAACCGGTCATGACTTCGTCAAAAATCAGCACGATACCGTACTGATCGCAGACCTCACGCAACCCCTGCAGGAAGCCCGGCTCGGGCGGAATACAGTTCATATTACCGGCCACCGGCTCGACAATAATGCAGGCGACCTGCTGACCGATTTCACTGCAGACCTGACGGACATTATCCAGATCATTGAAGTTCAGGGTCAGCGTATGAGCAACAACTTCCGGCGGCACACCCGGTGAGGTCGGCACACCCAGCGTCAGTGCGCCGGAACCGGCTTTGACCAGCAGGCAGTCGGAATGGCCGTGATAGCAGCCTTCGAATTTGATGATTTTATCCCGCCCGGTATAGCCACGCGCCACCCGGATCGCGCTCATGGTCGCCTCGGTGCCGGAATTGACCATACGCACCAGATCCATCGACGGCACCAGTTCCAGCACTTTTTTGGCCAGCTCGGTTTCCAGCGCACACGGAGTGCCAAAACTGAGGCCATCGGCAGCCGTATCCTGTACCGCCTTAATGACATCAGGATGGGCATGACCGGCAATCATCGGCCCCCAGGAGCCGACATAGTCGATATAACGCTGATCGTCCTCGTCGAATAAATATGCCCCCTGGCCACGCTTGAAAAAAATCGGCGTGCCACCAACGCTGCGAAATGCCCGTACTGGCGAATTGACACCGCCTGGAATATAACGCTGGGCGTCCTGGAAAAGTTCTTGCGATCGAGTCATGGGTTGCTCCTGCTGTGTATCTAGTCTGGTTAAGGGATTCACCGGGCTTATGTTCACCGGGTTAGGCCTGCTGTGCGCGCCAGTCATACGTATTGTAACGTTCCTCGTCTTGGTCCTGCACGACAGGCTGTGAAACAATGGCCTTAATACATATACAAGAGCTGCATTCTACAGACCCAAGGGAGAACAACATGAAAAACCGCCGTAGTGGTATTTATAGTGGTGCTTGCATCATCTTCGGATGGCTGCTGTGGCTGACGTCAGCCTATGCGCAGGAACCCGTCGTCTATAGCACGCAGGAGCCTTACGAACAGGTCAAGGAAAACCTCGAGTTTGCTATTACCAATCAGGGCTTGCTGATACGGGGCATCATGAAAATTGGCGAAATGCTGGATAACACCCGCAAGGATCTTGGCTATGAACCCGTTTTACTGCGCGGCGATGCTTTCGATTTTTGCAGTGCACAGCATACCTACGCCATGATCGCCGCTGATCCGCGTAATATCGTCAACTGCCCGTTCACCATTGTGGTCTACGTAACGCTGGAACAGCCCGAGCTCGTACACCTCGCCTATCGGGTGCCACAACTGCTCGGGCCCAACAGTGCCCAGGTCAGTGCGGCTATTGCAGAGATGCTGGACACGATCGCCCGCGATACCGTCGCCGAATAAGCGCAACGGCCAAACCAACACGGCTTGCGCTAAAAAACAATACAAACCCCGCACTTGACCGAGGTCAATGCTGTCACAGGGTGTAATCCGTTAGATTGCCAGACACTCGGCTCACACACAGAGCACAGGAGCGATCATGCAAAGCGATTACCCCCTACTACCGCCTCAGGGTCCGAACACTGGCTCCAATAATGATAATGCCAGCACAGATGACGACAGTGCTGCGCGTGAGCCTATCGACCGGCTGACCAATGCCATGCTGGGCCGCATGAGTATGGGGCTTTCGCCTGCAGCACTGTTGCTGGCGTACCTGGACTGGATCATCCATCTGGGCATGGCCCCCGGCAAACAGGCCCAATTGCTGCAAAAAGCGCTGCGCAAAGCGCTACGCCTGAATATGTACAGCATGCATAGTCTGCAGGGCGAGAGCGAACCCTGCATCAAACCGCTGCCGCAAGATCATCGTTTTGACCATCCAGACTGGCAACAGTGGCCGTACAACCTGATTTATCAGAGCTTTTTACTCAATCAGCAATGGTGGCATAACGCTACCACTGGCATTCATGGGCTGTCCCGCCATCACGAAAACGCGGTCTCATTCACTGCCCGTCAAGTGCTGGATATGTTCTCACCCTCGAATTTCCCGCTCACCAATCCGGAAATACAGCAAACCAGCTGGCAGCAAGGTGGTGCCAATCTGCTGCGCGGCTGGACCAACTGGATTGAGGACTGGCAGCGCACGGTGCTGGGCGGCAAACCGGTCGGGATTGAGCAGTTTGAAGTTGGCCGCACGATCGCTGTCACGCCGGGCCAGGTGGTGTATCGCAACCGCCTGATCGAACTGATCCAGTACTCACCGGACACCCTCGAAGTCCATAATGAACCCATCCTGATCGTGCCGGCCTGGATCATGAAATACTATATTCTGGATCTGTCGCCGCATAATTCGCTGGTCAACTACCTGGTCAGCCAGGGACATACGGTGTTTATGATCTCCTGGCATAACCCCAGCGCCGACGACCGTGATCTGGGCATGGACGATTACCGCCGCTTGGGGATCATGGCTGCGCTGGATGTCATCAAAACTATCACCCCACGGCAACGGGTACACGCGGTAGGCTACTGCCTGGGCGGAACCTTACTGACGATTGCCGCTGCTGCCCTGGCGCGCGACAGTGATCAACGTCTGGCCAGTATGACCTTGCTGGCGGCGCAAACGGATTTCACCGAGGCCGGTGAGTTAATGTTGTTCATCGACGAGAATCAGCTGGCCTTTCTGGAAGATATTATGTGGAGCCAGGGTACGCTGGATACCCGCCAGATGGCCGGGGCGTTTCAGCTGCTGCGCTCCAACGATCTGATCTGGTCGCGCATGGTGCATGATTATCTGCTGGGCCAGCGTGCCGGGATGTCGGATTTAATGGCCTGGAACGCAGACCAGACCCGCATGCCCTCGCGCATGCATTCCGAATACCTGCGCCAGCTGTTTCTCGATAACGATCTGGCAGAGGGCCGGTTGCAGGTGGATGACCGACCGGTCACCATCAGCGATCTGCGGGCCCCGATATTCGCTGTTGGCACCGAAAAAGACCATGTCGCCCCCTGGCACTCGGTGTATAAAATCAATTTGCTGGCCGATGTCGATGAAGTTACTTTTCTGCTCACCAGCGGCGGCCATAATGCCGGCATCGTAAGCGAACCAGGGCATCGGCACCGGCATTACCGCTGCGCCACCCGCGTGGAAGGCGAACACTATATTGATCCGGCCACCTGGATACGCACACATGCCCCGCAGGATGGCTCCTGGTGGCCGGTCTGGCAGCACTGGCTGGAATCCCACTCGACCGGCAAAACCCTGCCACCCCCGATGGGCTCACCGGCCCATCCGCCGCTCGAACAGGCCCCCGGACGCTATGTATTTGAAAGCTGATTATCCCGTCTTTTGCAGCACAATATCGAATCGGCCTAGAGGCAAGCCATCGCTACCTGCTGCAAAGTCAACCGTTACACTGGCACGGGCTTGCGCATCGCGAATCCGCTTATAGATGAAATCTTTGTCGTTTTCCGGCGCATCTGCCAGATACATCTGGGTGACCAGCGTTGCGATGCCAGAGCCGCTGACCTGGAAGTGAATATGCGGCGCGCGCCCAGGATACGGAACAGGCTTAATCGTGCGAAAACGATAACCGCCATCAGTACCCGTTGTGTATTGGCCATAGCCCTGGAAGTTGGGATCCACCGGCACATTGCGCCGATCGCCAGGATGGTGGTAACGCCCAAAGACATCGCATTGCCAGATTTCGACCAAAGCCCCTGGAACCGGTTGGCCTTGTGGATCCAGAACCTGTCCGGCCAGATTGACGATTTCGCCCTTGGCCAAACCTTGTCCCGCGACAGTCACCAAATCATTGTCGCGGTCCAACGGTAAGGCTAAAGGATAAAATGGCCCCCGCGTCTGGGTTGGTGTGAGTACCAGTGCGGTCGCCTTGGACGCTGTCAGACCTAAAGCGGCTCCTGCCAGCAGCAAGTGACGGCGAGTAAAATCAGTATATCTTGGCATCGTGAACTCCTGGCATTGAGAAGCTGTGTTTAAAACAACTTCTCAATACCCGTAACTCAGTGTTTCGATCTTGATCAGCTCGCCATCACGAAAGGTTAGCTTGCGCATTAACCGGCGTGGCCCGAAATTGTATATCCATTCGGCCATATGCACCGGTTTGCCAAAAGGCTGATACACATAATGGCCCAGGTCAAAATCATATACCTGCTGGCGTGGAGCCTCCTGCCACTCTTGTACACTGACCGGTTCGCCGCAGTGACGCAATACCTGGATTTTATGCTCACCTTCAGAGATGACATGGCGGTCACAGCGCAAAGCATAAGCAGGCACAGCGGCAAGCAGCAGTAGCACGAAAACACCGAAGCGGGTTGTTTGAATCATTCTGATTAGCATGGCGGTTATTTTGACCTTGCAGATATCAAGTGGTTGCACAGCAACTTTATAGTATTCATGCCCGAGGCTGAACCCTGCATGAACTTATCAGCCTGTGCCAGTGCCCGTCATATCACGCCATGTATTAAAAACCCCATTTATTGAAAACCCCTGATTGGCCCCCATTTCTAAAGCCAATCAGTAACTCGTCAGTTCCTTTACCGGACTGACCGACTAAAAGGTTTTGCATTATGAACTATCGACTGGATCATTTTTCATCTGACGCTCCCCGTGCCGCGCCTGGCGCTCAGGGACAGCACATCGAGCGGACAGCCTTGCCCGAAGATGTGATTATTGTCCTGCCGGTGCGCAATGTGGTGCTGTTCCCCAATGTGGTATTACCGGTTGTGATCGGGCGTGACAAATCTGTCGCAGCTGCGCAGGAAGCCCTGCAAAGCGGGCGCAAAGTTGGCTTGTTATTGCAACGTGATATGACGGTGGATGATCCCACCCCGGCCGATTTATACAAAACCGGCACTGTCGCCAGCATCTTGCGCCATGTCAAGACCCAGGACGGCGCACATCACATCATCTGCCAGGGCGAAGAACGCTTTCGGGTGCTGGATTTTATGGAAGGCTTTCCGTTCCTGGTGGCGCGTATCGAGCCGTTACGCGAGCAACAGTCGGCCGACACGGAAATCGAAGCCCGGCAGCGCTATCTGCAACAACGTGCTCTTGAAGCCGTGCGACTGCTGCCGCAAGCGCCCGCCGAACTGGGCAACGCTATTTTGAGTATTAACTCAGGCTCGGCGCTGGCTGATATTGTCGCTAATTTTCTCGATATTCAACCGGCCGAGAAACAGGCTTTGCTGGAAACCCTGGACGTGCGCAAACGGCTGGAACACGTCATTGAACTGGTTAATCACCGTATTGAAGTGCTCAAGCTGACGCAGGAAATCGACCAGCAAACCAAGCAGAAAATGGATGAGCGCCAGCGCGAATATGTGCTGCGCGAACAGCTGAAAACCATTCAGCAGCAACTCGGTGATGACGATCAGGACGGCGATCTGGCGGAGCTCGAACAAGCCATTCAGGATGCCGGCATGCCGGATGAAGTGGAGCAGGAAGCACGCAAGGAGCTCAAACGCCTGAGCCGCATGCCGGAAGCCTCAGGCGAACATGCCATGGTGCGCAGCTATCTGGACTGGATGACAGCGCTGCCCTGGAGCAAACTGGATGAGGAAAGTATCGATATTGCCAAAGCGCGCGCGATCCTGGACGAAGATCATTACGGTCTGGATAAAATCAAGAAACGTATTCTGGAATACTTGGCGGTGCGCAAACTAAACCCCGAAGGACGCAGTCCGATTCTGTGTTTTGTCGGACCACCGGGCGTAGGCAAGACCTCTCTGGGTCGCTCTATTGCACGGGCACTGGGGCTGCAGTTCGTGCGCTCGGCGCTGGGCGGCGTCCATGATGAAGCCGAAATCCGCGGTCACCGGCGTACTTATATCGGCGCTTTGCCGGGCACAATTATCCAGTCCATTCGCAAAGCCGGCGTACGCAACCCGGTTTTCATGCTGGATGAGATGGACAAGCTGGGCGCAAGCTTTCACGGCGACCCCAGTTCAGCGCTTTTGGAGGTACTGGACCCGGAACAAAACAGCACTTTCCGCGATAATTATCTGGCCGTGCCGTTTGATCTCAGCAAAGTGTTATTCATTGGTACCGCAAACGTGCTGGACAATATTCCGGGACCGCTGCGTGATCGTATGGAAATTATCGAATTGCCCGGTTACACGGAAGAGGAAAAAGTCGAGATCGGTCGCCGTTATCTGATCCAGCGCCAGCTCAAGGCGAATGGTCTGAGTGCTGAGCAGGCAACGTTATCGACTGATGCCTTGCGGGAGCTGGTACAGTCCTACACCCGCGAAGCCGGGGTACGAAATCTGGAACGCGAGATCGGTGCTGTGCTGCGCTCGGCGGCGATGAAAATCTCCGAGGGTATAGCAGATCAGGTAGCCGTCGAGGTGAACGATCTGCCTGCCATTCTGGGGCCACGCAAGTTTGAATCGGAACTGGCGCTGCGCACCAGTCTGCCGGGCGTGGCTACCGGTCTGGCCTGGACGCCGGTTGGCGGCGATATCTTGTTTATCGAGACCAGTCGCGCACCCGGC
This sequence comes from Gammaproteobacteria bacterium, assembly GCA_041396125.1. Lineage (GTDB taxonomy): Bacteria > Pseudomonadota > Gammaproteobacteria > Competibacterales > Competibacteraceae > JAWKZG01. The sequence continues at coordinate 36,317 of JAWKZG010000019.1, read as the reverse complement.
TCAGGCAAGTTGATTCTTACCGGTCAACTCGGCGAGGTTATGAAGGAGTCAGCCCAGGCTGCACTGAGCCTGGTCAAAGCGCGCGCCGAACGCCTGGGCATAGCGGCTAAAAGTGTTTGAGGAAAACGACATTCACCTGCATGTACCGGCTGGTGCGATTCCCAAGGATGGCCCCAGTGCCGGGGTAGCGATGTTTGTTTCTCTGGTATCGCTGTTGACCGAGCGAACCGTGCACAGCGAGGTTGCTATGACCGGTGAGACCAGTTTGCGCGGTCTGGTGCTGCCGATTGGCGGGGTCAAGGAGAAATCCCTGGCAGCGCTGCGGGCTGGCATTCGTACCGTGTTACTGCCCAAGCGCAATCAAAAGGACTTGGAGGATATTCCGGCCAGTGCCCGCGAGCAGCTGAATTTCATCTGGCTGGAAACCGTCGATGATGCCCTGGCGGCAGCACTGGATGCCACTCCAAGCACAGCGCAGGCGGCCTGAAACAGTCTCTGAACCTGGGCCGCCGGCAAGTTATGGGCTGGATGACTTCTTGACACAAGTCTCCAGCCCCGCAGCAGGAGCCTGCACCTGCCGAATTACTTAACGCTGCTGGTACCGTATTCGATGATATCCACTTTATCATTAAGCAGATATACGGTATCCAGGCTGCCAAATTTAGTTTTGGAGTCGTAAACCAGGGTGCGCTTCAAGCCTTCGTCGGTGGTTTCTTCACTGTGTTCGGTCGGCTCACCCCAGGTCCACAGGACATCTTCATACGTCAATCCACGCCATATTTTACCCCGCGCCCATAAGCGCCGGTAATCATCCGCAATACTGGTAATGCGGTCTTTCAGGGTATACAGATCGACCTGATAAACGCCCTGCCCTTCGGCCACTGATATGCGGAACCGGTACCAGGCGTTGTCTTCATGGACAGCTGAATCAATCGGCTGGCCCAATAGCCTGATGATTTCTCCCACCGGCATGCCGAGCCGGATTTGGGTTGCCAGTTTGGCAGATTCCGCACTGACGCGGAATTTGGCGCGATTCCGCCCCCCATCACTGGTGGGTGTGGAAGGACATGGCGTATCGCGGAAAGTCAGCACACCAGCTTCGTTTTCACATTGGTATAAAGCCAGGGACGAGGTCGTCCAGAACATCAGTAAGAGAAAAATCCATCGCGTCATACATCACCCCTAATGGTAAGGCGTTAAACTGATAATTGAGATACTGTAGCAGAATAATCCATCATCGCACGGTACGGCTGAATCCACGGTTAACCGCATGCACAGCCAGTGAATGTACCGGCGTACATGCACAACCCGGTGTGTTTTCCCAGGCCTGGCGCTTGCGGTAAGTCGTTGATGAACTCACATTCAGCAGGACCGCTGCTTGCCTCAGATTCGCGGATAGCCGCTGGCAACATGTCTGTAAGTACCACAGTCTGGCGGATAATATTTTGCAACTTCCGTACATTGCCTGGCCAGGCATAATCCAGCATGACCTGCCTGACCTCGGTACTGAGCCGCATCGCAGGTCGGCCCCCTTCGCTGGCATAACGCGCCAGGAAATACTCGGCCAATAATACGTCATGCTCGCGTTCTCGCAAGGGCAGCATGCAAACCGGTATCACATGCAGCCGGTAGTACAGACTTTCGCGAAATAGGCCTGCGCTTTGAGCGGGATCAGATTGACGATTTCAGCACTGCTTTTCAAATTCTCTACTGAATCACCCCACTGGGAGCAAATCAGCCCCCGATAGCCTGCAACGGCTCGACGTAGTCATAGCCCAGATCGCGGGCGACTTCGACATGCGTTACCGCGCCCCGGTGTATATTCAGGCCGGCGCGCAAGTGCGGATCATCTTGCAGCGCTTGCCGATAACCCTTGTTGGCCAAATTCAGCACATGCGGCAAGGTGACGTTATTGAGTGCAAAGGTCGAAGTACGCGGCACACCACCCGGCATATTGGCCACGCAGTAATGCACCACATCGTCCACCACATAGGTGGGCTCGGCGTGCGTCGTCGGGTGTGAAGTCTCGAAGCAGCCGCCCTGATCAATCGCCACATCGACCACCACTGCACCGGGTTTCATGTGCTTGACCATATCGCGCGTAACCAGTTTGGGCGCGGCAGCACCGGGAATCAGCACCCCGCCGATGACCAGATCGGCCATCAGTACATGCTGCTCGACGGCTTCCCGCGTGGAATAGACCGTATTGGTAGCGCGGCCAAATTGCTTCCAGTGCGATTCCAAAACATCAGTATTGCGATCGACCACCCACACATCCGCTCCCATACCAATGGCAATATGCGCCGCGTGCGTGCCCACAACACCGGCCCCCAAAATCACCACTTTGGCCGGATCAACACCGGGTACGCCGCCGAGCAGCATACCCAGACCACCATGCGGCTGTTCCAGGCAATACGCCCCGGCCTGGATCGCCATCCGCCCGGCCACCTTGGACATCGGCGCCAGCAGCGGCAAACCACCCATGGACGATGTTACCGTCTCATACGCGATACAGACCGCATCCGAGTCGATCAGATCTTTGGTCTGGGCAGGATCAGGGGCCAAATGCAGATAAGTGAATAAAATCTGTCCCGACCGCAGCATTTTGCGCTCAGAGGCCAGCGGTTCCTTGACTTTAACGATCATGTCAGCACGGGCAAAAATATCGGCGGCAGCAGCGATGATGCTCGCACCGGCCGCTTCGTATTGCGCATCGGCAGCGCCGATGCCCACACCCGCATTGTGTTCGACGATAACCTGATGGCCATGGTGCACGACTTCGCGCACGCTGGCAGGCGCTAAACCCACACGATATTCGTGGTTTTTAATCTCTTTCGGGACGCCAATCAACATGATGGTTCTCCTGGTGGTCTAAGAACAGACATCTTTACAATGCGCTTTTGTTCAGCCACCTGTCCAGAGAGAGATAACGCCAGAATAGCCAGAAACATCAGACCAGATTCACTGCGTTTCTGCCTTACCCGCAGGATCTTTTATGGCCTCGTTACGCTGGGCTACAGCACATTATCTGGCCAATAGAAAACCATTTTCCCTCTCAGGTATCTGCTAATGCCTTGCAGTAATGCGGAGTACGAGTTTCATGTTTTCTCACTCAGCGCAAGGCGAACCCCCAGACCGATAAACAGCGCTCCCAGCCCCCGGTCCAGCCGTGTTGCTATACGAGGATTTTGGTTCAGATAGCGCGTCAACCTGGCACCCAGGATAACCAGCGGCGGCTCTATAAACGCGGCGATCACAATAATGAGGAAACCGTGGAGAAAAAGCTGTGCCCCAGCCGGGCCGGCGCCCTCTTCTACAAACTGGGGAAGAAACGCCAGGAAGAAGACCGCAACTTTCGGATTTAATGCGGAGACCAAAACACCCTGCCGAAATATCTTTATATTTCCTGGCTTCGTTGTGCCTGCGGCCGGTGCATATGACGCACCCCTGGAACGCAACGCCTGCCATCCCAGCCAAATGAGGTAAGCAGCACCGATCCACTTGACGATGACAAATGCCGTTGCTGACGTGGCAAGGATTGCAGATAAACCAAGGGCGGCGAGCAATACATGCAGAAACGCACCGGTCCATATCCCGAACATCGCAGCAAAACCGGAACGTCGGCCGTGTCTTGCCGTCTGCGCAAGGATAAACGCGAAATCAGGACCGGGTGAGAGATTCAGCAGAACAGCCGCTGTCAGAAAAGTGCCCCAATGCACCAGGGTGTATTCAAACATTTTTGTTTATGTCTTCAACGAGTAAATGCAGCATCCGGACAACAGCCTCCAGATTACGTTTGCTCACCGGCAAATGCTGCGAAGACTTCTGCGCCTGTCATATTCTTGGTTTTATTTGAAAACGCATAGTAGTCAGGTTTTTCGTCAGTGAATATTTGATGCCCAAGATGCACGCCCTCGCCAACATCAAAAAAACCGACAGGCACAAAATACTGATTATTCGCTTTCAGCCGGTAAAACAAATGGGTACCACACTTCGAACAAAACCCTCGTTCAGCCCACTCTGATGAATCATAGATCGTAATATTTTCTTCTCCTGAAATACTGACATCACTGGTGCAATCAACCGCTAACAGTGGCCCACCGGTCCATTTCCTGCACGTACTGCAATGACAGGCACCGACATCTGTGTTCATTGACTGTGCCTTGATTTCTACGGCACCACAAAGACAACTGCCTTTAGCTTCAATACTCGAACTCATTCTGTTTTCCTCGATGCTGAAAGTTAGTTTGCGGCACGACGGGGCAGCAGAAGTGACCCGGATGCCGTTTCACTTTATCCGGGCTACGTTTGCTCATGACGTGGCTTCAAGTCCGCTGATTTGGCTGGAGTAAATCCCACATATTGCCATACAGATCCAGAAATACGGCTACCGTACCATAGGGTTCTTCTTTGGCTCTCGGACAAATTCGACGCCTTTGGATTTGTAGAACTCGTAATCACGCCAGAAATCATCTGTATACAGAAAAAGAAATACGCGACCACCCGTTTGAGCGCCAATACGCGACTGCTGCTCAGAGGTCGATGCTCTCGCAAGCAGTAATTTTGACTCAACCGCACCCGGTGGAGAAACAACGACCCAGCGCTTGGATTGTTCCGGAACGAAAGTATCCTCGACCAGCCTGAAGCCTAACTTGCCAACGAAAAACGCAAGTGCTTCGTCGTAGTCGCGAACCACCAGCGATACAAGACCAAGGGATTGTTTCACTGGATGGCTCCTTGTTGGTTTGGTCTGGGGTCTGATGTTGCTATAAACCGAGCGAGCTTGTGAATATCAAGCGATCGTATATATCTTTAGTCCATATTTTTTTTCAAGTTCATCAGCGGAGAAAGGCAATACAGCGATATAGACAGACGCAGCTATTTCCTCCCAATCCTTTTCATCTATCTGAACTATGGAATTCACTTGTAATGCCTTGACATGAGGTCTCAACAACGAAAAGACATAGTAAGCGTTAAAAAGATTCTAAGCGCGGGCGCTCAGGGCAATCGGCCAGCGCCGTATTTCCTGGCCGGCCATGGGCTCGTCGGGAATCAGGCGGCTCAATAATAACGACACCACTGCCATTGCCGCTCCCAGCAAGAACACCAGTGCGGGCGATTGCAGCCAGATCAGCCCGAACAGGACCGGAATAAATACGGCAGCGATATGGCTGATCGTGAAGCTGACACTGGCGGTTGCTGCAATATCGCGCGGATCGGCGATTTTCTGGAAATAGGTTTTGATCGCGATGGCGAGCGCGAAGAACACATGGTCGATGACATATAGCGTTGCGGCGACATACGCGCTGCTGGCAAAGGCGTAGCCGCTGAACACCACTACCAGACCGATATATTCCAGCGTCAGTGCGCGACGCTCGCCGATTTTTCCTACCAGCGCGCCAATGCGTGGTGCCAGAAACAGACTCAGCAAATGATTGAGCAGATACAGCAGCGTGATATCAGCCGCCGAATAGCCGAATTTCTCGACCATCAGAAAACCGGCAAAAACAATGAAAATCTGCCGCCGCGCACCGCTCATGAACGTCAGCAGGTAATACAACCAATAGCGCGAACGCAGTACAATATGCTTATGTTGTGTCACCGCCTGCGGAAATTGCGGAAAGCCGATCCACAGGATCAGCGCGGCCACTACCGCACCGCCGCCTGCCACCAGGTACAGCCAGACATAATCCATCTGCGCCCATTCCAGCGCCAGCCACAGCACCGCAAATACAGCCAGTGAGGCCAGCGAGCGAGCCGCCACCAGTTTGCCCATAAATGCCGCCGTATGCTCTTTCGGCGTCCATTGCAGCGTGAGCGAGCTGCTCAGCGTTTCGAAATAATGAAACCCGATAGACATCAATACCGTGGTGCAGTAAAGCCCCAGCACGGTGGGAAACACCCCGGTCAACGCAATCCCGGCCCCCAGCAGCAGCAGCGAGACCAATGCAAAGCGCTGTTCGGTGATCAGCAACAGCACAAACACGGTAGTGAAGGCCAGAAATCCGGGGATCTCGCGCAGACTTTGCAGAATACCGATTTCGGCCCCGGTGAACTGCGCGGCTTCAACCGCAAAATTATTCAGCAAAGCATGCCAGAGCGCGAAACCGCCCGCCGAGATCACCGTCATCAACAGCAGCAATAGCGGTGGATTGCGGGATAATTTGGGAAAAGTCATGGCTTGAACCTGATGGAAACTGGACAGGTTGCCATGTTAACAAGGATACTGAATGTCCATCTCTCCTTAGTCAGACAAATGATAGCTCAAAACGGACAATCTGCTTTACGCCCTTTGTGCCAGCTGGAAATGCCGGTTGTGGCGCGATTCAGCGATTTACTGCCACGCTTTCGTTTTGTCAGCCATCAGCATCCCTGGGGACAGGTGTGTTTTGCCAGCGACGGTATTCTTACGGTCGTCACCCCGGACGGCCTGTTTGTGGTGCCGCCGCAGCGGGCTTTGTGGATTCCGTCCGCAGTCAGTCACGAAGTATCCTGCTGGCAGGAAACGCGCTTTCGCAGTCTTTATCTCGATGACAGCTACACTTCGGATCTGCCGGCTCAAGTGGTCGTGCTGGGGGTGGATCAATTGCTGCGCGAGATGATCCTGCATGCGCCTGAACTGGAACATGCCGAGGTCGCCGCACAGGATGCGTATATTCGTTTTCTGGTGTACTTGCTGCAGCGTCAGCAGCGACCGGCACTGCATCTGCCAGTCTCGCAGGAACCGCGCCTGCAGCGTCTGCTCGATGCCCTGCAACACGATCCGGCCGATAATCGTCCGGTGACCGCCTGGGCTGACTGGCTGGGACTGTCGGCACGCAGCCTGAGCCGTTTGCTGATTAAAGAAACCGGACTGAATTTCAACCAGTGGCGGCAGCGCCTGCGGATGCTGTTATCGCTGGCTCTGCTGGAACAGGGCCAGAGCGTGACGGAAATTGCGCTGACCCTGGGCTATGAGTCCGCATCAGCGTTCATCGCCATGTTCCGGCGACAATTGGGCACCACACCGGGGGCGTATCTACGTGAAATCCGACCGGCCCAGGCCACCTCAGGCAGCACAGTATAAGCCGTGCAGTATGGTCAACACCGAAACATGCTCGCCTAGCCGGTTTGCAGCTGGTTCGCCTCGATAATCCGCCGCGTACATTGCTGCCAGCTCAGCAGATCCAGCAACGCATCGGCTTTCGCTGTCGCCGCAGCGCTATTGTCCAGCAGCACCGCCGCCAGCGCCTGCACCTCATGCCAGCCGGCGCTGGCGCTGAGCTCGGCCCAGTCCTGCAAACGCTGCCGTGCCTGTGGACTGGGCGTGGCCGCGCCGCATTCCAGCCACAGATCCAGACACTGCTCCCAGCTGTCCAGCCAGTGCTGCAGAGTGTCGCTCATTACAAACTCAGTTGAATCCATTTTCCTTCCCCGACACAACGCAGACTGACCGGATGCAACTGCAGCTCTGTACCGCGCAGACTTAGCCAGCCAAAACACACATCCCAGTGTTTGCCCTGACGCCAGAGCCGATCCAGCCGCTTCTGCATGGCCGCCGTGGCGGCATTGGCCAGCAGCAGGCGAGCCGGCAACGGCTGCCCGGCAGCATCGTACAGCGGCTGTGACCAGACCTGATTGACACTGTCGAATACCGGTGCCTCGGTGCGGGCTATTTTCAGCACCACCGCTTGCGGGCCAGGCGGCAGCAGCGGATCACCCTGCATGGTGCGGGCGTACTCAGCGCGCAGACGGGCAAAATCCGTGCTCAAGGGCAGTGCGGTTTCACTGACAATCGTGTGGTCACTTTCGATCAGCGTACCGTCGCGCCCGGACAATTGGTTGTCCCGGCTCTGCCAGCCCCGGCGAACACAGATACGACGCAGCGGCAAATTATAGAAGCGCTGCCCGCCCCAGCTTTCATGCTGCCAGCACTGCTGCGGGCTCCAGTCGCTGGCTTCGGCCTGCTGCAGACTGCGCGCCTGGGTATGCCGATACCACTCGCCACTGGCGGGTGCGTAGCAATGCAGGCTCAACCCGCAAAAACCGGCCGCGCTCTGCCAGGCTTCGGCCCCGATCACCAGCAGTTCCAGTTCCTGCACCAGACGGTAATGGCGCTTATGGGTGCCGGCCAGGGACTGCAGAGACTGTGGTAAAGGCGTCTGCCGCAACGCTTTAAGTCGTCCCCAGAGCGGTGCCAGACGACTGCGTAATTGTTCCATCTGGAGAAATGAGCGCCCCGCCAGTTCGTCATTGAGGCGTTCCAGCAAGCCGCTCAGGAGCGACGCCAGCAAGGGGAAATCCGCCTGTTTTGCCACCGTAACCAACGCTTCGCCGCGTTCCAGCAGAGCTCTGGACAAGCCCGCACTGCCCTGTCCGACCAGCTCGCGTAACCAGTCTTGTAACTGCTCTACGACGTCGTACTGCGCGCTGCTGAGTGCTTCGTTCAGATCTGCCAGCGGATCGTACAGACCGGCCTGCTGCCGTGCTGCCAGTACCGCCAGCGCCTTATGCACGCAACGTTCGGCCTTGCAACTGCAGGTTGCTGCCCGCACACCCAGCGAGCGCGGGATACGCACACTGTACTGTTCGTTATCCGTGACTTTGGCCAGTAAGGCACCAGCCGTGTCATCCAGCTCAATCTCGGGCGCTTGCAAAAGCAATTGCTGAGCCCGCTTGTAATAGCTTTTACCGAGCTGCTTTTCCAGTGCAGTTAGATCATCGCTCAGCCAGGGCGGCGGTCCGGTCTCCGCTTCTGCCGGATCATTCACCACACTGGCAGCCTGCTTTTGCAGATACAGCAAAAACGCGATGAGATGATGACAGGCCACCGCCGCCGGACAGGAACAGCTCAGTTGCTCGAAGCCGCCCGGTACCTGCAGCGTCTGCTGGTGACCGTCCAGTGTCGCTGTGCATTCGTCCGGACCAATCGTGCAGGTCGTTGCTGCAGGAGTGGCAGGCAGACTCTCGGCCAGTTTACGCCCGCGCCGGAGCAGACCGCGATTGGCCCAGGCTGTCAGGAATTCATCGTCCAGCTCACGCAACCAGGTCGCCAGTTCGGTGTTCATTTGTGCGGCTGCCATCAGTGAATGGTCCGCCCTACCCACTCGGCCAGTTGATCCGGTGTCATCGCGCCGATTTCCATACCCCGGTTGGCCAGCTGCTGCGCCAGTTTGTGGTCATAATCCGGTTCGGCACGCTCATCCAGCGCCGCCAGTCCCAGCAGTTTCACTCCGCTTTCATGCAGTCGCAGGGTAGTTTTCAGCAAGGCACTGCTGTCGCCGCCTTCGTAAAAATCGCTGATCAGCACCAGCAGGGTACGGCGCGGATTCTCGACCCGGCCAGCGGCATACTGCATCGCCAGGGCGATATCGGTGCCGCCGCCCAGCTGGACACCCAATAGTACCTCAACCGGATCGCCGATCTGTTCGCTCACATCGACCACGCTGGTATCAAACAAGACCAGGCGGGTGCGCAGAGTTTGCAGACTGGTGAAGATCGCCGCCAGCACCGCGCTGTGAATCACCGAATCCAGCATCGAGCCGCTCTGATCGACCAGCACAATAATGTCCCAGCGCAATTTGCGCTGCTGCCGCTGCAGGAAGAACAGCCGTTCCAGCACCAGCGTGTCGTGTTCCTGGTTGAAATGCTTGAGATTGCGCCGCAAAGTAGTCGGCCAGTCCAGATTGGCCAGACTGGGGCGACCGCCATGCTGGCCGCGCAGGCGCACCCCCATAATACTGTTGCGTACTTTCTGGGCCAGTTTTTGCTCCAGCTCGCGCACCACCTGGCGGATAATCCGACGCACGGTGCTCATCGCTGCAGGCGGCAGAAGTGAGCGGCAACTCAACAGTGTGCGTACTAAATCCAGCGAGGGTGTAGCCTGTTCCAGCACCGCGGGGTCGGTCAGTAATTCATCCAGACCGTAACGCTCCAGCGCCTGTTTTTGCAGGGTTTCTGCGGTGCTGTGCGGAAACAACTCACGCACTTTACTCAGCCAGCGCGGAGCATTCAGGCGGCTGGCACCGCGACCGCCCTGGCGGCTGTCAGCACTATTGTCCGCACCGTATTCACGTTCCTCATATTCACGGTCGTATAAATAATCCAGCGCCTGTTCGCGCTGCTGGTCCGTCCCGTCCAGGCACTGCCCTTCCCCCCCCAGGGACTGCTCGCTGTACGATCCCAAAATTAGCCGCCAGCGCCGGCGTAATTCTTCACTCATCGCCAAATCCCCAGTGCCCCAGCGCCTGTTGGGTTTGCAGACGCAGTTGCCGCAATTGCGCCAGCTCGCTGACGGACCAGACCAGCTTGCTGTGTACATCCGGTGCCTGACCACCGAGCAAACGCCCGATAAGCTCTGCCAGTGCCACGGTCTCACGCGGTTTCAGACGGGTAAACGCCAGCCGCAAGCCGGGCAAGGTAGCCAGAAATACCTCTTCATCCCAGTCCAGAATAACCTGCCCGATCGCATCAACCAGATCCGGCGACTGGATTAACAAGCTGCGTCCAATCGGTAAAAAGCCCAATAAATAGCCCCCCAGATAATCCGGGCTGAGCTGCACTTCCTGCAAAGCCTGTTGCAAGGCCTGCCGGGTTTGCGTTTCGCTCCAGACCTGACGCACACTCAGAATCGCCACCGCCTGCCCCTGCAATTGTGGCGGCAGCGTGGCGCGTTGCAGGGTTTCAACACAGCGGATGAATAAATCCACATCGGCCCAGGCGTATTGCGCAGAATTGGCCTGGGCCAGACCGTTCAGATCTCCCAGCGCCTGCATACAGGCCAGCGCGGCTTCTTCATCCATCTGTCCCAGCCAGTTCAGGCGCAGGCAGGCGCGCTCGAAACAGGCGCGCAATAGCACCTCCAGCTCCGGTAAGGAGCGGGCCGCTAGTGCATTGCGGGCACTGTAGGCCAGATGCAGCAGGTTTAAACCGCGCACCAGGGCCGGAAATTCGTTTTCCAGATTGAGCCACTGTTCGATATGCGTCAGCACCTGATCCAGCGCTGCGTGCAAGCCCATGCGCAAGGCTTCTATCAGGCATTGCGGTGCGACGCGGGGATCGTTTTGTAATTGCTCGCGCAGCACATTCAGGGCCGCTTCGGCCAGCTGGGCACCATACGCCATGCGTTCGGTCAGCAGCGCCTCGGTGGCCGGTGTCCACTGCACCTGCCAGATTTCCCGTACCCGTTCCAGATCAACCCCGGCCGCGAAATCGGGACCGGCGCTCAGGGTGGCATAAGGGGTATCTAGAAAATGCAATTGATGCAGCAGGCGCGAGATGTTCCGGTGCCGTGCCGAGCGGTAAATATCCAGCCGCTTTTCCTGCGCCGCCAAAGGACTGAGCGGCAATTTGTAAAGTTGGCACTGACGCCGGAAATCCTCCACCAGAGGCGCGACCGGATAGGCTTCGGGACGCGGCCAACCTGATCGGCACTGAGATAACGCGCCAGCCGATCCAGCTCATCGCGGCTGTGACTGTCTTTGACCAGAGCCGTCAGCATGGCATCGAGAATTTCCGGACGCCCCGGCGGCGTACCGCGCAAGGCCGCCAGACGCCGGCTGAGCGCAACAGCTTCGATGCAGTCCGGCAGGGAAACCGTTTCGCCGCGCGCCTGCAAAGCATGGCCGACCCGCAGCGCCACCCGCTGCGCGGCCATGTGGTGCGCCTCCAGCCCGACCCGCTTATATTGCTGCCAGACTTCCTGATAATAGCCGCAGTGCGGAATACCGGCGCTGTAGTCATTAGCACTGTCCAGCCGGTGCAAGGTATACGGCACCAAATACAAGCCGCGCTCCCCGTTTGTGTTTCCTATAGATGAGGCTGTCACCACACGGGTGGCCGCTGCAGGCTGCTGCAGTTGTTGTGCGATAGCTTCGGTGTGATAACCGCCGGTCAACACCAGGCAGCGTTTACCTGTCGCTATGGCAGTCTGGATTTGCGCCGCCATGTAGTGCTCGCGCTGAGTATTGGCGGTATCGCGTTGCTGTTGACTGGCATCGCGCAACAACAGACACCAGCCCAGCACATTGTGAAAATAATCCTCCGGTGTCAGCGCCATCGCACCGGATTCGAAGTAACGGTCCCACCATTCATTAAAATCGCGGCAACCGCTCAGCTCGACCATACGGCTGGTCGGATCAGCCTGCGCCAGAGCGCGCTCGTCCAGCAGGCTGAGTTCATGTCCGTCCGACCCGGCCGGGGTTTGTTCGCCCAGCGCCAGTTGTTCCGGGTAAGGCATATCGATAAAACGCAGTTCCGCGCCTTGCCTGGCACCTTCCCGGATGGCCACCCATTCCGGCGAAAATGCCGCCAGCGGATAAAAACTGCGGTGCCGTAAGGCCGCACCGGCCAGCTCGTCGCCGTCCGTTGCACTGGGTTTGGCAACATAATAACAATACAAAGCCAGCGGCGGCCTGGCATCAGTCTCGGCCAGATACGGCATTAAGGGGGTCGCATCAGCCGGACCCTCGATCAGGATAATTTCGGGTTTATCTTGCTGGATCAGAGTCTGCACATGTTTGGCGCAGGCCGGACTGTGATGCCGTACCGGCACCAGCCGCAACTGCGGGCTGGCGGGAATATGCGCCAGTCGCTGCGGCAGGTCCGCCACATCGGGTGTAGTCATCACTTATAGTTTGCCCCAATCCGCCCGGTACCCTTCCCCGCTCTGCGCCAGTTCCTGCCATTGCGCCAACAGCATGGAGAGCATAGCCGGCGGTAGCTGCTGCGGCTCGATCCCCTGCCCTCGCTTAACACCATATTGCTTGCGACTGGCATCAGCGATGGCGTAGACGGTCATGCGATCCAGGGCAATCGTGTGATCCTGATCGAACCAGGCGGGCATGGCGGTATGCACCAGTTCAACCTGTAACTGTGCCTCTTCCAGCACTAAAACGTGCTCGTAAATATAGCCGCCGTCCTCGGTTGCACCCACCCGATAACCCCAGCGCGTCATTAATCCCTTGAATTTCCCCATGCTCAGGGTGTGTCCCTGATAAGCGATCAGCGCCGCCTCTTTCTGCCACTCCGGCTGCAGTCGCAACACCGGCAGATCAACCTGGGACAGTACCGGGCTCAGCGCGTAATCGTCCAGATGCTGCCGCCAGGCCTCACTAACTGTCGTATCGGAATCGATTGGATGCCACAGCGCAATTTGCTCGGACTCAGCCAGTTCGACCGGCTCGTCCTCATAATCGATCAGGCTTAGATCCTCCGCCAGCCGGAAACTGCCCAGCACAGTGCCATCCGGCCCGCGCCGCGACCAGATCAGGCTTTGCGCCAGACTGCGAAACAGCGGATGCTCTGTAAATTGCTTGCACCAACGTTCGGCTGGCCAGCTGCGGCCACTCATCAACAGACCGGGAAGACGTTTCAGCTGCTGGTCGGCGACCGTTTTCAGATCCTTGCGCAGGCGTTTGAAACGAGCTTCGGCATCCGCACGCAGCAGCGGATCTTCCCCGGCTTTCGCCTTGGGCAGGCTTTTACTGGCCTTACCCTGCGGATTGATCACCTGCAGGCTCAGATCGCCACGCAAAACGACCCGGTATGCATAAGGCCCGACGTCCAGCGCCAGGCCGTCGGCATTACCCAGGCCGAAATCCGGCACCAATTCATCGTACAGATTACGCAGCGGAATCTGTCGCCGCTGTGCCGCCCGCTGCAGTTCCTCGCGTGCAGTCTGGATTAAAATATCGGTATATTTGCGCGTTTCCGAGATTGCCTGAACCTGGGACAAGGCAAACGTGGTGTCGATGCTGGCCAGCGCTTTCACCGCCTGCACAGCGCGCGGTTTACGTTTTTTATACCAGGCTTTGACTGCATCCTGTAACGGCCCGACCAGACGGTCATCGCCACCCAGCGGCAGCAATCGCAGCAGCCAGTTCAGTTTGGGATCACCGTCCTGCGCCAGCCAATGCTGCAGTAAGGCATCCAGCAGACTGACTCGTTCCAGTGCCGGACAGTTGTCCCAGACCCGTTTGACCGAGCGCGGTATCGTCCCGTCCGGCGCGGTTGCCAGCTGTTGCAGCAACCAACGCAGGATAATCGGCTCCAGGCTGGGCATCCGCTGTGCCAGCGCATCGCTGTAAACGCCCTCCACGGCCTTGCTGACCCGCTTCAAAGCCTGCGCCTGGGTCAGCGCTGCAGCTAGCACATCGGCGCTCATGAGGTCCAGTTCGCTGACATCCTCGCCGTGGGCTTCCAGGTGATCCAGAATCCGGTCGCGACCGGTCTGATCCAGCCCTTTCGCCTGACACAGACGACGCAGAGGTTCGCGTGCCGCAGGATCGGGATGACGCAACAGAATCTCCAGGCAGGCCTGCCGCACATTCTTGGTTTTATTATCCAGCCAGCCGAGTTGTTCCAGCAGCCCCACCTCACAGCGACTGAACAGTTCCACCAGCGCTTCGCGCAATATTTGCGCCGTGCTTTTACTGAGTACAGCGAGCAGCATAGGCGCAGTCTGGACGACCAGCCCCTGGTCGAAACCCGGTAGCAGACTGCTCAGCTGGCCAGGTTTGAGATTGCCGATATAATCGGGCCGGGCCGTGATAATCTCCCGCGCCAGGGCCAGTTCCGATACATCGCACGCATTGCCATCTTTGTCGGCCAAAAGCTCCAACAGCAGCGGATCGAGCTCAGGCAGATGCTGCTGCCACAGCAGTGTTGTGCTATAGGCGCGGAAATCGGCCCAGCCATTGATAAAACGCTCCCGCAAATAGCTCAGCAAACCGTTTAAATCCGTCGCCGCCATCTCTTTAAATAGCGCGATTAAAGGCTCGGCAGGGCCGTCTTTTTCGCGTAAGCGGGCAAGCTTATTGCAGAGCTGAGCCCTGGCCCAGTCCCGGCACGGATAACATCGCTTTGCCAGAGAATACGCCACAGTGGCACATCAATCTGGCCAGGCGACACACGCTGGATCGCATCCGGATGACGGGCGGCGAAGTCATATAACTCTTCCCAACTGGCATCCCGGCCCAGCAGATCCCGGTAACGCGATAACACGCCATCGCGCAACGCATCATTGTCCAGCTCCAGCAACTCGCGCAGCAGTGCACGATCCTGCACGGTCGCGAGCAGACTGTTCCAATAATAAGACCTTGGATTCTTGCCGCTCTGCTGACACAGCGACAGGCAATGCCCGATAACCGCCCGGATCGCGTCACTGTCGAGTTCTGCATGCAGCATCGTCTGGCCAACACGCTGGGCCAGTTCCGGGTCGCTAATGTCATTGAACAAGGGCTGCAGAACCGTATGAATCTGCGCCGCTGGCGGACGCTCCCGACAGCTGGGGAAAAACCCTCGTGGCAGCGTGTGCTGTACCAATCGCAACCAGCTTGCGCCATCGATCAGCAGCGGATTGTCTTTGAGTTCAATGATCTGCTTCACGCTGTTCGCATCAGCCTGGGCACAGAACCGCGCCAGCAAAGCGGAATCAGCGGCCAAACGCCGGGCAATATGCACCACCCGATAGGAAAATATCGCTTGCGCCTCGCTGCTGATGACATCACGGACATAGCGAATCGGATCAGCCTGACTCAGCAGCGCATCCCACCAGCTGACCGGATCGAACAGACCACGCTCTACCCAGCGATCCACCAGCAGCACGCTTTGCCAGCGCAACCAGCGGTGCAGATCGTAGGCATCCATCTGCACCCGTACCTCACGGTGCGCGTCAAACGCCTCTAAGGCGGCATCCGCACCTTGATAGTCTGCCTGTTGCAGCGTCTCAATGAACGCACGGATTTCCGCTTGCAGTGTTTCTGGCTGCAGCTCGGTAGCTGTTGGAAACGCAGGGTCGTCGCGCTGTTCCGAATCACGGGTATAGGGGTTGCTGTGAGCTTCCAGCCAGCGTTCCAGGTCTCTCAGATTGTTCAGCTGCGCAGGCTGCCAGCCATCCGGGCGCAGATCGCGCAGCCGCAAAAGTTCAGGCAGCGGCATCAACGGTGCGAGTAACGCCAGCAGTTTTTCGTGATAACTGCGCCGCAGGGCCGGATCGTCCACTGCCCGCAGTAGCGCGGATATATCAGCCAGCCACCCGTCATAGCCCAGACTGTCGTCCCAGTTGCGGGTGTGCGCGGTAATAAAAGCCCACAATGCAGGCTCGGTGGCGGCCAGTTCTGCCGCTGCGATACCCGGCTGCCAATAGCCCTCGATAGCCGTCCGTAATGCTGTACTGGCGGGGTCGATTTGCTGGTATGCGGCGCTGATGACCGCCGGTAGTTGCTGCAGCTTGTTGGCGACAGCCGGGATCATGCTGTCGCCTCGGTATTCTGCCGTTTCTCCCACAGCGCCTGCGCCTGCCCGAGGATGGTGGCAATCAGGCTGGCGGGCAGCTCACTCAGCACAACTTTACTGTGTCGCCCTTCCTCGGCCCGATAAAACTCGAAATCGCCAATCGTGGTGGTGGCACCTTGCCAGGAATAAGCGTCCATATCGTCGGTTTCGACTTTGACGCTCACGCCCAGCAGCGGGAACTGGCGTTGATAGCCAAATACATGCGAGCCGTCCTGGTCGTATATCTCGTAATTCCAGCCTTCCAGAAACCGCTTGGCGATGAATTGTTCAACGGCACAGCCGCTGAACTGTTTCAGCACACCGGCCTCGATTTCCTCCGCACTGGCCCGCAGACAGGGCTGATTAACCTGCTCCAGCAGCGGTTTGATTTCATAATCCTGCAAGTGCGTGCGCCAGCCCTCCACGTCCTCGCTCTCGGCATTGATCGGATGCCAGAGACTGATCCGATCGGTTTCAGCCAGGGTCAGCGGTTCGTCGTCGGCATCAATCAGGGAGCGGTCTTCGCTGATACGGAAACTGGCCTGGGCCTTGCCGTCGGCATCGTAGCGCTGCCAGATCAGGCCCTGGCCGAGGATACTCAATAAGGGATGTTCCAGAAACAGCACGCGCCAGCGCGCATACGGCCAGCTGCGGCCGCAGATCAAGGCTTCCCGCAGTCGGACAGCCTGCTGTTTGGCAACTTTTTTCAGACTGCTGCGCAGAAATTTGAAACGACTTTCGGCAACCGCCCGCAATTGCGGGTCTTCAGCAACTTTGGCTTTGGGCAGGGATTTACTGACTTTACCGGTCTGATCCTGACGAATACGCAGACTGAGATCGGTGGCCAGCGTCACCGTATAGCTGTACGGGCCGACATCCAGCACCAGACCTTCAGCACCGAGGCCAAAATCCGGCGTCAGTTCATCGAATAGATCGTTCAGTTCGATACCGCGCCGTTGTGCCGCCGCCCGCAGCGCTCCGCGGGCCGCGTCAAACAGCGCATAGGAATAACTGTTTTTGGTGAACACCTCATGCACATGCGACAAGGCATACGCGGTGTCCAGTCGCGCCAGCGTTTCAATCGCAAACACGGCTTTCGGTTTGGCCCGTTTATGCCAGCCCTTGAACGCTTCAAATAAAGGATCAACCAGACGGTCATCGCCACAATCCTGGACAAACAGATTGAGCCAGCGCAGTTTGCTGTCACCATTTTGAGCCAGCCATAATTGCAGCAGATGTTCCGCCAGCCGTGCCTGCTGCTCCCGCGTCAACTGCGCCAGAATAGCTTTGGCCGACCCTGGCAGGCGACCATCTTTGGCCTCCAGCGCAAGATTCAGCATCCAGCGCCCCAGCGCTTCGTCCAGAGGAGCCAGTAACGCCGCCAGCTCGCTGCTCCAGAGCTTATCGACCTGGGGTTTAATTTTGGCTTTGGCAGCCTTGGCCTGCAGCTCGCTCAGATCAGCCTCGGCAGGCTCTGGCCGGTCAACCGCTGCACCGAGTTGCACCAGCCGGTCCAGAATGCGTTCTTTATCGGCATCGCTGGTTTTCTTGGCCTGCTGCAACTGCTGCAGATACGCCGCTGCTGTCTCGTGAGTGCTGGCGAGCAAGGCTTCCAGCCCCGTATCGCGCACGCCTTTGCGCTTATCGTCCAGCCAGCCGAGTTCGCTCAAGAGCGCCGGGGAAACCTGCGCCAGGCTGCTCGGCATAGCCCGCTGCAGGGGTTTGCTTTTGGCCACCAGAGGCTGCAGGTGCGGTGTCAGCAAGCGAACCAGTTCTGCGGTATTGATATACGGTACCAGGTGGGCCAGCCAGGCTGGTTTGAGGTCCGTGACCTGCTCCGGATAGGCTTGCAGTGCGGCACACACCAGTGTGCCGATACGCTGCGCCAGTTGCTGTTGCCAGGCGCTCGCGGCGGCCGGGTCTTCGTCCAGGTCAGCCGGACCGTCATATTCGTAGTAAAAATCGCCGCAGGGGGTATCGATATCTGACTGCAGACGGTATGCCAATACTTTTATAAACAGGGCCTGCAGAGCGGGCAATTGCAGCTGCCATAGCGCTTCCAGGGCCGGCAGTTCCAGGCCGGCGTCACTGCTCCAGTATTCGTCTTCCTGCCAGAAACGCGCCAGCACCGGGCTTGGATCTTCGGCGAAAAAACGACGCAGCAGGTCGAGAGCAGCCGGCTGCTCCAGTTGCCGGAACAAACCGTCGACGACCTCATGGCGCACCTCGGGCTTGGGGCTGGCGTCCCATAAAATGGCCAGTAAACGATGATCGTCAAAATAGGCACCGACTTCAGCCAGCTCCTGCGGATAATCGCGCAGCAGTGTCTGCACACGCTCGAGGTGCTCTGGCAATAAACCTTTTTTGCGCGATTGCCGCTCTGCCAATTTTTCGACAGCCGCCTTGCGCAAAGCGGCATTGCCGCGTTCGGCCAGCAGCAACAGCAGTTCCGGGTCGCGCAATCCCCGCACCACTTGCTGCGCGGTCTGGGCATAAAACCGCTCGTGCTCGGGATATTTAAACGCCCGTTTATCCAGGTTTGGCAAAACAGTCAGCAGCAGGCGATCCCGTTCTTGAATTTCTGCGTCACTCAATTCGCGGCTCTGGCACAGCATCTGTACCGCTTCACGCTGGATGAAAGGATCAGTAATGTGTTGCAGTCTGGCGACCAGTGCCAGCCGCTGTTCGGCCGACAAACGGACACTATTGTGCAGCCAGGCCCGCACCAACGAATGATCTTTATCTTGCAGCAGTTGCTGCAATAAGGGATGGCCCAGATAATCCGCCGGCGACAGGAAATATATCAACCCGCCCAGTAAAAACCAGCTATGCCTGCTCACCTGATCAGGGTTGTCGTCAAGCAGTTGCAAAATAGCTTCCGTCCAGCCGGGAAGCTGTTCAGCAGGGATTTTTTCTGCTATCAGGCCGCGCAGATCATGCACAAACACATAGCACTCGTTGTCGCGCCAGCATTGCCGCATGGATTCGAGCTTGCGCTCATTCAATTCAGCGCCCAAATGCTGCCAGGCGGCGATCAGTTGTTCAGGAATTTCATCGAAGGTTTTGGGTGGCGGTAAAGTCACAGAGTAATCCTTGCTGTTCGTCAAAGTTTGTGCAGATTACTATCGGCGCAAAACTGGCCCGTTTGAACGGTCTACCGCAACCGGTTACAGGCCGGCCCCATAACTTATGACGATTCAGACGGGTGTCTGGTCAGCGCTCGGCGAATCTTTAATAATCAAGCAGACCTAAAGCCACTGCTCGCCTTCCAGCAAATCGTCCCAATCTGGCTCTTTGACGCGCTTGCTGCGCACCAGCCGCAGATAGTTCTTGACCCGCTTGCGGTCGTCTTCATCATCTTTGATCACGGTACCGCGCAGATGCCGTAACAGCTGGCGTGGCTGCAGTTCGCCCGACCCCAGGTACCAGTTTTCAGCGGCAGCACTATAGGCAACATTAATGGCTTCTGCGGTGGACAAAACGCTGCTCAAAGGTTCCAGTGAAGCCCCCAGCGCTTTGCCGCTGCGCAATTCCTGGAAAACAGTCACCAGCATTTCAGTGATGTTATTGCTAAGCGGTGCCTGGATGGCGTCCTCGGTCAATAAGCGATTGACTTCACGACTGACCAGCTCGGACTCGGCTTTGTGATCGTGCAGCGGCTGCATGGTCTCAGGTGAGCGTCGTTTCAGCGCGGCCGACATTTCATTAACGCCGCGATCCGCAGGTTGGCGGTAGCGATGACATTAAACCCCGGCTGCGACAGAACCAGATTCTGCTCGTCCTGCAATTCCGGGATGTGCAGAATCCGGTCGGACAATACTGGAATCAGACTGTCCTGGATTTCAATCGGGCAGCGGGTGATTTCCTCGAAGCGCATAATCTGACCGTGCTGCATGGCCTGATACAAAGGACCGGGCACCAGCGCCTGCGGGGTCGGGCCGTCACGCAGCAATAGTGCATAGTTCCAGCTGTAGCGGATACTTTCTTCGACGGTACCCGCACTGCCTTGCACCGTGTGCGTGCTGACACCGGTGATGGCTGCCGCCAGCAGCTCCGACAAGAGCGATTTGGCGGTGCCGGGTTCGCCCACCAGCATCAGGCCACGCTGTCCGGCCAGGGTGACAATGGCACGTTCAACCACGACATCGTTACCGAATATTTTACGGCTGATGCGCTGGCGGCCGATTTTTTCGCTGCCACTGCCAAGAATGAAAGTGCGTACTGCCTGCGGACTGAGCTGCCAGCCTTTTGGCTTGGGTGCTTGGTCATGCTTGCCGAGCGCTTTCAGCTCAGTTTGATACTGCCATTCCGCCGGCAGGCGCTGGCCGGCTAACGCGTTTTTTGCGGCTGTCATAATCCCCTATGGTCACCCCATTTGCGATTGAATTGTCGACCGGATTATCGGCTGAGATCCGTGCGAGTTTTAATAACGATCGCTATTGTAGTTGTAACCATTACCGCTGTCCGTCGCGCTGGTGTCCGCACCCACACGATATTTTTTCGGCATGAAAAACAGAAAATCCTTTTTTGATTTATGGTGACATTCAGCACAGAACTCGATAGCCACTTCATCATCTTCCCCGGACATACCCATGATCCGGCCATCCGGCAGAATCATGGTGAATTTCCAGTCACCATTTTCCGGGGCAAATCCTGGCGGCATTTTTTCCATCAGGGTTAGCGCGCCCAGCACAATACGTCCGCCTTTATTGGACACAAAGCTGTCCTTGGCCAAAATTGAGCCCACCGGCAACGGCAGCTTGGCACCATATTGGCCATAATCCTCTGCAGCGATATCGTTAGCGTAATTGTTCAGATAACGGTTTTCATGCCCCTTGGAACGGTACGGCAGCTTGGAAAAACGGGTCCATTCCAGATAGTTCTGAGCGGCCGGAATGCCGGAACGGGCGTAGGCCTCGGACAAATCCCGCAGAATGCACTGATAAACAGTTTCGGCCTCATCGTCGCTCAGTTTGGCACCACCGTCTTCGCCAATCATGGTATCGCCGTAGCTGGGAAAATCACCGAGCCGGGGTACGGTACATTCGGTGTCGACCCCATTACGTTTAAAGCCGACAAACGCATCTTCTTCCGCCTGCAGCGCCTGACCGGACAATCCCGCACAGCCGATCAGAACAGCCGCCCCTAAACGGTAGACCTTGAACATCATGTTGTATTTCCCTCTTTTGCAATGACTGGATGCGCATGCAGGCTTCGCGGCCAACATACATCGACTTTAACAATAGCATTGATAATTAACCATGCCAGCAGCATGCTGACCAGGGTGTGACTGAGAAAATGATCGCCAATCAGCATCTTATAACTGCCCATTAACCAGCCGATGACGAGCGCAAAAGCCAGGGCTCGCTTTCGATTACGATTCGATTTGAACAGAAAGAACAATGACAGCAAGGCAAAGCCGCCGCTCGCATGACCGGCCGGAAAACAACGCTGCCGGTGTGGCGGCTGCTGACCGGCCGGATAAGGCTCCAACACCCCGACGTAAGGCAGCTTACCACCAAACCCGGCCAGCGCTCGCGGGCAAGCGACGTTGGTGGTGACTTTCAGCGCGGAAACACTTAACGGCACCAGCAGCAGTGATAAAAGAACAATACGAATTCCGCTGCGGTAACGATGCAAAATCACCGAGTAACGACAGCAAAACAGGCTGATCAGCAGGATCAGTGCAAACACGATCAGCAGTTTTTTGATGCCGTCATACAAAAACAAGCGGCTGATCGGCTCGGTTCCGCTCCACAGCCATTGCTGCGTCGAAGCATCAAAAAAAAGCTGCTGCACCCACAGATCAAGCGGCGTTACTTCAAATACCAGCAGACAGACCAGCAAACCGAGCGCAGCGTACAGAATCTGTCTAGAGCTGCTGATCATGTTCCAGCACATCGAACAATTGTTGTGTGCTGGCCAGCGAATCTTCTATTTCGAATGCCGCCAGCAATGAATAAAACACCGCATCGTGCGAGTTCTGCTCATCTTTGGAACGCAGCGCGCTGGACAGATCAACATCGGAGGACTCGCCCACCCAAACAATGACCGGCACCTCAGTTTGTTCTTTCGGCGCGAACAGATAGGGCATGCCATGCAGATACAGGCCTTTTTCACCCAGTGATTCGCCATGATCGCTGACATACAGCATGGCGGTTTCGAACTGCGGGGTATTGGCCTTCAGCAAGGCGATAACCTGGGACAGGAAGTAATCCGTATACAGAATGGCGTTGTCATAGGCGTTGTTGATTTCCTGCTCGCTGCAAGTGGACAGCTCAGCGGAATGACAGGCCGGGGTGAAGCGCTCGAATTCCGGCGGATAGCGCTTATAGTAAGCCGGCCCGTGATTGCCCATCTGGTGCAGTACAATCAGGATATCCCCGGCCTGGCCATCAATATACGCCTGTAAACCCTGCAACATGCCGACATCGCGGCATTCGATATCGCACACCGGATTAACCGTCGGCGATCTGAAATCTTCGTAAGGAACCCGTGTTGCGACACCTTTTGAATCCGAGTTATTGTCCCGCCACAAAATGCTGACGCCGGCCCGCTGCAGGATATCCAGTACATTCTCTGTCTGCCGCGCGGTATCGCTGTCGAAGTCGCTGCGCCCGTTCAGCGCAAACATGCAGGGTACGGAAATGGCGGTCGAGGTGCCGCAGGCAGACACCTGCTGATAGCTGACCAGATTGCTGACCTGCGCCAACTCGGGATTGGTGTTACGCGCATAGCCATTCAGGGAGAAATGATCCCGCCGGGCGGTTTCGCCGACCACCATAATGATCAGTTCACGATCCGCGTCGCCGACAGGGCGTGCCGCTTCCGGCGCAACCTGCACCAGTTCTGTTGACATCGGCGCGGCCTGTTTTGAGGCCAGATATTTGCCCATCGAGTAAATCGGATAGGTCGGATTGGTGTAGTAACGTACCGGCTTATGCTCGCGGAAAAAGCTGGCGTATTGATCACTGAACGCGAACAGGCAGACCAGCATCAGCGCCAGACTGGCCAGCACGGTTTGTCCCCGATAGCGCAGTTCCCGCAGGCGACTGGCTGAGCGCAGCGGCAAGCACCAGAGCACGATAACCGGCACGATACCCAGCGCCAGCAGCCGCAGCAGAAAACGACTGTTGATCAGATCGGCCGCTTCCGCGACGTTGGTCTCCAACGTATTCTGGATCATGACGGTGTCAATAACCGTCCCGAACTGATCGGAAAAATATCCGCTTACCGCTGCTAGCAGGATAAACAGACTGAGCACAAGCCGGGCCGGCAGCAGCAGGCTGACCAGTGCCATTAACAACAGCAGAACACAGCCCAGAATAATCACGGCTGACAACAAAAAGCCGGCGTTGGTGGCACTCCAGGGGTAAATCTCGGTCAATGTCCCGCAGAACGTCAGGTTTCCCGTAACCACCAGAAACACCGCACCCAGGATCAGAAGCTGTGTTTGTGAAACAGCGCGCATGGAATCTCTCATAGTAAGTCTGTTTGAAGGGGCAAGCCTGTTCTGAAAAGACAGATCTGTCTGAATGGCCTGCCAAAATAGCATCCTGCCAACAGGGCATTATTACAAATAGTGCCAACCCCAGACATCAACCAGAGATTACCAAGCGGCAAGCTGGCGTATTGTCAGCTTTCAGTGCTGTCCTGATGACGCCGACGCAACTCGGTTCGACGTACTTTGCCGGTCGTGGTGAGCGGCAGTTCGTCGATAAATTCAATGTGGCGCGGATATTCATACGCTGCCAGACGCGTTTTGACCTCATCCTGGATCGTCTCGCGCAAGGCATCATCGCCAGACTGTCCATCTGCCAGCACAATATAGGCCTTGACCGCTTCGCCGCGTAAGGCATCCGGCACACCGATCACAGCCGCCTGTCTGACCGCCGGATGCTTGAGCAGACAGTCTTCAATCTCGCCCGGTCCGATACGATAACCGGCGCTGTTGATGACATCGTCATTGCGACCGACAAACCAGAGATAACCGTCTTCGTCGCGGTAACCGGTATCGCCGGTACGAAACCAGTCGCCGGTCAGTTTGTCGGCAGTCGCCTCGGGTTTGTTCCAATAGCCCAGAAACATCACCGGATCACCGCAACGCGCAGCGATTTCACCGACTTCGCCGGTCGGCATGATCGTGCCCTGCTCGTCAATCACGTCGACCACATGCCCCGGATAGGGCCGCCCCATCGCCCCTGGCTTGACCGGCATGATCGGCGCGCAGTTACCGACCAGATAATTGAACTCGGTCTGCCCCCACATCTCATTAATCGTCAGGTCCAGTGTTTCCTGTCCCCAGGCCAGCACAACTTCACCGACGGTCCCGCCCGCTGACATAATCGCGCGCAGCTTGATATCGAAGCGCTGGCGCAGCTTCGGCACCTGCATCAGCATTTTTAAGGCGGTGGGCGGAATGAACGCATTCCGTACCTGATAGCGGGCCAGCAGATCGCAGGTCCGTTCCGGATCGAACCGGCCACCTTCATACGCCAGCACCGGCACGCCGTACTGCCAGCTTGGCAGCAGTGCATCCAGCAAGCCGCCGGTCCAGGCCCAGTCAGCTGGCGTCCACATCAGATCGTGTGGTTGCGGCAGAAAGTTCTGTGACAGCTCGAAGCCCGGCAGATTGCCTAATAAACTACGATGCGCATCCAGCGCGCCTTTCGGTGCGCCGGTTGTGCCGGAGGTATAGATCAGCAGCGCCGGGTCATCGGCCAGTGTCGCGACGGTCTTGAACGTGTCGCTGGCCTGCTCCAGCAACGACCAGAACTGACGTGTTCCAGGCAATTCATCGCAGCAAATCAGCTGTTCCAGTGCCGGTAATTCATCCCGCAGCCCGGCCAGCCGCTCATAATGCTCCCGGTCGGTAATAATGACTTTGGCGGCGCTATCGCTGAGGCGATAATGCAAGGCTTCCGGCCCGAACAAAACCGACAGGGGCAACGCAATCCCGCCCAGCTTGTATACCGCCAGATGAGCAATACCGGTTTCCACCCGTTGCGGCAGCACAATAGCAACACGATCCCCCCGTGCCACACCCAGGGCGGTCAGGGCATTGGCAAACTGGTTCGACCAGCGGCTCAGTTGACCGAACGTATAGGTCGCGGTATCGCCCTTCTGATTTTCATAATAAAGCGCTGTTTTGTCAGCCGGATGACGGTCGCAAACCGCAGTGGCAATATTGTAATGGGTGGGGATATCCCACTGGAAATTGCGATACACAGTGGCGTAATCACGCGCGTGCGGATCGAACAAGCGCATAGCCTCTCCTCCTCTACGATGCTGGTTCTATGATGCCGGACTGCAGACATTTGCAGACATTGCCGCAGTCATTCAAAAACCGCCCTGAAGCAAGGTAAAACACTGCTCAGAGCGGTTTTTGATAACAGATCGCCAGTCTAGCGCGAGTCGGAGCTGACAGCTACAGGATCAGACAGATTCGGGGAGTGCCCCACTGCTGACCTGCTCCTGCGAACAGCGTTTGCTGCGCTCCGTCGAACGCCACCAGTACAAGTTTTTTTCGATTTGCTGCCACCACATGGAGGAGCTGATAGCGGCCAGGGCCAGAGGTGCTGCCAGCGACCCTTCCGACGCCATACCCAGCAGACGATAGAGATTTTCCTGCGTCAGCACGCTGTCTTCTGCCGGTGTGTCCTGCCCTGACGGGAGCGGAAATTCCGCCGCCAGCACCATGCCATCGCTGTGAAATTGTACATTCCAGGCGACCCGGTCCAGCAGTCCGCGCAGTTGCACGTTCTCAGTCATCAAATAGCAGCGAAAACTGTTGATGCCACGCTCGGCAGCGGCCTGCACCAAGCGTTCCAGCAGAATCCGCCCCAATCCCTGGCCTTGCCATTCATCCACCACTGCCAGCGCGAATTCAGCCACATCAGACTCGGCGGCCAGACGAATAAAACGGGCACCGCCAATCCCTTCACCCTCGCTGCCATCGGCATTCAGCTGAACAGCACCAATGGCCAGATGCTGATGGCCGTCGAGTTCGGTAAAAAAACGCAGCTCTTCCAGCGTTAAAGCCTTTTTCAGACTGAAGCAACGACGATAGCGCGATTCTGCCGACAAACGTTCAAAGCCTTCCGCCAGCTTTTGTTTATCGCGCGCCTGGATCAGCCGCAGACGGATTTTTTCACCATCCGGCAACACCAGCGTTTCCTGATAATCGGTATGAAATACAGTGGGGGACGCCATAATAAGCACCTCAATATTAATTATAAGAATTCTCTCTTCTTTCAGATCACTCTATGCATATCTCCCAGCTTCACATCGTCGCAGCCGGAAGCGGCCAATTTTCCGCTCGTGTTCGCACACACGGTAGTTTTGAGAAATTTTCACTGACAGGCTAATGATGCATTGCAGCATTATGTTTATACAAACCACACTTATCAAGTTAGATATTGTTTAATTAACATAATTTTACTACGCTGCGGCGCACAAATTTTTCAATACGTTATCTTACAACGAGGATGCGACCTGCAGCGCTCAGCCATGCAGCGCGATTTCCGTACCGGCATGCTACAGTTTCCCGCAACGCGGTTTACTTTACGGCAGGGAGGTTTGGGCTCATGGACGCGATCATTCAACAACAACTGGATCAGATAGAAAGCGATTACGGGGTTCGCATTCTGCTGGCCGTGGAATCTGGCAGCCGGGCCTGGGGCATCGCCTCGCCCGACAGCGACTATGATGTGCGCTTTATTTACTGGCATCCGCAAGACTGGTATCTGTCAGTCTTTGAACAGCGCGATGTGATCGAGCTGCCGGTCGATAACGTGCTGGATATCAGCGGCTGGGAGCTTCGCAAGGCACTGCGATTGCTCTGGAAATCCAATGCAGCGCTGCTGGAATGGCTGCATTCGCCACAGGTCTACCGCGCTGATGCCAAACGTGCGTGGCTGGATGCGCTGGTACCGAGCGCTTTTCTGCCGCTGTCCAGCGGTCATCATTATCTGGCGATGGCCAGACAGAGCCAGCAAGCGCTGCTGAACAACGAACACGTAACCCTGAAACGCTATTGTTATGCTTTACGTGCAGCCCTGTGCTGCCAGTGGATAAGCCGCTACCAGCAAGTGCCGCCGGTTCCGTTCAGGGCACTACTGAATGAGCTGGTTGATCCCGCAACTGCAGTGCATGCTCACATCACTCGCCTGCTGGCAGACAAGAGCCACGCACTGGAACGCGACCGCGCACCGCGAGATCCCGTGCTGGATGATTTCCTGACCGGGCTCCTGGCGGAGTGCGAAGCCAGTATGCCCGACAACCCGAGCCAGCGCGAACAAAGCGACTTCGATACAGCGCTGCGGGCCATTATTCGGGAGTAAAACATGAGCAGCATGGTGCAAAGTCTGGCGCAAAAACGTCTGTTGCGCGGCCAACCACGCTTTCTGGCCGGCGCAGTGCAGTACGAAGTCATCATGGGTTCGGTGGCGTATGGCGTGTCCAGCGACACTTCGGATATGGATATCTACGGTTTCTGCATCCCGCCCAGAGACGAGGTCTTTCCGCATCTGCGCGGCGAAATCCCGGATTTTGACCCGCCCGCGCCACGCTTCGAGCAGTTTCAGCAGCATCATATTCTCGACCGTGACGCACTGGCCGGACGCGGGCGCGAATACGATCTCACGATCTACGCCATCACCAAATATTTCCGGCTCTGCCTGGAGAACAATCCCAATCTTATCGACAGCCTGTTCGTCCCGCGCAATTGCGTACTGTATTCCACCCCGCTGGGTGAACTGGTGCGCGAAAACCGTCACCGTTTTCTGCATAAAGGCTGCTGGCCCAAGTTCAAGGGTTATGCGTTCGCGCAAATGCACAAATTGCGCAGCAAACAGCCACAGGGCAAGCGCCGGAAAACCGTAGAACGCTTCGGCTACGATGTTAAATTCGGCTATCATGTCGTGCGTCTGCTGCACGAAGTGGAACAATTGCTGACCGAACAGGATCTGCAACTGGATCGCAATCGCGAACAATTAAAAGCCATCCGCCGCGGCGAGTGGTCACTGGCGCAACTGCAAGACTACGTCCAGCGCAAGGAAACCGAACTGGAAACCGCGTACAGCCAGAGCAAACTGCCCGCACTGCCGGAGCGCGCGGCTATCAAAGCCCTCTTATTGCACTGTCTGGAAGAACACTACGGCAGTCTGGACGGCTGTATCAATCAAACCGATTCGGCCCTGCAGGCCCTGCGCGATATCGATCAGGTGCTGAGCCGGGTACGAGGATTATGGTCATAACGGAGCATACATCATGCATAAAGCCGCCTGGCTGGTTTCATCATTGACTGTCAGACCGACGATCTGGATCAGGCCGCCCACTTCTGGAGCGAGGCTCTGGGTTACGCGATCAAACCCTCAAACAACCCGGACGATGCCAATTATACGCTGCTCGACACCGGCCCCGATGATCTTCACATCGAGCTGCAAACCGTCGATCACCCCAGCCGGGTACATCTGGATATCGAAGCCGACGACATCGAAGCCGAAGTGCAAAGACTGGAACAGCTCGGTGCCAAACGCGTGAAACAAGTCCGCAGCTGGTGGGTCATGGAAGCCCCAAGCGGCCAGCGTTTTTGCGTCGTGCGCCCGCAACGGGCGGATTTCGACGAGCACGCCAATCAATGGGAAAAATAAGCCACCAGCAGCAGCGCTGTCACCAGCACCCGAACGGATTGCCAATATCCACCGTCCAGCATATTGACAGTTAATCGCTGGCAACGCATAATTTCGCTCCCCGCGTGGCTATGTAGCTCAGTTGGTTAGAGCACATCACTCATAATGATGGGGTCCCTAGTTCGAATCTAGGCATAGCCACCACTTTTTCAAAGACTTACGATAAATCCACTCACATAAAAATACACTGTAAGTGCTCCGTAAGTGCAAAGTGAAAAATTTGCGTTACCCGTTCCCTCATCATTAATCTCATGTTCACTCCATTGGCTTAATCCCAGCCTCTAGCACTTTCTGACTTATATATCCTTGTTTGTGCTCCAGTGCACCCGCTGGCAGCACGCCAAATCAGATAAATTACAGGCGTTCTTGACACGCGCAATACTTAAATTATCGCTTGCCCGACTTCAAAGACTGCCAAATTGTCTGTTCTGGGAACTTTATCAAGCAGCGGCAAAAAGAAATATACTTAAGCTTTTACCTGCCGTTCGAAGTTTTGACCAACAACAAGCCGGAAGACGCACGCACCAACAGCCAGTTTCTCGAAAACGATCTTGTCGTTTCCTACTGATAACAGTCGCGCCACATCACAGCGCCAGCTATTTCTGGTACTGCTGGACGGCGACCGCTTCGAAAGCTGTTTTCGCTACGGTATCCGCATGGGCAATGTAACCGATCTGATGTAACTGATGGTGGGCGTATTGACAGTTGTCAAATGGTCCGTTTGGCAGTACATTTTAGAAGTGCAGTCGCATTACCAGTTTATTGAATGACAACCTAATGCCGCATACTAAAAACAAATTACCCACCATCCGCATCATCACTGAGATCAAGGCCCAGCTCAAAATTGCCGCCAAGCGATAGCGCCTCTCTGATTATCAAGATGTTATTTCTAGGCTACGTCAATCGCAAAAAATTACTGTCCCCAATCCAGACAGACCATCCACGGGTGGTGCCGCGGAGTTCAAATGAGCAATCAACAGCAATGATCAGGAACGTCCTTCACAACAGCATAAAGCAGATCGAATCTGGCCTCTGGAAGGCTGCCGACCAGCTCCACACTGACTACAAGTCCACGTTTGGGGCATACATAGCGCAGGTGTTCGACGTGGCACCGGAAAGCAACAATTATTGCGTCCTGGTTCAGCCCAGCACCTATCACGACGCGGGAACCGGAACTTCTCCCCCACGGATTGCCCGTCGACTCGGAGTCGCCTGAGCATGGATCAAGCCACCCACAACAAAATCGTTTCCTTCATCTGGGGCATCGCCGACGATGTCCTTCGTGACCTCTTCAAGCGCGGCAAGTACCCCGATGTGATCCTCCCAATGTGCGTTATTCGTCGCATGGACGCTGTGCTTGAGCCGACCAAGCAGACAGTGCTAGAAACCAAGAAGATGCTCGACGAGGCGCAGATCACCGAGCAGCGGGCTGCACTTTGTGACGCAGCCGGTCAGGCCTTTTATAACACCTCGAGATTTACCTTGCGTGATCTCACGTCCCGCGGCAGTCAGCAACAGCTCCTGGCCGACTTCGAGGACTACTTGAACGGCTTCTCTCCCAATGTCCAAGATATCCTCGAGAACTTCAAATTTCGCAACCAACTCCCAACACTCTCGCGCTCCGACTCGCTCGGCACGCTGATTAACAAGTTTCTCGACCCCAGCATCGACCTCTCGCCGGCAGGCATCGACAATCACGCGATGGGTACGATCTTCGAGGAGCTGGTCCGTAAGGTCAACTGAGGAAAATAACGAGGAGGCGGGCGAACACTGGACGCCGCGTGATGCGGTGCGGCTGATGGCAAACTCGTGTTCATGCCCATCGAAACCGAGATCAAGTCCGGCACCTACCTCCTCTACGACTGCGCTTGCGGTACTGGCGGGATGCTCACTGTTGAGAAGAGACGCTCGCCGCCATTGCTGCAAGCGTGGCCAACAGGTCACAAAGCTTGCTCACGGTCAGGAGATCAACCCTGAAACCTATGCTATATGCAAAGCGGACATGCTGCTAAAAGGGGAAGGTGAAAACGCCGACCATATCGTCGGCGGCGCAGAGTGGTCGACGCTGTCACACGACGCTTATCCAGCGCAAGAGTTCGACTTCATGCTCGCGAATCCACTCCTACGGGAAGAGCTGGAAGAAGGACCTGGAGACAATGGGCGGCAAAGACAGGATGCGAGACCCGCGCTGGTCATGCACAACGGCGAGAGCTCTCGCTAGTCACCCGCTCCAGCGACGGCCAGATGCTGTTCCTCGCTAACATGGCGTCGAAGATGAACGCTAAGTCGACCTCGGTAGCCGCATCGCCGAGGTTCACAACGGCTCATCGCTCTTTACCGGTGACGCGGGCCAGGGCGAGAGCAACATCCGCCGCTGGTTGATCGAGAACGATTGGTTGGAAGCTATCGTCGCCCTTCCTCTCAACCTCTTTACAACACCGGTATCGCCACCTATATTTGGGTGCTATCCAATAGGAAACCCGCACACCGCAAGGGGCAGGTACGCTCATCGACGCCAGCCAGTGGTTCAAGCCGCTACGCAAGAATCTCGGCAAAAAGAACTGTGAACTCTCACCCGAGGACATCGAGCGCATCAGCCGCACTTTCCTCGATTTCAAGGAAACGCCCGAATCCAAGATCTTCCCAAACGCCGCTTTGGCTACTGGAAGGTTACGGTCGAGCGGCCGCTGCGTCTGCACAGCCAGCTCTCTCTCAAGGCCATCGAGACACTGCGCTTCGCCTCCGGTGACGAAGATCTGCGCGCCATGCTCTTCGATGAGTTTGGCGACGATCTGTTTGGCGACGATCTGTTTGCCAATTTTTCCAGAATTGCGAATGCAGCCTGGAGAAACGCCTGGCGGACAGGGGCAGTGGCGAGACGAAGGCGATGAAGACGAGGGTACCAGCACAAAGAAGAGCCTGCCCGAGAAAAAGCGTAAGCAGTTGCTCGACCCCAAGACCTGGGCGCGCGATGGTCGCCTAGTTGAGATCGCCATGAAGTTGCGTGCCGAGCTGGGCGATCAAATTTTCGAAGACCATAACGTCTTTCTCGTTCGGGAGAGAAGCACTCAAGAAGTTGGGCCTCAAGCTTCCGGCCGCCGAGCTAAACTGATCCTCAAGACCGTGAGCTGGCGGGTTGAAACCGCACCACCCGTCATTGCCAAGGTCTACAAGCCGGGCAAAGCAATTGCCGACCCGCTACACGGTCTGTTCGAGACCATCGTGGATGATAAGCCGACGATCGTTGCATACGAGCCCGACTCCGATCTGCGCGACACTGAGCAGGTGCCGGCTCCTCGAAGACGGCGGTATCGAGGCCTTCATTCGCCGCGAGGTGCTACCCTACACGCCGGATGCGGATCAAGGAGGATGCCACCAAGATCGGATATGAGATCAGCTTCACCCGACACTTCTACAAGCCGCAGCCGCTGCGCACGCTGGAGGAGATCAGCGCCGACATCTGCTTGCCATCGAGAAAGAGGCGAACGGGCTTCTAGATGGTCTTTGAAGAGTGGAGTGCCCAGTGAGAGAGATACTGGCAAAGCTCAGACTGTCCGCGAGCTGCTTAAGGGCGTCAAATATTCAATTGATTACTATCAGCGAGTACGCGTGCATGAGAAACAGATCCATGAGCTTGTGGACGACCTCAGCAACAAGTTCCTGGAGGAATACGATCCAGTACACCCTCGCAGCAAGGTAGCTGACTATCCGCACTACTTCCTCGGCCTGATCATCATCAGCAAGAAGGAAAGCGTTGGCTATATCGTGGATGGTCAGCAGCGGCTCACCAGCCTCACTTTGCTTCTGATCCTGCTGCGTAACCTGCAGAATGGGCACGCCGAGCAGGTCAATGTGGACGAGCTGATCTTCTCGGAACGTTACGGTCAGAAGTCCTTCAACCTGCATGTTGACGAGCGCACGCCGGCCATGGACGCACTATACGAAGGTAAGCCCTTCGATGTGACCGACCGTCCCGAGTCGGTACAGAACCTTGTGCAGCGCTATTTAGACCTTGAAACTGCTTTCCCCGAGGAATTGCGTGGCGCGGCGCTCCCGTATTTCATCGACTGGCTGCTCGAAAACGTCCACTTGGTCGAGATCACCGCCTATTCGGACGACGATGCGTACACGATCTTCGAGACGATGAACGACCGAGGGCTCTCTCTCAGTCCGACCGATATGCTCAAGGGTTACCTGCTGGCCAATATCGACGAAGCGAAGCGCACCGCCGCCAATGCGCTTTGGCGAGACCGTATTCGAGAACTGAACGATGCGGGCAAGAGTAGAATCGGACTGCTTCAAGGCGTGGCTGCGCAGCCAGCATGCGACCAAGATCCGCGAACGCAAGAAGGGTGCAAGGCCAGAGGACTTCGACCGCATCGGTACTGAGTTCCATCGCTGGCTGCGTGATGCCGCCTCTGCGGTGGGCTACATCAGAGCGATGATTTCTATCGCTTCATCGACCGTGACTTCGATTTCTACAGCCGTCAGTACCTGCGCCTTATCGAAGCCACACAACAGCCTGTAGCAGGCTTAGAGCACGTACTGTACAACGCCCAGCACGGCTTCACCCTGCAGTACATGCTGCTGCTCGCACCACTACGACCCGACGATGGCGAGCCGGCGGTTATCCGCAAGATTGGATTAGTGGCACAGTATCTCGACATCCTGCTCACCTGGCGGTTATGGAACTTCCACTATTGCTATTCGACAATGCAATACGCAATGTTCGTGGTGATGCGCGACATCATCAGGGCCTCGAACCGATGCCCTCGCGCACAAGCTGCACGAATTCCTCGTTAGCAGAAAGCGAGACCTTCGCCAGCAACGACCGTCTGCGCATGCACCAGCAGAACCGCCGCCCGCTACCGCATCCTCGCCCGCATCACCGACTACGTGGAGACCCAGTCCGGCCATCCTCGCGCTACCCTCACCTGCGGTGAGCGAAGGAAAGATGCGCTACAGTGAGGAGCACATCTGGGCCGATCATCCGGAGCGTCACACCAACGAGTTCATCATCCCGCCGACTTCGCCGAGCACCGCAACCGCATCGGCGGACTATTGCTGCTGCCCAAGAGCTTCAATGCCAGTTACGGCGACCTTCCCTATGCTGACAAGCTACCGCACTACAACGCCCAGAACTTGCTTGCGCGCTCGCTGCACCCGCAGTGCTACGAGCACAATCCCGGCTTCCGGTCAAAGAACAGAGTGGCTTGCCGTTCGTGGCACATGCAGAGTTCAATAAAGCCGACCTCGAACAGCGCAGCGAACTGTACCGCCAGATCGCCGAGCGTATCTGGAACCAGCAGATCTTCTGAAAGGGCCAGCATGATTGCTGACCTAAAGCTGTATACGGAGAAATACAAGGTGTCGGAACCTGCCTTCTGGCTCGGCCTCAAGAGGGACGCGGAGATCAGTGCCGACATCCTTACTATCGAGAAGAAAGCCGAGAGGCTCCTAGACGACATACTTGGGAGAAGTGCGCCATGAGCAAGCGAGAAGATTTATTGAGTTCAATAGCGAATACGATCCAGGACTACCGGGTCGGTGATCTCCCCATGCCCACGCCGGACCATGTTGACCGTTGGGTTAGGCAGTTCGACGAAGCCGTCCAAATACCGACTCTTCGGGAAATGGACCATGTCCTTAACTGACCTACTTCTCGCTCGAGGACGTGACAGAGATTCCTGAGAGGGCTGCTTCAGACCGAGGAGCTGGCTGGCAAAGACCCGTGCACATTTTGGCGCAGTGTCCATTTCCTGGACATTCAGGGCGGTGGAACAGCCAGACCGACATGTTGGCCCTTTCGGCGCAATACTCCGGAAAGATGCGGATGGGATCGAGGACTGCGGCGGCGATAACGCCGTGTACCTGTATCTTGACGACGGCATCTTTACGGGTAATAGGGTGCGACGCGATCTCATGCGCGTGGATAGGGACCGTGGCGCCAGTCAATGCGACCCTCCACATTGTATCCATTGCACTCCACAGCGGTGGGCAGCACTACGCGGGTAGGTATATCACCAACGCTGCTACTAGCGCTGGAAAGCGATCAGTGTGACGGTGGCGTGCAATCGAGCTGGAAGACCGCAAGACCTACAGTAGTACGGCGGACGTATTGCGCCCCATCGCCATTCCCAACGATGCGGCTGTCCAGGCTTACGTGCAAGCAATGGGATACCCGCCAACTCTTCGGCAACCTGGAAATGTCGGAGGTAACGCGCTGTTTTCAAGTGACGAGGGCAAGAACCTGCTCGAACAGGAGTTCTTGAAGGCTGGGGCTAGAATCCGCCAGATTTGCCCCTACCTGGGCGCTACGCAGCGCCCGCTGGGTCACATGACGCTCGACACGCTCGGTTTCGGGTCGCTCATCGTCACGTTTCGCAACTGTCCGAACAATGCACCTTTGGCGCTTTGGGTCGGCGATCCCTGGTATCCATTGTTTCCGCGCACAACGAACGCTCAGACCGAGATCATGCGTATGTTTGCGGATCTGACGAAGGATGAAAGCCCGTGAGTTCGGGGCAGACGCGGACCTATGAGCGCGCCTCGAGTGTTGTCTTCCTGAAGACCAACGAGGCATTCGGCGGTCTCTCCAACATGGCTGGAGGGTTTCCGCTGCGCGTTAATGGTGTGCGAATCCTAACGTCCGAGGCGCTCTACCAAGCCTGCCGCTTTCCCCATCTTCCGGACGTGCAACGCTTGATCATCGAGCAGCGAAGCCCGATGACCGCAAAGATGAAGAGCAAGCCGCATCGCTCGAACTCGCGTAGGGACTGGTTTCAGGTGCGCGTAAAGATCATGCGCTGGTGCTTGCGCGTGAAGCTCGCCCAGAACTGGCGAAAGTTCAGCGAGCTTCTGCTCGAGACAGGTGATCGGCCTATCGTCGAGCAGTCCCGCAAGGACGACTTCTGGGGCGCAAAGCCGGTCGACGACGGCACGCTGGTCGGTATGAATGTTCTCGGGCGATTGCTGATGGAACTGCGGGAAGCGGTCAAGGCCGAAACTCGCGAAACACTCTGTTTCGTGGAACCACTTGCGATACCGGATTTCCTGCTCGGCGGCGAACCGATAGGGGTTGTGGCCACGCGGGTTGCCGAGATTGCTCGGGAGCAGACACAGGCCGACGTGCAGATGCCTCGTGGTAACGTCGATGGCCCCGCGGTCGTTCAGCAGTCGCTGTTCGATGAGCCGGTGGTGAAAGAATCTCCTCCGCCTGCGAAACCTGGCATCAAAGAAAACGGCGTACGGATCACCGACCTCAAACCGTATTCAGAATACAAGGAATCGGGGTTGCCGTGGCTTGGGCAGGTGCCCGGCCACTGGGAGATTCGACCAGCTTTTGGGGCCTTCGTGCCGAATCGCGAACGT
>JAWKZG010000018.1:0-121190 GCA_041396125.1 Gammaproteobacteria bacterium | reverse complement strand
TGGTTTCCGATCAAGCAGCGCCAGCTCGACAAAGCCAGCGCCTGGTTTCAGCACTATGGGGTCTGGACCCTGTTGCTCTCCTGGGCACCCATTGGCGGCGATGCACTGACTTTCGTGGCCGGACTGCTGCGTGTACCGCTGGGTGTGTTTATTGTGCTGGTCGGTCTGGGCAAAACCGCCCGCTACGCTTTTGTAATCTGGACGACCCAGGCCGCTATCGGGTAATGGTCAAACCCGTTATCAGAGCACCTGCCCGATCCATTGCGGTATTCGCAGTGCTTCCATCACAAACTCAATCGACAAGGCCGCCAGGATCATGCCCATCACCCGCACCAGAATGGATGCGCCATTATGGCCAATGATGCGGAGAATAAAATCCGCTGCCAGCATAAAGATCAGCGTAACCGCCAAGATAGCCAACAGGAGGCCTGCGGTCATCGCCTGCGTGGTCATATCGAATAAATGATTATCCGTTAACAGGATTACCGCCAAAATAGCGCCCGGCGTGGCGATAGACGGTATGGCCAGCGGGAAAACGGCGACATCATGACCAGGCTCCTTGGCCGGTGTACCGCCGGCAGCGCCAGTACCGAAAATCATCTGCAAGCCGAAAATAAACAGAATAATACCCCCGGCTACCTGAAAAGAAATAAGCCGGATACCCATCGATGACAGCAGCACCTGGCCGATCACAATTGACCCAATCAGAATGGCAGACGCATACAGAATCGCCTTCAGGGCCGCCCTGCGGCGCTGGGCGGCATCCAGTTTACTGGTCACTGCGACAAAAACCGCCAGCGTCCCAATAGGATCAATGGTCGCCCACAGGATTAACGCATCTCGAATGAGTTTCTCAGTCATCAAATCCACTATACATTTTGTGCACTCACTATTATCTGTGACATATTGTTGTTACCGCCGTCTCTGCATTAATTCTGACAGTTGGCATACAGATCAGTTATGGCACTGGCCTTCGGTTATCCCGGTGGCCGTGGCGCGGGCCGTTCGGGCCAGGCCAGAATCGGCACGGTAGAGATAGAATTCTTGGGGGAACCTTCAATAATCTTGTCGCTATACACCAGGTAAATCAGTGTATTGCGGGCAGAATCATAAAACCTGACGACTTGCATTTTCTTGAAGATCAGGGACCGCCGCTCGCTGAACACCCGCTCTCCCTCTTCCAGTTCATCCCGAAATCGTATCGGCCCCACCTGACGACAGGCGATAGAGGCATCCGAGGTATCTTCGGCCAGGCCCAAAGCACCACTCAAACCGCCTTTTTTTGAGCGACTGAGATGACAGGACACCCCTTCTATTTTCGGATCATCGAACGCTTCAATCACGATTTTATGATCCGGCCCGATCAGGTTGAACTTGGTATCGACACTGCCGATTTCCTCACTCATAGCCAGACCTGTACCCAGGCAAAACGCCAGGACAAACCGCCCTGCCACAAATATTTCATATCGTATAAACTCCTGTTGCACCCTGGCCGTCAGCACGCACTACCGCCTGCCCACTGGCGCGGCAGTTGTGATGCGCTATAATTTACTCGTTCAGATTTCAATCCAGATTTATGCGGAAAACACGAAAAATAAAACCAAGATTTTCCGAGTATACACACCTGGAGGCATTACCCTATGCATCGACCGGCATCATCTGACGCTGCATCCACCTTTGCCATACATATGCTATGACCGCAATTCTACCGTTTCTGCTGGTCGGCCTGGGTGGCTGCCTGGGTGCAATCCTTCGCTATATTCTGGCCCTGAGTTTTCAGAATGCCTCTGTGATCTTGCCGTTCGGCACCCTGGCCTCGAATCTGGCCGGCTGCTTTGTCATCGGTCTGGTTGTGCAGCTGGCAGCGCTGACCGACGCGGTATCCGCGGAAAGCCGCTTACTACTGGCGACCGGATTCTGTGGCGGATTCACGACCCTGTCATCACTTATTTATGAACTCAGTCAGTTGCTCAAAGACAGCGAGTACTTCTACGCTTCGCTGTATTTTGTCGCAACTTTCGCCGGCGCGCTGCTCAGCTTTTATCTGGGCACCGCGCTGATCCGGCTATGGCTTAAACTCTGAGGCCCCTATGATTATCAACACGCCCGCACAACGGCTGCGCATTATTATCGACGAGACCGAAAAATCAGGCCATACGCCCTTGTACGAAGCTATTGTGCATGAAGCCCGCCGAGCCGGCCTGGCCGGTGCGACTGTCTGGCGCGGCTTAATGTCCTACGGCCATACCAGCCATATTCATACCAGCAAAATTCTGGAACTGGCTTCGGATTTGCCGATCGTGGTGGAAATGGTAGACAGCGCCGACAACATTGAACGCTTTTTACCCGCCCTGGCCCAATTATTTCAGCAAGCCGGCTGCGATGGTCTGATCACCCGCGAAGACGTACAGGCCATTCACTTTGAGTTCAATAAATCCCCCTGAACAAATCGATGCCAGTGCGATTACCTTGGCATCGGGCACAGCATGATAATAGTAATCGCTCATCCGCACTGACAATATTGCCTATCTGTAATCGAACATCTCCCTGATTTTCAGGCTGTCAAAAAACCACCATCTGTCCGTTCTTAACCTTTAAGCAAAGCAAGTAAATCGGCTTGCACTGTCCCGGTGCTCAAGATACTCGCGACGCAAAGGTTTGGATGAGGATATAGCGGTGGCGATACCGGTTTCAGCCGGGAAAACCGCCAGCCGTTATTTGTGCTCATCACGTCTACGCTTTAACTTTTCAGGG
Source organism: Gammaproteobacteria bacterium (assembly GCA_041396125.1). Taxonomy (GTDB): domain Bacteria; phylum Pseudomonadota; class Gammaproteobacteria; order Competibacterales; family Competibacteraceae; genus JAWKZG01. Next base: position 118,436 of record JAWKZG010000018.1, on the reverse strand, counting down.
ATACTCTTTATGAAGCTTTACTTCATCATAGGCCTGCTATGGTTAGCCGCACACTCACTGGCCATCGCACAAGACGGCCCACAGCGTATTGTCGTCGTACCGTTTTTCGAAGAATCCGGTGCTACCGTCTCCAGCCAAAGCCAATCGCACTACCGACGGGTACTGCGGTTTATCAATAATCAGCTGGCCCGCTCCGGCTTTGAAGTGATCAACGCGTTCGCGGCGGGTTATAGCGACGCCGATTACCGCCGCCTGATGGCACGGGCACGGAACGACTCAGCTGCCGCCGCAATGGATTTAAATCGCCGCTTTGGTACCGATCTGAGTTATGTCGTGTGGCTGCAAGCCCGTACTCAGCGTACATCGGATGGCTTGTGCCGGGCCCGCGTCAGGCTGGAAGGCGAAGGTTACGACAGCGCAGGACGGGACCTGGGAGCAGGCATCAGCGAAGAGATCAGCCTGACCCGCCAAAATTGCGATGATGCGGTGGTTGAAGCCGAAACTGAACTGGCCGACCGGGTAGGCAGAACGCTTGCACCGCATCGTGGTTCTGCACCGCTGGTCTCAGCCGACACGATTACTGAGGCGCTGGTCACTCATGACCGCACCGATGCACCACCAACGATCGATATCGTGATTAATTTCGCGTTTGATTCCGCCCGTATTCAAAGCAGCTCCGAGGCACAGCTACGTCAGCTCGCCAGCGCGCTTCAGACGCCTGCACTACGTGGCGCTCAAATCAGCATTGAAGGACATACCGATAGCATCGGTTCAGCCGCCTACAATTGCAAATTGTCAATGCGCCGCGCCAACGCAGTAAAACAGGAACTGGTGCAGCGCTACGGCATTGATGGCAGACGTCTGCTGACCAGTGGTTTTGGTGAAGCACTCCCGGTTGAAAGCAATGCCACCGAACTGGGTCGTGCCTTTAATCGGCGTGTCAGTTTTGTCAATTTTGACAATGTCGATCCGCGCTGGCTGGCACGCCGGAACAGCCAGGCCTGCCGTTAAGTGATAGCCAAACTGCCATGAAAAGTTCTGCTAAATACTGGTTGTACGCACTACTGATCAGCATCAGCGTTCTGACTGACACTAGCGTAATAGCGGGCGAGCGCCATGCCTTATTAGTGGGTGTTTAGAATTATATAAACCACGGTGCGGGCTTGAACAATTTACCGGGTGCGGTCAATGACATTGAAGCGCTCGTACCTGTGCTGCAAGAACAGTGGGGATTCCCTGCAGCAAATATCACCCGCCTTACCGATCAGCAAGCAACCCGGGAAAACATATTGCAAACGCTGGCCAAGCTGGCACAAAAACTTGCACCCGGCGATCACCTGTTATTTTATTTCAGCGGCCACGGCACCGGTCCCCTGGATACCTCGAAGGTTGCTCCCCTGGCACACACTACGGCTGCTTTGCTGCCTTATGACACTGCAAAAATCGGTCGTTTAACGGCGGATTCCAGCTCGGTATTGGTCGGGCAACGGGATATTCGTCCGCTATTTGAATCGCTTGATCAAAAAGGGGTGTATGTCACTGCGATTATTGATGCCTGCTATTCAGAACACGCCACCCGCACCGGCTTCAAATTACTCCCAAGCCGCGCCAGCTCGCTGACGCTGGATTACAGCGCCGGCAGCTTTGGCACCGGCAGCCATGCCAAAGATGCTTACCCTTATCGCAATATCATTACGCTCTCGGCCAGTGCCGCCAATCAAACTGCAGCCGAATTAGGCAATGAAGCCGCACTGCGACAATTTCCGACCCTGGATGGCGAGTTTCACGGTGCCTTCAGCGATGTCATGCTGCGTGCACTCAGCACCGGCAGTCTGCCCGACTACGGTCCGCTCGATAAAAACGCCGATGGGGCGCTCACCACTCAGGAACTGTACAACGGCATCACGCGCTATATGCAGGTCAAAGGTTATGAGCAAACGCCCAAGTTGCAACCCACCCTGAGCACACAATCAAAAGGTCGCGACTTACGGGAACAGCGTTTATTTTTTGCCGCAGACGCGCCCTCTCCCGCAACGCCGCCGGCAGCAAATTCAGCAGCGGTTTCAGCAGAAAAGGACAATGCTATGGAACTGCCCGTCCTGAAAGTCAAAGTCAGCGGTGACAGCACACTGCAAAGCCGAATCGGTGCCTTGGCGGGTATTGAGATCAACGCCACATCGCCAGACATCATGATTGATGCTGACCCTGCTGCTTATCGTATGCATATCGATGGCGAATTAATCGGCCAGCTGGCGTCGGAAGATGCTGTTTTGGAACTACTGCGTCGCCGCGCAGCTCTGGATCAGGTGCTACACAAAGCCAATCATCGGCCGCAGGCTACGCTGGCTCTGGAATTACAAACTGAGCAAAGCGCGAATTACGTAACGCTGGGCGACTTCGTTAAAATTCTGATGAAATCCGACCAGAGTGGTTATCCCCTGGTGGTCGACTTGTTTGGCAATGGCGATATTTTTCGTCTTTATCCCAACCGCTCAGCACCTTCAAAAAGACTGGACGCGCACACTACGCAGCAAGTTTTCGAGGTCGAAGTAACCGAACCACTGGGCATGGACAGCGTTTATTTGTTCTTGCTCAAAGAGCCTGTTCCACAACATATTCTGCAAACTGTTTGGGATGTACCGAGCCAACATCAAGCGGTGTTTACCAGTTTGCTTGAATGGCTTAATCAACCCGATAGCGTGCTCGGTGCCAGTAAGCTGCCGGTTTTCATTCAGGCTGGCAAAACTGAACTGTGCCGCAGTCAACGTCATTTGAACCAGGCGCGGCAACACTATGAACAGGCCCTGACCCTTGGTGCTGCTGCACCCGAATCCATCGATCTACTGCGCGAGTCCATAGCGGCCTGCGGGCTGTTTCAGAATTATTTCCAGCTGGGCTATAACTTATTGGCGCAACAACAACTGGAAGACGCGGCAGAGCCGGCCCTGCAAGCTGTTCAACTGGCTCAAAACAGTGAGAATAAAACCCTTGGCTGGTGGTTACTGGGACGTATCAAGCTGGAACGAGGCCAACTGCCCGAGGCTAAAAGCGCATTCGATGCCGCCTTTGCCGCAGTGACACCCGGTCAGGCACCGCCACCGGAACTGCTCGAAGACGCGACAAGTCTGGAACAAGCCCTGCTCCAGCGCGGCACTGTGTCAGCTGATTTCATTGGCTCGGTTCTGAATGCCAGCCGGGCGGTCGGTGTCGCCCCGCGTATTGCCTTGCGGATTGAGTTCGATTTTGACCGGGCTGACTTGAAACCCGCCGGTACGGCCCAGCTGCAAGAACTGGCACAAGCCCTGATGCATCCGGTAATGCAAGACTATCGCATCACGATTGTCGGTCATACCGATGAAAAAGGGGACTATGACTACAACATGAAACTCTCGCAGCGGCGTGCAACGGCCGTATTGGCTGAATTAGTCCGCTCCCAACCGGCACTCAAGGGCAAGTTCCAGATACAAGCACTGGGTGAAAGCCAACCGCGCATTCCCAACGCCCAGGACGAGAGTCAACACGCGCTCAATCGACGCGTTGAGTTTACCCTTAACTGAGGCGGATCGATCATGACAATATTCACTGATATCGCGCAACTGCGGCACACACTCATTGCAGCCACTTTAACGCTCACTCTGGCGATGCATCCCACAGCGGGCCAGGCAGCGTCCGTTAATCTGAGCGGTGTTTTGAGCGACCTCTCGGAAACCCAACTCAGCTTCCCGGAACTGTATGCAGAAAATCGCCAGCTGGATATCGGCGACTTCATTACTTTTGACCTGGCCGCACATGCCTTCTCCAGGCTTTGGCACAGTAGCATTCAGGCTTACGAAGACGATATTATCCAACCACATTTAACTACCGTTATCGAACAGCTGCAGGCAGCGCTTGCTGAGCAGGCAGATGATCCGGTTACCCAGGCCAATCGTGATATAGCTCAACTACTGGCAGCTTTGCTTAGCGGCAACACCGAAGATTTAAGCGCGCTGGCACAGCAGGAACATGCCTTGATTATTGCTGCGAGCGGCCAGCAGCTGTCACCCTTAATGGGCTACAACATCGATTATTCACAATTTCAAGCCCGTGGCACTTACGCTGAATCCGAGCAACGCAGCCGATTTTTCCGCGCTTACCGCTATGCTGCCAGTGTATTTTTTCCGTTTCGCCCCAGCGCTGCACTCGGTGTCGGTCCAGATCAGGGCCAAAAGCTCACGCAACAGCTGGTCCAGCTCGCTCAAATCGCACAAGCAAAGCCTGCACTGGGGCATGCGATCCGTACCTTGCACGATGCCATATTGCGTTTTTTCCCGGGCCGTTATGCCAGTTTATCGCTGGCTCAGATTGCCACAATACCGCCCGAGCAACTGCTGCAACATGCGCGTCAAACCAATACGCAGCCCGAAGTGCTGTATGGCCTGATCGACGCCAGTCAACTGGAAGCCGGCCTCAGCGTACACGATGCCCTGACCGGCTTTCGGCTTGCACCGGCCCTGGAAACCATCAGCAGCCGTACTTTTCAGCGTCTGGTGTACAACAGTACGGGGGCCTGGCAAGACGGCAAACCCGAACCATTGGGGCTGGGTCAAATACCCGGATTCGGCCCGGCCAAGGTGCGCCCGCTCATGGATGAATTTATTGCATCGCTGGGCATGCCCGTATTAACCGATCAACTGCGCGCAAACGGCGAGCAAAATTTTGCCGGTTATGAGCAAGCCTGGCTGTCAATACAACACACGATAGACCAGCTCAGTGGCCAGGAAGCGGCTCGCGTAAAACTGTGGCAGAGGTATTTAGACAACACGCAGGACGCCTTCTGGCCGCAACGCAGTGAAACCATCAAAGCCTGGTGGACCGAACTGGCCCATGCAGAATTGCTGTATCAGGCACAATCCTACACGGTGACCGGAAAAGGCATCCGGCTTGAAGCAAACGACGCGGCCGCTCGTGGCGCAACCATTGAAGCCCGCCCGGACGCTTTTCTGGGTTTGCTGGCGCTAAGCGCCGACCTTGCCGCTCAGGCACCTGCGTTGCGAATGCGCTGGTCAGCTTATACCGCGCTAGTTTTACAAGCCGCCGAACTGGCGCAAAAAATAGCGGATGGTGATCACCTGAACCTTGATGATGAAGCGTTCCTGAGAGCATTACCCGAACAGTTCGAGCAATTGACCGAAACACCCTCACAGGCATTGATTGTTGATATTCACAGCGGCATCGATGGCCCGCAAGCAGAAGTCGTCTACGCCGCCACCGGCTATGTACGCGAGCAGGTAGTTGAGCGCGATAACCTCCTCTTTCGTGGTGCCCGCTATCGTTTTTTCAGTTTTTCACAGCCCGCTGCCGAACGCCTTACGGATGAAGCCTGGCGGATGCAACTTAAGCAACTCTATGCCGAGCGAGCCATCAGCACCTGGCGTCAAAAACTGGCACCCGAGCTTAGACGCGACTGGATTTTAGCGCGCGCTACACAAGATCAGACGCCGCGCGCACTGGTGATCCACAGTAGTGCGGTCACGCAGACTGCCGCCTGGTTGACACAGCACGATCCCAATCACAGCGTAGTGGAAACAGATCTGCTGCTAAGCCATTTAACACCGGCCTTGATCGAAACCCTGGCTCGTCAACCTGAAGTGCACTACATCGAACCGCAAGTCGAGATGGAGGCGTTCGATAACACGCTGCCACCGGATGCCAAACCATAACCCGGACATAGTTCAGGCCATAAGTGCTGTCAAAAACAGTCCGCTCGTCCGTCTTCTATAGTCAAAGCACTTGAGGAACCGATTCATGCCTTCTTCATCACTTTGCTATAGCGCAGTTTTCGTATTTCTGACCACCTTGGCCGGCTCCGTAGCTGCCCAGAATGTCATTGTCGGTGACGATCTGACCAACAAAAGCAGCGAGACCGACATCATCCCCAATACCGACGACAGCATTATGGAGCCTGCCGGTATCCGCATCGGTGGCGGGCAGGATCGCAAACCGCCTCCCCGGCAGCAAATCAGCGGTGATCTGCAACTTCAAGTCACCGGCGCACGCGCCCGTTATCGCGTAGGCGAAGCGATCAGCTTCAATGTGCGTGGCAACCAGGAGTTTTTTCTTTGGGCGTACGCCCGCGATAACAGCGGTGACTCGGTGTTATTAGTGCCCAGCCCGTCACAGGAAGGCAATAAATACCCCGGTGGACGCACCTTCCGCTTACCCAATCCGGGGCTGGAGTTTTACGCTGATGCCCCCGGCCCGCACCAGATCGTGCTGGTTGCCAGTACCCACTGGCTGGATATGAATAGCTGGCTGCGACGGCATGCCCGCGCGCAAAGCAATTACTGGGTTGCTGATACACAAGCCTTCGAAGCAGAAATGGAAAGCAAAGGTGTACGTATTGGTAAACCAGGAGGTACTCCGCGCCCGCCCCGACAAAACTCGAAGCCTCGACGTCAGGATGTTGTCGTACAGCAGATCAGCTTTGATGTTGTGCGCTAAGGGACAACGTCATGCGCAATCTACGCAGATATCTATTTGCAGGAGCGCTATGCAGTCTGAGCATCGCGCAAGCCGTGGATGTCGGTGATATAGCCGATGAATACCGCGACAACCCACCCGCCGAGAAAGGTTTAATTCTGGCACCAACAGCCCGTAACCAGAGCCTGGAAGATATTTTCCAAACAATGGTGGCGTCGGGCGAAATCCATACCTTGCTTGGCCAGACAAAATCCATGGGCGATCCGCGTTTGGGCACACGGCTCAAACACCTCGTAGCCGCTACCCGCAGCAAAAGCGGTCAGCCTTTGCAGGAGATCGCCAAGGGGCTGAATATCGAACTCGGCGCGCAAAATCTGGTGGAGCTTGAAATCTATCTGCCCAGCGGCGAGATCACGTCCTTGCAACAACGGGTGCAAAGCGTCGGCGGCAGCCTTGTTCCATTACCGGAGCAGCAAACTGCATTTGCCCATATCCCGCTCGCTCAATTGGAAGCGTTTCTGGATCAGGCACCGGGGAATTATTTTGATGTAACGCGCCCTTTCGAGCCATTTTTTGGTGGTCTGACCGGTGAAGGCGTCCCGATGATGGACGTTGAAAAACTGCATAAGGCCGGTATTACCGGCAAAGGCGTTACTGTTGCCGTTCTCGACATGGGCTTTCAAGGCCATCAGGAACTCATAGCCGCCGGCGAATTGCCCGAACCCTTGGCACGGATATCATTTGATGAACAAGGTCAATCCCGCCCCCTGGCTCAGGGCACCGACAGTGTGCATGGCACAGGCTGCGCGGAAATCGTCGCTGATATTGCCCCTGCTGCGAATCAGATCTGGGTGGAATTCAGCGGCAACAATAGCAGCCTAGTCGCCGCTTTAAACTGGTTGCAAACGCAGGATATTGACATCGTTAGCGCCTCCTGGGGCAGCCATCATGACCGTATTGATGGCTTGGCGCTGACAGATCGGATAGTAGACAAATTTATTGCACAACAGGATGTACTATGGGTTAACGCAGCTGGCAATGAAGCCCGCAATAGCTGGAGCGGCACCACTGCTGACCATGATGGCAATGGCATTGCAGATGCTATGATTAAGGTCAAGTTTGACCCTCGGGTACCCCAGGATTATTGGACTAAAGTTCCTTTGCAGGCACTCGTACAATGGGATGATTATCGCAACTCAGATAAACCGCTATCGGATCAGGATATCGACGCGGCGGTTTTTATCCAGCATAACGGCAAACTCGTGCTGTGGGCGAAATCACAAAATGTGCAAACCGGCAAGCAATGGCCCAAAGAATTGTTGATCAATCAACGCGGTCTGCCGAATGGCGAAGCTGTCATTGCATTCGCTTTAAAACACGTGGATCGGGACATGAAAATCCGGGTTACCACACCTCGGGCATTTAATTTATTGCCCGCCAGTCCGGCTTATAGCATCTCCAGTCCAGCAACGGCAAAACAAGCACTAGCTGTTGGTGCGATCAATGCTGTAGACAACTACGCAGGTAAACAAGGTCTGATCGCTACTTATAGCTCACGGGGGCCCACCTGGGATAATCGCATCAAGCCGGAGGTCTCCGCCCCTGCCAGCGTTACCAGCCGAGCTTATGGCAAGCCTTTCCCAGGCACCTCAGCTGCCGCCCCACATGTGGCCGGATTTGCTGCACTGCTGCAATCGACTGATCCAAACCTTAGCGGTGCGCGTTTGCGCGAGGCTATCGTGCCCTCGACCCGTCCTCTGGGCAATCCGCAGCCCAATAATGCTTATGGCTATGGTCTGGTCTACGCTAAACACCCGCCGCAAAGCGCACCAACACCGCAGCCCGCGCCGCCACAACCCGTTAATCCCACCCCCAGCAATAGCCGCAAAGCGGTCGAAGAGGTATTAGACCAGTTGCTGGGCAATTAAAACCTGATCACCCTCCGAGTACACGATGCAAGAAGTTGCCCTCTCTAAAACAGCACTGGCGGCCCTATTAGCGAGTGCACTCATGGCCCCGATCTGTCTGGCCCAGCAAGACCGCACCTTTAATGATGGTCTGCGGGATTTAGTGCACGATATTGTCAGCAACGGCAAACTGGGCGCGGATTTAAAAACCTCCAAGTTCGCGGTACTCGGTTTTCGTGATCAAAACTCGGATCAGGGCTGCCGGGCACTGTCGCGTTCGCTGGCAAATCAGGTGCAGGACGAACTGGATCGCTATAGCGGTGTGATCTATAACGTGGCGAATGAATCGTTCCGGCTGGCAACCCGGCAGGAAGTGCTGCCGATTGAAGACGAGTGCAGCATGATCGATCCGAAGAACTGCGCCGGTATGGATACCATGCTTGCGCCATCCGATGTCTTGGTCACCGGCACCTGGGACCAGCACGACGATAATTATTTTCGGCTAACCTTGTCAGCGCTTCGTATGGGCGATCAACGCGGCACCGAAACGCTGGCCCGTAGCAGCGATATTATTCCAAAACGCGGCTTGAACGCCTCGGAACGCAGCTGTCTGGACGCCAGCGTACAAGCACGCCCCGATCCGCTTCCTGATGGCAGTGTTGTGGTGGGCCCCGACTCGAAACCTGAACCCGAAACCGCGCCGGAACCTGTTCTTAATCTCAGCGGGAACTATCACGGCACTTTAACGCTTAGCGAACAATTTCTGCAGGAATCAGGCTTAAGTGACTACACCGGTCCGCGATCGGCCAGCGTTCAGATACAACTGACACACACTGGTGAGTCCGTCAGCGGTACCACCGAAGTCACGTTCGACCCAAACGCGCCGGTGGCGTACCAACTGACCGGTGCCTTAGTGGATGGCACGTTATCGCTGCAAGGCCAGCGCTTTATCGAACCTGCGCCGAACCCTGCCAGCGGTGCCTGTATGATCAGTGCATCGCTAACCTTACAAGACCCGACCGGCACACAGCTGCGCGGTCAATGGGGCCCTAACCCCGGCGTTGCAGGAGGCTGCCAAACAGGTTACGGTGATATAGCGTTAACTCGTCAATAAATCGTCATGGTTAAACTGATTGTTTTACTCCTTGCGGTATTAACAAGTGGCATCAGTCAAGCCGCCGAACGCGTTGCACTGGTGCTTGGCAACGCCGAATAACCCTTTACATCAAGCGCTACGCGCTCGACCAAATTTTTTAACATCTGCAGGCGTTCTTCCCCTACCGTCTTTACCCACTTCCCACACCCGATTAAACAGAAAAAATCCTCCCTGTCGAAAAATCCGCTGGTGTCCGTTTTAACAACATAAGCGGATCGAATCGTCCGCGCAGCATCAACCTTATGCAACAAAGTTGAGAGGATTTGTCCGATGACTCACCCATGCCGTCTGTTCGCAACCGTAGCCACACTTTTATCGAGCTTGCTGATCACGAGTACCGGTTTTGCTCAGGGCGATCCGATCCGGATCGTGGTTTTGCCGTATTTCGTTGAAGGCGGCAATGATATCCGTGAGATGGGCGATGAGCCGCGCACGCATTACCGGCGTATTCAACGCTTCCTCAATAACCAGTTGGTGCGTCACAACTTCGAAGTGATGAACCCGTTTGCCGTGGAGTACACCGAGGAAGAATACAACGACAATATGGAACGGGCGCGCGAAGATTCTGCCCTGGCAGCCCGTACCCTGACCCGTAAATATGGCGTCGATGTGGTCTATCTGGTCAGCTTACGGGTCATCAAAGACAGCACTGCCGAAGGGCTGTGCAAAATCAAGGCGCGTATCGAAGGTGAAGGCTATGACAGTGCCGCACGTGATCTCGGTGTGGGCTGGGAAGAAGCCATGACCGTCACCAAGCGTGACTGCGAAGACGCCTGGATCGAAGCCGAGCGCTATGCCGCCGACGAGGTAGGCCGGGTGCTGACCGCCTGGTCACAATCGCCTTCCGCTGCCAGTTATTCCGGTGGTGGTTCAGGTGGCCAGGAAGTGGTCGTAGTGGGCGACGGCAGCAATGCCGATGATTGTGCCCCCAGCGGCGACGGCGGCGCGATTCAGCGCACCGGCGAACGGCTCGGCCAGTTTATCAGCGTGCGATTAGACGGCGCGACCACCCAGGAACAGATCGAAATCTTCGGCAAAGTGATCAATACCGCACGCGGGGTTTACAACGCCAAAGTGTACCGGGTCGATCTCAGCCCGAATAATCCGCAAGCCAGCCAGACGCTGTGGCGGGTAAGCATCAACTGCACCGATACCTTTCGGCTGGCCTCGAACACCAACGAAATGCTGCGCGAAATCGTCGATGCCGGCGGCCGGGTTGTGCGCAATGGTGTGGTGTACGACTACTCCGCCGCCGAAGTGGATCTGATCAAAGGCATCCGCATGAACAACGTCAGCAGCCGCGAGATTCAGTTTGTGTTGGACCGTCGCGCCGCCCAGCGCAAGGAAATGCAAGGCAATTAAGAAAACCCGGGACTCGCAACGGGCTTTAGCGTCTGTTTCAAAAATAGAAAATCGTGGTGATAGTGATGAAAAAGAATGTGTGCGTATTACTCAGCGTGCTCGGTATAGCGGTGTTAAACGGCACCGGTAGCACACCAGGATGGGCGAAATCAGCGGGCGCGTCTGCGCCTGCTGCCAGCCTTGGTCAGCAACAACCCCTCGAAGCGCTCCTGGATACCACGGCCCGCCAGGTTGAACAAGGCGATTTCGACCAGGCTTCGGCAACCCTGGAACGGGCCTTGCGCATCGCGCCGCACAATGCGCTGGTTTGGCATTTACTCGGCCAGGTGCGCATGCATCAAGCCCGTTACAAAGAAGCCATTGCGATGGCGGATAAATCGAATGGCTTTACCGGTAAAGGGGATCCTCTGCGCGAGCAGAACGCGCATTTGATCAACGTCGCCCGACAGCTGGCGACAACTGAAACCTCAGGAGGTCAAACCTCGGGGGGCAGCAATACCGTGGCGCTCACCAAGCAGGCGGAAAAAGAATCGTTATTGATCAATATCCGCAAAGCACAACCACAGGCCGGCGGCATAAGCATACGCCGCTCACAGCCCGTCGCGCAGGACGAGACAAACCCGTATAACGAGCCACCCCGAACACGCCCGTCCGCGCAAGAGCTGATCGACCGCCTGCACCGACAGAGCCGACAGCAAACCCGGCAGGCAGCTGATTTAAATACGTATCAAGAACGTCCCATAGCCCTGCCCCGGAGCAGAAACCCAGCGTCAAGAGTCGCGTTTGACGCCGGCTTCGATGCGCCGGCTGGCGCTGCCAGCAAGGGACTTGTCATGCACGATCTGGGGGGATATAGCGGACGCCTCTACCCGGTCAATACATCGCCTAAAACCTGGCCCTGATATGCGTTCCCGGCACTCATTGCTTGTCCTGTGCAGCCTTAGTGCAATGCTGACCGGCTTAAGCCAGAGCGGCTTTGCACAATCAGCTGCTGATAGCGTTACAGAAAAGTTTATCAACGTCGAGGCTCCACGCTGGCAGGCGCTTGAGCTTAAAGTGATGGACCTGCAGCACTGCGCCAGTGCGAGCGAACCGCAGCAAGTGCGTTTCTCCGCCAACAAAGCTTTTTATCTGGGGGCGTATTGGCGGGATCAGGCAGGCAACGCCAAAATGCTGCTGCAGCCCCAGGCCACTCCGTTCGACGCGACCCGAGAGCACAGCTTGCGTTTTAACGTGGATCAGGCCGGTGCCTATGAGCTGGTACTGGTCGCCGCCAGTGAACCGCTGGCACTCGAACCAGCACTTGTTACTGCGAACAGCAACACTCAGATCGTCCAGGCTTTTGCCAGACTGGGGATCGACATCGACGCCGATCCAGCACCGCAAAATACCGCCAATACTAAAGCCACAGCCCGGCAGGATGTGCAGGTGCAACGCTATCCTTTCGAGGTGCTGGCAACACCGGCACAAACTACACCGCCTGCACCACAGCGCTACAGTGCGTTTAGCAGCGATGCACCGCTGGCGTTTGTGCAGCTGGATCGCAGCAGTTACCGCCTTGGTGAACCTTTCCGCTTGATTTACGGAGCGACAGCCGCCGGTTATGTACAAATTTTTTTGCAGCAACCGAACGGCTCGGCAGAAGTGTTACTCAGCCAGGCCATAGAAGCAGAACATATTTACCAGGCAGCAGGCAAAGCTGTCGAACCGCTCGGTACGCAAGCGCTGTTAATCAGCTATTCGCGGCAGCCGCCCAGTGCCACTGACCTCACCCCGCGCGGCCTGGCACTTGACACACCATTACCCGCCAATACGGCACTGTTTCCATTCGTTATTGTTGAGTAAGCGCGCACTACCCAAGAGAGAATCGCATGAAGCTTTATTCACGTATCGCAACCAGTGTTTTGGTCAGTACTCTACTCACGACATCGCCCGCCCACGCGGCCTCACAGGCTTTGCTGGTCAACATCGGCGACTATCAAAACGAAGATATTACCGATTTATATGCCACATCAAGAGACGTGAGCATCATGCGCGAGTTGCTGCAACAAAACAGCATCTTTGGCGATGAGGTGATTACGCTCAGCGATCAGCAGGCGACTTATCAAAATGTCCGCGACGCACTGCGTAACATGATCGCGCAATTGAACGATAACGAAATTGCACTGTTTTATTTCAGCGGTCACGGTGGTCAGTTCAAGGATACCAGTGGTGATGAAACCGACGATCACCGCGATGAAGCACTGATTTTGTATGACTCGGTCTGGGATTTCGAGAGCGCCCGGAACGTATTGCTGGACGATGAACTGGCAGAAATCTACGCCTCAATCGATAAAGGCAAACTGATTGTCCTGGTGGATGCCTGCAACAGCGGCTCACTGGATAAAGGCATTGCGGTTCGAGGAATGAAACCACGAGCTGATGCTGCATCAAGCGAAATTTTAGGTAAAAGCCTGGGCTATAAGGATGTCAGCGCAAAATTCGTGGATACCCAGCAATACACCGAAGTCACCCGCAGTGCTGATAACGCAGTCCATTATGTCGCCCTGCACGCAGCGAATGATGACGAACTGGCTTTGCTCTCGCCAGACGGCAGCTATTTTACCTTGGGTTTGCAAGACGCTTTGCGCTCAATCGCCCCCGATCAGTTGACGCCTGCTCTACTCGCTCAGCGCGCGACGAATTTCATCAAGGGGAAAGTACCGCCCGACCGCAACTTCGAACCCCAACTGCGCGGTAATCCGGCGCTGTTTGAAAAAGGCCTCTGGCTGGCATCGACGCCGCCTGTATCCGCTTCTCCTCCTTCTCCTCCTCCTCCTCCTCCTCCTGCATCTCCCGTATCAGATACTCAGTCGGCAAAGCCTGTACAAACCCAACAAACTGTCAGTATCTGGGATAAATTCGACCGGCTCACGCAAAAGTTTCCGCATCCGGATTTCACATTGGCGGTCGATCCCGGCGACAGCATTCCCATTGGCGAGTTTTATTCATTAACGCTGAACCTGCCTTTTTCCGGCTATGTCAGTGTGGTAGCGGTTGATCAAGGCAGTAATGAGCCGGTCATTCTTTACCCTAACAAGTTCATGCCCGATGAAACGAAATATCCGGCCGGGCCGCTGGTTTTACCGCCAGAAAGTGCATTTTTCTGGGGATTGCAGGCACAGGAACCGCCTTCTACCACACAGTTTGTCGCTATCGTGTCATTCCGACCGCTAAACCTTTATGCCAAAGCTCAAAGCAAAGGTTCCGCCAATGCCAGCGAAGGCGTCTATGCCCTGCTTAATCCGGTCGAAGTTGATACCTTAAGCCGCGCTACGGGTGTCGCCGCAACTATCGCTGCTGTTAAGAAAATTGTGAATATTGTACCGCGCTGAAAGCGCCATTTTATTGCACCAAGAGGGAGTTATGATGATCAAAAAAAACATTTCATTTTTAGCTATTTTTCTGCTGGCGTTAAGCGGCTGTGTCCAACCTCCTATAGCACCAGCACCAGCCACCCCCACCTATGTTTACGTTGGCGATAATTGGCGCGCTCTGGATAGCCTGACTCCACCGGTAAATTCGATTCAATTGGCGGTGCAAGCCCCCGAAGAAGGCACACTGGATCAAAAAATACAATTCCAGGTTACCCCAAACGACAATGGTTATCTGTGGATTGTTCAAATCGATGCCAATGATCAGGTGCAACTGTTATTCCCGAACAACGAAGAACCCGAAAACTACATCCGCGTTGGCAATACCATCACCCTGCCCGGTCGATCAGGTTATTACTATTATCTGGATCGTCCCTTGGGCCAGAACCTACTAGCGTTCATTATTACCTCTGAAAAAAACGGTATTTCCCAGGTACTGCCACCCCGCATCAAAGACGTGCTGTATAAAAGCCGGGATTCCCGCAAATTTATTCGTGGCGTTAAGTATCGCCAACAGCAGGATTGGGGTGTAACGAAACATGTGATAACGGTGCGATAAAAAATATCTGGAGTTAACAATCAAGAAAAAATTTTAGTTTGCGAACCAATATTTGAATTAGTTTTATTAACCATTAAATATTTAGCAGGAGTTTTACATGAGAACAAAACTAATAAAAATTTCTGTAATCATCGCATTATTTGGTTTAAATATCGCCGCTGCCGAACCTGAGCCAAACGGTACCTTTTCTCAAGCAATCGATTTAGAAGTTAATACGCAAATTAACGGTGCAATAGATGATCATGAAGATGTCGATATCTATAAAATTACGCTGCCTGAACCTGGCAAACTAAGGATACTAATAGAGCAGGATTTTCCAACAGAATTTTCCTGGAGAGTAAAGCTTTTCCAAGAAAAAGGTGAATTATTGAATAACAATTCACCTACAATTTTTTCAACAGAATTAGGGCGCAATAAAGAAAGTGATTTTTTTACCGAATACCTAGCCGCTGGATTTATTATCTATGGATTGTAGATAGACGTTATGGTAATCAATTATTTGGATCATTTAATGCACCTTATCGCTTAACACCTGTTTTTGAAAATGGTGCTTTCTTTGAACAAACATCGAACGAGATTTTTGCTCAAGCAACCAAGATAGTTCTTAATCGCGATTACGAAGGTGTGATTCACGACTCAAGTTATCCACTTTACCGAGACGATATCGATTTCTTCACGTTTGATTTACCTGTTGAAAGCAATGTAACCATTGCATTAAATCAACGATCACCCAACGATGCTAGCTGGAAAGTTTCTCTTTTTCCAGATGGTGATACCCGCTTTTTTACCAATCAGGATGCACTGCATCGCGAAACTTTATATCACAGTAAACCAGCGTTTAAAAATTATCTTTCTGCCGGTAAGTATTACTTGAGAGTAGAAGGAGGACTAAGAGCACCTGGAATTACGTATTTCTTGAGTGCTAACGCCGATACCGCTGGAATGCCATACGATGCATCAGGCTACTGGATTGATCCTGAACGCCCGGTCCAGTCAGTAAGTTTCATTCAGTCAGGTAATGTTTTAGCAGGCACTTGGTTTACTTATGACGATGGGGGTAATGTCAAATGGTTCACATTCGCTAACCAGTTACAAGGCACAAACTTATCTTCAGATCTATTCGAATACACAGGCCCAGCTCCAGGCGTTCCTTGTCCACCGTGCAATTCTGAAGGAATACCAGTTGGTAAAATTTCGATAAATTTCCATTCACCCTGGTTTGCAACCATGGATTATCAAATCTTTGGCCGCTCGGGTACGCAAACATTGGTTCCGTTGGAATTTTAATTAAAAACGGGATAGAAAAAAAATGTCATATAATTTAATGAATTCAATTAAATTTTTATCAAAAATAACTCCGATAGCCAATTATTATATTGGTGTTTACCAGGCACGAGAAACCTATAAAAAAATCATTCCTGCTATTAAATATATCTGCACCACAAAAGGAAGAAATTCAATTGAAGCCAAGGGCTTATTTGAAATTTTAGCGTCACTTCATACAAGCCCTGCGAGAGCTAGCTATTTTAGAGGATATTATATTGACGATCCAGAAGGCTGGAAAAAATTGCCAGATGACCCTATGAGGCTTCCTTTTCCGCACCAAATTCATTAATACTTAAATCAGAACTTTACAAAGCGCAAAAAACAGTTCTCTAGTAAAAAAAAGGTAGATATATCACCAGAAATCCAGTCTTTCTTTATGATAGCATTTGTGGCTTTAACTTGTGCGAGCTGGGTGAACTAAATGTAATCACACAGCTCGTGACATCACAGCCCTCTTTGTGCCTAAGAACCTGTTTCAAAAATACTATCCGTGTATTTTTGAAATCGAAAACAGAAAATCCTGGATTTTCGTTTTCTCCATAAAACAGAATGTTATCGATTCTGTTTTATGTTCGGTGCCTTTTGCACCGAAATCGAAGCTGTTTCAAAAACAGCTTCTAATAGGGCTATTCATCAATAGAATATTATTCTCTCGATCTAATCGTTGGATAATCATGGAGTTGGCTATGAAAACAAATAATTATTATATTCGCAGATTAAATAATCAGTATATATTTTTTGCGAGTTTGTTGTTAGTAAGCGTTTCGGATTCAACAAGTGCGTTGATGTTTGACTTCCTTACACAACCTCTTACGATCGAGCCAACTTCCATCTCAATTACGACTGCTGGAGTTACCGCAACAGCAGCTGCTTATCATGTTGAGTTTGAGAACGGAACGTCTACGATCTATGGCCCTTTTACCACAGGCTATGTTGGAGCCCGGCAGGTATTTGGAACGGAGACTAGGGGAGCAAGTAATCCAGGGCTGGGACTCGTTACGGCCCAACAGCTGGGACAAAGAGAAACCGATATACCTTCGGGTGGATTGCAACCTGGGTTGGATAATTTTCCATCAACGTCAACAAATTATCTTCCAAGTATTCAATTCGTGCTTTTCAGTTTTAACTCTCCAGTCGATATATCACAGGTCATCGTCGATGATACATCGAACTTTGATCGAGATTCATGGGTTGCTGGTGGAATCTCAGCTCCAAATTTTTCATTAGACCTTGTCCAGGCATTCGACCACTTTAACGTAATTAACTCTAAGGATAATGAAAGTGACGGAATATTTATTCACACATTCAATTCATTAATTGGTATCAAATTTCTTGCTGTTGGAACTGCTCTTCCTAGTACTGTTGGAGATGTTGGACTCTTTGCCCAAGGCTTTCCAACGGGAGCATCACATTTTTATATTAATGCATTAAATTTTGAGAAATCTAATATAATTTTCTCGGATGACTTTGAATAAATAGTCACGAAATAGTTTGAAATCTCCTGATATTTGTAAGGTAACCATGAAAATTTTCTTGATCGCTGGAGTTTTTTTAATGACCATCTCAACATTTATTGTTGCAGAGGAAAATGCGCAATATCGCCTGACTGCGATGATCGAAGCCGAGGTGCAAGAGTTTTGCCAGTCTGTACATGGCACAAGTGGATCGCTTAGCCGGGAAGCCATACAAACTGTTCCTAGGTCTGGCTCCGGGCCGCCGCATATCCTGGTAGATTATCGCGGTTTTCAATGTGCGGGAATAGAGAATGCCCCACTCCTCCAAGGCGGATTCTGCGGCCTGACTATGGATGGAATGAAGTGTCTGGTTAAGGTGTTTGAATATCGTAAGAGCAGGTATGTAGAAACTACCTCATACCTTCGATAGCTCGCGTTGCACCACTTATCGTTCAATCAATCCAAACAACCCCCACGCTCAACACCGCTGTAGTTTCCCTGTCGAAAACCCCGCGACTGTCCGTCTCTTCCTTATAGTGCGCTTGCAACCAGATGTTACAAAGTGTTGAGCATGCGAGCGCTGCTGTTTTGTTAGCACAGGCACCAGGCTAGGGGGCAGATACAATATGTTTATCAAGCATAGCGTTAGGGCGTTATGGCTGGTTTTTTTCAGCCATCTGGCAACGTCAGCTTATGCAGAATGCCAAGGTTTGATGCAGCAGGGGTATGACGCCTTTACCCGGCAAGATGCATCTTTACTGGATCAGTTACTGGCAAGCAGCGATGCCTGTCAGGCCGAGCAACGGCAACGACTGCGCGTATGGCAAGCCAGTTTGTTGTGGAACGCTACTTTGCAGCGCTTTCAAAGTGGCATTAGTGCTGATGCGCTGATACCGGATTTACAACGCATCGTTAAACTGACCCCGCTCTGGCAGGCCCATGCGGCTTTGGGTGATATTTACGCCGGGCAGGCCAATCAGCACACTGAATCACGCGCTCAATCAGACTTGCATTTTCAGGCCACGCAGCAGTATCAGCTAGCGCTGGATGCCATTAAAGACAGCGCCATCACCCCGCAAGAGCCTCCCGTAAGCATCATTGAAGAGATTTTCAAGAAAGCCCAGATCAGCCGTTTGCTGACCGATCAGTACGTCACGACCACCCGCACCCGCAGCGGCGAACCAGCTGGCCTTGCCAGCGACACTATCCGTAGCTTTGGCGTAACACGGGTGGCGTTGCCGATTCAATTTGAGTACGACTCGGTACAACCCGCCCCGCAAGGTCAGGCAGCTATCGCAGATTTGCTGGATTATTTAAATCAACAACAACTCCAGCAAATTACCCTGATCGGACACGCGGATCCCAGCGGCGACGCTGACTACAATAAAAAACTCTCACAAAAACGGGCAGAGGCGATTGCTCGGCTGCTGAAAAAGCAGGGATTCAGAGGACGTATTGTCGCGCTGGGCCGCGGTGAGGAAGAGCCCTTCCAGGTCGATAATCCGCAGCAATACAGTCAAGAGCAGCTTTACCAATTACATCGCCGGGTCGAATTACGACGCGAATAAGCCAAGGAGCCTGCCCCGATGTCCAGACATTTGTTGTGCGCTTTTCTACTGGTCGCCACGCTGGCACTTGGCAATTCAGCACACGCTGCGCTGCACGCATTGGTTATTGGTATCGATGACTACCAGCACGGCAGTGATTTATTCGGCGCGGTCAATGATGCCAAAGATATTGCCGCTGCATTAGAGCAAACCGGTGCAGCAAGCGTGCGTTTACTACTCAATGAACAAGCCCATCGTGATGCGATTTTCAGTGCCTGGAAGTCCCTCAAAGCCGAGGCAAAATCGGGTGATACCCTGCTGCTAAGTTATGCCGGGCACGGGAGTCAGGAACCAGAGCGTGTGCCGGGGCAAGAACAGGATGGCATGGATGAAGTTTTATTGCTGGGGGCTTATGACGCCAAGGCCCCGGCAAATTATCAACGGATTGTCGATGACGAACTGCGGAAAATGGTACTGGACGCTGCGGACTTTGAAGTGGTGATGGTATTTGATGCCTGCCATAGCGGTACGCTGAACCGGGCTGTCGGGCGCGAGGTACGCCAGCAGCGCTCCCGTTTCAGTAATTACGGTGCCATTACCAATGACACCTTGCCGCCGCCGCCCCTTGTCCAGGAACCCCAGGCCGGCACACTGGAATACGAAACCTATCTGGCTGCCAGTCTGGATTCCCGTAAAACACCGGAAATTGAGATCGATGGTCAACAACGTGGCGCGCTCAGTTATTTTTTCGCCCAGGCACTGCGAGGATACGCAGATCAGGATAATGACGGCACGGTAACGCGGGCCGAGCTGCGGCATTATATTCAGACCAATGTTCGGCAGCTCAGCGAAGGACGGCAGGAACCCACCGTCGATTTTTCCGAGAAGGTAAAAACAAAACCCTTATTCACAAACCCACGCAAAATAACTGCCCCACAGCTTGAACAAAAACCGCTGGCATTAGCGGCCATCAATGCCAATGCGGATTCTGTAACACTGTTACAGCCCTTGCAGGATATTGTCCCGGTAGCGTCCAGTGAACAGGCCGAACTAACCTGGGATGTTTCTGCCGGGCAGATTATTAGCGCCATGAATGACGTGATTGCTCATGTCAGCACGCAAAAAGCGGATGCCCTGCCCTACCCCGAAGTACAGGGCGTTATTGATAAATGGGCAGGCTTGTCCCAGCTGAAGAAACTTGCTGAGCGGTCGCCGCTGGCTATTACGATCCTGCAAGGCAATCAATTACACCATCAGGAGGATATCGTAACGTTCTCGATTGAACCGCGTCGAGCGCCTTACTTAACCCTCCTGAACTGGGCATCAACCGGGCAGGTGCAATATCTTTACCCATTGGCCGACTATAACGACGACCCCAGGCCCGCACCCGATTCAGACTTTACTTTAGACATCGAAGTCAGCGCGCCTTTTGGTGCTGATCACCTGATCGCACTCACCTCTGTTCAACACCCCAAGGACTTGCAGCAAGCGTTGCAACGGCTTGATCAACAATTTGCGGCCAAGCAGTTATTGGATGTTCTGCGCACTGCGGTAGAAACCAAAGCTGTCAGCCAGATCGGTGTGCTCGGTGTGTATACCGCGCCCAAATCATGAGTCAAAACATGTTGAAAACGACCTTATTGATTGGATGCCTGTGTTGTTCTTCTTGGGTGGTCGCTGCTGACCGGGCCTTATTGATCGGCATCGATATGTATGATCGAGATAAGCATATTCCCCATTGGGCGGTGCAGTTAACGATGTGCACAGTGTGTTTCAGATGCTGACGGATATCGCACAATATCAGACCAGTGAAATTGTCACCCTGACCGATGCCGAAGCCACTTATGCGAATATTATGGCGACGTTTGAGTCCTGGCTGGTCAACGGTACCCGGCCTGGTGATCGGGTTTTTTTGCATTACTCCGGTCACGGCGCACAAGCGCCCGACGATAACAGCGATGAACAGGATCACTTGGATGAAGTGCTGATCCCGGTCGATGCCTATGTTGATGAACATAGCACTTTGCGCAATATTATACGCGACGATCAGATTGGCCATTTACTGGATCAGCTGAGTGACCGCAAAGTCACCTTGCTGATTGACTCCTGTTTTTCCGGCACGATCACCCGTGCGATGGGTTTAAAGCCGGATAGCGGCATTCGCACCCCGCAAGCGCTCGCCCGATTGGCTTTATCCGCCAGTGCAGACTCCACCGCAGTGGAACAGCATAGGCAGGAACCGGCGCTGTTAAACAATAGACCTGATCACGTCATCTGGACGGCAGTGTCCTCGTATCAGTTTGCACTGGAAGATACTACCACCAAACCACGCAGTGGCTTGTTCAGTAACCGCTTTGTACGCGGTATCAGCACGCCGGTCGCCGACCTTAACCAGGACGGTCAAACCACCCATTTGGAGTTACACCGCTGGCTCACCCAGGAGTCGGAAAATTACTGCGCACAAATACCACAACAGTGTCGGTTGGGGTTGACGCCTACCCTGGAAATCGAGCGCGGCCTGCAAATGAGCAGTGTCGAACAAACCCTGTTGGGCCTGACGCCGACAAAACCGCCACCACTGGACGACGTTGCTGACGGCGGCCTGCTGACACCAGCACCAAAACCCGATCCTGACAATACAGCCGGGCTGCAAATCAAACTTGAGGTTTTGCCCGGCCCGAACGCCAAACTGGGACAGGCCGTTAAATTTCGCATCAGCAGTAATTTTGATGGCTACCTGCTGCTACTTGATCTTAATCCAGCCCAGCAACTCACCCAGTTATTCCCAAATCCTTTGAGCGAACGTCAGGGCAAAGGAAATCGTATTTTCAGCAACCACCCGATCACCGTGCCAGATCTGACTTATGGCTTTGAATTCACGGTGCAAGAGCCGCTCGGGGCGGGGAAACTGATCGCCCTGGTGACCTCTGATCCAGTCGATTTATCCGATATTGCATCGGCGAATCGTGGCCTGAAACCCGTACCGGAAACCGAACAAACAGATTATTTACTGACCATTGCTGAACGCTTGCGCCGCCCCTGGACCGGCAGCGAACGTAACCGTTCAGTACGTTATGCGGTTGCTGAGCAAGCATATTTTACTGCGCCCTGAATTGAAAAAACAGATTATATAAATGCCCGGAGAGCACATTCAATGACACTATTACGCATACGAAACCTTAGCTTTTTTTTGCCTGTTTTGCTTAGCGCTTTGCTATCCCTGGTCGCGGGATGCGCCCAAATACAAGAAGTAGGTACCGCACTGGGAAAAAGCGCTGCTGAATTTAGCAAATCGATAAACGGCTCGTTTTCCGGCGGCAGTTTTCCAGAAAGCAACCCTGCCGATTCCTGTAACGTCCGTGTACAAGCGCTAAAGGCCGATTATGAATATTTTCAGCAACCCCTAGTGGCCAGAGCAGCCAGCGCCCGTATCAACGATTTTTTTCTGAGCATACTGAGCGGTCGTAGCGTCAACGATGCGGTCAGCGCCGCAATGCAAGGCTTTACACAGGATCTGGTTAATGCATCTCTGGGTCAGGCGACTAAAGATTATTTGGGCACCGTCGGGGAGGAAAACAATGGCAACTACCGTAGTATTTTCCGGCGCGTAAGTTCAGATGCGGGAAATGATTCCAAACGTCTCGATAACGTCAGAAATAAAATTTCCCGTTTAGAGTCTTGTCGCAAGCAGCAGATTAATAATATCACCCGCGACTACAAGCGCAAACGGATCACCGCCGTCCAAGCCCGCCAGGACGCACGTCAGGTGCAGTCCTGGGTTCGCCGGGATAATCAACTGATTGAGAAAATCGTTGGCCAATCCGGCGAACGTGTAAATGTTTATGTCGAAGCAGATCAGTACGTCGCTAAAAAACGGTCCGCGAAGAAGTCTACCAATGTTGCCAAGGCCAATAGAAGCCACAAAAAAGTAAAGCAGGAGCAACAGCAGGTGGCCAAGCTCGATCAAACCATCGAGCAGGAAATTGAGGGTTTTGCCTAATAACACGATAGGGACAGAAGCATGCCATCTTTCTATACAACATTACGTTACATTTTCGCCGTATCGATTTTTTTCAGCGGTTTTAGCCATGCCCAGGAACAGCCTATTTTCCAGCTGGATCCTGGTGGACATATGGCATCGATACGTAGTATTACTTTTAGCGCAGACGGTCGGCTCTTAGTGTCCGCAGGCGAGGATCGGGTCATTCGGGTATGGGATATTGAACGTGGTGAAACCATTCGCACCCTGCGCGGCGAAATCGACGATAAAGGTGCCGGGCGCATTTACTCTATGGCTCTCTCGCCAGACAACCGCTTATTAGCTGTGGGCGGACACACCGCGCCGTTTACAGGCAATAACTACGAGGAGGCGGCTGCTATCCGATTGTATGATTTCGCCAGCGGCGCATTAATAGCCGCTACAAAGGCCATCGGGCACCTGTCTCGGCCCTGGCTTTTTCCGCAGATGGGCGTTCATTGTTATCGGGCAGTATTGATAGAGAAGCGATACTGTGGGATGTCGACAACCATCAGCTGCAGCACAGGCTCATTGGCCATGCAGCACGCATTTACGCTGCCACGTTCAGTAGCGATGGCCAGCACGCTATCACCGGCAGTGAAGATGGCAAAGTATTACTCTGGGACGTCCGCACCGGTAAACGTATTACTGCAATGTCGGGGCATGACAGCATGGTCGGCGCAATCGCTTCAGCTCCGCACGGCATTGTCGCCACTGGCAGCAAAGACCGCAGCATCCGCCTGTGGGACAGCACTGATGGACAACAGATCAAATTGCTTGCAGAGCAGGACAATGAAGTGGGCAGCTTAAGCTTCTGCCCGGATGGCCAATACCTGCTGGCCGGGCCCGGACGTGGTAGCAGTTATCCAGCACTGGTATACCGGACCCTTGACGGCAAGCTTATGTCAAGCTATCGCGGACATGACAACGCCGTCTATGCCAGCGCTATCAGCCCCAACGAACGCTGGGCGGCTACTGCCGGTGGCAGTCGGCATGAGATTCATCTTTGGCCCTTCACCCAGCCCGAGCCGGACCCGACTCAGGTTAAAGTGCTGGCCGGCATTGGTTCCAGTATCTGGAGCGTTGGGTTTAGCAAGGACGGGCGCTGGTTGGCCTGGGGCAAAACCCAGAATCCAGCAGACCCTGGCAATGCCAGGCTGGAATACGAGATACGCCTACCGGACGAGCAGGATGTCTTAGGGGTACCGCAACCTGTTAACCCGGATCGCACCTACTTACGCGCTATCACGAAAATAGGGGATTGGCGTCTGGCACCAGCTGTGGATAAATTTGGCCGTATAGAGCACCTCGAAATTCGCCATAAAAACAAAATGCGGGCCAGCATTGAGGCAGATAAACGCATCCTCCGGCTGCGGGCATTCACCTTTACAGCCGATGGCAAACGAGTGATCGTTGCCGGTTCGAGCGGTGCGATAAGCGCGTATGACCTGCAGGGTGAACACGTCGCTGATTTCGGTAATCACAACGAAGAAGTCTGGGCGCTGGCCGTGTCGCCAGACGGCCTGCTGTTGGCATCCGCCAGTGCGGATCAAACCCTCAAGGTGTGGGATGTGTCCGTTACAGCGAATGACAAACAAGCGGATAAATTATTATTGACGCTGTTTCATGGTGCCAATAGCGAAAACACTGCACTGGCTAAGCGCGGCATGCAGCGGGTACAGCAAGCCAGGACCCACATTATTGGCGAATGGATCGCCTGGACGCCAGCAGGCTATTACAGCGCCTCTGCGAATGGAGACCGCTACATTGGCTGGCATGTTAATCGTGGCCTTGATCAGGCTGCCGATTATTTCCCGGTCGCCCGTTTTGCCCAGCAACGCTACGCGCCAGACGTTGTTTCCGAGACGGTCAGACTGCGTTCGGAAGCCGAAGCCATAACGCGCTCGAACAAGCGGCAAAGCAGCCCGACGCTCACAACAGTGGCAACCTTATTGGAAAAAACCCCGAAAGCGCCGCGTCTCGTACAAAGTCCGCCGGCACTGGTAAGTTCGCCTGAACATGAGTTGACAATCGAATATACCGATACGCTCATCATAAATGTCAATGGACGCCCGCTTGAGCTGCAACGGGGCTTTAAGCGCCCGTCAAACCCAACTCAGTCGGCAGCACAGGCGTTAAAATCAGTAACCCGTGTCATCACGCTCAAGCCTGGTGCCAATCGAATTGAACTGCTTGCACGCAATGATTTCGGTGATTCACCCGTGGTAGGCCTCAATGTAGACTATCAACCGCCACAGCCTATCGATCAGATCAAACCCAATCTGTTTCTGTTCGCTATTGGCGTGTCTGATTATCAAAACGATGAATTAAATCTCGGCTTCGCGTCCTCTGATGCAGCAGCCCTGATCGCCCGCTTTCAACAGGAGGCAACCCACCGCAACAGTCTGTACGGTCAAGTTCACACCAAAGCGTTGCTTGACCAGCAAGCCACCAAAGCCGACGTGCTGGGTGCTATGAGCTTCTTCGACAGCATGAACGAGAACGATCTGGCGATATTATTTGTGGCAGGTCACGGTATGCAGGACGAACAGGAGAATTTCTTTTTCCTGCCTCATGATATCGATATTAATGATCTGTTTAACACAGGCATTAAGTGGGATCAGTTTCACGAGCTTACCAGTCGCTTGCCCGGTAAAGTCATGCTGCTGGCCGACACCTGCCATTCCGGCAGCATCTACGGCACACGCGGTCGTCGGGCTGCGCTGGATATGACCCGGATTGCCAAGGATTTCTCCGATGCCGACAGCGGTGTCATTGTTTTCGCCAGCAGCATGGGACAAGAATATGCCGAAGAAAGTCCGGCCTGGGGGCACGGCGCTTTTACCAAAACTCTGCTGGATGGCCTGTCAGGCGCGGCAGATTTATTTCGCGACGGCTCCGTGCGCCAATCCGAGCTGGAAACCTATGTTAAACATGGTGTCGCAGGACTTACCAAAGGTCGTCAGCATCCTGTTACCATCAGTCCCGGCGCGCTGCCCGACTTTGTTTTGGCCCTGGTGCCTTAACACTATTTATGACGCTTAAAATTATCGCCAACAAATACGAAGTCCTGGCCGAGCTCGGTCGTGGCGGTATGGGGCGGGTCTATAAAGTAAGGCATCGCGAATTAAATAAAATTTACGCGCTCAAGCTGCTACGTGAACATTTAGTTGAAGACGATAATCAGGTTGCACGTTTTCACAGTGAAGCACGCATCATGGCTAACCTGCAGCATGATCATATCGTTCAGGTTTTTGATATTGATCGCGCCGGCGATCAGCATTTCTTTGTGATGGAATACATTGAAGGAAAACCCTGGCCGATCTCATTAAAGAGCAGGCGCCTCTGCCCGTGGCAGAGGTTCTAACCATCAGCCGTCAGATCGCTCAGGCGCTGGCGTATGCCCACCAGCAGCAACCCATGATCATTCACCGCGATATCAAGCCCTCGAATATCATGATCGAGTCTGGCAGTGGACGGGTTGTGGTGACTGATTTTGGTATTGCCAAACTGCTGGACGCCGACAGTACCCGCCAAACGCTCAGTGGTCTCGCCGTTGGCACACCTAGCTATGCAGCCCCGGAACAATTGGGCACCACCGATGATCTGGATGGTCGCGCCGATATTTTTTCTCTGGGCCTGGTGATGTACGAAATGCTGGCCGGACGTCCCTTTTTCGAAAACCTGACACCGCAGCAAATCATCGGCAAAAAATTATATGACACACAGGAATTCACTCCCACTTTCGACACCTTCGTAGCCGCACCTTTACAGCGGATTATTCACCGTGCTATCGCTAAAAACCGGGATCAACGCTACCCTGCAATAGCCGCGCTGCTGGACGCACTGGATCGCTTTGAACAAATCGAAACCAAACCTGCACCTATCCCTTCCAGGTCACCGCGCTGGTCATTCAGAGTAGCGGGAGTTACCGTCCTGGTATTAGCGGGCTATCTGGCCTGGCCTTTTGTTGCAGCACATCTGACAGACCGGGTACCGGCATCAGCAATTACCCTGCCGGACTCAACGGCACACAAACCGCCCGTATCGCAGCAGAATCCGGCGATTGATGACACGGATCGAGTCAACACCTCAACTGCCAGCACAGCTCACAGTCAGCCAGCTACACCGAATATATCGCCGCCAGTACCAGCAGTGGAAAAACCATCAGGGAAGGCTCCGATACTGGAGGTTTCCCCGGCAACTGTCGAGCTGGCAATCGGTATCTGCTCCCGGCAAAACTTCAGCGTTAATAATGCCGCTGCATTCAGCACTTTCCAATGGTCGGTCAATGACGAGCTACAACCGTACACCAGCCCTCGATTTACCTTTGCGCCACCGGAACCCGGACACTACGCTGTCCGCTTGCAAGCCGGCGCTGAGCAGCGCACCAGCGAACACAACTGGCAGGTTCAAGTGACGGCCGATCCTCTGGCTAAAAGCGAAGTAAACGCCTGGCTGGCACGCTATCAGGAAACCATGCAAAGCCGGGATATTGCAGCCCTGCAAGCCATGGGGGATTTATTTACTGCTGCCGAACTAAGTCAGTTATCCGGGCGCCAGCGCTATCAGATCACACTGTCAAACTGGGACATCAGTATGCATAACGGGGACGCCAATCTGAGCTTCAGTCAACTTGAGCGTTGGTATAACCCGGAAACCTCGACACCAATGGTCGAGCGTACGTCTCACGCGTTAATACTCAGTCGACAGGGTTGCCATACGATTGGAGCGAATCGGAGAAACCCCACCACCCACTAAGCAGTGCGCTGTCAATAGCAACCACAGGTACTTTATTTGCCAGAGCCAACAGTTGCCACCCGCAGGTCAAAAACCAATTGTATTTCTGGGTATAAAACCTCAAAAATGCCAATGAATTGACGTTTTTTGCGTCAATTTTTTTTTACTCTATTACACTTCGTCATTTTTTTGAAACCCTCCGATTACCTCCCTACCGTAGCACTTGCCGTTCATCGAATTTAAGGCTATTGTCAAATTACAATTCTTTACAAACAGTGCTAATTAAGGTTTTTGGCAATGGTGGAGGTAGAATGGAACGAGTTGGTTTTTTCAAGCGCTGACAACCTTTTGCAGCAGCTGGAAAAAATTGCGCATAAACGGTTCCCCGATGATCAACAGCTCGCTGATCAAGCATTTAATGAAGCCCTAGCCACTCTGTCCGCCAATAACTGGCAAATACTCAAGGCCTATCAGGGCAAAAGCAGTCCTAAGGGTTATTTAATCGTTACCTTCCGCAATACGATTGAAGATTATGCCCGGAAACGCTTTGGCCGCTTACGCCCACCGGAGGATGTTAAACGCAAAGGAGCGGTCTGGCTGGAAATTTACAACCGACTCGTGCTGGAAAAGCAGCTCGAACCAACGATTATTGATGCAATCATCGCGCAAACTGCGCTCAGTGCTGCTGATGTGCAAAACGTCATTCGCACGATCAAACAGTTAACTACCCAAAAACCAGAAATGGGTTTACTCATCAAGACGATACGGCTTTGGAAAATTTGCCGGGCACGCCTTCTAACGATCCGTATCACGCTGCTTTCGGACGTCCTCTACTGGAACGTATTGGACATTTCCTGGCCGGCGTACTGACAACTGATCGTTCACTGCCGAACCAGCTGGACGAGCTGACCGACGAAGATTATGTCTTGTTACAGCTGATTTATTCCGAAGGCCTGAAAATTTCCCAATGTGCGCGTATGCTTAACCTGCCAGACCAAAAAGTACGCCGACGCCACGAGCGCATTCTGCAATTGTTGCGGCAGTATTTTAAGGAACAGGGCTGGAATAATCAGTAAAACGGCAAAAAAAATAAGTCGTTGTCCGTCTATAAAAAATAATGAACCTGTTACGTTCACTGTATGTAATGAAGTTATGAATCAAAAAATTTTGGATTGGCTGCGCCAATGGCGTACCAGTGCACCTCAGGGTCCTCCCCCGGGTGCGGAGGAATTAGTACAACTTAGTGAAGGGAAGCTGTCTACGGCACGGCGGCGTGAGATTATGTCACATTTGGCCAGAGACCAGGCCTTATTGCACCAGTGGGTGCAGTTACAGCAGGAACTCGACAGCTTGCCAGATGCGCCATTGCCATCCCCCAAAACCAGACGGCGTCGTAGCTGGCAGCTAACACTGGGCAGTACGATGGCAGCGGCTGCGCTCGCTCTGGTTTTTTTTGTTTTGCCATCCCAACAAATCGATTCGCTGATGCAGCTTGATGAATTGGGCTGGCCTGAACACATCGATAGTCAGCGTTGGGTGTTGGGCAGTAAAGGTCCAGCCTCACAACAGGCGACAAGCCGTAGTGAACAGCAGGCGTTTTCAGCAGGTGTGTCATTGGCCCTTGCTAAAGCACCGGCAGATTCTGCTACCTGGCAACAACTGCGCGAGATATATCTTAAGCAGTCCAAAGGGGTACAGTGTCCTGATGACTGTAGCGATGCCCAGCAGATTGCCTGGCAAGCCGGTTATTGGGCAGGCTCGGCACGTCTTATGTGCCTGGCTACGCCCGCACCCTCCAAAGAGACTCTCGATACATTCAATGAAACCCGCACTCTTCTCAGCATACCGGATACGCTGGAATCCCTTGCCGTTCCGACAGAAAATATCGCAACACTTTGCAAACAGGCGGGGCAATTATTTGACTATTATGGCCAGTAATCCGGACAACAGGTTTTAGAGCCTGTTTCAAAAATACCGGCACCCGTTGCACGGCGCAGCTTTTTGCTGCTCCTTAAGCATTTCTGGATTCCCGCCTGCGCGGGAATGACGAACTGAGCACGGTAGTGCTAGCTGTCTGTGAACGATGCAAAATCATGCACTTTTTGTATTAAACCTCAGGCAGGCGACGCCCCAATAGTGCCCCGGCCAGGCCCAGTAGCGACAGCATGACAATCACCCCCAGGGCCGATACCAGTCCGGCCAGGGCACCGATCAGACCGGTACCCAGCAAAACCAGACCGATCACGGTATTGCTGACTGCGACATAATCAGTGCGTTTGTTGCCGCCGGCCATATCGACGATATAGGTCTTGCGGCCCAGACGTACGCCACTGTGGGCAATGCCGAGCACAAAATAAGCGGCCGGATAAAACCCGGTCTGCGCCACCAGGGCGGGCAGAAACACACTCAGTACCGCCACCAGCAAGCCCAGTCCAGCGGTCAGCAAGGCGGCACGAACCATAACGGTTTTACTGGAGGCATCAGCCAGTCGACCCCAGAATGGTGCACTCAGGCTGGACGCCAGGCCATTGGCCACCACAAACCAGCCCAGCGTGCTGATATCCGCCACACCGCGTTCACTGGCCAGAATCACATAGTACGGTGCACTGAGTGCGGAACATAACAACAGTGAGCGCACGATAACAAAACGCCGGAAATCGCTGTCCGTTCGCAGCAAAGCCAGACTGTGTACCGCTTCGTGCAGGGCATTACCACCGCCGTCGGTCGCACCGGGTTGCTCTTGCACCAGCGCAAATACCGCCGCGGCTAAAAGCCATAACGCCCCGGCCGCTGCCAGCAAAAATCCATAGAAGCTATCGGCGGCATCACCCTGGCTGGTCAGAAAAACGCCAACCCCCAGCGCCAGCAATCCAGCCACACTGCTGGCATACCCGGTCAACCGGCCGCGCCGCGTTTTCGGTATGGCTTTGCCCAGGACATCCTTATGTGCAACCGAACACAGACCACGCGCCAGGCTGAACAGCACCAGCAGTGCAATAATCGACCAGCCCGCTGCCGCACCGTGCAGGGTAAAGGCCACCAGTCCCATGCCCAGCACTGCTACACATTGCAATACACTGCCGCCTACCCACACCCATTTGCGCACCGCCAGCCGCCTCACATAGGCGGCAATGAGCAACTGTGGCAGCATGGAGCCGGATTCGCGGATCGGTACCAGCAGCCCTACCAGAGCGACTGGTGCCTGCACTACGCTAAACAACCAGGCCAGCACCGTCTTGGGGTTGCTCAGCTCGTCCCCCAGCTTGGTCAGTGCATTAGCGATAATAAAGGCAAAAAAATTGAGCGGGACATAATGGCAGGCCTGCTCAGGGATGTCCTTGCAAACACGGGCATCTTCTTCATCCACCAAATACTGATAAAGTTGGTTAAGCTTGCTGTTTGCAACATCAGTCACCATGATCTGTCTATTATCCTCGGCTGACAGGAGCATAGCGGCATCATGGGTGGTGCCCCGCCGACTCCGGTTGAATTAAATGCAACGATACCAGAAGCATCGTCCGCCGCTAAATAGCATCTTTGGCAGCCAACAGGAGACAACGCCTACATGAGCTCGCAGAATAATGACAAAAGCCGTGCCCGACTGATTGAGATCGGCTGGGTGCTGGCAGGTCGTTTCAGTGAACTGGAACTCGATGCCATCATGCAGGCGCGTGATCAGCTGCAGGATTATTTACGTGCCAGTTTCCCGCAGTTTCAATGGCAGTTACCTTTACTCTACAAACCTGCCTATTTTCGTGGTCCGTCAGCTGAGGCTGCGCCGCTGCTGCGCGATGGTCTGCGCGAACGCGACAGTCATAGCTGGGATTTTGCGCTGGTCCTGACCAGTGCTGATCTGAACAGTTATTACAAAGCCTATACGCTGGCCGTGCCCTCGCAGGCACTGGCGGTTGCGGTGGTGTCATTATCCCGGCTGGCACCGCAATCGGAACTGGAACGCGGCCAGCCGCCAGATGACCCTGGCATCGTATTAGGACGGCGGCTGCGGGCGCTGGCGCTGCATTTACTGGGTGATCTGAACGGGGTGCCGCACAGCGATGCCAACAGCAGTGTGATGTTTCAGCCCGATGAAGTGTCCGATCTGGACCAGATGCAGGATTACCATATCAGCGAGCAAAATCTGCTGGCGGAAGAACTCGCTGATATCGCCGATGTGCGTCTGGAAGAAGAATACACACAGCCGACCAATCTGTTCGTTTTCTATCTGCGTGCGACCTGGCGTTTGCGTGACGAAATCCGCAGTGCAGTACTGCAGGCCCGACCCTGGGAGTTTCCGTTCCGGCTCAGTCGTCTGACCACCGGTGCCCTGTCCACCTTGCTGATTATGCTGATGACGGCTGAAGCCTGGGAAGTCGGCATGAGCCAGAACCAGCCTTTTATCACATTTTTTTCATTGACCGCCTTGAGCATCGCCAGCATTTTTATACTGAAGCGGCAAAAACTGCTACTGCGCCGCAGCCGCCGGGCGTTAACAGAGCAAACAGTGCAAACCAATGTCGCTATCAGTCTGGTGGTGTTGCTCGGCATGCTGACGACGTATCTACTGCTGTTCGCGCTGGTGCTGAGCCTGTCGGAATTATTATTCAACGCCAGGCTGGTCGCGGAATGGGTCACCAGTGGCAGCAAACCGGTTCAACTGAGCAATTACATCGCCTTGAGCCAGCTGGTGGCCTCGCTGGGCATGCTGATCGGCTCGCTCGGGGCATCCTTTGAAGGCCAGAATTATTTCCAGCACATCGCTTATGTCGACGAAGAGCTGTAACACGCTGTTTAATCAAGTTGGCAGATAGGTGTAAGTACTATCGTAGCCCTTTGAATTCGATGTATGATTCGCCTTATATATTTCATCATTGACACGACTGGAGACCGCTACCATGCAACACCGTACGCTGAGTAAATACCTGCCTTTGATCGCGGCACTTCTGCTACCGCTGGTACTGGGCGCATGCAATACCATTGAAGGCGTAGGCGAAGACATCCAGGCCGCAGGCAGTAAAATCGACAAAACGGCCGAGAAAGAAAAAACCTACTAGCAAACAACGCAGGCATACCCTTGCCCGCCGCTTGTTTCCGCAATATTCCCCTCGACTGCCCCCTTCTCTGGCGCGCCTATCTTACCTTTTGGTAACAGCAGGCGCGCATCGAATTTGCTAAAACACGCTCCCATTCGACGCGGTTGCAAGACCGTTTAAAAATAAACACTAACCTTACTCTCTTCTAGCGTTCGAATAACCGAATAGATGCAGGAGCGGTCTATGATCAAAACCCACTCACTCACAAAAACCTATGGTGGCCTGACCGCCGTGGATGCACTGAGTTTTTCAGTTGAACCCGGTGAGGTACTTGGTTTTCTCGGCCCGAACGGGGCGGGCAAATCTACCACCATGAAAATGATTACCGGCTTTCTGACGCCCAGCGCCGGCTGGGCAGAAGTTTGCGGCTACCGGATTGACTCTCAACCCATCAAGGCGAAAGCCTGTATGGGCTATCTGCCGGAAGGCGCGCCCTGTTATGGTGAGATGACACCCTGGCAGTTTTTGAATTTTATCGCCGATATCCGCGGCTTGCGGGGTGAGCACCGTAACGCCCGACTGGAGACAGTGATCGGCCAACTGCAGCTGGAGCACGTGCTGCGCCAACCGATCGAGACCCTGTCCAAAGGTTTTAAACGCCGGGTCGGGCTGGCCCAGGCTATTTTGCATGATCCGCAGGTTTTGATCCTGGACGAACCAACAGACGGGCTGGACCCGAATCAAAAGCACGAAGTCCGCAGCCTGATCAACGCCATGTCCAAAGACAAAATCATCGTCATCTCGACGCATATTCTGGAAGAGGTCGATGCCGTATGCAGCCGTGCGATCATCATCGCCCGGGGCCGGATTGTGGCTGACGACACGCCGCAAGCACTGGAGCAGCAATCCTCCACCGGCAAGCTGGAAGATTATTTCCGTTCTGTCACCCTGAGCGAGGTGGCCGCATGAGCGCTATCCTGACTATCTTCCGGCGCGAGCTGGCGAGTTATTTCGCAACCCCGGTCGCTTATGTCTTTATCGTGATTTTTCTGATTCTGGCCGGTGCTTTGACTTTCTACCTGGGCAATTTCTACGAGCGCGGGCAAGCGGATTTACAGCCGTTTTTTTCCTTCCACCCCTGGCTCTATCTGTTTCTGATCCCGGCAATTTCCATGCGCTTATGGTCCGAAGAGCGCAAATCGGGCAGCATCGAGCTGCTGCTGACTTTACCGGTCACCATGCTGCAGGCGGTACTGGGCAAATTTCTGGCTGCCTGGGTATTTGCCGGTCTGGCACTGGCGCTGACGTTTCCGATCTGGATCACGGTCAATTATCTGGGCAACCCTGATAACGGCATTATCCTGGCCGCCTATCTGGGCAGTTTCCTGATGGCAGGCGCGTTCCTGGCTATCGGCACCTGTATTTCCGCTACCACCCGCAATCAGGTCATCGCGTTCATTATTACGGTCATGATCTGTTTTCTGTTCCTGCTCAGCGGCTTTGATCTGGTGCTGGATGTTTTCAGCGGCTGGCTGCCGCAATGGCTGGTGGACACCGTGGCCTCGTTCAGTTTCCTGACCAATTTCCAGGCCATCAGCAAAGGTGTGCTGGATCTGCGCAATGTCATTTATTTCGTGCTGGTGATCGCGTTCTGGCTCATGGCCAGTGCTGTGGTCATCGACTCTAAGAAAGCAGCTTAAGGAGCACTAAAATGAGCGCAACACGGACTACCCTGACCACGGGTTCGCTGCTGGTGCTGGCGGTGCTATTTGTAGCGTTGATCATATTGAGCAACATGTTTCTGCGCGGCGCCCGTCTGGACCTGACCGAGAACCATCTGTACACCTTGTCCGAGGGAACCCGGAATATTCTGGGTGACATCGACGAACCGATTAATCTGTATTTTTTCTACTCGGAACGCGCCAGCCGCGATATCCCGGTCCTGCGGACTTACGCCACCCGGGTACGTGAATTACTGGATGAATTTGTGCAGGTGTCCAAAGGCCAGCTGAACCTGCATGTTATCGATCCCCTGCCCTTTTCCGAAGACGAGGATCGCGCGGCCCAGTTTGGCTTGCAGTCCATTCCGGTTGGTGCCAATAACCAGACCGTTTATTTTGGTCTGGCCGGCACCAACTCTACTGATGGCTTATCCGTCGTACCGTTTTTCCAGCCGGATAAAGAAGCCTTTCTGGAATACGATCTGACCAAGCTGATTTACAACCTGGCCAATCCCGAAAAACCGGTACTGGCCCTGATCAGTTCGCTGCCGATGACCGGCGGATTTGACCCCATGACCCGTCAGCCCGGCCAACCCTGGGTGATTTACGAACAGCTGCAGCAGTTGTTTGATGTGCGGGTTCTGGGCGGCGATATCGACCAGATCGATGACGATGTACGAGTACTGATGGTGGTACATCCGAAAAATCTCAGTGAAAAAACCCGTTATGCCATTGACCAATATGTGCTGGGCGGTGGCCATGCCATGTTCTTCGTCGATCCGCAGGCTGAGCTGGAAACTCCGCTCAACCCGAACGATCCAGGTGCCATGTTTGCCGAAAAATCATCGGATCTGCCGGACCTGTTCAAAGCCTGGGGGATTGAGTACAACAAAGACCAGATCATCGGTGATTCCGGTTATGCACTCTCTGTATCGGTCAGCGCCGACAAGCCACCTGTCCGGCATCTGGGCATTCTGAGCATCGAAAAAAGCGGCCTGGATACCAGCGATGTGATCACGGCTGACCTCAGCACCATTAATGTCGCCATGAGTGGCTTTTTTAAACTGGCGCAGGATTCCAAGCTGAGCCTGACACCGCTGATTCATTCCAGCACCTTTGCCGGTCCGATTGACGCTACCAAAGCCCGTTTCCTGCCTGATCCGTCAGAACTGGCCAAAGGCTTTCAGGAAACCGGTGAACCCTACACCATCGCGGCCCGCCTGAGCGGTGAAGTCAGCAGTGCCTTCCCGGATGGCAAACCCCAGGATGACAGCGCTGAAGGCGAAACCGGGAGCAACCAGGACACGGCAGCAGAAGCGTCCGACAGCGCTCATCTGGCCCAGTCCAAAGGCCCGATCAATATCATCCTGGTCGCTGACACCGATATTCTGACGGATCGCCTGTGGGTGCGGTCACAGAACTTTTTCGGCCAGCGGCTGGTATCGGCCTGGGCCAATAACGGCGACTTCATTGCCAACTCGGTGGATAACCTGCTGGGCAACAGCGATTTGATCTCGATGCGCAGCCGCGCCACCTCCAGCCGGCCATTCACGACCGTGCAGGCCCTGGAGCGCGAAGCCGATGCCAAATTCCGGGTCAAGGAGCAGGAGCTGCAAGCTGAATTGCAGGACACCGAAGCCAAGCTGACTGAATTACAGCAAAACCGCCAGGATCAAGGCGGCGCGCAATCACTGATCCTGACCCCTGAGCAACGGGCTGAGGTGGAAAAATTCCAGCAGCGCAAACTGGAAATCCGCAAAGACCTGCGTCAGGTTCGGCGCGACCTTGATCAGGGCATCGAAACCCTGGGCAACTGGCTGAAATTTATTAACATCGGCCTGATTCCTATCCTGCTCACGGTGTTTGCATTGATTATGGCCTTGCTGGTCCGCTCGCGCCGTCATCGGCCAGCAGCTTAAGGAGCATGTTATGAATTGGAAAACCTTACTGGTACTGCTTATTCTGGCCGGCGCGGCGGTGTACGGCGTAGTGCAACTCAAGCCGCAACAGCAAGGCGCGCCAACAGCCGCCTCTGAGCCAGCTCTGTTGTATCCGCAACTGGCCGACCAGATTAACGATGTCAATCTGATTCGCATCGTCAAGGCGGGAGATACCCCGGTGGTTGAGCTGAAGCACACCGAGCAGGGCTGGGTATTGGCCAATAAAGACAATTACCCGGCCTCGCTGGATACCCTGCGTGAGCTTCTGAGCACCCTGGTTGATGCCAAAATCGTCGAAACCAAAACCAGCAGCCCCGAGCGTTATACAGCGCTGGGGGTGGAAGATATCGGTGCCGATGATGCCCAGGGCATGCGCACGATCTGAGGGCGGCAGTGAACCGCTCAGCCTGATCGTTGGCAAGCTGAACAGCAGCAATCAGCAACAAACCTATGTACGTAAAGCCGATCAGGCACAAAGTCTGTTGATCAGCGGCAGTCTGGTACCGGCCGATGATGTGCAGCGCTGGGCACGGCAGCCGATTGTGGCCATTCCCGCCGGGCAAGTGCAGAAAGTAGTGATCAAACATCCTGACGGTGAACAGTTCACGGTGTACAAAAGCGGGCGCAGCGATACCAACTTCAAGCTGTTTAATCTGCTGGAAGGGCGCGAGCTCAGTCACGACACCGTGGCCAATCCTATCGGCAATGCACTCAGCAATCTGCGGCTGGAAGATGTCAGCACGGTCGAGCAGCTGAACCCCGCCGACGCCGAGCCGGTCGTCACTGAATACTACACCTTCGATGGCCGGAAAATCACGCTGCAGGGGTTTCAGCAGGACGACAATTACTATCTGCATCTGCAAGCCGCGTTTGATGCCGATCAGTTTGAGCAGTTCCGGCCCAAAGCCGAGCCGGCGACTACTGATGATTCAGCGGATAAATCTGCAGACGATACGGAGAGTGCAGCAAACGACGAGGCTGCGGCTGAAACTGCAGAGGCAGACGCTGCTGAATCCGATACGGACGCCGATAAAGCCCCCGATGCCGAGCAATTGGCGCAACAGATGGCCGAACTCGACGCCCAACTCAAACCCTGGGTGTTTGCGGTTTCACAGTACAAATACCAGAGCGTCAGCAAACGCCTGGAAGATCTGCTGAAACCGGAGGAAAAACCGGCCGAGGACGCCACGGCCGAGAACGCCAGTCCAGCGGCGCAAACACAGCCCGAGACGCCCGTCGTTACGCCGGTGCAACCGGTAACCCCGGCAGACAGCGGCACCGGAGGAGCCGGCGACGGATGCTGACGCTGCAGCGGGGACAACCGACAGCGCGGCGGAATAAACGGCCACGGCACAACCCGCCTAGGCCAGATCGCAGGCTGGTGAAGACGCGAAGTGAAATCCCAGCCTGCGTGACTGGCCAGCGGGTTGCTCCTGTTGGTTTATAAAATCTTTCGTCACGTCCACACGCTCGAAGCCACTGTTCCAGGTGTCCCAACGGGGGCCATCAACCATACTCAGCCCATGACAATACTATCAACTTGCTTTACCGTATCCGGCAAAGCAACAGCAACAGGCCTGAACAAACGGATCACCTGACGTTTCATGATGATTGTTTGGTGACTTGCGGGCCGCGTTCTTCCAGAATCACAGGGATCATTGACCCGTTCACCCCGGAGGCCCCAGCATGCACACCGTGAAAGTCTGTTTCAAAAATACCAGCCAGACATTTTTGCAATCGAAAATAGAAATATTCTTGATTCGATAGCTTACTGGCCCTGCAGTGGCTTTACTCACCTCATCCCTGCAAGGCATTGCCTGCATGATCGCGGGCAGTGCGCTGCTTTCGCTTAATGATGCGTTGCTGAAATGGCTGGCGACCGATCTACCGATTGGACAGATTCTTTTTGTGCGCGGCTGTTTTGCGCTGAGCCTGATGGCTCTGCTGGCCTGGCACCTGGGCCATCGGGCCCGGCTTCGGATCATCAATTTTCCGGCTCAGATTGCCCGAGCTTTGCTTACCGTGGCATCGACTTTCGCGTTTATCACGGGTTTGCGTTACATGCCGCTGGCAGAGGCGATTGCGATTGCGTTCGCCGGGCCTTTATTTGTCACACTGCTGGCGGCGCTGTTACTTCGGGAACGGGTCGGCTGGCGGCGTTGGTCAGCCGTTGCCGTCGGCTTCTGCGGCGTATTGATTATGCTCCGCCCTCAAGCGGTGCACTCAATTGGGCGGTTCTCCTGCCCCTGAGTGCCAGTTTCGAGGTGCGTTACGCGATATTATCACGCGCAAAATGAGCCTCACTGAATCCAGTTTTGCAACACTGAGCTTCACGACCTTAATCGTTACGCTGGCAGGCTTGTGCACACTGCCGATGGGTTGGCAACCCTTGCGTGAGATCGATATTTCGCTGCTCGCCCTGGCCAGCATAGTCGTTGCCAGCGCTCATTTTTTGCTGATCGAAACCTTTCGTCTGGCCGAAGCTTCTTGGTCGCACCGTTTAAATATTTGTCGATTGTCTGGGGTACCTTATATGGGGTTCTGATCTGGGGCGATATACCCGGTTTTTGGGTCTGGCCAGGTTCAGCCTTGCTGATTGGCAGCGGCCTGTATATTTTTTACCGGGAAGCGCGCCACAGTTAAAATGGCACGGTTATCGCCCACAATCGGCAATCCAATGCATTATTGATTATTGCGGGTCTGGCTGCACCTGAATTGCAGATCGAAATCGAGTTGATTGCAGCCAAAGTGTAAGAAGCTGTTCAAAACTACGACACCTCGAACTACGACATGCTGGGCGTGCATTCACCGCATAAATTCTGTGTCATTTGCGTGCGGATATCATCTGCTGTCAGGCCAAGTGCGAGTAAATGATTTAATTTGCAAAAAGCAGCCTCGGTGGTCATATCGAGACCACTGATAACGCCCCGCTCCGCCAGCGCCGAGCCGGTGGCATAAGCCTGCAGATCGACCGTACCTTCCAGGCACTGGCTGACACTGACAATCAGGATGCCCTGTTGTCGCGCCTGCTCCAGCACCTGCAGAAAACCGGCACTGGCAACCGGCGCATTACCGACCCCATAAGCCTGCATGATCACGCCGCGTACCGATGTCTGCAGACAAGCCCGCAACCAGTCCGGGCTGAGTCCCGGAAACAGGCGCAGGATAACGACAGCACCGCCGGATAATCGGGCAACTGGAAGTTCTCTGGTTCGACCGCTTGCTGCGGCACATTGGGATCGATTTCGATTCTGATGCCAACGGTGCCTAAAGCCGGATAATTAGGCGACGCAAAGGCGTCAAAACCATCAGCCGAGATTTTTGCACTGCGGTTGCCACGCAGCAAATGGCCATTGAAATACAGCATAACTTCCGGCAGCGGATGCTCGGCCGCCAGCATCAGCGCGGTCATCAGATTATTCTGGGCATCGTTACGCATCTGTCGCAGCGGAATCTGGGAACCGGTCAAAATAACCGGCTTGGTCAAACCTCGCAGCATGAACGACAGCGCTGAAGCGGTATACGCCATGGTATCGGTGCCATGCAGCACGATAAAACCATCGAAGTGCGGATAACAGGTCTGAATTGTCTGCGCAATGGCCCGCCAGTCCGCCGGCTGGATATTGGCACTGTCGATACGCCGCGGCATATTCATCAGTTCATAGGCTGGCAGGGCTTCATAACGGGCGCTCGGCAGGGTTTCGGCCAGCAGTTTGTCCAGCTGCTCTTCGGGCACATAACCCTGCGCGGTCTGACGCATCCCCAGGGTGCCGCCGGTGTATAGAATACAGATACGTTTTTTCATCGCTAAAGGCATCACTGCAACAGGAATCAACTAGCATAACCAACTCAGCCAGGAGCGGGCTAGGCTATAATCAGCTTATGTTTTTTATACTTGGGAGAACAGCATCATGACGCAAAGTGTTGGCATATCGAACCCGCGGCCAGCGCAGTACAGCGCCGAAGAATGGCAACTGCGCACGGAACTGGCCGCCTGCTACCGGATTTTCGATTATCTGGGCTGGACCGAATTGATCTTTAACCATATCAGCCTGCGGATACCGGGTCCGGAACACCACTTTCTGATCAATCCTTATGGCCTCTGGTACAACGAGGTCACGGCGTCCAACCTGGTCAAAATCGACCTGGACGGGAATCATGTCGAGCCCTCGAATTATCCCATCAACCCGGCCGGTTTTATCATCCACAGCGCTATTCACGCGCACCGTGAAGATGCTCATTGCGTGATGCACACCCACACTACTGCAACGATGGCGGTCGCCTGTCAGCAGGACGGTTTGCGCACAGACAACTTCTATTCGGCCTTTCTGCATGGCGAAGTTGCGTACCACGACTTTGAAGGTCTGACCGTTTACCCGCAGGAGCAGGAACGTCTGGTTGCCAGTCTCGGTGATAAAAACATTATGCTGCTGCGCAATCATGGTCCGCTAACGGTCGGACGCACGGTCAGCGAGGCCTTTATGCGGCTCTGGAGTTTACAGCGGGCTTGCGAAGTACAGCTGGCCTCGCATGCCAGCGGTGCGCCAGTCATCGCGGTCAGCCCCGAAGCGGTCAGAAATTCACAAGAGGGTGATCGCGAGACGCCGCCGGGGGCCACGCCGACTGACCGGATGGTGTTCAATGCGCTGCTGCGTAAAATCGACGCGCTCGACCCGTCGTATAAAGCCTGATGGCTTGCAAAACCCAGTGATTGGCCATAACTAGTGGAATCCAGCAACACCCGGCAGCGTTACCGGTTCTTGTGGCACCTGCTGCTGGAGCACAAAGGCGCGTATGTGCTCGGCAGCACTATGGTCATCGCTACCCTGTGGATGACACTGACCATCCCGCTGTATCTGGAACAGGCTATCGACAGCCTGCGCCAGAGCGGTGGTGAGCAGGTGTTTCTCAATCGGGTAACGTGGATCTTGGGATTTGCACTGGCCATTATCATTACCCGCACCGCGTCGCGGTTGTTATTCTTTATGCCGGGCCGGCGGGTGGAATTCGACCTCAAGAACCGCTTGCTGGCCCATCTCACCACCCTGCAACGCGATTTTTTTCGTACCAACACGACCGGTGCGCTGATCTCCCGGCTTAATAACGATATCAACGGCGTACGCATGCTGATGGGCTTTGGCCTGCTGCAATTGTGCAATAGCATTGCGATGCTGTCGCTGGCACCGTATCGGATGTATCTGCTGTCGCCGCTGCTGACCGCTCTGATCGCCGGACCCATCGTGATTACTTTCGTGATACTGCAACTGGCTATCGGCAAGCTGCGGCTGTTGCAGCAACAGCAGATGCAGGCGTTGCAGTCCATTTCCGATTTCACACTGGAATCCTATAACGGCCTGGAAGTGCTGCGTACCTATCAGGCGCTGGACTGGCCCGAACGCCGGTTTGGCATTCTGAGTGCTCACATCCGCGATCTGGCACTGAATATTTCCCGGCTGCGGGCGTATTTTTTACCCCTGATGCTGCATGTACTTAACGCGCTGAAAGTCCTGGTAGTACTGGTCGGCGGCCTCATGATCGTGCGCGCCGAACTGACCGTCGGCGAACTGACGGCTTATCTGTTGTACCTGTCCATGCTGTTACCACCGCTAACCGGCATGAGTTTCATGCTGTTTGTACTGCAACGCGGTATGACCGCCCTGGAAAGCCTGGAAACCGTACTGCTGACCAAACCCAGTCTGCCACCACCAGACCCGGCGGCGCAAAACGCCCTGCCTGCAACTCTGCAAAAGGGACTGGAAGTCCGTTCCCTGAGTTATGCCTACCCGGAAGCACCGGAGCAGCAGGTATTACAGCACATTTCATTAGCTATCAAGCCGGGGGAAATCGTCGGTGTATTCGGCCCGATTGGCAGCGGCAAATCCACCCTGGTCAATTGTCTGAATGGTTATCTGCAACCTGCAGCAGCTACGATATTTCTGGATGGTATAGACAGCACACGAATCAGCCGGGATCGCCTGCGCCAGCACATTGTAACGGTCAGCCAGACACCCTTTTTATTTTCCGCCACGATTCGTGAAAATCTGCGCCTGGCTCGACCGGATCTGACTCAGCAGCAGGCCCTGGAAGCGCTACACGCAGCTGCCTTGCAAGAGGACCTGCAACGTTTCCCGGCAGGTCTGGATACGCTGGCAGGCGAGAAAGGCATTAATCTTTCCGGTGGCCAGAAGCAGCGTCTGGCGCTGGCGCGGGCTTTGCTGACGCCTTGTGACCTACTCATCCTGGACGATGTGCTATCAGCAGTAGATCATGAAACCGAGCGTTTTCTGATCGATCAGATTTATCGTTTTCAGCACGCCCGCTCGCTGCTTATTGTTTCGCATCGGGTATCCGCGCTGGAGCAGGCTGACCGAATTATCGTACTGGAACAGGGACAGTTAATAGCACAAGGCAAGCATAATGAACTCATCGAACAGTGCGAGCTTTACCGGCGTTCCTGGCAGTTACAGGAACAGCAAGCACCAGCAGCTTGAGCGATAGAAATCAGAACATAAAAATTGGCATGAATTTTGCTAAATATTAATAATATTATTTATATATTTTTAACTTTATCTGTTACCTGACTGTGCTGACACGTGAAACCGCCTTAGAACTTCTGGCTCAAAGCCATGCCACTGGTCCAGCATTCTTTAATGTTGCTGTCGAGGCATTGGCCAAAACGCTGGGCTGTCGCTGGGCTGGTGTCGGTTTATTGCAGCCTGATAGCAATCGTATCAAGGTGTTAGCATTCTGGGATGGTGATGCCCTGGGCCAGCCTTTCGAGTTCGATCTGCAGGGCACTCCCTGCGAAGTCGTCTATGGCTCACGTAGCTCCGATACCCATATCCATTTCCCGGACCATGTCGATGAGCGGTTCCCGCAGGACGCCGATCTTACCCGACTGGGTGCCAAGTGTTACCGCGGTGAGTTATTTTGTGACACTGCAGGTAAGCCCGCCGGACATGTTTTTGCACTCAATAACCGCCCCGGCGCTGATGATCCGCAATCCCGTGTTTTTTTCGCCTGGTCAGCCAGCGAGTCGGGGCTGAATATAACCGCTGGCAAAGCGAGTGTGCCCTGCAAGCTGCGGAAGAGCGCTATCGGGCACTGATTGAAACACAAACTGATTTAGTCTGCCGCTTCCAACCGGATACTACGCTCTTGTTTGTCAATTCGGCCTATGCGGCGTTTTTTGGCAAACCGGCAGCGGCTCTGGTCGGTACCCGCTTCATAGATTCACTGGCAGCAGACGATGCAGCAAAAACACTGCGCAGACTCGGTCGGCTCAGTCCGGGCAATCCGCTGGTCAACGGTGAAGCCCGATTGCTCGATACGCAAGGTAAAACACGCTGGTTTCACTGGGTCAGTCGCGGTATTTTCAATGAGCAGGGCATGCTGCTGGAAATTCAGTCGGTTGGGCGTGATATTAATGATCGCAAACGCACTGAACAGGCCTTGCGTGTCAGCGAGGAGCGCTTCCGGCAAATTGCCGAAACTATCGACGAA
This sequence comes from Gammaproteobacteria bacterium, assembly GCA_041396125.1. GTDB lineage: Bacteria > Pseudomonadota > Gammaproteobacteria > Competibacterales > Competibacteraceae > JAWKZG01. The sequence goes on along the minus strand of JAWKZG010000018.1, from coordinate 74,301 downwards.
GTATTTTATATCGCAGAACCCCAGGGGCCTTCCATCGTCTATATCAGCCCGGGTTACGAGAAAATATGGGGCCGTCCGAGCACCGATTTTTATCGCACCCCGGACCCCCTGCTGGATACGGTTTACAGCGCTGACCGGGCGCTCGTACAGGCAGATTTCGAGCGCAAGCTGCAAGGACAGGCGGTTAACCTTACCTATCGTATTGAACGTCCTGATGGCACACTGCGCTGGATCAAGGATCGCACTTATCCTTTACTCGACAGCAACGGGCACTGCTATCGGATCATTGGCATTGCCGAAGACATCAGCACACTGAAGCAGACCGAAGCCGCCCTGTTCGCGGAAAAAGAAATGGCCCAGATTACGCTGCGCGCCATTGGTGATGCGGTGATTACCACCGATACGCAGGGTGTCATCCAGTTTTTAAATCCGAGCGCAGAAAAGCTGACCGGCTGGAAACAGGAAGAAGCGACCGGCCGCCCTGTCAACACCGTGCTGAAACTGGTCCGGGAGCATGATCGGCTACAGTTTATTAATCCGATCAGCGACTGCCTGGCATCAGGTCAGGCGGTTGAGTTGATAGGTGACACCGTGCTGATTGATCGGCAGGGTCGGGAGTACGCTATTGAGGATTCAGCAGCACCGATCCGGTCGCAGGATGGTGTCATTGTAGGCGCTGTACTGATCTTTCGTGATGTGACCGAAACCCGGCAGATGCGCCAGCAGCTGAAGTATGACGCCACGCATGACCCGCTCACCGGGCTTATCAATCGGCGTGAATTCGAGCGGCGTCTGCAACACACTCTGGACAGCGTCAAACAGTACGGCACACAGCATGTGCTCTGCTTTATGGATCTGGATCACTTTAAAATCGTGAATGACACCGCCGGGCACGCTGCCGGTGATCAGCTGTTGCGCGCCTTGAAAGACATTCTCTGGCCCTTGTTTCGCGATCGTGACACCTTATCCCGGTTGGGCGGCGATGAATTCGGCCTGCTACTCGACAATTGCCCGCTCGCCAAAGGTTTGGAGATTGCGGAAAATATCCTCGCCCGCTTGCGCGTTTACACGTTCAACTGGCAAGAGCAGCACTTTCAGATCGGTGCCAGTATTGGTGTGGTCGAAGTCAGCGCGGCGTTCAACAACATCGAATCATTGCTTAACGCAGCGGACACCGCCTGCTACACCGCCAAAAAACAGGGCCGTGATCAGGTTTACTGCCTGCCTGCAGATGCCGCCGCATCGTTCCAAAACTGAGAAAATAAAAATTTTCGATTGCAAAAATATCTGGGATGATATTTTTGCAACAGACTCTGAGCGGCATTTACTCCGAAGCAAATCCCAACAGGCGCCGCTCAATGATCTGTTGGGCAATAATGTCCGGCACGCACTCTTCCCACCGCCCTCGCCCACGGTGTAAATCGCTCAGCACCTCAGCCATATCAATCTGCAGCAAAGACTCATCGTATTCTTCCAATGGAATCAGCAGCTTGTTTTCCACCAGATGCGACAGCAAATGCTGCAGACCGGGCGGCACTGAAACGCTGGCCAGGGTGGTCAGTTCCGCTTCATCGGCCCGCCGCGAGGGATACACATAAACACTGGTTTTGTCAGGGAATAATTTCCCGAACGCCTCCAGAATACCGCCCTCCAGACCTTCGTAAAATTTCAGGTTGAACAGATAATCGAAATCACGCACACTCAGTACGATTCCGATCTGCTTTTGGGTATAACGGCGCAGATAGGCACGCAACCGGAAAAACCGTACATAGTCCGAAATCATGACCGTGTAACCCAGTGACGCCAGCAAATCCACCCGCACCAGAAAATCCGCATCATCGACCGTATCACCGGTGAACGGCGAATTCATGGTGATTTCAGCCAGCGACACCAGACGTTCGGCGTCAACCGTATTTTCCTGTATGAACTGTTTCTTGCCCGATTCGATCATATCCACATTGACCTTGGTCACCGGGTTAAACGTGCCGCGGATAACCAGTACCGGCTTTTTATAAAACAGTTCCCCCGGCACTACCACCTCACCCTGCGGGTTAAAGATCACAGCCCGCGTCTGCCAGCTGCGAATCAGATACAGGTTCATCAGTCGGTTTTCGATATCCTCGAAATACGCGCCGCTGAAATGAATCAGGTCGATCTCGATACGGTCCGGGCCGAGTTTGTCTTTCAGGCTGTCAATCAGATCAGTCGGATGGCTCCAGTAATTGAACGCCCCGTAAATCAGGTTCACTCCCAGAACACCCAGGGCCTCGGACTGCGCAGTATTGTCATTATCCAGCATCCGCACATGCATGATGATATCGCTCGGCGCAGCCCCCGGATGCAGCTGCACGCGCAGCCCGATCCAGCCATGACATTCATGTTCGCGCTGATAGCTTTTGGCCGCGACCGTAGCGGCATAGGCAAAAAACGTGGTGTTACGCGGCCGGGAGCTGCTCAAGCGATCCACCAGCAGGTCAAACTCTTTCTCCAGCATTTGCAACAGGCGTTCACGCGATACATAGCGCCCGGCCTGACCATAGATAGAGTCACTGACCTTCATATCGTAGGCCGACATGGTTTTCGCTATCGTGCCAGCCGCCGCGCCCGCCCGGAAAAACTGACGGGCAACTTCCTGACCTGCCCCGATTTCGACCACCGTGCCGTATTTGTATTCATCCAGATTCAGCGCCAGCGCTTTCTGTTCGATAGTGAGGGCTTCGTCGCGTTCGCGCATAACTGTCGATTCCTGTATGTCTAAGAATGTATTCCAATAAAACCTGTTTCAATCAGGGCTGGGCAAAAGCCTGCCGCAAGGCTTCCGCCGAGCGCTGCAACGCGTCTTTGGCCGCATCCACCGCATTGGACATAGAGTAAAAGGCGTGCACCATGCCGGGGTAATCGATGATCTCTACCTGATTGCCCGCCGCCCGCAAGCGCTCTCCGTAAGCCAGTCCTTCATCATGCAGCGGGTCGTGATCGGCCAGGATCAGCAATGCCGGTGGTAAATCACTGAGGTTTTCAGCCAGTAAGGGTGCATAACGGAAATCCAGGCGATCCGCCGGATCGCGCAGATATTGTTCATAAAACCACAAAATCGACTGGCGACTGAGCAGATAGCCTTCCGCAAAACGCTGTTGCGAGTCCGAATCGGGCGTTGAGGCAGTACACGGGTACACCAGCAGTTGCAAAGCCAGCTTGGGGCTGCCGGCATCGCGCGCCAGCAGACTGCTGACCGCTGCCAGATTACCGCCGGCACTGTCTCCGGCCACAGCCAGCCGGGTCGGATCGCCGCCAATATCGGCGGCATGTTCGGCCGCCCAGTTCAAGGCCGCGAAACTGTCGTCCACCGCTGCCGGAAAGGGATGCTCCGGGGCCAGCCGGTAATCTACCGACAGCACAATACAATCGACCTGCTTGCTCAGCCAGCGGCAGATAGCATCATAGCTGTTCAGACCACCAATCACGAACCCGCCACCGTGGTACCAAAGCAATACCGGTAACGGCTGTGGGCTGGGTCGCGGAGTGTAACAGCGCAGTGGCAACGGGCCAGCCGGGCCGGCGATAGTGAAATCTTCAACCTGGTACAGGGTAACCGGCCGGGCATCGAGAATCGGGGCAGTCTGTTCAAACTGGCGCCGGGCCGAAACGGGATCAAGTTCCCAGTAATCGGGATAAGCGGCTTTGTTCACCAGGTCCAGAACGTACTGAATTTGCGGATCAACAGCCATGACTAAAAAGCGGACAGCGTAAGTTGTGTAAAGCGCGCATTAAAAAACACCTTGAGCGTGACAACAGAAAAACGCTCAACAAAATACCGTAACTTGTAATAAAATGCCGTATTCAATAGAGCAACCTGAACAGTTGACACAGCACCGTCAAAACGAGCCTGTCCCGCTGTCGGGTTGTACTGCGGCAATGACGCCTGGGCAGAGCGGCGCTTATAACGGGGAAGCGGATAACCGTTTTCCCTACCCTGCGTCACCGGCGCCCAAATAATAGCAAAGGGTTGACCTCGCGCAACCCTATATTTTTGTCTGTAGCTCAACAATGCACGCACGTTTTTGACACACTGCGGGAGATGGTAATGGTAAGAATTGCTGTGACTGGCGCTGCCGGTCGCATGGGACGGCACCTCATCGAAGCCTGTTCGCAAACACCCGATGTACACTGTAGCGCTGCTATCGAGCAAGCCTCTAACCCTCTGCTCGGACGCGATGCCGGCAGCGTGGCCGGGGTTGGCGAACTGGGCGTACCGATCAGCGCCGATCTGGCACAGGTCAGCACGGCGTTTGATGTACTGATCGACTTTACCCGACCGGAAGCTACACTGGCGCATCTGGCCCAGTGCGTCACAGCCGGCAAATGTCTGGTTATCGGCACAACCGGCTTCAGCGCAGAGCAAAAAGAGCAGATCAGTGCGGCCGCCGAGCACATCCCCATTGTCTTTGCGCCGAATATGAGTGTCGGAGTCAATGTCTGCCTGAAGTTACTGGAACTGGCCGCAAGCGTGCTGGGCGATGAGGTCGATATCGAGATTATTGAAGGCCACCACCGGCATAAAGTCGATGCCCCCTCCGGCACTGCCCTGAAAATGGGCGAAGTGGTCGCGCAAACACTGGGACGCGATCTGTCCCAATGCGCCGTCTACGGCCGGGAAGGCCATACCGGCGAGCGCAAGCGCGAAACCATCGGTTTTGCCACAGTGCGAGCCGGTGATCTGGTGGGTGAACACACCGTGCTGTTTGCTGGCATCGGTGAACGCCTGGAGATCACCCATAAGGCTTCCAGCCGGATGAATTTCGCCAACGGCGCCGTACGTGCAGCGCAATGGCTCAGTCAACGTCCAGCCGGTCTGTACGATATGCACGACGTGCTGGGTCTGCGTTGAGTCGCCTGGAGCCCACAGCTTCGGGGATAAACCAGATCGTATTTTGCCAGATCATATTTTGTTTGTTCTTTGTTTTTGCAAGGAGTTATTTTGAGTACACCGGCTTTACTCGCACTGGCGGATGGCAGCCTGTTTTGGGGTTCGGCACTTGGGCAGCCTGGTTCGGTCTGCGGCGAAGTGGTATTCAATACCGCGCTGACCGGGTATCAGGAAATACTCACCGACCCTTCGTATTGTCAGCAGATCGTCACCCTGACCTACCCTCATATCGGTAATGTCGGGGTTAATCCGGGCGATGCCGAATCGGCCCGTCCTCAGGCCAGCGCGCTGGTGATTCGCGATTATCCGCGACGGGCCAGCAACTGGCGACAAACCCAGTCTCTGGACGACTATCTGCGCGCGCACAATATCGGCGCGATTGCGGATATTGACACCCGCCGCCTGACCCGTCTGCTGCGCGAGAAAGGTGCTCAGAGCGGTTGCCTGATGAGCGGCGACCAGATCGACCCTGAAGAAGCTCTGCGGCGCGCCCGTGCCCATCCCGGTCTGCAGGGCGCAGATCTAGCGCAGGTTGTCAGCACCAGCCAGCCTTATGACTGGACCGAGGGCAGCTGGCAGGCTGACAGCAATACCTTCGCCACGCCCCAAACACGGCCCTATCGGGTGGTCGCGTACGATTTCGGCATCAAGCGCAATATTCTGCGTATGCTGGCAGATCGCGGCTGCCAACTGACGGTGGTACCGGCTCAAACACCGGCGGCAGAGGTACTGGCGCTGTCACCTGACGGGGTATTCCTGTCTAACGGGCCGGGCGACCCGGAACCCTGCGATTACGCGATTCAGGCCATTCAGGAACTGCTTCCCAGCGGTCTGCCTCTGTTTGGTATCTGTCTGGGCCATCAATTATTGGGCCTGGCTTGCGGTGCACGTACCGTCAAAATGAAATTCGGTCATCACGGGGCTAATCATCCGGTGCAGGATCTGCGTACCGGACAAGTCATGATCAGCAGCCAGAATCACGGTTTCGCCGTTGATGAAGCCAGTCTGCCTCAGCATTTACGGCCAACCCATCGCTCCCTGTTCGATCAGTCTCTGCAAGGCATTGAGCACACGCAGTATCCCGCGTTCAGTTTTCAGGGCCATCCCGAAGCCAGTCCGGGCCCGCACGATGTCAGTCCGCTGTTTGATCGCTTTATCGAGCTGATGCGGCAACGCCGCCCCGCTTGATGGTTCTCTACTGATCGCCTCTAACTTTTGGTTTTATAGTCATTACCCATGCCTAAACGCACTGATCTAGCTAGTATTTTAATCATCGGCGCGGGGCCTATCGTGATCGGCCAAGCCTGCGAATTCGACTACTCCGGCACGCAGGCCTGCAAAGCCCTGCGCGAAGAAGGTTACCGGGTCATTTTGGTGAACTCGAACCCCGCCACGATCATGACCGATCCGGACAGCGCCGATGCCATTTATATCGAACCAATCGAATGGCGTACGCTTGCCCGCATCATCGAACGTGAACGCCCAACCGCACTGCTGCCAACGATGGGCGGCCAAACGGCGCTCAACTGCGCCCTGGATCTGGTCCGCGAAGGCGTGCTGGAACGCTTCGATGTCGAACTCATCGGCGCCTCGCAGGATGCCATCGACATGGCCGAGGATCGCGAGCGCTTTCGGCACGCCATGACCGAGATCGGCCTGGCCACCCCGCGTGCCTATATTGCCCATACCCTGGAACAGGCTCTGGCGGGACAGGAACAAATCGGTTTCCCGACCATTATCCGACCTTCTTTCACGATGGGCGGCAGTGGCGGCGGAATTGCCTATAACCGGGAAGAATTCGTCGAGATTGTCGAACGCGGTCTGGATTTGTCACCCACCAACGAAATCCTGCTGGAAGAGTCGGTCCTGGGCTGGAAAGAGTTCGAAATGGAGGTCGTGCGTGATCGGGCTGACAATTGCATCATCGTATGTTCGATCGAAAACTTCGATCCGATGGGCATTCATACCGGCGATTCGATTACGGTGGCACCCGCACAAACCCTGACAGATAAAGAATACCAGCGCCTGCGCGATGCCTCGCTGGCCGTCCTGCGAAAAATCGGTGTGGACACCGGCGGCTCCAATGTGCAATTTGCCGTCAACCCCGATGATGGCAGAATTGTCGTCATCGAAATGAACCCACGGGTCTCGCGTTCTTCAGCGCTGGCTTCCAAGGCTACTGGTTTTCCGATTGCCAAAATCGCGGCCAAACTTGCAGTCGGCTATACCCTGGATGAACTACGCAACGATATCACCGGCGGCGCAACCCCGGCCTCATTCGAGCCCAGCATCGACTATGTAGTCACCAAAGTACCGCGCTTCAATTTCGAGAAATTTCCGCAGGCCAACGACCGTCTGACCACGCAGATGAAATCGGTGGGTGAGGTCATGGCCATCGGTCGCAGCTTTCAGGAATCGCTGCAGAAAGCCCTGCGTGGACTGGAAATCGGCTGTGATGGCCTGAACGAGTTGCTGGACCCGACCCAGGCGGATGCCAAAGATGTGCTCGGGCACGAACTCGGCATGCCGGGCGCACAGCGGCTGTGGTATGTGGCAGATGCGTTTCGGCTCGGTTACAGCCTGGAGGATATTCACCGTTCCACCTGGATCGATCCCTGGTTTCTGGATCAAGTCGAAGAGCTTATTCAGGCTGAAACCGAACTGCGCCAGCAGGGTATTGATGCCCTTGACAAGCAACGCCTGTACCGGCTTAAGCGCATGGGGTTCGCGGACAGCCGTATCGCAAGCCTGATCGGCAGCGACGAAACCGCCATCCGCCAGCTGCGCCATAAACTGGGACTAAATCCGGTTTATAAACGGGTCGATTCCTGTGCTGCCGAATTCGCCACCAGCACCGCTTATCTGTATTCCACCTACGAGGAAGAATGCGAAGCCGAGTCCAGTGAGCGGCAGAAAATCATGATCCTCGGCGGCGGTCCAAACCGTATCGGTCAGGGCATCGAATTTGATTACTGCTGCGTGCATGCCGCCCTGGCGCTGCGCGAAGACGGTTACGAAACCATCATGGTCAACTGCAACCCTGAAACCGTCTCGACCGATTACGACACCTCGGACCGGCTCTATTTCGAACCGCTGACGCTGGAAGATGTGCTGGAAATCGTACGCAAGGAAAATCCCGCCGGCGTGATTGTGCAATATGGCGGACAAACACCGCTGAAACTGGCACGTGCACTGGAAGCCAACGGTGTGCCTATTATTGGCACCTCACCCGATGCTATCGACCAGGCCGAAGACCGCGAGCGCTTCCAGCAAATGCTGCACGAACTCGGACTGCGGCAGCCTCCCAATCGTACCGCCCGCGATCCCCAGTCCGCCGTGCAGCTGGCCCGCCAGATCGGCTATCCGCTGGTAGTACGTCCGTCCTATGTACTGGGCGGTCGGGCCATGGAAATCGTCTATAACGAACAGGACCTGCAACGCTATATGAAAGAAGCGGTCATGGTCTCGAACGATTCGCCCGTGCTGCTCGACCACTTTCTGGCCAATGCTGTCGAAATCGATGTGGATGCGATCTGCGACGGCCAGGATGTGATGATTGGCGGCATTATGGAGCATATCGAACAGGCCGGCGTGCACTCCGGCGACTCGGCCTGCTGCCTGCCGCCGTTCACCCTGACGCCAGCCCAGCAGCAACAGCTGAGCGAACAGGTCATCGCCATGGCCAAAGCGCTCGGCGTGGTGGGGCTGATGAACACCCAGTTCGCCATTCAGGGTGATGCCATTTATGTGCTGGAAGTTAATCCGCGTGCCTCACGCACTGTCCCCTACGTCTCTAAGGCCACGGGGCGGCCACTGGCCAAAATCGCTGCCCGTTGCATGAGCGGCCAGCGCCTGAGCGAGCAGAATATACGCACCGACTGGCGTGTGCCGTTTTATTCGGTCAAGGAATCCGTCTTTCCGTTCGTTAAATTTCCCGGCGTTGACCCGCTGCTCGGCCCGGAAATGAAATCGACCGGTGAAGTCATGGGTATTGGTCTCAGCTTTGGAGAAGCCTACGCCAAATCGCAACTTGCGGCCGGCAACGCCCTGCCCCAAGCCGGCACCGCGGTTGTCAGCGTGCGCGATGCCGACAAGGCAGCGCTTATTCCGATAGCGGCCACGCTGACCCAGTGCGGTTTCAAACTGGTCGCCACCCAAGGTACATATCAGGCTCTGCGACAGCAGAATGTACCTTGCGAGCTGGTCAACAAGGTCTATGAAGGCCGCCCGCATATCGTTGATATGATCAAAAACGAACAAATCGCTCTTATAATTAATACGACTGAAGGCCGCCAGGCAATAGCCGATTCGTTTTCGATCCGACGTGCTGCCCTGGCCCATAAAATCAGCTATACCACGACCATCGCTGGAGCACAGGCAACCTGCCAGGCGCTCCAGGCTGGCCATAACGATATTTACCGCTTACAGGATTTGCACAGAGAGTTACAAGCATGAGCAATAAAGTACCTATGACGGCCCAGGGGGCGCAGAAATTGCGCGATGAGCTACAAGAGCTGAAAACCACTGCCCGCCCGAACGTGATTGCCGCTATTGCGGAAGCCCGTGCCCACGGCGATCTTAAGGAAAACGCCGAGTACCACGCCGCCCGCGAGCAACAGTCTTTCATCGAAGGCCGGATTAAAGAAATCGAATACAAGCTCTCTAACGCGCAGGTGATCGACATCAACAAGCTGCCAAAAACCGGTAAAGTGGTATTCGGCACCACCGTCCTGCTGATCAATGAAGACACCGGCGAGGAAGCCCGCTACCAAATCGTGGGCGAAGACGAAGCCGATATCAAAGCGGGCCGAATCTCCGTTAATTCACCGATAGCCAGGGCTTTAATCGGCAAGGAAGAAGGCGATGTCGCCCATGTCCAGGCACCCGGCGGCGAGAAATCTTTCGAGATTGTAGAGGTTTTATACCTCTAAAACGCAGTCTGCTATTGACGCTTCAGCGAAAGACTTTTACCATTCGCATTCCAGCTTGGGGCGGTTAGCTCAGCGGGAGAGCACTGCCTTCACACGGCAGGGGTCACTGGTTCAATCCCAGTACCGCCCACCAATAATTTCAATTACTTATGCCGCTTTTTAGCGGCATTTGTGTTTCTAATGTGACCAAATCGTGACTCAAGCTATCCAGCTTCGCCACGGCGACGCGAATATTTTCTGGTGCCAGGTGGGCATACCGCTCCGTCATCTTGACCGTCGCGTGCCCGAGCAAATCCCTGACTTCCGGTAGCGGTACACCGGCGCTCACTAACCAAGCAGCGCAGGTGTGACGCAGATTGTGAAAATACCATCCTTGTCGGTTTGTTTGCGCTTTCGCATGTGCTGACCTCCAGCACATCCAGCCCCGCGCAACGCAAATTATGCGCAAGGTCGGCGATGCGAGCAACATACTTATCCAGCGAACTTTCCAGAATGCGAGGTAAGCGAGGGCGGGGATAAACACGAACCAGCTCACCGGAGTCTGCCAGCCGCATGATGCTGCGCACCGAACAGCTCAGTTTCTTAGCGGCTTCAGCATAACTTAGTAGATCCGTCATGACGGTTCAACCTTAGGAGAGCCTGGAATAGTGGCCTCAAGTTTCCAGCTAGCAAGACCTCCCTGCCCTGCTGCGCCAGTGATACCGTTTCTTTCGCACCGATTGATGTAGCCTGCTGTATGAGTACCAGTCTCTGTAGCGGCACAGACTGAGTTCCCGGCCCGACCGGGCTATACCACGCTGTTTGATGAGCACTAATACATAACGCGGATAGGTTTGCGACATTTTGCTGCGCCTTGCAGCTTTCCTGGATTCCCGCCTGCGCGGGAATGACGGAGTGAGTACAGGGGTGGTTAATGTGAATGATGCAAGATCATGCGTTTTTTGTATAAGTGCTATGCAGGCATGATAGTCATGCTTCAACAACCACGAAAAAATGGCTATTCTTGCAATCCAATCGAATGAAGAGAAGCCACACCCAGCGGCTTACGCATTCTTTCATGCCCCCATGCTATTGATATCTACAGCGCTGCAAAGCCGCTGCTGTACCAGCCTTGCGAGAACACCATGTCCACTGAGATCGACTTACTCATCCACGCCGATTATCTGTACCCAATGAGTGAAGGCTTACCCGTTTACAGCGATGCAGAAGTGGCGGTTCGCGCCGATCGCATCGTCTACGCCGGGCCGAAACAAGCCCCTGGCAGCTGGCAACCCCGGCAAACACTGTCGGGGCATGGCAAAGCCGTATTACCGGGCTTTGTGAACGCCCACAGCCATGCAGCGTCGCTCATTTTCCGCAGTCAGACCGATGATTTTACGGCAGGTCAGGCGCTGTACACGATTGCCTTTCGCCTGGAAAAAGACATTACGCCAGAGGAATGGCAGGACCTGGCCTTGCTGGGCTGTGCGGATATGCTGACCTCCGGCATCACCACGATCAACGACATCTGGTACAACCCGGACGGTCTGGCACGGGCGGTCAAAGACAGTGGCCTGCGCGCGGTTATCGCCAACAAAATCTTTGACGTGCGGATGGAAGAATTGTATCGGGGCGATTACACGCGGTATCCAGCCATCGGTGAACAACGCCTGCGCGACGGGGTGGCGTTTGTGGAGCGCTGGCATCAACACAGCGACGCCGAGGGACGCATCCACGGCCGTATGGCGACCCATGCCAGCGATACCTGTAGCCGGGAACTCCATCAAACCGCCCGCGCCGAAGCCGATCGCTTGCAGGTGGGGATGCACAGTCACACGGCACAATCGGCGCGTGAAGTCGACTACATACAACATCAGCACGGCTGCGGGCCGCTGGAGTACCTGCGCGATATTGGCCTGTTGCGCAGCGATGTGGTGGTCGCGCACCTGACCTATGCCAGCGATGCCGATCTGGCCGCCGTGCGTGAAACCAACGCCGGGTACGCCCATTGCCCGATTATTTATCCGCGCCGTGGCGTCTATCCGCGGCTGCAGCACATTGAATCGCTGGGCATCCGCACCGGTTTTGCCACCGACTGGATGCAGAACGATCCGTTCGAGGGCATGCGCAATGCCATCAATGCGGTTCGCCTGCAACAAGGCAATGCCGACCTCTTACCCTGTCAGCAGGCGCTCTGGTATTACACCCAGGGCAGTGCAGAGATCCTGGGCCTCGGTCACGAGATCGGCTCGCTGGAAGCGGGCAAAAAAGCCGATATGATTGTCCTGGATATTGATCAGGCGCATCTGCAACCTTTCTACGGGCCTATCCGGCGCTGGTGTTCTATGCCAAAGCCAGCGATGTGACCAGCGCGGTTATCAACGGACAGATCGTCTTGCAAGACGGCCAGCCGACGCGGCTTGATAAAGACCGGATTATCGCCCGGATCAAGCAGCGCTTGCCGCACTGGCGCGACCAATTAAGTGCGTTCGGCAGTCAGGCGATTGTGGCTTGTGGCTGTGAGTAAGGGGGAGGCAGAAAATAAATAGGCTCAGGCGGACTCTCTGACAAGGTTCGCAGGCGAGTGCCGTAAAGAACAGCAGGCGCTCACCGGGTTTCAGACCGACTGTGCTGGTGGTCGGAGCTTCGGGGCCTAGCAATAGCTGCTGGATGGCTTGTCCAACGGTATGGATGTGTTCGGGTGAGAAACTGACCGTAACGATCTGCGCCAGCGGATGCAATAGCGCCCGACCAGGAGCTGGGTGTCAGCGTAAAGTTGTTCTGCCTGGGTTGCGTTCGCTGAATACAGCGTGCCCAGCAGGCTGACGATGACAATAAGCGATGGACGCATCCCCGTCCCCCCAAGCGATTTCACGTAATCATTCGCGATCAGCTTGGTGGACCTGAGATTGGGGATCAATGGTGAAAATATTTATTGGGGGGAAAGATTTATGAGGGGCTTAATGATTTCAAAAAATTCGACCTGCGCGCTAACGCGCACGGGCAAAGCGTAAAAGGGTAATAGCGCCAAGTTATACTGTCCTCGCCACACGAAAACCCAGGTCGTAGCTGCGGTAGCCGGGTAGCCAAGAGCTGCGGAACGCCGAACGACAATTGCCGGCGACGTTGAACCAGCTACCGCCGCGAATAACCCGGTTGAAACCACTCGCCGGGCCACTCGGATTATTCTGAGCAGACTGCGAGTACTCTCCATACCAATCCTGCACCCACTCCCAGACATTGCCGTGCATATCGTACAGTTGCCAGGCATTGGGTCGCTTTTCGCCCGCTGGGTGGATCTTACCGCCGCTGTTCTCACCAAACCAGGCATACGCTCCGAGATCGCGTTGATTGTCGCCAAAACAATATTTGCCTATGCTTCCTGCCCGGCAGGCGTATTCCCACTCAGCTTCGGTCAGCAAACGATAGTGCTGACCCGTCTGCTCCGAGAGCCACTCGCAGTAGCCACTCGCATCATCCCAGTCAACATTGATCACTGGCTGGAAACCCCTGCCCCAGTGCTCATCTTCGGGCTTTTTTCGCCCTGTGGCTGTGCAAAACCGGTCGTAGTCGTCGAAGGTGACCGGATACTGGCCGATGTAAAAGGCGTCCAGAGTCACCTGATGGGCGGGTTTCACACTAGAAAAGTCGCTGTTGTCATCGCCCATGGTAAATGTGCCGCCCGGCAGATACACCAGCGCCGGGCCTTGGCTGCCATCCTTCAGCGGATCGCGAAACCCGGCAGTCGGTTCGGTGGGTTTGGTTCTCGTCGCCACTGGCGGTGCAGTGGGTTTCGACGCCGCTTGTTCGGTTACTGCCGGTTGCGCGAACCCGCGCAAGGCTGCCGCAATGAATTCGGCACTCTCGGGCCGCTCAGCAGGATCATCCAGCAGGCAGTCGAATATCAGATCGTGCAGGCCCTCGTGCTGGCGTAGATAACGGGGGTGTGGTTTGCCTGCTGATTGACCGCTGATCAGCCGGTACAGCGTCACCCCGAACGCATACAAATCGCTTTTCGGCCCCGGCGGGCCGTAGCGGGTATCGCCCTGTTGCTCAGGCGGGGCATAGTCCAGCGTGCCGAACACCGCCTGGGCAAACGCGCTTTTGCCGCTCAGGCGGCTTGTGCCGAGTTGTTTTTGCAGGTTCAGTACCTGACTAGACAGGCCAAAGTCGATGATTTTGACCTCGATTTGGCCCTGGCTTTCGCGCAACAGCAAATTGCCCGGTTTCAAGTCAAAGTGACAGATACCCGCCGCGTGCGCCGCCGCAAGCCCCGTTGCCATCTGTTGGCCGACCTGGATACCCTGCTCAATGCTGAGCGGCCCATTGCTCGCCAGCCAACTATCGCCGTCCAAGGCGTCTTCAAGATATTCCATTTCAAGATAGGGTTTACGGCGCGCGGCATCGGCGTAGCCGTAATGCAGCGGTTCGACGACATAGCGGCCGGCGCAGCGCGCCATCGTAACCGCTTCCTGGTAAAAGCGCTGGATGGCGGCCGGGTTACTGTCCCACAGGATTTTCAACACGACTTTTCGGTAACCGCCCAGTTTGCTGGCGAGAAATGCACAGCCCATGCCGCCCGCGGCCAAGATTTTTTCTACGCGGTACAGTTCCCGATCCCATAAGCTGTAGTTGGGGTCGAGTTCGGCAGCGTTATTAATCGCGTCCAGCGCTTGCACGTAAGCCGCGGGGCCGCGCCGTAAATGCACAAAGAACAGATTATGATAGGCCAGCGCCCGCTCACCATCGTTGGTTGCGTGCTGCAGCGCGTCTTGCAGGCTCTGCTCGGCGCGTTTACTGTCGCCACAGGCCGCTAGTACGCTACCCAGAGCATTGGCTGTGCGGGCGCGGTATTGCGGTGCGGTGCGAAACGCCTGAGCGGCCTGTTCGATGCGCTGCAGGTAATCACTGCCGTAAACGGCCAGATCATCATGTGCCTGAACACACTCCCCAGGCCGCCGCTGGCAATCAGGCGCATCCACTCTTCAAAGCGGGCTTCGAGTGCATCGAAGCGCTGGTGCATCTCGCCGCCCAGTGCGCCGAGGCCTGCCAGAAGAGTTTGCTCCAGCGTGTCCAGTCGGGTATCGAGCAAGACCGTCCAATCACCGAACCGCTGAGTGAAGGCGCTCATCTGTTCCAGGTGTTCGCTGGCAGCTTTCAGCTGGTTCAGGGTGGGCAGCAGTGCATTCATCTTTGCTAGATCATTCGCTTGCACGGCTTGCAGCATGGTTTGATTAATCTCGGTCTGCTGCCGTTGCAAAGCGGCTAAATCCGCCCGTATACCCTGTTGTTGCAGGGCGTTCAGTGTGCGCTCGACGCGCTCGTCGCGGCGCAGCGTTTCGCGCAGAAAAAAGAACATCGCCTGGTCCAGCACACCGCTGGACGAGAAAAACGCACGTACTTCGTCCGGCAAGGGTTCAATACCAGGCGTAGCCTTGATTTGGGCCAGCAGAATGGATCTTTCGGTATCCGCCGCAGCGGTAAATAAAGCCGCGATATCCGGCTCGGGAAAATGCTCGGCGCTCAGAATGCGCTGGCGGGCCTGCACTAACTGACCGCAGGTCAGCGCGATGGCGTTTTGCAACGCGCGCTTTCGTTCATCATCAAGGCCGTGTGTTGTGGCGTAGGGGTCGAAATAGGTAGTGCGTATCTGGCCGCGAATTTCCCGCTCCAGTTTCGAGCGCAACAGATTGCGCAGTGGTCCGCCACCCAGCTCCGCACCAATCGCGCTCACCCCGCGCCCAAAACTGTCTTGCAACGCCATCCCCAGCTCCTTACCGCTGAGCGTAAAGTGATTGCGGACTGTAGTGTATAGCGGACTGGCAACCAGGCTAATACCCTCACCGATCACATCCCCTGCCACGGCACGAAGTAAGGGTCCATCCAATACAGCGCTGACACTGTTTTGTAGCAGCTTAGAGAGCGACATTTTTCTTCCTCAATTCAGTCCACCTCCTGAATTCTATAGAGACGGTTAAGAAAAACGTCATTATAAATAGCAAAGTTGCTTAACAGGTAAGTGCGGTAAGGTAATTTACTGGCCACACAATTGGCCACCAACCTGGAACGCGATCATCAACAGCAGGTGCTGGTCTCGGAATCCCTGCCGCAAAAATCTTCCCCGTCGCTGTCCGAACGGCAGATAACCCGCTTTCTGACTCTGGATGATTTACGCTTCACGGCCAATGTATACCTCAATCCGCTGGAGATCGTCAGTGACCAGCAAAAGTCGCGCCGTTTGCTGGGTGAGGTCGAGTTGCATCTTTCGATTATCCCCCTGCGCGCGGAGCAATTCTCACGTCTGCTGTCTGATCTGGGACTATTATTCCTGGCGGTGCTGCTGGCCAGTGCGCTGGCGCTGGGTGTCGGGCAACGGCTTGTCAGTGCAATCCGGGCCGCCGCACAGGCTATCCGCCGTATCGAAGCGGGTGATCTGAGCGCACGGGTACAAAAAACGGACAATACCGAGATCGGCACGCTGCAAAACGGCATCTATACTATTCAGGCCTTGGCTGAGCAGCTTGCTCGCAACAAGCAACCTACGCCGCAGGATAGATGGCAGGTGCATTCTGGTTATGGAGGATTTCGCGATCAATCGCGCGATCATGACGCGGCAACTCAATAATCATGGTTTCGAGGTCATCACCGCCGCCGACGGTGATAGCGCTATTGATCAACTGCAGCACAAGCTTATTGATCTGATTCTGATGGATATTCAAATGCCGGGTAAAGACGGGCTGACGACTATTCGAGAGATCCGCGATGTGGAGTGTCATTCACAACTGCCCATTATTGGTTTCACGGCCAGCGCTGACAGGTTGACACACCAGCGCATCATCGCCGCCGGTGCCCAGCGGGTACTGACTAAACCGATCAGTGAGATCGATCTGGTCACGGCGATCTGTTACACCTTGGGGGAGGCTATCGCATGTTAACCGGACTACTGCTGGGTGGCGGTTTTTTATACTGGCTCGGACTGCTGCGCGCACAATGGCTGTTGGTGTTGACCGGGGCCGCCACACTGCTTGTGGCCATGAATTTACTGGCCAAAGCCGACGGCATCGACCCATTGGCATTGCCGGTCATCGCCCTGGCGGGTTTATGGGCATTTGCGCTGAAACAGTATCCGATCCGCGCTTGGCAGATCATCGGCTGGACGGTGCTGGTGATTTTTCTACTGGCACTGGGTTTCAGAGTTGTCCCCTACTTCGAGCCAGTCACGCTGCTGCCACCGCTGGCGACTGAGCCGTATGCCTTTCGGCCCGAGAAACTGGTGCTGATGCTGCTGGCGCCACCGATGGTTCTCATGCCCTGGTCGCAGCAGAGCGAGGCCCGCTTTGAAGATCGACCATTACTGGTCTCTGGCTTGATCATACTGGCGCTGACCGGGCTGATCATGGGACTGGTAATGGCTTTCAGCGATACTGCGCCCGGTTTTCCCCGGCAAGCCCCAATCCATCTGTTTTATATACTGGCGTATAACCTGTTGTTCACCTGTGTACTGGAAGAGGCGTTTTTTCGTGGCATAGTGCAACCGGCCCTGATTACAGCTTTCGCAAAACGCGTGAGTTCCGGTAAGGCGGCAGTACTTGGCATTGCCGCGGCCTCAGTCCTGTTCGGACTGGCCCATATCGCCGGCGGCCCAGCCTTTATCATACTGGCGACGATTGCGGGGGTGGGTTACGGCCTGGACTATCATTGGACTGGACGGCTGTATTATGCCGTATTGGTGCATTTCGGCTTCAATGCAGTACGGCTGTTAGCCTTCTCGGGATAAACCTGCGGGTGAACGATACGGGTGTCTGGATACTGCTGCTTGACCAACGATACTAACTCAATGCCGTCCGTATGTGGCATGGAGATATCGAGCACTAACACCTGCCGATGCCTGGACGCTCTGACTAACTATGAGGTGCTTTCCGCACGTTGATGTGGGACGCTTTTCCAAAGCGGGCGAGGCAAAATAAATTTTGCCGCTAATGCCCTCTCATCTAAAGCCATTGCCGGCGCCAACCAATAAATAATCTATCAACCGCGACGTATTCTATCGCGGTACGAGTATAGGATACCCGCCACATTACAGTTACCTCGATGAATCGAGGTTGATGAGCAGCGTCTTTTTAACTGATCAGAAGGAAGATGACCGCACTACGATATCCCGGCCATGCCACTCAGCACAGCGCTGTCGTTTCTGATGGTGGAGCAGTTTTGTCAAAGCCTGCTGCCGCTCGCGCTGCGAGAGTAATTAAATGACTGCTTGATATACCAACACTTCCAACATTCAGGAAGTCAGGTTTTGTAAAGAAATTTCAAGCCATTGTTTTTATTGTTATATTTTGATAACCTTAAAGATCTGAAGCTGAACGGTTATCGACGCGGCACTGCTTAAATTTGTCGAGGAAAACCATGTCCTGGTCAATAGAACGTCAAAACCAAACCCGCGAGTATCTCGAAGACCTCGCGGGGCTTCCGAATGGCGACAAAATTCACCTCAAGAACCAAAACGGCCAATTTGGCTATATTAAGCTTGACGACTGGTTACATAAGAACTGGCTAATCCATCAACATGATAATGGCGAAAGTCATCATTTTGCCGCTGTTAAGGAACTGCTAGAATCTGGCTGGGTAATCGATTGAGCACGACGAGTTTTGTCGCTGTGTTGTTATAGTCTTATTCCACTTCACATCAAGAGGCTGATTCCATGCGCTGAACTCCCCCACTAATCATTTAACTCTAACGGCTCCCGGTTTAGCAGGGTTTTGTATTGCCTGGTGTTCGCCGCCGCCGTTGGCGTTTAACAATGTGATTAGTGGAGAATTCAGTATGTCTAAATCATCCTATACATCTTACTCACTGGCCCAGATTGTCAGCATCGGACTTGCTAATGGTGCCAGCAGCGACCAAATAACGCGCATTGCAATACAGCACTTTAAAGCCGCAAACTGGACTACTGCCGAACAATACCGATTCCGCCAGCAAATTGCCGAGCTCATTGCAAAACAACGACATAGGAAATAAGCGTCAGAGGCGGAGTTTACGTTAGCTCCGCCTCTTTTGATGAAGCTACTGCTGCTCTTGTGCCAGCGTGATCAGGTCAGCCAGCTGGCGATCATAATTCCTCAGCACGCACCGTCATGTTCCGCTCTCGCCCCCATTCGTTTGCTCAGCGCATGAATATTTGCCGAAGGCCTGTCGGTGTTAACCATAAGGCGGCAAAATCCTGAAAGCCAATAATTTTTTTCATACGGCAGGAGATCATTTTGGACCAGCACACCACCGAGCTTGCTAAGACACTGCTAAATACCGGTTTCGATCAACTCTCTGAACGCGAGCAACGGGTGATCCGGCGGATCGCCAAACGTCTGCACATCAGTCGCAATACCAATCGTGAGTTTGACGAACAACGTCGCTTTGGCGAGCGCCTGGCTGATCGGGTTGCCGCGTTCGGCGGTTCGTGGACGTTTATTATTCTTTTCGGCTGCGTGCTGGTGGGCTGGGTCGTGCTCAATTCGGCTGTGCTGGCCCGTTACCAGAACGCGTTCGACCCCTACCCCTACGTCTTCCTGAACCTCGTGCTATCAATGCTGGCTGCCATCCAGGCACCCGTTATCATGATGTCGCAGAACCGCCAATCGGCTAAAGACCGTCTGGACGCGGCGCACGATTTTGAAGTCAATCTCAAAGCGGAGCTGGAAATTCTCCAGCTGCATGAAAAGCTGGATCATATCCGGGATCAGCAACTAACCGAGCTGTGTGTCATGCAACAGGAACATCGGCGCTCATTGCAATTATTGCTGGAAAAATACAATCCCGAGGAGAACCGATCCGGCCAGACGCCTGATTAAGCGCCGTTACAGCGCGCTGCCTTAGCAGGCTACTCAACGGCTGCCAGGTGCACTGGTAAACTCTATCCGCCCAAACTCGTCCTCGGCCTGTTGCAAACGGTGCTCCAGTTCATTGGCGGTAACACGCAAGGCGGCATTTTCCGGGGTCTGGCTGGCAATTGCGTGCATCAGTACACGCAATGCCGAGCGATTGAATGCAAGACCAACAGGAGAGCCTTTCTCAACATTAAGCGTGACCGAATCGCTTAGCATGGCCAGCGCATCCTCAAGCTGTCCCGTATGCATACAAAGCTCTGCCAGGCCCGCGGTGGTACGTGCGAGACCGGTAACGTCACCCAGCTGTTTTTGTAATTCCAGCGCCGCGCTGAAATACTCACCCGCCGGGTTTAAACGACCGGCCTGCAATGCCAGACGTCCCGCTGTTTCCCAGACCCGGCCCAGTTCGCGCTTCGCACCCGTCTGACGCAAAAACTGCTCAGCCAGCTGCGCGTGCTCCAGTCCCATGGCGAAAGCGTCTTGCTCACGACCGCTGCGGATTCTCGCGTGCAATATCAAACGTGCATATAAATGATGTACTTTCGCTAACTCGGATACGGCCAGCGCTTCATTCTGCCTGGCGTTCAGCAAGCGTTCGAAAAGCTCGCGGGCTTTATCCAGCAGATGGGCGGCTTGCACTGGATCGCCCTGGCGTACATAGATGGCCGCCTGATCGCTTAGCAGGCAGGCGGCTTCGAGGGAAGCACCTGCGGTCATCAGGATTCGGCTGGTAGCGGCAAGATCACTCAAAGCCGCCTGCAAGGATTGATTATCGCCCAGATCATAGCAAACGCCTGCCGTAACCGTGGCCAGCCGACTCAAGAGTTCAGCCGAGGCTGTTTCCGGCAGTGTGCTGCGGGCCGCCTGCAGCGTTTTTAGTGCCTGAGCCAGTGTGATTGGCTCGCCAAGCCCCAGGCCTTGCCACTGGAGTTGCCCAATTTCCAATAGAAGCTGTGCCTGCCGCAGTGCCCGTTGTTCGGATTGCGGGAGTTGTGTCAGCGATTGCAAAGCCTCCTGTGCCACCAGATACGCGCGTTTGGTGTCGCCCCGGTTCGCCAGCTCCTGCACTGCCAGCAGGTATTGCACCATCGCCGCGTCGATTTCTCCGGCCTCTTGCAAGTGTACTGCCGCGCGCAGCCGATCGGCGGTGGGGGGGGCGTTTGGCGCGGGCTGGCTCTCGTTATCGGCAACCGCTTCTGGTTTCGGTTGCGCGTTCGCAGGAGCGGATTCGGACTTTGCGTCTGGCGGTTCAGTTTGCGGCGACGGAGCTGCTTCGAACAGATTCACAAATTTGCTCGGCTCAGTACCTTTGCCATCGTGGTCTGAAGGCTGTTGTTGCTGCTCGCGGGGTTTCTCGTCTGTTGGTGCAGCGTTGACCGGAGCTTGCTGGGCAGATTGCACGTCAGCAGCGCTCGCCTCAGGTGCCTCTTCCATGGCCTGAGTTTCGCCCAGGAGAACGCCCAGACGCTGATTCCAGTGGCGCAATAATGAAGGCAGCAACTGGCCACGCAACTCGGCAACAACCTCCGGCGTCAGACCAAACCGGCCATTGCCCAGGTCGGCAAAAGGCGCGCCCGCATCGAAGCCGAATTGTAATTGCTCAAAGAGATAACCCGGTGACTCCTCAAGCAGCCGGGCGACGAGTTCAACATCGAACACTGTGCCAATGACAGCCCCAGCCCGAAAGATACGGAGCACCTCTGCGGGCAAGCTATCCCAATCAAAACTGGCAGCAGACAGATCGGCGGCGGGTTCTGAACTCAACTGCAGCACCAAGTCTTCGCCGGACGTTTGCCGCAGGCGCTCAGCCAGTGCATCTACCGCATCGCCCACTATCTTTTGCGACAGCATGAGCAAAGGAAGCTGAAGCCAGTCGGGCCGTTGCAGGATAGTGCCCAGCATCGACAACGTAGCCGGATCGGCCGATTCGATGCCCGTCAGGCACAAAGCTGCCCGGCCATTATCCCATTCAGCCAAACGGTTACAGACGGCGACAAACCGGCTTTCATAAGGTTCGTCAGGCGTATCTTCCAGCAGCCAGAAGCGTAGCCCGGTGCGCGCTGAGGGCGCAGAAAGCGTGTTCGCGGCTTCGCCGAGCAAACGTAAAATCTGTTGCTGCGCCTCATCGAGTGGACCAATGGTACTGGACGGGCTTGCGCAATTGATCGTGATGACATGCAGATCGCTGGGGGCCGCCGGGGCCTTCACCGCACCTAATACCAGAGTATGCTGATGCGAACGGGCGCGCTGCCAGATGTCTTGCCAATACTCAGTTTTAGTTTTCATAGGACACTATTACTTCCGCTTACCAGTGAACGTGGAATACCTGCCAGTTCATTTGACGAACTGCACTTACCTGTTAATCCAAGGTGTTGAATCATTGTTTGATGATTTCTTGCTCGGCCAGCACATTGAGCACCTCGTCGATATCGCCTGCGGTGTGGTCTGCCGAGATCTGAAAACGGATCTCCTCATCGCCGCGTGGTACAACCGGATAATTCAAGCCGGTAGCCAGGATGCCCCTGGTTTTCAGATGGTTCACCAGCGCTGCCGTTTGCGCGGTATCCCGCACCATTAAAGGCGTCACCGGATGAGGTCCGGGGACCGTTTCAAGTCCTAATGCTGTTAAACCCTGCTCGAAACGTGCGGTCATCGCACGCAAGTGTTCCAGCAACGCCCGTCCACGTGGACTGTCGATAACATCGATGGCCGCCTGAGCCGCTGCTGCCTCACCCGGTGTAATGGGATTCGAATAAATGTACAACGGTGAATGTTCACGCAGGTAATCGATCAGAATCTGGCTGGCAACGACATAACCGCCATTAACGCCTACGGCTTTGCCAAGCGTGCCGATCAGCAGATCCACCGCCCCGCCGGTATGCTCTTCGGTACCTCGGCCGGTTGCACCGAATGCGCCTACACCGTGGGAATCATCGGCTATGACCAGAACATTTTCCGGGCAGCGTTCGTCGTAGCGTCTGGCCAGCTCGAGGATTTTATGAAGCGGTGCAAAATCGCCCCGCATACTGAAAACACCATCGCTCACGATAATAATCCGCCGGCAATTCGCTGCCGCTTCCGCCAGCCGGGCGTCCAGCGCGTTCAGATCAAGATGCGGATAAATGTAACGCTCTTTGGGACGTGCCAGGCGCATCGCATTAATGATGCAATTATGATTGAGCTCATCGCTGATCACCGCCGTCTCGGCGGTGATCAAGGCCGGCAGTACGCCCATGACCGTAGCGTAAGCGGAGCTGAATATCATGCAAGCTTCGCGGCCGTGGAATTCCGCCAGCCGCCGTTCGAGCGCCACATGGGGTGCCCAGGTGCCGCTGATAAACCGCACCGCGCCCGGCCCTGTCCCGTAAGCGCGTACGGCCTGCTCCTC
Organism: Gammaproteobacteria bacterium; assembly: GCA_041396125.1. Lineage (GTDB taxonomy): Bacteria > Pseudomonadota > Gammaproteobacteria > Competibacterales > Competibacteraceae > JAWKZG01. The sequence continues at coordinate 51,194 of JAWKZG010000018.1, read as the reverse complement.
CGCAACCTGGACTTCATGCTGCAGGGACAGTCCCAGATAGCTGTTGGAATTCATTCTCAGATAGAGGCGATCGCCCTCTCCCGCCAGCCGATAGCGCGGGCCTTTGCTGCCTGAAGCCGGAACCACGCCGGTTATGATAGTTTCGCAGCCTTTGCGCTTACCGATCCTGCTCAGCTCGGCAAGCTCTGCGGCAAGAGTACGTTCAATCTTGTGATGAGGCATGATAGTGGTTTCTCTATATTGACTGACGTTATGGCGCAGCGGTTTTTTTCAGTTTGACGCTCAGCTTGGCCAGCATATCCCGAGTCATCGCGCTCAGATCATACGAAGGCGACCAGCCCCATTCGATCCGCGCCGCGCTATCGTCAAGCGAACGGGGCCAGGAATCGGCAATCGCCTGACGCACCGGATCGACCTCATAGTCAATCACAAAATCCGGCAGCTGCCGGCGGATCTCGGCAGCCAGTTCTTCCGGCGTGAAACTCATCGCCGTGACATTGAACGCATTGCGGTGTACAAGCTGGCTGGAATCGACCGCCATGAGTTGAATCATAGCCCCTATCGCATCCGGCATGTACATCATGTCGAGGCAGGTATCCGGTCGCAAAAAACACGTGTAATGCCGGTAGCGAATCGCCTGATAGAATATGTCGACGGCGTAATCGGTCGTCCCGCCACCGGGCGGCGCGACATAGGAGATCAGCCCCGGCAGCCGCAAACCGCGGGTATCGAGCCCAAAGCGCAGGGCGTAATAATCACACAGCAGTTCCCCCGCAACTTTAGAGACGCCGTACATAGTCGTAGGCCGCTGCACCGTGTCCTGCGGCGTTTGCTCGCGCGGCGTAGTCGGGCCGAACGCACCGATAGAGCTGGGGACAAATACCGCGCAACGGTGCTGCCGGGCCACTTCCAGGATTCGGTATAACCCGCCCATATTGATATCCCAGGCTACCTGCGGTTTGGCTTCGGCCACAGCGGACAACAGCGATGCCAGATGATAAATAGTGCCATGTCGTAACGGCTCACCACGTTCTGAATCTGGCGCAAGCGTGTGCAATCGACGTATTCGAACGGTCCGGGAGCACTTGTCTGTTCCGCCGGCATACGGATATCCGAAGCAATGACCTGATCTGCTCCGTAACGCTCGCGCAGCGCAGGAACCAGCTCGGACCCAATCTGGCCCGCAGCACCGGTCACGAGGATTCTCGGCATATGCTCTCCTGCTCCCTGATTTACAGAATATTCTGCGAATCTTATGCCGCCCCGGACAAAAGCTTATTGATTCAAGTCAACTAGTGCCGCATTCGACAACTCGTAAAGTTCCCGACAAGCATCGCTGCCAGCGGAAAGGGTTCAATGAAACAGGTTGGCTGAACGAGGCAAAGACGACTGACCGTTGTGTCCGACATGAACGCAAATTTCTTTATGCTGCCAAGCGAGTGTAATAATGTGACAGGTCGCCAACGCGCGGTAACGTTATTATCTTTCCGGCGGCGGTCCGTGTCACCGACCCATGTCTGTCAGCACCACAGCCCTGTGCATCCGATGAAACAGGGCGTTGCCGCGTTTTTTCGAGGAGATGGATTCGAAGGCTGGATGGCAACGGCGGCATGCTGATCCATTAAAATAAGGGGAGCACCTTGAGCGCTTTCAGAAAACACAATGCATCTTTGCAAGAACAGGCTTATCGGATACGCCGCTATGCCCTGCAGATGGGTGAAGTGCAGGGCCAGGGCTATATTGGTCAGGCGCTGGGCTGGGCCGATGTGCTGGCCGTTGCCTACGGTCATGCCTTGCATTACCGGCCGCAGGAACCCACCTGGGAAGGACGTGACCGGTTTCTATTGTCGCACGGCCACTACGCCATTGCTTTTTACGCCGCTCTGATCGAAGCCGGCATTCTCACCGAAGACGAGCTGGAAACCTATGGCGGCGACGACAGCCGTCTGCCGATGTCGGGCATGGCCAGCTACACGCCCGGTATGGAAATCTCCGGCGGTTCGCTGGGCCAGGGCCTGGCCATCGGCGTGGGCATGGCACTGGGACTGCGCCAGAAACAAAACCCGGCGTTTGTTTACATTTCCATGTCCGACGGCGAACTGGACGAAGGGGCGACCTGGGAATCAGCCATGGCCGCCTCGCACCATCGCTTATCCAACCTGATTTGTCTGGTTGATATCAATAACCAGCAGGCCGACGACCATTCGACCAAAGTGCTCGGCTTCGAACCGCTGACCGACAAATGGGCGGCTTTCGGCTGGCACGTGCAGCGCGTCGACGGCAACGATCTGGAAGCTGTGCTCACAGCGTTCGACAACGCCCGCAATTTACCGGATCAAACACCGCGAGTCATTCTATTCGATACGCAGATGGGCAAAGGGGTGCCGTTTCTCGAACAACGCGAGAAAACCCACTTCATGCGGGTCGAAGCGGACGAGTGGCAAAAAGCTATTGCCATACTCGACGCCGCCCAGGGCAAAGCCCAGACCGGAGCAGAAAAATGAACGATACCCCGCCGAAAAAGCCCCGCCTGACGACCTCCGCCATGATTGCCTCGATTGCCAGCGAAGGCCAGCGCGTCAAAGCAGCCCCGTTCGGACATGCTCTGGTGCGGTATGCCGCCGAGCGGCCCGAAATCCTCGGCCTGACCGCCGACCTGGCCAAGTACACCGACTTGCTGCCATTCGCTCAGGCCTACCCCGACCGTTTTTTCCAAATGGGTATGGCAGAGCAGGTACTGCTGGGGGCGGCAGGGGGATTGGCCAAAGAAGGCTTCACCCCTTTCGCCACAACCTATGCCGTATTCGGCACCCGCCGGGGCTACGATTTTATCCATCAGGTGATCGCCGAGGATAATCTCAACGTCAAACTGTGCTGCGCGCTGCCGGGCCTGACCACCGGTTACGGCCCGAGCCATCAGGCTACCGATGATCTTGCCATGATGCGCGCCATTCCCGGTTTGACGATCATCGACCCTTGCGATGCGCTCGACATTGAACAGGCCGTACCGCAGATTGCCGCGCATCCCGGCCCGGTGTATATGCGCCTGTTGCGCGGCAATGTGCCACTGGTACTGGATGAATACGACTACCGGTTCGAACTGGGCAAGGCCAAAATGCTGCGCGACGGCAATGATGCGCTGATCATTTCCAGCGGCTTCATGACGATGCGATCGCTGGAAACCGCCGAGCGCCTGCGGCAGGATCAGATCGACGTCAGTGTGCTGCATGTCCCGACCATCAAACCACTGGATGAACCCACTATTCTGGAGGCTGCCAGGCGTTCCGGACGGCTGCTGATCGTGGCCGAGAATCACTCCCAGGTCGGCGGTCTGGGCGAAGCCATCGCCACGTTGCTGCTCGGCCATGGCGTTACGCCCGTTTTCCGCCAGCTCGCCCTGCCCGATGAGTTCCTCGCGGCGGGCGCGCTGCCGACGCTGCATGATCGCTACGGCATCAGTACCGAAGCAATGGTTACCCGCATTAAAGGTTGGTTATAAGATGAAAACACTGGCGTTCGTTGGTTTAGGTGCGATGGGATTGCCCATGGCGAAAAATCTGGTAAACAACGGTTTTACGGTGCGCGGTTTCGATCTCAATACCACTGCGCTGGAGGCATTGGAAGCAGTCGGCGGCATCGCAGCGGACTCAGCTGCCGAGGCGGCAGAAGGCGCTGATGCGCTGCTTCTGATGGTGGTCAACGCCGCCCAGGCCGAAGCTGTGCTGTACCAGGACGGTGCGCTGAACGCTTTGCCTCAAAAGGCGGTGGTCTGTCTCATGGCGACCTGTCCGGTCGGCGCGGTTGAAGCATTGGCCGCACGGGTGACCGGGAGTGGACGGCATTTCGTCGACGCGCCCGTCTCCGGCGGTGTAGCCGGTGCAAAGGCGGCGTCGCTCACTATCATGGCGGCTGCCGAAGAAGTCATTTTCCAGGCTGTCCGGCCGATGCTGGACGCTACAGGCCAGCGCGTGTTCCATGTCGGCGAACGTCCCGGTCAGGGCGCTGTGGTCAAGACCGTCAATCAACTGTTGTGCGGTGTGCACATCGCCGTGGTCGCCGAGGCCTTCGCCCTGGCTGCTAAAGCGGATATCGACCTGGACAAGCTGCTTGAGATCATGAGTGGTTCGGCTGCTGCGAGTTGGATGCTCAACGACCGCGGGCCGCGCATGCTGGAAGCTATGCCCGAGGTCACCAGTGCGATTGATATTTTTGTCAAAGACCTCGGCATCGTGCTGGAGAGCGGACGTGAAGCCAAAGCTGCGCTGCCACTGGCAGCCATCGCCCATCAACTGTTCCTGGCAGCCTCTGGACGTGGCGAGGGCGCACTGGACGACAGTCAGGTGATCCTCAGCTACTATATGCTGAACGGTTTGACGCCAGCTAAAACGTGAGGGCCCTTCTCAATCCGTCTTACGCAAACTGGGTAAGCCGATTCCTGAAGCGGCAAAGCCACCGTCGACATTAACCACCGTACCATTGATGTAGCTGGCTTTATCACTGCTCAGAAAAAATATCACTTCTGCCAGCTCCTGTTCAGAGCCGTACCGATTGAGCGGAATGTTGTCATGGTAATCCGCTCTGATGTCTGGCGTGTGTACCTTTTTTGCCATCGCAGTATCTACAGGGCCGGGGGAAACTGCATTGACCCGTATGCCTTGCGTTCCCAGTTCCACTGCCATTTGTTTGGTCAGATGCACCAGGCCGGCTTTACTGGTGCCGTAAGCCACACGCAGCGTTGACGCCCTGACGCCGGAAATCGATGTGATATTGACAATGCTGCCGCCACCGCTTGCCAGCATGATCGGCACGCAGGCCTGGGTGCAGATAAAAGGACCGGACAGATTCACCGCCAACACCTCCGACCATTCCGTTAAACTGGTCGCCATCAGCGGCTTAAAAACCGCGATGCCGGCGTTATTGACCAGCGCATCAATGCGCCCAAATCGAGCCACCGCCTTATCAATCGCCGCAGCAACCTGATCGGGGTCTGAGACGTCGCACCAGAGGGAGATCGCGCTATCCGGGTCATCCAGTGTCTGGTGCGCTTGATCCTGCGCTTCGCCGTCGATGTCCAGCATGGCGACCTGCCAGTGTTCGGAAAGAAACTTTCGTGTGGTAGCGAGTCCGATGCCGCGCGCGGCACCCGTGACAACAGCAACTTTTTTCATACCATCAATTCTCAGTTCAAGTCAGTTGAAAAAGCCCCGCGCGTGCTTGCTATCGATACCCCGTCATTCTTACAGCCCCACGCTTGATCGGGCAGGATATCGACGCAATGCATTGCTCAGAGTCGTGCCGGTTCATGACGAATCATGCCGTTGATATGGAGGGCTTTATGGCGTGTGATACGGACGGGTAGAATGATCTTCCACACCGCTCAGTTGAGGTACATCATGCCCGCGTTCAATTGGCTCCTGGTACCGGTGGCGTTCGATGTTACATGTACGCTGATACCACTTGCTGAACTTGAGCAGCACGGCTTCGATTTTAGCATGATCTCCGCTGTCTCAGCAGGGGCTTTGACTGGCGTGTTGGTGGCGTTCGGACTCAGTGGCCAAGAGATCGAACAGCTTCTTCTCCGAAAAATAAGGGAGAACGGAAAGCTGTCTGGCAGACACTGCAGAATGCGTGCAAAAGGCCTTCCCCCCTTTGCCGATAAATGCTGAAGGGCGCTGACATTACCGACTGGCGCTGTCACTTCAATCCCGGTGTGTCAAAGCGACCCGTCACAATGCCAAGCATAAAAATTATTTTTTCAGCGGCTCTGATGCTCTCATTCAACAATTTAACTGCCTGTGAATCCATGAACAATTCCAAACTCGCCTCGGTCGATGAAGTCATTGCGTTTTTTGCAGCGCAGAACAAAACCGTCCTCACCTTCACCGGCTATTCGGGTGCCGGCTATGAGGACGAGACTGCAATGCTCGCGATAGCCGCCAATATTCTCGACCAGCACGATCCGGCCAGCACCATCGTCAATATCGGCGCAACGCCCGACGGCATCGGCGCAGTTTATCCGTTAGCACGGGAAAAAGGCTTCGCCACCACCGGCATCGTCTCGACCCAGGCCAGGGAATACGACGCCGCGCTGTCACCTTGTGTGCAACAGGTTTTTTATATTGAAGACGGCACGTGGGGCGGCGTGCTGGAAAGCACCGGCCAACTCTCAGCAACGTCCAGCGCGATGGTCGCCGTCAGCGACACCATGATCGGTATCGGCGGCGGCGAAGTAACACGGGACGAACTGCTGGCTGCCCGTGCGGCGGGTAAAACCGTGCGATTTTTCCCGGCGGATATGAATCATCAAAAAGCTCTGGAAAAAGCTCAGAAAAAAGGCTTGCCAGCCCCGACTGACTTTAGCGGCGCAGCCAGCAAAGCGTTTTAACGAGGTCGGGTAGGATGTGGTGACGAAGGAACCGCATCGGCCTTAAAAGCTACACCCATGCAATCCCAATAATCGAACCAAGGCATCATCAATTGACATCCTACCGGCGGTTACGATCACCAGGCGCATCGTGGTTTTTCACGGTGAATTTGGCTGAACGACGGCATAATCATTTGCTGACCGATCACATCGACTGCCTGCGTGATGCCTTCCGCCATGTTAAGGCCGCTCATCCTTTTCGGCTGGATGCCATCGTGATATTGCCTGATCATTTGCATTGCATCTGGACGCTGTCGCCGAATGACTCTGATTATTCGACCCGCTGGGGATTGATCAAAGCGCGTTTTTCGCGCGGTATCGCCAAGGCCGAAACACGATCAGTCAGTCGCGCCAAGCGGGGTGAACGTGGAATATGGCAGCGGCGTTTTTGGGAGCACATGATTCGCGACGATACGGATTATGCCCGCCATGTGGATTACATCCATTGGAATCCGGTCAAACACGGCTGGACACAGCGGGTTGCCGATTGGCCGCATTCGAGTTTTCATCAGTTCGTAGAGCAAGGATTTTATCCGCCGGATTGGGCAGGTTCGGATTTGGATGATATTGAAGGTGGAGAATAACGGACGGTTTCGTCACGAATGATGCGGTTCCTACGTCACCGCATCCTACCCGGTTTGTCGTGAACCACCTTTGAACAAATGATGCGGTTCCTGCGTCACCACATCCTACCCGGTTTGTCGTGAACCACCCTTGAACAAACGATGCGGTTCCTGCGTCACCACATCCTACCCGGTTTGTCGTGAACCACCCTTGAACAAACGATGCGGTTCCTGCGTCACCGCATCCTACCTGGTTTGTCGTGAACCACCCTTGAACAAATGATGCGGTTCCTATGTCACCGCATCCTACCTAATTGTCCAGAACCACTCTTAAGTAGGATGTGGTGAGCCTGCGAACCGCATCGGTCGCGATTTCAGTGTTACCGATGGGGGACGCACACCACCCGAAAACCGAAATCGCTGAGGCGGGAGTCGGGGAGGAACCTGAGGCGGAAGGAGGCGCGCAGAGAGTCGGGATTACCGCTCCACGCGCCGCCGCGAAACACATAAGAATCTTTATCTGCGTCATAAAAACTGCTCGTCCATTCCCAGACATTGCCCGCCATATCCTCAATGCCATACGGCGACCGTCCTGGCGGATAAATCCCTACTGCGCTGGTCTGAGAAAGATAAAATGGCCCTTTTTTTCCTCTTTTTTCATTGCAATTGGCATAACCAGACTGATACTTATCGCCCCAAGGATATTCCCGCCCCTTCTCACCTCGCGCCGCTTTTTCCCATTGCTGTTCAGTCGGCAGGGTAATGATCTGCCCGGTTTGTACCGACAGCCAGCGACAGAACGCTGTGGCGTCGTACCAGCTGACGCACTCGCGAGGCCGGTTGGCAAATGGCCATGCGGCTTTCTCAGGCGGTTCATGTTGTAAGCCTTGCCACCAGAGTTGGTTCTGGTCGTAACCACCCTGATCAATAAAAGCCTGAAACTGGGCATGGGTGATCGGATAACGGCTAATGAAAAATCCGTCCAGCTCGATTTTCTCTTGGTCTTCGCCGTACAGGAACGGCCCGGCAGGGATTTCCACCCAGTCGATATCCGGCAAGCCTTGATCGTTCAGCCCTACGCCGGGCCGGTCGTCGCCGCCAATACGGGCCAGATCGGTGAATAATGCGTTGCGCACGGCAGGTCTTCCACTGTTTGCAGTGCGTCTAAACAAACCTGCTTCAAGGTTTGGGTCCAGTCCCCCATGCGTCCGCCGGTGCGAAAATGCACGATTTCCAGCAGCTTCAGCAGCAGCGCAGGTTCAGCTTGCTGAGCCAAATTATTCGGCATAATCAACGGACGCAGCACGTCCAGCTCGCGCAGCACCAGTCGGCATCGCGCTCGGCCATGAGTCGGGCCAGCAACATACGCAAGGCGTTATGCCATTCGATTTGACCAGCGTGCTGTTCCAGCAATTCAGCGAGCGGTTTTTGCTCCCGATACAGCCGCTGGGCGGTGAAGTAATCCTGAAACGTCCAGTGGAAAAACCCGGCCCGGTGGTCAGACCGGCTCAGCAACAGGCCGGAGTGGCTGAGCAGTTCTTCGCGTCGGGCGGCGGCGTATTCGGCCCCGCCTTCCTGAGTCGGGCTTTGAGCAGCGTAAGCGGCCAGATGGCGGTCAATTTCACTGAGCGGGATATCGCGCACGGGGGTTTTGCGCGGTTCGACCTCATTGCCCGCATGCATGCCCAAAGCAATGACTTCCAGCCGCCGAGCGATGGCCTCGCGGGCATTGCTACCGCCTTTGAAACGACTGTACAGCACTTGCTCGACGATACTCTGATACAGGTCGTGAATATCCTGCGGCAGTCGTTTCTGGTTGTGGTATTTGACGCAGACTGCCGTCAGCAATAAAGGATTTTCACGCAGTTCGCGCAAGTCCTCACGCTGCTGCAGTTCGTTCAGCAATTCGCCCATATTGGTCTGACTGGCTACAGCGTTAAACCAGCGCTTGACGAACAGTTCTTGCAACGACCAGGGCAGCAACGCCAGCGGAGCTTCATCCAACGCCAGTGCTTGCATTTGCGCGCGGCTCAGCCCATAAGGCCGGCTGGTCAGCAGCACCCGCACGCCGCGTTTGGTCCAGTCAGGCAGTGCCTCCGCCAGTCCGTTCAGCAGTGCTTGGCGTGGACAGATGTTACCCTCCGATTCCGGTACTTCATCTGCGCCGTCCAGCACCAGCAGTACCGTACCCTGAGCCAGATGATGACGAAAGCGCTCCGAGGTCAAGTCACCGGGGCGGTGTTGATCCAGCCAGCGGCACAGAGCTTGTTCCAATTGGTATCGGCCCAATTCAGTCTGACCGGCTTGTAAATCCAGGCTGCGCCAGAACTCGCTCAAACGCAGCAATACGGGCAAGCGGTCTGCCAGGCTTTCCGGCAGGTTTTCCCGATACTCGGGTTCACAGTCTTCGTCCAGCGGCATGGCGGGCACCTCGCCGTAGCCCATGATCAGCATCAACCACTGACAAAAAGTGCTTTTCCCCTGCCCCGCGTTACCGGGCAGGTACAGCGACTGTTCGCCCAGACGGTGCAGCACGGTTTCGTGCGAAGGCCGCTCAGATTTAAGAAACTGCCTTGCGCTCCGCTCATCATTATCCGCCTTCTCCGCCACCACACGGGCAGAATTCATCATCGGTTTCTTGAGCACTATTTTCATCAGGCTGGGCTATTTTCCGATAAGTGAGCACCCGCGGTTTTCCCGATTCTAGCGCGTCGTAAAACTCCCAGGTTGAGCCGGTCGGCTGGTCGCCTGCGCTGTTGGGTTCCAGGCCGGTCATGTCCAGCACCGTGCCGATCCGGTTCCAGAAGATAAACACGGCAACGTCGCATTCGCCGGGCCGGGGCAAACCTTGGGCAATTGCCGCTTGCGGCGTCAGTCGGGTATCGCGGGCATGAGGATACTTTTCCCAGCGAATTGCTTGCAGACGGATGGCAGACTGCTCGGCGTCCAGCTCGTTATTTAACTGTTCGATGACCTCGGACACCGCATCGCGTTCGACGCTGACATCGCCAGGCGAGCCGACGAAGACCCGCAGGATTTTGTGATCTGTATTGGTGTTACTGGATGTCATGCGCAAGAGCACTGTCAATTAACAGGTTTATAGCTCAAAGATAGAACCTATTCGTCTTTCAAACAACACTGACACAGATTATAGCGATTAAATTATTTTGCGGCTTATTTGATTTTCCGCATTTTGTTAACTAGATTTAAAATTGATTCAGCGCAATTTTACGAATTAAAAAAGGTTTTAATTCGGGTGCTAAAGAATGCCAAGGGAACGTGCATGAGTAATTCGGCAATGGATCAGATTTTCCTCAGTTACGCTCACGACGATGACGAAACCCCGACCAGAGAACAGGAAGGCTGGGTGTCTTTCTTTGATCGTACCCTGGACATTGAATTACGCCAGCGGGGTTATCGTGACCGGCTGGCGGTGTTTCGGGATAAACGCGATCTTCGGCCGGACACGCTCGATCGTCAGATCATTGGTAATATCCAGCAATCGAAAGCGCTACTCTCTGTGGTGTCACCGGCTTATCTGCAGCGACCTTATTGCCAGCTTGAGTTAACCGAATTTCTCACCTGTCGCAATCGGCACGGCGTTATTCTGATTGCCAAGCGGCCTTTTGATAAAAGTGCACTACCCGACGATTTACATAATCAGCTGTATATTGCCTTTTTTGAAGAAGACCGCGAAAGAGGCCGGCTGCGCTTATATTTTGATGGTTTTGGCGCGGAAATCAGTCCGGAGTATTGGTACTCTATTCGCGCTGTGGCCGATGCCATTATCGACAAAATCAAAGGCCAGCACGGCACCAAGCCTGTGGAATTCAATGGGCATACGGTTTTTCTGGCTGAGACCAATTCCAAACTTAAAGGCCAGCGCGCGCGCTTGGCGCAGGAACTGAAAAACCGTGGCCATCGGGTCGTGCCGCAGGGCAATTTCCCGACTGATGCCGAACAGGTCACCCGATTGATCACGAAGGCGCTGTCAGAGGCAGATTACGCAATTCATTTGATCGGCAGCAGCGGCGGTTTTGTACCGGAAAACGCCAGTGCACCCATTACTGAGCTGCAGCTTGAACTCAGCGCCGAGCACGCCAACGCCCACCCCGCTTTCAAGCGCCTGATCTGGCTTAGTGACAAACCTTACACGCAACCGCCGGTACTGGCGCACGACGAGCTTATTCAGCGGCCTGTAGAAGTCTTCATCAATACCGTGCTAAGTACCCTGGAACAGGTACCGGAGTCTGCCGCCGAAGCGGTGGCATCGCTTTACCTGCTGTTCCACCCGGATGATGATCTGGATCATATTGCTGCGTTCAGTGACGAGGCGGTCAACGCGGGTTTCGCTATCGAACCTGTTGAGTTGAGCAATGATCAAATGCTGGATCAGCTTGCCGCAGAGGATGCGATGCTGATTTGCTGGCAGCAGGCGACCACTCAGCAGATCAAGGAAGCCATTGACTGCGCCCTGGATGCAGGCGTAAACAAAATCGGCTTATTGCGCTTACAAGCCCAGCAGGCTGCGCAGAAATTATTCCGCCACCCGCGTTTGAGCTTTAATCTGACACTGGATGAGGCGCAAGGCGACACGCTGACCCATGCGCTTGAGCAGCTCAAACCGGGAGCAGTGTAATGGTTCAGATTCTGTCCACGGCGCAGCCCTACCCTGGTTTACGGCCTTTCTATAGCACCGATGCCGAGTATTTCTTTGGTCGTGAGGCGCACATTACCGCGCTCTACAAAAAGCTGCTGTTACGGCGTTTTGTTGCCGTGATCGGGGCTTCTGGCAGCGGCAAGTCGTCTCTGGTACGGGCGGGCCTGCATCCGATGCTGGACAGCAAGCGTGATCCCGGCTGGCATGTTGTCGTTCTAAGGCCGGAATCCGCGCCGTTTCGGGTGCTGACAGATAAACTCTTACCCGCCAAAACTAACGATCCCGATACCGAACTGCGGCGCAGCCGTTTGCTGGCCATGCTGGAGCGTGATTCGGATGGTTTAAGCCAGGCGGTGGCAGAACTTGAGCTACCAAAGGGTGATCGTTTTCTGTTGGTGGTTGATCAATTTGAAGAACTGATCCGCTACGATCAGGCCACCGTAGATACCTCGCTGCGCTTCATTCGGCTGCTGTTGCGCAGCGCCACCCAGCGTCAATTGCCGATTCATATCATGCTTACCATGCGGCTGGATTTTCTGGGCGATTGCGCACGTTATCCAGGCCTGACCGAACTGATCAATGAAGGCCAGTATCTGGTACCGGCGCTGGACCGGCTGCAGCGCCGCGATGCTATCGAGAAACCCGCCCGCTTAGGCGGTAAAAGTATCGATCCCGAGTTGGTGCAAACCCTGCTCAATGATGCCGATGACGCACACGACCAATTGCCGGTATTGCAGCATGCGCTGATGCGTTTATGGCAGGCGGCGGAGCAGCGCGGCGATGAGCACATCACACTGCACCATTACCAGACTATCGGGACACTGAAAGCCGCGCTGTCGAAACATGCGAATGAAATTTTCGACCAGCTGGCGGCGGATTTGCAGCCGCAAGCCGAAGCGCTGTTCAAAGCCATCACGGATCTGGATAGACAAGGGCGTGGTATCCGCAGACCCCAACAGGCGATGGATCTGGCCAGGATACTCGGTCTGCTGACGGATGCGGACCCGCAAGACATGCTACCGGCTGCCTTGCTGCACATTATCGATCCGTTTCGGGCCGAACCGGCGTGTTTTCTGCTGCCGCCCGCAGGCGAAACCATCAAACCCGACAGCACCATTGATATCTCGCATGAGAGCCTGATTCAGGTGTGGGACAAATTTGACGGTGACCGTAACCAGAATGGTTGGTTGCATCAGGAAGCACAGGACGGCAAGGTTTATTCCAATCTGGTTGATGATGCCCGTGGTTTTGCCAGGGATCATAGTGCGATTCTGCCACCCGCGACGGCCAGCAACCGCCTGCGCTGGTGGCACGCTAAACGCCCGAATCCATACTGGGGACAGCGCTTTATTAGTAAACCGGAGGGTGACGAATACGAACACATTGAGGAACTGCTGAGTGCGAGCAAAAAAAATCTGAAGCGGCAACAGATCAAGAAAAAACTGCTGACGTTTGTAGCTATTGCGAGTGTTTTGCTGTTTGCGGGCTTTTCGGGCTATTTAGCTACCGAGCGCTCGTTAAGAAAAGAAGCAGAAGTAGCACGGCAAAAAGCAGAAGCGGCCGAAGCAAAAGCGCAAGCAGAGGCAGAAAATGCGCGGCAAGCCCAAACCGCAGCGGAGAAAGCCAGAGATGAAGCGCGGCAAGCCTTAAAAGCAAAGCTGGCTGCTGAACAGGCGCAGCGGCAAGCAGAGCTGGAACAGCAAAAATCATCAGCTGACGCCGCCGCTGAACGGTCCAGGCTGTTAGCTAATCAGACACTGGAACTGGCTAGAAATGGTGCCGGCAAAATCAGCCTGGCACTGGCAGCCGAAATCCTCGCAAATCACGATAATAGCCTGCCGTATGTAGCCGAGACCGAGCAGGCCGCTTATGCAGCCACCCGAGCACCGCTGCTGAGCCTGAACCAGGAAGGTGGCTTGTACGGCACGGCGTTCAGCGCCGACGGGTCCCGTATTCTGTCCTGGCTTTGGGGTGTTGACATGCGGCTGTGGGATGCGAATAACGGCGCGCTGCTGTCCACGCTGAGCCACGATAACATGGTGTACGGCGCGGTGTTTAACGTCGACGGCTCCCGCATCCTGTCCTGGTCGGCGGATAGCACAGCACGGCTGTGGGATGCAAACAGCGGCAAGCTGCTGCTCATGCTGCCCCACGATAGCGAAGTTTACAGCGCAGCATTCAGCGCCGACGGGTCCCGTATCCTGTCCTGGTCCAAGAACACTGTGCGGCTGTGGGATACCACGACCGGCGCGTTGCTGGTCAAGCTGCCGCACGAGACCTTCGTGATGGGTGCAGCGCTCAGCACCGACGGGTCCCGTATCCTGTCCTGGTCCGAGAGTGATGTATGGCTCTGGGATACGGTTACCGGCGCATCGCTGGTCAAGCTGCCGCACGAGACCTTCGTAATGGGTGCGGCGCTCAGCACCGACGGGTCCCGTATCCTGTCCTGGGAGAGTAGCCCTTCCTCACCCGAAGAGAACAACACCGTGTGGCTATGGGATGCAGGCACTGGCAGAAAGCTATTGCCGCTGGAGCACGAGCACCAGGTGACGGGCGCGACCTTCACGGCTGACGGACGCCGTATCCTGTCCTGGTCTCGTGATAGTACCGTGCGACTTTGGGACACTGGCAGCGGCAAACTGCTGTTCATGCTGCAACATGAGCAGGAAGTGCTGGGCGCGGTGTTCAGCAGTGATGAAACCCGTGTTCTGACCTGGTCCGAGAATAACGTGTGGTTGTGGGATGCAAGCACCGGCGCACCACTGTTCACACTGCGCCACGAGAATAAAGTGTTGCGCGCGATGGTTAACGCGGATGCATCCCGTATTCTATCGCAGAGCAGCAATGGGTTATGGCTGTGGTCAACCCTGCCGGTCGCCCGATACCCGAAAGTTTTAGCAAACTCAACTGCGGCACCGGACATTAACCTTAAATCATTACAAACAGCTTCCTATGGGAAGGCACATGTGCAATTTTCGGCCAACGGCACAAGTCTGGTTAGCATAGTGCAAAACGAACTTTCATGGTGGCAATTACCGGACGGTAAACCCCTTTTACAAGAGCCGCTGCAACAGTCGCTGGAAAACACGCTGCCCGCGCTTTGCAATACCGCTGAAACGGTTCTGGGCATCGCCACGGACGGTACTATTCTCAGCCTTGGTGACATCCAGCAGGCTACCAAAATCAACTACAGCAATCCGGTAAACGTCCCAGTAAACGTCATAGCAGCCGCGTTTACGCCGAATTGTGAAGCCGTAGCCGTACTGCTGGACAATACCCGCCTGGTTCTGCTGCAGAAAAACCCGGATTGGCAAATGGCCAGGCAATGGCAGATCAATCTTAATGCTATTTCTCAAGGCATTCAGCTCGCTATTGATCCTCATAGCCAACGCATTATCGGCGTCACTGAATCAGGCTATATCTTCGATACCGCAAGCGCCGGGGGCAGCGAACTCAAGCTTCAGCAGGACCAAACCGGCAGGCCCATCGCACTGCATGCAGAACGTGGCCTGGTTGCCTACGAACAATCGACCCGGGGTGGTATGCGTATCGCTGTCTGGTCTGTTAACAACGGCAAAACCCTGCTCGAAGCACCGTTACCGGCTAAAGCGGGCAGTGTGCTGGACGCCGTATTTTCGCCTGACGGCCAGCGTTTATTGTTGCTCACCCAGGGCGAGGCCGCGCAACTTTGGGACGTGCAGGCTATACCCCGGCTGAGCAATGCCCCCATCGGCGTATTCGGCCAGACCAGTGAGAATTTTCTCGCGGTTGCCTATGGCCCGGACAACCAGCAAATCGCCGTATTGAACAGCGATGGCAGCGTCAAGCTGTGGCCCATTTTTCAAAATACGCAGGGTTTAGTCGCATTTATCCGCGATGAAATCAAACCCGCGCCGCTAACTGATGCGCAACGCTGCCAGTATGGTTTGCTGGATATGAAAGCGTGTGCTGCAGCGAAATAAATTGGCACGACCCCACCCATAACAAAAGGCCAGACACAACAGAATTACCGCGAAATACCACAGGCAGGAGCAAGCACCATGACTACCCTCAAAATCCCTGGCGAACGCATTGATTCCGATACGCCGACAATCGGCAGCGATAAGGTATTTACCACGCAGGTTCGCGCCGATATCCGCCTGGATACCGCCCGCGCCGCTGCTGAAAACGTCGTCCTGAAAGATATCGCCGATGACGAGGTATTGGAACTGGAGTTAGAGGGTGGCCTGCGCTTGTGGTTGTCGGTGGAGCAATTTCGCAAAGACTTCCCCGCTGTGCAGGTTCGCGGCGGCGAGGCGGACAGCGATGAACTGACGATAGTTCGCGAACTGCCGCTGGGTCCGCCAAGCCGGGGCATCGGCGAGTGGATTCTCAAAGGATTGCGCGTACTCAAAATCGATCCGGTCGATACTGCGGCTGGTCTGAGCGCTGCCAAGCTCGCGGAAAAAATCGAAGAACGCTTAGAACCCGTGCCGGGTTTATTTCTGCTGGAAGACAGCGTCGAACTCAAGCCGGACAATAAAGTTGAGGCTGAGCTTCCCGCCAGCGACAAGCCCTTCCTGATTCTGCTGCACGGCACGGCATCGTCCACAAAAGGCAGTTTCAGCGGTTTGTGGGATCATAAAGACTGGCAGCAACTGCTGCGCGACCACCAGGGCCACGCTTATGCCCTGCAACACCGCAGTCTCAGTCAAAGCCCGGTTGATAACGCACTGGAAATCGTCAATCTATTACCCAGGAACGCGAAACTGCATCTGGTCAGCCATTCGCGTGGTGGCCTGATCGGCGAGTTGCTGTGCCGCGCCGGGGCTACCGGCGGCAAGCCGCCCTTCGACGACGAGCTGATCAAAACCCTGTTCAGCGGCAGCCGCTATGCTGACGAGCGACAAAAAATTGAACAACTCAATGCGCTGCTGATCGACAAACAACCGCGCGTCGAACGCTTTGTCCGGGTCGCCTGCCCGGCACGTGGCACCACGCTGGCCTCGGAGCGGCTCGACCGTTATTTATCTGTCCTGTTCAATCTGGTCAGCAAAATTCCCGGCTTCGACAACGTGGTGCTCGATCTGCTGGGCGATTTTCTGCTGGCAGTCGTTAAAAAACGCACCGACCCGCGCGATCTGCCCGGTCTGGAAGCGATGATGCCTAAATCGGCGTTGGTTCATCTGCTGAACCGGCCCGATACGACGGTCGATGCCGATCTGTCGGTGATTGCTGGCGATATCGAGGGCGAAGGGATCTGGAGTCGCCTGAAAGTGCTGGCGACCGATTTGTTTTATCAGGCCGACCATGACCTGGTAGTCAACACCGAAGCTATGTACGGCGGCACGGGTCGGGACAACGGGGCGCGCTATCATTTTGAGCAAGGCCCCGAAGTCAATCACTTCAGTTATTTTCGCAACGTAGACAGCGCCAGGTATGTCATCGCCGGCTTGCGTCGCCAGGAGGGTGATAATGCCGGTTTCAAGCCCTACACCCGTCCGCAGGATCTCAGCCGGGGCTGGTTCAGCAGTCGGACAAAGAAACCGCGCCCGGTGGTATTTGTGCTGCCCGGCATCACCGGCTCTCATCTGACGATAGGCAACAACCGGATCTGGCTGGACCCGGTCTCGCTGGGTTTCGGTGGCCTCAGGAAAATCAATATCGAGGCCGAGAACGTCGAGGCAGAAGCGCTGGTCGGTTTGGCCTACCGCGATCTGGTCGATTTTTTGGAAGACAGTCACGAAGTGGTGCGGTTTCCTTACGACTGGCGTTTGTCACTGCAAAAAGAAGCCGAACGACTGGCAGCTGCCGTGCGGGAACAGCTGCAAAGAACCACCCTGCCGGTGCGGATTCTGGCGCATTCCATGGGCGGTTTACTGGCACGGGTCATGTTCGCGCAGGACGAAGCACTGTGGCAACAACTGTGTCAGCGTGAAGGCTTTCGTTTCATCATGCTGGGTACACCTAATGGTGGTTCTCATTCCATCCTGCGTTTACTGCTCGGGCGCGAGCGCACCATCAAGTATCTGGCCTTGTTGGATCTGAAAAATAATCAGGAGGAACTGCTGGCTATTCTGGCTCGTTATCCGGGCGTGCTGGAGCTTCTGCCAAGCAGAACTGACCGGGATTATTTCAAACCGCCGGTCTGGCAAGAGCTGAAAACGGCGCAGACGGATGGCTGGACCCTACCGCAGGAAAACGATCTGAAGACCGCTGCCGAGACCTGGCAACTGATCAAACAAAGCCCGCTCGATCCCGACCGGATGTTTTATATCGCCGGTCAGGCTGATTTGACGGCAGAGCAACTGCGCATCAACAACGGTCAGATCGACTTCATCGGCACCGCGCGCGGCGATGGGCAGGTGCCATGGGCCGGTGGTATTCCGGCAGGCCTTAAAGTCTGGTACATGCACGACGTGGTACACGGCGATCTGGCCAAGCATAGGCCCGCTTTCGAAGGGTTAAAAGAATTGCTGGAGAACGGCGCGACCAACCGGCTGCCTACTACCGCGCCGGCTACTCGTGGACTGGCAGAAGGTATCGTATTACCGCCAGAAGACGAGGTCGAGCGCTTCCCGAACGAGCGCGATCTGGTCGCCGCCGCGCTGGGTGGCAGTGCCAGCTGGAGCCGCCAGCCGCAACGCACTGAACCGCGCATCGAGGTCGAAGTGGCGCACGGCGATCTGGCGTATGCCAAACACCCGGTTATGGCCGGTCACTACCAGGGCGACAGCATCGTCAGCGCCGAGAAAGCGCTTGATAAACATCTGCAGGGGCGGTTGCGCGAACGGCATCGGCTGGGCTATTACCCCGGTCCAGTAGAAACGGCTGAAGTCGTGCTTAATCCCGATGCCGAGCGCAGCGGTCTGGCACTCAAAGGTGCCGTCATCATCGGTTTGGGCGCAGTCGGCAAACTCAGCTATGGGCAGCTTACCGCCAGCGTAACCCGCGGCGCACTCAAGTATGCCGTGGCGGTCAGCGAGTGCCGGCCAAGCAATAAGCGGGAAAGCGCGCCACTCAGCTGCCTGCTGATCAGCACCGGTGCGGGTGGTTTGCTGGTCGAAGATGCGCTACCCGCCATTTTGCGTGGCATCGTGCACGCCAATCATGCCCTGAATGAAAGCGGGCTTGGGGCGCGGGTACGCATCGATAAAGTGCAATTCATTGAATTGTATGAAGACCGGGCCTTAACCGCCGCGCATGTGTTGCAACAGATTGACCGTGACAGTGAACTGCGCAATCGCTTCATCGTCACCGAACAACTCAAATCGCTGCCGGGCAAGCGTTTTCGGGTGCGGTTCGAGGAAGCTCAAGACTGGTGGCAACGCTTGCAAATTCTGGGGCGCAAGGATGGCTCCCTGCGCTATACCACTCTGACCACCCAACTGGGCCGCGCCGATGTGCGGCTGCAAGCCACCCAGACGGCGCTGCTCGATCAGTTTATCGAGCAGGCAATTCAAAACTCGCGGGCCGATCTGAATATCGCCAAAACCCTGTTCGAGCTGCTGATTCCGAATACATTAAAGAACTACAGCCAGGCCCGTTACGATTTGATGCTGGTACTGAACGATGCCTCCGCAGCGTATCCCTGGGAACTATTGCAAGACCGCTACGACGCCGACGCCAAACCCCTGGCCGTGAAAAGCGGTGTGCTGCGCCAGCTCACCACCAGAACCTTCCGCGCAGGTCCGCGTGCGCCCGTGGGCAATGCCGTACTGGTGGTCGGCGACCCGCCCAGTCGCTTCGTCGAACTACCCGGCGCGAAACAGGAGGCCGAGCACGTCGCCAAGCAGTTCGAACGCAGCAGCTTCAAGGTGACCGCGCTGATCAGAAAAGACGCCCGGCAGATCATCACAGCCTTGTTCGCACGCGGCTATCGGGTGTTGCATCTGGCCGGACATGGCGTCTATGAGTATCCCGTGCCGGGAGACAGTGCCAACCGGCCCGCAAAAACCGTTTCCGGCATGGTATTGGGCCACGATATCTTCCTGACCCCCATCGAAGTCGAGCAAATGCGCGAAGTGCCGGAGCTGGTGTTCATCAACTGCTGTCATCTCGGGCGCATCGAAGCAGAAAACCCGAATTTAGACGATCCTACCCGGCGTAACCGCCATCGGTTGGCCGCTAATCTGGCCACCCAGCTGATCCGCATGGGCGTGCGGGCTGTCGTCGCTGCCGGCTGGGCGGTGGATGATGCTGCCGCCGAAACCTTTGCGCGGGTCTTCTACGATCGGATGCTGGACGGTGAAACCTTCGGCAGAGCGGTGCTGCACGCTCGCCAGGAGACTTATCAGAATCATTCCGGCGTCAATACCTGGGGCGCGTATCAATGCTACGGCTATCCGGATTATGTACTGACCAAATACCGCCGCGATAGTAACCATCAAGCCAGGGAACCTTATGTCAGTCCCAGCGAAGTCCTGGTCGATCTGAATGATCTTGCCAGCCAGGCTGGCTGCGCATCGGACGAGCGAATAAGCACGCTGTTGCAACGTGTGCAAACCATCGAAGGGCAGCTTCCTGATGACTGGAAAACCCGCTCGGACGTACAGGAAGCGCTGGGCAGAGTCTACGGTGAGCTTTACGAATTCAGGAAAGCTGTCGAGTGCTATAACGCAGCGATCGGCAGTGGACATGATGTTTCGACGAAAGCCATCGAGCAACGGGCTAATTTGCTGGGCCGCTGGGCGATTGTCGAGTGGCAGACGGCACGGGACGACGATAAACCCAAACAAACCGAGGCAGCAGCAGCCAACGCCAGGGAAAAACTGAACGAAGCTATCGAACAGCTTACGAGCTTGCGCCAACTCGCAGGCGACAGCGTCGAGCGGCTGTGTTTATTGGGCAGTGCGTATAAACGGTTGGCCTGGATCGGTACTGAGAACCAAACCAAAGAAGCGCTCAGCAACATGGAAGATGCTTATGAAAAAGCGTACCAGATCGCGCTTAAGAGCAACGGCGAGATCAACCACTATCCTACCTTGAACTGGCTAACTGCCCGCATAGTTAGACAGCGACGCGGCGACAGCCGACAGCCCTTGGATATTGTGTACGAATGGTTGGAGAAGATTGAACAAATCGCCGATGAAAAAGACCGCGAAGAACCCAATTTCTGGAACGGTACGATCAAACCCGAATGCGAGCTGGTGCGCGGCTTAACGGACAATGCACTGGATGTTCGACAGGATGCCATCGTCAAAGGCTATCTGGCCGCCCGCCAGCGCGGCGCATCGACACGGGAATTCAGCTCGGTTATCGAGCATCTGGATTTTCTGATCGGGATGCTGAGCGGTCAGGCCAAACTGTGCGGGGCATTGCAATGGATTAAGTCCCGGCTGTAAGGCTTACAAAGACAAATGCCAAGCATTACGAATATTTATAGACCATCTTGTAGGATGGGCTGACGCAGGATGCCCATCACCATCGCGTTCTTGACCCGGATGATGCGGTTCCTGCGTTACCACATCCTAGCAACAACCCACCGAAGAACAGGAAACGTTCGGTAACACGCCGTTTGTCATAACCGCTGAAGGAGCAGTTACTATGAAAAAATCCGCTGTGTATATCATTCAGGCGCGGCTCAAAGAACTGGGCCATTACACTGGCGCTATCGACGGTGAGCGCGGGCCGCTAACTCATGCGGCTGTGCTCAAGGCACTGCAAGCCCGCGCAGGCGATCTGCCGACCGCATGGCAGGAGTGGTCGGACAAACGCCAAGCGATTGCTTTTCTCCAGCTGTATTGTCACGACAAAGGAATCAATGCCGGAACTATTGACGGCTGGTGGGGACCGCAGACCGACTTCGCCTTTGATAGCCTGCAAACCTTGCTTGAGACCGGTTCGCCACCGGACGATTGGCGCGATCTGGAACCACTGGATGTCAATCCGCATCACTGGCCCCGACAAACACAGTCCGCATTGACGGCGTTTTACGGTCCGCATGGTGAAAAAGACGGTTTCACGCCACCGCTGATTCGGGTGGAATGCCCCTGGGAACTCAAAATCGCCTGGAACCAGAATCAGAAAACCCGGCGCATCGCCTGCCACGAGAAAGTCGCTGACAGCCTTGGCCGCATCCTGACCAGAATCCATACGCATTATGGCGAGGCAGAAATAGACCGTCTGCGTCTGAATTTGTACGGCGGCTCCTACAATCCACGCAAAATGCGTGGTGGCTCGAACTGGTCAACCCATTCCTGGGGCATCGCGCTCGACTGGGACCCGGAACACAATCAGCTCAAATGGATGCACGACCAGGCCAGCCTGGCGTCATCAGATTACGATGACTGGTGGCGGTTCTGGGAAGAAGAAGGCTGGGTCAGCCTGGGCCGCAGCCGCAATTTCGACTGGATGCATGTGCAGGCGGCGAAGCTGTAATGCGGTGAGTCTGTTTGCAGAACTCGATTCTTAATCCTTCAGTTCTAGGTTTGCCCAGTGGACAGCGGGCGGCACAGGCACTGAGTGACAAGATCTTCAGTTCGACGCTATTCCGGGTTGGGCCTGCGTCGCAGACTTGCCGTGCAAGATAGACCAACATACGCCGCTATTTTTCTACCTGATGCGCGAAGGTGGGGTACAAGGCAACGGTCAGCATTTAGGGCCGGTCGGGTCGGCCATTCTCATGGAGGTATTTGGCACCATGCTGATCCATTGCGATACTTTTCTCAAACAGAAAGGCTGGCAGCCTGACCCGAGCATTGCCAAAAACTGCAAGCTTACGCTGGCCGATTTGGCGCGATACGTTTCCGCTTAATCTCATTGCAGCCCTTTTACTGCGGCCCGAAAAAAATAAAGTATTGTCATCCCCCGACGAGACAACCGCTAATCTCGATAAGGTCTACGGCGCGTCCGAAGCAGCGGCCGAAACCGAGGACGAATTCAGCGCCGGCTTGCCAGAAAGGTCTTCAGTGTCATCGGCGGCTGCCCGGTGAAACGTTCGACGGTGTCACTCAGAACCTCAAACTCGCCGGCGGCGATGCCGCTGTAGCTTGTGACCCAGCCGTCGATCTCGAATTGCGGGACATCAAAGCCAGCCCGTGAGGCATAGGCTTCTGCCAGCGTTTCGTTGCGGTAAGTCACCGTTTGTCCAGTGACCTCAGTAAGCAACGCTGCCGCCTGCGCCATCGTCACAAGTTCCGGCCCGGTGATATTGAATTTCCCGGTCGGCACGGCGGGGTCGGTCAGCATGGCGACAGCGACAGCAGCGACATCGGTACGGGCAACCGGTGCGAAACGCCCTTCCCCTGCAGGACCGCGAATCTCGCCATCCGTGACCAGCAGCGGCACCATGTCGGCGTAGAAATTGTCGCGCAGCGCAGCAAAAGACAAACCCTTGGCTGCCATATACTGCTCGGTGTGATAGTGGTCACGGGCAAAGGTAAAGGTCGAATCCGCAGAACAATTCACGAAGGAGGTATAGACCACGCGCTGCACACCGGCCTCGGCGAAAGCGTCGATGGCCGCCTTGTGCTGATCGAGCCGGTCCGCCGCCTCAAAGCCAGACACGAAAAACACCGTACCAATGCCTTGCAGCGCCGCCACCAGCGCCTCGTGGTCGGTATAACTGGCAACCGCCACCTCGGCATGTTGCAGCTTCGGTGCCCGGGTCGGGTCCCGCACGATCAGACGGGTCGGAATATCACGGGCATCCAGTTGGCGGGCAACATTGCCGCCCAGTGTGCCGGTGGCACCGGTTACTGCGATTCTCTGCTTGGTCATGGTATCAATCTCTGTATGTATGTCTGGCTGTCTGTTGTCGGATCAGAACTTGCCGTTGTTGTGGGCCATCTGGTCGGGGATTGATGCAACGACATCCCAATGCTCAACGATCTTGCCCTCTTCGACCCGAAACAGATCGAAAAACGCGGTCGGCGTGTCACCCAGCGTACCCCGGACGCCGTAAAAACGAAATTGCCCTCGGCCACCGCGATATGCAGGTCCGAGTAAACCATGCTTAGCCCCTGCTCCGCCATCGCTGCAAGCGCTGCACCCAGACCGTCCAGACCATCGGCAATGCCGGTATTGTGCTGCAGATAGGCCCCGGTCGAGATGAAATCGGTGATCCGCTCGACCTCACCTTTCATCAGGATTGTCTCGACGAAACCGGTGACGAGTGCTTTGTTGGCCGCTGTCTTGTCAAGGTCGGTAATATCGGTCGGCCCGTCGAGTTGGGTCCGGCCTGAGGGATTTGGCCCGGCCAGCGATGCCAGATTATCCCAATGCTCGGCCAGTTTGCCGTTCTCGATACGGAAGACGTCGAAAGCGACCAGCGTGTCACCGCCAAAGGCCTGAGCGTTTTCATACAGATTGTGGGCAACGACGAGATCGCCTTCGGCAATCAGCCGATGGGTTGTCAGCTTGATTCCGCTGTCCTTCAATGCAGGGAGAAATCCGATAATCGGCGCAGCGCCGGTAGGCACAGCGGGATTGTGCTGGAGGTAATTTTCGGCCAGTAGCCCGGTCGTGGCAACGGTATCGAAATCGACAAACATTGCTTGCATGGCGACGGTTGCGACTGCTTTGCCATCGTCTTCGGCAAAAGCGACCGATGCAGTGAGGGTGGCGGCAAGAGTGACGGCAAGGCTGCGGGGGTGAGCTTCATGTGAGAGTCTCCATTTTCCTGGCTGTGTGTTGGTGAAGCAGGATGATCGCGCCAATGCTGAGTGCGGGAAAAGGTCAAGCACTGCCGGATTAGGGTAAATCTCTAACCGGACAAGCGACGCTGGAACTGACTCGGTGTCTCAGCCGTATGCTTTTTAAAGTATTTGACGAAGTTGGTGACCTCCTGGAATCCCAGCTCATAGGCCAGTTGCGAGATCTGGATGTTATCAATTGCCAGCCTGCGTTTTGCTTCCAGGATCGTATGCGCGTCGATGAGCTGTTTAGGTGTTTTGCGAACACTCTTTTTGCAAATCACATTCAGGGTCTTGTATGTGACACCCATCATTTGTGCGTAGGCTGCCGCATCTTTCGTGGTGTGAAAACTGGCCTCAATCAGCGACATGAATCGCTGCAACTGCTGATGTCTTGCTTCGTTGACAGGCGTCTCGTGAAGCGCTCTGTCCTGTTGACGCAATTTCAGGAATAAACAGGCGAGGAGCAGTTGCAGAATCAGCCGATCATGTGGCGCTCTGCCCGTCACTCGGGTTATTTCCGATAACAGGGCTTCGCAGCTGTCTTTCAACTCACCGTGCACACCCATCACCGGCGAGCTGCCCACCAGATGAAAACCGGTAGCGGATGTCGGCACCCGCATGCTGGTGTGTATTGAATCCAGAAAATCCTGTGTGAAGAGGATCATCACGCCAGCAGGTCGATTCTGGCGATCAAACGCATGGATCTGATTTTTGCTGACCCAAACAAACGTACCGGTCTGATAGTCATGTCGATTGAAATCAACGAAGTGTGTGCCCATCCCCTCTGCAATATAGAGCAAGTGATGAAACTGGACCCGGTGCGGCGCAAAAGGATCAAAATCGAGCCCGTGCGATCTGCTATAGAGCGACTCAAGGGAGCATAGCTCAACGCCCGCGCTCGACTCGCGCTGGGGCTGATATTCGACGTTTGGAATTATTTCGTGTGCTTTCGTGACCACCTGGGTTTCTCCCGTTGTGCTCAGGTTTTCTCAACCGCTTGCACGATACGGTCATCGGTTTGCTGATTAATAAAGTCGAACTCGAGTGCGACATTTATGCTGAATTACAGATTTGACTACTCACCCTTTTTGATACATCACATTTCAACAAAAACGCACAAAGCCGGGCTAAAATAGCATTATCGGTCACATAGGTAACCCGGCACCGATTCAAGCCACCATCGCCGAAGGCAAGTTCGTCCAGGCGATCAACAATAGAGCACTGTCGGCGACGCAGCCCCTGCAAATCTCAACAATAATCGTGAGCATCATTTTATTTTGCAGCGCATGCGTACGCTTTCGATTTTCTATGCGCTCTGTGGAGCGCGCAAACTGGTATTTTGAAAGGACACGTCTGAATGCGTGACAAAGTTATCGGAGTACTTGGCGGTATGGGGCCGGAGGCGACCGTCGAATTGATGCGCCGTATCATCGCGGCGACTCCAGCCACTGACGATGCAGATCACATCCGAATGATCGTGGATAATAACCCTAAGGTTCCCTCTCGGATCAAAGCCCTGATCGAAGGCGACGGAGATGATCCGGGGCCGGTTTTAGCCGCTATGGCCCGTGGGCTGGAAACTGCCGGGGCCGAGATATTGGTCATCCCCTGCAATACGGCGCACCATTATCTGCCTGTGGTACAGGCAGCGGTCACTGTCCCGGTACTTGATGTAGTCGAGCTGACAGCAACCCGACTGGTTGCGCACGCTCCGCCTTTGCGCCGTATTGGCATGTTGGCGTCGCCAGCAGTGCGGCTTGTCGGATTATTTGACCGCCAGTTTCCGGCTCATGACCTGACCGTAATATATCCGCCCGAGGCTGATCAAACCGTGGTGCTGGATTTGATCCGGGACGTGAAAGCCGGACGGGTTAGCGACGCCCGGATTGCGGCCTATAACGCAGTTGCTCAACGACTGGTTACGGCCGGAGCTGATGCATTGCTAATCGCCTGCACCGAGCTTTCAACCCTGGCGGTGCCGCAAACCGGGGTGCCGATAGTAGATACCCTGGAAGTATTGGTACATGCCGTCGTTACTGCGGCAAAACAAACCGAATCCGCTTAACTATACCGCCCGTACCACTGTTCCTGCCGTACGTAGTGCTGTAAAAATCGCGCCAGCCAGCGAGCCGGGCACCTGTTCTGTTGGGTTATGTTTACACAGCGCCATAGTATCAGGCATGACCCCACATTCCGGTCTCGCCAGACACTCTTGATATCTTCTTCAAAAGAATTCAGCGAGATCCAGTGCATTTACAGTAGCTGTTCACCTTCCTCCAATAGCAGATCGAGTACCGCATCGTAACCGCTGTCGGTGATCAGGTAACTGCGCAATCCGGCTATTTGCGCACGCTGGTGATAAGAGCGATCACGGCCGCATTAGAGCCGGGCAGTGCTTGATTCACATCCCTTTCCACCAGCCTCCGCAACGGCATATTGTCCACCCAAAATCGCCAATGACTGCAGTCGGGCTTAAGCGAAGCTGTCATTGGGTGTCAGCGGCAAATCCGCAAAAAATTTAGCAGGATCTCGGTGAGCGAAACATAGCGATTACACTTCTCGCGTGCCATGTGATCTGCGCTTTTTCGCTTACTCGATGGCTCAACAAAAGCGGTGGATTACATTGCACAACAGGCCATGGGCGAACACTATTACCGCTTTCAAACGCCGCTGAAAAAAGGATTTGATGATATAGATAACGTCAGTGTCCTCACCGATATTGCACAGGCGTATCTACAAGAACCGGCTACGCAGCAGCGGCTGCGGGAGATTGTGGGGGGTTTGATCATTTATCAGCATAGATAAAGAATCTGCCCTGATTTTATGCATTTGAAACGACCGACCAGAGTATTCCGGTCAGTGTTAGTAGCGTGTAGAGCGATAGACAGAAATATTGTCTATCGCTATCTAGGAGGGGATTTGTGTATGCAAAATCCAGCTTGTCAGGCTTAAAGTATTCGCACTGGATTTTTGCTCCTGCACCACACGAGTTTTCCAACTGCCATCCAGACAGCAAGTGCGGCACAAAAGCAGAAGCTTACATTTTCAGCAGAGCTGGCCATTCATCCGGATTAATTTTTCCCAGATATTCATAACCACCCGGGCGCGGCTGAAAAATATGCAGGCTAGCAGATTCTCTCGGCACGATACCGGTAGCTTCAGATAAATTAGGCGAGTGCGACACAAGAACAATATTGGTACCCGGCGTTGGTGTGAGTTGAAGCAGTTTGTCAACGGCCGCTATAACAGCCGCCTTCTGCTCTTCCGGAACACCTGATAAATGTCGCAAGTCATTGTTGATTTCATACTGGCCGAAAGCGATCTGCGCAGTGTCCTTAGCCCGGCAATAGGGACTCGACAATACCTGTCCCACGGGAATATTCAAGGTACGAAAGGCTTCCCCGATCATGCGCGACTGTTCCTTGCCTTCCTCACTTAAATTACGCTGCTTCGCGCAATTCGACAGATCCAGTGGTTTTTGATCTTTCTGTGAATTGGTTTTCGCATGCCGCATATAAATGACTTTATCGCCTTGCTGAATCGCGCTCAGCATCGCCATCTCGGGCATGGCTTTGGCACTCTCTGTGGGCTCGGGTACCGCACAGGATGTTATGAAAAGATAAGCTGAAGCCAATAATAAAAGTATGATTTTCCGCATTTTGGTAATCCCGTGGGCATAATTTCAGATCAAAATCTGATGGTAAATTTTAAAGATATGATTTCAGATAAACAAGAATGATAGTAAAAGGATACCGGCTATGATGGAAAGGGTATTAATAATATTTCACTTCGTGGCAGCCTGCATCGTTTTTATAAAAGCAGGTAAAAATCTATTCAATCATTATCGATTTAAAATATTTTTACAGGCAAGCAGTCGGTATAACGGCAAATACAGCACGTTACAGAATTTGGAGAAAGATACTGGAATGATAAAGCCCCTGGTTGGATATTAGGGGTATATATCCAACCAGGGGCCGGGTTTAAAACAGCGTTGGCTCTATTAGGGGCAACTATGCCCATGACCTCGCAATTTTTTCAGGCGTGTTCTGACAATTTCATTCGCCAAACCACGACCGGCAGACTGACCAGCCTGATTGCTGAATTCAAAGTGGATACCTGCGTAGATACGTGCGCGTCCGGCTTCTTCTGCTGCCTGTGAAAAGCTGCGAAATGAGCGGGGGCCGGCAATTGAATCATCGCCCTCAAAGCTGAAACGGACATGATCCCGATGATAAAAATGTGCCAGCACCGTCGAGCCGG
This sequence comes from Gammaproteobacteria bacterium, assembly GCA_041396125.1. Lineage (GTDB taxonomy): Bacteria > Pseudomonadota > Gammaproteobacteria > Competibacterales > Competibacteraceae > JAWKZG01. The sequence continues at coordinate 22,670 of JAWKZG010000018.1, read as the reverse complement.
CACCAGCAAACGTGCTCTGCCCGGAGGTATGTTCCGGCGACCCGCCGATACTGCCATTGCGCTGGGTCCAGGCCGGATCGGCTACCGTATCCGGATTACCGTCGGTATCAGCATTGTGGATTGCTGTAGCGGGACGCCAGCCCTGATAATCAAACTTATCATTCCAGGAAACTACAACCGAATCGCCCATCGACATGCCCAGCAAAGCGAACAGACGTGCGGTTTTGCTGATGGATTTTGTGGTTCTGCGCTGCTCGGCGACAGTAATGGCAATTTTGATCCATTCCCCCGGCGGCCGGGCGGAACCACCGCCACCTGCCCAGAACCGGAAAAGTTCCTCGGCCTCTTGATTCGAAATATCAGCATCCTCGCTGCCTCTCTCACCAAATACCTTTATCTCATTGAACGCCTCGGCGTACTCCTCGCTGTCCAGCGCGGGGGGGCCATCGCTTAAATAGGGAGTTGGGTCAGAGATACCGAAAGGCACCATGTTACGGTATTGAGCCGACGTGAAATCAGCCCGGAACTGACCAGGAGCAGTGCCACCTGGCAAAATCTCTTGTGGGGAAGAACCATCATTGGCACGCAAAGCAAGCACTTCCTGCCCCACGAACACGCCCCAGTCATAGCCATCAGCAACTTTGGGCCTGCCCAGCCCGCCCAGGTCGGCCAGATCATCCGCTAACTGATCAGCATAATCAGCAGACCCGGCTGGGTAAAGCGCCGATAACACTTCATACGCCGCTGCGGCAGCTGCCGCTTCTTCACTGGCTCTGACGGGTGCGGAACTGTTGGGCGGTACCAACGCATAATCATAGCCAGCGCCACAAGAATGTCTATTTTTTTGATGCCATTAACCGCATCATACATCGCCACATTGACCATGGCATACAGTCGTGCTGGGGCTGCTCCAGCCCGCGCAGTCCGAATAGCATCCAGTGCAGTTTCATTCCATTCGGTGATAACATTCTGCGCTACCGCCTGCCCCGCGGCAAAGAAGCTGCTACTTAAACAGAGCAGCCCAATACTCAATATATTTTTTTTCATCGCATTTCCTGTTTTTTACATTTTTCTTTGACAATATTTATACATCACACTTTCCCGGCAATTTCCGTAATTCAGTCAATCCATTTTATGTTTTCTCAGTGTTTCAACCTGGAAAACCTGCCGTTTTATTGACATTGATTACTTTGAAATTAGGGTATACGTGCCTCCCGTTCAGTGTTGTCGTTGACTGGATAAACTGGTCAATCCCGATGCTGGCTGCCTTTCCAGCAGTTTTTAATTATTGTTATTTATTTAAAACGAATGATTCACAAAGCTTGCGAGCGATCATTACCTGACCGCCCGGCTCCTGTATTTTTACGCCGCCTGCTGATAAGTGGCCTGGTTTAAGGGCAAACGGATCGTAAACGTGGTACCCACACCCTCGACAGAATCCACGGTAATTTCACCATTGTGCTGACGAATGATTTTATCCGAAATCGATAGCCCCAGGCCGGTACCCTGACCAACATCCTTGGTGGTATAAAACGGTTCGAAAATCTTCGCTCTGACTCTCTCTGGCATGCCTTTGCCGGTATCTTTAATGGCAATCTCGACATTGTCACCAACTACTCGGGTCGATACCGTGATAACACCAAAGTTTTCGATCGCCTGGGCCGCATTGGTAATAATATTGAGCAAGACCTGATTGATCTGCGATGCGGCACAAGGCACTTTCGGCACTACGCCATATTCGCGAATGATTTCCGCTTTGTTCTTGACTACGTTGTGGGCTATTGTCAGCGTGCTGTCGATACACCGATGAATGTCCACTGCATCCACTTCCAGACGATCCATACGGCTAAAATCTTTCAGGCTTTGCACTAACTCACTAATGCGGGAAATACCTTCCACACTTTCGTCGACCATATCAGCCATATCAGTGGTTTTACCCTGACTATGAAACGCTTTCAGAGCATCGGCATTTTCACTTTCAAAACCGTCTTGCAGCTCTTTAACGTAATCGCCCATTAATTCAAGATTAGAACGAACAAAACCCAGAGGCGTGTTTACCTCGTGCGCAACACCGGCAATCATGCGCCCCAGCGCCGACATTTTTTCCGATTGCACCAGCAGCTCTTCCGATTCGTCCAGCTGATCTTGCGCTACCGACAGCGCCATGGCACGGGCACTCGCCAGCGCTTCAACCCGCTGTCGTTGCCGCATCAGTGAAACAATGAATCCAACCAATGCAATGGTAAGAGCCAGACCTGCCAGCAGAATGATCCAGGGGGTTATCAGGGTTTCACGCTGCAACCCCAAACTCGCGGCCGTAAATGAAACTTTGAGCGTCAGGCCCTGATTCTGAATTTCGATATCTTCCACTTGTGTGGTATCGCTGCGCTCTTGCGCAACAGCAGCCGTCGGATACACCAGTGCACCGCGCTGTGAGCGGGTCATATCGAAAATCTGCAAGGCGGAAGCCACCTTTTTTTGCGGTACGCTTTCCGTCACCAGGCCATTAAGATCGAGTGTCGCAAGGACAAAGCCCTGCAATTGTTTACCCTGAAATAAAGGATAGAACGCCAGCACCAGCGAACGCTCGTCATCGGCGTAAGTAGTGAGGGCCAGTTTGCCGCTTTCCTGGGCACGTATCATGGCATCCCGCCAGGCGGGCTGTTGGGCTAAATCCTGACCTACCGGCAGCCAGCCAGTATTATTTTCAGCAGTCTCACTAAAATCTATATTACGCAGTGGAAAAAACACTTCCATATGAATATCAGGCTGTGGCCGCGAGTCTTCACTGTCGAGGCCGGTCAGCTTGAATTCGGGGTTGTCGGCAGTACGGACAGCCTGTTCATAAGCCTCAATGTCAGCCGGGTGAACTCGTGGTGCCCAGCCCAGGGAGAGTAACTGTGGATAACGCTGGAACAGGTTGGCGCCGACCGCCTGTATCGAATCCTGCATCGCCTGATCGTCGTTAAGCCGGTGCTGCAACCAAGCGTCCTGACTGGCGGTGGGGTCGGTACTGCCTCGCATTTTAGCGTCCAGCGTCAGCCCCAGCATTGGCAGAATATTGACCGAAGATTGCAGATGAGCCTGCAAACTGTTGGCCTGCGTAAGGGCGGCGGTGTGCAAGGCGTTTTCCTGTGCTGTCCGCTCGCGCTCGGCTTCCTGTGTAAACCCCCACCAGGATGCAGCGATCCCCATACCACCAATGGCCAGAGCTGAAACCAGCACCAGTATCCGGTTGTTTTTCGAGGCACCAGATGCGTCTGTTTGCTGCGGGCTTGTAATGGATTGTACCGTCATCGAAATGACTCCCTTGATGTGATATCGCTATTTCAGCGAAAACCAAAAAATGATTTGAGCCTGGCCGCCAGCCGCTGCCCGACACCCCGGACACGCTGATGGATAAGGCTGTTATCGTCCTTGGCATCAACCTGATAGCGTTTGACCATACCTGGTTTACTGCGCAGCTCGTAATACCGTTCTTTGGCACCGTGCAAGGTTCGATTAAACAGCTCGGGTCGAATTGGTTTCAGCAGGAAGCGATAGATTTGGCCCTGGTTAATCAGGCGGCCAAGAATTTCAACATCTGATAGCTGGCTGTAAACAATAGTGACGATATAGGGGTAATGTAGTTTGAGGGCGCTGATTAAACCGCTGACATCATCGTCAACTGTTTTAATATCGGATACGAGAACGCCAATATTGTCCTCTTTTTCGAGTATGGACAGTGCCTGCTCTGTTGAACTGGCTGAAAATACTTTGCCGTTGGACTGATAAAGTTGTTTGATTGTTTTAACGGCGCTGGCATCGCTGTCAATAATCAACAGATCCAGTGGCATTGTTCCGCTGGCTGTCGCCACCTGCTCTGCCGGTATTACCTGGATCGTATCGGCTGTTTCCTGGGCGATGCGCGCCGCACTGCTGACGGTGTCTTTTTAAAACGTCATTGTTCCAGGGCTTGGTAACATAGCGAAAAATTTCACCATCATTCACCGAGCGGATGACCGCATCCAGATCGGAGTAACCGGTCAGGGAGTATCCGCATCGTATGTGGCGAGATTTCCTTGATCTGCCGCAGCGCTTCCACACCGATCATACCTGGCATGCGCTGATCACAGACAACGACTTGAATGTCATTATTTGCAACGACATCAATCGCTTCCTGCCCACTGGCAGCAGTAAACACATTGTACATGGAACCGAATAACCGCTTCATTGAGCGGAGTACAAAGGTTTCATCATCTACGAAAAGAATATTAGTAGTCATAGCCATTGTTGACATTTGTTATCCCTTGGATCCTGGCAGTTGCTGTGATCAGGCCAAGTGGTAAGTCTGTTGGCCACTACAGCAAAACGAGCCATCTTTACAAAATCTTGCTACCGATATCTTGGTAGTCATTTAAGCCAGCTTAGCGGCAGCATCAGATCTTACCCCTCCTGTCTCCAAATAAAGTCTGGGTAGGCAGGACGGCTACTGTAGTAAGTAACAATAACCGTCCTGCTTTTGTTTTTATGTTAAACGGGTTGGATTGAAGCTGTATCAGGCTGCGCCATGCAGTTGCATGCGTTGCTCTTGCAGCTTTTGCAGAGATTGCTCCAGTTGGGCTGCTTTCTGACGCTCACGCTGCTCTGATTCACGCAGCGAAGTATTGGTCTCGTGCAACTGGTTATAAGTGTTAAGCAACATATTGGTGCGACTGTTCAGGCTCTTCTCGATCCGGCCCAACAGGACATAGAAAAACAGGACCAGAGCTGCAGCGACCGCTAGACAGATAGCCAGGGTGGTTTTCATTGACTGGTTTGAGACTGCCAGCAATTGGGTGATATCGTTCAAAGCCACGATATTACCGACCACCCGGCCATTCATGTCAGCCAGTGGCGAGAACACAACCTGGTAAGTTTTACCGTCATTTTCGTAAGTCATGGTGTCGTCAACGGACTGTGTTGACTGCGCAATGGCTGCGGCCACCGGGGCAGGAATCGTCTCCATGGTTTTATCCATGACAACGGTATCCGGGAACTCATCCCAGTCGGATTGTTTACCAATACGCTGGTTACGCTTTTCCCAACGGGTTTTATCAAGAAATTGCTTATCCACCGAGACGATCAGATCCATGCCCGCCAGTTCACTGACCCGATTGGCAATATCGGTAAATTCAATGCCCAGCTCCACGAAACCAATCAGCTCACCGCGCCACGGCTCAACGAAGTAGGCGCTGTCGCTGCGAGTCGGGAAATCGCTGCGCCACGGATACACGTAACGCAACACCGGATTGCCGGTCGGTCCCTGCTCCAGACCCACCGAGGGTTTGCCGGTGGAATCGGCGGATTTGATCGTGTCGCGGTTGATCAAGTCGCCTTTCTGTGACTTGTGAACACGTACCAGATTCACATGATCAGGTTTGTGGAAATAAAAGTGGGTAACGTCATGCTGCGCCTTTAAGCGATCAAACAAGGGCTGCGCACGTGCCAGAATGGTATCGATATCCTGACGCTGGAAGGCTTCTGCCAGGATGGGATCACGGATGACGACTTCCAGCGCCGCGCTTAACTTGGAAATATCGTGGCGTATTTCCGATGCCACCAGGTCCTGGATCGTTTGATCCGTAGCCTGTCGCAGATTCAGCCTTTGCTGTTGCTGATCTTTATAAAAGGTGAATAAAAAAGCGCCCATCAAAACGACTAAAACCGCTACCAGAAATGGCAAAATTTGCGCTCTGATATGTTGCTTTTTTGAAGTTCAGCTAGTTGTTCTGTTTGAATCATACATAAACCCCGTAGTTCTTTCTTCTATCAATGGCTTCTATCAGTGGATAGTCAGGCTTTTTGTCAAGCCGTATACCATCGGCTGCCAGCTCCGTCGAAGCGATGACTGCTTGTAACAAACGCTGCTGGTCAATTTGAAAAATTGCAACTAATGTGCCATTGAATAGACAACCGCCAAACGAGTAAAAGGATTTGCCTGATAAATACTTAAAAAATTATAAAAATCATTTTGTTACATGATTACCAACAAATAACGTACAACATAGACGTGAAATACAGTTCAAAGCGGATGCGGTGAGCAAAACGCAAATATGCTGTGACCAGATATGCATATCACTGCACAACAGCGTTGTTTTTTAACTCCAGCGCCAGTTTCAACAGAAAATAGCAACGTGAGCGCCAAAAATTACATTCCCCTAACAATCCGTAACAAAAATGCCATTAAATTGACGATATTTGTCACGTTTTATCTGAATTTGACACCTTTGTGACTCCGGCAGGGGTAATGTCCATATCGGGCAGCACGATCATCCGGTTACTCATGTACATTGCGTTAACTGGTATTGCCTTGACAGGATGGTAAGCTATTGATCAGGTATCCACGCTTCAGGTAGCCCACTCAGCTCATGACGATACGCAATCTCTCTTCGCTTTTTCATCCAGACTCGGTTGCCTTGATCGGAGCAAGCCAACGGTCAGGCTCTCTGGGCAGTCTGATCGCCCGCAATTTGCGCGCTGGTGCGTTTGAGGGTGATATTTTTGCGGTAAATCCCAAATATGACCAGGTTCTCGATCTGCCCTGCTATCGTGATATTGAAAGCCTTCCTACAGCACCGGAACTGGCCCTGATCGTCACGCCGCCTAAAACCGTGCCGACCTTGATCTCCCAGCTGGCCAAACGCGGCACCCGTGCTGCGGTGGTTATCAGTGCCGGATTCGCCGAAACCAGCGGGCGCAGTGGCACCAAGCTGCAACAGGCCATGCTGGATGCGGCCAAACCGTATGATTTTCGCCTGCTTGGCCCCAACTGTCTGGGTCTGATCATGCCTGGAATCGGTCTTAACGCCAGTTTCGCTCATCTGCAGCCAAGACCGGGCAATATCGCGGTATTGTCACAATCAGGGGCGATCCTTACTACCATGATCGACTGGGCTGCCGAACAGGAAATCGGCTTTTCTCATCTGGTTTCCCTGGGCGGCATGGCTGATGTGGATTTCGGCGACACCCTGAACTATTTTGCCGACGACCCACAGGTTCACGCGAAATTGCTGTACGTCGAATCGATCACCCACGCCCGCAAGGTCATGTCGGCAGCCCGCAATGCCGCCCGCCTCAAACCCGTCATTGTGCTCAAGGCAGGTCGCTTTGAAACTGGTCGCAAAGCAGCCACATCACATACCGGCGCACTGGCCGGACGGGATGATGTTTACCATGCCGCCTTCGAACGCGCCGGTCTGTTACGGGTGTACTCGATACCGGAACTGTTCGATATGGTGACAACCCTGACCCAATCCCGCACCCCGGCGGGCAATCGGTTAGCGATTATCACCAATGGCGGCGGCATCGGAGTATTGGCAGCAGATGCATTGGCCGAGGCTGGCGGCCAGTTGGCCCAGTTTTCGGATCAGACGCTGAAGCAACTCAATCAGATATTACCTCCGACCTGGTCGCACGGTAATCCGGTAGATATTATCGGTGATGCCTCACCGGCACGCTACGCTGACACCCTGCGAATTCTGCAGCAGGATCGCAATATCGACGCCATCCTGGCACTGTATTGTCCGGTAGCTACCGCCTCCAGCTTCGAGACCGCACAGGCTCTTATCGACACGGTTAAAACCAGCCGGGTACCTATTCTGACCAGCTGGGTTGGTGGATTGTCAGTAGCTGAAAGCCGGACCTTGTTCGCGCACCACCACATTCCCAGCTATGCCAGCCCGGATGAAGCGGTACATGCATTCATGCAACTGGTGCGCTACTGGCGCAACCAAAGCCTGCTGATGGAAACCCCGCCTTCGCTGCCCGAGCAGTTCAGCTGCGATACCCAGGCCGCTACAACTATTATCGACAGTGCACTGGCGGAGGGGCGGCGCAATGGCTCAGTGAACGCGAAATACATGCCGTATTCAACGCTTACGACATCCCGACGGTATCAACCCGGTTTGCAGTCGATGCGGATGAAGTGGCCCGCCTGGCAGCGGAATTCGGCGTCCCGATAGCACTGAAAATCGCCTCGCCGGATATCACGCACAAATCGGATATCGGTGCGGTTGCGCTCAATTTACAGGACCCCAATCAGGCCCGACTGACAGCGCTGGGCATGCTGGCCAGTGTGCGCGCACAACGCCCGGAAGCCCGCATCGAAGGTTTCAATGTGCAGCCGATGACGCGCTGGCCGCAGGCTTACGAGTTGATTCTCGGCGTTATCAACGACCCGTTGTTCGGACCGGTACTCCTGTTCGGTAACGGCGGCACAGCTGTCGAAATTATTAATGATAAAGCCCTGGAACTGCCGCCACTGAATATGAAACTGGCGCAAGCCTTGATCAGCCGCACGCAGGTCTCGCGCCTGCTGGACGGGTATCGCGCCCAGGCACCGGCAGATCGGGAAGCCATTGCGCTGACCCTGGTAAAACTGTCACAACTGATCAGCGAGCAACCCGCTATCGCCGAACTCGATATCAATCCCTTACTGGCTTCCAGCAAAGGCGTACTGGCGCTGGATGCCCGTATCCGGATCAGCACTGCAACCGGTGTCAGCAAACTGGCGATTAAGCCCTATCCCAAAGAGCTGGAAGAAACGCTCAACCTGCCCGATGGTCGGCATTTGCAGCTACGACCGATTCGTGCCGAAGACGAACCCGCGCTGATACGAGGTTTCGAACGGCTGAATCCGAACGAAATCCGGCTGCGTTTTCATCATCCCATGAAAGTACTGCAGCACAATCTGGCCGCCCGTCTGACCCAGATCGATTATGACCGGGACATGGCCCTGGTACTGACAGATCAGGGCGGCTCCGGCGAACTCCATGCTGTTGTGCGCCTGACGGCCGACCCTGACCGCCAGCAGGCTGAGTTTGCCATTATCGTCGGTCACTGGATTGCCGGCATGGGTCTGGGCATGCTGCTGATGAAACGCTTGATCCGCTACGCCCGCCAGCAGGGCATTGGACAGCTGTACGGTTCGGTACTGGCAGACAATAATGACATGCTGGGATTATGTCAGCATCTGGGTTTTGTGCAGGAACAATCGGCGGATGACCCCGGCGTCAGGGTGGTACGGCTGGATCTGCAATCCTCTGCCCCCGCCTGAAACCGGCTCACAGATACTCACCTACTGAGCAAATACTGCCAAAACTGCCAAAACTGCCAAAACTGGAGGAATACAGTATGTCCCCTGCCCCGCATGAACGCCCGTTGCCGGCATGCGCAAGCCGGTGGGATAACGCCCCGAATCTGTCCGACTATACAACCACATATGTACAGTTCAAGTGGTCCCAGGCGCAGCAGATGCTCCTGCAGGGAGCAGATACCGAGGCACCATACCATCTGAATATCGCCCACTTGATAGTCGATCGCCACGCTGCAGGTCCTCTGCGCGAGCAGCTGGCGCTGCGCTGGCTGGGCCCGGACGGTCAAACCCGCGATTACAGTTATGCGCAGCTCAGTGCGCTGAGTAACCGCTTTGCCAATGTCTTGCAGGATCTGGACTTGGGGCCGAACCCTACTGTTTTCAGCTTGACCGGACGAGTCCCGGAACTCTATATCGCGGCACTGGGCACCTTGAAAGCCGGCGGCGTATTCTGTCCGCTGTACGCCGCTTTCGGGCCAGAGCCGATCCGCACCCGGATGGTGGCAGGCAAGGCGACGGTTTTGCTGACCACGACAGCCCTTTATCGCAAAAAAATCGCCCCGATCCGGGCCAGTTTGCCCACCCTCAAAGCGGTTTTACTGGTCGATGCACCTGATTCACCTAATGCTGACGACACGAATTACAATCTGCAGCACCTGCTGACGGCCGCCGCCGAGCACTTCGTTATTCCGCCGACCACGACTGAGCAGCCCGCACTGCTGCATTTCACCAGCGGCACAACCGGTCAACCCAAAGGAGCCGTGCATGTACATGAGGCCGTTGTAGCGCACTATATGAGCGCCAGATGGGTGCTCGATCTGCGTCCGGGTGATGTGTACTGGTGCACCGCCGACCCTGGTTGGGTGACCGGCACGTCCTACGGCATTATTGCCCCGCTGGCGGTGGGTGCCACGCTTATCTGCGATGCGCAGGAATTCCATCCCGAGCGCTGGTACCGCATTCTGCAGGAACAGCGGGTGACAGTCTGGTATACCGCACCGACGGCGATCCGGATGTTAATGAGCCACGGTGCGCAAACTGCCGCTCAGTTTGATTTCAGCCAGTTACGGCTGACCGCCAGCGTTGGCGAACCGCTCAATCCAGACGCGGTAAACTGGGGCCGCACGACCTTTGGCACCCCGTTTCACGATACCTGGTGGCAAACCGAAACCGGCAGTATCATGATTGCCAATTTCCCTGCCCTGGCCATCAAACCGGGTGCAATGGGCAAACCCCTGCCGGGTATTGAGGTCGCGCTTGTGCAACGTCAGGAAGACGGCTCGGTAGATATTCTTGACACCACTGAAGCGCAGGGCGAACTGGCCTTACGCACCGGCTGGCCTTCGATGTTTCGCGCCTATCTCAATGAACCGGCACGATACCAGCAATGCTTCGCCCACGGCTGGTACCTGAGCGGCGATCTGGCCCGGCGTGATGCAGACGGTTATTACTGGTTTGTCGGACGTGCTGATGATGTGATCAAATCGGCCGGTCATTTGATTGGCCCCTTCGAGGTCGAAAGCACCCTGCTGGCGCATCCGGCTGTTGCCGAGGCGGCCGTGATCGGCAAACCGGATGCCGTTGCGGGCGAACTCGTGCTGGCGTTCGTCACCCTCAAAGCGGGTTATGCGGCTACGGACAGTCTGCGTCGGGAGCTGCTCGGCTTCGCCCGCAAGCGACTCGGGCCTGCAGTGGCCCCGCGCAGCATCGAATTTTCCGGCCCGTTACCGAAAACCCGCTCCGGTAAAATCCTGCGCCGCCTGCTTAAAGCCCGCGAACTGGGTTTGCCGGAAGGTGATCTGTCGACACTTGAAACATCGGAACCGGATTCTGACAATGCTCCAAAATGATTTTTTTGCGAGGCCTGAACAATGACAGAAAGTGATATCAAAACAGCGGTGTTGGAATCCTTGCGTGCCATCGCGCCGGAAGCCGATGTCGAGACCATCGAAGCGGATGTTACCTTCCATGATCAGTTCGAGATCGATTCCATGGATTTTGTGAATTTCGTATCGGCACTGGGCAAAGCACTGCAGCGCAGTATTCCCGAAGAGGATTATTATCAGCTCGGCACCCTGAATGGCTGTATCCGCTATCTTAGCCAATAGACGAAAGGGGCTGTTTCAAAAATACCGGCCTGGCCTTGCAGGCCGCGCCTTGCAGGCCGCGCACTTTTACACAGAGTCCAGCACAGCGAACGGGTTATGGACGTTCCTGCGCCAACAGCCAGGCTGCCAGTTCGCCCAGCACCTTGGACAAGGCCTGATTGGCAGCCTGAACACCACCGTAGGCATCTTCCGAGGGGGCCGGCTCGCGTATCTCGAACAACCGGCTGGCAATCAGACTATTGCTGCCGGCATCGCTTAGACTGGCGCGTAAACTGAGATGCAACTGACTGGGTTGCGCCAGGAAATCCTGCTGCAAACGCAATAACTCCACATCCAGCCGCCGATCTGCCAGTACCGGTGTCGGCTGGGTCAGTACAGCGCGATAGGCAGAGGTTTGCGCAATGACTGTCGCCAGCAACGGCGTAATCAATCGGGCCGGTTCGTCGGCCCACTCGCTGCGGCTGTAATAGTTAAGCGTAAAAGGCACATCGGAATACGCTATCTGGCGGGTGTCGTAGCCAGCTTCGGCACGCACCTGGGCGATCATAAGTACGCGATTGCCGGGACTGTCCGCCTGCGGCGGCACGGCTTGCGCCTGCAACACATAAATCTGCTGTTCCACCGGTTTCGGGATAACACCGCAAGCGGCTATTGCAAGCAGCAGCAGACCCATTCCCAGTACAGTAAAACAGCGGCTCATCGGTTGCGCCCTTCACCCGGCCCGGGACGGGCACCCGGTTTGCCAAACAGCAGGATCTGCGGGTTACGATCAAGTTCCTGGGCAAAGCGTTGAATCGTATTGGTCAAGCGGCTCAACTCCAATAACAAAGCATTCAGTTCCGGGGTAGTACGTGCCGTCAGCTGCTGCAGGTCACGGCGGGTATCCAGCACAGCGGTATTCAGCGAGACACTAGTCGCACTGATCGTGTTGGCCATCTGCTGCACCGCGCCGGCGCTGTCACCGATCTGGGTCAGCAAATCATTAAGCCCGGCACCCGCTTTGGCGCTGCTGGTAAGAGTTTCTTGCGCAGCCTGCAAGGCCTGACCAATATCATCGCCATGTTCGATCAATATCTCGCTGAACGCCTTTAAATTGTCCAGCATGGCCGCGATATTGTCACCACCACCGGCCAGTTGCCCGGTTATAGCACTCAGATTGCCCAGAATAGCGGTGACTGCAAGCTGATTCTCTGGTCGCAAAAGGACAGCCAGGTCGCCCGACAGGCGATCCAGTTTGCTCATAGCATCAGTGAATGCATCGTCCAGGCGCTTGATCAGGGACGGGGCACTGGCAATGACCGGATACGGGGCCCCTTCCGGTTTGCTCAGCGGGGGCGCAAGACGGTCGCCACTGCTCAGCTCGACCGTAGCCAGACCGGTCAGCCCCTGCACAACCAGTGTAGCGACAGTATCCTGCCGGATGGGTGTACCGCGTTCGATATCCAGTAACAGTTCGACCCGTTCCGGCCGCTGTGGATCGATCTGTATGGAGCGCACCTGCCCCACATCGACACCCCGGTAGCGTACCGTCGCTTTGGGACTCAAGCCTGCAACGGATTCCTCCACATACACAACATAGGTATCGAAGGCTTTATCCTGGGCACCGACTGTGAGCCACAGTATGGCACCGACCAGCGCCAGGCCAAGCACAATCACAAACAGGCCGACTAGGGTGTAACTGACTTTGGATTCCATGCGCTTAAGCCTGCGGGTTCCATGAAGACTGCGCCGCCCGCGCCCGCGGGCCCTGAAAATAATCCTGGATCAACGGATGTTCAACCTGGATCAGCTCCTGCATCGGCGCAAAGGCGAGTACCCGTTTTTCACCCAGGAACGCTACCCGGTCAGTCGTATGCCAGAGTGAATCGAGATCGTGCGTGACCATCATTACGGTCAATCCCAGCGATTGCTTAAGTTGTAATACCAGTTCATCCAGCGCACCGGCAGCAACCGGATCCAGCCCGGCGGTAGGTTCATCCAGGAATAATAAATCCGGGTCCAGGGCCAGCGCGCGGGCCAGAGCCGCGCGTTTTAACATACCGCCGCTCAGTTCGCCCGGATATTTATCAATAGCATGTGCCGGCAGACCGGCCAGGGCGATTTTCAGCTCGGCCAGATCACCCATCAGATCTGCTGGCAGATCAGTGTGCTCAAGCATAGGCACCATGATATTTTCCTTGACGGTCAGTGAACTGAACAGAGCACCCTGCTGGAACATCATGCCAAACCGCCGTCTCAAGGGATCAGCTTCGCGCTGACTGAGACCGATGATTTCCTGCCCGAACAGTCGGATGGAACCTGCGGTGGGTTGCAGCAGCATGATAATGGCGCGCAGCAGCGTGGTTTTACCCGAGCCGGAACCGCCTACCAGTGCAACGACCTCACCCTGCTGCACCTGCATATCCAGGTTTTCATGAATGACCAGCGAACCAAACTGGTTCTTCAGGCCCGTGATTTCAATCACGATCGGAGCGCCTGTCGAACTCATATTCCGAGCATTCCAAACAAAACTGAAAATACCGCGTCAGCGACGATGACCAGAAAAATCGCCTGCACCACACTGACCGTGGTTTGTCGCCCCACGCTATCAGCGCCACCGCTTACATGAAAGCCCTGATAACACCCCACCAGCGCGATCAGCGCCGCAAATACCGGTGCCTTGCCAACCCCGATCAGGAGTGAAGTGACAGAGACGGCTTCCGGAATCCGCAGCGCAAAATCACGGAAACTCACATCCAGTAAAAAATAGGCCATCACCATCCCGCCCAGCACGCTGGCAGCATCGGCAAACAAGGTCAATAACGGTAAGGCCAGCACCAGCCCGAGCAGTTTCGGCAGCACCAGGATTTCTATGGGGGCGATACCGATCGTGCGCAGGGCGTCGATTTCCTCGGTCACCTGCATGGTACCGATTTCTGCCGTGAATGCCGAGCCGGTACGCCCGGCGACAATGATAGCAGTGACCAGCGGTGCCAGTTCGCGCAGCATGGTCAGGGTGACCAGTTCCACGATAAATATATTGGCCCCATAACTTTTTAATTGCAGCCCCCCCTGATAGGCGATCACCACCCCCATCAGAAATGACAGCAACGCCAGAATAGGCAGGGCGTTCACCCCGGCAGCTTCGATAATGGCGAACAGGGCGCGCCAGCGCAACCGCGCCGGTTGCAGCAGCACGCGCAGCAAAACCAGGGTAATCTCGCCGGTAAAAGCCAGAAACTCCAGTCCGTTGCGGGCATGCTCCAGACTGGTTTTTCCCAGCCGCGCCAGCCAGTTCAGAGGTGCTGCCGGCGCAGGTTTTTCTCCCATACTGGCGCGCCGCTGGCGCACCAGCCGAAGCAGTTCAAAATGCGCTTGCTGCCAGCTGCGAAAATGCACCTGATGCCCTTGCTGCTCCAGCGCAGTGGCTGTTTGCAACAGCAATAAAGCCCCGCTGGTGTCCAACTCGGTAATGGCGCTGCCATCAAAAACAATAGCACCATCGGGCCAGTCCAGCTGCTGCAGGGACAAAGCCAGCTGGCGCAGATGTATTACCCGCCAGACACCGGCGCACTGTACAACATCCGCCACCAGTTGCACGCTGGCAGGGGGCTGGGACTCAGCGCTTGCCGTCATGTTGTCCCATCCCGTTTTGCATGCGCTTGCCGCCTCCGTATTGCAGGCAATTTTCAGCGCGAATTCAGGCGTCGCCAGGCAGCTGGATCCTGCTGATCCCCCGGCTGTGACCAGACCCCCAGTTTGGCGCGCTGCGCCTCGGCCTGGGCATCGCGATACCCTTGTGAGTCATTGTATTGTTCGTAGACTATCGCATAACCCTCACGCACCATCTGCAGACCGGCATCCTGCCCGGCCACGAACAAGCGCGCCACCGAACGGCCATAGCGATCCGTATCGGTCACCTGCACCTGTACTGTTTTGCCATCAACCAGTTTTTCAAGATATTCCTGCGACTGGTCACCCCAGGGTTTCTGCTTTTTCTCCGGTGCATCGATCCCCCATACCCGGATTTTCAGCTTGCCCGCCTCGCAACCGGCGGTCACGGTGTCGCCGTCATAGACGTCACGGACCTCGCAACTGAGATCGGTACCGGGATTGGGCGTGGGCATAGCGGGTTCACGCAACCATTGATCAATGAAAAAAATCGCGACACTCAGAACAATAACCACAATGACACTGCTGCTTTTACGCCGCTTGCGCTTGCTCAGCTCACTGCCCAGCGTCTTACGCAACATATTGAGTAATTCTCGTTGCACCTTCATGCTCCTATCAGGTTTGTCAGACCGTATGAAATCAATTGCAATACCAGCCAGGCGTAAGCAGCGGCCAGGATATCATCAGCCATAATGCCGAATCCGCCTTCCAGGGATTGATCGGCAACGCTGACCGGCCAGGGTTTCAAAATATCGAAAAAACGAAACAAGACAAATCCCAGCAGCAGCCAATACCATTCTTTGGGTGCGCCCAGCATGGTCAGAAAAATGCCGACCAGTTCGTCCCACACAATGGCCGGATGATCATGCCCGCCCAAGGCCTGCGCAGTACGCCCGCACAGGTACACTCCCAGCAAAGCCAGCAACAGCGTCAAACCCGCATACAGCGCAGGCGACAGATGCAAGGCCAGCCAGCACAACGGCAGCGCAGCCAGCGTTCCGAACGTGCCCGGTGCGACTGGTGCGCAGCCGCTGCCAAACCCCAGCGCCAGAAAATGACCGGGGTCTGTCAGCAGGGTTACGGGTTTAACAACCAATGGTTTAGCGGAAGTGTTCATAGCCTGCAGACTCTAACAGAAATGGCGAGCCATCGTCCCACAGGCAGCGCAATCCGGGTTCAGCACGAATACGGCCGATTTCGGTACAGGCGCAATCCCAGGCAGCTGCGCGCCGCTTTAGTTCAGCACACTGCGCCGGCGGGACAGTAAAACAGAGCTCGTAGTCATCGCCACCGCTCAAGGCCAGCGCCAGCGCGTCGGCACGCTGCGGCAACGCGTTCAATGCAGCGGATAACGGCAAGCGTTCCACCCAGAGATCCGCCCCCACCTCGCTTTGCTGCAAAATATGCCCTAAATCCTGTGCCAGACCATCGGAAACATCAATCGCGGCGCGGGCCAGCCCGGCTATGTCCAAACCCTGTGCAATTCTCGCTGTGGGTCGCTCCAGCCGGCGGCACAAAACCGCACGGAAAGGTTCCGCCGCACGACAAAGCGATGCTTGTTTGGGGTCTTGCTGCAGTAGCGCCAGTCCCAAAGCTGCATCGCCGGGCGTACCGGTGACAAAAATGGCATCGCCCACCTGTGCGCCCGATCGGCACAGCGTGTGTTGCCACCACCCAGCCCTGCACCTGCACAGTGATAGCCAGCGGACCATGGGTCGTATCGCCACCGATCAATTGCACTCCATGCTGTCGCGCCAGCGCGCCAAATCCTTCGCTGAATCCCGCCAGCCAGGCCTCATCGATCTGTGGCAACGTCAGCGCCAGACTGGCCCAGGCCGGCGCTGCCCCCATCGCGGCAAGATCACTTAGATTGACAGCCAGCGCTTTATGGCCCAGCGCAACCGGGTCGGTATCGGGTAGAAAATGCACCCCGCTGACCAGCGTATCCATGCTGACAGCCAGCAGTTTGTCGGGCGCTGGTTTAAGTAACGCGCAGTCATCGCCGATCCCCAGCACGACATCATGTCGCGGCGAACTCAGGGCAGAGAAATAACGATCTATCAGGTTGAATTCGGTGTCGGCCAAAGCAGAGATTTCCTCGTCATACGATTGTGCCAGTTGTGATTATGTAAACAGCGCACAATAATACTGATTTTTCCACCCGATTCGGTGATCTGTCTGCACGACAGCCCACCGCACTATGCATAAGGAAGCCCCTATGACTTTGCTACCGCTGCTGCTTGAACCGGCGCAACTGCATCTTCAGCACGAGGACAGCACGCTGTTAATCATCGATATGAGCAACCCCGAGCACTTTGCCGAACGGCATATTCCCGCTGCGGTCAACCTGCCTTACGGACATATCGTCAAGCCCATGCCACCGGTCGGCGGCATGCTGCCGGATGAGGCACAATTAAGCGATGTTTTGTCTGCTATCGGTCTGACGCCGGAGCGGCATGTGATTGCCTACGACAGTGAACAGGGTGGTCGGGCGGCCCGTTTATTGTGGACGCTGGATGTGCTGGGACATACCGGTTTATCGCTTCTGAACGGCGGTCTCAGCGCCTGGGAAAACGCCGGATTGCCGCTGGCCAGTGGTCCGGTTAGCCCGACTCGCAGCTCGTATCAGGCCCGGCTTGCTAATCCAGCGGCCATGGCAGACAAGGACTATATTCTGAGCCGCCTGGGTGAAGCGGATTTTGTCCTGCTGGATGCCCGCTCAGCGGCGGAATATGCCGGCCTCGATGTACGCGCCGAGCGCGGCGGACACATCCCCGGTGCAGTCAATTTAAACTGGCTCAATTGCATCGACAGCGGCAATCATCTGCGTTTCAAACCGGATAGCGAACTGCGCGGCCTGCTGAGCACTCTGGGCTTGCGGCAGGAGCAGGAAATCGTCACTTATTGTCAGACCCATCATCGTTCCGCTCACAGTTACTGGGTATTGAAGCACCTGGGGTTTCCCCGTATCCGGGGCTATGTCGGCTCCTGGTCGGAATGGGGCAATGATCCCGATACCCCTATCGAACCCTAGCGTCCTATTATCTGTTGCTATCGGATTTGCTGACTGAGGCTGTGCTCTAATACAGCCTGGGTTGTCCCGGCGGGCGGGTTTTGAAGCGCCGGTGCACCCAGTAGTATTGTTCCGGTGCCTGCTGCACCCAGCGCTCTATCAGCTGATTGACACGGACAGTATCCGCTTCGAGATCATCGCTCGGAAACTGCGTCAGAGCCGGCTCTATGACCAGCCGGTAACGGCCATCGGGCTCACGGATCGGGTAATACGGCACTACCTGCGCATTACTCATTTCAGCCAGGCGGGCGGTAGCCGTAATGGTGTAGGCAGGAACCCCGAAAAACGGCACAAAAATGCTTTGCCGGCCGTAATTATGATCGGGCGCATACCAGACCGTATCACCACGACGTAAAGCCCGTATTGTCGCCCGGATATCGTTTTGCGGAATGGCACGCTGGCCTGAACGGCGCTCCCGGTAATAGCGCATCATGTCCTGGTACAAGGGGTTGCGGTGAGGCCGGTACATAGCATGAAACGAGTGCAGCTGCGTCATAAACCGGGCACCGAGTTCCAGATGGGTGAAATGGGCTGTCAGCAGCATAACCCCGCGTCCGCTGGCCTGCGCCTGCGCCAGATGTTCCAGCCCCTCTACCGTAACCAGTTTGCGCAGCCGCGCATCACTGCCCCACCAGGCCAGTGCCGTTTCCAGTAAACCGCAGCCCAAGGCGGCGAAATGATCATGCTGCAGACGTCGGCGTTGCTGGCTGTCCAGATGCGGGAAACACAGCCGCAGATTGGTCTCCACCACATGCCGGCGACGGGTACCCAGCAGCTCAAAGCCGCGCCCCAGCCACGCCCCCAATACCTGCTGTGCACTCACTGGCAGTAAGGTCAGCAGGCGCAACAACCCGAGGCCCAGCAGCAGCGGCCAGTTAGCAGGGTTGGCGATGCGCCGCCACGGCACTGGAAAGGCCGTATGAGCGATTTGCTGGTGTGTGCTCACGTGCCCCGGTCACAATATTGACAAGCATCAAACAAGAACCTGGGTCCTGACAGGCCAGAGCCTTGTCGGCGCACCGGGCAAGACGGTGAGACAGCGCTGTCGCGCCGGGTGAACATCAAACGATAATTCATGCACATGACTGTAAGACTAAACCGGCCGGATAACACACTGCCGGCGTGAGAAAACGACTTGTACGTTTAAGTGGAGTTCCAAACTTGCGTTTTTCGCCAGTGAGCGCAAATCACTAGCGCTTGCGACGACATTGTCGCAAGCGCAGAGTTTCTCTGCTTACTACCCGCGCTGGCGTGGCGCGGCAACATGCCCGATACCGTACATTTCATCATCCCCACTACGGTCAATATCGACTTTCGCCATGGTGTCGGAAAGTTCTGGAGGAGCTGCATGTTTGCTTTTCAGTTTGATCATCAGGCGCAGGTTATTGACCGAATCAGCATGCCGCAATGCAGTCTGATAATCGATGAATTGCTCCTCGTACAGCCGGAACAGAGACTGATCAAAGGTAATCAGTCCTTCTTCGTTAGCGCGTGACATGGCTTCTTTGATTTCCCGGATGCGTCCCTGGAAAATCAGTTCGGATACCAGCGGTGTATTCACCAGCACTTCCACCGCCGGAATCAGGCCTTCGACATCACTGCGCGGCACCAGTCGCTGCGATATGAAGGCCCGCATATTGAACGATAACTCCATCAACAGCTGCGCACGTTTTTCGTCCGGGAAAAAGTTCAGAATGCGGTCAAATGCCTGGTCGGCGTTATTGGCGTGCAAGGTGGTCAACACCAGATGGCCGGTTTCAGCGAACGCTATAGCCTGCTCCATTGCTTCACGGTCGCGCACCTCACCGATGAGAATGACATCCGGTGCCTGCCGCAAGGTATTTTTCAGGGCGATATGATATGAATTGGTATCCGCCCCGACTTCGCGCTGATTAATAATGCATTGTTTATGATGGTGAAAAAATTCGATAGGGTCTTCGATGGTTATGATATGACCGGGGGCACTCGCATTGCGATAATCGATCATAGCGGCCAGTGAGGTGGTTTTACCTGCCCCGGTAGCACCGACAAACAGAATCAGACCGCGCTTGGTCATCGCCAACTCACGCAGCATGGGCGGCAGGTGCAATTCCTCAAACGAGGGAATATGCGAACGGATCAGACGCAGCACCATGCCGCTGGTACCGCGCTGTTTGAACGCACTCACCCGGAAGCGGGCCATATCCTTGAAATGCAGGGCAAAGTTGGCTTCGCTGCTTTCATCAAACATTTTGGCCTGTTTGTCGCTCATGATCGAGCGCACCAGAAAATCTGCCTGCTCACCGGTCAGCGGGGTGTTGCCTACCCGTTTGATCACACCTTTGATTTTCAGGCCGGGCGAGCTGCCGGCAGTGATAAACAAATCAGACCCTTCCTGCTTGACCAGCATTTCCGCCAGTTCAAAAATGTATCTAAACGCGCGATCACTTTCCATTGAAGTCCTCTGCTAACTGCTAAATTAAACGTTAGAGCATTCTTCGGCAGATTATCGGAATTCTGTAGCTATTCGAATCTGTATCGACAGGACTCCGGAGCTGCCGGAGTCTTGCACGAATACTTACTATTTCAGCCTGTTGCCGGCTCAGGCTACCGAAGGCAAACCGGCCAGAGCCATAGCCAGTTCGGCATCATCGTAAGCCTGATCCTGCAGTTTGCCGGCCGCATAATCCATATAAGCCTGCATATCGAAATTGCCATGCCCGCACAGATTGAACAAAATAGTGCGACCGACACCCTCTTCCTTGCAGCGCAGCGCTTCGTGAATCGCGCCTCTGACGGCGTGATTCGCTTCCGGAGCCGGCAGGATACCCTCGGCACGGGCAAACTGCAGTCCGGCTTCAAAGCACTCCAGCTGCTTATAGGAACGGGGCTTGATCTGGCCCATTTGCGCCAGATGGCTGACCAGCGGCGCCATGCCATGATAGCGCAAACCACCGGCATGAAAACCCGGCGGTACAAAGGTGCTGCCCAGCGTGTGCATTTTAACCAGCGGGGTCAGATGGCCGGTATCGCCAAAATCATAAGCGTATTTGCCTTTGGTCAGGGTCGGGCAGTTAGCCGGCTCGACAGCAATAATTTCCGGCCCGGAACCACCACGCAGTATCCGTCCAATAAACGGAAACGCGATCCCCGCGAAGTTACTGCCACCACCGGTGCAACCAACGATAATATCCGGCTCGTCGCCGGCCAGTTCCAGTTGCTTGATCGCTTCCAAGCCGATCACGGTCTGGTGCAGCAGAACATGATTCAACACACTGCCCAGGGCGTATTTGGTGTCATCGCGCTGCACCGCACGCTCGACGGCTTCCGATATGGCGATCCCCAGGCTGCCGGTGCTGTCCGGGTGTTCAGCCAGAATAGCGCGACCAGCCTCGGTCATCTCTGAGGGACTGGCAATGCAGCTGGCACCAAAACTTTCCATGAACGCGCGCCGGTAAGGTTTTTGCTGGAAACTCACCTTGACCATGAAGACTTCGATTTCCAGTCCGAAAAACGCCCCCGCCAGCGACAGGGACGAGCCCCACTGGCCGGCACCGGTTTCGGTGGTCAGGCGTTTGACGCCTTCCTGTTTGGCATAGAACGCCTGCGCAATAGCGGTATTCGGTTTGTGGCTGCCGGCCGGGCTGACGCCTTCATATTTGTAGTAAATCTTGGCCGGGGTATCCAGTGCCTGCTCCAGCCGACGCGCCCGGTATAATGGCGATGGTCGCCACTGGCGCAAAATCTGCCGTACCGGTTCGGGGATTTCGATATCGCGTTCCTGACTGACTTCCTGCTCGATCACGGCTTTCGGAAACAAGGGTGCCAGATCATCCGGCCCAATCGGCTGCTGGGTGCCGGGGTGCAGGACCGGTGCCATGGGCTCGGGCAGATCAGCGGCAATGTTGTACCAGAATTTTGGAATATCTTCCTCGCCAAGCAGGTATTTAACGGTATCGGACATGAATCCTCCCCTTATAGAAATTAGATCAGGTATAAAATTAATTCTGGAAGATACGCCAAGGCTGAACCTGCGCGCAAGCTTCACAAAATCCGGCGATGATGCTCTGCTACCATAGTCATAGATCGAGGCATGGCCATGGCTATGGTCAGAGCGCTTCCCGAATCGCCATCGTTTAGCCGGAACGACGGATCTAAAGTCAGTGGTTTAAATGAGTAGTTTAATAATAATGAGGCATTTTTTAACGGGCTTATTCAGCAGGACTGATTTGATAGGACTAAAACAGATATCACCATATATGTGATAATAAGCATATATTCCCTAAAATATAAAATTTGGAAAATTTGCATATTAATGCACTCTTACAACACTCAGTCTGATCTTGCTACCGTATCCGAAAACGATCTCCTGGACAGCCTGCAGATCCAGGGCGGTATCGTTTGCCTGGTCGGCGCGGGCGGCAAGAAAACCACCTTGTACGCGCTGGCACAGCGTTTTTCGGGTCGCATCGGGATTACCACCACGGTGCATCTGCCACCGTTCCCGCGCTCATTGCCGGGAACCCGCGTTATCGCACCGCCCGAGCAATTAATCGAGCAGGTTGTCAGCGCCGCGCAGCGTCACCGGCTGGTCGCTTTTGCCCATCCCTCGCAAACTGATTACCGCGTTACCGGCGTCTCCCTGGAAGCGCTCGACAGCATTCAGCAGCGCGCCCGCTTTGAACTGCTGCTAATCAAAGCCGATGGTGCCCGGCAACGCCTGCTGAAAGCGCCCGCCGCCTAC
>JAWKZG010000017.1:0-122288 GCA_041396125.1 Gammaproteobacteria bacterium | reverse complement strand
TCCATCACTATCAGAAGCTATTGATACTATTGATGCTGCGACCGGATCATCAACTGCATTTTATATGGTCAACTGCGTTCATCCACTGGAGTACGAACCAGCCTTGGATAACGCAGACTGGATACTCAGAGTGCGTGGAGTAAGACCGAACGCTTCTGTGATGGATAAGATTAGCCTTTGCAAGATTGGTCATCTTGAGGATGGAAATCCGGTAGAGCTGGGTCAGCAAGTAGCAAGTTTGGCTGAGCGATACCCGCACATGGATATTTTTGGCGGTTGCTGTGGCACTTGGGATACACATCTGGATCAGATTGCGCAAAATTTACGAACCAAGGCTTTCAATGTGCAGGCCTAACGGTTGCATAAAACCGACACTTGCGGCCAGCACATAACCATGAGCATCTCAGAGCGTGCGTCGGCCGTAAGTACTGCTTATACATGATGTTATGCGTAAAAATGATCGAGAAGCTTTTTGCGAATACGGTTTATGTGAAAGTCTTTTCAAATCGATTTGAGCTAAAACATATCGAGTCGGGAAAGTCCGAGATAGCGGTAAGCAACGAGTCGTTCGCTACGGAGCGATTGCTCGTAGGAACGTTTTCCATAGCGGAAAATGTTCTGAAGCGTGCAATGAAGCAATTGCACCAAAACAGGTGGTTTTCTCCAAATCCAATCGTGGTCATCCAGCCGATGGAAAAAGTTGAGAAGGGCTTGAGCGAAGTCGAAGAACGAGTCCTACTGGAGTTGGCTGCTGGAGCCGGAGCAAGAAGAGTTATCGTCTGGGAAGGGCATGAGCTTTCAGATGAAGAAGTCACCAAAAAGGCTGGACGCGCTCCGATCGATAGTGCAACTCGGTGGTGATCGACTAATTTTACCTTCCGGGTGCTGCGCCGGAAGAGGCTCACCCCGAGTTCACTCTCGAGATCCGCAACCTGACGACTGACCGCCGGTTGCACGGTGTGAAGATCGCGTGCGGCGGCCGAGAAGTTTTTCAGATTGGCCACCGACAGCTCGTTCGGCTCGCCATGGAAACGGTTTAGAGCTGCCAGCTCAAGCTGCCGTATACAAGCCGTTGCAGCGGATGTGCTCACGCTTAGCCGTCACGGGGCGTGGTACTATGCTGACCCGGTTAAACCTGCTCTATTTTCAGCGCTACGCGCAATAATCCCGCAGAACCTGTCGGTTAATTCGCAATTTCGCTGCACAAGAATGAGGCAGCGTCTGGGTGGTCCGAATTTGACCGTGCACAGTTACAGCGTAGTGCTGTGATTCTTCGTAAATGACTTTGATACAGCTATATCGATAGCACGAGAGGTACGATAACTATGCCATCTGGTTCAGAAAGCCAATCACACAAGCGTTCTGAGTTCGGATGGCTGCCGTGGGTAGCTGCTGGCGCGGCATACGGAATATTCCTCCGGGTGTTCTTCGATATGTTGCCAGAATTCTTCCAGGGCGTAATGTCGGTTGCGTTTTTGATCGTAACCCCGCTTGTGATCGGTGGCCTGACGGTATACGGGGCACGGCATAACGACCCGAAGCTTTCGTATTGCATTATCGCGCCGTGGGCGGCTATTGCCTTGATGATGCTCGGTTGTGCGATTACTTTGCTTGAAGGTTCTATCTGCATTGCCTTGATGACGCCGCTGTTTCTCGCTTGCGGCAGTATCGGTGGCTTGGCTATGCGCTATTCATTAAAAATAGTTAAACGCAATTCAGTGACCTTAAAAGCCACGGCGCTCCTTCCCTTATTAGTCATTATCGGAGAAGGACAGGGTTCACTCGATAACAACGAAGAAGAAATCCGCAGAGCGATTGAGATTAATGCATCAGCGAGCGTCATTTGGAATCAGATTATCGATGCGCGCGCGATAAGCCCAACGGAACTCCCGTTTAGTTTTGCTCATCTGATCGGCGTTCCGAAACCCATAGAAGGGGTAAATCGCGTCTCTGGCAACGATATCATTCGATATTCCACATGGGAAAAGGGTGTCCACTTTAAGGGCAGAGTCTCGGAACAGATCGAAAATAAATCGATCACATGGAGTTACCAGTTTGACGAGGGTTCTTTCCCCGCAGGCTCAATGGATGAACATGTTGAGATCGGGGGACGATACTTTAACCTCAGAGACACCACCTTTAATCTCTATGCACTGTCAGAGTCTGTAACCCGCCTCGAAGTTATCGCACATTATCGCGTTACCTCGAGTGTTAATTTCTATGCTGTACCCGTGGCCCGATTCTTTGGACGGGATTTCTTGGATATGCTCCTTGGATTGTATAAAGGCCGCAGTGAGAAAGCCTCAGCGCCAGAAGAGCTAGCTAAGAGAATGGATTCAGCAGTCGCTGAAGCGGAATCAAAGCATTGATAGTTATGGATACCTCATCCGCCGTTACTGCCCGGTGGTAGCCGCTGTACGGCTCGAACCGAGCTGTTCGACCCTGACAGAACCTGCTTTATTATTAGCGCTACGCGCTATAATTGCGTAGAACCTGCTCGTCAAATCCCGAGCTGGGCGTGTTTGAAATATCTGAGTTAACTGGAACGGTTTAGGCAAGATAATGGCGAGACACCAAGGTGGCTGCACCTGTGGCGAAGTCCGATACGAGCTGTTGCGCGAGCCGATGATTGTGCATTGTTGTCATTGTAGCTGGTGCCAAAGAGAGTCGGGTTCGGCTTTTGCGGTGAACGGATTAATTGAAGCAACTGAAGTTAAATTGCTTAAGGGAAAAACAGAAGTAATAGAAACGCCGTCTAACAGTGGCGGTGGGCAACGGATTACTCAGTGCTCAATCTGCCATATAGCGTTGTGGAGCAATTACAGCGTGGCGAAAGATGCAGTACATTTCGTACGAATAGGAACGCTAGATAATCCCCAGACATTTCCTCCGGATATACATATATTCACTTCAACAAAGCAGCCCTGGGTGAATTTGGCGCGCGAGCGATCGGTAGTCGATGAATATTACAAAAGGTCGGATTACTGGTCCGAGCAGAACATCGTTCGCTATAAGACGGCTTTGGGAAAATAGCCGTCGGGTAACTATTCAATAGCGAATACGTCCAATAAGTCGTTGAACCCGACGCTTAACCGCGCTGCCACTTCGGTCAGTTGCCGTCAAGCGCGGGTTAACTTTGCGTTATAAGGTTTCCCGTATTATATGAGCCATTTTGAACTAGTAATATTCGATTGTGATGGCGTTCTGGTTGATAGTGAAAGGATTGCAAATGAAGTATTTGCAAGAGTTCTTAACGAGGAATGTGGTTTCGATTTCAGTCTGGATGATATGTTTCAGACATTCGTTGGCCATTCTTCAAGTCAATGTATGGCTATCATTAAAGACATGCTTGGGGAAGAACCACCTCGTCACTTGGAACAACGCTATAAAGACGAAATAAACTACGCACTCTCTACTTCAGTTGTCGCTGTTTCAGGCATAGAAAAAGCTATAACTGAAATATCTATGCCGTTTTGTGTTGCATCGAGTGGGTCTCATGAAAAAATGCAAATTACTTTAGGTAAAACAAAATTACTTCAGTACTTTGAAGGTAGACTTTATAGCACATCAGAGGTTGAACGTGGAAAGCCGTTCCCAGATATTTATCTACATGCTGCAAGTAAAATGGGGGTTCTTAATCCATCAAAGTGCTTGGTTATCGAGGATAGTCCATTGGGTGTAGCGGGTGGTGTTTCCGCAGGTATGACGGTATTCGGATACACTGAGCTAATGGACGAAAAAATACTCCTTGAGGCTGGTGTACATCACACATTCAGCAATATGTATAACCTGGCAAACGAGATTGAGCACTTTGTGCAAACAGCTTTATAACAAATCAATCAACTTCGTGCCTTCGGTGCCGGATAGCCTGCACTACGCTTCGCTTCCCTCCAGCTGCCGCTTATTGAAGCGTTAAGCTTTGAAATGGAGAGAGCATGCCAAACGGTGTGTTTATTTTTGAAGAAATGACAGCAAGTAGCCCGGATGGAATGAGATGGCATCCGGGATAAACTCGCTTCATAGTCTCAGATTCCTCTCCATGCTGCATTCAGGCTACGTAACTTGATCAGGTTATGATGGCATCGGCAACCCATAAAGCCAGACTGTCCCGAGCGGCAGCACTAGATTTTGAATCAGTGACTTAAGTAAGGTCCAAGCCCGCAAAACGATTCACAATGTGATCGATTTCGGCCCGTTCCGTCGCATCGAATTCCACCACCCCGGCCAGCGCATTATTGCGTGCCTGCTCAGGGTTGCGGGCGCCGACCAGGACATGGCTCATGCCCGGCTGTTCCAGTGTCCAGGCCAGGGTCAGATGCTCGATCCTGATTTGTTTGGCATCCGCGATAGGTTGCAGTTGGGCGAGCAGGGCGGCGACCCGCTGCCGGTTTTCCGGGCTGAATTTGGGATTGCCGTGGCGGATATCGTCCGACGGGAAGGTCCGCTCCGGGCCGATTTTACCGGTCAGCAGACCTTGTGCCATTGGCGAATAGGCCAGAAATGCCAGACCGTGCTCCTGGCAGTAGGGCAGATTATCCAGCTCCCGTTCCCGCTCCAGCATATTGTAACGTTCCTGATCGCTGTCCAACGGCCCTACGGCGCGGAACTCAGCCAGTGCATCGACGCCGGCATTGCATACGCCAATCGCCAGGATTTTGCCTTCCGCCTTTAAATCCATTAATGCGCCCATGGCCTCGCTGTTTGGTGTGACCGGGTCCAGCCAGTGCGGTTGGTACAGATCAATGTAATCGGTGCCCAGTCGGCGCAGACTTTGTTCGACTTCCCAGCGAATCGATTCGGGCTGCAGGGTGCGGTAAATTTTTATATTCACCGTCCGAACTGGCATGCAGGGTGAGGTTTCGATATCCCAGCGCAGACCGCATTTGGTGGCGATGACAATCTGATCGCGTGGCCGGTCTTTAATAGCCTGACCGACCAGCTCTTCGGACAGGCCGAAACCATACACTGCTGCGGTGTCGATAAAATTGATGCCGGCATCCAGGCCAGCCTGGATAGCCTGCACGGATGCCTGCGCGTCAGTGCCACCCCAGCGCCAGCCGCCGATAGCCCAGGCACCGAATGCCACGACTGAGGTTTGGATGCCGGATTGACCCAATGGGCGATAACGCATAATGATCTCCTGTTGGTTGGATAGTGTTCGTATGAGTGTATTGAAGATTGTGACGCTGCGAAGATCTGGATTCCGGGGCTGATGTTGCTACGCAGCAAGCTGCTAATGCAAACTGCTCAGTGCGTTGAAAAGCAGCCACAGCAGTGCCAGCAGGCCGATGCCGTTCCAGATTCGTCTGCTGCGATCCTGGCGGCGGCGGCGACTGTGATGAGCGCCTGCACCTGCTGTAGCGTACTGGCGGGCAAATCCGGGTCCAGCCAGATTCGTTCATGCCGCAGGTCCGAGGCTTCGATAGTCGCTATAGCGTCTGCCAGCGGGACGCGGTACAGCCCGCTATCGATATCGACCAGAGTGCGCGATAGCGCATTGTGAAAATGCATTCTGGCCGCATCGATATCTCTGAACCGGGCGATATAACGGATCGCTTCCGGGGCCGGTGCGTGATCCGGCCATCGGCCAGTACTGGGCGGCTTACCCAGTCGCACCAGATCCGGATGATCGGCATGGGTTTACGGGAAAAGATAACCTGTTTGCATGGCTGGCGTACCCTGAAATATGGGGACTGGATCAGGCGGGGCTCGGGTTTTGGTGCCGCCTACGGTCAGACCGTCAATGCGCAAGGTGGGCTGACCTACACCGACCGGTACGCCTTTGACCATTCTTGCCGCAGGTGCCGATGCCTTGATCAAGCTGCAAATCATTGCCGACCATGCTGACGCGGGTCAGCGCATCCGGGCCGTTACCGATCAGTGTTGCCCCTTTGACGGGTGCTGTAATTTTGCCGTCTTCGATTAAATAGGCTTCGCTGGCTGCGAACACAAACTTGCCATTGGTGATATCGACCTGACCGCCGTTGAAGTTCACGGCATACAACCCTTTTGACCGAGCGGATAATTTCCCTCCGGCTCGTGCGGGCCGTTCAGCATGAAGGTATTGGTCATGCGCGGCATCGGCAGGTGGGCATAAGACTGGCGGCGACCGTTGCCGGTGGCCTTGGTGTTCATCAGACGGGCATTCAGGGTGTCTTGCATATAACCTTTTAAGATCCCGTTTTCAATCAACACCGTATGCTGGCTGGGCGTGCCTTCGTCATCGATATTCAATGAGCCGCGTCGATCCGGCAGCGTGCCGTCGTCCACCACTGTGCATAATTCGGAGGCAACTTTTTGGCCGATCCGGTCAGAGAAAGCCGATGTGCCTTTGCGATTGAAATCGCCTTCCAGGCCGTGACCTATGGCTTCATGCAGCAGCACACCGGGCCAGCCGGGGCCGAGCACGACAGTCATGGTGCCAGCCGGTGCAGGCTGTGCCTCCAGTTTGAGCAAAGCCTGTCGGACCGCCTCCTGAACATAACCCTGGGCATGCTCACCGGAGATAAAATGATCGTAGTCAAAATCGCCCGCCACCGCCGCTGCCACCTTGTTCACGGCGGCCATTCTCATCGGCGATAACGCTGACATTCAGCCGCACCAGGGGCGTACATCGGCCGCCAGCATGCCGTCGGCACGGGCGATCAGAATGGTGTCGAAAACGCCGCTCAGACTGACTACCACTTCTTTAACACGCGGGTCTAGCTGGCGGGCGGCCCGATCAGTTTTTGCAAGAGCGAGACTTTCTGTTCGGCGTCGAGTGATTCGATGGGATCCAGCGGGCGGTACAACAAGGCCGGACTGGACTGACGCCGAACCGGCACCTGACCGTTCTGGCCACCGTGGAAGCGATGGCGCGTGCTGCCGCTGCTGCATTCAGCAGAGCCGGCGATTCGATCTCCTCGGAATAGGCGAAACCGGTTTTATCGCCGCTGACGGCCCGCACCCCGACACCTTTGCTGATGCTGTGCGCGGCTTGCTTGACCGTGCCATCTTCCAGTGACCAGGATTCGCTGCGGGAGAACTGGAAATATAACTCGCCGGTGTGAATCTCATGTCCCAGAAGATGGTCGAGCGCTTGTTGCAAATGCCCTTCATCCAGACCCGTGGGGGTCAGGATAGTCTGGCGGGCGATGGCGAGGGTATTTTCGGCTGACATAAGGACTGAATCTGAGTGATTGACAATACGTGCAGGATAACACGACGCAGCGCGCAGCCAGAGTGACAATCTGACAGAACACTTTCAGGAAGCCTTGCATGAAGTCTTACATAAAGTCTTACATAAAGCCTCTTCCGGTAATACCCGTTTGGCCCGGATGCTGAATTTATCTGAATCTATCCCCAGGCGGTACGCGTAAGCAACATCAAATGCAGAATATAGCTACATAACGACACATATGATTAATTTCAACCCGAGACAAGCGCCATGACAGAGCAGCTTTGTTCAATGTTTCATTACCACCGGGCCGGCCTGCAACTCATCCGGGTATTGCTGCTTGGCCTGCTGACCACAGGCCTGGCGCAGGCTGCTAATCCTGCTTTGCAGGACGACAGCGTCTATCTTGCTTATCAGGGACTTATCCGGTTGGATTTGCCGACGCTGCGGCCACGCTGGCGGGTGCCGCTGGAGTGGGGTCAGGCGGAGCCGGTAGTCAGCGGTGACACCGTGTTATTGGGCAATAGCCGGGGCTTGCAGGCTTTGTCTACTGCCACGGGCGAACTGCGCTGGCAACGGCGCAGCAGCAGTCGCGTGTTCGCGCCCGGTGTGGCCGGTGAACGGGTCTACGCCGGCAGTGAAAATGGCCATTTGCAGGCGTTGTCACTCAGTGATGGCTCGTTACTGTGGCAACGCCAGTTCGACGGCTGGGTGTATGCACCGGCGATTGCCGCCAATGTGTTGATCGTTGCCGGGCAGGAGCCTGTCGTGCGGGCGCTGGACCCTGCTAATGGCGCTACCTTGTGGGAATACCCGCTGACTCAAGAAGCTGTGCATTATCCCGTGCTGGCGGATGCCCGCAACGTCATCATCACGACCTTTTCCGGCACTGTACTGGCACTTGATGTAGCGACTGGCGCGCTGCGCTGGCGGGTGCAGGACAGCAGCCCCAATCACAGCCCGCTGGTCAGCGGTGCGACCCTTTATTTTCGTACCTTCGAAGGTCCTGTCATAGCCCGTGCGGCACAGGACGGGCGCGAACTGTGGCGCAGTAAGCAGGCGCTATCAACGCATGCCCTGCAACTGGCCGGAGAATCTTTACTGGCAGTGGATGAGTTTGGTGCTGTGGTGGTGCTGGCGCAGTCCAGTGGCACCTTGATCCGGCGTTATCCCGATCCGGCGGAACTGCTGGGAACGCCGTTGGCGATGAACGGACGGGTTTTGTTTTTTCGGGATGCTGGCGGTGCAAATTCATGGCCGCGGCTAACCGTTATACCGTGGTCAATCATGACAAATGAGGAGAATAAGCTATGAAAATCCCTGCACTATTGACAATGGCTTTGCTGCTGGCTGCATCAGCAAGCCAGGCTCAGCCCCCTTTCGGCGGACCTGACGATATCGCTTATGCCAGCCGGCTGTGGCAGGCGTTAATACAGGCCAATCTGGTCGGGTCGAATGCTATCCAGTCCAAAGCCTATCCAGGCCAGCATCCGCATGGTGCCGTGTTGCAGACGATCTACACCAGCCTGAATCTGGAAGGGCAGGACAATCGGCTTATCGTCAAACGCAACTATGGCGGCGACGGTGTCAGCGTGCAAAGCGTGGCGGAAAATCCGGATCGTTTCCTGGCGGCAGTGACCGTCATGTACCAGCGCCCGGGTTACGATCCGGACAACGGTAACTGGTTCTGGGCCAAATATTTACCGGATGGCTCACTGGACAAAAATCCTAAAGGTATGCAGCTGGCTGGCCGGGTAGCGAAGGTGAATCCTCCGGCGGGCTGCATCGCCTGCCATAACGCAGCACCTGGCGGCGACATGGTTTTCACCAAGTAGACACAATAATTACAGCGGGAGTCAGTAACGATGCAAACGAACAGGAAAACATTTCTGAGTATGAGTATAGCCGCCTTGCTGGTAAGCGCCTGCGCCGGTGACAAGATGATGCAGGATGAGATGATGCCCTTCGGCGGTCCGGACTCGGTAGCCTACGCGGGCGATTTGTGGCAGGCCTTGCAGTCGGCCCGTCTGGTCGGACCGGGGGCGATCGAAACCAAAGCCTATCCAGGCCAGCATCCGCACGGTGCGGTGCTGCAGAATGTTGACGGTATGCTCACCGTTAACGGGGTCACCAGTCCGGTTATTGTCAAAAATAATTATGGTGGCGAGGGTGTCAGTGTCGAAAATGTGACCCGGAATCCATCACAATATCTGGCGGCAGTGACGGTCATGTATAAGCGGCCCGGGTATGATCCCGATAATAATGACGGTTCTGGGCCAAATATTTACCGGATGGCTCGCTGGATAAAAATCCCAAGGGCATGGCGCTGGCCGGGCGAGTGGCTAAAGTTGATCCACCGGGCGGCATTGCCTGCCATAGTGCAGCGCCGGGTGGCGATATGGTGTTTACCCACGATCGCTTCAAGTAAGCGTCCAGACATCTTGTACCGGCCCGGACAGCGCGTCTGATGTAAGCCGGTTTGTAATCCCAACATACTGATTCCGCTCGGGCATCGTGTTATGTCCGAGAGGGGTTCGTGTGTCCAAAACAGTGCTTTTTTGTGTGAATTCCGAGGTGAATACTTATGTGCAAAGACTACTGTAATACGGATAAAAGACGTTCAATAATTCGCCTGGGTGCTATTGGTTTAAGCGCGCTTGCTGTGCCCGGCCGGTTGCTGCAGGCTGCCCAAACCGGAGATAGGCTCGATGAAGCGGATACGCTCGCTAAACAACTGGGTTATCGCCACGATGCCCGCCAGGCGACGGGGCGCGGGGCGGGTCAGCAGTGCCAGGCTTGTGCATTTTATCAGGGTGCTGCGAGTTCGGCCTGGGGCGGCTGTATTGTGTTTGGTGGTCGTCAGGTCAACGCTAATGGCTGGTGTCAATCGTATCGGCCCAAAGGCTGAGTTTTTTCTGCACGGGCGTGTCAAAAAGGCAGTGCTGGTCGCCATCAGCGCAGAAACAGGCGCGGCTCCACCAGATTGCCATTCAAGGTCACGCTCCAATGCAGATGCGGGCCGGTTACGCGACCGGTGCTGCCTACCACACCGAGAGATTCGCCTGCTTGCAGATATTGACCGGGCCGTGCATCGATCCGGTCCAGATGACAAAACATGGTTACCAGTCCCTGACCGTGATCGATAAAAACCGTCTTGCCATTAAAAAATAAATGCTCGGTCGCCACGACTCGACCAGGCGCTGGCGCAACAATCGGAGTGCCGCGGGGTGCGGCGATATCCAGTCCACTGTGGGGGCGGCGGGGTTTTTTATTGAAAAAGCGGCGCAAGCCGAACTCGCTGCTGAAACGGCCCTGAACCGGTTTGATAAAGCGCAGGGTGGCCGGCAACTGGTCCGACCAGGCGTTTAAAGCCTGCTCGCGCAAACGGGCCTCGCGGGCGATCCGCTGCTGGGTCTTCGGGTCCGGCTCGACATAATTGTTATTGCGCAGGGTAATGTACTGGGCCGGATAATCTTTCGCGCGAACCTGAAACGACACCGGTGGCAGCGCATAGCCATTCAGTGATTGTTCAAGCTGCTGCCAGCCCGGTTCGGTATCCAGGGCAATGCCCACTACCGCCCACCACTGTTGTTGATGCCGCAAGGTCATCACCGGACGACCCTGATAGTGCAGGCTCGGTGGCACCACGCCTGCATCCGGCAAGGCCAGTACCGCCACGCCGCCTGGCACCGGGTTATGCGGCGGCGGTTCCAGTGCTGGCAGGGCCGGTGCGGCGCACAGTAAACACAACAGGTAAAGTAGCCTAGTCGTCATGGTGTGATTTATCCCCGTATGATTCGTCCACTGTGCATAAAAGCTTGCCCGCGCCCAGCAAGGCCTCGATCGGGTCGCCGGCCTGCACCTGTTCGGCTTGACGTATCAGCGAGCCGTCCGGTTTGCGCACGATGGCATAGCCCCGCTGCAGGGTTTGTAGCGGGCTGATATTGTGCAGGGCGCGGGCCTGGCTGGACAAGGCCTGGCGTTTTGTCTCGATAAGCCGCTCCATGGCCTGTTGCAGACGTTGATTCAGTCCTTGCCAGCGTTGCCGTGTATATGTGATACGTTGCTGCGGCGCCTGGCTTAGCAGGCGAATTTGCAACCCTGCCTGGTGCGTCTTTAACGTGCGCAAGCGGGCAGCCATTGCTCGTTGCAAGCGCTGTTCCAGGTCGTCCAGCCGCTGTGCCTGCTGTTGCAGACGGCGTCCGGGGTGTTGTCGTTCCAGACGCTGCTGCAAGCTGTCCAACTGCCGTTGCCGCTGGTTCAGGCTGCGGCTGATAACATTGCTCAGGCGCTGTTCCAGCTGGCTGAAACGGGCCAGCCATTCGGCCTGATTCGGGCTGATCAGTTCAGCGGCGGCAGAGGGTGTTGCTGCCCGCACATCAGCGACAAAATCAGCAATCGTGACATCGCTTTCATGCCCGATGCCGCTCACGACGGGAATTTCGCACTGAACTATGGCGCGTGCTACGGCTTCTTCGTTGAAAGCCTGCAGATCTTCCAGCGAGCCGCCGCCACGGACCAGCAGCAACACATCGCAGTCCTGCCGTTGCCCGGCGGTTGTCAGTGCCTGTACAACGCTGGTCGCAGCGCCATCACCTTGCACCTGAACCGGATACAACAGCACCGGTAGCGCTGGAAAGCGCCGCTTCAAGCACACTGAGCACATCGTGTACCGCCGCTCCGCTGGCAGAGGTAATCACGCCAACCCGGGTCGGCCAGCGGGGCAGGGAGCGTTTACGTTCGGCTGCAAACAGACCCTCTTGTTCCAGCCGCAAGCGCAACGCCTCAAAAGCACGACGCAATGCGCCTTCGCCGGCGTCTTCCAATTGCTCGATAATGAGCTGGTACTCACCGCGTGGTTCGTACAGGCTGATCCGTGCCCGGACCAGAATATGCTGCCCGTTGCTGAGGGATGTGCTGAGCTGGCGCGCCCGGTTACGAAACAGTGCACAACGTACCTGCGCCTGCTGATCTTTCAGGGAAAAATACAGATGGCCCGACGCCGGGCGGGCCAGATTCGAGATTTCGCCCTCCAGCCAGATCAGTAAAAAATGGCCTTCCAGCAGCTCGCGCACTGCCCGATTCAACTCGGAAACCTGGAATACCCGGCGCGTAGCCGGATAGTTTGGCGTACCGGTGCCTAATGAATAGTCCATCAGTCTAGAGCAACGCTTCTGACAAGTCTGACAAAGTACTATCGCACAGGGCATTGACTTTGAGGCTGAGCAATTCATCAGCCCGGGTTTTGCCCAGATTAATGGCTGCGATGGGCTTGCCCAGCTGCGCGGCAGTGCGGCAAAAACGAAAGCCTGAATACACCATCAAAGAACTGCCGATAGCCAGAACAGCGTCGGCTTCATGCAGTTTCTGCAGTGCCCGCTCAACCCTGGGTCTGGGCACATTCTCCCCGAAAAATACCACGCGTGGTTTTAGCAGTCCCTGACACTTCGGGCAGTCTGGCACGTTAAAGTGCTCGAAAGCGATGTTGTCCAATTGTGCATCACCGTCGGGGGCCAGCGCTGCGCTATAATCAGGAAAATCAGGATTGCGGGCGCGTAACATGGACTGCATGTGAGCGCGAGGCAGTGACTGTTTGCAATCAAGGCATTCAACTTTATCCAGTCGGCCATGCAGGTCAATCACCCGGCGGCTGCCTGCCCGCTGATGCAAGCCATCAACATTCTGTGTGACCAGATGATGGATATAGCCGGCGTTTTCCAGTTCAGTCAGTACACGGTGGGTTGTGCTGGGCTGTGCCTGCTGAAATCGGGGCCAGCCAGTCATGCTGCGTGCCCAGTAGCGCTGGCGGGCATATTCGCTGCTGATAAAATCCTGATATTGAATGGGTTGACTCAGTTTCCAGCGGCCTTCGTGGTCGCGATAATCCGGGATGCCGGAGGCGGTGCTGATGCCTGCGCCGGTCAGCACGAACAGGCGCGGATACTGACGTACCCACTGGGCCAAAGCAGTGCCGGGTTGGGTATAGGTCTCTAAGCAGAGTTGTGTTGTCATAAGATTACGGGCTTGCTGATACCAGAAAATAGAAGTCATAATACGCCGAAACAGGTGCGCCTGACCGTGAGTGAAATAGACCGCATAGACACTATCTTGTTCGGCGAGCATATCCCGTGAGCAAAAGCTTCAATATTATTATGCCGCAAAAAAAGCTGCGGATCCGGATGGATGGTGTATTCGCACGTTCAGTTCATCCGCCTGTATGAGATTCGGTGAATAATTCGGGACGAGGATTTATTCAGTACGAGTTAGAGTGGTTTTTCCTTGCTTATGCTGACCCATTTGCCGGGGATGTATATCGTTATTGGAAATCTTGATTTTCCTAATCGATTACTAAACTGTTTAGCTATATAACTGTTCTGGGTCATGGGGGGAAATTCATGCTGGCACTTTTTAATCGGAAGATACTTTTGTTTACCACATCCGGGTTCGGACGTGGCAGTTTACTGGCCGGACTGACAGCACTCTTGCTGACAGGTTGCGAACTGGAGCCGCTGGACTGCACCAGGGCTGCGCCGACTGGTGGTCTGGTATCCATTACAGCACCCTATAACTGGGCCGATTTAGAAAACGACACTACAGAGGGGACGGTATTTCTTGCCGTGCAAACTCCCTCGAGCTGGACTGCCGGCGCGGCGCAGTTCAATGCCACTACGAATGACGGAGTAACCCCGAATAGCGGTCCGGTGTCCCCCGCAACACAAAACCCCACGGCCCCACCATCACCTGATAACAGCGCGTGTTTTCAGGATCCAGCCCCACCAGGGTTCGACACTACTTTTTATACTATAGGCCCGCTTGCCCCTCTTTCGGGCGGAGATACCGGCGATCTGACGGCTTTATTCACAGTGGGGATTGGCAGTACCGGTCAGGTGCCTGTCAATGTCGCTATCGCTTTTCTGGGTGACGCCTTTCAAGGACCAGATCTGCAGTGCGGCAATATCGAACAATGCACTGTCACTATTGCGCCTGATGTCCCGGCTACAATTCCGGCCCTGGACAGGGTCGGCCTGATCCTGCTGATTCTCGGTTTAGGCGCGGTACTACTGGGCGCACGCCTGCGTAAATCGTAAGGGCCCAGTTTTAAAGGGACAAACTACTGGACCGCTGGAGCTTTGCTGCGCGCATCGCAAGCATCTTGATCACGGCTGTTCTCGCGTTGCTGATTGAGGATCATCAGGTTTGGTTTACGCTGGTTGCCAGCCTGGGGTTTAGCCATTATCTGCTGGCGTTTTATTATTCTAAACAACAGTTTCTGGTACTGGCGCGTGCTGAAAAATATCGCTTCGCTCTGTTTGCGCTGATATTGCTAACAGGCCTGATGTATTTCTCGCAGGCGTCGCTGCCGCTCTATTTCGGTGTGCATCATGCCTTGAACGAAGGCTATCTGTGGCGTTCTACACGCACTAAAGATGCGGCACAAGAGCAGGCACTATCAGCCGGCCGGACGCTGCTGCATTTTGTGCTTTATGCTTTTATTCTGCGCAATGACCCGGCACTGAATGCCGTGCCGGATGTTTTCTGGGCCTGCGCGTTGCTGCTCTGCTACGGCCTGTTGTTTTACACGTTGCTGCGTCGGTTTGCTTCAGGGGCCGGTCCCGATTGGTCTGCAGTAATCCGTTACAGCCGTTTCGAGATCGTGGCGCTGGGTGTTGCCGGGCTGTCCCTGCTGATCGACATCACATTTTTGCAGCTGGTGATTTATCATTTTATTCTCTGGACGCTGTACCCGCTCAGAAGTCGGCTGGTACAGGGCCCGGCGCAGGTACTGAACTATACCGGTGTCACCATAATATGTTTCGGTCTTTTCCTGCTGTTGTCGCCGCTTGGATTGTTGAGCTATACGCTGAATAATTCAATGTTCTCCCAGCAATTCTATCTGTGGTCGTATATCCATATCAGCGCATCCTTTGCGCTGTCCGGTGCCAATCCGGGCTGGGTTGTGAATCTATTCCGGCCTGCTGACCAGCGTACGGCCTAGCTGAAGGCCTCCAAGGCTTCTGGGGCCTCTGTCAGCGTGTCATTCCGGGTAGGCTGCGTTAAACTGCCCGGCTAATTTGTTAAGCAAGCTTTTAAACCCTGACCCAGAACAGTAAGGAGTGACCTACAGCATGGCCATTATCAGTTATCTCACGCGTATCGTATTCGACTTCGGTGCCATCCAGCAGGTGCCAGCCGAACTGGCGGCGGCGGGCGGTAAACGCGCACTTGTTGTCACCGATCGCGGTATTGTCGCCAGCGGTTTGCTGGAGCGCCTGCAGCAGGTGTTGCCAGCGGATGCGATAGGTGCTGTGTATAGCGATACGCCGGCTAATCCAACCGAAGCGGCGGTGCTGGATGCCGCCGCTGTTTACCGTGAGCACAATTGCGACAGCGTTATCGCCATGGGCGGCGGGTCCTCGCTGGATTTAGGTAAAGGTGTCTGTCTGCAGGCCACGCACGGTGGCGAGTTAGCGCAATATGCGCTGGTGGAAGGCGGGGTCAATCGCATCCGGGCAGATGTCGCGCCGCTGCTGGCTATCCCGACCACTGCCGGTACTGGCAGCGAAGTGGGACGGGGCGCGGTGATCATCATGAATGATGGCCGCAAGCTGGGGCTGATCAGCCCGTATCTGATTCCGAAAGTCGCGATTTGCGATCCCGAACTGACGCTGGGTCTGCCACCGGGCTTAACGGCTGGCACCGGTATGGATGCCATGGCGCACTGTATCGAGACTTTTCTAGCACCCGCAGTGAACCCGCCGGCTGAAGCCATAGCGCTGGATGGTCTGGGGCGGGCCAGCGCGCATATCGAGCGAGCCTACAGTAACGGCGACGACCGCGATGCGCGCTGGCAGATGATGATGGCGTCGATGGAAGGGGCGATGGCATTTCAGAAAGGCCTGGGCGCGGTGCATTCGCTGTCACATCCGCTGGGTGGTCTGAAAGCGCTGAACCTGCACCACGGTACCCTGAACGCAGTGCTCCTGCCGGCGGTGATCGATTTCAACCGCAGCCATGTCGGTGACAAGCTTAGCCGGATGGCCCAGGTCATGGGGTTAGCGCCAACGGTCGATGTTGCTGTCGCAATCAGTGAGCTGAACGCCCGCCTGGGTCTGCCGTCCGGACTGGCTGCCATGGGGGTGAGTGAAGAGGTGTTGCCAGCTATTGCCCTGGCGGCGACCAAAGATCACTGCCATGCCACTAATCCCCGTGAGGCCAGCGTGGATGACTATATCGGTATTCTGCGTGCCGCCTTGTAACAACTAGATAAATTTTACAACCTTACGGGCTATCGACGCGTGCGGTACGGCTATACTGTGCGCCCTTTAAACCCTCACTTTTACTTAATGATCTGATTTAAAACGTATGAGCAGTTTATTATCTCCCATAGAAGACGCCATAAAAGCTATCGCTGCCGGCCAGTT
This sequence comes from Gammaproteobacteria bacterium, assembly GCA_041396125.1. Lineage (GTDB taxonomy): Bacteria > Pseudomonadota > Gammaproteobacteria > Competibacterales > Competibacteraceae > JAWKZG01. The sequence continues at coordinate 105,710 of JAWKZG010000017.1, read as the reverse complement.
CGTCGTCGTGGTCGATGACGAAGGCCGTGAAAACGAAGGTGATTTAATCATCGCAGCAGAAAAAGCCACGCCTGACAAGATTGCGTTTATGATCCGCCATACCAGCGGCATTATCTGTGTTCCGATGAGCCCGGAGCGCATCGCCGAACTGGAGCTGCCGCAGATGGTGCAACATAACACCGAAGGGCACCGCACAGCTTTTACGGTCTCGGTTGATTATCGCTTCGAGACCACTACCGGCATTTCAGCGTCTGATCGCAGCAAAACTATCCTGGCATTGGCCGGGCATAACAGTAAACCGCAGGATTTCGCCCGGCCCGGGCATATCTTCCCGCTGCAGGCGAAAGAAGGTGGTGTGCTGCGCCGGGCCGGCCATACCGAAGCTGCGGTTGATCTGGCGCAATTGGCCGGTTTGCGACCGGCGGGCGCGATCTGCGAACTGGTCAATGACGATGGCACCATGCAACGCCTGCCCGAGCTTATCGAATTCGCCCGTGAACACCAGATGCCGGTTGTGTCTATCGCTGACTTGATCAGCTACCGGCGCAAAAAAGAAAAGCTGGTGCAACGCTTGCAAGCCCGTTCCCTGCAGACTCGTTATGGTGAGTTCCAGGCCTATGTGTATCTGTCGGTGCCGGACAATACCCAGCACCTGGTATTGGTGAAAGGGGAGGTCGACGACGGTTCCGATATCCTGGTGCGGGTGCATAACGAGCATTTAGTTGACGATCTGCTGGGCACGGCAGGCAGCTGTATGCTGGATACTGCGCTGCAGACCATCGCTGCGGAAGGCAAAGGGGTACTGATTTATCTGCGTGACGGCGGGAATCTGAACCTGAGTTTCTACGAACAGACCGAAGCCGAGCAAGCTGACACCCCCGAGCGTCTGCATGAATGGCGGGAAAACGGCATTGGTTCACAGATCCTGGTGGACCTGGGCATCTCCCGCCTGCGGGTGCTGACCAATTCCAACTGGCGTTATTTCGGTCTGGAAAGTTACGGCCTGGAAATTGTCGAGCATGTTGCCCTGGGCGCAGGCAAAGCGCACGACGCCCGCTCCTAGTTAACGAGGTTCAGAAACCGCCATGCCCGAAGCAACAGTTTATCCGGCGGCCACTGTGCTGCTGTTGCGTGATACGGCAGCCGGGCTGCAGGTTTTTATGGTCGTGCGGCATTACGATATTGATTCCTTTTCCGGAGCACTGGTGTTTCCGGGCGGCAAACTCGATCCCGCTGACCGCGACCCCGGCCTGCGTGCCTGCAGTGCCGGGGTCGCGCACTGTGATGCGCAGGAACTGGCGTTTCGGGTTGCGGCGGTGCGTGAGTCCTTCGAGGAATGCGGTGTACTGCTGGCGCGGCGGCAGGGGCAGTCACAATTGCTGCAGCAGGCCGAGCTTGGTGCATTGCAGCAGTATCGTCAGGCCTTGCTCGAAAACCGTATCGGTATGCTGGAACTCTGTCAGGCTGAAAATCTGGAACTGGCGCTGGACCAGTTAAGGCCGTTTGCACATTGGATTACACCCCGGCTGCGGCCAAAAGTGTTCGATACCCATTTTTTTCTGGCAGCGACACCACCATCCCAGCAGGCCATTCATGATGGACACGAAGCGCTGGATTCGATGTGGATCAGTTCGCAGGAGGCCATTCAAAAGGCCGAAGCCGGCAGCCTGAATGTGATTTTTCCGACCCGCATGAATTTGCAGCGTCTGAATCGCGTAGCCTCTGTCAGCGAGGCATTTGCCATGACGGCGCGTGAGCCGATCATCCCGGTCCAGCCCGAGGTGGAAATAAGGCCTGACGGCCAGATCATGACGATACCGCCACATACCCCTTATGGTGTGCGGCGGGTATTTATCCCCAAGGACGGCCGGCGTTTTAAAGTGCTGGAATAAGAGGCACCGGGCAGGCTTATACTGAGCTGGCTTGGTCGTCTAGACCAGGATGCCGTTTTTGATGACCTGGCGGTGGTTGGCCGGGTCTGCCGCACAATGAATATCGTCCAGCGGATTACCCTGCACCAGCAATAAATCAGCCGCCATGCCAGCGCCAATACGCCCCCGTTCGGGCAGGCGCATCAGGTCGGCAGCATGGACAGTTGCGGCGGTCAGTGCGGCGCTTGGCGTTAGACCGTACTCCACCATAAATCGCAACTCAGAGGCGTTTGCGCCATGCCGGTTAAACGGGGTACCGGCGTCGGTGCCCATAGCAATTTTGCCGCCTGCTTCAAAATACAGTTTGATCGAGCGACGGTGATGCTCGGCCACCCGCTGGGTTTTTCAACGATAAACGACGGGATACCCAGGTGCGCATGTTCCAGGATATTCAGCAGGGCGGAGCAGGTGGGCACCAGATAAACCTCATGCGCCAGCATTTCCGCCAGACACTGCTGATCCATGAAAATACCGTGCTCGATGGAATCAACACCGGCCCGCACCGCATTCAGAATGCCGGCAGCCCCCTGTGCATGGCTGGCAGTATGGCGGTGAAAGCGGTGTGCCTCGCTAATACCGGCCCGTAATTCGGCCTCGCTGTAATGAGCGTCTTCCGGGTTGACGCCCGGCGTCATCACGCCGCCGGTTGCCATCAGTTTGCAGAAATCACAACCGGCATGAATCTGTTCGCGTACCGCTTTAACGACTTCATCGGCACCGTCGGCGACCCGCCCGGTGCGATTGCCGTGGCCGCCGGTCATACAGATCATGCGACCGGCAGCACGGATGGTCGGCCCCAGGAAACGCCCGCTGTTACAGGCGTCACGGGCCGCGAACTCGATATAATCCTTGCCGCCACAATCGCGTACCGTAGTAATACCACCGCGCAAGGTCTGCTGTGCCTGTTCCAGACAGCGGATGGCCAGCTCGCCGGGACGCAGCTTGTCGGCACTGGTGCCGGGATCGGCTTCGCCGCCGTAGCAGAGATGAACATGACAGTCGATCAGACCCGGCAATAGCGTGCAGCCGCTGGTATCCTGCCGTTTCCCGGTGAACCCTTCGAATTCACCAATCGGTGCCAGCTGGGCAATCCGCTCGCCTTCAAGCAGGACCGCGTGATCACTTAACAGCTCGTGTCCGGTGAACACCCAACCGCCCGCGTATAAGGTTTGTTCTGTCTGGGTTTGTTTTTTATGCGTTGTTTGCATGGTGCCTCGATATATATAGCCTGGCCGGAAACGTTTCCCGCTGCGCAGGAGTCGTGATAGGGTTAGTCTTTAGCCGTGTATTATACCCACTCTACTCTTTTCGTCGGCATGAGAGCTCGGTGTGACACAAATCCTGTTCAAGAATTGCCAGTTGTTTGATGGCGTAACGGAACATCTGCAGCCCGCTATGCAGGTGCTGGTTGAAGACAATCGTATCAAGGCCGTATCGGCTCAAAACATTCGTTCGCGCAGCGCTCAGGTTATTGACGGGAAAGGTAAAACCCTGATGCCTGGGCTGATTGATGCGCATTATCACGCGGTGGCCGCCGACCTGAACATTCGTCGTATCGATGCGCTGTCACCGTATCATGTCGCCCAATACGCCCGCCAGTTTCTGGAAAATACCTTGCGTCGTGGTTTTACCACCGTGCGTGATGCTGGCGGCGCGGATTTCGGACTGGCGCAAGCCATTGCAGAAGGTCTGATTCAGGGGCCGCGTCTGTTTTATTCTGGTAAAGCGCTGAGTCAGACCGGGGGCCATGGTGACTCCCGTTTGCCGCATGAACCACACCCTGCATTGTGTGCCTGTGGCCTGGCAGCGGCACCCTGTCGCAGATTGCCGATGGCGTGGCCGAGGTGCAGCGAGCTGCCCGTGAAGAACTCCGCAAAGGTGCCAGTCAGATTAAGATCATGGCATCCGGTGGGGTAGCTTCGCCGTCTGACCCGGTCTGGAATCTGCAATATTCTGCAGCGGAAATTCGTGCTGTCGTGTGGGAGGCGCAGTCCTGGAAAACCTACGTCATGGCGCATGCCTATACCAGTGAATCGATCCGCCGTTGTGTCGAACTGGGCGTGCGCAGCATTGAACACGGCAATCTGATTGACTATGAAACCGCCGGTTTTTGTGCTCGTCAGGACACTTTTGTAGTACCGACGCTAGTGGCCTATCAGGCTTTGCACCGCGACGGTAAGGCACTGGGGTTGCCAGCGATCAGTCTTGCCAAGCTGGATGATGTGCGCAGCGCCGGTCTGCAGGCACTGGAGCATTTGCACCGCGCCGGCGTCAAGATCGGTTTCGGCACCGATCTGTTGGGCGGTTTGCATCAATATCAGTGTGAAGAGTTCCAGATCCGTAACCAGGTCTTGCCGGCTGCGACGATCCTGCGCCAGGCGACTTCGATCAATGCGGAGCTGCTGAATCGCAGTGGCGAGCTGGGCGTAGTCGCTCCCGGTGCGCTGGCTGATCTGCTCCTGGTTGATGGTGATCCGCTGGCGGATCTGGCCGTTTTCACGGCGGATGGGCGTAATATCGCGGTGCTGATGAAAGACGGCAAGCTGCTGCAATAGTCTCTTTGATCGGGCCTTTGACTGGTATCAATGGACTACCGATAAACTATGGCATGTCGTTATTATTGCAAGATATACCCGACATGCATGCCATAAGTCGTGCAAACATAAGCCAAAAGAGAGGAGAACGCATGATAAATCGTAAATCGCTGCTGACCATTGGCGTAGTAGCCGCTCTGACGAGCGCCTCTGCTGCTGCCGAAACATTCCGCTGGGCCTTTCAGGGCGACATTGGCACCCTGGATCCACACGGCCTGTTTGAAACCATGACACTCGGCTTTCAGGGCAACATTTATGACGGCCTGGTGGATCGCGACAAGGATCTTAATCTGATTCCCGGTCTGGCCGAATCCTGGGAAAACGTCGAACCCAACCGCTGGCGCTTCACGCTGCGTCAGGGGGTGAAGTTTCACAATGGCAATGATTTCAACGCCGATGATGTGGTGTTCTCCGTCGAGCGCACCCGCAGCGAAGGCTCGGATATGAAGATTATTGCGGCGCTGATCGAGCGGGTGGAAAAAATAGATGATTACACCATCGATCTGGTCACCCCCGGCCCCGATCCCATTCTGCCGTTGCAGCTGGAAATTTTTTATATCATGGACCGGGAATGGTCAGAGGAAAACGGCAGCGCCAATGCCACCAATATTCGGGGTGACGATCAAGGTAACTATGCCAACCTGAACGCCAATGGCACCGGCCCGTTCATGGTTCAGGAGCGCCAGCCTGACGTCAGGACCGTGTTGGTCGAGAATCCCAATTGGTGGGGCACGAAAGCCGGCAATGTCACAGAAGCCATTTTTACACCGATCGGGCAGGATGCGACACGAGTTGCGGCCTTGATTGCCGGCGATGTGGATATGGCGTACCCAGTGCCGGTGCAGGATTGGGACCGGCTGGACAAAGCCGAGGGGGTGCGGCCGTTGACCGGGGCCGAGGCGCGGACTATTTTCCTGGGCTTTGATCAGGCTCGGGACGAACTGACCTCATCCAGTGTCAAGGGCAAAAATCCGTTCCAGGATGTGCGAGTGCGCAAAGCGTTTTATCAGGCTATTGATATTAACGCGATCCATAAAAAAGTCATGCGTGGTGCCTCGCGCCCGGCCGGTTTGATGATTGCGCCGCAAATCAATGGCTGGAGTGAGGCGGTAGACAAGCGTCTGGATTACGACGTCGATGCCGCTAAAGCCTTGCTGGCGGAGGCAGGCTATGCCGACGGGTTTGAGGTCACTATGGATTGCCCGAATGATCGCTACGTCAACGATGAACGCATTTGTCAGGCGGTCGCGTCGATGCTGGCGAAAATCGGTATTAAAATTGATCTGCTGGCACAAACCAAATCCAAGTACTTTGGTAAAGTGCTGGCGCAAAATGGCTATGACACCAGCTTCTTCCTGCTCGGCTGGACCCCTTCAACATTCGATGCTCACAATCCAATCGCGTCGCTGATCGCCTGTCGCAAAGACGGCCTGGGTGCCTTCAATCTGGGGGGCTACTGCAATGAGCGTGTACACGAATTAGCCGGCCTGATCCGTTCGGAAACCAATCCTGAGCAACGGCAGGCGTATATCGACGAAGCGTTCACTATTCACTGGAATGAAGTCGGCCACATTCCACTGCATCAACAGCCTTTATCCTGGGGCGTGCGCGATAACGTCGAGCTGGCCCAGCGGGCCGATAATGTCTTCGATCTGACCTATGTGGTAGTCAAATAAATCAGTCATGGCAGGCTTGTCTCTGGTCGCAGCTTTGCTGCAGGTCAGGCCAGGGACAGGTCGACCCCAGGCTGCCCAAGATTTAGCCACTGGATAACTGACGGAATGCTTGCCTTTACTCTGCGCCGAATCCTGCAATCACTGGCGGTCATGCTGACCGTAGGCCTTATCGCGTTTTTCTCTGTTCCGCTATGTAGGTGATCCGATCAACAATATGGTCGGTCAGGATACAACCCTGGAGCAACGGGCTGAATTACGCGAAGGACTGGGCCTGAACGATCCTTTTCTGGTGCAATACGGGCGCTACCTGTGGCAGGCTGCGCACGGGGATTTCGGTATCTCCTACCGGCATCGGCGGCCTGTTCGGGAATTGCTCATTGAACGCTTGCCCGCCACGTTAGAGCTGTCTCTGGTCGCGGCCTTGATGGCTTTGCTGATCGGGGTGCCGATGGGCGTGTACACGGCGCTGCACCGGAAAGGTTTTTGGGCACACGCGTTTATGACGCTGTCACTGATCGGGATATCGTTGCCGACTTTTCTGATCGGAATTCTGCTGATTCTGGTTTTTGGGGTGATCCTGCAATGGTTGCCGACGTTTGGCCGCGGCGAGGTGGTGCAGATTGGCTGGTGGAGCACGGGGCTGTTGACGGTGGACGGACTGCGGGCGCTGATCATGCCGGCGATTACCCTGGCCTTGTTCCAGATGACCTTGATCATGCGACTGGTGCGCTCGGAGATGCTGGAAGTATTGCGCATGGATTACATCAAATTCGCCCGTGCGCGTGGGTTGAGCGACCGGGCGATTAACTTCGGCCATGCCCTGAAAAATACCCTGGTGCCGGTGATTACCATCTGCGGTTTGCAGCTGGGGACTATTATTGCGTTTGCGATTATCACCGAATCAGTTTTCCAGTGGCCGGGCATGGGCCTACTGTTCATCCAGGCCATCAATGAGGTCGATATCCCGGTCATGGCGACCTATTTGATGCTGATCGCACTGATTTTCGTCGTTATTAACTTTATCGTCGATGTCTTGTATTTTCTGGTCGATCCGCGTTTGCGGGTTGATCGTGCGGTCGCTGGCGGACATGCCTCATGAGTGCCGCTCCCCGTACGCACGATACAACTGTATGGATCCGAATCAGCGATGTCGGCAAACGGTTTTTCAGCGGCGATATCTGGTATTCCTTCTGCCATTCACCAAGTGTGATTCTGGCGGCGCTGGTCGCGCTTGTTTTTATCCTGTCTGCCCTGCTGGCACCCTGGCTGGCACCGTATGACCCGTTTGATCTGGCTACTATTGATCTGCTGGATGCAGAGTTGCCGCCAGTGTGGCTGGCGGATGGTGATCCGCGTTTTTTGCTGGGCACTGATGATCAGGGACGTGATTTGCTGTCGACAATTATTTACGGCTCGCGCATTTCACTCGGTGTCGGGGCTGCCGCGGTGCTGTTCGCCATGCTGCTGGGTATCTCGCTGGGATTGATCAGTGGCTATGTTGGCGGCGCGGTGGATGCGCTGGTCATGCGGGTGGCGGACGTGCAATTGTCGTTTCCGGCCATCCTGATCGCGCTGCTGATCGACGGTGTGGCACGCGGTGTATTCCCTAAGGAACTGCATGACCAGATCTGGTTTTAGGTGCTGGTTTTTGCTATCGGTATCTCCGGCTGGGTACAGTATGCCCGCACCGTGCGCGGTTCAACCCTGATCGAGCGCAACAAAGAATACGTGCAGGCAGCCCGTCTAATCGGGATTCACCCGGTCATGATCATGCTGCGTCATGTGCTGCCGAATGTGATGGGCCCGGTGCTGGTGATCGCGACTATCCACCTGGCGATCGCCATTGTCACCGAAGCGACGCTGTCGTTTCTGGGGGTCGGAGTGCCGCCGACCTCGCCCTCGCTGGGCACGCTGATCCGGGTTGGCAATGATTTCCTGTTTTCCGGTATCTGGTGGATCACGATTTTTCCGGGGATTGCGCTGGCTCTGCTGGTGCTGGCGGTCAATCTGCTGGGCGACTGGTTGCGCGATGCACTCAATCCTAAACTGCGGTGACCTGAATGACTGATACGCTGTTGCAGGTTGATCATCTGCGCATTGAAATTCCGACCCGCCACCGAACGCTGGTGGCAGTTGATGATGTCTCCCTGCAGATTGATGAAGGCGAGGTGCTGGGTGTCGTCGGTGAGTCCGGCGCCGGCAAATCACTTACCGGTGCGGCCATCATCGGTTTACTGGAGCCACCGGGCCGGATCGCTGCCGGGGCGGTATATCTGCGTGGCCGGCGCATTGATAATTTGCCTTACGATGAGCTGCGGCGCATACGCGGGCGTGAGATTGGCATGGTCTTTCAGGATCCGCTGACCAGTCTGAATCCGCTGTACACCATCGGTCGTCAGTTAGTGGAAACCATCCAGACCCACACCGATCTGAGCGATTCCAGGGCGCGACAACGGGCACTGGAGCTGCTGCGTGAAGTGGGGATCCCATCGCCTGAACAACGGCTGGAACAGTATCCACACCAGTTTTCCGGTGGCATGCGGCAGCGGGTGGTAATCGCCCTGGCCTTGTGCGTTAACCCAAAGCTGGTGATTGCCGATGAGCCCACCACGGCACTCGATGTTTCCATTCAGGCGCAGATTATCAGTGTATTGAAAAAATTATGCCGTGAGCACGGCGCTGCGATCATGCTGATTACGCACGATATGGGCGTGATTGCGGAAACGGCTAATCGGGTGGCGGTGATGTATGCCGGCCGGATTGCTGAAATTGGCAGTGCCCGGCAAGTCATTAAAAACCCCTTGCATCCCTATACCCGCGGACTGATGGGCTCGATCCCGAAAATTGTGCCGGATAATCCTGCCGGAACCCAGCTGACGCAAATCGAAGGCAGCATGCCGCGATTGCATGAGATACCGCCCGGTTGTGCGTTTCATCCGCGTTGCACCGAGCGTCTGCCGCGTTGCAGCCTGGAACGCCCCGAATTGCAAACATTGCAAACACAACCTGTCGGCCAGGTAGTTCAGGCCGCCGCCCAGGTTGCCTGTTGGCGCTATGACGCCAGCGCGGAAACCAGCGGGGAAGCACCTGGAGGAGCCGTTTGATGGTGGCGACAGCACCGTTGCTGGCAGATGATCCGGACGTCCTGCTGCAGGTCGATCAGTTGAGCAAGGTGTTCGATGTGTCGGCACCATTCCTGAACCGCCTGCTGGAACGCCAGCCGCGCCGTTTATTGCGGGCCGTGGACGGTGTCAGTTTTCACATTCCCCGTGGCAAGACATTCAGTCTGGTGGGCGAGTCAGGTTGTGGTAAATCTACCGTGGCCCGGCTGGTGGTCGGGCTTTATCAGGCGAGTGCAGGGCAGATACTATTCGACGGCACAGCGCTTAGTCCGGCACTCAAACGCAGCCAGATGAATGCTATTCGACGCCGTCAGCAGATGATTTTCCAGGACCCGTTTGCCAGTCTAAATCCGCGCTGGCGGGTGGCTGATATCATTGCTGAGCCGCTGCGCGCGCACCGACTGGTACGTGATCGGACAGCCCTGCGCACACGCGTGGCAGAGCTGCTGGAGCAGGTGCGCTTATCGCCGGCAGATGGTGAAAAATTTCCGCATGAGTTTTCCGGCGGTCAGCGTCAGCGTATTTCCATCGCCCGGGCTTTGGCCAGCAATCCTGAGTTTCTGGTCTGTGATGAGCCCACCTCGGCGCTGGATGTCTCCGTGCAGGCGCAAATTCTGAATCTGATGAAAACCCTGCAGCGCGAACTGGGTCTGACCTATTTATTTATCAGCCACGATCTGGCGGTGGTCTATCACATCGCGGATTTGCTGGGGGTCATGTACCTGGGGCGTCTGGTTGAATGGGGCGAGTCCCGGACGATTTTCGCCCAGCCGCGCCACCCTTATACTCGCATGTTACTGGATGCTATTCCCGATCTGGAGATGAGCGGTAAGCAGCGCACGCCTGTGGCAGGCGAGGTGCCAAGTCCGATTGAACCGCCCGGTGGCTGTCATTTTCATCCGCGCTGTCCGCTGGCCAACGCGAGCTGTCGCCAGGAAACACCTGGGGTTATCGATACCGAGTCCGGCCAGGTGCGCTGTCACGCGGTACAGGAAGGACGAGATTAAACTGGCGTACTAAATGCCAGTCTCAAACGGATTGTTTTGAAACAGTTTCAGTTACTTAGACAATTTGGCCGGCTGATCGCTGTTTTCGTGTTCCCGGATGACATCATCTACATCGACCATGCGGATGGCGCTGATCGCTGCTTCCCAGGCTCCTTCGTGGCATAAGCCGCTGATAGCGGCATTTTCATAACCTTGCAAAGCGGCTTCGATGCACGCTTGTCGGATGGTTTCGGCCAGGCGGTGTTGATGGGGTGTGATGGGCGTGTCAGATGGCATGATTTATCCGCATTTTACGAGTAGAACTTTGGAGTTGGGCCGGATGATGGCCTTGCAATCTTTGGTGTTGTTGCGTGCCGCAAACGGCTGGCACCAGCTTGGATCTAATTGTACGCCACCGATGGAGCAGCCGACCAGTGTTCCATTGCTGGATTTCTGTAGTACCAGGCGGCCCCGGACCTCGGTATTTCGCCCGCCGCTTTTAGCGTTTGTTTTTTTGCTGCTGACCGGTGCCCGGGCTTTGGCCAATGGTGTTTTTTTAATCGTGTTGAGCAAGGCCAGCGAAGGCTTGCCATCAACCGTGATACCGACCTGGCGCTGAAAGGCTTGGATTGCCCGCCGGGTGCGTGGGCCAGCTTCCCCGTCTGCAGCGCCAACATTGTAGCCCAGACTGTTCAAGCGGGATTGCAATTCTGTAATCAGGGCTTTGTCTGATAGCACGGCTGACGCTGTTGCTTCCGGCAAGGCAGTCGTATCGGTCAGACTGGCGAGTTGATTAGTGCTGGCGGTCAGTGTGGTCGCATCGGGGCTGGCTTCGACTTTACGTTGTACAGTTTTCTGCTGTGCCTGTGCCTGTGCCTGTGCCTGTGCCTGTGCCTGTGCCTGTGCCTGTGCCTGTGCCTGTGCCTGTGCCTGTGCCTGTTGGGCTTGCTGAGCCTGCTGGGCCAGCAGTTGCTGATCCAGAGCGGCTAGCAGTTGCTCCGAGATCTGGCCATCAACCGGCAGGTTTTGTTGCTGCTGAAACGTTTTGATAGCACCTTCTGTTGCGGGGCCAGGCTGGCCATCAATACTGCCGATTTTATAATTCAGGGCGTGCAGACGGCGTTGTACCCGTTCGATCAACTCGCGCTTGGGGGGGGGCTGTTGCACCGGTATGGGCTGCACGTTTGCGGTTTGGCGGGAGCTGGCTTTCTGCAAGGCGCTAATCAGTTGTGCAGACGGACGACCATCGACCGGCAAACCGGTTTGTTGCTGAAATTTACGGATAGCCTGCTCGGTACGGGAGCCGTAAGCGCCATCGGCGGGACCTGCATCAAAGCCCTGTGCGGTTAACTGTTGCTGGATAGTGCGCAGTATTTCCCGATCCAGCACGCTGAGCCATCCGCCCTGGGGCTGACCGGTCACCGACAGTTTGTGCTGGCTTTGAAAATCCCGGATGGCTTGTGCGGTTGCGCCACCCATGAGGCCATCGGGCAGGCCCGGTGTGTAACCCAGGACCAGCAGTTTTTCCTGTATGGTTTTCAGTGTGCCTGTATCCGGAACGGTAGTCTTGGTCTGGCTGGCACGTCGCAAGGCGGTTTGTATGGCAAGAATCCAGTCTGGTTCCGGGGTAAAATTGATCTTCAGGCCTGCCTGCTGCTGAAAAGAGCGGATGGAATCGCGGGTGGCCGGCCCCACCAGGCCATCTACTTCACCGCCGTAAAAGCCCAGTTTTTTCAGATCGGTTTGCACCCGCGCCAGTATTTTATTGTGCAGTCGATGCACCCACGGTTCTTCGACGCGCCCGGTAACCTTGAAGTTTCCGTCTCGCTGGAAGGCTCTGATGGCATCCCGTGTGCCTGGCCCCAGCAAACCGTCAATGCCACCGGTGGCATAACCCAATTCGGTCAGGTAGAACTGCAGCCGTCGTACCAGCGTTTCCAACTGCTCGCTCGCGCCTTTGCTGGTCAGCAGCCTGGCGGTCTGATCATGGTCATTGAGCCTGGCCAGCAGCAGGGGGCTGAAGCCATAATAATCCAGCTCGTTAACATTGGCCCCTTTGCTGATAAGCTGACGAACCTGCCCGAGCTTGCCGGCCCGGGCAGCCTCATGCAGAGGGCCGGCCTGTGTCTGAGTGCCTGCCAGGAAGACTGCAAGCAAGAGTAAATAAAACAGTTTTTTCATAATAGTAGGGCAGATACTGCAAACTCGGTGGTGCTGGTATTATCGCAATAATATTATTTTAGCACTATGCGCTGACTGGAGCTGCAGCCCGATACCGGAAAGTAGTCCCGTTCAAGTAAATACAAGAAAATAACTCATGAACCACGCTCATTTACGTGCCTTTCATGCCGTTGCAAGCTATCAGAGCTTCACCAAGGCAGCGACCGTGTTACACCTGACGCAGCCGACGCTGTCTGGCCAGGTAAAAGCCCTGGAAACGCAGTATGGGGTCAGGCTATTCGAACGTCGCGGCCGGGTACTGGAACTGACCGAACTGGGTCGGTCCCTGTTTGAAGGCACACAGCGTTTGTTTGCCCTGGAAGCGGATCTGGAACAGCAACTCAGTGCTGCCCGGGAACTGACCACTGGCGAACTGCGGGTCGGTGCTGATGCGCCTTTCCATATCATTCCGTTAATGGCGGCGTTCACCCGGCGCTATCCGGGAATTACCATATCGCTGGCGTTTGGCAACTCGGAACAGTTGCTGCAGGGCCTGCGCCAACGTCAGTACGATCTGGCAGTATTGCCGGGTCTGCAGGATGACAGCCGTTTTTGCGCGGTACCCTTACGGCCTGACCGTTTGGTCGTGTTTGTGGATCGGGGCCACCCCTGGGCGGGGCGGCGCAGTATCAAGCTGCGGGAACTGACCACGCAACGTATTATCCTGCGCGAAACGGGTTCAACTACGCGGGCAATTTTTGAAAATACCTTGCGCGAATACGATCTGCAGTTAACTCAGGTGCTGGAGATCGGCAGCCGGGAAGGCGTACGGGAAGCAGTCGCGGCCGGTCTGGGGGTGGGTATCGTGGCCGAAAGCGAGTTCGGGACGGATAACCGGGTGCGGGCGCTGCGGGTACAGGATGCCCGGCTGGAAAGCATAGAGTATGTCGTTTGCCTGGTAAAGCGCCGGCCTGCCAGGGTGGTCAGCGCTTTTTTCGATATGCTGCCGGGCGCGGGCAAATAACAGGGTTCTGACAAAAGGCAAGTCAGGCCAGCGAGCTGTATTCGTCCATCAGCTTCTGTATGGCGAACAAGGCATTTGGCTCGATATCCAGAAATTTAAACCCAATGATCGTGACCTGATCAGTCGGATCGAAGTGGCTCCAGACCGGCTGGATCTGGATAGCGACTTCCTGCCAGGCGCTATTGCGCTGGAGGGGCAGGCTGATACTGACCCAGAGTGGTGTGCGACGCTCTTGCCTGATTTCGCTGTACACGCGAAAACCGCCGGCGGATATATCAACAGCATATCCCAGCAGTTGTCTGGCCGGGTGCTCGTACACGGCCAGCGGTATTTTCAGATTAGCGCGGCTTTGCGTACGTTTTTCAGTCTCTGAGGCAGGACGCATAATAGTTCGGCTGGGTATTCAGTCGCAAAGAACAGGAATTACTGGCGAAAGCGTAATCGCAGAGCGCGCAGGCTGTCGCGTATGCGGGCTGCCAGCGAAGGGTTCTGCGTTGTTTTCGATGGGGCTGGCCGAAACCGGTCCAACAACCAGGGTTTGGACTTGTTGCGCTGATAATGCTGAAAAGCCTGCTCGACACTGAGTCGCAGCACCGCCCGCGAAACCGGTTTGCTCAGATAGCGATAGATTTGGCCCTGGTTGATCAGATTGATCGCCATTTCCGAATCCATATCCGCTGTCAGAATGATGGTAATGAGCAGCGGGTGCTCTTGTTTCAGGGTATTTATGAATTCGTTGGTCGTTTCATCGGCGATTTTGGTATCGGTAATAACGACGCCGACTTCGTGCTCGCCGAGCTGGGTGAGTGCCTCGTTTATGGACTCGGCGCGCAACAGGGCCCGCGTGTCACGGAATAAGTCGTTCACCGTATCCCAGGTGTCACGGGATGGGCAAATTACCAGCAGGGCCGGGTATTGAGCGGTACCCGGGGCGGTGGTTTGAGGGACGGGCAACAGTTCAGCTGCCGGGTCGGCCTCGTCTGCCAGCGGGGTTTCCGCCAAGGTGTCATCTGGCGGGGCATCCGCATGTTCCGTGCGCAGGGCAATCTGGGCTGCGTTGCCGACGATGGCCTGAATATCGTCATTGTCCCAGGGTTTGGTGATAAAGCGGAAAACCTCGCCCTCATTAATGGACTTCATAATGGCGTCCATATCGGAATAACCGGTCAGCAGCAGACGCATGGTGTGCGGCGAAAGGGTTTTGACCTGGGCCAATAATTGCGAACCCAGCATTTTGGGCATGCGCTGGTCGCTGACAATAATATGAATATGCTCGCGCCGGATAATATCCAGCGCTTCGCTGCCGCTGATGGCGGTGTAGACCTCGTACTGGCTGCGAAACAGGGCACGCAAGGCGGTCAGAATGTGACGTTCATCGTCGACGAAAAGAACTTTTATTTTTTCCTGCATACGAATGCCGTTTTTTAAGTCCTGTTGGTTGCTCATAACTGAAGTCCTTGCGCTACGGAAAAAAACCGGGTTTTCGCGGGGTTTTGACTCGAGGCACTCTCCGGGCGCGCAGCGAGCCGGCTTTTCAGGGTCAATTTACCCCGGCCAGGTGGGGGGCGGTGGTATCTAACTCATCTATCAGCTGGCTGGCTACAGGTAAAGTAATGACAAATTTCGTGCCATGTTCCGGTGCGGAGTCAACGGAGAGCGTGCCGCCATGCTGCTGTACAATCTGGAATGCAATGGACAAGCCCAGACCTGTGCCTTCACCCACGTCTTTGGTGGTAAAAAACGGATCAAAAATATGCGGTATGATATGAGCAGGAATGCCTTTGCCGGTATCTTCGATTTCGATGCGTACCTGATCGCCCTCGGCACGACTGCGGAGTGTGATCGTGCCCTGTTGCTCAATGGCCTGGGCCGCATTGACCACTAGATTCAGAAAGACCTGATTAATCTGTGAAGGCGAGCAGCGCACGGGTGGCAACCGGTCGTAGTCCTTGATCAAGTCAACTTTATATTTCAATTCGTTGCGGGCAATGATCAGAACACTGTCCAGCCCTTCATTAAGATCAACACTGGCGATTTTCTGCCGGTCCAGACGGCTGAAATTCTTTAAATTGCTGACCAGCTCTGTGATCTGATCCAGTCCGCTGATATTGTTGTGCAGTAATTCGCGCATTTCCTCGATAATCATGTCGCGCCGCAGTTCCTGCGCCAGCACGGCGACATGACCGATTTGCTCGGCCAGCTGGTCTTCATCCACTGCCTGATCCGACATCAGATAATCCGCCTGCTGGGCACAGGCATCGACCAGTTCGTGGATCTGTCCCAACTGGCTTTCGACCAGTACGGTATTGCTGCGGGTATACGCCAGCGGGGTGTTGATCTCATGCGTGACGCCTGCCACCATCTGGCCCAGCGAGGACATTTTCTCGGATTGCACCAGCTGCGCCTGCGATTGCTGTAACTCGCTGATACGGGCTTGCAGTTCGCGGGTAACTTTGGATAAATCGGTGTTAGCCTGGCTCAGTGCCTTATGGCTGCGCTGCAACTGCAGACTGACAAGCCCCAGCAGTAACAGCAGCAGTGCTGCGCCGATTATCAGCACCAGCACATTTAGAGTTTGGTAATACGTAAAAACAGCTGCAAACAGCGCAATCAGTCCAAGTAGCGGATAAATCAGAACCTGAAATCGCATCGATAGTCCCTGTATCTTCCTTAAAATGAGTGAGGTAATGTCCAAGCCTGGCAGCCGGTATAGTGCGTAATGCTACGTGAGTGACGGTTGTCGTGCTACATCGAACAGTGACTCTCAAATATAAAGCGTTAGCGTCGATAAAAGAAGGTAGGCGCAGCAAGGTAGCGCGTACCTGTCCAGTCTGTCTGCTCCAGTATGATGAGGAGCCTTGCGCGGCAAGGCATGATTTCTGCTGGGTTTGATACGTTGATACCTCTGCCAGCGCAGTCGGCCAGGTTACTGTGGTTTAGATCGTTCAGGCTGTTGGAGAGAGTGTGTTGTTGTCAGTATGTCGTGTATTTGTGCAACGCGTGCTCAACGTTTTTTGAACCGGATTTTGTTACATTATCGTGCATATCGCATGATTGTGGGAGGGTGGTATGGATATTTCGCCGTATTTGCGTTTAATGGTTGAAAAAGAAGCTTCGGATTTATTTTTTTATGTAGGTACCCCGGTACATATCAAGATCAACGGCGTGGTGCGCCCGATTGGTAACAAGCCGTTAGAGGCGGGCGGTGTCAAGCAGCTGGCTTATGCCATCATGCGTGAAGATCAGATCAAGGATTTCGAGCGTGAACTGGAATTTAACTTCGCGATTCCCCTGAAAGGGGTCGGGCGGTTCCGCGCCAATGTGTTCATGCAGCGGGGCGAGGTTTCGATGGTTGTACGCTTTATAAAGAGCGAGATTCCTTCCATTCAGGATCTCGGTTTGCCATCGATGCTGAATGAACTGGTGATGGAAAAACGGGGTTTGGTATTGATGGTCGGTGCAACGGGTTCCGGTAAGTCAACCACTCTGGCTTCCATGATCGATCACCGCAACACCAATGTGCCAGGGCATATTCTCACCATAGAAGACCCTATCGAATTCACCCATCACCATAAAAAATCCGTGGTCGGTCAGCGTGAACTTGGCATCGATACCCTGAGTTTCGAGAATGCACTGAAAAGCGCCATGCGGGAAGCGCCGGATGTGATCTTGATCGGTGAGATCCGTTCCGAAGAAGTGATGCGCTCGGCGATTCACTACTCGGAAACCGGTCACCTGGTGTTAAGCACCCTGCACGCCAATAATGCCAACGGGGCGCTGGAACGGATTGTTAACTTCTTTCCGGAGAGCGCGCGTGGACAGTTTTTGCTGGATCTGGCGCTCAACCTGAAAGCTATCGTGTCGCAGCGTCTGATCCGGACTGTTTCCGGGACGCTGATTCCGGCGGTGGAGATCATGCTGAATACACCGTATATCGCTGATCTGATTCGCAAAGGAAGCCTGGAAAATGTCAAGGATGCGATGGCCTCTGCCCATGAAACCGGCATGGTAACGTTTGATCAGGCCCTGATGGAACTGTATCTGGCCGGCAAGATCAATCGCGATGAAGCGATCCGCAATGCCGACTCGAAAAACAATGTGTCGCTGGAAATTCGCATGATCGAAGAGAAGAAAAACCACGATGTACCCCTGCCGTCCCTGGATAAGCTCAGCGAATTAGGCTGATGCTGTCTGTCTGCCTGTTGGCGCAATAGAACAGGCTTAACTTAGCCGCTCAGCATGCGATAATGAGCGGCTATGCATCTGACCAAAATCAAGCTCGCCGGCTTTAAGTCATTCGTTGATCCAACGTTGTTTCACGTACCTGATCGCATCGTAACTGTGGTCGGGCCGAACGGCTGTGGAAAATCCAATATCATCGATGCGGTGCGCTGGGTGATGGGCGAAAGTGCTGCCCGGTATTTACGCGGCGATTCGATGGAAGATGTCATTTTTAATGGCTCCAGTGCCCGCAAACCAGTCGGCCAGGCCTCGGTTGAACTGTTTTTTGACAATAGCGAAGGTCGTTTGAGTGGCCCCTGGTCGCAGTACAGCGAAATCGCGGTCAGGCGGCAGGTTGACCGAGGCGGTAAATCGACCTATTTCCTGAATGGCACCCGCTGCCGCCGGCGCGATATTACCGATATTTTCCTGGGTACCGGACTGGGGCCGCGCAGTTACGCCATCATCGAGCAGGGCACAATTTCCCGCGTAATCGAATCCAAGCCGGAAGAGCTGCGGGTATTTCTGGAAGAAGCTGCCGGTATCTCAAAATATAAAGAGCGTCGCCGCGAAACCGAAAATCGTATCCGCCATACCCTGGAAAATCTGGCGCGGGTTAACGATATTTGCGAAGAACTCGACCGGCAGCTGCAACATCTGCATAAACAGGCCCGCAATGCTGAGCGCTATAAACAATTACGGGCCGAAGAGCGCGAGTTAAAGGCTCAACTCCTGGCGCTGCGCTGGCAGCGGCTCGATCAGGACGTCAGCCAGCAACAGGCGCAGATTGCCGCCCAGGAAAACCGCTTGCATGAGGCGCAGGCTGAACAGGCAGCGCAGACGACTGACTGGACGCGTCGACGCGAGCAGCAGCAAACGCTCAACGACCAACTGCGCCAGGCCGAAGCCGGGCATTATCAACTGGCGACCACGATTGCTCAATTGCAGCAGCAGATTGAACATCAGGCCGAGCTGAAACAGGCGCATGTCGCCGAACTGGCACGCACTGAACAGGCGCTGCACAGTGCCGAACAGCAGCAAGCACAGGACCTTGCCCGGCTGGAGAACGCCGAGCAGGAAGCGTTAACCGCGCAGGCCGGGCTGGAGCACCTGCAAGAGGCCGAGCAGTCCTGCATTGAGCAGCTTGCCGCCCGTGAGCAGGCCTGGCAGGATTGGCAAAATGAGTGGGAACACTACAATCGCCAGGCTGCTACCGCACGCCAGCACGCTGCGGTCGAACGGACCCGGATTGAACAACTGGAGCGCAGTCTGCTACAAGATCAGCGGCGCTTGGAAAAAATCCAGACCGAACGCGATGATGACGAACTGGCAGAGCTGGAGCAGGCTCTGGAGCAGGCCCGGATAGACGAACAAACCTGTGCTGAACGGGTAACCTCCCGCCAGCTCCTGCTGGATGAATACAGTGAACAATACCAGGCCCTGCGACTGCAGCAGCAGACGTTGCAGCAGCAGTTACAGGAACAGCAAAGTCTGGCCCAGGCCGAGCAGGGCCGTCTGGCTTCCCTGCAGACGCTGCAGGATGAAATTTTGCAGCGGGGTGAGCAGCAGGGCTGGCTGCGCGAGCACCATCTGGGTGAACAGACTGAAGCGCTGCTGAGCGCAATCCAGGTTGAACCGGGCTGGGAACAGGCTGTTGAAATGGTGCTGGCTGACTGGCTGGATGCGTTTTGCCTGCCGCCCGGACAGAGCGCTGCGGATACCTTGCTGGCTGAATTAAGCGCTCTGCCGCAGGCTGAATTGAAACTGATTTTACAACGTACGGCTGCCCCGGTAACAACCCCTGCCAGCGCCGAGCACACGGCAGCGGACAGTCTGGCGCAGCGAGTGCGTGCACCGGCGGCGCTGCAACGGCTGCTGGAAGACGTCTTCATCAGTACGGATGCGACTGCTGCATTGGCGCGTCGCAGCGAACTGCAATCCGGTCAGTCGGTGGTAACGTCAGATGGCGTCTGGCTGGGGCCGGATTGGCTGCGTATCCAGCGGGGTCAAGCGGCCAGTGGTGGTCTGTTGCAGCGAGAGCAGGACATTCGGGAGACGCAGCAACAGTTCGCTGCCCGGCGGGAAAACATCGAGCTTTTGTCTGCAACGCAAGAGCAGCAGCAGCAGCAACTGGAAACACTGCAGGAGCAGATCGATGCAGCCCGCACGGAGCTGAACGCAGAAACCCGCGAACACACCCGGCTGATTAATCAGGTTGATCTGTTAGAGCAACGTGCGACCAGCGTACAACAGCGGCAGCAGGCCCTGGCGCTGGAAGCGATTGAACTGGCGACGGAGCTGGAGCAGACTCGCAGTGAGCTAGAAACCGCTCGCCAGCGCCTGGCGCAGACACTGCAGGAGATGAGCACCTTCGAACAGCAGCAGGTTGATTTTACAACCCGTCGAAATCAGCTGCAGGAAGCGCTGGAAGACTGCCGGGCGCAGCGTGAAAATGCCCGCCAGGCGCTGACAGAACAGAAACTGCAGGCGCAATCCTGGCAAGCCGAATGCGGCCAGTTGCGGCAGTCTATCGAACGCGTACAATCGCAACTTGAGCAGATCAGGCAGCGTTTGCAGGAGTTGCGCAGCCGTGCACCGGGCGATGATGTGACCGAACTGCGCCGCCAGCTGGACCAGTGTTTACAACAGCAGCTGGCCAGCGAACAGCGCCTGACTGATGCCCGTCAGGCATTGGCAGGGCAGGAGCAGGCTATCCGTGCGCTGGAGCGAAGCCGGGGCGAGCTGGATAAACGTATCAGCAGTCTGCGCGAAGCGATCCAGGCACAGCAGTTAATCTGCCACGAAGCCCAGGTACGGCGACAGACACTGGTTGATCAGATCAATGAACTGGAACTGGATTTAAGCGTGGTCTTGCAGGCGCTGCCGGACACGGCTGCGGAAGCGGACTGGGTAAAGCGTATTGACGCGGTGGCAACCCGTATCCAGCGGCTGGGGGCCATCAATCTGGCGGCCATTGAAGAGCATGCCCAGTTGGCCGAGCGGAAAACCTTTCTGGACGAACAGGACGCGGATTTACGCGAAGCACTCGCTCTGCTGGAAGACGCTATGGCTAAAATAGACCGGGAAACCCGCAACCGCTTCAAGACAACCTTTGAGCAGGTCAATACGCACCTGCAGCAGCTTTATCCAAGCCTGTTCGGCGGTGGCGAAGCTTATCTTGAACTGACCGGAACGGATGCGCTGAATGCCGGTGTCGCGATTATTGCCCGTCCGCCAGGAAAGCGTCCGGGGACCATACAATTATTATCAGGTGGGGAAAAAGCATTGACAGCTATTGCCTTGATTTTTTCTATATTTCAACTTAATCCAGCCCCTTTTTGTATGCTGGATGAAGTCGATGCGCCGCTGGATGATGCCAATGTCGGGCGTTTTGGAAAGCTTGTAGAAAAGATGTCGGAGCAGGTACAGTTCATCATTGTTACTCATAACAAAACAACGATGGAAATAGCCCAACATCTGGCCGGTGTGACCATGCACGAACCGGGCGTGTCCCGACTGGTGGCCGTGGATGTTGATGAAGCGGTGCGCATGGCGACGGCATAGTACGATACAGCGACTCGTCGGAGGATTCTTATGGAACTTGAACTTCGGTTGATTTTGCTAGCCATCGGGCTAGTCATCATTGGCCTGATTTATATCTGGGGAATGCGTAAAAAAATCCAGGAAAGTCTGGAGCGGCGGCGGCGGCTGAAAAAACAGCGCAGCACCGAAACCCTGCTGGATGCGATGCCGGTTGTTAAACCTGCCGGGGAAGAATCGGGACAGCCTGCGAGTGCTGAGCCAGTTTTTCTGGATGATGTTGAGATCAGAGTGCTCGACAAAAAGGTAAAAGCGCCGGAGCCACATGAACCGATTTCAAATTCGGACCCGGATTTGGATCCGGTTTATAACCCGGAGCTGGCGTCTAATCGCGTTAATGACCCGGCCGCAGAGGCAACACCGACGCCCCTGTCGGAACCGTCCTCAGATCCGGTTTTTGATCCGTATGTCAGGTCGTCTTCGCTGGTTGATTCGGCGCCGGCTACGCCACGGTTTACTGCTACAGAAGACGTACCGCTATCGGAGCCGTTGCCTGAGCCGTTGCCTGAGCCGTTACCTGAGCCGTTACCTGAGCGCGACTATACGGGCTTTACTGCCACTGCGAGCAGCAGCGGACAGGCTGATTCTGCGGAATCGGCTATTGCTGGCTCGGCAGAATCAGCGCCAGCAGAAGCGCGAACAGACACGACGGTTTCGGATGCCCCGAGCTCGACTGGCTTAGGCTCCGATAATCCGGCTGCAACAGGTCCGGAGATGACGGTATTGCTGACGGTTATCGCGCCTACCGAGCGACCGTTTTCCGGGGCGGCTATCCGGCAGGCCTCACGGGAACTGGCCTTGCCGATAGGCGAACACGGGGTACTGGAGTGCAATACCGACGCAGCCTCGCAGAAAAACACGAAAACCGTATTCAGTGTGGCGCATTTGCGCGAGCCCGGTATTTTTAATATTGACACCTGGGACTCACTGACTACACCGGGTTTATTGTTGTTCATGCATCTGCCGGGACCGTTATCAGCTACTGAAGCGGTGCGGATGATGTTTGGCGTAGCCGGCCAGCTGGCGGAAAAACTCGGCGGCACCGTATGTGATGAAAAACGCCGTCGGTTTACCCAGGACGGATACGTCGCCCTGCATCGGCGGGCCAGTCAGTTTGAGCAGGAACTCCAGGGCCTGGCTGAACTGTAACCCTTAATCCAGCTATCTATCCGAGACGAGTACCGCTTATCATGGCAGAGCGCGTTGTTGAGCAGCGTATCGACGCGCTGAGAAGCGCAATCAATCAGCATAATTACCGCTATTATGTCTTGGACGATCCTGCTGTTCCGGATGCGGAATATGATCGTCTGATGCGTGAATTGCGCGAACTGGAAAGTGCCCATCCGGACTTGATCAGCCCGGATTCACCCACCCAGCGGGTTGGCGCGGAACCCCTTGCCGCGTTTGCGGAAGTTACCCATAGTGTCCCTATGCTGTCGCTGGACAATGCGTTTAGCGACGATGAATTGCAAAGCTTCGACCGGCGTGTCCGGGAGCATCTTGAGGTCGAACAAATCAGCTACAGCGCCGAGCCGAAGCTGGATGGTCTGGCCGTCAGTCTGCGCTATGAAAACGGCGTTCTGGTGCGTGGTGCAACTCGTGGCGATGGCACTCGCGGGGAAAATATCACCCATAATATTCGTACGATCAATGCTATTCCGCTGCGCTTGCGTGGTACGAATCTGCCGCAGGTGCTGGAGGTGCGCGGCGAGGTGTTCATGCCGAAAGCGGGGTTTGACGCACTAAATCAAAATGCCCGTGCCCATGGCGAAAAAACCTTTGCCAATCCGCGTAATGCGGCGGCTGGCAGTCTGCGCCAGCTGGACCCCAAAGTCACCGCCCGTCGACCGCTGGATATGTTCTGCTATGGTCTTGGTGAAGTGCAGGGCTGGGCATTGCCCGACCGCTATAGTGAACTGCTGCTGCAACTGCGTGACTGGGGCTTGCGTACCTGTCCGGAATGGCGTCTGGTCGAGGGGGCTGCCGGCTGCCTGCAGTATTACCGTGATTTGCTGGCGCGGCGGGACGAGCTGCCCTACGAAATCGATGGTGTGGTGTATAAAGTCGACCGCTTTGATCAACAACGCGATCTGGGTTTTGTATCCCGTGCCCCACGCTGGGCAATCGCGCATAAATTTCCGGCTCTGGAAGAGTTAACTCGGGTTTTAAAAATCGAGGTTCAAGTTGGTCGCACGGGTGCATTGACTCCGGTTGCCCGGCTTGAACCGGTATTTGTTGCCGGGGTGACAGTGACCAATGCAACGCTGCACAATATGGACGAAATCCGGCGCAAAGACGTACGGGCCGGGGATACGGTTATTGTGCGCCGGGCCGGCGATGTCATCCCCGAAGTCGTGCGGGCGCTGCCGGAGCGCCGTCCGCCGGATGCCGAGGTGTTTGAAATGCCCGCGCAGTGCCCGGTCTGCGGCTCCGAGGTGATCAAGGAAGAAGGCCTGGCGGTTTATCGCTGTGTTGGCGGATTGTACTGCAGTGCGCAGCGCAAAGAAGCTATCCGGCATTTTGCCTCGCGCCGGGCCATGGACATCGAAGGTCTGGGTGATAAACTGGTCGAGCAACTGATCGAGCAGGATCTGGTGCACAGTCCAGCGGATGTCTACCGTCTTGATGCTGCAACGCTGGCCGGGCTGGAACGGATGGGGCAAAAGTCCGCCGAAAACATCATCGCTGCGCTGGAACGCAGCAAGCAAACAACCCTGGCCCGTTTTTTATACGCGCTGGGTATCCGTGAAGTTGGCGTATCGACGGCACAAACGCTGGCCAGTCATTTTGGCACTCTGGAAAACCTGATGGCAGCAGATCAGACGGCTTTACAGCAGGCCCCTGATATCGGACCGGTCAGCGCTGCCCATATCCATGCTTTTTTTCAGGAGCCGCATAACCGCTCGGTCATTGCCGAACTGCGGGCATGCGGGGTGCATTGGCCGGATCAGCAGGCCCTGGCGGCGACCGAGAAAACGCTTGATGGGCAGACCTTTGTCTTGACCGGGACATTGGCCACCATGAGCGGGGATGACGCCAAGGCCCGCTTACAGGCGCTGGGTGCCAAGGTCTCCGGTAGCGTCTCCAAAAAAACCAGCTATGTTGTGGCTGGAGACAATCCCGGTTCCAAACTGGCCAAAGCTCAGGAACTTGGGGTGGCCATACTGGACGAGGCCGGCCTGCAGCGCCTGCTGGCGTAGGACGCACAATAAATCAGTTTGCCCCTTTTGCTATTTTGTTTTGGTATATTGTATGCGCATGCAATAGCGGTGTAGCCTATTGCACTCGCTGTTCAGGCAAAAAACATCAACCACATCAGGAGGAGGCTTCCATGCAAGCCAAACAATCTACTGTTCAAACCAGCAGTCGTCGTTCTTTTCTGAAAGCCGGTGCCGCGACAGCTGCTGTCGCCAGTGTTGGTTTTCCGATGATTTCGCGTGCTCAGACCGTCACCATCAAGATGCAGGGTGCCTGGGGTGCGAAAGATATCTTCAATGATATGGCGATGCAGTATGTTGACCGGGTTAATCAAATGTCCGGCGGACGGCTCAAAATCGATTATCTGGTAGCCGGTTCCGTCGTGCAGCCCTTCCAGGTGCAGGATGCAGTGCATAAAGGCGTATTAGATGCCGGTCACCATGTCACCGCCTACTGGTACGGTAAAAACAAAGCGGCCTCCTTATTTGGTACCGGGCCGGTTTTCGGCACTAATGCCTCCCAGATACTGGCCTGGATTCAGTACGGTGGCGGTCAGGAAATGTATCGCGAACTGATTCAGGACGTACTGGGCTTGAATCTGGTCGGCTTTTTCTGCATGCCGATGCCAACCCAGCCGCTGGGATGGTTCAAAAAAGAGATCACCAGCGTTGACGATATGAAAGGCCTGAAATACCGCACGGTTGGTCTGGCCACCGATGTTATGCAGGCCATGGGAGTGAATGTTACCCAGTTGCCCGGTGGTGAGATCGTACCGGCTCTGGAGCGCGGCGTTATTGAGGCCTTTGAATATAATAACCCGACCTCCGACAGCCGTTTTGGCGCACAGGATGTCAGTAAAATTTATATGATGGGCAGCTACCATCAGGCCGCTGAATTTTTCGAGATCATTTTCAACAAGAATATGTTCGAATCGCTTCCGGAAGAACTCCAGGCCATTCTGGAATATGCCACTGAAGCGGCCAATACCGCAAATTACGGTCTGGCGATGGACAGCTACTCGGCTGATCTGCAGAAGCTGATCAATGAAGCCGGCGTCAAGGTCATGCGTACCCCGCAAGAGGTGATGGCGGCGCAGCTGGATGCCTGGGACAGCGTACTTGAAGAGCTGGTAAAAGATCCCTTCTTCAAGAAAGTTGTGGATTCGCAGCGCGCCTGGTCCGAGCGAGTAGCGTTTTATGACCTCATGAACAGCGCTGATTATCGCCTGGCGTATGAGCATTACTTTCCCGGCAAACTGGGCTAATCAGTAAACCCGGTGTTTGCTGTTCCCTTGTTTTAAGCATTTTCCGGGGCGGCCTGATGCGTTTTCACATCGGCCGCCTTTTTTTATGACAGACTTTGACTAATCAGGATGGCTGGATGGACAGTATTGTCTATTTCATTGAGCGCCTAAGCACCTGGGTCGGTAAGGCATTTGCCTGGTGTATTCTGGTGCTGACTTTCGCAACCACGTATGAAGTCTTCGTGCGCTATGTGCTGCGCGAACCCACCAACTGGGCTTTCGATATGAGCTATATCATGTACGGCTCGCTGTTTATGATGGCAGGCGCGTACACGTTGGCGCGCGGCGGGCATGTGCGTGGTGACGTCATTTTTCGCCTGTGGCCACCGCGCATACAAGCTTCGATTGAACTGGTTTTGTTTATACTGTTTTTCTTCCCTGGTATCGGCGCTTTGATTTACGCCGGTATTGATTACGCCATGGAATCCTGGAGCTATATGCCTTTCGGGCCGGAAGGCCGGCGTGGCGAAATTTCCATTAACAGTCCAGCCGGCGTGCCGATTGCCCCTCTGAAAACTATTTTACCGCTGGCGGCGTTTTTCCTTTTTTTACAGGGTATTGCCGAAGTTCTGCGGTGTATTCAATGCCTGCGCAGTGGTCGGTGGCCGCCCCGCCTGGACGATGTCGAAGAGCTGGAAAAACAGCTTATTCATCAAGTAGAGCGCGAACGCGCTGCTGCGCAAGCTAAATCGGAGCAACCAGCATGACCGATCCACAAGTTGCCATTTTAATGCTGGGGCTGTTGCTGCTGGCCATCATGCTGGGTTTTCCTATCGCGTTTACCCTGGTGGCCATGGGCGTCAGCTTTGGCTTTTATGCCTATTACAAACCCTGGGTTCCCTGGTACGAGAATAATATTTTCGATTTACTGGTCAATCAGACGTACTCCGTCATGACCAATGACGTACTGGTCGCCGTACCTTTGTTTCTGTTCATGGGCTATATCGTTGAGCGCGCCAATATCGTGGATCGCCTGTTTTCCACGCTGAATGTCGCCGCTCGTCGGGTGCCGGCCTCGATGGCCGTGGCGGCGTTGATCACCTGTGCCTTGTTTGCGACGGCAGTAGGCATAGTCGGCGCGGTGGTCACCCTGATGGGACTGCTGGCTTTGCCGGCTTTGCTGAAAGCGGGCTATGACCGTAAATTTGCCACTGGCGTGATCTGTGCCGGAGGTTGTCTGGGTATTCTCATTCCGCCCAGCATTATGCTGATTGTCTATGCTGCAACAGCCGGCGTATCGGTGGTCAAAGCCTATGCGGCAGCGATTATTCCCGGCTTTATGCTGGCCGGTTTGTATATGGTGTATGTCATTGGCCGGGCCATCCTGAATCCATCTATCGCGCCCAAACCCCCTAAAGAAGAAACTGATGTACCTGCCGGGCGGCTGGCCTGGATGGTGCTGACCTCGTTTGTCCCGCTGGCAGTATTGATCCTGTCTGTGCTGGGCGCTATTTTGTTCGGCTCGGCAACACCCACAGAAGCGGTTGCCATCGGCGCTTTCGGTGGTTTGGTGCTGGCCGTTGCTTATCGGGGCCTGACCTGGGATCGGCTGAAAGAGTCCGTCTACCTGACGGTGCGCTCCTCGGCTATGGTGTGCTGGCCGTTTGTCGGTTCCTGACCTTCGCGTCGGTGTTTTCCATCTGGGCGGCGAGAGCATGATCGAGCATTGGGTGCTGGTGCGATCTGTCACCCATTACCTTTCTGATCATTGCGTAACCGGTTATTTTTGTGCTGGGCTGGCTGGAATGGAGCGAAATCATCATCATTTTTGTGCCGATATTCCTGCCATTACTGGAGATTTTCGGCATCGATCCTTTGTTTTTCGGCGTGCTGGTTGCCCTGAACCTGCAGACCTCGTTCATGACGCCACCGATGGCGATGGCCGCGTATTATCTGAAAGGAGTAGCACCGCCGGATGTGCAATTGGTTGACATATTCAAAGGCTGCTTCCCCTCCTGATGGTGGTGCTGCTGGCGATGGTTTTGTTATACAACTTTCAGGGTCTGGCCTTGTGGTTGCCGGATTATATTTATGGCCTGGAGATATTAAACCTGAGATATTAGGCCCGGAGATATTAAACCTGAGAGATATTAAACCCGGAATTATCAAACCTGGGATATTGACGAATATTAACGAGGGGTATTAACGAGGTATGAGTATAGAACCAACAGTGCTTATACGCAGGCCGCTGAACTGATCGCACAGGGTCAGCTCAGCGCCGAGGACCTCACCCGCGCCTGCCTGGCCCGTATTGACGAGCGTGAACCCGTGGTGCAGGCCTGGACTTTTCTGGGATCACGAATACGTTCTTAGAAGCAGGCCCGTGCGGCTGATCAGGCGCGACGGGAAGGTAAACCGCTGTACCTCTGCATGGTGTGCCAGTGGCAATCAAAGACATTTTTGATACCGCTGACATGCCGACTGAAAACGGTTCGGCGCTGTACGCAGGCCGACAACCGCGCACGGATGCTGCAGCTGTAGCACGGTTGCGGGCGGCAGGCGCGGTCATCCTGGGCAAAACCGTGACTACCGAGTTTGCTATGTACACACCCGGTAAAACCCATAATCCGCACGATCCGGAACGCACGCCGGGCGGCTCCAGTAGCGGCTCGGCAGCAGCGGTGGCCGATAACATGGCACCGCTGGCGCTGGGATCGCAGACCAATGGCTCGATGATCCGGCCCGCCGCGTATTGCGGCGTGGTTGGCTTCAAACCCAGTCATGGCCTGATTTCGCGGGCCGGGGTTTTGGCATTATCGCGCACGCTGGATCATGTCGGGGTGTTTGCCCGCACCGTCGAAGACTGCGCGCTGACTGCAGAAGTCCTGGCCGGTTACGACGAGCAGGACCCGGATACGCGATTGGCAGCTGTGCCTAAACTGGTGCAGACGGCCCGTCAGGAGCCACCAGTAACACCGCGTCTGGCATTTGTTAAAACGCCGGTCTGGGAGCACGCGGAAGCGGATACCCAGGCGGCGTTCGCCGAACTGGTCGCGCATCTGGGACCCGTTATCGAAGAGGTCGATCTGCCAACGGTATTTACCCAGGCAGTGGCGCAGCACGGCACCATTATGGAAGTCGAGGAAGCCATGAATCTGGCGGATGAATACCAGCATGGACGTGCTCAGCTCAGCCCGCGGCTGTGCCAGATTATCGAAAAAGGCCAAACGATTAGCGCGCTTGATTATTTGCATGCACTGACCCAGCGGCAAATTCTGCTCGGTGCCTGGCACGCCTTGTTGCGTGATTATGATGCTGTGCTGACCCCGGCCACTACCGGCGTGGCACCACTCGGGCTGGCTGCGACCGGCAGTCCGATATTCTGTTCGATCTGGACGCTGCTCGGGGTGCCGGCAGTGACGCTGCCCTTATTGCAGGTTGCTGCAGAAGAAAAAAATAGTGTCGGCCTGCCGCTGGGCGTGCAGCTCGTCGGCGCCAAATCAGACGACGCCCGCTTGCTGCGCACGGCGCGCTGGCTGGCGGCACACATGACTGCGGAGTGATAACACCATAATGGCTAATTTGATTTCAGGTTTGATCGGCATCGTGCTGGCGGTGGTTTTTCTGGGGACTTATGCAATAACACTGAATGAGTTGCCTTTATGGCTGATTATTGCTGGCGTATTGCTGCTGGCAGTGGCCGATTTTGTACTTTCTCTGCGCACTGACAAGCAGGAGTAATAAGCTATGCCAAAGTATAAAATTGCCAGCATTCCCGGCGATGGTATTGGCCGGGAAGTGTTGCCGGAAGGTATTCGGGTACTGGATGCTGTCGGCAGCCGGTTTGGCATTGAATGGCAGTGGGATCATTTCGACTGGAGCTGTGAACGCTATAGTCGGGAAGGGCGCATGATGCCGGATGACGGACTGGAACAGATTCGCCAGCACGATGCGATTTATCTGGGTGCGGTAGGTTTCCCGGGGGTGCCGGATCATATTTCGCTGTGGCAGCTGCTGATCCCGATCCGGCGCGAATTCAAGCAGTATGTCAATCTGCGCCCGGTTCGTCTGATGCCTGGTATCGCCTCACCGCTGGCCGGGCGTGAGGTGGGCGATATCGATTACTGGGTGGTGCGTGAAAACAACGAGGGCGAATACTCTGAAATTGGCGGCCGACTTTATAGCGGCACCGATCAGGAGCTGGTGGTGCAGCAGAATGTGTTCACCCGTCAGGGGGTGGACCGGATTCTGCGTTTCGCGTTTGAACTGGCGCAAAGCCGGCCCAAAAAACACCTCACCTCGGCTACCAAATCCAATGGCATCGTGTATTCCATGCCGTATTGGGACGAGCGCGTCAAAGCGATGGCAGAGCACTATCCCGAGATCAAAACCGATCAATATCATGTGGATATCCTGACCGCTCATTTCGTACAGCATCCGGACTGGTTTGATGTGGTGGTGGCGTCCAATCTGTTTGGCGATATTCTGTCCGATCTGGGCCCGGCCACAACCGGTACCATCGGCATTGCACCGTCGGCCAACCTGAATCCGGAACGCGAATTTCCCTCCATGTTTGAACCGGTACACGGTTCGGCACCGGATATCTACGGCAAAAAATAGCCAACCCCATCGGCCAGATCTGGTCCGGTGCCATGCTGCTCGACCATCTGGGACATTCCGACGCCAGCGCTGCCGTGCTCAAGGCGATTGAAACGGTCCTGCAGGACGGTCCACGCACCCCGGATATCGGCGGCACCGCCAGCACCGAGGAGCTCGGTAAAGCTATCGCCGAGGCGTTGTAGAGAGGTAAGCCATGCGCGCAGTCTTTATCAGTACTCACGATGATCCCGCAGCCTGGAAGGCTGCTATGGCCTCGGTGCTGCCCGAGCTGGAACTCGACATCTGGCCGGCCGTCAGTGAACCGGAGGCGATCGAGGTTGCCCTGGTCTGGAAGCCGCCACCAGGGGTGCTGGCGCAATTTACGCAACTGCGCCTGATCTGCGGGTTGGGGCAGGGGGTGGATTTTTTATTCGATGATCCGGCCTTGCCGAAAAACGTACCTATTACGCGGTTGGTCGATCCAGATCTGATTGCGCAAATGAGTGAGTACGTCTGTGCGGCCACACTGTGGCATCACCGCCGCTTTGAGGATTACCGCGCCTTCCAGCGGGCTGCTGAGTGGTGGCCGCTGGCACCACCGAAAACCAGCGGTTGCCGGGTCGGTATCCTGGGCCTGGGCAGTATCGGGCAGGATATCGCACAGAAATTAGCGTATCTGGGTTTTCCGGTACAGGGCTGGAGCCGCTCGCCCAAAAATCTGAGTGGTATCGATTGTTTTGCCGGCGACGAGCAATTGGCGGATTTTCTGGCCGGCTGCAATGTGGTGGTCTGTGTGCTGCCGCTGACCGCGACGACCCGCGGTATTCTCAACCGGCAGAATCTGGCCTGTTTACCACCGGGTGCATTGGTCATAAATGTTGCCCGAGGCGGTCATGTGGTCGAGGACGATTTACTGGCCGCACTCGACGTGGACATCTTGCGGGCGCGGTACTGGATGTTTTCGGGCAGGAACCGCTGCCATCGACACACCCTTTCTGGCACCATCCTAGTAGTCATGACGCCGCACATCGCTGGACTTACCCGGCCGGAAACCGCTGCCAGGCAAATCGCAGACAATATCCGGCGCCTGCTGCAGGGGCAGCCACTGTGCAATCAGGTGGAACAACAACGACAGTACTGAAAAAGCCGCCCTGCATGCTTTGATTATCGGGCCTAAAAAGGGATAATGGCACGCTCTACAGTTAAGGCTAAATAGCGCAATGAGCAGCGATTTTTCCGAAACTACCGCATTAACGGCATTTCACGCCCTGCAGCTTACCAAGAAGCCCTTTCTGGTGGTGATGACAGGCAAGGATATTGCGCACCGCTATCCTTTGCTGAAATCGGAAATCGTAATTGGCCGGGCGCTGGATGCAGATATTGTCCTGGAAGATGGCCGGGCCTCCCGCCGCCATGCCCGTATTCTGACCCCCGATACGGGCAGTTCCACGCTGGAAGATCTGAACAGCACCAACGGGACTTATGTCAACAATCAGAAAATCGATCACTGGACATTGCTGGATGGTGATCTGATTGCGATTGGCAACACCTTGCTGAAATTCTCGCACCAGTCGGAAGTTGAAAGTGAATACCTCGAGGAAATGATCGATTCGGTCAAAGCCGACGGTCTGACCGGTTTGCTCACCCGGCGCTTTCTTGACAAGCAGTTTGCTCTCGAAGTGGCTCGTGCTGAACACGATGGAACACCACTCAGCGTTCTCCTGTGTGACCTCGACGACTTCAAGAGCATCAATGACAGTTTCGGCCATCAGGTCGGTGATTTGGTGCTTAAACTAAGCAGCTCCACCCTGCAAAACACGATCCGGGAAACCGATTTCGCCGGCCGTTATGGCGGTGAGGAATTGTGTGTGCTATTGCCGGATACCGATCTTATGGCTGCTTGCAGCATTGCCGAGAATATCCGCCAGGCTATCGAGCAACTGGATATCAATCAGGAACAGGACAGTCTGCGCGTCACGGTCAGTATTGGCGTCAGCAGTTTTTCCCCGCAGCTTGCTTCAACTGAGAGCCTGCTGCAGCGGGCGGATGAAAACCTTTATCAGGCCAAAGCCAGAGGCAAGAATCAGGTCGTGGGCTAGCCGGTGAGCAGATTCCCGCCCATCGGCCCGGCGCTATAATCCTGACGCTAAACCGCTATAACCAATCCAGGGTCGGGTGCTGCTGAGTATACGCAGTGGCTTTTTCGTAAGCATAGGCCACCCGCAGCGCAATATCTTCGCGAAACGGCTTGGCGTAAATCATCAGACCTATCGGCAGACCTTTACGGGTAAAGCCGCAAGGCACGCTGACCGCACATAAATTCAGCAAATTGCCGATCAGGCTGTTACGCATATACACCCGGGCGTAATGCATGTAATTATCGAAATCCTTATCCACCTCAGCCAGCGGCAGCGCCGGCACCATGCAGGACGGCACCAGCAGGGCATCGACATCACGCAGGGTGGCTATTTGGCTGCGGCGCAGACGTTGCACATCCCGCAGGGCGGCGAAATAAGCTGGTGCCGGGATATCACGGCCCAGTAACATGCGCGGGCCAACGATTGGATCGAGTTGTGCCAGCTGTTGATCCAGCCGCTCGCGGTTGAACGCCGCACCTTCCACCATGGACAGAGACAACGGAATTTGCAGGGCTTGAGCAGCTTGCGGATAGTCGATACTGTCGAGCTGGGCACCAAGCTCACGAAAGACCTTGCCACTGTCGCGCACCGCTGCTTCAATCTCGGGATCCAGGTCATCAAAAAAAGCGGTTTCCGCAAACGCCAGGCGCAGGTTTTTGACGCCTGCATCGAGTTGTCCCAGCGGATCGACCGGTACGGCCTGCAAGGTGACGGGGTCTTGCTCATCGGGGCCTTGCAGCGCGTTGCACACTACAGCGGCATCGTAAACGGAACGGGTCAGCGGGCCGATCGAATCCAGCGTTTCACTGAGCGGAAACACGCCCGCCCGGCTGATCCGGCCAACCGTGGTTTTCAGGCCGACAATGCCGCACAACGCGGCCGGTGTGCGCACCGAGCAGGCGGTGTCCGAGCCGGTTCCCAGCGGCGTCAGACCTGCTGCTACCGCTACCGCCGAGCCGCTGCTGGAACCACCGGGCGTATGCGGCTCCTGCTGCCAGGGGTTGTGCGGGGTGCCATGACTGTGGTTGATGCCGACGGAACCAAACGCGAATTCAACCGTATTGGTTTTGCCCAGCAGAATCATCCCGGCCTGGGCCAGCTTGCGGGTGACAGTGCTGTCGGCGCTGGCAATATTGTTTTCCAGGGTTTTGGAGCCGGCTGTGGTCGGCAGTCCGGCCACGTCGAACAAATCTTTGGTCACGTAGGGAATACCGTGCAAAGGGCCCAGATACTGACCGGATTTGATTTGCAGCTCGGCCGCTTGCGCCGCTGCCAGGGCACGCTCTTCTGCAATCAGGCGGAAGGCATTCAGGCGCGGATTCAGCGCCCGGATACGATCCAGCAAGGTTGCGGTCAGTGCTACCGGCGAGACCTCACCGCTCTGGATGCGCGGTGCCAGTGTTTCAATAGTTTGATAATGCAGAGAATCATCGCTCATAGTGATTAGCCTTTAGGGTCAGGGATTCGGATTGGATTTATCGTCCAGTTTGGCACGCATACACTTGTGCTGACGGAGCAGCACTGCAATCGAATTATGAATTTTTATGGGGGTTTTGTCGTTGTTTGGACGGTAGCAAGCCCGGATAAAACAACTGATAAAACCACTCGAATTTTACACGTATATCGGTGTTGATGCGGATGGGAACTGCATGCTGGCGGGGTGCGGCAATAGCGTTGCGCGTAGTGTGCGGATATTTGAAACGATAATAACTGTCGCTTTCATGCGGTTTGACGGCAAGCTCAGCAGGATTAAATTCCATCCGGGGCGTACCGAGCCATGACCAGATACTGTGCATGACATCCTGCGGCGCTTGCATTAAATGTTCGAATACAACATAAAAAATCCGATCCTGCAGGGCTGGGGGTAAATCCTGCACACTTTGTAGAGCGCGCAAAGGGCGGCCAATCACGCCATCGTCCTGAAACAGCGCATTGGCGCGTGCATAACGTGAGTGACCGGCTAAATGATCCGGGAAATCCAGTAATAGGGTTTTCTGGTGCTGTGCTTCAATCGAGCCGTAGACCTGGCTTAATTCGCGTACACAGACCAGCATTTTGAAATCGGGGTCGAGTTGCTCAAGGGTTTCGATCATCCCCAGCCAGCCGCGGTTTTTATCCACCGCCCAGGCTTGCCCGGTTTCAGCAAACCAACCCATCATGAAGCCCCGGTAGGCATTCAGCAAGCGCGCATAAACCAACTCAAAATCAACATCGAGTTGCGCCAGCAGAAACGGATCATCGCTGAGGGTAGCGCGCAGCTTATCCAGCGTGTGGCACAGTGGCGAGCTGTGGCCGGTGCTGTAAATATCCGGGTGCTGGCCCAGCAGCTGGCATAATAGCGTAGAGCCTGCCCGGGGCAGGCCAGTGACATAGATCAGCTCCCGTTCTAACATCTGGCCGTTAACGTGTTGAGCTTAGCTTCGACGCCGCCACCACACCAGCCAGCCAAAGCAGCTGGCAAGCAACGCCAGCGCCCAATTGCTGAGCGTGGGTATTTCAGCGGGTACGACGGGGAATATGGGCAGGTTTATACCGTCATCGCAGGTAGCAGTCACCTCAGTCCAGGAGGCACCAAAAGTATCCGGGTTATCCGTATCATTCTGCGCAGGATCAGGAGCAGCAGCATCATCTGCGATATTGCTGTCAAAGGTATTGCCGCAGCCGGTGACCGTCGGCAGTGTGCCAGGCAGTCCCTGACTGCTGCCGTTATGGTTGGCCAGACTGGCTGCTGTAATAGCAAATACGGCGCCACCTTTAGCTTGGCCGGCTGTTGCGGGGGAACTACCGCCCTGTGTTGTATTGCCTGTGAACAGGACCGTGTTCATATCCAATGTACCTTGGCGAATAAAGATCGCGCCGCCCAGGCCTGCGCCACCGCCGCCATTAAGAGCGTTGCCGTTGCCACCACCATAGCCGCCATTGCCGGCCTCGGCTTTCGTCGGAAAAATGTTCTGATCGTTGGGACTGGCGTCTGGGCCACCTGCGCCACCGCCGCCGCCGAAACCGCCCAGGCCACCGATACCCCCCGGCGCGTCTATACCGTCTGAACCGCTAAATTCAATGCCAAAACCGCTATAGCCACCGGGTCCGCCGGGTCCACCAGCCCCGCCACCACCACCGAAACCGCCGTCGCCGCCGGGTCCACCGGGTCCACCGTTGCCACCGTTGCCGCCACCTTCACCACCGGCACCACCATAGCCGCCACTGCCGCCACCGCCGCCGCCAGCACCACCACCACCGAAGCCGCCGCTGCCACCGCTGCCGCCGCTGCCGCCGCTGCCACCTATTCCGCCGTAACCGGCATTGCGGAGATCGCCGTCACCACCGTTACCGCCGGAGCCTCCAAAATTACCGCCGCCGGCCCCGCCGCCAAAGC
The DNA here is from genome assembly GCA_041396125.1 of Gammaproteobacteria bacterium. Lineage (GTDB taxonomy): Bacteria > Pseudomonadota > Gammaproteobacteria > Competibacterales > Competibacteraceae > JAWKZG01. The sequence goes on along the minus strand of JAWKZG010000017.1, from coordinate 69,842 downwards.
CACCGTTACCACCGTTACCACCGAAGCCGCCGCTGCCACCGTTGCCGCCGTTGCCATCATCGATAACTTTGATAACGTTACTGTCGGGATTAACTACATTTGCATCACACCCGTTGCCGCCACGAGGGCCTGCACCCGCGCCACCGCCACCACCGGCATAGCCACCAATGCCACCCGCACCGCCATTGTCACCCGCACCACCATTGCTGCCAAAATCAACACAATCCAAGCCTGCTTCGCCGCCAGCACCGCCACCGCCACCCGAGTAGCCCAGGCCACCGTTAGCTAAATTCGTATCTTCGCCGTTCATGCCATCCGTGCCATTCGGGCCACCATTGCCGCCGTCGTCCGATGCAGTAAGGCCAGCACCCGTATAACCGCCACCGCCACCGCCACCGTAGGCAGCAAATGCGCTGCCACCTCTGTAAAACCCGCCGCCACCGCCGCCAGAGTACCCCCCGTTCCCGAACAGTCCACCACCGCCGCCACCGCCGCCTTCGACACCCGCGCCGCCCTTACCGCCCATACCGCCACCACCACCACCACCACCGGCATAGTTGTTATTGAGCGAGCTGCCCCCACCGCCGAAAGCTCTGTTGTTCTCAAATATTACGTTCTCGATACTAACGCTGCCGTCATAGATGAATAAAGCGCCACCCAGACCGGCACCACCGCCGCCACCGCCGCTACCGCCTTCACCACCCGCGCCGCCACCTCGCGCAGTGCCGTTTTGCAGTGTTAGATTGCTAAAACTCACAGTGCCGCTGCGGACAAAGAAAATCCGGTCACCGGTATTGTTACCATCGACTATTGAGGTGGCTTGGTCAGCGCCTTCGATGTTGATGTTGCTGTTGATCAGAGGCAGGAAGCGGGTTAGCGAGATGGTGGTGTTGGCCGGAATCTGAATGGTATCGTCTTCATTATTGGTATTGGCCGTTTTAATTGCTGTGATTAATGTTGTTTCGTCGCTGACCGTAAAATTGGCCGCCTGCGCCGTACCGCCCAGTGCGATGAGTATCGCACTGGCCAAAACCGTGCGACGCGGGATCATATCCTGAGTGGTATGTTGCATAATAGAGACCTTTTTTGGTAAAAAAATAAAATATTGTCAAAAATACCAGACAGCGCGAGCAGTGTCTTGTGAATTTAGCCGTTCAACAGTTCACAATCAGGCCGGATTGCTTGCCGTTAGGGTGTAGTGGAATGCGATCAACAAGCTCAATCTGAACGGTTACGGCAAACCCCAGATGGGTTTGTACGGTATGTTTTAAGGCGGTTGCCGTCGTTGCCTGGTACGCCGGGCTGGGCACCAGGCGGATGCGAAAAAAATCGGCGGTTTCCTGCACCAGCTGAAACTGATAAAACGCCCGCGACAAGGGTTGTGCGATCAATAAATCCATCAAAACCTGAGGGTCGCGGCGCTGTCCGTTCGGTAGCAGCAGTAAAGGCCGGGTTTTACCCTGGATGTCGGTGAGCAGCGGTAAGCCCCGGCCACAGGGGCAGGTCGGCCCCTGTGTTGCGATATCGCCAATCATATAGCGGATAAACGGACTGCGGTAATTCTGCAAGAGGGTTAAAACAACACGCCCCGGTTGTCCCGGCGGGCAAGGTTGATTGTTTTCATCCAGAACTTCGAGTAAGACATTTTCGGCATGCACGTGCAGGCCGTGTCCAGCCGGGCAGGGTGAGGCCAGATAACCAGCTTCCTCGCAGGAATATGTATTGCGCACCGGTACCCCAAAGCGGGTTTCAATCTGTTGGCGGGTTGTGTCGGGCAGGGCTTCGTGTACCGCCTGAATACCGCGTAAACGGTGCAGTTTTGCCGCTTCCGGAAAATTTGCCAAATGCGCCAGATTGGACGGTGAACTGAGCAGATAGTCAGGTTGTACGTCGAGCAACCAGCGCATCTGCTGGCGCGGTTCGGCATGCGTACTGAGAATATGACAGGGGCCGGACTCGATCAGCTCATTCAGACCGGTTTGCCAGCCTGCTACACAGCGGGGTTCGGGGCTTTGAATGCTTTGATCCATCGGCCGGATAACCGCGATAACTCCACGCGGGTCCATCTCACACCACTCCAGATCGCGCAAAAACAGGGCCGCCCACCACAAGCGCGTAACATTGGTATACAGCACCCGCAGCGGCTCGCCCGTGGTGCCCGACGTGCTGCTGGCACCGGTTGCCTGCATGCCCTGAGGCAGCTGTCTGGCTTGCAGCGCGCCAGCATGCCGCTGGGCAGCGTGGCGACGCAGCACGGGCAGGCAGCGAAAATCGGCCAGTGAGCGCACCTGCTCCGGTTCAATAGCCTGTTTTTGGAATTGATCCCGATAATACGGCACATGTTGCCGGCAGTGCTGCAGTAGTGCCCGAATCTGCTGCAATTGTTGTTCAAGCAAATCCTGCGGTGCTAGCCATTGGCTGTGTGTGAGGCTTTGATACGCACTCCATACCCGCGCATTACCGCTGGCTGGCAGCGGTGGCCAGATATGACCGGGAAAGGAACGCAATTTGAAAAATGGTTCGGACATCAGTATCAGAGGCCGGTTATCGGCTGGCTAAAAAGCCGTCGGGCAACAATCGGGCAACAGCCTGAACGCGACGCCAGTGCAAAGAATCATCGTGCATGTGGTAGCCTCTTGGCCTGTAATCTTAACAATCATACTGACAGGAGGGCTCTGCCGCTATGCCGAGCATTAATCCAACACGCTTTTTAGACGATTTACACACCTTGCGCGGGTTTGGTCGGCACGATCCCGGCGTCGTGCGGCCAGCCCTGTCTGCAGCTGATATGGACGCTCGCCGCTGGTTACGCAGGCGTATGCAGGAGGCCGGCCTGGAGGCTGCTATTGATGGCGTGGGTAATGTGCTGGGGCGCTCCCGCCAACCGGGGCCGGCTCTGCTAATTGGTTCGCATTCCGACACTCAGCCGCGCGGTGGCTGGCTGGATGGTGCGTTCGGGGTGATCTGCGGTCTGGAAGTGGCGCGCGCCCTGGCTGAAGATGCCAGTACCCGGACGCAGGCGGTGGATGCCATTGCCTGGATCGACGAGGAGGGGGCTTATCTCAGTTGTCTGGGCAGTCTTGCTTTTTGCGGTTTGCTGGACGAGTCCGACATCGATGCTGCGGCCAATCAAAGCGGTGAAACCCTGCGTGACGCCTTGCGCCGCAATGATCTGAACGGAGTTGCCGCGCGCGCCGAACCGGGGCGTTATCTGGGCTATCTGGAAGCCCATATTGAACAGGGTGGGTATCTGGAAGAGGCCCAGCAGCAAGTCGGCGTGGTGACCGCCATTGTGGGCAGTCGCAATTTTACGGTGCGCTTTAGTGGTCAGCAGAATCACGCCGGTACCACGCCGATGATCAAGCGCCGCGATGCTGGCCGGGCCGCAGTGGAATTCGCCTATCGTATCGATCAGCTTTATCAGCAGAATACCGGCCCGCGCACAGTCTGGACGATCGGCCAGATCAGTTTTGATCCCGGCGCGCCGAGCATTATTCCGGGGCGGGCCGAACTGCATCTGCAATTCCGTGATCCCGAGCTATCCCGTTTGGAGGCGTTTGAGCAGATCGCCCGCCAGTTGGTTGCCGAGATGAACAGCGCCGGACCGGTGACCGTCAGTATCGAACCCGCCGGCGCGCCGATCGCACCGGCCGATATGGACCCCGTTTTACAAGAGCATTTGGCTCGTGCTGCCGCTCAAACCGTGCCCGAACGCTGGCAGCGGATGCCCAGTGCGGCCATTCACGACGCTATGTTTCTGGCGCGGGTAATGCCGGCAGGCATGCTATTTGTGCCCAGTATCAACGGGATCAGCCATGATTTTGCCGAGGATACGGCCGAGGACGATCTGGTGGCAGGTTGTCAGGTACTGGCAAACGCCGCCGCTTCCATTTTGGCGCAGAAGGCCTGAAATCCGTGTGTTATGGTCGTTTTGACCACCGTTGTGAGCCTTTGTCGCCGTGAGCCTGGAAGGCTTGCTGGTCTTGCTGATTCATGCGGTGATTGGACCGGCGGCGGTTTTTCATGCGCTGCTATACAAGCGTGATTCGCGCTCAGCGCTGGGCTGGATCGGCTTTTGTCTGGTTTTCCCACTGGTCGGCCCGCTGATTTATGCGGTGTTTGGCGTCAACCGGGTTCACACGCGAGCGCGTGAGCTGAAACCTCCGGCCCATCGCAGCCAGCTGATCGCCTATGAATTAGGCGAGACCGCCGCGTCTGTCACCGGCCAGTATCAGGGCATCGTCAATGTCGGGTATTGCATTACCGGGCAACCGCCACGGGCAGGTAATGCGGTACAGATGCTATGCAATGGCGAACAGATTTATCCCGCTATGCAGACAGCCATCAAACAGGCCCGGCACAGTATTCATCTGGCCAGTTATATCTTCGATACCGATCAGGTCGGGCGCGAGTTCATCGCCCTGTTGCAGGAACGGGTTCGCGCTGGTGTGGCGGTACGGGTGATTGTGGATGGCGTCGGTGAATGTTATTCCTGGCCGCGGGCGTCAAAACTGCTGCGCCGGGCCGGGGTGCCGGTAGCCCAGTTCATGCCGGTGCGTCTGTTGCCGCCCAGTCTGAGCATAAATTTACGCAGTCACCGCAAGATTCTGGTAGTGGATGAGCAGATCGGGTTTACCGGTGGTGCCAATATTGGCAGCCGTCATCTGGTACAGGATACGTCCAGCAAAAAGCGGGTAGCTGATATTCATTTCCGTCTGCAGGGGTCGATTGCCAAAGATCTGAATCGCCTGTTTCTGGAGGACTGGCGTTTTCTGACCGGTGAAACTGTGGCTGCCAGCGAGCCTCGCGCTGTGCCGCTGGAGTCGCAGGGCGCGCAATGCCGGCTGATCAGCGACGGCCCGAATGAGGACATGGACCGCCTGGTTATGCTGTATCTCGGGGTGATCAGCAGCGCGCAGCAGCGTATCTCGATCATGACACCGTATTTTCTGCCTGAGCGTGAGCTGGCTGCTGCCTTGCGGGCGGCGGTGCTGCGCGGGGTGGAAGTCAGGATCGTGTTGCCGGGGCAGAACAATCTGCCGTTTGTACACTGGGCCAGTCAGCATATGCTGGGGGAATTATTGCACTGGGGGGTACGGGTATTTTATCAGCCGCCGCCTTTTGTGCATTCCAAACTGTTGTTGGTTGACAATGATTATTGCCTGATCGGTTCGGCCAATCTGGATGCGCGCAGTCTGCGGCTGAATTTCGAGCTGGGCGTGGAAATTTTCGAACACAGCCTGAGTCAAAAGCTGCACGCGCATTTTGAACAGGCGCTGGCCCGCTCCCGCGAGGCGACCATGCAGGATGTGTTGCAGCGCACCGTCTGGCAGCGCGCCCGTGATGCCAGCATGGCACTGTTTGCACCGTATATGTGATGTTTAAGCCGCAGTTTTTACACCGGAGTTTTTAACACTACGGGCGACTCGGGCGATTCTTCCGGCATGGCACCGGAACCCGGGGTTGCGCCGGCTGGACATTTGCCGAGTATGATCATCCCCAGCACTTCGTCTTTGCTCACCTGATCCACGGGTGCGTGGCCGACAAGTCTGCCGTTTTTCATGACGCTGACCCGGTCCGCCAGATCGAATACATCGTGAATATCGTGGGAAATCAGAAAAATGCCGATGCCCTGATCTTTCAGTTGCTGGATGAGCTCGGCCACCTGGGCGGTTTCCTGCGGCCCCAGTGCTGCGGTCGGCTCATCCATGATCAGGATACGGGCATTGAACAGAATTGCCCGGGCAATGGCGACGGATTGTCGCTGACCGCCGGAGAGCGCTTTGACCGGTTCTTTGAAACGGCGAAAATTAGGGTTCAGGCGTCCCATGACCTCGCGGGTGGCGGCTTCCATGGCCGCATCGTCGAGGGTGCCCCAGCGTGACAATAATTCCCGGCCGAGAAACAGATTGGCGGCGGCATCAACATTGTCCGCCAGTGCCAGCGTCTGATAGATAGTCTCGATACCATAGGCTTTAGCGTCGCGTGGGTTGTCAATGATGGCTTTCTGGCCATCAATCCAGATTTCCCCGGCGCTGCGCTGGTAAGCTCCCGAGAGAATTTTAATCAGGGTCGATTTGCCGGCGCCATTATGCCCCAGCAGACCGACCACTTCGCCTGGATACAAATCAATCGATACGTCTTCCACGGCATGGATACCGCCAAACGCGATCGAGATATTTTTCATTTCCACCAGGGGCGTTGTCATCAGGCGGCTCTCCTGCGATAGACGGTATCGACCCAGACGGCAAACACCAGCACGATACCAACCACGATATTCTGTAACGGCGAATCCATTCCCATCAAGACCATGCCCGACTGCAGCGATTGCATGACGACCGCGCCGAGCATCGCTCCGGCGATAGTGCCCACACCGCCTGCCAGTGAGGTGCCGCCGATAACGGCAGCGGCAATCACGTACAGTTCGTCGAGCTGGCCCAGCGAATTGGTGGCGGCATTGAGCCGGGCGGTCGAGATGGCTGCGCTGATAGCACAGAGTGCGCCCAGCAGCATAAAGATTTTCAGCGTGACTTTGCGGGTGTCCACGCCGGCCAGACTGGCCGCTTCCGGATTACCGCCAATGGAAAACACATAGCGGCCAAAGCGGGTGCGCCGAGCCAGAAAAGACATGGCGGCACCCACGGCCAGGGCGATCAGGACCGGGATGGCAAAGCCGTGTGAAATCGCCAGACCACCATCCGGAATAAGCAGGCCATGGGCTTCGGCATAGCGTTCGGCAACCCGTTTGGGCCAATAATAGGCATTGGCCACAACTGCTGCGCCGAGTGCCAGCCCGCAGCCCAGCAGTAGCAGTACTGCTTCTGCCCAGAGCGGGCGCAGCGGGAAGTTAAACCGGGTCCGCTGACGGCGGCCATTGACAATAGCAATGATGATAAACAGGCAGATAACAGCGGCAATAATCCAGGTCCAGGTCGCGCCGATCGCGCCAGTTGTGCCACCACCAAGCAGTCTGAAGTTATCATCCATCGGTGCTACGGTACGCCCGGAAGTGACCCACCAGGCGGCACCCCGCCAGGCCAGCAGTCCGCCCAGTGTGACGATAAACGCTGGTACTCCGAGATAGGCGATCACATAACCGTGCAGTGCGCCGATAGCGGCACCGAGCAACAGGCCAATAGCCAGGGTCAGCCACCAGGTAAAACCGCTGTTATAGCCCAGCCACTGGGTCAGCAGCTCGGCTTGCATCACGCCCATGATCATGCCGACAAAGCCCAGTACCGAGCCGACCGAGAGATCGATATGACGGGTCACGATGACCAGTACCATGCCGGTTGACATGACCGCTATCGAGGAGGTTTGTACACTGAGGTTCCACAAATTGCGGGGCGTCAGGAAAACGCCGCCGGAAGCGATATGAAAGCCGATCCAGATGATGGCAAGCGCGGCGATCATTCCCAGCATTCTTGAATCGATCTCGGTCGCTTTCAAAAAGCGCGTCATGAGACCGGCTTTAGGTTCTGCCATGCGTGCAGGCTCCGAAGCTACAAATGCAGTGCGGGCCATCCCGTTATCCCAGAGTCGGGACAGGACGGGATGGCCACTGACACTGTTCAGTCGCAGACGTCGACGGTGCCGGCTGCAACACCCTGACACACCACGTCTTTACTGACCCAGCCGGCGTCGATGACGAGGTTCAGGTTATCCCGCGTAATCGGCACAGGTTTGAGGAATACCGCATTCATTGTCACCCCTTTCGGGCCGCCATCGAACATCACCGCGCCCTCGATATCCGACATTGCTGTGCCTTCAGCCATTTTGACAGCGATCTCTGCGGCTGCCTTGCCCAGATCACGGGCGTCTTTCCAGACCGATACGGTTTGGGTGCCTAGAGCCACCCGGTTCAGGGCTGCGGTATCGCCGTCCTGACCGGAAACCGGTACTTCCCCGGCCAGACCCTGTGAGGCCAAGGCGGCAATAACCCCTCCGGCAGTGCCGTCATTGGAGGCGACAACCGCATCGATATTATTGTCGTTGGCGGTGAGGAACTGCTCCATATTGCGCTGCGCATTGGCCGGCAACCAGCCGTCGGTATAAGCTTCGCCGACATTTTTGATCGCACCGCTGTCCAGTGCCGCCTGCAGCACTTCAAGCTGACCGGAGTGCAGGAAATCGGCATTCGGATCAGCCGCTGAGCCTTTAATAAACACGTAATTGCCTTCGGGCTGAGCGGCGAATACCGCCTGTGCCTGCAGTCGGCCCACTTCTTTATTATCAAAGGTTAGATAGAACGCAGCCGGATTTTCAATCAGGCGATCATAGCCGACGACCGGGATGCCTTCATCGACGGCCGCCTGCACGGCTGGACCGATGGCATCGGAATCCTGCGCCAGAATGATCAGTGCATCGGCACCATTGGCAATCAGGGATTCGACATCCGTGAGCTGTTTAGCGGCGGAGGATTGGGCATCTGCCGACAGATAGGTCGCACCCAGCGCTTCCAGGGCGCTTTTGATGGCTGCCTCATCGGTTTTCCAGCGCTCTTCCTGGAAATTTGACCAGGAAACGCCGACGGTGACTTCGGCTATTGCCGTGCTGATCGAAAGCGAAAATAGCGTGGCTGCTACGGCTGCGCCTAAAACATTCTTCATTTCGGTTTACTCCTCACCTGCCATTTGGATGTTGAAAACCCACTGCGAGCAATCAATGCGCGGATGGGTGGCTTGCTACCTGGTCGAACTCGGTACACGGGTTCAGTAACAGTACTTCAGCAAGAGCACTGAAGCAGCCCTGCATGGGCAGCGAGCGGGTTGATAATGGCGTATATCGGGGTATAAATCAATCATTTTTTTGAGATAAAAAATCAAAAATATGAGGTTTTTTTTAAAGATGATGTATGGTTTTATTCTGCTGCTGAAAAATAGCTTGTTGCTTGTAATTTATCAAATATAAAATCAATTTTTATAGTTAAATAAGCACTCTATAAATTTTATATGATTTTTGTTAATGATGTTAAAACTTTTTTATGGTGGGTTGATGTAGTATAAGCATGATTTATGAGTGCAAAAAAATGATGTAAAAAATAACGGTATGATTGACCAACATCATTTTGCTGATTACCATGCGCTGATCAATCCATGCTTAAAGGCCGGAGACGTGCAGTATTCATGAAGAAAAAAGCGACTGTCCGTGATGTCGCCGCAGAGGCCGGGGTCAGCATTGCAACCGTCGACCGGGCGCTGAATCGTCGTGCCGGTGTCCGTGCAGCAACCATTGACCGGGTTGCGGCAGCGGCAAACAAACTGGGTTATCGTCAGACGTCGGGGGCGGATAGTGCCAGCAAAAGTTATCGCCTCCGGTTTATTTTGCCGGCTGGCAGCAATGCGTTTATGCGCGGCCTGGAGCAGGCCATTCGGCACGCGGCCCAGGGGCCCGAGGCTTTGCACACCGAGATCGATCTGATAACCGTCCCGCCTTTTGATGAGCGTGCTCTGGCTGAGGCGCTTAATGCCCTGGAACCGGACACCTGCCAGGGCGTGGCGCTGGTGGCTACCGATGCACCCATGGTGCGCATCGCGATAGACCGGCTGGTTGCACGCGGCGTTGCTGTCGTAACCCTGGTATCTGATTTGCCAAATTCCCGCCGCTCGCATTTTATTGGCATTGACAATGTCGCGGCAGGGCGTACTGCGGCAAGTCTTCTCGGCCGGTTTTTACGCCACCAGCCCGGTAAAATCCAGATTGTCGCCGGGTCGATGGTATTGCGCGATCACGCGGAACGGCGCTTTGGTTTTGAACAGGTCATGCGAATGGAATATCCGCAACTGGAATTGCTGGAGATTATTGAAGGGCGGGATGACAAGGATCTGACGGAGTCACTGCTCAGCGCGCGGCTGGAGACCGAACCCGGTATTGTCGGTATTTACAGCCTCGGTGCGGGCAACAGGGGCGTGATCAACAGTATCCAGCAACATCCCGGCGCGGATGCGGTAACGGTAATCGCCCACGAGTTAACAGAGCATGCCCGCACGGCCTTGCTGGATGGGGTTTTTGCGGCGGTGATTAATCAGGACACCGGGCATGAAGCGCGCAGCGCAATTCGCGTTATAAAGGCCTTGATCGACGGTGAAAAAATATACACCGAACGCGAGCGGATCCGGATCGATATCTTTTTGCGCGATAACATGAGCTGAGTACGTTCAGCTGATAGGGCATGCATGAGGGGTTTATCCTGGTGTTGATGTCGTGGCCCGGCCGGCTTTCAGTAAAATCTTGACTTCGTGCGCGGTTTTTTTTAAATTTAATTTAAACCGGTTTAATTTTTTTTGCAGGCTTTTTTGCAACGCGGTTAAGCATCTGGCGGGAGCGGCGTCCAATGAAGCGCAAAGACACAGTCGATAACAAGATAAAAACGCGCAATATCACTTTGCAGGACGTTGCTAAAACTCTGGGAGTGTCCAAAGCCACGGTGTCTCTGGCGATCAATGGCGATCCCCGCGTGGCGCTGAAAACCCGCCAGAAAATCCTGCAAACTATCGACGAACTCGGCTACATCTATAATCGCGGGGCGGCCAGTCTGAGTACGGGCGAGACCCGGGCGGTCGGACTGGCAGTGCATGATTTCACCAATCCGTACTTTGCCGAGGTGTGCGCCGCGATTGAGTCAGTACTGAGCAGCAATGACAGGATGTCTTTTCTTTGTAATACCCACGAATCCGTCGAGCGGCAGCAGCACTTTATTGCCGCGCTGGTCGAGCGGCGGGCAGATGGCCTGATTCTGTGTCCTGCTATCGGAACCGATATGGCCTTGTTGCGGCCGGTATTTGACTGGCATTTGCCAACGGTGTTGCTGACCCGTGATATCGACGGCGCAACACTCGATTTTGTGGGTAATGATGACGAACTCGGTTTGCGGCAGGCGACAGCGCATTTGATCGGGCTTGGCCACCGTCGGATCGGGATGCTGGGCGGGGGCCAGAATAACACTGTTGCACGGGCCCGTCGGTCCGGTTTTTACGCGGCTATGGCGGCCGGTGAGCTGGCGGTAGACCCGGCGCTGGTTATCGATTGTGCGATCAGTCCACACGGCGGTGAAGCCGCGGTTGCGATTGCGCTGGCGCGGCAGCCGCCGCCTACGGCGCTGGTGTGTTTTACCGATCAGATTGCCCTGGGTGCCTTGTCTGGTTTGCATCGCATGGGCTTGCGGCCCGGCCAGGACATTGCTGTGGTCGGTTGCGATGATATCGAAGAGGCGTCCCGCGGCTATACCCAATTGACTACGGTCAGTATCAATAAAGCGGCGATAGGCGAAAAAGCGGCGCAACTGCTGCTGCGCCGGATCGCCGAACCGGAATTGCCGGTACAGCGCATTATCATCCAGCCGGAGCTGGTTATCCGACAATCCTGCGGCAGTTTTGCGACAAATTTTGCAGCACAACACCAGAATAGTTATGGTGAACGAGGAGATCATTAAACGTGAATAAAATCAGGCAAATACAGACCAGTTTGTACGCAGTACCGCTGGCGGAGGTGCTGACCGACGCCAAACACGGCGATCATACCCACTTCGAACTGGTAACCGTAACGATTACGCTGGATGACGGTACTGAGGGTACTGGTTACACCTACACCGGCGGCAAAGGCGGGCACGCCATCCGGGCCATGATCGATCACGACCTGGCACCCGCGCTGCTGGGTCAGGACGGTGACAATATAGATGCTGTTTATGATTTCATGGAATGGCATATTCATTATGTCGGGCGCGGTGGAATTGCCGCCTTCGCTATGTCCGCCATTGATATTGCACTGTGGGATTGCCGTTGCAAAAAAGCGGGTTTACCGCTGTGGAAAATGCTGGGCGGGAAATCCAATACCAGCCGCGCCTATTGTGGTGGTATTGACCTGAATTTCCCGCTGGAAAAGCTGTTGGGGCAAATTCGCCAGTATCTGGCCGATGGTTTTAATGCCGTTAAAATCAAGGTCGGGCGGGCCGATCTCGACGACGATGTCAGTCGGGTTCGAGCCGTGCGGGAGCTGATTGGCAGCGAGATCGCTTTTATGGTGGATGCTAATTATTCGCTCTCGGTTGAACAGGCTATCCGCGCTGCCGAAGCCTTTAAACCGTATGACATCCTGTGGTTTGAGGAACCCACGCTGCCGGATGATTACCAGGGCTATGCCCGCATTGCCGAGGCCACCGGTGTGCCGCTGGCAATGGGTGAGAATTTGCATACCCTGCATGAGTTCGGCTATGCCTTCGAGCAGGCCAAACTGTCTTTTATCCAGCCCGATGCCTCCAATTGCGGCGGTATCACCGGCTGGCTGAAAGTGGCTGAGCTGTCCAGACAATACGGCTTGCCTGTGTGTTCGCACGGTATGCAGGAATTGCAGGTGAGCCTGCTTGCCGCCCAGAGTAATCAAGGCTGGCTGGAAGTTCACAGTTTTTATATTGACCAGTACACTACCCGTCCGCTGGTGGTGGAAAATCATCTCGCGGTGGCTCCGAACAGCCCCGGCATCGGCGTGACGTTTGACTGGCCCAAGCTGGAACCGCATGCGCTAGCGCGCGGCTGACAATAGAGATTTCCGGCCGGCTGTAAGGCTTTTTTGTCAGCAGGGCCGGCCCCCTTCCACACGTACAGTGCCTGCGTGTCCTTGGACACCTCGCTGTACCTTGATAATCACTGTTAATTCAACAGTTTTTTACCCATAAAACGGAGACTTAAATGAAATTTGTACGTTTCGGCGAGCGCGCTGCTGAAAAACCCGGTTTGCTGGACGCGGCGGGTAATATCCGCGACCTGTCAGGGGTGGTTCCGGATTTGTCCGGCGCAGTGCTGACCGATTTACAGCGCCTGCAAAGCATCGACCCGGAAAGCCTGCCTCTGGTCGAGGGTTCACCGCGACTGGGCGCCTGTGTTGCCGGTACCGGGAAATTTATCTGCATCGGTCTGAACTATTCTGATCATGCTGAAGAGACCGGTCATGCCGTTCCCTCCGAGCCTGTCATTTTCATGAAAGCCACCAGTGCGATCTGTGGCCCGAACGATCCGATCATTATTCCGCGCGGTGCCGAAAAAACCGACTGGGAAGTTGAACTGGGCGTTGTGATCGGCAAGCCGGGTAAATATATCGCCGAGGCCGATGCGCTGCAGCATGTAGCGGGTTTCTGTGTTATCAATGATGTGTCCGAGCGGGCTTTCCAGGCCGAGCGTGAAGGGCAGTGGACCAAGGGTAAATCCTGCGATAACTTTGGGCAGACTGGCCCCTGGCTGGTAACCCCGGATGAAATCGCCGATCCGCAAAACCTGGCCATGTGGCTGGAAGTGAATGGTGAGCGGGTACAGAATGGCTCGACCAAAACCATGGTGTACGGTGTGGCCCATCTGGTCAGCTACCTGAGTCAGTTTTTCACTCTGCATCCCGGTGATGTCATCTCTACCGGTACCCCGCCGGGCGTTGGTCTGGGTTTCAAACCGCCGCGTTTCCTGAAAGCGGGTGACGTGGTTGCGCTGGGGATTGAAGGTCTGGGCGAGCAACGCCAGGACGTCATCGCTGACGACTGAATAGCCGCCTAAAAGCCGCCCCCCTTAGTGTGTTTAATAAGGGGGCGCTTTCGGCCAATTCCCGCTTCCTAACGCCTGTCCCCCTTCCGTACTTTTCTCGTTCTGCCTCTGCCTCTAGGCGTTTGCTTTCACCTCGTATAAGATCATTAGTCTGGAGCAAAATCCGAATCGCAAAGATAATGATCAGATAACTACTCGAGGAGGTCGCATATTCATGCTGAATAAAACCCTGTTGAACCGTCTGTTGCCGGCTGCCGTTTTGAGTCTGAGCGCTGTTGCCGTGCAGGCCAACGAGCTGAATCTTTACTGCAGCGCCCAGATTGAATGGTGCGAAGCGATGAGTTCGGCGTTTTCGCGCGAAACCGGTATCCGCGTCAATATGACCCGTAAAAGCTCGGGCGAAACCTATGCCCAGCTCAAGGCCGAATCGGCCAATCCGCGCGGCGATGTCTGGTGGGGCGGCACCGGTGATCCGCATGTGCAGGCTGCTGAAGAAGGCCTGAGCCAGGAGTATCGCTCACCCCGGCTGGATGAACTGCAACCCTGGTCAGTGCGGCAGGCCGAAGCGAGCAATTACCGCACGGTGGGCATTTACGCCGGCGCGCTGGGCTACGGCTATAACACCGAATGGCTGGCCAGTCGCGGGCTGACAGCGCCAACTTGCTGGGCTGATCTGGTCAAGCCCGAATTCAAGGGTGAAGTGCAGATTGCCAACCCGAATTCATCCGGTACCGCGTACACTACATTAGCCACGCTGGTGCAATTATTCGGCGAGGACGAAGGCTTTGCCTTCATGCAGAAACTGCACGCCAATATCAACGAATACACCAAATCCGGTTCGGCCCCGATCAAAGCCGCTGCACGCGGTGAAACCGGGGTTGGTATCGTGTTTATGCACGATGCCGTGCAGCAGGCTGTAGAAGGTTTTCCGGTTGCAGTGGTTGCACCCTGCGAAGGCACCGGCTACGAGATCGGCTCGATGAGCATCATCGCCGGTGCGCCCAATCCGGAGAGTGCCAAAACCTGGTATGACTGGGCACTGAGTGCCGAGGCCCAGGCAATTGCCGCCACCGTCAATGCCTTCCAGGTGCCGTCCAATCGCAATGCGCCGCTGCCACCCCAGGCCCCGCGCCTGAGCGATATCAAACTGATCGATTACGATTTTTCCAAATACGGTTCCTCCGCTGAGCGCAGCCGTCTGCTGGCAAAATGGGATACTGAAGTAGGCAACTTACCGCGGTAACCGGGTTGCGCTTACTGGAAAAGCCCGCTGTTCTTCCCGTTGCCATGCTGTGATCGTCCTGCGGCGATCAGGTTGACGGCTTCGGGGAGGGCGGAGCTCACTTCACTATCAATACACCATAAACACGTGATGCGAAACTCAACGGTCTGGCTATTGCTGGCCTGGCTGGCACTGGCGCTTGTGCCCTGGTATACCGCACCCTGGTCAGCAGGTCTGCTGAGTCTATTCAAGGGTGCCGCCATGGCACCGGAAACCCGTTCTGTTACTACCCCGGCACTCGGTCAGCTTATCTGGCTGGGGCGCTGGTGGCTGTTGCCCTTAGTGCTGTGTGCGTCTGGCCTTTGCTGCGCCGACGACCAAACGATGTGCTGCTGGCCGGCGCTGGTGGCCTGTTTTTCTGGTATTGCAAGGCTTGTTGATTGGTTTGAACGGCTGGGCCTATACGGCGTTCAATGAGCTGTTCGGGCCTATGGACGGGCAGTTCGGGCTGGGCTGGGGCGGTGCTCTGTATGCGCTGGCCATGCTCGGCCTGCTGACGCAGGGATTGGCCCGGCGCGGCCTGCTACAGGGCGATGCGTTTGCTGTCTGGACAGTCGGGTTTATCGTCAGCCTGATTGTGGTGTTTATTCTCTATCCGCTCGGGCATATTTTGCTGAGCGCTTTCGAGGCTTCAGCGGACAGCGGCGCGCTGTCGGCATTCTGGACCCGACTGAGCCAGAACAGTATCTGGAGCCTGGATTGTCTGGCCGGTGGCCACAGTTGCGGCAGCGCCTGGAATTCGCTGCTGCTGGCGCTGCTGAGTGGTTTATCCAGCACGCTGTTGGGGCTGGCATTCGCGTTGCTGGTGGTGCGCACGGCGATGCCCGGTCGCCGCGCATTGCGTATGCTGACCGTGCTGCCTATCGTCACGCCGCCGTTTGTGGTGGGGCTGGCGCTGATTTTGTTGCTGGGCCGCTCCGGCAGTATCACTCAATGGCTGGCCATGCTGTTTGATATTCCCGCATCACGCTGGATATACGGCCTGCCCGGTATCTGGCTGGCCCAGACCCTGTCATTCACACCGGTTGCGTTTCTGGTCATGGTGGGGGTTGTGCAAGGGGTCAGTCCGGCGCTGGAAGAAGCCGCCCAGACTTTGCGCGCCAGTCGCTGGGCCACCTTGCGTACGGTGACTTTACCGTTGATCCGGCCTGGTCTGGCCAATGCATTTTTACTGTGCTTTATCGAAAGTCTGGCTGATTTCGGCAACCCGCTGGTGATTGGCGGCGGCTACGATGTGCTGTCTACCGAAATATTTTTCGCTATTGTCGGTTCGCAATATGATCAGAGCCGGGCAGCAGTACTGGGTTTGCTGTTACTGGCGCTGACGCTCAGCGCGTTTACCTTGCAGCGTTACTGGCTCGGGCGGCGGGTTTACACCACGCTGACCGGCAAGGGCGATAGCGGCGTACCGCTGGAATTACCGCCCGCCGTGCGGCGTCTTATCTATGCCATCACACTGCCCTGGCTGGTGTTTACCGCCACTATTTACGGCACCATTTTATTCGGCGGTTTTGTGGAAATCTGGGGGCGTGATCACAGTTTTACCCTGCGCCATTACATCGGCGCGTTCGAAGTGGCGCTGACCGAACACGGTGTACTCTGGCTGGGCGGGGCCTGGAATTCATTCTGGACCACGATCTGGATCTCTGCTGCTGCTGCACCGCTAACCGCAGCAGCAGGTCTACTGACCGCTTATATTCTGACCCGCAAGCAGTTTGCGGGTCGGCACACGTTTGAATTTCTGGCCATGCTGAGCTTTGCCACGCCCGGCACGGTCATCGGGGTCAGCTATATCATGGCGTTCAATGTGCCGCCGATTGAAATGACCGGCACCGCGTTGATCCTGATCATATCGTTTATCTCGCGCAATATGCCGGTGGGCATCCGGGCCGGTATCGCCGCGCTGCATCAGATTGATCGCAGTCTGGACGAGGCCTCGTTCACACTGGGGGCAAACGGCCCGACCACGCTGCGCCGGGTGATCCTGCCGTTGCTGCGACCGGCTATCGTGGCGGCACTGGTGTACAGTTTTGTCAGCGCAGTGACCGCCGTCAGCGCGGTGATTTTTCTGGTCTCGGCACGCTACGACTGGGCCACTTCTTATATCATCGGACGGGTCGAGAACGGCGCTTACGGGGTGGCGATTGCCTATTGCTCGGTGCTGATCGTACTGATGCTGGCGGTCATTGCCTTCATCCAGTTTGCCATTGGCAGCACTAAAATTGGCCGTCGCGATAACGCGGTTACGAGCGTGTTGAGAACAGGGGGCTAACCATAATGAGGGGGATACAATGAGTGCGGTGGTATTCGATAATGTCAGCAAACTGTTTGGCCCGGTACGTGCGGTCAATGCGGTGTCGCTGCGCATTGAGCCGGGCACTCTGGTAACGGTATTGGGACCGTCGGGCTGTGGTAAAACCACCTCGCTGCGGCTGATCGCCGGTCTGGAATTGCCTACTGAAGGACAGATTTATATTGGTGAGCAGGAAGTGACTCATCTGCCCGCCAATGCCCGCAATATTGCGATGGTCTTTCAGTCCTATGCCTTGTTTCCGCATTTGTCGGTGCTGGAGAATGTGGCGTATGGGCTTACGGTCAGCCGTGTGCCGCGTCGCGAGGCGCACCAGCGCGCCCGCAGTGCATTGGCGCAGGTTGGTCTGGAAGGGTTTGATAAGCGCCTGCCGAGTGAGCTGTCCGGCGGCCAGCAGCAGCGGGTGGCAGTAGCACGGGCGCTGGTGCTGGAACCGGACGTGCTGTTATTTGATGAACCGCTGAGCAATCTTGATGCCCGCTTGCGGCGACAGGTACGCCAGGATATCCGTGATCTGCAGCAACGGCTGGGCCTGACCGTGGTCTACGTCACGCATGATCAGGCCGAAGCGCTGGCAATTTCTGATCAGATTGTCGTTATGGAACAAGGCAAAATCGCCCAGCTGGGCACACCGCGCGAGCTTTACGAAGCACCGCGCAATCGCTTTGTTGCGCGGTTTATTGGCGAGGCCAATGTTGTGCCGGCGCAGTTGGATAGCGTCGATAACACTGGTCTGGGCCTGATCCGGCTGGCTGATTTACAATTTCACGTACCCGTTATCGGACAGTCGGTCGGCCCGGTCTGGCTGGCCCTGCGCCCCGAAGCGCTGAACCTGCAACGCCAGGCCGGTGCCTTGAGCATTGCAGGTACCGTAAGCACAGCGGCCTATCTGGGTAGTTTCATGGAATACAGCATCGACACTGAATTGGGCCCATTGTTCGTTATCGACCGCAATATCAGTGAACCCTACGCACCTGCCGCTGCCGTCTGGGTCGATATCACTGCGCACAGCGTGGCGGTGGTTGAGAGCTGAAATCCATTCAAATGAATCTCAGCAGGCGCGCTCCTGGGTCCGAGCCTGGGGCGGGGCAAAACGCCACAGCTGTGCCGCTGTGCCCAGGTTTTCTTCCAGGCGGATCACCTCGTTCCATTTGCAGTTGCGTTCGGAGCGGGTGATAGAGCCGACCTTGATCTGGCCGCCATCCAGGCCGAATGCAAGGTGCGACAAGGTGGTGTCTTCGCTTTCTCCGGAGCGGCCTGATACCACCGTATTCCAGCCGAATGATTTGGCGGTCAGACAGGCATCGATCAATTCGCTCAGAGTGCCGCACTGATTCGATTTCAGCAGCACGGCATTGCCCGCGCCGACCTCGGCAGCGGCGCGTACACGGGCTGCATTCGTGGTCAGGAAGTCATCCCCGACAATCTGAACCCGATCCCCCAGCGCTTCGGTAATGGCGATAAAGCCCTCGCGGTCTGTCTCGGCCAGAGGATCTTCCAGCGAAATAATGGGATAGCGTTCGCACCACTCTATTTGCAGCGCGATCAGTTCCTGTGCGCTGAGGCTGCGGTTTTCGCAGCGGAAATGGTACTTGCCATCCTGCAGAAATTCGCTGGCGGCAACATCCAGGGCGATACCGACCTCGGTGCCGGCTTTAAGTCCGGCCTGACCGATTGCCTGGGTAAGCAGTTCCAGCCCGTCTTCGTTACGCTCAAAATCCGGCCATAAGCCGCCTTCGTCGCAGACACCGGCCAGTTTACCCTTGGCTTTCATGATTGCTTGCGCAGCCAGATAAATTTCCGCAGTCCATTCCACCGCCTGGGCAAAACTGTCTGCGCCCTGGCAGATGACCAGGAAATCCTGAATGTCGATGCGACCGCCGGCATGTGCGCCGCCGCCGAAAATCTGAATCATGGGCACGGGCAGAGCCGGCGGACTGATACCGTGTCCGGCCAGAGTAGCCAGGTGTTGCCATAACGGGATGCTTTGCGCTGCCGCTGCGGCCCAGGCGACAGCTGAGGAAACCGCGACACAGGCATTGCCACCAAAGTGGGTTTTTTGCGGGGTGCCGTCGGCGGCAATCAGCGCCTGATCGATAGCCTGCTGATCCAGCGCATTCATACCTTTAAGCAAGGCCTGGATAGGCTGGTTTACATTGGCAACGGCCTGATTGACACCAAAGCCTTTCAGGCGCTTACCGCCATCGCGTAAATCCAGCGCTTCGGCGCTGCCGGTTGAGGCACCGGAGGGGGCAATTGCGCGACCTGTCGCACCGCCCGCCAGATGGACTTCCGCCTCTACGGTGGGACGGCCGCGTGAGTCCCAAACCTGGCGGCCAATAACCCGTTCAATGTTGCTCATAATCTCTCCTGATTTTTGGATTTATAGGGTGCTGCTCGTGCGCAGGGTGGCCTCGGCCGTATCCTGTACCCGGCTGGTTTCGGTGGCGATAAGCTCCCGCGCCAGGGCGCGTGTTGCGGCGCGGACCGGCTCAGACAGGTATTCGACCGGCGATTTACCATCAATTCGCGCCAGCATCAGCATGGGTAGCAGAGTACCTGTCCGGCTTGCGGTGTCAGCGGTAATCTCATTGGGCAGTGCTGCCAGCCAGCTGTCATAAAATGCCCACAACGCATCCAGTAACTGTGGCGCACAGGCTGGCAGGTGCAATGCTTTGAGCAGAAAATGGTTCATGCAGAACGCGCCATCGAAAGCCGGATCGCCAAACCAGGCGCATTCAGCATCCAGAAAAACCGGCTCACCGGTGCTGCGGTTGTAAAGAATGTTTTTCGGACTGACATCACCGTGGGTCAGTGCAATTTTGCATTGCTTGGTGGTATCGGCTACGGCGTTGAGCCGGGCTGCCAGATCCGGGTGTTTGTCAGCAGACGCCCGGAGATAGGGTGACAGGCGGATATCATCAAAAAATTCGGCGGTGTCAAACTGCTGCGCCAGCGCCTGCGAGCCGGCACTGGCCTGATGGATTGCGCCCAGGCGCTGGCCGACCCGGCGTGCCAGATCCACCTCGACCCGGCCAGCCAGCAACTCGTCTTTCCACAGCGCATACTGATCTGGTGGAAGATATTCAAGGACGGTAATGCCGTTGGCCTCATCGAAGGCCAGCACGGTGGGGGCGCAGCTCTGGCAGACCCCGGCGGCGAACTGCAGCCAGGCCGCTTCGTAGCGCGCCCGGTCAACGGATACACGCCAGTCAGCGGCGACTTTCAGTTTCGGCAGTGCCCGTTTGGCGCATAATTTTCTGCTGCCTGCAGTCACCAGAAAAATATCTGAGGACACGCCGCCCAGGAGCGGTGCTACGCTCAGTGGTGTGGCGTCGAGCAGATCGTTTTGATCGAGTATGGTGCGGAGTTCATCCAGCCATTCGCATTCGGTGTGATCGGTCATCAGGTTGTTACTCATCCTTCACAGAGCGCTAGCGTTCGTAGACAATTAGAGCGAAGATAATCTCACATGCTGCGGGTAGTGGCGCATGCGGGTACGAGCCGCCAGCCCTATAAAGGCGGCATCGTAAAGGCGGGCTATTATAGCTTTTATGTCCCGGTCTGCCATTCTGCTCAACAGCTGTTTCCATGCCGATTGCACAACGCCGGCGCACACTCAAACAAAAAAAGCTATTAAAGGTATTTATTGATGTCTGAACAACAGAAAATTGCCGTTATCGGCCTGGGCTCCATTGGTCTGGGTATGGCGCAATCTCTTTTACGGGCCGGTCATCGGGTGGTCGGGGTTGATGTTAATGAGGCGCGCCGGCAGGCTTTTATTGAGGCTGGTGGCGACGCTTTGAGCAGCAGCGCCGAGGCGGCCGCAGACGCGGATTGCGTGATATGTGTGGTGGTCAGCGCGGCACAGACCGAAGCGGTCTTGTTCGATCCGGCTGGTGTGGCTGCGGTTATGCCTGAGGGTAGTGTATTCATGTCCTGTGCCACCGTGCCACCTGCTTTTGCTGTCAAAACGGCGGCCCGGCTGGAGAGTATGAACCGGCATTATCTGGATGCGCCAACCAGTGGCGGTCCGGCCAAAGCAGCTAGCGGTGAAATGACCATTATGGCGTCCGGCACGGATGCGGCGTTTGCGCGCGCGCAGGCAGTCTTGGATGCCTGCACCAGCAAAGTCTACCGGCTGGGCGATAAAGCGGGCGGCGGCTCGGCCATGAAACTGATCAACCAGTTACTGGCCGGTGTACATATTGCCACCGCCTGTGAAGCGATGTCGCTGGCTATCAAGCTGGGGCTGGAGCCTGATCAGGTCTACGATGTAATCACCCATGCAGCGGGGTCATCCTGGATGTTCGAAAATCGGGTACCGCATATTCTGGCAGGGGATTATCAGCCCAAGAGTGCGGTAAATATCTTTACCAAAGACCTGGGAATTGTGCTGGATACGGCCCGTGCAGAAGATTTTCCGGTTCCGGTGGCCGGCGCCGCGCTACAGATGTATCTGATGGCAGCGGCGGCCGGGATGGGGCAGGATGACGATACTTCGGTCGCTCGGGTGTATGCCCAGTTAGCCGGTTTGCAATTGCCGACGGGCAGCGAGCCGAAGTAATCGTTACTCAATACCGTTACTCAATCAGGCCGGTTGTGGCTGAGGGCTGAAGCTGACCTTCAGCGACCAGGCGCCGGTTGATATCGTCGCGGCGTTCGACCGCGCCATGCGGCAGCCAGACGGTCAGGCCCGGCGGCAGCGTGACCTTGCCGCGCACGGCGGCTGCCGTCCAGGCCGGATTTAGCTCAACCAGCTCTGGTTTCGGCACAGCAAAATAGCGGGCTAACTGGTCACTGTGAATGCTGTCGGCCAGCACAATGCTGTCAAGTTCAAGCTGTGGCAGGCTGTCGATTCCCGCCGGGAAATAGGTTTCCGGTGACCGTGCGATAGCGCGTGCTGCCAGAAATTCAGCATAAAAATTGCGGGAAGCAAAACCGAAGCTGGGACGGTCGTAATAGCGCACAATCTGCATGAAATCGGTGCCGAACCGTTCCCGCGCCTTGCGCATGCTGCCGATGCCGTGATTATACGAGGTCAGCGCCAGCGGCCAGCTGTCGAGATAGCGGTGTGCGGTGGCCAGATAGCGGGCCGCACCTTTGGCCGAGGCTACCGGATCAAGTCGTTCGTCTACTCCCGGGTGGTCGGTCATGAAGGTGCGCGCGGCACCTCGGGTGAACTGCCACATACCGGTGGCACCTACACTGGAACGGGCATGCGCCTGAAACGATGATTCCACATGCGGCAGATAAGCCAGATCCGCTGGCAGGCCGGCGTTACGAAAAATCTGCTGGAAGAGGGGCACATAACGGGTGCTGATAGCCAGACCGCGCTGAAACCGTTCGCGCAGACCGCGCTGACTGCGTAAACGCTCGGCTGCGCCCCAGATGGCCTGCTCGCCGGCAACAGTGGTTATCTGCTCGGCCAGTGCCTGTTGTTGAGGTGACAGCGGCAGGCCCTGGCGATGATTCTGCTCCAGTTCGCTCAGCTGCTGCTTGAGCCAGCGCTGCTGTTCGCGGACATAACGGCGACTGGCCTGGCTGTAACCGTCGCTGAGCGGTCCCGGCAGCTCCAGTACCCGATACACCAGATCCATATGCCGGTTATCGTGCAGTGCCACCTGGCCCTGGCTCCAGCGACTGTAGACATTGACCCAGAACTCCACCTGCGGCTCCAGCCCGGCCGGTGTGATGAAGGTATCGTCCTGCACCGGTGCTGCTGGTGCTTCGGCTGGCGGCGTGGTGGCGCAACCCAGCAGCAGTGATGGCAGCACCAGCAACAGCAGGTAATGACGTGAGTGACGCGAAAAAACGTTCATAACTCCCCCCCCATACAACATTTGATAAATCCACATTCAAAAAGCCAGTCGGCCGCTCAGGTTCAGGCGATGTGTGCTGTCCCTGGCCGTTCCCAACAGCAGTTGCAGCAGCGCCCGTACCGATTCATCGGCACTGGGTCGCGGGCTGATTTGTCCGGTAATACGATAGCGCCCATCCGGGTTCAGAATGATGTCTGCTTGCAGTGCCAGCAGGCCGTTTTCCGGGTCCCTCAAATCCTGCGCGGTGGCGTGGATGGTGTCCTGCCGGCTGTCAAGTTGCAACTGCAGTGCGCCGAGCGACATCGGCTTGATACCCTGTGCCGCGTTCCGTATCACAATCTGATGAACCTTGATGAGACCATCGGCTGTTTGAAGTCGGACTGGAGTTCCGGTCAGCGTCAGATTCAACCGTTCTGGCGCTACTAGCGCGCTAAAGCCTAAATCAGGCAGTTCCAACCAACGTTGCAGGACTGATGTAGGTAATTGTCCTTGCAGCATTTCAAGGCTTACAGACCGGCTCCACGATAGCACGAGTCGCCCGCTTAGTTGATGATCCGGTGCAGCGGTACTCAGATGTACACTATACGCGAGCTGACCGCGCAATAGCCTGCTCGGCAGCCAGTGCCATTCGATATCACCGAAATCTCGCTGTGCGTAACGCAACTGTTGCACGCTGCCGCTGAAGATATTGCCGTCCAGGCGGCTTGCTGTCCAGGCGGGTGCCGTTTGCTGCCAGAGGGCGAACCAGCGTTCGGCAGGCATCAACCAAAGCAGTGCCAGCAGATAGATCAGCAGTCCGACACTGCTGTACAGAATAATCCGCTTTATCCTTTTCATAGGGCTCTGTTTTTAGCTTCTTTTAGCTTCTATTTTTTTAGGCGCGCTGAGCGGTTTGCCGGCGCAAGACGATGCGGGCGTTCACCAGGCCGGGCTGGCGAGCGCTATCGATAGATATTTGTCCGACCACCACCGGATAATCCGGATAGCCTTGCGCCAACTGGCCCAGCCAGCGAACCAGCAGATCAAAAGGCACTGCTTCGAAGACGATTTGTACATCTTCGCGATCACGCGCGTCGATGCGCTGCACATAGTCGCTCAAGCCGGCCTGTCGGGCACTTTGGTCGATGTGACTGGCGATCGAGTTACCGCTGCGACCGGCTCCGGCAGGCGCCGTTGACGAACTGACGCGGGGGCTGTTCTGCAGGCTGGCAGCAGCCGTTTGCATCCAGTGCAGATCATCCCGTAATTGTGTGACCTGGGCACGGGCCTGATGCAGGCCGGTTTGCAGGGGTTCCCACAGACTGACATACAGCAGCAGTATCAGCAGTAGCAAGGTGCTGCCCAGCAAAATCAGTTGCTCGCGCGGGTTGCGCTGCTGCCACCATTCCCGCAGTTGCTCGCGCATCAGGCGTCTCCTTGTACAAAGCGCAGGCTGACACGTCCCAGCACTTGGCCGTCACGCATACTGGCATTGATTTCGGCACTCACATCGGTCCGTTCGGCCAGTTTTTTTTTCAGTGCGTCCAGGTGTTCCAGCGTGCCACCGTGCAGATCGAGTTCCAGCCGGTTCTGACGGAAACTCAGGCCACGCAGACGTAAAGCCGGAAAGTCACGAAGAGTGCTGGCGGCAACACCGAGCAACGGCAGAAAACCGGTGCTGGAGCCGGTATCAGAAGCATCAGACTGGCGTAAATAACTGGCCAGTTGCACACGCGGATTAACCAGCCGGGCGGTGGGCAGAATCTCCCGAAAAGTCTGTTCGATGGCCGTGCGCAACCGGGTTTGTTCGGCATTCAGCTGGCGCCACTCCCAGGCGTCGCGGGCGGCCACGGCGAGCAGGCACAATCCTGCCAGGATGGCGGCACCCCGCCACTGTCGCCAGTGCTGATTGGCAGCGGATTGGTGACCGAATTCACCTTGTCTAAGGTTCAAACTGGTACTGAGGGTGGCACTGGCGAGTTGCAGCAAGGGGACGAAAGCTTCTGTTTGCAGGGACAGTTGCTGTGTCAGTTCGGTGTCTTGTTTAAGCCAATCTTCGACTTTTTGTGGGTTCTGGCTGAACAGTCGTAGCTGCTCAGGCTGCTGCTCTGGCGGGGCGTCCGCAAAGGCTTTTGCCAGCCAGACGGGTAGGTTATCAGCCTCGCAGGCAAAGCCGGCATCAACACCACAGCGAACCAGGGCGCGCGCGGTGTCCAGATGCACTGTCCACTGACCCTCCTGATAGGGTAATAACATAAAATCCGGTACGATCAGGGTGGGTGTAATGCCATGTTGTTCCAGCCTGTCCAGCGTCTGACGCAGGGTTTCGCGCTGTACCACTGCAACAGCCAGACGGTGCTGTGCAGAGAACTTTCCGACCGCCAGATGCAGCGTTTCCAGCTCCTGGGCAATCTGGTCTTCCAGAGCGAAGGGCAGGGCCTGTAGCCAGGCAGAGCGGCGTCGACTGGGCGCTTGCAGGCTCAGGCAATGGACCTGTTCGCCTGGATAAACCAGCACACTGCGCTGGCCGCGCAGCTGGCGAGCCAGCGCAGTCAGATCACCCTCCTGTAAACCAGCACTATGGATGGTGTCGTTGTCGCTGTGCGGGTGATCTAAAGGCTGTTGCCAGATGGCCCGACCGTCCGGCAGAAGCTGGAAGTGTATATTGGCCGCCACTAGCTGTTGGCTCCGAAACTGCGGCTGATGACAGTATCCTGCTGTTCGCTGCGTTGCAGGATACTGTGCAGTTGCGCCTGGGCCGAGCCGATTTCAGCCGTGGCGTTGAGCAGGAAAAAGTCGCTGCCGACGGCAATCTCTTCTGGTCTGAACAGGGGTTCCGGGATGCGGGTTGCGATAATAAATTCCTCGACGCTGTTAAATTCCTGTTGTTTTCGGTCTTCCACCAGCCGTTGCGCGGTGGCGCTGTCCAGAGTCGGGTCCAGCGCCGCCAACAACTCAGCCGGGGCGGTGTTGACATTGATAGCGACCTGCCTTGGCAGCGCGCAGACGAAAGGCTGCAGGATAGTGTATACCTCGCTGCTGACACCTTTTACCAAGCGTAATTCACTGGGGTCTGCGAAGCGCTGATTGGCTGCCATATACGGTGGGTTTGCGAGCAGATAATCACTGTCTTCGGCACCATCGGGAAAGCGCAGCTGGCTGTCTTCGTCGAGCCAGTCAGCGACTGCTGAGGCTATGCCCGTGGGCAGTTCCAGCTGTTCCAGCAGACGGCTGAAAATCTGTAGCTGCCGTTCATCGATGGTATTATCGGCGGTCAGCAGATTGTTCAGATTAAAACGCCCCTGCAGATCATTCAGGCGGCCGCTGACATAACCGCCAGTAACCGGCAGCACAGGCGGGGTGCGTGCCCAGTCTTCATCTTCATGGTCGGTGTCGTTATTGTCCCGGTCGCGACGCAGGATTGACTGGGCCCAGCGTTCGGCACCCAGCAGATAGTGTTTGGCCTGTTGCCGATGCAGCAGGAGTTCGCTGCGGCGTACCGAAAACTGCTGCAGTTCGGCCAGTTGTACCGCAGTCACGCTGGCCAGCGCCAGCACTAACAGTACCGTCAGCAAGGCGACCCCGTTTTGCTTGATGGCTTGCCCGGCAGGTTGTTTGTTGGGGATGCTGCGGTTTTTCATGTATCACTCGCACCATTGGCCAGCGCCAGCAGGCGGGTAATATTGCCCCAGTCACTCAGCCCCAATTGTACTTCAGCGGCCAGCGGCAGGGTGGCGTTTGTGCCTTCGGTAGCGGATTGCACGGGCCAGTTGGTTTGCCAGCTGCGCGTCTTATCCAGCCAGCGCAGGCGAACCTCATCAACGCCGCCGAGCAAGGCGCTTTCACGTGCTTTCTCGCTACCATCCAGACTGGGCCAGTAGACCCGCCACAAGGTCCGCTCGCGCAGCCGGTACTCAACACGCTGCAGCTGTGAACGCGGGGCATGCAGGGGGTTATCCCAGCCGGCCCGGGTCAGTGTGAACAGGACATCGCTGCCGGCGTTGGCCTGCAGGGCAGGCTGGTACGACCCGTAGCTATTTCGCACCGGTCGGGCGATAGCCTGCTCCAGATCACGTTCCAGCAATTGCAGCGCGAACTGGATCTCAGCCAACCGGTTACCGCTTTGTTCCACCTGACTGCGCAGCAACAGACTGGTGTCCAGACCACTATAGGCGGCAACACCAATGATGGCGAAGATCGCCAGGGCAATCAGCAGTTCCAGCAGGGTGAAACCGGCATTTCGCCTGAACCTGCGTGCCAATGTCATGGTTATGGTCATCAAGGCACCCGGATGAATGCGCTCAAGCGGCTGATAATCTGTCTCGAACCGGCCCGACTGACGGCAATATCCAGCCGTCGCAATGCCGGGTCGTCGGTTGGCCGGGTGGTGAGTTCCCAGGCCCATTCCTGTTTTGCCATGCGGGCTCGTCCCCGTTTGATACCCGGTGCGGGTACGGTGCCGGAAAGTATGATATCGGTCGCGACATTATCCGCTACCCAGGCGGCCAGGGTGCGGTCGCGCTGATAGGCCAGATTGGCGGCGCTGGAACCGGCCGCTTCAAGCAGTGCACCCAGCGCAATGGCCAGTACCGCCAGTGCGACCAGTACTTCCAGCAGGGTGAAGCCGGCCTGTTTGGCATTATTCGGATAAACCCGATCAGGCATACTCATGGCAGAGCTACCAGTTCGATAGCACCATTGATGCTGCCATTCAGGCGATAGGCAGCGCGTTCGGCAGACCGGTTTGCCAGCGTGAGTTCAAATTCGGTCAGTTCACCGCTGGATAAGAAGAGAATCTGGGGCTGACCGGCACCTGTTGTTTTGCCGGCAGCGGATTTGAGTTCGACCGGGCGGCCTTCGACGACCAGTTCAAGGTCGAAAGAGTCCCCCAATTGACGACTCGGCAATGTTTGTCCGGATTCGTCTGCCAGCGCCTCACCCGATAGCCATTTTTTGTTGTCACGGCTGAGGACGAAAACGGCATAAGCATTGTGTTGTACGCGAATACCACGCTGCTGGCCCAGCAAAACGGCTTCCTCCCATTGCTGGCGCATGATGGCGGCCAGTCGGCGCGCTTCTGCATACACCTGTTCAGCCGGATCATTAGCTGGAATCTGCACCACCGCAAAGGTGGCGATAATGCCGATCACAACGATCACCACCATAACTTCCAGCAGGGTGAAACCGCGTGCGTTCACGGCTGTCAACTCAGTAGGAACCCGGCCTCATGAGTGTTAACCATCCAGTTTCCAGTTGCCGATGTCTGCATCACTGCCTTCGCCACCCGCAACGCCGTCCCTGCCCAGTGAGTAAATATCGATAGTGCCGTGCTGGCCGGGATTCAGGTATAGATAATCGCGTCCCCAGGGGTCTTTGGGCAGACGATCAATATAGCCACCGGCTTTCCAGTTTGGTGGTTCGGGCGCGCCGGCCGGTTTGCTGACCAACGCTTCCAGGCCCTGATCGGTGCTGGGGTATTCGAAATTATCCAGTTTGTAGAGATTAAGCTGGCTTTGCAGCACACGGATATCATTTTTGGCTTTGACGATGCGCGCTTCATCCGGGCGATCCATGATGCGCGGTACGACGACCGCTGCCAGGATACCCAGAATAACCACCACTACCATCACTTCGATCAGCGTGAATCCTGCCGCACGTTGGCGGGACAGATGATACGGCTTATTCATACAGTTCACTTCGTATTTTTACGTCGGGCTTGAGTCGGGCGCCATCATACCAAAGCGCGACAGGACGCGTTAAGCCGGATTTCACTGGCCAGTGTCAGGCCTGTATGTGACACGTATATGACACGCAAACGGGCTATGGTAATAGGTGCCAAAAGGGTCTAGTTTATGCCGCGCCGGTGTATTCCGGTTACGTAGAGTAAATCATTATGATGACGAGTGTTTTGTTTCTGTTCGGCCTGGGTTTGCTGATCGTTGGTGCCGAGTGTCTGGTTAAAGGGGCATCCCGGCTGGCGGCAGGTGTGGGGATTTCACCTTTGGTAGTCGGGTTGACGGTCGTCGCCTTTGGTACCAGCGCGCCCGAGCTGGTGGTGAGTGTACATGCTGCTGCCAGCGGGCAAGCTGATATCGCGCTTGGCAACGTGGTTGGCAGTAATATCTGCAATGTGTTGCTGATTCTGGGGCTGGCAGCGTTGATTAGCCCTTTAGCGGTGTCGCAGCAATTGATCCGCCTGGATGTGCCGCTGCTGATTGGGGTTTCCCTGTTGGTTTTTGGGCTGGCCCTGGATGGCAACGTTGGCCGGCTGGACGGGTTGTTGCTGCTGTCGGGTATTATTGCCTATACGGTATTTGCCGTTATCAAGAGTCGCCGCGAAAATAGGATTGTTGCCGCCGAATATACCGCTCAATTTGCTGCGGAAGTGACCTCTGGAAATGCGTCTGATCGCTATCAGACCAGCAAAAATGTGGGGCTGATTATACTTGGTTTGGCGCTGCTGGTAGTGGGGGCGCGCTGGCTGGTTGATGGGGCCTTGGCAGGCGCGCGCTGGCTCGGTGTTAGTGAGCTAATAATCGGTCTGACAATTGTTGCCGTTGGTACGTCGTTGCCGGAAATTGCAACTTCGGTACTAGCCAGTCTGCGGGGGCAGCGCGATATTGCTGTGGGCAATGTAATTGGCAGTAATTTATTCAATCTCCTGGGGGTGTTGGGGATGTCGAGTTTAATCAGTTCAAACGGTGTGGCTGTGGCACCGTCTGCACTGCATTTCGATTTGCCGGTGATGCTCGCTGTGGCCGTTGCCTGCCTGCCGATATTTTTTACCGGTCATCGCATTGAGCGTTGGGAAGGCGGGCTGTTTTTAGCATATTACGTATTTTACCTGCTCTATTTAGGGCTTGCCGCCAGCGGACACGTCCTGCTGACGAGCTATACGGCTGCATTGTTATGGTTTGTGCTGCCGCTAACGGCGATTACGATCGTGGTCTCTGTCTGGCGCGCCCGATCCTGATGAACGAAGATACCTTGGTTGTACCGATCCGGCGGGTGTTGCTGGGATTATTTCTGGCAGCCTTATTATTAAGTGCCTATAAGGTTCTACAGCCTTTTTTCGCGTCACTGGCCTGGGCCGTTATCCTTTGTTATGTCACCTGGCCGGTCTATCGGCGGTTGCGGTCCTGGCTGGGTAATCATCCCAGCCTGGGGGCAGTATTGATGACGTTGCTGCTGGGCGCGCTATTTACCTTACCGATTTTTTGGTCGATCACAGCATTGCGCAATGAACTGCCGGATGCTTATCGTGGCCTGTTGACGTATCTTGAGCGAGGTTCTCAGGCACTGCCTGAGCCGCTGCTCAGCCTGCCCTGGATCGGACCGGAGATCCGGCAATTAAGTGATGATCTGGCCGGTGATCGTGATGCTCTTGTTGCGCAGTTGGTGCATTGGGTGGAGCCCTGGCTGGCCAATGTGTTAGCCATTCTCGGTGATGTCGGGCTGAACACCTTCAAATTCGGTTTTGCCTTACTGACGGCGTTTTGTCTGTATCGCGATGGTGAGCGCTTGCTGGCGCAGGCCAGGCAGGTCCTGATGCGCTTTCTGGGGGAACGGAGCCGGGTTTATTTACTGGCTATCGCCGATACCACACGCGCTGTGTTGTACGGCCTGGTGCTGACGGCACTGGCACAAGGTTTGCTGGCCAGTCTGGGTTACTGGGCGGCGGGAACCGGCGCACCGGCCTTGTTGGGGTTGATTACCGCGGTATTCGCACTGATTCCGTTCGGCACGCCGTTGGTCTGGGGTGCGGCCGGCGTCTGGCTTATCCTGAGCGGTGAATTGATTGCTGGCAGTGGCCTGCTGTTATGGGGGGCTTTGGTTGTCAGTCAGATTGACAATTTGGTCAGGCCGCTGGTGATCAGCAGTACGGCCCGTATCCCTTTTCTGCTGGTGTTGTTTGGGGTACTTGGTGGAATCGGGGCTTTTGGACTGGTCGGTATTTTTATCGGCCCCATTGTTATTGCCATTTTGCTGGCGGTATGGCGGGAATGGTTGGAAGAGCAGGCCGCACCTGTGCAGGCGGCACCTGACTCATCGCAGGAGAAAGACTCATGAGTACGACAGCATCATCTTTCCAGGCAGTCGATTTTCGCTCGGCTGCTTTTTTAAAGGAACACATTCGCTCGATCATGGCGTTCTACCATCCGCGCTGCGTTGATCCTGCCGGCGGGTTTTTCCAGAATTTTCGTGATGATGGCAGGATTTACGATGCCGATACCCGCCATCTGGTCAGCAGCACGCGATTTGTTTTTAATTACGCCAAAGCTGCCCGCTTTTTCAATGAACCGGAGTATCTTGAGCTGGCCCGCCACGGTGTCCGGTTTTTGCGGGAACGACACCGCAACCCGCAGACCGGAGGTTATGCCTGGCTGTTATCCGGTACGCAAGTCCAGGATGCGACCAATCACTGCTATGGACTGGCTTTTGTGATGCTGGCCTATGCTTGTGCATTGCAGGCCGGTATCGATGAAGCCGGTGGCTATCTGGAAGAAACCTGGCAGCTACTGGAGCGCTATTTCTGGTCGCCTGAAGATGGTCTGTACAGCGATGAAATCAGTGCTGACTGGCAGACAGTGTCACCGTATCGGGGGCAAAACGCCAATATGCACAGCTGTGAGGCGTTGCTTGCAGCCTTCGAAGCCAGCGGAGATCACAAATACCTGACGCGCGCCAGTCAGCTGGCGCACAACATAACAGTGCGTCAGGCCGCTCAAACGAGCGAGACAGTGATTACGCCCGGCGGACTGATCTGGGAACACTACGACAGCAACTGGCAGGTAGACTGGAATTACAATAAAGACAATCCGCGCCATCTGTTCCGGCCCTGGGGATTTCAGCCTGGCCATCAGACTGAATGGACGAAGCTGCTGCTGTTGCTGGAACAGCATGCCCCCGCTGACTGGCAGGTAGCCCGGGCGCAGACCTTGTTCGATGCCGCGCTGGCGCAGGCCTGGGACGAGGAACACGGCGGTATTTGCTATGGTTTTGCACCCGATGGTTCGATTTGTGACAGTGACAAATATTTCTGGGTGCAGGCTGAAACGCTGGCGGCCGCGGCGCTGCTCGCCGAGCGTACCGGCGAAACACGTTACTGGGATTGGTACCAGCGTATCTGGGCCTATGCCTGGGCGCATATGGTGGATCATCGATACGGTGCCTGGTACCGTATTCTGGATCGGCAAAACCGCAAATACGACGAGCTGAAAAGTCCGGTCGGGAAACCGATTATCATACGATGGGAGCCTGCTACGACGTGCTCAAGGTGGTTGCCCGCACAGGCTAGCGTGCTTCACAGCAGGTGGCCGGCTTCGTGTATCATGCACGCTTTTATTTTTCCGGGTTTTCCAGTATGAGTTTTCTTGACCATATCGCTGCCGCCAATCGCTGTAATCCCAGTCATTTTCGTCCACTTCGTGTCGATGGCCAGCGGGTGGGATTCATTACCCAGGCGGTTGCCGAGTTTCTGCGGGACTGGCCGACGGTGTTTCGTGTCGGCCCTGATGCCATCGAGCTAAGCCCGGCGCTGGCTGCGGCTTCAGCGCAGACGCGCACCGAAGCGATCGCCGAGGTGTCGCGTGCGTTGCATCGGGCCGGACTGACCGCAGCGCACTGGTGGGACGAACCTTACGCGGTGAATACCTATTTCGGGGAATCCCCCCGGTTTGTACTGGAGCGGGGCGTTATCCAGACTTTCGGGGTGTGCGGCTATGGTGTCCATATGAATGGTTTTGTGCGCACACCACAAGGCCTGCAGATGTGGATTGCCCGGCGCGCTCTGAACAAGCCTTCCTCACCGGGTAAGCTTGATCAGCTGGTTGCGGGCGGGCAACCGGCCGGTATCAGTTTGCGCGATAATATGATCAAGGAATGCGCTGAGGAAGCCGCGATTCCTGCAGCGCTGGCAGGGCAGGCCCAGGTGGTTAGCGCAGTCAGTTATTGCCTGGAAACCGAGCAGGGCCTGCGGCCCGACGTGTTATATTGTTTTGACCTGGAGTTACCGCCGGATTTCGAGCCGCGGAATACCGACGGCGAAGTCGAAGCATTTTATCTGTGGCCGGTCGAACAGGTGCTGGAACGCGTCTGCAACAGCACAGACTTCAAATTCAATTGCGCGCTGGTCATCATCGATTTCCTGGTTCGACATAGCTATCTTGATCCTGAAAACCGGGATTATCTGGCAATTGTGGCCAGGCTTCGCCAGCGAAGTGCTGCTTGAGCAGTTTCCAAAATAAGTCGTTTTTATACCATCATCATTCATTGAATCAACCTCAATCCAACAGGAGAGATAATTATGGCTACTAGTTATCAAGTGTCATTCATCGGGCTCGGCGTTATGGGGTATCCCATGGCGGGTTATCTGGCCAAAAATGGCCATCAGGTGAAAGTCTATAACCGCACTGCCGCCAAGGCTGAAAAATGGGTGTCGGAGCACGGTGGCGCTGCTGCAGCAACGCCGGCAGAAGCTGCTAAAGATTGCGATATCGTGTTTGCCTGCGTGGGTAATGACGACGATCTACGCTCGATTATGTACGGCGATGATGGCATTCTGGCCGCTTGCAAACCTGGTGCGATTGTGGTCGACCACACCACGGCCTCGGCTATTGTGGCGCGTGAACTTTACGCGGCAGCCGCTGAAAAAATGTGGCGTTCCTGGACGCGCCGGTTTCGGGCGGTCAGGCCGGGGCTGAAAACGGTGTGTTAACCGTCATGGTGGGCGGCGACAGCGAGCCGTTCGAGAAAGCACAGCCGGTCATCGATTGTTTTGCCCGGGCAGTTACTCTGATAGGGCCTAACGGTAGCGGCCAGCTGGCTAAAATGGTCAATCAGATCTGTATCGCCGGATTGGTGCAAGGGCTGTCGGAAGCGCTAAATTTCAGCGAAAAAGCCGGCCTGGATACCAATACAGTGCTGGATGTTATTTCCAAAGGGGCAGCGCAGTCCTGGCAGATGGAAAACCGTGGCCGCACCATGATCAAGGGTGAATTTGAATTTGGTTTCGCGGTGGAATGGATGCGCAAAGATCTGGCCATCTGTCTGCAGCAGGCCAAGCAAAGCGGCGCTCGTCTGCCGGTTACTGCTCTGGTCGATCAGTTTTACGCTCAGGTTGAGGCGCGTGGCGGCAAGCGCTGGGATACCTCAAGTCTTATTCATCTGCTGGCGAATGACTGATAACCCGGTAAATTAAATTTTTTCTTCTCCTTAACGGGTTAACCCTTAGGGAGAAGAAAAGCTTACGAAATACGCTATGTCGATTGTCAAAGATCACACTATTCTGAAGATTCCGACATTGTGTGAATACGTCCTGATTGAGCAGGATTTCGTTGATGTCGAAGTGGTCAGGAAAAGCCAGAACTGGCAGTCATTTCATTTGATTTAACGCTGTCAGTCGAGTCAATTTATCAGCGGGTGCAA
This sequence comes from Gammaproteobacteria bacterium, assembly GCA_041396125.1. GTDB lineage: Bacteria > Pseudomonadota > Gammaproteobacteria > Competibacterales > Competibacteraceae > JAWKZG01. The sequence goes on along the minus strand of JAWKZG010000017.1, from coordinate 35,498 downwards.
AACTCGGATGTTATGGAGTTTTTGCAGAGCAAAGATAACTGAACAGCGCGCAAAAACCAGTCTGCTGCCAGCATACTCACTGCTGACCTGCTTCCTCTTCGGCGATCTCGATTTGCTCCTCGGCGGCCAATGCGACTGCGCCGCTGGATGACTGCGGATCCATCGGAACATAATGACCCTGATCTTCCGGGGCGGCGCTGCGCGTCATGCGGTACAAGGCGAACAACCCGATCAGAAAATGTACCAGACTCAGGCTGAGCAGAAAGCCGGAAGGGCCGGCAATATTCATGAACTGTGCTGCCAGCAGTGGCCCGACACTGGCGCCCAGACCATTGGCCAGTACCAGTGATCCGCTGGCGGCAATCATCTGACTCGGGTTTAAGTGGTCATTGGTGTGCGCGATGCATAAGGCGTACATCGGCAGGTTCAGACCGCCCAGCAGGCCCAGCGCCAGCAGCAGCACCCAACCGCCCATCGCTTCCGCCGGGATACCGAGCAGGGCAACCACTCCTGCCAGGAAGGTGACAATGGTGATGATAAGCCGGCGGTCAAAAATATCGGAGAGATGGCCGATGGGCCATTGCAAGATCAGCGCACCGATTTGTATGGCCGCTGCCAGCATTGTGATCTGGGCAACCGAGAGATCGAGTTCAAGCCCGTATACGGCCGCCATTGAAACCAGAATGCCGTTGCCCACGCCGGTGCCGATAGCACCCACAATACCGAGTGGTGAGGCGCGGTATAAACGGCCCAGGCCCAGGCGTTCTCGTTGTTCAAACGGCGGTGCCTGGATCGGAGCCAGAGAAATCGGGACCAGGGCAAACGATACCAGCACAGACGCCAGAATAAATAACTGAAACCCTGACGGGGTGCCGACATTCAGTAAAAACTGACCGGATGCATACGCGCCAACACTGACCAGCATATAGATGGAAAGCAGCTGGCCACGGGTTTCATTGGTGGCGCGTTCATTCAGCCAGCTTTCGATCACGATATACAGCCCGGCGTAGCTGAAACCGGTAATAAAACGCATCAGGCTCCAGGCCCAGGGATCGACAAAAATGGTGTGAATCAGCACTGAACTGGAAGCCAGCGAGGCCAGTGCGGCAAACACCCGGATATGGCCAACGCCGCCCACCAGGCCGGGTACCAGCTGGGAACCAGCCAGAAACCCCAGGTAGTAGGCGGTCATGATGGCACCGGTCACACTGGTTGAAAACCCTTCCAAACCTGCCCGTAAACCCAGTAAGGTTCCTTGCAAGCCATTGCAGAGCATGATCAGAGCAATACCCAGAAACAAGGCCCAGGTGGAGCGCAGGGCGGGCAACATAAGGAATCCTTATAAGAAGGGTGATAAAAGCTCCCTGCACAGGCAGTGAACACGAGGGGATACCGGCACCAATCTGAGGTACAATGCGGCGCATTCTAATAGCACTAAGAGGTTACTGCAATGCATGAAATCACGCTCTGCGATGTTGGGCCAAGGGATGGTCTGCAAAGCGAAAAACGAATGTTCAGTGTGGCGGAACGCATTGAGTTGATTGACCGCTTGAGTGCGGCAAAAGTGCCGGTGATTGAAGCCGTCAGTTTCGTCAATCCAAAGAAAGTCCCGCAGATGGCCGAGCCGGAACAAGTGCTGGCCGGCATTCAGCGGCGTGCCGGAACGCGTATTGCCGGTTTAGCCCTGAACGAGCGGGGGGCCGACCGTGCCATCGCTGCCGGCGTGGATGAGTTACGCTTCGCGGTTATGGCCAGTGAGTCCTTCAACCGGCGTAATCAGGGCGTTGATGTGTGGGACAATGTGGCGATGTTCGAGCGTATTACTCAGCGCGTGAAAGATGCTGGTATCCGTTGCGTAGGCGTGATCGGAACCGCTTTCGGATGTCCGTTCGAAGGCCCGATTGACGAGCAGAGAGTAGTCGAAATTGCCCGCCGCATGGCACTTGCGGGTGCCGACGAAATCAGTGTGGCTGATACTATCGGCAGTGCTGTCCCGAACCAGGTAAAAAGCCGGTTTTTGGCCGTTCGGGAGGTGGTTGGTAATGACCTGCCGCTCGGCTGCCATTTCCATAATACCCGCAATACCGGTTTTGCCAATGCGTATGCTGCGCTGGACGTGGGTGTAAGCGTTTTCGACGCGTCGGTTGGCGGTCTGGGTGGTTGCCCCTTTGCGCCCCGCGCAACAGGCAATATCGCCAGTGAAGATTTAATACACATGCTGCGCAATATGGGCGTTGAAACCGGTGTCGATCTGGCAGCACTGGTTGAGGTAGCCGAGTGGCTCCAGCCCTTTTTCCCTGCGCCCCTGCCTGGTCTGGTAATGAAAGCCGGTCTGTTTCCGGAAGTTGCGCAATCCTATTTGGCCGCCAGTGCCTGATAAACCTGACAAAAGGTATCGTCATGAGTGAATCAACCCAGATCTCAGCATCTGAACAGCAAGCCAAGTTGATGGAACAACTCAACGGGATGGTCGAGTGCAGTCAGCAACTGTTGCACCATTACGTTCAGCAGATGCAGGGCGAAAGTTTTTCGATTCCTGATCGGGGCGTGGTTGCTAAAGCGTTTATGCAGTTGACCGAACGCATGTTGGCCGAGCCGGACAAACTTGCCCAGGCACAGTCCGGTTATATGCAGGGCATGATGAGTTTGTATCAGAGCATGGCCAAACGGATGCAGGGCGAGGATGTTGTGCCGGTGGTCGAGCCTGAGCCGGGCGATAAGCGTTTTAAGGATGATATCTGGCGCGAAAATCCTTACTTTGATTTTCTGAAGCAAAGTTATTTACTGGCATCACAGAGTATTCTGGATACGGTGCGGGGTATTGAAAGTCTTGATCCGAAAACGGCGGAAAAAGTCGATTTTTATACTCGTCAGTATCTTGAAGCTCTGGCACCGACCAATTTTGCTGTATCCAATCCGCAGGTTATCAAGGCAACCCTGGATTCGGGTGGTGAGAATTTGCGCAAAGGCTTTGCCCAGATGCTGCAGGATCTGGAGCGTGGCAAGGGTGAGCTGCGCATAAAAATGACGGATCTCGATGCTTTTGAGCTGGGTAAGAATATTGCTGTTACACCAGGAAAAGTGGTGTTCCAAACGCCACTGATGCAGCTGTTGCAATATTCGCCAAGCACCGAAACCGTGTTCACCCGGCCATTATTGATTGTGCCGCCGTGGATCAACAAATTCTATATTCTCGATCTGAAGCCAAAAAACTCGTTTATCAAATGGGCGGTTGATCAAGGCTTTACTGTGTTTGTCATTTCCTGGATCAACCCTGATGAGAGTCTGGCAGAGCGCGATTTTGAAGATTATCTGCTGGAAGGTACGCTGGCCGCGCTGGATGCGATAGAACAGGCCACCGGAGAATCCGTCGTCAATGCCATTGGTTATTGTTTGGGCGGGACGTTGCTGATGTGTACCCTGGGTTATCTGGCTGCGACGGGTAAGGCTCAACGCATTAAAAGCGCGACATTTTTCACGACGCTGGTGGATTTTTCCGAGGTTGGTGAGTTATCTGTTTTTGTGGATGAAGAGCAGATCGAACTGATGGAAAAGCAGATGGAAAAGAAAGGCTATCTGGAAGGCAGCCAGATGGCATCGGTTTTCAATATGCTTCGTCCGAACGATCTGATCTGGTCGTTTTACGTCAATAATTATCTGTTGGGCCGTGATCCCATGGCGTTTGATCTGCTGTACTGGAACTCGGACTCTACCCGTATGCCACGGGTGATGCATAGTTTCTATTTGCGCAATATGTATCTTCATAACCGCTTGCGCAATCCGGGTGGCATTGATCTGGTCGGTGAGCCGATCGATCTCTCCAAAGTTAAGACGCCGCTGTATTTTCTGTCTACTAAAGACGATCACATTGCACCCTGGAAAGGGACCTATAAAGGTGCGTTGCTAACCAAGGGGCCGGTAAAGTTTGTGCTGGGTGGCTCGGGTCATATCGCCGGTGTGGTCAATCCGGCCGGATCGCATAAATACGGCTACTGGACCAATACCAAGAAACCGTCGGATGCCGATGAATGGCTGGCGGGCGCACAGCAGCATGAAGGCTCCTGGTGGCCGGACTGGTTTGCCTGGGTCAAGCCAAAAGCGGGCAAGCAGGTTCCCGCACGCGTGCCTGGTGACGGTGCGCTGGAACCGCTGGAAGATGCGCCTGGGTCGTACGTGAAGTACGGCTGGATCAGTAACCAATGGAGTAATTATGTTGCTGCAGGATTTGCCCCAGATCTGCTCTGATGAGCCTTAAGTATTCCTGATTTTCCGCGCAGGCGGGAAGGGTGGAGCAGATGCGGGTTGATCGTTTGTGCTGAAGCAGCTTCGACTTTTAAGATTTTTTTACGATTTCTTTATTTTTATTTAGTAACGCGCCTGGTGTCTGCATTATTGTGCTCCCCGGGCTCGCTAGAGCCCTATTTCGATGATGGATACAGAGATAATTACGGAGATTAATCAATGAAACACCGGATAATCCAACTTGGATTATTACTTGCCGTTCTGTTACCTATTGTTGCTGCTGCCGATACGGCAGAACTGGAACGGGGGCGCTATTTACTGAAGATTAGTGGCTGTAATGATTGCCACACCGCAAATTATGCACAACAGGGCGGGCTGATACCTGAGGACGATTGGTTGACGGGTGTGCCGGTTGGCTTTCAGGGGCCATGGGGCACGACCTATCCAACTAATCTGCGGCTTTTGCTGAATTCGATGGATGAAACAAAGTGGCTGAATTATGCCCGTATCGAACGGCGTCCGCCTATGCCCTGGTTTGCGTTGCGGGATATGACGGACGAGGACTTGCGTGCCATCTCGTCTTCGTAGGTAAAGCGCAATCCTGCTCACTTTGACGTACAGCACAAAAAACGATAGGACGGCCAGCTGGCTGCTTGGCTCAGCCAGGGAAGGGGATTTTAGTTTCCAGGTTCCAGGATGGATTGCTGTTTTGCAAACTCAGTTGCACGGCCCGGCTGTAAACGGAATCCTGGGCCATATGGATAATGCGGATCGGCGTGCGCTCCTGTGCCGCGATACCAATAACACCCTGACTCAGCGCAATCTCCGAGCCAACTCCGGTGACAAGGTAACCATGGCTGACGACCGTATACAAGCGTTGGCCGGTTTCATCCAGCATGAGCAGTAGCGCATGCTGGATGTCGAAATGCTGACTCAGGCAGCGCAGGGTTTGATTCAGTAAGGCGCTTAGATCAGGCTGACGAGCTGAGACTCTGTAAGCTTTGTTTGAGTGCGGAAAGGATCGATCTTGGCGGTGTTTCCAGGGCTAAAACCGGGCAAGGTACGGCTTCAATCTGCAGTACCTCATAAATATCGGCACCAAGCAGGTGGAAAACCTTGCTCATGCCGGTGTGTGAAGCGATCCCGGCCAGTTTGGCTTTCATATTTTCAAATAACGGCCCCTCGGTTTCAGTGCGTAGGTAGCGCAGGGACAGTAAATAATGCGCAGCTGTGTCAGGATCAATGACTTGCACAGTAGCATGCGGGTTGACCAATACATTGGCGTGGGTCTTGTTGAAAAACTGGAACGACAGCGCAACGTGCTGCGGGTCAACGTAGTGAACCTGTGACAGGTAGGCGATGTTTGGCTCACCTTCGGGCGTGCAGGTTGCAATCGAGGCAGGGATTAACCCGTCCAGGCAATTGCGGATAGCATCAAGCGTCAGTGGCATGTTTTTACCGGTTTAATTGACGGCCTGCATCCGGCCCTGGTGTCTGGTCGAATATAGTGTCTGGAGTAAATCTGATCGCAATCAGTGAATCGTTATGCGCTACGATGGTGCGGGAAAAACCAAGGCCATGACCTATGGCTGTCAGCTCTGTTACAAGGGATGCCGTGCTGGCCGGAATGATCGCATAATCGTCACCTTGCAGCACTACCCTGTGTGCATCCACTCCTTTCAGTTGGAGCGTGCGATGGGTGCTGGGTTGGCTGAAAACCACAGCGATCATGCCATTATGGGCGATATTTTCCAGCAGCCGTTCTGCGCGTTCTGCGCTTAAAAACAGGGTGACTTGTCTTTGATCGGGCGAAACCCGGCAGGCCAGGGCGCGGGTGATGGTTGGTATGGAAAACCGGTCGCGTGTGGCAATGTTGATAGAAACCCCTTGACTGATAAAAGCAGCCTGAGTGTTGTCAAGCAAGGGCACGATTGTTTTGGGCATAAACTGTAATCGGTGACCAAACAACAGATATTATTATAGGGCGATGATAACCGTATTAATATTTTTTGCCCTCGGTGTAGAAGGGGAGGTACAACTGTTCTGGATGCACTCAAATAATGCAAAATGTTGCACCGCAACATAAGAAATGATATGTTATTACACTAAACATGAAAAATGCACTTTTGAGGTTAGATCACACCATGGGGCAAGCAGCAAATTTACCTATCACTACACCCGATCCCGCCGAAGTTGCCGGTGTATTGAACGAAATCGCAGCGGCCGGAAAAAGCATTCTGGCGCATAAACTCAAAAATACCATGAACAACGGCGCGCTCGGCAGTAACGAGCTACCGGGTAATGACGATCTTGGAATTGCCCCCGCATTTGCCAATGCCAAGCTGAATTTATTGTTGGATCCGTTTCATCTGGCCGAACAGCAACTCAAGTATATGCAGGATGCCAGTCGTCTGTGGCAGAGTACCTGGATGGGGTTGTGGGGCTTGAAAAGCGATCCTGTTATTGAACCTGATCGGGGTGATCACCGCTTCAAGGATGAGCTGTGGGAAGATCATCCGATGTATGATTTCATCAAGCAATCGTATCTTATTACCGCGCGTTGTCTGTATTCCACCCTGACAGGCGTGAAAGGGCTGGATGAACAAAACCAGGCTAAAGTCGATTTTTTTACCCGCCAGTTTATCGATGCATTGGCGCCGACTAATTTCCTGATCACCAACCCGGCTGCCCAGCGTGAATTTATTGGTAGCGGCGGCTTAAGTGTGCTGAAAGGTTTGCGCAATCTGCTCAAGGATATTGAGCATGGTAAAGGCCAGCTCAAAATCCGGATGACCGATCAGGATGCTTTCGAGCTGGGCAAGAATATCGCGGTGACCCCCGGTAAGGTGGTGTATCAGAACGATATGATGCAGCTGCTGCAGTACAATCCCAGTACAGAGCAGGTGCTCAAGCGTCCCTTGCTGATTGTGCCGCCGTGGATCAACAAATTTTATATTCTCGACCTGCGCGAGAAAAACTCCTTAATAAAGTGGGCAGTTGATCAAGGGCATACCGTGTTTGTAGTGTCCTGGGTCAATCCGGATGAAACTTACGCTGAAAAAGGGTTTGATGATTATGTGCTGGACGGCATCGTAGCCGCAACAGACGCTATCGAACAAGCCACCGGCGAGAAAGAAATCAATGCCATCGGCTATTGTCTGGGGGGAACCCTGCTGGCAACAACGTTGGCTTATATGGCATCGAAGCGTGATAATCGCATCAAAAGTGCAACTTTCTTTGCCACTATGATGGATTTCGCCTGTCCGGGCGAACTGGGTATCTTCATTGACGAAGGGCAGTTGGCAGCACTGGAAAAGCGGCTGGAGCGTGGTTATCTGGACGGCAGCGAAATGGCAACTACCTTTAATATGCTGCGTGCTAACGATTTGATCTGGTCTTTTGTGGTCAATAATTATCTGCTGGGTAAAGAGCCGTTTCCGTTCGATCTGTTGTACTGGAATTCAGACTCTACCCGTATGCCGGCTAATATGCACAAGTTCTATCTCTGGAACATGTACCAGAAAAATTTGCTGCGCGAGCCGGGCGGTTTAACAATCGCTGGAACGCCGATAAATCTGTCCAAAGTGAAAGTACCAACGTATTTTCTGGCTACCATCGAAGACCATATTGCACCCTGGAAATCCACCTATGCCGGCACGCAATTACTGAGCGGTAAAAATCGCTTTGTACTGGCTGGGTCGGGCCATATCGCCGGCGTTATTAATCCGCCTAACCCTGACCGGCCTAAGTACGGGTATTGGGTTAATGAGCAGTTGCCAAACTCGCCAGAGGCGTGGTACGAAGGGGCTGCCAAGCAGGAAGGATCCTGGTGGCCAAATTGGCAGGAATGGGTCATTAGCCTGAATGATGCCAAGGTACCTGCGCGTACTCCGGGCGATGGCGCTTTGGCTGTCATTGAGGATGCACCTGGCTCTTACGTCAAAAAACGGATTGCCTAGCCTGCTTCTGCCTGTGATTTTTTATCTGCGCTGTCTTCTGATAGCGCAGATCGTTTCTTCAGCCCGGTGGTGCAACCACAACCTTATCAAACGGGTGGCGCTGCCGAATCAGGCCGCTGTATTCAAATACATCCAGTGCCGTTGCATAAGCTGCACGATCAATAGTGATTTCTTCATTCCAGCAACCCAATGCCTGATACGCTTGCAGCGTTTGCACCAGCGCCGCTGCTTCGACCTGTGGGAAAAAATGCTGTAATTCAGCCGCCAGCTCTGACGCGGGAGCTGTCATCACATGCTGTTTAGCTTTGCGAAATGCACTGCTAAAGGCTTGTGCCTCATCAGTCTCCAGCCAGGTGGTGCGTGCGGCCAGACTGCTGAACGCTACTGGGCCAATGGCATCGCCAACATTCGCAACAATATTGCCATATCCCTCGTGTACCAATTGTTGTGGTGCTGGCCCTTGTAAATGTACAAAATCTGCACTGCCTGTACGAAAAGCGGCGTCCATTTCTTCCGGATCACCAGCATCAATGGCGTCGATACTGGTGTAGTCCAACTGCATCTTGTGGCAAGCGTACTTGAACATTGCCAACGGTTGCCCGCCATGGTCTACCAGAACTTTTCGGCCGGAGAGGTCATTCCAGCGAAACGCCGGTGTACCTTCACGGGAAACCAGAAAAAAACCGTCCCGCGCATTAATCTGGGCAAAGTGCATGATATCGGAAACTTCGCCGCGTTCGAGCAGGGCCCAGCTGGAAGATACGGCAGACTGAATTAAATCCAAAGAACCATCATTCAAGCCGCGACGCGGATCGAGCGGGGACTTAGCGACTGTAAAATTTGCGTGTAACCCGGCTTCGGCTAAAAATCCACAAGCATCAGTGGCGAGCAATGGGCTATAGAAGGCTGAAAAACGACTGAACATTATATTAAGCGTTTGCACGAGATGCCTCGCCGTATTTTTGCTTCGGGTAGACAGTTTACTATAGCTGATTGTTGGCGCAATGAGGTTTCAAGTAGCGTTCTTAAGCCCTTTATCTACGAGCAACGCATGAATTAAACCAAATGCAGTGATCTAGTGGCAGAGTTGTAAATTGCGTAAATTTAAGGAGAGATGCAGGATACCACTAAGTTAGCTGGCTAAGCGTATAATATAGATCCATATTATATCATCATCTTTAATCAACAAAACCTACTAAGGCTATGCTCGAAACATCTCTTTATAACGATAAATCCCCAGCATCGGTATGAAAGGAGAATCATCTATCTTGACATCTGATCGTTTCAGGCGGTCCTGGCCAATAGGCTCTGGAGGAATTGGTACAAATTCCGGGAGGTTTTCACCAGGTAAGAGTGGAACCAATAAAGGCAAAGGTGTCTGTATCAGACGTCGATGTGGAGTTACTGTGTTTGGATCGAAGACAATATTAGCTCGTAAATGAGGCACAACCGAGCGCGCTCGAGCAAGAATCTCATTTTCAGACAGCGATGCCAGTTTGCTCAACGCGCCCTGTATTAACGGCGTTGGTTGCCGTTTACTTAGTAAACGACGCGCCTCGGCAACCGAAATACGTTGAATTGTACGGCCCTGTTTAGACCAGGTAAAACCGACCTTTACCGGTTTAATCTCGAGCAGGGGAATATGCCGATAAGCTTGTTTCAGATTGAGTCGTGCAGTGCCCATACGGCGAAGTGCCAGGGACACTTCCGGTTCGCGAGTTTGTAAATCGCTGAGCAGGATGTCAGCCTGATTTTTTCCGAGAGCCTTAAGCGCTAACACAGCGCTTTTAAATTTATCTTTAGCTTCGTTGCAAGCGAGTGCTGCGTTTAGAGTGTCCTCACTAACCCCGATCAAGCCCGGACAGGTAATCGTTTCACGGCCTTCCTGTGCATCCAGATACCAAAGCTGTTGGTACAGTTGAATGGCTTTCTGACGCATATCCTTCTGGTCAGCCAGTTCCTGTTCTGTTCGCGAAACCCACAAGGGTAAAGCATGATCATTACGCAAAGCTGCAGAAAAACTAACCAGCTTTTGTAGCAAAGCTTCGTAACTGGAGAACAAATCAAATCGAGTACGGTTTTCATGCCTTATTATATCATCATCTTATTCCTTAAATAAAATTCTAAACCCATCTTCCCAAAATTCCACCTAAAGATTTTCATACTTAAAAAAGTAACCAAAAAATCAAAAGCATATCATCATCGACAGTGCTTTATTTGACAGCTGTTTTTTTATGCGAAATTGGGTATCCGTAGAAAAAACATTCCTGAGTTCAGGATTACAGCCATCTTGTATTTTTTCGATCGCGTGCGGGGTGGCTCGCGTAAACGGTTATAACCATTTACCGACGGGTATGAAGACTACTGAAACAGTGTTGCCGTGGTTGCATTTGAGCGACCTAAAAATATCCCAAGAAAGCGTGCGCAATTGCTTGTTGACCCACAGGCTGATATCGGTACAGCCGGCCAGCAATGTTGCTTGCGGATAGACGGCGCGCAGGTGGGCCAGTTCGGTCAGGCTGCGGGGGGCAAAAAAGGTTTTATCCTGCTGCTCGACCAATATGACGAGAAGAACGGACTTGCGGGAAAGCAGTAGTAATGATCAACGCTAATCCGGGATCTCCAGACTGCACAAGACAGAAAGCCGTTTGATGATAGTAGAATTATTTTTGATACGTAATACATAAAACGTTATTTATCATAACGTCCGGAAATGTTTAATTTCCGGACGTCAGAAATATAAGGTAAAATTACGATTCCGCAGGCTTTTAATAAGAATCAGAACACATCATGACTAACACCAAGAAAGATGAATCCGGCGATACCAATACGGCTTCCTCAGATGACTTTCTGCATCACGCGCTTGCGCCTTACCTGATCGAAGCCGCTGATAGCGATTCAGTGGATTATCTGAATCGACTGCTAAAGTCATCCGATTTTCCCCAGTCAACCGATCTTTTGCCAGATGATGTATCGGCCTATATCCAGGCTGCACTTGCCGCGTCTTCGCGTAAAAAATACCAGTCTGATCTTAAAAGATTTATTTCCTGGGGTGGCGTCATACCGGCCAGCCCGGCACTTATTGCGAGTTATCTTGCTGCGCATGGGCAAACTCATGCGCCAGCGACATTACAGCGATGGCTGGTGGCGATCGGCAAAGCACATACCACGCAAAGTTTGCCCAATCCCTGCAAATCAGAATTGGTTCATCTAACCTACCGGGGGATCCGGCGCACCCGGGTCAAGCACCCGGACAATAATCAAAGCGAGAAAACTGCTTTAGCACGGCCCGTGCGATCTATTACACAACGACAAGCGCCGTCAGGGATTTGAGCAGCAATGTTAAACGCCGCAACGCGGCCCAACGGGTGCGTTTCGCGGTCAGGTTAAAGCGCTGGAAACTGGATGATTTGAAAAGATAATTCTCGGCCTTGAAAATCAGCCAAGGACTGGTCGTGATCGGGCTTTATTATTGTTGGGGTTTATGGGGGCCCGGCGACGATCTGAATTAATCGCGATGACGATCGGCGATTTTGAACTGCGTGATGAGGGGCTAATTGTGCAGATACCTTATTCCAAAACAGATCAGGAAGGAAAAGGCGAAGAAATCGAAATTGCGTATGCTGCAGATCCTCGTTTTTGCCCGATTCGGGCATTGGATCACTGGATAAATGATTATCTTGCGCCGCTTTACTCCCCGATGGCATTCCCCCGATGTACCTATTTTCCGATCTGTAAATCGTGGACACGGCCAAATAAGTGATACCCGGCCATCTGACCGATCAGCTGCCAGGAATCATCAAAGCTCGCTGCCAGTCAATCGGACTAACAATTGATGATTTTTCGGGAAGTATTCCTTACGCGCCGGCTTTGCAACAGCTGCTGCCAAACTGGATAAACGGAGCTGGTAGATACGCAAACAGACACTGCATAAGTCAGACACCATGCTGAATCGTTATATATGGGATGGCCAGCGATTTAAGAACAATCCCGTGGCGATGGTATGTTGTGAGCAAAAAATCGGTTTAATCTGGTGTGTTTTGACTTTCGGTTGAATCCGTGGAAAGTTTTGGTGCTGTTTGTGCCTGGTTTGCCTGTGTCGCAGGCTTGTCTGGCTCTGCTGCAGGCCAGGTGGAAAAAGGAAACGGTTGTTTTTCTGTGTTAAAGGCTCTGGGATAGCGATAGATCTGATACACATATCGGCTTAGGCTCGCTGCCATCTTCAGGAAAGACTCGGGGATCTGGCCACTAAAAAGACGTACTAAAAACAAGGCCATAATGACCATACCCAGAATACTTTGTGCCATCATGACGAACACGGAAAACATCAGCATAAAGAAGGCTCTTTGCCATAAGCTGTTATCCTTTGAGACGCGTTTTTAACGCATTCCAGTCCTCGTTTCGATTCTCATCGTTTGGCATAATATTAATCCCAGTCTGGTGCTAGTTCAGCGATATCAACCAACCGTCCCTTATCATGGGCCAGGCTGGAAATTTCCCGCATATCGTCTTTACTAAGGTTAAAATCAAAAATATCGAAATTTGCTGCTGCGTGTTCTGCTTCATACTGCGTGGAATCGCAATAACATGCTCCTGCCGTATCAACCAGTGCAAGGTGATCTGAGCAGGACTTTTACTGTGTCGGGCAGCAACAGCCTGAATAACCGGGTCATTAAAAACCTGGCCGCGTGCGATAGGACAATACGCTGTCAATGCCATATCATATTTTTGACATGCGCTCATCACAATCGATTGATCAAGATAAGGGTGATATTCCACCTGATTTATTGCCAAGGGCTGCTGGCTCAGACTGACGGCTTGTGCTAACAAGTCTTTGGTAAAATTGCTGACACCGATAGCATGCGCCCATCCCTTTTGTTTTACTTCATTCAAGGCATCAATGGTTTCAGCAAGCGGAACCTTGGGATTTGGCCAATGTAACAGTAATAAATCGACCGCTTCTGTTTGCAGTTTTCGCAGACTATCCTGCACAGATTGCTGGAATACCCCCTTTTGAAAACGATCTGGCCATACTTTTGTGGTTAGAAAAATGTCATTGCGATCAACAGCGGAATCTTTGATTGCCCGCCCTACTTCTTCTTCATTGCCATACATCTGTGCAGTGTCGATGTGGCGATAACCAATATCCAGAGCTGCTCTGACCATATTGTAAGCGGTGTTTTCTTTAAGAGCCCAGGTTCCAAAACCTAGAGCAGGTATTGTTATGCTGTTTGTTTTTACAGTTTTCATAGGGATTACTCGGTGTTGTTATATGTAGGTTGTTTAAACATTTGATGATGATATAATATCACTTTAATTTCTACGCCTTATTAATTCGTTGACGTACATATTCGTACATCACAACAGAAGCCGCGATGCTGACATTCAAGCTTTGTACTTTGCCAAGCTGCGGTATCCGAAGGGGCTGAATCTGACTGTATTCCTGATAGTCAAAACTATGGCCGAACTCTTCATGGCCAAGAATAAACGCCGATTTAGCCGGCAGCAAAACATCTGACAATAATGCTCCCTGACCTGGATCCAGCGTAAACAGGGTATACTCTCTTGATGACAGCTCTGCATAGCACGTTGCCATATCTTCATGAAATTTGGCCGGCACCCACTTAAACGAGCCTTTAGCCGGTGTCGGATCAAAATAATCAATCCCGAGCAGGTGCACTTCCCTGGCACCAAAAGCATCAGCTGTACGAAAAATCTTGCCAATATTAAAGTCGGACTTGACATGATCAAGCACGACAATGAACTCATTCACCCCTGGCTCTGCCAGCAGATTAGCGTTCTTGTGACGACGAAATAGCCATTGTGCCTGCTCTGCCTGGGAACGTTTATGCCGTTTTTTACTGGATGACATTGTAATATTTTTGTCCTCTCCCACCCGGTTTGTAAATGATTTCTGCGCCTTCACGAACAGGTATAATGTGTTCTCTGCCCTACTATGATCGGGTTTGTTGGCTGATGTCGGTAATAAGTTGTATTTGTTTTCATACCTCAATTGATGATGATATAACATACAACTTATAAAAAGGCATTATAATCGGCAACGCTTGATATACACGCTACAAACCTTATATTGTGCGCAACTCAAATAATAGTGATTATATTTAACTATGGCTGATTCATCTTATATCGTAAACGTCACAACCGACGCCTTTGAAACACAGGTTATCCGTGCCTCTTTCAACCACCCGGTGCTGGTGGATTTTTGGGCGCCCTGGTGCGGCCCATGCAAATCTCTGACCCCGATCCTGGAAAAGTTGGCTGATGAGTACGCCGGCGCCTTCCTCCTGGCCAAAGTCAATACTGACGAAGAACAAATGTTAGCGGGCCAGGTTGGTGTACGCAGTCTGCCAACCGTAGTTCTCATCAAAGACGGTCAGTTGCTTGACCAGTTCATGGGCGCGCTTCCAGAAGGTCAGGTTCGACAGTTTCTGGAACGTCATATCGAAAAACCGGCGGCCAGCCCGCTCGAACAAGCAGAAAGTCTGCTTGAGCGTGGCGAATTCGAGCAGGCCATCGCTTTCCTGCGCCAGGCCATCGCTGAAGATCCCGACAACCACAAACTTAAAATTATCCTGGCGGGCGCACTACTGCAAACTGGCGATGCAACAGAAACCAAAGCCATACTGGATGCCCTCCCCGCTCTTGAGCGCGACAGCGCTGATGCAAAAGCTGTACTGGCCCGCATTCATTTTGCCGAAAGTATTCAGAATGCGCCCTCACAGAGCAGTCTGGAAAGCCAGGTAGCCGAGAATCCGGACGATTTACACGCTCGTTATCTGCTTGGGGCACGCAATCTGGTTGCAGGTAATTATAGCGAGGCGCTGGAGCAATTTTTTGAGATTATGAAGCGTGACCGGACATTTGAGGATGATCTTGGCCGCCGCAGTCTGGTTGATGCCTTTGCCATCATCGATGACAAAGCTTTGGTCAACCGTTACCGGCAACGTCTGACCAGCATGTTGTTTTAAAAATGAACGATATCACGACAAATCCGCTTTCCGCCAGCGCCCGCCGCGTGCAGGATGCATTGCAAACTCTGGGGTTGGATTGCCAGGTGCGGGAACTTGCCCAAAGTACGCGCACAGCTGCCGATGCTGCAGCCAGTGTTGACTGCCAACTGGGACAGATCGTGAAATCGCTGATTTTTCGTACACAACACAGCGACCAGGCAATACTGGTCGCTGTTAGCGGCAGAAATCGCCTAAGCGAAAAGAAATTAAGTGCTCTTATTGGCGAACCTATAACGCGGCCTGATGCTGATTTTGTACGGGCCCGAACCGGATTTGCCATCGGCGGCGTCGCACCCGTTGGCCATCTCACGACTTTACCGGCTTATATCGATATCGATCTGCTGCAATACGATACCGTCTGGGCGGCTGCAGGAACGCCAAGGGCCTTGTTTATGACAACCCCGACCGATCTGATTACCATGACGCAAGGCACTATCGCTGACATCAAACTGGATGAATCGATTGCAACATAAGCGCGATTTTTTCGCTTGTCCGTTAACGCTCGATAGTTGCCTGCATAGCACAACACCTCTGGATTCCTATGATTGCTGTCATTTTTGAAGTGTGGCCAAAGCCCGAACATCGGCAGGCATATCTCGATACAGCCGCTACCTTGCGACCACTGCTGGAAACGATTGACGGGTTTATTTCAGTGGAACGCTTCGAGAGCCTGAGTACGCCGGGCAAGCTTCTGTCGCTATCTTTTTGGCGCGATGAAAAAGCGGTACAAGCCTGGCGCGAAAATTTTGCACACCGCAATGCCCAGCAGGAGGGTCGGACGACTTATTTTGCGGATTACCGTTTGCGCGTAACAGCTGTCTTGCGTGATTACGGCCCGGATGATCGCGACCAGGCACCCTCGCCCTGAGATGCTCCTTGCCCGCCTCAGGGCAAGGGATTAAAACCTTGTTTTATCTGTTTGTTATAATCGCTGGCCTGCCGATAGGACGGCCCGGCAACCATATAAACCGTGCGTCAGCAGACAGGCCACAACCGCTTTATAATTGCCTTTCCTGGCGACAACCTCACCGCTGTGCACAGTGACCTAAAACCCAGTTCCTGCAACAACAGATCTGCACTGTACACACACAGTTCGGTGGAATCGCTGCTCATATCCCAATCATAGTCAATATAAGGCGCTTCGGCCCTGACGGTGACCGGACTGACGACACCTAGCATCGCCAGTGAAAACCGGTAAGGAATGAACTATTGGCCTTGCTCTATTCAAGATATTGCGCTCAGTACGTACTCAGAACATCGCGTAGTATACTGATTATATCGTCAATCTGGCTTTTTTCAGCAATGAACGGCGGCGCAATAATACCCGAGTCGCCTGTAAACTTGACATGCAAACCCGCATGGAACAGTTTAATTTGTGCCTCGGTACCACGCTGTCCCGGCTTGTCAGCAGCAGCTAAATCAATACCCGCCATCAGCCCATAACCCGGATATCAGTCACTGCCGGCACATCACTGAGCGAAAAAATCCCGTCCAGAAAATAATCAGATAGCCCGGCAGCACGTTCGAACAGGTTTTCCTTTTCAAAAATATCCAGCGTTGCCAGCCCCGCAGCGCACGCCGCCGGATGGCCGGAATACGTGTAACCATGGAAAAGTTCGATAGAAGCCTGCGGAGCAGCATCAACAATCGTATTGTAAATGTGCTCCTGTACAGCTACAGCACCCATCGGCTGAGCACCGTTTGTAATCGCCTTGGCCATCGTCATCATATCCGGCACAACACCAAAACTGTGTCCGGCAAACGCATTTCCTGTGCGGCCAAAACCAGTAATGACTTCGTCAAAAATCAGGAGAATACCGTAGCGATCGCAGATTTCCCGCAACTTTTCCAGATAGCCCTGCGGCGGGACCAAGGTACCGGTGGAACCGGCAATCAGCTCGACGATGCACGCGGCAATAGTTTCCGGGCCGTACAAATCCACCATGCGCTGTAAGTCCTGCGCTAACTCCGCACCATGCTCCAGGCTGACCGCGGCTGAAACGGTTTTCAGCCAGCCAGTATGTCGCAATGAGCAACACCGGCCAGACCAGGCCGAAGGCTTCCGGTTGCGTACCAGACCAGAGAGTGAGTTCCGCCCAGATTAACACCGTGATAAGCCCGCTCACGCGAGATAAACCGGTTACGCTGCCCTTCGCCGCGTGCACGATGATAGGCATAGGCGATTTTCATCACGGTATCGACCGCTTCCGAACCGGAATTTACGAGAAAACCCGATCCAGCCCTTCCGGTGTCAGTGCGGCAACACGCCGGGCCAGCTCAAAAGCCCCTGGATGACCGAGTTGAAACGGCGCGCAATAATCCATTTCCTGTAACTGGCGCTGAACCGCTTCAGCGATCTCGGGGCGGCAATGTCCACACGGCGAGCAAAACAGCCCTGAGGAACCATCCAGAATTTTCTCACCTCGATGGTTCCAGTAATAGACGCCTTCGGCTTTCACCAGCAGACGTGGATCAGCTTTAAATGCCCGATTGGCCGTAAAGGGCATCCATTGGTATTCAAGCGTATTGGTGGCGTAGCGCATGAGGGGTCTCCCATTCAATTCAAACTGACAGATCCTTAACTTAACGCCACCTATTACCTACTGTTAGGGCCAGTTCGTACCACCCTCATACGCCAGACCTGAAGTCAAAAACAAAATCCAGCGGAATTAAACTTACGCGGTATGACGCGGACCTTTGGGGAACACCAAAGGTTGTACTGACTCATACGCACGTGCGGCTTGCAATACCCGGTCGTCCCGGTGCATCGGCCCCACGATTTGTAAACCAATAGGCAAGCCGGCCTGGGTAAAACCGCAGGGGATTGACGCAGCCGGCTGCTGTGTCAGGTTAAAAGGATGCGAAAACGGTGTCCATTCCGGCCAGCGGCTATACTTTGCCGGATCCGGCACTTCCTGACCGGCGGTAAAAGCCGGTATCGGCAAAGTCGGCGTAAGCAGCAGATCATATTTTTTATGAAACTGGGTCATGGTCTGCCCCAGGCGACCACGAGCATTGGTCGCTGCAATATAGTCCATATGCGGGATAGCAGCGCCGGCAGATGCGATCTCACGCAAACCTGGTTCGATCAGCGCCAGTCGGTCCGCCGAGACGCCACTCAGCGCATTGGCTGCGCCGGTATACCAGTGCTTGTTAAAGGTATCCAGCGGATTGCTGAAACCTGGATCAGCGCGTTCAACAACTGCCCCAAGATCAGCGAATATCTGCGCTGCTTCCGCCACTTTTTCAGCGATTTCGGCATCGACTTCGGCATAACCCAGATCCAGACTGAACGCAATCCGCCAGCCCTGCAGACTCTGCTCCAGGCCAATACGGTAGTCTTTATTTTCAAACGGCAGTGCGTGCCAGTCACGGGCATCAGGTCGTGCCAGCACCGTCAGCATCAAGGCAGCATCGGTCACACTGCGTGTCATCGGCCCAACATGCGCCACAGTGCCGAACGGACTTAAAGGATACGCCGGCACCCGGCCAAAACTCGGTTTATGACCGAATATACCTGTGAAGCCGGCAGGAATGCGGATCGACCCGCCGCCATCAGTACCAATATGCAACGCACCCATCCCCAGGGCTGCTGCCACTGCGGCACCACCGCTGCTGCCGCCCGGAGTTGTGGCAAGATTCCAGGGGTTGCGGGTAATACCGGTCAGAGGCGAATCGGTTACGCCTTTCCAGCCGAACTCGGGCGTTGTGGTTTTACCCAGAAAAATCGCGCCCTGTTCGCGCAAGCGAGCGGTAACCGGAGCATCTTCCTCCCAGGACTGGCTCTGATCAACGGTTTTTGAGCCACGCAGGGTCGGCCAGCCACGGGTCAGAATGATATCCTTGATCGAACAGGGCACACCATCCAGCAAACCCGACGGCGCACCACGCTGCCAGCGCTGTTCAGAGGCCCGCGCAGCAGCCAGCGCACCATCTTCATCCACCAGACAATAAGCATTAACCTGGCTGTTGAACTGATCAATCCGCGCCAGCGCAGCGCGTACAGCTTCCACCGGTGAAACTGTTTTACGGCGATACTGCAGTAGCAGCTCGCTCGCTGTCATCAAAGCTAATTCAGTAGTCATAAGCAAAATCAGAAGTAAAGGGCTATAGATTCACTCAGCGTCCGCCGGCAACGGGTATACAGGTTCCCGTTACATAAGACGCTGACCCGGAAAGTAAAAACAATATTAATTCGGCAACTTCTTCAACACTGCCGGTGCGCTGCATAGGCACCATAGGGACCAGGCGCTGCATGCGATCCGGCTGACCGGCACTGGCATGAATATCGGTATCGATCAGGCCCGGATTGACCGCATTCACACGGATGCCATCGCTGGCGACTTCTTTTGCAAGACCGACGGTCAGGCTGTCAGTGGCCCCTTTCGAGGCCGCATAGTGGATCCATTCATGCGCTCCGCCCAGCTCAGAGGCGCGCGAGGATACATTAACAATAGCCCCGCCCGATCCGCCAAATCGGGTTGACATTCGCCGTACAGCCTCGCGACAACACAAGAAGTAACCAACCACGTTTACATCCAGCACCCGGCGCAGATCGGACGCCGCAAGCTCGCTTAAAGCACCGTAAGGGCCGGTTATACCGGCATTATTAACCAGATGTGTAACCGCCCCCAGCTGTTGTTCGCAAGTCTCAAACAGGCGCAGGATATCGGCTTCGACAGCAGTATCCGCCTGCACGGCCAGCGCCGTGCCGCCATGCTTGTGAATATCCGCCACAACCGTTTGTGCAGCTGCCTGATTAGCCAGATAGTTCACACAGACCTGATAACCGTTTGCTCCCGCCAGACGGGCTGTTGCTGCACCGATACCTCGACTGGCACCGGTTACGATAAGTGTTTTTTTTGTCATGGTATGTAGAATTCTGTTTAGCGCTGCCAGCGCTGAATAACCTGATTGAGCGTTTTCCGAGTAAAAGGCTTGGCCAGAAAGTCATTCATGCCTACGGTCTGGCATCTCACCTGATCTTCTTTGAAAACGCTTGCCGTTAATGCAATGATCGGTATGGCTGTTGCGGCCTGCTGTTCCTGCTCACGTTGACGGATTTCGCGGGTTGCAGCAAAGCCATCCATAACCGGCATCTGGCAGTCCATTAACACAATATCAAAAGAGTGTTGCGCCAGCAGACGCAGAGCATCCTCGCCATTATCGGCCAGTTGACATTGATGCCCCATTCCCTGCAGCATCGCCTGCACCAGTTCCTGGTTAACCGGATTATCTTCCGCGACCAGAATCTTGAGCGAAGCCCCGGTCTGCGGTGCAAGCGTGGACGAGGGGACGTCGAAACTACCCTGCCAGCCTCGTCAGCACCGGGTAATGCATCGGACAAACGGTGCTGTTCCTGTGCTGTCAGCACGCCGAGCGGTAACTCAAACCAGAACTCGGAACCTTGCCCGACTGAAGTCTGTACGCCAATTTCTCCGCCCATCAACTCCGCCAGCTTTTTCGAAATCGCCAACCCCAGGCCTGCACCCCCGTAGCGCCGGGCGGGTGAACTGTCCAGCTGCGAAAAATAATCAAACAGCAACGGCAGCTTGTTGCCAGCAATACCGATGCCGGTGTCACTGACAGTAAACCGTAACCATACCTGTCGCGAGTCACTGCGCAAGTGTCGCACTGTGCATTTAACTTCACCCTGCTCGGTAAACTTGATCGCATTGGAGAGCAGATTCAAAATGATTTGCCGTATTCGCAGTACATCGCCGTTGAGCCATGTGGGCAAATTCGCAGGTATATCAAGTTGCAAGGCCAGATTGTTACGCGCCGCATTCTGGGCAAACAAGGTCATACTGTCTTCCAGCATCTGCCGCAGGTCAAACGGGGTTTTAACAAGGGTCAGCTTGCCCGCTTCAATTTTTGATATATCCAGAATATCGTCAATCAAGCGCAGCAATGTTTCACCGGAACGGGCAATGACTTCCACATGATGACGTTGCTGCTTATGCAGATGAGTTCGCAGCAACAGTTCAGTGGTACCCAGTACACCGTGCAGCGGCGTGCGGATTTCATGGCTCATATTAGCCAGGAAATCGCTCTTCATGCGCGCCACCTGCTCCGTGTGGCGGCGTGCTTCAATCAATTTTCGCTCGGTTTCCTTGTGTGCTGTCATATCGACCACACTGCAAAAAAAAGCCGCCTCTCCTTCCCAGTTGATAATCGATACCGCCTGTTGCAAAGGGATTAAAGTGCCATCCTTGCAAACGGCTTCGTACTCATATTCCGAAGGGATATCATTATCTTCGGATTGTTCCAGACGTTGGCGTTTTTGAGAATAATTCCACATCCGGTCAACATGGATCGGAGCAATAAAAGCCTCCAGTGAATTCAGTGCCAGCAGCTCTTCTCTGGACTCGTATTTCAGCATTTTTACAAACGCGTCATTGACGTACAACAAGCGCCAGTCGCGCTGAATAAAACAACCGTGCTGGGAGTTTTCCAGGATAGCGGCGAAACTTTGCTCGCTGTTCTGGATACGCTGTTCAGCCTGCTTGAAACGAGTCACATCGGAGTACGTCGATACGATAAAGCCACTGGTCATAAAACCGCCGGTCATCGCCACCCGGCGTATTTCTATACTGCGTCCATCCGGCGGCACCAGTAGCTGATAGGGTTCAGCGCCATTGAGCTGTACCGTCTCATTGAGATCATCGCGGCGTAATTCAGAATACGCTTTACCCACGCTGATGGCCGTCTCCGGGATTCGCATAATGTCGAGATAACGCCGGTTCCAGGTAACCAGACGCTGCTCCTGATCCAGCACCGTTACCCCTTCATCCAGGTTTTCCAGAATGGCTCGCAGCAACTCGCTCTGCGCGGCAAGCTCAACCTGTTTGCGTTGTCGGATCTGTTCGGCCTGTTTGCGGGTGGTGATGTCGGTACCGATCACGACCAGCCCGCCATCCGGCATGCGCTGTTGCCGGATCTCAAGCCATAAGTCGACACCATAATGAGCTTCAAAGATCGGTTCTGCGGTACGAAAACGCCGCAGACGCTGTCGATACCAGCGGGCTTCGCGCCCTATCGCTTCGAACAGAAACTGCTGGCGCAATAAGGCCCGTAAAAATTCCCGGTAAGATTGTCCCGGTCGCAAATCGACAGCATGATACGCGGCCTGGAAGCGGCTATTAAACAGCACCAGTCGTTCTTCGGCATCGTACAATGAGAACATACCCGGCATGGCTTCAATGGCGGTCAGCAGTTGCTGTTGCGCTTGCTGGGCTGCCACCTGGGCCTGCTTGAACGAGGTGATATCGGTACCCGTACCCCGGTAGCCCTGAAAATGTCCACCGGCGTCAAAGACCGGCACACCGCTGGATCGAATCCAGCGCAAACCATCCGGCCCTTGGCGGAGGAACTCTATATTGCGGAACGGTTTGCGTTGAGCGATCAGCGTCTGCAATTGCTGCCATTCGGCTGGATTGGCAACCGGCACACCGATATCTTCACGGGTTTTCCCATAAAGCCAGTCTACTGACCGCTCGGTGTTCGAAAACCAGACATAACGCCCTGCTGCATCAGTTTCCCAGAACCAGTCCGAAGCTGCATCGGCAAAATCACGCCAGCGTTGTTCCATTGCCCCATTTTTTTTCATTGCCAGGCCTTCATAAATTCCTTATCGTCCTCGGTAACTTTAAAATCCAGCCTGGCCACGTCCATACTGTCAGGTCAGCAAACGCAGCAGTACCCCTTGATAAATACGGCTAAGTGTCTCCAGATCAGCACTACAAACCCGTTCGTTGACCTTGTGAATCGTATCATTGACCGGTCCCAGTTCCACCACCTGCGCCCCGGTCGGTGCAATAAAACGTCCATCTGAAGTCCCGCCACTGGTAGACAACGTTGTCTCCAGGCCCGTTTCCGCCTGGATCGCAGTGCGACAGGCTTGCACCAGCGCACCGGGCTCGGTCAGAAAGGGCAGACCTGGCTTGTTCCATTGCACTTCATAGCTAAACTGCTGACCCGAATATTTTTTATTTCGGCAATACAGGAGCCTATCAAATCTTCGGTACGCTGGCGCAGTTGCTGTTCGGTCTGCTCAGTGCTGAAAACGGAAATTAAATAATACCTCGGCAACACCAGGCACAACATTAGTAGCTCCGGTGCCCGCTGTAATATTGGAAATCTGAAAGGACGTGGCTGGAAAAAATTCATTTCCCTCATCCCAGACTTCCCGACTTAACGCGGTAATAACAGGGCCAACAGCATGGATCGGGTTCAAGACCTGTTCCGGGTAGGCAACATGCCCTTGCCGCCCCAAAATTCGCAAGCGACCGCCCAGCGAACCACGTCGACCGTTTTTGATGATATCGCCCAGCTGCCGGCTGCTGGACGGTTCCCCCACGATACAGTAATCGATAGCCTGCTGGCGCGCCTGCAACAGCTCAACGAGCTTCACCGTGCCATCGACCGCAGGACCTTCTTCATCGCTGGTCAGCAAGAAGCCAATGGAACCTTGTGGTTGCGGGTGCTCGGCCAAAAACCGCTCGCAGGCGATAACCATGGCGGCCAGACTGCTTTTCATGTCCGCCGCACCACGTCCATAAAGATAGCCGTCACGCTCAGTGGGTTGAAACGGGTCAGAATCCCAACTCTCCAAAGGCCCGCTGGGCACCACATCGGTATGTCCGGCAAACACCAGTAACGGCGCTGTCTGGCCAAATCTGGCCCAGGTGTTCGTCACTGCATTGCACTGCACGGTTTCACACTCAAACCCCAGGGCAGCCAGCCGTTGCCCAAGCAGGGCCTGGCAGCCGGCATCGTCGGGCGTGACCGAGCGGCGCGCGATCAGCGCCCTGGCTAATTCCAGTGTCGGATTCTGCCCCGCATGATTGCTTGAAGTGTTAGAAGTCACGCCTTGGCCCAGTCCTGCACTGCGGCACGCAACGCGCTTTCCAGCCGCTTGATGCCATCATCCAGTTCCGCTGCATTGATATTCAGGGGCGGCAGAAACCGCAACACATTGGCCCCTGCAATCAAAACCAGAAGCCCATGCTGCAGGCAATAATCGCTAAGCTCGCCGGCCCGGTCCTGCCAGCGTTGCTGCATCACCGCACCCAGCATCAGACCGCGCCCGCGCACCTCGGTGAACAGTTCAAGTTCAGTATTCAGGTGCTCAATGGCCGCCAGCAAGCGTTGTCCCTGGGCTTGCACATGACTGAGCAACTGCGGATCGCGGACCTGCGCAAGCATACTGCGAGCTACCGCACATACAACCGGATTGCCACCGAATGTGGAGCCATGACTGCCAGGCTGCAGAGTTTCGGCCGCTTTTTTGCCTACCAGCATGGCGCCAATTGGCAAACCACCGCCCAGTGCCTTGGCTAGTGTAACCACATCAGGCTGCAAACCCTCTTCCCATTGATGGGTATACAGTTTGCCGGTACGCCCCATACCGGTCTGCACTTCGTCACACATCAGCAAGGCATCGTGTTGATCGCACAGTTGCCGCAGATGGCTCAGGAAACCCGGCACAGCAGGCTGAATACCGCCTTCACCCTGAATTGGCTCAACCAGCACAGCGCAGGTTGACGGGCCTATTTTCTGCGCTGCCTCCTCGAAGTCATTAAAGTTACAATACACAAAACCGCCCGGCACCGGCTCAAACCCGGCCTGATATTTCGGCTGCGCAGTAGCGGTTACTGTAGCCAGCGTACGGCCATGAAAACCGCCGTAGAACGTGACAATCTCGCGTTTATGCTCGGGATACTTCAGGCTGGAATGCTTGCGCGCCAGCTTGATAGCCGCTTCGTTAGCCTCAGCCCCGGAATTGCAATAAAACACCCGTTCGGCAAACGCGGCATTGTCGACCAGCTCTTCCGCCAGACGAATCGCCGGCTCATTGTAATAAATATTGCTGACATGCCAGAGCTTGCCGGCCTGCTCCTGTAATGCCGCCATCAAGGCAGGATTACTATGGCCCAGCGAAGTCACACTGATACCAGTGCCAAAATCAATATAGTCTTTGCCCTCACGGTCCCAGATCCGCGCGCCCTGCCCGTGATCGAGCACAATCGGCTTCGGCTGGTAATTCGGTACCATGACCTGGGCGGCCGTATCCAGCAATACTTGCGTGGGGGTATTCAGCTTGCTGCCTGGTGTACCCATGGCTCAATCCCGCAGCAGTTCGTTCAGGCCGACCTTGGAACGGGTTTTGTCATCCACCTGTTTGATGATCACCGCACAGTACAGACTGTGGCTGCCGTCATCGGCAGGCAGTGAACCCGATACCACGACAGAGCCGGCCGGCACCCGACCGTAACTGATTTCACCCGTCATGCGGTTGTATATCTTGGTACTCTGACCGATATAAACCCCCATCGACAACACCGAACCGCGTTCAATGACAACCCCTTCAACCACTTCTGAACGCGCCCCGATAAAGCAGTCATCCTCGATAATGGTCGGACCGGCCTGCAAGGGCTCCAGCACACCGCCAATCCCAACGCCGCCGGACAGGTGTACGTTTTTGCCGATCTGGGCACAAGAACCTACCGTGGCCCAGGTATCGACCATTGTGCCGCTGTCCACATAAGCCCCGATATTGACAAACGATGGCATCAGTATGACACCAGGAGCAATATAGCTGCCGCGCCGCGCCGCTGCTGGCGGCACCACCCGCACGCCGGACTGCTCGAACTGCGCTGCGTTGTAACCCGTATACTTGCCTTCAACTTTATCGTAAAACAGGGTATCCCCTTGCCCCATCACGCGGTTATCGTTGAGGCGAAACGACAACAGCACCGCTTTTTTCAGCCACTGATTAACCACCCAGCCCGCGTCGGTTTTCTCGGCTACCCGGGCCGTCCCCTGATCCAGCCAGTCGAGTGCCTGCTCAACCGCCAGACGGACATCGCTCGGGGTGTTGTCCGGGCTGAATGACGCCCGCTGTTCAAATGCATCTTCGATCAGTTGTTGTAAATTACTCATGCTTGCTTTGGACCTTTTTTATCAGAGTTGCCGTGCCGTCATGGCCACAGTGGTGTACTTGGCAATCAGGAAATGGCGGGAAATGGGTCGTCATTATAAATCGCTCCCGGTAGTATCTGTCGAGCCAACCGGTGCAGGTTTTCCAGTCAGGGATTCTCCAACGAGGCTCTGATCTGCTCGCGCCGCTGATTAACCCAGAACAATACCAGCAGACAAAACACACAGCCGGTCAGCAAAGGCCAGCGCAGCCCGATCAGATCGCCTGTTGCTCCCATAATCAAAGCGCCTACAGCCGGGCCGGCGCGCAGCACCATACCGTACAGCGATAACACCCGCCCCCGATAGGCATTATCGACGGCGGTCTGAATCAAGGTCTGGGTGCCCGCTCCGCTAACCGTCAGGGCAGAGCCTGCCAGTCCCAGACACAAGACCGCCAGCCAGAACCAGTGCGTCAGGGCAAACACCATCAATACCACAGCCAGTACCACGGTAAACTGCAGCATCAAACGGGTCAGTCCGATCAGGCTGCTGCGCTGGCCCAGCCAGATACCACCCAGCACCGCGCCAACGCCGAGGGCTGCCGCCAGAATAGCCAAACCGTGAGCACCACGCTGAAACACCGCTTCGGCAAACCCTGGCAGCAATTCAAACACCGGCCGCAATAATAAACAGGAGGCAATCAGCAGTACCAGCACCGGCCCCATGCCGGGGTGGCGGATAACGTGACGGATACCGTCCAGCAATTCACCGCCAAACCGCCGGCCAGGTACCACCAGAACAGGTTCTTCCTTGATGTGCAGGCGCGACAGGGCAAACCAGAAACCAAGCAGACCACAGGTATGCAGTACAACACCCAGCCCGCGCCACCGGCCACCAGAAGCACCCCGGCCAGGGCCGGACCGATAAACCGGGCGCTATTAAAAATAACGGAATTCAGCGCTACCGCCGAACCCAAATCCTCGCGTGGCACCAGACTGGAGATCAGCGCCAGCCGCACCGGCTGCCAGAGCGAGAAAATCACCCCCTGCAGCAGCATCAGCAGCAATAAAATCCAGATATCGAGCTGGCCGGAGAGCGTCAGCAATGCCAGTGTCCCGGCCTGCATCGCCGCCGCAATCTGAGTGGCCTGGGCAATTCGGATCCGCGGATAACGGTCAGCCAGCACGCCCCCAGCGGGCCGATCAGCAGGGTCGGCCCCAGTTCAGCCAGCGTCATGATGCCCAGCCAGGTGGCGGATTCAGTTAACTGCCAGGTCAGCCAGCCTACAGCTATACGCTGCATCCAGTGACCGATCAGATTCAGCACATTACCGGCCGCATAGACAGCAAAATTGGGATGGCGCAGGGCGCGCGCAAAACGGATCAGCCAGGACACAAAAATTCAGCCCGGCTTAAGCGGGAACAAAATCTACTTGCTCAAGAAAATACGCACGCTGCTGCTCGAAAGTCGTCCGGCTTACCAGCGGTTCCGGGCCGATTGCCCGATCCACCGCCAGCACACCGTCCAGATGATCGATCTCATGTTGCAACAGCTCGGCAGTTGCGGTATCCAGCTCTGTTGCGCTCGTGCAAGGTGCCGTTCTGATCCAGAAACCGCACTGAAACCGATGCCGCCCGCTGCACCCGTACCAGCAGGGACGGAAAGCACATACAATCATCCCACAGAGTGACCATTGCATCGCTGCTCCAGACAATTTCCGGGTTGATCAACAGGGCCGGCCAGTCCGGCAGACAGAGCGCGATCATCCGCCGCTGAATCCCCAGTTGCGGTGCAGCTGTCGCACGACCAAAACCGTGCTCGGCGCGAAAAGCCTGCAACGCCTGCCACACCCGTTGCCCGTCAGCTTGTACCCGAGGATCGGTGACGGTCTCAACAGCCGCTGCAATCTGCCGCAAGCGCGGATCACCAAGCTGTAAAATGGCAGTGTCAGCAATCAACTCTTGCGACATGGCAACCACATAAAAAATATTCTGCTTACAGTTGAAATGAATAACATGACTGGTTTTGTTGGTAATTGGGCTGGTATTTAAAGCCTGTACTTAAGAGGCCAGATTCTGCTGCAGGACCTGCCACAAGCGCCGGAACGCTGCCGCGCTGCCGCTATTCGGCGCATACGCTGGCAGTGGTGCCCGCTCCACACCCATACGCTCAATATCGCTGGCGTACGGAATCGCGACTGGCAATAACTGTGGAAATTGCAGAGGCAACGTCTGCTCCAGTTCTTTATGCAGTTTTTGCGCCGGTCAATCATGGACAAGAAAGGCAGCAGCTGCAGCGTATCAATATCCTGCTGCACCAGAAACTTGCTCAACTGTTCCAGCGTGCGCAGTGACAACGTGGTCG
This sequence comes from Gammaproteobacteria bacterium, assembly GCA_041396125.1. Lineage (GTDB taxonomy): Bacteria > Pseudomonadota > Gammaproteobacteria > Competibacterales > Competibacteraceae > JAWKZG01. The sequence continues at coordinate 6,979 of JAWKZG010000017.1, read as the reverse complement.
GAATTAACGGTACCAGCAATGCGTCGGCCGTCTGGAAAACGTTTTCTGACAGCAGCGAGATACTCGGTGGGCAGTCCAGAAATATATAATCGTATTCTTTGCCAAGCGGCTTCAGCAGACGCTTCAGGCCACGCCCCGGCTTTTTGCCGGAATCCAGCAGCAAATCCATATTACGATAGGAAAAATCGGCTGGCAGCAAATCCAGATCCGGAAAATCAGTGCCTTTGATGCGGTCTTCCACCACACCTTGCAACACTTTCCTGCCGCCCCCCTTGACCTTGGGCTTGACCCGAAAATAATAACTGGCCGCGCCCTGCGGATCGAGATCCCAGATCAGGGTCGAAGCCCTTCTGCCGCTGCCAGATAGGCCAGATTGACTGCGGCGGCTGTTTTACCCACTCCACCTTTAATATTATAGCTTGCAATTATCGCCATCAATGCCAACCTGTCGCGAATTATCGTTGGGTTGACAGCATACCAGAGTCTACGCTGATGACTCGATACTGCTCATCATCCACCAGCAACAGTCCCAGCAGTTTACCGTCTGCCGCGGCAACAACGGCGGCACCATGCCAGCCGGCATCAAACGGCAGGGCTGGCCGCAGTAACCATTGCTCGCTCTGCCAGTCCTGGCGCTCGGCTCCGACAAAGCGAGCCGGATCGTCCAGATTGCCGATAACAAGCACATCCTCTGCCTGGCTGGCGCGGCGCAGTTGCGACAACGGCCAGGCGTTAGGCAGCGGACTAGCAAGGTTCTGCAAAGCCAATACTTCGCCTACGTCGCCCACGATCTGGGCCGCAGCCACCACGGGCTGATTAGCCACCCGCAGTGACTGACTGTCAGCCAGCGCTGAATCAGGCGGCAGTAGTAAATCGGCTGGTGCCAGAACCGCATTTTCGAGCGGCAATCCCCAGCCCTGTTTTTCCGCTGTCTGGCTCAGATAATACCAACTGCGCTGACGCCAGATTAATTGCACCGGCACCGGTTGCGGGCGCTCCAGGGCAGGGTTTTCACCCCCGTCCAGCGCCAGTCCCGGCACCCAGTCCAGCCATTCGTCTTGTGGTTTCTGATGCAACGTAAAGCGCGCACCGGCGTCGACCGGGCGACCCGGTGCCGGTGGAATAGATAAATTCACCCCGCCCAGCAGCAGACTGGGCACGGGGTCAAGGTCCAGTGATAACCCATCCAGACCCGCACTCAGACGAGCCCGGCCACTACGCCAGAATTTGATGTTCTCCCGCATCAGATTGACATATTGCGGTTTGATATACGCCCTGGCTTCCACCGCGCTGGCATCCTTGGCCAGATCAACGGCAACAACGACACCAATCAGCACCTGTCGATAGCTGATCGGGGCACCCGCCCGCAGACCACTTTTACCGGACGCCAGCAGTACGATATCCAGACCGCCGGGTTCCAGCAGATCGGCCAGCGGCGGTTCAGTCAGACCGATAAAACTGCGCTGCTGTTCACCTGCGCCGGGCAATACCCCGATGTAATTGGCACCAACCAGGGTATCCAGACCACTGATACCGCTCAGATCAAGCTGCGGCCGCACAATCCAGAAACGACTGCCACTGCGGGCCAATGCAGCGGCATCTGGCTGCAGGCGGACGTCAATGGTTACACCGTCCAGAGCGCGGTTTAGTCGAATCCGCTCCACACTGCCAACCGCGACACCCCGATACCGCACCGTATCGCCAGGTTTAAGACCATGCCCTTCACTGAAACGGATACTGATCGGAATGTCCTGGCCGGACCAGGACTGCCAGCCCAGCCAGAAAACAACCGCCAGGGCCAGCAGGGGCAGCAGCCAGAGCCAGCTCTCGGTGCGGGCGGGAACCGGCTCAGCCACAGGTAAATCAGATACTGGCATGGATAGACTTCACTGTTTGGGGTTCCTTTATATTATGGGTCGGGATCACCAGAGCTGGGGGATTGCCACATCGCTCGCGGATCAAACCAAAGACTGGCCAGCAGACTGAACAAAACAAGCAGCACGAAAGCCGTCAGGCCAGGGCCGGCACTGATCGTCACCAGATTGCCGAGTTTTACAAACGCGACCAGTATGGCGACCAACAGCACATCCAGCATGCCCCAGCGCCCCAGGTGCTCAACCCAGCGGTACATTATGGCGCGGTGCGGATGAGCCAGGAAAGCCGGTCGGGTCAGCCAGAATAAAGCGAACAGCTTCAGCGGCGGCAATAAGACAGAAAACAACAAGACCACCAGCCCGACCAGCCAGTAGCCTTGCGTCAGCAAGCTGTCAATCCCGCCCAGCAGACTGTCTTCCCGTATGTGCCCCAAGCGCTCCACCCGCAACATCGGCAAGGTCATTGCCGGCAGATAGAAAATCAAGGCAACCAGGGCCAGAATCCGCACCCGCTGGCTCACCCGCGCAGGCGCAGCGTGCAGTACTGTATGGCATCGACTGCAACGCAAACGATTTGAATGATGCGGTGAGAGACGTTGCGGTTTACGCTGGATTAAACCGCAACAGTGGCAACTTAACAGCGCGTGCTGATCGGCAGTGTCGGGGGAAAACGGCCTGCTAATACGTCATCACTCCTGCTAATCTGCCTGCACGTCGTTAATACCGGCGCGATCAGCAGCCAGCTCGCGGAAATACTGTTCCACTTCAGCCCGATATTCGGGGGCGACCGGTACCGGGCTGATCGGCAAGCGGGCCTGCGGGCGCTCCGGTTGCACCTGCTGGCGCAGGGCAAACTCCAGCTGACGCAGATCGTCCAGTAGTGCCGCCTGGTATTGCTGCAAGGACTGTCCACCGGCGTTCGCTTGTTGCTCATACTCGCGAACCCCGCTCAGCACCGCATTGATCCGATCCATAGCGATCCCGCGCGCACGCAAACTCTCCGCCAGCTGGGCAGCCGTTTCGCTCCATTGCCCGGTTGCTGCGTTATCACGCTGGCGCGCGCCTGGCGGACCGAATCGTCCCTCGGCTGGCAACGTACGGGATTCACCGTCAACGTTCCCGTTCCCTTGTGCGATACGCTGTCCGGAAGATTCACCCGCCTGCTGTGAGCCTCTGCCCGGCTGGCTACCCGTTTGGCCACCAGCCTGTTGCCCACCCGGCTGATTACCCGCTTGTTGGCTTTGTTGTTCGCCCGGCTGTCCATTCTGTTGACTGGCCTGCTGCTCCCCCGATTGATTCCCCTGCTGCTGATTTTCCCCAGAGTCAGGGTTTCCCTGCCCCTGGGCCGGTGCATTGCCACTGCCCTGTTGCTGAGCCTCGGCAACCGCCTGCATCAGTGATTGCACCTGGGCCAGTGCCTGTTCGATGCCTGGGCCGGACTCCTGCTGTAATAAGGCTTGGGCCTCGCTCAGCTCAGCGCCGAGTTCATCAATAACACTGGCGATATAGTTTTCCAGTCGCTCGGCTTGTTGCAGATCGCGCCATTGCAACAGCCGATCCATCTGCCGCAAGCGGTCACTCAAGCGCTTCTGATCCAGCCCGGTCACAATTTCGCGCAACTGCTGCGATAATTGCGGGTGTTCCTCTTCACTGGGCCGGATCATGCGCCGCAGACTTTGTTCCAGCGCATCGGATTCCAGCGCCATCTGCTGCTTGCGCTGGCGCAGCGCCTCGGTATCTGGACGTTCGCCCTCTGCGCCAGGCACGTTTCCAGCACTGGCAGCCTGCGCCTGACGTTCTGTCCATTCGCGTAGCGTTTCCACGCCCTGTTGCTGCCAGGCAGCCAGTCGCTCCGTGCGGCGCCGGGCATTGTCCAGATCCTGCGCCAAACTGGAAGCGGCTTTATCCTGGCCGGACAATTCCTGCAAAGTCTGCTGTAAAGCCTGTAAAGCCTGGCGACGCGCCTCAATCCCTTCAGCACCAGCCGTTGCAGCAGCTTGCTGCATTTGCTGGATAGCCTGCTGCAAACGCTGTTGCGCGCTGTCCATCCCACCGGGGCGGGACTGATTCTGCGCCGTCTGGCCGGGCATATTGCGTCCGGATTGTCCGGATTGTCCAGATTGGCCAGATTGAGTCGGGGGCATGGGCCGGTTTGAGTCCGCCGCAGATGGGCGCGACTGCCCCGAATTAGCCGAATTGGCTTGCGCCTGCCGGGACTGACGGCTCGAACCCGATTGCTGTGATTCTGATGACTGGGATGACTCTGCGCGAGCGTTGTCTTCAGGTCGTTTGCGACTGAGTCGCGCCAACTGCCGTGCCAACTCTTCAGCAGCTTCGGCCAGGGCCTGCTGCGCCGCAGACTGGCTCCCTGAAGAATCGCCTGAAGAAGCGGAAGAAGCACTGGAGCTCTCCCCGCCGCCATTGCTATTATCTGCCGAATTTGACTGCGCCAAACGGCGTTGCTGGCGTTCCAGTTCCTGCTCCTGCCGGCGTGCCAGTTCACGTAATTTGCGCAGCAATTCGTCCATCTCCTGCTGTTCCTGGGCCTGACCGCGCTGCACAGACTCGTATTGATTGCGCAATTTATCGAGTTCCAGCTGGAATAATGCCGTCAGATCTTCGGCCTGACTACTGCCACTGCCGCCCTGGCCACCTTGGGCAACCTGGGTTTCGCGGAATGCGGCCTCGGCTCGTTGCAAATGCTGCAGCGCTTTTTGCGCTGGCGGCAGGGTCGGCGTGGGGCCCACTTCGCTGAGTGTCCGCTCAGCCCGTTTCATGGCCGTTACGGCTTTCGGCAATTCGTCCAGCATCTGCCGGTAACCTTCATGTTGCTGCACCGCGCCCCGCTCACCCAGCCGCCGGATAATGGCCTCGACCCGCTCGCGAATACGTGTCTGTACCTGGGCCAGCGTGTCACGACGCTCTGCCGCAGTCGCCTCCGGCAGGGTTTTCTGATCACGCTGCAACTTGAAGATCGCTACCACAAACTGGCGTTGCTGGGCCGACAAAGCGCCCTCGTCCTGACCGCCGCTACCGCCGCCGCCCTGCTGTTCAGCGGTCCGGTATTCGCGCTCGAACGGGCGTATCTGCAGGAAATACATATCGGTTGCGGTTTCCTGACCCTCACCGTACATACCCCGATCCACTGCCCGACCGTAATAGGCAACCAGATCGCCCGGCTGCAACGCCAGATCTTCCAGCATGACCACGTGCTCACCGCTGGCCTCGGCCAGTTCACCGCCTGTATGCAGTGTCACTGTCTGCTCGGCACCGCCGTTAATCATCAGTTTCAGTTCGAGCCGATCCAGCGCAAAATCATCACTGGCGGTCAGCGCCAGCATCGGCTCGTCCAGATTGGTTACCTGGATATCCCGGCCCGGTGCCGTAAAGCGAATCAGAGGAGCCCGATCCTCCCGCACCTCGATGCGGTAATCCGGGCTGGAAGGCCAGTAGCGCTCACTGTCCAGCGCCAGATCAATGCGGTAAATACCCGGCGCGTTGATCGTCAATTCACCGTCCAGCCAACCGTCGGCAGCGGTTTGCAGTGCCTGCCGCTGCTGGCCGTTCAACACCAGTTGCCCGGCCAGCGGGTGTGTACTGTGTTCAGGCTGTTTAACCTGCACACGGATAGCAACGGCGAGGCCACCGATGAAACCTTGATATCGCCTTCGTCCAGCACTGTTTTAGCGGGCAAGCCTGTATCAGCCAGGTAATGATAGGTCAGTTCAATGTGCTGGATACTGGGAGGTTCAAGCACCTCCAGCTGGTAAACCGGCGAACGCACCTGCTCGGCGGCGACAAAATAGGCCAGCGATTGCTGCTGATCAAACAGAAAGACTTCAAAACCCAGGCCGTCAGCCGCCAGTGCCATGGATCGCGCCTGCCAGCCTGCCTCAGCCGGTGAGGCAGGTACGGTGATTTCGGGTGCTGCTCCGTCGGGTGTTACACCGTCAGGCACTGCAGTCAGTGGCCGGGTCCACAAGATAGCCCGATCCGGGGCAAACCCGAGCGGCTGACCTTCGATCAGTTGATCAGCCCCCTGCAAAATACGCTGATTACCCGGCTGCACCGCCAGTTGATACGGGTTATGTGCCTGGGCCTGCTGCCCGGGCAGCAAATACGGCAGGCCATTGACCAGCACGCCTGGTTGCCAGAGATAAATTCCGACCCCCAGCAGCAGCAGCGCAGTGACACCGCCAGCAGCCAGAGCAATCCGTTTACGCTCCGCCGGAATGCCAAGATCAGACTGGTGACAGCGCTGCAAGGCCTGTTCTATCAAGGCGGTCTGCAGACGGTCTGCAGAATCTTGCCGGGCCATCGGCAGACACTCGACCGCGCTCAGCAAAACCTGTCGCAATTCCGGCGAACGCTCTTCCAGATACAGCGCCAGGCGTTTGACAGGTAAGCGTCGCAGCCACGGCAATACCGCCAGCAGCACCAGCAGCAGTGCCAGAACGGCATAGCTGAGCCAGCGGATCGTGGTAACCCGCAGCGGATCGTAGCGCACCCAGTCCAGTGCCAGCAAAGCGACAGCCAGCACGACCAGCGCGACCAGCAGCACAGCACTCAGGGTGTGTAAAAAACTCAGCCAGCGCAAGCGCCAGCGGCTTTGCCGGATAATCGCCGATAATTCAGAGGCTGCATGGGATAGCGGAGTCTGCATGATTTGCTTGCTCATGATGGGGTCACCCCGGACAGAGTTGCGCGTTTGGGTACGGATCGGGCGTGGGAGGACGAAGCCTGAGAGGGTGCCTGGCGAGCGCTGATAAACATTTCCAGCAGCAACAGCAGCAGCAACGCCGCCAATAAATACCACCACCAGGATTGTTCACGCTCCTGCTTTAGCAACCGGGTCTGATTTTCCGGCGCATTACCGGCGACTGTTGCAATCGAGGCCGGTCGCTCGATACGGGCAAGAAACGCGTCAGCCGTCAGACTGCTCAGATCGGATTCGGCCGGCGCACTGGCAACCGCCAGCGGCCAGGCCAGGCTGTTATCAGCCGACGCACCGGTAGCATCGGGCAGAATGCGGTATAGCCCCGCCTGCTCCAGCTGTAACCAGGGCTGTTCGGTATCCAGACGCAAAGCCTGCCCGGCGGGGGTGC
>JAWKZG010000016.1:0-133816 GCA_041396125.1 Gammaproteobacteria bacterium | reverse complement strand
GCAGACATTGCCAGTCATGCCGTCGGCGATCTGTTGATCATCGGGGGTGGGGTTTGCGCTAAGCAGCGAGGCGGCCTGCATGATCTGGCCGGCCTGACAGAAACCACATTGCGGTACGTTAAGTTCACGCCAAGCAACCTGTACCGGGTGATTACCTTCCGGATCCAGGCCCTCGATTGTGGTCACCATTTTACCGACGGCGGTATCGACGGTAGTGACGCAGCTGCGCACAGCCTGGCCGTCGATATGAACAGTGCAGGCTCCGCATTGAGCGATACCGCAACCATATTTGGTACCCGTCATACCGAGCACATCGCGTAATACCCATAACAAGGGCATTTCGGGCGGCACATCTACATCGTAGGACTGACCGTTGACTGTCAATGATATTGCCATCGTGAATTCCTCCTCTGGCGGATCGTCGTCAAAGAACAAACGCTTTGACTTTCAAAGTATCGGATACATCGAAGAATTAGGTACGTAAGCTTAGGAAACTGGCACCAAAGCAAATAAGGACTGCAGGAAGTAGCGCAGCATAGGATGGCCTGATCGGCTGGGATTGCTCAATTGCCTGGGATTGAACATGACTCTGTACTCTACCTTTGGTGAACTTAAATTATTGTTATTTTTAGTTTAACCCAAAACCCGCACCGGGAACCCATGACCTAACACCGGGAACCCATGACCTAATATGGTTTAAGTATAGGCAAAGACGGGTCTGTTTTTCTGTTTATTCTCTGGATAGCATAATTAATTTTATGGGCTACGCCAACTGCTATCGCTAACATATTCATTAAATCATCCCGCTGGTCATCGGCGCTGACGGGTAAATTACAAAATCGCGGCGGTCCGACTGCTGACCTTTTGCCGTTGCGAATTCCTGCTATTCTTAGCCCTGCTATCCTTAACAAGTTACTTCCCTAATCATCCCCCTGTACACTCGCCATGAACAACCCGCCATCCCGCGCTCCGCTCGAGCTGAGCGAGCCACAACTGCATACCCTGCAGTATTTTCGGCATAACCCCAGTGCCGAGCCGCCTTATTTCTCGACACCGACCGGCATCGACTACCTGCTCAAGCACAGTTTATTGGAACGGGTCCCGCTTCTGAGTCTGCCCGGCCAGCCGCTGCGCTATCATTACAGACTCACACCGCGAGGGCGAGCGCTGTTGAAGAAACTATCCTGAGGGTCGGCGGACCAAACCAGAAAACACCCACAAACACATGATGACAGGTAGCACAATCGCCGCATTATCCGGCACCATGCTGGCACTTGCTGTGGTGCCCGGCCCCAGTGATTTTGCGGTGGTGGCAAGGTCAATTGCATCCGGCTTTGCGCACGGACTGATTATGGTTTGCGGCATTATCGCGGCAGACCTGCTGTTCATCGTACTGGCAGTCTACAGTCTGAGCGTTGTCGCCCATCAGCTTGGCCCTCTGTTCGAGTTCGTCAACTATGCCTGTGGAGCCTATCTGATCTGGCTGGGCATCAGCTCATGGAGAGCCAGTAGCAGCCTCGGACACGCGCCTAAACCCGCAGCGTTTTCCCGCGCCTCCAGTGTCATCAGCGGCCTGCTCATCACCCTGGGCGATCCGAAAGCCATCCTCTTCTACATAGCGCTTTTTCCGGCCTTTCTTGATGTAAGCGGTATATCCCTGACCGACACTATCATTATCATGCTGCTGGCAACCGCCGTGGTCGGTGGCGTCAAACTCGGCTATGCCTATATGGCGGTCAAAGCCAGTGCCTTCTTCGCCAATGCCAGTGCCAGAAAATGCCTGGATATAACCGCCGGCAGTGTATTGATCGGCGCGGGTATTTTTATGCTTTTTCGGAACTAACACGCGTTCAGCGTTGGCGCTTGATCCAGAACAGCCTGAATAATCAGCAGGCGATCTCACCCGTGATTCCTTACAAGTCCAAGCGTTCGGCGATGTAACCGATAAACGCACTGATTCTGCTCGAAAGTGCTGTGTTTCTGTAGTAAACAGCCCAGACATCCTCGCGGGGATGTGGTGACACAACAGAACCGGGCAAGACTTCGATCAAACGGCCGTTTTTGAGCAATGGCTTGGTCATAAAATCTGATAGAAGTGCGATGCCATTACCGAGCAGGCAGAGTTTAAGCATGGTTTCACCGCTGCTTGCCGCTATCTCTGGTTTGATGGTTACGCTGCGCAGAAGAGGCAAATCGTTGAGCTTACTGTTTTCGGAAAACCCCAGCGTTTTGTGTTCCTGCAGATGGTCAATCTGCTCAGGATAGCCATGTGACTGGAGGTAAGAAGGACTGGCAACCAACCGGAGTTTGCTCTTGCCGAGCGCGATCGCGTGCAAATTGGAATCCTGCAGTTGACCGATACGGATTGCTACATCCGTGCGCTTTTCAATCAGGTTGATAATATTATCGCTTGATATCAGCTCGATTTTGATAAGCGGGAAGGCCTCTCGAAATCCGGCCATCAGCGGTACCAGCTGATGAATAATAAAAGGACTTGCCGCGTCTACCCGCAACAGCCCGGAGGGCGCACTTTGCAACAAGCGCAGATTTTCCTCCGCTTTTTCCAGCTGTATCAATCCGGGCCTGATATGTTCAATGAATACTTTCCCTTCTTCCGTCGCTTCAACCCGACGGGTTGTTCGATTGAACAGGTTGCAACTGAGCTCAGACTCTAATCTCTGTATGGCCCGGGTTACCTTCGCAACAGGGCAATCCAGAGACTTTGCTGCACCGGAAAAACTGCCCGTGTCATAAACCGCCAGCAAGATCTCTAAGTCGTCGGTTTTGGATATTATTGACATAATTGTAAAAGTAATTTGTTATTTATGGTGTTTTTAGAAATAGTAACAGTCGGCATAATTCCTCGCAATCGCAATCAATGACAGAGGATTTTGTTATGCCACTCGCTCTATGGGCACTCACACTGAGTGCATACGCCATTGGTACCACCGAGTTTGTAATTGTCGGACTGGTACCCACCATCGCCCGGGACCTGGGCGTTACACTGCCTTCGGCAGGCTTGCTGGTCAGTCTCTATGCCTTAGGCGTAGCGATCGGTGCGCCTGTGCTTACTGCCTTGACCGGGCGCTGGAACCGGAAGACCGTTCTGCTAGGCCTGATGGCGCTTTTTATCGCAGGTAACGTGCTGGCCTGGCTAGCCCCGACTTATACGTCCCTGGTTATAGCCAGAGTACTGACGGGGCTGGCACATGGGGTGTTTTTCTCTATCGGCTCGACCATCGCCACCCATTTGGTCAGTAAAGATAAAGAGGCAAGCGCCATTGCCATCATGTTTACCGGCCTTACTGTAGCCCTGGTAACGGGCGTTCCTTTGGGAACCTGGATCGGTCAGGAGTTTGGCTGGCGAGCGACCTTTCTTATCGTGGCTTTACTGGGCTTACTTGCGCTGATAGGCAGTGCATTGCTGGTACCGGGTAATCTCAGGCAAGCAGCTCCGGCCCGACTCTCAGAACAATTCAAGGTGCTGATCCAGCCCCGCTTGCTGCTTGTCTATGCAATGACCGCAGTGGGTTACGGCGGTACTTTTGTCGCGTTTACCTATCTTGCCCCGATTTTAGAGCAGGTATCAGGCTTTGCCCCCAGTTCTATTGGACTCATTATGCTGGTTTATGGTGTATCGGTTGCCGTGGGTAATATCTGGGGCGGAAAACTGGCCGATAAAATGGGTCCAATCAAGGCGTTGCATATCATATTCACCGCATTAGCCCTGGTTTTACTGACATTTACGTTTACTGCCGGCAACCCGATTAGCGCCGTGCTGACAGTCCTCATGTGGGGCGCTTTCGCGTTCGGTAATGTACCCGGCCTGCAGGTTTATGTCGTTCAATTAGCTGAAAAATACACCCCAAATGCCGTAGATGTTGCTGCCGGCTTAAATATTGCCGCGTTTAATGTGGGCATTGCTATTGGCTCGGTAATGGGTGGCGTTATTGTAGAAAGGATGACACTCATGGATACCCCCTGGATTGCTGCCATTATTGTCATGCTTGCACTTGCTCTGACCAGACTGTCCGGTTTCCTCGATAGTCGCGATCAGACCGAAACAACCCGACTCCAGTGGGATGGCTTCTTACCAGCCCAAAGAAGCCCAACTCAGGGAAATTATGAGTATTAACGAATTAACCCTGAATTTTTTCAGCAATGTCCATTTAATTAAATACAGGTGCAACCATGATCTTGAACAATGAAATGCCACGCCTTGGTATGGGAACATTCCGTCTGAAAGGCAATGTTGCTTATGAATCTGTCAAAACAGCACTAGAGGTTGGATATCGTCATATTGATACCGCTCAAATATACGGCAACGAAGCCGAGGTTGGTCAAGCGATACTGGATAGCGGTATAGACCGGGCTGAATTATTTGTGACAACAAAGGTCTGGAACAGCAATCTCAATAAAGCATCCTTTCTGCCCAGCGTGAAAGAGAGCCTGACAAAGCTGAAAATGCCGTTTGTTGATCTATTGCTCATCCACTGGCCAGCACCGGAAAATGGTGAGCCAATGGCCGAATACCTGGGTGAGTTAATCAAAGCGCAGGAGAACGGACTGGCCAGGCATATTGGTTTGTCAAACTTCACAACCCGGCTGTTGCAAGAAGCACAAAATACGCTGCCTGCAAAACAGATTTACACCAATCAGGTTGAAGTGCATCCCTATCTGCAAAACAGAATCCTCAGGGAGTACTGTGCTGCAAAAGGCATCTCTGTAACGGGTTATATGCCTTTTGCCGTCGGGAAAGTGCTCCAAGATGACACGATTGTAAAAATTGCCGGGCAACATGCCCGCACACCGGCTGAAGTCGTTGTAGCCTGGGAGTTGGCAAAAGGCTTAAGTACGATCCCGTCATCCACTAAACGCGAAAACCTTCAAACCAATTTGAACGGACTTTCGCTGACGCTGAGCCACGAGGACATTCAAGCCATTGATAATCTTGATCGTAATGACCGGCAAGCCGCTCCTGATTGCTCGCCTGAATGGGATTAGTGCAAAAGACGAGCACATCAAGTAACCGGTTAATAAGGCTACAGCACCTCGACGCCAAACTCACCGGCGGCGTCGAGTAACCATTCCCAGAAGCTCACTGCCAGACTGCGGGCGATGTAAACATCAACACTGGCCTCGTTATCCAGGCAGTACAGTTGCACATCGAAATGATCCAGCGCCAGCGGTCGGCACCAGCCGGCCGGGAAATGATCCGGGTGAAAATCCACCGCCGAGCCTTTCGCCAGTAACGCACGCGTGGCCGGGCCTTGCAGTCGCAGCACGACCCGGCCATGACTGTGAACAGTAACCGCAGCATCCGCGCCCAGTTCGTCGCGTAACTGCGACAACAGCGCGGGATTTTCCGGCAGTACGATCCACCAGCGCTGCGGCCCGTTCCAGAGTATGCGGGTATCGTCCTGTATAACCGCCTGGCGCGGCTGTTCAGCCGGGGCCAGTCCGCACTGTTGCGCGATAATATTCCGCACCCGTTCGGCTGTATCGGGATACGTCGCTACCTGCAGGATATCCAGCCCCTGTAAGCGCTGGATTGTGATCCCCACTGCCGACTCAGCCTGTCCAAAGCGGCCGGTTTGATAGACTGCCGCAAGCGCGCAACGACGCGTTAATACCTCAGACATGCAAGCGCTCTCCCTTCGGATCGATAAAATGCGGCGCAACCACCCGCACTGGCACCAGTTCGTTTTTCAGCGGAAATGCCGCGTACAGGGTTTCGCCCTCATGCGTCAGGCCGCCTGCCAGCAGGGCCAGCGCAATCGGAGTCTGCAGTTCCGGGCTGTAGGCAATCGAGGTGACATGGCCCAGCATCTCGACCGGTGGCTTGAGTGTTTTATCGGCAACCAGCTGACTGCCGGCTTTGATCCAGCTTTTGCCATCCAGCGGCTGCAGCCCGACCAGTTGCTGGCGTGCCGGTTCGTTCAGCGCATCACGGTCCAGCAGCGCTTTACCGATGAACGCTTTTTTCTTGCCGGCCATTTTAGCCAGCCCCAGATCGTCCAGTGTGGTCTGACCGTTCAGCTCAGCGCCCGCAACGTGGCCTTTTTCCACCCGCATGGTGCCCAGCGCCTCCATCCCGTAGACGACTACTCCATACGGTTCGCCGGCCTGAATAATGGCCTCCCAAACAGCCGGGCCGTAGTCGGCTGGCACATTCAGCTCGTAGGCCAGTTCGCCGGAAAAACTGATCCGGAACAGTCGTGCAGGAACCCCCTGAAAGGTGCATTCCGCTGCGGCCATAAAGGGAAACGCCGCGTTGCTCAGATCCAGATCAAGCAGTGGTGCCAGCACCTCACGTGCTTTGGGACCGGCAACAGACATCCCGGCCCATTGCTCGGTCACGCTGGTGACCAGCACCCGTAACTCCGGCCAGATGACTTGCAGATAATATTCCAGCTTTGACAGCACCCTGGCAGCGTTGGCCGTTGTAGTGGTCATCAGATAATGCTGTTCGCCCAGACGCGAAGTTGTGCCGTCGTCATCGACTAGACCGTCTTCGCGCAGCATCACGCCGTAACGGGCGCGGCCAATGGGTAGTTTGGCAAAACCGTTGACGTAAACCCGGTTCAGGAACTCCGCCGCATCCGGCCCCTGAATATCAATTTTCCCCAGCGTGCTTACATCGCACAGCCCGACCCGGCTACGCGTGGCGATGGTTTCGCGCTCGGCGGCGCTATCGACGTTTTCGCCAGGGCGCGGGTAATAATGCGGCCGTCGCCACAGCCCGGCATCGATCCAGACTGCGCCATGCTGACTGTGCCATGCATCCAGTGCGGTGCGTCGCAGCGGCTTGAAATGCTGTCCGACCGAGCGCCCGGCCAAGGCTCCCAGCGTGACCGGTGTGTACGGCGGTCGAAACGTGGTCGTGCCGACTGTCGGTACCGGATCACCGCGCTGTGCTGCCAGCACGGTCAGCGCATTGATATTGCTGGTCTTACCCTGATCAGTGCCCATGCCCAGTGTGGTGTAGCGTTTGAGATGCTCGACCGAGCGATACCCTTCACGCTCAGCCAGAGCAATATCATCCAGCGTGACATCGTTCTGGAAATCCACAAACGGTTTGCCGTACTGACCCGGCACCTTTAACACAGTCTGCTCCGGCATGCTTGCGTTACCCACGATGACAACCGGCAGAGCTTTACCCGCCCCGGCTGCCCGACCCTGCGCCAGGCAATTATCCAGTTCGAACACCCCGGCTGCCGCGCCGATAGCCTGACTGCCCTGCTTCGCCGCGCCGGGCACGAACACGCCGAGATCGGCCCGATAATCCAGTTTGCCGCCGGACTGACTGTGCAAATGTACCACCGGCGACCAGCCACCCGACATGGCGATCAGATCGCACTCGATCCGCCGCCCGGAACCAACACCCGAACCAGTCCCCGAACTTGTCCCCACACTAGTGGCCAGCGGCGCAACCTCAGCACTGCTTATCGCGTGTCGGCCATTCACGGCAGCGATACCATGACCGGCCAGTACCGGAATGCCGCGCGCTTTCGCCTGCTCCAGCCAGTGCCCGCCCGGTTTGGCGCGCAGATCAACCATTGCAGCGACGGTCGCCCCGGCCTCCAGCAGCGCCACTGCGGTACGATAGGCATCGTCATGATTAGCCAGTAGCAGCGCACGCCGTCCCGGCAGTACCGCATAATTATGAATATACGCCCGTACCGCGCCCGCCAGCATCACGCCGGGCCGGTCGTTGTCAGCGAACACCAGCGGTTGTTCGATACTGCCGCTGGCCAGAATCACCCGTCGGGCGCGAATACGCCAGAGTCGCTGCCGTGGCAGCCAGGGATTGAAGTCGGCACTGTGATCCTGCACCCGTTCGACTGCAGCGATCAGATTATGATCGTAATACCCGAAAGCGGTGGTGCGCGGCAAAATAGTGACATTCTCGCGACCGCGCAGTTCGGCCTCGATAGCGTCGATCCAGGCTGGCGCGGCCTGACCGTCCACAGTTTCAGCGTTTTTCCGCAGCCAGCCGCCCAGATACGGATTTTCATCCAGCAATAGCACCCGTTGACCGGTTTCTGCCGCTGCCAGCGCTGCGCTCAGACCGGCTGGCCCGGCACCAATAACCAACACCTCACAGTGGCTATTGCGACTGTCGTAACGGTCAGGATCGCGTTCCCGGCTGGCCTTGCCCAGACCGGCGGCACGCCGGATAATTGCTTCATAGTGCTGCCAGAACGAGGCCGGCCACATAAAGGTTTTGTAGTAAAACCCGGCCGGAAACAGAGGCGACAGCAAGATTGTTCAAAGCGCCGATATCAAAACGCAGCGACGGCCAGCAGTGTTGGCTGCTGGCCTGCAAGCCCTGATACAGCTCCTGTACCGTGGCACGGGTGTTGGGCTCAAGGCGGGCACCGGAACCGATATGTACCAGGGCATTCGGTTCTTCCACCCCGGCTGACAGAATGCCGCGCGGACGATGGTATTTGAAACTGCGCCCGACCAGCCGAACGCCGTGCGCCAGCAGCGCTGATGCCAGCGTATCGCCGGGCCAGCCCTGGTATTCGCGCCGGTCAAACGTGAATCCCAGCGGCCGGGTGCGATTGAGCAGACTGCCACCCGTGGGCAGCCGGTATTTGGCCTCGCTCATGCACGCTCTCCCATTTCTTCATCCGCATCGATCGGCAGTGCCTGACTGGCCGGGCCGCTCGCGCTGATGGTGTGAGTCAGGGTATTGCGTCGCACCCGCAGCCATTGCCGGCAACCGTGCACATGCTGCCAGAATTCCTCATGTTCACCACGCGGATTGCTGCGCAGATAAACATACTCGAACCAGACCTCTTGCGCTGCATCCAGTGCGGGTGACGTGCGGCTGGCATCACCGCCGTAGCTGAATTCGCCGGCATCGCAAGCGCCGCAATGGGGACAATGAATGATAAACATAAGACTTGCGCTTCCTCAGTGATGGCCCGGCACCGGACCCGCGCCGCGTTCGTCGATCAGTGCGCCGCGCTCGAAACGTTCCAGGCTGAAACCGGCATTCAACGCGTGCGGTGCATCATGGGCAATGGTATGGGCGAAGACCCAACCGGAACCCGGCGTGGCCTTGAAGCCGCCGTAGCACCAGCCGCAATTGAGATACAGCCCGCGGATCGGTGACAGGCCGATGATCGGGCTGCCGTCCATGCTCATATCCATCACCCCACCCCAGTGTCGCACCAGGCGGGTGCGACTGATACACGGCAGCATGCTGATACCGGCACTGGCGACATGCTCGACCAGCGGCAGATTACCGCGCTGGGCGTAGGAATTGTAACCATCCAGATCGCCGCCAAACACCAGACCGCCTTTATCCGACTGGCTGATATAAAAATGATCGGCACCGAAGGTGACCACCGTATCCACCAGGGGTTTTAAGGGTTCCGTGACAAAAGCCTGCAGCAGATGGCTTTCGATAGGCAGTCTCAGCCCGGCCAGCGCTGCGACCTGCGAGGTATGCCCGGCCACTGCCAGCCCGATTTTCTGACTGGCGATAAAGCCGCGTGTGGTTTCGACCCCTTCGACCTGATCACCATTCAGCCGGAAACCGGTCACTTCGCAGTTCTGGATAATATCCACCCCGAGCTGATCGGCCCCGCGCGCCAGCCCCCAGGCTACGGCATCATGCCGAGCGGTGCCGCCGCGTGGCTGCAGCAGTCCGCCGAACACCGGAAAGCGGGCATTGTCGGAAAAATCCAGCTCCGGCACGAAACGGCGCACTTCATCGCGGTCCAGCAGTTCGGCATCGATGCCATTCAGTCGCATGGCATTGCCACGGCGGGCGTAGGCGTCCATCTGCGCTTTGGAATGGGCCAGATTCAGCACCCCGCGCTGTGAGAACATGACGTTGTAGTTCAGATCCTGGCTCAGCCCTTCCCACAGCTTCAGTGCATGCTCATAAAAATGAGCATTGGTTTCGAGCAGATAATTGGAGCGCACGATAGTGGTATTGCGGCCAGTATTGCCGCCGCCCAGCCAGCCTTTCTCCAACACCGCGATATTGCGGATACCGTGCAGTTTGGCCAGATAATAAGCGGTAGCCAGACCGTGACCGCCAGCACCGATAATAATCACATCGTAGCTTTGCCGGGGCGTGAGATCGCGCCAGGCGGGCGTCCAGTCCTGATGCCCGCGCAGTGCCTGCCGGGCAACATTAAAAATCGAATAACGCATGATAAAACCGGTATCAGCAGATAGGTGAATAGGCTATTAAAGCGTGCATCACCTTGCCTGAGCAAGCGTCAGTTGGACATTCTGAAATCGACACCCAGCGCAACACAGGCGACCTGTTATCCCAACAGGGGATCACCCGGGCGGGCAAAAACCGGTTTCTGCAAACGGCCAGCCCGCGACAGGAACTGGCAATTCCTCTTCACCGCCAGCCCGCTGCCCGGGTAATCCGTCCAGATCAGGCGGCTGGCAGCTCGTCGGCACCGACGCGGATTACCAGCTTGCCGAAGTTTTTGCCTTGCAGCAGACCGATAAACGCTTCGGGCGCATTTTCCAGGCCATCAACGATCTGCTCGCGATACTGGATCTTGCCCTCGGCCAGCCACTGGCTCATATCGTGGGCGAACTCGTTGTAGCGGTGGCTGTAGTCGTCGAAAATAATAAAGCCTTTCACGGTCAGACGTTTGACCAGAATCGTGGCCATCAGCTGGTTCAGTCTGTCCGGTCCGTCCGGCAGGCTGGTGGCGTTGTACTGGGAGATAAGGCCGCACACCGGGATGCGGGCGCTGCTGTTAAGCAGTGGCAGAACGGCGTCCAGCACCTTGCCACCGACGTTTTCATAATAGATATCGATACCCTGGGGACAGGCTTTGGCCAGTTGCTCGGCAAAGTCGTCATCTTTATGATTCAGACAGGCATCAACCCCCAGCTGGTCCAGCGCATAACGGCATTTTTCTTCACTGCCGGCCACGGCGACCACCCGGCAACCCTTGAGCTTGCCGATCTGAGCGACGGTTGCACCGACCGGGCCAGTAGCGGCCGCCACCACCAGAGTCTCGCCGGCTTTGGGCTGACCGATATCCAGCAGGCCCATATAAGCGGTGAAGCCGGGCATACCCAGAACGCCAAGGGCGTAGGATACCGGCGCTGTCGCAGGATCGAGCTTGATCAGTCCACTACCGTCCGATACGCCATAGTCCTGCCAGCCGACATAGCCCAGCACCCAGTCGCCGGCCTGATAATCGGGATGATTGGAACGCTCTACCCGATTGACCGTGCCCCCCACCATAACGCCGCCGACAGCGACCGGTTCGGCATAGGATTTAGTGTCATTCATGCGACCGCGCATATAGGGATCGAGGCTGAGATAAACGGTGCGCAGCAGTATCTGGCCTGGGCCTATATCCGGTACGGCGCTGTTTTGCAGGGCAAAATTAGCAGCGGTAGGCATGCCCTGGGGACGGGAAGCCAGGGTCAGCTGGCGGTTTTGGGTCTTGCTCTGGTTCATACGGTTTTCCTTAATCTGTGAGGCATTAGTAACGCCACAATAACATCCTGTTTTCAGCTATGCTGCGGTCGGCTGCAATACCACCATAGGCTGACCCGCATTAACGCGATGACCGGCGCTGAGCAGCAGATGGCTGACCACACCGGCACAGGGCGAGGGCAGTGCAATTTCCATTTTCATGGATTCCAGCACCAGCAGCGTATCGCCGGCATTGACCTGATCGCCAATACTGACCGCAGTCTGCCAGACGCTACCCGCAACCGGACTGTCCACTTCGATGCTGTCGGCGGGCCAGTCCGGTTCGGTCGTGTTGCTGGTCTGTTCGGCGCTCTCGAAGTTGAACTGCCCGCTTGCGTGCCAGTGCGCCAGTTCTGCCTGAAACGCCGCATTACGACGGCTTTTAAACTGTTCGATATCGGTTTGCTGCCGGGCCAGAAAATCCTCATAGTCAGCCAGGCTGAACTGGCTTTGCTCGATTTGCAGCGGATAACGACCTTGCGGGAAATCACGCCGAATCTGCTGCAATTGCTCGCTGCTTACCGGATAAAAGCGGATCTGGTCGAAAAAGCGCAGCAGCCAGGGACGCTCGAATTCCCGCGTCTGCCGGTAACGGTTCCACATCTGCAGCGTGCGCCCCACAAACTGGTAACCGCCCGGCCCTTCCATACCGTACACACAGAGGTAGGAACCGCCGATACCCACCGAGTTTTCAGCCGTCCAGGTACGCGCCGGATTGTATTTGGTTGTGACCAAACGGTGGCGCGGATCAATCGGCGTTGCAACCGGCGCACCGAGATACACATCGCCCAGCCCCATCACCAGATAAGACGCCTCGAAGACGATTTTTTTGACATCCTCGATCTGCTCCAGTCCGTTAATACGGCGGATAAATTCCAGATTGCTCGGACACCAGGGTGCATTCTCGCGTACCGACTGGGTGTATTTTTCGATGGCCAGCTGACAGGCCGGATCATCCCAGGACAGTGGTAAATGCACAATTCGGGAAGGCACGGTTAGCGTATCGAGCCGTTCTGCCAGCGCCTGCTCGGCACGCTGCAGATGCGCCAGCAGCGCCGCGTGACTTAGCTGCTGGCTATCGAAATGCAGTTGCAGCGAGCGAATGCCCGGCGTCAATTCGCGCAGCCCCGGCAGCGGATTCTGCTGCAACCACTGCATCAGCGCATGCACCCGAAAACGCAGGCGGATATCCAGCACCTGCTCGCCATACTCCACCAGCAGGAAGTGATCGCCGGCGGCGCGATACACAATCTCATCACCGAACAGACTCGCCTCCAGCCGCCGCAGAATTGGTGTTTGCGGCGCTATCGGCTGCCAGTCCGGCTCTGCTGCACGCAGGCTGGTAATCTGTTGCTGCTGGGCTGCTTCCAGCGCGACCGCCGTGTCAATCGAAACCGTCACAAAGCGCACGGTATCGCCTGCGCGCAACTGACCCAATCGCCATAAATCCGCCTGAATCACCGTGGCCGGACAGACAAAACCACCCAGCGACGGCCCGTCCGGTCCCAGAATCACCGGCATATCACCAGTAAAATCGACGCTGCCGAAAGCGTAGGCGTTATCGTGAATATTGGAGGGATGCAACCCGGCTTCAGCACCATCTTTACGCGCCCAGGCCGGTTTCGGCCCGAGCAGACGGATGCCGGTGCGACTGGAATTGTAATGCACCTCCCAGTCCGTACTGAAAAACGTGGCAATATCGTCGTCGGTAAAAAAATCCGCTGCCCCGTGCGGCCCGTAAATTACGCGCAGTTGCCAGTGCCGGTTAATCTGCGGGCGCAGCGCGGCGGGTAAGCTGCTTGTGACTGTGGCTGCAGAGACCCTTTCCGGCGCAGCGAGCCGGAGCACATCGCCCGCGCGCAGGGCACGACCGTTATGACCGCCGAACTGACCCAGCGTAAAGGTGGCGCGTGAGCCCAGATAGACGGGACACTGCAAACCGCCACGCACCGCCAGATAGGCGCGCGCGCCCTGCTCACGAATACGCCCCAGACTGAGCTGCTGACCGGCGGCAACCGTAATTACCTGCCAGCATTCGACCGCTTCGCCGTCCAGCGTCGCTTCAATGGCCGCGCCGCCGATGACGATTTGTGTCGCACAACTAAACTGCAGCAGCGGACCCTGCAGCGTGATCTCCAGCCCGGCCGCGTCATCATCGTTACCCAGCAGACGATTCGCCAGCCGGAAGGAATAACTGTCAAACGCACCGGACGGCGGCACGCCGACATCCCAGTAGCCGCTGCGACCGGGAAAATCCTGAATAGTGGTCTGAGTGCCGCCCTGCAGCACATCAATACGGCTTGGTTGAAAACTGAAATCGTTCAGATAACGGGTGCTGACCTCGCCCCGTGCCAGCACTGCATCATGGCTCAGCGCCTGCAGATAAGCGAGATTGCTCTCACCGCCGTACAACCGGGTATCAGCCAGCGTCTGCTGCAGTTTCGCCAGCGCGGCCGTGCGCGTGTCAGCATGCACAATGATCTTGGCCAGCAGCGGATCGAAAAAAGCCGGTACCTCGATGCCTGCCTCGATCCAGTGATCAATCCGCACGCCCTCCCCCGCCGGGAATTTCACTTCGGTCAACAGCCCGGCACTGGGCTGAAAATTACGGTACGGGTCTTCTGCATACACTCGCACCTGAATGGCATGACCACGCGGCTGCAAGGCCTTACGTTTGTCAGCCAGTGCCAGTTCTTCACCAGCCGCCTGGCGCAGCATCCATTCGACCAGATCGACCCCGAACACCTCTTCGGTCACCCCATGCTCCACCTGCAAACGGGTGTTGACCTCCAGAAAGTAGAATGCGGCGGTGGCGCTGTCGTAGATGAACTCGACAGTGCCGGCATTGCGGTAATTGACGCGCGCCAGCAGTTGCTCGGCGGTGGCCTGCAAGTCGGCCCGCACACTGGCGGCCAGATTCGGTGCCGGACACTCCTCGACCACTTTTTGATTGCGCCGCTGGCTGGAACAATCGCGTTCGCCGAGCACCAAAGCATTCCCCCGACCATCGCCGAACACCTGCACTTCGATATGCCGGGCCGTGGCGATGAATTTTTCCAGAAACACGCCATCATCCGCAAAATGGTTGGCACCAAGGCGCTTGACGGTTTCAAATGCGTTGTTCAGATCCTGCTCGTTATGACACAGCTGCATACCGATACCGCCGCCGCCAGCGGTACTTTTCAGCATCACCGGATAACCGATGCGATGCGCTTCCAGCCGGGCGCTGGCAAGATCGTGCAGCAGCTCGGAACCAGGCAGCAGCGGCACCCCGGCCTGCAGCGCCAGCTCCCGCGCCTGATGCTTGAGGCCAAACGTTTCCATCTGCTCGGCCGTCGGACCGATAAAAACGAGTCCGGCCGCTTCGCAGCGTCGTACAAAGTCGGCATTTTCGCTCAGAAAACCATAACCGGGATGGATCGCTGCAGCACCGCATTGAGCAGCAATCTGCAGCAGTTTATCGCTGTCCAGATAAGTTTCGGCCGCGCCACCCGCACCGAGCGAAAAAGCCTCATCGGCGTGTCGCACATGCAAGCTGTCGGCATCGCACTCGGCGTAAACGGCCACCGAGCCGATGCCCAGGCGTTGCAGACTGCGGATAATACGGGTGGCGATAGCGCCGCGGTTAGCAATCAGAACCTTGTCAAACATCAATTAAACCTTTACACGGATGCGGGTCGTCCCTGCTGCTGCCGGATACCGCAGTGGTCGTCCACTGCGGTGTAGATGATTTTGCGGATACCGCCCCGGACGTATTAATCCCAGAGCAGGAGCTCTATCGGGGTCGGGTTGTAGCCGTTACAGGGATTATTCAGCTGCGGACAATTGGAGATCAGTACCAGCACATCCATCCGCGCAGTCAGCTCGACGTATTTGCCGGGCGCAGAAATGCCGTCCTCGAAGCTCAGTCCGCCGTCTTCGGTGACCGGGACATTCATGAAGAAATTGATGTTATGGCTGATATCGCGTTTGCTGATGCCGTATTCCGGGTGCTCGGCCAGCGCCAGCATCCAGCTGTCACGACAGGCGTGCATGCAGCGTTTTTCCAGATCGTAGCGCACGGTGTTGCTTTCGCTCGCGCAGGCACCGCCCAGCGTATCGTGCCGACCGCAGGTATCGGCGACGATTTCCAGCATGATGTTGTTTTCATTGGAGCGCAGCAGACTGCCGGTGGTCAGGTAGATATTGCCCTGTTCGCGCAGCGTATCCATGGCACTGTAGCGTTCGGCCGGATTGGCCGCGCTGTAGAACAGGGTATCGGCAGCCTGATTGCCCTGCAGATCGAGAATCCGCAGAGTCTGTCCGGCCAGAACCTTGCCGAGATAATAATCACCGGCCCCGATCACCTGGCGCAGACTGGCTTGTTCGGGTTGGCGCGAACTGGTGCTTAAGTGTGCTGTCGTCATACTCGATTCCTCACTCACAACCCAGGTAATACAGGGCGTTATTGCGGAAACCGCGCTGGTTTTCCGGGCGCAGATTCTTGCAGTAATCATCCTCGCTGACCGGCTCGGCCAGTCCGAATTCCAGCCGCACCGGCGTGCGGGGATAGTCCGCTGCGGTATTGAGCGGATGCGGACAATTGTGCAGCAGCACCAGCGTGTCCATCTCAAAGCGCAGCGTGACCTGACTGCCCGCCGGACTGTGCCCTTCGACCAGTGTCAGCTGGCCCGCGGCATCCACCGCGACTTTGCTGAACCAGTTGATATTGGCCGCCATATCGGCCCGGCCCAGGCCGTATTTGCTCAGTTCCACCAGAAACGCGTCATAGCCGTTCTGATGCCAGTTATTGCGATCCTGCTGGTAATCCCGCCGGCCCCAGCGCTCGGCCACATGCGCCGCATGCGAATTGCCGCAGACGGTTTCGTGCCAGCCCAGACTGTCATCCACAATCGAGGCGAAAATCCGCCCCATATCGGAATACAGACAGTTGCCGCGCGTCAGTTTGAAGGTGTGCTGACACTTCAATGTATCGGGCGCGTTATAACGCTCCAGCAGGTTTTCCGGGTTATAGAACAGCATGCCCACATTGGCGCCGCCCTGCAGATCAGTCAGGCGCAGCAGCATGCCCCGCCGCAGGCGCAGCGACCAGTGCCCGCCCGCTGGAATTTCGGTTGAATATTTAACGTCTTGCATGGTCTTTTAAGTACGTGTTTAGCTGTTGGAAGGTGAATGGGCAGATAAACTGTCCGCCGCTGCTATGGGCGCAGGCGGCGGCCGCAAATCGTCATCAATCACCTGATACGTGGCGCGATCCAGCCGTCCGACCGGCAGATCGTAGGTAATGCTGGCACCGTAAGCCTCGGGGCTTGCGGATCATGCCGCAGCTTGTCGAACACCCACAGCCGGGTGCCCAGATAAAAACCTTCTTTCAGATCGTGCGTCACCATAAATACCGTGAGCTTGTATTCCTGCCAGAGCGCGCGCAGCAGACCGTGCATATCGGCCCGAATACCGGGGTCCAGCGCACCGAACGGTTCATCCAGCAGCAGAATACGCGGCTTGCCGAGCAGCGCCTGGGCAATCGCCAGCCGTTGTCGCATACCGCCCGACAGTTCATGCGGATAACGCTGCAAGGCATGGCTCAGACCGACCTGATCAAGCAGTGTGCGCGCCTCCTGCAAGGCGTTCTGGCGGGCGCTGCCGAATAAATAGCCGCTGATACCGCGCCGCTGAAAGGCACGGGCCGCAACCACGTTTTCCAGCACCGTCATATGCGGGAACACCGAATACTGCTGAAACACTATGCCGCGATCCGGGCCTGGCTCATCCCGCACCCGCCGGCCATCGAGCAGCAGCTCGCCACTGGTCGGTGTTTCGATGCCCAGCAGCAGTTTCAGAAAGGTACTTTTGCCACACCCGGACGCGCCGACCAGGGTGATGAACTCGCCCTCCTCGACCTGGGCATTGACCCGCTCCAGCACCACGTTATCACCGTATTTTTTCCACAGATTGCGGGCTTTGATCATGTTTGCGCACCGGGTGCATGCCAGGGGAAAAGTCGCCGGTTCAGCCAGGCCAGCGCGATATCCAGCACAAACGCCAGCAGCGTGATCCAGGCCACATACGGCAGAATCACATCCATCGACATATAGCGCCGCACCAGGAAAATGCGGTAGCCCAGACCATCGGTGGCGGCAATCGCTTCGGCAGCGATCAGAAACAGCCAGCCGGTGCCGAGCGACAGACGTATCGCATCGATCAGTTTCGGCAGCAATTGCGGCAGCAGCACCCGGATCAGAATCTGCGCCGTATTACCGCCCAGGGTTTGCGCCTTGATCAGCTGTTCGGCCGGAATTTCCTGCGCCCGGCGCTGAATATCGCGGGCGATAAACGGTGTGATCCCGATTGCGATCAGCGCCACCTTGGACAACTCACCCAAACCAAACACAATAAACAGAATGGGCAGCAGGGCCAGCGGCGGCACCAGCGAAACAACCGTCAGCAACGGCGACAGATTAGCCGCGAATAACGGCAGCGCGCCGGTTAGCAGACCAAGCAGCAGACCGAGCAGCGCAGCTATCAGCACCCCCAGCCCGAGCCGGGTCAGGCTGCTGGCGGTATCAACCCAGAACAGATAATCGCCGCTGCGTTTGCTCGGCTGCAAAGCCAGTCGCTGCAAAGCATCGCCAATCTGGCCGAAACTCGGCAGCAGTTTGTCGTTGGGATTGGCCTCCAGCCGTGCCTCGGAACCGAGCATATACAGCACGATCAGCAGCGCAAACGGAAGCAATCCCAGCAGCAGCTGCAGCGGCCGGCTCGGACGCAGGTTCAGCAGGCGTTTCATAATATTGTCGGGCTGCTGGTAATCGGGACTATCAACTTAGAGCGCGCCGTCGGCGGCCATCTGCATATAGTCAGGGTTAAAACGCAGTTTGATATTGGACTGATCGCCGTAGGTGCCGGCGGGCATTTCGATGCCGATAAAACCGGCGTCCGGTGCGCCTTCGCCGAGCAGCCCATGAGCAAAGGAAAATTCGGCGACATGCTGCATGGTCTGCACCAGTTGCGGGCTATTGGTCAGTGCCAGCGCGGCTGCCGGGGTATAAAACATCTCGGTGCTGGCCAGTTGTGCATCATAACCGGCCAGATCAGTGCCGGACGCCTGCGCCATATAGCTGCGCGCTGCCATAGAAGCCTCGCTCTCGCCGCTCATCAGCGCCATGATTTCATACCAGGCACCGGTCAGCGCCTTGCCCAGCGCCGGATTGGCCGCCAGAGTTTCCGTATTGATGATCAGCAGATCGATGATCTCACCGGGAATCTGCGACGAATCAAATACCAGATGGCTATCCGGCATGGCGGTGATTTCGCTCAGCAGCGGATTCCAGGTCACTACCGCAGTGACTTCATCGGTGCCGTAAACCGCCACCATATCCGCATCCGAAGTGTTCACGACCTGCAGATCGGCTTCGCTCAGACCTACTGTATCCAGCCCGCGCGCCAGTAAATAATGCGACACGCTGAGCTCCACCAGATTGACGGTCTGTCCCTTGATCGCCGCCAGCGTGTCCTGGCCTTTCAGCACCACGCCATCGTTGCCATTGGAAAAATCGCCCACCACCAGCGCGGTGCTGTCCACACCACCGGCAGCGGGAATGGTCAGCGCATCCATATTGGTCATGGTGCAGGCGTCAAATCCGCCCACGCTGTATTGATTGATGGATTCGATGTAATCGTTGATCTGCACCACGTCGATTTCGATATCGTATTTATCAGCCCATTTTTTGACGATGCCTTGCTCGGCACCAAACGCCCAGGGCATCCAGCCAACATAAATCGACCAGCAGATTTTGAAACTGTCGCGCGCCAGCGCAGAGGGAGAAAAAACCGTAGAGGAAAGAACCAGGGTGAGCAGCAGTAGGGTAAATCGCGTCATGCGAACCTCTCAGTTGGTTGAAGCCGGTTACGTGTGGAGCACTCTTGGCCTATGCCAAAAAAGTCTCCCGGGCTTTTATCCCGCCGTGTAACCCTTCACTGAAAGGTCGAGTGCTCTCGGACCAGACATTGCCATTGGCAACCGGAACCCTAGCGCTCTATTGGTTCAAATTGTGTTGTCCTGACAATACCAAGAGTGCGGACACCTGAGAGTCAGCAATACTGATGCCAGCGCATGAAAAACAGCGTATAGCATTAATATAATTAACTATTATCGTTTTTTACTGTCAGCAAGCAGCAAAACTAAATGCACCAAAACAAGGCTTTATGAAATCAGGAAGCACCATTTCGGGACATGCTTACCAGCCTTGAGGTTTGGCTTTGACGAGTCAACCGAACAAAGAATCAAATTATTTACCCAGTAACCCCTGATTCTGACGGTAAGTACTGTCCAGCTGTTTACCAATCAGCTGTCGGGTTGCTTTGCTTACACCCAAATCAGCAGCGGTCTCTCGCCAATGACTGATGGCATCCACTACATCCTGGATCACCTGTTGCGCCTCCTGCCAATCGGCAAAATTGGCCTGCCGGGCCAGTCGTTGCATCGCTTTCAATGGCGGAGCCTTGCCGAAACCTGCAAATGACGTGCTGTGTTCGCCATGCGGACTGGGGCTGAAAGTGACATCGTAAAAAGGCGCGGGTCGCCAGCTCCCTCTATCATCCTGCAGGAAAGCCCAGTTTTTGGTGTGATCATCCTGGTTCAGTGCCAACAGATTGAACACCGCTCGACGGAATTGCGCCTGCCCGGCAGCTGGACTTTTGCACAATAGACTGCTGGCTTTTATGAGATCTTCATAATCCATGGATGGCATCCTAAAGTCTGCATCCAGCAAGCCACAAAGACTGTGCAGGTGGTAACGTCCACCTTCTGGTGAACAATCAAAGCGCTTCAGTGCCAACCAGTGTTTTGCTCCAGAAGCTTGGGGGCTGGTATCAGTTGCCACTCCGGCACATCGATACCCGCCCTGGCTGCCAACACTAGATAAGCCGCTTCACACAGGCTTTCTTCATGACCCAAGGCCACCGAGGCGGTGGTAAATTTTACCAACCAGGGTTCCAGGCCAGACTGTGGTTGCGTACTGGCATTTTTCAGATCGCCCGGACGCAGGTACACCTGCGCTTTGGGTCTGGCTCCGCCGGAACTGCCAGCATTGGCTAATTGGGCCAGCACGTCGGTGGTTTGTCCATCAAACAGAGCTTGCGCCTGCATGCCCAGCTCAGCGATATCGATCAGACTTTCATCCGCTGTTGGCAAATAGCCAGATACGGGTTCATAGTCCAATGCACCTATGCCGCGGTTGCCGACATAAGCTAACCGGTCCATACCTGTCAGTTGCTGCGGCAGAATGCCTTGTTGGCGAAACACACGATCCATCAGCAACAAACCCCAACCATCGGGCAGAGAATCGGCAAACACCCCATGTAAGCCAGCATGAGGCGTTTTCGGCGCCTGCTGCAGGCTGTTATCAAACGTCAGCGTAAAAGGCGATAAAGTAGAATAGCGTTGTAAATAGTCTGCAGAATATTGAAAAAACACCGCCTGCGTGTTCTGTGCCAGGACACCTACGGGCACACGCTCACCACTGCTCAGACAGCGAAAGACCGTCAGTTTCCTGACCGGGCTAAAAACGCTCATAAGCCCAACACCTCATCAATGCTGCGCGGTTTAGCGGGTTGCGGTTTGCACAGGGCGGCTAAACGCTCCAGCTCATCCACGCATTGCCACAGAAGAATAAACTGGCGCAGCGAAATCTGCCCGGTGGTTTCGAATTTCTTGATAGTAGGAGCTGGCACTGTGCTCTTCTCAGCCAGCGCAGCACGGGACAGCTTCATCTGCTTGCGTTTGCGTCGCACAGCATCTGCCAGCTGTTGTTGTACCTCCGCAGCAGACAGAAGTGATAAGCGTTGCATAGCTGAATCTTCCCACCTAAAAATAGATACTATTATATCTAAAATAACTTTTAAAACGCATTATTGGATATAATAATATCTATTTTTACAACATAAGAAGCGACAAGCAGCTCGGATAAAGTGAAACGGCATCCGGGTTAGGAACGGTCAGTATCGCGCCTCGGCTCTCTGGATTTCCGCCTGCGCGGGCCTGTGCGGGGATGACTAAAACGCTGATGTAAGAATGAGCAACAGGTAGCCCGGATAGAGTGAAACGGCATCCGGGGTCGGAACGGGTTCAACCGGCTTTTCTGGGTTTGACCCGCACCTGTCTGGCCCGTTTTTGCTTAACCGGCTGCATCGCCGCACGCTCGGCCTTGATCCGCGCCAGCAAGGCCTCGGCGCTATTCTCACCGCTGATCAGCTCCGGGTTTTTTGCCCGCCACTCGGCGGTCAGCTCGCCACGAAAGGCTTTAGCCAGGATAGACTGGGTTAAATTGTTCACCCGACTTTGGGCGTTTTTGACTTGTTGCTCGATCTGATCGGCGAAGGCGAACAGTTGTTCGACGCGGCGGACTATTTCGGTTTGTTCATTAAGTGGTGGAATTGAAATCGCTATGTTCAAAAAGTACTTTGGTTCTAGTCGTTTTGTTCCATGTGTGGATGAGCTAGCTAAATGTACAAAATCACTTCTTCGCGCCTGTAGAGCCCTCAATAAGTAGCTACTATCAATCCCTGCATAAGGCGATAATGCTTTCATATCTTGATTTATAGTAACTTTTTTTAAGTTGATAGCCACAGGAAAAGAATGGGCCAAAATCATGCCCCTAACAACAAAAAGAACGGAATTCTGGACAATTTTCTTAGTACTGGATTTTGAGACGCCTTCCTCAGTTATGGTCACTTGGCTGGATTCGATATAAGAAACTTTCATATCCTTTGGAGTAACCCAAGGAATTTCACCATTCCAAAAGCTTTCCTCGGACTTTCTTGGTGTTCCTCCACCAGCGATTGAACCTAGCTCACCCAAACGAAACCATTCCCATTCTTGGGGGATTTCATAGCTTTTTGTGCGTTCAAATACTCGCTCAAGATCAGAAAACTCTCCTTTCCTACATTCAACCGGTTCAAGCGCTTCTTGGCTCCCCCGCCAATCCTCCGTCAATTTCCCGCTTACCGCAGCGGCGAGGACGGATTGACGGAAGCGTTTGAGGATGTTGGGGATGGCGTCGAGGCGGGTTTTGATGCTGTCCACCTGCGCCAGCAGCTCGTCCAGTTTGGCGGCAATGATTTTTTGTTCGGCTAGGGGTGGGAGTGGGAACTTGAACCCTTGCACATCTGCTGATTTTGCTGCTGGGTATAATGCTCCTTGAACTTTACCCGAAATCGCATCAATGAAGCTTTTTGAACGTACTAATCCGAAAATATAGCGCGAATCAACAACCACCGGTTTGATTACTTCAAATCCAGTTGAGGCAATTTGGTTGTCATATTTATCAGGAACTAATGCCACCGCATTCAAGTTTGGTCGCGTCAGGGATACAAGTACATCGCCTTTATTAATTACCTTCCTGGCACGACTGGGGGCATCGCTACCATTAAGTCTCTGTGGATCAGTTATTTTCTTATTTTCTCGATCTATGCTACCAATATCAACGTAAATGAAAGTCTCTTCGGAAACCGGAACTCGTTGAAAACCTCTGACAGCAACATCAGAAATTTTTGCCAAACACCACCCCGCCGGCAAATCAACCCCACTCATTCCTTAACCTCATCCACCATGCCCAAAACCTCCGCCAACATCTGCTTCTGCACTGTCGCCTGATCGCCCGCGCCCAAAGCCTGCAGCAGCCCGTCCAGCTCGCGCAAGGCTTCGGTCAATTCGGACATCGCCTCGGCAGCCAGGATGTCCGGTTCCGGCAGATTGGCGGCATCGACGCTGTCGTTGTCCTTCAGCCATGAAATATCCAGCGAATCGCCTTTGCTGTCGCGGATATAGTCACGGCTGAACACCCGCCAGCGGCTGTTTTCGAGATTTTGCTCGGTATCTTCTGCTGTAAACGACCACTCGCCTTCACTACGCGGGCTGTTGCCTTGGGGGTCGGAGCCGTACACCGCTTCAAACGGTTGCAGGTGTTTATCAGAAAAAGGCGTGCGTTTGCCGAAGCTGGGCATATTGGTGCGTAGATCATAGACCCAGACGTTTTCGGTGCAGTTTTCTTCCTGCCTTGGATCTTTGACGCTGCCTTTAGTGAAAAACAATACATTGGTTTTTACGCCCTGAGCGTAAAAAATGCCGGTGGGCAGACGCAGAATTGTATGTAAATTGCATTTATGCATCAGATCGCGCCGCACCTCGGTGCCGACCCCGGCCTCGAACAAGACGTTATCCGGCAATACCACAGCAGCGCGGCCACCGGGTTTTAAATTACGGTAAATATGCTGCAAAAACGCCAGTTGTTTATTGCTGGTTTTATAGGTGAGATCGTCGCGGGTGATGCTGGCTTCGCCACCTTTGGCGGTGCCGAAGGGCGGATTGGCCAGAATGATATCCGCTTTGGCCAGGCTCGCACCGGCCTGCCCCAGCGCATTGCCCAGATGCACCACGCCATCGGCATCGCCTTCCATGCCGTGCAACAGACAGTTCATCAGCGCCAGCCGGCGGGTGCCGGGCACCAGCTCCACGCCGATAAACGCTTTGTTTTTCTGAAACGCCTGCTGTTTGGCATCCAGATCGAATAAATCGTCGGTCTGATCTTTGATATAGCGATCCGCCGCAATCAGAAACCCCGCCGTACCCGCCGCCGGGTCCTGCACTGTTTCGCCCGCTTGCGGCTGGATGCAGCGCACCATGCTGTTGATCAGCGCGCGCGGCGTGAAATACTGGCCCGCACCGGATTTGGTTTCATTGGCGTTTTTCTCCAGCAGACCTTCGTACAGATCACCCAAACCGTCCTGCTGGGCGCTGAACCAGTCGATCTGATCCAGCGTTTTAACCATTTGCTCCAGATGGCGCGGCTCGCGCAGGCGGGTCTGGGCATCGGCGTAAATGGCGCTGATCAGCGGGTCTTCGTGGATACTGTTGCCGTCGGCGTCTTTGCCGGTCGAAAGCGCCAGCAGAATGCGTTTGTAATCGTTCAATAAATTCAGGCCGGACTTACCGTTGATATCGCTCCAGCGACAACCTTCCGGCAGAGCGTGCCGGTCGAGGCTGCCGGATTCAGTGTTCCTCGTGCACCATTTTGATAAACAGCAGCAACACCAGCTCGGTGACGTAATCGCTGTAATTGATGCCGTCGTCCCTGAGCACGTCACACAGGTTCCAGAGTTTTTGTACGATATCGTTTTGGGTCATGATTTATCCGCTACTGCAAAAAGAGTGAGAACAATGGACAGGTATAAAACTGGCGCAATTTTATGCGTATTAGACCGTATATGTATAAGCCATCGACATATCCACAAAACGTGTCGAAAAAAACACCTTTTATAAACATGTTCTCCCATTCACCTATAGCAAAAAAATCCCCCTCAATCCCCCTTTTTCAAAGGGGGAGGCAGAATGCTGCAGCATAAATGGCCGCGATCAAAAACGCGCTCCCATCCCCTCTTTTCCAAAGGAGGGCCAGGGGGGATTTTAAGGAAAACACAGATTTCACATGCTTCTTCAGCCCGCTTCCCAAAGCCCCTCGTTCAAGGTATCCAGTACGCTTGTTCTGGTCTACTGAAAGTTGACACATCGAGATAGGATAATTGAGTTATGAATCGAGGTGTGTATGAGTCAGAAACGACAGCATAAGAGATACAGCGCGGAGTTCAAGCAAGAGGCGGTAGGCTTAGTGACCGAGCAAGGCTATAGCGTAGCCGAGGCGGCCCGTTCCTTGGGGATTCGCAGCAATCTGCTATACCGCTGGAAGCAGCACCTGGAGGCGTCGAAAGGGGGTGCGGTTTTGACGGTGGATGAGCGCGTGGAGTTGTTATTATTACGTAAGGAAGTCAAACGTTTACGCATGGAGAAAGAAATTTTAAAAAAGGCAAGTGCCTTCTTTGCGAAAGAAATGAGATAAAGTTTCAGTTTATCCAAGAGCAGTCCGTTCAGTACCCGACGCGATTATGTTGTCAAGTCATGCAAGTCAGTCACGCGGCTTACTATGCGTGGCTAAAGCGTCCCGCAGCATTGATTACAGCAGATGAGTTGCATCTATATCGACGCATCAAGCAGCTGTTTGCGGACAGCCGGGGCAGTTTGGGGTCTCGGGGACTGCTCAAGAGGCTGCGCAAAGAAGGCTTTGAGATGGGCCGCTATCGGGTTCGTCAGCTGATGAAGCGATTAGGTTTGAAGGTGATTCAGCGCCAGGCTTATAAAGCGACCACGCGGCGTAACGATTCGCATCCGGTGGCCGACAATCTGCTCAATCAGGACTTTAATCCCGCCCAGGCAAATCAAGCGTGGGCGGGTGATGTGACGTATTTATGGACTCATGAAGGCTGGATGTATTTGGCCGTGGTGATGGATTTATATTCGCGCAAGATCGTCGGTTGGGCGATAGATAAACGTATGACGGTAGACCTGGTGGAGCGGGCTATGCAAATGGCCATTACCCTGAGAAAGCCAGGCAAAGGCCTCCTATTTCACAGCGATCAGGGGTCGCAATATACCAGCAAACGGTACCGCCAACGGCTCGAAAAGCATCACATCAAGGCGTCCATGAGTGGGGTCGGTGCGTGTTGGGATAATGCCGTGGTCGAGCGTTTCTTCGGCAGTTTAAAAAACGAATGGCTGCTGAAAGTCTATCACCTGAGCCGTCAAACGATGACGCAGGATGTCGAGCATTACATCCGTTATTACAATCATGACCGGCTTCATTCGGCTAATGCAGATTTATCGCCGGTAGAATTTGAAATGTCTCTATCCAAAGTGTCAGGTTTTGCTTGACCAGTACAGCTATCCAACTGCTGATTCAACAGCTTATCGAGCTGTTTGGCACCACCCCGAAACGCAGGCAGGTCATTGATCGCGGCGCGGTCGATGATAACTTCATGGGTGAGCTGTTTGGCCAGACGCTCCAGCCATTTAAGTTGCATAGGCGTCCAGAAAAACACCTTTTATAAACATGTTCTCCCATTCACCTATAGCAAAAAAATCCCCCTCAATCCCCCTTTTTCAAAGGGGGAGGCAGATGCTGCAGCATAAATGGCCGCGATCAAAAACGCGCTCCCATCCCCTCTTTTCCAAAGGAGGGCCAGGGGAGATTTTAAGGAAAACACAGATTTCACATGCTCCTTCAACCCGCTTCCCAAAGCCCCTCGTTCAACGTCTCCAGTACGCTATCCAACTGCTGATTCAGCACCTTATCGAGCTGTTTGGCACCGCCCTGAAAGGCAGGCAGGTCATTGATCGCGGCGCGGTCGATGATAACTTCATGGGTGAGCTGTTTGGCCAGACGCTCCAGCCATTTACGTTGCATAGGCGTCCAGTTGTGCTGCGCATAAATCTGCTGCATGGCTTTACTGACCCGCTGCTCGAACGGCAGTAGGGCTTCGCCCAGCGCGGCCTGGCGAATATGGCCAATGATGCTGGCAGCAATGTCCTGATTAGTCTGGTCGCGCCAGGCGCTGCGTAACTTCG
Source organism: Gammaproteobacteria bacterium (assembly GCA_041396125.1). Classification (GTDB taxonomy): domain Bacteria; phylum Pseudomonadota; class Gammaproteobacteria; order Competibacterales; family Competibacteraceae; genus JAWKZG01. The sequence goes on along the minus strand of JAWKZG010000016.1, from coordinate 106,880 downwards.
CTTCACTGTAGCCTGCGTTATCCAGCAACAGGCGGATTTCCTTGAGCTGGGCACGGGTCAGATCGCGCGGTTTGTTAACCACCACCGCCAGCGCCGCTGACTGATTGATCTGCTCATGAATAAAGCGGTTAAAGCCATCCAGATAATCTTCCGGCTTGGCATGCCGGCCATAGCTTTGCTCGCGCACCAGCAGTTGGTCGTCGTGCTCGGAGATCAGCGGGAAATGCTCACTGCCCAGCAATTGCTTCACCTCGGCCAACTGGTGCAGCAAGCCGTGTTGTTGCCGGATAAATTGCGCGGCCTGAGTCGGCCCCATCTGGTGCAGGTGCTGGTGCAATTTGCCGGGCTCGACGCCCCAGAGGTTTTGCAATTCGTCCAGTTTTTGCTTGAGCGCCGGTTTGGATTCGGCTTGTTGGCCTGCTTTGCGCAGTATCCGCATCAGTTTCTGGCTAAGCTGGCTCAGCACCACATCGGCCTGATTTTCGCCAGCCTGTTCACCCGGTGCGTTCAACGTCCGCTGCAGATGCTCGGGGTCGGTTAATTCGCCCGCCAGTTGCTCGATAGTGATGTTCGGGTCTTTCACCAGCGGTTTCATGGTGGAAACTTCTTGCAGCGCGGCGTAGATATCCACCGGATCGTAGATACGAAACACGGTTTTGCCGATTTCGTCACAGCGACGGGTGGCGCGGCCAATCATCTGTTCGTACAGAATGCGCGACTTCACCCGGCGCAGAAACACCAGATGGCAGATTTTGGGCACATCAATGCCGGTGGTCAGCAGATCGACGGTAATAGCGATAGTCGGGTAACGCTCGTTTTTGTACTGGCGGATCAATTGCTCGACTTTGTCGCTCTGGCCAGTGATCTTGGCCACGGCGGCCTGATTGTAGTCGCCGTTATAAAGTGCCTTGAAAGCCTCATCCAGCAGGCGCTTGACCATATCGGCGTGCAGATCGGTAGCGCAGAAGATCAGGGTTTTTTCGTCGCCGAAAGGGTCCAGCTCCTGCGCCAGTTGCTGGCAGATCACGTTATTGAAGTTTTCGTTGATCACGCGGCGGTTAAACGCATCCACTTCAAAATTCAGCTCGTCGTCCAGTTCGGCGGCTTCCACCGCGCCGGTTTGGGTATTGATGACGCTGACCTGGCTGCCTTTTTCAAACCGAATGCCATTTCGCGTGAGCAGGGTTTCATAGCGAATCGGCGGTTCGTGATCGATCAGCCAGTCATCCGCCACCGCCTCGCGGTAAGCGTAAATGTAAATCGGTTTGCCGAAGATCTCGCTGGTATGTTTGGCAGGTGTTGCGGTCAGGCCGATTTTGACGGCGTCGAAATAATCCAGTACCCGGCGATAGCTGGACAGGTATTGGCTGGCGTCGCGGGTGGCCAGTTCGCCTTCGCTCATCTCTTGATCAAGGGTGTAGCCGCGATGGGCTTCGTCCACAATGAGGCAATCAAACTGGTCTACCGGTGGTGGATCGTCGCTCATGAATATCCGCTTCACCATAGCTTGCACCGTGGCGACTTGCACCCGCGTTTCCGCCTCGGCGGCCATATCACCCAGGGTCGCAATATTGTAGATTTTGGACAGCGTCTGGTTCTGCTCCAGTGGAGCTTCGTTAAAAACATCCAGCGCCTGCTGACCCAGCGCGGTGCGATCGACCAGAAATAAAATGCGTTTAAAGCGCTCGGCTTTCAGCAAGCGATACATCAAACCGATGATGGTGCGGGTTTTGCCAGTACCGGTCGCCATCGCCAGCAGGCAGCGCTGCCGGTTTTCTGCCAGCGCCTGCTCGACGGCACGAATGGCGGTTTGCTGATAGTCGCGCAGTTGCAGATAGCCAAAACCCTCTTGCTGCAATTTGGCTTCGGCGTTGTCCTTGCTGCGTTTGAGTTTATCCAGCAAACCGGCGGGGCTGTGGAATTGCTGCAGCGGTTTGGCGGTATTGCTCGGCTCACGCACATCGCGGAACCAGGTGCCGGATTGTTCCGCCAGTTGCTGAATGAAGGGACGACCATTGCAGGAATAGACGAACGGTATATGAAAATGACTATCTTGCTCGTCGGCCCAGGCGACCGTCCGCCCCGCCAGTTCCCAGGCCGCCTGCAGCGGTGTTGATACTTTAAAACCACGGGCATAGCGTTCGGCTTGCGGAATTTTACCGGCCACATTGGTGGTTTCTTTTTTCGCTTCGACCACGGCAATAGGCGTCAGACCGCAAAAGAGCACATAGTCGGCACGGCCTTTTTTACCCTGATACTCGGTGGGCCATTCGGCAATAGCTTTGTTGACGCCTTTTTCCGGGCGTGCGCCTTTTTGGTAGCTTACGTCCTGCGAATCTGCCTGCCAGCCGGCCTCCACAAGCTGCTGATCGATCAGGATACGAGTCAGTTCTTCGTTCAGAACGACATGCTGATTCGCCTTGCGGATGTTCCGGTTAAGTGCTTGTTTCCGGGTGCTGGCAGTCTGCTCGGTTTGTCTGGCCAGTTCGGCCTGCAATGTTTTCAGCCGCTGCTCGAATTTTTCCTGCTGCCGGCTGAGTTCGGCCTCGTGCTGACGGGCCAGTTCGGCCAGCTGGCGGGACTCGGTATCCATCTGTTGCGCCAGCTCCGACCATTCGGCTTTTTCCTGCGCTAATAGCACGGTTAGCTGTTGATTGCTATCCAGTTGGGCATTGGCGGCCAGTAGCTGAGCTTGCAGTTGTTCGATTTCAGTTTGCAGACGGCGCAGTTGTGCACTCGGGTCCGGCGGCGGGATAAAAGGGCCGGGTTTGAAGCCGGTGCCTTGTTTGCCAAAAGACTGATGAAACCAGATGGCCAGGGCGCGGGCGACTTTAAGACCGTCCAGCGCTTCTTTGTGACGGGTTTTAAACTGATGAGTGGCTTTATTGCCTTCGATGCGCAGGGTGTGGAAATACTGTATTACCACCGGTTCCAGCCGCAGCTCGCGGTTGATCCGGTATAGCAGATCGGCCTGCGACACCTGCTCATCGAACTCGATACCGCAGCGGGCGGCAATATCCTGCGCCATCGCCTCACCCAGCTGGCGCAGTTTAATCAGCGTGGTGTTGGGATCGCTGGCAAAAGTGTTTTCGGCGCTGCTGGCCAACTGCAGAAAGATGGGATCGTGTTCCTGCAGAAATCCGAAATTACTCTGATCGGACGATTTATTTGGCGGGCCCATTATCCTCTCGCAACACTATCCTTTGGCGGCTTGTCGCTTAAGATATTAATAGATACATGATAATTAGCAAATACCTCTGCCTGTTTATTGAGTGGCTGGTAAGCTCACCGTTTGTAGCCCCAGATCCAATAAATGCCCATGTTGCGCTTCCAACTCCTCATAAAACAGGATATCTAAAACTCTGAATTCATATGGCAGCTGGAAGAATTGTGTTAACAGTTGCCCTTCCTCCAAATCTATCAGGATATTGGCGTCACTGATGAGCAACTGCATCAAACGATTCCATTTTTCGCATCTGATGGAAGCTCATCAGGGGTATTTTCAGCAATTCTGCTGCTTTGGATTCGCTGATTATTCCTTCCCCCAATGCCCGATAAACCAGTTGCTGAAAAAGCAGAGTCTGCTCTTGAGGATAGGCATTACCCGGCTCCTTTTTCCGCCAGCCTTGTTTTGAGAAAAACAAAAATAGTCGTTTACGGGTCGATTCATCAATGATGTCCAAATCCGCCGCTCGATACAGGCAGGCTTGCATACTGAGGCCGAACTCATGCTTCAGTATATAAAGCTCACGAGCCTCCAGATTATGTCGCTTACTTCCCAAATGCTGGCGAATACTGGCGGCCGGTAACAAAAAAGCTGATGCAAAACGGTTGCAGGCTTTCTCTTCATCCAGCGTAGTAGCCAGTCGGCCGTGCAAAAGCAGATGACCTAGTTCATGGGCCAGTGTGAAACGCTGCCGATCACCTGGCCAGTTGGCAGAAACAACGACTACCGGCTGTTTAGCAATCGTAGCTTGCAAGCCATCAAGTTTGGCGAGTTCCTCGACCAGGGTGATAATCACCAGCACACCCTGTGATTCCAGCACATCAATCAGATCTGGCAAGGGGTTCAGACCCAACTGCCAGCTTGCACGTACCTGTTCTGCAACCTGTTCAATCTGCTCCAGCGCATCAATATGCGTCGGCAGGCCCTTTACACCACTAAATACGGGTACCGGAAAAGCAGGCCACAGATTAGCCAGTTCCTGCCAACGCTCCGCCTGATCCAACACATCCGCCTCAATACGCTTAAGCACCGCAGCAGGCGTGCTGGATCGCTTACGGTATTCCACCTCGGACAGGGTGACATTGACCGGGCGGAAAAAATATTCGCTGCGTACACCTAATGCCTTGCCAAGCTTAATGAGCACCGATGAGCTGGGCATGCTGACATCATGCTCGTATTTCTTGATCATATTGGCACTAACCCCAGCTTGCACACCCAGCGCTTGCATGGACAGGCCAGCGGCAGCACGGGCTCGCTTCAATCGCTCTCCAATCATGCTGACCTCCGGTTTATAAAAATAAATAAATTATTAAAAATATAAACCAACTCGGGTCATTTGTCGATCTGACTTTCAAACCACTAAAGGAAACTCGCATGAACGCCGGCAGTACGGCTTCTTACCCCATCAGCAAAGGCGTTACCAGCAATCCGCCGCCAAGCAGCAGACCGAACAGTATCAGTGCCAGCAGGAACGGCTTGAGCCCCAGTGCCCGGAGTTTTTCCAGTCGTGTTTCGTAGCCCAAAGCGGCCATCGCCATGGCCAGGGCAATCTGTCCTGTCATAACCAGTGTCTGATGAACAGATTCGGGCAAGGTTACGACACTGTTGAATACCACCATGCCCAGAAAGCCCACCGCGAACCAGGGAATGATCAGGCGTTGTGCTGCTCCTGTCTGATTCGGCGTCTGGCCTTGGGGCAAGTCAGCGCGACGCAGCCACCATTGGCCGACGATCAGCAGGAAGGGCACCAGCAACATAACCCGGATCAATTTAACGATCACTGCGTTGGCCAGTGCTTGCGGACCGACAGCATCACCGGCCGCCACAACCTGCGCGACTTCATGCACAGTGGCACCGATATAAACACCATAAAGCCCTTCCTCCCAGCCGATCAGCGGATAGAGTAAAGGGTAGGCCAGCATGGCGAGACTGCCGAACAGCACCACGGTTGCTACGGCCATCGAGGTGGCGGCAGGACGCGAACGGATCGTTGCTTCCGTGGCAAGTACCGCCGCTGCGCCACAGATTGCGCTGCCCGCGCTCGTGAGCAGCGCGGTTTCCCGATCCAGTTGCAGCCAGCGCGTACCGATCCAGTAACCGGTAACCAGCACAGCACTGATGACCAGCATATCCAGCAAAACCACGCTAGGCCCAAGCGCCATGATTTGCTGTAGCGTTAAAGAAAGTCCGAACAGCACGATACCGCCGCGCAACAACCAGCGGGTTGCAAACTGAAATCCGGCGGTAGCGCTTTTGCCCGCTCGGGTAAACGGCAGGTTGCCCACCACCAGACCCAGCAAGAGTGCGAAAACCAGGGGGCTGACGCCACTGCTTTGAATGATGGGCAGGTGCGCGATGCCGAAGCCGCCCAAGGTTAACGCTGCGCAAATACCAAGACCTTTCCACATAGTTCACGATGCCTTTGCATATTTTGTTATATGCATAGACTATTCAGGAATAAGGAACTGAGATACTGGGTAATGACAATATGACTGTTCAGTAAAACCGATATGACTTCCAAAGTGACCTTTCGACAACTCGAAGTGTTTGTACATGTCGCACGGGGTGGTTCTGTCAGTGCAGCGGCGCAACGCCTGCATCTTTCCCAGTCGGCCACCAGCCAATCCTTAAGCGACCTGGAGCGGCAATTGGGCGTGCTGCTGTTCGAGCGTTTGGGACGACGTCTTGAACTCAATGATGTCGGGCGGCGTCTGCTGCCGGATGCCGAACAGCTGCTGGACGGACTGGCTGCGCTGATCGATGCTGCGCAGGAACCTGCCGGCGCGCTGAAAGGACAGTTGCACGTCTCGGCCAGCGCAACAGTGGGGACTTATCTGCTGCCAATGCTGGCCGGGAAATTCAGCGAGCTCCACCCCGGTGTCGATCTGCAACTACGGCTGCGCAACACCCAGCAGGTCATGGAGGATCTGCTGCATTTCCAGGCTGATCTCGGGCTAATCGAAGGTCAATGTACCGATCCGCATCTGACCAGCGAAGTCTGGCAGCAGGATGAACTCGTTATCGTCTGCGCGCCGACTCACAAACTGGCAGGCGTCAACATGCTCAGCAAGCACGACCTGCAGGAAGCGGACTGGATTCTGCGGGAAAAAGGCTCCGGCACCCGTGCGATTTTCGAAGCGGCGGTTCGTCAGCACGTAGCACGGCTGCGGATGCGCATGGAGCTGGGCCAGCATGAAGCCATCAAACAGGCCGTGCGCGCGGGGTTCGGCCTGACCTGCCTGTCGCGTCTCAGCGTAGCCGGCGAGCTGGCGCGCGGGGAAATGGTGGAATTGCCAAGCCCGCTGCATCTGACACGGGACTTTTCACTGGTGTGGCACCCCGAGCGCTATCGCAGCCCGATCTGGCAGGCATTCAAAGTGTTTCTGCTGGAGTCTGCCAATGAGAACCACATCTGCAGGCCTGCTTCAAGATATCGGTTCCGGTCTTAAAGCCCATTACCTTCAGACGCACAACACCTGTTGGCTACTGCAGCATCTAAGCTTACACTAAGTTCTTGCTAACTTTATTCACGAGCAGTACATCATATCATGGCTACCGCTTATGCCAGAATCAATCCAGATATCCTGAACTGGGCCCGCGAACGGGCACAGCTCAGTGTGCCTGCACTGGCATCCAAGCTGAAGGTTACAGAAGATAAGATCGAAGCCTGGGAGAGTGGAGAACAGCCCCCCACCTTCAAACAGGCGCAGAATTTTGCGTCCAAGACACACATTCCGTTTGGATACCTGTATCTAAAACACCCTCCAGAAGAAAACTTACCCTTGCCCGATCTCAGGACGGTTAGTGGAAGACATCCAAATCGCCCATCGCCCGAGCTTATAGAGATAGCTCAGACCATACTGAGGCGACAGGAGTGGTACGCAGAATATCTCAGGGATCAAGGTATAAAGCGTAATCCCCATGTTGGACGCTTTTCTGTAGATTCCTGCATTGCGGAAGTCGTCCAGGATATGCGCCGGGTTCTTGGCCTTCCGCCTCATCCCAAGAGGGGCACTTGGGACGACTATCTGCGACTTTTGATTCGAAAAATTGAAGACACCAGTATCTTGGTAATGCGTCAGGGATTTATTCGTCATCACACACGTCTCCTGTCTGTACAAGAATTCCGGGGATTCGCAATTTCCGATCCACTCGCACCGGTAATATTTATCAACCAAGCAGATGTTCCAAGTGCCCGGCTATTTACCTTGATCCATGAACTGGCTCATATTTGGATCGGCAAGAGTGGAATTTCCGACGCAAGCCCTGACACCCATCGAAAGGAAGAAGTTTTCTGTAACGCCGTTGCTGCGGAATTTCTGGTTCCCGAAGTGGAATTCAAAGCCTACTGGCAGGAAACCGAAAACTGGAAAGACAACCTGTCGGTTCTGGAAGCCCATTTTCGGGTCAGTACATGGGTAATCGCAAGACGTGCTCTTTCGCTTGGAAATATCAGCCTTGATGATTACCGGGGATATGTGGACGAACTTCTTGAGCAATACCGAAAAAAGGAGAAATCCCAGGGAGGTCCAACTTATTACCAGGCTCGGAAGGGGCAAATCAGCGAAACTTTTTCCAAGGCTTTGGTGAGTGAAGCTCTGAGTGGACGAGTACTCCTTCGGGATGCAGGAAATCTGTTGAATATGAAGCCCCACAAGATTGCTGTTTACGCCAAGGAACTCGGGATTTGATGTATTTGCTGGACGCCAATACCTACATCCAGGCCAAGAATTTGCATTATCAAATGAGCTTCTGCCCAGCTTACTGGGATTGGCTAGATCGGCAGTACGCCGCCTCTGCATTAGCCAGTATCAGCACTATCTATGATGAGATCACCGAGGGTGACGATGAGTTGTCAGAGTGGGTAAAGACTCGGAAGGATCATTTTCTGCCAGTGTCATCAGATGAAATTCAACTTCTGAACAGACTAAAAGCTCAGTTTATTCTTGGATAGATTGATCTGACGGGTATATTTCTCCCCTTCATGAATTAACACTAAATCGCCACAGAGGATAAAAACAAAACCTGCCCAACCCCGCCTAACCATTTAACCCCCTCTTAACCCTCCTCTCCCTATCCTGTCCGCAAACTTGATTCGAACAACTTTGCTTCTGACAGGACTCTGATGCAAACCTATTACTTTTCATTACCGGTACTTGCCCTGGCCCTACTAGCTGGTTGCGCGACCACAGGTGGACAACAGGATTATCTGGCACAGGCCAGTGATTTACCCAAGGAAGTTCCAGTCTGGCAGGGCGACATCATAGTACCTGCGTCCACGGTCAGACTGACCGACCTGATCGACAGCCCGGAGCTGCAAACTCTGGTGACAGAAGCTTTGAGCAACAATCCCGGTTTACAGCAAACCCTGCTGGTACTGGAACAAAGCCGGGCCGGACTGCGCCAGAGTAGTGGCGACCGCTATCCGGCGCTGTCCGCAGATTTCAGTGGTGGCGATACCGAGGACTCGGACAGCCAATACACCGGGGCCGTCAGCCTGAGCTGGCAGCTGGATTTGTGGCAACAGATTGAAGACGGCATCAACGCTGCGGAACAAACCGCCTTCCAGCAACGGGCCACTTATCAGGCGGCCCGGGATACCCTGGCCGCCGAGGTGATGAGCAGCTGGCTCGATCTGGTCGCGCAAAAGCGCTCACTGGCGATTGAGCAGCGACGTCTGGCCACTCTGGCATTGAACGAACAGCTGATTCTGCAACGCTATCAGCGCGGACTTGGCTCGCTGGATGATCTGGACAGCGCCCGCAGCGCCACATTCAGCACCCAGGCCTCGGTGCGGGAGTTGGAGCAAGCCATTGAGCAGGGGGAACGGACACTGAACACGCTGCTGGGGCGGGTGGACGATGACCGCTACAAGGTGCCGGACGCTTATCCACAGGTGGTACGCCCGCTGGCAGAGTTGCCGGAACAAACCCTGGCCCGCCGCCCGGATCTGCAATCCGCCTGGTACGCCATTGCGGCTGCCGATTACAGCGCCAGCGTCGCCTATAAGGAACTGTTGCCCAGTATCAATTTGCAGGCCGCCCTGGAAGATATGGCTGACTCGCCTGCCGAGGCGTTGCTGACCGATCCGGTATGGTCGCTGCTCGGCCAGCTGACAGCACCCCTGTTTCAGGGCGGCAAGCTGAAAGCGGCGGCGGAGATCGCCGAGCTGGAAACCGCCATCCAGTATCAAAAGTATCGGGAAACAATGCTGACGGCCGTCGAAGAAGTTCGAAACGCGCTGGCCCGCGAGCTGGCACTGACTGACCGGCAGGCCTATATCCGTCAGGCTCTGGAAAAAGCACAACTGACTCTGAGCCGCTACCAGGACAAATACCGGGCCGGTAACACCACTATTCTGGAACTGTTGATTGTGCAACAGCAGACCTACGACCTGGAAGCCCAGCTCGATACCCTCACGTACAACCGCCTGGATAACCGCATCACCCTGGCACTGGCCCTGGGGCTGGGAGTACCCGCATGAGCCGTAAAAACCTTCGCCGAATAGTCTTTTTGCTGGCTGTTTTTTCATTGGCGGCTGCATTTATTTTCAACCATGTTCGCATGGCTGCAAATCAGGCCGCCATGGCGTCAACAGCACAGGCCCAGGCCGTCCAGGTGCCAACGGTTGCCGTACTGGAAGTCACTGCCGGCACGCACCAGGCACATATTGAAGGTGTAGGCAGCGCCGAAACCCGTTTTGAGCTGACCTTGAGCAGTCGCATCAGCGGCCAGGTGAGCGCCATCGACGACCATTTCGAAACGGGTCGTCTGATTAGCAAAGGTCAAGTTCTGGCTACTTTGGAAGACAGCCAGTGGCAGGCAGAGCTGGCCGCTGCCCGGAATACCGAAGCCAGCGCCAGGGTCAGCTATCTGGAAGAGCAACAGGAATATCAGCAGGCCAAACAAGAATGGGCATCATCCGGTCTGAAAGGTGATCCCTTGTCGCCCCTGGTGCTGCACGAACCCCAGCTGGCAGCCGCCAAATCAGCCCTGGACAGTGCGACACAAGCGGTCGCAGCAGCGCAGGAAAACCTGGCCAGTACCCGGATCGAGGCCCCTTTCGATGCCCTTGTGATCAGTCGCGCTATTGCCCCCGGCAGTTATGTCCAGGCCGGCAGCGAAATTGGCCAGCTGATGAGCACTGACGTGGTGGAAATCAGCATTCCATTATCAGCGGCAGACTGGTCCGCCCTGCCGGCAGAAAGTGAACTGGTGTCCGGGGATTATGAGGTGGAACTGCTCCAGGTGGAAACCGGCCAGCGCTGGTCCGGTACGGCCATTCGTACCGAAAAAAACCTGAATAGTGAAACCCGGCAACGGTCTCTGATCGTGGCTGTAGCTAAGCCCTTGCAACAGGAGCCGCCGCTGTATCCGGGCACCTTCCTGCAGGCTACCATCCCCGGTCGGGCGGTGGACGGCCTCTGGCAACTGCCAGCGTCGGCGCTGAGTCAGCGCGGCGAGATCTGGACCGTGGACGAGAACAAGCTGCTTGCCGCCCATCCGGCGAAGATCCGCTTCCTGGACCAGCAATACATTTACCTCGAACCACCGGAAAATACCGCCGCTACAGCCCAGGTGGTCATCCAGCCCCTGAGTAACTACAGCGAAGGGATGAAAGTGCAACCTGTGCAGGAGCAGCTTCATGACTGACCAGAGTAAACTGAGCGGCATTATCCCCTGGTTTGCCAACAATCCGGTCGCTGCCAATCTGCTGTTGATAATGATAATTTTAGCCGGCCTGCTAACCGTGGGTGACCTGCGCAAGGAAGCTTTTCCGGAGGCAGAGCCACGCAGTCTGTCGGTCTCGGTCACTTACCTCAGCGGCTCTGCCCAGCAGAGCGAGGAAGGCGTCGCTATAAAAATCGAGGATGCCCTGGAAGGGGTCACCGGTATCAAGTCCATCACCAGCACCTCCAACAGCAAAGGGGTAACGGTCGAGGTTGAACGCCAGTCTGATTACGACATGGATACCCTGCTGCGGGACGTTAAAAACGAGGTGGATGCCATCTCCAATTTTCCGGCCGATGCCGAGAATCCCATCGTGGAGAAAAAACTGCGGGAAGCGCACGCCATTACCCTGCAGCTGTATGGTGATGTTGGCCGACATACCTTGCAGCAACTGGGCGAGCGGCTGAAAGCCGACCTGCTGGCACAGTCGGATATCAATAGTGTGGAATACTCCGGCTGGGTTGATCCGGTGATGTCGGTGGAAATCGATGAAGTACGTCTGCAGGCTTTTGGTCTGTCCCTGGCCGATGTACAGGATGCCATCAACCAGTTTTCTTCCAACACCGCCACCGCAATCCTTCGGGACGAACGCCTGTACCTGCAGCTCAAAGCCTCGGAGCAGGCCTACTACGCGACCGAGTTTGCCAGGATTCCGCTAATCACCAGTGCGGATCATGGCACCGTGACGCTGGGGGATGTTGCAAGCATCCGTGACACCTTCGATGACACCACGCCGGTGCTGTCCCGTTTTGATGGTCATGAGAGCCTGGCGCTGGAAGTGATCAGTACCGGTGACGACGATGTCATTCGCTCCGTGGAAGCCACCGAACAGGTCGTCGAACAATGGCACGTCAACGGCTCTCTGCCTGACGGTGTCGAACTGGCAAGCTGGAATGACAGCAGCGAAAACATTATCAGCCGCTTGTCATTACTGGTAAAGAATGCCGTGATGGGGATCGCGCTGGTATTTCTGCTGCTGGCGGTTTTTCTGAACCTGACGGTAGCCTTCTGGGTGGCCATGGGCCTGCCGTTTATTTTCTTCGGCACGCTGTTTTTTATGGGTTCGAGCTTTGCCGACCTGTCTCTGAACGAGTTCACTACTTTCGGCTTTATCATGGCGCTGGGGATCGTAGTCGACGACGCGGTGGTGGTGGGTGAAAGCGTCTATGCCACCCGAGAGAAGTATGGCGATACCCTGGCCAACACCGTGCGCGGTACGCTGAAAGTGGCCGTGCCTACGCTGTTTGGTGTGTTTACCACCGTCGCGGCTTTTGCGTCCTTATCGCAGATCAGCGGCATGCTGGGGGAGTTGTATGCCCAGTTCGCCTTAGTGGTTGCTATCTGCCTGCTGCTGTCGGTCGTGGAATCCAAGCTGATCCTGCCGGCCCATCTTGCCCATCTGAATACGCAGCGGAACGGCAAACGCAGCCACTGGTTCACGACCGGCTGGCAGAAAATACAGAATGCGGCAGATGCAGCCCTGTCCTGGTTCAATCGCCGGGTCTACACACCGGTCATCGGACAGGCCATTATTCACCGCTATGCCGTGGTATTGTTCGGCATCGGTATCATGGTATTAGTGATCGCTATGCCTTTTAACGGTACGGTACGCATGAGTTTTTTCCCGGACGTACCCGGCCAGACGGTGACCGCTAGTGTGACCATGCACAAGGATGCCAGCTATGGCCTGACCCATAATGCCCTGCGTCTGCTGGAGTCCAGGGCCTATGCAACAGACCAGGTCTTGCGGGAGAAATCCGGTGCCGAAGAGCTGGCCATTGCCAACCTGCAGGTGGTTTCCGAGGCCGATCAAAGCGGTTCTGTCACCGTGGAGCTGACTGACAGATTCTCCTATACCCTGGACCAGTTTACCCGTCTGTGGCGACAGCAGGCCGGGCTTCCGGAAGGGGTAAAAACGCTGAGCGTGCAAAGTGCCCGCAGGATGGTGGATGCCCTGCGGATCGAACTGCGCTCAAGCGATGATGATGTCCTCTACCAGGCCGGTGCCGACCTGAAGAAACACCTGCAGGGCCTTCCTGCGGTCAGCGGGCTGGATGACAACCTGACCCCCACCCAGCCCCAGCTGAATCTGCAACTGACTGAACAGGGCAAGGCGCTGGGCATGACCACCGATGAACTGGCGACCCAGGTCTATCAGGCTTTCAGCGGTCAGGTGGTCCAGCGCTACCAGCGTGGCAGTGACGAGGTGGAAGTGAAGGTTCGCTATCCGAGTCCGATCGTGCCAGCGCCGCCAGCGTGATGAATGCCAATGTCCGCACGCCTGCCGGGGCTGTAGTTCCGCTATCCACAGTTGCCAGCGCATCCTACGGCTTTTCCAGAGACAGCATTACCCGTATTGACAGCAAACGGGCGGTCTACATTACCGGGGACGTGGACAAGGATAGCCAGTCGGTCACCGAACTGGTTCGCAACCTGCAACTGACCATTGCCGCTGACCTGATGCAGCAGCATCCGGGGCTGGATATCACATTTGCCGGCGAGGCGGAACAGCAGCAGGAAACCTCATCATCCATGGTCAGCATGTTCATACTGGCTATGCTCGCCATCTATATGCTGCTGGCGATTCCGCTGCAGTCCTATATCCAGCCGGTGGTGATCATGACGGCCATCCCGTTCGGCATTGTGGGTGCTATTCTCGGCCACTGGCTGAATGATTTGTCACTGAGCATACTGTCTCTGAACGGGGTTATTGCGCTCAGTGGTGTGGTGGTGAATGACAGCCTGTTGCTGGTCAGCCAGTACAACGAGGAATCCAGGCAAACCCGGAGCCGGAAGCAGGCTATTATTACTGCCTGTACCGGTCGTTTGCGCCCGGTGCTGCTGACTTCGGTCACCACTTTTGCCGGGCTTGCACCGCTGCTCAGCGAAACATCCCGACAGGCCCAGTTTCTGATTCCGGCAGCCGTCTCCCTGGGTTATGGCATTCTGTTCGCCACCGTGATTACCCTGATCCTGATACCCTCACTGATCACCATCCAGGAGGATATCGCAATCCGCCTGAAACGACTGAAACCTGCAACCCGAGGAGAACCTGAACCATGCTAGATGTGTTGCTGGTGGAAGATGACCATGATCTGGCCGCTACTGTGGTGCAGTACCTGGAGCTCGAAAATATCCACTGTGATCATGCCAGTAACGGTGTGCACGGGCTGCAACTCCTGCAGGAACACGACTACGACGCCCTGCTGCTGGACCTTAATCTGCCCCGGCTGGATGGCCTGACCCTGTGTCACACCATCCGTGATCAGGGCCACGATATCCCCGTGTTGATGCTTACCGCCCGGGACGGACTGCAGGACAAACTGGACGGTTTCCGTTCCGGCACCGATGACTTTCTGGTCAAGCCTTTTGAGCTGGAAGAACTGGTAGTACGGGTACAGGCACTGACCCGCCGGCGCAGCGGCCAGGCCCGGATTCTGCGCCACGGTGAGCTGGTAATGGATCTGACCCGGCACGAAGTCACCCGTGCCGGTCAGCCCCTGAAAATCTCGCCTACCGGCTGGCGATTGCTGGAAACCCTGCTGCGGGAAGCGCCCGCGGCCGTTCCCCGGCAAAAGCTGGAAAGCGCGGTCTGGGGCGATGGCATCCCCGACAGCAACGCTCTCAAGGTACATATGCATCATTTGCGCAAAGCCGTGGATGCCGGTTTCCCGTTCCCATTGCTGCACACTGTGCCCGGTTTCGGTTTTGCCCTGCAAGAAGGTGATAATGAAGCTTAATCTCAGCCTGAAGGGATCGCTGATCCTGGCGTTTATCACCATTACCCTGGTGCTGGTGGTTGGCTACAGCATGTTGTCTGCCCGGTATTTTATGGGGGGCATGGACACCATTGTCGCCGATAATCTGGTTCGTGCCGCCAGCCTTCCGCTCAATAATGAGGAGCTGTACCGGAACAGCGCATTGCAAGGCTATTCGGTAACCCGACAGTGGGAGGACCAACCGGCGTTCATCCGGGACACGATTGCCAAACCGCCTCCCCTAAACAGCGTACTCCATAAAACCAGAGTCGAAACCCAGGCTGGCCGGCCTGACAAACTGATTTTTTACCTCGGCACAGCAATACCGGAGGGGCAACGTTACGTCAGTTTCTATATCTCGCCGGAGCAGGTATCGGACATGGTGAGAGACAACGCCCGGAGTTCGCTGACGACGCTGTTGATGATAGGTCTGGCTACCGCACTGGCCGTGGGTCTGGTGGCCTGGTGGCTGTTTCGCAAGGCGTCCTACCCGATTTCCAGACTCGGCAACTGGGCCAGAAGTCTGAACGAAAAAACCCTGGTAGAACCGGTACCGGATTTTGGCTTTCGGGATCTGAACGACTTTGCTGAGCTGGTACGCAGCGGCCTGATCTCGGTGCAGCAGGGACTGGAGCGGGAACAGGCCTTCCTGCGCCATAGCAGTCATGAACTGCGCACTCCCATCAGCGTGATTCGAAGTAATATCGAGCTATTGCATAAATTGAAAAGCCGGCAGCCGGAGACCCGGCAAGACCCCAGGGAAACCGCCGTGCTGGAACGCATTGATCGCGCCAGCCAGACCATGAAGTATCTGACCGAA
This sequence comes from Gammaproteobacteria bacterium, assembly GCA_041396125.1. GTDB lineage: Bacteria > Pseudomonadota > Gammaproteobacteria > Competibacterales > Competibacteraceae > JAWKZG01. The sequence continues at coordinate 91,345 of JAWKZG010000016.1, read as the reverse complement.
ACCCTGCTCTGGCTGAGCCGGGATGACAACGAAAACCTGCCCCAAACCGAGGTCCGGCTGGATCGGCTGGTACAGCATCTGGTCACTGAGCTGAAATACCTGCTGGACGGCAAAACCGTCCGGCTCTCGGTACAAACTGAACCCTGCACCTGCACACTGCCGGAGACAGCCGCCCGCATTGTTTTGAGTAACCTGCTGCGTAATGCCTTCCAGCATACCTGGGAGGGCGAGGTATGCATTTCCCAGCAGGGCCATCAGATAAAAATATCAAACCGGCTGGCACAGCAATCGGAATCGGAATCGACCGGGGATCTGGGCTTCGGGCTGGGTCTGCAGTTAACAAAAAAGCTGACGGACCGGCTGGGCTGGCAGTACGATAACAGCATCCGGCCAGATGGCGGGGATGCTGTGGTCTTGCTGCTCAGTAGAGGATAAATCTGGAATACCTCCCCTTAAAACAACACTGTAAATTTGGTGTGTTTGAAAAGGAGCAGGGTTTCGCTATTTTATTTGCCGATACAAAAACTGCTGAAAATGCGCCCCAGTAGATCGTCACTGGTGAATTCGCCGGTGATTTCGCTCAGGTGATTCTGGGCCAGTCGCAGCTCTTCTGCGACCAGTTCACCGGCCTGATACTGCTCCAGTTGCACCTGCGCATTGGCCAGCTGTTCGGCGGCGCGGCGCAGTGCGTCCAGATGCCGGCGACGGGCAATGAACGCGCCTTCGCCACTGGCCTGATAGCCCATACAGGCTTTCAGATGCTGCCGCAATACATCCAGACCAGTGCCGGTCTTGGCAGATAATTTGATGACTGGCCCCCAGTCGCCGGTCTGCTCACCCGGTGTTTCCTGGCTTAAATCAATTTTGTTAAGAATCAGCGTGAGTGGCACTGATGCGGGCAAACGCGCCCGGATAGCCTGATCTTCAGTAGTCATACCGTCCCGACTGTCGATGACCAGCAAAACCCGGTCTGCTGTTTCAATTTCACGCCAGGCGCGGCGAATACCTTCCTGCTCGACCAGATCACTGCTCTCGCGCAGACCGGCGGTGTCAATAATGCGCAGTGGCATACCATCAATATCGATATATTCGCGCAGGACATCGCGGGTGGTGCCGGGGATAGCGGTAACTATCGCGCTGTCGCGGCCAGCCAGTTGATTCAGCAGGCTGGATTTACCCGCATTCGGCTGCCCGGCGATAACAATACTCATACCGTCACGCAGCAGCTGACCCTGCCCGGCCTCATTCAATAACCGGCGCAGCTGGCTTTGTAATCCACCCAGTTGGGTTGCGACATGACCATCAGACAGGAAATCGATTTCCTCTTCCGGAAAATCGATAGCGGATTCCACATACAAACGTAACTGGATTAAGCCTTCAACCAGCGCGTTGACCTGTTGCGAGAACACGCCCTGCAAAGAGCCCATCGCAGCACGGGCAGCCGCAGCAGTGCTGGCTTCGATCAGATCGGCGACTGCTTCGGCCTGGGCTAAATCCAGTTTCTCGTTAAGAAACGCCCGTTCGGTGAATTCTCCTGGTCGGGCCAGCCGTGCGCCCAGTTCCAGCACCCGGGCCAGCAGCATATCCATAACGACCGGTCCGCCATGCCCTTGCAGTTCCAGCACGGGCTCGCCGGTAAAAGAATGTGGTGCGGGGAAAAACAGGGCGATACCCTGATCGATAACCGTGTCATCTGCGGCCCGAAAGGCGCGCAATTCAGCGTAACGGGGACGCGGCAATGCACCGCATAAAACGCTGGCAATAGCAGGTGTGGCCGGCCCCGAAACCCGTACTATTCCGATACCACCCCGCCCAGGCGGGGTGGCTATGGCGGCGATGGTGTCTGTTGTCATCGCCTTCTCAGTAGAGTCTTGAGTACGGTTTCATGGCCGGGGAGGCAGACCTCCTCAAGTTTTGGCCGTACCGGCCTCCACCCGTTTGGTAATGATGTATTGCTGCGTAATCGACAGCACGTTATTGACTACCCAGTACAGTACCAGTCCGGACGGAAACCACAGGAAGAAGAAAGTAAACACCACCGGCAGCGCCATCATGACTTTGGCCTGGATGGGATCGGGCGGCGTAGGATTGAGTCTTTGCTGGATAAACATACTGACGCCCATGATCAGCGGCAGGATGTAATACGGATCTTTGGTGGACAAATCCTGAATCCAGCCCAGCCACGGTGCCTGACGCAACTCGACGCTTTCCAGCAACATCCAGTACAGCGCGATAAAAACCGGGATCTGCACCAGTATGGGCAGACAGCCGCCCAAGGGATTGATCTTCTCCTTCTTATACATCTCCATCATTGCCTGATTGAGCTTGGCGCGATCATCGCCGTAACGCTCTTTCATCTGCTGCAGCTTGGGTGCCAGCTTGCGCATATTGGCCATGGAGCGGTAACTGGTTTCGGACAGCTTGAAAAACACCGCTTTAATCATGACGGTCAGCAGGATAATCGACCAACCCCAGTTGCCGAGCAGGCCGTGCAGCCATTTCAGGATGACAAACAGCGGTTCGGCGATAAACCACAGCCAGCCGTAATCAACCGTACGGCTGAGATTGGGTGCCAGACCTTCCAGGCGTTCCTGGATTTTGGGGCCGACATACAGCTGGGTGGCAAATGTTCCGGTCTGTCCTGCCGCGACAGTCTGCTCCGCGCTGACCATACCCAGACGATAACGGCCATCGCCCAGAGCCCGGCTGTAAAATTTATTGAGTTCGTCCTGCGCCGGAATCCAGGCACCGAGAAAATAGTGTTGGATCATTGCAATCCAGCCGCCGGCAACGTCCAGATCCAGATTAGTTTCAGCCATGTCGCCAAAATCAATCTTCTCGTATTTTTGCTCGGGGGTAGAAATGACACCACCGGTATAGGTATACACAGCGCCCAGGCCACGCGATTCATTCGGCGGCCGTCGCACCAGCTCCCGGTACTGGCTGCCACGCCACTCGGCGTCACTGCTGTTTTCGATCCGGTGCACCACATCAATGGTGAAGCGGTCACGATGGAACGTGTAGATTTTGGTGATCGTGAGACCGGATTCATCGCTCCAGCTCAGCGGTACTTCCAGTGAATTCTGACCGTCTGCCAGTTTGTATTCGGTTTGCGCGGCCTGGAAAACCTGGTCACGCCCAGGTGCTATGCCCGCGGTGGCCTGCAAGCCGGACTCAGCAATAAATAAATTGACCGGGTTATCGCTCAGCAGAGCAAACGGCTGGTCTGGCTGCTGCAGCGATTCCGGGTACTGGAGCAGACCGGCATGCACTAAACTGCCGCCGCGCGTATCGATCTCGGCGACATACTGATCGGTGATCACTTTGATGCGCTGGCTGGTGCCAGTAGCAGGTGTGCTGGGTACAGCGCTGGCTGCAGTAGCGCCTGGTGCCAGAGGCACGTCGCCGGCGACCGGGCCAGTACCAGATTGGCCCGGGCTATCCGGTGCGGTGGCGGATGGTGTGCTAAGTGAAGTCTGGGCTGGTGGTGGATTAAGCGCCATTTGCTCTTCCATCCAGGCTTGCCAGATCAGGAACAGCACCAAGCCGAGCGCGATAACTAAAATAAGGCGTTGATTTTCCATCAGCGAGTATCTTGTTGAATTCCAGGTTGGTGAACGTCGGGCACCGGGTCGACCCCGCCGGCATGCCAGGGGTGGCAGCGCAAAATGCGTCTCAGCGCCAGCCAGGAGCCTTTGGCACTACCGTGTTTATCGATGGCTTCGAGCGCGTATTGTGAACAGCTCGGGTAAAATCGGCAATGGTTACCCAGTACCGGCCGGATAAACCAGCGGTAAAAAAGTATCGGCGCGAGCAAAACCTTACTTATCATGATGCGTTTGGGTCTATTCTGGAGACTAATCTGCGCCAATGCCGTTCGATGGAATGGCATAAAGCGACCGGATCTTCCCCGGCGAGTTGCGGGCGGGCTATCACCACGATATCCAAAGGCGACAAGCAATGCTGGTTTAAACGGAAACGCTCCCGGATCATCCGCTTGATACGATTTCGCACAACGGCGGAACGCGCGGCTTTACGGGATATCGCTAAGCCCAAACGGGCATGACCGAGCCCATTGGGCAGATACAGTACGGTAAAATAACGGTCACCGGATTTAGCCGCTTGTCTGAAAACACGGTCAAAATCCGCTTTACTCAGTAAGCGCGCGCGCCGGGGAAAGCGCGCATTACTCACTCCGTCAAGGCGTAAGCCGCACACGCCCTTTGGCACGACGTGCCTTAATCACTGCGCGACCGCCTTTGGTCGCCATACGGGCACGAAAGCCGTGGGTGCGTTTGCGATGCAAATTACTGGGTTGAAAAGTGCGTTTCATTTTCTATACCTTTGATACAGATATAACAGATACAACGTGTATCTAACATGCCAGCTAAATATTAGCTGGCTGGTGAAAAGACAAAGACCGGCAAACTTAATCGTTACCCCGTACGCTGTCAAGACCTGTCGTCAATGCAAATTTGCCGCATAATGATCAGTTGTGGATAACATCTGTGAATAACCCTAGAATCTGTCATCTTTAGCACGTCATCCGGGAGCCTGGAGTGGAGCAATCCATCTGGAAATCTTGCTTGGAATTATTGGAACAAGATCTCTCCGAGCAACAACTGAATACCTGGATTCGACCACTGCATGCGATCGAGGGAGAAGACCAGCTGCGCCTGCTGGCACCCAATCGTTTTGTACTGGATTGGGTAAAAGGTCATCATCTGGAACATATCCGAACCGCGCTTGCAAAACGTTTTCCCAGTCATGGCATTCATGTCTTGCTGGAAATCGGCAGCAGCCGGCAAACAGCTATGCGCGAGTCAGCAGCAGCTGAAGCGGCCGCCAATCCGATCTCTCCCAGTACGACGAAAAAACCGCTGCTGGTCGAAGTCCCATCTGAAAATACGCCTAAAAGCAGTAATTTAAACCCTGACTTTACTTTTGACAACTTTGTTGAGGGAAAATCCAACCAGCTGGCCCGGGCTGCTTGCCTGCAAGTCACCCAGAATCCAGGCAAAGCCTATAACCCATTATGTATCTACGGCGGTACGGGGCTGGGTAAAACCCATTTGATGCATGCCGTGGGCAATACCATCCGTACCCGCAATCCGGAAGCAAAGATCGCTTATCTGCATTCCGAGCATTTTGTCGCCGATATGGTGCGGGCTTTGCAGCACAACTCGATCAACGACTTTAAACAGTATTATCGTTCGTTGGACGCCTTGTTAATCGACGATATTCAGTTTTTCGCGGGCAAGGAGCGCTCACAAGAGGAGTTTTTTCATACTTTTAATAATTTATTGGAAGGTCGCCAGCAGGTTATTTTGACCTGTGACCGCTATCCGCGTGAAGTTAACGGTGTGGAAGAGCGGCTCAAGTCCCGCTTTGGCTGGGGTTTGACCGTGGCTATCGAGCCGCCGGAACTGGAAACCCGGGTCGCGATCCTGATGAAAAAAGCCCAGCAGGCCAATATTCACTTGCCGGACGAAGTCGCTTTTTTCATCGCCCAGCGCATTCGGTCCAATGTGCGTGAGCTGGAAGGCGCGCTGCGCCGTGTCCATGCCAACTCCCAGTTTACCGGCAAGCAGATCACCTTAACCTTCACCAAAGAGGCGTTAAGCGATCTGCTGGTGCTGCACGATAAGCTGGTCACGATAGAAAATATCCAGAAAACTGTGGCGGACTATTACAAAATCCGGGTCTCGGATTTATGTTCGAACAGTCGATTGCGGGCTTTTTCCCGCCCCCGTCAGATCGCTATGGCGCTGGCAAAAGATTTGACAAGCCACAGCCTGCCGGAGATCGGAGAAGCGTTCGGTGGACGGGATCATACGACTGTTTTACATGCGATCAGAAAGGTAAAAGAACTCCAGCAGAGCGATGAAACCATTCGTGAGGATTTTACTAATCTGATGATCACTTTATCGACATAACCTAGTATAATCATGCGCTTAACATGCCTGTGGATAAAATTGTGGATAACTAGGGGTTTTCCTGTGGATAAGTCTGTGGATAAAATGTGGATAACTTTTCCCTCCCGACTTATCCACAACTTATCCACAGCTTATCCACAGACTTATCCACAGGTAAAACACATATTAAGCTATTGATTATTAATGAATACAGAAAAGTTATCCACAGAAAACCCTCTGCTTAATAATAATAAGTATATATATAAGTATATATATTAATTAACAGCGCTCCTGGATGGACATGTGCTGACAGCACAAAATCCAGCGAGTGACCTTTACACCCTGTTCAGGATCTGGTGGAGGTTTTGGCCAGTCAGAAATCACTGGCCATTCAGATACGGATACTTTGGGAAAATTTACGAGGCTATAAGTGCAATGAAACTCGAAACGCAACGCGAGCAGTTACTCGCTCTGCTGCAACATGTAATCGGCGTTGTGGAACGCCGGCAGACTTTGCCGATCCTGTCGAATGTGCTGGTCATTGCTGAAGACAGCAAGTTGTTGTTTACCGCCACTGATCTGGAAGTGGAACTATCCGCCTGGGATAACCTGCTGGCGATAGACGATGGCAAGGCAACACTGCCGGCCCGGAAACTGCTGGATATCCTGCGGGCCTTGCCGGAAGGTGAGCAGGTCTCGGTGACCGTCGAAGGTGCTAAAGCCCAACTGCGCAGTGGTCGCAGCCGGTTTGCCCTGGCTACTTTGCCGGTGGAGGACATGCCGACGCTGGAGTCATTCGACGTGCAAGGCAGTATTACCCTGCGCCAGCGTGACCTGAAAGCACTGATCGAAGCCACCCAGTTTGCCATGGCTCAGCAGGATGTCCGCTACTACCTGAACGGCTTATTGTTTGAAGTCGGTGACAACACCCTGCGAGCAGTTGCTACTGACGGCCACAGGCTGGCGCTGAGCGATAAACCAGCGCATATTGAGGTAGACGTGGGTCAGCAGGTGATCGTGCCCAGGAAAGGCGTACAGGAGCTCTCAAGACTATTGGCGGATGATGACAGTGACGTCGAAATCAAGCTCGGCAGCAGCCATATCCATATTGCCCTGGGTGATATCCGCTTTACTTCCAAACTGATCGACGGCAAATTTCCCGATTATCAGCGGGCTATCCCGGTGGAAAGCGAACGGGTGCTGGTTGCTGATCGTAATCAACTGCGGTCAGCACTTAGTCGAGCCTCTATTTTATCTAATGAAAACAGAGGGGTACGGCTGAATCTGGAAGACTGGCTGCTACGCATCCAGGCCAATAATCCGGAACAGGAAGAGGCTGAAGAGGAAATCGAAGTCAATTACAGTGGCGGGTCGCTGGAAATTGGTTTTAATGTTGCCTATCTGCTTGATGCCATGGGTGCTTTACAGGGTGAACTGGTAAAAATCTTCTTCAACGATGCCAACAGCAGTTGCCTGTTACGTGAGGCTGAATCCGAGGATAGCCGTTACGTCATCAGCCCGATGCGCCTGTAAGCAATTGTTTGATTAGTAAAAGGAATGACCGTAGCCGTTCTGGATATCACGGATTTTCGCAATCTGCGCCAGGCGCGGCTGGAATTGAACGATGGACTGAACCTGATTGCCGGACCCAACGCGTCCGGTAAAACCAGCATTCTGGAGGCCCTGTATTATCTGGGCCGCACCCGTTCCTTTCGCAGTCGGCAGCTGAAGCCTCTGATCCACCATCAGGCGACAGCCTTCCGTTTACTGGCCTGGGTAAATAGCGGCGGTCGGCAAATTCCCATCGGTATCCAGCGCAGTGCACAGGCTGTCACTATTCGGGTGGACGGGCAGCCGGCCCGTTCCCTGGCCGAGCTGGCTGCGCATTTACCGGTTTTGCTGCTTAATCCCGACAGTCACCGCCTGCTGGATGATGGTCCGCAGCTGCGCCGCCGCTTCCTGGACTGGGGGTTGTTCCACAATGAAGCCACCTTCTGGCCGTTATGGCAGCGTTTCAATATCGCTTTGCGGCAGCGTAATTCAGCCTTGCGCCATTCCGCTTTGGGCCGCCGGGGCGACGAACGCGGCGTGAGCGCCTGGGATATTGAGCTGGCCAATGCCGGCGAGCAATTGAACAGCTTGCGCCAGACTTTTTGTACCGAGCTGTTAACAGAATTACAGCCTTTGGCACAGTCGATTTTGGGGATGGGCAAACTGAGCCTGGAGTACCGCCGTGGCTGGACTCAGGATCTGACGCTGCTGGATGTGCTGCGGCGTGATTTTGTACTGGACCGGCAACAGGGACATACTCGCCACGGCCCGCAGCGGGCGGATTTTATTCTCCGTGTCGATGGTCGTGCGGTGGCGGAAAGTGTATCGCGCGGGCAACAGAAACTGCTGGTCAGTGCGTTGGTACTGGCGCAGGCCCGCCTGTTTTATCAACGGCAGGGGCGTCGCTGCACCTTGCTGATCGACGATCTGCCGGCTGAACTGGACAGCCAGTCACGCTTGCGCATCATGCAAAGCCTGGCAGAGCAGCCGGTGCAACTGCTGATAACGGCCATAGAACCGGATATTTTACCGATCTCAGCCTGGCCCGAGGCGAATATCTTTCGATTGATGAATGGAGCAGTTCAGGCAGGCTGCGACGTGGTATAATTGCTTTTTTGACCGGTAAGTGGATTTCATGAGCGAAGCGCTAGCCTACACGTCTGATAATATTAAAGTTCTCAAGGGTTTGGATGCTGTTCGCAAACGCCCTGGGATGTACATCGGCGATACCGACGACGGTACCGGCCTGCACCATATGGTGTTCGAGGTGGTGGATAATGCCATCGACGAGGCCCTGGCCGGTCACTGCGACACGATCCAGGTCAAAATCCATTCCGATGAATCCATTACCGTGGTCGACAATGGCCGCGGTATACCGGTCGATTGGCATGAAGGCGAAGGCCGTCCGGCGGCTGAAGTCATCATGACCGTGCTGCACGCCGGCGGTAAATTCGACGACAATTCCTACAAGGTTTCCGGTGGTTTGCACGGCGTCGGGGTGTCGGTGGTCAATGCCCTGTCAGAATCCCTGCGGATGGTGATTCGGCGCGATGGCAAGATTTACGAACAACACTACAGTTTTGGTGATCCGGCCAGCGAACTGAGCGTCATCGGTGAGACCACCGAAACCGGTACGGAAATCCACTTCAAGCCCAGCGCCAAGACGTTCACCAACATCGAATTTCATTACGATGTGTTGACCAAGCGGCTGCGCGAACTGTCGTTTCTGAATTCGGGTGTACGCATCGAACTGTTTGACGAGCGCAGCGGCAAGCGTGATGTGTTCGAATATCAGGGTGGCATTCGTGCGTTTGTTGAACACCTGAACCGCAATAAAACCCCGCTTCATCCGACCGTTTTTTATTGCAATACCGACCGTGACGGTATTGCCGTCGAAGTAGCGCTGCAGTGGAATGATTCCTATCAGGAAAATATTTTCTGCTTCACCAATAATATTCCCCAGCGTGATGGTGGTACGCACCTGGCAGGGTTTCGCAGCGCACTCACCCGCACCCTGAACCAGTACATGGACGGTGAAGGTATTCTTAAAAAAGCCAAAGTCGCTACCACGGGTGATGATGCGCGTGAAGGTCTGACTGCGGTACTGTCAGTCAAGGTGCCGGATCCCAAGTTCTCCTCGCAGACCAAAGACAAGCTGGTGTCCAGCGAAGTCAAAGGTACAGTGGAGTCGGTGATGAGCGAGCGCCTGCAGGAGTTTTTGCTGGAATTTCCTGCCGAAACGCGTGCGATTACCGGTAAAATCGTCGAAGCTGCCCGAGCCCGCGAAGCTGCCCGCCGGGCGCGCGAAATGACCCGCCGTAAAGGGGCTCTGGATATTGCCGGTTTGCCTGGCAAACTGGCCGATTGTCAGGAAAAAGATCCCAGCCAGTCTGAACTATTCATCGTCGAGGGTGATTCCGCCGGCGGCTCGGCCAAACAAGGTCGGGATCGGCGTTTTCAGGCAGTGTTACCGCTCAAAGGTAAAATCCTGAACGTCGAAAAAGCCCGTTTCGACAAGATGCTGTCATCGGCAGAAGTCGGCACACTGATCACTGCGCTGGGCTGCGGTATCGGCAAAGAAGAATTCGATCCAGACAAGCTGCGCTATCACCGCGTCATCATCATGACTGACGCTGATGTGGACGGCTCGCATATTCGTACGTTGTTGCTCACGTTTTTCTACCGGCAGATGCCGGAGCTGATCGAGCGCGGCTATATTTATATCGCCCAGCCGCCGCTGTTTAAAATCAAGCGTGGCAAGCAGGAAAGCTATGTCAAGGATGAGCATGAGCTGTCCGCTTACCTGCTAAACAGCGGTCTGGATGGTGCCAGCCTGCGCGTCAATGCGGATGCTCCCCCGCTGAGCGGTCCAGGTCTGGAAGATCTGGCCCGGATTCAAATTGCTGTAATGAATATGATTCAGCGGCTGGCTAATCGTTACGACAGCGATCTGCTCAAATTACTGACGCAGTTACCCGTGATGACACGTGAGCAACTGCTGTCAGAACCCAGTCTTGACGCCTGGGCTGATCAACTCCGTGAACAGCTTAACAATCGCAGCAGTGAGCGTTCGAGTTACACTGTCAAAGTGCAGGCGCGGGAAGGACGTCCTGATTACGCGATTGTCGTCACCCGGCGTACTCACGGTAACGACAAGGACATCCGGCTGACTCAGGAGTTTTTCGAATCACCGGAATATCAAAAGATCGCCAAGCTGAGTGAGCGGGTGCGGGATTTGCTCGACGAAGGAGCAGAAATCAGCCGCGGTGGCCGTTCCCAGCCGGTCAGCAGTTTCGAGCAGGCGATGGACTGGATACTGGCGGAAGCCAGTCGTGGCCTGGGGGTGCAACGCTATAAAGGTCTGGGCGAAATGAATCCTGATCAGCTGTGGGAAACTACCATGGATCCGGAAACCCGGCGTCTGTTGCAGGTACGTATCGAAGATGCGATCACTGCTGACGAAGTGTTCACCACACTGATGGGCGATCAGGTTGAGCCGAGACGGGATTTTATCGAGCAGAATGCCCTGCTGGTCACAAATCTGGATGTGTAGCATCCATTAACGCCAGGCTTGGCGCTTAGACGCCAAGCACAACCGCGCAGCCCTGTGCGGACATTTTCATTCTGTCTTTTCTTCTTATCGCGTGCTATTGGGATATTGGCATGAAACGCGCTGGAACATGCCAGCAACTACGGGTCATTGGTGGTCAGTGGCGGGGTCGTAAACTCCGCTTTCCAGCCTTACCCGGCTTGCGCCCGACCCCCGACCGGGTACGCGAAACGCTGTTTAACTGGCTTTCCCCTCTTATTACCGGCGCCCGCTGCCTGGATTTATTCGCTGGCAGCGGTGCTTTAGGTATCGAAGCCCTGTCGCGTGGCGCCGCCCGGGTCGTGTTCGTGGAAAATGATGCACGAGCCAGTAAAACGCTGCGCGAAAACCTGCACGTTCTGCAAACCGACGCCGCTGCGGTTATCGCGATGGATGCACAGCGCTGGCTGAAGCAGGTCGCACCTATGCAGGCGGCACCCGACTTATTTGATATTGTTTTTCTTGACCCCCCCTTCGCTCAGGACTACTTGAATCCCATTTGCCAGGCGCTGGAAAATAGTGGCTGCCTGGCTGCCAATGCCCTGATCTACCTGGAATCCGAAATTCGCTCGTCGGTGCTACTGCCTGCCAATTGGACAGTGCTGCGGGATAAAACCGCCGGTCAGGTGCACTACCGCCTGGTACGGCGTGAAGCACCCATAAACACAAACTGTGGATAAGAACTGTGGATAAGTCGCGAGTCAAACCTCGACGGCGCTGGGTCTGGATCGTGGGATTTTTGGTGCTCAGCGTATTGCTGGTCGTTATCTGGTTGTATGCACAATTGCGCGCCAGTTTGCCCCTGCTGGAGGGTACGCTGACATTAAATGGCTTGAGTGCTCCGGTAACGATCGAACGCGATGCCCTTGGCGTACCGGGCATTCAGGCTGACAACCGGCTGGATGCCAGTCGTGCGCTGGGATTTTTGCACGGTCAGGAACGCTTTTTCCAGATGGATTTATTGCGCCGCTCGGCCGCCGGTGAATTGGCCGAAATATTCGGTGAGTCGGCACTGGAATATGACCAGCGTATCCGTTTACACCGTTTTCGAAGCCGTGCACAAGCCCTGCGTGAAACACTTTCAGCAACAGAATATGCGCTGATGCTGGCTTACACGGAAGGTGTCAATGCCGGCTTGCAAAGCCTGGGGCAAGTCCCGTTTGAATATGCTGTACTGCGCAATGATCCTCTGCCTTGGCGAGCCGAAGACATTGCCCTGGTCGTGTTCGCCATGTATCTGGATTTGCAGGACGAAACCGCGCGCTATGAAGCTACCCTGGACACCCTGTACCGCTATTTACCAGAATCGGTCGCGGCGTTTTTCACTCCGCCAGGAACACAATGGGATGCACCGCTGCAAGGTGATCCTATCCTGCCGGCACCGCCACCATCTGCCGATATCTTCGATTTGCGGGCGCAAAGCCAGAATTTGCCTTTGACGACAGCCAGCCTGAACAGTATCCCCCGTCCGGAGAATATTCCGCTGGGCAGTAATAACTGGGCGGTGAGTGGCCGCCTGACCGCGAATGGTGTGGCACTGCTGGCCAATGATATGCATCTGGGATTGCGGGTGCCTAATATCTGGTATCGCGCCCGTTTGCTGTACCGGGATGAGAACGGCAAAACACATCGTTTGATCGGAGTCACCTTGCCTGGAACCCCTGCCATCGTGGCGGGCAGTAATGGTGCCATTGCCTGGGGATTTACCAATAGTTATGGCGACTGGAGCGACCGGATCGTGCTCGAACAAATTGATGCCGAGCATTATCTCACCCCGCAAGGTACACAGGCTTATCAGCATATCCGCGAGACAATTGCTGTCAAAGACGCGGAACCCGTTACGCTGGATATTCTGGAAACCCGTTGGGGGCCGGTCTTACCACTCGAATACACAGGCCAGGACAGGCGCTATGCGCTAAGTTGGGTGGCGCATTTTCCAGCGGCGGTTGATCTTGGGCTGATGCAACTAGAACACGCTGCCAATGTGGCGCAGGCGCTGGAGATTGCCAACCAGGCCGGTACCCCGGCGCAAAATATCGTTGTGGCCGATAAACAAGGCCATATCGGCTGGACGATTGCCGGTCCGATACCAAGACGTTCTGGTTTTAGCGGACGCTTGCCAGTGTCCTGGGTCGGTGCTGCACATTGGGATGGCTGGTTACAGCCTGCTGAGTATCCGCGCATTATTGATCCGCCAGATGGTGTTATCTGGACCGCCAATGCGCGGGTGGTTGACGGCACAGCGTTGGCTAAAATCGGCGATGGTGGCTATGCCCTCGGGGCACGGGCGCAACAAATCCGGGATAAATTGATAGCGCTGGATCAGGCTGATGCCGCCGCTTTACTGGCTATTCAGCTGGATGATCGGGCTATCTTTTTGCAGCGCTGGCGTGACCTGTTGCTGAACACGCTGGATGATGCGGCGCTGACAGCGAGTCCGCAGCGGCAGCCGTTATATGATCTGGTCAAGAACTGGAATGGACGAGCCAGTGTCGATGCGGTGGGCTATCGTCTGGTACGGGCGTTTCGGGAGCAGACCTGGGCACTGGTGTTTGCGCCACTGCAGGCGTATCTACAGCAATATGATCCCACTTTTGCCTACCACCTGATCAAACAGTCTGAAGGCCCGTTATGGCAATTGCTGCAGGCTCGTCCGCTGCATTATCTGCATCCGGATTTCCCGCACTGGCAGGCTTTACTGCTGGCGGCAGCGGATCAGGTGATCAGCGAGCTGGGCGGTGACGGTGATTTGGCTGAGCGTACCTGGGGCGAACGCAATACTTTACGTATGCAACATCCGTTCAGTCGGGTCATGCCCTGGCTCAGCAACTGGCTGGATATGCCCGCCGAGCCTTTACCGGGCGGTATCCATATGCCTCGTGTACAAGGCATTCGGCAGGGGGCTTCACAACGCATGGTTATTGCGCCTGGTTTCGAGCAAGAGGGGATTTTCCAGATGCCGGGTGGTCAAAGCGGACATCCGTTATCGCCATTTTACCGTGCCGGCCATACCGCCTGGATACGAGGCGAACCGACTGCTCTGCTGCCGGGGCCTGTTCAGTACCGGCTGCAATTGCAACCCTGATCACAAAAGCTGATCAAAAATTCTGATCAAAATCACAACCTAGTAATCAGTATTATGACCAAACCTACCCTTAACGCCCGCTTGCGACCGTTCGATAATATGGATGTGTTATCACGTGGCGAAATTGCCCGTCTGCGTGATGCCAGCCATGGCGGTGCTTATGAAATGCTAAAACGTTGTGCGCTGGCAGTAATGACCAGCGGCAATTACGCCGACGACCCGCGTGCTCCGCATGCCGATTATCCCAATTTCAATATTGAAGTGCAGCAGGATGACCGCGGCTTGTGGCTGGAATTGCATAATGCGCCAGCCGGGGCATTTGTCGATGGCCGGATTATCCGTGGCGTGAACGAATTATTGTTCGCTGTGGTGCGCGATATTGTCTATGTCGGCAACCAGCTTGAAACCGATCATTTTGAACTGCAGGATTCAGCCGGTATCACCAATGCGGTATTCGAGATTCTGCGCAATGCCCGCCTGCTGAACCCCGTATCGATCCGAATCTGGTGGTGTGCTGGGGTGGTCATTCAATCTCGCGGACGGAATACGACTATACCAAGCGGGTCGGCTATGAATTAGGGTTGCGGGCCCTGGATATTTGCACCGGATGCGGACCGGGCGCGATGAAAGGCCCGATGAAAGGTGCAACCATTGGCCATGCCAAGCAGCGCCGCTCGCCGAACCGCTATATTGGTATCACCGAACCGGGGATTATTTCCGCCGAGCCGCCGAACCCGATTGTTAATCATCTGATTATCATGCCGGATATCGAAAAGCGGCTGGAAGCCTTTGTGCGCCTGGGGCACGGGGTGATCGTGTTTCCGGGCGGTGTAGGCACGGCTGAGGAAATTTTTTATTTACTGGGGATTCTACTGCACCCGGCCAATCGCACCGTGCCGTTTCCCCTGGTGTTTACCGGGCCGGCCAGTGCAGCGGATTATTTTGCCCAGATCGACCGGTTTTTGCAGCTGACACTGGGTGAGGCCGCAACCGAGCGCTATAAAATCATCATCGATGATCCGCATGAAGTGGGGCAAACCCTGCAGGAAGGGATGAACCGAGTCAAAAATTTCCGGCGTGCAATTCAGGATGCATTTTTTTCAACTGGACACTGACGATTGATCAGACCTTCCAGCAGCCTTTCCAGCCGACGCATGACAATATCGCCAGTCTGGATTTACGCCGCGAGCGTCCACCTCACGAACTGGCAGCCGATCTGCGGCGGGCGTTTTCCGCGATTGTGGCAGGCAATGTGAAAGAGCACGGTATCCGGCAGATCGAGCAACATGGTCCGTATCATATTCACGGTGAGCAGATTATTATGGATGCCATGGACGAATTGCTGAATGCGTTTATCGAGCAGCAGCGTATGAAGCTGCCAGGCATGCAATACACCCCGTGCTATGAGGTTTTAAGCACGGAGTGATTGCGCTGATGGTTTGCGCCCAGACGACGTAGCAGGTTGACGTCGCCCGGGCCCAGTACCGTTTAGTGCTGTGATTGCACTCTGCGCCGCCAAAGCAGCCCCAGTAAGAGCAAAACTATCATTGCTGCCAGCCCCCATTTATTCAATGAGGGTATGTCTTTCGGTGAAGGTACGTTTAAACTGAATATTCGAAAGCCTATCCTGGCAGCGTTGAAATCCTCGCCTAGAAATAGTGTGGCAGCCTGAGGCAGGTTAGCGGTGGTGAGACGGGCTCCTATCGGCAGGGTGGATTCATCGACTTGAACGAGATACGAGCCAGCCGGCAGATCAGTAAATGTATAGTCACCATTAACAGTGACCGCAACGGGATCGCCAGGCATCGGACTGGCCTTGACAGGCGTTATTACACTGTTGCCTGATGTCCCGCTGACAGTACCAATCGGACTCAAAAACACCGTGATACCGGACAAGCCCGGTTCATCGGCATCCTGAATACCGTCGCCATTGAGATCGTTCCAGATAAACCCGTTAATTGCAGCGCCCAGTACGATAAGTGTTGGATCGTTTTCATCCGCGTCAGCAGGATCATTATTACCATTGGGGTCGGGATCGGTGCCATCGTCGGAAAGATCGGTACTGGGGGTATTGTCCGGGCTGGTCGCACTTGCGGTCACCTGGTTTTCATATTGCCCCAGGCCCAAGCCTTGATCAGTGACCGTGGTAATCTCTACCGTCATTCGAATTTGAACGGTGGTGCCGAGAGCCAGCGTGCTACTGCCGGGAACCAGAATATCGCTGTTGGCACTGCCGTCATAAGCACCGTTGAGCGTTACCGTGCCCGGATCCACGATCAGCGTTGGTGCGCTGCTGATGCTGTAATTACCGGCACCGAACACCGCGTCGAGATCCTCGATCAGGCTCAGGTTATTCAACGTGACATTGCCGAAATTCTCCAGATAAAAATCGAGCGTTACGGTTCTGTTTGCGACGGCCGCTGTAGTGGCAACACCGATCACAGGCACTTGGGCAATACTGAATACCGTGGGGTCATTTTCCCCTGGATCGGCAGGATTGTGATTGCCGTTGGGGTCAGGATCGGTGCCGTTGTCAGACAGATCGGATACCGCTACGTTGCCCGGTCCTTCGGCGTTAACCGTGACCTGGTTGCTATAAACACCCACGCCCGAGCCCTGATCAGTCAGAGTAGCGACATCCACCACAAAGCGAATCTGCTCGATATCACCGATTAGCAGCGATCCACCAGTAATCAGCTGCTTATTAGCACTGCCGTCGAAGTTTGTATTGATCTCCAAATCCTGGCGGGGACTGATCAAATCAGGGCCGCTGATAAAGCTGTAGTTACCAGCACCAAAGACGGCGTCCAGGTCCTCAAACAGACTGAAATTGCTTAAGAGAGTATTGCCCAGGTTTTCGATAAAGACATCGAAAGTAACCTGGCTTCCCGCGACCGTAGCCTGTTTGGCGATACCCACTACCGGCAGGTCAAGTGCGAGCATGAACGCAGTAGGGTCGTTTTCGCCCGCATCGGCAGGATCATTATTGCCATTCGGATCAGGGTCAGTACCTGCATCGGATACATCCTGGGCGAGACTGCCGAGCGGCGCTGTGCCTGCCGCTACAACCTGGTTCTCGTAGGAACCCGTGCCCAGCCCTTGATCCACAATCGAGGTGACGTCCACCACCATTTGGATTTGAGCAATAGCATCGCTGGCCAGAGTGCTGGCTGAATCAAGGAGCTCTGTGTTGACGCTGCCGTCATAAGCGGCATTAAGGATTACCGTGCCTGGATCAATGATCAGCGTTGGTCCACTGCTGAGATTGTAGTTACCGGCACCAAAAACTTCGCGTCCAGATGGTCTGGCAACGATAGATTGCTGAGCGTTACATTGCCCAGGTTTTCCGAGATAGATATCGAAAGTGACTTCATTGCCATTCACACTGGCGGTTTTAGCTGCTCCCAGCGAGGTTTCCTCACCGATCACTATGGCAGTCGGGTCATCTTCACCTGCATCAGCGGGATCACCGTTGCTGTTAGGATCGGTGATAATGCCGGCGTCGGACAGGTCAGAAAGCGCTAATCCGCTGCCCAGGGCTTCACCGCTGGGTGCAAACTGAATGAAGTACACGCCAAGACCATTGCCTTGATCCGTTACGTTATTGATACTGACCCTAACCTGGAATCTGACTTGCTCACCCGCCGCCAGGCTGCCGCCCCAATGACCTGATTATAAATGTTAAAGCCGAAATATTGAGGTGATAAAAGAAGCGTTGCGGGGCCTTCTACTAAGGTGGGTTGCTGAAGGATGCTGTAATTACCACTACCGAAAACAGGATTCAGGCTGAGGGTCCCTGTAATATTCGTGATCGGTATCTCGCCCAGGTTTTCCAGATAGAAATCAAGAGTGACTACCGTGCCGCTGACTGAAGCATTTAACGCTGCACCGAGGGTTGTTTCCCCAATGACAATCAGGGTCGGTTCATTTTCGCCGGGATCACCATCGCCAGAGGGATCTGGATCGGTGCCCTCAGTAGAGAGGTCAGTAATGATAATGTCATTGAGGTTGACACCGCTGACGCTCGCCTGATTTTGATAAATACCCGCCCCAAGACCTTGACTGTCGACCTGGTTGCTTATATTCACCACAAACTGAATCTGGGCGGTATCGCCAGCAGCCAGACTGCTGCCAGCGGCGAGCAGTTCAGTCGTCGTACTGCCATCATAGCCGCCATTCAGAACCAGTGTACCCGGATCGTCGATCAACACAGGCGCGATCAGAAACGTGTAATTCCCGGCACCGAATACAGCATCCAGATCGTCGATTAAACTGAGATTGGTAGCGGTTTGAGTGCCCAGGTTTTCCAGGTAAAGGTCTATGGTGACTTGCGTGTCCGAAACAGTCGCATCTTTAGCAATGCCTATAACGGCGCTATCAGTAATCGTGAAGAGAGTGGGATCGTTCTCGCCAGCGTCGGTGGGATTGCCGTCGCCATTGGGATCGGGATCGGTGCCAAAATCAGAATAATCGAGTAGATAAACGCCATTGGGTTGCTCGGCAGTTACCAGTACTTCGTTTTGATACTCGCCCAGCCCCAGTCCCAGTCCTTGATCAATCAATTGGTTTACGCGGACCACAAACTGGATCTGCGCGGTACTACCTCCATTGAGTGTACTGCCGGCGGCGAGAAACTCCTGGTCGCTGGAACCATCGAAACCCGGGTTTAAAATGAGTGTGCCGGGGTCGACGATCAAAACCGGGGCTGAGATAAGCGTGTAATTCGGTGCCAGAGGTACGTCCTGATCGCCCGGATCACCACCCCCGAATACCCCATCCAGGTTTTCAGTCAGGGACAGCTGGCTCAGGGTCGCACTGCCGAATGCTTCCAGATAAATATCGAAGGTTACTTCAGCACCATTGACGGTCGCGTTTTTGGCGACACCGATATAGGAACCAATGATAAATTCTGTGGGTGCGCTGGTCGTGTCATTCGCCAGCTCTGCTGCGCCCGCTGTGGCCTGATTTTGATAAACGCCCAGACCAAAGCCCTGGTCGGTGAGATTAAGAACAATAACTGCGGTTCGAATAGTGAGAATCGAACCTGGGGCTAATGTGCTGCCCGCAGCCAGAACGTTAGTATCGGTGGAACCGTTGTAATTGCTATTCCGATTGATTGTGCCCTCACCTTCCAGGCCGATGATTTCCGGATACTGATTTTCGCGCACCGTACCGTAGTTGCCGGCGCCGAACGTGGCATCCAGATCATTGACCAAGGTGATATTACTCAATGTTACATCGCCCAGATTCTCTATCGTCCAGGTGATAAAGAGTCTGGGCCCCGATCCAGACGTATTAACACCACCGACATCCAGAGCCGCGGCCGTATCCGGTAGAATCTGCACGGTATTGGAAACACTAATGGCAGCTTGTGCATACGCGCTGTAAGGCGTGATAAGACCCGCCAGACAAAGAATAAAACTGAGTAGGTAATGTTTAGGATTTACCCGCATGTGACAACCTCATTTCTGCAGCGTCCAATAAATGGCTCACTTGGCGAACTGTTACTCGACAGTGTGGAGTTGCGCCTGCAAGGCTTCTATCTGCGCTTGCTGCTGTAGGGTATAGAGGGTAAGTTCCTCGACTTTTTGCAGCAATTTAAGCTGAAGCTGCGACATGTTCAGCCCATCTTGTGCGGTTTGGGCAGCCGAAGGAATATCGGGTAAATGACCATTTTCAGAAACAAATGCGCTTAACTGCTCAAGCGGCATCAAGGAATAGCCGGGCACGAACACATAATCCGGGAAAGTACCTGCCGGGTTGGTCGTGGTTAGCGATCCCTGAATGGTGAGATTGCCACTACTGTCGATCTCCAGTTGTGGCGTGCCATCCAGTGCAATACTCAAACCCTGTTCATTCGCTTGAATGTCCCAGACTGCCGCCGGAAATGTGCCGCCACCTTGTTCCAGACGAATTGCCGGTGTATTGGCTTTGATCACGTGCATCGCCCGTTGCGGGTCGTCAGTGCCCATGCCGACATTGCCATTGCCCTGTATAAAAACGCTGAAATCAGGTGCACCACCCATGATGGTAAAGCTTTCTACACTGGCGGTGACATCCTCAATTGAAAAACGATTACGACCATTATTGGTCGAGTCATTGGCGGTCAACTGCCAGTCAGTCGAAGGAAACGCCGCTGAGTTACTGGTATCCAGAAAATGAATGCGGGTGTTGTTTGCTTTGAGGCGTAAGGTGATACCGCCATTAAAATCTTCCCCATTTACACAATCGAATCCAATGCATTGACTAGATTGAATAATTTGATCGTCTAGCGCCACGTTATCAGCTTGGACTGTCGCACTTAGCAGGATAATGGGGAGTACACCGATAATACGTTTTGGCATGAGCTTGACCTCGGGCAATTGAAGATAAGAACTCTTGGTTATTAAAAATGGCGTAGATTTTAACGTATTCAGCCCGATTATCAGGCATCAATTATCCGCTTTGTGTAGTCTGTTCAGGTGTCGGGCCAGGCACGCTCAGTAAGTGCTATTGGCAAAAATTTTGGAGAGTGTATGAGCTATTATCTGGGCTGTCCGCTCTGGGGCAATCCGGCATGGGTGGGTGGTCTTTTCAAGCGTGGTGCCCGGCCGCAGGAATTTCTGGCCCAGTACGCTGAGGTTTTCTCGACGGTTGAAGGCAATACCACTTTTTATGCCTTGCCGCGAGCGGACACTGTGCTGCGCTGGCGCGAGGCCACGCCGGATCATTTTCGCTTTTGCTGTAAATTTCCACGCACGATCAGCCACGATGCCTCGTTGCGCCATGTGGATCGGGAAACCGTAGACTTTCTGGACCGCTTAAGTCTGCTGGAGAATCGGCTCGGGCCGTTTTTTCTGCAGTTGCCGCCGCAGTTCGGGCCAGAAAATTTAGCGGTATTATGGGATTATCTTGCTAAACTGCCTGTCGATTTTGATTATGCGGTGGAAGTGCGTCATCTGGATTTTTTCGCGAAGGGTGACAGTGAGAAAGCCTTTAATCGCGGACTTTACGAACGCGGCATAGATCGGGTGATACTGGACAGCCGGGCGCTGTTCAGCGCCCGTGCGGAGGATGCTGACACCCGTGAGGCGCAGCGCAAAAAACCGCGTTTACCGGTGCGGGCAGTTGCGCTGGGAAAACGTCCGCTGGTCCGTTTTATCGGTCATCCCGAGGTGCTGGCGAATCAGGATTTTCTTCGTCCCTGGCAAGATAAACTGGCTGCCTGGATCAATGAAGGCCGGACACCGTATTTTTTTGCCCATACGCCGAATAATCATCAGGCCCCCGAAGTAGCCCGCGCCTACCATGAACTGCTGCGTGAGCGTATATCCGGCCTTAGCCCGCTGGCGGCCTGGCCCGCGGAATCAACGACTGCTCAATTATCCCTGCTGTGACTCATTGTGACTAATAAAGACTTGCTGTTAGCCCTGATTGTAAACATATTCTGGGCCTTTAATTTCGTTGCCGCCAAATACGGTCTGGCGCATTTTCCGGCGTTTTTGTTTACTGCGCTGCGTTTTCTATTATTGCTGATCCTGCTGGCACCTCTGTTGCGGCCAGTACCCGGCCATACCCGGCGCTTGTTGCTGATTGGGCTGGTCATGGGCGTGGGACATTTCAGTCTGATGTTCTGGGGCATGTCCGTCAGCAGCGATGTATCATCAATTGCCATAGCCTCCCAGTTATACGTGCCATTTTCGACGCTGTTGGCGGTGTTGTTTCTGTCTGAAACCATCCGCTGGCGTCGTACGCTGGGCATGGTGGTCGCCTTTTTAGGCGTTATGGTGATCGGTTTCGATCCTGCTGTACTGGATAATCTGGTCGGTTTGCTGTTAGTGGCCGGAGCGGCGCTGGCGATGGCGGCAGCCAATATTTTTATCAGCCAGCTGCGAGGTCAGGTAAAACCGCTGGCTTTGCAGGCCTGGGTGGCGCTGATCGCAATGCCAGGCCTGTTAATACTGTCGCTGATTTTCGAACAGGGACAATGGCAGGCACTGCGTAGTGCTGGACTGCTGGAATGGTCATCGGTGGCGTATTCCACCATCGGTGCCTCGGTTATCGGGCATGGCGTGCTGGCTTATCTGCTGGGCCGTTATCCGGTGAGCACGGTATCGCCGTTTATGCTGCTGACACCGGTCTTCGCGGTAACCTTTGGGGTCACGATTTGGGGTGATCAACTGACCTGGCAGTTGTTGCTGGCGGTGGCATGACACTGGTCGGTGTGGCCATTATTGCCCTGCGTTCAGCACGCAAATTAGATCAAAGCTAGGTCAAAGCAAGTGAGCGGAGAGCAACTCAGCAGTCCGGCGCTGCAGTTTGACGACACAGGGCTGCCCTACTCCACAACGTACGGCGATCATTATTTTTCGCGGGCGGGCGGACTGGACGAGAGTCGTCATGTTTTTCTGCATGGCAATGATCTGCCACAGCGCTGGCAGGCCAGAGAACACTTCGTGATCGGTGAAACCGGCTTCGGCACCGGTCTGAATCTGCTGGCCACCTGGCAATGCTGGGATACCCAGGCCGGCACCTGCTGTCGTTTGCATTATGTTGCGGTCGAAAAACACCCCTTAAACCGCACCGAGCTGCAGCAGGCGCTGGCCTTATGGCCGGAACTGGATATCTATACTCACCGTCTGCTGGCGGTCTATCCGGAACAGGTGGCGGGTTTTCACCGCTTGCAGTTGACACCGGGCCTGACCCTGACTCTGCTGTTCGGCGATGTGAGCGCTATGCTGCCGCTGTTGCAGGCTCGGGTCGACGCCTGGTATCTGGACGGATTTGCGCCCGCACGCAATCCTGCCATGTGGCAACCGGAAGTGTTTCGCTTGCTGGCGCAACTCGCCGCGCCCGGCGCTACTCTGAGCACGTTTACGGTGGCCGGCATAGTACGGCGCGGGCTCGCTGAGGTCGGTTTTACAGTAGAGAAAGCACCCGGCTTCGGTCATAAACGGGAAATGCTGCGGGCAAGTCTGGCAAAACCGTCTGCGCGACCCGCACTGAAAAAGCCCTGGCTGGCTTTGCCGGAATTCGCTCTTAATGCATCGCCCAATGGGCAGCAAGCAACGATTATCGGGGCTGGTCTGGCCGGTTGTGCGATAGCTAACGCGCTGGCCCGTCGCGGCTGGCAGGTCACCGTGCTGGAGCATGATTCCGGTCCGGCGCAACAGGCGTCAGGTAATCCGGCCGGGCTGGTTATGCCACGATTGAGCGCCATGCGTGATCCCAGTAATGACTTTTACCTGCACGGCTATTTATATGTGCTGCGCGAAATTAAGCGCCTGCAGGCGCAGGACGTAATCTGCGTTGGCAGCCCTGCGGTGTTGTGCAGTGTGCGGCTGATGCGGCTGATTGCAATCGTATGGAGCGCGCATTGCAGGCCTACGATCTGCCCGCTGCGGTAGCCCGGTTGTTAAATCCGACTGAGCTCAGTGAGGTAGCCGGTATTCCCCTGCCGTACCACGGCGTCTGGTTTCCTGGCGGCGGCTGGCTGGAGCCGCGCAGTTTATGCCAAGCCTGGTTGCAGCAGGCAGGGATTACAACCCGCTATAACGCGCCCGTACAGCGGCTGGAATATGCCGACGGACAGTGGCAGGTGTTTGACCAGAACGGTCTGCTTAGCCAGAGCCCTGTATTGATCTGGCCAATGGTCTGGCGGCCACGCGGTTTGCCGCCCTCGATTGGCTGCCTCTCTGGGCCTATCGTGGCCAGACCAGTGCCTTGCAGCCTACGGCCAGCACGCAAGCCTTGCGAACAGCACTGTGCGGGCCGGTTTATCTGACGCCCCGCATCGCTCTGGCCGATGACACGGACGCGGACGACACAGCAATAAGCGGCGAGCATGTCATCGGTGCAACCTTTCAGGCCTATGAGCGCGATCCTGCACTGCGCGCTGCGGACGACCAGGACAATCTGCAGCGCTTGCAGCACTGGCTGCCAGACGTGGTAACCGCAGACGCTTCTGTGCGCAGCCTGTTCGCCAATGTCCGTGCCGCCACACCGGGGCGCGTTCCTGTCGTTGGGCGGCCCCCGATGCTGCTGTATTCGAAGCGCAATACGCCGAGCTGTTTCGGCATGGCAAACCGGCGCGTTATTATCCACCTGCCCAGCATCAACCGGGCTTGTATATGCTGACCGGCCTGGGTTCGCGTGGCATTGTCGGCGCACCGCTGGCGGCGGAAATATCTGGCATCTTTAGTAACCGGGGAACCGCTGCCTTTGCCATGCAACGTTATTGATATACTCAATCCGATGCGGTTTTTGGTGCAGCAGGTGAAAGCCCGCCAGTAAAACCGAAGCATTTTTTGCGAGCTTAAGAATCTGTTTCAAAAAGGTCATCCAGACTTTTTTGAAATCGAAAACAGAAAACCCAAGGTTTTCGTTTTCTCCAGAAAACAGTATGTTATCCATCCTGTTTTCTGTTCGGCGCATCCTTGCCCCGAAGCAGAAGCTGTTTTTGAAACAGCTTCTAACGCTCTGGCATCTTTACCTTAACCTCACGAGAATTTTCTATGCGTATCTACGGCGATCTCAATTCCGGCAACTGTCTCAAAGTTAAATACACCGCCGACTACCTGGGACTTGATTACGACTGGATAGCTATCAATATCATGCAAGGCGAGGCAAGCACGCCGGAATTTCTGGCCCGCAACCCGGCGGCTCAGGTGCCAGTAGTAGAATTTACTGACGGGCGCTGTCTAAGCCAGTCCAATGCCATTATTTTGTATCTGGCACGCGATAGCGCATTAATTCCGACCGATTCCTGGCAGCAGGCAAAAATGCACGAATGGCTATTCTGGGAGCAATACAGCCACGAACCAACCATTGCCGTATGCCGTTTCCAGAAAGTCTATCTGGGCAAACCTGATACCGAACTCGACCCGGCCAAAGTCCAGAAAGGCAACAGCGCACTGGATTTAATGCAGCAACATCTGCAAAAACACGACTGGCTGGTGGGCGATGGTTTATCGGTCGCCGATATTTCGCTGATTGCCTATACCCGACTGGCACATGAGGGTGGCTTTGATTTGAGCACGCGGTCAGCGCTGCAGACCTGGATTGATCGGGTGGAAAAGGCGTTGAAGATATAAAACGAGTTGTACTATGCTAGCAATGACATCATTGCTAGCATGTGGAGTAAACGATGGCGACACTAACCATCCGTAATCTTGATGACGATTTGAAAGCAAAGCTGCGTGTCGAAGCTGCTCGGCATGGCCGATCAATGGAAGAGCATGCTCGAATTATTCTCAGGCAAGCCCTGGAAAAGCCACAACGCGGCTTAGGCAGTCGTATTCATAGTCGAGTTGCAGTCATTGGCGGCGCGGAGATTGACATACCATCCCGCTAGGAGTTGCCACGCGCAGCCGATTTGCCCGAATGAAGGTTTTGGACACCAACATTGTGTTTGAACTGATACGCCAAAAACCAAATAAGCATGTTTTGCAATGGGTCAATGCGCAAGATACCAAAGATTTAGCGCTTACTTCTATCTCTGTCGCGGAACTGCTTTACGGAGCTACCCGCTTACCGGATGGCAAGCGTAAAACAGTGCTCAAGAGCATACTATTAAATATATTCGCAGAGGATTTTCACAATAGAATCATTCCGTTTGATGACATAGCTGCCGCACACTATGCAGATTTGGTAGTCGAGCGCGAAAAAGCCGGTCGTCCGATCAACATGGGTGACGCCCAGATCGCAGCGATTTGTCAGGCGTATGATGCAATTTTGGTAACGCGAAATATCAAGGATTTTGGCGGACTTGATTTGTCCTTGATTAATCCCTGGGATCAAGAATAAAAACACATCGCAATTAACGTACGTTGATGTTGACGTACGTCCCTTCTGACGTATTTTAAAAGCTTGTCTTTCCAGGAGAAATCCATGCAACTCAAAGGTTCCTGTCATTGCGGCGCGATCAAATTCCAGTTTAAATCCAGCCATCCCTACCCTTTTAATCTGTGTTATTGCTCGATCTGCCGTAAAACGGCGGGTGGTGGCGGTTATGCCATCAACCTGGACGGCGAAGCGGATTCGATGAGCGTTGACGGTGTAGAACACATCACCATCTATCAGGCCAAAATCGACGGCGCGAAAAGTCCGGCGGAACGATACTTTTGCAAACACTGCGGCAGTGCTTTATGGCTGTGGAACCCACGCTGGCCGGAGCTGGTGCATCCGTTTGCTTCCGCTATTGATTCTGATCTGCCCAAACCACCCGAGCGCACGCATTTAATGCTGGGCTCGAAGGCTGACTGGGTCGAGGTCAAAGCCGATCCGCAGGACAAGCACTTCGATGAATATCCCGACGAATCGATTGCTGAATGGCATGAACGTTTGGGTTTGGTGCGGGATTAATGACATGAATCGCTCCAATATAAGAATCGGGAAACTTGGCGTTCCGGTTACCTTGAACTATGTTTAGGTGAGCATTTTTTGTTTACCAATGAAGGGGGAGCGTTAATGAAAAGTACAGTCGGGATAATGGCTATAGTGGCGCTGCTTGGCAGTGCTGCAGCGGTACATGCCGAAGATTTGCAGTTTAAGCTTATTAACAACACGGACATTGCGGTGACCGGATTTTATGTTTCTCATAGCGGCACCCGCGAGTGGGAAGATAATCTTATTCCTGAAGACTATATCCTGGCGGGTGGCTATGAGGTTGATGTCATCATCGCCGATGGGCGCGACACCTGCGAATATGACATATCGGTGGAGTTCGAAGATGGTGATGAGGTGGAAGAATACGAACTCGATCTCTGTGAGTTAGGAAGCTATACCGTCGAGTACGACTGATTCAGCGTTATTCGGCTCAAATCCCAGACTTGTAAAGGGAGCATGCGTGATGGCTCCCTTTTTTACACATACTAATAATAGAGATTTTCCAGACGAGACCCCGTTTCAATCGGCATGTATGGCTGGGCTAAGCGCAATATTAGCTGACGGCGATTTAGCTGATAACGATAAAGTGGAGCTACTGCCCAGAATCCACTACCATTTCCGTATACCCAATACTTTGGAGTACAGACTATGCGCCACACTACGAATCGTCGCCGTTTTTTGCAAGCTACTGCCGCTGTGGCAGGGGTTGCTGCTGTTGGTTTCCCGTTTGTGCAGACTCGCGCCCAGCAAAGTCTGAAAATCGGCACCTATGGCGGTTATTTCAAAGACTCTTTTGATAAGCATATCTATCCCGAATTTACCGCTGCCACCGGCATCGAGGTCGAGTCCATCGCCGAGCCGACCGGTGAAGCCTGGCTGGTACAGCTGGAGCAGGCAGCCCGTGCCGGACAGGCACCGGCAGATGTGTCGATGATTGCCCAGGGACCGATGCTGCGCGGGCAGAAGTCCGAGCTGTGGGCCCCGCTGGATCTGACGAAGATTCCCAACAGCAGCCATTTGCTGCCACAGTTCATTCACCGTTATCCAGATGAGCGCGTAGACGGTATTGGTGCGGTTGCCTGGTATATCACTCTGGTGACCAACACTGATGTGTACCCGGACGCGCCGACGTCCTGGGAAGCGCTGTGGGACCCGGCCAATGCTGATCGGCTGGGGCTGCTGGCGCTGGCGAGTAATTCGTTCCTGCTGGAGATTACCGCGACAACGTATTTCGGCGGTACGGCACTGCTGGATACTGAAGAAGGTGTGCTGCAGGTATTGGCGAAACTGGCCGAGGTCAAGCCCAATGTACGACTTTGGTATCGCGATGAAGGCCAGTTCCAGCAGGGGCTGCAGTCAGGTGAAATCCCGATGGGGCAGTATTATCACGATGTGGCCGGTCTGGCTGCCGCTGATGGTTTCCCGGTGCGTTCGACCTTTCCCAAAGAAGGCGGCGTGAGTGATTCCGGCTGTTGGGCCGTGAGCCGTGCGTCCAGTAAGCTCGATCTGGCGCATGTGTTTATCGATTATATGAGTCAGCCTACGACCCAGGCCCTGCTGGCACGAAAAGTGGGGACGGCACCGACGGTCAAGCGCGCCAGCACAGATTTATCCGATGAGGAGTTCGCTGCCGTAGCTAGCGACGGCACACCGATTATTCCGCGCTATGATTTATACACTGAGCGCGGCGACTGGGTGTCGCAAAAATGGACTGAGATGATCACGGCTTGATGGGCGAACTGCAACTGCGTGGTCTGGCCAAGCGTTTTGGCACGGTGCAGGCGCTGCGCCAGACCGATCTGGATATTGCTGCGGGCCAGCTGATTTGTCTGCTCGGCCCCAGCGGTTGCGGTAAAACGACCCTGTTACGCCTGATTGCAGGACTGGAAACGCCGGATCAGGGTCAGGTTTTGCTGGATGGAAAAGATCTGACTGCTACGCCTGCGCATCAGCGCAATTTCGGTATGGTGTTCCAGTCACTGGCGCTGTTTCCGCATCTTAATGTAGCTGACAATATTGCCTATGGTCTGCGCTTGCGCGGGCTGGACAGCGCCCGTTGCCGACAGCGCGTCGAGGAGTTATTAGCGCTGGTGCAACTGCCTGGCGTTGCCACCCGTGCGATTAATCAATTGTCTGGTGGGCAGCGGCAGCGAGTCGCTATCGCCCGTGCGCTGGCACTGGAGCCGCATGTGTTTCTGCTGGACGAACCTTTGTCCGCACTCGATGCCAAGTTGCGCGAAACCATGCAGGTGGAACTGCGCCTGCTGCAACAGCGTCTGGGGATCACCACCATTGTGGTGACGCACGATCAGCGTGAAGCCATGACCATGGCCGATCAGGTGGTGGTGATGAGCCAGGGCGAGGTACAGCAGGTCGGCGCACCGCTGGATATTTACCGTAATCCCCAAACGACTTTTGTCGCTGATTTCATCGGCACTAGCAATCTGATACCGATTACAGCCAGTGGCAGCGATACGGTTACTCTGGCCGGACAAACCTTACGCATCAGTAGTGATACCCCCTTGCAAAACGGTCAATCTGTGACGCTCGCTATCCGGCCGGAAGAGGTACATGTCTGGCCGCTGGAGCACAGTAGTGAACAGTGTTTGCGGGGTGAGGTGGTGTTTATCCGCGATGTCGGTGCCAGTGTCGAAACCCATATCGATTGCGCCGGACAACGTCTGATTGCAGTGGCGACGCCGAAAGAACGACCTGCTGTGGCGCAGGGGGACACGGTTGCTGTCGAACTGCCGGTGGCGGCATGCCGGGTGTTGCCGGGGTGAGCGGACAATCCCCGCGCCAGCTCCGGGATTATTCTGCACTGGCCTACCCTTTGACGCTGCTGCTGGCGTTTTTTGTTGTGCCATTTGCCATTATGTTGCTGGTCAGCTTTTTCCATCGTGTTCCGGGCGGTTTCTACGAAGCAGCTTTCGATCTGAGCAATTATGGCCGTTTGTTGTCACCATTTTTCTTCCGGATTTTAGGTTTTTCGCTGGGTCTGGCTGCTGCGGTGGCGCTGCTCTGCACCCTGATAGGATTTCCGTTTACCTATTTGTTGACCCGCCTGGGGCGGCGCTGGCAGGTGTTGTGGCTGGTCTTCATTCTGGCAGTATTGTCGCTGTCTGAAGTTATCATCGGTTTTGCCTGGTCCACTCTACTGTCGCGCACAGCGGGCGTGTCCAATCTGCTGGTCTGGCTGGGTTTATTCGAACAACCCGCCTCCTGGACACCGGGTATTGCCGCGTTATTGCTGGGTTTATGTTATCTGGCCCTGCCCTATACGGTGCTGGTGCTGTATCCGACTCTGGCCCGGCTCGATCCGCAATTACCGGAAGCAGCCCGTATGCTGGGTGCTTCACCGCTGCGCTCGTTTTTCACAGTAACCGTACCGGTACAGCGCAATGCCATTCTGGCCACCCTGATCATGGTGTTCGTATTTACCCTGGGTGCATACCTGCTGCCGCAATTACTGGGCCGACCGCAACACTGGACTCTGTCGGTGCATATCACGGATCAGGCTTTATATCAGTCCAATCTGCCATTCGCAGCAGCGCTGGCGGTATTTCTCTTGCTGGTCAGTCTGGCCTTGATCGGGATAACGTTATTGCTGGGACGGCGCACGACATGAAGCAACATAAGCGTATGTGCTTGCTGCGTTGCCAGATGCTAAAGCTGAAGGATTTTGAAGCATGAGAGAAGCCTGGCTGCGGCGGACGTTTTTCAGCGTGATCCTGCTGTTCATGTCTGCGCCTTTGATTGTCGTTACGGGTGTGTCCCTGAATGCCCAAAAGCGCTTGCTGTTTCCGCCGGACGGTCTGTCTTTGCGCTGGTACGGTGAATTATTGCAACAGCAGGAATGGCTGACACCGCTATACCATAGCGTACTGATCGCAGCGCTGGCAGCCTTGTTTGCGCTGTCGGTGGCATTGCCGCTGGCGTATTTTTTATGGCGTTATCGGGTCCGTTATGCGCAAGCCTTGTTCGCGCTTGGAGTGGCGCCATTTATGCTGCCGCCTGTCATTACAGCACTGGGCTTATTGAGTTTCTGGATCACCGTGGGCGGTTACGGCCAGATCGGGGCGGTGATCATCTCGCACGGTATTTTCTTTGTCACACTGCCGCTGGTAACGGTTTCGCTCGGACTGGAGGCGATCGACCGCTCGGTCATTGAAGCCGCCCGCACGCTGGGCGCAGATGATCGGCAAGTACTCCGTACCGTAGTCTTACCGCTGGTGCGGCCGTATCTGATTTCCGGCTATGCATTCGCCTTCGTGCTGAGTCTGAACGAATATATCGTGGCGTATATGGTGGCCGGCTTTACCGTCGAGACCCTGCCGATCAAGATATTTAATAGCCTGCGCTATGGTTATACCCCGGTGATGGCCTGCGTAGCGGTGGTGTTTGTGCTGATCGCGGTGCTGGTATTCGGGCTGATCGGTCGCTACGGTAACCTGCCGCGCCTGCTGGGCGCCTGGCAGGATGATGAGTAGAGTTTGTCAGACCGCTATTGGCGCTTTGATCACCGGCCAGGGATCGTAATTCAGAACCTCAAAATCTTCGAATTGATACTCGAACAGTGATGCTGGCCGGCGTTTGATCTGCAATTGCGGCAGAGCGCGAGGCGTGCGGTTCAGTTGAGTCCGCACTTGCTCCAGATGGTTGCGATACAGATGCACATCGCCGCCGGTCCAGATGAACTCACCGACATTCAAATCGCACTGCTGGGCGATCATTTGCGTCAGCAGCGCATAACTGGCGATATTGAACGGGACGCCCAGAAATACATCGCAACTACGCTGATACAGTTGGCAGGACAGTCTGCCCTCGGCCACATAGAACTGGAACAGCGCATGACAGGGCTGCAGCGCCATTTGCTCCAGTTCAGCAACATTCCAGGCCGAGACAATAATCCGGCGCGAGTTCGGGTCGGAGCGAAGCTGTTCCAGCACCCGACTGATTTGATCGATATGCTGTCCGTCCGGGCTGGGCCAGGCGCGCCATTGCGAGCCATACACCGGCCCCAGCTCACCCTGCGCGTCGGCCCATTCATCCCAGATGCTGACACCATGTTCTTTGAGATAACCGATATTAGTATCGCCGCGCAAAAACCACAGCAGCTCGTAAACAATGGATTTAAGGTGCAGTTTTTTGGTGGTCAGCAGCGGAAATCCCTGCTGCAGATCGAACCGCATCTGATAACCGAAGACACTCAGCGTGCCGGTGCCGGTGCGATCATCTTTGACTGCACCATGCTCCAGCACATGGCGCATCAGATCAAGATACTGTTGCATATCAGGCTGCTTTCTGGCGCTGCGCCAGCAGCATGTGAAAAGGATGCCAAAAATAATCATCGGCAAACTCAGTAACTGGCCCATGGTCAACCAGCCAAAAGCCAGAAAGCCCAGATGTGCGTCCGGCTGGCGGGCGGGAATTCAACGATAAACCGGAAGATGCCATAGCCGATCAGAAACAAGCCGGATACAGCCATGGTCGGGCGCGGTTTAGCCGAATACAGCCACAGCAGGACAAACAGCGCCAGCCCCTCCAGCGCCGCCTGATATAACTGCGAAGGATGGCGCGGCAGGTCACCGGCTCCCAGCGTGTGGAACACCATGCCCCAGGGCGAGTCGGTGACACGGCCCCACAACTCACCATTGATGAAATTGCCAATGCGGCCAAAAAACAGGCCCGGCGGCACCAGCGGTGCAATAAAATCGGTGACCTGGAAAAAGGTGCGACCGGTCTTGCGCGCAAACAGCGCCATCGCAATCAGCACCCCAAGCAGGCCGCCGTGAAAGGACTTGCCGCCCTGCCAGATTTTCAGCAGCATGAGCGGGTCGGACAGGAAGGCGTCGAAGTTATAAAACAGGATATAACCGATCCGGCCGCCCAGAATCACGCCCAGTGCAATATAAAACACCAGATCATCAATCTGTGCTGTGGTCCAGCCGGAATTGGGACGGTTGGCCCGGTATCGTCCCAGCGCCCAGCCAGCGGCGAGACCGAACAGATACATCAGGCCGTACCAGCGAACCTGGAGCGGCCCCAGGCTAAACGCGATTGGGTCGAAATCGGGATGAACAAGCATGCATTAGCGCCAGTTTGGTGTTGTCAGGAGTGGCGCATTGTAAAGCAAATGCTGTTTGAGATTACTCCCGTATGCCGCGTAAACGCTCGCTGCGCCGCCGGATCAGTTCCAGCGTGCTCAGCAGCAAAATAGAAATGGCCACCAGAATAGTCGCGACCGCGAGAATGGTTGGGCTGATCTGCTCGCGAATACCGGACCACATCTGGATTGTTACCGGACGCTGCTCCGGGCCTGCCAGAAACAGCACCAGCACCACTTCATCGAATGAGGTGATGAACGCAAATAAAGCGCCGGAGATCACGCCCGGTGCGATCAGGGGCATAGTGATTTTGAAAAACGTGGTGACGCCATCGGCACCGAGACTACTGGCAGCACGGATCAGACTGCGATCAAAGCCGACCAGAGTGGCGGTCACCGTGATTACGACAAACGGCGTACCCAGCGCAGCGTGGGCCAAAATCACGCCGGTGTAGGTCTGGATCAGATCGAGCCGGGCGTAAAAGAAGTACATGCCTGCTGCGGAAATAATCAGCGGCACAATCATCGGCGAAATCAGCAGACCCATGATCAGGTTTTTAAAGGGCATTTCCTGGCGGGAAAGCCCCAGCGCAGCCAGCGTGCCCAGCACAGTGGACAGAATCGTGGAGAAAATCGCAATAATGAAACTGTTCTTGATCGAGGTCATCCATTGTTCGCTGCTGAGAAATTCCTGGTACCAGCGCAATGAATACCCGGCCGGGTCAAACGACAGCATTTCCTTGGTAAAGGTGAAATACGGAATCGAATTGAACGACAGCGGAATGATGACCAGTATCGGTGTGATCAAAAACATAAAAATCAGCGCGCACAACAGCCGGTAGGTGTAATACCAGGTGCGCTCCAAAGGTCCAGCGTAAGTCGGTATGGCCATAGTGTTTGTTATCCCAGTTTGACTTTATCGACGCCAACCAGGCGGTTATACAGGATGTAAAGCAGCAGGGTTGCTACCAATAAGATGCCGCCCAGCGCTGCCGCCAGACCCCAGTTCAGTGATTCCTGCATATGGAAAGCGATCCGGTTGCTGATCAGCTGACCGGTGCGCCCGCCAACTAGGGCCGGGGTGATGAAGTAGCCGATAGCCAGGATGAATACCAGCACACTGCCAGCGCTGACGCCGGGCACGGTTTGTGGCAGATAGACTTTCCAGAATGCTGTGAACGGATTTGCCCCCAGTGATCGGGCTGCACGCAAATAATTGGGCGGAATGGTTTTCATGACGCTGTATAAAGGCAGCACCATAAACGGCAGCAGAATATGGGTCATGGCGATAATAGTGCCGGTCTGGTTGAAAATCATCTGCAGGCGGTTTTCATCGTCCAGCACGCCGATCCAGACCAGCAGATCGTTCAGCACCCCCTGGGTCTGCAGCATGACAATCCAGGCGGTTGTGCGCACCAGCAGCGAGGTCCAGAACGGCAGCAGCACCAGAATCATCAGCATATTGGCTTTACGCGCCGGCAGATTAGCCAGCAGATAAGAGATGGGGTAAGCCAGCAGAATGGTCAGTAAGGTGATGACCAGACTGAGAATAAACGAGCGCTGAAAAAGCAGGATATGAATGCGCTGATTTTCCGGCAGCGCAACGACTTCGTTCTGGTCATTATACTGAAAATCCACCGCTGCCAGCAGATAGGAGTCGGTGTACGGTCGGCCTTCGCGCTGGATCAGCCGCCAGATGCCAATATCCCCCCAGTCCTTGTCAATCTTGAGCAAAGCTTCGCGATAGGGGCCTTCCTCCAGTCTCGCTGCCCGGCGGGCTGATTTACGCACCAGACTGGCCGCGCCGCTTTTTTCATAGTTCAGCCGGGTACCCAGTTTGCCGAAGTTTTTGTCCTGGAAGGCGATTTTCAGATCTTGCGCCAGTGCCGCGAACGCCTCTTCACCCGGTACTTCCTGTCCGTCCCAGTCTTTGAGCACTGCCAGGGTGCGTGGCATATAGCTGACCAGTTCGGGGTTTTGCACACTGCGCAACAGCATGTCGCCAATGGGCAGCAGAAAAGTGACGGCAATAAATGCCAGCAGCGGTGCAACCAGGAAAAACGCGTGCCGGCGGTTACGGCGCTGGGCTCGCTGCAGGCTGAGCTTAAGCGGTATGCCGTCGGCGGTGGTTAGCGTGCCTGGCAAGGCGGGTGAGGACTGCGCCATGGCGATACTTCTCAACAGCAGAATAATGAAAATAGCGGGACGACTCTGCCTGCCAGCATGCATCGCATCAATGGCCTGGCAGAGACCGCTCCGACTCAGGTGGCTACTGCGCCAGCCAGGCGCTGAAGCGCTGGTTGATGGAATCGTAATTATCCACCCAGAACAGCGCGTCTTTCTTGATGGCAGTGCCGAAGTTTTCCGGGTTGGTCGGCATATGCGGCTTCATGTCTACGCCTGTTTCGGCATGGGTGGCGACCAGCGGAGCTGAGGAATTACGGGCCGGGCCGTAGGAGATAAACTTGGCCTGGTCAGCCAGCCGCTGGGTATCGGTAGCGAAATGCAGGTATTCCAGTACAGCTTCCAGATTCGGTGTGCCTTTGGGGATTACCCAGCCATCCAGTTCAAACACCTGTCCGTCCCAGAGAATGGTAAAGGGCTGATTTTCGATCACCTGGGCGTTAAAGAAGCGACCGTTATAGCCTGAGGCGATAGCTACTTCTTTGTCTGCCAGCAATTGCGGCGGCTGAGCACCGGCTTCCCACCAGACAACCTGGGACTTGATGGTATCCAGCTTGGCGAAGGCACGATCCAGCCCTTCGTCGGTATCCAGTACCTCGTAAATATCCTCGATCGCCACGCCGTCAGCATACAGCGCCCATTCCAGATTGGCGTAAGGGGTTTTTTCCAGCGACCGCTTGCCGGGGAATTTTTCCAGGTCAAAGACATCCGCTATGGTTTGCGGTTTGGCGTCCGGGAACATATCGTCGTTATACGCAAACAGGGTGGCATAAACGATTTCCGGGATAAAACAGCCTGACAAGGTGCCTTCGATAAAATCTTCAGTCGGCAGCGTACCGTCTGGCGCGGCGGCCAGCACTTTATCGTAATCGATTTCTTCCGCCAGCCCTTCATCGCACAAGCGTATGGCCGGGGCTTCCAGTACATCGACCAGATCCCAGGTCACGGTGCCGGATTCGACCTGGGCGCGCAGTTTAGCTGGTGCCGTACCGCCTTCATCGATATTGACGATTTTGATACCGGTTTTTTCGGTCCAGGGATCATGGTAGGCCTTGATCTGACTTTGGGTATACGCGCCGCCCCAGGAAACGATGTTCAGGGCTTCCGGTTGCTGGGCCACTGCTGTGCCGCTGAGCAACAGCGCAGTGCTTAAAGCGAGGGCTGGTAAAGTGGAGAGATGCTGCATAGAAAATATTCCTTTCCAGTAACAAGTAATGAGAATGGATTAAGAGACTGTCGGCTGGGTTGTCAGTGCTGGCGTATACGCCTCAGGTATCCAGCGCGCGACAGTCTTCGGTATGCCAGCCGACCTTGACCGTCGCGCCCAGTGCCAGCGGTTTATGATCGGCAGCATTTGGCACTTTGATGATGAAATCATCGTGGCCAAGCAGATTGACCCGTGTGCGCAGGTGATCACCCAGATAAATCAGTTCCTTGACCTGAGCATCGAAGATATTGGGATAACTGCCAGCGGGAGGGTCAAGCTCGACCCGTTCGGGGCGTAATGACAGTGTTGTTTGGCTGCCGACGCCATCGACATTGACGGCCAGGGCCTGCACGATAGCATTGTTGTCCACGCGCACCGTGCAGTTGCTACCGTCGCGCTCGATGACTTCGCCCAGCAGACGGTTGTTCTCACCGATAAACTGCGCCACGAAAGCATTGTCCGGCTGTTCGTATAAAGCAGCGGGTGAGGCGAGTTGCTGGATGATACCGTCGTTAAACACGGCGATCCGGTTCGACATGGTCAGCGCTTCGGACTGATCATGGGTGACATAGACCACGGTCACACCAAGGCTTTCGTGGATGTGTCTGATTTCGTACTGCATCTGTTCGCGCAGTTGTTTATCCAGCGCGCCCAGCGGTTCGTCCATCAGCACCAGTTTAGGCTCGAACACCAGCGCCCGCGCCACCGCGACCCGTTGCTGCTGACCGCCGGAAAGCTGGGCTGGCCGACGATTGCCAAAGCCGGTCAGTTCGACCATAGCCAGGGCTTTATCGACCCGTTCCTTGACTTCGCTTGAAGGTCGATTGCGTACTTTGAGAGGAAAAGCCAGATTTTCGGCTACGGTCATATGCGGGAAGAGCGCGTAATTCTGAAACACCATGCCGATATCGCGTTTGTGTGGCGCGACGTTATTGATCGGTTGGCCCGCCAGGAAAATTTCACCGTGCGTGGCGGTTTCGAAACCGGCCAGCATCATCAGGCAGGTGGTTTTGCCGGAGCCGGAAGGACCCAGCATGGTGAGGAATTCACCGCGTTCGATGTCGAGATTGAGATTTTTTACGACCAGCGTTTCGCCATCGTAACTTTTCTGGACACCGGCAAAGCGCACATAAGCACCTTCCGGAGCATCTTCTTATGAAGCATTTATATTTGAGGTCATACTGCTAACAACGTTCCTCCCACGAGTGCGTGCGGTTCAACCGCGCAGGCAGAGTTATCGACGTAGAACCCGGTATAGAATTGGTTAAAGTCTCATTAGTGTAGACAGGCTCGACGCGATACGACAACTCTAAATGCGACACCAGTTTACATATTCTGACAGGTTATTGTCATTTTTTACCGGGCTGTTATCGGGCCAACCGCAGATCGGGCCTGATTCTTGTCATCAAGCGCGACCGCTGCGAATCAGAGTCCCTACCCCTTCATCAGTAAACAGTTCGACCAGGACAGCGTGCTGCATCCGGCCATCAATAATATGCGCCGCCCGAACACCGGCCTGCACCGCATCCAGGGCGCAATTGATCTTGGGCAGCATGCCGCCGTAAATGGTGCCGTCGGCGATAAGCTCCTGTACCCGGGCGGCGCTCAGACCGGTTAGTAACTGGCCCTCTTTATCCAGCAGGCCAGCGGTATTGGTGAGCAGAATAAGTTTTTCCGCACGCAATACTTCCGCCATCTTGCCGGCTACCAGATCCGCATTGATATTGTAGGCGTGACCGTCCTCGCCTACACCGATAGGCGCGATGACCGGGATAAAATTGCTTTTGGTGAGCATTTCGACAATAGCCGTGTCAATGCTCGCCACCTCGCCGACATGGCCGATGTCGATAATTTCGGGGACTTTCAGTTCCGGGCCGTGCCGGGTAATCGTCATCTTCCGGGCGCGGATCAGGTCACCGTCTTTACCGGTCAGACCAACCGCTGCGCCACCATGCCGATTGATATTATTAACAATTTCCTTATTCACCAGACCGCCCAACACCATCTCGACCACATCCATGGTTTCGCTGTCGGTAACGCGCATGCCTTCTACAAAACGCGACTCTTTGCCGAGCGCCTTGAGCAGATTACCGATCTGCGGCCCACCACCATGCACCACCACCGGATTAATACCGACCGTTTTCATGAGCACGATATCGCGGGCGAAACTGTTTTTGAGATCTTCGTTTTCCATCGCATTGCCGCCGTATTTGATGACGACGGTTTTGCCGGTGAAACGCTGGATATACGGCAGCGCTTCGGTCAGTACGTGGGCAACGTTCATTGCAGATTCAGGGTCTAAAGCCATTTTTTTATATAACGTAAATTGCTGAAATAAGGTTGTCGGGCAGACTCAGCGCACATGCCACGCGTCGGTTAAGGGCTTGGCACCGACCAGTTCACCGTAGCCGGCTCCGGTTGTGCCGCCCGGATCAGGCCCGAAATAGCGCGGATCGGTTGCCGCTTCGGCCAGTTGATAGCGCACATCGCAGCTCAGGCGTATGCGGCGATCCGGGTCGATATTATCCAGCGCACCGTGCAATAGAAACATACCGAAGATAACAATATCGCCGGCCTTGAAGTCAGTGCTCAGCAGCCGGGTGTTGCGCTGGCGTGCGAATTCCAGCGGGGTCTGCGGAAATGCGGCTTTGCGGGTGCTGTCGCGGGCAATATCAAAACCCTGTTGGGCATCGATTATATCCTGAAATCGATGCGAGCCTTCGATGATAAATAATGGCCCCAGTGTTAACGGCACATCACCCAGCGCAACCCAGGCGGTGGCGACTGTGTCGGTATGGCGGGTGAAAAACGGGTAATCGCAGTGAATCGCTGTGTGTTTGCCTGGATTAGCCGGGCGCAGGAAAATATAGTCCTGCGCACGTGATTTTCCATCCAGTAGTTTGTCCATCAGCTCGTGCAGTTGACGACCGTGGCTTAACCGTCGCAAAGCCCAGGTTTCGCTGACCGAGCGCCAGAACTGGCCCAGATCCTGACCCAATGCCTGGACTTTTTCCAGGCGCTGGCTGGTACCGGAGTAAATGCCTTCGAGCAGGGGTTCTTCCACCTCGCCGACCTCCGCCAGACGGCTGAAGATGGCTTCACGTGCAGCCATGATATCGTCGCGCGGGAAAAACTCGCGCAGGTACACATAGCCGTCATCGGCTAGTCTTCGGCGCAGTTCGCGCTCATCATCCAGATACTGCGAGCTGTCTTGCAGTGATCCCAGACAGTCGGTGGGGATTGGCTCGCGCTGAGCTATAGCGCTGCTCATGGCATGTTCTCCTCTGAACAAATTTTGCGGGGGCAAAAAAGCAAGCGGATAATCTGTCCGCCTGCGTACTTTCCGGGTAGCGTTTTATAGCGTTTCTATTAATATATTAATAGGATTCTTACTCAAACGGTGCTCTATTTTCTTATTGTGGTGAAACAGGCGTTACCAAGATTTTAGCGCGTTCCCGTCGCACTATCGTCTATACTTCGATACTTCAGCGCTCCCCTGATTCACCGTAAATATGTGGGAGTTTATGCTGAATGACCTTAATCAATGATAATCCCCAAAAGGAGGACTTTATGCTGTTTCGTGGACTACGTCTTGCAAGTCTTTGCCTCGCCGGTCTGATGGCGACAACGCTGGCTCACGCTGCCTGGCCGGAGCGTCCGATTACCCTGATTGTGCCGTGGGGTGCAGGTGGTGGCACCGACGCCACCGGCCGCATGATTGGTGCGCTGCTGGAAAAAGAACTCGGCCAGCCGGTGAATGTGGTCAACCGTACCGGCGGCAGTGGTGTGGTCGGCCATTCGGCGATTGCTACCGCCGCACCTGATGGCTATACACTGGGTGTTATTACCGTTGAAATCGGCATGATGCACTGGTCTGGTCTGACCGAGATCGACGGCACCGACTATACCCCGATTGCGCTTTATAACGCTGATCCGGCCGGTCTGCAGGTGAGCGCCGACGCGCCCTATGAAAATGCGCAGGATGCCATTGATGCGATCAAGGCCAATCCGGGTAAATTCAAAAGCTCCGGCACGGGCCAGGGCGGCATCTGGCATCTGGCCATGGCCGGCATGCTGGCAGCGTCCGATATCGACCCGGCTGCTTCACCCTGGGTGCCGTCACAAGGCGCTGCGCCTGGACTGGCGGAACTGGTTGCCGGCGGAGTCGAGTTCGTTACCTGCTCGGTGGTTGAAGCCGCCGGTCTGATGGATGCCGGCAGAGTGAAATCGCTGGCGGTAATGGGTGCCGAGCGTCTGGGTGCATTCCCCGATGTACCGACCTTGAAAGAAGCCACAGGTCTGGACTGGCAGCTGGCCGCCTGGCGTGGACTGGCAGGCCCCAAAGGTTTGCCGCAGGACGTCGTTGATACGCTGCTGCCGGCGTTTGAAAAAGTCTGGCAATCAGAGGAATTCCAGGGCTTCATGAAAGAGCGCGGGTTTGGACTGGTCTGGAAGCCGGCGGATGAGTTTGCCACCTGGATGGCTGACAGTGATGCCAGTCTGGGCATGGTCATGAAGAAAGTCGGTCTGGCTCAGTAAGCGGATTGCTCTGGCGATTATGCGTTTCAATGACGCGGTGCTGGGGCTTGTGTTGATCGTGTTCGCTATCGCTGAGATAGCGTACACGACGACATTCCCGCAATTGCCCGGGCAAGATTACGGTTCAGCCTTGTTTCCGCGCCTGATCGGCGCGGGATTATTGTTGTGCGGCATTATCCTGACCTTGCGCGGTTTGCGCACCCGTACAGCCGGCTGGACCGATTTTGCCGACTGGGTGCACGACCGGATCAGCCGGACTGATGTCTTGCTGATTCCGGCCAGCCTGATTTTCTACATTCTGATCTCAGATCCGCTGGGCTTCGTGCCAACAGCCTTTATTCTGCTGCTGGTCCTGCTGCTGCGCTACGGTAACCGGCTTGTTCTGGCACTGCCGCTGGCCGCGGTAACAACACTGGTGATTCACGCCCTGTTCGCCAAGCTGTTATTGGTGCCTCTACCCTGGGGCGTACTGGAACCGGTCGCGTGGTGAACCTATGAATGCAATCTGGCAGGCGTTTAGCCTGGTTTTCGATCCCTATGTTCTGATGGTTATCGCCGGTTCTGCGATGTTCGGCCTGTTCGTTGGCGCGGTGCCCGGACTGACCGCCACCATGGCGGTTGCCTTGCTGGTTCCGATCACGTTTTTTATGGAGCCGGTTCCCGCTATTGCCGCTATTGCCACGGCTGTGACCATGGCTATTTTCGCCGGTGATGTACCGGGTGCCTTGTTACGCATACCAGGTACACCAGCGTCCGCAGCTTATGCCGACGAAGCATTTGCCATGACCCGCAAGGGTGAGGCCGAGAAAGCGCTGGGCACCAGTCTGGTTTGTGCCTGTATCGGCGGTCTGTTCGGGGCTTGCGTACTGACGTTTGCCGCGCCGGCCTTGGCGGAAGTAGCGCTTAAATTCAGCTCCTTCGAGTTTTTCTGGCTGGCCTGTCTGGGCTTGAGTTGCGCGGTGTTTATTTCGCGCGGATCAGTGGTGAAAAGTCTGGTGTCGCTCTTGTTGGGGCTGCTGATCGCTACGGTCGGGGTTGATATTATCTCCGGTTATCCGCGTTTTACCTTCAGTAGCGTGGAATTGATGGGCGGTGTGTCGTTTATTCCAGCCATGATCGGGATGTTCGCGATACCTGAAATTATCCGCTTTGCCACCGAACGACGGCAAGTGTTACCGCAGCATAAGGCGGCTATCGGCAAGCTCTTTCATGGTATCGGTGCGACACTCAGGCGTTACAAGCTTAATGTTTTGCGCAGCAGCATCTTGGGTACTGCAATTGGTGTGCTGCCCGGTGCGGGTGCAGATATCGCCGCCTGGGTGGCGTATGCAACCAGCAAGAAAATGTCCAAGGAACCGGAAAAGTTCGGTCAGGGCCATGTCGAGGGGCTGGTTGACGCCGGTTCGGCTAATAACGCCGCGCTGGGTGGTGCCTGGGTGCCGGCCATGGTGTTTGGTATTCCGGGAGATTCGGTCACGGCTATCGTGATCGGTGTGCTGTATATGAAAGGTATGAATCCCGGCCCGACGGTTTTTTTAAACCGGCCCGATCTGGTGTACTCGGTATTCATCGTCTTTATTCTGGCCAATCTGATACTGCTGCCGTTTGGCTATTTGCTGATCCGGCTGGCGCGGCATATTTTGCAGGTGCCCCGGCGGGCGCTGATGCCGATCATTTTGTTATTTTGCATAGTGGGTTCGTTTGCAATTAATAACACGGCGTTTGGGGTCAGCGTGATGCTGGTGTTGGGCCTGCTCGCCTTCATCATGGAGGAAAACGATATCCCGGTCGCACCGGCGATTCTCGGTATTGTGCTGGGCCCGCTGCTGGAAGGTAATTTTATTACCTCGATGATCAAGGCTGACGGCAGTTATCTGGCCTTTTTCGAGCGCCCGATTGCTGCGGTTTTGGGGGTGGTTACGCTGGCTATCTGGTTACTGCCGCCCGTGCTGAAATGGCTGCTGGGCCGAACGCGAGCAACGGCTGGTCAGATTGATGCCGATAAGTCAAACGGGTAAAAAACAAAAGCCATAAAAAAAGCTGGGGCAGTGTTTAACGACGTGCCCCAGCTTGTTATCCAGACGACTCTCACATCTGGCCCCATATCAGGCAGCCTGACGGTGGTTTTCCTCGAAACCGGGCCGACCATTGCGCACTGCGTATTCGATAGTGCCACGAGTCAGACCGAGATCTTCCAGTTCCTGATCGCTGTATGCATGCAGCTCTTCAATCGCTGATTGCACATCCGCCGGGTTGAGTTCCGGTTCCGGCTTGGCGACTTGACTCGAATAGGTCCGCTGTTCCCACTCTTCCGGTGATGCACGCCAGGGCCAGGCTTTGGTACCTGCCAACAATAACTCGCGGGAAAAACCGGCATCGGCCAGTTGACGGTCGCTGAACTGAAGCAAAGTCTGCCGAACACGGGACCGGCCAAGCTCTTCAAAAAAATGGGAAACACGTGTTTTTAAATTACTCATTGCAGTTGCACTCCTTGAAATAAAGGTATTAAAAAAAGCAAGTTAATAAATGTTTGCTTTGACATGGGGTGCATATTAGCTATTATTGTGCAATGCAGCAAACTAGTATTTTTTACAAATTCTGTTAGGTTTTCTTATCCTTAATCTCTTCCAAACCAGGACGGACTTATGCCGGACTCTTTTCCTCCGTTAACCGCATTACGCGCTTTTGAGGTGGCCTCGCGTCATCTCAGCTTCAGCAAAGCGGCCGAAGAACTGTTTGTCACGCCTGCGGCAATCAGCCAGCAAATCCGCTCCCTGGAAGAGCACCTGGGGGTGCAATTGTTCCATCGTCACAGCCGATCTCTGGCGCTGACCAGCGAGGCTGAAGCCGGTTTGGCACGTCTGCGTGAGGGTTTCGATGCCATTGCTGAAGCGGTCAAGCAGATTCGCGGCGCGGGCAAGCGTGATACCCTTGCCGTGTTTGCCGCCCCCACATTTGCCAGCAAATGGCTGGTGCCACGCCTGCACCGGTTTTCCTCGCGCTATCCGGATATCAATCTACGCATTGAGGCTGACACGCATCTGGTTGATCACCGGCGCGAGAATATGAGCATGAGCGATTATCTGCATCGGCACAGTATTGATGTCGCCATCAGCTTCGGTCGCGGCGATTATCCGGACTGCCAGGTGGATAAATTACTGGCTGCGACTGCTGCACCACTGTGCAGTCCGCAGTTATTGAAAGGCGAACACCCCCTCAATACACCGGCCGATCTGCACCATCACACCTTATTGCACGATGATACCCATTACGAAGGCCGGCCCGGCTGGCGCGAATGGTGTCAGCAAGCCGGACTGGAAGGATTGGATACCGAACGCGGGATGCGGTTCAATCATGTTGCGCTGGCGCTGGAAGCGGCTATCGACGGACAAGGCGTGGTATTGAGTCTGGAACAGATGGCAGCACCCGCCATCAGCGCGGGTCGTTTGGTCGTCCCGTTCGGACCGCGTCTGGCATTGCAGAATGCGTATTTTATCGTCAGCCCTGATGCTGTCGCTCAGCACAGCCAGGTCAAGGCATTCCGCGAATGGTTATTGAGCGAGTCGGCATCGACGCCAGTCGACACCCGAAAAAAGCCGCAGCGGAAAAAAGCCTTACGGCAGGTGGTGTGAAGACGTTTTATTAGCTGCTTGATGCCAGCCAGTTTTTTAAATCCCCAGGAAAAACATCAGGCAAAGGCTGAGTGCTCCGATACCGAGCCTTAGCAGAGGTTGCCCGCGGGTGATGATCGCAAAGCTGATGCCCCACAGCGCCAGCCCGATTTTGATTGCTGCGGCCAGTGCCCATAGCGGCTGTTGTGCCAGTTCGATCAGGGACGGATTGGCGATAAACGCAAGCGGGATCAGATACAGACCAATACCCAGCGCCATGGCTTTATTGGCGACTTTGAGCCAGTTTTCCTCGACCATACCGGCGGCGATAAACACCGCACCGCAGACCGGCGGGGTGAT
This sequence comes from Gammaproteobacteria bacterium, assembly GCA_041396125.1. Classification (GTDB taxonomy): domain Bacteria; phylum Pseudomonadota; class Gammaproteobacteria; order Competibacterales; family Competibacteraceae; genus JAWKZG01. The sequence continues at coordinate 46,832 of JAWKZG010000016.1, read as the reverse complement.
CGTTGACAACAGGGCGAACCAGAAGACAAATAAATGCGCCTGCAGCGGGGCCAGCCCAAGTTTCTGCAAAGCCGGGCCTGCCACTGAAACGCAGATTACGTAAGCAGCAGTCGTCGGTACCTCCATGCCCAGAATCAGACAGGCCAGTGCGGTCAGCAGCAGGCCGATCCAGAGCTGATCGCCACTCCAGGCCAGGATAGCCGAGGTGATTTTCACTCCCAGGCCGGTTTGCCCCAATACCCCGATGACGATGCTCGCGCATAGAATAATGGCGGCGATGGTGGCTATCTGTAAACCCGCACTGTGAGCGAGCTTTAGCAGTCGCTGGCCGAAACGGGCGAGTGAAAAATCCAGTCTGACACCAAACAGCAGCAAAAAAAATCCAGCGATAATCGCCAGCGCAGCGGCGAATTGCGGGGTGTAGCCGCCGTTAAACATTCGTTCCAGCAATACGGTGAACGGCAGCGCGAAGAACATACCGGTAATCAGGACTTCTCGAGATGAGACGCGGTCCTGCGCTGCCAGTGGCCGTAAATCGTAACGGGTGGCAAAAGCGTTCACACCCAGCCAGACGGCAATGAAATACAGGATTGCCGGCAGCAGTGCAGCCTGGATGATGGCAACGTATGGAATGCCAAGTAATTCGACCATCACGAATGCTCCGGCGCCCATCAGCGGCGGCATGATTTGCCCGCCCGAGGAGGCTACGGCTTCGACCGCGCCGGCAAAAGCTGGCGGATAACCGAGTTTGCGCATGGTTGGCAGGGTGATTGCGCCGGTCGAGGCAACATTGGCTGAGGCTTGCGGACGGAGATCGGCCGAAAAATCGCGGGGAATGCTTACCGACACCTTAACTTTAGCCGCCACCGCGCTGACGACCAGCCAGTGCCACGGCCAGATTCATAAACCCCTGCCCCGCTTCGCCAGCATTCAAGACCGCACCGAAAATCACAAAGACGGCTACCACGCTAACCGATACCCCGGTCAGTGAACCCCATAGGCCGCCTTCAGCAATGGTCAGGGTGCCGAGAAAGCTGGCCAGCGGAATACCGGAATGATAAATTCGCCCGGCAGCTGATCACCCGAACAGACCGTACAGCAGCGCCAGCAGGGCGACCAGTGGCAGCGGCCAGCTGATTGCGCGCGGGCCATGTCAGGGTGACCAGCAGTAGCACGACGGCCAGCGCGATCTGCAACGGACCTTGCAGATAACCGTGATGATCGCCGAGAGTGTTTTGATTAAAAACAATATACAGACAGGCGGCAATTCCCAGCACAGTCATGACCATACCGCTGAGCCATGCGGCGCGGGACTTGGCTAGGTATAAGAACACCAGGGCAGCGCCAGCATATAGCACAGCGGGCGACTGATCAGTAAGGACTCAGGCCGGAAAAATCAGATACAGATGAAAAAAAATTGAAGAGCCGCAGGGCGGCCCAGCACAATCGGCTTGATGGCATATTCCGGGCTGGCTTCACGCTCTGCGGGCGGAAGAGCGTTCTGAGTGAATGAGGGGAACGGGATTGTTCAGCGCAGTTCGTCGGGTACGGCTTCAACACCGGCACCAGTAATATTGCAGTGCGCCGGGATGCAATTTGCCGTAAATCGTATCCAGCATAGTCACTGTGCCACCCCGCCCCACCAGGGGTTGCTGGCCGCCATCTCCTCTTTTGCTGCCAGTAGGTTTTAGATCAGCTGGTAGGCAACTTCAGTCGGCATGGCGGTGGTGTATAGGCGATAAACCGGCAACGAGGGTGGCGTATCCTGTTCGACGCCCGGATGATTCAGCCGGAATGACCAGTCGGGTGCGCTTGGTGGTGGCGACCTGCTCTTCGCTGAGCGACAATAATTTAATGCCGGTACCTGCCGCTGCTTCGATAACATTTGGCGCGGGATACGAGCCTGCTGTAGCAAAACCGTCAGTCCTGCTTGTTTTCAGAGCCGGCCAGCGGCGTTTAACTCCACGTCAGCCAGCTCGATTTTGCCCTCCAGACCGAACAGTTTGAAATATTTTTCAGCCTCGCTGGCACCGAAGCTGCCTTTGCCGATCAGGAAGGTTTTGCCTGCCAGACCGGCAAAGTCATCAATGCCGCTATCTTCCACCACAAAGTGCATGGTCAGCGACGGGATCGGAAACAGCGCCCGGATACCGCTGTAACGGCTGCTGTCGTCATCTTTGAACGGTCCGCCGCTGGTCTGGGCCAGCCTGACCAGTGCCGGTGGTGTGGTGAACACATAATTACCGGGCCGCACAGCGGCTTCTTTGACGTTCTGCACCGAGCCCTGGCTTTCCTCGGCGGTCGATAACCACTTGTCGAGCCGGTTTTCATCGCTTCAGCGATCTGTACCGCCATCTGGTAATACGACGAAGTGGATTTGGCAGATTTATAAGTCACCCGCGTTTCGGCCCAGGCCGTGCCTGCGCTTACAGCGCTCAATAAGGCAGTGGCGGCCAGCAGGGCCATCGTTGTAAAACGTCGCGTCATGGGTTCAACTCCTCCAGGATTCAAGCAAAAGAAGGAGTGTAGCGCGTTACGGCGAAAGTGAAAAAGTCGCTGCGACCTGATCTCGCCTGATAGGACACAGGCGGGAGATCGGACACATGATGGCGTACCGCAGGTTCGGACTCCATCGCCAGCGTCTGCCCACAACCCTACAAAGAGGCGATAGAACCGGCTTAATCGTATGCATCGAGCTTGCTCACGTCGACCCACGCCCGTTTGTGCTTTGAATGACCTGGCTGCTGCGTTTCCAGCGACATTTTCGGTACGGACTGTTTGAAATCGAGGTGTTGTCAACAGAATGACTATTTTTGTAAAGAAAAATTTACAAATTGATATAAGTTTTTGTATTTATTAATAATAAATTTTTGTTAAAAAATGTCAAATTTTTGACCAACAACCTCTGTTCTGATAATGCACACGATATTATGTGTTTTCAGTACGTTATAAGAAGCGATTCATATAGCCCTTCTTTGATTAATTTATTAATTAAATTTTAACATTCTGCTGGAGTCACAAAAATTTTAAAACCTGGCTTATTTTTTGCTAAGACTTAGTTTTTTACTAAGTAGGTTGGTACGGTGACAAATACTATAAGCGGTACGAATATTTTCATCTCTTTAATGTACTTATCAAAGCATAAGTTATTCCTCAAAGCATTGCTTGCTGCAATATCTAAAAATAAAGATATAACCTGGATGCCTTATTTGATGTGCTAGATGATAAATGTGAACAAGCTGCGTTACTTGTTGATATTGATGATCCAAAAAGAAAAAAGTATTGGAAGATTCAATTAAACAAAAGACACCATCAAATGTTATTGCGTTACCTCGGCTAATGGACTTAGCGAAAAATATCCTATGATACATAAACCCTTCCGTAAAGAAGAGAGCTTTTTTCTGTCCTGCTTAATACTGTCCAAGTTGTGAGTGATGTTAAACCAAAGATTGATGAAACACCTGCAAAAGCTTTTTGCCTTTTGCACGAGATAGTTTCAAGAAATTAAGCCCGATACAGTAATAAATACTCAGCGAAAAAATTTAATTGAAGCGCAAAAAATTTCTGAGAAAGTGCTTGTACTGCAATACATATTATGTAAGCAAGAAGTATTTGTTGAAATAATTGATGATGATAAAAAGATATTTGTAAATTATAAGAAAGGTCTTTGTTTCAGTAATGCTGAAACAGAGTTGTTATCGAATATATTTTTGAAACCTGTTGCCAGCGTAAACCTCAAAGAGGTATCTTGTTTTGATGATCGTATCGTGCAATACCAAGTATCAAAATTGGATTTAGAGCCTGTACTATGGCATGCAATTATTAATTGTCATAAAGAACAATTGTTTGAATCAATAAGCAATAATACACCCGTAAAACTGAAGAAGTGGCCTGATTATAAATTTTTAATGAAAAATCCAAATCATATGAAACTATCGGCTATATTAAGCAAACACTGGAGTAATGCACAAAATCTTGTGCAAGATACAAATATTTCACTGCTAAATGTTAATAAATTTATTAATGCATGTTATGGGCTTGGATATTTGATTTTTGATGAGTCAAAAGTTATTGCAAGCAATAATAATTTTATTAAATTAAATCAAAAAAATAATAAAAAAAGTTTGTTTGGTAAAATTAGAAAGCGTTTAGGTATTTAAGTATGGCTCAACTGAAATTTATTTTTACTGGCACACCCAATGTGGGTAAAACAACAGCAATTTCAACAATTAGTGAATTTGAACCAATAACAACAGAAGTTGCAACTACGGACAATTTGGCAGCGGTCAAAAGTGAAACAACAGCTGCTATGGATTATGGTGAGGTTAGCCTCGAAAATGGAATAAAATTAAGGTTATACGGTACACCAGGTCAGAAAAGATTCTCTTTTATGTGGGAAATACTGACCGAAGGTGCCTTAGGACTAATTATATTAGTCGATAACAGTCATGCAAATCCATTGGATGATTTAGATACCTATCTGGAAAATTTTTCTACATTCATTGAATCTACGGGTGTTGTTGTGGGTATTACCCGTTATGAACATAACCCTACACCTAATCTGGATCAGTATTATGAACATGTAATGCAAAAGTATGGACAGAACTATCCTATATTTCCTGTTGATATTCGGAAAAAAGAGGATGTACTTTTGCTCCTTGACGCTTTAATAGCTACCTTGGAAGTATCTTAATTTTATCAATTAAAAGTATGTTTTTTTATAAAAAATATTAAATTCTTTACGGGGGTTTTATGAGATTATGAAAATCAAGAATTTTAGTTCTATTTTTGGTCGGAAACCGCAAGCCAGAAATTCGAATACTGATCAAATATTATTTGATGATACAAAAAATAGCCAAGTAAATAAAGATCATACTGCTGGTGAAAGTGATGGTTTTTATGAGCAGATTAATAATAAATTCAATGCTGAATTAGTGATTCAAGAATCAGATCATTTTACAAATGATCCCATAACGGAAGAAGCGGAAAAAACAGAAAATATGGAAGAAATTAATGATGATTTAAGTGAGTACATTCCTTTAGCGAATCGCTTGAGCGAAGAGCAAAAATCATCGATGAAATCTTTTCTTGAACAATTAGCGGGCCAAAATAATGGTGTTTATGGTGCTTTTGTTTCCAGTATCGATGGCAATGAAATAGTAACATTTACCAAACGTGATTTACCCACTAGTCGAATGGCAAATATGACAAGTTCATTGCTTGCACTTGGTGAAACTATAGCGAGGGAGTCGCAACAGAATATATGTCAGTTTGTTATTCTGGAAAATACTGATGGAAGAATAGTTTCTTTGCGTATTAATGACAATATGATGCTGACATGCATATCAACACCTAAAACTAATCTTGGTATGCTACTGAGTTCAGGTCGAATTATTGCTGAAGGAATAGGTAAAATAGTATAAGAATTATTACTTTTTTGTAAGTAATAAATTTAACTGTATTTTAATTAATATGTACCCAGTTTGAGTATGATTTTTATAAGTTTTTTTTAAATAAAATTCATTTTTTAATTCAGGAGGTGTAAATTATATTATTTATTTTAATTTGAAATTTTTTAATGATGAAAACAAACTTATGACAGCTGAATATTGTTGATGTATCAAAATAAAAAACCAATGAATTTGACTAATTAAGGGGAATTAAATGTCTTTAGATAGATTGATGCAAGATCTTGTGAGTACAGTAAATGGTGCAGTCGGTGCGGCGGTTGTTGATTTAAATTCGGGGTTACTGCTTTCGGTCAAGCACACTGTGCCATACTTCACCCAAAGCTATCTTGATGCCGTTGCAGCCTCAGCGGTCGATATGTTTAGAGGTAACACGATATCAACCGTGGAAGAGATGCTTAGCAGTACTCGGGGAACTGTTGTTACGAACTCCATTAAAGAAGTGCAGATGACTACAGACGGCACCTATCATTTTATGTCCATTGTACCAGGCAAAGAAGATTCGCTGTTGGTGTTGATTACTTCTAAGAAAGCCAATTTAGGTATGGGATGGTCGGCAGTTCGTAGCTCATTGCCTAAAATTGCCCCACACTGTCCGTCCTGAATGAGGGGCATTTACTTCGCTGAAGGGCTGCTCAGCCAGCAGCCCTCCTGATGATGTTCCAGAATGCAGGTGTGCCATGAGTTGTTCGGGAAACTCGTAGCGACGCATTTCTGCAACAGTTAAAGCAGGATCATAATCAGTCCAGCCCGCTAGGGTGGGCAACTTGTTGCTCACGCGGAACGGGCTGATTTTACCTCAGACTGGCGGGATACCGCCCATTTCGCATAATTGTCGCAGCGGCCAGATGTGCTCGGCCTCCTGCACCACAAAATCCTTGAATGCCTGCGCCACCGGCGATAAGCGCTTGCCTTTGCGGTACACCACGTACCAGTGTCGCATGATGGGAAAATGTTCCACGTCCAGTACCGCGATCCGCTGCGCCGCCAGCTCCAGATCCAGCATGTGAATAGACAGCATACCTAGCCCCAAACCCGCTGACACCGCGTGCTTGATGGAATCGTTGCTGGCAGTCTCCATGCTGGTTTTGAGCGCTACCTGATGCTCGGCAAAAAACCGCTCCATGGCAATGCGTGTGCCGGAACCCTGTTCACGCACCACAAACTCATTTTGCATCAGCTCTGGCAGTGGAATCTGTTTGCGGCTGACCAGCGAATGATCAGGCGGCGCAATCACAACCAGGGGATTCACCATAAACCCCTCGGCTACGACATCCATTTTATCCGGCGGTCGGCCCATGATGACCAGATCGACTTCGTTGGCATCGATATGGTGCAGCAGGCCGGCCCGGTTGGCGATATCGAGATTCAGCTGGATAGCCGGATGGCGCTGGGTGAACACCGCCAGCAGCCGACTCATGAAAGGGCTGGCGGTACCTGAGGTGGAAAGGGTCAAGGTGCCGCTCTCGATGCCCTGCAGACTGGCGAAGACTTCGCGCATTTCTTCCAGTTGCTGGCTGATAGCGCGACTGAAGCGGATCAGTTCAGTGCCGGCTGCTGTCAGGAACAGCTTCTTGCCGATGGTCTCGAACAGCGGTAACCCCACCACACTTTCGAGTTGTTTGATCTGCATAAAAACTGTGGGCTGGGTCAGGTGCAGTTCAGCAGCAGCATCGGTATAGCTGAGATGGCGCACGACAGCCTGGAACACATTGAGTTGGCGGATAGTGATGTTCATAGTGATTTTAATAATAAGTATTTACTTATAATTATAATAATAAAAAATTATTTTTACTTATTTAGTTAATTTTAGATACTAGAAAATAAAACCCGTCAATACTGACTATTACTTACCACCGGAGCCGTTTCAATGACCGTATCTCAGACCGAATCTTTGGCAAGGTTTGACCCCGAACTTTGGCAGGCTATGCAGGCCGAAAGCCAGCGCCAGGAAGATCACATCGAACTGATCGCCTCGGAAAACTATACCAGTGAACGGGTGATGGCTGCACAAGGCTCGGTACTGACCAATAAATACGCCGAAGGGTATCCGGGTAAACGCTATTACGGCGGCTGCGAGTATGTCGATATTGCTGAACAGCTCGCCATCGACCGCGCCAAGCAGTTATTCGGGGCCGACTACGCCAATGTGCAACCGCATTCCGGCTCGCAGGCCAATGCCGCTGTTTATATGGCCTTATTGCAACCCGGCGACACTGTGTTGGGGATGAGTCTGGATCATGGCGGTCATCTGACCCACGGTGCCAAGCCGAATTTTTCTGGCAAGATTTATCACGCGGTGCAATACGGTGTGAACAGCGAAGGTTATATCGATTACGATGAACTGGAGCGGCTGGCGCTGGCGCATAAGCCGAAAATGATCATCGCCGGTTTTTCGGCCTATGCCCGGCTGCTGGATTTTCCGCGTTTTCGTGCCATCGCCGATCAGGTGGGGGCGTATCTGATGGTCGATATGGCGCATGTGGCGGGCCTGGTCGCTGCTGGCCTGTATCCCAATCCCGTGCCTTACGCCGACGCAGTCACCACCACCACCCATAAAACCCTGCGCGGTCCGCGTGGCGGTCTGATCCTGGCGCGCGCCAATGAAGCGCTTGCCAAAAAATTCAACTCACTGGTGTTTCCCGGCATCCAGGGCGGGCCGCTGATGCATGTTATTGCCGCCAAAGCGGTGGCGTTCAAGGAAGCCTTGCAGCCCGCCTTCAAAACCTATCAGAAACAAGTCGTCATCAACGCCCAGGCCATGGCCGAAACGCTGATCAGCCGAGGCTATAACGTCGTTTCCGGTGGTACGGACAATCATTTGTTTCTGCTCGACCTGATCGACCAGGGTATCACCGGCAAAGCGGCCGATGCTGCTCTGGGCCGGGCCAATATCACGGTCAATAAAAACGCTGTGCCGAACGACCCGCAATCGCCGTTCGTGACCAGTGGTCTGCGTATCGGCTCGCCGGCCATCACCACTCGTGGTTTCAAGGAACCACAGGTGTGTCAGGTCGCGCACTGGATCGCCGACGTGCTTGGCGCTATCGACGACGATCAGCTTAGCGCGCGGGTTAAAGCCGAGGTACTCACGCTGTGTCGGCAGTTTCCAGTGTATGCCGGCTCGTCGGCAGTCGCAGCCTAGCGCGCTAAACGCTGCTTTATTCCTGTTTTATCACCAGCCCCGGTATTTTTCGGGGAGCTGGTTTGACTCAAATTTAATGACCAACAGGGCTTACGCAAAACAAGACAGGTGAGTGTAGAACAAGGCGCAAAGTGGGCGAGCAGCGCAGTTTATGTGTAATAAATGAGCAGCGGAGACCATTTTGCAACGCGGTTATGCGCCGCCTGACGCTGGTCTGCGTAAGTCCTGACCAATTTAACCACCAAAGAGAGCTTTATCATGAGCATTCAGCAACAGCCCGCCCCGCTTACCGGTCAGCATTTTCTGTTCGTGCCGGGCCCGACCAATGTCCCGTATCAGGTGTTGAACGCGATTCACCGACCGATGGAAGATCATCGTGCGCCGGATCTGCCGGCGTTTACCCTGCCTTTGTTCGAAGATCTCAAGAAGATTTTTCAGACCACCACCGGTCAGGTGTTTATTTTCCCCTCCTCTGGCACCGGCGGTTGGGAAGCTGCGCTGCAAAACACACTGTCGCCGGGCGATAAAGTCTTGGCCTCCAGTTTTGGCCAGTTCAGTCATTTGTGGATCGATATGTGCCGACGTTTGCAGCTGGATGTAATCGAGGAAAAAGCGGAATGGGGTACGGGCGTGCCGGTCGAGCGCTATGCGGAAATCCTGGCGGCGGATAAAACCCATGCCATCAAAGCCGTGCTGGTCACCCATAATGAAACCGCTACCGGCGTCACCAGCGATGTCGCAGCGGTGCGGCGCGCGCTGGATGCCGCCCAGCATCCGGCTTTGCTGTATGTCGATGGGGTCAGTTCAATCGCCAGCATCGATTTCCGCATGGACGAATGGGGCGTTGATCTGGCCGTCAGCGGCTCGCAAAAAGGGTTCATGCTGCCGGCCGGTCTGGCGATTGTTGCGGTCAGCCAGAAAGCGCTGGCGGCTCGTGCGAAAGCTAAACTGTCGCGCTGCTTTTTTTCTTTTGACGATATGATCGCCGCCAATAAAACCGGCTATTTCCCCTACACCCCGGCTATGCCCATGCTGCACGGCTTGCGTACCTCGGTCGACCGGTTGTTGCAGGAAGGTCTGCCCAATGTGTTTGCCCGCCATCACCGTCTGGCCGCAGGCGTGCGGCGGGCGGTCAGGCAAGGCTGGGGATTGCAGCTGTGCGCCAAGGGGCCGCAATGGGAGTCGGATACGGTCTCGACCATTCTCCTGCGAGGCATCGACGGTGCAGCTGTCGTGAAGCGTGCTGCCACCGACTACAATCTGGCGCTCGGTGCCGGTCTGGCGGCTGGCCGGCAAAGCGTTTCCGTATCGGCCATCTGGGCGATCTGAACGAGCTGATGCTGTGCGGCGCTATCGGCGGTGCAGAAATGGTGCTGCGCGATCTCGGTCTCGATTTGCAACCGGGTAGTGGCGTCGGCGCGGCCACGGAATACTGGCAACAGTCCCGCCAGGAAAGCGTCCGTAAGCTGAATAAAGCGGCTTAAGATCATGGCTAAACCCAAAGTTATTGTGACGCGACGCTGGCCCAAGGCCTGCGAAACGCGCCTGCAGCAGGAATTCGATGCGGTACTCAATACAGCCGACACGCCGTTCAGCCTGACCCGGTATCAGGATGCGCTGCGCACAGCGGACGCCCTGTTTTGCACAGTCACTGATAAGCTGACGGCGGACATTCTGGCAACGCCGGAACGACGGGTGAAGCTGCTGGGTAATTACGGTGTTGGTTTCAATAATATTGACACCGAAGCTGCCCGCCTGCACGGACTGGTGGTAACCAATACGCCGGAGGTGCTAACCGACTGTACCGCCGATCTGGCTATGGCCTTGCTGCTCGGCGTGGCGCGCCGGATTGGTGAGGGCGAGCGCGAGTTGCGCCAGGGCGGTTGGAGCGGCTGGCGTCCGACCCATTTACAGGGCACGAAAGTGACTGGCAAGGTATTGGGCATCATCGGCATGGGTCGGATCGGCCAGGCGATGGCGCGGCGGGCACATCATGGTTTCGGCATGCAGATCGTCTGTTATGACGCTATGCCCTTGCCGGCGGAGCTGCTCGCGAGCGTTAACGCACAGCAACTGGATAGCGTCGAAGCGGTATTGCAGCATGCCGATTTCGTGTCGTTACACTGCCCTGCAACCCCGCAGACCCACCATCTGATGAACGCTGAACGTTTCGCGCTGATGAAACCCGGTGCTTATCTGATCAATACCGCCCGTGGCGATATTGTCGATGAGTCCGCGCTGATCGAGGCCTTGCAAAACCGGCGTATCGCCGGTGCGGGTCTGGACGTGTTCGAACACGAACCGGACGTTCCCGCGGCGCTGAGTCGGCTGGACAATGCGGTGTTGCTGCCCCATCTCGGTAGCGCCACACAGGAAACCCGTGTCGCCATGGGCATGCGGGTGATTGATAATGCCCTGGCCTACTTCCGCGGCGAGACACCGCCGGATCGGGTGGTTTGACCGCTATGACCAGACACTAATAGGCAAAGCCTTCGGAGCGGGTTCCCAGCGACAGGGTGGGCAGGAACGTCGGTGCTTGCCGGACCCGGCTGTGTTGCTCGAAGGCATAGGCAAGCCGGATCAGAGTTGCTTCCTGCCAGGCCGTGCTGAAAAATGACAAACCGGCGGGCAGACCGTAGGCAAATCCGGCCGGTACCGTGATATGCGGATAACCCGCTGCCGCAGCCAGCGTTGCGCAGCCACCGCTCGCCAGGTCACCGTAAAGCGGATCAATCGTCCAGGGCAGACAGGCGGTCGGGCTGATGATGGCATCCAGGTGGTGGGTTTTGAGAAGCCGGTCGATACCCTGCGCGCGGCTTAACTGCTGACAGACTTGCCGCGCTTGTTGATAGGCCGGTGTCGTCAGATCGTCTTTGGCTGCCGCCTGCTGCAAGCGCTCCTGGCCGAACCAGGGCATGACCTGACCGTGATGGGATTCATTAAACGCGATCAGCTCCTCCAGCGAATGCACTGGACAATGCGGTTCCAGCTCGGCCAGATAAGTATTCAGGCCGGCTTTAAATTCGTAGGTCATCACTGTCAGTTCAGCAGCCCGCAAACTAGACATATCAGGCAAATCATCCAGTTCAATCAAACTGGCACCGGCGTCCTGCAGGATATCCAGTGCCTGCTCGAACAGACGGGTGATGGTTTCGCAGAGCGGGAATAATTGCCGGGTGACGCCCAGTCGGGCACCGCGCAGGCCGTCGCGATCCAGCGCTGCGGTGTAATCGCGCGTGTAATCACAACCTGCTGTGGCACCCGTACTGCAGGCAGGGTCAGCCGGATCGGCACCGGCCAGTACATTCAGCAACAGCGCTGCATCGCTGACCGAACGGGTGAGTGGTCCCGGTGTATCCTGGCTGTGGCTGAGCGGGATAATGCCGCTGCGGCTGCACAGACCAACCGTTGGCTTGAGGCCAACCAGTGAATTCATAGCGGCCGGATAGACAATCGAACCATCGGTTTCGGTGCCGATGGCGGCCGCGCACAGATTAGCGGCGACAGCCACTGCAGAACCGGCGCTGGAACCCCAGGGGGTGCGATCCAGCACATACGGGTTGCGGGTCTGACCGGCGCGACTGCTCCAGGCGCTGGTCGGCTGGATAGAGCGAAAATTTGCCCATTCGCTGAGATTGGTTTTGCCCAGAATCAGCGCTCCAGCCTGGCGCAGGCGCTGCACAATAAAGGCATCTGCCTTGGCGTGGTGTTCCAACAGCGCCAGTGAACCGGCTGTGGTGGCCATGCGGTCGCCGGTATCGATATTATCCTTGAGCAGAATTGGCAGACCGCTGAGCGGGCCGGGGGGGGCACCGCTGCGCTGTTGCTGTTCTAGCTGGTCGATCTGCAGGAAGATATCCGGATTGACCTCGACCACAGCATTGAGCTCGGGGCCCTGCCGGTTCAGGGCATCAATCCGTTCCAGATAATACTCTGTCAGGCTGCGGCTGCTTAGTGCACCTTGCTGCAGCTGGGTCCTTAGTTCGAAAAGTGTAGGTTCTTGCAGCACGTTGTTAGACCAGAAGTGATTCTTATTAGCTTGTAATCATAGATCACGAATGCCAGCAATGCTGACGCTTTTGCATATCTTTGCACACGTGATTTATACGTGTTATCTGAGTTGGGGTGGTGTCAAGCATGCCGGCGTTATTTGGCGAGCATCATATTTCTGACAAAACCGATCACGCCCAACGCTACAAATAAAATCAGCGTCCAGCCCGCAATGCTGAGACCCAGAAAAGTCCAGTCGACTTCGGCGCAATCGCCGGAACCACGCAATACAGTCTCGATCACCTCCGACAGTGGAAACACGTCCAGCATATAGTTCAGACCCGGCCCGCATTCCGGCACCTGATCCGGCGGCAGACTTTGCAGCCAGACCTGACGCCCTGCCAGAGCTGCGCCGACAGCACCGGTCAGCAACAGTAACAAGGCGTACAGGCGGGCTCCCCAGGCGCGGGGGTTGTGCACAGCAGCGACTAAAAACACGATGCCCAGTGCGACAAACACAAGACGCTGAAAAATACACAGCGGGCAAGGTTCCAGTCCTTGATAATATTGCAGAAAATAGCCGTATCCCAACAGTCCGGCGCAGATCAGAAAGCCCAGAAAATTGATGAGGCGGCGAGACGGGAAAGCCGCAATAACGTGAGTAGGCATGAGTAAGTGTTGCTCCTATAACTTATCGAGATAACGGACACCGCCGAGTTGGCGCATGTGTTGTAAAATCCATTTCTGGCGTTGGCGAACATACTGTGACGGCCGGTCGACCCGATAAATCGCCGGGCCGGGCAAAACCGCTGCCAGAAGCGCGGCTTCTTCTGCTGTCACGGCCGTAGGCGGCTTGCCGAAATAATGCTGACTGGCCGCACCGACGCCGAAAATACCCACGCCGAATTGGGCGATATTCAAATAAACTTCCAGTATCCGACGCTTGGACCATAATGATTCAAGCAATATTGTAAACCAGGCTTCCAGACCTTTACGCAACAGGCTGCGATCCGACCACAGATAAAGATTCTTGGCGACCTGCTGGGTAATCGTGCTGGCACCGCGCAGATTCTTGCCCTGAAAATGATCCCGCAGGGCGCGCTGGATTTCGGTCAGATCAAAACCGTAATGGGCCGGAAAACGCTGATCTTCGGCGGCGATTATTGCCAGCGGCAGGTGCGCACTCATGTCGGCATACGATGTCCACTGATACGCATAAGCGGGCCCGGTAGCCTCCGGGGCATAAGCGCGCCGGGCAAAATAGGTTTGCAGCATGGTGCTGGATGTGGGGGGCGGCAGCCAGGCAAACGGCAGAACCAGGCCGATCGATAGCACCAGCAGTACCAGCAACAGCCGCGTTAAGCCATACAGCCACCAACGCCGGTGGACGCGTTTGGAACGACGATGTTTAGTCACAAATTCGAATCACAGCAGCTGCAATCGGGTTACGCTATACTTGTTTCAGGGCAGATTTTTCGGCACGCTACACAAATAATAACGGTTCGAGGCGGAGGGTTTGGTTAAATCATTTTAATTATTCGGAACGCCCAGATTAATTACCGGATTAATTAATAGTCGCGTTTTACACGGCGCGCAAGGTTTGCGGACAAGCTATCGGTGCTGGATCAAAAATAATAAGACGGATTGACAACCTTGTAATGACTGGGCTGTAAGAGTCGGAAATATTGCAATCATTATCATTTTCCCGAGGGGAGAGATATGAATCGAGTCTTTCCTAGCGCAGCGAGCGCTATTTTGATTCTGGCGACTTTATTAAGTGCCACCGGGGCCCACGCCGCGGACGCCGAGACTTTACTGAACGAGCGTTGTGCCTCATGCCACCAGCCCTTGCCAGACGGCGGCTTAAGCCGGGTCAGCGAAATTCGTAAAACGCCGGAAGGCTGGGATATGACTATCGTTCGCATGATGCTGTTGCATGGTGTGCAACTGGCGTCTGATGAACGCCAGACGCTGGTTAAATATCTGTCCGACCAGCTCGGTCTGGCACCCGCCGAAACGGCCCCCTGGCGCTATATTCTGGAACGTCAGCCAAACTGGGTGGAAACGCCGCCGGACGACGATTTGGCCGTGATGTGCGCCCGCTGTCACTCTTACGCCCGTTTCGCCCTGCAGCGGCGGGATCGCGGCGAATGGTTGAAACACTCGCATTTTCATGTCGGCCAATTTCCCACTATCGAATATCAGGCGCTGGGCCGGGATCGCAACTGGTGGGATCTGGCCAGCAACGAAGTCCCCGGCAAACTGGCCCGGTTGTACCCCTTTAATACCCCCAGCTGGAATGACTGGCAGGCTGCTGACAAACCCAGCCCTGCCGGGGCCTGGCGCATTGTCGGCGAGCAACCTGGCCGGGGCCGTTACACCGGTTCTGCCGCTATTACCTCCAGCGGTGAGGACAGTTACCAGATCGAACTGAACCTGAGCTATGCCGACGGCCAGTCTGTCACTGGGCAGGGTGATGGCATTGTCTACACCGGTTATGAATGGCGTGCGCGAGTCCAGCAAGGTGGTGAATCCGTGCTGCAGGTATTGGCCCTGTCGGAAGATGGACAAAGCCTGAGCGGACGCTGGTTTCTGAACGATAACGACGCACTGGGTTCTACGGTTCGACTGGTACGCATGGGCGATGCGCCGGTGATCCTGAGTGTGGAACCGCCCTATATCAAAGCGGGCGAAACAGCCAATCTGCTGATCCATGGCATCAACCTGGCGCAAGGTGACATCAATTTAGGCGAGGGGGTCAGCGTTGAGCAGATTCTGCACCAGGGCGCTGCTGCGGTTGCTATCCGGGCCAGCGCTGCAGCTACTGCCGCAGCGGGGACGCGCACGGTACAGCTGGGTGATGCTCAGGGCGACGGTTTGTTAACTGTTTATGATCAGATCGATGCCGTCCGGGTAGAACCCGATTACGCCATCGCCCGTGTTGGCAACGCAGAAGGTCCGGTGGCACCGGTGCCGGCGCAATTTGATGCGGTAGCCTACATGAACGGCCCGGATGATCTGGCCGGCACTGACGACGATATACGCATTGGTTCTATGCCGGCCAGCTGGTCGGTGGATAATGCCAATGAGACAGCGGCTGCGATGCAGGATGCGAAGTACGCCGGTCAGCTTTCCGCCACCGGTTTGTTCCAACCCGCCAGTGCCGGACCAAATCCGGCCCGTCGTTATCAGACTAATAACGCTGGTGAGTTGTCCATTAACGCCACGATCGGCACCGGTGACGAGGCTGTCAGTGGCAGCGCACGCCTGGTGGTGACGGTGCAGCGCTGGAACGATCCGCCTATCCGCTAAACCCTGCTGCAACGGGGTTAGCAGGGTCAAGAGACGGATCATCCCAGGGCCACAAGAACCCCAGAGCCAAAGCTAATGATGAATACTTTACGCTTCATACCGCATAACGCGCATACCGTGCAGGTGGGGGAGCGCCGTGTTCTGTTTCATATCCCGACCACCGGCCTGTTTGATCTGGACGAGGTCGGTGCGGCGGTGTTTGATCTGTTTCAGGAACGCGGTGAACTGGGCGAACACGATATCCGCGAGCGTTTCGAGGGTCGTTATACCCCGGCTGCCGTGGTGGATGCGGTACAGGATCTGATCGATCTGCGGATTGTCGGCCCCGATGCCAAAGGCCCTATTAATCCGGTGCCGCCCAAAATCAAGGATTACCCGCTCAGCACAATCGTGCTGAATGTGAATACCGGCTGTAATCTGGGCTGCACCTACTGCTACAAGGAAGATCTGACCACGCCGGCGCAGGGCGCAAAAATGGATTTTGAGACAGCCCGGAAAAGCGTTGATCTGCTGCTGCGTGAGGGGGCCGCGCGGGAGCGTATCAATATTGTCTTTTTCGGCGGCGAACCGCTGACCAATCTGCCCCTGATCAAACAGGTGGTGGACTACGCCGAACAGCGCTGCGCTGTACTTGGCAAGAGCGCCGATTTTTCCCTGACCACCAATGCCACGTTGCTGACCGAAGACAATGTCGATTACCTCAATGCCCACCGTTTCGGTATTTCGGTCAGTATTGACGGGCCGCGCGCCATGCATGATCGCCATCGGCTTACGGTCGGCGGTAAAGGCACCTATGATCTGGTTTCGCGCAAGACCCGCATGCTGCTGGAACGCTATAATGCCCGGCCGGTCGGGGCACGGGTGACCATTACCGCAGGCAACATCGATGTGGTTTCAATTCATCAGCATCTGATTGATGAGATCGGCTTTTTCGAAGTGGGTTATGCCCCGGTAACCGCCAACAGCATGGATTTGTTCAATCTTAAAGGGCTGGAACTGAAGCAGTTTTTTGATAACCTCAAAACGCTTGGACAGACTTATGTGGAGGCGGCGCTGGAAGGCCGCAATACCGGCTTTTCCAATCTGCACCAGTTGCTCAGTGATCTGCATCAGGGCAACCGTAAAACCCTGCCTTGCGGTGCCGGCGTGGGCTTGCTGGCGGTGGATAATAACGGCGAACTGAATTTATGCCACCGCTTCACCGGCTCCGATCTGCCCACGTATGGCAATGTTGATGACGGCATCGACAAGCCGAATCTGGGGGCGTTTCTGGAAGCCGCCGCTGATCGCAGCGGAACCGGCTGTGAAACCTGCCGCATCCGCAATCTGTGCGCGGGTGGTTGCTATCACGAATCCTATGCCCATTACACCGACCCCTTGCATCCGACCTATCAGTATTGTGACCTGATGCGTGACTGGGTGGATTTCGGTATCCAGGCATATCGCCGCATTCTGGACCGTAATCCGGCCTTTTTCGCGCAGCATATTACTCCGAGGAGCGCCAGTCATGAAACGTTTACAGTCTCTTAACCAAAAAGCCGAGCTGCTTGATCAAGCCATCGAAGGGGGGCAATTAGACGAGGTCTATACCATGCAGACCATTGCCGGCTGCGCCAGCGCCGCTGGACCCCGGCTGGGAGGTCGATCCTTCAGAAGCAGCGTGGGCGGGCTTGTGTCGAGCCGATGGAAGCCGGGTATCGACACAGCTGCTCCGATCCCTGCTGGTGGCCAGCCCAGGTGGCTGACACACTCAATACCTATCCGGACTGGAATCAGGACGCCGATTCAGCGCAGCGCGACTGGCGCAAACTGCAATCCGTATTTTCCCAGCGGTAGCGATACCTGAGCGCCGGTACTGCGGGCCGGGTGGCTTTTCTGCAATAGACTTTAAGGTAGCCATGATGATGAAAGAACTGCCTGTTAAACCTTGGCTGATGACAGCGCTGCGGGCGTTGTCTGTGCTGTTTCTGACTGTGTTGGCTGCCGTTTCAGTGAGCGCGCCAAGGAATATCTGCTGACCGGCGTCAAACCGGATCCAGCTGGCGCTGGTGTTGGCAGCACGTCAGGTCGAACGGACCTATACCATTCCCGATGCTGGCACAGGAGTGCTGACGCTGGTGAATTCAGCGGACGGTAAACGAGCTTATGCGCTGGTCAATCGCTGGGAAAGTGTGAGCGGTATCGATCTGAAGCACCGGCGAGCAGGTTTTCCGGGCTGATTTCTCCACCCCGGAACGGCGTATTAAAGCGACTTTTGCCATGGACCTCAGCCCGGACGGCAAAGAGCTGTATGTGTATCAGCTGCCGGTGCGCCTGTTGCCCGACCGCTACCAGGTCGAAGACACTTATATCGCTGTATGACACCAGCGCCGGCCTGGACGCCAAACCTGTCCGGACTTTTCCTGCGCCGCGCCGTACCGCAATTCTGGCCGCCAGCACTGATGGTTCCAAGCTGTACGCGGTCAGCTGGGATGTCACCATCCTCGACGCGCAGACCGGCCGGACGCTTGGCTCGCATCGCTTGCGGCGCTGGGCCCGACCCGATTACTCCGAGCCCGATGTGCTGGGGATCTGGCCGCAGTGGGAGCAGACCGGTATTTATAGCAACCCTTATTACGCGGTGCGCACAGTCTCAGTCCGGACGATCCGGCCGCCCTATAAAACCGGTATTTTCGCACTGGATTTAGCGTCGGATGATTTCCGGGTGATGGATTTTGAAGACACGTCCGCCATTATCTTTCTTCGGTCGTCAATCCGGTCAATCGCGACAGGCGTTCGGCGTCTACCACCCTGAGCAAAATTGATATGGCGGCGAACTGGCAAACTGCTCCAGCGAACGGATCTGGATCACACCACAATACACCGTCAATATTTCCGGCGATGGCAAAGAAGTCTACGTAGGTGGCACGATGGATGATATTGCCGTCTATGATAACAGCAATCTGGAAAAAATTGGCACGATCAAACTCGAAAGTGGTAACGATATGGCGTTGTCGTCTTTGCGGATTGTCATCGCTAACCGGCCTTGCATTGCCCCGGAATCTGCGTGTCTGGAAACGGGTCATGCCCAGTCCGATGCAGTGCCAGGCCAGTCCCCGACGACTAGTCTGGTGCTGCAGATGTAAACTGATGGACTGACAACGAACGGTGCAGCAGGTGCCGATCAGGCCGGGTCGCCGCTCGATTACCGCTGGCTGCTCGGTTTCGTCCGACCACACCGGGCGCGGTTGCTGGTCGTGCCAATATCTGGTCAGCACGGTCTGCAGGTTTGGCACAGCCGTATCTCAGCAAATTCCTCATTGATGACGGCTTGCTCGGCCAGCGCTTTGATCTGGTGCTGTGGTTCTGTGGCCTGATGGTGGGTGCCGGTCTGGTAGCCAGCCTGCTGGGCGGACTCAACCGCTGGCAGTATGTCGATGTCTCCGCCCGCATTCTGCATGCGCTGCGGAGGTCGGTATTCGCGCATTTGCTGCGTTTGCCGCCGACCTATTTCAGCCGCACCCAGGGCGGCGATATCCTGGCCCGATTGGACGGCGACATCGCTGAAGTACAGCGTTTTGCAGTGGACACTTTACTGGCCTTTGTCAACGGTATACTGGCTTTAATCGGTGCGTTGCTGTTAATGCTCAGCCTGAGTTTGCCGCTGTCTCTGCTGGCCTTGCTGCTGTTACCGGCCAATGCGCTGTTTTTGCGCTTTATGCGGCCACAGGTTGAGCAGCGGGCCCGCACCGTGCGGGAACAGCGCCAGCGCCGTCACCACGTTTTCTTTGAGCGCCTGGGGGCGGTGAAATTCATTCAGTCGGTGGCTGCAGAACCGCGCGAGGCGGGCCGGCTGCACGAGCGAATAATGCTTTCCGTACGGACACCCTGCGTCTGCAGATGGTAGATTACACCACCAGCGCTGTACCAGCCCTGTTTATCTCGATCAATACCGCCCTGGTTTTTATGGTGGCGGCTGTTTCCATCCAGGGTACGCTGACGGTGGGTGCGCTGATCGCCTTTTCCGCTTATATGGCACGCGCTACTGGCCCGGTACAGACATTGCTCGGGTTGTACATCATGGCAGCGGGCGCAGGTCAGTCTGCAGCGGGTGCAGGAGATTACCCGCTTGCAACCAGCGGTCCGGTTGCCGGACAAAGCCCGCAGTCTGCCGCCGACTGCCTGCGGTCAACTGCATTTCGAACATGTCGCCTTCCGCTATGAAGCAGACCCCAAACCGGTGCTGAAAGACATCACGATTGCGCTGCCGGCCGGCAAGAAAATCGCGCTGGCCGGGGTGTCCGGGGTTGGCAAAAGCACCCTGATCGATCTGCTGCAGCGCCATTATGACCCCAGCGGCGGGCGTATCCTGCTGGATGGGGTTAATCTGCGTCAACTGGATCTGGCCGAGTTGCGCCGGCGCATCGTGGTGGTCGGTCAGGACACCACCCTGTTTGCCGGCTCGCTGCTGGATAATCTGCGTTACGCCGCGCCTGCGGCCAGTGATGAACAGATCCGCCAGGTGGCGCGGCGGGCTCAGGTTGATGAATTCGCCCGCCAGTTACCGCAGGGTTATGCGGCGATATCGGCCCTTGCGGCAGCGCCTGTCAATTGGGCAGCGGCAGCGCATTGCTATCGCCGTGCCCTGTTGCTGGACCCACTGGTCTTGATTCTGGACGAGGCGACCTCGGCTGTGGATACCCAGACCGAAGCCGAGATCATTAAAGCTGTCGATCAGTTATTCGCTGATCGCACCCGCCTGCTGATCAGTCATCGCAGTGAGACCCTGCAAGGTGCCGATGTGGTGCTGGAACTGATCGGCGGCTACCTGATCCGCAGGATCGCTCGGCACAACGCGGGTTGATGCATTGAGCGGGGCAGCAATCCGGGTGGGCCTGCTGGATGGCGGTGTGGGGGCTGCCTTATTGCCGCGCATGGCGGCGTCCGGAAGCCTTTCAGTTAGACGAAGGCAAGCCAGGTACAGACGGTCGCAGTAACGCCCGATGCGATTCTGCACGGTGATCCTGTCGCGCAAATTCTGCTAAGTGCGGCACCGGCTATTGCGCTTTACAACGCGCAAGTCTTCACCCAGACCAACAGCACCCATCCGGCCACAATTGCCGCTGGCCTGGACTGGCTGCTGGCGCAGGATGTGGCTATTGTGAACATGAGTTTTGGTTTACGGCAAAACCGTGCAATATTGCGCCAGGCCTGCGCAACGGCTATCGCGGCCGGACTGATTCTGGTTGCGGCCGCCCCCGCACGCGGTCAGGCCGTCTATCCATCGGCCTATCCGGGGGTGCTGCGGGTGACCGGCGATGCCCGCTGCGCTCTGCAGGAGTTTTCACATCTGGCCAGCGAGCAGGCGGACTTCGGTGCCTGCCCGCGCAGCTATGCGCAGCCCGGGCACGGCGCACCGGTGGGCGGCGCAAGTTTTGCCGTACCACATGTGAGCGCCGCGCTGGCCCGTTATCTGGCCGCTGGCGGCAAAGCGTCCGACTATTATCAGCACCTGACAGAACTGGCCGTTTACCACGGCCCGGAACGGCGGCGCTAGCTGTTTTTGAAACAGCTTCTTACAATCAGGTATTAGCCAGCCGCATTGACGTACTGGGTAATATCCTTGTCATCGGCTTCAGCAATCTGGATGAAATTGATCCCGCCACCGACGAATCGACCACCGGCACCCAGAATATAGGCCACTGACGGAATACCAAACTCTTCGATGGATTCCGGAGTGGTTCCGCCAAAGGCTTGACCGAGGCCTTGCACGATACCGGACAGGTTAGCAAGACTATCTGCCGTTAGCGCGAGCCCCGGCAACGAGCCACTCTTTTCGACGAGATCGGTAATATCCCCGATGAGCGCCGCAATCAGAACCAAGCTGTCGAACCCGGCCAGTGTCGCGCCGTTAATTTGCACTGATAAGGGCTTGGGAATGAAACCAGCGACAGGAATGATCGTAAGGCCGTGAATAGCTGCCAAGCTAAAACCGATAGCCTTTGGCACATAAGCCAGCATCTTTTGATCCTTGCGTGGTAAAGGCACGGTCAAGCCGAACTTGCACAGCAACAGTCCGACATAGATTGATGTGGCCAGATCAAGCTTGAATTTCTTGCCGTTTAAAAGTGGTGTGCTTTCCTCATCACTTCCTGCGTTTGCGGCCATCAGGATATTGGTGATGACAACACCATAGCCGGCAAACGTTCCAGCTATACCTGCCCATAGGGAATAATTGGAGGCGAATTTGTTATATGCGGTGTCGTCGAAGCTACTGCTCACTGCCGGTAAATGCACAGCGGTTGCGAGCATTTCTCCGTCTGCTCCCGCCGCTCGCGGGAACGGTATTGCGGTAGTAGCCGGTGACCCAAGCAATTGCTGGAAAAGATGTGCCTCATCCAGATCATGGCCTTCATCGACCAGCGGCACTTTGCCGGTGGTGATTTTGCCGACTACCACCGTGGGAATGGCGATGATCAGTGCCACGGCATTGATCGGGGTCAGGCTTTCTTTCTGCCCCAACAGTTCCGTGACGAACGTGTAAAGCGTGCCCAGGAAGGGAACATCGAGAGAATCTTCCAAGCCGTGCTGAATATCGCCCAGCAGCTGCGTGATGAATTTGAATAAGCCGTCGAGCAGCGTTTTTAAAGGCTTTAAAACAGTGTTCGCCAGATCGCCGACCAGTTGCAACAAGTCTTCATAGGTTTTACCTTGATCGCTGATCAGTGCCATCAGATCCTGCAGATCCTTTTCCAGAGATTGCGCTAATTGCGTGACAGTAGGCACGACCACGTCATTCAGAAACTGCGTTAGCGGATCGTTGCCGCCAGCTAATGCCGCGCCGGTGCCATTGGCAAGACCACCATGCAGCAGATGATGATTGACGAAATTGGCTTGTGGCGATTTCAAATTGGCCAGCGGATGTGCGGCGTGACTGGTATTGGCTGCACCGCGCGGACCGCGCTTTTTGTATTCTTCCGGGAGGGTTAAGCCCTTGATATCGCTTTCGGCAGTGGCGAAAAACTGGTCAACATGCTGTTGCGCCACATCCAGTCCTTTGTCTGTCCACTCGACGGCATAGTCCAGCGCCGATTGCATGATCGCCGCCACGACCTTGTGCGCCTTCCAGATCTCGATCCAGATGAACAGAAACCCCAACCATTCCAGAATCTTGAGCAGGGCTGCCCCGATCTGTTTGAGAATCCAGCTTATTACCCGCAGCACGCTGCTGAGTGTTGTGAGGACGACATTAATGACCTTGTCCGCCACCTTGAGAGTGAATGCCAGCACATCCTCCGCGCCCTGCTTGATTTTGTGAACAATAAAGACCGCGCCGTCCTCAAGCTTTACGATGCCTTTTTCCGCCTCCTTGATGCCGTCCTCGAAGGCATTCTCAATGTCATGCCACAGGTCACCGGCTAAGCCCTCAATGTCATGCCCGATGCCGCCGAGACTGAGTTTTTCCTGCATAAGCTGAGGATGCGGTTGCCATGTGCCGTTCTCGCGCCGCATGCCGATGATGAAATCATCGGGCAGCTGGCTGGCATTCAGAACGCCATCGTGTTTGACTGATTTGTTCTCGACCGAGACAAACACAGTATTTCCCGAGCGCGTCCCCGTTTGCAGTTTGCTGCTGGCAGTATTGAGCTGCTGAATATTGTCAGCAACCCCGTTCCAGGTGCCCTGGTCGTAGGTTTTGCCAAAAACCGGCTTGCCGTCCTGGGTCTTTGCCGTTTTCAGATCATCCCCCGTTTTGATGCTCTGCAAGCCTTTCTGAACCTTGCCGTTGGGATAAATGTTCAGGGTTTTGTCGAAGCTGTCGCCTTCGATATGCAAAATCGGCGTGGAGATATTCTGCGCCATAACCACGAGGGTGAGCCTGCCGGTCGGATCGGTGGGAATTTCCGCCGGATTACTCTTGTCCAGGATATAAATCAGCCCGTTGGCCGAGACATAAGTCCATTCCGATGCCGTGACTTTCAGCACTTCATTAAACAGCCCGTTGCCGTCCTGATCTTCCAGAGTGATCTGGGTGGTATAGGAATTGAAATCGATCAAAAAGTCGCTGTCCTTGATCTTGATCGTTCGCTGTTGCCACAATGTTGAACCGGGGTCTTGCCAATGGTGAACGACGTTGCGTTCCTGATCGACCAGGAACAGCTCGTTCGCCTGCATTGCTTTGTTGCGGATCGGCGCGATATGAATGGTGTCGGTGCTGAACAGAATCGGCGCGTCCCACTCGACCGTTGCGCCTTTTTTGCCGCGAATATAGTGAATCGTACTGGGGTTGGAGAGTGCCCAGATTGATATCGTATCCCGGTCCTGTCGCACCATGATCTCGTGGACATTGGTCAGTTGATCGGTAACCTTCTGGAAATCTGCCGGCCTGGCATTGTTGATGATAAAAATGCCCTTATCGGTGCCGACAAAAATATCCGAGGAAATCGTGAGCGGATCAGTCTGACTGCCGGTCGGGGTCGCCATGCAGTTGTAACGTAAATTGGCCGGAATAGCGCCTTGCCCAGGGCTGAAGTCATAATGCAGCACGCCCTGGCCACCGCCGGCAATGGTCGTGCATTCCAGGGTTTGGGATTCGCCCTGTCTATAGAGAAAAAACACCCCTTTCTGACCAAACGCATAGCCCAGAGAAATGCCCATCAGTGCTTTCAGGTTTGCGCCGACGTTTTCGGGGAATTCGAGCTTTTGCGCAGGATCGCCAGCAGCATCGATTTGATAGTAAAACTCCTGGCTGCCAATGGCACCGCTGATGACAATCACCGGCTGCTGGTCATTGTCGGAAATGCCAACTTTGATCTTGTCCGCGATAAAGGTATCGTCGATTTTCTCGACCTTGTGCGCCAGGGTTGAAAATTTCGTCCAATCAGTTTGTGTTTCATCGTCCGATAGCAGCGTCGCAGTGAAAATGTCGGTGTGCTGCGATCCTGTTTTGGTCAGGGCAAAAGCGATGGAGATCCGGCCCTTGTCATCCTGCGCGACATCGAATGCCTTGGCACCCGAATAAGTGCTGAAGTCAGCGATGAGGTTAATTACTCTCCAGCCGGAGCCAGACCGTGGGTCGTATTTCAGCAGGCGCAGTTTTGCATGGGTGTCGATGGTGAAAATCAGCGGCTTGCCGGTACTGTCCTGCACCACGACGATATTCTCGGTCGGGTCGATGGGCGAAGCCTCCTGCTGATTTTTCATCAACTCGGCAGAAACGTGGAATGACAGCGTTTTGCCTGCCTGCTTGCCCGTGCCCGCACTTGCACGGTGTCAATCATCGGTTTGCTGAAATCAATCGCGGCGGGATCAACGGAATTCTTGGTGGCCTCCTGAAATGTTCGATTCAGGTTTCGGATTTGTAGGTCAAACCAAGTGACAGATTGGCTTCCGGGTCAGCTGACGGATTCTTGAAGAAAAAAACCTGACCGGCCGGCAGGATAATTACCGTTGACACCGAGTTACCGAGGTTTTGCAAGGCAAGGCCAATATTGCCGATGCCGGGCACACGAACATCCAGTAAATCATCGAACAGCTTGGTGAAAAAATCGAAACTCAAACCTGTCGTCAAAGCGCCGAGCAGCACACCAAAGATGTCACCGAAAATACTCGCTACTTTGGCGCACTCGTTTCTATGAGTATTGTGATGACTGTTATCAATCTGAAATTCCCGCTGATTGTGCAGCGTGGGAACACCGTTTTTGTTCTTCTCGACGGTCAGGGTGATCGTGCCACTCCAGTCGATGCCCGCTGTCAAGGACGCTCGCGCCGTACACAGTCCCAGGTGTTTGCTATGTTCCTTATAAAACTTCAGGGAACCGTCCAGGTTGATCTCGACTGTGCCGGGTTTGGTGACAATGTTCGCCTCGAAGTGATTGACATACTGATCGTCACCGCTCGAAACATTGGAAATATTGAAGGAGAATCCCGACGGTGTGGATGACTTGGCATTCTGGTAGCTGTTACCGATGCCGACATCAATATGATCTTTAATTTTATTGTAGATGTTTTGCTGGAGTTGATTGAAAAACGGTTTGAGATAAAGGTCTTCCAGCAAAACGGTATGCGAATAGATCATCTTGGCATCAATCTGCTCGTCGGGCTGTATCCAGTTGGAATCGAAGTTACCGGGAGATCCCAAAATGCCCTTGTGACCGCCTTGAGTGGCGAGAACAAAGTTCAAATTGCTGATTTTCGGGTGAACCGGATCGTAGTACATCGTATAAGTTGTGCCGACCGGGCGGAGAGAATCGGGGATTATCTGATCTTTCGGGTATTGGGTTTCAGGAGTAGTCGTCAGGCTGTATCCCAAAATATAGGGATTGCCTGATTTAATAAGATTTTCGAGATAGAACTGCATAAACGTGACAAGGTATTGCAATCCCACATCCCCGGCTGAACCGGCATTCGAATGGGTTGGATTGAATTTGAGTAGATCGGTCGATTCAAAATCCATAAACAAGTGATTAATCGTGAACATATTGTCGGAGAAGTGCTGCAATTGATCTTTCACATTTTTAGGTACCGCAACGTTTTTTCCAATATCATCTTTCGCGATTTCTGTCAGATCCAGATCGACATCAATGCCGTACTGCCATCCGGTCATATCGAATTTTTTCAGTTGCGCCAAGGGCCCTTGGCCCTCCCACAGGTAGGCGGTACCGTTAAGAAACTTCAGGATAAAAGTGATATTGCTACCGCTTTCGGTAATGGCTACTTGCGGCAGAATTTCGCCATCGATATAAGCATCTTTCGGCTTCCCCGAATCATCCACAGGGATAGCGGACGCGGAGTCGAGAACCTCGTAGACGTATTTGCCATTCTTAATCGTCTGAACAAGAATCAATTCTGGTCGGATTGTACCGATACGGACAAGATGATTGAGTTGGGCATTAATGGTGTCCTGAGGGATCGAGACGACCATGTCATAGGTTTGAAAAATTTCGGTGTTTTTCATTGACAGCCTCTCTTCGGTTGGATCACAAAAAATCGGGTCGGGCGAGCTTTGAACCTGCATACACCCCATTAACTCTGGCTGTTGCAGCCAAATGCTGTGCAAGCAGAAAGGTATTTAGCGAGCACAGTTGTGTGTACAGGTCTTGAGTCTCTAGCGACCACTACCCTAAAGTAGAGAGCTATACTGAAGGTAGTAAATAATTACGTTTTTTCAGGCAGAATTGCCCAGATAAGGCATTAATGGCATTGATGGTTATATCAGCGAAAAACAAAACTTTAAGGATTCAGTTTTCCGATTGAGGCATCCCTGCTCCAAATTAGAAGCTGTTTTTGAAAAAGCTTTTTGAGGATTCCATTTTCCGATTGAGGCATCCCTGCCCTAAATCAGAAGCTGTTTTTGAAACAGTGTGTAAAGCGCCCGGTTTTGCCGGGGAGAACTTATTTTCCGCTTACCGTAATCCGGCCTTCGGGCTGGATAGTGACCGGATGGTTGGCGATCATATAATCGATCAGAATTTCTTCGACCGGACGACCAAAGTCATAGGCATCAATGGCGTTGTGCTGGAACATGGTGTAGCCGTCACCGCCGTTGCGCATGAAGTTATTGGTAACGATGCTGTACTGCGCTGCCGGATCGAGTGCCACATAGCTGCCGTCAGCTTGCTGTAGCTCGACGCTGGTGATGCGGCTGCCTACCTCTTTGCTGGCGTCGAAACTGTAGCGGATTCCTGAAACCTGGCCGAACCGGCCGGTGCCGCTACCGGCACCGATGCGCGAGACGCCGTGTTCCAGCGCTGCCAGCACATCGGCCCCGCTGAGTTTCAGGGTGGCTGCGGTATTACCGAACGGCAGTACGGCCAGCACCTCGCCGATGGTCACCGGGCCTTCATTGATGTCGGCGCGGATACCGCCGCCGTTCATGATAGCGATCTGGGCACCGGTTTCTGCGCGTAATGCATCGCTGATCAAATTACCAATCGCGCATTCGCCGATCCGGCAGTCTTTATTGCTGAGCATAACCTGGCTGATAACGGTCTGGCCGTCATTGCCGCTGATCGGGGTTTGTTTGAGTTCGTTGATCGGCTGGGCCAGCTCATCGAGCATGGTTTGTACAGCAGGATCCGGCGTGATGTAACGACTCAGCAGAATGGTGTCGCCACGTGCCCGTGTGACTTTGCCATCGGCGTCGAATTGCAGATCCAGGCGGCCAAGATATTGGGTGCGATCCCCTGCCTGCACGATATAAACCGGGTTGCCGTCAGCGTCATCGACGGATTCGGGATAGATATGCGCGCCGGCATCTTTGTAGGTGTCGCTGAGCAGGGTATGGCTGTGGCCGCCGACGATCACATCGACATTTTGCAGCTGGGCGGCAACATTTTCATCCACACCCAGGCCGATATGGGTCAGCAGAATGATTTTATTGACGCCTTCGCTGCTCAGTTTCTGCGCTTCCGCATTCACGATAGCCGCGTAATCATCGCGCCACTGAAGTTTTTCCTTGCCGGGAAAATTAATCGTGATTTCCGGCGTTTCAGCGGTAACCAGCCCGATCAGCCCGATTTTCTGACCACCGACCTCAACCACTGCCGAAGGAGCAACCTGGCTTAACTCGGGCACATCATCGGCGCTGATATTGGCCGCCAGTACCGGAAATTGCGCCGCTGCGACGAATTTGCCGAGTACCTCCAGGCCGTTATCGAACTCGTGATTGCCCAGCGCCATCGCCTGATAACCCAGTGCGTTCATCAGTTGGACATTGTCCCGGCCTTGATAATATTGATGAAATAAGGTGCCGGTAAAGCGATCACCGGCATCTACCAGCAGAGTGTTGCCGCCCTCGGCGCGGATTTGCGCCAGCACGGCGGCCTGCCGCGCCACGCCGCCATCGCCATTGCTCTGTGGTTCGTGATGGGCGTGGGTGTCATTGGTATGCAGCAAGGTCAGTTTAAAACTGTCCTGCGCCTGTACAGCAGTGGTTAGCGCCAGGGTTAGTGACAGGGTAAGGGTGCGGGCAAACAAAAACGTACAACGCATGGCATACACTCCTAAAAGTCTGTTTCAGAATGACGGCATAAAGCCCGTATGGTCGCGGTTGGTCGCCTGACAGGCGTTGCCTGTTCGATGAATAATACGCCCGGAATAGCCTGTTGCAATAGACTTTATCTTATTGGCTAGACGGATTTGGAGACCGGTTCCGGTTCAATATGAATCGTGATGTCAGAGGCGCCAAAGCGTTCTTCCAGCAGCGCTTCGATCTGATCGGCGATACGGTGCGCTTTTTCCGTCGACAGGCTGGCGTCAACCGTGATGATCATATCGACAACTCGCGACGAGCCCTGCCAGCGTGAACGCAGGCGGCGCACCTGCCGGACACCCGGCAAGGTCAGCACGGCGGCCCCGACGGTGCCTGAATCCAGCGCACTGTGATCGACCAGCACCGGGATAGCGCGTTTAAACAGACCGAATGCCAGATACAGCACCAGCGCTGCCATCAGCAAAGCGCACAGCGTATCCAGCCAGTGATAGCCGGACGCCGACAGCAGCCAGCCGATGATCACCGTGCTGGTAATGGCCACATCGGCCAGAGTGTGGCTGGCATCGGCCAGTAAAATATCGGATTGCAGCCGCCTGGCCCACATACGTTGCCAGGTGGTGACCGCGATATTAATCAGCAACACCCCAAGCATCAGCACCAGCCCCCAGTCAGATTGCAGGATTTCGGGCTGTTCGCGACGCAGGGCCTGCAGGGCGATCTCCACCGCGATGACGGTCAGCAGGGTTGCCAGACCGAATACCGCCAGTGTCTCGAATTTACGGTGACCGTAGGGATGTTCCCGATCCGGCGGCTGAGCGGCCAGCCGGACGACAATCCAGGCCACGATATTATTGGCCAGATCAGTCAGCGAATGCGCTGCGTCCGCCAGAATGGCCAGCGAGCCGGTGCTCAGACCGACCGCTGTTTTGGCCAGCAGCACGCAAAGATTGGCCAGCCCTTCGATGATAATCACGCGCTGAACCCGGCGATCACGCGCCGGGCCGGGCTTACGCCAGTCCGGTGTTGGGGAAGTGTTCAAAGCAAGGCCTGGTCGATTGGCTATTATTAGCGACTGACGATACGGGCGCGTAAAGTCCCGTCGAGGCGCTTGAGCTGCTCCAGTTTGCGCACATCGAAGCTGTCGTCGATGTCAAAATCGATCACCACATAGCCGATTTTATCGTCGGTTTGCAGGTACTGCCCGGAGATATTGATGCCGCTATCGGAAAATACCGCGTTGACCTTGGCCATGATACCGGGCCGGTTGCGATGAATGTGCAGCAGCCGGTACGTGCCCAGATGCGGCGGCAAGGACACTGGCGGGAAATTTACTGCTGAAACGGTCGAGCCATTGCTATTGAATTTGGCCAGCTTCTCGGCCACTTCCACCCCGATGCTCTGTTGCGCCTCTTCGGTACTGCCGCCGACATGCGGGGTCAGGATTGCGTTATCGAACGCACGCAGCGGGCTTTGGAATTCTTCTTCATTGGAGCTGGGTTCACGTGGGAAAACATCCACCGCTGCACCGCGCAGATGGCCACTGTCCAGTGCGCCAGCCAGCGCGTCAATATCAACCACCGTACCGCGGGAGGCATTGATCAGAATACTGCCCGGTTTCATATGCTGCAGCTGCTCCGGCCCGATCAGATTGATCGTATCGGGTGCTTCCGGCACATGCAGGGTAATGACATCGCACATGCCAAGCAGACTGTTAAGACTGCGCACCGGCGTGGTATTGCCCAGCGCCAGTTTGCTTTCCACATCGTAGAAAAACACCCGCATGCCCAGCGCCTCGGCCAGCAAGCCGACCTGGGTGCCGATATGGCCATAACCAATAATGCCCAGGTGCTTGCCGCGCACCTCGAAGGCACCACTGGCGGATTTCTGCCAGATGCCCTGATGTGCTTTGGCGTTTTTGCGGGGCACATCACGCAGCAGCAAAATGGCCTCGGCAATGACCAGTTCAGCCACGCTGCGCGTATTCGAGAACGGCGCGTTAAACACCGGTACACCATGCTCACGGGCGGCTTCCAGATCGACCTGATTGGTGCCGATGCAAAAACAGCCGACTCCGCGCAGATCCGGTGCCGCTTCAAAAACCCGCCGGGTGATCCGCGTGCGCGAGCGAATGCCCAGATAATGAACACCCTGCAGACGCTCGATCAGCTCATCTTCCGGCAGCGCTTTATTGTGTGTATCAAAGGCGCTGAAGCCTGCGTCGCGCAGAATTTCGAGGGCGTTGGAATGGATATTCTCCAGCAGCAGAAAACGGATTTCGCTGCTGGGACGGGAGAACCGATGTTTACCGGCGGGACGGGAAAGGGCTGAAACGCTAGACATGGGATCCAACTACAATAAAAACGCTTATTATAGAATGTTTTTCAGCAGCGCGTAGCTAGGGAAAATACCAGCACATCGCGGATTCAGTGATTTGACAACCGTCATCTCCAAGACCTCCGTCATTCCCGTGCAGTTGACGGTCAAGAAAGTATCCGGTGCTTAACAGTATCTACGCGGATTGTTTCAAGCGGCGGATGATCGGTGGGTGGAAGCCGTTGGCCTGCGTAGCTGATGGTCAAGAAAGCATCCGGTGCAATGCGCTTCGCTTATTGGCACCCTACTTGTGCGCGCCTTACGCGCGATTACTTTCCCGACCTACGCTTGCTTCTTTATACCCATCGCAGTTATTACAACATAGTCTTCTATTTGGACAATATAATATGCGGATTTTTTATAAAACGATGATTCTATATTAACCAAATATATGGTTTCTTGATTTTGTGCAAGTGGATTAAATACTCCTTTTTCATTCAACGCTGTTGAAATAAGCCCATAATATTCTATAAAATGCCAAGCTAATTCTTTTTTGTATGAATTATTCCCAATATTAGGAAGACGATAAAATATATACTCATCAAGTAATAACTTAATATCTTTAAACTCAACTTTATTAATTGATTTATATATAAAATCACCATCCAATTTAGAAACATATTTATTTATTGAGAATTCTAAATTAACCTCGATTTCAAAACCATCTGCCCACAAACTATACTCAGCACCACAGAATTTTTCAAAGCATTTAAAAACCCTCTAAATTCAAACAAATGCATCTCATGATTTTTAATATTTTCAATCTTCATAAACTTAAGAATCAAAAAGACATAGTAGGAAAATTATTAATAGACCTTTTGTATAAGTCGAATCAGGCACTTAACTATATTTATGCAAGAGGTCTAATGATAAAGTCACGTTATTTACAGTCATCTGGTTCGCAAAATTTAAGAGCTTCTTCTAAAGTTTTTATTTTATCTTTAATTCTCTTTATTCTAGTTCTATGATCTCTTTCAATAGGGTTATTGGCATCTCCCGGCCTTAATTGCCTTTCTCTACGTCTTAATGCTTCTTTTAAAACTTGAAGATCAGCTTTAATCTCTGAGCAAGATTCAGGAATAGGTTTGTCTAAAACCCAATTTTCATCATTATGATAATCATCATCCCACCAATTATTAAATACATTGCCAATAGCAGCTCCTATCCCTGCGCCACCAACCATACCGCCACCCGCAGCTCCTGGAATACCGCCCGGCTGTAAAGGTTGTTGGTCAATGATCGTCGTTAGGCCAAATGGATCGCTCGCAATTAGCGGATTCCCCCCACATAAGCAAACGTATTAATCCCGCCATCCAACCCAATCGGATCCGACTCCAGATACCCTCCCAGTCGCGGGATCATAGTCCCTGAAGTAGTTATAATGCAGCCCGGTCTCAACGTCAAAATACTGCCCCGAAAGCGCAGATTGAACCTCAACGCCTGACCGTCACCGTCGGGGTCTTCATTTGGCAGGGTATCCCCAAACGGCGCGCTGTCCCAGCGCCAGATCACGGTTTGGCTGGCGTCGGTGATGGCTCGGATCGTGCCCAGGTGATCGGGGTGGAGGTCGTCAATCTGTGACGGTGCAGAAGCCGATTCCAGTTGCAGTGCATCGGCCACGGTGTGGCCAGGTGTAGCGGGCGTGCTGAGCGCGATTGGGATGCGCCGTCCAGCAGTGTGGAATCCGGGATAACGGTGTGGGTTTACCCCGGATTCCATTGCATTCCATCCAGGCTACACGGATTGTTTCATGCAGCGGAGAATGTGTGGGTGGAAGAGATTGGTCACTGTAGCTGATGGTCAAGAAAGCATCCGGTGCAATGCGCTTCGCTTATTGGCACCCTATGTGCGCCTTACGCGCGTTATCATGCATCCGGCTCGCGTCGCCGCTATAGGGCTATCTCTCAGCCTGTACAACCATGAAACTATTCTACTGATATCTCTGCCGTTTTCACGCAATCGCCCTGTGCGGGCCACGCGGGCTATTGCTCGCGTTACAGATTATAATTTTTCCATATGATTGATATATTTTGTAAATCTTTGGCACTTCTTATTTTTAATTTTATGTATTTTTCTCCTACTTTTATTTTTTCCTCAGCATTTAATCTCACCAAAATCTTATCTTCCTGGAAAGCAAAGCTTTGTTGCTTAAAAAGTATGGCTCTGCCTTCTTCATCAAACAAAGATATCTCAATTGTAGAAAGTGGAATTTTTTCCAGTAATAATTCTTTTCTATCCAAGAAAAAAAGCGGATCTTCCTGAAAATCTTGAAATACCGAAGAAATATCAACATAAAAAGCGGCCCTTTGATCGATAGCACTAATTGGTTCGGGGAATATGATTTCTTGCCACTTAAAACCTATATCTATAGGTATGGGTGTTAGAAGGATCGATTTTGAAAAAAAAGTTATTAAAAACAATTTTCTCAAAGTGTCCATGATGAAAATCCCCTATGACCCATAACCTGGTCCCCACCCGATTGGATCATCACTGCCACCGCCAGCTTGAAAACAGCGTGGGCAGGACTCTTCTGCTAAATAGTTTTTAATTGCTATAGATAAAACTTCGCTTACCCAAGATTGACAATTTCGTGCTCCTTTACGAGCCCAGTAAGTGCCGTTCAATGCAATCGCCCTGCCCGGCCTACGTGATGGGAAAATTAAAACAACCGCTCTACATCAAACCTGCGAATAGGTTCTCCATCCATAGTGAAACTACCCATCGGAGCAACACCTGCATCATCATAGGTATACAGCGTATAGCCTATGGGCTCATCCGTTCTTCCGTATACCACCACTTTGTGATAGCACGGAGAATCGTTCTCATAACAAAATTTCGTCTTCTGCAATTGGGTTTTTTCACCATCCCGGATCTCATACTGTACGACTTCTCGACGTCGGTTGAGCTCATCGTAGATAAATTCTTGTACACCCAACAAGGTCGTATGGTCTGCCCCAAACAAAGCGACACAGCTTATTTGACCTTCTGGGTGTCTTTCATAAAGATAATCTCTAACAATATGATCATTACCGTCCACCCAAATATGCCGAATAACAACATTCTTTTGATCGCGATAATAAATTGCTTTATAAGGTCGATGCTTATTAGGTTCACAAACTTCTACGGTAATCATAAGTTTACATGGATCATCAATCGTGCTCAATATGGCTCACTTGGCGGAGGCTCGTTAACCCACTCATCGGCTTCAGGATTATAAGAGCATCCTTTTGACTTGGCCAAGGCGATACTAACTCTAAGGTCGGATTGTAACTCCAAGTACTTTTGTAAATGCCCTATCCATGACCCAAACTTGGGGTGAGCTTGATTAAGAGTGTGATGATCTAAAAATAACGAATGACGATCTATGAACAAATCTTCATAGCGTTGTTGGAGTTTGGCAACCAAGCTATTAATCTCAGCTTGAATCGGCGCACAATCAGAGCAGCTATCACTGCTTCCGCCGCTACTGCAAGCCTCTGCACTGTAAAAAAGACTAGCAGGAAACACTCGAGAACCCACCGAAATGCATACTCTGAGGATAGCTCCCCCAATCGCTGGGCAAACACCAGGAATGAGGCAGATAGCCGCAGCCTGACCCGTTGGGTCAGTGAACATCAACGGGTTCTGAAGGGCATATCCATACGTATTCAACCCCCATCGAGTCCAATCGGATCACTCTGCGCATACGCGCCCCGTGGCGGGATCATAGTCTCTGAAATAGTTATAGTGCAGCCCGGTCTCAACGTCAAAATACTGCCCCGGAAAGCGCAGATTGAACCTCAACGCCTGACCGTCACCGTCGGGGTCTTCATTTGGCAGGGTATCGCCAAACGGCGCGCTGTCCCAACGCCAGATCACGGTTTGGCTGGTGTCGGTGATCGCTCGGACCGTGCCCAGGTGATCGGGGTGGAAGTCGTCAATCTGTGACGGTGCAGAAATCGATTCTAGTTGCAGTGCATCGCCTACGGTGTAGCCAGGTGTGGCGAGCGGGCTGAGCGCGATTGGGGTGCGCCGTCCAGCGGGCATAAACGTTCTGCGACCCCGTATGAGGGTGATCGCTGGATCATGAGGCAGCGTTTACATGCCATCCAGGC
Source organism: Gammaproteobacteria bacterium (assembly GCA_041396125.1). GTDB lineage: Bacteria > Pseudomonadota > Gammaproteobacteria > Competibacterales > Competibacteraceae > JAWKZG01. The sequence continues at coordinate 11,477 of JAWKZG010000016.1, read as the reverse complement.
TACGCGGATTGTTTCAAGCTGCGGGTAATCGGCGAGTGAAAGCTGTTGGCCTGCGTAACTGATGGTCAAGAAAGCATCCGGTGCAATGCGCTTCGCTTATTGGCACCCTACTTGTGCGCCTTACGCGTGTTACTTGTGCGCCTTACGCGCGTTTGACCCCTATTTTACGCGCGTTATTGCGCCTTGCGAGTTGTGTTAGTTCTCCATATGTCATCGCACCTAAAAGCATATGCGAATTGTCCATAGCTCCAATAGGTTGTGATAAAACCTGCGATTAATATGAAAATGATGAAGGTAATCGTTCCCAAGAATGTAATCTGTCGCTGCAGAAGATCGAGAAATCCACTAATTAAGGCGATTAGCAGAGCAATCATTTGCACTATGAAATTTATTTTCCAATAAATTTGCTGCCCTAAACGTTTTTGATGACTGTAGCCATAAAGCGCTAATAATGACAATGCGACAAGAAATATAAGCACACTTTCTAGCAAGCTTTTCGGCGGCAGCGCTATCAGTTCAAAAGCGAAAAAAAAGGTAGAAAGATAAAAAAAATATTTCCATACACTTCTATCTTTTAACATTTTTCTTCACACTCAAGAGGGTTGCACTCACACTGGCAAACTATCGTGCACACGGGTTGGGCAGCAAGGTAGCATATTATGTTAATAAAAGGGATTCTAAAAACAAGAGTAGAGTTGCACTCCTCCTCTACACATTCTGTCATACAAGGGCAATTTGCTGTCGCTGGCCGCCAGCTATTATCCCATGGGTCAGCTAATCCAAAATAGTCTTCATTAATAACTGGATTCCCACCAACATAAGCATAAGTATTCATTCCCCCATCCAGTCCAATCGGATCACTCTGCACATAGCGCCCGGTGCTGGGATCATAGTCTCTAAAGTAGTTATAGTGCAGCCCGGTCTCTTGGTCAAAATACTGCCCCGGAAAACGCAGATTGAACCTCAACGCCTGACCGTCACCGTCGGGGTCTTCATTTGTAGGGCATCCCCAAACGGTGTGCTGTCCCAGCGCCAGATCACGGTTTGGCTGGTGTTGGTGATCGCTCGGACTGTGCCCAGGTGATCGGGGTGGAGGTCGTCAATCTGTGACGGCGCAGAAGTCGATTCCAGTTGCAGTGCATCGGCCACGGTGTAGCCATCGGTTTGACCCGGCAAACTAACTGGCTATTGGCATCCAGGGGTAGCGGGCGGGCTGGGTGCGATTGGGATGCGCCGTCCAGCAGTGTGGAATCCGGGATAACGGTGTGGGTTTACCCCGGATTCCGTTGCATTCCATCCAGGCTACACGGATTGTTTCATGCGGCGGAGAATGTGTGGGTGGAAGAGATTGGTCACTGTAGCTGATGGTCAAGAAAGCATCCGGTGCAATGCGCTTCGCTTATTGGCACCCTACTTGTACGCCTTACGTGCGTTCATCAGTAGCTCCCATCACACCAAGGTCAGCAGGGCCGATGAGGAAATCGGTACGCGGTGCGTACCCTACCGGGCTGCTGTAGCATCAATAAAGCCAAGGCCAATATGGTTGGATAGTTTAACGTTGGGATGCGCTTCGCTTTCCCAACCTACGCTTGCTAACATAAAAAATCCAAAACAATGGTGTAGCTACTATATTTCCCAATATCAACACAAAAAACCACAACCATTTTTTCTCTCGTGGTACTAGCGACGAAAAAAATACTATTGCCACATTTCCGATAATGCCAACAATGATAAGCAGGGCAAGAACGTACCCTTCTAAATGGATAAGATTATATAATTCAATATCTTTATTGATGGCATTAGCGATTGTAAGAACTTCCTTGCTAAAAAATTCCATTAATATTACCAATAAAATTGGTAAGAAACAGACCACTCCCCAAAACATCTTAAAGATAGAAGTCATAGACACGCTAATCCATCACATGTTAGAGAAGAATAGCAGTTACAATCCTCGATACGTTTTTCGACTACAGTCGCCTTTCCTCCGAAAGATGTACTGAAAAGTGTTGCATCTAATCCCCATCCTATATCAACGCTTATTGAGGTTGCTCTACCTAGAGTAATGTTGGTTCTACCAACGCCTGATTCCCCCAACTGTCCGCTAAAAACATTAGTGATAGAAAATTCTGGCTCTAGATTGGAGGGGTTGGGAAGTCCAGACAAGTCTTTATCATCAAAGACAACACTACCGACTGCTGCACCCGCAGGAACATATTTAGCGGAGACTCCAATAGTCCATGCTTCCGCTTCAACCCTTACCGAAACGCGCTTAAATTGATGGCATTCAGAATGTAATACAAATGTGAAATAAGACTTGCCTAATACAAAAGCCCCACCTGTACTTGTCATCGTACCTTTCCAAAGGATCAGCCCCAATGGATCAGCAGAAACTACAGAATTTCCACCGACATAAGCATAAGTATTCAACCCACCCCGTAACCCAATGGGATCACTCTGCACATAACGCCCCGTGGCGGGATCATAGTCTCTAAAGTAGTTATAGTGCAGCCCGGTCTCGGTGTCAAAATACTGCCCCGGAAAGCGCAGATTGAACCTCAGCGCCTGACCGTCACCGTCGGGGTCTTCCTCCGGTAGGGCATCGCCAAACGGTGTGCTGTCCCAGCGCCAGATCACGGTTTGGCTGGCGTCGGTGATGGCACGCACGGTGCCCAGGTGATCGGGGTGGAGGTCATTCAGAACTTTGATCGAGTCTACGCTCGGTGAAGTAGCGTGGCGAACGTAGCGAATGCCATCGGCAACAGTTCGGCCTTCATTGTCGCTGACTTCGACATATTCGCCTCCCGCGAAACGCTGGGATTACGCTTCGCTTCATCGCCAGCCTACTAGCCCGGCCTACTCAGGCTTTGCGGGCCTGATCCCGCGCCCCTGGCAATCGGGGATCAGTATCAAGGGCCGAACGTGTATTTCTAAAGTCGGCCCCAGCGAGTTACGCAAAATCCTGTATATGCCGGCTGTCGTCGTCAGTTTCGGTAAGCATAAAAATTACCAAGCGTTTGTTAAGCGATTGGAAGCCAATGGGAAGCAAAAACTCGAAATCATTGTCGCTGTGATGCGCAAAATCATTTGCGTCGCTCAAGCCGTTTTGAGAACCCAAACACCTTTCAAATCTCAATTACACGCAAGCTAAAATGCAAAAAAATCCTTGTGCGCCTTACGCGCGTTCATCATTAGCCGCCCACAACCAAGATCGGCGGGGCCGATAGGGATGAAAACCTCGATTCCGTCCCTCAATCGAGGCTACGCCTGCTACCGCGCAGGTTCTACCCAGTCGTGCGTGGTTTTCAATTTGGCATGCTGCGGTTCTTAAAAAGAAACAATTTGTCCGCATTTTTTATGGCTAATTCTAACATTTCTTTTTTATTATCATCACTTATTTTGTCTTTCAAATTATTTAATATTTCTTTTCCTTTTTCACCTTGTATTTCGAGTATTGCATACATGGCTGCAACAGATATAACTCTTTTGTCGTGAATAATTATATCTTCTAATTTATTTATGTCTTGTTGATTCGAATTAACCGTAAAGCTAACAGCTTTAAGCCTAAGTTCTTCAGTTGGATGATTCCTGTAAGGTATTATAAATATTTTAATTTCACCTATTAATTCAGTATGGCTTGAGGTTTCTCTTAGCCATTGTGCTAATAATGAACCATACTCAAGCCTTACTTTTTCAGAGTTTAATACTTCCCATGCAAAATCTGGATATTTATTTTTATCACTATTCCATACTGATATAAGTAATTCAGTTAAATTCTTATTTGCAAAATTTTTAGAAAAAAATGAAATTGCATTAATCAATAAAAAATCTTCATTATGAGTAGATAATAAACTTTTGGCCTCTTCAACAATATCTACTTTTTCTTCAGCAAAGGTATAATTATTGATTGATAAATTTATTAACAGAATGATTTTACAAAGTAAGTGAATAATTTTCATATTAACCTCAGCAAATGAAAACTTAGCCTTTCAAAACCATCATATAGGTTAAGGGATAAACCAATCAAGAGGGGCTCTGAACAGAAATGTTTCTTGCTCCTCCCATCCGTATGATTCTGAAATTCTTTTATTTATATCTTCAAATCGCATCGGTCCAATAGTCCATTTTATAGTATTCTCACAATCGTCTTCCTTGCTGCAGTACAATTCTATTAATTGCCAGCTAATATTAGTAATGGTTGTTAATATTTTAATACGTGCTAACCACACATTATACCAATCGACAACAAATTCTGGGTCAACCGGGGGGCGTCTTAATCTAGGATGACCAGGACCTATCTCAGTTGATGGATTTTTCCATCTAAAACCTCTCCAGATTCTATATAGAGTCTCAGTTGAAACATCTGTTGTAGTCTCTGTTCCAGAGTCCAAAAATACTGGCACACAATCTGGAAAATCTGCTGGATTAAAAGGCGCTAATCCTAGCGCATCCGATAGAATTAACGGATTCCCCCCAACATAAGCATAAGTATTAATCCCCCCACCAAGCCCAATCGGATCACTCTGCATAGCGCCCAGTCGGGATCATAGTCTCCTAAAGTAGTTATGATGCCAGCAAACCGACCTGGGTGCCGATATGGCCATAACCAATAATGCCCAGGTGCTTGCCGCGCACCTCGAAGGCACCACTGGCGGATTTCTGCCAGATGCCCTGATGTGCTTTGGCGTTTTTGCGGGGCACATCACGCAGCAGCAAAATGGCCTCGGCAATGACCAGTTCAGCCACGCTGCGCGTATTCGAGAACGGCGCGTTAAACACCGGTACACCATGCTCACGGGCGGCTTCCAGATCGACCTGATTGGTGCCGATGCAAAAACAGCCGACTCCGCGCAGATCCGGTGCCGCTTCAAAAACCCGCCGGGTGATCCGCGTGCGCGAGCGAATGCCCAGATAATGAACACCCTGCAGACGCTCGATCAGCTCATCTTCCGGCAGCGCTTTATTGTGTGTATCAAAGGCGCTGAAGCCTGCGTCGCGCAGAATTTCGAGGGCGTTGGAATGGATATTCTCCAGCAGCAGAAAACGGATTTCGCTGCTGGGACGGGAGAACCGATGTTTACCGGCGGGACGGGAAAGGGCTGAAACGCTAGACATGGGATCCAACTACAATAAAAACGCTTATTATAGAATGTTTTTCAGCAGCGCGTAGCTAGGGAAAATACCAGCGCATCGCGGATTCAGTGATTTGACAACCGTCATCTCCAAGACCTCCGTCATTCCCGCGTAGCTGACGGTCAAGAAAGCATCCGGCGCAATGCGCTTCGCTTATTGGCACCTACTTGTGCGCCTTACGCGCATTGTCTGAGCGCCACTCGGGACGCCCAGACAACGCGAGGGGTTCGGCATTTTTACATGGGCGCGTTCGGCAGCCCTTTCAAGAACTCGGCCAGCGGCGCGGCATAGTAACTGGCGTTATAGGTCGTGCCGTGACCGGTCGTTTCGTCGTTCTCGGGTACGATATAGACCTGGCCGTTCGGGACTTTACTCATGCCTTCTTCAAGCATTGGCAGTTCGACCGGATTGCGCTCGTCATCCTGGCTGATGATCAGCAGCACGGGCGCCTTGATGTCACTTAGCTTCGGTGTCGGATCGAAGTTGCGCGAGGCGTTCCACATGTACATCGTGTCGTTTGCATCACCAACTTTCTGGTTCGCTTTGCGCTCGTCCACATACGCGCTAGCCATCTCATTTGTCGCGCCGAGTTTCTGCAGACGCAGATTGCCACCGCTGGTGGCCAGGCCGAACCATGTGCTCATGTAGCGTAGCATCGGCGGCTGTTCTTCGTAGTTACCGTTGTTCCAGGCCGGGTCATCACGTACCGCGTCTATCACCATGCGCCGCATCATCCAGTTGCGCCCCGACATGGGTCCCGGAAATGAAGCAATGGGCACGCCGCCGTCCATAAAGTCCGGATACTCGGTAAGCCACGTCCAGGTCAGCATGCCGCCCATTGAAAAACCGATCTTGAGGTGCAGCCGGTCGATACCGAGGCCATCCTCCAGTAGCATCTTCTGTGCGTTGACCATATCCAGCAATGTCTGCTCAGGAAATTTCGCACGCAACCCGTCCGAAGGTTTGGAACTCTGTCCAGCGCCGATTGCATCGACGAGTATCAAAAAGTATTTCCCGGCATCTAGCGGCTGGTCTGGGCCGAAGAGATTGCCCGCGAATTTGTCGCCAAGCATCGAGGTCGCCTGGCCTGTCGTGCCGTGAGTGATTAGAACCGGCGGATTAGCAGGATCGCCAATCGTAAGGTAGCTGACGTTCATCTCGGGTAGCACGTCGCCCGACTCGAACTCGAAATTCTCGATGACATAGTTATGCCGCTGCGGTTCGGGATAAGCTGCGTCCTGCGCTGTCGCTGTCAGGCACATCACCAAGGCGAGCGCCGCCAGTCCTGTTTGGGTAAGGGTTCTCATGTTGTCCTCCTGGGTTTTAAATATACCCAAAACTAAAAAAGCCCCCGAATCGTCGGGTATATTCATTGTTATTTAATCAATCGAGCAAAGCTCATAAGTGTCGATTCGGCAAGGGGAATTCATTTTGACGAGTATCGACAGCAGATACAAGCGCATCTTGAGAAGGTAGCAGACTTGATCTGACAGACACCCCAGGCAAATCGGTAGCCTGTCAGATAAAATACTGGCGTGGCCTAAGAAGAGCGACAAGCCAGTGTTAGCCGACAAGCCATTAAGATATCGTTTTAATTATCGTTTTATCATGTGCCCAAATTGAACATGAAATTTTAAATATGGACAGTAAAACGTTGATCCCCCCATTTTTTGCAACTTGTCCTTGCCTGAGGCTTGAGCCTCTGTTGGGGTGGGGGGGCAAACCGATGTTCTGGTCAGGATTCAACCAGGTCATAACCTCGCTGTTTCCGACGCTTGATGATATCCACTGGTATTGTAATGCCCTGCCTATCCGCGTTCCGATCTCATCAGCGAAACAGCAAAAGCGGGACATGACAGGAACGGATCACGGCGGTGGTGGTGCTGCCAATGATCAGTTGGCGCATGCGGGAATGGCCGTATGCGCCCATGACTATCAAGTCCATTTCCTTGGCTGCAACATAATCGGCGATCACTTCGTCACGAGGCCCGACCTTGAGTGCCGTATGCACGCCAATTCCGGCCTGTTCCAGTGTGTTGGCGGCCTTGGTCAAGGTATTGCGGACTTGTGCATTGATATGTCCGACCATCAGCACATGGCATTTCAGGTTTTGCAGCAAGGAATGACTGGCAATGTACTCCAGCGCTTTGCTTGCACTGGGGCTGCCATCAAAGGCGATTAGAAACTGGCGGATCGGCTGGAAGGTGCGTGCGGTTACCAGCAAGGGTTTATGTACAGCGCGGGCGACCCGCTCCAGATTCGCCCCCAGATGCAGGGTGTCGAAGTCAGCATGTTCCCCCCGTTTGCCCATGATAATCAGATCCATCTGCACTTCCAGCTCACCAATGACCTCTACCAGAGAACCGCGTCGATGCAACACTTCGATGTTCTGCACACCGGCAGCGCGCAATTGCTGTTCGGCGTGGGTCAGCATCAGTTTCCCTTTGCGCTGTTCCACCCGGCCGTGGTTTTCGTCCAGTTCCGTGAGCTGTTCCAACAGTTCGCTTTTGGCACCAAGACCAATCGCCCCGCTCAAGTCACGCGATGCCCGTTTGGGTGGCGGGGTGAACACATGCAGCAGGACGACGGCTGCGCCTGTGCGCTGACTGACCCAGGCGGCTGCATCGCACACCGCTTGTGCGTAAACAGAATCATCAATACAAACAAGAATTTTTTTCACGGCTACCCCTTAGTGATCTGACATGCGCTCAAGTGCATCAGGCTTGTTATAGATTGCCAGCGCATCGATGATAGTGGCGCTCGCTTCGTTGAGTCCTACCAGTTCGACTTCTGTCCCTTCACGGCGGAATTTGAGCACTGCTTTATCAAGTGCGGCCACCGCCGAGATGTCCCAGAAATGAGCGGCAGTCAGATCAATCCGGACCCGCTCCACCACTTCCTTGAAATCGAAAAAAGCCATAAAGGTGTCGGCGGATGCAAAAAAGACCTGCCCGTAGACCCGGTAAACCCGCTCGGTATTGCCATCCACTTGTAATAGCTCAGATTTAACCGCCAGCAGCCGGGAAATCTTGTAGGCAAAAATCAGCGAGGCCATCAGCACACCCACGAAAACGCCTTGCGCAAGATTGTGCGTGAAGACCACCACAACGACGGTTGTCAGCATAACCAGGTTAGAACTTTTAGGATACGTGCGCAGGTTTTTCAGCGATGCCCAGCTGAAGGTGCCGATCGACACCATGATCATGACGGCTACCAGTGCGGCCATCGGAATTTCCTGTACCCAGTCACCCAGCACCAGGATCAGAAATATCAGGAAACAGCCAGCGGAAAACGATGATAAACGCCCGCGGCCGCCCGATTTAATATTAATGACTGACTGCCCGATCATCGCGCAACCCGCCATGCCACCGAAGCAGCCCGCTACGATATTGGCAATACCTTGCCCTGCACATTCACGATTCTTCTGGCTCGGCGTATCGGTCAGATCGTCCACGATAACGGCTGTCATCAGTGATTCCAGCAGACCTACCACGGCCAGCATCAGGGAATAAGGAAAGATGATGATCAGCGTTTCAAGGTTTAGCGGAATATCCGGCAACAGGAAAACAGGAAAAGCGTTGGGCAGTTCGCCCATATCACCTACCGTGCGCAGATCTAGTCCCAGCAGCATGCTGAGTGCTGTTAGTACGATAATGCACACCAGTGGCGAGGGGACTGTTTTGGTCAGCCGTGGAAACAGATAGATAATGGCAAGCCCCAGACCCACCATTATGTACATCTGCCAGCCGGCACCGGCAAACTCAGGCAGCTGGGCCAGAAAAATAAGAATAGCCAGCGCATTGATAAAACCCGTCATGACCGAACGGGAGACAAAGCGCAGCAGGGTGCCGAGCTTGAACACACCAGCCAGAATCTGCAGCACGCCGGTCAACAGGGTCGCGGCCAGCAGATACTGCAGTCCATAATCCTTGACCAGCCCGACCATCAGCAGGGCCATAGCTCCGGTTGCGGCGGAGATCATCCCCGGACGACCGCCGACAATGGCTGTCACTATCGCAATACAGAAAGCAGCGTACAGCCCGACTTGCGGATCGACACCGGCGATAATGGAAAAAGCGATGGCTTCCGGGATCAGGGCGAGCGCCACCACCATCCCTGCCAGCAGGTCGTTACGGACGTTGCCAAACCATTCGGTCTGCAACTGAAAAAGTGAAATTTTTGGCAGTCTGACTGCTGACATTACGTCCCCTTATAGGTACACAAAAAAGTTATTGGGTGTGTCGCGTCCAAAGGCATCCCTGCAATGCCAGGGTATAGGCCACCCGGCAAAACGCGTACAGGCCGTTAAGCCACGTCCTCAGTCCTCTTTGGGTTTACGTCTCAGGATTTAGATTACATTCAACGCGGGGCTATATCGGGTAACGCCGGTAGCGGGGTAATTTCAATCGGGGTAATGTTATTGGATCGTTCAGCGGCTGTGGCCTGTTTCACGATCTGCATGCTTCAGTGAAGCAACGATTCGATCCTCGAACCGAGCATAATGACATCACAACGCCTTGATAGCAATGAAAATAAAATACATAGCGTGAGTTAGACGGTAACCGTTCAGCCTCTATCAGGGCTAAGCCGTTTTGAGGTTAGGCAATGGCAGCCGCACGGTGATGGGATCACCGCGAATGCCTTCGCTACAAATCCGTTAGAGCAACTCGAAGGTATTCAGACCTAAACGCTCGGCGGTGGCGGTCACGGATAATATGCGATTCACAAAATCGCATCCCGCGAACCGATTGAGTAAAAAAGCTGGTGTTTGCACCCTCACCCCAGCAATGGCACAAGCCCCAGAAGGGGATACGTTGCAAAAAATAAGGGAATAAACGTTTTTACTGTCTATAGTTAAACTGTCATGTCAAATATGGACACATAATAAAACGAAACCTGAAGCCCGATCATCGATGATCTGTTGGGTCATCCGGTAACCGGCGATAGCGGGGAAGGTTGTGTGATCAGAATATTGCCAACGCCTTTCCTGAACATGCCGCTATCGCGGTTTTATCGAACCAAGGGCGGTGCCGAGATTGATCTGGTCATTGATTTTGGCACGGGCGAGCTTTGGGCGGTTGAAATCAAGCGCAGCACCGCGCCAACGATTGCTAAAGGTTTTCACATCGCCTGTGAAGATCTTAAGCCAACCCAGAAATATGCCGTTTACGGCGGCAACGAACGATTTCCGATGAGCGGCGGCATCCAGATTATCAGCCTGACCGAGATAATGCATGAAATCGCCAAGCGCTGATAAAGTCCCCCACAGCACTGGCTACCGCATTGAAAGAAAAACGGTAGCGTATTGCACACTTGTGGACTGGTTCAGCATAAACGGTATTATTTTGCAGTATTCTCGGGGTATCTAGATACGCAAAGTTCTATCAAAATCGACTAACTATCTCGGTAAAATGAAGGTTTTTGTTGCTGAACGGGTAAAATACCAGTTTAGTAGAGCTTCAAACAAAGGATTTTAGAAGAATGTCGCAAGATTCCATCTGCATACCAAAACATAGTGATAGAACCATCTATAACTGTTTGCTAGAAATCCTTAAAGAGCATAAACTTTCGCTTATTACAATAACACCAATAGCAATTAATCAATTAGAGGTTAATAATAAAAACCTTGAAACACCACCAGAACTATTAGAAGACATAATAAATCAAGAAAACAGCCTTGTTCGTGAGTATGTTCTTAGCATAAACAATGGTGCATTCATAATAACCATAGATAGAGAAAGTGATTCCCCTTTCTATGACAAAGTCAGATTCAAAAATCAAAACAATGGATTAAGCGAAATAAAAAGAATAAAAATAATTTCCAAAATATCTAGCGACCTACATGCATTTGACCCAGAAAGAAAAATAAACAACCCCATACCAGAAGAACAACAACAACTTTTCGCCTTAAACCAATCCTCTTTAGATCGTTTAGAAAATCTAAACATAGATTTAATTGAAAAGGGCCAAGAATTTCTTAAGGCTATAGATGATAAGGTTGTAGAAAAAATAGGGGTTTTAGAAGAAGACTTCTCAAAAAAGGAAAGCGCTTTAAAGGAAGAGTTCAGTAAAAAAGAGCAAGAATTACAAAAAAAAGAAGAAGCGTTGACAGCAAGAGCCAAGGAAATTGATGATCGTGACAATACCCATGTCAGGCGGCAATTACGTCAAGATTTAATTCAAGAAATAAAAGATCGCTCTGAAAAATTTAATCTTACGGAAGGGACAGTAAAACTTCGTTGGCCTGTCCATTGGGCCTGTGGTGCTCTCATAGTATTGCTAGGTGGTGGTGCAATTGCTTATGCCGCAGCACTTTTTGAACTTCTAGTAGATTCACCTATAGACAT
>JAWKZG010000015.1:0-136475 GCA_041396125.1 Gammaproteobacteria bacterium | reverse complement strand
GAAGTGGAAGCCACCATCCGCGTCAACGTGGTTTCTGCGTAAACCATTGTTGTAAAAGCTGATCCGGCCATCTCTCCCGGCCGGATCAAACACTTCCCCCTCGTTCATTTGTAGTTAGGTTAAACTGGTATCATTGATTGGATACGCGGCTCAACCCAAACAGATGGCAGTTACCGCAACCACCACTAGCACAGGTACCGAGGGTACAGTTACGATGCCTCTCGCATCCTCAGACCGGTCTGATCCAGCACTCGACTCATTAAAGATACCGCCACATTCGCTGGAAGCGGAACAGGCAACATTGGGCGGCTTATTGCTGGACAATACGGCCTGGGACCAGATCGTGGACCGTATCAGCGAGGAGGATTTCTATCATGAAATCCACCGCCAGATTTTTATCGCCATCCGCGAGCTGGCCGGACGGGATTCGCCCTTCGATGTTGTCACCCTGTCAGAATGGCTGGACAGCAATAACCGGCTGGAAGCGGTGGGCGGCATGTCCTATTTGGGGATGCTGGCGCGCGATACACCTAGCTCTGCCAATATCCGCGCCTATGCCGATATCGTGCGTGAGCGTTCGGTTCTGCGACAATTAATCCAGATCGGCACCGACGTCGCCAACAGCGCCTATAACCCCGCGGGCCGCAGCAGCCGCGAATTACTCGACCGGGCCGAAGAACGGGTGTTTGCAATCGCTCAGCAGGGCAGCCGGGGCCAGGGTTTTACCGGCATCAACGATCTGCTGACTCGTGCCGTCGAACGCATCGATCAGTTGTTCCAACTCGATAACCCGGTAACGGGCATTCCTACCGGTTGGGCCGATTTCGACGAAAAAACCGCCGGGCTGCAACGCGGTGATCTGATCATCGTGGCCGGCAGACCTTCCATGGGCAAAACCACCTTCGCGATGAATATTGCCGAGTATGTCGCCATACAGGCACGCGAACCGGTAGCCGTGTTCAGTATGGAGATGCCCGGCGAACATCTGGCCATGCGGATGATGTCGTCCCTCGGTCAGATCGATCAGCATCGGATTCGCACCGGCAAGCTGGAAGAAGACGACTGGCCCCGGCTGACGTCCGCGATCCAGTTGCTCAGCGACGCCAAACTGTTCATTGACGACAGCTCCGCCCTGAGTCCAATGGAAGTCCGCGCCCGCGCCCGCCGTTTGCAGCGTGAGCACGGTCAGCTTGGACTGGTCATGATTGATTACATCCAGCTGATGCAGGTGCCCGGCAATGCCGAGAACCGGGCCCAGGAAGTAGCGGAGATCTCCCGCTCGCTGAAAGCCCTGGCAAAAGAGCTGAAAGTACCGGTCATCGGGCTGTCGCAGCTCAATCGCAGCCTGGAGCAGCGCGCGGATAAACGCCCGGTGATGTCCGACCTGCGCGAATCCGGTTCCCTGGAGCAAGACGCAGATGTCATCTGCTTTATCTATCGCGATGAGGTCTATAATGCCGACAGCCCGGATAAGGGTATCGCCGAAATTATCCTCAGCAAGCAACGTAACGGCCCTATCGGCACCGTCAAACTGACCTTCCGCGGTCAATACACACGTTTCGACAGTTTTGCGCCTGATCTCTACCATGACGATTATTGAGCACGCTGACGGGGCCGCAACTTACCTGCACTGTTCATGAGTCTAAAAAGCAAAACCATTTTCGTCTGCACCGAATGCGGCACACAACAGCCGAAATGGATCGGCCAGTGTCCGGATTGCGGAGCCTGGAACACCTTGCAGGAAAACCTTACAGCACCCGCTGCCAGCAAAAACCGTTTCCAGGGCTATGCCGGGCACGCTCAGAATCGCGTCCAGGTGTTGGCCGATGTCAGCCTGGAAGAACATACCCGTTTATCCACCGGTATCTCCGAACTGGATCGGGTTCTTGGCGGCGGCCTGGTTTCCGGCTCGGTGGTGTTGATCGGTGGCGACCCCGGCATCGGCAAATCGACCATCCTGCTGCAAACCCAGGCTGTTCTGGCCGAGACCCGTCAGACGCTCTATGTCAGCGGCGAAGAATCGCCACAGCAAGTCAGTCTGCGAGCCCAGCGTCTGGGCCTGGCGCGGGAGCGGTTACGGCTGATGCCGGAAACTTGCGTTGAGCTGATTCTGGCCACCGCAGCAAAAGAAAAACCACAGGTTATGGTCATCGATTCGGTCCAGACCATATTCACAGAACGGTTGCAATCCGCGCCGGGTTCAGTCTCGCAGGTCCGCGAAAGCGCGGCCCAGCTGGCGTTCGCTTCGCCAAACAGAGCGGCACGGCCCTGTTCCTGGTTGGCCATGTCACCAAGGAAGGCACATTGCCGGACCACGCGTCTTGGAGCATATGGTCGATACCGTCCTGTACTTTGAGGGCGATAGCGGCAGCCGGTTTCGCGTGATGCGCGCCGTCAAAACCGCTTCGGTGCGGTTAATGAAATCGGTGTATTCGCCATGACTGAAGGCGGCCTCAAAGGTGTCAATAATCCGTCCGCAATCTTTCTGTCGCGCCATGATGAACCCGTCCCCGGCAGCGTTATAATGGTCACCCGCGAAGGCACTCGCCCCTTACTGGTGGAAATCCAGGCGCTGGTGGACACCTGCCATGGTGGCAATCCAAGGCGGATTACATTGGGACTGGAACAAAACCGCCTTGCCATGTTGCTGGCCGTTATGCATCGGCACGGCGGCATCGCCATGTATGATCAGGATGTCTATGTCAACGCTGTCGGCGGCGTACGGATTTCCGAAACTGCCTCCGATCTGGCCGTACTGCTGGCGGCTTTGTCCAGCTTTCGGGATCGGCCGCTGGCGACGGACCTGATCGTGTTTGGTGAAGTTGGTCTGGCCGGTGAGGTGCGCCCCGTACCCAATGGTGAGGAACGCCTCAAAGAAGCCGCCAAGCACGGTTTTAAGCGTGCTATCGTGCCACAGGCCAACGCGCCCCGGCGCGGCGCCATCAAGGGACTTGAGATCACCCCGGTCACCCGTCTCAATGAGGTGCTGGCTATTTTGTAGTCCGCTGCATGTTATTATTTCACTCCATTGATCAATTCATAGTTGTAACCAGTTTGAGGAACTCATCATGACCGCTATCGTCGAACTGCTACTGGTGCCGAAGCCGAGCATCTTTGTCCTACCAATGCACCGGTATCTCTAAAGCAGTAACTGCCAGCAGGATTTCGTCGATCGCGTGATTGCCGCGTCTGATCGCAAGCCAGGAGTACTGCGCGCCATGCAGACTCTGTTCAATCACGGTCGTCTGGCCGGCACCGGCTATGTCTCCATTTTGCCGGTAGATCAAGGTATTGAGCACTCAGCCGGTGCCTCATTCGCCCCCAATCCGGCTTATTTCGATCCTGCGAATATTGTCGAACTGGCCATCGAAGGCGGTTGCAACTGCGTTGCTTCGACACTGGGCGTGCTGGGCTCGGTGTCTCGTCGCTACGCCCATAAAATCCCGTTCATGGTCAAGCTAAATCACAATGAAACCCTAACCTACCCGGCCAAATACGATCAAACCCTGTTCGCTTCGGTTGATCAGGCTTTCGAGCTGGGTGCAGTAGCCGTTGGCGCTACGGTTTACTACGGTTCAGATGAATCGCGCCGGCAGATTCAGGAAATTTCCGAAGCCTTCCAGCACGCTCACGAGCTGGGTATGGCGACCGTGCTATGGGCCTATCTGCGCAATTCCAAGTTCAAGCATGAAGGTGTCGATTACCATACCTCGGCCGATCTGACCGGTCAGGCCAATCATCTTGCCGCCACTATCCAGGCCGATATTGTCAAGCAAAAACAGGCCGAGACTAACGGTGGTTACAAAGCTATCGGGTTCGGTCACACCAATGAAAAAGTTTATACCCAGCTGACCAGCGACAACCCGATCGATCTGACCCGTTATCAGGTCGCTTGCTGTTTCATGGGGCGGGCCGGCTTGATCAATTCGGGCGGTGCCTCAGGTGGCAAAGACGATCTGGCCCAGGCAGTGCGCACAGCCGTGATCAACAAACGCGCCGGCGGCATGGGGCTGATCTCTGGCCGTAAAGCGTTTCAAAAGCCCATGAAAGACGGTGTCGAGCTACTGAATGCCATCCAGGATGTGTATTTGTCCAAAGACGTGAGCATTGCGTAAATAATCGTATGCGGGCGGTTTTTTTGCCGCCCGCTATTGCTGATTCAGTACACCGCCCAGCCCAATATTCGCTCGCCGGTGTCGGTTTCGATTATTTGCCAGGACCCAGCGCTTGTATTCAGGCGGCCGCCTCGGCCTGTTCCGGTATGGTTCGTACCAGCGCAACTTCCACGATGCGGCCCAGCTGACCGTGTAGTTCGGCTGCCTGGGTTGGTGTGCAAGTAACATTCACGCTCAGTTTGGCCTGGCCGGTCGTCTCCCTGCCGTGCCAGTGCAACTCGTCCAGTGTTATGCGACGACGGGAAAATACCATGATGATCCGTAATAAAGCGGTGCTGGCATTCACCACGTCAAGCTAGAAACGGTGCGGTAAGGTCATTGTAGCCATTCTCGTAAACTCCTAACGTAACCGGATATCGCTGACTGCGGCACCCGTCGGCACCATCGGAAACACATTCCCCATTTGGGCCACGCTGACTTCCAGCAGACGCGGCTCATCGTCTGCCAATAATTCGGTCAGGGCCATATCCAGGTCTGCCCGCTCGCTGACCCGCCGTCCGGCGATACCGTAAGCCTGCGCCAGTGTGACAAAATCCGGGCTTTGCATGTGGACAAAGGAATAGCGCTGATCAAAAAATAATTCCTGCCACTGCCGCACCATACCCAGATGATGATTATTCAGAATAACGATTTTGACGGGCACACGTTCCTGCGCGATGGTGCCAAGCTCCTGCAAAGTCATCTGAAAGCCGCCATCGCCAATGATGGCAATAACTTGTCGCTTGGGCATGGCCAGTTTGGCACCCAGCGCCGCCGGCAGGGCAAAACCCATAGTGCCCGCCCCGCCCGAGGTGATATGACTGCGAGGGCAGTTGAAACGATAATAACGGGCCGCCTGCATCTGGTGTTGTCCCACATCGCTGACCACAATAGCCTCGCCGGCACTTTGCACTGACAAGCGATCAATCACCTCCCCCATTCGCAGTTCGCGGCTACCGGGTTCCAGCTCGGTGGCAATCACTTCGCGATATTCCTCGCTGTTTTCACGCTGAAAACAACGCAGCCAGGTATCATGCTGACGCTCATCGAGTAACGGCAGCAAGTGCTCCAGTACGGCTTTGGCATCGCCTACCAGACCGATTTCAGCCGGCACATGGCGATTGATCTCGGCTGGATCGATGTCGATATGGATTATTTTAGCCTGTCTGGCATAGCGCTCCAGACAGCCCGTCACGCGATCATCGAAGCGCATACCTACCGCCAGGATCACATCAGCTTCATTGGTCAGGCGGTTTGGTCCAACGTTGCCGTGCATGCCCAGCATGCCGACATATTGCGGATGGTCGCAAGACAGGGCGGATAATCCCAGCAGGGTGGCAGCGACCGGTATCCCGGTTTTGGCGACCAGTGTGCCGAGCGACTGCTCAGCACGGGCCAGCAAAACACCTTGCCCTACCATCAGCAAGGGTTTTTGTGCATTGTTGATCAGACTGGCCGCCTGTGCCAGGGCAACCTCATCCAGCCTCTGTACAGCAGGTTGCCAATGCTGATAATACGGGTTGAAGATCCCTTCACGGCTGGTAGACGGGACGTCTTCGCACAGGCCAGCTTGTGCATCGCGGCTGAAATCGATCAAAACCGGACCTGGCCTGCCGCTGCAAGCGATTCGAAACGCCTGCTCGATGACAGCCGGTACTTCAGTCGGATCAGTGATTTGATAGCTCCATTTGGTCGCCGCCAGCGTCAGAGCGATAACATCCGCTTCCTGAAAGGCATCACTCCCCAGCAATTCACTCCGAACCTGACCGGTGATGCAGACCAACGGCGTCGAATCTATCAGTGCGTCGCTCAGCCCGGTGATCAGGTTAGTCGCGCCCGGCCCGGACGTGACCAGACATACACCTACCCTCCCACTGGCACGGGCATAACCCTGCGCGGCATGGACAGCGCCCTGTTCATGACGGACCAGAATATGGCGCAAATGCTCGCGGACATCGTACAGAGCATCATAGGTAGGCATAATCGCGCCCCCCGGATAGCCAAAAATCATCTCGGTACCTTGATCCACTAATGCCTGCATTAAGGCCTGCGCGCCAGATCGGTTCATGCTCGGGTTCTCCTATCGCTTTAAATCCCAACTGTACCCAAAAAAGCCCGCTACCGGTGAGGGTAGCGGGGCTGGAAAATGTATGTTTCAGATCAAAAGCGCGCCGCTTACCCTACCCTCCTGAGTAGAATAATAACGACGATAACGACGGCGCTCAGCTTTTGCATCATGCGAAATAGAATAGCCAGCAATAAATGCCTTTGTAAAGCGCTATTTTATTGAAATCCGTTTTAAGCGCCGGCACTCAGGGTGCGCGCCTGACCAATCCAGTCATCACGCCGGATACGCCCTGCGAAGCGACCGCCGAGCAAAGTTTGCTCAATGCTCTCGATATCAGACTCTGACCAAGCGGCGATATCAGCATAGGTTTTAATACCCGCATCGTTCAATTTACGCGCCAGCGCCGGACCGATACCGGCAATCGCAGTCAGATCATCGGCAGCTTTGCTGTCCACATCCTGTACGGTTATCACAGCAGCCTCGTCAGCAGCCTCAGCAGGGGTAGCTTCGGCAGAAACAGCGGCAACAGCCGGTGCTGTTTCAGCTGTTTCAGCTGTTTCAGTTGCTACAGCAGCAACCGGTTCATTTGCAGCTACTGGCGTATCGGCATATTGCTCGCCAACGTCATTGACTTCTTTGGCCAAGACAGTCTGCCACTGCTGGTAATAGTCAGCCCACTGTGTCCACAGCTGCTGCTGCGACTGCATCATCCACTCCAGCCAGCGCTGAGTATCCTGTACCGGCAAGCCAAAGCCTGACAGCGGCATAACGGGTTTAAAATCCTGCGTCAACCGAGTGAGCCAAACAGTCGATTTTTGTGCCATCGGCTCGGTCAGGCTGGCATACAATTCGATCTGCTGTTTATCCAGGTAAGGTGGTAATACCTTGATTACTGCACGTAAGAATGGCGTAGCATCCATCGTTTCGGCATGACTTGTCCAATACATCGCGTTGAACCTCAAGCGTTCATAAATCAAAAATTTTGGGGGAATGGCTTGCGCAAGAGTTTTGAGTCAGCCTCGCGCGCCGGTAAATACATCCATGCGCGAGTGTAATCTGCTAATATTGCAGTGCAACATGATAGCGGATTTGTTGCGCCGCAGCAATATCTTTCAACTACGCCGCTGGCGGTCTCTGGCTAACGCAGCCAGAGATTCCAGAAACAGGATTTCGGAAAACCGCCGTTAACTGACCAATAGATCCAGTAAACCGGCAAACCACACGCCATGAGGCCAAATACGGCTTTCCAGTGTGAGATAAGTACCGGGATCACTGGCCATCTGCCAGAAGGGTCGCCAGTCTGGACAGACGTGATACAACCCAGCTATTGCAAGGTATAAACCGGCAGTGCCCAGTAAATTATTCAGGCTGCCCAGGTTAAATGCTGTGCCAAACGAGCGTTTGATCTTGCGGCCCAGCAGATCCACGCTATAGATTTCATCCAGTATGAGATGCACCAGAAAACCACCCGCAACAAACGTGCCTGCCAGCCACGCCGGTATAATTTGCACTGCAAATATCGAATGGGCCAGAAAAGTAGTCAGTAGACCAGCAATCGCGGCCGCTGGGATAGAATGGATCAGGCCGCGATGCACGGTGATCTCGGCAAATATGCTGAATACACCAAACCGTATCAGCGCAAAACCGGCCAATCCCAGCAGCAGCAACTCGATCAGCGACAGTTGATCCGTAAATGCAAACACCAGCAAAAACGCTGCGATTACCGACAACACATTAAAACCAATCCGGATTGGAATGGAGTTATCGGAATCGATATCGGGCAGCAGCCCACCCACTACGCCCAGCGAAAAAAACCCGAGTATGGTTGATTCCGGCAATGTGCTACCCATAGCCAGCGCGGTTGCCGCGATACCGCTGACCAGCGATGCACCAACCAGATGCCCTTTAAAATCCGCCATAATTACAACCGCCCAAGCCGCTCGTATTGTTCCCGCAATTGCTGTAGAGACGCACGTACGGACTCGACCCGCTCGCGCTCTTTAGCGACCACGTCCGGCGGTGCTTTACTGACAAATTTTTCATTGTTCAGCTTGCCCTCGCCGCGCGCCAGTTCTTTTTCCTGCTTATCGATTTCCTTACCGAGCCGGGCCCGTTCTGCCTGCGGGTCAATCAGACCGGCCAGCGGGATCAGCACCCGCAGCGTATCGATCAAAGCAATCGCCGCTTCCGGTTCATCGGCTCCTGCATCCAGCCACTGAACCGACTCCAGCCGCCCCAGCCGATCCAGGTAATCGCGGTTACGCATGACTCTGGCCCGATCCTCATCGGTACCCTGGCTGAGCAGTACCGGTAACGGCTTGCCGGGGGCGATATTCATTTCCGCACGAATCCGCCGCACGCCCAGCAAAAACTGCTGCAGCCAGGCCACTTCAGCTTCGGCGGCTGTATCCAGCCGCTTGCTATCAGCTTGTGGGTAAGGCTGCATGGACACTGTGTCCCCCTGCTTACCTGCCAGCGGCGCGACCTGTTGCCAGATTTCCTCGCTGAGGAACGGCATGATGGGATGAAGCAGACGCAACAGGGCTTCCAGCACGGTCACCAGCGTGTGCCGGGTACCCCGTTTGGCCGCTGCGGAGACCTCGCCGTTCAGCACCGGTTTGGACAGTTCGATGTACCAGTCGCAGTATTCATCCCAGGTGAATTCATACAGGGCCTGTGCCGCCTGATCGAACCGGTAGCTCTGTACCGCTTCATTAACTGCCTGTTCGGTGCGTTGCAAGCGCGAAATAATCCAGCGGTCGGCAATGCTCAATTCAATAGCATTTTCATTCTGGTCATTATTCTGGCCGCAGTCCTGCCCCTGTGTGTTCATCAGTACATAGCGGGCAGCGTTCCAGATTTTATTACAGAAATTGCGATAGCCTTCGACCCGGCCCATATCGAAGATGACGTCACGCCCGGTAGTGGCAAGCGAGCAGAAGGTAAAGCGCAGCGCATCCGCGCCATGTGGTTTGATGCCGTCCGCGAATTCTTTGCGGGTCGCCTGCTCGATGCGTGGCGCCATCTGCGGCTGCATTAAACCAGTGGTGCGTTTTTTGATCAGGCTGTCGAGATCGATGCCATCGATGATATCCAGGGGATCCAGCACATTACCTTTGGACTTGGACATTTTCTGACCATCATGATCACGCACCAGACCATGGATGTACACTTCATGGAACGGTACAGCGCCATCCATGAACTTCAGCCCCATCATGATCATGCGGGCAACCCAGAAGAAAATAATATCGAATCCCGTTACCAGCACACTGCCGGGATAAAACGTTTCCAGCCGTGCATTCTGTTCCGGCCAGCCCAGAGTTGAGAACGGCCAGAGCGCTGAGGAAAACCAGGTATCCAGCACATCTTCATCCTGGCGCAGAGCAATATCGCCGAGCTGGTATTTGGCGCGGACTTCGTCTTCCGAACGCCCGACGTAAATAGTCCCGTCCGGGGCATACCAAGCCGGAATGCGATGGCCCCACCAAAGCTGACGACTGATGCACCAGTCTTCGATATTGCGCATCCATTCAAAGTAGGTTTTATCCCAGTTACCGGGAATAAACTTGATACGTCCGTCCTCAACCACGCGGATCGAAGGATCAGTAATCAGGGTTTTACCACCGGGACGCCCATCCGGCAGCGTTTCGCGAGTCAGATCGACAAACCACTGATCGGTCAGATAAGGCTCAATAACCTGACCGGTGCGGTCGCCACGCGGCACTTTCAGGGTATGCGGCTGGATTTTTTCCAGCAGCCCCTGTGCCTCAAGTTCGGCCACAATCCGTTTGCGAGCTTCAAAACGATCCAGTCCCCGATAAGCCTCCGGTGCATTGTCGTTCACCGTGGCATCGTCGTTGAAGATATTGATGATCGGCAGCTGATGCCGTTGCCCGACAGCGTAGTCGTTAAAATCATGCGCAGGCGTGATTTTTAAACAGCCGGTGCCGAACTCGCGCTCGACGTAATCATCAGCGATAACAGGAATCGGTCGCTGCGCCAGTGGCAGCATGACATGCTTGCCGATCAAATGACGGAACCGCTCATCTTCGGGATGCACCGCGACAGCGGTATCGCCCAGCATGGTTTCCGGCCGGGTCGTCGCCACCACCACATAGTTATCACCGGTACCGGCGTCTTCAGCCAGCGGGTAACGAATATGCCATAGCGAGCCCTGTTCTTCCTCGCTGACCACTTCCAGATCAGACACGGCGGTCTTCAGAACCGGATCCCAGTTGACCAGACGCTTGCCGCGATAGATCAGGCCTTCATCAAAGAGCTGGACAAAGACCTCCTTGACGGCATTGGACAACCCTTCGTCCATAGTAAAGCGCTCATGCGCCCAATCCAGTGATGCGCCCATCCGGCGCAACTGCCGAGTGATATTGCCACCGGAATGCTGTTTCCAGTCCCACACCCGTTCGATAAAGGCCTCGCGCCCCAGATCGTGGCGGGATTTACCTTCGGCATTGAGCTGGCGTTCCACCACCATCTGGGTAGCGATACCGGCGTGATCGGTGCCTGGCTGCCATAAGGTATTGCGCCCGGTCATCCGGTGATAGCGGATCAGTGCGTCCATGATTGTATCCTGAAACGCATGCCCCATATGCAACGTGCCGGTCACATTGGGCGGCGGAATCATGATGCAATACGGCTCGCCCTTGCCCGCCGGGGCAAAATAGCCTTGCTTTTCCCAGGTGTCGTACCAATATTGTTCTATTGCGTGCGGATTGTAGGTCTTTTCCATCATTGATATTGCGTGTTAAGACAAGAAGCCGCACAGTATAACTTACGCACTGACGGCTGGTTTGAGATTTGGTTGAATAATGCCATATTACAAGACGCTATAAACCGACCGGTCATGTCAGCACTAACGTTTTATATTTCGGTCTCATATTTATAGGTTTTTAATACTGGCGCCAGCGTCCATTTTTTTCATTCAAGCATGAGCAGCAATCCGAATCTATGACAGCCCATCCCAGCTTCGAGCTATTACACAATCAATCCATTCCTTCTCTGCGTATTGAGCTGCGGGTGTTTCGCCATCGCGCCACCGGCGCACGCCACCTGCATATGGCCGCAGACGATCCTCACAATGTGTTTCTCGTCGCATTTTTAACAGTACCGCAGGATTCCACTGGAGTCGCACATATTCTGGAGCATACCGCGTTGTGCGGCAGCCGCCGTTATCCGGTGCGCGATCCGTTTTTCATGATGAGCCGGCGCTCGCTGAACACTTTCATGAATGCCTTCACCGGTAGCGACTGGACTGCTTACCCGTTTGCCAGCCAGAACAAAAAAGATTTCAATAACCTGCTTGATGTTTACCTGGATGCCGTATTTTTTCCGCGCCTGCATGAGCTGGATTTTGCCCAGGAAGGCCATCGGCTGGAATTTGCCGAACCGGACAACCCCACCTCCGAGCTGGTATTCAAAGGCGTCGTGTTCAATGAAATGAAAGGCGTGCTCAGCTCACCTGTCAGCCGGGTCAACGAAAGCCTGCAATCGCTATTGTTCCCGAGCACAACCTATCATTACAACAGCGGCGGCGACCCGGCCTGCATTCCGCAGCTGACGCATACCCAGCTGAAGGATTTTCACGCCCGTCACTATCACCCGTCCAATGCGCTGTTCATGACCTATGGCGATATACCTGCCGCAGAACATCAGCAGCGCTTTGAAACGCAAGCCTTACAGCAGTTTCAGGCACAGGCGCTGGATTTCAGTATTCCCGACGAGCAGCGCTACACTGCGCCCGTGCAACAACACGCGTATTATCCGCTGGAACCAGGTGAGGACAACCCTGCTGCAGGCGATAAAACGCATATTGTACTGGGCTGGCTGCTGGGCCGGAATACCGACCCGCGGGCGGTTATGGAAGCGCAAATCCTGTCCGATGTACTGCTGGACAACAGCAGTTCACCATTACGCCATGCGCTGGAAACCTGCGGCCTGGGCAGTGCCCCTTCGCCGCTGTGCGGATATGACGACAATAGCCGCGAAACCACCTTCGTTTGCGGTCTGGAGGGTTCCAGCCCCGAACACGCCGAGGCGGTCGAACAGCTGATTTTTACAACTCTCGAACAGATCGCCGAGCACGGTGTACCACTGCCGGTATTGGAATCGGTACTGCATCAGATCGAATTATCGCAGCGTGAAATTACCGGGGATGGCTACCCGTATGGCCTGTCTTTAATACTGCAGGCACTGACACCGGCCATCCATAGCGGTGATCCGGTCAGCGCACTGGATCAGGATGAACTGCTGGCCGAATTACGGCAGGATATTCAGAACCCGGACTTCATCAAGAACCTGACACGGCGTTTATTACTGGATAATCCGCATCGGGTACGTCTGGTTATGGAACCGGATGCAACACTGGGTCAGCGCGAAGCAGAAACCGAACGTGAATGGCTGAACCAGATCAAAGCACAGCTGTCAGCGGCCGAGCGTGACCGAATCGTGCAGCAGGCCCAGGCCTTACAGGAACGGCAAAACCAGCTTGACGACCCGGAACTGCTGCCTCGGGTCGAGGTTTCGGACGTGCCGACAGAGCTGCATATTGCCGAAGGATATCGCCAAGCTCTGGGTGCCACCCCTGCCACCTGGTATGCGCAGGGCACGAACGGCATGGTGTATGAACAATGCATTATTGAGCTGCCTGATCTAACGCCGGAGCAGCTCGAATTATTACCGATCTACACCCTGTGTCTGAGCGAAGTCGGTCTGGGTGAACAGGACTACCTGGCCGTACAGGCCCGGCAGGCGGCTGTCACTGGCGGTCTGGGTGCACACAGTGTGGTACGTTCCCGTCTGCACGATACGCAGCAAGTCCAGGGTGCTGTCGTATTGGCTGGCAAGGCTCTGGCCCGTAATCAGGCAGCACTGGCTGAATTAATGGTCGCCATGCTGGCAAGTCCCCGCTTTGACGAACAGGGGCGTATCCGGGAGCTGCTGGGCCAGCTGCTGGCACAACGCGAATCCAGTGTCACCCGGGCCGGTCACAGTCTCGCCATGACAGCAGCCAGTGCGGCTTTCAGTCCGGTCTCCAATCTGTCTCACAACTGGGATGGCCTGCTTGGTTTGCAGCGCTTACGCAATCTGGTTAACCAGGTACGCGATCCCGGCCAACTGGAAAAATTTTGTGCGCAGCTGGCTGCTATCCATCAACATGTCCTGACTGCCCCGCGCGAATTATTAGTGGTCAGCGAAGGCGAGTTACACGACGATATCGCCCGGCAACAGCAAGTCCATTGGGATGCCCTGCCGGCCGCTGCAAGTCCACCCGCATTTACCCTGCCAGCGCAGAATACGCAGAAAAAGAAGCCTGGGTTACCAGCACCCAGGTCAATTTCTGCGCCGTGGCTTTTCCGGCACCTGCGCCCGATCATGCCGATGCACCAGCGCTGTATGTTTTAGGTGAATATTTGCGTAACGGCTATCTGCACACGGCAGTGCGCGAACAAGGCGGTGCTTACGGTGTCAGTGCAGGCTATAACCCGGACAGCGGCGCTTTTCGTATGTTTTCTTACCGTGACCCGCGCTGCCAGGAAACCCTGGACGATTTTCTGCACGCACTGGACTGGCTGCACCAGAAACAGCACCCGGCACGAGCGCTGGAAGAAGCTATTCTGGGGGTTATTGCGGCGATAGATAAACCCGGCTCGCCGGCCGGTGAGGCCATCAGTGCCTTTTTCGCACAACGTTTCGAACGTACACCAGAATACCGCCGCGCCGTCAGGAAAGCAGTCCTGGAAGTCAGTCAGAGCGATCTTCTCAGGATTGCGGATCGCTACCTGCAGGCGCAACGAGCCAGTTACGCCGTCATCGGCAGCAGCGAAGCCTTGCAGGCTTTACCGGACTGGACTTTACTTACTATTTGAATGTATGGGAGATTGAATGTCCGGGAAAGCTGACAACGCCAGCTCAGCCCTGGATACTCGACTAGGACGCGGGCTGCTCACGAACAGAGCAGCCCGTTAGAATAGATTGACTTGCAGAATATCAACCAGCAGCACCCGCAGACAAAACAGCAACGCGATACAGCCGAACAACAAATGAATCCATTCCTTTTCGCCATTCTCATCGCGAAAACTCAGACCATGCAGCGCCACGACCGCGGTTACCAGTACAAAAAACCAGTCCGATGACATCTGAATCGCTTACGGCCACACCGGGTCCGGGTAGTTAACCAGGGTCTGTTCCTAAGCCAGGCGGTCCAGCAGTTCCTGCGCCCGTGCTTTCTGACCGTCACTGCCTTCTGCCACAACTTCCTGCAATAAGCTGATAGCACCAGCGCGATCATCCATCTCCAGATAGGCGCTGGCAAGATCAAGTTTGATTTCCACATAATCACCGCTGTCCATGCTCTGGGTAGCATCACCGTCCAGCGCGTCGGAAATCAACTGGGTATCTTCTGCATCGACAGCATTGGCATCCTCAAATTCCAGTGACAGGCTATCAGCACTGTCATCCGGGGAAAAACGCAGCTCACTCTCGTCCAGAGCCAAGGCATCCAAATCGAAATCTGTCGTCGGTTTGTCAGCTGCTGTGTTGGATTCAAAGTCGAGCGACTCACCCAATTCCATATCCAGGCTCAACGCCAGGTCATCATTATCTTGATCAGCCGAATGCGCACTAGCGGACTCGCTGCGATCAGAAGCAAAATCCAGGCTTAATTCCCTGTCGTCCAGGGGTAGCTCAGCCAGTTCCTTTTCAAAGTCCAGATTTTGCTCGTCGGGTGCATCGAAACGCAGTGTTTCAGCATTGGTGGTGGTAGTACTGTCTTCGTCGCGCCATTCATTCAGATCGGTCAGTGCAGGTGCGCTTAGCGTCTCGTCTGTCTCAGTGGTGGTGGTTGCGGCCGGTGCAAATGTGGCTTGTGTATCAGGGCTATCGCCTATTTTACTGGCTGCCCGTGCAATAGAACTGGTCTGGCCGAACTCCAGCACCATACCTCGATCTTCGCCTGCTCCCGCCGCCTGCACTACCTGGGTTCTGTCCTCCTGTTCGGACGGATCCTCCTGCGGTGCAAAAATGATCGTGTCTTCGCCCTCATCAGAAGACTCAAACAAGGGATGTCCCGGATAGATTTTATGCCCCATATCAACCACTTTTTGCCATAACGGGGACTGTTCACTGTCGATCTGGCTGCGAATTGATTCAGCTACTGTAATGAACTGATCAGTGTTGCTCGACTTATAATAGACTTCGAGCATTTTCTCTTTGACTTTTAGATCAAACGGATTTTCCGACAATAAGCGCCGTAGCACTTTTTCCGCTTCCTCATAACTGCGACCGGCGATCAGAAAATCGACCCGTTGCAGCCGCATTTTAGCGGCCAGATCTGCAGGCTCTTCGGCCGGGCTGCTGCGACGCATAGCCTTGGAGGCAGCACCAGCACTGTCGCTGGCTGCTGTCGATAGCGCCAAGCCGCGCTCGATTTCCGAGTAATCTTCAGCTTTTCTGGAGCGACGTGACACGGTAGCAATCAACAGCAACAGCACAATCAGCGTGCCTCCTGCAATTGGCAAACCCAGTGGATGCTGCTGTATTTCCCGCAAGCTGCCCATCGGATCGCGCTGGAATTTAAGCAGCATACCAACCACATCAATCCCGGCTGCTTCGGGTTGCTCGCGATCCATTTCGACGGTAGCAACTGCCGGCTGCTGCAGTTCGGCTGCAGCTTGTTCCGTCGAATCATCGGTTGCTTCAGTGCCGGTTTCCAGCGCAGCTTCTGCTGGCGTTGCAGCGGCAGGCTCGGCGTCCGTTACACCTTCTTCAGTGGCAACAACGGGTTCAATTGCTTGTTGAGCACCGATCTGTTCGGATTGCAGCGGCTGCACCGGAGCGGTAGCGACTACGGTTTCAGAGGTTGCAGCGGATTCAGATGAGACAGCGCTGTCCACTGCGTTCTCAGTATTCAGCGCAGCCGTATCAAGGCGCAGCTCGGATGGTGCTGCCGGGTCGGTCGCCTGACCGTCGCTGGCGCTAGCCTGTGCTTCGGTTGCACTTGTCGCCGTATCAGCAGGCGTGCTCGCCTGCGGTGCTGGCGTTTCTGCAGCCGGGATTTCTTCTGCTACGGGTGTTTCTGCTACGGGTGTTTCTGCAGCCTGGGCCGATTCCGCAGCCGGCTCGCTTTTAGCGACAAGAACCTCGGGATTATCACTTTGCGCGGTTTGAATACGGGTTTGCAGATCACGCAGATTGGCAATCCGCAAGCGGGTCGGACCACCCTCTTGCTCGGTCCCGGCGCTACCGGGGCGGCTGGCTGTTTGCGTTTCGGTGTCTTGTCCGCTGGGTGGTACCAGGCGTATCTCAACCTGCTCTTCTGCCTTGGGTCGGCTGGCCGGCGCAGGCTTTGGCTGAGCCGCCGCCAGATCGGGCGTTGCCCCGGCTACGGTCGGCACCTGCAGCGTAACTCCGGCCATCAGATAATCCAGACCTGGTTTCGAGAAAGCCCGTGGATTATTCTGATACAGCGCCTGCATCATCTGCTGCACGCTAACACCTTCCGGGCGCAGTCGACTCGCGATACGCCAAAGTGTTTCGCCGCGTGCTACGGGGCCGTAATTGCCTACGACCTCACCGGTAGGTGCAGCTGCGGCCTGGCTTGCAGTGCTGGTACCCCCTGCCCTGCTGACGACGGATTTGCTGTCACCACCGGGACGGGTGCGTACAGGCTTGGCCGGTGCTAATGAAGGCGCCTGGCGTGGGGGTGGCAAACCCGCTGTCAGGGTTGGATCAACACTTGTTGCAGGAGGATCAAGAAAGATGGCTAACTCACGCAATAAGCGCCCTTTTGGCCATTCCAGCTCGATCAGGAAATTCAGTAGCGGTTCGCGCATAGGCTGCTTCGAAAGCAGCTTTAAGAAATACCGGCCGCGGCGTGTCTCAATGGTGTAATCAAAATTAGAGGGCTGAGAGCTGATATTACCCGACAACATCTGGGTGGAAATTTTGACTGTCAGATTCTCCAGCTCATCCGGTTTTACCGCGAAAAGCTCCATTTCAGCATTCAGACGCTGATTAAGTGCGGATTGCACCCGCACTTGTCCTACACCCAGCGCATACACTGCATTCGGCACTAATAAACTTGCTGTAATCGCCGCCGCCAAGGCTGTCCGAACCAACCCCTTTGATTTCACCTGCGTGGCCAATCCGCTTGCTTTTGTCATTGCTTTACCCAACTTGAATACTTTAGTCCAATCCGCGATGAAAGTATTTGTTTACGTTTTGATATAGAGATTGCCATATACAACGCTAGCACCGAATCATGGTTAATTGAAATTCTACCATGGCTCTGCTTATCCACCGCGCTGTGATGAAGAGAATTTGCATTACTATGTGATCGATTTGAATTATCGACCGCAACCCCGCTATCTTGAATATCATATCAACTCGCGCAGGCCATCAGGCCTCAAGACCAAAACAGCAACCGTGAAAAGCAGAGAAACACGGGCTGACAGGCGCATCGCGCGCACTGAAAAAGTAAAATAGAAGCGGTGAGCAGTGCTGGGATACTTGCTACATAATGCACTATTTCCAGTGCAATTGGGAATTGATTGAAGAATAGCGATACCCCGGACTGGCAAGGAGATTGCCCGCCCGGGAATTCAAACACATTGAGCTATCCGCCAGGCGTCTGGCGGATCAGGTTTTATTGCTGCAGCAGAATACGCAACATGCGGCGCAAAGGCTCAGCAGCGCCCCATAGCAACTGATCACCACAGGTGAACGCGGTCAGATAATCATCGCCCATCGCCAGCTTGCGCAACCTTCCCACTGGCACCTGCAAGGAGCCGGTCACTTTGGCTGGTGTCAGTTCACGCAGGCTGGCCTCGCGCTCATTGGGTATGACCTTAACCCAGTCGTTGGCAGTACCGAGTATTTCTTCGATTTCATCCAACGGCACGGCCTGGGTCAGCTTCACCGTCAAGGCCTGGCTGTGGCAGCGCATCGACCCAATCCGTACACACAACCCGTCGATCGGCAGAGGATCACGCTGTCGGCCCAGAATTTTGTTGGTTTCAGCGCCGGCTTTCCATTCCTCGCGGCTCATGCCATCACCCATATCCTTGTCGATCCAGGGCAGCAGGCTGCCAGCCAGCGGGTAGCCAAATTGGCTGGTCGGAAAATCCGCCGAGCGCAGTGTCGCTGCAACCTGACGGTCGATGTCCAGGATAGCGGAGGCCGGATCGGCCAGTGCCGGGGCAACAGCCGCATGCGCTACACCCATTTGCTGCAATAACTCGCGCATATTTTGAGCACCGGCACCACTGGCGGCCTGGTAGGTCATTGCACTCATCCATTCAACCAGACCCTGGCGAAACAAACCACCCATCGCCATCAGCATCAGGCTGACTGTACAGTTGCCACCAATAAAATTTTTCACACCGGCAGCCAAAGCCTTCTCGATCACATCCATATTGACCGGATCCAGGATGACAATCGCATCGTCGTCCATACGCAGCGCCGACGCGGCGTCGATCCAATACCCCTGCCAGCCGGCACCTCGCAGCTCTTTAAAGACCTGTTTGGTGTAGTCCCCACCCTGGCAGGAAATGATCGCATCCAGACCACGCAATGCCTCGATGGAATACGCATCCTGCAGCGGCGAAGTGTCCTTACCGATAGCAGGCGCCGGCCCACCCACCTGGGAGGTTGAAAAAAACACCGGCTCGATCAGAGCGAAATCACCTTCCGTCTGCATACGCTGCATCAGCACCGAGCCCACCATACCACGCCAACCGATGAGTCCTACTCGCATAACCGTTACCTCTCTAATAATCCTTGCAATATATCGCTAAGCGTTGTCCATTCGCTATCCGCATATTCGCTTAGTGTGCACTTAACCCGCGGGTATCACCCAAGCGTCGCCAGTCCCTGAAAATGTTCTAACCTGAGAACGTTGTACATCGAATTACATCAAAAAAAGAATATGCCGGACGCATCCATACTCCGGCAATATTCCGCTTGCCCGCCAGAAGTGTTCAGTCCGCCAGAGCGGCGACGACCGCAGCGCCCATCTCGCGGGTACCGACCTGGGTCATACCTGCAGCCATGATGTCGGCCGTGCGCAACCCCTGATCCAGCACCTTGCCGACCGCCTGTTCGATCCGCTCGGCCAGATCGTTTCGGTCCAGGGTATAGCGTAACAGCATCGCCAATGACAGGATCGTGGCCAGAGGATTCGCCAGGTTGCGACCGGCAATATCCGGGGCAGAACCGTGAATAGGCTCGTACATGCCTTTACCATTGGCATCCAGCGAGGCCGACGGCAACATGCCGATCGAGCCGGTCAACATAGCGGCGCAATCCGACAGAATATCGCCGAACATATTGCTGGTCACGACCACATCAAACTGCTTGGGCGCACGCACCAACTGCATCGCAGCATTGTCCACATACATGTGGCTGAGCTCGACCTCGGGATACGACTGCGCTACACGTTCGGCAACTTCACGCCATAACTCGGAAACTTCCAGCACATTGGCTTTATCCACCGAGCAGAGCTTTTTGTTGCGTTTCATGGCAATTTCGCAGCCAGCGCGCACGATGCGTTCGATCTCGGATTCGCGGTAGATCAGGGTATTGAAACCCACCCGCTCGTTATCCCGGATTTCGATTCCGCGCGGCTGGCCGAAATAAATGCCGCCGGTCAGTTCACGCAAGATCATGATATCGAGACCAGCAACGATATCCGCCCGCAGGGTTGAGGCAGCCGCCAATTGCGGATACAGCAGAGCCGGGCGCAGATTGGCAAACAGTTCCAGTTCCTGCCGCAAAGCCAGCAGGCCCCGCTCCGGGCGCAAGGGACGGTCCAGTTTATCGTACTGCGGTCCACCAACCGCACCGAGCAGAATGGCATCAGCAGACCGGGCACTGGCCAGGGTTTCATCCGGCAACGGTTTACCTTTGGCATCCACGGCGCAACCGCCCAGCAGACCTTCCTCCCACTCAATGTCCAGACCGTGCTCGCGGGCCAGCACTTCCAGCACCTGTACGGCCGCACCGATAATCTCTGGTCCGATACCGTCACCCGGCAGAATCAATAATTTATGCGTCATAATGTTCCTCTAATTTCAATCTTCGCCCAATAGCGCGGGCACACAACAAAAGGGCGAAGCGGTATTTCCGGGAATGCAAATAGCACTTATTCAAACAACCACGGTGCTTCCTGCCGGCGTTTTTGTTCGTAGTCGCGAATCGAATAGGCGTGTTGCAGTGTCAGCCCGATATCATCCAGACCATTGAGCAGGCAGTATTTGCGAAACGGATCCACATCAAACGGGATCTGCTCACCGCTCGGGGTGGTAATCAGTTGCTGTTCCAGATCAATAGCGAGCTGATAGCCTGCTGCCGCGTCAACCTCCTGGAACAGCTTATCGACGATGGCCTCATCCAGTGCGATAGGCAGAAAACCGCTCTTAAAGCTGTTATTGAAGAAAATATCGGCGAAACTCGGTGCAATTACGCAGCGAAAACCGGCATCATCCAGAGCCCATACTGCATGTTCGCGTGACGATCCGCAGCCGAAGTTTTTACGTGCCAGTAAAACACTGGCACCTTGATAACGCGGCTGATTGAGCACGAAATCCGGATTCAGCGGACGCTTGGAATGATCCTGCCCTGGTTCGCCCTTGTCCAAATAACGCCAGGAATCGAACAGATTCGGCCCGAAACCGGTACGTTTGATCGATTTTAAAAACTGCTTGGGAATAATCGCATCCGTATCGACATTAGCACGATCCAGCGGCATAACCAGACCGGTGTGTTGGGTAAACGCTTTCATGTTCAGAACTCCCTCACATCAACAAAATGTCCGGCAATAGCCGCCGCTGCTGCCATCGCCGGGCTGAGCAGATGGGTGCGACCACCAGCCCCTTGCCGACCTTCGAAATTACGGTTGGAAGTAGACGCACAGCGCTCGCCTGCCTCCAGTTTATCGGCATTCATGGCCAGGCACATCGAGCAGCCAGGCTCGCGCCATTCGAAGCCGGCGTCCAGAAAAACGTGATGCAAGCCCTCAGACTCGGCCTGTTGCTTAATCAGCCC
Source organism: Gammaproteobacteria bacterium (assembly GCA_041396125.1). Lineage (GTDB taxonomy): Bacteria > Pseudomonadota > Gammaproteobacteria > Competibacterales > Competibacteraceae > JAWKZG01. The sequence continues at coordinate 115,196 of JAWKZG010000015.1, read as the reverse complement.
CGAACCCGGCACCACCATCGCCAGTTTGACAGTGGGTGCCACTTTACGCCCTTTCACAACGGCCGCTGCAGCGCGGATATCTTCAATGCGGGAATTAGTACACGAGCCAATAAAAATCTTATCGACAGCTATATCGGTAATGGGCATGCCCGGCTGCAAAGCCATATAGTCGATAGCCCGCTCCATACCCTCACGCTTGACCGGATCAGCTTCCGCAGTCGGGTCAGGGACTGTGCTGCCGACCGGCGCAACCATTTCCGGCGACGTGCCCCAGGTAACCTGCGGCTGAATGCTGGCAGCATCGATCCGCACCACCCGGTCGAACTTAGCGTCAGGATCGGATTTCAGCTCACGCCAGGCTGTCACGGCCTGCTCCCAGCGCTCGCCTTTGGGTGCATAGGGCCGGTTCTGCAGATAGGCAATCGTGGTATCGTCGACTGCTACCATGCCACAGCGCGCGCCGGCTTCAATCGACATATTACAGACGGTCATACGGCCTTCCATCGACAGTGCCCGAATGGCCTCACCAGCAAACTCGATAGCATGTCCGGTGCCACCTGCTGTGCCGATTTCACCAATGACCGCCAGCACAATATCTTTCGCTGTAACACCCGGCCCAACCTGGCCATTCACGCTGACCAGCATGGACTTCATTTTTTGGGTGATCAGGCACTGCGTAGCCATGACATGCTCAACTTCCGAGGTACCGATACCCATTGCCAGAAGTGGCGAAAGCACCATGCGTGGACGTGTGACGAGTCACCACAAACCACTGTCATCCCCGGCAGAGTTGCACCTTGCTCCGGGCCGATGACGTGCACAATGCCCTGGCGCAGATCATTCATTTTGAACTCGACCACGCCGTATTCGTCGCAGTTGTTGTCCAGCGTGTCTACCTGCAGGCGGGAAATCGGATCGTCAATGCCGTGACTGCGGTCAGTGGTCGGCACATTATGATCGGCTACCGCCAGAATGGACTCGGTCCGCCACAATTTACGATTGGCCAGTTTCAGCCCTTCAAATGCCTGTGGCGAGGTGACTTCGTGCACCAGATGCCGGTCAATATATAATAAGGTCGTACCATCCTCATCGGCACGCACTGTGTGCGCATCCCATAATTTATCGTACAGGGTTTTACCCGCCATAATGTCATCTCCAAATCTCGATCAAGCAAGCTTAATCCGCGTTAATTAATAAAACAAATTCATATTTTTTATACTTTATATAACCAATAAGAATCCAATAGACTATGCATCAATCCGCGATTGCACGGGTTTACGCCTTGGATACTGAAAGTTTACATGCATTTATCGCCGTAGCGCAGAATGCGTCGTTCTCGCTGGCAGCGCAACAATTGCACCTGACTCAGCCGGCGGTGAGCAAGCGTATTGCCACCCTGGAGCAAAGTCTGGCGGTACGGTTATTTGACCGTCTGGGCCGGCAGGTTCAGTTGACCGAAGCCGGGCGCACCTTACTGCCGCGAGCCCAACAAATTCTGCAGGAACTGCGCGACTGTCGACGGGCACTGTCAAATCTGTCCGGCCAGGTTACCGGTCGACTGATTATCGCCACCAGCCACCACATCGGTTTGCATCACCTGCCACCACTTCTGCGCAGCTATGTGGAGCAGTTTGCCCAGGTTCAGCTGGACTTACGTTTCACCGACTCCGAACTAGCCTGCGATATGGTGGAACATGGCGAGGCCGAACTAGGCATTATCACCCTGCCGCCACAAGCACACAGCAGACTGATTATCCAGCCGGTATGGGACGATCCGTTAGCGGTCATGGTCAATCCAGGGCATCCACTGACCGAGCAGTGCGCTATTTCAGTGCGGCAACTGGCGGATTATCCGGTTATCCTGCCGGGAGAGATCACCTTTACCCGGCGCCTGGTGGACACCTTTTTCCAGCGTTACGGCATTGATCTGAAAGTCGCTTTTTCCACCAATTATCTGGAAACGATAAAAATGATGGTCAGCGTAGGGCTGGGCTGGAGCGTCTTGCCGGCCAGTATGCATGACACCGGACTGTGCATGCTGCCCGTCGAACACTTCCAGGTGAGCCGCACACTGGGTACCGTGCATCACAGTGGTCGCACCTTATCCAATGCCGCGCAAGCCATGCTGCAATTACTGCAGGCTGATCGCATATTGCAACAGGGTAAAACGACTACTTAGGGCATGACCCAAATGCCGAACCGGTATTTGTCATGCGTCGATAACTTGACGTTAGCGCACCACACAACTATAGATAGATGGTAGAATTACCGTGAGCCAGCCAATGCTAGCAGTTTTATGTCAAGCATAGACGACAACCGCACTGAAGCCATTCGCATCATTACCGACGATAGCCGACGGATCGAATTCGAAGCCGTGGATATTGTGGTTAATGGTGGCCCTGACACCGGCCTGCAAGGGTCTTATTCATTGCCTGTGATCCGGATCGGAACAGCACTGGATAATGATGTTGTACTCACGGATCGTGCTGTATCCCGCCATCACGCAGAAATACATGTCACAAACGGGGTTGCTGATCCGTGATCTCGGCTCCACCAACGGCACTTTTGTTGGGCAGTTACGTGTCACGGAAGCGTCTAACCCCGATACCTCCTGCACTATTGGTTATTCACAGTTATCCATACAATTACGCACCGAAGAACACCATTTCCGTATCCCGAAAGAAAACCATCTGGGTGAACTGGTCGGTGCCAGCGAACCGATGCGGGAACTGTTCGGCTACCTGCGCGCGGTTGCCGATACCCCCACTACAGTTCTGATCAACGGCGAATCCGGTTGTGGCAAAGAACTCGTCGCGCATCCCTGCACGAATTATCCGGTCGGCCGGGCTCATTGGTGGTATTCGATGCCTCGGTAACCGATCACGAAATGGTTCGCAACGATTTATTCGGGCACGTCAAAGGCGCGTTTACCGGTGCTGCCGGCAGTCGCGAAGGTGCATTCAGACGCGCTCACGAAGGCACCTTGTTTATCGATGAAATAGGCGAACTGCCATTGGATCTGCAGCCCAGGCTGCTGCGGGCACTGGAAAACCGGGAAGTTACACCGATAGGCTCGGATCAGCCGGTTCGGGTCGATGTCCGGGTCGTAGCAGCGACCCACCGCGATCTGGCCATGATGGTGCAGGAAGGCTCGTTTCGGGCTGATCTGTATTACCGCTTATCGGTTCTAACCCTGCGGGTACCGCCCTTGCGCGATATCAGCCAGGATATTCCGCTGCTGGTCAAATCGTTTATTCAGCGTCTGGGCCTGAATTGCCAGATCATGCCGGATGCGATGGAAGCCCTTAAAAGCTATCATTGGCCGGGTAATGTACGCGGATTGCGTAACGTGCTGGAACGCGCCGCTGTGTTGTGCAAAAGCAGCCAGGGTCAGGGTTGCGGATCTGATGTTACCTGGCAGTGCACCAACAGCCATGCCGATGCCACAGAATACGGCCTATAAACCGCCGCCCAGCCCCACCGGTCAAGCACTACCTGGGGCAGCTGCACCGGCAGGCGCCAGCGGTGCATCCGCATCACGCTCTGATCTGAAAGAGCTCGAACGACAGATGATCATCGAAGCGCTGGCCCGCAACGGCAACAATAAAACAGCCACTGCACGGGAGCTGGATATTCCTCTGTCCACTCTGAAACGTCGCCTCAAGGATTATCAGATCGAATAAGACCGGTCGCAGACCGCTGTTTTCTCGATACAGCTGTTCTACACGCTACTCTTCTCACGATTCTTTACGCACTCACGCAGCGGTTCCAAAATGACCTGATCGGTTGGTTTTGAGCCGGTCAAGTCTGGTGCGCGCGGGCAACATGTCCATCATTATTTTTTATCTCATTGATTTTTATTATTTTTATGGGTTGGCATGAGACATGCTATATCTACAGTTGCGTGCAGCCAATAGCTGACGCTCGAATCTCCTCCTAGTAGCGTGTTAAACCCCCGGTAACGGGGGTTTTTTTATTGTTCAGGCCTGCTCAGGAGTACGCCGCCGCGTCGGCCGACGCCCGCCCCGTCCACCGTCAACGCGCCGTGGTTTTTCCGCCGCCGGCGTGGCTTGACTTCAGCCAGGAGTTCTTTTTCCACCGATTCCACCGGGATTTTCTGCTCAATAAAATCCTCGATGTCCGGCAGTGAATAGACATATTCCTCGCAGGCCAGGCTGATCGCTTCCCCACTGGCACCGATACGGGCGGTACGGCCGATCCGATGCACATAATCTTCCGGGTCCTGTGGCAGGTCAAAATTAATAACATGAGAAACATCAGGTACATGCAGACCACGTGCAGCGACATCTGTGGCGACCAGAATCGGTAAATCACCGCGCTGAAATTTCTCCAGCAAACGCTCGCGTTTTGACTGCGGAATATCACCGGACAACATGCCGGCATCGTAACCATTGCTCAGCAGGAAATCGCTGACATCCTCCGCCGCACGCTTGGTATTGACAAAAACCATGCTGCGCTTGGGGGAATCCCGATTCAGTAAACCCAGTAATAACGCAATCTTGTCATGGGATGAGACGTGATAAAGCGTTTGCCGGACTTTGTCAGCGGTGATCTGATCGGCTTCAATCCTGATCACCTGCGGATCGTTCATGTGCTCGTAGGCCAATTCCATCACCCGCGCTGACAATGTCGCCGAGAACAGCATATTGATCCGCTGACCAGGCGGCGGCATGCGACGCAGCAAATAGCGGATATCGGACACAAAACCCAGATCGAACATGCGATCCGCTTCATCCAGGACAACAACTTCAATATTTTTCAGCGGCAGGACACCCTGCTTGTGAAAATCGATAATCCGACCGGGCGTACCTACCACCACGTCGACGCCTTTTTCCAGCTGCCGTCGCTGCGATTCGTAGCCCGTGCCACCATAGATCGCGGCGAACGACAACCCGGTGTAACAGCCTAATATCTCGGCATCTTTATGAATCTGCAAAGCCAGTTCACGGGTTGGTGCCAATACGATGGCCCAAGGGCCGGTCTCGCCTTCACGTACCGGGGTTTCCATCAGATAATGCAAAATAGCCAGCAGGAAGGCGGCTGTTTTACCAGTGCCCGTTTGTGCCTGGCCGGCCAGATCTTTGCCTTCCAGAGCCAACGGCAGCGTAGCAGCCTGAATCGGGGTACAATACGTTAATCCGTGGTCTTCAAGGCTCTCCAGCAAAGGTTCGGAGAGTGGAAGTTTATTAAAGGGAACTGTAGAAAGATGATTTTTTTCCATATCGCGTTGTTGTATCCGCCGTGTGATTATTGATCATTAGATCATTGCAATGTAATCGTTTCAATGTACTTCAGGGAGGAGCAGCCTTGGCTTATAAAATACATCATATGCCCACCATAGGCCGCCATTCCTGCTGCTCAGCACCTCCACCAGGCTGCAATAGCACTGGGCAATCATGATATTTATCAAACAAGCCTTGCAATCTTGCGCTGCTTGGTCTGAAATAAGCATATTGGTATTGTAACCGAACGGCTGCTGACTGTAGCTCCTAAGCGTGTAATCATTTGGTTTTACTGTTTGATTTTACAAGCAAGCCCTTTCACCCCATTCTTCGTTAACTCTGTATTTATATCACTGAAACTTCAGCATAGTCCTCACCGAGCCAACGGAGGCACATCGTGAGCAATCAAATCGTATACGTTACCGACGATACCTTTGAAAACGAGGTATTACATTCTGAAACCCCGGTTTTGGTCGATTATTGGGCTGAATGGTGCGGCCCGTGCAAAATGATAGCACCGATTCTGGACGAGATTTCCGGCCAGTACAGCGGCAAACTGAAAGTCGCCAAGCTGAATATCGACGAAAACCCCAACACGCCGCCCAAGTACGGCATCCGGGGTATTCCGACATTGATGCTGTTTCGAGACGGCAATGTCGAAGCGACTAAAGTCGGTGCCTTGTCCAAATCCCAGCTTTCGACCTTTCTGGAAGAGCACTTATAATTGCCTCAGCCTGCGCACGCGGCGGCGCTCATAATACTGGACGCCGCCCTTTCAACGTGTTAGCTTATCGCAGTTTTTACGTGCAGCATACCCGCAGGCAGCGTCGCCAGACGTGACCCACATACCCGCCTCTATCCCACAGAGGTGCTAGCATCAACTTAAGCCAATCCAAAAAGCTGATCTTAAAGCAGACCTAATCACATGAATCTGACCGAACTAAAAACGCAATCCGCGGCGGAGCTGGTCGCGATTGCCCAGGATTTAAAACTCGACAACATGGCGCGTTCGCGCAAACAGGATTTAATTTTCGCCATCCTCAAAGCCCAGGCTAAAAACGGCGAAGACATTTTCGGCGATGGAGTGCTGGAAATCCTGCAAGACGGTTTCGGCTTTTTACGCTCAGCCGACAGTTCCTATTTAGCCGGGCCGGACGATATTTATGTCTCGCCCAGTCAGATCCGGCGATTTAATTTGCGTACTGGCGATACTGTCAGCGGCAAGATCCGTCCGCCCAAGGACGGTGAGCGTTACTTCGCACTGCTTAAAGTCAGTGAGATCAATTACGAGCCGCCGGAAAACGCCAAGAACAAAGTCCTGTTCGAAAACCTGACGCCTTTGCATGCGACTGACCGACTGTGGCTGGAGCGCGGCAACGGCAGCACCGAAGACATTACCGCACGGGTTATTGATCTGATCGCGCCAATCGGCAAAGGCCAGCGCGGCCTGATTGTGTCGCCGCCGAAAGCCGGTAAAACCATGATGCTGCAAAATATTGCCCAGAGCATCGCGTCGAATCATCCCGAGTGCTATCTGATGGTGCTGCTGATCGATGAACGTCCTGAAGAAGTCACCGAAATGCAGCGCTCGGTGCGCGGCGAAGTGGTGTCCAGCACTTTCGATGAACCCGCCACCCGGCACGTGCAAGTTGCTGAAATGGTAATCGAAAAAGCCAAACGCCTAGTTGAGCACAAGCGCGATGTTGTCATTCTTCTGGACTCGATTACCCGTCTGGCCCGTGCCTATAACACAGTTGTACCCGCTTCCGGCAAGGTGCTTACCGGCGGTGTCGATGCCAATGCCCTGCAGCGCCCCAAACGTTTTTTCGGTGCGGCGCGTAACATCGAGGAAGGCGGCTCGCTGACCATCATCGCTACCGCGCTGGTAGAAACCGGCTCGCGGATGGACGATGTTATCTATGAAGAGTTCAAAGGCACCGGCAATATGGAAATCCATCTGGTGCGCGATATTGCCGAAAAACGGATTTACCCGGCCATCAATATCAACCGTTCCGGCACCCGTCGCGAAGAATTGCTGACCGCTTCGGATGACTTGCAACGACTGTGGATTCTGCGCAAGCTGCTGCATCCGATGGAAGAATTGCAAGCGATGGAGTTTCTCCTGGAACGGCTTAAAAATACCAAAACCAATGCCGAGTTTTTCGATTCGATGAAACGCTGAGCCTAACCCTCGGCTTTCTCCCGCGCTACCGCCCGATAACCAATATCCGTGCGGTAGTAGACCCCATCCCAGTGAATGGCCCGGACTTGCTCATACGCCCGCTGTTGCGCTTGCTGTACAGTTGCGCCCAGCGCGGTGACACAAAGCACACGCCCGCCGCTGGTCACGACCTGTCCGTCCTGCAGGACAGTGCCGGCATGAAACACTTTCAGACTCCCGCCGTCTGCCGCAGACAAGCCTTTGATAACCGCATTTTTGGCATAATTACCGGGGTAACCGCCGGCAGCCAATACCACACCCAGCGCTGCCCGTTCGTCCCAGTCGGCCTGCACCTGATCGAGTTGTCCTGCCAGCGCTGCTTCGCATAAGTCCACCAGATCGGATCGCAGGCGCAGCATAATAGGCTGGGTTTCCGGGTCACCCAAACGACAGTTGAACTCCAGCACCTTGGGAGCACCGTCTGGCCCTATCATTACGCCGGCGTACAAAAAGCCCGTATACGGACAGCCGTCCGCCGCCATCCCCCGCACCGTGGGTTCGATAACATCGCGCATGATCCGCTGATGTAACTCAGGCGTTACCACCGGTGCCGGAGAATACGCACCCATACCGCCGGTATTGGGACCGTGATCACCATCATCACGGGCTTTATGATCCTGCGAAGAAGCCATCGGCAGGATATGCTCACCATCCACCAATACGATAAAACTCGCCTCCTCGCCACGGAGGAATTCCTCGATAACAACCCGATGCCCAGCCGCACCAAATGCATTGCCTGCCAGCATATCCTGCACGGCCGCCTCGGCTTCGGCTTCAGTCTGGGCTACCACGACACCTTTACCCGCCGCCAAGCCATCAGCCTTGACCACCAGCGGTGCACCCTGCTGGCGGATATAAGCCAGCGCTGCAGTCAGATCAGTAAAGGTTTGATAAGCCGCAGTCGGAATCTTGTGACGGGCGAGGAAATCTTTGCAGAACGCTTTCGAACCTTCCAGCTGTGCTGCCTTCCGGTCAGGCCCAAAACAACGCAACCCGGCCGCCTTGAAGGTATCCACTACGCCCTTTACTAAAGGTGCCTCCGGGCCAACGATGGTTAAATCAATAGTGTTCTCTTGGGCAAACCGCACTAAACCGTCTACATCGTCGGCCGCAATCGGAATATTGGTCAGGCCGGGCTCCAGTGCAGTACCCGCATTACCCGGTGCAACATAGACCTCTCCAACCCGGGTTGATTGCCCGATTTTCCAGGCCAGAGCATGTTCGCGGCCACCACCGCCAATCACTAAGCATTTGATCATAATTAAAAAATATCCATTACACTGTAATCTGCCGGAAGCAAGCGGCCCAATTGTACCTGTCCAAAACGATATAAACAGATAAAATTTTTGCCAATTTGATCATGTGTTAACTCTCTCTGCCCAGCCGACAGTGCTTACAGATATGGCCAAAGTAGCCTGAGCAAACCAAGTTGGATAATACGGCGCTGCTGCAAGCACAGCCCGCACTTCTGTACGCCAGCACGGCTAGTCTGTTTTGGCCTGCCAACCAGGCAGCTTACTATCGCTTTAAGAAACATAATAATTTTCGGTATATAATCTGTTTTTGTGGAAGTCTTTTTCAGCGCAGTCCTGACGCCTTCTTCAGATCATGCTTAATCGATTTTATGTCATTGTCATATATCTGCTGCTGATGCCACTACCTGGCTATAGCGCGCCGCCCGGCTGGAGTGAATATCCTGCTCCAGGCCGGCTGGTACCGGTCGGTAATCACAAGCTGCATGTCAACTGCAGCGGCCAGGGCAGCCCGCTGGTCGTGCTGGACTCAGGCCTTGGCGGCACCAGCCTGGACTGGGCGTATGTGCAACCCGAGATCGCCGCTTTTACTCGTGTTTGCAGCTATGACCGGGCCGGTCATGGCTGGAGCGAACGCGGCCCGGCACCGCGCACCAGTGCGGTGTTCATCAGCGAGCTGGCACAACTGCTGCGCAATGCGCTAGAAGCCCCACCTTATATTATGGTGGGGCATTCCCTGGGGGGATTTACCGCACGCGGATTTGCGCATTTCTATCCCGATCAGGTCGCCGGCCTGGTGCTGGTCGATTCGTCACACGAGCAGCAATTTCAGAAGATCGCTGCTACAGGTTATGCCAAACCGCTGGCACCGTCCCGCTCAAAAGGCTTTGTCATTAGCAATTCTTCCCGTATTCCTGTCGGCATACCGGCGGAACTCCGTACCGTCGCACAACGGCTTGCGTTGTTACCGGACGCGGTCAGAACCCTGTATGACGAGTTGGGCGCGATGCGGCTCAGTGCCCGTCAGGCAGCATCCTGGCTGAGCCTGCCTGATGTGCCGCTGGTGGTTCTGGCCCATGACAGTTTCCACAGGCCCGCTCGGATAAGGCACAGCGGATGGCGGAACAATGGCTGCGGTTACAGCACGAACTGGCCGGACGAACACCGCAAGGCCGTTTTCAGCTGGTGCCTGCCAGCGGTCATTTTATCCAGCTGGACCAGCCTGCGGTTGTGTCTGCGGCAATCCGCGAGGTCGTTACTGCTGCCCGCTGCGCAATGCACAAGGCTGTTGCCAACGGCATCGATACACGGCTTTGCGCATTGCAATAAGCGCTGGTACCCCTTATTGACGGATTATTAACGCCTCTTCCTGGCTTTTTCACGTTCCAAACGACATATCTATGATGCCGGTCGGGGAAACTGTGCTGGTGTCGCATTGCCATACCCTGCGGCGCAACCATTGGAACCCATAAGCATTTATTTTAAGGAGTTAAATAATGCACCGCATCGCCGCTTTTTTTTACGGAATAGTCTGTTACGCGATATTTTTTGCCACGTTTCTCTATGCTATCGGCTTTGTAGGAAATTTTATCGTGCCCACATCAATCGATGGCATACCTACTTTGCCATTCGGCCAGGCTTTGCTCATCGATTTGGCTTTACTGTCGGTATTCGCCGTACAGCATAGCGTTATGGCCCGGCCCGGCTTCAAGGCGCTGTGGACCAAAATTGTGCCGGAGCACATCGAACGCAGCACTTATGTGCTATTTTCCAGCCTGGCGCTAATCTTACTGTTTTGGCAATGGCAGCCACTGGGCGGCGCGATCTGGCAGGTCAACAACACCATCGGGCGCAATATGCTATACGGACTGTGCGCGTTTGGCTGGCTGCTGGTGCTGGCCAGCACCTTTTTGATCAACCATTTCGATCTGTTCGGCTTACGGCAGGTATGGCTGCATTTGCGTGGCAGAGACTATGAACACCCGCACTTCGTCACGCCCAGTCTATACAAGCTGGTGCGGCATCCCTTGTATGTCGGTTTTATTTTCGCTTTCTGGGCTACCCCTGATATGACAGCAACCCATCTGGTCTTCGCAGTGATGACCACGGTTTATATTCTGCTGGCGGTTCAGTTCGAGGAGCGTGACCTGATCCACTATCACGGCGATGCTTACCGCAATTACAAGCGCCAGGTGCCGATGCTGATCCCACGTTTTCTGTCCCGCAAAAATAACGCGCAACAGGCTGTTGCAACCAATGATCCGATGTAGTCTGTAGTATAAAGGGCGGTAGAGAGCAGCGTTAATTCAGCGCCTACTCTGCCGCTCGATACCTAGTCCCGCGCACGCTCTGTTTTTGAGCATAGCGATATTACTTCGCACCAATTAAGTGCAAAAATAACCTCGATCAACCCCTCCGCAACAGCTGCAATCTAAAAATTCGCTTACCGCCATAGCGTTCCGGACTGCGTGCACCGGCTGGCATAAAGCTTGCCATCATCAACGACTACCAAAACAGTCGTGTGGAATTCCATGCAATACCAGATGATGGTCATAAGCGCTCAGATCACTCATAGCCCTCTATTTACTCGCAGCAGTCCCGCCTGCAACCGGCGGAAGGCTATTGCAGTCAATTCCGCCACCTCGCCCCATGACTGACATGGCCGGCGCGGCACTATGACGGCTATTCTGCCCAGTACGGGCTGGCAGGCGCGACTGGCGCTCCGAATTCGAGCACGCTGGACAGCGCAGCATACTCCGGCGTTGCCGTCACTTCGGCCCGCTGCGTGTACAGCGGCCTTTTATCCGGAGCCGGACGGCAGTTGCCAGGTGTATATTCTGCATCCGCCGGGCGGTGTCGTCGGCGGTGACCGGCTCGATCTTGACGGCCAGCTCGGCTCCAATACCTGGGTGCTGCTCACCACCCCCTCGGCTGGCAAGTTTTATCGCAGTGGCGGCCCGTTTGCGCAGCAGCTTAATACCCTGACGGTACAGGCTGATGCAGTACTGGAATGGTTGCCGCAGGAAACCATCGTATTTGATGGTGCCAAACTGGCCACGACCACCCGGCTGGAACTGCATGCAAACGCCAGAGCCCTGGGCTGGGAAATACTCTGTCTCGGACGACCGTCCAGCGCTGAATCCTTCACACGGGGTGTCTGCCAGCAAAGTCTGGAAATTTACCGTGACGGCCAGCCACTGCTGCTGGAACGCAGTCGCTGGCAGGGTGGTTCCGTGGCATTAACAGCGCCCTGGGGTCTGCACGCCCAACCGGTCAGTGCTACCTTATTTTGCACTTTGCAAGACAGTACCCAGGTAGATGCATTGCGTGAGCAGATTCAGGCGTCGCCTGCAACGCGTTTTGCCGTCACACAGGTACAGGATTTGCTGCTGTGTCGTTATCTGGGCCCGTCAACCGCCGAAGCGCGCGCGCTGTTCAGCCAGGCCTGGACTCTGCTGCGACCCGGCTTATTGCACAAACCCGCCTGCCCGCCACGGGTCTGGGCGCTCTAATCGGAGGAAACCGATGGATTTATCTCCCCGCGAAAAAGACAAAATGCTGATTTTTACCGCCGGTCTGGTGGCCGAAAGACGCAAAGCACGTGGTTTGAAACTGAACTACCCGGAAGCCGTCGCCTATATTTCGGCGGCCCTGCTGGAAGCTGCCCGTGATGGCCAGAGTGTTGCCGAACTGATGGACTACGGACGCACCCTGCTGCGCCGTGAAGATGTGATGGACGGGGTGGCAGAGATGATCCCGGATGTGCAGGTCGAAGCCACGTTCCCGGACGGTACCAAGCTGGTCACCGTACACGAGCCTATCGTCTGATCCCCCATCGTCTGATCCACAGGAGCCTGACATGATTCCCGGAGAAATCATTCCCCAACCCGGTGAACTTGAGCTGAATGCCGGCAGCGCGGTAATCACTGTGACCGTTGCCAATAACGGTGACCGGCCGATCCAGGTCGGCTCGCATTACCATTTTTTTGAAACTAATCCGGCCCTGCACTTTGATCGCGCGCCCACCCGCGGCATGCGGCTGAATATTCCGGCAGGCACTGCAGTCCGCTTCGAGCCGGGCCAGCAGCGCGAGATCGAACTGGTTGCTTACAGCGGCAACCGCGAAGTATACGGCTTTCGGGCTGATGTGATGGGAAAACTATAATGCCGAGGCAGCTACCATGAAAATCTCACGCCAGGCTTATGCCGAGATGTATGGCCCGACGGTTGGCGATCGGGTACGACTCGGTGATACCGAACTACTGATTCAGGTCGAGCGCGACTACACTCGCTATGGCGATGAAGTCAAATTCGGCGGCGGCAAAGTTATCCGCGACGGGATGGGTCAATCCCAGCGCAGTTGCCAGGACGCCGTCGACACGGTCATCACCAATGCCCTGATTCTGGATCACTGGGGCATCGTCAAAGCCGATATCGGACTTAAAAACGGCCGCATCCACGCCATCGGCAAAGCCGGTAATCCCGATATCCAGTCCAATATCGACATTGTCATTGGCCCCGGCACCGAAGCGATTGCCGGCGAAGGTCTGATCGCCACGGCCGGCGGCCTCGATGCCCATATTCATTTTATTTGTCCGCAACAGATCGACGACGCCCTGATGTCGGGCGTGACCACCATGCTCGGGGGCGGCACCGGACCTGCCACTGGCACCAATGCCACCACCTGCACCCCCGGCCCCTGGCATATTCAGCGCATGCTGCAGGCTGCCGAGGAACTGCCCATGAACCTGGGTTTTCTCGGCAAAGGCAACGCCAGTCTGCCCGGCGCATTGGAAGAACAAGTCCAGGCCGGCGCGATGGGGCTGAAACTGCATGAAGATTGGGGCACCACGCCAGCCGCTATCGACTGCTGCCTGAGCGTAGCCGAGCGCTATGATGTCCAGGTCGCCATCCATACCGACACGCTCAACGAATCCGGCTTCGTCGAAGACACTTTGCGAGCTTTTAAAGGCCGCGCGATCCATACCTATCACACCGAAGGTGCGGGTGGTGGCCATGCGCCGGATATTATCAAGGCCTGCGGCGAGGCTAATGTGCTGCCCTCCTCGACCAATCCGACCCGTCCCTACACGGTCAACACGGTCGATGAGCACCTCGATATGCTGATGGTCTGCCATCACCTGGATCCGAATATCCCTGAAGATGTCGCTTTTGCCGATTCGCGTATTCGTCGGGAAACCATTGCGGCGGAAGACATTCTGCACGATCTTGGTGCGTTTTCGATGATTGCCTCTGATTCCCAGGCAATGGGCAGGGTCGGTGAAGTCATCAGCCGCACCTGGCAGACCGCGCACAAAATGAAAGTTCAGCGTGGCGCATTGCCGGAAGATACAGCTGAACACGATAACTTCCGTGCCAAACGCTATATTGCCAAGTACACGATTAATCCGGCCATCACCCACGGCATCGCGCACGAAGTCGGCTCACTGGAAACCGGCAAACTGGCGGATATCGTATTATGGAAACCGGCTTTTTTCGGCGTCAAACCGGCGCTGGTCATCAAGGGTGGCATGATCGCGGCGGCTCTGATGGGCGACCCGAACGCCTCCATCCCGACCCCGCAGCCAGTCCATTACCGGCCCATGTTCGGTGCCCTGGGCAAAGCCCGCAGCGCCACCTCGGTTAGTTTTGTTTCGCAGACCGCATTGAACAATGGCACGCTGGACCCGCTCGGTCTGAGCAAGCGTCTGGTCGCGGTAGGCAATACCCGCGCTATCCGTAAACAAGACCTGATCCATAACGCTTATCTGCCCAGGATGGAGGTCGACCCGCAGACCTATGAAGTCCGTGCCGATGGCGAGCTGCTGGTGTGCGAACCGCTGGCAGTACTGCCGCTGGCCCAGCGCTATTTTCTGTTTTAAACAGCTGCGAGGCACGCTCATTATTTCCGCTCATTTTTCTGCAGGTACTTATGCTTGAAATTCACGAAGTCGCTGACACCAAACCAGAAGCGCCCAACAATGCGCCGGTGACCGGTCGTTTGACGCTGCCCTATGAGCTGCGCCAGAAAAGCCGGCTGCGCGCACAACTTGATAACGGCATCGAGATCGGCCTGTTTCTGCCACGCGGGACGGTGCTGCGCCACGGCGATTGTCTGCGTACCGACAGTGGCGAACTGATCGAAGTCTGTGCTGCTGCTGAGTGTGTTTCTACCGTCCACAGTGACACGCCATTACAGCTGCTACGAGCAGCCTATCATCTCGGCAACCGTCACGTACCCTTGCAGATCGACACGCACAGCCTGCGTTACCGGCATGATCATGTGCTGGACGATATGGTGCGACAACTGGGCCTGTCGGTGCAGATCGAACAGGCGCCGTTCGAGCCGGAAGCCGGCGCTTATCGCGGCGGGCATCAGCACGCGCACGGAGAGGACACACATGGCGGGCACACCCACGGGGAACACGCGCAGGGTGGGCATACACATGACTGACAGCCTGTCACATGACCGATAACCTGGCTTTATTACGCCTGCTGCAACTGGTCAGCCCATCACTGCCGGTCGGTGCCTATGCTTATTCGCAAGGCCTGGAATATGCACTGGAAGCGGCCTGGGTACAGGATGAAAGCAGCGCGCGCGACTGGATATTCGGTGTACTGCAACACGGTCTGACGTATCTGGATGTTCCGGTTTTTGCCCGTCTGCACCAGGCCTGGGCAAGCAATAACACAGATAACGTGCAGTATTGGAACGATTATTTATTCGCCGCCCGCGAGAGCGCCGAACTGCAACAGGAGGAACAGCATCTGGGCCGGGCGCTGGCGCGCTTGCTATCCAACCAGGGCATGGTCGCCGCGCAACCCTGGCAGGGTGCCGACCGGGTCTGCTTTGCCACCTTGTTCACGCTGGCCGCTGTGTGCTGGGACATCAGTGCGCCCGCCGCTGCCAACGGCTATCTGTGGAGCTGGACCGAAAACCAGACCATGGCAGCGACCAAACTGGTACCGCTCGGGCAAACCGCCGCCCAACGTATTTTGAGTCAGGCGCAGCCGTTCATTGTTGCCGCAGTCAACGAGGGATTAACGCTGGATGACGCCGATATCACAGGCGCACTGCCGGGTCTGGCCCTGGCCAGCGCCTTGCATGAGACGCAGTATTCACGGCTTTTCCGGTCTTGATAGCTTACGGACCAAGCTTGCAACGAACGCTATTCTACCGCTTATTGATGAGGACTTTTTAATGTCAGCAAAACCCTTATTACGCATTGGCGTCGGTGGCCCGGTCGGGTCCGGCAAAACCGCGTTGGTTGCGGCGCTGTGTACGGCGCTGCGCGAGCGCTATCAGATTGCTGTCGTTACCAATGATATTTACACCAAGGAAGACGCCCAGTTTCTGATCCGCCACCAGGCACTATCAGAAGACCGCATCATCGGCGTTGAGACCGGCGGCTGCCCACATACCGCAATCCGTGAAGACGCCTCCATGAATCTGGCGGCAGTGGATCAACTGGCTGCCCGCTTCGAAGGTCTGGATTTGGTGCTGGTTGAATCTGGTGGTGATAATCTGGCTGCTACTTTCAGCCCTGAGTTATCTGATCTTACGCTGTATGTGATCGACGTGTCCGCCGGTGACAAAATTCCCCGTAAAGGCGGCCCCGGTATTACCCGCTCGGATTTGCTGATCATCAACAAAATTGACCTCGCGCCTTATGTTGGTGCCTCGCTGGAGGTCATGGATCGGGATGCCAAAAAAATGCGGGGAGACCGGCCCTTTGTGTTCACCAACCTGAAATCCGGCCAGGGTCTGGATGACGTCATTGCGTTTATCGAGCGGGAAGGCATGTTAGGCGCTACACCGGCACATGCAGTGAGTTAAAGACACAATGCGTTTGCAGCAGTGGCTCAGAATAATCGGTTGAAAACTGATGCTAGGCCATTTAGCACACAGGAAACTACCATGATACGTCAAGTTCTTGCGGCTGATGCTGGTGCGATCGCCGCTATTTATAACCACTATATTCAAGAAACGGCGGTCACCTTTGAAGAAACGCCTGTCACCGCCAGCGACATACTCAAGCGTATCGCCAGAATTCAGCAGGCACAGCTGCCCTGGCTGGTCGCCGAAGAAAACAGCACACTTATAGGTTATGCCTATGCCACGCCCTGGAGTGAGCGGAGCGCTTATCGCTATAGCGTCGAAACAACGGTTTACGTATCCCGAACTGCAGTAGCCAACGGCTGGGGTACAAGCCTCTACAACGCATTATTTACCGAGCTGAGAAATAATTCGATTCATGTGGCTATTGGCGGTATTACGCTGCCCAATCCGGCGAGCATCGCCTTGCATGAAAAGCTCGGTATGACCAAAGTTGCCCACTTCAAAGAAGTCGGTTACAAATTCGGTAAATGGCTGGATGTCGGGTACTGGCAGGTTCAGCTCAATCCTTGAACGTCACATAAGACAAAAAGCGCATGATCGTGCATCTGGCACCGCTGGCACCGCTGTGCTCAGGCCGTCATTCCCGCGCAGGCGGGAATCCAGTAATGCTCAAAGCGATGCAAAATATCGTAAACCTATCCGCGTTAGGTATAAATGTCAGACCCACGTGTCGAGCGCAATACGATGGCCGCTTGCCAGTTCTGAGGCATTGCCAAACGGCAGCCGCACCACAATAAAGCATTCTTTTCCCGACACGCACCGGGATAACGCATCATCTATTTTTTTGCGCCACAGAAAAACTTCTTAGTGTTTGATAATTAAATTGATTACCAATTGGCATAACAAATGCTGAGAGACCCTCGTGTTTGCCTGGTCCGCAAACTCATCGCCCCGATAATGCACATAAATGCACATGACGGGACCACTGTTTACAACAAACACGAGGGTTGACGATGGATTATAAACATAAGCGCCACTTTACGAAATTTCTGGCCCGACCGCTGTTGGCCGCAGGCCTGACGCTGGCTGGAATCGCTATTGCGCAGGCGCAGGAAACCATCAAGGTCGGGGTATTACATTCCCTGTCCGGCACCATGGCTATTTCGGAAACCACCCTGAAAGACACGGTGCTGATGTTGATTGACGAACAAAACAAAAAAGGCGGTCTGCTCGGTAAAAAACTTGAAGCCGTCGTGGTCGATCCAGCCTCCAACTGGCCCTTGTTCGCGGAAAAAGCCCGTGAGCTGCTGGAAAAAGAGAAAGTTGCTGTAGTGTTTGGCTGCTGGACTTCAGTATCGCGCAAATCAGTCCTGCCGGTTTTCGAGGAACTGAACGGTCTGCTGTTCTACCCGGTGCAGTACGAAGGTGAAGAGTCCTCGAATAACGTTTTTTACACCGGTGCTGCTCCGAACCAGCAAGCCGTTCCGGCAGTAGATTATTTCATGAACGAATTGGGGGTCGAGCGCTGGGTGCTGGCCGGCACCGATTATGTTTACCCGCGCACCACCAATAAAATCCTCGAGCAATACCTGAAAGACAAAGGTGTTGCAGCCGAAGACATCATGATCAACTACACCCCGTTTGGTCATTCCGACTGGCAGTCGATTGTCTCCGAAATCAAAAAATTCGGCTCTGAAGGCAAGAAAACCGGGGTGGTATCGACCATCAATGGTGACGCCAATGTCCCGTTTTATAAGGAATTGGCCAATCAGGGCGTTTCAGCTGAAGATATTCCGGTCGTCGCGTTTTCAGTTGGCGAGGAAGAGCTGTCCGGTATCGATACCGCGCCTCTGGTCGGCCACCTGGCTGCCTGGAATTACTTCCAGAGCGTGGACGCCGACATCAATTACGAGTTTATCGATGCCTGGCGGGCGTTTATCAAAAACGACGAACGGGTGACCAATGATCCGATGGAAGCGCATTTCATTGGTTTCAATATGTGGGCCAAAGCCGTTGAGATCGCCGGGACAACCGATGTCGATCCAGTCCGCGATTCCATCTACGGTGTCACCGTGCCGAATCTGTCTGGCGGTTATTCAACCATGATGCCCAATCATCACATCACCAAACCGGTGCTGATTGGGGAGATCCAGGACGACGGCCAGTTCCAGACCGTATGGCAGACGCCCGGCAATGTCATTGGTGATGCCTGGTCGGACTACCTGCCCGGCAGCAAAGATATTATTGCTGACTGGATGCCACCCGTCTCCTGTGGCAATTTCAATATCAAAACCGGCCAGTGTTCCGGCCAGAACTACGAATAAACCGGCTCATCACCACTGCCTCTCGTTTCGCTACGAGGGGCAGTCGGGCCACTTCCTTTCGCCTTGAGCACTTCTCGAGCATCCGGTATGAGAGCTTCCTCTTACGGTTTTCTTCATGTTGCCCCACTAACCCTGCTGTTTTTCTTGCTGTGCGCCACGTTCACCACCGCAACAGCACAGGATAATATCCAGACACAAATCGATGCGCTGGCCGCAGGTAATTTCAGCGCTAAAGCAGAGGCAGTGGATCAACTGCTTGCAACAGGTCATCCACGCACCGCTATTGTTCTGCAGGCCATGCTGGAAAGCGCGCTGCAGCAGCGTAAAAGCGATAACAGAATTGTCATCAGCAGCAAGTCCGGCAGTAATTTTCAATTGCAGGATGCCGTCACCGGCGAGGACTTGGGTTCTGCCAGTCGGCGTGATCTGAAACGCATCAGTGTCAACAACAGTCTGCGCAAACATATCCGCACCGCGCTGGCAAAGCTGAGTCTGGCCGATCCCGATCCGGCTGTACGCCGTGCTGCAGTGGATCAGATTATTGATAATTTCGATGCCGATAGCGCTGCCCTGCTGGCGGATGCGGCCAGCACCGAAAGCGATGCAACTATTCGCGAACTGATGAGCATAGGCGCAGCGCTGGGCGCCCTTAACAGTGAAGACAGCGCCACTCGCCTGGCGGCTATCGACACCATCCAGGATAGTCTCAATCCTGAAGTACGCAACCGCCTGACCCGCCTGCTGAACCAGGAGCAGGATGCAACCGTCAAAGCCGCCGCCGCACGGGCGCTGGCTGGTATCGAACAGCGCGTGCAAAACTATGCTTTGCTCGAAACCACATTCTTCGGCCTCAGCCTGGGATCGGTGTTATTGCTGGCGGCTATTGGTCTGGCAATTACTTTCGGCGTGATGGGCGTGATCAATATGGCGCACGGCGAATTGATCATGCTGGGTGCCTATACCACGTATCTGATTCAGGCCGCCCTGCCCCAGTTTATCGACTGGTCGCTGCTGCTGGCCGTGCCAGCGGCATTTCTGGTGTCAGGACTGTTCGGTATCGCTATCGAACGCGGGGTGATCCGGTTTTTATACGGTCGACCATTGGAAACCCTGCTGGCGACATTCGGCGTGAGTCTGATCCTGCAGCAACTGGTTCGCACGACCATTTCAGCGCAGAATGTGCCGGTCGCCAATCCATCCTGGATGAGCGGTTTCTGGCAGGTCAATAGTGCACTGTCGCTGACCTATAACCGGCTTTTTATTCTGCTGTTCTCGATACTGGTATTTCTCGCTCTTTTACTCATTCTGCGCCGCACCGTTCTGGGCCTGCAGGTACGGGCTGTATCCCAGAACCGCACCATGGCCGAAGCCATCGGCATCCGCTCGGAGCGGGTTGACATGCTGACCTTTGGTCTCGGTTCCGGCATCGCCGGAGTTGCCGGCGTGGCCTTGTCACAGCTGACCAATGTCGGCCCCAATCTGGGCCAGGCCTATATCGTGGACTCGTTCATGGTGGTGGTGTTTGGCGGTGTCGGCAATTTATGGGGTACCGTGGTCGCGGCATTTTCACTCGGCGTCGTCAATAAATTCCTGGAACCCTACTCGGGTGCGGTACTGGCCAAAATTCTGGTACTGGTGTTTCTGATCCTGTTTATCCAAAAACGCCCGCGCGGACTGTTTCCGCAGCGTGGCCGTGCGGCGGAGGCTTAAATGAGTCGGCTTCTTTCACAACGCTGGGGCGGGGCGGTTTTCCTGCTGCTGCTGTTAGCAATAGCTATCGGCGTACCCTACTGCAATCAGGTGCTGGCGCCGGATCACCCTTATTACATCAGTACGTACACGGTCACTCTGATCGGCAAATATCTCTGTTACGCCTTGCTGGCACTGTCGATCGATCTGATCTGGGGCTTTTGCGGCATTCTAAGCCTGGGACACGGTGCTTTCTTCGCGCTGGGCGGTTATGCCATGGGTATGTACCTGATGCGCCAGATTGGCCCGCGCGGCGTCTACGGCAACCCCGATCTGCCCGATTTCATGGTGTTCCTGAACTGGCAGGAATTACCCTGGTACTGGCTCGGCTTCGAGCACTTTTGGTTTGCCATGCTCATGGTGGCGCTGGTACCTGGCCTGCTGGCTTTTGTATTCGGCTGGTTGGCGTTTCGCTCCCGCGTTACAGGTGTTTATCTGAGCATCATCACCCAGGCTCTGACCTATGCCCTGATGCTGGCCTTTTTCCGCAATGAAATGGGGTTCGGCGGCAATAATGGTCTGACCGATTTTAAAGATATTCTCGGCTTTAATCTGCAAGCTGACAGCACCCGGATCGGGCTTTTTATTGCCTCGGCACTGGCGCTGGCGCTGGCTTATCTGGCCTGCAGCATGATTATCCGCTCCCGCTTTGGCCGGGTTATCATGGCGATTCGGGATGCGGAAAGCCGCGCCCGCTTTGTCGGCTACCGGGTTGAAGCGTATAAACTCTGGCTATTTACGTTTTCGGCGATACTGGCAGGCGTCGCTGGCGCTTTATACGTCCCGCAGGTCGGCATCATCAATCCGGGGGAATTTGCACCGCTGAATTCTATCGAGGCGGTGGTCTGGGTCGCGGTCGGCGGTCGCGGCACGCTGTACGGTGCCGCCTTCGGTGCGATACTGGTGAATTACGCCAAAACCTTTTTTACCGCTGCGCTGCCCGAGTTGTGGCTGTTCGCACTGGGTGCCTTGTTTGTGCTGGTTACCTTGCTGCTGCCCCGTGGCCTGGTAGGCTTATGGCGCCGTCCGGCAAGGAGTGCACCATGATTGATCAAGGTCTGATTGATCGTAACCGGCAATTCGGTCTGCTGGCTAAAACGGATGATGCGGCAGGTCCTGTCGAACGCTTTCGCCAGAATATTATCGCCCGCGACCGGGTCTTCAGTTTTCTGCCTGAGCAGCCGGTGTTCAGCGAACAGCTCGATATCAGTCATAAAACCATTCTGTATGTCGAAGGTGTTTCTGTCAGCTTTGACGGTTTCAAGGCACTGAACGAGCTGAATCTGTATGTCGATGACGGTGAACTGCGCTGCATCATCGGCCCCAACGGGGCTGGTAAAACGACCATGATGGACGTGATTACCGGTAAAACACGGCCCGATCAGGGGATGGCGTATTTCGGTCAGAAGCTCAATTTGCTGGAGCTGTCGGAAACCGAGATTGCGCAAAGTGGTATCGGTCGTAAATTCCAGAAACCCACCGTTTTCGAAAATCTGACGGTGTTCGAGAATCTGGAACTGTCCATGGCTGGCTACAAAAATGTCTGGACGGATTTACGGGCCCGTCTGAGCGGTACCCAACGCGATCGCATCGATGAAATTCTCAACTTAATCGATCTGCCTGAACAGCATCGGCAACGTGCCGGCGCACTGTCACATGGCCAGAAACAATGGCTGGAGATCGGCATGCTGCTGATGCAGAACCCGCGCCTGCTGCTGGTCGATGAGCCGGTCGCCGGCATGACCGCTGCCGAGACCGAGCGCACAGCGGAACTGCTGATCTCGCTGGCTGGGCAACATTCCGTCGTCGTGGTCGAACACGATATGGAATTTGTCCGCTCCATCGCCCGTAAAGTCACTGTATTGCACGAAGGTCGGGTGCTGGCGGAAGGCAATATGGATGATATTCAAAACAACGCCAAAGTCGTTGAGGTGTACCTTGGAGAGTAAAGCGAATACAACGGCAATGCTGACTGTACAATCCGTCAATCAATACTATGGCGAAAGCCATATTCTATGGGACATGAGCCTGGAGGTACTCAGCGGCAGCTGCACCTGTCTGATGGGCCGTAACGGGGTCGGTAAAACCACCCTGCTGAAAGCCATTATGGGCCTGCTGCCGATTCGCGGCGGCAGCATTCAACTGCAACACACCGACCTGCCCCGACTGCCGGCTTATCAGCGGGCGCACCTGGGTATTGGCTATGTGCCGCAGGGGCGCGATATTTTTCCGCAGCTGACGGTTGAGGAGAATTTACTGGTCGCCCTGAGCACCCGCAGCGATAAAGTACGGCAGATTCCTGCCCGCATTTTTGAATTGTTTCCGGTGCTCAAATCCATGCTCGGACGGCGCGGTGGCGATTTATCCGGTGGCCAGCAGCAGCAGCTCGCTATCGGTCGCGCCCTGGCGCTCAATCCAAAATTATTGATCCTGGACGAACCCACTGAAGGCATCCAGCCCAATATCGTGCAGGAAATCGGGCAGGTGATTCAGCGTCTGAACCGCGAAGAAAATCTGACCGTGCTACTGGTCGAGCAAAAACTGCCGTTCGCACGCCGCTACGCCAGCCGCTTCTGCATCATGGAAAAAGGCCGTGCCGTTGCCAATGGTGCAATCGACCAGCTAAACGATACTTTGGTGCAGCAACATCTGGCAGTGTAATATGGCGTCGGGAGCCGCGCAGCCGGATCGGATTAAAGCGGCTAAACTTGTTTATCAACAGGCGTTCTCTTGAAATTGCAGTATAAATCGCCTAAAATTTAAAAAAACTCTAAATTAGATAATTAAATATTAGATTATTTAGATTTAATGCTGCTTTTTTTAACTATGGAGGCACCTTGTGATGCCCAATATGCCTACTGCAAACTTTGAAGAACTGCTGGAGTCAGCCTGCCAAGCCAGTAATTTATTACGCGCTTTAGGCAATGAGTACCGTTTGATTATCCTGTGTCACCTTTTAAACGGCGAGCATCAGGTGGCGGAATTACAGGAAAAAATCGACCTCAGCCAGTCATCGCTGTCACAGCATCTGGCCCGCTTGCGGCATGAAGGTCTGGTGAAAACCCGGCGCGAGTCGCAGGCTATTTTCTATTCGCTGGCCGGTGATGAAGTCCGGCAGATACTGGAAGTGCTGCATTCCTTATACTGCGCACCCGGCCATACCACCGACGCACGCAAGCCCCAGGTAGCCTAACCCGACAGCCTACCTAAATCCGAGGGCCCGAATCCGCTGCTGCTGAGTTCCCGGACGGCAACTCCACAACATAACAAGACCAGCGGGCATACTCCTGATAAGACAAGTCACGCAGATTTCACGCCTTCTTGATTAGAAAGTTGAACACCCCGCTTTCTTCATCCGAAGCCAGCAGCTGATGTCCTGTTGCACGACAGAACGCAGCAAAATCCTTCACCGAGCCAGGATCAGTTGCCAGCACTTGCAAAGTATGCCCGGAGTCCAGGGCATTAATTGCTTTTTTCGCTTTCAGGATCGGCAACGGGCAGTTCAGCCCCTTTGTATCAAGCACTTGATCCGCCATCATCATTCTCCAGTTAATCAATAAACAGATTGCAAAACGGCTTGCTGCTGGAGTTTCTGTGTCCGGCAGCAATATAGAGTCAATAGGGTAAATTCCAATAGGTAAATACCAGTCTGGCTCATCATTACTATGTCGCGGGGCGGATATTAATATAAAATCCCCGCCCCGGCGCACAAGAACCTTCTTTTATTCTCCGCCTCTATAGTTGTGATAATGGGGCAGGTTCTATTGGGAATCTCGCCAGATTTTTTGAGGATAACTAATGAGCGAAACGCTGATCGGCGTACCTGTTCTAGCGGGCAGCTTTGTCCTGGCGCTTATTTTGGGTGCCATTGGCAATAAAACGCATTTTTGCACTCTGGGCGGTGTTTCAGACTGGGTCAACATGAACGATAAAGGCCGTCTTGGTGCCTGGTTTCTGGCCATTGCGGTCGCTGCGCTGGGCGTTGCCGGACTTGAGATCATGGAGCTAATCAATCTGGATGCAACCCTGCCCCCGTATCGCAGCAGCAATTTCAGCTGGCTGCGCTATGTTCTCGGTGGTTTGCTGTTCGGTATCGGTATGCCGCTGGCTAGCGGTTGCGCCTCGAAAACCCTGATCCGTCTCGGTGGCGGCAATTTGAAATCATTGGTCGTGTTCGTGGTGATCGGGCTATGCGCTTATTTAATGACCAAAACCGCTTTTTACGGTGTCGTATTCCACAGCTGGATGCAGCCTCTGAGTCTGGATTTGGCCGCGTTTGGTCTGACCAGTCAGGATTTGGGCAGCCTGCTGGCGGGTGTGTCCGGTCTGGGCGATCCAGAGCACATCAGATTGGGGCTCAGTGTGCTGTTAGCGCTGGGCGTTGTACTTTTCATTCAGCGCTCGGCGGGCTGGCGCGGCAATGGCAATAATATTATGGCAGGGACGGTGGTCGGCTTGTGCATTCTCGGCGGCTGGTACCTCACCGCCGGACCGTGGGGACAGGACTGGATAGAAGCAGCCGAATGGCTGGATGAACCGCCACTGGGTGTCAGTATACAGTCGTGTACCATCGGCAATCCCCTCG
Source organism: Gammaproteobacteria bacterium (assembly GCA_041396125.1). Classification (GTDB taxonomy): domain Bacteria; phylum Pseudomonadota; class Gammaproteobacteria; order Competibacterales; family Competibacteraceae; genus JAWKZG01. The sequence goes on along the minus strand of JAWKZG010000015.1, from coordinate 89,981 downwards.
GTGAAACACTGAGTTACGCCACCGAACCCGGTAATAGTCTGCTGCTGACGTTCGGCGTAGTCGCGGTGTTCGGGGTCATCATAGGCTCATTTTGCTACGCTCTTTTCAGCCACAGTCTGCGTTTTGAATGGTTTCAGAGCTGGGATGATTTCATCCGCCATATAGCCGGGGGCGCTTTGATGGGCATCGGCGGTGTACTGGCAATGGGCTGCACTATCGGCCAGGGCATCACCGGCATGTCGACTTTGGCTCTGGGTTCTTTGCTGGCACTGACCTCAATCATCCTGGGTTGCGCCGCGACCATGAAAATTCAGCTGTACAGAATGGTTTATGAAGATGCCAGTTGGCTGGATGCCCTGATCACAGGCTGCGTGGATTTGCGCCTGTTGCCGGGCTCATTGCGTCGCCTTGAGGCTGTTTAACGCCAAACGCACAGTGATGCTGCACCGGCAGTTGCTGCGTTTTCTGCTGGCAGGCGGCCTGAATACGCTGTTAACACTGGCTCTATATCAGCTATTGTTGCTTTGGTGGCCGTATCCGGTCGCCTTCAGCACCGCTTTTATCTGCGGTATTGTATTTACTGGGCTGGTCTATACCCGTTTTGTCTTCGAGGTCTCAACCACTCGCCGCCGTTTCACCCATAATGCATTGTACTATCTGCTCTCTTACGGGCTGAGCCTGGGCCTGCTGTCGTTACTGGTGGATCAGCTTGGCATCGCCGAACGACTGGCGGTTTTCATCACCATCGCCGGCATGGTGCCACTGAATTTTTTTTGCCTGCGTCGTTTGCTGCAATCCCGCTCACGCTGATCCAATACAGCGTTTTTCCGGCACTTCATAAATTCAGTAGAAAGCAGGCTATTTGGCCTTGGCAGTAAAAATTGCTAGTGTTAGCTCACTGTAGTTACCCTTCTGCATTAACACGGGAGAAACAATGAGCGAACCTGTCAAGATTCTCGCCTTCGCCGGTAGCACCCGGCGCGATTCCTGGAATAAAAAACTGCTGCACATTGCACTCCAAGGTGCCCGCTCTGCAGGCGCACAAGTCACGCTTATCGATCTTAAGGACTTCCCGCTCCCGCTTTATGATGGTGACCTGGAAGCCACTGCTGGCGTTCCCGAAAATGCCTTGCAGCTGAAAGAACTTTTCACATCACATCAGGGCTTGTTGCTGGCCTGTCCCGAATACAACAGCTCAATTACTGCAGTGCTCAAAAACACCCTTGACTGGGTCTCACGCCCTGTCCCGAACGAACCACCTTTAGCGGCTTTTAAAGGTAAGGTGGTGACGCTTATCAGTGCTTCACCTGGCGCGCTGGGCGGTTTGCGGGGACTGATTCATGTACGGGCAATACTCGGAAATATCGGCTGTATCGTGCTACCAGATCAACAAGCCGTCAACAAAGCCAGCGAGGCCTTTAACGACGCCGGCGGTCTTAAAGACGAGGCGATGCAAAAGCGCATTGAAGGATTAGGCGCGCAGCTTGCGCAGTTTCTGATACGACTGGCATGATAGCCCTACTCAATCGGAGTAAACGTGGAACTACACCATGTCACAAACTGGTTCAAAAACAGGATTCTGGGGCTGCCTTTTAGCCTTCAGTCTGGTCAGTCAGGCAAGTTGCATCGGCATGAATAACGACGCCTCTGACCAACCAAGTCATAGCAACCCAGTCCTGCTGGAACAGGGTCAACCCTGGCGCTTGACAACACTCGCAGGGCAATCTGTGCAAGTCCAGCCCCCGATTACAATGAGTTTCAGCCGGGAAGGCCGCATTAACGGATATGGTGGCTGCAATCAGTACTTCGGGATTTTTACCGCCAGCCCGGACGGCACCTTAACAATCGGGCAGGTCGGCGCAACGAAAAAGTTCTGCCTTGAGCAGATGGAGCTGGAGCAACGTTTTTTTCAGGCTCTGGCCAGCGTTACCCGATTCACCATCGACGCAGATCAACTGCGCCTGTCCGGCCCCGCCGGCAACCTGGAATTTGAGCAGTAATAATCACGCTTATGGATACCACTATCGAAGCTATTCTTACTTTCTGGTTTAGCGAACTGGATGAGCACGGTTACGCGGCCGAAGAGCGTAACAAGCTATGGTTTCAAGGCGGCGCGGCCACCGATGCGACGATTCGCACGCAATTTGGCGCTGTGCATGAGCAGGCGCTGCGGGGCGAACTGGACCACTGGGCCGAACAGCCGCGCGGACGGCTGGCGTTAATTCTGGTATTGGATCAGTTCAGCCGTAATATCTTCCGTGGCAGCGGCGCTGCTTTTGCTGGCGACGCCAAAGCTCTCAAGCTCTGCCTGGAAGGTCTGCGCCTGCAGCATGATCAGCAACTGGCTCCCAGCGAGCAGGTGTTTTTTTATTTGCCGCTTGAGCACTCCGAAAACCTGGCCGATCAGAAACGTTGCGTCGCCCTGTACACCCAATTGCGCGACGCGGCCCCCCCGGCTTATCGCAAACGCGCTCAGGGCAATCTTGACTATGCCGTCAAGCACCAGGAAATCATCGAACAGTTTGGCCGTTTTCCCCATCGTAACAAGGCGCTTGGCCGCATCTCAACCGACCAGGAGAAACGCTACCTCGAAACCGCAACAACTTTTGGCCAATAAACAGGTTCACGACTCATACCGCATAAATACGTATACCCGCGACTGTGTTTGGCGGTATCATAGCGCGGATTGCTGCACTGCAGCAGAGGCAACACACCCCCGGAGGATAAGCCCATGACTGAATCAGCTGTTATTGTCGCCGCCCGCCGCACCGCGGTTGGTAATTTCAAAGGCTCGCTTGCCACGGTGCCAGCCAGCACCCTGGGCGCAACCGTGATCAAAGCCATTCTGGAACAGACCGGCGTTGAACCCGGTAAAATCGACGAAGCCATTCTGGGTCAGGTACTGACCGCAGCCACTGGCCAGAATCCCGCCCGACAAGCCGTGATCGAAGCCGGATTGCCGGAAATTGTCCCCGCCATGACCATCAATAAAGTCTGCGGCAGCGGGTTGAAAACCGTTGCGCTGGCCGCGCAAGCGATTATGGCCGGTGATGCCAATATCCTGCTCGCGGGCGGCCAGGAGAGCATGAGCATGGCCCCCCATGCACTGCCGAACTCACGCACAGGCGTTGCGATGGGTGACTGGAAACTGCTTGATACCATGATCGTAGATGGCCTGTGGGATGCCTTCAATGGCTACCATATGGGTATCACCGCTGAAAATATCGCGGAAAAATTCGGCATCAGCCGAGAAGAGCAGGATGCGTTTGCAGCCGCCTCGCAACAGAAGGCCGGAGCAGCCCAGGAAGCCGGTAAATTTGACGCCCAAATCGTGCCAGTGAGCATTCCGCAGCGCAAAGGCGATCCGGTGGTTTTCAAGCATGACGAATTCATCCGGCCACAAACCACCGCTGAAGGGCTTGCCAAACTGCGCCCGGCATTCAAAAAAGACGGCACCGTTACGGCTGGTAACGCCTCCGGTCTTAACGATGGCGCTGCCATCCTGCTGGTAATGTCCGAGAGCATGGCTAAGACTCTCGGTCTGACGCCGCTGGCACGTATCGCTGCCTATGCCAGTGCTGGCGTTGACCCTAAAATCATGGGGACCGGCCCTATCCCCGCCACCCAGCGCTGCCTGAAAAAAGCCGGCTGGACGGTGCATGATCTGGATCTGGTTGAAGCTAACGAAGCCTTCGCAGCCCAGGCGATCAGCGTCAACCGCGCTCTGGAATGGGATACCAGCAAAGTCAACGTCAATGGCGGTGCGATAGCGCTTGGCCACCCGATTGGCGCTTCCGGTGCCCGTATTCTGGTAGACCTGGTGCACGAAATGCAGCGTCGTGATGCCAAAAAAGGCTTGGCGACACTGTGCATTGGCGGTGGTCAGGGTGTTGCGCTGGCGCTGGAGCGCTAAGCTATACTGCTCTGATTATCTGGGTGGGCAGCGGCAAGCACCGTGCCCACCCTGCTTTAAAAGCAATTTAAAATCCCCCTCTTCGCGTTCATTTCTTCCTCACACCACGTTATCTGTATAGCTCGCTCTTCTGCGAGAGACAACGCCCTCCCGCCAAGCTGAAACGACATTAAACAGACCAACTCAGTGCGATCTTCAAAAGAATAGTCCTAGAATTCTTGCCAATCCGCATAAATGCACGCTGTCGCCCATAAAATCATGGCGGGGATGGACGATAACTAATTCTGTAATGCAATACGCAGCAAGACCAGTGCCAGGATGATTATCCTGTAATGACGTACTGACTGGCTATTAGCCGAATGCGGTAAAACTTCAATGATCAGGATATTTTAGTGTGCTATTTTAACGGGACGCAGTATGGCCTGCAGCTGCAGGATGGTATTTTCGTAGTGATCGCAAGCCGTTTCTTACGAACGGCCAGAGTACGCAGTATTGGCGGGAAGGAACAGAGATGAGCAATAAAGCCAAGATATTATGTGTCGACGATGATCCCCAAACTCTGATAATCCTGCGCGAGGTCTTCAAAGCTAAATATCAGGTTCTGACCGCCAGCAATGGTGCCGAGGCGCTGGACATTATCCAGCGCGAACGGGTACATGCGATTCTTAGTGATCAACTCATGCCAAACATGCTTGGGCATGAATTATTGCAAGAAGTGAAAAAGATATCGCCTTTTACAATGCGTATTCTGCTAACGGCATATTCTGACATGTCCGCTATTATGAATTCGATCAATGAGGGCGAGGTTTTCCGCTTCGTTATCAAACCATGGCAGGCGGCAGAGCTGCGGGTTATCGTTGACAGCGCAGTGGAAATTGCTGAGCACACCATGGATTCGATGGCAGAACCGGCCATCCCGGCAACTGCCATCGAAGCGCTGCCGAGGCCCCAATCCCACGGCATGCTGATACTGGATGACGATCAGGAAACCCAGAATATTTTCGCCCAGCGTTACGGCAAAAAATACGCGCTTTACGCCGCCAGCAGTATTGCCGAAGCCTTGGATATTCTGGTTGCGCAAGACATTGATCTGCTGATCATTGACACGTCGATTAATGATGAGATCGACGCCGCAGATTTTATTATGCTGCTGAAAGAGCAATACCCACAGATTATCACTATTGTGCAGACGTCCATGATCACGCCGGACAGGGCGGTAAAACTGATCAACCATGGACAAATCTATCGCTATCTGAACAAACCTGTGAAGGAATCGCTGATGGATTCATCCATCAAGCAGGCCCTGATGGCAGTAGATAAAAACAAAGAAAAACCGGAATTGCTGGAACGTCATAGGGTCGAGTCATCAAAAGACAGCCACAACGTAACTCTCAGCGCTAAAATCGCCGGTCGCCTACGCACCTTGCGTTCACGCTTATCTTAAATCGCACCGGGCGCTGCAGCGCTTGCAAAAACCACTGACAACGGCGACCGGTATACCCTGCCGCTGTCAGTACCGTTTGTCAGATCGGCTACTTTAGCTCCGAACGCCGTATGGTTGCGTCTTGCCGCTTTACAACATCCGGCAATAACTGAGTTCCCAGCCCCGGCCCGCTCATCGGATAAACATAACCGTTTTCAATGCGCGGCAATTCCGTTACCAGTTCCTTGTACCAGCCGGTATAAAACGCTCGCACTGACTCCTGGATCAGGGCATTCGGTGCATTCAGCGACAAATGCAGCGACGCTATCAACACCACAGGTCCGGTACAATCGTGCGGTGCAACCGGCAAGAGATGTGCTTCGGCCATTGTAGCGACTTTCTTGGCTTCGGAAATACCGCCGACCCAGCTGAGATCCAGCATAACAATACCGGTGGCATGTTTGGCCATCAGTTCCCGGAATGCCGGCCGGCCGGCGATGGTTTCACTGGCACAGACCGGCACGCGGGTGCTGGCAGCCAGTTCAGCCAGGGCATCGAAATTATGCATTTTGATCGGATCTTCGTACCAGAACGGTTTGAAGGGTTCCAGTTCCTGCAAAATCCGTTTGGCAGCCGGCAGGTTCCAGAGCGAATGCATCTCCACCATGATGTCCATTTTGTCGCCGACGGCATTGCGGATCTTGCGAAATGGCTCCAGTGCAGTATTGAGTTCCTGCGGTGAGATGTACAGCCCGCCGCTGCGCTCGGCAGCAAAATCGAACGGCCAGATTTTCATCCCGGTAATGCCCTGCTCCAGCAGACTGTGGGCGAGTTCGTCGGCACGGTTCAGAAAAGCGTCCAGATCTTCGTAGGGCCCCTGTTTGGCAGCACTGTTCAGCCCCCAGTTATCCGTCCGCTGGCCAGCGCCGCCGCGCACATATCGATACCCCGCGCAGGTGTTATAGGTGCGGATTTTATCGCGACTCAAACCACCCAACATTTGATGGATCGGCTGGTTCATCGCCTGACCGAATATATCCCATAATGCAATATCCACCGCTGAAGCACCGCGCACTTCCGCACCACTGCTGGCAAACCCCAGATAACCGTTCATCAGCTTATGGGAATGGGCATCGATGTGCAGCGGGTCCTGCCCCAGCAACAAGGGGGCGGCGGTTTCGTGCAGATACGCTGCCGTCGCCTGTGCACCCAAAAAAGTCTCCCCCAGCCCTTTAATACCTTCGTCCGTATGAATCTGTAACCAGACTAAGTTGGGGAATTCCTCCAGTTGAATGGTTTCTAAACAGGTAATTTTCATAGGTCCTCCTTCTGGTAAGGAACAAATTATTGACAACTGACAACAGGTCGGAGATGCTCATAATGAAGCTGACGCCAGTATAAGCAGGATATTTAGTTATGGCCGCAACCGTTGAACTCGCCCTCGCCAAACCAGCCGATTCGGTACGCATCGCTGCGATGTCACGCGACTTGGTCGAAGCCGGTCTGGAATGGCGCTGGCGCAGCGCCCGGGTGCTAAAACAGATTCTTCACCCTGACGTCAATGTGCTGGCAGCACGGGCTAATGGTTCGCTCGTTGGTTTTTCTATCATGCACTACCACGCTGAAAACGCGCATTTGCTGTTATTGGCGGTAAATCCGGCATTACGCCGCCGCAGCATCGGGCGCAGCATGGTGGAATGGCTTGAAAAACCTGCCCGTGTAGCGGGGATTGCACACGTACAGCTGGAAGTTCGCGCCCGCAATACGATCAGCCGCCAGTTTTATCAGGCGCTGGGCTACCGCGAGACGCAGATCATACCAAACTACTACTACGGCCGCGAAGCTGCAGTACGTATGCAGCATGATCTGCGTGTGTCCGTCTGAACTCAGGCCTGCGGGCGAAAGAAAAACGGCGCACCCAGGTCGCCGGCAAAATTGATCGGTGCATATTCCGGCGTTTGATCATATCCCAAGCGAGTGGCCGCAGTTTTTACGCGGCGGGCAACCTGACTATACAATAACGGACCTTCCAGCACATTATCATTGCTCCGCAGCGCCTGTAACAGTTCTTTGGCAAAGATAGAATGATTGCCGCCCCCACTGTCCAGTACCGGCTGCAGCCCGCCTGACGTCAGTACCGTACGCGACCGTAGCGTAATCATTTTACGCAACCATTTCTCCTGCAGGTTCGCGGTGGCATCGGTCCCTAAAGCCGTTGATACCGAGCGCGTCAGGCTGCCGGAATAACAGGAATCGGCGATAACCATAACGTGCTTGGCGAGCATAGCGTTGATAATATCCGTCAGCGAGGTATTGGATATCCAGTTGGTGGGATCATTGGCTTCGGCATCTACTGGCAACCAATGACCACGGTCGTTGGCCCGATCCAGTTTACCGTGACCGGCATAGTAGACCAGGAAATTATCACTCTCACCCAGTTGCTCCCGGTATTTATTCAGGGCCGAGAGAATATCCTTGCGGGTCGCGTTAACCAATAATTGCACCTTGAAACCATAACGGCTACGTAAGACCTCGGCAATAGCACGGGCATCGCTGACCGCCGTTTTCAAACCCTCCATATTGGCATAATTGTTATTGCCGATCACCAGTGCATGATAGCGGCCAAAATCAAGCCCGGCGAAACGAGGTTCTTCGGTCTGGGCGACCGGGCTCTCGGACGGTACCTCGCCTCTGACCCGAATGGTTTGTTTAACGGTCTCGGTTTCCTGTTCCAGCGCTTCAATCTGCCCGGAAGCCTGAGCAATTTTCTCGGCACTGCTATTAAGCTTTTCGCTCAGTTCCTGAATCTGGGCTTCCTTGTTTTTCAGTGCTTCGCTTTGCGCCCGCAATTGCTCGGTCAATTGGCGTACTTCTGCATCATCGCGCTGGGCCAGCACACGTTGCTGCTGTTCGATCTGCTGACGGGTCGCATCCAGTTGCTGCCGGGCCCGCATCAGATTAGCGCGCTGTACATCCAGATCGGCCTGCGAAACCAGTTGATCGCGGCTTGTTGTCAAGGTCTGCTGCAACTCGGCAATGCGCGCTTCACTGTCGGCCAACGCCTGGCGCAATTGCTCGGTCTCTGTACTCGCTTGCGACTGCAATAAATCAGCGTGCTGCTGCAAAGCCTGGCGGGCAGCCTGCAAGTCCTGTTGCGCCTGACTCAATTGCTGCATACGCGCCTGCTGGATCGTTGCATCATTCTGCGTCAGTTGCTGCTTCTCCTTTTTAGACGCGGCCAGTTGCTGCTCCAGTTGCGCCAATTGTTCACGCAGCGCTAACTTCCCGCTGGCTTCCGCTGCCAGTCGTTGCTGTAATAACTCGGCTTCCTGCTTGATTCGGCTCTGCTCCTGGATCTGCTTCGCCAGTTCGGACTTTAAAGCGCGTACTTGGGTGTCGTCAGCGACGGGCACCAGCTTGACAACTTCCTTGACCACCGTCTGCGGGCTGCGTTGCGATACTGCAACAGGCTGCGGTGTACGCAGTAAAGCTTGCCGTGCCTTGTCCAGCTCATTACGAATACTGCGTTCCTGCTGATTTTGCTGCTGCAGCCGGGATTGCAAATCGCGCAGCTGGGCGCGCAGGCGATCGGCCTCGGCACGGGCGCTGGCTGCTTCCTGACGGGCAGCGCTCACCGCCTGGTCGGATGCCAGAGCCTGGGCGCGCAAATCTTGCAAAGAAGAAGTAAACACCAGTTCATCCGCACTCAGGCCTGCGGCCGCACGATACCAGTTCAGTGCCTGAGTCTTGTCCTGCGGCACCCCCAGACCCCGTTCGTAAAGATGCCCCAGATTAATCTGCGCCCGCGGCAAGCCTTGCTCGGCGGCCTTGCGATACCAGACTGCGGCCTGAGCATAATCAGGCGCCACTCCCAAGCCTCGTTCGTAGATCTCACCGACATTTGCCTGGGCCTGCGGATCGCCGCTCTCAGCCGGTGCCAGCCAAAAGCGCAGCGCGGTGCTCAGATCAGCCCGGTCATAAGCGATGTACTCACCGCCACGAATCTCACACAAGCCAATGGTGGTCTTGATCGGTCGCCGCGCCGTAATATAGGTTGCAGAGGTTCCCAGTTTGCGCACCTGCCCGGGCAGCAGGCAATCCACAATCAATAGTTTTCCAGGGTCGTCACCCGCTGCCTGAAAGGATTCCGTAAGTGCGGGGTCAGTGCCTGTAACACAGGCTCCCAGAGCCAGCGTAAGCGTTAAACTGGTGAGAAACAGCGTTAAGGTACGTCCTGTCTGGTTCAGTCGAATCATCGCGATTACCTTATTCATGCCTGCAAGTTTAAGACTGCAAAAAAACCGACCTGACGCTGCCCCAAATCGAACACAACAGTACTTTATCTAGTTTTTTTAGTACCTGATGTATGATCGGCCTTGATTGTCGTCAGGTGTATTCCGATACCTGCTCCGCTTCCTCACAAGGGTAGCGGCTGTCCGCACGGATACCCGCATCCTGTGGGGTCTGAGCCGCCGGCTGGAAGAAGCCTAAACGTGTTTTCAGGTTACTTGGATTTGAACGCTTTTGCTTTGCTTTTAGTCAATTTGCCGGCCTATTTGATCCGTAAAGAACGCTTATGGCACTATTGGCCGCAATGTTTGCAAGCTCTGGGTCTGGCGGCGCTTATCAGCTTTTGTGCGTCCTGCCAGGCACCTGTCGAGCGACAGCAACAGCTGGCACAACGGCTGGGATTAAGCGCCTTACAGGTATCAGGCAGCGGTTTCAGTCACCGGCTTTTTCTCAATACCCCGGCAGCAGCTATGCTGGGTACAAGCGACAAACTGACCGCCCATCCGCCAGCTGCATTTACGCGTTTGCACGTTTATCTGGAAGGCGATGGCGACCCCTGGTTGAACCGTACCCAACCAGCATCTGACCCTACCGCACGCCACCCGCTGGCTTTGCGTTTGCTCGCCAGTGATCCGGCACCGGCCTTGTATCTGGGGCGACCCTGCTATGACGGCCTGACCCGCACGGCCGGATGTGCCCCTCGTTATTGGACCAGTCATCGCTACAGCGAGGCCGTAGTTGCCAGTATGGCAGCAGCGCTCCGTCAATTACCACTCTACCAAACGGCCAGCGACACCGTGCTGATCGGCCATAGCGGCGGCGCTACCCTGGCCATGCTGTTGGCTGCGAGACTGCCGCGCATCAGAGCCGTTGTCAGTCTGGCCGGCAATCTGGACCCTGCCGCCTGGGCCCGGCTGCATCATTACAGTCCATTGACCGGATCGCTCAACCCGGCACTGGAACTCGCGCTACCAGACACCATTGCACAGATTCATTACCTCGGCGCAGCAGATCGCAATATTCCACCTGCGCTTTTTCCTGCCACTTTATTACAGCAAAACAATGTTCGCATGATCCTGGTAGAAGAGTATAATCATCGTTGTTGCTGGCTGCGTGACTGGCGTAGCCTACTGAACCAGATAGATAAAATAATATCAAAGCAGTAAAGAGCGTAAATCCGGGCAAATGGTTTCAGCTTCGCTGCCGCAGTCATGGCATATCCAATACCATGGTCTGTTCACCGGCTTGACGCTCCGCTTCAGGAAAACGTCACTAACATTGCGAAAAAATGCAGCAGGACGTAACTAGCGGGTAGAGGACATCATATCGCAACCGAGAGTGCTTACAGGCCTGGACAATGCGACGTATTATTATTTTGCTTGTGGCCATACTGGGAATCGTAGCCGCCCCGTTGTACCGGGCAGTGGCGGATGAACGGGTTTTGCCTGCATCAGTTCAGCGCAATACGCCACCCCTCGCACCTGCTTTCTTTAATTTAGCGCCCTGTCCGCTTGTCAACTTGCATTCCCCTGTCATAATCCCGATGTTAAGCTCAACGTCCTGTCACAGCCAGATCGATTTCGGGGCAGGTTTCAGAATCGACTTTCAACGCCCGTTCAGCCTCACCGCAGAATCCGCCTGGCCACGCACTGCCCTGGCATCGCCGTTCGGTGCATCATCCCGCAGCGAAGCAGACGACGTCAGCCTTGCGCCCTTCGATCTGACTCTGACCAGTCTGTTCATCGGGACGGATGAGTTCTCTCTGGGCGGACGGCTGGCCTATTGGTTACGTGATGATACCGCATTGCTTAGCGAGCAATCCGATACGGAAACCCTGGCTATAGATTTAAACGCTGCCTATCAGTTTGCCAATGGGCCGCTGACCTTTACTCCGGGTGGGCGATTGATGTACAGCCTGGCAGATGATCCCGCACTGGCCACAGCCAGCGATTCGCTCAGTCTGGATTCGACGCTATCAGCATTAACACTCAGCCTGGGCGGCCACGTCAGCTATGAACTGAATCAGAACTGGGGGTTGTTGCTGCCTTTCGCCGGTTTTCAGTGGACGCATGCTTTCGAGTCATCTGACAGTCTGTCCGGCTATCGTCTGATACCCGATATTACCGGCCAGCCACTGCGCCTGCAAAGCACACCGTCGCTGCCTGACGCCCAGGATCAGGATTATTTCAATCTTGGCGTTGGTTTTTCCGCCCAGTTCAACAATGGTGCTGCGGCATTTCTGAATTACCAAAAACTATTAGGTCACGACGAATTGGATAATTATCGTTTCAAAGCAGGTCTTCGTTTTGATTTTTAAGCGCGTGCCAAGTTGTAAATTGCCGTGAAGCAACAGTCAACGCTGCCCACTGGCGATGAAAGTGCATGGTATCTGGAGGGTTTTAACGCTCAAGGCGCACACTGGCAGATTCCTATCCACTCGTATCCATTTCGGGTCGGTCGCCTGCGCGCCAATGATTTATGCCTGAGCTTCAGCGGCATTTCCCGCCGTCACGCCGAAATCATCCAGCTCGACGACATACTGTGGGTTCGTGAATGCGGTAGCACCAACGGGACGTTCGTCAACCGCGAACGCGTCAACGGGCAGATGCGCCTCAATGATGGCGATATCATCCATTTCGGTTTGCTGGAGTTTCGGCTTCGCAATCAGTTTGGCGTCGGCGATGAAAGTGAAAGCACCCAGGCGCTACGGCCTTCTTCTGCATTGTCCGAATCACTGGGTGATGAACAGACTGAAATCTTCGCCAGCAGAATGGCTGCTCTGCTGAGCGAGCGTTCTATCACTACCAAGTTTCAGTCCATTATTCAGCTGCAGAGAAACCGTCCGGCGGGCTACGAGTTGCTAGGCAGGGGGCGCCATCCCGGTCTGCCCAAAACGCCGCGTGAACTGTTTGCCATTGCAACCCTGGTAGGCAACCCTATTGAACTGAGCGATCTGTTTCGCAATCAGGGTATACAGCATGCCATCGAGCTCGGTTTGAAATTGCCTGTATTCATCAATACCGTACCGGAAGAAATTGAAAATGGTGGTATGACCCATACCCTGACCGAACTGCGCAAACATAGCTCAGAACTCCCTCTGGTATTGGAAATACACGAAAAATCCCTCACCTCACTGGCCACAATGCGAGAATTGCAGGCGCTGCTTAAAGATTTGGAAATCGAGCTGGCCTACGATGATTTCGGGGCCGGGCAGGCCCGCCTGGTGGAACTGATTGAAGTCCCGCCGGATTGGCTGAAATTCGATATATCGTTGATTCGCAATATTCACCGGCAGCCGCCCCGGGCAGTGCAGATTTTGCGCACACTGGTGCATATGGCACGTGATCTGGGCATCAAAACCGTCGCTGAAGGTATCGAAGTCGCAGCTGAAAAACTCTGCTGCGAAGCGATCGGTTTTGAATACGGTCAGGGTTTTTATCTGAGCCGTCCCAGTGCTAAACCTGTGCAGCCCCGCTAGGCGCTTGAGAGTGCGGGATGAATTATCTGGCGCATTTGTATCTGGCCGATCCCGAACCCGATGCCTGGATCGGCAATCTGATGGGCGATTTCGTCAAGGGTCCGCTACCGGATTCGCTGCCCCCTGCCCTGCAGCACGGCATTAGACTGCACCGGGCCATCGATCACTATACCGATCAGCACCCCGTCTTCCGCCACAGCAAACGCCGCATCAGCCCCGCTTACCGGCGTTATGCAGGCATTCTGATCGATATGTTTTACGATCATTTGCTGGCCGTCTCCTGGTCACATTATTCCAAACAAAGCCTGCGCCAGTTCACCACCGAAGTTTATGCCGTGTTGCAGCAAAACCAGGCGCAATTACCCCCACGCATGCAAGGTAGCGTATCCTATATGCTGGCAAATGATTTATTGCACACATATCAACAGTCGGCAGGCATCGCCCGGGCCCTGCAAGGCATCGAGCGCCGCTTGAGCCGGCCCAGCAGCCTGGGCCAGGCTATTACCGAACTGCATACCAATTATTCGGGGCTTGAAGATGATTTTCACGATTTCTTTCCGCAACTCAGAGCGCATGTGGCCGAGCTTAAACAGCGTTTGTGAACAGCGCGAACCAATAAGCGCTCAACACAGACAGAGCCGGGGTTAACACCGACCATGGCCAAACCCAACGCAATTTATCTGCAGGATTACACCCCGCCGGAATTCCTGATCGACCGGGTCGAGCTGCGCTTCGAGCTGGCCGAAGAAGCCACCGAAGTACAGGCCCGTATGCAGCTGCGACGGAATCCCGCAGGCAGCGGTCAGCAAGCCCTGATATTGCACGGTCAGGAGCTGGAACTGCTGCACCTGGCACTGGACGAGCGCCCGCTGGAGCGCGGTGACTATCAGCTGGATGCCCAGCGCCTGACCATTCCCGGCCCGCCCGAACAGTTCACCCTGGAAAGCCGGGTACGCCTTTACCCGCAGCGCAATACCTCGCTGGAAGGACTGTATCAATCCAGCGGCGTTTTCTGCACCCAGTGTGAAGCTGAAAGTTTTCGCAAAATCACTTACTTTCTGGATCGGCCCGACGTCATGGCTGAATTCAGTACCACGCTGGTAGCCGACCCGGACCGTTATCCGGTCCTGCTGTCCAACGGCAATCCGGTTGCCAGCGGCGTGCTTGACGACGGTCGCCACTGGGCCACCTGGCATGATCCGTTCAAAAAGCCCAGTTATCTGTTTGCTCTGGTAGCTGGCCCGCTGGTACATCTCGAAGATTATTTCACCACCCGCTCCGGGCGGCGGGTAACACTGCGGATTTATACCGAACCGCAGCACCTCGACCAGTGCGAGCACGCCATGCGCTCACTGCAACACGCCATGCGCTGGGACGAAGAGGTTTTTGGACTGGAATACGACCTGGATATCTATAACATCGTAGCGGTCAGCGATTTCAATATGGGGGCGATGGAAAACAAAGGGCTGAACGTTTTCAACACCAAATTCGTCTCCGGCTTGGCCAGGACGAATTTGGTGTGGAAAACAAAGGGCTGAACGTTTTCAACACCAAATTCGTCCTGGCCAAGCCGGAGACGGCCACTGATGATGACTACCAGGGTGTGGAAGCCGTTATTGCCCATGAATATTTCCATAACTGGACCGGTAACCGGGTCACCTGTCGGGACTGGTTTCAGCTCTCGCTCAAGGAAGGCTTGACCGTTTTTCGCGATCAGGAATTCTCCGCCGATATGGGCTCACGCGGCGTGAAACGCATCGAGGATGTACGCATCCTGCGCAGTGTGCAGTTTCCGCAGGATGCCGGGCCGATGGCGCACCCGGTACGTCCGGACAGCTATATCGAGATCAATAATTTCTATACTGTCACGGTCTACAATAAAGGTGCCGAAGTTGTCCGTATGATCCACAACCTGCTGGGCCGTGACGGTTTTCGGCGCGGCATGGATCTGTATTTTCAGCGCCATGACGGGCAAGCGGTCACCTGCGATGATTTCGTCGCTGCCATGGCCGATGCCAACCAGGTCGACCTGGGCCAGTTCAAACACTGGTACAGTCAGGCGGGAACCCCGTTGGTGCAGGCCGAAAGCGAGTATGATCCCGCCACTGCCAGCTATACCCTGACACTGCGTCAAAGCTGCCCGCCGACACCGGGACAGCCACAGAAACAGCCGTTCCATATTCCGTTTGCAATGGGCCTGCTGGCCGCAGACGGTCAGCCCTTGCCACTGCAGCTTGAGGGTGAAAACACAGCCAGTGAAGGCGACAGCCGGGTCCTCGAACTGCGCGCTGCGGAGCAGTCTTTTCGCTTCGTCAATGTTCCCGAACAACCAATACCCTCGCTGTTGCGTGGTTTCTCGGCCCCGCTGAAACTGGAATACGACTACAGCGACGATGAACTGGCATTCCTACTGGCACATGACAGCGATGACTTCAATCGCTGGGAAGCCGCTCAACAGCTGGCGATCCGCAGCATTCTGGCGTTGCGCGCAGCCCACCAGGCGCAACGCCCGCTGCAACTGCCAGATAAACTTATCACAGCCTACCGGCAAGCTCTGTGTGACGGCACAGCCGACCCCGCACTGCGAGCCCATATTCTGAGCCTGCCCGGTGAGGTCTATCTGGCTGAACAGATGGACGTGATCGATGTCGATGGCCTGCATTTTGCCCGCGAAACCATGCGTAAAATGCTGGCCCAGGCACTACAAAACGAACTGCTGAGCACCTATGAGCAGTTCCAGACACACCATCAGCAGTCTGATCAGCACACTCGTCAGCAGACAGGCGAACACCACATCGATCATGCCAGCATCGGTCAGCGCAGCCTGAAAAACCGCTGCCTGGATTATCTGATGCTACTGCCGGAGCACCAGCAGCTGGGCATGGCCCAATTTCGCAGCGCAAACAATATGACCGATCAGCTGGCCGCGCTGCAAACCCTGGCGCAGCAGGCACATCCGCAACGCGAACAGGCACTGGCAGATTTTTATCAGCAATGGCGGCACGAAGCGCTGGTGGTGGACAAATGGCTTAGCCTGCAGGCTACCGCGCAAGGCCCCGATACACTGCAACAGGTACAATCACTGCTGCGGCATGAAGCCTTTACGATTAAAAACCCGAATAAGGTACGGGCCCTGATCGGTGCTTTCTGCCATAACCCTATTCACTTTCACGCAGCCAGCGGTGCCGGCTATCAGTTTGTGGCGGATCAGGTATTGGCGCTGAATGCATTGAACCCTCAGATTGCAGCCCGCCTGCTCGGCAGTTTTACCCGCTGGCGCAAATACGATACGGCCCGCCAGGAGCTGATGCGCAGCCACTTGCAACGCATCCTGGCCAGCACTGATTTATCGCCGGATGTTTATGAGATTGCGGCCAAGAGCCTGGATACGGCTTGAAATAACCGCAACGCACCGCATCTTTTATAATTAATGATTATTTCAGGTCTTATTTTACCCAGCACTGCTGCTGGAAAAGCACGCCTAAGCAAGAGGATCAGACATGGCTGGGCCACCCGGCAAGTTACCGACCCGGCTGAGTTCAACCGGGCCTTCACCCGTATCGCTGAGCAGAGCCAGCGCCTGATCAGTGATTTTCTGCAGCAGCAGACTCAGGCCGGAGTGCTGGGCTTATCTGATAGCGCCCGTATCAAAAGCGTTCCTGGATATGACCCAGCACATGTTGCGCAACCCCATGCACCTGGTCGATGCGCAATTATCGCTGTGGCGCAATTATTGGGGATTCTGGCAACAAAGCACGGCGGCACTGTGGGGACAGTCAGGTCCGGGCATGCTGAAACCTGCTGAATCTATCTCATCTACCGCCTCCACCTCTTCCGCTAACCATGACGAATGGCAAGATAATTTCTTATTTGATTTTATTAAGCAGTCTTACCTGCTGACCGCGCGTTGCCTGCAGTGCACAGTGGCACAGGCGGTAGGTCTGGACGAACAGACCCGCAAACGGCTGGATTTTTATACCCGCCAATTTGTAGACGCGATGGCACCTGCCAATTTTCCGGTCACCAACCCGGAAGTGCTGCGAGTTACGCTGGAATCCGGCGGCGAGAATCTGCTTAAAGGCCTGCAAAACCTGCTTAATGATTTGGCCCGTGGCAACCATTACCTGAGCCTGCGCGATCCACCGGCAGACAGTTTCACACTGGGCGAAACCCTGGCAACGACACCGGGTGCTGTGGTCTATCAAAACGACATCATGCAGTTACTGCAATATGCACCCAGCACTGACAGCGTCTTTCAAGGCCGTTGCTGGCTGTGCCGCCGTGGATCAATAAATATTATGTGCTCGACCTGCGACCGCAAAATTCACTGATCAAATGGTGGGTGGATCAGGGCTTTACGGTTTTCGTTATTTCCTGGGTCAATCCTGGCCCGGAACAGGCGGATAAAGATTCTCGCGGATTATCTGAGCGAGGGTATTCTGGCCGCCCTGGACGCGATTGAACAGGCCACCGGCCAGCGCAGTGTCAATGCCGTCGGTTATTGTCTGGGCGGTACGTTGCTGGCCTGCGCAGCAGCCTATCTGAGCAGCCGTCGTGAACGTCGCCTGCGCTCCTGCACCTATTTAACCAACCTGCTGATTTCGAGCAGCCGGGCGAGCTGGAAGTTTTTATCGATGAAGAAGAGCTGTCTCTGCTGGAGCAGCACGGCCAGTCGCAAACCGATGCACCGGTGGACAATTCCAGACTGGCAGCGACCTTCAATATGCTGCGGGCCAACGATATGATCTGGTCGTTCTTCGTCGAACAATACCTGTTAGGCAAAGACTCCTTCCCGTTCGATTTCTTGTACTGGAACTCGGATTCGACCCGCATGCCGGCCAGGCTGCACCGCTTTTATCTGCGTAATATGTACCAGAACAACCTGCTGCGCGAACCCGGTGGCATTACTCTGCTGGGTAAACCGATCGACCTGAGTAAAATCAAAACCCCGTCGTATTATCTCGCCACGCAGGAAGACCACATTGCTTTGTGGCACTCGGTTTATAGCAGTGCCCGTCTGTTCAGCGGCCCGGTTCGCTTCGTCCTGGGGGGTGCCGGCCATGTTGCCGGTGTGATCAACCCGCCCGACGCACAGCAATATGCGTACTGGAGCCATGAAAAAGATGCGCTGCAAACCATCGAAAACCCGGCAGATTGGCTGGCTGGCGCGCAGCGTCAGGCCGGTTCCTGGTGGCAGGACTGGTACAACTGGGTACAACCGCATACCGGCCCGAAAGTTCCGGCACGACTGCCCGGCTCGGGCAAGCTGCCAGTGCTGGAAGCCGCACCAGGCTCGTATGCCAAATGTCGATGAATTTATTACATATTTAACGCTTTTTCAGGTATCACAGCACGGTGATCCGAGTCAATAACACAAGCCATCACAGAAGGCTGAACCGCGCACTGTAAGACCTGCGCAATAACATTGACGTATAATTGTCGTTTTGCATGGAAATAAACAGGCGAGCGCTGTGGTCGATCCCCTTTCGCGAAACCTGTCGGAGCTGTTAACACTATGGTCAGCGTAGCCAAAACGCCACCCGCCAATACGGATTTCGAACAGTGGTTGTCCACCCTCAGTACCAGCTGGTCGGACGAACAA
Organism: Gammaproteobacteria bacterium; assembly: GCA_041396125.1. GTDB lineage: Bacteria > Pseudomonadota > Gammaproteobacteria > Competibacterales > Competibacteraceae > JAWKZG01. The sequence continues at coordinate 71,275 of JAWKZG010000015.1, read as the reverse complement.
CGCGAACGCATCAAGCAGGCGCATCACACCACGCTGGTAGCCCATCCGGATAATGTTATTGGCCTGACAGCAGCCGATTTGCTGGCTGATCTGCGACTGGATCACGAAGCGATTATCGCCGCACTGCTGCATCAGGCAGTCAGCAGTAAAGCACTCCCCCAGGATCTGGTACGACAGCGCTTTGGCGCCGGTGTCGCTGTACTGGTCGAGGGCATCGAGCGGCTGGACACTATTGGTGTGTTGCATCAGCGCGGTCTGCATAACCCCACTCAGCTGGAAGGGCTGCGCAAGATGCTGCTGGCCATGGCCCAGGATGTCCGCGTGGTGCTGATCAAACTGGCCCTGCAGCTATGCCGCATGCGTTCTATCAAGCAACTGACCGAGCCCGAACAGCTGCGCCTGGCACACGAAACCATGGATATTTTTGCGCCCCTGGCCAATCGCCTGGGGATCGGGCAGTTCAAATGGGAAATGGAAGATCTGGCGCTGCGCACGATCGACCCGATCAGCTACAAAGCCATTGCCAAGGCGCTGGACGAACGCCGCCGCGACCGCGAACACTACATCAACAGTGTGCTGGAACAATTACGCCAAACGCTGGACCGGGCCGGGATTGAGGCCGATCTGACCGGTCGCGTCAAGCATATTTACAGCATCTGGCGCAAAATGCAGCGCAAGCAGTTGCCCTTTGAGCAGATTTTCGATGTGCGTGCCGTGCGCATCCTGGTACACACGGTTGCTGAATGCTACAGCGCCCTGGGGGTGGTGCACACGCTGTGGAAAAATATCCCGCAGGAGTTTGACGACTACATCGCCAATCCCAAAGGCAATGGCTACCAGTCCCTGCATACCGCTGTGATTGGCCCGCAGGGCAAAACCCTGGAAGTCCAGATACGCACCTACGAAATGCATCAAAGCTGCGAGCTGGGGGTGGCTGCGCATTGGCGTTATAAAGAAGACAGCAAAACCCGTGATCTGGCTTTTGAACGCCAGATCGCCTGGCTGCGCAATTTGCTGGAATACAAAGATGCGGCGGATTCGGACGAATTGCTGGATCAGTTCAAAGCCGAAGTATTCCAGGATCGGGTCTACGTATTAACGCCCAAGGGCGATATTCTCGATCTTGCCCAGGGTGCCACACCGCTGGATTTTGCCTACACTATTCACACCGAGATCGGGCATCGCTGCCGGGGTGCCAAAATCAACGGCCGTATCGTCCCCCTGAACTACGAGCTGCAAAACGGCGATCAGGTCGAAATCATGACCTCACGCGAGGGTGCTCCCAGTCCCAACTGGTTGCGTCCTCATCTGGGCTATCTGCGCACCTCGCGGGCACGCGCCAAAGTGCGGCAATGGTTCCGTCTGCAGGATCGCGAGAAAACCATGCAGGCAGGCCGTCAGGCCCTGGAGCAGGAATTCCAGCGGCTAGCCCTTAAACTGAAACAGGTGGATCTGGACAAGCTGGCAGCACGGTTCAATTTCTGCCGGCCCGATGAGTTATTCATCGCTATCGGTAACGACGAACTGACCACCACGGCTGTTGCCAGCGCTCTGCAGGAACAGATCCTGCCCGGCGGTCGGCCCGGCGGACTGGGCATCGTCCGCAAGGACAAGGCTTTTGTTCCGGTCGCACGCAAATCGCAAAGCAATGATAAAGACACGGGTATTCGTATTCGTGGCGTCGGCAATCTGCTCACCACGATTGCCGGCTGCTGCAAGCCGGTGCCGCCGGAGCCCATCATCGGCTTCATCACACATGGCCGGGGCGTGACCATTCACCGCCAGGACTGCCCCAACCTGCTCAATCTGGAAACGTTCCATCAAGAGCGTTTCATTGATGTCGATTGGGGACTGGAGGATGCGCTCTACCCGGTAGATGTCCAGATCGATGCCTATGACCGCTCGGGACTGCTGCGTGATATCACCTGGGTACTGGCCAATGAAAAGGTCAATGTCATCGCGCTCAATACCCAGTCCGACCTCGAGAAATCGACCGCCCGGCTGCGCCTCAGTGTTGAAGTTGGCGATATCGCTCAGCTCAGCAGATTGTTGGATAAACTCAGTCAGCTGCGCAATGTCATCGCCGTGCAACGCTACACCCAGTAGCAAAACCCGCTGCCGGCGATGACCAAAGTAACGGCTCGGACGCTGTATAACAACAGCGTCTTAAGCCTTCTGGTAACGCTCGCGCAGCACGTTTTTTTGCACTTTGCCCATTGCATTACGCGGTAATTCATCAACAAAAAAGATCTGCTTGGGGACCTTAAAACCCGCCAGCTTATCCTTCAAAACGCTGATGATCGCGTTCTCGGTGACCGGCGGGCTGCTATTATCCCGCACCACCACCGCATTGACCGACTCGCCGAAATCCGCATGTGGCAAACCGATAACCGCTGACTCGAACACACCGTCCAGATCATCGATAAAACGTTCTACTTCTTTCGGATAGACGTTCAGACCGCCGGTAATGATCAGATCCTTGCCGCGCCCGACAATCGAGACATAGCCCTGCGGCCCGATACTGGCCAGATCGCCAGTTTTAAAAAAACCATCATCGGTGAATTCTTCAGCCGTTTTTTCCGGCATCCGCCAATAGCCCTGGAACACATTCGGCCCCTTCACCAGCAATTGACCGACATCGCCCGCAGCAACATCAGCGCCGCTATCATCCACAACCCGCACTGATACCCCCGGCAGAGGCAAGCCTACGGTACTGGGCAAACGGTCGCCGCGCAGCGGGTTGGACGTGCTCATACCGGTTTCGGTCATGCCGTAACGCTCCAGAATGGCATGCCCGGTACGCGCTTGAAATTCGCTGAACGTCTGTTCCAGCAGCGGCGCCGAGCCGGAAATAAACAAGCGCATATGAGCGCTCTGCGCCGATCCGAAATCGGGCTCGGCCAGCAGCCGAGTATAAAACGTAGGCACCCCCATCATCACCGTCACGCGCGGCAGCAGTTCCAGCACCTTGCGGCTGTCGAACTTGTCCAGCATCAGCATCCGGCTGCCACCGAACAAAACGCAGTGACAGGCGACAAACAGACCGTGTACGTGATACAGCGGCAGCGCATGCAACAGCACATCATCACTGCGCCAGCCCCATGCCTCCTGCAAAGCCAGCGCATTCGAGGATAAATTACTGTGCGAGATCATCGCCCCTTTGGGCCGCCCGGTCGTGCCAGACGTATAAAGAATGGCCGCCACATCATCAGCTGTGCAAACTACCGGCTCAAACGTTGTGCTGGTATCAGCTGATTGCGTCTGCAGGCTGCCACCGCCAGCCTGATCCAGCGTAAACACGTGCGCTATTCCCTGAGCTTCGGCCAGCGCCTGCAATGCGGGCAATAACTGTGGCGCACACACGATAGCGCGTGGTTCGGCATCGCTCAGAAAGTATTCCAGCTCGGCCTTCCGATAAGCAGTATTCAGTGGTAAATAAATCAGCCCGGCGCGCAGGCAACCGAGATACAGGAATAACACTTCTGGCGATTTATCCAGCTGCGCCACCACCCGATCACCCTTGACCAATCCCAGATCAGCGAAAAAACGGGCGTAGCGCGCGGATTCACGTTCCAGATCCGCATAGCTATAGGTGCGTCCAGTCCCGGTTTCGATGAGCACCTGCTCATGATTCGCTGGGAACCGGCTTTGTATCAAAGAATAAAGATTTGCGCTCAAGCCCCGATCCTCCACGGCAAAAGGCTTGATGTTAGTGCTCAGGTCTTTACGGATCAAGCCTTGATGAAGTAGTATTCTCCATCTCACAGCTTGACACCTGTCATCCTCTGCGCCGGATTAGCTCAGCTGGTAGAGCAACCGCCTTGTAAGCGGTAGGTCGTCCGTTCGAATCGGACATCCGGCACCATAAAATCAAACACTTATCTAAACACACCTGACTGCGAATGTGTGCATGGGACACTCCTGCAACAGTTGCCGGAAAATACGCGGCAATAGCCCATGCCAAAATCATAAACTGATCTCGACCGAAACCGGCGTGTGATCGCTGGGGCAACCGATTGGCCGGCGGCGTCGGCAGCAGGCGGCTAAGATGCTCGATATTCCAGGTGGTCAGCGTGAGTGTGGTCATTGCCGTCTCCTGATGTCTACTACTCTGAAGTGTAGATCAAAATCCCAAAATCACGCAGGGGAAGAAAAACGCTTGCCCTGCATCCTAACCACCGATCAGTTTTCCATCTCTCTTTTTGCTAAAGGAGAGATGGAATATGCAACAAGTCCAACAGTCCATATGCTCTGCATGGTTAATCCCGGAACGACCACAAAAAAACGCTGCTATCACTAGCAGCGTTTGCATCGACTTACGGGCGTAGGCTTTTGCCGGTCAGGCGACCTTGTCCAGGTAGCGATCCATGGTCAGGCCGGATAGTGGGATGCTGGCGTCCTGGCCGCTGATCAGATTTGCCAGCAAACGGCCGGAGCCGGGGCCCATGGTCCAGCCCAGTGTGCCGTGGCCGGTGTTGAGGTAAAGATTGCGGTACGTGCTTGGCCCTACCACCGGGGTGCCGTCCGGGGTCATGGGACGCAGTCCGGTCCAGAATTCGGCCTGGCTCACATCGCCCCCACGGGGGTATAAATCGCGTACCACGAATTCCAGAGTTTTGCGCTGTTTGGGACGCAGGCTCAGGTCGTAGCCGGATATTTCTGCCATACCGGCCACCCGAATACGATCTCCCAACCGGGTCAGCGCCACTTTATGGGTTTCGTCCATGACGGTGGAAACCGGCGCAGCGGCGGGATCTACGACCGGTACGGTGATGGAATACCCTTTCACCGGGTACACCGGAATACGGATACCCAAAGGCCGCAGCAGCAACGGCGAATAACTGCCCAGGGCCATCACATAGGCATCACCGCGCACGATGCCTGCGCTGGTACGCACACCGTCGATGCTGTTGCCATCCGACAACAGGCCCTCAATAGCGGTGTCGTAGCGAAACTCGACCCCTAAAGCTTCAGCCTTGGCGGCCAGGGCCTGGGTGAATTTGAAGCAGTCGCCGGTCTCATCACCCGGCAAGCGCAAGCCGCCGGCGATTTTGTCCCGCACCTGGGTCAGTGCCGGTTCGGCTCTGATACAACCGACCGGGTCGAGCAATTCATAAGGCACACCGCATTGCTCCAGAATAGCGATGTCCTTGGCTGCGCTATCCACTTGTTTCTGGGTGCGAAACAGTTGCAGCGTGCCTTGCGTGCGCTGATCGTAGGAGATACCGGTTTCCTGCCGCAGCAGTTCCAGCGACTCGCGGCTGTAAGTGGCCAGACGCAGCATCCGCTCTTTGTTAACCGCATAACGGGCTGCCGTGCAGTTACGCAGCATACGGGCCAGCCAGCTCAGCATGGCGGCATCCAGACGCGGGCGAATCACCAGCGGGGAGTGTTCCTGCAGCATCCATTTGATCGCTTTCAGAGGGATACCCGGTGCGGCCCAGGGCGCAGAATAACCTGGCGATACCTGACCCGCGTTGGCGAAACTGGTCTCCAGCGCCGGACCGGACTGACGATCCACAACCACCACTTCCTGACCGGCCCGGGCCAGATAATACGCGGTGCTGACGCCGATGATGCCACTACCGAGAACAACGACTTTCATGACTGGCTACCCCTACCCTGCTGTGTTGACTGACTGACCAAGTGAGGTTATGACGTTGAAATCGACAACTTTCGATTGCCATAATATTGGGAATTATATGAGCTATTCTGGAGTTATTTATTGGTTTTTTACATTAAAATGCAGTAAATTTTACTGCCAAGATTAATTTTCTCAGCAATTTTTATGAAACAGAATATCTCGACTCCGCGCAAGCTGGATCGCATGGACCGGAGAATCCTGCGCAAGCTGCAGGAAGATGGTCGCATCTCCTATGTAGACCTGGCGGCAGCGGTGGGTTTAAGCACCTCGCCATGTCTGGAACGCGTGAAACGGCTGGAAAAAGAGGGGTATATCCGTGGCTATACCGCACAACTGGAGCCCCGGCTGCTGGATGCCGAATTGCTGGTATTTGTGGAAATCAGCCTTAACTACACTTCGTCCAACGTGTTCGAGGAGTTCAAACGCGAACTGCTGACCTTGCCCGAGGTACTCGAATGCCATCTGGTGTCCGGCGATTTCGACTATCTGATCAAAGCACGAATTGCCAATATGGCGGCCTATCGGGCGCTGCTGGGTGAGTTATTACGGGTGCTGCCAGGCGTACGCGATTCACGCACTCTGGTGGTCATGGAAGAAGTCAAGGAAACCAGCCGTCTGGCCATACCTGAGCGCTAATCGCAACGCGGCAAGTCAGAAAAACCGGCGGCTAAAAAAATAAGGGCGAACAGTGATATCCGCCCCGTATCTTTCATGCCATTATCAGCGAGCCTGGAAAACATCCTGCCAGCTCGCCGCAATTCTCTTGATTATCAGGCGATATAAGCCACTTGTTGCTGCGGCTCTGGTGCATCCAGTGCAATGATCGGCGTACGCGGGATCGAGTTGAACTCGCTCGCTGTGGCAGCGGTATAAGCTCCCATCATCCGGCCAACGATGACGTCACCAATTTCCAGTTCCGGCAGTTCAATGCTTTCAGCCACGATATCGATACTGTCACAGGTCGGCCCGGCCAGCACAGAAGGCTGCAGCGGCCCCTCTTTCAGCACGGTCAGCGGATATTGCAACTGTTCATACAACTGACCGCTGAAAGCACCGTAAACACCCTCGTCCAGGTAATACCAGATGCGGTCGCTGCGCCGCGCCCGACCGATCACCGTGCTCAGGCAGGTCATGCTGTCGGCCACCAGCGCCCGGCCCGGCTCGGCGATAGTTTCAACCCAGGCCGGCAATTCGCTCAGGGCTTCACGCAAGGGGGCGCAATAGGCTTCGATAGCCGGTGTGTTGGCATCATACGCAGCCGGAAAACCGCCACCGATATCCAGAATGCCGAGGTGCGCCAGATCTTCGCTGTAGGCCTTGCGGATCAGCGCATTGCAGGACCGGATGGCATTCACATGCGCTGTCGGCGAACTGCACTGCGAACCGACGTGAAACGACAAACCTTTAACATTCAGACCCAGGGTTTTGGCCTGCTCAAGCAAGTTGGCAGCCTCTTCCAGCGGGCAGCCGAATTTCTTCGACAGATCGATTTTCGCGTCTTTACTGCGAAAACAAACCCGCAACAGTAATGCTACCCGGCCCCGATAGCGGACGAATTTCAGCAGTTCGTCGCTATTGTCGACAACAAACGTGGTGCAGCCGAACCGCAGCGCATCGCGGATATCCCGGTCACGCTTGATCGGATGGGTATGAATTGTGTTGCGCGGATTGACATACAGCGACTGCAGCATGGCGATCTCGCCGCTGGTGGCAATGTCAAAACAGGCACCTTCGGCAGCCAGTGTTGCCACCACGGTCGGATCAGGCAGTGCCTTGATCGCATAATGCAGGGTAACCCCTGGCAAGGATGCACACAGGTTACGATACGCTTCCCGCAGACGCTCGCAATCCAGCACCAACAGCGGCGAACCGTGCTGGCGCAGCAAATCATTAACAAACCCCGGATCATTGAAGCGATCCGGACGCAGCTCTGTTACTACGCCCATGACAAATTCTCCACTTATTTGCCGATCGCTTCGAGAATGTACTGCGGAAGCGCAAACGCAGCCTGATGAATGGCAGGATTGTAATACCGGGTTTTGATACCAGCCGCCTGAAACCGCTCTTGCAGAGTGGCCAGGGGCACTTGGCGCAGCGTCGTATCATCGCTGGCCCAGGCGAAAGTCATGATGCCACCGATATAGGTGGGCACCGCCGCCGAATAGAAGTGCCAATCAGCAAAGGTTTTTGCCAGGCGCTGGGCGGTACTTTTGACTTCAGCCAACTGCATAAAAGGCACGCCGTTTTGCGTGACCAGTACACCGCCCGGATTCAGACGTGCCTGACAGGCCACGTAGAAGTCCTGCGTAAACAGAACTTCACCGGGGCCGATAGGATCGGTCGAATCCGAGATGATGACATCGAATGTTTCAGAGGCTTCGCGCACATAGCGCATGCCATCAGCAATAACCAGTTCAAGCCGGGGATCGTCATACGCACCCTGCGAATGATTGGGCAGATGCTGCTTGCTCATTTCGACCACTGAGGCGTCGATCTCAACCTGGGTGATATGCTCAACGGACTGGTGCCGGCAAACTTCACGCAGCATGCCACCATCACCACCGCCGACAATAAGCACCCGACGGGCTTTGCCATGCGCCAGGATCGGCGTGTGCGCGAGCATTTCGTGATAAATGAACTCATCACGCTCGGTGGTCTGCACCACACCGTCCAGGGTCATGACCCGGCCAAACCGCGAATTACGGAAAATCAGCAGATGCTGATGGTCGGTGCGGTGTTCAAAGAACACCTCATCGACACCAAACAGCTGACCGTAATCGTCGTACAGGACCTCGGTAAACTTAGCCATCGCTGTCGACCACACCCCGTTGGTGTTCGCCGACATTGACGCGGGCCGGACGAAACGCCATGGACAGTACGGGAATCGCCTTGCTCGGCTCAGCATCACCACACATGAACACATCAAACGCGGCAAAATCGCGCTCGGGCCAGGTGTGTACACTGATATGGGATTCTGCCAGCACCGCCACGCCGGATATACCGCCGTTGGGAGTGAAATGGTGGAGATGGATATGCAACAGGGTCGCGCCAGCCGCTTCGACCGCATCGCGCAACGCTTTTTCCATGCGCGGCAGATCGTCCAGATGTTTTGCACCCCACAGATCGATGATCAGATGGGTACCCGCGAATATCTTGCCATCACGCTTGATAAAGTGATCCAGCGAGGTATCCGAGTGGGTATTGTTACAAACCAGGCGCGGACCGCCGTTATGAGTATCTTCGTGACGTGGTTCTGGGGCCATAGCCCGGCCCAAGGGGATAGTCGTAGCATGCATCTGCAACTCTCCTAATAAAAAGCAACGATTTAAAAAAATACTGTCCGCGCTGCCGTCATCAGGTGATCGGTAAGATCAATAAGAAGCAGCGCTCGCTAGTGGGAATACATAAAGCCTCAGTGGTAACCAAGAGTCGCGCAATAATACACGTTTCGCTGAAATCGGCAAGACTCGAAAATAACTTTTTTATCGATACCGATTCTGGCCCGGTTTTGCCCCGGTTCTGGCCCTGGCAGAGTGGCAGATCAGCGCGCTTCAAACGCCACCGTATAGACCGCTTCGGTGCTTTCCTGCACCTGTTCAAGCGTCGCGCCCGGCATGACTTTCACCAGTAGCATTTTACCGTCGACAAACCTGAATTTGGCCAGCTCGGTAATCAGCACATCAACCGCGCCTCTGGCCGTCAACGGCAAACTGCAACGGGGCACGATTTTGCTGTTTCCGTCCCGGTCAGTATGCGTCATGGTAATAATCAGACGCTTGGCCCCTGAAGCCAGATCCATCGCTCCACCCACCCCCAGCAAAGGTTTGCCGGGCACTGCCCAGTTGGCAAGATTACCCTGCGCATCGACCTGCAGCCCCCCCATGATCGCGACATCAATATGACCGCCGCGAATCATGCCGAAAGAGGCAGAGCTGTCGAAATAGCTGGTGCCGGGCAGTGCGGTGACCGGGATTTTCCCGGCATTGACCGGATAATCCATAGCACCTCCGGATTGCGGCGCCGGGCCAACCCCGAGCATGCCGTTTTCGCTGTGCAGGGTAATGCCGTGTGCAGGGGTGATCAGGTCAGCGACCAGCGTCGGCACACCGATGCCCAGGTTGACGACATCACCGGGGTTTAATTCGGAAAGCGCTTCCCGCGCCATGTTCATACGCGCGTCATCAACCTTTTTCGCACTGGCGGCAATCGAAACGGAAGAGCCAAGATCGGCTTCGGTCAGTGTGGCTTGTACCAGATAATCAACAAAACAGCCGGGAGTATGCACCGTATCAGGATCGATCTCGCCCACCGGCACGATCTCCTCCACTTCGGCGATGACCAGCCTGGCCGCAGTGGCAGCGCAGTGGTTGAAATTGTTTTCCGTTCTACGATAGACAAGATTGCCAGCGGTGTCCGCCTTCCAGGCCCGAATCAGTGCCACATCGCCCTTGATGGCCGGGATATAGACCATTTCCTGACCGTCAATCAGTCGCGTTTCACGCCCCTCGGCCAGCGGGGCACCGGCAGAAGCTGGCGTAAAAAAACCACCGATACCCGCGCCGCCGGCCCGCATGGCTTCAGCCAGTGTGCCTTGTGGCAGTAATTCCACCGCCATTTTGCCCGCCTGCACCGCTTCAACCGCCTCCCGGTTGCTGGTAAAAAACGAACCGACCGCTTTTTTGATCTGGCCATTACGCAGCAAACGGCCACCACCCAGCCCGGCCTCGCCGACGTTATTGCCGATATAGGTCAGCCCGTTCGTGCCGGTCTCGGCCAAGGCATGCAACAGATGCACAGGATTACCGGTCATGCCAAATCCGCCGACCAGCATGACAGCGCCGGGTTTTATCTTTGCTGCGGCTTCACTCAGTGTTATTTGCGGAACTGTTTTCATACTGTTTCAGACTCTCCCGATAGTTTTCGCCCGCCCGAAGGATAAATCGCGCGACGCACCCTGTACCTCTCGCTGCAATCGTCAGCAAGACTCGCTGTTTTTTGGAGTTTATGAATTTGACAGAACCGGACCGTAGCACTCGGTTCGTCTGGCAGGAACGCCTGTAAAATGGCTTGTTCAGACAGTGTCCAGCCGGAGTGACATCAGATAATACTGCCGCCGCGACGTAAACCCCGTCGCGAGATAGGCACGCTCAGCAGCCGTATTGCCGGGAGCAACCTCAAGATGCAAAGCTTTAATGCCTAATGCGGCGGCTTCCTGCCGCACCTGCTGCAGCACCGCTTTACCGATACCGCGACCACGCTGTTCGGCGACAATAAAAAATTCATCGATAAAGGCATCCTGGCCCAAAAATTCCAGACTGAAGCCAAAGCACAACAGCAGATACCCGACCGGCGGTGCCTCCGGTCGGGCCTCGTCTCTGATCAGCCAGGCACGGCCCAGCGACTCTGAATCGATCAGGCACTGCAAGGCTGCGGCGCATTTCTGCCGGTCAAAAGACTCCCGGTCTTCGCGCCGATACGCCGCCACCAGATCCAGTAATAACGCCAGCTCGGATCTGCCGGCGAGTTGTAAAACCGGGTTCATTAAGAACGCTTGCTGTGCGATTTACGCGCTGGCTGGCAAGCTGTTTTCAAGGTGCGAAGACTGTTACGGTTTCCAGCTTGCCATCTTTAATATGCCAGTGCTCGAAGGTGCCGGACACGTCGCCATTTGCATCGAACTCATGGTCACCTGCCGCGCCGACATAATTGATGTCATCACCGTTTTTGATCGCTGCCAGCCCTTTGGCCAGCTCGCCCGGCTTGATTTCAAGGCCCGGTGCATTGGTGACTTCACGCAGAGCGTCACGCACCGCGCCGCCCTCCGTGCTATTGGCTTTGGCAATCGCCAATAATAAAACTGCGGTAGCATCGTAGCTGGAATCAATATAAGGCCGCGGCGGCAGTTCACCGAAAGTTTTTTCATACAGTGTTTTGAACATCTGGGCGGTGTCGGTATCCAGCGCTTTGGGCGAGGTTCCAAACGTGCCGTCAAGATACTGTGCGCCGATGGTCTCAACAACTTTCTCGGCTTTCATGCCGTCGGTAAAGATGAAACTACCGAACAGTCCCTCTTCCAGCGACTGCCTGACAATAACGATACCGCCATCATCCGGATAGGAAATCAACAGCAGAGCTTCCGGTCCACCACTGGCCAACTGGCTCAGTTCCCCCCGATAGGAGGCGTTATTCGGCTCAAACGCAGCCTGCCCGGTTACTGTACCGGCATAATCATTTGTGAAGGTAGCGCTGAAGCTCTCCGCCAGCCCCTGGCCATAGTCATTATTGACATACAGCACAGCGACTTTCTTAAACCCCTGCTCACTCACCACTTTGGCCAGTGCAACGCCTTGAAAAGCATCGGACGGAACGGTGCGAAAGAGGAAATCCTTATCGGCCAGATGCGTGATGGTCGGGGCAGTCGAAGCAGGCGACACCAGTGGCACGCCGTAAGCTGCCGCAATAGTTTGTGCCACCGGAATGGTATTGCCGGAGGACAATGCACCGACAATACCGGCAACGCCTTCGATGGAAACCAGCTTTTTGGCAGCGTCCAGGGCAGGCTGGGCCTTGGTCTGGGTATCACCGACCTGCAGTACCACCGCTTCGCCCAATAAACCGCCCCCGGCGTTAATCTCATCCACGGCCATTTTAACGCCATTCAGACAGGCCTCACCGTATGACTGCAAACCGCCGGTTAACGGCATCAGAGCGCCGATTTTAACCGTTTCGGCACCGGCAGCCATACTGGCCAGCAGCAGCCCGCTGACTACTGCCAGGGTAGTCGATTTCTTGAGCAACATTAGGGACTCCTTTATTAGTTTAAACAAGTGCAATAGATTATAGCCTTTCTGCCCGCCCAATAGCGCAGCTCTCCAGCCTTGCTTGCAAGACAGGCTCCTGGCCTGGCAACGCTGCAGGCAGAACTGCAACACTGGCGCAAGAAGCTGGATGACCTTTCTGGAACAGGCTCTACACTGTTAAGTATAGCGCTGCCAAGACAACCGGATAATAGGGCCAGAAAATTGCCCAAGTAATGCCCCTGGTAATACCCCTGGCAACCAGGCATGAATAGTTTGACAGACCTGCCTCCTGCAGGTCGGGGCTGCGCTTGCGTTACCATCCAATCCGTTTAATATGACAGGCTCATTGCAAAATAAACCAAGCAGGAGGAGTAAGTTATGTCGCAGTACCATCTCGCGAAAACGACCCTTATCGGGGGACTGTGCGCTGGCGTTCTGACACTGGCCGGTCTTTATGTCCCGAACGCAGCAGCCCAGGATCTGCAGATCAAATTCGGTACCGTCAATCAGCCCGGTGGCATGCAATACGAGTCCGCCGCCGAATTCGCCCGCCGCTTCAATGAAAAAATGGGCGATAAGGCCAACCTCACGGTCTACCATTCCAGCCAGCTGGGTAACGACAAGGAAATGCTGCAGAAGGTCAAACTGGGCACACTGGATTTCTGCAGCCCTCCAGCATTATGTCGACAATCGTGCCGGAGTTCGGGCTGTTCGATATGCCGTATCTGGTCAAGGACCGCCAGCACGCCGGGTGTATCGCCAAGGAAATCGTGATGCCAAAACTGGCACCCAAACTGGAAGCCCAGGGCTATAAGCTGGTCGCAGTGTGGGAAAACGGCTTTCGCAATATCACCAATAATGTACGCCCGATCAATACCCCGGCCGATCTGGAAGGCGTCAAATTGCGCACACCGCGCGGTATATGGCGGGTTAAAATGTTTGAAGGCTATGGTGCCAATCCCACTCCAATGGCATTTTCAGAAGTGTTCGTTGCGCTGCAGACCGGTGTTATCGACGGCCAGGAAAACCCTTATGTAAATATCTATTCGGGTAAATTCCAGGAAGTGCAGAAATACCTTTCTGAAACCCGCCATGTCTACACCCCCAGTTTTCCCACCGCCAGCCTGCGCCTGTTCAACAAGTATCCCAAAGAGGTGCAGGATGCGCTGCTGGAAACCGCCGCAGCCACAGTTCCCTGGACCTATGCTCAAGCTGGTAAAATGGACGATGACATCAAGCAAAAGCTGATCGATGGTGGCATGATGTTCAACGAAGCAGACCGCGCCTCCTTCGTCGAAGCCAGCAAGCCGATTTACAAAGAGTTCGCCAAGGAAATCCCCGGCGGCGATGCCTTGATCGAACAGGCCCTGGCACTCGCCGACGGCTGCTGATCTTTTTTGCGCTGATTTTTTCGCACAGGGCGGCGGACATTTAATGGCCCGCCGCTGTATACCTTTATCACTATTTATCTGGAAAGCATGACCTTATGACCCTGCGCAATGGCCGCGAATTTTTAAGCATCCCTGGTCCCAGCACTATTCCCGACGACGTACTTAGCGCCATGCATCGGCCCGCCGTTGATATTTATTCGGGCGGTCTGGTCGATACCACCATGAGTTGTCTGGACGATTTGCGGCGGCTCTTCAATACCGCCGGCCAGACCTATATTTATGCGGCCAACGGCCACGGTGCCTGGGAAGCGGCATTGGTCAATGTACTATCGCGCGGCGACAAAGTGCTGGTGCTGGCGAGCGGTCTGTTCGCGCCCTTATGGGGTGAAATGGCCAGTATGCTTGAAATTGACGTCGAAATTCTGCCGAGCGACGGCCACCATGCCGTTGATCCGGTTGCGCTGGAACAACGTCTGCGCGATGACCCGGCGCACGAGATCAAAGCGGTACTGGTGGTTCAGGTCGATACCGCCTCCAGCGTGGTCAACCCGGTGCCTGCGCTGCGTCAGGCGATAGATAATACCGGTCACAGCGCCCTGTTCATGGTAGACACCATTGCCTCACTGGCCACCATGCCGTTCAAGATGGACGAATGGGGTGTCGATGTCGCGGTGTCCGGTTCGCAGAAAGGGCTGATGACACCGCCCGGCCTGAGTTTTGTGGCTGCTGGCGAAAAAGCACAGGCGGCCCATCAACACGCTAATCTGCGCACGTATTACTGGGACTGGACCGAGCGTAACAAACCCATTCACTACAAAAAATATTGCGGCACGCCGCCAGAACACCTGCTGTTCGGACTGCGCAAAGCGCTGGATATTCTGTTTGCAGAAGGCCTGGAGAACGTTTTCCAGCGCCATCAGATTTTGGCCGAAGCCGTGCGCCGGGCGGTGACTGTCTGGTCGTCAGAGGGCACTATGGCATTTAATGTCCGCCAGCCTGAAACGCGGGCCAATTCTGTCACAACCATTTTAGCCAATGGCTTTGAGCCCGCCCGCCTGATTGATTTCTGCGACCGCATCTGTGGTGTGATTATCGGAGTTGCAATCGGTCCACTGGAAGATCGGGCATTTCGCATTGCACATATGGGCCATGTCAACGCTCCCATGATTCTCGGCACCCTGGGAGCGGTGGAAGTCGGCCTCAACGCCCTGGCCATCCCGCACGGTAAAGGCGGTGTACAGGCCGCTATCGACTGGCTGGCCGAATCAGTTGAGATGCCCGCCTCCGGCAGCTAGAGACGGGCACAGAATCGCTCCGGTTAACTGTTTATCTGAACGCTTTTTAAAAAACAGCTTCGGTTTCAGCACGTAGCAACAAATGCTAAGCGGCCGCTTTTTCGATCTGCGCCAGTAACAAGCGATTCACCTCACTGGCTGCTTCCATCTGCACCATGTGGCCATAACCGTCCAGCACGGTGACAGTGACTGTAGCGGGCAGATCCTCCGCATGCCGGGCGGGCACAATCTGATCCTGTGCTCCCCAGATAGCCTGCACCGGCATCTTCAGCGACGCCAGCTGATCGCGCAACACCTCGCTCTGCTGGCCATTCGCGAATACCCCGTCGGCCAGTTGCTGCAGTGTCTGCGACACACCGTCCAGACGCTTGTATTTGAGGATATCCTCGATCAACTGCCGGGTGACCAGAGCAGGATCGGCAAACAATTGCTGCAGCACCGGTTTCATATCGCGCCGACTCTGGCCCTTAATAAACCCTTCGATATAGCCTTTATTAATATCCGGGCCTAGCGCGGCGCTGCCAATCAGATTCAGCGAAGCGACTTTAGCGGGAGCAGTGAGCGCGGTTTTGAGACTGATCGCGCCACCCAGGGAGTGGCCCACCAGATGCGCCTGCTCGATATCCAGCGCATTCATCACATCCAGTACGGTGCGGGCCAGACTGTCGAGGGTGTTATCGCTCAGCGTTTTGCTGGACTGGCCGTGGCCGGGCAGATCCAGTGCATACACCGTGTGTTTGGCCGCCAGATCCCCCAAATTGAACAGCCAGTTGTCCAGATCACCGCCAAAACCATGGATCAGGAGCACCGTCTGGTCACCGTTCCCCTGACGCGTGTAACGCAGTTTCTGACCGTTCAGCTCAAGCCACTGATAGGCCGACTCGGCGCTGTCTTCGTCGGCTTCAGGCGGTACGAAATCGGCATTGAACTGAGCGATAAAAGCATCGATGTCCGCGTCCGGGGTGTCAGCCTCGGCCAGCACCCCCAGCAAAGCGCCTACCGGCAGCACTTGATCCGGTTCGGCTACCCGCCGGCGCAGAATACCGGCGTCAGTGGCTTCGACAGTACCAGCGATTTTATCGGTCTCGACGTCCAGGAGCTCCTGGCCCGGACGGATGGTCTCGCCTTCTTTGGCAATCCACTCGCCGACCCGGCCTTCGCTCATCGACAGGCCCCATTTCGGCATTACAACAGGGCAAATCGTAGTGTCAGTCATTGGTTTTCCTCAACATCATTTTCAAACCGCTTATCCTCACGCCGTTTGAAATAAACAACAAAACAACTGTTTTTTGCTCTGGGGAACAAAGCCGGAGCGGCCCTGTTCCCCGCCAGGTGTATCCGTTCACCCGCTCCGGCACTGTTGCAGCAACGGCCAGCTCAGCCCATGACGGTGCGTACCGCCTGCTCAATCCGGGCCGCACTGGGGATGTAATGATCTTCCAGCTGCGGCGAGAACGGCACCGGCACGTGCGGCGCGGTCACCATTTCGATAGGCGCTTTGAGGCTGTGAAAGGCTTTCTGCGCCACGAGCGCGGCAATATCACTGGCGATACTGCAGCGTGGGTGCGATTCGTCGATTGCGACTAAACGACCTGTTTTTTCAACACTTTCCAGGATGCTGTCTTCATCCATCGGCGAAGTGGTGCGCAGATCGATGATTTCGCAGCTGATGCCGGCTTTGGCCAGACTTTCAGCCGCTGCCAGGGCACGGTGGGTCATCAGTCCGAGCGTGACCAGCGTGACATCGTCGCCCTCACGCATCAGATTGGCTTCGGCGAAGGGGATGGTATAGGGCTCTTCCGGTACATCCCCCTCAATGGCATAAAGGTTTTTATGCTCGCAGAAGATGACCGGGTCGTTGTCGCGAATCGACTGAATCAGCAGACCTTTAGCATCATACGGCGTGGACGGCAGCACAACTTTAAGGCCTGGAATATGGGTAAACAGCGGGGTCAGCATTTGTGAATGCTGGGCAGCGGCGCGAAAACCGGCCCCGACCATAGTGCGGATGACCACCGGGGTTTCCGCTTTACCACCAAACATATAGCGGAATTTACCGGCCTGGTTGAAAATCTGGTCGAAGCACACACCCATGAAATCGATAAACATTAGCTCGGCTACCGGCCGCAGACCACAGGCTGCGGCCCCGATTGCCGCCCCGATATAGGCCGATTCACTCAGCGGGGTGTCCATCAGCCGGTCGCCGTATTTGGCATGCAGACCTTTGGTTACGCCGAGCACGCCCCCCCAGGCATCTTCCTCACCGGGGCTGCCGGTACCGCCGACAATATCTTCACCCATCACAATCACGTTCGGATCACGGGCCATTTCCTGGTCGAGCGCTTCGTTGATCGCATCACGCATAGTAATTATTCTGGCCATAAGAACTCTCCTTCAGATCAATAGCTGACGTAGGCGTCGGTGAACAACTCGGCCTCTGCCGGGGCCGGGGCGGCAATAGCCTGATTAACAGCATCGTCGATCAAGGCCACGACCTCGCGGTCAATAGCCATCAGCTCATCCGCGCTGATCACACCGGCAGCATGGATTTTCTGGGAAAAGATCTTGATGCAGTCACGCTCATTGCGCAGTTGCTCAACTTCGCCTTTGGCGCGATACGTTTGCTGGTCACCTTCGAAGTGGCCGAAAAAGCGTGCCGTCTGGCATTCCAGCAGAGTGGGACCACCACCTTCGCGCGCCCGCCGGATGGCTTCTCCCGCAGCTTCATAAACGGCGAAGAAGTCGTTGCCATCGACCGTCAGTCCCGGCATACCGAAACCGGCAGCACGATCAACATAGCTGTCACAGGACACGGCCCAATCCGCCGAGGTGGATTCGGCATAGCCGTTGTTTTCCACTACAAAAATGGCCGGCAGATTCCACACTGTGGCCAGATTGAGGCTTTCCAGGAACGTGCCCTGATTGGATGCGCCGTCACCGACAAAGCTAATGGCAACGCCGCCGTTCTGGCGGTATTTGGCAGCCAGCGCCGCGCCGCATACCAGCGGTGCGCCCGCGCCGAGAATGCCATTGGCGCCGAGCATACCTTTACTCAGGTCAGCGATATGCATGGAACCGCCTTTGCCGCGACAAACCCCGGTCTGTTTACCGTAGATTTCAGCCATCATGCCGTGCGGTTCGACGCCTTTGGCAATGCAATGGCCGTGGCCGCGGTGGGTGCTGGCAATGTGGTCGCTGTCGTGCAGGTGAATCATGATCCCCGCCGCCGACGCTTCTTCACCCGCGTACAGGTGAACGAAGCCCGGAATGCCACCTTTGGCGAATTCGGTGTGGACCCGTTCTTCGAACTCGCGGATGGTGCGCATGGTGCGGTAAACCTGCAAGAGTTCGTCTTTGCTGAGAGGGAATGGATTATCAGCCATGGGGTATCCTCCTGGTCGTTACGATAACTTAGGCGTGCAGCAAGAGCTGTCGGACAGCCGCTTGCTGCATCGCTGCACTGACGTCAACCGTATAGAAGGCATCCTTGACGAGGCTGACGTGCACCCGATCCGTGGGGGAAAGTTCAATTTCGCGCTCACCATCCAGCGCCAGCGAACCACCCTGGGGCGGTAAAGCGATACGCTCGCCGGCAGCGATAGTACGCCAGCCGCGTACGCCGACCGGCAGCACCAGGCCCGGTGCGATAGGAGCGTGCAGTTGCCGGGTACACTCGCCGGGTGAACCCAGCTGAACCCATACCCCTTGCGATTCATTCCGCGCTATTGGTGCCAGCAGGCCGGCAATGGCGGACATGCCGATAGCATGCGGTTCGGCGAAGGTCACAAACAGCTCGCGAAAACCATCGGTTTTCCAGAGTGCACGCGCTCCCACATAACGTTCGGTGGTCAGGACAATATCGACCAGAGCCAGGTCCTGCAGCTGCTCGCCGTTACTGCGTTCAACCTCGACGCGCAGCAGTTTGTTAGCGGTGCAGGCCTGCTCGAAACTGAGTTTACCGCTGGCCAGCAGGCCCGCCGCCAGTCCGGTAATGGTGGGTTCGCGCAAATCGGGAAAAGCGTTATTGGTGCCGGTTGACAGACCTGCCACCGGAATTGCGCCGCAGCGGCTCACCACGGCCCGATGGGTACCGTCGCCGCCCAGCACGATGATCGCGTCTACCGCAGCGGCAACCATCGCCTCAACCGCTCGCCAGGTATCCCGCACACTGCCCTCAACCGGCATCTCGACAAAGTTCACCTGCGGCCATGGCTGGCTGGCCAGCGACTGCTCCCGCGCCAGACTGCGCTGCAGATAAGCCCGGATACCGCCTTTGTCCGGCATCATTAATACCTGCCCGACCCCGGTCGCTGCCAGCGCTGCCAGGATTCGCAGCACGATGTTGGCCCGATCAGCGACTTGTAAACTGTTGGCATTGGCGATCAGGCGCCGGATATCGCGGGCCGACACCGGGTTCGCCACGATACCGATCAGCGGACTCTTACCGCCCTGTGATAGAAAACTGGAAGATTGTGTGGTTTGTTGCATGACATTGCCGCACTGTTGTGTTCACTAACTGTAATTGCAAACATCAGCCTGAATTGCAAACCTCAGGCCAATGTGTGAAAGCACGTATATACTGCGGTCTATCTTTTTGTTTTTATTGTTAATAAAAAAATCACAACACACGCTCCAGGCGGTGTGCAAGGACTGCGAACCTATAAACATGTAACAGTTGTTACAGCCTTTCAGGTTAACACCTGTTACCCCGGTTATCTCGCTTATCCGGCAGCAGCCGGCGCTGTCGCCCCATCAGCGTTTATTGGGAGACACAATGCCATATTTAGCCATCTGCCGGTAAACCGTGACACGGGATACGCCGAGTTCCCGAGCCACGGCACTGACATTCCACTGCTGATCCTGCAATAACACCTGCAACTGCTGCCCGCTGGAGGTCTGATCACCCGTTGCAGGTATTGTGTTGTCTACAGGCACAAAGCTGTCGCCGAGTCCCGGACAAGAGGCCTGCAGATGATCCGGCAAATCCGCCACCCCGAGCACATCGCTATTACAGACCGCAGCCGCAAAGCGCAGCACATTGCGTAATTCACGGATATTACCCGGCCAGTGATAGGCGCTCAGCCGTTGTCTGAGTTCAGGGCTGATAGACAACAGCCGGTCCGGACTTTCTTCGCGCAGAATTTTATCGATCAGGAAATGCTTGTCCTGGCGCTGACGCAAAGACGGCAAGGTCAGCATGAATCCGTTCAACCGGTAATATAAATCTTCGCGGAACTCGCCTTGGGCGATCATCGTGCCAAGATCGCGATGGGTGGCGGAAATAATATAGAGGTCGACCGGCTGCGGCCGGCTGGCACCAATCGGCAGGACTTCCCGCTGCGCCAGCACCCGTAACAGGCGCGCCTGCAAAGCCAGTGGCATATCGCCGATTTCATCCAGAAATAGCGTGCCACCGTCAGCCGTCAGGATCAGCCCGGTTTTGCCTTTATTGAGCGCACCAGTGAACGCCCCGGCTTCGTAACCGAACAATTCACTTTCAATCAAGGACTCCGGCAGTGCAGCGCAATTGACTGCAACAAACGGCTTTTTGGCACGCAAACTGGCTTTGTGCAGTGCTTGGGCGAAATATTCCTTACCGGTGCCTGTTTCGCCCGTCAGCAGAATATTGATACGCGCATCAATCAAGCGTCCGGCCCGCTCGATATGGCGTTGCATTTGGCTGTCCCCTCCACTTAGTCCGGCCAAGCAGGTTGGCGTCGAGGGGTTTGCTCCAGCTCCGCGCTGACAACCACTGACGGGCTGGCGGTGGGGCTTCGGGGCGATCACTGAAGCAAACAATAATTGCCGGGTATGCTGGGTTAACAGCGCCCGCTGGCTTCTATTGTCGACGTTCATCAGCCGGGGCAAATCGTCCACCTGGCACTGGAAAAAATCCTCGATTTTACGGCCGATCCAGTGGCTGGCGTCCTGCAATTTACAGGGCTGCTTGAGCGATGGTGAAATCTGTTCCAGCAGCAATTGCATGCTTCGATTGAAACCAATTATCGCACCCGCATGATCGACCGCCAGGAGGTATTGCGGATCGACATCGACAAATTCCGGTGCCTGGCTGAGACGGAGAATCCACTGGTGTCGGAAACAATCCAGAAAATTGGCGTTTTCAATGCGTTGCGCATAAATTTTGACCAGTTCCAGCGCCATATACTGACTGGATTTGGGTTCCGGCGAATGCAGCGCGGAAATATCCAGCACTCCCAGCAATTTGCCATACGGATCAAACAGCGGCGAGGTCGTGCAGGTCAGCTGAATATGGGTCGCATCGAAGTGATCGGTCTGATGACAGGTAAAAGCCCGACCTTCAGCAATCGCGGTGCCTACACCGCAGGTGCCGGCATAGGCTTCATTCCAGTCGGAGCCCAGACATAACCCTGCTTTGCGCAGGTCTTTTGCCTGGCTGTGAGAACCGATGTGATCAACCGTAACGCCCTGGCTGTCGGTCAGTAACAATACATACCCCATACCGGCAACATGCCGATACAGCTGTTCAATGCCAAAGCGGGCAACCTGCAAAAATTTTTCCACCACTTCCTGCCGCTCGCGCACTTCACCGGCAGTCAGAACACGGGCTTCGCGGGGACGGGTGGGGTCAAGCCGATACTGATGCACACAGCGGGCCCAGGACTGGGTAATCAGGTCATCTTTTGCGCTAGTCGCAGGTAAGGCGCGATCATCAGCGATCTGCGCCAAAACGCTGTCGATGTGCTGCATCTGCTCGGTTTTATGCATCTCCAAACTCCTGGGTACTACCGGCTTGACTTATAGTTGTGCCTTCTTATCTTTAACTATAGCAGTTTGGCACATGGCTACGGAATGATCCTTGCGAACCGCGCTGAATCGGATTTGACCCGCCATCGGGTCCATGCTAGAAATCAGGCAGAACAATACCAATAAAACGATCAAAACCATCGAGCCACCAACAATGAGGAGCAGCCCCGCCGCTATGTCAGCTCTACATGCTGTACGGATGCTGTTTCAGCGTCTGCTGGAAACTATCTGTGTCCTGTTAATGGTCGGATTAGCCGTTGTGGTTGTACTGGCAGTGGGGTTCCGTTATATGGGTTCATCGCTCAGCTGGTACGACGAGGTCGCTGCTATCATGCTGGCCTGGCTAACCTATTACGGTGCCGCCCTGGCCGCACTCAGACGGGCTCATCTGGGTTTCCCCAATCTGGTCTCCAGCCTGCCTCCTCTGCTGCGGGTGCCTTTACTGCTGATCTCCGAAGCCTTGGTCTTCACCTTTTTCGGTTTGCTGGCCTGGTTCGGCTGGCAAGTCATCGTGATACTGCAAGGCGACACCCTGACCAGTCTGCCCTGGGTGTCGATTTCATTCACCCAGTCGGTTATCCCTATCGGTGCGGTGCTGTTCATGATCGCCGAAGCCATTACCTTACCGGAGCAATTGCGCGAGGCCTGGCGCGGCGAGACGGATTATGATCCCGAGTTGCGCGACCAACTGGCCCCTGAATTGCGCGAGCAATTGGATTCATCATCAAATCCGCCGGTGCAGCAGGAGGCTCATCGATGAGTGCGCTGGTCATGCTGCTGGCGCTGCTGGTCATGGTTTTGATCAATATTCCGATTGCGATTTCACTAGGCCTGGTCGCGGTCGGCGCGTTTGCGATTGCGGATGGCTTCGACGCCCTGATCGGAATGGCGATTACCCTGTTTGAAGGGGCAACCAAATTCCCGCTGATCGCCATTCCTCTGTTTGTGCTGGCCGGTGCGATCATGAACACCTCCGGCATCTCACGCCGGCTGATTGCCTTTGCCTCGGCGCTGCTGGGTTTTGTGCGGGGCGGTCTGGCGATGGTGAATGTGGGTACCTCGATGTTTTTCGCCGAAATTTCCGGCTCGGCAGTCGCCGATGTGGCAGCGCTTGGCACCCTGCTCATTCCGGCCATGCGAAAACGCGGCTATTCCAAGGAATTTGCGGCGGCTGTCACATCATCCTCGGCGTCACTGGCAATCATTATCCCTCCGTCCATTCCGATGATTCTGTACGCGGTGATGGCAGATACGTCCGTGGTGCAATTGTTCGTGGCGGGTATCGTGCCGGGCCTGCTGGGTGCCGCCGGGCTGATGGGCTTGTCGTACTGGTTTGCCGTAAAGTACAACTTTCCGGTAGAGGAAACCTTTCAGCTCAAGCGGGTATGGGCGACGTTCAAAGATGCGGCCTGGGCGTTTTTGCTGCCTGTGATCATTCTGGGTGGCATATTCGGTGGCATTGTCACCGCGACAGAAGGTGCCGGTCTGGCGGTCGTTGCGTCCTTGTTTATCGGTGGCGTGATCTACCGCGAACTAAACTGGAATCTGTTACTGAAAGGCCTGATTGATGGTGCCGTGCAAACTGCAGTGGTCATGCTGCTGGTTGCCACCTCGGCGCTGCTGGGATTGTATCTGACCGAATCACGCATGCCGCAGGCTCTGGCTCAGACCATCATCGAATGGACCACTAACCAATACGCGATCCTGGCGCTGCTGAATATCCTGTTTCTGGTACTAGGGCTTTTCCTGCATGGCGCCGCAGCCATTATTCTGGTGGTGCCGATCGTGATGCCGATCGCCAACGCAATCGGGCTGGACCCGGTACATTTCGGCCTGATCGTGACTCTGAATCTGGCTATTGGTCAACAGACACCGCCGGTCGCCAGCGTATTAATTACCTCATGCTCAATCGCGCATGCCAATGTGTGGGAAGTCAGCAAAATAAACGTTTATTTTATTGGCGTGCTGTTCGCACTGTTGATGCTGGTGACTTACGTACCCGCCGTTCCGCTGGCGTTGGTTGAATATTTTTATCGTTAGATTCGAACAGGAGAATAATAATGACAGGCACGGTACATCTTGATCGGCTGGAGCACGGCATCGCCAAAGTCACACTGGACAATCCCGGCAAACTGAACGCGATGCACAGCCGTATGTGGGATCAGGTCAGCGACATTTTTCAGACCCTGTCCGCCGATGACACCATTCGCTGCGTGATTATCACCGGCGCAGGTGACAAAGCGTTCGGTGCCGGCGCGGACATCAGCGAATTCGAGCAGACCCGCAGCAATGCCGAACAGGCACGCGCCTACGGCAAACGCACCCATGCCGCGCTGGGCGCGATCCTGCAGTGTCGCCACCCGGTCATCGCCGAAATTCACGGACTTTGCGTAGGTGGCGGTCTGGAACTCGCTATTTGTGCGGATATGCGTATTTGCGGCTCATCATCCCGCTTCTCTATTCCACCGAAGAAACTCGGCCTGGTGGTCGCTTACGAGGAAATGGAAGTACTCATGCAGCTGGTGGGCTATGCCAATACGCTGGAAATCCTGTTTGAGGGGCGCATGCTGGACAGTGCCCATGCCTTGCGCATTGGCCTGGTGAACCGGGTGGTAGCCGATGATCAGGTCGCACAGAACGTGCTGGATAGCGCGCGCACGATAGCCGAAGGTGCCCCCCTGGTGGCCCGCTGGCATAAAAAATTCGCCCGCCGCCTGCTGAACCCTGCTCCGCTCAGTGCCGAGGAACGCGACGAGAGCTTCCATTGCTTTGACACGAAAGATTTTCAAATCGGCTATCAGGCTTTTCTGGCCAAGAAGAAGCCCGAGTTTACGGGACAATAAAGGGGGACAGTCGCGATGGGACCACTTGCCGGACTGAAAGTTATCGATCTTACCCATATCATGGCCGGGCCAACCTGCACACTGATGCTCGCCGACATGGGTGCAGATGTCATCAAAATCGAAAAAGTTCCGGGTGGCGACGACACCCGGCGCAGCATTCCGCCCACACTTGGGTCGGCAGACAAAGCTGAAGCCGCCGCGTTTATGGTCATGAATCGCAATAAGCGGGGCATGGCACTAAATCTTAAAACCGAGAGCGGACGCGAGGTGCTGAAGCGCCTGCTGCAAAGCGCTGATGTGCTGGTCGAGAATTACCGGCCGGGTGTACTGGAAAAGCTGGGGCTGGGTTACGCCAGTTTGCGACAGGATAACCCCGCTCTGATTTACTGCGCCCTGTCAGGCTTTGGCCGTACCGGGCCGTATGCCGATAAACGCGGGTTTGATTTAATGGCGCAGGCCATGAGCGGCATCATGAGCATCACCGGTGAAGGCCCGGAGCGCCCGACCATCAAATGCGGCGCACCACTGACCGATATCACAGCCGGCATTCTGGCCGCGATGGGCATTTTGGCAGCCTATACCCATCGGCTTAAAACCGGTCAGGGCCAGATGGTGGAAAGCTCGCTGCTGGAAGCCGGCATCACCCATACGTACTGGCAATCCGCGATTGCTTTTGCGACCGGTGTTGCACCCGGCCCGATGGGTTCGGCACACCCGCTGAGCGCACCCTATCAAGCCTTTGATACCGCCGACGGCCGGCTGGTGATTGGCGGCAGCAATCAAGCAACTGGCTGCGTCTGGTGGACGCCCTGGAAGCACCGAGCTGGCTGCCGACCCGCGCTTTCGGGAAAACAAAGACCGCATGGCGCATCTGCCGGAGCTGGAAGCCGCACTGGCCGCGTATTTCAAACAACGCACGACCGCCGAATGGCTGCAGTTATTCGATGAGTGCGGCGTACCCGCCGGGCCGGTCAATAATATGCTGGAAATGCAGCAGGATCCGCAGGTGCTGGCACGAGAGATGGTAGTCGAGGTCGAGCATAAAACACTGGGACCGGTCAAAACTCTGGGGCTGCCGGTAAAATTCTCGGACACGCCCGGCAAAGTCCAGTTTGGTGCCCCACTGTACGGTCAGCACAGCCGGGAAATCCTCAGCGAATACGGTTATAGCGAGGCTGAAATTCAGCGTCTGGCCGAAGAACAGGCCGTCGTGCTGGCGCAGGACTGAGCAACCGGTTTTTTATTTGCCTATTATTTACCCGCTGTAAATCACTATCGGGATCAGTGCCGGTCAGGCACCGATCCGTTGCCAAGCGTATCGTATCAGACAGAGATTTATTGCAGCAGCGGGCTAATAACCGCTGCCAGTACAGGTATCAATAAGCCGATACCCAGAATGCCGTAGAACAGAATACTGTCAACCCAGTCAGCCAGCCTGCTGTGCTGTGGCATAGAGGTTTGTTCCAAAATCGGGGCTAAACCCGGAGGAACTGAGGAAGAGATCATTGTTTCAGGCAAGGTACCGGCTACAAACGGCGCGGCCTGGAGGTGAAGTTCAGCCACGTTCAATATCCTCATAAGAATACGGCCTTACTTGGCCGCAGCATTATATTGCGCTTTTCTATGATCTACAGCAATATAATTTTTAAATTTAAAAACAGTAGCTTATAAAAATATTATCTATCAGATTCCAGCCTGGATAGCGACACAACCAAGTTCAGCAAAGCGGTATAAATTCACAACATCCCCTGAATGTGCCGCTCAGACAGAATGATTAACTCAGGCCGGTTTGCGGGTCATGACCAGAAACACCGCCAACCCTACGGCCAGTAAAGCAATATAGTCCGCCAGCGGGGGCGCCTGCTGGAAAATCAACGCATTGGAAAACACCCCCAGCACGGGTACCATCAGGGTGCCTACGGTAGACACGACGACCGGCAGCTGGGTCACTACCTTGAAATACGCCCAGTAGCAAAATACCGCTGTCACCGTCATATTGTAAAAAACACAGAGCGCCGGCCACAGTCCTGGCATTTCAAAACTGCGGATATCCCAGATCAGAGTGACTATCACAATGGGGACTGCGCCCAGCAGATGCAGCCATGCTGTCAGCACAGTAACCGGTAGGCTGAACGCGTAATATTTAATGGTAACCGTGCCAGCGCCCCAACTTAATGCTGCTAACACCACCAGTACAGGCCCCAGAATGGATTCCTGTTGCGGATCGCCAGACCAGAACAGCAGCGCCATACCCAACAAACCGAACAGCAGCGCCAGCAGTGCACGCATCGATAAGCGCTCACCCAATAACCAGACGCTGATCAGACTGGCCCATAAGGGCATGGTATAGGCGAGGATAGCGGCCCGGCCTGAATTCATCAGATCGATACCGTACAGCACTGGATATTCCAGATGCACATGTTCAATACGGCGGCAACTACCAGGCCGGACCATTGCGAGCGTGGCACCCGGAGACTGTAACCGTTCAGACGGGCGACCAGAAACAACCCTGCAGCGCCTGCCAGTCCGGCCAGTGAACGAAATATCCAGGGCGAGACCTCGCTCAAAGCGATTTTCATGATGGGCCAGTTCACGCCCCACAACACCGCTAATAACAGCAACAGGATCAGGGCAGAACGTGGAATAGTCGATAACATGATGCTAGGGGTAATATGCTCAGACTAAAAAGGAAACCTAAAAAAGGGCAGCTAAGCTGCCCCTTGTGCGATAAATCCGGCTACAACGCCTACCGTATATAGCGGCGCTGCTTAATCGTGCATAGCCTGGATACCAGGCCAGCACGTTCCGTTCGCATCAATCCGTTGTTGGCGTGGTCTCCGTATCCTTGACCCATAATAAATCTTCCTTGCGCCGGCCAGGCGTTTGCCGCCGCTCCGTCCCCGCGCCCATCCGCAGATTTTGCCGCCGCTCCTGCCTGACACGCCGGTCGGCACCGGCACGGCGCTCGTACAAGACTCTAAAGCCACTTTGGGTCGGGTTTGTTTGATTCTGGTGCTGCACAGACTGCATCATATGATGCCGACTGTAATACTTACTCCGGATAGCATCCACCCGAGTCTGCTTGCGCTGAACCAAATACACCATCAGCAAAAAAAGTGTGGCCAGAACAATAAAAAAAGCGGGTACGAAATACTGTTGCATGAATTAAAACCTCCGCGTGTCCCAGCATAGTTACAGTAGCGTATTATTTTGATTACATGGCCTCAGCGCTAACGCAAACTCTGACGAGTCTGGCAAACTTCTGCAGCCAGAAAACAATGAACCAAGCGGTATACACTGTTTTTTATCAGGCACAAATTTCAACAAATTATTGATACATACTGGTTATCATAATATTTTTTTGATTACGATAACAGCTTACATTTATAACGACTATAACAATGCGGTCGACGCCATTCTTCAGATTCAAGAAAAACGAAAACGGTATTTCTCCCCTTTGAGCTGACAGGTTATGACAAAAAAAAATACTGCGCTGGTTGTAGGCGCTCTTGGCCTGGTTGGGCGCTCTCTTGTGCGTCATCTGGAACAGTTAGACAATTGGGAAATCATCGGACTGTCACGGCGGCGGCCTGATTTCGCTGCTAAAGGGCGCTATATTTCAGTTGACCTCGGCTTCCGCCTGGATTGCATGAACAAACTCGGTGAGTGCAGTCAGGCCACCCATATTTTTTATGCAGCGTATGCACCGCGCGCTGGTTTGGCCGAAGAAACCGAGCTGAACACCCGGATGTTTGTCAATTTTGCGAGCGTCATGCTGGAAACAGTAACCGATCTCAAGCATTTCCAGATTATGCAGGGCAGCAAATGGTACGGTAATCACCTGGGCCCGTATAAAACGCCTGCTAAAGAGGACGATCCCGGTCACCTGCCCCCCAATTTTTATTTCAATCAGCAGGAATGGCTGACCCGGCAGCAGCAGGGACAAAGCTGGACCTGGTCAGCGCTCAGACCGCACGGTATCTGTGGTTTTACCACTGGCAGCAGCATGAATCAGCTCACCGCTGTCGCCTTATATGCTGCAATTTGTAAATATCTGGACCGTCCGTTACGCTTTCCCGGCAAACCTGGCGCCTTCGACTGCGTTTACCAGTTCACCGAGGCTGCGTATCTTGCTCGCGGTATGGTCTGGGCAGCCACCAACCCGGCCTGCGCCAATCAGGCGCTAAACTTTACCAATGGTGATTTTGTTCGCTGGCGCTATCTCTGGCCCAAAATCGCGCGCTTTTTTGAGATGGAGACAGCCGAAGTGCAGACCCTCTCGCTGGCACAATTTATGGCAGATAAAGAACCACTTTGGCAGGAAATCAGACAGCGCTATCAGCTGCGTGCTCACAGTTTGGCCCAGTTAACCAACTGGACCTTCGCTGATTTTGTGCTAGGTTGCGAATACGACCAGATGTCAGACATGAACAAAGCCCGCAACGCAGGCTGGATTGGTGCCAATGACTCTGAAAAAATGTACCTGCGGTTATTACAGGATTTACGCCAGAACCGCATTATTCCTTAACAGCGATATTTAACAACGACAACACTACACCATGAGGGAAACAACATGCCTTACGCAATAATCACCCAAGACAAACCCGATCACCTCGAACTGCGCAATGCGGTGCGCGCCGAACATCTGGATTACCTGGTTGCCAATCAGCATAAAATGCTGGCTGGTGGTGCGGTTATTAATGATGATGGCACTGGCGGCCATGGCGGCATCATCATTGTGGATACCGACGACCGTGCCGAAGCGGAAGCCTTTATTGCCAATGATCCGTTCACCAAAGCAGGGCTGTTCGAATCCATCACCGTAACGCGCTGGCGCAAAGCGTTTTTCAATTTTGAAAAACTGGTCTGACCTCTTCATTTAAGTGCATGATGCTGCGGCCAGGCTGCGAACCCCGTTGTCCCGGCTGCGCGCATCGGCATCTCACTGCCATGGCCAGTCAGCAGCAGAAATACGACTGGCTGGCGACCAAACTGGCCCCCTGGCGCGACAGTCTGCAGCCCTTGCAAAGCGTTCCTGCAGCGCAACGCTGGAATTATCGCGACAAACTTTGCCTGTCAGTACGCTGGCAGGATAATCGCTGGAACTTCGGACTATGGCGCGGCGACGAGCTGATCCCGATCCCTGATTGTCCCGTGCATAGCACCCGTGCGCGTGCTGTAATCCAGTTGTTAAGCACTATTCTGCCAGCGTCCGATGATTTTCCTCTGGCCTATTATGTGCAGGCTGGTCGCCAGATCACCCTGATCGTCAAAGCCAAATCTGTCGCCACCGACTGGTTCGATGAGAACGCCCGGCAACAGCTTGCCAAACTGGATATAGACGGGTTCTGGCTGCATTGTCATCCATCGGCCGGACATGTGCTGTTTCATAAAAACGGCTGGCATCTGCTATGGGGTACGCCGCGCTCACAGGATGGGTTCGGGCTGGTCTACGGCCCTTCGGCCTTTCAGCAGTTATTGCCGGTTTTATATGCCCGGTCGCTGGTGCAGGCGGCCCGTTATCTGGACCCGCAGCCCGGTGATCTAGTGCTTGATCTGTATTGCGGTTATGGCGTCAGTTTGAATCGCTGGCTGGCCTGCGGCGCGCAGACTGTGGGCGTGGAACTCAGCGGCGAAGCGGTCGACTGTGCCCAGCATAATGCACCGCAAGCCCGGATACTGCGCGGCAAATGCAGCCAGCGCTTACCTCAGTTACAAGCGCTGGCCGCACCTTATGATCGCCGTCTGCTGTATGTCAATCCGCCGCGCACCGGCCTGGAACCTGCCGTGCTCGAATGGCTGTGTACAACATATCAGGCCCGCCGGATCGCTTATTTATCCTGCAGCGCAGGCACCTTGCAGCGTGATCTGGAAACCTTGTGCGCACACGGCTATCGGGTGCAGCACATGACGCCGTATGATTTTTTTCCACAGACGTATCATGTCGAAACACTGGTCTTGTGCGAGCGCAACCTGAATTAAGCTGCACCATTTCTAAGCGCATCAAAAACATATAGCACTGTATTAGTGCAAAAATATCTGTCTTAGCATTCCTTGAAATACGTTTTTATTTTTTTATCAACAAGTTATATCAATGGCACTGATATTGCCCAATAGTGGGGCTGATAAAAAAATGAACCGCATTCAGGAGACCCCATGCAATCCCTTCAAGCTGGCAGTGATGTTTTTTTCGTGCTTCTCGGCGCTATTATGGTGCTGGCCATGCACGGCGGCTTCGCCTTTCTCGAAGTCGGTACCGTACGGGAAAAAAACCAGGTCAACGCCCTGGTTAAAATCATGACCGACTTTGCCATGTCCACCATTGCTTATTTTTTCATTGGCTACAGCGTGGCCTATGGTATCGGTTTTTTTCAGGGGGCAGAAAGTCTGGCGCAGAAAAACGGCTATGAACTGGTCAAGTTTTTCTTTTTGCTGACATTTGCTGCGGCCATTCCGGCCATCATCTCCGGCGGTATTGCCGAACGGGCAAAATTCAATCCGCAATTGATCGCCACATTTATTCTGGTAGCGCTGGTTTATCCGTTTTTTGAGGGGATTACCTGGAACGGCAATTACGGTATCCAGGCCTGGCTTGAGCACCAGTTTGGTGCACCGTTCCATGATTTCGCCGGCTCTATCGTAGTGCATGCTGTTGGCGGCTGGGTCGCTTTGAGCGCTGTCATTCTGCTGGGTGCCCGCAAAGGTCGCTACGCCAAAGACGGTTCCATCATGGCGGCGCACCCACCGTCCAGTATTCCTTTCCTGGCGCTGGGTGCCTGGCTGCTGACCGTGGGCTGGTTCGGTTTCAATGTGATGTCAGCCCAGGCTGTCGAAGCCGTCAATGGTCTGGTGGCTATCAACTCTCTGATGGCCATGGCGGGCGGTATTCTTACCGCTATGCTGGTGGGCAGAAACGACCCCGGTTTTATCCATAACGGCCCCCTGGCCGGACTGGTCGCTGTCTGTGCCGGTTCCGATGTCATGCATCCGCTCGGCTCGCTGATCACCGGGGCTGTGGCCGGAGCGCTGTTCGTGCTGGCGTTCACCTGGACCCAGAACCGCCTGAAAATCGACGATGTACTCGGGGTCTGGCCGCTACACGGATTGTGCGGTGCCTGGGGCGGTATTGCTGCCGGTATTTTTGGTACCCAGGCGCTGGGCGGGATGGGTGGTGTCAGCCTGATCTCACAATTGATCGGTACCGTGCTGGGTATTCTTATCGCGCTGATGGCCGGCTTTGTCATTTACGGCGTATTGAAAAGTGTGTCAGGTATCCGTCTCAGCGAAGAAGAAGAGTTTGCCGGTGCTGATCTCAGTATTCACAAAATCAGCGCAACCTCTCAAGTGAAATAACCGCAGCCCGAGCCCCGCCCGGGTGCAAAACTGAAACCGGGCAGGGTCAGGGTCGTCCCGGCGGCGACTCGGGTGGGTCGTCGTCGTCCAGGATACGATGTGCCGGACCTTCCAGATCTTCGAACTGGCCGGATTTAACCGCCCAGAAAAAGATCAGCACCGCACCTGTAACAATAATCAGACTGAGTGGAATCAGCAGATACAAAATATCCATGTTCAGGCTCCAAGCCCTGATGCGGCCGTATCGGGAGGCATGGACTGCGGGGCCGAATCTGCCAGGGTGGCAGGTTTAAGCCGGCTTAAGCGCAAGGCATTCAGCACCACCAGCAGCGAACTCAGCGACATGCCTATAGCCGCCATCCAGGGGGCGATAAAACCGCTTGCCGCCAACGGCACAGCAATCGCGTTATACCCCAGCGCCCAGGCCAGATTCTGGCGGATGATCCGCAGGCTGCGGCGCGCCAATAATACGCCATCAACCAGGCGATCCAGACGTTCGGACAGCAGCACCATATCGGCATTACTGCGGGCAATCTCGGTACCACTGCCCATGGCGATGGAAACCTGCGCCCGCGCCAGCACCGGGGAATCGTTCACGCCGTCCCCCACCATAGCGATGATTTTGCCCTGGTCCTGCAGCACCTGCAGCCGTTCCAGTTTCTGAGCCGGACTCATACTGCCATGATACTGCTGAATACCCAGCATTGCGGCTACCCGCTCGACCGCTGCCGGCTGATCACCACTGGCAATTTCGACTGTCATCCCCAGCTGCTGCAGGCCGGCAATAGCGGCTCGCGCCTGCGGGCGCACTTCGTCAACCAGTCGGAATAAAGCCAGCACGCCTTGTTCATCGCTGAGCATAATAAGGCTGGCACCCCGACTGTTATCCACCTGCAGCACTTTCTCCGGCACCCCGGTTGTTACCAGTGCGGCAGCGAACTCCGGCGTGCCCAGACGGTAGCGGCGGCCTTCCAGCATTCCTTCAACACCCTGCCCCGGAATCGCACGGCTGTCAGTGACAGATGGCAGGGTGATGTTATCGGTTTGTGCAGCCCGCATCAGCGCCTTGGCAATCGGGTGTTCCGAACGCTGCTCCAGGGCAGCCGCCAGCGTCAGGCACTGCGCTGATGTCATATCACCCAGACTGACGATCTCGTCAATCTGTAATTTGCCAAGCGTCAGTGTGCCGGTCTTGTCGAACAGAATATAATCGGCCTTGGCCAGCGTTTCCAGGGCGTGTCCACGCGTAATCAGCAATCCCAGCCGGGTCAGCGCACCGGTGGCAGCAGTCAAAGCCGCCGGGGTCGCCAGCGACAACGCGCAGGGACAGGTGACGACCAGCATCGACAGCGTGATCCAGAACGCATCCTGCGGCTGATGTTGCCACCACCACCAGCCCACCAGCGTAGCGATCAGCAGTAAACCGGCGACGAAATAGCTCGCCACCCGGTCAGCCAATCGTGCCAGTCGCGGCTTTTCCAGCTGCGCCCGTTGCAAGAGCCGGTTCATGGCCGACAGCACGCTATCGGGGCCGACGCTTTCCACTTGCAGGGTCAGCGGGCTTTCGATATTGATAGTGCCGCCAATGACTTTGGCCCCTGGCTGCTTGGTCAGCGGCAGGCTTTCGCCGGTCAGCATGGCTTCATCCACACTGCTGATGCCATCAATGACGCGGGCATCAGCCGGAATGGTGGCACCAGGGCGTACCAGCACCGTATCGCCCCGTTTCAACTGGGTCACCGGGATGATCTCTTCCTGACCGTCGCGCAAACGGGCGGCTGTCGCCGGCAGCAGATTGATCAGATCTTCACTGGTACGAGCAGCTCTGTGGCGAGCGCCCATCTCCAGAAAGCGACCCAGCAATAGCAGGAAGGTGAACATGCTGACCGAATCGAAATAGACCTCCCCGCCGCCCTGAACAGTCGCCCAGCAACTGGCCAGGAATGCGCCGCCAATAGCCAGCGAGACCGGCACATCCATGCCTAGCTGGCGATTTTTCAGACCACTCCAGGCATTGGCGAAAAACGGTTGCGCCGAGTACAGCACTACCGGCACCGCGACCAGCAGACTCATCCAGCGCAGAAAACCGCGCATAGCATCGTCCATATCGTGAAACGTACCGGCATACATGGCGACCGCCAGCATCATGATCTGCATCATGCCGAAACCCGCCACCGCCAGCCGCCGCAAAGCCCGGTTGCGCTCCTGCCGGTAGCGGTTTTCCTGGGTTCGGACATCATAGGGATAGGCCGGATAGCCGATCTCGGCCAGGCGGCTCAGAATCTGGCTGAGCCGGATTTGCTGCGGGTCCCAGACCAGTTGCGCCCGACGGGTACTCAGATTAACCTGCAAATCCCGCACCCCGGTCTGATCTTTCAGACCCTGCTCGCAGCGGCGCACACAGCCACCGCAGTGAATTCCTTCGAGTGTCAGTGCCGCCTCGGCCAGACCGTCCGGCCGGGCAACGATAAACGTCTGCTGCACATCCGGCAGATCGTAAACATGCAACCGATCCGCCGTTATTACCTGCGCGTTCATTACGTTAATTACCTGTGTCTGTGATGAAGGCCTAACCCGGCACCAATGCCACCTGCACGGTATCGGACGGCCCTGCAATCCTGACTTCACCGCTCAGACGCCATTCACCGTCCGGTGGTTCCACAATAACCAGCCAGCGACCGGGTATAAGCGGTTTGATCAGGCCACTCAGATTGCCCTGCATATCAAGGGTCAGCAGACCGTCGCGGTCTTCGCTGGCACGGGTGGAATGGATCAGACTCAGCTTCAGCTGGCGGGCTGTCCCCAAGCCCTGATTGAGCGTCAGCTGCACGGAGCCGGTGCCCATTACAAGGCTGAAATCACCCCGCAAGCCCTTGGCTTCGGCGCGTCGCTGGCGTGCCATATCCTGGTTAATTGCCAGCCCTTCTTTGTAATAATCATCGACTACCAGACTGACCGGGCTGCGCAAGGCCAGCAGCAAAGTCACCATACTGGCGACGACCACGCTGGCAGGCAGCCCGATCAGCACCCAGGGCCAGAATTGTTTGTACCAGGGCGGAATGGTCATGGTCATTGCGCTATCCTCCGGTTGGCCCCAAAAAGCGGGCATGTTCTTCTGTCCGCATAGCGGGATCATCGACATCCTGCAATGTAAACAGAATTTCAGTGCTGGGCGACTTCAAATACACCGGGTCGGCTTTCACGCTCAGCGCGGTGCTGAGCACCTCACCCGATTTCAAACTGAACCGGGACACGTCGCTGTCCAGCTCCAGACCTTCGATACCGCTGACCGTCAGCTGATAGGTATGCTCACGCTGATCCATATTCAGGATTTTCAGGGTATACACATTACTGATTAACCCCATTTCGGCCTGCCGGTACAACACATTGCGATCACGAATGATATCCAGCTCCAGCGGGGTACGCTGACTGACGGCATACACCAGCGCACTC
Source organism: Gammaproteobacteria bacterium (assembly GCA_041396125.1). GTDB lineage: Bacteria > Pseudomonadota > Gammaproteobacteria > Competibacterales > Competibacteraceae > JAWKZG01. The sequence continues at coordinate 35,710 of JAWKZG010000015.1, read as the reverse complement.
ATAATACCGAGCAGCAGGATGGAATACACAATGACGCGCGGTCGCAGAATATGGGTCGGTTTGCCCTCCAGTGCGTTTTCCGTGGTGTAGCGGATCAGGCCGCGCGGATAATTCATTTTCTCCATGACCTGATCACAGGCATCAACACAGGCCGCACAGCTGATGCACTGATACTGCAGGCCATCACGGATATCAATTCCGGTCGGACAAACCTGGACACACAGCGTGCAGTCAATGCAGTCGCCCAGTCCTTTTGCTTTAGGATCTTCGCTGCGCTTGCGGCCACCACGCGGATCGCCACGAGCGGCGTCGTAGGAGATGATCATGGTGTCCTTGTCGAACATCGCGCTTTGGAAACGCGCATACGGACACATGTAAATACACACCTGCTCGCGCAGCCAGCCGGCATTGCCGTAAGTGGCAAAACTGTAGAAAAAGACCCAGAAGGTTTCCCAGGGACCGGTGCTGAAGGTGGCCAGCTTGTGGGCCAGCTCGTGGATGGGCGTGAAATAACCGACAAAAGTAAACCCGGTCCACAGCGCATAAATGATCCAGATCGCATGCTTGCTGCCCTTGATAGCAATCTTGCGGGCCGTCCAGGGTGCCTTGTCCAGCTTCATCTGCTTGGGACGATCACCTTCGATCAGGCGCTCAATCCACAGGAAGGTCTCGGTCCAGACGGTTTGCGGGCAGGCATAGCCACACCACGCCCGTCCCGCCAGCGCGGTAAAAAAGAACAGACTGAGCGCGGCGATAATCAGCAAGGCTGTCAGGTAGACGAAATCCTGCGGCCAGAATGTAATGCTGAACAGTCGGAACTGACGGGCCGGTAAATCCAGCAATACCGCCTGCTGACCATTCCAGCTGAGCCAGGGCAGACCATAGTACAGACCCAGCAATGCAACGACCGCGATTATTCGCAGGCGGGCAAACAGGCCGTGTACTTCACGCGGGTAAATTTTCTGCCGTTTCTGGTACAGAAAATTCTGCACTTCGGCATCGGGTTGGTTGCGGTCGCGTTTGCGCGGCTTCAATGGAGCCGGAGCCGGTGATGCTGCAGAAGTTCCCGTCTGGCTGCTGGCCTGCTTGGGGTCCGTAGGGTTTACAATATCCTGGTCGGTGTCATTCATGGCGTGTTCTTCATACATTTATGCGACTATTGAGCACTGCTGGTAGAGCCGGGCTAACCGCAGTGTGTCATGCAGCCCTGTCCCGGTCGCGCGCTCAAACAAGCCTGTCAGCGCTCTACCTGTTGGGGCCGAACAGGCCGACAAGCACCGAGGGTTTCCCCGGTTTTCTGGGGCCAGTTTCCGGGTGGCGTATTAACCGCCACGGAAACTGATTCTGGCACCTACTGCAAAAGACCATCCTGATCTTGCAGACCGCACCTTTTTGAAATCAAAAACACTACTATCAACGCCGCTTGTAATTACGCGTTAATAGTCATTTTTGGGGCTGGTCAACAGCGTAAATCTGTTGACCAGCCTGCAGTACCGCCCTGTACTGCCACCGCCGCTGTTTAAACCAGCGACTTACTTCTGCTGCGACAAGCTGTAAACATACGCCGCCAGCACGTGTATTTTGTCGTCGCCGAGAAATTCCTCGTGCGCCGGCATCACGCCCTGCCGTCCTTCCATGATCGTTTTCTTGATGGCACCACGTGAGCCGCCATACAGCCAGCTGTCATTGGTCAGATTGGGCGCGCCCAGCGCGGGATTACCCGTACCATCCGGCATATGGCAGGCGGCACAAATCTGCTCGAACTTGGCTTTACCGGCAGCGCCGGCTTCCGCGCTAACCATGCCGCTCAGACTCATTACATAAGCCACCACTTCATCGACCGCCTGCTCATCACCGACGGCCTGCCCCATAGGCGGCATCACGCCGTTGCGACCATTTAGAATGGTCGTTTTGATGGTCTCCGGTTCGCCACCGTACAGCCACTCGGCGTCGGCTAGATTGGGAAAACCCGGCGCACCCTTGGCGTCCGAACCGTGGCACTGGGCACAATAGGTACCGAACAGACGCTGCCCGACCTGTAAGGCTTCGGGGTTTTGTGCCAGCGCGGTCAGATCCTGACTGGCATATTTCGCGAAAATCGGCCCGTAGCGTTCATCAGCAGCAGCGATTTCGGCTTCGTATTGATTTTCGGCGGTCCAGCCCAGCACCCCTTTGAAATTCCCCAGGCCCGGATAGAGCACCAGATACACCAGCGCGAAAGCGATGGTGATGTAAAACATAAATAACCACCAGCGCGGCAGGGGGTTATTGAGTTCAGCCAGATGACCGTCATCCCAGGTATGCCCGGTAACCTCGCCCTCGGCCGATTCGCCGGGCCGGCTTTTCATGGTCCAGCGGATCAGCCACCAGCAGGCCAGAATATTGAGGATACTGACCACCGTGACAAAAATGCTTAATCCGGTACTCATGCTTTTTCTCCGTTTTTAGCGTCTGAGCGGTGCGCGTCCGATGAACTAGAAGCTCCCCCCACCGAACCCGGTGGGCTGGGCTCATCGGCAAAAGGCAAGCGGGCCGCCTCATCAAACTCGGCTTTGCGCTTGGGCCCATACGCCCAGATCACAATACCGATAAAAATCAGAAATAAAATCACGGTAAATACTGCGTGAAACATCGGCATGCCACTCACCCTCCGCTTGGATTCTGCCGCCGCGGCAGGGCGGTACCCAGCTGCTGCAGATACGCCACCAGCGCATTCAGTTCGGTTACGCCCTTGACCTGCTCGGCGGCCTGCGCGATGTCTTCATCGGTATACGGCACACCCAGCGTGCGCAATACCGACATTTTGCGAGCGGTATAGGCACCATCCAGCGTGTTTTCAGCCAGCCAGGGGAAGCCGGGCATATTGGATTCGGGTACGACATCGCGGGGATTGATCAAATGGACTTTGTGCCAGTCATCACTGTAGCGACCGCCCACCCGTGCCAGATCAGGCCCGGTGCGTTTGGAACCCCACAGGAAGGGATGCTCCCAGACGAATTCACCGGCTACCGAGTAATGACCGTAGCGTTCAGTCTCGGCCCGGAACGGCCGGATCATTTGCGAGTGACACACGGTACAGCCTTCGCGGATATAGATATCGCGTCCTTCCAGCTGTACCGCAGTATACGGTTTCAGGCCTTCGACCGGCTCAGTGGTCTGCTGCATAAAGAACAGCGGCACGATTTCCACGATCCCGCCGACGGCCACCGTCGCCAGCACCAGAATTGCCATCAGGCCGATATTGACTTCAACTTTTTCATGATTCATGGCAAGTGCTCCTTAAGCGGCCTGGACTTCTGCGACCGGCTCGGCCTGCTTGCTGGCGATGGTCTTGTACACGTTATAAGCCATGATCAGAATTCCGATCAGAAACAGCACCCCGCCCGAGAAACGAACCACATAATACGGGAAGGTCGCTTTCAGGCTTTCCACAAAGCTGTAGGTCAGCGTGCCGTCGGCATTAACCGCGCGCCACATCAAACCCTGCATGACACCCGCAATCCACATGGCGGTGATATAAAGAACGATGCCGATGGTGGACAGCCAGAAATGCCATTCGATCAGCCGAACGCTATACATCTGGGTTTTACCGTACAGACGCGGAATCATGAAATACAGTGCGCCGTAGGAGATCAGGGCAACCCAGCCCAGCGCGCCGGAATGCACATGCCCGATCGTCCAGTCGGTGTAATGCGATAGCGCATTAACCGTTTTGATCGACATCATCGGGCCTTCAAAAGTAGACATCCCATAAAACGACAGCGACACGATCAGAAAACGCAGGATGGGATCTGTGCGCAGCTTATGCCAGGCCCCGGACAGGGTCATGATACCGTTGATCATGCCGCCCCAGCTTGGTGCCAGCAGGATAAGGGACATCACCATACCCAGCGACTGCGCCCAGTTGGGCAGTGCGGTGTAATGCAGATGGTGCGGACCAGCCCAGATATACAGCGAAATCAAGGCCCAGAAATGCACGACTGACAGGCGATACGAATAAACCGGGCGTTCAGCCTGACGCGGCACAAAATAATACATCATGCCCAGGAAACCAGCGGTCAGGAAAAAGCCCACGGCATTATGCCCATACCACCATTGCACCAGGGCGTCGATGGCACCCGGATAAACCGAATAGGATTTCCACATACTGACCGGCAGTGCAGCGCTGTTAACGACATGCAGCATGGCAATCGTCAGGATAAAGCCGCCGTAAAACCAGTTGGCAACATAGATATGCTTGACTTTGCGCCGCAGAATGGTGCCAAAGAACACATACGCGTAGCACAGCCACACGATTGTGATCAGGATATCAATCGGCCATTCCAGCTCGGCGTATTCCTTGGTGCTGGTGAGCCCCAACGGCAAGGTGATTGCTGCTGACACAATAACCAGCGTCCAGCCCCAGAATGTAAATGCCGCCACCCGGTCGCTGATCAGTCTGACCTGACAGGTGCGTTGCACGACATAATACGAGGTTGCAAACAGGGCTGAGCCGCCGAAGGCGAAAATCACCGCGTTCGTATGCAAGGGCCGCAAGCGGCTGTAGGTCAACCAGGGTATATCAAAATTCAGCGCCGGCCATGCCAGCTGGGCGGCGATCAATACACCAACTGCCATTCCGACAATGCCCCATACCACTGTCATAATGGCAAACTGACGTATTACTTTATCGTTGTACGTTGTCTGCTCAGCCATAAGAAAACCTCTTAGCTTCAGATACCGATAACACTATTACCGAGAATGGTCTGTAATTTACAAGAACTTCACACCGCACCATATACGGTGTTGCCGTAACGCCTGCCTAAAAAAGGCTTTTTCAAGAAAATCAGCGCTGCTGTTAACGCGAGATTCTTTTGAAACTGAAACAAAAAAAACGGGATTTTTGTTTTTTTCAGACCCGTTTGCTGCAGCCGGATGATGTTCCTGCAGCCCGGTTAAACCGATTTAGACGACTTCTGAAAACCGACAAGACTAAAAGTAATGGAGAAAAGAGGTTTTGATTTATATCAAGGAAAGCCTAAATAACCTAGTGCCCCAGATAGAGTGCTTCATCATAGGTTGTCACCCAGGCCGGGCGCAGGATGACCAGACCGGTCATGACAAAGCCGTTCAGCACCGCTTCGGGCAAGGCTATCAACGGGATAAAGCTGAGATACTCGTAGGCAATCTGGTCAAAGCTGTAGATACCCAGACCGATCATAACCAGGCTCATCAGCACGGTCACTGTGATACTCACCAGGGCGGCAGCAGCGAATACCGTGACAAACAGGTACACAAACAGGTGTTTGGGCAGGCGGCGCTTGACCCATTGATACAGTCCCCAGTTCAGCGCCACCGGCGCGACCGCACTGACCAGATACACAATCCCCAGGCTGGCCCAGGTTTCTTTGCCGGCCAGCACCATACCTACACAGACCACAGCCAGACTCAGCAGCGCCAGCCGCCAGCCGAAGATCAGGGTCAGACTGGTCACCCCCAGAAAATGAATCGACAGACCCGGACTGATGCCGGCCCGAAAAGCCCATATCAACAAAACCGCAACCGTCGCGCCGAGCAATAAATGCTGATTCTGGGTCTGCTTCAGCCAGGCCAGCGGCAGCCGCCAGACTATCAGCAGCAGACACAACACAGACCCCGTGCTGGCCAGCAGCTGCGCCCAGAATGGAAACAAACTCACGGGAAGATCGGTCATGTCTGTCTTATCTGATCTGTCTTAATTGGGCCTGCTTTATTCGGCCACTACCGCCGCAAAGCGCAGGCGCATATAGTCTGCTGTCCATTGCCCCTGGCTGTCGCACAGTACCGGTCGCAATAAAGCCAGTACTTCCGCCTGGGCGGCGGCGCGATCCTGTTCTGACAGCGGACGGAAAAAGCTCTCGGTAAACGTATCCAGCCAGCCCGCCATGTCGGTGGGTAATGGCGTGGGACGCGGTATCAGCTGGATGTCCCGGACAACAAAACCGTGCTGCTCCAGCTTCTGACGATAGTCCTGGTCACTAGGGAAATACCACGGCATCAGCGGCACGCCATCGATGCCGCGCCGCGCCAGTACCGCCAGTAGAGCAACAACAATCGCAGCGACATTGCCGTGTCCACCGAACTCGGCCACAAACCGGCCACCCGGCTTGAGCGCCCGTTTCACCCCCACCAGGACCGCATCAGGCTGCAGCATCCAGTGCAGCACTGTCTGGTAGATTACCAAAAGCTGGCTGGCGGCGTGCCGTGCATCCATCAACCGTGCATCCAGCCCCAGCGACTGCGCCGCTGCGATCAGATCGGGTGCGCTGTCGACCCCGACCACGCTGGCACCAGCCCGCTCCAGTTGCACGGTCAATGCGCCATCGCCACAGCCCAGATCAAGGATGCGTTCACCGGGTCGTGGGGCCAGCAGTTCAACCACCGGACTACCCAGTTCCGCTACAAAGCGGGCATTACGGGCATAACGCTCGGCTGACCAGGTTTGGGCACCGGCATTTTGAACGCCAGAACTATCTTGTGTCATAACGGGCAGGTTTCTTTTTTGTTAGCGTTGCAGAGTATGTAAATCGTCCCGGCTTGAGACGCCGGAACGATTGAATAATGGTTTACTGCCGTTTGACCGGCGTTTTCACAACAGGTGCGAACGGCACTAGTGAGTATACTCCGGCGCGAGCCCCAGTCCCCACAGAATAACGGTAATCGCCAGCATAGCGACAAACGCCACCAGGCCAAATGTCACCACCGACGACGAAAACAGAAAGCCACGGTCTTCCGAGATATTCATCATGACCGGCACGCCCGAATACAGCAGATAGACCGCCATCGCCAGCGCCACCAGACCAACCAGAAAAACCAGTAGCATCATCGGATAAAACAGCAGAATTCCAAGCAGCAATAGCGGTGTGGCTGTGCCCGCAGCCAGGACGATGCAATCCGCCAGGGTTGGATCGGCACCATAGGTTTGCGCCATCCAGTGGATCGCTTTACCCACCAGGCCCACCGCGATCAGAATGGCGAAATAAAACAATACCGCAATGATAAGCGCGCTATTAGTGGTCAGTTTGACGGGGTCACCGAAACCCAGCTGCCAGCCGACCTGGGTGGTGCCGACAAACCCGGCGATGGGCGGTATCAGGGCCAGGATCACCACATACTGTGAATAGGCTTCGCCGATCGAAATCTTGGCGTCCTGAATGGCTTTCCAGGTTTTTTTCGAGCTGAATAACAGTCCCGGCATATAACGCAACATCATGCTGTATTACCTCCTCGTCGCGAGCTGGACCCGCTAGTGCGTAAAGGCAGGCGCAAAACCCAGGCTCCATAATATGACCGTTCCCGCCAATAAAGCCACCAGGGACACCAGGCCAAACGTAAGTACCGCCGATGAAAACAAAAATCCCCGCTCCTGCGAAATATTCATGATAACCGGCACCCCGGTATAGAGCAGATATACCGTGTAAGCCAAGGCTGGCAGACCCGCCAGAAAATTGACCCATAAGACCGGATAAAACTGAACCACGCCGACCAGCAGTAACGGCGTAGCGGTGAACGCGGCCAGCTTGACACAATCTGCCAGCGTCGGTTTGGCGCCGTAAGTTTGCGCCATCCAGTGAATTGCTTTACCCACCAGGAAGATCGCAATCAGAATCGCCAGGTAATACAGAATCGCTATCGGCAGCGCGCTGGCTACTGTCAATTTCACCGGCGTCTCCCAGCCCAACTGCCAGCCGATTTCGGTGGTGCCATAGAATCCGGCAAACGGCGGAATCAAGGCCAGGATCAGAATAAGCTCCAGATAGCACTGCGTAATAGACTTGGGATTATCCCGAATCGCCTGCCATTCCTGTTGTGGTTGCAGCAATAACCCCAATAAATGATTAATCAGTACCACTGTACATATCCCCCTCGGTATCAGCTATTGGCTCATAATAAACGACAAATCAAAAAATATTTTGATCCACATCAATAAGCGTCGCAACGCCTGCCAGGAAAATAATACGCTCTAAAATAAAATAAGGGCCACTGTTTCCAGTGGCCCTTGCTTGCCTCAGCGGTCAGGATCGCGTGCTAACACGCGCGATTCGCCAGCAGATTACTCCTTGCTGGTTCCCGGCAGAGACCAGGCTTCCGTGTCAGAAACATAATCGTCGATCTGATGATGATAGCTCTGCACGACACAAACGGTAACATTTTCTTCTATTTAAATGAATAGGCATAAAATTTGCTTAAATCACAGTAACTTTAATTAATTAGCCCGTGAGTGCGATGGCTGGATGATGTCATCAGGACATTGCGGGGGAACAGCATTTTTCCTATGGAACAGCAGACACAATCACGCCTCGCCCAGCTTACTGCATTAGATCAAGCCACTCCGCTGGCCCTGCTCAGTAAAACCTTATTGCTCAGCCTGGGCTTTTTCTTGCTGCAATGATTGGTATTGAGTTGACCCGTGAAGCCGGTAATGTCGCTGCTCTGTGGCCGCCAAATGCATTATTGTTAGCTGCGCTGCTGCGAACACCGCCGGTCGCCCGGTGGCGAGTATGGCCTTTGTACCTAAGCGGCTGTCTGGCCGCTAATGTAGCCGCCAATCTATGGTTTGGCGATGCGTTATGGGTGGCGCTTGGCTTTACGGCCTGTAACGCCCTGGAAGTTCTGGCCGGCGCTTTTCTGATTAGTCGTTTGCTTGGTGGCACCGATACATCCAGTCTGACTATCCAGCAGCAGCTTACCGGTGCCGCGCTGGCTGGCCTGCTGGCACCGACGCTCAGCGCTAGCGCCGGCGCATGGTTGATTCACACTGCTTACGGGGCCGATTTCAGTGCGGTCTGGCCAGCCTGGTGGGTCGCAGATGCCATGGGAATGCTGATCATTGCGCCACTGGCATTAACGGCCACCCGCAGTAACATTACAGCTTTGCTGAAAGCTCCGGGGGAGGCAATCACGACACTGGTACTGGTCATCTTGCTCAGTGTCCTGGTATTTACGCAATCCCTCTTACCACTGGTGCTGCTGCTCCTGCCGGCACTCATCTGGACCGCCTTTCGGCTCGGCTTTTTCGGCTGTGCTGTGGCCGGTGCAATGGTTTCCCTGATTGCCATTTCATTAACCGTACACGGTTATGGCCCATTGCCCATGATCATCATTCTGCCTACCCCTAGCTCCGTACCCTGGTTAACTCTGGCGACCCCCGCCACCTCAGCACAAATTATACTCTGGCTGCAGCTCTTTCTCGGGGTCACGGTTTTGCCGGCACTGCTGATTGCCATATTCATGCGCCAGCGTTTGCAGGATGATCAGGCCTTGCGGGCCAGCGAAGCACGTTATCGCTCGCTGTATGAAGATACCCCGGTCATGATGCACTCGGTCGACGCCCAGGGACGCTTGCTGGACGTCAATCAGCGCTGGCTGGACACCCTGGGTTACCAGCAGGAAGAGGTCATTGGAAAATTCGCACTTGACTTTGTCACCGAGGACTCACGTCAGAAAGCGCAAATCAGCCTGCCGCAAGTCTATAAGAATGGTCATATTCGCGATATTCCGCGTCAGTTTGTGAAAAAGAATGGCGATACCATCGATGTAATGCTGACAGCACGTGCTGAGTACAATACCGATGGAACCGTTAAGCGGATTCTGGCCGTGGCCGCCGATGTCACCGAACGAAATCGGGCCGAACGTACCCTCAATCAGCGCACCGCCCAACAAGCTGCTGTGGCCCGCCTCGGCCAGCGCGCGTTGGCCGGTGCCCGTCTGCAAACAATACTGGAGCAGGCGGCAACACTACTCACAGAAACCCTGGATGTGAGCTCCAGCAGTGTGTTGGAGTATCTCCCGGCGCAGTCAAAACTGCAGATGCGGGCAGGTGTTGGCTTGCTTACCAGCGCGGTTGGCAAAATGACAGTCACTGCCGAGCTAAACACCCAGGCCGGCTACACCTTAAACCATGGCCAACCGGTTATTGTCACCGACCTGCAGCAGGAAACCCGCTTCAGCAGCCCGACACAAAGCGCTCACGGCATCAGAAGCTCGATCAGCTGTACGATCGCCGGCCCTGATAGCGTTCCGTTCGGTGTCCTGGGCACTCATAGCACAGAACCCAACCGGTTCACAGAAGCTGATGCGCGCTTTTTAGAAAGCGTTGCTAACGTATTGGGTGATGCGGTGCAGCGTCAACATGCTGACAACGCACTCTGGGAAGAAAAAGAACGCCTCTACGTCACCTTGCACTCAATCGGTGACGCCGTTATTACAACCGATGCCAATGCCCGTGTCGTTTTTATGAATCCGGTGGCCGAGGCGCTAACCGGCTGGCTGCTGGAAAAGGCGCAGGGACAACCTCTCGAAGAGATATTTGTCATTATTGATGACACCACCCTGCGTCCGATAGAAAATCCGGTCCAGCGTTGCCTGGAAAAACAGCATATCGTCGGCCTGCCTGAGCACACCCAGCTGATCAGTCGTACCGGCGAACACTATGCGGTGCAGGATTCGGCCGCACCGATCCGTGATTCGGACGGCAAAATTTACGGCGCAGTGATGGTCTTTCAGGATGTCACTGAGGCACGCGAGCTGAATTGTAAAATATCTCATCAGGCCAGACATGACGCCCTGACCGGACTGATAAACCGCTATGCTTTCGAGGAACGACTGCAAAAGGCGCTGAGCCGGCCACAGGAACAGCATGTCCTGTGTTATTTGGATCTGGATAAATTCAAAATCGTCAACGATACCGCCGGTCACGTCGCGGGGGACGCTCTGCTCAAACAGATCGCTCATGTCCTCAAGCATCGGATACGTGACACCGATGCACTGGCACGCATCGGTGGCGACGAATTCGGCCTGCTGCTGGAAAACTGTCCGCTGGACAAAGCCATCACGATTGCCGAACAGATCGTGAGCGCCGTGCAGGACATCCGGTTCAGCTGGAAAGAGCGGATTTATGAAATCGGCCTCAGCCTCGGTCTGACCACTATATCAGCCGAAACCGATAACATGGAGGCTGCTTTGAGCCAGGCCGATGTCGCCTGTTATGCAGCCAAGAGCCAGGGCCGCAACCGGGTTGTCGTATACCAGTCGGATGATAATGACTCATTCCACCGGCATCAGGAGCTGGAGCGCGTTGCGACCTGCGTCAGGCACTGGAAAACGAGCAGTTCTGCCTTTACGGCCAGCCCATCCGACGCCTAAACAGCACGGATACTCAACCCGTATTTTACGAACTGCTGATCCGCCTGCGCGACAGTGACGGCAATATCATTCTGCCGGGTGCATTCATACCGGCTGCCGAGCGCTACGATCTGATGCCCTCGATTGATCGCTGGGTCATCCGCACCGCCCTGCAACGCTATGCAACACTCTTTAATCGCGAAGCCGGTGTCAGCATGACACTGAACCTGTCCGGCACCTCACTGAACGATAAAACCCTGCTGGCGTTCATCCTTGAACAAATCAGCAACTCCAGCGTGCCACCCGAGCATATCTGTTTCGAGATCACCGAAACAGCCGCTATCAACAATCTGGTGCAGGCCACCCAGTTCATCACTGCGCTCAGAAAGCGCGGCTGCCGAATCGCCCTGGACGATTTTGGCAGTGGCTTCTGTTCGGTCAATTACCTGAAAATGTTTCCGGTCGATTACCTGAAAATTGACGGCAGCTTCGTGCGCACACTTACTGAAAACCCGGTTGATCATGCGGTGGTGCAATCGATTAACCATATCGCCCAGATTATGGGCGTACAAACCATTGCCGAATACGTCGAAAATGATCAGATCATCGATCAACTGCAAACCATCGGGGTGGATTTTGTGCAGGGTTACGGCATCGGTCGACCGCAACCACTGGAGCAATTGCTTGACGCCAGCAGCACGCCGCCTGTGCGGCGCGCTCCGGCACTACGGATCATCAACAGCAAGCAGGCCTGATCCAGTCTGATCTGGGGGCAAGCCAGCGCAAGATGTTCAGCCGATAGTGGGGAAATCCACACTCATCGGATCGGTCTTGTCCGGCGTGATCGCCAGTTCTGACATAGCTTGCGCTACCGCCGCACGCGCCAGCACGCCCTGTTCCGCCAGCCGGTACAGCGCTGCAAAAGCGATATGGCGGGCATCGACTTCAAAATGATCGCGCAAGGTCGGGCGAGTCTCGGACAGGCCATAACCGTCAGTCCCCAGACAGACCAGACCACCCGGCACCCAGTGAGCAATACTCTGCGGCAGCAGCTTCATATAATCCGAGGCGGCCACGAACGCGCCCTGTTCATCCTTAAACACCTGGGCGATATACGGCATACGCGGCTCATCTGCCGGATGCAAGCGGTTCCAGCGCTCCGTAGCCAGTGCATCGCGGCGCAACTCGTTCCAGCTGGTCACGCTCCAGATATCCGCTGCAACGCCGTAGCGGGCGAGCAGTTCCTGCGCTTCCATCGCCTGATAAAAAATCGCACCACTGGCCAGTAAATGGGCTTTATGCGGCAAGGTATTATCGCCCTCTGAGAAGCGGTACAAACCACGGATAATGCCCTCTTCCACGCCTTCCGGCATTGCGGGCATCGGCACGTTCTCGTTCAACACCGTGATGTAATAGAACACGTTTTCCTGTTCCTGGTATCCGCCGGATACCCTCGCGAACGATAATAGCCAGCTCATAGGCAAAGGCCGGATCGTAACTGAGCAGATTCGGCACGGTGCTGGCAACGACCTGCAGATGACCGTCCTGATGCTGCAAACCTTCGCCGTTCAGCGTGGTACGGCCAGAGGTACCGCCCAGCAGAAAGCTGGCACATTGAATCGCCGCAGGCCAGATCCTTATCGCCTACCCGCTGAAAGCCGAAAATCGAGTAATAAATATAAAACGGGATGGTAGAATACCATGATGGGCATAAGCCGTTCCAGCGGCCAGAAACGAGGCAATCGCACCGGCCTCGCAGATCCCCTCTTCAGAATCTGACCATCGGCGGATTCTTTGTACGGCTACAGGATGGTGCCTGCATCCACCGGTTGATACTTTTGCCCTTCCGGCGCGTAAATACCGGTCTGCCAGAAACAGCCCGTCCATGCCGAAAGTACGCGCGCCTCGTCCGGCACGATGGGCACAATATACGGCCCGATAGCCGGATCGCGCAGCAGGCGGGTTCAGCATCGCGACGGCCATGCGCCTGGTGGTCAAGTCGTGTAGCCGTTACTGCTCGGCAGGACTCAGGTTTCCAGCGCGGGCGTATTAAGCGTCGGACAAGTTGAGCTGCGACTGAGCTGGAATAACCACGCAGCGCTGTCCGGCGATCCCGTAAATACTCTTATTTCAGGCTGTCTTCCGGTGTGGTAAAACTCGGCCCAGTTCGGCCTGCTCGCGGCTGATCGAATGCCAAAAACCTTGGGCTGATTGCCAGCATTCTCAGCGCTGAAATTTTTCTTCTGATGGGCGGTATTGCGGCCTTCCGCACTCTCACCCAGACCATATCCCTTGAAGCGGTTTTGATCAGAATCACACACGGTTTGCCGTGTTTGGCGCTTCGATCCATACGCCCTGGCTTCCAGGTGATCGAAACCACCGCGTTTGATCGTCCACCACTTCCTCGTCGGACAGAGTTTCATCGTTCCGTGAATTCCGGATTTGCCCTGCCTAATGCTCGCGCTGCTGATCACCGGGTAACACCGTGTACATCTGGTAATCGCCATCAGCGCGGCGTCCATGCGCTGTTCACAGCGTGCCCTGGAGTATCGCGTCACGAACAAGGCATCAGGGTGTCCCCAGATGGCTTTCGGCACCTCCCAGCCAGCCCCCAAGAGCATCCGCTCCAGCTCCTGGATGATCTTGCCATTGCCCCGCACCGGGCCGTCCAGGCGCTGCAGATTGCAGTTAACCACCAGCACCAGATTATCCAGCTTTTCACGCGCCGCAATGCAACCGTACCCAGCACTTCCGGTTCATCGGCTTCGCCATCACCGATGAAATTCAGATTTTGCCGCCATTACGTGGTTTCAGACTGCGATTTTCCAGATAGCGGGCGAACCGCGCCTGATAAATCGCACTGACCGTGGACAAGCCCATGGACGCGGTCGGTGCTGGCCAGAAGTCCGGCATATTATGTGGATGCGGATACGAGGACAGACCGCCTCCGGCTTGCAGTTCACGCCGGAAATTGCCCAGTTGCTGCTCACTCCAGACGCCCTTCCAGAAAAGCCCGTGCGTAAATACCCAATAGAGGCATGCACGCTGTACATTGAGCAAATCCTGCCATAATCGGCGCTGCGGTGGCGGAAAAAATGATTAAACCCGACTTCCAGCATGGTCGCCGCCGAGGCATACGTGGCGATATGACCGCCCAGTCCGGGATTGGCGTCATTGGCCCGCAACACCATCGCCATCGCATTCCAGCGAATAATATTCTCGATCCGCTGTTCCAGGTCGATATCGCCGGGGTAAGCCGGTTGTTCAGTGACAGGCACCGAATTCGATACGGCGTGTTCAGGTCTGGTGGTGGCGCTACCTGCTGGCGCTCAGATAGGCATGCAGCTCACCCAGCAGGGTACGGGCACGTTCGGGCCGTATTCATCAGGATATAAGCCATCAGTTCAGCCATTTCCACCCGCTCTCGCTCCAGTCTTCCTGCCCATCCTGCCAGTTTGCGAGCGGTATCGCTGCATTCATGGTGAACGCCTCCAAAGTGATTGTATTGAGCATGATTATAAGCCCAAAGCGCTGGTGATCCATTACCCACTAAACATTATGTATTTAGCACTTTTATAAAGTTTTTAGATATTTTTACGTAAATGACCAATCTTCAATTAGACCGCACGGATCTCCGTATTTTGCAGGAACTACAAAATGATGCCCGTCTGTCGAATGTCGAGCTGGCCGAGCGGGTTGGTCTGTCGCCCTCGCCCTGCGCCCGTCAGGTCAAATTGCTGGAACAGCACGGTGTGATCCGACGCTACGCCACACTGGTCGATGCCGCCAGAGTGGGTCTGCCGGTCAGTGTTTTTGTACACGTCAGCCTGGAACGCCAGATCGAGCCTGAATTACAGGTATTCGAAAGTGCCGTCAGTGCTTACCCGGAAGTGATGGAATGTTATCTGATGACCGGTGACGCGGATTTATTTACTGCGTGTGGTGGTGCCTGATCTGGACGCCTATCAGCGTTTTTTGATGGAGCGGCTGACGCGGGTGCCGGAGCGTGGCCAGTATCAGAGTCCAGTTTCGCCCTGCGACGGGTGCGCTACCACACCGCTTTACCGTTGCAGGATTTTGTGGTGAAACAGCCATCCTGATGCGTGTTGTCGTTGTATTTGATGCTTTTTACGGGATTCCTGCCTGCGCGGGAATGACGGAGTGGGTGTAAATGTGTGGATACGATAATGGCCTGAGTTACCTGCAATTTAAGATTCCCGGATGCCGTTTCACTTTATCCGGGCTACAGATTTAGCCATTGCTTGCGTGTGCAAAAAAGCTGCCTGGCAGGTACCCACCGTTTCAGCGGAATGTTGCTGGATTTCCGCCTGCGCGGGAATGACAGTTGGATCGTTTGCGCTTTAGGCCAGCAGTTCGCCGGCCAGAAAAGCGTGCCGGTGCGCTGTCGGGCTGTTTAGCAGAAAACGTTGCCGCGGGGGTGTGTTCGCAGTTGGCCGCGGTGCAGGAACACAATATCGTCTGCCAGCCGGCGGACTAGGCTGGTCGTGAATTGGTCATGATGATTTTCGTGCCGGCTGCCCGGATAATGCCCAACCGCGTTCAATGATACGCACGGCAGCCGGGTCCAGACTGGCGGTGGGTTCATCCAGAAGCCTTTGCGGCCGTAGTGCCCAGGCGCGGGCCAGTGCCAGTCGCCTGCTGCTCATACCACTCAGCACGCGAGCCGGACGATTGGCCAGTGCGCCAAGCCGACCAGCTCAAGCGCTTCAGCGGTCAGTTCGGCCTGGCGCTGCCGTGGCACGCCCGCACGGCCAGCGCCGCGGATATTCGCCGCCCTGGAACGGCGCAGCAATACCGGGCGCGCTGAAACACCATCGCCTGGTGACGGCGAGCCTGCTCCAGCGGCTGACCGTTCCAGTCCACCCGACCCGCCGTCGGATGCAACAGACCATGACGCACCCGCAGCAATAAGCTTTTCCCGACCATTCGGACCCAGGATCAAGGTGCTGTGGAACCGGCGTCCAGGGTCAGTGAGACCGCGTCCAACAGCGCCTGCCCGGCCCGACTGAAGCCAATGCCCCGCACCCGCAAGGGTAAAACCCCCTGGCTGCTATAGCTGCTGCAATAATCTGTCCGTACCTGCGTTGTTTGCGTTGCTGGTGCATCATATCCCTGTACCCGCTGCGCCATGCTCTGGATAAACAAAGGCCAGCATGTTGATCGCCAGTACTAATGTCAGCAGAATCAGTCCCAGTCCCAGCGCCAGCGCCAGTTCGCCCTTGCGCTGGTTTCCAGCGCAATGGTATAGTGGTCATGCCCGCGTGACATGATTGATATTGCCGCCAACAAATCGCGGCCGCACCCACTTCTGCGCTGGCACGGCCAAAAATCCGGCCAGTACTGCGGTCCAGCAGGCTGAAGCGGCTGTCCCACAGCAGCGTTGGCACGGATCGCGGCGACACCCCAGCGATTGCAGCTGCTCGGCGTATTCATCGCGCAAATCATTAACGGTCTGCCGGGTCAGCGCGGCAATAATGGGTGTCACCAGAATGCACTGGGCAATTACCATCGCTGTGGGCGTGAACAACAGGCCCAATGGCCCCAGCGGCCCGGCTCGCGATAACAGCAGATACACCACCAGCCCGACCACCACCGGCGGCAAGCCCATCAAGGCGTTCAGCAGTGCCACCAGCAAGCCACGCCCCGGAAACCGGAACACCGCGACCAGTGCGCCCAACGGCAAGCCAATAAGCGTGGCCAGCGCGACCGCCAGCAGGCTGACCTGCAGCGATAGCACCACAATGGCCACCAGTTCATGGTCAAACGCCAGAATCAATTGGACGGAAGCCAACAGGGCTTCGGAAAACATAGCGCCAGTAATACCTCTTTATCGAATACTGCAGACAATAGAGTATTTTGCCAACAATCTCAATTTTTGCTCAAATATGAAAATAAAACATAAAAAAACAAAATAAAACATTTGCACTATTGTGCAGACTTCGCATCATGCGGCCTGATCTGGCAAGATATTGCTCCGTATCTTTTTTTCGTCGCGGACCTGTCAGCTACTACAGCCTGATCAGCATGACGGGACAACACATAATCACACGCTATTTATTTCCGGGAGATCCGCTATGTCGGTGTTCAGTGAGTATGAAAACTATGATGGCATTGCGCTGGCAGAGCTGATCGCCAAGCGCGAAATCAGCCCGCGCGAGGTTCTGGACGCTGCGATTGAGCGCACCGAGGCGCTTAATCCCCAGCTGAACGCCATTGTGTATAAATTGTATGATGATGCCGCCGCCACACTGGCCACAACGCTGCCCGCCAGCACCCTCAGCGGTGTACCGTTTTTACTCAAGGATCTGAATTTACTGTACGCCGGCGCACCACTCAGCAATGGCAGCCGTTTATTTGCCGACTTCATCCCGGATCACGACAGCACGCTAACCCAGCGCTATAAAGATGCCGGTCTGGTCATCTTCGGTAAAACCAATACCCCGGAAATGGGCATTGCCATGGCAACCGAGCCTGCGCTGCACGGTCCCACCCGCAACCCGTGGAATCCGGCGCTGAGTGCTGCGGGTTCCAGTGGTGGCGCAGCAGCTGCCGTCGCGGCGGGTATTGTCCCGCTGGCACATGCCACAGATGGTGGTGGTTCTATCCGTATGCCCGCTGCCAACTGCGGCCTGTTTGGACTTAAACCCAGTCGCGCCCGCAACCCGATGGGCCCGGATGTGGGTGAAGGCTGGAGCGGACTGGCCTGCGGTCATTGCGTCAGCCGCAGTGTGCGTGACAGCGCCGCCCTGCTGGACCTGACCCATGGCCCGGCACCAGGGGACCCCTATCATGCACCGCCACCGACGCAGCCCTATCTGACAGCGCTCGACAGTCCGCCCGGCGCGCTGCGAATTGCGCTCGACAGCCGCCCGCCGCAGGATTTCCCACTCCATCCCGAGTGTCGGCAGGGCCAGCAGCAGGCCGCCGAATTATGCGAAGCACTGGGACATACGGTGGTCGAAGCGCATTTCGAGTATGATTTCGCCGCCCTGCAGGAAGCGCTTTGGGTAATCATCAGCAGTAATTTGCGCAATGCTCTCGATCTGCGCTGGCAGGCACTCGGCCGCGCGCCTTCAGCGGAGGATGTGGAACGCGTTACCTGGTTATGCCGCGAATCCAGCGCCCGTTACAGCGGTGCCGACTATGCCCGTGCGGTCCAGACCTGCCATGTTGTCGGTCGCCGTCTGGGGGAGTTTTTCCAGCACTATGATCTGATCCTTACCCCGACCATGACCCAGCCGCCGCTGCCGCTGCACACCATCGACATGATGGCCGAAGACCTGGATCAGTATCTGACCAGCATGACCGCCGTCATGCCATACACACCTTTATATAATGTTACCGGCTGCCCGGCCATGTCGGTGCCTTTGCACTGGAGCAGTGACGGTCTGCCCATCGGTATCCATTTTGGCGCGGCGTATGGTCGGGAAGATGTATTATTCCAACTGGCGGCCCAGCTGGAACAGGCACAGCCCTGGTTCAACCGGCGTCCGCCCCTGCCCCAAACCTAAACCCATTCCTGCCCCTGGAACAAACCCCGATGAAGCTACAAGCACACGAACTGGCGAGTTATATCGAGCACACGTTTCTGAAAGCCTTTGGCCCGCCAGCGGACATTGAAAAACTGTGCACGGAAGCGCTGCAGCATGGCTTTGCCGTGGTCATGGTCAATCCGGCCGAACTGGCGAACTGCCGCCCGCGCCTGGCCGGTAGCCCTGTCCGCCTGGGTACGGTGATCGGTTTTCCGTTGGGCCAGAATCGCAGCGCGGTCAAACTCTTCGAGACCCGCGATGCTATCCGGCAGGGGGCACAGGATCTGGATCTGGTGCTCAATGTGCGGGCGCTGCAAGCCGGCGCTCATGCGCTTGTCCGGCAAGAACTATCCGAGCTGGTAACGCTCTGCCGCGAACACGACTGTGTCAGCAAGGTTATTCTGGAAACCTGCTATCTGACCGACACACAAAAGCGAACAGCCTGTGAAATTGCCCTGGAAAGTGGCATCGATTATGTTAAAACATCGACGGGTTTCGGCAGCGGGGGTGCTACTCTGGCCGATGTCAGACTGATGCGCGCCGTCGTTGGCAACCAGGCCAAAATAAAAGCCAGCGGCGGTATCCGCAGTCTGGCTGACGCGCTTAAAATGATCGACGCGGGCGCGGACCGACTGGGGACTTCCGGCAGTGTCGCCCTGTTGCAGGAACTGCGGGATTCGCAGTAACCGGTATTCACATAAAAAGATTACAGACCACGACTCAAGAGGACTATCCATCATGGCTTTAAACGATTATAAAACAGCGCTGGTAACCGGCGCTTCCAGCGGCATTGGCGATGTCACCGCGCGGGCATTG
This sequence comes from Gammaproteobacteria bacterium, assembly GCA_041396125.1. Classification (GTDB taxonomy): domain Bacteria; phylum Pseudomonadota; class Gammaproteobacteria; order Competibacterales; family Competibacteraceae; genus JAWKZG01. The sequence continues at coordinate 16,199 of JAWKZG010000015.1, read as the reverse complement.
GCGGCGCGCGGTATTCAAGTGCATGCACTGGCCCGACGGCTGGACCGCCTGCAGGCGCTGGCCCATGACACCGGCTGTATCTGCCACAGTGTCGATGTGCGTGATCAGGCTGCGTTAAATGCGGCGCTGAAAGATCTGGAAATCGATATTCTGGTTAATAATGCCGGGCTGGGGCGCGGCATTTCCGGTCTGTTTCAGGCCAGTTCTGAAGACGTCGATACCACTATCAGTACCAATGTGACCTCGTTGTTTCATGTGCTGCGCGCTGTGACACCCGGCATGATCGAGCGCCAGCGCGGCCATATCGTCAATATCGGCTCGGTCGCAGGCTTGTATCCGATCACCTCGTCGATTTACGGTGCCAGCAAGGGCGCGGTGCATTTGTTGTCGCAGAATCTGCGGCTGGAATTGCGCGGCAGCGGGGTGCGGGTTACTGAAATCTGCCCTGGCCGGGTGGATACCGAATTCTTCGACGCCGCCCTGGATGACACAACAACCCGCGAGAAAGTCAAAGATACCGGCATTCAGAACCTGCAGTCACAGGATATTGCCGATGCCATCATGTATGCGCTGGACGCCCCCTGGCGGGTCAATGTCGGCCTGATCGAAATCACTCCCAATGAACAAGCATTTGGTGGTCTGTCATTTACCCCGGTCAAGCCAGGCTGAAATCCGCTGCAGCGCAGGCTGTCATCCAGCCAGGATAGACTATAATGGGATAACGTATCACGCTGATGTATATCGAGACGACCGCCAAAGTAGCGACCTGTCCGGCTGGAGGACCCCATGCGTTGGAAGCATTACCTGCTGATCGCTCTGACTGTATTACTGATTGCGTTCTTTCAGCCGTTTATCGTTTTTCTGGGTAATCTGATCGTAATCGGAGCGGCGCTGGCTTATGTCTATTCCGACATGAGCCCGGACGCGCAGGATGCCTATGAGCAGAAATTCGCCAACTGGCTGCAACGCATCCGCCACTCATTGCGCGGGCGCGGTGCAGCACGAGCCGAGGCCAGACTGCAAAAACGCAGCGGTATGTTCCGCCTGCTTCGACGCAAAAAAGTCGTCCCGGCCAGCGCGCCGGTCGTGGTCGAAGATGCTATTGAGGCAGAATTTAATCTTCCGGGAGGATCAGATTCAGACTTAGGCCCAGATGCCAGCCCGAATGCCAACCCGGACAGCGCTCAGGACAAGCCGCAGCCGCGACCACGGGACGCCGCCAGCATCAAAAAGCCGTATTCGAAAAAAGCCAGTTGAACAGCTTACCCATTAAGTGCTTTTATTCTGGCTCGGGGACACGACGCGGACTGGCCGCCACACGAGGATGATCCAGCGCTTGCGGCCCTGCTGCCGCGGCACCTTCCGGTGATCCCAGCGCACTCACAGCCGGTTCGAAAAATTCCCGATTGATCGTCAGATAATCGTCCAGCTCAGCCGGTAGATCGACCTCGCTGAAAATGGCCTCGACCGGACAACTGGGCTCGCAGACACCACAATCGATGCATTCATCCGGCTGGATATACAGCATTCTTGGCCCTTGATAAATGCAGTCGACCGGACAGACATCGACACAACTGCCGTCTTTAATATCGATACAGGCGGCGGTGATAACATAAGTCATATAATTCTGGGGTCATACCGTTCGAAAACAGGTCAGATGTAATACGACCGGCTTACTTGCTTTTGCCCTGCGGCGTAAAACCGCCCGGCAACTGGCCAAGATTGCCCTCGCCGAACAGGAACCCCAGCATATGCTGTTCGATCACTTCCAGGGTTTTCGGGTCGGCGGTACTGAGGCGGTTTTCGTTCATGATGGCAGCCAGGCGCTGCAACCACTGTTGCCAGCCCTCGCGGGAGATATTCTGGTAAATACGTTGTCCAATCTCACCGGGATAAGGCGGACGTTCCAGCCCTTCGGCTTCGTGTTGCAGTACCAGGCAAAAAACTTTACGGGCCATTGCGGCTATCCTATAAGACTATCATTGATTCGATGGTCTTATTGTTAGCCGAGAAAGTAGATCATAGTCAACCATTACGGAGAATTCGATCATGCCAAGTGAATCATTTCAACAAGTCGGCCAACAAGTCAGCCATCAAATGGGCGCTGCTGCCGACATACCACCGTTCGTGCGCGACATCAGCAGCGAAGACATCGACGTCAGTCCCACTGCCGCCGAGCGGTTTCGGGCACTAATGCAAGCCAGCGATCAGCCGTTCAGCGGTATCCGCATTTTTGTCATGGGTGGCGGCTGTGGCGGCATGAGCTACAGCATGACCTATGCCGAAGACATCACCCCGCTCGATACCGTTCTGCACGGTGACGGTTTCAAGCTGGTGGTGGATGCGATTGCCCTGAATTATCTGAGCGGCTGCAGCATCGACTTTGCCCAGCAAGGCCTGAACGAAAGCTTTGTGTTCAAAAATGTGTTCCAGAGCGTGGGCGGTTCCGGTGGTTGTGCCGGTTGCGGCGCATCCTGACGTGGTGCTTATTGACACACAGCCCTGAGCAACGCCCGCGGGCGCTGATTATTGCGCCCCATGCCAGCTATCGCACCGGGCCGTTTCTGGCCGCTGCCGAGCGGTTGGAGATGGACGTACTGATTGCGTCCGACAGTGCCAATTCCATCATCAGCGCCTACGCCCAGGGTTTGCATATCGATTTTGACCAGCAGCAACAGGCGCTGGCCGTACTGACCGCAGTACATCAGGTGCGTCCTTTCGCAGCGGTTATTGGCACCGATGATGCCAGCACCGAACTTGCCGCCGCACTCGCGCAACAGCTGGGACTGCCTTATAACCCGCCCGCTGCGGTGCGCATCGCCCGCCGCAAAGATCTGGCGCGTACCTGTCTGGCTCAGGCAGGTGTGTCGGTGCCGGCGCACCGGCTGCTTGATCTGAATCACCCGCTACCACCACAACTGCAGCAACTGACGTATCCGTGTGTGCTCAAACCACTGGCGCTGGCCGCCAGCCAGGGTGTCATCCGGGCCGATAATGCAGACCAGTTACAACACGCGGCCAGCCGTATCCAGGCCATTCTTCGCCGCGTCAGCGATGCGTTCGAGCGCAGTCATCTTCTGGTCGAGGCTTTTATCCCCGGCCAGGAGGTCGCTGTCGAGGGCTTACTGCACGCTGATGAACTGCAAATTCTGACGATTTTCGACAAACCCGATCCGCTGGACGGGCCGTTTTTCGAAGAGACTTATTACATTACCCCGACTCGCCTTCCCATATCGATCCAGACCGCATTGCAGCAACAGATTGCCGCTGCCTGCCGCGCCTATGGGCTGCGGCATGGCCCGGTGCATGCTGAATGCCGGATTAACGCGGCGGGGGTATGGCTGCTGGAGGTGGCGGCCCGCACCATCGGCGGACTCTGCGCACGCCTGCTGCAGTTCGGCACTGGCTACAGTCTGGAAGAACTGGTACTGGCCCAGGCCAGTGGCCAGCCGCTGGATTTACAGTCCGCAAAAGGCGGCGCAGGCGTATTGATGATTCCGATCCCGCAAGCCGGCATTCTGCGCCGGATCGAGGGTCTGAGCGCAGCGCGACGGGTGGCCTATATCGAGGATATCGTGCTGTCAGTACGCGAAGGCTACGAACTGGTGCCCCTGCCGGAAGGCAGCAGTTATCTGGGTTTTATTTTCGCCCACGCACCCAGTCCCGCCCAGACTGAAGCCGCCCTCAGAGAAGCCCACAGCAAGCTGAATATTGTTGTCGCTCCTTTATGGCGGGCTGCACTGGCCTAAACCGAACACACTATTCCCGCGTTCACCCTCGTCATTCCCGCGCAGGCGGGAATCCAGTGGTGAAAAACAAAAAGCAGCCCACTAAACAGCTTCTGATTCATTGTTGCCGACCGGCAGCGTGACGGTGACACGCGTGCCCTGCCCTGGCGTACTGTCGATAGTTAGCGTGCCGCCGTGCGCCTGGGCAATGACCCGGCACAGATACAGACCCAGCCCGTAACCGCCGGTCTTGCGCTGGCGGGCCGGATCGACCCGGTAAAAAGGATCGGTCAGATGCGGCAGATGCTCTGGCGCAATGCCGGGGCCCTGGTCCTGTATCAGCAACTGCAGCTCTTTGCCATCAAACTGACACTTCAGACTGGGTGGCAGCTCAGGCGGACTGTAACGCAACGCATTATCGAGCAGGTTTTTCAGCAATAGTTTGATCCGCACCGGGTCCAGCAGGAGATATAAATCCTCCTCGCAGTGCCCGACAGTCAGTTGACTGTGGCTAAAGTGCTCGCTGATAACCTCATCCAGCAGAGCGTTCACCGCTACCGGTTGCAGATTAAGCACGCTGTGGCGACCGCTTAGCCGCTCTGATTCGAGCAACTCCCCTAGTAACACCTCCATTTCCTTGAGATCCTGCTCCAGCGCACTACGGGCGCTACTTTGCTCCAGTAACGCCGTATTGACTTTGGCCCGTGTCAGCGGCGAACGCAGTTCATGACTGATAGCCAGCAGCAACTGCCGTTTGGCCTCCAGCATTTTTTCCAGCTCACCCGCCATACTGTTGATACTGGCGGCCAGATCGCCCAGTTCATCGCGTCGCTTGATCTGCACCCGATGGGCCAGATCGCCGGCTGCAATATGCCGCACGCCGTCCTGAATGATGGCAATCGGCTGGAACAGCCGCCGGATCACCCAGTAGCACAGCAGCAGCAGCAACAGCAGGACTGAGATCGCGCCCGCCCCAACCCAGGTCCCGCCGTGACGGCGCTTGTCACGCCCCTGTGAAACCAGATAGATATCACTATCGCCATTGCGGACATGGATCAGGAAACGGCCACGTTCATCATCGGCGATCCGTACCTTGCCACGAATCCAGGGGCGTTGCTGGCGCGCATGCCAGTCATGAAAGCGGCTCAGATCCAGCGGCCGTGGACTGGATGACCAGTCTCCGCCCGGTCCGCGCAGATAAATCTCGATAGGCAGGCGTTGCGCCAAAGCCTGGGCGCGCTCCAGCGAAGGCGGATCACCGATATCGCGCAGCACATATTCCAGATACTGCACGATATGCGGTTGAATACTGTCACGAAACTGGCGCTGAAATGCCAGTCCGAAGGCTGTACTCAGGATCAGCACCAACACGATTGCAATGACGACAAAAACGCCAGCAACCGGGCCGACAGCGAGTAACGCAGACGGGCCAGCCAGTTGCGGCGTGTCGGGGTGTTGGCAGAAGCAGTCATGTTGATTTGTCAGCGGCGCGGAGCGACAAAACAGTAGCCGGAGCCCCAGACTGTTTTGATGTATTGCGTGGGTTTGAGTTTTTGCCGCAGACGACTGATTAAAATATCCACCGAGCGGGTGAAAATCTCTTCTGCATCGACGCCCTTGAGCTGATTGAGTATTTCATCGCGACTGAAATTCTTGCCGGCATTACGCGCCAGCAGTTCCAGCAGTTGATATTCCATGCTGGTCAATTCGACCGGTTTGCCCTGCACTTGCACCTGACGCTGTGTCAGATCCAGTTCGAGCCCCTCAAAACGCAGCACATCACGCTCATGTCCCGTGCTCTGGCTGCGTTTGAAAATATTCTGGATACGGGCGACCAGTTCACGCGGCTCGAAAGGCTTGGGCAGATAGTCGTCCGCGCCCAGTTCCAGCCCGACGATCCGGTCCATCACCTCACCGCGCGCGGTCAGCATGATAATCGGGATATCGCTGTCGCGACGGATTTCGCGGCAGACTTGAAAACCGTCCCGATCCGGCAGCATCACATCCAGAATAACCAGCTCGAAAGCCTGCTCGTGCGTGTGTTCACGCAGCAGGGCCAGTCCCTCATCAGGGTGAGTGGCGCTGGTCAGTTCCATATCGTAGCGGCGCAGATAATCCGCCAGCGGCCCGGCCAGCCGCTCGTCGTCGTCAATAATCAAAATCCGGTGCATAGTCTAAACGTGCGTGTTGAACAGCACCGGATTATGCGACTCAGGCGCAAACGCAGCAATCAAAACCGCCGCCGTTTCGGTTGCAGCATCCGGCTCAGTCCCTGTATCAGCCGCTCGCGCTGTTCGGCCTGCAAGCTGTCGTGCAGGGCGGCATATTGCATGATCAGCTCCGCCAGCTTTTCCTCCCACCAGCGACCGTGTCCGCGCATCAATTGCATGGCAGCTTCGCTGTCGAAGCGCTCGCTGCTCAGCAAGTCCATCCACTGTTGCGTTTCCGCATTGCCACGCTGGACAAATTCGCCCCGCAAGGCACGTAACTGACCGACCAGCTCGACTAATTGCTGGCGTTGTTGCGCATCCAGTTGCAAGCGTTTGGCGACCCGACGCAGATGTCGCGGCAAACGCTCAGCACGGGGCGGCTTACTGGAACGCTTACGCCAATGAAAAAACCGCAGCCGTCTGCGGCGACAGCCTGGCTGGTCGTTATCCGAATCAGCGGCAGGGCTGCCTGCATCGGCTTCAGCGCCGGAACCCGTCGCAGAGGCAGCCGCGCTTGCCAGCATAGCGGGCAGGGAAAATGGTGCCAACGACTGCTGGCTGGTAGCAGGCATGCTGATAATCGGGCCACGATAGTCAGTTTGCGCAGCGGGAACTGCCGACGTATCGACAGGCTCAGAGGGCTGCGCTACCGGTGTCGCCTGCTGTCGGACTGTCGCTGTTTTGGCTTTATGCCAGCGCGTTTTAAAGCGGGGCCAGCGCAACCAGCCGCCCGTCTCACGGGACACACTGGTTCCTGCACCCATCCATTGAGCCGCATGCCTATGACTTGCCAATATCATCAATTTATCTCCTTCTTAAAAGGGCTCTCCCATGACGGGAGAGCAAGGCTGCTAAACATTAAGACTAGTGCCGATCAGAATGATGTCCCATCCGGTGGCCTTTCCGGTCTCCCTTCCGATGTTCCATGCGGCGCTCCATCATATCCAGCACTTCCTGTTTCTGCTCGGCGCTCAGGCTGTCGGAAAATGCAGCTACAGCGGCAATAACCTCAGGCGCTTGCGCCTTGATTTCATCCGTTTTGCTTTCGACCAGCGCCAGTACCTGTTGCTGATCAAGGGTCGGTTCGGCGATCAGATCACGCACCATCGCCATGTTCTCATCGCGCTGCTCGCGCCACGTTTCGCGCATGGTCTGCACTTTGCTGATCAACTGCTGCAATTGCTCGGACTGCGTCTGATCCAGATCAAGCTTCTGCTCAACCCGATTTATCATCCGTTCGCCATGAAAGCCATGCTCGCCAAAGGCTTTATTGGCAGCGGTAACCGTCACGGCAGTCGCCATACCTACACCAGCAAAAAACCTAAAACGACTTTAGTTCCTGTTTTCATTTCATCATCTCCGTCATCTGTTGTTGAACAAGGTGGAGATAGATTAAGGCGACAGAGCCAACGAAAGCTTTTCAGGAGTAGTAACAAAGTGTTTCTAGATGTAACAGGGAAAATTTATAATTTTGTGATGAACATCACAGACTGACCGAAATCGACTGAGCAATACTTTGGGATTGTTCAGTGTTCACTTATGCTTTGAGACTGTGCTCACACTGTCCAGGCCACCCCCGCTACTAAATCAGGCTGTTTTCAGCCATCTTGTACCCTGCCGCACCGGCAATTTCAGTACCTGCAGCTCAGCTGTAACGCTGCAGTTTCATGTTCTATGGAGATGATCTGCATGGATCAACGTTTTGTTTTCGTTGCTGGGGCAAGGCCCGGCCCGACAACGAGGACGGCCCCCAGTGGCATCTTTTGGTTTATCACTCTTTGGATGTGGCGGCGGTGGCTGATTGCTGGCTACAAAAAGACCGAGCTCTGCGAGATTTATTAGTTCGAGCGGCAAATCTTGATTTTGAGCCATTACGTGCCTGGCTTCTCTTTTTCATTGGCCTGCACGATCTTGGCAAGTTTGACGTACGCTTTCAGTGGAAAGCACCGCATGCTGCTCGACATCTGCAACCCGATTTTGAAAAACAGCATAACCTTGATGAGCAATTCAATCATGGTGCTGCTGGATATGTCTGGTTCACGAAGGAAAGCCAAGATTATAGTTTCAATGAATATAATTATGATGCGATTGACTGGATGAAAGCGGTTGCCAGTCATCACGGCAGCACTGCAGATAAAAAGGTTAAGACAACCGGTTTTGCATCACCAGATGTTATAAAACATGACAGCCAAGCAAGAATCGCATGGACAAATTCGTTACGCGATCTTTATCTAAAACCGGTCGGTATCAATCCTCTCCAAGAACCACCACACTTAGACCACAGCCTATTAGCTGGATTTTGCAGCGTAGCCGACTGGATAGGCTCCAATACAGGTGAACACGGCGAATATTTTTGTTACGAGACTGAGCAGACTGATGATCTAGCGGATTATCTAAAATCACGACGCAACATTGCAGAACGTGCCTTACGCGATTTCGGCATTTATCGGCCAGCGCTTGTGCAAGGTGGAATGAGGATATTCCCAAATCTAACGCCACGCGGCGTACAGACTCTAGTCGATCAGATACCAGTCGAACCAGGCCTTACCCTCATTGAAGCACCTACTGGTTCTGGCAAAACCGAAGCAGCACTGGCTTACGCATCGCATCTACTCGCCAAAGGTTTTGCAGATAGTCTTATTTTCGCTCTGCCAACTCAAGCCACCAGCAACGCCATGCTGAACCGTTTTATACAGAATGGTATTGGCCCCAGCCTTTTTACCGACACGGTTCAAGATATTGTATTAGCGCACGGCAAGGCGCGTTTTAATCAGGATTTTGAACAGCTCAAAGCAACGGCTCGACAACGGACAGCACAAGGTAGAGAAGAGGCATTGAGTCAGTGCAGCGAATGGCTTGCCGCGAGCCGAAAGCGTGTGTTTTTGGGACAGATTGGGATTTGCACCATTGACCAAGTATTGCTTTCAGTATTACCGATCAGACACAACTTTGTTCGTACTCTCGGTGTACGTAAAAGCGTATTAATAATTGATGAAATCCATGCATATGACTGGTATATGTACGGACTGTTGACGATGCTATTGAAGGAGCAATCCAAAGCAGGCGGTAGCGTTGTCTTGCTATCGGCTACCTTGCCAGAAGCGATTAAAGAACGCTTGTTAAATGCTTGGCAAAGTGGGGCTTCACCGGAAGTATCGGAGGCTTACCCACAAGTTCTGCACGCTGGCAATATGCCCACATGTTTGGACATGGGCAGTGCACCGACACCATCAGTTCGTACAGTTCAGTTCAAGCTGGCAACTAGCAAAGATTTATTGCCTGACGAAAATCTTATTGAACAGATTATTGAAGCCGCCAAGAAAGGCGGCAAAGTAGCCATCGTCTGTAATTTGGTCAACGATGCGCAAATCCTCTGGCAACGTTTAGCAACAGAATTACACGCACGAAATCTATCTATATCACTTGACATATTCCATGCTCGTTTTCGGTTCAAGGATCGCCAAAACATTGAATCGCAAGTGTTGTGTAACTACGGCAAAAGCGCTGCGCCAGGAGGTCGCATTCTGGTAGCAACTCAAGTCGTTGAGCAAAGCCTTGACTTGGATTTCGATTGGCTGGTTACGCAAATATGCCCTGTCGATTTGCTGTTTCAGCGCCTGGGTCGTTTACATCGACACGCTCGCCCCCGACCTCTGGGGGAGACAACACAATGTACGGTGTTGGTACCTGACAGCGACGATTATGGTTTACATGCAGTGTTATATGGCGCAAAAACCGAGCGCAAAATACTGCTTAATCGTCGTGTTCTGTGGCGAACGCACCGGTTGCTTGAACGTGAGAAAAAGGCGGTTTTTCCTCTGGCATTTCGCGACTGGATAAAAAAAGTTTATCAAGAAGATGCATGGCCAGATGAACCCATTGATATTCAGCAAGAATACCAGCAATTTTCAGAAGCCTTAGACGGTAAGTATTACTCTGGTCAGTGGCTTGCTAAACAAGCTCTGAATTTCCCGGATGACGAAGAACACGCAGCAGCGATGACTCGGGACGGTGAAATGAATCTGATGGTGTTCGTATTTCAGCGCCACCACGGTAAACAGTGCTTTTTGGACGGTACCCAGTTTGATGAACTTGACGACTGGCAATGGCAGGAAGAACTAAATCTCAATGGTATTCCTGTACCAAGTAGCTGGCAAAAAGATCTTCAGGATAGTCCTGATCCAAAGGATATAACGATCAAACGATATTTTTTGGAGATGTCGCCAGTGCTGGTCGATCAATGGGCTACATCAAGTGACCAGTATGAGTACGTCTATAACCGATCAATGGGCCTAAGAAGGATAGCACGTGATGGGAAACCGGGCGGGTAAACCCCGCCCATCCCCACAAATATGAGGAAAGTACTCTTTTGAGCTTTCGCATGAAGCTTCAACTCGGTACATCCCCGCTAGGACGAGGAACACGAAGTATAACGAAAGATGTCAGAATTTTTTATCGTCAGGCTATTAAGCTTCAACTCTTGAAATATTTTATTTCTTACCCTACCCTTATAATTTGTTGGACAAAATATTTGAAGGATGCCATGAACGATCAAATTCTCAATAGTGCAATATCGACGCTAGAACAGGCTGAATTTCTTCATAAAGAAGCAATGCGCAGCCATGCCTATACCTTGCAACGATTGCGTAGCTTGCGTGAAGAGCTTGAGCAGGTAGCCGTTCAAGATAATTTTGGAGACATCCTTACCGTGTCAGAGGTGCGCAGTTTTCAAGAAGCCAGCAAGGATTGACAGGAAGCTCCTTTATGAACCTTCTCACAGCCCCCTGGATACCCGTTAGCAGTGCTGACATGCCAGGAATCACGCTGCAAACTTTGCTATGCCAGGAAAATCCCGAACTGGCTATCCGCTTTCACCGCGATGACATAGAGCTGGCAACACTGCAAATGCTGGTTTGTCTAGTGCAAGTTCTGTTTTTGCCTGATAACAAACATACGCTCCGCGAACGACTTGCGAAACCGCTCACAGAGCAGGAGTTTCAGGCAGGTATAGCCCCGTTTGTAGATATGTTTGATCTGCGACACGAAACACACCCATTTATGCAAACGCGAGGGGTATCCGCCAAGGATGCAACACCGGTACAAAAGCTCTTTGCCGGTCTGCCTGAGGGCAATAATCATGCATTGTTCAACGACGCAGGCGAAATTACAGCAGTTCCTGCGGCATGGGCGGCCATCGCTTTATTTAATCAAGCCGTAAACTGCCCTAGTTTCGGTGGTGGTTTTAAAGGCGGGTTACGTGGCGAAGCACCGCTTACAACCTTGATTAGAGGTAATTCCCTACGTGAAACCGTATGGTTCAATGTGCTCAACCGAGAGTACCTAACTGCTTCATTACCACACCTTGAAAACATCAAGGAAGATCTACCTGTTTGGATTAATCCCATTGCCGAGAAAAGCACAATCCACGCTCATCAAATTGGGCTGTTACGTGGTTTGTTCTGGCAACCTGCAAAGGTGGAGCTGTTATGGAATGAGGCGGGTCAGTGCATTGGATTTAAAAAAGAGAAATTTAATTATACCGTGGACGGTTTTTGGCAACATCCGCACAGTCCTTTTATCGTTAAACCGAAGCAAAATAAAAAGTTCTATCTTTCTTTTCGTAGAAGTGAACCTGCCTGGACATATCTCAATGAACTGCTGGTTCACAAGCTAACCGATAAACAAGGTCATGTACCTGCGTTGGTGATCTCACACTTTCAAGAAGTCTTCCACCATAGAACGCTTCATTTAATTGTCGGTGGTTATAAAAACAAACAAGCATCGATCATTCAACGCCGTCATGAGTTGCTTTCTCTCGCGAGTGGATGGGATGAAAACATGCAGAATCTTGAGCAGTTGATTAATTATGCAATGGATATTAAAGGGAAACTGTCGTGGACTTTGCGCGAATTCGGAAAAAAAGCAAATCTGCCCAAGCTGGATTTAAGTGCAAACGCAGAAGCGCGGTTTTATCTGGATAGCGAGGATTTTATCTACAGCCGACTTCAGCAAGTGGACTGGAATGAACTCATACCGGAAAAACAGCGATTTTTTGATCGGCTAGCCAGTCTCGCAACACGAATTTTCGAAGAAGTAACTCAACCATACCAAAACCTTACAGAACCTAAAATGCTCAAGGCCTTAGCAGAAAGTGAGCGACTATTACGACGTGCGTTAAACAAGCTGAATCCAGCATCGGCGACGAAGGAGGCTGAAACTGCATGAGTCCGCAAGATATTGGTGAGCAATTACAAACGCTGAAACAGCAGTATGAAAAATTGACGCCTGGACAGAAAGCTGATTTACGCCGCGTGCCCCGGCAAGAACTGGATATGGTGCCTGCATTTTATCGCTTACAGGTGCCACCCTCAGATCAATGGAAACGTGTTGTGCATTTTCTAACACAACTGAAAAGCAGCGCTGAAAATGACGACAGCCTGGGCACAGCGCTGGCAAAAGCAAAGATTCATGAGCGACGCTTATTCCAAATGGCACGCTCTGAAAGTCCTGCTGATCTCGATGCCCTAAGGCGCTTATTGCAGCAAGAGCCACCAGTGAGCTGGCAAGCGTTGGGGAAGGCTATTTTCTTTTGGGGGGATCGCCAAAAACGCTCAATTTTAAAAGATTTTTTTCTCGCACAGACGCAAGAAAACAGCAAATAGGAGAATTACGAATGAGTGATAAAAATTATCTGAATGTCCATGTGCTGATTTCACACAGCCCGTCTTGCTTGAACCGCGATGACATGAATATGCAGAAATCGGCGATATTCGGCGGCGTGCGCAGAGTACGTGTATCCAGTCAAAGCTTGAAGCGTGCAATGCGACGTAGCGATTATTACCGGGAACATATTGGATTACCGACAGACCGTACGCGTGAACTTGGTCTTCTGAAACAAAAATATGTTCAAGCTTTAGCGGATCAATATCCAGAGGATATCGTAGTGAAAGTAATCAGCTATCTTGCGTTTGATAACGATCAGAACATCGATGATAAAACACGTGCTGGTGCGGTTGCACCCTGGACCGTGCATGAAGTCGCATATTTATGCGGACTGTTAGAAACTAACAGCGATCTGGATCGAAAAAAACTGGAAAAACTTCTCGAAAAAGAATCCGCACCACTGCGAGCCGCCCTTGCTAAAACGCCCGATATCGCATTTTCCGGGCGCATGGCAACATCAGGTTTAATGGCTTCGATTGACGGCGCTTTATCGCTGGCCCATGCGATTACTACGCATGCTGTAGATGCTGATATTGACTGGTTTACCGCAGTTGATGATCTCACCGCAGAAAGCGGTGAAACCGGCTCTGGGCATCTCGATACTCAGGAATTTAGCGCTGGTGTATTTTATCGCTATGCCAGCCTGAACTTGCGCCAGTTGCAAGAGAATATGGGCGATATTACCCGGCAAGAAGCGTTGGCCATAGCCCAGCATTTGGTGCAGCTTTTGGCGACCGTGGTACCTGATGCCAAACAACATAGCTTTGCAGCCTACAATCCCGCCGATTTTGTATTAGCCAGCCTCAGCGATATGCCGATTTCTGGGGCCAATGCTTTCGAGAAACCTATATGCAATGATAAAAAAAGCGGGTTTCTAGAACCTTCGATCAAAGCTTTTCAGAACTACTGGCAAGATACTTATGAGGGTTACGGGTTGAATGATCGATACGCTGCTTACTGTCGTAAAGAAACGGCTATCAACCCGTGCTTCACCGCACTACCTGACTTAAAAAACTGGGTTGCCAATGATGGCCAGGAACAATAGCCCATGCCTGAATTTTTAATGCTTAAGCTGGCCGGTGTGATGCAAGCATGGGGTGGCCACACCTATGAGGATTACCGCCCAAGTTACAATTTTCCAACCCGCAGTGGAATAGAAGGTTTACTGGCAGCGTGCCTTGGCATTGATCGTGATGACCATACAGAGCAAACTGCCTTAGCCAATAGCTTTAGTTATGCAGTGCGGGCTGACCATGACACCGAGCGAACATATCAAATGCGCAAGATCAGTGATTTTCACACCATAATGGAAGCTCGAAAAGTGGATGGAAAAGCAAATCCGAATCCGGTCATTTCTCGACGCGAATACCTCTGCGACCAAGCCTTTACTTTGGCCTTAGCATTTAAACCAGAAGCTACTTATTCGCTTGAAAATATTGTCAATGCTGTTAAAAAACCACATTATACACCGTTTCTTGGTCGTCGATCTTGCCCATTAACAAAACCACTTTTCATTGGGGTGCAAGAAGCTGAGACTATAAAAGCCGCTTTGGATGCCGTTGCTCCAGGACATGGAACGATCTATACCGCTGAGCTATCTTCACAAAATCGAATAGATATCCGTGATTATCGGGATTTCACTGGTAAACGACGTTTTAATAAGCGTCAGCTTTATATCACAGTGGAACAGCTGATGTTCATCAGTCGATGGCAGCTCTATTTAACGCCAAATCTGGTAAACCCCTATAACTTGCATAAATTGCTATGGCAGGCTTTTCCGAATATGCCAACAGAGCGACGGCCATTTCTGTTTAGGCTCGACGGGCAACCGCGCAGCCGTTTTCGAGAAGTGCTTATGCTGTCGCGAACTGAACCGGTCAATACTGAGGCAGAAAATCTGGAGCTGACGGCTTGCAAAGCATTCCGACCAGAATTTCAGCAAGGCCAAAAATTGGGCTTCAAAATTCGCGCAAATCCCGTCAAACGATTAAAAGAAGAGCGAAAACGTGTTCCTTATATTCGTGAAGAAGAACAGATTAACTGGTTAAAACGTCAGCTCCAGACTGCTGCTGAGATCGACTCAAAAAATATACTCATTGAGGGACGGCAGGACATCTATTTCAAAAAAGACGGCAAGGCCGGAAAGATAGCAACTGTAGGCTATACGGGAATGCTTGAAATCATTGAGCCAACTACTCTTAATGAACTACTCCAAAAAGGCATCGGCCCGGCAAAAGCCTTCGGCTGCGGTTTGTTGCTGGTGCGGCGCATTTAGCTGTCAGACGCTGTCATACAGGCATGTTAAAATGCCCGAAAGCAAGCCACAGGATTTCGTATATGCGCATCAATGCCCGGTTAGAAAATGATTACGCTGAGAAACTCGAATATCTTAAAAAGCAAACCCAGCTGAGTACGACAGAGATCGTAAAACAGGCTATCGATCTGCTTTATCGGCAAAGCAAATCAAAGCCAGGTGAAAAAATCAAAGCCTTGCTGGAAAGTGACTTTATCGGCTGCGGCGAGGGGCCTGAAGATTTATCAACTCATTACAAACAGTATCTAACTGAAAGCCTGGCCAAGAAACATGATCTTGACTGATACCGGCTATTGGGTCGCGTTGGGTAACAGAAAAGATCGCTGGCACCTGCATGCGATCAATGTCAGTCGGACAATCAGGGATGAGCTGTTGGTGACTTGGCCGGTGGTCACAGAAACTTGTCATTTGCTGCGTGCAAGGGTAAGTGAGACCGCTCAGGTGAGATTTCTAGAACAGGTTAAGCATGTAGCGCAACTTTTTCGGCTCGAATGGGCGCATTTGGAACGATGTCAATTGCTTATGCATAAATATGCTGATTTACCAATGGATTTTGCCGATGCATCGCTGGTTATTGCTGCGGAAGAGCTTGGGCACGGGCGCATATTGTCCACCGATCAGCGCGACTTCGAAACCTATCGTTGGAAAAACCATCATCCCTTCCAGAATTTACTGATTCCCTAAAAACTTACCTAACCAAGAGCAGGCCAGGAATCACCATGCTCCCTCCTCTTAAACCCATCGCCATGAAAGAACGCGTCTCTATGATTTTCATCGAGTATGGCCAGATCGACGTCAAAGACGGCGCGTTCGTGGTGATCGACAAAAACGGGGTGCGCACGCATATTCCGGTCGGTTCGGTGGCGTGCATCATGCTCGAACCGGGCACTCGGGTCTCGCACATGGCAGCGGCCCTGGCGGCGCGGGTCGGCACGCTGTTGTGCTGGGTTGGCGAGGGTGGTGTGCGGCTGTATTCGGCTGGTCAGCCAGGCGGCGCACGAGCGGATCGGCTGTTATATCAGGCCAAGCTGGCGTTAGATGACAATGCCCGCCTGAAAGTCGTGCGCAAAATGTACGAATTAAGGTTCGGCGAAAAACCGCCCGAACGACGCAGTGTCGAGCAATTACGCGGTATTGAAGGAGCGCGGGTGCGTAAACTGTATGAATTGCTGGCCAAACAGCATGGGCTAAAATGGACACGGCGCAATTACGATCCGAACGATT
>JAWKZG010000014.1:0-184525 GCA_041396125.1 Gammaproteobacteria bacterium | reverse complement strand
CTTGCACTGGCGGCGGGCTGGCTGGCCGAAATTGTTCGGGGGCTGCTGG
This sequence comes from Gammaproteobacteria bacterium, assembly GCA_041396125.1. Lineage (GTDB taxonomy): Bacteria > Pseudomonadota > Gammaproteobacteria > Competibacterales > Competibacteraceae > JAWKZG01. The sequence continues at coordinate 184,476 of JAWKZG010000014.1, read as the reverse complement.
TCAGAGCTGTCCGGCGCGCCCGGTATTAAAACCCTGAGCTTGCATTTATCCGCTAATGGAACAAACGACCTGGTTACTGAAAACGATCGGGCTATTTACGGCAACGGCGCTGGCTGAAATTACCGGCTGTTTTCTGCCGTATTTATGGCTGCGAAAAGACGGGTCGATCTGGTTATTAGTTCCGGCGGCGGCCAGTCTGGCACTGTTTGTCTGGCTGCTAACACTGCATCCGGCGGCCAGTGGCCGGGTGTATGCCGCTTATGGAGGCATTTACGTTGTGACTGCTTTGGTCTGGCTCAGGCTTGTGGACGGCGTGAAACTGTCCGCGCTGGACTGGCTGGGTGCGAGCATCACACTGCTTGGCATGGTGATCATCATTCTGGGGTGGCGGCCTACTGTGACTTAATACAATAAGCGCATAAACCCACATTGTTTATTGCTGTCATGCTCGTCCTTTCCCCGTCATTTCCATTGCCAATTCGTCATTCCCGCGCCGGCGGGAATCCAGTCAAAATCACGGCGTAACGGCAGTTATGCTTTTGCGCCCGAAAAATTAAGGAATCAATAATCATGCGTACATTTTTATTGCCTGCCGGTGTCGAGATGCCGGCATTTGGGCTCGGTACCTGGCATATGGGCGAACGTGCCGGTCAGCGCCGGGTCGAAGCCGACGCGCTGCGTTACGCCCTGGATCTGGGCATACAGCTTATCGACACTGCCGAGATGTACGGCGAGGGCGGTGCCGAGGAGGTCATCGGTGAAGCCATTCAGGGGCGCCGCGCCGATGCCGTTATTGTCAGCAAAGTCTATCCGCACAATGCTTCCCGCCAGGGCGTGATCGATGCCTGCGAGCGCAGCCTGCGCCGACTGGGCACTGACGTCATCGATCTTTATCTGCTGCACTGGCGCGGCAGCATTCCGCTGGCCGAAACGTTCGAAGGCTTTGCCAGACTGCGTGATGCCGGAAAAATCCGCGATTTCGGTGTCAGCAACTTTGATTACGATGATTTGCAGGAAGTTGCTGAACTTGGCATCGAGACATTGGGTGCCAACCAGGTGCTCTACAACCCCGTCCGACGTGAGGCTGACTGGGCAGTGCTGCCCTGGTGCCGGGAGCATGGTGTGCCGCTGATGGCGTATTGCCCGCTGAATCAAGGTGGTCGGCTTTTAACCCACAGCACACTGCAAACGATTGCCGAACGCCACCAGGCCACAACCGCTCAGATTGTGCTGGCCTGGCTGTTGCGTCAAGACGTGGTGGTGATTCCAAAATCCAGCCGTCCGGAACGTATCAAAGAAAACTTCGCCGCGACGCAGTTGGTACTGAGTGACGATGACGTGGCTGAGCTGGAGCATGCTTTCCCGGCACCAGACAGGGCTGTGCGACTCGGCATGGTGTAAACAGAAAGGCGAGTTATATGTGCCGATTTGAGCGCCTGCTACTCGGTCGTTAACACTCTGGCGCTCAACAAATAAGGTTATACTCTCACGATGCATGATTCCGCCTACAAACTACTGTTCTCGTACCCGCAGATGGTTAAAGACCTGCTGCATAGCTATGTTGGCGGAGATTGGATCAAGGAGTTGGATTTTTCGACGCTAGAGAAACTCCCGACGAGTTTCGTTAGTGATGATTTACGTCAGCGCCACGAGGATTTGATTTGGCGGGTACAGTTTCGCGGTAACTGGCTGTATGTGCTGCTGATGCTGGAATTTCAGTCCAGTGTTGAGACCTATATGGCCGTCCGACTGCAAAGTTATACCGGCTTACTGTATCAAGATATTATCCGTACCAAAGCGCTTGGACCTCAAGGTCAGCTCCCGCCGGTATTGCCGATGGTCATTTATAATGGCGAACCGCGCTGGACAGCTGCGGTCGAACTGAACGAACTGATCACGCCGGTCAACGAGCCGCTGGCAGCATTTCAACCGCGCCAGCGCTATTGGCTGCTGGATGTGGGGCGGCATCACGCTAGTGCGCTGCCGCGTGAACGCAATTTGGTTGCGGCGCTGATTCAGCTGGAGAACAGCCGTACACCGGCTGATTTGCCGCCTGTGCTGGACGCGTTGATCAGATGGCTGGGCAGCAGCGAGGAAAGCGGGCTCAAACGTGCGTTCAGCGAGTGGATCGTGCGGGTATTACTGCCAGGCCGACTACCAGGTGTCGAACTGCCGCCCCTGCAACAATTAGATGAGGTAAAAACGATGCTAGCCGAACGTGTGAAAGAGTGGACTGAACAGTGGCGTCAGGAAGGATTGCAAAAAGGCCTCGAACAGGGCCTCGAACAGGGCCTCGAACAGGGCCTTGAACAGGGCCTTGAACAGGGCCTTGAACAGGGACTCGAACAAGAGCGCCGCTTGCTGCAACGGCAAGCGGCACATAAATTTGACATGGATACTGCACAACAGCTGGCCACGTTGCTATCGACGTTGCGCGATCCTGAACAACTGGCGCAAATCGGCGAATGGATTATTGACTGTTCCAGCGGGGCGGAGCTGCTGGCACACATTCGGACACTCGCCACCTCCTGAGCCGATTGAAACATCCGCCGCTTTTGTTCAGCGGCGGCATTTCGTCTGACATTATGGGCACGTTGCAGCTTGGATTTTCGCTTACTCGAACCCGTCTGCAAGAATGGCATTAGCACTGACATTGTAGCCCCGGTTCAAGAAATGAGTCAGCATGGTTTGTATATCTACGGCGCTGTACTCCAGCATAACAGCGGCATCCAGCACGGCTTGTGCTGTCTGTTCCTGGTTAGTGCTGGGGCCTGTCATGCGCAGACCTTCCCAATGGGCACGCTCGGTTTTGTCGCGGCCAAGGTCATTCCAGATCTGCATCATGGTTGACGACCATAATTCACCATCGGTATGTACCTGGCCGACCAGATCATCCGGATAGATTCTTGTGACATTGTTCAGGCGGCCATTCCAGTATTCATTATGGCCATCCCAACTGAACATCCAGTGAAATTCAGGATCTGCCGAAGTCCAAAGCGGTATTTCATTATCCAGTTTACGTGAGTAAGAACTTGCCAGAAAATCGCCGATTCCTTCGCTTAGCCCATTGACCCGGGAGAGTCCGCCTGCAGTCACCCAGTCATGCAGGCCATGCCCGAGCTCGTGAATAATGACATCCGCATCCTCGGCATCATCGACACCACCTTCACCAAAAGCAACTCTGCCATTTCCCGTGCTGTAGTGAGAGTTATCGCTACCATCGAGCCCGTGCGGATCACATTGCACACCGCCGGTATACTGATAAGGTGTGATATTAAGACCAAGCTCGCTATTGAGATATTGCATCATATGATGAAGATGGTAGTAACAGTTAACCCATCTCCTTACACACAAGTCTAGAATTCAATAATAAACAGCAAGATAGATTCTTGTTTCGACGCCTCTGACAAGGTTGTTGTACGCTGCAACGGAATACTGGATAAATGCTGAGAGGTCATGAGCGATGAGCTGGGCGGGCGAAGAACTCCACACGATTGATTTGGGCGATAAGCGTTTAAATGAACGAGCGGTGAAGCTATTAGAGCGCCTGGGGGAGAAACCGATGAGCAGTATCCCAGGCTCGTGCAACGGCTGGGCCGAGACGCAGGCGGCGTATCGCTTTCTGAGCCAAGAGGACTTGAGCTGGGAAGCGCTCATGGCACCCCACTGGGCGTGTAGTGAGTCCCGGATGCGTGAACAACCGGTGGTGCTGTGTCTGCAGGACACGACGGAGCTAGACTTCAAGGGGCGGCAGATGGCCGGTGCGGGGCCGTTGAGCTACGAGAGCCAACGGGGTATGTACTTGCACGCCACGTATGCCGTGACGCCGTCGCGCGAGCCGCTGGGGGTACTGGATGCGTGGATGTGGGCACGGGCGCCGAAAGACGCGACGGGCCAGCGTGCGGGGCCGACGGAGAGTCTGCGTTGGACGGAAGGCTACGAGCGAGTCGCGGAATTAGCCCAATCGCCCGAGTTGAGCGCGACGCGGTTGGTGTATGTGGCGGATCGGGAAGCGGACATGCGCACCTTACTGGATAAAGCGCAGGCGCTGGGTACCCCGGCTGATTGGCTCATCCGGGCACGGCATAACCGCAGTCTGGAAGGTGGCGATAAACTCTGGACGACAGTGGCGCAGAGTGCCCCACTCGGTGAGGTGAGTTTTCAGCTGCCGGCGGGTCGCGGGCGGACGGCGCGGCGGGTACGCCAAACCCTACGGGTGGCGCGGGTGACACTGCCGGCCACGACGGATGCGCCGGCACTCACGGTGAATTTATTAATGGCCGAGGAAATCGAGGCCCCGGCGGGCGTCAAGCCGGTGCTGTGGCGTTTACTGAGCAATCGCGACATCCCCCATCAGGCGGCGGCACGGGAGCTGATCAGCTGGTATCTGGCACGCTGGGAAATCGAACTGTTTTTTTTGATTCTCAAACAGGGCTGTCGGCTCGAAGCGCTACAACTGTCTACGTTAGCGCGCATGGAGCGGGCTATAGCGCTGTATCTGATCGTGAGCTGGCGTATAGGCCGTTTGATGCGCCTGGGACGCACAGTGCCGGATTTGGACGTCAACCTGGTATTGGCTGAGGAGGAGTGGCAGGGGGCGTATTTACTGGCCGAACAGCCCATGCCCCAGCAGCCCCCCACACTCAACGCTGCCTTGCGCATGATCGCCAGACTGGGCGGCTTTTTAGGGCGCAAGGGCGATGGCGAGCCCGGTGCAAAGACCCTCTGGCTGGGCTTGCAGCGGGTGATGGATTTCACCGCAGGCCTGCGCTATGCCCGGCAAATCGGGGCTTTTTGACTTGTGTGTAAAGAGATGGGTTTTTCCACAGCCACAATTTAGTAGTCTAATGGGTTGCTTGATACAGTTTCCTGACTTTAACGACTTAAACACCGTCTTAAGTCATTCGTCATCACCTCTAACCCAGGTAATCGGAAGCTGGACTAACTCACTCACAGGTACTTTAGTACACATTTTCTTGATATTATTTCATAAAACAATCACATAACGCCCAGGTTAAGAGGCTTTTTACAAATTGGCCTGTTCTGGCAGAACTCAAGTTGGGCCAGTTTGTAAAAAGTCCGCCTCAACCTGATGTTAGGTTTGCGCTCAATGCTAGCTAAATATTTCTAATAATACTTCAGGCCGCTTTCTTGCAACTTCAAGTAATGACTTCGCTGCACCCGACGGCTCTCGCCTACCTTGCTCCCAGTCTTGAAGCGTTCGCTTTGACACTCCTAGCAGCTCAGCAAATTCTGCTTGAGACAATCCAACTTTTTGACGGGCTTCAATCACCGAAGATATCTTTATTTGGTGTACTCGGTTGCGCTTACCTGCTTTCATTTCTCGCACAGACTGTAAAAGTTCTGCGCAGATATCGCGCTTAGCATCTCGCTCTAACAACTCTTTTTCTGTCTTTGGCATTGTTCAATTTCCTCTTTGATTTCTTTCAGTATATGAGCGGGGATATTATCTTTAGCGCTTTTTGCGTAAATCAACAGCAACCATACTTCACCATTAATCCGTCGATTAAAATAGATAACACGGACACCACCTCGCTTGCCGCTGCCTTTTCTGTTCCAACGTATTTTGCGCACGCCTCCAGACCCCGGAACTACATCACCAAATTCTGGATCAGATGCTATCCATGCAGCGAATTCCCCTCGCTCATCTTCATCCCAATAATCAGCGGCAAGTTTTGTAAAGGTAGGCGTTTCGACTACGGTAAACATAATCCTATTATACGGCCATGCCGTATAGATGCAAGCACATGGCTTTGCCATTTTTGCCCGATCAAGCGCTCCATGCTGAGCGCCGCTTACCTTGGCGTTAGGTTTTGATCCAATTGTGGTAACCCTTTACTAGGAAAGAAGAGCGGGAACGCCATGCCTGAGCAGGCGCGAAGTGCTGAGCGTCGGAGTGAGCCACAGGCGAACAGCTTGGCCGTCTTGTTATGCGCGTGCTGCCTTTTCGGTGACTTCATCATCCGAAAGTTCGTTCCCCACCCATATAGATACTTTTCGTGCACCGGCTCCAGCTGCCAACTCCAGCAAGACCCTTTCTTCGACTTCACTCAGGCCGTTGTCAGTTTTTTCCATAGGCTGAATTACCACGATTGGACTTGGCGAAAACCACCTTTTTTCGTGCAACCGTTTCATGCCGCGCTTCAGAACACACTCTGCTACGGAAAATTTCCCCACGAGTAACCTAGCCGTTGTGAATGGCTCACTGCTTACTTCCACCTCTGACCTTCCCGGCTCGATGTGCTTTAGCTCAAAGCGATTCGGAAAGACTTTCACGTAAACCGTATTCGCGAACAGTTTCTCGATCATTACTTACGTATAATCGGGATAGGGAGAGGCCTCGCAGCCCCTCTCCTCCCACACCACCGGGCATACGGATCACGTACCACGGCGGTTCCTTTGTGAGGTTCATCGTGCTGCCAGTTCCGGCAGCCCCAAGTCCCTAAAGTAACGCTTCGGCATCGCCTGGTACAGTGCAGGGCTGTGACTGATACGCCAAGGCCCATGCGCCGATTTGGCCGTATTCCAGGCCAGTACCCGGGGAACGCCAAGCTTGCGCAGACGGCGATACCCCGAGCGGCCCCATTGCTTCCACTGATAACACCGCAATCGACGTCGCAGCCACTTGTCCAGATCCCGCAGCGGACTCAGTACCTCGCTCAAGTCGAAGTACGCTTTCCATCCAAGCAGGGTTTTCTTCAGCTCAGCGATGATCTGACGCAAACTGTAGCCTCTCGTGCGACGGCTCAGCTGCCGGATGTTGGCTTGCAGGCGGTCGATGGCCTTCTCGGCCACTTTCACCCGGGCACCCCGGCGGCTGAAGGTGAAGCCCAGGAAGCTACGCTTCCAGGGTTTGTCCACGGCACTTTTCCCGGCGTTGACCTTGAGTCGAAGGGTCCGCTCGATATAGCGCTGTAGACGAGCCATCACCCGCTCGCCTGCTCGCTGACTGCTGACGTATACCTGGCAGTCGTCCGCATAACGGGCAAAGGTGTGGCCTCGACGGTGCAGCTCCCAATCCAGCTCATCGAGCACGACGTTGGAGAGCACCGGCGATAAGGGGCCGCCTTGCGGCACCCCTTCGGCGCTCGCCTGTCGTTGGCCTTCTGTCATGACCCCCGCCTTCAGGTAGCGAGTGATCAGTTGCAGCAGGCCACGTTCAGACAGGTGACGGTACAACCGCCGAATCAGGCGGCTGTGGTTGACCCGATCAAAGAAGGCATCCAGATCCAGGTCAACGACCCAGCGCTTGCCGCCTCGGATCGCGCTCTGCGCGTGCCTGATCGCTTGATGGGCGTTGCGCCCGGGACGAAATCCATAACTGTTGTCATGAAAGTGCGGCTCCCAGTGCCGTTGCACGACTTGCGCAATCGCCTGCTGGATAAAACGGTCGAGGACCGTGGGAATACCCAGTTTGCGTTGCCGTCCGTCAGGCTTCGGAATCAGGACCCGCTTAACCGGCTTGGGGCGATAGCGCCCTTCGGCCAGTTCAGTCCGGATGCGCGGCCAATGGAGGGTGAGATAGCCAGACAGTTGTTCGACACACATGCCGTCGATGCCTGGCGCACCTCGATTACGTTGGACTTGTCTGAGCGCACGTAGCAGATTCTCCCGCTCCAATACCTGCGCCATGAGCGATGAAGCGCTCGTCTTGGAAGGTGAGTCGTCCGGATCCTCAACACATCGTTCCTCCTCCGGCATCACCAGAGGCAGCGCAAGCTGCGGGGCTGAGGCGTTCGATGGGTTCTTCACCGGCGGTCACTTCCACAAAGGTTTGGGCCTTCGGCGGTGAGATCTCGCCTACTATGCCCGCTGCTGACTTCTGCCAACCGATCAAACGCGATTACTCCCGTTTCAGTTCGATCCGTGAACAATTGACAGACCTCCCGGGGTAAGACACGAAACGTTCGCGACGTAGACGCTGGATTTATAAAACACCGACCCGTGCAGATGGAGGGCTTGATGGTCACGTGCCCACTGGCCCCGTCGGTGTCACACCTCGTATCCAGTTCCTGTTCGTCGCCCCGCCGCTTTGGATTGGGCTTCCTACAGACCCCACCTCACGATGACGCCCTTGCCCTTCTCCTAACCTTCGGCTCTGCGAATACCTGGTATCGGGACTCTCACCCGACTCGTTTCGTGCCATGCCCGGCACACACGCTCAGCATCAGCGGCGGCGCGTAGCGCCGTCCGCTGCATGCTGTTGTTAGACCGACTTTTCAACTCACGGCCCGTCAGCACTTGGCAGACGACTACCGAACCAGCCGGTCAAGTTCTCGGCAACTCGCTCAAGCAACCAACCACCTGCAATTCCAAGTAACCCCATTGCAACCGCCACCCTCTGGTAGTCCACGGTGACGGTGGTGGAATTCGAGGAGATGGCATTGAAATCACCTGTGAAAGTGAAGCTGCCTGCGAGGTAGAGCAGCGCGAGTGCAAACGCGAGAACAAGGCCGGCACTGAATTCAGCAATGAGTTCGCTTCGTGAGGGACCTGCAGTTGGATCGACAACCACCCGAAGCGATCCTCGAAGAGCTGTCCCCAGAAACGCCGACACGGCTAGCAACGCAAAGAAAGATGCTTGCAATGGCTTGGGGGGCGCAACGAAAAGCCACACCCACGCTGCAAACAAGGCCATGTTGAGCAGTAAGGGAACCGCATCTGTAGCGAGGTGCGTTCGGCTGAAAATCTTGCGCCGGACAAGTTCTGTCAGAACGTTGACCACGATCTCGTCGTTGCCCGGTTGCCATTTTTCTCGAAGGCTACCAACCCGCTCTCTGGTCGTCGACAGACGCTCGTAGAATGGCTCGAACTGTGTCCAGGCTTCTGCGGCTGAACCACCAAAACAAGCTACCGCAAGGACGGGCTTCTCCAGTGCCATCGCTGAATACCCGACCTGCGCACTGCCTCGCGCCCCGCCAACCATAAGAACACAATCGGCCGCCTGGATCTGGGAGACGACCACCGGCCCATGGACCACGCAGTCGCTTGTAGCTGACAATGAATTCTCCCTTTGTGGTGTCATCGGACGGCAGCTTCGGCGTTGGGCCATCGTCCGGTCGAAAGACGAATACTTTGTGCTTGCCCTCAACGTGCGCGGCGCCCTCCAGAACCCATTTGTCAGCTGTGTTCGGGCTTGATGATCCCACGACGAACTCGAACCCACCGCGTGCCAAGGTGGCCCCGATCTCCTTGCAGGCGCCGACGAAGGCGTTCCTCACTTCTTCATCAAAATCATGATGCAGGGAGCCAACGATTAGAACTTTCACGCAGCATGCCTCCTAGGTCCGGGGCGCGATCGGTCTAACGATTTTCATAACGGGTGGCTGCGAAGCAGACATCCCTGTTGATGCTTTTGTTAGATGAGTTACACGCCATTATTCGGCCTTTTTTGACGCCAAACAATATTTGAAAAAAACACTATCGAAAGAATAGCACCGTAGATGCCGAGCCCACTTGAACCATTACATGATGCGCAGGAGCATAGATGGTTGAACCTTGCGCGTAAACAAAAGTTAAGCTCAGAGAGTGCTACGATTAAAAAATAGCGTGATACTTTCACAAGGAAAAACAGCCCGACTAAAGAACATAATAATAAGACCTGAACCGCATACCAAGCATATTCTGCCCAGACAGCATAATAGCCATCGTAATACATTACCGATTCTCTATCGAAGAACAGATAGAGTGAATGAATCAGAAAAGCCAGCAATATTAATATCCTGAGACTGTTACTCATCCCGGCTGATCACCTAACGATAAACTAAGCGAGCGGCTTGTAAAGACGCTCCGCTTGAATGCCTTGTTAGACACCACAGACTTGCGCCAGATGCAACACCAGCCCGTGATAATGAGATGATTTTATGAGTCATACGCCCAAACTCTCCGCTGACTTTCAATCCAACCGTTTGGCATTCTGTCATTGAATGTAATCGGGCACCGGCCTGCACACTGATGCGTTCTTTTGGCCACCAACGCTGAGCCAACTCTAAAAAATAATAATTTTGGCTAACTAAATTTAGACAGACGCAAAAATAAACCGCCATACTTTATAATGTCAACGTCAAAAAATAAAAACCATTAAATTCATAAAGATAAACTTTACATTAATATTATACGAACCTAAAACTTTGCGGATGAATAAACTGCCAATACTACTTGACCAGGTTCGTCACCGGATACGTGTCAAACATTATTCCATTCGGACCGAAGACGCGTACGCCGACTGGGCAAAGCGTTTCATCTTGTACCACCAATAGCGCCATCCCAAAGATATGGGTGTCAAAGAAGTGGAAGCCTTTTTGACGTATCTGGCAGTTGAACGCAAGGTTTCGGCCTCGACCCAAAATCAAGCTAAATCGGCTTTACTTTTTCTCTATAAAGAAGTGCTCAATATCGATTTGCCGTGGTTGAAAGAAATGGTGGAAGCCAAAGCAGCCAAACGATTGCCGGTGGTGTTGACACCACGCGAAGTGTCGGCATTGCTAGCGGAATTGAACGGTACCATGTGGCTGGTGGCAAGTTTGCTTTATGGCACAGGCATGCGTTTGCTGGAAAGCTTGCGGTTACGCGTCAAAGATATTGAATTTGAGCGGCGCGAAATCATCGTTCGCGAAGGCAAAGGTAATAAGGACCGGGTGACTATGCTTCCGGAAAATCTGTTACTACCCTTAAAAGACCAACTAATTAAGGCCAAACACTTAATACCAGCTACGCCGGTATCGACCTGACTAACCGCTGTAGTGGTTTGTAACATCGTGAAACCGGCAAAAATCAATTCTCTTTTTGCCGGTCTGGGCATTGCAAAACGCCTAGTTCATATCCCGCTCGCCACCGAATTGCGGTTTGCGCCCAAAGACGCGCTCCAGCATGGGCTGGAAAAACGTCAGCGGCAAGGTATCGTAATCCGGGTCGAAGCAGTTCTGGTCGTACAGTTCGCAGAACTCGACCGCGTCCTGATACCAGGGGTGGTCTTTGAAACGGTCGCGCGCATTCGGGTCAGCGCCGAAATGATGGGCGTAATACACCATCTGAAACACGCCGTGGTGCTTGACAATCCAGTACAGCTTTTCCGGAACAAACGGACGCAGCACGGCAGCAGCCAGTTCGCTGTGCGTATGCGGTGCCAGCTCGTCGCCAATATCATGCAGCAGCACTGCGACAATATAGTCTTCCTCCCGGCCGTCGCGGTAGGCACGGGTCGCCCCCTGCAGGGAGTGCCCCAGGCGCGTTACCTTATAGCCTGAAAAAGAATGCTCCAGACGCTGCAAGGCCTCCATCAGCCGTTGCGGCAACGCCTGTATATACTCCTCTTCGAGCTTTTCCAGGAACTGGTATTCTTCGCGGGTGCCATCCGCCATGCGGGTAAAGGCTACGGTTTGCATTGCTTGTCCTCCAGCATCATTGGCCTGCATTACATGAACTGAAAATGATGACTGGCAATACCCGCGCAGGCTATTCAGGTATAATTGCCAGCGTTACTACGTCCGTCACTATTCCCCGTCATCAAGTCTCTATCCGGGACAGATCAGGGCGAGTGCCATAACGCCTGGCAGGTTTTCTGCTCCAGACGCAGCAAACTCTCATCACTGAGCAAACTGTTTGCCGGCTGATCACCGCCGCACAGTAAACGGATGAGCGGTATTTTCCACTTCACCGCCAGTCTGCTAGCGTGGAGATCCGGAAATTGATCCGCCAGCAAACTGCTGACCGAGTCAACACTGTCACGTCCCAACACCGGTACCGGCCAGCACGGCGGTGGGCGGTACGCCTGATGCCGCAACTGTTGCCCCTGACCCAGCGCATTGCCGACCAGCTCGGCGGGGTTCAGCAAAACAATATCCTGCGCCTGCAGCAAACCCTGCTGACGGGCAGCCTCAGCGCCAATGCTCAGTGGTGCTTGTAACAACACTGCGATGACACAGGCCGTCTGCACCTGTCGCGCCAGCGGCGTGGGCGCTGTCGCCAGATAGGTTATTAACGCATGTCCAACGCCCACCACAGCCGGCAAATAAACATCTGCAGAACGGCTGCAGCGCCCGGCGTATAAACCGGCATAGAGCAAACTATTTTGTGCACAGACCCGCACCGGACAGGCCAGCGCCAGCGACAGCGCAGGCCCGGCAATGACACCGTTCAGGGTGGCAACTACCGGCACCGGCGCATAGCGTAACTGCAGATAAAGCGCTTCGATTTCCCGCAGACAGGCGTTCAGATTGGGTTCCAGACTTAAGCGGTCATAACAGGCGGTCTGTCCCTGCAGTTCCAGCACGACCGTCTCACTGCGTTTGAACAGCTCACCGAGTACGCGCTGCAAGTCCTGCAGTGTCGCCGCGCAATGCAACGCGGCACCATCGCAAATCGACAGCACGGTAGTATGCGGATCAGCTTCCCAGACCCGAAAACCAATACTGGCCTGCCCGCTGCCACTGGAAGCATGGTCAGGCGTCTCGCCACCGGGCAGTGCCGGCAAAGGTATCTGGCGCTGGTAGGCCGCTTCAAAAACATACGGCTGATGGCCGTTCAGGTCAGGGGTATAAACACCTTTGCGGCTATAGGCGGCCGTCTGATGCTTGACCCAGTCCGGCCAGTCAGCCCGTGTTTGCGCTGCCTCCGGCAACCAGTCCTGCACGGTCTCCCAGCCCAGCTTTTGCCAGAGTTCAAAAATCCCGATCTGGGCACCGTAAGCATACCGGACGACCAGATCAAACTCGGCGCAGCTGTGTGCAAGTTGCTGCAAATGCAAGGCAGAATACAGGCAAAACTCGGCCAGGAAAGCACGCAAAAACTGTGCTTCCAGGGCATTGGACTGACGGATAAGCTGCTGCCATTCTGCGGCATCCACCACAGCGGAAAAAGCACCTAGAGGTGCCTGTAAAATGGGACGATACGCGCCGTTCAGCGGGTCCATACTCAACCACTGGCCCGTCTGCTTAATGAAAAAAACAGCGGTGGCATCGCTGTCTTTATCTGTCAATCTGGCCGCAGCCGGCAACACGTCGGGCCATTGCACCTGAGCCAGCCAGCGATCCTGCGGCAAGGCTGCCCGCGCCTCTTCAAGCAGAGCTACAAAGCGGTTCGCGCCGTGCCGGTCAATCGTCCGGAAAACCCCTGTGGACAGACCGAAAACCCGTTCCAGCAGCGCATCGACGGTTTCCAGGGTCAATTCAAAGCGCAAGGCATAACGCCAGGCCATGCTAAACAGACAGACTGCCAGGCGGTCGGCAATAAACAGCGGAGAATCCTTGACCCGCACCACCTGTTTGCCCAGAACGCGGACGGAAAAATGTGCCAGTTGATCCAGCACCCGCGCATCGGTGTAACTGGAGGCGGCCAACTCGACCAGCTGGGTATAGCGCGGCGGCATTAATAAATGCAGACCACAGAACTGCGCCCGCAAACACTCCGGCAATGCTCTGGCCAGGCGTTCGATGCTCACGGTATCGGTGGTTGTGGTGATAACCGCACGCCGGTTTATATACGGCGCCACTCGCGCCAGCACACCTTCCTTGCAATCACCCTGCTCGGTCGTGGTCTCAATGATTAAATCGCAATCACGCAAGCGGGCCAGATCGTTTTGAAACGTTGCCGGCGTGATGGCACGGCTATATTCAGGCAATGCAAAAGCCGGCGGTTGCAACTGCAATAAGTCCGCCAGCTTTTGTTGTAACTTGGCATCCGGATCCGGCCCTGTCGTTGCCAGATCAAATAAGATAACCTCGGTGCGGGCATTGGCAAGATGAGCGGCCAACTGCAGCCCCATAGCACCAGCACCGAGAACCGCAATTCGCTGAAAAAAATCAGGTTTGCTGGCTTTCATGGCGACAGTCACAACCTATGCGTCGCGCTCGGTTTTACTATAAATCAGGCTGGCGCTGTCGCCCGTGCGGTAATAAGGATGTTTGGAGAGCATGTCGGTCAGCTCCTTATCCCGTTTTTGTTCAGTATCGTACCAGCGGTATGTTTCCCAGCCCTCACCCAGCAAATGGGGCTGGGCCATAGGATCACCTTTGGGCAACGTCATACGGATACCGTATTTTTTCATATTGCTTAATTCCCCTAAAAAAAACAAAGCGGATAGCTATAGCAGATAATTCTGCAGGTACCATTATTATAGCCGCGCGATAACTTGCTGTTGATTTTTAAACGGCAGCCGTTAAAGTGCAAAGCACTTTCGGCCTAAATCAGTATGGGCTCTATTTTTTAAACGATGGACACACTCTATGAGATATCGATTACATTATTTTTGCATCCCCGTCTGCGTGCTCGCTTTAAGCGCTTGTGAAAGCATGAACGCCGCCTGGGACACCACCAAAGACACGCTCAGCGATACCTTTTCCGCCCCCGCCCCTCCCCCCGTCTCCACCACACCACCCGTATCACCTGCAACGGCAACCACACCACCCGCTACCGTCCCGGTCGCCGCGACCAGCTCCAATCCGATTGCCGACCTCAAACCGGTGCGCTCTGATCTGCCTTTGGCGGATATCAAGATCGCCAACCAGGCTTATGCTGAAGAAGCCACCAACCACGGCACCCCACCCGTCTCAGGACTGCTTCCAACTAATTACCGGGGGCCTACGCCCGTCACGCTGGCCGGTGGCAAACTGATCAGTACGGTTCAGCTGCAAAAGCGGATCACAGGCAAAAAACCGCCCTTGCTCATCAATACACTGACTGGCGAATCGACCGAAATAATCCCCGGTTCCGTGTGGCTCAGCGGTGCCAGTACAAAAGGCAAATTCACCGACGACACACAACAACATCTGGGCGAGCGTCTGAAAACCCTGACCGGCAACAATCGCAAACAAACCCTGGTGTTCTATTGTGGCGGATTTGATAGCTGGTACGCCTATAACGCAGCGCTGCGCGCTGTCAACCTCGGCTACAGAAATGTGTTGTGGTATCGCGGCGGCCTTGCAGCCTGGTATGAAGCCGGTCTGCCTACCGTGCAATCCGGCGACGATCAATGGTAAGTCTATTCAGCGGCTGCTTTGCCGGTCGTCGTCAAGACGGTATTTAGCACGCGGGCCAGACCCAGCAGCAGCGCCAGGACCAGCACGCTGAGCAATAGCCAGCTCAGTGTGATCGGCGCGAAAATATCCGGTGCCTTCAGCAAGGTGGTCATCAGGGAATCCTGATAGTAAAAAAACCAGGGATGTCCGGGCGGAAAAATCCATATATGCAGCTGATAAAACACCCGTACCGGACCCATCAGCACAACCCCGGCACCCAGTACAGCCAGCACGGCCAGCGAACTCAGCACCACCCGGCGCGGACTTGGCGGCGGGATACGCCGCAACGCTCGATGCAATGTCAGCAATAGCCAGGTCACTACCGCCACCCAGCCCAGCCAACGTAATATGTTCAGCAGCCTCGCCACATCCTGCAGATGCAGAATTTCCGGCGGTCGCAGAAAAACCCCCAGTACTTTGCCATCAGGCGCGTGATAGCGCAGTGTTTCCAGCCCGGCACCGTCATTATGGATGGCGGTCACCAGCGCGGCCAGCAAGCGTTCCCGCTCGGCCCGGCTGGTCTGTTCAAAACCCTGCCGGTAACGATTCTGCGGACCGTATTCGGCAATTGTGTGATCAATAGCCAGCCAGTCGTACCAAACGGTATAAAAAAAATTCCACTGCGCCACCAGTAGCCAGGCCAGCCACAGCGCCGCCAGCCAGAGGACCAGCAGATAACCCAACTGCAGCTGGCGCAGCTTTTGATACAAGCTCATGGCATCATTGCCTTGCTTTTCACTATACTTTCCGCCACTTTCGCTTCATTTAACTGTTTATTGGCCCGTTTATTAACTATCTGATCACGACGTTATCCGCCACCAGCCAGGCCTTGTTTGCACACGCACAGGTTTCAGATAGTACGCCAGACCGATGGCCATAGGTTTATAATTCCGTGCAAATCCTGATTCGCGGGGGTGTTGTGCCAGCAGTGCTGTCATGATGAACCCGCCAAGTGGTATTTTAGCGTTTTAGACTGATTAATTATTCATTCATCATGAGGTGACATCCTTGCAACGCGAAAGTATGGAATACGATGTCGTGATTGTTGGGGCCGGCCCGGCGGGCCTGTCTGCAGCAATCCGGCTCAAGCAACTTGCGCAGGCAAACGACCAGGAAATCGGTGTGTGCGTACTGGAAAAAGGCTCCGAGGTTGGCGCGCACATTATGTCAGGTGCGGTTATCGAGCCACGCGCGCTGAACGAGCTCCTGCCCGACTGGAAAGAGCGTGGCGCGCCGCTGAAAACCCCGGCCCGGAAGGACAAATTCCTGTGGTTGACGCACGAACATGCTTACCGTCTGCCAACACCGCCGCAAATGCATAATGATGGCAATTATATTGTCAGCCTGGGCAATGTCTGCCGCTGGCTGGGCGAACAGGCTGAAGAACTGGGCGTGGAGATCTATCCCGGTTTTGCCGCCGCCGAGGTTTTATACCACCCTGACGGCAGCGTTAAAGGAGTTGCGACCGGTGATATGGGGATCGGCAAAGATGGCCAGCAGACCGAGAATTACCAGCCCGGCATGGAACTGCATGCCAAGCAAACCCTGTTTGCGGAGGGATGTCGCGGCTCCCTGACCCGCACGCTGTTTGATCGTTTCAAGCTGCGCGAAGAGGCTGATCCGCAAACCTACGGTATTGGTATCAAGGAACTCTGGGAAATCGATCCGGCCAAACACGAGCCCGGACTGGTGATACACACGGTAGGCTGGCCGCTGAATCTGGGCACCTACGGCGGCTCGTTTCTGTATCATCTGGAAGACAATCAGGTCGCGGTAGGCTTTGTCATCGGACTGGATTACGAAAATCCCTATCTGAGCCCTTTCGATGAATTCCAGCGCTTCAAAACCCATCCGGAAATCAAGCTATTTTTTGAAGGTGGCCGGCGCATTGCCTATGGTGCCCGTGCGTTGAGCGAAGGCGGCCTGCAGTCCATTCCCAAACTGACGTTTCCGGGCGGCCTCATCATCGGCGACTCGGCAGGTTTTCTCAACGTACCCAAAATCAAGGGCAGCCACACCGCTATGAAATCCGGCATGGTGGCGGCTGAAACCGTGTACGAGGCCCTGCAGGCGGATAGCGCCCAGTTTGCAGAACTCACCGCTTACCCGGAAAAGCTCAAGCAAAGCTGGTTATGGCAGGAACTCAAGCAGGTGCGTAATATTCGACCCGCTTTCCGCTGGGGACTGGTCGGCGGTATCGCTTACGCCGCGCTGGATACCTATCTGCTGCAAGGCCGGGCACCCTGGACACTGCGTCAGCATGCTGATCATACCGCACTGCAACCGGCGCGTTTTTTCGACAAGATCGACTATCCCAAGCCGGACGGCAAAATCAGCTTCGACAAACCGTCGTCGGTCTTTCTGTCCGGCACCAATCATGAGGAAAACCAGCCCGCGCATCTGACCCTGAAAGATCCGGCGATTCCCATACAGTATAATCTGGCCCTGTACGATGCTCCTGAGCAGCGCTATTGCCCGGCCGGTGTTTATGAGATCGTACGCAATGACGACGGCTCTGACCCTCGTTTACAGATCAACGCGCAAAATTGTGTACACTGCAAGACTTGTGATATCAAGGATCCGACCCAAAATATAGTCTGGGTGGTGCCGGAAGGCGGGGGTGGTCCGAATTATCCCAATATGTGAAGCACCAACGGCCCCTTAACGATTAAAAACAGGTTAAAGTCCCGTAACAAACCTGTCTTTTCGTTATACTTGCGGTGTTTTTGCAGGAACTACACAACGCAATTATTATCCAAGGTTTAGACAACTCAATAGGATTTTTTGGAGGTTTACTATGGTTGATCGAGCTTTTTCTGTTGCCGGTACCCGAGACTCAGCACTGGCGACTAACAAGGTATTACGCAACACCTACATGCTATTGTCGCTAACGCTGCTGTTCAGCGGTGCGATGGCTGCTTTTGCGGTGATGACCAACGCCCCGTATATGGGTCTGTGGACATTACTCGGTTATTTCGGTCTGTTGTTCGCCACCTCAGCACTGCGTAACAGTGCCTGGGGCATTTTGATGGTGTTCGCCCTGACCGGTTTTATGGGTTATACCCTGGGACCGCTGCTGACCGCTGTCTTGAGCCTGTCGAACGGTTCACAGATCGTCACGACCGCCATGTTCGGTACCGGTGCGATTTTCCTGGCGCTGTCGGGCTATGTCCTGACCACCCGCAAAGATTTCACCTTTATGGGTGGCTTCCTGATGGTCGGCATGCTGGTTATTTTTCTGGCTGCGCTGGGTAATATCTTCTTCCAGATTCCGGCCATGTCACTGGCGATTTCAGCTGCCGTGATTCTGCTGATGTCCGGTTTTATCCTGTGGGAAACCAGCAATATCATCCACGGTGGTGAAACCAATTACATCATGGCGACCGTCTCCCTGTATGTATCGATCTTCAACATCTTTCAAAGCTTGTTGATGATCCTGGGTATTTTCGGCGGCGACGACTGATTAGCCTGTAACAAAACCCCATTCGTGTTCTGCACGGATGGGGTTTTTTAATGCCTGCATGACCACTCCAGACCCTGCCGCCAATGCGCCGGAACACTTAAGCCAGCAGGATATTCATATCTGGCTGAGCCAGCCTGCAAGCATCTTTGACCCGGCCCTTCTCAAAGCCTATCAGGCATTGCTGGACCGTGAGGAACACGCCCGCTGGGCGCGTATTAAAATCCCCCGCGTACAGCATGAATACCTGATTGCGCACGCGCTGCTGCGTCTGACCCTGTCGCGTTATGCCCCACTGCCGCCGACAGCCTGGCGATTCAGTCGCAATACCTACGGGCGACCCGAAGTTGCCAATCCGGAGCAGCTGTCACTGCGCTTCAATATCTCCCACACCAAGGGCCTGGTAGCTTGCGCAGTTACTCGTGAGCAGGCAATCGGGGTCGATGTCGAAACACTGGAGCGCAGCAATCGCCTGCTGGATATCGCGGATCGTTATTTTTCCCCGCAGGAATGCGCCGATCTGCAGCGTCTGCCCGGTTCGCAACAACATGCCGGTTTTTTCGATTACTGGACGCTGAAAGAATCCTTCATCAAAGCGAAAGGCATGGGCCTGGCACTGGCGCTGGATAGTTTCGGTTTTCAGCTGCATGCCGGCCCCGGCCGGAAAACTATTGGTCTGACAGTCGCCGACACCTTGCAGGATACCCCGGCACACTGGGCTTTCTGGCTGTATCAGCTGGGCCCAAACCACAAGCTGGCGCTGTGCTGCGAAAATCCGGCGCAAATGCCCTTTCCATCCTCTATCAGGCCCCGCATCAGACAATTTATGCCGACTGCCCATACCCCTCCTATGACGATTGAACTTCTGGGAACAAGCCATCATGCTGAAACGCTGGCGTAAGAAAAACAGTGAAGTTATGCTGCAGAACCCCTGGTGGACGTATCGCCGGGATTATGTCGAGGTGCCGGGCTATGGCCAGCACGAATACCATTACGCCGAAACCAACGGCTCCAGCATGATCGTACCGCTGACCGCAACAGGACAACTGATTCTGGTTAATCAGTATCGTTATCTGGGTGAGCGTGAAAGTCTGGAATTCCCCTGCGGCGGCGTAAAAGCCACTCACACGCACGAACAGACCGCACACTTTGAACTGGCCGAGGAAACCGGTTATAAAGCAGCCCGGCTGGAACTACTGGGTGACTTTAACCCCTGGAATGGTGCCGCCAAGGAAACCTGTCAGGTCTATCTGGCCACGGAGCTGACGCCAACCCAGGCGCAGGCCGATCCAACCGAAGAGATCGAGTGTTATCAGTACACGCCCGCCGAACTGGATCAGCTCATCCGCCAGCGGCACTCTGGGATGGCATGACCCTGGCCGCCTGGTTGCTGGCGCGAGAGACTGTTTTAGCGTTTGTTTCAAAAATACCCTCCAGACATTTTTGAAGGGGCACCCCTGCCCCAAACCATAAGCTGTTTGCGAGGCAGTTTTTGGGCGTTGCAGCGAGCATGTTCAATACGCTCTGAAAAAATGTCCAACACCCGCTTCAAGCATTTCTGCAGCGGGCATCCCCATGGATACAGTCTGCCCGCTTACCGGCTCGGGATCAGCGGCTTCCCGCAAGCGGTGCTGAGCAGGATCGAGACTTGGCACGGCTGCCAGCAGTTTTTGTGTATACGGGTGTTGTGGACTGTCAAACACGGCTGCCCGCGGTCCGATTTCAACAATCTGGCCCTGATACATCACGGCCACCCGGTGACTGATACGCTCGACCACCGCCATGTCGTGCGAAATAAACAGATAGGACAAACCAAAAGCCCGTTGCAACTCCAGCATCAGATTAATGATCTGGGCCTGGATCGAGACATCCAGCGCTGATACCGGCTCGTCCGCGACGATCAGCTTCGGTTTCAGCCCCAGCGCCCGCGCAATACAGATGCGTTGCCGCTGCCCGCCGGACAGCTGGCGCGGAAACCGCCGGGCAAACGAGGCATCCAGGCCCACCTGACGGAGCAGATCAGTGACAACTGCAGCCACCTCCCCCGCCTCGACCAGACGATGCAAAAGTAACGGTTCGGCAATCGCATCGCCGACCCGGATACGGGGATTAAGCGCTGCGTAAGGATCCTGGAAAATCATCTGTGCTTCCCGCCGAAACGCAAACAACGCGTCTTCGGTCAGTGCACTGACTGTTTTATCAGCAAACCGTATCTCACCGGCTGCCGGTTCCAGCAACCGCAATATGGCTCTGGCCAGCGTAGATTTGCCCGAACCGCTTTCGCCGACAATCGCCAGGGTTTCTGCTGGCTGCAGCTGCAGTGAAACGCCATTTACCGCCTGCACATGGCCGATAATCCGCCGCCACAAACCACCCCGTACCGGGAACCGGACACTGAGATCAGTAACCTGCAATAAGGCTGTCTCCGGTTCCTGCTCTGTCTTGTCAGCTGCTGGCTCAGCAGGATTTGATTCTGCAGATAGTGGCTCGTCGGGCGACTCTGACAGCGTTTCATCGAGCAAGTCAAACGGTTCCGGCTCGGCTTTGCCCTGCATACTGCCCAGCCGTGGTACCGCCTGCAGCAAGGTTTTTGTATACGGATGCTGCGGCGCTTCGAACAATTGCCGAACCAGGTTTTCCTCCTGCTTGCGGCCATGCCGCATGACGATCACCCGGTCTGCGATTTCCGCCACCACACCCATATCGTGCGTTACGAACAGCATTGCCATACCCATTTCCTGACGCAATGTACGCAGCAACTCCAGAATCTGCGCCTGCACGGTCACATCCAGCGCCGTGGTGGGTTCATCGGCAATCAGCAAAGCCGGTTTGCAGCATATCGCCATGGCGATCATCACCCGCTGCCGCATGCCGCCGGATAATTGATGTGGATATTGATCAATACGCTGCTCGGGATCCGAAATGCGCACCTGATGCAACAAGTCAATCGCCTGTTGCCGCGCCTGAGCACGATCCAGTCCGCGATGCCGGCGCAGCGATTCTGCAATTTGTTCACCAATACTGAACACCGGATTCAGTGCGGTCATCGGTTCCTGGAAAATCATCGCCAGACGATCACCCCGCACCCGTTCCAGCTGCTGTTCATCTGCCGTCAGCAGATCCAGCGCAAGTGGATCGCTTCGCACCGAATCGCTTTGCAATAGGGCCGAACCGCTCAGCACTTCGCCGCCGCTGATATCCAGCAATCCCAGCAGGCTCAGTGCAGTGACCGTTTTGCCAGAGCCGGATTCCCCCACCAGCGCGACGGTTTCACCGGGTTGAATCTGGAACGACAGATCCTGCACAGCCATCACTGCGCCAGTACCGTGGCCATAACGGACACTCAGATTACGGACATCAAGTAAAGGCGTCATCTCAATCCAGCCCCAGACGCTGTTGCAGGCCACGACCCGCCAGCATCACCCCAAACGCTGACAACAATATGAACAAGCCTGGAAACAAGGACATCCAGGGCGCAAACAGGACAAAATCCTTACTTTGCTCCAGAATCGCGCCCCAGTCCGGCGTCGGCGGCTGAATACCCAGCCCCAGGAATCCCAGAGCAGCTTCAATTTGCAAGGCCAGCGGAAACAGAATCATGTATTGCAGCAGCAGTAACGGCAGCACATTACGGGCGATATGACGTGCCAGAATCCGGCGCCGGCTCATACCGAGCGCGCGCGCTGCCTCAACATAGGTTTTATTCGCTTCGCTGATCGCGCCCGAGCGGGCAATACGGAAAAACACCGGCAGATACACCAGACTGAGCGCCAGCACCAGATTCTGCAGGCCCGGTCCCAGAATACCGGTGATAATCACACCGAGAATAATCGGCGGGAAACTCAGCACCACATCGATCACACGCCCGCTTAACATATCTACCGTGCGGCCGTAAAAACCGGCCAGCAGCCCCAGCCAGCCGCCCACAAATGCGGCAATCAGCAGTGAACCGGCCACCACCCCAAGAGTAATGCGGGCGCCATAGATTACCCGGGTGTAGATATCACGACCGACATCGTCGGTACCGAACCAGTGCGCCTGCGAGGGTGGCTGTAAAGCCTGCGCCAGATCGATGGCGGTCGGCGACTGGCTGCTGAACAACTGCGGTGCGATAACCATTGCCAGCAGCAAAGCGATCAGCGCTGTACCGAACAGTAATTGCGGCTGCACGCCGCTCTGCCGCCACCAGCCCGGTTTGGCAGCGGATTCATTGAGCACACTCATGAGCGGGTACGCGGATCAATCAGGCGATACAGCAGATCCACGGTCAGATTGACCAGCAGCGCCACCACGACAATCAGTAATAAAGCGCCCTGCACCAGTGGAAAATCACGCTGCTGCAGACTGCTCAGCAGCAACCGGCCCAGCCCTGGCGGGAAAAAAGCGATTCGATGATCACAACACCACCGAGAATCTGTATCAGGATCAAACCCATAAATGTCACCAGGGGAATCAGGATATTGCGCAGAATATGCTTGAAGTAAACGCTGGCCAGCGGTATCCCTTTGGCCCGTGCGGTGCGCACATAGTCTTCGCGCTTGGCACTGATGACCGCCTGTCGGGTGAACTGGGCATAGGCGGCGGCCTGCAGGACGCCCAGACTGAGCACCGGCAGCACTAGCATAGCCAGATTATCGCTGAACGATTCGGACGGCCCCCGGTAAATCAGCGGCGGCGACCAGGCCAGCAGGGATGATGCCCCCACCAGCAGCATCAGCCCCACCCAGAATACCGGTGCCGACAGTCCCAGCAGGTTGATGGTCTGCAGCGCGTGATCCAGCCAGCGCCCTTCCGCAACGCTGCCAGCAGTCCCAAGGCACACCGATGAACGTTGCCAGCAGCAAGGTCAGCAAGCCCAGTTCCAGAGTCACCAGAAACGCACTCCAGACCGCGTCGGCAACATCCAGGCCTTTATTCCAGCTGCGCCCCAGATCACCCTGCAGCACCCGCCAGAGCCAGTCCAGATATTGCCGGTACAGCGGTTGATCCAGGCCGAAAAAGGCTCGCAAAGCAGCCTCGGCACGCGGATCATCGCTGCTTTGCCCCATCATTTGCATGACAATATCGCCGGGTACGGTGCGCACAATAGCGAATACCACCATGCTCGCCAGCAACGCTGTCAGCAGCGATGCCAGCAAACGTCGTACTAAAAAACCACTCATTGCCGGGTCGGGATTGCCAGCGCGTTAATCCAGATAGGTTTTCACGAGACCGAAATACCAGCCGGTGGGATGATGCTGGTAATTTTTCACCTTGCGATTGGCGGCTGAAATCCAATCCGCACTGAACAACATGATCGTCGGCACGGTGGTGGCCAGTTCCCGCTGAAAATCGAGGTAAATATCGCGCCGCTTGTCCGGATCGGATTCAGTCCGGCCCTGATCCAGCAAAGCACTGGCTTTATCGTTGTTCCAGTTACGGAAATCCGCGCCTTCCGGTTGTTTGTGAAAATGCCGGTAGAACAACAGATTGGGATCCGGGCTGGTAGCCCAGTCATTGAAGGTGAGTTTCATCTGACGGCTACGGAAATTCTGAATCCAGACCCCCAGTTCAAGTTTCTGGATGTTCAGGGTAATGCCGATTTCACTCAACTGCTGGGCCAGGGTCAGCGCTGCCGGATCCATCCAGTCATAGCCGATGATGGTGATCAGATCCATTTCCAGACCGTCGCTGTGGCCTGCGTCGGCCATTAACTGACGGGCTGCTGCCAGGTCCGGTCCCTGCATGGGCAGCTCGCTCAGCGGCACGCCCCAGGTTTCCTGCATACCGGCTACCATAGTGCCGATCACCTGACCATATCCGCTGAATGCAGCTTCCATGATTTTTTGCTTATCGATAGCCAGTGAAATGGCCTGGCGCACCCGCACATCCTGTAAAGGCCCATAGGCGCTGTCCAGATCCAGTGCTTTTTGATTCAGCGAAGGCCAGCGCTTAGCCTCGATGTGTTCGAGTTTTTCAATCCGGTCGATGTCCTGCGGGCGGTCCAGCAGCGCCAGATCAATACGCTGATTCTGCAGTCCCACCAGCATCGCAGCGGAATTTGGCATAAACAGGAACGTGACCTCGTCCAGATACGGCAGACCGGCTTGCCAGTAGTCCTCGAAACGTACCAGGCGCAGATAACTGTTGGTTTCAAAGGCTGCCAGTTTGAACGGCCCGGTACCCACGCTGGTCTGGTTCAGTGCCGCTTTGGCAGCGGGATCATCGAAAGTGCCCTGCGGCACGACAGCGCCGTATTTATTGGTCAGGGTCATTGGCAGGGCGGCATTCGGTTCACTGAGCACGAACTCGACGGTGTCATCAGCCAGCAGATTAATCGCTTCGATGGTGGCGAAATCCTTGGCCCCGGGCGAACCGTTGGCAGGATCGCGGATGTAATCGTAGGAATATTTGACATCAGCGGGCGTCATGACCGCGCCGGTATGAAATTTCACCCCCGAGCGAATTTTGAAGGTATAGCGCAGGCCATCCTCCGACACCTGATACTGCTCCGCCAGCAAAGGCTGCGCGACACCGGAGGCATCCTCGTACAGCAAGCCCTGGTACACCAGCACACTCACCCGGATACGGGCATCAGCGGCCTGATGAAAGGGATCCAGCGCGGGTGGCTCAACCAGTGAGCCCAGGTTCAGCGAGCCACCCTGTTTCGGATTCTCAGGGCTTGGCCCGTAGGGTTCCGCCAGTGTCGGCGTTGCGATCAGCGCGCTGCAGGACAGCAGTACAGCCGCCTGTGCCAGTTTATACAAGCCAGATTTATGAACGTTAGGCATAGTCTTCTCCTTACTTCTCCGTTTTTTTAGCAGTCAATGGAATGAATGATTGTCCATGACAAGCCAGCGCTGTGCTGCCCGGCCATTTTTCTCACCTCTTGTTGTTTTCTATTATCTTGTTGTTGTTATCTTTATATATTTATTTGTCAGGATACGTTGCCAAAAAGCTCTCGACAAAGGTCAGCGTGCGCTCAATAGCGGTTTCGACGATGGCTTCACCGATTTCGCGGCTGGCCAGACGGGCATCACCGAAAACCCCGTTACGGGTCTGTTCGTGAAACGGCACCGGCACCTGCAGCGCGAAAGGCTGGTTATTGAACGCGAGTTGCAAACTGGCCGGTTTCAGATCACCGGCTGTCAGCGCATCCTGACGCACCAGTTCCGGTGCCAGCGCCAGCAGCACACTGGTTTCAATCTCGCAGGCATGGCCAAAACGGGCGGTCTGGCTGTGCTGTTTGATGACATCTGAGGCCTGGGCAAAATAAAAACTGGTCGCCGCTTTCATGTCCAGTTCATAGACCAGTTTCGTGGTAATCACATTGAGTATAGCGGTGTTGCCATTGTGACCATTCACGAACAGCACATGCTGGATACCATTACGCTTCAGAGAGCGGGCGATATCCACACAGACAGCGATAAAACTTTCCGGCGATAAAGTCATCGTACCAGCGAAACCGGTGTGATGGTAGGACAAACCAAAAGGCAGCGGTGGCACGACCACTGCGCTGGGGTGCAGGCGCTGCGCCAGTCTTTGTGCCAGCCGATGCCCCACCACGTAATCGGTTGCCAGAGCCAGATTGGAGCCGTGCTGCTCGGTGGCACCGACCGGCACCAGCGCCAATTTGATGGTTTCGCGCGCCTGTGCAAACTCGGTCGAGGTCATTTGCGCCATTTCATACCAGTCGCTCATTGCGTCTCTCCTGTCGTCACCGCTACGGTTAATTCGATTTCCACCGGAGCATTCCGGGGTAATTCAGCCACTCCGACCGCTGCCCGAGCATGCCGGCCGGGCGCACCGAACAGCTAAACCAGCAGGGTCGAGGCCGCATCCAGCACTTTAGGCTGGGCATTGAACCCCGGCGCTGAAGCGACATAACCGTTCACTTTAAGGATCTGTGTAATACGGTTTAGATCACCCAGCTCGGCCTGCAGACAGGCCAGTGCCTGCAGGATGCACACCCGTGCCGCGTGGCTGGCCTGGGTCAGATCGACCTCAGCACCGACTTTGCCCTGGATACGCACCTCACCATCTTCTTTCGGCAACTGGCCACTGACATAAGCGACGCCCTGATGGACCGTGACCGGGACGTAATTAAACGCAGGTTGGGCAGGCGCTGGCAGGGTATAGCCCAGCGCCTGCAATTTTTCGGTAATACTCATGCAGATCTCCAGCAGTGTTGTCAGTCTGTTATTGCATAGTGATTATTGCAGGCGATAAATATAATCATTCTGCCGGAATGATAGACACCTGCCTACCGTACAGTTTTAACGCCTGATAACATACCCGGCAGCCTGCTTGTCAGGCATAAGGGCATGATATATCCTTTTTTCCTGCGGTAAAAAAATGCTAGACAAACCGCTCTGGAACCCCGTTTTCAGGCTGTCTCATAACAACTTAAGATACTTGCGGATTTGTGCTCAATCCCGTGTAGTATCGCCTTAGTGAACATATTAAGCATAGCAGCAGTAGCATTTTTATGGCGTGGAGTTGATAATCTAACGCGTCGGAACCCATAACAGTCCCTGCCCGGTTCGGCGGGGTTGTTCGCCATCGGATTTGGCCCGTAATTTGGCCCGTAACGTTCAAACCAAGACGTTAATTAAAACGCTTAAGCAAAAATCCGTGGCACCTTTTAAAAAATCCTGACTTTATCCCGAGGAGAAACCACATGCTGAAATTATCCAGATTTGGCCGCGCCGTTGGTATTGTCGCGCTCTCATTACCCTTGCTGGCATTCAAGCCGGCCAATGTCGAATGCATTGCCCCCGCCAATCCGGGCGGTGGCTGGGATTTCACCTGCCGCACGGTGGGGAAATTATTACAGGAAGAAAACCTGCTGGACGAGCCGGTTCAGGTGACCAATATGGCCGGTGGTGTCGGTGCGGTTGCCTATGCCAATGTCGCCTCCAAGCGTGACAGCGATCCGAACCTGATCGTCGCAGCCAGCACTGTAGGTATCACCCAGATCGCCCAGGGGTAAATACCCCGCCGGCGTAGATGCCATGCGCTGGATTGGCATGCTGGGCGCCGATGTCGGTATTGTGATGGTCAATAATGACTCTCCCTACACCGACCTGAACGGTCTGCTGGATGCGCTGAAAAACGATCCGACCTCGGTTGTAGCCGGCGGCTCCTCCAATGTCGGCGGCTGGGATCATTTACGGTTGCTGCTGCTGGCCAGAAAAGCCGGCATGAGCGACGATGATCTGAAAAAATTCGCTGGGTGCAGTATTCCGGTGGTAGTGATGCGGTCACCCAGTTAATGGGCAACCACATCGGCGCGGTGCTCACAGATATTGGCGAAGTAGCCGGTTTTCTCGAATCCGGTGATGTGCGCCCGCTCGCCGTCATGTCGGATGACCGTCTGACTGCCTTCCAGGATATCCCCACAGCAAAAGAACAAGGGCTGGATGTGACCGGCTACAACTGGCGCGGCTTCTACATGCCGGGCAAGGTCAGCGACGAGGAATACAATGCCTGGGTGGATATCCTCGGCAAACTCTACCAGTCCGATGCCTGGCAGCAGGAAGCAACCGCCAAGGGGCTGACCCTGATCTGGCGCGGTGGCCAGGAATTCGACGAATTCGTGCGTCAGTCCGAGCGTGACATGCACGATGTCTCCAAGGCGATCGGCGTTATTCAATAATGAGTGATCGCATCACCGGGCTCCTGATCGCCGCGCTGGCGATCTGGTATGCCTGGCATGCGAACAGCTTCGACCAGGGGTTCGGCGATCCGGTCGGCCCCGCGGCATTTCCGCAACTGGTTGCGATACCGCTGGGGCTGTTCGCGTTTTATCTTATTCTGCGCCCGGATCCTGACCCGCATTGGCCTAGCGGCCACCCGCTGCTGCGCCAATGCGGCATGCTGCTGGTGCTGCTGGGCTATCCGCTGCTGCTGGAGCCGCTGGGCTTTCCGCTGTCCACCGCGCTGGGCATCATGATTATGGCCTGGCTGCTGGGCGCTGGTCTGCGTGCCGGGCTGGTCTCGGCAATCACCATCTCGCTGGCCCTGTTTGTCATTTTCGATCAGTTATTAGGACTGCATCTACCCATGTTGCCTGAAAATTTCAGTTAAGCCGCAATGGAAATACTCGGCTTTCTTGCCCAAGGTCTGGGCGTTGCACTGACCCCCACCAATTTTATGCTGGCCGTCTTCGGCTGCATTGCCGGCACCGTTGTCGGTGCGCTACCGGGGCTTGGTCCGGTCAACGGGGTCGCGATCCTGATACCGCTGGCCTTTACCCTGGGGCTGGAACCGGCGTCAGCTATTATTCTGCTTGCCTGCGTGTATTACGGCTGTATGTACGGGGGCCGTATTTCATCGATCATGCTGAATATTCCAGGTGATGAACCGGCCATGATGACCTGTCTGGACGGACATCCCATGGCGCGCAAAGGTAAAGCCTCTGAAGCGCTAGCCATCTCGGCAATTGCCTCATTTGTGGGTGCTACCCTGGCGACCATCGGACTGACGCTGTTTGCACCGATGCTGGTCAAAATTGCCATTCATTTCGGCCCGGCGGAATATTTTGCGCTGTACATTCTGGCGTTTGCCACCATCGGCGGCGTTACCGGTGCCAATCCGGCCAAAACATTAATGGCAGCCGCGTTCGGGCTCGCGCTCGGCACGGTCGGACTCGACCCGGTCAGCGGCACGGCCCGCTATACCTTCGGCGTTTTCCATCTGTTTGATGGCTTTCATCCGATTGTGGCCATTGTCGGGCTTTTTGCCATCAGCGAGATTCTGGTCTATCTCGAACAGCAGCACAGCACTGCCGGACCGATGGTGCCGGTGCATCGCGCCTACGCCAAATTCTCCGAGATTGCCGCAACATTTGGCGCCATGCTGCGTGGCTCACTGGTCGGTTTTGTGTCGGGGGTACTGCCCGGTGCGGGTGCTTCGCTCGGCAGCTTTTTGGCTTATGCGCTGGAAAAAAAGGTCTCCAATCGCGATAAAACGTTTGGCACTGGTGATCCGCGCGGTGTAGCTGCACCCGAAGCGGGCAATAATGCGGCGGCCGGTGGTGCACTGATCCCGATGCTCAGCCTGGGTGTTCCCGGCAGCGGCACCACCGCCGTTCTGCTGGCGCTGCTGATTTCGCTGAACATCACA
This sequence comes from Gammaproteobacteria bacterium, assembly GCA_041396125.1. Taxonomy (GTDB): domain Bacteria; phylum Pseudomonadota; class Gammaproteobacteria; order Competibacterales; family Competibacteraceae; genus JAWKZG01. Next base: position 154,875 of record JAWKZG010000014.1, on the reverse strand, counting down.
CCGGGTCCTTTATTGTTTCAAAAACAGCCTGACGTGGTATGGGGTCTGATTGCCTCGCTGTATATCGCCAATGTGGTGCTGTTGCTGCTCAACGTGCCGCTGGTTGGCTTCTTCACCCGCCTGCTGGCGCTGCCAATGTGGCTGCTGCTGCCGGCAGTAGTGATGATCAGCTTTGTCGGCGTTTACTCGATCAACCACTCAACCTTCGATCTGTTTGTGATGGTGGGTTTCGGGGTATTGGGTTATCTGATGCGCAAGCTCGATATTCCGATTGTACCGATTGTGCTCGGACTGCTGCTGGGGACTGAAATGGAGAACAATTACCGCCGGGCACTCAGTATCTCGGGCGGCGATGCCTCAATTTTAATAGAAAGCCCGATTGCCCTGACCCTGTACGGTGCAACCACAGTGGCCTTGCTGATCGCCGTTTTCACAGCGCTGCGGGCGCGGCGGCGGGCGCAACAGCGCAAAAATCTATCTCATACCGATACCCAACCGTAACCTTGTGTACGCTTGAGGAGAGTTATTTATATGTCTGATCTTCCAAACCGGATTCTGATTACCGAAGAGGGCCCGCGGGAAGGGTTCCAGATCGAACCCGGCCCTATTGCCAGTGCGGACAAGATCGCGCTGATTGATGCCCTGTCAGCCACCGGGCTGAGCCATATCCAGATTTGTTCATTCGTATCGCCCCGGCTGGTGCCCGGCTGGGCCGATGCCGAGCAGGTCGCCGCCGGTTTCAGTCCGCGTGCCGGCGTCGAGTACACGCACTCTGGTTTAACGAAAAAGGTCTGAATCGTGCCCTGGCGTACCGGGATAAACTGACCTTGAGCGGTTCCATCTCGCTGGCCGCTTCTGATGCGTTTTCGCGTAAGAACCTCAATCGTGACCACGCGGGCAATCTAGAGGCCATGCGTGTGCAAACCCAGGCCCACCTCAAAGCCGGCGTCCCGGTTACCCGGATTGGTGTCATGGCGGCTTTCGGCTGTAATTTCGCCGGCGATATTGCTCCTGCGCAGGTGCTGACCACAGTGGCTGACGGTCTCGAACTGGCAGCCGAAGCCGGCGTCACCATCGAGGAATTATCCCTGGCCGACACGATGGGCTGGGCGACTCCGGCACGCATTGAAAAACTCGTCAGCGCAGTGCGTGAGCGCTGGCCGGAACTACAACTGAAACTGCATCTGCACGATACCCGTGGTCTGGGTATTGCCAATGCCCATACCGGCCTGCGTCTGGGTGTCGAGCGCTTTGACACCACAGTTGCCGGGCTGGGCGGCTGTCCGTTCGCGGCACACAAGGGTGCACCGGGCAATATCGCCACGGAAGAACTGGTGTTGCTGGCCGAAGAGATGGGTATCAGTACCGGCGTCGATCTTGATGCACTACTGGACGTTGCCCAAATGGCGGAGCGCATCGTAGGCCATCAGCTCCCCAGCGCCGCGCTGCGGGGTGGCAGTCTGACCAGATTTCGGGCCAAAGCAGCAGCATGAGTACACCGAAACCTTTAGCGGGACTGCAAGTACTGGAGTTCAGCCACACTATCATGGGACCTTGTGCCGGATTGCTATTCGCCGATCTGGGCGCTGATGTTATCAAAGTCGAACCCGCACCCGGTGGCGATCATACCCGCCGCCTGCCGGGTTTCGCAGCCGGCTTTTTCGCCAATTTCAATCGCAACAAGCGCAGTCTCGCCATTGATCTGAAAAATCCGGCAGGTCAGGCCGTTCTGCATCGTCTGGTGCGCGATGCCGATGTGGTACTGGAAAATTACGGCCCTGGTACCATGGAGCGACTGAACTGCGGCTGGGAAACACTGAGCGCGCTCAATCCAAGACTGATTTATCTCGCGCTGAAGGGATTTCTGGCCGGCCCCTACGAACAGAAACCGGCACTGGACGAAGTCGTACAATTTCAAAGCGGTCTGGCTTATATGACAGGCCCGCCGGGTCAGCCCCTGCGCGCCGGCGCATCGATCGTCGATATTCTGGGTGCAGTGTTTGGCGTTACGGGTGTTTTGGCTGCCCTGCGCGAGCGCGAGCAAACCGGCCAAGGCCAGCGCGTCGGCAGTTCACTGTTCGAATCGGCCGTATTTCTGATGGGCTCGCATATGGCAGGCGCGGCCGCCACCGGTGAAACCGTACCGCCGATGACCGCCCGGCGCGGGGCCTGGGGTATTTACGATGTCTTCAAAACGCAGGAAGGTGAGCAACTCTTTATCGGTGTTACCAGTGATGCGCAATGGGAGCGGTTCTGCCAGGTGTTCGAATTACCCACGCTGGCGCAGGACGAACGCCTTGCCAGCAACGCGCAACGGGCCAAGGAACGTACCTGGCTGATTCCCCAACTCGGTGCGATCTTTTCTGAACTGCCGTACGAGCAGGTCATTGCACGTTGCGAGTCGGCCAAAATTTCCTGGGCGCCGGTCGGACGGCCGGAAGATCTTTTTACCGATCCGCATTTACTGGACAGTGGCGGGCTGCTGGCAACCGCGATTACCGCTGCTGGTGGTGGCGTGGGTGAGCAAACCCTGCTGCCCGCTCTGCCGCTGGAATTTGGCAGTGACCGGGAACGCATCCCGCTGCAGCGCCAGCCCCCGAGTATCGGCCAGCACAATCAGGAAGTCCTGCACGCCGCCGGTTTTGCCGACAGCGAGATCGAGCAGCTGACCAGCGCCGGGGTACTGGTCAGCGCCAGCCCAAATCAGGACGGGGAGCCGGCATGATGCAGAAAATCATCCACCGCACGAGCCAGATCAAACGCGGCCTGGAAGCCGGTATCATGCTGGAAATAGTGGCCGTCAAGCAGCGGTAAAACCCAGTCGCTCGGGCTTAAATGTCGCTCGATATGCAGCTGTTCGAAACGTTGCTCCAGCGCACTGGCAATCGCCTCATAATCCGTAACAAAACCCGCCACATTGTAGACTGCCGACAACGGTTTCGGGCAGTCTGCAGCGGCGGCAAATGCCCGTCCGGCATCGACGGCATACAGGAAATCGAAAGGTTCGGACGGGCCGTCGAGCCGGAGTCTGCGGCCAGATCCGGCCTGCGCAAACACATCGGCCAGACTGCCCAGCGCGCCGCGATACCAGCGGCCCGGCCCGAACACCAGCGGCAGGCGCAGGCCACAGACCTCCAGACCGTAACGATCGCGCTGAAAGCAGGCGATCTGTTCCGCCAGCACTTTGCTTAAGCCGTAACTCAGCAGCGGCCGACACGGCGCATCTTCGTTGACGGGACCGGGCGGATAGCGCCCGGCAGCACCGTACACCACCGTCGAGCTGGCCCATAATACCCGTGCCACACCGGCCTGGCGGGCAGCATCCAGTAGTGTTTTCAGGCCCAGCGCATTGACCTGGATCGCCTGATCGTCGTCCTGTTCACTGAGCTCACCATGCCATCGCCGGCATTGTAGGCTGCCAGCGAGACAATCAGATCCGCTTTTGTCTGCGCCAGCGCTGCCAGGCAGGCACGATCCTGCAACTGGCCGCAAAAATAATGCTCCAGCCGGTCGTCAGTACAATCCGCTGCCAGGTCATAACCGTACACAGACCAGCCGGCCGCACGCAGCGCCTGCAGCACATGACGACCCACAAACCCCTGGCAGCCAACCAGCAAGACCCGTTTTGCCATACGCTTAATAAACCTCGGTCTGGTACTTGGCCACGGCGTCCGGATCAAGCTCAATGCCCAGCCCCGCGCCAGTCGGCACTGCGACTTCTCCGGCCTGGGCGGTCAGCGGCGTGCTCAGCAGTTCATCACGCAGCGGATTGATCCCGATATCGTATTCGATCAGCGTCGGTGCCGGATTATTATCACCATGCGGATAGGTAGGCAGTGAGGCGACAAAATGACAGGCTGCAGCCAGACCGACCGCGCTGCCCCAGACATGAGGCGAAACCCGCAGATTCGCCTGCAGCGCCTGCAGTGCACTGTGGCGTGCCTGTCCCAGCCCGCCGCAGAGCGTAATATCCGGTTGCAGGACGTCGATCTGACGCGCTTCGAGCAAGCGATTAAAATCAAAAGCGGTGTATAAAGCCTCGCCCGTCGCGACCGGAATCAGGGCTTGTTCCCGTAATCGCTGCAAGCCCTGAAAATCCTGCGGTGGCAGCGGTTCCTCGTACCAGCCGATGTTATAGGGCGCAATCCGGCGCATACTGTCAAGCACTAGATCGGGTGAATAATTGCCATTGGTATCGACCAGCAGCTCGAAGTCATCCCCCAGCACAGCCCGGCTGCGGACGACCCGATCCTGATCATCCTGCGGACTGCGGCCAATTTTTATCTTGACCCGCTTATGGCCCTGCCCGGCCAGGGGTTCGAGCTGGTGCTCCAGCGAATAATGCGTCTGATTGGCGAAATAACCGCCTGAAGCATACACAGGAATACGCTCGCTGCCTCGCCCGCCCAGCAGATCACAGACACCAACCCCAAGCAGTTTGCCAATAGCATCACGCGCCGCCATGTCGATACCGCTCATACAGGCTATCATCTGGTTCTGGATACCCAGGTGGTACAGGCGCGAAATGATGTCATACCAGGCCAGCTCGTGATCAAACACCCGCCGGCCCAGATAAAACGGCTTGATAACCGCCAGGTAGGCGGCATTCAGGGCTGGCATTCCCCAGGCTTCGCCGATACCGACGACGCCATCTTCTGTGGTTAGTTCGACCAAAGTGGTCTGGCGACACGGGGTCATACCCCGGCTCATGCCGTAGGCCAGCCCGTTGGGCAGGGTGTGGCTTAAACCGATCAGGCGGATGGAACGGATAGTGGTACCGGGGTGTTTTTCAGTGGCTGTAACGGGTAGGTTCATAAGTCTATTGTTCTGGTTCTATGCAAATGGGTGGTTGGAAACGGCAGCAGCCGGATGACACGGGCGCGCCTGCGGAGCTGTTTTTATTGGGATTGATTCAGAATATACACCAGTCCTCCGATCAGCGCTGCGGCAAGCAGTGCAGCCAGTCCGATCTTGACCCAGCTGTAGGGCCGTTCGCCTTGCACCTCGCCGGTACGGCCATTAATCACAAAACGATAGACCTTGTCCCGGTAGCGGTAGGCCGCCATGTACACCGGCAACAGGATATGCTTGAAGGTGATATTGTCGTACTGGGTCGAGATGTTCTGAATACGCTGCTTGTCCCCGCCAATATCGCGCTTCACGTCTTGCCGGATCAGCGCTTCCATCTGACTGCGGGCATGCTGATAGCCCTGCTCCAGTCCGATCTGATAGGTTTCCGCCCGAAACCCGCTGAGATATTCCTGGCTGTAAGGCGTCAGCTCCGCCAGATCCCACGGTGCCAGCCGCTCAACGTAGGTTTTTGGCAATGATTCACTGGCTACCACCAGCACATCGTCAAAAACCCGACCGACCGTACCGCTAACCGTGTGCCAGCGGGTACGTTTCTCGCGCCGGGTCTTGCCGTCCGGGCCACGGGTCTGGACATAGTAATCGTCCCCGCGCTGGCCGCGGTATACGCTGACAGTGCGGCTGTCGAAGGTCCAGTACGGCAGATAAATACCGCTAAAGCCGTCGTCAGCACGAGCATATTGTTTGACTTTATTCGGCGCAAACCAGAGCTTTTGCAGCCAGTTGGCAAACTGTTTGCGGGCGTCACGGGCATTCAGTTTAAACGGCAGCAGTGCGACCGGCGGCAGTTGTTCATGCTCGCCCGGTTCGCTGATTACCGCCGAGCCACAGAACGGGCATTCATCGGCGCGGGTATTCGGTGCCAGCGTAAACTCGGCGTCACAGCTCTGGCAGGTAACCGTGGCACTGCGTTCGACCGTATGGGTGCTGGCCAATTGCGCCAGCGTAGCGTGAAAATCCTGTTCCGCGATATCCTGCTCGGATTGCGGAATGGCGTTTTCACTGCCGCAATACGGACAGGTCAGATGCGCTGTGCCAGGGGTGTATTCAAATGCTGCACCGCAGCTCTTGCAGGGGAATTGTTTAACAGACATTGCGGCGTATCGGCCCTCAGTGCGACGGCAACGGCGGCGGCAGATGCGTGAATAAATCCTGCAAAATCTCCACCTCGCCGGCAGCCTGCCAGCCGTTCATGCCTTCCCGCCAGACCAGAGTGGCGCGGGTAAAAACCCCCTCACTCGCCCATTCGCGCAGCGTTTCCAGACGGAATGGCCCGGCCTGCTGACCGTTTTCAGCGACGTAAAAACTTGGCGTAGCCGCTCCCGGCAAGGGCGGTGGAGCGCTAAACAAGCTCTGCAATTCCGCTACCTCACCGGCTTTCTGCCAGGCAGTCATACCTTGCGCCCAGACCATGGTCTGCTTATTGAATGCACCGCTTTGTGCTTTTTGCTTAAGGGCATCCAGTCCGAACGGCCCCTGCCGCTGACCGTTTTCAGCTAGATAATATTGCACCGCGCCTGCTGGTGGTGGTGGTGGCGGAGCGCCCGCCGCAGGTGCTGCCGGAGCGGGTGCAGGTGGCGGTGGTGCAGCAGGATTCGACATCGCATCAGCCATTTGTTTGGCCATCGCGAAACCCATCCCCATGCCAATACCGGCACCAGCATCACCGCCGGGATTTCGGGCCGCATCCGGCATCGCTTCAGCGGCCTGAAACTGGGAGTATTTTTTCAGATCACCGACAATACCCATACTGCTGCGCCGATCCAGCGCTTCTTCCACGGCTGGCGGCAGCGAGATGTTTTCAACCAGTAATTTGGTCAGCTCCAGCCCGTACTGGGCGACTTCAAGGCCAATTTCCCGCGTCACATAATCGCTTAGCTCGGTGTAATTGGCTGCCATATCAAGCAGAGGGATACCGGATTCAGCCACCACATCGCTAAAGCGCGAAACGATCAGATTGCGCAATTGATTACTGATTTCGTCGGTGGTGAAATGCCCGTCGGTGCCGACGATTTCATGGATCAGCATGGACGCATCGTTGACTTTGATTTCGTAGGTGCCATAAGCGCGCAGCCGGACCATATCGAATTCTTTGTCGCGCACAATAATCGGGTTTTTGGTGCCCCATTTGAGATCGGTGAAACGGCGCGTGCTGACGAAATACACTTCCGCCTTGAACGGGCTTTCGAAACCGTGTTTCCAGCCTTGCAGCGTGGACAAAATCGGCACATTCTGGGTTTCCAGCGTGTACATGCCGGGGCTGAACGTGTCGGCCAGTTTGCCCTCGTTGACAAAAACCGCAATCTGACCAGGCCGCACGGTCAGTTTGGCACCGTATTTGATTTCGTTGCCGTAGCGCTCGAAACGGTAGACCAGGGTGTCCTTGCTGTCATCGGTCCATTCGATGACATCGACGAATTCGCCGCCAAATTTACTCCAGATCATGAGCTCTCTCCTGTCGTCGCCGCTGCCCGATGCAACCGGCATAGCCTGCCTTGTAAAGATTGCGGTATGCTAAAAGTAATAACCAGAAAGCACAACAATCGACAGCTGACGAGCCCGCATAAGCCGTAATGAGTACCTTCCTGATCCAATTTCTGACCGGTTTGGCCAGCGCCGCTTCTTTGTTCATGGTAGCGGCCGGTTTATCCATCATTTTCGGCGTCAGCCGTATCGTCAACTTCGCCCACGGTTCGTTTTATATGCTGGGCGCATATCTGGCGTATTCACTGGGACAGCGCTTTGGTGGCAGCGGCCTCGGCTTCTGGTCAGCGGTGGTTCTGGCCGCCCTGCTGGTCGGGCTTATCGGTGTACTGGTCGAGGTGCTGATTCTGCGACGTATTTACCAGGCACCCGAGCTGTTTCAGCTGCTGGCCACGTTTGGCGTGGTACTGATCGTACAGGATGCCACGCTATGGCTGTGGGGGCCGGAAGATCTGATCGGGCCGCGTGCGCCGGGCCTGGATAGCGCCATCCGCATCGGTCAGGATTATCTGCCGGAATACGATATCGCGCTGATTGTGCTCAGTGCAGCGGTGCTGCTGGCGCTCTGGCTGCTGTTTCGCAAAACCCGCTGGGGTACGCTGGTGCGCGCTGCAACACAGGATCGTGAGATGGTCGCGGCGCTGGGCGTTAATCAGGCCTGGCTGTTTACCTCAGTGTTTTTTGTCGGCGCGGTCCTGGCCGGTCTCGGTGGAGCGGTGCAGTTGCCGAAAGGCGGCGCGGATTTGCTGCTGGACATGAATATCATCGCGGCGGCGTTTGTGGTCGTTGTGGTCGGCGGCATGGGTTCGATCACCGGGGCTTTTCTGGCTGCGGTGCTGATTGGCGAGCTGAACGCATTCGGGGTCCTGATATTTCCTCAGATTACGCTGGTGTTGATGTTTCTGGTCATGGCGGTGGTGCTGGTTATTCGTCCCTGGGGTCTGCTGGGACGGCCGGAAGACGCCACTCATACGCCCGGTGTGCAGGCCCAGGAACCGCTGCGTCTGGCCGGCTGGAAAGCGCCAGGCCGGCTGGCTGGTTTTGCTGTTGGGTCTGCTCGCCCTGCCCTGGCTGACGCCCTGGCTGATCGACGAATTTACTCTGGTACTGGCCATTGAAATTCTGATCGCTGCCCTGTTCGCTGCCAGTCTGCATTTCATGATGGGACCGGGCGGGATGGTGTCGTTCGGTCATGCTGCGTATTTCGGACTGGGCGCGTATGGCGCTGCACTGCTGGTCAAGTATCTGCAGGCCCCAATGTTGCCGGCCCTGCTGGCAGCACCGCTGGCTGGCGGCCTGGGAGCTTTGCTGTTCGGCTGGTTCTGTGTCCGTCTGAGCGGCGTGTATCTGGCGATGCTGACCCTGGCTTTTGCTCAGATTGCCTGGTCGGTGGTATTTCAATGGTATGGGTTTACCGGCGGCGATGATGGCATTCTCGGCATCTGGCCAGCGGACTGGGCCAACGACCGGCGCGCTTTTTACTATCTGACCCTGGCGCTGTGTGGCAGTGGTATTTATCTGTTACGACGGCTGGTGTTTTCGCCGTTTGGTTATTTGCTGCGGGCTGGCCGGGACTCCCCGCTGCGGGCCGAGGCCATTGGCATCCCGGTACAGCGGCAGCAGTGGCTGGCGTTCACGGTGGCAGGTGCCTGCGCCGGACTGGCGGGCGGTCTGTATGTGTTTTCCAAAGGCAGTATTTTTCCCGATGCCATGGCTATCCCGCGTTCGGTGGACGCCCTGATGATGGTGCTGCTGGGTGGCGTGCAAAGCCTGAGCGGACCCTTGTTCGGAGCGGCGCTGTATACCTGGCTGTACGATACCTTGGCGCGGCTGGAGTACTGGCGGCTGTTGCTCGGTCTGGCCATCATTGCGCTGGTGCTGCTGTTTCCGCAGGGACTCGGCGGTATCGGCCAGAGCCTGCTGCGTCGGGGTACCAAATGAGTCTGCTCATCGTTAGCCAGTTAAGCAAAGCGTTCGGTGGCGTACGGGCGGTCAATGAGGTCAGTTTCGAGCTGGCTCAGGGCGAGCTGCTGGCCATGATCGGCCCGAACGGTGCCGGCAAATCCACTTGCTTTAACCTGTTGAATGGCCAGTTGCGACCGGATCGCGGCAGCGTCCGGCTGGACGGCGAAGAGCTGGCCGGCTTGCCACCGCGCACGGTATTCCGGCGCGGGGTCGGGCGTACATTCCAGATTACAGCGACGTTCAGCTCCATGACCGTGCTGGAAAATGTCCAGGTGGCGCTGCTGTCGCACCAACGCCGGTTTTACGACGGCTGGACACGGGCCAACCGTTACCGGCCTGATGCCGCACGGGCATTGTTGCAGCAGGTCGGAATGGCAGAACAGGCAGAACGGGCCTGCAGTGTGCTGGCGTATGGCGATCTGAAGCGGGTCGAACTGGCGGTCGCCCTCGCCCATCAGCCGCGCCTGCTATTGATGGACGAACCCACTGCCGGCATGGCCCCGGCCGAACGCCAGGCTTTGATGCGACTGACCGCGACAATCGTGCGCGAACGCGGTATGGCGGTGCTGTTTACCGAGCACGATATGGATGTGGTATTCGAACATGCCAACCGTATTATTGTTTTGAATCGCGGCGAACTGATCGCCCAGGGTGCGCCGGCGCAGGTACGGGCCGATCCGCAGGTACGGACGCTTTATCTGGGCCAGGGAGACAGCCATGACTGAGCAGGCATTGCTGGAAGTCGGACAGATCAGCACCCATTATGGCCGCGCCCAGATCCTGTTCGAGCTGTCGCTCACGGTACAAAGTGGCGAAGTGGTCGTACTGCTGGGGCGTAATGGGGCCGGTAAATCGACTACCCTGAAAACACTGATGGGGCTGGTTCGCGCCAGTGCCGGACAGATCCGTTTCATGGGCCAGACTATTAATACCTTACCCGCTTACCGGATCGCCCAGATGGGGCTGGGTTATGTGCCGGAAGAACGGCGCGTGTTCCCTGCCCTGACCATTCTGGAAAACCTCGAAGTCGGTCGCCAGCCACCCCGGTCGGATGCACCGCACTGGACACCAAAGCGCTTGTTCGAACTGTTCCCCAATCTGGCCGAACTGCAACACCGGCCCGCCGGTCAGACCAGCGGCGGTGAGCAGCAGATGCTGGCCATCGCCCGCACGCTGATGGGCAATCCGCGCCTGATCCTGCTGGACGAACCTTCCGAAGGGTTGGCACCAGTCATCGTTGAGCAAATGATGCAGACCCTGCAAACACTGAAACAGGAAGGGCTGACCGTATTACTTTCGGAGCAGAATTTGTCTTTCGCCAAAAATGCGGGGGATCGGGCTTATGTGCTGGAACAGGGCCATCTGCGCTGGCACGGCAGTTTAGCCGAACTGCAAGCCGATGAAGCGGTCCAGGCGGCCTATTTAAGCGTGTAGCAACAATCCAGGCCTGGCGCTCAGTATCGACCTGATTTCCCGGCTCAATTTTACAGAGAGGAAACGTGATTATGCAGTACACCGAACTGGGTAAAACCGGTCTGAAAGTCAGCGTTGCAGGGCTCGGCTGTGGCGGCAGCAGCCGTCTGGGACAGTCCACCGGCAAAAGCACTGCTGACTCGGTGGCGCTGGTGCGCGCAGCGCTGGATCTGGGCGTAAATTTCATTGATACAGCGACCGCTTATGGCACCGAGGATATCGTCGGCGAAGCCATTCGGGCAGTGCCACGCGATACCGTAGTCGTCTCGACCAAGGCCCTGATCAAAAAGGGTGACACGTTATTACCCGCCAGTGATGTCATCGCCAGTCTGGAACAATCGCTGCGACGGCTGCAAACGGATTATATTGATGTATTTCATCTGCATGCGGTACAACCTCGGGCGTACGACTATGTCCGGGCCGAGCTGGTGCCAGCCCTGCTGAAAGAACGTGACAAAGGCAAAATCCGCCATCTGGGCATCACCGAATCACCGCCTAATGACGCCCCGCAGGCGATGCTGCAGCGCGCCCTGCAGGAAGATGATTGCTGGGAAGTGATCATGCTGGGCTTTCATATGCTGAATCAAAAAGCCCGCAGCAAGGTCTTTCCGCATACCCAGGCTAAAGGCATCGGTACTTTGCTGATGTTTGTGGTACGCAGTATTTTCAGTGTCCCCGGACGTTGCAGGACACCCTGAAGGAACTTGCCGATGCGGGTCAAGTCCCGGCCTGGCTAGCCCAAACTGATAACCCATTGGGTTTTCTGATTCATGAAAACGGCGCAGACGGTGTGATTGATGCCGCCTACCGCTTTTGCCCGCCATGAGCCCGGTGCCGATGTGATCCTGTTTGGCACCGGCGATCAGACGCATCTGGCCAGCAATATCAATTCGATTCTCGGCCCGCCGCTGCCACAGGCAGATGTCAGAAAAGCTGTACGAATTGTTCGGCGAACTGGAAGGAATCGGTCTGGATCTGCCTCTCAGACGTTCCTGATACTGGTACTTGACGGTATTCCTGCCTGCGGGAATACCAATCGCTGATCGATGTGCAGCAAAGTGCCGGCCTATGATCAAAATCGTCAGTGGCACCAACGCAAATATAACAACTTCTTGACCCTTCACTGACGCCTTCAGCGTAAACTTCCCTCTACCCACAGCAAGGAACACTGTGGAAATACGGACAGGATGCCAAGCAGACAAGCGGCTATTAAACCGACAGACGCCGTGCAGGGACGCGCAGGAATGACAAAGGACACGGATAAGATGCCCCAGGGATTGGGAAATCAGGTTACAGGGACTAAAAGCCGCTTTATTGCTATTCTGAGCTAAAGATCAGAAACATGCGCGCTGAAGTCAGCGCGCGGTCGGATTTTATCTTGCGTTGGCGGTTCGTTTTACACGAGAACGCTGTCTGTCCACGAGCATCACTGTGGCAGTTGCAAACACATTTGACCGGACGTTTAGTTAATTTGAAAAAGGAGTTTATAGTTATGATTCTGAGAAATTTTACACTGGCGCTGATACTGATTACTGGCTTATCGGCCTGCGCCATCTCCTTTAAATCACCACCCGACGGCTTTTCTTCCTGGCATCAGTACTGGCAGCATCAGGCCGGTCACCGCGGCAGCAACAATCGTAATTAATTAGGAATATAGATTACGAACCCAGCACGAAGGCACTTTATTCGGTCTGGATCTGCCTATCAGATGTTCCTGATAATGATCCGAACTGGTTACGCCTGCGCGGGAATGACGATAATTATCGCCTGAAAGGATCTTTGTAGATACAAGCGCTGATAATGGAGCAGGTTCTGTCAAGGCCGAACGACCGGTTGCGCCGCGTAGCGACAAACGGTATGGGTAAGCAGCAGGAATGAAGCGCCAGCGAAATTCCCGTCGACTTGACACAAATGTTAGAGTTTTCCTCATTTCAGGTCATCTATGTACTTTGCATTTTGGGTTGCCACTTCTTGTTTGCCAAACATAAGCGATTTGCTAATGAGCAAACCAACGCTTCGTCACGGCCAACGACAAACCGTTGGCAATGGTCAGCGACGGCCAAATTGATGCGGCGTATTTTATCCGCATCTGTACGTTTCCGGTGCTCAGTGCTCCCTCAGTGCCGCACATTAACAAACCGCAGGATTCCGTCATGGGAAACAGTACCAGGGCATCAATGTTGCCGAACCCGATACCCCAAATGCTCTTCTTGCGTGGAGCCAACGTGGTTAGGAGAACAGGTGCATCGGTGGTCACAAAAGACTTCTTTTCGGTATCACGATGAAGAACCATCCAGTCACGCCCTGCAAAATTGGCGCGATGCTCATAGCCATTTTCATCGCCATGCAAATGGCCCGCGCATCAGTTCGTAATTACCTCATATCGTCCGCTCTGCGCATAGTCCACAAGCGCGCGTGCGTCCGCCTCAGTTCCTCCTCCGTTAACTGCACGTCAGATTTGCCGCGAATTCGTGCCTTAACCCCGTCAACGTCTGCAAACATATGGTTTGCCATATCTTTGATGAAGTTGGAGTTGAAAGTTTAAGAGAATCCACAACGTCAGGAGTACGGCATGCAGCTAAAGCTACAAATATGGCAAAATCCGCCCGCTCGTCCACATTGATATCTTCCTGCGCGGCGCAGTTTCTTAATAACAAGACTGGCCTTATTTTCATATTCGGAAAGCAATTGTTCAAGGTCGAAACCTTGCCCCTCCTGAGTCCTCCATTGTGTAGAAATGTCCGATGACGCAGGTGTTCACGGGCCGCTGTACCCTTATCTCGTTCAACTCCCGATCAAACACCGACCATTCCATCCTCTATGGCAAAGCCTTCGAGGTAGAATTTCGGTAGAAAGTGTTGTCGCTTCGGGCCATTGAGTAGCCTCTTCACGGAAGGTATCGGTATGATTGAAGCTGTTTCTGGTTTATTCGCCATTGAGATCCAGTTTCCAAGTCCGGCAATTCATTAACTCTCCTCTAACTACCAAGCCAAGGGCCGGCAAAGCCGTCCAACTTGGGCACCTTGTTATACATAATTACTCCCAAACCACGCGACATGCGAGATATTCACTTAACACCAATTTCACCCAATCACCCGCTGACTGACCGAGGGCATATCGATATCTTCCTTCTTGCACGACATACCACCCACCGTATGCTGTGGCTTTTCCTGACAGTAAATTAACGAAAGCACGGCTGCCAATTTCTGGATATAGGAATCCAGCATGCTCCTCAAGTGTGTTAAAAGCTTCTAATTCATCTTCGGTCATGCATGGACTTGGCACAATATCAATAATTACCGGCTCTTCTACATGCTGAAGCCCTAGCTCATAGGATACGTATCCGCGAGCAAGCTTCAGGACAATATTCTTGACTCGAGGCCCCTCCGGTTGCCAAATTGGATTATTGCTAATATCCAACTGCTTTCCACTCTCGATTCGTTTAGCGATGGCTGGTCGGGCTTCAAGAGTTCTTGCCACTTTATCTCTGAATCTTTCATCAGGCTTGGCTGTCCCGTGAACTACGCACTCAATCAGGCAAGATAGATACTCTTCGTCAGCAGAAAAACCACCATTGCATTTTGCGCAGGCTTCTGCGACAGGCAGATTTTCTGGGTACGGCTCATCAAGGAATACTTTAGAAGGAGTGTGATCCCTAGAATTCATGACTGCACCACAATAGGCGCAATTGGCTTTTAACCTCTCATCAATAAACAGCTTCTTTGGATCCATTATGTATAACGTTTGACATGAGAGGCGCTTGGAGGCCGTAGGCCGGAAAACGACCTCTCAATGGAAGGGTCAGGCGTCACCATCGCCAGGAAGTATGTCGAAGTGAAGGACATCTTCTCGAACTCCGAGCTTCGTATAGAGATTGATTGCCGGATCGTCGCCATGATCTGCCTGAACGAAGATGACGTAGGCGCCTATGGATTTGGCCAGCTTCTTGAGTTCTTGAATCATCGCCGTCGCAATGCCTTGGCGGCGATGGCTTTCTAGTACAGCCAGATCGTAGATGTAGATCTCTGAGCGGGCCTGCTCAAATTTGGGAAGCGCATATGCCGCAAGGCCACCGATGACCTTTGCTTCAGAAAGCGCTGCTACAGCGATGAAAGTCGAGCTTGAGAGCAGCTCCTTGAGGTAGGTGTCCGTTGGCTGATGCTGGGTGTAAGTCGGCTTGTCTTCGAAGGCCTCGCCAAATGCGACAAGCATTTCCCGCATTGCTTGAATGTCAGAGCTGCCAAGGACTCGAACGCGATAGGACTCAGATTTCATTGCCGAAGCGCTTAGTGACGCCTAACGCCAGCCATAACCGGTCCCACAAAGCGGAGCGCAGCGTAGCTTTTTGGGGTCCGTGTTAATGGCATTGTTAGGCCAACTCGTAGCCACAATTACAGCCATACCCAGTAATCTTTGCATTGAGGTTCGACTTCCACCATTTGGTACCAGTACTGCCGCAATTCAGTGAATGTTCCTGGTGCGAGCGGGTATTTCGCATTAGGATTGTAGTACACCGCTGACCGATCACGACTTAACCCAATGTGCCCGTCTATTACTTTTCTTTCAACATAGATAAGGGCAGATAGTTCAGTAGGCAGCTGCGTGAAGCCTCCATTCTCGCGAAAAAGATAACTTGCCAAATAGCGGAAAAATTGAGTGCCAAATGCGCTCCATGTCATATAGTCAAATAGCACTAAGCAGCATGGGCGCCGTTGGTTGCACGCAAAGGACATCTGTTCGTGTTTATCATTTGTGGATTTAAGCAACAAGCGACGGAGGGTTTCCGCGTGGTTGAGTGAAATAGCCCCTTCACTTTCCATCTGTTGCTTTTCATTAGCAGAAACATTTAACGTTGAAACTTCAACGAAGAATTCTGTCGGTGTCTGAACTTTGAAATCTGGGCGTGCGCTGCTAGCAGTGGGTACTGGC
Organism: Gammaproteobacteria bacterium; assembly: GCA_041396125.1. Taxonomy (GTDB): domain Bacteria; phylum Pseudomonadota; class Gammaproteobacteria; order Competibacterales; family Competibacteraceae; genus JAWKZG01. The sequence continues at coordinate 139,155 of JAWKZG010000014.1, read as the reverse complement.
TCAGCACCGAAATTACCTTTCTGTAGAAATTTCCACCACGATAATTCGTTTACTCCACCAAGGTGGTCTTCATTACCAAAGTTTTCGATCCGTTGTCGTAGGGGTTTCTTCTGCTTTTTTGATCCAGGAAATTCTTCATACCACATACGAAGTGTGTTGAGGTAAATGCCACCGGAGGTATCTAGTTCAAGCATGGCACCATGAGCCCAGGACTCCGCGTCCGTGACCTTCTGTGCTTTCTCGATCCACTCCTTATCAAACATTGCTGTATGCCTACTTGATAGCCTAACACCAAGTTAAACGGCGTAGTCGTTCTGGCGGCAAAATTGCGCAGCAATTTTGATGACAGGTTGCTACGTCCGACTTCAACTTCATGTTATGTGCCTCTCAGAATTCCAGATGTGACTTGAACGAACACTACCGCTGATGGCCACAACACCAAGCTGAACCCAGAAAAGTAGAGGGCAGAAACAGCCAACCTGGTGTAAAAGTGCTTGGAGCATAGATATCGCCAATTGAAGCTCAGCGTGTTTATGAACGCAGTTCGCTCAAGTTCCGCAGTCTCGCTTCGTAGTTCTTCCTTCGAAGAATAGACGTCCATGGTTGGATTGGACGCTTTTTTGTAGCTACTTACGTAGGCTTCTAACTCCGAGTACTTCTCTGGCTCCTCCGTAAGTTTTTCTTCGTAGGGATTTACCAGACTCGCAAAGCGAGCGTGAGTCATCAGAGTTGACTCACCACTCACATAGGCATACTCCGTTTCCATGCTCCTTGATCTCATGAGGGCAGACTGCTTGGTAAAGGAGTGATGCTAAGCCTACCAACGTTAGGCCATAGTACAAAAAGTGCAATCGTAGAATGGTTGATTCAGGTTCGATCTGCTTTATACCAACGAGGTCGGTTGATAGTCGGAAGTATTCCCAGATGGATTCATTGAAAAGTAGTAGGTACCCAATGAACGGCACTAACATAGTCAACCCGACAATTCGGGACTGGCCGATCAACCTGATTTCATCCCATTGAGGTACTAGGTGCATCGAATTCTCGCGACTGGCACATAACGCCTTGCTCACCGGCACATACTGCGGAGAACGTTTTTGTGTAAAATGGAGCGCAGCGACACACAAAAACGAGCGTAGCAGTATGTGTCCGCGTGCAGCAATTTGTTAGGCCTAAAAATCAGATGAACGAATCAAAATGCTGCCGCCTGCTTCATAGCGACCGCTCTCAATTACTTCTCTGGCCTTACATTCAATACTATATCTGTTTGATTTAAACACATCCAATTGATCATCAATCATAGCATTAAAGTGATCTTGTAAAGCTTCTGTGGAAATGACACATCGAATTTGCACTCCATCTACGGTAGCGGGAAATGACACCGCCATTGTGGACGGATCTATTGCTTCAACATCTTTGAAATCAATATTTGGCATTTATAATCCCAGTATCTAGTCAATAAAACCAAAATAGTGACCAACTCCAGAGGCGGCCTCTACAAATTTCTTGGCGGTCGCTCGGTCCATTACTATGGACTTTCCATCCACCTTCAGATATATACTATCCTCTTCGTAAAATGAGGATCGACCGAATTCTATATCCATTTCTTCTTTTCCGCCCTGGCACTTAACGAGCTCTTCAAAAAACATGGTTGTTGCCATAATTCTTTTCCTTTATTGAAGTTTGATTGATTTTCTCGACGCAAGCCTAACGTCTGCCGTCACCGGGCACGAACGGAAGAGTTTGAATTCATGAACCGCGTGAATGGGTGCTCCGGTGCACGGCTTTGTTCGTCACTCATTTCTCTAAACGTCCTCATCACCAGAGTACTCCCACTGTTCAGGATTTGACAAAGCCACATGGAGGCGATCCATATTGACGTATTTATGATCTAAAAGGTCTTTCACCAAATCAGTCAACCTCGGATCTTCTAACAGACCATCAATGTTCATTTGAACAATTGGATTACTCAGATGCGCAATCAAAGCAAGAACTTCGCTGGTCGACTTTGGTCGCCAAAATTTCTTTTGCTTTGTATCCAGAGTGGCAGGTGTGACTTCGATGAGCTTCGTTTCAGCATCCACAACAAACTGATTTGCCGTCCAGGATTCGCCGCATCCCACTTCTACTCGGTATCGCCACTTCGAAAGCGTATCAGCAAGGTCTGCCTTCTGTTCCTCCATTGCCGGTCTGTCCCGCCTTAGCGAAGCCTCCATCAGCGACGAGATTGAGAGTTTATAGCTTTTCAGGAATCTGGAAAACGGTGCAGTCATAGATACCACCGTGAACTCGTTGCCATCTCGTTCGACGATCCGTTGCGATAGCAGTCCGACGAATCGCGTGGTTGGCTGGTCACTAAACGTCTTAGCCAATGCGTGAGCTATAAGCGTAAGCCATCCGTCCTTGGAGAATTGAGGGAGTTCGCTAGAGAGGGGAATTTGCACGATTTCAATCGGACTTAGCTCAGCCCAGGATGGTCGAGACGTCCCCAGGTCAGGCGCCTTCTTGCGACGCCCCAGCAAAAGGTCAAGCAATTCGCCATAAGTGTCACTTGAGTATTGCTCCCCTCGCAGGTCGAGATAATAGGCTCCCAGCAGCCAACTCGGTGACGCCGCTCGCCAGTCACCTTCGCGGAGGAGTGGGATAAACTTCGCTCGCTTTTCGAGAGCGAAGACCTCTGCGGTCATGATGTCCCCTTCGTAGCCGACTCCACCTGTTCGATCATCCGATTTCTTCTTATACGAAGGAGTGCAGACAACAAGCACGTAGTCGCTTTCACGAACTGCGGATTCCATGAACTTGGGCAGCATATCGCCGGGAACCGTTTCCCATTGATCGAGCACAATGTCGATTCCATCATTGCGAAGCCGCTCTGCAAGAGCCAATACCCAGTCGCGGCTATGGTCCCATGCGTATGAGATGAAAACCCTAAATTTGTCACCTTACTGATTTTCTCTGATGGCGACGAACTAAATTTAGACAGACGCCAAAATAGACCCCCATAATTTCTAATGTCAACACCCAGCAATAAAAGCAATAAAAGCAATAAAATTCAGAAAGATAAAATTCACATAAATTTTATACGTACCTAAAATTTTCCGGACGAATAAGTCACCCAAATCACTCGATCAGGTATCGTTAACGGATTCGTATCAGGACGATTACATTAAAATCAGATGTCAGCAAAAAAAAGTAAACCATCATGAAACTAACCAGCCTGAAGCCATTCGTTCCAAGCGGCAAAGGCTTCTCTATTGCAAAATCCTTCTTCCCAGATATCGGATTTACAGAAAACTCGGGAAACGATGATACCTGTGAGTTACATCAGCAGCACTTTCAAGATGACTCAAATTGCGCCATCGTAACTGCTTGATATACCAATATTCTGATTGTTTGGGAAGCTGCTAGTCAAACTAGTCAGGTTATAAGTAATGTTGCAAGCTATTGTTTTAATGTTGTATTTTTTCACCTTGAAAGGGCTGGTTGTACGATAATGTACAAAACACATGCGTATTACGATTGGTTTCCACGCTATACGGCACTATGGCTTTCTGCTTCGGGAGCATCCAAAATATCGTCTGGAAATCTCGCAGCAAGAAGGTCAATCAGAGCTCGCACCGATGGTGGTAAGCCGCGCCGAGTGGTAAAAACAAGATGCACGAGGCCTTGCTGCCCACGCCATTCCGGCAACACCCGAGTGAGTTGTCCCTCACTCATGGACTTCCGGCATACATGATAAGGCAAAAGCGCCACACCCAATCCAGCCATTGCTGCGTCACGCACAGCGGTCATGTCACCACAACCGAATCGAGCTTCATGACGTAATGTCATGGTTTTTCCATCTTGGCTCTCAAGGGTCCACTCAGTTTCACTATCTATGTCATTCGTTGCCAATATTGAGCGTTGCGCTAATTGCTCAGGGGTGCGCAATTGATTTGCCAGCTCCGGTCTCGCAACCAGGATACGCGTTGATCTACCAAGGCTGCGCATTGTTAATTCAGCATCACTGGTCAACGCGACGCGAACCCGTAACGCCAAATCAATTCGCTCCTCGATGAGATCGACCGGCCTGTCGGTCGCCAGCAATTGCAAACGCACTTTGGGGTATCGGTGCAAATAGCTTTGCACCAAATCTGAGATGACTTCAATCATACCGGTGGGACAACTGAAGCGAATACGCCCATGCGGTTCAGACTGCGCCTCTGCCACCAGGGCTTCTGCCTGCTCTGCTTCCAATTGAATGGCCTTGCAGCGCTCAAAGAACAAGCGCCCGACGTCGGTCACGCGAAAACGACGACTGGAACGCTCAATGAGTCGAAGCCCCAGGCGCTCCTCAAGCCGGGCAACGCGCCGGCTCAACTTGGATTTGGGTTCTTTCAGGGCACGCGAAGCTGCCGCAAACCCACCATGAGTTACGACCTCAGCAAAATAAGCAAAATCATTTAAATCCGTTTTCATCGTTCTAATTATAGAACGCTTCACACCATTTTTGCCTACTACAACACTTTTTGTTCCAAATGTAAGCTGATCTTACGTGGCAAGGCGGTCTTGCCCAACAATCAGGAGATAGGCCATGAGTAATTTTGAAAACAAAGTCGTCATCGTCACCGGAGGCACCAGCGGTATAGGTCTGGCCACGGCTAAAGCGTTCGCTTCCCAGGGTGCATCAGTGTTTATTACAGGACGGCGCCAGGCATCGCTTGACGCTGCGGTAAAGGCGATCGGTGGTGATGTCACCGGCGTGCGCTGTGATTCGGCCAATCTTGAAGATCTCGATCAGCTTTACGATGTTGTTCAGCAACGTCATTCACAAATCGACGTACTGTTCGCCAATGCCGGTGGCGGCGAGCTGCTACCCCTTGGCGCGATCACCGAAGCGCACTATCAGAAGACGTTCGACGCCAATGTGAAGGGTACGCTGTTCACGGTTCAAAAGGCTTTGCCACTGCTGCGAGACGGTGCCTCAATCATTTTGACATCTTCCACCACGGGCACTGCGGGCACTGCGAATTTCAGCGTCTATTCTGCGTCCAAAGCCGCTGTGCGCAACTTTGCCCGTAGTTGGATTCTGGACCTCAAGGATCGGAATATCCGTGTCAATGTTGTCAGCCCTGGTTTGACTGACACTGCCGGCCTCGACGATCTGTTCGGTGGCGGTGAACAGGCCGCGGGCATCAAGAACGCTTTGATTGAACAAATCCCTGCTAACCGTATCGGTCAACCCCGAGACATTGCTAATGCCGTGCTGTTCCTCGCATCCGATGACGCCAGTTTTATCAACGGGATTGAGCTGTTTGTCGACGGCGGAATGAATCAAATCTGATCGCTGTCGTCCAGGCAAACCACTGTTTTTGGTCTGCGTGAAACATAAATGGAAGGCAACCGCCCCACCGACAAAAAGGAGGGGCGGCGTTCAGCGAAAGCCTGAAATCCCCGCTTACTATCATTGATTTTTTGGAGAATATGCCATGAAGATTGGAATTATTGGCGCATCCACAATTGGGCGTACACTGGCGACCCAGTTCGTCGCCGTCAGCCCCCGAAGTGCTGGTGGCTAACAGCCGCGGGCGCGAAAGTTTGCAAGACCGACTGGCGGATATAGATGATCGATTAACCGCCGCGTCAGTTACCGAAGCCTGCAAACGTGACATTGTTTTTCCTTGCAGTTCCTTGGCTTAAAGTGCGGATGCTCACCCGGAAAGGGATTGGGGTGGACATATTCTAGTGATCACAACCAATATATTTCTCAGCTACGCACCAGATTATCGTGTCGGTGATTTAAAGGGCGACTCGGGTAGCGAGATTGTTTCCAGGCTCGCACCGTCACTCGCACCGTAAAGGCATTTAACACACTGCCTTTTGAAAATCTTTGCACCGCATGAGCCGAGTGTTAGACGTGTTCTATTTTGGCGGGCGATGATCCCTCGGCAGTGGCAACTGTAGAAACACTCATCGGTGAACTTGGCTTACATCCAATTGCGCTCGGCTCTTTGGCTGTTGCAGGACGTCTGATGGAGCTTAATGGGCCTCTTAATGGACTTGAGCTCTTGTCACCGATTAATAACTCCTAGCTGCCTGTCCTCGAAACATTCACCCTAGGCCGCTCATTGCGAGCGGTTGGTGTTTCTGCCACGCTCTGGAAGTGGGAGCGCAGCGAGTAATTTTTCCGTGTGCTGCAACTTGTTATGCAGGTATTTTGCTTTAGAGGATACTCAGTTAGCCAGAAGTGCCCGCACGAATTATTGGTTCAAAATATCTTCGATCCAATGTATAAATCTGGCTGCACTTCTAGTTTCGAAGCTGTCTTTATTTGGTATGTAATAGCAAAAGTCTGATTAGACTGATCGAGTTTCAAATTGTTGTAGAAGGTTAGATTTTAACAGCCTTTTAGTCAGCGTCTGGAACAGAACACAAGTCCGTTTCCTGCCATAGCCTGCTGGATCGCTCTTTGATCCAAATTTTGAGTTTAATATTAGACCCATCAGCCCATTTTTTCCAGCCAAGCGCCTAGTGGAGGGATCCGGTAACGATTTATTTTTCCTCCGTTGTAAAAGAGGTTATGGGTTCATTAGGCCAAGAAGGAGACGTCATTATAAGCACCAAATACATTCGAATGACTCAGATCTAATGACATCAAGAATCCTCAGCGACTGAAGGCATCACCAAGACCGAATTGGAATGATATATGATTGGCTATCGACCGACTCGCCGGTCGATATTTCCATAGAAATATCAGGGTTAGCTTGTTCAAATTCATGCTGGGAAGGGATTAGCACCATAGCTGCTAATGATGATGTCGTCGTCACCCTGACCGCACTGCCAGCCTTCATCACCTCTTCCAAAGCGTTGTCAGATTTTCCGGAAATCCGTCCGGTTGCTTTAGCTAATCTGATACCTGTTCCGGTTAGTGATATCCGCCTTCCCAGTCGATGAAACAATTCACATTTAACCGACTTTCCAGGTTGCTAATGTGGTGTGAAATGGCTGTGGGCGTCAGCGAAAGTTCTTCTGCAGCCAACTTAAAACTTCCCTGACGGGCAGCCGACTCAAAGGCTTTCAGCGCCTGTAACGATACCTGCATACTTAATCTCCAAACTAACCACTAATCATCGATAGCATAGATGATTTAAATTCATCTGTAAGTGTAACTTTTTCGTTTGTACTATTCTATACAGACTTACAAAATAGCGCCTGTCATTAATCAACTAAGGTAATGAACATGAGCATTATTACACATAGATTCAAGCGTTAGAGCTGCGAACAACCCAAACCCGGATCACGATTCCATATCGAAAAATATCGCTCTCCGATTTGTTGACACATATGGAAACAGAATCGGCCTGAAAAACTCGATATATCTATCGTGATGTTGGCGTGAAATCCACCGGATTTCATTACCTGATTGGATTGGCGCGGTGTTTACCCACAGAAGAAAGAACCCCGGCGCAGAAAGAGGGCTGGCACTATCAGATCAACTGATGGCTATGATGGCAACGGCCAATGTTATATTGATTCCTCTATGTATAACTACGGTATGCCGGCTCAGCTAAAAGCGTGGTTTGATCAAATTGTACGTATAAACAAAACGTTTGATTTTGATCTCTCACGAGGGGACTTCCCGTTGCGGCCTATACTCTCGGGTAAGACATTGATCATAGTGACCTCCAGCGGAGAGTTTGGTTTTGAAAAAGGCGCAATACGAGAAGATTCTGGTCACTTGGTACCGCACCTACGGACACTGAGTAAATATTTAGGGGTGGACACAATGTATGAGATTGCCTCTGAATACCAAGAATTTGGTGACGAGAGACATCGCATGTCAGTAGCCAATGCAAAAAATCGAGCCGAAAGTATTGCAGCAGAACTTAGTATTTCAACCCCAGCTCTATCGTCAAGCAATGAGATCGCCTATGTGTGACCATATTATTGATGAACTTCTCATAAAATGTGGAGAAAACGTTCTTGATTTGGCTATTAGCAATGTCAAGGCAGGTGGTTTGCCGTTTGCAGCTATTATCGTTAACCAGAATGGAGAGATTATTGGCAAAGGAGTAAATCAAGTCGCCAGGCACCTGGATTGTACCGCACACGCTGAAATTCAGGCGATAAGAGAAGCGTCACAGAATGAAAAAGACTTTTCTTTAAAAGGAGCAACATTAATTGCTTCAGGAGAGCCTTGCGCGCTCTGTTATATGGCAATCCGTATGGCGAAGATTTTGAAAGTAGTTATCGTGTCGGATAGATATGAGGCGGAAAAACACGAGTTCAATTATCTATGGACTTACAAGTATTTAAATGCCAGCCTCTTTCATGAACTCGAGGTTGTGACACTAGATAATGAAAGGAAATTGCTCCCATTCCAGTTAGCCAAAATAAATTTGAATGATTAAGATTAGCCGTTTTAACCTTTCATTCATTTCCAGTTTAGTAAGCGTCATTTTACGATGTACACCTTAAAAAAGCCCGCGTAGACCGGGATGAAGTAGGCTGGTGATGAAGCGAAGCGTAATCCCAGCGTTTCGCTCGGGACTCTTGCCTGCACGGGAATGACGACAGTTTAGATGATGGTGAAGAGTGTAGTGCCACTGGATTCCCGCCTGCGCGGGAATGACAAACAATTAAAGTGCAGCATTGCCGACCGTTTAGACTATTGGCACAGCCCGTTAAACGGGCTGTACTCAATAACAGATGATCAGTCTGTTTGCGCGCCTTGTTGAGGGCGCATATCGGCACGGTTAATGCCGGCAACCTTTACCGGTGCTTTCATGGCATCGCGCCGGAAGGGTTCGCCCAGTTCCTGGTTCAGGATAACTTCAATAAACGTTGTCACGCCCTCGTTTTGCGCTTTGCAGGCTGTCTGCAGGGCTTCGGTGAGTTCGGTTTGGGTGGTAACCGAGACACCGCGCAAACCGCAAGCCTCAGCGACCCTTGCATAGCTGAATTCCGGGTTGAGTTCGGTGCCGACGAAATTATCCTGATACCACAATGTCGTATTGCGCTTTTCCGCGCCCCACTGATAATTGCGGAAGACCACCATGGTGATGCCCGGCCATTCCTCGCGCCCGATGGAGGTCATTTCGTTCATGGAAATACCGAACGCGCCGTCTCCGGCGAAGCCGACCACCGGCACGTCAGGACAGCCGATTTTGGCACCGATGATAGCCGGAAAGCCGTAACCGCAAGGCCCAAACAGGCCGGGGGCGAGATATTTTCGGCCTTTTTCAAAGGTCGGATAGGCATTACCGATGGCGCAGTTATTACCGATATCGCTGGAAATGATCGCGTCTTTGGGCAGACCTGCCTGAATAGCCCGCCACGCCATACGCGGACTCATCCGGTCGGCATCGCGCTTGCGGGCACGCTCGTTCCAGGTCGTGCCGGGATCATCTTCTTCATGATCCATTGAACTCAAGGCCTGCAACCAGGCTGATTTGGTTTGATGAATCAGCGCTTTGCGTTGCTCACGCCCCGCATCGCCAGCACTCGGAGCCAGTTGTTCGAGTAATTGTTGCGCAACTTTTTTGGCATCACCGCAAATGCCTACGGAAATCTTTTTGGTCAGGCCAATCCGGTCGGGATTGAGGTCAACCTGAATAATCCGGGCCTCTTTCGGCCAGTAATCAATGCCATAACCGGGCAGGGTCGAAAACGGATTGAGACGTGTGCCCAGGGCCAATACCACATCCGCCTTGGCGATCAGCTCCATCGCCGCTTTGGAACCGTTATAGCCCAGCGGCCCACAGGCCAGCGGATGCGAGCCGGGAAAACTGTCATTGTGCTGATAACCGCTACAAACCGGCGCATCCAGCCGCTCGGCCAGAGCCACACACTCGGGGATCGCATCGCCGATCACCACGCCGGCACCGGACAGGATCACCGGAAATTTTGCCTCTGACAGCAGCTTGGCAGCCTGCGCGATACTTTCTGCACCACCCGGTGAGCGCTCCAGGCGCACAATCTGTGGCAGTTCGATATCGATAACCTGGGTCCACATATCCCGCGGCACGTTGCATTGGGCCGGTGCCGAGCCGCGCCAGGCTTTCTCGATCACCCGGTTCAGCACTTCGGCAATGCGGGACGGATCGCGGACTTCTTCCTGATAACAGACCATATCCCGAAACACCGCCATCTGCTCCACTTCCTGGAAGCCACCCTGGCCAATGGTTTTGTTGGCTGCCTGCGGCGTCACCAGCAGCATCGGGGTATGATTCCAGTACGCGGTTTTGATCGGAGTGACAAAATTCGTGATACCGGGGCCATTCTGGGCAATCGCCATGGCCATCTTGCCGGTGGCGCGGGTGTAGCCGTCACAGATCAGCCCGGCATTGGTTTCGTGCGCGCAATCCCAGAAGCTGATACCGGCTTGCGGAAACAAATCGGATACCGGCATCATCGCGGAGCCGATAATACCAAAGGCATGCTCAATGCCATGCATTTGCAAGACCTTAACAAAGGCTTCCTCAGTCGTCATTTTCATTGTCGTACTCCTCGTTCATGAAACATTGGGGCTCATGGTATATCAATTTTTCAATACGGCATTGTGCCAGTGACGGGTTGCCTGGGGTATCAGCGGCCCGGCAAACTTTACCGGTATCTGTTAAATGATTTTGTCCTGCGCCAGCTGTTCAATCTCGGCGCTGCTGAAGCCCAGCTCCGCTAATAATTCCGCATTGTGCTGTCCCAGCTCCGGGGCGGGTGAACGGATGCTTCCGGGTGTACCATTCAGCCGCGGGGTGACGTTATGCATGGGGATCGACCCCAGCTCGGGATCAGGCGCATTAACCAGCACCTCGCGGCCCTCTATATAAGGATGTTCCATTAATTGCTCGATGTCGCAAACCGGCCCGACGGTCACCTGGGCCTGACTGAAAATAGCCAGACATTCTTCCTGCGTATGCGCTGCCATGAACTCGGCAATAATGGCGTCCAGGGCATCGTTATTGGCGACCCGGTCGGTATTACTGCGAAAGCGCGGATCGTCAATCAGTTCAGCGCGACCGATAGCGCGAAACAAGCGCTCTGCCATGCCCTGCATGGAAGCGGACAAGGCAACATAACGCCCGTCCTTGCAGGCGTAGACATTACGCGGTGCCGTAATAGCGGTGCGACTGCCCATGCGTTGCGGGGCTTTACCCGTCAGTTGATAGTTCAACGCCTGCGGCCCCAGGGTCGAGAAAATCGGCTCGAACAGGGATAAATCGATCACCTGCCCTGCCTGACCACCAGACTCACAGGCCCGCAGTGCGGTCAGCACCGCCATCGCCCCGGACAGCCCTGCGATCATATCCGCCAGCGCCAGTGGCGGCAGCACCGGCGGTCGGTCCGGGAAGCCGGTCATCGCGGCAAAACCGGACATCGCTTCGACCAGACTGCCAAAACCGGGTTTCTCGCGGTACGGCCCGGTCTGCCCCCAGCCGGATACGCGGGCAATGATCAGACCGGGGTTGCGCGCGTGCAGTTCGGCCGGCCCCAATTGCCAGCGTTCCAGCGTGCCAGGGACAAAATTTTCGACCAGAACATGGGCCGATTCGACCAGCTTGAGTAAAATATCGCGGCCTTGCGGCTGGCGCAGATCCAGACTCAGGCTTTTTTTGTTGCGGGCGTATACTTTCCAGTGGGTGGCAACCCCTTCAACACGCCAGTTACGCAGATCATCACCGACGCCGGGGCGCTCAATCTTGATAACCTCAGCGCCAAAATCAGCCAGGCTGTGGGTCAGCATATTGCCGGCAACCAGACGGCTTAAATCAAGAATGCGGATATCGTGCAACGGTGGCTTAGTCATTGTGATGGCAGGGTCCTGTTATCGAATGTTAGGGTTTATCAAAATAGTGCTCGCGTGCGGTACGCTTGGCACCGCTTATATTAGCCGCTGGCTGCGGTTGCACAAGCATACGGTTTTCGGTAGTCTCGCGACTCGTTTTCAAATTGTAGTCGGGTTTTTACAATGCGATTTTGTCCAGCGCGGGCAAACGCAATTCCGACTTGGTAATTTCCAGTATGAGAATAGATTCTAATGAGTGAAACCGTCTCCGTCGGTGGCTTGCAAGTCGCCAAATGCTTATATGACCTGATCAATAACGACATCGCGCCAGGAACCGACGTCGAACCTGCTGCGTTTTGGCAGGCCTTGGAAGGCATTGTACGTGACCTCGGGCCGAAAAACCGGGCTCTGCTGGAGCGCCGTGATGCCCTGCAGGCAAAGCTTGATGACTGGCATACCGCGCATAAAGGTCAAGCGCTCGACCAGCGTGAATACCAGGCCTTTCTGGCAGAGATCGGCTATCTGGTGGCGGAAGGGCCGGATTTTACGGTCAGCACCGAAAACGTAGACCCCGAGATCGCCACGCTGGCTGGTCCGCAGCTGGTGGTACCGGTCGATAATGCCCGGTACGCCCTGAACGCCGCCAATGCGCGCTGGGGCAGTTTGTATGACGCCCTGTATGGTACCGATGTTATTCCCGCCACTGACGGAGCGGAAAAAACCAGCACGTTTAACCCGGTGCGCGGTGCCAAAGTCGTCGAGCGGGCCGCCCAGATACTGGATCAGGCGGCACCGCTGGCGCAGGGGTCTTATAGCGAGGCCACAGCGTTTTCCCTGCGCGATGCCGGCGGTCGCAAACAATTGTCGGTACAGCTGGCCAATGGGGCCAATACCGAACTGGCCAATGCAGAACAATTCGCTGGCTTTCACAAAACCGATGGTCGTTTGACAACGTTGCTGCTGGTCAATAACGGTTTGCATATCGAACTCTTATTTGATCCGAACGATGCTATCGGGAAAGTCCATCCTGCCGGTCTGAAAGATGTGGTTATGGAATCCGCCTTGACCACTATTCAGGACTGTGAAGATTCTGTCTCGGCGGTCGATGCCGAAGATAAAACCCGGGTTTACGGCAACTGGCTGGGTATCATGCAGGGCACGCTGGAAACCACCCTGAACAAAGGGGGCAAGAGCCTTGTACGGCGGCTGAATCCGGATCGCAGTTATACTGCGCCGGACGGTTCAACCCTGACCCTGCCAGGGCGCAGTGTGCTGTTGGTGCGTAATGTCAGCATCCATATGTATACCGATGCGGTGACCCTGGACGGTGCTGAAATCCCGGAAGGTTTTCTCGATGCGATGGTGACCGTGCTGGCGGCCAAACACGATCTGCTCGGTAAAAACCGGGTGAGCAACAGCCGCAGCGGCAGTGTCTATATCGTCAAACCCAAACTGCATGGCCCGGAAGAAGTCGCCGCCACGGTAGAACTGTTCGGCCGGGTTGAAGATGCGCTGGGACTGGCACGCAATACCATCAAGATCGGCATTATGGATGAAGAGCGCCGCACCACCGTCAATTTAAAGGAATGCATTCGGGCAGCCCGGGAGCGGGTGATTTTCATCAATACCGGATTTCTGGATCGTACCGGTGATGAGATCCATTCCATTATGGAAGCCGGCCCGATGATTCCCAAACCGGATATTAAAAACCAGCCCTGGATTCTGGCTTACGAAGACTGGAACGTCGATATCGGCCTGAACTGCGGTCTGCAGGGCAAAGCCCAGATCGGCAAAGGCATGTGGGCGATGCCGGATGCCATGAACGCCATGCTGGAGGCGAAAATCAATCATCCGCTGGCCGGGGCGAATACCGCCTGGGTGCCCTCGCCTACCGCCGCAACGCTGCACGCGATTCATTATCATCAGGTCAATGTCGCCAATCGCCAGCGCGAACTGGCCAGCCGTGATCGTGCCAAGCTGGACGATATTCTTACCCCGCCGCTGCTGGGCGGACGGAACCTCAGCGACACCGAGATTCAGCAGGAACTCGACAATAATGCCCAGGGTATTCTTGGCTATGTGGTGCGCTGGGTGGATCAAGGCGTGGGTTGTTCCAAAGTGCCGGATATCAACGATGTCGGCTTGATGGAAGACCGCGCCACTCTGCGTATTTCCAGCCAGCATATTGCCAACTGGCTGCATCACGGCATCGTTAGCCGCGAGCAGGTCATGGCAACTTTTCAGCGGATGGCGGAAGTGGTCGACCGGCAGAACGCTGCAGACCCGGTGTATCAGCCGATGGCCCCGGCTTTCGATGACAGTATTGCCTTTCAGGCGGCGCTGGATCTGGTTTTTAAAGGCCGCGAACAGCCGAACGGTTACACCGAATGGTTGCTGACTGAGCGGCGACGGGAAGTTAAAGCCAAAGGCTAAAAGCGAGAACTGCCAGGACTTGGCTTAAACTGAGCCCTGGCTAATTCTGATCAAGTATTTAAAGCGTCTCCCCGCCAGCCGTTTCCTGACTGGCAGGGGACCGCGGACATCATCTCAATCCTTCTCTTCGATCAGCCATCCTGGCCCCATAACTCTTCCAGACGGGCATCGCGGCCACAGGCATAGCGGTAATATTTATACCGCAGCGGATTGGTCATGTAGTAATCCTGGTGATAGTTCTCAGCCGCATAGAATTCACTCGCGGCTATTACTTCCGTCTGAATCGGCTTGTCAAAGCGCTTGGCGACGGCCTGTTTGGACTGTTCGGCCAATGCCTGCTCAGCCGCATTCTGATAAAAGATGGCGGAACGATACGAATCACCTTTATCGCAGAACTGACCGCGGGCATCGAGCGGATCAATATTGCGCCAGAAAACATCCAGCAGGGTTTCATAGCTGATTTTGGCTGGATCGTACAAAATCCGGACCGCTTCGAAATGTCCGGTATTTTCGTAGGACACCTGTTTATAGGTCGGATTTTTAACGTGACCACCGGTGTAACCTGATGTTGTGGCAAGCACCCCTTCGAGTATGTCGTAGGGTGATTCCATGCACCAGAAACAGCCGCCGGCAAAAATAGCGGTCGCCAGCCCCTCTTTTTGCTCCGGTATCGGTGCTGGCTGATCCGGCACCAGTGCAGCGGTTTTTTCGGCCTGGGCATCAGCCGGTACACCAGTGCTGCAGGCAGCAGCCAGCAGTACCAGTCCAGTTACAAACAGTTTATGTAATGACATTGTGTTCACCTTGCAGAGTTGCTATCAGGCCTGACCGTCTGCCGGCACAAACCGCAAAGCCAGCCCGTTATTGCACCAGCGCTGGCCGGTCGGGGCCGGACCATCATCGAAGACATGTCCTTGATGTCCCCCACAACGCACACAATGGTATTCGGTGCGCGGCCAGACCCATTTGAAATCGGTCTTGGTGGCGAGACTGTCAGGGATGCTGGTAAAAAAGCTCGGCCATCCTGTCCCGCTATCATATTTCATGGCGGAACTGAACAAAGGCAGATCACAAGCCGCACACAGAAACACACCGGCTCGTTTTTCCTCGTTCAAAGGACTACTGAAAGGATGTTCGGTGCCCTCTTCGAATAATACCTGATAAGCCTTGGCAGGCAATGTCCCACGCCAGTCCGGTAAAGGCTGCGGCAAGGGCGTCTGCGGGCTGGGCACGGTGATATCGGCGGCCAGCAAATCACGCCAGTTGCTTTGCAGTGCTTCAATATCGACATTCACAGCACTGCCGGCCAGGCTGTTAGTCACGCGTGACAGCACCAGTGTCGCGGTCATGGCGGCCAGTCCGCCCAGAAAAATACGTCGTTGCATGGTTTTCTCCTGCTTACTCATAACATGTGTCGAAGTATGCCTGTTAATTCTCACAGCACTATCACATCACAACTTGCAATGCGGCGTTTCGCTCGCCATGCTATTGAGACAGAAAGATGTCCCAGAGGTTGATATGCATTGGTTTTTTTGGCAGCCTGCTTGATCCCGATGTTCTGCACATCGTGCTCGACAGCCCGCTGCAGGCACTGCACAGACAAACGGCTTTACTGCCGGGATTTGCCCGCTACCGGGTCGAGCAGGAAACCTTTCCCGCCCTGGCACCGCACAGTGAAAGCTGCGTGGAGGGTTTGCTGGTCAGCGGATTGAGTGAGGAAGACGGCCGCCGTATCTGCTTTTTCGAGGGTGACGAATTCGTACTGCAGAAACACCATGTGCAGACACTGGACGGTGCCACTCACGAGGCACTGGTATTCCGCGCTACCGAGCTGATTGCCCTGAGCAGCGAACCCTGGAGTCTGAACCACTGGCAGCAGCAGCATAAACCGCTGTATCTGCAGATGTCTCGCGACTGGATGCAGGCCTATGGTACCGCTGGCTACCAGGAACTGAACCAGCAGTGGCGACACGCACTTGGCTTGAAGCCTGTCGCGTAAAACTCTGGAAAACGCCTGAACGACTGCCAGTATAAAATCCGCAGCGGACACATCTGCGTATTGTTCCAGTATGAATATGCCTTCTGACAATCTGACCAGCCCAAGCCCTGTCACCGGACTGATCCTGCCCGGTGGCGGTGCCCGTAATGCCTATCAGGTCGGGGCACTGCAGGCACTCGCAGAATGGCTGCCGGCGGATACCGCTAATCCGTTTCCGGTCATCTGCGGCACCTCGGCCGGGGCGATCAATGCTGCCATGCTCGCCAGTTTTGCCAGCCAGCCGGTCGAAGGTATTCAGCGCTTGGTCGGCATCTGGAGCCATCTGCATCCGAGCAAAATTTATCGCTCGGATACCCGTTCTGCGCTGCTGGGCGGCTCACGCTGGCTGCTGGCCCTGAGTAGCGGCGGTCTATTCAGCCAGCAGCCCGAAGCTTTGTTGGATAATCAACCATTGCGCGGATTATTGGAAAATCATGTCCGCCTGACCCGGATCAGCCAGGCCATCGATCAGGGTACGCTGAAGGCGCTGGCAATCCAGACCAGCGGCTACAGTTCCGGGCGTTCCATCTGTCATTTCCAGACCACTCCCGAGCAAACCGGCTGGCTCCGCAGCCGACGCCTGGGACGGGCGGTTGAACTGCGTATCGATCATATTATGGCGTCCATTGCCTTACCGCTGGTATTTCCGGCAGTGTATCTAAATGGTGAATATCATGGCGACGGCTCGATGCGTGAATCCGCCCCGCTCAGCCCTGCCTTGCATCTGGGGGCGGATCAACTGCTGGTCATCACAGTGCGAAACCCTGCTCTGAGCATGATGCCCGCAACGGATTCACGCGCCGATTACCCCACCCTGGGACATATTGCCGGCTATGTGCTGGACACGCTGTTTCGGGATAATCTGACGGCGGATTCCGAACGGCTGGAACGGATTAATATGCTTTTGCAGTACGGCCGTAACGATGGTTCGGCCGGCCATCCTTTCCGTCCGGTGCGACTGCTGACCCTGGCGCCGAGTCAGGATATCGCCACTATCGCGCCACGTCATATCGCGCATATCCCGCGCAGCGTCCGGTTTTTGCTGAAAGCCCTGGGGGGCGGAGCGCAGTCGAACTCAGCATTATTAACGTATTTATTGTTCGAGGCGCATTTTTGTCGCGATCTGATCAGCCTGGGCTATGAAGATACCCAGCACAGACGGCAGGAACTGATGGATTTCCTGGGTTTGTAGCGAGCAGGCGCTTGGCATCGCGTGACAAATCCGCTTTAATGCGGATCATGTCATATATATTTATTCCCCGACACTCAGTCCGCCCCTGTTACTTTGCACCCTAGTTCGAGAACATTATGCGTCGTGTTGTCTTCAATCAGAAAGGTGGCGTTGGCAAATCCACCATCAGTTGTAATTTAGCGGCAGTGAGCGCTCATCAGGGTTTGCGAACCTTGCTGGTCGACCTCGATCCGCAAGCCAATAGCAGCCGCTATATGCTGGGTAAACAAGTGGAACAGCTCGATACCACGCTTAGTGATTTTTTCGAGCAACTACTGACCTTTCGTCTGGTGCAGAATCCGCCCGCGTTTTATGTCACGCCCACGCCGTTTGCCAATCTGTCGCTGCTGGCCGCCAATAACGCTATGGATGAGTTGGAAAGCAAGCTGGAATCGCGCTATAAAATGTACAAATTGCGCGAAGCCCTGGACGAACTCAGCGGTGATTTCGATGCGGTTTATATCGATACGCCGCCAGCGCTGAATTTTTATTCACGCTCGGCGCTGATTGCTGCCGAGCGTTGCCTGATTCCGTTTGATTGCGATGATTTTTCCCGCCAGGCGTTGTACAAGCTGATCGCCCAGATTGAGGAATTACGGGCTGATCACAATCCTGATCTGCAGATCGAGGGTATTGTGGTCAATCAGTTCCAGGCCCGCGCCAAACTGCCCCGGCAATTAGTGCAGCAGCTGCAGGAGGAAGGTCTGCCGGTACTTATGCCCTGTCTGTCCAGCTCGGTGAAAATCCGGGAATCGCACGAACAGGCCCGACCGCTGATTTATCTCGACCCGCAGCATAAACTCAGTCAGGAGTTCAGCGCGCTGCACCAGGCACTTCAGCCTTTATAGGCCGCAACTTCCGCCGGCGAATCAAGATCCAGCAAAACTGCTTGGTTCTCGGTTTCGACTTCGTAGACCAGTTCGCTATGCTCGCCCAGTAAATGCTTGGCACCGCTGTCGCCGGCCAGTTCCAGCATTTCCGGAATGAAGCGCTTGCTCCACAAGACTGGGTTACCGCGTTTACCCTGACAGGTCGGTACACAGATAGCCCGGCCTTCCAGTGGATCGAAAGCGGCAATCAGCCGGTTAATCAGCGCTTTGCTGATCTCTGGCATATCTCCCAGACAGACCACGACCCCGTCAATATCGTCCGGCAAGGCAACCAGACCGGCCCGCAGCGAAGTGCTGAGTCCTTCTGCATAAGCCGTATTGGTGACAATATGAACACCAAGATCCTGCAGAACCGGGGCAACTTGCTCGGCTTCATGTCCGGTCACAGCCCATACCCCGCAAACCGATGCTGCCCCTATTTCCGCTGCGATCCGCCGGATCATGGCCTGCCCATCGATATCCAGCAGCAGTTTGTTCACCGTACCCATGCGCCGCGACTGGCCGGCCGCCAGCAATAACCCGGCAATTCTCGGCGCAGTCCGTGCTGGCGCCGCATCGCCTTTGCCGGCACGCGGCTGCGGGCGGGAGGGAAGCTCTTTCAACAGACCACCCGCGCCCATGCGCATAATGTCGCGAGCGCTGACGGTCATCCCGGCGCACAGACGTGCCAGCACCAGATCATAACCGCTCTGCCGGGGCGAGCGGGCGCTGCCCGGTAAACCCAGAATAGGTACCTCATTGCGATAACCCAGTAATAATAAATTGCCCGGATCGACCGGCATACCGTAATGCTCGATGCGCCCCCCGGCCTGCTGGATAGCCGCCGGGATAACATCGCGCCGATCCACGATAGCCGAAGCACCGACCACCAGGATCAATTCGCAGTGATTCGCCAGCAACTGGTTGATCGCCATCGCCAGCGCGCTTTGTTCATGACTGCAGCGCAGTTCTGCGCTCAGTTCCGCCCCCAGACTCGCCAGCCGCTGCCGCAATACCCGGATAGTTTTATCGAGCAGGGCGTCCTGCAGACCGGGTAATAAGGTCTGCACCACTCCGATACGACGCCGGCTAAACGGTAAAACCTGTATGACGGACAGACCACGGGCGATATCGAGACATTGCTGCAGATGATTGCGGTTGACCCCGAACGGAATGATCTTGACTGTCGCAATCATCTGTTTGGGTTCGACAGTGCTGAACGGTGCCAGGGTAGCGAGGGTGATGTCTTCGTGAACCTGATTCAGGCGGTCCACGGCTTCAGTATTGATTTGCAGCAGTCCGGCCTGTTCCGCATACAGATTGGCGCGCCCGGTAAAAGCAGCCCCGATCATCGAGCCATCCCGCTGCAGGGCTGTCGCCAGCGCATGAGCTGCCTGATCTTCAGCGATATCGTCCGGCTCCAGCCGGGCAAGGACGATACGTTCAAGGCCTTGCTGCTGCAAAAACTCGCAATCAACAGCGCTCAGTACACGACCTTTTTTAAAGCGCTTGTTGTCCACCCGCAAGCTATGCGCCAGGATGCCGCCAGCCGCGCTGCTGAGTGATTCAGGGCCAAACTTCATGCCGCTCCGCCCCGACGCAGGGTCTGGGTCAGTTCAGCCATGATAGACAGCGCGATTTCCGCCGGTGACTTGGCGCCAATGTCCAGTCCGATAGGAGCGTGAATGCGCGCCAGTGCAGCCTGCTCAAGGCCGCTTTCCTGCAGGCGCTGCAGACGTGTTGCATGGGTACGGCGGCTGCCCAGGGCGCCAATATAAAAAGCGGGAGAGTCCAGCGCGACTTTAAGGGCGGGGTCATCCAGCTTCGGATCATGACTCAGCGTAACAATAGCGGTACGGGTATCCGGGGCCAGTTCGAGCAGCGCTTCATCCGGCCATTGTGTACTGATGCTGACACCGGCGAAACGGGACTCAGCCGCCCAGGCCTGGCGCGGATCAATCAGGGTTATCTGGTATCCCAGCAAACGGGCCACGGGAATGAGCGCCTGGGCAATATGCACCGCACCGACGATCAGCAGGCGCAAGGGCGGTTGAAACACATGCACAAACACACGCCCGTTCTCGGTTTCGAGCAAGCCGCTGTTATCGTCCAGAATGGCCTGTCGGACCTGGGCTGTGAAGTCAGCCGGCAGATCCACCCCGCCCGTATCCCCGCTTGCATCCAGCCGCAGCAGACATTCCCGGCCATTATCCAGCCAGGTGAGCAAAGCAAACGGCTGTTTGGCCTGCCGTGCCTGCAACATCTGTTGCACCAGCGTCAGCTTCATTGCAAAGGCTCCACGAAGACCTGCACCTGGCCACCGCAGGCCAGACCGACTTCCCAGGCCAGTTCGTTGCTGACGCCAAACTCGAGCAGTTGCGGCTGACCGCTGTCCATAATGCTTTTTGCCTGCTCGATGACAGCACCTTCGATACAGCCACCTGACACTGAACCCAGGAAATCCAGTTGATCATTCACAATCAGAATACTGCCTACCGGTCGCGGTGATGAGCCCCAGGTCCGCACCACCCGTGCCAGTGCTACCTGCCGACCCTGAGCACGCCAGTCAGCGGCCTGCTGCAGTAATTCGTCGCTGCTTAATGCATCATGTGTAGCCATTCGCTGATTCCTTCTTCATGTCGTCGCGCCGGCCGCGCCAATAGCTCGGCCAGGTCGATCAAACTGGTCAAATTATGGGCCGGACGAAACTCATCCACATGCGGCAATAAGGCCCGTATGCCACTCGCCCGGGGTTGAAACCCATCAAAACGCAGCAGTGGATTCAGCCAGATAAGACGACGGCAGGACTTGTGCAGCCGCTCCATTGCTGCGCCCAGCTCAGTGCTGCCTTCGCGATCCAGCCCATCACTGATAAACAATACATCCGCCCCCTGCCCCAATACCCGCCGCGACCAGTCGCGATTGAACGTGTGTAGAGCAGCGCCGATGCAGGTGCCGCCTTCCCAGTCATTGACCACTCGGGCGACTTCATCCAGGGACTGATCGACGTCACGGTAACGCAACTGGCGGGTGATATTGCTGAGCTGTGTCCCGAATACGAACGTATGCACCCGCTCGCGCTGACTGCTCAGCGTGTGCGCAAAATGCAGCAGCATTCTCGAATAGCGGCTCATCGAGCCGGACACATCGCATAACAGCACCAGTGTCGGTGTGCGCTTGATGCGGGACTTGCGTTGTAAAGCAATAATATCGCTACCGCTGCGTAGCGCCTGGCGCAGGGTATTACGCAAATCCACCCGCTCACCGTGAGCTGCAGCCCGAAAGCGGCGGGTCGGGATTTGGTCGATATGCTGGCGCAGGCGACGCATCATGGCTTTTGCCAGCATCAGTTCGGCCCGCGACATCTGCTCGAAATCTTTCTCCATCAGTCCCGCCAGATTAGACCACGTCGCGGTAGCGTCAGTTTCCTGCTGCTCCCGCTTCGGCTCGGCCTCCAGCCCTTCATTCAGCGCTTCGGCCAGACGGCGTAATAAAGGCTCGCCCGCCTCTTCGGCCTGTGCATCGTCCAGCGTCGGCAGATCGACAGCGAGCAGGCGATCGAGTAAATGCGGATTGCGCCAGAAAACATGAAAAACCTGATCAAAAATTTTTCGTTGATCATGCCGATTGACCAATACTGCATGCAGGGCCCAGTAAAAATCCGCCCGATCAGCCACTCCGACCGTCTGCACAGCGTCGATGGCATCCAGCACTTTACCCGGCCCTACCGGCATGCCGGCAGCTCGCAGGGTGCGCGCAAATGCCAGCAGATTAGCGACGAGTTGACCGCCGCCTGCAGCCTGCCCGGATGGTTCGCTCATAGGATTGCGGTTACTGACTGCCCAGTTCTGCCTGAATCTCCGCCAACAGGCGAGAGGCTTCGCTGCCTTGCAGTTTGACGATATCGTCCTGGTACTTCAGCAGCGCGCCGAGTGTATTATTGATAATCTCCGCGTCCAGCCGTACCGCATCCAATTGCAAAAGAGCATGGGTCCAGTCGATGCTTTCGGCCACACCAGGCAGTTTGAATAAATCCATTTCCCGCAGTTTGTGGACGAACGCCACCACCTGACGGCTGAGCTCGGCAGGTGCCTCGGGGGCTTTGATGCTGAGAATTTCCAGCTCCCGTTCCAGACTGGGATAATCGACCCAGTAGTAGTAGCAACGTCGTTTCAGGGCATCGTGAATTTCGCGGGTCCGATTGGACGTCAGTATCACGATCGGGGGCTCAGTCGCCGCCACAGTGCCCAGTTCGGGGATACTGACCTGATAATCCGACAGCACTTCCAGCAGATAAGCCTCGAACGGCTCATCGGTCCGATCCAGCTCGTCGATCAGCAGCACCGGCGGCCCCTCGTCGGGGGTTTCCAGTGCCTGCAGCAGCGGCCTTTTGATCAGGAATTCAGGACTGTAAATCGAGCTGGAAAGCTGTTGCCGGTCGGCCTTGCCGGTGGCTTCGGCCAAGCGGATCTCGACCATTTGCCGGGCATAGTTCCATTCGTATACCGCACTGGCGATATCCAGCCCCTCATAGCATTGCAAACGGATCAGACGACGATTCAGAGTTGTGGCCAGAACCTTGGCAATTTCGGTTTTACCCACCCCTGCCTCGCCTTCCAGAAACAGGGGGCGGCGCAGTTTCAGTGCCAGAAAAACAGCAGTGGCCAGACTACGGTCAGCAACATAGCGGCCCTGCGCCAGCAAGGCCGTACTGGCATCAACAGATTGAGGAATATTCACTAAAAACCAGCGTATCAGTCAGCACCTAAACAGGCCGCTACCGCGCGGCGCGCCATCACACCAATCAGATGCGCACGATAATCAGCGCTGGCATGAATATCCGAGTTTAAATTGTCCTCCGGCACAACGATTCCTTTCAGGGCGTCAGGGCTGAAATTAGCAGTCAATGCCTGTTCCATAGCCTCGACGCGGAACACGCTGGAAGCAGCACCAGTGACAGCGACCCGGACACCTGTGTCGGTCTCGGCCACCATCACGCCCACCATGGCGTAACGCGAAGCCGGGTTCGGAAACTTCGCATACGCCGCGCGTTTCGGACGCGGGAATTCTACTGCCGTCAGAATTTCGCCGTCATCCAGTGCTGTTTCGAACATATCGACAAAAAATTCATCGGCGCTGATGGAACGCTGCTGGGTACGCACGGTGGCATTCAGCGCCAGTAGAGCGGCCGGATAATCGGCAGCCGGATCGTTATTGGCGACCGAACCGCCAAGAGTGCCACGGTGGCGCACCTGAGGATCACCGATACCGCCCGCCAACTGAGCCAATGCCGGGATCGCCTGCTGTACCTCAGGAGACGCTGCCACTTCCGCATGGGTAGTCATCGCGCCGATCACAAGACTGCCATTGTCGCCCTGGCAGATACCTTTAAGCTCGTTGATTTGGGCCAGGTCGATCAGATCGCTGGGCTGAGCCAGTCGCATCTTCAGAGTGGGCAATAAGGTCATACCGCCTGCCAGCAGTTTACCGTCTTCGACGTTTTGCAGGGTACTGCCGGCGTCAGCCAGTGATTGCGGCCGATGATAATTAAAATTGTACATATCGATGCCTCCGTAATCGGGCCTTGTTCAGGCTTTGCTTTGGCCAGCCGACATTGCTTCGGCCCCGGCTTTAATGGATTTGACGATATTGTGGTAGCCGGTACAACGGCAAATATTGCCTTCCAGCCAATGCCGAATCTCGGTTTCGCTGGGGTTGGGGTTGTGTTGTACCAGATCCAGGGCGCTCATGATCATACCCGGCGTGCAGAAACCGCACTGCAGTCCGTGATTTTCACGAAACGCTGCCTGCATGGGATGCAGCTCGCCGTTTTCAGCCAGACCTTCGATGGTCGTAACCTCGGCACCGTCAACCTGCACTGCCAGCAAGCTGCAGCTTTTGACTGACTGCCCATTGACGTGCACGACACAAGCACCACACTGGCTGGTATCGCAGCCCACATGGGTACCCGTTTGCTGTAACTGCTCGCGCAGCATGGTCACCAACAAGGTGCGCGGTTCAACTTCGGCCGACACGGCTTTGCCGTTCAGCGTGAACGCTACGTTCATTGACATCGCTATCTCGCTCCTTCCAGAATTTACAAAGTGTTGTCCCAGGCCAGTCAGGCCGGGCATTGACTTGATGAAGTTTACTTGAGTTATTTTACTCGTAGTAGACAGGTACTATTGGCTTGGCGGTACTGTTTTTTTATTCCGCTGCAGACGGCGTCTGCTCAGCATCCGCCGGATTCATGATGGTCGAAAAATTCTGAAAAAACACATCCACGGTTTTGCGGGCTGCGCCTGATACCAACCGTGAGCCAATCTGCGCCAGTTTGCCACCCACTTTAAAATCGGCGTTATAACGCAGCACGGTTTCGGCCTGATCCTCTTCCAGTTCGACACTGGCATGACCTTGGGCAAAGCCTGCCACACCGCCCTGCCCTTCACCGACCAGAGTGTAGCTTTGCGGCGGGTTCAGTTCGGTCAGACTGACTTTGGCATTGAACTTGGCTTTCACCGGGCCAATCTTGGACGTCACCTTGGCGATATATTCGTTATCGGACGCCAATTCCAACTCTTCACAGCCCGGAATACATTGACGCAGTATAGCGGGATCATTGAGCGCCACCCAGACCTCATTACGTGGTGCCTGGATGCGGTACTCACCTGTCATCTCCACGACGTTCTCCTCGGATAAAGCGGATTACATTAAGCGGCTCCTGCAACCGGCGCTATCTGCAGCAAGCCAGACAGCGCCGGCACTCAGGAGCGCGGCCAAATTAGTTTAAGCGTGTATGGCGAACCGAACGGGTAAAGCATTTGGATGAAATATCCGGATAGATATTTATGACCGCCAGAAATGCCTTGTTGCTGCGCCAGCGCCGGTACACGCCACAAGCTGTCCGAATCTTGATACCCGGTCGGAGGAATGTCAAGGCAGAAGCGCAGCAGCTAAAACCCTTCATCGCTCATGAGGGTTTGCGCAAAACTGACCAGCATGGCAGCTGTCGCGCCCCAAATGTAATGATTGCCGTACGGGATAGCATAATAATAGCGCCGCTGGCCCTTAAATACGCGGCTGTGACGCTGATGGTTGGCGCGATCCAGAAAAAATTCCAGCGGTACTTCAAAAATCTCGTCAACTTCCTGCGGATCAGGTTGTAACATCAGGGGTGGACGTATCAGCCCCACCACTGGCGTCACCATGAATCCGGTCACCGTTTGGTAGCGATCCAGAAAGCCAAGAATTTCAACCTGTTCCGGTGCTAGTCCGACTTCTTCCCGAGTTTCCCGCAAGGCGGTGGCAACGGGTCCGTTATCCTGTGCTTCGGCACGGCCGCCAGGGAAACTGACCTGACCGGCATGATGGGTCAGGTGTTGGGTACGTTGCGTTAACAAAATGGTTAAACCGGCATCGTGCGCGATCAAGGGTACCAGTACTGCCGCAGGCCGGGCAGCACTGCTATCGGTTATTGGCAGCCCCGCTACGATATTGTCACCGCCCAGTGCAGCGGGATCATGACGGGCCTGCAGGCGCGTACGAATCAGGTCCGGTGCCAGGCCCGGAAATGGCGGGGAAATGTTGCCGATCCGCGTCGATGTCATCAATAAGCTACGCTGGCAGCGGCAATCACATAGTGTACGTGGGACGTTCAGATTTCAACAAACCGCCCAGATAGGTCTCTATTTTTTTCTGGGCCTGCATGTTCTGATTGTGCCCGAGCGTATTGGATGAGCTGGCGAAATGGATGCCAATACCGGCCGGCCGGCCGGCGGAGGGAGTCGGTGTGACCCACACGACCTGCCCCGTAATAGGAAACTTCTGCGGTTCATCCAGCAATGTCAAAATGACAAACACCTCATCGCCCAGCTCGTACTGCCGGTTGGTTGGGATGAATAATCCGCCTTCCTGCAAATAGGACATATAGGATTTATACAGCGTGTCTTTGTCCCGGATGGTCAACGGGATCACGCCGGGTCGGTTGCCACCTGTGTTATCAGCCATTTTTCATCCTCATAATATAGTAGTTATGCCGAAGCTTGCTGCCCGCCACACGCGTACTGCCGGTTCTTATCCAGTCGCGGCACCGGTCGTTTGGTTAACAGTCTGGCAGGTGCTGAAGAAGGCTTCCATT
Organism: Gammaproteobacteria bacterium; assembly: GCA_041396125.1. Lineage (GTDB taxonomy): Bacteria > Pseudomonadota > Gammaproteobacteria > Competibacterales > Competibacteraceae > JAWKZG01. The sequence goes on along the minus strand of JAWKZG010000014.1, from coordinate 112,683 downwards.
AACATGGGCGCATTGCGCTGCATTTTCAACTGTTGGCGGATTTGTAACAGCGCATGATAGCGCCGGAAACACTCATTCACCGACACCACATCGGCTAATTCACGCAGCTCTTGAGCCAGATCCGGATGGCTTAATTCGACTTCTGTGCCCATGTTAAGACGAATTAAATCCATATGCCAACTCAGCAGCCACTCCAGGCCGAGTTCGGTATCCTGGCGCAACCATTGCTCGGCAGCGGCGGCTTCGCTCAGTCGCTGTTCCACAACGCCGCGATAGATATCAAATAAGGCCCGCCGCGTTGTTAACGCTTGCTGTTGTGCCAATTGTTGTGCCTGCAAGGGAGCACCACCAGCCAGCGTCAGCAACAGCTCGGGGTCTGCGACCTCCTGTTCGTGCAACCATTGCACCGCTTGTGCTGCGGGTGGATATACTAATTTGAGCGGCTGGCAGCGGCTGCGCAGCGTGGCCGGGATCTGACTGGGCTGGCTGCTGAGCAGCAGCAACACAATACCCGGTGGTGGTTCCTCCAGCGTTTTCAGTAAGGCATTGGCGGCATGCGAATTCATCCGATCAGCCGGCGCAACCAAACCCACCCGCCCCCGGCCACTTGAGCTGGTGCGAATACAGAACTCGGCCAGAGCGCGGATCTGCTCGATTTTAATACCGGCCTGAGGCTCACCCGGCTGGCAATTGAACAGGTCGGGATGATTGCCAACACTGAACAGTCGGCAATCGCGGCAAGCGCCACAGGCAAAACCGCTCTCGGCAGGCGATTGACACAATAGCGACTGCGCCAGTGTCCGGGCAAAGTGCAGTTTGCCGATGCCGGTCGGGCCAGTCAGCAGAATCGCGTGCGGCAAGCGCCCGGCAGTGCGACTGCGCATAAGCCGCTGCCAGGCTTCAAGTTGCCAGGGCAGACAGGCCGTCATGACAGATACGTATCCAGCACATGACGCAACGCACTTTGCACCTCGTCCAGCGGGGCACTGGCATCGATGATCCGGTAGCGTTCCGGGTTGTCGGCAGCGCGCTGCAGATAAGCCGCTCTGACCCGTTCAAAAAAAGCCTGCTCTTCACGCTCGAAACGGTCCGCCGGACCGCGCTTGCCAGCACGCTGCAAACCCAGGGCAACCGGCAGATCCAGCACCAGCGTCAGATCCGGCTGCAAGTCCGCCTGCACCCACTGTTCCAGCACGGCAATACGTGACCAGGGAATACCGCGTCCACCGCCTTGATAGGCGTAACTGGCATCGGTAAAACGGTCACAGAGCACCCATTCACGACGCGCCAGAGCGGGCTTGATCAACTCTGCCAGGTGCTGTGCGCGGGCCGCAAATAGCAGCAATAGCTCAGCATCTGACGCCAGTGTTGTCTGCGCCGGATCAAGCAGAATATGACGGATTGCCTCTCCCAATGGCGTACCACCCGGCTCACGGGTTTCTATAACGGGTTTACCAGCGGCCCGTAAATACTCGGCCAGCGCCAGCATCTGCGTGCTTTTACCCGCACCTTCGGGACCTTCAAGGGTAATGAACATAAGGGCCTGGAACTGCTCTGCTATTAGCGCTGGAATTTACGGACCGCTCGATTATGTTCCCGCAGCGTTTTCGAAAACACATGTCCTCCGTCGCCGGTCGCAACGAAATACAGGGTATCGCCCGCCGCCGGATTGACAGCGGCCTGCAAGGCGGCCTGCCCTGGCAACGCGATTGGGGTCGGCGGCAAACCGCCCCGCGTATAGGTGTTATAAGGGTTATCAGTGGTAAGGTGGACGCGGCGCAGATTACCATCAAATTCATCGCCCAGACCGTAGATGACCGTTGGGTCGGTCTGCAAGCGCATACCTTTGCGCAAACGCCGGATGAAAACCCCGGCGATATCCGGACGTTCACGGGCAAGGCCGGTTTCTTTTTCGATAATAGAGGCCAGAATCAAAGCCTGATAGGCATTTTTCAACGGTAAATCAGATTGCCGCTGCTGCCATGCTGCCTGTAACTTATCCTGCATGGTCTGGTAGGCCCGACGCAGAAAATCCAGATCGGTTGTGGCGCGCGGAAAATGATAGGTATCCGGAAAGAAAAGCCCTTCCGGGTGCTGATCGGGCGCACCCAGGGCCGCCATAATGGCGGCATCATCCTGTTCTGTCAGCGTATTGACGATCTGCGGATGCTGCCAGATCGCTTGCAGCATCTGCCGGTAGGTCCAGCCTTCCGGGATAGTCAGCGTGTATTGAACAGTCCGACCCGCAATAATGTCATCCATGATTGCGGTGACGGTCATACCGGCCAACAGATGATATTCACCGGCCTTGATGCGGGGTGCCAGTTTATTCAGGCGAGCATAGGCAATAAGATACAGGGGCTGACGCACTAAACCCAACTGGCGCCAGTCCCTGGCGATAGTATTAATGGACGCACCGCGCTCCACCTGATAGTACAAGCCCTCATCCGGCAAGGGTAAGGGCTCGTCCAGAAAGGCGCGATAATCCTGGTAAACCCACCAGCCCGCTGCGCCACCCAGCAGCAGGCAAAGCAGAAAAAATCGCAGCAGACGCTTAGACCAAATCATCATGCCGGAAACGCGCGCCAGTCAGCAAACCCTGCGCTCAGTCGAGCCGTTTAAAAATAATGGTGCCGTTGGTCCCGCCAAAGCCGAAGGAATTGGACAGCACAATCTGGAGCGGATGTTCCTGTGCGGTATGCGGTACGTAGTTCAGGTCGCAGCCAGACTCGGGATGATCCAGATTGATTGTCGGCGGCACCACCTGATCACGCAAAGCCAGCAGTGAAAAAATCGCCTCCACACCCCCGGCAGCACCCAGCAAGTGACCGGTCATCGACTTGGTAGAACTTACCGCCAGCTTATAGGCATGTTCACCAAAAGCAGACTTGATCGCATCGGATTCGATTTTATCGCCAGCCGGGGTGGATGTGCCATGCGCATTAATATAGTCGACCTGATCGGTGTTCAGATCGGCGTCCCGCAACGCCTGCAGCATGCAACGGCGGGCGCCGGCACCGGTTTCTTCCGGCAGGGTCATATGGTAGGCGTCCCCGCTCATGCCGAAACCTGCCAGCTCGGCATAGATAGGCGCGTTACGCCGTTTTGCATGTTCATACTCTTCCAGCACGACAATACCAGCACCATCTCCCAGCACAAAACCATCACGATCACGATCCCAGGGTCGACTGGCAGCCTGTGGGTTATCATTGCGTGTTGACAGCGCACGGGCGGCCGCAAAACCGCCTACGCCAGTCGGCGTGGTTGCCATTTCGGCACCGCCTGCAATCATCACATCGGCATCGCCATACGCAATCATGCGCCCGGCCAGTCCGATATTATGGGTACCGGTCGTGCACGCGGTCACCACCGCAACATTAGGACCCTTGAGGCCATATTGAATGGATAAATTGCCGGCAATCATATTGATAATACTGCGTGGCACAAAAACGGGGTAATCTTGCGCGGGCCACCGTTGAGATAGGCGGCATGACCTTCCTCAATACCCGACAGTCCCCCGATCCCGGACCCAATGGCAACCCCGATCCGCTCGGCGTTCTGTTCGGTGATCTCCAGACCCGAATCGGTAATAGCCTGCATGGCAGCCGCAATGCCGTAATGAATAAAGGTATCCATTTTCCGGGCTTCTTTACGACCGATATACTGCTGAACATCGAAGTCCTTGATGGTACCGGCGAATCGAACGGAAAATTGACTGGCGTCGAATTCAGTGATCGGGCCGATGCCACTGTGGCCGGCCAAAATATTCTGCCAGGCCTCGGAAATACTGTTGCCTACGGGCGAAATAATACCCATACCCGTCACAACGATACGTCGCTTCGCCAAAACGCTTACTCCAGTGGTCGAAAAAAACTAGCAGCCTACAGTGGGGTGGCAAGTGCGGACCGCAACCCCAAAGCGGGTTGCGGCGATAGAATAGAAATCAGTCGTCCAGATGGGCGTTTACATAATCAATAGCTTGCTGCACCGTGGTAATCTTTTCTGCGTCTTCGTCGGGAATTTCGCATTCGAATTCTTCTTCTAGCGCCATGACTAATTCCACCGTATCCAGCGAATCAGCTCCCAGATCGTCGACAAACGAGGCGTCAGAAGCAACTTGCTCCTCTTTTACACCTAATTGTTCAATGATAATTTTTTTTACACGGTCTTCTACTGTGCTCATGATGTTTTAAGTCCTCGTGACTGCGTTGGAAAAGCTAGAGTGTGCGGCGCTATTGTATGTAATTAAAGGATAACAACCAATAAGGCCGCATGTTAAAACGATACGCGACGCCTTCAGGCCGTTAGCTCATGTACATTCCGCCGTTGACATGAAGGGTCTCCCCGGTGATATAAGCCGCCTCGTCCGAGGCCAGAAAAGCTACAGCATAGGCAATATCCTGCGCTGCGCCGAGGCGCGCCAGCGGAATATTGCTGAGCAGACCTGCGCGTTGTTCATCGCTCAGAGCGCGGGTCATATCCGTGTCAATAAAGCCGGGAGCAACCACATTGACTGTGATCCCGCGTGAGCCAACTTCGCGCGCCAGCGATTTGGAAAACCCGATAGCACCCGCTTTCGCGGCAGCGTAATTGGCTTGTCCGGCATTACCGGTTGCGCCCACTACCGAGCTAATAGTGATAATGCGGCCTTTGCGAGCTTTCATCATGCCGCGCAATACCGCTTTACTGAGCCGATAGATTGCGCTGAGATTGGTCGCAATAATGCTGTCCCATTCATCGTCCTTCATGCGCAGCAACAGATTGTCGCGGGTAATACCGGCGTTATTCACCAGAATACCGGGAGTACCGAACTGCGCCCCGATCTGAGCCAGGGCGGCATCAATCGAAGCCGATTCGGTCACATCCAGCTGCAAGCCGGTGCCTTGCAGGTCCTGCGCCTGTAAACGCTCGCTAATGGCCTGCGCGCCTGCTGCGGTCGTTGCGGTGCCCACTACAGTTGCTCCGCGTTTACCCAGCTCGTCCGCAATAGCTGCGCCAATACCACGGCTAGCGCCGGTCACCAAGGCCACCTGGCCGGTCAGAGTTGTGCTTGTTTCAGAATTCATGAGAATGTACTGTTCAATATCTTATTAACACGGCGCCCCAGGTAAAACCGCCACCGAATGCTTCCAGCAGCAGGTTCTGGCCACGCTGAATCCGGCCATCACGCACGGCTACGTCCAGGGCCAGCGGCACTGAGGCCGCCGAGGTATTGGCATGGTATTTCACGGTGTTGACCACTTTTTCCATAGGCAGCCCCAGCTTACGTGCTGTGGCAACCAGAATACGCTCATTGGCCTGATGCGGCACCAGCCAGTCCAGCTGTTCTGCCCGCATGTTGTTCGCCAGCAGGATTTCATCAACGATCCGGCCCAATGTACGCACCGCAACCTTGAAAACCTCACTGCCCTTCATCGATACATAAGCTTCGTTTTGGCGCGTCTGATCATACCCGCTGGAAACCCCGGCAGGAACCCATAATAGCTCTTTGTAACGACCATCCGCATGTAGTTTGGAATCGATAATACCAGGCTCATCGGCTGTTTCCAGAACGACCGCGCCAGCCCCATCGCCAAACAGGATACAGGTACCGCGATCGGTCCAGTCGAGGATTCGGGTAAAGGTTTCCGCCCCGATGACAAGTGCCCGTTTCACCATTCCGGTGCGCATGAATTGATCCGCCGTTGCCAGCCCATAAATAAAGCCGGTGCAGACTGCCTGGATATCAAATGCAGCGCAGCCATTACAGCCCAGCCGATCCTGTAACTGACTGGCAACACTGGGAAACACATGATCCGGGGTAGTCGTTGCAACAATGATCAGATCCAGACTGGCTGGATCCCAGTCGGCGGCGTCCAGGGCTCGGCGCGCCGCCTGCTCGGCAAGATCACAGGTAGTTTCACCTGCTGCCGCAACATGACGTTGTTCGATGCCGGTGCGGTCTACAATCCACTCATGGGTGGTGTCCACCATGCGTTCAAGATCGCTATTGCGGAGAATTTTTTCCGGCAGATAACCGCCTGTGCCGACGATTCTGGAAAATTTCAAAGCGCCTCTCGCTTTTTATGCATTTCGTCCAGCAGAAAACGGATACGCTGTGGCACGGCGTTCTCCACTTCAAGGATGGCAATCTGGATGGCATTGGCAAACGCCACGGCATCGGCACCGCCATGGCTTTTAATCACAATACCCTGCAACCCCAGCAAGCTGGCACCATTATAACGGCGCGGATCGATGCGACGCACCAGGGCGCGCAAGACCGGCCGGGCTACCAGTGCCGCCGCACGGGTCAGTATATTACGTTGGAATTCCTGTACCATAAAATGACGAATCAGCTTGGCAACGCCTTCACAGGTTTTAAGCGCGATATTACCCACAAAACCATCACAGACCACCACATCGAAATCATCCAGAAAAACCCCGTCGCCTTCGACAAAACCGATATAGTTCAGCCGGCTTGCACTAAGTAATGTGGCAGCCTGCTTGACCTGTTCGTTGCCCTTGATTTCTTCCGCGCCGATATTCAGCAAACCAACCCTGGGATTGTCCTGATTATCCACCGCAGTGGCCAGCACCGACCCCATTACCGCAAATTGCAGCAGGTGTTCTGCCTTGCTGTCGACATTAGCCCCCAGATCCAGCACATGCACATGCCCCCGGGTCGAGGGCAAGCTTGTGCAGATGGCCGGCCGGTCAATTCCGGGCAGGGTTTTGAGTACAAACCGTGCCGTTGCCATCAAGGCTCCGGTGTTACCAGCACTGACGCAGGCATCAGCCTCGCCCTGCTTGACCAGATTAATCGCCACTCGCATGGACGATTCTTTCTTCAACCGTAAAGCCTGCGAGGGCAACTCGTCCATTGCAACCGTTTGCGGCGCATGACGGATACTGATCTGGCTGTTTTCAGTGGCACCCAATTGCTGCAACTGAGCGCGCAGGACCTCTTCCTGCCCGACCAGAATCAGCTTGATATCGTTCCGCTCGCGCAGGTAATTCAGGGCTGCGGCAACAGTGGCTGAGGGCCCTATATCACCACCCATTGCATCGATGGCAATGGTAATACGCGTGGCCATAACTTAGCCTCTTGACGCTCCGCCTACTGTTCGATCGAACCGGACTGAGCTGCAGTCCTATTCGTCATCATCATCGTCATTGCTTACCGTCGTGTCGATGATCTGACGACCACGGTAATAGCCATCGGGGGTCATGTGATGGCGAAGATGGGTTTCTCCGGTAGTGGGATCCACCGACAGGGTGGGACCACGCAATCCATCATGGGAACGGCGCATATCACGCTTGCTCCGGGTTTTACGATTTTGTTGAACAGCCATCGTTTACTCCGCAATTATCTCGATAAAAAACAAATAAAAAAAAACACGTTCAATCTGTTTGTTCAATCCGGGCGCTTCGCCAGCAAATCTGCCAATCCGGCAAAGGGCTGATAGACATCATCGGCTGCCACCGCCGTGTCCGTAGACACACCTTGCGCATCCGTTGCGCATTCGTTTACCTCGTGCCTGGCGACAACAGGCAAATTAAGCAGCACTTCATCCTCGATCAGTTCCGCCAGACTAACATCCCCACCTTGCGGTACCAGCAGTGGCTCATAATCGTCTGCCAGCAAGGCGGCTTCCCGCTCACTGTGTACCACAGCCAATGCAAAATCGGTATCGATCTGCACAGCAACGGCTTGCAAACAGCGCTGACACTGCAAATTAATATGTGCCTCCACATGCCCCAGCAACAGGCTACGGTCTGCCTCATCGACAGCCCCGCGCAGCCGCAACTTGACCATACCCAGCGGCTGCTCCACTATGGCGCGCACACGAGGCATCCCGGCCAGCGGTAATAAGCCTTCCAGCACGCGGGTTTCAGCAGCTATAACAATAGGATCAATACGCGTCGGTAACTGGCTCATGGTCCATCCAGATTGGTGGCTCAGCATAAGGGCGGCAATATTATATGGGCATCAACAAGCTGTCAAAAACTTTCACAAACATCTAAACACTTAGTTTTACGCGTAAAACAGCATAAATATCCTTGAATCATATGATTGACTCGACACCTTCAGCACAGCAAACCGACATTACAAGGCTGCCAGATGGCCGCCAATTAATTTTAGCGTCATCTTCACCCTACCGGCGTGAGCTGCTGGCCCGCCTGGATCTGCCTTTCATTGCCCGGTCACCCCAGGTTGATGAAACAGCGCTGCCTGATGAGTCCGCGCTAGTCCTGACCGAACGTCTGGCACGGGCCAAAGCACAGGCGGTCGCATCCTTGCATCCACATAGTCTGGTAATCGGCTCCGATCAGGTTGCACTGCTGGATCAGCAGATTCTGGGCAAACCCGGCGACCATACCAAGGCGGTACAGCAGTTGCGGGCAGCGGCAGGCAAAGCCGTCACGTTTTATACCGGACTTTGCCTGCTCGACAGTGACAGTGGACGAATTCAGAGCGCGGTGATTCCTTTCAAGGTCTGGTTTCGTGATCTTACGGATAGCCTTATTGAGCGCTATTTGCGCCGCGAAACCCCGTATCAGTGTGCTGGCAGCTTTAAATCGGAAGGGCTGGGCATTGCCCTGTTTCGCCGACTGGAAGGCGACGACCCGAATGCCCTAATCGGACTGCCCCTGATCAAGCTGGTCGATATGCTTACTCAGGAAAACATTAACATTCCTTAATTTTTAAATTTCTAATATTACGCCTCTTGAAATTCTGCCTGCCAGACCTATCTCTGTTAACAGCAAAGGCAGCGATTGATGTCGATACCTTTGAATCAACAAACATTTTCAGGAGGTTTACGATGAATATTGTGCGACATGATCCGTGGTCTGTGTTTGATCGTTTCAACCGTGAGTTCAATGCGCTTTTGCAGAGTCGGCCCGGTGCCCAGGACAATGCTCAGGACGATTCCAGCATTGTTACCAGCCGTTGGGTACCCGCGGTTGATATTAAAGAGGACGCCGATAAATTTGTGCTGATAGCCGATATTCCAGGGGTTGACCCGAAAGATATCGAAATCACCATGAATCGCAGTGTATTGACCATAAAAGGTGAACGGCACGACGAAAAACGTGACGAGGCCGATGGTTATACGCGCCTGGAGCGGACAAGCGGCTTGTTCTACCGGCGGTTCAGCTTACCGGACAGTGCCGACGACACACGCATTTCCGCTAAAGGTGAACACGGGGTGTTAACCATCACCATCCCGAAGAAAGAACAGGCCCAACCCCGCCGGATTGCGGTAGAAGCCTAAGCAGCCTGTGCCCAGTGCTGGATATAAAGCAACCGGATATCCGGTGCTGGGCACCGGCCCGCCCTATAATACGAACGCCTGCAGCCTCGCGCCAGCGGGCGTTTTTTTGTGTTCATGTTTGCGCTCAATGATGTCTCGTTTTCTGAGTCAGGCTACAATGAGTATTTACCGCTTCGCAGCACAAACAGGACGTCAACCATGAGTAATGACCTAAAAGAAGCCGCTCTGCGTTACCACCGCAATATTAAGCCAGGCAAGCTCGCTATTGTCGCGACCAAACCGCTTTCCAACCAACGTGATCTGTCCTTAGCCTATTCGCCAGGCGTCGCTGCAGCCTGTACCGAAATTGTAGAAAACCCGGCTACGGTCGCTGAGTTAACCGCCCGGGCCAATCTGGTCGCCGTCATCACCAACGGTACAGCAGTGCTGGGGCTCGGCAATATCGGCCCGCTGGCATCCAAGCCGGTCATGGAAGGAAAAGCCGTTTTATTCAAAAAATTTGCTGATATCGATGTCTTCGATCTCGAAATTGCAGAAAACGACCCGGACAAGTTTGTCGATACTGTCGCCCGGCTGGAACCGACTTTTGGCGGTATTAACCTGGAAGATATTAAAGCGCCGGAATGCTTCGAAATCGAAGAAAAGCTGCGGGCGCGAATGAATATTCCCGTTTTTCACGATGACCAGCACGGTACCGCTATTATTGTCTGCACCGCGATTCTGAATGGTTTGCGGGTCGTCAATAAGGATATCAGTAAAGTTAAGCTGGTGACGTCAGGAGCGGGAGCCGCCGCGTTAGCCTGTCTGAATTTATTGGTGGCCATGGGCATGCCGCGCGAAAACATCACCGTGACCGATATTCTCGGCGTGGTCTACCAGGGTCGCGAAGAACTTATGGATCGCTGGAAGGCACCTTATGCCCAGGACACCACGGCGCGGACTCTGGCCGAGGTTATCGAAGGAGCGGACATCTTCCTGGGTCTGTCAGCACCCAATGTGCTGAAGCCCGAAATGCTAGCCAAAATGGCCGAGAACCCGCTGGTTATGGCGCTGGCCAACCCAACCCCCGAGATCATGCCGGATCTGGCCAAAAAAACCCGCCCGGATGCCATTATTGCGACCGGTCGCTCGGATTTTCCGAATCAGGTGAACAATGTTCTGTGCTTTCCGTTTATTTTTCGGGGCGCACTGGATGTCGGTGCGACGACCATCAACGAAGAGATGAAAATCGCCTGCGTGCGCGCGATCGCAGATCTGGCCATGGCGGAACATTCGGAGGCTGTCATCAAGGCTTATGGCGGCACACCCGCGCCGTTTGGCCCCGAGCATTTAATTCCAAAGCCTTTTGATCTGCGCCTGATTTTCGCGGTAGCACCGGCAGTGGCCAAAGCCGCTATGGACAGTGGCGTCGCCACCAAACCTATTGCCGATTTGAAGGCTTACAAAGAAAAATTGACACAGTTCGTGTTCCGTTCCGGCCTACTCATGAAACCGATCATTGAGCAAGCCATGGCGCAGCCTAAACGGCTGGTCTACGCCGAAGGTGAAGAACGCCGGGTGCTGCAGGCCGCCCAGCAGGTCATTGATGAAGGCATTGCTTTTCCAATTTTGGTAGGGCGGGCAAATATCATCGAAAAGCGCATCAAGGAAATCGGCCTGCGTATGCGCCCCGGCAAGGATGTCGAAATTTGCAACATCCTGCATGACCCGCGTTTTCGCGACTACTGGACGCATTACCACGACATCACGTGCCGCCGCGGTGTAACACCACGGGCAGCCAAAAGAACCGTCCGCTCCGATAACAGCGTGGTGGCTGCCATCATGCTGCAACGCGGCGAAGCCGATGCCATGCTATGTGGTGTCATCGGTTCATTTCGCAATCACCACGAAATTGTGCGGGATGTGATCGGCCATGCCCCCAACGTGCATGATTTGTCGACCATGAGCACACTGATTTTGCCCAGTGGAACGTTTTTCATCTGCGACACTCATATCACCCCTGACCCGAATGCCGAAGACATTGCCGAGATGGCGATGCTGGCGGCCTCAGAGGTCAGCAAATTTGGTCTGCGTCCCAAAGTGGCTTTACTCACGGTCTAATTTCGGTAGCCATGATTCTGCCGATGCCGTCAAAATGCGCGAGGCTTTACGCCTGTTGCGCCTCCGTGCGCCTGATCTTGAAGCTGACGGCGAAATGCATGCTGATGCTGCGCTGTCGGAAGAAATCCGCAATTTTGCGATCTCGAAGTCGTATCTGAGCGGTGCCGCCAATTTACTGATCATGCCTAATATCGAAGCCGCCAATATTGCCTATAATCTACTGAAGGTTCTGGGCGGCGTGACGCTCGCCCGATACTACTGGGCGCCGCCAAACCGGTACACGTGGTAACACAAGCCATCACCGTGCCGGACTGGTCAATATGAGCGCTCTAACCGTTGTCCAGGCCCAGGTCAAAGAGGCTGCCGAGGAAGCTGTTTAGGAACTTGTCACTCACACAGGACGTCTGACTGCTTATATGAACACGCGTCGCTGGACCGGTTTGCCCCTGTACATGCTGGCAGTTTGTCTGCCGGCATGGGGACAAGCTGCGGCACCCATTTATCACTGGGTGGATGAGCAGGGGCACACGCATTACAGTGATCGCGCCCCCCAGGATCAGCCCTCGCGTGAGCTTGACCCGCGTGCTGCAGCATTGTCGACCATTGGCGGCAGCGCCTTGCGGGAAGACGAGCTAAATCTGCTGCAGCGCTACGCCGACGAGGCTCAGGCCCGCCAGGAACAAGCGGAGCAGGCACGACAACAAACCCGCCGCCGATTATTGTGGTGAATCCGCCACCACCACCCGACCGGGAGCGCTATATTCTGCCGGCCTACACCCACCAGCGCTATTACAAACGCAACCGCTGGGGGATTGATTTCAACGTGCAAATTGGTTCGCAAGGCAGCCAGATTGGCCTGCACGGCAGCAAGCCTGGACCGTGGCGACCAGATCCACCTGCCCGTCCGCATCCGCCTGCCCGCCCTCACTCGCCACTCAAGCCCAAGCCCCCGGCGGCACGCCAGTCCACCAGCAGACGTGGTCCCACCAGCAGTTTGCCCCACCAGACCAGACCCGTGCTACCGACAACGCGCTGACAACGTACTGTCATGCTTTTTTCTATCGGTTTAATCTATAGTTGATATAGTTACTATCGATTAGATTTATATACTGGCTTGCGGTATAAAAGCGCCACATTTAACCAACCGCAGGATGTCGCACTATGTCTTCTCCGCCTGATATTGTGCCCGCTGATACTGTACCCGCTCATTCCCCGACCGGTGATCCCTGGTTGCTTACTCCAGGACCATTAAGTACCTCACCCAGCGTGAAACAGGCCATGCTGCATGATGTCGGTTCGCGCGACCGGGGTTTTATTGCCGTCAATGCCCGTATCCGGGAACGTCTGCTCGCCTGTATTCATGGTCAGTCCAGTCATGTCTGTGTGCCGCTGCAGGGAAGCGGTACTTTCGTGGTGGAAGCGATGCTGGCCTGTTTTGTACCCCGCGACGGTGAACTGCTGATATTGATTAACGGGGCCTATGGCAAACGTATGGCCAAGATCATGGATTATCTGGGGCGCCGCTACCAGACGCTGGAGTGGCCCGAAGATACCCCTGTTGATGCTGCTGCTGTAGCCGAGACACTGGCACAGAATCCGGCGATCACACAGGTCGCCGTCGTGTATTGCGAAACCACCTCCGGCATACTGAATCCACTGTCGCAAATCGCGGCTGTCGTCGCTGCCGAAAAGCGTGGCTTGCTGATCGATGCCATGAGTGCTTTTGGTGCCCTGCCGCTGGACGCCCGCGAAATACCGTTTGATGCGGTTGTCGCTTCCAGCAATAAATGCCTGGAAGGCTCACCCGGCATGGGTTTTTGTCTGGCCCGACAGGAAGCGCTGCAAAAAACCCGTGGCAACGCGCATTCGCTGAGTCTGGATTTATACGACCAATGGCAAGCCATGGAGAGCAATGGACAGTGGCGTTTTACGCCGCCAACACACTGCATTCTGGCATTCGAGCAGGCACTGGACGAATTTGATGCCGAGGGCGGTGTTGCCGGACGCGGTGCGCGCTACGCTGAGAACTGCCGTATTCTGGTGCAGGGGATGCGCGAATTGGGCTTTACAACCTTGCTGCCCGATCAGTTACAGGCACCGATTATCGTCACGTTCCATATGCCGGCGGATCCACGCTTCGATTTCGCCAGGTTTTACGACCGGCTGCGCTCCCGCGGCTATGTCATTTACCCTGGCAAACTGACCGTGGCGGACAGTTTCCGCATTGGCTGTATTGGTCGGCTGGGACCGGAACAAATGCACGGGGTGCTGGCGGAAATCAGGGCAACCATACACGCTATGGGCGTCGAGCGCTGTGCGGCGGCGCTCTGATACGGTTTTTTCACCACTTTATATACCTGCAGGACAGTCACTATGAGTCATATTTACGATTTTCGCACTACTCGCAGCTACCAGGGTTCTGTACAGGCCGTCATCCTGGATTGGGCCGGCACTATTCTGGATTTCGGCTGTGTCGCCCCCGCGGTGGTCTTTGTCGAGGTGTTTAAACGTCATCAGGTTGCCCTTTCACTGGACGAATCACGCGGTCCTATGGGAGCAGAGAAAAAAGACCATATTCGCATGCTGACGGAGCTGGCTGCCGTGCGCCAGCGCTGGATTGACGCCCATGGCCGGGCCCCGAACGAACAGGATGTCGAAGCCATGTATGCCGAGTTCATTCCTTTACAACTGGACGTGCTGGCACAATATTCCGAACTGATTCCCGGTGCCCTTGATACGCTGCAGGAACTGCGTGCGCAAGACATCAAAATCGGAACGACGACGGGCTATAACCGGGAAATGACCGAGATCAATCTGCGCGAAGCCGCCCGGCAAGGCTTCGAGCCGGATTCTACTGTCAGCGCTTCGGAGGTACCTGCCGGTCGTCCTTACCCGTTCATGTGCCTGCAGAATGCGATTCAACTGAAACTGGAAACTGTCACCGCCTGTGTCAAGGTTGATGATACGGTGCCCGGTATTCACGCCGGCCTGAATGCCGGCATGTGGACTATCGGATTAACCGTTTCCGGCAATGAAGTGGGGCTGACCCTGGCTGAATGGAATGCCCTGAGTGCAACCGAGCAGGAAGCCCGGCGACGCCGTGCGTTCGAAAAAATGAGTGCGTCAGGGGCGCATTATGTTGTCGACTCGATTGCCGATGTCATGCCCTGCATTGAAGATATCAATGCCCGTCTGGCATGCGGCGAGAAACCCTGAACCCATCAAATCTGACAGGCCCGGCTGGTAGCAGATAACACAACCTACCGGGCAGCATAATATGATGGTCACCGGCAGTCGCTTTATTATGGCTATTTCATTTTAGCGGCGGGAGCGGCTGCAGTCGATCTTCCGGCAGCCAGTGCAAGGTCTTGTGTAATGCGGCAAGGGATGTAGGTTTCGCCATGTATTCATCCATCCCCACCGCCTTGCAGCGTTCGATATCCTCCTGCAGCACATTGGCCGTCAGCGCAATAATCGGGGTACGGCCTCTTATCGTGCGCCTGCTCCCAGCGCCGGATCTCGATAGTCGCTCCATAGCCATCCAGCTCCGGCATCTGGCAATCCATGATAATGAGATCAAAATGCTGTGTTGTTGCGGCGCTGACGGCAGCAAGCCCATCATTGGCCGTGCAGACCTGACAACCCAGCTGGTGCAGCATGGTACGTGCAACCAGTTGATTGATCATATTGTCTTCGACCAGCAGCACCTGGGCACCCAACAGCGATTTTACCGCTGCAGATGCAGTAGCGGCGGTTTTATCCGTGTTGACAGCAATCGTATCTGGAGCTGTTGTTTTTGCCCCTGCTGTGACAGGGCAGGTAAACCAGAAAGTGGATCCCTGCCCCGGCTGGCTTTGCACGCCGATCTGGCCGCCCATCATTTCAACCAGTTCCCGACAAATAGACAGCCCCAGCCCGGTACCACCAAACTGGCGCCGACGGGAATCATCTGCCCGGGCAAAGGCATTGAATATATGCTCATGCAGATCCGCAGCAATGCCGATACCCGTATCTTTCACTTCTATCCGCAGGTTCAGTTCGGCAGCACTGATCGACACACACTGAACGTGCAATTCCACCTGCCCCTGCAAGGTATAGGTAATCGCGTTACTGAGCAGATTAACGACAACCTGGCGCAGTCGCGTTGCATCACCGATGAGCATTGTCGGCACATTGGCGTCGATCAGAGCTTGTAATTCGAGATTTTTTGTCTGGCACGCGGCTGCAACGGCTGCTCGACATCCCGGATCAATTGCCGCAGATTAAACTCGCTTTTTTCCAGCGTAAGTTTGCCTGCCTCAATTTTGGCAAAATCAAGGACATCATTAATAATATCCAGTAAGGCTACGCCAGAACTTTGAATAGTCGTCAGAAAACCCCGCTGTTGCGGCTCCAGTTGAGTCTGTTGCAGCAATCCGTCATCCCCAGCACGCCGTTCATGGGGGTGCGCAGTTCGTGGCTCATCTTGGCCAGGAAATCACTTTTCGCGCGGTTAGCCGATTCAGCCTGTTCCTTGGCAGCAACCAGGGCTTTATGCATTTCAATCCGTTCCGTGACATCCACAAATATCGCGCAATAACCCTGCACCACCCCGGCATCGATATAAGGCGCATAGAAAATATGCAGGTGCGAGGGCCGTCCTTTACTATCGACCCTACTCTGCTCTATATTGCCCCGCCCGCCGGCAAATACTTTACGCACATGCGGCTGCAGCACGGCATAGGCTGTTTCACCGACGATTTCACGCAATGTCCTGCCCAGTATCTCGTTAACCGGTTTGCCGATAAATTCAGCATAGCGCGAATTGACAAACTGGAAACGCTCTTCGCGATCAACAAAAGTCAGCAGGACGGGGACGTGTTCAATGATCAGCCGCAGCTTCTGCTCACTGTCACGCAGCGCTGCTTCTGTGCGCTTGCGTTCGGTGATATCGAATTCGGTGATAATGACACTGCCGTCCGGCAAGGGGTATTCGCGGATCTCCAGCCACTCGCCGTTATTGGAGTGCTGCGATTCAAACCAGGTCGGTTTTCCCTGCCGATGAAAACCCAGCCGATAGTGGAACCAGTCATCAGCATGCTCATTCGCATCATTAATCACCCCGCGATTGATGACACCGCGCAGGATCTCTTCAAAAGTGCGGCCTTCCTGCACCAGATCCATTACGCCAGCGATATTAGTGCGATAAAAATCATTATAAACCTGCAGACGATCATTGGCATCGAACACGGCAAACGCCATAGGCAAGGTGTTAATGGCCTGCAAAAAGCGCACTTCCAGCAGGCTCGCTTTTTCTTCTGTCTTTTTGAATACGGTGATATCGGTCGCGGTGCCACGATAACCAAGAAAATTACCGGTACTGTCAAACCTGGGCAGACCGCTGGTTCGTATCCAGCGCCCCTGCTTGGAATGGAAAACAAAATCGCGAAAAGGCTGACGGGCTTCGAGCAGGGCCTGATGCTCAGCCCAACCCGCTGGGCCGGGAGTATTGCCAGAGACTTCATGTCGTGTTTTACCCAGCACGAGGTGTTGCGGCACCCCGGTTGCCACATCGAATTGATCCGACAGCCAGGTGTAACGTAAATCGGCATCGGTCTCCCAGAACCAGTCCGATGCCGAAGCGGCATAATCACGCAAGCGTTGTTCGCTGGCCTGCAGTGCATTGAGTGTTTTCATACGCTCGGCCATGGCTGCCGCGACCAGTAATACCGTGGTTACCAGCACGAATAAAAAGCCATCATTCAGCAGCAGGCGGGTATTCAGAGGCAACGTTGCAGGCCCGTCTGCACCATAAACTGCAATGCTGCTGATCACCACCGCCGTTAGCAGCAGCGCTACCGTGGCACAGCGTAAACCCATGCGCATAGCGGCCCACAGCAAGGGAGGAAAAACCAGATAATGAAGATAGCTTTCCAGGCTGTAATGAGCCCATCGGAAATAAAACAATAACAACAGGCCAGCACAGAACGTCAGCCCGAATACAATGCTTTCCAGCACTCCGCAGGCCATACCCCGACTGGATTTAGGCTCGCTCCAGGTCAGCAGAACAGGGGCAATCAGGATGATGCCCATCGTATCGCCCAGCCACCAGTTCCACAGTACGGTGAAGTAATTTTCCCAGGCAATGCTACCGAATACACTTAGCGCAGTCGTACCGCAAAACGCACTGATAGACATCGCCAGAATGCCAGCCAATACGATCAGACCCAACACATCAGAGACACGCGTCAGCGCCGGGCAGAAACCATAGCGCCGTAACAGCCAGCATCCGGCCGCAGTAGCCAGCGGATTGGCAACAGCCATTATGGGAGCCAGTAACAGCGGCGCTCCGCTTGACAGCGCAACCAGCAAAGTGCCAAGGCCGACACCGGGTAAAACCCGATAACCCAAACGCAGCACGGCAGCCAGCGCCAGTCCGGCCGGCATCCATATCGGTGCAATATCACTTTGCCCGAATGCCAGCATAAAGGCGAGCTGGGCCAGCGTGAAATACGCAATCGCCACCCCTGCCTGCAGCCGGATGAAGGGCAGTGACAGCCATAATCGCCGGCCAGTGATTTTTAACATATACCTATAATGCGCCTTAAATCAGTGCTGCTGCTTTTTTATACAGGTTTTTGCCAAAGTGCCTCTACTTGCAAACAAAATGCGTACCATAAATTTAGCGGCGTTCAACAGGCTACCCTTATTATAGTCAGTGCCATAATCAACACGGACTGACCCGGCCCTGCTCAAGCAGGGTATTAATCCTCACTACTACTACTACGAAATCCCGACGAGATACTGACAGCAATCATGCTTACCCGTGACCAAAATGCCGATTCCGCCACCCGGCCCGCCCGCTGGCTACAGCTGGGTTTACTGGCCATTATTCAAGTTCTGGTGTTGACCTTATGGTTCTCTGCGACCGCGATTGCGCCGCAGCTGGCAGCAGATGACACTATCAGCACACTGGTGTTGTCACTGTTTACCAGCGCAGTGCAGATTGGCTTCGTGGCGGGCACTCTGTGCAGTGCCATACTGGGTTTGTCAGACCGTTTCGATCCACGCCTGGTATTCGGTCTTTCCGCCCTGCTGGGCGCAGCTGCCAATGCCTTGATACTCTTGCTGCCACTGGATTCAGGTGCCGTTATCCTGCTGCGATTTATTACCGGTGCAGCCATGGCCGGCGTTTACCCGGTCGGTATGAAACTGGCCGCAGGCTGGGCGCGGGGCGATATGGGCCTGGTAGTAGGCCTGCTAGTCGGCGCACTGACAGTTGGCTCAGCAACACCGCATCTGTTCAATGTGCTCGGCGGCATCGACTGGCATATCACGATTGCCTGTGCCTCAGTATCGGCTTTACTGGGCGGGCTCTTGATTGTTTTTTTCCAGCTCGGGCCTTTGCATGCGCCCGCTGCCCGCTTCAAACCGGATGCGATGCTGGATATCTGGCGCAACCGGGGAGTACGGCTGGCCACAGCAGGTTATCTCGGCCATATGTGGGAACTGTACGCTATGTGGGCCTGGATCGGGGTTTTTCTGAGCGCCAGCTTCGGCACCTGGGCGGCTCAGGCCGGCTCACCGGCGGCAACGGCCGGCCATTATGCCGTCTGGGCCGGGCTGGCCACCTTCGCCACCATCGCCAGTGGCGGACTGGGCAGCATCGGCGGTGGTCTGATCGCGGACCGGCTGGGCCGCACCACCCTGACCATCGGCGCGATGGCCATCAGTGGTCTGTGCTGTGTACTGGCAGGCTGGCTATTCGGCGCTCACCCTATACTGATCACAATATTGTGTTTGATCTGGGGTATAACCGTAGTCGCTGATTCGGCCCAGTTTTCGGCGTGTGTGGCCGAACTTGCTGATCCGGCCCGGGTCGGCACCATGCTGACGGCGCAAACCTGTCTGGGCTTCACGCTGACCCTGATTACCCTGCATTTGATGCCGCTGTTTGTGGATTGGTTTGGCTGGCACTGGGCTTTCGCACCTCTGGCACTGGGTCCCGCCCTGGGCTGCCTGGCCATGTGGCGACTGAGGCACAGTTCGCTGGCGCGGCAACTGGCTGGGGGGCGCGGCTGAATTAAGTCAGACTGATATTCAGCTGTACAGTTCCACCGCCCGCCACATATACCAGCTGGCAACCGAGCGATACGGCCGCCAGCACTCAGCATGGGTGCGCAATTGGCGGGCGTTAGGCATACTCTCAAGCTGGTAAGCCAGCATAAACCCTTTACGTACGCCCAGATCATCCACCGGCAATATATCCGGCCGGCGCAGCCGGAACATCAGCAGCATTTCGACCGTCCAGCGGCCAATACCGCGCACCTCGCTCAAACGCTGGATGATTGTTTCGTCATCCAGCTGTTCCAGTTCCGCAGCGGCGGCACCGTTGCCATCCAGCGTTTTGGCCGCCAGATCACGCACTGCCAGCGTTTTACGGCGCGATAAGCCGGCCCCGCGCAACGTCTCGTCATCCAGCGTCAACGCCCTCGGGCGTGGGTTGGCCGGGAACAGAGCAGCTAACCCGGCCATGTATCGTATCCGCCGCTTTACCCGACAACTGCTGATACACAATCGTGCGCAGTAAAGACTGAAACAAATTCTGCGCGGTCGGATCACGTTGGTCACGCGTCCCCATATCACAGAAAGGCCTGCTCAATCACCGCAGCCAGGCGTTCATCAGCTGCCCGTAACGTGGCAAGAGCCTGCTCCATCGGATAACTCATGTTGAAAAAAACGCCCGGATAGATTCAAGTGCGGTATCGATTGCCTCGTCCGACACATCCAGATGGGTCACCAGACGAATCGGGGTATTAATCAGTGCCAATAACCCGATTCGTCTGGTGACACATCCAGATGGGTCACCAGACGAATCGGGTTATTGGCACTGATTAATACCCCGCGCGGTCGCAAAAATTCAGCCAGCGCCTGGGCGCGCGATTTTTCCAGCGGCACAAACACCATATTGGTCTGCACCGCAGCGGGATCAAATTCCAGCGCCGGAATCTGCGCCAGGCCTTGCGCCAGACGCTGGGCATTGGCGTGATCAACAGCCAGACGCTCGATATTATGCTCCAGCGCATAAATTCCGGCAGCGGCCAGAATACCCGCCTGACGCATGCCTCCCCCGACCATTTTGCGCCAGCGACGGGCTTTTTTGATCAGGCTCTGGCTGCCACATAACACCGAACCTACGGGTGCCCCCAGTCCTTTCGACAGACAGACCGAAACGCTGTCGAAATACTGGCTGATCTCGCGTGCATTGACCCCCAGCTTGACCGCGGCATTGAACAGGCGGGCACCATCCAGATGCAGTTGCAGCCCGCGCTCAGTTGTAAAACGACGCGCTTCGGCCAGATACGCCAGCGGCAGCACCTTACCGGCGACAGTATTTTCCAGGCACAGCAGCCGGCTGCGGGCGAAATGAAAATCATCCGGTTTGATAGCATTTGCCACCCGGTTCAGATCCAGCGTGCCGTCCGGCTCAAATTCCAGCGGCTGTGGCTGGATACTGCCCAGTATTGCCGCACCGCCGCCTTCGTATTTATAGGTATGCGCCTGTTGCCCGACGATATATTCATCGCCACGCTCACAATGGCTCATGAGCGCCAACAGATTGCTTTGCGTACCACTGGGCACAAACAAGGCCGCCTCGAATCCCAGCAGATCGGCTGTCATCGCCTCCAGCCGGTTAACTGTGGGGTCTTCACCGTAAACATCATCACCCACTTCGGCTGTCGCCATAGCCTGCCGCATGGCGGGAGTCGGTACGGTTACCGTATCGCTGCGCAGATCGATAATACTCATGCAGAAATCCTCTTTTGCTGATGCTGCAAGCATAGCGGATAATCCCTGTTTTGCCGACCATAGCGCGGAGTTCTGCCATGTACTACACCTATCACGACAGCCCGATCGGCCCTTTGCTGCTTGCCGGTGATAGCAGCGCGCTCAGACTGATCAGTTTCTCCAGCGGGGACCGACAGCATGAAGTACAGCCTGACTGGCAGTGTAATGCAGCCGTTTTCAGCGCGGCCACTGCGCAGCTCGATGCCTATTTCGCCGGTGAGCTGCGCCAGTTTGATCTGCCGCTGGCCCCACTCGGCACGCCTTTCCAGTGCCAGGTCTGGCAAGCTCTGCAAACCATCCCGTATGGGACAACCTGGTCCTATGCCCAACTGGCTCAGGCTATTGACCGACCGACTGCATTTCGCGCGGTAGGGGCCGCCAACGGCGCTAATCCACTGCCGATCGTCATACCCTGTCACCGGGTCATCGGTGCCAATGGCAAACTCACCGGATTCGGCGGTGGCCTGCCCGTCAAGCACTGGCTGCTGACGCTGGAACAGGCCTTGCCGGTCAACGCCGCACAGCAGCTGGCATTGTTCTAGTGCAGGGTTCTAGTGCAGGCGTCGCCCAAACTGCATCAGTACAGGTTCTGTGCAGCATGCATCCCGCTTGCCTTTTATCCCAATAATCCCTATGTTCAACGCCTTTTTTGAAGATTAGGAGACCGCTATGCCTGCTGCCGTCACGCAGAATATTATGTTCATATTCCCCGGCCAGGGATCACAATATCAAGGCATTGGCAGCGATATTCATCGTGAATTCGCCTGCGCCCGCGCAGTCTATGAGCAAGCCAGCAATCTGCTGGGTTATGACATCGCCGAATTGTCCGCCCAGGGCCCGGAAGAGAAAATCACCCTCACCCGCTACACTCAGCCGATCCTGGTCACGCATCATCTGGCCTGCCTGGCTGTTTTCCGGGAGTTAACCGACGGCAGGATTCAGCCGGGCGTCACGGCGGGCCACAGTCTGGGGGAATATTCCGCGCTGGTGGCGGCCGGTGCCTTGAGCTTCGAAGACGCCCTCAGACTGGTGCAAAAACGCGGTGAGTTCATGAGCGAGTACGGCGCTGGTGAGATGCTGGCCCTGCCGCTCTCTCTGGACGAGGCCCAGCCGCTGGCCGAAAAGCATTATTGCGCGGTTGCCGGCTGGAATCTCAAAGACCAGACGGTAGTCGGCGGACTGCCTGCTGATCTGGATACCCTGACCGCCGAAGTCAGCGAGCTGTATCCGCGCAAACGCCCGGTACGGTTAAAAACCGAAGGCGCTTTTCATACCTATTATATGGTTAAAGCTGCGCAGCATTTCCGCGCCGAACTCGATCAGGCCGCCTTTACCATCGGCACAACCCGGGTATTGTCCAATTACACCGGTGAATTTCACACCCCGGACGCAGCCGCGATACGCACTCGTTTGTTTTTTCAGTTGTTTCATCCGGTACTATGGTTACAATGTCTGACCACTGCATTCACCGCCGGTGTCAGCCAGGTGATCGAATTTGGCGGCGGCATCGGCAATGGTACAACGCCGGCCGAGAAACGCCCCAATCTGGAAAGCATCATCAAAAAAGCCCAGCGCGGCACCGATTTTGAGGTCGGCTATCAGGCCGCCATTAACTTGGCCACGCTTACCGCAGCCGCAGAAGCAGCAGGACACTGATATGAGCGAACGACCCTTTCGGATTCTGGGACTGCAGCAGATTGCTGTTGGTGCCAGTGACAAACAGAAACTGCGCCGTCTCTGGATTGATACCCTGGGGCTGACACTGGAGCACAGTTTTCAAAGCGAGCGCGAAAACGTCGACGAAGATATCGCCAGCGTCGGTCAAGGCCCGTATAAAGTGGAAGTGGACCTGATGCAACCGCTGGACGCCGGGCAAAAGCCGCGGGTGGATAATCCACCGCTGAATCACGTCGGCCTGTGGGTGGATAATCTGCCGGTAGCCGTGGAGTGGCTGAGCAGCCAGGGCGTGCGTTTCGCTCCGGGCGGTATCCGTAAGGGTGCTGCCGGCTACGATATCTGTTTTATTCACCCGAAAGGCAATGAGGCTTTTCCTATCGGTGGCGAAGGTGTACTGATCGAACTGGTGCAGGCTCCACCCGACATCATCCAGGTTCTGAGCTGATATGCGACTCGATAAATACCTCAGCCAGGCCACCGGCTTATCGCGCTCGCAGGTTCGCAAGCTGATCAGGGACGGGGAAGCCCGTGTCGATGGCGTGGTGATCAAAAATGCCGCGTTTAGTCTTGCCGAAGGCGCCCGCGTCAGCCTGACCGGTGATGAGATTGATCCGCCCGCCGCGCGCTATTTCATGCTGCACAAACCCGCCGGTTATGTCTGCGCCAATAAAGATCCGGATCATCCCACTGTGCTGGATCTGCTGTGGCAGGAACCACGACCGGACAATTTGCAGATTGTCGGACGCCTGGACGCCGACACTACCGGCCTGCTCCTGATCACCGATGACGGCCAGTGGAATCACCGTATTACCTCACCGCGTACCGATACCCCGAAAACCTATTGGGTACAATTGGCACGACCGCTCGACGAAGCCCAGGCCGAACAGCTGCGGGCAGGCATTTTCCTGCGCAATGAAGAACAGCGCACCAAACCTGCTATTCTTGAAATAATCACCCCCGAACAGGTACGCATCACCATCAGCGAAGGCCGTTACCATCAGGTCAAACGCATGTTCGCAGCGCTGGGCAACCATGTCGAAGCCCTGCACCGGGAGCGGATCGGGCCTATTACGCTGGACAGCACCCTGGAAGCCGGTGACTACCGGCCTCTAAGTGATGCCGAAATTGCCAGCATTGACTAACACCACCCTATGTCAGAATACACCCCATTGAAACGCTCCCCCCCACAACGTTCACCCGGCCCGGCCAGCGCCCTGTTCAGCACTATCGCGCGTCAGTCCAGCGGTCCGGTGTTATGGCTGCTGGACGAACAGACAGTCCCCATAGAGCCGGGCGGAATTGGTGGCCCAGCGGGTGCTCCGATACGCTTTGCCAGCAACCGCTATGATATTTATTGTGCCTTACACCAGGCTGGCGCAGACGCGGTTTTTAGTGATTTTGACTTTCGCAGTGCAGAAACCGGGCAACTCCAGACCATTCTGTACCGGATTTCGAAAGAAAAAGCCGTGGTACATCACCTGATCAATACTGCCTGGCGTTTGCTCAGACCCGGCGGCGAACTGGTGCTCTACGGTGCAAAAAACGAAGGCATTAAAACCTATCTCGATAAAGCCGGCAGCCTGTTTGGCCGGCGGCCTGACATCAGCAGACACAGCGGCTTTTATCTGGGCCGGCTGACCCGCTCGGACGCTGCCGCAGGCAGCCGGCTGGACGATCAGGACTACGCCCAGCTGCGCGTCATTGGCGAGCAGAACGACATTCCTTTTCTCAGCAAACCCGGCTTGTTCGGCTGGAACAAAATAGATCCCGGCAGCGCTCTGCTGGCCGCACAATTGCCCACAGTTCTGGCTAATTGCAAAACCCCGCCGCAATCACTGCTTGATCTGGGCTGCGGTTATGGCTATCTGACCTTGCTGGCACACCAGCTGCATCCTTTCCAGCGCCTGATCGCCAGCGATAATAATGCTGCCGCTCTGCTCGCCTGTCAGGCTAATTTTGCAGCTCAGAACATAACGGGCGAGGTCATTGCTGACGATTGTGGCAAGTCGCTGATCACACCGTTCGATCTGATCCTGTGCAACCCGCCTTTTCACCGCGGCTTTGAGCATGATCAAGCCCTGATCGAACACTTCCTGGCCGCCGCTGCCCGGCTGCTCACCGCACAGGGTCGGGCGCTTTTTGTAGTGAACCGGTTTATTCCGCTGCCGCGCCTGGCACCCATATTTTTCCAGCACATCAGCGTGGTGACCGAAAACCGCGGCTTTATCGTGTTTGAACTGGCACAGCCGCAGGCCCCGGCTCGGAAAACCGCTCGCGGGCGTATTCAGGCGTAATATGAGTTGGCCAGATACCGATGGGTTTACGGCTTTTGTATTTCTGGACTACGGAATGGAATAGATGCGGGAATGACGGGATTATTATACGTTTAATGCATCAAAACAGGCGCTCATCGAACTGAAATGCGCGCTGGCTGACAATCTGGATCGCGTTCGCCTCGGGATGAAGCGGATTGATCAATACATTATAGCTTTCCGGCACGATCACCGAGCTTACCTGCAACAGGGCACTGCGTTGTTCGGCCAGCCAGCGCTCACCGTAATCACGGCGACTCTCGTTATCATAGATGGTGGCGGGTGCCTGCTCACAGCTGGCAGGGCCGGTTTCGATGGTCAGCAGGCAGTAATCATCGGGCAGTAATTCCAGCGGCAGATCCAGATGCACCCGGACTTCCAGCACTGTCAGCGCGGGATCAGCAGCGGCATAAACAACGGGCCGGCCAGGCGCATTCCAGCGTCCACCAAAGCGTCGGGCCCCTTCACCTGACAAATCGGCATAAGGCGCTCGGCACAATCGCCAGACTCGCATTCGGGGTTTAGTGCCGTTAGCCGATTCAGGCCGCGATACCGTGCCCGATACGTCCCAGTAGCATTTCAACCTGACGTGCACCGGCTTCGGTGTCGAGCAGATCGATAGGACGTTCACCAGCCAGTACCTGCGTAGGCCGGCGCAGCCAGAGATGGGCTTTCCCGGCATTGGCAAAAGTCTCCTCCGCCAGGGCCAGAATACGCACGACCCGTAACAGCCGATCCGATTGCTCAGGGCTGAGACGCCCCAGTTTGCGCCGGTGAGCCAGCGTTTTACGCGGCAATACCGTGCGATCAATTTCAGCCAGACGGCGTCCGCTGGCAATCAATTCGTCCACCACGGCCACTGCCACGCCGCTGCGCACTTCATAGATCAGATGACGCAAAGCCGGGCCTTCGTGTAAACCACTGGTCTGGCCTGCCAGTCGGTGAAGTTCAGTTGCATGCATGGAAAGCCTTCATTTGGCAATATGCACTTAGTATGCGTGCATATTGCCAGCAAGCAAACCACCTTCCCGTCGTCATTTCCGTGCAGGTATTCCCGCGCAGGCAGCAATCCAGAAAATAAAATCGCAGCCTATGTCGAGTCCAAAAACCGCGCCAGCAATGCTTTGGCAGCGACCGGGGCGAGGCTGCGCTGGTCGCGACGGCCTGTTCCAGTTGCGGTAGTTGTTCACGCACCGCCGCATGCCCGCGAACGCCTGCCATAGCCCCTCGCGCAGCTCCTGCTGCAACCAGGATTTGGCCTGGGTCTGGCGTTGACGGCTGAACTCACCCGCCGCGTCGAGCGTATCCCGATAATCGATCACACTCTGCCATGCTTCGCTGATACCTTGCTGTTCCAGCGCCGAGCACAGCTTGACCGTTGGCCGCCAGAACTTTGAACGCGGTTGCATCATACGCAGGGCGTGACTGTAATCAGCGGCGGCACGACGGGCAGCCGGTAATAGATCGCCATCGGCTTTGTTAACCAGAATCAGATCTGCCAGTTCCATAATGCCGCGTTTGATACCTTGCAGATCATCGCCGCCACCCGGCAACAGCAGCAGCAGAAACATATCGGTCATTTCGGCCACAGCGGTTTCCGACTGCCCTACCCCCACTGTTTCGACAATGATGACATCGAAACCGGCCGCCTCGCACAACAACATGGCCTCGCGGGTGCGCCGTGCCACGCCGCCCAGCGTGCGACCGGCCGGTGAAGGCCGGATATACGCAGCAGGATGGCGGGATAAATATTCCATACGGGTTTTATCACCCAGTATGGAACCGCCGGACAAGGCCGATGAAGGGTCGACAGACAATACCGCAAGCCGGTGCCCCTGCCCGATGGCATGCAGACCGAACGCTTCGATAAAGGTCGATTTACCAACACCAGGCACACCGGATATGCCCAGGCGGATACTGCGCCCGGTATAGGGCAGTAATTGTTCCAGCAGTTGTTCCGCCTGGGCCTGATGATCGGCCCGACTGGATTCGATCAGGGTAATCGCGCGCGCCAGCGCCCGGCGCTGACCGCCACGCAGCCCCGTAGCGAGTGATTTAATAGTCGCAGTCATGCCGCTTTCAGTCAAATTCAATGATCGGTTGATCGACCTCCAGGGTCGAACCTGCTTCGGCCAAAACTTTTGCGACCACGACATCCTGCTCGGCGCGCAGTACATTTTCCATTTTCATGGCTTCGATTACGGCCAGTTGTTCACCGGCTTTGACTTCCTGACCCGGTTCGGCAAAAACCGACACCAGTAAACCCGGCATCGGCGAGAGCAAAAACTTGGACCAGTCCGCTGGCGGCTTGACCGGCATATACCGGTTCAATTGCGCAGCGGTTGGTGTCATAACCAGCGCATCAACCCGGATACCGTGATGAAACAACTGATATTTATAGCCGTGGCGTTCCACCTGCACACAAACAGCAGTGTTATTGACCTTGCCTTTAAACAGGGGCTGGCCGAAATGCCACTGCGCGGTGACCCGCATACGCAGATCCCGCCCATCCTTGTGCAAATGCACTTCATGACCGCCTTCAACCGACATGACCTGCACCGGATATTCGGTATCGCCCAGCAGCACCACCCAGTCTGCCCGAATCGAACGCGCCATGCCCGGCACCTGACCGCTGGTGGCAGCCGCCCGTTCCATAAAACGGCAATGCACACTGGTGGCGACCGCGACCAGCAAAGCCGGATCGTCATGCGGCACATCGGCGGCGTTAAAACCATCGGGGTATTCTTCGGCAATGAAATTGGTTGATAAGCGTCCCTCCGCAAAGCGCGGATGATTCATCAGCGCTGCCAGAAACGGGATATTGCTCTCGACACCGCGAATGTAATATTCGTCCAGTGCCCGCTGCATCAAGGCAATAGCATCGTCACGGGTTTCGCCCCAGGTGATGAGTTTTGCGATCATCGGATCATAAAACATCGACACCTCGCCGCCTTCGTAAACGCCGGTATCGACCCGCACGGCCGGATTTTCTGCCGGTGGAATATAGCGCACCAGTCGACCGGTAGACGGTAAAAAACCGCGAAACGGATTTTCCGCATACACCCGTGCTTCCAGCGCCCAGCCTTTGATACCGACCTGATCCTGCGTCAGCGGCAGTTTCTCGCCCGCTGCCACCCGGATCATCAGTTCGATCAGATCCAGTCCGGTGATGGCTTCCGTGACCGGATGCTCCACCTGCAGGCGGGTGTTCATTTCCAGAAAATAAAAATTGCGCGCGGTATCAACGATAAACTCGACCGTACCGGCAGATTGATAATCAACCGCCCGCGCCAGCGCACAAGCCTGTTCGCCCATCGCCTGGCGGGTGGCCGGATCGATAAACGGCGATGGTGCTTCCTCAATCACTTTCTGATGCCGGCGCTGGATGGAGCATTCGCGCTCATTCAGATACAGTATTGTGCCCTGACCATCGGCCAGCACCTGGATCTCGATATGACGCGGCTCCTCGATAAATTTTTCGATAAAGACCCGATCATCGCCAAAACTGGCGCGTGCTTCATTGCTGGCGCGCTCGAAGCCATCCCGGCACTCGGCTTCGTTCCAGGCCACCCGCATCCCTTTGCCGCCACCGCCTGCGCTGGCTTTCAGCATCACCGGATAGCCGACTTCAGCGGCGATGGCTACAGCATGCTCAGCATCCTTGATAACGTCGGTATAACCGGGAATGGTGCTGACACCGGCTTCCATCGCCAGTTTTTTCGAAGTGATCTTATCGCCCATCGCCTCAATGGCATGAGTGTTCGGCCCGATGAACGCGATGCCTTCTGCCGCCAGTCGCCGGGCAAACTCCGCGTTTTCAGAGAGAAAACCATAACCTGGATACACCGCTTCAGCGCCGGATTCTTTGCACGCCTGAATAATCCGCTCCATGACCAGATAACTTTGCGCCGAAGGTGCCGGCCCGATCAGGACGGCTTCATCAGCCAGTTGTTTATGCAGCGCATCGCGATCCGCTTCGGAATAGACCGCAACGGTTTTAATACCCATTTTGCGGGCGGTTTTTATCGCCCGGCAGGCGATTTCGCCACGGTTGGCAATCAGGATTTTTTTGAACATTATCATTCGCCTTCACGTTTCAGAATGGGGCAGTCAATTGATCGCACGGCCCCATTAGCTACTGTTTTTTCCCTGTTGTACTGCCTTGTCGGGACAGCCCGTTTATAAGGGCATATTCCCGTGCTTGCGCCAGGGATTGTCCAGTTTTTTATCGCGCAGCATGGCCAGCGAGCGGCAAATACGCTTGCGCGTATCGCGTGGCAGAATGACATCGTCGATATAGCCGCGCTTACCGGCAATAAAGGGATTGGCGAACTTACTGCGGTATTCTTCGGTACGGGCCGCGATTTTGTCCGGATCGCCACTGTCCTGGCGGAAGATGATCTCTACCGCGCCTTTCGGCCCCATTACCGCAATTTCTGCTGTGGGCCAGGCCAGATTGACGTCGCCGCGCAAATGTTTGGAGCTCATCACGTCATACGCACCGCCGTAAGCTTTACGGGTAATCAGCGTAATCTTGGGCACAGTGGCTTCGGCATAGGCGTACAACAGTTTGGCACCGTGTTTGATGATGCCGCCGTACTCCTGCGCGGTGCCCGGCATGAATCCCGGCACATCGACGAAGGTCACGATAGGAATATTGAAGGCATCGCAAAAACGGACAAACCGGGCCGCCTTGATGGACGACTGGATATCCAGACAACCGGCCAGCACCATCGGCTGATTGGCGACAAACCCGACGGTCGAACCCTGCATGCGACCGAAACCGATCAGAATATTCTTGGCATGATTCGGCATCAGTTCGAAAAAGTCGCTGTCATCCACCACTTTGTAGATCAGCTCTTTCATATCGTAAGGCTTGTTGGGATTGTCCGGAATCAGCGTGTCCAGCGAGGTTTCGATCCGGTCAGCCTGATCCGGGGTCGGCCGAACCGGGGGTTTTTCGCGGTTATTGGACGGTAAATAATTGATAAACCGGCGCAGCATGACCAAAGCTTCGACATCATTCTCGAACGCCCGATCAGCCACCCCCGAGCGGCTGGTGTGGGTCACTGCACCACCCAGTTCTTCGTGGGTCACGGTTTCATGGGTAACGGTTTTGACCACTTCCGGCCCGGTCACAAACATATACGAGCTGTCTTTGACCATGAAGATAAAGTCGGTCATGGCCGGTGAATATACTGCCCCGCCCGCACACGGCCCCATGATCATCGAAATCTGCGGAATAACACCGCTGGCCAGCACATTACGCTGAAATACATCCGCGTAACCAGCCAGCGAAGCGACGCCTTCCTGAATCCGCGCCCCGCCGGAGTCGTTCAGACCGATCACCGGCGCTCCGACTTTCATGGCGTGATCCATGATCTTGCATATTTTTTCAGCGTGCGACTCCGACAGGGAGCCGCCCAGCACTGTGAAGTCCTGGCTGAAAATGAACACCAACCGGCCATTGATCGTGCCGTAGCCGGTCACGACGCCATCGCCGGGAATGGATTGCTGTTCCATGCCAAAATCGGTACAGCGGTGTTCGACGAACATGTCCCATTCCTCGAAACTGTCGTCGTCGAGCAGCAGTTCGATACGCTCACGGGCCGTCAGCTTGCCTTTTTCATGCTGGCGTTCGATGCGTTTTATACCACCGCCCTGGCGCGCCGCCTCACGGGTTTCTTTGAGCCTCTGAATGATTTCTTGCATGGGTTTCGCTCTTCTTTTTTCTGTCGTTTATAAGGCAGCAGAACGCTCAGAGCGCCGGGTGACGCGCGCGTATCAGTTTCATGACCTCAGCCGCCGCCAATGGAATATTCGTGCCCGGTCCGTAGATCGCAGCCACTCCGGCCTGCTGCAGCAGCGGATAATCCTGCGGCGGTATCACCCCGCCACAAACCACCAGAATATCGTCCGCGCCTTCTTGCTGCAGTGCTGCGATCAATGCCGGCACCAGGGTCAAATGGCCGGCTGCCTGACTGGATACGCCGATCACATGAACATCGCTTTCGATCGCCTGCCGGGCCGCTTCCTCGGGGGTTTGGAACAAGGGGCCGATATCCACGTCGAAGCCAATATCGGCAAACGCGGTGGCGATGACTTTGGCACCACGGTCATGCCCATCCTGGCCCATTTTAACCACCAGCATACGCGGCCGCCGACCTTCGTCCTCGGCGAATTGCGCGACATCCTGCTTGATGCGGTCAAATCCTTCGTCGCCCTCATAGGCCGAACCATAAACCCCGGCAATCGACCGGATGACGGCCCGGTGACGACTGAACACCTGCTCCAGCGCATCGGATATTTCACCCACCGTGGCCCTGGCGCGGGCGGCATTAACAGCCAGTTCCAGCAGATTCTGATCCGATGTTGCGGCTCCTTCGCTCAGGGCCTGTAATGCCGCCTGGCAGCTTGCTTCATCACGCTTGGCACGGACACTTTGCAGACGCTGGATCTGCGATTCGCGCACCGCGCTGTTGTCAATATTCAGAATATCAACCTCGGTGTCCTGTTCAGGCTGGTATTTATTGACCCCGACAATGACCTCTTCGCCCCGGTCGATACGGGCCTGACGGCGAGCTGCGGCCTCTTCAATGCGCAGTTTCGGCATGCCGGATTCGACCGCTTTGGTCATCCCGCCCATCGCTTCAACTTCATCGATCAGTACCCGTGCCTGCTCGATCAGCGAGTTCGTCAGGGACTCGACATAATACGAACCGCCCAGCGGGTCAACCACCTGCGTAATGCCGGTTTCTTCCTGCAACACCAATTGCGTGTTACGGGCGATGCGAGCAGAGAACTCGGTCGGCAGGGCCAGCGCTTCGTCAAAGGAATTGGTGTGCAGCGACTGTGTTCCCCCCAATGCGGCAGCCAGTGCTTCGATGGTCGTGCGGATAATATTGTTATACGGGTCCTGACTGGTCAGACTGACGCCGGAAGTCTGGCAGTGCGTGCGCAGCATCAGCGAACGCTGATCACCGGGCTGGAAATGCTGCTGCATAAGCTCGGCCCACAGCGTGCGAGCTGCCCGTAATTTCGCCACTTCCATGAAAAAATTCATGCCGATAGCAAAGAAAAAACTCAGACGCGGCGCAAACTGATCAACCTGCAGCCCACTGGACAGCGCGGCGCGCACATATTCGACACCGTCTGCCAGTGTAAACGCCAGCTCCTGCACCGCCGTCGCGCCGGCCTCCTGCATGTGATAACCGGAAATTGATATCGAATTGAAGCGCGGCATATAGCGCGCGGTATAGCCGATAATATCGGCCACGATACGCATTGACGGTGCCGGCGGATAAATATAGGTATTGCGTACCATGAATTCTTTCAGAATATCGTTTTGCAGCGTGCCTGCCAGCTGCTCCGGGCTGACGCCCTGCTCTTCCGCCGCCACGATATACATTGCCATTACCGGTAATACCGCACCGTTCATGGTCATCGACACTGACATTTTTTCCAGTGGAATACCGTCGAACAGGATTTTCATATCCTCGACGGAATCAATGGCCACACCGGCCTTACCGACATCACCTACCACCCGCGGATGATCAGAGTCGTAGCCGCGATGCGTCGCCAGATCGAAAGCGATGGACAATCCGGTCTGCCCGGCCGCAAGGTTTTTGCGATAAAACGCATTCGAGGCCTCGGCCGTCGAGAAACCGGCATACTGGCGCACCGTCCAGGGCCGACCCGCGTACATAGTCGCCCGCACGCCGCGGGTATACGGCGCGAAGCCCGGCAGCGATGCGTCCGCCGGCACATCCTGTTCGGTATACAGGGGTTTTATGGTAATCCCTTCCGGACTGCGCCAGTTCAGGCTGTCCAGCGCTTTGCCTTTCAGCTCCCGCTGCGCCAGCACCTCCCAGTCAGCCAGGGTTTTAGTTTCAAAAGTAGCCATATTGAACTCCGCATTGATGCGTGTCGGTAAAACGGTGACCGCTGCCCGGCCGCGCAGACAGATGTCCACGCAGCCGGTGACTGCAGTTTGTTATTACCCGGTTATTATGATGTGCGCCCGCTGCCGATAAAGCGCCACCGGCGGAAGGCGTTTATTCCTCCCGCCAGACCAACGGATATCACGACGTTTTCGCGTAACCCAGATCGCGCAGCGCGGTGCTAATCTCGTCCAGAATCGCCGGATCGTCAATCGTCGCCGGTGCTTTGTAACTGGCACCATCGGCAATCTGCTTCATAGTGCCGCGCAAGACCTTGCCAGAGCGGGTTTTCGGCAGACGCGGCACGATCACCACGTTTTTGAACGCCGCCACCGGGCCGATTTTATTGCGCACCGCCTGCACCAGTTCCTTCTTGATCAACTCGGGCTCCCGCTCAACGCCGGATTTAAGCACCACCAGCCCTAACGGAAGCTGTCCTTTGAGCTGGTCTTCCGGGCCGATCACCGCGCATTCGGCCACGTCAGGGTGGGCCGACAGCACTTCTTCCATCGCTCCGGTGGACAAACGATGGCCCGCGACATTAATCACATCGTCGATCCGGCTCATGATAAAAATATAGCCGTCTTCGTCAATATAGCCCGCGTCACCGGTCAGGTAATAGCCTGGATAAGCGCTGAGATACGACGACTGATAACGCGCGTCGTTCTGCCACAATGTCGGCAGACAACCAGGCGGTAGCGGCAGTTTGATCGCGATACTGCCCATATTGCCGGCTGCCAGCGATTTGCCCATCGGATCCAGCACTTGCACATCGTAGCCCGGCACTGCGCGGGTCGGCGAACCGGGCTTGACCGGTAAATGCTCAATCCCCAGGCAGTTGGCGGCAATCGCCCAGCCGGTCTCGGTCTGCCACCAGTGGTCAATAACCGGCACCTGGAGGATTTTCTCGGCCCAGGTCAGGGTATCCGGATCGCAACGCTCGCCGGCCAGGAATAACGCCCGGAAACCGCTCAAATCGTACTTTTGCAGATACTCGGCGTTGGGATCTTCTTTTTTGATGGCCCGAAATGCCGTCGGTGCTGTAAACAGCGTGCTGATCTTGTGTTCGCTGATCACCCGCCAGAAAGCGCCCGGATCGGGGGTGCCGACCGGTTTGCCTTCATACACTACAGTGGTGCAACCGGCCAGCAGCGGCGCGTAGCAAATATACGAATGACCAACCACCCAGCCAACATCAGAGGCGGCCCAGAACACTTCGCCTGGCTGCACATTATAAATATTGCGCATGCTCCATTTCAGCGCTACTGCATGACCGCCATTGTCGCGCACCACGCCTTTCGGCTGACCGGTAGTGCCAGAGGTGTACAGAATATACAGCGGATCGGTAGCGGCAACCGGCACACAGGCTGCCGGTTCAGCGGCGGCAGCGGCAGCGTCCCAGTCCAGATCACGGCCTGCGATCAAATCAGCCTGGGCTTGCGGGCGCTGGAAAATAATACAGCCATCCGGTTTATGAGTGGCCTGCTCGATAGCGGCATCCAGCAAGGGCTTGTACTGGATCACGCGGCTGCCCTCAATACCGCAGGAGGCGCTCATGATCAGTTTGGGCTTGGCGTCGTTGATCCGTGTCGCCAGTTCATTGGCGGCAAAACCGCCGAACACGACCGAATGAATCGCACCAATGCGGGCGCAGGCCAGCATCGCCATCACCGCCTGCGGCACCATGGGCATGTATAGAATGACCCGGTCGCCTTTGCCCACTCCCTGCGCCTTGATCGCACCAGCCAAACTGGCGACCTGGTCGCGCAGCTCCTGGTAGGTGTAACGCTTGACGGTGTCGGTCACGGGGCTGTCGTAGATCAGCGCCAGCCGCTCGCCATGTCCCTGCTCGACATGAATATCCAGCGCGTTGTAGCAGGTGTTCAGTTCACCACCGCTGAACCAGCGATAAAACGGTGCATTGCTGTCATCCAGAACCTTGTCCCAAGGTTTGGACCAGTGTAAATCCTGCGCCAGCTCGCCCCAGTAACCTTCCGGGTCCTGACACGAGCGTTGGTAGAGTTGCTCATATAAGCTCATGGCTTACTCCCGAAATGATCTCAAAGACGCTCGAAAACCGCAGCAATACCCTGGCCGCCGCCAATACACATGCTGACCAGCGCATAACGCCCGCCCGTGCGCTGCAATTCGTACAAGGCTTTAACCGTGATAATGCAGCCGGTAGCGCCAATCGGATGGCCGAGCGAAATACCACTGCCGTTCGGATTGACCTTGTCCAGCGGCAAATTCAGCTCGCGCACCACCGCCAGCGCCTGGGAGGCAAAGGCTTCATTGAGCTCAATGACATCGAAATCAGCCACGCTTAAACCGGTTTTATCCAGCACATTGCGGATCGCCGGAATCGGACCGATACCCATATACTTGGGATCAACCCCGGCAAACGCATAACCCACCAGACGCGCCATCGGCTTCAGGCCCTGACTCTCGGCCATGCCACGTTCCATCAGCACGACTGCAGCAGCGGCATCATTAATGCCAGACGCGTTACCGGCCGTGACCGAGCCTTCCTTGTTGAATACCGTGCGTAACTTGGCCATACCTTCCAGGCTGGCATCCGCACGGATATGCTCATCGATATCGAACGGTACCGTTTGACGCTTGACTTTGATCTCAATAGGTAAGATTTGCTCTTTAAAATGACCGGCTTGGGTGGCCTGGGCAGCACGCTGATGACTTTCCACCGCCAGCTTATCCTGATCTTCCCGGCTGATGCCCCACTTGGCCGCTACGTTTTCCGCGGTGACGCCCATATGGCAGCTGTCGAACGGATCGCTCAGCGCGCCGACCATGGCGTCAAGGACCGCGCCATCGCCCATACGCTGGCCGAAACGCTGTCCCGGCAGCCAGTATTGCGACCGGCTCATGGACTCCGCCCCGCCTGCAACTGCGGCATTGCAATCGCCTAGCTGGATCAGCTGGGAAGCTGAAACAATGGCCTGCAAACCGCTGCCGCACAGCCGGTTCAGGGTTACGGCAGGGGTATCGTGAGACAAACCGCCGTTGACTGCGGCAACGCGCGACAGATACATATCACGAGCTTCGGTGTGGATCACATTGCCGAATACCGAATGACCGATATCCGCCGGCTGTGCGCCGGACCGGCTGACGGCTTCCCGCACGACAGCGGCAGCCAGATCACAGGGCGGGACATCTTTCAAACTGCCGCCGTAATCACCAATTGCGGTGCGCACGCCACTCAGAACGACTACTTCGCGTTTCTCTGCCATGATGAGATTCCTCTAGTTTTCTAGTACTACAATAGTACCGGCCGTTCGCATGTCAGGCCGGGGTTGGTTCAAGACGCGCTGGGTCGGTGCACACTGCAAACACCGCCTGAGCCTGTTAAATCCAGCTTCAGGAGACGTCCCGTTGTTCCATCGGCAACCAGGGCCGAAGCGCTGGACCGATAAAAGCAACATCTGGTTCAAGCCACGGCCTCTTGGCATGCCGCTCGACAAGATGTTGCTCGAAATAGCGTTGCTCAAAAACATGCGCCGACCAGCCAGCCAGCCGGGCACAGGCCATCAAAGACGCAAATAGACTGCGCGGTACGCCCAGAAAATGCCAAGCTGTAGCACTGTAAAAATCCACACTGACATAACCGCCAGTATATTCATTTAGCAACTGTTCGACAGTTTCCGCAACAGTGTATAAATAGCCATCCGGTGCGCCATCGGCCAGCTGTCTCGACCAGGATTTGGCGAATCCGCTGCGCACATCCGGTTGCGATCCCAACCAGCCCGTGCAATTGATCCGGCCTTCACTGCACAGTTGACGCAGAGCGGTTTCAGCCTGTTGCGCAGTACGATACGGTTCGATCAGTGCCATGACCCGGGTCCCAGTTCCACCGTGAGCTGCTCCGCGCA
Source organism: Gammaproteobacteria bacterium (assembly GCA_041396125.1). GTDB lineage: Bacteria > Pseudomonadota > Gammaproteobacteria > Competibacterales > Competibacteraceae > JAWKZG01. Next base: position 75,682 of record JAWKZG010000014.1, on the reverse strand, counting down.
AAGCGCTGACAGCGCTGATCAGGGCGGAGTAGATATCTGCCTGAACAGCGGCGCAGCTGCGGGCATTACAACTTGATTCGTTGAAACCGTGCTCGGCATGAAGCAGCAACAGTACGTCCAGACAACGCTGCTGCAGCGCGCTCGGCGCATGGCCATGCAGCAAGCGCAAAAAATGACCGGCGCTCGATTCTTCATCGGTTTCGGTATCGATGCTCACGTCGTCGCGGGTATAGCGATACCAGTAGCAGATCAACGTCGGCATGACCGCCAGCAGGCGATCTGCCACTGCGCGCTGGTGGCCGTCTTCATAATGCGGGGGATGCAGCTCTTCCGGTTCCAGATGGGCCAGTACCGAACAGCCGGTACGCAGTACATCCAGTGGATGGGCGCTGGCGGGAATGCGTTGTAATATCGCGGTAAGCGCCGGGGGCAAGGGACGCAGACTGAACAAGCTGTTTTTGTACGTCGTCAGTTCATCCTGGGTTGGCAGACGTCCGCTCAGCAACAGATACGCCACTTCTTCAAAGTTGGACTTGACGGCCAGATCTGCGACCCGGTAACCGCGATAGTTCAGATCGGTCACGGTTGAGGATATGTCCGTCCGGCCACTGACCTGCAAGTGACACTCGAGCGTTGGACTCTCTTGCCTTGGGCTGACATTTTGGCGGGCAGCGACAGTGCTCACGGGAATTCCTCACAGGTCTGTTTTGTGTGATGAATCTTGACCCTTTATTTGCAAAATTTCAATAAGTACATGATTGTATTAATGCAATATTGCAAATAAAATTTTTTGTACTATAGTTATTCTGCAAACCTTGCGAATAAACCTATGAGCCGCAAACTATTTCCCGGTCCCAAATTACGTCGATTCCGTGAACAACAAGACCTGACTCAGGCCGAATTTGCTGACAGTCTGGGGCTGTCAGCCAGTTATCTGAACCAGATCGAGAACAATCAGCGCCCCTTAACCGCCAGCGTGCTGCTCAAACTGAGCAGCGCCTACAATGTCGACTTGCAGGCCTTATCGGACGAAGACGACGACCGGCTGGCAGCGGAAATCCATGAGGCACTCAGTGATCCGCTGTTTCAGGGACAATTGATCAATCTGCGCGAACTGAAAGATGTGGTAGGCGCCTCACCAGCCCTGATCAGTCGGTTTCTGACACTTTATCGCGCCTATCGGGAAAGTGAAGAGAGTTATCGTCAGCTGGCCGAGCGGCTCAGTACCTCCGATGAACGCAATCCGGCTGATGGCGCCCAGTTTCCCTACGAGGAATCGCGCGATTATTTTTACATCCGCAATAATTATGTCGGTGAGCTGGATCAGGCCGCCGAACAGTTACAGGCTGAACAAGGTTTCCGCATCGGTCATATGGAAGACGATCTGACCCGCTATCTATGGGAACACCACGAAGTCAGTCGCGCCCTGCTCGATAACGAAACCAGTCACACAGCAACCCGCCGCTACGATCCGAAAACCCGCACCCTGTATTTATCCGAGCGCCAGCCCTCGGAACGTCGGGCCTTTCACCTGGCCTATCAAATCGCCCGGCTTGAACACGCCGAGCTGATGGAGCAATTAGTACAGGAAGCACATTTCGCCAGCCGGGAAGGTGCCGCGGTATGCCGGGTCGGGCTGGCTAATTATTTCGCTGGCGCACTGCTGATGCCCTACACGCTGTTCCTGGCAGAAGCCAAACGCCAGCACTATGACCTGGAAAAACTGGAACTGCGTTTTGGGGTTACGTTTGAGTCGGTTTGCCATCGCCTAAGCACACTGCAGCGGCCTGGGGCGAAAGGTATCCCGTTTTATTTCGTGCGGGTTGACATGGCGGGTAATATTTCCAAACGGCAAAGCGCATCAAGCTTTCATTTCGCGCGCAGCGGGGGGGCTTGTCCCTTATGGAATGTGCATGAAGCGTTTGCCGCGCCCAGTAAAATCCTGACCCAGTTGGCACAGATGCCAGACGGCAAGACGTATTTCTGTATCGCTCGCTCGGTGACTAAAACGGGGGGTGGCTATCTCAACCCGACCCGTCGCTTCGCGATCGGACTGGGCTGCGAACTGGAATATGCGCCGCAACTGGTGTATTCAACAGGCGTCGATCTGGATAATCAAAGCGCGATAACACCGATTGGGCCGAGCTGTCGGGTCTGTGAACGCAGGCACTGTGCACAACGAGCGTTTCCACCGATTGGCAAGCGTTTGGAAGTGCATGAAAACCAGCGCAGTTTCGAGCCGTATACGTTTGAATAGAACTGCGCCTGAATAATATTGTGCTGGAGTAGAGCCGCGCTGGTGAAAAAACTGCGCGAATAAGCGGGTGGGCGTGTTAAACCGAATACTGGCCGCCGGCCAGATGCTGATCAATCAATTCACAAAACGTCGTTTCCAGCTCGTGTAAGCTGTCTGCCCATAACACGGCAGCTAAATTGGGATGACACACTGTGGCTACAAACTGACCAGATGCGTCATCAAAACGCCCCAGGCAGACAAATCCTTGGTAGTTGAACTGCACCGGTGCCGGGCCAAAGCACTGACGAACGCCTTTCCACAGAACTGATAGTATGATTCCCATAATCCAACCCGCTTATTTTAAATTGTGATAAGAAAAAAACTCACTTGATGCCTAAATTAAAAGCAAACACTGTGCCAACAAAAAAACTACCAAGGCATCACAAATAAAACGGGCATCGCAACAGAACAGAAAACAGTTTTACAGCAACCGATACTTTACTGCCGATTAACTTGTCGGAGCTGGGTTGACCGGCCGGTCTGAGTGTCCGAGAGTACGTTCGGGATCGATTTCATCGCGAATGCGCTGCTTGATCTCGCGCAACTCGGGAAACCGGCCTTCCGCTTTACGCGACCAGAGCAAACGCTCATTCAACCGCACCTCAAACATTCCACCCGTAGCGGGCCTGAGGCTGACCTCGGCCAGCTCGTCTTCAAAGGTGATGAGTAATTCCTGCGCCATCCAGGCCGCGCGTAACAGCCAGCGACACTGGGTGCAATAAGCAATAGACACGGTTGCTGTAGATTTCGGCGCTGTATTGGTATCGGTGTTCACGCGTGTATTCACTTTCTGATTGAATTAATCCGTATCCAGTACCGGGGGTCGGATCGCCCCGACATGTTTAAGCAGCGTCATGAATTCGCTCAGCTTGGCTTGCTGATACTGCTCGACATCCTGTTTTGAATAATCGTAAAATCCCTGCCCGCTGCGCAGCCCCAGATGACCTTCACGCATATTCTGCTCAATGATCTCTGGCGCCCGGAAACGTTCGGCAGCCAATGTCTCGCGCAGATAACGGCTGGCATAAAACAGAATATCGCCGCCGCCCCAGTCGACAAATTCAAGCATGCCCATAGCGGCGAAACGGATGCCGAAACCGTAGCGGATGGCTTTGTCGATATCTTCTGCACTGGCGACGCCTTCCTCCACCAGCCGGGCCGCTTCGTTCATGGCCAGGGCCTGGATGCGCGGCACGATATAACCCGGCGAAGCAGCGCAAACGACCGGCACTTTACCGATGGCTTCCAGCAGGGTTTTCAATTTCTCCAATAACAGCTTGTCGGTGTGCTGGCCCGGACTCAGTTCCACCAGCGGAATCAGATAGGCCGGATTCAGCCAGTGCGCATTCATAAAACGCTGCGGCAGGTGGATCATCTTCGCCAGCAGATTCACCAGAAAAGTCGACGTAGTCGAGGCGACAATGGCATCTTCCGGTGCCCGTTCGCCGATCAGCTTTAGCGCTGCCTGTTTGGCCGGCATTACTTCAGGTACACCCTCAAACACATAACGGGCGGCACCCAGCCCGAGACTGGCCTGCTCCAGCGGCAAAATCTCAATACGGGCCAGAATCGCAGCGCTGGCAGACGGCTCGAACAACCCACCGGCCGCCAGCGTTTGCAACGTGCGCTCGATATCGCTCCGGGCCTGTTGCGCCAATTGCTCGAAAGCCGCCGCCGGGCGTGCCTTGCTGTCGATCAGCATCACTCGATAGCCCGCGTAAGCGAACACATGGGCAATCCCGCGCCCCATCCTGCCCGCGCCGAAAGCCGCAATCAAGGGCTGGTTGCTCATAATCCCTCCGTTAACATCTGATTCATTTGCGCCCGGCTGTAATCAGCCAGACAGAGGTTTTCCAGTGTCCGCCCGCTGGCCCGGAAATTTTCTCCGCACACAGCCGACCCCAGCGCCAGTAATCCCTGCGCGACCGGACAGTCCACCCCGGCCCAGTCTGCCACCGAGACCAGCAAGGCCAGACCGGCCGCGACATCTTCTTGCATATAGCGATGGCGGCGTAAATCCAGCTCTTCGCGCCAGTCACCACTGTCGATCAGTTTCTCGTGCGCCAGATTACCGTACATCCATTCCTCACCCGCCGGGTTGTAATGATCTGCCAGCGGAAAATGCGGCGCACCGTAGCCCAGCGCCTGACGCGTTGCTATTCGCTCGGCATCCAGCGCATCCGTCACCCGGCGAATACTGGGCTGGGTGCCTTCGTTGTGAATATCCCAATGCTCGAAATGCTCGATCGGCCCGGCATTCATGAGGATCAGCGGCGGATGGATGATCGGCCCGGCGTTCAGCAGTGCTGCACTGAGTCCGTCTTCGCTGTACTCAATAGCCGGATAGGCAGCGGCTAAAACCGCCCTGGCCGATGCTTCCAGCCGGGTTGGAAAAAACCCGGTCGGCAAACGGGTGGCGCGCGTGGTAATCGCGACAGTGGTCGGCCCGTGTTTGCGAGTCAGATAGGGCAGTGTTCCGGTCTCGGCAATCGCGATTTCAGCGCGACAACCCTGCTGGCGCAGAATTTTGCTCATCAGATAACACCCCAGACTGCCCGGCGGCAGGAATAATACCTGACCGTCCTGCAGATGCGGTGCCAGTGTCTCGGCGATGTCCGCCTGGGCAAATGCCGGTGTGGGGATAACAATCAGTTCGGCAGCGCGCACAACCGCGCCGATATCGGTGCTTACCAGCGACAACGGCACCTGCCGCTGGCCGCGAAAATCTTTCAGTGTCAGCACCGGCGTCTGTAGCAATGGCGCTAATGCCGCCTGGTTACGCCGCCACAAGCGCACGCTGTGGCCCTGTTCGGCCAGATCGGCAGCGGCTGCATAGCTGCCGTTGCCGCCCCCCAATACCGCGATCTCCATACCTGTCACCCTGATTATTCTGTTGATTTCATTTGCTTGTCAGTCAACAGTAACTGGCGCAAACGAAATTTTTGTACCTTGCCAATTGAATTGCGCGGCAGTGCATCAACAAACACGATTGCCCACGGATGTTTGTAACGAGCCAGCCGATCCCGAAATGCAGCCAGGATATGCTCCTGCTGCAATTCCGCCCCGGCCTCGGCAACGATCACCGCCAGGGGTGTTTCACCCCAGCGCGGGTCGGGCTGGCCGATGACTGCCGCCTCACACACACCGGGCAGTTCGGACAATACGGCTTCCAGTTCTGCGGGATAAATGTTCTCGCCGCCGGAAATAATCAAATCCCTTTTGCGCTCTTTGATATACACATAACCCTGCTCATCGGCATAGCCGATATCCTCGGTGCGATACCAGCCGTCCTGTATGGCAGCCTGGGTGGCTTGTGCATTGCCCCAATATTCGTACAGCAGATTTCCGCCCCGCAGCAATAATTCGCCGGGCTGGCCGGGGGCGACATCGTTGCCCTGTTCATCGACAATGCGCAATTCGCAATGCAGTCCGGCCTTCCCCACGCTACCAACCATCTCCGCGTCCTCGCGCCGTTGATACACGGCTACCGGCGCGGTTTCGGTAGCGCCGTAAACCTGGATCACCGGCACACCCCGTGCATGTATCGCATGAATCAAATACGGCGGTACGATAGACGAACCGGTCGTCAGTACCCGCAGGCAGCTGATATCGGTCTGAGGCCAGTCGGGGTGCGCCAGCAAAGCCTGAATCGTCACCGGCACCAAAACCGTCAAAGTGGGCTGATGTTGTTGCAGGAACGCTAAAAAGCCCCCCGGCTCAAAGCGGGACTGCAAAATAACGGTCGCACCGCAATACAGTGCCGGAGTAGTCTGAATATTCAGCCCGCCGACGTGAAACATCGGCAACGCGGTCAGCACCCGATCAGCGCTGCGCAAATCGTGCATATGCACACTGTTCAGGGCGTTCCAGAGCAGCGCCGACTGTTTCAGCACAGCCCCTTTGGGACGGCCCGTGGTGCCCGAGGTGTAAACCACCAGTAAAGGTGCATCCAGCGTTACATTTGGATTCGTGTCAGCGCCACTGACCACGTCCTGCAGCGTCTGCATATCCGCCCAGCCACTGCGTTTAAAACCACAGCTCAGCACCTGTAAACCCGGGCATTCGAGCAGGAGTCTGGCGATATCCTCGGCAAAATCAGCTTGCACACACAGCACTCTGGCACCCGCATCGCGCAAAATAAACCCATGCTCGGCGGTAGCCAGCCGCCAGTTCAGCGGGACAAACAAAGCACCCAGGCGGGCACAGGCAAACAGCAGAACCAGCATATCTATACTGTTATAGCCCAGATAAGCCACCCGATCACCAAAGCCGACCCCCATGCCCTGCTTCAGCACCTGTGCGGTCCGGCGGATACGTTGATAAAAACTCGCGTAGTCGAGCGTTTCCAGCTCAGTGATGATGGCCGGTTTGGCCGGGCTGAACGCAGCGTGACGCTCAATCCAATGTGAAATATTCATAAAACTTACTCATCCGATTCGCCCGGTTCATACAAGGCTTCACGCCCGATCCGGTCCAGACACAGTTCAGCCGTCCAGGGCAGCATCAGCGCGCCGCAACGGCTGTCACGATACAGACGTTCCAGCGGCAGCGATTTCAGCATCGACTGCCCGCCACAGGTGCGAATTGCCAGCCGGGCAATATCATTGGCATGTTCCATGACGGTGTATTGGGCAGCATACGCACGCAAGACCTGATCCTTGTCCGGATTCGGGCCCGCTTCGCTGATAGCCTGAAACCATAACGCCTTGGTCTGCTCCAGAGTGATCCGCATCTGTGCCACGGCAATCTGTTTGGTCGGATACATGCGACGCTTGACCGGTGGCATGCCGGGAATTTCGCCGCGCAGATAAGCCACCGTGAAATCATAGGCCGCCTGGGCGATACCCATATAGGTCGGCGACAAGGTCAGGAACATATGCGGCCAGCGCAAGGCCGCCTGGTAATACACCCCGCGCGGCATGAGTTGTTCATCATCGCTGACTTCGACATCCTGGAATAATAAATTACGCGAAACAGTGCCGCGCATGCCCAGCGGGTCCCAGTCACCCACCACACGGACACCTTCGGCCTGCGCAGGCACGGCCAGATACAAAGTATCGCGGCGACTGGGTTTGTCACTTTGCTCGGTGCACAACACGCCGTAATAGTCAGCACTGCCCGCCAGCGAGGCAAAAATTTTCTTGCCATTAATACGCCAGCCACCATCGGTTTTCTGCGCACGGGTGCTGAATGCCGCCGCGCCTGCTGCCGCCGCGCCGCCTTCGGAGAACGGCTGGGCATAAATGGCACCATCACGCACTATGCGCTGGTAATGGAGCGCCCGCCGCTGTTCGTGCGCGACCCGTTGCACTGCGCTCATTTCCAGATCGTCGGCCAGCGCGCCACTCCACAATGTGGAGCAGACATGCATATTCCAGGTCAGCGCAGTAGCACCGCAGTACCGACCGATCTCGGCGGCAGCGATGCAATAGCTCTGGAAATCCGCCCCCAGCCCACCATGTGCTTCCGGCACACAGACGGCTAACAGACCGGCTTCGTGTAGATCGCGGTAATTTTCAGTCGGGAATTTGGCTTCGCGATCAAACTCGGCAGCACGCGACGCGAACCGGCTGGCGGCCAGAGTGCGCGCGCGCTCGGCCAGTTCAGCCGTTTTATCACTAAGGCGAAACGCCGCCGGATCGAACAGGGGTGCAGCAAGGGTTGGATCAGACATTTATTACTCCAGTCTTCAATACAGCGGGTTTCCATGGCAGCCGGATTATATGGTCTGGTGGTTAATCAGCTGACGTTTCAGGCTAAATCCCCCTGCAACTCACCGTTCACCACCACGGGGTTATCGTCCAGGGTGATGGTACAGGCGCGCACCGGCAGATCGAAATGACCTTGCGTATAGCGTCCGGCAAATTCATTGGCACCGGTTGAATACAGAAAATTACCCGCATAGGCACGCAGCTCGGTGCCGTTGGTATCGCGTTGATCGTACATTGCCAGCGCTTCGTAACGGGCGGCCGGATTCATGCCCCAGCCGACATGGGAAACGGCGTAAGCTTCACGCTCGCCCCAGGCGGCGAAATAGCGTCGGATTAATTCAGCGTCGGTGCCCTGCCCTTCGATGTCGATGACATAATCGTTTTCGATACGCAGGGTGACGGGATCTTGCAGATAGCGCTTGAAAGTTAAATTAATATCGCCTTTATCCAGCACCAATACGCCATTGACGGTATTCGCTTTGGGAAAGCTCACGACAATACCGCCGGGCCAGTGGGCAATGGTGCCGGGGCGGTCGGTCCAGCCCCATACGCCGACAGCCGGGGTGTCGCTCAGATCGATGCGCAAATCGGTGCCGGCGTCTGAAGTCACCTGCATCCAGTGGGCAGCACGGCATTGTTGTACCGCGCGTCTGACCTTGTCTTTCAGCGCCGGGGCCGGCCGCAAGCGTTCCAGCGCTTCGGGATGTTCATTGCTGATCATCTGTACCCGCGCACCGGATTTGAGAATTGTCGCCAGCTCCGGGGCGTGCAATAACCCTTCCAGAGTCAGATCGACAATAAAATCAGCCGCTGTCAAGGCCGCCATTGCAGCCGGATGACCTTGTAACGCAATACTGGCACCGGTTGAACGCACCGGCACTGGCGCTGTTTGCAGCGGTGTCGGCAGCGTCAACAGACAGGGCCGCAGACCGAGCTGCTGCAACGCCAGCTCAGCCAGCTGGATGGTTAAAGCGCGGGATTGAGTTTCACAGAGAATGACTGCCGTTTCTGCAGCTTGCACCTGGCATAGCTCGAACACCCGGACAAAACTGGCGATCCACTTGGCTTCGATACGGTCTTGCAACATAAGCATCACGGTGGTTGCGGTAGCTGCAAAAAAATAGCATAAAACCCACCGCCCGTATGCAGCTTCCGTAAACTGACAGCCTTATTGCGCGGTAGCCTGCGCCAGCCGATGGCGCTGATTGAGTACGCCGAACAGCCAGGCCAGAATGCCGAGTCCGACCCCGGCCAGCAGAAAAATAGCGCCGTATCCGCTCCATTCACCGATATGTCCAAGCACGGTTGCGCCGATGGCCTGACCGACAAACAGAGCAAAGGCAAATAAGGAAATCGAGGCGCTGCGGTCGAACGGTGCCATCTGGGTTGCGTTGGTTTGCAGGGTATTGTGAAGCATATAAAAACCCAGCCCGATCAGCAGGAATGCCAGACCGAACAAGGGCCAGACCGGGGCGATTGCGGTCAACACAAATCCGCTCAGCATCAGCGCGCCGCCGGCCCAGGCCAGCCCGGTTTCGCCGAGCCGCTTCAACAGCGCCCGCACGCCGATAATATAGACCAGTCCACCCAGACCCAGCATACTCATCAACAGGCCAATCAGCAGATAATCCAGTTCAAATTGTTGTTTGAGCTGGGCAGCCGTAAAAGGAAATGCACCAAAGCACAGAAAACCTTCCAGCGTAACCGTAACCAGCACAATCCGCGCCCACGGCACTTGCAGGACCCGCAGATACTGCACCAGTGGATTGCCGGCTGTGCGGGCGCTGGTTTGATTGACGACCCGACCGCTGTGCAGCTCACGCCATAAAGCAAGCGCGACCAGCACAAATCCTGTGCCAAGCACCAGAAACAGCTGACGCCAGGTGAGAAATTGCGCAAACAAGCCCGCGAAAGCCTGTCCAAAAACCAATCCGAACACCTGGCCCATCAGAAAACGGGCGATAACAGGCTGGCGGTCTTCATAGGCAACGGTATCGCCGATATAAGCCATCGACATGGGAATTATGGCGGCAGCGGTCAGGCCGCTCCAGAAACGACCCAGCGTGAGCCAGCCCAGACTGGTCGCAGCGCTGCACAAAAAGGCACCGGATGCGGCCAGCATCGTGGCAATAGCAACCAGACGATATGGCCCGATGCGCCCGCCAATTGGGCCGAAAACGAGCTGAAACGCGCCATAGGCAAAGGTGAACGCCGTGATGGCGATAGCCGCTGTGCTGACAGGCACGGCGAAGGTTTCGGCAATGCTTGGCAACAGTGCGTCGCAGACACGGGTTGTCGCCGCCGCAATGAACGCGGCCAGGCTTAACAGCCAGATCGACCGGTTCACACGGGGCGAATCAGGACAAACAGGACGACAATGGGACGTCGGCTTAGTCTTGCCAAGCGGCCGTCTCCACCGGTTTTAATTCTGCTTTTAATAGGGGCGACGTGGCTGGCGCGGCGCGCCTGAATCGTCGTGCCCACCTGGCCGGGGGCCTCTGGGCGGGCGTGGTGCATCCCGTCTGCCGCCGGGGTTTGGAACCACGGTTGAGATAGCCTGCTTATAGATCAGCTGATCGGTCGCATCGCGCAATAGAATCGAAAAACGATCCATATCGACGATCAGTCCGTTCAATCTGATCCCATTGACCAGATAGATGGATACTGGCGTTTGTTGCTGGCAAAGTTCTTCCAGCATTGCAAATTGGCATGATTCGCCTGGCTGAGCTGTATTTTCTGATGGCATAGTGATGTTCCGCCTGAATGCAAAGATGCAGCTTACCCGTTTCTCCGTCTGGCTGCCACTACAGCGCTGTAAAGGAATTATGGCGCTGCGGCACCGTGTTTGACCCGGATCAGTTGATCGGTGGCAAAACCATACTGCCGGGCGCGTTCGACAAGTTGCTCGACGATAGCCGGATCAAGCTCCGGCGTGCGTGCCAGCAGCCACAAATAAGAGCGGTCCGGTCCCGCCACCAGCGCATAATTATAATCTGGTTTATCCAGTTCGATGACGACATAACTGCCATAGAACGGGCCGAAAAACGAAACCTTCAGGTGGGCAATGTCGGGGCTGTCCACAAAATAGGCTTTCCCGAGCGCCTCCTGCCATTCTTTCTCCGCCGGATCATAACCCCGATTCAGCACCTCGACGCCACCATCCTCACGCAAGGTGTAAGTCGCGCTAACCTGCTCCAGCCCGCGCTCAAAGGAATGATCCAGGCGGGCGATCTCATACCAGCGGCCCAGATAGGACTCGAGTTCAAAACCGGTTACCGGTTGCAAACCTTCCGGCACCCCGACACAAGCACTCAGTAAGAGTAAAGGCAGCACCGCAAATTTTTTCAGCATATAGTGTCGTCTCTATCGTCCTTTGTCAGGACGGTTCCAAATCGTGATACAAGTCAAAATGCAGCATACCAGAACCGTCCAAACGCTAGCAGGCCTTCCTGTTATTGAAGGAAAATACACAACCGGCAACTGCTGCCTGTCGCTGCAATACTAATACATGACGCGGATAGATTTGCGACATTTTGCTGCGCCTTGAACATTCCTGCCTGGATTCCCGCCTGCGCGGGAATGACGGAGTGAGTTAGGTGTGGTTGATGTGAATGCTGCAAGATCATGCGCTTTTTGTATAAGGAATAGACCCATGCGCGCAAATCGATGTCCAAACTGTGGCAAGACGGCGATGAGCCTGTGGTCGAAGTTTGCGGCGAGTTCGCTGAGTTGTGTTCACTGTCATCAGTCATTGAGACTGTGGCTGATCCCGACAGCAGCAGCGGGACTTATTGTTTATATATCCATACTGTCTGCAGGCCTGTATTTTGGTGTGAACCGTACATCGGTATTATTTGCCTTCTGCTGTTTACTCACTTTTCTATTAATTTGCCTGTTCATGCCACTGGAAATTAACAATAAAAAGTCAAAGTGAGTGCCAAAGCCAAAGTAAAATTCCACACCTCCAGGAAAAAATATTAACGCTTCAGGTGGCATAAGCGCGTGGGGTTAACTACTTTTATAAAGCGCCCCCCTAAAATTCTCCAAACCGCCTTTAGAGCGGTTTTGCCGTCAAATACGGCACCCTTCCCGGAGGAAACCCAGTGCATAATAAAATACCCACCATGGGGAAAATTTTTAGTATTCCCCTGCTTCTCTACTTAAGCTGTTGGACGGCCTTGGTATTCGCGCAGAGCGAGCCCACCTACGAGGTCATCGTCGAGCAGAACGTCATGGTGAAAATGCCGGACGGCACAGGCATCGCAACCGATATATATCGGCCGGATGCGGAAGGCACATTTCCCGCCATGATCGAACGCACACCGTATGATAAAAGCACCGCATCAAGAGTCGAAGATGCAGCTTATTTCGCTAAACGCGGTTATGTCTTTATCTACCAGGACACCCGTGGTCGCTTCCAATCCGAAGGCGATTTTTACCCGTTTCTGGATGATGCCTGGCTGGCCAACAAAGACGGTTATGAGGCCGTCAAATGGATCGTGGAGCAACCCTGGTCGAACGGCGTTGTCGGGGTCTGGGGCGGTTCTCACACCGGCCAGACTGCTTACATGATCGGCCCCACGCAACCGCCCGGTTTACGCGCGATTTTCGCGCGCGAATCGGCATCGGATTTGAATGCCCACTGGGTCTATCGCGGCGGCGCTTTTGAACACGGCTTTATTACCGCCTGGGCGACAGGTACGTTTGGGCCTGATCTGGTCACCAAACTGTACAAGGGTGCGGAGCAGGAGCACGCGATAGCACAAATAAAGGCGGCCATTGAGACCCAGGATAAGGACTACTGGTTTCTGCCCATCGACCAGTATCCAGCGTATATGTCTGCCTATAACGAAACCGGCGGCTGGAAGTTTTACTACGACTGGCTCGCTCATCCCGACGACGGCCCTTACTGGTGGCAGCAGAGTGTCGGCTTGCAACACCACCGTTTCGAAGTGCCGGTCTATCATGTCGGCGGCTGGTACGACATATTCCTTGATGGCACCTTGCACAATTACATGGGCATACGCGATAAAGCGGCCACTCCCCTGGCGCGCAGCAATCAGAAACTGATCGTCGGTCCCTGGGTGCACGGACCGGGTAATATCGGTCAGGTTGACGTGGGTGAAATGAGTTTCCCAGGAGCAGAGACGTTTCCCGATGGTGAAGAATTAAGCTACGCCACCCTGCGCCGCAAGTGGTTCGATGTCTGGCTCAAAGACATGGACACCGGCTTTACCAAAGAGAAACCGGTATTGCTTTATGTGATGGGTGACAACGTCTGGCGCTTTGAAGACGACTGGCCCCTGGCACGCGCTCAGGCGACCAACTTTTATTTTCATGCGGGCAACAGTGCCAGCATCGATTCATTGAATGACGGTATGTTATCAGCCGACAAACCGACTGATGCCGAGCCACCCGACAGCTTCAAGTACGATCCGCTGAATCCGATCATGACTATCGGCGGCAATACCCTGTTTATCCCCAACGGCCCGCGCGACAACCGCAAAGCCGACGAACGCAGCCTGACCTACACCTCTGAGGTATTAAGCGAAGATATGGAAGTAACCGGACCGATCAAGGCGGTACTCTATGGTATGTCATCTGCGGTCGATACCGACTGGACCGTGAGTATTACGGATGTGCACCCGGATGGCCGCTCAATTCTGATTGTCGATGGTATCCAAAGAGCCCGCTATCGTGATTCACGGACCGATCCCAGCCTCATCGAGCCGGACAGGATTTACCGCTACGAGGTCGATCTGTGGGCAACCAGCAATGTATTCAAAGCCGGACATCGTATTCGGGTGAATGTGCATAGCAGCAACTTCCCGCGCTGGAGCCGCAACTTGAATACCGCCGAAAGCCCGGAATCGGGTGCCCGCCCGGTCGTGGCTTTGAACACGGTATTTCATGACGAGCTGCGGCCTTCGCATGTCGTCCTGCCGGTTATTCCGCGCTAAGCTCTTGTTGTAAATTCCGCTTACGCCTGTTGAAGCCTCAGGGTTTCAACAGGCTCTCAGGGAAAAGCGTAAAATCGGCGATTGTTAAGGTCATTATCTTCGATAAACAATCGCCGGCATGAGCGGGCAGGATAAATTATGCAACGCTACAAAATCCTTCATCGCACCTACTATAATTTCAGCGCCCCTGTCCGGCTCGAACCCCATGTTCTGCGCCTGCGTCCGAGGGAAAACCACGAACTGCGTATTGAATCCTCAACCCTGGATATCACACCGCCAGCGACTCTGCGCTGGCACCGTGACGTGGAAGACAATTCCGTGGCGATAGCTACTTTTGACACGCCTGCCGAGCAGCTGTTGATTGAGAGCGCTGTCATTATTCAGCACTATAACGAAGCCCCTCTCGATTTTCTGGTGGCCGATTATGCGATGAACTACCCGTTTACCTACACGCCCGATGACGGGATTGTACTGTCGCCTTATATGAAGGCTGCCGCAAATGAAACCAATGACGCACTGACCGATTGGGTCGCAACACTCTGGCAGCCCGCCGAACCGATCCAGACCTACGTCTTATTGCAACGCCTGTGCGTCCACATCCAGCAAACATTGTCGTATCAAGTGCGCGAGGAGCCTGGTGTGCAAACGGCAATAGATACCCTGTCGCGCGGTACGGGTTCCTGTCGTGATTTCGCCACGCTGTTCATGGAAGCCGCCCGACGTTTGGGCCTCGCCGCGCGGTTTGTCAGCGGATATCTCAACGCCCCGCCCTCAGCTGTCGATTTCGGTGCCACCCATGCCTGGGCCGAGGTGTACCTGCCCGGTGCTGGCTGGAAAGGTTTCGATCCCACCATCGGTGCCATCGTAGGCACCGATCATATTGCGGTGGCAGTAGCCCGCCTGCCCGAAGCCGTACCGCCCATCGCCGGTTCGTTCGTCGGACCGCCGGGTGCGAGTATGAATGTGGGGGTTTGGGTAACGGAGTTGTAGGGATAATCGGCGCAATGCCCTTTGGTTATTGCGCCTTACTCGCTGCATCGCCCTGGTTAGGTGCCGACTTGATATTCATGTGTATCCCCGATTGAATAGGTCCAACGGACGTTCCAGCTTGTACTCATCAACAAAGATCTTGCCGGTGTTTGGCTCTATAAAGGAACCCTTTACGTCAACGGTACAGTGATGTGGCAGGGGTGCCTTGCGGCCGCGGGTTACACCGTTTTGAACCCAACGAGCAGGATTTAGGCTATTCGGCACCGCCGCATCAAATGCGGACTTCTCATCATATACCCAGAGCTTCGCATGGGGTGCCGCTAGGGAAGATTCTAGAGCATTAAGCTCAGCTTCGATTTCATTGCTGTCATACGCCCGGCGAATGATTGGAACCAACGCATCAAGAAGCAACCGGTTGAAAAGAACACCTTCTTCGGGAGAAAGGTAATACTGTGCTCGATAACCAGATCGACCATTGAACAACTGATCAAAGACTTCCTCAGACAAGGGAATATAAGCGATCAGTCGAAAGTAGCCTGGCGATTCACAGGCTTCTTGCCAGCAGAGTCGGACCTCTTTTCGCTCCGCGGCGGCCAAACCCTGGGTGACCATGCTTTGGACAAGGTCCATCGGAGTCGGGACATTCAGAAGCCTTTCTATGCGTTCACCTAGAGAGGCATCAATCTCCCATTCTTCAAGTTCAACAATCCGAAGAGCTTTGATATCCATCGTGGTATCGGGTTGCGGTAAAAGTGCCTAATACCGAGGTAAGGGGCAAATTGAGCGAAGCTTAATTTGTCCCGCGCAGGCCGCGCTTTTTGCGGCTGGAGTGAACTTGACCACTTTGTTAGAGCTGGATTGGCACACGCTATAGCTCCTGCTGATGTTCCTTGATTGCCAGAAAGCAAAGTTCGCAAATAACTTTAAAGTGCGAATCATTATTTTCATCCCAACCACCATCTTGCTCGTATATCTTGTCGCAAGCATTACACCATGCCATGAGATTGCCTGGCTCGCGATTTTCAGGATCAATTTCTGCTTGCACCCACCCTAAACCGTTTGTCTGCCCCACGCTTGCTTCGGCTAAATGGGAGCATAGAATCGCAGGATCGGTTTTTCCGTGTGTATTGCAGGTGATAATTACTTCCTCTTCTAGCCCTTGGAGCTCTAAAGCTCAGCTAAGCGTCCGAGCAAGCTTGCGATCGGCTTAATCGCCTTATTATGTGTTTTGCACATAGTGAACGGTTCCCATATCGTTGCCCCTTATGACCTCGCCGATTTCGATAGCCCTTCTCATAGCAGCTTCGATTTTTGCTTCCGTAGCCAATGAGGTGCTTATATAGTTTCGACCAACGAAATTGTGAAGCCGAAATGCATCGAAACCATTGAGTTCGCCATTTTCGCCGAAATCGAAATCGATGCTTAACCCGTTACCCTCGATCTCCATTCCGATACCGTGGGGCCTAATTCGGTAGCCACCAGCTGAGTAATTTGCCTCCCGTATGGCTGGAACACACCGGAAAATGAAATCGTTCTGCGAAGCCGGCCTTTCGCACATAAACCTAGTTTCGAGCACTTCCACCGCTTTTCTCTGAGCGGCGTTGAATGCTTCGATGATTTTGGAAAGTTCCGAGTCCATGTTTTTACACATAACGCCAAGGTAACGGGCAGCTTTGTGGCAAAGCCACGCTTAAAGCTGTCCAGCCAGCTTGCTGGCGTTCGTTGACCGCCTTGTTAAGTTTTTTTCGATAGCACATATGTAGACTCACCTTCCTCGATGAATAATTTATAGCTCTTAAGTCTTTTGCCGTGCGAACTCAATAATAGCGTGCCATGCAATGTGGCTTCGTTGATGGAATTTACATCACTCTCCGGGCCAATGCGAATTGATGCTTTTATATGTAGCAATTTATTGGGCAGACGATCCAATTGTAAATCTTTAGCACCGTCACACCAGAAGGTATCAGGCTTGGTTACCTGTTTAATCTTCCAAGTTACAAACCACTCTAGGTCGTTCTCAAGCTGCTGCCGTTGCCATTTCGATTTGGCCAAATTTGTGGCGAAGCGATTTTCTATCTTTCGGATAGTTCTATTTAGTGCGCGCTTGCTCAAATATTCATCCATGCTCAGTAAACTTTGTATTGGTTCAGCGTAAACGGGTCTGAGGGCGCGTAGCGCCCGCCTCGAAGCATTTGTTAGAACGCATTCTGCACCCTTTCTGCAAACGAACCAATGACCTTTGCCGCCTCTACAGGGGCGGCCTGCAGCAAACAGTGAGGACCTTCTAACGTAAGTACCTCGGCCATTGGATAGATCGCGGCAATCTGCGACGAGGCAGCGTGTGGCACAATCTAGTCTTCCGTGGCACGGAGGTACATCAGCGGAACGCGCAATTCTTGCAGTTTTATTGAAACATCCACGGAAAGCACGGCCTGGAGCCTTGTTCTAAGAGCCGTCGCTGAAACGCTGGATAAAGCCTGCTTTAAGCTCGATTGTAGATTGTCAGTGGAGAAGCGCCCCATCAAAAGAAAGCTCAGCAGAAACGTCGGCATGAATCGAACTGGAATGGCATCCACTAAGAAGCGAAAAGCAGACAAGACCGGGCGCGGATTTTTAACGATCGAGCAGGACAAGACCACTCCAAGCAAACCTACTGGATTTGATGCCGCGATTGATACGGCGATTGGACCCGAAAATGACTCCCCAAGTAGAACATATGGTCCATCGAAAGGAAGCGCGTTCCGCGCAACCAGCTCCAACTCTGCATATCCAAGCGCGCCGTCATGGGGATAGGACACAATCCGCACTCAAAGTTATCGCCGACTGCATTCACCAGTGGCTCGAAGAGAAGCCCGGTTCCGTCCAGTCCTGGAAGCAGCACTAGCGTCATGATTGCGTTCTAACGCTGCAATGGCGCTTGACGGCGCGCAACCGGAGCGTTAGCGCAGGGATACGCACGGTCAAGCGTCCGCTCCATTGCCTTGTTGGGCGGCGGGCCCCATATGCCCGAGTTGAACTAAGCCTGACAAATTGTCCCACTCCGTCCACACTTCTACGATGACGAGTCTTCCAGACGGTAGATTGCGAGGTATGTAGATGACATGATTTTCCCTGAAGGCGGGTAATCGCCCAGAGGTCCTGTTTGAGTTCCCATAAAGCGCTGCCGGGCTGCGACTTTATTGCCTTCTGCCACCAAGTCTTCAATTACTTCTTGGCCGTCTGGAAATGCCTCGTATTCCTTTTTTAAAAAGCTGATCAGGTCGTCTCGACTCTCGACGGAATGCTGACCTGCAGCTGTGCTATACCGCCTGAACCCGGGCGCGGTCAGCTGTTCGAGCGCACGCCAGTCCTGTCGGTTAATCGCATCGACGAACGCTCGGATTCTTTCCTTGTTCTTAGCTTCAATGGTCATCGCAAGACTTTTCTGCCTCTCAACGTCCAGTTAAGCTGGCGTAGTGAGTTGGTGTGCAGATTGAATGCAATATGCGTGATAGCTTACTACGTCCGAGTGGAGAAGCCACAGCTTCAATTGCATGTTAGGCGTCTACCGCTGGTTTATGGAACTCAATCACATTCCCATCCGGATCACGAACAAAGAAGAACTTTGCTCCATCAAACTCAACATGTTCCGTTATCGGTATTCCAAGTTTGCCAAGCTGGTCTTCTACAGCTTCTGCGTCCGTAATTTCTAGAGCAATGTGGGTAAACCCTGTGTGCTTTACTCCTTCGTCCATCAATACATTCTGCTCCGAAGCATTGTCGGATGCATTCAGAATTAGATTAATGTTAACCCCCGAATCGTGCTCTACAATCGCGACCGGTTCGGGCCCAACAGGACCAACGATGAATCTGAATCCTAAACTTTCATAAAATGCTCGTGCCACTTCCAGGCTGCGTACCCGTGGCCCTACGTGATTGATACGTGTGATCTCTTTCACTTTCTCTCTCCAGCTGGGTTCACGATGACGCCTAACGCCTAGTTCAGCTGCGCCGAATGCGCAGCGGTATTTTTGCGAAAGAATGCTGAAGGCATTCGCAAAAGACGCCGCGGAGTGTTCGGTGTCCGCTGGAACGCCTTGTTAGCCTTTTCGTTTGATGGCATATACGCTATCATTTGACCATGAAACCTCGTATCGTGGTGGACACCAGCGTATTCACAGCTGCCCTGATAGGACCGCAAGGCCCTAACCGGGAAATACTGCGCCGATGTCTGCTCGAAAGGTATAAACCACTGTTAAGTAATGCATTGTTCTCCGAGTATGTGGATGTGAGCGCGCGCGATTCGATTATTGAACGATGCCCCGTTAGCCAAGACGATATACGAAGCCTCCTCGAGGCATGTTGCTCCGTTGCAGATTGGATGAAGATTTATTACCTGTGGCGCCCAACTTTGGCGGATGAAGGCGACAACCATGTGCTTGAGCTGGCGATGGCTGGTAATGCACGGTGGATTGCCACTAACAACGTTCGCGACTTCCGCAGAGCCGAACTTCGGTTTCCGGATATTCAGATACTGACACCCGAACAAATTTTGAAGGAGGATTGAAATGGCTACTTTGACCGTTCGGCTTCCCGACGACAAACACATGCGTTTAAAAGCGCTGGCCAAGCGGAAACACATAAGCGTGAACAAGCTGATGGAAGAACTCTCGACCCAGGCCATTGCGGAATTCGACGCCGAAACCCGTTTTCGTGCGATGGCTGCGAAAGGTGACGTTGCCAAGGGCTTGGATATTCTCGATCGACTCGACAAGGCTTTTGACGGCTAACGACTAAGCTAACCGGCGTTTGATGCAGACGCCGGTTCTGCGCGGAGCGCATGTTCGGGCACGTTGTCAAACGTCCGCTGCAGCGCCTTGTTAGGCATGTACGACGAGTCTTTGTTATTGTCGGTAGTCCTAAAAAGGTAAGGATTTAGAGGCATTGTAGTGATGAACGAAGTACCAAATCGCGCCGATATGGTTGTCCACCTTTTTCGAGAACGATAAGGTCTTGCGCACCAATCGCCCTACCCGCTGGCGTAACGTACAATTGAAACGCTCAATGGGTGCATTCCAATTTTACCCCCGACCGCCCAGATATTGTAAGCTATGGATAATACAAGGTATCTCGGGAGTCCTCTCATGACCAAAGCCGATTTTCTCGCCCGCGCCGAAGCCCGCTATAAGGCCCTTCAAAAGCTCAACAGCGATGAGCTGAGTTTCTATGCCTATGAGGAACAGCGCGGTAGGCTGGGTAGAAGCGAAAGCGGAAACCCAGCATTGGCCGGGTCGTTATGCGCTGGGTTTCGTTCCTCAACCCAGCCTACGCGAGCTATTTTCTCCAGTTAGCTCTTCTGCCAGCTTGTCATAATTAGTCGTAACAACCCTGAAAGGTCTATTTGAGAAAAAATCTCCAATATCATCTATGCCTGTATCTAGATCAAGATTTTCTATCAATTTGGCTATTTCTTCATGAATATTCATGCCCATAGCAAAAAGCTTAATTGAAATAACCTGAGCAGCCTCTTCTAGGGTAAGCTGTGGCGGTCGATCTTGTGGAAATATAGATTCCTTTATCTCTTCAGGATTTGGGCAAGAAATCGCATAACTGTTCAAGAAGTCCTTGCCAATAGGGCCTCATTACCAGAAACCGCTTTGGAGAAACCTGTCCCCGTAAAAAGACACAACCTATTAGTTGCTGCACGCTATGCGATCTCAAAGTATTCGCTCAATGTTGCCTCCTAGAGTCATAACGTCCGCATTTGCGGCTGGTTTGGAGCGCAGCGGAAAACCAGTCCGACAATATGCGCTTGTTAGCTTTTTTCACTTTGTTTGCCTAATACATAATTTACGAAAGCACTGCATGCAACGAGCATAAACTTAGCATCGCTGTAGCTTATTGTGCTTTCTTCTAACAATGCGTGGCGAATTCCATCTGAGTCACTTGTATAGCCATACAAACTTGATAGCGCTTTCTTGAAAGCGGGATGCAACTTGTGTTTGGTTTCAATGGAGTTCAATGCATTACCAAGGGTGGCCTTAGAGTTGCCAGAAACTGCTACACAAAGTGACTCTACCGCACTTATTGATTCTTTGATCGAGTTTCTATAATCAGGTGACTTACGATCTGATAACAGCGCAAGAGCAGTTTGCAGATGTTTTCTTGCTCCGGAGTGTTTTGTAGTCGCGTCAATCGCTGATTCAATACTCTCTAACTCTTCAGCGCTTGTTATATCAGTTAGCTGACTCCCAACAAAACGGTAAGCCGAAAGCTCTTTTTCCAATATATGGTTGCAAAAATCAGTGAATTCTTTTGCAAGACTTTCAGGACAGTTCTGGGCGGTAAACTCAATAAAATCGTAAACCTCGTACCACTCACATTTAAAGAAATACTCTCTTACACACCTATGAGCATCATCAAGATAGCCAGGTAAATTATCTAGGGGCCATTTAAAGAGATTGTGCCAATATTGCTGGAACAAACCATACACATTAGAAGATTTAAATGTCCGAGAGTAATGGTTATATTCAATTTGCTCCCATATGCAAATATGTAAAGCGTTCCAAAGCCCATGCCTGAGAGCATCGTCCATTCCGTCCTTCTGAACAGAATCACGAACAATTGATAGCCCTTTCCTCTTTGAAAATAGCACACTTATCTCCTACGGAAGCTAACGCCTAAATAAGGGGCGCTGGCGTGGTAGCGACAGCGTCCCAGCGAACGATAGCGAGCGACTTGATTTTCTTGTTAGCATATTCAATCGAGCTTATACCGAACCGAATGCTTAACTTCTTTGTGACCAATCACTAATGAATCAGCGTACAAAACGTGATTCTTCGTTTTCTCCTCAGATCCATCAGCTGCGGTGTACAAGAACTCTTCGCCAAAATTTCTTAGCTCTCGATAATTTCCGGTATCTAAATCTAGTTGACCATCGCCAGTTAATATTAATCTTCCATGGTCTCGACCATCAGCGACTACAGGCTGGCAAGAAACCAAAATTTCAAATTCCACATAAAGTACTGATGGATTCTCAGTTGCAAATGACGAAATAACACTATCCGAGACCCCCTCTAACTCAAATCCAGCCCGCTCCAAGCTTCGATCTACACTATCCTTATTAATATCCAAGAAGGATGCCAGTAGATCGCTAGGCTCAATTGCAATATCGGTCTGAATTGACTGCATTAAATCGAGCAGAGAAGGATAGATAGAAAGCGTATTATCTATGTCAGATATTTCAGCTAGAAGATTCTTTGCTATTCCATTTTGGTACTGCCTATTTTCATAAAACGCTTTATCCTCAGTAACTAAATGCACATCATTTTCTTTTAATAACGCAACACAATCCGCCCATAGCACGCCATCTTTAAACTGCTGTGATTTGTCACTTGGCGGTACCTTTTCGATTGTTTTCAAAAAAGAGCTTTTAGCGCTTTCCAGGCTAAAAGGAAGGTGCCGAATCTCAACGTCAAGGTTGGCAAATAATCCATCTATGACCGCATCAACGTCATTCTCTTTAGGTAGTACAACTTCTTTCAAAGTGCCGAACACACTTAACAAGCCTGCATGGCTTTTTCGTATAGAGGATATGTGCTCGTTGAGGCGACTTCTTAGATTTCTCTCAGATTCGAGTTTGATTACCTCCGGAAGCACTAGAATTGCGTCATTTCGCTTCAAATAAAACCGTGCAGCAGCCCCTAGAGTTGATTTCAACCCGAGCTCTGATATCCAAATATTTGAATCAAGAATGACGTACATATTTTTATGCTAACGCCCGGCTCACCGAGCAAATTTTTGATGGCGGCTTTTGTGCGTGTTTTTGCACAAAAGGTGACAGCGGAAATTTGTCCGATGCAGCCGCTTGTTATGCTTAACCTCGCATAGTCCTATAGCCTTCTTCAACCTTATTTAAAGCAGAACGAAGCCACTTTTCAAAAACATCTAATTCAATATTTGAACTAAACACGATGAAAACCACATTATCTGAAAAGCGAACAATTTGCGGCTTTAGCTCACACTCATATTTTGAGTTTACTCTTTGAAGCCAATCATCGCCCATGACGCAGCGCATTGAAAAATTATTATCATCTCTATCGTAGGATAAGTCAGCCACTTCAAAGCTTCGATCACTACTTTGGTCTTCAAATGCTGACACTAATACTTTTAACATATTTCCACCAAAGCTAATTTTCTGTAGGAGCATAACGACTATGCTTACCGGCGGCAATGGAGCGTAGCGGAATTGCCGTCCGAGTGCAGCGTATTGTTAGGCAATCACACTGGAATATGAACTAAATCTCATACGGTTTCGGAAGTGCACCCTTCTGTGCTAAGAGACTCCGCTCAACCTCCATCATTATTCGAGTCTCATTCTGCCGACAGAACTCACACGGGCGAGCATAATTAAGCCCTTGAATTCCAGGCATCGCCCCGGCTGGGTCCGGGTATTGGTTTGGCTGATTACCGTACCAAACAGTAGTCATACCAGTAATTTTAGCACCAGACGTTGCTGCCGCATGGAGTGCTTTTGGCTCAGCACAATCTCGATTTCCCTGAAATGTAAGCGGCGCTCCATGCCGTGCTAATACCTGATCCCGATCCGGGTCGACGAGATTCCCCCTAAGTGGATGAAAAGCCGTTGCCGAATTGTGAGCTCCCGCATAAATATCACCAACGCGTTGACCTAATTTATTTAGATTTTTTCTAAGTTGCTTATTTGCAGGCCCGGCTGTATTCAACTGACCGATCCAGTGAAGTCTGGTGCGAAGTTCGTTTTCGGCTTGTGCGCGATTTGACCCAGAGAGAGACACAAAACATCGCCCACTATCGGTCGTTACAACAGAGACCATGTAGTTCTGACCAGAATTTGGTGACCTTTGAAGTGCTTGGACAACCAATAGAGCTTTAGAGTCACTTTCACGGGTTCGTTTTGGAAACTTTAGCATGGTATTTCTCCTTTGATTTTAAAAGCCTAACGCCGCTATAAATTGCGGCTTTGGAGTAGATTGTTTTGTGGTAGCGTAGCGTTAAACCACAAAACGAGCTACGGAAAAGCCGTCAATTTGATAGCTTTGTTAGAGCCTGAAGCTTTTCCGCTGCACGCTTACTTATTGCTTTCCACGAATCTTTAACCAACAAATGTAGAACTCGCTCGGTAACCTTGCCATTATTTACTAGTGCATTTCTTACTGAAGAATCGCAGTCATTCGCTAAAACTAGCATAAGCGATTCAGGTATTTTCCTTTTTCTAGCAACCATGTCTCTAACTTTTGGATCGGAATGTTTCGCTAGCTTCTCGAGAATCTGAATCGGTACGCTTTTATTTTGCGCAACCCAAAAAGCCATTTCTGGATATTTTTCTAGGACATCATTCCACACTTCGAGGCTTGCTTTTTCATTAGCTGCCTTGTGATACTCCTCTGGAATAACGCTTTCCCTTAATCGTACAAACTCTTCTGCGCTTTCGATCATGTGTAGCTCTAACGCCGCAATCAGCGGCAGACTAGTTGTTGATTGTTTTGTGCGAAAATGGCGAAGCCATGCACAAAACGAGCGACGGCTAGGCTGTCCTAGCCACAAAGTGGCTTATGCTGGATTGCCTTGTTATACCTACCTTGCCAAGTAATACAGCACGTAACCAGAATAAGTCATATTGCCATTTGAAACTTCTGCCTTTACCGCTGCCTCAACGTCCTTAGAAGATCCGAAGCTAGTCTTAATGTTGCTGTCTTTTAGAAAATACCAAAGCTTCCACGGGTCAATACCATCTATTTGGCCTTCACCGCCTAAATCAAAATCTACCTTAATACCATCTTCTTACACACAAGTCTAGAATCTAATACTAAACAGTAGGATAGGTTGTTTTTTCGACGCCTCTCCCAGCCTTATTGTACGCTGCAACGGAATACTGGATAAATGCTGAGAGGTCATGAGCGATGAGCTGGGCGGGCGAAGAACTCCACACGATTGATTTGGGCGATAAGCGTTTAAATGAACGAGCGGTGAAGCTATTAGAGCGCCTGGGGGAGAAACCGATGAGCAGTATCCCAGGCTCGTGCAACGGCTGGGCCGAGACGCAGGCGGCGTATCGCTTTCTGAGCCAAGAGGACTTGAGCTGGGAAGCGCTCATGGCACCCCACTGGGCGTGTAGTGAGTCCCGGATGCGTGAACAACCGGTGGTGCTGTGTCTGCAGGACACGACGGAGCTAGACTTCAAGGGGCGGCAGATGGCCGGTGCGGGGCCGTTGAGCTACGAGAGCCAACGGGGTATGTACTTGCACGCCACGTATGCCGTGACGCCGTCGCGCGAGCCGCTGGGGGTACTGGATGCGTGGATGTGGGCACGGGCGCCGAAAGACGCGACGGGCCAGCGTGCGGGGCCGACGGAGAGTCTGCGTTGGACGGAAGGCTACGAGCGAGTCGCGGAATTAGCCCAGTCGCCCGAGTTGAGCGCGACGCGGTTGGTGTATGTGGCGGATCGGGAAGCGGACATGCGCACCTTACTGGATAAAGCGCAGGCGCTGGGTACCCCGGCTGATTGGCTCATCCGGGCACGGCATAACCGCAGTCTGGAAGGTGGTCACAAGCTCTGGACGACAGTGGCGCAGAGTGCCCCACTCGGTGAGGTGAGTTTTCAGCTGCCGGCGGGTCGCGGGCGGACGGCGCGGCGGGTACGCCAAACCCTACGGGTGGCGCGGGTGACACTGCCGGCCACGACGGATACGCCGGCACTCACGGTGAGTTTATTACTGGCCGAGGAAATCGAGGCCCCGGCGGGCGTCAAGCCGGTGCTGTGGCGTTTACTGAGCAATCGCGACATCCCCCATCAGGCGGCGGCACGGAGCTGATCAGCTGGTATCTGGCACGCTGGGAAATCGAACTGTTTTTTTTGATTCTCAAACAGGGCTGTCGGCTCGAAGCGCTACAACTGTCTACGTTAGCGCGCATGGAGCGGGCTATAGCGCTGTATCTGATCGTGAGCTGGCGTATAGGCCGTTTGATGCGCCTGGGACGCACAGTGCCGGATTTGGACGTCAACCTGGTATTGGCTGAGGAGGAGTGGCAGGGGGCGTATTTACTGGCCGAACAGCCCATGCCCCAGCAGCCCCCACACTCAACGCTGCCTTGCGCATGATCGCCAGACTGGGCGGCTTTTTAGGGCGCAAGGGCGATGGCGAGCCCGGTGCAAAGACCTCTGGCTGGGCTTGCAGCGGGTGATGGATTTCACCGCAGGCCTGCGCTATGCCCGGCAAATCGGGGCTTTTTGACTTGTGTGTAAAGAGATGACCTTAATACCTTGACACTTTAAAGCAACACCATAGCCATGAATAAAGTAACTTACTCCACAGGTTGTCTCACCTCGTTGATCGAAACCTTTGTTCGCCCACTCTCTATTAGAGATAGGTAACTGCAGATTTAGACTCTTCGCTAAACGAGGAAATAGCTCCGCTATAGCAGATTGGTAAAGCTCAATTATTCTAAATAATTCTTGATTCATGATTCATGACATTAGGTATAACTAAATTTAGACAGACGCAAAAATAGACCCTCATGCTTTCTAATGTCAACATCAAGCAATAAAAATCATTAAAAATAGAGAGATAAACTCTACATAAATTTTATACGAACCTAAAATTTATCGGATGAATAAGCCGCCAAAATTACTCGATCAGGTTCGTCAACGGAGATACAGATGGATAATTTCGATTTGTTTGGTCTGCGACAACGGGCTGCGGCTGATGCGTTTACCTTGTGCTTTAGTGCGCGCCAGAGACCAAGCGAATTCACATACGGTTCGGTATAGCTGACAAAGGCGACGCCAACGCTTTCCAGCTGGTACAGATCATTCAGGGTTTCTCGCGTGCTCTCGCGGCTAAACCGACTCAGCGCCCAGAATACTACCGTATTGATGCGCTTGCGCTAGGCCTGATCATCCGGCCATGGGGTGTTCAGATAAAGCGCTTCAACTTTTTCCCGCGCCCAGGGTGTTCTGCGCAGGAATTTCAGACTGGAGGCGATGCTCGGATCGCTGATGAAGCAGTTGATTTTGATGCGGCGGCCTAACGCCTCCCAGCCGTAATGCTCTACCAGCCGGGTGACCAGCATTTTAAGGGTGATACCGTGTAGCGGGTCCTGATTACGCGTTTTCTCCATCTTATCCGGCACCAGGATTATTACCCGCCTCCGCTTTTGGTTCGGCTTTTTTCACGCGGATTTTGCTCCCGGCCACCTCCGTGCCGTTGAGGGTTTTCATCGCGGCCTTGGCCTCCCCCTGCTTGGGCATTTCGACAAAACCAAACCCCTTGGAATCGCCGGTCGCTTTGTCTAACACCAGATTGCAGGACTGCACTGCGCCGTGGGCTTCGAACAGCGCCCGCAATTCTGCCTCTGTTGTGGTGCGGGCGAGGTTGCGTATCAGGAGTTTCATGAGATCACCGTCTGTTTAGTCTGTTTAACAAAGTGCGGAAACTATACAGCGTCTTGGCAAATCTGCCCCAGGATAACCGTAAATTTTCCCGGCCTCAGTGTTTACCGGGTCTATATCGAGGATTCAGCGTGTCTCGCCCGTAGCCGTTTATTTTTCCTTAAGCGAATGTCACGCATGCTATGACAGCGAAGCGATGTACTCATCCGCGCGCATCGCAATATCCGGGAATGCTTTGATCAGTTTTTTATCCGCTGTAATAAGCTTGGTGTTCAGCGCTTTAGCTAAATAGACAAATTCACAGTCATAAGCAGAACAGTTTGACGCTTGTGCCAGACTCAGCACAGCAACGGAATTGACCCCGTACTCATTGTTCCGGAGCAGAGATTCAGCTTGATTTTGTATGCTTGCAGCGGTTTCAAAATCCAACAGCTCTTTCCGCAGATACAAGCAAAGTATATTTCTCAGTTCGCTTCGCCACAGAAAAGGGGCTGTCCATATTGGATCGACTTTTAGCAATTCTTCAACACGGCCAGAATTTTCTGTTGGCAGATAGAGATACGCAATAGTGTTCGTATCGACGACAATCACGAACGGCCTTCGTTTTTGGCACGGTTGATGTCATCGATAGTCAGTGTTGAGGGTTTTACCCTGTCACGCAGGGCACGAGCCACCTGGATATGTTCATCAGGAGACACTTTATGGGGCAACAGAATACTTTCCAGACATGCGATAAGTTCACCATTAATGCTTCTATGGTGCGCTTTTGCCGCTCTTTTCAAATGCTCATAAAGATCATCGGGTATGTTTTTGATAGTCAAGGCAGCCATAATTTTTTCCAGCAACACAACATAGATTGCATTATGGTTGCGTTATGGTTGCTTGTCAAAAGCGCCATAATCGTATCGGTATACCAATAGACAAAAAAGCGGAAGGTATTAAACCCTCCGCTTTTTACCATATTAAAACAACAACTATGCCGCGCAGCTCTGCCCTCCAGCGCAGCCAAGCTCTTGCGCCAGTAGCGCGGCAGGTGGCAGTTTGACCCAGACCTGCCCCTCTCTGATCTGCACTGGAAACGTGCGAATGCGGTAATCAGGGTCATTCAGACCTTCGCCTGAGCGCAGTGAGAAAGTCTTCTTGTGCATCGGGCAGGCCACTTTCGGCTCATCGCCCTGACTGCCCAGCATACCGCGCGCCAGCAGTGCCTCTTTGCGGTGTGGACAGGTGTTCTGGGTGGCGTACCATTCACCGCGACGGGCGAAATGATACAGTGCGATCTGCACCTCGCCGTAATCCACCGCAATACCGCCATCCTGTGGCACCGCATCCACCGCCGCCAGTTGCTGCCATTGCCAGTTATTGTCGCTCGGCATGGTTGTCAGAAATGTCACCGGCGTTGCGCTGCTCCAATCCGCTGGCCGTTTCTGGCCACGCTCACGGATAAATGGCAGCGCCGGTTGCTTGTCAGGACTGGCAGTAGCCGCTGCTGTAAAGCTAGCCCGCAGGACGGGATTTTCGACCACCGCTTTCCATTCGCACTGATAGGTATCGACCAGCTGCTGCATATCGTTTTCCAGCTGTGCGCAAATACCCAGACTGTCATCAATGATCACGCCTTTGAGATAGTCGATGCCACCGTCCAGTTCTTCCAGCCAACGAGCTGTACGTTGCAGTGGTTTCGCGGTCTGGATGTAAAACATTAAATACCGGTCGATCAGGCGGATGGCCTCATCGTCGCTCATATCCTGACCGACCAGATGGCCGTGACAGGGATTACTGCCGCCGTTACCACCGAGATACACATTCCAGCCCTGCTCTGTGGCGATGATGCCAAAATCCTTGTTTTGTGCTTCCGCGCATTCACGGATACAGCCGGACACCGCAGATTTGAACTTGTGCGGAGCGCGGATGCCACGGTAGCGTTCTTCCAGCCGGATGGCGAAACCAACCGAGTCCTGCACGCCATAACGGCACCAGCTGGAACCGACGCAGGATTTCACCGTCCGCATGGCCTTGCCGTAAGCATGACCGCTCTCGAAGCCGGCCTGGATGAGTTCTTCCCAGATATCCGGCAGTTGCCCGGCCTGGGCACCGAATAAATCAATTCGCTGACCGCCGGTGATTTTGCAGTACAGATCGTATTTTTTAGCGACTTCGCCTAAAACGATCAGTTTGTCCGGGGTGATTTCGCCGCCCGGCACCCGCGGTACCACCGAATAACTGCCGCCGCGCTGGATATTGGCCAGAAAACGGTCGTTGGTGTCCTGAATGGTGGCGTGATTAGCGATCAGATCGTTCCAGGTTGTGGCCAGAATCGAGGCCACAGCCGGACGGCAGATTTCGCAGCCGTCGCCCTTACCGTGACTGTCGAGCAATTCATTGAAATGCTGAATACGATTCAATTTTACGATCCAGAACAGCTCTTTGCGCGTGTATGGAAAATGCTCGCAAAGCGTGTTATCCACTTCGCGTCCGCTTTTGGCCAGTTCATGATTGAAAATCTGGGTCACCGAGGGCATACAGCCACCGCAGCCGGTACCCGCCTTGGTGCAGGCCTTGACGCCGCTCAGACTGGTCAGCTCGTGCTCGGCGATAGCCTGGACGATTTGGCCTTTGCTGATGTTGTTACAGGAACAGACTTGCACTTCATCACCAAAGTCCGCCACGCTCATACCGCCGCCGCCGCCACCGAACAGCAGCTCCTGCGGCTGCTCGGGAATAGCCATACCGGTTTTACTGGTGAGGTGCAGCACGGTGTATTGATCCGCATTACCGACCAGAATGCCACCCAGTAAACGCTTGCCATCGTGACTGATAACCAGCTTCTGATACACCCCGCTGACATTATCCTGAAACACCAGTGATTTGGCCTGTTCGGGCCGCTCCTGATCGGCAAAATAATCGCCGAAACTGGCGACATCGACCCCCATCAGTTTCAGCTTGGTGGACAGATCGCCACCTTCGAAACGGATATCCTCACCCAGCAGACGGCGCGCCAGCACTTCGGCCATATCGTAACCGGGCGCTACCAGACCATACACCATGCCCCGGTGCAGTACGTTTTCGCCAATGGCATACACCGACGGATCACTGCTGCTCAGGGTGTCATCAACAATAATACCGCCGCGTTCGCCGATGCTCAGCCCAGCCGTCCGAGCCAGATAATCGCGCGGCCGGATACCGGTCGAGACAATCACCATATCGCTGTTGAGCGTCTCGCCATCGGCAAAACGGACACCGCTTACACAACCCTGGCCGTCATCCAACAAAGCATCGATACGGGCAGCCAGATGCACTTGCACACCCAATGAGCTGATCGCGCTGCGCAGCAACTCACCGCCCGAGGCATCGACCTGGCGCGGCATCAGGCGGTCGGCGTATTCGACGATATGCACCTGCAAGCCCAGATCAACCACGGCTTTTGCCGCTTCCAGACCCAGCAGACCGCCACCGATAACCACGGCTGTTTTGGCCTGCCGGGCGCTGTTGTGTATTGCTTCCAGATCGTCCAGGGTGCGATACACAAACACGCCTTGCTGGTGAATGCCATCCAGTGGCGGCACGAAGGGGCTGGAACCGGTCGCCAGCACCAAATGATCATAAGGCTCGGTATGACCGGAAACAGTGATAATTTCGCACCGTTTGCGATCAATGAAGGCCACCCGGTCACCGAGATGCAGCTTAAAACCATGCGCGGCGTACCAGTCGTTATCAGCGATGGCAAGTTGCTCCGGCCCTTTGCCGCTGAAAAACTCGGTTAAATGAACACGGTCATAGGCCGGGCGTTTTTCCTCACCGAACACAGTGACGTAAAACGTCTTGTCCACATCCCGCTGCGCCAGCTGTTCGCAGAAGCGGTGCCCCACCATGCCGTTGCCGACAACGACAACGCGTTTTTTCTCAGTCATGACTGCTCCGTTTCCTAATGCGTATGCTCGCACTCGGCGAGAAAGGTCAGCAGGCTCTCGCGCAGGCGGTAATAATCCGGATGCTCCAGCAGCATTTTGCGCGAGCGCGGACGCGGCAGATCGACCTCCAGAATCTCGCCGACTCTGGCTTGTGGGCCGTTGGTCATCATGATGACGCGATCCGCCAGCAGGATGGCCTCGTCGACATCGTGGGTCACGATCATGGCAGTGACCTCAGTGCGACTCCAGACCTCCATCAGCACTTCCTGCAAATCCCAGCGGGTCAGCGAATCGAGCATGCCGAAAGGTTCATCCAGCAGTAGCAGTTTGGGCGACAGCGCAAACGCACGGGCAATGCCGACTCGCTGCTTCATGCCATTGGACAGGTCGGCTGCTTTCTTGTGCATGGCATCACCCAGCCCGACGCGAGTCAGATAATGCTCGACAATTTCGCGCCGCTCCGCCCGCTGCAAATGCGGAAAAACCTTGTTGACACCCAGAACGACGTTCTCGTACGCACTTAGCCACGGAAACAGACTTGGTGCCTGGAACACCACACCACGATCCGGCCCGGCACCTACTACTTCTTTGCCATCCAGAATAATGGCACCGCCGGAAATATCGGTCAGCCCGGCAGTCATGGTCAACACAGTGGATTTACCACAGCCGGAGTGCCCGATCACAGAAACAAACTCGCCTTTCTTGACCTTGAGCTTGAAGTCTTCGACCACATTCACATTACCGCCACCGCGCACCGGATAGGTTTTGGTAATTTGCGAGAATTCCAAATAACGCTGCAGCGGGTCTTCGACGGCGGTGACCGGTTTTTCATCGCGATTGGCGGGATGCTCGCGACTGGTGATTGGCACCACCTTGGGCAGGCTGACAATATTACTGGCCTGCTTGGCATTCGGGCTGACACTCAGCAGATACTGGGTGATCTCTTTGCGCAGGCGGATAAACTCCGGGTTATGGTTCAGTTCGCGCCGATCCCGCGGACGCGGCAATTCGATCTGAAACTCCGGCCCCAGCGTGGCACCAGCCCCCGTTCCCGGCTGCAGCGGAATAATACGATCCGCCAGCAGCAGGCCTTCATCCACGTCATTGGTAATCAGAATGACGGTCTTGCGATCCTGTTCCCATATACGGGTGATTTCATCCTGCAGTTTGGCGCGGGTCAGGGCATCCAGCGCAGATAAGGGTTCGTCCAGCAGCAGAATATCCGGCTTGGCCGCCAGGGCGCGCGCCACTGAGACCCGCTGGCGCATGCCGCCAGAGAGTTCACCGGGACGCTTGTGTACGGCCGCGCTCAGATTGACCAGATCAATATAGTGTGCTGTCAGCGCTTTGCGCTCGCGACGGGATTGACGCTTATGCACCGCGTTCACAGCCAGAGCGACGTTGTCCCACACGGTCAGCCAGGGCATCAGCGAATAGCTCTGGAACACCAGACAGCGATCCGGCCCCGGCCCCTGCACCGGCTCGCCGCTTTTCAGCACTGTGCCACTGTCCGGTTTGAGGAGGCCGGCAATTTGCCGGATCAAGGTACTTTTGCCAGTGCCGGAAAAACCGACAATAGCCAGAAACTCCCCTTCCTGGATTTGCAGATCAAGTCCACTCAGCACCGGCTGATAAGCCGCACCTGTGCCATAGCCTTTACTGACCTGACGCATTTCCAGCAGCGGTGTTTTGGCAATCTGCAGCGGCACGGTGGAGGTATTGCCCGCCAGTGCAGGAGTCAGATAGTCATCGTGTTTGCGTACTGCGGTCATCGTAGTCTCTCCCTCATGCCACGACTTCTTGATGACTGACCAGCCGTTGCAGCGTCAGCATCACCCGATCCAGCATAAAACCGATAATACCAATGGTCAGTACGGCCACCATGATGCGCCCCAGCGATTCCGAGCTGCCATTCTGGAATTCGTCCCAGACGAACTTACCCAGGCCCGGATTCTGCGCCAGCATCTCGGCGGCGATCAGCACCATCCAACCCACCCCGAGCGACAGGCGCAAGCCAGTGAAGATATACGGCAGGGACGACGGAATTACTATTTTCGTCACTTTGGTAAACGCGTTCAGCTTCAGCATGCGCGATACATTAATCAGGTCCGAATCAATCGAGGACACGCCGACTGCAGTATTGATCAGCGTAGGCCAGAGCGAGCACAGGGTGACCGTGATAGCCGAGGTCAAAAACGATTTGTCGAACCAGGCGTCATCTGTCACGACATAACTGGCACTGACCACCAGCGTGACAATCGGCAGCCAGGCCAGAGGCGAAACCGGTTTGAACAGCTGCACCAGCGGATTGATCGCGGCCTGAAAGGTTTTGCTCATACCACTTAGAATACCGAGCGGAACCGCCACCAGTGTTGCCAGCAAAAAGCCGGTAAAAACAGTGTTCAGACTGGTCAGAATCTGATCGAAGTAGGTTGGTTTGCCGGTATAGGCGCGTGTTTTGACCTCGGCATTCGGATCTTTGGCCAGTTTCCTGGCATTGCGATCTTCCTGCCGCTGATGGAAAGCGGCCTCTTTTTCGCGCTCACGGTAGTGATCCTGCACCAGCCCGACACCAGCCTGAAAGACCGCTACCGGACCAGGGATGCTGCCCAGACTGGTCTGCACCTGTGCTGCGGCTACCTGCCACAACAGCAGAAACAGCATCAGCGCCAGCAGCGGGATACCCAGTGTGCGGCCGATGGCCTCCCATCGCTCACGCCCGTTGCCACCGTTGCTGACGGTCAACAACGACGCCAGCCTGGCCAGGCCCATACGGTTTATGGTTGCGCTTGTCATGTTTTGCCCCTTGTCAGTCAGCGATATTCAACTGGCGTCATCATCGTTTTTCAGCCCGATCGGAAACTGCCGCAAGTAGGCGTTTGGCTGCCGACCGTCGTACTTTACGCCGTCAATAAATTCGTCACTGGCGGGCTTGAAACCGTCGCTGTCAAAGGGGAAATCTCCGGCCTGGGCGTAGCCGTCATCGATCAGTTCCTGGGCCGCAGCCAGATAGATATCAGGACGATAGACTTTTTTCGCTATATCGATATACCAGTCGTCCGGCTTTTGTTCGCTGATCTGGCCCCAGCGGCGCATTTGGGTCAGGTACCAGATCGCATCCGAGTAGTAGGGATAGGTAGCAAAATAACGGAAAAACACATTGAAATCGGCCACGTCGCGCTTGTCGCCTTTTTCATATTCAAAAGTACCGGTCATGGAATTGGCGATTACCTCGGCGTCGGCTCCGACGTATTCCGAGCGCGAGAGAATCTCGACGGCTTCAGTGCGGTTGGCGTTGTTATTTTCATCCAGCCAGATAGCCGCCCGGATCAGTGCCTTGACCAGCGCTTTATGGGTATTGGGATTTGCTTCCGCCCAGGCATTGCTGACACCGAATACTTTTTCCGGGTTGTTTTTCCAGATTTCGTAATCAGTGATGACCGGCACCCCGATGCCTTTAAACACAGCCTGCTGGTTCCACGGTTCACCCACGCAATAGCCATAGATCGTCCCGGCTTCCAGGGTAGCGGGCATCTGCGGCGGTGGCGTCACCGACAGCAGCACGTCAGCCTGCAACTGGCCGGTGATATCGCCCTCTTCCGGTGCGTAGTAGCCAGGGTGGATGCCGCCCGCCGCTAACCAGTAACGCAGCTCATAGTTATGCGTAGACACCGGGAACACCATACCCATATTGAAAGGCTTGCCATCGGCTTTATAAGCCTCGACCACGGGTTTCAGATAATCCGCCTTGATCGGATGCACCGGCTTGCCGTCCGCCTGCAGTGGAATATTGGGTTTCATCTGCTCCCAGATTTCATTGGCTACCGTAATACCGTTACCGTTTAAATCCATGGAGAACGCGGTGATCACGTGCGCTTTCGTACCAAAGCCAATGGTTGAGGCCAGCGGTTGCCCGGCCAGCATATGGGCACCGTCCAGCTGGCCATCAATGACCCGGTCCAGCAGCACTTTCCAGTTAGCCTGTGCCTCCAGCGTGACGTACAGGCCTTCATCCTCGAAATAGCCTTTCTCATAAGCTATCGCCAGCGGTGCCATATCGGTCAGTTTGATGAAGCCGAATTTGAGATCTTCTTTTTCCAGATCTTCAACCGCCCCGGCGGATAGGGTAAAACCCGCCATTACTATGATTGCGGTAAATCTCGTCAATGTATTACGCATGGTTGTATCACTCCTGACAACTAAGAAACCGGAACAAAAAAAAGCGCCACACGACGATTTCAAAATAGAAACCGATCGTTGACGCCTTTGTCTTCGCGCGATGCGCGGAAATCAGACCCGCCTTTGGATCTGTACCTGAAAAACACTGCTTTCAGGTGAGTGAGCAGCCACCATGCTGCGACGCAATAGACGAAGCAAATGCTATGCCTATTTCAGTTATTAATATATATTTTTGTTTTTTATTAATAATGTTTTTATTCTATTTTTCAAAATAATAAAAACGGCAGATATAGCGCACTACTGCAGTGCAACATAACTGCTGTTTCACTGCTGTAGTGCATTCGACTGGTACCATTGCGCTCAGGCCGCACGCTGTTTCCCCGTCTGACCACTGTTGTCCGTTTCGCGGCGGTGCTGACTCAGCAAACCGCGTAATTCCGGCAGACAGGAGCCACAATTTGTACCCGCTTGCAAAGACTGGCCAATAGCCTCCGTAGTCAGTAACTGCTGTTGGCGAATGGCGTCGATCAGCGTATTCATGCCGACCTGGAAGCAGGAACAGACCACAGGCCCGCCACAGCTCTGCCCCGAACCGCGCCCCGCCAGCAGGTTCAGTCGTGTGTCCCGATCTACGGCAGGCTGCTCAAACAAACCGCTCAGCCAGTCACGCGGCGGCAGTTTGTCAGCTTGTGGAGCGATACACACGCACAGCTGCAAGCGCCCGGCACGCAGGGCTGCACTACGAAAATGCCCCGCGCCCGGATCGGCAAAATCCTGCCATTGCAATGGCTCATCACGGTGTTCAGCCAGAGGGTATTCAGCCACCAGCTCGCGCGACCATTGCAAGGCATCGTCTAACCTCTTCAGTCCGGCCAGTTCATAGCGCCAATATTCATTACCCCGCACGTTGACCCGATACTCGACAGGCGGCAGCTTAAGCGGGTCGCGGCTTAGCACGAAACCGTGCCAGGCCGGCTCAAAGCGCGTAATACGCACCGGTGTGAACTTCGATTCGGGTTGGCCGGAAACCGTATCAACGACCGGATTAACGATCGCATCGACACAAGCTGTGGCGGCATATTCCAGACTCCAGTGCATGGGTACAAATACGCAGCCTGGTAACTGATGCGTCGTCAGGCGGGCACGCACGATGATCTCGCCCCAACGGCTACTGACGCACACCAGATCGCCATCCGCAAGGTCTTGTGCAGTAGCATCCAGCGGGTGCAGCTCGGCATACGGCTCCGGACAATGACTGTGCAATCGGGCAGCTTTACCGGTTCGTGTCATGGTGTGCCATTGATCGCGTACCCGACCTGTATTGAGAATGAGAGGATAATCGCCATCAGCTGCATAACCGGGCTGGCGTTGCCCAATAGCGATAAAGCGGGCGCGGCGAGTGGGCGTATAGTAGCGGCCATCGCTAAATCGGCGCGCCTGCCCCGCAGTGGCACCCTCGGTCAGCGGCCAATGTACAGGCTGCAGGTCAGCATAAGCGGCCGTGTCGATCCCGGCCAGACCAGCCAGATTGAAATCCCGTGTGCCGTCATTTTCGAAAGCCGATAATGCCGCGTGTTCACGGAATATATCCACCGGAGCCTGATAGGCAAAAGCATCGGCATAGCCCAGACGCCGTGCTACCTGACTGACCAGCCACCAGTCCGGCCGAGCCTGGCCGGGAGCTGGCAGAAACGCGCGCTGACGCGAGATACGCCGTTCCGAATTGGTCACGGTGCCGTCTTTTTCACCCCAGGCCAGGGCCGGCAGCAAAATATCGGCATACGCAGCAGTATCGGTGTTCTGATTCACCTCGGACACAATCACCAATGGACAGGTTTTTAAGGCGGCTCTGACCGTATCTGCATCGGGCAGGCTGACAGCCGGATTTGTACCCATGATCCAGAGCGCCTTGATGCGACCGTCCGCCACCGCCTGAAACAGCTCGACAGCTTTCAAACCGGGCTTGCTTGCCAGCGTGGATGCCCCCCAGAAGCGGCCCACCCGGTCGATATCCTCAGCGCTGAAATCCATGTGCGCGGCCAGCATAGTCGCCAGCCCGCCCACTTCCCGCCCGCCCATTGCATTGGGCTGACCGGTCACCGAGAACGGTCCCATGCCGGGACGGCCAATCCGGCCCGTCGCCAGATGGCTATTAATAATGGTATTGACTTTGTCAGTGCCGAAAGACGATTGATTCACACCTTGCGAATACACTGTCACCGTCCGTTCCGTGACCGCAAACCACTGATAAAAGTGCTCCAGTTGCAGCGCGGTCAAACCACAGCGCTGAGCGGCAGCAGCAACGTCTGCGACATCATTGCGAGCCTGCTGCAGGGTCTGCGCAAAACCTTCGGTATGAGCCTCAATATAAGCCTGATCAAGCTGGCCCTGTGCGGCCAGATAAACCAGTAAGCCATTGAACAGTGCGGTATCGCTACCCGGCCGCAGCGCGAGATGCAGATCGGCCAGTTCACAGGTTGCGGTGCGGCGTGGATCAATAACAACGATTTTCAGTGCCGGATTGCGCTCACGGGCGGCGCTGATGCGCTGAAACAGTACCGGATGGCACCAGGCCAGATTCGAGCCGACCAGTACGATCAGATCCGCCTGTTCGAGATCCTCGTAATTGCCCGGCACAGTATCGGAGCCAAACGCCCGTTTATGCCCGGCAACACTCGACGACATGCACAGGCGCGAGTTGGTATCGACATTGGCACTGCCGATAAAGCCTTTCATCAGCTTGTTGGCAACGTAATAATCTTCCGTTAACAACTGCCCCGACAGATAAAAAGCAACCG
Organism: Gammaproteobacteria bacterium; assembly: GCA_041396125.1. Classification (GTDB taxonomy): domain Bacteria; phylum Pseudomonadota; class Gammaproteobacteria; order Competibacterales; family Competibacteraceae; genus JAWKZG01. The sequence continues at coordinate 37,428 of JAWKZG010000014.1, read as the reverse complement.
CGTCCGGGCCATGCTCGGCAATAGTCTGCTGCAGACCGGCAGCAACCGCATCAAGCGCCACATCCATAGTGACTTGCTCGTCCTGAAGTAGCGGGTACAACAAGCGGTTTTCCAGACTCAGGGTTTCGCCGACAGAGGCCCCTTTCGAGCACAAACGACCGAAATTGGCGGGGTGCGATTCATCCCCCTGAAACTGCATACCGTCGGCATGATGCGTGACGTTTATCCCGCAACCCACGCCGCAATACGGGCAAGTTGTCCGCACACTTTTCTGCACACTTTGGCTCATAGCACGACTCCCGGCAGTTACATTCTCAGGCGGCCACATCGAGTGGACCGAACATCAGATCATCGCGCAGGGTACTGACGTCCTGCCCCAACTGCGCCAGATACCAGGGCCCCAACCGGGTGTCCCCCACCAGCACCACGCCCAGTAAACGCCCCTGCTGCAATACCAGTTTTTTGTAGATGCCCGCCTGCGGATCATTCAGCGTCAATACTTCGCGTCCGGGTCCAGCATGAAAATCGCCACCGGAAAACACATCGACGCCGGTTACTTTCAGGGTTGTCGCTGGTATCGTGCCGGTGAATTGCGCGGTTTGCCGCCCGGCCAACTGCTCAGCCACGACTTTCGCCTGTTGCCACAGCGGCGCGACCAGGCCATAGCAGATACCGCGATGTTGCACGCACTCGCCCAGCGCATAAATGTGCGGATCGCTGGTCTGTAGTTTGTCGTTCACCACCACCCCGCGCTCCACTATTAGTCCGGCGGCCTGCGCCAATTCTGTGCTTGGCTGGATGCCGGCTGTCATCACCACCAGTTCGGCGGGCAGAATACGCCCGTCCTGCAAACGCAAAGCACGAACCCGACCGTTCTCCCCCAGCAATGCCTCACTTTCAGCCTGCAATTCGACCTGAATACCGAGCGCCTGCACATGGCGCAGCAGCAATTGGGCGGCGGGTGCATCCAGCTGCCGATCCATCAGATGTGACTTGAGATGTATAAGCTGCACGTCCAGCCCCTGCTGACGTAATCCATAAGCCGCTTCCAGCCCCAGCAGTCCTCCGCCGATCACCACAGCCTGACGACAACCCGCCTGTACTGCTGCCAGCATTTGCGAGACATCCCCAATGGTTCGAAAGGTCTGTACACCGGCCAGCCCGGCACCGGGCAGAGACAAACGTCGCGGCCTGGCACCGGTTGCGAGCAACAACACATCATAAGGTGTGCTGCGTCCATCAGCGGCAATGATCTGGCGCTGATCACGGTCAATCGCGGTGACTGACAGACCGGCATGCAGTTCGATACCCTGCTCGGTGTACCAGGCACGCTCATTCAACATGATCTCAGCCAGCGTTTTGTCACCGGCCAGCACCGGTGACAGCTGAATACGGTTGTAATTGCCGTGCGGTTCAGCACCGAATACGGTGATTTGATAGCGGGTGGGCACCAGCCTGATCAGCTCCTCCAACGCCCGCCCGGCTGCCATACCATTACCGATCACGACCAGTCGGGGACGCCTTGTCGGTTGCAAGGCAGTCATAAGGGCTGTTCTCCATGCTGTGTTGGCCGGGACAATGGAACATGCTGACGCTGGATATAATCGCGCACTGTAGCGGGATCGAAGCGGGCGTCATCGAGAAAACGGTCAGCGCCCAGGGTCAGGCTGGCATTCTGGCAATGCCAGCCAGTCCGATGCTCGCCCTCAATTTTGCTGTCAACCGCAGGGCATACGACACCTAAGGTGTGCGCCGCCTGGCGGTATAGATCCGGGCGATAAACCTGGGCTGCCAGTGCCGAGAAATCCAGATCCGGTTCGATCTGCCGGCAGGCTGCCATCTGCGCCATGAACCACAACGCGTGGGAGCGCCAGGGAAAATTGGCGGCATAGCGGTGAAACACCAGCACATCATCCGCTGCCTGACTGGTTGTTATCGGCTCACTACCGGCCGGCCAGCGACCGGTCAGGCCGGCGCGCAGAATCTCTGCCGGCGTATTCACATAACGGCCTTTTTCCAGAATATGGACAGCTGCCAATCGGTTTTCAGTGCTGTCTAGCCAGCGACAGGCTTTGAGCAAACTGCGCAGCAGCGCCTGATGTGTTTGCGGATGGCGTTCGGCCCATTGGCGGGTGACCGCAAACACTTTTTCCGGGTGATTATTCCAGATGGCGTGACTGGTCATCAGTAAGCGCCCCAAACCTTCGGCAACCGCCAGCGTATTCCAGGGCTCACCTACACAATAGCCCTGGATAATGCCCGCTTCCAGATGGCTGACCATTTGCGCTGGCGGCACGACGACAATATTGACATCCCGATCCGGATCAATGCCACCGCTGCGCAACCAGTAGCGCAGCAGGTAATGATGCGACGAGACCGGAAAGACCATGCCAAAACGCATGGGTTTTTTGGCTGTAGCCCGCGCCTCGGCGATCACCTGCGCCAATATCCGGCTGGTTGTGACAGGCTGTTGCAGTGCGTTGGGGTCAGCCTGCAGCAGGCGCTGACAAAGTTGTTTGGAAAGCGTTATCGCGTTTCCGCCCAAATTCAGGCTGAGCGCCGTCAGCATCGGCAGTGCCGGCGCACCCAGGCCCAGTGTGGCGGCGATGGGCATGCCGGCCAGCATATGCGCGCCATCCAATAATCCATAGCTGACCTTGTCGCGCACATTGGCCCAGGAGCTTTCCCGCGACAGGCTAACCTGCAGCCCCTCCTGCTCAAAAAATCCCAACTCCTGAGCTATGACCAGTGGCGCACAATCCAGCAGTGCTACAAATCCTAATGCTAGTTCTCGCTTTTCAAGCCGTTCTGACATCTTGATCTCGTCAAAAATAGGGTCCAAATAAAAAAGCGCCGACACCCGTTACACAACGGATCTCGACGCCTTTGTCGGGAATGCAACCGCCTTTGGTCGCAGTATGGCTATGCGATAGCCAGTTTGATAATAAACACTAGCAAACCGCATGCCTAACATACAACTAGTTGTTTTTTATTTTATTTTTAAAATATACCCCTAACAAACCAGCCCGTTTCTCGCGTTAATACGGTGCAGACGCTTCATTGCAGTGCAGCAAATACTCTGTGTATACAACAGAATCAGCCCAGCAGATCCAGCACAGAAATCACATTACGGGCCACCTCACCGAGGCGTTGATTGCGATCCATCGCTAACTTCCGCAACATGTTGTAAGCAGCCTCTTCGGTCAGATTTTTTTGCTGCATTAGCATACCCTTGGCTTTATCAATCAGCTTGCGCTCAGCCAAACGCACCCGCACGTCCGCTAACTCCTGTCGCAGTGCCTGGTACTCTTCAAACTGGGAGATAGCAACCTGCATGATCGATTTCAGCAATTGCGGATTAATGGCATCAACCACGTACGCACTGACACCCGCCCGCAACGCTGCGGCAAAGACAGCATCATCGCTATGCTCTGCAAACAACACGACAGGTTTTGCATGCTCCTGGGGCATACCGCGCAGATGCTCCAGTACATCCCGATCCGGCGACGCCATATCAATCAGAACAATATCCGGCCTGATTTTCTCGACCTGATCCAACACGTTGCAGGCGTTGGCAGGATGCAGCAATACGTCGTGTCCGGCATCGCGCAACGCCTGTTCGAGACTGGCCGCACGGCCCGGATTCTCATCGATCAGCAAAACACGCAACGACTTCAAGACCACCCTGCTGTTTGCCGGCATTTACCCGTATTGAACAGAAAAATTTGTCATGGTTAAAACTGAGCAAATAACCTGCCAGCCTGTAAAACCGACCCCAAAAAAAGTAACCTATTCATATTTCAAAAAAAAAACCTCAAATACAGCCGACAGACGATCACATCAAACTACCCGGTATGTACGCTGATAGTGCATTGATTTAGGCCGAAAGCAGGCGATGTTGTATATTACGCACGCTTTGTGCCGCCGGCTGGTTTCCAACCCGGCTCCCCGCGGCGAAAACACTTTCGTACCGACAACATGGGGAATAAAAAACGTATGCGATCAATACTGGCGGCTGATCTAGGTGCGAGTTCCCTGCGGGTTGCTCTTATTGATGAAGCGGGACAGTTTCATGCCTTCTCTCACACCCGCTTGAGACGGCATCACCGGCACCGGATCAACGCGAACAGGACCCCAGGCACTGGTGGCATCTTTCACCGAGCTGACCGCAACGCTGCTCAAGGATAGTCCCACTGTGCCTGCCGCTATCGTTATAACAGGCGGTACGCGCAGCCAGGTTCTGGTTGATAAACAGGGTGAACCGCTGCGAGCAGCGATCATGTGGGATGACAGCCGGGCCGTGCAGCAGGCCAGTCGGCTCGCAGCGACGTTCAACCAGGACGGGAATCTGATCACGGCCTTTCATCCGGCGGCACGACTGGCCTGGCTGGCCGAGCACGAAGCGTCGGCGCTTGCCTCCGCTGGTGCAGTTCTGCAGCCCAAGGATTTCATTCTTCACCGGCTGACCGGAGAACGCTGTTCGGACAGTGTGTCCAACTGGATGCTGTTGGATGAGGACGGCCACTATCGTGAATCGCTGATTCTGGCAACCGGGTTTGCGCAGGATCGATTACCACGCCTGGCCGAACCGGAACAGCAAATCGGTCAGGTCATGCGTCAGACTGATCTGCCAGCCAGCCTTGCGGGAATACCGGTATTCTGCGGCTCTATGGATACCTGGTGTTGTGCTTTGGCGCTCGGCGCTTACCAGCCAGGAGCCAGCTATGCCGTTTCCGGCACCTCTGAAGTCATCGGGGTTATTCATGGTCAACGCCTACTGGCCAAAGGATTACTGACTCTGCTTTGGGGGAAGCAGCAGGGGAAAATCCTGTGGCATATAGGCGGCCCCAGTCAGTGCGGCGGCCGCACCGTGTCCTGGGCTCGCAGCATTTTGGGGCTGGATGACAGCGAGCTGGATGAGCTTGTCCAGCCCGCTCCGTTAATGGCGTCTGCACCGCTGTTCATACCGTATCTTGACGGCGAGCGCACACCGCACTGGAATCCTGATCTGCGCGGCAGTTGGCATGATTTGCACATGGCGCACCACAGCACAGACTTGCTGCGGGCTGTTATCGAAGGCATTGCTTTTCATAGTCGTACCATTCTGACGGCAGCCCACGTCGGCGACGAGCCTACAACACCGCTGGTTATCGGCGGCGGGCTCGCCCGTTCGGACCGCTGGTGCCAGCTTCGTGCGGACATTCTGCAGCGCCCGGTAACCCGCACTACAGCGAAAGAGCCGGGCTTAAGCGGCGCAGCCATTCTTGCGATGACCGGTCTCGGCTGGTATACCTCCCTGGATGAGGCCCGCAGACAGCTTGCAGCCAATGCGACCACATTCGAACCCGCGACGGCAGAGGCGGATCTGGTTGACGAACGTTATCAGCGCTTCTGTCAGTACCTGGCCTGGCAACAGCAGGCAGCGGGTTGACTCTTTTCCACTTCTTGAGATCGTTATTACACGTCTTTTTGTCATGCAGGATATTTTAAAGCGCTACGGCACTCTCATTGCCTGGATCGGGCTGTTTATCACCTTTTCAGCCATTGCGGATAATTTCATCGATCCCTACAACCTACTCAGCATTCTCAAGCATGTCAGTTTCCTGACGATTATCGCACTGGGATTTACGCTGGCGCTGGCCGCCGGTGAGCTTGATTTATCGATCGCCCACGTCGCCAGCCTGGCCAGTGTCTGCACGGCATCGCTGCTGTTTGGCGGCTATCCGGTCATTCTCGCCATTGCCGCCGGACTGGTCAGTGGTCTTGGCATTGGCATCATTAACGGCCTGATCGTAACCCGTCTGCGTATTCCTTCGCTGATTGCGACCCTGGCAGTCTCAACTATTGCCAATGGTCTGGCTTTTTTAATCACCGGCGGCGTTGCTTTCGTGGGTCGGCTGGACCCGGTGTTCCTGTTTTTCGGCCGCGGCCAGGTTATGGGCCTGCCGGCAATGATCATCTGGATGCTGCTGGCCGTGTTAAGTTGCCTGTTTATGCTCAAGCAAACCCGCACCGGCGTCCATCTGGTCTGCACCGGCGAAGCGGAAGAGCCCGCCCGGCTGGCTGGAATCAATACCGCGCGCATGAAAGTACTGGGGCTGGGTCTGTCCGGACTGCTGGCCGGTATTACCGGCGTTTTGCTGACCTCCAGCCTGTCCTCATCGAGTCCGACCATCGCCGGCGAATACCTGATGACCGGCATCGCCGCCGTGCTGCTCGGTATGACCACTATCGAGCCCGGCAAACCCAACGTGCTTGGCACACTGGTCGGCGCTCTGACCATCGGTACCTTGCGAAACGGCCTGACCCTGCTCGGGGCGCAATATTATGTTCAGGATATCGTGCTTGGCATTATCATTATTGCTTCCGTCAGTCTGTCGGCCAGCCAGCTCAGGAAAGTGGCTTTTAATGTTCCCCGCTAGCGTCCTCACCACTCCATAAACACCTTGAAATAGTAACAACCCGATTTTATACCAACCCATTTAGGAGAAATCATGATCAGGTTCGCTGTACTGGCTTTTACAATGCTGCTGATATCGTTATCCGCTTGGTCGACGGAACTCGGCATTATCGCTTTCCAAATGTCGTCTGATACCCATGCCCGCACGGCCAATGCCGCGGTTGAACAGGCTAAAAGCAAAGGCATAGAGGTCACTCTGCTCAATTCAGAAGGCGCGGTGCCCAAACACGCCGAGCAGCTTGATACGCTGATCCAGAAAGGGGTCGATGGCATTCTGCTGGCAATGGGTAAAACGCAGCAGCTGGAAACCCAGCTGGCTGCAGCGCAGGAAAAAGGCATTCCGGTGATCACCGTGATGTCCGGCAGCAGTCCGTATACCGCGTTTGATGTGAATGTTAATGAAGCCGCTGCAGGTGCACGCATCGGCATGCATCTGCTCGGTCTGATTGACTACCAGGGCGGCCTGATGATGCAACGTTATGAAGGTCACGGCGGCACCCGGATGCGCGGCAGAATCATGGATGTCATCCTGGAGGAAAATACCGGTGTGAGCCTGATCGGCAGCCACACCATGGCAAAAACCAAAAGCTGGCGTGAAGATGTCCGGGCCGGTATGGAAGCCCTGCTGCTGAAAAACCGCGGTAAATTTGGCGCGATCTGGACCTCTTTCGACGGCCAGGCGTTTGTGATCGACGATCTGTTGCGCGAACAGGGTTATAAGCGCGGCGATGTTGTGCTGACTGGCGTGGATGGCGGTCAGGAAGCCTTTGCCCGTATCCGTGACCCGGAAAGCCTGTTTACCGCTACCGTCGCCATTCCGTTTGAAGTGATGGGTCGGGCCGGCGTTGACGCGCTTGCCCGTATTATCGATGGCACCCCGGTGGAAGAGATCACGACCGGTCCTTTCCTATATATGGACGCTGTACTGGTGGATCGCAGTAATGTCCCTGCTGAAGGTGAATGGCCCTGGTAGCGGTGTTTGCTCAGTGAATGCTTTACTTGAAATCAGGGCGCTCGGCAAAGCCTACGGTGCTGTCGAAGCGCTGCAGGATGTGTCGCTCCAGATTCGCAGCGCCGAGGTCATCGGTGTCTGCGGCGACAACGGCGCGGGTAAATCCACGCTGATGCGGATCATTGCCGGTGCCCAGCCGCAGTCCGCCGGCGAGCTCATTTTCGAGGGACGACCCTTGCGATTCGCTACCCCCAGAGACGCGCTCGAAGCGGGCATTGCAGCAATTTATCAGGATCTGGCACTCGCGCTTGAGCAGCCTATCTACCAGAATATTTTCATGGGGTCGGAGCTGACCCGGCCAGGCTGGATTCCGGGGCTGAAACAGCTCGACAAGCGAGCTATGCGCGCACAGTCGAGAGAATTCCTGGCACAGCTTGGAATCGAGCTGCCAACCGTCGATGCGCCCGTGAATCAGCTCTCAGGTGGCCAGCGGCAGGCCGTCGCCATTTGTCGCGCATTACGCTGGCGCGCCCGGCTGGTGATTATGGATGAGCCCACTGCCGCACTTGGCGTACGGGAAAAAGCCCGGGTCCTTGATCTGATCCGGCGGCTGCGAGACAACGGTGTAGCGATTGTACTGGTCAGCCACAATATGGATGATGTCGTAGCCGTTACGGATCGGGTAGCGATTCTGCGCGGCGGCAAACTATTGGGTGAGGCTCCGACAGCCCAACTAAACGCCGACAAACTGTCTCATATGGTGATGTCCGGGCGCATGCATTAAATCCGACCGGACGGACGACAATTCTAGCCCTGTCGCCCGTCCGGTCAAACATTGCCAGCAACTTTTCGAAAGAATCGCGCAATAAAAAAGGCGACTACATATTAATGTAGCCGCCTGTTTTGTGTGGCGTCCCCTAGGGGGTTCGAACCCCTGTTGCCGCCGTGAAAGGGCGGAGTCCTAGGCCACTAGACGAAGGGGACCAAGAAATCTTGGTGGAGCTAGGCGGGATCGAACCGCCGACCTCTTGCATGCCATGCAAGCGCTCTCCCAGCTGAGCTATAGCCCCTCGCGTTCAGAGGCGCGTACTTTAGGGCAGTCCCCGTTAACTGTCAAGGGTTGATATGAAGATTTTTTAACGGGGTTTGCCTGGGGTTTCGCCAAAGGATTTACTCGCTCTGCTGACACACTAATAAATTCAATGCGTTTCGGTGAAAGTAACTGCCTGGGCAATGCGCGCCAGTGTTTTCTCCCGCCCCAACAGCTCCAGGGTAATATCGATTGAAGGCGATACCGTGCTGCCTGTCACAGCGACCCGCAGGGGCGGTCCGACCTTACCGAACTTCAGTCCAAGCTCGGTTGCCACATCCTGGACAGCAGTATGAATGCTGGCAGCATCCCATTCCGGCACGGCCTTCAGACGCGCGTGCAATGCACTCAACACTGGTCCAGCGGCCGCTTTCAGTTGTTTGTCGGCGGCAGCGGGATCATAGGCATCGAAGTCGCGGAATAAAAACGTGGCTTGCACGGCCATCTCCCGCAGTGTCTTGGCACGTTCACGAAATGCATCAATCACGCGCTCCAAAGCCGGCCCCTGGCTCGGATCGATTTCCAGCGCCTGCAGTTGCCAGTCCAGCGCCGGCACCAGCTGCTCGGCAGGCAGTGTCTTTATATAGTGCTGGTTCAACCACAGGAGTTTATCCATATTAAATGCCGAGGCTGCCCGATTGACGTCTTCCAAGCGGAACAGATCCACCATTTCCTGTCGGCTGAAAATTTCCTGATCATTATGTGACCAGCCCAGACGCACCAGATAATTGAGCAAGGCCTCCGGCAGAAACCCGTCGTCCCGATACTGCATGACACTGACGGCACCATGCCGTTTGGACAGACGTGCGCCATCAGCGCCAAGAATCATCGGTACATGGGCGAATTGTGGTGGTTCGGCACCCAGCGCGTGGAATATATTGATCTGACGCGGGGTATTATTAATATGATCATCGCCCCGGATAACATGGCTGATCGCCATGTCCAGATCGTCCACCACAACACAGAAATTATAGGTGGGGCTGCCGTCACCTCGCATGATGATCAAATCATCCAGCTCGCTGTTACTGATCGTGATCCGACCTCGAATCAGATCATTAATGATCACTTCTCCCTCGGTCGGGTTTTTGAAGCGTACTACCGGCTGCACACCGGCCACGGGTTCAGTGCGATCACGGCAGCAACCGTCATAGCGCGGCTTTTGTTTTGCCGCCATCTGCTCGGCGCGCAGTGTTTCCAGGCGCTCCTTGCTGCAGTAACAATGATAGGCTTTTCCTTCGTCCAGCAGACGCTGTACCAGTTCGCGGTAACGATCAAAGCGCTGAGTTTGATAATATGGTCCCTCATCATAGTCCAGACCCAGCCATTCCATGGCCTCCAGAATGGCATCGATGGACGCTTGCGTGGAACGCTCCAGATCCGTATCTTCGATGCGCAGAACAAATGTACCTCGCTGCTGACGTGCATATAACCAGCAAAACAAGGCGGTACGGGCTCCACCAATGTGCAGATAACCGGTGGGACTAGGAGCAAATCGTGTTCTTACCATGACTTTTATCTTAACGAGACCAGTTGAAAAGCGTGCTATTGTACCGGGCCGGTACGGGAATGACAGTGTTGCCATACCGCAGTAACATAGCAGATATGTTACAGTTTGTTTTAGCTCTAAAAATTAGCGGAAATTGCCATGTTTGAATCACTCAACGAGCGCTTGCAGGGTACGCTCAAGCGATTGCGCGGCCAGGCGCGACTAACCGAAGACAATATCAAGGACGCGCTGCGCGAAGTCCGTATGGCTTTGCTGGAAGCCGATGTGGCGCTTCCGGTCGTCAAGGCCTTCATTGATCAGGTTCGCGAACGCGCTGTTGGCCGGGAAGTCATGCAGAGCCTGAACCCGGGCCAGGTGTTGATCAAGGTCGTACAGGAAGAGCTGGTTCGCATCATGAGCGATCCAGAAGGCACGGATACCGGCCTTGACCTGAAAACCCAGCCACCCGCGGTTATCCTGATGGCAGGACTGCAAGGGTCCGGTAAAACCACCAGCACTGCCAAACTGGCGCGCTGGCTGCAAGAACGCCAGAATAAACGCGTGATGGTGACCAGCTGCGATGTGTATCGCCCTGCAGCCATCGAGCAGCTGCGCACCCTGGCAGAAGAGATCGATACCGGATACTTTCCCAGCCAGGCTGATCAGAAACCTGCCGATATTGCTCGCGACGCCCTGGCTACAGCGCGCCGCAGCAATATGGATGTGCTGATTGTCGATACCGCCGGGCGCTTGCATATCGACGACCAGATGATGGTCGAGATCAAAGACCTGCATCGTATCCTGCAACCCATTGAAACTTTGTTTGTCGTAGACAGCATGACCGGCCAGGATGCGGCCAATACAGCCCGTGCCTTTGGCGAGGCCTTACCCCTGAGCGGGGTTATTCTGACTAAAACCGATGGCGACGCCCGCGGCGGTGCAGCGTTATCGATCCGGCATGTGACCGGCAAACCGATCAAGTTTATCGGTGTTGGTGAAAAAACCGCAGCACTGGAACCGTTTCATGCTGACCGGGTCGTCTCGCGCATTCTGGGCATGGGCGATGTGCTCAGTCTGGTCGAGGAAATCGAGCACAAAGTTGATCGCGATAAAGCTGAAAAGCTCGCGCGCAAAGTCAAAAAAGGCAAAGGGTTCGACCTGAACGATTTGCGTGATCAAATGGAACAGATGCTGCAGATGGGCGGATTGGGCGAATTACTCGACAAGCTGCCCGGCGGGATGGAAATTCCCCCCGAGATGAAAGCCCAGGCCGATGACAGCCAGATCAAACGACGGCTCGCCATCATCAATTCCATGACCCTGAAAGAACGCCGTCTTCCGGATGTTATCAATGGTTCACGCAAGCGTCGTATTGCGCAGGGCTCGGGCACCCAGATTCAGGATGTCAATCGCCTGCTTAAGGAATTCAAGCAAGGCCAGAAAATGATGAAAAAAATGAAAGGTGGTGGTATGGCCAAGATGATGAGAGGGCTTAAAGGCCGTTTTCCAGGCGGATTTCCGGGCGGTATGCCTCCTATGCGCTAATCGCCTGGAGGCGTTGGCGCGATGAGCCATGCTGCGCCGCACCCCCAGGCTTTCTGCCCACGTATTACTGATGTCTGGGGTGCTTTAAAAATCAGCACTTCACATTCGCAAGAAATCGCGTAAAATTCGCCGTTTGTTTTCGGTCCCCCGGCTAAATTCACAAACTGGATTTTGGCAAATCTACGGGGCGATCAGTCTCGCAGAATGCAGCAAGATCAAGATATAGAGGTAAGTTAAGCGAATGGTCACTATACGTTTATCCCGTGGTGGCGCCAAAAAGCGTCCCTTCTACCACGTGGTTGTCACTGATAGCCGTAACCGCCGCGATGGGCGTTATATCGAACGGTTAGGTTTTTTCAATCCAATCGCTAAAGGCGGTGAGGAAAAGCTCAATTTAAATAAAGAGCGGATCGATTACTGGTTATCGCAAGGCGCCCAGGCTTCTGATCGTGTCGAGCACCTGCTCAAAACGTATCAAAAACAAGCCGCTGCTGCAGTGGACCAGCCCACCAGCTAATGGCACGTTGTCGTGGCCATGGATGACAATAACTGGATTGTGATGGGCCGCATTGCGGGCTTATATGGTGTTAAGGGCTGGGTTAAAGTGCACTCCTATACCGACCCGCACCGCGGTATTCTGGATTACGACCCGCTTTACATCGCAGCCGCAGAAAGTTGGCGTGAGCTGGCTATCGAAGATGGACGAGAGCACGGCAAGGCCATCGTTATAAAAGTGCGTGATATCGATGATCGTGACCAGGCCGCCACTCTGGTAGGCCAGGATCTTGCGGTGCAACGTCAGCAGTTGCCTGCCCTGGACGACGACGAAGTGTACTGGGCTGATCTGGAAGGCCTCGAAGTGGTTAATCTGGAAGGTATCAATTTGGGCCGTATCGAACGTCTGTTCCAGACCGGCGCTAATGATGTCATGGTGATACGTGGAGAGCGGGAGCGATTAGTACCTTTTCTGCGCGATCAGGTCATCAAGCAGATCGATTTTGCCAATCGCCGCATAGATGTAGACTGGGACGCCGATTTTTAAACGGCTACAGCATGCGTATTGACGTTATTACGCTGTTTCCCGAAATGCTGACGGCGGTGCGTGATTTTGGCATTAGCGGCCGGGCCATAGCACGCGGGCTGGTCAGTTTGAATGCCTGGAATCCGCGTGATTACACCCAGGACCGGCATCGCACCGTAGATGATCGCCCTTATGGTGGCGGCCCCGGCATGGTGCTGAAGGTACAACCGTTGCGGGCAGCCCTACACGCCGCCCGTAGTGCTGCCGACAGCCGGGGAACGGTGTTGTCCCTGAGTCCACAGGGGCGGCGTTTAAGCCAGGACTGGGCGCGCGAACTGTCGGAATTACCGCATATCATTCTGATTGCGGGCCGTTATGAAGGCATCGATGAGCGCTTTACGGTCACTGAAGTCGACCAGGAATGCTCGATCGGAGATTATGTCCTGAGCGGCGGTGAACTGGCCGCGATGATTGTCATCGATGCCGTTATACGGCTGTTGCCGGGCACGCTGGGCGATGCCGAATCGGCGCTGCAGGATTCGTTCATGGAGGGTTTGCTGGATTACCCGCATTTTACCCGTCCTGAACAGATTGATGACTTGGCAGTACCACCGGTGTTATTGAGTGGCGACCATGACGCGATCCGCCGCTGGCGTTTGCAACAGTCATTAGGGCGGACCTGGTTACGGCGCCCTGAGTTATTGGAGTCATTGCAGCTTGATGCAGAGCAGCAGCAGCTATTGACCGAATTTATTCGTGATTATAACGGGCAGACGCGCTAATTCGCCGTCACCCGTATGGTAAAGGAGCATTGAAGTGAATATTATCCAGCAGCTCGAACAAGAGCAGATGACCCGCGAGATCCCTGATTTCGCACCAGGCGACACCGTCATTGTGCAAGTCAAGGTAAAAGAAGGCAGCCGGGAACGCTTGCAGGCGTTTGAAGGCGTGGTTATCGCCATCCGCAATCGCGGCCTAAACTCAGCGTTCACAGTACGTAAAATTTCGCACGGTGAAGGTGTTGAGCGGGTTTTTCAGACCTACAGCACAGCTATTGCGAATATACAGGTCAAGCGTCGCGGCGATGTACGCCGGGCCAAATTGTATTATTTGCGTGGTCTGGAAGGCCGGGCTGCTCGTATCAAAGAGAAGCTGCAAAGCCGATAAGCCGCCGGATCGCGTCCTATGTCAGACGCGGTTACGATTCTCTGGCTTATTCCAGCTGTGCCGTGCAAGCCTGCATCTGCAGGCTTTTGCATTTATGCTCCCCGTCGCTTGCCAGCCCTTCCCTACCTGCTGTAAATAATGGGCATCTCTGCCGGCTTGGCAATAGCTGGGTTGATTGCAGTCAGTTTTCCCATAGCTACAGGTTCCTACCGTAATGTCAACATCACAACTTGCTGCTTCTTTGATCCCTGACATCATCGCTCTGGCGCAGCGCGCCGGCGAAAAAATCATGTCGATATATGCGGAGGACTTCAGCGTCAGCGACAAAGCCGATCAAAGTCCACTGACCGCTGCTGACCTGGCGGCACATCAAACCATTTGTGCAGGACTTGCCGAGTTGACACCGGATATCCCGGTTTTGTCCGAAGAATCCGCCAGCGTGCCATTCCACAAACGTAGCCAATGGACCCGATACTGGCTGGTTGACCCGCTTGATGGCACGAAAGAATTTATCAAACGCAACGGTGAATTCACGGTTAATATCGCTCTGATTGAAAATCACCGCGCTATTTTAGGTGTTGTGTTGATTCCCGCCCGACGCCAGTGCTACTACGCAACCCTTGCTACCGGTGCGTTCCGGCAGGATGAGAACCAGCTACCACAAGCACTGCATGTCACCCGACCGGCAGCCCGCCCCCTGCGAGTCGTGGGCAGCCGGTCACACGCCAGCCAGGAACTGGCCGATTACGTCGCCAGACTGGGTGAGCATACCTTTGTGCCGGTCGGTAGTGCCTTGAAGTTTTGCTTGATTGCAGAAGGCAGTGCCGATATTTATCCTCGCCTTGGCCTGACCTCGGAATGGGATACCGCTGCAGCCCAGTGCGTTGTGGAGGCCGCAGGCGGTCAGGTGCTGACACTGGAGGGGAAACCGCTGCAGTACAATCAAAAAGAATCGTTGCTCAACCCTTATTTTCTGGTTTTCGGTGATAGCGGGCGCGATTGGCTGCAATATCTCCCTTGAAATTGAGTGCGCCGCCCTTATAACTTGCCGCAATTGTGTTTAACCTATTGTTTACATTATCAGGAGCATGACTGACCAATGAGCGTTGATGCGCATAAAGAAACGCTGGGGTTTCAAACCGAAGTTAAACAGCTACTAAAACTCATGATCCATTCCTTGTATTCCAACAAGGAAATTTTTCTGCGGGAACTGATATCAAACGCTTCTGACGCCTGCGATAAACTGCGCTTTGAAGCGCTGCAGGACAAAGCCCTGCTTGAAGATGACCCGAATCTGCAAATCAAGGTCAAATTCGATAAAGACGCCCGAACGATTACCGTGCAGGACAATGGTATTGGTATGGATCGGCAAGAAGTGATTGATAACATCGGTACTATCGCACGTTCTGGCACCCGTCATTTTCTGGAGTCGCTGAGTGGCGACCAAGCCAAAGATGCGCAGCTTATCGGTCAGTTCGGGGTCGGCTTCTATTCGGGTTTTATTGTTGCCGATAAAGTCACACTGACCACACGCCGGGCAGGTCTGTCAGCCGATCACGCTGTACGCTGGGAATCCAGCGGCGAAGGTGACTATACGCTGGAAAACATTGTCAGCGAGCAGCGCGGTACCGAGGTCGTACTGCATTTGCGCGAGGACGAAGACGACCTCCTGAATGAGTGGCGTTTACGCAATATCATCACTAAATATTCTGACCATATCGGCCTGCCAGTACTGCTGGAAATCGAAAAACCGGCCCCGGAAAAAGACTCGGAAAAAGGCGATGAAGAAGGTGATGCCAGCGAGCAGACCCCGCTCAAGGAATGGGAGCAGGTCAACCGGGCTTCGGCACTATGGACCCGGCCAAAAAAAGACATCACTGACGACGAGTACAAGGAATTTTACAAGCATATCGCGCATGATTTCGAAGAGCCCATGGTATGGACTCACAGCAAAGTCGAAGGCAAGCTGGAATATACCTCGTTATTGTATATCCCGTCCCGCGCGCCTTTCGATTTATGGGATCGGGATCATCGCTATGGCCTTAAATTATACGTGCAGCGGGTATTTATCATGGACGATGCCGAGCACCTGATGCCGCGCTATATGCGGTTCGTGCGTGGCGTTATCGATTCCAACGATCTGCCGCTTAATATCTCGCGCGAATTATTGCAAAGCAATAAAGTTATCGACAGTATCCGCTCGGGCGCTGTTAAGCGCGTTTTAAACATGCTGGAAGAGATTGCGGAAAAAGACCCCGAAAAATATGCCAAATTCTGGCAGGAATTCGGCCAGGTCATGAAAGAAGGGCCCGCCGAGGATTTCAGCAACAGCGAGCAAATTGCCAAACTGCTGCGTTTTGCCAGCACTCACACTGATAAACCCGAGCAAACCGTTTCATTCAATGAATATATCGGTCGGATGGCCGAAAATCAGAAAAAGATTTACTACCTTACCGGCGATTCATGGAATGCGGTGAAAAACAGCCCGCATCTGGAAATTTTCCGCAAAAAGAATATTGAGGTTCTGTTGCTAAGTGACCGGGTTGATGAATGGCTGATGGCGCATCTGAACGAGTTTGATGGTAAGTCCTTGCAATCCATTGCCAAGGGGGGGCTTGATCTGGCAGAGCTCGGTTCAGAGGAAGAGCAACAGGATATTGAAAAACAGCAGGACGAGTATCAGGAGATGCTGGGCAAGGTGAAAGAGACCCTGGGTGATAAAGTAGCCGAGGTGCGTTTATCCAACCGGCTGACCGACTCACCTGCCTGCCTTGTCATGGATGAACAGGCTTTGAGCGCACATCTTGAACGGATGCTGCGTGAAGCAGGCCAGGATGTCCCGCACAGCAAACCGCATCTGGAACTTAACCCTGATCATGCGCTGATACACCGCTTACGCACCCAAACTGATCCGGACAAACTAAGCGACTGGACCCATGTCCTGTTCGACCAGGCTTTACTGGCGGAAGGCGGACAATTGGATGATCCGGCCGGATTTGTAAAGCGCCTGAATGCACTATTGCTGGAAACAGCATCAGCTTCATAAGTCGCCGAACAAAACGCTCCGGCTTTGTAAACCTGATTCGTTTTGCCCTCTTCGCTTTAAACAAGGGTCGATGGCTTTCGGGCCTCGATCCTTCCCGGTCTTTTCTCCTGATCAACATGCTTTATTTCCAACAGCGTCTAACGACTTCGCGGACACCTGCAGCATCGTCGCAGTAAGCCGATGCTGCATCGGCATGGAAACACTGCTATTCTTGAACCTGATAGCGTTAAACAGTAGCGCTATCATCCTATTCCGACTAACAGTAGGGGGTCGAGATGAAACTTGCTGAGCTTATTGCCCAAAAACAGAGTCCATCCATTACTGTTGCAGCAACAGCCAGCGTGGCTGAAGCGATCAGGATCATGAATGACAACTATATCGGGTCAGTCATTATCCCATCAGACAAAGGTACTCCGCTGGGTATCATCACTGAGCGCGATGTCATGCGTTTATGCGCTCAGGGTAAAGGTGGCAGCCTGGATCAGCTCTCTGTACAGGACTGCATGACAACCAATGTTGTTTGCGGTTCGCCGGAGGACACGTTGGATGACGCCCTGAACCTGATGACACAGCGACGCTTCCGACGCTTGCCCATTGTTGCAGACAACACACTATTAGGTCTTCTTTCCATCGGCGATTTAGTCAAAGCCAAACTCGAGGAAACTGTCCAGGAAGCTCAGGCATTGCGTGAATATATTGCCTCGTAAAAAAACCAATGAAAAATGAACCCTTCTGGCGCCGCAAGCAGTTAACAGAAATGACTCCCAAGGAATGGGAGTCATTGTGTGACGGTTGTGGTCGCTGCTGTCTGCATAAATTCGAAGATCAGGACAGCGGCGAATTACACTATAGCCAGGTTGCCTGTAAACTTCTGAATGTCACAACATGCCGTTGTTCACACTACCAGGAGCGACAACGCTGGGTGCCAGACTGTGTACAGCTGCGTCCGGCTGATGTAGTCAGTTACTATTGGCTGCCAGAAAGTTGCGCCTATCGATTATTGGCAGAAGGCAAGGATCTGCCCAGCTGGCATCCGCTGCGTAGCGGTTCAGCAGCTACGGTACACACCTGTGGTGTATCAGTGCGAGATTGGGCCATCAGCGAGAATCACGTTCATGACCCGGAGGACTACCTGATTGAGAAATTACCTGTCACTCCAAGCTAAGCCACGAATTTAACTCAGTAAATTCTCCATTATGCTGGCGTAAGCCAGGCTCTTGAATACCATCTCAAAACTGTTTAGAGTGGCACGCTTGCACAGACTTTCCCCCGACACGTTTTTGCCGTAATCCAACAATGAAAACAGCCGTTTCCACTGACAATCAGCAACGCCCGGCTTTCGAGCTGAAAGGCAGCTTGTTCACGCTCACTATTCTGCAGCTGAAGCGCACCGATCTCGTGCTTATCGATCAGCAGTTGCTCATCAAAATCAACCAAGCCCCCAGTTTCTTTCAAAATGCACCGGTCGTCATCGACTTGTCAGAGTTAACTGATAAGGATGAGTCTTTGGACTTTGCCGCCCTGTCCGCCATTTTGCGATCGCGCGGAATGGTGCCTGTAGGCATTCGCAATGGCACAGAATCGCTGCAAACAGCTGCTCGCATGGCCGGCTTGTCAATCCTGCCGGATCATCGCTCCGCAGCAACCCGACGTGCCACCCCTGCACTCGACCAGGGGCTGCCCTCTGCAGACCAGGAAAAAACTGATGAGCAGCCTGATAAAACGGCTACTCTACGCACAGCCCCTAGCACAGACGGCACCTCATACAGTCGGCTTCTCACCCAGCCGATCCGATCTGGTCAGCAAATCTATGCTCCCAAAGGGGACTTAATCGTACTGGGGGCAGTCAGTAATGGCGCGGAAGTGCTGGCTGACGGCAATATTCATATTTACGGCCCGCTGCGGGGACGCGCGTTAGCCGGCGTTAAAGGCGATAATACTGCGCGGATTTTTTGCCACAGCTTGGAGGGCTCAACTGATCTCTATTGCTGGCAACTACCGTATACTAGACGAGCCTGACGAGGCCGAAAAAAACAAGCCTAAACAAATTTTTTTAACAAATGAAAAGCTTATGATAGAGCTGCTCGCTCGCTGAGCGCTCTGTGAGCATTAATAGGGAGGATACTTTTTTGTCAAAAGTAGTTGTTGTCACTTCAGGCAAGGGAGGCGTCGGCAAAACGACGACCAGTGCCAATTTTGCAACCGGGCTAGCACAGCAAGGTCATCGTACCGCAGTGGTCGATTTTGATGTAGGTCTGCGTAACCTTGATTTGGTGATGGGTTGCGAGCGGCGGGTGGTATATGACTTTGTTAATGTTATTAATGGAGAAGCCAATCTTAATCAAGCTCTGATTAAAGATAAACGAACCGAAAACCTCTATATTCTGCCGGCCTCACAAACACGCGATAAAGAAGCACTGACGCAGGAAGGTGTCGAACGCATTATCAATGAATTGCGCGAGGCATTCGAATATGTTGTCTGCGATTCGCCTGCTGGCATCGAGCACGGTGCTCATATGGCGATGTATCATGCCGATGAAGCCTTGGTTGTCACTAACCCGGAAGTTTCCTCAGTACGCGACTCAGACCGGGTTTTAGGCCTGATGGCCAGTCGGTCACGGCGCGCAGAACGGGGTGAAGAACCCATTAAAGAACACTTGGTAGTCACTCGTTATTCGGCAGAACGCGTACTGCGGGGTGATATGCTGGGCCTTGAGGATATATTGGAAATACTGGGTATTCCTCTATTGGGTTTGATTCCCGAATCCCAAAGTGTACTGTTAGCCTCGAATGAAGGCACGCCGGTAGTGCTTGAACCTAAAAGCGATGCTGGTCAAGCCTATCAGGATATGATCGCGCGTTTTCTTGGCGAGGAACGTCCTCTGCGTTTTGTTAACCCAGAACGGAAAGGCCTATTAAAACGGCTGTTCGGTAACTGATCATGCGTTTTCTCGAAATTTTCCGGTCTTCTCGGCCAAACTCAGCCAGCACAGCGAAAGAACGGCTGCAAATTATCGTTGCACGCGAAGGGCGTAACGCCTCGCTTAACCCCGATTATTTACAGCGTATGCAGCAGGAGTTGCTGGCAGTCGTACGTAAATATGTCATGATCAGCCAGGATCATGTCAAGGTAAACTTGGACCGCGAGGGTAATTACGAGGTATTGGAGTTGAATATCACGCTGCCAGATCCCGAGCCAGATCCAGCAAAAACGACGCCTAAAAGCCAGCACGTATCGTGATGGCAGACTTGCATTTTTTTGATCTGACGACAAGGTAATACGTATTTCAGTCTCATCTTCTGATGCTGGAACGCCGCGTATCAGGCTCGATAAATGGCTGTGGGCGGCCCGTTTTTTTAAAACCCGTTCGCTGGCAACAGAGGCTGTCAGCGGAGGTAAAGTACATGTCAATGAACAGCGGGTTAAACCGGCCCGTGTGGTCAATGTCGGCAATGTGCTCAGAATTCAGCGTGGGCACCAGGTCATGGAGGTTGTTGTAAAAAACCTGTCTGATCGACGCGGACCCGCCAGCGAAGCTGCCTTGCTTTATGAGGAAACCGCTGCCAGCATCGCCCGCCGCCAAACCGATGCCGAGCAGCGTCGGCTGAATGCCTACGGCACCCCGATACCGGAACGTCGGCCCAACAAGAAAGAGCGCCGCCAGATCATTCGCTTTATCCGCCGCAGCGATAGTGACAGTTAAGGCAGCAACGCTATCACGTCCAGGCCACTGGTTTCCGGCCAGTCATACATCAGGTTCATATTCTGAACGGCTTGGCCGGCTGCGCCTTTAACCAGATTATCCAGTACGGCAAGCACGACAACAGTCTCTTCCTTGTGGCTGATGCAGTGCAATCCGACACATATTGCTGCCTCTGACACTGCGCGTCTCCGGATGCGAGCCAGGCGGCATCAAATCCACAAACGGTTCGTTCTGATAACGCGTTTGGAATAACTGCTGTAGGTCAACATCAGGGGCTGTCAACTGCGCGTAAAATGTTACATGGATTCCTCGTATCATGGGCAGCAGATGGGGTACGAAGTCGCGCAATATCACGGCCTGTTGCCTCCTGCAAACTCTGTCGAATTTCCGGCAGATGGCGGTGTCCTGACGCTTTATAGGCTTTAAAGCTATCGCCCGCTTCGGCCAGCAGATTCGCTACCTCCGCACCTCGCCCTGCCCCACTGGCGCCAGATTGACAATCGGCAATAAGATATGGATTATTTACAATATCTGCCTCCAGCAAAGGCAGAATAGCCAATTGGACTGCAGTAGCATAACATCCCGGATTGGCGACCAGCCGGGCCTGACGGATACGTTCGCGATTGATTTCCGGCAGGCCATATACCGCATCCGCCAATAATGACGGGCAGCTGTGTGGCATGCCATACCACTGCTTCCACACAGCCGGATCGTGCAGCCGGAAATCAGCGGCCAGGTCAATGACCCTGACGCCCTGTGCCAACAGTTCCGGTACATTTTGCATGGCGGTACCATTTGGTGTGGCATAGAACACCAGATCACAATCCGTTAATCCCGCATCTGCCGGGTCGGAGTAGTTGATATCAACATAGCCACGCAGATTCGGGAATAAATCAACAACCGGCCTGCCCGCTTCTTTGCGCGACGTGATGCACTGCAGGCTAACCTGCGGATGGCGCGCCAAGAGACGTAATAATTCAACGCCGGTATAACCGGTACCACCAACAATCCCAACTTTAATCATAGTGCTATCCAGATAGATGTAGTTAACTACTTAAGACCAGCTCAGGGCCTGTTATAGATTTTCTGCAAAAATTTCAGCCTGAGCAATGAGCAACAACATAAAAAAGCTGATTTAGTTTTGGGGAAAAGCACCGATCCAATCAGTTCCTGCCCGATGCAACGTATTTTTATGCTCAGACTGACAATTATTTACGTTAATAATACGGACTGTTCGAGGTTCCGCCAAGCTCAGTACGATAAACTATCGCTCTTATGCCTAAACGATCACTACGACAATGGCTACCTGAACGGATCGAGCAGTTACACTTCAGCTTAGCCCGCCCGGATGTTATCGCTCCACTAGCAATCCTGGGCCTCATCACAGGCGTTGTGGCAGGGGTGGTTATGGTTGCCTTCCGTCTGCTGCTGGTCTGGCCCGATACACTGTTTGGCATTGATCTCGAGAATTTTGAATTGATCGATGCCTGGTTGAGACTGTTATTACCAACACTGGGCGGCGGCTTGCTGGGTTGGTGGTTTCATCGACTCAGCCCTGCCGACCAGCAGGTCGGGGTCATCCATGTCTTGAACTGTCTGGCGCACCATGATGGGCTACTGCCTTTGAAAAATGCGGGTATACAACTTGTTGCAGCAGCGGTATCGATCTTTTCCGGTCATTCGGTAGGCCGGGAAGGCCCCTCGATCCATATCGGTGCCGCCTGCGGCAGCTGGCTAGGCCAACAATTACGCTTATCTGCCAACAGCATTCGTGTACTCGTGGCATGCGGCACAGCGGGCGCTATCGCAGCGGCCTTCAATACCCCATTGGCAGGCGTGGTGTTCACGCTGGAAGTATTACTCATTGAATATACGCTGGCAGGCTTTACACCTATTATCCTGGCAGCTGTTAGCGCCACTGCTGTCGCTCGCAGCGTTTTTGGTTCACAACCAGTATTTGCTGTTCCGGCCATTGAGCTTGGTTCTTTGCTCGATCTGTTATATATCGTAGCCATGGGGGCAATACTCGGTACACTGGCAGCAGTTTTCATCCGCCTGCTACTGGCACTGACCCGCCGCGTGGCTACCATTCTCATCTGGCAACGGATGCTGGCTGCGGGGTTTCTGACAGGGCTGCTCGGCTTATTCGTTCCGGAAGCCCTGGGCATCGGATACGACACCGTCAATGCGGTTTTATTAGGTCAATTAGCCAGCACCATGCTGATTATTCTATTGCTTGGCAAAATCGCTGCTACCGTTATCTGCCTCGGAGCCGGTATTCCGGGTGGCGTGATCGGACCCACTTTAGTGATAGGTGCCTTGGCAGGAGGTGTGATGGGCCAAAGCATCGACTTTCTGGCCGGTACGACCACACCCGTCGGGTTCTACGCTATGCTGGGCATGGCCGCAATGATGGCTGCTACGCTCAATGCACCTCTGGCAGGACTAACCGCCTTATTGGAATTAACGTATAATTCACACATTATTTTGCCCGGTATGATCGCTGTGACCGCCGCTACCCTGACCGCTCAACATGCCCTTCGCACCCCATCTTTGTTTTTACAGTTGCTGCGTATACGCGGCATTGAGTATCGTGAACTTGACCCAGTGTCAAAATTTTTGCAGCGGCTGGGTGTCGCTACAGCCATGGATCGCCGGATACGCCTGGTTGAAGAAAAGCTGAACGCTGATGCCTACGCCAGCATCGCTGCTAATCCGCCCACTTGGTTATTACTTCGATCAAGCCAATCGCAACCTTTGGCTATTTTTACCGCCGAGCTTTTACGCTACGTCGACACGCAATTCACGGGTACGCCTGTCACCCTGGATTTAACAGCAATACCACTGCGGCGCTTGCCGTGTGAACCCCTCTCCAGTCAGGCGACTTTATTAAGTGCGTTAAAGAAAATGGACGCGAGAGAAGTAGAAGCTCTGTATGTGATTTCGGCTCATACCGGACGAGTGCGGGGCCTGATCACACGGCAGGATATTGAACGAAGCTATCGTTTTGCCTACAAAAGTAAATAATTTTCCATGCTAGAGAGCCAAATGGATCTATATCGCTATTCGTACCCCTACACCTACTGATTGATATAACAACAAACAAATGCGTTTTTTCAATGGTAAAGCACGACTGCGCAGTCTCATATTTCTAGTCGGCACGCTGGCGGCAGCAGCGCTACTTTGGTTGCTACTGCAAACCACACAAGCTGTAAGCGCGCCAGCGGTCACTTTTAATCTTATTGACGGTCGCCAGATACCGCTGGCAGAACATCGTGGTCGCCCGGCCATTGTCACCTTCTGGGCCACAAGCTGTACCATTTGCATGGCAGAAATGGCTGATTGGGAAGCACTTTATCAGCGGCACCGTCAGCAGGGCTTGCATTTATTTGCAGTTGCCATGCCTTATGACCGTGCTGACTGGGTGTTAGCATTTGCTGAACGCTTCAACTGGAGCTTCCCTATCGCGCTGGATCCAATGGGTCAGGTGACAACAGCATTTGGCGATGTCGATGTCACACCAATAACTTTTTTAATTTCCCCAACAGGTGAAATAACGCAACAACTCGTTGGCCAGGTTGATTTCGAAGAACTTAATAAACAATTAGATCAATGGTTATAGGAAACGCTGATGTGGCTTAAAGCTCTACACATTATCTCCATGGTCACCTGGTTTGCCGGGCTATTTTATCTGCCCCGCCTGTTTGTCTATCACGCCATGAGCGAAGATCAGGCGAGCATTGATCGCTTCAAAATCATGGAGCGCAAGCTCTATGCTGGCATCATGACACCCAGCATGATAGCTACCTTGCTATTTGGATTGTGGATGCTGTGGGATTACGCTTGGGCCGCCTATGGCAACATGGGCTGGCTGCACGTAAAATTGTGTCTGGTGGGAATCTTGGTAATCTACCACTTGTGGTGTGGTAGTTTGCTCAAAACGTTCAAAAACGACCAAAACCAGCACAGCCATGTGTGGTATCGCTGGTTTAATGAAGCACCGGTAATCGTGCTAATTGCAATCGTACTCCTGGCCAGCCTCAAACCCTTCTAGCCTGGCAATAAGAGAGGGGAAATAGAGATGATAAATAAGAGGTAAATAATATGCTGGTTAGCAGGTTACTTCTTTCATCAGGTAGCGGAACCAGGCCACCCGTCCGCTACCCTGAATATTCATACTGCAGCAAAAACGCTGGCCAGCTATGAGATGCTCTCTGTTGCTGCGACTTTCTTGAGTCTCTTGTACACGCTTAATACTTTATTGGCATAAGGTGAGTTACGGTGTGCCAGACTGCCGTTATAGCGAAGCAGGGCTTGCCGCAAGTTCCCTTTGCTGAGATTTAAATACTCGTACAGGATTTTCACGCCCGTTGCTATATTCTTCTTAGGGTCAAACAACGCGTCGACACCACCAATAGCTTTGACTTTCTTGGGATGCGCGCGCGGCATAATTTGCATCAACCCACGAGCACCAACCGGACTTACCGCGTCTTCCTGGAAAGTTGACTCTACTGCGATCACAGCCAGAACAAGCTCAGGTTGCAGATCGTGCTGTTGCGCATGGTAGACCGCCTCACTGACAATCGCTACAGTCTTATTGTGCGAAACATTAAATGTTTCTTTTATATAAGCAGTTAAGCGTTCCACTTGAGCTGCTTTTTGCTCAGCGGCAGGATCCGCTATAAGCCCTTTTTGCTGTGCCGGGTTGCTGTTGTCGAACCACAACGCATCAGTATAGATAGGCAATGCCTTGGACTGCGTTGATGTTAGACAAAAGCAAAATGTTAAAATCGATACGATTAGAACACGTTTTATATTAAAAAATTTTTGCGAACAAATGCGTAATACTCGCATGCCCACCTCCTAGCAAATACAAATTACGAAACCTTCATGTTTCTTCTCCCACCCCCTTATTTTTGAATCTTGCGATTCACCCGCCCACACAGTATCGTCCCTAAGTCCTAAAAATTAAGCACAACATCATGTTATTTATTTATTTTTCACAAACCGGACAGACGCAAAATAAAAAGCTTATGGATTATCTTTCAGAAGAATCGCAAAGTCAAAATTTAATAGTCTGCTAATATCTCGATCAATGCTTGATGCAACAAAGCATTACTAGCTACAAAGCTTGTGCTGTCCAGCCTTATAGGCCTACCGTCCAGATCACTTACCTGTCCGCCAGCCTCTTTCACAATCAGGCTGAGAGCAGCGATATCCAGGATATTGACATCAGATTCAATGACCATATCGATTTTACCCGCCGCCAGCAGATGAGAATGATAGAAATCGCCATAGCCTCTGGTACGATTACATAATGCTACTAGGCGAGCAAATTGCTCCGGACGGGTACGCACCAGTGTCTTGATATTACCAAAAGACAGTGTAACATCTTCCCAGCGTTCAATCTGACTGACCCGCAACGGCTGCTCATTCAGAAATGCGCCTTGTCCGTGCTCTGCCCAGGCTAATTCCTTGAACACCGGCGCATTTGATACCCCAAGGATGACCTCTCCGCGATGCAGCAAGGCCAGTTGTGTAGAGAAAAAAGGATTCTCGCGCACGAAACTTTTTGTACCATCGATCGGGTCAATCAACCATACGTAATCGTTACTGGAACGTTCATGACCTGTTTCTTCGCCCCAAAACCCATGCTCAGGAAAAGCGGCAGACAATACTTGCTTGATTGCCTGCTCAGACTCCTTGTCTGCGACCGTAACCGGTGTATAGTCTGCTTTAAGCTCCACCGTCAACTGTCGCTTATAATAAAATGTGATAATTTCTTCCGCTGCTTTTACTGCTGCGATCGCTGTCTCAACAAACGCTTTTTCAACCATAGCGTTAGCTGCCCTCACCCTTGAAAAAAACGACCCTAACCATATGTTAGTGCCTTAGAGAAAGAATCGGGATATATACTTAGCTGTATGTTGACCGAAGTTACTTCCTTGACCGGGTAAAAATGCCCACTGCATAATGGGGTATCCGGAATCACCCGTTACACTAAATTGACAGAGGTTGCCATGAACGCTGTTGTAGAAGATACACCCTTGGTTTTCACTACCCAGGCTGCGAACAAAGTCAAAAACTTGATTGAGGAAGAAGGCAATCCCAACCTGATGCTGCGCGTCTTTATCAGCGGTGGCGGCTGTTCAGGTTTCCAGTACGGCTTTACTTTTGATGAAAACACCGATGACGGTGACACAATGGTGGAACAATGTGGTGTAAAACTCTTGGTGGACCCGATGAGTTTTCAATACTTGTCAGGTGCCGAAATAGACTATACCGAAGATTTGCAGGGGGCACAGTTCGTGATTCGCAACCCCAATGCCACAACAACCTGCGGCTGTGGCTCATCATTTTCGGTGTAAATGCACGCTGTTTTATCCAGTGCAAGACTT
Organism: Gammaproteobacteria bacterium; assembly: GCA_041396125.1. GTDB lineage: Bacteria > Pseudomonadota > Gammaproteobacteria > Competibacterales > Competibacteraceae > JAWKZG01. The sequence goes on along the minus strand of JAWKZG010000014.1, from coordinate 10,559 downwards.
CCGTCTGACAGGGTAGCCAGCCAGGCCGCTCCCATAGCGTCCTGGCTATTGGCCGGCCCGAATTAATGACCTAATCCGCTACTCCAGCACCATTATTGCTTCCATTTCTACCGCCGCACCTCGGGGCAACTGGGCAACACCCACCGCCGCACGCGCTGGATAGGGCTCCTGGAAATACTCAGCCATAATTTGATTAACCACCCCGAAATGGCTGAGATCAGTAAGAAATATCGTCAGTTTGACAACATCAGCAAAACTTCCCCCGGCCGCCTCCGCAACAGCGGCCAGATTGGTGAAAACCTGATGTATCTGGGCCTCAATGCCGTCAACCAGCTGCATGGATTTAGGGTCTAGCGGAATCTGACCCGATAAATACACCGTATTGCCTGCTTTGACAGCTTGTGAATACGTTCCAATAGCGGCCGGTGCCGCCTCGGTGACTATAATCTCTCGCGCCATATTAACTTTTTAACTCGCTTGTAAAAAATCTAGGATTTGTGTGCTGCCGGATGTGCAGCACCAGTGCGCAATACCCGCTGTGCACCGGGCAAAGTACGCAATTGCCTGAGCACCCGCGCCAGATGGACACGATTAGCGACATAGACAATCAAATCAACCTGCGTCGAACCGCTGTCAACCTTTGAGGTGTTAATGGTATCAATATTAACACCAACTTCTGCCAAGGCGACTGCAACAGCAGCTAACAGCCCGCGCTTATTGTCCAGGCGCAATCGGATACCGGATTCAAATTCACCCTCAATCGCCTGCTCCCACTCTACTTCCAGCCATTTATCGGGTGCTTTCTCATAATCTGCGACATTGCGGCAGGTTTCCGGTGCACCACAATCCCGCGTCCTGTGCTCAAATGCGCAATAATCTGATCGCCGGGAATAGGTCGGCAGCATTTACCAAACTCACCACTGCACCTTTCAGTACCCTTGATCAACAACGGCTGATCAGAAGAAGTACCGGATGGCACAGTTTTCGCCGAGACGGCCAAGTCAGTGTCTTGATCGTTAACAACATGTTTGGCTATCAGCGGGGCGAGCCGTTTGCCAAGACCAATATCGGCCAGGATATCGTCAAAGCTGTCTGCTTTGAGACGTTCCAGAATACCCTGCATGCTATCGTCAGATAGTGACTTGATACGCCCTATGCCACCTGTCAAGGCCTTGTCCAGCAGACGTCGGCCTAAAATTATGGCGTCATCCCGGCGCAGATGATTTAAGTAATGGCGAATGCTGGCGCGTGCCTTGGCGGTAGTCACGAAACTCAACCAGGCAGGGTCAGGACGTGCGGTTGGCGAGATAACCACTTCGACTGTCTGTCCGGACACCAGTTTGGTGCGTAAGGGCACAAAGCGAAAATCCACTTTAGCGCCAACGCAGGTGTTGCCCACATCGGAATGGATGGCATACGCGAAGTCAACTACCGTCGCCCCGCGTGGCAACTCGATAATTTCACCCGTCGGGGTAAAAACATAGATCTCATGGGGAAACAGATCAATCTTAACGCTTTCCAGAAACTCCAGTGAATCACCGGCACGGCGTTGAATATCCATTAGTTTCTGCAGCCACTGGCGAGCCTGCTGAGGGGGACTGCCGGATTTCGGATCAGCGGATTTATAAAGCCAGTGTGCAGCCACTCCCGTCTGCGCCACGACGTGCATATCACGGGTACGGATCTGCGCTTCGATCGCCATACCTTGCGGTCCGAACAGAACCGTATGCAATGATTGGTACCCATTTGTCTTGGGGATCGCAATATAGTCTTTGAAGCGCCCCATCACGGGTTTATAGAGATTATGCAGATATCCCAGTACCCGATAGCAAGTATCCGGTGTGTCTACAATAATGCGCACCGCGTAGAGGTCATTGATCTCCTTCAAGCGCACACTTTTTTCCTGCATCTTGCAGTAGATGCTCCAGAGATGCTTAGCTCGCCCGTTGATACGCGATTCGATACCAACCTCTGCCAGGCTGTCGCTGATGCGCCGTTCTAACTGCCGGATAAACTGCTCACGGTTACCGGTTACTTTGGCAACCGCAACCGTCAATACTTTATAGCGCCACGGATAATAATGTCTGAAGCCTAAATCTTCCAAGGCGATGCGCAGATGATTCATGCCCAGTCGCAAGGCAATAGGCGCATAAATTTCAAGGGTTTCCCGTGCAATTCGCCGCCGCTTTGGAGGTGCCATCACACCCAGCGTGCGCATATTGTGCAAGCGGTCGGCCAACTTGATCATGATCACCCGGATATCACGGGCCATGGCCAGAAACATCTTGCGGAAATTCTCCGCCTGGGCTTCTTTTTTAGAGCGAAATTTGATTTGGGTTAATTTGGTAACACCGTCAACCAGTTCCGCCACTTCAGTGCCAAAACGGGCCTGGATATCTTCTTTGGTATAGCTGGTGTCCTCGACCACATCATGCAGCAAGGCTGCAATAATTGTCTCATGATCGAAGCGCACCTCATAGAGTATTTCCGCTACCGAGATCGGGTGAAAAATATACGGTTCGCCGCTTTTACGAAAAACGCCTTCATGCGCTTTAGCGCCGAAGTAGCATGCATCCCGGACCGTTTCCAGCTGTTCCGGCGTCATGTACTCAGCCAGTAAAGCGCATAGCTCATCGACCCTGGCCTGCAATGCAACCGACCAGTCGATTTGAACCGGGTTGCTTGTTTCTGCAGCGACCGCGCTAGTCATTTCCCGAACCTGCGACAAATAGCGGCTCTAATGGTGTTTAGTCCTCGCTGGGCAGTGAATCGTGCATGGGTTCACGCGCCGGCTGATGCGCACTTGGCGTATGCCTGTATTTTTGCAAAGCGGCCAGATCAATTTTGCTGTCAGCAATTTCCCGCAATGCAACAACTGTGGGTTTGTCATTTTCCCAAGGCACCATCGGCTCATACCCCATAGCCAGTTGTCGTGCTCGTTTGGAGGCCAACAACACCAGATGAAAACGATTATCAACGCTATGTAAGCAATCTTCTACGGTTACTCGTGCCATTCTCTATTCCTAGTAAAACAAGATATTGTAGTTTATAACCAAATTACTGATTTAATAAACCATGAATTAGCGCCTGTCGCCTTAAAACCTGAATATCCTTGCGCTGGCGGCAAGCGATAAAAATCGCTCGCAGGGCAGCCAGGCTCTGTTCGAACTCGTCATTGATGATTAGATAATCAAATTCGTCGTAATGACTCATCTCGTTTACCGCATCACGCATCCGCCGTTCGATTACGGCGGGTTCGTCCTGACCGCGTTGCTGCAAACGTTGGCGCAGCGCCGGCAACGAGGGGGGCAGCACAAAAATACCCTGGCTGCCGGGCCATTTGGCGCGCACTTGCTGTGCGCCCTGCCAATCAATTTCCAAAATTACATCAATACCCTGCGCCAGCTTATGCTCAACTTCGGCGCGACGGGTACCGTAATAATGATCGAATACGCGGGCATATTCCAAAAACTCATGACCCGCGATCAGCTGCTCAAATGTTTGCGTATCGACAAAATAATAATCCTGACCTTCCTGCTCACCGGGCCGTGGCGCACGAGTGGTGTGAGAAACACTAACGGTCACCGCTTCCAGGGATTCCAGCAACGCCCGCACCAGACTGGTTTTACCTGCCCCCGAAGGTGCCGCGATAATAAATAACTGCCCTGCTCCGCTCATCTGCCTCAATTCTGTTTTGCACCATCACTATCGTTAGCATTACTCGATATTCTGAATCTGCTCTCGCATCTGCTCGATCAATACCTTCAGATCCACTGCTGACCGGGTGGTGTCAGTGTCAGCGGATTTGGATGACAAGGTATTGGCTTCCCGATTCAGCTCCTGCATCAGAAAGTCCAGCCGCCGCCCAACCGGTTCTTTGCGTTTCAGTACCTGCTCGATTTCCTGCAAATGGGCCTGCAGCCGATCCAGTTCTTCATCCACATCGAGTTTCTGCGCAGCGATGACCAGTTCTTGTTCAAGACGATCAGCATCTACTTTAGCGGCCAGCTCATTCAACCGTGCCTGCAGCTTTTCCCGCTGCCTGGCCAGCACCTCAGGACGACGTTGTCGCACCTGCTGCACCTGCTCTGCCATTTGTGTACAGCGCTGCTGAATCATTTCACCGATACGTTCACCTTCACGCGTGCGGGTCGCGACCAGATCTTTCAGCGCCTGTTCCAAGGCATCGAGGATTTGAACCTGCAAGGGTCCCAGATCCGGCTCGGCATCACTGACCACACCTGGCCAGCGCATCAGTTCACCTAAGCGCAACTGATCGTCATTGCCCAGGATATCCTTGAGTTCCTGTGCCACCTCGACCAGCTTTTGCGTCAACGGCCGGTTAAGGCTGATGGTTGTCAGTGATGCACCGGCAGGTTGAAACTTCAGACTACATTCCGTTTTGCCCCGGCTCAGATAGCGATTAAGTCGTTCACGAACTTCGGGCTCCAGCAAACGAAAATTGTCCGGCATCCGGATATAAGGCTCTAGATAGCGGTGATTAACAGAGCGTAGCTCCCAGGTGATGGTACCCCACTCGGACACCCGCTCACTGCGGGCAAATGCCGTCATACTGCGAATCATCAGTGATTCTCTCGATCAAAAAAATTAATCCTACGGTACCTGCTACGGAAAGTCATCCCTTGCAATGCGTGAAATCAAAGTATCCCTGGCAGGAAGCGCTGATTTGATTGCGACTTGCATCAATATGAGCGTGCCACCACAATTCAGCCTAACCTAAACACTGATACCACTCCGTTCTCATGCACTATAAAGATTTACGCGATTTCATCACCCGACTGGAAGCCATGGGTCAGCTCAAAAGGATTACAGCCAGTATTGATCCAAAACTGGAAATGACCGAGATTTGCGACCGGGTTCTGCGCGCCGGCGGCCCTGCTCTATTGTTCGAGCACCCCAAAGGGCACACTGTCCCGGTACTGGCAAATCTGTTTGGAACACCCGAACGGGTTGCACTTGGTATGGGTGCCGAATCGGTCAGCGCACTGCGCGAAGTGGGTAAATTACTGGCGTTTCTCAAGGAACCCGATCCGCCCAAAGGCATGAAAGACGCCTGGCAGAAATTACCGGTCTTTAAAAAAGTGCTGGATATGGCCCCCAAAACCGTGAGTAATCCGCCCTGCCAGGAACACCAGCTGACCGGCAAGGACGTCGATCTGCAGCGCCTGCCCGTGCAAACCTGCTGGCCGGAGGATGCCGGGCCTTTAATCACCTGGGGCCTGGTGATTACTAAAGGTCCGGAGAAAAGCCGCCAGAACCTGGGCATCTATCGCCAGCAGCTGATCGGCCCAAACCGGCTTATTATGCGCTGGCTGGCCCATCGGGGCGGGGCGCTGGATTTTCGCGACTGGCAGCGTCTGCACCCCGGGGAGCCTTTTCCCGTAGCCGTTGCTCTGGGCGCTGATCCGGCCACGATTCTGGGCGCGGTCACGCCTGTCCCCGATACCCTGTCAGAATATGCGTTTGCGGGTTTGTTACGCGGCTCTCGCACCGAGCTTGCCCGCTGCCACAACAGTGATCTGCAAGTACCGGCCAGCGCTGAATTCGTACTGGAAGGTGTTATTCACCCCGACGACACAGCGCCGGAAGGCCCCTTCGGAGATCACACCGGTTATTACAATGAAGTGGATCAATTTCCGGTGTTTACCGTAGAGCGTATCAGCCACCGCAGCGATCCGATTTACCACAGCACCTATACCGGCCGCCCGCCCGACGAACCCGCGATACTGGGCGTCGCCCTGAATGAAGTGTTCGTACCGATTCTGCAGAAACAGTTTCCTGAAATCGTGGATTTTTATCTGCCACCAGAAGGCTGCTCTTACCGGCTGGCCGTTGTGAGCATCAAAAAGCAGTACCCCGGCCATGCCAAGCGAATCATGCTGGGGGTGTGGTCTTTTTTACGCCAATTCATGTATACCAAGTTTGTTATTGTGGTTGATGAGGATGTCAATACCCGTGATTGGCGCGATGTGATCTGGGCCATGACTACCCGCATGGATCCCGCCCGCGATACCGTTACCATCGAGAACACGCCGATCGATTATCTTGATTTCGCCTCTCCCGTATCTGGCCTGGGCTCTAAAATTGGCTTTGACGCCACCAACAAATGGCCGGGGGAAACTCAGCGCGAATGGGGCCGTCCTATCCGCATGAGCAATGAAATCAGGCAGCGCATCGATCTGATCTGGCCGGAACTTGGTCTGGATTGAGCGTGACCGGGCGCATATGGATATTCCGCTGTGAATAAGCGACAATGCTCTGTTTCAGGGCGTTTCCAGACATAATGGGTTGGGCTGATGACATTCAAGGTAACGATTAATCCGGCAGGTCACGAGATTATCGTCAAAGACGGTGAAACTGTCCTCGACGCGGCACTGCGCAGTGGCCATGTATTACCCTACAGTTGCCGTGGCGGCACCTGCGGTTCCTGCATGGGCAAGGTGTGCGAAGGAACGGTGAGTTATACCCAGGGCCGACCGGCCGCGTTGAGCGAACAGGAGCGGGCTGAGGGCAAAGCCTTGTTTTGTCAGGCCCATCCACTGACTGATCTGGTTATTGAAGCGCGTGAAATCGATGCTGTCAACGACGTTCAAATCCGGATTTTGCCCTGTCGTGTCATGCAGTTGAACAAACTGGCTCCGGATGTTATGCAATTGTTTCTCAAACTGCCCGCCAATGAGCGACTGCTGTTTTTAGCCGGTCAGTACATCGATATTCTGCTGCGTGACGGCCGCCGCCGCAGCTTTTCACTGGCCAACGCCCCTCATAATGACGAATTTCTGGAGCTTCACGTCCGCCTGGTACCCGATGGCGAGTTTACCGGCTTTGTGTTCAACAGCATGAAGGAAAAAGCCATCATGCGATTTCAGGGGCCGTTAGGCACGTTCTTTCTGCGCGAGGACTCCCAGCGACCGATCATTATGGTGGGTGGCGGAACCGGTTTTGCGCCCCTGAAAGGTATCCTGGAAGACCTGTTCTACAAAGGTCTGGAGCGTCCGGTTCACCTTTACTGGGGAGCTCGTGCCAGACAGGATCTGTACCTGAACGCGCTGCCTGCCGCCTGGGCTGAGCAATATCCGAATTTCAGCTACACCCCGGTCTTATCAGAAGCCGAACCGGAAGACGACTGGACGGGCCGAACCGGTTTTGTGCATACAGCTGTTGCCGCAGATTACCCAGACCTGAGCGGCCATGAGGTTTATATGAGTGGCCGCCACCCATGATTGAGGCGGCCAAAAGCGCGTTTTTCACTCAGGGTTTGGCCTCGGAACATCTGTTTTATGATTCTTCGATTTCGCGCCGGACAGCCAGACGCCCAGAGCACGCCAGACTTAGTTGACGTCCGGCTTGCCAGTGGCGGCCAGGCGCCCCAGCAATACAGCGATACTCGCGGTGTTGGCGGTTCGCACTGAGTACGCAATCCATTTGATCAGCAGATTGTTCAAAGCGGCTTCATCAACGGTTGTCAGCCCGTGATTTAATAATTGCGCCTGATTAGCGTGCTTACCTGCACTGTTGTGCAAGGTTCGGCGGATAGCGGCCAGCGCTTCACTGCTCAAGCGTAACGCACCCGGTTGGTTCAATTGTTCGGCCAGCGCAAGCTGCAACTGCTGTAAGGCATCAAGACTGCTGTTGCCAGCCAAACTACCGACCTCGTCGACTGTATTCGCAGGTTGCTCCGCATTAAGATACTCAAGCCCTTGCGGGGTTATTCCCGAAACACGGGCAAAAACGATCCGACCCTGATCACCCAATCGACCGGATATACGAAAACCGGCCACAATCAGTTTTTCCTTTTCCATTTGCTGCAGGCAGCTTAAAAATTCCGGTTCGTCAGAGCCGTCAATATCACGCCAGTCAAACGGTGCACCATTGTCGGCGAGCCATTTCAAGACACGCTTGCATAGGTCGTCGAAATGGGAATCCATATATCCTCCGGATAAATTATGCTAGATAAAGAAAACAGGTCGTTGATAATATCCGATCCGATAAATTTGAGCGCCTGCTGATCTTAATCTCTGCTGTACACCAAAATCCCTGCCTGATGCCAAACCAGATCAGCCAGTTGAATTCAGAGGTCTTTAGTCGGCCGCCCAGGTGTGAACTTGAAGGGTTCACCCTGTCATTACCAATATTTCATTGAACAAGCCATTAAACCAAGATGCCCGACGCACTTTCCTTTTTACCTCCTGACATCAGCGTTAGTACAGCATTACTGTTGATCACGGTCAGTTTCTTTACCTCGGCCCTGACAGCTGCAATAGGGATTGGCGGTGGTGTGGCCTTGCTGGCAGTCCTGGCCAGCGTCGCCTCGCCACTGGTGGTGTTACCCGTACACGGGGTTGTGCAGATCGGTTCCAATGCCGGGCGAGCCGGCTTGTTGCGGGCAGATATCCGCTGGGACATTGTCCGCCCTTTCGCACTTGGCTCGATCATCGGCTGCACTGCCGGCGCTATAGCGTTTACTGCACTGCCGGTTACGACACTGCAATTCTTACTGGCCGTATTTATTCTTTACTCCGTGTGGGCACCTCGGCTGCGGCCAGCCAATATTCCGCTGTGGGGTTTTGCCCCGGTTGGTGCAGTGGCGACGTTTTGTACCATGTTCGTGGGCGCAACCGGACCTATGCTGGCAGCGTTTTTATCGCCCGTACGCTTCCCCCGTCACCACGTTGTCGCCACTCACGCTATGTGCATGAGCCTGCAGCATAGCCTTAAAGTGCTGGCCTTCGGATTACTGGGATTCAACTATGGTCCCTGGCTACTACTCTTGGGCCTTATGATTGGATCGGGTTTTATCGGCACGATAGCGGGACGGTATGTGCTGAACCGCTTACCGGAAAAATTTTTCATCCGTGGCTTTCAGACCATACTGACGCTGCTGGCCCTGCGATTGCTATGGTCAGCCTGGTACGGTTAAGGCTCCTGTGCGTTAGGCCACAGTGGTATTATTCGCGGTCTGGATTATTGTGCTGGACACTCGCGCCGGCGTGAATCTTTCAACGCCGGTTCAAATTTTATACAAGAACCTGCAGCGGAACATTAGAGTAATACCCAGTCGCCGCAAGTAATCCTGACTTCCCTTTAAAGTAAAATCTGAATTTTAAATTTTAATAGGAGCAGAAAATGGCTTATGTCGTCCCAGCACCCACCCTGCCGACGTTACCGGTACGCGGCACCAGTGACTTATTCCCGGTCCACCGGATTTACTGTGTCGGTCGCAACTACGCCGCGCACGCGGTTGAAATGGGACATGATCCGACCCGCGAGGATCCGTTTTTCTTTCAAAAATCCGGACACTCTGGTACTTAGCGGTGGCGAATTTCCTACCCCGACAAATCCAGCGATGTACATCACGAAATTGAACTGGTGCTGGCGCTGGGTAAAGGCGGCAAGGATATCCCACTCGAGCAGGCGCTGGATCATATTTATGGTTACGCGGTCGGCATCGATATGACCCGCCGCGACCTGCAAGGCGTCATGAAAAAAATGGGCCGTCCCTGGGAAATTGGCAAAGCGTTCGAACACAGCGCTCCCTGCAGCGAGGTCGTACCCGCCAGCAGCAGCGGCCACCCGGATCAGGGTCGCATCTGGCTGGAAATTAATGGTGAACTGCGCCAGGAAGGTGATCTGAACCAGTTGATCTGGAAAATCCCCGAAATGATTACCTACCTGTCCGGCCTGTTTACGCTGCAAGCCGGCGATTTGATTTATACCGGCACGCCCTCCGGGGTCGGCCCGGTCAATCGGGGTGACAAGCTCAACGGCGGCGTTGCCGGAATTGGGGAAATCTCCATCACGGTTACCTGATTACAAACCAGCCCTCTTCTGCTTATATGAAGAGGGCTGCTACCTGGTTTTATACTACTTGCTTTATCTACCCTGCAGCAGCAAAACACCCTGTAAACCCGTCAATTAGGCACCCCAAGATTACAAGCGTTGACCCTGGGCTGAGCCTATATGAGCATGTTGATAGCAAGCACACGCTACCCGGCCGGGCAAATGCAGCGCTTAGGGCTTTGAGGACTCTCCAAAACAGCGTAGCAAAGCTTCCAGCAGGGCCTGATCGCCCGCTTCTGCAGCCACTTGCGCAGGCTGACGAAAGCCCAGTTGTCGGGCCAGTACAGCCGCGCGCGGACTAACTACGACCAAACGTGTGGCCAATAGATCGGCGCGACCGTCGGTGCCCACCATGTCGTATAAATTCTGCAAGGTTTCATTGCTGGTTGCTGTTACGGCATGGATTTCACCGCGTTGCCAGCGTGCGATCAAGGTCTGCGGATCGGCCTTCGGTGTTGTGCGCTGATACACTTCAGCGTACTCAACACTGGCACCACGGGCGCGCAGGGTTTCGGCCAGCGTTTCGCGACCACCCACACCGCGCACGATCAGCACACGCCAGCCTTTGACCTGATGCAATGCAGGTAAAGCCAGCAGGGCTTCACTGTCATTACCTTGCGCCGGCAGAAAATCCGGTGCCCGACCCGCCTGGCATAAAGCTCGTGCCGTAGCTTTGCCGATAGCTGCAAGCTTAGGTC
>JAWKZG010000013.1:0-192450 GCA_041396125.1 Gammaproteobacteria bacterium | reverse complement strand
GGATGGTTAATAATTCTGCTTTGCGCTGGTCGTCGACGACAGGGTAGTGCATGTCGAGCGACTCGAACATGTCGAGAATAATCTGGGAAATGATCAAACGGGCATTTTTCTTGTCATCGGCAGGGACGATATACCAGGGCGCGTCTTTGGTGCTGGTTGCACTCAGGCAGGCTTCATAGGCCTGCATGTATTGATCCCAGTATTCCCTTTCCTTAATATCGGCGCGGCTGAATTTCCAGTTTTTTTCCGGCTTTTCTATGCGGGCGAGAAACCGCTTGCGCTGTTCTTCTTTGGAAAGATGCAGGAAAAATTTAAGGATGCGGGTGCCGTTTCTGTGCAGGTGTTTCTCGAAATGGAGGATCGACTCATAGCGTTCCTGCCAGATGTCGTTGAGGTTGAAGTTCTCGGCCGGTAATTTCTGACTGAGCAGTATCTGCGGATGCACCCTGACAATCAGCACTTCCTCATAATAGGAACGATTAAAAACCCCGATCCGGCCTCGTTCAGGCAGACACTGGGTCGTGCGCCAAAGAAAATCGTGATCCAGTTCTTGCGGCGTGGGGTGCTTGAAACTGAATACCTGGCACCCCTGCGGATTGATACCTGACATGACATGCCTGATAGCACCATCTTTGCCCGCAGCGTCCATTGCCTGAAAAATCAGTAATATTGAGTACCGATCAGAGGCATAGTGAAGTTGCTGCTTTTTACTTAATTCCTGTATCTGATTTTTCAGGCGATTATTGTATTGTTTCTTCGAGTTATAGAAAGGTTCTACCCGCGTGGGCCGATTAGCCAGATTGACATGTTCGTTTTCTTTGACCTGGAAGGGCTTGCTATTAATTTTCATCGCCATTTTGAGTGAATGCCTCGACAATTGAAGCATTAGTCTGCCGTATTTTGCAGTAAATTTCCTGCCTTATTCCCAGTGGTAACAGACCCATAAATCCGTTCTTACCTGCTTAAAGTAAGGGTATAGCGCGTGCTAGTGTTGTTCTTCGAGCAGGTGTTCATAGCGCTGGTCGGTTAACATTTTCATGAACGCGACCAGGGCATCAATGCGGCGATTATCCAGCGCCGGTCCGGTTTCCAGCTCTTTAAGCGAGAGGTTCTCAGCCACTTCGGGAGCCTGCCACTGCTGACCGGTTTCCGGGTTGATCTGGCGTTTGGGACTGCGGGTGTTGTATTTGTTGTAAAACAGCACCACCGTGCGCAGGTCTTTGAATACACCGTTATGCATATAGGGGCCGGTTACGGCCACATTCCGCAGGGTGGGCACCTTAAACCGGCCACGTTGCGCGGGGTCATTGACCTTCGGGTTTGCCAGCAGGCCATCATCCGTAAAATCAACCGCCAGCCCGTTGCGCTGACGCACAGCATGGTTGGTGGGTACGCCGATGTTGTGGTAGGTACTGAAAAAGTTTCCCCGCCGCCATGGGACGCTTTTTCAACTGATGGCAGAGATTGCAGTTGGTGAACTGCTGCGAAAAAAACAGCGTCATCCCGAGATCTTCCTGGCGTGTCGGCTGATATTCTCCTTTCAAATAGCGATCATATTTAGAGTCGAAAGGGGCAAAGAAGTCAGTGTGCTCGAACGCTGCAATACTGTCCGCCATGGCGGTATAAGCGGTGTCTGGATTGCTGAAAACGGTGTCTCCGTACAGCGCTTTAAAGGCGGCAACATAAATGGGATTTTCCTGCAGCCGAGCCGCTACCGCAGCACTATCCGGCATAGCCATCTCGATAGGGTTCAGCGGCGGCCCGGCCGCCTGCTCTGCCAGGTTCAAGGCGCGTCCATCCCAGAATTGACCGCCTATATAGTCTCCCTCACGCTGCTGAAAAGGCGGTGCCAGACTGGCGTAGGCGGCTGTCGGTGCGTTGCGGTCTCCCAGTGATATCCCGTCATCACCCAGCGAGACAGCGCCGCCAACACTATTATCACGCGGATCAGCAAAGCCATTGCCGGGAACATGGCAACTGGCACAGGACTGGGTACGACGCTGCGACAGGCGAGTATCAAAAAATAGCTGTTGTCCCAGGGCTTCGCGGGATAATTCGGAAATCTTGGCAGATACAGGGGAGGCGGTCGGGAGTACTGCCGGGGGCGTTTCGGCGCTCGCTAAAGTACAAAAAAACAGGGTGTAAATCAGCAGGGAGAAATATCGGTTATGGTTCATCGGGTACACAGCGTGTGACAACAGAGCAATGAGGAGGCGATGGCTGAATTTTACCAGAAAATAGTCATCTATCAATGTAAATGCGAATCGATTTCATTTGTTTTTTGTGATCAGCGACTGCTGAGATATTAACGGTCAGAGGTCGACATCGGCTCGCACAAAGTTGAAACTAAAAAGAATAAAGCACTGAAGGGGAGGGCGGCGATGGACAAACCCGTAATCATTGATGGTTTGCAATACTGCAACTGGTCGCGCGAAATTTTCCAGCAGATGCGTGAGGGTGGCGTGGACTGCGTTCATGTCACGATCTGCTACTGGGAAAATTTCCGCGAGACTGTAACCAATATCAGTCGCTGGCACCGCTTGTTTGAGCAACATGCCGATTTGATCCGACCTGTAAAAACAGCAGCAGATGTGCGCAGCGCACAAATGGAAGGTCGCACCGGCATCGTTTTCGGTTTTCAGAACTGTTCACCCATTGAGGACGACATCGGTCTGGTGCAGGTTCTGCACGAGTTAGGTGCGCGCTTTATGCAACTGAGTTATAACAACCAGAGTCTGCTGGCGACCGGCTGTTATGAGGCCGAAGACCCCGGCATAACCCGTATGGGCAAAGAGGTCATCAAAGAGATGAACCGGGTTGGGCTGGTGATCGATATGTCGCACAGCGCTGAACGCTCCACTCTGGAAGCTATCGAACTGTCCGAACGACCCATCGCTATAACCCACGCCAATCCGGCTTTCTGGTTCCCTGCTTTGCGCAATAAATCAGACACTGTGTTGCGGGCGTTGGCCGGCTCCGGCGGCATGATAGGTTTCAGTCTGTATCCGCATCATCTGAAAGGCAAATCGCAATGCCGGCTGGAGGATTTCTGTGCGATGGTGGCGCAGGCCGCCGAACTGCTGGGGATTGCGCATATCGGCATCGGCAGTGATCTGTGCCAGGGTCAGCCGGACAGTGTGGTCGAATGGATGCGTAACGGACGCTGGACCCGTACGGTGGATTATGGCGAGGGCAGTCAGGGTAACGCCGGATTTCCGCCACAGCCCGAATGGTTTCGCGACAACCGCGATTTCAGCACGCTTGCCGCCGGCTTGCGCAAGGTGGGGTTTTCGGTCTCCGACGTTGATCGCATCATGGGCCGAAACTGGCTGGATTTTTTCGAACGCTCGTTTGTGCCTGCAGAAAATTAGGAGATTTTATGCTCATGCCCGCCAGAACAGCCACCCAGCTACTGCGCCCACCAGCTACCGTCATGCGGCTGCAGCGCCTGGGCAGTTTTCACCAGACCCGACTGAGCTTTATGCGTTGTCTGTTGCGACGAATTGCCCAGGAAGACTGGCGGCTGACGCGTGCGCTGTTCGAGCTTGACGCTGACGGTTACGGTACGGTGGTCTACCGGGTTGCAACGCCGGTCGGGAGCTGCAGCCTGGTGGGGTTTTCCCGGCAGCTGGATCCGGAAGAGCGGAATGATCGGGTCATAGCTGAAAAGTGGGACGCTACTTTCACATTGCTGCTTGGCGAGCCCGACGCGGATGATATCGAGCGTCTGCGGGCTAATGTGCCATTACAGGAGGCCGGTCGGGTCAGTGCCAGGGAATGTGTCCTGAGCCGTGCCAATAAAAGCGTGCGCTTGTTTGAATACGTGGTGGACTGCCTGGCGCAGGGGCATCAGCCAAACCTGCAGGATATCGCCGCAGTCGGTTATCTGATGCGCACTACAGCCGTTTACGGCAATGGCAAATTTGGCCTGTCTGATCTGAGCAATACCTTTGCCGGTGGTTTATTCCGGCGTCCGTTCGAAGCTGAAATGCTGACCGTTTATCTGATCCGCGAATTTACGCTTGACCTGGTTGAGCACATCGCCGCGCAACGTGCGCCCGATCAGGCTGTGCGGCTGGCAGTCCGACAGCGGCGCAGCTTTGGTATTGGCAATTCCACCGGGCTAGGTATGGCACCGTTTCTGATTGCACATCCAGGCTTGTTCCACCGTTGGGTATACGCTCGCGAAACAGCCATCGCCCGTGTGCTGGCATTACCTGCCGCCGAACCCGCCGAACGTGCGGCTTTTATTCGTTTGCTCAAACAGGCGGTCAGTCATGTCGCTGAATGGCATACCGGAGATAGCCGTCAGGCAGCCCGGATCACCCGATTGCAGCAGGAACTGCGTGATCTGAGCCGGCAGATGAATGAGGACGGACTGCTAACCGGTAGTTATCCCTGGCAGCGCCTACAGGCACTGGCAGCGGCTCAGTACTCTGAGGAAATGCAGGAATTACTGCATAGCTTGATGATCGAACCTTACGGTGAGCTGGTCGATGAGCTGGCCGACACTATGGCCGATCCGGAAATGCCTGTTTTCAATCCGGCCTTGCAACTGGCAGCTTTGTGTACGCTGATCGAGCAGCATTACGACTGGGCACTGGCACTCGATTTTACGCAACCCGATGCCCAGCATTTTTTCTGGTATCGCTCGCAGGAAAAAGAAGAACCCCGCCTGGGCGAACGCCATCAGGAACCGGGCGCGGACAAGGAAATGCGGCTCGATATTGCCCGCGAGGTGCAGCAACTGTATCAGGAACTCACGGCTGCCGATCCGACCGAGTCTGTTGCTGTTTTCCTGCTGCGCCAGCCCCGCTGGCGTTACCTGATCCGCCGGCTGCAACTGGTAGCGAAACATCCCTATGCGGAGATTCGCGACAATCTGCTGGCTGCTGAGTGCCTGGCGGTAGATCTTTTACGCTGCAAACTGTCGTTTTTTGGCGCGGTCAAATTTGATCCCCGCTCGGATCGCTGGACTCGCATCACAATGTATCAGGGCGCGCCGTGCTTTGCTGAGCTCAAGTCTGATAATGCCGATGCCTGGGTGCTGCCCGTTTTGTCTGAAGATTCAGCTTTGCTTGCAGACTCAATGGGATAAGCGACATGAGACGCTCTTTGAACGAGCTTTACCATATCTGCCAGAAAGCGGCAGAAGGTGCGTCTGTGCCCGCCGGACTGGATAACGATCTGGCGCAGGGCAGCGTCTGGCTGGTGGCGCGTGAGTTTGCTGTGCTGGATGCGCTGTGCAATGAGTTGACGCATCTCAACGGCAGGACAGATTGCTGTTTCAGCAAGGCTGAAATTCAGTGCGAAACCATTGCACTTGCTCACCGACCCGGTGCATTACTGGCAGCGCCGCTGGTCGATTTGTTGCTTGCCCGCGCCAGTGATTCATCTGATTCATCGTTTGGACAACTCAAGGTTGACGGGCTGTCGACGCCGTTGTATCTGGCACCAGCGGCTGTGGCTTATGCGCGCGAGGGCTGGCATTTTCGCTTTGCGCTGGAAAATGCGCAGGCAGGGCCATACAGTCTGGTGGTAGAACCCGACGGGGTCTGCCTGCACGCCGCGGCAGATACCGCTATCAGTCCGTTGCTGGATGGCAGCGGATTTACGCTGTCTGCGTATTGTACGCGGGAACCGGGCCTTCTACCGGCTGCATCGCCGCATCCTGTGCTGATGTCCCGCGAGGTATTTCATTCGCGTGCAGTGCATAGTCAGGCACAGGGCGTTGAGGTTAGCCGCATAGCCTGGGAGCGCCTGCAGGCATTGGCGCGCAAGACATTAGTGCCTGCAACTGCGCAATCGCGTGAGCGCGGTGCGGGCTGAAGTTCGCAAAGATTAATATCGCCGATCAGCGCTTATTGACAGTAATATCCTGAACTCGATGTTAATAACACGTTCATTTCCGGCGGTATTGAAGCTGAAAATAACGCCTCAGCTTGATATTTTTCAGCTGTCTACTACAGTTGGTCAGTGAGTTCACTGGATTTTCCGCGTACCAACCACTTCAATCACTGCAGGCTCTTCATCTGCACAAAGCCTATGGCTTTTATTGCCCTCCAGCAGATTTGATTCTGAGTAGAAAATCTCAAAGGGGTTCTTATGAATAAGTTATCGCTTGTCGTGTTCTTAGAATTTATCTTTCTGTTTTCAACAGCTTTAGCTGCAGCGGAAAGTGAGGAACAAACCAGCCCTGCCGATGGCTATCCTGCCGGTTGTAATATGCCGCAGTCAGCCGTTCAGCTCACGGGAAAAAGTTGTAATAACTATGCGTTTAATCCGGTGCAAATCAGTTGTCTGCTGCCTGTGGATGTGCAAGGCAAGCTTAGTCAGGAAAATTTCAATAATCGGCAACGCGCCTCGGATTTATTTTCCTGGCAGACTTTTGTTGCGCTGAACTGGCCTGCCAGCACAGAAAGCAGGGGGCAACCTGATGCGGCATTGCCAATAACAGCCGACCGGCAACGGGTTTGGGAATCTTGGAAAGAAACCGACGAGATTTTTTTAACGGGCGGTAAACAGCCGGCATCCTGGACCGGGCAACAGCAAACACCGGCCTTGCCAGAGGGATGTTCCGGTAGCAGTGACAAAAAAATTCTGTACCGGACCCAGAAAGTATCTGAAGTGCTCAATATTAATAACAGCCTGCAACCCACAAAAGCTGACAAAACCTTGCCGGGCACATTAACCGGACAGAATGGAGCTGTAGTACGTTATGAAATTCGTTATAACAAAACGGCTTTTGAGTATATTTTCGACAACAGGTTATACAACGCGAATCATCAGAATATTGTCAACGAGGTTCGTTTTCCGGCAGGATCCATATTAATAAAAGCCGCCTGGTTACCCATAAAAAATGAAACCAGGGAAAAGCATTTTTATACTGTAGAAGCGTGTGTTTGTGACCCCAGAACCACGAATACAGAACCTTTGCAAAATTGCCGGGATGAGACGGCAGGGCTGGTGGGTTTTCATGTGATGGAAAAAACAAACAGTGCACCCCAGTGGATGTGGTCTACTTTTGAACAAGTCGATAATGTAAAAAACACATCGGGCATTGCCGCTTCTTTTAACAAGGAAAATTGTCTGGAAAACGGTAAACCCTGCGCTGTCAATAAACAAACCAAACCAGGTGTCCCCAATCAGGTTGTGCGGAGTATAAAAATCCCTGATACGCAAACCTGTGATAATAATCAGGCTACCGATAATATGGTGTTATTAAATCAGAACATGCAGGCGGCTTTGGCGGAACGAAACAGCGCTTTTCAATACTACCAATTAATTAATACACAATGGCCAATACTGCCACCGCCTGGCACCAATCAACCCGAAACGGTCTTTACACCGCTGCCAGCGTTATTCGGCAATACAACCCTGGAAACCTTTGTACAGCCGACTTCCAGCTGCATGGGCTGTCATGCCATGGCGCGTTCCACCCGCCTGGATCGTTTTGTCTCTGCTGATTTTACGTTTACCTTGGACAATGCATCTCCAGCCCAGAAAAATCCCCATGTATTACCGGCCCCTACTGCTAAAACAGCCAGTGAGTCTGTGCTCAAAGGCTTTGCACTGATGAACAATACCTATAAGACATTGCCGGATAAGGTTAAGGCCAAGCTGAATTGTTCATCCTGCCATTTGGATGAAGGGCGAAATCCATCAGCATCCTGGCTGGTCGAGATGGATAAAGCCTATGCCATTGTTAAAAATCCGGATGGTTCCGGACTATTAAGCTATCCGGAAAGCCTGTATGCACGCATCAACGGCTGTTTCACACGCAGTATGAACGGCGTACCTTTGTGTGATATTACCCAAACTGATGATGCCTGTTCGACCAACGAAGCCATGCAATCACTGCGCGAATACACCGAATGGTTAACAGCTCAGCGTGCCACGCTGTTTGACAGTGACTCGCCTCGCGGTTTCCCGCAGCTGCCGAAATTAACGGGTAATACGGAAAACGGACAAGCAACGTATATCCAGAAGTGTGCGTTCTGCCACGGTGCGAACGGGGAGGGGCGTTATGAACACGATGTGTATTATCGGCCCGCATTATGGGGCAAGGATTCTTATAACGCCTGTGCGGGAATGGCCAGAGAACCCGGTGCCAAAGGCACTCATTTGGCAGGTTTTATTAAATCCAACATGCCTTTGCACAGCGGTGGCGTGCTGACGGCTCAGGAGTCATGGGATCTGGCAACTTACATCAACAGCCAATGCCGGCCAGGCAAAGCCGGGTGCCCGGAGAATTTGTACCCATCCTCAGCGTTCTGCAAGGAAAGCAATGATCTGGAAAACTTGAATACTTTGCCTGTGCAACCTTAAATAGCTATTTAGAAGAATAGCTATTTAGAAGCCATTCCTGGGCCGGTCGCTGCCTGCTCTTTTTTACCGTAACAGGCAGCGCAAACCCTTCTGGTTAGGGCTGCGTAAGCGCCTGTTATCGACCTACCAAAACATAGCCGTAATAACAACGCAGGAAATCATCAGTTTTTGCCGACACTTTGTAGGTGTCAGAGCCCCAGGTGAATACCTCGATATCAGTCTGCTGATAGGTCAGTTTGACCGCTTTCGTGAGCACGACCCAGTGCGTCGGTACCATGGAAAACCAATTGGTATCGCCTTCGATGATGTTACGGTCCACTAATAAACACACATCGTAGCCCCGTTGGCGCAGCTTGAACGCTTGTTCGAAATGAGATTGGTTTTTGACCATATCGCCAAATAATTGGGTCCGATTGATACCTTTGCCATAGCCAATTGCTTTAAACCAACTGGCCATCTCACCCGGAAAGGTGACGCCCGCTACCTCCTGGCTGGGTTTGCTGTAATGCGTCATCAAATTGGCCGCATCGCGCATGGTTGCCAAGGCTATCCAGTCCACCGGGTTTATGCTGCTGCCAGGATTAAAATTTTTGCAGGCGCTGCCGGGTTCTTTGATCAGACTGAAAACGTTGGCTTTACCGGTATCGTACATCTGGGTGACATAGTCTACATAAAGCTGTGGTTTGCGTTTTAAGATGCAATACCAGAACGAAGCGGGCCCGCACAGACTGGAACCTTTCTGATGGATGCTTCCCGGAGTTGCTGTGCGTTTTTTAAGTCCGCAAACTACATCGGCAAGAGCGATATGGCTAAATGCACCCGGTGTGGTTTTGCTGGAAAAAGCAGTGATCGTTGTTGCTATACTCATGATTGTATTACGTTCCTTGTCGATAGGCAGTCATAAAAGTATAGTTCACAAAAAAAATCCTGCTATAGAAAGGGTGTTGTGCTGGATTGTTGTCTGCAGTTTGTGCCGGCTGCGGCAACAATACCGGCGCTGAGGGCTTAGGGGATATAGGTGTAATGCCAAGGCTCGTCGGGGCGCAGCAAAGGGCCTTTAAACGCAGTTCGGCCCAACGCTTTATTGGCTTCGGTCACAGCGTCTTTCAGCGCACTGGACAAGCCTTTATCCCGCCAGTTCTGCGGATTACCAGAATGCCCAACCTTAACACCGCTGCCATTTTTAACGTGGAAATCAACCGCCCTCATCTGCCCATGTGAAGACAGGCCCGGTGTTGCGTTCGTGGGGCTGGCAAGCGTGCCTTTTTTCCAGTCGGCAGTCAGGCGTTTATGCAGTTGCACAATCCCGGCAGCATTGGGAGTGTCCGGATAAATAGGTTTGCGGATCTCGCGCAGCAGGATTGTCCGCAGTTTTTTCCCAATAGTCAGCACACTCTTATTGCCATTCCAGGCTGTGATTTGTTTTTGCAGTGACCGGACATGCGGGGCTACGGATAATTTAAAGGCCTTTTTTTTCATGGCAGAATCGGCATTAAAGGATTTTTTGACCTGGTTCAAAGCGCTGGCAGCCACCTTGCGCTCAGCTGACTTTTTATACTCGGCAATTTCGTCGTCATCCCAGGCCCAGATATCGTAAATATCGCCAGGATTTCGGTGCTGGTAACGCAGATAGCCAAAGATCGCGAGTAGCTGGCGATCCTTATTCGTGATTTCCCGCAAAACCAGCAAGATTTCAGGCTTCAGAAACAGCAGCGATGTTTTCAGTCCGAAAATATACGCATCCAGTTTTTTCTCGGCTTTCGCCTTGCTTAGTTTAGGTACCGGGTCCGAGCCACCGCGCAGCTGCGGAAATTCTGCCAGAATCCGTTTCTGTATGTCTTTCCAGGCCTTGATCGCATCCTGTTCCCAGGTTTCGATTTCCCGCCCCAGGCGCTCGGGGTGATGAAGGAAAAAGACAATATCGGTTAAATCAAAAACATCGGTTATACCGTGCTTAACCGCTATACGTACGTGGCTGATCCAATTGTTAATCCCTTTTGAGAATGCCGATACAACCTCAGACGGTAGATCAAAAAAATCCGATAAGCTCATAAAAACTGCTCCATGTCGTTGATCAGTGCTGGATGTTCAAGTCGCAGAACATCCTGGTTGGCATTGAAGACTACGATATTGGCAGTGAATGTGCTGGCAGGAATTATGATTTTATATGAAGGAACATTACAAATTGCGGGCTGCAAAAAAGCTTAAGGTGCTGCCAGTAAAGGTTCCAGACTTTCCAGCACGGCATCGAGCGGGAACCCGAAAGGGATGATATGTGAGAGCTGGCCGGTGCGATCGAGCACAAACAGGTTACTGTTGTGATTGACGGTATAGGTCTGACTGCTGGTATCGCCCGAATAGGAAAAACGTAGTGTTGAATTGGGCAGTTACGGCGCGCAATTCATCAAGACTCTCCGGTCAGGCCGATAATCGACGGGTGAAAATGCTCTACATAGCTTTTTAACAGCGGCGGCGTGTCGCGTTGCGGATCGACCGAGATAAACAGCGGACGAACCTGTGCCGCACGTTCACCGAGCTGACGCAATGTTGCCGTTACCACTGCCAGTGTCAGCGGGCAGACATCAGGACAACTGGTGTAGCCAAACGACAGCAAAATGATTTTCCCCTGATCCTGTTGCAGATGATAGGGCTGGCCGTTATGGTCCGTCAGGGTAAAATCGCCTCCCAGTTCTGCGTTGCTGCAGATAGGGAGCAGCAGGATGCAAAACAGCGCGATTCGCAGAGTTGTTGTGTCTCGCTGTCCAAAAGATTGCCTCAAAAATTGCCAAACAATTTGTACCGTATTCATGCTGATCATCTTTATCATCAATAAATTAGTTATAGTTTTAGTTGCGGCTGCCCTGTTTCAGTACACGGTCCCATTATTGAAAAACCCCTGTTCGGCGGCCCCATGTATTGGCTTCAGCTAACTGCATCCACTGCTGGCGCCTGAGCGTAATCCTGGCTGACAATCTGGCCGGAAAAGTATTCCATCGCCAGCATGTATTGCGCATTGGGGCTGCCAGCTTGCGCCGCGCGCTGCAACCAGTGCAAGGCTTGTTCATTATCCTGGTGACTGCCCGCACCGCGCCGGTAGGCAAGCGACAGCTCGATTTGCGCTTCAGTATCGTCCTGCTCAGCGGCTTGCTGATACCAGTGAAAAGCCTGTTCCTGATTTTGCTCACCACCCTCGCCAATCTGCAGTAGCCGAGCCAGTTGCCGCTGAGCCGGCGCATAACCCCCGTTTGCCGCCAGCAACAGCCAGCGGCGGGCGCTGACTGGATCATACGGTACGCCACGGCCATTACCCCAGATAAAGCAGGTCTGCAGTTCATGCTGGGCCGGATGATGGGCAGCTGTGGCAGCCTGTCTGAAGTGGGCAACGGCTTCTGTCCGAGGCGATATAGGTGAGTGTCTTGCCATACAGATAGAACTGATGGGGATCATCAGGGTGTTCACTGACGGCACGCTCACAGCTGATTAATAACTGATCCAGAGGAACCGCTTCCGGATCTGTGCGCAACAGCTCAAAAGCGTGTTCGCAGTCAGATTTGGGAGGCGGCCAATATATCGGCTAATCCGCCGCCCATACCAAGCAGCAGGATCAAAAGGCTGACCTGACGCCCATCCGGCTAAAATTTAAAACGTGCATAAGTAATACTACGTGTTTCCAAGTGATGAGCTGTTTGGGATATTATAATTAATTGGTGCTTCAGGAGCTGCTATCCTGAGGCCTGTTTATGGTTTCTGAGGTAATTGTTTTGCGACATCAAGCGCTAATTTCACGGCTACGGCGACAACGCATCAGTGTTGCCGTGCTGCTGTTGAATGCGCTGGTGTTCCAGCTCGTCCTGCCACTATTACAACAGACAGCGCTGGCGCAATCTGGTGCTGCGGTGCCGGCCTATTGGCTGCCAATTTGCACCACGCCTCGCGCTAAATCAGCCAGCGCAACAGACGAATTTTCTTTAGCGGCTAATGCACCTTCGGCCGGTGTGCTCATCCAGCTTGCGACAGATTCTTCATCCGAAGACTCATCTGACCCTGATCCTTTGGCGGGTAGTCACTGTACAGTCTGCCATATTGCCGGCTGTCACAAGGCTTTGCTGCCTGGTACCGAACTGCAGCTGCGGCAGCCGGTCAACAGCAGTCTGCTCAACATCGAATGGGTCGATGCCGCTTGTTTTGAACAGATATCCATTCGCTATGCCCCTCGCGGCCCGCCCGTCTTAATTTCATTCCCGTCGTAGACAAAAAGTAAGCCAGACTATTGGGTCAAGGTTTTCTGTTTTTTATGCGACATTCCAAATATAAGTAAAGAGTAGCTGCTGAGTAGTGTGTTCCCGCACTGTTCGGCAGTTGTTTATATCAGTTGCGTAAGCGGCTGAAATTTTTCTATGTGAACGTTGAAAACAATAACAGCCTGGCGCGAATCAGTGTAGTGATCGCAGTGTTGTTATATGGAGTGAAGTTATGGCAAAGCCGACGAGACGTCGTGCTGTCCCACGTGCAGTCTGGTGGAGTTTGGCAGCAGTAGTGATTATTGGTTTGGGCGCTGCCTTTCAGCTATGGCAGTCGAGCAGTCAGGTTATGCAACCGCTTGAGGTCAGTGGTGTTTACCTGAAAAAGCCGCAGCCTGTGGTGGATTTTACGCTGGTAAACGATGAGGGTGAGGCATTTACCAAAGCCGAACTGCAGGGTAAATGGACCTTTATCTATTTCGGTTATACCTCGTGTCCTGATGTGTGTCCGACAACGCTGGCCCTGCTTAATAAGGCACAGCAGCAACTGGCCAGTGAAAAAGCCGATGAAAATACGGAATATCTGTTGATATCAGTTGATCCTGACCGTGATTTACCTGCCCGGCTCAAGGAATATGTGAGCAGTTTTAATCCTGCTTTCAGCGGTGCTACGGGGGAACGTGAGGAGCTGGATAAATTGACCAAAGCACTCGGTGTTTACTACAAGATTTATCCACCCGAAGCAGATAATGAGTTCTATCTGGTTGATCATTCATCAGCGCTGTTACTTATCAATCCTGCTGCCGAGCTGCAAGCGGTGCTGACGCCACCGTTCACTCCAGCAGCGCTCGCAGATGATTTACGCCGCATTCGTGAACGTTACAACGCGATCAACAGCTAATAGTTAATAAGGATCAAACAAATGATTAAGTACGGTATTTTTGCAGTTATGGCACTTCTGGCAGGCACGTTACAGGCCGCTGAGTTTCAGGTGGGCGATATTACTATTGAGCATGCCTGGTCACCACCCACACCTGGTGCAGCAACCGTTGCGGCAGCTTATATGGTGCTGCGTAACAAGGGCTCGGAGTCTGAGCGCCTGCTTGCTGCCAGTGCTGACATCGCCAAGCGGGTGGAGTTGCACGAGTCCAAAAAAGAACAATGTTATGACCATGCAGAAACAGGACTCGATTGAGATTCCTGCCGGAGGCAGGGTAGTGTTCCAGCCGCAGCGGTCTGCGTCATGTTTATGGGGCTAATCAATCCGCTTGAAATCGATCAGCAATATCCGTTGACACTAACCTTTGAAAAGGCGGGAACGACTACTATTGATGTGACAGTGCGCTCCCGTGAAGATGGCATGTCAGGGCATCAGCAGCACAAGGCTGACTGAAGCACTTAAATAAAAAAGGGGCGTTGCCGGTCTACCGCAACGCCCCTTTTTTTGTGTCTGGTCAATTGCATAATAAAGTGTCCAGCACGGTGATGAAACGGTCAATTTCATCCCTGGTATTGTAGTAATGTGGTGAAGCGCGCATTAATGGGGACAGCTGGCGGGCTTCGGTGTCGAGTCTGGTGCTGGATGGGGGGATAACACTGATATTAATATCTTGTTGGCGCAAAGCCAGCTGGGCCTGATTCGGATCAAGTCCAGCGACAGAAAAACTGACAATTGCGCAGCGCTCTGCACCCAAATCATAATGTCGAGTTTGCGGCAGAGTAGCCAGTGAATCACGCAGATAATCCGCCAGCGCCCAGGCCCGCTGCTGGATGGCCGGCAAACCGATGTGCCGGGTATAGCGCACCGCTTCACCTAGACCCAAACGTAAGGCGTAGGCGTTTTCCCAGTTTTCAAAACGTCTGGCATCCGGGCGCAGTGCATACGTATCACGAGTCACCCAGGTTGCAGCAAAATGATCAAGCATGGCGGGTTCCAGCGTCTCAAGCCACGTTTTGCGAACATACAAAAAGCCGGTTCCCCGTGGGCCGCGCAGAAATTTCCGCCCGGTTGCAGATAGAAAATCGCAACCCAGTTCATGCACATCGACCGGCATTTGCCCGACCGCCTGACAGGCATCCAGCAAGTAAGGAATATTATACCGGCGGGCGATCTGACCTATTGCCTGAGCCGGGTTAACCAACCCGCCATTTGTCGGAATCCAGGTAATCGCGATCAGTGCAACCCGCTCATCAAGCATATTTTCGAGCGCTGTAACATCCACTGCACCGTTCTCATCGTTTGGAATGACGTCGATGATCACACCGTCTCGATGAGCGCGTTGCAGAAAAGCGACATAATTGGCTGCGTATTCAGCCTGGGCGGTCAAAATACGGTCACCGGGCTTGAATTCCAGGGCGTAAAAGGCCTGATCCCAAGCGGCTGTCGCATTATCCAGCAAAGCAATTTCATCGCGCCGGGCACCGATTAATGCAGCGACTTCATCGTAAACACTATCAATGCTACTTGCCATTTCAGCAGCAGCCTCGTAACCGCCAAGGCGAGCTTCCAGTTGAATATGATCGGCCACTGCCGCCACAACGGAAGCCGGCATTAACGCTGCTCCGGCGTTATTGAGATGTAACCGCTGCTGTACGGCAGGAGTGTCTGCGCGTACCTGTGTTATGTCGATGGAATCTGTTGTTTGCTCCACTGAATTGTCGCTCCCAAGCTATAAAAAAATAGGTTTTATATCATCTTCTTTGTAATTATAAATAAACACTCAGCTAACTACCCTCAAAAAACACAATCCGAGCTATCAATAAAAACCCAATAAAAGCAGCCACTAACAAATAGGAACCACAAATTTATGCTAAACACGATAACATCTCTGAAATAGCGATAAGAGAGTGCTGATTCATGATCGATCCAAGCGATACGCTCAGTCTGGAATTTCTTACAACTGCTCTGGTTGTTGTTTTGATTCCGGGAACCGGCGTTATTTATACGCTCACCAACGCGATTTTGTACGGCGGACGTGCCAGTGTGGCTGCGGCTGTTGGTTGCACATTCGGCATTATTCCACATGTGCTCGCCAGTCTGCTGGGACTGGCCGCTTTACTGCATACCAGTGCGCTTGCATTCCAATTGATCAAACTCCTGGGCGTATTATATTTGCTTTATCTTGCCTGGGGTTTATGGCGGGAAACCAGTGCTGTGACTTTGCAGAAGACGGATTATCAAACTGAGCCGAGCTGGCACGAACTGGCTGTCATAGCTGTGCGCGGCGCTGTTATCAATATTCTGAACCCAAAACTATCCTTGTTCTTTCTGGCATTTTTACCTCAGTTTATTCCTGCCGCCGCGACAGATGCCATGCTGCGCATGAGTTTGCTTAGTGCGGTTTTCATGCTGCTGACCCTGGTGGTTTTTATCGGCTATGGCCTGGGTGCGAATACGATGCGCAAATACGTGTTGTCCTCAAAGCGGATTACGTGCTGGATGCAGCGAACCTTCGCCGGTATTTTTGCTGGCTTTGCAGTCAAACTGGCTTTGACCGAGCGTTGAGACAAGAATAAAGCGGTATTTTTATAACTTCCACTAATTGATAGTTAGTGGAAGTTATAAATATTCCTGTTTTTAGAAAGTTTTTTTCGACAATATGTCTGGTTGAAATAGCAACCTGTCGAGACCGAGGTTTGAACTGCAGGACTGTGCTCAGCGGTTTGGCAGTGCAGACAACCAGGTCGTAATCCAATGCGGCCATTGCGATGAGCACTGCCAAACCCGAGTCACAAATCTTAATCTGACCCTACTGACGTTTTTCGTATACGCACATCTGAACGTTTCAAGACCTCTGGATTCAGTTTTAAACCAAGACCAGGGCCGTCCGGGGCGCGGATAAAACCATTCTCGACCGGCGGCAACGCCGTCACGAAATCCTGATACCAACCGTAATAAAAGGCTCGTACCATTTCCTGGACGAAGGTATTGGGCGCATGCAATGCCATGTGGGTGGAGGCCGTTAAAGCCACTGGGCCGGTGCAATCGTGACCCGTAAAGGGCAAACTATGAGCATCACAGTAGGCAGCAATCTTACGGGCTTCCGTCAGCCCGCCACCCCAAACGATATCCATAATCACCAAACCAACGTCGGCTTTCTCAATCAAATCTCGATATTGGGCACGCCCACCCAGTAATTCTCCAACAGCGATCGGGGTATCCGTGGCATTCGCCACTTTTCCAATGTTGTCCTGGTGATCCATGCGAACCGGATCTTCGATCCAGGTGAGATCAAAATCTTTTAGGGCACGGCAAATACGCTTAGCAGTCGGCACGTTCCAAAGTGAGTGCAATTCGCACATTATCTCCATTTTATCGCCAACGGCTTTGCGGATTTTCTCGAAGGGTTCAATCGCCTTTTTGAGGTCTCCGTTGGAAATATAGGTGCCACCCGAGGCCTCTGCGGCAAAATCAAAAGGCCAGATTTTCATACCGGTGATGCCCATGGCCAGCAAACTTTCCGCTAACTCATCGGCTGTGTTTAGAAAGCCTTCCAAATCTTCGTAAGGGCCTTCATTGGAAGCTTTCAAACCAAAATTCGCAGTCACCTGGGCGGCAGCTTTACGGACATACCGATATCCCGCACACGTGTTGTATACACGCACTTTATCTCGCGAAGCACCACCAAGCATTTGATAAATAGGTTGATTACTGAACTGGCCCCATAAATCCCAAAGTGCGATATCAACAGCTGATGTGGCACGCATTTCCGCGCCCGAACCACCACGCCCGGTATACCCTGTCATCCGGTGCGAGTGACGCTCGATTTCCAGGGCATTTTTACCCAACAAATAAGGTGCGATAAATTCATGAATATGTGCCTCTACGGCATCAGCACCAAAAAAGGTTTCACCCAATCCGATCAGACCCTGATCGGTGTATAGCTGCACCCACAACAGATTCGGGTATTCATCTACATAGATTGTTTCGATGTCTGTTACTTTCACTAAGACAACCCCCGCTTTAGTT
This sequence comes from Gammaproteobacteria bacterium, assembly GCA_041396125.1. Classification (GTDB taxonomy): domain Bacteria; phylum Pseudomonadota; class Gammaproteobacteria; order Competibacterales; family Competibacteraceae; genus JAWKZG01. The sequence continues at coordinate 174,912 of JAWKZG010000013.1, read as the reverse complement.
TAAATTATTAAGTTAACAAGGTTTTTTTAAGAATTATCACAACGTCTGCACAGTAATATCTTTTTATGCATAGCATCAGTTCCATTGCGACGCAAACCCCAACACTGCCCTTATTCCAGATCAGCATTTACGATTTATTCAACACTTTCCAGCGCCGGCTGCCGAAACGCTTTTACCTCTGGCAATGGTTGGTCAAACCGTTCCACTTCCACCAGACAACTGTGCGCGCTGGTTGCCTGCCCGAGCTGGGATGTACCGGCATCGCGGGTTAATACATTGGGGTTACCGTGCACTTCCAGACTGTTTGGCTCAGCCGGATTTTGCGGATCATACCAGGCACCGGTCGGCGGTTCGATTGCGCCGGGTCGAATCCGGTCAGAAATCATAACACCGGCCAGACAGGCACCCCGATCATTAAACAGGCGGATAATATCGCCATCCTTGATCCCTCGCCGCTGCATCCTGTGGGTGCATGCGTGCCGCTTCCCGTTCTTTAATTTTTCGACTGACGGCTGGTAATACCATGATCAAACTGGCTGTGCAGACGGGTTTTTGGGCTGATTGGATACCAGTGCCAGCGGGTATTTCTCTGATCTGGGACTCCCCAGAATTCCTGTTCCTCCAGCCAGGCGGGATGCCTAAACAATCAGAATAACCGAAACTGGCAATGCGCTCAGGTAGATTTCAATCCGGCCCGACGGGGTATTGAGTGGAAAAGCTGCAGGATCAGCGCGAAATTTTTTCCAGCATGAATTCGGTTTTTTGAGTTGGCTTTTATCAACCGCAAAAATCCCGCCGTGCCAGAAGGTCTTGAAATCCGGCAATTCAATATCTGCCTCCGCACTGCGCTGACGGGTAACCTGCCACAAATATTCGACCCACTGCATAGCTGTCAGCCTGATGAAGTACTCCAGCAAATCCCAGCCGTTCGGCCAGATCGGAAAACACGGCATAGTCATCGCAGGCCTCGGCATACGGCTCAACCACTTGATGCATGGGAGTGAAATAAGTATCCGAGCCACCGCAGGCAAAATCATTACGTTCCAGCGCGGTGGTGGCCGGATAAACGATATCGGCATGGCGCGCGGTCGCGGTCCACACATTATCATGCACAGTGCGGTTTCCGGTTTGGCCCAGGCCTGACGCAAACGGTTCAGATCCTGATGATGGTGATACGGATTTCCACCTGCCCAATGGACCAGCTGAATATCAGGATACTGCAGAGTCTGCCCATTGTAGGCGTAGGTGCCGCCCGGATGGTAACATATCAGCAATGCGTGCCACTGGAATAAAGGTTTTGACCAGTTATCGCCCTGCGGTAATTCGCCGACTTTAAACGGCAGTGTTTGCCGCCCGGCAAAACCAAAATTATGAATACAGCCGTAGCCGTAACCAACGCCCTGCCCCGGCAGCCCGAACCGTCCAAGCAGACAACCCAGGGCACCGATCATCCAGTAAGTTGTTCACCATGTTCGGTCCGCTGCAAAGACCAGCTGATAGACAGCAAACAAGGCTCACCGGCCAGTCGCCGGGCCAGCTGGCGGATGCGCTCGGCCTCGATATCACAACGTTCGGCCGCCCAGGCAGCGTCTTTCGGCTGGCCGTCGGACTGCCCCATCAGATACTCGGCAAATTGTTCAAAGCCGACGCAATAACGACGCAGAAACGCTGTCATTTGCGATCCTCAGTCACCAGCGTATGCGCCAGACCGAAGCATCAGCGCGACATCGAATTGGGGCGGCATGGCCACCAGTCCGCATCCAGAAAATCTGCGACATCATCGCGCATCGAGGCTAATATTGATAAACTTAACCCGGCTTCCCGCGCTTTTTTGTAACTGGGCACGAGCGCTGTGATCGCCGATTCCGCCTTGGTTGATTTTGCGTATTTTTCATACTGATGCCGCCGAAGCTGACTACCAGCCGGGTATGTTGCAGGATATCTTCCATCGGCGGTGTCTGCGCCATCCAGCTGATGCGAGGTACAGCCAAAAACGTGCCGGCAGAATGGCCTGCGCACCTTCGGTCGAATAGGACTGGATCGAATATACATAACCGCCCAGACCATTCGAAAACGATGCAACTGGCTTTGAAGATGGTGAAACCGACCGGCACTGGCCCAACCGTAGGAACCACCGAAAATCGACTCGTTACCGTATTGTTGCGGACCCGCTGCAAAGCCTCGGCGCCGATATCCAGCGCTTCATCAGGGTACCGCAACAAAAGGAAGCTCTGCTCTGCGCCCCGACCGTCACTCTGCCAGCGTTTCTGCAGATACCACTTTGCGAATCATGGGCCGTGCGGTACACGGCTGGACGGATCGAGTGCATTCAGCAGTGACTGACTATTGCTGACGGATTGGAATCCGGCTCACAGATGCACCGCGATAATCTGCTGATCCTCTTTTTCGATCAGAAAACTGCCCCAGTGGGTAGCCGTAGAAATGAATTGCCGGTTGCTGTTGGTTTCAGGTGGTGTTTGTTGCCATGCTCGGTCTCGCAATAATCCTAATATGCTAATTAATACCTGATGTGCGCTGATTAGCCAATACAAAGATCGATATTATTGGTAACTTTCATGTGATGTAAGGCTTAGCGACGATTATTTTCGTAATGTACGATCAAAAAACGCGATGATTTCGGCATTCATTTCGTTGTGAAATGCCTTCCGATCAAAGCCTGGCGCATCGACACAAACCATGTGCCATATCCTGGGATTAGCTTTTTCAAGCGCCGGATTACACGGCGATAAAAAGGCAAAATGCCCCGCGTCTTCTATGATGTGTACTTCAGCTTTTTCAGGCAGCGAGTTGTCCAGATTAAGACCATTGCTGGCATGAGGCACTCGGTCATCCAGCGCTCCGGACCAAATTTGCACAGGAATTGTTACTTTAGCCAATCCTTGCGGATCAAACGCAAAACCCAAACCGGGTGCCGCAATGCTGATCGCCCTGATGCGGGGATCAGAAGCCAACGTTGCCTTGCTGCTGCGAAAAGAACTGGCTGCGATCTCGTCAATCATACCTACCTGACAAACAAATTCGGTTGGATCTACCGCACAGTGTTGAAGAGTACGATCAATGTCTGGCTTTGCCCTGGCTGCAGCAAGTGCTGTGTAACCGCCCGCTGAGAAGCCGAAAACGCCGATATTATCTGGCAGCAACAGCGATGCATGAAACCAGCTTGTCAGCATGTAGTTAATGGTTTCGACAATATCCGCAGGCCGCGACACTAGCCATTTTGAGGGCGGTGCGCTCTCATCCTCGTAGTTGTTACCAGGATGAGTTACGGCCACAGCAACATAACCGGCTTCGGCAAGAGCCAGAGCGGTATCCGCATGGCCTCCCATCCAACCGCCATCACCATGAGAAAGTACGATTAGTGTCAGCTTGTCGCCTTCGGGATCAGCGTTGATGGCGAGCTTTTGCCGGAAAGGCGTGTTGATTTCATTGGGTATTGCAGCACTCGATGGATACCATATTCCGATATCGATAGGTGTTTCTGCAGTTACGGTTGCACGCTGGAACCCTACTGCATACGTCTGCTGCATGAGTACCGTGCCGCACAGGAAAGCAAATGCTGAAAACAGATTTATTTTCAAAAGATTTTCACCACATTTGGATATCAGAGTAAAAAAGAGAAGTGTAATGGGAAAAGGTATGTTTACTAATTATATAGAACGCAAGAGGATGACATGCTTGATTGTAGTGTTTGATGAAGTTATTTTTTAAATATGAAGATGATATAATAAACAGATATTTTAATATCTATTAACCATTCCCATACCAGTAGTAATTCTCAGTGTGACTATCGCTGCTGCTGCCAGGATAAAATCAGCAGCAGCAATCTGCCACAATCAAACTGAAGCGGTCTCATCCCGGCCCGAAACTGGCACCGCTGGCACTGATGTGCCACGTTCCCGCAGGGTTTGCGTCAGCGCATAAAAGGCGGGTACCAGCAGCGTGCCTAAAATAGCCGCTGCCAGCATCCCGCCAAACACCACGGTGCCAAGAGAGTGCCGGGCACCCGCCCCCGCGCCAGTCGCGACCACCAGCGGCAAAATCCCGAGAATGAACGCGAACGAGGTCATGATCACCGCGCGAAACCGCAGTCTGGCCGCCTCGGTCGCTGCTGCTATGGTCGAGAGCCCATCTCGCTCGCGCAGCTCTTTGGCAAATTCAACGATTAAAATCGCCTGCTTGGTCGCCAGGCCTGCCAGTACAATCAACCCTATCTGCACATACAGATCAAGCCCGAGATGGGTTATCAGCGCAGCAATAAGTGCGCCCAGCACGGCTACCGGCACCACCATCAACACCGGCACCGGTATCGCCCAGCTTTCGTACTGGGCCACCAGGAACAAAAACACGAACAGCAGGGACAGCGCCAATAACATGCCAATCCCGGAGGACTGTTTTTCTTCCAGTGAGGCACCCGACCATTCGTAACTCATACCAGCCGGCAGTGTTGTGGCAGCAATCTGTTCCAGTGCGTTCAGTGCCTCGCCGGAACTGACGCCGGGTGCCGGTGAACCATTGATGGTAGCTGAGCGATACAGGTTGTAGCGCTTCAGACTGTCCGGTCCCAGGCCTGCCGAGCGCGTGGTCAGCGCCGACAGCGGCACCATATCACCGTTGCTGCTGCGCACATAAAGCCGTCCGATATCGGAGGGGTTATCGCGAAAGCGGGTATCGGCCTGCAGGACGACTTTATATACCCGACCGTACTGATTGAAATCATTCACCGTCAGTGAACCCAGATTAGCCTGTAGCGCATTGAAGATGGCACTGATGCTGACGCCCAGCGTCTGGGCCCGTTCGCGGTCGATCTCCAGCGCGACCTGCGGTACTGCGGCAGAGTACGTGGTATAAACATTCTGCAGTCGCGGATCCTGGTTGGCAGCATAAATCAGTGCACGCGATGCTGTTGCCAGGGCCTGCGGGTCTGCGCCACTGCGATCCTGCAGTGCCATCTCGAAGCCACCGGTTGTACCCAGCCCCTGAATAGCGGGCGGCGCAAACGGAATGATGGTTGCACCCGGCATGCTGCTGAGTTCGCCCCAAAGTCGTGCCAAAATACCCTTCACGGACGTCTGCGGCGTAGTGCGCTCATCCCAGGGCTGTAACTGCACAATCGCCATACCCAGGTTGGCACCTGCACCGGCGAGCAGCGAGGTGCCGCCTACCACGATGACTTTGGCCACACCGGGCATCGCACTGATGGTTTTTTCGGCCTCGGCGATCAGGCGATCCGTGCGCTGCAGGGAAGCGCCGTCCGGCAACTGAAAGTTTACAAAAATAGCGCCCTGGTCTTCGTCCGGAATAAAGCCCGAGGGCATGCGGCTGAACACCACAAAAACCACCACCGTCAGCGCTATAAACAGCAGCAGTGTTACGCTCAAGCGTCGAATCAGTAGGGTGGCAACACTGGTATAGCCGCGTGTGGTGGCATCAAACAGGCGATTAAACAGCCGGAACGGGGCCGCTGGCTGATGCCCCTGTCGCTGTTTCAGCAATGTCGCACACAAGGCCGGGCTCAGGGTCAGTGCGTTAAGCGCAGAAATACCCACGGAGACGGCGATGGTCAGTGCAAATTGTTGATACAACTGACCCGCTGTGCCAGGCGTGAAGGACACCGGCACAAATACCGCCAGCAATACCAGGGTTGTGGCAATGATCGGCCCGGACACTTCCCGCATCGCATTTCGCGCGGCTTCAACCGCAGACAGGCCATCGTCCAGATGTCTCTGTGCGTTTTCAATGACAACAATCGCATCATCGACCACGATGCCGATAGCCAGCACCAGTCCGAACAGGGTGATCGTGTTGATCGAAAAGCCGATCACGCTGAACACGGCAAACGTGCCGATAAGCGACACCGGAATTGCCAGCGTCGGGATCAGCGTGGCGCGCCAGTCCTGCAAAAAGATAAACACGACAAAGATGACCAGCGCCAGAGCGATAAACAGGGTTTCAACCAGCTCATCGAGCGATACGCGAATAAATTCGGTCGTGTCGTACACCAGATCGTACGCCAGATCATTCGGAAACCGCTCAGCCAGCCGTTCCAGTTCAGCCTCAATGCCGCCAGCCACGTCCAGTGCGTTGGCGTCGGGCAACTGATAAACTGCGAAAACCGCCGCCGGCTGACCGTTATAACGGGAAAAACCGCTATAGCTTTTGGCACCGAGTTCGACCCGTGCCACATCGGCCAGTCGCAGGATGGTTTCGTCGGTACCGGCCCGCACCACGATACGCTCGAACTGCTCGACACTTTGCAGCCGCCCTTCCGCGCTGACGGTATACTGAAATTGCTGTTCCGGCGCACTCGGTGCCTGGCCGATCTGGCCGGCAGCAGCCTGCACATTCTGGTCGCGCACCACAGCGGTGATATCTTCGGTGGTAAGGCCCAGACTGGCCATCCGATCCGGGTCCAGCCAGATACGCATACCGTAATCCTGACCGTTGAACTGCGATACGCTGCCAACCCCTGGCACCCGAGCCAGTGTGTCCAGAATATTGATACTGAGATAATTGGACAAAAACAGCTGGTCATAGCTCTGATCCGGCGAATACAGCGCATACACCTGCAACATGCTGGAGGATTTTTTCTTGACGGTGATACCCTGGTCAAGCACATCCTGGGGCAACTGCGATTCAGCCAGCGAGACCTGATTCTGTACATTTACTGCGGCGATGTCCGCATCAGTGCCCAAGGCAAAGGTCACCGTCAGGGTATAAGTGCCGGTACCAGCACTGGTCGACGACATATACACCATACCGTCAACGCCGTTAACCTGGGCTTCGATCACACTGGCTACAGTGGTTTCGATGACCTCAGCACTGGCACCCGGATAACTGGCGGTTACTTCGACCTGCGGCGGTGTAATAGGCGGATACTGGGCAATGGGCAAAGTATTGATGGCAATCAGGCCCACCAGCACGGTGACAATGGCAATTACGATTGCAAAACGCGGCCGGTCAATAAAAAACAGACTGAACATAGCGCTGAATCCTGTCCGGCCGGGTCAGCAGGTTCAGTCACGGTGGGATTGACGGTGCCCCCGGCGCGCACTTTCTCCACGCCCTGATAGATCACCAGTTCGCCCACCTGCAGGCCATCTTCAACGATCCAGTCCAGACCATCACGTTCGCCAACAGTAATCCGCCGTTGCTCGACCTGATTTTGTGCGTTCACCAGCAGCACGTAATAACCGGCCTGGTCCTGCTGTATCGCCGCCTGCGGCACGACTCGTTTCCGCTCGGAGGCCTGGCTTTGTAACAGTACGGTAACAAACTGCCCCGGCAGCAACAGCTTGTCCGGGTTGGGGAAGGTGGCACGCAACGCCACTGTGCCGGTGCGATCATCCACCTTATTATCAATGAACGTGATCTCGCCCTGGTGTGGATACACTTCACCATCCGAGAGCCGGATTGTCGGGACAAAATATCGATTCTTGCCAATCGCTTCCCCCGCATCATGCCGTTTTTTGATAAACGCCGTGATCAGGCGTTCGCTGATCGTCCAGCTGACATAAATAGGGTCGAGTTGAACCAGCGTTACCAGCACGCCGCTGTCAGGCCCCACCAGATTGCCGACACTGAATTCGGCCTTGCCCATACGCCCGCTCAGCGGTGCGGTGATCTGGCTATAGTCAAGATCGAGTTGCGCCAGCTGCAATTGCGCTTTGGCCTGCTCCACCTGTGCTTTGGTCCGCTGCTCATCGGCAGCAGCAACATCACGATCAGAATCCGAGACCTCCCCCCGCTTCATACCCTGCAGACGCTTCAGATATTGCGCGGCACGCTGATGGGTTGCCTCGGCACTTGCCACAGCCGCTTCGGCCACCGCTACGCTGGCCTGGTACTGATCGGGCTCGATCTCGAACAATACCGTGCCCTCCTCAACTTCAGCCCCGTCGGTGAAATGCTGGGCCTGTAAAATGCCTTGCACGCGGGCTTGCAGATCCACTGAGGCCACAGCTTCGGTGCGCCCGATCTGTTCGTGCACGGCGTTCACTTCCCGTTCGCTAACAGCCGCCACAGTCACAGCAGGCGGCGCGGCAGGCGGGCGTGGCGTTTCAGACGGCCCGCAGGCGGTCAGGGTCAGACAACCCAGAAAAAATACAGTGCGGGCAGTACTTTGATTGAGCATCGTCATATCAATCAATCCAAGCAGTTAAACCAGACCTGATTTGTAAAAAGAAAAAAAACGGTGATTGCGATAGTGTTTTGCACAACATATTTTTATTCCTTGTTTGGTGTTTTTGTTTTCGTGTGATGCGCGGCATGCTACAGATTTTTATGGGGGGGTCAACGCAACCGTGTCCACAGATCAGGGGGCTTTAAGCCGCACTGCTACAGCATTCTGCACTTGCTTAGAGATATCGGAACCAGAGTATATATTCTTAAATACAACTCAACCGGCTGTACATTTAAAATTAAATAACTGAGTTTTTTCAGCTCGCAAAATGGCTGTAAACGATATAGCTACCGGGTAATTTTTCCGGCATAAACTGCGTAATACTTACTATTTTTCAGGTGACCCGGGAGGACATACTAAGGTTTCATGTTCCTGCACGTTCACGAGGATAATCATGTTACCTGCCACCGAATTACTGCAAAGACTGAACCGGATGGTTGATATTTTTGCAACCATCATCAATACCCCAGGTGCCTACGACAAACTGGATGCTGACAAAAAAAGCCAGATCGCAACCGGCATCAATAAAGCCTACGGCCAGGCCGAGGCCTTCATGCTTGAATACATAACCCTGGTCAAGGCACAAGGCAAAGGCCGTGAAATCATAACCCAGGTCCATGCCGATGTTACGGTAGGTGCTGCGGACAAGCTATTCGCCAAATCGGTTGAATGCAAAAGCGTAACCACAGCGGCCAAGGGCGATGTCACCACACAACTGCGCAAAGCGCTATTACAACTGGCGGGAGGGACCGGCCATACGCCACGCGATGGTGACATCCGGGTAGTTGATCTCACGATTACGTCAAGGGATAACCCCTGGCCTTGTCCCAGCGGGGCTTATACCACAGGGCGTGCGGTTGTTCTCCTGGCCAATCTGTGCACCCAGGCAGAAAATGAAATAAAAAGCCTGATCAATGAAAACCGTGATGGCTCCAATAGTCTGCGCACCTGGCTCGCCGGGGAAGACCCGGCCAAGACAGCCAACGTGCAGCGACTGGGCAACGTGCCGCTGCAAAACCCCGTAAACCCCGCCGGTCCGCCTATTCATCACCGTGGCAGCACCAGACCTGTAGCCGTACACAATGGCCAGGCCCACAAGATCCGCTGTGTCACTATTAAAATTCGTTATGAACCCGGTTATATCGTGCAGCAATCTCTGCAGAAGGTCACAGAATTAATAGAACTGACTTTTCAGAGTTATGTCGATCCGGCGCAGACAACCAGTCCTGTCAAAAAAATCAAGACCGAACTGGTCAAAGCCAAGGTGATTGAGGTCGATACCTTTTCGGGCAGCAGCAATACAGTGGTAAGCCATATCCGCTAGGGTTCTGACCTCATCAATCAGGATAGCGCTATACTCCCTGCCGCTTATCGTGCAACTGCAAGCACATGCCGAATCAGGACAGTCTTAACCCGTTGCAGGCAGGGCATTATTTCCGTTTTGGTCGAAGTAGAAAGCCTTTTCGAGCTGCACCGATAAATGCACATTATCGCCTTCCTTGACAGCGCTATCGCCCTGCACTAACACCCGATATTCAGTATCGCCAACAGCGACATAAATCAGCGTACGGCTACCCAGCAACTCGGTTAGCTGCACTTTTCCGGGAATGCTTTCAGCCGCTGCGCCAGATTCAGTAATCTGGATAAACTCCGGCCGGATACCCAGGGTGAGCTCGGCGCAATTTTTATCGACCAGCACTTTGGCAATAGCCGGCGGTAACGGCAGTGTGAACGACGACGAACACAGCATCAGCGTATCGCCTTCGGTCTTCAGCGTGCAGGGAAACTGATTGATCGGCGGTGAACCGATAAACGTGCCAACAAACAGATTGGCCGGCCGCAGATAAATATTGCGGGCACTGTCAACCTGCTGCACCAAACCGTCTTTCATGACGGCGATCTTGTCGCCCAGGGTCAATGCTTCTTCCTGATCGTGGGTGACAAAAATCATGGTCGTGTCGAGTTTGCGCTGAATCAGTTTGATTTCAGTACGCATTTCCACCCGCAAAGCGGCGTCGAGATTGGCCAGGGGTTCGTCCAGCAGAAAGGCTGCCGGCTCCATCACAATGGCGCGGCCCAAGGCAACACGCTGACCCTGTCCACCCGACAATTCATGGGCACTGCGCTCTAGCAGGTGTCCGACCTGCAGTAACTTGCCAACTTCATCGACACGCCGTTTGATGTCGTCCTGCGGCAAAGCCTTACGCATATCCAGGCCAAAAGAAATATTGCGCCGCACGTTCAGATGAGGGAATAGCGCCGTGTCCTGAAACACAAATGCCAGATTGCGATCCTTGGGAGGAACGCGCGTTATATTGGTGCCATTGAGCCAGATGGCATCATCATTGTCAGGCCGTTCCAGTCCCGCGATACAACGCAAGGTGGTCGTTTTCCCGCAGCCGGACGGACCAAGCAGTACCAGCAATTCGCCCTGTTCAATATCGAGATTAACATCCTGGCAGGCTACCACGGAGCCACCACGGAAAGTTTTGCGCAAATGATTTACGCGTAATCCAGTTGTTGTCATTATTTTTTCGCCCTTAGCCTGCTGTCTGGAAGGTCTTGGTGATATGTTTTTGTGCCAGCATGTACAAGATGACGGGTGGTATACCGGTGACCAGTGTCATGACCATCAGTACGCCCCACTCAATCCGCTCACCACCGGCTGAAGACACATAAATAGCCACTGAGGCAGTGCGTGGCCCGTCTCCGGTCGTCAACATATTGGAGAACAGAAAGTCGCTCCAGCCCTGTAAAAAAGCCAGAAACAATACCGATATGATCACCGGCTTGGCCATGGGCAGAACAACTCTGAAAAAGGCCTGGAACTGGGTGCAACCGTAGATCATGGCGGCTTCTTCCAGAAACCTCGGCATCTGCGCAAAATACCCTCGCAGAATCCACATTGAGTAGGGAACGGCAAAGATCTGAAACGCCAGCCACAGCCCGAGAAAGCTGTTAAACAGGCCGATTTTAATCCAGGTGATCGTAATGGGCACGATCAGCAGAATAAACGGAAATATCAGGGTGCCGACGATCAGATAAAAAAAGGGCTCGCGGCCCGGAAATTCCTTGCGGGCGAAAACATAGGCCCCCGGTACCGAGATAACAATAGCCAATACCGCTGCGCCAAGCCCCGACAGAAAGCTGTTCCAGAGATAGTAATGAAACTCATTGATCCGGAACACATCAATCCAGGCCTGCACGCTAAATTCCTGCGGTATCCAGCGGGTTTCAAACACCTCTCCCGGTGATTTGAAAGCCGTCACAATAACGTAGGTGTACGGTATCAGAACGAGCGCCAAAATCAGCGCCAATACGCTGAAAGTCAGCAGTTTTTGTAGCAAAGTGGAACGATCATCGCTATACATCGTAGCCTCAGCGTGCCGTACGGCGAAAGTTTTTCTGATAGAGATAGGCGAACGGCAAAATCAGCACTACGGTCATTACGACCAGGAACATGCCCACCGTAAAGGCCATGCCGAAATCACCGGACATGAAAGCAAAGCGGTACATCAAAATACTGAGCACACTGGTTTCATAGCCCGGCCCGCCGCCTGTCAGCGAGAACGGTTGATCAATCTTGGCCAGATTGAACGCCAGTCGCAGGATCACCACGACCAGAATCGCACCTTTGACGTGATACCAGGTGACATGCCAAAACCGTTGCCAGAGATTCGCGCCGTAAATCTCTGCCAGTTCGTAGTGTGACTGCGGAATGGATTGCAGCGACGCCAGAATGATCAGAAACATAAAAGGCCAGAACGTCCAGGAAGCGACCAGGGTGATAATCCACTTGGCCCAGGTGTTGTCCGAAAACCAGTAGATCGGCTCGTCGATGATGCCCCATTCCAGCAGATAATGAGTAATCATGCCCAAGCCGGGGTCGAGCAGAAACAGCCAGATCGCACCGAGCACGACGGGCGGCATGGTGTAGGAAATAATCATGATGCCGCGCCACAGCGATTTATAGGGCACGAACTGTTGCTTGATCGCGAGTGCAGCCGCGAGCGCAAGTATCAACTGAAACAAGGTGGATAATGAATAAATCAGGGTGGTTTTTATCGACACCCAAAAATAGTCAGCGTGCATAAAATCGGTATAGTTTTGTAAGCCTTTCCACTTCGGCTCGCCCATAAAAGGCCAGTTGTGAAAGCTCATCCATACACCTTGTATAAACGGCACCCACAACAACAACACCATAAACAGCAGTGTTGGAAGCAGAAAGATAAAAATCAGCCATTTGTCTTCCCGGCTGGTATTTGTCCAGAAATCTTTCATAGGCAGTATTTCCGCGCTCACCCCACACCCCGTGTCGGGTGAGCGCCCGGTAGCAGGTTTAGCCTTGCGCCAGCGCGTCGTTAACTTCCTTGGCGTAGGCTGCCAACTCTTGTTCCACAGGTTCACCCTGCAGCATTCGTTGACCATGTGGTGCAATCAGGTTGTACTGAAAATCCACCGATTTCGGGTGTCCGGTCCATACGCCCGGATCATCGCCAATAGTGGCCATGGCAGCTTCAATATGGCGATCAGGCGAACCTTTCAGCTGATCCCAAAGATCGCGACGACCGGTAAGACCAGAGCTTTTTGAAACCGCCAGGGCATTGTCCGCCCGCAACCATTCCTTGATGAATTCCCAGGCTGCCCGTTCTTTCAGATCGGCGTCAGGGCCTTCTTGTTTGACGATGTGGAAACTGTTCATGCCCAGAAAGCATTGCGAGCCGGAATTACCACCGGCCAACGGAAAATGTGGCCCCCACACGATCCTGCCCTGCTGCATCTGCTCGGGCATTTTCTCCAGCAGCGTGCCCCGGTTGAGCAAATCGCAGTGAACAATGCTTTTACGGCCGAAAATAAACTGCTCTACGGCTTCTTCATCAGAACTGGCCGGGGTATTGGGCGACGACAGTTTGTGTTTGCGGAAGACATCAACGTAAAACTGCACACCCTTCATCCAGGCATCTGAAGTCGCGTTGCTCTGCGTCCAGTCAGCGTTGAGGAAGTCGCTGGTATCCTTGTCTACTGACCGGATCCAGCCGTTCAGCCGCGTATCGGCGCAAAGTCCCAGATCTGCCATACACCCCGGTCGGGAGATTGATCCGGCTGCAGCCTGCAACTCTTGCATAACTCGACGTAGGAAATGCTATCGTGGATGGGATAGTTAGCGTCGAAGTCGATGCCCGCTTTGTCAAAATGATCACGGTTGAGGATATAAGGTGCCTGTGGCACCAGATTCAGCGGGATTGCATAGTTGCTGCTGGCGTCGGCGAAGCCGCTGGTCTGGCGTCGAAACAGCGGAAACATCCAGTCAATGCCGGCGCGGGCGTCAGCATCCAGCTCTGACTCGATAAAATCATCCAGTGGGCGCATAAAACTGCGCAACTGGCCGACCCAGCGTGAGGAGGTGTCAAACACGGTCGGTTTGACGTTACCAATGAAGTTAGTGCGGTATTTGGGACCAATGATGTCACCATAACTGTTCCAGGTGACATTGACTTTACAACCGGTTCTTTGCTCGAAAGCCTTGATGATCGTTTCCGACTGCTCGCGTACGGTTTTGTTTTGCACGCCGATCATATTCCAGTAGTCGATCTCAAGACCAGCCAGATCAACTTTGGATTCAGCAAATATCAAATCCGGTGTCAGCGAGGTAGCCATGCCCAACGCGGACAATTTGCTGGCTTTACGCAAAAAAGCGCGGCGCGAATAGCGGTTGGAAAACATGTTAGCCATAGTGTCTACTCCTCACATGGTGTTAATTTTTATAAGAATGGAGTTACGCAGCTCTACAACTCAAGCCATCGCTTGGTACACTTTGAGAAATGCGGATTGTGGTGGAATATGCCCTGATAGCAATCAGAACTTATCAGCTCAGTCGCGTAACTACATCAAGGTTATAACAGGTGCGATGGCTCTTCTTAAGAATAAGAGCTTGTCAGCCAGTTCGCAACTGTAATTGGAAAGTTTTTAACGTGGGCATAATAACGTAGCCATGGGCTGGCAAGCTGGGTCTGAGTAGTATTTTCGGGCTGGAGGGTTGTTTTTCCTGGCGATATTTTACGTCAGCGACGGCAAGGGCAACTGACAAAATACCTGCTTGCCCCGCGCGATGGTTAGTCTGGCAGATGAGGGACCATTTGCGGGCACGCTCTAATGCTTGTTATAGCGGAATTTCGCGGCTGGTAAAGGTATAAATTTTAGCGATAATCCGCCATTCACCCTTCAGCTTGATGTGAAATTCAGGAAGTCGGTGTACAGCTTATCGCCGATGCCGATTTGCACGATTGCCAGGGCCGTTACGTCATCGGAAAATCCTCGATGGAAATTATCCGTCTGTGCGTCTTTCGTTACGCCTGGCAGGCGCTTCCGGGCGGCGACACGGGCGTATACGCGTCCACGCGTCATCATCCGCCAGCTCTCCAGAGTGGCTGAATAAAGATGACAGTTGGGGTGAAACACCCGCTGCAGGGTTTCGATACGGCTTCCATAAAATCCGTCAAAGTAAGGCTTCATTGCGGCTTCGATCTGGGCGTAGGCGCTGGCCATAGTAGCGTTCTCCATTACAGGTGGAGTGGGGGTACTTACTGCAGCTTGATTGTGCCACATACTATCTTGCGCAGTTTCGTATCGTTTGCCAAGGCTGATAAACGCCTGAATCGTCAGTCAGCAACGCACTCAGGAAGGCTCGGCGGTGGCATCGCTAAGCGCGCGCTGACGCAAGCGCCAGCCGTTAAACTCCAGCGTTTCGCCGGCATGAAAGCCGCGCCAGCAGTTTGTCGATATCCCCCGGACCGGCCCGCAGAAAGGCATTAACATAGCTCGGCATGACCGTTTGCCAACGCTGTTCATCCGGATGATAGACTTCAAATAAGGCGTCGTGTGCCATATAACCCCTCCCCAGGGATTCAACTGAGAAATCGAAACGTCACGCTTGCGTAAACCGCTTCTGAGCTGTACGGATCACTTCACCGCTACCCCTTCGATGGCAAGCGAATACGCACGGGGTCGATCTCGATCGGGGCGTAAGCCGATCGGCGGCAGCAGCCGGATGTCTTGCCCGGTTCGCTGCAAGGTTTTCACCGTCACCTCGTCACCCAGTCGGGCGACCACGATATCGCCGTCCTGCGCTTGCGGTGTTTTATGCACTGCCAGCAGATCGCCATCGTCGATGCCAGCATTGATCATACTGTCACCACGCACCCGCAAGAGATAATCCGCCCGTGGTTGAAACAACCCGGCACAACCGATATGGCATTCGATGTTCTCGACCGCCAGCAGCGGCGAACCGGCTGCAACCTGTCCAATCAGCGGCACCTCTGCATCGGTTTGTGGCAGGCTGTGCAGCAAGCGGATATTACGGTTACGGCCACGGCTCAGTTCCAGATAGCCTTTCCGCGCCAGCGCCCGCAGATGATCCTCGGCGGCAGTGGCGGAGCGGAACCCGAGCGCCTGTGCAATTTCGACCCGGGTTGGTGGCGCACCGTGTTGCTGCAGCCAGCTGCGGATCAGCTCAAGGACCTGTTGTTGACGGGTGGTAAGTGTTTGCATAATACTGACTATATATACAGTAGTCCTGTTTTTGCAAGCCTTCAAGCGAACGTGGTGTCAACCCGGTCTAGTTGTACCGGTTAATCTATAGAGGAGTACCGCTGATGACAGATGCAGACGACTTTGTAGGCTTTCCCTCCGATGCGTTTACCTTCCTGCGGGAGCTGGCGGAAAATAATAACCGGGACTGGTTTAACGCCAACAAACCCCGTTACCAGGACCATATCCTCGCCCCGATGAGTCGTTTCATCCGGGCTATCGCGCCGCATCTTTACCGTATCAGCCCGGCCTTTATCGCCGATCCTAAACCGCATGGCGGTTCGATGTTTCGGATTTATCGCGATACCCGCTTCGGCAATAACAAAAGCCCCTATAAAGAACACATTGCCTGCCAGTTCCGCCATAACCGGGCTCGTGATGTGCATGCACCAGGGTTTTATGTACAGCTGGAACCGCAACGTATTTTTCTGGGCGGCGGTATCTGGCGGGCACCGACGGAAGCACTCGGACATATCCGGGACACGCTTGCCGAAGACCCCGAGCATTGGCGCAAGATCACCACGCAACCCGCTTTTGTGCAGCAGTTTGGCACCGTACAGGGTGAGCAATTGAAACGGGTACCGCGCGGTTTTGATCCACAACACCCACTGGCAGAAGACCTGAAACGCAAAACCTTTTTTGCCGGTACTGAGCTGGCACCAGCCAGCGCGCTGGAAGCGGCATTTGTAGACGAAGTCGCAGCGCATTTCGAAACGGCTGCGCCCTTTATGCAATTTATCACCACGGCCCTGGCGCTGGAATGGTGAACACGCAGACTGTTCGACAGAATCATTAATAATTGTCTCGACTGCTGCATTCGTCTATTGTAATTGCTTAGTAACTGAGTGGTTCTTGCTCGACCTGTATTTCGCGCCGCTGCATGAGCTAAGCCTTGCAGGTCACCACAACGGCGCCAATAAGCTGTTTTAATTTGCAACAGTCAATAAAACACGCAATAACCTGATGAAGGAGGAAACATGCATTCCTGTTTGATGCCTGGTAAACGCTTTACACGGCTTGCTCTGGCCAGCGCACTGGCCGCCATCGGCCTGAGTGCCGCCGCCCAGGAAGCCCCACAGTTAGCTGAAATGGTTCAGGCTGGCACGCTTCCTCCTCTGACCGAACGCTTACCGCAAGACCCGCTGGTCATTCCGGTCGTTGACGAAATAGGCCACTATGGCGGTGTGCTGCGACGCGCTTTTCTCGGCCCCGGCGATCACAATAACTACACCCGGGCCGTCTACGACGCGCTGGTGCGGTATACCCCCGATGGCGGTGACGTGGTGCCGCATATCGCAGCGGGCTGGAGTTCAAACGACAACTTCACAGAGTGGACCATAAAGCTGCGCCCCGGTACCAAATGGTCAGACGGCGAGCCACTCAGCGCCGACGATATTATGTTCTGGTATAACGATATCCTGAACAATCAGGAGTTAATGCCGGGCGGTACGGTATGGATGAAAAACGCCGACGGCACACTCGCCAAGGTCGAAAAACTGGACGATAACACCGTCAAATGGACCTTCCAGGAACCCAATACCGCGTTTTTACTCAACCTGGCCAATATGGATGGTGCGGACCGCTCCATTGGCAATCTGGTGGTTGTGCCGGCGCATTATATGAAGCAGTTTCACCCCGCCTATGCTGATCCGGCCGAGCTGGCGGAAAAAGTCAAAGCCGCCGGCTTCGACACCTGGACCCAGTTATTCGCCGTCGAAGCGATGCCGCATTTAAGCGGCAAACGCCCCAGTTTAGCGGCCTGGGCACCGAGCGGCACCAGTGTGTCCGATAGCGTGTTCACCATCAAACGCAATCCGTATTACGTCGGCGTTGACCCGGAAGGCAACCAGCTGCCTTACATCGACGAGATCCGTTTCACGTTCTACGCCGACAAGGAAGCGCTCAATCTGGCCGCCGTCTCGGGCGAGATCGATTTTCAGGGCCGGCATATCAATATGAGCAGCTATCCGGTCCTGAAAGAAAATGAAGCCGCTGGCAATTATCGCGTGGTGACCTGGCCGACCTTCGGCGGCTCGGACGCTATCGTCATGTTCAACCAGACCTGGCAAGGCCCGGAAGGCGAGATCTTTCGCAATAAGGATTTCCGCATTGCGTTGTCGCACGCGATAGACCGCGATGCGATTAAAGAATTGTCCTTTTTCGGTCTCGGCGAGTCGCGTCAGGGCGTACCCGCACCGTTTCATCCGTATTATCCCGGCGACGAATACGCCTTCAAGTACACCGAGTACAACCCCGATCTGTCCCAGCAGATGCTGGATGAAGTCCTGCCGAATAAAGGCGATGACGGTTTTCGGACACTGCCGGACGGGTCACCGCTGGATATCGAGATCAGCGTCGTTCCCCAGTTTGGTGCCTGGACGGATATTGGCCAGTTGCTGGTCGAAAACTGGGCCGAAGTCGGTGTGAAAGCACATATTGAACTGCGCGAACGTACCCAGCATTTTGCCATGCGCCCGGCCAATGAACTGATGGCTGAAGTCTGGAACGAAGACACCACCGGCTTTCCTTTCAGTGGCCAGCCGAAATTGATCCGCGCAGCGATCCGGCGCTGACGTTTGCCCCGCTGGTGGCAAAATGGTATGCCAGCAATGGTGCGGAAGGCGTCGAGCCGACCCCGGACATCAAGCGTATCGTCGATATCATCGATGAGGCCAAAACCTCGGCCCGCGAGCGCCAGATCGAGCTGGCGCAGGAGTTGTTTCGTCTGTGGGCGGACAATATCTGGGAGATCGGCACAGTCGGCCTGACCCCCATGATTCAGGGCGTTCTGGTCGCCAACGACAAACTGCGCAATGTGCCGGAAGTCGCTGGTAACGACTGGCCGCTGCGTACCCCTGGCAACACCCGCCTGGAACAGTACTTTTACGCACCCTGAGCGCTGCCTGAGTGCAACGGGGTCTCCGGGTCTTCCTTAGGGAGACCCCGGCTAGAGGCCCCGGCCCTGACTCAGTAATCCGCACCGAACCCATCCGCCATGCTGCAATACATTATCAAGCGCCTGCTTTTGCTGCCGCTGCTGCTGTTCATTTTTTCCATTATCGCGTTTATTCTGATTCAGGCTCCACCGGGCGATTTCATGACCAGTTATATTGCCGAACTGGCCGCCTCCGGCTCGTCCATGGATCGCGCCCAGATCGACGCCCTGCGTGCCCTGTACGGACTCGATCAGCCGCTGATTGTGCAGTATTTCAAATGGATCGGGCGCTTGCTCAGTGGCGATCTGGGCATCTCACTGGACTGGCAGCGACCAATCAGTGAGCTGATTGGCGAACGACTGGCGCTGACCCTGGCACTCGGTGGCGGGACCTTTATTTTTACCTGGATGCTGGCGATTCCGATCGGAATTCTTTCCGCCACCCGCAAATATTCCCTGCTGGATTATTTTTTCACCATATTCAATTATATAGGCGTTGCCACTCCGACCTTCATGACAGCGCTGGTGCTGATGTGGCTGGCGTTTAAATATTACGGCATCAGTATTACCGGGCTGTTTTCAGCGGAATATATCGATGCCCCCTGGAGTGGTGCTCGTTTTATTGATCTGCTGAAACATTTGTGGCTACCGGTGATTATTCTGGGACTGGACGGCACTGCCCGGCTGGCGCGCGTGATGCGGGCGAATCTATTGGATGAGCTGAAAAAACCCTATATGGAAATGGCCCGCGCCAAAGGCATGTCGGAATGGCAACTGGTCTGGAAATATCCGGTGCGGCTGGCACTCAACCCATTGGTCAGCACGATCGGCTGGTATCTGCCGCTGATTTTCTCCGGCAGCGTGATCGTGGCCACCGTGATGAACCTGCCCACCATCGGGCCGATGCTGCTGCGTGCCCTGATCAGTCAGGATATGTTTCTGGCCGGCACGATTATTCTTATCTATATGATGCTGGCCATCATCGGCACCTTGATTTCGGATATTCTGCTGGCCTGGCTGGACCCCCGTATCCGCATGGAGGACAGCTGAACATGCCTCTGCCCGAATCATCCACCGGGGCCAGGAAGCGGCCAAATATCGTTTTACTGATGCCCGATCAGCTGCGCTGGGATTACCTGGGCTGCTACGGCGCAGACTTTGTCGGCACCCCGCATATCGATGCCCTGGCCCGTTCAGGTCTGGTGTTTGAACGGGCGCTGTCGCCCTCGCCGATCTGCATCCCGGCGCGTGCCTCGCTGCTGACCGGTCATAATGCCGGCTCCACCGGCGTGCTGACCAATAATTACTGGCTGCGACCCGATCACGAGGCCTGCGGCATGCCGAGCATAGCCACCCTGCTGAGCCAGGCGGGTTATCACACCGAGGCTATCGGCAAAATGCATTTTATCCCCTGGGATCTGGCGGAAGGCTTTAGCCACCGGGTCATTGCGGAAGACAAACGCCATATTCATATCCAGGACGACTACGCGGATTATCTGGCCCAACACGGACTGCGCAAACTCGCCGGCCCGGAAGAACCCGGTTATCGCACGCATAAAATGGCGTCTTATGGTTTTCCGCTGGAACATCAGGTCGACGCCTGGATCGGTGCCCGGTCAGTAGATTTTCTGCAAAACTACTCCCAGGACAATCCGTTTTTTTTGTGGGTGGCTTTCGCCGGACCGCACGATCCCTATAATCCACCGCAGGAACTGGCCGCCGCGCTCGACGGGTTGGCAGTTCCGCCGGCCATTCCGGCGACAGCAGATTCAGCGCAGTTTCGGCCCGGTCTGATCAAATCCCATCTGGGCGGTTCAGCGCAAGTGGATCTGCGTGATTTTCCAGCCACCGCCAAGGCCAGAATGCGTCGCCACTATACGGCTCTGAACCGGATTATCGACCATCAGGTAGGCGCTATTTTGCAGGCCCTGCAAGGCCTCGATAATGATCGGGACACGCTGATCCTATTCACCTCCGATCACGGTGATTTTCTGGGTGATTTCGATCTGGTTGGCAAGGCACTGTTCTACGAACCGGCGATTCATATTCCGTTAATCATGGCTGGCGCAGGCGTCACACCGGGCCGCTCGCACGCTGACAAGCCTGACTGACCTGTTCGCTACGATCACCCAGGCAGCCGGTCTCAATCCCGGTAACACAGATTCGGTTGCCTTGCCGGACATTACTTGCGCCCGACCAGCCGACCCGCAACTCGGTATTCGGTCTGACCGGTGCCGGGGCAATGCTCAGCACTCACGCCTGGAAACTGGCGCGTTATCGCAACGGACTGGCGACACTGCATCATCTGGCTGATGATCCGCAGGAGCAGCATAATCGCTATACCGACCCGGCATTCGCTGATATCCGAGCGGAGTTGGAACAACAGCTTATGACCTGTTTATTGGGTTCTCTTGCCGATGGCCATGCCGACAAAGCCTATCCGTATATGACCATGACACCTGATCACCCCGGTCATGCCCGCGGCTGGCAACGCCCATATCCTGCGGCCACCTGGTCAGAGCAGGAACAGGCCGAGGTCTGGGCCAAAGCGGGGATGCCGTTATGAGCGCAGCACCCGAGCCAATCGGGCAACCCGCGGATCAAATCGATATCGCACCGAACTGGAAACTGGTCTGGTGGCGTTTCAAGAAGCACCGGCTGGCCCTGATCTGCAGCGTTATTTTAATGCTGATTGCGGCTATTGCGCTGGTGCCCGGTTTTTTCAGCACCCAGGACCCGAACCAGACCGGGGCGCGCAGTTCGTTCAGGCCGGTGCAAGGCATCCATTTCTTTGACGAAGACGGCTTCAATCTGCATGCGTATCGGATGACCGGCAAGCGCAATCCGACCACGCTTAAAATGGAATGGCAGGCTGATCCCACAAAAAAAATTCCGCTGGGCTTTTTCGTCGAGGGCTTTGAATATCGGGTACTGGGCCTGTTCAACAGTACCCGCCACCTGATCGGCGTGGCTGATCCGAACTCGCGCCAGCGTTTGCATCTGCTCGGCACCGACCGGCTGGGCCGCGATCAATGGTCGCGCCTGATGTACGGCACTCAGGTTTCGCTGTCCATCGGACTGGTAGCCGTTCTGTTCAGCATTGTGCTGGGGGTTTTTCTGGGCGGGATTTCCGGTTATTTCGGTGGCTGGATCGACATGACCATTCAACGCCTGATCGAAATCCTGCAATCGCTGCCGCCAATCCCGATCTGGATGGCACTCACCGCTGCCTTACCGCGTGACTGGTCGGTTGAGCAGACCTATTTTGCGATCACGATTATTCTGTCCCTGATCGGCTGGACGACTTTGGGACGCGAGGTGCGCGGACGTTTTCTTTCCGTCCGCGAAGAAGATTTCGTGGTCGCAGCCCAGCTTTCCGGCTGCAGCCAGATGCGGATAATCTTCCGCCATATGCTGCCAACCTTCACCAGCCATATTATCGCCACCAGCACCCTGGCGATTCCCGTCATGATCATCAATGAAACATTTCTCAGTTTTCTCGGACTCGGCATGCGGCCGCCGGCTATCAGCTGGGGCGTCCTGCTGCAGGAAGCGCAAAATCTGCAATCCGTGGCCCTGGCCCCCTGGCTGTTGCTGCCCGGCCTGGCCGTCATCATCACGGTACTGGCACTGAATATTGTTGGCGACGGTCTGCGCGACGCCGCCGATCCCTACGATTGACGCAAACTAATGACGCATAACACAGCGCAGGAAAACCGCCCGCCCTTATTGTCGGTGCGTGATCTGAAAACTGTTTTTGAGCTGGACGAAGGCACCGTGATAGCCGTCGATGGGGTGAGCTTCGATGTCTATCCGAGTCAGGTTGTCGGTATCGTCGGCGAGAGTGGCTGCGGCAAAAGCGCCACAGTTAAATCTATCCTGCGCCTGATCGAAGCACCGGGCCGGATCAGCTCGGGGCGGATACTGTTCCGACCCGAGCCCACCCAGCCGGAACCGGTTGATCTGGTGCAACTGGACCCGCGCGGCAAACAGATCCGGGCCATTCGCGGCGCGGAAATCGCACTCATCCCGCAGGAGCCAATGGCCGCTTTCAGCCCGGTGCATACGATTGGCAACCAGCTGATCGAAGCAGTCCGTCTACATCAGCGGATCAGCAAACGGGCCGCCCGCGCTATTGCCCTGGAACGCCTGACCGAAGTTGGCGTACCGCACCCCGCCCAGTGCCTGGAATCCTATTCCTGGCAGTTAAGCGGCGGTTTACGGCAGCGAGCCATGATCGCCATGGCTTTAACCTGCAACCCGGCGCTGCTGATTGCCGATGAGCCCACGACCGCGATTGATGTCACTACCCAGGCCCAGGTTCTGAACCTGCTGGGTCGGCTGCAACAACAACACCATACCGCGATTATCTTTATCACCCATGATCTTGGTGTAATCGCCCAGACCGCCGATTTTGTGGTCGTCATGTACCTGGGTCGGGTGATGGAATCAGGCCCGGTGGATGCCATCTTTCATCAGCCACAGCACCCCTATACGCGGGCGCTGCTGGAGTCCATCCCGTCACTGAAAACAGCCCGGCATAGCCGCCTGCCGACGATTGCGGGTTCCATTCCGCATCCGTTTAACCGCCCGCCAGGCTGCCCGTTTGCGCAGCGCTGTCCCGACCGGATGCCGGAATGCGAGCGGAAACTGCCAGCACTGGTCCCGCTCAATGAGCAGCAGGCGGTCAGCTGCTTTAAATACCATGATCAGATAGACACGCAAAGCGGGGCCGAACATGCCTGAGCCAGCACGTCAGACGCCTGTTCAGGACGCTCTCCCGGACAACCTTCAACTGACCGGTAACCGCTTGCTGGAAGTCAGAAATCTGTGCAAGTATTTTCCTATCCGCAAAGGCTTTTTCAAAAAAACGGTCGGCCTGGTCAAATCGGTTGATGCTGTTAATTTTTACATCGATGAAGGTGAAACGCTGGGCCTGGTCGGGGAAAGCGGCTGCGGTAAAACCACGACCTCACGCTGTATTCTGCGGGCGCTGCAACCCAGCGATGGCCATATCCTGTTTCGTAACAGCAGCGGTCAAACGCTCGATATTGCCAGTCTGCCCAGAGAGCAACTGCAACCCCTGCGGCAGCGATATGCAGATGATTTTCAGGACCCGTTCGCCTCGCTGAATCCGCGTATGAATCTGCTCGATCTGGTTGGCGAACCGCTGCTGGTCAATGGCGTCAGTAATCGCCGCGAGCGCACCGAGCGGGTGGCTGATCTGCTCAAACTGGTGGGCCTGCGTCCCGAGTATATGCGGCGCTACCCGCATGCCTTCAGTGGCGGCCAGCGACAGCGAATGTGATTGCCCGTGCGCTGGCCCTGAACCCACGTCTGGTGGTGGCCGATGAACCCGTTTCCGCGCTGGATGTTTCGGTACAGGCCCAGGTGCTCAATCTGTTGCAGGAGCTGCAACAAGACCTGAAACTGACCTATTTATTCGTGGCTCACGATCTCAGTGTGGTGAAACACATCTGCGACCGGGTGGCGGTGATGTATGTCGGCAAAATTGTCGAAACTGCCCCGACCGATACGCTGTTTAATCACCCCAAACACCCTTATACCGCAGCGCTGATGGCAGCGGTGCCGCTCCTGATCCGCGCGCCTGTTCCGCGATGACCCCACTGGAAGGTGATGTGCCCAGTCCGGCGAACCCGCCCAACGGCTGTTATTTTCATCCCCGTTGCCGTTACGCCACCGAGCAATGCCGACACACTGCGCCGACCCTGCAGGAAGTCAGTCCGGGTCATTTCGTTAATTGTCACCGCCACGCTGAGCTCGAACTCGCTGGGGTTGTGGGGTCATAATACGTGTCTTATTCGTCTTAACGCAGGTGGTGTTTTTATGCTGATCGATGCTTCACAACTACCCTCGCTGACAGCGAACGGGCGTCTGCGCACCGCGCTTGACACCGCTGAACACGAGCTGCACGACAGCAGCACGCAAGCGGTCAGCAGTGGTTTATGCGATTTACAGATCAATGGCTTCGCCGGCGTCGATTTCAATGATCCGACCATGTCGCCGGCTGCTTTCGAGCGCGCCCTGGAGGCGATGCTGGCCACCGGTGTCAGCTGCTGTCTGCCGACTGTTATCAGTGCCAGCGAAGATTGGCAGACACGTTGTTTCCAAGCCCTGGAAGCGGGCTGTCAACAATCCGAACTGGCCCGTCAGATGGTTGCCGGATATCATCTGGAAGGTCCGTTTTTAAGCCCCGAACCCGGTTTTCGCGGCTGTCATCCTGAAGCCGCCATGGTGCCCGCCCGCTGGGATCATTTTCAGCGTTTGCAGGACGCCGCCGGTGGCCGTATCCGCCTGATAACTGTCGCGCCGGAAGTGGACGGTGTGCTGGCGCTTATCCCGCGCTGGGTAGCAGCCGGGGTCACCGTGGCTATCGGCCACAGCGCCGCCAGCCAGGCTGTCGTGCAACAGGCCGTCGAGGCCGGAGCACGTCTGTCCACCCATCTCGGCAATGGTGTCGCGCCGCTGCTGCCGAAGGGCGATAATATAATTCTCAGCCAGTTGGCGGATGACCGTCTCAACGCTAGTTTTATTGCCGACGGCTTTCATATTCCCCGTCATGTATTGCAGATTTATCTGCGTGCAAAACAGTCTGCCCGCACCCTGCTGGTGACTGATGGCACTGCCGGTTCTGCCGCGCCGCCGGGGCACTACACGCTGGGTAAAGTCGCCCTGGAGCGGCAGCAAAAAGCCGTGGTTTATATTCCTGGGAGCAACAGCCTGGCCGGCTCGGCGACAACGCTTTCCGACTGTGTTCGACATGTCACCCAGTGGTACAACATCCCGCTGGCTGAAGCGGTCAACTGGGCTTCGGAACATCCCCGTCGTCTGATCGGACTTAGCGCATTGCCGCAGGTGGGCGAGAGCGCGGAATGGGTCTGGTGGCAAAAACAGGACAACGGCTGGCAGGTGCAGAAAGTACAACTCGGAGAGCAAATTTACCGCCCCGGCGGTTTTGAATAATCGGGCGCTGCCTCCACTGCGACCATCTGGCAGCGCCCGATTTTAAACATCACAAGCGATTTAACGTGCGGGTAAGCGTCGTACCTGATCGCGGGCCGCTATCAGCGATTCTACCGCCGCCGCACACTCAGCAATGGCTGCCTGCATCGGGTCAGGACGCGCAGACGAGGCCTTCAGTGTTCGGGCCGGCGACGCGGCTGCGGCCTGAGCGTCTTCAATATGATTACGGCAACCGCGCAGGGCGATTTCAGCAACTCCCAGCCGGACTTTGATCGCAGCAGCGTAATCCGCTGTATCAGTTTTGCCGCTGCGGCCCTGAAACTCGACCTTTCTGAGCGATGCGTTCTCTTCCAATGCCAGCAGAATGGCGGTATGTGCCGTATCCGTCCGGCGAGCACTTTCTCTGGCCGACTGTACCGCCGGCAGTATCAACGCGATATTCAGCTCGTGGAGTGCAATTTGAACATAGCGCTCGATACGCAAGCTCAGCGTATCCGTCTGCCCTGCATCGCCACACACATCGCTCCAGACGCTGGAGTTGCAGGGATCATCATACGTAAAGCCCGGATCTTCATCGCAGGCATCAGGCCATTGTTCACAGAAGGATGGAAACTCGGGATCTTCCCCCTGCCCTGGCCCTTCACCCGGTGGCTCCCAGACCTGAAAACCCGCATTCAGCCATTCAACATCGTTCGGCGAGGTAATCTGGAAAACCAAAGCGCCAGCACCGCTCGGTGTTCCATTCGGGAAAACCGGCCAGTCCCCGGCCAGCGGCAGATGAAAGACCCATTCATCTTCGCAGTTGTCGCCGAAAGGCCCGGTAAATTCAATAACTGCTTCCAGGGCTTCCGCAGGGAAGTCATACGTAGCGCTGCTTGGAGGCCCCCAGGGCGGTTCCGGCATCGGCGCACCCAGCATGTACGGGTTGTATTCTGCCCAGTAGAACGCCAGCAGATCAGCACCACTGATGCTCATGCCGCAGGAACCTTCCGGCAGGGAGGCCGCACCATTCAGTGCAACAATAGAACTTTCGTCAAAACCGCCGCCATCAAAGAAGATTTTATAGGTCGGGATACCCGCGACAGCACTTGCTGTCATCAACAGGCCAAAAACACCAGCGACGAGAGGTGCGACAGTCCTTGTCACTGTCTGGCAATGGGTTTTATGTTGCATCATGTGAATCTCCATTTTCTTGCTGGAACCTACCGTGGTTATGTGATCAGCCTGCTCAGACCGGCGCTGAGTCAACGCAAACAATTGCGGGCCACTGCGACCTTGTTTCATATGTCCATCTCCTTGCATGTTTCCATATCCGTTTAAGTTACTTTGCACACCGACCTGTGTTGGGTACCGGGTACAGGCTTACTACCCTAACAAGCCGCCAGTGAATCTGCCTGCAAGAAAAATGATGAAACATGAAAACCGGCCAATCGGGATCCATCATTCACTTGCCCGCTATTCCCGCCTGCGCGGGAATGGCGGACTAAGCATAGGCGTGATGGCTATGAATGAACGAGGCAAGGTCATGTACTTTTTGTATGTCAGCTCCTATGCCCGCACGGATGCACTGGACTGGAGCACATCAGCTCTGAATGCGGGTTTCACGCTATCCGGGCGACATGCTGCCTTGTCATGTATGGCTGCGAAAATTGGCTCTCCAGCCTAGCGCATCCATCGCTTTATCACTGCAAACAGTGCCATCGTCCTCGGCGATATTGTAGATTCCCGCCGCTCCGCGTGTAGCGGCCCGCAGTGCCGCATCGGCCGCTGCGTCGACATGCAGCGACCCGTCACTCTGCGGCGTACTGAAGCCGGTTCCCGGCCCGTAAAGCTTGCCGTATCTCAGCACGATACCTTCGAGCGGAGCGGCTAACACCTGCTGCTCCAGACTCGCGACGGCTCGCGCTGTCAGTCCCATATTGGGGTCATCGACATTCAGCGGGGCGTCTTCACGATAAGGCGTCGAGCCGGGGACGTAGGCGAAGGCGATACTTTGAGCAACGAGCCGCTTGGCACCTGCAGCTATAGCAGCGGTCACCAGATTGCGCGTGCCGACCTCACGAAGTCGGGCATTGCGGATTCTCGCTTCTGCCATCTTGCTGGCATCAAGTCCGGGAGGAAGATCGGTAAGCTGATGAATAACAACATCAGGTTGTGCTTTACAAACAAAATCGACCAGGGATGTCCGGTCGAATACATTCACAATCACCGGTTCAACGCCGAGTTCACATAAAACCGGCGCCTTCGCGCTCGACCGGGTCGTGCCAAATACGAACCAGCCATCACTGACGAGCATGGGGCAAAGTCTGCGACCAATAGCCCCACTTGCCCCGGCGACGAAAACAGTGCGGTGTGTTTTTTTTACCATGACTTTTCCTGCTAACGATCAAGCTCAGTGTTTTTTAAAGCAAGGCCGCTAAACCGGCTGCTTTTTTTCGGACTATCCTGATCTCTTGTGGCGTTAACCGATAATCCTTATTTTTACCGCCTATAAGCAGCTCGAATTCTGTTTGTGTGGCTTTATCGGGATGTTTAAGACCCGGAATATGTCCCAGTTCGTGGGCGACGGTTCGGCTTAAGAAACCAGATAGACATTAATCATATTGGGTTCCTGATTTTCCCGGCAGGTTGGTTTTATTCCGCCTGCAAGCGCAAAATCCGCTCGTTCATGCCACGCGCATAATATCTTGCGTCTTCCTTGTCGTTTTTG
Source organism: Gammaproteobacteria bacterium (assembly GCA_041396125.1). Taxonomy (GTDB): domain Bacteria; phylum Pseudomonadota; class Gammaproteobacteria; order Competibacterales; family Competibacteraceae; genus JAWKZG01. Next base: position 146,496 of record JAWKZG010000013.1, on the reverse strand, counting down.
CTGCTGCCCCATCCTGAAACGCCTCTCATTTTAAATATAACGATCGGATCACGCAGCTCAGCAGCAGACCAGTTTTCCATTCTGATAGTTGGCATCATCAGCGATACAAACTTGCCCGTGTCTTTATGCCGGCCTGTTACATAGGCTCTTTCGTAGCCGTCGCCTGAGAATCGCTTATGGGGGTAGACTTCCTGTCCGGGCTTGAAATGTTTGGAGCCGTGTATTATTTCTGATCCGCTTTGGTAGCTGTAGTCTCTGATGTAAGCCTTTAAGCCCCAGACGGGTTTCAGATCGTCAATAATTTCAAATGAAATACCTTCCGGCAGTTTTTTGAAATATCTTAATTTTGACTTAATGACGATAACCTTGACGCGTCGGCTATGCCGACCTGCCAATCGATCTTCAGAAAAATAAACCTGCTCAACAAAAGAAAATTCAAACTCGCTTTCCCATTTTTTCCTCCATTCAAAGGCACTGGCGACCAGGGCTTTATAGCGATCAGCCTCCGTGTAGGGTATCCATACCATCGCGGTAACATTTTTCAGGTAAGAAAATATCTGCCGCATTGACCACCGTATTGGCTAATGAGTCGCTGATAGCGCTTGCCGATCAATAGGACGCCCGCCGAGGATGACAGTTTTGATCGTTGTGTAGGCGGCGATGTCAGACAGCGGGTTGTCGGTAAACAAAAGCAAATCCGCCCGTTTACCGGATTCTATGGTGCCAAGCTGGTCATCCAGGCCGAATGCTTCAGCATTGTCTATGGTCGCTGCCTTGAAGATCGTCCGGAGCGGGATACCGGCCTGTGCCCAGCTCCGCATTTCCAGATAACCGCTTAAACCGGGCGGAGAACCCCAGCCGAAACCTCCGACTGCCGTATCCGTGCCCAGCAGTAAACGTCCCCCACCGTCACTAAACCGCTTGATCAGATGTTCATAGCGGGTGTTAAACGTTTCCAGCCGGTCACCAACCACTTTCGGATCGGCATCCGCTGCGATCAATGCACCGAACATTGACAGGAAGGCATCTCGCTGGGCTTGAGCAGGTCCTCTCAGGTAATCCAGATATTCCGCCGGCAAGACGTGTTCGAGCAAAGGGGATTGCAGGAATTCAGGATCAAACATAGATTGGGTATTGCGAATTGTGCGCATGGTCGGCTGTACCCGCTGACCTGCCGCTGCCTGCTCATCGATCAGGGCGGCTATGGCGGCAGGTGTTTGTGCAATTTCGTAACCGACACCCGGCCACTCCCAAAGCCCATGCGCAACGATATCCACGCCCGCACGAAGGGCCATGCGATGTCCAGCCGGGGTCGTGGCATGCAGTAGCACGGGAACACCTCTTGAATGCGCCACGCGGACAACATCCTCGATGAGTGATTGTGCGGGCAGCCGGAAGGGCGGCGCTCCGCCGGGAAACCAGAGGGCTTCTTCATAGTAGAGTTTGATACAAGCTGCGCCGCTTTCGATTAGCGCGGTAACCGTCTGTTCAGGTGTGTGATTGGCGGGGTCGTCTCCGTCCGGCGTTGGGTGGTCGGAACCGGGCGCGTGCAGGTAGTTTGGAAAGCGTTTCGCAAAGCCGCCATCCTCGAATTCGAGCACCATGAATCCGTCATCAAGCACCAGTCCGTGACCGCAATGCAAGAGCCTCGGGTGCTGTGGAGCTGCATTGAAAGCTTGATTGGCGCGGGGAGATGCGTTCAGTTCTATAACGCTGGTATAGCCGTAATAGAGAAAACTGCGCGGTGCCTGTGCCAGATACTGCTCGTACAAAGCCTCGAAGTTCTCGGTATAGCGGCGTTTCAACCCGGTCGCGTGATAGACATGAACATGAGAGTCGATCAGGCCGGGCGTAAGATAGCGTCCGGACGCGTCCAGAACCTGAACCCCTGATTTGTTTTCGATGTGTTCCGCAACCTCCTGAATATACCCCCCCACTATCAGAACATCGAGCGGACGAGTTGGCTTATCGCGCTCTGGAGAAATCAGGATTGCATGGCGGATGAGAAGATCGTCCTCAGCACCAGCTAAATGAGGAAACACAAACGAAAACAAAACGACAAGCCCCAAAAAACACAAGCGCAATAAGCGGGGATTTTTATTATCGGGATATGCAACTTTCATTTTGCTCCTGCTCCGTATGTGTACGGGCATCTTATTGTTCAACGTAAAAAAACGCATGATTTTGCATGCGTTTGCCGTTATCACCCCTGCGCCCAACTCGTCATTCCCGCGCAGGCGGGAATCCAGACATACTGAGTGCGTAACAGAATGCCACAAAACTTTCTGCGTCAGGTATCGGAAAGTGCGCCTTCCTGATATTGAAGAACACCTTCCGGAATGGTTTCCCAACTGGCTTTAGAGCCAACAAAAATATGTTTGACTGACGCTATTTTTGGATCACCATTAATACAACCCAAAGTAACACCATGAACAATACCGTTATGAATACCGCAAAGTGTTGAGCCACACCGACGACAAAATTGAAAACCAAAACCATCTTTACCGACATAAGATGTCAGAAGATCTTCTCCCGACAACCATTTAAAATCTTGTGATTCAACAAGCGCATAGGCAGATGCCTGCGAGCTGAATACCTTGCGGCAACGGGAACAATGGCATGATCTTGCATCACGCAAAGCACCATTCACTTCGTATTTGATAGCACCGCAAAAACACTCTCCTGTTATTTTCATTTTTAGCTCCAAGAAATATTACGTCGCGTTCACCGGTTTGTCTGGTGCTGCGCCTTGTTATATGGCAGTACAACGCGATTCAAAACCCAGCCTCTTTCATTGGGAAAAAGGCATCCAGAATAAATAGCGATAAACCTAATGTGACTAAAAACGACACAAAAGACAGAAACACATCCCAGCGGTGCTCCGGATTCGAGATTTTCCAGCCAGCACCCAGGCGAATAATGAATCTCCGGCCCCGGATCTGGTGGCTGATGAATTGAAATAAGGGTAATACCATTCCAAAATAAGCCAGGATAAAAATAGCCAGCAACACGAGAAAATGCATTTCAGAACCCCTTCACGCTGATGCTCATAATGCCCATTTAATCTGTTATGCGTTTTAAGTTACCCAGTTTTATATAAGCTTCTTTATTCATTGTTTTTCAACGATCTGTAGCGCAACGCTCCAATCATCCGTACAGTAAGCCTTGCACTTCGTGTCATTAATCCGCGTCCTCATCATACTTCAAGCTCCATGATCCTGATGTGTCGCATTGGGTAAACCACCTCAGTCACAAGCAACACAGCCATGAAGGCCAAAGCCAGGCTCAGCGGAATTCGGGTAATGATCGAATCATTGATCAGCAAGGCGAGGATTACACTGACGAAAAACAGCGGGCGCGTCAACCACAGGCGTTGCGGGGCTGCCGCGAACAACTTGACTAGCTCATTGTTGCAGTATAGCCGGCAAGCCAGAGAAGCTTCGGCTGCGTTGAGCATCTCAAACTCAATGCGGTACTGATCCCCCTCCACATGAAAGTTATGGACACTCAATTTTAAACGGTTTTTCGAACTTGAGATGAGTTCGTCGTTGACGTAGACGTATTCCCGACCGGTCACAGCGGAGCCACCAGCCCGCAGTGTCAGATCGTTGAACCGGAAACGGAAGTCATAGCCGTTTCTGATAACGGGTGCAGAAACACCTGGGTATTGATCAATATTCATAACATTTTAATGCAAATTCAGAGCATCCGTGCTGTTGCAATAAGGGCAGTGGACAAGTTCTAATACCATGACTTATCTCGTAAAATAGCTTTAAAAATCAGCAAATCCTAGCGATTCAGAAGCCTCTTGTAAAATCAGCAAATACACATACTTATACAAAAAGCGCATGATCTTGCATCGTTCACATCAACCACCCCTATACTCACTCCGTCATTCCCGCGCAGGCGGGAATCCAGAAAGGCTTAAGACGCAGCAAAATGTCGCAAACCTATCCGCGTCACATGTATTAGAGCACTACTTTTAAACAGTAAGCTAAAAAAAACAGCGGCGTATAAAACGCCGCTGTAATTTGATAAGTTCATCAATCGCTATTAACGCCTATCTCAAAATCCTTTGCTGACATTTGATCGGTATTTAATCAGCGGCTGTCCTGTCGGTAGCTTCCTTGCCCTGGTGTCAAATCGTATCGAAGCGGTCCAGATTCATCACTTTGGTCCAGGCAGCGACAAAGTCATTCACAAATTTCTCTTTGCCATCGTTAGCGGCATAGGCTTCCACAACTGAACGCAACTCAGTGTTGGATCCGAAGATAAGATCGACGGATGTGGCAGTCCATTTCAGCTTACCAGAAGCACGATCAAGACCTTCGTAAACGCCGGTAAACTCGGATGACTTCTGCCATTGCGTGGACATGTCGAGCAGGTTTACGAAGAAATCATTGTTCAAGGTGCCCGGTTGCTCGGTAAGCACACCGTGTTTGATCTGTCCGCTGTTAGCATCAAGGACACGCATACCACCAATCAGAACCGTCATTTCAGGCACGGTCAAGGTCAATAAATCAGCCTTTTCCACCATCATTTTGGTCGGCGAGCCATAACTCTTGTCACTATAGAAGTTGCGAAAAGCATCCGCCGTCGGTTCAAGCACGGCGAAAGATTGTACGTCGGTCATCTCCTGCGATGCATCGGTACGCCCCGGTGTGAAGGGAACCTCAACACTGAGTCCGGCTTGCTTGGCTGCCTGCTCGACGGCGGCAGACCCAGCTAATACAATCATATCGGCCAATGAGATTTTCTTTCCATCTGATTGAGCTTTGTTAAAGTCCTCCTGAACCTTGGCAAGCGTCTCCAACACTTTGGCCAGTTCTTCAGGATTATTCGCTTCCCAATCTTTCTGCGGTGCTAAGCTCAAGCGCGCGCCGTTAGCGCCACCACGCATGTCTGAGCCGCGGAAAGTGGAGGCTGATGCCCAAGCCGTTCTGACCAGTTCAGGAGCGGTCAAACCGGAATTCAGAATGTCCGTTTTCAGCTTGGCAACGTCCGTGGCCTCAACCAGCTTGTGAGCAATAGCCGGAACCGGATCTTGCCAAACAAATACTTCCTCTGGGATTTCACTACCCAGATAACGAGTACGGGGTCCCAGGTCGCGATGCGTCAGTTTGAACCAGGCTTTGGCAAAAGCCAGGTCGAATTCTTTCGGGTTTTTCCAAAAACGCTCTGCAATCTTTCTAAAGCCGGGATCTTTCTTCAGCGCTATGTCAGTGGTGAACATCATAGGTGGATTCCGTTTACCCTCGATGTGCGCATCCGGCACCAAGGCTTGTGCAGCGTCATCAACTGGTGCCCACTGTGTTGCACCGGCGGGGCTCTTAACTTTTTCCCAGTCGAATCTGATCAAATTATCGAGGTACAGAATAGACCATGCTGTGGGCGTCGAAGTCCAGGCACCTTCCAAACCACTGGTCATGGTATCTTCGGCATTGCCCTTGCCGCACTTGTTCTTCCATCCCAAGCCTTGCTCTTCGATAGCAGCAGCGGCAGGCTCCGCCTCCAGACAGTCGGCGGGCCTGGCACCGTGGGCTTTACCTAAGGTGTGTCCACCCGCAACCAGCGCGACGATTTCTTCATCGTTCATCGCCATACGGCCAAAGGATTCGCGCATGTCTTGCGCGGCAGATAGCGGGTCGTTGTTACCGTTCGGGCCTTCCGGATTTACATAGATCAAACCCATCTGCACCGCCGCCAGCGGTTTTTCCAGTTCGCCATCTTTATAGCGTTCATCGTTGCCAAGCATCTCGGTCTCGGCCCCCCAGTAAACCCTGTCCGATTCCCAGTCATCGACACGTCCGCCGGCAAAGCCCAGGGTCTCAAACCCCATGGATTCCAGCGAAACGTTACCGGCCAGGATCATCAGATCAGCCCAGGAGACATCACGTCCATATTTTTGTTTGACCGGCCACAGTAAGCGGCGCGCCTTATCCAGGCTGACATTATCCGGCCAACTGTTGAGTGGCTCGAAGCGCTGTTGACTGCCGTCGGCGCCGCCCCGACCGTCATGCACACGGTAGGTGCCTGCACTGTGCCAGGCCATTCTGATCATGAGACCGCCATAATGTCCCCAATCTGCTGGCCACCAGTCCTGAGAAGTCTTTAATACGTCTTCAATATCACTTTTCAGTTCTTTGAGGTCAACACTGTTGAAAGCCTCGGCATAGTTGAAATTATCGCCATAGGGATTGGACTCAGGCGAATGGGCGCGCAGGGGCTGAAGACTCAGCTGATCCGGCCACCAGAATTGATTCGACTTGGCCATACTCTCCGCAGCAAACGAACTGGCGGGCGCAAATGCCGCCATGGTCATCGCTATAGCAGCAAATAGTGGAATATTTACTTTAAGCATTGTAGTTCTCCTCTTTCGTACGATTACATAATATTCAATGAGTTATAACCTCATTGAAGTTTTAACGTGAGATGAAAGCGGATATTAAGAGAGCAATAACATCTAGGTCCTCCTCCAGTTTTAGTTAGCGGCAAGGTCCCAGTTTCGGCGTCAGTGAGGTGCGATCCGCGTGCCTTTCTGACACAACACGCAGACGCTTTATTATTGGGATGGGGTAATGTTTGATGGCGCGCTTGAGCCCGTCCTTGGGCTATGAATCAGCTTTTCCTTTTATATCTCAGGCAGAGTCAGGTGACCCCGTTCCGATGCGCCAGTTTTAAGCTGGGATCAGGCCAGATCGAAGCGATCTGCGTTCATGACTTTGGTCCAGGCAGCAACAAAGTCGTTTACGAATTTTTCTTTGTTGTCATCCTGGGCATAGACCTCGGCGTAGGAACGCAGGACCGAGTTGGAACCGAAGACCAGATCGATGCGCGTTGTTGTCCATTTGACCTCGTTGGTCTTCCGGTCACGAATCTCGAAAAGGTTGTCGTTTACACGTTTCCAAACGTTACCCATATCGGTCAGGTTCACGAAGAAGTCGTTCGTGAGCGCACCTTCACGATCCGTCAGCACGCCATGTTTGGTATTACCGTGATTAGTGCCGAGAACCCGCATTCCACCAACCAGTACGGTCATTTCGGGTGCGGTCAAACCCATAAGCTGGGTGCGATCAAGCATCAATTCTTCGGCGCTGACAACGTAGTCCTTCTTGAGCCAGTTGCGATAGCCATCGTGAATCGACTCCATCGATTCAAAGGACTCTGCATCAGTCATCTCATCCGTTGCATCACCCCGGCCCGGCATGAAAGGAATAGTGACCGCATGATCGCCTGCTTGCGCCGCCTGCTCGATCCCTACATTACCAGCAAGAACGATCACGTCTGCAACGCTCGCGCCGGTCTCGGCGGCAATTGGTTCCAGCACGGCCAGCACTCTGGCAAGACGCTCTGGTTCGTTGCCTTCCCAGCTTTTTTGGGGTGCCAGACGAATCCGCGCACCATTCGCGCCGCCACGCATATCCGATCCACGGTACGTTCTCGCGCTGTCCCAGGCCGTGGCGACCATATCGCTGACAGATAATCCACTGCTGGCGATCTTCGCCTTTACAGCAGCAACGTCATAATCTTTCCTGCCTACGGGAACCGGGTCCTGCCAGACCAGGTCTTCCTGCGGCACATCAGGGCCAAAGTAGCGCACCTTGGGACCCATATCGCGGTGGGTCAGCTTAAACCAGGCGCGAGCGAAGACTTCGCAAAATAATCGGGGTTCTGGTAGAACTTCTTGGAGATTTCACGGTAGATCGGGTCTTTAATCATGGCCATATCGGCATCGGTCATGATCGGGTTGTGACGGATCGACGGGTCTTCGACATCGACGGGTTTGTCTTCTTCCTTGATATTCACGGGCTCCCACTGCCAGGCACCGGCGGGACTCTTCTTCAATTCCCAGTCGTGATTGAAGAGCATCTCGAAGTAACCGTTGTCGAATTGGGTGGGATAGGTGGTCCAGGCACCTTCGATGCCGCTGGTAATGGCGTCGCAGCCAACCCCTTTGCCCTGCGGATTACGCCAGCCCAACCCCTGCTCCTCAACATCGGCAGCTTCGGGATCAGGCCCGAGCAAGCTGGCATCGCCATTGCCGTGACACTTGCCGACAGTGTGCCCGCCGGCGGTGAGAGCGACCGTTTCCTCGTCGTTCATTGCCATGCGGGCGAAGGTATCGCGCACATCCCTGGCCGTCTTGAGCGGATCGGGCTTGCCGTCCACACCTTCCGGGTTCACATAGATAAGACCCATCATCACTGCGGCCAGCGGGTTTTCCAGATCCCGGTCGCCCGAATAACGGCTGTCCGGGCTGTCACTCGGTGCCAACCATTCTTTCTCTGACCCCCAGTAGGTATCTTTTTCAGGATGCCAGATGTCTTCGCGGCCAAAGCCGAAGCCGAATGTTTTCAGGCCCATGGAATCATAGGCGATATTGCCTGCCAGGATGATCAAATCAGCCCAGCTGATCTTGTTGCCGTACTTTTTCTTGATCGGCCACAAAAGGCGGCGGGCCTTGTCGAGGCTGACATTGTCCGGCCAGGAGTTGAGCGGGGCAAAGCGCTGGTTACCGCTGCCGCCACCACCACGGCCATCGGCGAGACGATAGGACCCCGCCGAGTGCCAGGCCAAACGGATCATCAATCCGCCGTAATGACCCCAGTCGGCTGGCCACCAATCCTGGCTGTCCGTCATCAACGCATGCAAATCTTTCTTTAGCGCGTCTACATCCAGTTTCTTGAGCTCTTCGTGATAGTTGAAGTCCTGTCCCATCGGATTGGTCTTGGAATCATGCTGATGCAGGATGTCGAGATTAAGGGCGTTAGGCCACCACTCCATATTGGATTTTCCAGTAGCGGTATTTCCGCCATGCATTACGGGGCATTTACTCATGTCGTTCATAACTATCTCCTCGTCGCGTTTGCTTTGTAGATTTCATCAGCACTATTGCATTAATAGGTATTTATTAATATTCATTAAAATATAAAAATTGAGTTTCCAATATAGACAGAGGGAGTAGCTATGTAAAATGGATAAATACTATGGTTGCGATAGGTTTCAACAATTATCATATTTATATGATAACTAATGAATTAATTTTTCCAGCAATACATAACGTATTAACAATATATATTATATAAGAATTGCGATATAAAACATTGATCTGAATCAGTTACACATAATTTGAGTCAAAACAACCGTAGACGCAGAAATTCAAGATTCTGTCAGAGTATTTGAAATTTCAATTAACGAACCCGGTGTCAAAAAAAACTTCAGGACGTAAGCGTCACACCGAGTAGTGGAAAAGCAGCCCAATCAAGCACTGCTGCGGGCGGAGAACGTAAAAATCGCGGCTAAAACCACAGATAGATGAAAACTAATATCGCTGGCCAAGCTGGTACAGCACATAGTCCGCCCTCGCCTCTACGCGTGTCTTGGGCAGGACGATGACCTCATAGCCAAGTGAGGGATAAACTTTTAAAAGTCTCTCGTATTCTTCAATGGCATCAGATAGTTGATGCCGTCGTTCTGCATCAGTGATATAGATATCAGACCAGGGCGGCGTCAGAAATACTGTCCGATGATAGGGATGCTCAGTACCCAGATAGTTCGTCACAGGCTCGCCGGTGACAGACGACAACGCAGATGCCGCGTCAATCAGCCCCCTATCAAAAAACACCCAGTCGCCGGGATTTGCAAAGCGCCTGATATCACGCAGGGACATTTCAATCGCCCGTCGTGCAAAAGCTTCCAGGTTATTCCAGGGCAGTGCTTCGCCGCCGCTCCCCTGCTCCGCCGCGATGATTCTGCGACCAGGTTCTCCAACGACTTCGTAGCCCCGTTTGGAAAGTTCTTTGAGCAGGGTTGACTTGCCTCCGCCTGAACAGCCTGAAATGATGGAAAACCGGTCTGTCATTAGCGTTTGCTAAATGCTTCTACCATTTTGTAACTTCATGTCCAGTGGACACCCCTTAACCGACCAAGGTTTGGCTCATTACTATTCATGGTGCCATCACGACGGGCGAATCGCAATGTCGGCGTAATAGTACGGACATAAGTATCTACTCGAAGGGGTTTCAATAAGTACCACTGATGGATTGATCCATCACCTCTTGGATAATAAGAACCTACAGGAGTCATGGATCTATTATAAGTCCAGTTTTTGTCTTTTTTATCTGCCTGAATTTCTGCAAAATCCATTTCTCGAGGACGATGTTTTCCGTTTGGGTAGGCAGCGGTCAGTTTATAGGTGAATTCCTCAAACCTCGGCAAGCGGTTGAAAACCAGAGCATAAGCTACCCCACCAAATTCCCCCTTCCGCAACCCAAGACGTTCTTCAATTTCAATGGGGTCAGCACCATAGAGCCATTTTGCAAGAGTAAAATAACCATACGCCATGTAGCCATTTTGCTTTATAAAGTTTAATCCACTTTGATTGACAAACTTGATTGGTTCATTATCAGTTTTGAGCTCAAACAACTTAAGCGAATGATTTCTTGAATATATATCTGTAGCGTCCATTTTCAACTCACTCAACTCATTAACAGATCAGCTTACATTAAAATAGAGACTAAGCATCTTGCTATCGATATCACCCAGGCGAGGGCAAATTGATATGCTGATTAACATATTATCTTAAAATTATAGAGCAAGATTTAAGCTTCGCCAATTCTCGAATGTTTTAGCCGCCATTTAACACAAGCCCAACGCAATACTGGTTTCAAACTAACCGCAGGTTCATTCTGAACCGAGGCATTGACCCAGAATGAACTGCCTTGCCATCACAATGGTTCGCTTTGCGCCTATCGTTACCGCCTAATCAACGGTAAACATTGATGACACAAGCTGATTCAGCCAGGTGGCATATCATTTGCTTTGATCTACCACGGACGTCCTGGGTAGCTTCTTTCTATCAAGTCACGTTTAGCACCGACGCAACCGTTCGCTGTAGCAAAAGGGTTTGTACCCAGAAGGCTATAGCCATAGTCCACACGGTTACATTCAATGCAAAGGAGATTGAATATGCTGTCATTACGAACAATAGTTGTCCCGACTATTGCTTTACTTGGAATGGTTTTCACTGTCAGCGAAACCGCCCTCGCCGCCTGTAATGCCACGGTTAACGGACGGCCTATGAGCCATCAGGAATGTGCCATAGCCATTCAGGTTTATGGTCGGGTCATCCCTGGACATTATCTGGCCGACCAGAATGGAAACTGGGTAAACGCTTACAACCCCATGCATCGGGGAAACACCTATCTTGATGCGCAGAGAAATGCTAACCGCAGACAGGGCGGCAACGGGGGGGCCTGGGGGGGTGGTTCCTATACGAGTCCTACTACGGTATACAGTGGCTCAGGCGGCTGCGAAAGGTGGCAGTTGTGTGAATATTATTGATTGATGGTATTCACATAAAGTGCGTTACAACGAGAGACGCCGACCGCCAAACATAGCGGTAGCAAAAGCAGGAGAGTGCGTAAATTACCCCTGCCCTGCAAACGTCGCACAAACCCGTAAATAGCGAACGCAGCGGGAAATTTATCCCGGCACAGTTTATGGTTAGGTGCTGAGTTGCGTTTTAAGAACGCTAAATGCGCCATCATTACTAGAGCACAACCCAACCGAGATTGGTGTAAAGCCTGGGAATTTCTGTGTAGACAAACAAACTCGATGCGCCAAATTCCCGGCAGCACTAACCGCCTCGTTAATAAGTCTGGAAGCGTAACTCGTGACCACGATACCCTGGTTTCACCAGCACCGTGTTTACCCAGAGCGCGGTTTCATTATTTTCTGGGGATTTAAACCGTGTAAAAGTCAGGCCGCCTATTAAATCATTATCTTTTACCAGTGCAATTGGCTTTGGCACATCCAGAAATGCATCGCTTCTTTCTTTATTACCCCATTCCTTTTCAAGCAGAGCATCATATTCATGAAAAAATGAGCTTTCCCTATTTAATCTGAAAATGATTGCATTCATTTACCCGAGTGGTCCATCAGCAGCTTCGGCTACGGACCACGCGAGTTTTGCGGGCATTAAGAAAACCCGTTCTGGTACAGAGATTTATTGCGCTTTTGGCTTCACACTGCCGATAGCTTCACCCTGCAGATAGTGCTGGCCGGTTTTCGCGGTGATATCCACCGCGTCTTGCTGGAACAGGACGACCACCATCCGAGCCACCGAACTGGAAAAAGCCCAGCTCCTCGCCCTTGTGCAGTGTGGCACCAACATCCGGAGTCAACTCCACGCTGCTCACCGGGCCCATACCGATCGGCAGTATCGCCACGTACCCCAGTTGGTCCGATTTCATGACGATGACGCCGCGCTGCTGCGTGAACTGGTAGCCCTCGCCATCAGTAAGATAGGTGGACCCGTCCGGTCGCAAAAACACGCCGATATAGGCGAAACCGGGAACAAATTTCTTCTCTACCACCGTGCCGGCAAAAGGGCGTGGAAGCGGTGATAATCGGTGATGCTCAGGAAGCTGTGAGTATAGAGGCCGCCGGCAAACATTTCGCCGTATTCGCTGTCTTGCAGCAGGTCGGAAATTTTGTGGGTAATGCCTTTTACTTCAAGCGTCGCATCGGCAGTGATCGGGTACGCACCCTTGAACACAGAGTCACCGGGTGATACCACCGTCTTACCGTCCCCCAGACCTGCTATCGGCCGCTTGCCGGGTTTGATCTCGCGTGCGAAAAACTGGTTGAAGGTCAACCAGCCGCTGGGCCCCACGAAGTAGTCCTCGATATGCATTGCCGGATTGGCGTAAAAGCTGGGCAGCCCGGCAATGGATTCCGGCGAATCGAGGAAATGGCCCCACTCCGCGATCACGCCCCTGGACCAGTTTTCGAAGTCCGCACTCTTGCGCAGTGTGTCTGAAATATCAGTGATGATATACAGCGGGCCAAGCTTGTCATCGATATTGCGGTTGGTGGGAATCAGTCGGACGATGCTATTGATGTACGTCTTAAATTCGTCCACGTTGCTGATGCCATCCATTTTCGCCTTGTCAATCGCGGTGTCCAGCGCCTGGGCAAGTTCCGGACGCGCCTGCAACAACGCGGTCAGCGCTTTAACGGATTTCGTATCGCCGTAATTGCTCGATAGCGCAAGTGATACAGGAAGAAGCAGGAAAAACATTACCGCCAGTGCAGCTTTGCACAGTTTCATCGGATATACCTCGATTATCAGTTATTCGACGCAGGCCCGCTTTGGGGTCGCAACGACCCCGGATTGCCCTGTGGTCTGCTCAGGCAGTATAGGGTATTTTTACATGGCCTCGAAAAAGTGGAGGCGCGCCAGCGCCGGAATCCGCGTTACGCTGTTGGTTAGCGGTTCCTGCGCATGAGTATTTATGGCTGTATGTGCAAATGAGAAAATTTCTTGCGCCATTTAATGCAGCGTTGTGCATCACGGTCCTCATAAATACGAATAGCCGCAGGAAGATCCAGCCTGAAAGCATCTTCCTGATCCTCTTAATGTACTATCATTTTTAATAGTTTTGGACTTGCCAAAATAAATAATTTTCTTAATATCTCCTTTGCACGAAGATATAACATAAGCCTCGTATCCTGGGGAAACATTTTCTCGATTAACCACTGCCTTAATCGATTCATCTGGTAACAGCATAAAGTTACCATTATCCATAAATTCTGAATTAAATTTATTAAGAATATTTTCCATTTTTACCCTGTCATATAGCGCCCACATAAAAGGTGCGCTGTCAGATGCTTCCAGCGGAACGAAGTGGATCGGTTTTTAATGTGCTTGTTAAGTTTAGTGCGGTAGGGCGAAATGCACTGGCATTTTCCTGCTTTACCGGGCTATCGAATAAAAAACAAAAATAATATCATATATATAAATTAATTTTGTGTGTTTTATTTAAAAAACAACTTCAGATTTTTATGTAAGGGAAGATGATGCATAAACAGACAACCCTAACCAGATATATATGGGTTATCTGGGAGGTGTACAATTTCATACCCTTGTTCCGCAAACCTCTGAAGTAATTCTTTGGAAGGATTTTCCTTAAAAATAATTGAAGCGAGAAGATCGTAATCTGAAAATCCAATTTTACATAATAAATTTTTAATATTAATAAATTTTTTTATTTTTTTTTTGCAATGGACCTTTATCTGAAATTTTTCATATTCAGCACCCGGAAATATAATAATCATTAATACCTTTAAAAACCACTGTCTTATAATTTAATCCTAATGCTACTTTTTCTATTTCTCTCCTTGAAATACTAAAAACATAATTTCCTGAATCTTCAAAATAATGTTTTTTTACTTCCTTATTAAGAATAAATTTAATTAAATTTTTTAAATTCCTAAAAAAATTACCGAATACTTATTAACAACATAAGCATCATTTGGCTCAATTAGAAAAACCCCTTTTTTTGTCACTCTCAACATTTCATAAAGCGCAACCATGGGCCTTGGAAAATGATGATAAGATTCTTTACATAAAACATAATCAAACATTGAATCCTGAAAAGACAATAATTCTGCATTTTCTAATTTGTATTTATTAATATAGCCAATATTTTTTGCTTCCATTAACAAATACTCAGATATATCAGTTGCCAGAGCATCAGATCCCTTTTCTATAATATATTTTGCATCTTTCCCATACCTGCCATCACCCACAGTAAGCCACTTTGACTGTGGGTCTACTTCTAATATAGGGTCGATAGTTTGGTACATTCGTAGATGTCGCCATGCATCAACTGTGTCTTTTACAAACCATGTTTTTGCCTGTGCTGCTTTCTCCATTTTCGGCATACTCTTTAAAATGTTCCGAATGTTGTTGATAGCTTTTATGTTGAAATGTTTTTGTGGAATTCATATAAATTATCTCCTCCGATTGTTTTGGTTAAGGTTAACACCGCATTCGGTGCTGCACGCTTCCAAACGTTCCGATGCAGCCAGGCGTGACCGCCCTAAGCGCTGGACGCCCGTTTGCAGGCTTTATTTAGTCGTTGCACTCGCCGCGTCAGAGCGTAGCAGTTTGCGTACTGCCGAGGTGGTGACCACGGTGTTGTCGTTGGCGTAGGCTTCGTGATTGCGTTCGATATCTGCCAGCACGTAGGCGTAGTTGACCATCATACCGGCGGACTGCCGTAGTCCTTTGGCGGATAAATCGGCCTCCGGGTTGATCCGTTCCAGTCTTGCGCCGTTGCCGAGGTGAAACCGCGCCACCGGGTCCAGCGGTTTGCCGGTGGGGTTTTTGGCCTGTAGAAAGTAATACGCGGCCAGCGACAGCAGTTCGGTCTGCAGCGCGGCGTGCTGCCCGGCATCGTTTTTTGTGCGTCCGCATTTTTCGGGCGCGTCCAGTTGCTCCAGCAAAGTCCGTTGCGCATCGCTGAGCACACTGCTGTGTTCGGTGCGGCGTTCGTTATTCAGCCAGCGCATAAAACCGGGAATGGGCGACAGCGTCACGAAGTGTTTCAGCTGGGGCAGTTCCTGCTGCAGTTCAGCGACCACTTGTTTGATCAGAAAATTGCCGAACGACACGCCTTTCAGCCCGTGCTGGCAGTTGCTGATGGAATAAAACACGGCGGTATCCGCTCGGGCGGGATCGAGTTCCTTTTGCTCGCGATCAATCAGTGGCTGGATCTGGGTGGCAATGGATTTGACCAGTGCTACTTCGACAAAAATCAGCGGTTCATCGACCAGGGCCGGATGAAAAAACCCGAAACAGCGCCGATCCGGTGCCAGACGCCGACGCAGCGACGGCCAGTCGTTGATCTCGTGTACCGCTTCGTATTTGATGATCTTTTCCAGCAGCGCCGCCGGGGTCTGCCAGTCAATCCGCCGCAGCACCAGAAAACCCCGGTTAAACCAGGAGCTGAACAGATGGAAAAAATCGTCATCAACCACTTTCAACTCGGGGAAATCCGGCAGCAGTTTGAGCAGATCGCTGCGCATTCTGACCAGATTGGCGGTGCCGCCAGAGGCCCGGTTCAGTCGGCGCAGCAGCTCCTGACGTTGCGGTTCGGCCGCCAGATGCAAAGCCAGTAAACGGGCCGGGGATGGATCGGCGCGGTACGCATCGGCAGCAGCCAGTACCTTATCCGGGTTGGCGTTCAGGGATTCGGCCAGATAGCGGAAAAAATCCTGCCGGTCGGCAATATCGAGTTCAGCGTAAATCTGGAAGACTTCATCGGCCAAAGCTACGCCAGAGGCTTCGCCGCGACCGGACAGCAGATCATTGCACAGGGTCTGGATATCCAGCGCACTGGAACCGCGCTCACCCCAGCCGATCAGTTCCCGGCCACGCTCGCTGATCGAATCAACCAGCTGTTGGAAAAACGTTACATTCATCATTGCACTGGCTCTCCTGTCAGCCCGCGCCCAAAGGCGCAAAGGACGCAGGAACAGCGCTACGACATCCGGGGGCAAGTAAAACCATTGTCAGTTACCTGTCTCGGTTGATCAGATGCCCTCTTCGCCAAACGAGGGAAAAATAATCCTGCCACTTTTCAAGTGACTGCCTACCCGTATTGTAGCCCTGATTGCCCTGAACGTGCAGGGACTTTAACGACGCCCCGGCAGCACACCGTTGCCGACATGATAAAGCGTTGCACCCAGCTCATAAAAGCCTTGCCGAAGCGCTGTGAAAGCTTCCCTGTGCCGCTCGATGGGAGTCACCGGCAAAGCGTCTTCGTTGCCGTCAATCAGTGCCTCGGCGGCCGCTTTGCCAAAACAGGTGCCAGGACCGATACCACGCCCGGAATACCCAAAAATGCACAGCGCCTGCGGGCCGAGCCGCAGAATCTTGGGGATATGGTCAGAGGTCATCGCGATACGGCCAAACCAGGCGTGTTCCAGCACCTGTCCGCTCAGTTGCGGAAACAGGGCGGTCAGTTTGCGTTTGGCCCAGGCCCGATGCACCGCCGCACCACTGTGATCCAGTGCGCCGATGCCACCGATGATCACCCGCCCAGCGGCATCGCGCCGACAGGACGACATCACCGTGGCGGTATCCCAGCAGCCTTCGCCGCCGGGCAGAATCGTTTGCAATAAATGCGGCGGTAAAGGCCGAGTCGCCATCTGAAAATAATGCACCGGCACCAGCGCCGGCTGCGGCAGACCGGGGATAACACGATGGTAAGCATTGCTGGCCAGCAGCAGCGCTCGGGAGCGCACCGAGCCGCGGGCTGTTCGCACCAGCCAGTCATCTCCGTCACGCTGTACGCTCAGCACCGGGCTGGTTTCATGCAGCAGCGCGCCTGCCCGTTGCGCTGCCCGGCCCAGTCCACGGCAATAGGCCAGCGGCTGGATGGTGCCGGCGCGGGCATCATGCAATGCACCGTGAAATGCTTTTGTACCAACACGGGCAGCAGTCTTTTTCGCTGTCAGCAGACTGACCGGTGCGCCGCGTGCTTTCAGTTGCTGATAGCGCGACGTTAAATCCTTTAGCCCGGCTGGCGAATGAGCACAATGCAGCGTGCCGGCACGGGTGGCCTCGCAGGCAATAGCATGCTGTTCGATCAGCGAAAAAACCAGATCCGGTGCGCCACCGAGAGCCGTATTCAGCCTCTCGGCAGATGCCTGGCCCAGTTTGGCTTCGATCTGTGCCGGCGGCAGCCAGAGCCCGGCATTGACCAGCCCCACATTACGACCTGAACCGCCATGGCCCAGGGTTTCGGCTTCCAGCAGACGCACCTGCGCGCCGCGTTCGGCCGCATGCAGCGCGGCCGAGCAGCCGGTGAAGCCGCCGCCAATAATGGTTAAATCTGCCGTAACATCGTCCGTCAGCGGTGCGGCGTTGAGCGCCTGCCCCGCTGTGGCCCGCCACAGGTTGCTATCTGCACCCGGCTGCTGCATAAGCGCGTTACCTCACAGATCGAATTTAATGCCTTGTGCGAGCGGTAGTTCGCGCGAGTAATTGACAGTCGCGGTCTGGCGGCGCATATAGCCTTTCCAGGCGTCCGAACCGCTTTCACGACCGCCGCCAGTTTCTTTCTCGCCGCCAAACGCACCACCGATTTCGGCCCCGGACGGCCCGATATTCACGTTGGCGATACCGCAGTCCGAACCTCGCCGCTGACAGAAACGCTTCGGTTTCCCGCACATCGGTCGAGAATATGCACGAGGACAGCCCTTGTGGCACCCCGTTCTGCAAAGCAATAGCCTCGTCCAGATCACGGTATTTCAGCACGTACAGAATCGGCGCAAAGGTTTCGTGGCAAACAATAGCGGTCTGAGCCGGCATTTCAACGATAGCCGGATGAACATAGGCCGCCGCCGGATATTCCGTGGCCAGAGCGCGCTCACCGCCATGCACGATGCCGCCATCCACACGGGCCTGCTCCAGCGCGATCCGCATTGCCTGCAGTGCAGCCTGATCAATCAGCGGTCCAACCAGCACACCGTCGTCCAGCGGATTGCCCAGCGGCAAACCGGCATAAATGTTTACCAGTTTCGGCACCAGTTCGTCATAAAATGCTTTCGTGTACGATCAGGCGACGCAAGGAAGTGCAGCGCTGTCCGGCTGTGCCGACGGCAGAGAACACAATCGCCCGTTGCGCCAGTTCCAGATCAGCCGACGGCGCGACGATCATGGCATTATTGCCGCCGAGTTCCAGAATGCAGCGTCCGAGTCGGCTCGCCACCGCCACGGACACCGCTTTGCCCATCGGCACCGAGCCGGTGGCGGAAACAATAGCGACATCGGGGCTGTTGGTCAGCAACTCGCCCAGCTCGCGCTGACCAATCAGGGTCTGGATCAGACCGGTTGTCGCATCCGCACCAAAGCGCTGCATGGCACGCTCACAGATTTTCTGCACTGCCAGCGCTGACAAGGGCGCTTTCTCGGACGGTTTCCACAACACCGGATCGCCGCAGACCAGCGCCAGGGCAGCATTCCAGCACCAGGGGGCGACCGGGAAATTAAAAGCTGTAATAACGCCACACACCCCCATCGGATGCCAGGTTTCGCGCATCGCGTGACCCGGTCGCTCCGAGGCAATGGTCAGACCGTACAGCTGGCGGCTGAGACCGACCGCGAAATCGCAGATGTCGATCATTTCCTGCACTTCGCCCAGCCCTTCCTGCAGAATTTTGCCGCATTCCAGCGTAACCAGCGCCCCTAACGCCTCTTTGGCTGCGCGCAGTTCTTCGCCGAGCAGACGCACCAGCTCACCGCGACGCGGCGCAGGCACCTGACGCCAGGCCTTGAAAGCCGCATGGGAGGCACTAATCATCGCTTCGGCTTCGGCTATGGAATGGCTCTTCAGGCGTGCAATTTCCGACCCGTCAACCGGCGTGCTGACGCTCAAATCGCCGCCTTGGGTTTCCAGCAATCCGCAAGCTTCCAGAATAGCGCTGTGTTTCATGTAATCCGTTGCTCCTGTCATAAATAAGGGCTGTTGACCGCAAACTGTGCAATCAACAGCCTCCTGGGTGAATCGTTAAGGTCTGTGACCTGTTTTGAGAATAGAGAAAGTCACATTCTAAATGAAATATTCCCCCGTTTTCACCCCGTTCGGATTACTGATTGTTGCAACGCAATACACGCTCAGCTGGCCGTCATCTCCGGTGACGGGGCAAGGGTCTGATCAAGCCTGCTATCCAGCACCAGCAGCTCGACGATAAAGGGACTCATATAGGCTTTCATCGCCTGGTGTGCCGCCGATACCTGATAGGCATCGTGGTCAGCCGAACTGGCGAACAAACCCACCACGGCATACTCGAACCCGCCATGGCGATCGGCCTCATTGCGACCGTACCAATAATCCTGCACCCCTGAACACTCGGCCCGGATGCGCTGGCAGTAAAGCTGTACCTGGTGATGAAAAGCGGCGTCTGCCTGTGCGGTCAGACGTATCATAACGGAATGTATGAACATGTTAGCGGTTTCCTTAAACCGTGAATTATCAGGTATCGGGGGCGGTTTCAGCGCGGCCGGTTCCGCTGCGGGCAGTACCCAGGCTGGCCAGCGGGGTGTAAGCCAGCAGGCGCGAAATCACCCCGACAATACCATCGCGAAACAGCAGCACGCACAGCACGAATACCACTCCCTGAATGATCAAGACCCAGGACCCGAACGGGGCCAGAAAATTTTGCAGTGACACAAATACAAACGCGCCAACCAGCGGCCCCGACAGCGTGCCGATGCCACCCAGCAGCGTCATCAGCACCACTTCGCCGCTGGCATGCCAGTGCACATCGGTCAGTGAGGCAACCCCGAACACCAGCACCTTGAGACTGCCCGCCAGCCCGGCCAGCGCTGCCGACAGCGTGAACGCCAGTAATTTAATTCGATATGCCGAATAACCGAGCGAAATAGCACGTTGTTCGTTATCCCGGATAGCACGCAGAATCTCGCCGTAAGGTGATGCCACAATCCGTGCGATCAGGCCAAAGGCAAGCACCACCACGGTCAGCACAAACGCATACATCGCCCAGGTATTGGACAGATCAATAAAGCCGAACAGATAGCCGCGCGGCACCGCCTGCAGACCATCCTCACCGCCGGTGAAAGCAGCCCGCACCGCGATAAAGTAAATCACCTGCGACAAAGCCAGCGTGATCATGGCGAAGTAAATCCCCTGCCGGCGAATCGCCAGCGCGCCAAACACCAGCCCGATCAGAGCAGACACAGCGGTGCCGGCGAGCAGGCCCAGTTCCGGGCTCAGTCCCCAGTGTTTCATCGCCAGACCGGTGGCGTAGGCCGCCGTACCGAAAAACGCGGCATGCCCGAAAGACAGCAGACCGGCATAACCGACCAGCAGATAGAAAGCCGCCGCATACAGTGCAAAGCACAATACTTTCATCAAAAGGTCGGGTACAGGAACAGCGGTCCCAGCAACGCCAGCAGAATCAGCAGGCCGCCGCCAAACCAGCGCAGCGCGGGCGACAGCGCTACCGGCTGCCGCAAGGCTTCCGCCGCCATGCTGTTTTGCACCTGCAGCGGACGACCGAACAGACCAGCCGG
Source organism: Gammaproteobacteria bacterium (assembly GCA_041396125.1). Taxonomy (GTDB): domain Bacteria; phylum Pseudomonadota; class Gammaproteobacteria; order Competibacterales; family Competibacteraceae; genus JAWKZG01. The sequence continues at coordinate 125,606 of JAWKZG010000013.1, read as the reverse complement.
TTTCAGCAGCAACACAATAGCCATGATCACAAAGATAATGAAATTGGACGCCTCCGGATAAAACACCTTGGTCAGTCCTTCCACAATGCCGAGCCCGAACCCCGCCACAATGGCACCCATGATCGAGCCCATGCCACCAATCACCACCACCGCAAACACCACCACGATCAGATTGGAGCCCATCAGCGGATTGACCTGATAAATCGGCGCGGCCAGCACACCGGCAAATGCCGCCAGCGCAACACCGAGACCGTAAGTCAGGCGGATCAGCACCGGTACGTTGATACCGAAGGCTTTGACCATCGCCGGGTTTTCTGTCGCCGCCCGCAGATTGGCCCCCAGCCGGGTGCGCTCGATCAGTAACCACACCCCCAGGCAAACCAGTAACGAGGCGACAATAACCCAGGCCCGGTAAAACGGCAGGTACATGAAGCCCAGATTAATACCGCCGCTCAGAGCCTGTGGAATGGAATACGGCAAACCACTGACGCCGTACATCTGCCGAAATGCGCCCTCGATCACCAGTGCCAAACCGAAGGTCAGCAACAGACCGTACAAATGATCCATCCGGTAGGTCCGCCGCAACAGCAGCCACTCCAGCAGCATACCCAGCAGGCCGACCACGATCGGCACCAGCAGCAGAGCTCCCCAATAATTTATCCCGAGATAGTTCAACAGCATCCAGGCGACAAAAGCGCCGGCGGTATACAGTGCGCCATGGGCGAAGTTAATAATATTGAGCAAGCCGAAAATCACAGCCAGCCCCAGCGACAAGGTCGCATAAAAAGCACCGTTTATCAGGCCCAGCATCAGCTGCCCCAGCAGGACCTGTACGGGAATTCCCAAAATATCAATCATTGTCTGTTGCCTCTTATACGCCCCAGTACCTGACGCAATCGTTCGGTATGCTGGCGGGCTTCAGTGTTGGTCAGTTGATCCACCACCTGGCCGTTTTCCATCACGTAATGCCGGTCAGCGACGGTCATCGCAAAGCGGAAATTCTGCTCTACCAGAATGATGGTCAAGCCTCGTTCTTTTAGTGCCCGGATGGCAGCGCCAATCTGCTGCACGATGACCGGTGCCAGCCCTTCAGTCGGTTCATCGAGCAAAATCAGCGAAGCGCCGGTTCGCAAAATGCGGCCAATCGCCAGCATCTGCTGCTCGCCGCCGGAAAGATTGCCACCGCCGCTCGTCCAGCGCTCCTGCAGATTGGGAAACAGTGCCAGAATATCCTCCACACTGAGAGCAGACGCGCCGACCCGTGGTGGCAGCATGAGATTTTCCCGCACTGACAAACTGCGGAAAATCGCCCGCTCTTCCGGGCAATAACCGATCCCGAGCCGGGCAATGCGGTAATCAGCCAGCGCGATACTTTCCTGGCCGTGAATACGAATAGAGCCCTGGCGCTGCGGCAACATACCCATGATGCTGCGCAATGTGGTGGTTTTACCGGCACCGTTGCGACCGAGTATGGTGATCACCTCACCACTGTGCGCGTTAAACGAAACGCCCTGCAACACATGGCTTTCGCCATACCAGGCATGCAGATCACTGACCTCTATAGGGGTGCTTGTCATGCGTCCACCTCGGTGCCCAGATAGGCTTCAATAACTCGCGGATCGTTGGCAATTTCGGTATAGGGCCCTTCCGCCAGAATGCGGCCGCGTTGCAATACTGTGATCACATCCGATAGCGCCGCCACCACCGACAGATTGTGCTCGACCATCAGAATGGTGCGCTCCTGGGCAAAGGTCCGGATCAGTGCAGAGACCCGTTCGATATCCTCCCGCCCCAGCCCTGCCATTGGCTCGTCCAGCAGTAACAGACGTGGCTGCAGCGCCAGGGTCATGGCAAATTCCAGCGCCCGTTTACGCCCGTACGGCAGCTCGGCAGCCCGCACATGCGCCCAGCGTTCAAGCTGCACGGATTCCAGCAAGGCCATCGCCTGTTCGTCCAGTTGCCGCAACATGCGACCGCTGCGCCAGAACTGATAATACGTTCCTGTTGCCCGCTGCAGAGGAACCCGGACATTCTGCAAGGCTGTCAGGCCCAGAAATACGGCGGAAATCTGGAATGAGCGCACCACCCCCCGGTTCGCGATCTGCTCGGCCCGCAGGCGGGTGGCGGATTTGCCAAAAAAGGAAATACTGCCCTGATCCGGTTCCAGAAACCGGGTCAGCAGATTAAAAACTGTGGTTTTGCCGGCCCCGTTCGGACCGATCAGTGCATGGATAGTACCGGTTTTAACAGCCAGATCGACCTGATCGACCGCCGTAAAACCGCCAAAACGCTTAGTCAGCCCGTGCGCTGACACTGCCAGTTCGTTCATCGTTGTCCCGCTCACATTTTGGCCAGCAGGCCGCCATCGACGCTGAGCACATGGCCATTAATAAAAGAGGCGGCGGCCGAACACAGAAACACCACCACCGGGCCGAGTTCTTCCGCCTGGCCCCAGCGGCCTAAGGGCACTTTATGGGATAACTGCGCGCTGAAGGCCGGGTCGTCATGCAGCGCCTGGGTGAAGTCTGTTCGAAAAAAGCCCGGTGCCAGGGCGTTACAGGTGATGCCATCCGCTGCCAGCTCTACCGCCAGGGTGCGGGTCAGTGCAGCCAGCGCGCCTTTGGCGGAGGAATAAGCAGCGATATGACCAATGGATGCAAATGCCGCCACCGAGGACATCATGATAATGCGCCCGTTGCCGCTGGCCCGCAGGCCCGGCAAAACGCCTGAGTGATGTTCACGGCACCGCCGAGATGCACCGCCATGACACGCTCCCAGTCGCTGGCCGGGAAGGATTCGAAGGCACTGCGATGTTGCACACCGGCGTTATTGATCAGTAAATCCGGCACCCAGCCCGCTTCGGCCAGTTCGCTGGCCAGCGTGTCCACAGCAGGGCGATCCGTAATGTCAACACAGGCGGCACGGGTACTGCAGCTGTCCTCAGCGGCCAGATCGACCGCGCTTTGCTCCACCTGCGGCATGACATCACACAGAATTACGCGCGCTCCGGCCCGCCCCAGAGCCTGCGCAATCCCCAGGCCAAGCCCGCGGGCCGAGCCGGTTACCAGTGCGGTTCGACCGGTCAGGCCGAACTGCCGGGTCAGATAGTTGGTATTCATGAACTCCTCCAAATTTGCATTTGCAATTTTATCACATTACGATAATATTCAATTTAATTGCAATATGAAAAAAATCATTTTGTGAGATTTTTAAAATTTCGCATACCCCACCCCAATCATCAGGAGGCAACAGATGTCACTACACACTCCCGGTATGCCCGATGCGGATCGCTATGGGCCTTTGGATTCACGTTATCTGGATGTCGATGCGCTGCCCTGGAAACCTACCCAGGTGGAAGGTATCGACATGAAGATACTGTTACAGGACAAGGAAACCGGTTTGCTGACAGCCCTGTTTCGCTGGCAACCCGGCACCCGCCTGCCACTGCACGAGCATGTCGAGGTCGAGCAGACCTATGTGCTGGAAGGGTCCATCGTCGATGAAGAAGGTGAATGTCGGGCTGGCCAATATGTCTGGCGGCCACAGGGCAACCGGCATGTTGCTACCTCACCCAACGGTGCGCTGGTGCTGTCATTTTTCCTGAAACCCAATATTTTTCTGGATCAGTTCACAGGGCAAAAGCTCGAATAAGGCAACCCCGCCGTTCACTCTGCATAACCAATCACCACTGGAGAACACTATGATTGCTTTTCATAAAACACTGCTTACTGGCGCTGTCGCAGCAGCCCTGTTTAGCCTGCCGGTACAGGCACAGATATCGGATGACGTGGTCAAAATCGGCATTCTGAATGATCAGTCCGGCATGATGGCGGACCTGTCCGGGCGCGATGCGGTTACTGCGGTAGAAATGGCTATCGAGGATTTCGGCGGCACAGTACTGGGCAAGCCCATCGAAGTCATCAGTGCCGATCACCAGAATAAGGTTGATATCGGCTTGGGCATTGCCCGTAAATGGTACGAGCAGGATCAGGTCGATCTGATTCTGGATGTACCGAATTCCGCCATTGCGCTGGCCGTACAGGATCTGACCCGGCAGATGGATCGCATTGCCATTTTTACCAGCTCCGGCTCATCCGATCTGACCGGCAAGGCCTGCTCACCCAACGGCATTCACTGGACTTACGACACCTACGCGCTGGCCAGCGGGGTGGCTTCGGGCATGCTCGATAATGGCGGCAAAACCTGGTTCTTCCTGACCTCCGATTATGCGTTCGGGCATGCGCTGGAGCGCGATGCTGCCGCTGTCGTGAAAAGCCGTGGCGGCGAAGTGCTCGGCTCGGTCCGGCATCCGATTTCCAACGCTGATTTTTCCTCATTCCTGTTGCAGGCGCAGGCCTCGCAAGCGCAGGTCATCGGGCTGGCCAATGGCAGCGGCGATACCGTCAACAGCATTAAACAGGCGCGAGAGTTCGGCATTACCGAAGCCGGTCAGCAACTGGCGGCACTGCTGTTTTTTATCACGGATGTGGACAGCATTGGACTGGACGCCGCGCAGGGCGTTAACCTGGTGGAAGCCTTTTACTGGGACCAGAACGACACCACCCGGCAATGGAGCGAACGTTTCGCAGAGCGCACCGGCCGCATGCCCACCATGCTGCACGCCAGTGATTACGGTGCCACTCTGCATTATCTGAATGCGATCAAAGCCGTAGGCGGCGATGCCGCCGGGCCGGTGCTGGAACAGATGAAAAACACCCCGATCAATGATCTGATGACCACAGATGGCCGTATCCGGGCTGATGGCCGGGTAATGCGGGACATGTACCTGTTCCAGGTCAAAACCCCGGCTGAATCCAGCCAGCGCTGGGATTACTACAATACGGTTCGCACAATTCCGGCCGAAAACGCGTTCCGCACGGTCGAAGACAGCGAGTGCCCCTTACTGCACTAATCCCTAACACCCAGTGCTGCCTGCGCAGGAACAGGCCTGCGCAGAAATAGCACTGACAGCTCACACTGGATTCCTGTACCGCCGGGAATCCAGCAATAATGATGTATAGAAAGTCTATGTACAGAAGATCAGGGCAATCATTATGAACACAGCCGCAAGCACGCTGAACCTACCCCGGAGCACCCTGCTGGCAGGTCGCCGTGCCATCGTCACCGGGGGTTCCAACCCGCGCGGTATCGGTTATGCCATCGCTCATGCCTTGCAGCAGGCCGGGGCGACGGTCATCTCGCTGGATGTCGCTCCGGCGTCAGCTACCGCCCCCTGGACCAGCCTGCCCTGCGACGTGGCAAAAGAAGACGATTGCCGCCAGGCGGTACAGTCGGCCACGGCAACACTGGGCGGTCTGGATCTGTTGATCAATAACGCCGGTATTGTCGGAGCGGCTCCGCTGGATCAGATCAGCGACCGTGAATTCCGGCAGATGCTTGAGATCAATCTGCTGGGGGCGGTGCATATGACCCAGGCTGCCCTGGCGGCGCTGAAACAGTCTGCGCAGGAATCACCGCAGACGTCCCCCGGCATCGTTAATATTGCCTCCATGGCCGCCTATCGGGGCGGTGGGCTGCTGGGCAGCGCCCATTATGCGACCTCCAAAGGCGGTTTGATCAGCTTCACTCGCGCCTGTGCGCGGAGCTGGGACCGAAGCCGGCATACGCGCCAACGCGGTCGCCCCGGCATCATCGAAACCGATGTGACTATTGGCAAATTCGGCGACGACTGGGAGCAACAACCCAAGTCGACCATTCCCAGCGGACGCTTCGGAGCACCGGCGGAAGTGGCTCAGGTAGTGGTGTTTCTGGCCCAGCGCGATGGCCAGCTATGTGAACGGTGCCGTGATCGATGTCAACGGCGGCATTTACATGCATTAGAATAGTTAAAAAACCTGTGATGGAGCAGATATTGCGCAAACTGGCGGGCTGTAATCATTCGCGGGTAGCCTGGACAATATGCTGAGAATACTCGACCTGTTCGGAGAACACCGGCATCAGGTGGCTACCGACGAGATCGTCGACTATCTGGGCGTCTCCAGCAACCACCTACCGCTATATCAAGTCGCTGGCCAATACCGGTCTGGTGGCCACCGATGGTGGCATGGTATCTCTGGGACCGCGCATTATCAGGCTGGACCGACTGGTTCGCCTTACCGATCCGCTGACAACCGCAGCCCGACCGGTGATGGAGAAGTAGCGGCCCGATTGGGGCTGAATATCATGCTGTGCCGCTATTACGGCGATAAAGTCATGTGTGCCGATCAGACCTGGCCCGATGACAGTATTCGCAGCAGTTATCAGCGGGGACGGCCGATGCCGCTGTTCAGCGGGGCCACCGCCAAGACGATTCTGGCCGCATCTGTCCACCTATCAGCTCAACAATATCATGCTGCAACACGCCGATGAGATCGCCGCTGCCGGTTTGGGCAGGAACTGCTGGGCCGAATTCAGCGCCAATATCCGCGCCCTGCGCCGCGAGAGGATATTAATCAGTCACGGCGAAGTGGACCCTGGTCTGGTCGGTATTGGCGCGCCGCTGTTCGATTCCGGCAACCGGATCGTCGGCAGTCTGATTTTTATTGTCGACGAGGCCCGCCTGAGCGCTTTGGGTGCGGACTGGCTGAAACAACAGATCGGCCAGGCCGCTGATCGCATCAATGACTGCATGCACGTCTATCCAGCCAAGCCCGGCGCTTTGAGCGCGGGGGCTGGCCGGTTTCAGGCCTGCGTCGGCTGCGGTGTCATTGATGCGGTAATCTGCTGTTGCACATCCGCAATATGATCATGCATGTCGCGCTCGGCGCGTCGGCATCACTGTCAATAATCGCCTGCACAATCTGTCGGTGATGCTGGGCATGAACTTTGCTTTGCGTTTATCGCAGCGTGAGTTTCGCCCGGTCGCAGGGTGGTCAGGTCGCCGTTAGTTGCGGTGACCATATCATAAATCAGTAAAAACAGATAGTTACGGGCAGATTCTGCTACTTTCCGATAAAAGCCGCATCAAAGCGCCGGTACGTGGCGTGTCTGCAGCCCGCTCGGCCGCTTCAATCCTATCCGGCAGACCAGGCCCGCAACGCGAGCGCGGACGTTCCTGCGCCAGATATGCCTCTTTTGAGGGCCAGAATATGCTGCTCGCGAAGTTCCATCAGCATTTTTGCGATCCCCACGCGAGGCCTCAATCATTAAAGCGTGTTCGTCCGCGCCTGGCGCAACAGTTTGGGATCGGCAATACGATAGGATCAGATGGCAATGTACCAGCCAGGCATATTCGGAAATTGTCGCAACCAGATACGGATTGCCGCAGGCCGCAAACCAAGGCATCGCGTGAAATTCGTTGTTCAGCCGGTAGACGGCGCGCAAATCCCCCGCCTCAACCGCCTGGCTGTGACGGGCATGAATTGCTTCCAGTTCTGCCACTACATCAGGGGCCACCGGAAAGGGAATTAGACTGGCGGCATGGCGTTGCAAAACGGCGCGCACATCATAAATTGCCTCAACGTCCTGCGGCGCAAAATCGCGCACAGCTGAGCCTTTATTGCGTTCCCGCACGACCACACCCAGTCGTTCCAATTCGGCCAGCGCCTGACGCACCACATGCCGTTTGACCGCCAGCCGCGCCATGAGCACATCTTCAACCAGGCGCTCGCGAGGTTTGAGGCGCCCAAAGATAATGTCCTCTTCCAGAATACGCACGACTTCCTCAACGCCAGGCAGTCCGCCAGAGCGCGATGATGTTTTTCTGCGTCCAGCAGCAGAGGCCGGTGATGTGCTGTCAGATGATCTTGCCATAGTATCCGGGTAGCATCTCTGCAAATTATTAATAATATCATTGAAATTTGCAGAACCCCAATGACCCCTGGTTTTGATAGTCTGCAAGGGCATCCGCAACTCCAGTGTATTCTGCCCTGGATTCCCGCCTACGCGGGAATGACGGAGAAATTGTGCTGCAGCCCGGATAGAGTGAAACGGCATCCGGGGACAAATCACGGCACGATACCTCCCTGCCCTGGATTCCCGCCTGCGCGGGAATGACGGAGAAAATGTGCTGTAGCCCGAATAGAGTGAAACGGCATCCGGGGACAAATCACGGCACGATACCTCCCTGCTCTGGATTCCCGCCTACGCGAGAATAACGGCTTGGTGTGTGGGGTTGACGGGTAAGTAGCCCGGATAGAGTGAAACGGCATCCGGGGTTGCTCACCAAGTGGCAAACGTCATCGTCCATAACGACTTAACCCGAAATCTCGCCAATACCCCGCATCCGGATGGGCTGCGACATGACAATAGAGGTTCGTGTTTCGCCGTATTCATTGATCAAGCCGACGATATCCTCCAGGTGTTTGATATCTTTAGTGACGACTCGTAGCAGGTAAGAATCCTGCCCGGTAACATGCAGGCATTCTATGACTTCGGGCATTTCTTTCAGCAAAGCCAGCAGTCGGGCTTTTTCCGGTTTAAGCGTTGTCATGCCGATGACGGAGGTTACGCCATAACCCACGGCTTCCGGCGCAACGACTGCGCGGTAGCCGCTGATAATACCCGCCTCTTCCAGCCGCTTTAGGCGTTCTGAGGTTGCCGGTAAAGATAGCCCTGCTTCCTGCGCCAGTGCTTTAAGCGATATACGGCCATCCCGCTGCACAGCATTTAATATTTTCCAGGAAACGGTATCAATATTCATTAATTTATAAAAATTACTCTATTTACCTAAAAATTTTAATAAATATTCAAAATATACCATAAATTTTGCATTCAACAATAACAGCAGCGCAGGCACACTATCTACGGTATATGGTCAGATTTCAGGACGTATAAACTGTGGATTACCTACTCTTTGGCAAGGCGGCGATGGTTGGCTTGTCGATTGCCGCCCCCGTCGGGCCCATTGGCTTACTCTGTATGCAGCGAACCTTGCTGCAAGGCCCGAGAGCGGGCTTTGTTTGTGGGCTTGGCGCCGCTACAGCCGATGCCATTTACGGTGCAATGGGCGCTTTCGGACTAACTGCGATCACGCATCTGTTTACCGCCCTGTCTACGCCATTGACGCTTTTTGGGGGCCTGTTTCTGGCGTGGTTGGGGTTTCAGCTGCTCAGGACAAAGCCTGTTGCAGGCAGCAGCGCCGGATCTACAAAGAGCAGTGCCCTGAACGCGTATCTCTCTACTCTGGCTCTGACACTCACTAACCCGATGACTATTCTTTCCTTTTTAGCCATCTTCGCGGCTTTGAGCGATACCGACGTGTTAGCGCCGCGTTCAGCAAGTCTGATGGTCTTGGGGGTCTTTTTCGGGTCAGCACTGTGGTGGCTGCTGCTGGCCGCCAGTGTATCGCTGGTGAGGCATAGAATCGGTTCATCGACTATGCTCTGGATCAGCCGCAGTGCCGGTGTTTTTCTGCTAGGATTCGCCGGGTGGCAGCTTCAGAGTATTTTGTTATAAGGTCGTAAGCTGACACATTCGGAAGCCCGTCTTCACGAGAATAAATGACGGTATCCGATATGGGATTTGGGCTTGTAGCCTCAGGAAATGTGGACGACCTCATTTCCTTTTCCTGCTACGGGGACGACCCCGCTTATCTTATTAGGTGTTGATTTGAACTGGGTAATCCTGGTCCTTGCTGGACTTTTTGAAATCGGTTGGGCAATTGGTCTTAAATATACTGCCGGCTTTACACGTCTTTGGCCTTCGATCGGCACCGTGCTGGCAATGGCTGTCAGTCTAGGACTGCTGGGCATTGCGATGAAATCACTGCCTGTCGGCACAGCCTATGCGATCTGGGTCGGCGTGGGGGCAGTTGGTACTGCCGTATTGGGGATAGTATTGTTTGCCGAGCCAGCCAATGCAGGCCGGCTTATGAGTCTTGCACTCATTATTGCAGGTATCATTGGCCTTAAGCTGACCTCATCGGCTTAGCGAACCCATCCAGCCGCTGCTCGCTTGCGGGCGCGGCTGGATTACCGGGTATGCTTTTTCGTCTAATCGTTATAAACACGTGGATAACCCAATGGCTCCTAAAAAAACCCACTATTGCTCAACGTGTTCCGGGGATACAGAAAAATGACGACGCTGGTACTTGGCGCAAGCGGTGCGACCGGACGGTTGCTGGTGGAGCAGTTGCTCCAGCGCGATCAGCACGTCAGGATTATTGTACGAGCGCCCGATAAACTGCCTGCTGGCATCAAGGATCACCCGAACGTATCCATCACTCACGCCAGCGTTCTGGAACTCAGCGATGCCGAGATGGCCCGGCTGGTCGATGGCTACGTGACGCGGTAGCTTCGTGTCTGGGACACACCCTGAGCTGGCAAGGTATATACGGCCAGCCGCGCCGACTGGTGACGGATGCCACCCGCCGTTTCTGCAATGCCATCAAAACCCACAAACCGGCAAGGCCCGTCAAGTTTGTACTTATGAACACCGCTGGCAACAGCAACCGCGACCTGTCTGAGCAGATATCCCTGGGCCAGAAATGTGTCATCGGCCTGCTTCGTCTGCTGCTGCCACCACACGTGGATAACGAACAAGCGGCTGATTATCTGCGCACCCGTATTGGCCAAAACGACGCGGCAATTGAATGGGTAGCTGTTCGACCGGACAGTCTGATCGATGCCAGCGAGGTCAGCGGGTACGAGTTACACGCCTCCCCGACCCGCAGCGCGATCTTCAATGCCGGTACCAGCAGTCGCATCAACGTAGGCCATTTCATGGCTGAACTGATCACTGATGATGCCACCTGGAACACCTGGAAAGGGCGTATGCCCGATGCTTTACAACCAAGCCGCAACGGCTTAACAGCCGTTTAGCGTCTGTTTCAAAAAGCCCATCCTGACTGCCAGAAAACGTGTCGCACAATCACTTGCAAGCCGTCAGTAAAAAAAGTATCGTGCAAATTATTAATAATTTTATTGACGTTTAATAAAGCCTTGCCCAGCTGGATTGTGATGAAAACCGCGCAGGGCCAGACAACTAAAAATTTCGGTTACTACCAACCACCGGAGGAACAACAGATGTCATCTGCTCGCACCAGCCGTATCGCCGCACTATGCGGTCTAATGGCGGGCTCAGTAGTCTTGAGCCCGGTTCAGGCTGAGGAAGTAACCCTGTGGAGCCATTGGGCTGACCATGAAACCAAAGTCGCTTTTGTCGAGGAGGCAGCGCGGCGTTTTGAGGAAAAGCACCCCGATGTCAATGTCAAAATAAGCTGGTATCAGAAAAACCCCTTGTATGCCGCGCTGAAAGCGTCCTTGCAAGCGAATACCGGCCCTGACATTTTCTATTGCGAACCCAACCAGACAGAATATATCGATAACGGCCTGCTCTATCCGCTGGATGATGCGATCGACTGGGATCAGGTCGAACCCTGGGCGCGGGCAAGCTGGACTTTCGACGGTCAGACCTATGCGCTGCCGCTGGAAGCCTATACCGTAGAACTGTATTACGACCGTGCCAAAATGGACGCACTTGGTGTGCAGTTGCCGGACTCAAACAACTCGATCAGACAGCCTTCCTGGATCTGGTAAAACAGTCTGCAGCCGCCGGCATCACTCCGATTGTGCAGGGCGTGGGGATCGCTCCTTTCCCCGGCGCATTTTTTTGCACGAGGTCATCCTGAAAAAAATTGGCCCGGACGATTACCAGAAACTGCTGAACGGCGAGTTGTCCTATAAAGATCCCCGAGTCATTGAGGCGTTTCAATACGTCAGGGATCTGGTTGATGCGGCGCTTACCCAAAAAGTTTTTCCACCCTCAAACTCGGCGAATCACACTATTATTTCCACACCAAGCCTGGCGGTTTGATGTTCCCGATGGGCAGCTGGTACACCAGTCGCGCCTTTAATCCGGTTGATAAAGGTGGCCAACCGGAAGATTTCGCCCTGGGTATCATGAATGTGCCGGTACCGGACGCAGCGGCCTGTCCCGAGTGTAAAACCAGTGCCGTTGGCGGCAGTTTTTGCGTTAATGCTGATTCAAAAACCCGGCCCTCGCGGCTGCCGTATTGAACGAAATGGCAACGCGCCGGAAATGGGCACACAATGGCTGGCTACAATTTTGGTTCAAACCGGCATAAAAAGTGACGCCAGCCAGATTACCGGCCAGTACAAACCGTATTTCGAGGAGCTGGAAGCCCTGAATACCAATGCCCGATTCTTTGTTGGTATCCCCCAGCATCATATTAAAGGGCAGTGTGCCGAAACCTTTAAACAAGTGATGAACGCGGCCTTTCCCGCCGGGCAGATCGATGTCGACGATGCCACCGACATGATGGACGCTGCCTGTAAACAGTAGCCGCATGGCCCTGACAACAAGCAAACCGCGCCGGCTGCGGTTACCGCGCAGCTGGCACGGACATCCGGACAGCGATACGCCATGGCGCACGATCATGGTGTTCCTGACCCCGGCCTTACTGGTTTACCTGGCTTTTACGGCCTATCCCGTTGCCCGGACTTTCTATAATGCCGTGCATATCATCAAGCCACGGGATGCCGATCAGTTTGTCGGCTGGGCGCATTTCATTGAGCTTTTCAGCAAAGACGCCCTGTTTGTAAAAGCCGTCAGCAACACCCTGATATGGGCCGGTGCGGCACCCTTCATTGACGTTGGCGTCGGTTTGATTCTGGCGCTGGCGCTGTATTCGCGAGTACCTTTTGCACGTTTTTTCCGGGTCGCCTGGTTCACCCCGGTACTGATCTCCTATGTCGTGGTTGGTGTGGTCTGGATGTGGATCTACAACTACGACTGGGGCATCGTGAATGCGTTTTTGCGCGCCCTGGGGCTGGATGACTGGACCCACGCCTGGATCGGTGATCCGGATACTGCACTCTGGGCCATCATTTTCACCCATACCTGGAAGTGGGCGGGCTTTAATATGGTGGTCTGTCTGGCTGCGCTGGCGGCCCTGCCCAGGGAAGTGCTGGAAGCCGCCGAGCTGGATAACTGTAACTGGTTCAAACGAGCCTGGTTTGTGATGATTCCGATGATCAAACCGACCCTGGTCAATCTGCTGATCCTTTCCCTGATCGGCAAAATGAAAGTCTTCGATCTGGTCTGGATCATGACCCAGGGCGGTCCGCTGTGGTCCACCGAAACCGTCTCCACGTATGTCTACAAACGGGCTTTCAACTGGAGCTCCTTCGATCTCGGCTATCCGTCTGCTATCGCAGTGGTCTGGTTTGTAGTCGTTCTCGCCTGCGTGCTGATCCTGAAGCTGGTATTCCGTCAACGCGACAAACTGGAGTACTGAGTTTGCTTATTACCCGCCAGATGATCAGTCAGACCTTGCTGCTGCTGGGCCTGAGTCTCTATACCGCGTATGCAGCCGGCCCGTTTGTCTGGACTGCCCTGATGAGTGTGCGAACCACCTCGGAGATCTCGGCTGACCCGTATGCCTGGCCCGAGACCTGGCACTGGTCGAAATATCTCGATGCCTGGTATTCCTCAAACTATGCGGCGTATTTCTGGAACAGCACGATTGTAGTCGTCGTATCGGTCATTTTACTGAGCGTGATCGGAGCACTGGCGGCACACTGTCTGGCCCGGTATCGTTTTCGCGGCAACCGGCTGGTGTATTTTGTTATCTTCTCGACCATTATTTTTCCGCCGCAGATCACCATCATCGCCCTGTTCCAGGTGCTGGTCGAATATGGTTTGTTTAACAGTCATATCGGCCTGATCCTGGTGTACGTCTCGATCCAGCTGCCCCTGACCGTGTTCCTGCTGGAAGGTTTTTTCGCCCGTTTGCCACAGGATTTATTCGATGCTGCCCGTATGGACGGGTATTCCGATCTGGAAATTTTCTGGCGCATTACGGTACCGGTCGGAATGCCTGCCATTATTACCACCATGATTTTAAATACGATCCACCTCTGGAACGAGTTTCTGTATGCGGTCGTACTCATTACCGATGACGACAAACGCACGCTGCCACTCGGGATTCAAAAATTCATGGGTGACCGGCTGGAAGATACCGGCATGATTGCGACGGGCATGATGATCGCGGTCATTCCGATCATCATTATTTACGCTGTTTTTTCCGAAAAACTGATTCAGGGCATGACAGCGGGAGCAGTCAAGTGAGGCAAAAAAACCGGATGAGAATGAGCACCTCCCGATGGCGATAGTACAACTTAAACAACTCAGCAAGTATTACAGTGGCCAGTCTGAACCCGCCGTCGATGCCGTCAGCCTGACCGTAGACGACGGTGAATTCATGGTGCTGCTGGGGCCTTCCGGCTGCGGCAAATCAACTACCCTGCGCATGGTGGCAGGCCTGGAAAACATCTCGGCCGGCGAGTTGCTAATTGACGATGTGTTAATGAATAAAATACCGGCCAAAGACCGTGATATCGCCATGGTTTTTCAGTCCTACGCGCTTTATCCGCATATGACAGTCCGGGACAATATGGCATTCGGCCTGCGCCGGCGCGGCATTAAAGGTGCTGAACTGGAACGCCGGGTCAGGGCAACCGCCGAGACCATCGGGCTGACCCCGTATCTGGATCGCAAACCGCATGCACTGTCAGGCGGGCAACGGCAACGGGTCGCTCTGGGTCGCGCTATTGTCCGCAACCCCAAGGTATTTCTGCTCGATGAACCGCTATCCAATCTGGATGCTGCCTTGCGCGTGTCCACCCGCAGTGAGCTGGTCAAACAGCAGCGCAATCTTGGCACGACCATGATTTACGTCACATGATCAGATCGAAGCCATGACCATGGGACATCGCATCTGCATCATGAACAAGGGCCGTATCGCCCAGGTAGGTTCACCGCTGGAGGTATACCGTTATCCGGCCGACACCTTTGTCGCCCGGTTTCTCGGCAGTCCGGGCATGAATCTGCTACCGGCGGGCTGCACGCATGATCATGGTCTGACCGGTACTGCATTGGCAATAACAGCCTCCCGCTAAGCGCACTGTCTGCCTCTCCAGCCTTGGCAGCAAACAGCGATGTCATTCTGGGCATTCGCCCGGAAGGCTTGTACGAGCGACCAGAACGGGCAAGAGGTCGACCGACCGCCGCCTTGCGGGCCAGTGTCAACATTGTGGAACCCCTCGTGCCGATACTCTGCTTTTGCTGGCACTGGACGGTACTCCGCATGAAATCGTAGCGCGGGTCGGGCGTGACTCAACGGCCCGCAACGGCGACACCCTGGATATTCACCTGGATATAAGCGCCCTGCGCTTGTTCGATCCCCACGAAAAAGCCTTAGCTGTACCGGCTGAGGCATGAAGTATTTATAAGAGGCAATAACATGAGTGATGCAAAACTGAAGATCCGGCAACATTTCGAACGTACCCCCGCTGCCTTGCTGGCCAAATTCCGGGACGCGGCGTCCGGCCCGGTGGTCGATGCGATGGGCCGACGGGGAGCGCTCGATATATCCATCCGGCCGGTCACCCAAAACACCGCTTTCTGTGGCAACGCACTAACGGTCTGGACAGTACCGCGTGACAATCTGGCGCCTTATGCGGCGCTCAAATTTGCCCAGCCGGGTGATGTGCTGGTAGTAGCAACCGCCGGTTGCGATGAAGCCTCGGTACTGGGTGATATCGCTATCGGCATGGCGCGCAATGCCGGTATTGTAGCGGTGGTAACCGATGGTCTGGTACGTGATCAGCGCGGACTGGACGCGGTTGGCTCCGGTATTTCGCCCGCGGACTGTCACCAAATTCACCGTTCAAAAACGGCCCTGGTGAAACCGGTGGCACGGTGACACTGGGACGGATCAGTATCAACCCCGGCGATATTGTGCTGGCGATGTTGATGGCGTGGTGGTGGTGCCCCGCACCGGCGCAGCACAGTATGAACGCTTGCAGGCGGTGCTGGAGAAAGAAGCTGCGATGGAGGCCAGAGTGGCTGCCGGGGTGACTTATCCAGACTGGCTCGATGGTGTGCTGGACGGCCCGGATATCATCTTTGTCGAGGCGCAATAAGCCCGATGTCAACCAATACCGGCGGTGCCTCGCCACGGGTGTTATCTTTAAAAAACTCCGGGAACAATCCGCAAAGCGCGCTGCCCGACAGCGACCTGCAACTACCAACCGGCGCCCTGGATTGTCATGTTCATGTCATCGACCCCTTGCGCTACCCCTGTCCGCTAACGCCAGGCTATCTGCCGCCCCCGCCCGCCCGCACTGACAGCACAGCGCTGGACAGCGTCTTGCAGCAGCATGGTGTTGCGGGCGCATTGCTGGTACAGGCAAGCTGCTATGGTACGGACAATAGCGTCATGCTGGATATGCTGCACAGCAAATGCAGCGCGCGGGCTGCTGTTGCCGGGGTCGAACCGGACATCTCCGAAGCCACGCTGGAAGCGCTAGCGGCGGGGGGTATTATTGGCTTGCGCCTGAATGTGATCAACCACGGGACTCAGGCCCTGACGCAAATTGCACCGCTTCTGCCCCACTTGCAACGCCTGGGCTGGTTTGTCGAAGTGCAGTGCCGGGCGGCCGATTTTACGGCGCTGGCAGGGCCACTGCTGGCCGCTGAAATTCCCTTGGTGTTTGACCATCTCGGCTATCCCGATCCACAACTCGGTGTTCAAGAGCCAGGTTTTCAGGATATTTTGCAGCTTGGTCGGCAGGGTCGGGCGGTGGTCAAACTGTCCGGAGCGTTCCGCTTGTCCAGGCAGGCATGGCCGCATGCCGATCTGGACCCGTTCGTGGCTGAATTACTGGATGCTTTCGGCCCGGCACGTTGCATCTGGGGCTCTGACTGGCCGTTCGTGAGTACTACAACACCGCCTCGCTATGCCGATGTTATTGCCTTGCTGGCCCGCTGGCTGCCCGAGGCCGCAGATCGACATACCGTGCTGGTGGATGCACCGCGGGCCTGCTTGGGACTGAGCTGCTGGCAGTCCATTCCCTGAGTAAACACCACACGTGTTTCGCCTGGAAAACCCGGCAACACAAATCAATCAGCAATACGGAAGACGTCTTTGCTGGCTTCGTCGCGGACCAGGTCTATGCGCGTGCCATCGAAGTGATAAGCCAGCGCCCGGCCTTGCACCGGTAAACCGATCACATCCGGCCAGAAGGCCGCCAGACATTCGCCTTGCGGGTCGCGCACACTGGGATAGACAATCCCGTCCGAGCCCCGCTCGCGCAACTGGCAGGCCAGGGCTTGCGAAGGCCCGTAATCAGCCGGATCGAGACAGTTTTTATAGTTTCCGGACTGGCGCAGATCGTGGAAATCATGCTGAATTTTGCCGACCAGCTCCCGCAGTTGGGCAAACCAGCCCGGCGCTTCCCGGGTGGCACGATAAAAACGGGCACGATGATAAATGATTTCAGCGACAGCGGTTTCGAACGTTTTCGCGGCGTAATAAGCGCCAAACGTGCCATCGTGAAAACGGCCGCTCCAGTCCGGGCTGATATGCGTGAAGGGGGCGATCACATACGACGCACCCGGCCCGCTGACCCGGCGTGACGGCGGGATCAGATCAAGCCGGCCCAGACTGGCAGCGATACGCGGGTTGGTTTTCGACTCGGCCGCAGCCAGTAATTCCCAGTCTTTGGGGTCGGCAATGTCTTCGAACAGATCAATCGGCGGATGCCGGGTGGAGATAATCCGGCGGGCACTGGGCCAGTTGATTGCGCTGAGCGGCGGCACAGGCTTCACCCGCGCACCGTATCCAGGTATTGCCGCACCCGCATGAGGTCGGTGATCTGGCCTTGCAGCATGATGTCCAGCGCGCTGCTGCCATCGAAGCTGGTATTGGTTTTTTTCACCCAGCTGTAGCAGCGCGCCTGCTCGGTAAACAGCAAACGCAGCGCTTTATGAATACCCATCAGAATCGACAGGCGAGTTTTTAAATCCACTCCAAGTCGCCCAATCTGGCCGCGCTTCCAGCGGTTATAAGTCGCCTCCGAAATACCACCCAGCAGCGTACAGGCCTCGGCGTCTGTGATATTCCAGCGCCGGAACAGATTAACGGCGGCACGCGCCATGGCTTCACCCTCGGCATGGGTGATCTGGGGTGTCGGCGCAGGCGCCGGTGTTTTCTCGACGCGGATAAGTTGCATACTGACCTCGGCACAAGCGATGGAATAATTCTGAAGCAATCAAATGATAAAAAATCATGATTATCATATCATTTGACAGTTAGCAGTGAAAGCCAGCACCCTTCAGAGCACAAGAGGCAGCAGCCCGCCGATCGCACCACAAGCGATAACCACCAGCCAGGGCGG
The DNA here is from genome assembly GCA_041396125.1 of Gammaproteobacteria bacterium. Lineage (GTDB taxonomy): Bacteria > Pseudomonadota > Gammaproteobacteria > Competibacterales > Competibacteraceae > JAWKZG01. Next base: position 107,463 of record JAWKZG010000013.1, on the reverse strand, counting down.
TAATTGCCAATACAGCAGTGCCACGAAAGCCAGCAGTGCCAGCGCGAAATCTTCCGGCCGCACTATCGCGCTGGTCCAGACCGGCTGATAAAACGCTGCCAGCAGTAATCCGACCACTGCTGCATTGACACCTGCCAGCGCAGCCTGGGTGCGTTTATTGCTGCGTAACTGTTCCCAGAACGGCAACGCACCGGCCACCAGTAAAAACGAAGGCACAAAAATAGCGACCAGACAGATCAATCCGTTCAGCCAGGCACCAGCCGTGAATGCGGGCGGCAGCGAAGCGCCGAGAAACGCGGCGAATGTGAAGAGCGGACCGGGCACCGCCTGCGCCGCACCATAACCGGCCATAAAGGTATCATTGCTCACCCAGCCCGGCGGTACCACCTCGGCCTGTAATAGCGGCAACACCACATGCCCACCGCCAAACACCAGCGAGCCGGAACGGTAAAACGCATCCACCACCGCCAGCATCGGGCTGGGCCAGACCTGCAACAGCAACGGCAGGCCCAGCAGCAGGCCGAAGAAGGCGAACAGCAGAAGCGCACCGAGGCGGCGGTTTAACTTGATCGGCAATGCGTCATGCGGGCTGTCCTGGGCGGGCTTGAAAAGCGCTATACCCACTATTGCCGCAGCGGCGATAACAGAGACCTGTGCCCAAGAGGTCGGCCACAGCAACACCGTGCAGGCGGCAATCGTGGTAATAGTGATGCGTGCCCGATCCGTACAGAGGTTGCGCGCCATGCCCCATATCGCCTGCGCGACCACTGCCACAGCAACCACTTTCAGACCGTGCAGCACCCCGTCCGGCAGCGCCGTACCCCAGCTTGAGATGCCGACAGCAAAAGCAATCAGCACGAGGGCGGAAGGCAGGGTAAAACCAAGCCAGGCCGCCAGCACGCCGCCAAACCCCGCCCGTGCCAGCCCGATAGCCATGCCGACTGCTGGCAGGACCGGGCAGGAACTGGCACAGGGCGATCAGATCGGCGTAGCTGCGTTCGCTCAGCCAGCCGCGCCGGACGACAAATTCCTCGCGGAAATACCCCTGTGTGCGCCACCGGACCGCCAACGAGGTCAGCCCTAACCGTAAAAAGATCCAGAAAACGGTCAGAGCTGATTCGCGCTGCAGATCCGTCATGGATGTTGGCATTTAAAGCAGAGACTAAGCGCGCCGCAAGCGCTGCGCATACACGTTGATGATCAGTGCCAGCAATAGAATAACGCCCCGGATCAACACCTTGAGAAAGCTGTCGATGTCGATATGATCCAGTCCGTTATTGGCACACCCAGCACAAACAGGCCAACAATGGTGTTTGAATGCCGCCCCGGCCACCGAATAAACTGGTGCCGCCAACCACCACAGCTGCGATGGCATCAAGCAGATAATCATCAAACTGGTTTTGCTGGGCACTGCCGAAATAGGCCACCCCGAACATGCCAGCTATCCCCGAGCACATCGCACCGATAATCAAGACCGCAGCGATGATCAGTTTGACATTGACGCCCGAATATTCCGCTGCCTCGCGGTTGCCGCCCACCATATAGATGTACCGACCAAACCGGGTATAGCGCAAAACAATATGACCCACCAGCAGGAACAGGCCGGCATTAATGACGATCCAGGGACCGGCCCCAGACTGCCTCCGCCGATTGATCAGGAGGGAACGTTATACGCGATCTGACCGCGCACCATCAGGGCGCTGGACACTGGCTCCGATCTGCATCATTGCCAGGCTTCGCGATAAAGCAGGGAATACCGGATTAAAACCACCCCGGCAGCATTGATACAGCCCCAGTAAAAAACAGGCGAGCAAGGCGAACAGGATAGCCGCAAAGCCAGGCAAGGGAACATTGGCAATATTGACGTAGGCTTCCTGCAGGGTGAAGTACGCGACCACAATACCGGTGGCATTGGCAATCGCGGCAATCGATAACCGATCCCCGGCGGTCAAAATGACGTAAGTCAGACCGGTCGCAATGATCGCTGTGATAGAGATCTGGCGCAGGATATTGCCCAGATTATCGATGGTGAAAGTTGGTACTCATCGCGCTGAAGACGGCGACAAGAAAAAGCAAGGTAATAAACGGCGCGATATTCGTCAGCCGGTTAACAAACCAATCACCAATGCGGTTACTGTTATTGCTGTTTTGCGCTGTGCTCATAAATGCTTTGTGAGAGTGATCAGAGTAATAAAAGTAAGAGCCAGAACAGAATCCGGAATATCGTCAGGCGACCGCCAGCAGTTTGTCCTTGCTAACCTTGGTATTGATGAACTCATGCGCAACGCACCTTTTGCATCACCAGAATACGGTCAGCCAGCGCCAGTACAGTTTCCGGTTCGGTGGAGACCACAATAATAGCCACACCGGCGTCTTTCAGGTCTTTCACGATATTGACAACGTCTTCTTTCGCACCGACGTCCATGCCGCGGGTCGGTTCGGACAGAATCAGCACCCGTGGCAGATGGGTCAGCCAGCGCGCCAGAGCAACTCCCTGCTGGTTGCCGCCGGACAGGGTACGTAAATCAGGCTCGACGGAATACGGACGGATACGCAGTTTATCGACATGTTGTTGCGCGATCTGGCGCTCTTTTTTAGTGTTGAGAAAGAGCTTGGAAATACGATCCAGAATGTTGATCGAGATGTTTTTATACACCGGCTCGTCGGCAAACAACATACTGCGGCGGCTTTCCGGCACCAGTGCAATACCGGCCCGCCAGGCGACAGCGGTATTGCGCAGGCGTAGCGGGCGACCATCAATGCGGACACTGCCCTGCTCCACCCGCAGCTTGCCGGTCAGCGCTTTGGCCAGTTCCAGCCGCCCCGACCCCATGAAGCCGTACACACCCAGGTACCTCACCGGCTCGGCCTGCAACGATACCTTATCGAAATGACTGCGCAGGGTTAAATCCTGTGCTTCCAGTACGGTGGTGGCATTCGGATCACTGTTTAAGTCGATATCATTGATATACGTCTCGCCCAGTTCCTCATGGCCGGTGCCGATCATCTGTTCAATGAGCCAGAATTTATCCACCTCGGGCACCGGGGCGGTAGCAACCCGACGGGCGTTACGGAATACCGTCACCCGGTCGGATACCGCCAGCACGTCTTCCAGAAAGTGTGATAAAAATAAAACTGGTGCCGCTTGTTTTCAGCCGCCGCAACACGGTGAATAAGTGCTCGACTTCCGGCGGCGACAAGGCTGAGGTGGCTCATCCAGAATAATGACCCTGGCACCCGAAAACAGCACCCGGCTCAGTTCAACTAACTGCTGCACCCAGCGGCAATAAACCCGCTTCGGCTGCCGGATCGACATCAATACCTAATTGTTCCAGATGCGCGCGGGCCTGTGCGGCCATCGCCCGCCAGCGCCATCGCGCCCAGCCGGTTGACCGGCTGTACGCCTAAAACATTCTCGGCAACGCTAAGATTAGGGCAATACTCGAGCTCTGGTGCACCATGCCGATACCGGCCGCCAGCGCATCGGCAGCAGACCGGAACTGCACCACCTGGCCATCGACCCGCATCGTGCCGGTATAGCTGGTGTGAACGCCGGCAATAATCTTCATCAAGGTGCTTTACCGGCCCCGTTTTCGCCCACCAGACCATGCACTTCACGGGCTGAGCGCAAAAATCGACACCGGTCAGCGCCGTGACGCCGCCGAAGTTTTTACCAATTTGCTCAAGCTCAAGGGACGGGCCGATCAGCATGACCGGCCCCACTGGTTTCTGTCGCGGACATCTAGCTATGCACGCGGCTCAGATCAGGAAATGGCGCTGCATCCACAGCATACCTTCGGCATTGTTCTGGTAACCACCGGGCCGTCGGTAACCACAGCTGCTTGGGAATTCCTTCGCCGCTTTTCTCTCACCCGCAACAATAGCTGCCACGCCGGCCATCAGCGCACCGCCATGAATACGGCAGGACGGATTATGCACTGTTGCAAACATGCGTCCGTCAGCAACTGCTTCGATAGCTGGCGGCATGGCATCAACACCACCGGATCAGAATGTTTTTGCGATTGCGCCGCTGCATAACATTGGCGGCCGCCAGAGCCATATCGTCATTATGGAAAAACGCCGCATCGATTTCCCGGATGCTTGGTGAGCAGTGAATCCTTAGATCCGCACCGCTTTGGTGACATCCCAATCAGCGGGTGACTCGTCCAGTACCTCGACAATGGGGAATTTTTCAACTACTGACTGAAAACCAGCAAAGCCCGCCTTTGGTGCACCGGTATGGCTCCAAAGCGCCCTGGGTCATAACGATCTTTGCCTTTCCCGCCCAGCTCGTTCACCAGCGCCTGGGTCACGGCTGCCCCCATGAATTCGTTGTCCGGTGCCAGAAAGCTGTGCACATTGATCTGGTCGAGCGGTGCGATCAGCGTATCCATATCGATAACCGGAATACCGGCGTCGATCATGCGATTGACTGGCGCGGTCAGGGTACCAATACCAAAGGCCTGACGCCACGAAATCCCATTGCTGCGAGGCCATATTATCGATTGCCGAACGCTGCTTGGTGGCACTCAGCTCGCCGTCGAACCAGGTCACGCCAACGTTGAAATAATTTACCCCAGTATTCAGCAGCCTGTTTGCCCTGGGCGCACCAGGTAGCCTGCAGACCGGCATTGGAAAACGCCGCTTTCAGGGGCTTTTCCGAACGACCCATTTCCTGCGCCATCGCAGCGGCCATGAACGGGTTCATGCCAAAACCGCCAAACAATGCACCGGCAGCGCCGGCAGCGGTCGCGCCATGGATAAAATCACGCCGGGACAAGGGGGTTTTTACTCGGATTTTTTTAGACATTGATTGACTCCTCATTTGATATTTGTGTGCTTTAGTATTGAATGAATGGAGATAGTTAAATTACCTCGAAAATGCGCTACCCGTACAGACGCAGCCGCATCACTCGAATTATAAGCATATCTGTACCGTCCAGGTAAGGCACAATACAGCCAGAATTGGCGGATACGGGATGGCGGGTACCGGCCGCATTACCCGGCAGAAAAGCAGCACAGGGGGTTTCTTGTTTTATTTGCACACTCTGCAGGTCAGATCTCTTGCGTCCTGACCCGCTCACCACAGCAGTCAGTCGTACCACCATAGCGGCAACACTGGTCGGGCTGGGCACGCTTTGGGGCGCGACCATCCCGCTGGCAAAAGTAGCCGTTTCCAGTGGCCATCAGCCCATGGGGCTTATTTTCTGGCAGTTGGTGTTCTCGGCCACACTGCTGCTGTTTGTAACGATTGCGCGTGGCCGACGACCCGCGCTGGGACCGCGTTATCTGCGCCATTATCTGGCGATCGGCCTGCTGGGCACGCTGTTGCCGAACAGTTTTTCCTATTTGTGTATTGCCGAACTGCCCGCCGGGGTGATGGCCATCATTGTCGCGTCGGTACCGATGTTCGCGCTGCTGTTTGCGCTATTGTTCCGGCTGGAGCGTCTGACCCCGTACCGGATTATCGGAGTGATACTGGGCGGTTCTGCGGTCGTGGTTCTGATTGGCCCCGAGGCCAGCCTGCCGGAGCCGGAAAAAGCGCTGTTTGTGCTGGTCGCCCTGATCGCGCCAGCCTGCTATGGACTGGAGGGCTGTTATCTGGCGCGGTACACTCCGCCGGCACTGGACCCCGCTGCCAGCCTGCTCGGTGCGTCTATGCTGGGTGCGCTGCTGGCCGCCCCATTGGCGCTGGCTACCGGCAGCTGGGTGGATCTGTTCACGCCCTGGGACCAACCGGAATGGGCTTTACTGGCGTCCTCAATCCTGCACGTTGCCGCCTACACCGGCTATATCTGGCTGGTCAGTCAGGCCGGGGTGGTGTTTGCCAGCCAGATCGCTTATATCGTCACCATTGCCGGCGTACTGATCAGCGCCCTGGCCCTGCACGAGGCTTACTCCGGCTGGGTCTGGGCCGCGCTGGGATTGATGATCGCCGGGCTGGCCATTGTGCAGCCCCGAAAGCGCTGAACTGGCCCTAACAATCGGCCCGATAATCAGCCCGAAACGTTCTCCGTCATTCCAGAGCAAGCGGGAATCCAGGCAGCGTGGCGTGAGGATGTTGCGGCAGCAGTCCGACAGTCCCTTATCTATCAGCGAGCCAGTTGTCTTCCATGCGGGTTTCCCAGCGGTAGGTGTCGGGTGGTTGCACCTGACCGGCCCAGGTCTTGAGGATCGACTTGCACTGATTGCGGTGGCGGATGGCGCGTCAATTTGATCCGGCTGCCAGTCTGCAACAGTTCTGCCACCAGTTCACCGGCAATATCGCGATAGCCCGGCTCCGTAGGCAGATTGCGCATCTCCTGCGGATCATCCGCCAGATTGAGGAACAACTGGTTCGGATAGCCGTGGTAATAATTGTATTTCCCATGGCCCGGTACGAATCATACGCGACTGTAAAACGCGTCCGCCGGACCATGCCTGCATACCGTCGGTACAATACTCCGAGAAGGTCTTGTTATCCCATTCGGTATCCGGATCGCGGGCCAGTTGCAGCAGGCTGCGACCATCAATGCCAGGTAATGGATCTGCGCCCGCCGCCTGCACGATAGTGGCTGTGAGATCGACCAGATTAACGATCTGATCGCGCCGGGTCGCCGCCGGCAGCATACCGGGCCAGCTCATCAGCAGTGGCACCTTGACGGACTGTTCGTAGAACGTCTGTTTCCACCATAAACCGCGTTCGCCCAGTTGATCGCCGTGATCGGAGGCGTAAATGATCAGGGTGTTCTCCGCCAGTCCGAGTGCTTCCAGCTGATCCAGAATCTGCCCGATCATCCCGTCCAGGGTATCGACCATGGCGTAATAGGCCACGCGGGCGCGCATTTCGTCAGCGGCGTTTATGGTGTCCAGCCCGGTCTGACGACGCCACCAGACCAGATAACTGTCCGCTGGCTCGTTTGGACGCGGCAAACGCGGCGGGCCTACTTTGTCGAGGTAGTATTCGAACAGATCAGGCTGGGCGACATACGGCTGATGCGGCAGCATCAAACCGACATTGAGCGAAAACGGGCGAGTATCACCGGCGCGGCGGTTTGCGGCAATCTCATCCAGAACCTGCAGGGTGCGATGGGTAACTTCACGATCCAGCAGCTCGTAACTGGTCTGGCCGGGGCCTGAATTGATCAGGCTTTCGGGAAACGGTCGCTGCGCCTTATCCAGCACCCCCATCGTATACGGTCGGCCACCGTACCAGTCGGTCATATGATCGCCGATCTCACGACGGGCAAAACCGTGTAATTGATCCGGGCCAATCGCGTGCAGGCGGCCAATCAGGGTTGGATAGTAGCCAACACTGCCCAGGGCATGGGCGGCGGTCGGAATATCGGAGGCCAGCGCATCACTATTGGTCCAGCACTGCTGGCGAAAGGGAAAATTACCAGTTAGCAGTGACATTCGCGCCGGGACGCAGATTGGCGAGGGGGTATAGGCATTCTCAAATACCACACCCGAGCGCGCCAGACGATCCAGATTAGGGGTGCGCACGACCGGATCGCCGTAGCAGCCCAACACATCCGGGGTATGCTGATCGGATAATATAAATAATATATTAGGTTTTGTAGTCAATATCTTAGGTGTTGTCTGGTGGTTGCTTTTTAATGATGGTGACATGATCAATAACAGTACGTCAATTTACCTTATAAGCCTTACTCATAACAAAATGGAATGGATAAAATACAACCTGCAGCACCTATTCCAGGATATTAGCCAGGGGCAACACCCTATTTGCGGCCACCATCTCCCGGCTCACCTGTTTCAGTTCGTCAAACAATAACAAGGCGGCCGGGGACAACCGCCCGGCGATAACTGATCCCCACGGTGCGGGTCAAGGGTTATGGCCGCGACAGGCAACGCAGTACCCCAGTAACCATGCTGTCGTTGATAATCTGCGTGGGCAGCCAGCCGATCAGATCACTCTTGCGTACCGCGTTGATGGTGTAAATCGTGGTATTGGATTCAACCGTCGGTTGCGGTGCCGGCAGGGTTCATCGCCAGGAAAAAAGCATCAGGTGGCGCCGCCCCAGATTGCCCTCTTTCGGCAGTATCCAGCCATACTCCAGGCAATCGGCGGCACTGATATTGCGCTTCTGCAGTAACGGATGCCCGACCCGCACACAGGGGTGAGTTTGATCCAGATACAGGGGCTCGTACCTGATATCCCGGATCGATGACATACTCGGGCACCATGGACAGTATCAGATCAAATTCCCCTTTTGCAGACCGGGGATCAGATCATCATACAGTTCGCCGGTCACCTTGATTTCACCTCGGGCCGACGCCGGTGCAAGTCGCATGGCTTCCGGCAATAACTCCAGTCGCATACTGGCACCGGCGCCCACCACCACACCCGACCGGTACTGCCCCTTGAGGGCAATAATGGCATCCCGCGCCCGACCCAGTTCCCCGTCGATCAGATTCGCATGCGCCGCCAGCACTTCACCGTATAGGGTCGGACTAACCCCGCGTGGCAGGCGATCCAGCAGTTTTACCCCCAATGATGCTTCCAGCCGCCCAACTGCTTTACTGAGCGCAGGTTGAGTGACATGCAAAGCGTCGGCAGCGCGGCCAAAACTGCGATGCTCGACCGTGGCCAGAAAATACTGCAGCTGTCGGAGATCCATAAGACATTCCCAAAAGTTATGGATAAGGCTCTATTAATAATTTGTTATCAATAGTTGCACATGTCAGTATGAATAAACAAGAAAATCGATGGGAGGAGCTCTTGAAGACTGATCGCCCCAATATCCTTTGGTACTGCACGGACCAGCAGCGGTTCGACACCCTCCGCAGCCTGGGAAATTCACACATCCGCACCCCCAATCTGGATCGTCTGGTCGCGGGCGGGGTTGCTTTCCAACGCGCCTACGTACAAAGCCAGATCTGCACCCCGAGCCGGGCCTCGTTTCTGACCGGTCGCTACCCGGCCAGCAACCATGTGCATCGCAATGGCAATGCCTATTTCCCGGATCACGAAACCCTGGTCACCCGACTTTTTGCCGAAGCCGGTTATGACTGTGGCCTGATCGGCAAACTGCATCTCGCCAGCGCTGCCTCGGGCAGCGAAAAACGAACTAACGACGGTTACCGGTTTTATCAGTGGAGCCATCATCCGATGCCGACACTGGACCCGTCCCAGCATGCTTATCACCGCTGGCTGGAAGACGAGAAGAACGTCGATGCTGTGGCCTTGTATAAAGACATTCGCAGCTTCTGCGGCCCTGGCGTACCGGCCGAGTATCATCAGTCAACCTGGTGTACCGAGATGGCCATCCGCTTCATCGAACAATCCCGCGACCAGCCCTGGCTCCTGTCGGTTAATCCGTTCGATCCGCACCCGCCGTTTGATCCACCGCAGGAGTATCTGGATCGCTACGATCCGGCCAGCCTGCCGCCGCCGCTGTTCCGGCCCGCCGATATCGAACGTCAGAAAGCCTTTTTCAATGTCTGCCAGCAAGCGGTCGAGGCGGTCGATCCGAATGGCAACAATCCGGTGCTGGCCGCCGACGAACGCGAAGAAAATACCGCCACCGCGCCACCGTCCCAGTTTAACGGGCGTGAAGTCATTGCCGCGTATTACGCCATGATCGAACTGCTGGACGAGCAGTTCGGACGCCTGTTCGATTATTTGCAGGACAGCGGCCAGCTGGACAATACCCTGATCATTTTCCACGTGATCATGGCGAATTGCTGGGTGATCACGGTCTGCTGTATAAAGGCTGCCGGTTTTTGAAGGCCTCGTGCATGTGCCTCTGATCGTTTACTGGCAGGGCCGATTCCAGGCCGGATTGCGCAGCGATGCCCTGGTCGAACTGGTCGACGTGCCCCGACTCTGCTGGCAGCCAGCGGACTGGAGGTTCCTATTGCATGCAGGGCAAACCACTGCTGGATATCCTGACCGGCGAGGCCGACCCGAACATTCACAAACCCTGCGTGGTCACGGAATTCAATGACGCTCTGGGCTCGGCCGCAATTCATTGCCCACCCATGCCACCATGCGCTTTGACGGTCGCTATAAAAGCGTGGTTTATCATGGTCTCGATCTGGGTGAAATCTACGATCTGCAGAATGACCCCGGCGAATTCGATAATCTGTGGGACATACCCGCCGCTCACGAACTGAAATGCCAGCTCTTGCATGCGCATCTAGATGCCGTTATGGCCACCAGCTCGGCTGGCATTGAACGGGTCGGGCGGTTTTAATACAACAGACAAGCGGTACGCTATGCAGAAACCCGCTGCATAGCACACAACACAACCAGAGAAAGATGAGGAGTCAATATGTTATCGATAAATATCCGGCCCGGAACACGGTCAGGACTCCATGCCTGCCGCCCCCGTGCTACCTGCGGGGCTGTCTTGCTGGCAGCGGGCCTGCTGTTCGCATCCGCCACCCAGGCGCAGGATGACATATGCCCGAAACGGGGCGGCATTTTAAAAACAGTGGATATGCACTACAAGCTGGTCGATCCCACGCAAGTCGCCAATCCGGTTTATTTCATGCGTCTGGTCTATGATTCACTGCTTGATATCGGCCCCGATCTGCAACTCAGCCCCGGTCTTGCCAGCAGCATGCCGGAACAGATCGATGACACCACGTTTGTCTTTGAGCTGCGCCAGGACGTCACTTTTCATGATGGCACACCGTTCGATGCGGAGGCTGTGAAATATAACGTCCAGCGTCTGATTGACGGCAAGGTTGTATCTCCGTTCAGCGGCACCTGGAAACGCTTTATCAAACAGGTCACGGTACTCGACCCGCATAAAGTACAATTCGAGCTGCAGGAACAGTGGCCTTCTTTTTTATGGGGTATCGCCAGTCTGCGTTTTGCCTCGCCGACCAGTGTCGAAAAGCTCGGCGCGGATTATGGCATCAAGGGCGCAGCCGGCACCGGTCCGTTCATGTTTGAATCCTTCCAGCCGAAAAAATCCCTTACGCTGACCCGCAACCCCAATTATTACCGGTCGGGCGAACCCTGCCTGGATGGTTTTCAGGCCCGCACCATCAAGTCCGGCAGCGTGCGTATTCTGTCCCTCAAAAAAGGCGACCTGGATGTCATCAACACGTTCCCGGAGTCGCAGTTCCCGCTGCTGGCTGATGACAACAACATCATTATTGATGAGGGCGAAGCGTCGACCTTTACGCTGCTGCCCCTGAATACCCGCCACCCGCTGCTGCAGGACAAACGGGTGCGGCAGGCGATCCAGTACGCGGTCAATGGTCAGGTGATTATCGACAATGTTTACAGTGGTGCCGGGGTCGAGGTGAACAGCCTGTTTCCGCCCTGGCATCCGGCCTACACACCGGCTGAGGATGTCTCGCCCATTCGCCAGAATATAGCCAAAGCCAAAGCCCTGCTGGCGGAAGCCGGTTATGGCCCGGATGGCAAAAAACTGGTGCTGACGCTGGAAACCGCATCGGGTGGCGCTCACGTGCAGCGCGGTATCCTGCTGCAGGCGCAGTTGCAGGAAGTCGGCATCGAGCTGAAAGTGCAGAATATCTCCTACGGCCAGATGCTCGCGAACATGAACACCGGCAACTACCAGCTGGTGCTGTGGCAGATGCTCGGTGGTCCGACCATGAAAGACTATATCTGGGATCTTTACTCCAGCAGCGGCAGCGGCAATGTCACTTTTTATAATAAAGAGGGTGGTTACCAGAATCCGCGTGCCAACGAGCTGGCCAATGCCATCGTCGAAACCGAAGATCCGGAGCAGGTCCGTGACAGCATTCGTGAACTGCAGCAACTGGTTTTTGAAGACATACCGTATGTGTTTCTGAACTTTCGCAACCACCGCACGGCCCGCCAGTCCTACGTCAAGAACTTCCAGACCGGCAAACTGAAAGGTCAGGAAGATCTGCGCCGGGTCTGGCTGGATAAATAATGTCCCGTATCCCGTGATCCCCCTGCTTCTGCTCAGGGGACGCGGGATGCCAGCCACTCGGGAGTGCCACTGAATGCTAAGCACTGTTATCTTGCGCCGCGTGCTGTTTTCCATTCCCACCCTGCTGGGGGTCGCTACGCTGGCGTTCATTCTGGGTCATCTGTCACCCGGCGATCCGGCCATTGCCGCGATGGGGCTGGACCTGGAAGGTCAGTCCTATGTTGACCCCGATGAATTGAACCGGGTGCGGCAGGAACTCGGACTTGATCAGCCGCTGCTGACACAATATCTGCACTGGCTGGGCAAAGCCGTACAGGGTGATTTCGGCCGTTCCTACGTCAGCACCTCGCAGGTCTCCGAACTGGTGTTCGAGGCGCTGCCGACAACCCTGCTGCTGTTGTTCACGACCATGAGCACCGCCGCCGTCGTTGGCATTTCGCTGGGTATTCTGTCAGCGGTATTTCGTGGCAGAGCGGGGGATTACATTGCGCGCATGATCGCGATTATCGGCGTCAGTACGCCGACGTTCTGGTTTGCGCTGGTACTGATGCTGTTGTTCGCGTATGTCTTTCCCATTTTCCCTATGACCGGTTCGATCGCAGAGCACGGTCTGCAAGCTATGGTCTTACCCACCCTGGCCATTGCGCTGCACCCGGCCGCCCTGATCGCCCGCATGACCCGCTCCAGCATGCTGGAAGTGCTGTCCCACGATATGGTCCGTACAGCGACGGCCAAGGGTTTGAGCAAATGGCGGGTGTTTATGGTGCACGTCCTGCGCAACGCGCTCAATCCGGTGATTACCGTGATCGGTTTCCAGTTTGCCAATCTGATGGGCGGTGCCGTAGCGGTGGAGTTTATTTTTTCCCTGCCCGGTCTCGGCAGTTTGCTGATCGAAGGCATTTACGAAAAAGATATTCTCATTATCCAGGGTGCAGTGCTGGTCATCGGTGTCACGTTCGCCCTGAGTAACCTGATCGTCGATGTGCTGTATATGCTGATCGACCCGAGGATTCGCCTATGAGCACTATTCCCGAGGCCCTCTATACCGAGCTGGAAGAACTGCCACCCAACCGCTGGCAGCGTTGCTCGGCTGCCTGCAAGCGGTTTCTGGCCCAGCCCCTGAACGCGTTCAGCAGCGGCCTGACCGTAGCGCTGTTATTGCTGGCTCTGCTGGCACCCGTACTGGCACCGTATCCGTACGATAAAATCGACCCCGCCAATGGTCTGCAAGCGCCCAGCCTCGAACATCTGATGGGCACCGATCAGGCCGGGCGCGATATTTTCTCACGCGTCCTGTACGGTGCCCGCACCTCCCTGAGCATTGGTATCGTAACCGTACTGTTCGGGCTGATCGTGGGCGTGTTTATCGGTGCGGTATCCGGTTACGTCGGCAGTTTCGTTGACGAAATTATCATGCGTATCGTCGAGATTTTCATGTCGATACCGGGCATTGTCATGGCGCTGGCACTGGTCAGTGTATTAGGTCCCAGTCCGCCGTTTATTGTGCTGGCGCTGTCAATTCGCCGCATTACCCAGTTTGCACGAGTTGCACGAGCGGCGGTACTGAGCGCCAAAGTGGAAGACTACGTCACCGCCTGCCGCGCCGTCGGCATGAGTGATCTGCGCATTGTGTTTCGCCACATTCTGCCCAATTGCGCCGGCCCGATTATCGTGCTTGCCACGGTGCTGCTCGGCAATGTGATTCTGATCGAATCCACTCTGAGTTTTCTCGGCATGGGCATTCAGGAACCCACCCCCAGCTGGGGCACCATGATTGCCAAAGGCAATGAATATCTGACCTTTGCGCCCTGGATTTCCATGTTCCCCGGTGTCTTTCTGTTCCTGACCATGATCGCCTTTAATTTACTCGGCGACGGCCTGCGCGATCATATTGATCCACGCGGCGGCAGCGTCGTCTGACAACTTGCGAGCACACTGTGAACACGTCTCCCAATATTCTTCTGATCACCTCGGATCAGCATCGCGGCGACTGCTTCGGTTTTGCCGGACGTTCCGTTAAAACGCCGCACCTGGATCAACTGGCGGCAGAAGGCTGCCGCTTCGATAACTGCATCACCCCGAACGCGGTTTGCCAGCCGGCGCGGGCCTCGATTCTGACCGGGCTGCTGCCGCGCACCCATGGCGTCAGCGATAATGGTATCGATCTGCCGCCGGCACTGGCCGAGCAAGGCTTCGCCCGCACCCTGGCCAATGCCGGTTATCACAGCGGGTTTATCGGTAAAGCGCATTTTTCCACGCACCATACCTATGCCCCCACCGGCACGCCGGAATGCCGCTCCACCATCCCCACGCTGGGGCCAGACTGGCACGGCCCTTATATGGGTTTCGACCATGTCGAGACGATGGTACTGGGACACTACGCCAACACCCGCCCGAAACCGCCACCGGATGCGCTGCATTATGAGCGCTGGCTGTTCGCCGATGGCCGGGGCGAGGATAAAGTGGCGCGCTGGCACACTCATCTGGCACCGGATGTCGGCGCACCGCAAACCTGGCACTCGGCGCTGCCGGTCTGCTGGCACCCCTCCAGCTGGATAGGCAATCAGTCGATCCGCTTTCTGGAGCAACACCGGCATGAACCTTTCGTACTGTGGGCCTCGTTTCCAGACCCGCATACTCCCTTCGACTGTCCCGAGCCCTGGAGCCGGCTGCATCACCCGGATGAGGTGGAACTGCCGTTTCACAGAACGCGTGATTTTGAACGTCGGCCCTGGTGGCATGAGCGCAGTCAGCAGGGCAATCCTGAAATCCCCGACCCGGAACTGCGCCGCCATCGCGCCACTTATTCACGGCAGGCCACGCCGAATGAGGAACAACTGCGTCATCTGATCGCCAATTACTACGGCATGATCGCCCTGATTGACCACAATGTCGGCAGAATTCTGACCGCGCTGGATGAACTGGGGCTGGCGGACAATACCCTGGTGATATTTACCGCAGATCACGGCGAATGGCTGGGCGATCATGGCTTGCTGCTGAAAGGCCCCATGCTGTACGAAGGCCTGCTGCGGGTCGGCTGTATCGCACGCGGTCCCGCTATCAGCGCCGGTCAGATAATTCAGGAACCAGTCTCGACGCTTGATCTCGCGCCGACCCTGCTGGACTATGCCGGAGTCGCATCCGCCCAAGCCCTGCACGGGCAAAGCTGGCGGCCCCTGGCTGAAGGCAAGCCGCAAACACGCAGCTGCGCCCTCAGTGAATGGGATTTGCGCGCCTCACGCTGCGGCATTGATCTGAATCTGCGTACCGTGCGGACCGCCACAGCAAAATTAACACTGGAAGCGCTGAGTGGTGCCGGCGAACTGTACGATCTGGTCAACGATCCGCACGAAATGGACAATCGCTTCGATGATCCGGGCTGCCGGGTGTTACAACAGGAATTAACCGATATGCTGCGGGAACGTCCAGATGACGCCATACCGCCGCAACCGCAAGTGGGCATGGCATGACCGGCACAACCCAACAGGCTGCCGCGCCGGTGCTGGAACTGCGCGGACTGACGACCGAGTTTAAAACCCAGGCCGGGGTGGTGAAAGCGGTGGATGATGTCAGCTATCAAGTCGCGGCAGGCGAAACTCTGGGCGTGGTAGGCGAATCCGGTTGCGGCAAAAGCGTGACATCATTGTCGATTCTGCGCCTGATTCCCGATCCACCCGGTCGCATCGTCAGTGGTGCCGTGCTTTTTCATGACGAGGATCTGACCCAGGTGCCGGAATCACCGCATCCGCGCCATCCGTGGCAATGAAATCGCCATGATCTTCCAGGAACCGATGACCTCGCTCAACCCGATGATGAGCATCGGCAAGCAACTCAGCGAACCGCTGATCCGCCACCGCCAGTATGGCCAGGCCGAAGCGCAGGAACGGGTCGTAGAAATGCTGAACCTGGTGCATATCCCGGATGCGAAACGCTGGTTGAATGGCTATCCGCACGAAATGTCCGGCGGCATGCGACAGCGCGTCATGATTGCGATGGCACTGGCCTGCGATCCACAGGTGTTGATCGCCGATGAGCCAACTACCGCACTGGATGTCACCATCCAGGCCCAGATTCTGCGTCTGATGCGGGAACTGCAGGAAAAAATGGGTACGGCCGTGGTGATGGTCACGCACGATCTGGGCGTGGTGGCTGAGGTGGCGGACCGGGTGGTGGTGATGTACGCCGGGCGCAAAGTCGAAGAAGCCCGCGTACTGGATTTATTCGATCAGCCGCGCCACCCTTACACGCTCGGTCTGATGGCCGCCATCCCGCGCATTGATAAGCATATGCAGGGGGTGCGCAGCCGTCTGACCGAAATACCAGGGGTGGTGCCCGCCCTGCACAATTTGCCACCCGGCTGCGCATTTGCCAGCCGCTGCACGTTCGCTACCGAGCAATGTCGCCAGCAGCGACCGCCGTTTGAGGAAAAAGCGCCAGGCCATAGTGCAGCCTGCTGGGAGTCCCACCGATTATGAGCACGCTTACCGCACCAACTGAAAACACTGCCCCCCTGCTGGATGTGCAGGGACTGAAAACCCACTTTCCGATCCGCCGTGGCGTGATCCCACGCACACGTGGCTATGTGCACGCGGTGGATGGCGTATCGTTCAGTATCAAAACCGGCGAAACGCTCGGTCTGGTCGGCGAAAGCGGCTCGGGCAAATCGACCCTGGGCAAGTCAATTCTGCGCCTGATCGAACCCACGGCTGGCACGATCAAAATTCACGGGCAGGATATCACCCACTTGTCCAAAGCCCAGATGTTCCCGTACCGGCGGCAAATGCAGATGGTGTTCCAGGACCCCTACTCGTCCCTGAATCCGCGTATTCCGGTCGGCCGCATCGTGGCGGAAACCCTGCAGGTGCACGGTATCGCCAGCGGCAAAAAAGCCGATGAAATCGTCCGCGAACTGTTCAGCCGGGTCGGTCTGCGCGCCGCTCAGACCCGCCTCTACGCCAATGAATTCTCGGGCGGCCAGCGCCAGCGTATCGGTATCGCCCGTGCTCTGGCGCTCAACCCCAGCCTGATTTTTGCCGACGAGCCGGTGTCTGCACTCGATGTCTCGGTGCAGGCGCAGGTGATCAACCTGTTCATGGATTTGCAGGAAGAATTCCAGCTTTCGTATCTGTTCGTTGCCCACGATCTGGCGGTGGTTGCCCAGGTGTGTCACCGCATTGCTGTAATGTATCTGGGTCGTATCGTCGAGCTGGCGGAACGCACCGAATTGTTCCGCAATCCGCAGCACCCGTACACGGAAGCCCTGTTATCGGCAATACCGATGCCCGATCCCCGTGTCACACGAGCGCAGCAGACCATTGTGCAGGGCGATATCCCGTCCCCCAGTAATCCGCCGAGCGGCTGTCATTTTCATACCCGCTGTCCGTATGCCGAAGCGCGCTGTCGGGTGGAAACACCGCCACTGGTCGAACTGAGTCCGGGCCACTGGGCGGCCTGCCATTTGCGCCCGCCGTCTCCAAGGCCAGGCGCGTAAGCCCAACCGGTGCCCTCTGGCGCGTCATATTGACGAAACAGGCGGTCTATGGAATAACCCGGTCAGCATTATTAATGAGGAATCTACATGCTGATCTGGATCGCTATTGTTCTTGGAATGCAGTTTATCGGGGAGCTGGCAGCCACCCTGTTGGGTTTGCCCGTACCGGGGCCGGTTATCGGTATGGTCCTGCTGCTGCTGTTATTACTTCACATTGGTCATTTGCCCACCGCACTCGAACAGTTGGCCACCGGTCTGTTACGTCATCTGTATCTGTATTATCTGCCGGCGACCGTTGGCGTCACTGCCCACCTGGCACTGGTTGGCACCGAATTGCTGCCGATAGTCACGGCGATTATCGTCAGTTCCACCCTGGCGCTGGGCGTTACCGGGCTGGTCATTCAAAGCCTCACCCGCCAAAAGGACCAGCCCGATGTATGATGCGATCAAAGGCCTGCAGGCCTATCTGGCCGCCTCGCAACTGGCCTGGTTGTTTATCACGCTGGTGGCGTATCTGATCGGTTGCTGGGTGTATCAGCGGGCACGGCAACACCAACTGGCTAATCCGATGCTGGTCGCGCTGCTGCTGATCGGCGCGATGCTCTGGCTGACCCAGGTCGATTATCAGAATTATTTCGACGGCGCACAGTTTCTGCATTTTCTGCTCGGCCCGGTCACGGTGCTACTGGCCGTTCCGCTTTACAAAACGCTCCAAAGAGTACGCCAATCCGCCCTGCCCCTGGCGGTTGCTTTACCGACCGGTTCATTGCTGGCGGCCTTGCCGGCCCTGGGCATTGCCTCCTGGCTGGGTGCATCTGATGGCGTCATGCGCGCCCTCGCCGCCAAATCAGTCACCACCCCGATTGCGCTGGGTATCACTGAATCGCTCGGCGGGCTGACCGCAATAACTGCTGTGGTGGTGGTGTTCACTGGTGTTCTCAGCGTGATAATTTCCGGTCTGGTATTTCGTCTTTTCCGGGTGCATTCCGCGCAGGCGCAGGGTTTTGCGTTAGGCCTAACCGCGCACGGGATCGGCATCGGGCGCGCAGCACAGATCAATGAAACCGCAGCCGCCTTCGCCGGCGTCGCAATGGGTTTCAATGGCCTGATGACCGCACTCTGGGCACCGTTATTGGTTCCCTGGATCGTAGGTTCATGATTGCGGTTTAATTTTAGGTTTGTTGTGAGGTGGATATTCCCGTTTGGATGGGAATCCGGTCATATCAACATTATTCCTACTGAAGCAATACACTACACCCAGTCCGTCATTCCCGCGCAGGCGGGAATCCAGTCCGAACCCGGATGCCGTTGCACTTTATCCGGGCTACTTGCTGGGGTTTTCCCAAAACAGAAAGCCGCGTTGAAACGCGTCCATCGTATTACCTCGGACAGTAACTCAACTCGAACTGAAACGCGTTGCGAAAGGTTCTTAGGCTACAAGACAGAACACGACCAGTGAGCAGGTTCTATGAACCATGGGCCGCGCAGGATGTTAGTGCACTATATACGATTGGCAAAATCATCACGTTCCGCCCGTACTTTCTGCGCTCGCTACCCTATCACGCAAAATACAAGCTAAACTGGAAAAAAACGCTCGGGCACGTTCACGACAGGGATTAACAAATTCTTTTCAAAAAGACCTGGAGAAAGCTATGAGTGTTGAAGAAAGCATTACCGTTTTGACGAAACGACTGCCTGGTCTTCTGGGGCACCTGCAAACTGAGGAATCCACCAAAAACGCCTTGGTTATGCCCTTCCTTGCCGCGCTTGGTTACGATGTTTTCAATCCGCAGGAAGTTGTCCCTGAGTTCACTGCAGATGTTGGTATCAAAAAAGGCGAAAAAGTCGATTATGCCATCGTGAGTGAGGGCGAAACGATCATGCTGATCGAATGCAAAAAGGCAGGGGTCGATCTAAAAACCGCCGAAATGAGCCAACTCTACCGGTATTTTTCGGTAACCCATTCCCGCATCGCCGTACTGACTAACGGCATTAAATACTGGCTGTATTCCGACCTTGAACAGCCCAACAAAATGGATGATCGCCCATTCTTCGAGTTCGATCTTTCCGATTTGCGGCCCAGTGCGTTACGCGAAATCAAGAAGTTATCCAAAGAAAACTTTAACCTTGATCAAGTGCTCAGTACTGCCAGCGAGCTCAAATATACCTCGCAGATTAAGAAAGAACTAGCCGCCCAGATCGACAAGCCCGATGAGGAGATCGTCCGATTTTTCTATAACAAAATTCAACCCGGTGCCCGGTTTATCCCGGCCGCTAAAGAGCAATTTACCCCCTTAGTCGAACGCGCTTTGAAAGAATTTATCAATGAACGGGTTAGTGATCGGTTGCGCACCGCGCTTAAAACAGACTCCGTTGAAGATGATACCGATGAAATACCGGATTCAGAGCACCAGGAACGCGAGAATGGCATCATAACGACCGAAGAAGAATTAGACGGCTTTCGTATTATTCGTGCCATTGTCTGTAAATTTGTCACTCCGGAACGGGTTGTTCATCGTGATACCAAATCCTATATGGGCATTTTGTTGGACGACAATAATCGCAAGCCTATTTGTCGCTTATGGTTTAACACCAAGCAAAAATATATTGGCTTGTTCGATGCTAACAAAAACGAAACACGAGTGCCGATCGAGCACTTGGAAGACATTTATCAGTATTCAGAAGAGCTTATAAAAATCGTGTTGTTATACGACGGCGAGTAATTTTTGGCTGCTCGCAAAATTCGTCCTGGTGGGCGGTGCCCACCTTACGAAACGGCAGCAACGCGCGCCGATCATCGCGGTAGTGCTGGCGCATAATACGTTCAACCCAACTGCGGATCTCGGCTTTCATGCGTCTCCCTGCTTCGGTGCCGGGCTGAAACCCCTGGCTTCATCTATCAACGCCAAAGTGGTCATTTCTTATTGGCGGGATACTCCCGCCCTACGCTTGCTGTGCCGGGCTACTGGTCACTGAAGCAATACACTACACCCAGTCCGTCATTCCCGCGCAGGCGGGAATCCAGTACAGCCCCGGATGCCGTTGCACTTTATCCGGGCTACTTGCTTCATCCATCAATACGTCAAAGTGGTCATTTCTTATCGGCGGGATACTCCCGCCCTACGCTTGCTGCGCCAGCTCGCCCTTTTCCCGCAGTGGTATTGCTACAGCTTATTGATATGAGCACTGGCCACCGCAGGCGGTATATCCAGTTGCTTTCCAGCCTGGCTACTGTTTTGAGTCGTCGCCAGGCGTACAAACAGTTTCAGATTTTCTATGTTTATTATCAACAAAATCTAAAAAGTAATTCTTTATTTACCCTTATTATCAAATATTAGTTTATAGAATACTCTTTAGCTCTATTCGCATCATGCAAAAGCACCAGGAGCAAGATTATGGCTTATTATTCAGTATTGGACGTCACGCCCACCCGCGAAGACTGGATTCCTGACTACATCGCCCCAGCCAATCGACTGGTGGCCAAGCACGGCGGCAAATACCTGGCACGTACCTCCAGTCATGAGCGTTTGGAAGGCCAAGGTGACGGGGCAGCCCTGCGCATCATTATTGAATGGCCGTCCAAAGAAGCTGCGGTTGCTTATATGAATGAGCCTGAATATGTGCCTCATCTGCAGGCTCGCACCGAGGGTTCTGTCAGCAATCACTACCTGATCGAAGGCAAAGACGAGCTGGCATAAGACACCTTTAGCCGGGGTTTAAACGCCCCGGCTTGTCTTGCTGGTAACTTGTTCCGAATACAGGAGATATATCTGTGACAAAAACCATTCTGATTACCGGTGCGACCGACGGTATTGGTCTGGCGACGACCAGAATGCTGCTATCGCAGGGTCACAAGGTCCTGTCGCATGGCCGTAACCCCAAAAAATTGGCAACAGTTGCTGCCTCATTATCGGATTATTCCGACAATATTGAGCTGTTTGAAGCGGATTTATCGCGGCTGGCAGAGGTGTCAAATCTGGCCGGGCAAATAAGCCAAAAGCACAATACGCTGGCTGTATTGATTAATAATGCCGGTGTTTTCAAAACGGCAGATACTGTCACCCGCGATGGTCTGGACGCACGTTTTGCCGTCAATACCATTGCTCCCTATTTATTAACCAAGCTACTGTTACCGCTGCTGGGCACTTCCGGCCGCGTGGTGAACGTATCATCAGCCGCCCAGGCACCCGTTGATCTGGACGGCTTAATGGGCAGGAAAAAATATGCTGATGCTATGGCAGCGTATGCGCAAAGCAAGCTGGCTATCATCATGTGGACCCGTGCTCTGGCTGCGCAACTGGGTGAAAACGGCCCCGTAATAATCGCGGTTAATCCAGGTTCCTTGCTGGCCAGCAAAATGGTGCAACAGGGGTTTGGCGTTGCAGGCAGCGATCTGAATATTGGGGCAAAAATTCTTGTCCGGGCCAGTTTATCGGATGAATTTTCGCATGCCAACGGGAAATACTTCGATAATGACGCGGGTCGTTTCTCCGACCCTCACCCGGATGCACTGAGTTCAGACAAGATTGAAAACGTTATGCAGGCTATCGAACAGTTGCTGCCATAGTCAGACCATTCCGTTAGCTGCTGTTTCATGTTGTCCGGGCTACTTTTCGCCGATCCTGCACCAAAATCTCCGTCATTCCCGCGCAGGCGGGAATCCAGTACAAACCCGGATGCCGTTTCACTCTATCCGGGCTACTTTAAACACGTCCGCAACAGCGAACGGGATGGTTCTGCCTAGAGCGGCGATTCAAAGTTCCCCCGTTCGTGAGGTGACTCGGAGGAAGGCTATGAGTAAGAGTGCGGGCGATAAGGTCAGCCCACTCCTTGCTCATATGGCCTGTACCTAACTTGTTCATCAGTTGCTTCTGAGCAAAAGAAACAACAAGTGGCTTGTTAGAGTTGAGGTTAGCGAGATCTTTCTGAGAAAGGAACTTGAACTGTGCCGAATTTAGCGTCTGTGAACTTGTCGTCATAGTGTGGTTTCCATGCGCCCCTTTAGACAGGGCAAATCCCACGCAATCAGTTTGTTTGAGTCCAAATTTTGCGCATATTTGGAAATGCCCGGAAGTAAGACCTGCCTGCGCTCTTAGTTGAGGCGTCATGTTGGGATGCAGGACTGATGTGATGTTCCCGGCCAGATCACCCGCCGAGCTCTGGAACTTGGTGTTTTCCACAACGCCCAGATTGACATTGCCCGCACGTGTGGCGACAAGTGGATGAAGGTGAATGCAGCGTGAAGGAATATGGACGACACCCGTAAAAGAGCACCCAATTGGGGCTGAGCGGAATATTTGAGTTGACGCCACGTGGAGATTTAAACTCGGAGGAAGGGCGGGATCCCTCGCGGACTGGTTACAGCATTGATTACGTGTGGCTATATTGACAGGCATAAGTATCCTTCCAGGTTGTAAAAATTATGAGGACGGCAGTCTCAGTTTATGTGTTTATTTATTAGTCCCTAAAGGCTTCCGCAATTATATCTTCGCTTATGCTGCAGCGGTTTGCGACATTTTGCTGTGCCTTAAAGCATTCCTGGCGTCCGGCGCAGGCCGAAATCCAGTACAAACCCGGATGCTGTTGCACGCTATCCGCGGCTACTTGTTATATAAGAATATATCCGCTGGCAGGGGACACGACCGTACTGCACGAATTTGAAAGCAAGACCCGGAGTGCCGTGCGTGCAGGCAATTGCTACAGTAAGCACCATCAAGCAGATACGGCAAGGAACAAACCATGAACGCACAGGTATCGAAAACACAACGCGCTTCCGCCACCCTGAACGACCCCGCTGGGCTGCTGTGCAGGCACGTGATCCGGCCGCTGACGGACGCTTTTATTATTCGGTCAAAACCACTGGCGTGTACTGCCGCCCTTCCTGCGCGGCCCGGCTGGCCAGACCGGAAAAACGTGCAGTTCCACGCCTCTTGCGCCGAGGCCGAGCAGGCCGGTTTTCGCCCCTGCAAACGCTGTCAGCCCGATCAACCGGACCGCAGCACCCGGTATGCAGCCAAAGTCACTGCCGCCTGCCGGATTATCGAGCAGACCGAACCGTCGCCCAAGCTGGAGGAGCTGGCCCGCCAGGTGGGTATGAGCACGTATCATTTTCACCGCGTATTCAAGCAGATAACCGGCCTGACACCCAAAGCTTATGCCGCCGCCCAGCGCGAACAGCGGGTTCGCACCGAACTCAGCCGCAGCAACACGGTGACTGATGCCATTTATGATGCGGGCTATCAATCCAATGGCCGGTTTTATGAAAAATCGAATGAGCTGCTGGGTATGACCCCATCCCGTTACCGGGCGGGTGGTGCCCAGACGGCAATCCGCTTTGCGGTCGGTGAATGCACGCTTGGCTCGATCCTGGTCGCGCAAAGTGAGCGCGGTCTGTGCGCCATCCTGCTGGGTGATGACCCCGATGCCCTCGCCCGCACCTTGCAGGACCGCTTCCCCCAGGCGGAACTGATCGGCGGTGACTCGGACTTCGAGCGCTTGGTAGCGACCGTTATCGGTTTTGTCGAAGCGCCGGGGCTCGGCCTTGATCTGCCGCTGGATGTGCGCGGCACTGCTTTTCAGCAACGAGTCTGGCAGGCGCTGCGGGAAATTCCAGCCGGCAGCACAGCCAGCTATAGTGCAATTGCCAATCGTATCGGTGCGCCGAAAGCGGTTCGGGCGGTAGCTCAGGCCTGTGCCGCCAACACCCTCGCCGTTGCTATTCCGTGCCATCGCGTGATCCGCCACGACGGCAACCTGTCCGGCTACCGCTGGGGGGTCGAACGCAAACGCGCGCTGCTGGAGCGGGAAGCCAAGTCCTGAGGCATAACGCGGACAAGTTTGCGATATTTTACTGTGCTTTGATTTCCGGATTCCCGCCTGCGCGGGAATGCCGAAAATTGTGCTCCAGTAGCCCGGATAAAGTGTAACGGCATCCGGGTTTGTATCTGGATTCCCGCCGGCGCGGGAATGACGCCCCCCTCCTTTTGTATCAAGCGAAGTGCGCGCCTCGGGTATTCAGATAAATTGAATACAGCGACTGGCTGGCGGTGATAAACAAACGGTTTTTCTTGACACCGCCGAAGGTGAGATTCGAGGTCACCTCGGGCAGGTGGATGATACCGATACGGCTACCGTCCGGTGCGTAACAGTGCACTCCGTCATACTCCGCACCGCCCCAGCCGCTACCGGCCCAGATATTGCCATCCATATCCGCCCGGATACCGTCAACGATGCAGGGCGAGGTATCCGCGAAGGTTTTGCTGACTTTCGACAGTCGGGTGCCGTTTTCGATAACATCCCAGACCCGGATTTCTTTCGGATGATTCGGATCATGGGTCGCCCCGGTATCGGCAATGTAGAGTTTTTGGTAATCGGGCGAGAAACACAGTCCGTTCGGCTTGCCGAGCTCGTCAGTGACGACGTCAATCTTGCCACTGTTCGGATCGACCCGATAGACATGCATCGGCAGCTCGATGTCATAACGCTCATTGGCGTAATCGTTGCGCCCGTAGCCCGGATCGGTGAACCAGATACCGCCATCCGGGTGAACAACCGGATCGTTCGGTGCGTTTAAGGGTTTACCCTGATAGCTGTCCGCGATCACGGTAATGCTGCCGTCGGCTTCGGTTCGTACCACCCGCCGACCACTGTGCTCGCAACTCACCAGCCGCCCCTGATTATCACGGGTATGGCCGTTAGCGTGGTTTGACGGCTGACGAAAAACGCTGACTTCATTGGTTTCCCACACCCAGCGCATGATCCGGTTATTGGGCAGATCGCTCCATAACAACACCTTCAGATCACCGAACCAGACCGGCCCTTCAGCCCAGCGAAAACCCGTTGCGAGTCGTTCCACGGCGGCATTGCCGATACGGTATTTATTGAACCGACCGTCCAGACTCTCAATGGCCGGATCAGGGTAATGAACAATATTTTTATCCCATACCCGCTCTGCTGTTAACGCAAGATCCGGGCGCAGCGCGGCTGTTGCGCCCGCTGCCATTGCAGTCATCATGAATTTACGTCGTTGCATTATTGACTCCCCTTCAGTTGTTGATTTTTAGGTTTTTGGTTTCTGTATATAAAATATCGAACGATGCATATTTGATCAAATATAATGCATATAGTCAAAATTTATTGACTATATTGCTATTAATAAATATTATTTGATCAAATTTTACGTAAAGCACGATTACAAAAACGTTCAGAACAGCACCGATGATCAGCAATTCCAAAATCGCCCAGAGAATACGCACCGATATTGTTGCCGGCGTGCTTCCGTTTGGTTCACGCCTGACCATTGACCAGTTGGCATCGCGCTATGAGACCAGCCATATGCCGGTGCGTGAGGCACTGCGCGAGCTGGTCGGGGAAGGCATCGTAGTGGCGGAACCCAATCGCGGTGCACGCGTTCGCACGATCGATGAAAGCTTTGTCTCCGAACTGATGAATGTGCGCGCGGGCATTGAAGGCCATCTCGCCAGACGGGCCGCGGAACGGGCAACAAGTCAGCAGATAGAACAATTATGGGCGATAGAAAACGAGCTGGAACAGAACATTGAAGACGGCGACTATGTCGCGGAACTGGCCGCAAACCGCAAGCTGCATACCTTGATCAATACCATCGCAGACAGCCCGGACGCCACGATTATCGTTGACCGGCACTGGTTTTTACTGGCCGCTTTGTGGCAGCAATACGGTTATGGGCCGGATCGTTTCGCCGGGGTGGCAAACGATCATCAGCATCTGATTCTGGCGTTCGAGGCCAAAGACGGTAAAGCGGCTGAGTTAATCATGAGTGCCCATGTCATGAAATCGAAACAGATCATGACCCGCCAGATGCGCCAGACCATAACCGCATCCGATGACACGCCAGACCGTTCGTCCGCACAGCCCAGCGGCAAATCAAAATAAACAATCCCAGGACGAGGTAGCTTCGTGACCGAGAAGATTCACAGAATAGATATTGTTGGTGTGCGCGTTACACCCAAAACAGCCTGGCTGTTTTGCACCCTGACCACAGCCGATGGACTGACCGGCACCGGCGAAGCCACGTTGCATTCGCAGGAGCAGGCTGTGCTTGCTGCGGCACGCGAACACAGCCGCCATATTCTCGGTGCGGATGCTTTATCCTGTGATGCGAAGTTGCTGCAACTGCCTTTTGCCACACTGCCGCAGGCGGCCTTTTCCTCAGCGGTGCTGCAAGCCATCTGGGATCTGCGGGCACGTTCCCAAAATGAATCGCTGGCCACTCGCCCTGGTGGTGCCGGACGTGGCTCGATCCCGCTGTACGCCAATATCAACCGGCGCACACTCGATCGGAGTCCGGCGGGTTTTGCGGCCAGTGCCGCGGAGGCCATTCAGGCCGGTTTCCAGGCGATTAAAATCGCGCCGTTTGACGCTATCGAACCCGGTCTGGACACAGCGACTGTGCGCCCGGCGCTGGATGCAGCCTTACAGCGGATTGCCGCAGTACGCGATCAGATCGGTCCGTCGCTGCGTCTGATGGTGGATTGTCATTGGCGCTTTGATCAGGCCCGTGCCGCCGAAATCCTGCCCGTGCTGGCCGAACTTGATGTGTACTGGATGGAATGCCCGATAGCGGAAACGACCGGGAATCTGCCCGCCCTGCGAGCACTGCGCAGTCAGGCCAATGCGCTGGGTATCCGTCTGGCAGGCTGCGAAACCGCTGTTTTGCTGCGCGGCTTTGAGCCTTATCTGCGGGCGGGTGCCTACGATGTCATGATGCCGGATGTGAACTATGCCGGTGGCCCGGAAGAGATGCTGCGGATCGCGGCAAAATTTGATCGTCACGGCGTGGCGTTTTCGCCGCACAATCCGACCGGGCCGATCTGCCATGCCGCTTCATTGCAGGTCTGTGCTGCGGTCCAGACGCTGGATATCCTCGAACATCAATACGATGAAACGCCGCTGTTCGATCAACTGGTCGGACACACCCTGCCGCCAATCCGACAGGGTGCCGTAGCGCTGCCCCGGACAGCAGCACCCGGTATCGGCGTGGCGCTGAACAATACCCGGCTGCAAACACTCGACACAACAGCCGTCTGGTCGGCCCAGGCCAGCTAACAGGCCAACTGACCGGATACGCTGATTCATCTTGCATTACCCACCTTTCAATATCGCGCCAAGCAAGCGTGTTGAAAATTCTGACTCACACTGGAGGAAATCAATGAAACGTAAACATTATCTGCTGCCTGCTGTTCTGGCTGCTGTTCTGGGTTCGGTGTTCGCCCCGCTGGATAAGACCCAGGCGGCTGATTATCCGGAGCGTCCCATCAAGCTGGTTGTGCCTAACGGGGCGGGTGGTTCTACCGATATTACCGCACGCCTGGTGGCTGGCGTTTTCAACGAAAAACTGGGGGCCGATCTGGCGATTGTCAATATGCCGGGCGGCGGCACCTCGATCGGGGCCACCTCGGTTGCCGAATCCCCCGCCGATGGCTATACCCTGCTGTTTACCCATGAAGCGCTGCTGACCTCATCGGCCATGGGTGCCAACCGGCTTGGCCCGGCCAGTCTGACGCCGATTGCCCAGGTCGCCAAAGAAGTGATCGTGCTGGCGGTACGCAAAGACTCCCCGATCACCAGTCTGCAGGGTTTTTATGATGCAGCGGCTAAGGGACATGCCGGTGACAAGCTGAAACTGGGCATCAACCCCGGTGCCGCCAACCATTTTTTCCTGCTTAATGCGCTGGCACCGGTTGAGCACGATGTCATTTTCGTACCGACCGGCGGTGGTGCGAAAACGCTGAAATCGCTGCTGGGTGGTCATATCGATGCCAGTGCGTTTGCAGTCTCGGAATCCATCGAAGCCATTCGCGGCGGCGAAGTTGTCCCGCTGGCCGTATTCAACACCGAGCGCCACCTCGACCTGCCGGATGTCCCGACTGCCAGCGAATCCGGCTATGACCTCAATATTGGCCTGCATTATGTGTCGTATGCCCCGGCTGGCACAGCGGCTGACATTGTGGCCAAACTGGCGGACGCTATGAGCGCAACCCTGGCAGAAGACAGCTTCCAGCAGACCCTGATCGAGCGTTCGATCACCCCGGCGCTGATCACCGGTGCTGAGCTGGGCACGACGCTTGATGAGCGCTACGCGACTATTCAAGCGTTGGCCAACAAGTACATTCTCGGTAAATAAAGACCAGCGGCCAGGATCGGGGGAAACGCGGTGAACCTATTAGCAAAAGAAACCCTGTTGAGCCTCATCTGTTTTGCTCTGGCAGGACTGGTCTATAGCGCTGCGGATCAAATCCCGCCTTCCCTGCTGGCCCAGGTCAGCGCCGGACTGGTGCCAAAATTGCTGGCCGTTTGTCTGGCGCTGCTGGCGGCGATCAATCTGGTGTTGGTCGTGTTCAGAACTACGGCCCGGATTGATCCCCCGGCAGGCTTTGTCAATGCCGGTCATTTCCGGATGCTTGCCCTGCTCATCCTGCTGGGGCTTTTTACTGCGCTGCTGGATCAGGGCTTGCTCCGCTTCCCCGTCGCAGCACTGGCTTTCGTCTTTACAGCAACGCTGGTGTTGTCCCGCCCGAGCTGGCGGGCCATGCTGATCGCCGCTGCCATAGCACTGCTCAGTGTCGGCTTGACGGTTTTTGTTTTCACCCGTGTGTTTACAGTGATTTTGCCATGATCGAAGGGCTGCTGACGTCTTTCGGCACTATGTTGATGCCGGAAGCCTTTTTTTTCATCCTGTTCGGAACGCTGAGCGGCATTATTATCGGCGCGATTCCCGGCCTGAACGGAGCCATGCTGGTGGCGCTGTCGCTACCGCTCACTTATGGCTGGTCACCGCTGAACGCGATTGCGCTGCTGGTCGGTCAATACGTGGGCTCCATCTCCGGCGGACTGGTATCTGCAACCCTGCTGAATATCCCCGGCAGTCCGTCCAGTCTGATGACAACCATGGACGCCGCGCCGATGGCTAAAAACGGACGCCCGGAACGTGCTCTGCAACTCGGCATTATGGCGTCTTTCGTCGGTGGCGTGGTGTCCTGGCTGGCGCTGGTTTTTTTATCACCCCCACTGGCCCGGCTGGCGCTGGCGTTTGGTCCGCATGAATATTTTGCGCTGGTGCTGGCGGCGCTTATGCTGATTGCTTCGCTGAGTGATGGCTCTATGGTCAAAGCGCTTATTTCAGCGGCGCTTGGCATGCTGGCAGCCCTGCCGGGTATCGATATGATCACCGCTCAGCCCCGGCTCGATTTTGGCTTCCAGCAGATGGCCGCCGGCTTCGATGTACTGGCCGTACTGATTGGTATTTTCGCGATTACCCAGCTCGTCTGTGATGCCGGCGACAGCCCAACACGCTTCGAACGGCTGCGCCTCAGCAGCAAACGGGTTGCTATCGGCTGGCGGGATTTGCGCGCTCAGATCGGCAATCTGTTGCGTTCATCGGTAATCGGCACCTGGATCGGTATTCTGCCTGGTGTGGGTGGCTCGATAGGCTCCATCGTTGCCTATGCGACAGCGAAAAACATGTCCCGTACCCCGGAAAAATTCGGCACCGGCTGCGACGACGGCATTATCGCCTCCGAGTCCGCCAATAACGCAACCGTCGGCGGTGCGCTGATTCCGATGATCACCATGGGGATTCCGGGTTCGATCATTGATGTCATTTTAATCGCAGCGCTGACCCTGCATAACGTCCGGCCCGGCCCGCTGCTGTTTCAGAATGAACCCGCAATCGTATATGGCTTCATGAGCTCCATGATGATCGCCAATATTCTCATGCTGGTGATCATGCTGTTCGGTATCCGGCTGATCGCCCGCTTGATTGACGTACCGCAAAAATACCTGATTCCAGTACTGTTGCTGCTCTGCGTGGTCGGCACTTATGCCGTCAATAACCGGATTTTCGACGTCTGGGTGATGCTGGCTTTTGGCATCCTTGGGATCGCTTTCCGCTGGTTTAAAATCCCGGTCGCGCCTTTTGTTATCGGCTTTATCCTGACCCCTGTGGCGGAGACCAATCTGCGTACCGCGCTCATTACCAGTGAGGACGATCTGAGCACCTTCCTGACCCGTCCGTTCTCGGCAGCCTTTCTGCTGGTCGCATTGCTGATGCTGTTTTTGCCCTTATTGCGCCGCAAAAAGCCGGATTAAAATCTGCTCAGGCAGACGCCAGCTAACAACTGGCGCTGCCTTGTTACCGTCCGGCCTGTCTGGCTGAACAGTTGTTACTTTAGTTTATCCCCCTGCCAAACAAGCGCGCGTAGGGGGCGGTGACGAAGGAACCGCACCGATCGAGAAGCCCTACCGCTACTTTCCGGGTAAGCGCTAATTGCCAAGTTAACCGGCAACTGCGCTGCCCGATCGAGCGGCTTATTAGCAAGGGTAAATATCCCGGCTTCATGGCGTGATGTACTTGCGCACGGTTTTAATATCAATGCCCAAGCGCCACGCGATTTCACGCTTGGGCGTGCCTGCTTGATGCAAGCGGGTAATCTTGGTTTGTTTGGTCTGCGCCAGCGGGCTGCGGCTGTGATGACGTTGATTCAGTCCGCGAAACTGAACGGACAAGAACGATGAATAAGTTAGCGCCAGCTCCGTAACAATGGCTGGCTAGTTATGAGTGGGTTAACAAAGTTCACGCTGCGCCTGCCACAGCACATCGATCATCTGCTGTGCTTCAACGAGCGTTTTCGGGGTCGGTGCCGGGCTGCTGAGATCGAGTTCTGATTTTGCGATCTTGTCGGCAGCATTGGCCACAGGACTGCCGTCTGGCAGTACTACCGGGTAATTGCGTAAACTAAATTTCAGAATAAGCCGAAACGGACTGCCATACCTGTGATTCAGATTACAAAAAAGGATAAAATTCTGGCATTCACAGAGGAACAGCAGAATCGTACAAACCGGGTATTTCCGGTTTCTTATCGAGCAGCGGAACCCCATTAATTCAGAGCCGGAACGCAATTAATACTCGACATACTTAAAAAGTTAACTATTATTTATAATGTCACGTATGATTACTTGCGCCACGCTAGGAAACGCCAGGAAACGCTAAGCATGTTTCCCGGCGGTAAGGCCACACGGGAGCCGCAAGCGCCCGGTTCGTGGCATTCGCGATAACAACAATATCCCCAACATCATCAAGACGAGGAGGTTTAACATGTTGTATAAACGACATCACAGACCCGCTTATCTGACCCTCGGTACGCTGTGCTTACTGGCGGTCAGTTTAGGGTTGACGCTGTTCTCTATCAGCAGCCGGGCAGACACCCCGAATTACCAGGTGGATGCCTCCTGGCCCAAACCGCTCGACAATAACTGGTTAATCGGCCAGGTGGGCGGTGTCGCCGTGGATGGCGACGACAATATCTGGATCATTCAGCGACAGCGCACCTTAACCAACGATGAAGCCTGGGGCACGTCCGCCATTGCCGAGCGCTGTGAAGACGGCACCATTATTGAAGCGATGGCGCAATGTGCCGATGGCAGCACCCCTGTCCCGATCGACGGTATTGGCAATCCCCGGCCAAACGGTCCAATGGCAGAATGCTGTGTGCCGGCTCCGGCGGTATTGAAGTTTGATACTGCCGGCAATGTGCTGCAAGGCTGGGGCGGCCCCGCCATGCCGGGTTTTGTCGGCAAAAAAGACGGCGTCGTTGATGCGAAATGTGATCCGGATGCAGGATGCAACTGGCCTGCCGGTGAGCATGGTATTTATGTCGATCACAACGGTTTTGTCTATATCGCCGGCAATGGCAATGGTAACGGCACCTGTAATGGCAACCCCTGTCCCTGGGCCGCGACGCACGGTTTCGATGCCATGGTGCTCAAGTTTGCTGCCGACGGGACATTCATTTACCAGATTGGCGATCCGAATCCGGCCAATCCGCCCACCAGCAATGACACCAACGGTGCCTCGAATGGCACACCACAACTGTTCCGGCCGGCGGATATGGAAGTGGACCCGGAAACCAATGAGCTGTATATCGCTGACGGCTACGGCAATCACCGGGTCGTTGTAGTGGATGCCGCCACCGGCATGTACAAGCGGCATTGGGGCGGCTACGGTCAAAGACCGGTCAATGATGCGGGCGAAAACAGCGATCCCATCAGTGCTGATAACCCCGATCCAAACTTCAAAAACCCGGTGCACTGTGTGCGCATCGTCGGTGATCTGGTCTATGTCTGCGACCGTATCAACAATCGCATTCAGGTATTCGATAAAAAACTGGCCGGTAGCGCCGACTGCCAGAATCCTGATCGGGCAACCGGCACCTGCGGCTACCTCGGTGAATCGTTCGTCGCTATCGAAACGCTCGGCAATGGCAGCACCTGGGATCTGGATACCTCGCCTGACGACGATCAAAGCTGCCTGTTCAATCCGGACGGTACCAACCAGAAAATCTGGATTCTGGCGCGAGAAACGCTTGCCACGCTGGGTGCTTTCGGACGCGGCGGACGCGGTGCCGGACAGTTTCATTGGGTGCATAATCTAGCCACCGACTCCAAAGGCAATCTCTACACTGCCGAAGTGGATACCGGTAAACGCGCCCAAAAATTCGTCAATACCGGTCCCAATAACTGCCAATAATACTTTTTCTGCTGTACGGCCCTACCCTCCCCGCCCGTCTGCCTGTTTTCGCTTGAGCGGGCGGGATTTCAGACAGGCTTTCGCGCCCGCCAGATGGGTCTGCCCATGCGTTTCACACCGCCTGCCCACGTTCATCCTGTTAACCGCGCTGCTATTGAACACTTTCTGGCACGTATGCGCACGACATTCCCGATCAGATACGGCTGCAAAGCTTTGTCAAACCGGAGGGAGATACCCTGCACATGCTGGTGCGGGTTCCTCTGGTGATGCTGCTGAATCTGGATTTACCCAAGCGGGGACCAGGCTTTATCGCGCTGGATCATCTGGATGATGCGCTGCCGCGGGCTGCAGCGGCCGTCGCCCGCAAAGAGCCGCCATATCAGGACGGTGAATTACTGACCTATAAAGTGCGGTAAACGCCCGTATTTCGCCGCTTTCGGACAAATCTTTCGGCAGCTTCGAGCAGGCCGAGTCGACGTTAATGGCCCGCCACACTGCCCGCAAACACGGAAGTGTTCTGGAATCAGGGCTATTTCGATGCCCATTTCGTTATCCGATTCGCTCGCCGCAAAAAACCGATTTCGCGCTGGATTTGCAGGTCGCGCGCCAGGGCTCAGAAACCGGCTATCAATGATAGTGCGTTTTCTGCCGGCAGACGCTGCAGAGGGTACTGAACAGGCTTTTTGAGATGCATTACGGCACCGGCCCGGTGCATCTGGACCAGCCGGCTATCAAGCCGCCTGGGCTTTACCAAAACTCGGCTTCAGCCACATTCTGGATGGCATGGATCATTTGCTGTTTCCTGCTCTGCCTGATCGCACCGTTTCGGATGCGCCAGCTCTGGCAACTGGTGGCGGTAATCACCTCGTTTACCATTGCCCATTCGATTTCCCCTCAGTGCTGCTGCTCTGGGACTGGTCCTGGGCGGCTGGTTCCCGCCACTGGTGGAAATGCTGATCGCCTCTCGATCGTGTATATGGCGGTTGAAAATGTACTGCTGACCAGTCTGCGCTATCGCTGGATCATCACCGGTCTCTTTGGCCTGATTCACGGTTTCGGATTCTCCTTTCTGCTGCAGAAAGAGCTGCAGTTTGCCGGCGCGCACTTGTATCTCCCTGCTGTCGTTCAATATCGGCGTGGAAATCGGTCAACTGGTGTTTCTGCTGGTCATGCTGCCTATTCTTGGCTGGCTGTTGCGTAACGACAAGGCACAACACGCAGGCCTGATTATTATTTCCGTACTGGTGGGACATACCGCCTGGCACTGGACGATAGAACGCTTTGACGCTCTCAGCCAGCAGCCCTTACCCGATTTTGAAGCCTTGCGCAGTGCGCTGCTGTTCGGTGGGGCGGGTCTTCTTTGTCTGCTCGCAATGGTGCTCTGGCTGACGCAACGCTACTGGCTGCCGCCGCGTCAAGAATCTGGCTGACACCCGGCTTGCGCTGACCGAATCATTCATTTTTTTGCCGCTTTTTACGGTGGCATTACCCGCACTACATTAAAAAATAATATGGGAGCGTATATGAAAGCGCGTGTCTTACTGATTGGCCATGGCGCGATGGCGCAAACCGTGCTGGCTGCACTGCCGGCACCGGCAACCGTCGATTTTCTGCTGGTCCGACCGCACAAGGTCGCTGCTGTGCAGACAGAAAGTACCGGCGCAGATCAAGTTGTCAGCAATCTTGCCCAATGCTGCCTAAACCGGACGCTTTACGCTGGAATGCGCCGGTCATAGCGCCTTGAGCGACTGCAAGGGCGGGATACTGGCAGCCGGGATCGACCTGGGCGTAATATCCGTCAGCGCACTGGCCGATCAAGCCTTGTTTGAACAACTGCAGGCAGCCGCATTGCGGGGAGGGGCTCAGTTGCACGTACTGGCCGGGCGCGGTAGCTGGCATCGATGCACCTTGGCGGCAGCCCGTGCCGGCAGCCTGGATGAGGTTCACTATAGCTCGCGCAAGCCACCCGCCAGCTGGAAAAATACTCCCGCTGAACAGATGCTGGATCTTGCCCGCTTGAATACAGCCACCGTATTTTGTAGGCACGGCCGCGAGGCAGCGCCAGTACCCGGCCAATGCCAATGTCGCGGCAACCATCGCACTGGCCGGCGCGGATTCGAAAATACGCGCGTGCAATTAATTGCCGATCCCGCTACCAGTGGCAATATCCATCACATTCGAGCCCGTGGTCGCTTCCGGCACACTCAGCATTGAATTGCAGGGGCAGCCGTTGCCGGATAACCCCAAAACATCGACCCTGGCGGCTCTGAGCGCACTGCGCGCGTTGAATAACCGCAGCGGCTGGCTGGTCATCTGATGGTTTTTGTCAGCCCTTTTACACCCTCGCAACAGTGATCTGCAGCGCAGGTTGTGCAACGCTGTAGTGATCAGTATGGCAACTCTATCTTCTATATTTTGCTCTTATTAAGATCCTGAGGCTGACATACTCTAACTCTCTATATCAGGGCTTTCAGAGTATAAGATAATGCGAATGACCACAGACTCGGTGTTACCGACACCGCCC
Organism: Gammaproteobacteria bacterium; assembly: GCA_041396125.1. Classification (GTDB taxonomy): domain Bacteria; phylum Pseudomonadota; class Gammaproteobacteria; order Competibacterales; family Competibacteraceae; genus JAWKZG01. The sequence goes on along the minus strand of JAWKZG010000013.1, from coordinate 72,001 downwards.
AGCGAGCAACGCAGCACCCGTAACAACCACCCTATACCCTGTCTGCCGGAATACCCATATGCCCTTTGCCAGCAATAAAGGGTGTCGTCTGCATTACGCGGTGGAAGGATCAGGCAGCCCGTTACTGTTAATTCCAGGACTGGGCGGCAGCACCCGGCAAGTAGCCCAGATCAGCGCCCTACTGGCACCCACCCATCAGGTTATCAGTGTTGACCCGCGCGGTGCCGGCGAGCGATAAACCCGATATCCCCTACGATGGCGAGCAATTATGTGCCGATATGCTCTGTATCCTGGATGAGCTGGGGGTGGACAGCGTCGATGTCGTGGGTATCTCGTTTGGCGGCATGATCGCCCAGGAGATGGCACTGCGTGCACCGCAGCGCTTGCGCTCCCAGCTCCTGGTGTCCTCTTACAGGGCCTCCGATGCCTGGACTGACCGCATGTGGCAGGTACGTCTGCAGCTCCTGCACGAACTCGGTATGGCAGCGCATTTTCAGCTGGCCCTGATGTTTTTATTTTCACCACACAGTTTTCGCGCCGATGCCGCAACCGTGGCTAAACTGGAAGCCGCTTTTACCCAGTCTCCGCCGGACCCGGTGGGCTACACGCGCCAGCAGATTCTGCCGCGACCATGATACGACCACGCGCTTAGCGAACGTCACCGTACCGACCCTGGTGATCACTGGCGCCGACGATAATCCTGGCCTCACCCGCACGGGCGCGAGTTGGCGGATGCTATTCCGGGTGCACACTACCTGGAGCTGCCGCAAGCCGCACATCTTTTTATGATTTCAGCTCCGCAGTCGTTTGCCGAGCTTATCCGGCAATCGCTTAATGACCTCCGGCACAACGGCAACTTCGAACCTGCCAACAGCCTGGCGGCGTTTTATCCGGTAGCGAACCAGAACAACAGCCGCAAGGCTCCCGCCTTGAAGGGTAACTGATCATGGAAGTGGTCACACAAAACATTCACCGTACTGCTTTGGCCAAAATGATAGGCGGTGGTCTGGTTGGCGCGACCGCCCTGACCGGTGGCCCACAAGGTCATTTCAGCGCGCGGCGAGGAAACCATCAAACTGGGTGGCTTATTCCACATGACCGGGCCCGGTTCGATCTGGGGCCCGATGATGCAACAATGCATGATGCTGGCCGTTGACGAGATCAACCAAAGCGGCGGTGTGCTGGGACGACAGCTGGAAATGCTGGCAGAAGATGATGCCACCAGCACTGATATGGTCGTACAAAAAGGCAACAAACTGGTTCAGCAGGACAGCGTTCGGCCCTGTTTGGCGTTGTTTATTCCAGTGTCCGGGCGGCCCTGGCGGCAAATGTCGCAGAACGCTGAGTGCCGTATTTTTACCCGACCTATTGGGAAAGCCAGACCTCCTGCGGGCGTTATTTTATCTCGATGGGTGCTATCCCGAACCAGCAGCTGGATTTTTTCATCCCGTTTCTGATCGAAAAATTCGGCCCCAAAATCTATTGTGTCGGGCAGGACTACAACTGGCCGCGAGTCTCTATCGCGTATATCGAGCAACTGCTGCCCAAACACGGCGGCGAACTGGTCGGACGGTGTAATGTGCCTTTTGACCAAAGCGACTGGTCGTCCATTATTCAACGCGTCAAAAGTGCCCAGCCGGACGTCTTTTTTCCCTTTATCGGTGGCAACGGTCTGGTGGCCTGCCTGAAGCAATTTTATGACTTCGGCTTTGACGGTATTTCGGTGGCTGCCACGCTGATGGATGAAATGTACCTGCCCCAGCTTCGAGCCAGAGTTACGGCAAGGCATGTATTGTTCGGCATCTTACCTGATGGAACTCGACAACCCCGTCAACAAGGCTTTTGTGAGCAATTTCAAAGCGAAATTCGGCGCCGACGCGATTCTCAATAATATGGGCGAGGGTCTTTATGACAGCGTCCATATCTGGAAACTCGCCGTGGAAAAAGCCGGTTCGTTTGACCGGGAAAAAACCGTGGATGCGCTGGATGGCATTTCCTTTAACGCGCCGCAGGGGTGAAATTACGATTGACGGCACCTCAAACCATGCCGCACTACATCAGATCATCGCCGAAGTGCGCGCTGATGGCAGGTTTTGATATCGTCAAGGATTTTGGCATATGGCCGCACTTACAGACTGTTCAGTGGTTTAAGCACGTTCTGGGCATGCGGGGCTTAACCATCAGCCCCGCCCTGATTGGCATGATCGGCATTTTTCTAGATTTAAGCAGCTGAGGCCGCGCGTGGAACAGTTCACCGTTCAACTACTCAACGGGCTGAGTATCGCAACCATCTTGATACTGGTCTCTCTTGGGCTTGCCGTTATATTCGGCATGCTGGGTATTATCAATCTTGCTCATGGCGAGTTTTCATGCTTGGCGCTTATTGTGTTGCCACCGCGACCAGCCTCGGGGTCTCGGTGTGGTGGGGTATTCTTATATGGCCCCGCTGGTCGGGTGCGTGGGCATTATTGTGCAGCAGACGATTATCCGCCGTTTATATCTGCGCCCCCTGGATACCCTGCTGGCAACCTGGGGCCTGTCCATTGTCATCCGTCAGATTGTGCGTCTGTTCTACGGCTCCGGCCAGATGATGACCGGCTCGATTATCAGCGGCAGCACCAGCATCTTCGGGGTAAATTATCCCACCTACCGCTTGTTCATCATTGCCGTCACCGTACTGATCCTGGCAGCCACTTTCTACCTTTACTTTCGCAGTGATTTTGGCATGCGCATTCGCATGGTCATTGCCAATCGTGCCATGGCCGGTGCACTCGGGGTGAACATCGAAGCGACCGACCGCTGGGCTTTCGCCATCGCCGCCGCGATGGTCGGCTTTGCCGGTGCCATCATGAGTCCGCTGATTGTGATCAACCCGGAAATGGGGCTGGAGTATCTGTCCCGCGCGTTTATCGTAGTCATCGTCGGCGGGATCGGACACCTCTATGGCGTTGTTGCCGGGGGCGTTGCCATCGGCGGCTCGGAAGCGGCTTTGTCATTCTTCCTGCGACCCGTGGTAGCCCAGGTGCTGGTTATCCTGTTTGCTGTCGTCCTGATCCGTATCCGTCCGCAAGGACTCACCGGCAATCGCAATTAATAATGACAACAACACTGCTCAAGTCCACGTTTACGCTTATCGCAGCCGTTCTGGTTATTCTTTTTCTGGCGCTGTTTCCTGCGTTTGCCAGCGATTATCAGGTGGGTTTGCTGGCCAAGTTTCTGGTGTTTGGCATTTTTGCCCTCAGCCTGGATATCATTTGGGGTTATAGCGGTATCGTTAACTTCGGCCACGCCATTTTCTTTGGTGCCGGAGCCTACGCGATGGGCATTACGCTCAAATTTATTGCGGTACCCGGCGTAACGTATCTGGCCATACTGCTCGGCATCGGCTTCCCGGCACTGCTTGCGCTCGGGATGGGTTATCTGCTGTTCTACGGACGGGTCTCCGGCGTTTTTTTCGGCGTCGTGACATTGGCCCTGACCGGTGCCGCCCACTCTATTATTATCGTCAACAGTGACTTTACCGGCGGCATGAACGGCCTGTACGGTTTCACAACACCAAGCCTGGGGATCCCCGGTGTGTGGGAAATCAGCTGGTATGATCCGCTGGTCGCCTACTACACCGCCATGGTCTGCAGTATCGCCTGTCTGGCCTTCTCGTACTGGCTGGTACGAAGCGACTTTGGCCGGGTGCTTGGAGCCATTCGCGAAGACGAAGATCGCGCCGCATTTCTGGGCTACAACATCCCGAAGATCAAACTGATTGTGTTCTGTATTTCCTGCGCGATGGCCGGACTCAGCGGTGTGCTGTATGTACCGGTCGGGTTTATCTCAACCGATCTGATCGGTGTCATGATGTCAGCCTCGGTGCTGGTCTGGGTTGCCGTTGGCGGCCGGGGTACCCTGATCGGTGCGTTTGTTGGCGCATTGCTGGTAAATTATCTGCAAACCCTGCTTTCGGACAGCTTCGTGGTGTTCTGGCAGCTTATCGTGGGTGTTTTCTTCATCCTCGTTGTATTGTTCTGGCCTGGTGGCATGGTCGGCCTTCTCAAAAGCCCGCGCCTGGTCAAGCTCCTGCGCACCCGCCCGTTAGCCCGGAATTAATCATGGCGTTACTCAAGATTCAGCAATTATGCAAACGCTTCGGCGGTGTATCGGTTTTTAACGGCCTCGATATGGCCGTTGAACAGGGTGAGATACGCTGCATTATCGGCCCGAACGGCACCGGTAAAACCACGCTGCTGTTCAATATGATCACCGGCCGTCTGCGACCTGATTCCGGCAAGATTCTGTTCAGTGACCGGAATGTCGTCAATCTGAAGGTACACGAGATTAACCGGCTCGGCATATCCCGCAAATTTCAGGCACCGTCAGTATTTGAGGACATGACGGTGTGGAATAATCTGATGATCGCAGGCACCGGCCATAGCAACGCCCGTGAACTGTTCACCACACGTCCTGATGCACAACTTCAGGAACGCGCTGAACACATTCTTGCAAGTGTGCGCCTGAGCGAGCAGCGCCATACGCTGGCCGGCAGTTTGTCGCATGGCCAGAAACAATGGCTGGAGATTGGCATCGTGCTGCTGAACGAGCCACAGTTGATTTTGCTGGATGAACCCACGGCCGGTATGACGCTGGCAGAAACCGCAGAAACTGCTGATCTTATTCTCGACATTTTTAAAGATCGCACGGCAATTATTATTGAACATGATATTAGCTTTGTGCGGCGTTTAAATGGACGGGTTACCGTACTTTATCGCGGTGGCGTCATGTGCGAAGGCAGCTTTGATGACGTTGCCGCCAATGAAGCCGTACGCCGCGTCTACCTCGGGAAGAAGTCTAATGCTGCTGGAACTGGAGCAGGTCGAAGTTGCCTATGGCGACAGTCTTATCTGTCAGGGTGTCAGCCTCCAGGTGGATAGCAACGAAGTCGTCTGCCTGCTGGGTCGCAATGGGGTCGGTAAAACCACGCTGATGAACAGCCTGACCGGTATTAAACCGAACCGGGCCGGCAAGATAATCTTTGCCGGCGGGATTTGTCAAAACTGTCCGCGCATGCCCGCGCCCGGTTGGGTGTTGCTTATGTTCCACAGGGACGGCTGGTGTTCCCGCAACTGTCGGTCGCCGAAAACCTGCGCGGCGGAACCCTGATCGGTCGTCAGGGCGGTTTTTGTGAAGCAGACAGCGCTGTATTTGATTACTTTCCGGTATTACGCAGCCGTTTGGGACAGAAAGCCGGCACCCTGAGTGGTGGCGAACAGCAGATGCTGGCGATTGGCCGCGCCCTGGCCGGTCAACCGCGCTTGCTGTTGCTGGACGAACCCTCGGAAGGCATCCAGCCGACCATTGTCCAGCAGATCCGGGATATCATCATTCGCATTGCCGCAGAACGCGATCTGGCCATCCTGCTGGTGGAACAGAATCTGAAATTCGCGACCGGCGCGTCCAGTCGGGGCTATGTGATGGACAAGGGACGGATTGTCGCCAGTGGCAGTGTCGGGGAGTTGGCCAACGACAGTCTGGTTGCACAGCACCTGACGTTCACCTCACAACAAACCGCAAACGCCTGAAACAGCAAACCACCGGACCCGTGTTACGGGTCCGGTAGAATAATAACCTGTGCAGATATCTATTAAAGAAGCTTTTGAAAAACAGCTTTGCGTAGTACAGGGTGGTACACCTACCCCGGCTGTTTAAGCGATGACGGGGCTTTATAGTATTGGCCGTCTTTCATGATCATCAAAAACCGGTCGCGCTCCAGCAGCAGCGATAAATCCTGCAGCGGGTCACCATCGATCAGCAGCAGATCAGCCAGAAAACCCGGCTTTATCTGTCCGACCGGTTCCACTGCAAACGCTTCTCCGCCGTAAGCCGTAGCCGCCCGCAGGGCTTCCCAGGGCTCATAGCCGAAATAATTGACGAAGTGCTGCAGATCACGGGAATCCGTGCCAAGCGGGATCATCTTGAAACCATAATCCCCAAAGGGCAGTACCTTGATACCCGCTTCGCGCATTTTATTCATATTCTCGATGGTGGCGTCAAACTCACGCTTATTGCCGATTTTCTCCGAAATTTCGGGCGTGATACCCCACTCAGCACTCTCAAAGTGCATGTTATAGCGCAGGCCAAAGGCCGGGGTCACCCAATGCTTGTCTTTGACTTTCTCCAGCGCCTCAATGGTAGGGTCGGTCACAAAGGTGGCGTGATAGATAAATTCGACACCGTATTGAATACACTGAGTGACCGAACTGTCGGCATGTGCATGTGCGGCTAAACGCCGACCAAGATTGGTCGTGGTTTCGCAGATGACGCGCACCTCTTCTTCGGTCATCGGATTGATGATAGATCCGACCCGCGGATAACAGAACGAATCGCCGGAGTTGTTGAATTTAATCAGATCAACGCCTTCGCGCACCATCAGGCGCACGATCCGGCGGAACTCGGCCGGCGTATCTGCCACCAGACCATTCGCCGGTATTTCCCGCTCCCAGACGCTGCCGTCTGCCAGACCGCCGGAAACCGTCATTTCCGGCGACGCTGCCAGCATCCGCGGCCCTGGTGTCCGACCGGCGTTGATTTCGTTACGCAGCACAATATCCAGGCGGGGTTTTGCAGCCGCACCACTGACCACAGCGGTAAACCCGAAATCCAGCGCCGTGCGGGCATTGTACGATGCCTCCATCATGTTCTCTTCGACCGGCATCTGCCCGACCTCAGCGAGGGTGACGACTGCCGGATAGGTCAAGTGAGCATGAGTATTGACAAGCCCCGGCATCAGCGTGGCACCGGCACCGTCCAGGGTGCGCTTGCCCTCGACAGAAAGCTGGTTCCGGCCGGGTGCAACATGCAGAATACGGTTGCCTTGAAGCTCAACTTCGCCGGGATAAAGACTGCTGCTTGTGCCATCGAAAATCTGCACATTCGTAATAACCGTATTCAACGTACTCATCCTCTCTTTAGTATCAATCAGAATTGTATTTGCCCGAACTCAATCCGGGCTTCAGGCTAGGCATAGTTTACGACCATAAACTTGATATCGGTCATCTCTTCCATGGCAAATCGGGTGCCTTCACGCCCAAAACCGGATTCTTTCCAGCCGCCGAAAGGCATATTATCAATCCGATAGATCGGCACGTCATTAATCATCAGGCCGCCCACATCCCAGTCTTCAAGGGCTCTGAAGGCCGCTTGAATATCACGGGTAAACAAACCGCCCTGCAGACCGAAACGACTGTCATTGGCGCGCTGCACGCCCTCTTCTATCGAGGCGATGGGGTTAAGGGTCACGACGGGGCCAAAAATTTCTTCCTTTTCCACCAGCATATCGGGCGTGGTGTTTTCCAGAATGGTCGGTGTAATGACATTGCCCTGCCGTTCGCCACCGGTCAGAACCGTCGCGCCGGCATCGCTGGCCGCCTTGATCCAGGACTCGATCCGGTTCGCAGCAGCAGCGTCGATGACCGGTCCGACATCGATCCCCTCTTCCAGCGGATTGCCTACTTTGCAGGCCTGCATGCGTTGCAGCAGTTTGGCCCGGAAGTCGGCATAGACCGATTGCTGCACCAGAATCCGCTGCACCCCGATACAATACTGACCGCCGTAGACCACGCCACCCCGGACACAACGGGCGGCGGCAAAATCCAGATCAGCATCCTCGCCCACCACCACAGCACCGTTACCGCCTAATTCAAGGGCTACTTTTTTGCGCCCGGCAATTGACTTGATATGCCAGCCAACTTTGACACTGCCGGTGAAACTCACCATTGCAAAACGCTCATCACGCACCAGCTTTTCCGCCACGGGAACCGGACAGTGAATAACGCTGGCGGCCCCTTCGGGTAAACCGGCAAGACGCAGGGCTTCGATCAGTTTCAGCGAGGTCAGCGGCGTTTGCGGCGCCGGCTTGATAACCACACTATTGCCAACCGCCAGCGCCGGCGCAACTTTGTGTACCACCAGATTGAGCGGAAAGTTAAAAGGCGTTACCGCCAGAATCGGGCCGATGGGAAATCGTCGCGCCAAACCGATGCGCCGCCCCAAACCGGCCAGTGTATCGAGGTCGGTATTGGCAAGATCCAATTGACCGCCATCGGTCGTTGCGATCTGGTATTCGAAGACACTGGCGTCTACATCCAGCGGGATTTCAGCACCGGAAAACGCCCGTGCCTCGGCGGCCGCGTTGCGCAGATTGAACAGCGCCCGCGAAACCTCACCACGCGCATCATAAATCGGTTTACCCGACTCCTGCGCAATCAGCTCGACAAACTCATCCCGCCAGTCCTGGATGATGGCTGCCGTGCGCTCCAGAATGTCAGCGCGGATGAAACGCGGCAATTTGCGCATCGTTTGAAACGAACGCACCGCCTGTTCAATCACCTGCTCGGCGTGTTCTTCATTGCTGACCGGAATCTCGCCGATAGCCCGACCATCATAAGGGCAACGAATAATATCAACTTGCGCTTCGGGTAAAGAATCTGCCGTGTGCTGTTTATTCACGAGTGGTTTCCACTGTTATGAGTTAACTGCTTCAGCGCAATGCACAGGAACCCTGCTTGACGGCATACCGTTATCCGGGGGTATCCTTCAATCACGCCGCAGCGTAGTGACTGACCAATGATGTATTGGCTCTTGGACACGTCAGCCAGGCTTGCCTGGCGTTGTATAGCACTATGGTAGGGTTCCGGACAGCGATGCCACAAGAACAATTATAAGATGCTGGCGTTGCTAAAATTAGAACGCTAAGCGTGCGAGTGAGCGCTCAAATGCATGCCGTCTTACGGCCCCAATCTTGTACGGTCGGCCCTGAATTACCGGCACCAGCCGGTAATTCAGGCTATCTTCGAGCCATTTCCCAGCAAATGCAGGTCTTCGGTGAGTTTTTGCAAAAACTCTTCCGCCGGAATGGGCAATTGCCGTCCTTTGTGCACAAGAATTTCCACGACAGCGTGGCTGGCCGGCACATCGCTGACCGGCACCCCGGCAACCCGTCCTTGCTGGATCTCGCCCTGAATAGCAAAAAAAGGCAGAAAGGTAACCCCAAGACCCCGTTTTGCAAAGCTGGTCAGCATTTGAATCGAATCCGTGGTCAGTACCGGTTCAATCCGGGTTTGGGTACTGCGTTGCATCTGGTCAACCAGTTGCCGGATACCAAAAGACTCATCCGGCAGGGCAATATCGTAATCCTGCAACTCGGCAAAGCTGATGCGCTGGCGATGGGCAATCGGATGGGATGGGTTTACGGTGGCATATAACTGTTGCTGCTGCCCAGCAACCGTGTCTATATCAGGATGGTAAGGGGCATTAAAAGCCAGCCCCAGGTCCGCTTCGTCCGCCAGCAGAGCATCGACCACCCCCTGGCTGCCTCGCACCAGAACGCTAATGGTGACGGCTGGATAGGCCTGGCGAAACATGCTCACGACCTGGGGAATGAAGTCAATAACACCGGCTTCAACCGTACAGATTTTTACAGCACCCCGCCGCAACGCCCGCAGATCATCTATTTCAGAGCGAATCCGGCTCAAATTCAGCATGGTATGGCGCGCATATTTCGCCAGAATTTCACCGGCATCCGTCAGCCGCACCCCCCGTGGGTGGCGTTCAAACAGCGCCATCCCGATTTCGTCTTCCAGAATTTTGATCTGTCGGCTGACGGCTGACTGAGCCACATTTAACTGCTCGGCCGCTTCGCGGATCGAGTGAGATTGGCTGACCACATGAAAATAGCGTAAATGGCTTAGTTTTAGCACGATGTACAGTCCGGTCGAGGTGGATTCAGAGATTTGGTGCCTGCTGCTTCAGCCAACAGCCAGTCAATCATCGCATGGATCTCTGGCGTTTGAGTCGGGGTTTGAGCCTGTGCAGCGGGTCTGACAATGTAGTAGCCGTCTCCGTTCGTCTGCTGTTGCGACCAGATTTCTGTCAGCCTGCCCTGCTGCAAATCAGCGGCGACCAATAAACGCGGCACGAGCGCAATCCCCTGACCGCTCGCCGCTGCATCAATGGCCAATGCCGAATGACTGAACCTGAGCTGTCGGCCCGGTGTATTGAGTCCCGCTTTTGCCAGCACACTGTCCCAGTGGCCGTGACCGTCATGGATGAGATCCAGCCCCAGAAAGTCTGTCAGTTGTTTGATCGGTCCAAGCCCGGCGGCATGCTCGGGGCTGCATACCGCACACAGATCCAGCTGTGCAAGCAGGGTCGCTTCAAGTCCATGGCCAAACGGTGGCCGGCCCTGACGTATCGCCAGATCCACGCCGTCAGAGCGGAAAATCGGCCAGTTTTTCGCTGGCCACTGTCTGTACTTCAATAGTGGGGTGGGTTTGCATGAAGAATTTCAGGCGCGGAACCAGCCATTTGGATGCCAGTGAAGGGGGCAGGCTCAGGGTGATCGTGCCTTGTCCGGCTGCAACTGGCGGGTCGCGTCCTCGACGATGGCCAGGGCTCGACGCACCGGTTCACTGTATCGACGACCGGCTTCAGTCAAGCTCAGTCCGCGTGCCTGGCGATGAAAGAGTTGCACCCCAGCTCTTTTTCCAGGCGCCGCACTTGTTGCGCGACAGCCCCTTGTGTCAGGTTTAATTCCTGCGCGGCACGCCGAAAATTCAGATGCCGGGCGGCCGCATCAAACAAGCGCAGGGTATTCAGTGGCGGTGTTCGCAACGGGTTTATTCCTCCGGAATGACGGTTAGGTCAGAAGCAATAAGGCAGTAGAATTTCTACAGTCTCGTGACACCAGATATGATTTGTCGCACGTGCCTGCCCGCCCATACTTTTCCTTACGAGTAATCAGCATTGAAAGACGAGGTAACGATCATGAGTGACACAAAAGTAGCCATCACTACCGCCGGTGGCAGCGGTATGGGCGCAGACGCCGCCAAACGCTTGTCGGCCGACGGCTATAAGGTCGCCATAGTCCTCATCGGGCAAAGGCGAGGCCCTGGCCACAGAACTGGGGGGGTTGGCGTAACCGGGTCAAATCGCTGGTGGACGATTTGCAGCGCCTGGTGGACCTCACCATGGCAACCTGGGGCCGTATTGATGTGCTGGTCAATTCAGCAGGTCATGGCCCGAAAGGCCCGGTTCTGGACATCAGTGACGAAGCCTGGCATGAAGGGATGGAAGTTTATTTGCTGAACGTCGTGCGCCCCAGTCGCATGGTCGCGCCGATCATGGTCAGCAAGGCGGCGGTTCCATCATTAATATCTCGACCTTTGCCGATTTTGAACCCGATCCCTTATTTCCGACCTCAGGCTTGTTCCGTTCCGCTCTGGCGAGCTTCACCAAACTGTTTTCCGACCGGTTCGCAGCAGACAATGTTCGCATGAACAATATTTTGCCTGGCTTTATCGATAGCCTGCCCGAGACGGAAGACCGACGTGCGCGCATACCTATGGGGCGCTATGGCACAGCAGCGGAAGTCTCTTCCCTGATCGCCTATCTTGCATCCAGAGATGCAGGCTATATAACCGGTCAGAACATCCGCATTGATGGTGGCCTTACTCGCAGTGTTTGATTCATATGGAAATTCCGGCGCAGGACAGGTGACAAAAGTAGCCCGGATAAAGTACAACAGCATCCGGGAATGTCGAACTGGATTCCCGCCTGCGCGGGAATGACGGACTGAGCAATTATCCGCTCAGGGCCTGAGCGCCAGCCGTTCCTGGCGCACTACCAGCAGGCTGAACAATCACTTCCGCTTGAGCGTTGCCAGCGATTGCGCTGCGATTTACGATATTTCTGGCGCTTTCTCCATTCATCGTCATGCCGATCATGCCGATCATGCCGGTCATGGTGACTATGGCGCTCCCCGTCCAGGCTTTTGATCCAGCTATCGCGCTGGCGCGAGCGGTTTTCATGCCGCTCGTCGTACTTGCGTGCATCAGCCGGCACGCTGTGCAGTGCTGCCGAACCGCCCGTCAGGAGCGCGATAGCAAACTGGGTAAACTGTCTTCGTTTCACCGTCTTCTCCTATCGTCTTAAAGTTTTTTCAGCACATCGAGAAAACGGGCGTCTGGTGCAGCTTCGCAGGTTTCGGCCACCAGCTCGATAGTGCGTTGTAAACCATCCGCCCCGAACGGTTTTTGTTCCAGATCAAGGCCATGCTTACCGGTAAGATAGCCATTGATCCAGAGCGTGATTTCCATCGCGAAAACGCGGGCCTGCTCTAACTCCTCGGCACTTACCCCGTCCTCTGCACGGGCATCCGCATAATGCCCCATGACATCATTACACGTCCATTCCAGCACCGGGGGTGCCGTATTTTCGGATTCTTCCTGTTGGGCCTGCACATTGGGGCCAAGCATTAACGCCAGCACCGCAGATGTAAAAACTGCTTTTCTCATGATTGCCTCCTGATTCTGGATACAGACACCAGCCAGCATAGCACCAGGCTAATTTGGGGTGTGTTAAAGTTATGCTATTGCAGGCGCTAATTTTGATTGCGAGGTTTGCCATAAATGACTGTTAACAATAACAATCCCCCACCCTCTGAAGAACAACTGCAAACCAATACCCGGGCCTTGCGCGAGCTGGCCCAACCTGACCGCATAGACAATAAACCGCTAACACCCGCTATTAATGCCTATCTCGAAGCAGCCCTGGCGGATCGAACCCGGCAAGAATACCGAACGGATTTAAAGCGCTTCCTGCGCTGGGGTGGCGAATTGCCGGCGTCAGCGCAATCGGTGGCGGCTTATCTTGCGGCGCATGCCGCCACCCACGCTATGGCGACCCTGCAACGCTGGCTGGTCAGCATCGGACGGGCGCACACGGCGCAGGACTTACCCGATCCGACCAAAACAGAACTCGTCAAGACCACGTTTAATGGTATTCGTCGCCAGCACGGCCGGCCACAGCGTCAGGTGGCACCGGCCTTGCGCGATGACCTGGCCATGATGCTGCGTGACCTGGACAACTCAACCCGCAGCCGGCGCGATCGGGCGTTATTACTGCTCGGCTTTGCCGGTGCATTACGCCGTTCTGAACTGGTGGGCCTGCAGTTAGGCGATCTGGTTTTCTCCGAGGCCGGACTTACGCTGCGCTTACGTCGTTCCAAAACTGATCAGGAGGGTCGGGGCCGTCAGGTCGGTATCCCCTATGCGCGCAACAGCAGCCTGTGCCCGGTGCAGGCGGTGCAGGACTGGCTGGAAATACTGGCCCCCGTCACGCCGGCAAGTGATCCTGCAGCGCCGCTGTTTCGAGCCGTCAATAAGCATGGTCACGTAGCCCCAAAAGCGCTCACCGGGCGTGCTGTTGCCTTGCTGATCAAGGAACGCTGCCTGAAAGCCGGGCTTGATCCAGCTCTCTACGCCGGTCATTCCCTGCGAGCAGGGTTTTGCACTGCGGCAGCACTGGCCGGCAAGCCGAGCTGGCAGATTCGCAAGCAGTCCGGCCATAAAACGGACGTCATGCTGAATCGCTATATTCGAGATGGCCGCCTGTTTGCTGACAATGCGCTGGACGGGGTGCTATGAGCAGCGTGTCCAAATCACATAAACCAATTATAGCAACTGCAGAGAGTGCAACCCGGGTACTCGCAATTATTGGCGATCCCATCAGCCAGGATAAATCACCACAGGTCTTTGCGGATTACTTTCAGCGTGAAAATATTGACGCGGTATTGGTGCCATTGCATGTCCGTCCGCCTGATTTACGGCGGGTTATTGACAGTCTGCACGCCATCGTCAATTTCGCCGGCCTGGTAGTCACCATCCCCCACAAACCGGCGGCCTGCGCCCTGGCTGATGATATCGGACCGCTCGCAGCAGCCTGCGGTGCCGCCAATGCCCTGGTACCTCTGGGTGATGGCCGATGGCGGGCCGATATGTTCGATGGGGTTGGTTTGCTTAAAGCCCTGGCGCAAAGGCAAGTGTCCATCACCGATCGCAAGACGCTGGTGGTCGGTGCCGGGGGTGCTGGAGCGGCTATCGTCGCAGCGTTACGTACGCTTGGCGGGGTGGGCCCAATCACTATCGCAGACATCGATAGCGCGCGTGCCCGGCAACTTGCTGCACGGTTTCCTGGCTGTGTCAGCGGCCCGGCCGACCCAGCGGGCTTTGAACTGGTTGTCAATGCCTCGCCCTGCGGCATGGCCAGCGATGATTGCCCGCTTGACAGCGCCCGCTTAAGCCCTGACGCCATCGTCTGCGATGCTATCATGCAGCCACCGCACACACGTCTGCTGCTCGAAGCCCGGCAGCAGCATAATTGTACGATTGTTGCAGGGCTGGAGATGCTACAGGGGCAAGTGCAGGCACTGGCCGATTTTTTTACCCTGACCGGCAGCTGCGCACCTGAGTGATCGCAGCTTGCCACTGCTCATATAATAAGCCCGTCATTCCCGCACAGGCGGAAATCCAGTTGCAATGCGAACCTGGGAAACGGCCCGCTATACGACGAACAGCAGTGCCTCAAGATGCTCCAGCAATAACGCCAGCCCGACGCCGGAAACCATCGCCCCCGCCAAACGCGGTCGCAGGTCAGTTGCCACAGCGACATGCCAAATTTTTGACACCAGGACACCGGTTATACTCACGATCATCCATTGAATCATCGCCAGGCCGGCTAAATAGCCGCTAACCACAGTAGGGTTAAGACTTTCCTGGCCAATAATACTTTCGCCAAAAGCCCAGCCATGAAAAATCCCAAGCCCGGTAAAAAGCGCCACAGCTATCGGCAGGCTCAGGGCTTTGCCGGCCACGACAATTCCCCCGACGATCAACAGCGAAGCAGCGATCACCAGCTCGGCCTGGGGCAGTGTGATACCGGCCAGCATCAAGGCAACGCCTGCCAGCACAGAGACAATAAAAAACATACTTAAAATTAATGAATTGCGTGTAAAAACGACAGCTATCCCTACCGCTATCAGAAAAAAGAAATGGTCAAACCCCAGAATGGGATGGCCAATACCGGAAAGCAAACCGTGCAGAAACGTTTCCATCGGTGCACCGCCCAGCGGATGATGTGCCCATGCCAGCGGGGACGCCCCAATCAATGCAGTAATAGAGAGTAATTTTCGGTTCATCTTGTGAATATTCTCCGGTTAGTGGTAAAAGATCATCAAGCAGGCGGGCGACGGCTATCGCCTCGCTGGTACTATTTGGCGCAATACCTGCACTACTTTATCGTTATGGATATATTGGAACTGGCTCATTGGCATTAATGATCAGCAGGGAACAGCTCGCCATACGCGCAATAAGCCAGGCCCTAAGGTTGGCCAGCGGCCTTTGGGCGATCCAAAGCCTTTGTTCATTTAAGATTTGTTAGCTCGACTCAGCAGATAAGTGGGCTAAGCACAGAGACGTGAATTTTGTGTCTCAGTCACACGTTGCTACGACAACAAAACGTATACGTCAACATTTAAAAGCATGGTTCACTATTTTTCATCGTATTTTGCCAGAAACCTGGTTTTTACACTGGCCTATTTTCTGTGCGCATACGTCGGGCTTCTATTAGCGATTCCCCCACCAGTGCCAGTCCCGTATGGGCCGCAGCCGGTGTCGCTTTGGCAGGATGCTATCTGTATGGCAGGAAGGTTGCACCGGGGCTTCTGCTTGGCGCAGGGCTCGCACAGTTCTACGCCTTTGACAATTCCAGCACGCAAAATCTGCTGGAATCGATCATCATCGGCAGCGTAGTCAGTCTGGCAGCTTATGCCCAGGCAGCACTGGGCGCACACTTGGTCAGGCGTAAAATCCCCGCTAACGATCCCTTGCTCGAAGATAGCCGGATATTCTGGTTTCTTGTATTGGGCGGGCCTGTCAGCTGTACCCTGGCAGCGACAACGGGCACAGCATCACTGCTCTTGGTCAATGCGATTTCCAGCCACGAATGGTTGCTGGTCTGGGCGACCTGGTGGATCGGAGATAGCATCGGGGTACTAGTGTTCACGCCGCTTCTGCTTGTTATGATCGCGCCCCCGGGCATCATGGCGTAAACGCTTCACAACCGTGGCCCTCCCGCTGGGTTTGTGTTCAGTCTTCTATGGTCTGTTCATTTATGGCAATAGCCAGGAACGACATCGCATTGCTGCCATTTTCGAACAGCAGACCACCCTCATCCATACTGCTGTCGTTGACACAATAAACAGATTTATATCTATAAATTCAACACTTAAGAATATTTTTAATAGCTTCCCAAACATTAGTGAAGAGGAATTTCTGAATATTACCCAACCGCTGCTAAAGGAACACAGCGGGATACAAGCTCTGGAATGGATCCCCGTGTTAGATACACCGAGCGGGATTCATTGGTAAGCTTCCAGCATGGCCCAATTGTGATTTATGAACCCGATGCCAACGGCGCAATGGTGCCTGTACAGGCACGCCCCGATTACTACCCGGTGTACTATCTGCAACCGTATGAAGGTAATGAAAGAGCGCTGGGTTACGATGTCAGCACCAACCCTGCCGCTTTTGAGGCCATTCAAGAAGCACGCGATACAGGACGCAGTATCGTAACCGGCCCGATACGATTGATTCAGGATTTAACATCTAATATCAGCGCGGTCATTTATACGCCGGTTTATCAGCATGCCATCCTGCCTGCTACCGTTGAAGAAAGGCGGGAACAGATCAAAGGGGTCGTTGCCGGGGTTTTTCATGTCAGTGATCAGATAGCAATGGGCCTTGCTAAACTCAAGGACATCCAGGTACAACTGGATATACATGATGAAGCAGCGCTTATTTATAGCAATATACCTGCCCATAAACCCCATACTGCTATTCCGCTCGATCTTCAGCTTAGCAAGCAGATCCCTATCCTCAATAGAACCTGGGAACTAAACTATTTCCCTGCAAATGATTTTTTCCACCAGCAGATTTCCTGGAATGTATGGTGGCTCATGCTGGCTGGGTTCTCGATTACCGGCCTGACCGGTATGGGTTTATTGATGTTATCCGGGCGCACATTAAAAACAGAAGATCTGGTTAAAATTCGCACTCTGGAACTGGAACGGGAAGTTGCCGAACGAAAACTTCTTTTCAAGGAACGGGAAGCGCACAATAAAATATTACAGGCGATTATTGAATCGCAACCGCTTGAAAAAAATTTTGAATTAATCATCACCACAGCAGAAAGCAATCGCCCGGACATGCTCTGCTCCATTCTGCTACTGGACCCTCAGAAACAACAACTGCTGCTGGGAGCAGCTCCCAATCTACCGACCGCCTATCAGGCTGCCATGCCGATTCCGGTTGGCTCGGGAATTGGATCGTGTGGCTCGGCAGCAGCCAGTGGAGAGCGGGTCATTATTGAGGATGTGCATACCCACCCCAATTGGGCGGATTATCGTGATCTCGCCCGGGCGATGGCGATTTCCTCCTGCTGGTCAGATCCTATACGCGCATCAAACGGGGAAGTCATCGGAACATTCGCTATTTACTATGTAAGCCCGAAAAGTCCGGATGAGCATACCAGGGAACTCATTGAAGATTTTGCCAAACTGACCAGTCTGGCCATAGAAAAGAAAAATACCGAGGATCAGATCGTTCAGCTGGCTCTTTATGATGCACTGACGGGCTTACCAAACCGGCGCTTGTTACTGGATCGTCTGCAACAGGAGATTCTGGAAGCCCGGGAAAAACACACCAGCAGCGTTATTCTTTTTCTGGATCTGGATAACTTTAAAACCCTGAATGATTCATTAGGCCATCGTATTGGCGACAAGCTGTTGATTCAGGTCGCTGAACGCCTGCAGGCCTGTTGCCGGCCGGAAGACATGGCGGCTCGTCTGGGCGGGGATGAATTTGTTGTTATGCTGAGCGGCATCAAAAATTCTGATACTACAGCAGAAAAAATGCCGGAATTCGCTATGCGCGTTGCACAACGTATTCAGTCATCCATCAATGAAGCGTATTTGCTTGATCAGTATGAGCATCATGTAAGTTGCAGCATTGGCATTGCTATTTTCCCGCAGAATGGATACCTCCGGAAGCGCTGCTGCAACAGGCGGACACCGCTATGTATACCAGCAAATCCAGTGGGCGCAACAGCATCTGCTTTTATCATACGGATATGCAACGGCGCGCAGATAAATGACTGGAAATGGAAAAAGGCTTAAAACAGGCGCTTGATGAACAACAGTTTCTCCTGCATTACCAGCCACAATATGACAATAAAGATCACCAGCGCCTGGTCAGTGCTGAAGTTCTGCTCCGTTGGCAGCATCCGGAGAAGTATTATTTTACCTGCCGAGTTTATTACCCTCGCTGAAGAAACCGGACTGATCGTTCCTATCGGTCAGTGGGTTCTGCAAGAAGCCTTTAAGCAACTCAGCGCCTGGCCAGAGCTTGATTATCTATGTTTCAATATCGTCCGCGCCAACCTGGACCCCGCATCTGGAGCGTAATATTCATGAAATTATTGCGCGTAATCCCAACGAATGTTATCGACTCATGCTGGAGGCATTACAGAGAGCTGCTTAATCGAAGAGTTTGATGACAGCCTGCAGAAAATGCTTACACTGGAAACGTCTTGGGCATCGGCATTTCTATTGGATGATTTTTGCACCGGTTATCACTCTCTTACCTGAAAACTCGGTTGATCAACTTAAAATTGACCAGAAATTTATTCATGATATTTCTACCAACACCAATGACGCAGTGATTGTCGACCCATTACTGGCAATGGCACAGCACCTGGGTCTGAGCATCGTTGCTGAAGGCGTTGAAACCCTGAACAGGTCAAGTTTCTGAATGAAAGAAATTGCTTTCATTTGCAGGGTTATTATTTAGGTAAACCAATGCCGGTTGAGGCGTTTTCCCGACATAGCGGCGTCAGGGCCCACTGACGCTGACAAAATTTTTACGGTTGACGCTTACGCACACCATTGTTTACCAGATAGGCACAAGAAGAGCACTGATACAAAAGCGCATGATCTTGCATCGTTCACATCACTTTCTACAATACTACTCCGTCATTCCCGCGCAGACGGGAATCCAGGAATGTTCAAGGCAGCAAAATGTCGCAAATCCGCGCGTCATGCGTATGAGAGCTTCAGCGTATAGGCGGCGACTGATCACTGAATCACGCATGCTGGAGATCATCGGCTAAACGTGCTATGAGGTAATTAGCCAACCAATATGGCCACCCTGCAATCAGTATGGTCAAAAGCTAGTGTGGTTACCGGACCTTTTTTTTCCCGAGATTCCGGCTTACAGGCCGCGTATAGCCGTGCACAGCCAGTTCTGGCAATTTCATACCTCTCAAAAATCCTTAAAATTTCATACCGTTAATTTTCAAACAGCAGTTCTTCCGCAAACTATATCGCCTTCCAAAGATTCTGCTTTTATTGATTTTCCTATCGATCAACCAGCAGAAAAATTCTGCAAGATAAAAACAGTTGCCTAATATTTAACAATTTGTAACAATGAAAAACATAATTTAACAAAATGACACAATTTGTAATATTTAATCAGACAAAAACCCTTTTAGCACTGATTTTTTGGGGTAAGAGGGTGGTCAAATATAAAAATCCAACTTGATTTACTGATAACCAACTGTAATTAAAAATAAATTTTTTAAACAGCATTGGCATTGATGCGCTTCAAAAGCAGCGCTAATAATCACAACAAAACAACAGTAAGTAACTAATAAATAATATTTTTTGAACAAGGAAAGTTTCCGTGTTCGTGGCAGACAATCGTTTGCCAATTTTTACTCTTTAGGGGAACATACCGATGCGAAGTATCACATCACTTGAGAAGCAACCTTTCCTGTTTGGAATCCTAGGATCTTTAGCACTACTGGCTATGCTCTGGCAACCAGCCCAGGCCCGTGAAGGGGACGGTGACGCGAGCGGCTTAAGCGTACAGGCCACCACCGACCTTCCCCTTACCGGTCTGGAAATTGACCTCACCGCAGCCCAGGTTGACGAAATCGATAGCGCAGCCTTCGATGAGACCGATCAGGTGCTTAGTCTTGATGCCATCAGCGGAACCGTGACCGCCGATGTGATCACAGCACATACTCAGCATCAACCTTTTCTGAATCAGATTGATGCGGATGCCGCAACCGCGAATCTGGCCGTTTTATTAAATTTGCTTGGCATCTCCCAGGTTGATCTGAGCTCCACCACCATCGATTCAGACGCCCAGGTAACTGGCAGTTGCGGCGCCTTCACAGCCAGCGGCGGTGCGTCAATTGAAGGATTAACCCTGGACGTGCTGGGCCAGTCTGTTGCCGCCGGCTTAACGGCGACCCCGGCACCCAATACCGAACTACTGAATACCGATATTAATATCAATTTGGGCGTAAGCAATCTTTCAGCCAATGCGCTGGTTATCCTGAATGAACAGACGGTTGCCGGCGATCAGTCCGCTATTGCGGTCAACGCCCTGCGTATCAGCCTGGATATTACGGTAACAGGTCTGGTTAGCCTGGCTCAGACCGTTGATATCACCATCTCGCACTCGGATGCAGGTCTGGTCAATTGTAATGATGTCGATCTGTCGGTTAATGTGACCACCAGTCTGGGCGGTGGAAATGCAACCGTAGACGTACCTTACGACTATATCGTGACGGTGACTTAAACCAGCAATAATGCCGCTGCGAGTGCGGTACAGTTCACAGATACGCTTCCCAATGAGGTGACTTTTGTCGGCTTTATTGATCAGGGTGGCGGCAGCTGCAGCCATGACGGCACGAATCCCGGCGGTACGATTACCTGCCAATGGCCAACCGTACCGGCTGGCGACAACGTAGCAGTGACTTATCGGGTCAATCCGGATACGGCAACCGCACCTTCCAGCGTAAGCAATAATGTCATCGCCACGACAGCCGATAATGATACCAACCCCAACGACAATACCGGTTCGGTAGCGGTAACGATTGATGCCGCAGGTGGTACTAGCACTGATTTAGGTGCAAGTTTTACAAACGCAACCCAGCTGATGGGCAGGTCGGGGTAGCACAACCGTCGAGATCAATGTCACCAACACCGGCACCCAGTGCAACCAATGCAACACTGGTCTATACCGTTTCACCCGGTGCCACGATTGGTGCTATTACAGATCCGATCTTCGGCAATTGTGTGGCAGCAGGCAATACCGTTAACTGCGGTCCGACCAATTTGCCGGACGGCACCAATGCGACCCTGCAAATCCCGGTTACCCCGACTACCAGCGGTTCGAATACCCATACCGTGAACGTGACCAGCGATGCCGGACTCCTCAGTCGCCAACAACACCGATGAGGCTACCGTCAATGTAATAGCGGCCGCCAGCAACGTTGATCTGCAAGTCACGGTCACCGATACGCCCGACCCGGCGGCAGAAGGTGGAGCCAATCACTTATACCGTCGATATCAGCAATAACGGCACAGCGGACGTAACCAACGTGATGCTGGATGTCGTCTCACCGGTGTGCCAGTGAGTATCGACAGCTTTTACACCTGATCAAGGTAGCCGCACTCCGTCGGGCAGTACGGTGAGCTGTGATCTGGGCACTATTCCAGCCAGTGGCAATACCACAGTCACTATTATTGTTTCCCTGAGCGGCACCGGAACGCTTGTATTAGGCGGTACCGTGGAAGATGATGCCAGCAATAGTGCACCGGTTTCAGCCAGCACGACTATTGCAGCAGCCTCGGCTGATCTGGGTATCACCATGCTTTCGGATGTCCCTGAGATAACACTGGGCTCGCAGGTTATCCACTTACTCACCGTTACCAATCATGGCCCGGACACCGCCAACAATATCGTAACCGACGTTACCTTACCGTCGCAGTTGACGTTTATATCAGCGGACACCTTCTGCCGGCAGCTGCTCCGGAACTGGAGTGGCGCAATAACCTGTAACCTCTCAGCACGCTGGCAAATAGCGATGTACTTAGCATTACCTTTAGCAGGCCAGAGCATTCTCACCGGGTCCTACCACGACTACCGCCTTTGTCAACAGCATTATGGACGACCCGATATGGCTAACAACAGCGCATCGGTCTCGGGTTACGCTGGCGTCGGGGCAAAAATCTATCCTGACTTGAGCGAATACGGGTTAATGCTGATGATGATGCTGATGGCGTTCCTGGTTGTACGTAACCAGACGGGCACACGGCGGCGTTAATCCATTCAATAAGCTATCTCTGGCCAGACAACGGCCAGAGATAGCCTGCTTTGTAACTCCATCTTCCTCCCTTCTGTCATTACACGACAGTAAGTCCGGAAAATTCTTGAAACACCCTACAAACAAATAGTTATCATTATAATCCGGGTTTTTATAAATTTTCTGCTACATCGTGAGTTTTATTCAAATCACATCCAATAGAATAATATTTTTAATAACAATGGTTTGCTAAAAACCAGAAAATCACCTGAAGCCTCAAAACCCGGTTTGTCTGGCACGAGAAGACCGACAGAATCCTTCACAGGCATTCTTTACGCACAGCATTATTTTATAATTCAAAAATATAGTAATCCCGTTGCAGCGTTCCAGCAGGTTATAAGGATGATTCTAAAAAACGCCGCTGATATATTTGTACCCTTTCTCTGGGCCTTACCGCTCTTTGGAACGCTGGTGTATTTTCTGGTTATACGGCGGTCTCACGGTTGGCTGGTCGCCGTCAGGCGC
Organism: Gammaproteobacteria bacterium; assembly: GCA_041396125.1. GTDB lineage: Bacteria > Pseudomonadota > Gammaproteobacteria > Competibacterales > Competibacteraceae > JAWKZG01. The sequence continues at coordinate 49,438 of JAWKZG010000013.1, read as the reverse complement.
TTGTTTTCCTATCGGATTTTATGGCCGCTGGTCGGTGTTGTGACGGTGAATCTTGCCAGCGCCAGCCTGGTATTCATTGATCCACGCGAAATCGGGGTCGTTGTGTTCTGCTGTCGCCCCAGGGCGTACGCGAGCAAACTGATGGGATTCAGGCTTGCACCTGAAGGTGCCCTTGTTCGAGGAGGTCATTCGCTATCCGATCATTGTCCAGTCCTACACCATGTCAGGCGGGCTTACGAAGGCGAAGAACTGGGTGACGATGCGATCCGCGCCCGTACTGCTGACGGTCAGCTTGTTATTATCGACGTGACATTATTATTCCGGATTCGGCCGGAGATGGCGGTTAATCTGCATATCAACTCGGCAGGATTCGCTAAGCATCCGTGATTTTATCCGACCGGGATTGTGGGTACTTGTGCGCAGCCAGGCAGCCCGCTTTAATGTGGACGAGATAAACAGTGAGAAACGCAAAGCCTTTGAAGAAGCGTTAAATGATCTTACGGTGACCCATACCCGGGGATCAGGCCTGGAACCGCTGAAAATTCTGGTGCGCAATATTACCTTTTCACCGGAATATGCCACCTCGGTAGAAGAGAAATGACTGCCAGTATCACGGAAGCCGAATACGAAGCGCAGAAGATGGCGACCCTTGGCAACCGGCGAAGGCCGCAAAATCACCATCAAAGCACGGGCGAAAGCGCAAGCCATCCGCGACGTGGCGGAGGCCGGCGCCGCGCTCCATGGTAAAAGCCAAAGCCGAGGCTGAAGCTTTAGAGCATATTGCGCGTAAGCCCTGCAGCAGCGTGATAATCTGTTGACTTACCGCTATATCGATAAATTATCACCGAATATCCGGGCTATGCTGTTGCCGAATAATGCCCCTCTGATCCTGCTCTTACGCTTTTCACAATTGAATGATGCAGACCAGCCGCAGGCAGCAGCCCTGGAACAGCACCGGCAGAAACTCGTATCACCACAGTTGGTACAAGATACAGTAACCCCCCAAAAGTACAACCACTACCACGGCCAATACGCCTTGACTGCAAGGTCATGCGCTTCTTGTAGCTGGCGCAGCAGCATGATGTGCCACTGCGCCAATTTTAACCGCCTGTTTTTTAATCGCCGCTTTTTTAATCAAACGCACGAACGTAGTGATCCGGCCCAACTTCCAACAGGGGGCGCTGCTTGAACTGATACCCCAAAGGACGCACCGGACTGTTGATTTTCTTCCATCAATAGTCCTTTACTGCGTTTTTCCAGTGCCGGATCGGGCACCGGTACTGCAGTAATCAGTTTTTGCGTGTAGGGATGCTGCGGATTGTCCAGCACCGCAGCGCGGTCCAATTTCCACACAATTTCACCCAGCAGCATGACTGCGATACGATGGCTGACACGCTCAACAATGGCAATGTCGTGGCTGATGAATAGATAGGCCAGTCCAAGTTCACGCTGCAGATCAAGCATCAGATTCACGACCTGAGCCTTGATCGACACATCCAGTGCTGACACCGACTCATCCGCCACAATCAGTCGGGGCTCCAGCGCCAGCGCGCGGGCAATGCACAAGCGCTGGCGTTGCCCGCCCGAAAATTCATGCGGAAACCGCAGCGCATGCTCCGGCAGCAGTCCAACCTGTTGCAGCAGCGTGGCTACCCTGGCGTCCGCTTCCGCGCCGGCATACAAACCATGTACCCGGAGCGGTTCCCGGATTGCTGCACCAACCGTTTTACGCGGATTGAGCGAACCGTAAGGGTCCTGGAAAATCATCTGCATGCGGCGCCGCAGAGCACGCAACTCGCCGGCATTAAGTGTCAGCATATCGCGCCCTTCAAACAACACACGGCCCGCGCTTGGTTCTATCAGGCGCATGATGGAACGACCGGTGGTGGATTTACCGCAACCGCTCTCCCCTACCAGCGCCAGTGTCTCCCCAGCCCGCAGCGTAAAGGAGACATTCTCCACCGCATAAACCTGGCCCTTGGTGCGCCCCAGAAAACCACCGCGCACAGCAAACCGGGTGGTTAACCCCTGCACGTCCAATAACGGATCGCCACGCCGGTCCGGCTCCGCGTCTGGTAGCTGGCTTACTGATGTCGGGCTTTCTTCAGGCGGGCGGGTATTCGCGCTGTCCAGCTCCAGCACCTGAAAACGATGCGGCAACTCGCTGCCACGCAAGGCACCCAGTCGCGGTACTGCTGCCAGCAGACGACGGGTATAGGCATGCTGCGGAGCAGCAAAGATCGTCTGCGCTGACCCTTCCTCGACTTTATCGCCATTAAACATTACCGCAACCCGGTCGGCGATCTCCGCCACTACGCCCATATCGTGCGTAATGAACATTACCGACATGCCGATTTCGGTCTGTAATTCGCGAATCAGCTCGAGGATTTGCGCCTGAATCGTGACATCCAGCGCAGTCGTCGGCTCATCGGCAATCAGCAGTCGTGGCTGGCAGGCCAGTGCGATAGCGATCATGACCCGCTGTCGCATGCCACCGGAAAAGGTATGCGGGAAGTCCCTGGCACGCTGCCGCGCATCCGGTATGCGTACCAGATCGAACAAGCGCAGCGCTTCAGCCTCGGCGGTGCGGGTGTCCATGGCCCGATGCCGGCGCAGGACTTCGGCTACCTGAAAACCGACCGTCAGAACGGGATTGAGACTGGTCATCGGCTCCTGGAATATCATGCCGATGTCGCCGCCCCGTACATCGCGCATCTGTTCCTCGGGCAGACTTAACAGATCCTTGCCATCAAGTTCGATACGCCCCTCAATGCGTCCGGTTGCCAGTGACACCAGCCGCATAATCGACAAGGCGGTCACGCTTTTACCCGACCCCGACTCGCCAACGATCGCCAGCGTTTCCTGTGCGCCGATCTCGAAACTGATATCGCGCACCACGGCCTGCCAGCTGTCTGCAACCCGAAACGAAGTGGTCAGGCCCTGCACTGACAGCACGGGTGTTGCCACCGCAGCCGTTGCTGCCACGGCACTCATTGCTCACCTCGCAATTTTGGATCAATGGCATCACGCAAACCATCGCCCAAAAGATTCAGCGCGAAAACGACCAGCAAAATGGCAAACGACGGAAACAAGGCCAGCCAGAAACTGTCCAGAATATTTTCAAAACCTTCGCGGATCATGCCGCCCCAGGTGGCTGTCGGCGGACTGACGCCCAGGCCGATAAACGCCAGCGACGCTTCGACCCGGATTGCAGTGGCCAGCCAGAGTGATCCCATGACCAGGATTTCAGGCAGAATATTCGGCAGTATATGACCCAGCATCAGGCGCAGATCGGAATACCCCAAAGCGCGACCGGCTTCGACAAATTCGCGTTCCTTGACGGTAATGGTCGGGGCGCGGGCAATGCGGGCGAACGGCGGAATCGCGGTTAGCGCAATGGCAATAACCAGGTTCGCGATGCTCGGTCCCAGCATGGCCACGACCACCAGCCCCAGAATAAGGGACGGGAAGGCCAGCAACACATCCATGATCTGCATGATGATGATATCGGTACGACCGCCGAAATAGCCGGCAATCAAACCGATCAGCGAGCCAATTATCAGTGCCATACCAATAGCCAGCAGACCGATAGTGAGCGAGATACGTGCGCCATACATCAGACGCGACAGCACATCCCGTCCATAGTAATCCGTGCCCATCCAGTGCTCGGCAGAAGGCGGCTTGAGGCGAAATAGAATATTTTGGTCGAGCGGGTCATGCGGGGCCAGAACCGGGGCCAGAATAGCCAGCAGACAGACCAGCAGAAACAGTCCCAGGCCAACCCAGGAGGTTTTATTGGTATTAAAGGCTTTAATCAGGCCCGCGCCCATAGCAGCCAGGGTACGGCGCAAATAGGCGTAGGAACCCTGAGCGATCGGTGAAGGTGCACTCATTGATATTTTATCCTGGGGTCGATCAGGCCATAGGTAAGATCGGTGATCAGATTCACCAGCACTACAACCAGGGTGTAAATCACCATCATGCCTTGCAGCATGGTGTAGTCACGCTGATTAAGCGCACCGATAATGAGTTTGCCCAGACCGGGCCGGTTAAAGACGATTTCAGTCAACACGGAATTGCCGATCAGGATGCCCAGATACAATCCAACCACCGTTACGACCGGAATCAGGGCATTGCGCAGACAGTGTCGCCAGATGATTGCAGAGAATGCGATCCCTTTCGCATGCGCAGTACGCACATAGTCCTGCCCCAGCACTTCCAGCATCGAGGAACGGGTGACACGGGTGATGTAAGCCGCCATGATCAAACCCAGATTGACCGCCGGTAAGGCCAGATCACGCAGCCGTTCGAGTACGGTTGTGCCCTGCCCGGAACTGATCACCGGAAACCAGCGCAACTGGATGGAAAAAACCAGCAGCAGCAAAATGGCCGACACGAACGCCGGAAAAGACAAGCCCAGCAGCGAGCCGAGACGGGTTATATAATCGGGCAGGGTATTGCGTCGTACCGCCGACCAGATACCGAGCGGGATACCGATCACTGCACCAATCAGCAGCGAGACAGCGGTAAGCTCCAAGGTCGCTGGCAATACTTTGAGAATTTCCTGGATGACCGGACGACCACTGACCATCGACACCCCCCAGTCGCCCGTCAGCACCCCCCCCATAAACTCGATATATTGCACCAGCAGGGGCTGATTCAGCCCGAGCCGCTCCCGCAACGCTTCGATAGCAGCCATGCTGGCCTGATCGCCAAGAATCACCAGAGCCGGATCACCAGGCAGAATACGCACGATAAAAAAGACTATGGTCAACACCGCAAATAACGTGATTACGGCAAAACCCAACCGTTTAAGAATAAAACTACTCATAAGCTAAATCACTGTGGCGCTAAACTGCAGCGGGGCAGATCACTCTGCCCCGCTGCAAAACTATTTCTCATCAGTTTCCCGTTATCAGTCCAGAAACTGGGCTTGTTCGGTAACCGGCGGACTCAGATTGAGTGAACCTTCCACCTCGGTGCCCAGATCCAGCGAATCTTTCCAGGCCCACAATTGCAGGTTCTGATAAATCGGCACCGCACACACTTCAGCCATGATTTTGCGCTGCGCCTCGGCCCAGAGTTCCCGCTGCTTGTCCAGATGCGGTTCTGTACGGGCCGCTTCGATCTCGGCATCAGCAACCGCGCAATGGGAAAAATTGGTTACAGCGGTAGGCGTACCAACGATAGCGCTGGAATGGAAAAACTGGCTCAGATAAACATCGGCAATCGGAAAACGGGCTGCCGAATAATGCACGATCTGGGAGGCATCAGCACGGATCTGCTGGTGGAATGTGGCATGCTCAACCGTTTCGATTTCCAGATTGATATTGGCCTGTTTCAGCAGTGCCTGCACGGCTTCAATCGTTGACAGCATGCCGGGCAGCGTGGTGTGGATGGTTTTCAGCGTAACACCGTCAGGAAAACCCGCTTCGGCCAGCAACGCTTTGGCTTTGTCCACATCAAAATCGTATTTTGCGACATCGTCGGTATACCCCAGGTAACCTTCCGGTACGACCGAGATAGCGGGCAAAGTGACTTTTTCACCTTTGAACTGCACCATGGCGGCGCGATCAATAGCGTGGGCCACTGCCTGCCGCACTTTAAGATTATCCAGCGGCGGCATCGTCATATTAAGGTGAATCACCGACATCTCGCCGGGCTTCATCACCACCACTTTGGTATTCGGCAGCTCACTGATACGGTCCACCCAGGATTGTTCCTGTTTGCCGTAAATCATGTCGATTTCACCGGACTGGAATGCCAGATCACGACTGGCATCGGAGGGGATATAGCGATAGAAAATTTCTTTGATTTTCGGCGCGCCACGAAAATAGTCTTCATTGGCGACCAGTTTGACGTATTGCTGCGGCTGGTATTCGGCAAACATAAACGGGCCGGTGCCGATCGGGGTGCGTTCGAACTGATCACCCAGTGCTTCGACCGCATCCTTACACACAATATTACCGCCATGATAAGGCACTAACAGACCGAGCAGGCTGGGTACGGATTCAGACAGGGTAATTTTCACTTCATAAGGACCATTGGCCTCGACCGAGGAAATGGCTTTATAGTCATTCGAGAAGCTGGAGGTGTCTTTATTAGCCGCCCGTTGCAGCGAAAACACCACGTCCTCACTGTCCAGCTCGCCGTACTCGCCGTGACACTGCACGCCCTGACGCAGCTTGAATGTCCACTGCAGGCCATCGTCGGAAGCGACCCAGCTCTCGGCTAAATCGGGCTCAATAAACTCCGGACTGGCTTTGCCCGGCTGCACGCGTACCAGACCATTAAACATCCAGTGCAACAGACCCTTATCAGGGGTTGTTGTGGCAATATGCGGGTCCAGCTTGCCGGCATCAGCCGAGGCCATACCGACATTCAGCGTGGTACCCGCAGCATGTACCGGACTGCCGACCGCGAACAGTACAGCCGCTGACACGGCGAGCAGGGGCACAAGTTTCATTTGTTTCATACGCGTTCTCCAGGCAAAGACAGAGTAGTCGTTATAAGGTATCTTCCAAGCGACAGTTAACCAGCAGTTCAGCGACTGCAGCAGTATTCGGCAACGCCATTACGGTTGCCGTCAAACGGGCCAGATCGGCCGGATCGATCATTTCATCACGGGCAATTTTGGTGGTGTCAGCGGTCATGTCGGTACGCACAAAACTGGGACACAACGCGGTAACCCTGACCCCGTCGTCCCAGCCCACCCGCCGCGTACCGTGCGACAAGGCCAGCAAGGCGAACTTGCTCATATTGTAAGCAACATTATTATTACGCACCCGTTTACCGGACAGCGATGCCACATTGACCACCCGTCCTGAACCGGATGCTTTGAGGTGCGGCAGACAAATACGGGTTAAAAACAGGGGCGCTTTGACATTCACCGCCCAGATGCGATCAAGCGCGGCTTCATCCCCTTCCTCAAGCGTGAAAGGCACGCCGATACCGGCATTGTTCACCAGCCCGTCAAGCTGTCCAAAGCGGCTCAGCGTGGCATCCAGCCAGGCCTCATGCGTACTGCGGTCTTCCGCATCGTAGCGACAACACAGTACGCGTTCTTCAGACAAATCCTGCAGCGAATCTTGCAATGCAGCGGCATCGCGTGCACCCAGACTGAGCGAGTACCCTTCATCGTATAGCGTCATGGCAATCGCCCGACCGATACCACGGCTGGCACCGGATACCATCACTACCCGACCGGCAGGATTTAACATGAACACCTCATCATTATCTCCATCGTTTGATTATTTAACAGTCTGGTCATAGTAACCCGAACCAACGGCCCGAACCAACGGCGACATCAGCCATGCAGGCTCAGATTGGCAGGCGCGGCCTCATCCGCTGCCGAAAACCGGTCAAACCGAAAAGCATCCAGCGCCAGACCAGGTTTGCGATCCAGCACCAGATCACAGAGCAGTTCTCCGGTCACCGGCCCGAGTCCGAAACCATGCCCGGAAAATCCAGCCGCGACCACCAGGCCATCAATCCCTGGGACATGATCCAGTACCGGCAAGGCATCCGGGGTCAGGTCGAGCAAACCGGCCCAGATCCGCGCCACCCGGGCGCTGGCAAATGCCGGCAACACCGCTGACACTTTGGCGATAACCTCACCCAGACTGGCCACACCCGGTGCCACCCGCGGTGTGTTGCCATTCTGTTCGTGCTCCAGCTCGCCATGCCAGTCTTCCGCCCCACCGGTTACACGCAGCCGGCCATCGAGTTGCTGGCGGGCGGCCAGATCGGCATTGGCCACGCCCAGCACCGGTGCCAGCAGGGGTGCCAGCGGCTCGGTCTGCACAACGGTGACCATCGGCACACGCAGCGGGATTGATAACCCGAGCGGCTGCAGTAATTCGTTAATATAAATTCCGGGCGCGGCGATACAGGCTCCGGCGGCAATAGGGCCATGCTGCTCGGTCTGTACCCCGCTCACCCGCCCGGCCGCAGTAGTCCAATACCGGTCACCCGCACACCACTGCTGAAGCGGACGCCCAGTCGTTCGGCGGCAGCGCGCAGTGCGGCCAGCGTCGCCAGCGGATCAGCGTGACCGTCACTGGCACAATATGAAGCAGCCAGCACCTGCGCCGACAGACAAGGTGCCAGCTCCCGGATATCAGCAGGATCTTCCAGCAGGCGCAGCCCCAGCCCGGCATTTGCCGGTGCCGCCACCAGCGCCCGGATCACCTCGACTTCTGCTGCGTTGCGGGCCAGGCGCAGATTACCGTGCTGGCGGTAACCGGTGTCGGCCTCAAGGCGTTGCGACAGTGTCGTCCACAACCTGACAGCACGCTGGGCCAATGGCAGTTCAGCCGGATCACGACCTGACTGACGCACGCCGGCCAGCGTCCAGCCGGAAGCCATCGCACCTGGCGCATAGCGCTCCAGCACTTGTACCTTATAGCCTTCGCGGGCCAGTTCGTAAGCTGCCGCACAGCCTGAAATACCAGCCCCGATGATCAGAATATCGGGGGTGTTATTTGCTACAGCGCTCATTGTGCAGCTCTCAGTGCAGCTCTCATACCGGGTGCTCTCTTGCTGGCGCGAAAGCGGGCATAGCGGAACGGCGTGGTATCCACCATCGGTTCCCGTCCGAGTGCCAGTTGCGCGGCTAGATAACCCACCCCGGCCCGAGTCCGAAGCCATGACCGGACAAGCCGGTTGCAAGAATCAGCCCGGCCGGCTGACCCACATGGTCAATGACAGGCAGTTCATCGGGGGTGACATCGATCATCCCGCCCCAACGCTGCTCCGGGCGCGTCTCGTGCAATTGCGGAAACAGGGTTTGTGCCGCACGTAATACATCATCTAATAGTTTGTCGTCCGGGCTCGGATCGAACACCCGCACCTGTTCGAACGGGCTGAACTGATCCGGCTGCCAGCGATGGCTGCCCAGCGCCCCGAAGAATGAACGCCCGAACCGCAGACGCAGTATCCGCCAGCGGTTACGCAAAATCGGGGTAAACGCCAGAAAATGGCGGAAAGCGGTCGGAATCAGCTCGAAACTGGCGGCGCCGCTGCGGGCAATAGTGTATCCACCATCCAGTCGGGGCCGCAACGAAGCACCGGTAGCGCCGACGGTACTGGTGGTAATCAACGGTGCTTTGCTGGTGCGCTGTGCCGACGACTTGATCGCCAGCTGTGGTAACGATAGACCCAGGTTTTCCAGAAACGGTCGCGACCAGACGCCGCCTGCCAGAATAACGGTATCGCAGGCAATAGTACCGTGTTCGGTGACAACCCCGGTCACTCGTCCGGCCTGCTGCTCCAGTGTGCGTACGGCAGTCTGTTCAAACAACTGCGCACCCAGATTTTGCGCCAGCCGGGCCAGGGCCGGAACTGCTTGCGAGGGCTCGGCATAAGCGTCACTGGGGGTATGCAGGCCGCCTTTGAAACGCCGCTCTGACTGCCCCAGCATGGTGTCAACTTCCGCGGCTGTCAGCAACCGGGTATCGAGTTGAAAACCTTCCGCTGCGTCCAGCCAGGCCGCCCGTTCGGCAAGTTCCGCATCGGTCTCGGCGAGATAGGTTGAACCGCCCTGACGATAACCGATGTCCTGATCGAGCTCCGCATTCAGTTCCTGCCATAATCGAAAACTCTCGATCATCAAGGGCAGTTCGCGCACATCACGCCCCTGGCGGCGTATCCAACCCCAGTTACGTGACGATTGCTCGGCAGCAATACGGCCTTTTTCACACAACACTACCGGTATACCCCAGCGTGCCAGATACAACGCTGTTGATACCCCCGCCACCCCGCCACCGATCACGACCACTGAAGTGGACGTCGGCAACGACTGCCCCGCTTGGGCTAGCGCCCCATTCTCAGCCATACTTTGCTCATCGCTCCTACATAAAACACTAAACAGATTCCGCACGAGGCCTTCTGCAGCCCAACCGCACGGGTCAGGGCGAATGCCAAAAGAAACTAGCGTAAACGCAAATGAAAAAAGCAGCAAATGAGTCGTTGCCGGGCAGCGCTAGGAAGTCGTCGATGACGGGGAAAACAGCCTGGTGGCAGGCTGAAAGAAAATGATGCGGTCAAGCGCGGATATAGCACCAGCCCTTGCTTTGCTGAAGGGCCAGATATAGCACAGCGGCCGGTACCACACGCAAGTCTTGTGGCAGCTCCAGCGATTGCCGCTGGAGGCTGTTCTGACAGACAACAAGCAGGCTTTTTAGTGCTTCATCGTCGATATCCAGGGCAGCGGCGGCCGCCGTACCGTTGACGACAATTTCAATTCGGGCAGCCGGTTCCAGTCGTTGTAAATTACGGGCGTTGGAAATCGCCCGGCGCAGCGCTTTTGGCGTTGGCGCGTGCAGCAACACCTGCAGGGAGAGCAGCTTACCGCTCACGGCTTATAAATCACGGGCAATCTGCCGGGCGAGCACTTGCAGCGACCCGGCAGTACGCTGGCGCGGCCTGGAATGAGTAATTACATGGTCATGCTTGATATGTGCCGGAGTCCCCGACAGCACTATCACCCGATCCGCCAGATAAACCGCTTCCTCAATATCGTGTGTGATGAACAGTATGGCAGGGCCGGCTTTCTGCCAGATATTCAGCAGTTCGTCCTGCAGATGCTGCCGCGTGATGGCATCCACAGCGCTGAAGGGTTCATCCATCAGCAACAGATCCGGATGTACCGCCAGCGCCCGGGCAATACCCGCCCGTTGCATTTGCCCGCCGGACAATTGATGCGGCCAGCGCTCTGCCAATTCGGTTAGGCGGGTCAGCGCCAGCACTTCCTGAATTCTGGCGGCCTGTTCCTGTGTGCTCAGCGGCAACCCTTTCAGACCATAACCGATATTGCTGTGCAAGCGCCGCCACGGCAGCAACCGTCCGTCCTGAAAGACGATGGCGCGACGGCGGCTGCCGCTGCGCCGGGGCACGTTAATATGCACCTCGCCCCGGCTGATTTGATCCGGCCCGCTCGGGGCCAAACCGGCAACACAGCGCAACAGGGTCGATTTACCAACGCCCGAACCACCGACCACCGCAACAAACTCCCCGGCCATGAGTTGCAGGTTCAAATCCTCGAACACCGGCTGTGCGCTGTTCTGGTAGTGATAGCTGAGCCCACTGACAGTCAGGATGGGCGCCATTGCAATGCCCTTTTTTCAAGCAGCCCGAAGAAAAAATCACTCAGGGTGTAGACCAATGAAATGATCAACATATAGATCACGACGGCTTCATACGCGCCCACTCCGGCGGCGGCATTCATTTCTGCCCCATGCCGGGTACACCCAGTAATTCTGCTGCTATCAGGGTCATCCAGGCCTGTCCTATGCCAGTCCGGATACCCGACAAAATACCGGGTGCAGCACCCGGCAGAGTAACGTTCATCAGCTGGTTCAAAAACCCGTTCTGACCAAAAGCGCGCGCCAGTTCATAGTATTTTGGGTCGATATTGCGCACGGCTGAATAGGTGGCAAAATAATTCACCCAGAAAACGCCTATCGCAATAACAAACGCCGCGCCGGCATGACTGACCTTGAACCAGGCGATAGCAAACACCACCCAGGCCAGCGGCGGTATAGGCCGTAAAATACGCGCCAGCCAGCCATGATACGCATCTATCCAGGGTGATATTGCAGCCAGCATACCAACCAGCAAACCGCAGAGTGTTCCCAGTGAAAGGCCCCAGATATAATGAATCAGGCTGGAATAGAGCACTGGCAGCAGACGTCCCGAGCGCCATTCATCCAGCAAGGTCGTCGGCAGCAGCATCGGGTCCGGGATTGAACCTGCGCCACCCCAGCCCGAGGTCTGGGCAAATTTCCACAACACCAGAAAGCTCAGCACCCCGCTCAGGCCCAGCAACACGCGACCACTACGGGTTGTAATCAGAAAGTGCGATGGCTGTGACATCCCGGATACGCTACGGCAGCTGATCGTAAATGGAGGTATCAAATAAGGTATCCAGATCGACCGGAGTTTTCAGCGTTCCGATCTCGGTCTGGAAATCCCGCATGACCCGAGTGCTGGCCAGAATTGCGTTCGGATCAGCTTCGAAGCTTTGCTGCGAGTTTTGCAGCGCCTGCAGTACGATGTCCCGGCTCAAACGACCGCCACCCACATATTTCCGGACAGCGTCAACAACGGTTTCCGGCGCTGTCTTTAACTGTTCGGTCGCCTGTACATGTGCTGCCACCAGAGCCTGCACCAGTTGCGGGTGCTCTTTCAGCAGTTTGTCCCGTACTACCAGTATCGCCCCCGGCTGGTGCGGGAATAATTCCGAGCCTTGTGCAACAACCCGCGCGGCAGGCAGCTTGCTGCTTATGATGCTGACCACCGGCTCCAGAATAGCAGCGCCATCGACGGCCCCTGTCAATAAGGCTTGCTGAACCTGGGCTGCACCCTGATAAATGATCTCGATGGCGGCCGGATCAATCGCCAGTTGATTGCGTAACCAGTACTGCAACACCGTTTCCGGCACCGATCCCCTGGGAAACGTAGCAATGACGGGTTTGCGCCCTTTATCCGCAGTAAAACGCTCGAACGCGCTGCGTTTAGTACCTTCTGCAAAATAAGGGGCCAACTCGCCCAGTGCGATAACACTGATCTGCTCCACGATATTGGACGCCACAACCTTGATATCCGCGCCTTTGGCCCGGGCCACCATGGCCGGGCCGATGCCCAGATAAGCAATATCCAGCTGACCGGCCAGCAGAGCCTGCACAATTGCCGGTCCGTTTTGAAATTTAATCAGCGTCGGGTCAGTCACACCGGCCTTGGCCAGCGTATCGCCTTCCAGTACGACAAACGCCTGCGAAACCGGAATAATCGGCATATAACCGATTTCCAGCGGCGCTGCGGCACGGCTGGTGGTGCTCCAAAGCAGCAGCGAACTGAGTAACCATGAAAATAAAAATGAAATACGGGTTCTGCGCATGACAGATCCTCCGGGTGAAGTAGATGAAATAGCCATGCGGTATTTTAAGAATAAAAAAAATGTTTTTTATTCTATTTTTGCATAAGCATATTCACCCGAAGGCTTGTTCTTTTTTTATTCTTGGCAGGCTTTTTACACTTTTTCTTTCGCGCTTTACTTTCCCTTTCTTTCCTGGGGAAGTTAATAAATATGGCGTTATTGACTGGCTGACAACGTAGCGGGATCGGTATTTCCACCACACACCAGCACCCCGACCCGCTCACCCGGTGCCGGGACATAGCGGCCGGACAACAGCGCCGCCAGCGCGGTCGCGCCGCCAGGTTCAGTGACCAGCCGCAGTTTTTGCCACAATGCCTGCTGGGCGGACTGAATAGCCTCGTCGCTGACCGTTACCGTTGTCAGATACTGTTGTGCCAGCGGAAACATCAGCGTCCCGATGCGCCTGGCCCCCAGCGAATCTGCCGCGATACCGCTGACCTCCACATCAACCGGCTGCCCTGCTTGCAGTGCCCGGCTCAAGGTTGGCGCGTTGTCCGGTTCGACACCGATCAGTTTGATACGGCCCCGGTACCAGGCGGCAATACCGCCGATAAAGCCCCCCCCGCCAACGGCGACCAGCACAGTATCCAGCTCCGGGGCCTGCTGTTCCAGCTCACGCCCGGTGGTGCCCTGCCCTATCAGGACTTCAGCCTGATCATAGGCGTGCACCATCATCGCGCCGCTGTTGCTGGCGTAATCCAGGCTGGCGGCGAATGCATCCGCGTAGGCTGCCCCTGTTACCGTGACTTGCGCGCCGTAATCGCGCAGACGCTGAATTTTCACGGCCGAGGCGATCTGCGGTACAAAAATTGCGGCAGGGTGGCCCAATTGCTGGGCGGCATAGGCCACTGCAGCGCCGTGATTGCCACCCGAAGCAGCCACTACACCAGCCGCCGGAACATCAGCGCTTAACAGACGATTGAAAGCACCGCGCGCTTTAAATGATCCGGTATGCTGCAACAGCTCAAGCTTCAGTGTCAGCTGGCCCGGAACGTCAAACGCGCCGGGCTCCAGGGTGATTACCGGGGTCTGGCGGACAGATGCTTGAATGCGCCAGGCCGCTTGTTCGATTAGATCAGGCGTGATCATAAACCGTATCAACCTTGCCAATGCCCGTCTTCAGATGCAGCGAATCAAGTCGCATAATCAGATCCTTCCTTATCCAGCACGCGCCGCCAGGCATCGAGATGCAAACGGGCGTCCACTTTCTCGCCCCAGGGGCCGTGGTAGCCGTAACGCAGAGAATCAGGCTGGGTGTACAATTCACGGCCCGTGTTCATGGCGGTCATCTGGTACATGCAGGTGCGTTCGGCAATGAACAGTTCATCAAAGGCCTCATGCACCGTCGGTCCAACTGCGGTGACGCCATGATTGGCCATGACCAGTATGCTTTTATCGCCCATCAGGCCGGCCAGACGATCACCCTCTTCGTTGCTCAGCGCGGGACCAAACTGGCCTTCATCGTAAGCGACCCGATCATTCAGAATCAGGCTGTTGTGATGCACCAGTTCCAGCCGGCCACCTTTGATCATCGACAGTGCGGTCAGATACTGCGGATGCACATGCAATATGCAGCGGGCAGCGGGGTGTTGCAGATGAATCCGGGCATGAATATGAAAAGCCACTTTGCGCAACTCACCGTGCCCGCGCACCACCTTGCCGTCGAGATCACAGACGATCAGATTGCTGGCGGTAACCTCCTGAAACAGCAACCCGCGAGGATTGATCAGAAACAGATTATCCGTGCCCGGCAGCATCAAACTATTATGGTTGCCGATCTGCTCATTCATGCCGAGTCGGGCACAAATGCGGAACACCGCCGCCATATCGCAGCGTAATTGCCACTCCAGATCATCATCGGTTCGTATATTTTGTACCGTAGTCATGCGATATCTCCTGTGCTTATGAATAATTTACCGCGATCACCGCTACCGGGTCTCCCGCCTGCACGCGCGCGGAACCACGGGTGCACCAGAGCATTCCCGAAGCCTTGTAAGCCAGCTCCAGGGGAGGACGGGACGGGTCTTCAATAAACAGCAATCTGCCGGCCGGCTGGCCCGCTTCTACCGTTTGCCCGATAGCGTGATAAGGCTGAAATAATCCCGCTGACGGCGCAAAAATATAGTGCGAGAAATCCGGCACCGTCATGGTCTGCGTCTGATAGCCTGACGACTGCTCTGGCTTACCCTCCAGCACACCGTAATATTTCAGCACATTGCGAACCCCGCGTTCGGTGATTTCCAGATTATCAACCGCCACCCGGCCCAGACCGCCCAGCTCGGCTGACAGGGCGATCAGGCCCAGTCGTTCGGCGGCAGCCAGCAGGGTCGGCCCTGCTGATACTTCGGTTAACACCAGGCTGACCGGCGCACCGAAGGCGGCCATAACCTCGAGTGATTTGGCCATCGCGGCAGGCTCGCTCAGCTGATGTGCAACACTGCTGGGAACGATATCCATGGAATGACCGCCGGAATGCAAATCCATCTGAAAATCGGCCAGGGGCAGTAATTCAGTTGCCACATAATGGGCCAGGATTTCGGCAAAACTGCCATTGGGATTGCCCGGAAAACAGCGATTGAAGTCCTTGCCATCAATAGGCGACAAGCGGGTTCCGTTCATGGCGGCCGGAAAATGCATCGCCGGCAAAATGATCACCCGACCCTGTATCTGCTCCGGTTCCAGTTCCCGCGCCAGATTCATGGCCGCGACCTGGCCTTCATATTCGTCGCCGTGATTACCTGCGGTAAACAACACCGTGGGACCGCTGCCGTTGGCAATCACGACAATCGGGATAGCGACCGTACCCCAGCCCGAATCATTGCGTGATTGCGGCACCCGCAATACGCCAAATTGTTTACCAGTCTGTGCGTAATCGATTTCAACGATGACACGCGATTTATTAGGGTCAATAGCGCTATGCACGGCGTCCTCCAGCGGCAGTGAATGGGGTTACGGCGTTTAAGTCTAGTACAGCATTCGCCAATAATCTTGCGTTTTGCGACATCACAAACTATATAAATATGGGCAGGGCGAACTTTCCCGACAGCGCTGTGCTGCTACTTCACCACATCAGCAGGAGAAAATAAGCAATGAAAATAATGCGGTTCACTTCATCTATGCGAGGATTCTGCTGCGCTCTCGCTTTGCTATCAGGCAATCTCGCCAGCGCCCAAAATATGGGCGGCGATGCCATTATGGCCCAGCAGGCGCAACCACCCACCCTGGACGCAATGACGACGTCAGCGCAGGCATCACGCAATATTAACCTGCATATTTACGAAACGCTGTTCGCACGCAGTGAAAATGCAACCCCTATTCCTGATTTAGTAGAAAGCTTTACCTTGTCCGAAGATGGCTTGACCTATGTGTTCAGCTTGCGTCAAGGCGTGCTGTTTCATAATGGCAAAGAAATGCAGGCGGAAGACGTCAAAGCGTCTCTGGAGCGTTATGCCAAGGTCGGCGCCAGCGCCAAGATCATGGAACCTGTTGCCGGCATCGAAGCGACCGGGCCGCACGAGGTAACAGTGACCATGAGCCATGTGGTGCCGGATTTTATCGGTCAGCTCAGTTCACCACGCGCCCCGGCAGTTGTCATTCCCGCCGAGGAAGCCGCCAAAGAAGCCGGTAAAATCGAGATTATCGGCACCGGCCCGTATGAATTTGTCGAATACGTACCGGATAGCCACGTCAAGCTGAAACGCTTTGAAAACTACAGCCCGAATATGAATTACACCGAACGGGATGGTTTTGGTGGCCGCAAAACGGCGTATTTTGACACCATTACCATTCGCTTCATGCCCGAAGGCGGCGCCCGTACAGCAGCCCTGCAGACCGGCGAGGTACAATTTCTGGAACAGCTGCCGGCAGCTGCGGCGCAACGCCTGCAGGACAATCCCGACATCAAGATTCACGAGATGACACCGTGGGCGTTTCAGACCATCTTCTTGAATGCATCGCAAGCCCCGACCGATAATATCAAAGTCCGGGAGGCTATCCAGATCGCCCTGAATATGGAAGAAATCATGGCGATTTCGACAGATGGTCTGTACCGCCTCACGCATGGCTGGCAGCATCCTGGCACGGTTTATTTCGCTGGCGATATCGGTCAAGAACTGTATAACCAAAACGATGTCGATCGCGCCAAGCAATTACTTGCCGAAGCCGGTTATCAGGGCGAGGAACTGGTCATCCTGACCGATAACAGTTTCAAAAATCACAACGATACAGCCGTCGTTGCCGGTGAGCAGCTCAAGGCCATCGGCATGAATGTCAGTATCAAAGTCGTTGACTGGCCCACCGCGCTGGCGACCCGTGCCAAGCCGGAAGGCTGGAATGCCTGGACCTTGATGATGGGTATCGAACCCTACGAAGGACCGTATGGTGTCGTGGGATTTTTTGTCGGTGACAATAACTTCCAGTTTGAAAAAGACGAGGTCCTGGAAAACGAATATCAGGTGTTGAACACCTCCCTTGATCTGGAAGTCCGCAAACAGGCTTTTGCTAATATTCAGAAACGTCTGTATGAAAAATTTTACGCGATCAAAGTCGGCGATGTCGGCATTTATCAAGCTACCCGCAGTAATGTTGTCAACTATAAGCCTTATCGTATTCCGCGCATGTGGGATGTCTGGTTTGAGTGATTAAGTCTTATCTCTGCAAGGGCCTCTTGCGCTTTGACAAGAGGCCCGCTCCCTTATTATGACTCGCTATATACTGCAGCGCTTACTAAGCGCTATCCCGGTGCTGTTGATCGTTTCCCTGGTGTCGTTTCTGATCATCTGGCTGGTGCCTGGTGATGCGGCCTCGGAAATGGCCGGTCCGACCGCCTCGATCGAGGAAATCGAACGGGTGCGCCAGCAAATGGGACTGGACCGCCCTTTTTATCAGCAGCTGCTGCAATGGTATGGTCAGCTGTTGCAAGGTGATCTTGGCCATTCATTTTTACTCAACCGCAGTGTTGTCACCGCGATCGCAGAACGTGCCCCGGTCACACTTTCGTTGACCTTGCTGGCGCTGTTTATCATGATCGTACTCGGTGTCAGCAGTGGGGTGCTGGCCGCCGTGCGCCACAATACCTGGGTGGATCAATCGCTCATGACTTTCGCGCTACTCGGTATGTCACTGCCCGATTTCTGGCTCGGACTGGTGCTGATTTACTCTTTTGCAGTTTTGCTGGGCTGGCTGCCGACCGGCGGCTATATTCCCTTCAGTGAAGATATGCTGGGCTGGCTGCGAACGATGACTTTGCCGGCGCTGACGCTGGCTTTTACCCAAATGGGCCTGCTGGCACGCATGACCCGTTCCAGCATGCTCGAAGTATTGCGACAGGATTACGTTCGCACCGCCCGTGCCAAAGGCCTGCCGGAATGGCTGATCATCGCCAAGCACGCTTTTGCCAATGTGCTGGTGCCGGTGGTAACGGTGACGGGCTTGTCTGTCGGTATTTTACTGGGCGGGGCCGTGGTTATTGAATCGGTTTTCTCGCTGCCCGGTATCGGACGACTGATCATCGGCGCGATTTTGCGGCGCGATATTCCGGTGATTCAGGGCGGCTTATTGCTAACTGCCAGCGCATTTGTGTTCGTCAATATTATTGTCGATATTTTATACGCCTATCTTGATCCAAGAGTTCGCTATGAGCACAGTTGACAGCGCCCCGACCGCCGTGCGGCGACGCTCCGGTGTATGGCACAAACTGCGTCGGCACCGACTTTTCATGACGGGCCTGGTACTCTTCGGTATTGTGTTGCTGCTGGCCTTGCTGGCCGATGTTATCGTGCAGCATGATCCCAATCAGAACAATTTCCGCTACCGCTTAGGTGAGCCCAATTTAACGCATTGGCTTGGTACGGATAATTATGGCCGGGATATTTTCAGCCGTATTGCCTATGGCAGCCGTGTCTCGCTGCGCATTGCTGTTATGGTGGTGCTCACTACCGGTCTGCTGGGGGTTTTACTGGGTGCTCTGGCCGGTTATTTCCAGCGCCTTGATAATGTGCTGATGCGCACCATGGATGGGCTGATGGCCTTTCCGGGCATCCTGCTTGCCATTGCCCTGGCTGCGGTGCTGGGGCCGTCTGAAATCAATGCGATTATCGCTCTGACCATTGCCTATACCCCACGGACCGCACGTATCGTGCGCGCCGCCGTACTGGTGGTCCGTGGCATGGAATATGTCGAAGCCGCACTGGCCTGCGGTGCCAGCCATCTGCGTATTTTGTGGCGGCATATCCTGACCAACAGTCTGGCACCGCTTATTGTCCAGCTCACCTTTATCTTTGCCTATGCCATCCTGGCAGAAGCCGTGCTGAGCTTTATCGGTGTAGGTCCACCACCGCCGACGCCGAGTTGGGGCAATATTATCGCGGATGGACGCAGCTACATTCCTGAAGCGCCCTGGATTTCGCTGTTTCCCGGCATTGCCATCGCTTTGACCGTACTGGGGCTCAATTTGCTGGGTGATGGTTTACGTGACGTGCTTGATCCGCGGATGCAGGTGGAAGTGCGATGAGTCCTGCATTATTGGAAGTACAGGATCTGACGGCAGTGTTCCGTAATGCCGAAGGCCATGAATTCACCGTACTGGATCGGGTAAACTTCGAGCTGGCCGCCGGTGAGGTTCTGGGTATTGTCGGTGAATCCGGCAGCGGTAAAAGCGTGACGGCACTGTCAATCATGGGTCTGATCGCATCGCCCGGACGGGTTAGCAACGGTCGGGTATTATTCCAGGGCACGGATTTGCTGACAGCAAGCCTGCCTGAATTGCGCCGCATCCGGGGTGCCGATATTTCGATGATTTTTCAAGAGCCGATGAGTTCCCTGAACCCGGTTTTCAGCATTGGTGATCAAATCATGGAAACCCTGCGTTATCACCAGAAACTAAGCCGTCGACAGGCCCGTTTACGGGCCATAGAGTTACTGCAGCGGGTCGAATTGCCCGGCGCGGCACAGCGCATTGACGAATACCCGCATCAGTTATCCGGCGGTATGCGGCAGCGAGTCATGATCGCGATGGCGCTGGCCTGCAACCCGAAAATTCTGATCGCGGATGAACCCACCACGGCACTTGACGTCACCATTCAGGCGCAGATCCTGGATTTATTGCGGCAGCTGCAACGCGAACTGGAGATGGCGGTTATCATGATCACCCACGACCTTGGCATCATCGCCCAGTTTGCGGATCGGGTCGCGGTCATGTATGCCGGGCGAATGGTCGAACAGGCACCGGTACGCAGCCTGTTTGAGCGGCCGGCGCACCCGTATACCGAAGGGCTGCTGGCATCGATTCCACAACTGGATGATCACGCCCAGCGTTTACAGGCGATTGAGGGCAGCGTGCCAAGCCCGGACAGTTTGCCACCGGGCTGTTATTTCGCCCCCCGCTGTCCTTATGCGAAAACGCCGTGCCGCGAGCACAAACCGGAGCTGCTCCCGCTGATAAGCCCGGTGCATCAAGTCGCCTGTATTCGTCATACCGATTACCATCCGGCAGATTGCCACCCATCTGGAGCACTACTCTCATGAGCACCGGCAGCGCTGCCACTGAATTGCTCAGCGCCGTTGGCCTGGTCAAGCATTTTTCCAGCCGTAAAGGATTGCTGGGCGGTACTGGTCATCCGGTACGGGCAGTAGACGGCATAGATTTAAGCATCCGGCAGGGAGAAACGCTCGGCCTGGTGGGTGAGTCCGGCTGCGGCAAATCCACCACCGGGCGCCTGCTATTGCGTTTGCTGCAAGCCACCAGCGGTTCCATCCTTTATCAAGGCACGGACCTGTGCACCTTGTCACACCGGCAGATGCAAGCCTGCCGGCGCGATCTGCAGATTATTTTTCAGGACCCGTTTGGCTCGCTCAATCCGCGCATGAGTGTCGCGGATATTATCGCCGAACCCTTAGTGGTACATGGTGTTGGCAAGCGGCAGGAACGTGCCGCACGGGTTGCCAAACTTTTGGATGTGGTGGGACTTGCGGCGGACTATGGCAATCGTTACCCGCATGAATTTTCCGGCGGGCAACGGCAGCGAATCGGCATAGCCAGAGCGCTGGCACTGCAGCCGAAATTTATCGTCTGCGATGAAGCTGTATCAGCACTTGACGTGTCCATTCAGGCCCAGATTGTGAATCTCTTGCAGGATCTGCAAAAAGAATTCGGGCTGACCTATTTGTTTATCTCGCATAATCTGGCAGTCGTGCGGCATATTGCGGATCGGGTCGCGGTCATGTATCTCGGGAAAATTGTCGAACTGGCTGATCAGCAGGCACTATACGACAAGCCGCTGCACCCCTATACCAAAGCCTTATTATCTGCGATTCCGGTCCCAAAACCAGACTGGCAGCCGGAACGGATCACGCTCGGCGGTGATGCGCCCAACCCAGCCAACCCACCCGCCGGTTGCCATTTTCATCCGCGCTGCCCGGCAGCCACATCGATTTGCCGCACGCAAGCACCCGCCCTGCGCACGATCACGGGCAGCCACCAGGTTGCCTGTCATTTGGTGTAACCGAATAACCAGCCTAGTCTGTAATAATTTCAGAGACGACAACGGCAAAGCCGGGGTTAAACCCCGGCTTTGATATACCACTATGCTGTCACGTTAACTGCAATCGGCTTAGCGCGGCTCGCTGGCGAGTCCTCTGAGAATAGCGTAGCAGGCCATCAGCAATATGATCATGAACGGAAAACCGGTGGATACCGCTGCTGCCTGGAGTGCACTCAACCCGCCACCAAGCAATAAAGCGATGGCAATCAGACCCTCGAAGACAGCCCAAAATATCCGTTGCGGTACGGGCGCATCAATCTTGCCGCCGGCTGTAATTGTGTCGATAACCAGCGAGCCTGAGTCAGATGAGGTGACGAAGAACACGATCACCAGCACGATACCCAGAAAAGAGGTGATAGCGGTCAGCGGCAGATTTTCCAGCATTACAAACAGTTTCAGCTCGAGGGCGGCATCAGCGACAGTTGTCAGGCCCTGATCGACCACTTGCGTAATTGCGGTACCACCGAAAGCTGTCATCCACAAGACCGAGACGATAGAGGGAATCAGCAAGACGCAGATGATAAATTCACGCACCGTCCGACCACGGCTGACGCGGGCAATGAACATACCCACAAACGGTGACCAGGAAATCCACCAGGCCCAGTAAAATGCGGTCCAACCCTGGCTGAAATTTTCATCAGAACGACCGAATGGATTTGATAGCGCCGGCAGATATTCGGCATAGGCCATCAGGTTTTTGAAAAAGCCGGTCAATATGGCAACTGTCGCCCCTGTCAGAATGACGAATGCAAGCAGCAATGCCGCCAGAATCATATTAATCTCGGACAATCGTTTAACCCCGGCATCCAGGCCAGCGACGACCGACAGCAGGGCAACGCCGGTGATCAGAGTGATCAAAACCACCTTGGACGTATCGGAGGCCGGGATACCAAACAAAAACTCAAGACCGGCACTCGCCTGCTCCGCGCCGAAGCCCAGCGAAGTGGCCAGCCCGAACAAGGTTGCGAATACCGCCAGGGTATCAATAACATGGCCCGTCCAGCCCCAGATCCGCTCCCCAAAAATAGGATAAAGAATCGAGCGTACTGTCAGCGGCAAACCTTTGTTATAGCTGAACAACGCCAGCGCCAACGCCACAATGGCGTAAATAGCCCACGGGTGCAAACCCCAATGAAATATAGTCGCAGCCATGGCAAGCCGACGTGCCGCCTCCGGATCGCCGGCAGCCCCTCCCAGCGGTGCCCAGCTTTCGGGTGTGCCCGCATTTGCCGCAATAGAGGAGGAATAGTGCGAGATCGGTTCGGCAACGCCGAAAAACATCAGGCCGATACCCATACCGGCTGCAAACAGCATGGCAAACCAGCCAGCGTAGGAATAATCCGGTTTGGCTTCTGTGCCTCCGAGCCGTACCGATCCATACGGTGAGACAATCAGAAACAGGCAGAGAACAACAAAAATATTGCCGGCTGACAGAAAAAACCAGTCCAGATTTGAAGTCAAACCACCCCGCATCCACTCAAAAAATGCGCTGGCCTGCTCCCGCATCAACAGGGAAAAAACCACGAAAGCGATGATGGTCAGGCCGGAGATCAGAAAAACCGGATTATGTATATCAAGGCCTAGTGGACCCAGCTTGACCTGGACATTGTCCTGACCGATTTCGTAATCCGTTTCAATCAGATTAACATCGCCGTCCGGACTGAGATCGGTTGCATCTGTTGGATCTGTTGGACCCGTTGGACCCGTTGGATCACTCATTAGTAATTCCTTCTTAGTGTTGTGATGTTTAAAGGAATGCCGCGCCTGCAGGATGCCAGCATCTGCTGGCTATCGAACCACAAGTACCGACGCCTTGGAATGCATTGCCACATACCCGGCATGCGACGCGAAAAGATGCTCGGCAAGCCCCGGAACATGCGAGCCCATGACGACAATATCGGCGTCGGCATCCTCTATGGCCTTGAGCAATCTATCGTTCAGATCGATGGCCGGATCGTGGCTTAAAATCGTCATTGTGCTGGTGTCTAAGCCGTATTGATCAGCCTGGGTCTTGGCAAAATGTTCCAGCTTACGGGTGAACTCGGCGGGAGAATGGGCAACCACCCCCGGCAAGGCCGTCGTAACGCCGGCATAGCACACAGGGATCCGGTAATGCCTGGCCAGATCTGCCGCCGTCGTCAAGGCTTTTCCAAGACGCTCGATATGGGCCAGATCGACCGGAACCAGTAGTTTTTTGTACATAGCGGAGAATCCTCCTCGAAAGCGTACGCATCGTCGATACGCACACGTGATTGACGTGTTCTATTGAGAGGTCAGAGTAGCAGTTTTTTTGCGCTGTCACCTTGCTTGCATTCCGGTTCTGCGAAGGCTGCAAAGCTACTTTAGCATAGTGGTGTTTATACAGCTTAGACGACCCGATGCATCTTTGGCAATGCGCCAGTTAGCTGCCTGACGCGAAAATAGCGTGCGAATATCGGGTTAACTACGGGGCTACTGTCTTGCGGCAGCGGTGATATGCAGGAAAAGCCCGCTGCCTGACGCCTGGTTTCGTTGACGAAACCGAGATTTCAGATATCAGTTTCGTTGACGAAACCAGGATTTTTTAGACACAGTCAGCAGTGACGCAAACCCGCCAGCCGATATTAGTTTCGTCAACGAAACTCCTGCTTCGGGCATCCCATCCGTGCCAGAATAGCCTGCAGTTCTTCCAGCGAGCGGTAACGAATTTCAAGCAGTCCGTTCTTTCGGGTAGCATTGTGCTTTATCCTGACCGCTGTCTCCAGATGTTGACCCAGCGCCTCTGACAAACCGCTAATCGGCTGTTCGGGCAACCCGGTTTTGCCAGGAACAGTCTGTACTGCTTTGACCGCCCGCCGCAGTTGCTGCAGGCCCCACTTGCGCTGCACTGCTTTTTCCGCCAGCGCACGTTGCCGTTCTGCAGCATCTTTACCCTTGAGCGCCAGCAACTCCATGGCGACCGAGCCATCGAGCAGACGCTCCCGGATCAGGCTCTGCACCTCGGTCGGTAGCTTTAATAAGCTCAGCGTCTGCGATACAACCGTTTTCGATTGCCCGAAAATCCGGCTGATATCTTTTTGCTGCAGGCCAAAGTCTTTCAGCAGACTCTGATAACCCTGCGCCTTTTCAACAGCCGTTAAATCTTCCCGCTGGGTGTTTTCAATGAGCGCGATAAGGGCAGCTTGAGCATCATCCATTTCCCGAATGATACAGGGCACCGCCGCCAGGCCGGCCAGCTTGGCCGCACGCCAGCGCCGCTCACCGGCGACAATCTCGTAGCCATCGGCAGCACCACTGCGTTTGCGCACCACCAGTGGCTGCACAACCCCTTGCGAGCGCAGGGAAGCGGCCAGTGTTTCGAGGCTCTCGGGCTGGAACGTATGCCGGGGCTGATAAGGCCCCGGATGCAGATGTTCAAGCTCAATATTGTGCACCATCTGCTCGCCGCGCAGGGTTTCCGCATTGGCGGCAAACCCTTCGATGGTTGTTGTTGTGCTGTCTTGAGGCCCGGCTGCACGGCGTTTGACATTGAGTGTCATTTTCTTTTTCGGGGCAGTGCTCATGCGCACATCTCCTGCACTAATGCCAATACCTCACGGGCTGCTTTCGGGTTGTTGATCTCGGTAACCCCGGCTCCCAGCAACAGCGCGTCCATATACGCCTTTCGATGATAAATAACGGTTGATAGCAACGAAAAAAGATTGAGATCCGTGATCAATTCCTGTGTTTCTTCCACCAGTTTGATAGCCGGATGACTGGGTGCGTTTGTGATTAGCACAAAGGCTTTCAGCGCGGGATTAATATCTTTTGCCTGCGCGACAACATCGCCTACATACAACAACGTTTCCGCATCAGCCTGGGACGGACGAATCGGCGTTATGATCCGGTCTGCAGCAACCAGCGCGGTACGAAACTCGCGGGAGTCCTGCCCGCCAGTATCCACGATAATATGCTCGTAGCGGCTTTGCAGATCTTTCAGTGCCGCATTCAGGTTGCCTGACTTCTCGATGCAGGGTACCTTGGGCCAATCCGAACTGTCGCGCCGCTCGGCCCAGTTGGATGCGGTTCCCTGCATGGCATTGCCATCAATCAACAGTACATCTTTTCCTTCTTGCGCCAGAGCCGCAGCAATATTGGTCGCGATAGTGCTTTTACCGGTACCGCCCTTCTGGCCACCTATGAGTAAAATCATAGAACTGTACGCCTTACGTGAGTTGTGACTTTCAGTTTCGTTGACGAAACTCAAAATTATGATGCCTGAGCAATGGGCTGATAGCAAAGAGCTTAGACCAAGCGCGGGCCCCAGCACCCGTGAGGCACAATAATTTCAATTCCGCATATAACATAGACCGGCTAATAACGAGAAAAAAGCGCCTGTTCTCATACATGACGCGGATAGGTTTGCGACATTTCGCTGCGCCTTGAACATTCCTGGATTCCCGCCTGCGCGGGAATGACGGAGTGAGTAAGGGGTGGTTGATGAGAACGCTGCAAGATCATGCGCTTTTTGTATCAGAACTCCAGGCTAGGCCTGCCAGGGCCTAGCGTGGCAACCGTCCGTCTGCATCAAACGCCATCTCGAACGGTTCGCTCAGTATCTCCAGACCGGCATGTGCCTGAACTTCATCCAACAGCGCTTCTGACACTTCGATTTCACCCAGCGTCAAGGTATCGCGGATGCGCACGATCCGGGCGTTCTGTGAGTTGACCCGGGGAACTGTTTTGGCTGCCAGCGCAATGGCATCGTGCTCGGTCTGCATCACGATCGGAATCAAGCCGCCATCCAGGTAGGCAGAAGTGATCACATTGGCATAGGTGTATTCAAAATCAATGCGATTAAACAAGCGCTGTGTTATCACATCCGCCACGCCCAGACCGGTCGCATTGCCATGGGTTTTATCGCTGAGATCAAGCACTACGATTTTTTCACCTGCGGATGATCAAAACCAACCACACCACGATTATTCCGCCCGGTGATATTGGGATCAAAACCGGCTCCGCTAATTTCTTTCCCCATCTGGTCAATAATCAGCACATCAATATTGTCAAAATACAGCTTGGCCATATAGTCCTTGGATTTCACCAGCAGCTGTGCTTCGCGCTCGACCAGCTTATCGCCGGTAATCGCCTCAATAATGGCGGTATGGTCATACGCATCCTCGACCAGGCCAAGACCGAATAAAAACGGAATATGCTCCATAAGCTCTTCCGCCGCCTGCGGTAAAACCTCCGGGAAACGATCCATTCCGTGCAAGGTATGAAAGGTACTGGCACCGTTGATCTTGCCCATCCCGATGATCAACATTTTTACCAGGCCGCTTTCGATATTGCCCCGGAACGTGGTATGCGGCTTGATCCGGTTAACGACCACCACACCATCGGCAGCACGCGCAAATTTATCCATATGCAGGGGCGTGCCATCTGGCAACCGGGCCACAATCTCGGTTTCCATGGTGGCCCGGACCGGTGCCCCGATGGTCGCTTCAGTGATGCCATAATTCGCCAATACTTCGGCCTGACCGTCAGCGGTTGCGCCACCATGACTGCCCATGGCCGGAAATACAAACGGCTGAGCACCACGTTTTTTCAATTCTGCAACCATAGCCTTAACGACGGTATCGATATTGGCCACCCCGCGGCTGCCGACACCAATGGCGATGCTGGCACCGGGAGTGATCTTGGCGCTGATCTCCGGTTTGTTCAGTTCGGCCTGTACTGCAGCGGTAACATCTTTAATAGCCCGGTCAGCAAATACCTGGCGCACCTTAAGCATTCTGGGCAACGGAATATCCAGCCCGCCAACGATATTAATAGTCAGTTTTTCAAACATGATGAACCTCGCAAGAGTCGTGTTTCAAGGGGTCGTTTTTCAGGTTTTTGTTTTGCATTAGGGTCTCCTGGCTCGGCTCGGCACAGTCCGCAGAGATTAACGCAGTGCCGCACTCGTTTCAAAGTCTATTCATCGGATTAATCAAGCGTCGGCACCATTATGAGTACACTGTGCTGAACAGCCTGTCAGCGTTACTGCAGCAATTGCTGTGCAAGCCAGGGGTACAGAATTCCGGGCCAGCCCGATCAGTCACAAGGGCAGAGGAGGGGGCCGACATCAGTATAAAATAAATACTCTGAAAACACCGGCAAAATACCGGATAAGGCTATTGCCATCACGGCAAAAACCGGTAACATGTTAGTCGGTACTCACTAATCACATAACAATTCACATAACAATGTATAACCCGCAAAAGACATCACATGAATAAACCACAAAAATTTGGCTTGTCGGCCGCGCTGATTTCACCCTTCCATTCTGATGGAACCGTCGATTTAGCGCGCCTTGTCACCCATGCACAGCATGTGCTTGCTAACGGTTGTGACAGTCTCACCCTGTTCGGCACTACCGGCGAAGGTTTCAGTATCGGGCTGCAGGATCGGGCGCTGATGCTGGGGGCCATCGCCGGCAGTGGCATTGCCTTGCCGGAGAAAGTCTATGCCGGCGTTTCTGCTACCACCATTGCCGATGCGGTCGGACAGGCCAGCTGCGCGCTTGATCTGGGCGCAAGAGGGCTGTTGCTGGCACCGCCTTTTTATTTTAAGGGCGTGGATGATGAAGGCCTGTACGCCTGGTTTTCCCACGTTATTGAAGCACTGGGTGGCTCAGCTCGTGGCATCATTCTTTATCATATCCCCGGCCAAACCGCAGTTCCCCTGTCGGTGGCGCTGGTCGACCGTCTGAAACAGGCGTTTCCGCAGGTTATTGCTGGCGTCAAGGATTCATCCGGTGACTGGTCAAGCACTCAGGCCTTTCTGCAGGCACATGGCGAGCTGGCTATTCTGGTGGGCGATGAGCGGCAGCTGGCACGCGGCATGCAAAACGGCGCGGAAGGCTCAATCTGCGGCCTTGCCAATTTTGTACCTGGCATACTGCGCTCGCTGATCCATCAGGGGCAGGACGATGCCCGGATCGTCAGTCTGGTGGAACTGATCCTGCAATACCCGTTACTGCCGGCCATCAAAGTCCTGGCCGGGCATCTGCACAATGATCACGATTATGACGCAGTACGCCCGCCACTATGTGAATTGTCCGAGCAACAGCGGATAGCCTTAACCAGCGCTTTCGACAGCATTATGACCGCCTGAACACTTTTCTCATGCGCAGGCACAGTGCAAACCGGCCCGTCGAAGCCTTGAAGCTCAGGGAACAGGCCTATGTCGGTTACACCAACAGCCTGTTAGCACGCGAGATTTACCCGGCCAATTTATTACCCAGCGCGAACTGGTTGCAATTACCGGTTTGCCGCTGGGCGCAATTCGGGAGTTAATACCCCGACTGGAAGCGGAAGGGTTGATCAAAACGGTGCCGCAGCGTGGTATGCAGGTGCCGCAAGTGGATCTCAATCTGGTCCGCAATGCCTTTCAGTTCCGGATCTTTCTGGAACAGGCCGCCGTCGAGGAGTTTACCCGCGAGGCCAGCGACACCCTGATCAACACGTTGCAATCCCGCCACGAAAATATTATCGAGCGTGTATTGCAGGGTGAAGAAGACAGCGTACTCGAAGACGCGCAGGCAACAGACCTGGCCTTGCATGAAACCATTATCGATCATCTGCACAACGACATCATCAGCAACGCTTACCGGGTTAATTTCATCAAGATCCGGCTCATCCGCCAAAACGAGACGCGTCTCAATGGTTCGATGGTGTTGCCGGCGATGCGCGAACACATGAGCATTATTGAAGCCCTGCAGCGACGCGATGCACAAGCCGCTGTACAGGCGATGGTTCATCATATCGAAACAGCCCGCAAGAGGGCGGTAGGCATCTAAACGATAATAGTAGTGGCAATTTTGCCCAACACCAGGAGGCAGTAACACAATGACACTGAAACGACGACATTTCTTGGGTGCAACGACAGCTGCGGCTGCCGCAGCAGCAGGGGCCGGTATTTTCATGCCCGCCATCGTACGGGCACAACCCACCGTTATCCGCTGGGGTGAAATGCTGGCGGCCAATCATCCGCAGGTACAGATGATCGACCGGATTGCCAGTCTGGTACAGGAAAAATCCTCGGGCCGACTGGAAATTCAGAGCTTCCCGAACGGCCAGCTGGGGTCGGGCAAAGACATCATGGACTCGGTAATCTCCGGCGCTATTGCCATGACTACCGACGGTGCCGCCGCCCTGGGCGCACTGTTGCCCCAGTTATCGGTTATCGAAGCGCCTTATCTGTGGCGTGATGCCGCCCATATGGCGAAAGTCAGTGATTCAGCACTGTTTCAAAGCATGAATGATGATCTGGCGGCCAAACGCGGTCTGCGCATGCTGGCAGTCACCTATTATGGCCAGCGCCACCTCACCACCGGCTCGAAAGAAGTCCATAGTGTGGCGGATATGGAAGGTTTCAAACTACGGGTTCCGCCAGTCGATACCTTCCGCGCCATGGCCGAGGCCTGGGGTGCCAAGGCAACGCCGATTAATTTCAATGAACTGTACCTTGCGCTCAGCCAGGGTGCTGTCGACGGCCAGGAAAATCCCCTGCCAACCATCGCCAGCGCCAAGCTGCCGGAAGTGCAAAAATATCTGGTTCTTACCGGCCATATCATCACGCCACGGCTGATTGTTGCCAATGAGGCTGCGCTGCAGACGCTCAGTCCGGCGGATCGCACTATTCTTGATGAGGCGATTGCCGAGGGTGTGGCCTGGCAGGACGCCGAACTGGCGCGGCAGGAAGGATTGCTGATAGACACTTTCAAGGAGGCCGGCATGACGGTCATCGAACCCGACCTCGAAAGCTTCCGCAAGCCTGTGCTCGAACAGCTTCCGCCAAAGTTCGAAGACAAGTGGGGCAAAGGCACCTGGGATACCCTCGCGGCATTGTAATCAAGCCGTTGTTCGCCTGCCGGTAACTTCCCGGCAGGCACATTTCCATAGCTGAAAGATACCAAAAATGTTTGCAATTCTGGTCAGGCTGAGCAACCGGTTGGTTGATCTAGCCGGCATCCTTCTGTTGCTCGCAATGCTGGCGAGTGTGTCTCTCGGCGTGGTGTTCCGGCTGCTGAACCAGCCGCTCGCCTGGTCCGATGAACTGGCTCAATACCTGCTGGTCTGGACCGCATTCGTCGGCTGGATTATTGCCGGTCGGCGGCACAGCCATATCCGCATCACAGTACTTATCAATCGGCTTGCAGGCTGGTGGCGATGCGGCGCGGAAGTCCTTATTCAACTGCTGATAGCAATACTGGGTCTGCTGTTATTGAGTCAGAGTTTTGGTCTGATCGCCCGTAATACCGATGTCGAGTGGGTCAGTCTGCCCTTATCGGTCGCACTGGTGTATCTGCCCATCCCCATTGCCGGCTTTGCTGTGATCTGCCAGTCACTGGCCCAGATTGTCAGTACCTTGCGGGGTGAGTCCCCGGCCCGTCTACAGGGAGACCAACAGCCATGACTACCCTGATGCTGCAGATTCTGGCGGTCTGGTTTGCCGCCTTGATGCTCGGAGTGCCGTTATTCGCCTCGATGGGACTGGCCGCTTTTGCCTTTGTTGCCCTGAACGGCATGCCACTGGATATCGTGCCGCAGAAATTCGCCCAGTCGGTCAATTCGTTTCCACTGCTGGCGGCACCCTTGTTCATCCTGATGGGCAATATCATGAACTCGGCCGGTATTACCGACCGGATCTTTGCCTTTGCAACGGCTTGTGTAGGCTGGGTTCGGGGTGGTTTATGCCATGCCAACATCCTGGCCAGCATTATTTTTGCTGGTATGTCAGGCTCGGCAGTAGCCGATGCCGGTGGCGTCGGGGCGCTTGAGATCAAAGCCATGAAAGAAGCGGGCTACGATGCCGAGACCGCTGCAGCGATTACCGCCGCATCAGCCACAATCGGCCCGATCATTCCACCCTCGCTGCCCATGGTAATCTACGGTGTCAGCGCCGATGTCTCGATCGGAGCGCTGTTTCTGGCCGGACTGGTACCGGGTCTGCTAATGGCTGCTGCCTTGTCCGGTATGGTGACCATCATGGCGAGGCGACTGCAGCTTGCACCTTCACCGTTTCCGGGGCTGCGTGATCTGTGGCAGGCATACAAACGTGCTCACTGGGCGCTGATGACACCGGTCATTCTGTTCGGCGGCATGGTAGCCGGTATCATGACGCCGACCGAAGCCGCCGCAATGGCCACGGTTTATGCGTTGTTTCTGGGTCTGGTCGTGTATCGGGAGTTCGATCTGCGCGCACTGCCGGAACTCATTGTGGACACCGTGGAAACCACCGGCATGGTGCTGGCTCTGGTGATGTCAGCGGCAGCACTGGCCTGGTGCCTGTCCATTTCGCGTATACCGCAGACGCTGACACCGCTCATCATCGATGCCATCGATCAACCGCTGCTGTTTCTGTTAGTGGTTAATGTGCTGTTGCTGGTAGTGGGCTGTTTTATGGAAGCGCTGGCTGCCATGTTGATCCTGATACCGATCCTGACCCCGATAGCCGCACAGCTCGGTATCGACCCGGTTCAGTTCGGCGTGATTTTTCTGCTCAACCTCATGATCGGTACCATCACACCGCCCGTGGGTATCGTGCTGTTTATTACCTCAAAGATTGCCAATATCAGTTTTGAGGCCATGTCACGGGCTATCGTACCCTGGCTGATTCCGCTATTACTGGTGCTGGTGGCTTTAAGCCTGTGGCCACCCTTGACCACCTGGCTACCGGGCTTGTTATTGTAAAAACGTGTGATCAGACGGTATTAAGCTGGGTTGATCAATATCAAACCAGTATGAGTCTGCTCTGCATCCCAAATATGCGGGGGTGCAGAGCAGGGCAGGAGCGGTACAACCAAAAACTAGCGTACAATCGGCTTACGCTGCAGTACGGTTCCTTTGTCACCCACCGCGAAAGCGGTGCCGTCGGCGGCCATCCATAAAGCCCGCAACCCTGTATCGCAGCTTGTCTCTTCGGTAATCCAGCCGTTCTCGGTATACGACAAGGCTGTACCCAGCGTACCGACTGCCACCGGGCGTTGTCCGGGCAGGCCGGTGACACCCAGTAAATCGGCTCGCAAGCGGGTCGGCTGCAAGCTCCAGCTCGTGCCATCAAAATGCGCCAGGGTACCGGACAGACCCGCTATAAAAATATTATCCAGGGCGTCACCCCAGACGCTATAGAGGAAATTCTCGGTACCGGCATTAAACGCTTTCCAGTCTTTGCCGTTCCAGCGCAATACGGTGCCAAAATCACCGACCGCCAGTACGTGTTCCGGGTCCAGCCCCCAAACCCCGTACAAGGCATTTTTGGTACCACTGCTCAGACGCTCCCACTGCGCACCGTCATAGCGCAGGATCAGCCCTTCATCGCCAACAACAAAAATATCATGCGGCCCGAAGCCGGTTATCGCCACCGCGGTGACATCCACCGGCAACCGATACACCTGCTGCCACTGTTGGCCGTCATAGTGCAACACCGTACCGATTTGTCCGACCGCATAGACGTTTTTCGGTGAACTGCCCCAGATGCCATGTAAATGCACCGTGGTAGGGGAGGGCATTGAGGTCCAGCCAACACCATCGTAATGGATGATCGTGCCACTTTCACCTACTGCAAACACATTATTTGTATTGGCCCCCCAGACCGACCAGAGCACTCTATCAGTCACGCTTTGCGGCATAGTCTGCCAGTGACCGGAAGGCTGTGCAGGCAGGCTGTCAGGGGCAACCGTGCTTTGGCCGGCATGATGGCCCGAACGCAATACCGTACCAAAATCACCCACAATAACGGTATCGTCAGAACCGACCTGAACAACATCCAGCAGATCGTGTGAGACACCGCTGTCCAGCGTCTCGAAGTAGGCTTCGTTTAAGCGGTACAGACTGCCCTGATCACCCACCAGGGTAATGCTGTCCGCATCACCGGTGATACCGCGCAAGCGCTGCAGTGCCTGATGCGAGGGGATTTCCTGCCAGCCATCGCCCTGCAGACGGAAAATCTGACCAACAAACCGATTGGCATTGACGTTGTACTGACTGCCAATAGCGTAAATTTCATTGGGGTTGCGCGCCCAGAAACGGACAAAATTGCTCATTGAGCCGGTTTCCATACGCTGCCAGCCGGTGCCGTCATAACGCAGGATCAAGCCTTGCATTCCACAAGCCAGCAACGTGCCGTCAGCAGTACCCAGCACGCCGCGCAGATGGGTATCCACGCCGCTGTCCAGTTCCTGCCAGGCGGTGCCATCGA
Organism: Gammaproteobacteria bacterium; assembly: GCA_041396125.1. Lineage (GTDB taxonomy): Bacteria > Pseudomonadota > Gammaproteobacteria > Competibacterales > Competibacteraceae > JAWKZG01. Next base: position 15,757 of record JAWKZG010000013.1, on the reverse strand, counting down.
AGTGTGTTATCCGGCCATGATCGCCCACCGCCCAGAGGTTATCCGGAGCATCGCCCCACAGGCCGAATAAAGGCTGGTTCTCACGACAATTAAGAAATTGCTTGCCCTGGGGATCAATTTTTCCACCCTGCAACAGACGCCATTCACCTTGCCGGTAGTGGCAGATGGCCCCCATCCAGCCTACCGCCCACACCTGTTGTCGATCCAGCCCCCAGACCGCATGCAAAGGCAGATGTGTCCCGGAGGCCTGACGTTGCCAGTGATCGCGGTCGCACACCAGGATAACGCCGTTATCGCCGACAGCAATCAGGTAATCGGGGCTTTCAGCCCAAACGCCCCAGAGCACGCCATCAACCACATCATTGAGTCCCTGCAGCGGATACCAGCGGGTATCCGCCGGCATGGCAGCGCTTCCCAGCCGGCTGAAAAAACCGCGACGGTTCAGTGTTGCCGAATTGTGATCGGGATCGGGATTTATTGCGGGAATTTCGGCGGTACTTAAATCGGACATGATGTTAGTACTCATAGCTGTTTAAACCGTGCCTGTTCCTGTTGCAGAACTGACTGAATCTGATCACGCAGAGCAGCCGCTTCAGGTTCATTACCCAAGGCTTCCTCGATGGCAGCCAACTGTTCCGGTGCATCCAGTACAGCCGCGAGTTGTTGTTCCATAAGCTGGCTTTCATCACGTGCTGCCTTGTCGATACAGGCTTCAGCCAGCGTCATGAAAGCGCTCGCCTCAATGCTGTCAGGCGCTTGATCAACAATCGGCCCGCCGGCATCCGAGGCAAAAGCCAGCTGCGGCGACAGGGGCAACTGTGCCAATGTCTTGATCCCGGCCTCGTGCAAGGTGTCAGCCATGGGGTCACGCGGAATAACTGGATATCAGTGCCACAGTGAGGACAGGCCATGCCGGCCATATTCTCCACCATACCGAGCACCGGCACGCCGCGTTCGCGACAAAACCGGGCTGCTTTCAGACTGTCCAGCAGCGCTACCGCTTGTGGTGTGGTGACCAGCACCGCGCTCAGATTGCTGCCTTCCAGAATGTCACACAGCGTGATCAGCTCATTACCGGTGCCTGGCGGCATATCGATAACCCAGAAATCCAGCTCACCCCAGTCATAGGAGCCGACCAGATGATGGATATAGTCGAATTTATAGGCATCACGCCAGACCACTGGCGCATCGGTTTCCGGTAAAAAAAACCCGAGCGAGCCGATCCTGACTTCGCTCTGCTGGTCCGGCGAGCGGTAGCGCCTGGGCCGAATGCCTCGTGCGGTGATTTTGACCCGCTCGCCCTGTTGACCAAAGAACTGCGCTGCGTTGGGGCCATGAATATCGGCATCCCCCAGACCGACCCGAAACCCGCGCCTGGCCAGCCCGGCCGCCAGATTGGCAGCGACCGTGCTTTTACCTACGCCGCCCTTATTGGCCAGCACAATGATGATCTGCCCAATCTGTGCCAGCCGGGCTTCGCTGAGTTGCTTATTATGGTTCGATTTGTCCCGCGTGCAGGTCGCTTCTTCTTTGCAGAAGGAACACGCATGGCCATAGCCGCAATCGGATTTGTTAACAGCCGAATTCGGATTCGGCGTGAAGGTGACGACTTTCTGTTCCACAATTCCCCTTGCCCTTTATCTTGAAAGAGCGGGTTTGCCTCAACTATCCAGCAAGGGCTTCAGGTCAACATTAACCCAGCCCATCGTGACGCGTTTATGACTGTCGCGCTGCTTGTCCGCACCCTGCCAGACAGCAAACGACAAGGGTTGTACCGTGCCAGCTTCAAAAGTCGCCATATACTCGCCTTCAGCGTTCAGGGGCGGGACATGACCACCGTCCATTGACTGTCCTCAGGCAGCCGGGCAGGGGTATAAAGGCTGCTAGCGCTGACCGGCTGTTGCGGCAGTATCGTGGTTGAACCGAATCCGCCGGCTGCCAGATTCTGCACGCTGTCTTCATCGGATTTCCAATACCAGATATTGACCGGCATATCGCTGCTGCCCATCATAAACGAGGTCGCAGCACCACCATTCAGGGCAACCTGCACCGCGGTGCCATCCCGGAACTTATCCGCCCGGGTTAGCGTATTCTCGCTGCCATCGACCCAGCGCAGCTTGATATACAGACGCTCGCGATCACCGACAACGCTGAAATACAGCGGCATAGGTGTGTTATCGCCATCCTGACGCAATTGTACCGAGGCATGTACCGGCGGTGCCGGCAGCAGCTGCACCTGATATTCAGGCACCCGGTCCCAGATGGCGCCGGCCGGGTCGTTGCTGGCCCGCAAGTAAACGCCTTTGGGAATAATGGTCAACGGAATAGTGTCACCGGGGTTGAGCGCCATCACATTGGCCTCAACCCCGGCGGCCAGGGTCGACGACACCGGTTGCGCCGCCAGAAGCAGGGCGCAGGTTAATCCTAAGATGGTTTTAGTGCGAAAGATGTTCATCATCAGTACTTATCCCCACAAATCCTGTGTTGCGGCGGCAGCCACCGGCTCAGCGGGCACGCTGACAGGGGTGGCCGTAGCCAGCATAGAGTCGAATTCAATCAGATTGCGTTGCTGAAATTCGTGCAGTACCTGGGCCAGGGCCGCAAAGAGCGGATCACAAGCGCGTTTCTTGCTCTCACGCGCCAGCAGTTGGCTGAAGAGATTGCTGAAGCGAGCCAGCAGTTTTTCAATAAAATCATATTGCGCCTGCTGATAGCCGTGTACCGGCTTCTCGGCACGCCAGGCCTGAGCTTCCAGATGGGCCAGCCAGGCCAGACATTCCAGCTGGCAACTCAAATGGTCAGGAAGCTCTTTATCTTCCCCCTGGGTACGCGGTTTTAGACCAAAATGCCGGTAGAACTGTACATACTGCAGCATCAGTGTTGGCCGCGGCTGTCCGTCCAGCAGATCGATATATTCACCGGCACACAAAGGCACCGCCGGGCGTCCCTTCTGGCCGGTATCGAACAATTCGATGTACTGCGCCTCAAAAACAGTAAATGGCGTCTGGGCATACGGCAATTCGCTGACAAAGCCGTACGCCGCGGTTAGTGACTGGTCAAGCGCCGCCTGAAACCTGCCATCCGCCAACTGCGCATGCAGTTCCGGTACGGGATGGCTGAAGGTCATGGCTAACAGCTGCCACACGTGTGATCGGGCCATAGCCCGATGGATTGGATTGGCCATAGCTAGCTCAACTTGAACATTTCGCTGTGACGGTAACCAATCAGGGTATCCATCAGCTCAGACTCTTCGCCCCGTGCTTTTTTCTCACGCTCGACCGCAATTGTGTCGAAAACGGTCGTGACCTCGCTGCCGAACAATTCCTCCAGGTACTCCAGGGGAATCCGGGACATGCTTTCCGGGGTACCGTCAGGACTGTATTTCGGCGGCGAGGTCGGCGGCACATAGAACACATTAGGCTGGGTACCCCATTCCGGGTGCAGCGGCAATGCCACTTTGTATTTGTCTACCAGCAGATGGATCGGGCCGTCTGCATCGTCCTGATAGCCAACCCAGCGGATACGACCGACGCACTGTCTCGGCGCAGGCCATCGGCAAACCTTTCTCGATGCGCGGATAGCAGAAAATACATTTTTCCGATTTGGAGATTTTCTCGTTGAAATACACCTTTTTGTAAGGGCAGGCGGTAACGCAGTAGCGGTAACCACGACAGCGTTCCTGGTCGACCAGCACAATGCCGTCTTCCTGCCGCTTGTAAATGGCATTACGCGAACAGGCAGCCAGACAAGCCGGATTTGCGCAGTGATTGCAGACCCGTGGCAAATAGAAGTAATAGCTGTTGGGGTAATCGCCTTCCCCTTCATCCTCGTCCCAATTCGGCCCCCAGGTCGGTTTGACATTGGGCCGCATCCAGGATCTGTGCCGGTCATCAGGCTGTCTTCATAGTTGTATTCCCAGGGTATGCCATAGTCTTCCAGGCTGGGCTCCTGACCGATCCTGAGGTTACCGTCCGCATCGAAACCACCGCCCATGGCTTCAAAAATTATTGGGATAACCAGACCCCGGACGGGTCTCGACGTTATTCCAGTACATATGTTCGCGGCCATTGCGATTGGTCCACATCATCTTGCAGGCCGAGGAACAGGTATGGCAGCCGATACATTTATTCAGGTCCATGACCATGCACAGCTGACGTTTTACTTGGGTTGCCATTGTTGTCTCTTCCCCCTTACGCCGGTTCAATATCGACGCTGCTTTCGTGCGCCAGCTGATTGGCGTTCCACTTCCACAGCGTAAATTTCAGATGTCCCCAGTCACCTACCAGCTCCAGGGGTTGCAGCAGGGTAGCGGACACGTCATTTAACGGTTTCTTTTGCTCGTATTGGTAGGGTTCCCAGCCATGCTCCATCATCAGTGCATCGGTCGGTAAACTGGGATAAAACTTGGCCTGGGCAAAAAACTCGCCAATGCCATTGAATACCCGCACACGGGCACCGTCCTGAATGTTCTTTTGGGCGGCCAGTGCAGGGTTGATATACACATTGGGCTCACCACGCTGCAAACGCATCATGAACTTATTGGAGCGCCAGTTACTATGAATACCCCAGCGGGTATGCGGTGTATAGAAGCTCAGAGGATAATTCGAGGCTTCCTTGCCGGCATGATGACGACCGGTTGGAACCTTTGCACCGAGCTTGATGAAGCGGTCATGGTCAACATAAAAAGTGATTCGCCCGGACAGGGTTGGATAAGGCTTTTTATCAATCACCTGATGCTCAAAGGGATTGACCGGCTGATCCGGTTTCATTGTTGTGTGAGCCGAACCGCCTTTCTCATTCATCACGAAGAAACCGCGTTCTGCGCCTTCTTCCAGCGTTTCACTGATCTCCGGGCTGTTCTCAACCAGCCAGCGGGTGGCATCGTATTGCGTGTTGAGCTTGCCGGACATGGTGAAATCGTCATGGATCGTATGTAAATCGCGGGTGACATCGCCATCCTGGTAAGACCCCACACCCCGTTCGATAGCGCGTTCCTGAATCTTACGGGTCAACAAGGCCATGATGTCCCAATCGGGTTTGGCATCACCGACAGGATCAACCGGCGCGGTGAAGACGTTCACAAAGCGGTGGAAACCGACCGAGCGCAGATCCCAGGCCTCATAGTGGCTGGCCGCCGGCAACAGGTAATCTGCCCACATTGTATCGAATCCATTCGCACGTTAACGTCAACGAACAGTTCCTCAACCCCGTGCAGGATCCGTTCGCGATAACGATTAGCCCCTTTATTACGGCGGAATTTATTATCGGCTATTGAAATCAGGCCTTGACCTTGCCGTAGAAGCATCCCCTGCTGATTGATGCTCTCATCAATCATCTGCATTAAGAACTTCTATCATCGACGTCAAAGCCAACCCGCCTTTGAGCTTGGCCTGGTCGAAGTGTTGCTTGGCTTCGTGATACATCTCACCACGCATGAACTCACCCAGACCACCGGGCTCCAGCCAGGCTTGAATTCGGCCAGTAACAAACTCGTCAGTGCCGGCTGGTGCCACTCAACCCAAGAGGTATCAATACCGCCGGACGGCCCCCCGTGTCCGGTCAGCGCTACCAGCAAAGCCTGCGACCAACCGGTAAAAATACCATTGCTGTAACGGCCAACATTAAACCCGGTCAGAAAGATCAGCTTGCTGGCCATATTGCGCGCCTCCTGGCGCACGATATCGGGATGCACCCCGGTGATGGCCTGGGTCTCTTCCGGAGTGAATCATGGCCTCGGCGCGCATGTGGACGAACGCTGGCTGTACGCCGATGCCGTTGACTCCCAAAATGACCTTCCAGAGCGGGATCGATATCTCCCAGGCAATGCTTTAATCTCACTGCCCATGGAACCCGGTGCCTCTACAGCCTGGCCGGGTTCGCGGGCTGTCCCACAGATAAAAATATTCGCTTTGCCGTCAGCTTGAAGATCACTCTGACGCAATAACTTTGATTATCGTCGGCACCAGCAGCGGCAGATCGGTTTTGCCCGGATGAAGGCTTCCTGGTAGAGTTTTCCTCCAGAATGACCTGTACCAACGACATATTGAAAAAGGGGCCAGCACCCGGCGGCATCGAAATCCACAGATCGGCATGGATCGAGCTGGGGTTGTAGTCCGGTGCCACACTGACCACTCGTGCCCCGTTCCAGCGCGCCTCCCAGATATAATGGGTATCCGAATGCGGGTGACATTGGGGTTGAACAGCGACATCATGATGTAATCGGCGCCAAACCAGGCATCGGAGGTAAAATCCTGCAGGGGATCGCCATAGAAGGATGCGCCCCGGTATTCAGGTCCCCGACGTCTGTAAATGTCCAGTTGCACACCGCCCAATAAAGATGCAAAGGTAGGGTAGCCAACCGCACATGGCTTCTTGGGTTACCGCTGCCGCGCAGTCACAGCTGCGCCGGCCCGTATTTTTCAAATATATCAATAAATTTTATCCGCAATTTCTGTTGCGGCCTGATCTCAGGAGATACGCTGCCATTTGCTCTCACCACGTTCGCCAACCTGTTTCATCGGATAGCGGCAAGCGGCCTTCCTACAGCATTGCAGCGGAATTGATAGAACCTTCTGACAGCCCCGCGGATTCGCGTCGGGGACTTTTTCGTTGATTTGCGGATACTGGGTTAACTGCTCTTCACGCAACACAATTCCGTCTTTGACAAACACCTGAAAGCGCAGTTTCAGGCAGTTGATACAATGCGCGGAATAGCCGGGATATGATCCCAGGTCCATTCATTGTAGTAGAGATCCTCCCAATCCCGATAGGGATACCGGTATTCAAGGTATCGCCGACAGGGTTGGAGTTTATCGAGAGCCCAAACGTTATTAGCGGTCATGACGCCAACGCTGGTGTTGTTTCTCAGAAAACGCTGATCGAGTGTGAACATACACTCCTCCTCATGTTTATAACGAACTGGCTGATTGGAGATTTACGGTTTTGGTATTAAGACAGAGACAAACGTAATTTGTGGGATCTGAAAACAGGCGGTAAATTATTGTAAACAGGATGTAAACAGCACCTTTTTCCCATATAGCCCAGGCTTTTGCTACGCTTTGAAAAAATAATTCAGTCCGAAAATGCCTGCCATGAACCTGTTGCAAAGCGGTTCTGTAGCAAGCAGAAGGGGCATTGGGGGAAGTGTGGGCAATAGATGCGATCAGCAGCACTCAGAACGACCGGCAGACCCGTATTGCAAAACCCATCAGGCGGCAAACCAGGGTCGTTAAATCACGTACAAAACAAAGGAGAAGGCGTCTCAAAATTACACGGTTCTTATTGTTGATGGACATCTTGTAACCTGCACCACCTTGGTGGGATATTTGAGCAGCAGTTGCCGGCGTAAAGAGGCTTATGATTGCAAGTGGGCCCGGCAAATTTTACAAAGCTGCCGGTCGAGCTGATACTGCTCTTCGATGTAGTTTGCTGGATGAAGACGGTTTTAACCTCGATGCGTGAAATCCGCCGTGATTCGGATTTACCCGTGATCTTCGTCACTTCAGAAGCCATAGGCGATATTGATCGTATCGTCGGGCTGGAGTTAGGTGTCGATTACATCATCAAACCCTTTAATGCCCGTGAACTGGTAGTCCGCGTGAAGAATCTGTTGCGTACGCACTTATGATTCCCGTCCCACCACGGCAACGGCACGTAAAAACTTTAATGGCTGGACCCTGAACTGCAGCGTCGGCGCCTACTGCACCCGACGGCAGTGATGTCGCCGCTGACGCGAGCTGAATTTGATTTATTGGCAGCACTGGTTGCCAACGCCGGACGGGCAATGAGCCGTGATGCGCTTCTTGAACCATATCAGCCAGCGCGACTGGACACCGGTATCTGGACTGTGGATAAAGCCAGGGCGCTTGCGCCATAAACTGGGTGACAACCCCAAAACACCTGAGCTTATTGTCACGTTGCACGGGTTAAGCTATTTGGCTTGCCGCCCGTGTGAACTCGGTCTGATAGTGTTCAGAGCTGTAACTTGCCTCGGCTCTAATGCCAGGTGTGCTGATTGTCTGCCAGAACTGCTCCAGCGCTTGTCGAGACGTTCGTTTCTTTTTATTTTTCAAATCAGCCAGATAAAACGTCAGATCAGCTTGCTCATTGGCCGCTGTTTCCACGCGTGCGGCAGCTTGCGCAAGGTGTTGCAACCCTACACCACTGCAGGCACTGCGCAGACGGTGGGCAGTAGCAGCAGCACGCTTGTGGTCACTGGCGGCAGTTGATAAATAATTCGGTCATTACTGCTGCAGCTTTGCCGGAACGCATGGCGATTTTCCGGGTGCGCTCGCAACCCAGCATGGTCAGGTGCTCACGCAGTACGGCCTCGTCCAATAACTGCAGCGGTGGCTGTAATGCGTCATTGGCAGGGCAACTGCTACCGGTCGCATGGGCAAAACAGCCAGCATGCGATATAACTCATCGCGGATGAAAAGGTTTGATTATCGAGGCATCGATAGGCCCACTGGTTTCACTTCCCGCGCGCTGGCATGGGCGGTCATTGCAATGATGGGAATAGATTCTGCCAGGTGTTCCCGAATTGAACGTGCCACCTCAAACCCATCCATATCGGGTAAGCGAATATCCAGCAAAATGAGGTCAATCGGCTCCGCTTCGCTGACTAGCCGCAACGCGTCGGTGCCGGTTCCTGCAATAATAACCTGATGCCTCACGCTCCAGCAAGCCACTGGTAACCAGCTGATTAATCTGTCATCTTCAACCAGCAATAGCTTTAAGGGGAAATAATCGCTGGCGCTTCGCCGTTTTCATCTGTCTTTAATGGCGTCGATACCGATTGAGGCAGCGGCACCCGAAACCAAAACACACTGCCTTTGCCTGTACCTGGATAGGCACCAATTTCACCACCCATTGCTTCCACCAAATGACGGCAGATAGCCAGACCAAGACCGGATCCCTGATCCCGATCCGCCAAGGCACCACCAAACTGGGTAAAAGGCTCAAATAAGCGCTCAATGGTACACGCGCCCAGACCGATTCCTGTGTCTTCAACAATAAAGCGGAATTGATCCAGAGGCTCCAGCTGCACCCGCACCCGAACCTGTCCCCGTTCTGTAAACTTGAGTGCGTTACTGATCAGGTTCAGCAGAACCTGCTGCAGTTTACCGGGATCACCACTCACGGTAGTTTTCGGCAGGGCGCTGGTGTCAAGGTGCAAGGCCAGCCCAAGCTCGGTCGCTTGCGGAGCCATGATGGCAATCACATTATCGAGCGTCTCGCTGATCGAGAAAGTGCTGATTTCCAACTCCAGCCGACCTGCTTCAATTTTTGAATAATCGAGCACATTATTGATGAACGCATGCAACCGTTTGCCAGAGCGTGCGATGGCTTCGGCATAAGACTGCTGCTGTGGACTGAGGGAACCATCCAGAAGCAGGTGAACAGCGCCGAGAATTCCATTCATGGGCGTGCGTATCTCATGACTTACGGTAGCCAGAAAAGATGTTTTGATACGGTTGGCCTGTGCCTGTTTTTCCAGTGCCTGCAAATGTGTAGTGACATCATTGAAAATGACAACCGAGCCAGAGTATTTATTGCCGATATCGAGGATTTCCCGGCGTCGGATATCGAATGATCGCTGTCCCAGCGGCGTCTGCAATGTAACGGTCGTGTTGTCTTGCAGCGATAAATCCGTTAGCTGTGCCTCGATCTGCTCGCGGGCTGGAAATTGTCCATCGCGACGATAATACAATTCTCCAGGCTCCCCGTTGATACCTAACAGCCGCCAGGCCGCCGCATTCATGTTTTCAATCCGCCCGGCATTATCCAGTATGAAAACCGGGTCCTGGATACTCTCGAAAATGGTCAGATATTTGTCTTTCTCATTAGCAAGGTCGCGATTTTTCGCCGTCAGCTCGGCAATTGCCGCAGCCTCTTCAGTCGTCGCCCAGTCGGCGCTCAATGCAACCTCCAGGCGATCAAAATATCGCTCGATAAATGCTCGGTAGCGGGCTTGGGTGGATCGTCCAAAATCACTGATCTCAACCAGATCCAGATAAGTTTTACGGAAATACTTCATCAGGCTGAGAAACAGCTGCAGAGTAACCCCGCGAGCTCGATGCCGACGCCCGGAACAGAGGGCAAACTGGCAAAACGGATCCTGGCGATAGTCGTCATCTGCAGCCATGGGTAAGAGTTCAGCATGACAGCGAATAGCCGTTAGCAATTCCTCATTCAGACCAACAATCGACTCCCGCCAGGCGCGGGCAAGCGTCGGTGTGTATTGAAAATAACCATTGTGTTTAGCGTAGTCAATAATGTGGTCGATCAGCCAATCTTCATTATTTTCAATAAGTTCATACAACGCCATCGTCAATGCCTTGCTGGTGCTTACGCTGCTGTCGGGCAGGTCTGTTGGGAGTATTGAAACTGATTCAGGGTACTACTTTGCCGTACATTTTATCGTTTGTCAGCAATGAATTTTCTGTTACGTGGTTATTGCAGAAAGAAAGCCTTTTATTGAAAAAAAGAAAACACACATCTTTTTCTTTGTTGTTGTTTAAAAGATGTTTAAATAAAGTTTAAAAGATGTTTAGGACCAAAAAAGTCATTATAAAACATAATTTTATAACATGTTAGGTGGACGTTTACGGGGCGAAAGGTGGACGTTTACGGGGCGAAAGGTGGACGTTTACGGGGGCAAAGGTGGACGTTTACGGGGGCAAAGGTGGACGTTTACGGGGCGAAAGGTGGACGTTTACGGGGATTATCGGATTTTTATACGAAAGGTGGACGTTTACGGGGCTGAAAGGTGGACATTTACGGGGCATTTTGTAAGACCGATAGCAAGACGTTATAAATGCCGGGCAGGCAGTGCCTTAGTGATATGAACCATGACCATTAACACGGAAAACCCGATGGCGAGATTTTCAAAAGGTGGACATTTACGGGGAGGAGGATTGACCGGTACACCGGAAAAAGTGGACGTTTACAGGGTGACGATGTTAGGCCTGATGAAAAGTGGACGCTGGTAGATAAATTATTCCACCTATATGCTATGATTACTGATCATCATCAGGCAGTACCGAAGACGCTAGAATGCCCAGCAAAAAAAGTGAGCTATCGGATTCAGTTGGCGAGCTGAAAAAGCATGTCGGTGCAATTCATATCCGAAATCGCTTGTCGCTGCTACAGCGAAAAGTTGCCAATGTTTTATTGCTGAATGCTTATGAAGATCTGCTCAGCAAAGATACTCACGTTATCAGTGTGACCCAGCTGGCTACTGTCGCGGGATTCGATAGCAAGGATCATGAGGTACTTAAAAAAGCGCTGGTCGGGCTGGCTGAAACGGCGATTGAGTGGAATCTGCTCGATGCTAATGGCAAGGACGTCTGGCGAGTGAGTACCATGCTGGCTGAAGCAGAAATTCATGGCGGCGTTTGCCGCTATGCCTATGGGCGAATGCTGCGGGAGAAACTCTATAATCCTGAAGTGTATGCCCGCATCAATCTGGCAATTCAACGTAAATTCTCCAGTGGTCACGCCCTGGCGTTGTACGAAAATTGTAGCCGGTTTCGGGCTGTCGGCAACACAGGCTGGTGGGAGGTCGCTCTTTTTCGAAAACTGATGGGTATCGAAGAGCGGGAGTATTCAGATTTCAAGGATCTGAACAAGCGCGTGATCAAAGCTGCCGTGAAACAAATCAATCATCAATCTGATATCCAGCTTACGGTCGAGTACAAACGGAAAAGTCGAAAAATCATTGCATTGCGCTTTTTCATTGAAGATAACCCGCAGCTGCCTCTCACCTTGTCGGTCAAAGAGCAAATCATGACTGTAATGGGTGAGGACATGCTGGAAAATAAATCTATTGAGGACGCCTCTAAAGTTGCCGAAACTTTGCACAGCGTTGCTGAGAAAGAGCCAGATAGTACCCAATCCGGATCAGTAATTGTGGATCGATTGATGCAGTTTGGGCTAAGTAAAACCGCAGCCGTCAAGTGGTCCAAAACAGTGGATGCTGTATACATCGATGAAATTCTGGATCTGGTTGAATTCGAATATCGTGCCGGTAAAATCCGTAATTTGCCGGCCTATACAATCAAAGCCCTGCAGAATGATTACCGCCCCAAACCTGTCACAATTGCTGAAGATGTCAGCAAAGCAGAACGGGAAAAACTGCAAGCTGAATCCAATCGACAGCAGGCGCAAGATGTGCTCAAGTCGCTGGAAACGGACTACTATCGTCAGCGCCTGGATACCGCATTAAGCGAATTGAGCAGTTCTGCCCGAGAAGCTCTGGAACAGGACTTCTGGGATGCGCACAAAGGTAATGTACTGGTGAAAAAATTCCGTAAGCAAGGTATTGGACACCCTGTCGTCAATAGCGTATATCGGGCTTATGCCAAAGCCAGATTATTGGGCGACGGCAACATTGCAGCTGGTTCTGACCGGGCTGATTTTGAAGCGTTTCTGGCTACCCAGCACGAAGTACTGGCCGATCTGGAAGCCGCTGCCCAGAATATCTTCCAGAAAAAGCCAAGAGCCAGGAAATAGCATTATGAGTTCTTTAACGACCGTGCCTTTACGTCGGCTAAACATGCACGAATACTTTTTTTGGTGGCCTGAACGACAGCAAAACCAAAGCTCGCGCACCAGCCTTGTGGCCAACCAATGGTCACGGCTCGTCCGCTTGTTCATTTCAACGTCTTAACTCGAATCTCCCCATCAATTGGGAAGACCGTTGAATTACATGCGTTATATTATGGTGAAAATTGGAACTTTGGGCATTTGTTTGAAACCAAGGTTGCAAGTGAAATGTCCGATTTTATTAATAATTATAACCCCAAAAAAGATTGTATATGGTCTGTTTCTGTAAACGGAAAAATAGAAGGCTCATTATCAATTGATGGTTCTTCAGAAAAAGAGAATATTGCTCATTTTAGATGGTTTATTTTGTCAGATGCCCTTAAAGGGCAAGGTGTAGGTAATTTTTTAATGGAACAAGCTGTTTCATTTTGTGAGAAAACTGCATATGACATGGTATATTTGTGGACATTTAAAGGATTGAAATCGGCTAGACATTTATATGAAAAACATGGTTTTGAAATAAAAAAAGAAACTGATGGAATGCAATGGGGAACAAAAGTAACAGAGCAATATTTTGAGCTGCAATTAAAAAATAAGCAAACATAAAAATTCGTCCGAAAGAAGGCTACCTGTAATCATTCACCACTTCGATTTTCCCTGTTAAACCTATACGCTCATATTGGATTCCGGGGTCTTAAGTGACGAGTGTTCGAATCAGCTCTGGAAGGAGCTGTTTGCCCCGGACTCTGGCATTATGTACAAACTCAAAAAAGCTCAGATATAACGGCAACTTCGCCTGCGAAATACCCCGATGAGGGCGTAGCCACGAGCGCAACAGCGACCAGAACCCTTCCATCGTGTTGACATGGACTTCACAGAAACCGTCTCCATCGTCATCACGCGCGTATTCCCCCTGGGAGTGGTTCACACTCTGATGGCCATAACCCCACTGTGGCAGGCGATCATAAATGCGGTACTCATCCGTGTAGATCAGGCTACCGGCCTGAACCCTCGCTTTAATCACCGGCTTAATCGTCCCTTGTTTGACATTCTCCAACAGCCGAATCACCACCTCGCCACCGCGCTGTATCAACCCCAGCACCGGCGGCTTTTCTGTGGCCTGAGTCCCGCGCCCACGCGCTCCTTTAAGCCGTCGGCGCCGCCCTTTGCGTCCTTGGGCTTGAACCGCTGCAGGCTGGCCCTTATGACCGGCGACGAGATACACTTCATCCACTTCGACCTCACCGGCTAGCGGAAGGGGCTTTTTTTTGTTCAATCCCCTCCCGTAACTGTTCGGTCATCTGCTGCACATCCGACTCGTTCAACCCCAGCTCCTGGGCAATCTGGCTATTGGATAGATTTAAGCCCATGAAATATAAACATACCATCCATGCCTTCAACGGTTGATGATGACCCGCCAGTACCGTGTCCGTCAGATCATCAAAGCGCCGCATACAGGCTTTACAGTCATAGCGCTGACGCTCGGGTTGGCTTTCATCCTTGCCGCGTTTGATCACCTCCGATGATTCACAGTGCGGGCAGCGTACCCCTTCGGGCCAGCGCAAGGCTCTAACGGTTTCATAACATTGGGCATTGCTGACTAAGTTTTGGATCGTTAATGGTTGTATAGTCATCACACTACTATAATGCTTTCACGTCCCTGGAATCCAATATGAGCGATTTTTTTTTGGACTTATTTGTAATGAGATGCAATAAGGGGTTTTTAAAACTTCTTTAGTACGAAAGAAGCATGGCATGGCATGGCATGGCATGGCAACCGACCATAGGTAGGTAAAAAGGGTTACAATTTCGCTACAAATTTTTCTCATATTAAATCAAATAATATGGGTTCCTGTAAGAGTTTAGGTATTTATGGGAGATTTATTCCTTGTTTTCATTGTAAAATCTGTGTTCATATAAGTAATCTGTCTTTGGAAAAAGGTGTTTAAATTTTGGTAATCTTAGTTTATTGTTTGTAATTTTTTTTAATATTAAATTTAAACCAGTAGGCATTTTTAAAAATTTAATCCTATAATCATTTTTTATTGTAATAAACTCATTTTCAAAAGCTTGATCGTGGATTCCACATAATAAAATTACATTTCTAAGATCAAGCCGAGTTTCTTCCTGTTTGCTCCAAGGAATAATATGACTTGCTATTAAAACCTCATCAGCGTCAACATCACACATCGCGCATCTGTGTTCATATCCCTCTATAATATATTTTCTTAGAATATCTTGTCCTATTCTTTTTCTAACAATTGCGAGTTTTTCAGTCTCTTTTGTATTTTTAAGGATTTCAGAAAATTTTGTGGTTAGTGAGCTTTGTTCATTGTTCTTATTGAAATTAGAATTGTTATTAGTGGGTTTTTTAGAATCATTTTTTGATCCATAACAGAGTAATGATTTTCCTATAAATTTAGAAATAGCTTTTTTTACTAATTTTTCTTTTATTTCTTTTTCTGTCAAAGATGCAACATTTTCTCCTTTAATATAAAACCATTTTCCACGTTCACCAAATCTAGTCATAATTTTTGGTATAAATTCTTCTGAAAATTCTAAATTTGGTGAAGCTATTTTAGGATTTATAATCATGAATTTTTTATTTTTGTTGCCAACAAAAAATGATTTTATTATCTTTTCTAGTGTTATCAAAATCAATATATATGTCAGGGTTTTTATTAAACATCCAATCGCATATAGATAATATTTTTTTCCAACATGGCGAATCAATTTCAGGTTCACGCTTCTCTATTTTTTTTAGATGAGATATAAGTCTTTGCTTTCTATTGTCATGGTTTTTCATTCTAAATTTCCTACAGTAAATGACTATTTCTTGCTGAAGAACAATGTGACAAAAAAATTTCTTACCTCCAAATCCGATCAAACCGCCTCGTAGAGACCTGCGTATAGCGCGTGGTGTTCTTGATATCCTTGTGTCCAAGATACTCCTGCGCCAAACGCACATCACCCGTGCACTCTAAGATTTCATACCCGCATCCATACCGGAGCATGTGCGGGTGAACAGGGAAGGGGAAGTGTAGAGCGTTCGCCGATCGTCTGCACCAGATACCACATCCCTTTGCGCGTCATCGGCTCGCCCCGTTCCGACACGGTCAACCACGGTAAGTGAGTCTGGGGTCGCTTGCGTAAATAGCGTTTGATCGCACGAAGCACATTGACGTGGTCTACTGTATGAGTACCAGTC
>JAWKZG010000012.1:0-193934 GCA_041396125.1 Gammaproteobacteria bacterium | reverse complement strand
ACTGCTGCCGCTGCTTTGAAAACACACAGGACAGACCTGCTGTACACTTGCCAGTGCATCGATCCGGCCCGAGCCAGAGACAAAATCAAACCCCGCCGTACCAATATCCAGCGCCGTGCTACGCAATACCTGTGCGACCTGAGTCGCCGATAGTTGCGGCGCTGCTGCACGAACCAGGGCTGCGATGGCGGCAGCATGCGGCGCAGCAGCTGAAGTGCCAAAGAACAGCCGGTTGCTGGAGCCATTCGGATCAGCAACACCAAAACCGCCGGCCCCGGTGACCAGAACGCCATCAATCGCTGTCAGATCCGGTTTGAGCCGATCAGTAAAACCAACCGGATTGCCGGCACCATCGTAACTGTAAATACGGGACGGGCCCTGGCTGCTGTAGGGTGCGATATCATTCGTAGCGGCGTCCTGGGCGTTGATCGTGCCGATAGCGAGACAATGTTCAGCGGCCTGATGACCGGTAATGCCACCCGCCGAAATATATTCCTGCGCGCTGGCATTGCGCAGAAGTATCGTAAACTCACGATCCGCCCCCGCGAATTTTTTGACACCGATATTAAAAAGCATCTCGCTATCGCTGGTATTAACGATACCGGTGACTTCGAAGGGATCGCCTGTTCCATTCTGGGTATTGGTACTTTCGGCAAGAATCTGAAAATTTTGGTCAGCAATTAAAAGATCGTAATCATCGTTAGCTGAACCCCATTTATTATTCCATTGCAGAAAAACCACAGCGGTCGCGCCGGCAGGTAAAATAAAGCCCAAGCTATCATCACCGGCGCTGAACTCATGAAAACCATTCCCGCTGGTATCGTTGAAAAAGCTTTCATAGTGCTCCAGAGCCTGGTTACCTGCTGAAGAAAAATAAGCAATATCATTGTTCAGTGTCACACTGTTAATGGTTTGCGCGATGATGCCATCTTCATAATACGGTGAGCCGAACCAGCCTATATCGTCCACAATGATGGAGCTACCCGCATTTCGCAGACCCAAAATGCGCTGCGCGAAAGCTTCCGGCGACGCCCCCGCATCGCTGAACAACAACTGTGCACCGGGTGCCAGATCATGGACAATTTCCAGCATCGCAGTGCCCTCGTCTTTAACGTCACAGTTAGGTGTGTTGGTCGGACAACTGCAGTCCGTCCCTGCAGCCAGGCATCCCAGCGTGTTGCTCAATACCCCGACACTGGCCGGCAGATCGCCACTGGCCTGGGCATTGCCGAGATGATCCACACCATCGGAAAGCACGCCAACCGTTTGCCCGCTGCCACTCACACCGATCGATGCCCGTAGCTGGGCGGCCCCGAGGATACTGTCGCCAGCGCTGTTGACACTGCCGGTATGCAGGATAGGTTCCAGGGTTGGACGAATATGGAATATCGCTGGCAACCGGGCGATGGCATCCAGTTGCGCCAGACTGGCCCAACCCACGATAGAGTGCAGGTTCGCGCTTATCGGCAGGCCTTGCGTGCTTGCTTCCAGCTCGAACCCCAGCGCGGTCAATTGCTGCAGTAAAGCATCGGTAATGGCATACACTCGCAGCGTAATATGGGCGCGGTGCTGCGTATCCATTTTAAGCACCGGGGATAAAACAGTACTTTTGCCGGGCAGTACACCAACCGTTTGCCAGGCTTGATATAGCGCTGTATCAAGCTTGCGCAGATGGGCCGGTAGCTGGCTTTTTTGCAATTTCGCAGTGGCTGGTGCCTGAAATTGCTGCGCGAACACACTGGCAGGAACGCTGATCGTCAGTGCAATAGCGACAAACAGTGCGTAGAGTGGCAATAAACCCGATAGCCTAGCCCTATTATCTTCCATATTATCCTCTATTTGGTTTCCCGATTGTTGCTCAAGCAAGCGCTCATACTTTGCTGTTCCATCAAGTTTAGTCGTAATTTCAAAATTTTCACGCCCTGGATCAACAGCTATTACCAGCGGACTCTGGTCACAGTTTTTTGGCAGAGTATCATTGCAAATATAATGACTTTCAGCTCTAGCACGGTGGAAACCTCAACGATGAACGCGACAACATCCGACCTCAATTTTACGCACTACAGCGATCCGGCAGCCTCCGACCAACAGCCTCCTCTGCTCATACTGCACGGCCTGTTCGGCTCAGCCACCAACTGGCGTTCCATTGCCCGCCAACTCAGCACGCAACAGCCTGTATTCACCCTGGATTTACGCAATCATGGGGCCTCATTCTGGGACAATACAATGGACTATCCCGCCTTAGCGGATGATGTTGCCCGTTTTATCGCGCAACACGAGCTGGGCAGCGTGCATATCATTGGCCATAGTATGGGCGGCAAAACCGCCATGACCCTGGCGTTGACCCGTCCCGAGCTGGTCGCCCGGTTAGTGGTGGTGGATATTGCGCCGGTTGCTTATGCACATACCCATGCACCGTTTATCGACGCCTTGCTGCAATTGGATCTGACTGCGCTCAGCAGTCGCAGTCAGGCAGATCAGGCCCTGCGCGAGGCTATTCCGGAGGACGGCGTCCGTCAGTTTTTACTGCAAAATCTGGTGCAGCAGGACGGTACTTTT
Source organism: Gammaproteobacteria bacterium (assembly GCA_041396125.1). Classification (GTDB taxonomy): domain Bacteria; phylum Pseudomonadota; class Gammaproteobacteria; order Competibacterales; family Competibacteraceae; genus JAWKZG01. The sequence goes on along the minus strand of JAWKZG010000012.1, from coordinate 191,375 downwards.
CGCTGGCGAATTAATCTGCCGATATTGCGTGAAGCCATGCCGGCACTGATTGGTTTTCCCGAGCTGAATACCCATTACGCCGGGCCGGCGCTGTTTCTGTATGGTGAGAACTCCGATTACGTTCTGCCCCGTTATACAGCAGCCATCGAACGCTATTTCCCTAACGCACAATTTCAGGCCGTGGCGGGTGCCGGTCATTGGCTGCATGCCGAACAGCCGGCCTTAATGGTGGAAACAGCACGGCAGTTTTTTCGCCCTGGTGCATAGCATCCAGAGTTAGATTTAGATAACGACTATCCCGCCCTCTGCTGCAAACCGCATCTGGGCATTCGAGCGGGGTTTCTTTACACTATCCTCATGCAGTTTTCCAAACCTGACCCCGCCTATACCAACTCTGCGCGTGCGCGCCTGAACTTCCGTCTGGCATTCCAACTGGCACTGGGCTTTGTCTTGCTGCTGGGGATAATCCACCTGCTTGACGGGTTGTTCGGGCTGGATCTGGCACGTTTCGGGCTGCGACCACGTCAGCTGGACGGACTTTGGGGAATATTATGGGCTCCCTTGCTGCACGGCAGTACGGGGCATTTGATTTCGAACAGCTTACCGCTGATCGTACTGCTTACCGGTTTGCTCTATCTGTACCCCAATGCGGCCCTCAAAGTGTTCGGAGTGGTGTATTTCGGCACCGGCATAGTAGTTTGGTTAGGTGCCAGACCCTCTATCCATATCGGCGCAAGTGGGCTGGTTTATGGCCTCGCGGTGTATATCTTCACAGCTGGCCTGATCCGCCGTGACGCACGTGCCATTGCGGCATCCATGCTGGTATATTTTCTTTACGGCACACTGGTTTGGGGAGTATTTCCAACCCAGCCCGGTATCTCCTGGGAGACCCATTTAGCGGCAGCGCTTATCGGCCTGTTGCTGGCGATTTATTTCCGCCAGTATGATCAACCACCGCTAAAACGCTATTCCTGGGAAGACGAAGAAGAAGATGACACCGATCAATTCTGAGCGCAAAACAGAAAATATCTGCTAAGCTTTAGTCAAAATACAGCTGCCAGTCAGCTTACAAAAAACCTGATGAGGAGTGGGGGCATTTCATGTTGCTGGAAATTTCCGGCCTGCATAAGCGCTTTGGTGACGTAATCGCCCTGCAGGATCTGCAACTGGAGATCACTGATGGCGAATTTTTCGTACTGCTGGGACCGAGCGCCAGTGGTAAGACAACCACCTTAAGAGCCATTACGGGTATCGAAAAACCCGATGCCGGCAAGATCGTATTTGACGGCCAGGATATCACCCATGCACCCATACAAGGTCGTCCGATGGCTATGGTGTTTCAGAGTTTTGCGCTTTATCCACACCTGAGCATCTTCGATAATCTGGCGTATCCGTTGCGTCAGGCTGGGCTCAGCCGCGCTGAAATCCGGCGTAAAGTCGATAAAATCGCCGAGATGCTGCGCCTCGGTCACACGCTCAAACGCAAACCGGAAACCGCCAGCGGTGGCGAACAGCAGCGTATTGCTATCGGTCGGGCCTTGATTCGCGAACCACGCTTATTACTGCTGGATGAGCCCATTACCAATCTGGACGCCAAACTGCGCCACGAAACCCGGGCTGAATTCAAGCGACTGCACCGTGATCTGGGCATGACCCTGCTCTATGCAACGCCCGATGAGCTGGAAGCACTGAGCATGGGCCAGCGTATCGCCGTACTGAAAAACGGCCATATCGTACAAACAGGCACACCGGATGAGCTCTACGACACCCCCGACGACACCTTTGTCGCCACCATGGTAGGGTCACCCAAAATGAATCTGTTACCGGCCACGCTGCGCCATGATCAAACCATCAGCCTGGCCTTCGGTGAATTCCAGCAAGGCCCCTGGGCAACGGCTTTACGCGATTTCCAGCAAGGCGAATCCTTATTATTCGGATTCCGGCCACACGATGTACAACCGGCCGATTCCAATTCACCAATGCGCTTTCAGGCCCGTGTGCATCTAACCGAACCACTCGGCGATATTACGGTACTTGATATGGAAGCGCGTGACAGCCTGTTTAGGATGGTCTTACCGGAAGAACAGGCTATACGTTACCGGACTGGCGATACGATTGAGCTGACACTCGACGTGGCGCACACTTATGTTTTCAGCGCCGACACCGGCACCGCCGTCCGTTAAAACCCGTCCTGAGCCAGCAGCTTATGGACAGATTATAAATAGATATTGAGCAGCGGCTATACCGCCATGCCCCACCAACCACTGCAGGAGAAAACACGATGCCATTCGCGTTAAAAGTCAGTGCTTCGTTTATCGCCGCCGCCGCGGCTTTGAGCTCGTTTGCTGTATGTGCCGAAGATATCGTACTGCGTATGGCGGTGCCGGACTGGCCGCCCACCCGTATCATGAAAGATTTGGCTGACAAACACTATCAGGCGGCCAGTGGTAATACGGTCACGCTGGAGCCCGATTTTATTCCCTGGCCAAATTACTATGAGCGCCTGGCTGCCTCGCTGACCTCCGGCGAGAAAAAATACAATATGGCGGTGTCTGACAGCCAGTGGCTGGGTGCCTTTATCGAAGGTGGCTACTACAGAAAGCTCAATGAGTTCATTGATGCCGATCCCGAACTGCAGGCCATTTTCGAGGATCTGCATCCCAATCTGGTGGACGCCTACTCGACTTATCCGCACAAAACCCCGAATTATTACGGTTTCCCGCAGATGCCCGACGTTCTGGTGGTGTATTACCGCGAAGACGTCTTCTGCGATGCAGGTGAGCAGCAGGCATTTCAGGCCAAGTACGGCTATAAATTACCGTGTACGCCAGAGGAAATGAATAACACCGACTGGAGCATGGTGAAAGATTTCGGCGAGTTTCTCACCCGCCCGCAAGGTGAGCAGCTGGCAGGACAGCCACTGGATGACGACTTCTATGGCCTTGCCTACCAGGCCGGCAAAGGCTATGACTTCAGTTCCATGCAGATTAATAGCTTTATCTGGCAGCACGGCGGCGATATCTGGGATGAAACCAAAGAGCCTGAAGGCCATGCCCAGGGGGTTGTCAATAGTGACGCCTCGGTGGCCGGCTTCGAGCATTATCTGTCACTACTGCAGTACATGCCACCCGTTGTCAAAACCGGCACCATGGATATTTTCAAGGTTGATGAATTGTTCCGTGAGGGCAAAGTCGCCTGGATTGTCCAGTGGATCGGCTTTGGCGAATCCGCTATCACCCCGGAAACCTCGAAAGTCGCGGACAAAGTAAATTTTGCCATGATGCCCGGCCTGAAGGGCGATGACGGCAAGATTAGCCGCTGGTCCAATATTGGTGGTCAGCCTTTTATCATTACCACCTGGACCGAAGACACCATGCTGCAAGAGGCCCTGGCGTTCGTGAAATGGTGGCTATCCAAAGACGTGCAGACGATGTTTGCCCAGGCCGGCGGCCAGAGCGGCTTGCGCAGTGTGCACAACACCCCCGAATACAACACCTTCCGGCCCTGGAATCACGCCTTCGGTCCAAGTCTGGACTGGCAACGCGATGTCTGGCATATCCCCGAGTTTTTTGAGTTACTGGTAGAACAACAACAGGAATTCGATCTCGCCATCACTGGCCAGAAATCCGCTAAAGAAGCCCTGGACACGATTGCCGATTTTCAGGAAGAGCTTCTGATAGAAGCGGGGCGGATTCAATAATCCCCTTCTGAGTTTCCACCCTGGCTTGCGCCTCCATCCACCAACAGGAGGAGGCAGCAGACAGGGTGGGCTATATTGCCCACGCAGCTATTCACTCATTAATGAGCACTAAAACACCTTGGTATACCTTTGCCTGGAATAATTGGCGACTGGCACTTGTGGCCGCACTGCTTATTATCCCGCTATCGATCTGGCTGCTGCCGCTGGATGTTGCCTTCTGGGTCAGCCTGACAGCAGCAGGGCTGGTTTGCTTCACCCTGGTTGTCAATGCCTGGGGCCGTTATACCGGCGGCCTGCTGGTGGCACCGGCGCTGGCTCTGTTGTTTCTGATGAATATTTTCCCGCTGATGTGGTCGTTCGGGCTGAGTTTTTTTCATTACCGCGCCAGCCGTCTGGCACCACCCCGCTTTGCGGGTTTTTATTACTATGAAAAAATTCTCACCGACAGTGCTGTCTGGGAAAGTTTGCAGACAACGGCCCTGATTGTCGCGCTGACTGTTGGAGCCCAGATGATCGTTGGTTTTTTACTGGCACTGCTGTTCGAAAAAGATTTTCCAGGCCGGCGGATTTTACTCATGCTGGTACTAACCCCGATGATGCTCAGTTTTGTCGCTGTCGGGGCGTTTTTCCGCTATTACTACGAGCCTACTTTCGGCCTGTTGAGTCAGGCCGTGCGCGTGTTTACCGGCGAACCCTTTATTTTGATCGATTCCCCTGCCGGTGCCATCATCGCGATAGTCTTTGCCGATGCCTGGATGTGGTCACCGTTTGTCATGCTGCTCGTTCTGGCAGGGCTGGTCAGTGTGCCGAAATATCTCTACGAAGCGGCTGAAATCGACCGGGCATCCTGGTGGCGACGGTTTTGGACAATTACATTCCCCTATATCCGGGGTTTGCTGCTGTTGGCGTTGCTCTTTCGCACCATAGAATCGTTCAAACTGTTCGACGTGGTGTTTCTGATCACCGAAGGCGGCCCTGGCACCTCAACCGAAACCATCGCCGTTTACGTATACCGGCAGGCATTTCAGTATTTCAAAACCAGCCAGTCCTCGGCACTGGCGTATATTCTGCTATTTATCGTAATCGTGTTGACTAATCTCTATTTGTATTTCGTCAACCGCCGGACGCGGGAGGCCTGATATGGCATTTTGGGCATCGAACAAACACAGCGTCAGTCATGCCGGCTGGGGCCGTACAGCCCTGGCAGGTATCGTCAGCCTGATTTATTTCTTCCCGGTGCTGTGGATCATTCTGACCGCATTCAAAACCCATAATGACGCACTGGCCGTACCACCGAAGTGGTTTTTTACACCGACACTGGAGAACTTTATCGGTGTCTTCAGCCGCACCTATATCAAAGGGCAGGAAGCGGTAGACACAGGCTTCGATCTGTTTTTCTTTAACTCGATTTTTATCGCAGGTATCAGTGTTTTATTGGCGATCATTATCGGCACTTTGGCCGCGTATGCGTTTTCGCGTTACCCCTTGCGTGGCAACGATACCTATTTATTCGTGATTCTGACCACCCGCATGCTGCCGCCTATTGTGGTGATTATCCCGATCTTTCTGATGTTCCGGGTAGCGGGCCTGAGCGGAACCTATATCGGTATTATTCTGCTCTATACCGCGTTTAATCTGCCATTTACCGTGTGGATGATGAAAAGCTTTTTCGACGAGCTTTCACGTGATGTCGAGGATGCGGCCCGCATGGATGGCAGCAGTGATCGCAAAGTGTTTTTCTCTATTTGTCTGCCCCAGGTGAAAGCCGGTATTGCCGCTACAGCAGTCTTCGGCCTGATTCTGACCTGGAATGAATTCCTGTTCGCGTTGCTGCTTACCGGCGTCGAAACCCGCACTGTACCGGTCGCGATGGCGCAAACCATCGGCGGCGATATCGGGGTACGCTGGGGCCTGCTGGCGGCTATCGAAACCCTGTTTTTAATTCCGGTTTTCGTAGTGACGTTTGCCTTGCAGCAACATCTACTGCGTGGTGTAACTTTCGGTACGATCAAACGCTGATGTCTACCATTCAATTAAAACAACTCAGCAAGCATTTCGGCGCACTGGCTGCCGTAAACAAACTGGATCTGGAAATCGCCGCCGGCGAGGTTCTGTGTCTGCTTGGCCCTTCCGGTTGTGGTAAAACCACTACCCTGCGCATGGTGGCAGGGCTGGAAACAGCCACCGAAGGCGATATTATTTTGGGTGGTCAGCGGGTTAATGAACTGCAGGCACGCCAGCGCAATGTTGCCATGGCTTTTCAGTTTTATGCCTTGTATCCCAGTCTTACCGTCGCTGAAAATCTGGCCTATCCACTGCATGCTGAAAAAATCTCGCGCGCCGAGATTCGTCAGCGCGTGCAACAAACGGCCAAAACCCTGGAACTGGACGGTATTCTCAAGCGCTTGCCCAACCAGTTGGCCGAAGGTGAGAAACAACGCGTTGCAGTAGGTCGGGCTATCATCCGCGATCCGCAATGTTTTCTGTTCGATGAGCCGTTGAGTCGACTCGATGTTGAACTGCGCCAGACCATGCGCGGCCAGATCAAAGAAGTGTTGTCAGGTTTATCCAAAGCCACGGTTATCGTCACCCACGATCAACTGGAAGCCTTAACCATGGCGGATCGGATTGCGGTCATGCGCGACGGTGTGCTGGAGCAAGTTGCTACACCGCACGAGATTTTTACCCGCCCGCGCAGTTTATTCGTGGCCGGGTTCATCGGTACCCCGCAAATGAATCTGCTGGAAGTGACTCTGCTGGAACGACGCGACAACAGGGCTCATTTTCAGATGGGCGAACAGCAGATATGGCTTCCACTCAATCCAGCCGTAGCACAGCTGGAGCCGGGTGCACCACTGACTTTAGGTATCCGGCCGCGCGCTTTTGAATTAGCCTCTGAATCCGGCCCGGATACCTTGAGTGCGGTCACCGACATTATCGAACCAATGGGAGCGGAAACCCTGGTACATCTGCTCGAGGAGGGTAACGATTTACGCGTGGTTTTGCGCCGCGGGCAAGCACCGGCAGTTGGTGAACGGGTGCACTTGCGCTGTGGGCCTGGCCAGATATTGCTGTTCAATACACAGGGCGAATTGGTAGGAGGCGTTTAATATGGCAACAGAGCAGCATGCCAAAGGCATGTCGGTAGGTACCGCCCGCAGCATCGAATATGCCATTATCGGGTTGTGCCTGGTAGCACTGGTTTTCATTTTTCAGCCGTTCAGTCTGAAACTGTACGGTGTTGGTGCCGGGCTGGTAGTGTTGGGCGGGCTGGCCTTTAATCTGGTGCCTTTATGCCGCCCGGGGCAACCTGTTTCGAAGCTGATCCGGGCTGCGATTATTGTACTGATCACCTTGCTGGTGGTGGCATCACTGGCTATTGGATCAGCGTATTTATATGGGATCTATTTACAATCTGTCTGATCGACCCGCAGCATTCGTGCTGGTGGTGTGCGTGCAGTAAGTTTACCTTGCAGATTCTGCGGCCAGTCTGCAGCCGGCACCATGCCATCAGCGCACGATGCGTAGTACCGGGCAAACTCCAGCAGCGCCGGCGCATCGGCCGGCAGTAACCGGCTAAAGCGCACACTGTATTTACCCGCCCCGAAACGCCGCATTACACGGACTGCGGCACCCGTTCAGGCAATGCATGGCACGCAATTCTATCACGCGACCAGTCCGCGCCAGCTCTTGCTGCACAGCGTCCAATAACTGGCGGCCCAACGAAGACTCGCCCGCAGCCAGCGGACGGTCTCGGACACAGGTTAGACAGATATGTAAGCGACTGGAAGACATCTGCCTGATCAGGCAGCGCTTGCCTGCCGCTGCGCCAGCCGCTCAGCATCAGGCCGCTTATGAAAGCTGCCGTCTTTCATGATGCCCAATAAGCGATCACGGTCTTGCAAAATACTGACATCGGCCAGTGGATTACCATCAACCAGAAGCAAATCGGCCAGATAGCCTTCCTTGATCATCCCCAGCTCATTACCCATCATCATGATCTCGCCGCCGAGCTTGGTTGCCGACAGAATCGCATCCATCGGGGAAAACTCCAGATAATTGACGAAATGTTCAATATCGCGGGCGTTATTGCCGACCGGGTTCCAGGCAAAGCCGTAATCACCGCCGGGCAGGATACGTACGCCTCGCTTTTTCAGTTCAAGCATATTCGGAATGGCGACGTCCAGTTCACGCCGCAAACCCAGGCTCTCGGCGATTTCGGTGGTAATCCCCCAGTCACTGGCTTCGTACAGGGTGGTAATGGTGACACCAAGAGTGGGTGCCACGAATACTGTGTCTTTCACGGATTCCAGCATATCCAGAGCTTCTTCGTCGCACAGTGTGGCGTGGTAGATGATGTCGATCCCGTTGCGGACCGACATTTTGACTGATTCAGCACTGCGCGAGTGCGAGGCTACCCGCTTGCCGCGGGACCGGGCCACTTCACAGACGGCTTCAACTTCGGCTTCATTCATCACCGTTTGGTGAGCTTTGGCGAAAGGCACGAATTCATCGCCTGAGGGGTTTATTTTGAGCGTATCGACACCCTCGCGGCACATCTCGCGGGCAACCCGACGGAATTCATCAGGGCCATCGCATACGATGGCAAATGTCCAACGATCATGATGGTACAGCCGGACATCACCGAGCCCGCCCGAAACGGTTAATTCAGGCGTAGCCGCCAACATGCGCGGACCCGGAATCTCACCATTATTAATAGCGTTGCGGATTACCACATCCAGTCTTGGCTTGGCTGCCGCAGCACTGTTCAAGCTGGTAAAACCCTGATCCAGCATCAGCTTGACATGTCGCATCGTAAGCAAGGTGTGCTCTTCCGGCGGAATATCACCCAATGCTTCCAGTGTTGCCGTGTTGGCAAAGCTGGGATGCGCATGTGACTCCACCAGTCCCGGCATCAATGTGGCACCACCAGCATCGATGACTTCGGTACCGGCCTCGTGCTCCAGGCTCTGGCCTTCACGGGCAATTTTTTTGATGCGGTTACCCTGTATCAGTACGCTGCCATTAAAGGGCAGCGCACCGGAACAGTCGAGTATTTGAACGTTATTGAAAACAGTCTGTGGCATGGTGGTTTTCTCCTCTTTTCTCTTTGGGGTTATTTAATTATAGGCTAGCTTGGCACATTCACCCAGCGCTGCTCAACAGCAGCCTGAGCAACCGCATCGCAAACAATCTGGACCTTTAACGCACTGCGAAAATCCGGCTGTACAAGTTCACCACGTTGCAATCCCTGCAGAAAATCAGCCAGCGCATTAATAAACGTGTGCTCATAACCCAGGGTCGTACCCGGCGGCCACCAGTTGGCGCAATAGGGATGCTCTGACGCACTGACATGAATATTGCGCCATCCTTGCAAATGGGCCGGATCTGTATGGTCCAGAAACTGCAAGCGATGCGGGTCTTCCAGATCAAAGGCCAGTGAACCGTGTTCACCATTGATCTCGAAAGCATTCTGATTTTTCCGCCCCCGCGCATAGCGACTGGACTCGAACGTGCCCAGCGCACCATTGGCAAAACGGGCGATAACCGCACAGGCATCGTCAACATCGACGGGCATGGGCTTCCCGGTATCGACATGTTTGCGGGTTTTGACAAACGTTTCCATCGCTGCGGATAGCGACGTGATCGGACCATTCAACCACAACGCCAGATCGAAAGCATGCGCCAGCAGATCACCCAGTACACCGGAGCCGGCACTGGCTTTGTCCAGACGCCATAAGGTCATGCCGCCTTGCGGCAGTTCCGGGTTAATCACCCAATCCTGCAGATACACACCACGATAATGAAATATCCGCCCCAAACGGCCTTCAGCAACAATCTGCCGCGCCAGTGCGACAGCTGGCACACGACGATAATTGAACCAGACGAAATTCGGCACGTCGGCCTCTTCCACCGAAGCGACCATCGCCGCTGCTTCCTGGGCGTCTCGGGCGAGCGGCTTTTCGCATAAAATCATTTTGCCCGCCTGAGCAGCGGCAATCGCAATATCATGGTGCAGATCGTTCGGTCCGCTGATATCGATCGCATCAATATCCGGCCGTTCGATGAGTTTTCGCCAATCCGGTTTCCACTGAACGCCAGCCCCAGCGCCGCGAACTCCTCGGCTGCGGTTGATTACGCCCGCACACCGCTTGCAGTACCGGTTGATACTCAGATCAAAAAAATGATTGACCTTGTGATATGCATTCGAGTGCGCGCGCCCCATGAAACCGTAACCGACCAGACCGATATTCAGTGTTTTTGTGGGCATGGCAGGACCTCCTCTGGCCATTTATTATGATGATCTTCTAAAGATAGCAGAACTTCTCTGTTCTGCTGGCATGACTGTACCATCAAGGATTATGGTTTATTAGCTAATGTTTCACGTGAAACATATGCGTAATTCTGAGTGCAGGAAAAGTTCATCCTGAATGCCAGCTGATGTTTCACGTGAAACATACCTAATTGACTGGCGATAAGATGGATGCTGCGTACTTATGAAAATGTTTCACGTGAAACATACAACGCAACCCTGGTGAACAGCGATGATGTACTCGCTAATTCATGCGGTCACTGGGCTTGTCGAATCACATCAGCCACAGCTTGAAACCCAACTTGCCGATAACCGGCCGCATTAGGATGAATCGGATCGCTTTTAAGATTCTCGTCGCCTAAAACATCAGGCAGAATCTCACCCAGATACGGGATATTAAATTCATCGGCAATAGCGGTATAAAAATCAGGCACCGATATCGTAAGGCTTGGCTGCGGCACGCCGATCAGGATTGCATCAGCACCCTGTTGTTTAATGGCTTGCAACATAGCTCGCAAATTGTCCTGCAGAGCATTGCGATCCTGCCTGCGCAACAGATCATTACCACCATGGCACAGAATCACCAGTTGCGGCTGATGCTGCTCCAGTAGTTCAGGCAGACGCGCTCTGCCCTGTGCACTGAGCTCGCCTGGTACGCCAGCATTGATAACGCGCACGCCGTCCAGTAAGCGGCTGAGTTCAGCTGGATAAGATTGCGTTGTCGCCGCCCCCGTCCCATAGGTCAGGCTATCGCCAAATGACAAAATGATGCTATCGCTATGTAACGGTGAAATCGGTGGTGGTTTTGAATCGCTGCAAGCCGCGTTCAATATCAACAACATGATCCATAAACCATGACGTAATGCTATCATTCAAAGTCCTCGGAACGTTCGGTGAATACCGCATTTTAGGGTACTATTCCCGTTATGAATGCAACAGTGTATAAACGTCCGGAATCAGTACTGGTGCTGATTTATACAACAGCGCGCGAGTTCCTGCTCATGCGGCGGGTACGGCCAGCTGCATTCTGGCAATCGGTGACAGGTTCTATGGATTGGGACGAAACTGACCCATTGACCACCGCTTACCGCGAGCTGACTGAAGAAACCGGCATTATTGCCCCGGCTGGCGCTATTATCGATTGTCATCTGAGTCAGCAGTTTCCTATCAAGCCAGCCTGGCGACATCGTTATCCGGCAGATGTCCAGTTCAATACCGAGCATGTATTCCGACTGGAGCTGCCCGAACGATTGCCCATTGTTCTAAATCCTGCGGAACATACCGACTATCTCTGGCTACCGCGTGATCAGGCGCTGGCAAAAGTAACGTCTTATACCAATCGGGATGCCATTCTGGCACTGACCTGATGGCATGAACAAACCTGCCAGCCCTGAGTGGATCGTACTGGTGCCAGGTATTTATATGCCCGGCCTGTCGCTGGCTGTGCTGGCGCGGCGATTACGCAAAGCCGGCTTCCAGTGCAGGATTTTCAGTTATCCCAGTTTGCGGGTCAGTGTAGATGAGAATGCGGCCAGACTGTATAGATCAGTGCAAACGCTGAACGCAGCAACAGTGCACTATGTCGGACACAGTCTGGGAGGGATTGTCATACGCCATTTGATGGCACGCCACAGTGCAAGCCTGCCTGCTGGACATACCGTCACCCTGGGTACACCGCACACGGGCAGTAAGGTCGCCCGCAAGCTGCAGCAGCACCATTTAGGTTGGCTGCTGGGCCGCAGTCGGGAGCATGGCTTACTGGGCGATTTACCCGACTGGCCCCGAGCACGCGCACTGGGCTCGCTGGCAGGTGTTTACCGATATGGTCTGGGCCGTTTACTGGCCCCGCTTGATTTTCCCCATGACGGGACAGTGGAAGTCGCTGAAACCGTCTGCCCCGAAGCGACGGACCGGATTTGTCTGCCGGTCAACCATACCAGTTTGCTGCTGGACGCGCAGACGGCCTGGCAGATTATATTTTTCCTGCGTAATCGGCGGTTTGATCACAGCATGGGAAGCACCGCCGCAAAATGCTAAAATTCGCGCCCGGCAAGCGTTGCTCACAGACTTGTCAACTCTTGTCATACCAAATGCGCTAGCCGCAACAGCTCACTGCCGGGCACCGATGGCTGGAAAACGCCGGAGCAGCGCCGGTACGCCCAAGCCCTGGACGGGTCAGCAATAGCCGTACAGGTATAACTTGGACATATTTCGTTCTATACAATAGTCACGAGGATATTATGGCGGGTCATAGTAAATGGGCCAATATACAGCATCGCAAAAAAGCACAGGATGCTAAGCGCGGTAAGGTTTTTACCCGATTAATTCGGGAAATAACGGTTGCCTCACGAATGGGTGGTTCTGATCCTAACGCAAACCCCCGTTTGCGCCTGGGCATGGATAAAGCCCTGGCGGCGAACATGCCGAAAGACACCATCGAGCGGGCCATCAAGAAAGGTGCCGGAGAACTGGATGGTGCCAGTTATGAAGAAATTCGCTACGAGGGCTATGGCCCCGGCGGCGTCGCCGTCATGGTGGACTGCATGACCGACAATCGCAATCGGACGGTCTCCGAAGTGCGTCATGCCTTCACCAAATGCGGTGGTAATTTGGGCACGAGCGGTTCGGTGGCATTTCAGTTTACCGAAACCGGTATTCTGAGCTACCCGCCGGGCAGTGATGAGGACGCAATTATGGAAGCGGCGCTGGAAGCAGGTGCGGATGATGTCATTAGCAGTGATGATGACTCGGTCGAGGTGCTTACGCAACCGGCTAATTTTCAGACTGTACTGGAGGCCATGAAAGCCGCCGGGCTGGAACCTGATAATGCCGAAGTCACTATGCGTGCCGATGTACTCGCACCACTCGGCATTGATGATGCCCAGAAAGTGCTTAAACTGATGGACATGCTGGAAGAACTCGACGATACACAAAATGTGTACTCGAATGCCGATTTTCCAGATGAACTGCTAAACGAGCTATAACCCTGTTATGTCATCGCGCCCGGAAATTCGTGTGCTGGGGATAGATCCGGGTTCGCTGATAACAGGCTACGGCGTCATCACGGTGCAAGGCAATAAAAACCATTTCGTCGACTGCGGTTTTATCGAGACCTCCAGCAAAGATCCCCTGGCGGTTCGCCTGAAAACCATTTATGAGGGCATCGCCGTCTTAATTCAGCAATTTCAGCCTGATCAGGTCGCAATCGAGCAGGTTTTCGTTCACCGTAATGTTGGTTCAGCACTCAAGCTGGGGCAGGCCAGAGGGGCCGCCATCTGTGCTGCCGCCGTGGCGGACCTGCCGGTCAGTGAATACTCTCCGCGCACGATCAAGCAGGCGGTCGTCGGACGCGGAAGTGCAGACAAAAGCCAGGTACAACACATGATAAAAGCCTTGTTAGGCTTACCCGAACCGCCGTTGTCAGATTCTGCCGATGCGCTGGCTGTTGCGTTATGTCATGGTCATATGAGCCAGACCATGCAACAAATCCAGCAAGGTGTTCTACAAGGCGGTGGTGGACGACGCAAGAGCGGACGGTGGCGTTTATGATTGGGCAATTACGCGGTACGTTAATCAGAAAAATCCCACCCGTCGTTTTGCTTGATGTGAACGGCGTCGGCTACGAGGTGGAAGTCTCAATGACAACCTTGTTCGAACTTCCGGAGCTGGGTGCTGCGGTGACTTTACACACGCATCTGCTGGTACGCGAAGATGCTCATTTGCTCTATGGCTTCGCGACCCTGGAAGAGCGCAGCCTGTTCAGGAGTCTGATCAAGGTCAGCGGTATCGGGGCCAAGCTTGCACTGCTGATTTTATCAGGCATGAGCGTGGGGCATTTCGCACGCTGTGTGCATGAAGGCGATGCCCCTGCATTAAGCCGCCTGCCCGGTATCGGCAAAAAAACAGCCGAACGGATCATCATCGAAATGCGTGACCGCCTGAAACAACTGGATTCCGACACTGGTACATTCAGCCCGGCTGGCGACACAGGCGCACTGGCAACACCTGTCTCTGCCTTGGACGACGCCATCAGTGCCTTGATCGCATTAGGCTATAAACCGCAGGATGCGACAACAATGGCAAAGCGTGTCAATACGGAAGGGCTGGCTAGTGAAGAGATCATTCGCCAGGCGCTTAAGACAGCGGTCAGCAGCAAAAAATAACCCCCCTCTTCCACTCTGGCACGACACTGCCGGCACATTAGCCCAGGGCCAATCTATGCTAAGCTTAGCGTGCCCTATTCAAGCTTGACACCTGATTCTGAAACCCGACTATGATCACGCCGCCAGACCGCTTAATCGATGCCGCAAACAGTTTGGATGATGCCGCTGTTGATCGGGCGATTCGTCCAAAACGCTTTGCTGACTACATTGGCCAACAAACCCTGCGCGAACAATTGCTGATTTATATCGAAGCAACACGCGCCCGCCAGGAGGCTTTGGATCATGTGTTGTTGTTCGGCCCGCCGGGACTGGGTAAAACGACACTGGCACATATCATCGCTGCTGAACTGCAGGTCAGTATGCGGCAAACCTCCGGACCAGTGCTCGAAAAAGCAGGCGATCTGGCCGCAATTCTTACCAATCTGGAGCCGCATGATGTCTTGTTTGTCGATGAGATTCATCGACTCAGCCCGGTGGTAGAAGAAATTCTGTATCCGGCAATGGAAGACTATCAGCTGGATATTATGATCGGTGAAGGCCCGGCAGCCCGTTCAATCAAGCTTGATTTGCCGCCATTTACACTGGTTGGCGCGACAACCCGGGCGGGTTTACTGACATCACCGCTGCGTGACCGGTTTGGTATCGTCCATCGTCTGGAGTTTTACACTGATGATGAACTCACTGCCATTGTGCGCAGGGCTGCTGATATTTTAGGGGTTCCCACTGAAGCCGAGGGCGCGCTTGAAATCGGTCGCCGCTCGCGAGGTACACCGCGCATTGCTAACCGTTTGCTGCGGCGCGTACGTGACTTCGCCCAGATCAAAGCGGATGGTGTAATCAGTAAAAACGTTGCTGAACAGGCCTTGGCTATGCTGAAAGTTGATGATTTCGGCTTCGATGAAATGGATCGCCGCCTGATTATGGCTATTATTCAGAAATTCGATGGCGGCCCGGTTGGACTGGATACCCCGTCGGCCGCTTTGGGAGAAGAGAAAGGCACGATAGAGGATGTTATTGAACCGTTCCTCATCCAGCAGGGCTTCATCATGCGTACCCCACGAGGCCGAATTGTAACCAATACCGCCTATCGTGCCTTTGGCTTGCCGGCTGCGCAACAGAACGCCGTCCAGCAGACCATATTCGAAGGTAATGACGGCGCTGTTTAATCTCGCTAGCTGATTCGCGCTACCGTTGTTTCGATCCAGTCTTCAACCTGATTATTGAGTTCCTGAGCGGAGCGTCCTTTGGTTTCGATCAAAGGCCCGATCACAACTTGAATGGTACCAGGGTATTTGATCAGACCCCGGCGGCGCCAAAACTCACCCGCATTGTGTGCAATGGGCAAAATCGGATAGCCGGTTTTAGCAGCCAAGCGCGCACCACCGGGTTTATATCGCTGACGCTGCCCTGGTGCAGTTCGTGTGCCTTCGGGAAAGATCATCACCCAATGCCCTTTATCAAGGGACTCTTTACCTTGTTCGAACAATTGCCGCATCGCTTCGCTGGATGATTTACGGTTGATGGCAATGGGCTGCAGTGTTGCCAGAGCCCAGCCGAACAGAGGCAGCCAGAGCAGTTCCCGCTTCAAGACCCAGGCCAGTGGCGGCAGATACCAGTGCAGAAATATGGTCTCCCAGGTTGACTGATGTTTTGCCAGCACAACCACCGCATGATCAGGCATGTTTTCCGCACCGTGAACTTCATAGTTCACGCCGCAGGTCACCGTCAACCACCAGGTATTAAAGCCGGTCCACCACTTGGTCATCGCATATAAGCGGTGAAACCCCAGGGGTATGCAGACAATGACTAATGGTGCAATTAATACAGTGGCAATGGTCATTCCCGCATAAAAAAGTATTGCCCGTAAGTACAGAATTGCCGACCTGGTAGATTGTGTTTTATCGTTATTGCTGCTTGTGTTCATCTTCCGAATGCCTGAAAAGTAAATAATCAACCGCTGCACCGAGATCAGCAAAAACGGGAAAATTCATACGTCCCTGCCATTTCTGCAGTGTTCGCTCACCCTTGCCGGTTCTTACCAATATAGGTTTTGCACCGACAGCGCGCGCTGCCTGTATGTCCCTCGCAGCATCGCCAATTATGATAAGCGATTCCGGTGGGGATTGTAGGCGCTGCGCTAAATCAACCAGCATTCCAGGATTTGGCTTGCGGTCAGGGTGATCATTATCAACCGATGGACAAAAAAACACAGCATCAATGTGGCCACCAGCATCAGCCACGAGTCGACACATTTTACTATGGATAGCCGAAAGCGTTTCCAGATCGAATAATTGACGGGCGATGCCGGACTGATTGCTTGCAACAATAACGCGCCAGCCATGGTGGCACAAACGTGCGATCGCATCCAGGCTGCCTGGGATCGGCGTCCATTCTTCAGGTGTTTTTATGAATGCATCGGAATCCTGGTTAATAACACCATCCCGATCAAGGACAACTATTTTCATAGATTCCACGTGAAACATCTCTTTATCTTTCGTTATCTATGTTTCACGTGAAACACTCGGGCGAGTGCAAACCTTGGTATTCATCTTGTATCTCAACTATAGTAAGCAAACAACACCGTGAAACCCGGAAATATTGTTTCACGTGAAACATTTTTTGAAGGAGTTCATCATGAATGAAGACGCATTGAATATGTCACTGCGGAAGTTTCTTAAAAAGGTGGGGGTTA
Organism: Gammaproteobacteria bacterium; assembly: GCA_041396125.1. Classification (GTDB taxonomy): domain Bacteria; phylum Pseudomonadota; class Gammaproteobacteria; order Competibacterales; family Competibacteraceae; genus JAWKZG01. Next base: position 174,507 of record JAWKZG010000012.1, on the reverse strand, counting down.
CCTCACAGCGCGAGATCGAAAATGCTATTGCTGAGGCCTTGTCGGAAGGCAGGATACAAGACAAAAAAACCATCGCGGCTACGATGACACTTTCGATCCCCGAGCTGGGGCTAGTGCATGAAATCAAGGACACGATCAATTTAGACTGATACACACTCACAATAAAAAGGCGGGAATCTCTCCCGCCTTTGCAAATTATAACTGAACAACACTAGCCACTACTGGCATCATCCGTTGCAGCAACCGTCTCTTTGCGTCTCATCATGATGCGCGACAGAATAAGACCGATTTCAAAAAGGATCCACATTGGCAAGGCCAATAAAGTTTGTGAAATCACATCTGGCGGTGTTAGCAACATTCCAACAACAAAAGCCCCAACAAAAATGTAAGGCCGTTTTTTTGCTAAAGCATCCGGTGTGGTTGCACCGACAAGGCACAATAGAATAGTTGCGACCGGAACCTCAAAAGCTATGCCGAAGGCAAAGAACAAGGTCAGCAGAAAACTGAGATACAGATTGATATCAGGTCGCCAGTCAACCCCACCCGGTACAGTCCCCGCCATAAATTTGGAAAATAGTGGCAATACCACCAAATAAGCAAACAGCATCCCCAGATAAAATAACAGAGTGCTGGATATGACCAGAGGAACGACCAGACGCTTTTCATGCCGGTATAAACCAGGCGCAACAAATGCCCAGAATTGATACAGAATCCAGGGTATCGAGATAAAAACCGAAAGAATCAAAGCCGTTTTGATCGGCACGAAGAAAGGCGAAACCACACCAAAGGCCTGCAAATCACCCGCATTAGGCAGCTCTGCTTTTAATGGTGCGGCAATAGCCTGGTAAATATCGTTTGCAAACGGTAGCAGAATCAAAAAAACGATCAGGATGCCAATGATCATCCTTAACAGACGATCACGCAGTTCCAGCAGATGACTGATAAAAGGCTGCTCGACGTCGTCCTCAGCGGATACCATGTTACTCACTCCACACCCGTTGTGCTGCCGGCCTGTTTTACAGGCGGCGCTGCTTGCACGTCGTCGGGTGGTGTCTGACTTGTTGTTGATTTAGGGGTAAGGGAACCGGTTCCGGCAGTAGCGGGAGTTGTAATTTTAGGTGTGCTCAGCGCTTCGGCAACCTTGCTGGTATCTTTATCGATAGACCGCTGCACATCAGATTTCACGGATTTAACATCTGAAGAGAGTGATTTTACTTCACTACTCAGCGCTTTAAAATCCTCAGTATCGACTTGTTTGTGCAAGGACTGTTTTAGTTCTTCGACCCGCAGTTCCTGCTCAATCTCCGAACGCACTGAAGAGACCATCGTCCGTGCTTTGCCCACCCACAATCCAACGGTTCGAGCCAGCTTAGGTAGTCGCTCAGGGCCGACCACGATCAGCAAAATCACAAAGATCAGCACGACTTCCCAAAAGCCCATATCGAACATAAAAACTAACTCCGTAATTCGTGTCTGGAGCTACTAGCCACAGTGCAAATCATGAATACCCGCTCAAACCTTACCTTTATCCTTGACGACTTCGCCATCGATGGTCTGTTCGCCATTGTTCTGAATAGAGCGCTCGGCTTTGACCTCCTCAGCGGCTGGAGTCTCTTCTTTTTCGCCATCTTTCATGGCTTCACGGAAGCCCTTAACCGAAGCCCCCAAATCACCACCCAGATTACGCAACCGCTTGGCACCAAATAGCACCAGCACAATTGCCAAAATAATTACTAACTGCCAAATACTAATGCCCATCATATATACCTCGTAAAAAAAATAGTTTCAGACAGCTTCAGCCTGCCAGACTTATTAACGGGCCGGGTATTCAGCGCGTGCGCGCTGCTTTTTCCTCCAGCCCCGACAAGCCAAACCGACGGCTCAATTCGGCCAGAACCTGCTCAGGTTTTAAATTCTGCTGGCTGAGTAGCACTAATGTGTGAAACCACAGATCAGCAGTTTCGTAGATAAGTTGTTCCGGGGTGCCGTTCTTGGCAGCGATTATCGTTTCGGCAGCTTCCTCGCCGATTTTTTTTAAAATGTGATCCAGGCCTTTGTCATATAAGCTTGCGACGTAGGATTTTTGTGGATCGGCGGTTTTCCGAGTTTCCAGAACCTGCGCTAGTTCGCGCAAAATACTACTGTCTGGCGTGCTGCTCATTTACTATACATCTCAGCAGGGTCTTTAAGAACAGGATCAACGCTGAGCCAACCCTGCTCAGGCTGCAGGCGCTGAAAAAAACAACTGCGCCGCCCCGTATGACATGCGATACCGCCCTGCTGTTCAACCCGCAATAATAATGCATCATTGTCACAGTCTAAACGGATATCCACAACCACCTGCACATTACCGGAAGTCTCGCCTTTATGCCAGAGCTTGCCGCGTGAGCGCGACCAGTAGACGGCCTCTCCGCCTTCCACGGTTGCAGTAAGTGCTGCACGGTTCATCCAGGCCAGCATTAAGATATCGCCACTATCACAATCTTGTGCGATCACAGGAATCAGGCCATCGGCATTCCAGGCAATCTGCTCCAACCAGTCGACCGATTCAGAGCTTGTATCCAGCAGTTTGTTCATAGCCGAACCTCGATGCCATGCTCATGCAGATAGCGTTTGGCCTCACCAACCGTATGTTCACCGAAATGAAAAATACTGGCGGCCAGTACCGCGTCAGCATGCCCATCCAGGATACCATCAGCCAGGTGTTGCAGGCTCCCAACACCACCGGAAGCAATCACCGGTACCGGCACAGCATCGCTGATAGCCCGTGTGAGTGCCAGATCGAAGCCATTGCGGGTACCGTCACGATCCATACTGGTCAGCAGTATTTCGCCGGCACCGTATTCCGCCATCTGCACTGCCCATTGCACAGCATCAATACCGGTTGAGCGACGTCCACCATGGGTGAAAATCTCCCACCGGGGTGGCGCATCAGGCTCATTGACCGCCTTGGCGTCGATGGCAACCACAATGCACTGATTGCCAAAGCGTTCGCTCGCTTCACGGACAAAATCAGGGTTGTGGATCGCGGCGGTGTTAATGGATATCTTGTCCGCCCCGGCGTTAAGCATGCGGCGGACATCAGCCAGTTGACGGATACCGCCACCCACCGTCAGGGGAATAAAGACTTCTCCCGCCACCTGTTCGACGACATGAACCATGGTTTCCCGTTCATCTGAACTGGCGGTAATATCCAGGAACGTCAACTCGTCCGCGCCTTGCTGATCATAGCGCCGGGCAATTTCAACAGGATCGCCAGCATCGCGGATATCGACAAAGTTCACGCCTTTGACAACCCGGCCACTATCGACATCCAGACAAGGGATAATGCGTTTGGCGAGCCCCATAGTCAGCCTGTCAACCCGTCCACCAGCTGCTGTGCTTCAACCAGATCCAGATCGCCTTCATACAGCGCACGCCCGATGATTGCACCCATTACACCTTCGTCGGCAACCTGGCACAAAGCGCGGATATCGTCCTGACTGCTAACCCCGCCTGATGCGATGACCGGGATGACGATAGACTGCGCCAGCTTGACAGTTGCTTCGATATTCACACCCTGCATCATGCCATCGCGGCTGATATCGGTATAAATGATCGCAGCAACCCCGTCACGCTCGAAATGCTGTGCCAGATCAATGACATCGTGTCTGGAAAGCTTGGACCAGCCGTCAATCGCGACTTTGCCGTCTTTGGCATCCAGTCCAACGATACTACGGTTTGGAAATTCAATACAAATCTCACTAACAAAATGCGGCTCACACGGCTTTAGTGCCAATGATTAAATACTGTACGCCCAAATCCAAATAAAACTCGGCATCTTCCACATCGCGTATTCCGCCTCCGAGTTGCACCGGAATGTCCGGATGCGCCTCGACAATTCTGCGGATTGCATCTGTGTTAACCGGGGCACCCGTGCTAGCTCCATCCAGATCAACCAGATGCAACCGTTTAGCCCCTGCCTCCACCCAGCGGGTAGCTGTAGCAACCGGATCATCGGAAAATACCGTGACATCATCCATACGGCCTTGCCGCAAACGGACGCATTTACCTTCTTTGAGGTCAATCGCAGGTATCAACAGCATGTCATATACTCTATATATTCAAAATGTTGTGCTTTGCCAAACTACACTGGATTCCATTGGCTAAAATTAGCCAGTAATTGCAGTCCCCAACGTGCGCTTTTCTCCGGGTGAAACTGTACTGCAAACAGATTATCTCTGGCTAGAACAGAAGCAAAATCAAAAAGATAATTAGTCTTTGCAGCTATCAATGCAGGATCGTCGGGAACCAGATAATAACTGTGTACAAAGTAAAAACGGCTATCTTGAGGAATCCCCTCCCATAAGGGATGCGGCTGTAACTGGTGTACCTGATTCCAGCCCATATGCGGAATCTTGTAGCCCAATTTGCCTGTCAGTTGATGTCCAAACCAAACTGATTTACCGGCCAGGACGCCAAGCGCCTGAACCCCTTTGTTTTCTTCGCTGAAATCCAGTAAAGCCTGTGGTCCCAGACAAAGTCCTAAAAAGGGTTTTTCTGCAGCGGCCTGCCTGACTGCATCAATCAGACCATGTGTTGCCAGTTCGTGCATGCAGTCACGGATTGCCCCCTGGCCCGGAAAAACGACCCGGTCTGCCTGCTGAATAGCGTGAGCCGACTGGGTAATTTGTATTCTGGATTTGGGTGACACGTGTTCCAGCGCCTTGGCCACCGAGCGCAGATTGCCCATGCCATAATCGATAATTGCGATAGTCGCCATATCGGCTTGCTCTAGGAAGTTTAGAAAGCAGGGTCAGCTGTGTTACAGACTGCCTTTAGTGGATGGAATGATGTCTTGCATGCGGGCATCACGTGCGGCGGCCATACGCACCGCTCGGCCAAATGCTTTAAATACGGTTTCAGCGATATGATGGGCGTTACGACCGCGCAGATTATCAATATGCAGCGTCGCCTGCGCATGGTTAACGAAGCCCTGGAAAAATTCCCGCAGCAGATCCACGTCGAATTGACCGATACGCGGACGCGGATACTCGACATGATACTCCAGACCTGGCCGGCCGGAAAAATCGATGACCACGCGCGACAACGCTTCATCCAGCGGTACATAGGAATGACCATAGCGGACAATACCTTTCTTGTCGCCCAATGCCTGGTGCACAGCCTGCCCTAAAGCAATACCCACATCTTCAACCAGATGATGATCGTCGATATGCAGATCACCACGCGCCTCAATGTTCAGGTCGATCAGACCATGGCGGGCGATCTGATCCAGCATATGTTCAAGGAACGGTACGCCGGTTACCAGCGAGGACTCGCCTTGGCCATCCAGATTGACTGATACCTGGATCTGGGTTTCCAGAGTGTCTCGTTTTACAGTGGCAATACGTGCGGACATATCCAGTTAAATCGTTGCGAAGTGCAGCCAAGTTTACCATTAATTTGCTGGTAAATAGCTACTATATACGATGTTTAAGTGCCTTTATGCCCTCATCCAGACCATCCAGAGTAAGCGGAAACATACGCTCATTCAGCAACTGGCGAATGATCTTGATCGAGGGTGTGTGCTCCCACATGCTGACTGGCTGCGGATTAAGCCAGATAGCATGCGGGTAAGTCTCCAGCATGCGCTTGATCCAGACTGCACCGGGCTCCTGATTCATGTGCTCGACACTGCCACCAGCGTAACTGATCTCATAAGGACTCATCGTCGCATCGCCGACGGATCAATTATAGTCGGACCTTGTGGAAATATCATAATTTGCAGGTCAGCGTACGTTCTGTGTAGCGACAGCGATTATCCGCCATACGGACTCGTACAGACAATTGTGAAAATAATAGTATTCAGATGTTTGAACTCGGTACGTGCGGCAGAAAAGAGTTCCTCACAGACCTGGACATGATCATCCATAGAGCCGCCCACATCGAAAAAGCAGTGCTACCGCATTATGCCGCTTTCCGGCACCATCTCTTGATATCCAATAATCCCGCCTGCCGGGCAGTAGCACGGATCGTGTCGTCAAGATCGAGCTCTTCAGCAGCCCCGTCGCGGGCCGTCGGCTGGTTACGCAAGGCAAGTTTGATATTGCGTGCCCAGCTCGGCAGTATCATCGAAATTTCGGAACTTCGGCGCTGCTCCCAGACCTTGACCGCACGCCGCTGCGGCTCCTCGATCCGGACACCCTCCGGATGATAGCCGCTATGCCCAAAGACGAAGTTCCTGTGCAATCCATTTCTGCCACCATGATGCTGCTCTTTTGTTCCCTGCAGACGCTGCTGCAAGGTCTCCATGAGTTTTTCCCAACCGCCCAAAGACTGAATCTTCTGTTTTCTTCCTCACTCAGCAGCAGTTCCGCCTGTTGCTGCAACCCTTATCAGCGAGGGAACCTCCCCGAACAAGGTATTAAAGGCCAGTGTGCGTCCGTGCATATAGGCACCGAAGACCTGATCGAAGCGATCATAATGACGCTCATCCTTGATCAGCACCGTACGCGCCAGATAATAAAAATCGTCCACACTGAAACCGGCCAGATGCTTGTCCAGCGCGTCCAGCAAATGCAGATATTCGGTAATCGATACTGGAATTTGGGCTTCGCGTAATTTAAAGAAAAAAATTTGTAAGCATGCCTGCCTGCCAGCTGGGGGACAGCAGCGCCAGTATTGCCAGCTGCTCCAAATGCATGCTTTACCGATGCTAGAATTCCCTTTTTCCAACATTAGACACCGTTAATTATGAACCGTTATCGTGAAGGCGAAACCCCGACAGGCTGAATCTGGGCCCACCCGTGTTTGATTATATGTCCGCAGGCACCGCAACCTACGGCATACTGCTCGGTATCGGACTGGTCATCGCGGGCCGCCGCTTCAAACAACTCTGGATGGTCGTGTGGGGTGGGACTGGTTGTCGTAAGCGCAAGGATTCCTGGTGGCTTTATTATTGGGCGTTGGAACATGATTCTACTGCAGGCTTTGTGTGCAGAACACTGTCTATTGGACTCTCAGCGCTTAAAGGCAGGTGTGCACCGGTGCCCATTAATATCTGAACCGCTGAGTAGTCTCTGAATAATTTCAGACTACTCAAAAACCCAATAATTTTCAATTAATTAAAACAATGTCAGCAATACACAACAACCTTGCAGTCTGAAAAATTGTCGTTTATTACTAGTATATGGCGGCCAGAGACTTATGTTTTTATTTTTGTTTAAATTTTTTATTTTTCAAAATATTAAAATAAAAACAATTACAGCATGGCAGCAAAGACTATCAAGGCGGCAAGGGACAAGACTGTTCCAGTGTTCACTAACCCGTCCTGATTGTTATAGTTATAGTGTCTTCAACAAACTATTAAGGAGGCTGAATCATGAAAGTCAAAACTAATGTTCGTGCCGGTTACGGCGGCTAGGAGTATACTAAGCGTTTTTTCTGGATTTCAAAAGCATCGATTGTAAAAACGAAGGGAGAACACTATGAAAGTTAAAACCAATGTTCGCGCCGGTTACGGCGGCTAGAACGCTACTAAGTTTTAGCGTTACAGCATTAACAGCAACCCCGCTCAGAGCCTGTCGGCTGTGGGCGGGGTTGTTTGTTTCAGCGGCCCTTCCAGTAAACAGAATACAGGTCATGACGGCGGTCTTTTAAGTTCTGCACCGTACCGCTGTTACGCGCTACCCGCAGAGTTTCCAGACGCAAATCAGCAAACTGCAAACCATTTCCACATTCGGACTGCTGTCGGCAGCAATGCCATCTCGCGCAAAGGGAAAGTCGCACGGCGTCAGAATGCAGCTTTGGGCATACTGAATGTCCATATTCGCCACATTCGGCAGATTGCCCACATTTCCGGACATGACTACGTATAGCTGGTTTTCCACCGCCCGTGCCTGGCAGCAGTAGCGTACACGCAGAAAACTCTGACGTTCATCAGTACAAAACGGCACAAACAGTATCTGAATACCCTGATCGGTCAGGTGACGCGCCAACTCGGGAAATTCAGCGTCGTAGCAGATCAATACCCCGATAGGACCACAATCGGTTTCAATCGCATTAAGCGTATGGCCGCCTTCAATATTCCACCAGTACTCTTCGTTCGGCGTTGGATGAATCTTGGGCTGCTCAAAAATGGAGCCGTCGCGCAGAAAAATATAGGAAATATTTTCCACCCGCCCGCTCTCAACACGGGTTGGATGCGAGCCACCGATGATATTGATGTTGTAGCGTAACGCCAGATCGCGCATGGCGTCCTTCAGACGCGGGGTGTATTCAGTCAGCGCTTCAATGGATTGAGACGGTGTCAATTCCTGATCCTGAATGGACAGCAGTTGCAGCGTGAACAGTTCCGGAAAAACGACGAAATCGCCTTTATAATCAGCCACTACATCAACAAAATAACGAATCAGGCCGATAAATTCATCGAACGAGGCAACCCGTCGCTGCATATACTGCACAGCGCCCACCCGGATCGCGTCCGGCATCCGGCCACCATAGGATTCCTGCCGGTGATCCTCCCGCGTTTCGGTGACCCGCGGATTGCGCCAGATCAGATGCACCCCGTAACCGAGTGAGGGCCGATCTGCAGGCAGGTAGTTTTCTATCACTCCCAGCACTTCAAAACCATTTCGCAGCTGAAAAGACAGAACCGGATCACGCTGTTTCTTTTGCACGATTTCATCGATATACGCGTCAACGCTGCTGACGCGCTTGATACGGCGTGCCAGCGAAGGTAACCGGCCGGCAAAAACAATACCTTTAAGCTCCAGCGCCTGACACAGCTTTTTGCGTTCGTTATAGAGTCGCTGGCCGACCCGATAACCGCGAAAATCAGGATCAACACAGACTTCCATGCCGTACAGAAAATCGCCGTCTGGATCATGCCGTGACGCATAGCCATTACCGGTGATTTCGGCCCAGGTATGCGGGCGCAATGCAATCTCACCAGCGATCAGAAAAGTGGCGCAATACCCCACGATCCGCTCGTCGTAAATAACGACAAATGCGCCCTGACCGAAATTATTAATCTGACCGGTCAGTTCACCCACTGAATACGGCCCCATACCGGCATCCCGATAAACACGGGCACTCAGTTCGACCAGTCCTGGAATATCCTTGATAGTCGCATTGCGAATAGTCAGCCGGCGAGTCGTATTGGCCGGGCGGGTATTGGTGGAACCTTTTTTTAAAACGCCCATTGCTTTAGCGCTGCTGTCTTCGGCTTAAAAAAATCAACCGCTCAAACAGGTGGATATCCTGTTCGTTTTTCAGCAGCGCACCGTACAACGGCGGGATAGCCTTGCGCGGATCATCACTGTGCAGCGCTTCGGTTGGAATATCCTCCGCTACCAGTAGTTTGATCCAGTCCAATAATTCCGAGGTACTGGGTTTTTTCTTCAGGCCGGGCACTTCGCGTAAATCGAAAAAGACTTCCAGTGCAGCCCGTAGCAGGTCCTTTTTTATGTTCGGATAATGTACTTGCACGATATCGGTCATCGTGTCTTTGTCCGGAAAGCGGATATAGTGGAAAAAGCAGCGACGCAAAAAGGCATCCGGCAACTCTTTTTCATTATTGCTGGTGATGACAATAACCGGTCGATGATGCGCTACGATTCGTTCGCGGGTTTCATAGACATAAAATTCCATACGATCCAGTTCAAGCAGCAAGTCGTTTGGAAATTCGATATCGGCTTTGTCGATCTCATCGATCAGCAGTACCGGACGAACTGCGGATTCAAACGCCTGCCACAGCTTGCCTTTCATAATGTAATTACGGATGTCGTGGACTTTTTCATCCCCTAACTGCGAATCACGCAGCCGCGCAACCGCATCGTATTCGTACAAACCCTGCTGAGCTTTGGTGGTGGATTTGATATGCCAGTTCAGCAACGGTGCATCCAGGGCCCGGGCAATCTCCTCGGCCAGTCGGGTTTTACCGGTGCCCGGCTCGCCTTTGATCAGCAGCGGACGTTCCAGCACAACCGCTGCATTGACCGCCATATTCAGGTCTTCGGTGCTGATATAAGTATCGGTTCCGTTGAAACGCATAGTCTTGGATTCTCTGTGCCCGTTTTGGAATAGGAATTTTGGGAAAGGGGGATTGGAATAGGGGTTAAGGAAGCAGGTCCAGCACGATACCGCAAAATACCGCCAGCCCAAAACCGTTATTGTTCAAAAACGCGCGAAAGCAATCGCGCCGGTCGCGCTCGGTGATCAGGTATTGCTGATAGACAAATGTCAGTGCCCCGACAGCCAAACCCAGGTAATACAAACTGCCCAGATTATTCACGATGCCAACCAGAGTCATCAGCATGACGGTGATCAGCTGTAAGCCACCCACGATCTGCTTGTCGTGCACACCGAACAAAATAGCGCTGGATTTAACGCCGACTTTGAGGTCGTCCTCCCGATCCGACATGGCGTACTCGGTGTCATAGACCAGTACCCAGGTCATATTGGCGAAAAACAGCACCCAGGCCTCGAACGGAACGTGCCCGTTCAGAGCGGCATAAGCCATCGGCACACCCCAGCCAAATGCAATACCCAGATGTGCTTGCGGCAAATGGTGAAACCGCTTCATAAACGGATAACTGATAGCCACCACCAGTCCTATCAGAGACAACCAAAAACACAGCCAATTCAATTGCAAGACCAGAATCAGGGCCAGCAGACCCATGGCCAGAAAAACCAGCACGGCTTCCCGCAGGGAAATGCGTCCGGCCGCCAGCGGGCGGCTGCGGGTCCGCTCAACATGCGGATCGAACTCACGGTCAGCGATATCGTTGATCGCGCAACCGCATGAACGCATGATCCAGACACCCAGTAAAAAAATCACCACAACAAATTGTTGCGGCTGTCCCTGCCCCGCTAACCATAATGCCCACAGCGTCGGCCAAAGCAGCAGTAATGCGCCGATCGGCTTATCCCAACGCATCAACAGACTGTAATCGAGCAATCGCCGCAGCAATGGCGGCAGTGTGCCTGGTTTATCGAATTTATCCGGATAGTTCAAAAGCAAATTACCCATAGCTACCGTGTCTGTATATTCTCGCTGTCAGCAGCGTCATTTCCGTCAATCTGCGCTGGTGGCAAAACCGCCCCGCCGGGGATCACCCGCTGCCTGACCGGCACTGGGGCTTACCGCATGCACACCACCGAAGTACATATTGGACTCAGGCCAGGCATTAACCGGCCAGCGCTGCGCTAAAGCGGCCTGACTGGCAGGCGGGAAACCCGGTTCCAGCTGGATCTGTTCACCGTCCCAATGCAAACGCGGCGCAACAATAGCCTGGTGTAGATCCATATCGAAATCGACACTGTTACTGATCACCTGCAAAAGTGCAGTACGAATGCGCTTGCTGCCACCACTGCCCAGCACCAGTCGCACCTCGCCATCACGCAGCAGGATGGATGGTGCCATCATCGACGCAACCCGCAAACCGGGTGGACTAGTGTGGAACCCTTGCGGGTGTAAATCGTCTTCACCCAGCATGTTATTCAACATAATACCGGTGCCCGGCACCACATAGCCGGAACCCTCGCCATTCGAGGTTGTCATGCTGGCGGCATTGCCGTGCGCATCGCACACGCTGACATGTGTAGTACCACGACTGAAAAGACGCACCTGGTGGATGCTATCGCTCAGCACCGCGTCTTCCAGTGTGCCATCCAGATACCCGCTACGGCATTGACTGGCGGTTTCCTGCGCCGCAGCAAGCGCTGCCAGCTGCCGCGGTGAGCCGAATTCACATGCTTGCAGCTCGGCGGCCTCCAGTAACTGCAGTGACAGTGACAACATGCGCCCGCCAAAAGAAGGGCCAGGATTTGTCAGTAAAGTATGACCACGATAAGCGATCTGCAGAGGCTCCCGTTCAAGCACCTGGTACGCCGCCAGATCAGCAGCACTGAGCAGGCCTTGACCCGCCTGCATATCCTGCTCGATCGTTTGTGCCAGCGCACCGTGATAAAACGGGTGCATCGTTGCATCAGTGCCCCGGACGGCAGCGGGCAAGGCAGCCAAAAACTCGGCCAGTTGCGGATTATGCAGTTTTTCGCCCATTTGCAGCAGCCGGCCGGCAGGGGCGTACAAGGCTTTTGCAGCAGGCGTCAGAGTCATGATCGGTTCCAGCAAACGCAAAAAGTACGCCTGTTGCTCGTTAATCTCCGCACCATCACGCGCCAGCTCGATAGCGGGCTGCAGCACCGCAGATAGCGGTAAGCCGCCCAGTTTGCGGTGTACGTGCAGAAAGCCGGCCAGATTGCCGGGAGCCGCGACCGAACCCATACCAACATTGAAAATCTGATCCGAGCTGGGAAATCGAACGGTCACCGGAATGAAATGGGGCTCACGGGTCTTATCCGGCAAATCCCGCCCCGGTGTATCGACAAAAAAGTCGAACAGGGTTGCAGTCCCCACTGCGGTGCGCGCCAGCAGAAAACCACCTCCGCCTAGGCTGGTCAAGGCAGGCTCCAGAATGCTGGCAGCAAATCCGGCCGCTACAACAGCATCAAATGCATTGCCGCCGGCGCGCAGAATACGGCAGGCGGTAGCGGTAACCTGGGGATGCCCGCTAGCGGCAAACGCCTTGCCGGCGTTGCGGTGTTCAGAGATGCTCGTTGCCATCGCGACCTGACGGACTGGTGGCCTGCCCTAATGCTTTCAGCTCCAGCTCCGCAACCTGCCGCTCCAGCGCTTCCAAACGAGCCCGAGTACGCAGCAGCACCGCCTGCTGTACATCGAATTCCTCCCGCGTTACCAGATCCATTTTGGTGAAAACCGAACTCAGTGTGGCACGAAAATTCTTTTCAAAATCGGTTTGCATCTGACGCAAGCCCGGAGGTAAGGAGTCGGCCAGTTTTCTGGCCAGTTCGTCAAGTGCTTTGGGGTCTAACATAAGGCTATCCTTCATTGCTACAGATATGCTGCCAGATCACTTCGCGCTACCGGCAAAGCCAGCTCGCGCACTCACGATGACCCGTCTGCCCGACATTTTGTGCACTGTGCTGTTCCACAGTCCTCCGCACGGTCAGCACGAGTCATGTTGTGCTTAGTTTAACCGCGATTATCATCATCTGCCGAATATTGCACTGCACAACAAAAGTGCAAAGCAATGATTTTTTTGCACCATAAAGGTGCATTGCAAGCTTCCTGCAACCCTCGGTAAATACTGCTAATTCATTGTAATAAATAATAATAACCATTGTGGCACAGCAAATGCTGAACGCCCATCCACAAGGATTACTTTTTATTACAGCCATTCAGCAGAGGACATTATGAATCACCTCATTCCGTGCGAAGACCGCACACCTGCAGATCGATGCATCAGCCGAAGGAGCTACACGACATGAAACTGATCAGCGCAATCATCAAGCCTTTCAAACTGGACGACGTCCGGGAAGCCTTGTCAGAAATCGGGGTGCAAGGCATCACCGTCACCGAGGTCAAGGGCTTTGGTCGCCAGAAAGGACATACCGAACTGTATCGTGGCGCCGAGTACGTGGTTGATTTTTTGCCCAAGGTCAAGCTGGAAATCGCGGTGCCGGGCGATCTGGCGGAGCGCGTCATCGAAGTCATCGCCAAGGCCGCCAATACCGGCAAGATCGGTGACGGCAAAATCTTCGTGCTGAATCTTGAACAAGCTATCCGCATTCGCACGGGTGAAACCGGTTCCGAAGCCCTTTAAGAGCCGCACAACACTGCGCTGATCAGGCCTGTGCAATTCCAGCGGCGCCGCGATTCGCGCCCGCATTGATAACCTGACACAAAATACTAGAGGTAATACAGTGGACGAAATAAAACATTTAAGTTATGCGCTTGATACATTTTATTTTTTGGTATCCGGCGCGCTGGTCATGTGGATGGCGGCCGGATTCGCTATGCTCGAAGCCGGGCTGGTACGGGCCAAAAACACTGCCGAAATTCTCACCAAAAACGTTGCACTGTTCGCTATCGCCTGCATTATGTACATGCTGGTGGGCTACAACATCATGTATCCGGGTGATGGCATCAGCGCTTATTGGCCGGGCATCAGCTGGCTGCTGGGCACCGACAACACCGTAGATGCCGTACTGGCCGGTGGCGATGACGCACCTTATTACTCCAGCATGTCGGATTTCTTCTTCCAGGTTGTGTTTGTGGCAACCGCCATGTCTATCGTCTCGGGTGCGGTAGCCGAGCGTATGAAGCTATGGTCGTTTCTCTTGTTTGCAGTCGTGTTCACCGGCTTTATTTACCCTTTGCAAGGTTATTGGAAATGGGGCGGCGGTTTTCTGGATCAACTCGGCTTCCTGGATTTTGCCGGCTCCGGTGTTGTACATATGGCCGGTGGCTCAGCGGCTCTGGCGGGGGTGTTACTGCTGGGCCCGAGACGTGGTAAATACGGTCCCAAAGGCCAGATCAATCCCATCCCCGGCGCTAACCTGCCAATGGCCACGCTAGGTACGTTTATCCTGTGGCTGGGCTGGTTCGGTTTTAACGGCGGCTCGGAGCTGAAGCTCTCGAACATCGAAGAAGCCAATGCTGTCGCGATGGTTTTTGTCAACACCAATATGGCCGCAGCCGGCGGCGTAATTGCGGCATTGATCACGGCCCGCCTGCTGTTTGGCAAAGCTGACCTCACTATGGCCCTGAACGGCGCCCTGGCCGGTCTGGTCGCTATCACGGCTGAACCGCTGACGCCAACCGCCGGCATTGCGACTCTGATTGGCGCCGGTGGCGGCATTTTAGTCGTGCTCTCCATCGTCATTCTCGACAAAATACGAATCGACGATCCGGTCGGCGCTATTTCGGTGCACGGCGTGGTCGGTGTCTGGGGCTTATTGGCTGTCCCGCTGACCAATACTGATGCCAATTATATTGCCCAGCTTACCGGCGTAGGCACTATTCTGGTGTTCGTGTTCCTGTCCAGCTTTGTGCTTTGGGCACTAATCAAGGGTACCGTAGGTATTCGAGTGGACGCCGAAGAGGAATATAACGGCGTGGATATCTCCGAATGCGGTCTGGAAGCTTATCCCGAGTTTACCCATAAAACGTAGGGCTTGCGCCGCACCAACTCAAACCCTGTGCATTGCGCACAGGGTTTTTTTGATGGCACTGGCGTCAATTGCGCTACATCAGCTATAGTCTGGAAATACTAGTCAGAGGTTTTAGCAACAATGAAACTGATCGCCGCAATTATCAAACCGTTTAAACTGGATGATGTCCGGGAAGCCCTGTCCGAAATTGGCGTGCATGGCATGACTGTCACCGAAGTCAAAGGTTTCGGGCGTCAGAAAGGTCACACCGAATTGTATCGAGGCGCAGAATATGTGGTTGATTTCCTGCCCAAGATCAAGCTGGAAATTGCTGTTGATGATGATCTGCAGGAGCAAGTGCTGGAAGTCATTGGCAAAGCCGCTAATACAGGCAAGATCGGTGATGGTAAAATCTTTGTCTATGATCTGGAGCGAGCGCTGCGTATCCGAACCGGCGAAACCGGGCCGGATGCCTTATAAAACATTGGCTTTATAAGTTATTTTTGTTGCTTGGCTGGTACGATGCTGAGATCGGCAGTCGCTTCAGACAATAGCGGAGCCGCCGTTTCAAAACCTTGCCGTAAGCGCAAATCGCGCTGCGGCACAGGTACTTCGATCTCATATTTGCGCAAAGCGGTTTCCAGTTCCCAGTAATAAGCCGCGCGCACCGCCTGGGGCCGCTTGACCGCACTCGGGGTCAGCCAGACCACCAGCTCGAAGTTGTAACCATTCTCGCCGTACCCTACCAACCAGACCTGCGGATTTTTACCGGGAATACCGGACAAGGTATGCGACAGCTTTTCCACCGCTTCCAACCCGGCTTTACGCACCAGATCCTTATCACAGCCAAACGCAACCCGAAACGGATAATGCACGCGCCGAAATGGCTCCTGCAGCGTCCAGTTGATAACGTTAGTGTTCATGAATTCGGAATTCGGCACCACAATATCGATGTTTTCATTGGTCTTGATCTGGGTGCTGCGCACGTTAATGGCTTTGACTTCGCCGGTCACTCCTGAAGACAGCTCGACAAAATCCCCCACTTTCAGGCTGCGCTCAAATAATAAGATCAGACCGGAAATGAAATTATTGACAATAGCCTGCAGGCCGAAACCAATACCAATCGCCAGCGCACCGGCAACCAGGGCAAAATTGGTAAAGTCCATCCCGATGGATGACAACCCGACCATAAAGCCAATAATGATAAACAAGTAATGTGATAAGCGGCCAACCGTGTAGTACGCGGGTAAATTACTACCATCGCCACGTGCGCCCAGTTTGGTCAATGCCCGACGCAACCAGTGCGAAATCAGCCAGGCGATGGTCAAAATCAGCACAATGCGCAGCAAGCCCAGTGCAGTAACAGGCGTTTCGCCAATTTTGAACAAACTTTCATTGATGCCTTCGCTGGCAATTCCCCATAGCCTCTGCGCGCTCTGCTGAAACCAGGCCAGCCAGTCCCGCAGCTTGCCTTCTTTGCGCAGCAACTGGCTGTCGACCAGCTGCAAGACCAGATTGACTTCTTCGATGGCGTCTTGCAACCGCCTGATATCGACCAGGGTTTCCTGCGCCAGACTGAAGCGGTTTTGATTGAGCAGTCCGAGGAACTGGGTCACGCTGTTATCGCCTGCCAGGGGCTGACCTGCCGTCATCACAGCACCGGTGCGTTCACGCTCGCGCTCACTGCTTTCCTGCCAGGATTGAGCCTGCTTACTCAGCGTGCTCAACTCACTGCTCCAGGTCACCAGATTCTGCCGCAGCAGCTCAGTATCCAGTGAGACGTCCAGCAGCAGGCTTAACAGCGCCTGCTCCGCACGTAATTTAAGCAACCTCGCTTTGGTGGTAGCTTCCGCTACTGCAGCATTGATAGCGCGCTGCTGTCGGTACAGACCGGTCGCTTTATCACTGGGCTCATTACCGATGATTTTGGAGGCACCGGTCTGCGCTTTAATGTACTGGCTGTGGGCTTTTTCCAGATCCTGCTCAGCCTCACGAATTGAAACGCGCAGACGGTCCAGTTCATCAGGTTGTGCCACCAGGCGCTGGCGAGCAATAGCCTGTTCGTCTTTCAGCTGTTCTATGAAAGCTGCAGTAGCCTGCAAATCACCTTTATTCACCCGCAGGCGCTGTTCAGCCACGATCAGAGACGAGCGCTCAGCCATAATCTGCAGTCCCAGAATCACGCGCTTGGGATCGCTGGCGGCTAACTCCAGATACGCCGCCAACTCCGTATCCAATGTTTTGCTGACCGCATCGGCCGCACGCTCGGCCGCTTCAACATCAACGGCCATGATTTTGTACTGCGCCTGAGCGGCTCGCAGTCGGCTGGCGATATCGAGCAACTGCTGCAACGGATAGTGATCCAGATAAGCGGGTGGCGGCGGCGGTTTGGGTGTCGGTTGGGCACGCGCTTCCGGCAATGCTTCCAGGTTTGCCTGAATCAGTTCGACAAACGCGCGGGCCTCACTGGCAGTACTCTCCGGTAGTTCGGTCAGTAACGCATTCAGGCGCTCGATGACCGCATTGATATGTTCGCTTAACTGTTCTTTATCGTCCGTATCGAAATAATGCCACCACCCTCCCTGCAAGGCGGTGGGTTCTGGCCGGGGAATGTTTTTATAGCTGTCATCAGTGTTGCCTGTCAGGGTATTGCGTAACAGCGGCAACGAACCGACCTGCGCATAACTGCTGGCCAGCGTGGCCAGCGTGAGCAACAGGACGAGTAGACAGTGCCGCATAAACATCATCAGGCCTAATGGCGGAAATGCCGCATACCCGTGAACACCATGCTCAGGCCGTGCTCGTTAGCAGCAGCGATGACTTCGCTGTCACGCATCGAGCCACCGGGTTGAATAATGGCTTGAATGCCGGCCTCAGCCGCAGCATCAATGCCATCCCGAAAGGGAAAAAATGCATCCGAAGCCAGCACCGAACCCGCCACCTGCAGATTTTCATCTGCGGCTTTGATCGCGGCAATCCGGGCCGAGTACACCCGGCTCATCTGGCCTGCGCCCACGCCAATCGTCATACCTTCACGGGCATAGACAATGGCATTGGATTTCACAAATTTGGCAACTTTCCAGGCAAATAATAAATCTTGGATTTCCTGTGCGCTGGGTGCCCGTGCACTCACTACGCGTAAATCCTGCTCACTGATCCGGCCCAGATCACGCTCTTGTACCAGCAAGCCGCCGTTAACCCGTTTATAGTCCAGATCAGGCCGCGTCGAACAGGTAGACAGCTTATCGGTCCAGTCGCCGCAGGCCAGCACCCGTACATTGTCTTTTTGCGCCAGTTCCGGCAACGCAGCAGCGGCTACACTTGGTGCAATAATGACTTCCACAAACTGCCGCTTGATGATGCTGCGAGCGGTCTCGGCATCAAGCTCGCGGTTAAACGCGATAATCCCGCCAAACGCTGAGGTCGGATCGGTTTTGAATGCTTTTTCGTAGGCCTGAAGAATATTATCAGCGATAGCCACACCACAGGGATTGGCGTGCTTGACGATCACACAGGCCGGTTCACTGAAACTTTTCACGCACTCCAGCGCTGCATCACTATCAGCAACATTATTGTAGGACAGGGCTTTACCCTGTAATTGATGAGCTGTTGATACGGACGCTTCCGCACCGCTGTTCGAGTTCGTGGCAGGGGCGTGCTGCTCAACATAAAAAGCCGCTTTCTGGTGCGGATTTTCGCCATAGCGCATATCCTGCGTCTTGCGCAGCTGAATACTGTAGGTACGCGGAAAATCCCGGCGCTGCCCGTCCGCATCAATCGACCCCAGGTAATTGGCAATCGCGGCATCGTAGCGGGCGGTGTGCTCAAAGGTTTTCACAGCCAGATCGAAACAGGTTGCTGTGCTCAGCTTGCCGTGCTGTTCGCGCAATTCGGTGGCAATGCGCGGATAATCAGCAGCATCCGTCAGCACCGCTACTCCGGCGTGATTCTTGGCCGCTGCGCGCAACATGGCGGGACCACCGATATCAATGTTTTCAATCGCGTTGGCCAAGGTGCAATCGGGCTGGGCGATGGCTTGCTCGAAGGGGTAAAGATTGACCACCAGCATATCAATAGGCTGGATATCATGCTCAGCCATCACACGGTCATCAATCCCGCGACGCCCCAGCAAACCGCCGTGAATCCTGGGATGCAGTGTTTTGACACGACCATCCATCATTTCCGGAAAACCGGTATACGACGCAACCTCGACAACCGGAAGGCCGGCGTCAGCAAGCAGTTTAGCGGTACCGCCGGTCGACAGGATTTCAACCCCGAGTTCGTGCAGTACGCTGGCAAATTCGATCAGATTGGATTTATCGGATACGCTGATGAGTGCTCGCCGCACGCTGATCATGGAAGTGCTCATGAAATTCCCTGAAATACTTAATAAAGGCAGGCTAAACGGGGAATTATACGCCAATTCCGCCTAATACAGCCAGCCCAGTTCTGCCAGGGAAACAATCTCACTGTCACCAACAACCATGTGATCCAGCACCCGCACGTCGATCAATTCCAGCGCTGTCTGCAAGCGCTGGGTGACCTGACGATCAGCCTGACTGGGTTCGGCAATGCCAGACGGATGATTATGCGCCAGGATCACCGCTGCCGCATTGTGGTATAACGCCCGGCGCACGACCTGACGCGGATGCACTGTAGCACCGTCGATAGTGCCATAAAACAAAGGCTCAAACGCCAGCGCCCGATGACGGGTATCCAAAAACAAACAGGCGAAAACTTCGTGTGGTTCGTGCCGCAACTGCGCAGTTAAATAACGCCGGGTATCCGCCACCGAACTGATCGCATCCCCCCGTTGCAGGCTTTCTTCCAGATAGCGCCGCGACATTTCCAGTACTGCTTGCAACTGGGCGTATTTAGCCGCGCCCAAACCCAGACCGGAACAGAATGTTGCCCGATCAGCATCGAACAGACGCCGCAACCCGCCATACTGACTTAACAGGTCGCGCGCCAGATCTACCGCGCTGTGTCCTTTAACACCTGTACGCAAGAAAATCGCCAGTAATTCTGCATCGGATAAACGGGTTGCGCCGTGTGCCAGTAATTTTTCCCGGGGACGCTCCGCGTCCGGCCATTCACGTATCGACATAGTTGCTCCTGCCAGGTAATCCCTATCCATAAAGAGGCAATTATAGAGACTCTTGGGCGCAGCACAGCAAATACGGTACGCTACTGAATAATGTTTACATTTGGATGATGACAAAAATGCAAACCCTAGCGGGCAAGAAAATTTTATTAGGGCTGAGCGGAGGCATTGCCGCCTATAAAAGCGCCGAACTGACCCGTCGCCTGAAAGATGCCGGAGCCGAGGTGCAGATCGTCATGACGCCGGCCGCGACCGAATTCATCACGCCCTTAACACTGCAAGCTCTGTCGGGCCGCCCGGTACGGCTGGAACTGCTCGATCCAGGCGCTGAAGCCGGCATGGGACATATCGAACTGGCGCGCTGGCCGGATTTAATTCTGATCGCCCCCGCCAGTGCCGATTTAATCGCCCGCCTGGCGCACGGTCTGGCTAATGATTTACTCAGCACGCTGTGCCTGGCAACGGATAAACCCATTGCATTGGCCCCCGCCATGAACCGTTTGATGTGGGCCAATCCTGCCACCCAGGCTAATTGCGATATCCTGCGCCAGCGCGGCATACAGCTGTGGGGACCGGCCAGTGGCGAACAGGCCTGCGGCGAAGTCGGCGCAGGCCGAATGCTGGAACCGGCTGAACTGCGTGCGGCTGTGTTTGACCTGCTGGCCAATCAGCACACCGATGCACTGGCCGGAAAGCGCGTGCTGATTACTGCCGGACCAACCCGTGAGCCCATCGACCCGGTGCGGTTTATCAGTAATCACAGCAGTGGCCGGATGGGTTTTGCGGTCGCCCAGGCGGCGGTCGAGGCAGGCGCACAAGTCACCCTGGTAAGCGGCCCGGTGCATTTGAGCACACCTGCCGGGGTCGAACGCATTGATGTTGAAAGCGCACAGGAGATGCTGGATGCGGTACTGGCTCGGCGCACCGATATTTTTATCGCCGTGGCAGCAGTGGCGGATTATCGTACGGTCGCGCCCGCCCGGCAGAAAATGAAAAAAACCGAAGCCAGTCTGACCTTGCAACTGGAACGCAACCCGGATATTCTCGCCACCGTGGCGGCACAGGCGCAGCGGCCGTTCTGCGTGGGTTTCGCGGCAGAAACCGATCAGGTCATTGAATATGCCCGGCAAAAACTGGCGCGTAAAAACCTGGATATGATCGCCGCCAACCAGGTCGGGGCAGGGCGCGCTTTCGGCACAACTGACAATGCCCTGCACGTACTCTGGCCCGGTGGCGAGCAAGCCTTGCCGCAAGACGATAAATCCCGTTTGGCTCGTGCGCTGGTCAGCCTGATCGCCACCCGCTTTCACGCCACAGTGGCGTCTCCGACTTAATCCTGCAGGCTATTGATATCATGCACGTTGAATTAAAAATTCTTGATCCCCGTCTGGGCGACGCTATTCCGCTGCCCCATTACGCAACGCCAGGGTCAGCCGGTTTGGATCTGCGCGCCTGTCTGGATGCTGCGCTCACGGTGCAGCCTGGCGCAACTCATCTGATTCCGACCGGCATGGCGCTGCACATCGCCGACCCGGCTTACGCCGCCATGATTCTGCCCCGTTCCGGCCTGGGTCATAAACACGGCATCGTATTAGGTAATCTGGTGGGCTTGATCGACAGCGATTACCAGGGCGAGCTATTGGTATCGTGCTGGAACCGTGGCACCCAGCCTTTCACTATTGACGTTGGTGAGCGTATTGCACAATTGATTATCGTGCCGGTCGTGCAAGCGCAGTTTGAGATCGTCGAAGAGTTCGCTGCCAGCCAGCGTGGCAGCGGTGGTTTTGGACATTCGGGCCGGGCTTGAATAACCCTTCAGATAGAAACCCGGACAATCCCCCAGCGTAATCCTAAAAAACTGGGTCAGAGCACATCTGACCCAGTCAACAAAGAAAACCTATTTGCCAAGTTCTTCCGCCAGTTCCGGCAGC
This sequence comes from Gammaproteobacteria bacterium, assembly GCA_041396125.1. GTDB lineage: Bacteria > Pseudomonadota > Gammaproteobacteria > Competibacterales > Competibacteraceae > JAWKZG01. Next base: position 152,475 of record JAWKZG010000012.1, on the reverse strand, counting down.
GCCTGAAACAAATCAGCGACCAGACCATAATCGGCGACCTGGAAGATCGGCGCTTCTTCGTCCTTATTGATCGCTACGATCACTTTGCTGTCTTTCATCCCGGCCAGATGCTGGATCGCACCAGATATTCCCACTGCGACGTATAAATCCGGCGCCACAACTTTACCGGTTTGACCGACCTGATAGTCGTTCGGCACGTAGCCGGCGTCTACTGCAGCACGCGAGGCACCGACAGCCGCATTGAGCTTGTCAGCAACCGCTTCAATCAGCTGGAAGTTTTCTCCCGAGCCCATACCGCGTCCGCCGGAAACCACAATTCGCGCAGTGGTGAGTTCGGGACGTTCGGATTTAACCGCATCCACGCCCTGAAAGCTGGACAGGCCGGCGTCAGCACCACCGTCAACCGTCTCGATTGCGGCGGAACCACCTTCGGCAGCAGCAGCGTCGAACTTGGTGGTGCGCACGGTGATGATCTTAATACTGTCAGACGACTGCACCAGTGCCAAGGCATTGCCGGCGTAGATCGGTCGCTCAAACGTATCAGCGGATTCCACTGCACTGATGTCAGAAATCTGCGACACATCCAGCAGCGCGGCTACCCGCGGCATGATGTTTTTGCCAAACGTCGTGGCCGGCGCCAGAACGTGGCTGTAATTTTTGGCCAGTTCCACTAAAAGCGGGGCGACGTTTTCCGGCAGCTGAGCGGCCAGGGCAGCGTTATCAGCTACCAGCACTTTACTGATCCCTGCAACCTTGGCTGCAGTTTCAGCGACGCCAGTGCAGTTTTCGCCCATGACCAGCAGATCGATACTGTCGCCACTATTTTGGGCAATTTGCTGGGCCGCGGTAACGGTGTTTAAGGTCGCCGGTTTCAGTTCGGCATTATCGTGTTCGGCAATAACCAGAATGCTCATACTACAGCTCCCTAGATCACTTTGGCTTCGGTGCGGAGTTTATTGACCAGCTCAGCCACGCTGGCGACTTTGACCCCGGCCTGGCGTTGTGGCGGCTCGGTCACTTTCAGGGTTTGCAGACGTGGCGTCACATCCACCCCGAGTTCGTCCGGCTTGAGGGTATCCAGCGGCTTCTTTTTAGCCTTCATGATATTCGGCAACGACGCATACCGCGGCTCGTTCAGACGCAAATCCACCGTCAGTACGGCGGGCAGCTTGAGCCCGACTTTTTCCAGACCGCCATCCACTTCGCGGGTGACATTCACGCCATCGCTGTCCAGCGACATCTTGGACACAAACGTGCCTTGCGGCCAGTTCAGCAGCGCTGCCAGCATCTGGCCGGTCTGATTGCAGTCATCATCGATAGCCTGCTTGCCAAGCAGCACCAAACCGGGTTGCTCTTTCTCAACCACAGCTTTGAGCAGTTTTGCCACGGCCAGCGGCTCGGTTGCGACATCGGTTTCGACCAGAATACCGCGATCCGCGCCCATCGCCAGCGCGGTGCGAATGGTTTCCTGACTTTTGCTGGGGCCGATAGATACCGCGATAATCTCTTCTACCGAACCGGCTTCCTTGAGACGAATAGCCTGCTCGACAGCAATCTCGTCGAACGGATTCATGGACATTTTGACATTGGCGGTCTCGACACCCGATCCATCCGCTTTGACACGGATATTCACGTTGTAGTCGACCACCCGTTTGACGGCGACCAATACTTTCATGGGAACTCCTCGAAAAACCTAAAGCGATGAGAGCTGGTGAAAAGCGGAAAACTGTAACAGCGCATTAAAACTGCGGCAAGTGTCGGCAAACCCGTAAGCCTGATCTGTCCTGAATGCGCCGTTTTATTGCGGGATTGCGCGAACGGGGTAATGAACGTTCTACCCAGATGTTCAATTGCAAGCCTTTCACCCGTTTTTGAATTAATCGATTACACACAACTTCTTGTATATAAAATTTATTTTCTTGATTTTTGCCAAAAATATTTGTATCTACAGGTGCCTGCTCACACGTCAGTGCACCAAAAAAGGCCGGGTTAAACGGACGCTAATGTGCTCTCCGTGCGCTATGCTATGAAGCATAACTTTCTACGTGACAGATATCATTTTGTTCTGTTACGGAACATAAAAGTAACCGCACTCGCACAGCAAGCATCATCGCTGGCGCTGCGTATAATTAGTACTACGTATAACCAATAAAGAGAAAACCATGCCTATCCTGTGCTCTACCCTTTTACGCTGTGCTGCTGCCTCGCTGTTATTGCTGGGTCTGGCGGGCAGCTATACACGCGCAGCCGAAGCGGATAATTACTGTCACGATAAAACAGCTCTTGATGAATGGCAGGCGTTGCTGAGCAAATACCCGGATGATGCCGATATCATCAAACTGTACGCGCTGCGTTCAGGCCTGTGCGCCATGGTCGAACGCGATCAACTGGCACTGGACCAGGCGATCGCGATTTTCGAGGCTGAACGCGTGCGGATAATCACCGAAAAACAGTGGGATCGGGAACGGCTACAGTCCAAACACGGGGCTTAAAAGCGGTTCGGGCTTTTGACCGCAGCGTCTAACCCCGGTAATAGCGCTGTTCCACAAACGGCAGTCGGGTAACCCTGGCAGCCAAAGGCTTACCGCGCACCAATGCCTGAATTTCAGTGTCAGGCGCGGCAAAAGCACTTTCCACATAGCCCATCGCGATCGGGCCACCGACACTGGGGCCAAACCCACCGCTGGTGACATGGCCAATTACGCGGCCATCGTTTGTGGTAAGTTGCGCACCTTCGCGCACCGGCGCACGGCCTTGCGGCAATAAGCCGACCCGTTTGCGGGCAGTTCCTTCAGCTAACTGCTGCAGAATAATATCCGCCCCCGGAAAACCACCGGCTCTGGCGCCACCCGTACGACGCACTTTCTGGATCGCCCAGTTCAGATTCGCCTCGACCGGTGTTGTGCCGGTATCGATATCGTGCCCATAAAGACACAAGCCCGCTTCCAGTCGCAGCGAATCGCGCGCGCCCAGACCAATCGGTTGCACTTCGGGTTGCGCCAATAACGTTCGCGCCACCTGCTCGGCATCTGCGGCCGGAACAGAAATCTCGAAACCGTCTTCACCGGTATAACCAGAGCGCGTGACAAAACACTCACTGCCAGCGATCTGCAGCGTTTGAGCACTCATAAACACCATGGTTTGACTGGCTGGTGCCAGCCGCGCCAGCACCGCTCCCGCCTGCGGTCCCTGCAGCGCCAGCAACGCGCGGTCGTTGAGTTCTTCGATCTCGCATTCAGTACTCAGATGTTGGCGCAGATGGGCGGTATCCTGCGCTTTACAAGCTGCATTGACGACCACAAACAAATGATCGCCCGCATTGGTAACCATCAAATCGTCCAGAATCCCGCCTTGCGCGTTGGTGAACAGAGCATAGCGCTGGCGACCGGCTTTAAGTCCAAGCAGGTCGACCGGCACCAGTTGCTCCAGCGCAGCTGCGGCTGCCGCGCCATGCAAACGCAGCTGCCCCATATGCGAGACGTCGAACAGCCCCGCCGCCGCACGGGTATGATTGTGCTCTTTGAGAATACCGGCAGGATACTGCACCGGCATGGCATAGCCTGCAAACGGCACCATTTTGCCGCCAAGCTCCAGATGTAAAGCATGCAAAGGGGTTTGCGCCAGTGCCTGAGATTCGCTCATGAAGATCTCCTTGGGTTATCGTTTCCAACTATGATACACCGCTAAACCTGTATCGCGATGGCGCAGTGCGCTAGCATAATCGCTCATTGAACCGGCAAGATGGCATCATGAACACTCTGACCCTGGATTTTACCGGCCTGCCCCTGACGGCGGATAACCCGGCTATCGCACAAGCCTATCAACAAACAATGGCGCAATTTCTGGCCTATAGCCGTACGACTGGCCAGCACCTGAAAAACACACTTCGGCAGCAGCCCGATTTATGCATGGGCTTATGTCTGCAAGGCTATCTGCATATTTTATCCGGCCAACGCCCGCAACTTAAGGCCGCCGCCAAAGCGTTGCAGGCAGCGCAAGCAGCAGCAGCAACCGCGACTGCGCGCGAACAGGCTCACGTCGAGGCGCTGGCAACCTGGCTTGACGGCAACTGGGTGGCTGCGAATCAAATCTGGGAACGCATACTGCTGGACTATCCCTGCGATATTCTGGCGCTGAAACTGGCCCAGTTCACACATTTTTATTTGGGTGCTTTGGAACCGCTGCGCGATTGCACAGCACGGGTACTGCCCGCCTGGCAGGAGCACACACCCGGCTATGGTTATGTACTCGGAATGCGTGCTTTCGGGCTGGAAGAAACCGGCGATTACGCCGCCGCCGAGCGTTTTGGTCGGGCCGCCGTCGAGCGTAATCCTGCTGATGCCTGGGCTATTCATGCAGTCGCGCATGTCATGGAAATGCAGGATCGGCAGCACGAGGGTATCCGCTGGCTGGACGACTTGGCAGCGCACTGGCAGCCTATCAATAATTTTCGTTATCACCTGCTCTGGCATCGCGCACTGATGTTACTGGACTGCGGTGCTGCCGAACAGACGCTCGCATTCTATGACCAGCAGCTCTGGGACCCGGACTCCCAGGAATATCTGGATTTATGCAATAACGCGTCGCTGCTGCTGCGGCTGGAAATAGCCGGTCTGGAGGTGGGTGAGCGCTGGCAGGCATTAGCCGAAAAAACCCGCCAGCGCTTCGATGATCATATTCTGGCGTTTATCGACGCGCATTTCATGCTGATCCTGGCGCGTTCGGACAGAACCGCAGCACTGGATATGCTGGCGTCACAACAGGCGCTGGCAGCAACCGGCGGCAGTACACGTCTGACACCACGGATCACGGCACGCATCGGTGTGCCACTCAGCGAGGCGCTGCTGGCTTATAGCCAGGGTGATTACGCCAGCACTGTCGACATACTCTTGCCGCTACGCTACCAGCTGCGGCAACTGGGTGGCAGTCATGCGCAGCGGGATGTGTTTATACAGATTCTGCTTGAAGCGACTCTGCGCGCCCGGCGCTGGCCACTGGCCCGGGCACTGCTGGCCGAACGCTGCGCACTTAAGCCGGACAATCCCTGGAGCTGGCAGCGCTATGCCGAAGTGCTACGGGAAACGGGCGATCAAGCCGGTGCTGATCAGGCCACAGCGCACTGGCAGCAATGCCTGCTGGCACGCCGCCTTTGAGAGTTGTATTTGCAGAGGATTTATTCTGCCGTTGAGCGCCGCTGCAACCGGCGCCGATACAGCAGGTACATCGCTGTTGCACTCAGCAGTATAGCGATGATAACCAGCATACCGGCTTCAAGATTATCGAACATTTGCAGCACCGGCTCGACAGCATTACCCAGCAGATAACCCAAAGCCCCCACACTAACCGCCCAGATCAGCGCGCCGATACCATTCAAGAGCAGAAATTGCAGCGGTTTGACACCGCATAGTGCGAATACAAAAGGTGCCAGACTGCGCAGGCCGTACAGATAACGAAAGCCCAGGATCAGTAACACGCGGTATTTATGCATCAGCGTGAACAGTCGTTCTGTTTTACGCTGCAAGTTCGGACGCCGCGCCAGCCAGCCCAGCCCTTTATATTTACCGAGGTAATAACAGGCCTGATCGCCGGCATACGTGCCGCCGAAGGCGCACATCATAACCAGCGGCAATTCCAGGTATCCCAGATGAGCCAGATAACCTCCCACTACCAAAATCGCCTCACCTTCGAAAAAGGTGCCGATCAGTACTGCGAGATAACCATAATTTTCGAGTAAATGTTCCAATATGCGAGCCTTGTTTGGAGAGTAATATCGGCTTTGATAGAACCCAGTTTAGCGCGCATTATAATAGTGCATAATGCGGATAGATACGGATATTACGGCACCTGACAGATAGCCTCCTGGGCAAAAAGCCCTGGATTCCTGACCTGTTGCAGGATTGCAAACAAAAATTACCATCTTGCGCTGCACCACAACAACACACTGGCGGTATTTTGAAACCGTTTCCAGACCCCGTTATCATGCCGAACCTTATCGATCCGGTCAGATTAACTCAGGAAAGCGCTGTGAACACTCTATCAACCCGCTGGGGTATTGTTTTGCTGGCTGTTGGCGCAGGTATTATCGCCTCCATGCAGATCGGCAAGGTACCACCAACCATTGCCCTTATTCGCAGCGAACTCAACCTCGATCTGGTCACTGCCGGCTGGGTGATCTCCAGTCTGAATATGGTTACTGTGCTGTTAGGTGCCTTGACCGGGGTAATGGCCGATCATATTGGCCAGCGCCGCCTGCTGCTCGGCGGACTGCTCATCATGGCCTTAGCCAATCTGGCCGGTGCGACAGCCAGCACCGGGATGCTGTTATTACTCACCCGCTTTTGTGAAGGCTTTGGCTATGTCGCCGTGATTATCACTGCGCCCTCACTGATTGCGGCTGTAACCCAGCCGCGCGATCGTGACCTGGCCATCTCCGCCTGGAGCACCTATATGCCAACAGGGATGGCGCTGATGATGTTCATCGCACCGTTTTTGCTAGCCGATCTGGGCTGGCGCGGACTGTGGCTGCTCAGTGCGGCACTCATCCTCGGTTTCGCGGGACTGGCCGCTGGCTGCACCCGCGGACTGGGCGCACCGCCCGTGCACAAACGCAGTCTGCGTGATGTCGGTCTGGCTATTCTCAGCCCTGGCCCCTGGCTACTGGCCCTTTGTTTTGCCGCCTATGCTTTGCAATGGTTCGCTCTGATGTCCTGGCTGCCAACCTTTCTGAACGAGCAACTGCAACTACCGCCAACGACAGCGGCTTTGGCCGCCGCTCTGGCCGTTATCTGTAATGTTCCCGGCAATCTGAGCGGCGGCTGGTTACTGCGACACGGTTTGCCGCGCTGGCTGCTGATCGCTCTGGTCAGTATTATTTTGGGCGGCATCGGCGCGGTAATTTTCAGCTCCGATCTGGCGGCCGGTATCAAAATCGTTCTGGCCATGCTGTTTTCTGTTATCGGCGGCATCATCCCGGCGGCTATTCTGTCCGGCGCACCGGTACACGCGCCTTCACCAGCCCAGATCGGGGTCACCAACGGCATTATCGTGCAAGGCTCGAATATGGGGTCACTGTTTGGCCCACCCTTGGTTGCACTGCTGGTAAGCAGTCTGGGCGGCTGGAATAATGCCGGCTGGCTGTTACTGTGTTCCGGTGTGCTGGGGTTGATTCTGGCCCTGCTGGTGCGAACGCTGGAGCAACAACATGCGCAACAGGCAATACTGCTGGCAAAATCCCAATGAAACATATCAGGAATATTATCACCGGGCACGGCCCAGACCAGGCCGGCGCAATGGCCACTAAGCCTGTTATCCGCTGGGCCAAAGCCGGTGATGCCGAAGCTATTCATCACTTATTGCAGGCTTTGGCGGAAAGCCTCGGTCAGCACGATAAATTCAGCTGTACGACGGCTGATATCAGCCGGTTTGGCCTGGGGGAACAGCCCGTCTTCCGGGCCTTGCTCGCCGAAACCGACGGCACTCCGGTCGGTTTATGCCTGTTTTTTACGTCTTTTTCCAGCTGGCGCGGACAGCCGGGTATTTATGTACAGGACCTCTATGTCGCACCGGCATGGCGCCGCTCCGGGCTGGGTCAGCGACTGCTAGGCCGTGCTGCTGCCTACGGTCGCCAGCACGGCTGTACGTATCTGCGCCTGTCCGTCGATAGCAGCAATAAATCCGGTCGGCGGTTTTACCATAGGCTGGGATTTATCTGGTCGCGACAGGAACGCATCCAGCAGCTTTCCGATGAGGCGTTTACGGCTTTGGCCGAGGCTGGTAGCCCGCTACCACAACCCGGCGATTCCTGCTCATAGGGCCGTCTCCAGACGGCCAGAGTTTGCAGTATTACGGCCCTGCCCGTGTATCATTGAGGGGAAGCCCAAAGGACAAACTTATGCCTCATTTACAGCACGCCCTGCAACGCCATGACACAATCACTCTGACCGCATACCCTGTGCGCTTGTTTGCACTGGTGATGATGCTCTGTCTGCTACCTCTTACTGTGCAGGCCGTTGATCTGCATCGACTCTGGGAAGACCGTTGCGGTGACTGCCACGGCCATGCCGGCGAGTTCGCCCACCAGTTCCTCAGTGTCAGCGACGGCAAGCTGCGCGGCAGCCGGGTCGAACGGGATCTACATGATTTTCTGCAGCAACACTACCTGCAAAACAACGAAGTCAACGCCGTGTATGACATGCTGCTGGCGCAGGCGTCCACCACAGCGCAGTTCAAAACACAATGTGCAGGCTGTCACGCATCTGCCGTGCAACTGGTGCATAAATCGCTGGTTCGCACAGGCGAACAGCTGTATATCCGTGGCAGTCAGCAGTCGCTGGCCGACTTTATGCAACACCACCGGCACCTCGACGCTGAGCAGATCAGTTTTTTCGTCGCACTTCTCGAACGGGTAGAGCGCGAGCTCAACCAGCCCTGAATGGAACAGTAAACGCCTTCCACTAAACCCTAACCCCTGCCAACCAAGGACAGCGTCCGCATGAACGTCGTATTTTCCGAACTGCAGAAACAGCATTATCCACGCCATTTTCTGTCCAGTGGTCTGCCTAAGCCGAACCCCGAAGTCCCCGAGCGGGCGGACTGCCTGCTGGCTGCCGCCCAGGCATCCGGGCTAAGCCCTGTGCAGCCGGACGATTACGGTCTGGCCCCGATTGCCGCTGTGCACAGTCCCGAATATCTGCAGTTCCTGAGCACTATCCATGCGCGCTGGCAGCGCCTGCCCGGGGCCTCAGAGGAGGTCATCCCGAATGTGCACCCGGATCGACGTGACGGCAGTTATCCGAGTTCACCGGTAGGACAGGCGGGTTACCATCAGAGCGATACCGCCTGCCCAATCTCTGCCACAACCTGGGAGGCTGCCCGCTGGAGCGCTAATACAGCCGCCCACGGCGCTCAACTGCTACTGCAGGGAGCAGGCGCTGTTTACAGCCTGTGCCGGCCGCCCGGACATCATGCTTTTGCCAGCCTGGCTGGTGGTTTCTGTTATCTCAATAATTCCGCGCTGGCGGCGCAGATTTTACGCAGTCAATACCCACGCATTGCCATCATTGATGTCGATCTGCACCACGGTAATGGCACGCAGGATATATTCTATGCCCGCGCGGATGTGCTGACAGTTTCTGTGCATGCTGATCCGGTCAATTTCTATCCGTTTTTCTGGGGCCATGCTGATGAGCGCGGCCAGGGCCCGGGTTTGGGTTACAACCTGAACCTGCCACTGCCACGTCAAAGCGGTGACAAGACTTTTTTAGAAGCGCTGGAACAAGGCCTGCAGCGGGTACGTCTTTTCGCTCCCGGTGCGATTGTCATCGCGCTCGGACTGGACGCTTTCGAAGGTGATCCCTTCGGCGGCTTATCGGTGACGACTGACGGCTTTGCCCGTATTGCCGAGCAAATCGCCGCCTTGCAATTGCCGACTTTACTGGTGCAGGAAGGCGGCTATCTGTGCGACGAACTGGGCGCGAATCTGCAGGCGTTTTTAGGTGGGTTTCTGACACGTCACCAGGTTTAAACGCACGATCTTAATGCTTGCCGCCCCGATCCAGTGCCCGGTAACTGATCGCTTCGGTCAGGTGCGGCGTCTGGATGGATTCGCTGGCAGCTAAATCGGCGATGGTGCGAGCAACTTTTAAAATCCGGTGGTACGCTCGTGGCGATAAATTCAGGTGCTGCATGAACTGCTCCAGTAAGCGGTAATCGCTATCGCTCAAAGCACAATAACGTTCCATTTCGCGGCTGCTCAGCGCGGCATTGGCTTTGTCTGCCCGGTGTAGTTGCCGCTCGCGGGCCTGGTTAACACGCTCGCGTACCTGAGCGCTGCCCTCTTCGCGGGATTCACCGCGCAACTCCTGATACGGAATACGCGGCACTTCGATCTGGATATCGATCCGATCCAGCAGCGGGCCGGATACCCGCGCCCGGTAACGACGCACCTGTTCCAGCGTGCAGGCGCAGGTCCGCCCGCTGTCGCCCAGATAACCGCAGGGACAGGGATTCATCGCCGCCACCAGTTGAAACTCGGCCGGGAATTCAGCCTGCCGGGCAGCACGGGAAATGGTAATACGGCCCGACTCCAGCGGTTCACGTAGGACTTCCAGCACCCGCCGGTCAAATTCGGGCAATTCATCCAGAAACAGCACCCCATTATGCGCCAGGGAAATTTCCCCCGGCCGTGGCTGACCACCACCGCCGACCAGGGCAACCGCTGAGGCGGTGTGATGCGGCGCACGAAACGCACGTATCCCCCAGTGTTTTAAATCGATCCCCTGCCGGCTCACCGACGCGACAGCCGCACTGGCCATGGCTTCGGCTTCGCTGAGTGGCGGCATGATTGTCGGCAGGCGGCTGGCCAGCATGGTTTTACCGGTGCCGGGGGGGCCAATCAGTAATAAATTATGAGCCCCCGCAGCGGCGATCTCCAGGGCCCGCTTGGCATGGTGCTGGCCGCGCACATCAGCCAGATCCAGCGTATCGGCATACTGCCCGCGCGGAAGACACTGCTGCACCAACGGCAAAGCGCCGTCACCATCACGGCTTTGCAAATGCCGGCAAATCTGCAGCAGATGCTCACCGGCGTACAGATCCAGATCCTTGACCAGGGCGGCTTCAGCCGCGTTGTCCTGAGCCACCAGCAGCTTGCGACCAGCCTCGCGACAGGCCAGCGCCGCCGGTATTACGCCATGCACTTTGCGCAGTTCTCCGCCCAGGGCTAATTCAGCCAGACATTCGTACTGCTGCAAAGCATCCGGCGGTAGCTGCCCGGATGCTGCCAGAATGCCCAACGCGATAGGCAGATCAAAACGTCCGCCTTCCTTGGGCAGATCAGCCGGTGCCAGATTGACAGTAATGCGTCGGGTGGGAAATTCAAGCCGGCTGTTCAGCAACGCACCGCGCACGCGATCTTTGCTTTCTTTAACTGCAGCTTCAGGCAGCCCGACATTAGACATGCCCGGCAAGCCGTTGGACAGATGCACTTCGACTCTGACCAGCGGTACATCCACACCGACCTGGGCACGGCTGTTAACAATTGCTAGACGACATATAAGCGGTCCTTGCAGGATTAAAACACGATAGTTTGAGCAGTTTGGCATCGACTCAAAAGTAACGGGCTGTCACTTGCAGGATTCTGTATGTAACTTGACTTTGTACAATATATGTATAATATTTTTGAGCTATAAGCATTTTTAAATTAGCTAACCGATGTTTTTTATTTTTATTATTTACAATAATTAATATTTAAAAGCGTAATAAACCCTTTTTCATAACCTCGCAACGAGAGGATATAATATGTACAAGTTTATTCCAGCCCTGCTGTTGGCCTTGCTACTCAGCCCCGCAAGCTCATTTGCTGTCTCGGAATTCGGCGAATCTGCGGGATTGCCGCAGCCGTCAGGCAACAGCGAGATAAATAACATCAACCGTGACAATACTTGTACAAGAGATTATTTACGCTCACCACCAGGCGCAACAGCGTCTGCAGCAGTTACTGCTGCAGCACACACTGGCTACGGGTATGCCACTGCTGGCACCGGGTGATGAGTTGACACAATCAATTAACGATATTGCTGCGGCAACAGCACATCAGCAGCGGTGTATGCCGTCATAGGCGGCATGCCCGTACAGCCCTGCCAAGCAGCAGGCCTGACTTATTTTTGTAGCGATGTACCCTCCCCGTTGGCGATGCATGCCTGCCCACTGCCAAACTTTGCATGCATCGCTTTTTTTATAATCATTGCCCGGAACACCGGGCTTTTGCGAAGTGAACGATGAAAATCGCCATTATAGGTTCCGGTATATCCGGTTTGAGTGCCGCCTGGTATCTGCATCGCCAGCACCGCCATGCGATCACGCTGTTCGAAGCAAACAACTACATCGGCGGCCATACTCACACGCACATAATCCCTCTGGATGGCCAGCAGTACGCGGTCGATACCGGTTTTATCGTCTTTAATGACCGGACTTATCCCAATTTCATCGCTTTGCTGGAACAGCTCCAGGTACCTCGCAAGCCACGCAAATGAGCTTCAGCATCCAGTGCGAACAAAGCGGCCTGGAATGCAATACGCTCAATAGCCTGTTCGCTCAACGGCGCAATCTGTTGCGACCCGGATTTTATCGAATGCTGCGCGATATTCTGCGTTTCAATCGTGCGGCACCTGCACTGCTGGCAGCGGCTGATAACGATTTAAGTCTGCTGGATTATTAATCTGCTGGCTACGGAAAGGCCTTTATCGAGCATTACCTTCTGCCCATGGGGCAGCAATCTGGTCAGCTGAGCCCGGGCTGATAGGTCGTATGCCAGCACATTTTTTTATCCGCTTTTTCCAGAACCATGGCCTGCTCAGCGTTAATCAGCGACCACAATGGCACGTTATTAAAGGCGGTTCGCAGCGCTATGTTGAGGCACTGACGGCAGGTTTTCGCGAGCACATACGATTACGTTGTCCAGTGACACAATCAAACGCTGGCCAAACCATGTCGACATTAAACTGATCAACGGTGACAGCGAACGCTTTGATGCCGTTATTATCGCTACGCACAGTGATCAGGCATTGCGCCTGCTGGCTGATCCCGGCAGCCGAGCGCACGGTTCTGGGCGCGATTCCCATCAGGCCAACGAGGTCGTACTGCATACGGATACCCGTCAACTGCCACGCCGCAAGCTGGCCTGGGCGGCCTGGAATTATCGGGTACCGGCACAGACCCAGGATCAGGTCGCTGTGACTTACAATATGAATATTTTGCAAAATCTGCAGGCACCAGAAACCTTCTGCGTTACTCTGAACCCTACCCGGAGCATCGATCCGGCCCGGATTCTGGCCCGCATGACTTACCAGCATCCAGTGTTCAACCCGTCCAGTCTTGCAGCCCAACGCCGCCATGCTGAAATTAACGGTGTCAATCGCACCTGGTATTGCGGTGCTTACTGGCGCAACGGGTTTCATGAAGACGGCGTAAGCAGCGCTTTGCAGACCGTGCAGAGCCTGACCCAACAAGCACTGGCTGCCTGAAACAGCATGCCAGCTCAGCCTCTGCACAGCGCGCTTTGATATCGGCCATATCCAGCATCGGCGCTGGCGACCCAAGCAGCATAAATTCCGTTACCGTCTGTTTATGCTGTATTGGATCTGGCCGAACTGGATCAGGTGTTTCATAAACGCTGGCTGTAGTCAACCCGACGTGCTGCACTGGCACGCTTCGATCGACGCGACCATTTCGGTGATCCCGCTGTACCGCTGGATGAATCGGTACGCTCACTGGTGGAGCGCGAAACCGGTCATCGTCCAACAGGTTCAATCCGTTTACTGACCCATTTACGTTACTTTGCTTACTGCTTTAACCCGATCAGTATTTATTACTGCTTCGACCAGCATAATTACCTGACCGCACTGGTGGCAGAAGTTAGCAATACTCCCTGGGGCGAACGTCACTGCTACGTCATGGCGTCCAGTCAAGCGGATAAAGGTCATCATTATCACCTGACCAAAATCTTGCCGGTTTCACCATTTATGCCTATGGCGCTGGATTATGACTGGCGCTGCAATGTCCCTGGCCGGGCCCTGGCCGTTCATATGACTGTGTTGCAAAACCAGGCGAAGCTGTTTGACGCGACCCTGTCTTTGCGGCGCAGAACAATCACAACGCGGACATTGGCGCAGGCGCTGATACAGTTTCCCTGGATGAGCGCCAAAGTGACTCTTGGCATTTACTGGGAAGCTCTGCGACTGTGGCTGAAGCGACTGCCAGTGCACGATCACGTACCGTTTACAGACTCTGCCGAGAACGATCGTCCATGAAAAATTCTGCTGTGTTAACATCAAACAAATCCTACCTCCATACTACGTCCACCATTAATACCCGCGATACAAGCGCTCAACCGCGTCTGCTACGCCGGCTGGTATTGGATCGACTGCGCACACTGCGTCATGGCCAACTGACCCTGATCGAGGCGCGCGGCAGCCAGCACTTTGGCAGCACCGAGGTTGATAATAGCGACCTGCACGTTACTGTTACCGTGCATGATCCGGCACTTTATCGCCGGATAGCACTGCGCGGCAGCATTGGTGTCGGTGAAGCTTATATGGCCGGAGAATGGAGTTGTGATGATCTCACCGCACTGGTGCGTTTATTCATACTGAATCGCCCGGTACTGGACAGCCTGGAACACGGCCCGGCCCAGCTGAGCATGTGCTTGTTCAGGCTCGGACATTGGCTGCGACGCAATAGCAAAGCCGGTAGCCGCACCAATATTGCCGCTCATTATGATTTAGGTAACACGTTTTACCGTCTGTTTCTGGACAACAGCATGATGTATTCCTGTGCCCTGTTCGAAACGCCTAATCAGTCGCTGGAGCAGGCATCGCAGGCCAAACTGGCACGTATCTGCCAAAAGCTCCAGCTCGGGCCGACCGATCATGTGCTGGAAATCGGCACCGGCTGGGGTGGATTTGCGCTTTATGCCGCGCAGCATTACGGCTGCCGTGTTACCACCACGACTATCTCGCATGAGCAACACCAGTTGGCCCGCAGCCGGATTGCCCAGGCCGGCCTGCAGAATCATATCGAACTCTTGTGCAAGGATTACCGCGATCTCGACGGCCAATACGACAAACTGGTGTCGATTGAAATGATCGAGGCGGTCGGTCATGAAAATCTCAACCATTATTTCCAGACCTGCAGCCAACTGCTGAAAAACGATGGCATGATGCTGCTGCAGGCTATCACGATCGCCGATCAGGAGTACCAGCGCGCCTGCCACGAAGTGGATTTCATCCAGAAATATATTTTCCCTGGCGGCAGCCTGCCTTCAGTGACCGCGCTCAGCCAGTCGCTGATGCAGGCCAGCGATTTGCGCATCTTTCATCTGGACGATATCGGTCCGCACTATGCCCTGACCCTGCGCCACTGGCGCCAGCGCTTCCTGCAGCAACTGGATCAGGTCCGCGCACAGGGGTTTTCAGAAACCTTCATCCGCATGTGGGAATATTATCTGTGTTACTGCGAGGCCGGTTTCAGCGAGCGGGCGCTCGGCACGGTGCAGTTGCTCCTGACCAAACCCTTATGCCGGCGTGAGCCCGTGCTGGCATGAATACTCCAGAGCATACGCAATATCGGCCCCTATGCCGGTCTATGCGACATAGCAGGCTGTGCGCATGCGCTGGCTGAGCAATTTTCTGGCTTTTCAGCTGGGCTGGCTGACCTGCGTGCTGGCAGGTGCCCAGCAATGGCCGTGGCTGGGAACGCTGAGCGCCGGTGTAATCATTGCCTGGCACCTGTGGCGAACCACGCCACGACAACCCGAAATCGGGCTGATTCTGGCTGCAGGCATGCTAGGGGCAGTGATTGACAGCAGCCTGTCCGTCAGCGGTCTGTTATCTTACCCCTCCGGGGTATTATTGCCCGGCACCGCACCACACTGGATCGTTGCGATGTGGATGCTGTTCGCCACTACGCTTAATGTCAGCCTGAGCTGGTTGCACGGACGCTGGCAACTCGCGCTGGTGCTGGGTGCGCTCGGTGGGCCGCTGGCCTATTATGCCGGCGCGCGTCTGGGCGGCGTCGAATTTGCCCGGCCGCTCTGGCAACCCTTACTGGCGCTGTCTTTTTGCTGGGCATTCGCGATGCCATTGCTTAGCGCTCTGGCGGTGAAACTGGCGCCGGTGGCGGCAGCTCCGGCCGCGGCAGAAACAGATCCTGCAACTGCTCAGCCTCCCGGGTGCGCCACAGCAGATACGTCAGAGTGACGATATTGCCAAGCATCAGTAAAGCTGCGATCCATAAAACCGCGCACAGTGGACGCGGTTCGACCAGTGCTATCCAGGTCGCCACAAACAATAAGCCGATGCCCAGATCGAGCAGCGTAACAGCTCCCCAGGGATCGGCCAGGATGTACTGCAGGCTGGTCAACAGATTATGGCTGCTGGCCAGACCAATACCAGCTAGCAGCAAACCCAGCAATACTCCACAGATCAGAACGGTAATACGCAATGTCATTGCAGCTTCTTTTTCATTCGGTTCAGTCTATGCAGACCACGAAATCACCCCAAAGACTCCCTGAATCTACAAATACAGACTTATGAAGACCGCTATTGAACTGATGGAACGCAGACTGCTGCCCGATGCCCTTGTCCGTTTGGGCATCCGCCGTCTGCTCAGGCAGCGTCTGCAGACTGAGTGCCAACAGGGCGCAGCCCGACAGCGCTTTATCGAATCCTTGCATCGCGGCCCGGTGGCGTTGCATACCGAAACGGCGAATGCTCAGCATTACGAGGTACCGCCGGCATTTTTCCAGGCGATTATGGGACGGTATATGAAATACAGTGCCGGCTACTGGCCTGAAGGGGTCGAGACGCTGGATCAGGCCGAAGCAGCCATGCTCGCATTAAGCTGCGAGCGCGCCCGACTGGCAGACGGCCAGCATATTCTGGAACTGGGCTGCGGTTGGGGGTCATTAAGCCTGTGGATGGCGGAGCATTATCCCAATGCCCGTATCGTCGCGATCTCCAATTCCCGGCTGCAGCGTGAATTCATCATGGCCCGCTGCGCTGAACGAGGCTTGGACAATCTTAGTGTGCTCACCGCAGATATGAATGATTTCAGCATCGATCAGCGCTTCGACCGAGTGGTGTCCATCGAAATGTTCGAACATATGCGCAACTATCAGGCATTAATGGCCCGTATCGCCGGCTGGTTACACGCCAACGGGCAATTATTTGTGCATGTTTTCAGCCATCGCGACTATGCCTACCCCTTTGAAACAGAGGGTGAGGACAACTGGATGGGGCAATATTTTTTTACCGGTGGACTGATGCCATCACGCGGCTTGCTGGCCGGGTTTCAGAATGATTTAAGTCTGCAGCAACAATGGCATATCAACGGCTGCCATTACCAGCGCACCTGCGAAGCCTGGCTACACCGGCAGGATCAGAATCGGTCCGACATCATGACGATTTTCCACACCACTTATGGTGAGGATGCTGCTCGCTGGTTCCAGCGCTGGCGGATCTTTTTCATAGCTTGTGCGGAACTGTTCGGCTATGGTAACGGCGCAGAATGGGGCGTCTCGCATTATCGATTCGAGCGAGCTTAGGATTAGTTGCAACAGCCCTTGCAACTGACCTGATAAACAGCGTCCTCGCCGTCGGCAGCGTCCAGTCGTAATGCCGTCAACTGGTTGCCCCAGACGCAACCGCTGTCCAGCGCATAAATACCGGGTTCGCGGTAGTAGCCCAGCGCTGCCCAGTGACCAAACACAATCTTCAGATCGGCATTACGGCGGCCCGGTACCCGAAACCAGGGCATTAAGCCGGACGGCTGACTGCCGAGCGCCCCTTTGACCTCGAAGTTAAGCCGTCCGTCTTTCGTGCAAAACCGCATTCGGGTGCAAATATTGACGATACAACGCAAGCGATTGATACCGGTCAGCCTATCGTTCCAGCGCAGTGGTTGCTGGCCAAACATCTGCGCCAGAAATTCGCGGTAAGCAGGGCCTCGTAAAGTAGCTTCCAACTCAGCGGCGCAGGCTTGCGCCTGCGCCAGATCCCACTGCGGTGCCAAACCGGCATGCACCATGGTAAACCCCAGCTCGGCAGCGTGATGCAACAGCGGTCGCTGGCGCATCCAGCTCAATTGTTCAGCGGCATCAGGCGCATTCAGAATATCGCGAAACGTATCTTTCCGACGCGCGTTGACAAAGCCTTCCGCCACCGCCAGCAGTGTCAGATCGTGATTGCCAAGTACTGTGACAGCGGCATCCTGCAGTTCACGCACCAGGCGCAGCACTGCTGCCGACTGCGGCCCGCGATTAACCAGGTCGCCGGTCAGCCAGAGCCGGTCACAACTGGCGTCGAAATGCAGCTTTTCCAACAAGCGGCACAGCGGTTCGTAACAGCCTTGTATATCGCCGATTGCGTAAACCGCCATCGGTCAGTTCAGTTGGTTCGGTACAGCCAGGGTGAACATCGGAATAGGGGCATCGAAGTGCGTACCATCGTCAGCCAACATCTGATAGCTGCCTTCCATACTACCCACAGCGGTTTCGATCACTGCCCAGCTGGTATATTGGAACGACTCGCCCGGCTGCAGATGGGGCTGTTCGCCCACCACACCAGAGCCGCGCACTTCTTCAACCTTGCCATCACCGTCGGTAATCATCCAGTGCCGGGACAAGAGCTGAGCGGCAACCTCACCCTGATTATGAATAGTTATCTGATAGGCAAAGGCATAACGGCTGCGGGCCGGGTCGGAATGCTCGGCCAGATAGTAGGGTTGCGGCTCGACGATGATCCGATACCGCTGCGATGAGTGCTGATCTGGGTCTGTCATTAGGCGTCCTTAAGCGTCTGTTTCAAAAAGCACATCCTGATAATTTTTAAAACTAAAAACCAAGATTTTTGTTGCCAGGAGGAAGCAATACCTTACGGATGTATCCCCTCCACCAAGCACCGTTGAGTAGCATTGAGCAGCACCCCCGGGTCAGGCGGCCACACGGGCAACTTTGGCCTCAATCGCCTGCAGCAAATTGGTGAAGGACTGGGCAAACGCGGCTACCCCTTCTGCTTCCAGCCGGTCAGTGATCGCACGCAGGTCAATCGCATGCTCGTGCAGTGCCTGCAACTGGCTCTGGGCCTGATCAATATCCTGCGTCAGGGTTGGACTGACCTGCCCGCGTGTGCGGAACGTAGCGTAAGTGGCGGGTGGCATGGTGTCCACCGTATCCGGCCCGATCAGTCCTTCGACATACAACAGCTCAGGATAAGTCGGATTTTTGGTGCTGGTACTGGCCCACAAAAGGCGCTGCGGGCGCGCCCCGGCTGCGCGCAGACGATCAAAACGGGCGCTGCCAAAAAGCGCCAGATAGCGCTGATAGGCCTGTTTGGCATTAGCCAGTGCAATAGTACCCTGCAGCTCGGGACAACGCTCCGCCAGCAACGGATCCAGCGCACTATCAACGCGGCTGACAAAAAAACTGGCAACCGATGCGATCCGCTCCAGCGACTGGCCCTGGGCATGCCGCTGTTCCAGGCCTTTCAGGTAAGCCTCGGCAACCGCTTCGTAGCGTTCCACCGCAAACAGCAGCGTGACATTGACATTGATGCCCGCAGCAATCAATTGTTCGGTAGCCGGCAAACCAGCATGGGTAGCCGGCACTTTGATCATCACATTAGGGCGGGCCAGGCGAGCGTGCAGCTCCAATGCTTCGCGTACCGTGGCGTCGGTATCGTGAGCCAGATCGGGCGAGACCTCCAGACTGACCATACCATCAACTCCGTCAGTACGCTGATAGACCGGTAACAACTGATCGGCAGCACGCTGTATATCGTCGATTGCCAAGGTATAAAACAGTGCCCGGCTGTCCTGGGCACCGGTTACGTCGGCGGCCAGCGCCTGGCGGAGCGCGTCATCATAATGATCACTGCCCGTGATGGCTTTTTCGAAAATGGACGGATTAGAAGTAATGCCGCGTAAATCGTCGCGCTCGATCATAGTGGCAAGTTCACCGTCCAGCATCGAACGCTGGATGTTATCGTACCAGACACTCTGGCCGGCAGCATTTAACTTACGCAGAGCGTTCGATTCGGTCATATTCGGAATTCCTCGTCAGTATTATTGTGCAAACCCGGGTTACACGGATTCTCAACGTTTCTGGTGCTTGCGGGCTGGCTTTCATACCCCCATTGTCCAGAATTAGCTCAGGTTGATTCAGGTAGTTACATTACTCAGGCAATTACTCAAGCAATTACTCAGGGCGGCAAATCCGGCTAACGGCAGGGTTTCGGGTCGGGCCGCAGGATCAACACCCGCAGCAGCAATCGCCTCACTGGATAACAATGTGCGCAGGCTGTTGCGAAGCGTTTTACGGCGCTGGGAAAAAGCCTGACTTACCACCTGGGCGAAATGCTGTTCATTGGTCACCGACACCGCCGGTTGTGTCAGGGGTTGCAGCCGCACAATAGCGGATTCAACTTTTGGCGGCGGCTGAAATGCACCCGGTCCCACCTGAAACAAAGCGTTGACCTGGCAGCGATACTGCACCATCACTGATAAGCGGCCGTAATCGGAACTGCCCGCTGGTGCCGCCAGTCGATCAACGACCTCTTTTTGCAACATAAAGTGCATATCCTGAATATGCTCTGCCTGTTCCAGCAAATGAAACAGTAAAGGTGTCGAAATATTATAAGGCAGGTTGCCAACAATCCGCAGCTGCTGGTCGCCAGTTCGTAAAGTGGCAAAATCGAACAGCAGGGCATCCGCCTGATGGATATGCAGCGCGGCCGGATCAAGCCCTGCAGCGACACAGGCGGCGCGCAGTTGTTGCGGTAAATCGCGATCGATTTCAACCACATCCAGCGCACCCAGGATTCGCAGTAAGGGCAACGTCAGCGCCCCCAGGCCCGGCCCGATTTCAACCACTTTCTGGTCGCCATCAAGCTGAATCAAGCGGATAATGCGCTCGATAACCCCCGGATCATGCAGAAAATGCTGTCCGAAACGCTTACGCGGGCGGTGCTTCGAAGCCAAACTGTTTACAACCTGATTTCCACATACGCTTCATCCCGCAAGCGACGCAGCCATAATTCCCATTCTTCTTCCACTTTGCGCCGGAACAGCGCTTCCTGCACCGCCTCACGGTCAGCCGCAGCGCCACTGGAATTGGTGCTGCGCAGCTCCAGCAGTTTGATGATATGAAATCCGGCCGGACTGCGAATGATATCGGTGATCCCGCCCGGCTTGAGCCGGATTACAGCGTCAGCGAACAGGCTGGGCAGTTGTGCAGCCGAACGCCAGCCGATTTCGCCCCCTTCCAGCGCTTCCCGACCATCCGAGCCCGCCACCGCAAGGCGGCGAAAATCAGCGCCTTGACGCAATTGCGCCAGTATGCCTTCGGCTTTTTGCCGGGCGCGGTCGATCTGGTCCGGGCTGGCGGCTTCCGGTACAGCGACCAGAATCTGGCTGATACGATACTCCTGGGCCACTTGACCGCTACTGGCAAACTGCCGCAAGGCATTGTCCACTTCCTGCGGCGATACCGTAATCTGACTGTCCACGACTTTCTGCCGTAAACGGTTAACAAATACCTGCTCACGGACATCATTGCGAAAAGCTTCGTAGCTGATGCCATCACGCTGCAAGGCCTGCCGCAACTGGCTGAGATCCATTTTATTCTGCCGCGCGATGCTTTCTACCGCCGCGTTCAGGGTCGGATCATCGACGACGATGCCTTCCCGCTCGGCCGCGCTGCGTTGCAGTTTGGCCATGATCAGACGTTCCAGTATCTGAGGCTCCAGGACGTCTGTTGCCGGTGGCTGTCGATTCTGCCCCTGCAGTTGACGGCGGGCATCGGCAACAGCGCTGTTCAGCTCGGCGCGGGTGATGATGTCATCGTCCACTATAGCCACGATAGTGTCCAGGGTGTCGCCCGCTTCGCTGACGCCCGGTCCGAACTTCAGCTGCGCCAATCCCAGCCCGCAATACAGAAATAAAGTCAGCGCAAAAAGAAATTGCTTCATGTATACCATTACCGCTCAGTACTATTCTGGGGTTGATAACCAAAAATGGCGTTGCGCAATAAGCCGTTGATATCACTGCCAACGCCAGCCAGGCCTTTTAATTCGAGTTCCATATAAAATGCATTATCAGCCTCTTCATCGTCTGGATCATCCCGGTGATGGCGCGCCACCATTCGCAATGCCCAACAGCAATCGTCATATTCAAATCCTGCCAGGACATCCAGATTGCGTTTTTCCTGTAAAGAATAATTCCACCGTCCGACGGCTCGCCAGCGATTACTGAGCGGCCAGATCGCAGCCACATCCAATTGTTCCAGTTCGTTTTCTGCAAACCGGTGCGAAACGTTAAACAGCCGACCTTGAGCGGGCCGGTAACTTAAGTCCAAAGCGCTGCGTTTGGTTTGCTGCTGCTCCGAATCCCACTGCAATGCGCCAGACAGGGTCCAGCCGTAGTTCAGATTCAATTGTGCTTCAGCAATCAGAGGCGAGCGGTCGGCATCGGTCGGTACGACCGGCTCGTCGTCTGAGGTCGGATCGTCCAGAGTCACTTCAGGCGGATCAAAATAAAAAATCTGGCCAATGCTGGCACGCAGGCGCTCGGCACCGTCCGCAGAGTTGATCAGCCGGGTGGTCAGTGCGGCTGTCAGCTGATTGGCATCACCCAGCCGGTCCGCGCCGGTAAAGCGATTTTCCAGAAACAGCCAGGAGAAACCCGAGTCTACTTCAGTAGTATCGAACAGGGGAATATCGGACTGATCACGTTCTGGCACGTACAGATAAAACAGTCGCGGCTCCAGGGTTTGAGTGCCAGTACCTGACCAACCCCATTCCACCGGGCGATCAAAATAAAGACCGCTGTCAAGACTGAAGGTTGAGGCCGAACGGGTAGGACTGTCGTTATCGATGTCACTGTCGGTGCTGCTGATCGTGTTCAGGCGGTAGGCAGTATAACGGTAACTCACGCGGGGCTTTACAAAACCGGCCACCCATTCCATGGGCAAACCCACCGCCGCGATGAAATCATAGCGAGTGCCCGTGGTTTTCTCATCGTGGTCAAAGCGTACGGCTTCACCGTGCAATTCATAACCCAGCCGGGTCGGCAGAGCACCATCGGTTGACAAGCCCGGCAGCGGCTTGTTCCAGGCACCGTCAAAGCGCAGCTGCGGCAGACGATCGTAAGGTTCATCCTCCGGTGCAAACAGTTCATTATCCAGGGTCTGAAACCCCTGCACCCGCGCCAGCGCCTGCCAGGAGTCGCTGCTATACACCATATCCAGGTGGCGTTCCAGATAATTGGGGCTGAGCAAATCCAGGCGATTGTCCAGATCGTCCAGGTAGGTGTCATCGGACACATATTGGTATAACAGATCGGTGTACAGGCGATTAACCGGATTGGCCTGATGCTGCACCCGGAACGCACCGCGATCAGCGCCGTATTTGCGATCATCGGGCAGATATTCCACACCGATCTCGCCGCGATCATGCGGATTTAAAAAGCGGTATTCTGCGCCCAGCATGATCCCTCGTTCGCCCAGAAGACGCGGATAAAATGTGGCGTCCCGGTCGGGCGCGATATTCCAATAATAGGGAAATGTCAGATCCAGACCGTTACTGCTGCCGTAGCCCAGTCTCGGCGTCAGCCAGCCGGATTGGCGTTGATCATTGATCGGAAACGAGAGATAGGGCAGATACAGGATGGGAAAATCTTTAATATGCAGGGTAATATCGCGCGCCACACCGCGTCCTTTTTTCTCATCAAGCTCCAGCTGATCCGCCTGGATACGCCAGAATTCCTGCCCGCGGGCACAAGTGGAATAACTCACCTGCTGCATTTCACTGCGACGACTGCCTCGCTGTAATTGCACCTGTTCAGCGCTGCCTTGCGCATTGAGCATGGGCAGGTAATATTGGGCCTGATTGAACACGCCGGTCTGCTGGTTTAAATCCACTTCCGCGCTCTGGCTGCGTACGGCTATTTCCGGCGCACCGTACTCGACCTGTTCGGCCTGCAGTATGCCTCGTTCGCGATCCAGATCAACCTGTGGTGCCTGCAAACGCTGGTTACCCTGCTCGACCAATACAGCGCCACTGGCTGTAGCCAAAAGTGGCGAAACCTCGCCATGCTCGGCGCTGAAACGAATATCGTCAGCGGTGAGCCCGGATGCACCCGCCGTAGTCAATAAACTGGCCAGCGGATCAACACTGCAATGCGCCCACAAAGCAACCGGTTGCTGGGCGACAGCTATTGGGATCAGCGCCAGCGTCATAACCACAGCAGCGGCAAAACGTATCCCGGTATAAGCCCTAAAGTTTAGATATCCCACCAAAATGCCATCGGTTTTTAGTATTACTGATACGTTGTATTATAGGTTCCCAGCGGGGATATTACCGGTTTGCACCGGATTCCACCTACCTGCTTGAATCCCGACTTGCTTAAGCTTAGCATGGCCATCCCCAGCATGGCAGCCAACCCTTGGATATTCAGCATGAAAGCAATGATATTGGCCGCCGGCCGCGGTGAGCGGATGCGGCCATTAACCGACCACACACCTAAACCGCTCTTAACCGTGGCAGGACATCCCTTGCTGCACTACCACCTGCAGAATCTACGCGCAGCGGGTTTGCAGGAACTGGTGATCAATTTGGGACACCTGGGCCATCAAATCAAGTCTTATCTGGGGAATGGCAGCGCCTTCGGTGTTCATATCGATTACTCGGAAGAACCCGCGAACGCGCTGAAACCGGCGGTGGGATTATGCAAGCGCTGCCACTGTTAGGCAACGATCCGTTTATTGTGATCAACGCTGATATCTGGTGCGATTACCCGCTGCAGCAATTACCACAACCCGAGGGACTCGCGCATCTGGTTCTGGTGGATAACCCGCCTCAGCACGCTATGGGTGATTTTTCCCTGACAGCGGGTCAAATTACTAATACAGGTTCTGCCAGGTTGACCTTCAGCGGTATCAGCGTACTGCGACCGGCCTTGTTTCAAGACTGTACACCCGGTCGGTTTTCGTTAACGCCGCTGCTGCGTCGGGCCGCCGATCAGGCGCAAGTCAGCGGTGAACACTACCGTGGCCGCTGGCGTGATATTGGCACAGTGCAGCGTTTGCAAGCGCTGGCGCAAGAACTTAGCGCGACCCTCGACGCACAACCTGCACCAATTCAGCCTCAATCATGTCCAAATCAGGAATAAGAACCTGTCGCCCCTTTAAGGCCGCGTAGCTAAGCGCCCCAACGGGTGGTTGACTAGGTATTGCAGACGGCACCAGATCATTGCGTTGCAACAGCACCCGCTGCGGTGCGTCCGTACTGAGCAGACCAAAATAACGCAAGCGTGGGTGTGGCGTTAGCATATTCAGCACAATAATACGCCGGTACTGCACATCTTCAGGGGGCTGTTGCAGCAGCAGCTTATCCAGATTGATCAGTGGAATTGGATCGGCCTGCCACAACATCGTACCCACCACCCAGGGTGGCGCATTTTCCAGACTTAAAGATGGCGCGTAGGGCAACACCTCGGCAACAGCGTTGCTGGGCACGATAATTTGACCGCCCTGAAACACAATCAAGGCACTGCTCAGCGCATGCACCTGCGCCGGGGCGTTTTTATCACTCATGATTAGCACATATCATATACATTAAAGAGTCAGCTCCACCCCATGCACTTCAAGAACGCGACGCACCGTGCTGAGCAGTTCCTCATCTTGGTAAGGTTTGATCAGATAATCGTCCACACCCAGCCGCATGGCTCTGCCGCGGTGCTTTTCGCCGCTGCGTGACGTCACCATGATAACGGGCATGTTTTTCATATGCGGCTGATTGCGGATATGAGCCAGCAGCTCAAAGCCGTCCATGCGCGGCATTTCAATATCAAGTATGACAAAGGATGGCGGATGCTCCTCTAGTGCCGAAACGGCCTCAACCCCATCCTTAGCGGAACGCACCTGGACATTATGCCGTTCCAGCAGGCGTGTTGTGATCTTGCGCATCGTGATGGAATCATCCACCACCAGCGCCTGCAGGCGTTCGGGCTCCTTGGCACGAACTCGAGGTACAAATGTCGCCGAGCCGGTCAGAGTTTCAATATTACGGGCCAGCGAGGCAGGATCGAGCACAATTACAACACGACCATCTCCGAGTACGGTGGCACCGGAAATACCAGGCACTGAATTCAGCTGTGGCGCAACCGGTTTGATAACGATTTCCTCTTTGCCCTGAATCGCATCCACCTGCAGCGCTACCGTCGCCTCGGCGCTACGAAACAGCAAGACCGGCGGGCGCTGATCTTCAGTTTCATCAAGTGGCGCGGGCTCACTGCCAAACAAAACCCCGATATTGTGCAGGGGGTAGGCATGTTCGCCGTAGGCATGCGTCACCGGTTCGCCCGCCAAATAGGTTGCCAGTTCACCGGGAGCCAGGCGATCAACCCCTTCAATACTGAGCAGGGGTACAGCGAAGGTGTCTTCGCCCGCCTGCACCAGCAGCGCCCGGGTAACCTCGAGAGAAAACGGCAGTCGAACTGTAAAAGTAGTGCCCTGTTTCGGCCTGGATTGTATCTGTAGCGCACCGCGCATGGAAATAATGGCTTCATTGAGCACATCCAGCCCCACGCCACGGCCGGAAATCTGGTCGACTTTAGTTGCGGTGGAAAAGCCTGGTTGCATCAGCAACGCAATCAGATCCTGCTCTCTTGTTTTTTGTCCGGCTCGTATTAAACCCTTGGCTTCGCCTTTGGCGCGGATAGCGTCGAAATTCAGACCGGCGCCATCATCACGCAGCTCCATTACCTGTTCCGCACCTTCCCGGCGCAGGGACAGCAACACTGTGCCCGTTTCCGGTTTATCCTGTGCAAGGCGCTGCTCAGGATGTTCAATACCATGGGCGGCGCAGTTACGCAGCATATGTTCCAGCGCCGGAACCATTTGTTCCAGCACGGTTCTATCGACATCGGATTCAGCACCCTGCACAACCAGATCAGCCTTTTTACCCAGCTCCTGGGCGGCTTGTCGCAAAACCCGGCGCAAACGCGGCACTACGGTGGAAAACTCCACCATCCGGGTTTTCATTATGTTCTGCTGAACTTCCTGGTTGACCTGACCCTGTTGGTACAACAGATGTGTAACCGATTGGGCCTGATCCTCCAAACCATTCTGCACATTAGACAGGTCATCCACGATTTCCATTAAGGAGCGTGATACCTGTTGCAGTTCAGAGAAACGATCCAACTCCAGCGGGTCGAAATCCCGGCCATGCTCCCGGCCTTCTTCATGACGAAATAAAATTTGCGCCTCGGTTTCGATTTCCAGACGGCGCAACTGCTGCCGTAGCCGGTTCACAGTCTGCGAAAGCTCGCCCAGATTGGAGCGAAAAGCATTCACCCCCTGTTCCACGCGGGAACGGAAAATACTGCTTTCACCAATCTGGTTAGCCAGATTGGCTAATAAACCAGCGTCAATCCGAATCGAATTACCCGCTGTAGCCAGAGCTTTGCGCACGGCAGCCGTTGACGGCTTCGGCTGGCCAGCGGTGGAGGTTTGGGGTTTCTGCTTCAGCTCGCTCAGCATCGTACTGATCTCGCTGAGCAGTGCATCGGGCCGCTTGAGCGGTTGCTCATCACGAACTTGTTTCAACAAGCGATTCAAACCGTCAAGGGCTTGCTCCAGCATCCCGACCAGTTCATCGTTCGCCTCAAGCAGACCTTTTTCGACAGCCCGCAACACATCACCGGTCACACCCGCCAGCTCACCCATAGGGGCATAACCAGCCAAGCGTGCATTACCCCGCAAGGTTTGCAGATCGCGCAACAGATCTGCCAGCAGCTCGCGATTATCGGGACTCTGCCCCCAACGCCGTAATGTCAGATCGCAGGCATCGAGCAAGGTGGCGGTTTCCTGCACGAAGGTGCTTAGCAGGATGGCTTCCGTTGCTTCGTCTTCCTGCTTGCCCTGAGCCTGATGAGTGCTTGCTTCCTTGTTAAGTAATTGCTGCAAAAACTGGATCAGATCGTCGGCAGGCGTGATGGACTGTCGCTGACCTAATTGGCCCAGCATACTGCTGAGCCTGTCCAGCGTACGCTGCAAGGGATCCAATACCGTTTGTCCCTTGATTTCCTGGCGGCTGACAGCGTCCAGTATGGATTCCATGGCATGCGCCAGGTCACCCATTGCAGTGAGACCTGCTATACGGGCACCACCTTTCAGGGTATGCATGCCACGTCGTAAATTATTAATCAGGTCGAGGTTTGCCAATTCCTCACGCCACTGCTGCAGGGTGGTATCACTGGCATCGAGTATTTCGCTGCCTTCTTCCAGTAGAGCTTCGAGCAGCTCATCTTCCACGTCGATTGATTCGGTCAGTGCCGGTGCTAGCGGCTGCGATGGAATGGATATTGGCTCTGCAACGGGCTCTGCAACGGGCTCTGCAACGGGCTCTGCAACGGGCTCTGCAACGGGCTCTGCAACAGGCTCTGCAACAGGCTCTGCAACAGGCTCTGCAACAGGCTCGGGTAACAAGGGCAATTGACTGCTATGCCCCAACCGCAGCGCATCGGCATGCTTACCGAGCTGCTGAAAAATCGGAGCATCGCCCAATCCTTGCGGATCTGGCTGGGCCAGTCGCTGTGCGAGTACCTGTGCCGCTGCCGCTATAGCTTCAACCATGCTCTCGGAGGGTACCAGCTGGCTATCCAAAATCGAATTCAGAAGATGCTCGAACTGCCAGGCAAAATCGCCCAGCGTTGTTTCCCCTACCATTCGGCCGCTCCCCTTCAAAGTATGAAAGGAACGGCGAATCTCTTTGACAGGTTCCCGCTGGGCTAGATTTTCGCGCCATACTGGTAATTGTTGCCGGATATTATCGAGCTCATTGCGAGCTTCTTCCAGAAAGACCTCAATGATCTCATCCAGGCCGTCATCCAGCATATCGTAATCATCATGCGACATATCGTTATCTGACACTACCTGCTCTGCGGCATATACGCCGGAGCCGAATTGAGTGGGCGACATAGCCTGCGTTATGGCAGGCAGGCTTTGGTTCGGTGTAGCGTCCGGAACTGCGCTACTGGCTGAGATTGCGCTATGGTGCGGAGATATCTGCTCTATACCGGCCGCTACTGCTGGCTCAGACTCCGCAACAGGCCGATGGGAAACGGTCGGGCCTTGCTCTAACTGCAGCTGCATTAACGCGTTTAATTCAGCCAGGTGCTGCTCAGCCTGATCCAGCACATGCTGATCCGGCTCATCGTAGATTTCAAACAAGCCAAGATAGCTCTCCAGAGCAACCACGATCTGGGCGCATCCATTAACAAACAGACGCCGGTCAGTCGGTTCATAACCCTGCGCAGACTCGTCGACCAGTTCACATAAATTTTTGGTGATGGCAGCCGCACGTTCGCATTCCAGCAGCAAAAACAAACGCCCGACCACCCGCAGCACCGGGAGAATCTCTTCCCAGTCCGGCGTCTCATGGCTGCCCATGTAATTCGTGGCAAACAGCCATATCTGGTCAATAAAACGGCCGCTTTCATGGGCAATCAAGCGCCGTGCACGCCTTAACTCCAGCTGCTGCAGCAAAGCCAGCGCAGCCGCTTTATCCGGTTGACTCGTAACAGCGGTTAATTCACGACTATAGGAAGGGTCACTGAAGCTTTCCAGACAGGACTGTACCGCTGCCAAATGGCTTGCAGTGACCAGCAATTGCTCGGCGTCGGCCACCTCGGCACCACTTAGCCACTGCTCAATCTGCGTAATCTGCTCCCGCACCAGTCGTTCAGGCACCGGCAGTTCCAGCATGACCAGAGTATTGGCGACCTGGCTCAGACGTTTGGGCTCACCTTCCAGCAATTGCAGGGCGGTTGGATTGCGTGCGAACTGATCGATGGCCTCCTGATTAGCCGTCAACTCCAGACGCAGTAAGGCGGTAACACCCACGAGTGCTTTGTGATCGAGCAGATTAGTGGCTTCCGGCACGCGCCGGGCTGACGATGCCGACATCGTATGCTGAAAATCAGCCAGTTTGCGCAGGCCAAGCTCACTGCCTGATAGCTGCTGCTCCAGCCGCTGACAAAGTGTCTGCACACTTTGTTCGAGCTGTGCGTCATCCGCTTCGCTGGCGTTCGTAGCAGACTGGTTGCGAGTGCGTAATAACCGATCCAGATCTCGTAACAGCAGGTGAAAATGTGGAACCGAACCGGCTGGCTGCTGTTCCAGTTCAACCCGGCAAGCCATCGAGGCTAGACTCCAGGTACGCTGCAAGACCGATGCGCGTTCGTGTCCCTGCAAGGCATCGAATACATCAGCTGCTTGCTGCAGGCCACGATGATCACCATGCAGCAGTCGCAAAATGGCATTCTGCAACCTGCCGCGAAGCTCGAGGATTGTTGCCAGGGCACTGGTAGGATTCGCGGGAGGCTGTGGTGCACGGGTGGTAGCAACCCTCCCCAGACGTAAAACGCGAAGCTGCTCAATCAGGGGCAACAAGTCAAAATACGGCTTGTCACCTTCGCGCTGCAACCATTCAAAATAACGCGGGGCCTGCAGCAACACCTCGCTCAACACCTGGCGCACCCGCCGCACATCGCTTACGGCGCTGTCTGCCAAACGCTGCGCCAGCATCCATATTTCGCGCATTAACGAGGCGGCCTGCGGTTGCTCCAGCATGACAAAAATGCCATGCATCTGCCAGGCACCATGCCCTACAGCGCGTAATGTATCTGTGTCCGTTGGCGTTTTCAGGTACGCCTCGAAATCACGCTGTAAAGCCAGCAAGACCAACTCTGTCGGCTCTTGCAGCATTCTTAAGGGCGACTGGACTTTATAGGCAGGCATCAGTTTGATCTACTCGTGCGCAGTCCGGCCCGGATGAACCCTGCCGTCAGATCAAGCCGTCAGCTTGATCCGGTAACCGGAAGCCTGCTACGGACTGACGCAACTCCTGCGCCAGCTGATCCAGCTTCGCTACGGATGCCGCTGTAATTACAGTACTTTGTGAAGTCTGTCCGGTGATTTCATTAATCGAAATCATGGCCGTGGACACTTTGGAGGTCATGTCGGTGACCTGGGCCGCAGCACCGGAAATAGAACTGATCAACTCGGCCAGGCGGGCGGAGACCGATTCGATTTCCTGCAGCGCTTCACCGGCTTTCTCGGCCAGGCCGGCCCCGTTCACCACCTCGGAGGTGCTTTTTTCCATCGAGATAACGGCCTCGTTGGTGTCAGCCTGGATGGTTTTTACCAGGGTTTCAATACGCTTGGTCGCGCTACCGGAACGTTCGGCCAGTCGTTGTATTTCGTCAGCAACCACCGCAAAACCGCGCCCGGCTTCCCCGGCAGCAGAAGCCTGAATGGCGGCGTTCAGAGCCAGGATATTGGTTTGATCCGCGATATCATTTATCAAGGCTACGATATCACCTATCTCCTGAGAGCTTTCACCCAGCCGCTTGATGCGTTTCGAGGTTTCCTGGATGTGTTCACGTATTACATCCATCCCTTGTATCGTTCGCCGCACCCGTTGAGCACCTTCGTGTGCAATGCTTACAGATTTTTCAGCGACTTCGGCGGACGAGGCCATTTTGCGGGATACGTCATCCATCGAGTTGGCCATCTGCAACACGGTTTTGCTGGAATTGTCTATCTGATTGGCCTGGTTTTCGCTCGCCGCTGCCAATTGCTCGGTTACCATACGGGTTTCCTGGGCTGCCGCTGCAATGCTGACGGATGTTTTATTGATAGTGGAAACCAGATCTCGCAGCGCCTCAATAGCGTAATTGATAGAGTCGGCAATAGCCCCCGTAATATCCTCGGTAACGCTGGCCTGCACGGTCAGATCACCTTCGGCCAGATCGCCCATCTCGTCCAGGAGGCGCAGGATGGCTTCCTGATTGCGTCGGTTTTGTTCTTCAGTTTCCAGCATCTGTGACTGGTTGCCTTGCAAACGCACATTGATAGTGCGCTGCTGGCGCGCCAGTAGCAAAAGCAAAACGATCAAGGCAAAGGCCGTGAGCACGTAGATCAGTCGAGTATCTAAAGCAAGCCCGACAAACTCCACAGAATGGCTGGCAGTATCACCAAGCTGCTGCACCAACGAAGCATCAGCCAGGTAATAGAGAATACCGATAAATACGATGGTAACAACCAATAGCGCTACCATAATAAAGTTTAACAAGGCCGTACCGCGCATTGCCTCATGTCGTGTCGCCAGCCGTCTAGTCATTGTTGTCTGCCTTTCCATCGTCGTTCGCCTTGTTTGACGCATTATCCGCGGCCATACGTTCTACCTTGTAGCCAAAACAGGTTTTCACACTCACGCTACACCGATGCATCTAAAAACTTCTCGTTCTTTAATAAAGTGTTAATATTAAAAGCCAGCCATTCTTTTCCTTCACCCTGCAATACCGCCATCACATAAGGGCGAACCACAGAATCAAGCGCCGGACCGGGAGGTTTTACTGCATCGTCGCTAAAATGACGCAGACCGATAACCTCATCGACCAACAGGCCATAACGCCACTCTTCCGACTCGGCAACGATAATCCGGCTGGCAGCGGTTCGCCGACTGGCTTCGCCACGTAAAAAATGTCCCAGATCGACCACCGTGATAACCCGGCCACGCAAATTGGCAATCCCCAGTAGCCAGGCACGCACACCAGGCACTCGGGTGTAACGCGGCAGCGGCATGATTTCAGCCACTTGATCCATGGTCAGGCTGAGAAACCAGGGACCACAACGCAATACCAACCGCCCAGCGATCACCTCACCGCTTTGCTGGGCATCACCTCCGCCTTCACCACGACGACGATAGCGCTGTTCCAGTTCCAGCAGCAGATCAAAAGGTTGTGCTTGCGTACTGCTCACGTTATCCCCCTAGAACCTCGGTAATTTTGGCTATAAACTCAGCCGGTTCCGGCGGTTTAACAACATAATCCCGAGCGCCCTGGCGCAACCCCCAAATACGATCAGTCTCCTGATCTTTGGTTGTGATCATGATGATAGGAATATGAGCGGTTGCAGGGCTTTTGGTGAGACGCCGAGTTGCCTGAAACCCGTTCATTCCAGGCATCACCACGTCCATAAGTATTAGATCCGGCTTCAAGTCATTCGCTTTCAGCAAGCCTTCCTCAGCATTATTCGCGCTGAAAATTTCATGCCCCAAGGCACTCAGCATACGTGTAAAAGCAATAACTTCGGTGGGAGAATCATCAATGATCAGTATTCGCGCCATAACTATTTAGCACATCTCTTTGCTGCTGTCGTTCGACCTATTATGCGCACTCTGTGCCCAAGTTTGTGGATTCCATGACAAAAACATAGGGGCAAATTACGCTACGAGTTCCCGCTACCGCCAGGCTTGTCGGCGGAGCTGGGGACATAGTGGGCGATTGCATCCAGCAAGTCTTCTTTAGTAAACGGTTTAGTAATAAACTGCTCAGATCCGACTAATTTACCGCGCGCTTTGTCAAAGACCCCATCTTTGCTCGATAACAGAACAACGGGTATGTTCTTGTACGTCGTGTTGTGTTTGATTACCGAGCACGCTTGATATCCATCCAGGCGAGGCATCATAATATCCAGGAAGATTATATCGGGATGTTGCTCGACAATCTTAGGCAATGCTTCAAAACCATCATCAGCAGTGATCACTGTATATCCTTCCCGGCTTAACAGCGATTCCGCCGTGCGTCTTATGGTTGCACTATCATCGACAACCATAACTTTAATTGTTTTATCCACGCTAGATTGCTGCTCCAGAACGCGATCCAATCGCCCCGCAGGGCAATTGCCAAATGCTAAATACCCCGTTTATCGGCAATGTGTATAAAATCCTGAGCCGGCTGCGCCCACTTTCCACAGAAATACCTCAGAAAGGGTTGTTGTCACGTCCGTTTCCGTTTCGTATCGTGACACGTCACTGTGGGATACAATTGCACACAGGCTGCGGGGGAACTTTTTGCTTAGTGCCCAGGTATTTTAATGAACCTGCGTCACTTACGCTAACATATAAAATCACTATATTACGCAAATTCACAAAATCAACCCCGAAAAACCCCACACTGACTCTGGTATCTATCTGATGACCCTAAAAATTGGTGTAGTGATGGACCCGATTGACACCATCACAGTAAAAAAAGATACAACGCTCGCCATGCTGCTGGCCGCACAAAAGAAAAACTGGCCTTTATACTATTTTGAACAGCGTGACCTTTATCTACGCGACGGGCGCAGTTACGGGCGCAGCAGGCGCTTGCGTGTTGCCGATGATCCACAACAATGGTACGAATTCCAGGGCGAGCAGAACGTAGCACTAGACGAGCTGGATGTCATCCTGATGCGCAAAGACCCGCCCTTTGATATGGATTACATCTATACCACTTATTTGCTGGAACGCGCCGAAGAACGCGGCGTACTGGTGGTCAATCGTCCGCAGGCACTGCGCGATGTCAATGAAAAACTGTTCACCGCAGTATTTCCGCAATGCAGCCCGCCATCCTTGTTCAGTTATCAGCACCAGCAACTGAAAGCATTTATTGCCGAACATGGCGATGTTATCGTCAAACCCCCGGAAGGCATGGGAGGCAGCCGGATTTTTAGGCTGCAGAAAGATGATCCCAATATCAATGTTGTGCTGGAAACCCTGACCGATCACGGTCGCCATATCATCATTGCACAGCGTTATCTGCCCGAAATCAAAAATGGCGATAAGCGCATTCTGCTCATCGATGGCGAGCCAGTCCCTTATGCCCTGGCCCGGATGCCTACCGACGGCGAAACGCGGGCCAATCTGGCAGCTGGCGGTACCGGTGTTGGTGTGGAGCTTTCCGAACGCGATCGCTGGATCTGTGCACAGGTGGGCCCGCACCTGCGTGATATGGGTCTGCTGTTAGTTGGTCTGGATGTTATCGGCGATTATCTCACCGAGATCAATGTAACCAGTCCGACCTGCATGCGCGAACTGGATGCCCAGTACAAACTCGATATCGGTACCGATCTGATGAATGCTATTGAGCGCAAGCGAGCAATCACCTAAGCAGGCACCGGCGGAACAGATACCATGGGCTACGCACCATTAACTGATCGCCAGCGCCTTACCTGGGCGGTAATGCTGGCAATTGCTGTGCATATAACGGCCTTTCTGGCTATCGGTTTTCGCTTGTATTCACCGCCGCCACCGCAACCCGTCTTCAGCCTCAATCTCGCGTTGCTGCAACAGCATGGTGGCGAGGAGCAGGATATTCTGGCGGGTGCAGCGCTACCGGCAGCGGCAGCCCGTGCCAGTGCGGCCGGCAATCCAGGTACGGCAGCAGCGGCAGGCTCCACTGACGCCGAACGGCGCCTCCATGTACCGGGCCCGGCTGCGGACCTGAGCAGTGGCGAGCGTACTGTCCAGCAGAACACTGAAACCACCGCACCGGGCGCGCCCCAGCAAACCGAACGGCAAACCGAGCAGCAAACTGATCAGGCAAACCGGCTGGCCCGGAGCCCTGGTGCATCCCGCCCCAGCCGGCGCAGCAAAACCATAGCGGCTGATGACAAAACGACACTGGAAGGTTTTTACGCCGAAAAATGGCGTCTTCAGATACAAAGTCTGGGTAATCAGTACATGCCGCCCGAGGCCAAAGCGCAAGGCTTGACCGGTCAGCTTACACTGGACGTTGCCGTGCGCTCTGATGGCACACTGCTCAGCATCACTCTGCTGCGATCCTCTGGCTCTGTGCTGCTGGATAATGCCGCCCGGCGCATCGTCATGCTGGCAGCGCCCTTTGAACCTTTTCCGGAGTCTTTACGACAGCGATACGATATACTGCACATTGTGCGCACCTGGGAATTTGATAAGAGCAGACAGCTGCGTAGTGATTATTGATAGCACGATTTTAACAGCGTATTAATGCTGAGCATGCAACCCAGGTTGCCCATACGCGCTTCCGAAAGCTTGAGAGCAAGACGACACTTCATCAGAGCGGCAAACTAAACCCCAGGTTTATCTAGCTCTGCTAACTGGCTAAACCAATGACTGAATCAACTTATCTTGGTAATCAGTTCCTGATCGCCATGCCCAGCTTGAACGATCCGAACTTTGCCCGCACCGTTACCTATTTATGCAGCCATGATGCAAGCGGAGCGCTAGGCATTGTGATCAACCGGCCACTGGAGTTGACGCTGGCCGAGTTGCTTGAGCACATCCAGTTACCATCCCCCGCGTCTGCAGAATTAAATAATCTGACGGTCTATTCCGGGGGCCCGGTGCAGCCCCAGCAAGGCTTCGTACTGCATACCCCACTGCACGACTGGGAATCCACCCTGCACATCACGGACGATATCGGCCTGACGACCTCCAGTGATATTTTACGTGCTCTGGCGCAGGATGAAGGCCCTGACCAAATGCTGGTAGCGCTTGGTTATGCGGGTTGGGGACCGGGCCAGCTGGAACAGGAAATGGCTGATAATGCCTGGTTGTCAGGGCCCGCCGATCCCGCTGTAATTTTCGCCACCCCTGCCAGCAAACGCTGGCAGGCTGCAGCTGCATTACTGGGCGTGGATCTGCGTTTGCTGACAGGTGATGCCGGCCATGCCTGATCCTGCAGAGCCGGCGGCAGCAACGCCTGTCAGCACTTCAGCCAGACGCTATCGCACCTTATTGGGTTTCGACCACGGTGGTGCCCGTATAGGCGTAGCCGTAGGGGAAGAATTAACCCGTGCCGCCCGTCCCTTGTGCACCTTGCGTGCCCAGGCAGGCGAGCCGGACTGGACGGAACTCAAACGCCTGCTGCACGAATGGCGACCTGATCTGCTCATCGTCGGTGTGCCACGCCATGCCGATGGCAGTGCCAGCAGAAGTACCACCGCAGCGCTGGCGTTCTGTGAGCAACTGCGCACACACACCGGGCAAGCAGTGCTGACCGTCGATGAACGCCTGTCTTCCCGCGAAGCCGAGCAGCGCCTGACCGGTCAGTCCGACTTGACCTCGTCAGCGGCACCGCGTAAAACGACACGCCGCAAAGCTACGCGGCAGACGGCCCGCCAGATCCAGGATCGCATTGATCAGGCCGCAGCTGCCGTGATCCTGGAAACCTGGCTGCAACAGCACCACCCCACGGGATAGGAGATATTGCATGCTGCCTGACTATAACCCCGGCCCTTTACTCAAACCCGACGCCCGACTGCCCGACAATATCGATGCCCTGCTTGATATCATGGCGGAAAATACGCGCACGCTGCTACGCGATCGCAATATCAGTGATCCGGCTCTGCTGGGTATTCACACCGGCGGCGTCTGGATCGCCCGGCAACTGATCGAGCGCCTGGGGATTACCACCCCGCTAGGCAGTCTGGATATTTCGTTTTACCGTGACGACTTCAGCCGTATAGGCATGAACCCGCAGGTGCGGCCATCCGAATTGCCGTTCGATGTGGACGGTCGGCATATTATTCTGGTGGATGACGTGCTGTATACCGGGCGCACCATTCGGGCGGCGCTGAACGAAATATTCGATTACGGTCGACCGGCATCCGTGCTGCTGGTCGTCCTGGTGGACCGTGGTGGCCGCGAATTGCCGATCGCCGCTGATATCAGTGGGCTCACCTTGCGCCTGGCGCCTGGTCAGCAAATCAAACTAACCGGCCCCGAGCCACTTCGACTAGAGCAAAAAACCCTGCCATGAGTTCCACCAGCATCCAACTCGACAGTGACGGACGACTGTTGCATTTTTTAACCCTGGAAGGTCTTTCGCGCCAGCATTTAGTGGATATTCTGGACACGGCCGAATCGCTCTCTGAAGTGGCCGAGCGGCGCGTTAAAAAACTGCCTACCCTGCACGGCAAAACCCTGGTTAATCTATTTTTTGAAGCCAGCACCCGAACCCGCGCCACCTTCGAACTGGCGGCCAAGCGCTTGTCGGCAGACGTGCTGAATTTCAACATCAGCACCTCATCCACCAGTAAAGGTGAAACCCTGCTGGACACTTTGCGCACCATCGAGGCCATGCAGGTTGATATGTTCATCGTCCGCCATGCTGAAAGCGGTGCAGCTGAATTTGTTGCCCGGCATGTCAAACCCCATATTGCCGTACTGAATGCCGGTGATGGTCGGCATGCCCATCCCACCCAGGCTATGCTGGACGTGTTTACTATTCGTCGCCACAAGCCGGATTTCACCGCGATCAAAGTGGCCATCGTCGGTGATATCCTGCATTCACGGGTCGCCCGCTCGCAGATTCACGCCCTGAATATTCTTGGCACAGGTGAGGTACGGGTTATCGCGCCGCGTACATTGCTACCAAATCACGTCGAGACCCTGGGCGTCCAGGTTTATCATGACATGGATAAAGGTCTTAAGGATGTCGATGTCGTTATCATGCTGCGACTGCAGAAAGAACGCATGCAAGGTGCCCTGCTGCCCAGCGAGCACGAGTATTATCGCTGCTACGGCCTGACCGAAGCGCGCCTGCAGCACGCCAGACCGGATGCCATTATCATGCACCCCGGCCCGATCAACCGCGGTGTGGAAATCGAATCTCGTGTCGCCGATGGTCCCCGCTCGGTTATTCTGGAGCAGGTGACCAATGGACTGGCGGTACGTATGGCGATCATGTCTATTACCATTGGCGCACACAGCCCCCATGCCCGTCTGAGAACTGCCTGATGCCTCCTGTAGAACGCCTGATTATCCGCAATGGCCGCCTGATTGACCCGGCCAGCCAGCGCGATACCCGCACCGACCTTTATCTGGCGGACGGCCAGGTTGTCGCTCTCCAGCACGCCCCTTACGGCTTCAGCCCCGATCGCATTATCGATGCACAGGGCCAGATCGTCTGTCCCGGCCTGATCGATTTATGCGCCCGTTTGCGCGAACCGGGGCTGGAACACAAAGCTGATATTGCCAGCGAGACACGCGCCGCTGCCGCCAACGGCATCACGACACTGCTGATACCACCCGACACCGATCCGGTGATCGATGAACCTGCTGTAGTCGAATTAATCCGCCGCCGCAGCGAAGCAGCCGGGCAGGCGCGGGTTTATACACTGGGCGCACTGAGTCACGGCTTGCAAGGCGAACAGCTGGCGGAAATAGCCGCACTAAAAGACGCTGGCTGCGTGGGCGTCAGCAATGCTCTGCGCCCCATCAGCAATACCCTGGTACTGCGCCGCTGCCTGGAGTATGCCGCCACGTTCGATCTGACGGTATTTCTTAATCCGGTCGATCCCTGGCTGGCAGCCAATGGTTGCGCCCATGACGGCCAGGTAGCAGCCCGACTGGGTTTGAATGGCATCCCGGTTGCGGCTGAAACCACCGAGCTGGCACGTATTCTGGCGCTGGTCGCTGATGTTGGTGTACGGGCGCATATCGGCCGCTTGTCCAGTGCCAGCGGTGCGATATTAATCGAGCGCGCCAAAGCAGACAGACTGCCGGTCAGTGCCGATGTCAGTGCCCATCAGCTGCACTTGACCGACATCGATCTGGAACGGTTTGACAGTCACCGTCATGTTTTGCCGCCTCTGCGCGGGCAGCGGGACAAAAACGCGCTGCGGACACACCTGGCCAGTGGCGTCATTGATGCGCTTTGCTCCGATCACCAACCCCATGAAGCCGGCGCCAAGGAAGACACATTCAACGCCACTGCAGCCGGCATCAGTGGATTGGACACCTTGCTGCCACTGGGCCTGAAACTGGTTGCAGACGGAGTGCTGGATCTCTCCGGTCTGATCACACGATTAAGCTGGCAACCAGCGCAAATTCTCAATTTACCGTTCGGCCGGCTCGATGTTGGTGATCCGGCTGATGTGTGTATCTTTACCCCGGAGGCGTATACACAACGCGGCCCCGAGAACTGGCACAGTCGCGGTCAGAACAGCCCGTTTATGGGCTGGGAGCTGCCCGGTCGGGTCAGTCATACCCTGCTGGCCGGACGCGTGGTGTATCAGGCTGAAACCGCCCGGTAGTATCACATCAAGGGACAGCAGAGCGCCCGCCGCAGAGCGCTTCTGCCGTCCCCCGCAGACACTTATCCAAGTACGCTGAAGCTGCTGTTTTTATTGACCTTGCGGTTACGCGAATAAAATCCGATGCTGATCTCGCGGCCAATGTGCTGCAAATTAAACTGCACCGGATCACGGTCATGATCGTGCCCTTGTTCACAACTTTGGATCAGATGCGCCATCATGGCACCGGCAACCGGTGCATTTTTAAATTGATTACCACTGGTACCGATTGCCAGATAAAACCCCGGCAGCTCGGTTTTATCGTAAATCGGTATCCAGTCGTCGCTAACATCATATAAATCCACCACGCCCTGGATTTGATTCGGGATACCCAGACTGGGGATGCGCTGGCCGAGCCGCATTGCCTGCACCTGGCTTTGCTCGCTCAGATTACGGTCAAACGCATCCGGATCGACCCACTCGCGAGTATCACAGGGTGGATCTTCACTGCCGATCAGAATCCGTCCGCCCGAAGCCGGTCGGGTATAACACCCCACATCGCTGTCTGAAGTGACCAGACCCTGGGTTTCGTAATTGAAATCGGCGGGCGAAGGCACATGCGGCACTTCATGGCGCAGCGCACGGGTTTTGATTGCCGTGGTAATACCAGCCAGCGCATTGATTTTGGCAGAGTGCGGTCCGGCAATATTCACCACCACCGGAGCACTCAACTCTGTACCATCCGCCAGCACCACACCGCGAATCCGGCCACCCTGCTGGCGGATCGTGCTTACCGCGCTGTTAAAGCGAAACCGGGCTCCTCTGGCTTCCGCAGCACGCTGTAAATTATGCGTTGCGAGTTGAGGATCATTGATATAGCCCGATTGCGGGAAAAAGACACCACCGGCGATGGTTTCCGCACCGGCCTCGCCGAAACCGGCGTCGTCGGGCCGACGGACCGGACCGTAACGGTGCACATCCCAGATCGGCAGGCGCTGCTGGATAGCCGCAGGTTCCCACTCCTGGTAGGGAATGCCAAGTTCGTCGGCCAGTTGCAGAATCCGGCGCAAATATCCGTTGTGCTCGGTTTTCACCACTACGGAGCCGCATTCAATGAAGGCAGCCAGGCCGAGTTCGTCTGCTGTGGCGAGATAATCCGGCCATTGCTTCCAGTAATGATAGCCTTCCAGCGCCATTGCACAGCCATCAAGGGTGGAATAGTAGGTACGGATAATGGCGCAGGAATTGGAGGTCGAGCCATAGCCTGCTGCGGGTAATTTATCCACATTCAGGGTTTTCCAGCCCTGCTTGGCCATTTCATAAGCCGTCGCTGCACCAATAATGCCGGCACCGATAATAATAGCGTCAAAATGTTCAGACATACGCTTCTCCCATCTAGTCTTGTGGCTTATAGTGAGCGATTCCGGTCTATTAATGCAATCTGTATGAACTCATCGATTTATCCTGATTCTTACTATGCCGCCACGGCCAATCCCTTTCCTCTCTGCCCGTCACTGGGTGACACACTGGACTGCGATGTCTGCATTGTCGGCGGCGGTTATAGCGGTTTGTCCGCTGCCCTGCACCTGGCTGAACGCGGTTATGACGTCATTTTGCTGGAAGCCGAGCGTATCGGCTGGGGGGCTTCGGGACGCAATGGTGGCCAGCTGGCCGGTGGTCAGCGCCAGGATCAGGACGAGCTGGAGCAGCGTTTTGGTCCGCTTCACGCCCGCCAGTTATGGGATCTGGGCGAAGCCGCCAAAATACTGGTCAAACAGTTGATCGACCACCATGCTATCGAGTGCGATCTCAAACCCGGTATTTTATATGCGGATCATAAACCGACCTTGCCGGAGCAGTCACATCGTTACGTGGACAAACTGCAGCGCACTTACGGTTATGAGGCGGCGGAAGCAGTAGACCAAATTCAAATTCGCCAGATGCTGGGCAGCAAGGCCTATTACGGTGGCTGGCTGGATCACGATGCAGCGCATTTGCATCCTCTGAATTTTGCACTCGGACTGGCGCAGGCGGCACAACAGGCGGGCGCCCGTTTATTCGAAAACAGCCGGGTCGTGCATTATACCGCCCAGCAGACAGGCTTGCTTATTCACACCGACCAGGGTGAGGTCCGTGCCAAGCAGCTGCTCCTGGCCTGCAATGGCTACCTGGGCAAACTGGAACCGCGCCTGGCAGGCTACATCATGCCGCTCAATAATTTCATCCTGGCAACTGAACCCCTGGGCGATCGAGCTGCCGAGATCATCCGCGATGATGTAGCCGTGGCCGACAGCCGCTTTGTCATCAATTATTTTCGCCTATCTGCCGACGGCCGACTGCTGTTCGGCGGCGGTGAAAACTACACGCGACACTTCCCGCCCGATATCAAGCAGTTTGTGCGCCGCTACATGCTCAAGATCTATCCGCAACTGAGCACGACCCGCATTGATTACGCCTGGGGTGGCACGCTGGCGATAACCGTCAAACGGCTGCCGCATTTCGGCCGCATAGGCCATAATATATGGTTTGCTCATGGGTATTCCGGGCAGGGACTGGGGCTGGCCACTCTGGCCGGGCAATTGCTGGCTGAAGCACTGAGCGGGACCCAGGAACGCTTCGACGTGATGGCCTCGCTGCCAGCTACAAAATTTCCCGGCGGACGCTGGTTGCGCTGGCCGGGTCAGGTGTTGGGGATGCTTTATTTCTCGCTGCGGGATCGTTTATAGCATCTGGTGCATAGCGCCTAGCGGTGATATTCGCCAGCACGCTCCGGCTGGTGCAGGATTTCTTCGATGCGCACGCGCAATACACCGCCACCGGGCTTGGGCCACTCGATCTCATCGCCTTCCGAAAGCCCCAGCAGGGCGCTCCCGACCGGCGCCAGGATTGAGATTGTTCCGCCGCTGCTGTCCACATCCTTGGGATAGACCAGAGTCAGACAAAACTCCTCAGA
The DNA here is from genome assembly GCA_041396125.1 of Gammaproteobacteria bacterium. GTDB lineage: Bacteria > Pseudomonadota > Gammaproteobacteria > Competibacterales > Competibacteraceae > JAWKZG01. Next base: position 110,086 of record JAWKZG010000012.1, on the reverse strand, counting down.
GGAGGATTCAACCTTGAATCTGGCGGTTGAGTTCATTGTCACCACCGTGGGGGGAATATCCTTGGGTTCCACCACATCCGCCCGATACAGTTCTGCTTCCAGATCAGCTTTGCCCGGAAACGCATCATTGGGCAAGGACTCCAGCAAGCGCTCAAGTCTTTCCAGGTCTACTGACGAAATTACTATTTTCGGTTTATCTGCCACTTCTTGACCTCATTGATATCAATAACGCCCGCATGCCCAGAAAGCCTTCTGCCTGGCAGGGGGTATTCAATTGGTCACAGCGTAGCCATATGATTATCCCATTGCAACGGCAGAGTAACCGACAGTGTGAGCTGCGGCACATCGCGTTCGAGACTGATCTTGTGCAAAACCCCGCCGCCGCTGCTAAGCCAGAATGACCGGGCCTGCTCAGCGGCGGCAATGCCACAACCATCAGCCAGTGTTACAGACGACAGCATGTGCCCATTTCGCATGCGCCAAAATAGAATTTTATCATCGCGCGGTGCCGAGGTGGCGGCAATCGTGCCACTGCGATCCAGCGCTACACTGCCAATATAGCCCTGCCTGAGCGAGGTGGTATGATTTAATAACTCAAGCCCGCCTGTTGCACGCCAGATACCTGCTACGGGAAGGTCAGGATCAGGAGGACCCTGATTTTGCATGCCGAAGACGATATCCCCGGCTGCAGACACCGCCAAATGCCGGATCGACAGCCAGCGCAGTGCAGGCTCAAGTGCCTGCTGCTCCAGCAGCTGTCCGGTCTGGGCATCCAGTTTGACCAGCGACGGCTCCATGCTGGCAATATTAAGCTTGGCCCGACCAGAATCAGGATGGGTCAGAATACCACCGTTGGCAATAATCAGCGTCTGTCCATCTGCGCTCAATACCAGCTCGTGCGGGCCAATACCGTAGCTGGGCCACTCTCCCAGCCAACGATAGCCATCATTAACACTGCGGATACCGATTACACCCCGTTCGCCATCGAAGTCATTCTCGGTGGTAAAAAACAGCTTGCCATCCTGACTAAAAACACCGTGTCCATAAAAATGCCGCCCCGGCGTCGCACTCAGCATAGTCTGCACGCGACCGCTGACCGCATCGATCAAGGCACCGAATCTGCCCGGCCGACGCGCCAATACCATAAAACTGCGCCGATCGGGTGTTGCGACAGCCCCATGCGCCCGTTCCGGTAAATCTGTGCGTCTGATTAATTGGCCAGCACCATCAAACACCGCAATACCATAATGCCCGTCAGCCGCCCGAAACGCATTCAGCCAGCGCAAAGACTGGCCCGCCTCAATACTTGCCCAGGCACATCCGGGCAGGCATAAAGCTGCCATCGAGCCCGTGCCAAGCACGGTCAGTAAAGCACGTCGTTTAATCGCCAAAAGAGGTAAATCCCAGGTTGATATCAGCAGCACGCGGGACAATATCCCGGAAACGGTTGCGCCGTTCTCACAGGCCCTGCCCCCTCGTCTTACCGTTCACTTGATTGTCGGCAGTCTCGTAACTCAATCACCGTCCAACGAATTGAAACCAGTATTAATGCCAAGCATGGCCGGTATCTCGTCTTGCAGTGCATTACGTATTGAGCGGGTCGCTTTCAGCGCCTGTTCTATTTTCGCTCGCTCCGAAGGATCCTGCACCGCCTGATCGAGGGGTTTTTCGAGCGTTTTAAGTGCGCTTTCAGCCGTCGTCAGTGCTTGCGCAATACGGGCGTTCAGAGCCTCGGCATCCGGGGTGTGCGGCATAAGGCGGACAAAACCACTTTGCGTATCCGCGTACATGGCCCGGGCACTGGCCAGATTCAGTAACAGATTACGGATGCTGCGGTCACTGCGGCGGTTTTCAGCCTGCTTGGGCTTGGCTTCCGCCGATGTTTTGCCCAGTACCTGTTCCAGCTTCTGATCCGTGATCACTTGCAATAAGGTCTGCAAATCCGTCAGCAATTGTCGGGTAGCAGCTTCAGGATTCTCGAAATAAATCGGGTGTTCGCCACCCACTACCAGTACGGGCAATACCTGCTGCTGCCATTCAGTGACCACTTCACGGCTTATCGTGGCAAGATTACGCCCTATCGCGAGTGTTAACTGGCAGCGATAGTCATCTTCCCGATACTGTTGCAGCGCATCCGGCGCGAATAATAAACGCTCCAGTGTTGGCAGTCCCTGTCCGGCTACACTGCTGGTCGCAAAGGTATCCGGATCAAGCAGAGCCTGATCTTTCTCAGCCAGCCATTTGCGCAGTGTTTTACTGACCGCATTGCGGCGTTCCGGCCAGTGATTAATGCGTTCGGCCCGAAAAGCCAGCTGGATCGGCCCCAGCCTGACATGCTGAATCTGCATCCAGGCATCCATACTGGCATGGAAAGCCGACTGACTTTGTGCCAGACCTTCAGCATCCGGGGCCTGGCAGAATGTAGTCAGCGTATGCTGTTGTTGCGCGGTTGCCTCTTCCAGCGCGTAGTAGCGCGGCATTAAATACTGCTCTGCCAGCGCCACGTTAAAATCACGGTAATCGTCGGCCAGCGTCAAACCGGTTAACAAAAAACCTGCCAGGATCACGCCAAAATATAGCTTGCCGCTGTTCGAAATAACCCGCCCGTGCGCCATCGCTAACCTCATTAAAGTTGTGAAAGAAAACCCAGCAATGCCTGACGCTGCCGGCTGTCCAGCGCAGCAAAATCATCCCGTGCTGTGCGGGCTTCACCGTCGTGCCAGAGAATTGCCTCGGTCAGCGAGGCAGCCCTGCCGTCGTGCAACAGACCGGCGCGGGTTTGGAGTGCCTGACCGAGACCCCAAAGCGGGGCAGTACGCCATTCCGCGCCCGTAGCACCCAGAGTGCCCACCGGATCAGCCAGCGCCGGCCCCAAATCATGCAGCAGGAAGTCGCTATAAGGTCGAATGGTACGGTCTTCCAGGGTAAAGGCTGGCCGATGGCACCGGTCGCAGCCGATCTGACTGAACACTTGCCGGCCCGGTTGAGAGGCGTCAGTAACCGTGGCATCACCCGGTGCCTTCAGGCTTGCCAGATAGCGCACCAGCAAACGCAGCATTTCACCGGAAATTTCCGTCCCGCCAGTCCGCTCGCTGGCACCATCAGGCGCATTTATACAGCGTATCTGGTGTTCGCTGCAATCGCCGGCATGCTGTTGCAGCAGCGGACTGGATAAACCCATATCCAGCAACAGAGCCCGCGCCGTTTGCGATTCCAGCGAGACACTTTCCGCTTTCCAGCCAAACCGCCCCAAGGCCTTGCCGGATGGCAGCGGTCGCCAATTGACCCGACCACTGATACCATCGCCATCCGCATCGGCGGGATCAGCCAGGCGCACTATTTCTGCCGCCGGGATACGTGCTATCAGGCCCAGCCCTGGCAAGGCCGGGGCCAGCCGGGGTAATAGCGCAACCGTGGCCGGCAGGTCACCGTAGGCCAACTCACGCAACCGGTATTCGGGTTGCTGCAATAGCACGCGAGTCCCGTCAGCCAGAACAAATTCAAGCGGCCGATAAGCCAGTTCGAGTTGCGCTTCTGCCGCCTGACCGGGAATCGCGCTGGTCTGAATTTGCTGACCATAGACGGAATCGCCGCTTAAATGCATGACTAAAGCAGGTTCGTTAACGCTGTCATCCGCGTTCACTGTTATGCGGCCGCGCCCGGCACGAGGATGGCAACTGGCACAGGCACGGGCATTGTATAAAGGTCCGAGACCATCAGCAGAATCTGTCGAAGCCGGTGCGCTGACCCAGAGACGCTCAAACAGCGCTTTGCCGAGCACTGCATCCAGCGCGCTGGCGGTACCCAGCTGCAACGCCAGTAGCAGTCCGATCAGGATTTTCATTCGGGAGGAGGGGGAGCAATCATGCTTCAGTACACATTAAATTCAGTACAAACCGGAATACAGCAATGCATGCCGCAGGCAGGCACCCGCGAGCAGAGTGCTGTATTTTCCACAACCGCCAGCTCGCCGGGTGGCCCCTGATCATGCCCGGCGCTTTGTCGGCGCCGGGTCTTGGCAGCTACTGAACCGCAACGGGGCTATCAAGACTGTCGGAACCCTCGATCTGGATACTTAAATCCAACGCACCAACCAGCGTTTCCAGTGCCCGCGTCTGTGCAACCAGTTGCAGCACGACATTTTCCACGATCTTATTGCCTTCCGGATTGTTCTCGCCAATCATTTGGTCATAGGCCATCTTGCCGCTGTCCGCGGTATCTTTCATCACTTGCATGGCGGCCAGAGTCGCATCCATTTGTGCCAGCACTTTAGCATTGGCCTCGGGTGCATGGCTCTGGGCATAGTCCGCCAGCCCCGGCCCTTCCAGCGTGCTGCCATCCACCCGCTGATACGTGCCGCTGTAGATGCTCAGCATGCCAACCTGGTCGTAGTAATGCGAGTTATGGGTGTTATCACTGAAGCAATCGTGCTCTTCCTCCGGATCGTGCAGGATCAGGCCAAGCTTAATGCGTTCACCGGCCAGTTCACCATAGGAAAGACTGCCCAGCCCGGTGAGGATAACCCCCAGTCCCTGTTGCGGATCCAGAGCATTAAGCGCCTGCCGGGCTGCGCCATCGGGTGCCCATGCTGTCACCATCTCTTGCAGATCATCAACCAGTAAATCGGTGGCAGCCCGCAGGTATTGCGCCCGCCGCTCGCAATGACCGCCGCTGCAATTGGCCGTGTCAAAGTCAGTGGCTGGCCGCTGGCCTGCGCCCGGACCGGTACCGTTCAGATCCTGTCCCCAGAGCAGGAACTCGATCGCATGATAACCGGTAGCGACATTGGACTCGACCGACTGCGCCTCGTGCAGACTGTCAGCCAGCAATGCTTTGTTGATCTCGTGGGCATCGATGCGCTCCGAGCCAATCTGCAGCACAGGATTAGCAATCACATTGGCACCATACAGCAGGTTATCGTCCGATTCATCGCCGTAGCTGCTGGTATCGACATAATCAATCAGTCCTTCATCCAAAGGCCAGGCATTGACCCGGCCTTCCCAGTCATCGACGATCGCGTTCCCGAAACGATAGCCTTCGGTCTGCTGATAGGGTACGCGGGCGGCTTTCCAGGCTGTGCGGGCTTGCGCCAGCGTGTCCTCAGAAGGCGTTTCGATCAATGCAGCGACAGCCCGCTGTAAATCCTGCGCCGTACTGAGTGCATCGCTATACATGGCATGTGCCATATTGGCGTAATTGTCCAGCACGTCTTTTGCCGCCACCTCGGCCCGAGCGACTGACGCACATAAAACGGCAGCACTGAGCAGCGCTGATGCGCCGACCATTCGTCGGATTGACATAGTGTTTTCCTCGCAGTTTGTGATGATTTTACTTTTAATAATATAAGCGCAAATAAGAATTGTTATCAATATTAATTCTTATTACAAAAAACACCTAGCCACACAGCACAACAAAGCAGCGCACGAAAATGAGCATTGACATCAAATATAAATGATAATTATTATCATTAAAGCAAACTGTTCCTCTACCACGACAGGAGTTCAGCATGGCCTATCCTAACGCGCAGATGAATACACAAGCTGCCGCCGCTACCCGGAAACAACCACCAGCTGCAAGAGCTTTTTGATGGCAGCAGCCCTGCAGCAACTGGAGCTGGTGTATTATTTCATTGAAACTGAAGGTCTCCACCGGATACCACCTGGAGCGGCAAACCTACCGCTATCTGCTACGCCGCGCTGAAACGCAACCCCCAGCTTATGGCCTATCTGCTCAACAAAGGTGCCGATCCCAACCGAACCGATGCGCTGGGTATGACGCCCTTGCATTACGCCGCTCTGGGTGGCTGCGAGATCTGCACCGCACATTTGCTCAATCGTGGCGCACTGCTGAATGCGGTGAACGGGGCCGGCCAGACGCCGTTGGCACTGGCACGCAGCAAAGCATGCGCAGCACGCAGCGCCTGTTGTGAATTGTTGTCGCGTTACGGTGCCTTGCTGCACGCCAGCGCGCCCGGCCCAAGTCGTCTACATTAGAGCGCTACTGGATCACAATAAACAGGCTCATATTGCCACGCTGGACGCTAAGGGCCAGCACCCGTCCGGACTCACTGACCCGGCGGCGAAAATCTGCCAGATTGCTCACTTCACGCCGGTTGACTGCATAGATCAGGTCATCCGGCCGCAAGCCATAACGTGCAGCCGGGCTGCCACGCTGCACATCAGTGACCCGCACACCGCTGCCGCGTGGATTATCCGCAAAACGCGCGCCGGCCAGCTGCGCTCGCAGTTCCTCGCCTTCCACATCGGCACTGGCGCTGGCCATGCCAATACGGGCGTCAACGGTTATTTCACGACCTTCCCGGATCAGCGTTATGCGCGTGTTACTGCCAATTCGCAACAAGCCGATCCGGTTGCGCAGGTCGCCGGAATTACGCACCGGGCGGCCATCTACCGCAACAATCACATCACCGGGCTGAATACCGGCAGTTTGTGCCGCACTGCCCGGTCCCACTTCGGTCACGACTGCACCGTTGGTCGTCTCCAGGCCCAGCGCTTGCGCCAATTCCGCCGAGATATCCTGAATAATTACGCCCAGCTGACCGCGTTTGACCTCGCCATATTCGATCAATTGATCCAGCACGGCCCGCGCCATATTGCTGGGCACGGCGAAGCCAATGCCGACATTACCGCCCGCCGGGCCAATAATTGCGGTATTGATGCCAACCAACTCACCGCGCAGATTGACCAGCGCACCGCCGGAATTACCGGGATTAATAGACGCGTCGGTCTGGATGAAATCCTCATAGCCTTCGATATTCAGGCCACTGCGCCCCAATGCGCTGACAATGCCCGAAGTCACTGTCTGTCCCAGCCCGAAAGGGTTGCCGATTGCCACCACAAAATCGCCCACTTGCAACTGATCGGAATTGCCAAACGGTAGCGCTGTCAGATCTTTAGCCTTAATTTTTAGCACAGCGATATCAGTACCGGGATCACGCCCGATCAGTTCGGCCTGATACTCACGCTGGTCTTTCAGTCGTACCACAATATCGTCGGCGTCTTCAATGACATGGTTATTTGTAAGCACATAACCGCGGGCGGCATCAACAATAACGCCGGACCCGGCTGACAGCTGCTCACGCGGCTGGGGCCGCTCCGGCAAATTAAAAAAGCGGCGGAAAAACGGGTCATTGAACAGCGGATTAACCGGCGTTGCCACCCGCGAACGGGTCGCAATATTAACCACCGCCGGTGTCACCTCACGCATCAGGGGGGCCAGACTGGGGTTACCATCACGCCCCACCAGATTGCGATTATCAAAAGGCAGCGCCGCCTGTGCAGTGCCAAATAACGGGCTCAGGCAAACCAGCAAGCAGCTGAAAAAAGCCCATATACGCCACCCTGACGGACGATATCCAGTCCTGTACATTTTTATTACCTCTTTTAAAAACAATTTTTTAGCAACGGATAGATAAAAAACTCCAAGCACCCCCTTGAAATTTTTTCTGGCCGTATTATATTTTTAGCACTCACCAACAGAGAGTGCTAACAACAGCATTCCGCTCACACTGTGTTAGCTATATCATTTTTCGTTGGAAACTTGGATTAACAACTGTTTAACAAGTGCTTACCCGATGGAGAACGCAAGCATGAAAATCCGTCCATTACATGATCGTGTCATCGTCAAGCGCACCGAAGAAGAAACGACCTCGCCCGGTGGCATTGTGATTCCTGACTCCGCCGCCGAGAAACCCAGCAAAGGCGAAGTCATCGCAGTCGGTAACGGTAAACTGCTGGACAACGGCGAGCGCCTGAGCCCGGCTGTAAAAGCCGGCGACAAAGTGCTGTTTGGAAAATATTCCGGCACTGAAGTCAAAGTCGATGGCACCGAATACCTGGTGATGCGCGAAGACGACATCATGGGTATTTTGGAATAAATCTTGTCTACTGTATTTTGGAGAAGAGAACATGGCTGCAAAAGAAGTTCGTTTCGGCGATGACGCTCGCGCCCGTATGGTGCAAGGCGTCAATATTCTGGCCAATGCCGTAAAGCAGACCCTGGGCCCGAAAGGCCGCAATGTAGTACTGGAAAAATCCTTTGGCGCACCCACCGTCACGAAAGACGGTGTATCGGTCGCCAAGGAAATCGAACTGGAAGATAAATTCCAGAACATGGGCGCACAAATGGTGAAAGAAGTGGCGTCCCAAACCTCGGATGTGGCTGGCGACGGCACCACTACCGCCACAGTACTGGCGCAGGCCATCGTGCGCGAAGGCATGAAATCGGTCGCGGCAGGCATCAATCCGATGGATATCAAACGCGGCATCGATAAGGCCGTCAGCAAAGCGGTCGAGTCCTTAAAAGAACTGTCCACCCCTTGCTCCGACAACAAAGCCATCGCCCAGGTGGGCACTATTTCCGCCAACTCCGATGAGTCTGTTGGTCAGATCATCGCTGAAGCGATGGAAAAAGTCGGCAAGGAAGGCGTCATCACGGTTGAAGAAGGCAAGAGCCTGAACAACGAACTCGACGTCGTTGAAGGTATGCAGTTCGACCGCGGTTATTTATCGCCTTACTTCATCAATAACCAGCAATCAATGTCGGCGGAACTGGAAGATCCGTACATTCTGATCCACGACAAAAAGATCTCGAATATCCGTGATCTGCTGCCAGTGCTGGAATCCGTCGCCAAGACCAGCAAGCCCTTGCTGTTGATCGCGGAAGACATCGAAGGCGAAGCCCTGGCCACGCTGGTGGTCAACAATATGCGCGGTATTCTTAAAGCCGCTGCCGTCAAAGCACCTGGTTTCGGCGATCGCCGTAAAGCCATGCTGCAAGATATTGCCATTCTCACCGGCGGTCAGGTGATTTCCGAAGAGGTCGGTCTGAGCCTGGAAAAAGCCACGCTCGACGACCTCGGCACCGCCAAGAAAGTGATTGTGGCGAAAGAAAATACCACGGTTGTGGATGGTGCCGGTAAACACGAAGACATCAAGGCCCGGGTCGAGCAGATTCGCATCCAGATCGAGGAAACCACCTCCGATTACGATCGTGAAAAACTGCAGGAACGGGTCGCCAAACTGGCCGGCGGTGTCGCTGTGATCAAAGTCGGTGCAGCCACTGAAGTCGAAATGAAAGAGAAAAAAGCCCGCGTTGAAGACGCCCTGCACGCGACCCGTGCGGCGGTGGAAGAGGGCGTGGTGCCCGGTGGCGGGGTAGCCCTGATTCGGGCCGTTAATGCGCTGAAAGATCTGCAGGGCAGCAATGATGACCAGAATGTCGGTATCAACATCCTGCGTCGTGCACTGGAAGAACCGCTGCGTCAGATCGTTGCCAACACCGGCCATTCCGAGCCGTCAGTGGTGTTGAATGCGGTTACCAGTCAGCAGGGCAACTACGGTTTCAATGCGGCGACCGAAGAATACGGCGATATGATCGAGATGGGTATTCTGGATCCGACCAAGGTCACTCGCTCGGCTTTGCAAAACGCCGCCTCAGTAGCCGGCCTGCTGCTGACCACCGAAGCCATGGTGGCCGAAAAACCGAAGAAAGAGGAAAAAGCGCCGCAAATGCCAGCGGGTGGCATGGACGATTTCTAAGCGCTTTTTACCCGACAAGCTCCCTCCATCCAATCAACCCCGCCCCGTGCGGGGTTGCTTTTAACAAGATCGTTTATTGACCCACATCAATCACCGGGCTGATGGCGCGCCAGCTGCTGCCATCGAACTGCTGTAACTGCATCGCCTCGATAGGGTTATAGTCCTCCGGGCTGGTATTCATCCGGACTCCGTCCAGCAGCATTGGCAATTCTATGTCCTGCAGATTCGCTGCCTGCCGCATGATATTTTCGCGGGTCAGATCGTCGCCCGCCTGCTCCAGTACATGGATCAGCGTCTGGGCAACATTATAGGCATACACATTAAAACGGCTGAGCTTGTCGCCATCCGGGTAATACTGCTCCATCCATTGCAGCCACGCCTGATAGCCCGGATCATCCTGAATACTCGGATCAGTCGGGTCTTTCTGATACTGCGCCGTAATAATGCCTTGGCTGTTTGCCAGACCGGCCGGCTGCAACACCGCACCGACCGAGTTCGATACACTGTTCAACAGATGCACCGGCTGCCAGTCAAGCTCGGCGATTTTTTTGATAGCCTGGGCTGCAAATTTCGGTGTGGCGACGTTATAAAACACATTCGCACCCTGATTCTTGAGTGTAATAATCTGCGAACTGATGGTCGGGTCGGTGACTTCATAGCTTTCTTCCGCCACGATCAACTCGGCTGCTTGTGCACCCAGCCCGTCTTTCAGGCCTTTGACATAATCCTTACCGTAATCGTCGTTCTGATACAGAATACCGATTCTGGCGTCCGGTACGTTTTCCAGCAGGTAACGGGCATAAATACGGCCTTCGATCTGATAGTTCGGCTGCCAGCCCATAGTCCATGGAAACTGCTGCGGCTGCGACCACTTGGCAGCACCGGTCGAGACAAATAAATGCGGCACTTTTTTTCGATTAATATACGCATGCACGGCAGAATTAGTCGGCGTACCGAGCGACTGAAACATCAGCAATACCTGCTCACTTTCCACCAGCTTACGGTATTGTTCTTTGGTTTTCGGCGGGCTGTAGCCATCGTCACGGCTGATAAAGTTTATTTTCCGGCCATTGACACCACCCTCGGCATTGATTTTGTCAAAATACGCGCTGAGCGCCTTGCCAATACTGCCATACGCTGATGCCGGCCCGCTGTAGGGCATGGTATTGCCGATTTTGAGCTCGTCATCACTGGCACCAGGGTCGTAACTGGCGGCCGGCAGCGGACTGGTCATCAGGCTGCCGAGGGCAAGAATAGGCGCTAGAATACGCAACTGCATACTGGTTTTCTCCTGCGGGAACACATAAAGACAGATTATCTGTCTGGCGAACGATAAGCTCTGCATAGTTTGCCTGAAACCCCGGTAGATTACGCAGCATCAAACGATAGTGAGTGCAGGAGATCTACGCTAGGGTACCGGCCTCAGACGCTTGACCAGCTTGCGGCAAAAACCGGCTACGCCACTCGGCATAACCAGCATCATCACAATCAGCAGCACGCCGAACATGGCACCGGCCAGCCCTTTGGAAATACTCTCGGCCAGATTAGGTACAAACAGGATAAACAGGCCGCCGACAATCGCGCCGGACAGCGACCCGACACCGCCGACAACCATTCCGATCAGCAATAAAATCGATAAGGAGAAGGTAAAACTATCGGGGGCGACATATTCGATCACAATAGCGCTGAGCGCCCCGGCAATACCGGTAAAACACGCACTGACGCCGAAACACAGCGTTTTATAGCGGGCGCTGTTAATGCCCATAGCGCGGGCGGCAATCGGGTTGTCACGCAAAGCCTGCAACGCCCGTCCGGTCCGGCTGTGCAGCAGATTCCTGCTCAGCCAGCACAACAGCAGCAGTACCAGCAGCGTGATCAGATACCACCATTGATCGGGGCTGAGAGGCAGCCCGAAGGGGGCTTCGGGTTTCAGCAGGTTGATGCCCTGCACACCGCCGGTCCACAGCTCCAGATGACTGGATTTCAGAATTTGCGGCGTCGCCACTGCCAGTGCAAACGTTGCCAGCGCCAAATAGACGCCGTCCAGACGCAGTGCCGGCAGGCCGAACAACACACCGGCCCCGAAGCAGATCAGACCAGCGCCGGGTAACGTCAAATAGGCGCTGAATTCCCAGCGTTCAATCAGAATAGCCGCACTGTAAGCCCCCAGCGCATAAAACGCACTGTGGCCAAGCGAAAACTGACCGCTGATGCCAATCAACAGATTCAGCCCCAGGATCGCTATCGCGTAAATAGCTGCCAGGGTCAGCTGAAACAGCGTGAACGCACTCAGCAGAAACGGCAGTGACAGCGCGATACTCAGCGCCAGCAGCAGACCGATACGTTGCCACTGACGCATCCTACACCCGCTGCACGGTAACCGTGCCGAACAGCCCGCCAGGCCTGATCAGTAACACCAGCACAATGATCAGCAAAGCCACGCTCAGTTTCAGCTCGCTGCCGATAACGCTGACATAGGCCCCGAGCAGATTTTCTATAATGCCAACCAGAAAACCACCCAGCACCGCACCACCCGGGCTACTCAGACCACCCAGGATAGCGCCGGCAAAGCCATAAATCAGAACCCCGAGCATCATGCCGGGATCGAGAAAAACAAGCGGTGCGATCAACATCCCGGCAACCGCACCAATCGCTGCTGCCATGCCCCAGCCCAACGCCATCATCCAGCCCACCCGCACACCCAGCAGACGCGCTGACTCCGGATTTTGTGCGGCGGCCCGCATCGCCAACCCGATCCGGGTAAAGCGGAAAAAAACATATAACAGTGCCAGCATCAGCAGGATGATCGAAATCATGCCGACTTCGTGCAGACCGATCAGCCCTCCCAGGCTGCCGTTTGGAAACGGACTGGGAAAGGGCTTGATCGTGAAATCCCACAGCCAGCCGGCCAGACTGTTGAAAATCAGAAACAGGCCCAGAAACACAATCAAATGGCTCAGTACCGGGGCATTGCGCAGTGGCGCGAACAGCAGTCGCTCAAGCAGCAGTCCACCCGCAAATGACACCGCCACCGTGAGCAGAAACGCCCCCCAATAGGGTAGTCCGGCCTCGATCAGGCTCCAGGCGATATAGGTGCTGAACATCGCCATCTCGCCCTGGGCAAAATTAAAATGATCGATTGACTGGTAGATCATCACCACAGCCAGGGCCATGCTGGCGTAAATAGCCCCGCTGGCCAGACCGGCTATGACTTGTTGCAGAAAAAAATCCATATCCTCGTATTCACTCAATACCCTTTTACTCAATACCCCAGATAGGCGCGCCGCACGCTCACATCACGCCGGATATCAGCAGCCGATCCGGCCAGTACCACCCGGCCGGTTTCCAGCAGATACGCCTGGTCGGCCAGTTCCAGCGCCAGCGCGGCGTTTTGCTCAACCAGCAGCATACTGACCTGCTGCTCCTGGCTGATGCGCGCCAGAATAGCGAACAAGTCCTGTACCAGCAGCGGTGCCAGACCAAACGACGGCTCGTCCAGCAATAATAATCTGGGCCGCAGCAACAACGCCCGCGCTATTGCCAGCATCTGCTGTTCACCGCCGCTCAGAGTGCCCGCCTGCTGCCGATAGCGCGTTTTGAGCACCGGGAAATACCCGAACATACGCTCCAGATCAGCAGCAATACCAGCCCGGTCGCGCCGGCTTATTGCCCCCAGACGCAGGTTTTCTGCCACACTCAGGCGCTCGAAGGTGCCACGGCCTTGCGGTACCTGGGTAATGCCGCAACGCGCTATAGCCTCGGTGGCTTTGCCGGTAATGCAGCGCTGTTCGAATAAAATCTCCCCCGTGCAATGCACCAGACCGCACAAGGCCCGCAGAATCGTGGTCTTACCGGCACCGTTAGCACCGAGGATGGTCGTTATCCCGCCCCGCTGCATACTGAAATCGATACCATGCAATACTGCCGTCTGGCCGTAAAACGCCCGCAGATCTTTGACCTCAAGCCAGGGTGCCGTCATAGCCGTAACGTCTCGCGGCTGTTCCCGGATAAGCTGCCCAGATAAGCGGTAATGACTGCCGGATCACGCTGCACCTCAGCCGGCGCGCCCTCAGCAATCTTGCGACCGAAATCGAGCACGACAACGCGATCCGAGATCGCCATCACCAGATTCATGTGATGCTCGACCAGCAGGATTGTCACAGCGTAGTGATCGCGTAGCCGACGGATTAATTGCATCAGCTCATTCACCTCTGCGTGATTAAGACCCGCAGCCGGTTCATCCAGCAGCAGTAATTCAGGTCGACCTGCCAGCGCCCGTGCCAACTCAACCCGTTTCTGACTGCCAAACGGCAACGTGCTGACTGGCGTATCGGCCCAGGCGTCAAGCTCAAGATCCGCCAGCAGTGCCAGCGCATGTGCGCGTTGTGCGCGTTCCTGCCGCCGCACCTTTGGCAATCCCAGCGCGTCGCTTAGAAACGTGCTGTGGCTGGTGTGATGGGCACCGACCAGGACGTTTTCCAACACGCTCATGCTTTGGAACAATGCCAGATTCTGAAACGTGCGGCTGACGCCGAGCGGCCCTATCGCATGTGCAGCTAAACCAAGCAGGGAACGCCCGCGCAACCGGATATCGCCCTGCTGCAGCGGATAAAGCCGGCTCAGACAGTTGAACAGCGTTGTTTTACCGGCCCCATTGGGACCGATCAGACCCACGATCTGCCCCCGCTCGACGGCAAAAGAGACACCGTCCAGGGCAGCAATACCGCCAAATCGGACTTGCAGATTGATGAACTCAAGGAGTGGAACTGCCATGCACCGTCTATTGCTGACTTAAAATTTCATGTTTCATAGCTTATTGTAACGTATCTGCTTACCGCTGCTGCAAACCATAAAATTAATTAAACTATTGAAAAATTAGCTATATTTACAAAAAAAACAGCACTGTTTATCCAGTTTGACCGGCAAGTATTCGAGAAAGCGGCCGGGCAGCCTGCATCGGTGGCCTGAAATTCCCTCGTACCATTCTGATAAAAGCAACTCGCCGAAACCTGAAAGGTCTTATTAGCAGCCACGTCGAGAGGCTGCTGGTTTCACATTAACAAGATTCCGGCATATGCTTTGCATAGTATTAACAGACCTAGTTACAGTCAGTCGTTACAGGCGATAGCTACAGGTGATCTACGTGATCACATCCGTCAATCTGTATGCAAAGAGGTGCGGTTTATGACTCAGACTCAGCTTATCGTTGACACCAATGTACGGGAATTCTTTCAGGGACTGGTCACCGACGCGGTAGCCAATCAGCATGTGGAGACAACCGATGAAACCGTCTTCTATGTGGTGAATCTACTGGTTGCTTTCAGCGACAGCCGGGCACTGTTCGAGCAAACGCCGGATGGCCTCCAGATCAAGCCCCTGGCTTTTCTGTATGGCGAGGCACTGGAAGCCCGCAATGCCAATGAACGCAACTACGCACTCAAGCAGCTGGGCGATCTGGCCTTGTTTATTTCCGGTATTTTCACTGACAGCCTGAACCGCAAGCTGGTCGATGTGGACTATTACATCGCGATGGGCGGCAATGCCTATGGCCATCTTTCCGACCTCACGCGGGATACAGGCCGCTGGCAGGTTTTCAACGAAATATTCGACGAACTGGCCGGCAAATTTCCCGCTTTTGTTGATGTTTTGGGCGAAGTCAGCGAAAACACTCATTTACGCAACGACAGCGATATCATGCGTTTATACGAAGTCTGGATGCGTACCGGCAGCAAGCGCAGCGAACGCAAACTGCGACGGCTGGGCATCGAACCGCTGAGTGGTTCGGTCAGTCAGCGACACCACTAGGCCGCCTCGTCACGATGCAGCAACTTAACGGTTTACAACAACGCCTGGAGTCCATTTATGAAGTCGATCTGGGCTATCAGGTAGCTGATTTTGTTATTACTGACCCTGCTCTGGCGCAGCAACTCGACAGCTCGGACAATCCGCGTGCCAGCACGGAAAAACTGCTGGTGCGCCAGGGTGATGACGGTCTGGAACTGAGTTTGTATCTGGACGAAGCCCTGTTAGCGGGTTGGAGCCATGATGAGGAGGGTCTGAAAGAAGGCGAGATGGCTGATTTTTGCACCATTTTGGAGGGTGTCAGCCATTTTGTTTATCTGTGCTGGAATGCCTTGCAGGGCCGTGAAGTGTCTTGCCTGGAGCTGGAAATGCAGGCGGAAGTGGATAAATTCATTATGCTGGTCAGCACACTCAGCTTTCAGGATGGCGGGCTGCATCCCCGCCAATTACACGACTGGCTGTTCGAGCAGGCCAGTTTTGACCAGATGCTCAGTCAAACTGAACTCATCCGTTATCGCGACGCCAATCATTTTGCGGGTAAATACTGCCACCGGCTGGCGCGCACGCATTTGCGCCAGGCCGGTCTTGACAGCAGCATGCTAAACGAATTGCGGCGTTTTTACCGGCTCAGTCTGCATCACAAACTGCGACGGATTGAACGCCTGAATTAGGCCGTCTAGACGCTAAAGCTTTCGCCGCAGCCGCACTCGGCCTTGACATTGGGGTTACTGAATTTAAACACTTCACCCAGCCCTTCCTTGCGAAAATCAACCTGGGTGCCGTCCAGAAAAGACAAATTGTTTTTATTCACGACGACTTTGACGCCATGATCTTCAAAAACCTCATCATCGGGCTGTATGTCGTCAGCAAAATCGACCACATACGCCCACCCGGAACAACCGGTTTTTTTGATACCCAGGCGTAAGCCTTCGCCCTGACCGCGGTCATCCAGATAGCTTCTGACGCGCTCGGCCGCGCTTGCCGTTAATGTGATTGCCATATACAACCTCTCAATAGTCCAAATTCGGTAACGCACTGCGTAATGCCTGCTCCGCCAGCACTGCGCAGTGCAACCTGCTGGGTGGTAATTGTAACGCATCTTCCAACTGGCGTTTATCAAACTGATGGGCCTCGGTCAGTGATTTTGCCGTCAGCCAGTCGGCCAGCCAGGATGCTGCAGCGATTAAATAAGCACTGCCATACACCTGCTGTCGCACCTCGATAATACGCTGTTCTACGATCTTGAGCTGTAATTGGATCACACCGCCGCGCAGGGGTTCCCCCACTTGCGCTGTTGTCACGCCGGGCTCGGTGGCGGGAAAGACCCCGGCATGGCGGGGATGGCGGAAATGCTCACGCACCTGTTCGCTGCTTTCCATAGAAATAAGTCCGGATTACCTGATATCAAGTGCGCGCCTTGTTCTGTACCGCAGACAAGATGCCGCGCAGAATGTTCACTTCGTTCTGATCCGGCTGGGCGCGATTGAACAAGCGCCGCAGCCGCCGCATCAAATGGCGCGGGTTGGCCGGATTGAGAAAACCGCTGTCGAGCAAGACCTGCTCCAGGTGCTGGTAGAACAGGTCCATCTCTTGCGCCGAGGCTGGCAGATGGGGCAGCTCGGTGCTGGTAGACCCGGCCACAGCTGCATGCGCCAGCGCGGTAACGCGTAGTTCATACGCCAACACCTGTACCGCTGCGGCCACATTCAGCGATGAATACTCAGGATTGGCGGGAATATGCACCATAAAGTGGCAATGATCCAGCTCGGCATTACTCAGGCCCGAGCTTTCCTGCCCGAACACCAGCGCTGCCGGTGCCTGCCCGGCAACACTCAGCAGCTGCGCCGCCGCTTCCCGCGGACTCAGTTCAGGGCAGGATAAGCCACGCCGCCGGGCTGATGCACCGATCACCAGACGGCAATCCTGCAATGCCTGCTCATAGCTTTCAACCACATCAGCAAAATACAGAACGTCGTCTGCACCCGACGCCATGGCGGTAGCCTCAACATTCGGATAACGCAACGGCTTGACTAACCGCAAGTGCCGTAATCCCATGGTTTTCATCGCCCGGGCGGCGGCACCGATATTACCCGGATGGGTCGTTTCCACCAGCACGATACGAATATTATCCAGCTGCTGCATTAGTTTTCGCTATCTTTGCTATCATTACGGGTTTTCATCATATCCTTTAGTATCATGCACCCATCAATTACGATTGCCAAACAAGCTGCTTTAGACGCCGGCAAGCTCATGCTGCGTTATTTCGAGAACCTGGACAAAATCGAAATCCAGACCAAGCGCCCGAATGATCTGGTTTCCGAGGTCGATATTCGAGCCGAACAGATTATTATCCAGACATTGCGCAAATTTAATCCGGATTATGCCATTCTGGGCGAGGAAAGCGGACATCTGGAGGGCGCCCGCGATGATCATCAATGGATCATTGATCCGTTGGATGGCACCACGAATTATTTACACGGTATACCCCATTTTTGCGTGTCCATTGCGCTGCGCCAGCAGGGCAAGCTCGAAGCCGGGGTGATTTACGACCCGATCCGCCAGGAAATGTTCACAGCCAGCCGTGGCCAGGGCGCTCAACTGAACGACCGCCGCATCCGCGTGAGCAGCCGCGGCGGCCTGGACGGAGCGCTGTATTCGACTGGCCTGCCGCCCTGGAAAACCAATTCGCATCAGGTGTTTTTCAAGGTATTAAGCGCGCTAACCGAACACAGTGCAATGATGCGCCGCAGTGGTTCGGCAGCGCTGGATCTGGCTTATGTCGCGGCCGGCCGTTTAGACGGTTTCTGGGAAATGAACCTGAATGCCTGGGATATTGCCGCCGGTGCATTGCTGATTCAGGAGGCCGGTGGTCTGGTCGGTGATTTTAAAGGTTCCCATGACTTCATGGACAACGGCAACATCGTCGCCGCCAACCCCAAAGTCTTCAAGGGTATGCTGCAAATCATCAAACCGCAGTTTGAAACCGCCCGATAATTTGCAGCAGGCTTGCCGCTAAACCTTATAAACCCAAGCAAACCAGGTGGGCAATAATGCCCACCTACGGCCTTTCGTCTGTTGCTTCCTTGGCTCTGGGTAGCAGATCTTCACGGTTCAATCCCAACGACAGCGCTATCGACGACGCGATATAGACTGACGAATAGGTACCGACGAAAATACCGATGACCAGCGCCAGTGCAAACCCGTGAATAATCGGCCCGCCGAGAAACAGTAACGCCAATACCGCCAGCAGCGTAGTCCCGCTAGTCATCAGGGTACGGGTCAGGGTCTGATTAATTGAGGTATTAATGATCTCAGACGGACTGCCCCGGCGTATTTTGCGAAAATTCTCGCGGATACGATCCAGCACCACCACCGAGTCATTCACGGAATAACCAATAACCGCCAGGATAGCGGCTAGCACAGTCAGATCGAACTCCACCCCGAGCAGCGCAAAAACGCCGATAGTGATGACCGGGTCATGAACCAGCGCGACGATCGTACCCACGGCCAGACGCCACTCAAAGCGTAAGGTGACGTAGACCAGAATCAGGATGAGCACGAAGATCAGCGCCAAACCGCCCTGTTCTACCAGCTCACTGCCAACTTTGGGACCGACAAACTCGACCCGTTGCATTTCCACCGCGTCATTAATGGTCTTCAGCGCATTCAGGATACCCGTGCTGGCTTCGGCGGAATTCAGGCCTTCCTGCGGCGCAATACGAATCAGCACATCACTGGAGGTACCGAAATGCTGTACCTCGGCGCCGGTGAAGTTGGCCTCCGCTAAGGCGGCCCGCACATCGGGAATATCGACCGGTGCGGGATAGACGACTTCGACGACTGTGCCACCGGTGAAATCCAGTCCCCAGTTGATACCGCGTACAGCGATAACCAGTATGCTCAGCACCAGCACCACAATCGAGATGATCATGGCGGCCCGGCGCTTGGCCATAAAATCAATATGCGTATCTTTGATTAATTGCCGAAATTGATGTTGCATGATGTAAACGTCCTAGATCGGCAGGGTTTGTAAACGGCGACCGCCGTACAGATAATTCACGACCGCGCGCGTACCCATGACCGCCGTGAACATGGAAGTCAGAATCCCGAGACTGAGCGTGACCGCAAAACCCTTGACCGGACCCGTGCCCAGACCAAACAACACGACTGCGGCAATCAGGGTGGTTATATTGGCATCCAGAATAGTGCCGAAGGCCCGGTCGAAACCGGTATGAATTGCTGCCTGTGGCGTATTGCCGAGTTTGAGTTCCTCTCGGATGCGCTCGAATATCAGCACATTGGCGTCTACCGCCATACCGATCGTCAGAATAATACCGGCGATACCGGGCAAGGTCAGGGTAGCCTGCAGCATCGAGAGCAGCGCCACGATCAACACCAGATTGAACAGCAGCGCCATATCCGAAATCAGACCGAACATGCGATAGTAAAACGCCATAAAAATCAGCACCAGGGCAAACGCCACCAGCGCCGAGCTGAAGCCCTGCTCGATATTTTCTTTACCGGCGCTCGGGCCGACTGTGCGCTCTTCCACGATATAAACCGGTGCAGCCAGTGAACCTGCCCGCAACAGCAAGGCCAGATTGCGGGCTTCCTGCGGGTTGTCCAGACCGGTGATCTGGAAGTTCTTGCCTAACACATCGCGGATTGTTGCGACGTTGATGACTTCTTCAACCCGGCTTGGTTTGACCTCGGTTTTACCGTCTTTTTCGACCGTCTGATAGTGGGTTTCGATGAACACCACCGACATATCCTTGCCGATCTGATCACGGGTGGCATTGGTCATCCGCGATGCGCCCTGACCATCGAGTACAATCCGCACATTAGGCGAACCGTTCAGGGAATCAAATCCGGCACCGGCATCAGTGATGGAATCACCGGTCAGGATGACCCGGTTCTGCAGCAAAATGGAGCCGCCACCACGAATTTTGTACAGTTTGGCGTCAAATGGCTTGCGCCCGGTAGATTCCGCCTGGGCTGCGTCGATGCGGGCCTGTGTGCCATCACCACCGTATACCAGCCGGAATTCCAGGGTGGCGGTGGCACCGAGAATTTCCTTCGCCCGGGCTGTATCCTGCACCCCTGGCAGCTGTATCACGATACGATTATCGCCCTGCTGCTGGATAACCGGCTCCGCCACACCCAGCTCATTCACCCGGTTGCGCAAAGTGGTCATGTTCTGGGCCAGTGCGGTGCTGCGCCGTTCCTCAATCTCCTGCGGCGTCATACGCAGGATCAGATCAAAACCCTGATCAGTTTCGGTGATATCCAGCGTGTTGAGCTCATCCTTGATTTTGCTCAAAGCCTGCGCACGATCTTCGGCACTGCGAAAACTGGCCCGGATGCCGCTGCCCAGTTCGGGGCTGGCAGCGCTGGCCGGCTCACGGTTCAGTGCGGTATAGCGGATACGCTGATCACGCAGCAAGGTACGCAGGGATTCCAGATAGGACTCCTCGGCCTGACTGATAGCAGCGTCCATGTCCACTTCCATCAGAAAGTGCACCCCGCCACGCAGATCCAGCCCCAGATACATCGGGGCAAGACCCAGTGCACGCATAAACCCCGGCGTAGACGGTGCCAGATTGAGCGCTACGGTATAATCACGCCCCAGGAGTTCCCGCAGAATATCTGCTGCTTTCAGCTGCACCTCAGTGTCACTAAAGCGTACCAGAAACCGCTGTGAGTCAAATGCGGCGCTTTTGTAGTCCAGCTGTTCCGATTCCAGCTTATCGATCACCCGCGCATACAGGGGTTGATCAATTTCCAGTCCGGTGCGCGCCGGGGAGATTTGCACGGCCGGATCTTCTCCAAACAGATTCGGCAGTGCGTAAATGATGCCAATTAGCAGCACCAGGCCGATAATCAGATATTTCCACCAGGGGTAGCGGTTTAGCATGCTGTCAATCCTGCCTTACAGCTCGCCTTTGACGGTGCCCTTGGGCATCAGTGAAGTAATCGAATGCTTTTGCACTTTCAGTTGCACGCCTTCCGCCACTTCAACCTGCAGAAAATTATCGCCTACTTCGGTAATCCGGCCCAGCACACCGCCAGCCGTTACCACCTCGTCACCTTTTTTGATCGCCTCAACCATTTGTTTGTGCTCTTTAGCACGCTTGGTCTGAGGCCGTATCAGCAGAAAATAAAAGACTACGATTAATAGGATGGGGAACAGCAGGCCGAGTAAACCACTACCCTGGGCAGGGGCTCCGCCTTGTGCCATTGCGTCACTAATGAGGAAATTCATGATCAGCGCTTTCCTGTTATAACGTTGTAGATTTATAAAAAAATGAAGGCGCGTATTATACACAGGCAATACTGTTTAACCTTATCCTTCCAGTAAGGTTTTTGCTTTTCTTTTCGAAACGACCTTATTGAGAATACGAGAATCAGCATGAAACGAATAGCCTGCATCGGCGAATGCATGATCGAACTGTGGCAAGATCGCCAGCATAACGACCGCATGCGCCGTACTTTTGGTGGCGACACCCTGAATACGGCGGTCTATGCCCGCCGCTGTCTGCCCGCCGCAGACACCCTTGTCAGCTACGTCACAGCCCTGGGTACAGACCCGTTCAGCGCCGAGCTGCTGCAAGCCTGGCAGGCGGAAGGGCTGGATACCACATTGGTGGCCCGTCTGCCCGACCATTTGCCGGGCCTGTACATCATTCGTACGGACGCTGACGGCGAACGCACATTTTACTACTGGCGCCAACAGGCAGCCGCCCGGATGTTGTTTAGTTGCGACGACACACAACGCATCGAGCAGGCATTGCAAGATTACGATTTTGTATACCTGTCCGGCATTACCCTGGCTATCCTGGACGAGCCCGCTCGCGAGCGATTATTGACCCTGCTGGCATCAATCCGCAGTCGCAGTGGCAAAGTCGGCTTCGACAGCAATTACCGCCCCCGCCTGTGGCCGGACCCGGCAGCAGCCCGACACTGGCTGCAAAAAATATGGGCGCAGACCGATCTGGCCTGTCCGACGTTTGAAGATGAAGCCGCACTCTGGGGGGATGCCGATCCGGACGCCACCGCTGACCGCCTGCAAGCGCTCGGGGTTACTGAAATCGTTGTCAAACAAGGCCCCAAACCGGCCCTGCTTGCGCTTGACGGGCAAAGACAGCAGGTCGCAGGCGAACCGGTTGCCCAGCCGGTTGACACCACTGCGGCGGGGGATTCGTTTAACGCGGCTTATTACAGCGCCCGTCTGTCAGGACAAACCGCTGTAGCAGCCGCCGAAGCCGCGCACCGGCTGGCAGCGCAGGTGATCCAGCAGCAAGGGGCCATTATTGCAGTAGAATAAATTATGACACGACCTCAATGTGGACATGATCGGCCCGCCAGGCACCGGGCCAGACTTCCACGCTGCCGCCGCCGCGCAACTCATGCACAGTGCTGAGCGGCAACTCGCGCACCAGTAGTGCCTGACCGTCGGACTCGTCGCCATCACTGGGCGGCAATTCGGCATGCACACCGGTCAGGCCGAGCGCCTGTTCACAGGGAATATATACACTGGCCCCGCCGCGATACGGCCAATGCCCGGCTCGCGGCTGGCCATAGCAGCCAACCACACAGATCGAGGTAAACAGCTCGACCGAACGCGCCTTGGCGCAGCTGTTAACACGCCAGAAACCGCCCCGGCTGGTCATGCTCGGCACCAGTATCAAATCCGGCTGGTACTCGGCCAGACGGGTTGCCAGCGCGGGCAGCTCAATATCCAGACAGATCACAATAGCCACCCGCCAGCCCTGCCATTCAAACAGATTCAGCGTATAGCCGGGACTCAGGTTCCAGCCATCGGCTTCTTTTTCATCCGGTGTCAGACAGAGTTTGTCCTGCCTGATATGCCGGCCGTCCGGTAGCAACAGATGGGCGCGGTTCAGCAGCGGCGGCGCGTGTTCCGCACTCACACTCGGCAGCGTACCGGCAAACAGCGCGATACCATGGGTCTGCGCCAGTGACTTGAGCACCGGCAAAGCCTGCTCGCCCAGGTCAGCCAGCCAGGGAATTTCCTCACTGCCAGGCAAATGCTGCGGCGCAAAATTCAACCATTGAGCACAAGCATATTCTGGTAAAAACAGCATATGCGCACCGGCCGAGTGCGCCTGTTCAAGTCGCCGGTCCAATTGCGCCAGCCAGTTCTCCAGACTGCGCGCCGGATAAGCAAGATTATTCGCCCAGCAGGCAATAGTCGGATTGGTGCCCATGCATTGACCTCTTGATGTAAGTTTTTCTTGTGTGAGTACGCAAAAGTACTATTTTGCTGCGTCGCAGCATTTCTGCAATACTGTTGTCCTACATTACACAGTGCTTTATAGCAGGAAACAGTTAGCCATGACGACGGTTACCACAACAACTTCGACGCCGACGTCGCAATCCGAAGTCGGCACACAAATCTCTGCACCCAAGCAATCTGACAATACATTGGCAGCCCCGCCGCCCCCGGCGGCAGCATCTGAGCCGAGCGGACAACACCCGGACCCCGCTCATGCCATGAACTATGCGCTGGATCGCACCTTCAAGGCCGGTCTGGCACGGCTGACAGCCGGCATTACACCGGCCGGTCTGGCCAGCACCTATTTTGAATGGCTGGCTCATTTAATGTTATCACCCGGCAAGCAGCTGGAATTACTGGAAAAACTGGTTCGCAAACAGGTACGTCTGTTGCGCTACAGCAGCCAGGCCCCGTTTAACGCCGATCCCGCCTGTTGTATTGAACCTTTGCCGCAGGATCAGCGCTTCACGGACGATGCCTGGAAGCAATGGCCTTATAACCTGATCCATCAGGCATTTCTGCTAAATCAGCAGTGGTGGCATAACGCTACCACCGATATCGACGGCCTGTCACCTGGACGGGAACAGGTCGTGTCTTTCGTGACCCGCCAGTTACTGGATCGTTATTCACCCTCTATCAACCCCTGGCTGAACCCGGAAATCGCCCAGGCCACACTGGCCAGCGGTGGCATGAATCTGGTCCAGGGCTGGCAAAACTTTGTCGAGGACTGGGAACGCGCGGTTTCCGGCAAACCACCGGTCGGTGCCGAGGCTTTTCAGGTCGGGCACAATCTGGCGGTAACCCCCGGTCAGGTCGTGTATCGCAACCACTTGATCGAGCTGATCCAGTACAGCCCGAGCACAACGGAGGTCTATGCCGAACCGATCCTGATCGTACCCGCCTGGATCATGAAGTATTACATTCTGGATCTGTCACCAGAGAACTCACTGGTCAAATACCTGGTTGACCAGGGGCATACCGTGTTCATGATTTCCTGGCGCAATCCGGACTCCGAGGATCGCAATCTCGGCATGGAGGATTACCGTCGGCTTGGACCGATGGCAGCACTGGATGCTATCTCGGCTATTGTTCCCGAACAGAAAGTGCATGCTGTCGGCTATTGCCTGGGCGGCACTCTGTTATCGATTGCCGCGGCGGCGATGGCCCGTGATGGCGATCAGCGACTGGCCTCTCTGACCACATTTGCGACCCAGGTCGATTTTACCGAAGCCGGCGAGCTGACCCTGTTCATCGGTGAAAGCGAAGTCTCATATCTGGAAAACATGATGTGGGAACAGGGCTATCTGGACGGTTATCAGATGGCCGGAGCCTTTCAGCTGCTGCGCTCCAATGATCTGATCTGGTCGCGCCTGGTGCATGATTATATGCTGGGTCAACGGCAGCCGATGAATGATCTGATGGCCTGGAACGCCGATCTGACCCGCATGCCCTATCGGATGCATTCCGAGTATCTGCGCCGTCTGTTCCTGAATAACGATCTGGCCAATGGCCGGTACCGGATTGATGGCCGACCGGTTGTGATCAACGACATCCGTGCCCCGATTTTCGCCGTTGGCACGGTCAAGGATCATGTCGCTCCCTGGAAATCAGTCTACAAAATCCATCTGCTGGCCGATGCCGATGAAGTCACGTTTGTGCTGACCAGCGGCGGCCATAATGCAGGCATCGTCAGCGAACCGGGGCACCCGCGCCGCCGTTTTCAGATGCGCACCCATCGGGAAGGCGAGACCTATATCGATCCCGACACCTGGCAGCAAACCACACCAACCCAGCAGGGGTCCTGGTGGCCAGCCTGGCAAGCCTGGCTCAGCGCCCGCTCATCGGGCAAAACTGCACCACCGACGCTCGGTAACAAGGACTACCCGCCGCTGGGTGCGGCACCCGGCAGTTATGTACTGGCCCCCTGAAACAGCCCCGGATTCTTACCCAGGGAATTTTAAAACCCCAGGGAATTTTAAAACACTGACTGTCTAGCCATTGATGCTTTCCCGCCCGGTCACAACAGCCGGCGGGCAGCACTGGTAAAACAAATTATTTCTCAGGAGCTCACTAATATGTTCAAAGCCGGACCTTTCCTGGCAGGCAAAAAAGGGCTTGTCGTTGGTATTGCAAACGCCAACAGCATTGCCTACGGCTGCGCCAAAATGCTGCACCAGGCTGGCGCCGAGCTGGTGCTGAGCCACGGCGCGGTCAAAGCCGAGCCTTATATCCAGCCCTTGCTGGCCGATCTTGGCAACCCCGATCTATTACTCTGCGACGTGCGCGACGAGGCGCAGCTTCATGCCCTGTTTCAACACGTTCAGCAGAAGTGGGGCAAACTCGATTTTCTGGTGCACTCCATTGCCTATTGCCCGCGAGACGATTTATTGGGCCGGGTAACGGATTGCTCGCGCGAGGGTTTCCAGACAGCGATGGATATCTCCTGCTACTCGTTTATCCGCATGGCGCATCTGGCTGAACCGCTGCTGAAGGACGGCGGCACCCTGTTGACCATGAGTTATTACGGGGCCGAAAAAGTCATTCCCAATTACAACATCATGGGTCCGATCAAAGCCGCACTGGAGTGCTCGGTACGCT
Source organism: Gammaproteobacteria bacterium (assembly GCA_041396125.1). GTDB lineage: Bacteria > Pseudomonadota > Gammaproteobacteria > Competibacterales > Competibacteraceae > JAWKZG01. Next base: position 83,830 of record JAWKZG010000012.1, on the reverse strand, counting down.
ATCTGGCGGAGGAACTCGGTCCGCAAGGTATCCGTGTTCATGCGCTGTCACCAGGACCAATCAAAACCCGTGCGTCCAGCGGTATCGATCGCTTCGAAGCCTTGCTCAATGCGGCCGCCGAACGCGCTCCGGCCCGTCATCAGGTGAGCATTGAAGATGTGGGCGCAGTGGCTGCCTGTCTGGTCAGTGATGCGGGGCGGGCGATGACCGGCCACACCGCCTATGTCGATGCCGGCTACCATATTCTGGGCTAAGGAAAGCAACATGAAGCAAGACATGATCGAAAATCGCACCTTCGACGAAATCCAGATTGGCGACTCGGCCAGTCTGGAGCGTCGGCTGACACTGCAGGATATTAAACTGTTTGCGGTGATGTCCGGTGATGTGAACCCCGCCCACGTCGACGAAGATTACGCCAAAAGCAGCCGTTTCCACGAGATCATCGCCCATGGTCTGTGGGGTGGAGCACTGATTTCAACCGTACTCGGCACCCAATTACCCGGTCCCGGTACGATTTACCTCAATCAGTCGCTGAGCTTCCGCCGCCCGGTAGGGCTGGGGGATGTGCTCACCGTCACGGTCACCGTCAAGAGCAAGGACCCGGAAAAATGCCGTCTGCTGCTGGATTGTCGCTGCACCAACCAGGAAGGTAAAACGGTAATCAGCGGCGAAGCCGACGTGATTGCGCCCAGCGAGAAAATCAAACGCCCGCGCTGGGTGCTGCCCGAGGTCCATCTGGCCGAACGGGTGCATCTGCACCGATTGCTGGCAGCCGCCAAAAACCATCCGCCGATCCGTACTGCCATCGTCCATCCGGTAGACAAGACCTCGCTTGCCGGCATGGTCGCAGCGGTCGAGCAGGAACTGATCATTCCTGTATTGGTTGGCCCCGAGCACAAAATCCGCGCTGTTGCAGAAGCCGAAAATATCGACCTGTCGCCCTACCAGCTGATCTCTACCGAACACAGCCATGCGGCCGCTGAAAAGGCGGTGCAACTGGCCAGAGCCGGGGAGGTGCAGGCACTGATGAAAGGCAGTCTGCATACCGATGAGCTGATGCATGCCGTCGTGGCTCGTGATACCGGTCTGCGTACTGAACGGCGACTTAGTCATGTGTTTGCATTTGATGTACCGACCTACGTCCGGCCGCTGTTTATCACCGATGCTGCTGTCAATATTTACCCGTCTCTGACTGATAAACGCGATATTATTCAGAATGCTATCGAGTTAGCCCATGCGCTCGACATCGATGAACCACGGGTCGCTATTCTGTCCGCAGTGGAAACCGTCACGCCCAGTATTCAGTCCACGCTGGACGCGGCAGCACTGTGCAAAATGGCCCAGCGCGGTCAGATCAGCGGCGGTATTATCGACGGGCCGCTGGCTTTTGATAATGCGGTTTCCGCTGAAGCTGCCGCGATCAAAGGTATTGTCTCACCGGTTGCAGGACAGGCCGATATTCTGGTGGTGCCCGACCTGGAAGCTGGCAATATGCTGGCCAAACAGCTGGAATACCTGGGTGGTGCCGAAGGTGCAGGCATCGTGCTCGGAGCGCGCGTACCGATCATCCTGACCAGTCGCGCCGATGACACGATCACCCGGCTGGCTTCCTGTGCGCTGGCGGTCATGCTGCTCCAGCACCAGCAACGCGAACTGCCGTTATGAGCGGCAATATTCTGGTTCTGAACAGTGGCTCATCGAGCATCAAGTTCGGGCTGTATAACGCGGACGACAGCGCCTTACCCTTACTGGGTCGGGGCCAGATCGAACTGGGTCACAACACCCATATGCGCGCTGTCGACCAGGACAATAAGCCCATCGCCGATGAAGTACTGGGGCAGGATCTCGATCACGGTCAGGCCATGGCAGCCCTGGTGAACTGGGGCCGGCAACTGGAAGCAGTACGTGCCATTCATGCGGTCGGTCACCGGGTTGTGCACGGTGGTCCGTCGTTCTTCGCACCACTGAAAGTTGACGCCACAGTGCTGGACGAGCTGAGCAAGCTCAGTCCGCTGGCACCGCTGCACCAGCGCCATAATCTGGCCGGTATTCGTGCGTTGACGGCGCTGGAGCCGGATTTACTGCAAATCGCCTGCTTCGATACCGCTTTCCACCACACACTGCCGGAACTTGCCCGCCAGTTCGCCCTGCCGCAAAAGTATTACGACGCGGGTATTCGCCGCTACGGCTTTCACGGCCTGTCCTATGAATATATCGCCAGTGTATTGCCCGACGTGGCAGGGCCGGAGCTGGCCACCGGCCGGGTGATAGCGGCGCATCTTGGCAACGGTGCCAGCATGTGCGCGCTGCGCAACGGCCAGAGCATCGACACCACGATGGGGTTCACCGCTCTGGACGGCCTGCCCATGGGTACGCGCTGCGGCAATCTTGATCCCGGTGTGGTGTTGTACCTGCAGGATACGCTCGGTCTTAACACCGCTGAAGTCACTGATCTGCTGTATCACCAGTCGGGACTGCTCGGCATCTCGGGCCTCAGCAATGATGTGCGCACCCTGCTGGCCAGCGATGCGCCCGGCGCGCGCGCGGCACTCGATTTATTCGCCTACCGCATTAACCGCGAACTGGGCGCGCTGACGGCCAGTCTGGGCGGGCTGGATGCGCTGGTTTTCACCGGCGGCATCGGTGAACACGCCGCTCCGATTCGCGCCCAGGTCTGTCAACTGGCCGGCTGGTTAGGGATACAACTGGACCCTGCCGCCAATCAGCACCACGGCCCCTGTATCAGCAGCCCGGACAGCGCGGTATCGGTCTGGGTCATTCCGACCAACGAAGAATGGATGATTGCGCAGCACACCCGGGCCGTCATGCAAGCGTCAACAACACCGTAAGTACGCCCGATGGACCACTTCATTCAAGCCGTCGCCGCCATTATCGCTATCTCCAATCCCTTGGGTGCGGTGCCGGTATTTCTCGGTCTGACCGACGGCTGGTCTCCGTCCAGGCAGCGCCGGGCAGCACTGCGGACAGCGTTCTATGTCGGACTGATTCTGACAGTGGCAGCCCTGGCCGGGAGTGGCCTGCTGAATCTGCTGGGCATTTCTACAGCAGCCTTCCAAAGCGGCGGCGGACTGGTTGTGCTGCTGATGGGTCTGGAAATGATGACCGGCCGGCCAACGCGGGTCCAGCACGACAGCGGCGATGGCGAGGACGACAACGATCCCATTCTGGTGCCGCTGGCAATGCCCATGATCGCCGGGCCGGGCGCAATTACTACGGTCATCACCTTAACCGCCCGCAGTCCCGGTATGAGCAGTCAGCTCGTGGTGCTGGGCGCTGTGGCGGTGGAAGCCGCGTTGCTGTTTCTGGCGCTGTTCTTTGCTTCGTGGCTGCATGAGCAAGTCAGTCACCGCGGCCACCGGGTGTTCCTGCGCTTTATGGGGCTGATCCTGGTCACCATGGGCATGCAGCTCATGCTGAGCGGGCTCAAGCGGTTTTTTTTCAGTTAAGTCATACCGTGAAATTCGGAGCGTAGATAATGATGTCTTCTTCCACCCTGGCGAACGAAAATCACACATCCGACCAGACTGCTGCCGAGCCAGCGCCAGCGCCAGCAACGCCACTGACCGGCCTGTCCGGGCAGGAGGCCACGCAGCGCTTGCAGCACTATGGCCCCAACGAATTGGCCGAGCACACCATCAGTCCGCTGCGCAAGCTGCTCGGTTATTTCTGGGGGCCGATCCCGTGGATGATCGAAGTGGCAGCGGTGTTATCCGCAGCTGTCGGTCATTGGGCAGATCTGGCTATTATTCTGGTGCTGCTGGTGTTCAATGCTGTGGTGGGGTTTTGGCAGGAATATCAGGCTGGTAATGCCATCGCGCAGCTGAAAAAAAGCCTGGCATTAAGCGCCCGGGTATTGCGCGACGGACACTGGTGCGAACTCGCGGCACGCGAACTGGTACCCGGTGATGTGGTGCGGCTACGGCTCGGCGATGTGGTGCCGGCCGATATCATCCTGCAACAGGGCGATTACCTCAGCATTGATCAGGCCGCGCTGACCGGTGAATCACTGCCGGTGGACAAAAAGCCCGGCGATACTGCGTATTCCGGTGCGGTAGTGAAGCAGGGCGAAATGATCGGTCAGGTAAGCGCCACTGGCATGCAGACTTATTTCGGTAAAACCGCCGGACTGGTGAGCACAGCCAAAAGCGTATCGCATTTTCAGCAGGCGGTGCTGAACATCGGCGATTACCTGATTTACCTGGCGCTGGTGCTGGTGGCTGTGCTGTTGCTGGTCGGCCTTGAGCGCCAGTGGCCACTGCTGGAACTGGCTCAATTTGCGCTGATCCTTACAGTGGCGGCTATCCCTGTAGCGATGCCGGCGGTGCTGTCGGTAACGATGGCCGTCGGTGCCCTGGCACTGTCGAAGATGAAAGCGATTGTCTCCCGGCTGGAATCAATCGAGGAAATGGCCGGCATGGATATTCTGTGCTCGGACAAAACCGGTACCCTGACCCAGAACAAACTCACTCTGGGCGAGCCGGTACGCTTTGCCGCCACCGCTGACCAGGACTTGATCCTGGCCGCCGCCCTGGCCTCCAAGGCCGAGGATCATGATCCCATCGATCTGGCGATACTGGCCGCTCTGACCGACGGCAAAGTGCTGGACGCTTATCAGCAAGAGCGTTTTGTCCCGTTTGACCCGGTCAGCAAACGTACCGAAGCCACTGTGCGCGATGCCAAAGGCAACACCTGCAAAGTCAGCAAAGGCGCTCCCAGGTCATTTTGCAGCTCTGTCAGCTGGATCCTGCCACCCGCGCCCGCGCCGAACAACAGGTCAACCAACTCGCGGCCAAGGGCTTTCGAACCCTGGGCGTCGCTCGCCAGGATAAGCAACCGGTCGACGGGCCATGGCGATTTTTGGGCTTGCTGCCGCTGTTTGACCCGCCGCGTGAAGATGCCCGCGAAACTATCCAGCAGGCCCGCGACCATGGCGTGCAAATCAAAATGGTCACCGGCGATAATCTGGCCATCGCCCGCGAAACCGCGAGCCAGCTTGGTCTGGGCAGCCATATTCTGTCGGCTGACCGGCTGGCCCTGAGCACGGACGGCAAACTGGCCGCAGAAATCACCTCGAAATTATCGCAGGCCGATGGTTTCGCGCAGGTTTTTCCCGAGCATAAATTTGCCCTGGTCAAAACACTGCAGGGACAAGGCCATCTGGTCGGGATGACCGGCGATGGCGTGAACGACGCCCCGGCCTTGAAACAGGCTGATGTCGGTATCGCCGTCTCGGGTGCGACCGATGCCGCCCGTGCGGCGGCTGACCTGGTGCTGACAGCACCGGGGCTGGAGGTTATCGTGCGGGCTGTGGAAGAGGCGCGGCGGATTTTCCAGCGCATGAACGCCTACGCTATTTACCGCATCACCGAGACGATCCGCATCATGATTTTTATGGTGCTGGCCATTCTGATCTACGGTTTTTATCCCATCACTGCCGTCATGATTATTTTACTGGCGCTGTTAAACGATCTGCCAATCATGACTATCGCCAAGGACAACACCTGGCTGGAGTCGCGGCCGGTGCGCTGGGACATGCACCGGGTGCTGGCCGTGGCTTCGGTGCTTGGTGTGCTCGGTGTCGCATCGACTTTTCTGCTGTTAATCATCAGCACATCATGGCTCGGGCTGAGCCTGGCCGAACTGCAAACCGTGATTTTCCTGAAACTGGCGGTAGCCGGGCATCTGACCCTGCTGGTAGCACGCAGCCATCGACCGTTTTTTGCCAAGCCGTATCCGGCACCCATCCTGCTCGGTGCGATTTTCAGCACCCAATTAATCGCCGTTCTGATTGCTGCTTTCGGCTGGTTCGTCGCGCCGATCTCCTGGACGTATATTGGTCTGATCTGGTTGTACGCGCTGGCCTGGATGCTACTGGCAGATCTGACCAAACTCGCTGTCTACCGCCACTTGCGCCGGGAAGCACCGCATCAGCGGCGGTTTTTGGCCACCCTCAAAACCTCATTTCACCACCCGCATGACACACCCCGCCAGGGGCCTGCCAAGGGTTCATCAGGAGAATACTAATGGCTACGAAAACCTCTCATCATGCGCTCGCCGAGAACAGCGTCCCTTATTTCTGGCCGTTCACGGCGGCGGCTACAATGGCCGAGCAGGAATGGCGGTTGTTTAATGACAATCTCAAATTTCTGGCTGAAGCCGAGAAGATCGACCATGGTTTACAACCCGCTTTCGCCACCCCGAACAAGGTGCTGCTGGAGTTGCATACGCTGAAACTGCGTGATTTTTCCACTGCGCCTGACAGCACAGACAGCACGATTGTCCCCACTCTTATTGATGCCCCCTACGCCGGGCATAGTGCAACCATCGCCGACTACCAGCAGGGCCAGAGCCTGGTCGAAACGCTGCTCGGCAATGGCCTGCAGCGGGTGCTGGTGACCGACTGGAACAGCGCCACGCCGGAGATGAAAGATTATGACATCGATAATTATCTGGCCGAGCTCAATGTCTGTGTCGATGATCTGGGTGGCAGCGTCAATCTGGTCGGATTGTGTCAGGGCGGCTGGATGACAGCCATGTACGCCGCCCGTTATCCGCATAAAGTGCGCACCCTGGTGCTGGCCGGCGCACCGATCGACACCGCCGCCGGCAACGGTCCGATCAAACAGATGGTCAACCAGCTGCCGACCGGTTTTTATGAGCATCTGGTCGAACTCGGCGGCGGTTTGATGCGGGGCAAGTTCATGCTGCAGGGCTGGAAGAACATGCACCCCGATAAGCAATACGTCGATAAATACATTGATCTTTACGAGCATATCGACGACCCGGCCTATCTTGACAAAGAAGAAGCCTTTTCGCGCTGGTACGAAAATCCCCTCGATCTGCCGGGACGCTGGTATCTGCAGGCGATCACCCAGTTGTTCAAGGAAAACCGCCTGGCCAAAGGCCAGTTTGTCGGCCTCGGCCAGCGTCTGTCGCTAAAAGCGATAAGCTGCCCGGTGTATCTGCTAGCCGGAGCAGCGGATGACATCACCACCCGCGAGCAGGTGTTCGACGCCGACAAGTATCTGAGCACAGCACCGGCGCAAATCGTTAAAACCCTGGCTCCAGGTGGTCATATCGGTTTGTTCATGGGTGCCCGAACGCTCACCGAATACTGGCCCGGTATTGCACGCTGGATCGCGGCTGGCGGTGCGGAATCTGCATGAAGCGCAAACTCACAGCGCTGGCCTTGCAGGGTGGCGGTGCGCTTGGTGCCTACGAATATGGCGTTCTCAAAGCATTTTATGAACAGGGTAATTTCCAGCCCGACGTCGTCACCGGTGTTTCCATTGGAGCCTTCGCCGCTGCCGTGCTGGTGGGCGCAAAAGACGATCCGATGAGCGCCCTGGGTCAAATGTGGGAACGACTGACCCTGCCGGTGACGCCGTTCCTGCCAGCTGCGGTTCAGGCCAATCTGGCGGTGTTCGGCAATGACGCCATGTACCGGATCAAGCCGGATTATCTCGCTGCGCCGTGGCTGGCAAGCAGTGTTTATGATACCGGACCGCTGCGCGAGTCCCTCCTGCAGTGGGTTGATTTTGATCGTTTAAACAACAGCAGCACCTTCGTTGCTGTCACCGCGGTTAATGTGGAAACCGGCGAATTAATGGAGTTCAACAACCGCCAGGGGCTCAGCGTAGAACATATTATAGCCAGCGGCAGCTTGCCGCCTGCCTTCCCCCCCACAACGATCGACGGGCAGGTCTATTGGGATGGCGGGCTGGTCTCCAACACCCCGTTACGAGCCGCTATCAATGCCCTGGAGCAGTTGGCACCCGGTGCTGCAGATGTAAGCCGTGAGCTCATCGTGATCGACGCCTTCCGGCAAACTGCACCGGTGCCCGAACAGTTCATGGATGTGCTGGAACGCACTTTCGAGATCATTTTTGCCAGCAAGCTAAAACTGGATCTCAAACTGTTCCACGCCGTCAACGGTATGATTGAGCTGATGGGTGAAATCGATCAGGCGCTGCCCGCTGACAGTCCAGTGCGCCAATTACCAGCCTACCGCAAACTCCTCAACTATCGTCATATCGACCGATTACTGGTGGTCAGCAACACGCACAATGTCGACATAGGCGGGCCGGCTGATTTCTCCCGCGCAGCGATTCAGCAGCGCATCGAACTCGGCTACCATGACGGTCGTGATGCGTTGGCAGCGGCACACACCGGGAAACACCGGCAAAATACTCAATGATGTGATGGTGAAATATGCGTAAGTTATTATTTTTATTACTGGCACTGGGCGCTCTCGGGGCGGGCGGGTATGTCTGGTGGCAATCGCAACAGGCGACTCTGCCACCAGGTTTTGTGGCCGGTAATGGCCGTCTGGAAGCCACTGAAATCGACATTGCCACCAAGCTGCAGGGCCGGATTGCTGAAATTCTGGTCGATGAAGGTGACTGGATCGAAACCGGCCAGATTCTGGCCCGCATGGACACCAAAACCTTGCAGGCGAATCTGCGTCAGGCCGAGGCCGGCATCAACCAGGCCCGCAACGCGATGTTGAGCGCCAGCGCCCTGGTGGCACAGCGCCAGAGCGAGCTGACCTATGCGATTAACGAGTTTGATCGTTCTGCCAATTTATTGCAAAAAGGTTATATCACGCGCGAAAAATTCGATAGTGACCAGACCCGCAAACTAAGCGCTGAAGCCGCACTGACCGCAGCTCAGGCCAAGGTGACAGAAGCGCAGTCGGCCATAGAAGCGGCCATTGCCGTGGCTGAGGGTATTAAATCAGAGCTGGAAGACAGCGTGCTTAAATCACCCTGCGACTGCCGGGTACTGTACCGTCTGGCCGAACCGGGCGAAGTACTTGGGACCGGCGGCAAGGTACTGGTCGTACTCGATCTGACTGACGTGTATATGTCGATTTACCTGCCAACCCTGGAAGCCAATCAGGTGGCTATCGGTGCCGAGGCCCGTATTGTGTTCGATGCCCTGCCGGATAAACCAGTGCCGGCCCGGGTCACTTTCGTTGCCGCCCGTTCCCAGTTCACGCCCAAGTCGGTGGAAACCCAGACTGAGCGGGAGAAGCTGATGTTCCGGGTCAAGGTCAAAATTGCCCCCGAATTACTGGCGCGCTATAAGAATATCGTCAAAACCGGTGTACCTGGCGTGGCGTATATACGGCTTGACGACACTGCTTCATGGCCCGCCCAGTTACAACCGCCACCTGAGTTATTGTGAATACGTCAGTCCCCGCAAGAGCGATCGCATCGGACACTGTAGCCCCGGTCGCCCTTCTGCAGGATCTTAGTCATCGCTACGGTGCTACCCAGGCTGTCGACAACATCAGTCTGACGATTCCGGCCGGCTGCATGGTGGGCTTTATCGGCCCGGACGGGGTCGGCAAATCCAGTGTGCTGGCACTGCTGGCCGGGGTGCGCAAAATCCAGACCGGTACGGTGCAGGTGCTGGGAGGTGATATGCGCCAGTCCCGTCACCGCGCCCGGGTTTGCCCGCGGATCGCGTATATGCCGCAGGGTCTGGGCAAAAACCTGTATATGAGCCTGTCGGTCTTCGAGAATATTGATTTTTTCGCCCGACTGTTCGGCCAGCAGCGTGCAGAGCGCGAACAGCGTATTGCGGAACTGCTTGCCAGCACCGGTCTGGCTCCGTTTCGCGACCGCCCGGCCGGCAAGCTCTCCGGCGGCATGAAGCAGAAACTGGGGCTGTGCTGCGCGCTGATCCATGACCCCGATCTGCTGATTCTGGACGAACCTACCACCGGCGTCGATCCCCTCTCGCGACGGCAGTTCTGGGAGCTGATCCAACGCCTGCGGGAACGGCGGCAAAGCCAGCCCGGCGTCACCAGCCCGATGAGCGTGCTGATCGCGACCGCTTATATGGATGAAGCTGAAGGATTCGACTGGCTGGTGGCCATGGATGAAGGCCAGGTACTGGCCAGCGGCAGTCCGCAGGCGCTGAAAACCCGTACCGGCACCGATAATCTGGATGCCACGTTTATTCAATTGCTGCCTGCCAGCAAACGGGCTGGCCATCAGACGCTGGTGGTGCCGCCACGCCAGCCTGACGGCGACGGCCCGCCCGCTATTGAAGCCCGTGGTCTGACCAAGCGTTTCGGCGATTTCTGCGCTGTCGATCATGTCAGTTTCACCATCAAGCGCGGTGAAATTTTCGGTTTTCTCGGCTCCAACGGCTGTGGCAAAACCACTACCATGAAAATGCTGACCGGCTTGCTGGCGGCCAGCGAGGGCGAAGCGGCGCTGTTTGGCCAGCCGGTCAATGCCAATGATCTGGCCACCCGCAAACGGGTCGGTTTCATGTCACAGGCTTTTTCGCTTTACAGCGAATTGACAGTACGCCAGAACCTGCTGCTGCACGCGCAGTTGTTTCATCTGCCGGCCGAGCACATTCCCGCTCGCATTGCCGAGTTGGTACAACGGTTTGAACTTGAGGAGCAACTCGATACCCTGGCGGCCAGTCTGCCGCTCGGTATTCGCCAGCGTCTGTCACTAGCGGTAGCAATTATCCATCAACCGGAGATGCTGATCCTGGACGAGCCGACCTCCGGCGTTGACCCGGTGGCGCGGGATGCCTTCTGGAAACTGCTGATCGATCTGTCCCGCAAAGATGGTGTCACGATTTTCGTCTCGACCCATTTCATGAATGAAGCTGCCCGCTGCGACCGCATTTCACTGATGCACGCCGGCCGGGTGCTGGCCAGTGATACACCACAGGCGTTGCAGGCAGCTTGTGGCAAAACAACGCTGGAAGACGCGTTTATCGATTATCTTGAACAAGCCAGCGGAGCCGGGCAGCCAGCCCCGCAAGAGACACCACCCACGCCGGTATCACTCCCGGCACCCGCAGCAGCGGCCGACGCCGCCCGCCCTCGCAACAGTGCTTTCAGCCTGCTGCGTCTGTTCGGCTATGCCCGGCGCGAAAGTCTGGAACTACTGCGCGATCCGATCCGGCTGGCTTTCGCACTGGGCGGTTCGGTGCTGCTGCTGTTCATTCTCGGGTATGGCATTAATTTCGATGTCGAGAATCTGGCGTTCGCTGTACTGGACCGCGATCAAAGCCCGGAAAGCCGCGACTATATCCAGAATATGGCGGGTTCGCGCTATTTTATCGAGCGCCCGCCATTGCACGATGAAGCCGAGCTGGAACGCCGTATGCGCAGCGGTGAACTGAGTCTGGCGCTGGAGATTCCACCCGCTTATGGCAAGGATCTGCAACGCGGCCGGACACCGGAAATCGGCGTCTGGATTGATGGTGCCATGCCCTTTCGTGGCGAGACTATCCGTGGCTATATGCAGGGGCTGCACCTTGATTACCTGACCGGTCTGGCGCTTCGCACGCAGGGTCAGACGCTGTCACTGCTGCCGGCCAAGCTCGAATTTCGCTATCGCTACAATCAGGACTTCAAAAGTATTTATGCCATGGTGCCCGCAGTTATTCCGCTGCTGCTGGTATTCATTCCGGCTATCCTGATGGCGCTGGGTGTCGTGCGCGAGAAAGAACTGGGCTCGATCACCAATCTGTACGCCACCCCGGTGACCCGGTTTGAATTTCTGGTCGGCAAGCAACTGCCCTATATTGGCATCAGCCTGCTGAATTTCTTTGGTTTAGTGCTGCTGTCGGTGACAGTATTCGGGGTGCCGCTCAAAGGCAGTCTGCTGGTGCTGAGCGGGGCGGCGCTGCTCTATGTGACCGCCACCACCGGACTGGGGCTGCTGGTATCCGCTTTCACCCGTACGCAGGTCGCTGCCCTGGCCGGTACGGCTATCGCCACCATGCTGGTAGCTATCAATTTCTCCGGCATAACCACCCCGGCGGCGGCACAGGAAGGTATTGGCGCAATCATCGGGCAGCTATTCCCGACCACTTATTTCCTGGTTATCAGCCGCGGGATTTTCACCAAAGCAGTAGGACTGAGTGAACTCTATGGCCCGTTGCTGGCCCTGGCAGCCTTCATTCCTGTACTGACACTGCTGGCCCTGGTGTCATTGAACAAGCAGGAGGACTGAACATGCCGCGTCTGAGCAATATCTATCGTCTCGGTTTCAAAGAGCTGCGCAGCCTGTGGTTTGATAAGGTCTTGCTGATCCTGATTGTATGGGCTTTTACCGGCGGGGTTTACAGCGTCGCAACCGGGGCTTCGCAAGAGTTGCATAACGCGCCTATAGCTGTTGTGGATGAAGATCGTTCCCCGCTCTCAAACCGGATTATCAACGCCTTTTACGACCCTTATTTCGCGCCGCCCGTCATCGTCGATCTGGCGGCTGCCGACAACGGCATGGACAACGGCGATTACACTTTCGTGCTGGATATACCGCCAGGGTTTGAGCGCGATGTGCTGGCTGGCCGTCAGCCCACTATCCAGGTCAATATCGACGCTACGCAAATGAGCCAGGCCTTTATCGGTGCCAGTTATATTCAGAGCATTGCCAGCGCTGAAATCAACAGCTTTGTGCAACGCCGACAAAGCACAACCGAGTTGCCGATCACGCTGACCACACGGGTAAAATTCAACCCTAATCTGACCAGCACCTGGTTTGGTGCTGTCATGGAAATCATTAATAACATTACTTTATTATCGATTGTCCTGACCGGCGCGGCGCTGATCCGAGAACGCGAACACGGTACCCTGGAGCATCTGCTGGTAATGCCGCTCACGCCGGCCGAGATCATGCTGGCTAAAATCTGGGCCAATGGTCTGGTCGTACTGGTGGCAGCCGCTGCGGGGCTATGGCTGGTGGTACAGCAGCTGTTGCAGGTGCCCATTGCTGGCTCGGTGTCGCTGTTTCTGCTCGGGGCCGCGCTGCATCTGTTTTCGACCACCTCTATCGGGATATTTCTCGGTACGTTCGCCCGTTCCATGCCGCAACTTGGTTTACTGATGATTCTGGTTATCGTGCCCCTGCAAATGCTGTCCGGCGGTACCACCCCATTCGATAGTATGCCTGCCAGCATACAGACCATCATGCTGGCTGCGCCGACCACGCATTTTGTCAATTTCGCCCAGGCTATTTTGTATCGCGGTGCCGGCTTCGATGTAGTCTGGCCACGTTTTCTGATCATTATTCTCATCGGCGTGGTATTTTTTATGCTGACATTAAGCCTGTTTCGCAAACGTCTGGCGCTAGACTGAACGCGCCCCGAAACAGTAAAGCGACCTTGCCAACTCACTGTGAGGAATCATCCGCATGACGCCATTCGCTCTCCGCACGATAGTGCTTGTACTCGGCTTTTCTCTGTTCGCCGGCCTCAGCGCCTGCGGTGATACAGCGGCCCTGGTCCGCAAGGTCACCTACCCGCCGGATTTTAAATATGTCAGCACAGCAGAGCTGCGCTCCAGCATGGATAAACTGGCGTTTCAGCTCCAGCTACTGGATCAGATGATGGCAGACAGTGCTGCCGGACAAGCGGTGCAGCAGCAGCAAGTAGTGGATACCCTGCGCAATATCGAACACATCGGCACCGATCTGCAAGCCGGTGAAGCCGGCGCAAATCATCCGTTTCTGCAGGATCATATGAGCGATTTCGTGCTCAATGTCGGCCAGGCCCGCATTGCTGCATCACTAGAGCCGCCACGCTATTATCTGGCCGGTCGGGTCGCCGGCGGCTGTATCAATTGCCATAAGGTGAATCGTTAGTATCAGAGGTAGCTTGAGGCAGGCTTCGGGCGGCTGCAATCAGTGCCTGTCCCAGTGCCAGACCGCCATCATTGGCAGGCACCTGATGATGGCTCAGTACCCGTAATCCGCGTGTTTGCAGCGCGGTTTCGACGGCGCTCAGCAGCCGCGCGTTCTGGAATACACCACCGGACAGCGCGACTGTTGTTAAACACTGCGTGTGCGCCAGTTGCCCGCACAGTTCCGCCACCGCCGTTACCAGACCGTTATGAAAACGCGCGGCGATGGTCGCTGTCGGCACTGCCGCACGCAGATCAAGCAGTATGGCCTGCCAGAGTGGCGCAGGATCAAGTTCCAGCAAATCATTGCCGGTAGCGACCGCAAAGGGATACGCTCCAGGGTCATCGTCCGCCAGTGCTTCCAGCTCGATAGCGGCCTGGCCCTCGTAGCTGATACCGTCGCGGCAGATGCCCAGCAGTGCCGCAACCGCGTCGAACAAACGTCCGCAGGAACTGCTTAACGGCACGTTAAGACCGCGCACGCACATCGCCTCCAGAGTATGCAGCGGTTTGCGCTGCAGATAAGCAATACTGTCCAACTGGCCGAATTCGCTGACAATGCGCGGCCAGCCCAGCGCCCGCAAATGCGCGTAAGCCATCCGCCAGGGCTGCCGAATAGCCTGAGCGCCACCCAGCAGAGGCACCGGTTTAAGCCGCGCCAGCCGCTGGCAGTAACGATAGTCCAGCCGCAGCCACTCACCGCCCCAGAGCGTACCGTCAGCGCCATACCCCAGTCCGTCCAGCGCCACGCCGAGCACTGCCCCCGCCTCAAGCGGCCAGGCGTTATCGGCCAGACAGGCAGCAATATGGGCATGGTGGTGCTGCACTTCGACCAGCTCTAAACCGTCCTCGGCGCAGAAGTCTCGCCCGAGCTGGCTGGATAGATACGCCGGATGCTGATCCACCACCCGCAGTTTGGGCTGATGCCGGAAAATATCGGCGTACAGGGCCAGCGTGCGGCGATACGCTTCCAGCGTGCGTACCTCCTCCAGATCCCCCAGATGCTGCGACATGATCGCCTGTCCATGACTGAGCAGACAAAAAGCGGCTTTCCATTCGCCGCCCAGCGCGATCAGCTCGGGGGCAGCCTCAAAACCCGGCGGCAGCCGCAGTGGCATGGGGGCATAACCACGCGCCCGACGCAGTAACCGTGGTACGCCTGCCACCACCCGTGCTACCGAGTCATCCAGTTGATTGATAATGGCGCGATCATGCAGTAAAAAACCATCGGCCAAGCCGGCCAGTTCAGTCCGGGCCTGCTCATTGGCACTGCACTGTGGCTGGCCACTGCCATTGCCGCTGGTCATCAGCAGAGGCGTATTCCAGTCGGCCAGCAGCAGATGATGCAGTGGGCTGTACGGCAGCATAAAACCCAAGGTGTTCTGTCCTGGCGCAATCCCGTTCGCCAATTGTTTTGGCCATCGCCGGGCATGGGCAGCCCGCAACAGTACGATTGGCGCAGCGGGATCGCGCAGCAGCTTTTCCTCGGTGCCATTCACTGTGCAGTAAGTCCGTATTACCGCCATATCACGCGCCATCAGCGCAAACGGTTTGGCAGCACGCTGTTTGCGACGGCGTAACTCATCGACCACAGCCGGCTGACTGGCGTCACAGACCAGATGAAAACCACCGATCCCCTTGATAGCGAGAATTTTGCCGGCAGCCAGCCAGGCATTAGCGTGTTCGATGGGGTCACTTACCGTTAGCCGCTGGCCCTGACTATCTTCCAGCCAGAGTTGCGGACCGCAGACCGGACAAGCGATCGGCTGGGCGTGAAAACGCCGGTCGGCGGGCGACTCGTATTCGGCCTGACAGGCCGGACACAGCGTAAAGTCCGCCATACTGGTAGTGCTGCGGTCATACGGTATCGCCTGCAGAATACTGAGCCGTGGCCCGCAGTGGGTACAGTTGGCAAACGGATAACGATAGCGACGTTCAGCCGGGTCGAAGATTTCGCGCACACAAGCCGGACAGGTCGCAGCATCCGCCACCACACCCGTCAGCACAGCACCACCCTGGCTGGCACGGATATGAAACCCTTCCTGGGTCGGTGGCTGCGGATCAGGTTGGCGTTCGATAGCATCGATTCGCGCCAGTGGCGGCGGGTTCGCCAGCAGGCGCTGGCATAAGGCATCAATCCGGTCTTGTTCGCCCCAGACCTTGATCAGCACGCCCGCCCCGTCATTCAGCACCTCACCCTGCAGGTGCAGCTCGCCGGCCAGCCGCCATACCGCAGGCCGGAAACCGACGCCTTGCACCAGACCGCGAACGCGGATTAATTCGCCCGCATAAACACCCGCATCGTGAGAAAAAACAGACATAGTCGGCACTCAGGCAGGATTACGTCCGCTCACGGCTGGACCAGGCAACACAGGCACAGGACAGTAACGCCGGATTATTGTCCAGAACAGCGCGGTAATAACTCATGTCCTGGTCTCCAGGATTACCTACAATGAATGCTGATCAGTTTATCACCCAGCAGGAGCAGTTATGTCTTTACAGTCGGTTCTGGACAGCATCGTCACGGAAGCCCGCCCTTTAGTCGGGCAGGGCAGGGTAGCCAGCTATATTCCGGCACTGGCGCGGGTGCCGGCGGATCAATTCGGGATCGCACTGCGCACCGTTGATGGTGAAGAAGCCTGCGCCGGCGCTGCCCTGACGCCGTTTTCGATCCAGAGTGTGTCCAAGGTATTTACCCTGAGTCTGGCCATGCAGCTGATCGGCGAAAAGTTATGGGAACGGATCGGGCGTGAGCCGTCGGGCGATCCATTCAATTCCCTGGTACAGCTGGAGCACGAGCACGGCGTACCGCGTAATCCGTTCATTAACGCCGGTGCTATTGCCGTCGCCGACCGGCTGGTCAGTCACTGCAAAGACGCCAAGACCGATATCCTGGCGCTGGTGTCCGCGCTATGTGGGGAACCGGTCGGGTTCGATGAAGAAGTTGCCGCGTCAGAAGCTGCTACGGGATTTCGCAATGTCGCACTGGCGAATTTTATCAAAAGCTTTGGCAAGCTGGACAATGCCGTAGCGGACGTGCTGGATGTGTATTTCCACCAATGTTCGATCAGCATGAACTGCCAGCAACTGGCCCGCGCCTGCAGCTTTTTATGCCATGACGGGGTTAATCCGCGCACAGATGAACGTATTGTGAGCGAGCGTCAGGCCCGTCGCATTAATGCACTGATGCTGACCTGTGGCACTTACGATGCTGCGGGTGAATTCGCGTTTTTGATCGGCCTGCCCTGCAAAAGCGGAGTAGGGGGCGGTATCGTAGCGGTCGTGCCGGATCGGCTCAGCCTGTGCGTGTGGTCGCCGGGGCTGGGACCCTCGGGCAATTCACTGGCCGGTATGCGGGCGCTGGAATTATTTGCGGCCAAAACCGGCCTGTCGATTTTTTGATAGCCGGGTTATCAATTTTCGGGGTGGTGTCGGAGTGTTAAACGCCCCGACACCGGCGTGTACCTCCGGCTTAAGCCGGTTTGTCGGCCTGCAATAACATGTGATACAGCTGGTCTTTAAGTAGCAGGCGTTTTTTCTTCAAATCCTCAACATAATCATCAGATCTGACTTCGACTTCCTCTTCGATCCGGCGGACTTCGTGCTCGACCGTATGGTATTCCTCAAACAGGCGTGCGAAATGCGCATCGCTCGTTTTCAAATCGTGGATCAATTGCTCGTATTCGGGAAATTCATGATGCAAATCGTGTTTTTCGCCTAACATTCAATATTCCTGTTCAGTTATAAATTAATACGCTTATTACTACTATGTCAGTTTACAGCAGTACCGGCTTTGCGACAGGTCAAGGTTTAACCGTTTTGTTTCCTGCTGCTTCTGGCGCGTTGCTGGATTCCACCTGCGCGGGAATGACAGCATGCTTTTATGGTATTAAATCCGGTGATATGACAGCCGCAGCCGCAGAAATGGCTTTTCCACACAGTGGTAGGTCAGGGTCGCCAGTGCGCAGATCAGCGGCAACCAGAGCAGAGTATTCAGTAGTGCAGCCGAGGTTGGCGGCAACCCGAAAGTACTGAACCATTGCTGTTTGACCAGCACTGACATCACGCTGAAATGCAATAAATACAATGAATAACTGATCAATCCCGGCAAAGTCAGCCAATACGACAGGCGAGCGGGTAAATACTGACTGGCGCGCAGATAGGTCAGAATAACACCGGCCCAGCTGAGTCCTTCCAGCGTTGGCCAGATGATCTTCCAGCCAGCGCTTACCGGCCAGCCACCCGCCTGATGAAATCCGTATAACATGCCAATAGCCAGTCCGAGCGCTATTAGCAATAGTAACCAGCTCACGCCACGCCTGACCGCAGACAGAACCCCGTGCGAATATGCATAGGCCGCCAGCATACCGAGCAGAAACTGATCCATGCGCCCGATGATGGTCCAATAGGCCAGATCGCGGATGTTTGCACCTTCCAGCCAGGCCAGACTGCGCAACAGGGTAAAGACCGCGATCAGGCCCAGCAGCAGCAAAGGACCATCGCGTCGGAAAATGATCAGTAATAATGGAAAAACCAGATAAAACTGCCATTCCACCGCAATCGCCCAGAACATCGCTGAAAACGAACCCAGATCCATCGCCCCTTGTGCATTGCCAAACCCCAGCAGCGTCTGCACTAAAGCGGTGAAGTCAAACCGGTCAGGAAAGGCGAATGCGCCCGTCAGTAACAGCAAAACAAACAGGGGATAGGTGCGCAGCAACCGGTTAATAATAAAACGATGATAAATAATCGTTTTATGCAGCGATCCATACGTAAAGATAAAGCCACTCAGCACCAGAAACAGTGCCACAGCCGTATGCCCTTCGAAGATTAAGGCACCGATAGGGTTCGCTGTCTGTGGCCAGTTTTCCAGCAGTCTGGCTGGCGCAAACGGCTCGCCGTAACGCAGTGGGTAACCGATCAGGTGGACGCCGTGGTAGCACACAATCAATAACGCAGCGAAACCGCGCAAATGATCCAGGCCGGGCAGGTAATTGATATTCTGACTTTGCATGCCTTCAGGTCTGATTTAAAAATGACCCATCGTGGCACTTTTTAAAATCGAAAACAAAATTCATGTCAGAAAGAGGAAATCGAGAGGCTTAATCCTGCCGGATTGTCAGAGTATCGTTCTTTTGCACCAGCTCCAGGTGCTTCATGAAACTCATGCCCAGCAAAACGGTATCGCCCAGCATATGCGGGTTGATACTGGCCGCGACATTGTGCAGCACGATATTGCCTAAACGAACCTCGTCGGCCACGGTATCGTACACAGTGATAGTGCCGTTGGCGGTATGCGCGGATTGCGGATAGCCCCGCTTTAAACCGATTCGGGCGGCCACTGACTGCGGGATATTGACATCGGTCGCGCCGGTGTCGACCAGAAAGTTTACCGGTTCACCGTTGATGAAACCGGGCGCGACATAGTGACCGCCGCGAGCCCGTTTCAGCACCACTTCACGCGGGCCATCGCTGCTGATGACCGCCAGATTGCGATTTGGATCACGCTCGGAATCCAGCCATTTTTGAAAAAACAGGCTTAACAGTACCAGCAGCAGCAACCAGGCCCCATATAGCATGAACTGGCCTGTCTTTTTCTGTGCGGACTGCCCTGATGGCTCCTGTGCTCGCATACATCAAGTCTCTATACGTGATAACTCAATGTTTAGACCGGGAATCCCCGTATAGTTTGGGTCTTTAAGAATAGCCGGAAATGAAAAAGCGGCAGCTCATAGAGCACACCGCTTTCTTAAGCCTTTGTTGTCCGTATATTTCCGTACGAACAATAGGCGAGTGACCCGCTGAATTTCTTACGAGGCGGTAACCACGTCGACTAACTGCTCGACGCACATATTCTGGAAAACCGAGACATTACCGCCGGAGTAGCCCACTCTTTTTGCGCCGTGGCGGATAGAGCAGCTGGCTTCACTGGCACCCGCTGTGAAATCCTGGCAGATAACATTTGACTGCGATTCATCCAGTTTAAAGTCAGTCAGCATGGTATCGGTTTGCTCATCATAACGCGCATCGTTTATTTTGTAGCGGCCATCCAGAATACAGATCAGCTCGCCGCCAATGAGATCAATGACAGCGCCGGTCAGCGTATAGGCATAATCATAGCCGCGCTCTTCCAACCCTACCAGGCGATCTATTCCTAACGGAGCATTCAACAGGCCTTGTTTCGTCAGTAAATCCTGGCGGGTTTCATTGAGCGCCTGTGTCGCGAATTTACCAACTTCGTACGTGGTCGGCGATATTTCTGCCTGAGCTAACACCGGGGACAAGCTGCTCATCACAACACCCAAGGCAAATACGTTGTTTTTCAGATTTAAATTTTTCATTTCTTAATTCCCCAGTCCATATACTGTTGACGCTGTCAGTTGTTCGCCTGTTCAAGCCTGGTGCTATCTGTTAGGACCTATACAAGCTTGTTAGCAGGTTGTCGAAAATTACTGGGGAAACACATCGCAGGGCGCGTGCCAGATAACACAAAGGCACTTTGAAACAGCTAGTAAAATTATTATATCTAAATGATTTTTATAGTTTTTATGGAATTGTTAAGAAAGCTGAACAACTGTCATCATTCATGACACCTGACACAAGGTTCACAGCCCTTGTCATAGGCTTCAGGAGGAGTAGGGGAAAGAGTAAAACGACGATTTCCATCGCAGGGATATGACAGAAATCGTCACATCCCTGCTCAGGTTGCCCTGCAGATGTTGGAAAATGATGCGCTAACAGCGCTTACAGGGCGTTTATAAGGGTGTCGCTGAAGGTCAGTTTTGCTGCGGCAGGCGCAGTCGGATCGACAATTCCTTCAGCTGGGCCTCACTGACCTCGGCGGGCGCCTGGGTCATCAAGCAGGCCGCCGTCTGGGTTTTCGGGAAGGCGATCACATCACGGATGGATTTTGCACCTGCCATCAGCATGATCAACCGATCCAACCCAAAAGCGATACCACCATGCGGCGGGCAGCCGAATTTCAGCGCATCCAGCAGAAAGCCGAATTTGACCCGTGCCTCTTCCTCGCCGATACCCAACAGATCGAATACCGCCGATTGCATCTCCTGCTGAAAAATACGCACTGAGCCGCCACCCAGTTCGGTGCCATTCAAGACCATATCGTAAGCCCGCGCAGTGGTACCACCAGGATCAGCCAGCAGCGCGGCCGGATCGGTCAGATTGGGCGAGGTAAAGGGATGGTGCATGGCGGCCCAGCGTTTTTCGCGCTCGTCCCATTCGAACATCGGGAAATCAGTCACCCACAGCGGTGCCCAATCACCCTGCACCAGCTCCAGTTTATAACCGAGTTCGACCCGTAATGCCCCCATCGCATCGTTGACCACCTTGGCTTTATCCGCGCCGAAAAATATCAAGTCGTTATTTTCGGCCTCAGTGCGCGTCAGAATGTCGTTCAGCACGGCATCCGGCAGAAACTTGATAATCGGCGACTGCAAACCCTCACGCCCGGCAGCTTTATCATTCACTTTGATATAAGCCAGCCCCTTGGCACCGTAGCGGGCAACAAAATCGGCATAGCCATCGATTTCTTTACGGGTCAGCCGGGCACCACCCTGCGGCACCCGTAATGCAACCACCCGGCCTTGCGGATCCTGGGCGGGACCAGCGAATACTTTGAAATCAACCTCACCCATAACATCCGACAATTCCACCAGCTCCAGCGGGATACGCAGATCCGGTTTGTCGGAGCCGAAACGATGCATAGCCTCGGCAAAAGGCATGCGCGGGAAAGGATCGGGCAGTTCGACTTCGAGCACCTCACTAAACAGGCGGCGGATCATGACTTCCACCAGCCCGGTAATCTCGGCCTCGTTCATGAACGTGGTTTCGATATCCAGCTGGGTGAATTCCGGCTGGCGATCAGCGCGCAGGTCTTCGTCACGAAAACAGCGTACGATCTGATAATAGCGGTCATAGCCTGCCATCATCAGCAGCTGCTTGAACAGTTGCGGCGATTGCGGCAAGGCGAAAAAGCTGCCGGGATGGGTACGGCTGGGAACCAGATAATCGCGCGCGCCTTCCGGTGTGGCTTTCGTCAGCATCGGCGTTTCAATATCGAGAAACCCGTGCTCATCCAGAAAGCGCCGCAAAACACTGGATACCCGGGCGCGCAACATCAACCGCTGCTGCATCTCAGGCCGACGCAGATCCAGATAACGATAGCGCAGCCGGACCTCTTCCGATACGTCCTCATCGTCCAGCTGGAACGGAATCGGATCGGACCGGTTGAGTATCTCCAGTTCTTTGCTCAGGATTTCGATCTTGCCGGTTGGCAGAGCGGGGTTCATGGTGCCGTCCGGGCGCAGCCGCACGCGACCTTTAACGCGCAGCACGAATTCGTTGCGGACCCGTTCGGCCTGCGCGAAAGCATCCGGCGTGTCAGGATCAATCACGACCTGTACGGTACCGTAACGGTCGCGTAAATCGATAAAAATCACCCCGCCATGATCGCGGCGGCGATGTGCCCAGCCGCAGACTTCTACTGTTTGATCGAGGAGTTGTTCGTTGATATGGCCGCAATAATGGCTGCGCATGGCTAGCAAATCCGTAAACCTGGCTGATATAAAGAAAGTTGTCGAAAATAGCTTGTGTTTGCGTGCAGGAAGAAGCCTGACAGAGGATTAATGGTGATACGTTATTGATCCCCAAAAAAACACAAAGCAAAAATAAAGAGCGGCAATGTTACGGATAAGCTTGCACAGCCGCAACAAAAAAACCGATCCGCCAGACGCAGGATCGGTTAAATTGAAAAACAGGATCGGAGTCAACGATCCATTTTCAGCGCTGTTCAGGCGGCTGCGTTGCTGGTCGAGCTTTTACCGGAAGAACTGGGTTTATCGCCAGATTTGGACTCGGATTTGGACGCAGTTTTGGTGTCCGCCTTGGATTCGGATTTTGTCCCGGAATCAGCCTCGGCTTTGGATTCAGACGAACCGCCCTCGGCCAGGTTTTTCTTGTTACCGGATTTAAAATCAGTTTCGTACCAGCCGCTACCTTTCAGCCGGAAACCGACTGCCGAGATTTTTTTCCTGAGCGCGGATGTCTCGCACTCGGGGCAATCAGTTAACGGCGCATCAGCCAGTTTCTGCATTACTTCCAGTTCGTGGCCGCAGCTGTCGCAGTGATATTCATATATTGGCATCGCAACACCCTCAAAAAGTCAGACGCCGGATTATAACGGCATTTGTGAAAATAAATACCAAAATGGAATCATAGCTGATATTGGGCCAGGAAGCCCTGAATTCAAGCTGGCAGTGCTTGTTGCGACTTACATTGAGCTGGTGTTCTGCAGTCAACCCAGTCTATTAGACCAGTTTACAGGGCATCTCGCTGGAGCATGCCTGAGTCAGGTCCAGATCAGGTCCGAGTCAAGTCCAAGTCAGGCCTGAACTAGGCATTGGCTTGAATTTTCGCGACATGCCGCAATGTCAGTGAAAGATTCTTATCAGGAATAAACATAATGGCAGACCCAATAGCAGATAATGACACCCTAGACGCTGAGCTGATCGACACCGAGTCGGACAACGCGCCGGAAGAAGCATCTCAGAATAGCCAGGAAATTGTAGCTGCGGACGATGTCCTGCCCGGCATGCTGTACGTATTGCCGTTGTCGGAACGGCCGTTTTTCCCCAATCAGGTTCTACCCCTGTTGTTGAACGCCGACCCCTGGCTGCCGACGCTGGAAAAAGCGATCAAGCAGGAGCCGCATCTGGTCGGCCTGGTTCTGGCCAAACCGGACTCACCGGAAAACGCCACCCCCGAGGATTTCAATGGCGTCGGCACCGTGGTGCGCATCCATCATATTGCCCGCAATAACGACAAGATCCAGTTCGTGGCACAGGGCCTGAAGCGTTTTCGCATCAAACGCTGGGTATCTGAAGAGCCGCCATACGCCGCCCAGGTGGACTATCTTGACGATGAAGACTTCGTTAATACCGAAGAAATGCGCGCCTATTCAATGGCGATCATCAACACCTTGAAAGAGCTGATTCCGTTGAATCCGCTGTATTCCGAGGAGCTGAAGCATTTCCTGGCCCGTTTTAACACCAACGAACCTTCACCGCTGGCCGATTTTGCTGCCGCTCTGACCACGTCCAGCAAAGAAGATCTGCAAGAGGTACTGGCCACGGCGCCGGTGCTGGAACGGTTGAAAAAAGTGGTCGTGCTGATCAAGAAAGAGCTTGATGTCGCCCGCCTGCAAAGCAAAATCCGGCAGCAGGTGGAAGACAAGATGAGCGATCAGCAGCGCAAGTTTTTCCTGCGTGAGCAGCTTAAAGCTATCCAGCAGGAACTCGGCATTGCCAAGGACGACCGCACGGCTGATGCGGACCAGTTCCGTGAACGCCTGCAAAATAAAGAAATTCCGACCAAAGCCCTGAGCCGGATCGAGGAAGAGCTGGACAAGCTGTCCATTCTGGAATCCGGCTCGCCGGAATATGCCGTCACCCGCAATTATCTGGACGTGATTACCGATCTGCCCTGGAGCATACATTCCAAGGATAAGCTTAATCTGCAACACGCCCGTAAAGTGCTGGATCGCGATCATTACGGTCTGGATGATGTTAAAGACCGGATCATTGAATTTCTCGCTGTCGGCGCGCT
This sequence comes from Gammaproteobacteria bacterium, assembly GCA_041396125.1. Taxonomy (GTDB): domain Bacteria; phylum Pseudomonadota; class Gammaproteobacteria; order Competibacterales; family Competibacteraceae; genus JAWKZG01. The sequence goes on along the minus strand of JAWKZG010000012.1, from coordinate 59,523 downwards.
GAAAGGCGAAGTGTCAGGCTCGATCATGCTGCTGGCCGGTCCGCCTGGCGTGGGCAAGACCTCGATCGGTCGCTCGATTGCCGATGCACTGGGCCGACAATTCTACCGGCTCAGTCTGGGCGGCATGCGCGACGAGGCCGAAATCAAAGGCCATCGGCGCACCTATATCGGGGCACTGCCGGGGAAATTCATTCAGGCCATCCGCGAAAGCGGGGTATCCAACCCGGTTATCATGCTGGACGAAATCGATAAAATCGGCGCGTCCTTTCGCGGTGACCCGGCCAGCGCGCTGCTGGAGGTGCTCGACCCGGAACAAAACAGCGATTTTCTGGATCATTACCTGGACGTGCGTTACGACCTCAGTAAAGTGCTGTTCATCTGTACCGCCAACCAGCTCGACACCATCCCCGGCCCCTTGCTGGACCGGATGGAGACCATCCGGCTGGCGGGTTATATCAGTTCCGAGAAAGTCCAGATTGCCAAACGGCATTTATGGCCCCGGCTGCTGCGCCGCTCCGGCCTCAAGCGCAATCAGATCCGGCTCAGCGAAGCGGTACTGAGACAGACTATCGAGGGCTACGCCCGTGAATCCGGCGTGCGTGGTCTGGAAAAGCAATTAGGCCGGATCGTACGCAAAGCAGCAGTCAAACTGGTTAACGGCGAAGCCGAAGCACTGACCGTCAGTGTCAAAAATCTGCAGGACTACCTGGGCAAACCCGTTTTCCGGCCCGAGAAACCCGCCTCCGGTCTGGGCGTGGTAACCGGCCTGGCCTGGACCGCTATGGGCGGTGCAACCCTGAATGTCGAAGCCACTCTGGTGCATACTAAAAATCGTGGCTTCAAACTGACCGGCCGGCTGGGCGATGTCATGCAGGAGTCGGCCGCCATTGCCTATAGCTATATCAGCTCGCATCTGCAAGACTTCAAAGGGCGGCTGGATTTTTTCGATGAAGCGTTTATCCATCTGCACGTACCGGAAGGTGCAACGCCCAAGGACGGCCCCTCTGCCGGTGTGACCATGGCATCTGCCTTGTTGTCACTGGCCAGGAATGAGAAAATTCCCCGGCCTGTCGCAATGACCGGCGAATTGACGCTGACCGGCCAGGTGCTGGCGGTTGGCGGCATCCGCGAGAAAGTCATCGCCGCGCGGCGCAATAAGGTGATGGAACTCATCCTGCCCGAAGCCAACCGGGGTGATTTCGAAGAACTGCCGGAGCATATCCGGCAAGGTATGACAGTGAATTTTGTCGATCATTACCGGCAAGTCGCTAAACTGCTCTTCGTGACATCGGGTTAAAAGTCGCGGTCTTGGGGGTCCCTCCGAGGGTAGCGGGCTTAGGTGCATTTACCCGGCGCGTCTACCTGACGCGTCTACCCTTGGGGGGTATAGCGTTATACCCTGTCCGAAGCTGCTTAAAAACGCTTCACAAGAGACATTTGGGGTCTAAGAATTGATATGAACAAGCGATCCACGCTCGGCATACTTATGGCATTGTCGCTACTTGCCCAGGCCAGTATAGCCGCGTGCGACGATCCGCCGGCACGGCGTGTCAACTGGCTGGGCTGTGATAAACAAGGCGCGGATCTAAGCGGCGTCGATCTGCGTGAAGCCGTGCTGACACGGGCCAATTTCAATAATGCGATCTTCATTGGTGCACGTCTTAATGGCGCTGATTTTGGCCGCACGCAACTCAAGAATGCCGACTTTACCGAGGCCATGATGCTGGGCACCCGCATGGTCGGTGCACAGTTGAACGATGCTATTTTTGTGCAAGCCACGATGAGTAAAGCCCGTCTGGAGCGGGCGATTTTTGCCGGCGCCGATTTCAGCGGTGCCGAGATGAGCGAGGCCAAACTTTACAAAGCCGATCTCAGTGCCGCCACGCTTGAAAACGCTATCCTGAACCGGGCCGATCTGAGCGAAGCTGATCTGACCGATGCCATTCTCAATAAGGTACAGGCGCAATACGCGACCCTTTCCAAAGCCGTGCTGGAAAGCGCCAGCCTGCAGGGCGCTGACCTCAGCTACGCCAAACTGGATGGTGCCAACCTGCTCGGTGCCGATTTCAGCAATGCTAATCTCAGTCGGGCTGATTTACATAATGCCCGCGACGATGGCGCAGAATTTTCGGGCGCACAACTGGACAGCACGATCTGGATTAATCGCCAACGCTGTCGGCCCGGCTCGGTGGGCACCTGCCAATGACCAGCGTCCGAACAGTAGCATCCCTGTTGCTGCTGAGCGGCGTACTGGCGGGCTGCACAACACCTTCGCCGTCCGGCCAGCGGCCCTCGACTCAGCAGCTGTCAGTCGCGGCCAGCCCGAGTGCTACTGACGGCCAGGCAGGATGCGCCAGACTGCGCGCCTCCGCCACTCCGAGCAGTCTGAGTTTTTCCGCCCTGCGTGAGGGCCTGCTCGGCGAGACCTGGGATTTCGATATTTACGCGCAGGACGATAACGACAGCGCGGGTAACGCGGTTCAATTTGCCTGGCTGTGCGGTAATTTCTGGATTCCGACGAGCAACGCCGAACCGGCCCACGGCACACTGGATATTTTAATCAGCCCGCAAGCCTATCAGGCGCTGCAAAGCGCGTTCGCCGAGGCCGATTTCTTTACCCTGCCGGTCAGTCTCAACCCGTCCCTTGTCAACATGCCGCGCTATATTATTGAAGCCCCTCTGGACGCTACCCCTGAAGCCGGAAACACCCGCAACAGACGCACGCATCGGGTCACGCTTGAGCAACCGGCAACAGTGCCGGAGAACAGCCCGGAACTGGCGCGCTTTCAGACTCTATGGGATGCCTTTAACGCTTTATTGCCACCTCGCCTGCAAATCGGGCTACTGGCAGAATAACCCACACCTGCCGGGACGAGCCCAGCCCCACCCGGTAATGCATTAACTTATCAGAAAGAATTTAAGAGGAGACCCTATGGCCACCGTCAGTTTGATTGAGTATGAAGACGCCAGTCCCGAAGTGCGGGCTGTGTATGACGATATCCGCGCCACCCGCAAATCCGATTTCATCAATAATTTCTGGAAAGCACTGGCGAATCATCCGGCCACGCTGCAGCGCATCTGGTCTGAGCTGAAAACCGTCATGGGGCCGGGCGAGATCGACAACCTCGCCAAGGAAATGATCTATATTGGCGTCTCTATCGCCAATTCCTGTGACTATTGCGTGCACTCGCACACCGCGGCGGCTTTCGCCAAAGGTATGACGGACGGCCAATACCAGGAATTACTGGCCGTCGTCGCCATGGCGCATCAGACCAATGCGCTAGCCAACGGCATGAAAGTGCCTGTCGATGAGGTTTTTCAGCGCTAGTTGCTGTTTCCAAACCTGCCCTGCCTCTCAGCCGCTACTTTTAAACAGGTCATACCAGAAGGAGTATCCCGTATGAGCGATTTCCGCATTACCAGTACCAATCACACCAGCTTTACCGTGTCCGATCTGGATCGGATATTGGCGTTTTTCCGCGATGGACTGGGTTTTGAAGTTACCTCGAAAGCCCCGCGCGACCCACAACTGATCGAGCGTATCACCGGTGTTATCAACGCCCAGGTGATGATTGCCTATGTCCGAGCGCCCGGTCACAGTCTGGAACTGATCGAATATACCGCCCCTGCTGATCGCAGCGCAGTACGGCCGCGCCCCTGCGATACCGGCTTTGCGCATATCGCGTTCAACGTGGAAAACCTCGATGCGGTTATCGAGACCGCGATGCACTACCAGGTTGAGCCCATCGCACCACCGGTCGCGATTGATGCCGGCCCCAATCAGGGTCGGCGGGTGGTCTATCTGCGCGATCCGGACGGCATCACGATAGAATTCATCGAAGCGCCCTGATGCAGGCAATCCAGGGCACCTGTCAATACAGCGGCCAGCTACGCCGCCCGCATCGCGCAGGCGCAGACCGAAGACGACAAAATTGCCCTGACTGCAGACTGGATTCTGGCTGACTTCGATACCTTTTATCAGGAAATCGTCAACACGCCGAGTCTGGCCCGGCAGGCTTTCGAGCAGCGTGATTTCCAGACCTCGCTACAGCTCAGCAAGCGCCGTTTACTGCTTTACAGCAGCATGAACGCAGCCATTGGCGAGCGCCTGGAGCAGGTGTTTCCGGAATGCAGCCTGGACGCTTTTATCTGGGACGATATCGAGGCACGTTTTGTCGCACTGATCGCCGGGCGCTACGAAGCGGATGTTGCGTTTGCCTATATTCACTCGGTACGGCGGCGGCTTTATCAGGTCGAATGGCAGGCAGTCGAATACGCTTTCGGGCAGGCGGGCGAGTCCGGCCCGAATATCAGCCCGGACGCTATCTATCGCCGTTACCACTGCAGCGGACCGCTGCAGCCAGAGACCGTGCTTGATATTCTGGCAATTCCCGGTTTCACAACGCCTTATCGGGATGCCGCAGCTGATGCGGCTTTACTCGCACAACGTATCAATCAGGCACTGGCTCCAGCAGAGCACGCTGCCAGCGCCTTGGTATACACGCTGGACATTATCAAGGGCGGTTTTTTTCGTAATCGCGGCGCGTATCTGGTCGGACGGATCATCCACGAAGACTCACACATCACGCCGCTGGTACTGGCACTGTTAAATTCGCCGGATCATCCACAGCAGGGTATTTATGTTGATGCCGTGCTGCTGCGCGAAGCGTATACGCATAATCTGTTCAGCTCCACGCTGGCAAATTTTCACGTGACCAACCCGTATTACCGGGAAATCTCAGAATTCCTGCACAGCATCATGCCTACCCGGCCGCTGGGTCTGCACTACACCACCATCGGCTATAACCACGTCGGCAAAGTCGCGGTTATGCATGAGTTGCGGCAAGAACTGGCTCGACCGGACGAGCGCTTTACCTTCGCCCCTGGTTCGCGTGGCACAGTGGCTATCGGTTTCGCGACACCCCACTCGTCGTACAATCTGAAAGTAATCCGCGATCAGCCTACCGCCCAGTACAAATGGGGGGAATATGCCGGCACCGAAGCGGTCCTGCAAAAATACGGTCAGGTGCACGATATCAACCGCACCGGCAGCATGCTGGACAATATCATTTATTACCGTATCCGCCTGCAGACCGACTGGTTCGCCCCCGAACTGCTGGAAGAACTGCTGAGCGCGGCCGGTGCCACAGTCTCCGAACGCGGTCCATATCTGTTTTTCAAGCACCTGATCGTGCAGCGCCGGCTGACTCCGTTGCCGGTGTTTTTACAGACCGCATCGCCGCAGGCGGCACAACGGGTAATGCTCAATCTCGGCTACTGCATTAAAAACAATACCGCCGCCAATATCTTCAATAAGGATCTGGACGCCCGCAATTACGGCATTAATCGCTTTCACAAAGTGTATTTATTCGACTACGACGCGCTGGAGCCGTTTACCGACGTCAAAATCCGCACCAATAGCGACCGCTTTGACGGCGAGGAAGATATTCCTGACTGGTTTTTCGAAGATGGCGTGATCTTTCTGCCGGAAGAAATCGATATAGGCCTGAATATCGACCAGCGCGAACTGCGCCGGGCTTTTCGCGAAGCCCACGGCGATCTGCTGACAACCGATTACTGGGAACGCATCCAGAATGCCCTGCTGGCAGGCAAAGTGCCGAATATTCAGGTCTACCCGGAAAGCTGCGAACTGCGCCAGCCCGGTACTTAAATGTTGAGTGCTGCAATCACATTCTGCTTGCAGCCAATCGATTCTGTTTCAGTCCTTTCCATTCAACCATATTCCCCAGTTTATTAGGTCGGTGTCAGCCTGCTGCACATGAAATTGTTATTTAGATACATTATCGTCATAATAAAACAATAAAATCACTTATAACCTGATTACATCAAGGTGGATAAATGACTTTTTTTGCGCCTGCCCACTGCCATCCTAATAACAACATATCGGGGCAAAGAGACAGCCACTCGTCACCTGAATCCACACCAACCGACCGCCACAAACGCCAGATTCTGTTTTACCTGCTATTGCTGCTGACGGTCACCGGGTTAGCGCCGTCAGCCTGGGCGCTGCCCACAGGCGGCCAAGTTGTGGACGGACAGGCCGAGATCGTGTACAGCGAGCGCACAGTCACTATCACCCAGCACACCGCACATCTGCATATTGAGTGGGAACATTTCGATATCAGTACCGACGAGTCCGTCACACTGATCCAGCCCGAACCGGACGCCACCGCCTGGCTGGGCGTTGTCGCTCACGGCTCGGGTGACGGCGGGTCAAGCACGATTGACGGCACCCTGTCCGCAAACGGCCAGGTGCTTATCTCAGCAGCCAACGGCCTTGCACTCGGGCCAGCATCCGTCGTTACAGCACAATCCCTGCTGCTGACCTCACTCGACAGTCACCCCGGTTGTTTTGTCAATGTTCAGCACCTGGAATTGAACCGCCCCGGCAACCCCACAGCCATGATTAGCAATGCCGGTACGATTACCACCGTAGCAACGTACGGACTGGCCGCACTGATCGCACCGGGGGTCGACAATAGCGGGCGTATCGACGCCCCGCAGGGGATGGCGCTCTGGCCTCCGGCCCCGTTCATGCGATCCATGGTGACACGGACACCGCCCTGCAGATTGCCGCCACGGTGCCAACCACCGCGCAACCGCTCCGACCGGACGGCAGCGCGCTCACCGCACAGGTTAGCAACAGCGGCTACATCAGCACCGAGGCGGGCACGGTCATCACTGGCCGCCGAGGCAAAACCCTGTATGGTCGACCAAGCGATCAACATGGACGGTGTGATCCAGGCGCGCTCGATCCAGGGCCGCGACGGCCAGATCGCGCTTGTGGCCGGCGACAACGCCGGGGCGGTTCAGGTCGCCGGCACGCTGGATGCCTCCGGCGCGGAAGCGGAGACCACCGGCGGTACCGTGCATGTGCTCGGCGACACGGTGGCGCTGAACGCGGGCGCGGATGTCAACGTCTCCGGCCCGGCTGGCGGCGGCGAGACGCTGATCGGCGGCGCCTATCTCGGCGGGGCGAATACCGGCAGCGCGCTGCAGTATGTCGAGGTGGACAGCGTTACACAGATCATCGCAGATGCGGGTCTCGAAGTCGGCAACTATGTCCCGACCAGCGACATCACCTATTTTGCCGACGGCGCGACAGTCGATGCGAGGCGCGACCGACGGTGGAGATGGCGGCAACGTCATCGTGTGGGCGGATGACACCACCTATTTCGCGGGCGCGATTACCACCCGCGGCGGCGTCAATGGCGGCGACGGCGGATTGGTCGAGACCTCGGGCGCGATCAATCTGGGCGTGGCGACAACGGCCAGCGTCGATGCACTCGCCCCGAGCGGCGCGGCTGGTGACTGGCTGCTGGACCCGACCAGCGTAAACGTCGCGACCGGCGGTCTGACTACTGGATCCGATCCCGACATCCTGACCAGGCTCGCCGACCCAGCCAACGTCGAGGTCTTGACGATTGATCCGAGTGTCCTGAACAACGCGACAGCCAATGTCAGCATTGTTGCCAGCGATACGATCACATTCACCGATGCCGTGGCGATGACGGGAGCCGGCGTCGGCCTGACCGCGGAAGCGGGCACCAGCATCACCGTCAACGCCGCGCTTACAACCAGCAACGGCGACATTACGTTCATATCGGACGACTACGACATCAACGCGGCGGTCAATGCCGGCACGGGCACACTGCTGTTCGACCGGGTCACGGCGGGCCTGCTGGATGTCGGTCTCGCCCCCGGCACATCCAGCGGTGGAGCCGGGCTGGACACCGCCGAACTGGCATTACTAACGGCGGGCGACCTGATCTTCGGCAATCCGACGGCGGCTCAGAACCAAGTCCACATACTAAGCCTCCGCCAATTCGCCAATAACCCCAACATTTCCGGCCTGGTCCAATTCAACGCGCTGGATAGTGCCGGTTCCTACATCATTGTGTCCAGTGACCAGACCTATCCGTCGGTCGAGTACAACGCCAACGACGGCGTGACATTCACCGCCGACGCGACAATTGCAACGACAGTTGGCGACGCCACCTTCAACGTGGACGCCGATGGAACCGGCGTCGTCAGCGGATTTGACAGTCTGGAGGTCTATGACGGCTTTACGGCGGTCGTCAACAGCGCAGCGGACATCCTGGTCATCGCACCCGACATCCGCGAGCACGGAACCGGCACGATCTCGCTCAATGCCAACGGCGGCGCCGGCACGATCACAATCCAGCGCAGCAGCGCGGGAACCATCGGCGTCGGCGACGGCAATGGCCGGTTTCTGCAATTCAGCGATGCCCAGCTCGCGCGGCTGACCGCCGGCACGATCAACTTCGGCAATCCGACGACGCCGAACAACACCACGGCGATCAACGTCAACGCGGTAGACCTGAGCGGAATCGCCAACGTCATTTTCAACACCGCCGGCACGACGACGTTCACCGGCGCCGGCAGTTTTGGCTCGCTTGCCGTCAACGGCGGCCCCATCGCCGTGAACGGGACCATCAACGCCACCGGAACGATCGACCTGACTGCCAACAGCCCGATTACCTTTGCAGCCAACCTCATCGCAGGCGGCAACATCACCGCCACCGCGGTCGACGACGGGGCTGCGGATACCGACAACATCACGGTGAACGCGGGCGTTACGGTACAGTCCACCGGCGGCGACGTGACGTTGCAAGCCGGTGACGACGTGTTCATGGGCATCGGCGCGACCATCAGCGCCAATGGCACGCTGGACCTGACCGCCGGCTTTGGCGACACCGATGGCGACGGCGGGATCACCATGGCGGCGACCGCGTCGCTTGCCGGCAATCAATCAACCTCACCGCAATCAACGACATCGCGCTGGGCGTGATCAACGGGGCCGGCGGCACGGTCAGCATCACCAGCACCGCCGGCGCGATCACCGACGCTAACGACCCGCCCGACGGCACACTGAACATCACGGCGCTGAACCTGTCCATGTCGGCCGCCACCGGCGTCGGCGGCACCGGCGCCACGGCGACCCTCGAAACCCAAGTCGGCAACCTGGAGGCCCAGACCACCACCGGCGGCATCTTCATCGACAACATCGGCGATTTGACCATCGGCGGCGTGACGGGCGCGCTCGATGGCGTGCGAGTCGTCACCAGCGGCGACATCGCACTGACCAACGCGGGCCGGATCGACATCAACGTCGCCGGCGAGCGGGTCAGGGGGCCCGCGGCGGTCACCATCACAGCCAACGGTGCCGCCGCCGACATCCTCACCGGGGACAATGCGGCCACACCCAGTGCGACCGTGGAGTCCACCGGCGGCACCGTCACCCTGAACGCCGGACGCGACCTGCTGCTGGGCGACACGGCGGGCGCCGGTACCCTGGGCAACGTGTTCGGCGGCGGCAGTGTGGTCCTCGACGCCGTCCGCGACATCATTGTGGACACAGGAACCTTCGTCATGGCCCGCGGCGCCGGGACCATCACGGCGAATGCCGGCAGAGACATCTCAGTGATCGACACCTCCGGGCGATTCGACGGTGCAGAGATCCGCACGGAAGGCGGCGACATCACCCTGACGACGGGGGCGGGCGGTGTGTTCACCGCCGACAACAGCTTCTCTCCCGCGGTCCAGACGACCGTTTTCGGCGGCAATGGCAATATCACGATCAACGCCGACGACATTGTCATTCAGAACTCGATCCAGGCCGGCACCGGCATCGTCACGCTGCGCCCGCGCACCGCCGGGCGCGAGATCGACCTCGGCACCGACACGGCGACCAGCCTGGCGCTGACCGACGCCGAGCTCGACCTGATCACCGCCAGCATCCTGCGCATCGGCAGCACCACCGCCGGCAGCATCACGTTCAACGACCTGATCAGCCCGGCGCTGACCGACACGCTGTCGCTGATCACCGGCGATCAGATCCTCGACGACCACAACATCAACGCGGCCGACGTGCAGGTCGCCAACCTTGCGCTGCAATCGGTCAACGGCATCGCCAACAACGAACTCCTGGAAACCTTAGTCGACACGGTGGCCGCCTTGAACACGACCGACGGCGGCATCGCCATTCTGGAGCGGTTCGCTGGTGGCGACCTGATCGTCGGCACCGTCGACGGCGTCGTCGGCCTCCGCAACGAAGCGACAGGGGCGAACAACGTTTTCAACCCGACTCTCGCGATTCAGCTTGAGACCACCGACGGCAACCTGACCGTCAACGACGACATCTACAACTCGCGGCGCAACATCTTCCTGGTCGCGCAGCAGGGCAACGGCGGTGCCGGCGACAGCCTGTTCACCAACAACGCGAACATCGTCAACGGCGACGGCGGCAGCAACGCCAACAACGCCCAGATCGACATCCGCGCCAACAATATGACGCTGGCGACCGGCAGCACCATCTCCGCCGCGAACCGGTGATCCTGGAAGATGACCCGTCCCTCCAGCGCCACCATCGCCATCAGCCTGGGCGGCGCCGACGGCGTCAACACGCTAGGCCTGACCGATGCCGAGCCGACATCATCACCACCGCCGGCGTGCTGTAGATCGGGCACTCCGGCTCGGGGCGACATCACGGTCCTGTATCACATCAACCTGGCCAACGTCTCGACGGTCGATCTGGAGACCGGCGGCAAGGTGCTCGACAGCGACACCTCCTCTTCTTCGACCCCATCGAGGTGACCAACCTTGCCATCCGCGCCGGGGACCGGCATCGGAACCGCACTCGACGATCTCGACGTCGAGGTCAGCAACCTGGCGTTCTCCAATGCCGCCGGCGTGGTCAATATCCAGGACTTCACCCCGACCTGACGATCGCGGCGGTCGACGGCCTGCATACCCTCGTCGAATGCGGGGACGACCACGGCAATCGAGATCCTTAGCGGTGAGCTGACCTTCGCAGTCGATACCAGCAGCAGTGGCAATGCGGACTTCACGACCACAACGATCACGGTCGGAAACAGCGTGACCGTCAACACTTCACCTGCCGGTACGCCTGCGTTCAATGCAACAACCGTCAATCTCGACGGCAATCTGAGCGCTATTGCAGATGGATCACGGGAACGGGCGACGATGGTCAATGTCATCGGCTCCGGCTGCCGGCGGTGCCGAGTTGCCAGGATGCGGTTGACGCGCGCCGCAGGCGCGACGGTGAATGTTGGCGATGGCACTTTCGCCGGCAACGTGGCTGTGAACAAGGCCTGACCCTGCTCGGCGACGGCTTCGCCACCACGACGGTGACCGTGGCTGACAGCAGCGCCGGCATGATTTCGTCACCGCCAGCGACGTCACCATCGATGGTTTTCAGTTCACTGGTGATGGCAGTCCAGCCGATGCGACCGGTGCGGGTAGACGGGAGCGGCGGCGCACTGACTGTGGTGCTGGTCGGCGATGACGCCGATAACCTCGGCAGCAGGTTCACTGACCTGACGACGGGCGTGATAGCCGTAACGATGGCAGCACCGGCAACGGGATCGAGATCAGCATCGGGTTGGCAATGTCATCGATAACAGCGTCAACGGCCTGGTGTTCGATGGCGCGGCTATCGACATTGTTGGCGATACGCTGAACGACACCGCCTTCGATACCCTGTCCGGTAACTACATCGAACTTCGGCCAACGGCGCCGAGTTCCTACCGAAGTCCTACCATTATCGACGCCACACAAGCAGTGTTCGATGGCACCACTGGCGCGGCCCAGGTCGCTGCCGGCACCGAAGCGGCGCTGGAGGCGAAATTCATCGACTTTGACGACGACCCCAGCCTCGGTCAGATCGGTCTGTCCGGCACCGTGCAAGTGCACTCTTTTCATCGATATCGACGGTGATGGCAGCCAGACGGGCACGGAACCGGATCTGCCAGACGCAGAGGTGTTGGTGACGGATGCTTACGGCAATGGGCAGACGATGGTGACCGACCCAAGCGGCGATGCCACCACCCAAGTTGCACCTGGCACAGTCACCCTGACGGTGGATGAGCACCCCTGCCGGCGGTAATACCTTAACCACAGGCAATAGTCCACAGAACCTGACGGTCGCTTTTGGGCAGACCACCAGCGCTACACCAATCGGCTATCAACCCTCACCGACCAGCGATGACGACGGCGATGGCATCAGTAACAGCGACGAGATCAATGCGCCCAATGGCGGCGATGGCAATTTCGACGGCCTCTTCGATTTTCTCCAGGGCCACGTCGCCTCTCTGCCCAACCCGCTCACCGGTGATTATCTGACTTCGACGGTCGAGGAGGCCTGTGCACCGATTGAGCAGACCAGCATCAAACAGGAGCGCGCTTTCGGGTTCGATCCGCGGCTGGATACTCTGCTCGGTTTGTTGGGCTTTGAACTCCCCTGTGCCAGTGCGACGGTCACGGTATTCTACCACGGCCTGGACGAACTGCCGAGTCGGCTCTATCGCAAATACGGCCCGACCACCCTCGACGATCCGGCCACCGAGACGTTTTACACCCTGCCGGACGTGAGCGCTGACCACAACACCCGGTGCCAACCGTCAGTTTCGACTCAACGGAGCGGCGAGCTGGGCGATAACGAAGCTGCCCGGCCCGAAGCCGATCCGTGATCCGGGCGGCCTGGCGATCAGCGCGCTGCCCGCCATACCGTCGACATCCCCACCCTCAGTACCTGGGGAATAGGGCTGTTGATCAAGGCTGGGGCTGGCTTTTGTTGCGGTTCGGGCGACGACGGGGAAATACTTAGGCGGCTTTAGGATCGGCAAGGTGGGCAACTGGTTGCCCACCGAGAGGGATTATAGATGGGTGCCTGCAGACTCAGACCACCGCTCGCTGAGACTATTTAACCGTATAGGCGTGCAGCGTGTTATTCATCATCGGAATCAGCACCAGTCCTTGATCCGGAATCACTCCAAGATCAGCCGATTCCTGCCCCAGCACCAGCAATTCTGGTCACGTTGCTGCTGGTATCGATGAGCAGCAGTTTGCCGTTCATCAACAGTCTGTCACGTAACAATTGCCGTTGCCGTCCGACTCCACACCATCAAGATTACCGGCGGGCGTGCCATCACCCAGGCTCTGGATTGAACCGTCGGCCGGTGAAACACTTTTCAGGTGACCGTAGCACTTCGGTGCTGAAGCCATCGGTCATCTTGCCCCAGGAACCGATGATCATCTGATCGCCATCGACAAATAAACCATTGGGATTCTCCAGCTGATCGTCTTGTATCCAGAGGCCGAAGTTACCGTCCTGCAAACGATAACCGCATTAGCCACCATATCGGAAACGCACATTGCCAGCAGCGTCCACCGCCACGTCGTTCAGAAACTTGGCATCGGCCGCCTCATAGCGATTACTGATCTCGCTATCGAGAGCAATCAACCAGGGTATTGATATCCGATACATAGAGCACATATCGCTCGCCATTGCCAGTCCCTTGGGCGCGTTGAGGCCGGTGACCCATTCCAGCTCGACAATACGCCATCGAGTGCCCTTCCGGGAAATAAATCCATTGCCGTCCACTGCGTTGGCGTCGCCATTGACGTTGGACACGTAAATAACGTCGCGCCACTGTCATACAGGGCTGATTCCGGCCCTTTCAGTTCAGCCGCACTCTCCCAGTTTTTTTCCAGTGTCTGGGCCAACCCGCTGGACGACACGGCATAAACGGCCATTCCAACAAATATTGAAATTATTCTCGTGGTGGTTCGCATGGTAGTACCTTCGTGGGGTAGTTGATTCGTAGGTTATGTTGGTTCGTAGGTTATGTAAGAATGGAACGCGATAAGGTTATCGCTATACGCCAAAAACGGCTCATAACATTCAGTCAATTCCAGGTTCGGGGCACTTTTTTGACCTTTTTTATTTTCTACAGTAAGGGTAGACCAGCACTGCAGAATTTCCAGCGAATTGCCAGCCGTAAAATTTTTTGTGGTCATTCAATCTGTCGCCCTCTACAACAAAAAATGGAAATCAAAAACGGTAAGGTCCGCTACACACGAACAAAATTGTTATTTAGACATAATACCGTCACAATAAAAACAACAAAACTACCCATAATTTTTACAAGAAGGTGAATAAATGACTTTTTTTGCGCCTGCCCACTGTCATCCTAACAACATACCTAGGCAAGGGAGACAGCCACTCGTCACCTGAATCCACACCAACCGACCGCCACAAACGCCAGATTCTGTTTTACCTGCTAGCTGCTGCTGACGGTCATCACCGGGGTTAGCGCCGTCAGCCTGGGCGCCCACAGGCGGCCAAGTTGTGGACGGACAGGCCGAGATCGCACAGCGAGCGCAACAGTCACTATCACCCAGCACACCGCACATCTGCATATTGAGTGGGAACATTCTCGATATCAGTACCGACGAGTCCGTCACACTGACCAGCCCGGAACCGGACGCCACCGCTCGGCCGGGTGTTGTCGCTCACGGCTCGGGTGACGGCGGGTCAAGATGATTGACGGCAATTCTGTCCGCGAACGGCCAGGTGCTTATCTCAGCAGCCAACGGCCTGCACTGGGCCAGCATCTGTCGTTACAGCGCAATCCTGCTGCTCACCTCACTGACAGCCATTCCGGTTGTTGTTTTGTCAATGTTCAGCACCTGGAATTGAACCGCCCGCAAATCCCACAGCCGTAATCAGCAATGCCGGTACGATTACCGTAGCAACGCACGGACTGGCGGCACTGATTGCACCGGCGTCGACAACAGCGGGCGTATCGACCCGCAGGGATGGCGCTCCTGGCCCTCCTGGCCCCGTTCATGCGATCCATGGTGACACGGACACCGCCTCGCAGATTGCCGCCACGGTACCCACCACCGCACAACCGCTCCGGCCCGGATGGCAGCGCGCTCACCGCACGGTTAGCAATACGGCCATATCACCACCGAGGCAGGTACGCGATCCTGGCGGTAGACCTCGGCAGAAGGTAATTCCATCAAGCTCGCCGAACGCGATCAACATGGCCGGCGGGGATCCAGCCCGCTCGACTCAGAACGGCAATGGCCAGATCGCACTGGATCGCGGGCGAGAACGCGGGTGAGGTGCAGGTCACAGGCACGCTCGATGCCGCAGCGGCAAAGACTGGCAGCAGCGGCGGCACGGTGCAGGCGTCCTGGGTGATCAGATCGCGCCTGCGCCGCTGCAAACGTTAATGTCTCCGGCCCAGCCGGTGGCGGCATAGCACTCATCGGCGGGGCGCGACAGGGTGTGCCACGCAGCCGATGCCGCGATCCAGTACGCCTGCAACGACATCGTCACCACTCTTATCGTCAAGTCCAGCGCTGACACCGGCGGCTACGTACCGACCAGCAATACCACCTCTATTGAGCCGGCGCCATAGTGACAGCTGATGCTACTGACAGCGGTGCTGGCGGTACGATTATCGTCTGGGCGGATGAGACCACTACTTTTGCCGGTACCATCAGCTCGCGGGCGGCGCCAATGGCGGCGACGGCGGCTGTCGAAACTCCGGCGCGAGCCACCTGGGCGTTCGTGGACACTGCCAGCGTCGATGCCCTGGCGCCAAATGGCGCAGTGGGCGATTGGCTGCTGGATCCAGCCACGGTGATCATCCGCAGCGGCGGCACCGCGACGCTGGCCGAGATCGCCGACGCCAGCGATACGACCAGCAACCTCGTCGTCGATCCGGTCACGATCAACAATGCCAACGCCAATGTTTCAATCAGCGACTGGACACCATCACCTTCGAGGAGGCTGTATCGATTACCGCAGCCGGCGTCGGACTGACGGTCACGGCGGGCACCGGCATCAATATCGCTGCGCCAATCACGACCGCGGGCCCCCAGACCTACAACAGCGCGGTCACGCTGACCGGCGACACGGCGCCGACCAGCACCGGCGGCGGCGCCATCACCTTCGGCTCGACCATCGACGCGCGCAGGCGCTGGCGGTAACACAGCCGGCGCGACCCGTCGAGGCGGGCGTCGGGCGGCGACCACGCCGCTGGCGTCCTGAGACAGATGCGTGCCCGGCACGCTGGAGCTGGCCCACGCCGGCACCACATCCGGCAGCCCGTCCTTGCGCACGACGGGCAGCGCCATCTTCCGGACCCGCGACGCTGTCCGAACTTCATCATGAACGACCCGACCAATAGCAACGGCAATGTCGACTCCGGTTCGGTGAGGTTCGACAGCACCAGGACGGCGCGCATCAGTTCGTCACCAATCTCTTCGGAACCGCGACGTTCAACGGTGCCATCGGCGCGACCACGCCGTTGCAGGCAATCCAGGTTCGTGGCGTCGACGGCGTCTTCCTGGAACGGGGTGCTGTTACAACCCCTCCGGTCGGCATACCTGGTTCAAGGATGTCGCCCGCGACACCGTGCTGACGTCGACGGGCGACACCGACATCCGTTCACGGGCGCCTACTCCTCGGTTCCGCCGCCGGGGAGGCAGCCGGACGGTGCATTCCGCACCGACGGTCAACACCGGCGGCGCCACCAACTTCTTCACCCTGGTCGGCGCAACGACGCCGCTGGCCAGCATCACCACGGATACGCCCTCGGATCGACGCAGCTGAGCGGCGGGGCGATCACCCTGTCGGGCAATACGCTGATCTTCAATGCAGATCCGGTCACGCTGACCGTGGACAATGTCATCACCGACGCCGGCGCGGTCACCTTCAACAGCACGGTCGACGGTGCCTTCGCGCCGTCAGTGACGCCGGCGACAATGTGATGTTCAACAGCAGTGGGCGGCACCGATCCGCTCGCCAGCCTCAGCGTCGGTTCCGATGGCGAGATCTTCGTCAATGCCGCGATCGCGACAGACAACGGCAATGTGACGTTCGACGCCGATGTCATGGCGATTGCCGCGGCGATCAACGCCGGCACCGGGGATCGTCGCCTTGCGGCCGGCGGACAGCCAGCGAACTCATCAGCCTGGGAACGGTACGGCCGCGGGCAGCCTGAGCCTGACCGACGCCGAGCTCGACCGGATCACTGCCGGCATCCTGCGCATCGGCAGCACCGACGCCGGCAGCATCACGTTCAACGCCACCATCAGCCCGGCGTTGACCGACACGCTGTCGCTGATCACCGGCGACGCGATCCTCGACACCAACGGCAAACGGCGCGGATGGAGGTTTGCCAGTCTGGCCGGCCTGCGCGGTTAACGGCATCGCCGACAATGCGACTCTCGATACGGCAGTCGGGACGTTGGCCGCTCTTGAACACGACCGACAACGCCATCGACGTGATCGAGACATCCGCCGGCGGCGATCTGACCATCGACACCGTCGACGGCCTCGCCGGCGTGGTGAATCAGGGCTCCGCACCGCATCCAGGCAGAAGTCCATCGCGATCGAGACCAACAACGCGGCGACCTGGACCGTCGCCGCCGGCAGCCCGATCACGGCGGAGCATGGCGGAATCTTCCTGGTCGCGCAGCAGGGCAACGGAGGCGGGCGACAGCCTTTCACCAACCGTGCCGCGATCACGATGGAGGCCGGCAACGGCCAGATCGAGATCATCGCCAACAACATGGACCTCGGCAGCGTTGCCGGCGGCAACTCGATCACCGCGCTTCAACGGCAGTCGTATCGTCCTGAAGGACGACCCGAGCGCCACCTCGACCATCCCCATCAACCTGGCGGTACCGACGGCGTCAACACGCTGGGCCTGACCGACGCAGAGCTCGACACCGTCACCACCGCCGGCGTGCTTACAGATCGGCCACCTAAACGGCGGCGGCTCGGGCGACATCACGATCAGCGACGCGATCGTCCTCGATCCCATCAAGGTCGCCACCCTGGATATGGAAACCGGCGCCGCCGTGCTGGACGGACATGCAGGGACCGACATCACGGTCGACAATCTTGCCTTCCGCACCGGCGGCGGCTTCGGCACCGCCGCTAACCGCATTGGGCTGGCTGTCACCAATCTGGCCTTTGCCAACACCGGCGGCGTAGTCAATCTGTCGAACTCAATCAGGACCTGACCATCACCGCGCTCGACGGGCTCGCCACTTCGTCGAATACGGGGACGACCACGGCAATTCTGAAATCATTGGCAGCGGTGAGCTGACCTTCATGGTCGATACCAGCAGTGGCAATGCGGACTTCACGACCAACGATCACGGTCGGAAACAGCGTGACCGTCAACACTTCACCTGCCGGTACGCTCTCCTGCGTTCAATGCAACAACCGGTCAATCTCGACGGCAATCTGAGCGCTATTGCAGATGGGATCACGGGAACGGCGACGATGGTCAATGTCATCGGCTCGCCGGCGGTGCCGAGTTACAGGATGCGGTTGACGAAGTGCCGCAGGCGCGACGGTGAATGTTGGCGATGGCACTTTCGCCGGCAACGTGGCTGTGAACAAGGCCTTGACCCTGCTCGGCGACGGCTTTTCCGCCACCACGACGGTGACCGTGGCTGACAGCAGCGCCGGCATGACGGTCACCGCCAGCGACGTCACCATCGATGGTTTTCAGTTCACTGGTGATGGCAGTCCAGCCGATGCGACCGGTGTGCTGGTAGACGGGAGCGGCGGCGCACTGACCGTAGGTGCTGGTCGGCGATGCGGACGCCGATAACCTCGGCAGCAGGTTCACTGACCTGACGACGGGCGTGATAGTCAACGATGGCAGCACCGGCAACGGGATCGAGATCAGCATCGGGCTGGGCAATGTCATCGATAACAGCGTCAACGGCCTGCGTTCGATGCGGGCGCGGCTATCGACATTGTTACGATACGTTGAACGACACCGCCTTCGATACCCTGTCCGGTAACTACATCGAACTGGCCAACGGCGCCGAGTTCCTACCGAAGTCCCACCATTATCGACGCCACACAAGCAGTGTTCGATGGCGTCACCGGCGCGGCCCAGGTCGCTGCCGGCACCGAAGCGGCGTTGGCGGGGAAATTCATCGACTTTGATGACGATTCCAGCCCGGTCAGGATTGGCCTGTCCGGTACCGTGCAGGTGCATCTCTTCATTGATGTTGACGGGGAGGGCAGCCAGACTCGGCATCGAACCGGATCTGCCGGATGTGGAGGTGTTGGTGACGGATGTTGCTGGTAATGAGCAGACGATGGTGACCGACCCAAGCGGCGATGCCACCACCCAAGTCGCCCCCGCACGGTTAACCTGGTGGTAATCAACAGCACTCAATACCCGCGAATTACACCTTGACCACGGCCAACGATACGCAGGACGTTACCGTCGTTTTTTCAGCAACCACCAGCGCCACGCCGATCGGCTATCAACCTCACCGACCAGCGATGACGACGGCGATGGCATCAGTAACAGCGACGAGATCAATGCGCCTAATGGCGGCGATGGCAATTTCCGATGGTCTCTTCGATTTTCTCCAGGGCCACGTCGCCTCTCTGCCCAACCCGCTCACCGGTGATTATCTGACTTGACGGTCGAGGAAGCCTGTGCACCGATTGAGCAGATCAGTATCAAACAGGAGCGCTGGGTTCGATCCGCGGCTGGATTACCTGCTCGGTTTGTTGGGCTTTGAACTCCCTGTGCCAGTGCGACGGTCACGGTGTCTCTACTACGGCCTGGACGAACTGCCGAGTCGGCTCTATCGCAAATACGGCCCGACCACCCCGGACGATCCGGCCACCGAGACGTTTTACACCAGTTCGACGTGAGCGTTGACCACAACACTCCGGTGCCAACCGTCAGTTTCAGACTCAACGATGGCGAGCGAAGGATAACGAAGCCGCCTCCGGCCCGCCGGATCCGCGATCCGGCGGCCTGGCGATCAGCGCGTTGCCTTCCGCCATACCTCGTCGACATCCCCACCCTCAGTACCCGGGGACTGGGGCTGTTGATCGGTGCTGGGACTGGCAGTGCTGCGGTTCGGGCGACGACGGGGAAATACTTAGTCAGCTTTAGAATGGCAAGGTGGGCAACTGGTTGCCCACCGCTTCAGCGGCTGCTTGTCCGGGTAACATCCGCAAGGTGCTGGCCAGTCCGTCGTGATCGGTGTAACAACCCTGCAGATGACGACTACCAGTACCCGAATGCAGTCCGCCCGTGCAGCACACGGCGATTGTCCACAATAAATAACTCTCCGCACCAGCTTGAAGCATACGCCTGCCCGGGGACGGGCCAGAATCTTCTGCGAAGCGGCGGTAAGCAGCGTAATAATCCGGCATGAACTTCCGCAGGGCAGTGATAACGGCGCGATGGAACGATTATTGAAATGTACCGCGCGCAGCTCGCCGTTGGCACCGAGTTCGATCATCGGCGTTTCGGCGCGCAGCCAGTCCTTGCCTGCATCGATACCGAAGGCAATCGGATACCGGCTTAACAGCGCGAAGTCCGCTGCGTTTTCAGATTGCAATTGCTGCGCGGCCCGAAACCATCAACCACCACCGAATCACCACCCTCGGCGTCATTGGCCAGACAATGCAACAGTTGTAATCCCGGCGTCGGGTCGCGGTAGGGATTGATCGGTATGTACCTGCAAACCCAGGCCGGTATACGCCAGGCTGACCGATTAAGCTCGGATCGCACATCAACCAGCGGCCACTGGTTTCCCGGATACGCTCCGAACAGGTTGGCGACCTGCGCCACCGTACCGCTTTCCCAGTGGACAACCTGTTAACACCGCGACACCGTCACGGACAATCGCCGTCAGCCAGTCGGCCAGCGCTGTGTTGTCCTGCCGAATAACGGGATAAGACGCACGCGCGAGCTGTAAACGGCTGTCCCAGACCTGAATTGAATCTGCCAGCCAGCCGGATTCACGGGCCGGGATGCTGTCGCAGCTTTGTGTATACAGCCAGTCGGTACTGAAACAACTGTTATGTCCATCCGGCCCGAACTGTACGCTCAGAGTATCGGGCACAGTCAGATCAATCGCAGCAAGCTCGACCGCTGCCGGTAAATCCAGCACCGTATGCAGGCGCTGCCCATTACCGGGATGGCGGCAACAGTCGCCTTGACAGTTATCGCGCAACCAGAGCGCATGCAGCCGCACGCTGGTCTGATCCGACCAGTCGAGCTGAAGGATTTGTCTGCTGCTGTCAATGCGGGCAGTTTGCAGCAACGGTAGCGACATCACTGTCATGCCCGGCGTGCCGCCGCCAGAGCGGCCCGCAATGCCGGTGCAAAAGCCGCTACACTGCCGGAACTGAGCTGTTCGTCTTTACCCTGATCGTCCCAGCGACGCAACGCTACAGCAGCGGCGAAGTGCGGCTGCTGCTCGAACGCACGGACTTCCTCAGGGGTCATCAGGCCGCCCTGTTTTTCCAGCGAGAATTTCGACGCCGGCGACAAACAGTCGTAATAATCCGCTTCCACACGACACAAATAGCGCTTGGCCTGCGCGTGCAGACGAACCGGTTCACTCACCGCCGGACCGAAATCACGCGCCAGAAATTTAGCCCCGAAACTATCATGTTTGAAATTACCGTGTTCGCCGTCTACCGCATCCAGCAGATGACCAATATCGTGCAGCAAGGCGGCGCTGATCAACTCCGCATCGGCATCGGCCTGCTGTGCCAGTCGGGCGCATTGCACCGCGTGTTCGATCTGGTTGATATGCTCGCCATAAGTCGCTGCACCGAAACGGTCATACAAATCGACAATCTGGTTGATAATAAGCTCTGGGTCAGGGGTGTTCATGGCAGGTCTTCCGCGCGGTTTAAACCATTAGTAGTATAGCCCCCGGCCTTATAGTTGATCCATGGGTTGATCCATATCAAGGCCAGCCCTGCGCCTATTTGCGTTAATAAAATGCTGTTACAGCAACGTCTTGTAAACCTGTAGGATTAACCATGCAACGACATCACCGGCGCTGGCTGACCCGTAGCGGTTTTTTTGCACTGTTTGTGCTCGCGCCGCCACTGGATATCTTCCGACTGGATCTGACTCTGGGTCATTTTATTCTGCTGGGCCACAACTGGACGCTGGGACTGGACGCCTTGCAACGGGCGGAAATCGGACCGCTGATGGCCGCCTGGAACATACTCTGGCGAGGCTTTTTACCGATTCTGCTGCTGGTCGGTGGCGGCTTGTGGATCGCCTGGCGCTATGGTCGTTTATATTGCGGCTGGCTCTGTCCGCATTATTCGGTCGTCGAGACCATTAACCAGCTTATGCAGCGCGCTTGCGGCAAACCCTCGCTGTGGGAAAAACGTCCATTACCGGCACGCCAGCCGGATGGCCGGTTGCGACAACCTGATCGCCGCTACTGGCCGCTGCTGGGGTTGGCGGTGATCAGTTTCGCTGCCCTCTGGGCCGTTACACTGTTAACCTATCTGCTGCCACCGGCGCAGGTTTACAGCAATCTGCTGAATTTCGATCTGCCGCGCAATCAGGCCTTGTTTCTGGGCGTGGCAACGCTTGCGTTTACGCTTGAATTTACCTTCGCCCGGCATTTGTTTTGCCGTTATGTCTGCGCAGCGGGCTTATTCCAGAGCATCGCCTGGATGGGCAATAAAACCGCCCTGGTAGTGGCCTATGATCGCAACCGTGCCCGCGCCTGCCTGGATTGTAACGCAGCCTGCGATAATGCCTGTCCGATGCGGCTGAAACCGCGTTCGATCAAGCGCAAAATGTTTACCTGCACGCAATGCACTGTGTGTATCAGTGCTTGCGAACAGGTCCAGCGCGATAATCCTGATGGCCCCTTATTGCACTGGGTGCAGGGGCTGGCCGCACTGGAGGTCTCCGACCGCGAAGCGAAGCCGCCGCGTTCTCTTAAACATCCGAAAATTCAACGCCCGCAAAAATCCTGCAACGAGTCGCTATGGAAGAACACGTCGGCCAATACTGGCACAAACTGATCACTCGCGCCGCCAGCCGGCAATACCCGCAGGCGGCCGTCCAGCTGGTTCAGGTACGCAACCAGATTGCTGTGCTGTTTCGCGCCCTGGGCGGCGATCCGGCGCTGCGCGTAGACAATACCACGGCCACCGCCCACAAAGCCCGGCGCTCCTGGCTGCAGCGTCTGGCCGGCAGCGGTCGGCAGGTCGAACTGGCCTGGCGCGATGGCGAGTCTCTGCGTCTGCCGGATACACTCGCCCTGTTTGCCAGCCCGGCACTGAACCGCGATCTGTATGTCTGGCTGGCCGCACTGGCCGCCGTTGCCGACGACGTGGCCGACGACGTGAACAATAATGCGGCCAATAACTTGGGCAGCGACTGGTTCAGCGATAATCAGCGCTGGTGTGCCGCCGCGCTGGCCCGCTTTCCTGGCCTGCAGCCGCGGTACCAGAAATTGCTGGCCGCACTGCTGCAACAGCGTATCGAACCGGACCGATTGCCTGCCGCCGAAGCGGCGGTCGAGCAGGCGCTCCGCCAGGCACTGGAAATACCGGGCAGCGTAGCCGTCTTACCGCCCAGCCGACGGCCACCACAGCCGGTGTATTTATGGCTGCATCCAGCCCCGCCAAGCGCTGTTGATCGACGCCGCCGTCCAACACAGGAACCGACTGCCGGTGATGCGAACGGTTCCAAGCAGAACAAAGGTCGCCGCAAACGCCGCCGGGCCGAGCGGGTGGATGATCCAGACGGGCAGGACGGCTTGCTGGCCTTCCGGCTGGAAAGTCTGTTCAGCTGGACCGAATATGTCGCGGTGGATCGCACCAGCGATGACAGCGACGACCCTGACTCGACCCGTGTTGCCGATGATCTGGAGGTGCTGAGTATTGCCCGCAGTGGCGACAGTCAGGCCGCCCAGGTTCGTTTCGATCTGGACTTGCCCGCCTCCAGCAACGATGATCAGGCCGTAGGCACAGGTATTCCGCTGCCGGAATGGGATTACCGCAAACAGCAGTTGATAACGGATTATTGTCATTTGCAACCATTGCTTGCCAGTCAGGCCCCGGCCTGCGAACTGCCGCCCCGCCTGCGCCGCAGCGCGCAGCAATTGCGACAGCGTTTTGCGCTGCTGGCCCCACTGAAATCCTGGCGTCGGCGGCAGCTGGACGGCTGCGAAATTGATCTGGACGCCTGGTTGCAACACGCCTGCGATCAGCGCCGGGGCCAGGCCCACTCAAACAGCGGTCTGTACCGCGCAGTACATCACGACCGGCGCGATCTGGCCTGTCTGCTGCTGGCCGATCTGTCTTTGTCTACCGATACCTGGGTGGACAATCGCGGCCGGGTCATTGATGTGATTCGTGACAGTCTGTTTTTATTCAGCGAAGCGCTAAGCGCCAGCCGGGATGCTTTCGCGCTGTACGGGTTTTCCTCCCGCCGCAACACTCAGGTCCGATTCAATATCCTGAAAACCTTCGACGAGACCTATAACGATCAGACCCGCGGCCGTATCCAGGCCATCTCACCCGGCTATTACACCCGCATGGGCGCGGCCATCCGCTATGCCGGTAAACTGCTGGCCGAGCAGCCCGCCGAGCGGCGTTTGCTTCTGTTACTGACCGATGGCAAGCCGAACGATCTGGATCGCTACGAAGGTCGTTACGGCGCGGAAGACACGCGCATGGCGGTGATCGAGGCGCGCCGGCTCGGTCTGCAGGTATTCTGCGTCACGATAGATGACCAGGCGGAAGACTATTTACCGCATCTGTTCGGCCGCAACGGCTTTGCCCTGCTGCGTCACGCCAATGAGTTACCGCGCCGCCTGCCACAGCTTTACTGGCAGTTAACTTCGTAGGTGACGATGTAAAACGATTGCGGTGGGCTACGGTATACTCTGCACGCATTTCCAAGCGTAAAAACTAAGGGGACGCCCACACATGAGTATCGAAGCGACCGAGGGCCTTGCGGCGCTGGAGCAGCGGGTCCGCCACGACCTCGCTTGTCTTTGTTATCCACCGGCTAACTGGCTGCCGGCCACACAGCATGCAGCCGTCGAACAGGTACACGACGTCGTAGTGATCGGTGGCGGTATGTGCGGACTGGTGGCCAGTTTTGCCCTGCTGGGCAGCGGTATTCGCAATCTGCGTATTTTCGACCGCAACCCGCCCGGTCTGGAAGGCCCCTGGCTGACCTACGCCCGCATGGAAACGCTGCGCTCGCCCAAGCAGCTGACCGGACCGGCCTATGGCATGGCTTCGCTGACCTTCCGTGCCTGGTACGAAGCACAATACGGCGCTGCCGCCTGGGAGGCGCTGGATAAAATCCCGCGGCCGATGTGGATGGCCTATCTGCACTGGTACCGGACCGTGCTGGAGCTGCCGGTCGAAAACAAGGTCGAGGTCAAACGGATTGTACCGCTGGACGGTCTGCTGCAACTGGAACTCGGCGGCAGCGGTGCACATGAGGCGTTTGTGCTGACCCGTAAAGTCATTCTGGCGACCGGCCGCGAGGGCATTGGTTATCCGACGATTCCCGGCTTTATGCAGGGCCTGCCCCGTGCTTACTGGGCACATTCATCCGACCCTATTGATTTTGCCGCCCTGCGTGGCAAGCGGGTGGTAGTCGTCGGCGTTGGTGCCTCGGCTGTGGACAATGCCGCCGAGGCACTGGAAGCCGGTGCGGCTGAAGTCCGCCATCTGATCCGGCGCAAGGAAATGCCGCGTATCAATAAAATGATGGGGATCGGCTCGTTCGGTTTCAGCGCCGGTTTTCCGGTGCTTGACGATGCCTGGCGCTGGCGTTTTATGCATTATTCGTTTACCACCCAGACGCCGTCTCCACGCGGTTCGACCTTGCGGGTCAGCCGCCACCCCAATGCCTATTTTCACTTCGATGCCGGCATTGAGCGGGTAACGCTGGAGGGCTCGGAACTGCTGATCGAGACTGTGCGCGGGGCACGTCTGAAAACCGATTTTATTATCCTGGGCACCGGCTTCATGATTGATCCCACCGCCCGCACGGAACTGGACGGTTACGCCGACAAGATTCTGCTCTGGCGTGATCGCTACACGCCGCCGCCCGAACTGGCCTACGAGGAACTCGGCCTGTTTCCGTATCTGGCGGATAATTTCGCGTTTCAGGAACGCCAGCCGGGCGACGCGCCCTGGCTGCAGGATATTCACTGTTTTAATTATGGCGCGACACTCAGCCTGGGCAAAATCAGTGGCGACATCCCGGCGGTGAGCGAAGGCGCCCGTTTTCTGGCGCAGTCGCTGGCAGCCGAATTTTACCAGCGCGACATCGAACAGCACTGGCAACGCCTGGTCGATTACGCCAAGCCGGAACTGCTGGGCGACGAGTGGACCGCCAGCGAGCTTTGACAACCATGCTGCCTGCTAACTGACGGGCAGCAGCTTCATTGTCTAGATCTTTCATTGCTTTTTGGGGTAGCGGGGTGCCGTTTTTACCAGCACCTTCGAATCTTTTTCCGGTGTCAGGATTGCCAGCACACCGTAGGGATCGCAGACGCAGTTACCGTTCCGGGGCAGCAGTCTGAGCGCCCCACTTTTTGATAGCGTTCTGTTTGCAATACCCTGTTTGACACATCGCCTGGTAATAAGCATGATTACTTGATGTTTAAACAGGGTTATTGCATGACAACCAGCAACACCACAACAAAGACAGAAGATACGGTCGCAAAGGCGGCCGGGGTGGCACCCGACAGCCATCTGGCAACGCTGCTGCAAGGCCGTGCCGATATTTTTGCGCTGACACAGATTACCCAGGATGCCGCACTCAATCCGCAGACAGCAGGCGGCATCAGCCCGACCGAACGGGTCGCGCTGGCTTGTCGCATTGCGCAGCTGAACAATGTGTCCGAACTCGCCGCGCAGTACCAACAAACTTACCCGCAGATCGTCAGTGTTGACGCTGCTCTATTCCAGCGTCTGGCCGATCCGGCCCAGACCAGCACTGATTTCGACGATGCCCGGCTGGCCGCGCTGATCCGGCATGTCGATCTGGTGACGCAAACGCCCAAAGACGCCAGCCGCGCCGACATCCAGGCCCTGCGTGACGCCGGTCTGACGGAAGCCGATATCGTGCGTTTGTCGGAAATTATCGCGTTTGTGAATTACCAGCTCCGACTGGTGGCCGGACTGCAACTGCTGGGAGCACGGGCATGAGCGAAACGATTCGGGACTTTACCGCCGTTGTCCCCAACTGGCGGCCTTATGTCACTCCCATTACTCTGGCAGATGCCAGCGCCGAACAGCTGGATGCCCTGCAGGTAACACCCTCGAACACCAAAATTTCGGACTATGTGCTGGTGCTGGCACACGATCCGGAAACGCTCAAACCGCGTACGCCGCTGTTTAACGGCATCATGTACAACCGCGGCGGTCTGTCTCGCGCGGAACGTGAAATCGGCGCGGTCGGTGCGTCCATTATTAATCGCTGTATTTACTGCGCAGCGGTACACGCCAGCCGCTATAACCAGCTGACCAAAGACGACAGCGTGATGCAGCGGATTTTTGCCGACGGCGCGCAGGCCGAGTTGGATACGCCTCGTCAAAACGCTATTCTGAATTTCGCGCTGAAACTCTCGCAAAGCCCGCCGCAGACGTCCCAGGCCGATTTGGACGCCTTGCAGACAGCCGGGCTGACAGAGGCAGAAATCCTCGATCTGATTTTATCCACGGCCTTGTTCGGCTGGGCGAATCGCCTGATGCACACCTTAGGCGAACCGGTAACCACCGAGGCCAGCGCATCATGACGGATCAATCACTGGAAGTCGGTATCGTAGGAGCGGGCGCGATTGCCTACGGTGCAGCGGCATTACTGGAACATAACGGCCATCGTGCCCGCTTGTGGTCGCCCTCCGGGCAGCGTACCCAGGCACTCGCCACCAACGCGGTGCTGCAGGCGCAGGGCGCACTGAAAGGCAATTTTCACCCGACCGTGGCCACCAGCGCGCAAGCTGTGGTAGAGGCCGCCGACGCCATTCTGATCGCCTTGCCCGCCAATGGTCATAAAACGGTCATGGACGCTATTGCACCGCATATCAGCGCCGGCCAAACCGTGCTGATCAGCTCGCATGCCTCGTTCGGTGCGCTGTATCTGGCGCGTTTGCTGGCGGCCAGAGGACTCAGTATTCCTATCGTCGCCTGGGGCACCACCGTAACTTCCGGACGCCAGCTCAGCCCGACCGAAGTCGCGGTTTCGACCATTCGCCAGAAAATCGATATTGCGACGGTACCCGCAGTACACAGCAGCGAGGACTGGCTATTTGCCAGACCTTGTTCGGTGACCGCTTTGTCGAACGCGAGGGCTTGCTGGCCATCGCCCTGAGCAATCTCAATCCACAGAATCATATGGGTATTGCGCTGTGCAATCTGACCCGGATGGAACGCGGCGAGCAATGGAGCCAGGGGCAGAATGTCACCCCGGCGGTGGGCCGGCTGCTGGAAGCACTCGATACCGAGCGTCTGGCGATCGCCGAAGCACTGGGACTGTCGGTGCGGACCATCTTCGAACATTTCCATCTGTCGTTTCATGTGCCGCTGGGCTCGGTGGCCGACATGAATCAGGCCATGCATGAGCAGGGCAGAGGCGGCAGCGGCCCCAGCACGGTGGAGAGCCGCTATGTGCTGGAAGATGTGCCTTTCGGCCTGGTGGTTACGGCCCGGCTGGGCCAGTTGGCGGACTGCCCGGCCGTGTTGCATGAAGCCGGCATTCGCATTTTTTCAGCGCTGTATGGCCGTGATTTCACGGCCGAAAATGATTTGCTCAACGCCTTGGGCATAGAGCAGATGACACTGGCACAGCTCAGCCAATTGAGCCGTAGCGGGTACACTTGAATAACAACACCTCTCTCAGAAGGAGTAGATGGCTATGTCGAAACTGATTACCAACCGACGTCAATTCCTGCAAACGACTGCCCTGGGCACCGCGGGTGCTCTCTTGGGGGCCGGGCCGGCCATTCTGACACCGCGCCGGGCGCATGCCAGCGGCGAAGTCAATGTGTGGACGTACGCCAATTTCATTCCGGATGACTTCAAGGATGAATTCGAGCAGGAGACCGGCATCAAGGTCAATATCCGGCTGGTTGACGATCAGGGCAAGCAGTTCAATCTGCTGCAGGCCGAATCCCCCAATCCGACAGTGGATATTGTTACGGTTGCCGGCCATCGCTTTCGCCAGTTCATCGACTCTGAACTGCTGGCCCCGTTCGATCCAGGCAAACTGCAAAACTGGAAAACGATCAACCCGGTTTATGCCGATGCGGACTGGACCGTGGTGAACGGCCAGAAGTGGGGCGTGCCGATCCTGTCCGGGGCCGAAGTCCTGGCCTATAACACCGAAATCGTCGGAGCCGATGAAGTGCGCAGCTGGGATGTCATGTTCGACCCGAAATACCAGGGTCAGACGGCGTATATCATCCAGGACATGATGTCGATCGTGATGCTCTATCTCGGTTATGACGGCAATATGGTCGCCTATCTGGACGATCCCGAGAAAGCGGCCCAGATCGTCAAGGAAGCCCGCGATTTCATGATCAAGAACAAATCGATGGTGCGCAAATTCTACGATGCCGGAGCGGAAGTGCAGCAGATGTTCATCAATCAGGATATCGTGCTGGCGCACGCCTGGTCCGGCCCGATCTCGAAGCTGATCATGGATGGTTTTCCGGTCGACATGACGATTCCGAAAGAGGGTACATACGGCTTTGTCTACAACTTCAATGTGGCCAATAACGCCCCCAATGCAGACAATGCCTACCGGCTGCTGGATGCCATCCTGGCCCGGCCCGAGATCGGTGCGGCGATGACGCAGGCCTCCGGCTTCATCTCCACGTTCAAAGGCGCCGACCAGCACCTGTCGGAGCTGGAGCGCCGGGCTGCCTCGTTCACCGAAGAAGAACTGGCCGGCTTGCAGTTCTTCCGCGCCGAGGCCAACGAGATGAAATATAATCTGGTCGACCCGGCGGTGGAAGAAGTCAAAGCCGCGTAAGTCGGCTTCCAGCCTTACACAACAAGAGCTATTCCCTCGCCTGACGCACGCATTCAGGCGAGGGAAGCACGCCGATTATTTCCCTTTTGAGGCTGGCACCAACAGGGCATATCCCTTGGTTTCATTCTATGAGCAGTAAACTCGAACAGCATGCTGGCACGCTGCCGGCTGCCTCGTCGCGCCGTACTATCTGGGCGCGACTGGCACTTAGCCCAGGCTATCAGGCCCTCTCGGCAACGCTGCTGAAAACGGAAAGACGACGCTTCTGGCTGTTGGCCAGTTTTCCGCTGATCTGGGTGCTGGTGGCCAATCTGGGCCCGATCCTGCAAATGTTCAAGATCAGTTTTCTGGACGCTTATCCGCCCTCGATAGGGCAGACCCCGCAGTGGACACTGGCGAATTGGCTGGCGTTTTTCGAAGAATCGATTTTTATTATCCCGTACACGCGGACGATTGTGTTTTCGGCGGCGCTAACCCTGATCACACTGATCCTCACTTATCCGGTCGCCTACTATCTGGCCAAGCATGTCAGCCGCCAGCGTCAGCTGCTGTTTTTGCTGCTACTGCTGGTGCCGTTCTGGGTCGGGGAGATCGTGCGCACCTACGCCATCATGATCCTGCTGGGCAATCGCGGCTTTATCAATCTCACGCTAAGCTGGCTGGGACTGATCGAACGGCCGATTCCTTTTATGTACACGAACTTTTCGCTCGGCCTGGGGGTCATTTACCTGACCTCGCTCTACATGCTGTTACCGCTGTATTCAGCGCTGGAAAAAATTCCCAACAGCTATCGCGAAGCGGCGGCCGATCTGGGGGCCGGCCCCTGGACACGTTTCTGGCGTGTCATTTTGCCTTTATCCAAAGACGGTATCGCCTCTGGCTGCACCCTGGTATTTCTGCTTTCAACCGGCTTTTACGCTACGCCGGTCTTGCTCGGTGGCCCCAGTTCCACGGTGTTTTCTGAAACCATCGCCGGCTTTTTTCACGTTGCCGGTGACAAATGGCCGACCGGTGCCGCCTTCGCCAGTATCATGCTGATCAGCGCGCTGAGCCTGACCGCATTGTTTCTTAAATTAATGGGCCGTAAAGGTCAGGGCATTCTCAAGTGACCGCGCAAACCCGCATCTTTTTATCGGTTATCTACTGGGCTTTCGTGGTGTATCTGTTCGTGCCACTGCTGCTTATGGTAACAATGGGTTTCAAGGATTCCCGCTTCATCGGCTTTCCGATCAAAGCCTGGACGCTGAACTGGTACGCCGAAGTATTTCGCGACACAGAAGTGCTCGGCGTGTTTGCTTTCTCGATGACTATTGCACTCGTCAGCACGCTGCTGTCACTGATCATCGGCGTGTGGGTGGCAACGTTTCTCGGCCCGAACCGGTTTCGCGGCAAGCTGCTGGTATTCGCGCTGACCTGCCTGCCAGCCGTCATTCCAGGCATTATCTCGGCCATTTCCCTGCGTATCTTCGCCCGTCTGATCGAGCTGGAACCCGGCATGGTCGCAATTATTCTTGGCCATACGGTACACAATGTGCCGTTCGTGGCACTGGTGATCATGGCACGACTCAGCACACTGCCGCCCAGTCAACTGGAAGCGGCGCGCGATCTGGGCGCGGACAGCCTCATCGCGTTCATGCGGGTCACACTGCCCTATCTGCGCCCGGCGCTGATCGGCGCGGGCGTCTTCTGCATGCTGCTCAGTTTCGATGATTTTGTGCGTTCGTTTTTCCTGGGTGGTTATGAACCAACCCTGCCAGTGTTGATCTTCGCCAAGCTGCGCTCCGGCATGTCGCCCGAAATCAACGCTATTTCCACCGTGGTTTTGATCCTGACAGCCATTCTCGGGCTATGGGCCGAGCGCTCGATGCGTCGGCTTGAGCGGACCTCCTGACCGTCTTTCCCGATCATTCGCCCCACGACTCCCAGGGCTTAACGACTGAGACTATGAATTGGTAGCACATGACAGACCCTAAGTACCCGATTGTCCAGCTCGAGCACGTCAGCAAACGCTTTGGCAGCGTGCTGGCGGTAGCTGATCTGCATATTACGATTGAAACCGGCCAGTTCGTGACCTTCCTCGGCCCGTCTGGTTGCGGTAAATCGACCACGCTGCGCATGCTGGGTGGCTTTGAGACACCGGACCAGGGCCGCATCATACTGGGCGGCGAAGACGTGACTTCCAAGCCGCCAAACCGGCGCGATGTCAATATGGTATTCCAGGATTATGCTTTGTTTCCGCATATGAGCGTCGCCCAGAATGTCGCCTTCGGTCTGGAGCTGAAAGGCAGGAACCGGGCCGAGATTGACCAGCGGCTTACGGAACTGTTCGAATTTTTACAGCTGGAAGGCTTTAGCGAACGACGACCTGATCAGCTGTCCGGCGGGCAGCGCCAGCGGGTTGCGCTGGCCCGCGCACTGGCACCTGACCCCAAGCTGTTACTGCTGGACGAACCACTCGGCGCACTGGACGCCAAACTGCGCGGTCAAGTGCAGGTGGAGCTGAAATCCATCCAGCAGCGCACCGGCAAAACCTTCGTCTTCGTCACGCATGATCAGGAAGAAGCGCTCACCATGTCCGACCGGATCGTGGTCATGAACCAGGGTCAGGTGATGCAGGACGGCACACCGGAAGACCTCTACCATTACCCGGCTAATCGCTTCGTCGCTGATTTCATCGGCGATACCAATCTGATCTCCTGCACCGTCCGGGGCGAACAACGGATAGACGAGCGCGACGAGATCATCCTGGACTGGAACGGCACCCAGCTGCGCGCCGAGGCCCACAACGACTACCGCCCGCAGCCGGGGCAGACCGTCGAGATCGCGCTGCGCCCGGAAAGCATCTTGTGTTCTACCGAACGGCCATCTCTGCCCAATGCACTGCCCGGCAGAATTGTGCAGCGTTTGTTCAAAGGCAGTCGCACGGCAGTCAGTATTGCTATTGGCGAGGGCCAGGACACTCTGCTGCAGGCAGTGCTTGATCCCTTTCTCGGCCAGCAGCTGCAAAATGACCAGGTGGGTGATTCCTTATGGGTCGGCTGGTTACCGGAGCGGATGTCAATCCTGCGCGACAGCGGGTAATACAGAGCTACTGTTGCGGCCAGATCGGATGATGGTCATCAATCACGAACACATGCCGGTGCCGCAACGGTTTATGCCGATGCGGATGCCGGTGCGGTTCCGGCCCTTCCCAGCCGGCATGCTCATGCTGATGATGTTCATCGTGTACGTGCAGATGTTCATGTTCCAGCGCCGTATGTTCGTGCGGCTGCTCCAGCGCATCGGCACCCGCAGGCCACAACCGCATCGCCAGTAGAGCACCGGCCAGCGCGCCGCCAGCCATCACCAGAAACGTGATATCCAGTCCCGCCGCGATACCGAGCCAACCGGCCAGCGGATAGGTTATCAGCCAGCAGGCATGCGATAAGGCAAACTGCGCGGCAAACAGGGCAACCCGGTCTTCCGGCTGGGCCGAACGACGCAGCAGCAAGCCTCCTGGCGTCAGCACCAGCGCCGAGCCCGCCCCCAACACCAGCCAGATCAGCCAGGCCTGATGCAATGTCGGCCCCAGTGCAGCGATTCCAGCCGCCAGTGCCAGCACGAACGCACCGCTCAGCATCGTGCGGCGCGCACTGATACTGCCCAACAGTCGCGGCAACAGCAGCGCTACCAGCATGGAGCCCAGGCCATAGGCCATCAAAACGGTAGTATAGGTTTGCTCATTGCCGCCGAGCACAACCTGCACATAAACCACGGTGTTCACGATAACCATGGCCCCTACCGAGGACACCGCAAAATTCAGCGCCAGCAAACCGCGCAAACGTGGCGTTGCCAGATAGATGCGAATACCCCGCATGACCCGGCGACTGAAGCGCTCATCATCAGGCGCGTATCCGGTTTTGGCTATGACCGCTGGCAAGGTTACAGACAGCACCAGCACCGCCGAGGCAATAAACCCCAGCGTAGTGCCGACAAACAGCCAGTGAAAACTGATAACTGACAGTAACAAACCGGCCAGCAGCGGACTCAGCAGCGATTCCAGATCGTAGGTAAGGCGGGATAATGACAGCGCTTTGGTATATTGCTCTTCGTCGGGCAACACATCGGGGATCGTGGCTTGAAACGTCGGTGTAAACGCCGCCGAGAACAGCTGAAAAACAAACACCAGCAGATAAACCTGCCAGATCTGATCGACAAAAGGCAGCAGAAACACCAGCGCAGCGCGGCAGACATCCAGCCCGACCAGCAGGCTGCGCCGTGGCAGATAAGTGCTGACAGCGCTTGCTACCGGCGCAACCCCAACATAAGCGACCATCTTCAGCATCAGGGCCGTGCCCAGCACCGCACCGGCGTGCTCACCGGCCAGATCATAAGCCAACAGCCCGAGCGCCACCGTGGTCAGTCCCGAGCCGATCAAAGACAACACCTGCGCGGCAAACAACCGACGATACGTCAGATTTGCAAATAGAGTTAACATGACAACGTATTCTAAACCACGCCCTGTTTGAGAACGACTGTTTTGCAATCGTGCTCTTCCTACAAATATGCAGCTCGCCTAAACGGGCGCAGCAATAACGCTGCTCACCGCCCGCGCCAGACCGGTTCGCGTTTCTCGGCGAAGGCCCGTGCACCTTCTTTCTGATCCTCGCTGGAATACAGCACATCGACGGTTTTGTACTCGCGCTGGGTGATTCGGCTCAGGGCGGTCTGAAACGGCACGCCTTCGCTTTCGCGCACGATTTCCTTGATGGCAGCAAACACCAGCGGCGGGCCGGAAGCCAGTAAATCGGCTAGTTCACGCGCTCTTGGCATTAATTGATCGGCGTCGAGAATCTCGTTCACCAGTCCCCAGTTCCAGGCTTCCTGGGCGTCCATCCAGCGGCCGGTCAGCAGTAAATCCATCGCCACATGATAGGGGATGCGGCGCGGTAATTTGATCGAAGCGGCGTCCGCCACGGTGCCGGCTTTGATTTCCGGCAATGCAAAGCGGACGTGTTCGGCGGCCAGGATCATGTCGCAGGATAAGGCAATCTCAAAACCGCCACCTACCGCCATCCCGTTCAGCGCCGCGATGACCGGTTTATTTAAATTCGGTAATTCCTGCAGACCGCCGAAACCACCGACGCCGTAATCCGAATCCGGTGCTTCACCGGCAGCCGCAGCTTTCAGATCCCAGCCAGCCGAGAAGAATTTATCGCCCGCACCGGTCAGAATCGCCACGCGCAGTTCCGGATCATCCCGAAAGGCAGCGAATACGTCCCCCATGCGGCGACTGGTAGCGGTATCAATCGCGTTGGCTTTGGGTCGGTTGAGGGTGACTTCCAAAACCGCACCGCGACGGGCGGTGCTGAGTACATCAGACATTGCTTGG
This sequence comes from Gammaproteobacteria bacterium, assembly GCA_041396125.1. GTDB lineage: Bacteria > Pseudomonadota > Gammaproteobacteria > Competibacterales > Competibacteraceae > JAWKZG01. Next base: position 24,456 of record JAWKZG010000012.1, on the reverse strand, counting down.
CTCCGTAATATATGGCAGGTTTTTTGATCAGGACTTACGCCGATCGGCGGCAGGCGGCGCATAGCTGCGTAAATCCTATTGATGATAGTCGTCGATGCCGGCTGATTGAGCAAATTGCCCTTATCTTTTTGGAAAACTAAAGATCAGCGCCCAGCCGCACCAGCGCATCCGCCGCCACCGCGCCCAGGCCGGCAGGGCGCAGCAGCAGAGGATTGACATCCAGTTCCAGCAGCGCATCCTGATGCGCCAGCGCATAACCGCTAATGGCCTGAACAGCAGCGACAGCAGCGTCCAGATCAGCCGCTGGCCGACCGCGATACCCCGTCAGCAATGGCGCGAGCCGCAAGCTCAGCAAAGCCTGCCGGATCTCATCCGAATGACACGGCAGCAGCAGCTGGCGCACATCAGCCAGCAGTTCAGCCTGCACGCCACCGCTCCCCAACACCAGCACCAGTCCAAACTGTGCATCGCGCAGAATCCCGACCAGCAACTCGGCCACGGCATCGTCGACCATACGCTCCAGCAGCAGCGTATCACTCAGCGGCGCAAGTCTGGTGACTGCGGCCTGCACATCCGCTGCGCTGTGTAAATTCAGTACCACGCCACCCACTTCGGTCTTATGGGCCAACTGACTGGAGACCGCTTTCAGCACCACAGGATAGCCCAGGCTTTCGGCCACCATGACCGCATTGTATGTGCTGCATAACTGACCGTCCGGCACACACAGACCGAATCCTGCCAAGGCTTGTTTGGACTGCCATTCGTCCAGCACCCGGCGCGGGCCGTTAAAAACGCCGCCAGCAAGAGTCGGCAGCACAGGCAACGCCGGTTGACGCGGTTGCAGTTGCGCCTGACCGATCCGGGCTGCCGCATGCAGCGCGACCAGACACTCGCGCAAACCCTGCATGGGTGGAATACCTTGCGCCAGCAGGCGTTCACGGGCCGTCAGCGAAAAATTTTCCGGCAGGCTGCTGACAATAGCGGCACGGGCACCGGTAGCGTCGCGCGCGGCAACCAGCGCCTGTTCCGTGGTCAGCCAATGCTGGTCTTCACCGCAGGCGGGCAGGGGATAATCCATGATCAGCACATTGACCGCTTGCGGGCCACGCAGCAACGCCGTGAAACAGGCTGTCTGGCGGGTCAGATCGCCCCAGATATAGGTGTGGTAATCGAGCGGATTGTCCAGCGTTACCCGATCACCCAACTGCTCATGCAATTCAGTACGCTGGGTTGCACTCAGAGCTGGAAATTCCAACCCCAGCGGTTCGGCCAAATCAGCAATCAGCGAGGCCTCACCGCCAGAGCAACTCAGCGAGGCAAGACTGGGTGCAGCCAGAGGGCCAACACTGTGCAAAAATTTCAGGGTTTCCAGTAACTCGGCCAGCGTATCGACCCGAGCCACTCCGCAACGCTGAAACAACGCGTTATACAAAGTGTCGGAACCCGCCAGTGAACCGGTATGGCTGAGCGTCGCCCGCGCACCAGCCACCGAGCGGCCAGTTTTAAGCACAACAATAGGGATTTTACGAGCCAGCGCAGCACCGGCGGCAGCGGCAAACGCGGGCACATCGCGCAAGCCTTCAAGATGCAGGCCGATAGCGCTGATGCGGGAGTCTTGCAATAAGGCCTGAATCAACTCGGGCACACCGAGCTGTGCGCTATTGCCGAGTGAAATCAGATACGCCAGCGGCAACGAGCGCTGCTGCATGGTGAGATTCAAGCCGATATTGCCGCTTTGGGTAATCAGCGCAACACCGCGCTCGACCGTATTGCCACCGTGCACATCCGGCCATAACGCCGCACCGTCCAGGTAATTGAGCAGCCCATAACAATTCGGGCCAATCAATGCCATTTTGCCTGCCGCCGCCAGTAGCTGCTCATGCAGCACTTGGCCCTGCCCACCCGCTTCCGCAAATCCGGCCGCGTAACAAACCGCGCCGCCCGCACCGAGCGCTGCCAGCTCGGCAACCGCCTGCACCGTCGCCAGCGGCGGTACAGCGATAAACACTGCGTCAGGAGTCGCCGGCAGATCAGCAATACGGGCAAAACAAGCTCGCCCGGCCAGCTCTGCACGTTTCGGATTGACCGGCCAGATCGGACCTGCAAAACCGACCCGTTCGCACTGGCGGATTACTTCGGCAGCCTCGCGCCCACCAATGACGGCGATATGGCGGGGTTGTAATAAGCGCTGTAGGGCGGTGTTCATAAAGGGCTTCCGTGGATGCCGATCGCTGGTAATTTCACCGGTCAAGTGCCGCGTTAATCGTCTTGCTGCAGGTGGCTGCATCTGGCTCTATTATGGCCGGTAAGCCCTGCTCAATCTACCTCAAGGATTGCATGCTGGCAGCATCTGAGCGGAGGGTAATAACATATTGGGGAGCATATAAAATTAAAAATTAATATTTTATGATTTAATAAATTTTAATATAATAATATATAAGCTTGGATAGCCCGTCTGAAGCCTAAATCGATCAACACCGGGCAAAGTGGAGTAATTCATGACTAGCAAAAAAAATATCATAGTAATTTTGTCATTCCTTTGTATGCTTTTTTCGCAAAGCATTTTTGCCAGTGACGACGGCCAAAAACTGTTCGTCAATTTGAGCAGCGATGAATTGAACAGAGCAGCCATGGCCATCGAATTCAGCACCAAAGTCCGTGAACAAAAGCAGATACCGGTTACGATTTTTTTGAATGTTGAAGCTGTCAGGATCGCAGATAAAAATATACCCGAAAACAAGCATGTCAGTGGGCAGTCTCTGAAAGAAAAGCTCATGGCTTTTATGAATGTGGGTGGCCGGGTGATCGTCTGCCCCATGTGCATGAAGAATGTCGGTGGCCTGAGCAAGGACGATCTGATTGCCGGCGTAGAAGTGGGCGGTTCAGATGTTACCTGGCCTGCGTTATTTGCTGAAGACACAACGGTGCTCAGCTACTAAAAGCAAGGCGATCAAGCCGTTTTCTTGAACGCTTAGTACCCAAACACCTTTTGCTGCAACAATCTGTAGAATATGCAAAAAAAGTGTTGGGGCTGGGTGAAGTGAAGCACATCATTCGGAGGTGTTGTTCCGTTTAGCGCTATCCGACGTGCAGATAACAGGAGTCTTCGACAGGCCGATTCGCCAGCAGCATCTTGGCAAAGAGGAGTGGGAGAGATTCCCGTATCACCGCCAAAATGGCCGCAATAAATCGCGTGAAATAATATGTCGTTGGATTTCCGAGGTGCCTTCCCAGATACGCTCGACCCGTGCATCGCGCCAGATACGCTCCAGCGGCAGATCTGTCATCAGCCCCATGCCGCCGTGGATCTGCAGCGCTTCATCGGCAATAAACGCCAGCGCTTCGGTGCTGTAAAGCTTGGCCATGGCGTAATCCAGATCAGTGGCGCTGCCCTGATCGGTCTTCCAGGCCGCTTGCAGCGTTAGCAGTGTTGCCGCCTCCAGACGGGTTTTCATATCCGCCAGTTTTGAACCCGACGCCTTGAAACTTGCCGATGGGCTGACCGAATTGCTTGCGCGTTCCGGCCCATTCCAGCGCCAAACTCAAGGCCCGCTCGGCACGGCCCAGACAACAGGCGGCGACTTGCAAACGGGTTGGCCCCAGCCAGTCGTTGGCGACCTCAAAACCTTTATGTTCCTCGCCCAGAACCTGGCTGGCCGGTATGCAACAGTCAGTGAATTCCAGAATGCAATTATGATAACCGCGGTGCGAAACCGAATGATAACCTGCACGCACGGTGAATCCCGGTGTGCCTTTGTCGACCAGAAACGCGGTGATTTTCTTGCGTGGACCACGGGCGGTTTCTTCAACGCCGGTAGCGGCGAACAGAATCACAAAATCGGCAGATCGGCGTGACTGATGAAATGCTTGCTGCCGTTGATAATGTAATTATCACCCTGCCGGTCTGCCTTGCATTTCATGCCACGCAAATCGGAACCCGCATCCGGTTCGGTCATCGCCAGACAATCGATTTTCTCGCCTCGGATACACGGCAGTAAATACTGCTCGCGCTGTTCAGCGGTACAGGCCAGCAGAATATTGCTGGGCCGCGCCACCAGATAGTGCAGGGCAAAACTGGCGCGACCTAGCTCGCGATCCAGCAGTGTCATGTCGAAAGCACTCAGTCCGCCACCGCCGATGTCTTCCGGCAGATTAGCGGCAAACAGGCCGAGTTCAATCGCTTTACGCTGAATCTCGCGGATCAGTTCCGGCGGCACGCGGTCTGCACGCTCGACCAACTCTTCGTGCGGATACAGTTCGCGTTCGACAAACGCACGGGCGGTATCGATCAGTAATTGCTGTTCGTGACTGAGTTCGAAGTTCATGAAAGCTCCGCTCCCGCACGATTAGCCGCATCCCGATTCAGCACCGCGCCGGCACCGACGTCGTATTCCTGTAACGCCCGCATGATGGCAATCAGGCAATTATCGCGCAATTGCTCCAGCTCGCGGATCGAGCGTCCGTCGGCCTGTTGCTCACAGCCTTCAGCCATGCGGTTGACCAGTTCCTCGGTGATTGGCGGCGGTTCCAGTTTGGTCCAGGAAAATAAACTGGGGTCGAACTGCCACAGCATATGGCGCATCCCGCCCTGACCGCCGGCCAGATGAAAGGTCAGATTAGTCCCCCAGAACGCCCAGCGCAGACCGGGGCCATAAGCTACTGCCGCGTCCAGTTCTGCCGTGGTGGCCACGCCATCGTTAACCAGATGCAGCACTTCACGCCACAGTGCTTCCTGCAAGCGATCCGACAGAAAGCCGGGGATTTCCTTGCGCACATGCAGCGGATACATACCCAAAGACTGATAAATCTGCATACCGCGCTGAATACTGTCGGGGGCGGTTTTTTGGCCGCCCAGCACTTCCACCAGCGGCAGCAAATACACCGGATTGAACGGATGGCCGACAATCACCCGCTCCGGTTGCCGGCACTCGGCCTGAAACTCGCTGGGTAACAGACCCGAGGTACTGGACGCAATAAGAACATCGGGTTTTGCCGCCGCATCAATCTGGGCATGCAGTCTGGTTTTCAGGTCCATTCGTTCGGGGGCGGATTCCTGGATAAAATCAGCGCTGGCGGCCATATCTTCGATGGTCGCGCACATACGCAGCCGATCCGGGCTTGCGCCGGGCAGCAGGCCGAGTTTTTCCAGTGCCGGCCAGGCGTTGGCAATACTGGCGCGGAGCTGCGTTTCTGCTGTCGGCGCCGGGTCCCAGGCGACCACATCCAGTCCCCGCGCCAAAGCCCGCGCTGCCCAACCCGCACCGATCACACCGGCGCCGGCAATACCGAAAGTTTTAATATTGCTCATTGTCATGACTCAGGTAATGTTCCCTCTCAGCCGCGCGCCTTTAATCCCATGATCTCGCGCGCACGCACGGGCCCAACGACGGTTGCACCCATCAGTTCAACGATAGTCCGCGCCCGCTCGACCAATTGCGCATTGCTGCCAAACACCCCTTTATCCAGGTAAAGATTGTCTTCCAGACCGACCCGGACATGCCCACCCAGCAGGATCGATTGCGCGACCCAGGGCATTTGCATGCGACTGATCGCGAAGCTGGTCCAGACCGCGTTGGCAGGTAAGCGATCCACCAGGGTTTTCAGGATGCCGACATCGGCCGGCATACCCCAGGGAATCCCATGACAAAATTGCAATAAAGGTGGATCGTCCAGAATATTTTCCCGATAAAGCTGTTCGGTAAACCAGAAATTGCCGGTATCGAAGATCTCCAGTTCGGGTTTTACACCAAGCTCGCGCACTCTTTGCGCGCCCGCACGCAGCATATCGGGGGTGGAAATATAGGTGTAATTACCATCACCGAAATTCAGCGAGCCACAGTCCAGGGTGCAGATTTCCGGCAGTAATTCCTCGATATGAGCCAGCCGGGTGAGAGGGCCGACCAGATCGGTAGCGCGACCGAAATCCATCGGCTGTTCACCGGGACCAATTTCCAGATCACCGCCCATCCCGGCGGTAAGATTAATCACCACGTCTACCCCGGACGCCCGAATCCGCTCCATCACTTCCCGGTATAAATCCACCCGCCGGCTGGGCTGGCCGGTGTCCGGTTCGCGTACATGACAATGCACCACCGCCGCGCCGGCTTTGGCAGCATCAATAGCGGCATTGGCAATCTGCTCAGGCGTGATCGGCAGCTCGGGATGCTTGCCAACGGTAGCCCCCGCGCCGGTAATCGCGCAGGTAATGATGACATCGCGGTTCATAGCAGTCTCCTCGGTAGGTTTTATAGATCCACCATAGCAATTTGCGGCAGCAGGTATTGATATAATTCGTCAAACATTTTGCAATTAACGTCATCATTGAGCGTCGCGTCGATCCCGTCTTATGGATACTGCTTATCACATTGGTTTTTTATTGTTGCCCCGGTTTTCACTGATGGCGTTTGCATCAGCCTCCGAGCCCTTGCGGGTAGCAAACCGGGTCAGCGGGAAAACGCTGTATCGGTGGTATCTGCTATCGGAACAGGGCGAGCCGGTGCCATCCAGTAACGGCATGGTCAGTATGGTGCAGCACAGTGTTGCGAGCGCCGCCAAAACCGCATTAGCCACAACGGGCATCCCCAGGCTGGATATGCTGACCGTGATCGCCAGTTTTGAACCGGAGCGCACGGTAACCCCCACCCTGCTGACCTGGCTCAAGCGACAGGCGGGCACCGGTGTCTTGCTGGGCGGCGTCGATACCGGCCCGTATGCGCTGGCCAGGGCCGGTTTATTGAACGGCTATCAGGCCACCGTGCATTGGGAATATCTGGCCGCATTCCAGCAGCAGTTTCCCCGTGTACTGGCCAGTCAGGCGATGTTTATCACGGATCGCAAGCGTTTTTCTGCGGCTGGGGGCACGGCCTGTCTGGACATGATGCTGCACCTGATTCGCACGCAGCATGGTCAGACCCTGGCAGCGGCTGTTGCCGATCAGTTTGTGTATGGCCGCATGCGCAGCGGCAGCGATAACCAGCGCCTGTCATTATCGCAGCGATTACCACCGGCGCATCAAGCTGTTATTCAGGCGATTACGCTGATGGAACAGCATCTGGAAGACACGCTGAGCACTGCGCAACTCGCGGCCGGGGTGGGTTTATCATTGCGGGAGCTGGAACGTCTGTTCAAGCGCTGGCTGCAAACTACACCAGGCATCTATTACCGGCGTCTGCGGCTGGAACAGGCGCGCTCATTACTGCAACAGTCCGGACTGAGCGTGACCGATATCGCGAATCAGTGCGGCTTCAGTTCACTGGCGGGTTTTTCGCGGGCCTACCGCGCCCAGTTCGGGCAGGCACCCAGTGAAAACCGGCCGTTGCCGGTTTCATCACAAACCCGCTACCGCCCGTTTTAGTGATTCATTCGGGTTTATGGTCACTCGGTGATACCAGTGATATGAACATGCCATTTTTTGGCATACAGCAGCCAGCGCTGTGGACTTTTCCTGACATCCTGGCAGAGCCCGGCCAGATCCGCGCTATTGCTTGAAACAAGCCCGGCCGGCTTTTTTTATCCCTGTCTCTACCGGGTCTCTACCGGGTCTCTACCGGCCTGTCTTTACTGGTGCGATAATGCCTACACAGGACTGCCAAAAGTTTCAGGATGGGATTTTCACATCAAACCTCAGTACATCAGACTTCAAATTGCCGATGGAAATAAAATGGTTAGAAGATTTTATCAGCCTTGCGCGCAGCCACAGTTTTTCCCGCTCGGCGGCAGAGCGTAATATCACCCAACCCGCATTCAGCCGCCGGATTCGGGCACTGGAACGCTGGCTCGGTATGCCGCTGGTGGATCGCAGCACCTATCCAACCACCTTAACCCGGGCCGGCAAAGAGTTTCTCGAAACCGCCGAACAAACCTTACGCCTGCTGTATGAGGCGCGTGATCACCTGCGCGGTGACTGGCGGCGCGGCAATGAGACCCTGCTGTTCACGGCAACCCACAGTATCGCGCTGGATTTCTTTCCGGTCTGGCTGCATGAAGTGGAGTTCGCGCTGGGAGTAAAATCCTCCCGCATGATCGCCGGCAATCTGCACGATTGTGTGCAGAATCTGACCGAAGGTGAAAGCGATTTTCTGATCTGCTATACCCATCCGCAAGTTCCATTATTACTGGATGCCGAGCACTACCCTCATTACTGCTGGGGCATGATGAACTGATTCAGTGTCAGCTGATGCCCAGGCAACCCGATTTACCCTTGCGGTGCCACTGACACCCCGGTATCGTATATGGCTTATGCAGCTAATTCGTTCCTGGGCCGTCGATGACTACTGCTGTGCGGCAGCCATAACCCTGCTGGTTGGTGCGCTACTATGAAAAACAGCGCTGTCTGAGGCCATTAAAGCGATGATCGTAGCGCGTCATGGCATGGCCTGGTTACCGCATAATTCGGTGCGCCACCATCTGTCGAGGTGAGCTGGTACGGGCCGGTTCGCCCGACTGGAATATCCCCCTGCGCCTGATGCTTTATCGTTCGGTTGAAAAAACCAGCCCGGCGTGGAATCGCTGTGGCAATTTTTATTGGAAAAAACAAAGAAATAAAAAATCGACGTCACCTCTGACTTTACGTTATGCAAAACAGGGATAGTTTTGTGCACACTTAGCATTTCCAAGTGCGTCCTATTTAGTCTACTTTGAAAGGCATCAATTCCTACAGAGGACATCTTATGCACCTCGCACGCTTTCCACGAATCTCGCTTGGCACGCTGCCAACACCGCTTGAGAGCCCATGCCCAATCTATCCAAGTTGCTGGGCGGCCCCAATCTGTTTATCAAACGTGACGATTGCACCGGTCTGGCTAGCGGTGGCAACAAGACCCTGAAGCTTGAATTTCTAATGGCCGACGCACTGGCCGGGGCGCTGACACGGTGGTAACCCAGGGTGCGGTACAGACCAATCACGGCCGCCAGACCGCCGCCGCCGCTAAACTGGGCCTGCAGTGCGAATACTGCTGGAACGCCGGAGGTGGCTGAACCAGAACTTCAGATTTTATGAAATACAAGGCAATGTCTTATTCGATCGTCTGCTGGGTGCCAAACTGTCGTTCCATCCGCCCGGCGATATGAATGCACTGGGTCGGCAACACACGGAACAGCTCTGGAAGTGGTCGCAAGGCGTATTTATCCCGGTGGCGGCTCCACTATCGGTGCACTGGGCTACGTCAACGCTGCTCTGGAACTGCTGCAGCAGGCGAATGACGACGCACTCCAGAATCGGTGACGGCTGGTACACGCGCCACGGCGCACCCAGGCCGGCCTGCTGGTGGTAGAGTTGGAAGGGCGAATACCGGCATTCCGGTTTACGGCATCAGCGTGCGCCAGCCACAGCCAAAAACAGGAAGAGGCCGTGCATCAGCTGGCGGGCCACAGCGGGTATGTCGGCCTGAAAACCGGTATTGCCCGTGATCGGGTGGTGGCTTCTCCGACTACGTCGGTGGCGTATAACCCAGCGCCGGAGATAGCCGAAGCATTAGCGCTAACCGCCCGTACCGAAGGCATTCTGCTTGACCGGTATATCAGGCAAAGGGATGGCGGAACAATCCCGGCTTAATCCACCAGTGGTTTTTCAGCCAAAAACGATAATGTAGTTTTCTTCACACCGGTGGTTCGGCGGCCTTGTTTGCCTACCCGAATCTTTTTTCGCAGGTCTGAATTTTTTCACCCCACGCAGGAGGATATGAACCATGCGTTATTTCGCGTCACTTACAGCCAGTCTCTTAGCCATAGCGGGTTTAACCAGCCCGGTACACGCTGAAACCGTACTCAAGCTGGGGCATGTCTCCAGCGCCGAGAATGTCTACCATAAAGGTGCCTTGCGTTTCGCCGAGCGGGTCGCCGAGCTGACCGATGGATCGATCACCGTAGATACGTTGTGCTGCGCGCAACTCGGCAACGATGTCGCCCAGGCTAAAACCGTGCAACTCGGCGCGCAGGATCTGGCCATTGTATCCAGCAATAATCTGGCGCAGTTCTATCCCGCCATCGATATTTTCAGCCTGCCAGCCCTGTTCGAGGATATTCCGTCGGCCCAGAAAGCGGTATTCGGCCCGGTCGGCGACGAAATTTTCGAAAGTTTCCGCAAAGCCACTGGCATGCGGGTCATTTACACCACCGCCTGGGGCACACGGGCACTGATCAATGACAAGCGCTCGATCAAGCAGCCGTCCGATCTCGATGGCATTCTGATCCGCTCGCCGGGCAGCCCGGTAATGAACGCCACCTATAAAGCCATGGGGGCCGCGCCGACGCCGGTCGCTTTTGCCGAGTTGTTCACCGCACTGCAGCAGAAAACCGTGGACGGTGCCGATATGTCGCCATGCGATGTGCTGTCTTTGAAATATTACGAAGTACAGTCGCATTTGACGACGTCCAATCTGTTCACCGGCTTCGGTATGGTGGTAATGAATGACCGCAAGTTTCAGTCGTTGAGCGAGGCAGAGCAGGATGCCATTCTCCAGGCCGGGCGCGAAGCAGGCGAATATTCCTGGGGCCTGACCGCTGCCTGTGACAAGGCAGGTCTGGCGAAATCCAAGGAAGCCGGGCTGGAGGTGGTTGAACTGACCTCCGAGCAGCGGGCACCGTTTTTCGAGCTAGCCCGTTCGGTCTGGCCGGAATTTGAAGAACGCGTGGGTGGCCGGGAATTACTTGACCGGCTGGTGGAAGCCTCGAAATAATCCCTGATCGCTTATGAAACGACTGCTCAGCTGGCTGAACTGGTTTGACCGCGCAGCCATCATTGTTTTGCTGACACTGCTGGTCGCAGTGGTGTTTTTACAGGTCGCGTCCCGTTTCGTGTTCAACCTGCCGATCGAATGGTCGGAAGAAATGGCACGGTTCCTGTTTATCTGGTTCTGCTGGCTGGGTTGCAGTTACGCGACGGTGAGTTTTCACCATATCCGCATTACCGCGCACCTGCGTTTGCTGCCCCCCGTGCTGGCTAAATTCCTGCTGCAGCTCGGCGATCTGCTCTGGATCGGCTTCAATGCGGTAGTGGTGGTTGGCGGGATTATGTATCTGGGTTCCATTCTGGAATACCCGTACCGATCCATGATCACCGATATCAATATGTTGTGGATCTTTCTGCCTATCCCGGTCATTTTTCTGGTGTTCACTTTGCGTGTATTTGTCAATCTGCTGCGCCCGGATTACGTCGAACAAACCCTGGGCGAACAAGAGCGCGAGGCTGCCGAAGAAGTCGAGATCGCCAGCTCTAACGCAAATCACTCAAGCGACAGGACGTCAAAACCATGAGTGTCGGTCTCGCTATCAGTATTTCCTTTGTCATCTGTCTGCTGTTGGGCGTACCGATTGCTACTGCGATGGGGATTGCCTCGCTGGTCGCCATTGTCGTTGCCGATCTGCCGCTGACGTTCTTGGTGCAGGTGCTGTTCGAGGCGCTGAATTCGTTTCCGCTGATTGCCATCCCTTTGTTCATTCTGGCCGGCGCGATTATGGAACGTGGCGGCCTATCCAGCCGGATCGTGGCGATTTTCATGCCGTTGATCGGCAAAACCTACGGCGGACTGGCCATTGTAACGATTCTGGCCTGCATGTTTTTCGCTGCAATTTCAGGTTCAGGGCCACCAACAGTTGCCGCTATCGGCTCGATCATGATCCCGTCCATGCTGCGACAGGGCTATTCGGCGCAATTCGCCGGCGGCGTCACTGCATCGGGCGGCACGCTGGGCATACTGATTCCGCCCTCGGTGCCCATGATTATCTACGGCGTCAGCTCCGAGACCTCGATTCCTCAGCTGTTCGCCGCCGGTATTCTGCCAGGTGTTGCGGTCGGGATCATGCTGACGCTGACAGCGTATTTTCTGTCCCGCCGCTATGGCTATCGTTCGGCTGATTCAGTGGTGGATCTGGGCGAGTTTTTGCGCGCGCTGCGACGCGGGATATGGGCTGTCCTGGCACCGGTTATCATTCTGGGCGGTATTTACGCCTCGGTATTTACACCCACCGAATCGGCGGTCGTGGCAGTGGTATACGGGCTGTTTGTCTCGACGTTCATTTACCGCGAGATGAGCCTTACCAAGCTTAAAGAGACCTTCCTGTTCTGCGCGACTATCAGCGGTTCGGTATTGGTCATCATCGCCACCGCAACGATCTTCGGTCAGATCCTCACCCTGCAGAATATTCCGCAGGATATGGCCGCCTGGATTGCCAGCCTGTCCGACAATAAATACGTCATTCTGCTCGTGGTCTGTGCGGTGCTGATTTTCGTCGGTATGTGGATGGATACCATCGCCCAGATTATCCTGCTGACACCCGTGCTATTGCCGGTCGTGACTGGCATGGGCGTAGACCCGGTACATTTTGGCATTATTTTCGTGCTGTGCTGCGAGATCGGCTTCCTGACGCCACCGCTGGGTGTCAATTTATTCGTCGCTATGCGCCTGACCGGCTGCTCTGTTGAATCGCTCTCCCGTTCGGCCCTGCCTTATGTACTGGTGCTGATTCTGGCTATTATCCTGATGATTGCATTCCCCGCCATTACCTTGTGGATTCCGGATTTATTGTACGGTCGCTGAGATCCGCACCGGTTAGGTTAAGTGGCACAGCGCTGTTCGCACAGTGCCTGTGCCATAATGCAAATACCATAATGAAAATAATAGATACCTGTTAACCATCTGCTAATCTATTCTTTCAACTCGCAGGGAGAGAATCATCATGTCGCAGGGCGCTTCTGCACAAGACCGGCTGGCCGTTCTGATCGATGCCGATAATGCACAGGCTTCACTGATCGAACCGCTACTGGCGGAAATCGCCAAATACGGCACAGCCAGCGTCAAACGGATTTACGGTGACTGGACGACCCCCAATCTGGGCAGCTGGAAACCCACCCTGCTGGAACACTCGATCCAGCCTATCCAGCAGTTTCGGTATACCGTCGGCAAAAATGCCACCGACAGCGCGATGATCATCGATGCAATGGATCTGCTGCATTCCCGCCGTTTTGCAGGTTTTTGCATCGTCTCCAGCGATAGCGATTTTACCCGTCTGGCAGCCCGCATCAGAGAGGAAGGTTTGCTGGTGTATGGCTTTGGCGAGCGCAAAACACCGAAACCGTTTGTGGCTGCCTGCGATAAATTTATTTTTACCGATGTGCTGGCTTCGCAGCTCGAACCTGTCGTCAGCAAATCAGGTTCGATCGGCAGTAAAGCGGAACCAGCGGGATCGTCCAAAAGCACAACGCAACCCGTACCCGGCAATAAACTCCGCATGGATACGCGACTGGTCAATCTGTTTCGCAATGCGATTGAAGCCCTATCCGATGATAACGGCTGGGCCGGTTTAGGCCCGGTCGGCAACAATATCGCCAAACAGGCACCGGAGTTCGATCCGCGCAATTACGGTTATCAGAAACTGGGGGAACTGGCTTCCGCCATTGGCCTGTTCGAGGTCGATAGAAAATCCAAAGTCGTCTATATCAAAGACAAAAAACCCGCCAAAAGCTGACCAACCGTTTGGAGTCAACATGAAAGTACAAGCCGCCGCGATTTCCATGCAGGGTATTCCGTTTGTGATAGCGCTCCTCGGGCTTGATCTGGTACAAAATCCAGGCGAAGCGGATATGGCGATCGAAAGCCTGCAGCCGCATTTTGGTAGTGTGCCGGTGGTTTTGATGGCACAACGCGAGGACGGCACCCCGGTGTATTACGGTGACAGCACGCTGCTGGAACTGCTGCAGGACGTACCCGTCGATAAAATGCCCTGGCAGGAATACAGCTTCACCTGACACACCCGGCGGTAGCGTACCCGCGTCTTTATCCAGACAGGTTTATGCAGACAGGCGGACTGGTAGCAAGGTTCGGCTGGACTTAGTCTTGTGGTGTCATTTAGACTCATGGCATATTCCTAAAATGCATAACATGACATGAACATCCGCCAGTTACGCTATATCTCCATGGTGGCCAAAAACGGCCTGAATATGTCCACCACCGCCGAGAAGCTGTACACCTCGCAACCGGGTGTCAGCAAGCAGATCAAGCAATTGGAAGACGAGCTGGGCGTGCAGATTTTCGAGCGCCGGGGGCGACAGATCACCCGCGTCACGGCAGCCGGGGAAGCCGTGATCGAACAGGCCGACCGGGTGCTGATTGAAATCGAATCACTGCGCCGGGCGGCCAGGGAATTCAGCGATCCGGGCAGTGGTGATATTTCCATGGCGATGACGCACACGGTCGCCCGCTATGCGTTTCCACCGATTGTGCAGGCCTTCTCGCAACGCTATCCGCGCGTCAAAATCCATTTTCACCTCGCCACGCCGTCCCAGATCGCCGATCAGGTCAGCAAAGGCACGGTCAATTTTGGCATTGCGACCGAAGTCATGACCTATTTCGAGGACTTGATTTCGCTGCCCTGTTACCGCTGGCGACGAGCCGTGCTGGTGCCTGCCGGCCATCCCTTGAGTCAGGAAAACCCGCTAACCCTGGCCGCACTGGCCCGCTATCCGCTGGCTACCTATACCTTCGGCTTCGACCCGGGTGCACCGCTGGACACCGCTTTCCGCAGCGAAGGACTAAGCCCCGAAGTGAGTTTTACCGCGACCGATGCCGATGTTATTAAAACCTACATCCGGCTCGGTCATGGCGTGGGTATTGTCGCAGCACTGGCCTATGACAAAACGCTGGACACGGATCTGCACTGCATGGATGCCTCGCATTTATTCGAGGTCAGTACCGCCCATATCGTTTTCCGGCGCGGTTCGTTCATTCGCCAGCATATGTACGATTTTCTGAATATCTTCGCACCACACCTGACCGAAGAAGTGATCCGCACCGCGCAGTCGCCCAAAGGCAAAGCCAATCTGGCGGCGTTACTGGAAAATACAGAACTGCCGTTGTATTGATAGCGCAATAATGCCTGCACATTTTCCGCAAGAAGCAGGAACCTATATTCTGATTCTGCGTAGCGACATCCACGCCAGCGTGCGGATCGGTCAACTCGGCTGGCTGACTATCGAGCCGGGTTATTATCTCTACGTCGGCAGCGCATTGGGCCCTGGTGGGCTACGGGCACGATTGGATCGGCATCTGCGCGGAACCGCGCAACCGCACTGGCACCTTGATTATCTGCGCCACTATGTCAATCCCGTAGCCGTCTGGCTGCAAGCGGCTGGTGCCCGGCTTGAACACCACTGGGCCAGCGGACTGGCGCAGGCTCAGCACCTTACCATCGCTCTGGCGCGCTTCGGTGCCTCCGACTGCCGCTGCCCGAGCCATCTATTTTTCACGTCACTGTGTCCTGCCTTACCCGCGCTACGAGGTTGTCTCTGCACCGTCGGCACAACGGCAGACATACAGGTTTACGCTGCCGCTTAATAGCCCTCCCGGTAGAACGCCTTGGCTCATAGCTATACACGCTTCGCAGATAGCTTCGACATGGCGATGATCAGTGCCGCAACAACCGCCCAATATATTCAGGTATCAACTTGTTTCGACTTATAATCAACCACTAAACGCATACGGAGAGACCTATGCCAACACGCTGGACTAAACGACGCGAAGCCTTTCGTACCCTGCTGGCAGGCGATCAGTGCCTCCATCCGGGTTCGGTGTTTGATCCCATCTCGGCCCGGATTGCCGAAGATCTCGGCTTTGAAATGGGTATGTTTGCAGGTTCCATCGCGTCTATGACCGTACTTGGCGCGCCAGACCTGATTACCCTGACGCTGTCGGACTTTGCTGACCAGGCTTATCGCATCAGCCGTGCCGGTGAGTTGCCTCTGCTGGTCGATGCCGATCACGGTTACGGCAATGCGCTGAATGTGATGCGCACTGTGGAAGAACTCGAAAATGCAGGGATAGCCGGACTGTCGATAGAAGATACCGATCTGCCACAAGCTTTTGGCCAGCAGGGCAAAGCACGTTTACTCAGCATGGCCGAGGCCGAAGGTAAACTGAAGGCAGCGCTGGCAGCTCGGCGCGACCCGAATCTGGTTATTGCCGGACGCACTCATGCCGGTCTGGCCGGGCCGGATGAACTTATTGAACGCGTCAATTGCTATCAGGCAGTCGGGGTCGATGCCATTTTTGTCGTAGGCGTCAAAACCCGCGACCAGCTAGAAGCACTGCATGCCAGCGTGACCTTGCCGCTGATCCTGGGCAATGTTCCCGCCGCCCTGATGGAGCGGGATTATCTGGCCGCCCAGGGCGTCAGAATCTGCCTGCAGGGTCATCAACCGTTCATGGCCGCGGTGCAAGCGGTGTTCACGACACTACAGGCATTACGCAATGGCACAGCGCCTAAATATCTGGCAAATATCGCCCCTAACGAGCTGATCAAGCAGGTAACACGGGCGGATGATTACCAACGCTGGATGACGGACTATCTTGACCCTGATAAAACCCCATAAGCCCGTCCTGAACAGGTCATTAAGAAGCCTTTGCGCAGCGGGCTCAGTAAACCAGGTATCGGATTAACAGCACCATTAGCTAACTTTAGGGGCAAAATCCCCTCTAAAGAACAAAGAAGCGATATGCCAAGTAGCCAGCGAAAACTGGCAAGGAGTTTCTGATGGATAATCCGCTTATCAAACTACGGCGCACGCTCATCAGCCAGCCGGCTTTAAGGGCGTTCAAGCGTGTGCTGCCACCAATCTCCGACACTGAGCGGGCAGCCCTGGAAGCCGGCACGGTGGGGTGGGATGCTGAGCTGTTTTCCGGCAAACCGGACTGGGATGCGTTTCTCGCCCTTGCCAAACCTCAGCTCAGCCCGGCAGAGCAGGCCTTTCTGGATGGCCCGGTGGAACAACTCTGTCGCATGCTGAATGACTGGGAGATCAACCAGCAGCGCGATCTGCCGCCAGAGGCCTGGCAATTCATCAAAGAACAGCGTCTGTTCGGCATGATCATCCCCAAAGAGTACGGCGGTTTGGGCTTTTCGGCGCTGGCACATTCCTCGGTGGTGCTGAAAATCGCCACTCGCAGTCTGTCGGCAGCGGTCACGGTGATGGTACCAAACTCGCTGGGGCCGGCAGAATTATTACTGCACTACGGCAGCGAGCGGCAGAAACAGCATTATCTGCCGCGTCTGGCCGATGGCCGCGAGATCCCCTGCTTTGCCCTGACCGGGCCGGAAGCCGGCTCGGACGCTGCCAGTCTGCCGGATCGTGGTACCGTCTGTTACGGCGAGCATCAGGGCAAACGCGTACTGGGCATGCGGATCAGCTGGAACAAGCGCTACATCACCCTGGGGCCAGTAGCGACCGTGCTCGGGCTGGCGTTTCGCCTGTACGATCCGGATCAGTTATTAGGCGAAACTGAAGATCTGGGTATCACGCTGGCGCTGATTCCGACCCAGACACCCGGCGTTAAAATCGGTCGCCGCCACGATCCAACCCGGCAGGCATTTATGAACGGCCCGAACAGCGGCCAGCGTGTTTTCATTCCGCTGGACTGGGTGATTGGCGAACGCCAGGGGGTAGGCCGGGGCTGGTCGATGCTGATGGAAAGCCTGTCCGCCGGCCGCTCGATCTCACTGCCTTCCACCAGCACAGCAGGCGCACAGGCCGCAGCCCGTTTTACCGGCGCTTATGCCCGTGTACGCAAGCAGTTCAAACTGCCGATCGGCAAATTCGAAGGCATCGAGGAACCGCTGGCACGAATCGCCGCCAATGCCTATCTGCTGGATGCTGCCCGGCAGATTACTGCAGCGGCGGTGGATCAGGGCGAGCGGCCTTCGGTTATCTCGGCGATTCTGAAATATCATTCGACCGAGCGGATGCGCCAGTGCATCATCGATGCTATGGATATTCATGGCGGTAAAGGCATTTGTGACGGCCCCCGCAATTACCTGCTGAACGCGTACCGGGGCTTACCGGTGCCGATTACCGTGGAAGGCGCGAATATTCTGACTCGCAGTCTGATTATTTTCGGTCAGGGTGCCATTCGCTGCCATCCGTATCTGCTCAAGGAAATGGAGGCCGCGCAGAACCCCGATCAAGCGCAGGCGCTGGCCGACTTCGACCGGGCACTGTTTGGTCATATCGGTTTTCTCTGCACCAATCTGGGGCGGGCGTTTTGGCATAATATAAGCGCAGGCCGGTTCGCCGCGACACCGGCCAATGCCAGTCCGGCCACGCGCTATTATTTCCGCCAGTTCAGCCGCATGAGTGCCAATTTCGCGCTGACCGCCGATCTGGCGCTGCTGCTGCTAGGCAGCGAGCTGAAACGGCGGGAAAAACTCTCGGCCCGGTTCGGGGATATTCTGAGCGATCTGTACCTGGCCAGTTGTGTGCTGAAACGCTTCCACGATGACGGCCAGCCGGCTGAAGATGTCCCACTGCTGCACTGGAACTGCCAGCAGGCGCTGTACCAGATTCAGCAGCGGCTGGATGAAATTCTGGCCCATTACCCGTCCCGCCCGCTGGGCTGGCTGTTACGTCGGATAGTCTTTCCCTGGGGGCGACATTTCCGCCAGCCGTCGGACCAGCTCGGGCATGACTGCGCCCGCCTGCTGCTGAAACCGTCAACCGCCCGCGACCGCCTGACTGCCAGCATGTTTATCAGTCGTGACCCCAAAGAAGCCACCGGTATGCTCGAATATGCGCTGGAAAAAGTGCTGGCCGCCAAACCGATAGAACAACGTCTGGCCCAGGCCGGTTTTCAGGGTACACCGCAAGAAGCGCTGGCCCGTGCCCTGATCACCAAGGCAGAAGCCAGTTTGCTGGAAGACGCCGCACGGGCGACACAGGAGGTCATCGCAGTGGACGATTTCGATCCCGAAGAACTGGTCAAAGGGCAGATTGTGTCAGGCAGCGGACTGCATGCAGTAGCATCGTAAAACAAGAGGGAACCATTGAGGACAACCACATGAACATTCGACCTGCAATCCGCAAAGCTGCCGTACTGGGCGCTGGCGTGATGGGAGCGCAAATCGCCGCTCATCTGGCCAATGCCGATATTCCGGTGGTGTTATTTGACCTGCCCGCACAAGACGGCACTGACCTGAACGCCCCGATTAAACTCGCGCTTAAAAATCTCGGCAAGCTGGAGCCTGCTCCACTGACCCTGCCTGAACGGGCGCAGTTCATTACACCGGCCAATTATGAGCAGCATCTGGCCCTGCTGCGCGAGTGCGATCTGATCATCGAGGCGATTGCCGAACGGCCCGACTGGAAAGCCGATCTGTACTGCAAGGTCGCGCCGTATATTACCGAAACAGCGTATTTTGTGACCAACACTTCGGGCCTGAGCATTACCCAACTGGCCCAGGCTTTGCCGCCAGCCTTGCAGGCACGCTTTTGCGGGATGCACTTTTTCAATCCGCCGCGTTATATGCATCTGGTCGAGCTGATTCCGCATCCCGGCACCGATGCTCATGCCATTGATGTCCTGGAAACCTTTCTGACCCGCACGCTGGGCAAGGGCGTAATCCGCGCCAAAGACACGCCAAACTTCATCGCCAATCGTATCGGCGTGTTTTCCATGCTGGCAACACTGCAGCATACCCAGGCTTTCGGTCTGCGCTTCGACCTGGTTGATGCGCTCACCGGGCCGGCTATTGGACGGCCTAAAAGTGCCACCTATCGTACCGCTGACGTGGTCGGACTGGATACCTTCAAACATGTGGTGGAAGGCTCTGCCAAGGTATTACCGGACGATCCCTGGCTGCCGCTGCTGAGCTTGCCGGACTGGTTCAATGCACTGCTCGAACGCGGCGCGCTCGGTCAGAAAACCCGGCAGGGAATTTATAAAAAACAAGGCAAGGATATTCTGGTGCTTGATCCCGCCAGCGGTGCCTATCAAGCTGCCGGGACGCAGCCGGATGAAGCCATTCAGGCACTTTTGAAAATACCCGATCCGGCGCGTAAATTTGCTGCCTTGCGGGCATCCGATCACCCGCAGGCGCAGTTCCTGTGGGCTATTCATCGGGATGTCTTCCATTACGCCGCGTATCTGCTGGCCGATATCGCTGATACTGCCCGCGATGTTGATCTCGCCATGCGCTGGGGTTTCGGCTGGCAGATCGGCCCCTTCGAGCTGTGGCAGGCAGCGGGCTGGCAGCAGCTGGCCAGCTGGATCAAAGACGATATCGCCAACGGCAAAACACTCAGCGCCACGCCTTTGCCGGACTGGGTGGATACGGTCGATGCGGTGCATACCGCTGAAGGTTCCTATTCGGCGGCTCAGGACGTGTATAAACCGCGCCATTATCTGCCGGTATATTTGCGCCAGGATTACCCCGAGCAAGTACTGGGCGAAGCCAGGCCGGATGCCAGCGAAACCGTATTCGAGACGGCTGCGGTCCGTTTGTGGCGACAGCCGGACACGCCGCATATCGCTATCTTGAGCTTCCGCAGCAAATTGCACACCATCGGCGACGATGTGCTGGACGGCGTGCTGGAAGCCATTACGCTCGCCGAGCGTGATTTCGATGCGCTGGTACTGTGGCAAACCAGTGAACCCTTCAGCGTAGGTGCCAATCTGGCACAGGTCATGCCGGTTTTGCAGGCCGGTGATTTCGCGACGTTCGAACAGGTTGTCGCCAAGTTTCAGCGCACCACGGCCCGGCTGCGCTACAGCCGTATTCCGGTAGTGGCGGCCTGTCGCGGTCTGGCGCTGGGTGGCGGTTGCGAATTCCTGATGCATTGCGATCATGTGGTTGCTGCGCTGGAAAGCTATATCGGTCTGGTCGAAGTCGGGGTGGGCTTACTGCCCGCTGGCGGTGGCTGCAAGGAATTTGCCCGGCGCGCTGCGCTGGAGGCCAAAGGCGGCGATCCGTTCCCGTTCATCAAACAGTATTTCGAGACTGTCGCTATGGGCACGGTAGCGCAAAGCGCTGAGCAGGCCCGACAACTGGGTTTTCTCAAGCCTTCTGACACGATTATCTTCAATCCGCATGAGCTGCTGCATGTTGCCAAAGCGCACGCCCTGGCACTGGCTGAATCGACCTATCGGCCGCCACTGCCACAACCGATTACCGTCGCTGGCCGCACCGGCGTGGCAAATCTCAAAACAGCCCTGGCCAATATGCAAGCCGGCGGGTTTATATCCGCGCATGATTTTCACATCGGCAGTGCGATTGCCGAAGCCTTGTGCGGTGGCATGGTCGATGCCGGCAGCCAGGTCGATGAAGACTGGTTATTGACGCTGGAACGCAAACCGTTTGTGGCACTCGCCCAGACGCCTGCCACCCAGGCGCGGATCGCTCATATGCTGCAAACCGGCAAGCCCTTAAGGAATTAATGAGGAATTCATCATGAAAACCGTACAAGACGCTTATATCGTTGCGGCAGCACGTACACCGGTCGGCAAAGCGCGCGGTGCATTCAAAACTACCCGCCCGGATGATCTGCTGGCGCATGTGATTCGTGGCGTACTGGCGCAGGCACCGGCGCTGGATCCGCAGCGCATCGGCGATGTGATTGTCGGTTGCGCCATGCCGGAAGCCGAGCAAGGGCTGAACGTGGCACGGATGGGCGTATTGCTGGCCGGACTGCCGGACAGCGTACCGGGCGTTACCATCAACCGTTTCTGTTCGTCCGGGCTGAATGCAGTTGCCATGGCGGCGGATCGCATCCGTCTGGGCGAAGCCGATGCCATGATCGCAGGCGGCACCGAATCCATGAGTCTGGTGCCGATGTCAGGTCATAAAGTTGCCATGAATCCACGCATTTTTGAGCGCGAGGAAGACCTCGGCATTGCTTACGGTATGGGCATCACCGCCGAAAAAGTCGCCCAACGCTGGCAAATCAGCCGGGAAGAGCAGGATCAGTTCGCTGCCCGCAGCCACGAACGAGCGCTGGCAGCCCTTGCTGACGGCGTATTCAAATCCGAAATCCTGCCGTACACGACCCATGCTTACCAGCCCGGCGCGGACGGCACAGTCGCTATCAGCGAACGCATCATCGACACCGACGAAGGCCCGCGCCCCGGCTCCACCCCCGAGGTATTAGGCAAACTCCGGCCTGTATTCGCGGCACAAGGCTCGGTCACTGCTGGCAACAGCTCGCAAATGAGCGATGGTGCCGGCGCGCTGCTGCTGATGAGCGAAGCGCTGGTCAAGGAACTCAATATCCAGCCGCTGGCGCGTTTTCTGGGTTTCGCAGTTGCCGGCGTCCCCCCCGAGATCATGGGCATTGGCCCGATTGAGGCTATTCCCAAAGTGCTCAGGCAAACCGGCCTGAAACAAAATGATCTGGACTGGATCGAGCTGAACGAAGCCTTCGCCGCACAAAGCCTGGCAGTGATGCACGAACTCGATCTTGATCCAGACAAAGTCAACCCGCTGGGCGGCGCGATTGCACTCGGTCATCCGCTCGGCGCAACCGGTGCAATCCGCGCAACAACCCTCTTGCACGGCCTGCGCCGCATGCCACCCAAAGACCGCCCCCGCTACGGCATGGTCACCATGTGCATCGGCACCGGCATGGGCGCAGCAGGTATTTTTGAAGCGTTGTAAAGAGCAATAGAAACAACATCTCTGTCATTCCCGCGCAGGCGGGAATCCAGGGCCAAGCACGCCGACCTCAAAATTCCCGTCATTCCCGCGCAGGCGGGAATCCAGGGCCAAGCACGCCGACCTCAAAATTCCCGTCATTCCCGCGCAGAAAGGTGGCGGCCAGGTCATCAATTTGCCAGTTTTGGCACATGGGCCGCCGCGCACGTATGCGCTGCTGGACTATGACAGCCTCGGCTTTCGTGTTGCGGGTAGCGATGAACGGGTGCCGCTGGCTGATCAGGCTCGGGTACGACAGGGTTGGCGCGTTTCGAGGCGGCGATTGAACCGGCTCGGGTGGTATTGGAGATGGAGGTGATCGCTGGATCGTGAGACGGCGTTTACATGCCATCCAGGCTGCGCGGATTGTTTCAAGCTGCGGGTGATCGGCGAGTGAAAGCTGTTGGCCTGCGTAGCTGATGGTCAAGAAAGCATCCGGTGCAATGCGCTTCGCTTATTGGCACCCTACTTGTGCGCCTTACGCGCGTTACTGCCCTTTCCCGACCTACGCTTGCTTCTTTATACCCATCGCAGTTATTACAACATAGTCTTCTATTTGGACAATATAATATGCGGATTTTTTATAAAACGATGATTCTATATTAACCAAATATATGGTTTCTTGATTTTGTGCAAGTGGATTAAATACTCCTTTTTCATTCAACGCTGTTGAAATAAGCCCATAATATTCTATAAAATGCCAAGCTAATTCTTTTTTGTATGAATTATTCCCAATATTAGGAAGACGATAAAATATATACTCATCAAGTAATAACTTAATATCTTTAAACTCAACTTTATTAATTGATTTATATATAAAATCACCATCCAATTTAGAAACATATTTATTTATTGAGAATTCTAAATTAACCTCGATTTCAAAACCATCTGCCCACAAACTATACTCAGCACCACAGAATTTTTCCAAAGCATTTAAAAACCCTCTAAATTCAAACAAATGCATCTCATGATTTTTAATATTTTCAATCTTCATAAACTTAAGAATCAAAAAGACATAGTAGGAAAATTATTAATAGACCTTTTGTATAAGTCGAATCAGGCACTTAACTATATTTATGCAAGAGGTCTAATGATAAAGTCACGTTATTTACAGTCATCTGGTTCGCAAAATTTAAGAGCTTCTTCTAAAGTTTTTATTTTATCTTTAATTCTCTTTATTCTAGTTCTATGATCTCTTTCAATAGGGTTATTGGCATCTCCCGGCCTTAATTGCCTTTCTCTACGTCTTAATGCTTCTTTTAAAACTTGAAGATCAGCTTTAATCTCTGAGCAAGATTCAGGAATAGGTTTGTCTAAAACCCAATTTTCATCATTATGATAATCATCATCCCACCAATTATTAAATACATTGCCAATAGCAGCTCCTATCCCTGCGCCACCAACCATACCGCCACCCGCAGCTCCTGGAATACCGCCCGGCTGTAAAGGTTGTTGGTCAATGATCGTCGTTAGGCCAAATGGATCGCTCGCAATTAGCGGATTCCCCCCCACATAAGCAAACGTATTAATCCCGCCATCCAACCCAATCGGATCCGACTCCAGATACCTCCCAGTCGCGGGATCATAGTCCCTGAAGTAGTTATAATGCAGCCCGGTCTCAACGTCAAAATACTGCCCCGGAAAGCGCAGATTGAACCTCAACGCCTGACCGTCACCGTCGGGGTCTTCATTTGGCAGGGTATCCCCAAACGGCGCGCTGTCCCAGCGCCAGATCACGGTTTGGCTGGCGTCGGTGATGGCTCGGATCGTGCCCAGGTGATCGGGGTGGAGGTCGTCAATCTGTGACGGTGCAGAAGCCGATTCCAGTTGCAGTGCATCGGCCACGGTGTAGCCAGGTGTAGCGGGCGTGCTGAGCGCGATTGGGATGCGCCGTCCAGCAGTGTGGAATCCGGGATAACGGTGTGGGTTTACCCCGGATTCCATTGCATTCCATCCAGGCTACACGGATTGTTTCATGCGGCGGAGAATGTGTGGGTGGAAGAGATT
>JAWKZG010000011.1:0-198753 GCA_041396125.1 Gammaproteobacteria bacterium | reverse complement strand
CTATGCAGAACTTATTGACCAGTATGATGTGTTACGTTTAGGCGTAGAGAGTCTTGACGCCAAAACTTGGCAGCTCACGCTGGTTAATGAGCCACCTGAGTTTGAAGACCCGGTTGCCGTAAGTTTTCCTGCAGTCAAATCCGGTCAGTCACTATGGCGGATCGGTGTGGCTTATAGTGAGCAGGGAGGCCGGCAGCTTGAGCTAAGCTGTCACGCAGCAGCGGGTGATCGCTATACTTTGCAACGGCTTGCCGCATACCTATTAAACGAGTGTGAGCTTACGAATTCGGGTGCAGCCTCGAGTTTTACTAATTACATCAATACTCAAACCGTTTTAACTGGGACTGTTGAATGGCAAGCACACCGAGCATACTGGGCTGAAGTATTGCATGATTGCCCGCCCGCGCTTGATTTTGGTATTCGACAACGGGCTCTGGCCCCTGTCGGCTTGGGTTGTAATCATGGCCCGGCAGGGCTAGTGCAGTTTGTTTTACCTTCACTGTGCGCTCAGCAGGAACCTCTGCAGCGTGAGGCATTGATGTTGGCTGCTTATGCTCAGGCGGTTGCTGCCGCGGGCAATAGTACACGGCTTATAATTGAACGCTTGGATACCGTGCGGTGCGCAGCATCAGAGGCGATTATTGGACCGATTGCCAGTAGCCTGATACTGCCTTGTGATGTTTCTGATGCTAGCCGTTTACAACAACAGTGTACCAAGCTGCTTGAGCAATGTTTAGTGCACCGTGAGTTTAATACAGCCTGCTGTCTGACGGAATTTCAACAAACCTTACGAGTTACGGGCAGCGTACCGACTCAGATTGGTTTTGCCTATATTGGGCGTGGCCTTACAGATAGGTCAGAGCAACGCTTGGCGGGTAATAATCCAGCACTGTCAACCGATGCCGATCAAGCCGTTTGTCGGCACGATTTGCTACTGACAGTACAGGAAAGTGACACTCAGTTAGTTTTTCAGCTGCGTTACGATACCGATGTGTTTTCCGGTGCTGCTAGTCGGCAGTTGGCAATGGCTATCGGGCGAACCGTTCTTGAACAACTCGCGGAAGGTGAAGGGGCATCAGCGAATATCGGAATTGAAATAACAGAGCTTCCGCTGGCGGCTATTACACCTGTCGATACGTTGATAACTGACAAATCAGCCGTTGCAACCGAGTTACAGGCGCCAGTGTTGAATTCTGGACGCTTGCCACTGTCAGTGCTTCAAGCCGGTTTAGTTCATAAACTGAGCGACCCCAATATTAGTGATGAGTACCGGCGGTACTGGATGTTGTCGAAAGCTTTATTTGTTCAGCCTGGCCTTGACCTCAATCGATTAAAGCGGGCTTTTGAGCAGATCGTCGCACGTCATGAAAACCTGCGGATGCGTTTTTCGCATGATAATGATGGCTGGTTTTCAGTAATTGATGAGCAGCATCCTGTGGGTATTAAAGTGCATGATGTTGGCCCGCTGGATGATGCTGAACTCTATGCTCTGATAGAAAACGATACCAATCAATTAGTTGATATTGAGCACGATCCTTTGTTAAGCGTATCACTGTATCGCTGTGGTGAGCGAGGGGACGCATTGCTTCTCAGAGTGCATCACTTAATCAGTGATGGATGGTCTTACGCTTATTTGCTCAGTGAAGTGCTACAGGCTTACATGGGAGTCTCGCTGCCACCTTATGATGGACCCACGCAACGCCAATTTGTCGAGCAATTTCAGCGTGTTGACGATATGGAATTGCAGGTGCAGCGAACCCAGTTCTGGCGGGATCGTATGTCACCGGTTATCGCCATGCCGAAAGATATAGGTCGTATCTCTAAAGGAGCAAAACCGAACCTAATGCTCAATGATGGCGGTCCTGTAGAGCAGTTTGCTGCAATTTTAACTGCACAAGGCACTCAAATTGTAGCTGAACAGGCGCGGCGCATGGGCGTGACAGAGACAGCGCTGTTAATAGCAGCTTTTTCGAGCGTCATTGCCGAAGTGGCACAAGTCGATGCTTTATATATTAATTTACCGATGGCCGGGCGCAGTGATGCACGATTGAGTAAGTTTGTTGGTTGGGTTGCTTCAGTAACCGTCATTCGTTGTGATGTAACCCAACAAGGTACCTTAGAACGCTTGGCTAGTGACATTATGCGACAGATCATCGCTAATGAAGAATATCTTCCAGCCCCTCTTGATGCGCCTAGCCTGCCATTTCTACACCTTCTAGATGAGTTTATAGCAACCGGTGCGCATCCTGGACAGTTCCTTGTGAGTATGTTGGTGCCGGAGGGGCTGGCTAAACTCTCGCCACTCGCCGATGCATTTTTGGGAGAAACAGGTGCGACGGTTGATTTCGGCGGGATTCGCATTGAGTCTATGCCGGTTGGGAAAAGATCGAGCATTCTGCATGAGTTGGATGTGCGTAGTTTCAAGGCTAATGGCCTGCTGAAATATCAAGCATCTTACGATCTCACCGCTTTTGATAAGCATGAAGTGCAGAATCTACTACAGCAGATTTTTCAACGAATGGGTCTAAAGCCTGATCAATGGCGCTATGATTTTGGCACGAAAGAAACAGCTGAACTCAGTAAAGTGAGCGAACATTGACACTTTTTGAAGTGAAACCGCGTGGATAAATCGTTAAGCACTGCCCACTGGTCGAACCAGTGGGCAGTGAACATGATACGGTACCGGCGATGGGTGCTGGGCTTATTTGGAATTAGCCTTGTTTTATTAGCTGCAGGCATGCTGCGGCTTGAATTTAATTCCGACGCTCGTGTATTTTTTGGTGAGAACAATCCCGAACGATTAGCACTGGAAGTACTGGAGGCCACTTATACCCCTAACCGAAATCTTGTGTTTGTGATTGCTGCACCGTCAGGTGATGTATTTAATCCGCGTGATTTAACCGCATTAGCTGAGATCACTGAAGCTGCTTGGCAGATTCCGCACACGTTACGAGTTGATTCAATTACCAATTTCGTACATTCCTATGCCAGTGGCGATGAACTGATTATCGAACCTCTGTTCAATCCTCGTGCGCCTGACTTGGTAGCTGAAAGCGACCGGGTGCGGCGTATCGCGCTAACTGAACCGGAGTTGCTTAATCGCCTGTTGTCTACGGATGGCACCGTGACTGCTATCAATGTCGTTATGTTTAAGTCGGGTGACCAGCGAGTGGTTGTCAAACAAATTGCTACGGTGGCTCGTGAACTTAAGCAGCAGTGGCAAGCTCGATATCCATGGCTTGAATTCCGGCTTAGCGGCGGTGTGATGGCGGATATGACGTTCGCCGAAGCCAGCCAGCGCGATATGGTAAAACTTGTGCCCATTATGGGGCTACTGACCTTTGTTGCTTTGTTGATTGGCTTGAACTCACTGGTAGCAACGGTCGCGACTATCCTGGTCATAGTAGCTGCAGCGGGAGCAGCTCTCGGCTTTGCCGGCTGGGTCGGTATGGTATTAAACGGGGCTACTACAGGTGCACCAATTAGCATTATGGTGTTGGGCATGGCGTCGTGCGTACATATTTTGCTAACTTGGATGCAACAAGGGGCGGCCGGTGAGTCAGTGCATAATGCTTTGCTGAAGTCAATGAAATTGAATAGCAGCCCGATTATTGTCACTAACGTGACCACTGCAATTGGGTTCCTATGCCTGAATTTTTCCGTTTCTCCACCGCTGCGTGATCTTGGCAATATTGTCGCATTCGGGGTGATCTATGGGATGATTCTTCATCTTAGTGTCTTACCCGCATTGATCAGCTATATTCCAGCTACTCGCCTACCCCGTATTCGATTCAATGGGGCTGTTCTGGCAAGGCTCGCTGATTTTGTAATTCATTATCGCAAAGCATTGCTCAGCGTTTTTGTGGCCGCAGTAATATTGTCAGGTTTTGGCGTATCTCGAATTGTATTAGATGATGACTATATTCGTTATTTTGGTGAGAGTTTTGAGTTTCGTCGTGATACTGAGTTTGTTGAACAGCGTTTATCCGGATTGAATGCGTTGCAGTTTTCTATACCATCAGGACGTCCTGGTGGAATTTTCGAGCCAGCTTATCTCGCTCAGCTTGATGCGTTCAGTGATTGGTTAAAAGCACAGCCAAATGTGGTTTACGTTAATTCAATAACCAGCTTGTTAAAGCGGCTTAACCGCAATATGCATGGTGATAATGAAGATTATCATCGGATCGCTCCGACTCCTGAGCATAACGCCCAATATCTGTTACTGTATGAGTTGTCCTTGCCAGAAGGGTATGACCTTAATTCCAGTATTGATGTCAGTCGTTCTCAAACTGTTGTCACTGCTATTATGCATCATGTGTCGAGCCGGGATATACGGTTGCTCGGGCTTGCCGCTGAGCAGTGGTTGCGTGATCATACCCCCGCACTTTACGCGCCAGCTACCGGCTTGTCCGTCGTTTTTGCTTATGTCTCTGAGCGCAATATTAAAAGTATGATCTGGGGAACTTCGCTCGCATTGGTATTGATCTCAGCTATCTTATTAGTAGTATTGCGTAGCGTGAAATTTGGTTTGATTAGCCTGCTGCCAAACCTTATACCGGCGTGGTTAGCCTTTGGGGTCTGGGGTTTTGTTATGGTCAATGTCAATCTGGCTTCATCGGTCGTAACGGCAATGACGTTGGGCATTGTAGTCGACGATACTGTGCATGTTTTGATGAAATATCTGCGTGCACGTCGATTGGAAGGGCTTGCTCCGCCAGCTGCGATTCGCAAAGTTTTTCATAACGTTGGCTTTGCCATCATACTAACCTCAGTCGCTTTAATTGCTGGGTTTTTGGTGCTCGCAAGCTCTGATTTTGCTATCAATCAACATGTTGGCTTGCTGTGTGCCATAACTATTATGGCGGCATTGTTCGCTGACCTTGTACTATTGCCACCGTTATTGCTCATCGTAGATAAGGTAAAACAGTGATTCGATTAATATTTGTTCTGCTTGGCGTATTGTTGATTGGCGCTGAGAGTTTGGCTGAGAATGCCGAAGAAAAAGGCTATCAGATTGCTCAAAAAGCAGCAAGCCAGGACGACGGGTATGCTGATTACACTGCCAATGGCAAAATGATTCTCCGTAATCGGGCTGGTCAAGAAAGTGTACGTGAATTTGATTTCAAGCAGCTAGAACATTCTGAAGGCGATATGTCATTGCTCGTTTTTAATTGGCCGGGCGATATTCGGGATACTGCATTGCTAACCCATGTGCGAGCAGCTGGCAATGATATACAGTGGTTATATTTACCGGCTGTCCGCCGGGTAAAAAGGATCACTTCATCAGGGCAATCTGGTTCATTTGTTGGCAGTGAATTTACTTACGAAGATATGCGTGACCAAGAAGTTGATAATTTCACTTATTTATGGCTCGATGATGAAGTATGTTTTGAGAATAAGCTTTGTCATGTCATTGAGCGCTTGCCAAAATATAGCTCGAGTTACTCAAAGCAAAAAGTTTGGTTGGATGTGGAAGCGCTGCGAGTGCACAAGATTGAATATTTTAATCGACAAATGGAAAAGGCTAAAACCCTTACTATAGAAAATTATAAAAAATACAATAACCAGTTCTGGCGAGCAAGTAGCATGAGCATGATTAACCATGTCACTGGCAAAAGTACAGAGTTGGAATGGACTAATTATCAGTTTTCTAATGGCTTATCGGCAGCTGATTTTTCGACCCGAGCGCTAAAACGGGTACGTTAAGGGGCGCAGCTGATGAATACTCCCACGAAGTAATAAACCCGGAAGAACATAAAAATGATCGATTTAGGGCCAGACCTGATACGTTGGCCCGTAGCTGTGGAGAGTAGCTCATGCAACTAAGGGTAACCATGTTAATTGGCTCAGTAGTGTTAGGTGGTATTGTCAAAGCTGCTGAGCCTGTTGCTGATAGCAGCAGTATGCGAATAACTGGAGAGTTGGCTGATAGTGCATGGACATTTCGTGATCCAGGTCAACTTAGTGGACAGGCAGGTGGCCAATTTTTCCCGATGCTAGAGGGACAAATCAGGTTTGATCATAGCTGGAATAATGAACATGATCGGATAACCGTGCAGCCTTATGGACGCTGGGATGTACGTACTGACCGGGATTTGATCGATTTGCAGGATGCTTATTATTTGCATACGGATGAACAATGGGATGGTTTGCTAGGTGTTCAAACCGTTTTTTGGGGTGTTACTGAGGCGCGCCATCTGGTTAATATTATCAACCAGGTGGACGGTCTTGGTGATGTCGATGAGGAGGATCGACTTGGTCAGCCCATGGTCAATGTTAATTTATTCTCCCCTCGCTTCGGTAATCTGGGCTTGTATGGCCTGTTAGGGTTCCGTGAGCGGGAATTTCCTGATGCTGAAGATCGGCTACGAACGCCTATGATTGTTGCAGAAGACAAGGCGCAGTTCGAAGAGGATGGCTTTGCACGTCATGCTGCGCTGGCAATGCGTTATTCAAATGTTCTGGCCCTGAACGACGTTTCCATGGACGTAGCGATATCTTATTTTTATGGTACAGGTCGAGAGCCCCGCTTGGTACCGAGTGGGCAACTGATAGTGCCATTTTATGATATAATTCAACAGGTTGGCGTTGAGGGTTTGGCGGTTTGGAATGACTGGCAATTTAAGTATGAGGGAATCTGGCGCACTCAGGCTGATGAAGAGTTTTCTGCGGGGGTCGCAGGTGTTGAGTATACGATTCCGGGCTTTTTCAACACGAGTGCAGATGTCGGTCTCCTCGGTGAATATCTTTTCGATGACCGTTCGCAGGCGATGCCACCCACATTATTCGACAGAGATGTATTTGCAGGGATACGCGTAAGCGTCAATAACGCAAAGAATAGCTATTTTCTTGCTGGCGTTGTCATGGATACACAGGATTCTGAAAAGGTTTTCCGCCTTGAGTATAGTCAACGCCTAATGGATGAGCTTTTGCTTGAAATAGAAGGTCGGGCTTTTATCGGGTTTGATGAAGACGAATTAGGTTACGATCCCAATCAGGACAGCTTTATTTTGACTCGATTAAGGACATTTTTTTGATTGACCTGAACCTGATGTTCTCGGATATATTGCTATTTAAATAAATTTTTTTGAAAAAAATTCTTAGCTAATATCCTGCTGTAGAGTGTAATAACCGCCGATGACACGGGTGATGGTAGTAATAAAGCACAGTGCTGCGAAAGTATACGCCAGTACCGGGAACCAGGCCGGAAACAGGCAAAAAGCAACGAATAAAGCAATTGTTTCCGTGCCTTCGGTCAGTCCGCCTAAATAATAAAAACCTTTGCCGGGATAGTGCAGGCTGCGTATTTTCTGCCGCTCGGCCAGGATAGCAAAGGCCAGAAAACTGCTGCCGGTACCCATGAAGGCAAAAATCAGGGTCGCGGCTGCTAATGCATTCCGGGCCGGGTCAGCCCAGGCAAAACCGCACACCACGCCCGAGTAAAAAAGAAAATCCAGCACGATATCCAGATAGGCACCGGCATCGGTAGGCTGTGTCAACCGGGCTACAATACCGTCCAGACCGTCGGCTAGCCGGTTAAGGATAATCAGCAACAGCGCCAGTCCGTAGTGCTCCCAGGCCAGCGCCGGCAACGCCAGCATACCCAGCACAAACCCACTGACAGTAATCTGATCACTTTTTATGCCCAGCGCGTCGAGCTGTCGGGCCAGCCGGTATAAAGGTGGGGTGATATAGCTGAGTGCGTAGCGGTCAAGCATGGGTTAGGCCTTGACTCTGCTGTCTGAAGGCGGTGTTCTTCCCCCTCTCTATCGTTGTTGAGAGGGGGAGAGGAGGAGAGGATTACAATAAATCTTCGATACTGCGCGTTCTTCGCGCAGTTCCTGCTCGGTGGCCTGCATTTTCCCGCGACTGAACTCGTCGATACTCAGGCCTTGCACAATGCTGTAGTCACCGTTTTTGCAGACGCAGGGATAGGAATAAATAATGCCCTCGGCAATATCGTAACTGCCATCGGCAGGAATGCCCATGCTGACCCAGTCACCGTCCGGCGTGCCGAGTGCCCAGCTGCGCATATGATCAATTGCCGCCGAGGCTGCCGAGGCTGCGCTGGAGGCCCCGCGTGCCTTGATGATTTCCGCTCCGCGCTGCTGTACCCGAGGGATGAAGTCATTGCGATACCAGTCCTGCTCGATCAGGCCGCTGGCAGCTTGGCCCTTGACGGTGCAGTGAGTGATGTCCGGGTACTGAGTAGCCGAATGATTGCCCCAGATAATCATTTTCTGAATATCATTAACATGGGCACCGGTTTTTTCAGCCAGCTGGCTTAACGCACGATTGTGATCAAGCCGGGTCATGGCGGTAAACTGACGCGGATTCAGGTCAGGGGCATTATTCATGGCAATCAGCGCATTGGTATTGGCGGGATTGCCAACGACCAAGACTTTAACATCGCGCGCCGCGTGATCATTCAAGGCTTTGCCCTGTGGTCCGAAAATTGCGCCATTGGCAGACAGCAGATCTTTCCGCTCCATGCCGGGGCCGCGCGGACGGGCACCGACCAGAAGCACATAATTGGCGTCCTTGAAGGCCACATTGGCATCGTCGGTGGCTTCAATGCCGGCCAGCAATGGAAACGCGCAGTCGTTCAGCTCCATCACTACGCCTTGTAATGCCTGCAGAGCCGGTGTGATTTCCAGCAGTTGCAAGATCACCGGCTGATCCGGACCCAGCATATCGCCAGCGGCAATACGAAAGGCTAAAGCATAGCCAATGTTTCCGGCGGCACCGGTAATTGCGACGCGAACAGCTTGTTTCATCGTATATTCCTCAATACTTAATTAGGTGTAGGGAGCGTTTTTCTATGCTCCAGAGCCGCCATATCAACGATATTAGCGGCGATCTCCTCAATCGAAACCGCAGTGGTATCCAGATAAGGAATCCGGTAGCGGCGGAACAATGCCTCCGATTGCCGGATTTCGTACTCGCATTGTGCCAGTGAGGCATAGCGGCTGTTGGGTAATCGTTCTTGCCGGATATGTCGAAGCCGTTCCGGCGAGGTGGTTAGACCGAACAGCTTGGTACGCAAGGGTTCCACGGATTTAGGCAGCTTCAAGTCTTCCAGATCGTCTTCGGTAATCGGGAAATTTGCCGCCCGGATGCTGTAATTCAGGGACAAATACAGACAGGTTGGGGTTTTTCCGGTCCGCGAGATGCCCAATAAAATAATATCGGCCTGATTCAGCTGACTGATAGCGCTGCCGTCATCGTGGTTCAAGGTGAAATTTACCGCTTCCATGCGCTCGAAATACTGATCCCGGTCGGTCATACCATGGGAGTGACCTTTGGTGGGTACAGCATCTGCTTGCAGCGCCTGTTCAATTTGCGCAACGAACGTCTCGAACAGGTCGAAAAATACGCCATTACTGGTGCGTATCATCGCCCGCAGCTCTTGATCGGTCATGGTGCAGAAAATCAGCGGTTGCTGGCCGTCTTCCGCTGCGGCGCGGTTAATTTGGGCGACGACCGCCTGGGCACGTTCGGCATTGTGCACGAAGCGATAGGTCTGCTGGGTAAAGCGGATAAACTCGAACTGCGTCAGCAAGGCGCGGCCCAGGTGCTGAGCGGTGATGCAAGTGCTGTCGGAAATGAAAAAAACACTGCGCACTTTATCCAGGTTTGAACCTGATTGCATGTTCGGGTTTATGTCAGGACTCATGTTTAAGCTCATGATTCAACCAGCAGAATATGTAGTTGCACAGGGCCATGGGCACCGAGTTGCAGGGTTTGTTCAATATCTGCACTACGCGACGGGCCGGTAATCAGATTCAGGATACGGGGCATCACCTCACGCTGACGGCAAACAGCCCAGGCATCTTCATAAGGTCCGACAATGCACGATGCAGGCAATACTACGATATGAACGTCGGGCAGAAAATTCAGTGTGGTAGGGCTGTCCGGCCCCGACAACAGCAACAGTGTACCCGTCTCGGCGATGCCGGCTGCTGCTGCCGTGACCGTGACTTTATCACCGTTGCGGGCAGCACGTTGCTCAATACGCAGGCGGGTTTGCGCCGACCAGGGCAGCGCCTTTAGTTCAGGTGCAAGCACAATATCATCGGGCAGATTCTGACGCAGGATAAAGGCCGCTACCGCTGCCGGTACAGCCTCCATATCGGCGACCTTCTGCAATGAAGCCGAGGCTTCCGTGGCCATACGGATAAACAGCTCGACCTGCTCCGGCTGCGGCAGCTGTGAGCGGGCAGGAATGAGTGACCGGGGCGGGTTCTGCAAGCGAGCCTCAAGTGCATCGCGCTGCGGACCCTGCAGGGGGCCACGTTTTAACTGACGCCGGAGTGTACCGAGAATTGCGTCGCGACTGCTCATGCGGATGGCCTTTGCTGTTCAGCCCAGAGTTGCTGGAAGGTTTTGCCCTGTGGTGCAGGCATATCGCGCCACGCCGTCCAGCCTTTGGCCAGCGGCAGGTTTTTGATACGGCCCGATTTACCGCCCAGGCGCTTGAGTAGTTTTGCCGACCAGCGCGCCATGGGGTGATACAAACGTTGTCGGCGAGCGAAAAAAGCCCAGCTTTTCAGCCCGAAACGAAAACCTTTCGGCATCAGATGGCGCTCGAATTCCCGTTCGCGCCAGTGTCGCATCAGTTTCGGCAACGGAATACGTACCGGACAGACCGATTCGCAACGCCCGCAAAACGTCGAAGCATTGGGCAGGTGACCGGCCTGATTCACACCAATAAATTGCGGTGTTAACACGGCACCCATCGGACCAGGGTAGACCCAGCCGTAGGCATGGCCACCCACTGCACCGTACACCGGACAGTGATTCATGCAGGCCGAACAGCGGATACAGCGCAACATATCCTGCAATTCGGTGCCAAGCATACTGCTTCGGCCATTATCCAGCAGCACCACATGGAACTGCTCCGGGCCGTCCAGGTCATCAGGCCGGCGCGGGCCGGTCGAAAAAGTTGTATATACGGAAAATTCCTGTCCGGTCGCCGAGCGTGCCAGCAGACGCAGAAAGAGGCTGGCATCCTCCAGTGTTGGCACCACTTTTTCAATACTGGTCAGAGCAATATGCACTTTCGGCAGGGTCTGGGTCAGATCGCCATTACCCTCATTGGTGACAATGACCGTACTGCCGGTTTCTGCGATACAGAAATTGGCACCCGTGATGCCGACATCGGCGCGTAAAAATTTGTCGCGCAAGACCTGGCGCGCTTCGTTCATCAGTTCGCGCGGTTCGCTCAGGCGTCGGGTATAGCCATACTGGGCGTGCGCGGCATGGAAGGCATCCGCGACCTGGTCTTTATTGAGGTGGATCGCAGGCGCAATGATATGACTGGGGTGCTCGTGACGTAACTGGATGATGTATTCACCCAGATCCGTTTCCATCGGTTCAATGCCCTCGGCTTCGAGGAAATCATTCAGGCCGATTTCCTCGCTGATCATGGACTTGCCTTTAGTGACCGATTTGGCATCCACGGTGCGACAGATGTCCAATACGATCTGGCGGGCTTCGGCAGCATCGCGCGCCCAGTGCACCTGACCGCCATGTTTGATCACATTGGCTTCAAATTGCTCCAGGTAAAAGTCGAGGTTTTCCAGAATATGATTTTTTAAATCACGGCCCTGATCCCGCAGTGCCTCAAATTCCGGCATGCGGGCTGCCGCTTGCGCGCGTTTAACTGAAAAACCGCTGCGCATTTTGGCCAGCGAGCGCTGCAGAGCCTCGTCGGCCAGCGCCTGGTGCGCATTGGACTTGAATTGCGGACTGGTTGTTTGCATGGTCAGCTATCACCCAAAGGCGGGGTGTCAGTGTCACCCGCCAGAATTTCGGCAACGTGCCGAACCTGAATCGGCGAGCCGACCCGTTTCAGTTTGCCCGCCATATTAAGCAGACAGCCCAAATCGCCCGCCAGCAGCAGATCCGCGCCAGTAGCCTGAATATTGGCTATTTTATCACTGACCATGCGGTTGGAGATATCCGGGTACTTGATACAAAACGTACCTCCAAAGCCGCAGCAGACTTCGCTGTCGTCCATTTCTCTGAGTTCCAGACCGGGTATGG
The DNA here is from genome assembly GCA_041396125.1 of Gammaproteobacteria bacterium. Taxonomy (GTDB): domain Bacteria; phylum Pseudomonadota; class Gammaproteobacteria; order Competibacterales; family Competibacteraceae; genus JAWKZG01. The sequence goes on along the minus strand of JAWKZG010000011.1, from coordinate 186,705 downwards.
TTTTGAGCAGTGTGCGCGGCTGTTGCTTGATGCCCAGCTCGCGCAGTCCGGCGCAGGAGTCGTGATAGGTCACGCTGCCGGCATAGTCACTGACGATATTCTCCATGCCACGGACATCAACCAGGAACGAGATCAGCTCGAAGGTTTTGTCTGCCAGCGCCTGTGCCCGTTGCTGCAGGGCCGGGTCATCAGCAAACAAGGCCGGATAATGTTCCTTGATCATCCCGCTGCAGGAGCCGGACGGGGCGATAACATAGTCAAACTCCTCAAATGCGTCCAGTACCTGTCGTGCCAGCGCTTTGCTGTCCGCCCGATCGCCCGAATTATAGGCGGGCTGGCCGCAACAGGTCTGTCCAGCCGGCACCTCTACAGAACAGCCTGCATCCTGCAGTAATTTGACTGCAGCAAACCCCACGGCGGGCCGAAACACGTCCACCAGACAGGTGACAAATAAACCGACCCGGCAGGGTTGCGTCGTTGTCATATTGATTACATTCAGCTCGCGTTAATTTTGGCGATCAGGGCGTCAGCGAAACCGCTGCAGGAGACTTCAGTAGCACCGTCCATCATGCGGGCGAAGTCATAGGTTACCGTTTTATCAGCGATAACCTGCGGGTACACCGTGTTGATCAGGTCAGCCGCTTCGCGCCAGCCCATGTATTCCAGCATCATGACGCCGGACAGCAGCAGCGAACTCGGATTGACTTTGTCCTGCCCGGCGTATTTGGGGGCGGTGCCATGGGTGGCTTCGAATACCGCGATATAGTCAGCGATATTTGCACCGGGCGCGATCCCGATGCCGCCGACTTCTGCCGCAACCGCGTCGGACAGGTAATCGCCGTTCAGGTTGGTGGTCGCCAGCACATCGAATTCTGCCGGACGCAGTTGCAACAGCTGGAACGTAATATCTGCTATGCGATCCTTGATCAGAATTTTGCCTTCCGGCTGTTTGCCATTATAGCTGCTCCAAAGTTCGTCTTCGGTAATGGTGACATCGCCGAATTCTTCCTTGGCGATCTCGTAGCCCCAATTGCGGAATGCGCCCTCAGTATATTTCATGATATTACCCTTGTGCACCAGGGTAACATTACTGCGGCCGTTATCAATGGCGTACTGAATAGCTTTGCGAACCAGTCGCTTGGAGCCAAAAGGGCTGATCGGTTTGATACCAAGTCCGGCGTCTTCGAAGAATTCCGCACCCATTTCTTCACGCAGAAATTTGGCGAGTTTTTTATTTTCTTCGGTGCCACTGCGATATTCGATCCCGGAGTAGACGTCTTCGGTGTTCTCGCGGAAAATGACGACATCAACATCTTCCGGATGACGCAGCGGCGAGGGCACGCCCTGATAATATTTTACCGGTCGTACACAGGAGTAAAGATCCAGTTCCTGCCGCAGCGAGACGTTCAGAGAACGGAAACCGCCGCCAATGGGCGTCGTCAGCGGACCTTTGATCGCCACGATCAAATCTTTTATAGCGTCCAGGGTTTCAGCGGGGAAATAATTGCCATCGTAAATACCGGCGGCTTTTTCACCCATGTAGAGTTCGCACCAGTGGACTTTGCGCTGGTCGCCGTAAGCTTTCTTGATAGCGGCGTCCCAGACGCGCAGGCTGGCATTGGTGATATCAGGACCGATGCCATCCCCTTCGACATAGCCTAGAATAGGATTGTCAGGGACGTGCAATTTGCCGTTTTTGACGCTGATTTTTTCACCGCTTTCGGGCAGGACGATATGCTGATAACTCATGTGGGTTCCTCAGAATAGTGATTACTTATGTGGCAAGCATAAGCCAATAAGTCCATGATAGCCGTCGCTGGCGAAGTTTACCCGAAAAGTGCTTACCACTGGCTATCCGTCACGGAACAGTTGCTGATGCTGGCAAGCCTGTCGGTGTGCTTCGCGCTTGCGCTGTAACGCTAAACTATTAAAACTTATATGGGGGTCTGGTTGATGTCCATAGTGGGAAATACCGATCAGACGACGCGCCCGCAGAATAAACCGGATAAACCCATCAAGACTAGCGCCAATGGATTAACCGATAATGACTCTGACTGAACTCCGCTACATTATCGCAATTGCCCGTGAACGACATTTCGGTCGCGCCGCAGAAGCCTGCTTTGTCAGCCAGCCTACCCTGAGCGTTGCCGTACGCAAGCTGGAAGACGAACTCGGTGTGACCTTATTCGAGCGCAGCCCCAGCGAGGTTGCGGTTACTACCCTGGGCCGGAAAATCGTTGTGCAGGCCCAGCGGGTGCTGGAAGAAGTCGATGTTATCACGCGACTGGCGTCCCAGGGGCAGGACGATCTGGTCGGGCCGTTGCGGCTGGGGGCCATTTATACCGTCGGGCCTTATCTGCTACCGCATTTGATCCCCTTGTTACACCAGCGGGCACCGCAGATGCCGCTGCAGATCGAAGAGAATTATACCGCCGTCCTGAGCGAACGACTGAAGGAGGGCAAGCTGGATGCGATCATCATCTCTCTGCCCTATGCAGTGTCCGGCATTCTCACCGAAGCACTGTACGAGGAACCGTTTGTGGTGCTGTTGCCAAAACAACACCCGCTGGAGCAAACAGAAACTATTCGGGCCGGTATGCTGGCGCAGGAAGAGGTCCTGTTGCTGGGTGCCGGGCATTGTTTTCGCGATCAGGTGCTCGAAGCCTGCCCGGAATGCGCCCGCTCCCGCAGCTCGACCGATAGCATCCAGCACGCTCTGGAAGGCAGCTCGCTGGAAACCATGCGACTTATGGTGGCATCCGGTATGGGGATCACCGTAGTGCCGAAAACCTCGGTCACCGGTTTTTTTCCGGGGCAGGACATGCTCAGCGTACGTCCGTTCGCTGAACCCGCACCGAGACGCACGATTGCCCTGGCCTGGCGCAGAAGCTTTACCCGGCCTGGTGCCATCGACGTACTCAATGAATCTATTCTGGAATGCCGTCTGGGTGATGGCATAACCATGTTGCCGGCTGTTTAAAATGTACCTACCACAACACTTTGAAGAAACCCGTCTGCAGGTTCTGCATGAGCTTATCCGGGCCTATCCCCTGGCCACACTGGTCACACCGGGGGCAACTGAACTGCAAGTCAATCATATTCCGATGTTGCTTGATCCCGGCGCGGGGTCTTATGGAACACTGCGTGCCCACGTGGCGCGGGCCAACCCGGTCTGGCGGGAATTACCTGGCCAACAGGCGTCAGTGGCTGTATTTCAAGGGCCCGACAGCTATATCTCGCCCTCCTGGTATCCGGCCAAGCAGGTGCATGGCAAAGTGGTGCCAACCTGGAATTACGCCGTAGTGCAGGCTTATGGCCAGCCGCGTGTTATCGACGATACAGAATGGCTGCTGGCACTAGTCAGTGCGCTCACTGAGCAACATGAAGCCGGGCTGGCCGCGCCCTGGCAGGTGAGTGATGCGCCGGCGGATTTTGTCCAGAACATGCTGCAGGCTATCGTCGGGATTGAAATACCCATCAGCAAGATCAGTGGCAAATGGAAAGTCAGTCAGAATCGACCCCAGGCGGATCGCCACGGTGTTGTGGCTGGTCTGGAGTCGCAGGACAGCGAGCGCCATCGGGCGATGGCGGCGCTTGTGAAGCAGAATGATTTTTGATCCGTGCTATACCCGGTAACAATTGCGCCTGACACGGATCGATGGTTCATGCCGTGATGGCTTGTTGTTCGCGCTGGTAAGCCTGGGCCAGCGCCGGTCGGCTCAGCACCCGGTCAGCATAGGCCTGGAGACTGTCCTGACCTAGTTCAATCTTGGCACCTCTCGCCCAGCTCAGAGTATGGCCGATCAGAATATCGGCAGCGCTGAACTCTGCACCAAGTACATAGTCAGTACGATCCAGCTGCTGGGCCAGGACCTTGGCGGCCTGGGCGAACTCCCACAGCGCAGTGTCCTTAATAGCGGCTACCCGCTTGTTTTCGGGCAGTGCAAAAGTGTGCTTGGCCCGAGTCCAGAGCGGTTGTTCCAGCTCGCTCAGGCAAAAATAACACCACTGATTGTACTTGGCCCGTGCTGCACCGCCGGTGCGTGGTACCAGATTGGACAAAGTATATTTATCGCCCAGATAAGTCACTATTGCAGCGGATTCGCCCAAGACCAGATCGCCGTCCACCAGTGTTGGCACTTTGCCCGTGGGATTGAGGGCAAGATACGGGGGTTGCCGACCTTCACCCTTGTCCAACGCCACCGGCCGGTAGTCATAACTGGCACCGATTTCTTCCAGCATCCAGGTGATCCGGCTGGCCCGTGTGCGAGGGGTACCGTAAACGATTAGCATTGCGTTACGCTCCGTAGGTAGAGTCTGTTGCAAAAAGATCATCCTGCTGCAGGGTTGCGAGGATCAATCCATGATGAGTGTTGATCCTCGCCTATAGCCCAGATATAACCCGGATATAGCCCTGTCAGCGCTACATCCTGTCCAGAAACCGCGTGTTACTCAGTTGCTGCCGCAGGTGCGGGGAAAAAGCTGACGGGTTTCATGAGTTTATTGTCTTGCTCGACCAGGGCACCAAGCTTGGCGCTGGCTTCAGTGTAGCTCAACCACTCAGGATCGGCCCACATGGCGGCACGACGCTGCTCCCGGTCAGCCGCATTTTCGTACAGCCAGATATGCACATATTGATTCACATTACCGGTCTCGGTGACCAGATAGGCCAGCGGCTGACCCAGGTGGCGGGTCTGCGGTTCTTTACCCATCTGCTCATACAGTGCCAGATGTTTATTAATTGTGCCTGGTCGGCAGGTGTAAGTACGTACATCAAGTAGCATGAAATCCTCCTGTTGGTGTGTTTGTGCGTGCATTTTATGCCGCCTTGGCTGAACAAGGCCAGTAACGAATCGACGCTGGCGAATCGAAGCATAAAAATTGATCCGGGAAAAGTGAGAAAGTGTAAACGCTGCGTTTGGCAGCCTGCGCAGTATGCGATAATCCATCAATAAAACCGCTTCCCACACTACCCAAAAGTATATTATTTATGATTCGCTACGGATTAGTCACCGTACTGCTCTTGCTGACAGTACCTACGTCGGCGCAACAAGCCGAACCGTCGGCAACAGCCCCGGCAGATTCAACACCTGCGCAGTTCAGTCCTGAACCAGGTTATTCCTGTGACCGTGAGCAGCAGCGCTGCTGGAAAAACGAGCAGCCGAGCTTTCTTATGACGCGCCTCCAGTTCGGGGACGGTGCTGCGCTTGCTGTATTGCAGGAAACGCCGCAGATTGTCGATCTTGCCGGCGAGGTTTTTTATCCCGAAAGCGGTATCAGCTGTGATTATTCCATCCAGGTCTGCTATGACAAGCTGCAGGCGAGCCGGGAGCATACCGAACATTATTTCAACACAGTAGCTGCGCAGCAACTGGATCGTTTCCTGGCGCTGCGTGACGGTACACAGCCGATGTTTACGCCAAAGCGGGGGACCAGTTGTGTACGTAAATCCCGTATTTGTTACGATCAACACGGCCCCAGCCTGGGGCTGACCCGGTTGTTTTTTGGCCATGCCGACGCAACGCGATTAATCCGCGGTCTGCTAAGGCACCAGGCTGCGCAAAAGAAAAGCAGTGATTAATCTACCATAAGGAGTAAGCGGCATGCGTTGGCGACAAGGCAGGCGGAGCAGCAATGTTGAGGACCGACGCGGCAGGGGGCCGATCGGACGCATGTCAAAAGGTGCGAAACTGGGCGGCGGGATGACGCTGATTATTATCCTGATTGGGCTGTTTTTGGGGCAGGATCCGATGGCGTTATTGCAAATGCTGAATGGCAGTGGTGGTGTTTCTGCGCCAACCCAGACGACCAGCACGGCGCCATCAGCCAATGATGAAGAAGCTGATTTCATTTCGGTGGTACTGGCCGATACCGAAGACGTCTGGAAGCAGATCTTTGCCGCCTCGGGCGAACAATACCGTCCGCCGACACTGGTTTTGTTTACAGATGTAGTGCAGTCCGCCTGCGGTACAAACAGCGCGGCGACCGGTCCGTTTTACTGCCCGCCTGATCAAAACGTCTATATTGATCTGGGCTTTTTTCAGGAACTGGCGCGATTGGGTGCTCCAGGGGATTTTGCCCGTGCCTATGTGCTCGGCCACGAAATCGGGCACCATATCCAGAATCTGCTGGGCACTGAGGCGCAAGTCCGGCAGGCCCGCAGTCGTGCCAGTCAGGCCCAGGCCAATGCATTATCGGTGCGCTTGGAGCTGCAAGCTGATTGCTATGCCGGGGTATGGGCCCATCATGCCCATCAGCAGCGTCAGGTGTTGGAACAGGGCGATATCGAGGAAGGTCTGACCGCCGCCTCGGCTATTGGCGATGACCGCTTGCAGCGTCAGGCCGGTCGGCGGGTAAATCCGGACTCCTTCACCCACGGCAGTTCCGCGCAACGGGTGGAATGGTTCAAGCGTGGCCTACAGACCGGCAGCGTGCGTGAGTGTAATACCTTCGCGAACGCCAACGGCTGAGTCAGCGGGGTGTTATGCACCTAGATCGAGGTGCCATCAAACACTTCGATCGGGAGTTCTAACGACTTCACACCCTCCACACAGCCCAGATTGATGCGGAAATGACCCGGTTTGATCATGGTCTCGTGAAAGGTATAGATGCCGCACTTTTTACAAAAATGATGGCGGGCGACGTTTGATCCAAACTGATAGGTCGCTAATGCGTCTGCAAGAATTTCAATCTGAATATCTTCAGGCGCCACGGTAAAGGCGGTCATTACCGCACCTTTTCTGACACAGATAGAACAGCTGCAACGTAATCCCTGATCAATGACAGGCGCTGTAAACGTGTATGAAATTGATCCGCAATGACAGCTGCCCCGGTAGTTTGGCATCAATAATGACCTCTAAATCAGTTCATCACCCGGATGATAATCCTGAATGACCACTCTACTGCCGAGCCCGGTGATGCCGTACAGCTTGCTGGCAAAACGATGCGGGAAACGGATGCAGCCGTGTGAAGCAGGCCGGTTTGGCACCCGACCACCGTGCAGCGCGATGCCATCCCAGGTCAGCCGCTGCATATACGGCATATCACCGTCCTCGTAGAGATTGGATTTATGTTTTTTCCTTTTTTGCAGAATCTTGAAGCTGCCGGTGGGCGTTTCGTAACCGCGTTTACCGGTGCTGACCTGGGAATAGGCAATCTTGACGCCGTTACGATAAACATAGGCTTTTTGGTCGGATAAACTGACCACGACGGTAACCGGGCCTTTCTTGGACTTGCCAGGGTTCCAGGCGTAGCGGGCCGGGCGAGGTTTGACCGGCTTGACCGGTGGTTCAGGTGTCACCGCAGCCGGTGCTGTTTTAGCAGTTGTTGCCGATGGGGCAGCTACAACGGGGGAACTTGGCGCTGCTTGCAATGCGCTGGTATCAATGCGTAGCTTCGGGGAGGTGGTGGGCGCAACCGTGCAGCCGAAGACCGTCAGCAGCATGATCAGCATACCAAGCCAGTACCCGACAGACGTTATTCTGGCGCTGCCAGAGCTAAAATGTTGCATCGTTACCTCCTGTGTAAACGTAGTGATTTCAAAAAATTAGAACATGAAGCTAGGCGCTTGTAAACCGCGCTCCCCAGCTGCTTCAGGCCACGCGCAATACCGCCATCATGCCAGCCTGCTGGTGCTCCAGAATATGGCAATGAAACATCCAGTCACCAGGGTTATCGGCAACCAAAGCGACCTCGATATGCTCCCGTGGTGGAATCAACACGGTATCCCGCCAGGGTTGGTGCGGGACGGTTTGGCCTTCGTGTGACAATACCCGGAATGAATGGCCATGCAGATGCATCGGATGCCAGAATACCGTTTCGTTATGTAAATGCAGAATATAATTGCGGTCTTTTTGTAACGTTAGCAGTGGTTCAGCAGGTGTGCTGTGGTGCATGCCGGGATGGGCTACCCCATTGATTGCCCAGTCCACTCCATGTTGTTGTACCAACGTGCGGATGTCGGTGTATTCGCCGTTAAACATCGCCCCTTGCATCCCTCCCATTGCCCCCCCGCTGAACATAATCGCGTGCCGTTCGGCAGTTCGCAGATCAGGTTCGGGCAACGGGTTTGCCGGCAAGCGAATCGGGGCATCCAGCGGATGCTCACGCAACGGCGCTTGCGGACTATAATTCAGGGTGATTAGTCGGAAGGCCTGCTCCTGGTAAAACGTATCGATTACCCGAAAAGTCTCGCCCGGCTGCCCCTGCATATCGATGATCACATCCGCCCGCATCGCCGCACCGAGCACAATGCGGTTTTCGGCGGGAGCATGTGGTTCAACCGGCTGGCCGTCCAGGGCAATAATTTGCGGTGTATGGCCTTCGAACAACAAGGCGAAAGTGCGGGCATTGGCCGCGTTGATCAGGCGCAGCCGGATACGCTCGCCAGCCCGTACTATCATGCTTTCCGGGAGTCGACCGTTGATACTGGCTACATTGCCGATGCGCCCGGCATGCGTCAGATCGTGCATCGCGCCGAAATTGTCGCTGATGGAGGCGTCCTGCTGCAAACGCCAGTCATCCAGCACCCAGACCAGCTCGCGATCCACCTGGATCGGTTCGGGTTCTTCTACAATCAAGGCGCCGTAAAGTCCGCGCCCGACCTGTTCCGCGCTGTTCTGGTGCGGGTGATACCAAAACGTGCCGGCATCGGGCAGATCAAATTCATAAACATACGCTGCACCGGGCTGAATCGGCTCCTGTGTGAGATAAGGTACCCCATCCATCGCGTTGGGAATGCGCAGTCCATGCCAATGCACCGTTGTGCTTTGCGCCAGCGCGTTGTGCGCCAGCACGCGCAAACGCTGCCCCTGCTGCAGTCGCAGCTCCGGTCCTGGTACCTGATTGTTGTAAGCCCAGACGGCCGTTTCCGGGTAACCCGCGCCTACCAGGGGGATCTGCGTTGGCTGGGCCGTAAGCTGGTATTCCTGAATGTCGTTGGCCCGACTCCAGCGCGGCAACAGCAAACCGGCTGTAGCTGTTGCTCCCAGTTGCAGTAAGGTGCGGCGGGAAAGGCGGTTTTGCATGTGGCTCTCCAGCGTTAGAGGCTGTTCAGAGAAACAGCATCTGCCTGAGTACGGGGACGTACTAATTGGGACAGGTTTTTTTTACGTCAGCGCTAATAGCGCGAAAATAAGCCGATATTGCCTTTATCGTCGAAGCTCACGACGTCGTAGTCTTTCGGTTCAATGCTGTACATGCCAGGGGATAGTTGTGGCATACCGGGCGCGCTGATGCCGGTGATCCCGGGGCGTTCATTAAGCAGTCGCCGGATATCGTTGACGGGTACATGACCTTCCACCACATAACCATCGATAAGTGCGGTATGACAGGAGCTCACGCGGGGATCGACGCCATACTGGCGTTTAATCTGACTGAGATCATTCAGGTCATGTGCGATGACCCGAAAGCCATTATCTTCAAGATAACTCACCCAGGCTTTACAGCACCCGCAGGTCGGGGTTTTATAGACGGTAATGTCTACCGTGCCTTCGGCTTGCGGAGAACGCACAGGCAGGGTGCTGATGGTCATAACGGCCAGGGCTAACAGGCTCAGACGACGTGAAACAGGCATAGTAAATAGTCCTCGAAAACAATCAGACAGGGTGACCGCAAGTGCGGTCGCTGGATTCAGGTACGGCAAAAGCAAACGATTATGCGATTTGGAGTCCCGCGAGGAGGTTCAGGTTCGGCTTGTGTCACCCGGCAAAGGATGACCTGGCATCAACTCATACGGATGCACCCAGCCTGGCAGGGCCTGGATGTCGTTCAGCCAACGCTGGATATTTGGATAATCGGCCCAGTCGACGCCGAATTCATCGGGCCAGAATAAATAGCCGCACAATGATAAATCAGCAATGGTGATGCGCTCGCCAATCGCGTAGGGACTCTGGCCCAGATGCTCGTTCAGCACCTTGAATGCGCTCAGCATGCGACCACGCAGAAACTCGACCACGGCTGGCTCCCGGCTTTTGGCGAAGCATCGCATGAAGCGGTAGGTGGCGGTGTAGCTGGTCAGTTTGTGGTTGTCAAACAGTAGCCAGCGCATAATATCGCGGCGCTCGTCCGGATCGTTCGGGCCAAATTGCTGCAACTGTTCGGCCAGATAATCCAGAATGACACCGGACTGGCTCAGGGCTTTGCCGTTGTGCAGTAAAACCGGTACTTCGCCCATTTCGTTAATAGCCCGATAGTCGGGGCTGCGAGTTGCACCGTTGAAAAAATCCACCCATTGCGGCGTCCAGTCCGCTTTGCATAACTGCAGCATCAGGGCGGCTTTATAGGCATTACCGGATTGCGCAAAACAATACAGGGTATAGCTGGCCATCAGAGTAAATCCCACAGCAGTGAGGTCATGGAGGGTTTTTCATCGATGACGGGTGCCTTTTCACCTTTACGCAGCGCTTCAAGTCGAACCAGATACGGTGAATCCGGATAATTTACCGCCAGGATGCGCTGGCTGTCCTGTGCCAGATCCTGCATGCCCAGTTCGATATAGGCTTCCGCCATCAGCGCCAGGGCGCGTTCTACCGCCGGGGTGCGGGAGAAATTTTCGACTACGTATTTGCCACGGTTAGCGGCGGCAATATAGGCTTTTCGCTCCAGATAAAAGCTCCCGACATTGACTTCATATTCGGCCAGATTATTGCGCAAAAACAGCATCCGCTGGCGTGCGTCCTCAGCGTATTTGCTGTCTGGAAATTTTTGCACCAGCTCGGCAAAGTCATTGAACGAGCGCAGCGCTGTACGGGTATCAGTGCGGGTTGGATCACTGGGCATTAATTTTTCGAGGATGCCCACACCACGTGAATAATTGGCCAGGCCGTTGATGTAATAGGCGTAATCGACAAACGGATGGCGCGGGTAGGTGCGGATAAATCGATCCGCTGCGGCAATGGCCTGGTCGGCTTCATCATTTTTATAGTGAGCGTAAGCAATTTCCAGCTGGGCCTGCTGGGCATAACGTCCGAACGGGTAACGGGCCTGTAATTTCTCGAACAGCCTGACCGCTTCGGTGTAATTCGCAGAAACCATTTCCTGTTCGGCTTCCGAGAAAAAGCGGCTGGCGGACCAGTCTTTGGTTTCATCTTCTTTTTCGCCTAGCCAGCTACAGCCGCCGGTGTACAAAATTACGGTCAACAGGATCAATAAACGGGCAATCATCATGGTGTAAACTGTCAGAATTTAATTAATTCAGTATACCGTGTTGAATGTATCAATGACCACGAGGATTGCACGTCAGATCCCTTTCGATTATGCCGGCTGGCGTCTGGATCAGGCCCTGGCCGAACTTTTACCCGATTTTTCCCGCGCCCGCCTGCAACAGTGGATCAAGACGGGCCAGCTGCGACTGGACGATAAAATCGTGCGACCCCGCGAACGCGTGCTGGGTGGCGAATGGGTCCGTGGCGAGTGTACGCCGGAGGTGGAAACCACAGCCCAGCCGCAAGCCATTGCGCTTGATATCCGTTATGAGGACGAGCAGATTATCGTACTCAATAAACCGGCTGGTCTGGTTGTGCACCCGGCTGCGGGTAACCATGATGGCACCTTGCTGAATGCGCTACTGCACTATGCGCCGGAACTCGAAACAGTACCGCGTGCGGGCATTGTGCACCGGCTGGATAAAGACACCTCGGGCCTGTTAGTGGTCGCACGCACCTTGAGCGCTCATAAATCACTGGTGGAGCAGCTGCAGGCCCGTAGCGTCAAACGTGAATATCTGGCGGTCGCGGTTGGCGCGGTCACCGCCGGGGCAACCATCGAGGCACCCATTGGCCGCCATCCGGTCGATCGTAAACGCATGGCAGTGGTTGCCAACGGCAAACCGGCGACGACGCATTACCGGGTAGCGGAGCGGTTTCGCGCCCATACGCTGCTCACAGTACAACTGGAAACGGGCCGTACCCATCAGATTCGGGTACATCTGGCGCATAAGCATTATCCCTTACTGGGGGACCCGGTGTATGGCGGACGACTGCGCGTGCCGTCCGGAGCATCTGCTGCGCTTATCCAGCAGCTGCAGCACTTCCAACGCCAGGCCCTGCATGCGGCCCGGCTGGGATTGCTGCATCCGGGCACGGCGCAAGCGATGAGCTGGCAAAGTGATCCACCAGACGATATGCAAGTCTTACTGGCCTGTTTACGACAAGACACAGAGGAAGGACAACAGCCGTTATCATGAGCCTTGAAGCCCATCATTTTATTCAGCCCGACTGGCCTGCACCAGCCACCGTCCGGGCGGTAACGACAACCCGACAGGGTGGTGCCAGCTTCAGAACCCGTTTTGCCTCGTTCAATCTGGGATTCCATACCGAGGATGACGAACTTTTCGCTGTCCATTACAACCGCCAGCGGCTTTTTATACAGCTGGAACTGGCACTGGGAGCCGGCCTGGCTCCGGCAGGTACACGGCAATCAGGTGGTCGATGTGGCGACCATCACCGAGCCGGTGGCAGCGGACGCCTCGGTCAGTCGGCAGCCGGGAAAGCCTGCGTCGTCATGACCGCCGATTGTTTGCCGGTTTTGCTGTGTGATCGGGCTGGTGGTTGCGTGGCTGCTGCTCACGCCGGCTGGCGTGGTCTGGCAGCAGAGATTATCGCAGCTACGGTCGAAGCGATGCATTGTCCGACCAGCGAAGTGATGGCCTGGCTGGGCCCGGCTATCGGACCGGAGGTGTTTCGAGGTCGGCGATGAAGTGCGGGCGCAGTTTCTACAGCTCGATGCCGCTAATCATGTCTGTTTTAAACCTTCACCGACAGGCCGCTGGCTGGCTGATATTTACGCCTTGGCGCGACGCCAGTTGCAGGACTTGGGAATTACTGCGGTCTACGGCGGCGACTGGTGTACCGTGAGTGATCCGGCGCGGTTTTATTCTTACCGGCGCGACGGCTCGTCCGGGCGTATGGCGAGTCTGATCTGGCTGCAAGCCTGAAGGCTCTAGCGATAACAACTTTAATGATCGGGCATCCGTGCTACGCCCCGGCGCGGATCAACTGTCAAAGAGCTATTTGGGCAAACAGGGTTTGTGCTTTTTTACGACTGCTTTGGCGTCCAGGTTACTGGGAAAAGCCATGAGCAGCTTTATAGTCATAGAGCGATTTTTATGCGCTGCGGATGCGTCCGTGTCGGCTGATCTGTCAGGTTTCACGATTGACCTGCTCTTGAAAATCTGTTTTTCTTAGACGGATTGCGCTGCCACGAAGGCAAGCACGATGAAAAGGGATGTGTGGTGTTAACGGCTGATCAAGGGGGTGACTGTGCGCTCGAGCAGGCAACATTAACAGGAGGAGTTAGCAATGAAAAATTATTTATCCCGGTCATCTGTACTGAGACAGAAGACATGTTGGTTTATGCCTTGTTGCTTTCTTCCCTGATTGGCGTCAACGAAGCCTCATTGCCGCCCAACCCTCTGCTGAGCACCGCTGGGGCGGTCTTGCGTTTTATAAAGAGGCTGATTTTGAATTCAATGAAAACCAGGGTACAGTAGCTTTTTAGCTATGGTTTCCTTGATTCGTCAGCAACTTGCGGAGAGCAAAACGGTTGCCGGAGTTACGCTAACATCACGCGATGGTACTGCACGGGCTGGCGTTGTTACGATGCTGCGGGTCACGCTGACTTGGCGTTTGGGCGAAGGTGGATTTAAACCTTTCGGTATTCCGGATTATAGATAATACCCTGGTTGACGTACCCGAACTTTTTTGTGAATTGTCACCGATGCCTGGTGAAAAACGACTGAATGCCCACGAGTTCTTTTTCTCAATTGATATTCTCGATGATGACGTCGCTTTCTACTTCGGCAATGGGTGATCCGGTATGCGGTTCTGACGGCGAAACCTATAACAACGCGTGTGAAGCGGAGGTGGCTGGCGTTGAGGTCGTCCACGAAGGCGCCTGTTCCGATATCCCTCCGGTGTCTTGATCGTTTCGCCGACGCAAAACCCGGTCCGTCTCTCACGCTGGGTCAGAGTGTCAGTTTTGCCAGTAAAGCGACCTCGGACAACCCCAACTGATCCCCGGCTTCAGCTGGGGTTTTCCAGAGTGGTACGCCCTCGTCGAGGAAGGCACACTGGAAAACCCAGGCGATGTACAATTCATTAAGCGCTGGCACGCATACTGTAGAGTCAGCGTGACCGACCAGAGTAATGGCAAATCAGCCACTGATATTATCACTGTGGTAGTTGAAGAAGCCGTTATTGGCGGTATGGTGGATCCTACCGATGATAGCCGCGGGAGCGCTTGATTTGGGGGTATTAACGCAGCTCGGAACCGGTTGACAAAGGGCTTTCCATCGAGAATAGTTCCACGGAAACCTTGGAGGTCATACACGCGAATGTTGTTGGCAAAGGGATTTGGCTTTCCTGTGCTATCAACCGTAAATCAGCGCTTTATAAAGCGGATATCGCGCTGTCACGGGATGGCTGTGAAGGTCGTAAATCAGGCCTGGTGAAAGAAACTTACATCATCGGGGCAAAGTTGTGTGGTCGATATCGTTTTTGACCCCACCGGGTTACTACGGGGCTGCATGCCGGCCTGCTGAAAATCAGGCGACCGTCGGTCAGAAAACCGTCGAGTTTTGGCGCGTGTCGACGGACCGCAGACTTTTTCGACGGCGGTCGGGCGTTGAATATTTCTACCAATGGCTTTGTGATCAGGAAGGCATGGTGGCCGGATTCATCGTAACGGGCAGCAGCACGCGCGCCGGTTGGCGTGCTGATGGGTGAAAATATCTAAAGATCAGTGGTGACCCCACAGATTAATGCTGACCGACTTCACTGCCACAGAGACTGTCTGCACGCCGAGGGAACGACAACTGGCAGGATCATGCCACGGCGGAAATAGTATCCGAGCTTTTGCGTGCCCCCGGCGCGGCAGGATCAGCCTTTTGCGATTACGCTGGAACCCCGGTATCTATCTGGCCTGGCTGACCGGTAAGAAAGCAGGGCAGACCGGGCGCAGACTGGTCTGAATGCCGATATCAGTGCACCACCGGGCGACGCTACACGGTTGCTGAATATCTCGACCGGCAGCCCGGTCAGCACGACATCAATGGTGGCGGGGTTTATTGTCAGTGGCCTGGAAAGTGCCGACTTCGTGATCATGTGGGCGAGCGCAGATTCTGGCACTCCAATCCCCGCCTGCGATTACGGCAGATATCAATGGGTGACAGAGTTTGCCAGTAACGACAGCTGGCAGAATCACCCTACGGCAGCCACAGTGCGAGGGCACTGGATCGCGCGCGCAGCACCGTGGACGCAGCTTTTGCTGCCCAACACGCTGCCCCCTGGTGTGTATTTGGCCTGGCTGGAAAGCGAGAAGATGGTGGTCGTTCAGGCAAGGGCCTGGTCGGCATCTGCGGAAGTGCAGGGCCGCAGAGTCTGTTGCAAAAAGTTCTGCATGAACAGCTTCTTAACGCTGGAACGGTGGGTGAGCGCAGCGCGTCGAACGATCCCTAACGCCTGCGCCTGTCCCGCAGAATCTCCTGGGCGGCGTTATGACCGGGTGCGCCGGTGACGCCGCCACCGGGGTGTGTACCCGAGCCGCATAGAGCTGAAAGCCCTTGAACGGGCCACGGTAAATTACCGTAACCTGAGCAGAGACGCTGTAGAGTTGGTTCAGACTAAGTGCGCCATGGAAGATATCGCCTCCGATCAGTCCGAATTTTCCTCCAGATCCTGCGGCGATAAAATCATCCGTCCTAAAATGCTGGCTTTGAAATTGGGCGCGTAGCGAGTAACCGTATCGATGACCGTATCCGCCGCCTGTTCGCGAAGGAGCATCATGCCGAGTCCCGGCCATCCGCGGCTAGCTGCGGATTAAAATGCCTGACAGAACAGGCTGGCAGCATGCTGGCCGGGTGGTGCCAGACTGTCGTCCACGGTGCTCCGGAATCAGCATCTCGACGATCGGTTCGCGACCCTGCCCAGCCGTGCCGGCGCGCATCGACGCAAGCCTGTTCCATATAGTCCAGCGAAGGTGCAATGATAATGCCGGCCTGGTGATGAGTCTGCAGATGCTTACCGGCGAACCTTCCGAAATCGGGTAATTCGCTCAGCGCCACATTCATGCGCAGGGTGGCCCGAGCCGCAGCGGTAATGCTGGATGCGTTCCGGCAATTCCGCTGGCAGATCAACAGGATCGAACAACTGCTGATAACAGCCTGGGATTGACATTGGCTACGACCTGACGGGCCATGATTTCGCTGCCATCGTGTAATACCACACTTTTGACCCGACCAGCCTCGACCTGAACCCGGCTGACTTCGGCATCAAGGCTGATCTCGACCCCGCGTGCCCTGGCTTCTGCCGCCATAGCCTGAGTGATGGCGCCCATACCGCCCACCGCATGACCCCACTGACCCTTCTGGCCGTTGACCTCACCAAATACATGATGCAGCAGTACATAGGCCGTACCGGCGGCATACGGGCTGGCAAAATTCCCGACCACCGCATCGAAACCGAATGCGGCTTTTACCGGTTCGGACTCGAACCAGCGTTCCAGCAGCTCGGCGGCGCTGATCGTAAAAAGATCCAGCAGATCGCGCCGTTGCGGCATATCGAGTTTGCGCAGCGCGGCGGCCTGTTTGATGCCACGAGCGAGGTCATACAAACCGCCGCCGACATTGGGCGGAGTGTGCAGCAGCATACTGCGTAATACGTCGGCAACCTCGTCCAGCATAGCGTAATAGGCGGGCAGATTTTCCGCATCTTGCTGCGAGAAACGGGCAAACTCGGCCTGGGTGGCAGCCAGTCCGCCGCCGAGCTTAAGATACCCGGAATCATTTAGAGGCAGGAAATTCCCCAGCGGACGCTGCAGAATGCGCAGACCGTGCTGATGCAGGTGTAAATCCTGAATGATTTTCGGATGCAATAAACTGACGGTATAACTGGCCACTGAGTTGCGAAAACCGGGCAGAAATTCTTCTGTGACCGCCGTACCGCCAACGACATGACGGCGTTCCAGTACGCGGACTTTCAGCCCGGCACCGGCCAGATAGCAGGCGCAAACCAGACCGTTATGGCCGCCGCCAATAATAAGTGCGTCGTAGGAACGCATAATCTCTCCTATTCAAGCTACCCGATATCAAAGATGCTGAAATAAAGATAATTATGCTACCACCAGCGGAGAGATCAGGTTTCCGCCGATGACAAAATGGCGGCGTTGTATCGGCCTCGTAAAAAATCAGCTAAATAGCGCAAACGGCTCGAAGGTACCGTTCAGCACAGCTGCGCTGTCGGTATAACCGAGCCAGTTTTCGATCACGCTGGCATACACCCGCCGAAAATCGGTAGTGAAGATCAGGTTGTCGCCCTCGTCCAGTTCGGTCAGGCTGGGCAGTGCGCCATAGTGACCGCCTTTGACGCTGCGGCCTGCTATAAACATCGGGTTGGCGGTGCCGTGATCCGTGCCCAGATTGGTATTCTCCGGCACCCGTCGGCCAAATTCAGAAAATGCCAGCAACACCACATCATCAGCGCGGCCGATTCGTTCCATGTCCTGCAAAAACGCCGCTACCGCGTCCGAGGCATAAGTCAGCAGGCGGGCGTGGGTGCTGTTCTGATACACATGGGTGTCGAACGCATTATTGCGAAACGAGGTGTAATACAGCCGCGTCGGCATGTCGGCCTCGATCAGCGAGGCGACTTTCGGCAGGTCGAGATTGACCAGCCCGTAATCGACCGGCGAGCGGTACTTGTCCCAGGCATCGCGCACCAGTGCCGAGGCCTGCTGGGCACCATGGGCGACCTCGCGCAGAAAGCGCTGCGAGGCATTATGGGTGGTCGGCTCGGGCGTGCTGTTTAGCAGCGTTTGTTCCTGTTGCAAACCTTTGCGGTCAAAGCGCTCGGGATCGTCAAACACCACCGGAATATGCGAGCGACTGCGCACGGCCAGCGATTGCGAGGCGTCGATATTGACCAGGTAATTAGGCGTGTTGTTCGGGTCCATCGCGTCCGCCAGCCGGCCGACCCAGCCATACGGTTCACCGCTATTGGGGGCCGCCGTATGCCAGTAGGTCATCGAGACAAAATGCGAAAACGAGGGCCTGTCATAACCACAGCCGTGCACGAGAGCCAACTGGCCATCTTTGTAAAGCCGTTCAAATCCGGCCATACCCTCCTGAAAACCGAAGTGGTCATCTATCCGGCGCAGTTTTTCCGGTTTGATGCCGATTTTGGGCCGGTGCCGGTAATAGGCATCATCGCCATAGGGCACTAACGTATTCAAGCCGTCATTGCCGCCCGATAACTCCAGGATGACCAGAATGCGGTTATTGTCGGCGCTTTCGGCTGCCAGTGCCTGCGCCGCCTGACCAAACGGGGACAGCGCCAGCGCGCCCGCACCCATGGCCCGTAAGATATCGCGACGGCTTAAGCCTGCAGGCAGGCAAGAAGATGTACGAATAGTATGAGTCATGCTTGATATCTCCCGATTAGCCCAACTGGTATTCCGGTGTACTCATGATCAGGTGCAGCAGCAGGCGCAAAGGTTCTTCCATATAGGTGGCAGCCTCCGCTATTGACGCGGTACCCAGCTCCTGCTGCAGGGTATCGATCAGCTGCCGACGCAGTTTTTCCCCGGTTGGCACCTGCAGCAGTCGGGTCAGAAAATAATCAACGACCTGTTCTGCGGTAGCGAGCCCGGCTGCCTGCACCATGGCGGACAAATCCAACGCGCTGCAGTCTGACGCGGAATCGGTTTCACTTTCTGGATCGCCATCTGCCAGCCCTTGTAGCTGCCGTAACGGGTGTTGAAGTCCTCATCGCGATCGGCCATCAGATTCGACATCGCCATCATATCGCCGCTGCTGACCGGCATAGTGGCACTGCTGATATCGTAACCTTGTGCGATACGATGCGCTGACGTCGCGAATCAGCGGATCGGTCGGATAGCGGTCATGCGGAATGAAGTTGATATCCGGAAACAGGACTTCGTAGGCGAAATTGCCACGCGCCAGCAGTAAACCCGGCGTCATCCAGCTGCGCCCCTGTGCCCAGCCCGCTACGGTCGGCGGATGGAACAAATGCTGACCAAGACTGGCTGTGGTTTCATTGAAATCCGGCACGCCCGGTATCTCCTGCAAGCCGAGTTTTTTATAGGTCGATACGACCAGTTCGACCGGACTTTTAATGTGCGCGGCGACCGAGGCCGGGCTGTAAAAATCGCGCGCCAGAAAAAGCGTTTTCAGGAAGGGTGCGAGTTGGTAATGGTGCTCACGCAGGACTGCCCCCAGGCGTTGTTGCAGCTCGGGCGATAGCTCCTCGCGCACCAGATAGCGATATAACTTGCCCGCGATAAAATCCGCTGTGGCGGGCTGCGCCAGAATGATGTCGATGACTTCCACACCGTCGAAATTGCCGGTCTGGCCGAGCACAGTTTTAACGTCATCATCGTGTTGATCAGCGTTGATCACGAAATCCAGATCACGGAAATTCCAGCCGGTAAACGCTCGTGCCGCTTCGCGGATATCGGTTTCGGAATAATGACCGACGCCCATGCTGAACAATTCCATGATCTCGCGCGCGAAGTTCTCATTCGGCGAGCCTTTCACATTCACCCCGGCATCCAGAAATGCCAGCATGGCCGGGCCTTGCGCCACACCGATCAACAGATCGCGGAAATTACCGCTGCCGTGGCGATGGAACAGTTCAAGCTGCTGCAGGAGTTTACGGTAGTCGCGGACTTTATCTTCGTTGACCGCGAAATGGCCGTGCCAGAACAGCGCCATTTTTTCCTGCAGTGGATGCGGAGTGGTCAGCATGCGATTGGCCCACCAATAGGCCAGCCGATTGGTTTCCAGCCTGCTGGCGCGCAGCCAGTAGAAAAACCGGTTCACCACCGGCTGCAGGCGGCGGTTGCCGGCGGGTTTGATCTTGACGCCCAGTGCCTCGCCCTGAGCACGTGCCAGGGCGGTGGTGGCGGGACGACTGGGTGGAAACGGCTCCAGGCCGGGATCATGCACACCGGAATGCTCAAACGGCGGCAATGGACTGTCATCGGCGGGGAAATCCACCAGCCAGGCAACAGCCTGCTCAGGTGTCAGTGCCGCCAGCTGGCTGATTTCTGCCGGGGTGCCACCGAATCCCGCCCGTTCCAGCAGATGAGCTGCCCGTTGCGCGTTCCAGTCCGCCGGGCCGATTGCGCTCAGATCGTCGATCCAGGCAGCGGGTGCTGGTTCTTGCGCGCTGACGTTGCAGACATAACACAGCGCACACACGGCCAGCGCCAGTGCGTGCCGCAGCGAATGTTTCGCCATGACAGATCCTCCTGTGGTTATATTGTGCGGACGTATTGTTATAAAGCGTCGCTAGCACATTGTAGCGCGATTGCAAAAAAAACGCCGAGTAGAGCGTGACTTAGAAACGCTTTTAAAAGCAGCTTCGATGGTAAAAAACGTCCGCCAGGCAATTTTTCAGCGGATGCTCAAGCAAGCCGGTAACTGCATAACCAATAATACGGCAGACGCCGGTAATCGAGCGTCGTGCCATAAGGAGGACAATAGCGCGCGCAGTTCGTCTTCGCTCGGAAAATTCTTGATGACTTCATACTGACTGCCATCGTCCAGCGGGCGCAGCTGATAGCGGTTGCCGTCAGTATCTACCCGACTGATAGGGGTGCTACTGCCCTCGACATAGGCATTATCCAGCAGTACCACTCGCGCACCAGGTTGCAGACAGGCGTGCAATGCACGCAGAAATTCATCCTGCCGCTGCCGGGGCACATGCGAGAACCAGAACGCCGCCAAGCCACCATCAAACACACCACTGACAGCAGGCGCGTAGGCATCGCCGATAGCAAACTGCACATTGCGGCGCGGATAGGTTTTGCTGCGGGCGATGTTCAGCACGGCCTCGTTAATATCCAGGGCCGTTACGGTGCGGGCTTCCAGCGCAACAAACCGGGTCCAGTAACCGGTGCCGCAAGCCAGTTCCAGCACATCGCATCCGCGCAGCAATAAGGGCAGCTGCACTCGCAGTTCAGCCAGATCAACCATTCGTTCGGGTTTGTGATAAATACGTTCGTATTCCAGCGCCCGCCGGGCGTAGTAGGCTTGCATATCGCTTGGATCTGACATGGGGGATGCCTGTACTTGTCGAGGAAGTAAATTTGTCCGTGTGACCAGCGGAGAGAAACGTACTGGGGCTGAGAATTCAGCCCCACTGTGATGCTGCGGTTGTGTGTTTCTAGCCCTGCATGATTTCGTTGAATTTGGCAAACCAGGCGGGCTGGTTTTCGACCAGGACTTTGCTGGGAATACGCAGCAGTTTCTCGAAGTCTTCCGGTTTGGTCGGATAGGACGGATCGCCGACCAGATCGGCCGGTGGCTCAATGCCTGGAAACACCGGCGGCAGGCCTAACAGCGAACACCATTTTTGCTGCGCGTCTTTGGACAAAGCATGATTGACAAACGCTTTGGCCCAGTATTCCTCGTTCTCCGGTAGTCCCTTGGGTATCCACAGGCCATCGGTATCGACTTTGCAGCCTTCTGCCGGCACTGTCCAGGCGACATTGATACCGCTTTGTTTGGCGGCGCGGGCGTTGACACTGATGGTGCAGGCGATATCGATCTCGCCGTTCTGAAACCAGCTGGTGAAATCCGGGTCTTCGCCCAGCAGCGGCTGGTTTGCTTTCAGCTGGCGGTAAAATTCATAGCCCGGTTCCATATTGTCCGGAATATCCGCCAGCGTGCCGCCACCGGCAATCACTGCAACCGGATTGAAACCGATGCCGTCGTCGTACAAGGCAACACGACCTTTGAATTTCGGATCAAGCAACACTTTCCAGGATGCCGGCGGGCCGTCCGGGAAGGCCTCCGGGCGATAAGCGCAAACATACACATACGCATAGGTGTTCACCAGTGGATAGCCGTCCAGTCCCACCGGCTTGGCCAGTGGCAGCAGGCCTTCGAGATTGGACAAATCGCTGAGATCGACCGTCACGCCACGCAGGGCTGAAATCGTGGCATTGGTGGTGGTATCCCAGTTGACATGAATCGGCGGCACCCGGCCCTGATCCACCGCCGCCCAGATTTTGGGCTTGATCTCGTTGTCTTCGGTGAAATCCAGTCGTACCTTGATGCCCGTGGCAGCGGTAAAACCGTCTGCAACCCCGGCTTTCAGTGCATCGCCCCAGGCACCGCCCCAGGCCCGCACAATAATTTCATTAGGTTTGTCCGGCTCGGCTGCAAATAGCGCTTGTGGTCCGAGCACCGTTGCAGCGCCACCAGCCAGGGCGGATGTTTGCAGAAAACGGCGGCGTGAAAGACCAGGTAATATCTTGCTTGTCATAGGTATTTTCTCATGCTGATGCATTATTAAAACCTCGCCTGACTGCAGGCGAGCACTCTACCGATGAGGCTTCCAAAAGGAGATGTGGCAGCTTTCCCCTTTAACTGAAAATCATCAGATCAGCCGCATTCCAGCCGATCTGAACCGTTTCCTCCGGATTAAAAACCTTATGATGTATCGGGTCATGATCAAACGCGTATACCGCCGCCGCATCCAGCGCCGGACAGGTAATTTCGTAAACGATCCGGTCGCCTTCGAAAATCCGCTCGCGGACGGTGCCATCGAAGACAGTATCCAGTGCTGCGGGTGGAGTAGCCGTACTGAAAATCCTCACCTGCTCGGCGCGCACTGCACAATCGACAGATGCACCTGCTGACAGGGGAGTGCTTGCGCGGCCCTGTAACACCTGCTCGCCGATGCGAACCTGGCCATCGCTGCTGGCGACCGTGGCCTTGAAAAAACTGGTCAGGCCGATAAAACCGGCGACAAATTTATTGCGTGGTTGCCGGTACAGTGCAATGGGGTCTTCGGATTGCTGGATCAGCCCCTCGTTCATGACTACGATCTGATCCGACATGACCAGGGCTTCGCGTTGATCGTGGGTGACATTGATAGTCGTGACGCCCAGTTCCTGCTGGATGCGGCGAAATTCCAGCTGCATCTCTTCACGCAGTTTTTTATCCAGCGCGGACAAGGGTTCATCCAAGAGCAATAAATCCGGATTGAACACCAGCGCCCGGGCAATGGCGATGCGCTGCTGCTGGCCGCCGGACAGCTCGTGCGGGTAGCGCTCGCCGTATCCTTCCAGTTTGACCAGCGCCAGATATTCCTGCACCCGCTGTGGAATAGTGGCGGGATCGAAACGGCGCATTTTGAGCGGATAGGCAATGTTCTGCGCAGCCGTCATATGCGGAAACAGCGCCAGACGCTGGAATACCATACCGATGGAGCGTTTATAAGGAGGCAGTTTGGCGACCGGTTCGCCATTCAGCAGAATGCTGCCGCTGCTGGGTGCCATAAAGCCGGCGATCATGCGCAGCAGGGTGGTTTTGCCACAACCGCTGGGGCCCAGAATAGTCAGAAATTGGCCTTGCAGGACGCTAAAACTGGCATTGTCAACGGCGGTGCTCGGGCCGAACGTTTTGCTGACCTGGCGCAGCTCGACCATAGTTGTTTGGGTAGTCTTCACGCGTAAACAGAAATCATTGATGAAGCGGCGCATTATCAACGATTTTGTGCGATCTTGCCAAAGAGATGCTGGCCCCTGCGGTATCAGGCAGCGGTATCAATAGCTCATGTGTCCGCTGCGCAGGCGGGGATCAAGTACGGCATACAGCAGATCGACGAAAAAATTGACGATCACCACGGTTGCCGCCAGCAGCATGATCAGATCCCGCACCACGATCAGATCGCGTTGCGCGATAGCCTGAAAGATCAGCCGACCCAGACCGGGCAGGTAAAACACCTGTTCAATGATAATCGTACCCGCCAGCAGAAAGGAAAACTGCAAGCCCATAATCGTTACGACTGGAATCAGCGCATTGCGCACCGCATGCCGCCAGAGTGCCTGGGTGCGCGTCAGACCCTTGGCGCGGGCGGTGCGGATATAGTCTTTCTGCAGATTTTCCAGCACGGCTGAACGGGTCACACGGGCGAGTATCGCGGCTTGCGGCAGGGCCAGGGCGAAGGATGGCAGCAGCAGGGACTTGAATCCGGCCAGCAGGCCCTGATCCCAACCGGCAAAGCCGCCCGAGGGCAGCCAGCCGAGTTTGACCGAAAACACCAGGATCAGCAAAATCGCGAACCAGAAATTGGGAATGGCGACACCCAGCTGGGTAAACCCCATCACGGTGACATCGGTGGCCTGATTATGGCGCGCTGCCGCCAGCACCCCGAGCGGAATAGCCAGCGCGGTGGACAGGCACATTGCCAGCAAAGCCAGTGGCAGGCTCACAGCTACGCGTTCGGCGATAAGCGCGCTGACCGGTCGCGCATAGGTATAGGAATTACCCAGTTCACCGTGCAGCAAACCGCCGACCCAGTGCCCGTAGCGCACGATCAAGGGCTGATCCAATCCCAGTTCGGCCCGCAGCGCTGCCAGTGTGTCAGCGCGGGCATTCACACCCAGCATAACTGTGGCAGGATCGCCGGGCAGAACCTCTAGCGCCGCGAAGACCACGGCGGAGGCGACCAGCAAGGTCAGCAGTAATGCGAACAGGCGTTTGGCGACAAACGTACTCATGAATCTGGCTGAAAAAGTCTGACTGGACTAGAGGCTCAGGCCGGCAATCACCTGAGTGCTGAGTTCGCGCCGGTTTTCCTCCGGCAGCGCAACCGCGCGGCGGGTTTTTAAATCCAGCGGTACCGCGACCACCTCGGCAGTGGCCAGACAGGCAGTGCTGGCGGCATCGAACAGCCAGTGGCAGAAATTATAGGTTTTGCTGGCGACGCCGCTGACCCCGCTGCGAATCGTGACGATATCGTTAACTTGCGGCACCTGGTAATAACTGAAACGGTATTCCAGCGCCGCCCCACCCAGGCCATGCTGGTCGATGTGCTGGAAAGCCGGAATCGAGGCCATCAAAACCGGATAAGCGTCGGAGACACGGGCCATAAAACCCTGAATCGACATATGCCCGAAACCGTCGTCCTCGTGCTGGCTGACAATACTGGTCTGGGTCGTCAGCAGGCCGAGTTCCGCTGCTTCCTGGAGTGTTGGCCGGCGCCGCAGGGGGGCACTGGACACACCCCGGATAGCGGCATGTTCGGGCAACTCAACCTGATAACTGGCCGCTGTTTCAAGTGCCGCAGGCGGCAGGTGGATAGTGTCCCGGCTGCGTAAATCCTGCAACTGGACATGGCTGACAAAAGTGGCGATCAGGCTGTCATCCGGGATACTGCGCATTTCCTGCACAACCTGCAGTTGTTCGAGTTTGGCTGCCAGAATACCGGTACGTATGCAGAACGGATCACCGGGGTGGCGTTCGCGGTGGTAGCGGATATGCTGTTCGATCGGCAGCAAGCCGGCACCGAGATCGCGCTGATAATCAGGGCCGATACCCAGGGTCTGGCCAAGCACGCGCAGTCCGTCCATGGCATGGGCAATATAAAATTGCACATTCATGTGGCCATTCATATCGCATTCCCAGGTTTGTACGCTGCCGCGCACGGTATCTAATAGAGGCATGGTTTACTCGTTAGTTTTGTCCGCCCCGGTGGTCGGGGCGGGTAGGTGAGATCATTGCAGCGGATCGGCATCCAGTTGCACCACAATGCCTTCCATTTCTTTATTTGGGGCCGGGTAGCGCTGCATGACCTGCGGATCGTGGCCAGGAATGACAAGCTGTTGTGAATCGGCCAGACGGTGCAGTTTGGCGTGACCTTCCAGCATATCGGCGACGTTATACACAATCGGAAACGGGGCGTGTGCTTCCATATTCTCATAAAAATGGCTGGCGTCCGAGGCCAGTACCAGCCAGCCGCGCCGGGTATGTACCCGCACCGCCTGGATACCCATGGTATGGCCGCCGATATGGTGCACGCTGATACCGGGCCAGACTTCTTCGTCGCCATCGTGAAACACCACCTGATCCTGGTACAGCTTGCGCACCAGCGCGGTCACATGATCGACCGTATAGGCATAGCGAAAGGCTTCATACTGCATATAGCGGCCGGTGGTGTACTGCATTTCCAGATCCTGGATATGGAATTTTGCCTGCGGGAAATCACTCAGTGTGCCAGCATGATCGTAATGTAAATGGGTGATGATGACATCTTCCACCGCGTGTGAGTCGATCCCCAGCAAAGCCAGTCCTTCCCGTGGCAGGCGAGTCAGTTCGCGGCCGCGCCGGGCCGCTTCGGCATGATCGAAACCGGTATCAACGACTATTGTGCGGCCTTCACCCACGATGGCCCAGACAAAATAATCGATAGGCATCTGGCCATCGTGGGTGTCGGGAGGGCCAGGCGGCACGATAAAATTTTCGCGCCGGCTGCGGTCGTTTTTGTGCCCATAGCGGATGGCGTAAACAGCATATTCGGGCAGGCTCATGATGTTCTCCGGTTCAGTAGTTTAAAGATTTCGGTGATGTCGCTGCCGGGCATGGCGCTGTCCATCTGCTGCCACAGCGCGGCAATAGTCTCGCCCACGGCCGCTGGCGTTTGCGCCTGCTGAGCACTGTCCAGATATAAATCGACATCTTTGCGCATTAGCGCCGAGTAAAAGCCGGCGTCGTAGCTCTCAGTCAGAATACGCTTGGGGAATTTATCCGCGCTGGCGGTATTGCGCCCGGTTGACACATTGACCACGTCAATCATGCTTTTTAAATCCAGCCCTTGCGACAAACCGTAGACAAATGCCTCGCTGGTGGCGGCCAGTGCGGTCGCGGACAGAAAATTATTCAGCAGCTTCATGGCCTGACCCTGACCGGGCTGCTCACCGACATGAAAAATATTGCCGGAAAAGGCCTGCAGTACCGGTCGGTGCTGTGCCAGTAAAGCCGCCGGGCCGGCCCAGATGACGGTGATGGTACCTGCCTGCGCGCCCGCCACACCACCGCTGACCGGGCAATCGATATAGTTGATACCGGCGTCGGCCAGTAGCTGGTGCGCTTGTTTGGCGGCAGCTGGTCCGGTAGTCGACAGATCGATAACGGTCTGCAGTCGGCGTTCAGGCAGGGCGATCAGATCGGCCGCCAGTTGCAGTGAAACACGCCCGTCCGGCACGCTCAGAAAAACGCTTTCGCAGTGGCCGATCTGCGCCAGCGACTCCACCGCCAGCGTGCCAGCCGGTGCCCGCGCTGCCGTACCGGCTTTGTCGTAAACGCTTAAGGCAAAACCGTTTCGGGCGATATTCGCCGCCATCGGCGCGCCCATATTGCCCAGACCGATAAAACCGTAATCGTGCGTACTCACTCGGCGTCACCGATGGGTTGCAGCGGGATTTCGATGCCTTCTTCCTTGAATACTTCGCGGGCGATGCGAAACGCTTCGATGCCGGCCGGGATGCCACAATAAATGGCAATTTGCAGCAGGGTCTCGCGCAGGACTTCCAGCTCACAGCCGTTGCGTAGCGCGCCGCGAAAATGCAGCTTGAACTCGTGCGGGCGATTCAGTGCCGCCAGCATGCAGAGATTATTCAGGCTGCGCTGCTGTTTGCTCAGTACGCCGCGACCCCAGGTCCCGCCCCAGCAGTATTCGGTGACGAGATTCTGAAAGTCATGATTGAATTCATCAGCTTTGCCGAGAGCGGCTTCGACGTAGTCCTTGCCCAGCACTTCTTTGCGGATTTTAAGACCGGTTTTGTATTGTTCGGAAGACATTAGGGAAATCCTCTGGGGTTTTTTTAAGATGATTGCAGAATACACTCGTGCAAGTGTGCATAAGTTTTGCCGGCTTGCAAGCCGGGCAGCTCAACGCTGGATCAGGGTCGGCAGCCAGGTGGCCAGTTCGGGTATAACAATCAAGAGCACCAGGACGATCACTTCCAGTGCGATAAAGGGCAGGGCGGCTTTATAGATCTGGCCCATGCCGATCTCGGGCGGCGCAACGCCTTTCATCACATACAGCAACAAACCGAACGGCGGCGTGGTAAAACTGATTTCCATCACCAGCAGCAGCAGCACGCCAAACCACAATAAATCCAGCCCCAGCGCATTCGCCAGTGGAATATAAAACGGCAGTGTGATCATCAGCATGCTGACCTGATCCATGAACGCGCCCAGCAGCAGCAAAATGCCCAGCATCGCCAGCAGCAGCAGAAAAGGTGACAGTTGCATGGCCTGAATGCTGCGCAAAAGTCCATCAGTGGCACCGGAAAATGCCAGGATCTGGGCGAAAGTGACGGATGCCACAATGATAAATAGAATCATCACCGCGATCTTGGCGGTTTCCCGTAAGGCTTGCGCAAAGGCTTTGCAGGACCCTTTACCGTAAGCGATAGCGGCCAGTGCTGCTGCCAGCGAGCCGAGTGCAGCGGATTCGGTCGGTGTCGCCAGACCCAGAAAAATACTGCCCACGACCACAATGAAAATGGCGAACAGAGGTACGACATAAATCAGAAATGGTATCAGGCGTGCGCCCAGGCTAGCATTCTGCATAGGCTCGTCAGGTGGCGCGAGGGCCGGATTGAGCTTGGCCCGGAGCATCACATAACCGACAAATAGAATACTCATCAGGATGCCCGGCAGGATGCCTGCGATCAACAGCTTGGCAATTGAAATACCGGCCAGACTGCCCAGCAGCACCGCCAGTGCCGACGGTGGAATCAGCATCGCGATACCGCCGACCGCCATGATCGGTCCCATCGCCAGACCAGGATGATAACCGCGCTTGAGCATATCCGGTAGCAGGGAACTGCCCAACACTGCGGTATTGGCAATGGTTGAGCCAGACAGCGAGGAAAACACTGTACCGCCCGCCACTGCCACGACAGCCAGTCGTCCCGGTACCCGGTTGATCAGCCGGTCGACGGCCTCGATAGCTTTGTACGCCACGCCAGTATGAAACAGGATCTCCCCCATCAGTAAAAACAGAGGGATTGGCACCAGCGAGAAATTCGCCAGCGCTGCCAGTGAATTGCGTACCAGTTGCATCAGGCCTGCCTCGCCGCCCAAAAACAGCCAGGCACCGACGCAATTAACAGCGAGAAAGGCAAACGCTACCGGCAGGCCCAGCGCCATCAGGCCGCAGAGCAGGCCGAGCATAAGAAGTAAGACCTGTGACCAGTCCATAGGCTATTGCATGCTGATAGTGTTGCGTTGAGTTAGCTGTGAGTAGCGGATTGCAGCGCAGTTAGAACGAATTAATAAGGATGCGTAAGTCCTGACCGGGTAGCTTGGGTCAGCGATGGGTGTTTTGCGTGGCATATTAATTTATTGATTTATCGATATGCTTTTTTGTTTTATGTTGACAGTCTCAGGCTGTTTTAGCACAAGCTTGGCGGCACGTAACGGTGAGTCAGTCTTGTTTGTATTTTAAATACATAAACAAAATAAGGTGAATAACCGATGATTAAAGCCTCACGTTATAGCCCGCTTGCAGTATGTTTACTTAGCCTTGCAATGCCGCTTGCCGATGCGGCCCCCATTTTGAGTGTTGGCTCGGAAGTTTATCATGGCGATGCAACCGCTAAGGTGCTGACCGAGCAGCGCCGGCAACTGCGCAATGCTGTCCCGCAGACAGTTTATCCTAACATCGAGCTGGAACCGGTCTCCGCCGACGAGCAGACCGCTTTTGCCGCACGCAGTGGTGGCAATAGCAAAATACTCAACGTGGGATTCGGCCGGACACTGCCTGCTGCGTATCAACAGGCTTTTGATTACGCCTCCCTGAGCTGGCACAGTCTGGCCGACGGCGGACAGACCGCCACTTTTACAATAACCTCACCAGCGGCAGCCGCCTTACGTGTGCAATTTGCGCTAAACCAATTACCCCTGGGCACCGAGTTTCGTTTTTTCTCGCCGGATGATCCATCCAAGGTGCGTGGACCGGTGGGTTTGGAGGAGATGCTGCGCGATAAAGACGCGGCCGGTGAAGCACTGTATTGGTCGCCGACCATCGAGGGCAGCACGCTTGCCGTAGAAATTTATCTGCCCGCCGGAGCTGATACCCAGGCGTTATACTTTTTTCTGCCGCAGGTTTCGCACCTTTTGGCTACTCTGACGGACGACAGCCTCAAAAATCTGGCGCAGATTGGCAGCTCCACGAGCTGCGAAATTGATGTCGCCTGCAAGGCAGGCAGTGTGCCGCAAGTGGTGGTCAACAGTGTGGCTAAATATATTCTGACCAGCGGAAATGGCAGCAGTGGGCTTTGCAGTGGCACACTGTTGAGCGATAGCGATCCGAATTCGCAAATTCCTTATTTTATGACTGCAAACCATTGCTTTGATGATCAGGTAACCGCCTCCAGCCTGGATCTGTACTGGTTTTTCGAGCGTGCTGTTTGCGGTGGCGCTGATCCCACAACGGTGAACAATACAACAGGCGGCGGGACACTGCTGGCAACCAGCCGAGATACCGACTTCACCTTGATCCGACTCAATAATGCACCGCCCGCCGGTGGGTTTTCGGGCTGGGTGGCTACTGCTTTATCCCTGAATAGCGCAGTAGTTGGTATTCATCATCCGGCCGGTGATCTCAAAAAATGAGCTTCGGCACTTTCTCAGGCCTGTTTGCCAGAGAAGATATACCTGACTCCACCCTTTTCAATATTATCCCGGACAATAATGGTTCCTTCATCGGCGTCAACTGGACTGAAGGGGTTACTGAGGGCGGCAGCAGCGGCTCGGGAATATGGACCGATGTTGGCAATGGTGATTTTCGCTTTGTTGGCAATCTGCTGGGCGGGGGGTCAGCTTGCGCCAGTCAGGCGGCTACGGATGTTTACGGGCGTTTTGACCGGACTTTCCCACAGGTACAGACCTTTCTGGGTGCGGGCAGTAGTAACGTAACCAATTTGCAGAATATTTCGACCAACGGCCAACTTGATTCTACCGGTATGACAGCCGGTTTTATTGTCGAAGCGCCCGGTCGTTTTGTCATCCTGGCCGAGGGCAATAACGGGCTGGACCCAGTGCTGGAACTGAACGGGCAATTCCTCGATGCGGCGGGCGCCGTCCAGAATCTGTCGCAATCCAATGATAACTGGAATCCCGACAATCAGGCTGAGATTCAGCAGGTTATTAGCCGTTCGCCAGCTGCTGCGACAGCAAGTGCATTAGTGCTGAACCTGGGTGTGGGTATCTATAATGCCAAAATCAGGGGTCAGAATGGTGCCACAGGCAGTGGAGTGATCGCCGTCAATCAGGCTATTGCCAGCGAATCGCCGCATATTCGCAATATTTCCACCAATGGCCTGCTGGCCGATGCAAACGGTATGACGGCGGGTTTTCAGACCACAAAAGCCGGCCGCTACGTTATTCTGGCTGAAGGCAATAACGGGCTGGATCCGGTGCTGGAACTGAGCGGGCAGTTTCTCGATGCGAATAATGCGGTGCAGAATCTGTCGCTCAGTAATGATAACTACGACCCGGCCAACGGCGCAGAGATACAATCCACTATTGGCCGGCTGCCGAATAACACCACGGCGGGCGCGCTGGTGCTCGATCTGGGTATCGGTCGCTTTTTTGCCAAAATCAGCGGCCGGAACGGTACTACCGGCAGTGGCATTATTGCGGTGACCCAGACCAAACAGTAGTTTAGCTCAGCCAGTCGCGCAGATAAGCGTAGACGGCCCGCAGGCCCATCGCTTCTCCACCTTCGGGGCGGCCTGGGCGGCTGCGGGTGTTCCAGGCCATCAGATCGAAGTGTGTCCAGGCCAGACCGGCGGGCACGAATTCCTGCAAAAACAGGGCGGCGGTGATCGCACCGGCATAGCCGCCGCTGGAGGAATTAACCAGATCGGCAATTTTACTGTCCAGCAATTCCCGGTAGGGCTGGTGCAGCGGCAATTGCCAGATCGGGTCCTGTTCCCGCTCGGCCTGTTCCAGCAAGCTGGCGGCAAGCTGGCGGTCGGTACAGAAATAGGCCGGCATATCGGTGCCGACAGCAACCCGAGCGGCACCGGTCAGGGTAGCGAAGTCGATCAGTAGCTCAGGCGATTCGGTCGCCGCTTCGCTGAGTGCATCGCATAACACCAGCCGTCCCTCGGCGTCGGTATTGTCGATTTCAACACTCAGCCCCTGGCGCGTGCGGATCACATCGCCGGGTCGGAAAGCATTGCCGGAAATTGCATTTTCAACCGCCGGTACCAGCACCCGAAGCCGTACCGGCAGGCCAGCATCCATGATGGCATGGGCCAGCCCCAGCACATGCGCTGCGCCGCCCATGTCTTTTTTCATCAGCCGCATACCGCTGGCAGGTTTGATATCCAGACCACCGCTGTCAAAGCACACGCCTTTGCCGACCAGAGTCAGTTTGGGATGAGCCGGATCGCCCCAGCGCAAATCCAGCAGGCGCGGCGGATGAGCGCTGGCGCGGCCAACCGCGTGAATCGTGGGGTAATTTCGGGCCAGCAGCTCGTCGCCTATAATCTGTTCGAAGCCGGCAGCATATTTTTGCGCCAATTGCTCAGCAGCGGCGGCCAGGTGTTCCGGCATCATGTCCTCGGCAGGCGTGTTGATCAGATCACGCACCAGGCTTGTTGCCGCAGCCAAGCGCCGGATATGTGCCAGATCGCAGCTTGCCGGCAATGCCAGACTGGTAGTCAGCGCCGGACGTTCCTTGTAACGGCTGAACTGATAGGCACCTAGCGCCCAACCCAGCCCAAGTCGCTCCAGCATTTCAGGTTTCAGCTCGGAAGCCAGGTAATAGCTCCCGGCCGGTAAACTTGCGGGCAGCGCGCCCAGTGCCCAGATATCGTCAGCACGGATGCCCAGCAGCACGCTGGCAAGTGCGTGGTCGGCGTTCGGTACTAAACAGTTGCTGCCAGGTTTGGCCTGGAAACCACAGCTGTTGACCCAGCGCTGGGTGGCCTGATCCTGGCTGGCGAGCCAGGTTTCAAATTCATTCTCAACAATTAATATCAGTGGTACTGCGCCGTCGGGGCGCTGTTCCAGTAAACCATCGTGCATGGCGATTAACTCCTGTCAGCAGAATGCCAACGCTGTTTTAAAGACAGCATTGGCCTGGGTATAAGCATGTCATTAATGAAATCAGTTGGGTGTGCGCTCAGGCAGACAGGTCGCGTCGCCTGGCGTATTTTGCGCAGTATAGCGCTATAAGGCAGGATTCAGCTGCAGCCAGTTGTAGCGGTCGCCACTGGTGATCTGGAGGTCGACCAATTGTGCATCCCGCAAGACCGTCAACGGCACGGTTACACCCGCATCGCCGAGCGCCCAGACCTGCCGTAGAAAACCGCTGAGTGTGCTGACCGGCTGGCGCGCGACGGCAACAATCAAATCATTCTGGGTCAGTCCAGCCTGGGCGGCCGGTCCGTTCTCCGACACCTGTTCAACAAACAGATAACCCCGGTATTCGCGGGTATATAAGCCGAGCCAGGGGTGTACCTTGCTGCGTCGGCCCTGTGCCAGCAGTTCGGGCAGCACAGGCGGAAGTAAATCAACCGGTACGAACATATTACCCGGTGTAACCGCAGCCGCAGGCTGGTCAGCGAGCACATCGTTCAGTATCAATGAGCCGATGCCGAGCAGTTCACCCTGCTTGCCGATCAGGGCTGCACCGTTGAAATCCGGGTGCGGCGGGCTGGTAAAGATCGCGTCGTCCAGCAGGTATTCCCATGAACCAGCAAAGGTTTTGCGAATTATGACCTGGGCCGGGGTGATGTTTTCCTGTTGTGTGCGGCTGATAATGAGAATGGGATCGCCGTTTTGCAGTGTGGCAGGATCGCCCAAAGGGACAGGCCTGTTTGTCAGCGGTCGGGAGGCACGCAGCAGGCCGAAACCGCTGTTGTGATCATAGGCGACGATCTGGGCCGGCATACGCTGGCCGTCAGCCAGAGTAATATCCACGGTCAGTGCTTCCAGGATCAGATAACCAATGGTCAGCACCAGACCATCCTGATCAATGATGACACCGGAACCGTCGCGTTCAGTGCCGAGAGCAGCGGCGGTGCGGGCGGTTGCAGGGACCTCGGCGTGGACGCTGACAATCGCAGCCAGCACCTGCTGCGGTTCAAGCGGTGGTTGTGCCAGCGCCGATGGCATCAACACTGGTGTCAGCCAAATAAATCCGGCCAGCAGAAAGAAACCGTAAGCGGACAGGGTGCTCTTGAAGTATGACATCGTCTATGCCAAAGCGTTGGGGAACGGGTTAACGACTAATTTGACCGTGCATGGCTGCAGCGGTTCAGTGTGATCAGGGCCGGATTCGCTCAGGGTTATTGCTGCCAGGGGCAACCGCTCAGGCCGGCTCCGCCACGCTGGAGTGTATGCCCTGCACGGTGGTTCGATGCATCACCCGGCGGTACTGTGGCGGATGGGACATGCCCCGGTGCAGCACACTGCGATTATCCCACATCAGCAGATCATTGGGCTGCCAGTGATGGCTGTAACAATATTGCGCCTGGGTGCACCAGTCGTTCAGTTCGCGGATCAGCTGACGGCCTTTTTCCAGTGGCCAGCCCAGTACATGTGACGCATGCGAACCGGCATAAATACTTTTGCGTCCGGTCGTGGGGTGGCTGCGGATCAGGCGCTGATGCACCGGCGGCATGCGGGCTTTTTCCTCGTCGGTAAAAAAGTCGCCAATAATCAAACTGCGCGACCAGATAATGCTGTGCTCGCAGATCAGCTCTTCCAGCTCATCGCGGCTCACACCGTCACTGGATGCCGTCCAGTCATCCCAGGCGGCGCGACAGTCGGCGAACTCGGTATTGCCACCTTCGGGCGGTACTTCGCGCCCGTGCAGGATGGAGTACTTGGCGGGTGCCGGTTTGAAGGAGCTGTCGGTATGCCATAGCTGATTGCCTTTCAGATAGGTCGCGTGGTGGCTGTCCGGCAGCATGACCTGATCATCGTCACCGACATTCGACAGTCGGGTGACTTTGGGATGGGCACCGGCATATTGATCAAAAGCCAGCGGGATTTCGAGCGGGCCGAAGCGCTCACTGAAGGCAACCTGCTGCGCATCGGTCAGGATCTGATCACGAAATACCAGTACCGCATAACGGTCTATGGCGTTCTGAATAGTACTGAATGTATCATCGTCAAGCGTGTGGTCCAGCTGGATGCCGCGGATCTCGGCAGCAAAATCACCGGGTCCGAGTGTGGTAATGGTCATGCTCATGAAACCCCCTCCTGTTTTTGTGGCTTGATTGTGGGCATCTGCTGAACAAATTTTGTGCTAAACCGACAAGTGTGGCAAGAAAGGTATGATAGACGTGAGAATGCGCTGGATGGACCAAGGTATCGGGATACTGCGGATAGGTTTTTTGTGCCTGTGGCTGATGCCTGGGACGGTGCTGGCGTTCCAGCCCTGGTTACTGGTCGACACTAAAGCTGAAAAAGTGATTGTATTCGGTGCTGAAGGACCACTGGACGTGTTTGATAATATCGCGCTGGGTGTGCGTGGCGCGGGCCTGAAACAACGCCGCGGCGATGAACTCACGCCACTGGGCTCGTTTCAGGTGGGGTGGTTTAATCGCGCCAGCCGGTTCGATTTGTTTATCGGACTGAATTATCCAAACCTGGAATATGCCACACTGGCTTACTACGATGGCCGCATCAACGAAAGCACCTACCAGCGTATCAAGCGGGCGCTGGCGCGTGGTGAACGGCCTCCACAGGATACGCTGCTAGGCGGTTATATCGGGCTGCATGGCACCGGGGCAGGTGATCCGGAGGTGCACGAGAACTTCAACTGGACCAATGGCTGTATCGCCTTGACCAATGAGCAAATTCACCGCCTGGCCCGCTGGGTTAAACCGGGTACACGGGTTGAGGTTCGGTGATTTTTTTTACTTGACGGGCCATGTACCTTGTATTGCAAGCGCGCTATGATAACAAGCTGTCAGCGTTGCTGAACGGTATGCCAGCTATGCTGGATAACGCGTAGACTGGTACAGTCAACAAGTTCAAAATTCCGGTCTGATTCCTGAATCCATATTACTGAGTTTATTATGTAATTCAGTATGTGCGATGCAGGTAAACATTCCGGCAGTGATTTGAGTGATTTAACTAAGGGTATAGTTAATTATGAGCAAGCAATTTCTAAAAATTTCCGGAGTGGTTGCAGGTATTATCCTGGCTACAGGTTGCGTGAGCACTGATGATCTGGCGGCGGTTCGCTCTATTGCCGAGCAGGCACAAGCGGATGCGCAAATGGCCAAAGGCACAGCCGATGAGGCTAAATCCATTGCCCAGCAGGCCATGCAGATGAGCCAGGCCACCGACGAGCGTATCAATCGGATGTTCAAGCGCTCCATGTTGAAATAATTCAGCCAGGTAAGCTGTTATGGAAAAAGGGTCGCCTAAGCAGCGGCCCTTTTTTTATGGCGGCTTTTTATAGCGAATGACTAGCGGCCATGCGAGGGCAGGCTGGTGACGGCACTGATAACCAGCGGTGCGCTGGCTGCATAGCGCTGCAATATCTCGGTATTGATGCTCACGCCAAGTCCGGGCTGCTGTGGCAGCGTGAGCTGGCTGTTGACTTGCCGGAATACCGGATCGGTGAGCTCAGCCCGGATCGGGTGCGGCGTGCTGTCCAGTTCGACCACCGGCAAATTGACATAAGGTTCGGGCTGTACGCTGGGCGTTTGTGGTGGCAGGGTAGCGACCACATGCAGTGTCGCCGCCAGACTGATGCCGGTACCCCAGAAGTGCGGATTCAGCTTGACGCCAAAGGCGTTGGCCATGTGTGCGATCTTGATCAGTTCCGAAATTCCGCCCGCATAAATGATGTCCGGCTGGATAATATCAAATACCCGGTTGGCCAGCCGTGGTGCAAAATCCCAGCGCGATTTCAGGCTTTCACCGCCGGATATGGCCATCGGGGCGTTGCGTCTGACTTCCAGATTGGCCGCGTCAGCATACGAACCGCAGGGCTCTTCAAACCAGGCCAGATCGCAATCAGCCAGGGTCTGTGCCACATAGCTTGCGGTGCGGGCGTCGTAAGCCTCATTGGCATCTATCATCAGATTGATAGCCGGGCCAAGCAGCTGGCGTAAATGCCGCACCCGACGGATATCCTGTCGCACTGTCTGGCCACCGACTTTCATTTTCATGCCGGTAAAGCCCGCTTCAGCATAGCCCATGGCCTCGGCGCTCAGCTTGTCGGGGAAGTCATCGCCCCGATAATAAAGACCGGTCGCATACACCGTAATCTTGTCGTGCAGCGCGCCGCCCAAAAGCGCGTGCAGAGGTTACCCGCTTGCCTGACCGCGCAGATCCCACAAAGCGATATCGAACGCGCTGATAGCGGACATATTAGGCCCGGCAAAGGCGTGATCCTGATAACTGGCTAAATAGAGTTTGTTCCATAAGGCCTCGGTTCGCAGCGGATTTTCACCGATCAATAACGGTGCCAACCGGCGCAGGGCGTCCAGATCGCTGGTTTCACCCCAGCCCGTGCAGCCGTCATCGGTCATGATCTTGACCACTACCGTGGCGCGTTGATCAGTCCAGCGCTGTGACCAGCCAAAAGGCTCCTCCAGTTGGGCCTGCAAAGGATAAATTTCGATACGTGTTATTTTCATGGTGCTTGTTCCAGGTGATCGGGTGATTAAGTAACGGGGCGAAGGTTTGTTGATTTCAAGCTACTATTAATGGTTAGCGTTGTTGTTCTGTGCAAATTTATTCAAACCAGGCTGGCTGGTCCAGCCGAGATCCAAAACTGGGGACATTATGATTTACGACAGCATACTCGATACCATCGGCAATACGCCCGTGGTCAAGCTTAACCGTATTGCGCCTGCACATGTCACGCTGTATGTGAAAGTCGAGGCGTTCAACCCTATGGCTTCAGTCAAGGACCGGCTGGCTTATGCCATTATCACCGATGCCGAGCAGCGCGGCACCCTCAAACCCGGCCAGACCGTAGTAGAAGCCACCTCGGGAAATACCGGGATTGCGCTGGCCATGGTTTGTGCCGCGAAGGGCTATCCGTTTGTCGCCACCATGGTCGAAACGTTTTCCATCGAACGGCGCAAGATCATGCGTGCGCTGGGAGCGAAAGTTATCCTGACACCGGCGGCTGAGCGTGGCAGCGGCATGGTGCGGGCTGCGGAAGAACTGGCCGCCAAACACGGCTGGTTTCTGGCCCGCCAGTTTGAAAACCCGGCCAATCCGGCTTATCACCGCAACACCACCGGGCCTGAAATTTTGAGCGATTTCGCTGGTCGTCGGCTTGATTACTGGGTGACGGGCTGGGGCACCGGTGGCACCATGACCGGCGCGGGGGAAATGCTTAAGCTGGCCCGGCCCGATACCAAAATCATTGCCACAGAGCCTGCGGCCGCTTCCCTGCTGGCAGGTGACGAGTGGAAACCGCACAAGATTCAGGGCTGGACGCCGGATTTCATACCTGATGTGCTGAATCGTGAGGTATACGACGAGCTGGTGCCCGTAACCGATGAGGAAAGCAAAAATATGGCCTTACGGCTGGCGCGGGAAGAAGGCATTTTTGTGGGTCTGTCTGCTGGTGGCACGCTGGCGGCGGCGCTGCGAACAGCGGAAAAGGCTGAGCCCGGTGCAGTCATACTCGCCATGCTGCCCGATACCGGCGAGCGTTACCTGTCGACCTACCTGTTTGAGGAAATTCCGGAAGGCTCCGATGACGAATGGTTAGCGAGTCTGGCAGCGGATTGAGAGCATAGCCTCGGTAGCAGGCAGGCCCGTTACGGTGATTTTGGGCCTGCGTTCCGAGGCGTGTTTGCTATACAATGTGCGGCCCTGATCAACTTGATTGCTGTTTGGCATAATTTAGGCATTTTAGGCATTTATGAATACTCAAAGCCCCGCACCAAAGCACACCCCGCAAAACCCATCACCGCTGGACTGGACACCGGACAGCTGGCGCAGCAAACCGGTGCAGCAGTTGCCTGATTATCCAGACGCCGCAGCGTTGCAAAGCGCCGAGCAAACTCTGCGTACTTATCCGCCGCTGGTTTTTGCCGGTGAAGCCCGGCGTTTGCGCGCCGCTTTGGCCGATGTGGCTGAAGGTCGGGCCTTTCTGCTGCAGGGCGGCGATTGTGCGGAAAGTTTCGCCGAGTTCGGGGCCAATACCATTCGTGACACCTTTCGTGTGTTGCTGCAAATGGCGATTGTGCTGACCTTCGGTGCCGCCTGCCCGGTGATCAAGGTCGGCCGGCTGGCCGGACAGTTTGCCAAACCACGCTCCAATCCCACTGAAACACAGGCTGGCGTTGAATTGCCGATTTATCGCGGCGATATTGTCAACGGACTGGCCTTCGATGCGGCTGCCCGTCAGCCGGACCCGCAGCGCATGGTCACTGCTTACAGTCAGGCCTCAGCCACCTTGAATTTGCTGCGAGCGTTTGCCCAGGGCGGCTATGCCGATCTGCATCAGGTGCATCGCTGGACGCTGGATTTTATCAGCGCCACCCCGGAAGCCGAACGCTACAGCCATCTGGCTGACCGGCTCAGCGAAACACTGGCGTTCATGGCCGCTTGCGGGTTGACCACACAAACTACACCGCAGATCCGCGAAACCGAGTTTTACACCTCGCACGAAGCGCTCCTGCTGCCCTACGAGGAAGCGCTGACGCGGGTCGATTCCACCCGTGGCGGCTGGTATGACTGCTCTGCCCATATGGTCTGGATCGGCGACCGCACCCGTGATCCGGATGGGGCACATATTGAATTCGCCCGTGGCATCTGTAATCCGCTGGGGCTGAAATGCGGGCCTTCGCTGCAGCCGGATGGCTTACTGCGTCTGATCGAGACGCTGAACCCGGATAATACCCCTGGTCGTTTGACCCTGATAGTGCGTATGGGGGCGGATAATGTCGAAGCCGGCCTGCCGCCGCTGCTGCGGGCGGTGCAGCGGGAGGGCTATAAAGTGGGCTGGTCCTGTGATCCGATGCACGGCAACACGATTAAATCGTCCAGTGGTTATAAAACCCGGCCGTTTGATCGGGTGCTGGCTGAGGTGCGGCAGTTTTTCGCGGTACATCGCGCCGAAGGCACGTATGCCGGCGGCATTCATATCGAGATGACGGGGCAGAACGTGACCGAGTGCACGGGCGGTCTGTTCGATATCACCGACGACGGGCTGGCGGATCGTTATCATACCCACTGCGATCCGCGGCTGAATGCGGCCCAATCGCTGGAACTGGCCTTTCTGCTGGCCGAAGAGCTGAAGCGTGAGCGCTCCGAACAGCTGAACGGCAGTGCTGACGTTGCGCTTGCCAGCTGAGTGAATGCTGTCATGGTTCGACGGATCTGGCTGGGTTTGGTGCTGTGCTGCTGGTGGCTGCCAGTGCTGGCGCAAGATAGCGCCGGTGTTGGTGTTGACGATGCCTGGGGACAGCTGCAAAGCGATGGCACCATCGCGATTTATATGACATTAACCAGTAAATCCGGTAATCGTCTGATCGGAATGAGCTCACCGGTGGCAGGGCGCGCCGAACTAAAGACCCATGTGACTGTCCGCTCTGTATTGCAAACCCGGCCGGTAGCCGGAATCGATTTACCTGCGGGTATGAAAATCAGGTTAGAGCCGGGCGGACTGCACGCGATGTTGCTGGATGTGAACAGACCGCTGACACGTGGCCAGTTGATTCCGCTGACATTGCGATTTTTGCAGGGTGGTGAAGTCAACATGCGGGTTGCATTGCGTTAGCGACTGCTGCGGCAGCAGTGCCGGCGGTACGAAAGAGCCGGTGCAGCGTAAAGCCCATGACGTATACACTGCTTTTGCCCTTGCTAAATGAGGCATCAATCATGGTTCAAGGTGTTACTGACCCTTTCAATTCAAAGGATTTTCCTTTCCCGAGCAAGGTTAGCCTGCGGCCTGTCCTAAAAACATGGCAGACTAATGCCGGCGTGCATCCGTTGCTGGCCGGGTTTGCCCAGGATGTTCTGGCACTGGAACACGAGCAGCCGGAACTGTTTGAAGCATCGGAAAGTACAGCGTATCTGCGCAGTGAGCAGGCCCGGCCTCTGGTCGAAATGGTGCTGGCGTCAGTAATGTCCTGCAGCGAAGACCGGCGCAATCTGGCCGCTGTCATGCGACCCTATTATTACGATTTCATCTATACCACGGCGGCGTTTAAGGATCTGCTGCTGGATCGGGACGGGAAGCTGAAAGGACGGCCCATCATGGAGTCGGATCGTTTTTACAGCAGCCGTGAATTGCATGCTTATATCTCTATAGCCCGACGCTATTTCGGACTTGATCTCGACTTTGAAAAGCATCCAATAATAGTCACTGAGGACACTCATACCGGAGTTCAGCGCTATTATCAGTTTTATTTCGATTGCCAGTATCTCGAAATCAACAGGCGGCAGGGGCAGGACAGGAAACTCAAGTCCAAAGAGATTGAGAAACTGCAGCAAAACATTCTGGACATGGCGGTCTGGCGACAAATAATCCGACCAGAAGAGTATGAACTGAATGGCGTGATTATTGTTCGTGCGGTCGATATCACTCAGCGTGAAGTAGTATCGAATCTGTATAAAACCTTAACCAATGGCACCTCCCTGATTTCCCTGCAGGGTATGCGCTTGCTCAATGAGAGTGTGCGGGATCTGCTGGGTCGCAGTGACATCAAGGTCCGTTTGCTGGGTAAACAGGGCGACAAAATTTTTCTGATCCGGCCGGACTGCCATGGTGCGGCAGGCTGTTTAATCAGTAATTCGCATCATTTTACCTATAACGAGCTGGCGGGCAGTGTTTATGTGGAGGCAAAACGTCAGACAGCGGATTTCTACTCTGTCAGTGATGTCGCTGCGCTGAACCCCGAGAACCCGCTGCATCGTCTGCTACAGGAAGACGGTGTCGGCAGTCTGTTGTTATTGCCACTGTACGATGATAAACGTCCCGTTGGTGTGCTGCAGCTGGATTTCCCGGACCGGGGCGTGGATCATTCCGATATCGCTTTGAAAATGAGTGATATGGCCCGTATAGCGACACTTGGCCTGAAACACAGCCAGCACTTGCTGGAGGAAAATGTACGCACAATCATCCAGCAAAAAACTTCGATTGTGCATAAGTCGGTCGAGTGGCGTTTTCAACAAGCGGCACTGAATGCCATTTTGTCAGGCGATGGCAACGCGATGGAGCCGGT
Source organism: Gammaproteobacteria bacterium (assembly GCA_041396125.1). Classification (GTDB taxonomy): domain Bacteria; phylum Pseudomonadota; class Gammaproteobacteria; order Competibacterales; family Competibacteraceae; genus JAWKZG01. The sequence goes on along the minus strand of JAWKZG010000011.1, from coordinate 144,714 downwards.
CGTTTTCAACGAGGTCTATCCGTTATTCAGTCAGACTGACATAAAAGATTCATCCGTGTTTCGCAATGAGGCGATCGAATCCGATATCCGGCTCCAGTTCTCGCTGGCGCAAAAGGTGCTGGGCAGTGCGCACGCGCAAAAAGCGATGCCGATTCTCGACGAAATCAATTTCCGTATCGAGCGTTTTTTGCAGAATCTGGAGAAAGGGCTGAGATCCGGCGACGAAATGACCATGAACACCTTTTTCAGAATGGAGCTGGAACCGGCGTTCGAGCAACTGGCCATGCTGGGTGAAGAGGTACAGCAGGCTGTGCAGGTGTATTATTCGCAACTGGATCCGCAGTATCGGATGGTGCACAAGCAACGCCATGCGTACGAACAAAGCGTACTCCGGATCAATGACAGTGTGGCTCGGTTCCTGGATCAGGAGCAGCAGCATGCGCAGCATATCTTTCCGCACTATTTTGAAAAAACCTGTACCGATGGTGTGGAAATGATGATCTATGCGGGCGCCTCGATGGTCGAGGACGGTAATTTTGATCTGCTGTATCTGCGTAATTTACGGTTATGGCAGTTGCGCGTCACCTGTGAAGTCGCGCGCTTGTGTGATGCCCTCAAGTCCAGCCTGTTGGTGCCGCTGGAAACCACGCATTTGATTCTGGTGCAAAATACCCCGCTGACGGTTCGGTTCAGCGAAATCGAACGTGATTTTATTGTCGAAGGTGCTTACAACATCCGCTACGAAATCATGAAAAAACGGATCGACAAGGCGCTCGTTAACGACGGTACTGAACGGCTCACGCAACCCGGCAAAATAGCGATTGTCTATTCGCATAGTGAAGAAGCACGGGAGTATCGGCGCTATATCGAATTTTTACAGTACCAGGGGTATTTGTTGGAGCCGGTTGAGGATCTCGCCCTGGAAGCTTTGCAAGGTTTGCAAGGCTTGCGTGCTTTACGGGTGAGCGTTGATCTGCGTAGTCCCGGTCTGCCGCAAGCCGTTAATGATCTGTTGCAACAGGATGCTAAACTTATTACTGCGTGATTTCAGGCGCTGATTATTTTTAATTGGCATAGCTTACAACTTGGTAATAAGCCGTTAACGTTCTGTATCTTGCGGCGATCTGTCGCGATCTGGTCTGTTTTGTATAGACAATTCACAGTGCTTTCGGCACAATCAGCAGCCTGTTAACTCATCCGCTTATGGGATTGAAGCATGGCGAAACTGCTGGTCTTGAATGGACCTAATTTAAATTTGCTCGGTACGCGCGAGCCGGCGGTATACGGTTCGACCACTCTGGACGATATTCGGCAGCACTGCGAGCGCTGGGCTTCCGTGCGTCATCATCAGCTCGATTTTTTGCAGAGCAATGCTGAGTATGAACTGATCGAACGTATTCATCAGGCGCGTTTGCAGCAAGTGGATTTCATCGTTATTAATCCGGCCGCCTTTACCCACACCAGTGTGGCTTTACGTGATGCGCTGCTGGGCGTTGCAATTCCATTCATCGAATTGCATTTATCCAATGTTTTTGGCCGCGAAGCTTTTCGTCATCATTCGTATTTTTCGGATGTGGCGGTCGGGGTCATGTGTGGTTTTGGCTCGTTCGGCTATGATCTGGCTTTACAGGCGGCCGAGAACTATCTGAACAAGCACGGCAAGTCCTGAGTAGGAACAGCGCAGGGGAAGAATAAATGGATATCCGTAAAATCAAGAAACTGATCGAATTATTGGAAGAATCCGGCATCGCTGAGATCGAAATAAAAGAAGGCGAAGAATCGGTACGGATCATCCGTCAAGGGCATAATCCTGCCGTAGCAGGCGCGCCGGCAGCAGCAAGCCTGACAGCACCTGCGACTGTATTCAGACCGGCTGGCGCTGCCGAGCCTCCTCCTGGCGAGCCTGCTGCACCGCCGCGTAAAGTGCTTAAATCACCCATGGTGGGGACTTTTTACCGGGCAGCCTCGCCGGGTGCCAAGCCACTGGTCGATGTGGGGCAGAGTGTCAGCATTGGCGATCCGATTGGCATCATTGAAGCAATGAAAATGTTCAATCAGGTGGAGGCTGACCAGAATGGCGTAATTGCCGAAGTGCTGGTCGAAGACGGACAGCCGGTTGAATATGATCAACCCCTGTTTGCCCTGAAATGAGTCGCATGGAAATAATGAGGCCTATTTGGGGGAGCTGTCAGCATGCTGGATAAAGTTGTCATTGCCAACCGGGGTGAGATCGCCCTGCGGATCCAGCGTGCCTGCCGGGAACTGGGCATTCGGACGGTCGCGGTGTATTCCACCATAGACCGTGATCAGAAACACGTATTGCTGGCCGATGAGACCGTTTGTATCGGACCACCGCCGGCGGTAGACAGCTATCTGAACATGCCGGCCCTGATCAGTGCAGCAGAGGTTACCGACGCCGCCGCGATTCATCCAGGTTATGGTTTTTTGTCGGAGAATGCCGATTTCGCCGAACGGGTGGAACGCAGCGGATTTGTCTTTATTGGCCCGCGTGCTGAAACCATTCGTCTGATGGGCGACAAGGTCTCTGCGATACGCGCCATGAAAAGTGCTGGCGTACCTTGTGTACCAGGGTCGGATGGCCCGCTGGGTGAAGACAGCAATACCAATCTGCAGTTGGCACGCGATATTGGCTATCCGGTCATCATTAAAGCCGCGGGTGGCGGCGGTGGCCGTGGTATGCGGGTCGTACACAGCGAGTCAGGCCTGCTCAATGCCATCACCCTGACGCAGTCCGAGGCCAATGCTGCGTTCGGCAATCCTGTCGTGTACATGGAAAAATTTCTGGAGCGGCCCCGGCATATTGAAATACAGGTACTGGCCGATACCCATGGCCATGTCATCTATCTGGGCGAACGCGATTGTTCCATGCAGCGGCGGCATCAGAAAGTCATTGAGGAAGCACCGGCACCCGGCATTACACCGGAACAGCGCGAGGCTATCGGTTCTGTCTGTATCGCGGCCTGTCAGCGTATTGGTTATCGCGGCGCAGGAACCTTCGAATTCCTGTTTCAGGATGGGCAGTTTTATTTTATTGAAATGAACACCCGGGTACAGGTTGAGCATCCGGTTACCGAAATGATTACCGTAATTGACATCGTCAAGGAGCAATTACGCATTGCTGCCGGTGATACCCTGAGTTATCGGCAGGAAGATGTCACCCTGCGCGGCCATGCCATCGAATGCCGTATTAATGCTGAAGACCCCGCCACGTTCATGCCGTCACCGGGCCTGATTACGCAATACCATGCGCCTGGCGGTCCAGGCATCCGGGTTGATTCGCATATTTACAGCGGTTACCGGGTGCCACCTAATTACGATTCCATGATCGGCAAGTTGATTGCCCATGGCGAAAACCGTGCAGCAGCGCTGTCGCGCATGCGTAATGCACTGGCCGAGCTGGTAGTTGAGGGTATTAAAACCAATGTGCCTTTGCACCTGCGGATTCTGGATGATCCGAATTTTGCCGAGGGCGGCACAGATATTCATTACCTGGAAGGAAAACTGGGGTCACGTACATGAGTCAAAGCACGGACAATAACAGCATACAGCAGGGTTGGCTGCAATTGACCCTGGCGGCTCGTGAGCATACGCCCGAGCAACTGGAAGACGCTTTGCTGGCAGCCGGGGCGATTGCGGTTACGCTGCGTGATGGCGGTGATCAGCCGGTCCTGGAACCAGCGCCTGGCGAGACGCCATTATGGCCGGAAACACTGGTTACCGGCTTGTTCGATGTGCAGACCGACATTGAAGCTGTCAAAGTCAATCTGTGCCAACAGCTGGGGACTGCGGTATTGCACGAAACTTGCCTGGAAACCTTGACCGAGCGGGACTGGGTGCGTGCCTGGCTGGATAATTTTCATCCCATGCGTTTTGGCCGTCGCTTATGGGTTTGTCCCAGTGCCACGCCGCCGCCGCAACCTGACGCAGTCAATCTGTTATTGGATCCGGGGCTTGCGTTTGGCACCGGCACCCACCCGACCACTGCTTTGTGTCTGGAATGGCTGGATGCTGCCGAGCTGAACGACAAGCAGGTTATCGATTACGGTTGCGGCTCAGGGATTCTGGCGATCGCTGCGGCCCGGCTCGGTGCCAAACAGGTGTGGGCGGTGGATATCGATCCCCAGGCGTTGCTGGCAACCCGTGAGAATGCCACCCGTAATCAGGTCGCCGAACATATTCAACTGGGTGCGCCGGCTACCTTGTCTGACGTCAGTCCCTCGCTCCAGGTCGATATCGTTCTGGCGAATATTCTGGCTGGCCCCTTAATCGTGCTGGCACCGTTGCTGGCGGGGTTTATTCGGCCTGGCGGTGCGGTAGTGCTGGCCGGTTTGATCAGTGATCAGGTGCAGGATGTGCAGCAAGCCTATGCGCCCTGGTTTGACTTTCAAGCCAATCGTCAGCGCGAAAACTGGGTGTTGCTGCATGGGGTGAAACGCTGAGCTTTATGGCCGCATAGAATTAAACCGGCGTTGCTGTTGTTCCCGTGCAGGCGGGGAGCCAGAAATGCTCCAGGCTCAGTTAATATCCACCACTTTAACTTTGACGTTATTGTTCCATTCGCCGGCGTATCGGGTACCGTTACTTTCGTAGTAAATGCCTTTGCCGTGCTTTCTGTCGTTTTTCCACTGGCCGACGTATTTATCTCCGTTATTGTAAAATACCGCTACGGTATCAGCGCTTAACCGGCCATTGCTGTAACGGCCATAAAGAGTAGTAATACCATTGACGTATCGGTAAAGGCCTTTCCCTTCCCGTACACCCTGTCGCCATGAACCATAATGTATATCGCCGCCGGTATAGTAAAACGTACCCAGTCCACTGCGCTGGCCGTTGCTGAACATACCTTCATACACTGCGCCATCGTGATGAAAATAAACCCCCTGACCGTCTTGTTCGTCATCGCGCCAGGCACCGACGTAAATATCCCCGCCGTTGAAGTAATACGTGCCATAGCCGTTACTGCAGTCCCCGTCGCAACTGGAGGCCGGTCCAGCTGTCGGAGGGCGGGGCGGGGCGCTGCGAATATGGGATTGGGCCTGACGCAAAAGCTGTTCGGCTGCTCTCAGGGTTGGTGCCAGTTTGTTTTCCAGTTGTTGCCAGGCGTCCGTCGGGGCGGAATCCGCGCTTGCGGCTGACACTGTTGGCTCTGCAGCAGATAATTGTGTGCTGACATCTTGCGTGGTGTTGTCGGGGGAGACAGGCTCTTGCGGTCGTTCCGGGCTAACCAGGCTAATATCCGGCAGCTCGACCTGATCAGGTTTGGGGGCCTCTGCCGTCGAGCGAGCGGCTTGTTCTGCAAGCTCGGCAGCAGCCGTTTCCAGCAATGTGAGCTGGGCAGTATTGAGATAGCCCGTAGCGGGTAGTCCGCGCTGGTTTTGAAAAGCCCGTATCGCACGGCGGGAATTGCTACCCAAAATACCGTCAACGCCACGCGTATCAAATCCCAGCTCGGTCAAAACCTGCTGTACTGTCTGACGTCTGCTGCGACTCAAGCCTAGCTCAGACTCGGTCAGCGCGGCCTGCGTGGTCAGTTGGAGCTGCTGCGCTTCGGTATTGTCGGGCTGTTGCTGCAGCACGGTTGCCAGTTGCTGCAGACTGGTCGCGAAATCGTCTGCTGCAAATGCCTGCCTGGCTGCATCCAGCAATTGTTCGGGTTTATTTTGTGCAGCAGCCTGCCGTTGTTGTTCGAGTTCAGCCTGCCGTTGTTGTTCGAGTTCAGCCTGCCGTTGTTGTGCAAGTTCAGCCTGACGTTGTTCCTCCTGACGGTTGGCTGTCAGTTGCTGCTGGACTTGCTGTAATAGATTCAACAGATCAGGCGAGTCGGGTTTAAGTGCCAGGCCGATAGCAATCTGTTCCAGACTGCGAACCAGATTGCCGGACTGCTGGGCCTGATGGGCACCATCCAGCAACTGGGCAAATTGCTGTTGTTGTTCAAGTTCAGCCTGTCGTTGTTGTTCAAGTTCAGCCTGTCGTTGTTGTTCAAGTTCAGCCTGACGTTGTTGTTCCAGTTCAGCCTGACGTTGTTGTTCAAGTTCAGCCTGACGTTGTTGTTCAAGTTCAGCCTGGCGTTGTTGTTCCAGTTCAGCCTGACGTTGTTGTTCAAGTTCGGCCTGGCGCTGTTGTTCCAGTTCGGCCTGTCGCTGCTGTTCGAGTTCAGCCTGTCGTTGTTGTTCCAGTTCGGCCCGGCGTTGTTGTTCCAGTTCAGCCTGTCGCTGTTGTTCCAGTTCGGCCTGTCGCTGCTGTTCAAGTTCAGTTTGCTGTTGTTGCTGCCAGACATAAAACCCAGCTCCGGCACTGGTCAGCAGTGTCAGTGTAAGTATTGTGCCGGTCAGTTTACGGCTTGAGCGAGCAGGCTTGGGGCGGGTTTGCGCTGGGCCAGGTCTGGCGCTGACGCGAGGCTGGGTGACAGCTGCTTTATCCGGGGTGAGGACAACAGTGCTGTCAGCGGCAGGTGCAGGTGGTTTGCTGACGAGGCACTGATCCAGCATTTTCAGAGCGGTGGCGGCGTTAGCAAACCGGTTAGCCGGTTCTTTCGCCAGCAGGCCCGCTATGAACGGCTGGAATGCCGCCAGATCAGCGGGCAGGATCGGAAGAGGGTCGTAGATGTGCTTGAACGCAACGGCGAAGGTTTCTTCTGCATCGAACGGTACACGGCCCGTCAGCATCTCATAAAAGAGGATACCCACCGAGTACAGATCAGAGCGTTCATCAACCGTATGGGAGCCCTTGATCTGCTCTGGACTCATATACAGCGGACTACCGACAGACAGACCGGTGACCGTCAACATGGTTTTTTCGCCAACGATTTTAACAATCCCGAAATCGGTGACAACGGGGGTATCGTCTTCGTACAGCAGAATATTTTGCGATTTGATATCGCGGTGAATCAGGCCCTGGCCGTGAGCGTAGCGCAAAGCTTCCAGCACGGCCCTGATAATCCGTATCGAGGTGGTGGGCTCCAGGCCATTGTCGATGCGCTGTTTTAAAGTGCCAGCGGGGAAATACTCCATCGCCAGGTAGTACAGATCATTGTGCACCCCGGTATCGAAGACCTTGATAATATTGGGATGCATTAGATTGGCAACGGTGGAGGCTTCTTTCAAAAACCGCTGGGTAAAGCCTTCATCGCCAACCAAAAGCGGCGACAGAAGTTTCAATGCGACATCGCGTCCAAACGAAATCTGACGGGCGAGATAAACCGTTGCCATACCGCCACGGCCGATTTCGTGCTTGATGTCATAACCTGGGATTTCAATATCCACGCTGGATCAGATCCTCGACGTTATAGGGAGCGTACCGCCCGTCGTACATGGCTGGCATGGCGGCGACTGACCTCCAGGCACTGCGGAATATCGTTGAATACTATCTGGATGCGGCCGTCCGGGGTTTTTTCCAGACCGCGTATATGTGACAGTGCGGCCAATGCGTTTCGGTGAATGCGCAAAAAACGCTCGCCAAACTCCTGTTCCAGCGCTTTCAGCGAGTCTTCAATAACCGCTTCGCCGTTGCGGTGGCACAGGGTGACATATTTCTGATCGGCCTGAAAATAGTACACATCATCCAGCGGAATCAGTTCAAGCCGGTTGCCAATTTTTACGCACAGATGGGAACGGGCTGCGGAGTGCGTGGCGGTGGGCGAAGCGGCCGGCGTGGCATGCAATTGATCGTCGAGTTGAGTTAACTGGGCCCGGGTGATAGTTTGGGCGCGCTCCAGAGCCGCTGCCAGCCGTTCCTTACGCACCGGTTTGAGCAAGTAATCCAGGGCTTTGGCCTCGAAGGCTTCCAGCGCGTGCTGTTCGAACGCGGTCGTAAAGATAACCGCTGGCGGTGTTTCCAGCTGACTGATGTAACGGGCGGTTTCCAATCCGTCCAGCACCGGCATGCGAATATCCAGCAGTACCACATCGGGTTGTGTGTCTTGCACCTTGGCCAGTGCCTCTCGGCCATTAGCCGCCTCGCCACAAGGATTGTGCCCCAGTTCCTGCACCAGCTCATGCAGTCGTTGGCGAGCAGGCTGTTCATCATCGACAATCAGAATTTTCACCAGAACATCCTTTGCTGCAAGCGTGCTACTTAGGCTGCTGTATCACTCTGGTTCTGGCGCAACTCCTTGGGGAGGGCAAATACAATCGTTTCGCGACGGCCCTGTTGCTCGAGCGGGCCGCTGGCCCCCAGTTGCTGCAGTCGTTCTACCACACGCTGCACCAGCTGTTCCGGCGCCGATGCGCCTGCTGTGACGCCGATATTATTTATATTTTGCAGCCAGTCCGGATTGATATCCTCCGCGCTATCGATCAGGTAGGCGGCAATCCCTTCTTTTTCAGCCAGTTCCCGCAGACGATTGGAGTTGGAGCTGTTGCGCGAGCCGACCACCAGCAGCAGATCGCAGTTTTGCGCCAGTGAGCGCACCGCGTCCTGCCGATTCTGGGTGGCGTAGCAGATATCATCCTTGCGCGGACCTTGAATAGCCGGAAAACGTGCTCGTAAGGTATCGATCACGCGCGCTGTATCATCCATGGAGAGCGTGGTCTGGGTGACATAAGCCAGATCGGTGGGCTTCTTGACCTGTAGCTGCTCGGCATCGGCCGGCGTTTCAACCAGATACATGCGCCCGCCGTGCCGGTTATCGTACTGGCCGAGCGTCCCTTCCACTTCGGGGTGGCCGGCATGGCCGATCAGAATGGCTTCGCGGCCCGCCCGACTGTGGCGAACGACTTCCATATGGACTTTGGTAACCAGTGGGCAGGTGGCGTCAAACACCCGCAGGCCGCGTTGCCGGGCATTCTGCCGTACAGCCTGGGAAACGCCGTGCGCACTGAAAATAACGATGGCATCGTCTGGAATGTCGCTCAGTTCTTCTACGAAGACCGCACCGCGCTGGCGCAGATTGTCGACGACAAAGCGATTATGCACGACTTCATGGCGCACATAAATCGGTGCACCGAATTGTTCCAGTGCGCGCTCTACGATAGCAATCGCACGAACCACACCGGCACAAAATCCGCGTGGATTAGCAAGATGAATTTGCATAAAATTACCTGATGGGCTCCGGCTGATTATTCCTGATATTCGGCGAATTATGCGATAGCGGCGGCTATTTCCAAAATCATTCCGCAGTGAGGATTATAATGGTTTTATCAATAGTCGCCTGCACAGGAGAATTCCATGTATGCACAAATGGTGAAAACCGGTACGGATCGCATCAAGTCGACTGACGAGATGACACCTGCAGAACAGGCATTTCAGGCCCGTATCGATGCCGGCGAGAAAATTGAACCGAAAGACTGGATGCCCGATGCTTATCGCAAAACGCTGATCCGGCAGATTTCGCAACATGCCCATTCGGAGATTGTCGGCATGCTGCCGGAAGGGAACTGGATCACCCGCGCCCCCACCTTGAAGCGCAAAACAATCCTGCTGGCAAAAGTACAGGATGAAGGTGGGCATGGCTTATATCTGTACAGCGCGGCTGAAACCCTGGGGGTTTCCCGCGACGAACTGCTGGCAGCGCTGCACAGCGGCAAAGCGAAATACTCCAGTATCTTCAATTATCCGACTCTGAACTGGGCCGATATCGGCGCTATCGGCTGGTTGGTGGATGGTGCTGCCATCATGAATCAGGTGCCTTTGCAGCGCTGCTCTTACGGGCCTTATGCACGCGCTATGGTGCGGGTCTGCAAGGAAGAAAGTTTTCACCAGCGGCAGGGTTACGATCTGATGCTGGCCATGGCACAAGGTACGGCAGCACAGCAGGCGATGGCTCAGGATGCCCTGAACCGCTGGTGGTGGCCCAGTCTGATGATGTTCGGGCCGCCCGATGACGCCTCGGTGCACAGCGCGCAATCCATGCGCTGGAAAATAAAACTTAACAGTAATGACGAATTGCGCCAGAAGTTTGTCGATCAGACGGTGCCGCAAGCACACTATTTGGGGCTGACTGTGCCTGACCCCGCTCTGAAATGGAACGAGGCGCGTGGCCATTATGATTTCGGCGAAATCGATTGGGACGAATTTTTCGCGGTTATCAACGGGCAGGGACCGTGCAACCGGGAACGTCTGCGTGCCCGGGTAGCGGCCTACGAGGACGGTCAATGGGTTCGCGACGCGGCGCTGGCCCATGCTGCCAAGCGCGCAAAGCGGCCACAGGCGGCTTAAGCGTTTTTGACTACCTGGTCTGCCCTGGAGAGGAATCCGTGCTATGAATGAATGGCCGTTATGGGAAGTGTTTATCCGCAGCCAGCAAGGTCTGGCGCATAAGCATGTGGGTAGCCTGCATGCGCCCGATGCTGCCATGGCGATCAATAATGCCCGCGATGTCTATACCCGGCGCAACGAAGGCATCAGTATCTGGGTAGTCAAATCAACCGATATTACCGCCAGTTCGCCGGATGCCAAAGGTCCGCTGTTCGAGCCTGCCGACAGCAAGGTGTATCGCCATCCGACATTTTACAAGATCCCGGACGAGGTTGGTCCCATCTAGTAATCCGGCAGGTATCCGGCAAGCGTCATAATGCACAACTACGGAGTGGGCCGATAGGATGAAAACAAGATGGGACAGGTAAGCGATACAGCACCGGTTGACGCACAGGCGCTATTCGAATATCTGCTGCGGCTGGGGGATAACGATCTGATTCTGGGACATCGCCTGTCTGAATGGTGCGGCCATGCGCCAGTCCTGGAAGAAGAACTGGCACTCAGCAATATTGCGCTGGATCTGATCGGTCAGGCGCAACTCTGGCTGGAACTGGCCGGCGAAGTGGAAACCAGCTTCCAGGGTAGCGGCCGGAATGCTGATCAGCTGGCGTATCGACGTGATGTTGCCGAGTTTCGCAATCTGTTGCTGGTCGAACAACCTAACGGCAACTTCGCTGATACCATGGCGCGGCAGTTCTATTTTGATCTCTGGCATTACTTATTGCTGGAACAGCTCAGTACCTCGCACAAGCCACAGATCGCGGCGATTGCCGGCAAATCGGTCAAGGAAGTTCGCTACCACCTGGAACGCAGTAGTGACTGGGTGATCCGGCTGGGTGATGGCACCGAGCTGAGCCACCAGCGTATGCAACAGGCGCTGGACGAGTTCTGGATATTTACGGGCGAATTATTCATGACTGATGCGGTTGACCAGACATTGCTGACAGCGGGCATTGGAGCCGATATCGCAGGTCTGCGCCAGCCCTGGCGGGAACAGCTGGAAGCCGTGCTGGCAGAGGCCGGTCTTGTAATGCCGCAAGCCGATTGGAGCCGGCGTGGCGGGAAACAGGGTACCCATAGCGAACATTTAGGTTATCTGCTGGCCGAAATGCAGTTTCTGCAACGCGCGTATCCTGACGCCCGCTGGTAGCGGAGCACGCATTTATGACAGTGCCAACCGAACAGATCTGGGCCTGGCTGGAAGAGGTTCCCGATCCGGAAATCCCGGTATTGTCGGTGGTTGATCTCGGCATTGTGCGTGAGTTGTGGTGGCAGGGCACAGGCGCTGACGCCGAACTGTGGCTGGCCCTTACCCCGACCTATTCCGGTTGTCCGGCTACGGCGGTTATTGCACAGGATATTGAAACCGCATTACGTCACCACGGGATTTATCACCTGCGACTGGAACACCGGCTGGCACCAGCCTGGAGCAGCGACTGGCTGTCTGCTGCGGGGCGAGAAAAACTGCGTCGTTACGGTATTGCGCCGCCAGTCGAAAAAACCAGTGATCAGCCAGGCATCCGGCCTCTAACACTAACCCGCCGCACGCTTGTCATTACCTGTCCTCGCTGCAACTCCGGGCAGACCGAAAAAATCAGTGAATTCGGCTCCACGCCCTGTAAAGCCCAGTATCGGTGCAGCGATTGTCTGGAACCGTTTGACTATTTTAAATGCATTTAAGCAGGCTGGTATGACACACTTTTATCCCCTGACCGTCGCTGCGCTGCAACGTGAAACCCGTGCCGCTGTGGTGCTGAGTCTGCAGGTGCCGGAGGCGTTACGGGAGCGGTTCCGGTTTAGTCAGGGACAACACCTGAGTTTTCGCAAAACTATCGACGGCGAGGAGATCCGGCGCTCCTATTCGATCTGCTCGGCAGTGCAGGATCCGGTGCTGCAGGTAGCGATCAAAAAAGTGCCGGGCGGTGTCTTTTCCACCTGGGCCAATGAGCAATTAAAGGCTGGTGAGATACTGGATACCCTGCCGCCCATGGGACATTTCTATACGCCCCTTCGCCCTGAGCAGCAGAAGTATTACGCCGGTTTTGCGGTTGGCAGCGGCATCACACCGATCTTGAGTATCCTGAAAACCACCCTGTTAACCGAGCCGCACAGCCATTTTGTCCTGGTTTACGGCAACCGGACGTCAGCTGACATCATGTTCCGGGAGCAGTTGGAGGATCTCAAAAACCGTTTTCTGGGCCGCCTGAGTCTGGTACATATCCTGAGTCGTGAGCAACAGGATATTGCACTTTTCAATGGCCGTATTGATCACGCCAAGTGCCAGGCTTTGCTGCAATACTGGCTGAATGTGCGGGCGCTCGATACGGTATTTGTCTGTGGCCCGCCAGCGATGATGCAGGCGGTTGCCGAAACGCTGCAGGAGCAGGGTCTGGATAAACGGGCGCTTAAATTTGAATTGTTTGGCAACGACGCCCGCAGCCGACGGATGCATCCTCTGAAACAGGCAGCTACAAATGAGCTTGCCCGTTGCGAGGTCACAGTGCTGCTGGATGGTCGGTCGCGGCAGCTCACGCTGGAAAAAAGCCAGACCAACCTGCTCGACGCCGCCTTGCAACAGGGGCTGGAATTACCCTACGCCTGTAAGTCCGGTATCTGCTCGACCTGCCGCGCTACGCTGGTCGAGGGCAAGGTCGAGATGGACAACCCTTTTGCGCTGGCAGAGGAGGATATCGCGCGCGGTTATATCCTGTGCTGTCAGAGCTACCCGCTTAGCGATAAACTTGTCGTCGATTTCGATCAGTAGCGGCCAGGCGGTAACTTTGTTATTGACGATTAATTTTGTTTAGTCTGCGGCGGATGACTGCGAAAGCTATCCAGCAATAACATGATCGCGCCAATAAATATGGCCGCATCAGCGATATTGAAAGCGGGCCAGTGACCACTGGCACTGAAACCGGGCCAGCGGCTGAGAGCGGTGTGGTACAAATCGAGAAAGTCGATGACATGGCCGTATAACAGACGGTCAATGATATTACCGACTGCGCCGCCCAGTACCAGTGCCAATGCTGCCGCCAGCCAGTTTTGACCGGGCCGCAAGCGCGCCAGCAAGACCAGCAGAAAAACACTCACTGCACTGGCCAGTCCGAGTAAAAGCCAGCGCTGCCAGCCGCCCTCATTTGCCAGAAAACTGAATGCGGCACCGGTATTGTACATTAAAGTCAGATTAAACCAGCTTGTCAGCGCTTCGGGCTGGTAAGGCGTCAGAGACGTTTCAGCCAGCCACTTGGTGAGCTGGTCCAGCACGATAACCAGACCACTTAATCCTAACCATCTCAACATGAGCCGGCCTCCTGTTGCTGTACGCCTGAGCCCGTTTCTGCCGGCTGTTGCAAAATATGGCGGGCCTGTTCTGCATCATATTGGATCTGAGCTTTGAGCGCGTCCAATGAAGCAAACTTCTGCTCGTCCCGAATTTTCCGGACCAGTTCCACAGCGACCTGACGTCCGTAGATATCTGCCTCAAAATCGAACAGATGCACTTCCAGCCGACTGTCCACACCATTGACGGTTGGGCGCTTGCCGACATTGGCTACACCGGGCAGGGCAGGCGTAGCCAAACCGTGCAGGCGTACCGCAAAGACGCCGGATACTGGCGCTTTATCACGCAGCAGGCGGATATTGGCGGTTGGAAAACTTATGGTGCGGCCCAGCTGGTCACCGTGTGCTACCCGGCCATGGATGCAATACGGTCGCCCCAGCAGTTCGGTGCTGAGTGCCAGATTGCCTTGCGCCAGCGCTTCCCGCACCCAGGAGCTGCTGACCCGTCGACCGTGTAGTTCAAAGCGGGCGCAGTCAATGACCTGATAGCCATAACGTTCGCCTGCGGTGCGCAAAAGCGAGATATCACCACTGCCGCGATGACCAAAACGAAAATCATCACCGACTACTAACGCCCGTACCCCAAGCCGCTGTACCAACAAGGTTTCGATGAACTGTTCCGGGCTGAGACGGGAAAACGCATGGTCAAAGTGCACACACAAGACCCGCTCAAGGCCGCTGTCACGCAACGCTATCAGCTTCTCGCGCAAGCGGGTTAGCCGGGCTGGCGCATTGGCCGGATCCAGCACTTCCCGTGGTAGTGGCTCAAAGGTCAGCAGGCTTGCCGGAAGGTCTAAAGAATGCGCCAGCCGGTGTAATTGTTCGATGATAACCTGATGGCCACGATGCACCCCGTCGAAGTTACCGATGGCAAGTACGCAGCCGTGATGTGCAGGCTTAAGATTGGTGAGACCTCGAATCAGCTCCATGGTATTCCAATAATTGTAAAACCAACCATTCTAAACTACTCCAGTCTGTACGCGTTTGGCCCGCCCGAATTTAGTTCGTATGGCTTTGAGCTGTGCCGATCCTGCTAGCTGCTTGCCGCCAGCTTTAGATGCCGGGGCCGCAAACCACTGAGCAGCAATGTACAACCGTATAATAGAAAGCCGGCCACGACCAGCCCTGCCAGCCAGAGTACACGCTGTAATCCACCGGCCGTCAGCCAGCGTGACAGATCGCCCGCCAGCCAATCAACGACAAGTGTCATGACGGCGGTGGCGAGCAGTAGTCGCGGCAGAAACCCCAGCCACTGCCGGGATAATCGGTAAATTCCGCGCCGCCACAGGATCGTCAACAGCAGGCCGGCATTGATCAGCGCTGCCAGTCCCAGCTGCCAGGGCCAGTCCAGCATGCGCCATTGAGCCGATTAGTGACAGGCTAAAGATGATGTTGACCAGGACGGTGACAACCCCGATCTGGGCCGGGGTTTTGCTGTCCTGGCGTGAATAAAAACCGGGTGCCAGTACTTTAATACCCAGAAATCCGATAACACCGGGTGCCAGAGCTACCACACTGCGACTGGCCATTTCCACATCGGTTGCGCTGAATGCCCCATAGTGAAACATGGTTGTCAGCAGCGGACTGGCCAGTACCACAAGAGCCGCACTGGCCGGCAGCGCGATCAGCATCGCCCAGCGCAGAGCCCAGTCCAGCGTAGCCCCGAACTCCTGCGGTGACTGGCGGGCATGTTCCTGCGACAGTTTCGGCAGGATAACAGTGCCCAGAGCCACACCAAACAGGCCGACCGGGAACTCCAGCAACCGATCCGTGTAGTACAGCCAGCTGACACTGCCACTGACCAGAGTGGCGGCCAGTTGGGTATTGATCAGAAGATTGATCTGTGATGCTGATGAGCCAAACAGCACCGGTACCATCAAGGTCATAATTCTGCGCACACCGCTATCGTGCCAGCCCCAGCGCGGTCGCGGCAACAAACGTAAGGCGCGTAAATAAGGCAACAAAAACAGCAATTGCGCCAGGCCTGCTGCAAATACGCCCCAGGCCAGCGCGGTGATCGGTTCGGCAAAATAAGGCGCGAGCCACAGCGCGGCGGCAATCATGCAGAGATTGAGCAGGACAGGGGTAAAGGCGGCAGCAGCGAATCGTCCGAAGCTGTTTAAAATACCACCGGCAAAGGCGGCCAGGGATACAAACAGTAAATAGGGAAACGTGATCCGCAGTAATGCCGTGGTTAACTCCAGCTTGCCTTCCACGTCGGCAAACCCGAGGGCGAAAGCGCGTACCACCCAGGGCGCTGCCAGCATGCCCAGGCCGGTGAACAACAATAAGCAGGCACCGAGCGTACCAGCCACTCTGTTTACTAATGCTTGCAGTTCTGCGACAGAGCGCTGCTCTTTGTATTCATTCAGCACCGGTACAAAGGCCATTGAGAATGCGCCCTCGGCAAACATGCGGCGAAACAGGTTAGGGATCCGGAACGCCACAAAAAAGGCATCCGCTGCGACACCGGAGCCGAATACCCGGGCAATCACCATATCCCGCAGCAAGCCTAATATGCGCGACAGCAGTGTCATCACGCTGACAATAGCCGATGAGCGCAGCAATCTGGCTGTAGCGCCGGCTGTAGTGCGTGGAGGGGTAGGAACTTGTGTCGCCATCGTGTTACGCTGATTTAATCGGTTTGCCGGGTTAACGGATTGACAAAAACATAAAAACTGCTAATGTTACGCACCTTTTTTAGTCTGTCCGCGAACATTAAGGCGGACTGAGCTATCGATTCAATGGAACCTATTCGGGAGTACGAACTTGGCGAACACCCTTCAAGCAAAAAAACGCGTACGGCAGGCGGAAAAGCACCGCCAGCATAATGCCAGCCGTCGTTCCGCAATGCGCAGCGCTATTAAAAAAGCGATCAAACTCATTGCTGACGGCGACAAGCCCACTGCTACTACTGCCTATCAGGCTGCTGCCTCGGCCGTTGACCGGGCTGCCCGCAAGGGACTCATTCATCCCAATAAAGCCGCCCGTCATAAAAGCCGTCTCGGGCAGCGTCTGAACGCTTTACAAGCCTGATCTGACTAAACGGCATCGAATGTGCGCTGTATGCTCAATGCAGCAGCGCCTGCTCAAACCCACCTGCTTTCGGAACTTTCCAGCCTGTCGTAAGGCCAGCTTGATATAAGGAATATCCCTGCCGGTGGAATGGCTGTGTATTCCTGCTCCCGCTTCAGTGCGATCTTTGCTGCACCACGCAGCATCCGGCTAGATCAACACTAGATTATCACGATGAATTAGTTCTGGTTCATCCACATAACCCAATAAATCTCCGATGCGCTCACTGGGGTGACCGATGATTTTAGCGCTGTCTGCGGCATTGTAATTCACCAGTCCGCGAGCGATTTCGCGCCCGTCCGGAGTCAGACAGGCAACCAGTTCACCGCGTAAAAATGCCCCTTCAATAGCACTCACGCCGACCGGCAACAGACTGCGTCCAGCCTGGGTGAGCACCGTCACTGCGCCAGCGTCCAGGTGCAAGCGTCCCCGTACCTGTAATTGTGCAGCCAGCCATTGCTTACGGGCCGCTAACGGGCTTTTGGCCGGTCGCAGCAAGGTACCCAGGTTGTCGCCCTGCGCCACGCGCAGCAAGACGTCAGGCTCACGGCCCCAGGCGATCAGTGTGGATGCCCCTGAACGGGCTGCCTTGGCTGCTGCCTGTACCTTGGTCAGCATGCCGCCCCGGCCCAGATTACCGCCGGCACCGGACATCGCCTCCAGGCCTGGATCACCAGCAGCCGCTTCACTGATCAGTTGCGCCTCAGGGTATTGTCTGGGATCGCGTTCATACATGCCGCGCTGGTCGGTCAGAATGACCAGTAAATCAGCTTCCACCAGATTGGCGACCAGCGCGCCGAGGGTGTCGTTATCACCAAAACGGATTTCGTCATGCACGACAGTATCGTTTTCGTTGATAACCGGAATTACGCCAAGCTGCAGTAATGTTCGCAAGGTGCTGCGAATATTCAGATAACGCTTGCGATCAGCGGCATCCTCGTGCGTCAGCAAGACCTGGGCGGTACGGATACCATGCCGTTGGAACTGTGACTCATAAGCCTGCACCAAGCCCATCTGACCAACTGCTGCCGCCGCCTGTAACTCATACAGGGCGGTGGGGCGACGTGTCTGCCCCAGCCGGCGCATGCCTTCGGCTACTGCACCTGACGAGACCAGTAACAGTTTCTTGCCTTGCCGGTGCAGTGTCGCCATTTGCTCAGCCCAGGCGCTGATCATCGGCATATCCAGGCCGCGCCCGTTATTAGTGATCATGGCACTGCCGATCTTGATTACCCAGCGCTGACTCTGGCCCAGCCGGATACGATCTTTATTCAGCATCGCTGTCGGTAGTGGTGTCCGGAGGTAGCTCGGCATACCGGCCATCGGGCAATTGCAGCGGCTGCTGCTCGCTACGTTCCCGCTCCAGCCAGCGCATGATGGCGTTACATAATTCGCGGGTGTCCAGTTGTTGAGCAGCGGAAATGGCAAAAACTGGGCCTTGCCAGTTCAAGGCGGTAATAATGTCCTGCTGCCGTTGCGCCCGTTCTTCTTCCGGCAATAAATCGATTTTGTTCAGTACCAGCCAGCGTTCGCGCTGGCCTAGTTCGGCATCGTACTGGGTCAGTTCGTGCTCGATAGCGCGTACATCATTAACCGGATCGCCGCTGTCGCTGTAGGGTGAAACATCGACCATATGCAACAGCAAATGGGTACGCGCCAGATGTTTTAGAAAGCGGATGCCCAGTCCTGCGCCTTCGGCAGCACCTTCGATCAAGCCGGGAATATCCGCCATCACGAAACTCGACAACGGGCCAACACTGACAACGCCCAGGCTGGGGTACAGGGTCGTAAACGGATAATCAGCAATTTTGGGATGGGCCGCTGAAACAGCATTGATCAGAGTCGATTTGCCGGCGTTCGGCATACCCAGTAAGCCCACATCAGCCAGCAGTTTCAATTCCAGCCGTAAAGTCCGATGCTCGCCCGGTGTGCCGGGTTTGGATTGACGCGGCGCACGATTGGTGCTGCTTTTATAACGCGTATTGCCCAGCCCGTGAAAGCCGCCTCGGGCAACCAGCAGCGTTTGCCCTGGTTGCGTCAGATCGCCGATGATTTCGTCGGTATCAGCATCCAGCGCTACGGTGCCGACTGGCACATTAACGATTAAATCCTCGCCCTTGGCACCGGTTTTGTTATTGCCAGAACCGTTCTCGCCACGTTGAGCGCGAAACAGGCGGGAGTAGCGATAATCAACCAGCGTGTTGAGATGGGGATCAGCGCAGAGATAAACACTGCCGCCATCGCCACCGTCTCCACCATCAGGACCACCGAAGGGGATAAATTTTTCACGCCGGAAGCTGACGCAGCCATTGCCGCCGTCGCCTGCCTCGACGTTGATCGTAGCCTCGTCAACAAATTTCATGATTTACGTGCCTGCTATACGAAAAAAGCCCCGCTAGCGGGGGCTTTTCGCGCTGCGGTTTGGAAGCCGGTAATCAGCTTAGCGGTTGCACGCTGACTGTTTTACGCTTGAGCGGGCCTTTGACTTCGAACACAACCTGGCCATCGGCTTTTGCAAACAAAGTATAGTCTTTGCCGCAACCGACATTGACGCCTGGATGAAATTTGGTGCCGCGCTGACGAACCAGAATATTGCCTGCTTGTACGGCCTGGCCGCCGAAACGCTTTACGCCCAGGCGTTTGGATTTGGAATCGCGGCCGTTGCGGCTACTGCCGCCTGCCTTTTTATGCGCCATGATAGTATCTCCTGAGAGCGTTTAGCCGGCTTGAATACCGGTAATTTCGATTTCGGTATAATGTTGCCGGTGGCCCATCTGCTTACGGTGATGTTTACGGCGGCGGAACTTGACGATTTCGACCTTATCCGCCCGACCGTGGCTTTTCACAGTTGCGGATACTTTTCCGCCTTCGATCAGCGGAGCGCCTACTGTAACCTGTTCGCCATCGGCAACCAGCAGAACCTGTTCAAAGTCTACGGAAGCGCCAGCATCGACGGGCAGTTTCTCGACCTTCAGGGTCTGCCCCTCGCTTACCCGGTACTGTTTGCCACCGGTTTTTATGACTGCATACATTTCGTTGAAACCCCAAAAATGTTGAAATGCCAGAACTATGCCCCTGGCAAAGGGCGCTAATTTTAGCGATTCGACTGGAGAAGGTCAAACAAATCAGCATGTTTTTGCTATATAACTGGCCGGCACATCGTATGCGTATGGCGGCATTATGAATTTTCGCGCACACTAATAAGAAAAGCACCGTATAACTGCTTGACACCAATACCTGCCCTACCTAGCATGAGCGCCGATTCCCAACCAGCAAGTATGATGAACATCGACGATATCCGAGTTTTAATTGAAGACGATCTGCACGCGGTTAATCGGCTGATACAACAGCAGCTGAGTTCTGATGTGGTGCTGATTAATCAGCTGGGTGCGTATATAATCAATAGCGGCGGCAAGCGGTTACGACCGCAGCTTGTGTTGCTGGCTGCACGGGCAGCGGGATTCAGTGGTACCGATCATATTCAGGCTGCCGCTATCATTGAATTTATCCATACGGCCACTTTGCTGCATGACGATGTTGTCGATGCTTCCGAACTGCGACGCGGCCAGGAAACCGCTAACGCGGTATGGGGTAACGAAGCCAGTGTGCTGGTAGGTGATTTTTTGTATTCGCGGGCTTTCCAAATGATGGTTGGATTGCAGCGCATGCGTGTTATGCAGATTCTGGCGGATACTACCAATCAGATCGCTGAAGGTGAGGTCATGCAACTGCTTAATGTGCACGATCCTGACACGACCGAAGCCCGTTATTTTGATGTCATTCGCTGCAAGACCGCCAAGCTGTTCGAGGCCGCGGCGCAAATTGGCGCGG
The DNA here is from genome assembly GCA_041396125.1 of Gammaproteobacteria bacterium. GTDB lineage: Bacteria > Pseudomonadota > Gammaproteobacteria > Competibacterales > Competibacteraceae > JAWKZG01. Next base: position 124,254 of record JAWKZG010000011.1, on the reverse strand, counting down.
TACTGGCACAGCGTCCGGACGATGAAGAGCAGGCGTTAGCACGATATGGTTTGCATTTGGGGCTGGCTTTTCAGTTGGTCGATGACATGCTGGATTACAGTTCTTCCAGCACCGAGCTGGGTAAAAATATCGGTGACGATCTGGCCGAGGGCAAACCAACCTTGCCACTGATTTACACTATGCGCACGGGCACCGGGGAGCAGCGTGAGCTGATTCGGGAGGCTATCGAGCAAGGCGGGCTGGAGCGGATCAATGATATTATCAAAGCCATTGAGTCTAGCGGTGCAATCGATTATACTGCGCGGCTCGCGCGGCAGGAGAAAGACGCTGCCGTCGAAGCGCTGGCAATTTTGCCCGAATCAGCTTATAAAAAAGCTCTGCTGGGGCTAGCTGAATTTGCCGTAAGTCGTACGTATTAGCTGTTTTTTTGTACCAAACCAGTATCAAATTCGGAGTGTAGCTCAGACTGGTAGAGCACTGCCTTCGGGAGGCAGGGGTCGTAGGTTCAAATCCTATCACTCCGACCAATTCTTTCAACGACTTGCGCTTGCAAGCTCGTTTTCCCGATTTTATCGATGTCACCAACTACGTGACGTAGACTTCTCCAGCAGAATTCGTCAAACGCGCCGTTTGTCTGCTTATCCTAATTTATCCCTGTAGTGCATTTCCAAGCGCTGTTTTCAGAGCGGCTATTTCTGTCTATCTCCCACCATTTTTCGACAGCTAAGCAGTCGTTTAGTGAGCTTGGTCTTGTCGATCAATGCTTGAAATCCTCGTCAAACTTAGGTGGACCGACCTGGCCCGATCCGGGAGCCGGGGAAATCAGCTATGCTTCTTTATATGCCGCGTCCTGAATGAGCAGGGTTGCGATGGGTCTTGCTGGAGCGGGCAGACTCGCATCAATGAGAACGATTTTAGCTACTAACTACAGAGGAATACCCCATGGAACTCCCCGTAAATACCTTTAAACGCGAAATCAAGGCGGGTCGCACTCAGATTGGTCTGTGGAGCGCTTTGTGCAGCAACATCGTTGCCGAAGTGCTTGCCAATGCCGGCTTCGATTGGATCTTGATCGATGTGGAACATGCCCCCAATGACGTCTCCGGTGTGTTATCACAGCTTCAGGCTATGGCTGCGGGTCAGGCTACACCCATCGTTCGCCTGCCCTGGAACGATCCGGTCCTGTTCAAGCGTTATCTGGATATCGGCACTCAGTCTTTTTTGGTGCCCATGGTGCAGAATGCCGAAGAGGCGCACCAGGCCGTAGCTGCCACCCGTTACCCGCCGCAAGGTCTGCGCGGCGTTGCCACCGGGCCGCGAGCCAACCGCTACGGGCGAGTCAAGAACTACTTCCACCGCGCCACTGAAGAAATCTGCGTACTGGTGCAGGTGGAAACCCGTCAGGCGTTATCTGAGATTGAGGCTATCGCTGCGGTAGAGGGTGTGGATGGAATATTTATTGGCCCCTCCGACCTGGCCGCCGATATGGGGCATCTGGGGGATAACAGCCATCCCGAGGTACAGCAGGCAATAGAAGATGCGATAGCCCGCATTCTGGCCACCGGCAAGGCACCGGGTATACTGACCGGAGTGGAAGATGAGGCCCAGCATTGGCTAAAACAAGGCTGTTTGTTCGTGGCTGTGGGCAGCGATATGGCTATTCTGGCCCGCCAGAGCGAAGCCCTGGCGGCCCGATTCAAGCAACAGCGCTAAGCTCAGGAATAGGGTGCTGAATATGACGCAGGGGCTGTACACATTTATCCATGATCTGAGATTCTCCGACTTACCCGACCCAGTAGCAGGATTTGCCCGCCGCTGGCTGCTGGACTTGATTGGTGTTACCGCCAGCGGTTCGCGCACGGATATGTCGCGTATTATGCGTGACCATGTGACTGCTCAATTCGGTGCTGGTGGTCGATCCGCGCAGATGCTGTTTGATGGTCGCGCAGTCAGTGTGGCGGGGGCGGCATTAGCGGGTGGTGTTAGTATCGATGCGCTTGATGCGCATGACGGCCACAGGTTGGTGAAAGGGCACGTCGGCTGTGGGGTGTTCCCGGCTGCGCTAGCCTTGTCTGAGGCTGAAGACCGGCTGGATGGGGCAGAGTTTCTGACCGCGCTGGTGCTTGGCTATGAAATCGGCACCCGTGCCGGTATCGCACTGCATCGCAGTGCGTCGGACTATCATACTTCCGGTGCCTGGGTGGCGCTGGCGACTGCCGCACTCGGGGCACGGGTGCTTGCGCTCGATACGGGTACTACGCGTGAGGCACTCGGCATTGCTGAATATCACGGCCCGCGCAGCCCGATGATGCGTGTTATCGATCATCCCACGATGGTCAAGGATGGCTCCGGTTGGGGGGCAATGGCTGGGGTATCGGCGGCCTATCTGGCGGCTAGCGGATTTACCGGCGCGCCGGCCCTGACAGTCGAACGCGACGATCTGGCTGATCTCTGGTCTGATCTTGGCGAGAAGTGGCGGATTTTCGAGCAGTATTTCAAACCGTATCCAATCTGCCGCTGGGCTCAGCCACCGGTACAGGCAATCCTGCAATTACGGCGTGAGCATAATCTTCAAGCCGATCAGGTCGAACGCATTGAAGTGCATACTTTTCACCAGGCGGTGCGGCTTGCCATCCGGCGGCCGGAAACGACCGAGCAGGCCCAGTATTCCACGGCGTTTCCGTGTGCTACTGCGTTGGTTCGCGGCGTCGTGGGGGCAGATGAGGTCGCCCCGCAGGCGTTCAATGATCCAGCCATTTTGCGCCTTGCGGACAGTATGCTGTTTACGGAGTCTGACGATTTTAATGCGGCTTTTCCCGCCCGCCGCTTCGCCCAGGTTACGCTGCAATTGAAAGACGGTCGGCGGCTTGCTTCTGCGCCGACTGAAGCGCGTGGCGATCCGGAAGACCCTGCGTCGATGGCTGAGGTGCGGGCCAAATTCCATGCCTTGGCAACGCCTGTGCTGGGTGCTGAGCGTGCCTCGGCACTGGAGCTAGCGGTCGACGGACTGGGAGAGCAGAGTAGCATTGCCGAGCTTATCCGGTTAATTACCGGCGCAGTTTGAAAACAGTGTCGGCGTTGCTGGTTTTGGGTATGCTCAGATTGATACCAGGTGCTTTAAAAAAGTCCGTCTTCACCTTTAACATCGCTGGCCTGCAAGCCACCCAGGCGGGCATGTAAACGGCCGCGAGTGGCGAAAGCCCATACAATCAATACTTCATCCGCCGCAGGACAGTCGCTGAAACTGACGCTGATGGTGTCGTAATGCGAGCGAACGTACAGGGCGTCTTTGTGGGCCAGAGGAATATCGATACTGCTGCCTGCTGTGGCGCGTTTCCCCGTTGAAGGCACCCAGGCTTTGCCGCCGCCCACCGCATCGCGCACCGGGCCAGCACCAATATTGGTCAAAAATGCATTGCCGTGTTCGTACTCGCCTGCCATGCCGACGATGCAGCCCTTGCCGTAGCTTTCTATCGGCTGATCTGCTGCCAGAGACTGAATCCGCTGGCCAAACATTTCACCCAGTGCTTGCGAGGGTTCCACAATCGCGCTGAGATCCTGACTGAAGCGACCGGCGTAGGGATTGCGCACACAGGCCGCCAGTACAAATTTGTATAAGGGCAGACCGTCAGCCGGCTGGCCGCTTTCATTGGTCTGGGTTTCTTCAGTCAGGCTGAACCATTTGCGAATGACTAAGGGGGGCTGAGGCGAGGTTGTCACAATATTGCTCCTGTACAGAATCTGTTCAAAAATAAATGGTTGGGTTTACGGGTTAACCACAACAGTGTTTGTATTTTTACCGCTGCCGCAGGGGCAGGGTGCGTTGCGGCCAATTTTCTGCGTTGCACCTGCCGGGTGGCGTGGAACAGGGTCGAGATCACCATCCGTGTACAGCCATTGCCCGCCGCTGCGGACAAAGCGGGAACGCTCATGCAGCACTTGCAACTCACCGTCCTGCTGATACCAGGCTTTGAATTCCACTGTGCCGCGCCGATCATCCCGGCCACCCCGAGCGCTGATGATTTCCAGTCGCTGCCAGCTGATGTGCTGACTATTGCTGGCCAGCTCGGCGGCACCGCTGGGGGTACGGAAAGCGGGATGCCGGGTACGCTGGAGATAATTCCACTCGGCTCTGGCATAGGCCGTGAAACGTGAACGCATGAGCTGTTCGGCGGTCACGGGTTGCTGCTCAGCGTTGATAAACCGGCCACAACAGTCGGCATAATTCAGACCGCTGCCACAGGGACAGGGTGATTCGGTATCCATGCGGGGTAAAACCTTTCTGGGAAATTGTTGTTTATCGGCATCAGCCCTTAATGCCACGTTCAAACACGGCCATCAGTGTGCAGGTCATGGTCGCGATCAGCTTTCCCGCAGGTTCAGCAAACGCGTCGGCCTGACAGACTGTCAGTGTCCGGCCGGGTTTCAGCACCCGACCGCATACCCGGAATCGTTCGCCTTGTGCAGGTGCCAGAAAGTTACTCTTGAACTCGACCGTCAGCACCGCTGCATCTGCCGGCATCAATGAAAAGGCCGCGTAACCACAGGCGTTATCGAGCGCGGTGGTGATAATGCCGGCATGCATAAAGCCGTGCTGCTGAGTCAGCTCGATCTGATAAGGCAACTGCAATTCGATCCTGCCGGGGGCGAGCTTTGTGATGGAAATCTTCAGTGTCTGCATAGCGCGCTGGCGGGCAAAACTGTCGGTCACCCGGCGATGGTAATGGTCGTCCTGGGGCTGGAAAAGGGTGTCTTGATCGCTTGTCATGATGAATCGCTGGAAAGAATAAAGTGTGTGTGATTGATGCAGATCAACGCCGTTGCCAGGCTGCTTGCCGATAATTGTACGTGTTAAATCAAACCGCAAATAGAGGTGATAGCATGTCGCAGAGTTATCAGCAAGTGACGCAGGAGATTGGTGCCGCCCTGGAAGAGATCCGCAAGGAAATCCCGCCCGTACTGAATGGATTTTATACCATGTCACGGGCCGCCAATAAGGACGGTGTGCTAAGCCATAAAACCAAAGAACTGATCGCGATGGCGATTGCCATTACCGCTCGTTGCGAAGGTTGTCTGGGGTTTCATGCCCAAACGCTGGTCAAGCTGGACGTCAGTCGGGAAGAATTCATGGAAATGCTTGGAGTGGCGATTTATATGGGCGGCGGCCCGTCATTGATGACAGCAGCAGAAGCCCTGATGGCCTTTGATGAGTTTAGTGGTCAGAAAAACAAGCCCTGAACCCAGCAAAGCGCCGCTTAGCTGCTGGCGAGTCCCAGCCCATGCAAAACCTGCTGCCAGAAAGTACCGAAAACAGGCAGGCTGGATATTGCGATCAGACCGATCAGGGTAAAAGCCAGACGACGATAAAACTGCTCGGAGGTTTTGCTAAAGCGGCGCACGCCGAACTGCAAGGCCATCGCATAGCAAGGGATCAGGCACAAACCGAGCAGGATAGCGGTGCTGTTAAACAGGCCGTGCCAGGCATAGCTGAGTCCATTGATCAGGGTGGTATAGGCAAAAAAAGCGATGATATTGGCGCGCACGGTCGCCGCCAGAGCCTGTCCGGTCAGCCAGAACAGGATTACCGGTGGACCACCCAGGCCCGCCAGACCGCTGCAGAATCCTGCCATACCGCCAACTCCGACGCATGCCAAGGGTGGCGGTCGGCGCTGATAACGCCAACCGCTGGCCAGAGCCAGTACCGATAACAGGATCAGACCAGAGATAAGCCAGCGCAGCAGCAAAGGATCCGTGCTGGCCAGCAGTGCTACGCCGAGCGGTATGGTTAGCGTAGCGCCGAGTGCCACTGGAATAACCTCGCGCCATTCGCAACGGCGCAGCGCCGGCAGCATCATCGGTAAAGAGGCAATGCCATCGGCAATATATAACAGGATCACTGCTTGCCGGGGTTCGTACAGGGCACTGGCAACAGGCAGGAACACCATAGCGGCACCAAAGCCGCTGAAACCGCGTATCAATCCCGCCAGCACGGCCGCCAGCGCTGTCCACAGGAATGCGCTGCTTAGTAGACTGTCAAGCATGAAGAAAGGGCACTGTTGCTCACTGGTTGCGTCGTACAGCGTTCAGTTTACCCCTGAACGTAAAAAACCCGCACCAGTGCGAAGCTGATGCGGGTTGCCGGGGTTGAACCGGACTCAGAAAAGCGATATCTGACGGACTTCGATCAGGCTGCTACAGACGCGCCGGTTAGCTCTTTCAGAGACGCTTCAATGATGTCCAGGCCTTCATCGACCACAGCATCGCTGGCGGTCAAGGGCACCAGCACCCGACTGACATTTCCGTACAGACCGCAAGACAGCAGTATCAGGCCGTTTTCGGCAGCTTTGGCCACCAGTGCCTTGGTCAGCTCGGGATCGGGCTGGCTGCGGCTGGCGTCTTTGAACAGTTCCACCGCAACCATCGCACCCAGATTACGCACATCGCCGATGCACTCGAAGTGGTCAGCCATAGTGCGGAACCGGTCAGCCAGGCGTTCGCCCAGTTGCTGGCCACGCTCGATCAGGTTTTCTTCTTCGATCACGTCCAGCACGGCCAGCGCAGCGGCGCAACTCAGCGGATTACCGGAATAGGTGCCACCCAGTCCACCCGGCAGCGGTGCGTCCATGATTTCAGCCCGGCCAACCACTGCTGACAGCGGGAAGCCGCCGGCCAGACTTTTTGCCAGGGTCATCAGATCGGGCACCACACCGCTGTGCTCGATCGCAAATAATTTGCCGGTACGGGCAAAGCCGGTTTGCACTTCGTCGATGATCAACAGAATACCGTGCTGGTCACACAGGGTACGCAGCTTGCGCAGAAAGCTCGGCGGCGCGATATAAAACCCGCCTTCGCCTTGTACTGGCTCCAGGATGATCGCAGCGACCTGTTCCGGTTCGATGTCTACCTTGAAACGCATTTCCAGCGCTTTCAGGGCCATTTCTTCACTTACCCCGTGCAGCGCGTTGGGGTAAGGAACATGATAAATCTCGCCGGGGAAGGGGCCGAAACCGGCTTTATAGCCCGCGACTTTGCCAGTCAGGGCCATAGTCAGGCTGGTGCGGCCATGATAGCTGCCATCGAAGGCGATAACGGCACGGCGCTTGGTGTAGGCACGGGCGATTTTAACGGCATTCTCGACCGCTTCCGCCCCCGAGGTCAGAAGCAGGGTTTTCTTGGCGTGGTCGCCCGGCGTCAGCGTGTTCAGACGCTCGGCCAGCTCCACATAAGATTCATACGAAGTGACCTGAAAACAGGTATGGGTAAAGTGCTGCATCTGTGCTTCTACCGCTGCCATTACCTTGGGGTGGCGATGACCGGTATTGAGCACGGCGATGCCGCCGGCAAAATCGATATAGCGCTTGCCTTCGACATCCCACAGCTCGGCGTTTTCCGCCCGCTCCGTATAGATGTTGTGCATATTTGCCACGCCCCGGGCGACTGCCTGTTGCCGGCGTTGCAGAAGATCTTGATTGCTGCTCATGATGCTGTTCCGTGGATTGTGCCAGTAAAATTTAAGAGAAAACTATCCCGTAAACGCCTGTATACCCGTTTGTGCCCGGCCGAGAATCAAGGCGTGCACATCGTGAGTACCTTCATAGGTGTTCACGGTTTCCAGATTCACCATATGGCGAATCACCTGATATTCATCCATGATGCCGTTGCCACCGTGCATATCGCGCGCTACACGGGCAATATCCAAAGCTTTACCGCAATTATTGCGTTTGATCAGCGAGATGGCTTCCGGTACCGCGCCAACCTCGTCCATCATGCGACCGACCTGCAATGCGCCCTGCAGACCCAGCGCAATCTCGGTCTGCATATCGGCCAGTTTTTTCTGGATCAGCTGATTAGCTGCCAGAGGGCGACCGAACTGACTGCGTTCCAGGGTGTATTGACGCGCCGCGTGCCAGCAGGCTTCAGCTGCACCCATCACGCCCCAGGCAATGCCGTAACGGGCGCGGTTGAGGCAGCCGAATGGGCCTTTCAGGCCTTTCACATTGGGCAACAGATTGGCTTCCGGTACGAACACATTATCCATAACGATCTCGCCGGTAACAGACGCTCGCAGGCTGACTTTACCTTCGATTTTGGGCGTGCTCAGGCCCTGCATGCCACGCTCCAGGATATAGCCGCGGATCGCGTTGTCATCGTCTTTGGCCCAGACCACCATGACATCGGCGATGGGCGAATTGCTGATCCACATCTTGGCACCGTTGAGCACATAACCGCCGTCGGTTTTACGGGCGCGGGTTTTCATGCCGCCGGGATCGGAGCCGTGATCCGGCTCGGTCAAGCCAAAACAGCCGACCCATTCGCCACTGGCGAGTTTCGGCAGATATTTTTCGCGCTGGGCTTCGGTGCCGTACGCGTAAATCGGGTACATGACCAGGCTGGATTGCACGCTCATAGCGGAACGGTAACCGGAGTCCACCCGTTCGACTTCACGCGCCACCAGACCGTAGCAGACATAGCTGAGCCCGGCGCCGCCGTACTGTTCCGGGAGGGTTGAACCGAGCAGGCCGAGCTGGCCCATCTCGCTCATGATTTCACGCTCAAAATGCTCGTTACGAAACGCATTCAGAATCCGCGGTTGCAGCTGCTCCTGGCAGTATTGGCGGGCGCTGTCACGCACCATTCGCTCTTCTTCATTGAGCTGGCTTTCGAGTAATAAAGGGTCGTCCCATTGAAAAGACGCAGTTGCGGACATAGTGAGCTCCTAAGGAAATCAACGGAAAATCGTTGATGCAATGCTAAGGTATGCTTAGCGCAATATGCAAAGCTTATCATTGTTTAAAAAATTAAACAAAAAATTTAGAATGCGTGTACCTCTCTTGTGCAGTGACCCGTAGCGAGTACGTTTACAGCGGTTATGATGTAACCGGTATGCATCGGACGCGCGGTGCCTGACCGAGGTCATTAGCGGTCAAGCTGGATCCCTGGATGTGTTCGCTCTGCTCGGGCATATTCCCTTTCCTGGCGGGAAACTCTTGCAAGAACCCCAAGTAATCCATAGGCGGCCAAGTCATGACGATCAGTAATATAAATGTTGATTTTACCGGGCAGGTGACGAACTTCGAATATCACAGTTATCTGGAGACGGTTTGATGAGCGCAGTCAGCAACAGCTATGCTGGAGACGGACGCTACCCATCCAGCTATTACGCCGCGACGGCAAATCCGGCCCCGCAACGAGCACCTGTGCAGGGCACGGTCGATACCGATATCTGTATCGTGGGGGCTGGTTACAGCGGGCTTTCTGCCGGTTTGCACCTGGCTGAGAAAGGGTACAAGGTCGTGCTCGTGGAAGGTGCCCGGGTTGGTTGGGGGGCGTCGGGCCGCAACGGCGGTCAGATTGTCAATGGGCTTAATGCCAGTCTCGCAACCATCGAAAAACGCTACGGGCCCGAGGTCGGCGCTTTCGTGGGGAAGATCGTGCAGGAAGGCGGGCGAATTATTCGTGAGCGGGTCGAAAAATATGACATCAAATGCGACCTCAAGGAAAAAAACCTCTTTGCCGCCTTCCACCCTAAACAAATGCGTGAACTGGAAGCGAAGCAGGTACTCTGGCGCAAGCACGGGATGGATGAGCACGAGCTGCTGGATAAGGCTGGCATGCGCAAACATGTTGGCTCGGATGCTTATCTCGGCGGCATGATCGACCATACGGGCGGTCACATGCATCCGCTCAATCTCTGTCTTGGCGAAGCGGCTGCGATCGAGCAAAATGGCGGTGTGATCCACGAAATGTCCCCGGTCATGTCGGTCGATTTCCAAAGCCCGCGTCCGAGCGTGCAAACAGCCCAGGGTGAAGTCCGCTGCAAGACCCTCATCCTTTGTGGTAATGCCTATCTTGGCGGCGTGGTACGCGCATTGACGCCACGGGTAATGCCGGTATCGACCCAGATTATTGCGACCGAGCCGCTTGGGGAGGAGCGGGCGCATGAGCTGTTGCCCACCGATCTGTGTGTGGAGGATGTCCGCTATATTCTGGATTATTACCGGCTCTCTGCGGACAAGCGCTTGCTTTTCGGCGGTGGCACCGTCTACGGCGGCACTGATCCGGCAGATATTGAGGCAAAGCTGCGTCCCAATATGGAGAAAATTTATCCCCAGCTTAAAGGGGTCAAAATCGACTATGCCTGGAGCGGGAACTTCGCGCTGTCATTTTCGCGTGTTCCGCAACTGGGCCGACTCGGTTCCAATACTTATTTTGCGCACGGCTACAGTGGCCACGGAGTAACCGGTTCGCACCTTTTTGGCCGGATTCTGTCCGAGGCTGTGGACGGCGATTTAAGTCGTTTTGATGTGTTCGCCAAGTTACGCTGGTTTCCATTTCCCGGTGGCCGTATGTTCCGTGAGCAATACAGCACAATCGGTTCGTGGTGGTATGCCATGCGCGACGCACTTGGCATTTAATCGCTTAATACAGCTTGCAACGCAGGTTACACGATGAAGATAGGTTTGCTGCAAACGGGCCGCTTCCCGGAAGAAATGCTCGACCAATATGGCGATTACAATAATATGTTCGAGCGTTTCCTGGCGGGCAGAGCTTTGGACATGGTCACTTATGCGGTGCTGGATGGTGTGTTGCCAGACAGTGTGGACGAAGCCGAAGGCTGGCTGATCACCGGGTCCAGGGTTGGTGTTTACGAAGCATACGACTGGATTCCACCCCTGGAGAATTTTATACGTGAGGCTTACGCGCACGCTGTCCCTATTGTAGGTATTTGTTTTGGCCATCAGATCCTCGCCCGGGCGCTGGGTGGCAAGGTAGAAAAATTCCCCGGAGGGTGGTCTATTGGTAACAAGCATTATTCGTTCGAGGGCTTTCCCGACGGCATACGCTTGCTCGCCTGGCATCAGGATCAAGTCATTGAAGCGCCGGCGGATGCCACCGTTATTGGCTCCTCACCATTTTGTAAATACGCGGCTCTGCTCTATGGTGACAAGGCGTTTTCCATTCAGGCGCATCCGGAGTTCACAGCGGATTTCCTGGCAGACCTGCTTGAACTGCAGCGCAATTCTCTGCCCTCCGATATCGTTATGCAGGCTAATGCTGAGCTGCAAACAAGCACGGCTTCGAGGGAGATCGCCGACTGGATCGAGAATTTTCTGAAACGGGGCCGGTAACACGCATGACTGCCACAGTATCAGTACACCCGCGTCGTTGTCTGTAAGCCGGACGGGATGTTATACAAGAGGATAAAACGATGACCCAGCAGCAAGGTGATCAAGCCTTTCTGAAGACCGATTTGTATGGCCGTGAGCACGAAATGACCTATGCTGGCGCGCTGAGTTTTCTGCGTCGCAAATACAGTCGTGATTTAACCGGCGCAGATGTGGTGGTCAGCGGGATTCCGTTTGATGCCGCCACCAGTAACCGGCCCGGTGCCCGTTTTGGCCCCGGTGCCATACGCGCCGCTTCGGTGCAGTTGGCCGAGTTGCCGGCATTTCCCTGGGGCTTTGATCCGTTCGAGCATCTGGCCGTACTGGATTATGGCGATTGTTTTCTCGATTACGGTTTCCCACAACAGGTGGTGGAACAGGTGGAAAAGCATGCCGCCACCATTCTGGCCAGTGACGCGAGCATGCTGACCTTCGGCGGGGATCACTTCATCACCTATCCTTTACTACGTGCGCACGCAAAAATACGGCTCGCTGGCGCTGATCCATTTTGACGCGCACCCCGATACCTGGCCGGACGATGGGGTACGGCTGGATCACGGCACCATGTTTGCGCGGGCCGCGCGTGAGGGCATCATTGACCCGGCTTGTTCGGTACAGATCGGTATCCGTACCCACAGCGAAGCGCAGGGTTTTACTGTGCTGGATGCGCCCTGGGTGCATGAGCATGGCCCTAAAGCTGTACTGGCCGAAATCCAGCGGGTGGTGGGGGAGCGACAGGCTTATCTTAGCTTCGATATTGACTGCCTGGACCCGGCTTTCGCACCTGGCACCGGAACTCCGGTCGCGGGCGGTTTGTCCTCAGCGCAGGCGCTGGCTATTGTACGCGGGCTGGGCGATGTGACTATTGTCGGGATGGATGTGGTCGAGGTTGCGCCAGCTTATGATCACGCTGAAATTACGGCTATTGCTGCCGCAACTTTGGCGCATGATTATCTCTGTCTGCGGGCTTTGCGCAAACGGGATGATGCGTTAAGCAACAGTGCTTAATATGTTTTTAGCTTGTGCTAAAGATTAAGTGGACTCTCAATGCGCCGTAAATTTGGAAAACAGATTCAGGATCACGACCCCGGCAATAATAAGTGTAATACCGATAATACCAGGCAGATCAGGTGCTTCGTGATAGATGAAAATACCGGCCAGGGTCACCAGTACAATACCCAGCCCGGACCAGATGGCATAGGCAGTGCCAACCGGCAGGCTGCGCAGACTGAGCGTCAGAAAATAAAACGCGCAACTGTAACTCACTATCACCACCAGTGAGGGCCACAGCCGGGTAAAACTGGCTGTGGCTTTGAGCGCTGAAGTCCCCACAACTTCCGCTACAATAGCAATCAGTAAATAAAGATAAGTCATAAACTCTTGCTTCCCAAAATGACAGTTTGCCCTATTGGGCCAAAGAATTGCTCTACAGGATAGCGCTGTGATTCAGCTGGATAATACCGACAAGCGATTACTGCAGTTACTGGAAGCCAATGCGCGTGAATCTACTGTGGCCTTGGCGCGTCAGCTGGGGGTATCGCGTGGAACGGTGCAAAATCGCATTGATCGCCTGTTGCGGCAAGGCGTTATACAGCAGTTTACCATCCGCTACAATGACGCTATCGAGCGCAGTTTTCTGCGTGCCCATGTGCTGATCAAAGTGACTCCCAAAATGGATGCCCATCTGCATGCCCGCCTGCGCAAGCTGACCGAAGTGAGCGCAGTGTACTCGGTCAGCGGTAACTACGACATCATGTTATTTCTCAAAACCGCTACGATCGAGGATATCGACCGGACGCTGGACAAAATCCGCGATCTTGATGGGGTCGAAAGTACGGTGTCATCGCTGATTCTTGCCTCCAAATTTCACCGTTGAAGGCGCGTTAGCGCTGGAAGTTTGCATTCTGCCAATAGAGTAAGCAATTTGCTCAAAACTATCTGGCGTATTGTCATTTTTAATATTCATTTTGTTATTTTCCCGCCTTTACAATTGGCCGGCTTTATTCCACTAAACTTAATAATAGCGCCACCCTGACAATATCCGCGTGCACACAGCATGCAATATAACTAAAACGCATTACTGATAGCTGATCAGCGATCTTACTTGTAACACTCTGAAGAATACTTGACTGAGGAGAGTCCATATTATGTCCCCGGCTTATGCGAGATGTCATTCTTATCCGTTCGGGTTTTATCCGGCCTTGTTTTCCGTGCTGCTGACCTTGCTGTTGACGGCCTGGGTCGGGCCGCTGCAGGCGCAGGAACAGCAACTTGAAATCAAATTGCCGACGGTGGTCCTGCGTGATCTGCCGTTCGAGGTCACCGTGCTGGACAGCAGTAGCAGTCTGGCCGACGGCACGCCCATCACGTTGACCGCCGATAGCACTGACTACTCTGGTGTGCTGAGCGCGGGCGAGGCCAAATTTGACGCTGTGCGGGTCGACGACGGTGCTGTCATCGCTACGGCCAACGGCACTGCAACATTGACTGGCACGGCCAGTGCCACCGTGCTACCAGGCTGGATGGCCATTCTGCCGGCGCTGGTCGCTATTCTTATCGCACTGGTGCTGCGTCAGGTGATTCCGGCACTGTTTCTGGGCATCTGGCTTGGTGCTGTGTTGACCTATGGTCTGAGCCTGAACGGTATCTGGCTCGGTTTGCTGGATACGTTCACGACCTACACCCTGAAAGCGCTGAATGATAGCGGCCATCTGTCGGTGATTTTGTTTTCACTGATGATCGGCGGTATGGTCGGGGTGATCTCCAAAAATGGCGGTACCGCCGGTATCGTAAGTGCCATTGTTGGCTGGGCGCGTTCGCCGCGCTACGGGCAGTCCACGACGGCCGTGCTGGGCACCGTGATCTTTTTCGATGATTACGCCAATACGCTGATCGTCGGCAATACCATGCGGCCGATTACCGACCGGTTGCGGATCTCGCGCGAAAAACTCGCCTATATTGTCGATTCCACGGCTGCTCCGGTTGCGACGCTCGCCCTGGTAACGACCTGGATCGGGTTTCAGGTCGGGCTGATTGATTCAGCCGTGGATCAGATTGAGGGTCTGGATGAATCCGCTTATTCGATTTTCCTGCATGCGCTGGCCTACAACTTCTATCCTGTTCTGGCGATTTTGTTCGTGTTCATGATTGCCTTATTCGGTCGTGATTTTGGTCCGATGCTGGCTGCTGAACGCCGCGCTCGCAGCACCGGTCAACTCTACCGGATCGGTGCCCGTACTGGAGAATCCCCGGGCGAGGCCGCCGAACGTGAACCCAAAGCCGGTAAACCGCAACGGGCTCGGAATGCCGTGATTCCTGTGCTGGTTCTGGTTATCGGGTCACTGGTCGGTATCTATATGACAGGTGCCAAAGGTATGGATGCGGATGCACCTCTGCGCGAGATTATCGGCAATGGTGATTCCTATCAGGCCATGATGTGGGCGTCCTTGCTGGCCGTGTTGGTTGCTGGCGTTTTGTCGGTGGGTCAGCGCATTCTGAGTCTGAACGAAGTGGTGGATGCCTGGTATGCCGGGGTTCGCTCAATGCTGCTGGCGGTGATTATTCTGGTGCTGGCCTGGGCCTTGTCCAATGTCAACGAGGTGCTGCATACCGCTGATTTTCTGGTTTCCACGTTGGGTGAAGCGCTGGATCCGCCCCTACTGCCGACGCTGATTTTTGTGCTGGCGGCGTTTACCGCTTTCGCCACCGGTTCCAGCTGGGGTGTTATGGGGGTTGTGATGCCGCTGGCGGTGCCTTTGTCCTGGGCGGTCCTGACGGCCAACGGTATGACGGGTGCCGAGGGCATGGCCATTTTTTATGCCACGGTTGCGGCTGTGCTGGCGGGTGCGGTCTGGGGTGATCATTGTTCGCCGATTTCAGACACTACGATTTTATCGTCGCTGGCCTCGGAATGCGATCACATCGACCATGTGCGTACCCAGTTGCCGTACGCGCTGCTGGTTGGCATCGTGGCGATCGGGGTGGGCAGTCTGCCGGTCGCCTATGGGTACTATCTCTGGTGGCAGGGTTTGCTGGCTAGCGGTGTGGTGTTGCTGCTGGTGCTGCTGGTGTTTGGGCGGAATGCCGATAAATCTGCGCCAGTAGCAGATCCGATGGGAGACAAAACTGCGGCAAAAGCCGCTGTTTAAAGGTTGCTCATCAGCGTAAGCGTGTAAGAGGTTGTTATGACAAAAGTAGCGATTTTCCAGGGGCCTGAACAGGCCGGCGAGGTTGCCTACCAGCTGGATCGGCTGGCGCAGGCGGCGCAAGCCAGCGCCGTGCAGGGTGCGAACCTGCTGATTCTGCCGGAGATGTTTCTGAGCGGATACAACATTGGTCCGCCTGCTGTCCAGCGTCTGGCCGAACCGGCTGACGGGCCGGCTGCACAGCAGATTGCGCAGATCGCCCGGGAAACCGGGGTAGCAGTATTGTACGGTTATCCGGAGCGGGCAGAGAATGCAGTTTTTAACGCGGCTCAGCTGATTGACAGCAGTGGCCGGCGGCTGGCCAATCATCGTAAATCCCATTTGTTCGGGAGTATTGACCGTAATGCGTTCAGCGCCGGTAAGGCCAGCACGGTGGTTGAACTGGACGGGCTGCGACTGGGCATCCTGATCTGTTACGACGTGGAGTTTCCCGAAAATGTGCGCCTGCTGGCGTTGGCAGGCGTGGATTTTGTCGCTGTCCCGACTGCGCTGATGCAGCCGTATGAGTTTATCGCACGCACGCTGGTACCCGCCCGAGCCTATGAAAACCAGGTTTTTCTGGCCTATGCCAACCGCTGTGGTCAGGAACAGGAGCTGCACTATCTGGGGCAGAGTTGCATTATTGCACCGGATGGCCGCGAGCTGGCGCGAGCCGGCAGCAGCGAGGCATTAATCGTGGCTGAACTGGACCACACCGTGCAGCAGCAGTCACGCCAGATTAATACTTATCTGGCTGATCGCCGGCCCGCGCTGTATCAGCCACTGACGATTTCAGGAGATACAAAATGACAGCCCCTCATCAATCCGTTACCCACCAGGCTGGTGCTGAATCCCCGCAAACGCCGGTGACTATCTTCGGGCCGGATTTCCCGTTTCCGTATGATGACTGGATTAAACATCCGGCGGGTCTGGGTCAGCTGCCAGCCGCCCGTCATGGTACTGAAGTGGCGATTGTCGGGGCAGGCATGGCAGGTGTACTGGCCGCTTACGAGCTGATGAAGCTGGGCCTGAAGCCGGTTGTTTATGAATCACGCCGACTGGGCGGACGTCTGCATTCCGAGCCATTCAAGGGTGCCGAGGGCATTGTTGCCGAACTGGGCGGGATGCGCTTTCCACGCTCATCCACAGCGTTTTATCATTATCTGGACCGGTTCGGACTGGAAACCCGGCCTTTTCCCAATCCGCTGGCACCTGCCACGCCGAGCACGGTGGTCGATCTGGAAGGCAAGCCGATGTATATCGAAACGCTGGATCAGCTGCCGCCTTTATTGCAGGAAGTCGGTGCGGCCTGGCACGGGCGCTGGAGCATGATGCCCATTTCAGCGCTATGCAGGACGCTATCAGAAAACGCGATGTGGCGCAGATCAAGCAAATCTGGAATGCGCTGATCCCGGTCTGGGATGATCGCACCTTTTACGGCTTTATCGCCAATTCCAAGGCCTTTCAAAGCGCTCGTTCCGGCATCTGGAGGTCTTCGGTCAGGTGGGTTTCGGCACCGGTGGCTGGGACACCGATTTTCCTAACTCCATGCTGGAAATCCTGCGGGTGGTCTACACCAATTGCGATGAGGATCAGCACTTTCGTTCTGGGCGGGGTTGAGCAGGTGCCGCGGCGTTGTGGAAAGACAAGCCTAAAGGCATGGCGCACTGGCCGGATGGCACTTCGCTGGACGGTTTGCACTCCGGCGCACCCCGCACCGGTGTTGCACGTATCGAGCGAGCCGCTGATGGCAAGGTTGCAATCACTGATAACTGGGGTGACAGACGGCAGTATGACGCGGTTCTGGTGACCTGTCAGAGCTGGCTGTTAACCACGCATATCGAGACCGACGAAAGGCTGTTTTCGCAAAAGCTCTGGATGGCACTGGATCGCACCCGCTATATGCAGTCAGCGAAAACTTTCGTGATGGTGGACCGGCCGTTCTGGAAAGATAAAGACCCGCAAACCGGGCGCGATGTGATGAGCATGACGCTGACCGACCGACTCACCCGCGGCACGTATTTGTTCGATCTGGGGGAGGATAAGCCGGGCGTGATTTGTCTGTCCTATTCTTGGATGAGCGATGCCCTGAAAATGCTGCCCCTGCCGGTGGAAAAGCGGGTGCGCTTAGCGCTCGATGCCTTGCAGAAAATTTATCCCAAAGTGGATATCAAAGGCCATATTATTGGTGATCCGATCACAGTATCCTGGGAAGCCGACCCGAATTTTCTGGGCGCGTTCAAAGGCGCGCTGCCCGGTCATTACCGTTATAACCACCGTATGTACTGCCATTTTATGCAGGATCAGTTGCCGCCTGAGCAGCGCGGTATTTTTATTGCCGGTGACGATGTCGGCTGGATTCCCGGCTGGGTTGAAGGCGCGGTGCAAACCTCCTTGAATGCAGTCTGGGGTATCGTACATCATCTGGGCGGCACAACCCACCCGGATAATCCCGGCCCGGGTGATCGCTTCGAAGCCTTAAAACCACTGGCCCTCCCGGAATAATCAGCAGAGGCACTGAAACCATGAGCAACAAACTCAATCAACCCCTGGGCGGCAATCAAATGCCGCGTTTTGGCGGTCATGCCACTATGATGCGGCTGCCGACAGCTCCCACCGCAGCGGGACTGGATGCCTGTTTTGTCGGTGTCCCTTTTGATATTGGCACGTCCAATCGTGCCGGTACGCGCTTTGGGCCGCGCCAGATCCGGGCCGAATCCTGCCTGATCCGGCCGTACAATATGGCGACCCGCGCGGCGCCGTTTGATTCGCTGCAAGTCGCGGATATTGGCGATGTGGCAATCAACACTTTTAATCTTACCGCCAGCATCGAGATCATTGAAGCCGCTTACGATGAGATACTCAGCCATGGCTGCAAACCGTTGACACTGGGCGGCGATCATACGATTGCCCTGCCGATTCTGCGCGCAATGGAAAAACAACATGGCCCGGTTGGTGTGGTTCACGTCGATGCCCATGCCGATATCAACGATGCCATGTTCGGTGAACCGGTCGCACACGGTACGCCGTTCCGGCGTGCTATCGAAGAAGGGCTGATTGAGCCCAGCCGGATGGTGCAGATCGGTCTGCGAGCGACCGGTTATGCTGCAGACGATTTCGACTGGCCGCGCGAACAAGGTGTGCGGGTGGTGGAAGCCGAGGAATGCTGGTACAAATCACTGGCACCCTTAATGAGCGAAGTGCGTGAGCAGCTGGGTGCCGGGCCGGTGTACATTACGTTCGATATTGACGGCCTGGACCCAGCTTTCGCACCGGGCACCGGCACCCCCGAAATCGGCGGCCTGACTATTCATCAGGGGCTGGAAATCATTCGAGGTTGCCGAGGCCTGGATATTATCGGCGGCGATCTGGTGGAAGTTTCACCACCTTACGATCCGAGCGGTAATACCTCGTTGACAGCGGCTAACCTGCTGTTCGAAATGCTCTGTGTGCTGCCGGGAGTCACTTATCGGCGCTAATACGATTGTCTGCACAGGTACACTGAACGAAGCAAAGGTAAGGCCCGAATTTTCCTCTGGTATGAGGATATTGCCGTATAGGATATTAATATCCGGTTGGTGATGGCATGATGCTGGCCAGCGGAATATCGTGCCTTGCCTACGCTGGTTTTCTAAAATAAGACAATTGAAAAAGATTTAAACAATCGCTTAACAACAAAATTTAAACTTGATAGCTTTGGCGTTTACAAACCCGTAGCACATCTGATTGCATATCATCCTGTTTCCCTGTAAAACAACTCTTTCACCAATGCCTGTTGGTGATCGCAGCCTTGGTGTCCTGATTACTTCTGATTCGTGCGCCAGTGATCCATCTGCAGTATGCGCTTATGTAGTTCGCTATCATCCTTTACACTTGAGCTATCTAAAATTTACCTGTCGATGGGTATCTGAATGACAAGGAAAATATTATATTTTTAGAGTGATGTATGGGATATATAAGGAGTCGTGTTCATTTGTTGTAAAAAAAATACTTTTTTGGAAAAAAGATACAATATTGATTGACATCAGACACGGTTTTTGTTAAATTTTGATACAAGGGCATATTTTTTATGCCTAAAGTATTGGGTGTTAAATGAAAGATAATTGTTCAATGTAGTGAGTATTACCCGTTTCGGCGCGTAAATTTTATGTTGATCTATCTTTTTGAATTTGCTGGTTTATGTTTACTTGATTCGCTTATGTGAATCACCCATGTGATTCATGCATAAAGCGTTTTGGTTAATTCAAACTACTTGAATTTTTAAAACTGTTTGGAATTTGCTGCAAAAAGTAATGAGTACAATAGTTTTTTTTAATTTTCAGCGGTGGTGTGGGCTGCTGACTGGCCTTTTTTTGCTTATGTTTCTTGGTGTTGCTAGCAGTGTTGAGCAGCCTGATGAGCCTCAAGCTGATACTTCACCTAAAGCGGTACAGGCTTCGGCGGAGCGGGTGCCAAAAAGTGTTGAGCTACAGTCTGATCAGGCGAGTGTCGATACTGAGAGTAACGATCTTGAACTTAGTCTCAAAGAACGGGTTGAATCCCGCTGGCAAGCTTTGATAAGACGTGATTTCGACGGTGCATATGAATTTAATACGCCATCGTACCGGGCGTTGTACTCAAAAGAGCAGTTTGGACGTAATTTCGGTAATGCAATTAATTGGGATGCAGCCAAGGTTCAGGAGGTGAGCTTCAAGGAAGACGAGAAAGACAAGGAAAGTGATGCTGATTCAGATTCCATTTCAGTAGCAAAGGTAGCCGTACTTCTGGAGTACAGTCTAATGATTGCTGGTTTGCCACAGAAAGCATCCACAACAGTGCATGAAGATTGGCTGCTGCGCGATGGTGTATGGTGGTATGTACCGGATTTCTAGGCTGATATTTCTGGCTTGATAAGCTATGCGGTGTTTGAAAAGTAATGCTTTGTGATGCACTCTTGCTTGCTAACGGAGCAAGTAATGGGCAAAGTGTGTTGTTCGCATAGCAGGTATCATTTGGAAAACAATGCCTGGGTTGTGTGTGGCGAACGAGCTAAGTGTTGAGCCAGGTGGGGGTAAGTGGTGTACAGTGAGTTGCAGTGCTCCAACAACGTGCTGATCAACAGGGTAACAGGGTCAATTGAAGTGCAACCCTGTTAAAGCTGTTTGAAATTTATAGGATAGTTTTGATCGCTTTGCGGTAAGCAGTACCGGAATATTGATTATTTTCTGAATATTGGTTATTTTCAGTGTATCATTAGGCTGTATCTTTAAAGATAAAGTGTATTTACCTGATTCAGCTTTAAAAGTTAAGTTGTTTTCACACAAAGAGATAAGTTCGCAAGCCATATTCAGTAATGGTTTGATCCGTAAGATCGTTGCAAAAACGCCCACGATCTGGGTGCATAGCAGTTGCCAAGATGTTGTTGTTATGATACGTTGATGTTGACGGAGGGAGGTTGTTTCGCATGATTTGTGTCATTTTCGCAACTGCGGCTAAGGTGTTTCCGGTTGCAATGATCTCAGTAAGAGTTTTAAAGTGTCGGGAAGGGTGAAGATGGTATGAAAATTTGTTTTTGTAGTAAAATCCCTCTTTGTTTTTAAATGTGGCTCAATTGGAATAATAAAGGAGAGATGCTGATGTCAGCAAAATTTCTGCGTAAATTGGGTGGGGCGCTTGCCATCACCTCCGCATTAGCGGGGGGGGCATTGTGGGCGCCGACATCTCAAGCGGTGAACTTGGCCGATGACGGACTGGGAGAGGTTGCTCTTTACCAGTACTATACGGCCAGGGCAGGGTGGCAAACCTTCTTCCGCATCATTAACACCAGTGATGACATGGTGCCGGTCAAGGTTCGCTTTCGTCGGGCAGCCGACAGCGAAGACGTGCTGGACTTTGTTGTAGCTCTTTCTCCGCGGGATATGTGGGTAGCCTGGACGGACAGCAATGTTGATGGCAATGGCAACCCAGGTTTAATCACATGGGATACCTCATGTCTGGCACCTGCTCCATCACCCGGTAACCTGAGTGGTTGGGTTTCAGTACCGGATACCAACCGTAAATACGTCACTTTCAAAGCAGATGGTGCAGAAGAAGGGCACGTTGAGATGATCAGTCTTGGGCGTACCGGCCCGTTGCTCAACGTCGCCACTGATCTGTACGCAGATACTCTGCACGGTCCTGATGACACCCCGGATTGTCAGCGCTTTGGTGCTGCCTTCACACCGGGTGCCAGCAGCTTCTCGAATTATTTGGCGACATCATTACAGTTCCTGGAGCCAAACAATACGCTGAAAGCTAATGGCTATCTGATTAATGCCTCAACCGGACAGGGTATGGGCTACGATCCGGTCATGTTGGCGAATTTCTTCAACCCGGTCGGGATTGACGATTCAGTGCCAGCGCTGTTGGGCGAATTCTTCACGGCACCGCCTGATTTCACGTATCCAGATGACTTCGGTTCGCCGTTGATTGCAGCTTTGTATGATGAAGATGCACCAGATCTGAATTTTGCGTGGCCGCCTGTGTCGCAGGTTCAAGTGGACACTCCCTTCAATCTACTGAATTTTGTTGAAGAAATCGTGCTGTTGGGCGGTGATCTGCAAGTGCCTGGCCCGACCACAGTGGTTGATGAGTGGGATGATGGTATTGATGCGGTTTCCGCAGTGTTGACCCGTCGTTCGGTCATCAATGAGTG
Source organism: Gammaproteobacteria bacterium (assembly GCA_041396125.1). Classification (GTDB taxonomy): domain Bacteria; phylum Pseudomonadota; class Gammaproteobacteria; order Competibacterales; family Competibacteraceae; genus JAWKZG01. The sequence continues at coordinate 102,232 of JAWKZG010000011.1, read as the reverse complement.
GGCTGCACGGGAAACAAATGGTGCCAGCGTTTCTGTTTTCGAGACGGAATGGGTCGTTACGTTCCCAACTCGCTATCCGCCTTCCAACAATTACTACTATCCGTATCTGGGTGACGGTGAGCCGGCGATTGCGCCTTTCACCGATGGCGGTACTCCGATTCACACCGCATTATGGAACCGTGAAGAGCGTGTAACAGGTTGCGTCTCCGGTATTGGACAGGACACCGCATGTCAGCCCAATAACAACCTGCCCTATGAAGTTAACGTGATTACCTTCAGAGGAGAAAGCCGTGGTCCGTTGTTCCCGGCCAACCGTCTGGGTTCGCAGGTAGTCACCAATGTCCCGCAGTCGCAAATGCCAGTGCCGTATTCACCCGGTGAATGGCTGGGCTGGATGGAACTGACCTTCACTGGTGATCAAGCAGATGCCGGTTTGGGCAGCGATGCGCGTGGCAATCAGACTTACGATGATCTGCCACCCATCGATCTCACCTACAATTTGGGCGAGACGATATTCCTGCGTGATGGTGGTGGTGTTTTCCAAGAGTACTGCCTCTTTGATGTGTTAACGAATACTGGTAACGCTACTGCCCCAGGGCCGTGTGCTGGTCCTCTTGATCCGCAAGCTATTTGTACTCCTGCTGGCGTTCAGGTAGGCGATGTAGATCCGATCGGGAATGGGGTTAGTGAGATCATTTTTGAAATAACGGATGACACCCTTGCTGGCGTTCAGATGCTCCCTGGGGCTCTAGTGTCATTGCCTAACACGTTATTGCTGGTCGGTCCTTATGCCCAGCCTTTCCTGGCCATTGATGACGAGGAGCCAGAGGAAGCTTCAGCGCCAGTTTGTGACGTCGATGTAGATTTTCCCGCAGCAGGCGATCCGGCTGTTCCAGGTACCAACCCGATGTTCACCATAGTGCCTGAGAATTACGTGACCTATCGCGGTATGCCGGTCATCGGTTTTGGTCTGGGAGTTTACAACCTGGGTGGTCAGCAGGCCAACTACGCCACAGCTGTGGATCATGGCTACAAGCGTGATGTGCGGATTTCAGGTGACCTCGTCCCGGCTCAACCTGAATTGATATTCAACTTTCCGCTGCCACAAACTGTTTGGGGTTTTTGAGAAAGGGAATTAGACCTTAATAATCCTTGTCTAGTTAAAGCCGCTTAAACGGCTTACAAATTCGGGGGCGGCGCAAGCCGCTCCTTTTTTAGTTATGGGTTTAGATTGTAGCGGTATAGAGGTTGTAACGTGAGAGTCAGTCTGATATTGGGAATGGCCATGTGGCTGGGACTGCAGTGCCAAGTGTTGGCCGCTGATGAAGCAGACACGGTGCCCGTGTTGACGGCCGGAGATACTCAGGTAACAGCACAAGAGATAGCGCAGATCCTGGCAGGAATGCCAACTGAAGAGATTCAATCTATGCTGGCAGACCCTGCCAAAGCAGGTGAACTGGTGCAAAACCTGATTCGTTTGCATGAGGTAGAGCGCCAGGCCCAGGCTGAAGCGCTGGAAGAAGACCCTGCAATAGCCTGGGAACTGCGCCAGGCACGGCAGGCTATTCTACAACGGGCGCTTTTAAAACATTTTATTGTGCAGCAGAATCTGCCTGATTTTGAGCAGCTGGCCCTGGAACATTATCAGGTCAAATCTCAACGCTATCGCAGTCCGCGTCGTATCAAGATTGCACAAATCTTTGTCGAAATCCAGGCCGGAGATAAAAACGCTGCCCGCCAGGAAGCCGAACAATTGCTGGCTCGTGTAAAGGCCGGAGAATCCTTCGCGGAACTGGCAAAGCAGTATTCAGATGGACCCAATGCCGAACGCGGTGGGGCGTTTCCCGACTGGCTGACAGCCCGGGTCGTGCCGAGTAACCCTCTGGTGGGTGCTGCGTTTGAGTTGACCGAGACAGGTCAGGTTACTGATGTGCTCGAATCGCGGGGAGGCTTTCATATTCTGCGCCTGCTCGATAGCGAGGAAGCACGGCAAAAACCGTTTGAGGAGGTCAAGGGGAAAATTATCGAAGGACTGGTGGTCGACTATGAAAAACAGCTTGAACAGGATTTCCTGACCACGCTGAATCCTGCCGAAGCTGTCAAGGTTAATGCATCAGTTTTGCAGCGCCTGTTACAAGAGGCAGTGGGTGTGACTACAGCAGAAACGCCATCTGAGTAGGCGCGGTCGATTGCGGGTTATCGACGTTGTGAACCGCAACCCAACATTGTTCAAAACAAACTATGAACGCTGCTGCACTACCGGCCAGTCTGCTACTATGTATCTATACCTGCGAAGCTGACAGACTCTATCTTGAGCAACTCAAGTCGAGCCGGTTTTATGCCCGTGTAGCCGCTGCAAAGCGGATACGTATCCTTGAAGTGTATGCTGAGCCTGAACTGGCATCTCACACCTTACAGGATGGGCGGCTGATCCTGAGCTGTCCGGAAGCCTACGATAGTTTGTCAATCAAGACACATGCCATGCTTGATTACTGCCATGCGCATTTCGATTTTAATTACCTGCTCAAACTGGACTGCACACTGGTTGACTACGCCCGTCGGCCTTCGAATCGTCCCAGCGAGCAGCTTAATCGTGTGTTCAATCTGGATGCTGTAGAGCGTCTCATCTTCGATCCCGACTTTTATGACAGCGAATATATTGGCCTGCACTGGCAGCATGCGAGCCGTGATGGCATAGCGCAATGGGCTAAAGTGAAAGGCCTACCGACGCTTGATCTTGAGCAGATCTTTGGCGAGCGCGATGAAATATCTTATTACGCCGGTAAATTCTATGCCTTAGGGCAGCAATTTTGCGGCTTTATCGCACGTCACGGTGCAACCATGGCACAAGAACACCAGTATGCACTGCATGGGTCCGAAGACCTGATGATTGGTCGCTTGTACGAACGGTATTGCCTGCATGATCAATCATAAGTATCGCTATATTTTTATCCATATCCCGAAAATGGCGGGTTCCAGTATCCAGCAAGCGTTGGGCGATGAGCAAACGGCCACGGTTCGATCCAACCATCACGGACGGTTGCACGAGTATCGGCGTGTTTATGGCACCCATACAATACAAACGTATACAACGTTTACTGTGATCCGTAACCCCTGGGATCTGGAAGTCTCGGCTTATTGGTACAATGCTCAATTGCAACGCACCCCGGACGAAATGGCTGGCATCCGTGAGCGAAATCCTTACTGGTATGAGCTGCTCCAGTTTTGCAAAACCCAATCGTTCGAGGCGTATATTCGTTCCCCCTTCTGGTTCACAGATGCACCCATCGAAGAGTTCATCACCCTGGATGGCGTTTATGCCATTGATCACTTCATCCGCTTCGAGCGGCTACAAATGGATTTTGATGAGGTATGCCGCCATATAGGCTTGCAACCTCGGCCGTTGCCGCACGTTAACCCCTCTCGTCATGGACCGTATCAGGCGCATTACGATTCGGCAACACGCGGACTGGTAGAGGCACACTATGCAGATTATATTCGGCGTTTTGGGTATCGCTTCGAGGATTGATGCATGCGAATTATTGCGCTATTAGCGGTTTACAACGAAGCTCGTTTTATCCGCAACTGCATTGAACATCTGCTTGAGCAGGGGGTGCAGGTCTATCTCATTGATAATGAATCAACCGATGCTACTCCCGATATTGCCCGTGAATATCTGCATCGGGGCGTCGTCGGTATCGAAGCGATGCCACGCCAGGGCATCTATAGCTGGCGGCCGATTCTGGAGCGAAAGGAACAATTGGCGATGTCGCTGGAAGCAGACTGGTTTATGCACGTCGATGCTGATGAAATTCGATTGCCACCACAGTCTGGGCAAACTCTGGCCAGTGCTTTACAGGAGGTTGATCGGCAAGGTTATAACGCTGTCAATTTCCAGGAGTTTACTTTTGTTCCGACGGTTGAGAACCCGGATCACGACCATCCGGATTACTTGCAGACGATGCGTCACTATTATCCATTCTTGCCTGCTTTCCCGCATCGTTTAAACGCCTGGAAAAAACTGGAGACCAAAGCCGAATTAGCCTGGTCGGGTGGGCATCTGATACGATTCCCCTCGCTTGCCATGTATCCCCAGTCTTTCATCATGAAGCACTATCTGTTTCTTAGTGCCAAACATGCTATCAAAAAATACATTCATAAGACTTATGACCCGGCCGAAGTGGCAACGGGCTGGCACGGCGGGCGCGCCAGGTTGACCCCCGAAGACATTAAGTTACCCAGCGCTAAACAGCTGCGATTTTATCTCAGCGACGATATGCTGGATGCATCAAATCCGGAAACCAGTCATTTCCTGTTTCGTGCACTGGAACAATAATAAAGTCGCTCTGAAGAGTACTTAACATCCCTGCAGCATTGTATCCTGCGTGACAAAGCGGGATTGTGTGACAGGCCGCTATAATTCTACCAGCGAGCATCCCTTATGCTGGAGTTACACGTTCACGGCGCTGCCGGTGAGGTCACGGGATCTTGCCATTTACTCAAGGTGGGGAAACGGCAAATACTGCTGGATTGCGGTTTGATCCAGGGCAGTCGCAAGGATACGGCGCGTAATCAAGAGCCGTTTCCATTCGATCCGGCAGCGCTGGATGCGGTGATTCTCAGCCATGCTCATATCGACCATTCGGGACGTCTGCCGCTGCTGGTAAAAGCCGGTTTTCGTGGCCCGATCTACACCCAGCGCGCGTGCCGAGACCTGTGCCGCATTATGCTCAGGGACTCGGCTTTTCTGCAGGAAAAAGACGCCGAATGGGAAAACCGCAAGCGCGAGCGCAAAGGTCTGGCCCCGATCAGCCCTTTATATAACCAGGACGATGCGACAGCCTGCCTGACCTATTTCAAAGGTCTGGCATACGGTCGTCGAACCCGTATCGTGCCGGGCATCAGTGTCCGTTTGCAGGATGCCGGGCATATTCTCGGCTCGTCCATTATTGAAGTGTGGCTGGAAGATGAAGGGCAGCATTGCAAACTGGTCTTCAGCGGCGATCTGGGCCACGCCGGTGCGCCGATTCTGCGTGATCCGACGGTAGTGTCGGACGCCAATGTGGTCATCATGGAAAGCACCTACGGTAACCGTCTGCATCGTTCTCGCGCAGCAACCCAGGCTGAGTTGCAGACGGTGCTGACAGAGGCCACCAGGGCCAAAGGCAATATCCTGATTCCGGCCTTCGCGGTGGGGCGTACACAGGAGTTACTGTATTTGTTCGGGCAGCACTTCAAGGAATGGGATTTACAGCGTTGGTGGATGTTCCTGGACAGTCCGCTGGCCATTGAGGCGACTGCCGTTTATCTCAAACACAGCGATCTGTACGACCCTGAAGCCGTGCAATGGTTTCGTAAAAACCGGCGTCATCCTCTCTTGCCGAATCTGCAGTTTTCGCGCACTACTCAGCAATCCATGGCGATTAACCGCATTCGTTCCGGCGCGTTCGTTATTGCCGGTAGTGGTATGTGCACAGGTGGGCGCATCCGTCACCATCTCAAACACAATGTCTGGCGGCCGGACTGTCATATTGTGATTGCCGGTTTTCAGGCTCGTGGCACGCTCGGGCGGCAATTAGTGGATGGTGCCAGCCGTATCCGGTTGTGGGGCGAAACTATCCAGGTCAAGGCCAAGGTGCATACTATTGGCGGCTTTTCTGCCCATGCCGATCAGCAGGAACTGAGTGACTGGTATGGCGGATTTGATGGCCATCCCCCGGTGTTACTGGTTCATGGCGAACCGGAAGCGGCCACGGAACTGCAACACCACCTGCACACAACGCATAATGCCTCTGTGCGGGTAGCCCGGCTTGGTGAGCGGATTGATTTGGCACAACTGGCGGCCAGCAGCCGGTTTTAGCCGCTCGGACAGGCGACGGGGTCGGGGAGGGGTAAGCTGATTACTCCAGCCAGCCCTGCAATTCCCGCTCAATCAGATAGTGCAAAACCCCGATGCCGAGCGGACTGTCGTTCAGACAGGGGATAACCGCGAAATGCTCGCCGCCGGCTTGCAGGAACACCTCTCTGGCCTGCAGGCCGATTTCTTCCAGGGTTTCTACGCAATCAGAGACAAAACCGGGCGTGACTACCGTCAGGTTTTTCACGCCACGCTGAGCCAGTTCACGTATCGTCGGTTCCGTGTAGGGTTGCAACCATTCCGCTTTGCCAAAGCGGGACTGAAACGACAGCGGCATTGCCGTGTCCGAGCGTCTCATATGCTCACGCAGTAAGCGGCCGGTTTTGACGCAGTGGCAGTGATACGGATCGCCAGCCAGCAAATAGCGCTTGGGCAAGCCGTGAAAAGACAGCAGAGTAACCTCGGGCTGCCAGTCCAGGCTGGCTTCGTACTGCTCAATGGAACGGGCCAGTGCATCGATGTAAATCGGGTCATCATGATACGGTGGCAGTGTCCGCAGTGCCGGCTGCCAGCGCATGGCTTTGAGTGCATCGAACGCTTTATCGTGCGCGGTGGCAGTGGTGCTGGCGCTATATTGCGGGTACAGCGCACAGAGTAAAATCCGGTCACAGCCCTGATCCTTTAAGCCGTTCAGCTTGTCGGCTATCGACGGCTGGCCGTAGCGCATCGCCCAGTCGACCATAATGCCGCGTTGCGCCAGTGCAGTTTGCAGGAGTTCGCTCTGGCTGCGGGTGAATTTGCGCAGCGGCGATTCGTTGCTGTCTTCGCACCAGATGGCTTTATAGGCATGTCCGCTTTTGGACGGACGGAAGGTGAGAATCGGTCCGTACAGGATTGGTTTCCACAGCAGGGGTGGCAGTTCGACCACACGCCGGTCACTGAGGAATTCTTTCAGATACCGGCGCACGGACCAATAATCGGTCGCGTCAGGGGTGCCGAGATTGATCAGCAGGACACCGACCTTGCCGTATTGAACAGCGGGGTGATCGGCGGGTCGATGAACAGTGTCAGGCGGCATTAAGTCTCCTTGCTGCGAGGTGCGATGCGAAGTGATGGGGCGTCGGAATGGCTAACAGAGTTGCCGTTGCTACTACGGGCAGGGCAGCTCGCGCGGGCGTTGCAGCGCCAGCAACTGACCGCAGCCCGCCGGCAGTGTACGCCAGTCATCGGGTAAGCGGAGATGCGCGACAGTAGCCGTAGGCATGAGTTTGCTGCCAGCCGCCGAGTCCGTCGTCGAGCTGAGGTGGGCCAGCAGATATTCCAGCCCTGGATTATGGCCGATCAGCAGCATCCGATTGGCGTTCCCGGAATTATCTGCCAGGACGGTTAACAAATCGGCCAGCGTGGCTTCATAAATACGCATATCCCAGTGGGCGTTGTCGATAGCGAAACCCAGTTCGGCGCAGACCAGGCTCGCTGTTTGCCGGGTGCGTACTGCGGGCGAGCTGACGACCTGATCGGGCAGCAGATTGCGGCTGCGCAGCCAGCGCCCGACTTTGGGTGCGCTGGCCTGCCCCCGCTTGTTCAGCGGCCGGTCAAAGTCGATCAGTGACGGGTGGTTCCAGTCCGATTTGGCATGGCGCATGAGGAGCAGTTCGCGGGACATGGGAATATAGTCTCCTGATTTATTCGCTACGGGACTGCCGGTTTGACTGATGCAGCTCGATAAGTTCCTGCCGGTGGCAGCTGAACCACGCTGCCAGTGAAGGATAGCGATGGGCGCTGATCTCGCTGTGATCCAGCTCCTGTTCGTCACCCAGATCAATCCAGACCAGATGTGCGATCAATTCCTGCACATCATGCAGATGGCGCAAGCGGTCGTCAATAAAGGTATGCGCACCGATGGCTTCCAGCACTGGCCGTTTAGGTTCGAAGGCGGAGCCGGTGCAAAACAGCTGAAAATCACGCAGGCCGCAAGCACGCAGATTTGCATCGCGCGCCGTCTGCCAGTTGCTGCTGATACCGGTTACAAATGCGACCGGCATACCCAGTGACTGCATGTCCTGAATCGCCTCGATCGCACCCGCATAGGGTTTCAGTTGGCCCAACAGGCCGCGCTGATCAAATTCGCGCCAGAGCTGTTCGATTTCCAGTTCATTGAGGCCGTAGCGATCAGCAAAGCGATACCGGTTATTCAGGCGCAGCATCGGGCGTGCGAAAAGGTCTTCGCCCAGTTCAATAATGCGTTGTTCCAGATTCAGAACCACGCCGTCTACATCCAAAGCAATCATAACCCTGCTGTCTTGCAATAAAACCGTATTATAACGGGCAAGACACTTGGGTTATAAGTGCCTGTTCCTAAAAACAGCTTTTGCCAGGGTAGCACAGACTTTTTTAAACAAACGCGCAGAAATCGCTATAATGCGCGCCGGTTTCCATTGTATTGCGGGCATCCATCATGGATTACATCAGCACGCGCGGCGGCCTGGCGCCGACGCAGTTCACCGATATTCTTCTGGGCGGCCTGGCACCGGATGGCGGTTTAACCGTCCCGGCTGCGTTTCCCGTCCTCGAACCCGATGAGCTGGCCAGCTGGCGGCAGCTGGATTATCGGCAACTGGCGTATCAGGTCATCAGTCGGTTTGCGACCGATATTCCGGCCACCACTTTGCGTGAGCTTATCGACCGCAGCTATACCCGTGAGGTATTTGGCAGCGATGCGATCACGCCGGTGCAAGAATTGGAGCCGGAGCTGTATCTGCTCAGGTTGTCGAACGGGCCAACCTTGGCGTTTAAAGACATTGCCATGCAATTGCTGGGGCAATTATTTGGCTATGTGCTGACGCAGCGCGGCGAGCAGCTCAATATTCTGGGAGCAACCTCGGGTGATACGGGTTCCAGTGCCGAGTATGCGATGCGCGGCAAAGCCAATGTGCGGGTGTTTATGCTCTCGCCGTACGACAAAATGAGCGCTTTTCAGACCGCTCAGATGTTCAGTCTGCAAGACCCGAATATTTTCAATATTGCCGTGCGCGGTGTGTTCGATGATTGCCAGGATATGGTCAAGGCGGTCAGCGAGGATGCCGAATTCAAGCGCCGTTATCGGATTGGTACGGTCAATTCCATCAACTGGGCGCGGGTTGTGGCTCAGGTTGTGTACTACTTCAAAGCGTATTTCGCTGTTACCGAGCAGGACGGGCAGGCGTTTTCCATGTCGGTGCCGAGTGGTAATTTCGGCAATATTTACGCGGGCTATATCGCCAGACGGATGGGGCTGCCAATTCGGCGCCTGATTCTGGCCTGCAACGAAAATAACGTCCTGGACGAGTTTTTCCGCACGGGTGTGTATCGGCCGCGACCCAGCGCACAGGTCTATAAAACCAGTTCGCCATCTATGGATATTTCCAAAGCTTCAAATTTTGAGCGCTTCGTGTTTGATCTGGTCGAGCGCGATCCGGCACTGGTGCGCAAGCTCTGGCAGGATATCCGCCAGCAGGGCTATTTTGATCTGAACACCACACCGTATGCAGCCAGGCTGCGCCAGCAGGGTTTTGTGTCTGGCACCAGCACGCATACCCACCGGATGGAGCTTATTCGCCGGGTGTATCAGGATTATGGTGTGATCATCGACACACATACTGCGGACGGCATTAAAGTCGGGCTGGAATACCGGGAGGAGGGTATCCCGCTGGTGTGCGCGGAAACCGCCTTGCCGGCCAAATTTGAAGATGCTGTCAGCGAAGCCTTGGGACGCCGTCCGGAACGTCCACCTGGTTATGAGAATCTGGAACAGCTGCCACAGCGTTTCGAGTTGATGGACGCCAGCGTGGACGCTATCAAGGCTTATATAGCAGCGAAGGTCGGCGGTTAGCGGCTGTCGGGCCGGGCTCTGGCCCGACCCGGTCGCTGGTTAATATCCCATTAACCTGGCGGTCCTGCGTGTTAATTCTTGGAACGGCGTCGACGTTTTTTAGCGCGGGGTGGCGTGCTGCTTTCGGCCTGCACCAGCTCAAAGTCGATCTTGCGTTCATCCAGATCAACCCGTGCCACGCTGACCCGTATCGAATCGCCCAGCCGATAGGTTTTGCCAGTACGCTCGCCACGCAAGCTGTGCCGGATGGGATCGAAATGATAGTAATCGTTGGTCAGTGCAGTGACGTGTAAAAGCCCTTCGACATAGACCTCGTCCAGGATCACGAACAGACCGAATGAAGTCGCCGCCGTAACGCGACCGGTGTATTGGTTGCCGACTTTATCCAGCATGTATTCGCATTTCAGCCATTCCACTGCATCACGGGTAGCATCGTCAGCCCGTCGCTCGGTCGCCGAGCAGTGCTCACCCAGCGTTGCCATATCCGCCTGGCTGTAGGAAAAATCCTGCCCTTTGCCGCCTTGCAGCACATGCCGGATAGCGCGATGTACCAGCAGGTCGGGGTAGCGCCGGATAGGCGACGTGAAATGCGCGTAAGCGGGCAAGGCCAGGCCAAAGTGGCCGCTATTATCCGGGCTATAAACAGCCTGCGACAGCGAGCGTAGCAGCAGGGTTTGAATGATCGGCAAATCGGGCCGGTCACGGATCGCTGTCAACAGCTTTTCGTAATGTTCGGAGCGCGGCTTGTCGCCGCCGTCCAGCTGTAGTCCGAGTTGACCCAGATAAGCCCTCAGCTTTTCCAGTTTCGCCGCACTGGGGCCTTCATGGATGCGATACAGCGCGGGAATCCGGTGCCGTTGCAGAAAGCGGGCTGCAGCGACATTAGCGGAGATCATGCACTCCTCGATCAGACGATGCGCGTCATTGCGCTCGCTCGGCACAATACGTTCAATCTTGCCGGCGTTGCCATACTCAATCACGGTTTCCTGGGTGTCGAAATCGATTGCCCCGCGTTTCTCGCGGGCGGTTTTCAGCACCTTGTAGACCGTGTAAAGTTCATCCAGATGTGGTGTGAGCGCGCTATATTGCCGACGCAAAGCCGGGTCGCGCTCGACCACTAGCCGGGCGGCCGTATCGTAAGTAAGCCGGGCATGCGAGCGCATCACCGCCTGCAAAAATCGCGACCGTTTGATATTGCCTTGCGGGTCGATAGTCATATCGCAGACCAGGCACAGACGATCGACATCAGGGTTGAGCGAGCACAAGCCATTCGAGAGCGTTTCCGGCAGCATGGGAATGACCCGATCCGGAAAGTATACCGAGGTACCCCGGTTACGGGCTTCCTGATCCAGATTACTGGCCCGTTGTACATACCAGGAGACGTCTGCAATGGCCACCAGCAGGCGCCAGTTATCGCCGCGTCGCTCGCAGTAAACGGCGTCATCGAAGTCGCGGGCGGTAATGCCGTCGATCGTGACCAGCGGAAGCTTGCGCAGATCGGTGCGAGCCTGCAGCGCCTCGCTAGGGATATGCTCGCCGTAGGCGGCGGCTTCCTGCAGGGCTGCGGCTGGCCATTCATAGGGGATGCCATGGCTGAAAATCGCGATCTCGACTTCCATACCCGGCGCCATATGATCGCCCAGTACCTGTTTGACACGACCCAGCGGTGGATTGTGTTTACTGGGTTGCTCGATCAGTTCAGCAATAACAATCTGGCCTGGCTTGGCCTCACCCTGATATTCCGGCGGCACCACGATTTCATGGTGGATGCGCTTATTATCGGGTACCAGAAAACCGATACCGCTTTCACGATAGAAGCGGCCAACGACCTGTTCGGTATTGCGCTCCAGAATTTCCACCAGCGCTGCTTCGCGTCGACCGCGGCGATCGAGGCCGGTAATCCGTGCCAGAATGCGGTCGCCATGCAGTAACTGACGCATATGGCGGGGCGCGAGGTAGACGTCGTCTCCACCCGCCTCGCCGTCGGGCTTGAGAAAGCCGTGGCCTTCCGGATGGCCGATGACGCGACCTTTGATCAGATCCATTTTCTTGGGTACGCCATAGCCCTGGCGGCGGTTACGGATCAGCTCGCCATCGCGCTCCATGGTTTGGAGCCGCCGCGACAGCGCTTCGATTTCCTGCTCGTTCAGGCCCCATTCCCGGCTCAAGGCTTGTTTGCTGAGGGTCATGCTGCGCTGGGACAGATAATCGATTATGAATTCCCGGCTGGGAACAGGGTTGCCGTACTTGGCGAGCTCTCTGGCGTAATGTGGATCCTGGCTGCGCCAGTCGCCGCTCTTCGCTACTGTTTTGGCTTTTGCTGATTTTTTCTTGGTTGCCTGGGCCGGAGCCTGGGGCGATGGTGATTTAGGTTTGGTTTTCCGAGTCATAATATTAGTTACAGCTTGTCAAAGACATCTTATTGTTAGGATTATCCTGGTTTTTTCAGGTTGTCCGATAAGAGTGTTCTTAGTGTGAGTGATCCGCAGTCCCTTGGTCATTGCCGGTCGATACCCGGCATTCCTGCTAAAGAAGCAGGTTCTGCAGTATTTTTTTTGCGGCTAGTGATTGACGCGTTTTAATCAATTCCGTATCATGCGCGCTCTAACGAATTAAGCCTCTTTTTGCCGAGGTGGCGGAATTGGTAGACGCGCTGGCTTCAGGTGCCAGTGATGGCAACATCGTGGAGGTTCAAGTCCTCTCCTCGGCACCACTACCTTCTTCATATTTATACCCTGTTCACAGAATACTTGGTGGAGCACAAGCTCTATCAGCCTTGCGTTTGCAGTATTCGTTATCTGATCCCGTAAAAGCCCGAGCCATTAATGTGACCTGACAGTATCAGGCCACATCTGCCATTACGCAAATGGATCCTGGAGCTCGATGGTTTCAGTGCGTTCCGCTCCTGTGGAGACCAGCGCAATAGGGGTTTTTAGCAGCTCCTGAATATAATCCAGATAAGCGCGTGCGCTGGCAGGCAGTTCTGCATAAGTTTTAGCACCGCTGGTCGATTCGCGCCAGCCCGACACCTCCTGATAAACCGGTTCACAGGCTTCCAGGTCTTCAGCGGCAGCTGGTGGCTCGGTTAGAGTGGTATCGCGCAAACGGTAGGCTGTACAGAGTTTGATAGTTTCCAGGCCGTCCAGCACATCCAGTTTGGTGATACACAAGCCGCTGACACTGTTGGTTTGCAGGGCCCGGCGCAATGCAACGATATCCAGCCAGCCACAGCGACGCGGACGCCCGGTAGTGGCGCCGAATTCATGGCCTCGACTGCTCAGGTGTTTGCCAACATCCTCGAACAGTTCAGTCGGGAACGGTCCGGCACCGACCCGGGTGGTATACGCTTTGGTGATACCCAGCACATAATCGATCTGCCGTGGGCCGAGGCCGGTACCAGTCGCTGCACCACCTGCTGTGGTATTGGAAGATGTGACATAAGGATAGGTGCCGTGATCAATATCGAGCATGGCCCCTTGTGCACCTTCCAGCAGAATATTGTCATCGTTACCCTTATGAGCTTGTAACAGCGAAGTGACATCAGTCAGCATGGGTTTTAACTGCTCGCCCTGCGCCAGCGCCTGCTCCAGTGTTTGCTGAAAATCTACCGGATCGGCTTCGTAGTAATGCTGCAGCACGAAATTATGATAGTCCAGAACTTCACTGAGCTTGACCGCAAAGCGCTTGGCGTCCAGCAAATCGCTGGCCCGGATTGCGCGCCGCCCGACTTTGTCTTCATAGGCAGGGCCAATTCCGCGACCGGTGGTGCCGATAGCACGTGCGCCACGTGCTTTTTCACGAGCCATATCGAGTGCGACATGGTAGGGGAGAATCAGCGGGCAAGCCAGGCTGATACGCAGTCGGGAGCGTGCGTCGATGCCGTTTTGTTCGAGCATCGCCAGCTCTTCCAGCAATGCCGCTGGGGACAGTACCACGCCATTGCCGATCAGGCAGATGACGCCGTCATGCAAAATGCCGGAGGGTATCAGGTGAAGTACGGTTTTCTGACCGTCGATAACCAGAGTGTGTCCAGCGTTATGACCGCCTTGAAAACGCACCACTGCGTTAGCACGTTCGGTCAGCAGGTCCACGATTTTTCCTTTGCCCTCGTCGCCCCACTGCGTGCCGATTACCACAACGCTCTTGCCCATACGTCTAAAAAACTCCTAAAACAGTTTAGTTTGTTTACGGCTGCGTGGCAGCGTAAGAATCCAGTGTTTGTACGCACCAGCCCTCGTCAAGCTGGCACAGTATGCGGTCGCAGCCCAGGCTGGCCGGATCGATTGCCGCACCTGACGTGTCCGCCAGTGCGCGAATGACGCGCTGACCTTGCGCACGCAGTTGATCGATCAGCTGTTCCAGCGCCTGATCGTCTTCGTCAGGGGCAGGCGCATAAATGCCGGTAGCGTCGGAAACGGGCTGACTGGACAGTGCGAGCAGTGTTTTAAGATCAGCGCTGAAACCGGTAGCCGGTCGGGCGCGGCCAAATACTGCGCCAATCTCATCGTAGCGGCCACCGCGGGCAATTTCCTGACCTTGTCCGGCAACGTAAACAGCAAATACCAGACCAGTATGATAATGATAGCCTCGTAACTCAGCCAGATCGAGATGGATTGGCAAGGATGGATGGCGTTGTCTGACCGCTTTGCTGATGTATTCCAGGGTATCCAGCGCCTGATGCACAGAAGCCGGAGCTTCCGCCAGATGTTGTCGGGCCAGTGGCAGTATCGCTTCATCACCGTGCAGTGTGGCTAGCGCACGCAGCATTGTGGCAGCCTGCGGCGACAGGTTTAACGCTGCCAGCCAGTTGTTCAGATCTGGCAGTGCTTTACGTTGCAGGATCTCGAATAACTGGGCTTCCTGGGGGTGCGACAGCTGGAGTTGCTGGATCAGGCCGCGAAAAATGCCAACGTGACTCAAATCAAGATAGACAGAGCCAATAACCGCTGCGTCCAGGGTGGCGAGCATCAGCTGGATGATTTCCAGGTCGCTGGCATCGCCGCTGTGGCCGTAGAGCTCCGCGCCGACCTGCAAGGGCGCTCTGGAGCCGCCAAAATCATCCGTTCGGGTATGCAGTACCGTGCCCATATAGCACAGTCGGGTTGGGCCGGTCTGTTGCAGGCTGTGGGCATCAATGCGCGCGACCTGCGGCGTCATGTCGGCACGAACACCCAGCGTCCGACCGCTTAGCTGGTCGATCAGTTTGAAGGTTTGTAATTCCAGATCACTGCCGGTGCCGGTGAGCAGTGATTCCAGAAATTCAACGAAAGGGGGCATGACCAGTTCGTAGCCCCAACCGCGATACAAATCCAGCAGTTTGCGGCGCAGACTCTCCAGTCGCCAGGTTTCGGGCGGCGTTAGCTCGTCAACCCCCTCGGGCAATAACCAGCGATTTTCGCGATTCATACAGAAGCTCGCGTTTTACAGACGTAGTAAATAAAGGATGAGCAGGCCAACCAGCATGCTGCCAAGGCCAAACGCCCGCAGCACACGATCAGGCAGACGGGCGAGTTCCAGCAGGGCCTGCCGTAATCGGTAAGGGCTTAAAAAAGGCAGAATGCCTTCCAGCACTAATAGCAGGCCCAAAGCGGCAAGCAGGTTTTCCCACATTGAATATGATCAAACTCAGCGATAAAGACAGGTTGGAATGCCGACCCGGGCACTATATGTGCCGTTCGGGCCGACCTGATCTAGCGATGTTACAGCAGTCTTCATCGCGTCATTGGAGTTTGTTGTTGAAATATTTAAAGAATTCCGAATCTTTCGGCTGTAGCACCAGGATATCATCGGTGCTGTTGAAGCTGTTTCGATACGCATTCAGGCTGCGGTAGAAGCCATAAAACTCAGCATCTTTATTATAGGCTGTCGCGTAAATTTCAGCGGCGCGGGCATCACCTTCACCACGTGTGGTTTCAGCATCGCGATAAGCCTCCGCCAAGGTAACCGTGCGCTGTCGATCGGCATCGGCCTTGATGCGTTCCGCTGCTTCCTGACCGCGGGAACGGAAATCACGGGCGACCCGTTCACGTTCAGCGCGCATGCGGGCAAACACGGAGTCGGAGACTTCTTCCGGCAGGTCGATCCGTTTGATGCGGACATCAACGACTTCCACACCGATCTGCTGAGCTTTCTCGTTCACCATACTGGAAAGAATTTGCATGATCTGGGTGCGATCCCCGGAAACGGCTTCTGTCAGCGTGCGTTTACCGAACTCATTGCGCAGGCCATCTTTCAGGAACTGGTCCAGTCGCTGATTGGCGATAAACACATCACCGCGTACGTTGGTATAAAATTGCTGTGCATTATTGATGCGCCATTTGACATAGGAATCAACCGACAGGTTTTTCTTTTCCGAGGTCAGAAACCGCTCAGGATCGGTATCCAGAGTCTGCAGACGGCCATCGAATTTCTGGATGGTATTCACCAGCGGCATTTTGAAATGCAAGCCGGGCTGGTAGTCGGATTGGACGATCTCGCCGAACATGAAGCGAATGGCAGTCTGTCCTTCCCGCACGACGAATACCGATGAGTAAAGCAGTATCGCTGCAATGACAACAATGCCTAGCAGCAATTTTTTGGTTCCGCTCATTGGCGTGTCTCCCGCTGACGAGTGGTATCACGTAGCCGTGGTTCACTGCTGGACGGCTCGATATTAAAAGAGGATGAGGGCGAGGCACTGAAAGCAGCGCCGCTGGCATCGCGACTGCTGGTTGCATTCGGGTCGCGGTTGATCAAGCGATCCAGTGGCAGGTAGAGCATATTATTGCTCTGGTCGGTATCAATCAGTACTTTATTCGTACGTGCCAGCATGGACTCTATGGCGTCGATGTATAAACGTTCCCGGGTGATTTTCGGGGCTTTGCTGTACTCGGTCAGCAGTTGCTCGAAGCGGCTCGCTTCACCTTCAGCCTGAGCGATAACCTGTTCCTTATAAGCAGCCGATTCTTCGAGAATCCGGGCCGCCTCACCGCGGGCTCTGGGCAGAATCTCGTTGGAGTATGCCTCGGCTTCATTGATGACGCGTTGCTCGTCTTCGCGCGCTTTGATGGCGTCGGCGAACGCAGCCTGCACCTGCTCCGGCGGCTGGGCATCCTGCAGGTTGACGTTGGCAATGCGCAGACCGGTGCGGTACTGATCCAGAATTTCCTGACTGAGTCGCTGCACTTCCGCTACCACATCGGAGCGGCCTTCGGTCAGAACATAGTCCATGGTATTACGGCCGACGACTTCCCGGGTTGCGCTTTCGACCACGCCGACCAGGGTTGCATCGGGATCGCTGACGGCAAACAGGTAAGCACGCGGATCGCTGACCTGATACTGCACGGACAGACGTATATCGACGATATTTTCGTCTTCGGTCAGCATCAGCGCTTCTTGCGGGACCGAGCGTGTGGACTGGCGGCCTCCGCCACCGGTGCGATAGCCGATCTCCTGGGCGCGCAATTGCTCCACGTCGACAATATCGACATCTTCAATCAGCGGCAGGTGATAGCTCAGGCCGGGGGCTGTGGTATTGGAGTACCGGCCGAAACGGAGTTCGACGCCTCGTTTACCCTCGTCGACGATATAAATACCGGACGCCAACAGTAGCAGCAGGGCGATAATACCGATGAGCATAAACCCACCGGTGCCAAACGGTATGCTGGGCATACCGCCGGAGCTGTTGCCGCCGCCACCGGAACCGGAGCCGCGTTTATTGCCCAGTAAACCGCCGAACTTACCGCTGAGCTTACGGATGATTTCGTCTAAATCAGGTGGACCTTGATCGCGGCCATTGCCGCCCCAGGGATCCCGGTTGTTACCGCCGGGTTCATTCCAGGCCATGTAATACTCCACAAATAATAGTCACTCTAACGGGTTGCTAGTCCAGTGTAAGGGCATATGATTTTATCATGCATTCGTGCCCATTGACTGGCTCAGTATAGTTGGCAAAACATCCCATTTTAGGGAGGGTAAGCACTGCTCGCAAGCTTATGCGAGAATTTAGCGAGTTACGCAGTTAATGAACGGATTCTAGCCATTCGTCACGAAAGCCCTCATCCCGGTATAGCTGGTTGAGATTTTTGCGCGAGGTCTGTACTTCAATCAGCCACTCGCCGTCGGCTGAAAGCTGCTCATTAACGACAGCCTGCAAGGTAAACAGTCGCGCCCGCAGTTTGCCCTGGCTCGGTGGTAGACGTACCCAGGTATGGACGGTTTCACCGCGTAGATGTTCCGCCAGCGCTGTATATAATAAATCGAGTCCTTCGCCGGTCAGGGCGGACAGCCAGACGGCTTGCACCTGTCCGTCTGTATTGCGCTCCAGCCGAGCCGACTGTGACAGGCGGTCGATTTTGTTAAAAACCTTGATGACCGGTCTGCTGGCAGCGCCAATTTCAGTCAGCACCTGTTCGACCTGGGCGGTGTAAAAATCCCGCTCCGGATCACTGGCGTCTATCACATGCAGCAGCAGGTTTGCTTCAGTGGTTTCCTGCAGCGTGGAGCGAAACGCGGCTACCAGCTCGTGCGGCAGGTTGCTGATGAAGCCTACCGTATCGGCTAATACCGCAGGATCGGAATGGGGCAGGTCGAGCCGTCGCAAAGTAGGGTCCAGGGTCGCGAATAATTGATTGGCAGCATACACGTCGGCAGAGGTCAGACGGTTAAACAGCGTGGACTTGCCGGTATTGGTGTAACCCACCAGCGACACTGTAGGCACAGTGGCTTTACGGCGCGCATGGCGGCCTTGATTGCGCTGCCGGTCGACCTTGACCAGCCGTTTGCTAATCTGCTTGATGCGATCACCGAGCAAGCGCCGGTCAGTTTCCAGCTGGGTTTCACCGGGCCCGCGCAGGCCAATCCCGCCTTTTTGCCGCTCCAAGTGCGTCCAGCCGCGCACCAGCCGCGTCGATAGATGCTGCAATTGGGCCAGTTCGACTTGCAGCTTGCCTTCAAAACTGCGTGCCCGCTGCGCAAAAATGTCGAGAATGAGGCCGCTGCGATCCAGTACCCGGCATTGCAGCAGACGCTCAAGATTGCGCTCCTGACTGGGCGACAAATCGTGGTTGACGATAACCAGTTCAGCGCTGTGCGCCAGTACCGTGTCACGGATTTCTTCCGCTTTGCCCGTACCGACGAAGTAACGTGGCTCAGGCACGGTGCGGCGGCCTGTTACCAGGGCGGCTTCCTGCGCACCGGCGGAACTTGCGAGTTCGCGAAATTCGGTCAGCGCATAGGTGTCATCCTGGGTGAGTGCAACGGGTTGATTCAGGGTGATATGCACCAGTATTGCCCGCTCACCGCTGCGGGGACGCTCAAACAAGTTGCTCTGCTCCGTAAAATTGATGCAAAGCACCCACCTGGTCTGGCGTTTGTGGTGCAACTGGCGGCATGCCGGCAGCCCGTTGGAACAACCGGTAAGAGAGTGATCTCTGCTCCGTGCTATAAACGTAAATGGAGGGCAGAGCCGGGAACCGCTGCGAGATGATTTGCGCAGTGCCGGCAACACGTGCAGATTGGTTTGTCATTAGAACGACAAACCCTGACGCTGTGCCATTACGCGTATCAAAACTTCCGGCAGCGGCGTTATTCCCCGCAGCAAAAGTAGCGTTGCAGTAATAATCAGTCGTGGCTGTCATCACTTCCGTCATCAGCCAAATTCAACCGTACATTCCGGGCTGGAACGACAGTCGAAATAGCGTGTTTATAAATCATCTGGCTGACACTGTTTTTCAGCAGCACCACAAACTGGTCGAACGATTCGATCTGTCCCTGCAATTTAATACCGTTCACCAGATAGATCGATACCGGGATTCGTTCCTTGCGCAGCGCGTTCAGGAAAGGCTCCTGTAACGAATGGCCTTTTGCCATGGGAAATTCTCCTTATTGTTTATACAAATCTAATTGTTTATAAAAATCTTGTTGTACTTAAAAAAATCAATAAGCTCTGCTCGAAAAGGTATTCTGCCTCGACGAACTAAGCGGAGTATAGTACATGGCCTTAAGTTCTAAAAAAATGTTTTTCATGTAAGTAGTTGATTACATCTTGATACAATTTCGGCGATGTGCAGTCCAGCCTGATCAGGTCGTTTTCTGAGCGCAGCCAGGTCAACTGGCGCTTGGCGAATTGCCGGGTTGCACTGATACCCTGTTGTACAAGTGTGGCATAGTTGATTTCACCATCTAGAAACCGCCATACCTGGCGGTATCCTACGGCCCGCATTGCGGGCTGATCCAGTGATAAATCCGCATTCGCCTTCAAGGTGGCAACTTCCTCGATTAATCCCCCAGCCAGCATAGCTTCAAAGCGTTGTTCAATACGCTGGTGCAACCACGTTCTATCTGGTGGCAATAAAGCCATTTTCAAGGGCTGCACAGGCAGTTTTTCGACCGCCGAACGGGTTTGTAGTTCGCTCAAGGGGGAACCTGTCAGCTCGAAAACTTCCAGCGCCCGCTGGACCCGTTGCGGATCATTAGGGTGAATCCGGCTGGCAGCCTGTGGATCGACTTTGCTCAAACGTGCATGCATTGCGGCATTACCGCAGGTGGTGCGTTCTTCTTCCAGCCGGGCGCGTACCTCTGGCGATGCTGCTGGCAAGGGACTAAGTCCTTGCTGTAAAGCCCGAAAATAAAGCATGGTGCCGC
Organism: Gammaproteobacteria bacterium; assembly: GCA_041396125.1. GTDB lineage: Bacteria > Pseudomonadota > Gammaproteobacteria > Competibacterales > Competibacteraceae > JAWKZG01. The sequence continues at coordinate 81,881 of JAWKZG010000011.1, read as the reverse complement.
CGACCAGCAAAGGGATTCGGCCCCGCTGGCGAATGTCCGCTATTTCGCGTAGTGCATCACTACGAAACTCCGCCGCGGAATAAGCCTGCCAGGGGTCGCGGATATCGATCAGGCGATGCGGTGCCAGGCGCAGAATATCCGCCGTGGGTTTGGCTGTGCCAATATCCATCCCCCGGTAAACCATGGCTGAGTCCACACTGATGATTTCAAAGGGGTAATGCTGGTTCAGTTCGATCGCCAGATCAGTCTTGCCGCTGGCTGTTGGCCCCATCAGATATAAGACAGGAGGATATTCTTGCATAGGGTTTGAGATGTTTACTGTGAAATAGTCGCTGGGGATATACGCTGTAAAACAGGCGGTAGTGCGTGTCAGCTCAACGCCCGCGCAGGAAGAGTTTGTCCAGCTCATCCAGCCGCAACTGAACCCAGGTGGGGCGGCCATGGTTGCACTGACCACTGCGCTCGGTACGTTCCATATCCCTCAGCAAGGCATTCATTTCCGGGATGCTCAAGCGCCGGTTAGCCCGCACCGAACCGTGACAAGCCATCGTGGCCAGCGTTTCATGCAGGGTCTCACGCACACGGTCGCTGGTGCCATGAGTGGTCAGATCAGCCAGGACATCACGCAGCAACTGGGCGCTATCGGTTTGTGCCAACAGAGTGGGAACAACGCGTATCGCAACGGTATCAGGCCCCAGTCGATCTATGCCGAATCCCATGGTGGTTAACAGTTCCTGCTGTTCTTCCAGCACATTCAGTTCACGCGGCGTCAGTGCCACGCTAACCGGCACCAGCAAGGGCTGGCTGCGAATGCCGTCCTGTTCCAGCCCGCTTTTCAAGCGTTCATAGGTGATACGTTCGTGGGCAGCGTGCATGTCGACCATTATCAGCCCCTGCGCATTTTCAGCCAGGATATAAATGCCGTGCAACTGTGCAATGGCGAAACCCAGCGGTGGTATTTCAGTGTCCGTATCAGGGCCAGTAGATGCAGACGAATCATCGCCATGCAGACGGTGATAGAGGCCAATCTGCTCGCGCACCGGCAAGGGCAAGGTGTGTTGCGGGCGGATGGACGATGAACCGGCTGATCCTGCCGCGCCGACTGACCCTGCCGACTGACCCGGATAATGCCCTTTTTGCGGATAGTTCCGGGCGGCGGCGACTGGGGCCGCAGACGGATGTTGTCCGCTGTGACCGGCAGCGGCGTGCGGATTGTCCTGGGCAGTGACCTGTGTATCAGCCTGTGTCTCAGTCTGATTGGCAGCAGGGGCATGGCCGGCGCGGGTTGCGGCCAGCGCCTGGTGCAGCGTGCGGAAAAGAAAATCATGCACCAGGCGGGCATCGCGAAAACGGATTTCGTGTTTGGCCGGATGCGCATTGACATCGACCAGTGCCGGATCGAGTTCCAGATACAATACAAAAGCCGGGTGGCGGCCATGGTAGAGCACGTCCTGATAGGCCTGACGCACGGCATGGCTGGCCAGTTTATCGCGCACCATGCGGGCATTGACGAAAAAGTATTGCAAATCCGGCTGACTGCGGGAAAACGTCGGCAAACCAATCCAGCCCCAGAGGCGCAGCCCGGCGGCACTGTGGTCCAGCCATAAAGCCTGTTCAATAAAGCCGCGGCTGCATAATTCGGCAACCCGCAATTCCTGCTCACGTTGTTCCAGTGCCTGGCGCAAGACCGCGACCGGGCGCTGGTTATGGCGTAATTGCAATGTAACGTCGAAATGACTCAATGCGATGCGGCGGACGACGTCTTCAATATGGCCGAACTCGGTACGCTCAGTGCGTAAAAACTTGCGCCGAGCCGGCGTATTGTAAAACAGGTCACGGACTTCTATGCTCGTGCCGGGAGGGTGCGGTGCCGGTTTGGGGGTCAGGTTCAGTTCGCGGCCGTCGCTTTGTAACTGCCAGGCGCTGGCATCGTCGGCCAGCCGCGAGGTCAGCGTCAGACGTGAAATCGACGCGATACTGGGAAGTGCTTCGCCGCGAAACCCCAGCGTGCCGATGCGATCAAGTTCATCCAGTTGGGTCAGCTTGCTGGTGGCATGGCTGGTCAGGGCCAGCGCCAGATCGTCTTTGTGAATACCGCAGCCGTTATCCCGTACCTTGATCAGCTTGGCACCGCCCTGCTCGATATCAATTTCGATCCGGCTGCTGCCGGCATCCAGGCTGTTTTCCAGTAACTCTTTGACGACCGACGCCGGCCGCTCTACAACTTCACCGGCCGCTATCTGATTAATCAGCTGCGGTGCGAGCCGGTGGATGCGTTTCTGTTGGGCGGAAGTCACCACTAGGTCTAGATCGTGCTCGCCAGGACAGAGTGCACTTAGCGGATCGCCTGGCGGATGTTATCGAGAATGAACTGTGCTGCCGGCGTGTTGCTGGGCTGGCCTTGCAGGTCATGTACCACGATCAGGGTTTGCGGGCCCTGACCGGCTAAACGAACCCGGTAACGTTCGCCTTCTTCGCGTGGCTCATCGTCGCGCCAGAAAGCCAGCTGGGAGAGCAGTCCATCGGAACGCGAGTCTTCGACGGCGTCGCGATATTCCACCACATACAGACCTTCAGAACGATTCTGGTCTTCCACCACAAAGCTGCTGGTATCTAGTGCCAGGCCAACCAGGCGCCAGCTGCGGTCGTAATCGGCCTTGATCAGCAAGGCCTGCTGGCCGGATTCATTGCGAATTACCTCAGCCTGCATCGGCTGTGTGGAATCGGCGTTTTGCAAAGCAGCCTGGGCACGCTGTTCGGTCGCTCCCAGATAAACCATCAGGCGGTTCAGCATTTCGACTTCGAGTTCAGGGTCGCGCGGGCGGTTCTGCCATTGGGTGGTGGTGGTGATTTTATTCGCTACAGCTGCCGAGGGTGCACTGCCGCTGGATGAAGTAAGAATTTCCTCAACCCCGTAATGGGTCAGATACACTTCGGTATTCTCGGCGTCCAGGCGTTCCAGCCGAACCCGGAATTTGTCGCGGGTGGGGGCGGAGTAGGCAAAATCCAGGAATTGCTTGAACACGGCGCGCACCGGGCCATCGGGAATATCTGCCCGATTTTCCAGCCAGTCGGTTTCCATGATGCCGATGCGCGGGTCCTCACGGGTCAGAGGAAAACCATTACTGGTCCAGAATTCCTTGATGCGAGGCCAGACGACACCCGCCGGTGCTTTGATCACCAGCCAGCGCCGCTCGCCATCCCGCTCGATGCGCATATCGTCGCGGGCTACCAGTACCGTTTCGGCACCGGCAGGCTGCAAGCCCTGCCGTTCGCGCTCGTAATCAGACAGGTTGGCGCTATCGTTCGGATTCAGCTCCGGCACCACCAGGGTATCGTCAATGGTGGACGAGGTCAGATCAGGTGGAATTTCCAGCGGATTGGCGCTGACACTGCTGTGATAATCGGGACGCCGATCAGGTATGACGCTATCGGCGGAGCAGGCCACCAGAAGAGCGGACAGGGTGGCACAAATTAAATGACGAGGCTGCATAAAATAAAACATAGTGTTTTTGATGCTAGGTGACAGAGTATTGATTTCGGATACCCGACTGCAGGCAGCGGGCATCTTGCTGATGGGGTGTGGCGGCAGCACGCTGGCAGCGCGACCTGGCACTTGCCTGCAGGATACAACACACCCTGCTGGCACCTGCTGATACGATAGCGCTTATTGCTATAAGACACCGGCCTGTTGCATCGCTGTACGCACTTGCTCATGGTACTGTGCCGCTAACGGGGTCAAGGGCAAACGAATACCCGGTCCGATCAGATCGAGTTGCTGCACGGCCCATTTCACCGGGATCGGGTTGGATTCCAGAAACAAGGCTTTATGTAGAGGTTTCAGGGTGTTGTCGATGCGCTTGGCCTCGGTCTTGTCACCTTGCAGTGCGGCAGTACACATCGCGTGCATGGCATGCGGCGCAACATTGGCCGTCACGGAAATTACACCTTTGCCGCCAAGTAATATGGTGTCGATAGCGACCGGATCGTCGCCGCTGTAAATAGCCATACGGTCGCTGCAGCGATCAACCAATTCACCGATGCGATTGAGCGTGCTGGATTCCTTGATGCCGACAATATTGGAAATATTGGCCAGACGATCAACCGTGTCCGGCAACATATCGCAGGAGGTGCGACCTGGCACATTATAAAGAATCTGTGGCAGCGCGATGCGCTCAGCCAGCATTTTGAAATGCTGGTACAGACCTTCCTGGGTGGGTTTGTTGTAATACGGCGTGACCAGCAGGCAAGCATCAGCGCCAACATCTTTAGCCGCCTGGCTTAAATGCAGCGCTTCATTGGTGGAATTAGCACCCGTGCCGGCGATGACCGGAATGCGTTTATTGACAACCTCGACTATGCGCCGGATAACCTGGCAGTGCTCGTCCGGGTCCAGGGTAGCGGACTCGCCGGTGGTGCCGACAGCAATAATGGCGTCGGTATTATTATCGATATGGAACTCAACCAGATTGGCCAGTGCCTCGAAGTCTACATTACCATCATCGGTCATCGGCGTGACCATTGCTACCATACTACCGTGAAACATTGGGGTCTCCACGAACTGCTTGTAAGAATTGCTGAAAGTTGGAGCATGTTACGTGGCGTTGCCCGGCTTGACAAGCAGTGGTAGCGCTTCCCGGCAGGGTGGATATGTTGCATGAATAGTCACCGGATGATGTGCTGTTGCAGCGTAGCAGGTAGACTATTGCTACTGGTGCTCCTTCATTAAAGATCGGAAAGTTTGACGGGATGAGTATAGGGTGAGTAACTACCTGGCAGTAAGCGTGTTGGGCGAGGCCCAGGCCAACCTCATTGAGATGCTGGCACGCGCCGTGGCGGATTGTAAATGCAGTATTGTAGACAGCCGTATGACGGTACTGGGCGAAATCAGTGGTTTGATTCTGCTGGTGCAGGGCAACTGGAATACCCTGTCACGTCTGGAGACCCAATTACAGCGGCTGGCGAACGAGCACAACCTGAATGTTCAGTTGCGCCGCACCAACGGCTATCCGGAACAGACCGACCTGCGACCCTATGCGGTTGAGGTCAGCGCTTTGGACCAGGCGGGTATTGTGCAGAAAGTCACCGGATTTTTTGCCAGTCGCAGCATTCCTGTCCAGGAAATGGTCACGCGTACTTATACCGTACCGCATACCGGTACCCCGATGAGCGCTTTGAACCTTGTCATCGGCGTACCGGCGAAAGTGCATATCGGGATCCTGCGCGAAGAATTCATGGATTTTTGTGATGATTTTAATTGGGATGCAGTACTGGAACCGGTTAAAAGCTGACAGATTGGCCTGCTGCAGCGTTCGGTAAACGCATCGGCATCAGTACCATGTCTGCAACCCGTTATAACGGATAATTATGATAGAAAACAACGCTAAACGATTGTTTATACTGGATACTAATGTCCTGATGCACGATCCTGCGGCCCTGTTTCGGTTTCAGGAGCACGATATTTTTCTGCCGATGGTCGTGCTGGAAGAACTGGATCGTGGCAAAAAAGGCATGTCGGAAGTTGCCCGCAATGTACGTCAGGCCAACCGTTTTCTGGATGATCTCATGGCCGGGGCGAGCCAGACCCTGATCGAGCAAGGTCTGGTGCTGCCCGGACTGGGTGACAATGCGCAAGCTCCCGGCGGGCGATTATTCTTTCAGACCCGGCAACTGCAGGCTGCGTTGCCGGATCTGCTGCCCGGCAATACCCCTGATAACACTATCCTGAATGTCGCTATTGCACTGCAGAAGGAACCGGACGGGCGCCATGTGACGCTGGTCTCAAAAGACATCAATCTGCGTATCAAAGCCACTATTGTTGGGATTCATGCCGAGGATTATTACAGCGATCAGGTGCTGGAAGATGTTGACCTGCTATACAGCGGCAACTGGTACGCACCGGCAGATTTCTGGCAAGTTCACAGCCAGGATATGGCGTCCTGGAGCGAAAACGGTCGCACGTATTACCGCATTCACGGCCCTCAGATAAGCACCTGGTATCCCAATCAATGCATCGTGACACCGGGCGATGCCGGCGAAGAGACCGCCTTTCTGGTGCGTTCGGTCGGCGACGATGGTGCCTTGCTGGAACGGCTCAAGGATTATACCCAGAGCAAAAACGCGGTCTGGGGAATTTGTGCCCGTAACCACGAGCAGAATTTCGCGCTGAATTTATTGCTGGACCCGGAAATCGACTTTGTCACCCTGCTGGGTGCCGCCGGGACGGGCAAGACCTTGCTGACGCTGGCGGCGGGTCTGGCCCAGAGCCTGGATAGCAAACAGTATCGCGAAATCATCATGACCCGGGTAACGGTGCCCGTCGGCGAAGATATCGGTTTTCTGCCCGGCACCGAAGAAGAGAAAATGACGCCCTGGATGGGGGCGCTGACGGATAATCTGGAAGTGCTGAATCAGAATGTTGAAGGTGGCAGTTGGGGGCGGGCAGCAACTCAGGATCTGCTCAGCAGCCGGATTAAAATCCACTCCCTGAACTTCATGCGCGGGCGTACATTTCAAAATAAATATCTGATTATCGATGAGGCGCAGAACCTGACGGCCAAGCAGATGAAAACCCTGATTACCCGCGCCGGACCGGGGACAAAAGTGGTGTGTCTTGGCAATATCTCGCAAATTGACACACCGTATTTAACTGAAACCACTTCCGGGCTGACGTATGTCGTAGACCGCTTCAAACCCTGGCCGCATGGTGGTCATGTCACTTTGCAGCGGGGCGAGCGTTCACGTCTGGCTGAATTTGCATCCGAAGTGCTGTAAGAGGGCTGATCATGGCATCTGATATTACGGATAGTCCTGATGATGATTTTATCGATCCGTACGATGGACCCAGTAAAAGCCAGCTCAAGCGCGAAGCCCTGGCGGTGCGCGATCTGGGCGTGGAACTGGTCAAACTGACGTCGGTACAACTGGAGAAAATACCTCTGCCGGATAATATCCGGGCGGCTGTCGAGCAGGCGCAACGCATTAAAGCGCATGGCGGGCGGCGGCGGCAATTGCAATATATTGGCAAATTGCTACGTCAGCTCGACACCAACCCGTGCCCGCTGACCGACTTACAGTCTGGTGCTGTCATTGCCAGGCGCGAATTACACTGGCTGGAACGCAGACCCGTGATGCCTTGATTGCTGGCGAAGACGGCGCGCTGGACGGGGTTTTCGATCGCTATCCGCAGGCCGAGCGGCAGCATCTGCGCCGTTTGGTCGAGAAGGCGCGGCGTGAGCAGGAGCGGAACCGGCCACCAGCGGCAAGTCGCGAGATATTCCGTTATCTGCGCGACTTAATGCAAAACAGTTAAGGCAGACGCTGGCGCAGTGTGTCCTCATCGGCAATACCGCTAATATCCACGGTCTTGCGCGCCGAGCTATGGCCGGATGAGATGACGATATCACTGTTTCGCCAGGCCCAGGGCTTTCGCCAGCACGGTGATTACCGCCTGATTGGCTTTGCCTTTTTCCGGGGCTGCGGTCACCATGATTTTAATTCATCGCCCAGCCAGCCGACGACTGCATTGCGCGAGGCTTTGGGCGCAACACAAACTCCGGTTTTTCATGGTTACATACTACGATGAGCATCACTGCACAGCAATTATTGGCCTATCTGGACGAACAGATCGCCTATCAATGGTACGAACATCTGGCTGTATTCACGGTCGCGGAAGCGCAACAGCATTGCGCCCATATTCCCGGTGCGCATTGCAAGAATCTTTTCCTGCGCAATAAAAAGCGTGCGTATTGGCTGGTTAGTCTGCGCAATGATGCCGAGGTGCAGCTGGACAGCCTGGGAGCCGAACTGGGGGCTGGTCGCCTTGGTTTCGCCAGCGCTGACCGGCTGAATGAGATCCTGGGCGTGATCCCCGGCGCAGTGACGCCATTGGCGCTGATCAACGACCATGAACGCCGCGTCCGGATCGCACTGGATCAGCGTTTGCTGGACTATGAGCGGGTGACGTTTCACCCGTTGGTCAATACCGCTACAGTGGCGCTGGCCCCGGCTGATCTGCTGCGTTTTCTGCAAGATCTGGGTTATCAGGTCCACCTGCTGGAACTATAGCGTGTAGCCGAATAAGCTGGTCAGTCCGGCGGCTGCCGACTATGTGCGTTTTGGATCACCGGCAGCAGTGCATGCAGTTCAGCGATCGTAAGTCCGGGGACCAGCAACTCGCAAAACGGTGCCAGCGGCGCTGCGAGTGTCTGTAGGCGCGTCAGTGCCCGGTCGATGATGAGGGCATGATCAAATGCCAGCGGCGGCAAGTCATGACAGGCAAACCAGGCTGTCGCGGCGGCATCATCACCGGCCTGTGGTTGTGGTAGCGGGCCGGTATGCAGAGCCAGATAAGCAATCGACACAGTACGACCGCGCGGATCACGGTTAACCGCTGCAAAAGCGCCCAGCTCCAGCAACTGATCAACCTGCAGCCCCGTCTCTTCCTGCAATTCACGGCGGGCGGCAGCAGGCAGTTCCTCATCCATATCCAGAAATCCGCCGGGCAGTGCCCACTGATCCCGAAACGGGTCGTTGCGGCGCTGAATCAACAACACCTGCAACTGCGGGCCTGCAGGCGCGAACAATACGATATCGACGGTTACCGCAGGACGGGGATAGTCGTAGCAATAAGACATAAGGCCAGTATCCGGTTAACGCCAGGCCATGAATAATAGCGTAAGCGGGATCGGGGCGATGGCGATACAGACCAGCAGCAAAAAAGCAGGAAATGAAAACAGGCGACTGATTCCCGCCAGCAGTGCAATACCGCCGCCGCCACCAACAAGACTGTTACCCGGCAGATTGAACACCACTGCAAGGGCCAGATAACGATGCTGCAATAATAGCGGGATTAATTAACGAGGGGTGTTGGCAAGCAGTAGGCTCAGACGGTTTGGATTGTCCAGCCGTCGCATGCTTGCCAGTAAGTGTTCGATCCGGTACCAGTGCAGCCAGTGCAGCAGGCGTTCCAGAGCTTGCAGTGGAATCCAGCGTCCGATCAGAAAGCTCAAACACAGGCCGAGTACCGTAGCGGGATAAACAATTATGAGTCCTTTGACTCCCAGCACGGCTAACAGCCCCCAGCCCAGCTCTACACCCGGTACAAACGGGATGCTGAGCAAAATCACGTAGAGCAGGGACAAGCCCAGTAATACGCTGATATTCGTCTCTATTGACCAGCCTGACAAATAGCTTTTGACCGCATCGGTGATCGCAGTCCCGCTGAGATAAAGTCCGCCAAGAAATACGGCAAGCAATAGCAGACGCCCTATAAAAGGCAGGAATGAATGAGAGTGCGGCATTTTGGGCAGTATTAATAGTTGTCTGTACGACAACCCGTCCAGTTTAAAACAAGCGCTTGATTCATTGCATCATTTTTGTCATCAGTAAGGGTTGTTTTTAGATAAATTTACGTCGGTTTTAGTCTAGTTCTGTTCTTGAAGTCCCGAGTATCATGGGATAAGGTCTAAAGCCGTGGGAAAATACACCTTGATCCCATGTCTTATAATGAGTACCTAATGTGTGGACGGAGCAGAGTAAAATACTATGGCAAAACACCCAGAAGCGGATAAACATCCACTGATTCCAAAATTCATTGACGATCTCGATAAAAAGAAAATAAGTCGTCGCGAGTTCCTTCGTAATACCACCTTGCTTGGCATGTCAGCCACAGCTGCCTACGCCGTAGCCGGCAAAATCACCGGGCAGTCCTTCATTCCTGCTGCGATGGCGCAAGAGCCTAAAATGGGCGGCATCCTGCGGGTTTCTATGCCGGTGCAGGAAATTACCGATACTGCAACGTTCGATTGGGTGGAAAAGTCCAACATCGTACGCCAGTTCGTCGAGTATTTAACCATTACCGGTCCAGACAATATCACCCGCCCGATGCTGGCGGAAAGCTGGGAAGCCAGTGATGACCTGATGGAGTGGACATTTAAATTGCGGCAGGGCGTGAAGTGGCATAACGGCGACGATTTCAATGCGGATGACGTGGTGTTTAATTTCACCCGCTGGCTTGATCCCAAAACCGGCTCGTCCAATATCGGTCTGTTCTCAGCCATGGTCGAAGATGTTGACACTGGCGAGAAAAACGATGACGGCAGCCCCAAGATGACCAAGCGTATGATCGACGGCGGGGTGCAGAAGATCGACGATTACACCGTCAAGATCAAAATGACGCAGCCGCAGTTGTCAGTACCGGAAAATCTTTACAATTACCCGACCGCCATATTGCACCGCAATTTCGAGAAGGATGGCGGCGATTTGAGCAAGAACCCGAACGGTACAGGACCTTATCAACTGGCCGAGCATAGAGTCGGCGAGATCGCTATCCTGAAACGTGCGGATCGTCCGTATTGGGGCGGTGAAGTGTATCTGGACGAAATCCACTACATCGATCATGGTGCCGCCTCGACAGCGCAGCTGGCGGCATTTGCGTCCGGCCAGGTGGATTCCATCTATTAATTCGATATTGCCTCGTATCCCCTGGCAGCGAGTGTACCCAATGCCACAATTTACGATGCCAAGACCGCGCAGACCGGCTGTGTGCGGATGCGTGTCACTGAAAAACCGTTTGACGACAAACGGGTGCGTCAGGCTATCCAGGCCTGTATCGATGCCAGTAAATATCCGCAGATTGTGTTCCAGGGTAAAGGTGGTCAGGAGGGCGAACACCACCATGTCAGCCCGATCCATCCCGAGTATTTCCCGCTGCCCAAGCTGACACCGGATTATGACAAGGCCAAAGCGCTGCTGGCCGAAGCCGGTTTTGCCGATGGTCTGGAGGTATCCGTTGATTGTGGTAACACCAACGGCCCGTGGCAGCAGCAAGTCTGTGAAATCATGAAAGAGCAACTCGCGCCTGCAGGGATAACCCTCAATATCAACCTGATGCCCGCCGCCAAATACTGGGAAGTCTGGGACAAGACCCCGTTCGGGTTTACCGCCTGGACGCACCGCCCGCTGGGCACCATGGTGCTGAGCCTGGGCTATCGGTCCGGCGTGCCCTGGAACGAAACCGCTTATGCCAATCCTGAATTTGATGCTGCCCTGGATAAAGCCGAGTCGCTGGTCGATGCCGATGAGCGCCGGGTGGCGATGGAAGACGTGGAGCGGATTCTGCAGGAAGATGCTGTGATGGTGCAGCCGCTCTGGCAGCCGAAGTTTTTCGTTGCCAGTAATAAAATCAAGGGATTGGAAGCGCACCCCACGCAGTATCATCAGTTTAGTACGCCCTATAACAAGGTCTGGATGGACGCTTAATCCTTACCAACAAGAAGCCCGCTCAGCGGGCTTCTTGCGTTACGTATAAATATAAATCGCAGCGTCGTTCAATCGATCCCACATGCTGTGTGAGGAGCTAGCTTATGATGATTCTTGCTGCAAAGCGCCTAACCTCCATGATTCTCATCATGTTGGTAGTGTCTTTCATTCTGTTTTCCCTGTTTGAGACTGACAAGCTGGCTGTCGCTGGTAAAGTCCTGGGGCCGTATTCCTCGGTTGAACAGCGCGAAATCTGGTTGGAAGAAAACGGCTATAACCAACCTTTCCTGACCCGCTATGTCGTCTGGGTTGGTAACGCCGTGACCGGAAACTTTGGCGATTCCATGCAGTACAAAGTACCAGTTGCCGGCCTGCTGAGTGATCGGCTGGCCAATACCGGCGTTTTGGCGCTGGTGTTTTTTCTTATTCTTATCCCGCTGTCTTTGTCTCTGGGCATACTGGCAGGCATGAAAGAAGGCTCGTTCCAGGATCGGGCCATTTCGATCTCTTCGGTTCTGACCACCTCGGTGCCGGAATTTGCTACGGCGACCTTTCTCACCGGCCTGTTCGTGTACACCTGGGGCATTTTGCCGGGCACCTCCAGCATGACCGGTGGTTTTGACTGGAAGCAGATGGTGTTGCCGGTCATGGTGCTGGTGATCTACGACTTTGGCTATGTCACCCGCATGACCCGTGCCTCGATGGCTGAAGTCATGACCTCGCAATATATCCGCACGGCGATACTCAAGGGGTTGCCCTATAAGCGTGTGATCATGAAGCATGCCTTGCGCAATGCACTTATCGCACCCTTTACCGTCATTGTCCTGCAACTCAACTGGCTGTTGTCCGGCCTGGTCGTGGTGGAGGTGTTCTTCGCCTACAAAGGTTTCGGCACCATGCTGCTGGAAGCAGCCTTGTTCGGCGATATTTATGTCATCGAAGCCTGCGTCATGGTGGCGGTATTTATCGCAGTATTTTCGCAGTTCATCTCGGATATCGGCTATACCTTGCTGAATCCGCGTATTCGTTTTAACTAAAAGGGGACGCGTATGTCTGATCAGACCGCAAACTCAGTTGAACCGTTGATGCCCCGGCGCGAATCCGGTTTCAAGCGTACCCTGAAAGGCCTTGCCCTGATGCGCGAGTCGCCTGTGGGCATGTTTGGTCTGTTTCTCGTGTTGTTTTGGGTGATTATGGCGATTCTGGCACCCGTTCTGCCTTTGTACCCGCCGAATGAAATTCTCGTACCCCTGCAAAAAATCGGGGCTGTCGCACCGGATGGCGGCACCTTTTGGCTGGGCACTGACCATAAAGGCCGCGATATATTGTCGCGGCTCATCTGGGGCGCACAGAAAGTGCTGATCTGGGCCACCTTTGCCACTTTTGTTGCCTATGTCATCGGCATGCTAATGGGAGTGGCTGCGGGTTATTTAGGCGGCTGGGCGGACGAGATCGTATCGTTCATCGCCAATATTTTCCTGTCGTTCCCGTTTATTATTCTCTGCATCATCATTGTCGCGCAGTTGGGGGCTAGCGGTTTTACCATCGTCATTGCCGTCACGTTTGCCTCGGCACCGCAAATCATGCGGATTGTGCGCGGACTGGTGCTGGACCTGAAGACGCGGGATTATATTTTTGCCGCGCAAACCCGCGGCGAGTCGCCCTGGTACATCATGCTGATCGAACTCCTGCCCAATGCGCGCGGGCCGCTGATTGTGGATGCCTGTCTGCGGCTGGGCTATACCACAGTCGCCATTGCGACCTTGGGGTTTCTGGGGCTGGGCTTGCCGCCACCCGATCCGGATTGGGGCTTGATGATCAAAGAAGCTGTGCCTTTGGGGGCGTTCGCCGGTCATTCGATGTATCTGCCTGCTGCAGCACTGTCATCGCTGATTCTGGGCTTTAATCTGCTGGCCGATGGCCTGCGTGAAATCTCGATGCGCGATTAGGGAGAATCATAATGTCCGATAAAACACCCGATCAGACCCCTGTTTTAGAATGTAAAAACGTCAATATCTCTTACTACACCCGGGCGGGCGAAATTCCGGCTGTGGTGGATTTCAACCTCACGGTTATGCCGGGCGAGTCCATCGGTGTGGTCGGCGAGTCCGGCTGCGGCAAGTCGACCGTCGCCCTCGCCATCATGCAGTACATGGGCAATAACGGCTCGGTCAAAAGCGGCGAAATCCTGTTCAAGGGCCGCGATATGCAGACCATGAGCGACGACGAACTGCGCCAGTTGCGTGGCTCGCAGATCAGTATGGTGTATCAGGAGCCGATGGCCTCGCTGAATCCCTCAATGCTGCTGGGCGAGCAACTCATGGAAGTACCGCTTTATCATGAGGACGTATCTGAAGATGAAGCCCGCCAGCGAGCGCGCGATATTCTGGCTGCAGTACGGCTGCCCGATCCCGACCGGATCATGAACGCCTACCCGCACCAGATTTCGGGTGGTCAGCAGCAACGTGTAGTCATCGCGATGGCGCTGTTGTCCAAACCGGCGCTGTTGCTGCTGGATGAGCCCACCACCGCGCTGGATGTCACGGTAGAGGCCGGGATTGTCGATCTGATCCGGGATATTTCCAAAGAGTTCGGCACCTCCATGATCTATATCTCGCACAATCTGGGATTGATCCTGGAAACCTGCGACCGGATCACTGTTATGTATTCCGGTGAGGCAGTCGAATCCGGCTCGGTGAGAGAAGTCTTCGATCAGATGCGCCATCCGTACACGCGTGGCCTGTTTGCCTCAATACCGCTGCCGGGCACCGATAAAAACGCCCGGCCACTGGTGCCTATCCGCGGCCAGTTGCCGCTGCCGCATATGCGCCCGAACGGCTGTTATTTCGGCCCGCGCTGTGATTTTTTTCAGGAAAATCGCTGTGATCAGGGCCTGATACCGATGCAGCCGGTGGAAGGGGAGCCGCGCCATATCGTGCGCTGTGTGCGCTATGACGAAATTGACTGGAGCAGCCATAATCCGGAAGGGCTCAGTGGCGAGCAGGCCGAAATCGGCAAAGTGGTACTGCAAGTCAAAAAGATGAAAAAGTACTACGAGCTGCGCGATAGTTCGCTTATGGCGATGATCAGGGGCACGCGGGTGCGCTATGTCAAAGCCAATGAAGAGCTCGATTTTGATGCCCGCGAAGCTGAAACGGTCGCTATCGTCGGCGAATCAGGCTGTGGCAAATCCACTTTTGCGAAAGTCATGATGGGGCTGGAACAGGCGACATCCGGTGAGGTCATCCTGAACGGACAGGATCTCAGCCAGTTGCCGGTGCAACAACGCGCCGCTCAGACCGTAGCATTGCTGCAGATGGTGTTTCAGAATCCGTTCGATACCCTGAATCCCAGCCATAGCGTGGGTTCCCAGATTGCCCGTGTGATCAAAAAATTCGGGGTCGAGCAGGACCCGGACAAGATCAATCAGCGCGTCATGGAATTACTTGATCTGGTCAAACTGCCACGGGATTTTGCGCATCGCCGCCCGCGCCAGTTGTCCGGCGGGCAAAAACAGCGTATTGGCATTGCCCGTGCGTTTGCCGGTAATCCGTCCGTGGTGGTGGCCGATGAGCCGGTATCGGCGCTGGATGTGTCTGTGCAGGCCGCAGTGACCGGGCTGTTAACCGAGATCCAGCGCACCTTGAGAACAACACTGATCTTTATCAGTCACGATTTATCCATCGTGCGCTATATATCGGATCGGATTGTGGTGATGTATCTCGGCCATATTATGGAGCAGGGTACAACCGACGAAATTTTCTCGCCGCCATACCATCCGTACACAGAGGCTTTACTCTCTGCGGTACCGATTGCTGATACTTCTATCGAGAAGCGTCATATTGTGCTGGAAGGGGAATTGCCTTCACCCATCAACCCGCCATCAGGCTGTCCGTTCCAGACCCGCTGTCCGCGCAAAATCGGCAGCATCTGTGAAACCGAGCTGCCTGCGGTGCAACGCACGCCAAGCGGGCATGCAATCATGTGCCATATCCCGCTGATCGAGCTCAATAAAGTCGAAGAGGTTATCAAAATGGAGACCGAACAGGCGGCTTAGCGTCTGTTGCAGATTAACGGGATCGCTTAGCGGATAAAACTGACGGGGCCAAAGCTATTGATAGCCCCGTCAGTCCGTTCAGGCCTCGCCATCGCAACTAAACTGTGCATGTTGCACCAATTGTGTGACCGCCGCCTGAATCAACACCGGATTGTCAGCCACCCGTGTAACCAGTAAATGGGTAGGTGCCGGTTCTTGCGCCAGGCCGGATTTCTCGGTCTGCCAGCACCAGTCCCGGTGCTGCCGGTACACCGCTTTGCAGCAATAGCCGAGCTTTAAATTAACCCAGCCCTCGGCAATCGGCGAAGAGGTCGCCAGGAGCGGAACAAACATCAGCAGGGTTTTCATGCGCACTCCCCCCCGGTTGCAGGATAAAAGCCTGTACAGATAGACAACAGAAAAGCCCGCCTGTTTGCTGGCGCTATCGGCTTGATTCGTGACCTGTCACAGCAAACAATACGAGGTTGTAGTGAGAACATTTTTTTGCATTCCCTTTCAGATGCGGCATTATCTCTGCCATATTCATTCGGAGCAGACAGCATGATTCACCCCCGTCGTTCACTCTTGTTCATGCCGGGCGCGAATGCCCGGGCGCTGGAAAAAGGCCATAATCTTGCCGCTGATGGCCTGATTCTCGATCTGGAAGACTCGGTCGGACCCGAAGACAAACCCAAAGCCCGCGAACAGATCAAAGCCGCTTTGGCTTCTGACGGCTATGGTCGGCGCGAACTGGCGGTACGCATAAACAGCCTCGGCACAGAATGGTTCGCCGAGGATATCCAGGCCATGGCGACAGCAGGAATGCATGCGATTGTTGTGCCGAAAGTTGATTCGGCAGCGCAGATACAACAGGTTATCAGTGCGCTTGATGCCGCGGGCAGCCCTGCTGATCTGCCAGTTTGGGCGATGATTGAAACGCCACTGGGGGTACTGAATGTGGCGGCTATCGCGGGAAGTCATCCGCGAGTGCGGGCGCTGGTGGTGGGGCTGGAAGATTTAAGCAAGGAAACCCGCATCCGGCACCGGCCGGATCGTCTGGGTTTCTTGCCGGTGCTGACGCAGTGTGTGATTGCCGCGCGGGCTTATGGCCTGGATATACTGGATACGGTCTATCCCGATTTTCGTGATGAACAGGGTTTTGCCGCGGTATGCGAACAGAGTCTTGACCTCGGCTTCGATGGCAAAACGCTGATCCATCCCAACCAGATTGAAACAGCAAACCGGGTTTTCTCGCCGGATGAAAAAACGGTTGCCGCTGCGCGTGAGATCATCGCCGCCTGGGATGCCGCCCGCGCCGCTGGCAAAGGTATTACTGTACTGAATGGCCGTATGGTGGAGCATTTGCATGTGGCCGAAGCACGCCGGGTGCTGGCGCTGCACGAGGCCATTACGCGTGCCGAGACGTCTGCGTGAAAATCACGCATTACGGCTGGATCGTGCTGACTGCGCTGTTCTTAAGCGGTTGCAGCCAGCAGATTCTGCAACGAACCGAAGCCGCATTACCGCTGGTCGTACAATGGAACGAACTGGCTCTGGCTGGTATCCGGGAAGAGCCCGCCATTCGTGCGCCGGCGGTGTCGCGACAGTTGTTTTTATTGCATGCGGCGATGTATGACGCCTGGACAGCGTTCGATGATCAGGCCCGCCCTTACGCCATGCCACCGATCAAATTGGCAGCGGCTTTGCGGACCGAGTCTGAGCAGCGTAATGCAATCAGTCAGGCCGCTTACCGGGTCTTGCAGCAGCGCTTCGGGCGACTCAGCGGCGGTGATTTCAAGCCTCGTTTACGCCGTCAGATGGCGCGCTATGGTTTTAACATCGCGACGGCGGCAGATTCCACCACTGCGGCAGGTATTGGTTATCTGGCCGCCGAATCAGTGCTGCAAAAACAGGCTGACGACGGTGCTAACGAGGCACATTTATATAGTGAAATCACTTCGCCGACCTATCCGCGTCGTTACGCGGCTGTTAACAGTGCGGACTGGCGCAGTGCCGGCGCGCCTGGAGGTGCCCGCTTTAACCCCAACCGCTGGCAGCCGTTGCAGGTGCCGTATCCGCATACAGCTACCGTTAATGGCCGCAAACAGTACGATCCCGACCGGCGCAGCGATTACGATATACAGGTGTTCATGACCCCGCACTGGGGCGCGGTCAGACCTTTTGCGCTGGCCAGCGGGGCGCAATTGCGGCCACCGCCGCCACCGCAGTTTGGTTCCAGCGCACCGTATATCGATGGCAAAGGCCAGCGCATGAGCAACGATCAGGCGTATCGGGCACAAGTCGAGCAAATTCTGCAATTAAACGCGTCCCTGACCGAACGCGATAAAGCGATTGCCGAATTCTGGGCCGACGGACCGCGCTCGGAATCGCCGCCGGGGCACTGGAATCAATTGGCGCATGGCGTTTCCAACCGCGACAATCATACCCTCGAAGCCGATATAAAATTCTTTTTTGCGCTCAATGCTGCGCTATTCGATGCCAGTATTGCGGCCTGGGATGCCAAGCGTTATTACGATTATGTGCGCCCGATCTCGGCTATCCGTTATCTGTACCGGGGCCAGCGTATTTGCGGTTGGGGCGGCATCAATCAAGGCATTATCGAGCTGCCGGGCGAAGACTGGCTGCCTTACCAGCAAGTGACGTTTATCACCCCACCGTTTCCCGAATATGTTTCCGGCCACAGCACGTTCAGCTCGGCCGCTGCCGAAGTCTTGCAGCGATTTACAGGGAGCGACCGGTTCTTCGATGGCGTCAGTCGCTCCGGCCAGGACATTGACAATGATGGTGAGAATGATCTGCTGGGGCGGTATGTGTACCGCAAAAATAGTGCATTTTTCGAGCGTGGCCCCAGCCAGGATATTGTGCTGGAGTGGCCGACTTTCACCGCAGCCGCGAATGAAGCTGCATATTCGCGCCTGATCGGCGGCATTCATTTTCAGGATGGTGATTTGCGCGGTCGTGTGCTGGGGCGCGAAGTCGGTGCTCTGGCTTTCGAGCGCGCCCGGAACTTATGGCTAGGGCAGTAATTACAGAAACGGTTTTGCCGCTCCGGTAAACGCTGCGGCTGGTGTAAAATTTATAAAGCTCATTAAATCGGGCTATTAATAACCATTGGAGGAGAATCTACATGCATCGCATGCTTACGGTCTGTTGTATTGCCCTGGGTCTTTTGGTTTCGAACATGACACTGGCTGCCGAAACTACGTTGCGCATTACCCTGCAATTGCCTCTGAAAAGCCATCTCGGTCAGAATTTATTATTATTCAAAGATGAAGTCGAAAAAAATTCCAATGGCGAGATTGCAGTCGAAATTTACGACTCGGCGCAGCTGTACAAAGACAAAGAAGTGCCGCAGGCGGTTGGCAGCGGTCAGATCGAAATGGGGGTTGCATCGCTGACCCGTTATGTCGGCGATATTCCCGCAGTGGATATTTTCTACCAGCCGTTCATGTTCAACACCGAAGCCAAAGTCCGTGCCGCTGTGGCACCGGGCAGTCCGGTGCGCGAGCTGCTGGACAATGCGATTCTTGAAACCGGCGGCCGGGTGCTGTGGTGGCAGGCTTACGGTGGTGCGATCATGCTGTCCCAGGGTGGGCCGATCCGCACACCGGCTGATATCGAAGGCAAAAAAGTGCGGGTGTTCGGTAAAACCCTGGGCGAGTTTATTCAGGCTGTAGGTGGTTCCCCGACCCTGATCTCCGGTTCTGAACAATACCTGGCCTACCAGCGCGGCACGGTCGATGTCGGTATGACCGGCGTATCCGGGGTGAAATCCCGCTCCTTATGGGAAGTGATGGACACGATCACCGTCACTAATCACGCTGATATTGAATTCATCGTGGTCGTCAACGATGATTTCTGGCAGTCACTATCGCAAGCCCATCGTGACATCATCAGCGCTGCTGCCCTGAAAGCGGAAGCCGATGTGCGCGATAAAATGGCCGACATCGAAGCCGGTGCGTATGCGGCGGCCAAGGAGCATGGTATGAGCATCGTCGAACTCAGCGACGCTGATCTCGAAGCCTGGAAAGCAGGTGCCGAGCCGGTATTGGAGCAGTACAAAGCGACGGCCGGTGAATTGGGCGCACAGGTACTGGACGCGGCCTCCAAACTATAAGCACGCGCACTACTGGTGGGTGTTTTCATCAATCGGCTCAGCGGCGCGCTGGGCTGGCTTTCGGCATGGTTGTTCGTCGGCACCGGCGCAATGCTGTGCTGGGAGGTGCTGGCGCGTTATGTCTTTAACGCGCCCACCATCTGGGCCGCTGAGCTGTCACAACTGCTGTTGATCTGGGGTACGTTTCTGGGCGCGGCCATGTTGCTGCGTGATGATCGCCATATTGCCATCACGATAGTTACGGGACGCCTGGGACAGCGCGGGCGCTTATGCAGCGAAGTGCTGGCCCTGCTGGCGATTGCGTTGTTCTCGCTGTGGATTGCCTGGCATGGGTTTGACATCGCCAGCGATAGTTTCCTGCGCGGGCGTTCTTCCGGCAGCATGATGAATCTGCCGAACTGGATCGCAGAAGCGGTGATTCCGCTCGGTTTCGGCTTGCTGGCCTTGCAGGCGGTGGTCAAATTACTGACCGTTCTGCGCCAGGGGCCGTCCATCCCACCCGCTGATTCCGAGGCATTGCACTAACCATGCTTACCGTCTGGGTTTTGCTGGCCTTGTTTGCCGCGCTGCTGGCCGGTTTGCCGGTGGCGTTCGCTCTGGGCGGACTGGGTGCATTACTGCTGGCGATGGGCGGTTTTTCGCCGCTGATGGCCGCGCAGGGTATGTTTTCCACCATCGATAATTTTATCCTGCTGGCCGTACCCCTGTTTTTGCTGATGTCGCAGGTTTTGCTGAAAGGCGGCGTAGGGCGCGATTTATTCGCCGCTGTACAGGCCTGGGTCGGCCACTGGCCTGGCGGACTGGCAGTGGCGACCATCGTTTCCTGCACGATTTTCGCTTCGATTTCCGGCAGCTCGGTAGCAACGGCCGCTACGGTCGGCACCGTCGCTATCCCGGAAATGACCAGCCGGGGTTATCCGCGCCCGTTTGTGCTCGGTCTGCTGGCGGCGGGTGGCACGCTCGGCATTCTGATTCCCCCCTCGATTCCGATGATTGTATTCGGCTTTATCACCGAAGAGTCTGTCATTGCACTGTTTTTAGCCGGTATCGGGCCGGGGTTGGTGCTGGCGGGCCTGTTTATCGTGTATTCGATGCTGTACGCGAAATGGTCCTCGCAGGTGCAACGTGCTCCTAAAGCCAACTGGGAAGAACGCTGGCGCACTTTGCTGCGGGCGACACCGACCGCCGGGCTGGCGCTGGTCATTATTGTCGGGATTTACGGCGGTATTTTCACCCCGACCGAAGCCGCCGCTATCGGTTTCGGCGGCGCACTGATCGTCACCGGGCCGATTCTGCGCACGCTGAGCTGGCGCGGTTTGCAAGAGGCTGTGATCGAAGCCATGGTGACCACGGTCGCCATTCTGCTGATCGTGGCAGGCGCCAAAGTATTCGGCAAAGCGATCACGCTCTACCGCATCCCGCAGGATATCTCGGCCTTTATCGCTGCCAATATCAACGAAGCCGGTATGTTTGTGCTGGTCGTCGCAATTGTCCTGGGACTGATGGGCTTGGTGCTGGAAGCCCTGTCGATGATGCTGATCATGGTGCCGGTGCTGGCACCTTCGCTGCTGGCGCTGGGCATCGATCCGATCTGGTTCGGGGTGTTTTTCGTCATCATGGTGGAATGCGCCCTGATCACACCGCCCGTGGGCCTGAATCTGTACGTGATACAAGCCGTAGCAAAAGCCTCAATGGGTGAAGTCTCGCGCGGTGTATTGCCGTTTCTGGCCTTGTTATTAGCGACCGTAGTGCTGATTTATTTTTTCCCGGATATCGCCTTGTATATTCCGTTCAAGTGGTGAGATGCCGGATCTTCAGTGCAGTAACGTAGCCCGGATAGAGTGAAACGGCATCCGGGGATATCTGCTCAGGTCAGCGTACAAGTCGTGTAGCCCGGATAAATTGATGCGGTTCGCAGGCTCACCACATCCTGCGAACCTGTACCAATCTGTTATAAAGCTGTTAACAGTGATAACAGGAGTGGCAGGCCCCCATGAACAACAACGAGATTGAACAAGCCAAACAAAAACTGCTTAGTCTGAAAGACGAGCTGCAGACGCTGGAGAAAACGCTGGATGAGAGCAGCGGAACGGTCGAGCTGGATCAGACCCGCGTCGGTCGGCTTTCTCGTATGGATGCTATGCAGGCCCAGCAGATGGCGCTGGAAACAGCCCGGCGGCGACAGCATCAGCTTGTAAAGATCGAGGGGGCTTTACGCCGTATTGAATCCGGGGACTATGGTTACTGCTTTATTTGCGATGAAGAGATTGATATTCGCCGGCTTGCCATCGATCCTACCGCTACGCGTTGTATCGGCTGCGTTGACAAGACAAAGGGTGACTAGGCCAAGAAACACGAAACACGGCAAGCCTGCAAGCTGACTGCTACTATTGGCTGACAGAACCTGAGTCTGGGGAGGCCTGCTATGACACTGGGAAAAACGACGCCTATTCTTCGCATTTTTGACGAGGCTAAAGCACGGGAATTCTATGTGGATTTCCTGGGTTTTCGGGTCGATTGGGAGCATCGTTTTGCCGAAGGACTGCCGCTGTATATGCAGATATCCAGGGAGGACTGCATTCTCCATCTGTCAGAGCATCACGGAGACTGCAGTCCAGGTGCCGCGCTCAGGATTGAAACAGACCAGCTGGAGGCATTGCAGCGGGAGTTACATGCCAGATACTACCGCTATGCCCGGCCAGGTATAGATGAAATGCCCTGGGGCAGCCGGGATATGTCTGTGAATGATCCTTTCGGTAATCGACTGACCTTTACCGATGCTATCAGTACGTAAAGTCTGTTTCAAAAATATCATCCTGACTTTTTGAAATCGAAAATCAGAACATCAAGATGTTCGATTTCTCCGCTGATCAACATGTTACCCTGTTGATCAGCGTTCAGTACGTCCCTGTACTGAAAAACTCCGCTGTCCGGATTGTCGCCCGGACAATGGCAGATGTGTTAGCCAGCCAGAGTCTGCTTATACAGCTTGCCGGCTTTCATGATCAGCGCCAGTTGCTGCTCAGGATCGGTTAGAACCTTGATGTCATCCAGCGGGTTGTTTTCCAGCACGATCAGGTCAGCGCGTGCGCCGGGGATGACTTCACCGAAGTCGCCGCTGGCGCCGTAAGCGTCGGCAGCATGGCAAGTGGCGGCGCGGATCAGTTCGTCCGCCGGGACGACCTCCGCACGAATATGAAACTCATTCAGCTGATGGCGTTGCATACTGCCGAGCAGATCGGTGCCAAACAACATTTTCACGCCATGCCGATGCGCCATTTCCAGCGCCTGTCCGCCGGCATCGAGCACATCGTAGACTTTCTGTTGCAGATGCGCCGCCATACCGGCTTCAACCCCTTCTTTGGCCAGCGCGTCATAGGTTGACAGTGTTGGCGTGAGATAGGCGTTATGTTCGAGAAACAGGCGACAGCTTTCCTCATCCATCAGATTACCGTGTTCGATGGTTTTCACACCGCGCGGCAGCAGACGATTGATAGCTCGCGCGGTATAGGCATGCGCCATGGTGTGGATATTGGCCGCAGTGGCTTCCTCCACGATGGCATCGATCTCTTCCAGCGAAAACTGAGTGCTGTCGATACGGTCGGTCGGGGAGGAAACACCCCCGGAGGCCATGATCTTGATCTGCGTTGCGCCCTTGCGAATTTCGTCACGGGCGGCCCGACGCACTTCGCTGACGCCGTCGCAGACACGACCCAGGCCGGCGCAGCAAAAACAGCCTTCAAATGTCTGCTGGCCCGGTCCCCGCATATCGGCATGACCGCCGGTCTGTGACAGCGCATTGCCACAGTACAGAATACGCGGGCCGGGCAGACTGTCTTCAGCCACTGCCTGGGCCAGACCGTGATCAGCGCCGCCGGCGTCGCGCACGGTGGTGAAGCCGCGCATCAGCATAGCGTGCAGTAATTCGCTGGATTTAGCACCGACATAAAACGGCGACAGCGTTTCGAGCAGGGCGAAATTGGGCGTGATAGCGGTCACATGGACATGCGAGTCACACAGTCCGGGCATCAGAAATCGGCCTTTCAGGTCGATGATGCGGGCATCGGCCGGGGCCGGGACATCGCTTCCGACCGCGCTGATGCGACCTGCTTCGATCAGCACCTGCTGGTCGGCTAAAACAACGCCCTGGCGCGTGTCGATGAGGTTGGTATTGATGAATTTTATTGTACTCATTGATTTCATTTAAGTTGTTTCTCTGGATTAGCGAATGGCTTGCAGATCATGCGGGCGTCAGAACATTTGCTGTGGCAGATATAGCGACAGGGCGGGGATGAGTATGATAAACAGCAGCGCGACCAGATCCATGACAATGAACCAGGTCACCCCTTTAAACACTTCTGCCAGTTCCACACTCTTGCCCAGCGCGCCTTTGATAACGTAGACATTCAACCCTATGGGCGGAGTGACCAGTCCGATTTCCAGCAATTTGATGATGATAATACCGAACCATACCAGATTGATGTCAGCACCTTGCAGCAGCGGCAGAATCAGTGGCAGGGTCAGCAACAACAGACCGATGGAGTCGATAAACATGCCCAGCACCAGATAGATCAGCGCTACCGCGATAATAATCCACCAGGTTTCGGTGCTGACACCGAGTATCAGATTGGAAAAAGCGACCGGCACGCCGCTGAGCGCCAGAAAGCGGGTAAAGAACAGCGAGCCGATCAGAATAATGAAAATACTGGCGGTGCTGATCGCTGTGCTGATCAGGGCTTCTTTGATTGCGGTGCGGGTGAGCGTGCCTCGTGTCAGCGCAATCAGCGCAGCGAAACTGGTGCCGACAGCGCCCGCTTCGGTGGGTGAGAAAAAGCCCATGAAAATACCACCGAGCACTGCGGCAATCAGCACCGGCAGGGGCCAGATGCCCTTCAGAGCCTGCCATTTTTCCTGCCAGTTTGAGCTGACCTGAGCATCACCCGCCAGGGCGGGATTGAGGCGCACGCGCGCAATGATCATGAGAATATAGAGCAGGGCAGACAGCAGACCAGGCAGAAATCCAGCCATAAAAAGCTGCCCGACCGATACCTGGGCATAAACCCCGTACAGCACCAGCAGCACACTGGGCGGGATCAGCGAGCCCAGCGTGCCGGAGGCGGCCACGGTTCCGGTCGCCAGCCCTTTGTCATAATTATGTTTGAGCATTTCCGGCACAGCGATGCGGGACATCGCCGCCGAGGTCGCCACACTGGAGCCGGAGGCTGCCGCAAAAAACGCCGATGCCAGCACGCTGGAAACTGCCAGTCCGCCCGGCAGTCGCGCCAGATACAGACGCATCGCCTGAAACAGGCCTTGCGTCATGGCAGTAGTCGTGCACAAATAGCCCATGAAAAGAAACATGGGCGCGGCCGAGAGTTCCCACTGGCCAACGAAGTCGAACGGGGTGGCGGAAATCATGCCCCAGGCGACCCGCATGCTGGTGATCTGGCTGATGCCAAAAATCGATACCAGACCCAGCGCGACGCCAATCGGTACGCGCAGGGCGATCAGACTTAGGGCAACCGCAATACCGGTCAGGCCAATATCCAGATTACTCATACAGGGGTCCTATAGCGCTTTACGCAGGGTAAGCGCTTTGAGCATATTGGCGCAGATCGCGAGCAGGATCGCCGCGAATCCCAGGGTCAGGGCCCAGCGACTGGGCCAGATATAGAACGTGAAATTGGCCATGGCAGTTTCCAGGCGGCTGGTGGCGCGTATCGAATCGAGCAGGCTTTGATAGCCGAGCATGCTGAAGTAGAGCAGACCCAGCAGGCAGGACAGCACATACAGGATCAGTTGCAGGCTGCCCGGCAGTCGTGAGGTCAGCACGTCCACACAAATGTGTTCGCCCTGCAGCTCGACGTAGGCCAGCGGCAGGAATACCGCGCACACCATGTAATAGAAAGACACCACTTCGAGCGTACCGGGAAACGACGAACCCAGTACAACCCGCAGTACGATATCGAGCGTCACGTGCAAAGCCATCAGAGTCAGCGCGCGAATGCCCCCATAGCCAGGGTCAGCCGCTGACAAAAGTGGCCGTGGCCCCGCTTTTTTTGCAGCATTGGCAGGTAAGTCCGGGCGGTTGGTCACGGGGTATGAAACCTCATAACAGTCAGGGCCTGTTTCAGAACAACAGCATGTCGCGGTACAGTGTCGGATCATCACGCCAGACGCTTTGCGCACCCATCCCGCGGAACATGCCACAAGGTGGCGTTAATGGTCGTGCGCTTGGTGCGTTATCGCCCCGGTCATAGCTCACTAATTGATCCCATATCTGTTCCAGCGATTCATTGAAACGGTGAGCCAGGGAAGCAGTACGTTTTTTATGGATGACTCAGTGTGCGGGCGGCAGATATTCCAGCGCGCCATGAACAGATCGCCGGTGAAGTGATCGCACAGGGTGGCCAGAAAGGTATCGAAATCCATCGTGCCAGCGCTGATGTCTGTAGCCAGCTGGCCTACGGTGGCAACCTGTTCCAGCAAATCTTCCAGCGCCGCATGCATCAGGGCTTCTTTGGTCGGGTAATGGTGCATCAGCGCGCCACGTGAAATACCCGCTCGCCGGGCGATGCTGGAGGTTGTCTCGCGTACGCCGATGTCCAGAATACAGTCAAGCGTGGCTTTCATGATTTTCGCCCGGGTGCGCCTGGGAGCTCACTCGTGGAAGTCTTGCCACGACGAAAAGTCTCCTTGCCGATTAGAGCTGCAGGGTTTGCTCGTCACCCGGCTGCCATCGTGCAGCCTGTGTGTTCAAGTTCGGCAAACAGGATTAACGGATACCGTAATCCGGTGCCAGCTTGTTGTAGATTTGTAT
The DNA here is from genome assembly GCA_041396125.1 of Gammaproteobacteria bacterium. Taxonomy (GTDB): domain Bacteria; phylum Pseudomonadota; class Gammaproteobacteria; order Competibacterales; family Competibacteraceae; genus JAWKZG01. The sequence goes on along the minus strand of JAWKZG010000011.1, from coordinate 55,625 downwards.
GGCTGTAGTTCGCCAGCGCAGCTTCGTCTTCCCGATCAACATTTTCCAGCAGTTTTTCCCACTCTGGCACAAGTGGCACGAAAATCATCGATCAGCGCTTTTTGGCGTCTTCGATGCCGTAGCGGGTCTGGACAGTCTCATAGATATTTTCGGTAGCTAACATGAACGCTTCACTGACGCCACGATATCTGCCAGGCTGATGCACCTGATGGCCTTTAGCTACGGCTTTGGCCAGCGGATCTATCCATTTTTCTGATATTGCACAACCATCCGGGTCATCGCCCGTGCGGTGGCTCTGGATCAGAATCTGACGCTGTTCCTGGCTGAGGCTGGCCCAGAAATCCGGGTTATAACCCCAGTGCGGGCCGGACTGTACATGCCGGTGGGCAGCAGGGTGGTGTGTTCTGCCACTTCCTCACAAGGAACGGCTGGATCGATCGCGGGTGAGCTGGAAGCGCAATCCAGCGAGCCACGATCGAGGCCGCCAGGTACACTCCCGCCGGAAGGCACATTGACGGGGATACCGCCTGCTTCTTCCACCCATTGGCAAAAACGGTCGAGCCGGCGGTGCGAATACGTTTGCCGCGCAACTCGTCCAGCGTGCGGACCGGCTCGCGGCAGAACAGCACATAAGGCGTGGTGTTATACGCACCAAGATAGACGATACCGACGTCTTCCCATTCTTTCAGCTGCAGGGGATTATTGAGGCTGAAATCGGTCACAGCCAGCACGCCGGTCAGCGGATCATCGAAATTGAAGCCCAGCTCCTGCACGGCATTGGCAACCGGCAGCTCGGACGGTGTGTAAACAGCCGGGTGATGGGCGACCTGAGCAATATTGTCGCGAATGCCCTGCAGACTGGCGCGCGGTGCCAGCAGCACAGTGCCGGTGTAAACCTCGGGCTGCAGATCGCCGTTGGAGAGTTCTTTGACCAGTTCGGCCCACTCGATATAACCGAAGCGGGAATGCGGGTGCTGTTGGTCGTAGAAGGAATTGGCAATGAAAGAGGTGGCGGCGACAGCCGTTGTGGTCATCACGCCGAGAGCTAGGGCAGCAAGGGTGGGCGCTAAGGTGACAGGCTTCATAGGCGTTATTATCTCCTGAAGAATACGGGTATGAGCAGTAAGTTGTTCATCCGGAGGCAGATTCAATATGCCGGCCTGGATAGCAGGATTCTAAGTTTTATTTTATTAAAAAACAAGCAAGCCTGTTTGTTTTTGTTTTGAGGCTATAAGATTTGTCATTCCCGTGCAGGCGGAAATTCAGTCAGCAAGAATACGAGAGTGTCACCGTAAAAGTCCGTCATTCCCGCGCAGGCGGGAATCCAGTATGTCCCGGATGCCGTTTCACTTTATCCGGGCTACTTCCATCACCTATCCTTCGCCAGTCTTTCCGTCATTCCCGCGCAGGCGGGAGTCCAGTATGCCCCGGATGCCGTTTCACTCTATCCGGGCTACTTTTGTTGCCTATCCTTCGCCAGTCTTTCCGTCATTCCCGCGCAGGCGGGAATCCAGGAAGAGTATGCGACAGGGGCAGAAATCGACCGCAGAGTGCGAAGAAAGCCGATATTTCCGTATTACAGCGCGTTTGCATCCCAGATGCGTCGAAACACCGCAGGCAGGCGGCTCCAGTCACGCACCGACTGATAGCGTTCACTGGCAGCGGGAACCGGATGCGGATTGCTGATGCTGCCGACGATGAAAGCAAACACATAATCCGGCTCCAGTCCCATGCGCAGATCGCTCATGATGATTTTGCCGTTGTTTTCGCTGACTTTGTAAAAGCCCTTGCTAAACCAGCGCAGGCGCTCGACCGGCCAGTGCGACGCCAGTGGTTCGAGCAATGATTCCTGACTGGGATACTCATGGAAGGAAATGTTGGCGTGCTGATCGAGCAGTGAATAATAGCCTTCGTGGTAATGATTTTTGTCCATGGCCACGATACGCCATAGCACGGTGTTGAAGGGAGCGGGCGTTGCCAGCAGCCGTTCGTAACCTATATTTTGCTGCGCCAGCGCGGTACGGGCCTGCTCGGTCACGATCTGCTGTGCGACCAGACTCCAACCCAGATACAGCGTACTCAAGCCCAGCCCCCACAGATTGATCTGTGCCCCGCGTGCAGGTTTGCGCCACAACAGCAGCGCACCGAGCACGCCGACCAGCAGCGGCACCGTATACAGCGGATCGATGATGAAAATACTGCCTATACCGACTGGCGTATCCAGCAGTGGCCAGAGCACTTGCGTGCCATAAATCGTCAGACTGTCCAGCAGGCTGTGGGTGATTAGCGCCAGCCACACCAGCCAGAACCATTGTCGTTTATAAACTGCGGTCTGTGGATGAATTCTGATGATTAACCACACCAGTATGGGCGTCAGCGCCGTCAGGACCAGTAAGGAATGACTGAAACTGCGATGATAAGTGAAATCGGCTACCGGATCGCCGAACGGAATAAACACATCCAGATCCGGCAGCGTGCCGCAGATGCCGCCCCAGAGTGCGGCGCGATAGCCAATGCGGCGGCCCAGCACGGCGGTACCGACAGCTGCGCCGAGCGCGACTTGAGTTAATGAGTCCATGATTGACGCGGGTTTATCCCTGCTGTAAGCGAAACGGCATGTTACACCACCGCTGCCATGCCACCGTCCAGATTAATCGCTGTACCAGTGATAAACGCCGCCCGTTGCGACACCAGGAATGCGGCCAGATCGGCGTATTCCTCAGCTTCGCCCATGCGTCCCAGCGGGATGCACTGGCCCATTTCGGCATACAGTGCTTCGACCCCGTCCGGCCCGGCCCGGCGCTCCCATTGCGCGCTTTTGATAAGACCGATGCAGATGGTATTGACGCGAATATTTTCAGCGGCGTATTCATTGGCCAGCGATTTGGTCAGATTAATACCGGCGGCGCGGGTGACGGTCGTTGGCAGCGCCCGCGCTGCCGGGCTTTGCCGCCGACGATGGTCGCGTTGACAATAGCGCCACCGCCGCGTTGGCGCATAAGCGGGATAACATGGCGACAAAAGCGCACAGACGCCATCAGCTTGAGGTCAATATCGGCCTGCCAGGCGGCATCATCGACCGTTTCAAATGCGGCTGCCGCCGAGGTGCCCGCGTTATTGAGCAGAATATCAACGCCGCCGAAACGGGTCACGGTTGCTGTCACAAAAGCCTCGATATCCGCCGCCTTGGATACATCGGCAGGCACCGCCAGGACGTCGGCTCCGGTCTGCGTGCGGATCGCTTCAGCAGCAGCGTCCAGATGTGCCTGCCGACGTGCGCAAATGGCAATTTTACAGCCTTCACTGGCCAGTCTCTGCGCACTGGCAAAACCCAGTCCATCACTGCCGCCGGTGATCATGGCGACTTTACCGGTCAAACCTAAATCAAACATGGTGTTCTCTCCAATAGGGGTTGAAAATCCGCTTCAGATACTGCTTGCGTCCGCTATGACTCAGGCTAGTTGTCTGATCCCGTGCGCGCGCAGCAGGGGTTCGCGCCGTGCCAGCCACCAGCCATATTGTTCGGGCCAGTCGCTGAAACCGGCATCGGCTCCCAGCGCCTGGGCAGCATGGCGCGGCCAGTACGGATCATATAAAGCGGTGCGGGCGATGCCGATCAGATCGGCGCGTTGCTCGCGCAGCAGTGCCTCGGCCTGTTCCGGCTGAACAATCAGCCCGTGGGTCATGGTGCAGGCCCCGGTCGCGGTACGAATCTGTTCCGAAAAAGGCGCCCGAAAGCCAAGTGGTAAAGGCTTGTCGCTGCGCGTCGCCGCGCCCGACAAACCGCCGGACGAGCAATCGAGCACGTCCACGCCGCGTGCCAGCAACTCACGCGTCAGCTCAATGGAATCTTCCACCGTCCAGCCGTTGGGTTCCAGATCGATGGTCGAGATACGTGCGAACAGGGGTTTGTCTTCCGGCCAGGCGCGGCGGGTCTGTTCTGCCAGTTCCAGCACAAAGCGCATCCGTCCGGCGCGATCACCGCCGTAAGCATCATTGCGCCGGTTCGACAACGGCGACAGAAACGAGTGTCCCAGATAGCCGTGTGCGCAGTGCAGCTCAGCCACTTCGAAACCGATATCGGCAGCACGCAGGGCGGTATCCACAAAGGCTTGCTGTACGGTTCGGATATCGGCCTGACTCAGCTCGGCAGGCAGCAGCCAGCCTTCACGCACCGGTTCGGCGCTGGGGCCGACTATCGACCAGGGCGTATCGCCGCGGGCGGCATCACTGGCGTCCAGCGGACCATTGCCGTGCCAGGGGCGTTGCATACTGGCTTTGCGCCCGGCATGGGCCAGCTGGATACCCGGCACCGCGCCCTGCGCCTTGATAAAATCCACAATGGGTTTGAGCGCGTCGGCGTGCGCCTGCGACCACAGACCCAGATCGCCATGAGTGATGCGCCCGCGTGCCTCGACGGCAGTGGCTTCGTTGAATACCAGCGCTGCGCCACCAAGCGCATACTGGCCCAGATGAACTTTATGCCAGTCGTTGGCCAGACCGTCCTGCGCCGAATACTGGCACATCGGCGAAATCGCAATGCGGTTTTTCAGGGTGATGCCGCGCAGGGTCAACGGTGAGAAAAGCTGACATTGTGGTGATTGTGTGGACACGGAAACCTCTTTATTCTGGTCGTTATTACTATAATGACAAATATGCCAATGCGCAGGCCGGCCGGAGGCTCACGCGGCGTCAGGCGCAAGCTGGCGGCAAAGCCAGCACATTCTAATCCGCGCCGTCTGCCAATTCCTATTAAATGATGCCGCTGCTCAGCCACGGCATGGCCGATATCAGCGCTGCGGCAGTGTTTTGTACTCCAATAATCTCCAAACAATGAGGAAGTCTCCGATGACGACTGACAAGTCCCGGCTGGCGCTGGGAAATACGCCAAGTGGTGGTCCCATCCAGGTTTTTTTCGCCAAACCGGGCAGTGCTCGCAAACCGCGCATTGTTCGTGGCGAAGGGCTGTATATGTGGGATGACGCTGGCCGGCGCTATATTGATGTCTCGTCCGGTCCGGTGGCCAACAATCTGGGGCACGGTAACGCGCGCGTGCTGGAGGCCATGCGGCGACAGGCCGAGGCGGTGGCTTTTGCTTATCCGACCCTGTTCGAGACCGAAGCCAATGTGGCGCTGGCCGATCTGCTGACCTCACTGGCCGGGCCGGGACTGGAACGCGCTTTTTTCGTGTCGGGCGGCAGTGAGGCGACCGAATCCGCGCTCAAATTCTGTCGTCAATTGGCGCTTAGCCGGGGCGAACCGGAGCGTTGCAAAATCATTGGCCGCGATCCCGGCTATCACGGTGCAACGCTGGGGGCATTGTCAGTCACCGGTGATTATCTGCAGCTTGAGATGTTCGGCGCGCTGCTGCACGAGATGCCGAAAATTCCGGCACCTTTCACCTATCGTCTGCCGCCCAACCATACTCGCGAAAGCTATGCCCGCCATTGTGCCCAGGCGCTGGAGGCGCAAATTATCAGCGAAGGCCCCGAAACCGTGCTCGCCTTCATCATGGAACCCATCGGCGGCCTCGCCACCGGCGCGCTGGTGGCGGAAGACATCTATTACAGCATGGTGCGCGATATCTGCACCCGTTACGGCATCTTGCTGATCTACGACGAGGTTATGAGCGGTGCCGGGCGCAGTGGCAAGTTCTTGGCCGCTGACCATTGGCCGCAAGCCCGGCCCGATCTGGTGATTCTGGCCAAAGGCATCGCCGCCGGCTACACCCCGATGGGTTGCGTACTGGTCTCCGCCGAGATGGTCAACAGCGTGGCCGAAGCCGGTGGTTTCATGCACGGTTTCACCTATTTTGCCAATCCGCTGTCCTGCGCCATCGGTCATGCCGTGCTGACCGAACTGGTCGAACACGATCTGATGAACAACGCAGCCGCACGCGGCGCAGAGCTGAAAGCACGCCTGCAGGAGATCGCCGCCGAATCCGCTATCGTCGGTGATGTCCGCGGACTGGGCCTGTTACTGGCGGTCGAACTGGTAGCGGACAAAGAAAGCAAACGCCAATTGCCGCTGGAACTGGTCGCCCCAAGCCGTTTTCAGGCCATTGCCCTGGAGCAGGGGCTGGCCGTGTACAGCCGGCGCACTGCAGGCGGACGTTTCGGCGACTGGTTCATGGTTTCGCCGCCACTCACCGTCAGCAGTGAGCAGGTCGAAGAAATCGCACAAGGTTTAGCCAAAGCACTGCGTACCTACGAAGAGGAACTGGCGGGGCAGGGTGTTTTGGGTTAAGTGCCTATCGCTAGACATTGCTGCTCGTCTTCGATGATGGCTATTGAGTTCCCAGATATCAAAAGGAATAAATATGGTCGTTCTTAGGAAAATGCGGAAAGAGGAATATCCAGCGTATTGTCAGTGCTTCATTGATGAATACAGCCAGGAACTAGCCCAAAATTACGGTCACACAATGGACGGTGCTATTGAGTTGGCTAAAAAGGATTTGCACCGCTGTTTCCCTAATGGCCCGGAAAGTGATGAAAATTCATTGCTGTGTATCGAAGCTGAGATTGATGGCAAACCAGGTGTGGTTGGTTATTTATGGCACACTATCAATATCGAAGACGAGTCGACATTTATCTGTGACTTCTATGTATCTGATGATTATCGAGGTCAAGGTTATGGTGAAGAAGCAATTTCGGTTTTAGAACGTCAACTTCAGTTGGCTGGAATTAAGCAGATCAAACTGAGAGTTGCCTATCATAATGAGCGCGCACTCAAGTTATACAAAGAGGCTGGTTTTTCAATAACAGGAATCAATATGTCTAAAATGCTTGGTAAAACGCCCGCCTGATATGAAAATAGAACCGATAGAATCCATTGAGCAGGTGAAGAGGATTTTGGTGTCATCTGATCTTCCGACAGAAGACATTGTTTCGCCGTCATGTGTACAGTTTTTTGGCATTCTTGAGGACACGAGCTTGCTTGCCATCATCAGGCTTGAGCGTTATGGCAACGTGGGTCTTCTTCGCTCACTTGCCGTATTGCCTTCAAGCCAACATTCGGGTTTCGGTAAACGTTTGGTCAAGCATGCTGAATCAGTCGCTGTGCAAAACGGCGTGGAGCAACTGTACTTACTGACGACTACAGCCGAGGCTTACTTTCTGCAGCAAGGCTACAGTTCGGCATCGCGGGATGAAGCCCCTGAGGCAATTAAAGCTACTTCGCAGTTTGCGGGGCTTTGTCCGGCTTCTGCGGCGTTTTTGTCAAAGACGCTGGGGAATTAGGCTGGTGGTGCAGCAAGCGTAGGCTGGGTTGGAGCGTAAGCGGAAACCCGGCATTGGTCGAATTGTTATAGGCTGTGTTTTTAGTTAAAATTTATATGATTTTAAATCAAGAACGTGTTTGGGTAAAACATGAATATTAGAAACTGCCATATCAAGTATCGTTGTACAAAAACCTGGGAAAATTTAATTGAAACGGAAGACCAAAATATAAAATATTGTAATGAATGTGATAGAGGTGTACATTTTTGTAGTACTGCAAATGATTTATTAGAAGCCATGAAAAATGATTGGTGTGTGGCTGTTGATGTCGAATCTACTGATGATCTTAGGTCGGTCAGGTTGTTGGGTGATATCGGAATAGAAATTCCAAGAGAATAATCTAACAAATAAAGATAAAGCGCTCTAACAATAAACTTTCGTGTTGCTCAACTCTGAAGAAGCAACCGTCAGCCAGGTTGGAGCGTAAGCGGAAACCCAGCATTGGTGGAATCGTTATGCGCTGGGTTTCGTTCCTCAACCCAGCTTACGTGCTAATTTTCATGGTCAGTTTATCCGAGAAATTTTAGACTCGTATAAATTTTATTTGAAATTTATCTTTTTGAAATTAAATATATTTATTTTTTATATTGACATAATACAGTATTGAATTTTATTTTTTAATCTATCTAAATCTAGTTAGCAGAAGATAAATTATGAATAAGTACCCTATAAATTTAACACGACTAATTCATGAAAACCTATCAGTTGTAATGAACTTTGCATATTCACGGCAACCATTAGCTGAGCTTTTAGAAAATAAATTCATCGGTGAATGGAAGTTTTTATGGAAATCTTTATTCGAAGTCTCTGAAGAAAAAGCCAATCGAGCTGTCACCGAACTAGCCATTTTGCTGAGAATTCTTGATGATGAAGAAAAAATTACTGATTATCAAAAACAAACAGGAAACGAGTGGAACTGCTGAAAATTGGAATTGGAGAATAAAAAATTAATTAATTTAACCTTTCGCGAATTTTCCAATAAAATAATTCACTCTGAGACCTTTTCTTTGGGAGTTCAAAAAAGATATTCCTCCAAGGTTGATATGTTATGCAAGACAGGATGAAAAAAGAAAGTGGAACAAAGCATTTGTAGATCTTGCAGGGCTTGCTGGTCTCTGTGGGCAATTTATGAGTTAGCAAGCGTAGGGCGCATTCTGTAATGCGCCGGATGTGAACTCACATACGGTGCAATGCGCTTCGCTTATTGACACCCTACTAAGATATTTTGTGCACAGTTTTCAGCGCCGGATGTGAACCCTCATACGGTGCAATGCGCTTCGCTTATTGGCACCCTACGACGTTATTTTATTTATGCCCGCTGCCAATGATGTTTGGTTGATCCCAAAAATCGAGGATGATCAATGCCGATAGCGAATTGTATTGTCTCACCGCGTTGTTATGAAAATGCGGTGCGGCCTGCTGATCTGATACAGCTTTGGGCGCATGAATCAGGAAAATCGCCTGACGCTATGACCGTCAATATTGTGCTGAGTACAGAACAGTTCGGTAATCCTTACGACATCATGGCCAACTTGTTTTTGCCATCTTTGTGGTCAAAACAGGATGTTGCTTTGCTGCAAACGGGTCTGGCTAAAGCGCTGGCGGGTTACTTTGGTGTGCCTGTCAGCAGCGTTTTTGTGATGACCAGCATACTGGACTCGGGACAGGTGGTTGAAAATGGAGAGCAGGTGGTGTGGTAAGGTTTTAAATTATTTAAAATCAATGTGTTATGCATTTATGGTTATGGGTTAATATTCGTAATGATATCTTAACTGCGCAATCAACAGATTATCTTCCGTTACCTTGTAAACAAGGCGGTGTTCGTCCGTGATGCGGCGGGACCAATAACCGGAAAGGCTGTATTTTAGAGGTTCTGGTTTACCAATGCCTTCAAAGGGTTGTCGCATTATTTCCTTGATTAACGTGTTGATGCGTTTTAACACGGCTTTATCGGTTTTTTGCCAGTAAAGATATTCATCCCAAGCTTTGGAAGAAAAAGTTAACTTCATTCTACTAGCTTTCTTTCAGTTCCTTTACCCGTTTCAAGCTCGGCTATAGATTCAAGCAGATGTCTCGCATTAGCTGGGGATCGCAGCAGGTATGCGGTCTCTTCCATGGCCTGGTAATCTTCAAGAGATAGCATTACTACGGGGCATTCGCTTTTCCGGGTAATAATTACCGGGGCATGGTCGTTACACACTTTTTCCATGGTTTTGGCTAAGTTAGCCCTGGCAGCTGTATAACTTATCGCGTCCACAAATACCTCATCATGTACATTAATCTGTACAGTAGTGTAAAAGCACTAATCCAAGGTGTCAACTTGTGCAATGGTAGCGTTCGGGCGTATGCCGTTTTAGGTGGTGGGAGCCGTTTGTCCGCTGACGTCGCTGCCGGGCAGCGGTTGTGGCTCGCCGACGCCGTAGCCTTGCGCGAAGTCCACGCCGATGGCTCTGAGGTCACCGATTACAGTTTCTGAGGTTGCGAATTCGCCGACGGTTTTCATGCCCATGATGTGACCGATGCGGTTGATGGTCTCGGTCATTGCCTTGTCGATCGGATCGTGTCCGATATCCTGCACGAAGCCGCCATCGATCTTGAGAAAATCTACCGGCAGGACCTTGAGATAGCCGAATGAGCTGGTGCCGGTGCCGAAATCATCCAGCGCGAACAAAAAGCCGAGGTCCTTGATTTCTGCCATGAATGCTGCAGCCTGGCGCAGATTGTTGATAGCGGCTGTTTCCGTGATCTCGAAGCAGATCGCACCTTTTGGCAGGTTGTGTTCTATGGCCTGTTCACGGATGAAATCGAAGAACCCTTCGGCGTTGAGCGAGGAACCCGACAGGTTGACGGCGCAGGTCAGCGGTCCACAGTCGAACTGCTGGACGAGTTCCCGGTAGCGGCTGAACACGGTGCGGATCACCCAGCGATCTATTGCCGGCATCAGATTGTAGCGCTCGGCAGCGGGCAGAAAACTGCCGGGGAGGATCAGTCCGCCTTTTTCGTCGATCATGCGCAGCAATACCTCGATATGTACGCCGGCGTCTGGTCCGGTTTTCAGCGGCAGATAGCGCATGTAATACAGCGTCAGACGTTCCTGTTCGAGTGCCTGCTGGATGCGTGCCACCCAGTTCATCTGGTGCTTGTGATTAGCCAGATCGACATCGGCACTGTGGTACACAAATACCCGGTTACGGCCCTGCTTTTTGGCCGCGAAAAGTGCGCTGTCGGCCGCACTTAGCACCTCGGCGCGGTTGTTACCGTGCAGTCCGACCACCGACAGCCCGATGCTGACTCCGATGGAAAAGGTTTTGCCTTCCCAGTGAAAGCGGTATTCGCTTACCGCACTGAGCAGATCTGCCGCGATCAGTCTGGCGCGGTCAAGCGGGCAACCGTCGAGCAGCAGGCCGAACTCATCGCCGCCCAGACGCGCCAGGGTGTCGGACACGCGCACTTTCGACTGCAGTAGCGTTGCAATCTGCTTAAGCAGTTCGTCGCCCGCCGGGTGACCGCAGGTATCGTTAATGATCTTGAACTGATCGAGATCCAGATAGCACACCACATGTTGCTTGTCGGCGTTTTGGGTGGTGGCGATAGCCGCCTCCGTGAGGCGCTCGAACTCACGCCGGTTCACCAGACCGGTGAGCGAGTCATGCGTTGCCTGCCAGGTCAGACGCTGGGCCATGCTGCGTGCCGCGCTCACATCGTGGAAGACGATTACCCCGCCGATCACGTGCCCTTTACGGTTGCGGATCGGCGCTGCGTTTTCCTCGATGGCGATGCTCGATCCGTCCCGCCGCAGCAGGGCAATCTGTGCCCCGAACGAGCGCTCGGCATCGGTGGTGATCTTGCTTTGCAGCGGGTCTGCGACGGCCTCCATCGTCTGTTCGTCGATGAGACGCAGCACCTCGTGAACCGGGCGGTTTTGGGCTTCAGCGAGCGTCCAGCCGGTGAGTTTTTCAGCGGCCGGATTGAGATAGTCGATGATTTCGTTCTCGTTTATCGTGATCACAGCGTCGCCGATAGAATGCAATGTAACCTCGGCGCGCTCTTTTTCTGAAAAAGCGCCTCGTTGAGGCGCTTTGTGCGACGACGCAGCATTCGCAGCAGAGTGAACACCACAGTGCCGAGCAGCGCGCCGAGCAGCAGTACGCCAGCAGTATTCAGATATAAGTCGTATAACGAACGTGAAACCTCAATACGCCCGACCTGGACGCCCGAATCGAACAGCCCTGCCGAACGCGTCAGTGTGGCAAACCCCAATGGCTGACTAAGTGCGACCACTTCCATACCGTCCTGATCCAGAATGCGTGTTGCAGCGACTTTCTGCCCGCCCGCGTGACGCTGTATCAGTTCCTGCAGACGGTGTTCCTGGAAACGCCATAATTCGGGTGTGCTGGCGATAAGCTGGCTGATTGTGCTGGCCTTGAACTCCGCCTCGGTATGCACAGCGGCAGCGAGAGCGCCATATTTAACGCTGAAATAACCCGCTGGCAGCAAGAGCGCAATGACAAGCGCCGTAGCGACTATCACCCAGTCGATGATTGAGACCCGCTTGCGGCCTTTATAGCGGCGTGCTTGCATCTGCGCCATTCAGGGTTGCACGTAACCGGTTTGAGCTAAAATCTCATGCCCGGCTGCTGAGCGGATGAAGCTGATGAACTGCTGCGCTGCCGCCGGTGTGTCTGGAGTCGTGACGATGAACAGTGGCTTATAAAGCGGGTAACTGCCATCGCCAACGGTTTCTGTGCTGGGTTCAATGCCGTTGAAACGTAGCGGTTTCAGCGCACGCTGTTCGGTGATGATCTGCGCCAGTGTGCTGGGACCGAAAGCGCCAGAGATTTTCTCAAGGTTGTCTGCTGTTTCCTGATCCGTGACCGAAAACAGCATGCCAGGGCGTTTTTCCGCCAGGGTTTTTGCCTGCCGCACTTCGGGTGAAATACTGCGCACCATTTCGCTGTCGGAATCGCCGACAGGACGCAGCATCAGCCGGATTTGGGCACCGTCCGGCCAATGCTGCAGGGCACCGGAATAGATATCCACCAGGTCTTGTGTCGTTACCGCCTCGATGGCTGTATTCCGGCCGACAGCAAAAACGAAGGCCGTGCGCCCATACTCGAACGCAATGGCACCGAGCTTTGTTTCGGTATCTTTCAGGGGGCGTGAGCTGACGGCAATCTGGATGGCACCGGCGAGTAAGGCTTTGATGCCGCCACCGCTGCCAAGGCTCGGCAAAACAGTGATTTCGATCTCGGGATGAATTTGACTGTAGGCGTCTGCCAGCAGCTGCAGCGTGGCGAGTGCACCACCCGTACCGCCGATCCTGAAGGCTTCGGTCTGGGCGTAAGCCGGGGTCAGCAGGCTGGCAAGCATTACAGCTGCTGCCGCCAGGCTGTAGCGAAGGTCCTTCAGAGTGCATTGTAACGTGCGCATAATGCCTGTCCTTATCCGTTTGTTAGAGACTGACGGCTCATAATTCGGGATATTATCTCATATCATGCAGGTACGGATGATCCTGCTGCCCGGGTAAAACCGGTGGCGGCGTGTCAGTGTTGCCTCATACTCATTAACAACCTATTGCCTGGAGGCTCCATTGACGCTGGCATCAGCAATCGTATTATTGTTTCTGGTTATCGACCCGTTTGGTAACGTCCCTTTCTTCATGGCCGCGCTGAAGGATGTTGATCCGGCGCGCCGACGGCATGTCATTGTGCGCGAACTTCTGATCGCGTATGTAGTCATGGTGGTCTTTCTGTTTGTCGGCCAGCCTTTATTGCAAATCCTCGGCATTTCCGGCCCGGCGCTGACGATTGCCGGCGGCGTGATCCTGTTTCTGATCGCGCTGCGCATGGTTTTTCCGGTGCGGGGGCAGAATTTGCACGAGGATGTTGACGGCGAGCCCTTCATCGTGCCGCTCGCGATTCCCTATGTGGCAGGTCCGTCCGTGCTGGCGGTAGAGCTGTTGCTGATGAGCGATGAGCCAGGCTGGCCGGTCTGGTTACTCGCAGTTTCGGTGGCGTGGTTGGGAACAGCTATTGTGGTGCTGTTTGGCAACAATGGCCGGTCGTTTGGGTTCACGCGGTCTGATTGCGGTTGAGCGGCTTATGGGCATGATCCTGGTCGCTATTGCCATCCAGATGTTCCTGACCGGTGCAGATATGTATTTTGGCCGGTTACAGTAAATCTGTTTTTAACGAGCCTGTGTAGGATGCGCTGAATGAAATGATGCGCATCGCACCGCTCAGCACATCCTACCCGCACTATCCGCGTGATGTGCTAACGAGCCCGTGTAGGATGCGCTGAAAGAAATGATGCGCATCGTTCAAGAGACAAGCGGTCACCTGATGGATGCGTATCGCTCAGCATATCCTACCCGCACTGCATGCAGATTTACTTTCAAACAGGCTAATGATTACCACAAATGCCCGTGCAGGCTGACGAACTCCTCGAAAGCTTTGGCGAAGCCGTCGTAATCGCTGGCTTCCAGCGGCAGCGACAGCGTCATGTAACCGCGTCGGGCCATATAGAATCCCTGCTCCAGCATGAACAGGTGAAACAGCGTGCGCAGTTCCGGCGCACTGCCGTTGTCGACATCCTGCGGGCAGCGGATCGGCTGATCGGTAAAATGCATAGCCAGCAGTGAGCCTACACCGGTGAACTGGGCACGGACCTGGTGCTGCCGGGCGATACCGTTCAGGCGTTCGCGAAACGCATCGGCGGCGGCATTGAAGCTGCGGGCGACCTCGGCGGTGAAAACGTCTGTCAGGCCGGCTACGCCTGCGGCCATAGTCGGAATATTATTGTTGTAGGTGCCGGAATGCGTCAGCGCGTCGGGGCGGCGGGCATCGAAGCGCGCCATGAGGTGCTCGCGGCCACCCAAAGCGCCAAAGGTCAGACCGCCGCCGAGGTATTTGCCGAACGTGCTCATGTCCGGGATGATGCCGAGTCGCTCCTGCAGTCCGCCCGGCCCGAGTCGTGAAGTCATCACTTCATCGAAAATCAATATAATACCGTGCTTTGTTGCAGTATCTCGAAGCGCTTGCAGGAATTCCTTGTCGGCCTGGATACAGCCGGCTGCGCCCATCATCGGTTCCAGCAAAATAGCCGCCAGATCCTTGGCATGCTGCTCGATGACAGCCAGTGTGCCGGGCAGATCATTGTAAACCGCGCTGACCGTGGGATACGGGGCCTGCATGGTTTCCCCGCCATGACCGAAGTACAGCAGACTGCCATGGTACGCGCCCTGAAAAACCAGGGTATGGCTGCGCCCGGTGATGGCCCGCGCCGCTGTCAGCGCCAGTAAATTGGCTTCGGTGCCGGAATTGCAGAAACGTACCATCTCGCAACTTGGGAAACGCTCGCAGATCAGTTCCGCCAGCCGGGTTTCATACAGATTCGGGCCACCAAACAGAAAACCGTCCGCCAGTGCCTGTTGAATAGCGGTCACGATTTTCGGATGCGAATGGCCATACAGGCCGGCGCTGTACTCGCCTAGAAAATCGCTGTAGCAGTGACCATCGATATCCCACAGTTTGGCACCTTCGCCGCGTTTGATCGTGAGCGGGAACGGTGAGAAGTACATCAGGCTGCGGGTGTTACCGCCTGGCAAGTGCTCGCAGGCTTGCGGAAAGCGCTGCTTACTCAGTGGGTTATTCTCGGTGTAGCGGCGTTCGGCATCTTGCAGGGCGGTGACCAGATCAAGATTACTGCGGGCGGGCGTATTCATGCATGTCTCTCCTCTCGGTTGAGCGGTTTTTGCGCTCAGTGTTGACCTTAAGTGGTAATTCAGCAGGCGGCGTCTATAATGGATTCTTGGATGAGCTGACTTGCTTGCCTGCCGGGGCCGCCCGGTAATCGGGCTGTTGCAGGCGGTGACAGTCATCTATTATTGTGCACCAATGCTGTATTGGAAATATATTAGAAAACATTCAGTGTCGACGCGTCTATAGGGCCGTTTTTTGGACACTGCTGATAACATTTACTCAGTATAGGAGAACCGCTGTGAAATTATCGACTCGTTTATTGCGCGGATTTGCCCTCTCATTGGTTGCTGCCGGTGTGGCTGTTTCGGTAGCTGGCGCACAGGAAGTTCGCATGATCGAAGCTGGCGGTTTGTCCGGAGACTCTATCCAGGCGGGCTATCTGGATCCGTTCATGGAAAAAACCGGCATTAATGTCATCCGGGAAAACCCCAGCGGCCTGGGCAAGCTGCGCGCGATGGTTGAAGCCGGCAATATCACAGCTGTGTTGCTGGAACTGGGCAGCCCGGAGCTGGAGCAGGCCAAAGCTCTCGATCTGGTTGAGCCGCTGGACTGGGACATGATCGATCCACTGCCTATTTTCGGTGAAGCCCGCGACGAGTACGGTTTCGGCTATCAGTATTATTCCACCATCATGGCCTGGCGCAGCGATGCCAAGCCTTTGACCAGTCTGACCGATTTATGGAACGTGGAGGAGTTTCCCGGCAAACGGGCACTGCCCGATTATCCCGCGTTTCTCCTGCCGCTGGCGCTGGTCGCTGACGGCGTAGCTCCGGATGATTTGTATCCGCTCGATCTGGATCGGGCCTTCGCCGCGCTGGAACGCATCAAAGACGATGTCGCAGTATGGTGGCAGGCCGGTGCCCAACCGCCGCAACTGCTGCAGGACAACGAAGTGCAGTACGCTATTGCCTGGTCCGGTCGGGTCGCCGGGCAGGAAGGCATCAGTTATACCTTCCAGGACGGTCAGCTGGACATGGCGTTTTTTGCTGTGCCGAAAGGGCTTGATCCGGAGCGGAAAAAAGCCGCTATGGGTATTCTGCACGAGATGAGCATCCCGGAAAATCAGGCCATTGCTGCTAATGTTGTCTCCTACACCGGTAACAGTCCGGATCTGGAAGCTTTATTGCCCGCAGACCGTCTGCAGGAGTATCCGACCACCTCTGCCAATAAATCAGTACAGTTTCTCAGCAATGCCAAATGGTGGTTTGAAAATGCCGATGAGGTCGAAACCCGTTGGCAGGAATTCAAATTAGGACTGTAATTACAGCAGGTAGTTAGTAGCGCGTGAGTACTATTGAACTGCAGGGCATCTCGAAACACTATGGTGCCTTGAAAGCGGTTGATCAGCTCGATCTGCAGGTTGCGCAGGGCGAGCTGGTCACCATCCTGGGGCCAAGCGGCTCCGGCAAAACAACCCTCTTAACACTGATCGCCGGCCTGCTGCCACCCAGCAGCGGGCGTATCATCCTGGGTGGTCGGGACGTCACCTGGCTGTCTGCAGCGCAGCGCAATATCGGGCTGGTGTTTCAGAGCTATGCGCTGTTTCCGCATATGTCGGTATTCGACAATATCGCGTTCCCGCTCAAGGTGCGCAAGCAGTCGCGTGCCACCATCCGCCAGCGAGTCAAGGATGCCTTGCAGCTGGTCCGGCTGGCGGATTTCGGCGACCGTCGTCCCAGTCAGTTATCGGGCGGTCAGCAACAGCGGGTGGCGCTGGCGCGGGCGTTTGTGTTCGAGCCGGATATTCTGCTGCTGGATGAACCCCTGGGCGCACTGGATCGTAAACTGCGCGAAGAAGTCCAGGTCGAACTGCGACAGCTGCAGCGCTCGCTCGGCATTACCACCCTGCTGGTAACGCACGATCAGGAAGAAGCCTTGTCGCTGTCGGATCGTATCGTGGTATTAAACGATGGCTTTGTGCAGCAAATTGGACCACCGGAAGACGTCTACCGTGCCCCGAGCAACGGCTTTGTCGCCGATTTTCTGGGTACCGCCAATTTTTTTACCGGCACCTTGCAGCAGGCAACTGAAGGCTGGCGCATGCAACTGCCGCAGGGCGAATTTGCGCTGTCCGCCGAGGTGCAGACACAGCTGCAGTCTCATCCCGAACTGACGCCGGGTGCCAGCGTCCGCGCTATGATCCGGCCCGAGCGGATCACGGTACTGCCGGCCGGGCAGGCGTCATCCGATGACCATAGCGCAGGGTTGAGCGCCACCGTCAAGGATGTGATTTTTGTCGGACAATCCTTGCGTTATCATCTGCAGTTAAGCAGCGGCGAGCCGGTCGTTGCGATTTCCACCGAGCTGCGCAGTCGGCACAGTATCGGCAGCGCTGTCATTCTGACCTGGCAACCGGACGATATCTGGCTGGTTCCAGAGTCCTAGACACGGCTTTTCGAGCGCAGGCAGGGGAGGGGTAAACCGGATTCATCGCATTTGATAATGTTGTCCCTGAGTAATGATGATTCATACCCAAAAAACCTCTGTTTTTAACGTGCTCCGCCGGAGTCTGTTCGGCATTTTCGTCGTTATCTTCGCTTTTTCTGGTGCGGTCATTGCCGAATCAAATGATTTGGCAGCCTATCAAGCGCAGCGCGCAGCCATCCAGAAATTGGTCACAGAGGTATTGCGGCAAGAGAAGCTGCAGGCGGTTGTTCTTGGCATCACTGTAGGCGGGCAGGAACTGCTGATGCTGGCGGAAGGCGAAGCGATGCCAGACGTGCCCGCGACGCCCGATTTGCACCTGCGCAATGGCAATGTCGCGGTGGCTTATATGGGCAACCTGTTCTATCAACTGGTGGATGCCGGCATCGTGCAGGCCGATGACCCCGTTGGCAAGTGGCTGCCGGAGCTGCCCGAAGCCCATGCGGTGACGCTCGAAATGCTGCTTAACGGCACAGCGGGTTACCCGGATTTTGTACCGATGGAGTCCTTCCAGGAAAAATTTTACGCTAATCCTTTCCAGCACTGGAGACCGCAGGAGCTGATCAACCTGGCTTTCACCGAGAAGCCCAAGTTCAAGCCCGGTAGTGACTGGAACTACGCCCATACCAACTTTGTTATCCTTGGTTTGGCGTTGGAAAAAGCGGCCGGCAAACCGTTCGGCGAGCTAATGCAGACGCGTATCCTTACCCCTTTCGGGATGACGCAAACCGCCGCCCCCGATACACCGCAGATTCCTACGCCTGTCCTGCATAGCTATACCGCCGAGCGCGGCTATTATGAGGACGCCACGGTCTGGAATCCTTCCTGGACGCTGGCCCGCGGTGCAGTACAGACCTCGACCATCCGCGATACGCTCGCCGGTTTCCGCGCTATCGGTCAGGGTAGAGGCCTCACACCAGAGTCCTTTCAGGCCATGCTGGCACCACATACAGCCGGAATGAAATTCTGGACCGAGAACCGCTACTACGCCCAGGGTGTCGTGGTGAATAACGGCTGGCTCATGCAGGCACCGCGCTTTGCCGGCCTTTTCGGCGCGGCCGGTTATTTCCCGGATAAGGACATCGCTGTCGCGCTCTGGTGCACCAAGGCTATCGATAGCGAGGCCGGGAATGACATCGCGTCTGCCATTTTCAGGCAGATTACCGCTGTGCTAACGCCGGATAACCCGGTGGACTAAGCGGTAGTCTGTTGAATTTGAAGTGTGACTGGGTTCCCGCTTGCGCGGGAATGACGGGACTTTCCCCTTTGCAAAAGGAGGGCCGGGGGGGATTTCCGAAGCCGCTGAAATTCCTAACCCAACTGCCGCGTCAGAATCCCCGCCCGTTGCATCAGCAGTGCCAGCAGACCGACCGAGATTGCGCTGAAGCCGATCAGCAGTGTCGCGATGGCGGTAATGGTGGGATTGACCTGCAGCACCAGTTCGTTGAACATCCGTTTGGGAATGGTTTCGTAGCTGCCGGACAGAAACAGCGTCACGATCACTTCGTCGAAACTGATGATAAACGCGAACAGCCAGGCGGCGAATAAACTGGGCAGCAGATTGGGCAGCAACACCCGGCTGAACATCTGCCAACTGGACGCCCCCAAGGTATAGGCGACTTGTTCAATACGCACATCAAAGGTGCGGATCGCTACTGCCATGACCAGGATCACATACGGTACGCCAAGTACCATATGGCTCAGGATTACGCCGTACAGGGTGCCCAGCAGCCCGATTTTGCTGAAAAAAATGTACATGGCCACCGCCGTGATAACCGGTGGAACGATCAGCGGGGCGACAAAATTGCTCTCATACCAGGCCCGGCCGCGAAACTGCCCCCGTACCAGCCCGTAAGCTGCAGCACAGCCCAGCACCAGCGCCAGCAGACTGGAAACAGCTGCAATCAACAGTGAGTTATAGGCGGCGTCCAGCCAGCGCGGATCGCCGAAAAAGGATTCATACCAGCGCCAGGAAAAGCCCGGTGGCGGAAATTCCAGCGAACTGGCGCTGGAAAACGACATGGGTACAACGATGGCAATCGGCAGACACAAAAACAGCAGCACCGTGCCGCCGGTCAGGGTCAAGAGCCATCGTCTGAGTGCAAAACGCTGTGGCATAGTGGGTTTTGATGTATTTTCCGGGGCTTAGTGGGCACCGCGCTGGCCGATCCAGTGATAGACCGCGTAAAAGCACAACGTCAGAATCAGCAGTACGGTGGAAATAGCCGCTGCCAGTTCCCAGCGCGGCAGACGATTGATCAGTATATCCAGCATATTGGCGATCATCGGTACCCGGCCGCCGCCCAGAATCGCCGGCGTGATGAAAAACCCCAGGGTCAGGATAAACACCAATACGGCACCAGCGGCCAGCGCGGGCAGGGTCAGCGGAAAGAAAATATGCCAGAAGATCGTATGTCGCGACGCGCCCAGAGACTCGCCGGCTTGCAACAGCCGCTGATCCAGTTTCAGCATCGCCGCCAGCAGTGGCAGTACTAAAAACGGTAACAGAATATTGGCGGTGCCGATGATAACACCTAACTCGTTGTACAGAAACGACAGTGGCTGTTCGATCCAGCCCAGTTCCAGCAAACTGCGGTTGACCACGCCATTATTGCCGAGCACCACAATCCAGGCGTAAGTGCGTACCAGAATACTGACCCAGAACGGCAACACCACCAGGGCAATGGCAATAAACCGCTTGCCGGGGCTGAGCTGGTGAATCCAGTAGGCGAGGGGATAGCCCAGCAGCACACAGGCTGCGGTTGCAATCAGCGCGATCTCAAAGGTATTGCCGAGCACTTTGATATAGACCGGGGTGCTGACCAGTTTCTGATAATGCACCCAGGGCGCGGCAGCGTCGCCGATGCTCCAGCTCAGCATGAGCAGAATCGGTACATTAAACGCCACGAGCATGATCAGTGCCAGCGGCAGAATATACGTGATTCCGCTGGCAAACGATTGGCGGTTGGAAGGCTTGGCAGCCTGGACTGCGACAGCATTGTTCATAACTATCAAAGTAGCAGAAAAAAACGCTTCAGTGTAGTGATGCGAGTATTTTGAGAAGCTGGATTCCTGCCTGCACGGGAATGACGGATTGGGTGTGTGGATGTTGCTCTGGATTCCCGCC
The DNA here is from genome assembly GCA_041396125.1 of Gammaproteobacteria bacterium. Taxonomy (GTDB): domain Bacteria; phylum Pseudomonadota; class Gammaproteobacteria; order Competibacterales; family Competibacteraceae; genus JAWKZG01. Next base: position 35,037 of record JAWKZG010000011.1, on the reverse strand, counting down.
TGCGCGGGAATGACAGGCCGGGTGTATTGTATCAACGCTAAAAAAGTGCAGGAAACAGATGCTTGATAAGCGCTAGACTGGCAACCAGAACAGAGGAGTCACCGCTAATGAACATCCAGGCCCGGCCTTTCAGTTTACATGTCGCAGAGGCGGCACTCAGCGATCTGCATGAGCGCCTTAAACGTACCCGTCTACCGGATCAGACACCGGGCGAACCTTGGGCCTACGGTACGGATGTCGGCTGGCTGCGCGGCTTGCTGGATTACTGGCGCAATGATTTCGACTGGCGTGCTCAGGAAGCGCAATTAAACGCGCTGCCGCAGTATCAGGTGGCGTTGCATGGGATCGATCTGCATTTTCTGCATGTGCCGGGCAATGGCCCGAACCCTTATCCGCTGTTATTGCTGCACGGTTGGCCGGGCTCGGTATTCGAGTTTCTGGAACTGATTCCCCGGCTTACCGATCCAGCCCGTTTTGGCGGTGACCCCAGGGATGCCTGCACGGTGGTTGTGCCGTCGCTACCCGGTTTTGGTCTGTCGTTCAAACCGGGACAACAACGCTTCAGCGCTGAAGACATGGCCGATTGCATGGCGGCGTTGATGACGGATGTGCTGGGCTATCCGAAATTTGCCGCGCAGGGCGGTGACTGGGGTGCGTTTATCGCCTCCCGACTGGCTTACGCCTATGCCGAACGGATGCTGGGTATTCATCTTAATTTCATGCCATTGCGGCGCGATCCGGATATTGCCATCGATCCCGATCCGGCTGAAGCGCGCTATCTCGATGAACTGGCGCTGTTTCTACGAGAGGAAACCGGTTACCAGTGGATTCAGGGTACCCGACCGCAGACGCTGGCATTCGCCCTGACCGATTCACCGGCCGGTCTGGCGGCCTGGATCAGCGAGAAATTCCGCGCCTGGAGCGATTGCGGCGGCGAGCTGGAAAGCGTAATCAGTAAAGACCGGCTGCTGGCCAATATCGGTCTGTACTGGTTTACCGGCGCGATTGGCTCGTCGTTCTGGCCTTATTACGCCCGTATGCACGGGCCGTGGCCGATTCCCGCCGGTGAGAGGGTCACCGTGCCGACCGGTTACTGTGAGTCACCCTGCGAAATTCTGCGTCCGCCGCGCTCGCTGGCGGCGCGTACCTATAGTGATATCCAGCGCTGGACCGTGCTGCCACGCGGCGGCCATTTTGCCGCGCTGGAGCAGCCCGAGGTGCTGGCGCGTGAAATCCAGGCGTTTTTCCGGCCGCTGCGGGTTTAGCGCCGGTATGGTTCTGATAATCAAAATTTGATAACCAAACGAGGAGGAGTGTCATGAACAATGCAGCAAAAGTAGCCATAGTCACAGGCAGCGCAGCCGGCATCGGCGAAGCCACTGCCCAGGCGCTGGCTGAACGAGGTTACCGGGTGGTGATCGCCGATCTGCGCGCGGATGCCGCCGCCAAGACCGCCGCCCGTTTCGAGGCCGACGGCTTTAGCGCGCTGGCAGTGATGGTCGATGTCGGTGATCAGGCCAGCATCGAAGGTATGGTGAAAGAGGTCATCTCGACGTGGGGACGGATCGACGTACTGGTCAATAACGCCGGCATCGAGAGCTGCGCGCCGTTTATGGATATCGGACTGGACGAATACGAGCAGGTGATGGGATCAATACCACCGGTGTCTGGTTGTGTTGCAAAGCGGTGCTGCCGCTGATGTTAAAGCAGGGCAGCGGCTCCATTGTCAATATCAGCTCGGTGGCGGGCCAGCGTGGTGGCGGTTTGCTCGGCACGGCGGCTTATTCCACCTCCAAGGGCGCGGTAATCGCGATGACCAAAGCCCTGGCGCGGGAATTCGCCAAAACCGGTGTCCGTGTTAATGCCGTCGCGCCCGCCGTGACCATGACCGCGCTGGTGCAGCGGCAACTGGACAGTCGTGGTGCGGATGCCATGGACCGTGTGTTGGCGGCCACACCGCTCGGGCGGGCAGCGCAACCGCCGGAAATTGCCGCCGTGATTGCATTTCTGGCTTCGGACGACGCGTCCTTTGTGACCGGCCATGTTTATAACGTGGATGGCGGATCGGCGATGTAAACAGTCGGGTAGTGTGTGCAAAAGCTACGCCGCGTGGGCAACAAGTTGCCCACCCTACAAAATGCCGCTGGATCAATCTTCGTAGGGTGTGCAAAAGCGTAGCGTTGCGCACCGTTTCAGCGGTTGTCCCGGATGCCGCTTTGCTTTATCCGGGCTACGGTTGGCTGTTCAAGCCTGCCGCGTGGGCGACAAGTTGTCCCCCTACGAATTGCTACAAAATGCCGCTGGATCAATCTTCGTAGGGTGTGCAAAAGCGTAGCGTTGCGCACCGTTTCAGCGGTTGTCCCGGATGCCGCTTTGCTTTATCCGGGCTACGGTTGGTTGTTCAAGCCTGCCGAGTGGGCGACAAGTTGTCCCCCCTACAAATTGCTACAAAATGCCGCTGGATCAATCTTCGTAGGGTGTGCAAAAGCGCAGCGTTGCGCACCGTTTCAGCGGCTATCCTGCGTCAGCCAGCTCAGGGTTTGCCGCCACAGTTGCGCATAGCCGGTCCAGTCCACGAAGGGTTGTGGCAGCCAGTGCGGGCCGACGTCGGAGGTCCACACCAGCGACCGGCCTTTACCGTATTGACCCGTCACTAGCAGCGGGTGCCCGCCTTCACTGTCGGGCAGTTTGGCCAGCAGTTCGACGCCGGGTTCGTCCTTGAGTTCTACTTCGTTGACGCCGAGTAGCAGCGGCCATTCGTTGCCCAGGCCCTGCAGAATCGGGTGTTCAGGTTGCACTAATTTAGCCTGAAAACCTTCCGGTATTTCGATGCGGTCATCGTACGGCAGGATGCTGACCGGCAGCACCTGTTCCACCGGCGTTTTACGGTAGCGGGCAGCCCCGTTAATCCCCTGGAAACTGTAATAGCCACCCATCATGATCAGGCTGCCGCCCGCCAGGACATAATCGCGGATCAGTTTGAGCCGGTTCGGCACCGGTTGTCCGCGTAGCCATACATCGGGATGCAGTAACAGCGTATTCGAGCCGATATCGCTCAGAATCACTACCGCGTAACGCTGCAGTTCATCGAGTTGGAGCGGGAAGCGTTCGGCGGCTTCGTGTGCCGGCATATAATCGACCTCAAACGGACTGTCGCGTAATGCCTTGACGAAATCCTCGGCGCCCAGATGAAAAGTCACGCTGTTGAATTGATCCCAGCCCTTGACGTGGGTTGCACTGGTGGCCCAGGACTCACCGGCCAGCAGCACTCGTTTTTTCTCGCTCATGCGTTCTCCGAATTAAAGCTCATACGGCAGACTGAAGACCCGACGCGGGTTGGCCACCAGCAGTTGCTGAACCTGCGCCTCGGTTACCCCGTGCCGGTGCAGACGCGGCACGAAATGGCGCAGGATATAGGCATAACCAAAGCCACCGTAATGGGTCAGCATCATTTTCAGAAAAACATCCTGCGATAGCAGGACCTGGCCAGCAAACCCGTCATCAATCAGCGCCCGGATGGCACGGGCGTTGTCTTCATCGTACGGGCATTGCGCCTGCTGATCGGCATAGAAAAAATCCATCCCGATCATGTCATATTCCAGCCATGCGCCCCGTTTGGCCAGGCTGCGCTGGTAGTGCGGATCATCGAAGCTGGGATTCATATGGCACAACACCACCTGGCGTGGATCGCAGCCAGCCTGTTCCGCCACGTCCAGCACCCGGTGCGCGTGCCGCTCCCAGCCGGGCAGATGAACCGACAGCGGTAACCGGCTTCTGGCCGCTGCCAGGGCTGCGCCGCGCAGGGCTTTTTCCTCTTCCGCCGTGAAATCCGCGCTGATACCGATCTCGCCGATAATACCGATACGGATGCCGCTGCCGTCCACACCGTCGCTGGCTTCCAGGCAGATTTCCTCGGCGATAGCATCGGCACTCATGCGCTTGACCCGCTCGGGATGAGACGGCTGCAGATAAAAACCCGCTCCCATGACGATATTCAGCCCGGTCTGACGGCTGATGGCTTGCAGCGTCTGCGGGTCGCGGCCAATACCCACATTGGTCGGATCGACCACGGTAGCACCGCCCAGCGCCTTGAACTGGGCCAGCTCGGCTGCCGCCAAAGCAGGATCGTCGAGCTGGCAGTTGTCTTTATTCAGAAACGGGTCCATGCGCAGTTCACCGAGCATATTCATGGCGATTTTCTGCTCGGCCATACGCATGCGTTCGGCGCAACTGGGGCAATGCCACCAACTGGCGGCGTTCAGCACGATATGCTCGTGCATCAGGGTAATGCCCAGATCGTCCAGAGCAATCGGGCCGGTAACCGTCATGACGTGTGCTTCAGACATGGTGTATTAACCTCGGCGGCGGACCTGAAATAAACGGGTATTCAGCCAGATGGCCACCAGAATAATAATGCCGGTGATAATCTGGGTAAAAAACGGCGAGATATGCGCCAGAATCAGGCCATTACCGATCACGGCAATGGTCAGCGCGCCGAGCAAGGTGCCGACAATCGTGCCGCGGCCGCCGAACAGATACGTACCACCCAGTACCACGGCGGCGATAACTTCCAGCTCGAAACCGACCCCGGCGTTACTGGAACCACTGCCCAGCCGGGCGGCGATAACAATGCCACCCAGCGCCGCTGCCAGCCCTGATAGAACATAGACTGACATTTCATAGCGACGGACATTGACGCCGGACCGGCGCACGGCCTCTTTATTGGCGCCGATACCGGTCACGTAGCGGCCAAACCGGGTTGCCCGCAAGGCGATAAAACCGACCAGCGCGAGAATGATCGCCACCAGTGCCGGCAGAGGTATGCCCAGTACCCAGCCACGGCCCAGTTCGACAAAACCGCTGTCGGCAGCGATCGGGATGGAATAGCCCTGCGTCAGCAGCAGAGCCAGACCGCGCACCGCACTCAGGGTGGCCAGTGTAACGATAAACGCCGGAATGCCCTCGTAGGCGATGAAATAGCCGTTAATCAGGCCGAGCAGTGCGCCGACCAGCAGCATCAGCACCACCACCAGCGGCCAGGGCAGTCCCTCGGCCAGCGCCAGCGCAGCCAGTGCATTGACCAGCGCCAATGTTGATCCGACCGACAGATCAATGCCGCCGGTGGTAATGACAAAGGTCATGGCTACGGCAGCGATCAGGATCGGTGCACTCTGGCGCAATAAATTCAGCAGATTACGTTCGCTGACGAAGGCATCGGCGGTCAGCGCGAAGAACAGACAGACCAGCAGGAAAAACAAGGCGATACTGAGGACCGGTGCGTAGTCCAGCAGCATGGCGCGCAATCGGCTGCGATCATGTCGGGGTGTCGTATGGGGCGTCGTCTGGGATGTTTGCTGAGTGGGCTTAGTGTTCATGCACTGCCCCCCATGGCTTCCATTTTTTCCGCCACGATCAGACGTACCAGATCTTCCAGGTTGGTGTCCTGAATGGCGCGTTCGCCAGCGTTATGGCCTTCGTACATCACCATGATGCGGTCACAGACCTGAAATAAATCCTGCAAACGGTGGGTGATCAGAATCACGCTGACGCCGGAATCACTGACCCGGCGGATCAGCCGCAACACTGCTTCGACTTCCGCTACGGCCAGCGCCGAGGTGGGTTCGTCCATGATCAGCACTCGTGGCTCGAACGCAGCGGCCCGGCCAATAGCGACTGATTGCCGCTGCCCGCCCGACAGGGTGCCGACTTTAAGCCGGGTCGAGGGAATATGAATATCCAGGCTGCGCAGAATTTCAGCGGCCTGCTGGTGCATGCGGCGCTGATCCAGCAATATCCCGCGTTGTGGCTCGCGGCCCAGGAACAGATTGCCAGCTACATCGATGCTGTCGCACAGGGATAAATCCTGATAGACCATTTCGATGCGGTGGCGGCGGGCGTCGGCCGGCGAATGAAACCGCACTGGCTGACCGTCCAGCAGAATCTCGCCGCTGTCCGGGGCTTCCGCGCCGGCCAGTATTTTGGTCAGGGTTGATTTACCGGCGGCGTTGTCGCCCACCAGACCCAGCACTTCGCCCGGCGCGAGGGTGAGGTTCACCCCGCGCAGGGCGTGGATCGTGCCGTAGCGCTTTTCGATACCGCGCATTTCAACGCGGTACGGCACGGTGCCAGCGGGCTGCTCCGGGGGCGTTGCAGTTTGCTCTGCTGCCATCAATCAACGGAACTGATCGACATTGTCTTTGGTTACCAGGGTGACTGGCACATCAATCACTTTCTCGACACTGTCGCCCTTGATCGCGGCCAGCGAGGCTTCGACAGCGGCTTTACCCATGCCATAAGGTGACTGCTGCACGACCGCAATAACAAAACCATCGTCGATACCCTGGATGGAATGACTGGTCAGATCCCAGCCGAAGACTTTGATCTGATCGCCGACGCCCTGTGCCTGTACCGCAGCAACTGCGCCGATCAGCGCCGGTTCGCCAGTGGCATAGACCGCATTCATATCAGGATTGGCGGTAAACAGGTTTTCCGCTGCCGACATGGCGTTATCCTGAATATTGCGGCCATCGACAATACCAATTACTTCGATGTCAGGGTTGGCAGCAAGGGTGTCCTCGAAGCCTTTCTGGCGGATGTTCTGGATGGTGGAGTTGAGCGCGCCGACGATGCCGATTTTGGCTTTGCCATCGAGATTAGCGGCAACGTAGTCCAGGAAATATTTGCCGATCAGTTCCCCCGCGCCGTAATTGTTGACGCCGATCTGGGCCTGCTGCGGGCCTTCCGGCAGCACTGCATCGACCGCCATCACCGGAATACCGGCATCGGCGGCCTGCTGCACGGCGGACATAATACCGTTGGTGTCGATGGCGACTACGATCAGCGCGTCCACGCCTTGCTGGACATAGGTCTCAATCGCGTTGTTTTGCGCGGTCGGGTCGTTATTGGCGTTGAAAATGACCAGTTCGGCGCCGGCTGCGTCGGCCGCTTCCTGTGCGCCTCGGTTCATATCATTGAAAAACTGTGCCTGTTGATTGATCTGTACCAGTGCGATGGTCTGGGCGCCAGCGGCAAAACTGCTCAGGGTGAGTGCTGCACATAAACCAAGGGACAAAAAGGCTTTATTCGCCATAGTGAAAGTCCTCTCATGCTAGGTAAATTGACTGTTATGTCGACTGTTCTGGGGGAGGCAGCCGGAAGCCTGCCTGTATCCAGAATATAGAAACTTCTGCAGATAGCAAGATAGTAAAATGATGGCTTGGGCGTATTTTCTCAGGGGCTCGAAAACCGCCCGTTTGGGCACTGTACGCGCCAATTGGCGTACTTGCTCACCTGCTGGGGCTCGTCTATAGTCTGTAAACGGCCAAAATCATAAAAACCATGATCACTTAAGCGTCGGCGGCGTAAAAGTGGTTACATGGATTTCGGAGAGTTAGACCATGCCGCATCCTCTACGCCTTAACCCGCTGTACGCCGCGTTGCTAATAGCACTTGGGGGTAACGCCCAGGCGGCCACCCTCACAGTCACCAGTAACCTTGACGATGGCACCGATTGCACCCTGCGCGAAGCGGTGGAGGCGATCAACGCCGGTGCGAATCAGAACGGCTGCAGCGCAGCCGGTGCATATGGGACCAATGACACGATTGTGTTCGCCCCCGCGCTGATCAACAGCACAATCACCTTGACCGATCAAGCGGACAGCGACATCGAGATCAATAAAGCGCTCACGATTACCGGTCCGGTAGCAGACGATCCGACCGGGCTGACCATCGAGCGCAGCGCTGGGGCAAGCAACCCGTTCCGCCTGTTTGAGGTAACAGCCGATGTACCGTTAACGCTGGAGAACCTGACCCTGACGGGGGGAGACGCGGGCTCCGGGAACGACGGCGGCGGGGTACTGGCGTCCGGTGATGTTACGCTGACCAACAGTACTGTCTCAAATAATTCGGCGGACAATATAGGCGGTGGAGTTCGTGCGTCCGGTGACGTTACGCTGACCAACAGTATTGTCTCGAATAATTCGGCGGGGGCTAGAGGCGGCGGGATTGATGCGTCCGGCAGCGTCATGCTGACCAACAGTACCGTCTCGGATAATACAGGAGACCTCGTCGGCGGCGGCAGCGGTGGCGGCGTTAATGCACTCGGCGACGTCACACTGAACAGCAGTACCATCTCGGGCAATGCAGCGTCTGATGGTGGCGGGTTTTATGCACGCGGCAATGTCACACTGACCAACAGTACTGTCACAGGTAATATGGCGGTTGGTAGGGGTGGTGGCGGGTCTTCAGTAGGACTCGACGGCATGTTCAATGTCACGCTGACCAACAGCACGATTTCGGGCAATACAGCAAACGACAGTAATGGTGGCGGCTTAGCTGTGTTGGGGTTCGACGGCTCGACGCCTTATGTCCATCTTTACAACAGCACGGTCTCGGGCAATACAGCGGATGAAAATGGCGGCGGTGGTTTTTTTCAAGACAGCAGCAAAGTCTATCTTATCAACACCACCGTCTCGGGCAATTCGGCTAGTGAGGTCGGCGGTGGGCTAGCTGTCGTCAATGAATATTTCGAGAACTTGGTCCTGCTGGCCAATAGTATTCTGTCTGGCAATCTGGCAGACAACAGCGACCCTGATTTATACACTGACGCGCCCGATGAAAACGATATCCTCGTTTATGCCGCATATAATGTACTCGGCACCGATATCACTATCACTGATCCCGGCGGTAACGACACTAATATTGTCAACGACAACCCCAAGCTCGATCCACTGGCTGACAATGGCTGTGTCACCCCTGCCGGGGCGCTGGCTAGTGCAGCTTGTGTGCAAACCATGGCCTTACAGTCCGACAGTCCGGCATTGGATGCGGCAAGCCAGAATGTCTGTGATTTTGAAAGTATTGATGGCCTGGACCAACGTGGTTTTCCACGTGGGATTGATGCTGTTGATGGAGCAGATTCGCCGGAAGAAGGCGACTGCGATATCGGTGCTTACGAAGCGGGTCCGCTACTACGCGCCAGTAAAACCGTTAGCCTCTTAGCGGACAACGACAGCGACGGTCAAGCCGGTCCTGGCGACACGCTCCGCTATACCCTAACGATCGACAATAACGGCGCTACAGCCGCCAGCAATGTTCAGTTCAGCGATAGCCCCGATTCCAATACCACGCTGCTCGCGGGGTCGGTCACCACCTCACAGGGCAGCGTCACCACGGGTAACACAGCGGGCGACACAACGATTGGAATCGATGGCGGGGTGCTCGCGACCAGCGCCAGTATCACGGTGATGTTCGATGTGCTTATCAACGATCCACAAGATCCGTTCGATAACGCCGAAGTGTGCAACCAGGGCCAGGTGAGCAGCGATAATACGGGCACGGTGCTGACCGATGATCCGACGATCACTGTCGAGCTGGCCGACCCGACCTGCCTCGCGCTGGCTGATGGCAAGATCCTCATCGACAAAGTTACCGAGCCGAGCGGCAGTTTGGAGGTATTTACATTCACACCGAGTTACAACAGGGGGACGCCGTTTGATCTGGCCGACACGACAGCGCCGAACGACAGCGGATTGCTGACACCTGGCACGTACACGGTAGCCGAGCTGGTACCGGCGGGTTGGGACCTGACCGCGATCAGCTGTGATGACGATGACAGTACCGACTCGACTACGCCGGTCGCGGCGGGCGACACAGGGGAGGCTACGGTGAATGTCAGCGCGGGGGAGACCGTCACCTGTACCTTCACTAACACCCAGCGTGGACAGATCGAGATCCGCAAACAGACCTTACCGGCCGGTGTCCCCGGCGCTTTTGATTTCACTGGCGATCTGGGCACATTCTCCCTATCAGATGGCGGTAGTACTATCCTAATGGACTTACCCACCGGCAGCTATGCGGTTAGCGAGACTGACCCAGTGCCTGCTTTTGATCTAACCGACATCACCTGTGATGATCCACGCAGTCCGACGCCCAGTGCCGTTGACATTGCCAACCGTACCGCCATGATCGAGCTTGATCCAGCGGAGTTTGTGATCTGCACCTTCATCAATAGTCAGCGGGCGGAACTCAACATCAGTGTTGACGTGAGCGGATACGCTTTGGGTACCGAATTCGATTTTAGCACTGGGGGTGGATTGGACCCGGTTAGCTTCAGTCTGCAAGATGGCGAAACCCAAACCTTTCCCAACCTTGTGGCCGGTCAAACCTATACGGTCAACGAACAGCCCCCGCCGAACTGGGTGCTGGACGAAGTGATTTGTTCTGAGCCGCCGCCGGTGTGCGAAGTGGGCAGTGTTATCGTCACTCCGGAGCCGGGTCAAACGGTCAACGCGACGTTTCGGTTTCGGGTGGGCGTGTCGGGCTCGATTGAACCGCAAAATATTCCGAGTCTTAATGGCTGGGGCCTGGGCGGGTTGATTGGTTTCTTCGGCTTGGCTGTGATGCGCTTGTGGCGACGACGCTAAGAGCCTTTTATAGATAACAAGATGGTATGAAATAGCAGAGGCGTGGAGCGCTCGGGCAGCGCTTGCCCAGTTTACAGCCAATAATTACAGCCAATAGTCAAACAGACTGCTGAAGCGTTCTTTGGCGCGCAGCCAGAGCGGTCGCTGTTCCCATTCGCGCAGGCGGATACGACGGGAATGCTGTAAATCCTGCAGGAAAAGGGCTTCCATCTGCTGGCCGAACGCCTGCCCCAGGATTACCGCGTTGGCTTCATTATTATGCAGGAAGCTGCGGTAGTCGAAATTGCTTGATCCAACGGTTGACCAGACCCCGTCGATAACCGCTGTTTTGGCGTGCAGCAGGGCATCCTCGCGCTCATAGAGTTTGACCCCGGCTTCGAGTAACGCGGTGTAATTGGCGCGGGAGGCGTGGATTACCAGCGCCGCATCAGTAAACCCCGGCAGCAGAATGCGCACATCAACGCCGCGCCGGGCGGCCTGTTGCAGCGCTTCCAGCAGCGTCTGGTCGGGTGTGAAATAAGCCTGGGTAATCCATAAGCGCTGCTGCGCCTGCTTAATAGCTGCCAGATAGGTGGCGTAAATATCGTACTGATTATTGTTATTGTCGCTGATATCGGGGCCGCCAATATTGGGCACGACCCGCACCAGCTCTGCACCAGCATCGTCCAGCGGCGGAAAATTATCATGACTGTCCAGGGCCGTTTTCTGATCACTCTCCGCCCAGGTAGCCAGGAACAGTTTCTGAAATTCCGCCACCACCGGCCCTTCAATGCGGACCTGCGTGTCGCGCCAGCGATCATCGGTTTCCTGCGCTTTGCGCGGCGCAGTGAAAGAGCTGCTGGCGTAAACACTGCTGATATTCATACCGCCGGTAAACGCAATCCGGCCATCAATAATCAGTATCTTGCGATGATTACGCTGATTGATACGCCAGATACGAATATCCTCGACCGGATTGATGGGATGGAATCGAAACAGCTTGATACCGGCGTTTTGCAGGCGCTCGAAATACGCGTCCGAGGTGCTGTTACTGCCGAGATCGTCGAAAATGATAGCCGCTTCTACGCCCGCTGCGCGCCGTTCCAGCAACAGGCTGGCCAGTTGCTGTCCGATTTCATCGTCGGCCAGAATATATGTTTCCAGATGAATATGATTCTGCGCCTTGGCGATAGCCGCGAACATGGCTTTATAAGCAGCCGGGCCATCGACCAGCAGTTGCACGCGATTGCCGGCAATAAGCGCCTGACCGGTCACGGCCTGTTCGATCTCGGCCAGGCGTTGCAAATACTCTGCGCTGGCTGCATCGCCGGCGGCGGTCTGCAAAAGTTCTTCACGCTCACGCGGGCTGAGCGAGCCCTCCGCATCCTTGATCTCTAAACTGACTGGCCGGGCAGTGAGATCCTCGGTTATCGTTGCATCGGGCGGCGCGGCGCAACCGGCTAGCAAGCCGGTCAGCATCAGGACAAGCAATACCGCAGATCGTATCGCCGGCGGGAGCGCGTGCATAAACATCGGTGTTGTTTGGAACCGTGCAGATCCGCAGACCAGTTCAGGCGGTTTGCAGTTCTTTCTGCTTCTCTTTCCGGAAAGTGCTCACGAGTTCGTGTTTCTGCTTTTCCGACAGGACTGTACCCGCGATCTGGAAAACGTCCTGTTCTTCCTCGCTTTCATGATGCTCGACCTCGTGCTTGAGCTGCTTGAACTTCAGCAGCCACTGCGGACTGCTGAAATCCATCTCTGCCAGTTCCGTTAAGGCTTCCTCGATCTCCTGATGCTCCTTGATACTGTGTGATGATTTGGGTTGCGTGTTGGCGTCACTTAGCAGGACAGCGTAAAAAGCCCGTTCTTCCGCATTGGCATGGCTGCTCAACTCGGTTTGCAACTGGCTGAACAGCTCACGGCGTTCGTCGGAATCCCCATGCGTTTCAGCCAGCTGCTTGAGCAGGCGTCGATGCTGGTCATGTTCCTGGCGCAAGACTTCAAAAATAGTGCTCATCAGATCAACTCCTGTTTAGATGGTTAATGGTTAACCCTTCACGATGCAAAAATGATGGTGGTGATGAACAGCTAATAAAGCAGGTGTTGTGCCAATGAAAATTATTTATTTTTCTTTTTTTAATCATATTGTTATTTTTTTTATTCGCTTGCTGTTCATGCCGTGGCGCATGCTTTTGTAGTTTTTTCCTGTAGAATTTTCCGACTGCAGCAGGTCCTGTTTTTCCATGGGCTTTTCTATAGGCAGGGTCGCTGTGCCTGACGCCCTGAATCACACCTGTAAAAATACCGTAATTGCTATGGGTGGGATTTGTCCGCAGGGCTTTATCCGCCGCACGAGACCGCTATGCAGCAAATCAGCCCTTATAAAAACAGCGTTTTAAAAACAGCCGTTAAAGCGGGGTATACTGCACCGCTTTAACAGGAGGAATAAGCGCTATGTACAAGAATCTGATCGGTGGCGACTGGGTTGATGGCAGCCAGGTGTCGCACAATATCAATCCATCCAATGTGTCCGATGTCGTCGGTGATTACGCCCAGGGCGCAGAGCAGGATGTCGAACAGGCGGTTGCGGCCGCACGCCAGGCGCTGCCGGCTTGGGCTAGCGCCAGTCCGCAGGTCCGTCACGATGTGCTGGATGCGGTCGGCAACGCCATTCTGGCGCGCAAGGATGAAATCGGCCGGCTGCTGTCGCGCGAAGAAGGTAAAACTCTGGCTGAAGGTATCGGCGAGACCGCCCGCGCCGGTCAGGTATTCAAGTTTTTCGCCGGTGAGGCTTTGCGCGTGGTCGGCGATCTGCAGGCTTCGGTCCGACCCGGTATTGATGTCGAAGTCACCCGCGAGCCAGTCGGCGTCGTCGGTCTGATCACCCCCTGGAACTTCCCGATTGCCATTCCCGCCTGGAAAGCCGCCCCGGCACTGGCTTTCGGCAACTGCGTGGTGATGAAACCGGCTGATCTGACGCCGGGCTGCGCTCACATCCTGGCCGAACTACTGGCCGAAGCCGGTTGTCCGCCCGGTGTGTTCAATCTGGTGATGGGGCGCGGCTCGGTAGTGGGCGAGGCGATGCTGAACCATCCGGATATCAATGCTATCTCCTTCACCGGCTCGGTGCCGACCGGACGCCGTATTGCAGTGCGTTGCGCCGAAACGATGAAGAAAGTGCAGCTGGAAATGGGCGGCAAAAACCCGATGGTCATCCTGGATGATGCCGATCTGGCGGTAGCGGTGCCGGCCTGTCTCAACGGCGCGTTTTTCTCGACCGGCCAGCGTTGCACCGCCTCGTCACGGCTGATTGTCCAGGAAGGCATCCACGACGCGTTTGTCGATGCCATAAGCAACGCCATGAAAAAACTGGTGATCGGCGATGCACTGGATACCGCCACGCAGATCGGCCCGGTAGTCAGCGAATCCCAGCTGAACGCCAATCTGTCGTATGTCGATCTGGCCCGTGAAGAAGGTGCGGAAGTGATTGGCGGTGAGCGTCTGAGTCTGTCCCAGGACGGCTTTTATCAAGCCCCGGCGTTGTTTGTTGGCAGTAACAATGAGATGCGGATCAACCGTGAGGAAATCTTCGGTCCCTGCGCCAGTGTGATCAAAGTCGCCTCGTTCGAGGAAGCTGTCGCGGTCGCCAACGATACCGAGTTCGGCCTGTCAGCCGGTATTTGTACCCGCAGTCTGAAACATGCCTCGGCCTTCAAGAAGCAATCGCAGGCTGGCATGATAATGGTCAATCTGCCTACTGCCGGGGTGGATTATCATGTTCCGTTTGGCGGCCGCAAAGGCTCGTCCTATGGCTCCCGCGAGCAGGGCCGGTACGCGATCGAGTTTTACACCACCGTAAAAACCAGCTACGTGTTCGCCGGTTAAGGTCAGCAGATACCTTACATTCAGGCCGGATAGCAGCCGCTGTCCGGCCTGAACACTGGCCCGAATTCAAGCCAACTGTAACGATAATAAAAATAACTTTTTCATCTTTCCCCGGATAAGTCCAAATAACCCATGACCAGCAAAAAACACCGTATTGCCCTGATCGGGCTTGGTATGGCGGTAACACCGCATGCTCAAAGCCTGCTCGACCTGCGCGAGCGGGTTGAGGTAGCCTATGCTTTCAGCCGCAGCGCAGCGCGGCGGGCGCAGTTCGCCGAACGCTTCGATTTTCCGCTCTGCGACGATCTGACGAAGATTCTCGATGATCCGAGTGTGGACATGGTGCTTATCATGACGCCGCCCAATACCCATCTGGAGATGGTGCAGCGCTGTGCGGCGGCAGGTAAACACATCCTGCTGGAAAAACCACTGGAACGCGATACCGCCCGCGCCGAACAACTGGTCGCGCTGGCTGAACAGGCCGGAGTGACCCTTGGCGTAGTCTTCCAGCATCGGTTCCGGCCTGCTGCAGAACATTTGCGGCAGCTGATCGAAAGCAGCGCGCTGGGGCGGCTGGCGGTGATTAATGTCGCGATTCCCTGGTGGCGGCCACAGAGCTATTACGATGAGCCGGGGCGAGGTACGCGCGAGCGCGACGGTGGCGGCGTTCTGATCACCCAGGGCATCCATGTGCTGGATCTGCTGCTCAGTCTGGCCGGACCGATCAGCGAGGTTGCCGCTATCGCTGGCACATCCGCTCTGCACCGCATGGAAAGCGAGGATTGTGTCGGTGCCGGGCTGCGGTTTCGCAACGGTGCGCTGGGTGCCTTGCAGGCGACAACTGCACTGTATCCCGGTTTCAGCGAGCGTATCGAACTGAGCGGCGAACTGGGCAGTGCGGTACTGGCAGGCGGTTATTTGCAGGTGTTTTATCAGGATGGGCGTGAGGAAACCGTCGGTGCCGCAGCCAGTACCGGTGGTGGCGCTGATCCGATGGCCTTTTCGCATGAGCCGCACCGGGCAGTGTTGACCGATTTTCTGGATGCACTGGCGCAGCAGCGTGCTCCCCGGGTGACCGGCCGGGCAGCGCTCAGAGTACAGCGCCTGATCGATGCGCTGCTGCAATCGGCGGCTGAGCGGCGCACAGTAGCCGTCGCCCAATAAGTCGTCGTCGAACAAGAATCAGCGGTACAGCCTGTACCCGACACTCAGCTGAGGGAGGAACTCACTGCATGAACGAATTAAGCGGTGGCGAAGCACTGGTACGTATGCTGCAACAGCACGGGGTGGAGTATATTTTCGGCCTCTGTGGCGACACCAGCCTGCCCTTTTACGATGCCTTGTACCGGCTCGATCACGGTATCACCCATATTCTGACCCGCGATGAACGCTCGGCTGCCTATATGGCGGATGCCTACGCCCGTGTTTCCGGTCGGGTCGGGGTCTGCGAAGGGCCCAGCGGCGGCGGTGCGACCTATATTCTGCCGGGCGTGGTCGAGGCTGGCGAGTCCTCGATTCCGGTACTGGCCATCAATACCGATATCAGCGTCGCGGCGCGTGGCCGTTTTCCCCTGACCGAACTCGATCAGCAGGCGCTGTTCCGACCACTGACCAAATGGAATGCCGTCATTGACAGTCCGGCCCAGCTGCCCGGTATGGTGCGGGCAGCGTTCCGGCATATGACTACCGGGGTGCCGGGTTCAGCCCATCTGGGGCTGCCCTTCGATGTGCAGAAAGCCCCGGTCAATGCCGACGATATCTGGGCTGACCCGGCGCTCGGGCGTTTTCCGGCCCGCCGCATGAGCGCGGACCCGGCTCAGGTCGAACAGGCGGCGGCGCTGCTGCTGGCAGCCCGGCAACCGCTGATTATCTGTGGTGGCGGCCCGGTCATTGCTGGTGCGTTCGAGCAGGTGCAGCAGTTGGCGGAGCGTCTGGCCGCACCGGTGGCGACCTCGATCAGCGGCCAGGGCATCATTGCTGATACGCATCCACTGGCACTCGGGGTGGTTGGCAGTAATGGCGGGGTGCTGGAAACCCGGCAGTTTGTCGAGACAGCCGATCTGGTGCTGTTTATTGGCTGCCGGGCCGGTTCGGTAACGACCGAACGCTGGCGTTTTCCGCAGCCGCGCGGCTGCCGTATCGTACAGATCGACGCTGACCCGGCAACCATTGGGGTTAATTATCCGGTCGATGCGGCGCTGGCTGGCGATGCCCGGCTGGTGTTGCAACAGTTGCTGGAAGCGATGACGAACGCCGCCGCGCCAGATAGCGTACAGGCAGCAGCGGCGCGGGTTGCGGCGGCCAAAGCTGCCAAATGGGCAAAATTCCAGGCGCTGGCCGATTCCAGCGACCGGCCGATCAAACCGGAACGGGTGGTTGCGGCCTTGCAGGCTGTGCTGCCGGACGATGCAGTGCTGGTTGCTGATCCGGGTACGCCCTGTCCGTATCTGTCAGCGTATTACACCTATAAACAGCCCGGCCGGCAGTTCATCACCAATCGCGCCCACGGTGCACTCGGTTTTGCCCTGCCGGCAGTAATCGGCGCAGCTTTTGGCCGGCCTGGGGCGAAATGCGTTGCCGTGATGGGCGACGGCAGTTTCGGTTTTGCCGCCGGCGAGATGGAAACCCTGGTGCGTCTGCGATTACCGGTTACGCTGGTGGTTATTTCCAATAGTGTGTTCGGCTGGATCAAAGCCGGTCAGAAAAGCGGTTTTGGTGAGCGCTATTTTTCGGTTGATTTCGAGCGTACCGATCATGCCAGAGTGGCCGAGGCGTTTGGACTGAAAGCCTGGCGGGTTGAAGATCCGGCTGACTTGCAGCGGGTTTTGGCGCAGGCGGTGGCCAGTGACGGGCCGACCCTGGTTGATGTGATTTGTCAGCCCTTACACGAAGCGGCCGCCCCGGTATCCGAATGGGTGGCTTGAGAGACTGCGTACTAACCGCAGCACGATATCTACAATTATCATTTTCGCAGGAGTTTTGAGTATGAATCTGCATCGTTTAATGGCCGAGCGCGCCGAGCAGGGCCGTCCGGTTCGGGTCGGTATCATCGGCGCGGGCAAGTTCGGCGCCATGTTTCTGGCCCAGGCCCGACTTACCACCGGCCTGCATCTGTTGGGAGTGGCCGATCTGAATGTCGAGCGCGCCAGACAAACACTGGCCACCGTCGGCTGGCCGGAAGAGCAATATGCTGCCGCCTCGTTTGATGCCGCACTGCAGTCCGGTCAGACCTTTGTCACCGACGACGCCGCCCAGCTGATCAAAACTGACGGGCTGGAGGTGCTGATTGACGCCACCGGTGATCCTGCTGCCGGTATCCGGCATTGCCTGCTGGCGATTGAAAACGGTCGTCACGTGGTTATGGTCAATGTCGAAGCCGATGTGGTGGCCGGGCCGCTACTGGCGCGCAAAGCACAGCAGGCGGGCGTGGTGTACAGCCTGGCCTGGGGCGATCAGCCGGCCCTGATCTGTGAACATGTGGACTGGGCCAGAGCGAGCGGATTTAAAGTGGTCTGTGCCGGCAAAGGCACGCGCTATCTGCCGAAGTTTCACCAGTCGACTCCGGAAACAGTGTGGGATTATTTCCACTTCGGCAAAGATATCGCCGAGCGTGGCGGTATGAATCCGAAGATGTTCAACAGCTTTATCGATGGCACCAAGTCCGGCATCGAGATGACCGCTGTGTGCAATGCGACCGGCCTGACGCCACAGCCGAACGGGCTGAATTTCCCGCCCTGTTCCGTTTATGAACTGGCTGATGTGTTAAAGCCGCAATCGGCTGGCGGTACGGTCAGCCATGCCGGCACTACCGAGGTTATCGCCTCGCTGCATCGTGACGGCACACCGGTGGAAAACGATCTGATGATGGGGACGTATGTCGTCATCGAAGCGGATAACGATTATGTCCGGCACTGCTTTGAGGAATACCGCATGCTGCCGGATAAAACCTTCCATTACGCCGCTCTGTACCGGCCGACCCATATGATCGGGCTCGAACTCGGCATTTCGGTAGCCTCGATTGCCTGTCGCAATGAACCTACCGGTGCGCCCACCGGCTGGCGTTCGGATGTAGTTGCTACTGCCAAACGAGATCTGAAAGCCGGCGAGATGCTGGACGGCGAGGGTGGTTACTGTGTCTGGGGCAAACAGATGCCAGCTGACATGTCACAGGAAATCAGCGGTCTGCCGCTCGGGCTGGCTCATAATGTCAAGCTGAAGCGGGCGGTCAAGCAGGGCGAACAACTCAGCTGGAACGATGTTGAATACGACGCTACCGATCATGCCATCAAGTTCCGTCGGGAAATGGAACTGGCGTTTGGCCGGCGCAATGTGCCCGAGGGCAGCTAAGCCGTGTCAGCGCTTATCCTGTGCATGATGGCGACTGCATACGATCTGCGCTATGTCATCCGCTGCTGAGTCATCTACGGCTGAAACCACTGTCCTGGTCGTGGGCAACGCGGCGCTGGATCTGCTGCTGCGCGATGTCAACGCCACCCCAGGAGCAGCGGCGGATGCCTGGGCGGATAATGTGCACTGCTCGCGCAGCCGATAGAAACCGCTCTGGGCGGCGGCGGCGCGGCAGCCGCATACGTGCTGGGTCGATGTGGTCAGCCGGTGGTGTTGCACAGCAATCTGGGTGCTGATCGCTGGGGTATGCTGTTGCGCAACTGGTTGCAGGAGGCCGGTGTTCGCCTGAGTGAACCGGCTGCCGCAGCGACGGCAGTGAATATTATTCTGTTAACACCCGCCGGCAAGCGGCACGCACTTTATTACCCGGGCGAGCCAGTGGCCTGGAACTGTTTTCCGTCTGCCGCGTCGGCTGCTGATCGGCCCGACTGGCTGCTGGCGTCGGGATATGGCGGGGTAAGCGCTGCTGATGCCACCGCTTTGCTGGATTTATTCCGTTCAGCGCGCCAGCAGGGTTGTCGGGTCATGTTTGATCCCAGCCCCTGGTTTGGTGGCCGGATCAGCGTAGAACAGATGCAGGCATTATGGGCGGAGACCGATTGCCTGGTCGGCACCGAAGAAGAACTGGCCTTCTGGCAGCCTGCTGACAGCGTCGAGGCAATGGCTGCAAGCCTGCTGGACTGCGGCCCGGCCCAGGTGGTCATCAAGCGTGGCGGCGATGGTGCGCAATACGCCGAACGTGCTGGCGCACACGGTCAGGTCAGCGTCACACCAATCGCGCAAGCCAATACGGTCGGGGCTGGTGATACCTTTAATGGGCGCTTGTTGTACGGCTTGTGCCAGGGCGAGAGCCTTGCTGTGGCGACGGCAGCAGCGGCACAATTAGCGGCAACCGTGGTTAAAAACGGTCGCGGCGTGCTGGGGGCGTTTGCCAGTGAAATAAACCAGACAAACGCATAAATACCTGGAATCCCCAGCATTGGCTGTGTCACGTTGATGCTGCCAGCAAAAAAACCATAAATCAGGAGGAGTACGATGAAACTGTCTTATTTCATGATGCCGATTCACGATCCGGGCAAAGATTACCATCAAGCCCTGGAAGAGGACATCGAAGCCATTGTGCACGCCGACCAGCTCGGCTTCGAGGAAGCCTGGGTGGGTGAGCATTACACCTCAAAATCCGAACAGATCACCTCGCCGCTGGTTTTTATGGCCAGTCTTATCGCCCGTACCGAACGCATCAAGCTTGCCACCGGTGTAATCTGCATGTCGCAGTATCATCCGGCTGTAGTCGCCGGGCAGGCGGCCATGTTCGACCACCTCAGCAAGGGCCGTTTCATCATGGGTATCGGTCCAGGCGGACTGCCGCCGGATTTTGAATTATTCGGTACGGCTGACAGTGATCGGGGCGCGATGATGATGGAATCCATCGAGACGATTCTGAAAAATCTGGAGCACCGAGCCGCCCTATGACATTGAAGGGAAGCACTGGAAAACGCAGTCACTGACTGGTGCTGCCGGAAATCGGTCTCGGTACCATGGCCAGGCCCTGTCAGCAGCCGCATCCGCCGATTGCCGTGTCCGCCATGAGTCCGGGTTCCGGCACGATGCGCCTTGCTGCTGTGCGCGGCTGGATACCGATCTCGGCCAATTTCATCGCTAACTGGTCGGTGCGCTCGCAATGGGAGGTGTATCTGGACGAGTGCGAAAACAGCAGCGCGAGCCAGCCCTGAGCAATGGCATGTCGCACGCAGCGTTTTTGTCGCCGATAGTGATGCCGAGGCGGAAGACTTCGTGCAACAGCCGAACGGTACCTTCGATTATTACTACAAGTACCTGTTCACGATTTTCGAACGGGCCAAGATGAAAGGTGCTTTCGTCACCGAAAAAGGTGCTGATCCGGACCTGCTGACCCACCAGAATCTGCGCGACAACCTGGTCATACGCGGCACTCCGGAATCGGTCGCCGAACAAATCCTGGCTTTTCGCGAAGAGGTCGGCCCCTTCGGCACGCTGGTCATGACCGCCCACGACTGGACCGACAAAGCTAAAATGAAACGCTCGATGGAACTGATGGCCAAAGACGTCATGCCTCGGGTCAATAAGGCACTGGGCAGCTGATTTAGCACAAATAGCAAAAGCAAGAACCGGAGTGCGTGGTTTCACGGCAATCGGCTATTGTGGCCTATAACAAGCTGATGGGTGAAACTGCAATGAATTCTGCTATTAATAATGCGATGGGCGCACGGGAGTGGGCCATGTTGCTGACACTGTCCGTGCTCTGGGGCGGCTCGTTTTTTTTCGTCGGTGTGGCGGTGGCTGAATTACCGCCACTGACCATTGTCATGCTGCGTGTCACGCTGGCAGCGTTAACCTTGTGGGGCATTGTCAGTGCTGGGTGTGCCGGTGCCGACATCAGCAGGCGCATGGACTGCTTTTTGGGCATGGGCGTGCTGAACAATGTCATTCCTTTCTCGCTTATTGTCTGGGGACAAACGCAGATTGCATCGGGGCTGGCGTCCATCCTGAACGCTACAACACCGCTGTTTGCAGTGATCGTTGCCGGTCTGATGCTCTCGGACGAGCGTATGACAGCGTTAAAACTTATCGGCGTGCTGATCGGCTTCGCAGGCGTAGTCATTATGCTGGGGCCGTCTGCGCTAAGTGGTCTGGGCGCTAATACGCTGGCGCAAATGGCGGTGCTGGGCGCAGCGCTGTCCTATGCGTTTGCCGGGGATTCCGGACGTCGCTTAAAAGCATGGGCATCCATCCGATCATGACAGCGACGGGGCAGGTTACGACATCCAGTCTCATTCTCATGCCGCTGGCATTGTACGTTGATCAGCCTTTCCAGCTGGCTCTGCCAAGTACCGGTACCTGGATGTCGATGATCGGGCTTGCGGTGCTATCCACCGCACTGGCATATATCCTGTATTTCAGAATTCTCGCCACGGCTGGCGCGACCACTCTCCTGCTGGTCACTCTGCTTATCCCGGTATCCGCCATCCTGCTCGGCTCGCTGCTGCTGGGTGAAACACTGGCACTGATTCATTTCATCGGGATGGCGCTTATCGGCATCGGCCTTACCGCGATTGAGTGGCCGCTTATGGCGGCGTCTGATGCCCTTCTTATCGCCAACACCACCCGTGCCCGACAACTCTGCGAGCCGATAATGTTCCGAGGCATGGCTGCCTGTTTCAGCGATGGATCAGTAACTCACTCATCCAGACTCAAACGCTCGCCTCTGGTCTCTGCTTTAACGCCTGCTTCCAGCGTCGTAAATTGTTTTCGTGGTGCCTCCCGCTTGGGAGGCTTTGGCAACTGAATAGCCTTGTTCCATCATCAATGACACCGCTTCTTGTCTGAACGATGATCAAGCGATTTTGCTATATATACTTGTTTTATTGCGTAACTTATCCCGAAAATTGAATCAATTTATCGGGGTTTCGTTATAGATACCGTAGTATTGATTCTTCTCGCTGACGCTAATCGGTTTAGCATTGCTAAGTGTAGGTGAATTCATGCTACTTTGGGACTGTCCTAATCGGTCGGGTATGATCTGAGAACTTATGACTGTCGAGGTAAATTAGGAGTAGCGGAGAGTTGAAAATAATCGATCAGTCCTCCCATCTCGATGCGTTAAGGACGCTGCTGCGCAGTTCGACTAAACGAGTAGTGATAATCTCGCCCTGGATTACAAATCCCAGCATTATAGGAATATTGGAAACTGGGATCGGAAAATGGAGCGCTAAGGTTACAATAAGGTGGCCGTCTGCAAATGATTCTCCGGCCGCCTATGACACCAAACTTCTGCGGAAGATTTCTGAGCTGCCGAACGTCGATTTATGCTATGTACCCGCAACACAACCGCTGCATGCCAAGGTATATTTTGCAGAAGGAGTTGGCGCTCTTATCACCTCGGCAAATTTGACTCGGCAAGGATTCCCAACGAGTAGCCATATAGGAAACTTCGAGATAGGGGTCCTTGTGGGATCAGAAGCCGATCTACGCGACTTAGAAGGTTGGATTCGCAATTTACGTACCTACAACCTCAATATGGCTGATCTGGAAAAGATCGAGCGATGGACTCGTGACTACCAAGTGTGGACGGAATCCATTCCTGAAAAGGCGCCATGCGTAGATCCCCCGACTCATCAGAGTAAAGCTTCGATTGAGGCTGCGCTTGATTTCTCGTTAAAAAACGGGCAGTTGAGGGCTTTCGAACACATACCAAAAGGAATGGGGAAAAAAGCCTATTACTTGGATCTAAACGCAAAGCGCAGCCGTGTCGCAGTTCGAGTAATCGAGAGCGTCGCAAGCGACAAGCCTAATGCTAAATATGTTTGCGATTATCACTTCGATATACCTCGACATGATGTTATTGCATGGAGAAACGGTGATTCAGCTTCGATTAAGGCCTTGGTATTAGTGCCACTCCAACGTCGCGATCAGTTTTTTTTCTTTGATGAAAATGGCGACGCACCAATCTCGTATATTCCTTTTTCTCTGCTTTTCAGCCCAGATAACCTAAGAATTAGTGATGTTATTAAAAAGGGGAAAAAGAAGCTACCTACGATATTTCTATCGAAATCCAGAGAAGAGAAGTGGTTGCTTAGGATATCTCAAGCATATGACAAGACAATTCTTCTAGAGAATTGTATCGGTACTACAGCGTAGTTGAAAAATATACCGTTGCTGTATGTCGTCCGCGGAAAACCAAAGAGGACATAATCGGGGCACCTGTTGTGGTCGGTAGAGACAGGGCGGTGTTATATGGCAGCTGGCCGACAATAGAAGAAATACATGTAAGATCAAAAGGCCTGACTATTGGTAATAATCTTGCGGGCGGCGCAGGCAGCGCCGAAGCCGTTGTCGATGTTGCTGACCAGAACACCGGGGGAGCAACTGCCGAGGGCGGCGTGGAGGGCGGCGTGACCGTTGGCGGTGACACCGTAGCCGCAGCTGCTGGGGACGGCGATGATCAGGCCGGGTACCAGACCTGCCAGGACGCTGAACAGCGCACCTTCCATACCAGCCACGGCAATAATCAGCGGATAACGGCGCAGCTCTTCCACGCGTTCCAGTAGGCGCCAGAGTCCGGCTACTCCGACATCGGCCCATTCGGTGCTGGCCAGCCCGAAAAAATGCAGGCTGCGGGCGGCTTCACGGGCTATCGGAAGATCGCTGGTACCGGCGGTGACGATAGCGATCCGGGCCGGTTCTGCCGGTTGCGGACAGGGGCCGAACAGGGCCGTGCGGGAGAGCGGATCGTAATCCAGCGGGGCGTTCAGTTGCTGGAATAATGCCGGTTCCAGCCGGGTCAGTAGCAGGCGGCCGGCGCGATCTGCGGTTTCAGTCAGTAGTCGGTTGATCTGGTCGGGCGTCTTGCCGGCACAAAACACCGCTTCAGGCACGCCGGTACGCTGCTCGCGGGCATAGTCGAAGATCAGCTCGTTCTGCTTGGGTGTATCCATCAGGCCGGTTTCGCGTGCAGGAAGGCGCTGCCCTGGCGGTAAGGCTCAAAGCGTGGATCGGGGTTGTGGCCGGCTTGCTGACATAGCGCAGCAACGGCTGTGCGGGTGGCGCTGTTCAGCTGGTTCAGTGTGGCGGTATCCAGTTCGATATGCACACCGTCCTGGCGCACCCGGCAGCGTACGGTGGCCGGGTTTAATTCGGCTTTCAGCAGTTGTTCCACCTGATGGACAAAGCGCAGATCGGTGGCCTGAATCGGGATGCCGGTTTCGATCCGGCTGGACAGGCAGGGAGCTGCCGGCAGTTCGGCAATATCGTCCAGTTGCAGCGCATGGGCGATGGCACGGATCGTGGCTTTGTCGATGTCTGCCTCGATGAACGGGTGACGGACGTTGTAGTCCTCAGCAGCGCGCAGGCCGGGGCGATAATCGCCCAGATCATCCAGATTCGCGCCCGAGACCATGCACTGTTGGGTGTGCTGGGCAATGGTCGCGTACAGATTGGTTTTGCAGTAAAAGCAGCGATTAACCGGATTGCGCCGGTAGTCCGGATCGGCGTATTCACCGGCGTTGATCAGCTGTAGCTGCCAGCCGGCCTGTTCGGCATGGCGCTTGACGCGGGCAGTGGCATCACTCGGCACAGCCGGCGACACAGCATGAAACATCGTGCTGTTGGCGGGTACGCTGCGATGCGCGACATGGGCCAGGGTCAGGCTGTCCACGCCGCCGCTGACAGCGATAGCCATAGGGCCGATCTGGCGCAGGGTTTGCTCCAGCCGGTGTAAAGCGTGTTCAGTCGCGCTCATGGAATACAGAATCCTCAGCGTTAAGGGCGTTATCTTCGGCTTGCCGGCGGCGCTGCTGGCGGGTTTGATGGCCGGCTTCCTGCGCCAGTGGGGTAATATCGGCTTTGGCACTCAGGCTGCCGTCGGGGCGCTGCACGGTTTTAACCGGCAAACCGGCGTGATCCTGCAAAGTGCGTGGCAGAGTCAGACGTTGTTCCAGCCGCCAGCGCAGACCGATCGTGGTGGTTTCGAGCAGACATTGCTGGCATACCGGGTGCAAAGCCTGCGGTTCGGCCAGTATTTGTACATGGCTGACAAGCCGGCCTTTTTTGCCAAAGGCGGGCATCTGGATAACATCCAGCACCCCGTCCAGTGCGCGCAGCCGATCCAGCGCCAGCGCCAGGTCTTCACCGGTCTGATCGTCAATTTCAAAACCGATGACGGCGACCTGATCAGAATTGTCCTGCGGGTTATCTTTCGGGTTATCCGGCGGGCTGTCCCAGGCCAGCAGGCGCAGGGTATTGGCCCGATCCAGCAGGGTCCGGCTGCCCAGCCCAAAGCCCTGCCGCGCCAGCGAGCCGGTTTGTACCGTGCGGGGCTGCGGGCCGAGATAACACAGGATAGCGGCACCGGTAGGCGTGACGCGCTCACCCGGCAGACCATCATCGCAGGTTGCCAGCCCCTGCAATAATAGCGCTGTCGCCGGGGCGGGCACCGGCAGCGGGCCGTGTTCGGTGTTGACCAGACCACTGCCCAGCGGCAGAGGGGCGATTGACCAGCTGTCGGCCCCAATGCGGTCGATCAGCCAGGCAGCCGCGACAATATCAGCGATAGAGTCCCAGTCTGCCAGTTCATGAAAATGAACATCGTCGATGGGAATACCGTGGATTTTAGCTTCAGCCTGCGCCAGTACCTTGAAAATACCCAGCGCGTGCTGCTTGACCGCTGTGCTCAGCGGGCTTTGTTCGATGCGTTCGCGGATGCGCGCGTAACGGCCACTGGGAAAGCGTTGTTTATCAGCCGGTGCAAGCAACTGAAAATGCCGACCCTGAATACCGTGCTGGCGCGCTGGCTGCAATTGCGGCAGCCAGCCGGGCGGTAAATCCAGGCTGGCCAGGGCGACGAACAGGTCGTCCTGCCATTCCGGCCAGGCATCCAGCGTGGCCGCGATAAACATATCACCGGCAATACCGCCGACTGGATCAAGATGCACGTGCATAAGCAGCCTCGGGACGGTAGAAAGGAACCACATACGGGCCTTCGGGAATCACCCCGACAGCCGGGTCTTGATGCTGCGCCACACTGGCGTTGACCGCCGCGCTGATGGAATCGATTTGATCGACGCCGGTGGCCGAATGAAAAGCCGGATCAAGCCCGCTGTAAAGCAGGATGCGTCCGATGTTCATGGGTTTTAACTGCATTTGGGTTTGCCATTCGTCAATAGCGGCATGGGATTTTTGCAGAATGCTCTGCAAAAACGCCTCCGGGCCCAGTTCCACCAACCGGCGCTGGGCTTCGAGGAACTCTTCCGAGCCGATGCCTTCGGAACATTCCGAAGCGATGATCAGGGTGCCGCCAGGTGCAAGGATATCAATCGGGCCGACCATGCCCTTGACCGTTTGATAATAGGTTTTATCCAGCGGATAACCCGCCGCGCTGGTGAGTACGGTTTTGAAGCGGCGCGCGACCGGGACTTCAGCATAGGCGCGCACGAACTCAACAGCTTGCATATGACTGCTGAGAATTTCGCCAAAATTGATAAACGACAGTTGTCGTTCTTCGTCAATGACCGTATTCAGGGCCAGTGCGCCGCCGAGCATGCGGACGATTTCCAGTTGCTCTTCGTGCAGTGGATTGCCGTCGAAATTACAGTTGGACGCGTTGGGGTCGGCCATGAAGCGGGCGCTGTGAAACGTGGTGATGGTTTCGGCATGTGCCAGGCCGGGTGCGATGACTTTGCGCCCGCCGGAATAACCCGCCATGAAGTGCGGTTCGACCAGACCGGTGGCGATCTTGATATCAGCCTCGACAAAACGCTTGTCCAGTCTCACTACTGTGCCGCGGGTGGCAGTCTGCCCCAGATGCACATGGTCTGCATCATTACGGGCAAAATGATTCTCGACCCGCACGGTATCGAGTACCCAGGGATCACCTATCAATTCAGCCAGTTCGTCGCCTTCATTGGGGCGATGCAATCCGGTGGCGACCAGTACCACGATATTTTCCGCCTGCAATCCGGCGCTCAACAGGGTCTCAATAAGCGGGCGCAGAAACAGATGATTCGGTACTGGCCGGGTGATATCGCAAATGGCGATACAAGCGCTGTGCTTGCCGCGCGCCAATTCGGCCAGCGGTGCACAGTCTACCGGCGTCGCCAGTGCCTGCTGTATCGCAGCTGCGGGATCGTCCAGCAACGGCATAGCCGGTTTGCGAATGACGCTGAGGTCGAGATTGTCGGCCAGGTCCACCGGCAATTTGCCGCGGCCATAATTTAGTTCGATGCGCACTACGGGCTCCTTCAATATGGGTGTGCTTTGACACAGTGCGGCGTTTGCAACGGGTAGCGACCTACGCTTTTGCAGCCGCTTTTGTCTAATCTACTGCACTCTGGCCCCAGTTGCCAAAAAATGCCAAAAAATCCCGCCAACTGGCGCTGTTTGCAGAGCCGAGTTCACACTACTATCCGGCAGGTGACGAAGCCTGCCGGATAGTAGTGTGGTAGACAAGTGCAGGGTGCTGCGGAGCATAGTGCGCCGTCGGCACGGATTGGCAACCGGGTTTTACAGGGAGTTTAGCGTTTTCTCAAGCTGCGCGATGGTGCGTTTGACATCCTGCATGCTGTCGCTGAGTCGGTGACAGCCGCGCTGACGGACGGACGTGTCGTTCATGCCATAGGTATTTTCGTAATAATCACAGCTTTTAACTGAGCGCTGTTGTTGCAGCTTGCTTAAATCCTTGCGCAGCGCTTGCAGCTTTTGCTGTAACTCCGCCCGTTTGGCTGAATTGTTCGGCGTAGTGGTTGCAACCGGTGTGGTTACGACCGGTGTGGTCACGACGGGGCGGGTGTTATTGGTCGGCGGCGGTGTTGTTACGGTGACTGGCCGGGTTTGGGTGGCGGCACGGGCAGCCCGTTCCTGTGCTTCACGTTCGGCTCGGGCTTTCGCCTCACGGGCGGCGCGTTCTTCGCGCTCTCTGGCCAGACGTGCCTGGGTTTCTTCAAAACGCACTTTCAGATCCGCGACCTCACCGCGCAAGGCCAGGAGTTCCGAATGTTCGGGCATGACGCTCAAACCTTTGCTGATATCGTTCAGGCTGGCCTGATAGCGTTGCCGGTTTTTGTCCAGCTCCGCCCAGCGCAGATAAGTATCGGCGATAGTCTGCAGACCTTCGCGAGCGGCTTTATTTTGCGGATCGAGCGCCAGAATCTCCTGATAAGTCTCAAACGCGGCATCGCCTGCCGGGGTGGTCAGACGCTGTGCTTTCAGCTGTTGCTCGGCTGTGGCGAGCAGGGCGGCAATCTGTTGCTCAACCGGATTAACCGGCGGTTCCTCGGGCGGATTCTCAGCCTGGAATTTGGCTTGTTCAACCTGTTCCTGCAGTGTGATCAGACCGCTGTGTTCCGGTGCCAGGGCGAGTCCTTTGTCGATCAGTTGCAGACTGAGGTCGAAATCGTTTTGCTTCAGTGCCTGTTCTGCGCGGGCCAGGAATAACTCGACTTCGGCCTGCTGGCGTTGCTGTTGTTGTACCTGTTCACGCAAGGTTTGCAGGGTGCTTTGGGCTGTCTCGGGCGGATTTAATGCCAGCGCCTGATCGATACTGTCCAGACTTTGCTGGTAATCCCGGCGGCACTCAGCGCCTGGGCCTGTTGCACTAGCTCTGCCAAACGCTGTTCACGTTCCTGCAGGTGCGGTGTTTACCGTATCACGCAGGCCAAGCAGTTCCGAGGCTTGTGGCCAGACTCTGGAGTCCCTGTTCGATCAGGGCCAGACTGGTGCTCAGTTCACCGGCCTGCTCAGCTTGCCGGGCCTGTTCCAGAAAACCCTGAGCACGCTGGATTTGCTCATCGACCTGCTGGCGCAGAGCTTGTAGAGGGGCACTATCCGGCGCTAAAGCCAGTGCCTGATCGATACTGTCCAGGCTGTCTCGTAGCTGGCCTTGCTGGCGTTCGGTTTCTGCCTTGGTGCTGAGCGCCGTGATTTTACGTGAGCGCTCGGCCTGCTCCTGCAGCTGGGCGCGCATTACCTGGGTGCGCAACTCGCGTAATGAGGCCAGCTCAGCCCCTTCCGGGTTCAGCGCCAGGGCCTGACTGATGATGCCCAGACTTTCTGCATACTGGCCACCCTGACGCAGTTGTTCGGCCTGACTCAGCAACTGCTCGCTGCGTGTGCGGATGGTTTGAATCTCGGTCTGTAACTGTTGCTGCAGGGCCTGCAGATCGGGTTCGTCCGGGCGTAGAGCCAGCCCTTCCTGAACGCGTGCCAGACTGGCCTGCAATTCGCCTTTCTGGCGCAGTTCGGCGATCTGGGGTTTGAGCAGACTCAGTTGTTGGCTGATCTGTTGCTGGCGTGCCTGCTCAGCCTGGGCGGCTTCAAATTCGCTCTGAATACGGGCGCGGGCGTTACGCAGGGCGGACAGTTCGGGTTCGGGCGGATTCAGCGCCAGCGCCTGATCGAATTTGGCCAGACTTTGCGGGAAGTCGCCATTGGCGCGCAATGCTCGGCTTCGCTTTGCAGTGCGGCGATAGCCTGCTGCTGCTGGCGCAGCTGTTCAGCCTGGGCGGCTGCAAATTCGCGCTGGGTCTGGGTACGGGCGGTACGCAGGGCGGACAGTTCAGGTTCGGGCGGATTCAGCGCCAGCGCCTGATCGAACTTGGCCAGACTTTGTGTAAAGTCACCGTTAGCGCGCAGTTGTTCGGCCTCGCGCTGGAACGCAGCGATAATCTGCTGTTGTTGCTGACGCGCCTGTTCAGCCCTGACCGATTCAAAGTCGCGCTGGGTTTGGGTGCGGACGGTGCGCAGAGTTGACAACTCAGGCTCGGGCGGGTTCAGCGACAGGGCCTGATCGAGCTTGGCCAGACTTTGCGTAAAGTCACCGTTAGCGCGCAGTTGTTCGGCTTCACGCTGGAGTGTGGCAAGGGTCTGCTGTTGCTGCTGGCGTTGCAGGTCCGTCTGTATGGTATCGCGCAGCGTAAGCAATGAGCTGTCATCCGCTGCCAGCACCAGACCTTTCTCGATGGCTGTCAGACTGTCTTGCAGCTGACCTTGCTGGTACAGCGTCTGCGCTTGCTGGCGCACTTGTTCGAGTTCGGCCTGGCGTTGCTGCTGCTGTTGTTGCCAGGATTGCAAGGCGATAACTTCACGGTGCAGGGCAATGACCGGTTGTGACTGCGGTGCCAGCGCCAGTGCTTTCGCAATATGGTTCAGGCTGGTTTGATAATCGCCCGCCTGTTTAGCGGCATTGGCCTCAGTCAGCAGTTGGGTGGTGGCTGCGGATAAGGTATCTGCTGTGCGCAGGGTATAGTAATAGTATCCACCACCGGCCAGGGCGACGGTTAATAGCAGGGCAAGGGCAGCGATATAGGGTTTGCGCTGGGGGGTATCATCAACCGGCAGTTTTTTGTGCTCACGGGTGATGCGTTTCAGGTCAGCCGAACTCAGGCCTTTGGTATCGCCGGTGAGTGACGAGTAATAGGCAATTTCAATGTGTTCGATCAGTTCCAGCAACTCTTTGGCATCAGCGACCCGGTCGGCCGGGTCCTTGGCCAGGGTCTTGTCCAGCAGCGGCTTGAAAATGGCAAGCTTGGCTGGTAGTTCCGGGATAGGGTCGTAGATATGCTTATAGGCGATAGCAAACTGATCGGTCGCCTGGTAAGGCAGCTCGCCCATCAGCATTTCATAGAACAGGATGCCCAAGGCATAAATATCGGTTCTGCCATCAATCGGCAAACCCCGCAGCTGTTCCGGGCTCATATAACCCGGACTGCCGATGGCCATGCCCGAGCGGGTCAACGCGGTGCTGCCATCAAGCGCTTTGGCAACGCCGAAATCGGACAGAATCGGCGTGCCGTCCGGGTACATTAAAATGTTTTGCGACTTGATATCACGATGAACCACGCCGTGCTCGTGAGCGTAGCTCAGGGCATCAGTCATATCTTTCAGGATTTGCAGCGCGTCCGGTATCGACAGGGTTTTGAGCTTATCTTTCAGCGTGCCGCCGCTGAGATACTCCATCGCGATATAGTAATGATTATCATGAACGCCGGAGTCAAAAACCTTGATGATCTTGGGGTGCGCCAAATTAGCCGCGGTAGCGCCTTCCTTGAGAAAACGGCTGGTAAACGTATCGTCGGCGCTGAGCGCAGGTGACATGATTTTTAAAGCTACCAGACGTTGCAGTGTGCGCTGTTCGGCGAGATAGACCATGGCCATGCCGCCCTGGCCGATCATGCGCTTGACGTCATAGCCCGGAATGATTGGTAGCTTGTCCGTTTTTGACACGAAATTAAAACTCGACTAGCACGTGATTAAGAAGGCGTAAATGCCACCCGGATAGTTTATTTGTCCCCCCTTTTTTATTCACCCTCTGCCCCCGTTTTCATTTACCCCCCGATTCGCGCTCCCGGATAGTAACGGTAACCGTAGCGGTTTCTGTCAATCCGTTAGCACTGGCTTTTAAGGTGACGGTTTTGGTGCCTGCGCCAACATAGCGCACTGTGGCAGTTCGCTCAGAGGTCATGGTAACACTGGCATTGCCGCCGAAATCCCACTGATAATTAACCTGCGCGTTTTCGGGTTCTGCTTTGGCGGTTGCCTTGAACTCGATAAATTGTCCTACAGCGAAGTTGCTGTTGCTCTGTGGCTGGCTGACAAACGCGGTCAGCGACTGCTTGGGCGGTGGTGGATCGGGATCATTTATGACTGGCGGACCGTCATCCAGCACAGGCGCTACGGTGGCGGTGCGAGTCAGATCGCAGTTGCCCTGATTCAGCAGACTTTCCGGCAATTCCGTAATGCTGATAATGCTGTCCTGACCTTCCTCACTGGAACGGGTGCTATACAGTTCGGCAAAATAAATGCCTTGCGGCAGACGTAGCGCCAGTGCGGCCTCTTTACTATCGACCGGGGCAAAAGCCTGGGCAATCAGGTTGGCGCTGGGGTGATCCTGCCAGTCGTCACTGGCGTCAATCAGGGCAAACCCTTCGCTGGCCAGATCGTAGCTGTAAACAGCCAGAGCCGGGTCGCTGACCGTGCTGTTACCGCCGCCCAGCGTGGGGCCTTCGGCTTTAATCACATAACAGCGGGATTCGGCACCGAAAGCGATAAAGCCGGCTGCCATGGGGCTGGGGCCGCGAGTGGAGATATTCAGCGGATAGGTCTGCTGAAACTGATCCTCATCGGTCGCTGTCACACTGACCAGTCCAGTGCCGCCCTGACCACCGGCATCGGTCAGTTCGGCGACATACAGGCCCTGTGCCAGGGTAATGGCAAACGCGGCATCATTGTCGTTGTCGGGTGCGCGCAGAGTGGTTTCCACCTCGTTAGCTGTCGGGTGTTCACGCCAGCGCTCATTTTGTTCAATCACCTGGCCGGTGGACAGATTGAGCAGGCGCAATTGCGGGTTCGTCATATCGCCGTAATTTTCACCCATCAGCACAAAGCGCTGATTACCACCCTGGACGATAAAACCGGCTTCCAGACCCCGATTGAACGTGAAGCCCAGCGTCGAGATATTGAGCAGCCGGGTTGCGCTAATGTTGAGCGGTGGCGCTTGAAACAAGCTGGCCTTGGCGCTTAGTCCATTAGGCACAAGAATGAAACCGGCACCATCATAGCCCCAGCAGGCAACACTGCCGTTGGTGCGAATGGCGCAATTATGTACAAAACCCGCACTGACTTCTTTGAACTGGCCGGACGGAGGGGCTGCTTGTGCGGTGCGGTTGTCACCCCAGCAGGCCATCGCTCCATCACTTTGGATACCGCAACTGTGGCGGGCGCCAACATCGAGGTCGATAAAAGCACCTGCCGGCACTTCGCTGACCTGGCCAAAGGCATCCCAGCCCCAGCAAATAGCCGCACCGCTGGTCAGCAGGCCACAAGTATGAAAACGGCCTGCCATAACGCGCGAGAAGCTGCCAGGTGGCGGACTCGCCTGGCCATCACCGTCATAGCCCCAGCATTCTGCCTGACCATCGTTGCGCACTCCGCAGGTGTGCCATGTGCCGGCGCTGATTTGTGTAAACGAGCCGCCTGGCGAGAGCGTTTGGCCATCGCCGTCATTACCCCAGCATTCGGCCTGACCGTCGCTGCGAAGACCGCAGGTATGGCTACCCCCGGCGCTGAGCTGCGAGAAAGCACCTTCCGGTGGGCTGGATTGTCCGAGCTGATTATCACCCCAGCAGGCAACCGTACCGTCCGGGCGCAGGCCGCAATTATGAATGCCACCGGCATCTATTTGTATAAACTCGCCTCCCGGCGGCGTTGACTGCGCGGCATTATCACTACCGCTGCACTGCACCAGACCGTCATTGCGCAACCCGCAATTATGGGTATCGCCAGCGGTAAGGTGGACCAGTGAGCCATCCGGGCCGGGTGGCGTCAGGCGACCCGTATCATCGACGCCCCAGCAGACGGGTTCACCGTTAGTGCGAACCGCACAGGAAAACGAATAAGAGGCGCTGACCTGGACAAATGTCCCGGCGGGTGGCGAGGCTTGCCCCACATGATTCAAGCCCCAGCAGCTCAGGGTGCCGTCAGTCGCGTACGCCGCAACTGTGATCCCCCGCGCTGACCTGTTTAAATGAGCCATCCGGCGGCTGGCCTCACCATCGTCATTGGCACCCCAGCATGCCAGCAGACCATTGGGGCGGATGCCGCAGGTATGGTTATCACCGGCACTGACGGCCACGAAGGTATCAGCGGGTGCGTCGGTTTCACCGGAATCATTGTTGCCCCAACAACTGACAACGCCATTGGCCTTGATGCCACACGCATGATCCGTCCCTGCGCTGATCTGTTTGAAAGCGCCACTCGGGGGCAGTGCTACCGGGTCGGGGAAATCCTGACCGTCATCGCAGACAATGCTGTTGTCAGAGCGCAGGGCGCAGACGAAGGTTTCGCCGGCGCTGACTTGAATATAGGTGCCGTCCGGAAAAAGCTGCAAGGAATCCCAACACTCGATTTTGCTGTTGGTTCGCAGACCGCAGGTGAAATAACCGCCGCTGCTGACCTGGCTGAATGACCCGGCCGGCGGGTTGCTCTGACCAGACAGGTTAAGCCCCCAACAGCCTATGGAGCTGTCGTTCAGGACAGCACAGGCATGTTCAGCACCGGTGCTGATAACAGGCCCGGAAGCAGCCCGAACGCTAAAGCTGCCAACACTGAAAAGCAAAATAACAGACAGGCAAAAGGCCGCGTAATTCTTAATAGGTGGTAGCAGCATAGTATCGTCCTGACTAGAGTTTATTTCCAATTTTGATTCAGAAATGGGATGAAATCCAGCTCATCACATAGCATAAATAATAACACTTACAGGGATATTTGTTGTAATCGAGACTTGCGTAGACCCGCAAAGAACCGGCTTCTTCCCACAATCATAATGACTACTATTACCTATCTGATCCGGCCAAGGCTGTAATGTTCGTCACAAAATCGACAATTTTTCGGTTTCTGCGGGAAAGGCCTTTCGTGCTCCGTCATTCCCGCGCAGGCGGGAATCCAGCGAGCACGGATTTTGGGAAAGATGACCTACCCCCGTCATTCCCGCGCAGGCGGGAATCCAGCGAGCACGGATTTTGGGAAAGATGGCCTACCTCCGTCATTCCCGCGCAGGCGGGAATCCAGTGAACAAACGGGCGATAAGCCCTGTGGGCTGAGAATTTCTTATCTATCGCTACAGACGCTTCATAAATACTCATAAAACATGCCAGTTAATTCATAAGGTTATAAGTACAATTTTTTGCTTCTTAAACACGACAAAGGAACTGACATGGAACACAATCATATTCTTAAAGGCGCTGCACTTTCACTCACCCTGGCGCTGATGACAACTGGCGCAAAAGCCCATGACCCGATTGACTGCCAGCTCGAA
>JAWKZG010000010.1:0-225694 GCA_041396125.1 Gammaproteobacteria bacterium | reverse complement strand
TTCATGGTGAGAACTGGGCCTGGTACAATCGTGCCATCTATCGTCAATTGAATTTAGCTTATCCTCGCAACTGGAATGAATTTCTTCTGCAAGCACCGCGCATCAAAGCAGCCGGCTATCTCCCTCTCGCGATTGGTGCCAGTGGTTGGCAGTTGCGTATACTGTTTACCGATATTTTGATTGGCATCGGTGGACGTAAAACCTACCTTCAGCTGATCAGCGGTAATCGCGCTGGTTTGAACCCAGCAATGCTATTGCAAACGATGCAAATACTGGGAGCATTGCGACAATACTCACCCCCGGATGGATCAGAACTGCGTTGGGATGAAGCAACCCGACTAGTTATTAATGATCAGGCAGCCGTCCAATTTATGGGGGATTGGGCTAAAAGCGAGTTTCTCGCTGCTGGCAAAATAGTGGGGCAAGATTTCGATT
Source organism: Gammaproteobacteria bacterium (assembly GCA_041396125.1). Classification (GTDB taxonomy): domain Bacteria; phylum Pseudomonadota; class Gammaproteobacteria; order Competibacterales; family Competibacteraceae; genus JAWKZG01. The sequence continues at coordinate 225,259 of JAWKZG010000010.1, read as the reverse complement.
GCCAACTCGCACCCGGTAACGGGTTGGCCTATGTTACCGTCATCGATGCGTTTGCTTTTGCAAAAACCACCGATCTCAGACAGCAAGCCGCGCAACGGCTTATCGCTGAGCATATTTTATCGCCGGAAATTCAGCACGCATTCAGTCTCGTCAAAGGCTCTATTCCCGTTAATAAAAACGTAGACATGGACGGTTTTGATCACTGTGCCCAAATAGGTATTAAAATCATCAGAGATGACAATGCCGTGGTGCCCGCGCCGTCCTTAGTGGCAGCTCATGTTCAATCTGGCGCACTTGGTGCGAATTTAACCGAATTCTGGCGCGATTCGATGATGTCACCAGAGCAGGCCGTTCAGCAGCTGGTGACTGATCTGCAAGAAAAATAGGCGGAGCCGAGAGGCGGTTTGCCATAGGCAGGAAGCCTTACTCTGGCTAAAACCCTTCCGCTGGACCGAGCAAGCCGAGTTGCTGAAAGCCTATTCACAGCGATGTACTAATGTGCTTTGGGTGGGGCAGGGTGAATAAAAGGCCACGGCGAGCTGTCGCTCCCGGTCGGCACAGGGACTTCGATCACGACGGGGGCGTCGGCAGCAAACGCCTTTTCCAGAGCCGTTTTCAATGCTGCTGGATTAGTCGCTTTCAGGCCGATACAGCCGAAGCTTTCTGCCAGCGCCACGAAGTCTGGATTGTGCAGATCTGCGCCGAGCAGACGGTTGCCATAATGCTGCTGCTGATCGCGCCGAACGTTGCCATAAGCCGAGTTATTAAACACGATACTGACGACGTTGATACCCTGCTGAACGGCAGTGGCGAGCTCCTGTACACCGAACATGAAACCGCCATCGCCGGAGACCGAGACCACACAATGATCGGGCTTGGCTACCTTTACGCCCAAGGCGGTGTTAAAACCAAAACCCAGATTGTCCTGGTAGCCGCAGGTTACATATTGGCGGGGGGCATAAACCGGGAAAGCCATGCGGGCGGTGAAACCGACCTGGTTGATCTCCTCCACGAAGAAACCGTCACGTGGCAATACTTCGCGGATGACTTTCAGATAGCTTTCCTGGGGTTGTACCGACGTCAGCGCTTTTGCTGCATCTTGGCTGTAGGCGGTGAATTCCCCGGATCGGTCGGCCCGTCGGGAGATACGCTTCTCCAGCGCAGCGATCAGCGCGCGTGTTCCAAGGGCGGCATCCGTCACTACGCCCACCTCCGGTTTCAGGCGCACCATTTCGGTCGGATCGATATCGATCCGTACCGTTTTCAGCCCTGCCGGGAACCAGCGCCAGCGGAAATGCTGCAATTCAAGTCGACTGCCGATGCCGATTAGCAGGTCGCATTTGGGCCAGTATCGCCATGCGGCGGGCGGCAACAGGGCCAGGGGATCATCTTCCGGCAGCACGCCTTTGCCGCTGCGGTGAGCGGTCACCGGTGCCTGCAGCAGGCGGGCCAACGCGCGCACCTCGTTTGCGGCATCCAGCGCGCCTCCGCCGACCATGATCAATGGATTCCTGGCCGTGGCAATCAGCGCTGCCGCCGCTTCGATCTGATCGGGGTCAGCAGGCGGCGGCGCAATGGCAGAGGCGTCAGCATCCAGGGTCAGTTCGGCGGCCTGGCCGAATACATCCCACGGGGTTTCGACGGCAACCGGGCGTTTGCGGCCGGAATGCATCTGCCGGAATGCCTGTGCCATGATTTCGGCGGCTTCGGTCGGATGATTGATGCGCTCGGCCCATTTGGTCAGGCTGCGCAGGGTGGCCAGATGATCGGGCAGTTCATGCAGTTGACCACGGCCTTGCCCGATTAAATGAGACATGATGTTGCCAGTGATGCAGAAAACCGGCGTGTTCGCCCCATACGCGGTGCACAGGGCTGCCCCGGAATTCAGCATGCCGGGGCCTGGCACGACGGTGTAAACGCCCGTTTTGCCGCTGGCACGGGCATAGCCATACGCCATATAGCCGGCACCCTGCTCGTGCCGCGTATGGATAAATCGGATCGCCTCGCCCTCGCGCGCCAGTGCATCGTTAAAATCGTACATATGCGCGCCGGGGATGCCGAACACGGTGTCTACACCGTTCTGGATCAAGGATTTGGCGATCACTTCGCCGGTGGTGAATTTAGCCATAATACTGCCCTAAGCGGTTAAAATAATTGCATTCATGCAGATTGGTGTCCGGCTCGTGTTGCGTCAGCTTCGGTATCGATGAATTTGCCGGGCCCATCAGCGTCGATCAGCAAGGATGTTCGGTGGATCAAAGCGCGCACCCGCGCCAGTGGGCGTTGCGGTGACGCTGCATTAGATGACCGGGAAGATGACATTGACCTGGCCGGTACCCGAGCTTGGAAAATACTCGGTCACTACCTCGCCTTTGCCGGTGTATTGGTCCCAGCCCAGCGCGCCGAGCAACATCACAGTGTCGTGCATGGCACCTTCGCCGCAGCAGGCATTGGCATAATCGCCCAACATGTTGACAAAAGTCGGCCAGTCTCCACGCTGCCATAATTCCAGCACGCGCAAATCCACCTGCCGATTGAATTCCGAGGAGATCGTAAAGGTACCGTTGTTTGCTTCATAGTCTTCATTGGCCCAGATTTTGTGGCTGAGTGAGCCGGACGCGACCAGCAGTACCTTACTGTCGCTTTCCTCAATGGCCTCGCGAATGGCTGCACCGAACCGGCGCGAGCTTGCATGGCTGTGCACGTTACACCAGGCCGCGATAGAGACTACCTTGAAATCTGCTTGACGGCTCATGAACCGCATTGGTACCAGGGTGCCGTATTCCAGTTCCAGACTGTCGAGCTGGTGACTGAGCGTAAACACGCCCTTTGCGGTGGCTTTGGCGGCGATAGCGTCGCCCAGTGCGGCGTTGCCTTCGTAGCGGTAGGGTAAATCCTGGATGAATTGCGGGAATTCATTCGAGGTAAACACGCCCTCGAAATGATGATTGGCATTAATGTGATAACCGGCATTAACCAGCCAGTGAGTGTCGCAGATCACGACCGTATCCGCGCCGAGCGCTTTGGCGCGGCGGGCGATCTCGTAATGGCCGTCAATGGCGGCCTGGCGTTTGCCTGCGAGGCGGCCCGGCTGTTCGGACATCAGCAGGGTTGGCACATGAGTCATTTTGGCAGCGAGTACGATAGCTCCCATTTTAGCTTCCTCCGGTGTGGGTTTAAGCACCGAGACGCGGAATTCGGTGGGCCCCGAGCGCAAAGCCGATATGTTTTTGTTCCATGTAAAATCCGAACGACCAGTCACCGCCATCGCGGCCGATCCCGCTTGCTTTCATCCCGCCAAATGGCGTGGGCAGATGGCGGACATTTTCCGAGTTGACCCAGATCATGCCAGCTTCCAGCTGGTCGGTAATGCGCAGCGCGCGCGTCAGATCATTGGTCCAGACGTAGCCGGTCAGACCATACGGAATATCATTGGCGATCTGCAGCGCTTCCTCCTCGGTCGAGAATGAGAGAGCGGTCAGAACCGGGCCGAAAATTTCTTCCTGGGCGATGCGCATCTTATTGTGAGCGCCGGTAAACAAGGTCGGGCGTACGAAAAACCCTTTGTCGCCAACGCAGGTTCCCCCGGCAGCCACGGTTGCTCCCTCCGCCACGGCAATGTCGAAGTAGCGGGTGACTTTGTCAAAATGCTCTTTGCCGATCAGCGGTCCGATCTCGGTGTCGGGATCGAGCGGATGGCCAATTTTGATACGGTTCACGCGCTCGATCAATCTGGCCTGGAATTCTTCGGCGATAGTATCCTGCAGCAACAGGCGCGACGACGAAGTGCAGCGTTCGCCATTCAGCGAGTAGATCATGAAAATGACCGCATCCAGCGCCCGCTCCAGGTCGGCGTCGTCGAAGACAATTACCGGATTTTTACCGCCCAGTTCCAGATGCATACGCTTGAGGGTATCCGCGCCCTGTTTGCTGATAAGGCTGCCCGTGCGGCTTTCCCCGACAAAAGCAATCGCTTTGATCGCCGGGTGCTCCGTCAGGCGCTTGCCGGCTTCCTCGCCGAAGCCATTGACCAGGTTCCAGACCCCTGCCGGCAGCCCGGCCTCGGTGGCGATTTCAAGCAGAATGCGGGCGGATACCGGGCTGAGTTCGGCTGGCTTGTGTACAACGGTGCAACCAGCGGCCAGCGCCGGGGCAATTTTCCAGGTGCTGAGCATGAACGGCGTGTTCCACGGCGTGATCACGCCCACCGGGCCGATGGGCACCTGGGTGGTGATGTTCATCAGAGTAGGCGAGCGCAGATTCTGGCCATCCCGCGCCGAACTCACTTGATCAGCGAAAAAGTGGAAATTCTCCGCCCCGCGCAGTGCTGCTTTGGCCATAGGCGCAAGGCCTGACCAGTATCCCAGCATTCGCAAAGCGCGATTTCTTCGGCCCGAGCCTCGATGCCCTCAGCGATGCGAATAAGAATCCGCTTGCGCTCCAGTGCCGGCATGTCACGCCAGAGCGGAAAGGCCGCCGAGGCTGCTGCTGCCGCTGCGTCGATGTCCGCTGCTCCCCCTCTGGCGACGGAACAGATGAGCGATTCGTCGACCGGTGAGATCGTCTCAAAGCGCTCCCCCGAGATCGCTGCCCGGCTTTCGCCGCCGATCAGGTTTTGTATGCCATCGGCGCGAAACCGTGCCAGATAAGCGTTTAGTTTTTCGATGTTCTGTTTAAGCTCGGACATGGCCAGCGCCTCTGCAGGTAGTGATGAATAGTGCCCGTTTTGGGTGAAAGCCCGGAAATTTATTGTCATGCCAATTATTGCTATGTTAAATAATATTACTTGCTATAGCAACTAAACTTGTGATTTAAGGAAAGACTACTGAATGGACCTGTGATGACCCAAACCAAACAACGTGACAACCAGACTGAATTGCCAACAACGGCACGATCACTGCCGTTTGCGCTTATCCGGGCGCGAGAAAAAGTAATGGCCCCAATCCGTGAAATGCTTGCGGATTCTGACATCACGGAACAGCAATGGCGGGTATTGCGGGTATTGTCGGAATACGGACCGCAGGATGCGACCTTGCTGGCGGAACGGGCCAGTCTTTTGCTTTCCAGCCAGACCCGCATCGTGCAGTCAATGCTCGAAAAAGGCTATGTCACCCGTATGGCGAACGATGTTGATCGACGGCGGCAGACCGTGGCGATTACGCCCAAGGGACAGCAAATTATTGATGCTCACCTGGAGCAGGCTATCGCAATTGCGGCCAGATTTCGGGCGGTGCTGGGACACAGCGAATTTGAACGCCTGTTAGACACGCTGGCAAAGCTGGATGAGCTTTGATACCCGACGCCGCAGACCGTTTTTTGCAACAGTTTTTTGGCGCGTATTTGTTCAGCCACCGGGCAGGATGGACTTGACAGCACGCCGGTGTGAAACACACGCGCTTTGCGACGAGTATAGTGATTGTTTTTCTTAAGAGGCCAAAGGCTTACGTTACGGTGGGTGTATAATAATGCCGATTGCAACGAATATCTGGAGTTTCTGATGAGCAAAGTCACCTACCATGTCGTTGAGCACGATGGCGGTTGGGCGTATAAAGCGGGCGAAACCTTCTCCGAGACCTTTTCAAGCCACGACGAGGCACGTGCAGCGGCCCGACTGGCTGCGGATGAGCAGCAACAGCCCGGTGAGACGACCCGAATTATCTGGGAGGATGAACGCGGCCACTGGCACGAGGAACTTGCGCTGGGCAATGACCGGCCGACCACGGATGTTGAAGGCTGAAGCCAGCATTGATAATGCCATCCGGGTTTGTTTCCAAGATGCGGTTCCAGGCTTACAGGTCGCACTTTTTTAAAATTAAAAATTGTTCATTTCAACGCTACTCACGCCGTAGCAGGCGAAGAAACCGGCTCCAGACCTCATCGCCTGCTGCGCGGAAGGTGACAAACTCGGCGTGTTGATCGGGGTGGCGCGGATCGATTCTGATGCCCCACAGCGGTAAGTCCGAATCCGGCAGCATGGCATACCGGATATCGCCCAGCACACCGGGTTGATCGGGGTGTTGAATCAGGTAACCATCCGAGAAATACGCAAATCGCTGAAGATCCTGCCCCAGTGCCGAATCCGGGGGTACAGCGACAAAATCTTCGGTGTCGACAGCGGTCTGTTCACCACCCGGATACCAGATGGGTTTTTGGAAAAAGCCGATGTTCACTGCAGCTACGCTAAAACGCCCCTGATATTCATAAACCGTGCGCCATACCAGCAGATTGCCGAACGAGGGGCGTACCGTCAGACGCTCAGTCTGCTGGCCACGACTGTCCAGCAACGCCCGCGCAGCCTGTTCTGCTCGCTGATGCTGTATAAATCCAAAACCGAGATAGGCGATACCAAACGCGACCGCGATACGCGCTAATCGAACACGCCGCATACTAAACGCCAGCCCGCACAATACAAGCAAAGGCAGGGTGAACAGCGGATCGATGATCGAAATAATATTCCAGGCGATGCGGGTGTCGGAGAAAGGCCAGAATAGATACGTGCCGTAACTGGTGGCGGCGTCTATGAGCGGCGCGCTGGTATAGCCCAATAATGCAGCCAGATAGCATTGTACGAATGACAAACGCCGGCGCACAAAGAAATACGTCAGCAGCGTCGCAATCAGCGCACCGACCGGGCTGACGATCAAGGCATGGGTAAAATGACGATGAAAGTCCAACGTCAGTAGGGGATCATCGTCAGAACGGATCAACACATCGGCATCTGGCAGCAGCGCCGCCAACGCGCCCACACACGCCGCTGCACGCAGGGTGGCGCGGGTTGAAATGCTTTGCGCCAGCGCACTGCCTACGACGGCTTGGCTGTTAGGATCGATGATACTGGTGCTCGGTTAAGTGCAGCAGGGCAGGTGATATCTGGCCTGCGCGGATAAGCTAAAAATGTTGCTCTACAGACGAAAGCGTATTCTAACCCGAACCGGGCTGGTTAAAATGCGCGTCTTCGCTCAAAGGTGTTTTCAGGAGCATTACAAACACAAAGTGCTATCTCCAACCGTCTTGTTGTCAGTGCTGCTGGAGCTAGGGTTTTGATCAGCAAGTTCTGTCAGCACCTGACAGGCTCACTCAAAATCATCATGCAGGATCGGCTGGTCCGGCAGGACAGTACGCACACAGTCGTATGTTTCTGCGATGCGCGGGCCGGTATCAATAACTTCGAAATCGCTGATCAGAACCGGACTGGCGTTAGCGGTTTGATCAAACACGCGGGAGTTGACGCCGAGATCGGCCCATTTTGTGGTGGTGTAATAATCACTTTCTGCGGTCAGCGCGACGGTTCCGCCGTCAGCCAGCACAATGCCATAGTGTTTGAAGGTATTTAAAATCACCCGGGTGGCCGGGTTATAACCGGTTAAAGGGAAATCCGCGCGCAACCGCAAACGCGCCCCGTAAGGGACCGAGGTTTGTGGTCCACTGGGACCGCCGGCATGAGAGGCAGGACGAACATATAAGCGGCCTGCTACACCACCCAGGTTACTGTCGCTGGCCATCCGCGCATTGGGCAGGATAAAGCGAATCGCATGACCCAGGTTACCGTTGCCGCTGGCATCCAGAGCGAGTTGCTGACTGATCTCATCGGCATTGAATAATAACGGTGCGATAGGAAAGCCGGCCGCATCGGCACTGGTGCAATGCTCGCCGCGTCCCTGCGGCGGATAGACTGCGGCAAGATTCCAGATAGCGAGGCACTGCGTTTGCAGCTCCGTCGCCGAGTGTGCTGTGGCACGATACGCTTCGTACAGCGTCTGGCCTTGCACGACCAGCAAATGGCAATCGCCATTGTCATTATCGCAGACCAGCCCGCTTTCACCTTCGATTGCGGCATTGGCGGGAACGGGCAGGGCAGTGCCTAGGGCTTCACAATCGGGCGAGTAATACCCCCCTGAGGGCCAGACGATAGTGCGGGTCGGCGCGCTAACCGGTGCATGCACGACGTGCAAACTGAAGTCAATCTGCATTCGCGAATTGCCGAATCCCCCCAGATTTGAAAGTGTTGTGATCATGCTGCTGGATTGCGGATGCAGGCTCGCTGCGGTTATGTCCTGTCGCCAGACAGAAGCCGGCGGAAAACGCGGCAATAGCTCGGCCTGCAGGGGTGTGCTAATTGCCAACAGCATTAGTGTTATGAAGTACGCACGCATTAGCCTATACCTGTTTCATACCAAAAACCCCGAGCATTATGCCAGTCAAGAGCAAAACTGTTTTAAAAACGGCTCTGTCGCTAATAATTAAGCCACTTCACGACAGCATGTCGCAAAACTATCCGAGTTATGAGGGGGATTGGTTGATTGGTTTGGCTTTATGCAGAAGAAATTATTTAATTTGTATTATTATATCATCTTCTTTGTTGTATAAAACAATATTCAGCATCGCAGATATCATTGCAGGCACCATTACCAACACGGCCTCAGTGAGACCTGTCACCTGCACCTTTACCAATGCCCAGCGGGCCGATCTGACGATTGGTGTTAATGTGATCGGCTTTGCGCTTGGCACTGAGTTTGATTTCGGCACCCAGGGAGGACTGACCCCGCCGAGTTTTAGTCTGCAACCGGGCGAAACACAAACCTTTTCCAACCTGCTACCCGGTCAAACCTACACCGTGAACAAACAGTCGCCTTCGAACTGGGCGCTGGACGAAGTCATTTGTTCGGAACCGGTGTGCCAAACCGGTAGTGTGATTATCACCCCGGAACCAGGCCAGAATATTACCGCGACGTTTCGATTTCGGGGAAGTATGGCGGGCGAGGCCGAGCCACAGAATATCCCGACTCTTAATCACTGGGGATTGGGTGGACTGATTGGTTTATTCGGGTTGGCTTTAACGGCGGGAAAAGTGCTTATTCCTAGCGTCCGGAAATTAAATCTTTCCGGACGCTATACGGACAAATTTACCGTGTTGTCCTGTTTTGGTATTCGGGCACCGGAAAAACTCCGAAACCCTTGACGGGAATCTAATTCAGGATAATCATTAAATAGGTTGCGGTTGCCCTGGAACCCATCAGTCCTATACCGCAATTCTTTCAAGGTTGCTCAGTTACTGGGGGGGAATCCACTGATTGTCCTGTTCGCCCATGCACTACAACCCCGATGGTCAGATCCCGATTCACACCACAGCCTAGTATCAAAAACCGCACGCTACCTTCTCGGATGTACTGGCCACGGTACGCCGTGCTCTCTGTAGGTAGTCCTAGAAATGTAAGGAAATAATTTATACTGAGGCGTCGATATAGCAAGTAAAACTGATCCGATGCCGAATTGTCCCCGAGTGATGGGTAAAACCTGTAATTCAGTATGAATGTCGTGCTTGAATTCGACCTTGTTGATCAGCAAGCCGATGACCGTATCGTGCATCACCTCGCGCTTGGAAAAACAGATCGTTTTACGGGCTAAGCGTTTAATCCAGGTTCTGAATTGGTGGCATGATCCACGGCATACCACGGCCAGCGCGGATTAGCCTTGCGCCCGACAAACGACCACTGTTCGTCCATTTCTACGGCCCGTTCCAGCCTCACCGTCCGATCGCCTTGGGCGAGTATCTCACCACCCGCGGGATTGACGATCACAAGTCGGCTCGCTTTTTTTCAAGGCGCTGATTACGGTGCCTTTGTTGATCTTCAGCACTCGGGCGGTACGCCCATTGAGTGCCATCTCGACCGCCTGCACTTTCTTTATAATTATATCAATAGCTTCCCTATTGCTTAGACCCAGAGAAAGAACCACTACCACCGAGGCTAAAGCGATAGCTGCCCGATATCGAATTACCACTGATGGAACCACTGCCGGTTACCGCGCCACATTCCAAGTCGTTAGTACTGATCTGGAAGGTACTCTCCTTGACGACACCACTACCGAGGTTACCGTCAGAAGTGGTAAATTCAATCGCACAGTTTTGTGGATTCACGATGGCACTAAATGTACCGGAGTAACGTTCTCCATCGCAGTAGTTTGACGTATAGGTTCCACGATAGGTGCCGGCCACATCCTCACAGGTGCCACCGGTAGAGTTTAAACGCGTAAATGTCCCTCGCGAGTTACCGCGGCATGAGAAACTCACACCACTGTCCGTGCCGCTGACAACGCCAGAGCCATTTAGTATCATCTGATCGCCATCGACAGTACCCTCTGCGGTTGCTTCGTTGCGGGAAAAAGTCACACTGGGATTAAGGGCTACGGCAAAGGGTCCCGACACACTGACACGATTGCCATCGACAGTCCCTGATCTCGTCGTACCGAGTCCTGGCGCTTTGTAGCTAATGCGGCATTCATTTTGCTCAATAGCGATGATTCCCGTGCTACTTTGCGTATCAGTGTCTGTATCTCCGTCTACCGTGCAGGTAATCGTCACCGTTTCCGCCCCGTCCCAGGCACCGGCAATATCGACGCAATTAGTACTACTGATCTCTTTTCCGACAACCTCCACAAAGTAGAGACCCAGCTCAAGGGTTAACAACAAACAGGCGTCCTCGCCATTACGAAAATCCCGACCGACGTGCGCGGTCAGATCTTGCTCGCAATTATCATTCGATGCAACGATCTGGTTACCCTCAGGGGTGATCTGATAAAGTGTCATAGCCGGGTCGGGTAATCCTAGCGTTTCTGCCGTCAATGCGAACGTTTGTGTACTTCCCACGATAAAGCCTAATCGTATCCCTGCCACTTCTACGAGACCGTTATAAGAGAGATTGAGTAAAGCAGGTACTGAACCCGACGGTTGCGTAATACTAATGAGCGCCTTGCCGCTCGCCCCACCAACATCCGTTACGGATACGAAATAAAGCCCAGGAGGCAGAGTTTCGTTCAGACAGGCATTGACGCCGTTACGAAAATCCCGACCGACCAGCGCGCTGAGATCTTGGGTACAGTTATCGTTGGTGGCTCTTTCAATACTGCCATTCTGCGTTATTTCAAACAGCTCTATCTCAGGGTCGGGTAAGCCGAGGGTTTCTGCGGTAATCACGAATTGGCTGGCGGTCGGGGCATCGGCGGTAACGATAAAACCTGCAATAGTCCCTGTTGCAGGCACCAAACCATTGTAGGAGATGTTAAGCAACCCAGTGGCACTCGGCTGAGCCTGCGACTGCGTAATACTCACTAACGCATTGCCTTGTCCAGCGCGTGGCTGAAATGACTGTGGGGTAGTACCGCCAGCGCTGACGAAGCCGCCTTCACCGATCAGAATAGCCACATCAAGACTCTTTCGGATGTCCTCATAGTGTTTATACGCCGCATCTTGGTCGTGCTCAGCGCTAACCAATGCTTGTGCAATAAGAAGGCTATTGTCTTTATCAATCGGCAATGCGCTAGCTCGTAGGATCGCCAAGAGCATGAGCAACGCTCCAACTATGATGCGATATGAGCAGACGGTGATGGGTGTCATCAGCAATTGATAGTGTTTTAAAAAGGAAACAACAATCGTATGTTTCATAATGCTTCCCATATAGGCTTACTAAATCACGTATGCTTACTGGAGCTGCGCACATTACCTGCTATTGCTAATAAAGTTATCGCTAGCAATCCGAGTCCTGTCAATGCCAACCCTATCAGTGACATTGTAGGGACCTGAGGGGGCAAAATTATCGTGTCATTATCTTGGACAATAACAATAATATCAGCGGCATCAATTCCAGCGTAATTATTATCGTTGCTTACCGCCGGTGCGGTTTGAATGATGCACGTTTGATTCCCATCAACGACGGCGTCATCCAGTGCTGTTACTGTTGCAGATACTCCACTTTGCCAGTTCGCGTCCGTTAACCTAAGAGAAGCCGGTGCTACCGAGCACTCATTATTGTTAGTCAATAGGCCAATATTTACATCAGCTGATGGTTCACTCATTAATTTGACGTTAAAAGCCGCTGATCTATCCGGCTCACCGATGGTTAAACTCGTTGGATTAATTTCGATTCCAACCGCATCATCATCGCGTACTGTCACAGTTACATCGTCGGGATTAATACCATCAAAGCTAGCATCAGCGCTTACGGAAGGTGCGGTTTCAATAATGCAAGCTTGGCTGCCGTCCGCCACATTATCATTAGTGGCAGAAACTAATACGGTAGCCCCGGTATCCCAGTTAACGCTATTGAGCGAAAGAGATGCGATGTTAACGGAACACTGAGAATTTGAACTCGATAACGCAATAGTTACGTTAGCACCTGGTTCACTGGAGAGTGTAACAGTAAAGCTTTCCTGGCCAGCTGGCTCGCTTATCGTAATATTCGTTGGGGAAACGATTATATCGACTGTTGGTGGTGCCGCTAATGTTTCGACAAGGCGAACCTCGTCAATATAAGTACCGAGTGTGTTTGCACGGCCCAAGTCCTCGAATGCAAGCCGTGTCGTGCTTTCAGAACTACCCGTAACCACGAACTTGTGAACAGTCCATACGGTATCTGCATTCCCAGAGCCATCTTCGGCAAGCTCAGCGAGCTGATTTCCTCCAAAGGAAATCCGTAGCACATTGTCCAATGACGGTGTCTGTGGTCGTGCCGAAAATGCGAAACTCAATTCGTAGATAAGGCCCGGTTCCGTTGGGATATCTTGAAAGATCCCGGAAGAGGCAAACGCATCTAACTCTACATGTTGATTACCTGCGAAAGGTGTTCCGAAGTTACCGCTAGACTGCACCTCGAAATCTGGACGGCCCGGTAGCACTGTCCAACCAGGTATTGAGGAGAAAACCTGAAATCCTGGCGGAATTTCGGGTTCTTCGAATCCGCCATTGACAATAATATTAGGGCCAGTTTGGGCAGAATATTCTTGTGCTGTCCCTATAGACAAGAGAGAGAAAGTGACAAATATTTTAACGGAAAGTATGAAATATCGAGTAGCAATAGTTTCTATGTTCATTGTCCGATATCCCCATGCGTATGTTTTATAAAAAACTTTATTTTAATAGCTCGACAATCGTAACTTTATAACTCACCCCTTAATTGTGTTTTCTTGTAAATCTACCTCGATCCTGTCAAAACTCTTCGGCTAGTGCTCTGTCGGCCTTTCACTCCACGCAGACATCATCGGGTCAGTGACAGCTATGGCCCCACCAGAACAAAAAAAACCGAGCCGCCGTATTTATGGATTTCACCCATAAACTTGGCAGCCCGGCTATCTTAGTGCTAAGACCCGTAACTTTCCGTCCCTGCTTTGCAGCAGGTTTGGCTTTATCAAGCTTGACTAGAGGAGCAGGTTCAAAAAGAGGGACCTGCTCTGATTACTAAATCCAACTTGTAATTTGTTCGGTCTTCAGTTGATATTTAAGGTTTATCGCACTCCGAGTATCATTGTCTGTGATGAATATCACAAAATTTGAAAAATACTTGGTCAAGTATAAAAAAATTCTGAAACGCTTGGTGTGAGATGGCCGCATGCTACCACGCAACCAGATCGGCGAAGGCGAGCGGTGGGCGACCCCATTGCTGATTCAACCAGATGCAGAAGTTATGCAGGACCATCTTGGCGGCCAAGCGAACCTGAACCCGGCCAGCGCATCCTTCTTAAATTCAGGCGTAAACCTGCGTCGTGTGCTCTCTGTTGTCATGCTTCACCTCACTCGGTAGTTTAATAACCATCTTAGCGAGGTGTCCGGTCAGATCAGACCACAACAAGCACTCACAAGAAGAATGAGGAATAGCTGGCTGCACACCCCAACGTCACCTTTCACTTCACACCGACGAGCGCCAGTTGACTCAATCAGGTTGAAATCTGGCTTGGCATTTTTCAGCGCAAAACTCTGAAAAATGCCAGCTTCGGAAGTTTTAAGCAGCTGATTCAGGCGATTCGCGACTTCACCGCCGCTTACAATCAAAACGCGTCACCTTTTGCCTGGCGCAAACGCGAAGTCAAGGGATCTCAATTTCGAAATACCATCGTTAATTTAAAAATTAGACACTAGGATCTGCAAAAAACCTCAGTTTGCTCGCATATGATCAGCGCAAACCCTTGATATTCCGGTCAAGGGTTTACTATCCGCAATACACCACCCGATTTAACTGTAAAACCGGCTGTCAGTGTGACAACTGGAGCGGAATAGGTCACGTCTGCACCAGCCGCTACAGTAACAGACCCTGCTTTTAGAGAACCTGTCGCACTACATGCAGGTGATTCTGCCACGTATTTAATACCAATCAGCGATACGTTTTGGCTGGAGCATTTGAGATGATCGCAGCTGCCAAGGAATACGCATTCTGCTAATTCGGGATAGTCAATAAACGGGTTGCGGTTGCCCTGGAACTCATACACCACATCATTTCTATATTGCTCGTCAATACTGACTTGATCCTGGTCGTGCCAGTCCAACAGGTCGGTTAATAACCCCATATATCCGACATCACTGTTGCCATCGCTGGTGGTTATGAGTGCCGGGTTATCCGTTAAAATCAAATCAGGTTCGGCGTGAGCGGTAATGCTGTGTGTGCCGCCTTCATAACGTACATCCATATACATAAGCGCTCTGGCAACATCGCCCCGGCGTTTGCCCCATGTTTCCCAGGTGCCCTTTTCGCGCATGCCGGTCGTCCAGTTAGAGTTGCCTGGATAGACACCCATACCACCGCCTTGTCCATTGGTTTCGAGCGTTACTTGCTCTAGGCATTCTGAATTGCAATAACGGAAAGGTTTGTTTGAGCGTGACAAGTTATAGCTTGCATCGCTTGCGAACAGGTGATGCACATCGGTATACGGGTAGTTGCCCGAATGGTTATCCGGGAAACCGTAAGAGTTGGGCCACGAATGTTCGCGGTTATAGTCGCCTACCCCGCCGGGGATTTTAGGGTACGAGGCATTTTTGTAAATATCGATGATGTTTGCCGAATTCTGCGGATCTTCATCAGCCAAATTTATAATATCCCAGGTATCCGTATCCGATGCGGTATAGGGGTACCAGGTATGATCATCAATGATGGCGTGCAGGCTGGCGCGCAGCGTCTCGCTGTTGGTTGGATCTAGATCCACGTAATATCCCGGCGGCGGTTCAGCCAACGCTGATCCACAAATGACTATTGGTAATGCTAATGCTGCAGTTTTTAGCTTCATGATATTTGATAGTTATTAAAAATTATGAACTTAACAAGTTTGAATTCTACAACCTGATGTGGTCAAGTAAAGCTAGTTATTTTGTATTTTATCATACTGATTTTTATATAAAAAATGGTAGTTAATAAAGCCCGTGATTTGGCATGAATGTCGCGCTTAAGCTCAACTTGATTAATCAGCAAGCTGATAACCGTATCGTGCATCAATCCGCTTTTGGAAAAACAGATCGTTTTACGCACCAAGCGTTTAATCCAGGTTCTGACGGATAGTCATGAAAGACGGGCCGTGCCATAAACCAATTTCGCCCGCACGAGCGGGTGTAGAATGAAAACAGCCTGGTTCAAATGTGTGTCATCTCAGTATGCCGCACCAACTCATCGAGACAGGCTGATCCGACTTCATTTGAAATGATTTCGGCCTCATCTTTACGGAGGAGATAAAGATATGTCTACGACCGACTATTACACTGAAGAACGACACGGTCCGCATGAGATTTTCGAATTAGGCGATTACACCTTGGAGAGCGGTATCACGCTCCCCAACGCCAGGCTTGCCTACAAAACCCATGGCACGCTGAACGCAGCGAAAAATAATGTGATCCTGTTCCCGCATATGTGGTCGGGAACCCCGAAGGCGATGGAGATGTTTATCGGCGAGGGTCGGCCGATCGATCCGGGCAAGTATTTCATCATCTTGCCGGGGCAGTTCGCTAACGGTTTTTCATCGTCGCCCAGTAACACACCGCCACCCTTCAATGGCGGCGCATTTCCGAATGTAAGCATTGGCGACGATGTCCGGGCGCAGCATCGGTTACTGACAGAGCATTTTGGCATCGAGCGCCTGGAACTGGTGCTCGGCTGGTCAATGGGGGCCGAACAGACCTATGAATGGGCTGTACGGTTTCCCGACATGGTGAAACGCGCGCTGCCGTTTGCCGGCACAGCCAAGACGACCGCCCACGACTACCTTTTTGTGCGGTCCCACGAGGATGCGCTCAAGTCCGACCCCGCCTGGAACAACGGCTTCTACAAGCATCAGAGTGACGTACATGCTGGTCTGCGGCGGCATGCGCAGATCTGGTCAGTGATGGGGCTATGCCAGGATTTCTACAACCAAGAGGCATGGCGAGAAGCTGGATTTACTTCACTGGAGGATTTTCTGCACCGCTTTTGGGAAGCGTACTTCGCTCCCATGGATCCCAATAACCTGATCTGGATGGGTTGGAAGTGGCGGCACGGTGATGTCAGTCGGCACACGGGTGGCGATCTCAAAGCGGCGCTCGGGCGTATTAAGGCGAAGACTTACGTCGTGCCGTTTTCTAACGATATGTTTTTCCGCCAAAGGACTGCGAAGCTGAGCAAAAGATGATCCCGAACAGCGAGTTCCGCGTGGTGGATAGCCTTTGGGCGCATTTCACGATGTTTTGCATGACCGCATCGGACCGTGAACAGATTGATGCATGCATCGGTGACCTCCTGAACGAAAAAGTCGACTAAGCGAAGGCAAGGACGATCTGGCCTGATAGGCGTCAGCAACGCGGATCGTCCTGCCGAGCGTCGATGAACGGAATTCAAAACCTGCGCTTTCACCAGATGGATATCGAAACAGGCTTTTGGCGTTGCCGGTGGCGATATTCGTATAGACGCAGGAATACTTGCTGCCAATCGAGTTTAAACCTACTCTTATTAATTACTTTCACTATAGGAGGTTTTTTCATTATGGCGAAATCAAAAAGAATAAGAAAAGCCCTATCAACCCACTTAAAGCCAGACTGGCCGAGGATAAACCGAGCGTCGGGATGCTGGTCAGCATGCCCAGTATCCATACCACCCAGGTGCTTGCGGCTTGTGGTTTCGACTGGCTGTTCATCGATATGGAACACGGCCCGATTGGCATAGAGTCAGCGCACGCCATGATTACCGCCACCAATGGTACGCGCGCTGCGCCTATCGTGCGGGTGCCCTGGAATGTGCACTGGCTGGTCAAGCCGGTGCTGGATGCCGGTGCAATGGGTATTATTTTCCCGATGATCCGCAGTGCGGCCGATGCGGAAGCTGCGGTGCAGTCACTGCGCTATCCGCCGGTTGGTGAGCGTGGTTTTGGCCCTTTTTACGCGCCTCTGCGCTTCGGGCTGGAGATGCAGACTTATGCTGATCCGGCAGACCAGGAAATACTGTGTATCCTGCTGATCGAGCATAAAGACGCAATTGATGATATTAAAAATATTGTCAAAGTGCCGGGTGTTGATGCCTGCCTGATCGCCCCTTTCGATCTGGCCATGAGCTACGGTTACCGTGATGGGGCCGATCATGACGAAGTTCAGGCTGGCATCGCCAAGGCCGAAAAAGTGATCCAAAAAAGCTCGCTGACACTGGGCGGTCTGGCGCTCAACAATGAGCTGGCAAATGACATGATCAAACGTGGCTACCGCTTGATTCTCACCGGTTTTGACACCTTGCTGCTGCAGCGCGCCGCTGGTGATATTTTAAGCGGAATAGATCGGGACGATTAACCGGCATCGCCCTTAGCGTGACATAAACAGCGTGACACAATATGGGCTGGCCTTGTCTGATACGGGCCAGCTGCTTGCGGGATAGCCGCTATTTTGCTGACTATGAAACCCATTAAAGAACCTGATATAACAACAGCAACGATAGACAGAGTTTCCGCTATCGATCCGAACCAGTCGATCGAAGCCTCAGTCGTCGCTGACTTATTGACTCGCCACAGGCAACCCCTGCAACACGGTGAAGCTTTTACCGGCCGCCCCGCAACTGGCATCTTTGCCAGTGATACGCATGTTTTGAAGCTGCGCCAGGAGTACCACTTTTCGCCGCAGGACAGCCGCCGCTGGATTGAACGGAGACTTGCCAAAGAGCGTGCCTGGGACATCTACCACCCCGCTAAAACCTGGCTGCTTTTACAGCAACAGGATGAGACGATAATCGCTAGTATTACGCCTCGCCTGACACCGCTGCACATGGGTCTGGACACAATGACAGAGCGCGAGCGGCTGGCTTGCTTTAATACGTGGGGGCGGCTGTACTGCCAGTTTGCCATCGAGCATGAATTACGGCTCGACGAGGGGTTGTCAAACTTCGCTGTTGATGAACAAAAACGGCTGTACTATCTCGATGATGATCTCTACCGTTGGGATCGTTTCATGTCCTTCTCACAGGCGGTCGCGGTCTGGTTTCGGCGTATGGAATGGATTACGCCTGAATTTGCCGAAAACATCGGTGCTCTTTTCAGACAACAAATCATGGAGTTTTTCCAGGATCGTCAGTGGCTGGAGGTGATTCACCGCCAGCTTGTTTTGCTGTATCTGGCAAATGATGCACAACGCGAACGCCGGGCCGGTTTCTTGCGTGGCTTGGCCTTGCCAGTAAAACAGCGCCGGCAAAGCGATACCCCACAAACAGCCCGGTCTGCGATTCGTCGCCCTGGGTCTGACGAACAGATTGCGATACTGGCGGATGTGCACAGCAACTATCAAGCACTTGATGCTGTATTAAACCAGCTGAAACAGTGGAATATTCAAAGCGGGATTGTATTAGGCGATATCGTCGGTTACGGGCCGGAGCCGCTTAAGTGCATCAGGGCGTTGCAGCAGAGCGGGTTTATCGTCATCAAAGGTAACCACGACCACGGTCTGGCAAGTAATAACCTAAGCAAAGGTTTTAGTTCGACCGGGCGCTGGGTGCTGGACTGGACCAAAGACAGAGTGGACGCTGAGGATATTGACTGGCTGGAAAATCTGCCGCCCTACCATCAGGAAAAAAACTGGCTGGCGGTACATGGTGCGCCGCAAGACAGTACTTTTTTTAATGCCTATGTGTATCACATGACCTACGAAAGCAACCTGGATTACCTGGCGGATAAAGGTATTCGGCTTTGTTTTCATGGCCATACTCATGTGCAGGGCAGCTATGTACGGCAAAAAGATCAGTCATTTTTTGTGTGCGATGAAGAATTGGATCTAACAACCGTCGAATATGCCCTGGTGTGCCCTGGCTCGGTCGGACAACCGCGCAGCCAGCGGGTTGGTGCAGAGTTTGCCATCTTTGATCAGGCGGAACAGAAAATCCGCTTTTTCCGGATTGATTACAATCTCGATGCCACTATCGCCACTATGAACCGCTTTGAATTTCCAGAGCAACTTATCACCCGGTTACAAACAGGCACTTAAAAGTAGCTGACCGGGCAGCAGACAATCAGGTTCTAAAAAAAGGGCTGCCAGGCAGCCCTTTCTGATGCAGAGAAAATTTATTAATAACTCAGCCAGGACAAAAGGGAGCAATTTTTCCCAAAGCTTTGCGCACTGCAGCCCAACCCATGCCCAGATTGGCTTTCTTGGTGGTAATGAGCACCAGCAGCGAGTCTTCTTTGCCGGGTACAATAGACATAAAATGAAAGGTGCCTTCGGTGGTCATTTGTACTTCTTTGATGGAATTTCTGACCGTTTGACCACGGGTGCTGCTGAGCATCTCTTCCACGTTTGATATATTGTTACCGCGGAACATATCAACAGCGGCGGCTGCCACTGCATCCAGATAGCTTTGCGTGAAATACGGTACGGAGTGTTTCACCGACAACAACAATCCCGAACTCAAATCTACAACTGCTGCGCCAACGGCACCGTTGACCGTGTTTAAAAGCCCTTGCATCTCATTATCTAATGACATGGAATTCTCCTTATAAATCAGAATAAATAGTCTTTATTAATGCTTTCCCACTAGAGGAAAAACTGGAAAGTATTTGGTTAATCTCTCTTGTTTAGAGTGCCTGATATTCATTAATAATCGTGTTTCCTTATGCTGTTTGAAGGCCTCCTTTTTCAAAAACTTTGCCGAGGTTATCAGCAGTTTGTCGTCCCGAGCTCAATAGCATTCCCAGACTCATGTCCGGACTCGAAATACAGGTCAGCATCAAGGTGCGGTTTATCCGCAGACACACCACCCGGCCAGCGCTGTTTTCCACAATCACGAATTGACATGATTTTTGTCCCGATTCCCTGGCTACGGTCTCACCCAGTGCCAGCAGTGAACTCGTCATACCCGACAACCGGTTGGTCGGCATTTCACGTTTCAGAACAGCCAATAAATCATTACCGTCAATACTGGAAACAATCGCCCCGTGCAGTCCCTGCGCTTGACTCATGAATTGCTCCAGGCAGCGCTTGGCTTCAGTCCGTGTTTCCGCATCAATCTGCTGTAACGGGGTAGGTTCACGGACAGTTTTTGCCGGTGTTTGCTCTTGCTGGGCACTCTCCGCTGGAGCTATTTCGGTCTGATGCGCCGGTACGTTTGCAGCAGGTTCGCGGACGGTATCCGTTGCCGGCGTTTGCTCTTGCTGGGCACTCTCCGCTGGAGTTGTGTCGGTCTGATGCGCCGGTACGTTTGCAGCAGGTTCACGGACGGTATCCGTTGCCGGTGTTTGCTCTTGCTGGGCACTCTCCGCTGGAGTTGTTTCGGTCTGATGTGCCGGCACGATTGAAGCAGGTTCACTGTTTCTGTTGTCCTGCCGCTCCACGGTACGTGCGCTTTTTGTGCCCGATTTCCGGCCAAGAAAATCTCTTAAGCCTTTCAGCTTCATCATTTAACTCTCTTCTGAGATCAAGCTGGCCAAGGTATTGGCGGTGTTCTGACTGATTTTCAGCACCATCCCCAAATTACTGTCGTGATAGGAAATGGCCGTCATCAGCAGGGTTCTGTTCACCCGTAAACTGACGATGCGACCATCACTGTTTTCCAGAATGACAAAGCGATTCTGTTGCTGTTGGGTTTCCTGGGTCAGGGTTTCAGCCAGCGCGAGTAAAGAGCTGTTCATGGTGGCGATCCGGTCGGCACTGATGTCACGCTTGAGCACCTGCTCCAGCGCATTCCCATCGATTGTCGATAGAATCACTCCATACACACCGGGGTATTCCAGGCACTGGCGCAGTACGGCCTGAATTTCTTCGGCATGGGGCATATCACTATCCTTGTGTTGCAAGTGAAAAACGCTCATGGGTTACTTATCCTTTTTCATCGAACCAGTTATAACGCCTCAGCTTCCAGGCAGGACAGCAGGGCATCAATCAGCAATAACACGTCATCCTTGCGGCGGATGTCGACATCAAACACCGGGTGCATCTGACCGCGCTCGCTCAGCAGTTCTATATAGTCATCGAGGGCGGGACCTTGCGATCCCAGGCGGGTAATGCCGATCACGGCGGCGGTATCGGCAATGAAATCACCGAAGTCATCCAGGTACATGGCTAAATCTGCCACTGGATCGGGGCGTTCGTTATCGATCAGAATAATCAGCCCCAGACCACCATCAATCAGAATCCGCCACATGAATTCGAAGCGTTTCTGGCCGGGCGTGCCATACAGCCGGATCTTGTGCCCGTCCTCCAGGGTGAACTCGCCATAGTCCATGGCGACGGTGGTCATGGCTTTGCGCTCGGCGAGTTCATCGGTGGTCGGGACTTCGGTCTTGATCAGCGGAATTTCACTGATGGTTTCAATTGCGGTGGTTTTGCCCACCCCGGGAGTACCGGTAAAAATGAATTTGGGTTGCGCCATGACTTATATCCCCAAGCGGCTGCGAATTTTCTGGAAAAAGCCTCGTTTGAGCGCATTGATCCGCGCCGGGCGCTCCTCGCGTTGGTCTTGCTCAACGGGCGGTGCATCACGCTCAACCACCAGATAACCCAGAGCGTGGCAGCGGTTGATGAAACGGGTGGTCTCTGCCACGGACAGGCCGCTCATGTCCGCCAGGGTGGCGATATCCCGACTTTTCTTACTGATCAAGACTGCAATCTTGACGTGGCTGGGGGTGTAGGTGAACTGTTTGAAATCCGGCCAGCGTTTCAGCAATACGCGATCCTGCAGTGTGATCTCTGCGCCGGTCGGCTCGGTGTCCACCGCGTTCGCTACGGCAGGCTTTTCCAGTGATGGCAGTGGCGAGAACATCGTCGGCGCTAATTCATTCAAGCGCTGACGAACACGGGTCATAACCGCCTTCAACTCATCTTTCAATAGCGGTTTGGAGAGCGCAAAATCAGGCTCGATAAAATCCCGTGGATGATCGGTATAGGCTACTTTTACCGGCATGCGATATGTGCTCAGTACATGCCATAAGCGCTGACCTTCCGCACTGTCAATGTCGATGATGGCGACTGCACGGGCGCTTCCCGAATCACCGTTATAGAATTCAAAATGGTTATCGGGCTCACTGCGTGTTATTGCTACACGCAATAACGATTCATCGTCCGTTGACAGTCCGAAGGCAGTGATTTTTACTTTGGATAGGGATGGTTGATTCATTCTCTTTCTGGCGTTCCTTACACTTCTTGTGGTTTTCCTGCCTGGGGCAAAAGGAATGCCAGATTTTTTATTACCTGTTATTTTTATTATTAACTTACTGTTTTTAATTTAATTTTAAATTTTAAAAAATTGTAAATTTAAATTTTTCGTGTATTAGCCAAATTTTCCGTCAAAAAATAACCTGTAGAATGTAAAAATCTATTGATATTAGAAACTGTATTATTTTTGGGTATAACGGTAATACCGTAATATGATTGTCATATTAACTACTTGTGTATGAAATACTTTTTCACCCATAAAACATTTTTTCTAGTACTAAACAAGTTGTTAACATTTTTTAAAAGTGATCTTCTTCGTCACCCGATATGTCATCAGACGCTCAAATACTGACAAAATTTTGTCACTTTCACCTCGATATCGTCATTCATTCACTAATGAAACGATGAATTCATCCGGTTTTGCGCTTGTTTATAGCAAGCTACTGGTGAGCCTCAAATATCTCTGGACTCTGCCGGCGCGAGAATGAAGAACTGGATGTTGGTATTACAGTTTGAGGTTTACCGAGGCACGGCTGCTCTGGGAACCCGGAGGCCACTTTGTCGCGCCTGCATACTGATCAGTTAAGTGGCTTGTTGACGCGGCATTAGTTGAGAACTAAGGTTACAACAATACGTTATAACTTTAGGAGAGTGCGAGAATGAATGCATCATTGACTGCTGCGACCTGGTTCTGGCTGCTGGCTCCCATGCTGACCTGCCTCGCTGCCTCCTGATCACCTGGATAGCTAAAAAGTAATGAGGGCACTGCAATGAACATGGGAACCATTAGTGCCTTTGCGATCTACCTGATCGGCATGCTGGCCATCGGCTTCTGGTGCTGGAAGATGACCAGCAACCTGTCTGATTATATTCTCGGTGGACGGGGGCTGAATGCGCCGGTCGCCGCGTTATCTGCCGGTGCTTCCGATATGAGCGGCTGGTTGCTGCTCGGGCTGCCGGGGGCGATATATGCCGCTGGAATGAATCAAATATGGATCGGGGTGGGCCTGGTCATCGGGGCCTACCTGAATTGGCAGTTTGTCGCGCGCCCGCTCAGGATCTATACCGAAGTGGCGGAGGATTCGCTCACCATTCCCGATTATCTGGAAAACCGCTTTAAGGATTCATCTCATCTGCTGCGGGTTATTTCGGCGATCGTCATCTTATTGTTCTTCACGTTCTATGTCTCCGCCGGTCTGGTGGGCGGCGCAACCCTGTTCAGAATACATTTAACCTGCCCTACGACGTCGCGCTCTGGTCCGGGGTTATCGTCATCGTCTCGTACACATTCCTTGGCGGCTTTCTGGCGGTGTCCTGGACCGATTTTGTGCAAGGTATCCTGATGTTTGTGGCATTGATCCTGGTACCGGTTATCGCCATTAACGATTTGGGTGGCTGGAGCGCGGTTACCGAGCAGGTCGCGGCGACCAGTACAGGATATAACGATGTTTTCACCGATATGACCCTGCTGGGTATTGTCTCACTCCTGGCCTGGGGGCTCGGCTACTTCGGTCAACCGCACATTCTTGCCCGTTTTATGGCGATCCGTTCTGCCGCTGACATCCCGACCGCCCGACTCATCAACATGGCGTGGATGATATTCGGGTTGTATGGCGCAATCTTTACCGGCTATGCGGGCATTGCTTATTTTGCTGACCAGCCCCTGGAAAACCCGGAAACGGTATTCATCACGTTCGGCCAGATCCTGTTCAATCCCTGGGTCTCCGGCTTCCTGCTCGCGGCTATCCTCGCTGCCATCATGAGTACCATCGATTCGCAACTTCTGGTGTGCTCAAGTGCACTGGCCGAGGATTTCTACAGATCGCTGTTTCGCCAGCATGCGAGTCAGACTGAATTGGTCTGGGTCAGCCGCATCAGTGTGATCGGTATCGCCTTGGTCGCCACGCTGCTGGCCATGGATCCGGATAGCCGGGTACTGGATCTGGTGGGGTACGCATGGGCCGGGTTCGGTGCCGCCTTTGGACCGATCATAATCCTGTCCTTATTCTGGCGGCGCATGACACGCAATGGCGCAGCGGCTGGGCTGGTGGTCGGCGCGGTGACGGTCGTTGTGTGGAAACAGCTCTCCGGTGGTTTATTCGATCTTTACGAGATTGTGCCGGGTTTTATACTGTGCTGGCTGGCAGTGGTCGTGGTGAGTCGGGCCGGGGAACCCAATGCCAGGGTACTGGCTGACTATGACAAGGTTGCTGACGCCCGAGCAAATGGCGGGCGGCTTTAGCCAGCAAGTGCCAGCAAATGCCAGCAAATGAATGAAAAACTCAAGCAAACACACTGCATAACAGCTTCCGGGAGAAAACGTTGTTACCCAATCTGCAACCTGGGCCGAAACACCTGATCCGCGCTTTGCCGTTGGCTAAGAGCACCACTATCCAAGCCGGCGCATCTTTGATGTGTATCAGCTGACAAGGGAAAAGCGACTATGAGCGAAATCGATAAAAGCGGGCACAGCCTCGTGAGCGAGCAGCGGACACATGTGCGAGCCAATTATACGGCTGACGAATCGGACGTGTTGCGTGAGCTTGTCCAGCGTATCAAGCTGTCAGAGGATGAGCGCAGCAAGGTTGCCGCCACGGGCGCAAAGTATGTGGAACGGGTGCGCCAGGAAACCTCGCCCACGATGATGGAGGCGTTTCTGGCCGAATACGGGCTCTCGACAGCTGAGGGAGTCGGTCTTATGTGTCTGGCTGAGGCGTTGCTGCGGGTGCCCGATGCAGAGACCATCGACGAACTTATCCACGACAAGATCGAGCCGTCTGATTGGGGCACTCATCTGGGCCAGTCTTCATCGTCGCTGGTCAATGCCTCGACCTGGGCGCTGATGCTGACCGGCAAGGTGCTGGATGATGATCCCAAGGGACCGGCGCGTGCGCTGCGCAGTCTGGTGCGCCGGGTCGGCGAACCCCTGGTGCGCACCGCAGTCGGCCAGTCCATGAAGATTCTCGGACGCCAGTTTGTACTTGGCCAGAGCATCGAGGAAGGCATAAAAAATGCCCGCGAGCTTGAGACGCAAGGCTATACCTACTCCTATGACATGCTGGGCGAGGCGGCGCGTACCGATGCCGATGCAATACGCTATCACCAGGCCTATGCCAAGGCGATTGCCGCGATTTCAAAGCAGGCCAAGGGTGATGTGCGCTCCAGTCCCGGTATCTCGGTGAAGCTGTCTGCGCTGCATCCACGTTACGAATACACGCACCGCGAAACGGTGCTGGCCGAGCTGGTGCCACGGGCGCTGGAGCTGGCGCAACAAGCAGCCAAAGCCAATATCGGTTTCAATATCGATGCGGAGGAACAAGACCGGCTGGATTTGTCGCTGGATGTCATCGAAGCCCTGTTGTCCGATCCCGCTCTGGCCGGCTGGGATGGCTTCGGAATCGTGGTGCAGGCTTACGGCCGGCGCGCTGCACCGGTGATCGAAACGCTCTACGCTCTGGCCGAGCGACTTGACCGAAAAATCATGGTGCGACTGGTCAAGGGTGCTTATTGGGATGCCGAGATCAAGCTGGCGCAGGAGCTGGGGGTCGAGCGCTTCCCGGTCTTCACCCGCAAGATCAACACCGATGTCAGTTACATGGCCTGCGCGCAGATGCTGCTCGACCGGCGTGACCGCATCTACCCGCAGTTTGCCACCCATAACGCCCATACTTGCGCTGCCGTGATCGCGATGGCGGGCAATGACAAGGACAGCTTCGAATTCCAGCGCCTGCACGGCATGGGCGAGTCGCTGCACCATATCGTTAAACAATCAGAGGGCACGCGCTGCCGGATTTACGCACCGGTCGGCGCACACCGCGATCTGCTCGCCTATCTGGTACGCCGTCTGCTGGAGAACGGTGCGAATTCCTCCTTCGTCAACCAGGTGGTGGACAGCTCGATTCCCCCGAGCGAGATCGCGCGTGATCCAGTGGCTGAGATGCAGCGTCTGGGTGATGCCATTGCCAACCCGTCAATCACCCTGCCCGGCCAACTCTTCGCGCCTGAACGGAAGAACTCCCGTGGTTTCAGGGTAAACGAGCCGGCGTCGATCCTGCCACTGCTAACGGCCCGCGAGGATTTTGCTGAGCAAACCTGGACGGCCGGGCCGATGCTTGCCGGCAACCCGGCTCCGCAGGGTCCGGCCCGTACGGTCTTTTCCCCGGCTGACAGCTCGCGCGTGGTCGGCAAAGTGTATGAGGCAACCCCGGCTGAAGTTGCCGCTGCACTTGATGCCGCCGCTGACGGTTATCGTGAATGGTCGGCACGGCCCGCGTCCGAGCGGGCCGACGTGCTGCGCCGGACGGCTGATCTTTATGAAAAACACATTGCAGAGTTAACCGTTATTGCCACACGGGAAGCCGGTAAAACGACGCTTGATGGTATCGCTGAAGTGCGCGAGGCGGTGGATTTTCTGCGCTATTACGCGAACGAGATTGAACGACTGGAAGACGAAGAACCGGGCAGTGCCTGTGGCATCTTTGTGTGTATCAGCCCATGGAATTTCCCGCTGGCTATTTTTACCGGCCAGGTCGCGGCGGCGCTGGCGGCAGGCAATGCGGTACTTGCCAAGCCCGCCGAGCAGACACCACTGATCGCTGCCCGCGCCGTCGCACTGATGCGCGAAGCTGGCCTGCCGGAGACGGCATTGCAATTACTGCCCGGTGACGGACCAACGGTGGGTGGGCCGCTGACCAGCGATCCGCGGATCGCTGGCGTCTGCTTTACCGGCTCGACGCAGGTGGCACAGATTATCCATAAGACCCTGGCGCAGAATGCCGGCCCGGATGCCGTGCTGATCGCCGAAACCGGCGGCCTTAATGCGATGATTGTGGACTCGACCGCGCTGACCGAGCAGGCGGTGCGCGATATCCTGATTTCGTCTTTTCAGTCAGCCGGCCAGCGCTGTTCAGCGCTCAGGATGCTGTATGTCCAGGAAGAGGCCTGCGACCGGCTGCTGGAGATGCTCAAAGGTGCGATGGACGCGCTCGTCATTGGCGATCCCTGGAACCCTGCCACCGATGTTTCGCCGGTCATTGATGCCGAAGCCAAGGCCGATATTGATGCCTATGTGGCAGCGCAGGAAAAAGCGGGTAAGGTGCTTAAGAAGCTGCCTGCACCGGACGGTGGTACTTTTGTCAGTCCAGCTGTGATCAAGGTCAGCGGCATCGATGATCTCGAGCGCGAAATCTTTGGCCCGGTGCTGCATGTGGCCACCTTCAAGGCGCGGGATATCGACAAAGTGGTCGATGCAATCAACAGCAGGGAATACGGCCTGACTTTTGGTCTACACACCCGCATCGATGACCGGGTGCAGCAAATTGTCGAGCGCCTGCATGTCGGCAATATCTATGTCAACCGTAATCAGATCGGTGCTATTGTCGGTTCCCAGCCGTTCGGCGGTGAAGGGCTCTCAGGCACCGGACCCAAGGCTGGCGGCCCGCACTACGTCAACCGGTTCCGTCGCACCGCCGCCACTGAGACTCACGATGCACCCCAGGGTGAAGTCGTGCAGCTTGCGGCGCTGCAGTCGGCCATTGATGGGCTTGACGCCCGCAACTGGGCGGCCCGGTCAGATCAGGTTGCGGTGCTGCGCAAAGCGCTGAGCGGCCGTGGTGGCGTGATCCGCAAGGCGCTCTCCGAGACTGCGGCACTGGATATGACGCCGCAGACACTACCGGGGCCGACCGGCGAGAGTAATCGCTTGGCGTTTTATCCGAAAGGCCTGGTACTCTGCCTCGGACCGACACCCGAGAGCGGCATTGCCCAGGCGGTGCAGGCGCTCGGTGCGGGCTGTCCGGCAGTGCTTGTGGTGCCGGGCGCTACGAAGGCCGCGCAGCCGCTGATCGATGCCGGGGCACCGGTTGCGGCACTGGATGGCATCGTCACGGCTGAAATACTGACTGCAGTCAGAGGTATCACAGCCGTAGCCGCTGCCGGTATCAGCGATTGGACCCGTGCCCTGCGCATTGCTCTGGCCAGGCGGGACGGCCCCATCGTGCCGCTTGAGACTCAGACTATCGCGCCGGAACGCTACATACTGGAACGCCATTTGTGCATCGACACCACGGCGGCAGGCGGCAACGCCAGCCTGTTGGCGGCGTCTGAATAGGCGCTAATGACAGCGGGTAGTGCTGCGTCATCTGGTTGCCGTCGTCGGTGCAACCTTATACGAAGCCCTGCCTGCGACGGCGCACTTAAGGCCGAGCTGCGACAGCGGATCGGTGATTGGCAATCGGTTGTTACCCAGTGAATATCGATTCGAAGCACGATATTACAGAAGCAGAACACGATCTTATAAACTGGCTTAGCCGTCAGGCGCTCATAAACACGGATATTGCAATCCTGCTGCAGGGATTCTGTGAACGTCTCGTTGGCCTCGGCGTGCCGGTGGTACGCGGCCATCTGTCAACGGCAACGCTGGACCCGCGCCTGCGGGGTTTTTCTCTGACCTGGCATAAAGACTCAGGCGTCTCGCGCCAGGAATCGTTCTTGCACGTCCAAGAACAACCGCAGCGTTGGTATCAAAGTCCGATGTATTATCTGCTGCAAGGCGGCTTGGCCGAGTTGCACTGCCGGCTGCTGCCGAAAACCGAGCCGGACTTTCCGATCTTTGATGAGTTTCGGGCGGCTGGCCTGACGGACTACTACGCCGCTTTATTTGGTTTTGGCTGGCTTACTGACACCCGTCATACTCAAGATATCAGGGAACTGGGCATAATCTGTACCTGGGCAACGGACGCTCCGGACGGATTTGCCAACCCGCTCAAACGCCTTAAGCGACTGCTGCCGACCTTTGCCCTGGCGGTAAAATCGACGATGCTTATACAAATCACGCAGACTGTTTTTGCCGCCTATCTGGGTTCTGACGCGGCTGCCCGGGTGCTGCGAGGTGAGGTACGGCGGGGTCTTGCGCAGCGTATTCACGCGGCGATCTGTTTCGCCGATTTACGGGGGTTTACCCGGCTTGCCGATACGATGCCCAGCGATCAGTTGATGGCGATGCTCAACCGTTATCTCGAATGTATTGTGCACCCGGTGGAAGAACAGGGCGGAGAGGTGCTTAAGTTCCTCGGCGATGGACTGCTGGCCACGTTCGAATTGACCAACCGCTCAGCCGCTGATTGCTGTGAAGCCGCCGTCAAAGCCGCCGTGGAAGCGTTGCTGCGTGTCAAGGCACTTAATCGTGAGCACCAGGCCGCAGGTGAACCGGTTATGGCGCTTGATATCGCGTTAAATTTGGGTGAAGTGTCCTATGGCAATGTGGGTTCGGCTAACCGGCTGGATTTTACGGTCATCGGCCCTGCTGTCAATGAAACGGCTCGTATGGAAGCGCTGTGCGAATCGCTGAACATCAACTTGATAGTATCGCAGACCTTTCGAGAGGGGCTCGGCTCAAGCGAACATCGCCTAGTGCACCTGGGTCAGCATCGGCTGCGAGGGCTGCGCGAGCCGAAATCCCTGTACACGATCGCTGAATAGCCTGCGCCTTGAGGCCCAATCCTGTCCTGAATTACTTTTTTTTAAAATAAAAGTTATCAATTGACTTTATTGAAGGTTCAATGCTGCATGGAATAATTAAATAATAATAAAATCAAACACTTAATTTTTGTGGTGCGTAACTTCTATATTATTTACGGGCACACGTCACAGAGCCTAAGTATTGATCGGGTAAACCCTCTACGCGTTTTTCTGGCCGCTTCCCATCGAACATGCGCTGGTCTCCTGCGTCTTATAAAAAATGAATGATTACTCCCTGACAGGTCCAACTGTTAGCTAACCTACACCGGGCATAAAACGAGACGCCATGATCCGACTTACGAATATATCGATGGATTACACACTGCGTGAGAACCGAATCGAGGTTTTGAGCGGTGTCAATCTAACTATTGCCAATGGCGAACGCATAGCGGTGGTTGGCCCTTCGGGTTCCGGTAAAACGACATTGCTGCTGCTGTTAGCGGGATTGGAACGTCCCAGCCACGGCTCTGTGTGCATTGGTGAGACAGCATTGGAGACGCTTGATGCCGATCAGTTAGCCGATTTGAGGCGCGATCATATCGGTATCGTATTCCAGTCTTTCCATCTGATTCCCAGCTTAACCGCGCTGGAGAATGTGGCCTTACCGCTGGAAATTGCTGGCCGACGGGATGCCCAGATTCGTGCTGCACAGATGCTGGAAAAAGTCGGTCTCGGTCAGCGTCCGGATCATTATCCGGCTCAACTTTCTGGCGGGGAACAGCAGCGGATTGCTATTGCCCGGGCTGTTATTCATCAACCCAGTGTCGTGCTGGCCGACGAACCTACGGGTAATTTGGATGAGCGCACCGGTGCCAGGATCAGCGATATTCTGCTAACGCTCAATGAGGATTTCGGCACTACCCTGGTGCTGGTGACGCATGACGTCGCGCTGGCTGCTCGCTGCGAGCGGGTACTGCGGCTGCACGAGGGACAACTGAGTGAACAGCAGGCCCCCGCAGCAAGGCTGCAACCTTATGTATAAATTCATACTACGCGATCTGCGCGGCAGCGGTCGCGCATTGTGGATACTTTGCGTCTGCCTGCTGCTGGGGTTACTTTGATTGCCGCCAGTGGCGGCCTGTTGCGCCAGGTTAGGGATGGCCTGCTGGCGGATACGCGGGCTTTATTCGGCGGTGATGTTGAGATTTCTCAGCACGCTCCGCTGCAGCCTGAAGAATTGAACTGGTTACAGCGCCATGGCGAGGTTTCCCTGGTGATCGAACTGCGCACCATGCTGCGTACTTCGGACAATCGCAGCCAAGTGGTGGAACTGCAAAGTTTTGACGAACATTATCCCTTGTACGGCGAAGTCAGCCTGCAGCCATCCCAGCCTTTGGCCAAGGCGCTGAGCCTGCGGGATGGTGTCTGGGGCGCTGCATTCGATCCAGTGCTGGGAAACCGGCTCGGGCTTAAGGTGGGCGACCGGGTATCGATCGGTCAGTTGAGTGTGGAATTGCGGGCCCGCATTGAACGCCAGCCGGACCGCAGTCTGAGTGCGGACTGGCGCGGGCCGCCGCTAATCCTAAGTGCGCAGGCGCTGGCGGCGACTGGTTTGGTGCAGCCGGGCAGTCTGCTGGACTATGAATACCGGATCAAAACGGAACAGGATTTAGACTCGTGGCGAGCCGCCTTGAACGCCGCCTTTCCCGAGGCCAACTGGGAGGTGCGCACATTCACCGAACGCAGTCAGCGCTAGGCGCCGTGCTTGATCAGCTCGGGTCGGTATTGCTGTTAATTGGCTTCAGCGCGTTATTTATAGGCGGTTTGGGAGTGTCCAATAGCGTCCATGCTTACTTGCAGTCCAAGCTGAGCACCTTGGCCGTTTTGCGGGCGCTGGGGCTACGGGAAAACCGCCTGGCCCGGCTATATCTGGCTCAGATTTTAATACTCGCTGGTGGTGCCAGTCTGCTTGGCGCTGTGCTGGGGGCGGTCTGGCTTTGGCCGGGGCCGCCCTGGTCGCTGGACGTTTGCCCTTAGCCCCCGCGGTACTGCCATTGCTATGGCCATCCATCATCGCAACACTGTTTGGTTTGCTGACCGCTTTGACCTTTACACTGCCGGCATTGGGCCGGGCAATGACGGTAACGCCAGCAGCGCTGTTCCGAGGCACCGATACCGCTAGTGATACGATTCCCGTCCGTTATCGTTACCTGACCCTGGTGGCGGGTTTGTTAACCGTCGCAGCGGTACTGATTGCTTTGCCCCAGCCCTGGTTCGGTTTGGGCTTCTTTGCTGTAACCTTGGGGCTTCTGGTTTTGTTGGAGGGACTGATCCGACTGTTGCGCTACGGCGCGAAACGCCTGGGCAGTTCGCCACTGGTGCGTGGGCAGTTTCAATGGCGTCTGGCCCTGGCTAACCTCTATCGACCTGGCAATCCGCTGCGTCCCTTATTGTTGTCATTGGGCTCGGCATTAACGCTCTTAGTCGCTATGACCTTGATCGTGGCTGCGCTGCTGAAAACCATCCATGAAACCCTGCCGGATCGGGCACCCGCCTTGGTCTTTTACGATATTGCAAACTTTCAGCTTGACGATTTCCGCACCCAGGTCGAAACCACCCCAAGTCTGAACCGACTGGATTTGGCGCCATTGGTTTTAGGCCGTCTCAGTCGTGTTAATGATGAACTGCTGCGTGAAAGTGCCGATTTGGAACGGGCGCTGGAAGCGAGAGATGAACATAAATTGAGTTATCGGCTTAATAATTTCGATCAGATCAAAATCGACCGAGGCGAGTGGTGGCCTGCAGATTACACCGGACCACCATTGGTCGCCATGGAAGACCGGGAGGCGGATCAGCTCGGGCTGAAAGTCGGCGACGAGCTGACATTTTCCATCCTCGGTAAAGAGGTAAACGCCCGCTTGACGGCTATTTATTCCCAGCGCCGCTTCGAATCCCGCTTCTGGCTGGAAGCCGTATTCTCCGACGGTGTGCTGGACCCCTTTATCAGCCGTTACGTGGGCGCAGCTTATCTCGATCACTCAGACGCCATCGATTTACAAAGCGGGCTTGCCCGAAAATTTCCGAATGTCGTCGCTGTGCGCACCCAAACCGTCCTGGAGGAAGCCAATGCGCTGCTGAGCAAGGCTGCTACCGCTTTGGCGGTGGTTGCCGCCATCAGCCTGGCGGCCAGCCTTTTGGTGTTGATCAGTGTTGTGGCGAGCAACCGGGCGCGGCAAATCCACGAGGCGACCGTACTGTATACGCTCGGTGCCCGGTTTAGCGCAATCCGTAGTGCGCTTTGGCTGGAACAAATCCTCATCATGATACTGACCTCACTATTCGCTCTGGGTCTGGGTGGGTTGATCGCGCATGGGCTGCTGGAATGGCGACTGGATTTACAAAGCGACGGTATCTGGTGGACTGCCGTGATACTGGCACCGCTGGTCAGCGGTCTGAGCCTGGGATTAGGCGCTCGCTACTTGCTGCGGCAGTTTCGGCTGGCCCCGGCAACGCTGTTACGAAGCAGCGGCTGAATTCGACGGTGCCATCGGGGGTACGGATCAATCGGGACGAGCCGGCCATCGGTCTTGTATTTCGACCGTACGGATAAAATAAACGGCGCTGTTGTCAATAGCCAAGCAGGTTGATACGAGTTGGTTATGCAATTGTGTTTCTCAACAAGGGAAGACTTATTCGAGTCTTCCCCAGCAGGAGATAGCTCATGCCCGGAAAATTCGAAACAATAGTGGCAGGTATGCTGTTCGGTTTATCTGCCATGGCAGGCGCGCAGGCTCAAAATCAAGTGTCGGACTTGCCCGAAGGCCCAGGCAAGGTACTGGTGGAGGGCATCTGTACCGCATGTCATCAGACGAACCAGATTACACGCAGCGCCGGCTATAGCTCGGCGGGCTGGCAAGCATTGTTCAGTACGATGGTCGACCTTTCCGCCAGTCCCAGGGAGCAACAGGAGATCGCGCACTATCTGGCAACGTATTTCTCCCAATACCTGACGGGCACCTAAAAAAATTGCAGGCGATGTGCAAATAACTTTCCATGAATGGCAGGTACCCACGCTCGGTCAACGCGCCCGTGACGCGAGAATCCCATCCAGGCGCAGGATGGGACCATCTGGTGGGCCGGGCAGTGGGGTAAATCTGATCGGGCGCGATTGATCCGGGCGAGCGGTCAGATGCAGGAATACCCCTTACCACAGCAATCGATGCCACAGCGTCACGCTCGATCAAGCCGGCAATGTTTGGTACACGTGGTAACAAGAATGCCACAATCGGCAAGTTCGACCCGAAAACCGAGACGATTCAGGTCTATACAGAATGCCTGACCCGGATGCACGGGACCCGCATACGGCCATCTTCGATCCACAGGGCAGCATCAATCACTCTCCAGCACAGCAATAAGGGCACCCCGCCTTCGTTTAGACCCTGAAAGCGGCGAGATCAGGCTGCTTGAAATGAAAACGACCGACGGTCGCGT
Organism: Gammaproteobacteria bacterium; assembly: GCA_041396125.1. Lineage (GTDB taxonomy): Bacteria > Pseudomonadota > Gammaproteobacteria > Competibacterales > Competibacteraceae > JAWKZG01. The sequence goes on along the minus strand of JAWKZG010000010.1, from coordinate 190,914 downwards.
CCCTACGGTATCAAAATCGATGCCCAGGGGGTGCCGTGGGGTCGGTCCAAAGAACGTGCTTTAATCATTCGGTTAAGGTCGACCCAAAAACACTGGAACTCACCGAAATCAAACTGCCCGATGCGGCCACCACCGTACGCAGGCTCGACATCGCGAGCGACGGCATGATCTGGTATGTTAACCTGTCCCAGGCCGGCTCGGGCAACCTCGCACAACGGCGAGATCAAAGAAATTTGGCTTTCCGAGCGGGCCTAAATCCCATCCGTATGCGATCGCCATCGTGGACGACATCGCCTGGTACAACGAATCCGGCAAACGACCGATACGGTTTCGGTCCGTTTTGATCCAAAGACCGAGCAGTTCCAGAGCTGGCCGATTCCTCCGCATGAGTCCGTTTTTCGGCATCATCAGGCACATGCGCCCGACCGCGGAAGGCAATCTGCTGATACACCAGAGCAGTACCAATCGCATCATAGAGGTGTGAGGTTAGCCCCAACGCCCGAGGCTTCAATGAAACGGTCACAGCTCGATTTATAGCAACGCGTTCACAAGACCGGATAGTGCTGCCTGGTCCTTGTTATCAATAGCCGTTAGCAGGGCTTCGGCCGCCTGGTTGAAAGACGTTTCGGCATCCTGAAAAATGGTGTTACCGGTGCCGGTTAGCGCAACCAGGCTTACTCTGGCATCGCGCGCATTTTCTTCTTTTTTGACCAGCCCGATTTTTTGCATGGGATTAAGCAATCTGGTGACACCGGATGCGCTGAGGCCCACTTTTTCAGCCAGATCGATGCGCCGCATTGTTTTGCCAGGGGCTTGATTTAACTGAAACAAAACCAGGTACTCCGTGAAGCTGATGCCATGTGGAGCGAGAGCGCTGCTTAGCCGCTTCTGAATTCTGGTTTGGAGATTGGCGAGCTTGATGAGAAGCTCGCCTTCTGGACATGTTGACATGCTGGATACTCTTGCTGGGTAATTGAGTGATGAATCATATAGTAAATTATTTTACAACTCAACCACCATTCAAGCACAATGCAATTATAAAGCAATCCAACTGCCAGCGCTGCTTGTCACCCTCCACCCGGATGAGGTGCCAGACATCCGGCGGGGTTGGAGATTTTCATCCGCAAGAGTGCTTTGGGCCAGATTGATTCGGGTACGACCGCTGCTGGATCGACCCTGTTTGATCCGGTCCTTCGCCAGCATATACAGCGACGGCACCACAAACAGCGTGAACAGGGTGCCGATAGCTCATGCCCCCACCAGCACCAGACCAATGGAGTTTCGCAGCCGTTAGCAGCTGCTCGACCGGTCACCAGCACCTCCAGCGGGAAGTGACTTCCAGCTACGGTCTGCCACACTGGCTCGTCAGCACCGGCCGCAAGCGGGTCAGCCGCTGTCGCCTGGTGAATAGCATCCAGTTTGCTGAGCCCTTCGGCCTGCAGCTTGCTGGCAAACTCAACGATAAGAATCCCGTTTTTGGCAATCAGCCCGACCAGTGTAACCAGTCCCACCTCGGCGTAAATGTTCAGGGTCGTGGTCCAGCCGTTGGTCCAGAACGGCATATTGGGATCAGGCATTTTCAGCACCGTGAACAACAGCAGCGCACCGAACATTGCCAAGGGTACTGAACCGGCCAGAATAACCAGCGGATCGCGGAATGAATTGAACTGCACCGCCAGCGCCAGAAATATCAGCAGCACCGCCAGCCCCATGGCCGGCAGAAACTTGTTACCTTCGGTGCGTAACTGGCGTGACTCGCCGGTGTAATCGAAGCTGTAACCCGGCGGCAGGATTTCAGCAGCGGCGGTTTCGAGAAACGTGAGCGCTTCATCCAGGGTGCGGGCGCTCATGCCGGAGAGCTTCACCGCATTGAGCTGCTGAAAACGGTTAAGCGAACGGGGCACGACAGAGTGCTCGATATGTGCAACGGCTGATAAGGGCACCATTTGACCGTCGGGGCCGGCGATATTGATATCGCGTAATTGTTCGCTATTGAGCCGGTTGATTCGTTTAAGCTGTGGAATGACCTTATAACTGCGGCCATCCATATTGAATCGGTTGACGTAGTTGCCGCCTATCGCGACGGCAAGATCGGCACCGACTTGAGACAGGTTCAGGCCCAGGCTGGCCAGTTTGTCACGGTCGATGATCACGGTTGCCTGTGGCTGATCGAACTTCATGTCGATGATGGGCGGAAAGAAAAATAAGCCGCTTTGCGCTGCCTTCGCCTGGAGTTGCTGAGCGAACTCGAGCAGACGTTCAGCATCCGCTGTCGAGGTAATAACAAACTCGATGGGAAAGTTACTGCCGCCGGGTAGTGCCGGTGGCGTTGTCACAAACATCTGTATACCCGGAATCTGTGACAGCTTGGCTTGCACGTCCGGCAGGATTTGCGTCACCGAACGGGTGCGCTCGTCCCACGGTTTCACCACCATGCCACTGAATCCATCGGCACCTAGCGTGGCACCAACCGATGGCGGAAACATGAACTGGAAGGTCAGTGCCGCTTCCGGGGTTTGCAGCATGGCTTCCTCGGAGGCCGAGGCATAGATCGCATTCTGATCAGTGGTCGCGTTGGCGGAGGAGTTGATAATGCCAAACAGCACGCTCTGGTCTTCGGTCGGGGCGAGTTCTTTGGGTGAAAACATGAACATCGGTATGGTGCACAGGCTTACCACCACCCATACCAGATACACCGCTGGCCGGGCCTGCAAGGTGCCGCCCAGTACGTTGCCGTAGGCGTCGCGCAGATTGTCGAAGCGCCGGTTGAGCCAGCCGGTCAGACCGCGCTCTTCATCCTGCGCGCTGCGCAGCAGATTTGCCGCCATAACGGGTGACAGCGTGAGGGCGACAATCCCGGAAATCGTTACCGCCCCCGCCAGCGTAAAGGCAAACTCGCGAAACAATGCACCGGTCAGGCCGCCCTGCATGCCGATTGGTACGTAAACGGCGATCAGTGTGGCTGTCATGGCAATGACCGGCCCGATCAGCTCGCGTGCGCCGAGCATGGCAGCTTCTCGCGGTGTACGGCCTTCCCGCAGGTGGCGTTCGACATTCTCGACCACGACAATGGCATCATCGACCACCAGACCGACCGACAACACAATGGCCAGCAGCGTGAGCAGGTTCAGTGTGAAGCCAAACAGCTGCATCAGAAAAATGCTGCCTACCAGCGAAATCGGGATCGCCATCACCGGCACCAGCACGGAGCGCACCGAACCCAAAAACAGAAAGATCACCACGATCACGATCAACAGGGTATCGGCCAGCGTGCCGGTTACTTCGCGGATCGCGTTACTGACGTACTCGGAAGCGTCGTAGCCGATGCTCGCATCCAGCCCGCTGGGCAAATCACGCTCAAGCTGGGAGAGTTCTTCACGAATCCCCTGGATGACATCAATAATATTGGCGTTCGGCTGCGGAAACACGCCAGCGAAAACGGCAGTCTGTCCCGAGTAGCGCACCAGGGTATCGTAGTCATCAGAGCCCAGTTCGACGTCGGCGATATCCTGCAGCCGGACGATCGTATCGTCTTTCTGATAGACAACCAGCTGTCGGAACTCCTCGACATTGTGCATATCGGTGTTCGCCGCCAGATTGGTTTGTACCAGTGCGCCCTTGGTGCTGCCAATAGCGGCCAGGTAGTTGTTGGCTGCCAGCGCCTCGCGGACCTGTGAGGCACTGATGTGCAGCGCCGCCATACGTTCGGGTTTCAACCAGATTCGCATGGCGAATGTGCGGGCGCCAAAAATTTCGATCCGCTGTACCCCCGTAACGGCAGCCAGCCTGGGCTGTACTACCCGGATAAGGTAATCGGTGATCTGTGCCTGTGACAGGATATTGGACGAGAAGCTCAGATACGCCGCTGCAAACTCTGAATCAGCCGATTGCACACTGATAGCGGGAACCTGCGCTTCCGCCGGCAGATCATTGCGCACCTGGTCAACTTTGGAGGTGATATCGGCCAGTGCCTTGGTCGAGTCGTAATTGAGCTTGAGTTGGGCATTAATAATGGAAATGCCCTGCAGGCTCTTGGACTCTATGTAGTCAATGCCTTCCGCTGCACCAATGGCGCGCTCCAACGGGGTCGTGATAAAGCCGCGCACCAGATCCGCGCTGGCACCCACGTACACTGTCGAGATCTGCACCGAGGCGTTTTCGCTAAGCGGATATTGCCGCACACTGAGCGATTGCCACGCCTGCAGACCGGCGATGACGATCACCAGATTAACGACAATAGCCACCACCGGACGACGAATGAAAAGGTCGGTAAAACTGTTCATGGCAGTTTGTCTCAGGCGTCGGCGGGTTGCGGGTCGAGACTGGGAATCGGCGCCAGCGTGTTGTCGATCACCACACTCATGCCTGAGCGCAGTTTGAAGACGCCGCTGGTGACTACGATTTCATCGGGCTTCAAACCGTCAAGAACATCGACAAAATCGCCGCGCGCCTCGCCCAGACGGACAAATTGCTGGCGCAAAGTACGCTCGATCTGACCGCTTTCTTCATTCTTGTGCTCTTCAACCACAAACACAGAATCACCATAGGGGGCGTACAGCACCGCTGTCACTGGGATAGCCAGCACAGCTTGCTGCTCCGGCAAAACAATATCGACGCTGGCGAACATGCCGGCATACAGCTTTTCCTGGCTGTTATCGACCAGCGCCTGAACCCGCACATTGCGCGTTACGGGATCAATCTCGGGGCTTACCGCAGAAATTTGTCCGACAAATATCTCATCTGGCGCGGCATCGGTTGTCAAACGCACCTGCATACCATTATGCAAACGGGAGATTTGCTGCTGCGGCACGGAGAAATCAACGTAGATCGGATTCAGTGTCTGCAGCGAGACAATGGGATCACCTTCACTCAGAATCTGGCCAAGATTGATCTGACGCAAAGCCAGGCGGCCGGTAAACGGTGCCCGGATGGTTTTTCGCGATCAGGGCGCGGATTGTTCCGACCTGGGCCTGCGCTTCCTTGGCTCTCGCGTCAGCAGCATCGAGATCGGCCTGCGAGACCAGTTTGCGGTTGCTCAGGTCACGTACCCGGGTGAGATTGGCCCTGGCCAGCGCCGCTGTTGCTTCAGCCGATGCGAGCTGCGCTTCTTCGCTGGAGGTATCCAGCTGCACCAGAATATCGCCAGCGGCTACGGTTGCGCCAGATTCGAACGTGATGCGGGTAACCCGGCCGGAGGTTTCGGCACCTATGGTTACCCCCTGCACCGCCACAAGTGTGCCGGTAACACTGATCGACTGCTCCCATTCCTCGGCCCGTACCGCCATGGCGGTCACCGTCTCTGGCGGGAATACCATGTTGGCACCGGCCTCGGCCATGGTCGAGAACTGATCAAGTTTTGCATAAATAATAGCGCCGATCACAAGTGCGGTACCAATGACCGTTAATAAAAATTTTTTCAGCATGTCCATATCACTGGATAGATTGATGAAGGGAGGTGGTAAAACATGATGAGCTGCAGCGGCAGTATCCCTGGTCTGTTGCCTGGCGAGAAGGTCGCAGTTAACTATTTTTTCCTGAATCCTTCGTGCTGCATGAAGTTTATACCTTGAGGCTCTGCTCCGTGCGTTTTATGAGCGATAGACGGGTTTATGCGTGCGTTCATGACAGATATCCACTGGATGTATCTTCCAGGAAATGTGTTAAGAAAATATGAAAATAGCCAACAGGCTATTGTTTCTCCGGTTACACAGAATATTGCTTGCAGAAAAAGCGCTTAGGACCCTTCATGCAGGCTTTGATGCAATAAAATGCATACTCTTTCGCATGTTCATCGCCGTCATTTCTGCGTCATTTCTGCGTTATTTTGTACCGATGTGAATCCCTTGTCTGGCTAGCCGTTTTTATATGCAAGTCCTCTATTGTCAGTCCGTCCTTCCCGCGCAGTCGGGAATCCAGTGGGCCCCAGAAAAAGAAGCCAAGCAAGTCCAGCATGCGGCAGCATATCTCGCCCGTCATCCGGTCTTCGGTAAACGATCATTATGCTCCTGAACGGCCCAAAACAACCGCTGCTACAGCAGCGAGACGTCAGCAATGATCAACCATCCGGCAGTTAGCTGAACGGTAAATGAATCAATGGAATAGCTTGCAAAGTTTACTATTTTTGATTAATGTACAGCAATCAAAAAAAGAGTGCAAGATGGCAAAAAAGAATATTTCCACGACTACCCGTCGGGGTGGGCGCCGCCCTGGTGCGGGTCGACCGAAACATTCCGGCTCATACCGTGAGCCCACCACACCGGTGCGTATCCCGCAAAGCCTGCTGCCTGTGGTGCAGAATTTACTCAAACAAACAGCTGCGCAGCGGCAAGCCGGGGCATCTGCAGATTGCCCTTCTGTTAAATCACTTATGCAGCCGCTGGTGCGGATGCCACTTACACTGCCTTTGTATACCTCGAGAGTAGCTGCGGGCAGCCCCGCCACGGCGGATGATCACGTTGATGAAACCGTAGATATTAATGCATTGCTCGTTAAGCGACCGGATAGCACGTATTGCGTGCGGGTCAGCGGTGATTCCATGATCGATGCAGGTATTTTTGCGGGTGATGTGCTTATCGTTGAAAAACGATCCGAAGCCCGTCACGGCCAGATTGTTATTGCCGCTGTAAACGGTGAATTCACGGTGAAACGTTATTCTTGCGAGGGTAACCGGGTACGTCTACTGGCTGAGAATGCCAGTTATAAACCTATCGACATTACGCCGGCCGTGCGTTTTCAGCTATGGGGCGTTGTTATCGGATTAGTGCGGCAGTCACTTTAACACCGCATGCCGGCCATCCGTGGCGTCTCTGTCGCTAGGTTCTGTTGACAGATTACTGACAACGTTTGGAACAGTGTCTTCAAGCCTTTAACCGCTGGAGCCAACAGGGGGGCTGGGAAGGCTTGTTGGGCGTAGTCCAGCAGGATGCCGAACTACAAGCCGAACTACAATTAGCATTAAGCGAAGCGCGGGCGAAGTCCCCGGCTTCGCCATGGCACTCAGCGCAGCGGTCTTCCCAAACGATGGAGATCGGCGGCGTTGGCTGCTCCCATCATAAAACCAGCCAGTCAGACAACTTCCGCCATTATGCATAGTCGGGACATGTTGAAACCTTCTTTAATGGCGGACTGCTCATACTGGGAGATGAACCTATTTTGCAACCTCAACACGGTTCAAGCGAAGGTATCGGCCACGATGCTGTCATACCACCCCTGAGCATCCTCGGCTTCCTTGCGGCGGTATTTCTGTGATGCCTCTACTGGGCTGGTGCCCGATGCATCCGGCAACGGCATAATACCTTGCGTGGTCAGTCCGAACACCGCCGCGATAGAGATGCCGTAGTCCGGTGCCAGCAGGCTATAACAGGCGTTGATGAACGCGGGGTCGCCCACCGGCTGATCGTTGAGCAACGCCGCCAACGCCATGGCGCAGACTTTGCCCTCGGCGTTGGCGGCGGCGCCGGATTTAGGCAACTTGCCGGCCCGCGCGGCGTCGCCAATGACATGTATGCTGGGCTGCAGGGACGATTCGAAGGTGCGCGGATCGACCGGACACCAGCCGCCGGCATCGGTCAGTCCCGCCACGGTCGCGATGGCACCGGCACGCTCGGGCGGAATGACGTTGACCACGTCGCCTCGGTAGCGCTCGAATTCACTGAAGACGATCATTGTCTCGGGTTCAACGCCGGTCACCCGGCCACCTTTGTTCCCCGGCACCCATTCGATCATGCCTGGATAGAGCGCCTCCCAACCCTGCATGAAAAGCTTCTGCTTGGGGAAGCCGTCGTTGGCGTCGAGGATCAGTATTTTCGATTTTGGCTTATGCCGCTTCAGGTCATTAGCGATCAGGCTGGCGCGCTCATACGGTCCGGGCGGGCAGCGGTACGGCATCTGCGGGATCGTGATGATGACAACGCCGCCGTCGTCCATGGCTTCGATCTGGCGACGCAGCAACAGCGTCTGAGGCCCGGGTTGCCAGGCATGCGGCATGCGCTCGGTGACCTCGGTGCCATAGCCGTCTATGGCTGTATAGACGGAATCGATGCCAGGCGCCACCACCAGGCGGTCGTAGGCGAGCGTGTCGCCGCGATCCAGCGTCACCGATTTCGCCACCGCATCGATGGCCACGACATTGCCTTGAATCAGGTTGACACCGTAGCGATCGATCAACTCGTCATAAGAAACCGTGATGTCGTCCAGCGAACGCAAACCGCCGATGACGGCGTTGCTCATCGGCCCGGTGACATAATGCGGTTCGCGTTCGATCAGGGTGACCGCGATCGTGGGGTCGGCGCGGCGCAAATATTTCGCGCAAGTCGCCCCGCCAAACCCGCCGCCAACGATGACGACACGACTGCGACCTTGAGCTAACGCGCTGGCTGGCCAGCTCGTCGCAGCCAGAAGCGCCGCCGCGCCACCACCGACTCGGGTTAAAAAATCTCGACGTTTCAGTGCATTCATCATTGACCTCCTGGGCGCGGTAGCGCTTCGAAATAGTGTGCCATCGCGCGGATCTGCTCATCGCTAAAGGCACGGGCGATAGGCATCATGATCCGCCCCTTGCCTTCAGTTTTGAACTTGTGCATGTCTTCGATAAACTCTGTGGCGGACTCGCCGTAAAGTTTGTCAATCGAGCCAGGGCTTTTACCGTCGGTGCCCTGTCACATGGAGCAGTTGTTGGCCAGCATCTGCACTGATGGTTCGGCGGTAGCCGCAATGGCCCAGACACTGAGGCAACCCAAAGCAAGTGGTTTCAATTTCTGAAAAAAAGAGTTTGGTTTAATCATTGCAGTTTGACTCCTATGGCCTTCAAATTGACTGGCTGCTATCGGATTTGCTGATAAGTGCGGTTTCACCTGCAAGCGATTCGCTACGTTTACAGCCAGTACCAGGTTCTCTCGATGTACCAGGCTGGCGAGAAACACCCCCGCAATATGCAGAATCACCAGTACCAAGGTCAGAAGCACCAAGGTCAGATTGGCGAAAAATCCACGATTCCTAAAATCTCCAGGTTTGACCCCATAATAGGATTGCCATTGTGCCGTGATGGTTAGCGGTGCACTGGCTGTAACACCGCGCAACGAGCGGCTATTATCTCGAAGAGGAAGCCGGATTTTTTTGATCGACATCAATCAAACGGCAATTTTAATTTCTCAAAAAACTGCAACGAACGGCTGAACCTTGAAGGTTACTTTGAGGACGTTGAAACCACGCTTAAACGTTATAGCTCGATCCAGAGCTACTCGACGATCAAAACGGGCGGTACGGGGCATCGTTGGCTCTCAGAAAAAAGGCTGGTTACAGCCTTTAGAGCTTAATTTGAGTGATCGTTCAATTTTAGCTTGACTCCCCTTCTGCTTACAACTAGTATGACCTCAAATTTGAACGATCACTCAAAAAAAGGATGTGCCCTGTGCTGAATTTTTATTTTCACCAAACGCCAAACCCAATGAAGGTAGCCCTTTACCTTGAAGAGACCGGTTTACCGTATGAATTAATCCCTGTAGATACAATGAAAGGTGAACAACATACACCTGAGTACCGTGCGATTAACCCAAATGGTAAAACACCAGCCATTGAAGACGATGGCAAACGTGTATTTGACTCTAATGCTATTTTAATTTATCTGTCTGAAAAAACAGGTAAATTGGCAGGTAAACCAGAAGATCGAGGTGAAATGCTGTCGTGGTTAATGTTTTTAGCGACAGGCTTAGGTCCATTTTCTGGCCAATCTGTTCACTTTAGACATAAAGCACCAGAACAATCGCCTTATGCAATCAATCGCTATCTTCGTGAAGCCGAACGTCATTATGAAGTTCTGGAAACACACATGGAAGGCCGTGAATATATGGTTGGTGATGAATATTCAATTGCTGATATTTCAGCATGGGGCTGGATTGATAAAGCAACGGCTGTGTTAGGCAAAGACAGTTTTGAAAATTATCCAAACCTGAACCGTTGGTTTGCAAACGTAAATGCTCGTCCTGCAGTGGAAAGAGCACGAAAAATTGATAAAGATATTCGATTCAAATCTGATTTTGATGAAGAGGCAGCGCGCGCACTCTACCCGCAAAACTTTGATAAAAAAGCCTGATAAGTTCACTGGCTATAAAACAGCCAACAAGAAAAACTCAAGATGACTATATTAAATAATAGCAAATACAGCACGTAAATTGCTCTATCGTAGTCAATTAATATTCTTGACAACGGCCTGCAGGGATGTGCGCGTTGATTGCATTGAACAATCTGGCCACTGCCTGCGGTTATATCTTGCCGACGAATACTTCCGCCTGTTAATAGCATAACGAGGAGCACCGTGATGAGTGACAAAATTAAGATTGATATTGTATCCGATGTTGTGTGTCCATGGTGCATTGTTGGTTACAAACACCTGGAGGCCGCTATCAATGAACTGGGCCTGCAAGACAGAGTAGAGATTGAGTGGCAGCCGTTTGAACTCAATCCCGACATGCCCGAGCAAGGCGAGAATCTGCGTGCCCATGTGCTGCGCAAATACGGTGCCAAACCCGACGACAGTGACAAAGCCCGCGCTAATATCAGTGCCCTTGGTGCTGAGTATGGGTTTGAGTTTGATTACTTTGAAGAGATGAAAATGGTTAACACCCGCGATGCACATCTGTTGCTGGATTTGGCTCATGAAGCAGGGTTGCAGCATCAGCTAAAACAGCGTTTGTTTGCCGCTTTCTTTACGGAGCATAAGGATGTATCAGATCGTACCGTCTTGCTGGCAGAGGCTGAAAGTGTAGGCCTGGATCCTGCTGCTGCCGCGTTAGCCCTGGATGACGCCGAGCGCCGCCGCCGTGTAGTGAACCAGGAGGTGCAGTGGCAGCAACAGGGGATTTCAGGGGTACCAACAGTGATCTTCAACCGCAGCAGCGCTATGACCGGTGCGCACCCGCAGAGCAGCTATAAAGATGTGCTGCAGGCGTTAGCAGGGCTGTAGTTACCGCATTGCCCAAACGCCAATTGATGAATCATTCAAGCGGTTCTTTTGGGATAAGAAATTATCTCTTTAGAACCGGCAGACCATCTTCTATACAGAGACTCGCCTCATAACGTTAAGGAAATATTTAATGAATCTTCTAAAAAACGAAGTAGCCGGAGAAGATAAAAAGCAGGTGGACTCCACTTTATTAAACAAGCCGCAGAACATTCTTAGAATGCATATTTTATTCATGGCCTGTATTTTCGGTGTGGTGATGGGCGTTGTATTTATAATTATTCAGCCTTTTTTTGGAATGGATACATTAACAAGCCGGCATGCTGCGTCGTACCAGAAACTTGGTAACTGGAGTAGTATCGCTGCCATAACCATTGCCTGGGCTGCTCATTTGGCCGTATCTGTATTTTATGGCTTATTGAGTGGTTTCGTTGTTTTGAGTACTTCGCGACTGGGATTTATTGCGTTGTTTACTTTAGCTTTCTCATGGCTGACAACGGTCATAGCGCCGCCCGCAAATGCAATTATTGTGCAGCTTGTTTCTTTTCGACATATTCAGATTAGCCAATTGCCCGCTTTAAACTTCAGCCTGGATGTCAAATTTGTATTGCATCTCTTATTTTTTGCCGCAATTATCGCTGCGTTGTATGTCTACAAGAAAAAAGTTGGATGACAGGTTAGTATTTATCCCGATCTGAGCGCTTGATAAAATCCTGGATATCTGATTTATTTTTTCGAAAAAGAAATCATAACAGAGAGGCAAAAGCATCATCCACCAATGCTTTTATATTCGTTTCGGAGCCTTTATTAGCTCGGGCGTAAGCTCGTAAACCCATTACTTGCATCTGCAGCAAACTGGCCAAACGCTTAGGGTTTTTGCTGCTATCTAACTCGCCATTGGCTTGGGCCTGCGCGAATAGTTCTGCAAATGCTGCCTCCATTTTTCCTAGTAACCGCTGCGCTTCTGCCAGTAACTCGGCATTGTCATCAGTCAACTCCGAAATGGTTTTTACTAACATACACATATTACTAGGTGCTTGTGTCTGGCTGATCACTACGCTACTTAAGAATTCCCGCAGTGCATCAAGCAGCGATTCGTGGGTATCCGCAAACGAGTTCAATCGCGCCAGACTCTCATTGGCGTAGTGTTGCAAGGTTTCCTTAAACAAACCCTCTTTGCTTCCAAAGCTGGCGTAAATACTGCCGGGGCGCATATCAATCGCTTCCTGCAAATTACGCATCGAGGTTGCGTGAAATCCTTTTTTCCAAAACAAGTCAGTGGCTTTCTGGATAACGTCCCGCCGATCGTACTTAATTGTATTGGCCATAATGAGTTCTCTGAAAAATAATTTTGAACATTTGTTCAAATATATATTAAACGTTCATCCAGGTCTAGTTCTAGTCCCTTTTGCTAAGCATGAATTCGTGTGAGTAATAATAAAGTAGTTGAGTTTTTGATGTGGGTTTGCAGCTGGGGATTATTAAGGCAATAAATATGATGATGATATAATAAATATATATTATACTGAATCACTGGCAAATAAATTAGACCGCGCTGCCGTGCTGATCGCGACAACAGCGGGATGTTTGAGCCGACGTTCGGCTGAAATCGCATAAAACTGCTGACGCACCTGATCGGTCTGACCAATCGGTGCAACCTGATACTGTTTGATGATCTCCGCCTCAATCACACTGGGCGCACTGAACACCCCTATGCCCGCCTGGCCAAAAGCCATCAGCAAAGCTCCATCATCAAATTCGCCAACGATCCGGGGTTGTATATTGAGCTGATCGAACCATTGCATCAGGCTTCCCCGTATCACCGCACTCGGCGTCGGCAACAAGACCGGTGTCTGATCCAGTGAATAAGGAAAATTTTCCTGCAAGCTTGCCGCCAGCTCCGGCACAGCAAAAAAAGTGACGCCGCACTCGCCCAATAAATGGTTGAAAGCGCGCACATTCAGATTGGAACGAATCGGGCTGTCGGCCAGCACCATATCCAGCTTGTGTACCGCGATATCGGCCAGCAGATTATCCAGCTTGTTTTCATGGCCTACGATGCGTACCGGATCAGGCAGTCGCAGTGCCGGTTCCAGCAAACGGTAAGCAATCAGTTTGGGAACCACATCAGCAACGCCTACCGCAAACTGCAACGGCCGCCCCCCTTCCTGGTTACGCAGTATTTCTTCAAGCTCTGCGCCAAGCGAAAAGATTTCTTCGGCATAGCCATATACCAGTTGCCCGACATCGGTCAGAGCAAGATTACGACCCGCCTTGGCAAACAGCGGTGCACCGGCCTCCTGCTCCAAGAGCGCCAACTGACCACTGATGGTTTGTGGTGTCAGGTGCAGCAGTTCGCTGGCACGGCGGATACTGCCTTCCTTGGCCACTGTCCAGAAATAATAGAGATGCTTGTAGTTTAGATGACGCATAGCCCTGCCAGAACTCGTGAGACATGTTCAAATTTATCTTAATAGTTCGTAAAAACCGAACTATTTTTAAAAAACATTCGAATTTTCAAAAATAATAAAACGTTTATGATAGTGCAATAAAGTCACTCACTGCTTAACTGCAAAGGTACGTAAATGAACACTGTCAACATGAACACCATTGCTCGTGGTGCACCAGGCGCAGCATCACTGGCAAGCCATAAGGTCTTGCGCAACACCTATGCCCTGCTGGCAATGACGTTGCTGTTCAGTGGTGCGATGGCGGGGCTGTCGCTCGCCATGCAGTGGCCGCATCCAGGCTTGCTGATCACGCTGGTCGGGTATTTCGGGCTGTTGTTCCTGACTACCCGCTTTCGCAATAGCGCACTTGGGCTGGTATTTGTATTTGCCCTGACCGGTTTTATGGGTGTAACGCTCGGACCGATTATCGGTCAGTATCTCAGTCTGCCCGGCGGTGGCCAGATCGTTATGACAGCCATGGCCGGAACCGGTGCTATTTTCCTTGGACTGTCTGCCTATGCCCTGATCAGTCGGCGTGACTTCAGCTTTATGGGCGGTTTTCTGGCGGTTGGCATTCTGGTGGCGTTTCTGGCGGGTATCGGTGCTTATCTGTTTGCCATTCCGGCGCTGTCACTGGCGGTATCAGCACTGTTTGTGCTGCTGATGAGCGGCCTGATCCTGTACCAGACCAGCGAGATCATCAATGGCGGTGAGACCAATTACATCATGGCTACGGTGACCCTGTTCGTGTCGATCTTCAACCTGTTTATCAGTCTGTTGCAGCTGCTCGGATTTGCCGGTGGCGACGGCTAGCGGCACGGCTGTAACAACGTCTCTTACAATTAATGCAATACCTGTTCGGAGAACATGATGAACTCACAAGCGATTACCATGATTAACGACCTGTTTGAAAAATTACGCCAGGCCGAAGCCCAGAACAGTCAGCGTGAAGCTGACATTGAGGCCCATATTAAGGCGGCTATTGACGCCCAGCCTGGTGCCCCGTATTACATGGCACAGACCATACTGGTACAAGAGCAGGCGCTGCAAAGCCTCAACCAGCGGGTGCAGGAGCTGGAGCAACAACTGCAGAACTCAAAACCGGCCAGCGGCGGCTTTTTGGGCGGACTTTTTGGTGGCGGCAGTAAACCGGCAGCAGCTCGCGCTCCGGTCGCCACGCAACCCGCTACGGGTACGAACGCGGCGGGTGCACAGGCCGGTGCCTTTCGCAATGCGCCACAAGGCAGTTTTCTCGGCGGTGCAATGCAAACCGCCATGGGTGTTGCGGGCGGCGTGATGCTGGCCAATGCCGTCACTGGTATGTTTGCGGATGAGGCCGAAGCCGCGCCGGCTCCGGCAGAAGAACCCGCCCCCGAGGAAGATCCCGGTATGGCGATGGATGGTGGCGATGACTGGGGCAGCGACATCGGTTTTGATGACGAATTCTAGTCTGACCGGATAACAACCGCTGGCGGTCCTGGCCTCGAGTCAGACTTGAGACCAGGCCGCCATGTTAAAGATTACCCGCACCATGAGGATTAGTGACGCGGTTTGTCGCTTGTCGTATCAGCATTGGCCGCTTCCGCCTCCACTTCTTCCTGGGCGATGGCTTCTGCAAAGGGCACACTCTGCACCGGGGCCAGGGTATAGGTTCCCTGCTCTTCGTTAGGCAGTGCCGCACGGCGTGTCATGCGCCATACGGCGAATAACGCCAGCGCAAAATGTATGGCCGCTATCCACCAAAAAAATCCGGACGGCCCTACACTGCCAAGCAATATACCCGTCACCAGCGGACCGATGACCGACCCAACCCCAAGTACCAACACCAATGCACTACTGGCGGAAACCATTTCCTCCGGACTCAGGTAATCATTGGTGTAAGCAATGGAGAGTGGGTGGACACTCATTGACAGGCCGCCACTACACGCCACCGCCAGCAAGAACGGCCAGTAAGTTCCGGCTGCCTGCTCTGCAACCAGCGCTGCAACAGCAGCCAGTAATGTCACAGCGGTAATCACAAGACGCCGGTCAAAATGATCAGACAGCTTACCGACAGGCCACTGCAACAGCGCCGCACCAATAATCAATGCGCTCATGAATAAAGAGATTTGTCGCACATCCAGACCGGAAGCATGCGCGTAAACCGCGCCCATGCCAAACACGGTGCCGTTGATGATGCCGGCAGCGAAAGTGCCTACCGTACCCAGCGGAGACGCACGGTAGAGCCGGGCCAGGCCGACCGGATGCGGTGCTCGTATCTCGGGTGCCGGCGTCGCGCTCAGCAATAATGGCAGCACCGAGAACGATATAATGGCCGAAACCATGATAAACAGATCACTGCTTGCCGGATCGGCGACATTCAGCATTAACTGCCCGCCCCCCATACCGACGAACATGGTCAGCATATAAATGCCGAGCAGCTGGCCGCGCCCCTCGTTTCCGGTACGATCATTCAGCCAGCTTTCGGCGACTACAAAAATTCCCGCGTAACAAAACCCCGTCAGAAAACGCATCACGCCCCAGGCCACCGGTTCGACGACCAGGGCGTGGACCAGAATGCTGATTGAGGCGAACGACGCGAGGGCGGCAAATACCCGAATATGACCGACGCGGCGAACCGCGTTCGGAGTCCACAGCGAACCGGCGAGAAACCCCGTAAAAAAAGCGGCCATTACCAGCCCTGTTGTGTTGTTCCCGAACCCTTCCTGAGCGGCGCGCACACCGAGAAGACTACCCTGTAAACCGTTGCCCACCATCAGCAGGCAGATCCCCACGAGCAATGCCCAAATCGAAGCTAGATTCTTTAGTAACACGATAGCGAAACCCTTGTATCGACAAATACTGATCCGACCGAACCGACACCATTAAACCTTCTAGCGGCTGTCAGCACTTCCGTTCAGGTGGCCCCGTAACGTAGTTCTGATACGGTTTCAATATAAAGCCTCATTTCGCGGTTTTGTAGCAAAACGGGCCTTTCGGCGCTGGTGCATGTTCGCGCCCGGCTTTCAGAGACTCAACTGACCATCCACAAAAGATAATTCTTTTCCGCTGATCAGCCTGATGACTTCCCGGTTGGTTTCGGCATGCAGGGACAAAGGCCCGCAGCTGAACCGGCCACCGCCAGCCACCAGCATCGGCAACATGATCTGATCGGTCAGAAATTCATCCAGCACATAATCACTAGCCAGATACTGATGCACACTTGCCTGCAGTTCAGCGGCAACTTTTTCAGCCCGGAGACGCGGCCGTCCCAGCTGGGTAAAACACAAACGGGTATTTTCAAATTCCAGATCATGCACCAGCAGATTGCCGGGCGAGCCTGCCAGCGGCTTGCGAATACGGCAGTCGTCAATGCTCACAGAACTGGTTTTGCGATAACTTTGCAGTTCCCGTTCCGCAACCCGGTTAGGCAGCCCGACTTCATAGGCGGTCAACACTGATCCTGTCAGTTTACCGCGCTGCAGACAGGTCAGGGGCTGTAGGCGGGATGGCCTGAGTGTAACCTGCCACTGACCACCCCCGACCGGCATAAAACCCCAGCGCCCGGTTTTCAATTCGATCCGGCCACCCATTTTGTCCAGCAAAGGCAGGAAAGAGCGTTTGATAAACGTCAGCGGCGGCGCATGCGGATTATGCGTGCCGCCAATAAATTCCACTGTGGAGTTGTCCGGGCACTGCAGAAGCGGCAACAAAATGGTCTGGAAGACCAGGGTCGTACTGCCGGCACTGCCGACATCAAAACGATAGTGTCCTGCCTGCACCGGGCCGGGCGCAAAAAACAGCCTGGAAGAACCCAGCTCGGCACCCGAGACCACGGCATGGCTGATCTGCTGCGCGGCCTTGACACAGGTGAGATGCTGACGCATCAAACCCGGCTTGGCACGCCCGGCCCGAATATGCCGGATCTCCACACTTTTGCCGTACAGCAGGGCCAGTGTAAGGGTCGAACGCAGAATTTGCCCGCCCCCCCCCATCCGACCATCGATAACAAGAGTTTCCATAAAATAATTGCTCCTTGCGGGCTGTAAATGACCGTCCCGCTAACCTTTCACGCACACCACCTGTCGCAAGGTGTACACAATGTCCACCAGATCCGCCTGGGCAGCCATCACCGCATCAATATCCTTGTAGGCGCGCGGTGTTTCGTCCACCACAGCGGCATCCTTGCGGCATTCCACATGCGCGGTAGCCTGTGCGTGTTCCTCGACCGATACGGTTTTCTTGGCCAGGGTGCGCGACATGACCCGTCCGGCACCATGACTGCAGCTGCAGAAACTTTCCGGATTGCCTTTACCGCGCACGATAAAAGAACGCGCCCCCATGCTGCCGGGAATAATGCCGAGCTGGCCGTCCTGAGCACTAACCGCACCCTTCCGCGTCAACCAGACATTGGCACCGTAATGGTGCTCCTGCTGCACGTAGTTATGATGACAGTTCACCGCTTCCAGTTCGGCTATAACCGGCTTGTTCAAACTACTGGCTAACGCCGTCAACGCCCTCTGCATCATGGCCTGGCGATTAATCCGGGCATAATCCTGCGCCCAGCCGACCGCTTCCACATAATCGTTGAAGTAGTCGCTGCCTTCGACCAGATAAGCCAGATCTTTGTCCGGCAACTGGATAAAAAAGCGCTCCATTTCTTTCTTGGCCAGCTGAATAAAATGTTCGCCGATACGGTTTCCCACACCACGGGAGCCGGAATGCAGCATGATCCAGACCTGCTCGTTTTCGTCCAGACATACTTCAACAAAGTGGTTGCCTGTACCCAGTGTTCCCAGGTGTTTGACATTATTGGTGTTTTTCAACACGGGATGCTTGTCACACAGTAGTGTGAAGCGCGCCTGCAGAGACTGTTTCCAATGTGCAGCGATATCCTCCGGCAAATTCTGCCAGCTGCCCGGATCCCGCTTACCCGGTTTCCGACCATGCGGAATCGCCCGTTCGATGGCATCACGCACCCCTTTCAGGCTATCCGGCAACTGGCGGGCCTGCAGATCCGTCTTCACCGCGATCATGCCGCAACCGATATCCACCCCGACCGCAGCAGGAATAATCGCACCCTTGGTAGGAATAACGGAACCGATGGTTGCGCCCTTGCCCAAATGCACATCCGGCATAGCTGCCACCCATTTATGCACAAAAGGCAGCGCCGCAATATTCTGCAATTGTTGCCGGGCGGCAGGCTCAAAAGGTACGCCCACGGTCCAGCTTTTCACCGGTACGCCCCGTTCTACATTGGTAATTTCAATGGCCATAGTGCTCTCCTTTACGATTGGCTTTGTCCAGTTTTCGTTGCAGGCCTTCCAGATGGATGCGTCTCGCTTCAGCCTTGCGGACTTTTTCCCGCTGCCGACAAGCCCGACAGCGGATAGCGGTCGATGACGGATCAGCTTTGATTACTTCGTACCACCACTGTTGCTGGCCGGCTGTCCATACTTCTGCGCTGCCACAATCCCTGCAGATGAAGGGCTTATCCACATAACAACGTGATTGTGATCCCGCAGACAGGGACTGGCTGCCGTACATTAAATCCCAGCGCGTCGGTACTGTACTGCGCCGTTTCTTTTCGGCACGTTTCAAACGGCGGGCTTTGATTTCACGGCGGCGTTGTTTATTACTTTTCACGGACAACAACTCCTGCATACCTGTCTTGTCAGGAGTCATTACAACTTCAGTGCCAACCGGCGGTAAAATTTCAAAATATTGTTTTATCTGTATAAAATTTATTTCAATAAAATCCGTTTCTGAAAATATTTATCTATATAGATAATTAAATATCTTTAATGATCATATTACCTGACTCACTTCTCACGCAGTTGCTCGAAGCGCAAGCCGAACTTTGCCAGGTACTGCCGCAGTCTGTGTGCATCGTTACTTGAGTTCTTGTGCAAACGTGATCGGTTAAACAGCTGCCGTCCAGCAGCGGATAAGCTGTGACATTGCCAACAAACGGCAATAACCTGGCGCAACGGGTACTGATCGAACAGATCGATCTCGGCTAGCTGTTCGGGGCTGAGAATGTCCTCCAGCGCGGGCAATGATTCATCATTTTTTGACCCTTGCCAGAACTGCTGTAGGCGCTGGCACTCTTCCCGCACCAGATCTTCCGTGATACGCCCCCCTTCCGCCAGGGTCGCCAGGCGTTGCACACAGGCATTAAGATCACGGAAATTGCCCGTCCAGAGCGCCTCGGGCTGTTTCGCAAAAGCCAAAAAAGCGTCCCGGGCGGCTTTGTTAAAGCTTACTTTATGGCCGAGCTGCTGTTCTGCCTGCTGCAATTCAAAATCAAGGTTGGGTTCGATGTCTTCGCGGCGATCTTTCAGCCCCGGCAATTGAAAACTCCAGAGATTGATCCGGGCCAGCAGATCTTCCCGGAAGGTTCCTGCCCGCATCTGCTGCAGTAAATCCCGATTAGTACCCGCGATCAGTTGAAAAGCACTACTGACCGGCTGATCAGAGCCGACCGGATAAAAGGTTTTTTCCTCGATAGCGTGCAACAACATGGCCTGTTCGTCCTGGCCCAGTTCGCCAATTTCGTCCAGCAACAACAAGCCCTGATGCGCTTTAGCCAATAATCCTTTACGGGCAGTCTGCGCACCGGTAAAAGCGCCACGACTATGACCGAACAGGGTTGACATAGCACTGTCACCGCGCAGCGTAGCGCAGTTGACGGCAACAAACTCGCCCTGGTTCAAGCCGCGCCTATGCTTTAGTTCGTAAATTTTTTTGGCCAGCTGCGACTTGCCTGCCCCGGTAGGGCCGGTAATCAAAATCGGCGCTGCGGAGCGAATGGCAACCCGTTCAATTTGCTCGATCATGGCGTTGAACTGTGCGTTGCGGGTGGCAATACCTGACTTCAGGAACGCTGTCCCGGCCAGTTGCTGGCGCTTGAAGCGGGAGCTGATCGCATCATATTTGGACAGATCCAGATCGATCAGCTGGACATTGCCGGCTACCGATTTATCACCCCGTCCGGGGATGTTTGCAGCAAAACGCCGGGGATATAGTTAGCCTCACACAACAGGAACCAGCAGATCTGCGCAACATGAGTGCCGGTGGTGATATGCACCAGATAGCGCTCTTCTTCAGGCTTGAACGGATAACGCTCCACAAAATCCAGCAAACTGCTGTAGACGTTTTCAAAATCCCAGGGATCGCTGAACTGGATATCGTGCAGCCTGACCTGCGTTTGCGGTGACACCGTCACAATATCGGCTTCTACGGTGCGGGCCAGACCTTCGTCCCGCTGATCATGCAGCAGTTCGATCCGATCCACCAGCAAATCATCCTGCATGCAGATGCCTACTGTAGGCCGCCAGGCATTCCAGCGCTTAACGCCCTTACCGCGTTTATCCAGGACAGTGCCCAGCAGACCAATGAGTACAGTTTTCATTAGAAAAAATATTCAGTGTGGGGTGCGGGCATTTTCGATGGCTTTCGCGAGCGACGCAAACCTGATCGGGGCCGGCTGGAACCGGAACAACAGCTGCTGGTTTTGTCCTGCAGACTTGTCGGCACGAAAAGGCTTGCACTAGAACCCCCCCTTTTCTTCAAATTTGGGATCGGCCCCTGTCTGCTCTGGAAGACATCACAGCAGCATTTTCTCAGGCTTGGGGACGGCTGCCCTCTCAGACCTTGGAGGCAACCGACGCACTCTGAACAAGCAAACGCAGTCAGCGTAAAAATAACACTAACAATCCGTTCTCAATTTTGGAGATAACAATAATGCTATCCAAAACACGCACTCTACTGCTGTGTAGCTTACTGTTTGCACCGCTACTTGGCTGGGCACAAACCACTTACTCGGTATTGCTTGACACTGACAGCAACTCTACTACCGGTTGTGTTATCACCACCCCTTTCGCACTGGCAGGCATCGAACAGCGCCTGACCGCCACACTGGATATGGCAAATCCAGGCAGTCCGCAAATAGACAGCCTCATCCTGGAAAGCTGCACCGGCGGGAGTTTCGCTGCTCCCGTGCCACTGCCGACCACACCGTATCCGCTTGGCCTGAATAATGGCATCAATGGCGCGGATGTTATCGAACTGGCGGTGGCAGCAGATGCCATTGCGCCGCTGGGGCAGTCAGTGCGCTTGTATTTTGTCAGCGCCAACGGCCAGGATGCCGATATGCTGCCAGACGCTAACACGCCGATAATTCTGCCCGGCCTGCAACAAACACCTAACGCCGTACCGACACTGACGGAAGCCGGCCTGGCCGTACTGATGCTCCTGTTTGTGGTGCTGCTGTACCGGCATTTACAAGGCCGCGGTGGTCAACAGTTGCTCGGTGCACTGCTGCTGGTGCTGGTTAGCAGTATCGTGCTGGCCGCCGCACTGGACGGGCAGGTGGACGACTGGGCAGGACAAAATCCCGTGGGCACTGATCCGCTGGGCGATACGACCGGCACAGACACCGACCTTGCCGCCGCTTTTGCCAGCCTTTCGCAGGGCAATTTGTATTTCCGGCTCGACGTGGCGGATGTTGGGGAGTTTACCGATTTACCGATCTGCCGCCTGTCGCTGTCGCGGATACAGCCAGTATCATGGAAGACGCCCCGGCCACCGTGCTGGATGTGCTCGCCAATGACACCGATGCCGATGGCGGTCCGCGCAGTATTGCCAGTGTTACAGCCCCGCTCAACGGTACTGTTGTTATTACCAATGCGGGCGCTGACCTGACGTATCAGCCTGATCCCGATTTTTGCAACGAAGGCGGGCCGACAGATGATTTCAGCTATACCCTGACTCCCGGCGGCAGCACAGGCAGTGGGCGCAAAACGGTAGTACTGGCAGAGCTTAATGACGACAGCAAACTTGACATCGCAGTACCGAGTTCTAATTCGGCTACGTTATCGGTTTTTCTAAACACTAGCAGCTTGGGTACGCTCTCTGTCGCTAACCGTTCGGATTATTCTGTCGGCGCCAATCCATTCTCGCTGGCCGCCGGAGATATTAACGGCGACAGCAAACCGGAGCTGGTAACGGGAAATGTCACCGATAATACTGTCTCCATCCTGAGCCGGCACCAAAACACCAGTTTGACCGTTTCGATTAATGATCAGGGCCACAGCGGTAGTGGCGGGCCATTAACGGATAATGAGACCATTCCCTTGGTTACCGATTGAGGAGTGAAACCTCTGCTCCGGCGTGGCGGGCGCTAAACCCGCCACACCGGTTGCCGGAACAGCAACGGTCGACCCCAACACCCATCAATCGTTTGCCTTAGCAGGATAAGCTTACAAGAAAGTAAACGCATTGCCGGCATTGGCGAAAACCGGCGCATTTTTCGGCACGATCAGAATATTATTGAACCGCATCGGGCCAAAATAATCATACGGATTCTCTAACTGCCCGACAATTTCAGCCGCCAGCTCCGGCATAGCGAAAAAAATAAATTCACCAAATCCCATGATCAGCCAGCTTTCAAAGCATTGATCTGATTCCTCGAAAAACGGATTCAACATGGCAAGAGACGTACAGCGCTCGAAGAAATGTTTATAGGTCGCCACCGACCATTCGCAGAATTCGAGATGCTCTACGTGATTCTTGTTATCATATTTTTCAACCAGATACTCCCATTTGCCTTGTACTGCATTGAAGGGATGTTCACTATCTTGAGCGGCAATCTGTGCCAGTTCGTCTATTTCCGAACGCAGGAACCACGCGACCGAAGCCAGGGGGTTTTTGATGATAAGCGCAGGATGCTCGCCGCAACCGCCGCCCAGCACCAACTGAGTTTCGTCGCAGCTAAAGTCGCCTGACATTTTCTGCAGCGGATGATAAACAGGAACCCCGCCAAAATACCCAACCATCTCATGCCGAAAACAATCAATGAAACTCATGCGATCTCCCGTTGCTGTCTGACGATGCTTTTTTGTTTTGCTAGTGGTTTAAAATCGGGTGGTGGGTCAAAGCTGTAATTGGATATGAATGCTTTAAGTTGAGTAAAAACGACGTATTTACGCCGGCCAAACACGTACGCCAGGATCGTGTGTGTGACATGGTTCACTACATATCCCGGCCAGCGTGGGTGACAAGTCAGGGCGATTGCATGAAAATCGGTAACTTACTGAAAATAAATAAATTAATAAATTTTGCTGGTTTTTTAAAACCCTTACAAATCAGCTATTTATGAGTCTCATGCAATCGCCCTGGGTGACAAGTAACGCGTCATACGGATAGTTTAACTACATATGTAGCCCCTTACCCATCAATAAAGTCTTTTTTCAATAGACTCTTGTACAACACGTTCTGCTTCCTCAGCATCAATACCACTGATTTGGTCAGCGATCATTTTTCCCATAGAGGGGAAAGTGCTTCGTGGAATATGTTTTTCAGAATTCCATAAATCCGATCTTATTAGCGCTTTCGCACAATGCAAAAATGCTTCCTCAATATGTATTAACAAACCAGCAAGTGGCAGTTTACCGCGTACTGCCAGGCTCGCTAATCGTTCCTTATCCGTTATTAGTTCAGCCCGGCCATTTACCCGTAGAGTTTCGTTCATTCCCGGGATAAAAAAAATCAGACCTACATGCGGATTTGCCAGGATGTTGCGATGTGTGTCAAGTCTTCGATTGCCAGGGCGATCTGGTAACAATAACGTATGCTCGTCTAAAACAGCGACAAAGCCGGGACTATCACCCCGCGGCGAGGCATCAGTCCGACCCGTTTCATCCGCCGTGGCAATCACCAAAAACGGTGATGCTTCAATTAAATTGCGGCAATGGATATCGAGCTTGGGTAATACTTTGCGCTGTACCAGCTCACTGGGTTCGCCGTAATGTGCACGCAATTCTGCGGTATTGGTAATACTCATAACTCTTATATCCTTTAGATCATTTAATTGATTATAAAATCGAGCTTAGCGATTGTCGTCATAACTTACTTATTGTTATCCAGAACGTTGGATCGACGATGCTGATGCTGGTTTTCCGGATCACTTTCGAGTTGCGGGTATACCACTATAAACGATTCAACCGTGTCGCTCGTACCTTGCCCTGCCTAATTCGGGAAGGCCCTGCCTAATTCGGGAAGATATATTTCTTCCCGGTTGCCCTTTCATTTTATCCGGGCTACATCGGCATAGCTAAGTTCAGGGACGGCTCAGGCAATCATCCTGTAACGGCTGCAAAGGGGAGAAATCCCGATTGCAATGGTATTCAGCCCGCCGCAAATTGGTGGGTTGATTATTCACCGAGTTGGCATTGATATAAACAATCGTCCGTGGCCACGGCGTAACGTTGCCGGCGGAAGCATGCAGCAGGTTGCAATGCATGAACATGATGCTACCGGCAGACCCGGTCAAGGCTTCGATGCCACCTTCCTCGACCAGCCTCTTGACCGTTTCATTTTCAATATCCATGACGGTGTAGCCGGTTTTGTCTGTATCCGGCGAGCGCTCGGGGATTTCACCGTGATGATGCGAACCGGGAATAACCATGAGCGGTCCGTTCGTTTCATAGATATCATCAAGAAAAACAGCGATCATCAAGGCATTGGAAGTAGGCATATTGTCTTCGTAATGCCAGGTTGCAAAATCCTGATGCCACCAGAATCCTTCGCCCTCAAATTCCTTTTTCGGATTGATCCGCAATTGATGAATATAGACCTCATCACCCAGGAGTTGCTTTGCCGGCCCAAGCCAGCGCGGGTGACGGGAGAGTTTATAAAAGGGGTCACTGAATTTGTCTGCTCCAAATATCAGGCGCGGTGCATCATTGTTCTTCTCTCTGGCTATTTCCGGGCGGTCAAGATGATGGGTGTAAATATCCTGCAGCCCGTCCCGCAGACTCTGCACCTCGTCCTTCGAGAACAGATTCGGTCTGATGACGTAGCCTTTCTTTTCAAAAAAACTTATTTCTTGCTCAGTAAGCTTCATTTTCAATCCTCTTTTGTTGGTTACAGTTGTGCCGTGGATACTCAGTGCTCATAACGAGTGTACCCTCCAGCGCCATAGCGGGTGCTCGCAGTCAAACCAGGCGCGTTGATATCACTATGCAACTGTTCATCTATGCGCACAACATGGCATACTGCAGTTAATCTTTGCAAAAACGCACATACGATGCCATCGATAAATTGGGATCATCTGCGCTATGCCCTGGCCATCGGGCGGGCGGGAACACTCGCCGGGGCAGCCAGGTCGCTGGGGGTCAACCACACGACGGTACTGCGTCGCCTTGATACCCTGGAGGCGCAACTCGGCACCCGCTTATTTGACCGTCTGCGCCGTGGCTATGTGCCAACCGAAGCCGGTACTGCGCTGCTCGAACGGGCACGCCAGATGGCACTGCGCGCCGACGAGATCGAACGCCAGATTCTTGGTGCCGACCGCGAATTGACCGGGCCATTGCGGGTCGCTACTGCCTTTGTTGTGATGGAGCACCTATTGCCAGAACCTCTGGCCGATTTCGCGCACGCCTACCCCGGCATCGAGGTAGAGGTCATCGAAAATGCTTTTCTTGCCGACCTGTCCAGCCGGCAGGCTAATCTGGCGCAGAGCTGGAGCTACCGCGAAGCCGATGTGGCACTGCGCCTGTCGGGTCATGTCGCCGAACATCTCATCGCCCGCCAACTGGGTATGACCCAATGCGCAGTTTATGCACGGCGCGGCGAACCCGGACTACCCCAGCAAATCACACCGCTCGACGTACTGATCCGCGAAGCACCCTGGGTAGCATTCGAGCGCGATGCAGCTGCCCGTGTCTACGATGTCTGGACGCGTCAGCATCTAGCCCGCGCTAATGTGCGCGTGCGGGTCGATTTTTTCAATGCGAAAGCAGCAATGTTGCGTACTGGAATAGGGGTCGGTGTACTGCCAACTTTCATGGAAGACAAACACCCCGAACTGGTCGCTGTCTCGGACCCGATTGATGAGCTTGGTTTGCCGGTATGGATGGTTACCCACCCCGACCTTCGCAATACTGCACGGGTTCGGGCTTTTATGAAATTTGTCGGGGATGCACTGGCGAAGCAACTACGCAAGACTTGAATATGCTGGTTACCCGATAGCCAGGCGTTGCACGGTGAACGGTTGGCCATATAATTATTTGAATCAGGCTTCTTATTGGCGCTAACAGAAACAGAGCACCAGCTGCATCGTCTGACTTGTTCCTCTTATTTCAACTGACAAGTGAATTTCAAAACCTTCTTAAACCACTCACACTGCCGACCCTCCTGGTAATTTTATTGTGCATTGTTGCCTGCTCCGAATTCAACGGAGTACCTCCGGCAGTAACCGGTTTTCAGGCATCCGACTACTTTTATCCTGCACCAGCCTTGGACGACGCGCTAACGCCGGTCGGGCAGGTTATCTACGTACCGGTTTACTCGCATGTTTATCTATCGGTGTAGGAAAACGCGAACTGGCAACCACGCTGAGTATTCGTAACACCGACCCGGACAATCCTATTATCGTACAGTCAGTGACTTACTACGGTACTGACGGCAAACTGCTGGAACACTATCTGAACGACAGTCATACGCTGGCACCGTTGGCAACAGCCAGATTCATCATCGACCAAAAGATACTCGGGGCGGCTCTGGTGCTAATTTCATCGTCAAATGGGTGGCGAGCAGGCAGACCAGCCCCATCATAGAGGCCGTTATGGCCGGTATCCAGTGGCACCCAGGGGGTTATCGTTCATCCATAACGGCCATGTCATTGAGGAAATAGGCGCTGGACAATAGGCGGGCAGAGTTTACGTCGTCGTTATCACTGGTTCGTCAAATCTATCAGGAAGTGGGAACGAGACCGCCGCTTTCTCACGCCGCCCAGGGGTTGACCTGGGCGGACTTTACAACAAAGCGAGCCACTTCACGCTGCCCCGGTGGAAACGATAGCTGCCCCTACAACTACAACTGTGGCTGCCAGCATTATAAAACCATTTTTTCCAGGCCAGCGGAAAACGGGGTATGGACTACCGGATTGCTTATCTTCTAGCCGTTCCTTGCCGGCGCCACATCAGAGCCAGACCGAATAAACCGATCGGAGCACCCAGCCCCACCATGACAGCGTTGGGATATCCCGAGCCGACGATGCCAGCCGGGTGTGCGAAGTGGCGTCGATAGACAGACCCGCTTGCGGGGTAACGGTAACACTGCCGGTTTCTAAGACGGGCGGTGCCTCCGAGCAGATAACGCTCTCCAGTTCCCAGTTGAGGAGCGCTGTTTCGTTCACGGTATAGGTCTGGTTGGAACCAGATCAGTAAAGTCTAGGTTTCACCGAATACGGGGTGAAACTGGCAGGGTCAGGCCGGTAGTGGTGAATTCAAAACCGTTACCCGGTACCGGATCGAGCAGATCAACACTGATAGTCCGACAGCGTTCAAATCAGCGCCGTGGTTGACATACAGTGGACTTCACCGGGTGATAAAACTTCCCTCAGGAATATAAACTCGCCTTCATTGGTATTGCCGGAACACGAGGCGGTAGTTTCGGGTCCGGTGCCAGGTGAAGAGGTATCCTCAGATGATGCTTACGGTAAGATCATTTGCACCTACCGGTTGAGGTTCTTCGCTGAATACGCCAAAACCGCTATCGAACACTTTCTGTAAATACGGTGATCGGATTTCACCGACCGGACAAGCACTACCTGCGGGAAAATCCGGCGTGGCCACACACTGGTTGGGAGCCGTTACCTGAGCCAATAATCCAGTTGCGGTGTGAAGATTAAAGGCAATAACAGGAATGAGGCTGGCAGAGCGTAAGTTGAGTGTTATATGCATTGTTTAAGCCTTGTTATTGTTTGCAGACTTATTGTTAGTAGTAGGTCAAACCTATATCTTTCGAATTTACAGACCTCCTGACTGTTTAGGAAACCAGAAACCCTACCGTCATGCGTCCGCTAATGTCAAAACCTTTGGCCTACCGTTGTCTGGTTACCGGCCCGCTTTGAGGCCAGAATTGTTGCCTTGCAAAATTATTAATAATTCAAACGACTGCGTCTACGGCCTGTAGCAACTATGAGATGCCTCCCGCAATCAGCAGCACCGCTTGATGTATAGAGGTGAAGGGATTAATTCCAGCGAAACCAGTCTTTCCATGGCGATCAATCGCAGTAATAAAGTGATGACGCCGAGTATCCCTCTAGCGTTTTATGTTTACAGTCGGATAAGAAATTATTATCGCTGTTATTAAAATATTTAATTTCCAATTAATATTAGAAAATTATAATATTATAATTAATAACGGGCCCGTTATTTTTATAAAAAATTCTGATAAAAACTTGTGAGAGGCTATCTATATCATGAATACTGCAAGTGACATCAGCCAGACGCATCCATGCCCACGCCTGAATGAACTGGCACCCAATTTTGAAGCGAAAACCACACATGGTGTTAAAAAACTCGCTGACTATCGTGAAAATGGCTGGTTTGATACCCACCCGGCTGATTTTACGCCGGTTTGCACACCGAGTTCATGGCGTTTTGCAGCTCTTGAGCAGGTTTTCTGCCTTAGTTGAGTTGCTCGGCTTGTCAATCGACAGCATTTCGCACCTGGCCTGGGTGAGGAATATCAAGAGAAATTCGGCGTCGATATCCCTTTTTCCCGGTCGAGGATATCTGTCGATGCAGGTTGCCAACGCCTACGGCATGATTCAGCCAGGTGCCAGCGATACGTCAGCGGTTCAGGCAACATTTTGATCCCGAAGGCAAGCTGCGCTATAGTGTAATACCATGGAAACAACAATACGTTCCATCAATGAGTTTCTCCGCCTTCTGACAGCCTTACAAACCAGTGACACGCACATGCGACACCGGAAGGCACAGCGCGGCCCGGCGGCTAAAGGTCATTGTGCCACCGCCAGCAACTGCCGAAGCTTTGCGGGAAGCTCGGGTGGCCTCAGGTGAATGCGAATGCCGGGACCGTTGTTTCTGCAAAAAGCACTGTAAGCACCAGCCGTCTGCCACTATAAACCGCGCCTCGGCCAGGATTTAAACAGGCTGGGGTGCGCTTACAAAGCCGTCTTTATACGTCCGCGTTGCCGGATAAACCAGCAAAACCTTATTCTGTTGGCCCGCGCTTATGTCGCTGCCGCAGCTGCCGTCGCCAGGGTCTGGTCCTCGGATAGAATGGCATGGGCTTAGGCGTTTCTGTTGCGACGATGGCCCACGGGTCTGTACCAAGCGGATTGACTGACGCAAGGGTAATTGTTCTGTTACCAGCCCACCCAGCAGGATCGGATATGTTCGCCCGCTGACAGTCGTGGTGAAATCGGATACCCACAATCGCAAGACCAGACGTTCATCAGGCTGCTCGCTGCGGCGGGAAAACGTCAGCAGCGCAGGACGCCCTGCATGCAAACGCGGCAGCGGCCGATAGTGCTCCACCGGATAGGCCGTGTTGAAATAAGCCAGCAACTCAGCCCAACGCCATGCCGGCCAGGCGCGCCAGCCCTATTGTTCCAGCCTGGTTTGCAAGTGTTCGACAGGCCCGCTCCACTGCAGTATGAACGGATCATCCTGGTCGCCCGAAAATTCGGTGCGATAGGCCGGCATTTGCTGCCAGCCGGTACGCAGCCAGTCCTCGCCGGCCAGTTTGTGCGGAGCCTGCACCCGCGTTACTGCAAAAGTGCTCTGCTGGATGTCATAGTCGCGCACCAGATGTACCGCATACCCGGCCAGCAGCAAGACAAGTGCAAAAACAGCCAGTCGGCGCGGCGCAATCTGGGCTCCATCCATTCGTACTAGTGCCAGCGCAACAACTGCAATCATGGCCAGCCCAAACGCCAGACCGGCAACCACATCGCTCGGCCAGTGAGCATGCAGATAAACCCGTGAAAAAGCGATCATTGCCACCACCGCAGCAGCAACCGAACACACGGCGGCGCGCCCCCAGCGTGGCATATTCACCGAAATCAGCAGCGCCAGAATACCAAACAGCGTGGCCGCTAACGTCGCATGACCACTGGGAAAACTGTAGGCGTCTGCACCGGAATAAAACGGCATCGGCCTGGCCCGATGCAACAACATTTTAGCCAGCGGCACAAACCCGGCGGCCGCCAGCAAGACCAGTGACACCGTGCTTGCCACATACCAGGCGCGCCGCCACAGCAGCCAGCCAACCATACCGATTGCAAGCACGGTCAGCACAACCCCATCGCCGAGCATGGTGATAGCGATCATCAGGGCATCACCCGGCGCATTGCGCACCGATTGCAACAGATTGGCCACACTATGATCGAGCGCAAGAATGGCACCGCCCTCCACCACATCTTCGGTTAGTCCGGCAAACCAGGTAATAGCCGCAATCAGCGTGGCGCTCCAGAACAGTAATGTCAGCGCGTGCGGGTGATCAGGATGCAGCACCCGTCCTATGCGCTGCAAAAAAGCACCTTCATGGCTGGCCGCCCAGTTCGCAGTAATAGCCTGCAGCCGACTGAACAACGGCACACCCCAGAGGATGACCAGGCGGGCGACGTAGGCAACCAGCGCCACCAGCACAAGTACGATCAGCAGTAGTACGGCCAGGCGAGCACTGATCTGGTTGGCCGCAGCCAAGCCCTGGCCGATAAGCAGACCGGGGATAAGATGCGCGGCAGACCAGGCGAACGCCGAGATAAAATTGATCACCGAGAAACGCAGATGATCCATGTGCAGCATACCGGCAATGCCCGGCACAATCGCTTTAACCGCCGGGATAAAGCGCCCGACAAAAATACTTTTCATGCCGTGCGCAGCAAAAAACTGTTCGCCGCGCAGCATAAGATCGGGATAGTGTTTCAGTGGCCATAAATCTTTAAGATGCCGACCGTAATGGCGGCCTGCCCAATAGGACACAGCATCACCGATAATTGCACCCAGTGCGCCGGCCAGAAACAGCGGCCAGAAAGACAGTTTACCCAATCCAACCAGCGTACCTGCCCCAACCAGTACCGCCGTGCTCGGCACAAATAAACCAATGACAATCAAAGCCTCGGCCATAGCGATGGCAAAGACTATCGTGATCGCCATGAAAGGGTGCAGCTCGAGATAATTGAGCAACGACGGTATCAGGTTCATAGTGAAGTTTGCGGATATACCGCAGCAGTCGTAGGTTAGTTTTATAGACTGAGAGTGTGCTCTGGCCGGGATTCAGACCCGGCCAGAACAGCGGGAAAGGATTTAGTTCATGTACCAGCCATGACTGACCACCAAAGACTGACCGGTCAGCGCATTGCTCGGGAAAGCCGCGAACAGCAAAGCAACCTCAGCCACATCTTCGACAGTGGTGAATTCCTGATCCACGGTATTACCCAGCATAATTTTCTTGACCACTTCGTCTTCCGAAATGCCCAGTTCTTTGGCCTGCTCGGGAATTTGTTTCTCGACCAGTGGCGTTTTGACAAAGCCCGGACAAATCACGTTCGCCCGCACACCATGCTTGGCACCCTCTTTCGAAACGGTGCGCGCCAGGCCGAGCAAACCGTGTTTGGCCGTCACATAAGCTGATTTTAATGGCGAGGCTTCTTTTGAATGCACAGAACCCATGTAGATGATCGAGCCGGCCCCTTTCTGATACATATGCGGCAGACAGGCCTGGGTGGTCAGGAAAGCACCATCCAGGTGGATCGCCAGCATTTTTTTCCAGTCAGCAAACGGAAAGGACTCGACCGGATGCACGATCTGGATACCGGCATTTGACACCAGCACATCCACCCCGCCCCAGTGTTTAACCACTTCAGCAACCCCGCTGTTAACCTGCTCTTCGCTGGTGACATCCATTGCCACGCCGATCGCGCTGCCCGGCCCCATCGCGCTGAGCTGAGCCGCAGTTTCCTGGGCTGCTTCCAGCTGCAGATCAGCAATAGCGACCTTGGCCCCGGCTTCAACATAGCGTTTCGCAATGGCAGCACCGATACCGCGCGCAGCACCGGTAATCAGGCAGACTTTATCATTCAGATTCATGTGAAATTCTCCTTTTCGCGTATTGATTCAATCGGCGGCCCGAGCAATCAGCAACCGTCGATGCAAACTTTCGCATCAGCCGTGCAGTTACCGATACGAATGCGCGCTATTCTAGACCGACAGGTTCTGCCCAGGCGGTTTTTTATCACGGCCTTTGCCAAATAGTAACGCGCCGGTTTGCGGTTGGCAGCTCTGGCACATGGGGACACCGCGCACGTATGCGTTGCTGGACTATGACAGCCTTGGCTTTCGTGCGGCGTGCACCGATGAACGGGTAGCACTGGCCGATCAGGCCTAGGGGCGATAGTGGTTGGCGCGTTTCGAGGTTGCTATTGAGCCGATTCGGGTGGTGTTGGGGATGGGGGTGATCGCTGGATCATGAGGCGGCGTTTACATGCCATCCAGGTTACACGGATTGTTTCAAGCGGCGGATGATCGGCGAGTGAAAGCTGTGGGTCTGCGTAGCTGATGGTCAAGAAAGCACCCGGCGCAATGCGCTTCGCTTATTGCCGCCCTACCGGTGCGTTTTACGCGCGTTTCATCGCCAGGCTACTAGCCCGGCCTACGCGGGCTCGTTTCGTCAGCAATCCTTTGTTTATGGGTAGGATTATCTAGATAACAGTATTTGGCTAATATGGTTTGGTAATAAATACAAAGCTTAATACTGTTTGCTTTTTCGAGTAATACTTTGCATGAATCTCCGTAGTTACATCGACGATTGGATTCTTTGCAATAAATCTTGCCCCCAATAAGTAGCACTGCACATCGAGCCTGCAAAAAAATACCAACATTCCTACCCAAAGGATCTGATTTTATAATGGGATTGTTTTCGGCATAAGCATACGTACTAATGCCCCCATTGAGTCCAACCGGATCACTCTTCACATAGCGCCCAGTAGTCAAATCGTAGTCCCGGAAGTAGTTGTAATGCAGGTTTGTTTCGCTGTCAAAATACTGACCCGGAAAACGCAGATTGAACCTCAACGCCAGACCGTCACCGGCGGGGGCTTCCTCCGGTAAGGTATCGCCAAACGGCGCGCTGTCCTAGCGCCAGATCACGCGCTGGCTGGCGTCGGTGATCGCTCGGACGGTGTTCAGGTGATCGGGGTAAGGGTAGTAGGTCGTTGCAGGCGATAGTAGTTCGATGTCATCAAAGCATTTGCTGGCCCGCACCAGAAAACATGCACTGCGGTCAGGGTGCAGGCCGGGTTGATATAGCGAAACGCTGGGATTACGCTGCGCATCATAACCAGTCTGCTTAATCCCGGACCACGTGGGCTTTCATTTTCTACGATGGATACGGTTAGTGAAAAACAGTATCAGTCCGAACAGCGCAATTAGCAGTCCCAAACCCCAAGCACTTATAGCGGGTATAGTTACAGGAGCTGGCGGGAGGGGCATCACCATGGTGTCTTCGCTAGCACTGTTGGCATCTACAGGATCGAAGATAGAGGAAGTCACAGAGGCACTGTTGGTAATAGTACCGATAGTGCCAGCATTGACCATGACTTCAATAGTGAACAT
Organism: Gammaproteobacteria bacterium; assembly: GCA_041396125.1. Classification (GTDB taxonomy): domain Bacteria; phylum Pseudomonadota; class Gammaproteobacteria; order Competibacterales; family Competibacteraceae; genus JAWKZG01. Next base: position 157,090 of record JAWKZG010000010.1, on the reverse strand, counting down.
AGCGGAGTTATTGGCAGCTATATCGCCCAATGTACAAGTGGGCACACCTGCGGGATCTTCGGCACAGCCCGACGTTGAAACCAGATTGACGCCTACAGGCAATACGTCAGTAACAACAACACCGGTAGCTGTATCGGGACCTGCATTGTTAACCTCTAGCGTATAGATCAGGGGATTCCCGACAGTGATCAGATTAGTGTTGCCCGTTTTCGTGATGGACAGATCAGCTTCGGCGCAACTGACGGTAGCCGTATTCATGGCAGTGCAACCATTAGCATCAGTAACGGTGACATTGTAAGTACCAATGGCCAGTCCCGTGGCAGTAGCCGTTGTCTGTGCCCCTGGGTCATCCCATAGATAAAGATAATCGGGTGTGCCCCCGCTAGGCGATGCGCTTATGCTGCCATCACTGGCACTGCACTGTGAAGCATCCGTTGGGCTGATATCAACAATAAGGGCTGGGGGTTCGTTGACGGTCAGCTCAAGTGTGAGCGGTTCCATCAGAGGATCAGGGCTTCTGTTGGCAGTTAAATTGTATGTGCCTGCGGGAAGATCAGTGATCGCACAGGTGTATATACTTTCTGGATCTTCAGACGCCGGTATGCTCCGTAAGGCCTGGAGCCAGACAATCACATGTCCAGGTTTCACCAGGGAGACTAGTGATAGTTGCCGATACCGCCCCATCGTTACCGCCATTACAGGAGACATCCGTGGCTTGAGCAAACACTAAAACGGGAAACGCCACGAAAGAGAAAATCGCCAGTAATAATTTTTGTAGAATCTTCACCCAACACTCCAAAGGTAGTTAGTTTTTTTATATGAACCATAATGGCTCATCCCTCAACGCGGTCAGAGCTGTAGTGACGGCCTGACCCAGGATTAATTTCTGTTGCTATGCTGCGAGACGTTAATCCAGTAACGCTTTTTGCGAACCAATGCCCCAGGCTCCTGCACAGTGCTTTCAAACAAACCGCCGACGCTCTCGATGACCCGCTGTGGCATGATTGTTCTCGTCGGCAGTGACCAAGAGATCGGGGGGATGCCAAACTTTGGGCGATTGGCGGTGTCTGTTGCAGCATCTGGCTGGCGTAACCGCGCTTCCTGTGAGACGGAATCACACCGTATCCAACTATGCCCGCCGAAATCGCAGCAGGCATGCCGTTCCAGCCAGTGGCGCAACAAGTACGCGACTACCTGGTCATCTAGTTCAACCAGACGTCAGAGTTGGGCACAAACGTCTCCGGCGACGTTCGCCTTGACCAGGCGTGCACCTGATCAACGGCTGGCTGAATAACTGGGGTATCGAAGGCAAAGCAAATCCGAAGTCCGGATCAGCATCGGCAAACGCCTCGACAGCCGCCCGGAAAGTGCGTTCATCACTGTAGCGAAGGGGCCGGAGAATCAGGTCACGCTGGCTCATTATTGTTCGTACAAAAGGTAAAGTGTCATTTGAAAATGACCTCCCGCTACAATACTGATTATTCTTCTGAAGCCGGTTTCTCTTAATTCTAGTCGAAAGTACACTATTTGCGCCTAATAAGAAAAGAAGCAGGTTTAAGGCTCTGAAACTATCAGGCCGTAGCGCCAAGCTTCACCCACAGCACGACGCAAGTCTCTTCCCCTCTCTCAATAATCAGGGGACATCAAGGAATATATACCGGGCGCTTGCGGCTGAGTTTTTCAGTGATGCGATCGACCTCCTGGCGCAGCGTTGCCAGCACGGTCTGTAGATGCTCGCCCTGCATACGTTCGATAATCGTTGAAATACTGATCGCGGCAAAAGGTGTTCCGGCACTGTCGCGGATAGCCATGGCAACAGTCCGGATTCCCAAAGCGGGAATATCACGTATTACATGGCCGCTTTCTCTGGCCGCTGTCACCAGCGCTTCAATAGTGTCAATATCACTGTTAAACGCGGCTATGCGGTCAGCATTCTGCTGCAGGATCTCACTGGCGCGGGTGGATTCCATCGCTGCCAACAGGGCAATTCCGCCGGCCCCTACCCCGATGGGGCGCTGGACACCGACATCCAGGACAAAGGCTTTGACCGGAAAATCACCCGTTTCCCGCGCAATACAGAGCACGTCGTTGCCCACCAGACGATTCAGAAATACCGTGTCTCCAGTGCGCTCAACCAGCGTTGTCAGACTCGGCAGGTAGATTTCGGAGAAGTCAAAAACGGGCAAAACAACAAGGCCCAGTTCGTAAATTTTCTGCCCCAGAAAGTAGCGCCGATTGGCTGTGTTCCTGGCGACAAAGCCGTGTTTGACCAGGGCCATGAGTAATCGCCGGGCTGTTGCACGGGCCAACTGGGATTTTTCCAGTACCTCGCTTAAGGTCAGTCCCTCCTCGTTGTGAGCTGCCACGATATCCAGAATTGCGGTAGCTCGGTCAATGCTCTGGGTTCCTTCACTGCTTTTTGTTCTATCCATCGTTCTTACACCATTTCCACACCATTCATTGCCTGGTTTATCAGTTTGTTATTAAGAAATAAAGTTGTTATGAAATAACCGGTTGGTAGCCGCCGCGACCAAACCCGTACGTCGGATTCACAGCATGGTTTTCCGGGCAGCAGGAAGGCATTAATAATTGTAGCATCGCCTGTTTGTGGCCTTCCGGCCTGGCCTTGAGACACTCCGGAAAGCCACCAGAAAATCCACATCACACCTCGATGCTCATCATTTTGTAAAAAGTTATTTTATTGATTTAAAGCAATAAAAAATATTTTTACTGATCCTATTCTGAATTCCATCCCGTCATGTGCCCACCCTTTAAGCGATCGGTAACATGCTCGCTTGACATTCACAATGACCATATTATGATATAAAAAATCAAAATATTCACAATTTTTACCACTATGTGGTTTTTCTGGAGATAAACGATGACGACACAACATATTTCGGCGGGCGCAAAATTCAGACAGGCTTTAGTTGAAGAAAGCCCGTTGCAAATTATGGGGGCAATACACGCTTATGCTGCCATGATGGCGCAGCGGGTCGGCTATAAAGCGCTCTATCTGGCAGGTGCCGGGGTCGCCAATATGTCTTATGGCCTGCCCGACCTGGGAATTACCAATTTGAGCGATGTCCTGACAGATCTGCGTCGGGTCACGGATGCCACCGATCTGCCGGTGCTGGTCGATGTGGATACCGGTTTCGGCGGTGCCTTCACCATCGCCCGCCTGGTGCGCGGTCTGATCAAGGACGGCGCAGCAGCCATGCATATGGAAGACCAGGTGCAACTCAAACGCTGCGGACACCGCCCCGGCAAGGAAATTGTCAGCAAGGACGAAATGCTTGACCGGGTGAAAGCCGCTGTGGATGCCAAAACCGATGACAACTTTTTCATCGTCGCCCGCACCGATGCACTGGCTATTGAGGGTCTGAACGGCGCGATTGATCGGGCCTGCGCTTATGTGGAAGCCGGTGCCGATATGATCTTTGCAGAAGCCTGCACCGAGCTGGCGCAGTATCAGGCGTTTGTCGAGGCCATCAATAGCCCGCACCCCGTCCTGGCCAATATTACCGAGTTCTCCAAAACACCAAACTTCACCCTGGACGAGCTGCGCAGCGTGGGCGTTTCGGCGGCTCTTTATCCGCTCTCGGCCAACCGGGCGATGAACGCCGCTGCGCTGAAAGTGTACCAGCACATCCGGGCCGAAGGCTCAGCCAAGGGTGTTCTGGACATTATGCAAAGCCGTGAAGAGCTATACGATTTCCTGAACTACCACAGCTATGAGCAGAAGATTGACGAGCTGTTCAAAAATCAGAAGTAACACGTGTAAAACAGAAAGTTGTAAACAAGAGGAGTAGAGGTCTCATGCTATCAAAAAAAACCATCCTGTCAGCCGTTCTCAGTGCACTGGCGCTGACCCTCAGCAGCGGGTCCTGGGCTGAAGATTTCCCCAATAAGCCCATTCGTCTTATCGTGCCTTATTCACCGGGCGGGGGTACGGATGTGACAGCGCGTATTGTCGCTGAAGGGATCGCAAAATATATCCCGCAACCGCTGCTGGTCGAAAACCGTCCCGGCGCGTCCGGCACTGTTGGCACCATGCTGGCAAGCCGGGAAAAAGCGGACGGTTATACCCTTCTGTTCGGCATTCAGGCCACGATGGCGTTAAACCCGTCGCTGTTCAAGGCCGCCCGATACCAGCCGAAAGAAGACTTTGACGGCATCGCCCTGATTTCGGAATCACCTTATGTGATTACCGTGCCCGGCGACGCGGGAATTGATAATTATGAGCAATTTGCGGCCGCTGCCAGTGAACGGATGACCATGGCCAACGGCGGCAGCGCGGCCTTGCTGGCATCACGGCTGTTGGCCAAACAGGGCCAGCTCAACTTTTCCAACATTCCTTATCCCGGCTCCGGCGCTGCCATTTCCGATATTCTGGCCGGACGGGTGAATGCTCTGATCAGCAGCCCGGTCTCGGTGTTGCCCCATATCGAAGTCGATACCCTGAAACCGATCCTGGTGACCAGCCAGGAACGCTTCCCGGCTTTGCCCGATACTCCGACCGCCGAAGAAGTCGGGTTCGACGGCTTCAAGGTGGTCGGCTGGTACGGCATCGTGGCTCCGCATGGCGTGCCGCAGGATCGGCTCGACCTGTTGAATGCCGCTTTCAACAAGACCGTGAATGATCCGGACGTCAAAATGCAGCTGGAAGTAGTCGGTGTTATTCCGTCCACTGCGCAGTTGAGCGCCCGGGAAACCTCTGACTATATCGCCCGCGAGTATGATCGCTGGACGGCAGAAATCAAAGAAGCCGGACTGGAACCCCAGTAATCTGGCCATCTGCTGGACGGGGGAATACTCTCCCGTCCCTGTTTATTATTATTTAAGGAGTGTCCTATGCCGCATGCATGGGTTGAATATTCAAATAACATCGGGGCCGAGCCCGAGCTCCGCAACATTGGCAAAGCCGTCTACGATGCTATGCTCGAAACCGGGATTTTTCCGATCGCCGGTATCCGGGTACGGGTAAATCGGGTGGATGAGTATCTGGTCGGCGATCTGCAGCCGGACCGGTCCTTCGTCCATCTGTCGATTCGCATTGGGGAAGGGCGTGACATGGCTACTAAAAAAGCGGCAGCGGACCATATTTTTGCCCGCCTTTCCAGCCATCTGAAACCGCTGGCTGACCGCCAGCCGCTGGCTTTTGCCTTCGAGATGCAGGAAATACCCAGTGCATTTTCGTACAAGATGAACAACCTGCGTCAATACATTTCGGCCCAGGGCTGATAGATAGTACAGCTGACATTATTGATGGGGGGAAAAAGCCATTATGAAGATGTTGCTGCATGGGGTTAGCGGGCTGCTTATTGCGGGTATCGGTGCCCTGTTCCTGTTCGGTGCGCTGACCTTTGAGCTGGGTACCTTGCAAAATATCGGGCCGGGAATGTTACCTGTTGCACTGAGCGGCGTGACTATCGTACTCGGTCTGCTCATCGCCGCCACGGATATCATCAAAGCTGCCGCCATACCCTCTGCCTTCGATTTTCGCAGCCTCAGGCTGGTCGCAGGCGCGGTTATGGTATACGTTTTTCATCGAAACCGGCGGGATCTTCCTGACCACGCTGGCAGCTACCTTCTGGCGCTGGCCCGACCCAGAATACGCGTCCTGGAGACGCTACTGCTCGGCCTGGGGCTGGCGATATTTGTCTGGGCCGTATTTGCCAAAGGTCTTGGCATGCCGCTTTATTTTGGCCCGGAGTTTATCCGATGAACGAACTGTTATCCGGTTTCATGACCGCGCTGGCACCGGTCAATCTGGCATATTGTCTGCCGGCGTTGCCCTGGGAAATATTATCGGCGTTCTGCCGGGTATTGGCGCTATCGCCGCGATCTCCATTCTGCTGCCGGTAACCTTCTACCTCGATCCCACCACCGCTGTCATTATGCTGGCCGGGGTTTATTACGGGCTGAGCTTGGTGGCTCTATTGCGTCCATATTGCTGAATCTTCCCGGCACCGCGTCCAATGCCATTACCACACTGGACGGTTACCCGATGGCCAAACGCGGCGATGCCGGGCTGGCCCTGCTGACAGCACAGATCGCCTCGTTTTGCGGCGGCACGATCGGCATCATGGCGATGATTGCCCTGTCCCCCCTGATCGTCAGTTTTTCGCTCTCTTTCGGACCGGCCGAGTACTTCGCCACGCTGTTGCTCGGTCTGGTGGCGGGTTCCACCGTCGTCCAGGGCGCACCCTTAAAAGGTATTGCCATGGTCTGCATCGGCATGCTGCTGGGCACAGTGGGGCTGGATCTCAACAGCGGCGCGGCCCGCTATACCTTTGACATCCCGAATCTGCTGGATGGTTTAAGCATTGTTGCAGTAGCGATGGGGTTGTTCGGACTGCCTGAAGTTATCGCCAATATCGGCGCAGCTCATAACGGCCAAAAAGCCATTCCTATCACCGCGCGGGAGATGTTCCGTGCCTTTCGCCGCTTGCGCAGTATTATCCCGTCGGTTCTGCGTGGGGCAGCAGTGGGTGGCAGTCTCGGGCCCCTGCCCGGTGCCGGGCCGACGATTGCGTCCTTCCTGGCTTATTCGTTTGAAAAATCGGTATCGCGTAACGCGCACGAGTTTGGCCAGGGCAGGATCAACGGCATTGCTGCGCCCGAAGCCGCCAATAATGCAGCGGCGCAAACCGCGTTTATCCCGACGATGACGCTCGGCATCCCCGGCACGCCAACCATGGCCATCATTCTTGGTGCCCTTATGATTCACGGCATCGCACCCGGCCCGCAGCTGGTCGCAGATCACCCGCAACTGTTCTGGGGTCTGGTAGCCAGTTTCTGGATTGGCAACATCTTTCTGTTGCTGCTGAATATTCCCCTGATCGGTATCTGGGCCTATCTGGTTTCGGTGCCGCGTCGCTTTTTATTTCCGGTCATTATTACGCTCATTTGCACCGGTGTTTATGGTATTGCCAATTCCACCTTCGACATCTGGGCCGTGCTTGCCATGGGCGTACTCGGCTATATTTTTCGTGTTTTTGGGTATTCCCCCGCGCCGCTGCTGATCGGCTTCGTGCTGGGACCGATGGTCGAGCAGTATTTGCGCCGCGCGCTGATGATATCGAACGGCGACTACAGCTATCTGCTCAGCTCGACTACCAGCATTGGTATTCACTGCCTGACGCTGGCAGTGCTACTGTGGCCCTTGCTGAAGGCACTCTGGCCACGCCCGGCCGATACCGCCACAGCAAGCTGAGCGACTGGCCCGGCCAGAATATTCATAAGCCGTATCTATAAATCTGTATCCCAACCGGGAACCTCATTGATTGCAACGGAGAAAAAATGTCTGAACACGCAAGACTGTCAAGCTTCACCGCCGACGGTAAAAAACGGTTTGGCCTGGTCACCGCCAGCGGCCTGGTCGATCTGTCAACGCGTTACGCCGACCGCTGGTCGAGCCTGCTGGATGTGGTCCGGCAGGGCGATCTGAACACAGCGGCCGAACTCGGGCGCGCCGCAGCTGTCGATTTCGGCTTTGACGATGTCCGTTACGATATCCCGCTGCACGCGCCCGAGAAAATCCTGTGCGTTGGCGTGAACTACCCCGACCGCAACGAAGAATATAAAGATCAGCAACAGGCCCCCGCAAACCCGTCCCTGTTTGTGCGTTTTCCGCGCTCCTTCACCGGCCATGAAAGACCCCTGCTACGCCCGAAAGAATCCATCAAGCTCGACTATGAAGGCGAGATTGTCATTGTGATCGGCAAACCCGGTCGCAGAATTGCCGAAGCCGATGCACTCGATCACATCGCGGCGCTTTCGCTGTGTAATGAAGGTACGCTGCGGGACTGGGTCCGGCATGCGAAGTTTAACGTTACACAAGGCAAAAACTTTGATGCCAGCGGCGCTATGGGACCCTGGATTATCCCGTTCACTGACGAAAGCCAGATTGCGGATATCCGCCTGACTACCCGCGTTAACGGTGAACTGCGGCAAGCTGATCGAACCGGCCGGATGCTATTCAGTTTTCGCAAGATCATTAACTATATTTCAACCTTTACCACCCTGAGCGCGGGTGATGTGATCGTCACCGGCACCCCCACCGGCGCGGGCGCACGGCTGGATCCGCCAGTCTGGCTGAAACCGGGTGATATTGTCGAGGTCGAGGCCGAAGGCCTGGGCTGCCTGCGTAACCCGGTTGCAGATGAAGATGCAGTCAGCGGAGGAGAACCGGCATGACCCTGCCAGCAGATACTGTTGCAGTGCTGGCCGCTGAACTGGATCAGGCGGAGCGCTCAAGAACGCAAATTCCACTGATTTCCCGACGTTTCCCGGCTGCCAATCTGGCCGATGCCTATGCGGTACAGGACGCCTGGGTCCGCCTGAAACTTGCCGCCGGCCGTCGCCGCATCGGCTGGAAAATCGGCCTAACCTCGCAGGCCATGCAGGCCGCCTTGCAGATAGACACCCCGGACTCGGGCGTGCTGCTGGACGATATGCAGTTCGAAGACGGTGTCACTATTGCGCCGGACCGGTTCATTCAGCCCCGCGTCGAAGCGGAAATTGCGTTTGTTATGAAAGCCCCGTTGCAAGGCCCGCAGGTCGGTATTTTCGACGTCCTGAACGCCACCGATTATCTGGTGCCTGCGCTGGAAATTCTGGATACACGCGTGGTACGCCGCGAACCGGAAAACGGGGCGCAACGAACCATCATTGATACCGTCTCGGACAATGCGGCCAACGCCGGCCTGGTCACAGGTGGCCGACCGGTTCGGGTCGATGCGGTCGATATGCGCTGGGTGGGAGCCATCGTGTCCAAAAACGGCCTGGTGGTGGAAACCGGCCTGGGCGCCGGCGTGCTGAATCATCCCGCGACCGGCATTGTCTGGCTGGTCCGACGGCTGCATCAGATCGGCAGCGGACTGGACGCTGGCCAAATCGTGCTATCGGGCTCTTTTATCCGCCCTGTCGAAACCCAGCACGGTGACACTATCAGCGCTGATTTCGGCCCGCTGGGAACGGTCAGCGCTCATTTCGGGTAATTTAAGCCGGATTTAATAGGTCACCGGCTTAATGGTAGAGGGGATATGCCCGCCGGCCGCCATCACGGCGTCAACACACGCGCCTAGATCAGCCAGATACTCCTCGCGTCCAGATTGATGCGCCAAAGACAACATCAGGTGAATGGCGGCCGGTTCTGCCACCACGTTGGGGTACCAGCCACGCTGGGCCATGCGCTCGGCGACTGCAAAAATATTGAGAACCTCTGATCCAAAGGTGATGATACCGAGGCCTGGATTTCCCCACACATGCAATTCCGGGATAGCGTTTATTCCAGCGATATAAGCGTCGCGCATTTCCATTAATTGTTTGTTGATGCGCAGATAACCTTCCAGGCCCAAATAATTCAGCACCGCCCAGGCAGCGGCCACGGCACCGCCGGGGCGAGTTCCGGAAAACGTGGGGGTCCGATAGAGCCCCTTGGGCCAGGCAGAGAACTCATACTGCTGATAGTGGTGGTACCTGGCATCCGCATACAGAATCGTCGAGGCACCCTTGGCGGCAAAACCATATTTGTGCAAGTCCGCTGAAATCGAGCGAACACCAGGAACACTGAGATCAAAAGCGGGCACCGGATATCCCAGTCTGGCGACAAACGGGGCCGAATAACCGCCCACACAGGCATCCACGTGCATCCATATATCGGCCTCACGGGCAATCGCCGCCAGCGCTTCGATAGGATCGAAAACACCCTGAGGATAGGCCACAGCGGAACCCACGATCATAGCTGTCGATTCTGTAATAGCCGCCCGCATCGCTTCAGGATCAGCGCGAAAATCAGCTGCCAGCGGTATCCGTCGCACGTTCAGGCCAAGGTAATGGGCACCCTTGTTGAAGGCGGGATGGGCCGAATAAGGCAGTAAAATTTCCGGTTCGGTGATGTGTGGCCGTTCGGCTCGCATCCATTCCCGGGCCGCCTTGAGCGCCAGAAAAATACTTTCGGTACCGCCGGAGGTCATGGAGCCTGCGGCACCTGCTGGTGCCTGCAACAGATCCAGCGCCATCTCGATGACTTCTTCCTCCATCCGCTTCAGGCTGGGAAACGCGGCAGGCCCCAAAGCATTTTCCGACATGAACATGCCATAGGCTTCCCGCGCAACGTCCAGTACGTCCGCATCGGCAAAAAACACATAGAGCGGCGACCGGCCATTGCGCCAATCAACATCGCCTTTAGCATAATCGTGCATGGTCTCCTTCAGTTGAGCCCATTGCGTGCTATGTGCCGGGAACCCCCGACGTTCGATTCCCGCGGATGCGTCCTGTATTTTCATCATGCCCCTTCTATGACTGGCTGCAGATTATTCGTCGCTACTGCGCCAAGGTCGAAGCGCATGGCAGCATGCAATAATTCTGTGGTGTAAGGATGGTGGTTATGTTGGTTTTGCAAACTGCTGGCGGCTATTTCCTCGACCATCTCGCCCGCTTTCATTACGGCCACGCGGTCGCACATGCCAGCAACAACAGCGATATTGTGGCTGACCAGCACGTAGGTTAATTGACGCTCCCGGCGTAACCGTTTAAGAAGTTTCAAAATTTCTGCCTGTACCGATACGTCCAAAGCCGAGGTGGGTTCATCCAGCAACAGAATGCGCGGTTCCAGAATCAGGGCGCGGGCGATCGCCACCGCTGCCGCTGGCCGCCGGATAGCTGATGGGGATAGCGAAAGCGAAAATCCTCAGTCAGGCCAACATCGGCCAGAGCCTGGCAGATACGCTGGTCACGGTCACCAAGCCCCATGAATCGCCAGCGCTTCGGCCAGTGTGCTGTTGATCGTCAGTCGAGGATGTAATGAACCATAAGGGTCTTGAAAAACCAGTTGCAGAAGACGATAGTCAGCGACTGTCCGGGTGGGTTTGACCGGCTGGCCCTGTACCTGGATACGGCCGGTCCAGTGCTGAATGAGCCCGCTTAAGGCGGCCAGAATGGTCGATTTTCCAGAGCCGGATTCCCCGACAATGCCATAGGATTCCCCTGCATTAATATGCAGTGACAGGCCTTGCAGAGCGATCACCTCGTCGCGTCCCTGGCCAAAGGCAACCCGCAGGTCCTCAACAACAATAGCAGGGGGGGTGCGCTCTGATTCGCGTTTGCAAGCTAAAAACTCACTGTCTGCCTGGTCACTGATCCGTGGCACCGCAGCCAGCAGACTGCGGGTATAAGGATGCTCTGAGCGTCCCAGGTCGCTGGCGGCGCAGGATTCGACAATCTCGCCCTGATTCATAATCAGGATACGGCTGCAAAACGATGCGACCATATTGAGATCATGGCTGATAAAATTAATCCCATGCCGCGCTCTTCAACCAGTTCGTCGAGGATGTCGAGCACGGACAGCTGTACGGTCGCATCCAGTGCCGACGTAGGCTCATCGGCGATCAGCAGGTCAGGATCAGGGATCAGCATCATGGCGATCATCACACGTTGCCCCATACCGCCAGACAATTCGTGAGGGTGCGCGCGATAAACACGCCCGGATCGCGGATTTTTACAGCCCGCAACATTTCCAGGGTACGGCCTGTGGGCTTCCCGGCGGCCAACACGGTGATGAATGCGATAGGCTTCGGAAATCTGTGCGCCGATGGTGACGACAGGATTCAGCGAGTATTTGGGATCCTGCATAACCATTGAAATACGCCGCCCCCGCACCTGTCGCATGGCCCGTTCATTCAAGGCGGGCAGGTCAATGCCATCGAACCGCATGTGACTCGCACTGACCGTACCGTTAGCGGGAACCAACCGCAGGATCGAGCGGCCGGTCATGGATTTGCCCGAGCCGGACTCCCCAACAATGCCCAGCTTTTCACGGCCCATTTGAAAACTAATACCTTTGACCGCCTGCATAAGACCGGACAGGGGTACGGAAGGTGACCTGCAGGTTTTTGATATCCAGCAGCGGCGGGGAAACAGGGGTAGCGGTCATCGGACACTCCTGGGATCAAGCACATCGCGCAAGCCATCACCCAGCAAATTGAACCCCATACTGACGATAAAGATCGCCAGTCCGGGAAAAGTGCCAACCCACCAATGGCCCAGCAGGTATTTCCGCCCGGTAGACAGCATTGCGCCCCACTCCGGCGTTGGTGGTTGTGCGCCCAGTCCGAGAAAACCGAGACCGGCCGCAATAAGAATGACTGCCGCCATATCGAGCGTGGCGCGAATAATCACGGATGATAAGGTCATCGGTACGATATGACGCAGCACAATACGGCTGGTCGATGCCCCTTGCAGACGGATAGCGCTGATAAATTCGCTGCGCCGCAGCGTAATGGTTTCTGCCCGCGCAATACGGGCGTAAGGCGGCCAGCGGGTAATCGCAATCGCTATCACGGCATTTTCAATACTGGGCCCAAGGGCGGCCACGAAAGCCAGCGCCAGAATCAGTGAGGGAAAGGCCAGCACGATATCAGTAAGGCGCATCAGAATAATATCCACCCAGCCACCGACATAGCCTGAAATGCACCCGACCAGTAGGCCGAACGGTGCTGTGAGCAGCAACACCAGGCCCACGATATAGAGCGTCTCGCGGGCGCCGTAAATCACCCGGCTGAGTATATCGCGACCGTATTCATCGGTGCCCATCCAGTGGGCGGCTGAAGGCGCTTGCAGATGATCGACAAGGCTTATGGCAATCGGATCGTAGGGTGCCAGCACCGGCGCAAACACACCAATGACCACTAACAGCAGAATAATAGCCAGCCCGCAGACCGCCGTGCCATTGGCAAAGAAGTGACGGGTGTTCAGATACTGGCGGCCAAGAAAAGCCTGCAGTGGCGACTGTGCCTTGTCAGTAAGCAGCCAGGTTTGAACCGTATTCAGATCTATTGCTCGTTTCATCGCGCCCTTGGATCAAGCATCCGATACAGCAGGTCGGAGGTCAGATTGAGTGTGATAAAGACCGCGCCAATAACGACTGTTGCGCCAATCACAGCGTTCATATCGCCGTTAAACAACGCATTGGTGAGATACATGCCGAGCCCTGGCCAGGCGAACACGGTTTCGGTGAGCACAGAGCCTTCCAGCAGGATGCCATAGGTCAGCGCAATCACTGTGACCAGGGGCACCAGGGTATTGCGAAAGGCATGAAACAGGACCACGCGCCATTCCGCCATGCCCTTGACCCGCGCAGTGGTGATATATTCCTGGTTGAGCTGGTCGAGCATAAAACTGCGCGTCATACGCGTGATATAGGCACTGGCTGCATAGCCGAGGCTGACCGCAGGCAGGATCATATGATCGACCGCATTCCAGAATATCTCGGTTTCGCCGGCAATCAGGCTGTCTATGAGAATCAGACCTGTATGGCTCTCGACCATACCTTCATAGAACACATCAAGCCGCCCAGGCCCCGCGGTCCAGCCCAGCACCGCGTAGAAAATCAGCAGCAGCATCAATCCCTTCCAAAATACCGGAACGGAGTAGCCGATCAGCGAAACCACCCTGACCAACTTGTCAATCCAGCTGCCTTGCGTTGCCGCCGCTATCACCCCGAGCGGAACCCCCAGCAGGGTGCCAACCAGGGTGCCGATAGTGGCCAGTTCAAGCGTCGCCGGCACAACCCGCCTGATGTCGTCAAGCACAGGCTGCGCGGTCGTAATTGACATGCCAAAGTCGCCCCGCAGAATCTCGCTGAGATAGATCAGAAATTGCTGGTACAGCGGAAGGTGCAGGCCCAGTTCGTGAAACACCTGGTCATAAGCGTCTTTAGAAGCGTCCTGGCCGACGATCAGAATGACCGGATCGATGGGCATAATGCGGCCAATCACAAAAGTGATAGCAATCAGCCCCAAAAACGTGCTGGCCAGAACCATGAGCCAGCGCAGAAACAGGCGAATGCCGGCATGTCTGATCATGCTATAGATCTTCCGCACAAGACGTTGGAGAAAAGCGTCGGGCCACACCAGCTGGCGGGCCCTGACGAGCAGGATCGCGTCACCTGCCCGCACCGCACGGGATCAGTCCTTGGTAACTGCGCTGAAGCTGGTATCGGTACCATTGGTGCCGACCAGATAACCATTGACCCCGACGCGCAGGCCCAGTGCGAAGGTGTTGTTAAAACACCAGGCAAAGGGCCCACGTTGCCATAATTCACGCTGAATCTGGTGATACATGTCGCGCCGTTTCTCCGTGTCACGTTCGCGTATCGCGGCATCGGTAAGCTGGCTTAGCTCGGGCATCGACCAGCCGAGTCGCCAGGCAAGGATACTAGGGTGTTCAGCCTCGGGATCCGCTCCCGGCAGCGACGCGGGATTCAGCGCAAACTTGCTGAGCTGCGCATTCGGGTCACCGTAACCACCGGAATAGGCCAACAGCAGCGCGTCCAGATTGCGGTCACGATAGCGCGGAATCAACTGGCTACCGGGCAAACTGATAATTTTGACATCAATGCCCACGGCACGGGCAGCGGCCTGAAAAGCTGTCGCAATTTCGGCCTCCGGCGAGCGCGGGTAAGCCAGCAGCTCGAAACTGAAACCTTGTTCCAGGCCGGCTTCTTTCAATAGTTCTCGCGCTTTGGCAGGATCATAGCTAAACGGCCGCTCGTCCAGAGCACCGAAAAAACCTGCGGGTAAGGGCGTCTGACGTATCACAGCCAGGTTCTTGAGCACCGTCTTTTCCAAGCCGTCATAGTCAATCAGATACTTCATGGCCTGCGTAACCCGGGGATCATCGAACGGTTTTACACGGGTATTAAAACCGATGTACATGATCCGCCGCGCTGTGTTGATCTGCACTTTGGTATCAGCGCCCTCAGCAACAGCATCCACATCCTGGGCGGTCAGATTAAAGGCCATGTCTACATCGCCTTTTTCCAATAGCAGGCGCTGGGTCGACGCTTCGGCAATGTGCCGTATCATGACCCGCTTCATTTCAGGTTTGAAGCGGAAATGCTCATCGAAACGATCAAAAATCACGATATCGTTCGGGCGCCAGGTTTTCAGCTGAAATGGGCCGGTGCCTGCCGTGTGAGTGCCTAGCCACTCAACCCCGAAATCACCCTCTTTCTCGTGCTCTTTGACAAGTTAGCTGTCGACAACCGACGTGCCTGATGAGGCCAGCAGGTTGAGAACATAGCTTGGCGCGAAGCGATCGGGTGTTTGCAACACAAAAGTCTGTTCGTCTGTGGCGCGGATAAGGCTTGTGACATTCTCAGGGGTGTAACCCAGCTGTTTCATGGTGCTGGCCGGCTCACGGTTTACCAGCAGCAGACGATGGAAGGAATACTCGACATCATAGGCGCTGACCGGGTTACCGGAATGAAACTTTACCCCCTCCCGTATCTTGAAAGTCAGCGTTTTGCCATCCTCTGAGAGCTCATAGCTGGCGGCCAGACTCGGCTCCAGCTCACCGGGCTTGAGCGGGTTGTAATCAAACAGTCGGTTGTAAATATCCGTATTAAATTCATTGACCTCAAGAATCTGTGAAACAGCCGGATCCCAATGGGCTATACCACTGATCTCTCGGGCAATTACCAAAGTATCCTTGGGGGTTTTTGCAACAACGGTGGTTGCCAGTGCTACACCGATCAGAATGATGGCCGCCTGTCGAATAATAGTCATACTCACCTCCCGGCTTTGTGAAACACTTTTACGATCGAATCGAAATGCGCGTTATGCTGTTCTGGGCTCATCCAGGGGCTCATCCAGAGGCCAGATGGGTCGTGGTAATTTGTGGTAGGTCAGCCGCTGGTACTGATAACCCGTCAAACCGCCACTGTCACAGGACATGATATCGGCGGCCAGCGGCGTAAAACCGGCTCTGAAGTGATGCATATTCTTGCAGGACACCACCGCTTTTCGCTCTGGGTCTATGCCGAAAATACGGACTTGCTGGGTGTCCAGGAAATTCTGGTTGCGCGAAGACACGATCACTTCAATCCCCTCCACCTGCAGTAGCACACTGACTCCGAAACTACCCCGCCACCCTGTCGCGCTCGGCCCTTCATGAACATAGTCGCCATTCGAGACTTTCAGCACTGTGGCAGTGATGTCCAGCGGACCGCCACCAAACTCCGGGGCAATCTTGCCGCCCAGCGAAACCTTGACCTCGGCCCCCTCCCCCGCCTTGGCACAATAGGCGGCAACGTCCGGATCATTGATCGCACCGAGGGCGCAATTGGTAAGTTTGGCGGCCAGCATCGCCCGCAACATATTAGTGCCATTGCCAGGCGTACCGCCGCCCGGTGAATCGGCATAGTCGCCAATCACGGCCGGTGGTCCGTTCGGGTTTTTTTCGATATTGGCGCGGGCACGTGCCATGGCTTCATCAAGACTGACTAAGGAGACGGTCTCCCGTTGCCGATTCTGCCAGCCAAATTCAATCAGCTGCTCCGCCAAATCCTGGTAAAGAGGGGCATCGCCGTCACCGACAATATAAACAGAAGGCCCTGTTTGCGGCGTATCTGCATGGCTGAATCCGGCCTGTACACCAACCCCCAGAACGCCGGGCTGCTCCCGTTCCCAGCGCTGCGCCAGTTCCAGGGCTTCAACCATCGGCCCGTGACCATTGTGGGTGCGGCCACGGTCAAAGGCATAGAGCATCGGACGGCGGGCCAGCACAATTTTCGGGTTTACCTCGCCGAGCATGGCGCGGTGCAGAATTTGCGCCGCACGGCGCGATGTATCGTACTGATCAATATGTGGGGTTGTTCGGTAAGTACACAGGATGCTGGCATTGTCGGTCATGCCGGTGCTGACGTTGCCGTGCGGATCGATTGTCGCAGCAATTGGCACCGTATCTCCGGCCGCAAGGCGGACCCGGCGCAGAATTTCAGCATCACCGTCATCGCAATGCTCGCAACTCATTGCCCCATGCAGCACAAGGGCGATACCGTCCAGTTTATTTTGCTCATGGATGGCTTTTTCAAGGCACGCGATAAATTCGTCTAGGGCCGCTTGCGTAACCCGCCCCCCGGACGTCGCTCGGGCATTGATCGGTATCGAGAAGGTCCAGCCATAATCGGCTGCTGCATCAATAAACCCACTGATGCCCGTGCGCGTACCACGACTTTTTTCCAGGACCTCGTCGCCGTACTCCACAGTAAACTTGCTGCGATCAGTCGCTACCGGATTAAACGTATGCGACTCGTGCATGATTGATGCAATGATAACGTGCCTGGACATTTTCTTTTCCTCGCTAATCCGTATCTGTTTTATATTTGGTTTGCAGCCAGTTACAGCAAATGTGACCACATTTATAATATCCTGTCCAGCAAAAACTGATGAATTAAATGATGAAATATGTTCAAAAACGTGACTAAAGCGGCTGAAAAGCTATAAAACAACATTTTCAAAAAAATCTTTATTTACAAAATATTTAGTATATTTACAATAACTTAAAAAAGTATTTTTTGCTGTTACAATAAAAATTACCGGGTTCCTCTGAAAATTCACAAATAAATATAACCGCTAGCGGAAAATTTATTTTTTGTGGTCACAATTTATGATGACTGATGACGGAACCGTACTTGTCATGACACAATAGCGGAAGACGCCACGGGATGAGCACCTCTGCAAGGTCGTTGATAACGGTGCTGAAGCTGTCCACATAAACGTGCCAAGTCGTGACAAGATGCCCGCAGAACAGGGAAGATGACCGCATGAAACTGTCAACTCGTAACAATATCGCCCCCACGCTCCATGATCGGGCCTATGAACGACTGAAGTCCGCGCTTATGACCAGCGCTTTTCCGCCCGGTCACAAGGTGACTATTCGAGGCTGCGCGGATGCTTTGGGGATGAGCACGACCCCCATCCGTACCGCGATCAATCGACTGGTTACGGAAGGTGCGCTGGAAATGCCTTCAAGCCGAACGGTGCGCGTCCCGATACCCACTATCGAGCATTTGCAGGAGGTAACCCAATTACGCTTGCTGATGGAACCTATGGCGACAAAGGCCGCCGTACTCAGGATTGATGAGGATACCCTGCAAAAACTGGAAGACCATCAAATCCAGATGGCGTCGGCAGCGGCACGCAGTGATTTCAAAAAGTATCTGGCACTCAATGGCGCTTTTCATTTCACCCTCTACGAAGCATCGCAAATGCTGGTGCTGTGCCGGATCATTGAAACCTTGTGGCAACAGGTCGGTCCCTACCTGTATTTATTAGAACCCAGCATGCGAGGCATCGAGTTCCATGCCGAAGCTTTGCGGGCTATTCGCAGCGGCGATGCGGATGCAGCTGCCGCAGCAATCCATTCGGATATCCGCCGCGCAGCAGATCACCTGATGGCAATGCTTGCCAAAGAGCCGGCAGCGGCGACAACTGAACCGGCTGAGTGATCTGGTGGGGCTTGCCAACACAGCGAGAGGCAGAGGCTTTAGTCACACTGCAAGCCAACTCATAAACGATCAAGCTCGGCCAGCAGGCGCTGGTAGTCAGGTTGGGCGCGCAATAGCAGATGGCCAGCGGCGATGGATTTATCCACCTGTTCGTCGGACAGCGCAAAACTGGTCGGCATCCGATTAAGAAATAAGCGCGTATCGCGCTCTGAATATCCCGAAACTTAACGGGATGAAATACCCTTTTACCGGTTTTTCCGGCGTCGACAAGTCGCTGGCCCAGCGGACCAGACTTTCTTCGATCAGGTCTAGCGTAGCCGCGTTGTAGCGGTGCAATTGCACATCACTCATCGCATCGATGGTTTCTTCCAGCGAAGGCTGTTTATTGCTCTTGTCCATCTCCGGTTCCGGGCTGGTGGAGGCATTGACCGCAATAAGAACGATAAAACGAGGTGACTGTCGTTGGCGCATATTGATAAATTCACGCGCGCCACCGGACAGTTCAACAATATCGTAAAGTGCCCGCAGCCCCAGATTATCCGTGATGCCGCCATCCACAAAGTGGGCATACTTGCGTTCCTCTTTATTCAGATAGCTGGTCAGGCCATGCACCAGCATGCTCATCTGCGGATCATTGCCCGCCCGCGCCTGCGCCGCAATCAGCCAATCCGGCCTGGCGTTGCCGCAACCGGAAAATTCTGACTACCACCGGATTTGAATAATACCGGCACGGCGGATGAAGCAGCGACGGCCCGCGCCACTGGAAACGACATCAGATCCGAGCACAGCAAATTGAAATATTCCTGAATAAACGAGAACCGCACGCCATAACCCAGATCGGAGGCATTGATCAGAATTATCGGGTGATTATCGCGCCTCATATCGGCAAATGTTGCCCCCTGGAACAAGGTGTTTTCATAGTATTTCACCGCCATCTCGGTACGGCCGGTGGAGCTGAACCAGCGCAAGGGATTAAACAGCCCGCGGAATAAATCACGCTGCACATTGCGCTTGAGGAACAAGTCTTCAAAGTCCTCGAAAATGCCATCGGCGTGCAGTCCATAATAGGCGGCTGTAAAACTGCCACCCGACACAGCGCTGATACTATCGACCTCATCCAGCAGCTCGGCGCGGCTGCCCATTCATCGTTACCACGGTGTCACGCAGCTCTTGCAGTACCCCGTATGAAGTAGCCGCTGCCCGCGTGCCGCCGCCGGAAAAATGCCAGCAGCAGCGCAATATCACCACTGCGGCTGCCTTCGCTCCAGGCCTGCAGGGAGTAGCTCCTGGCGGTCTTTGAGGTAGCAACGGGGCTATTTTGAATCACCCCGTAGGATGCACAACCCGCCAACCACAGCAGCACACAACACATTCCGGATATTCTCAGCACGGTGAAACTCCTTTCAGATCACAGCATTCTTTCACGTATTTTTACCTGAACAACAACGCCAAACTAACAGGTGCTGAGTAATATGGTCTACCCGGCTGTTCGATCTGACCGGAATATCATGAGCCAGCCCGGTTACCGGGGATTATTTTCAGGACAATCACAGAACCACGGAATGGGCTATTGCCAAGGTCAAGGGCGTATCAGCCGTTGCCATTGGCATGCATTTCAAATCTCATGGCAGCAAGTCGTGTTTGATGGTTTACTGGATGTACTACAGGTCGATACGCTGCTGCTGACCAGGGTTCTGGTCAGCAGCGAGCCATCCCTATCCAGCGCCTGAAAAAATCGATCACCGGCACGCCCGACTCACGCCGGTGCTAGCTCTTTCGAGCGGCGTATTGCTACATACTGCAACTCGGCGAATACGATCACCACCACCACCTGCAGCAACACCCAGGCGATACCGAAGCTGTTCGGATCAAACCAGCGAAACACAAGCAACCCCGTGGCTGCGAGCGCCCATGCCATATTGATGGTAATTACGCCCACACCATGGGTCGCGATAATTGCTGGTAGGCACCGAGCAGTGCCACGGCGGCGGCGTAGAGCATTAACACGACGCCAGTCCATTGCAGCAAGGGTGCCGGAAGATTCAAAAAATGGCCAGCCAGCCAGTGCAAAACTTGCAGCAGGCCGGGCACCGCTCAGCGCAGCATCCACCAGCAATACCTGACGCAAAAAACGGGAAGGAAAAGGATGCAACATGGCAATCTCCTGAAGGTAATGGATTAAAGGTCATACGGCCACCGGCAGTGGCGGCGCGTAATGCCATGATCCAGAATCAGGCGCACAGCGTCGATTACCTGGCAGGTAATGGCACGCCTTGGCAGGCCGGCGTATCATGCCGCTATGCTTGCATCTATCCGCCCCACCGCAGCCCGATCATTCGGTGACCTGTTACGTACGGCGCGAACACCGGCGCATGAGCCAGTTGCATCTGGCCGTTGAGACCGAGATCTCTACCCGACACTTGAGCTTCATTGAAACCGGCCGCGCCCAACCCAGCCGATCAGGTCTAGCGTAGCCGCGTTGTAGC
This sequence comes from Gammaproteobacteria bacterium, assembly GCA_041396125.1. Classification (GTDB taxonomy): domain Bacteria; phylum Pseudomonadota; class Gammaproteobacteria; order Competibacterales; family Competibacteraceae; genus JAWKZG01. The sequence goes on along the minus strand of JAWKZG010000010.1, from coordinate 136,306 downwards.
GGTGCAATTGCACATCACTCATCGCATCGATGGTTTCTTCCAGCGAAGGCTGTTTATTGCTCTTGTCCATCTCCGGTTCCGGGCTGGTGGAGGCATTGACCGCAATAAGAACGATAAAACGAGGTGACTGTCGTTGGCGCATATTGATAAATTCACGCGCGCCACCGGACAGTTCAACAATATCGTAAAGTGCCCGCAGCCCCAGATTATCCGTGATGCCGCCATCCACAAAGTGGGCATACTTGCGTTCCTCTTTATTCAGATAGCTGGTCAGGCCATGCACCAGCATGCTCATCTGCGGATCATTGCCCGCCCGCGCCTGCGCCGCAATCAGCCAATCCGGCCTGGCGTTGCCGCAACCGGAAAAATTCCTGACTACCACCGGATTGAATAATACCGGCACGGCGGATGAAGCAGCGACGGCCCGCGCCACTGGAAACGACATCAGATCCGAGCACAGCAAATTGAAATATTCCTGAATAAACGAGAACCGCACGCCATAACCCAGATCGGAGGCATTGATCAGAATTATCGGGTGATTATCGCGCCTCATATCGGCAAATGTTGCCCCCTGGAACAAGGTGTTTTCATAGTATTTCACCGCCATCTCGGTACGGCCGGTGGAGCTGAACCAGCGCAAGGGATTAAACAGCCCGCGGAATAAATCACGCTGCACATTGCGCTTGAGGAACAAGTCTTCAAAGTCCTCGAAAATGCCATCGGCGTGCAGTCCATAATAGGCGGCTGTAAAACTGCCACCCGACACAGCGCTGATACTATCGACCTCATCCAGCAGCCGGCGCGGCTGCCCATTCATCGTTACCACGGTGTCACGCAGCTCTTGCAGTACCCCGTATGAAGTAGCCGCTGCCCGCGTGCCGCCGCCGGAAAATGCCAGCAGCAGCGCAATATCACCACTGCGGCTGCCTTCGCTCCAGGCCTGCAGGGAGTAGCTCCTGGCGGTCTTTGAGGTAGCAACGGGGCTATTTTGAATCACCCCGTAGGATGCACAACCCGCCAACCACAGCAGCACACAACACATTCCGGATATTCTCAGCACGGTGAAACTCCTTTCAGATCACAGCATTCTTTCACGCATTTTTAACTTAACAACAACGCCAAACTAACAGGTGCTGAGTAATATGGTCTACCCGGCTGTTCGATCTGACCGGAATATCATGAGCCAGCCCGGTTACCGGGGATTATTTTCAGGAGACAGACCATGCGGAATGCAAAAGACAATCACAGAACCACGGAATGGGCTATTGCCAAGGTCAAGGGCGCGGCGGCCGTTGCCGTTGGCATGCATTTCAAATTAGCCAATCGGGTAACCGGCCGGGCCCACGATCTGTACTTTATTGGTGGCGGCTTCACCCTAGGTGTCCAGGGTAAAGTGCCTTTCACATCAGGCAAGCTTTCCTATAAATCGTTTCGCACCCGCAAAGCCGTTAATTTCGAGGATTTCAAAAACATTGGCGCGCGTCTGTCGGGCATCACAGCGACCTTGGGCGTAGGCTATTCCAAGTCCTATTTAACAATCTGGCCGGGCCCTGCGCACACTGACAAGCCGTTAGCAAAAATTTCCATGGGCGGCTGGGAGGTAGGCAAGCTGGGCCTGAGCGGTCAGGCGGCGATCTATGGCTATATGAGTATCGATTACAGCGATGGAGAGCCACACGGGCTTTTTCCGAGAGTACTGGAACTCGAGGAAAGGTATGAACCCATCGAACGGCTGACCCGCGTCACCTTCAAGCCTAAAGAATCGCCTTTGATGGCTATTCCCGGTGATGTTCTGTTCAATTTTGACAGCCATACCATCAACCCTGCGGCTCACCGTTTTCTGCGTGAGGCGGCGGATATTATTGAATTACGGGATCGTGGCGAGGTAGAGATTGCCGGCCATACGGATGCTGTCGGCAGCTCTGCCTACAATAAACAACTGTCACTCAAGCGCGCTGAAGCGGTAAAACAGTGGCTGGTGCGTAACCAGGTGCACAATGCGCGGCACTTTCAAGTAACCGGCTATGGAGAGGACCAACCGTTCGCACCCAACAAACTGCCAAACGGCGACGATAATCCGCAGGGACGCCGGGAAAACAGACGGGTAGAAATCATTTTTCACTACTGAACGGAATCGAAACCTCATGACAGCAAGCCGTGTTTGACGGTTTGCTGGATGGGTGGTGGGTTATTATGGCTTCACTCCGCGCAGACTGGCGAAACGCTGCGCCACGAGCATGGACCACTTATCGAGCGCATTTCGCGCGTAAGCCCAGCTATCAAAAGAATTCAGGTAACCACTTGCCCAGGTCTGCGCTGCGTTCACCGCACCGGCATCGAGATCGGCTGCATACTTACGTCCAATTTCCGTATCGCGGCACTCGCCTAAAATCGCCCCCGACACACCATCCCGAAACTGCATCTCCATGCCGGTCTCGCCGAGGTACGGGGTAGAGCCCGCAGGCCGACCGGTTGCCACACCCGAACCAGCCTCCGCGACGAACCCATAAGGAATGAGCGTGCCGGCTACACTGCGGGAGACATCAGTCGGTACCAGAGAAGTGAGCGCGATTCGAATCACGACCACACCGGCCCCTGTCTGATCGACGACCGGCATCTGCGGCTTGAGTGCCTTCACCAGCGAATCATGGAAGTAGTCGGTTATCTCCTTGAGGTCGGACGGGTCGATGCTATTCTGTTGGCCGGGCTTCAGTGTGACAGCCATCCGCCCGATAAGCACCTTGTTGTATTTGCTTAAATGAAGACCCGTATCCCGCCAGCACTCTAAGCCTTCTGTCCATTGCACGGGTTTAAGCTGCTCATAATCCGAAAGAAAGCCGCTCCGGGTCATCTGGTTTGCATCGCTCATCGTCACGCTGGTACCCACACCTTTGGTCGATGCACAGCCAGCAAGAAGCAAACTTGCTGTCAAGAGCAATCCTAGGGAGGGCAAACCTGATACAACATATACCGCTTTTTTCAAATATTTCATTCTACCCCCTCATACGGGTTTGTACCGATCGAGCGAAACCTCGACACATTAAGTTGAGACATTTCAAATTCCACTCAGGGCTGATGTGGTCTGCCGCTTGTGCTCATCTGCGCCGGCGTGAGTATTACTGGGAAAGTGCTAAGCGATAAATGCGGTATTCACGCTCCGGCTATTTCCGTTCAGCGTTGCCGCTCAACCAGCAGCAGATCGCAGGAAAATATGTCTATTATACAATCAGTTAATGGACTTCGGCGCTGAGAGCTGCTTTACTTATAGTCGAAGCAGCACGGACCGGCGGGCTGACGATCTGCGGCGCTCGCTGTTCAAGATGCCGGAACAAGGCTTTATATAATGCACAATACGGGTCTTTCTCAAACAAGTTGCCACTGACCGTGAAGGCACGGACCGGGCAGCCGCCGTGACACAGCGACAGATAATCGCAGTGGATACAGTCTTGCGCCATGAGCTTGACCGGACGTTCCTGGAAACGTTGCCGCGCCTGACTGGTGCGCAGTAATTCGGTCAGGCTGTCGCATTCGAAAATATTGCCGAAGAAATACTCCGGATAACTGGTTACCCAGCAATCGCATTGAGCCACATTGCCAAGCGCATCAATGGAAATGAACTCGTCGCTGCAATTTTGCCCCCAAATACAGGGCAGGCAGGCATCCTTATGGGTAAAATAGTTGAGTAATTCGTCGAATGGCCCGACGCTCACGCCACGGTCGATGCCCCGCTCAAACCAGATATCTGCCAGCTCGCAGTGAAAACGCGCCAGTTCCGCCACGTCAAGCGGCATACTCTGTTTCACGCTATTCGCCTCACCGCCCGGAAATGGCGTATTGATCTGGAAATCAGTGATACCGAGTTCGTCAACGAAGTGCTCATAAAAACGCTCTGCGCCAATCTCGAGTGTGGCCTGATTCGGCACAGAGATCACCTTGACGTCGATGCCGGCTTCGCGTGCCATACCGACCTTGCGTGCCCAGATGGTATTGTAATCGTCCGGCCCGCGCCCCAGCACTTTGCGATACAGATTGGGGTAATCAAGTGAGGTGCTGACGCTGTTGCCAAACATCCCGGCGATAACCTCGTTCCAGCGCGAGCTGTAGGTCAGCATATTGGTCTGCAAACCGTGCCGTATCAATTTGCCGCGTTTATCCGCAGCAGTTTGCATCAGATCATAGGCTTGCCGATACCAGTCGGGCGGTAACAGCATGGCTTCCCCACCCTGCCAGTGAATGGTGACCCTCCCGATATTGCTGGCTTCCATATGATCCAGCACTTTATCGGTGAGTACCTGTAATTTCTGGAGGCTGAGGCGGTTATTGGTTTTATCTTCGAAACAGTAATCGCAGGCCGCATTACATTTATTGGTCGACAGCAGAATCAGGGAAAAATGATTACCGTTCATGGTGTTCTATGCACTCCTCTAATGGCTTTCAGCCTCAGCCAGATCGCGGCGCAGTTCTTCGCCTGCCTGCCGCAGTGTCTGCAGCAGCATTTTAATGCCGGTGCAATCATAATCGCGCTTCGGCCACTTGAAATAGCCTCGACACTGCGCAAAGAAAGTACATTTGCTGCATTCGCCGCCATCCTGTAACCGCGCAGCGGCCCAATGTTCGACAAAGCTCGCTGGCTCGGCAATAGCGGCAAAATCTTGCACGGCCAGTTTACCGGGCAGCTGCTCTGCACCCGCATCATCGATATAGCGCACTAAAGCCGGATCCTCTTCCTGCACCTGCCAAAGATCGATTGGTTCTTCCCGGCAGAAAGCCAGCAGCAGGCTATGAAAAAACTCCAGTGGCAGGGCTACGGTGGGCCGGTGCAGGTAATCGTCCAGCGTATCGATCAGCGGCTGCATCAATACTTCGGCAGGCTGACCGATTTGCAGACGCACCGCAAATTGTAGTGACAGTGCTAACTTGACCGCTTTTTCAAAACCGTTTTCAACTGGTATCGCAACCCGTACCGGATGGTTATCGAGTAATTTTGCATAGCGATAAAGCTGCGGAAAATTTGTCCCCGGCTGCTCTAGCACCAGCTCAACTGCCAGTCCCGGTGTCCAGTGAATCAGGCAATCGGTATTGGCTGGCAGTGACAGCAACTGAACATAAGCCAGCTGTTGTAATTGCCCCAAATCAATACTGTCAAGCAGTGCTTGCGGCTGTTCAGTCCGCACGATCAGATCATGCTGTCGGTACTCAGCCAGCCGACTGAGCGGGATGTTATAAACAACCGCCATACTTTTTCGACCTGCACCTTTTTGCTAGGTAAAAAACGCTCAGCGGGCGTTAATCCAGCTGCCGCCCCAGCCACCACGCCGATTCAGCCAGCCGCCGCCGCCACCGTTGATCCAGCCGCCGCCGCCCCAGCCACCACCACGCCGATTCAGCCAGCCGGCTTGGGCCGGTTTTTCCACCGCCATAACACCAGCGCCCACAACAGCGCCGGCGATAACCGCACGTGACCATTTGCCCAGGCCGATCAGAAACTCACGCCGGTTCTGCACCGCCTGGTCTTCGGAATCAGCCGGTGCCTGTTTGGCGTCATAGATATCGCCGGTCGGTTCATAGTTATCAGTCATAGTGTGTTCTCCGCTGCCAATTTACCAGGAAGGTTCTATTCACCACCCGTCAAGTGTGAGAAATGCATGGTGTGGAAGCGCCAGTCTGTACCCTCCTGTACCGCAACTGCGGACAGATTCAGCACGTAGCTGCGCTGCTCTTCGCCTTTTTTTTCGGTAAAACTGCACACAGCAGTAAACCAGACCACAGTGTCCGTCTTACTGCCAGCGCCGTCTACGCATTCCACCTGCATGGTGTGGGCATCAAACCCTTCCATAAAGTGCGCGTAAGCGTCTTTGATTTCTTCCTGGCCGATCCAGTGCTCGCCTGGACCCGTACCCATCAGCATGATGTCGTCGCTGTCTGAATACGTCATCATCAATGCGTCCGCATCATGGGCATCCAGGGCTTTATGCTGACTCTGCCATAACGCTTTAATTGCTTCGACGGTGGGTTCGTCCACTTCTGCGTTGGCAATAGTGGAAACAAAACCGATAGCGAGCGAGCACGCTATCAAGACTTGTTTCAACATTAGCGATACCTCCTCATTGTTGTACTTCAAGAGAGTATAGACAAATTCTCAACACTATCTTGGGACTTGCGAAAAATATTCTACTTTCTGCTTGAAACATCCCTGCTCCATTTCAAAAGCTGTGATTGCAACTGCTTCTTTACCTCACGATTCAGGATAGATTTGGTGCCAGTCGTTTTTCATATCGATAACGATCCAGCCACGCTGTTGCGCTTCGTCTAGCGCTTTGTCGAGCTGGCCGATGTGCGACTTGCGATCATACGCCCACTCACGCTCGGCGTCGGTATGGTGCACGATCAGGCCAAACGCAGGTGTTGTATCGTCGGCACTGCGAGCGATCGTAGTGTACTGCAGCATCTGCAGATCACCATCGGAATTGCCGGCAGCGAAGATCGGGCGGCGGCCGATGTGGCGATAAATACCAACCGGTTTGCCGACTTTGTCGTCAACCAGCACGATTTTGCCTTCTTTGACGATGGTCGGCACGCCATCACGCATCTCAAACGTGGCATCCAGCGTCGAACCGATCACCTGCTCGGGCGGAATGCCGTAGACCTGTTCGGTAAACACCCGCATGAAATCGATACCGCCGCCAGAGACAATGAAGGTCTTGAAGTCGTTGGCGCGCAGATAGTCAAGCAGCTCCAGCATCGGCTGATACACCATCTGCGTGTACGGCATGTCTTTGGTTGGATGTTTTGCCGTCGCCAGCCAGTCGCGTACCGAGGTCTGAAAAGCCTCGCCACTGATGTTCGCGTGCGATGCACCCAGGATCTTCACCAGTCCTTCCTTACCGCTCGCCATAACCCCTTTCATATCACCGGCGATCACGCTTTTGAACGGTTCACTGTCTTGCCAGTCCGGGTGATCTGCAGCCATTTCCTTGACGCGATCGAGTGCAAAAAGTCCCTGAAAATACACCGGCTGCTCGCTCCACAACGTGCCATCGTTGTCGAACGTGGCAATGCGCTGTGGCATCGGTACGAAATCCGCTGAATTCTGATCGGTTACACGTTCAACGAAGTCGATGATGGCCGATTTGGCATCGCGGTTATTCCAGGAAGGCAGCGGATCATTCGCCGGCTGTGCAGCGGCCGAAGTCACACAAAGCACGAGCGCGATAAAAAATCCATAACGTTGCGTTTGCATAATAATGAGCCTTGTTTCAACGGGTAATAACGTTAATATCTCCCCCTGATCTAATACAAAAAGCGCATGATCTTGCATCGTTCACATCAATCCCCCCTATACTCACTCCGTCATTCCCGCGCAGGCGGGAATCCAGGAATGTTCAAGGCGCAGCAACATGTCGCAAACCTATCCGCGTCATGTATAAGGGGGAGATTTAGAGGGGATACTACGCCTTATTCAAATGATTATCGCAAGTAAAAACCCGACCAAATACTAGTTTCCCGTCGGGAGCGGAATCTTGAAGCCCTCATCCTGGAGCATATCGCGGATGTACTTGAAGCGCTGGTACTGCATCAATGTGATCGGTCCGGTATAAACCTCGCTCTGCAGCTTGCGTGGGGGATGATCGAGATAGGTTTTCATCTTCTTTTTAATCGCATCGTTAATGGTCACCAGAGTCCAGGTCCGCTCCGTATAATTATTCATAAAAATATCATAGCGCTCTTGCGGGTCCTGCCACAGATCAAAGATCTGCGGTACCGTAGCGGTATATTTATCGGGTCCTTTCCAGCCCAGGTTACTGTCGACTGCAAGCCCACCCGTCGCCTGGCCATTATCGCCGCGCAGGTTGAAAACCGCTTTGTAATTGCCAACCCGTACCGCACCGGGGGTCAGCTCGTTTTCGGTGAAATAAAACCAGGAGTCCCGTTCCGACTTGCCCGTGCCGAATAGCACCGGCGACATGTCATAACTGTCGAAGATGATCGGCTTATCTTCGCGGTCATTGGTTGGCAGATCTATGCTGGCAATACTGGCGAAAGTCGCCATCAGATCTAGGCCGCCGAGAATGTCGTGATTCTTCGAATTTGCCTCGACCTTGCCGGGCATCCAGGCAATGGCCGGCACCCGGTTGCCGCCTTCGCGTACGGTGCCCTTGGTGCCGCGAAACGGCGTGTAGCCGGCGTCGGGGTAGACATCCTGCCAGGCGCCGTTATCCGTGGTGTAGAAGACGAACGTATTTTGGTCAAGCCCGAGTTCACGGACTTTGTCCATGATAGCGCCGATATGCGCATCAAGTTCGACGACGGAATCAGCATATTTCGATTTCGACAGTGATTTATGCTCGAAGTCCGGGTGCGGCATATTCGGCTGGTGTACCTTCATGAAGTTGACGTTCAGGAAAAACGGTGCGTCCGAGTTGGCGCGGCTGTCGAGAAAATCGAGTGCCGCCTGTTCGATATAGCCGTCAAAATAGGGAATACCGACCACACCATTAGGATAGTCATCCGAGTTTTCATCCGGTTTGTCGACATACTGGCCGTTGATTGCAAAATCTTCAGTCACCTCTTCTCCAGCTTTACCGGACAGCGAACCCTTGGTCACCTTCTTGAACATGGCCCGCAGATCATCATTCATATCGGGAAACCAGGTATCGTCGGCATAGGTATAGGCGTTCAGGTGGTAGAGGCCAACGTGTTTCATTTCGTCATAGCCCTGCGCATTCGGCAGTGCGTAGTCGGCCTCTCCCAGATGCCATTTACCGGTAAAGAACGTATCGTAGCCACCGGTTTTCAACACTGAGGCTAGCGTCCATTCCGCCGCCGGCAGGCCGCCGCCCTGCCCCTGGAATGCCACCGTGGTCATGCCGCTGCGATTAGGAATGCGACCGGTCTGCATGGCCGCCCGGCCCGGCGTACAACTGGGCTGGGCATAAAACGAGAACATCGTCATTCCTTCGTTGGCGAGACGATCGATATTGGGGGTCGGCATACCGCGACCCTGACCGCCACCATAAGGGCCGAGATCACCGAAACCGGTATCGTCAGACACGATTAGAATAATATTGGGTTTACTCTCCTGCGCCAGTGCCGACAGGCTTCCCAGCAGCAGAATTGCAGACAAAATACTCCAGAAGGGTTGCACGGGTTTTCTCCTTAACATTACAGGTTGCTGTGAGCGAAAATTTCAATCCAGAAATTGCAGATTCAAGCCAAAGATAAAGATGTCACGCAGGTTACTCTGGTCCGCTGTCGCCCTTCGCTATGTTCACAGCCGGGCAGACCTGCGATTGGCCTGGAGGATGGGTTATAGGTTTGCTCAGGTTTGGCTCGCATAGTGGCAATACTGATCAGCTATGTCGGTCATTCAAGGTCAGATGGTGGTCAAGCTGTGCCAGGATTTCTGCCTCCAACTCATCGAGAAGATTCGAGTATTCCGCTAGCTTGCGATCACCTTCTTTTGCGATTTTTTTCCAGTAGGCAAGTGCTGTCGATGCGTCTTCGTAATCCGTGCATACAGCTCTGAAATGCACGTCACGGGCATAACGCCGGCGTATATCAAGTTCACGCTCTGGAAAACGGGCGACCAGTGACCAGATATTTTCCACAACACAATTCTCGGCTTGAGCAGGACGATCACTGCTTTGCTTCGGTTGACATTAACAGTAAGCCACCAAATAATCGCACCGTTACTCTGTTGCAGGAAGGTACGAACATGTTCGTACCTTTTATCAATTACTGCTAACTATCTGATAGGAAAAATCTTTTGGCGTGGCTGCTGAAAGAAAAAACGAGACCCGTCATGCCAATGGATACTGCGGAGATCAGCGCTCAATCACAACAGAGTGGCCCGTCTGAAAACGAGGTGCGGGCTGAACTGGAACGCATCCTTTCAAATCCGGATATTCAGGCAAGCGAGAAACGGAGTGCATTTCTTCGGTTTATTGTCGAAGAGACGCTCGCAGGTCGGGCTAAAAATCTGAAAGGCTACAGTATTGCTGTTGCTGTTTTTGGCCGTGATGAGACGTTTGATGCCCAGGCTGATCCCATCGTTCGTCTTGAAGCCCGACGGCTGCGGCGTGATCTTGACAGTTATTATGTTGCTGCGGGCAGCCATGATCCCGTGCGGATCTCGATTCCCAAAGGGTCCTATGTCCCTCATTTTGAATGGCGTGAAGTAGCACCGCCCACTGCAGTATCCGTGGAGAAGCCGGTAGCCGCTACTGACCGCTCTCTGCCCCCTCGAAAATTACTGCTGACCGGGTTGATTCTTGCAGTCTTTGTCCTAATTGCGGTCGGCTGGTTTCTGCTGGTCGGAAAAAAATCGCCTTTGACCTCCACCTCCAGCGACGCTGATTACGGGCCAGCCATCGTGGTCCTGCCCCTTGAGGCCTATAACTCGACCCAAAACAGCCGTTTTTTGGCTGAGGGTATTAGTCAGGAACTGATCGGCGCGTTGATGCGATTCCCGGGTTTCCGGCTGTACACCTTGCCGATCGGTTTCGAGAGCGCTGCCGGTCCGGAGCCTGCCACGCTGGGACGCAACCTCGGTGTGACCTATGTGGTGAGCGGCAGTGTCCGCATTGAATCCGAAACCCTACACGTCGCGATGCAAATGCTTGAGGCCGGCACCGGTCGGGTGCTGTGGACTGAGAGCTATGCCCGGCCGCTGATTCCTGAAGCGCTGATTGGTCTGCAGCGCGAGCTGGCGGGTGAAATTGCCACAGTACTGGGCCAGCCCTATGGCATTGTCAACCAGGATCTGGACGTTCGCCGGGCAGCACCGGCCGTGTCAACTATGCAGAGCTATATTTGCGTATTGCATGCCTACAGCTACCGCCGCAGGTTTGCACGTGAGGCGTTCGATCCGGTTCTCAGCTGTCTGGCAGAGACCGTACAGCGTGATTCCGGTTATAGCGATGCCTGGGCCATGCTCGGATGGCTGTATCTGGATACAGGCCGGTTCGAATTTGCCGGTAACGGTAGCCCGCAGGCACTGCAGGCACACTATGAGAAAGCCCTGCAGGCGGCAACCAGGGCGGTCACAATTGATTCAACCAATATACTGGCACTTAAGGCGCTCGCTTCCATCCATCATTACATGGGCCACTATGACGATAGTGAACGCCTTGCACGGCAGGCGCTGGAACTTAATCCTCACGACCCCGATACCCTGGCGCAACTCGGCTGGCGGCTTGCCGCACGTGGCAAGTTCGATGAAGGTATCCCCCTGCTCAGGCACGCCATTGAGCGTACCGTGAATCCGCCGGGCTGGTACTACCACTTCATTGCGGTCGATCTATGTCTGAAAGGCGATCACGAGCAAATGCTTTGGATCGCTGAGCAGTCCTCGATTGACGGCTCAGGTTTCAGCCAGGCATTAATCGCCATAGCTGCCGGGGCGCTTGGCATGCACGACAAGACACAAGAGGCTTTGGCGGCAATGTCTAGGTCCGATCTGCTGGCCCGTGATCCTGTCGCCTATTTACGCCGTCACGGCGTGTCTGATGAAATTGCCGATGTTCTCATCACCGGACTGCGAGTGGCACGAGAGGGTAGTGGGCTAAATATGTAGTTTATCGTAAACATATCCGGTATGACGTGTTACCAAAAAATCACCTGCCCTACCTGCTCGCCGACATCAAGACATCAAGTGGTCGTACTAACCCGCACGGGCTGTGGTATGCCGTGGCTCATGTCACCAACATCGTCCTGGCGTAGGTGTTTGGCCGACGTAAAGATCACGTGTTGACGGCACTCAAAGCGCTCCTCAGCGCCTTCGACATCCGCCGCTATTACAGGCCCGTAAAACGATCTGCTTTTCCAAGCGCGAGGTGATGCACGATACGGTCATCGGCCTGTTGATCAACAAAGCCGAATTCAAGCAACATTCACACTGAATTACAGGTTTGACCCATTACCTTATTTTTCAATAATTGCATGGCTTAGCCGCTCGTCCTGATGAAAACCCTAGAATCTCATCGCAAGAGCACAAATGATCGCCTCAAAATCTGAATCTGGCACCGAGAAAAGGACCACTGAAATTGAGGTCGTCGAAGACCTTACTATCATCAAAATCCCAGTCGAGATGACGATAGCCCAAAACCGCGTCGACATTATTGAATTTGTAGTTGACATCTGCCAGAGCTTGCCAGGTCAGCGCTGAATCGCCAGCCCCTACGTCCAGAAGGTACGATAGATACCACTGCGGTGCCAGATTCAGTCGCCCACGAACGCCGACAATGCCATCCCATACATGGCCGGACTCCGAAATCGCACCACCTCCGGAGGTCAATGAGGCATCAACCTCCAGGCTCAAATCGGCCTTGAGCCGAAGATAACGCACCCCTGCCAGTAGATCGACGCTGGTGGCTTCAGTCTCCAGCATCGTATAAGCAACAGCTGGCGTAACGATCCAACCCTTCAGCTTCAGATCTGCGCCCACGCGGATATCGGGCCGCTCGGGTAGGCTCACCCGACTTTCAATGTCATTGCTAACAGAAAGATAAATCACGTCGGTCAGTAACGACCACTTCCCTTTGCGCGCATTAACTCCTCCCATAAAAGACATATCGAGGTTCTTGATGATAGTGTCGAAACCAATGCTGATGTCCTCGCCGGTGACCGAAGTCCCATTGATACCAGCCCCCCAAAGATAGACATTGGCCCCCCATTGCCAGTCATTACCGGTAGCTGGTTCTTCAGCAACAGAAATTGTTGTTAGCGCTAACAGTGCGAGACTTATGAATGATTGCTGTAATCGTTTAGTTATGATCATTAATAGTGCTCCAATTAATCTTTTTTTCTAACACCAGCGCTCACTTATGCGCGCTTGGTTCTTCCAGCCGCAATCGCCACCCAATGAATGACATTTTTATTAAGCATTCAGAGTCTTATATTTCAACAGCTACGCGATTCAATCGAGTTCATACGTTATGCTATGAAGCATAATGAGTGAGCTCTAAATTTCTTGATAGTGGGTCAAAACTGTAATTTCGGGGTCTGGTGTGTGAATACGGTATCGTCGCCCCTGTCGGCATCGGTTAGTTGCCTTGTTGGCTGCAGAATGCCGACAATGGGCTTAACGAATATCTATTACGTTTTATTTACTTCAGGTTGATCGTCACCTTATTGATCTTGCCGGTGAACCTGCTGCCGGCGCGGTCATAGTCCTCGGACACGGTCGTTTCAGCGTCCACACCTACCCCGGCCGTTTCGTCAGCTGAGAAAATCGCAAACTCAGTCCGTGCAATCTTGACCGAACCCACCGAGTCGCCATTAATAGAAAGCGTAGCCGTGCCTCCCGCGCCCGGCTTGCCGCCGTCGTAGACGAAGTCCACTTTAACCGTCGCCTTGCCTGTGGGTAGCTTGGCATTAGCGGTAGCGGCAGGCCGGTCAATTCCCAAATAGTTGTACATAAAGATTGGCGTACCGTCCTTAACGTACAGACTCCAGCCGCCGAAGCGCCCGCCCTGAGCAACAATGACACCGTTTACCGGTTGCTTCCCGCTTTCAACATCGGCGATGATTTCAAACGACGTGTTCTTGATGTTAATGAAGTCGTTTTCGAGCAAACCGTGCATGCCCTCGTACAGCGTCAGGCTGTCGCGACCGAACATCAGATCAGGCCGTCCGGCCAGTTGGGGGTTGAACAGCTCCTGCCGCCGGTCATCTAGAGGCAAAACATTGTATTTGACTGCTTCGCTGATAAAAACTTCTTGCAGCTTGGCAAGGATTTCCGGGTGTTTTTCAGCCAGGTTGGTAGACATACTGAAATCCTCCCTCACGTGGTAAAGCTCCCAGATATCCTCGGGGAAACGGTTCTCCACTTTGCCCCAGGGTTTGATGTGAACAGTCCCGGCGAACCAACCGTCGAAGTAAATGCCCCGGTTGCCAAACATCTCAAAGTACTGAATCTGGTGTCGACCCGGAGCCTTCGGATAGTCCCAGGAGTAAAGCATGCTCACCCCTTCAATCGGACGCTGCGGCGTGCCGTTAACAATCCGGGGCTGTGGCAGACCGGCGGCTTCCAGAATAGTGGGTACAACGTCGATCACGTGGTGCCACTGGCTGCGCAGCTCTCCTTTGGCTTTAATCCGGTTTGGCCAGTGAGTAACCATAGCATTACGGGTTCCGCCGTAATTGGAGGCCACCTGCTTGGTCCATGTAAACGGGGCATCGAAGGCAACAGCCCAGCCTGCCGCCATGTGCGGATAGGTGCTTGGATCGCCCCAGTTGTCATAGTGCTGCAACATAAAATCAACGTCTGAGCCTTCGGGCTCGTTATTGAAGTACGTCATTTCGTTGTAAAGCCCGTTCATGACGCCTTCTGCACTGGTGCCATTGTCGCCAGCGATATAAAAAATCAGTGTGTTATCGAGTTCTCCCATATCCTCGATCGCCTGGATAACCCGGCCTGTTTCATGGTCAGCCATGTCGAGATAGGCTGCGAAAACCTCGGCCTGACGGGCAAAGAGTTTCTTCTCTTTATCCGACAAGTCTCGCCAGTCCTTAATATCTTCGGGCTTTGCTGCCAGCTTGGTATCCGGCGGGATAACGCCCAGTTTTTTCTGCTGTTCGAAAATTCGCTCGCGAATCACATCCCAGCCTTCGTCGAAGCGGCCTTTCTGTTTATCGATATAAGACTTGGGAACATGGTGCGGAGCATGTACCGCGCCCGGCGCAAAGTAGACAAAGAAGGGCTTGTCCGGGGTGAGTGCCTGCTGGAAACGCATCCACTCAATAGACCGAGTGGCCATATCGTTCATGAAATGGTAACCCGGATCATCCGGCGTTTCGACCCGATTCAGATTATGGTACACGGCAGGTGCCCACTGATTGGTCTCACCACCCAGGAACCCGTAAAACTCGTCAAAACCTTGATAGTTAGGCCAGCGCGTAAACGGGCCGGAAGGACTGATCTCCCACACCGCGGTCTCATGCCATTTGCCGAAGGCCGCAGTACTATAACCATTGAGCCGTAATATCTCACCAATACTGGCCACATCGTTAGGCAACATGCCAGTAGCGCCCGGGAAAGATGTCGCTACTTCAGCAATTTTAGCCTGATTAGCTGAGTGGTGGTTTCGGCCCGTCTTAAGCGCCTGCCGGGTTGGCGAACATAAGGCCGTAGTGTGAAACTGGTTGTACAGCAGACCTTGACTGGCAAGCTTGTCAAAATGAGGCGTTTCGATGACACCACCAGCAGCACTAGTGCCACCGAAACCAAGGTCATCCAGCAGAATAACCACCACGTTAGGCGCGTCTTTCGGCGCGGTTACCTCGAATACCGGCGGTGCCTTGACATCGCGTGCATCCAGAACCGTGATGGGAGGATACCAGGGGGCTTTAATTGGCAGTTCCGTGCGATCGACCTGCGCTTTGACTGGCGCGTCTTCTGCAACCACTGTCGTGGTGCCAATACCGGTCACCAGCAGCCCAATCAGAATCCGTATAGAGTTAGATTTCGTAATCATTGTATAAACCTTTGGTGAAAATTTTTTCACTTTCATCAGACACACCGTAGTTCTAATATATAAAATGCATGAACTTGCATCGTTCACAGCCAGCAGTTCTGTACACAGTCTGTCATTCCCGCGCAGGCGAGAATCCAGCAATGCTAAGGTGCAGAAAAATGTAGAAAACCTATCTGTGTTATGTATTAAGGCAGGGAATAATCCGATACCGGCCACTAACAGTGGCCAGAAAAAACAGTAATCTGTTTTGGACAGAAAAACAAATTTCCTTTTTCCTTATTAGAGAGAATTGAGCCGTAATATTTCCCCAATACTAGCTCCATCGTTAGGCAACATGCAGGTATATCTGAAATTTTGCCTTATCCCGCCTGGCCCCGACGATGTGTTGTCGCATCCCCTATAATATTTACGTCCAGCAAACAATATCCTTTCTTAGCCACCTATTTCGGAAACAGAAACTGGGCCTGCAGCCGGAGCTGCCAGTCGGCCCCATTGTCAGGTGCTTCGACGTTGTAATAGGCAGATGCCTGAATGTTGACTGGCTGCTTGCCGAGTTTCAGTATTTGGCCGATACCCAGCCCCAAAGGCACAGTCCAGCGCTCGTCGCTGTCCGCTTCCCAGTTGGCGGTGATAACCGGGGCAAAGGTGAGGTAACGTCCGGGACTGGACGGAAAATTGTAGTTCACAAAAGGCTGGATCAGCAGTTGATTGAGATCGGGCCGGTCATCGTCCCCGCCGATATCCCAGATATTATTGATTAACCCACCATAAACCCAAGGCCCGCTGGTACGCAGTAATACGGCTGTTGGTCCCAGCCCCCACTTGCCCTGCCCTAGCCGATCATCCGTCGCCGTGTCGAATTGGGTGACGACTCCTGCGCCCCAGATCCATCCGCTTGCAGTGGGCTGTTTCGGCGAGAAAAAGGCGGAAAACTGCACATCACCGATACCGTTTTTGCGGCTTTGACCGTCGGTCAGTGCGGGTTGAGAAATCACCGGGATAATCGTGCGGGTAATCAGATTCCAGTTGTCATTCAAACTCAGCGGAATAACGGGTTGGATATTGAGCACGTTCTGGTTTTTTTCCAGCGGACCAAAATTAAAATTGGTGTTGTTCTGGAACGGCAGACTGATCATTGCTGCGATTGGGTTTTGCGCTGCTTTGGCCAGATCGGCTACACCGTCCTGTGCTGTGCTTAGGGCAGGTAATAAACCGAAACCGGCCACTAACAGAGGACAGAAAAAAACAGTAATCCGTTTTGGAATTAATAACATAATTCTTCCGCGCAAGCGTTTAAGTAACAGCATCCAGATCTGAATTTGGGGTCGAGAAAAGGGCCGCTAGAATTGAAGTCGTCGGCTATATCACTATCATCACAGTGCCCATCGAGATGACGATAGCCCAGCACTGCGTCGACATTATTGAATTTGTAAGTAATGCCCGTCAACGCCGGCCATTAATTGACGAACAAACTGTAGATCAGCGTCGAGATCATCCGGATGGGTAATGTCCTGAAAAGTGTGCTGCAGCAATTGCTCTTGCAAATAACCCACAATGTCGCAAAATTTTCGATTGATGCGCAGAAACCGGCCATCTCGCGCCACATGGGCAATGCCGACCGCCGCCTGCTCCAACGTGGCCCGAAAGCGTTCTTCACTCGCGTGCAAACCAGTGTTATAGCTCATGTATCCGAAAATATGCAATCTTGACAAGTCGCTAAATCAAAGATAGATTTTATTGGTAACTTTATCCACCGTCTTTGATCATGCAGGGTGAATCATGCGTTTAACCCGCCGCTCTGATTATGCTTTACGCGTGCTGATGTGGCTTGCGCTGCGCCCATCGTCCCCGCTGGCCACGATAGATGAGGTTTGCGCAGCCGTCGGTGTGGCGCGCGGCCATATGCTTAAAATTGTCCATCAACTCGGTCAGCTGGGCTATCTGGATACCGTCCGTGGCCATGGTGGCGGTATTCGCCTGGCCCCATTGGCTTATCAAACCACACTGGCCGACCTGATCCGTCAGCTCGAACCCACGCTTGAGCCGATTAACTGCAATCAACCTGCTTGTCATTTGTTGCCCGCGTGCCGCTTACGGGATGTTTTCCAGGAAGCGGCAGACGCTTTTCTCGGGGTGCTTGACCGCTACACCCTGAACGACCTTGTTGATCAGCCCGAGTCACTCAAACAGATTTTCGGATTGTTTTCAGCAGATACCCTGACCTGCAAGGATGCGCCACCTGAAGCGCTGTAGCGAATAAGGTGAAGATTTCGCAGCAGCCATTAACGACGAGGATAGCAATACGTTTGGCGATGTAATCCCACTCTGGAGGAGATACCAAGATGATACGCGCAACAACCCTGATTGCCCTGAGCTGTATTCTGAATGTTTACACCGCATCGGCGGAAGACTCACCCATTCAATTTCCAGCCGATTATAAAGCTACGTTCACGAATTATCTGAACCTTGATCGAACGCAGAATCCGGATCAGATTATCCGTTTGTATGCGAATGATATTGCACTTAAAGGCGTGCGCGAAACGGGTGAATTCCCGAATGGATCAATTCTGGTAGGTGAAATCTACAAAGCGAAAACGGACCAGGACGGCAACATCATCGAAAGCCAGCTCGGGCGGCGCATTATTGACAAATTTGCCCTCGTGGCTGTGATGGAAAAACAGGCGGGATGGGGTGAACGCTTTGCGGAAGGACTGAAAAATGATGATTGGGATTTCGCTGCTTTCAAGCCGGACGGTACAGCAGCCGCGAAAGACCTCAACAGCTGCCGGGCCTGCCATGCGCCCTTAGTCGAAAGCCGGCATACTTTCTCCTACGAACATCTGCAATAGCGCAGAATCAGACCATGTCCCCCGTTGCTGAACGAGGGACATGCGCCAAACGCTTCTAAGCGCTGCGGCAATTATTCAAAACTGACGTCCACACCACCAGCGGAGAGGTTAATAGAACCTCCTTTTGATTTTTGCTTGACGTGCAGTACCACGCCATTATTGTTTTGCAAAACGGCCGTGCCGACACCCGCACCCACGGTAATTCCCGTGCTGGCATTCGTGAATACACCTGGAAAATCTTCAATATTTTTAAGCCGGTAAACATTACCGCTGCCAACCGATTTGGCGAGACCCAGCGCAGCGCCTGCGGATGCGCCTTTAAATTTGAACGGATAGTCTTTACCTTTATAGGTCAGTACACCTTCGCCCCTGCTGCCACCAATAATCAACTGAACCGATTCGGCGCTGAAAACCAGACTGCCATCCGGCGTTTCTTTAGCCAAATCAATTGGATCTTTCTGTTGTTGCGCCAGGCTGAGCGGACTGAAACACAGCAAACTGAGCAGCAATACGGGTAATACGGAGAAGCGATTTAATAACATAATAAATTATCCCTTTGGTTGGTTTTTCCTGATTATTATAGTTGAATTAATTTACTATTATTTTTTATTAATCCAATTGCCAAAAGGATTCCCGATGGCCGTCCAGAAATTGAAATGTGAAACATTTGCTCAATTGCACCAACAGCCCGGCGCTTTTCTTATTCCTAATCCCTGGGATATTGGCTCTGCCAAGGTATTGCAGGGTATGGGATTCAAAGCCCTGGCGACAACCAGTTCAGGCCTGGCCTACACCCTCGGTCGGGCTGATGGCGAAGTGACGCTGGAAGAAAAACTGACCCATTGTTCCGCACTGGCCCAAAACACAACCATCCCGATCAATGCCGATTTTGAAAACGGATTTGCGGACGATCCCGAGACAGTTGCAGGCAATTTACTGAAAGTAGCCAGTACGGGAATCGCCGGCTGCTCCATTGAAGATTTCAGCCGCGACAGCCACCGCTTATATGATTTCACCCTGGCCGTAGAGCGCGTACAGGCAGCGGTTGAAGCCGTGGCAACGCTGAAAATGCCGTTCCAGCTCACCGCCAGGGCCAGCGAAAACCTGCTGCGGGGTGTTGACGATCTGGACGACACGATCAAACGATTGCAGGCATTTGAAGCAGCCGGGGCCAACGTCCTGTATGCACCCGGTATTCGTTCCCGGCAGCTGCGGCAGGTCACATCCGCCATAAACGCGCCGTTTAATGTGCTGGCACCTTTTATTCCGGACGCCAGCGTAACTGAATTCGCAGCCGCCGGCGCCAAACGAATCAGCATTGGTGGCGCGCTGAACTGGGCCGCAGTAGCCCCGCTTCTCAAGGCGGGTCAGGAAATGATAGCGCAGGGCACGTTTACCTGGACGGCAACAACCGCATCCGGTAGCGAGGTAAAAAAACTGCTGGGTTGACAGAATAAGGGATGCACCGCAACAACTCAGTTTGCTACGGTGCAGTTCTGGCGCAGCTCTTTGCACGCCATCTTACGAATGCGCTTTATACCCCTTCAAATGAAGCCATGAAGCGCTCGTTGAGTTGCCGGACAGCCTGTGCGGGCGTGATTGACTGCCGGCACGCGTTGGCCAGAATCTCCGAGCCCTCCTCCTGAAATGCCATATAACCCGCATGACGGGGCCGCACCCAGGAACCCTCAAGCGTGCAACGGGTATCGAAATAGGCGTTTCCAGCCTGCGCATTGACCTTCTCGTCAGCCCAGGCGAGTGCGTTACCGGGCTGCCCCGAGTGCTCGGCATATACGGTCCGCTGACATTCGGCAGAGGCCAGCCACAGCGCAAATGCCATCGCCTCCTGCTTATGCGCACAATGGGCCGACACCGCGATACCGGTACCCCCGAGGACTGAACCGATAGGGCCGCTGCGACCGATGCAGGGAATATCGGCAAAGCGGACCTGATGAGACCGATAAGCGGGGCTGGAATAGCCGCGATACAGGTAAATAAAAGGCGAAACTGCGTAGGTCTGCTCTTCAGCCAGCAGATCAAGAATGGCTATCGGATCCATGTCGTAAAAGGCCGTATCGAGATACCGGGTGACTGCCAGCAAAGCGTCTATGACCCGCTCACCGACGCCTGGCTCGATCAGCGGACCCCGGCTGACTGAGCAGGGCGTGCCCAGATTGGCCGCCAGCGTAAAAAAGTGCATCAGAATATGCGGATTACGCATGGCCCAGGCCACACGGCCATCTTCCGCCATTTTTATAACCTGTTGCCAACTGGTCAGCGGCTGCACCTGCAAGTCCGGGCGAAAAGCCTGCACCTGGGTAGCAGCATCGACCGGCAAGGCCCATTGCTTGCCCTGATAACGGTAACTCTCGAAACTGCGCCCCACGCTTTCATTGCTCAGTCGGGCCAGTTGATCGCTGCTGGCCCAGTCATCGAAAGGCTCCAGGCAATTCTGCGCTGTGATCGCGCCGACATGTGGGTGATCAATGATAATAAGGTCATAACGGGCGGCCAGCTCGTCCACCGGATAGCTCTCAAAATCCTGCAGCGAGCGTTTATCCCAATGCACAGCGACACCATCATAAACCTTGGTCGCAGCAACTACCGGATCAAACCCGCGCGGATCCGACCACGTCATACCCTTAAGAAGAACGTTTTTCATAGCGTAAAATAAGTACCTTTACTATTAATCTGTCAGTGCTGTATTGGTGTTATGGTCGGGCACGGACCGGGCTGGCACAAGAGGATTGCCGCCGAGCGCAGCCGTGATTTCATTCGCACCGTTGATGATCTCCCGCAGCGCTTCACGCGGCCCGGTGCGTTGATTGATTTGTCCGACATAACCCATGGTAATGGCAGCAACTACGCCAGAGCGATCGAAAACAGGCGCACTTAAATTCTGAATCCCATGCACCATGCCGCTTTCGCGCTCCTCATAGCCGAGCGTCTTAATGCTCTGGATGCGCTGACTCAGCGCTGTTTGCTCGGTCGGCCCAAAACTGGAAAGAAACCGGCTTTGCGCCTCGGGCAGCAGAAAAGACAAAATCACCACCCCGGAACTGGTCGTCAGCAGTGGGAAAACCGACCCTGTTCGCACCGAATAACCGGCCGGTCGCGGGCTGGGCACCGAAGCCAGAATCAGCACCGAGGCCTGGTACAGTACCGCCAGATGGCAGGATTGCTCCGTCTGGAAAGCAACTTTTTCCAGCACCGGCAAGGCAACCTGCAGCAATCGATCGGTCGGATTATGGCGATGGGATAATTCGAACAACCGCAGCGTCAGGCCATACCGGTCAGAATCGGGGTCACGGGCAATATAGCCCCGTTTATTGAGATAAATGACGATGCGGTAGATTTCTCCCATCGTGCGACCGAGCGCACTGGTCATCTCGTTCATCGTCATGCTTTTCGGTGTCTCGGATAAAAGCTCCAGGATATCCAGGGCTTTTTCCACAGCCGGTGCTTCCGATTTTGGCCGACTCGTTTTTTTTGGCATGGCCGACTGACCGTCACTGCTTTTGTCCTGCTTCATTACTGTCTGCTTTGCCATTAGCTATGCCTGATTCGGGGAAGAATCCGCTTTGCGCCCCTTAAACAGAACCGATTCCTTGTCCTGTTCCGCTTTCGCGAAGTACAACGCCATCAACTCGTTTTCAAGCTGAAAGCCCAGTTCGAGACTGCCATTCATTGCCGATTTTACAGCGGCTTTCACCGCCTGCGTCGCCACCGTCGAGTGGCTGGCGATTGTATGGGCAATGGCCCGTGCCTGCTTGACTTCCTCGCCGGGTTCGACCAGCCATTCCATCAAACCGAGCCGGAAGGCTTCTTCGGCCCCGATACGATCACCGGTCAAAAGCAGGCGCATGGCTTGCCCGTAACCCAGCAGGCGTGTCAAATGCTGGGCAGCACCGCCAGCACCAACCCAGCCCAGAGTCACTTCCGGCGCGGCGAAAACAGCGGTTTTCGAGGCGACCCGAAGATCGCAGGCAAGCGCGATTTCAAAGCCGCCACCCAGCGCCCAGCCTTTAATTGCGGCGATGCTCGGTTTACGCAGATTCCGCAACGGCGTGATGTAATCAATCCGGTTCCGCCAGGCCCAGAAATCTTCATAATCATTCAATGCGCCAATATCGGACCCCGCGCAAAATGCCCGCTCACCGGCACCACGAATGATCACCACATGAATCTGCGGATCATTGTTAATCTCGTCGCAGACAGATCCGATCTGCTTAACCATCTGCGGCGTCAAGGCATTATGCTTGCCCGGCCGGTTTAAGACTATTTCAGCAATCGTGTCGTTGCGTTCCAGGCTTACACTGTCTTCCATCATTACTCCCTTTCATCTCTGGTTCTACGGTTAATCCCGCAATCGTTTCTGCCATTCTTGAATGATTTAATAGTCGGGTCCGGTAATCGTTTATCCCGTCAGGTCCAAACGCAAATCGGGTAACCACAGAGACAGTTCCGGCACAAAGGTCAGAATCAATAGCATCGTAAACAGCACCAGAAAGAAAGGTACAGCGGCGCTGATAAAGCGGGCTATTGAAACACCGGTAATGGAACAGGTCGTGAACATTAGCGTGCCCAATGGCGGTGTGACCCCGGCGATGGTCAGATTCAAAACCATTACAATGCCGAAATGGACCGGATCAATGCCCACTTCGGTAATCACCGGCACCAGAATCGGGGTGAGCAGAATCAGCGCAGCCGTGCCTTCTATAAACATGCCAACCAGTATCAGCAGCACATTGATCAGCAACAGCAGCAGCACCCAGTTTTCAGTCACGGACAGCATCAGCCGGGCGATTTTCACCGGCAGTTGTTCCCAGGTCATGTAGAAACCAAAAGCGCTGGAGGCACAAATAATTAACAGGATAATCGCTGTTGCGTGCACCGTATCCTGCAGAATCGGCCCGATATGATGCCATTTCAGTTCGCCATACAGGATACCGACGACCAGCGACAGCAGGACAGCCATGGCACCGGCTTCGGTCGGTGTGAAGAAACCCAGCCGGATACCGCCAATAACACCCAGCGGGATTAACAAGGCCCAGCCGGCACCCAGCAGTGCCTTACCGCGCACAGCCCAGCTCGTGCGCTGTTCAAAAACCGGCGGGTAGCCCTTTTTTCTGGCGACATAGGCCACCGCCAACATCAAAGTGGCACACAATAAAATGCCCGGCACAATACCGGCCAGGAACAAACGGCCAATCGAAACATCGCCCATGAACCCATATAAAATGAGTCCGATTCCGGGCGGGATAATAACGCTGATAATCGACGAGCAGGCAGTAACGGCGGAGGAAAAACCCAGGTCATAATTACGTCGGGTCATTTCCGGCACCAGAATCTTGGATTGCATCGCGGCGTCGGCATTGGCCGAGCCTGACATCCCGCCCATCAGGGTGCTAAGCAACACATTGACCTGTGCCAGACCGCCAATCATGTGACCGGTCATGGCCTCAGCCAGCTGCATCACGCGTTTAGTGATACCGCCGCTATTCATGATGACACCCGTCAGGATAAACAAGGGTACCGCCAGCAACGGAAATGAATGGGTGACGGCAACCATTCTCTGTACAAAAATTTCAATCGGCATCGCGCCGGAAAAAAGGAAAAACGAAAGTCCGGCCGCCGCAATAGCAAAAGCCACCGGTACACCGATAGCAATCAGTAACAACAGGATAATAACCGGCAGATAGTCCATCAAAGGTCTCCCCCTTCCAAGCGCTCAGGCCTTGGGCGCCTGGGGGCTGGCACAGATGTCCAGAGCCATAGCCGCAGTGCCGCATGCAGGGTCATCATGCTGAACGCGATAAACGGTGCGAGATACACCAGCGAAAATGGAATATTCATGACGGGGGAAAGCCGGGTCGCCCCTTTGATCATCATGCCGAAACTTAAAAAAGCGGTATACGCCACAAAGACCAGCACCAGCACATCCGCCAGCAGAGTCACTACCCGCTGTGCCTTGGCAGGTAGCGAGTCGACCAGGAGGGGAACATTGATATGGGCCCCTTTGCGGAAGGCCGCCATGGCACCGATAAAGACCACCCAGGTAAACACAATGCCTGACAGCTCAGACGTCCAGACAGCCGGCTGTGCCGTGATATAACGGGTCAACACCCCCCACAAAACGGCGCTGACCATAATCAGCAGCGCCAGTCCCGTCACTGTGTCTTCACAAATACCCAGCCAGTCGGCAAGCGATCTTTTCTTCATAAGCGCAGTCCTGATAACACTGCAACGCCCGCCCTTACCAGAGCAACGGGCGCCCGAGCCAAATGGAGCCAGAATTAAAGCCTAGTTGTCCAGAATACTGCGGATTTCCTGGTACAGGCCGGGCGTCCATTTCGGAAAGTCCTGGTAGACGGACGCGGTGGCCTCGCGAAAAGCAGCAATGTCGATGTCTTTATTGAATGTCACACCGCCCGCTTCCAGTTTGGCCATCCACTCAGCTTCGGAATTAGTGATGAGATCCGTCATATACACACCGGCGGCAATAGCCTCTTCGCTGAGAATAGTCTGAATATCCTGCGGCAGACCTGCAAAGTAGTTGGCATTGATAATCAGCCCGGTAAAACCGATAAAGTGCCGGGTCATGGAGATCACTTTGGCGGGTTCATAGAGCTTCGCGCCATACAAGGAAGGCAGCGGTGCTTCGGCTGCATCCACCACGCCCGAGGACAGACCGGCATAGACTTCGGACCACGGCAATTGCACCGGACGGGCACCCATCGCTTCAAAGGTGTTAACCCACATGATATTCGGCGGCACCCGCACCGTCACCGAGGCCATATCTGCCGGGCTGCTGATCGGCTTGTTGGAAATCACATTGCGCGAGCCGAACAGCCAGTTCAGGGCCAGCAGTTCGAGATCCGCTTCCTGGCGCAGACGCTGGGTGGCTTTCTGATAGAAATCAGAGTCGATGATCTTACTGAAATCTTTCGGATCATCCATCAGATAAGGGCCACCCAGCACGCCAAAATCCGCCACGAAATCGCCCAGATAACCGGGATCAGAAACCGTAATAATCGGTGCACCCGCCCGCACCTGCTCGAACACCTCCGGGTTGGTACCCAGTTGCGAGTTCGGGAAAATAGTAATCTCGACCCGCCCGTTCGAGCGCTCGTTGACCTTTTCCGCAAAACTGAGCATGGCCTGCTGAATAGGCTCTTTATCAGACGTTACATGCGCCAGCCGCAACTCATACTCTGCCGCGTGGGCAAAACCCGCCAGCAGCCCGCTCGCCAGTAACACTGTACCCATCCCCTTGAGCAGGGCTTGGGGGCTTCGCAGAACATTCGGAATCATCGTTTTCTTCTCCATGACTACCTCCTAAATATATTTTTGACAGATCACTGTGCCAGGACAACGCACACCGTGTTCAACACCTTGGTATTGGAAATATATTACAGCACAATTTTTTAAATTTAAAAATAAATTCTTTATATAAAAACGAAAACCTGATCTATAGCGCTGACTGCCGGCATGGCGCGTAGTGCTTAAAATATTATATTAACTATATAATTTTAATTTAAATTTATTAAAAATATATTTATAAAAATCTTCTTAATATTCTTTTTTTATTAGCTTTCACAAGATATATTATTTTATTTTCATTTATATATTTAAAAATAATTTTTATATATGTACGATTAACGTATCCA
Organism: Gammaproteobacteria bacterium; assembly: GCA_041396125.1. Lineage (GTDB taxonomy): Bacteria > Pseudomonadota > Gammaproteobacteria > Competibacterales > Competibacteraceae > JAWKZG01. The sequence continues at coordinate 110,311 of JAWKZG010000010.1, read as the reverse complement.
GCAAAAAAATACCCAAGGATACATCCATGAGCTCACAAACCACCCTGCCTTTGGAGGGAATTCTGGTCCTTGATATGGCCATGTTCCTGGCCGGACCATACGCGGCGCTGCGACTGCAGGATCTCGGTGCCCGAGTCATCAAGATTGAGCGACCGGATGGCGGCGATCTCTGCCGCAGAATCTACAAAGCCGCCGACGATGACACCGATTCGATTCCTTTTCATACCTTCAATCGGGGTAAGGAAAGCATCGCCCTGGATCTGAAAAATGCGGCGGACCGCGAGGTCATGTTCCAGCTTATTGAACAGGCGGATGTGCTGATTCAGAATTATCGCCCTGGTGTCGCCGAGCGCCTGGGTCTGGGCTATCAGGACGTTCGCAAACTCAATCCGCGCCTGGTGTATGCCAGCATCTCCGGCTATGGAACTGACGGCCCCTGGACCCAGCTGCCGGGTCAGGATCTGTTGGCGCAGGCCCGCTCGGGCCTGCTCTGGCTAACCGGTAATGCAGAGGACGCACCGACCCCGACCGGCCTCGCGGTGGGCGATGTCCTGACCGGGGCGAACACCGTGCAAGGCATTCTGGCAGCCTTGGTCAGACGGGGTGTAAGCGGTGCAGGACAACTGGTCGAAACAAGTTTGCTGGAAGGGCTGATCGATCTGCAACTGGAGATGCTGACCGTTTTTCTCAACAATGGCCGGCAACAGCCGCAACGGGCCAAAATTGGCAATGCCAACGCCTATGCCTCAGCACCTTATGGCGTCTACCAGACAACAGACGGCTATCTGGCCCTCGCCATGACCCCTCTGGCACGACTGGCAGAGCTTCTTGATCTGTCATCTTTGCAGCCGTATCTGGCTGATCCGGAAAGCCCGCTAAAAAACCGCGACGCGATCACCCGGCTTATCGCTGATCGTCTGGCGCAGCAGTCTGCAGATCATTGGTTATCGATTCTGCAGCCCGCCGATGTCTGGTGCGCCAGGGTTCTGGGCTGGCCGGAGTTGCTGCAAAGTGAACAGTGTCAGCGGCTGGACATGCTCCAGGTTATCGAAGGTGCAAACCAAGTCCGCCTCGAAACGACCTGTGCCCCGCTGCGCCTGAACGGCCAACGACCGCATTGCAGCACTGCAGCACCACCGCTTGGTGCCCACAGCGAGGCCATTCGCGCCGAATTTTGCCGCAGCAAACCGGCGGCGTGATCAACCCAGCAAAGAGCATCCGCTAACAGGGAATCCATGAACAGATATGACGACCTGCCTTTGCAAGGCCTGCTGGTAGTTGATTTAAGCCAATTCCTGGCCGGCCCGCTGGCCGGGCTTAAACTTGCCGATATGGGTGCACGGGTGATCAAGATCGAACGCTCCGGACGGGGTGATCTGTGTCGCCAGCTTTACGTCAGCTCGACTGAAATTGGCGGCGACAGCACCGTGTTCCACGCGATTAATCGCAATAAGGAAAGTTTCGCTGCCGATCTAAAAAACCCCACCGACCACCAGCGTGTCTGCCAGCTGATCAAACAGGCCGATGTCGTCATCCAGAATTTTCGCCCCGGCGTCATTGAACGTCTTGAGCTGGATTACCAACAGGTGCGCGCGTTCAAGCCGGATATTATTTACGGCTCGATCTCCGGTTATGGTGAGCAGGGGCCATGGCGGGACCGGCCCGGTCAGGATCTGCTGGCACAGGCCCGCTCAGGTTTACTGTGGCTGAGCGGTGACCGCGCCAACCCGCCTACGCCGGTAGGCCTTCCGGTCGCTGATATGCTGGCCGGCAATAATCTGGCGCAGGGTATTCTTGCCGCACTGGTGCGCCGCGGAATTAATGGCCGGGGCTGTAAGGTCGAAACCAGCCTGCTTGAAGCACTGCTGGATTTCCAGTTCGAAGTGCTCACCACCTATTTCAATGACGGACAGCGCTTGCCTGATCGTTCCGGCAGCAATAATGCCCATGCCTACCTAGCCGCACCCTACGGGGTTTACCAGACAGCGGACGGTTATCTCGCACTGGCCATGACGCCAGCGCCGGGAAAGCTGGCCGAACTGCTCGGCATAGAGCGCCTGGCGGCCTATTCCGAACCTAAAAGCTGGTTCGAGCAGCGTGATGAGATCAAACGCATCATTCAGTCACATCTGCGCCAGCAACCAACACAGGTCTGGCTGGATAAACTGCAGCCGGCCGATATCTGGTGTGCTGAAGTCCGTGACTGGCCCAGCCTGTTTGCGCATGAGGGTTTCAAGGTGCTGGAGATGACCCAGCAAATACTGCGTGACGACGGTGTCATGCTGACCACAACCCGCAACCCTTTGCGCTTTGATGACTGTCTGCTGAAATCCAGCCGCGCGGCACCACGTATCGGGCAGCACACCGAAGCGATCATCCAGGAATTTGGACTGTAGCCTGCTCGCCTGCCACCAACTGTCTTGCCATTCAGGCTGAATACATTGTCAGCCCGGTTGCAAGAATGTCACAATCAAAGTCTTCCCGTCCCCGCCAAGTGAGCCTGCTGCATGCCGTCCAAGTCTGCCCCGGAATCAAAGCCCTCCCCTGCACCTGCGGCCATGACTGAACAGCATGGGCCACTGCCGCCTCATCAGGTATTGAGTGCGTATTACACTGAGCCGGCTCAGCGGCGGACCTATATTGATCAACTGTTTGATCGCTCGGCCCGCCATTACGACTGGATTAACGGATTGATGAGCTTTGGCAGTGGCCGTCGCTACCGGCGGCTGGCCTTGTTGCGGGCCGGACTGAAGCCCGGCATGCAGGTGCTTGATGTAGGCTGTGGCACCGGCGTTATCGCGGCACTTGCAGCTGACATTGTGGGTGCACAGGGTCAGGTCAGCGCACTGGACCCCAGTGCCGGCATGCTGGCAGAGACCGCGCAGCGCACCAGCACAGCCACAGGATCAATCAACGTGGTGCAGGGACTCGGTGAGAGCCTGCCCTTCGCTGACGCCCGGTTTGATTTTGTCGTCATGGGTTATGCGCTGCGCCATGTCGCTGATCTGCATCAGGCCTTTACCGAGTATCGCCGCGTGCTGAAACCCGGCGGCCGCCTGCTGCTGCTGGAAATCAGCCGGCCTGAATCCCGCTTGGGCTATGTTGTGCTGAAAGGCTATCTGAAACATGTTATCCCGACACTGACCCGCGTGTTGCGGCGCAGCCCCGAAGCGCAAACCCTGATGGTCTATTACTGGGCCACCATCGAACACTGCGTCGAACCGGCCGCAATCCTGGCGGCACTGCATGAGGCCGGATTGGAACAGGTCGCACGGCGGGTCGAACTGGGCGTTTTCAGCGACTATACGGCGCAGACCTGAGGGCTTATTTTGAGGTTTGCCCAGGCGGTGCCGGCAACATCCCCAAAGAGCGCAGCAAACCCGGTATATAAAGGCCGCGTGCCAGTAATTTCCAGGCCACCATGCGCACGATACGACTGGTATCAGCCCAGGGTCGGTAATGACTTGTGCGTGCCTGCGGCGGATAAATGGCCTGGATCGGAACGGCCTGCGCGAAATAGCCCAGACGGGCGGCTTCGATCAGAATTTCGCTTTCAAAGACGAAACTATAGGCACGGCTGTGCGGTAGTTTGATTTGGCGCAGCAGATCCGCCGGGTACAGCCGAAAGCCGGACTGGGTATCACGCAGCGGATAACCGGCTGCCCAGGCTATCCAGAAATCGGCCATGCGATGCCCAAAACGGCGCGCACGCGGTACTTGCTCCCGACCTTGCAAACGGGCCGCAATGATAATGCGGTTTTCCTGTTGTGCGGCTTGCAGCAGACGCGGGATGTCTTCCGGCCGGTGCTGGCCGTCACCGTCCAGAGTGATGACAGCATCAACCCCGAGTGTCAGCGCATGCTGCATGCCGGTCCATAAACTGGCTGCTTTGCCCTGATTGCTGTCGTGGCGTAACAGTATGACCGGCAAGGTCTGTAATTGTCCGACCGTGTCGTCTTCGGAACCGTCATCGACCACAATCACCTGCCCGGTCTGAGCCAGCGCGTGACGGGCGACATCAGCAATAGTGCGGCTTTCATTATAAGCAGGGATAACTACGGCATAGGTTTTCAATAGCTGCCCGCTCAAGCCATCGCGCCGTTAATATTGATGACTTGCGCCGAGATATAAGCGGCTGCATCCGAGGCCAGAAAAGCCACCAGCGCAGCCACTTCGTCCGGCGTGCCGACGCGCTTCATCGGCACCAGTTGTTTGATCAGGGCAGGGCTGAACTCACGCTCGGCAATACGCCCGGCAATCAGACCGGGGGCCACCACGTTGACCGTAATGCCCCGGCTGGCCAGTTCCAGCGCCAGCGATTTACTGGCACCGTGCAGACCGGCTTTAGCTGCAGCGTAATTGGTCTGGCCACGATTACCCAGTACCCCGCTGACCGAGGATACCGAAATAATACGGCCCCAGCGCGTCGCCATCATGGGCAGCAGCAGCGGCTGGGTGACATTGAAAAAACCATTCAGCGATACATCCAGCACCCGCTGCCACTGGCTGTGCTGCATACCGGCCATTGGCGCGTCATCGTAGATACCGGCATTATTGACCAGTATCTGGATCGGTCCCTCCGCCAGCACCTGCTCCAGGGCCTGCCGGCAGGCTTCAGCGTCAGTGACATCGAAGCAAACCAGCTGGGCCGATCCGCCAGCCTGAATAATCTCTGCTACCACCGCCTGTGCGCGTTCGGCATGCCGGTTGGCATGCGCCAGAACGTGTAAACCCCGGCGCGCCAGATGGGCACAGATAGCCGCGCCAATATCGCCACTGGCCCCGGTTACCAGGGCTCGTTTACGGGGTGTAGGCGATGATTTTTTCAAGGTAGTGGCCGTCATGAAGCGGATGGCAAATCGTTGTTGAGCACGTCAATGTGCAATTGCAGTAGCGCGGCGTCCAGATACGGCAGCATGACCGTAGTCGAGGTCTGCCGGGCCAGGGCCGCCAGCAATGGCAGGCTGCGTGCAGCTGGATTACCGCAGCGCAGACGTTCCAGCGCCGGGTTATCCAGCCGGGTAGGAGCAAGCGCAGCGGCAGACGAAGCAGGTTCAATACACAGGGTAAGTTTGGCGGTATTGAGTTTGTCTTTTCCGGGCCAAGGGCTCACCAGCAGGGCAATCGCGAACGGCGCGATAATCTGCCGCACGGCAGCCAAAGGTGCTGGCAGCGGCCGATCATACACCACCACCAGTACGCTGGTTTGTTCCACTTGCGCGGTGACCGCAGCATCGAGCAGCGCCGCACTGAAGCTGGCGTCATGGGCGGAGATGGCGCTATACGGTTGCTGACAGCGGGTACTGATTGACCAGTAACCGGCTGGCGCATTATGCACCGAGTTATGAAAATGAGTCGGCGAAACCGGCCGGGCTGGAAGTAGTAGCGCACTGCAGATGCGATGGACGATATCACTGTCACCGGCCGAGCTGGCGAAGACCGAATACAGCTTCTGCGCCGGTTCCGGCTGCCGAGCCAACACATCTGCCGCAACCTGCAGGACCGGTTTCATGGTGGGGGTGGCCCGGCGCAGCTCATTTGCGGGCAATAAATACTTCGGAAACGGCGGCAGTTCGGCTTCCGTGTAGGGAGCCTTATCGCTCAATACCGCGTGACTGTGCGACCAGTCGCTGAGCCCCGGTGCCAGGACACTGAAAGCCTGCAGATAAACGCTGTTCATGCAGCTTCTTTAGCGAAAATCAGGCTGCAATTGGTGCCGCCAAAACCGAATGAATTGCTCAGTACCGTGTGTACCGGTGTGTCTTGGGCCTGTAACAGTATCCGCGCCGAAAGGGCGGGATCGGGTTGTACCGTATTCAGACTGGCCGGCATAAAGTCGTGTTCGATGCATAGGCAGGCGAAAATCACTTCCAGCGCACCCGCCGCGCCCAGGGTATGACCGGTCCAGCCTTTGGTTGAACTGCACGGAGTAGCGCTGCCAAACAATCCGGGAATACGGCTTTGTCCTCGGTGCTGTCATTGGCCGGTGTCGCCGTGCCATGCACATTGATATAGTCAATCTGCGCCGGTGCCAGCTGCGCCCGTTCCAGCGCCTGCCTCATCGCCTGCTGCGCACCGGCTCCGTCCGGATCACCACTGGACATATGGTAGGCATCGCTGCTTTCGCCATAGCCACGCAACCAGACCTTGGGTTGCGCCGCGTTTTTTGGCGGCTGAACTTGCAGCAATACAAACCCGGCTGCTTCGCCCAGACTCAGGCCGTCCCGCTGACTATCCCAGGGCCGACAGGGCTGAGCAGCGAGCAACTGTAATGAATTAAAACCGTACAGGGTGGTCAGAGCACAAGCTGTCAACGCCGCCAACAACCGCTGCGTCGCATAAACCGGCCTGAATATACCGGCTGGCGGCAGCGAAGGTTTTGGCACCGAAGATGCACGCGGTGGAAATGCTCAGGGCCGGGCGGCTTCCAGTGCCAACCAGCGGCGGCAAAGAGGCCGCTGCGGTGTCCACATCCTGGGTTTTGCCGAAATCAGAACGACGTACTGAACCGGCCCTGCTCATCGCGTTCACGATAACGCCAGCTCGGTGCTTAAAATGCCAGCGGTACTGGTACCGATAAAGACCCCGACCCGGCTCGCGCCGTAACGCGCCACCGCCACCGCCACCGCAGCGGCAAAGTCATCGTGCTGCAACGCCATGCACGCCAGTCGGTTATTGCGGCAGTCATACTCTGCCCAGGCACCGCTGAGCGGTGTTTCATCCAGTCCTGCGACCGCACCGACCCAGGTTGGCAGCACGGCATCGGCAAAATCGCACGGCTGCAAACCGCTGCGTTCTTCACGCAATGCCGCCAGCGCCGCCGCCGCACCCCGGCCCAGCGTACTGACCGTGGTATAGGCCGAAATTGCTAAAGGAACCATATACTATGCCCATCCATCTTCTTCCGAGTCTCAAATCTGCGTCTTGCGCTACCCGGCAATAACGGCGGGGCAGTCTTCCCCGGTATTTAAAGTGGTGCGTCACCACCGGCACCCTGGCTGGCGTGAGCCACCGCAGTCTGCGCCGGCCGCGCAATCAGCACACTGAATATCAGACTGGCACAGGTGCCGATGACCACCGTCAAGCCCAGGGCCTTTAATATCGGTAATTGCGAACAGGCGATAATACCAAACACCAGCAAGGTGGAGCCAGCACAGACCAAAATGGCATATAAGGTCCGCTCGCGCTGCGCCGGGTGGCCCGACTCACGATTGAAAAACAACGCATAATCAAGCCCTAAACCGACCACCAGCAATAACGACACCAGATGAAACAGCGACAGTTTCTGCCCCAGTATGAGTAACAGCGCCAGCGTCAGCAGCACTGCCAGCAAAACCGGACCCAGCACGTTCAGCACCTGCCGCCAGCGGCCCAGGGCCAGTCGCAACAGCAGTACCATCAGCCCCAGACCGAACAGGCAGCGGGTCAGCGCAGCGGAACGGAAATCGGCCATGATCTGGTTGGTTTGCACGCGCAGATCCACATATTGGGCTGACGGTATGGCCAGAGATTGCAGTTCGGCCTGCAGCTGCTGCGGATTCTGCACCCCGGCCAAGGGGAGTAGTGTCAGCCATTGCGTGGTGTCATTATCTGCGGGTTGATACGATATCAGTAAAGGCTCAATACGTGCGCCCAGAGCGGTTTTCTGCAGCGTTTCCCAACTCACCAGCGAGCTTTCGCGGGCAGCCTCGACGGCTGTTAAAAACGGTTCGAAGATAGCTGCTTTGAACGGTAAACCGGCCAGTGCTGTCGTCAGCTGAACCTGTAACGCGTCACGGGTCGGCAAAGCAGCCTGCCGCGCGGCCTGGGTACGCTGGCTGGGCAAATAGCGTACAGCAGCGTCATAGCCGCTCAAATAACCTTCTGCAACCCAGTCTGCCAATGGCGTGAGCAACCTTTCGCTGGCCTGCAAAACGGTTTCGACATCCGCCCCGCTCAACACGATCATCTGACCAACCTCGGGTGCGCCGAGTGCGCTGCGCAGTTCGCGGTCGAGGGTTAAGGCAGTCGCTGGCACCGGGCTCAAAGCTGCCAGATCATTTTCCCAGACCGTCGAAGGGGCGGCTTGATACCAGAGGATTGCCAGCACGGCTGCGACACCGGCCAGCGCACCGGTCACACCTGCTACCGGAATAGCCAGCATGCGGCTCAGGGCCAGCGGGGGTTGGTAACTACGCGGCCAGTAGCTCGGCAATAACAAAGGTAAAACATAACGGGTGCAGACCGCTGCCGCCAGCAAACCGGCAATAGCGAAAACACCCAGTTGGGCCAGGCCGCCGTAGGCCGTCGTCGCGATAGCTGAATAACCCACCAGGGACGTCAGCACCCCCAGACGCAAGGTTGGCCAGAGCCGTCGCATGGTCGTATGGGCACTGTGCTGTGGCGTCAGATGGCTGAACAAATGAATCGGGTAATCCATCGCCACGCCCAGCAGGGTGATTCCGAAAGCCAGCGTGATCGCGTGTATATTGCCAAACAGCAGCCCGACACCGGCAGCCGCGACCAAAATACCGGTTAATATAGGCAGCGCACCCAGCAGCAACAGACGCAGCGAGCGGAAACTCAGCAGTAGCAAAAACACCACCAGCGCGCTTGCCAGCATGCTGGCGCGTTCGGTTTCAGTCCGGATCAGCGCTTGCGCCTGAACCCCGAAGACACCGGTACCGCTGAGCGATAATGTCGTCTGTACGTTCGCCGGATCGGCTGTCTGGATTGCGCGAAAAGCGCTTTCGATAGCCTGTACCGCCCTGCTCTGGGTCGCCAGATCAAACCCGGAGACCTGCGTTTGCGCCAGCAGCAGCGCACGTTGCCCGTCGGCCGTAAACCAGACCCCGTGCTGTTGCGGTATGGTCAGCTGCCCGAACGCACTGTGCCGCCAGCGAGCCAGCAAGGTGCTGAATTCAGCGGTGGGATCGGCCGGCAAGACCTGTTTACTGAGCAGCGCCAGCGGTGAACTTAATTCGCGCAGGCGGGCTTGCAGCGCTTCCCGCAGTGCAGCACTGCTGAAATGGGCAGGGGTAATGGCCGGGCTGAGCAAATAGCGCTGCTGGAATAGCCATTGATAGGTGCTGCTATCCCCGCTCGGGTCTTGCTCCGTACTGCTATTGGCAATGCGCGTGAACAGCTCATCAGTACGCAATTCGGCGGCAAGCGCGCGGCTGATGCGGGCCAGTTGTTCGGCCGGTGCGCCCGCCACGGCCAACAGCAGCAGGCGCGAAGCCGGACCATCACGCAACTGGCTGAGCAGTGCAGCATGTTCGCTTTGTGCTGGCAGAAATACCGTCAGTTCCTGACTGATCGGGGTACGGCTGAGCAGCCAGCCGCTGCCTCCAAGCAGCAGCAACCAGACCGCTAACACAGCGTAACGCATGGTCAGTGCGGGCTGATCGTCATCAAACTGCGATCACCATTACGCTCTACCGTCAGCAATTTTTCTATACGATTACGATGACCGTTGGCGGTAATCTGCTCGATTAGTGCGGCGGCGGCGGGATCGCGCGGTAATAACTGCAATTGCCAGGCGTCCATGTTGCCACTCAGAGTCAAGGTATAGAAACGCTGCAACAAGGCCAGATCGCCTGACAGCAGACCGCGCAGTGCAGCGGTCAAGGGTTGCAGATCGCGGTAACCGGCCAGATCAAACTGCTGCCGACCCTGCTGCGGGGTTTCAGGGTAAGCCACTCACCATCGAGAATGAACAGCTCCTGCACTCGGCCGTCTGTTTTTTGATGTAATCCGGTGCCCGATAGCTGAGAGTGCCGCTGAACACCAAGGGTGTGCTCAGAATGGACAGCGTTTTGTGCTCCTGGAAATCGGCCTCGATGCGCTGCACCTGCGCCAGTGACTGCATCAGCACCGGCAGACTGAAATCAGCCGCCTGCATGAATCCCGGCAGGCCAGCCCCAGTATCAATAAAAGCCTTTTAATCACAGCTTAGTGCCCTGTCCAGCACTCTTTTTTGAAGCATCGCTGTCCGTTGGACGGATCGCCATCACGGGTTATCCTGACCTCCGCCACCATCTGAGCCTCTGCACTGACCCGGATCTGGTAAATATGATCAGCACCGCCGCGATACTGCAAGCAGGCATCAATCTGCAAAGGGGCGGCAATGGTATCCAGATACGGCACCTCGCAATGGCCGTTTTTCAAGGCAGCCAGATAAGCCGGCAGGGCTTGCTGCCCCAGGCATAAAGCACCGTGTACCGCCGCTGCCTGCGCACCATATTCAAACGCGCACAGTGCTGATAAACGGCCTGCACGACGTAATGGATTGGCAGGATTGCGGTGGCTGTTACTGATACAGCGGATGGTCAAATCATCCCAGTCGAGCACGCCATCCAGTAAACACATACTGCCGGCATGCGGTATTAATGCGCTGAGTGCGTCCCGCTCAAGTTGCATTGTTTTCCCAGTAATCATAAAAATTAAACCAGTTGTACGGGGCGTGGCGGGTGTAATACTCAAGCCGGTCGGCATAGCGCTGGGTCCAGCGCTGCAAATCCTGCTCCCGCTGCTGACGGTCGCACTCGATACGTTCGGCAAAGTGCTCAAAATAAATATCGTATTGCCCACTGGCGCGCAAAATGCCAAAAGCCAGAAAAACCGGGCAACGCAGTGCAACCGCCAGGCGCATCGGCCCGGCCGGAAAACGGGCTGAGCCATCCAGAAAGCGACAAGTCACGGTACTGTCCTGATTGAACACCCGGTCGGCCAGCATGCCGATCAGATAACCCTGCTCCAGGCTTTCTTTGGCTTTCAGTAAGGCATCCGGCTGACCCAGCGCGATAATATCCTGCGCCATGGCCGGATTTAAGGTTTGCATGAGCTGCGTCATTTTCTCGTTGTGGTCAATATTCATAAGCACTTTGACCTTCAGCTGCTCACTCGCGCCGATGGCACGCAAGGCTTCGAAGCTGCCCAGATGTGCGCCCAGCAAAATACAGCCCTGGCGGGCCGCCAGCCGCTCCCGCAGCAAAGCGCCATTGTGAATATTCAACTGAAAATGCTGATAGCGCCCCGAAAGCAGAAACACCCGATCCAGTATCATGCTGGCATAACAGTGGAAATGGCGGGCAGTATGCCACCAGTGCGTGCGCCGCCTCAGCACACGTTGTAAATACTGATGCGAGGCTCGTCGCACCGCCGGTGCGATAGTCAGCACATAATACGCTGTGATGGGATACAACAGCAGCCGCGCCAGCCACGGACCGACCGGACCAAGGCGCAGACCAATCCCGGCAATGAGGCGCAGGGTGAAGGCGGTTCCCCGTTCGGGCAAGTGCAGCCAGTGTTGACTCATGATGCGCTGAGCTTGCGGAAATCAAGCTGGCGTAGCAGCTGCAGATAGTGTTTGAAGCTAATGTGCTGAACATCCGGCAGACAGCGCCGGCGCCAGAAAAACTCAGCGATAAACACCAGCGCGACCAGCCCCGGATTCAGCAGGTTAAGCAACAATGTTGTACCCGCCGGTGGTGCCAGCCAGGCAACCAGGATGATTTCGCCCAGCAGCAGCGCCAGCAGCAATGCCCACAGTTGCGTCAATCGCCGGGTATAACGGGCCACTGCAGGTGCCAGAGGGCCGTGGACACTGCGCGCGATAGCCGCTACCAGCGGTTCCCGACCCGGCAATAATGTGCGACCGAACAACCACAGCAAAGTGCTGATCAGTGCCAGGGACGGCACTATCGCCAGCTGCCGCAGCGGCTGCAATACCGGCTGCCCGCTGACGGCCGCCAGCAGGCCCAGCAGCGGAAAACCCAGCAGTAGCAGGCTGAGCCCGATACCCATACGTTTAGTCATCATTAGCGTTTAGTCATCAATAATATGGTTATTAGCGCTGAGTCGGGGGCCGACCGGTCGGCATGTTTACACGCTTTATAAGGGGTAGGCAGCCTGTCGAGCAATAGTTCTGCAACGAAAACCCCGGTTTTCGCGATACCCTGCTGTCTCGTGTATTTCGCGTTATCTTCGGTATAGGGTGCTGTATCGGCTGAATATCGGCACGCTTTTGCCAACACCACGTAGTATGATAGGACCTGTGTGTCCCATCTGAGGCCTTAACACGGGTTATCCATGGCAGATTCAGCATCTCCCCTCCCCTCTGCGGTCGAGACACAGCAGCAGCAACCATGTGATGTTTTGGTTATTGGCGGCGGCCCGGCCGGTTCCACTATTGCCACTTTATTGCATGAGCGCGGCTGGCACGTCTGCCTGCTGGATAAAGATCAGCATCCGCGCTTTCATATTGGCGAATCCTTATTACCCATGAATCTGCCGATTTTAGAACGCCTCGGGGTCAGTGAGCAGATCAAGGCCATTGGGGTGGTGAAGTATGGCGCTGAATTTGGCGGTGCGCGGGAATATCCTGGCCAGCGTCATACCATTTATTTTCGCAATGCCATGGATAAGAATCACCCCTATGCGTATCAGGTACGGCGCGCCGAATTTGATCATGTGCTGCTGCAGAACTGCGCTAACCGCGGGGTTGAGGTACGACAAGGGATGCGGGTGCAGGAAGTGGTTTTTCGCAGCGGGCAACGCAGTCTGGTACGGGCGTCTGATGGCCAGCAAACCCGGCACTGGGAAACCCGCTTTGTGGTGGATGCTTCCGGACGTGATACCTTTCTGGCCGGTAAATTAAAACTTAAACAGAAAAATCCGCAGCATCAGAGTGCGGCGCTGTTCGGGCATTTCCGGCAGGTACAGCAACGGCCGGCGCAGGATGCCGGTAATATCGGTATCTACTGGTTCGAACACGGCTGGTTCTGGATGATCCCCCTGCGTGATGGCGTCACCAGTGTGGGCGCGGTGTGCTGGCCCGAATACCTCAAGACCCGCCGCACCGACCTCGCCACGTTTTTGCAGCAGACCATCGCGCTATGTCCCGAAGTCGCTGCCCGTATGCAGCAGGCGGTACCCTGCGATACCATCCGGGCGACCGGTAATTTCTCTTATCGCTCCAAACGCATGGGGGGTGAGGGTTATCTTCTGGTGGGCGATGCGTTTGCCTTTATCGATCCGGTTTTTTCCAGCGGCGTATACCTAGCTATGAACAGTGCCTGTCTGGGGGCCGAAACGGTGGACCGCTGTCTGCGTGATCCGGCTCGGGCACCGATCCTGATAAAACAATTCGAGCGGCGCATTCGGCGCGGTTTACAAACCGTTTCCTGGTTTATCTACCGCTTTACCTCGCCGGCCATGCGCCAGTTGTTTTTGCATCCGCGCAATACCCTGCACATCGAAGAGGCCATTATCTCGCTGTTGGCAGGTGATGTTTTCCGTAAAACACCCATCGGTTTCCCGCTGACGGTATTCAAGGGCATTTACTGGCTGGTTTCAGCGCGTCTGGCGGCGCTGAGCTGGCACGCTTATCAACGCAGAAAATACAATGCACAGGTCAGCTACGGTGACAGTGAACAATCACAAGATGTTGTTTGATAAACATCCTTCATTACCTGACAAAGCAATCTTTCCTACCAAACAGGACTAGCAAAATGTTAAAACGCTATAGCAGTGTGTTGATCGTCATTCTGGGGCTGCTGCTGATCGGCTGTGGCACGGCACCGGTGTATCAGGTAACCGATACGCCGATTGTGACAGCAACCGATAACTACACGCTGGATAGCGTCAGGCAGGCCATATTCCGCGCCGGCACTACCAAAGGCTGGCAGATGAGCAATGTCAGCAACCGGCGTATCGACGGTTCCATAACCGTGCGCAAAGCCACCGCCCAGGTGACCATCGATTTCAACCGTACCCGCTACAGCATCCGCTATAAGGGCAGTAGCAACCTCGACTATGACGGCACCAATATTCGGGACGGTTATAACCGCTGGATCCGCAATCTGGATCAGCAAATCAAGATCGAGTTAAGCGGACTTTAATTGCAGGCTTTCAGATCGTGTTAGCAGGGCGATCGCAGGGCGGTATTGCAAACATGAACATAAACGGTATTCCTTATGCCTGATTCTTGGAATTTGCCACTGAAACGCATCTTGCTAAACAATGTCTGCACCGGCCCGTAAACCCAGCAACACGCTCCGCCGGCTGCTGATCGTGCTGCTGATTGTGGGCGCTGGCACCGGCGGCGGATGGTGGTGGCAAAAACAGGAAAACACTGCGCCAACTGATCAGCTGGTGCTCTACGGCAATGCCGACATCCGCCAGGTCGATCTCGCCTTCAACAACGCCGGACGGATCACCCGCATGCTGGTGCAGGAAGGTGACCGGGTCAGCCAGGGCGAACTGCTGGCTACCCTGGACACACGGCGACTGCGGGCCAGGCTTGCTCAGGCCGAGGCACAGGTTGCCGCACAACAACAGCTGGTCGCGAGACTGGAAGCCGGCACCCGGCCCGAGGAACTCAACCAGGCCCGGGCAAATCTGGAGCTGGCCCAGGCCGGGGTGCGCGACGCTGAGCAATCGCTACGGCGAGTGCAATCACTGACGCGCCAAAAGCTCGCCTCGGCACAACAGTTGGACGATGCGGTGGCTGCTTTGCTTCCGCCACAGCCCGGGTCAAAGTCGCGCAGGCCGGACTGGAACTTGCCCTGGCTGGCCCCCGCCAGGAAGACATTGCCGCCGCCCGGGCCACTTTGCAGGCGCTCGAGGCGCAACGTGAGCTGGCCCGGCACGAACTGGATGACGCTTCACTCTATGCGCCCAGCAACGGGGTGATTCGCAACCGTATCCTGGAACCCGGCGCGATGGCCTCACCGCAGCAACCGGTCTACACGCTGGCGCTGACCAACCCGATCTGGATACGGGCGTTCGTCGATGAGCCAAATCTGGGCAAAATTTATCCGGGCATGGCGGCGACGGTAAGCACCGATAGCTTTGTCGGCAAACGCTATCCAGGCTGGGTCGGCTATATCTCGCCAACGGCCGAGTTCACCCCCAAATCGGTCCAGACCAGCGATGTTCGCACCAGTCTTGTTTATCAGGTTCGTATCTACGTCTGCAACCCTGCTAACGAATTGCGGCTGGGGATGCCGGCGACAGTAAACCTGTTGCCGCGTCCGCCCGGTACCGGGCTAACCGATACCGGGCCAACCGATGCTGCCATCCCGCCCTGCCCGTCCGCCGATGAGCAGCCAGACCAGTAGCCGCCCGGCGCTGACAGTCACCGACGTCGAAAAAACCTTTACCAGCGCCGCGCGCGTGGTACAGGCCTTGCGTTCGGTGAGCCTGACCGTGCATCGCGGTTACGTGACCGGCCTGATTGGCCCGGACGGGGCAGGTAAAACCACCTTGCTGCGCCTGATCGCCGGTTTGCTGCTGCCCGACGCCGGTCGGATCACTGTACTGGGGCTGGACGCGACCCGGCAAGCGCTGGCGGTGCAGGCTAACATCGGTTATATGCCACAGCGTTTCGGGCTCTACGAAGACCTTTCCGTGCAGGAGAATCTGGATTTGTACGCCGACCTGCAAGGTGTACCTGGCGCTATGCGGGCGGCACGCTACCAGGAACTGATGCAAATGACCGGACTGGAACCTTTCACTCGGCGTCTGGCCGGCAAATTATCCGGTGGCATGAAGCAGAAACTGGGGCTGGCCTGCACCCTGGTGCGTACGCCTGAATTGCTGCTGCTGGACGAACCAACGGTCGGCGTAGACCCGGTATCGCGGCGAGAGTTATGGGCCATCGTCTATCGTCTGGTCGAAGAAAACGGCATGAGTGTGCTGCTCAGCACCGCTTACCTCGATGAAGCCGAGCGCTGCACAGACGTTATTTTACTGCATGAAGGCCGGGTGCTGGGTCAGGGCGCACCGGGCGAGTTCAGTCAACGAATGAACGGGCGCACCTTTGTTGTCAGCACGCCCCGGCTGAAAAACCGCCTGCTGCAAGCGCAGCTTCGTACCGCGCCCGGAGTGATCGATGCCGTTGTTCAGGCCAGCCATGTACGGCTGATAATGGCCGAGCCAGGCTCACCACTCGGGTTGAACGCACCTGAGCTGAATGTACTTGGGCCTGACAGCGACGGGCTCAGTATCGAGCCGGCCCCACCGCGGTTTGAGGACTATTTCATTGCCGAGCTGCGGGGCCGACAGTCGCGTACCATGGCCACACCCGCTACTGTGGCACGCCTGGCAAGTTCGATTGAACAGTCATCTGATCGCGTTATCCAGGTCCGTAATGTAGCTCGTCGCTTCGGCGCTTTCTATGCGGTCGAGGATTTGAGTTTCGATGTCTGCCGGGGCGAGATATTCGGTCTGCTAGGGGCCAACGGCGCGGGTAAAACAACTACTTTTCGCATGCTCTGCGGGCTACTGCCAGCCAGTGCCGGAACCCTTACCGTGGCGGGCCATGATTTACGTCACGCGGCGGCGACCGCCCGCGCCAAACTGGGTTATATGGCACAGAAGTTCTCCCTCTACGGCAATCTCAGCGTGCAGCAAAACCTTAACTTCTTCAGCGCCTGCTATGGACTTAGCGGCTCCCGCCGGCGTGAACGTCTGGCCTGGGCACTACGTGAGTTTGAGCTGACCAAGGTCGCTGCAGCGATGAGTGGCGAGTTGCCAACCGGCTATAAGCAGCGCCTGGCCATGGCCTGTGCGTTAATGCACGAGCCGGAGATCCTCTTTCTGGATGAGCCCACTTCGGGCGTCGACCCGCTGGCACGACGGGAATTCTGGCAACGGATCAACACGCTGGCGCAAGCCGGTGTGACCGTACTGGTAACCACACATTTTATGGAAGAGGCGGAATACTGTGATCGGCTGGCAATTATGGCCGCCGGTAAAATTCTCACGCTGGACAGACCGGCAGCCATCAAGGCGCAGGCGCGCTCGCCAACGACGCCCGAGCCCAGTCTGGAAGATGCGTTTATTGCGCTCATCCAGTCCCCGGCCTCCGGTGTGGAGGCCGCATGAGCTCGTCAAACACTGAAAAAACGCCTACGAGCTCATTGCCGGGTACTTTACGGGGTGGTGGCGGACAGCGTCTGCGCGGCATGATCCGCAAAGAGTTTTTGCAGATTCGCCGCGACCCCAGCAGTATCGCTATCGCTTTTCTGCTGCCGGTGGTATTGCTGCTGCTGTTCGGCTACGGCGTATCGCTGGACGCCAAACATGTGCCCATCGCCCTGGTGGTGGAACAACCCGGCGCTGAAACCGCCAGCTTTATCGGCAAATTTCAGCACACTGAGTATTTCCAGCCCGTCCTGTTGCGTTCCATGGCTGTGGCCGAACAGGCGCTGCGGACCCGCCAGGTCAATGGTATTGTTCGCTTGCGGGCGGATTTTGCCAAAGCACTCAAAAACGCTGACGATGCGCCTATTCAGGTGATTGTCAATGGCGTGGATGCCAATACTGCACGACTCGTGCAGGGTTATGTACAGGGTGTGTGGGCACTCTGGCTGACGCAACAGGCCGCTACCCGGGGGGTGACGTTAACAATTCCGGTCACGCTCGAACAGCGCGTCTGGTTTAACGCCGAATTGCGCAGTCGCGATTTTCTCGTGCCAGGGCTGATCGCGGTCATCATGACCCTGATCGGGGCGCTGCTCACTGCGATGATCATGGCACGCGAATGGGAGCGCGGCACGATGGAAGCGCTGCTGGTCACGCCGGTGGCCATGCGCGAAATTCTGCTGGGCAAGCTGATTCCCTATTTCATTCTCGGCATGGGCGGTATGGCGCTGTCAGTCGTCATGGCGCGCTGGCTGTTCGACGTACCGCTGCGCGGCTCCTGGTGGCTGCTGGTCATCGCCGCTGCGTTGTTCCTATTGGTTGCTCTGGGTATGGGGCTGCTGATCTCGATTGTCGCCCGCAGCCAGTTTGTTGCAGGCCAGGTAGCGATTATCGTCACCTTTTTACCGGCGTTTTTACTGTCGGGTTTTATTTTTGATATCGGCAGCATGCCGGGCGTGGTGCAAGCTATCACCCATCTGGTTCCGGCACGCTATTTTGTCGCTATTCTGCAAACTTTGTTTCTGGCCGGAAACGTGTGGTCGGTACTACTGCCGAACGCCTTGGCCTTACTCATCATGGCCGGGATTTTTCTTGGCCTGGCCCGGCACAAAGCGCGCAAGCGGCTCGATTGAGGGGGCGCTATGTGGCAGCGTATTCTCGCCCTGGTGATCAAGGAATTGCTGGCTATCCTGAAAGACCGCAAAAGTCGCTTTGTGCTGATCGGTCCACCTATCATCCAGGTGCTGGTCTTTGGTTATGCAGCGACGTTCGATCTGAATAGCATTCCCTATGCCGTTTACGTGGAAGATCGTGGCGCGGCGGCGCAGGAACTGCTGGCGAAACTTAGAGGTTCGACAAATTTCCACGAGGTCGGCGTGCTCGATCACCACGCTCAGATTGCCCCGCTGATCGAAAGCCGGCAAGCACTGTTGCTGGTGCATATCGGCCCGCGTTTCAGCGACGAGCTGGCCTGTGCCCAAAGCACCTCGGTGCAGATTATTATTGATGGCCGCAATTCCAATACGGCGGCGATTGTACTGAATTACCTCACCGCCCTGGTGCAGGATTTCAACCAGGACTGGGCCGCAGCTCATGGACAGCGTGGACCACCGGCACATTTGACGATGCGCGCCTGGTTCAATCCCAACCTGGAAAGCCGCTGGTTTATCGTGCCGGGTATTATCGGTCTGCTGATTCTGGTGGTGGTAATGCTGGTCACTGCCTTGTCGGTTGCCCGCGAGCGTGAGCAGGGTACCTTTGATCAGTTACTGGTCACCCCTTTAAGACCGGTGGAAATCCTGCTTGGCAAAGCCCTGCCCGGTGTGTTGATCGGTCTGCTGGAGGCGACAGCGATTATTCTAATCACCGTCTACTGGTTTGAAGTTCCGCTGCGCGGCAGCCTGGCTGTTTTGTATCTGGGCATCGCCTTGTTCCTGCTGTCGGCCATCGGCGTCGGGCTGATGATCTCTTCTTTCGCGGTCACTCAGCAACAGGGGTTGCTGGGCGGATTTCTGTTTCTGGTGCCAGCTATTATTCTGTCCGGCTTTGCGACCCCCATTGCTAATATGCCGCCGGCGGTGCAAATGCTCACGCTACTCAATCCGATGCGTTATTTCATGGTGGTATTACGTGGGGTGTTTCTGGAAGGCGCGTCGCTGGCACTGCTGCTGCACCAACTCTGGCCGCTGGCCTTGATCGGCCTGACCACACTGAGTTTGGCCGGCTGGCTATTCCGTCACCGGATGAATTGATACAAAAAGCGCATGATTGTGCCTCGTTCGTATCTATCACCCCATGCCCAGTCCATCATTCCCGCGCAGGCGGGAATCCAGCCCGTTAAATATCAGCCTGAGCGCATAGACTGGGCGCATAGGGCACCCAGTAAAAAGCGCGGGTAAACGGCCCGAATCAGCTCATGATCCGGCTCAATCCGGATCTGATCCAGACCTGCAGCGCTTAACGCTGTACGCCATTGCCGTGCGGTCAGAAAACCGGGGTTGGGGCGAAATGCCGGGTCCAGTGTAACCTGCGTATAACTGTCCAGAATGCGGAACATCAGCTCGGTATACACGGGCTGATCCGGCAACGGGCGCAGACATTCACCGCTCACCAGCCACCCTGTTGGCTTAAGCCGCTGCGCCGCCTGGGTCAGGCTGAACTGTAAATCCTTGGCAACGTGCAATACATTAACGCTATAGATCAGATCGAAGCCCTGCCCTCCCCCGCTTAGCTCAGTCAGGTTCTGCCCAGCCAGACCCTGCTCCTGCCAGGGTTGATCAATATTCAGGCTGCCAAATTCCAGCGCCAGTTCAGGATAGCGCGCTTTCAGCTCGCGTTCGGCACGACGGCGGAAAAACGCATTCGGTTCGGTAATCCGGTACAGCGCGATATGCTGCAGCAGGTCTGCTTCGGCCAGGGCATGCAATAAGGCCAGCGCACCACTGCCCGCCCCCGCGCCGACCTCCAGCAAGCACCAGGATGGCGGCGGGCAGGTGCTGTCTTGAAGGTTGTTTTGCAGACAACGCACTGCGGCCAAAGCAGCGAGCCGGTTATTGGCTGCGTATAAGGGATTTTGCGCATTAAAATAACTCAGCCACAAATGCAACTGTCCCATGCCCAGCAAGGCTTCTGTGCCCGAAGCCTCATCGGTTGCCAGCTGCAGCCAGGCCTCGGCAGCGGCGTCCAGCAGATCAAGCGTGGCGTCATTACCGGGATCAATGCCAGCGCCGACAGCCCGCAGCTCTGCCAGGATGTCTGCGGCCGGTGGCGACCAGGCCGGCCCCAGGTGGTGCATCGGCTGTCCCGACGCATCAAGGCCACGGGTCAGAGTTGCTCACTGCCGGCATAGTGCAGCAGCCAGTCCAGTGCCGGCTGGAACTTCGGGCTGAACGCCAGTTGCTGTTGCATGGTCAGCAGTGAACATGGTCCCTGCGCTAACAACGCAGCGATACCCAGTTGCTGTAATAAACGCCGCGTGATCTCGACGCCGTAACATTGGGCAAGTTCGTCGCTTTGATACAAGCGTTCGGTAAACAGATCGGCAGGGTAACCGGCCAGCAAACGGTTAAGCCGGGGATCAGGCTGACTGGGTTGAAATCTGGCGCGGACCGCTGTCATAAGCTATCCAGTTGTAAAACGCCTTTGGCGATCAGATGTGCATCACACCGGCATTGAAAATCGATCCGGTGTTTAGCGCGATGAAGCGCAAAGTGTATCACGAAGGTTTGCTCCGGACGCAGCGGTGCCAGAATTTCACCGTACGGATTCGCAGCGCCGGCTGGCTATCGAAGCTCAGTCCGGTCGCCTGCTGCACCGCCTGCATAACCTCGTCCAGAATAACTACCCCCGGCACAATGGGATTAGACGGAAAATGCCCCGCCAGGCTGGGATGCTCCGAACCAATGCAACAGGACTGACGGTAGGCTTCAGGCATGCGGTTTCAGGCGCTGCAGAAGTGCCAGCAGCTGACGCCGGGGCAGCTTGCCGGTGTCGTTGCGGGGCAACTGCGCTACGCGATACAGCGGACGGGGCAGGAAAGCGACATCAATACGTGTTGCCAGCGCCGCAAGAATCGCCTTTTCGCTCAACGACGGCGCGACCACCAGGGCACTCAAACGCTGCGGCGCTGCCTGCGCACTGTCAGCCTCGTCCGGTAATACAAAAACACCATCCTGCACACCCGCAATGGCATTGAGATGATGGTTCAGACTGCTTAATGAAGACCGTTTGCCGGCAATATTGACCATATCGCTGTGCCGTCCCAGCAGTCGGAAAGCATCTGCTGTAAGCGGCTCCAGCACATCGGACAGCGCAACCGGGGCATCCAGATGGCCACCGCTCATCCAGCAGGTTTCCTCACGGAACTGCATCTGAATTCCGTCGAAAACACGCCAGCGATTACCCGATACGGTGCGCCGACTGGCCAGAGAGCCGCCCTCGGTGCAGCCGTAAATCTCCCTAACAGGTGCCTTGAATAGCGCTTCGGCACGTCGGGCCAGCTCGCTATCCAGCGGCGCGGTTGCCGACAGCACCAGTTGTAACGCAGGCCAATCGGCCCCGGTTTGGCAACAGGCCCGCAGATGCACCGGGGTGGTGATCAAAATTCGCGGCGCAGGCAGCGCCAGCAGCGCCTGGCGGATATCTTCCGGAAACAACGGCCGACCCCGCTGAATACTGGCAGCACTGATCAACGGCAACATCACCGACGTTTCCAAACCATACATATGCTGCGGCGGTACGGTCGCCAACAACGCATTGGACGCGGTCACAGCAAAGTGCCGCTGCGTCAGGCCTGCGCACTTCACCAGACTGGCCCAGCTTTTCGGATGCGGTTGTGGTTGACCGGTGCTACCCGAGGTAAAAGTGATTGCAGCGATATGGTCGCCGTCTATCTCCGGCACGGGTATGACCCAATCCAGCGGGGACTGAGAGGGGCGCAGGTCGTACACAATATTGCGGACATCCTCGTCCGTCAGACTGTAATTATCCGGATAATTGGCGCAGGTGCTGGCAATATCATGGGGGAGACGACTGCCAGGCAGCAAACTGGTTTGCCCACGTACCAGGGCAGCAGCGAAGGCCACGGTAAACCAGTAGCGATCATTGCAGAGGTTAACCGCAAAACGTTTGTCGGGCAGGTTATTGCTGAGGTGTAGAACAGCCCTTAAAAACTGTTCGCGCGTGATAATGTGTTGTCCGGCCCAGGCAAAGGGAGCGCCCGGAGTATGCGTTAACAGCGCTAAGGAAGCAGCCACTACTGTTGACGGTGTTCAGCGACATACTGGCTCAACGCCCGTAGAGAGGCAAAAATATGCTGATTTTCGCTATCGTCAGAACGCAATTTCAGTCCGTATTGGGTAGATAAAGCCAGCGCGATTTCCAGGGCGTCAATCGAGTCAAGCCCAAGGCCTTCCCCAAATAAGGGCGCTTCGGGGTCGATATCAGCAGCGTTCATATCCTCTAAATTCAAGGCCTCGATAATCAGGTCTGCAACCTCTTTTTCTAAAACAGAAAACTCACTCATAATCGTAATAATTCCGGTTGTGTTGCAAAAAATCAGGCCTGGCGCATAAAGGCTGTCCCTACAGCCTAAAACCGCGAAACTATAACGTGTTGCAGGACAACTATCGCTCCCCTGCCCTGACACGCTACTCCAATCGGCATATCTAAGCAGACCAGACACCGCTTTGCAATATTGCCCCAAGCGCGCACAAACGCACAGAAGCGCACCCGATGCCGCTGCCAGATCTTCGCCCTGCGGGGAGAAGTCTTTCACAGTTACACCGGACATACGGGCCAGCAGCAAGCTATGAAAGTGCTACATAACAAATCAAGGCCGCTAGGGCCGCGCCAGGACTCAGTAAGCTGCGCCCCTGCTTGAAACGTTACCAGTACGACGAACGCCAGCATTCCGGTTGCAATTTCACTATTGACTATAATTACAATGTAACTACAATCACGGAATGAATCATCTGACCTTCGAATGGAATCCGGTCAAGGATGCCTCCAATCTCAGGAAACATGGGGTGTCTTTTAGCGAGGCAAAGTCCGCATTTACGGATGAGTATGCCCGCTTAATCGCTGACCCAGACCATTCCGAGGATGAAGATCGGTTCATACTTCTTGGAACAAGCATCCATTCTCGTCTCCTGGTCGTTTGTCATTGTGTAAGAGAAAACGAAGTGATTCGTATAATTTCATCGCGCAAAGCAGACAAACGCGAACGTAAGATATACGAAGGTTATCGAAATGCGTGATCACTACGATTTTTCTAAATCTGTTAAAAATCCTTACGCTAAGAAATTAAAGAAGCAAGTTACTATTCGCCTCGATGAAGACACCATCGAGTACTTTAAAAAGCTTGCTGAAGACAAAGGGATGCCATATCAAAGCTTAATTAATCTTTATCTTAGAGATTGTGCTCAATCGCATAAGGATTTAAAACTCAAATGGCAGTAAAAACTGTTATATGTGCGATAATTTGTGCGTAAAAATGTGATGGGTATTGCGGTTATAGCAACGAATCTGGAAATTGACAACGACTTGATGAATGAGGCACTAAAGTCGGGTGGACATAGAACAAAACGCGGTGTCGTCGAAGAAGCGCTCGAAGAATACCTCCAACGACGAAAGCAAAAGGAAATCGTTAAGTTATTCGGCAAGATCGACTATGCGAAAGATTATGACTACAAAAAACAACGTCAAAAGAAATGAAAGTCATTGTTGATACATCGGTATGGTCGCTTGCATTCAGGCGACAGAAGCAACCACAAAACGCCTATGTTGATTTATTGGAATAATTGATCGCTGACGGACGAGTGGTAGTGCTTGGCATTATCCGTCAGGAAGTATTGTCAGGTATCCGTTATAAAGAACAATACGAAAAGCTGAAGGCGAACCTACGTGCGTTCCCTGATTTAAGATTAAAAGAGGATGATTACGAAGTGGCGACAATTTTCTACAACCGCTGCCGCGAAAAAAGGATTCAAGGATTCAATACAAATTATCTCATTTTCTCAGCAGCCGGGCGAAGGAATTATCAAATACTCACGACGGATAAAGACTTTGATTATTTCAAGGAGCATTTATCGGTGAATTTATTGAAACCTGGTGCCTGCCAGTAAGCCTCGTTGCCGAGCCCCGTCTTGATAGACTGGCCTTTCCTCGTTCCCAATGCCAGCAGATTGCGTATATTCTTTTGCAAATGTATTTGTCGTCGTTTTTCCGAAATGCTCTGTAAACAGCGATTCTGACAATCCCTATGCATGCCATTGCATCAAAATTTTGGATAATGCCTCTGGCGCACTGACCATGGCATCGTGCCCCGTATTAATAGGGATAATGGGCCAGCCATATTTTTTCGCACGGTCATAGGACCACGCCAGAGGTGCGTAAGCAGGATTGGTGCAAACAATATAGCTGCAGGGAAAACCTTCCCCGGTCGATTTCGAAGCTGCAAAGGCGTAACGTAGGTGGACAGCGGCTGTAGGCGTCAAAAACCTTTTCAGGAAGGCCCATTGTTCATGGTCCAGGATACCAAGACTTGCGGCGCTCGGAATGGGTAGAGACATGCCGTTGCTGGTTTCTCTGGCCAATCGTTGCCGTTCAGCTGCAATTTCCGACGGCATACATCCGAACATGCTTTCCCCATCTTCCAATATCGCAGCATCGAGATAGATAAGCTGCCTGACGCGATCAGGAACACGTTCCGCCACACCAGAGATCACAGTACCTGCAAAGCTGTGTCCAACCAGAATCACGTCGCTTAGGTCTTCGTATCTCAAAACGTTCGCGATATCTTCGATAACGGTGTCCATCGTGATGTTTGCCGACAGCAGATGCGCACGCTCGCCAAGACCCGTCATAGTTGGCGTATAAACACGATGGTGGTTTTGCTCAAGGATCTTGCGAACCCAGCGCCAAGACCAACCACCATGCCATGCACCATGAACGAGAACATAGGTAGACATGTTTTTTCCCTATTCCGCGGATACGGGATGACTCCGCTTTGCTAAGCGGCAATGGTAAGAAAATATAGACTGGAAGTCTTTCGATCACCCACCGGCAATGCTTCGAAAACCCTGTTTGATGTGGCAGTCGGGATCGATACTTGGGTGTTTGAAATGATTCTGAAGCCTTCCGGTCAGTTTGACGGAAGTTTAATCATCAGGTGATACGGCAACCGGCAACCGGCAACCGGCAACCGTATCCAGCCAGGAATGCTTGGTGTTAACCGTAGATCATCATGGCTAACACCACACCCTGTTTTAGCTACTAGCTCAGGAGATTAAGGGAATTAGCTGGTTACTTGAATTCAATAAGAATTTCTCGATAAGGCGTATCGCCAGCATTTTTCGCTTTGTGGGTAACAGGAATTTTGGCCCCTTTAGCAATTTCCGACATAACCTCGAGTTCATCGCCATTCAGCTTGATATCAAAGACGCCGCCAGTTGGCACATCGAATACGCCGAGGTCATTACCGTGTTCGTCTTCACAATCCAGAGGTCCTCCCTGAATGGCATACCACATGTACGATTTGTCGTGTTTGTGCATTTCAGTTTCTTCGCCAGGCTGGAGCACAAAGTCCCAGACCTTAACCTTATCGTTTTCAAAGATTACCTTGCTGCCGACATTACTGGATACTTTAGCCATTAGTCTCTCCTCTCGAATACAATTCTATCTGTGTCTACCTCATCGCCACATACGGTCGATGTGGTCAAAATATTATGGTAATGATATTGCCATGTCAATATCAATTTTTATACTAATGTTGTTTTCTCAAACTAAACAGATTGCACACAAAACCATCAACCTGCACCAAGATGACAGATATGCTGGTATTGTGGGAGCTTAAGTCCAGCGGTAAAAGAGACCGTCAAAAAACCGGGACAACAGGCTAGTTGCCCGGATGAGCGCAAATTATAGTTACAGCAATCACGGAGCCTGCAACCACAGGGCCAGCGCAGGAATCCTCGCTGACTCAGGCGCTCGAGTCGGTGTCCCGCGCACCATCACCTTCCTCGGCAATACGTTTTAACTCGTCGGCATTATCGGAAAGCCGGTGAAGATAGGACAGCAATTGGAATATCTCTGCCTTGCTGAACCCCTTAAGCAAGGCCGCTTCCCTCTTTTCGGTCATCACGTGAACGCGGTCATGCAGGTTAGCGCCGGCCTTAGTCAAATACCAACGGCGATAGGACGGATGCTTGGCATGAGCTAGGCTCACGACCAGCCCCCGCTCTTCCATTTTACGAAGACTTCGGCTGATCGCACCCAAATCGAGCCCCATAATTTCATGGATACGGGCACCTGTTGAGCCTGGCTCATTTGAGATAACAACGAGTAATCGAAACTCCGAGATACTGATATCAAACCACTTACGATAGCCTGCCATACCGGTAGATTGGATGCGGTTGCCAACGAAGTGCACCTGGCTCAGCACAGACGTATCCATGTCCAGCAGCCGTTCTGGTTCAGCTATCAGATCACCGGCATCAGTTTCCTGATCGGCATATGAGATTTTTTTTTGCATAGGCTGGACTCTTACGCTTTGTTGACACTTCGTGCCAATTTTTTGGTTTGAGGATGTGCAGAATACATCTTGAATAATCATCTTAATACCGACATTGTTAATACCTGATAACATCATGCCAAGTCTATATCATTTTAAAATTTGATATTGTTATAACAATATGATGTCATTCTAACGGTGATAATGTTTGCTTGTAGCAAAAGTTTGCTGCTCACTGCAATATCCCAAGATCTGCGTTGATAACAATACGACCATCAGGTTTACCGGCGTAGTTTTTGGCAAAAAAAAAAGTGCGGGCGATCACCAACCCTAAACCACTGCGCCCGGTTCAGCATGCTGATGATAATTTTTCTAGCCCTTGCCCGCGCGTCCGCGCTCAGACCCATGACCCGAAGCACTGACGCCACCGTCCGTCGGTCCGGCACCAGAATCGCACCGATCAACAACGGACACGCCCGCTGCCACACCGATTGGCTGAACAAGGGCGCAAATAGCTCTATAATTGCCAGGATGTCGGACGGTAATCCATTCATGAAATACTTTACTCTTTAGCTGAAACAAAGCAGCCCATCGTGGTTACCGCCCGACGCTTAGCCAACCCCCTTAATGGGGAAAATCAAGCTTAGGCTGCAATACCAAAGAGCATCATGCACATGAATTATGTCTACATTGCCACAAGTATTGATGGCTACATTGCCACCAGAGACGGTGGAATTGAGTGGCTTCTTGAACAACCTAACCCAACCAATAGTGACTATGGCTATTCCGAATTTATAAGCAATATTGATGCATTGGTAATGGGGCGAAACTCATTCGAAAAAGTAAGAACTTTTGGCGAATGGCCCTACGAGAAAAAGTATTCGTTCTTAGCTCTAAGTTGACAGAAGTGCCATCTGACTTGACAGGTAACATAGAGTTTATTTCCGGTAATCCAGATAAAGTTCTGGAAATTATTCAATCACAAGGGTTCAGCAACCTTTATATTGATGGTGGCATGGTTATCCAAAGTTTTTTGGCTTCTGATCTTATAGATGAGCTTATTATCACACGAATACCTATTTTACTGGGTAGCGGCATACCATTATTTGGTGAGCTGATTGAACCATTGAAGTTTACTCACAAAAATACCGAGGTTTATGATAATTCACTTGTCAAAAGCCACTATGTTAGAACTAGATAAAAGCCTGACAAATTGCTGTATGGGACGTGGTGAGCAAGGCCTTAGGCAGCCAAAGATAAAATACTATGAGGAGAGTTATTGTGAGTTCACCACTGGAGCTTATCCCCGTCCAGGACTCCGTAACGCGCCAAGCGGCCGAGATGCTGATTCGGGAATACCTTGCATTTATCCGCGATAAGGCTACTCACGAATACGGGCTGGACTTTGACATAGAGACAATGGCAGCCTCCGATCTGCACGATGAGTCTAAATTCTTTCCCCCGGCAGGTCGGTTTTATGTCGTTCGCCACGCCGGGCAACATATCGGGGTTGGCTGTCTCAAGCGGCTGACACCTGCGGTTGCTGAAATCCAGCGAATGTATATTCAGCCCTCAGCACGAGGTCTGGGAGCCGGTCGCTTTTTGCTGGAAAGGCTTCTTGCTGATGCGCGTGCCATGCAATTTCAGACGGTTCGCCTGGAGAGTTTGCGGGTTCTGTCGGCGGCACATACGCTGTACCGATCGGTCGGGTTCAGGGAAATCGCGCCATATCCCGATAACAGCATGAAAAAATACCAGCCTTCTGAAGCAATGAAGGCTTATATTTCCAGTGCGCTGTTTATGGAACTGGCGCTCTAGCTGCTCGACCAATTGTGGCTAACAAGCAGGAGCGCCCCGTACATGCAGGATACGGGGCATCGAGTGTTTTATGCGACTGCCTTCCATAATCCAGAGGCAGCGACCTCCCGGGCATAGGCGGTGAAATCCTTTGGCGGACGTCCCAGCGCCCGCTGAATGCCGTCGCTGAGCTGAGCGTTGCGGCCATCGAGTACCGTGGCAAAAAGATAGTCCAGCAACCAGGCGACTTCTTTCGGAGCACCGGATTCCGTAACGCCGGCAATAAACGCGTCGTGCGGGATCTGTACATAGGTGATCGCACGTGCGGTAGCCCGCGACAGTTCGGACGCCACATCAGCAAAGGTCATCAGGCGCGGGCCGGTGACTTCGTAGACTTCTCCGGCATGTCCCGATTCGGTTAACGCGGCGACAGCAACGTCGGCAATATCGTCAACATCCACGAATGGCTCGGGCGTATCGTCTGCGGGCAAAGTGATCTGGCCGGCAAGAACCATATCGACAAAAGCGCCTTCCGAGAAATTTTGATAGAACCAGCTGGCACGGACGATGGTCCATTCGATACCGCTTGCCTGCACGATCCGTTCACAGGCCTGCGCTTCTGCTTCACCACGACCGGACAACAACACCAGACGCGCAACCCCATGACGTTTGGCCCGGTCAACAAAGGCCTGAATGGAGTCGGTGGCACCAGGGATGGCAAGATCCGGGGCATAGTTGATATAAACCGCCTCAACATCTTGCAGACAGGCATCCCAGCCCGCTTCGTTGTTCCAGTCGAAAGAGGGCAAAGCGGCACGCGAACCAATGCGGACGGGTACACCTTTCGCCTCCAGACTGGCAGCGATTCTGCGGCCTGTTTTGCCTGTGCCACCGAGTACAAGGGTGAGCCCTTTAGCTTGTTGGGGCTGATTCTGAAGGTTATTCATGGCTTGCTCCTGTTGATTAAGTTGCAAGCCAAAAGTTACAGGTTATAGCAAAACGATTCTTGACAGCTGCCGCCAAACTTTTAACACCACCCGCCAGATTTTGTCAGTGCGGTTTAGCCTGCGAGTCAATGCGAAAAGAGCGCGGCGTTTGCCCAGCCCAGCGTTTAAAAGCACGCGTGAAGGCACTTTGCTCGGAGAAACCTGTCATGAAAGCGACTTCAGCGAGCGAATAATCGGTCTGCTGCAGCAGACGTTCGGCCAACTGCCGGCGGGACTCATCAACCAGTGTTTGATACGAGTAGCCCCGGTTCGCCAGCCGGCGTTGCAATGTCCGCCCGCTCATACCGAAGTGTCCCGCTACATCGGAGATTGTCGGAATACCTTCACTCAAGGATTTGGAAATCTGAATCCGAATCCGTCGGTCGAGGAGTTGTCATCTTCCAGCCTGGACAGTTCAGCCTCAAGATGCGCATCAAAGAACTTCGAAATACTTTCATCGCCCAGTTTGTTCTTTGTCTGCAAGGTTTCATTGGAAACAAGCAGCGCATCCCGGTCTGATTCAAAATGCACCGGGCAGCCGAAATAAGCGTCATGACAGGCTGTGGTGTGCGGCGCCGGGTGCTTGAAATACACGGCGAGCGGGGTGAACGCTTTACTGGAAACCTGCCGGCTGATCGAGGCGATGCTGGCAAGGGTGGCTTCATTGGAAAACCGCATGCCAAGACGCCGCTCCCCTTCCCGATGCAGGTGCATGAATGCACCGTTGTCAGTCATCTCGACGGTATGGGTCGAAACGCTTGTCAGCATGCGCGCATAGCGTTCCGCACGCTCATAGGAGCCCCGCAGGTTGATCGCTGACTTCCAGGCGAGACCGAATGCACCGTATTCATCGCAGCGCATCGCAGCACCAACCCGCAACGGCAGCGTGATAGCATGCGGGTCTACTGCCGCGATCCTTTCCAGCAAGGCATAGTACGCAGTGTCAGGCACCCTGTGCGAGGGATCCATCCAGCTATCCGGCTCGTTATTCGGGTCAATGCCTAGCGAACGCAATAAGTCATCCTTGTCGATGCTATCGTCGACTTCATTGATCACTTTTCTAACGAACAATAAGGTTATTTGTCCCATTCATCCAAAATATCATTTTGAACGGCTGGAAAAAACCGCTACCTCCGATAGCCGCCAGTCGAGGATCAGCCTTTTATAGCACCCATGCTCATACCCCTGACCAGATAGCGCTGCATCACCAGCACTGCGATAAACACCGGTAATGACCCCAGCACGGCCAGTCCCGCAATCCAGGCCCAGCTGGTGGTTTGATTGCCGAAATAGTGGGATATCTTGACGGTGAATGTCAGCACGTCTACCCGCGTCAGCACAACCGCAAAAGCAAACTCATTCATGGCATAGATGAACGCGAACACGCCGGTTGCCAGCATGCCCATACGCACTAAAGGAAACACCACATACCACAGAATCTGCCAGCGCGAGGCACCATCAATAGCCGCGCTTTCTTCCAGTTCGAGCGGCACATCTTCGACAAACCCGCGCATCACCCAAATCACGTAAGGCAGGTTAATAGCGGCGTAGAGCAGAATCAAACCATGATAAGTATCGACCCAGCCCAGCATGGCGAAAAACAGGAAAAGAGGAAAAGCCAGGGCAATCGGGGGCAGCATGCGCAGCGAAATAATCCACACCGCCAGCGCTCTGCCACCGGTGCGATAACGCGCCAGGCTATAAGCGGCCAGCGTGCCGACGGCAAGCGCCAGCAGGGTGCTGAAGGTGGCAACGAGCAAGCTGTTAAAAATGGGTTTCAATTCACCCGCACTGAACATGCTGGTAAAATTTTCGAAATGCAGCTGCTCGGGAAACCATACTGCCGGTACGGCGAAAATCTCTTCCGGGCTTTTTAGCGCCGTTATAAAAATCCAGTACACCGGCGCTAAAAAAAATGCGGTCAGTAACAGTGCCAATGCAAAACGCACTGCCTTCTTTAAAGATTTCTGCCGCTTCCAGCGGGAATTCTGTGCGTTCATCGGCCTCGCTCCATACGTCCCAGAATGACCCATAAAACAACCGACATCATGATAATCGTTACGAAGGCGATAGCCCCGGTATAACTCAGCGAGAAATCCTTGAAACCTGTCGTATAGGTATACAAGGACAGGGTTTCCGTGCGCGTGCCCGGTCCGCCCTCCGTCAGCGATAAAACCATTTCAAAGATACGCATGATGTCAATAAAGCGAATCAACATGACCATACCCAGAACCGGCATGATTGCGGGCAGGGTGATCCACCAGAATACCGTCCAGCCAGAGGCACCATCTATCTGCGCCGCTTCCACCTGGCTGCGATCAACCGCCAATAATGCGGCCAGCGACAGTAAAAAAACGAACGGGGTATGTTGCCACACCTCAACAATAATGATGGTTGGGTACACCAACGTCGGATCGACCGTCCAGAGCAGCTTGACCGGGCCGCCAGCAAACCAGCTAATGATGGCATTAACCGGGCCAAACGAGTTGTCCAGGAAGAGACGCCAAGCCGCACCCGCTACGACCGGAGCTATGACGACGGGCAGAATCAGCAATGCGATAAACAACCGCTTGCCCGGTAACTCTCCGACAAACAGGTGCGCCATCAACAGGCCCAGCACGAGCTGTACTGGCAAGGCGAAACCGGCAATGATCAAGGTATGGCTGATAGCCCCCCAAAACCGGTTATCTGACAGCAATTCCTGATAATTGGCCAGGCCTGCAAATGACGTATCCGGGTCCAGCATAGTCTGGCTCTGAAAGCTCAGAACCAGATTATAAATAACAGGAAAAGCACCAATCAGCAGCAGCAGTACAATAGCAGGAGACAGCGCAAGATACTGAAAGCGACGGTCCCCTGCCCCGCCGCCAGTCGATGATTTCATATTATTGCGGATAAGCGTTCGGTTTAGCCGCCCATTCTTCATAGGCTGCGCGCTGCTTATCCACGCCCGTGCGGCGTGTGACTTTATCCCAGTTCGCAGCCGCTTCGTTCATGACTTCTTGCGGATCTTCGCCAGCCATCAGGCGTTGCATAGCTCTGGCCAAGGCTTCTTCGTACTGGAAAGTGTTGCGGATAGACAGATCAAGCATGCCGATCTGAGCGCCCTGGCGCAGTACGTCCAGATATTCATCGGCATTGTCCCAGCGCGATCTGTACTCAGCGCTTTCAAAATGTGAAGCCCGGAAAGGATCACGCAGCGAATACGGCAACTGTACCCGTTGCAGGCTGATTTCTTCGCTGTTCACCCATTGAATATACAGATAAGCCAGTTCTTTGTTGCGACTGTTGGATGAAACAGCCAGCGACCAGCCCAACGCCAGTTCCGGATTCCCACCCGGCGATAAGGCATAGCCCACCTTACCTTTGATTTGGCTTTCAGGCACCCATTTAAGGGCTTCATTATCGGTACCATAACCTTCTGACCAACGACCTGGTGGCGGCCACCAGGTAATCATGGCAACCCGGCCGGACAGCCAGGCAGTCAGCACTTCGACCGGATTCCAGTTTTCCGAACCGGGCGGCATGAACTCCGCTTCATCCTGCAGCTGAGTGGCTACCTTGACACCAATCTCGTCGTTGATCTGGGCATCCATCGAATCGACGTCGAAGAAACGCCCCCCTGCATTACGAAATCGCTCCTGGAAAAAATATTGCATCAGACCTGATCGATGAATCACAGAGGCACCGTACAGATCGGGCTGATAAGTATTGGTGAAAAACCAGCCGATATCGCTGAACTGTTCCCAGGTGGTTGGCACGGCCAGTTCATAGCCATACTTGGCTTTAAACGCTTCTTTATTGGCAGGATCGTTGAATAAATCTTTGCGATAAAACAGCAACAGGACATCGCCATCGTCCGGAATCGCCATGATCTTGCCGCCATGGGTCATCCAGTTATTCCGATAGGCCGGCTCGATACCCTGTAATTCCGCAGCAAAACCGTATTTGTCGACCAGCTCATCCAATGGTTCGATGATGCCGGCGATGCTGAGATCGGTCAGCCAGCTCGGCACCAGACTGACGACATCAAAACCGCCGGTACCGGCCCGATGCTCAGCCACCACCTTGATATAAACATCGGTTGGTGGCGCTTCGACGATATTGACTTTAACCCCGGTCAGCTGCTCGAACAGCGGCGCGGCAAACACTTTTTGTCCAAGTGCCCCCACCCCGGCAGGCCAGACCACATTGATCGTGCTGCCTGAATATTGCTTAGCGGCCTCGATCGCTGTTTGCGCTGCTGAAGGTTGTGCCTGGGCAGTCGTTAACCATGTGGCGACTACAGCAAGGCACGCTATGGCACATAGCCGTTTTGCTTTGTTCACTCTCCCCTCCTCCGATATAAATAATGTATTGTTGAATGTTATGAAATCCGCACCACCAGGCGCTCAATGAGCGGCCTGGCGCGTTTTGACTGTAGCAAATGCGGTGAACCGGAACAAGCGCGCTCACCGCAAGCCGGGGGGGATTACAAGCGATAGAAGCGTGTTGCATTGTCGCAAAACAGGGCGTTTTGCTCGGTAACGCTAAGTTCTTCGAAGCACTCGGCATACAGGGCGACCATCTCGGCATAACGCACATGCAGGCCATCCAGCGGGAAATTACTGCCAAACATGCAGCGTTCAATGCCAAAACAATCCAGACAGTGCGAGACAATTGGCCGTACATCAGCAATCGTCAATGAACGGCCAGCCATCCACAAGCCCGAGATCTTGCAGTGCAAATGGGGTATGCGTGCCAACCGTTTGATAGCCTGCTGCCAACCCGTCCAGCTTTCCGTGCGGGCGCTGCCAGTTTGCTCCAGGTGAATGGGAAAACCGCAGTGATTCAGCACCACGGGAATATCGTCATACTGCAGCAACAGTTCCTCGGCCTCGCCCGCCTGCGGAAAATAAAGCGGCAGATCGAAAGACAAGCCATATTTTGCCAGCAAGGCATAACCACGGCGAAAACCGGCTTCGCGCATAACATGTGCCCGCATCGGACCGTTATAGTCAACATCATCCAGCCAGTGCAGCAATAATCGGATACCGCGCACATTCGCATGGGCGGTATGACGGGCCAGAACCTCTTCAACACCCTCAGCAGACAGATCCGCATGAGCGACTATCGCATGCGGCAAACCGTGACGCGTAAACTGTTCCTGCAACCACTGCGTTTCCTGAACCGGATCACCTGCCATATTGGCCTGCACATGCACAGATTTAATAAGGTTAACGCCCTGTGTATCCGCTTTTAAATCCGCCGGCAGATAATTTCTGCGAATAGCTGCATAGTCGCCGAAACGGCGCGGGATAACCTGATCACTCAGCCAGGGGTAATGGTTGGTTTTTAGATCCCACAGATGATGGTGGGCATCAACGATAGTCCGCATAGTGTCCTCTGCAATGGTATTCTGAAAGGGTGCTATTTACCGTTATTTTTGCACCCACATTTTATTTATATTACATAAACTTACAAACACGCGGCGCCGCGCTTTCAGTCTTTTTTCGGGCCCTTTACTGTGCTGACCAGGGCATCCAGATCTTCCAGCGTCTGGAATTTAATAACGACAGTCCCTTGTTTTGTTTGCTCGTTATAGCGGACTGCAACGCCCCGCCCTAGCTTTTCACTGAGCACCGTTTTAGCCTGCTGTAACACCGATGTCCGCGCCGGACGACCTTTGCGGTTGGGTGTCTGCGCTTTCAGGCTGGCCACTTTTGCCCGCAGCTGCTTCAGGCTCAGGCCGTTTTCGGCAACCTGCCGGGCCAGCTTTCGCAAGCGCGCCGGATCATCCTTTAAGGGTAATAATTCCATGGCAACCGTACCGTCCAGCGTTTTGCTTTCTACCGCATGCTGTACCTCATCGGGCAAATTAAGCAGGGCGATAATACGGCGAATATGCGATACCGACACCCCCAGCTGTTCAGCCAGCTGCTCAGTATTGAGTTGATACTCTGTTGCCAGTTTTTGATAGCCCCTGGCCCGCTCAATAAAATTTAAGTCTTCCCGCTGAATATTTTCTAATAGCGCTATCAGTGCAACTTTACCCTCTTCCCAGTCATCCCGGATAATGACAGGAACTTCCTGCAGGCCCGCTATCTGCGCGGCACGCCAGCGCCGTTCACCCGCAATGATGTCGTACTCGCCCGCAGTGCCGGAGGTTCTTACCACAATAGGCTGGATAATGCCCTGCTCTTTGATTGAGGCTGCCAATTCATTCAGTGCTTCCGCATCAAAATGTTGTCGCGGCTGCCAGCGCCCCGGCTTAAGCGTTGTCAGCTCGACTGTTTGCAAAGAAACTTCAGGGGCATTATAGGGATTGCTGCCGGAATCGGATTTTACCGACTCCATGGCATCGAATAACGCACCAAACTGGGATGACTTACGCGTCGCCATGTTTCACCCACCATGTCTGCATATCACGCAAAATCTCCGCATTCACGCGATCCATCGCATCGCGGGCGCGCTGTAAGGTAGAGTCCCGCAACCCGCCGGATAATTCATACAATGAGGTTTGCTGATAGCCCGTGCGTTCCAGCTCGCGCGTTCGCGGCATTGATGCCAGCATTTTGAACTGCGCACAAATAGCGTGCAAGAGGGCATCCATCTCGCGTGTTGAACCTGAATTCGTATCGACATTGGTGGGCAAAAACCGCACGATCTCGGTGTTTGCCTGCCCGCCATTCCAGGTCCGCCGGTGTATCTCGGACTGAATATGCAGATACTGGATCATGGAGGCAATATGATAAATCTGCAGGCTAACCGGAATAATCAGCATATTTGCCGCAACCTGCGCATTGGTCGAGCCAATACTGATAGAGGGAGCCGTATCAATGACAATAGCATCGTACTGGTGCTTGATATGGTTTAAGGCCTGGGCCAGGCGTGAACCCGGTGCTCCCAGCTGCTCACGCAATTTTTCATCCTCGCGCGGAATAACCCATTCGGCGGTGTTTAAATGCGGGGAACTTGGAATCAGGTCAATATTATCCCAATGCGTGTTACGCACAATATTCTTGATTTTCTGCGGTGCCTCGATCAGCACAGGCACCAGCACATCTTCCAGCGTCAGATCAATTTCCGGGATGATGCCAAACGCGGTGGTCAACGTAGCCTGGGGGTCCGTGTCTACCGCCAGCACACGATAACCTTTCATTGCCAGGTAATGAATCAGGTGCAGGCTGTGCACGGATTTACCCGAACCGCCTTTCAAACATGAAAAAGCGATACAAATAGGGGACCGCTGCCCGATCTTGGACGGGCTTTTACCCAAAGCCATGCGGATATTATTTATTTCATTATAGTTATAGACCCGTCGGGCCAAAGAACCGGTCTGGACGGTTCTCGGAGCAGGAATTTCACCTTCCCGATCCAGCTTGCGCAGCTGGCTGGCACTGCACTCAGAGTGCTGCCGCCGGGTCTACGTATAAATCCGGTAAATGCACAGTCTGATGGCGACGTCCCGTTTTTTCCATGAAGCGCTGCAAAATCGTGGTGCCGCGCCCTGCCATAGCTGCCATTTCCCGTTCAAGTTGCACCGTGTCCGCCATAATAGAACAACCTCAATACAGGTTTAATATGAAATTACAGGTTTTTACTTGTAACGACTGACAAAGCCTATGTCAAGATGGGACCCTGCAACCGCCCACCGGCAGACACCACTGGCGCAATCATTGACGCCCATGTTTCATGTGAAACATAGTGGACTTCAGCGTTGGAGCTCAAGGAGAACCGGGCACCGTGTAAGGCGTATGTTTCAGTAAGGCAGGGCAGGGCAGCAAGTTCGGGATAGTGCATTCAGGAACCCTCTCTCGGACTTCAATGTTCCGGGCGTTAAAAAAAAATTATACCGGCTGAAGTGCCTGAATCCGGGTGCTGCAAAAGTCTTTATAATGGAAAAATATCACTGCCCACTTAAGTCTTGGGGCCTAAGTGTCATACAATGCGTGCCGAAATTCCAACCCAGCGGCTTTGGCCAGCACCAGTCTCCACTCAACGGGGGCACCCTGCCGGGCCGTTGATCCTCCCACCCTAGCAAGCAACATATTGGGGCATAATGAGCAATCAAGCATCAACCATAGTCTATACCTTAACCGACGAAGCCCCGGCGCTGGCAACATATTCCTTATTGCCTATTGTGCGCACCTTCACCAGCGCAGCCGGTATCAACGTCACGCTCAGCGATATTTCACTGGCTGCGCGTATCCTGGCCGCCTTTCCTGAGCGCCTGAGCGAAGAGCAACGGGTCGTGGATGGTCTGGCTGAGCTGAGCGAACTGACCAAAGACCCGCACGCCAATATCATCAAATTGCCGAATATCAGCGCTTCGGTACCGCAGCTGCGTGCCTGTATTGCCGAGCTGCAATCCCAGGGCTATGACATTCCGGATTACCCGGAAGAGCCGCAAACCGACGCTGAAAAAGCAATCAGCGAAAGCTACGCCAAGGTCCTGGGCAGTGCCGTTAACCCTGTCTTGCGGCAAGGCAATTCCGACCGTCGTGCGCCGGCTGCCGTCAAAGCGTTTGCCCGCAAGAATCCTCATTCGATGGGACGCTGGAGCAAAGCCTCCCGCTCGCACGCCGACTATATGCACAGTGGTGATTTCTTGTCCAGCGAGCAATCACTCACTACCCCCAAGGCACAGACGGTACGCATCGAGTTCGTTAACAAAGCCGGTCAGGTCGAGCTCAAGAAAGAACTGGCACTGGAAGAGGGCGAAGTGCTGGACAGCATGCGTATGAGCAGCAAGGCGCTGCGGGCTTTTTTCGAAGAAACCCTGCAAGATGCCAAAGAATCCGGCGTGATGTGGTCGTTACACGTCAAAGCCACCATGATGAAGGTATCCCACCCTATCGTTTTCGGTCATGCGGTGACGGTGTTCTATAAAGAGGTGTTCGACAAATACGGCGATCTGTTCGACGAACTTGGCGTGAACCCCAATAATGGTCTGAGCAGCGTATACGACAAGATCAAGCAACTCCCTCAGTCCAAGCAGGAAGAAATTCTGGAGGATTTGCACGACTGCTACGAACACCGCCCCGAGCTGGCAATGGTGGACTCCGTCAAAGGTATTACCAATCTGCATATTCCCAGCGATGTGATCGTCGATGCCTCCATGCCGGCCATGATTCGTAACTCCGGTCAGATGTGGGGCCGTGACGGCAAACTGAAAGATACCAAGGCGGTGATGCCGGAAAGCACCTATGCCCGGATCTATCAGGAAATGATTAATTTCTGCAAAACCAACGGTGCTTTCGATCCCACCACCATGGGCTCGGTATCGAACGTCGGTCTGATGGCCATGAAGGCCGAGGAATACGGCTCGCACGATAAAACCTTCGAGCTGACCGAAGACGGCATCATGCGCGTAGTCGCTGCCGACGGTACGGTATTGATGCAACATGATGTGGAGAAGGGCGATATCTGGCGCGCCTGTCAGACCAAAGACATCGCGGTGCGTGACTGGGTAAAACTGGCGGTAACCCGTGCCCGCAATGCCAACACACCGGCAATATTCTGGCTGGAAGACGAACGTGCCCATGATCGGCAGCTACGCCAGAAAGTAGAACACTATCTGCAGGAGCACGATCTGAGCGGTCTGGATATTCGCTGCATGTCCTACAACGAAGCCATTCGTTTTTCCATGGAACGCCTGATCCGCGGTCTGGACACTATCTCGGTTACCGGCAACGTCTTGCGCGACTACCTGACCGATCTGTTCCCGATCATGGAACTGGGCACATCCGCCAAGATGCTGTCTGTCGTACCCATGCTGGCCGGCGGCGGTATGTACGAAACCGGCGCGGGCGGCTCTGCCCCGAAGCACGTCCAGCAGCTAATAGAAGAAAATCACCTGCGTTGGGATTCTTTGGGTGAGTTTCTGGCCCTGGCCGTCTCACTGGAAGATATGGGTATCAAAGAAAATAATGCGCGTGCCAAAATCCTGGCCAAGTGCCTGGACAAAGCTACTGAGTTACTGCTGGACAATGGCAAATCGCCGTCCCGCAAAACCGGTGAACTGGATAATCGTGGCAGTCATTTCTACTTATGCCTGTACTGGGCTCAGCAAGTGGCAGGGCAAACCGAAGATACCGAGCTGGCCGCCCACTTTGCGCCTCTGGCCCAGTCCTTAAGCGAGCAAGAAAAGAAGATTCTGGCAGAACTGAATGAGGTTCAGGGTCAACCGCCCACCGAGCTGAAAGGCTATTATCATTACGAGCCCGCTGTGGTTGAGAAAGTAATGCGCCCGAGCGCTACACTGAACGCCATACTGGACACAGTTAACGGCTGATATAAAAAGCGCACCATCTCGCATCGTTATACTGGGGATTCCCGCGCCAGCGGGACTCCAAATCTTACCCGCCGTGTTGTCCTTCCTAGAGTCCGCCGTTCTTTCTTGCAACATTTGCAGGGGGGCAACTTGTTGCCCACGCAGCTCAGTGGTTATCTACCGTCCTTCCTGCACAGTATTTGTAGGGGGGCAACTTGTTGCCCACGCAGCTCAGTGGTTGTCTACCGTTCTTTCCCGTGCAGGCAGGAATCCAGTCAATAATAAAGAGGGAAGGGGGCTATCAGGTCTATAATGGAAGCTAATTCTCGAAACCGCCACGACACAGTTGTGATGCGCTATTCGCTCACAGTGTACAAGCCAACATGAAGCGCAAAATTATCGGTTTTCACCAAGACGAAACCGGCGACTGGGTGGCCGATCTGGTCTGCGGTCACACCCAGCATGTACGGCATAAGCCACCCTGGCAGAATCGGCCCTGGGTTATTGATCCCGAGCAAAGACGCCACTATATCGGACGGCAACTGGAATGCCGTGATTGCGAACAGAACACAAACAGCAGGAGCACCGTATGATTAAACTCAAACGTGCTTATGAGTCACCGGCCCAACAGGATGGCTTGCGGGTACTGGTTGATGGCTTGTGGCCGCGTGGTATCAAAAAGGAAGACGCCGCTATCGACCACTGGCTGCGAGAAATAGCCCCGAGTGCAGCATTGCGTAAATGGTTTGGGCATGACCCGGAAAAATGGCAGACATTCTGCGACCGCTATGCCGCAGAACTGGAGACCAAACCTGACGCGGTCAACTTTCTCAGGGAACGCAGCCGTGACGCTACGCTCACGCTGGTATTCGCTGCCAGGGATACTGAGCATAACAACGCAGTCGCGCTGAAACGCTATCTGGAGTCCCGCTAGGCAGCGCGTATTGCAGCACCTTCACCCTACAGCGATACCGTATTCCTGTGCGCGTTGACATACGCTGAAAAATCCAGTTCTTCAGGTGTTTTCAGCAATTGGTTGCCAAGCCAGGCACGGAATTCAAGCTCAATCAAAGCACCATTTTCGCCTTCTTTACTCAAGACATTCTTCAGTAAAGGCGGTCTGGATTTCACACCCCGGATAAGGGTAGTTGCTGGCGTATTACGGATCAGCTCAATAAAAGCCTGTTTCCACTCGGCCCGCTCTTTTTCAGAGAGATTTCCGATTCTGACCTCACCTCGTTCAGCGCGATATTGCAGCCAGGCAGCTTTCCATTTTTCTTTCTCTTCCTTCTTGCGACTATTCTCAATTTCTTGTTTTTTCT
Source organism: Gammaproteobacteria bacterium (assembly GCA_041396125.1). Classification (GTDB taxonomy): domain Bacteria; phylum Pseudomonadota; class Gammaproteobacteria; order Competibacterales; family Competibacteraceae; genus JAWKZG01. Next base: position 69,529 of record JAWKZG010000010.1, on the reverse strand, counting down.
TCGCTTCCTCTTTTTTGCTAACAGCCTTGCTGAAATCTTCGCGTATCGCCGTAACCAGCCACCCTGCCGGTTCCTTGATTTTATTATTGCCCCCGGCAGCAAGATTAGCTTCCAGATTGCGCAGCTGACTCTCACACCGCTCAAGTCCGTAGTTCTGGATCAGCTCAGAAGCCACTTTACGACTGACGTTATATCTAAGAAACTGTGCAATTATGGGTTGCATCTCATTCAAACGAATAGCTTTTTCCGAAATTGGCAAGCCCGAAGGAAGCTTTTTTTCATCAAAAAGCGTCAATTGTGCAAAATTCTCGCTAAGCCTGAATTTTTCATTTCGATGCACATGCCACTGAATTTTTTGTATTCTGCGACCCTGGCGTATCGCTTTATATTCAATAATAATTTCTGTTTTCTGTTTGATTTCTTTAACAGCCGGTTCCAGCACATCCCGGCGGAAAGTCTTGTAATCCTTATGGACGTCTTCCTTACCCAGGATACTGCGCACATCATCCAGGGTATCAACGGTACTGAACGCCTCGGTATCTGATTCCATAAACTGGGAAAACAGATGTTCAAACAAGCGGATCGAGGCGGTTTTCTTGAGACTGACGATATTGGCAAGTTTGTAGATAATCCATTGCTTGCTGGTGCGTAATTTTTCCGCAAATCCCTGGTTCAGGCGATAAGTGATATAACGACTGCCATCTACCGTTTCTATCCCCACCGTTGACAGTATGCTGGAACGCTCCCAATCTACTGTTTTGTCGCGATTCAAAACATTCCATTCAAAGGGATGTGTCCTGAGTCGCTCGCAAATATCATGCTTTATCCAGCTCTCATTCTTGGTTCCCGCCAGATCCAGCGCCATATAAAACGTCTCCAGAGGGAGATAATATTTTGTGTCACTGCCAAAGTCCGGGTCGAAAAAAAATGAATAGCCAATAATTGTCGAGATAGCCTTATGCACAGTCGGGGTAAATGCATTTCGCGTATGCGCTGTTGCAAGCGGCTTGCGTACAGAATCTTCCGATAAGTAGGTCGACATTTGAGCCCTCTGACCCTTTAGAAAAACGTGCAGATGAACGTGAAGCTTAAACCAAAAGGTGAGATGGTAAAAGTGGTTTTTCTCACCTTTAAAAATTTCCCCGAAACCTCTCACCTTTAAGCCCCGAAACCTCTCACCTTTACACCCCGAAACCTCTCACTTTCCCCGAAACCTCTCACCTTTAGCCAAAATTTCCCCGAAACTCCTCACCTTTAGGCCTCCCCGAAACCTCTCACCTTTAAAAAATTAAGCTTTAAAAGCATTAGGTTACGCAACCCCCGAAACCTCTCACTTTAAGCTTCCCCGAAACCTCTCACCTTTAGCCAAAATTTCCCCGAAACTCCTCACCTTTAGGCCGCCCCGAAACCTCTCACCTTTAAAAAATTAAGCATTCTTTATATCAATAACTTGCGAGCATGCGATTTTCTTGTTGTTGTTCTTTTCTTAATTTATATAAAAACAACAACAAGAGTTCCCGAAACCTCTCACCTTTACGGGGCTGGAAGTGTTGCTGACCAAATGTTTTGCAAGTTCTGCCATCCTGTCAACAGGAGATAACCCGATCCCAAAGCCAGAGCGTTAGTCAATGGTCCTGTCACAAGCTCAGAGCCGATTTAAATCGAAATATAGGGGTAGGGCTTAACTCAAGGGCAAACAGGCGCTAGAAGGCGAGCAGGGGCCGGATACGATGCGAGCTGATCGGTAACCGCAACACAGACCAGAAAAGTTTATCCGCCGTAACGAGCATCGCTGTGCAACAGTCTGCGCTCGAAGGATCGGGTACACGAATTTGTTGCCGCTGGTTACAATACAGTTTGGCTATTGTGGGAGGGGATGTTTCCAAAGGTATGGATGAAGCGACCATTAGGCAATATGACCTTACCGCTAACGAGGTTGCCATATTTCATTCGTCTATTTCGCCAATACGTTTATATGAGTTGGCGAAGTTATATTTCGCTCCAGGTGCTTTGACTCTCGATGCTGGATGTGGTGTTGGCAGGGACTGTAATTGGTTATTAAATAATGGATTTCCGACCTATGGTGTAGATGCATCACGCCAAATGTTATTAAAAGCTAGATATGGATATCCTCATTTACAATTAATTTTAGATTCCCTGCCAAATCTTGCCTCTATAAAAAACCATACTTTCGAAAATGTTTTTTGTTCTGCAGTTCTGATGCATTTATCAGTTCCTTCTGCTCGCAGTGCATTAAAAAATTTACAACGCATATTGTGAAAAATGGAACTGTCATATTATCCTATCGCAATAGCATGACAGCATCTGAAAGAGAGTTTGGTAAGTTATATTCAAATCTAGATAAAAAATTATTATTATATGATTTGCAAAATTAAAAATGTCAGTTTTGCTGGAAGAATCAAAAATAGATTTATCTCGAAATATAGTTTGGGAGAACATGGTTTTAAGGAAAAATAATTAATTTTGAAATGGGGGTTTTATTGGTTTTTCGGTATATTCCAATTTCCTGGAAAGCCTTGATTGATAGCAAGAGCTGTAAGCGGTTTAATTGTTTTATCATAGGCTTTCAATAAACTTTCAAAGTTCAACGCTTCACTTATCCCGCTTAGATTAGATCAGAAATATAGCTCTCCGTGAATTTTTCAAACCTTTTCGTTGAAAATTTTTCTTTTGCAATCAATAAACCACGATGCTGAAATTCCACAAACTGATTAAAATATCTGTTGCTTGGTATTTTATTAGATTTTGCAGAATTTATGCTGGGTAGCGTTGGCACAAGTATCCAAAGCTGATCATGTACAACAAAGGACCAGGGCAGGTAATGGTCTAAAGAAAATTGTTCAGGTTTTAAACGAAATCCAGAATAAATACATTTAAATTCAATGTCTTTATTGTTTTTTAGAATTTCACGCCAATACTTTTTCTGTGTGTTCAGGGAGTCTCTTCTCTGAGGTATAAAAAGTTTGTTTGATAATCCTGGCGTGGCTGGATTCTTTTTCTGCATAAAAAACAGCCAATTCCATGCGGCCCATCCAAAAATGATAGAAAAATGTTTTTCAAGATAGATTGCCCATTCGGGGTGAATGAATAAACTAGAGCAATTCTTATAGCTTTTAGAATCAAAGCGGTATAAAGGTTTTTCTATATTGAAATTAGTATTTGCAATTTCTGGCATAGCATATTCAAGCTTCATCCAGGCACCTTTATCAACGGATTTTAGCTTGTCTTCGAGAAAAGGTATCAACAATCGGTAAGGCACAAAATCCATTAGCCGTATTGCTTTTTCTAGGTTTTTTTTTCCAATAACAGATCGTAATAAATTTCTATTTGGAGTTGTGTTAATTGATGAAGCGTTAGAAAAATCAAGCTCAAGCTGATCAAGCTTGTTGGTCAAAGTATCTTGTGTTCCAAAAGAAAGTTTGAAAAAAGTATGCGGAAACCAAGCCGTTACTAGCATTTCAATCGTTAGATCATGGAACGAAAATGGTTCCTTGACAGAAAAATTCCGATCTTTCAGTAATTCTAAAATAGAAAGAAAAAATATATATTTATAGGAGTTTGTGGTGTGTCTGAATAATCCGGACAATGCCGGTATATTAAGGTCTTTTGATGTTGGAAGCATGCCAACCGAATAAGATGGAATCGTTTCTTCGATTTTTAAATCTTTCATTTTTAGTAAAATTTTTGAGATAAAGCGAGAACCTGATAAAGCAAGAACAGATGAATTCTATCATCTGATTTGGAAATTACTTATACATAATGCGGGTAGCCTTGCGACTATTTTTGCTGCACCTTAAGTATTTCTGGATTCCCGCCTGCGCGGGAATGACGGACTGAGCACAGGAGTGATCGCTGTGAACGAGGCAAAATCATCAAAGGTATGTTGGATACATAAACGGTGTGCCTAAACCGAAAAATCATCCCAATAAGGGTTCTCCGTGATCCGTTCAGCCATGAAATCCACGAAGGCGCGTACCTTGGGTGCCAGATAGCGCCGCTGGGGATAAACCAGATAGATAGACAGCTGCAGGGTTTCATAGCCGTCCAGCAGGTTTATCAGCTGACCTTGCTGGATAGCTTGTCCGACCACAAAAGTAGGGGTGCGGGTAATGCCCAGGCCACTCAGCAGGGCTTCGCGCAGCGCCAGGCTGTTGTTCATCCGGACCGAACCGGCAACGGTAACCGAAACAGCTTTGCCGGCCGGTGAGCGGAAGTGCCAGTCGAGGGCGGATTCCTGGTAGCGGTAGGTGAGAATATTGTGTGCCCGCAGATCGTTCGGCGTGCGCGGTATGCCGTGCTGGGCAAGATAAGCGGGGGAGGCCACTACAGCATGCCGACAGGGACCGAGGCGGCGGGCGACTAAAGACGAATCCGGCAGTTCGGAAATCCGCACAGAAACATCAAACCCTTCCTCAATGACATCAACCTGCCGGTCATCCAGGTTCATATCGACAGATAGTTCAGGGTACCGGCTCAGAAAATCCGCCAGTGCCGGCGCAATATGCAAGATGCCAAACGACATCGGAGTATTGAGCCGCAAGGTTCCCCGTGGCGCAGCCTGAAGACGTGAGACTTCCGCTTGCGCCGCATCAATTTCCTGCAGGCCGCGCCGGCTGCGTTCATAAAAAGCCTGTCCCACCTCGGTAAGACTCAAGCGGCGCGTGGTGCGGTTCAATAAGCGTGCGCCCAGCCGATTTTCAAGCCGGGTAAGGTACTTGCTGACCACCGACTTGGACAGTGATAGCCGCTCGGCCGCTGCGGTGAAACTGCCACTTTCCACAACCTGCACAAAGACTGCGATATCGGTAAGTGAGTCCATGTTTATCTCTATTAGTCAATAATCGTGAACAATGTTATTCCATTTTCCCTGATTATCAATCCAAAACAAGCTAGTAAGCTGCTCTCACTGACGGAAAACCCGTCGACAACAATCCTTTCAACCTGAAGCAACTGAAGATGAAGAGTATGGCAACTAGCAACAACAAACTTCTAAGCGCACATCTGGGCATGCTCGTGTGCGCGCTGATCGTGGGGCTGTCTTTCCCAGCTGTAGGGCTGCTGAGCGACGGCTTGCCACCGCTGTTATTAACCTCATTGCGTTTTCTCATTGCTGCTCTTGCGCTGCTGCCGCTGCTGCTGGCGCAGCCTGAACGCTGGCCAGGTTTGCCTGGACTTGCGCTGTACGCGCTGATGGGGCTGAGTCTGGCCGGTTTCTTCGGCACGATGTTCTGGGCCGCGCATCGCAGTACCGCGCTATCGATGGCGACGTTATATGTCAGTGTGCCGTTGCTGGCCTATTTTCTCGGTCGCTTAATCGGTGTGGAGCGGCGCGCGGGTTCTCTCATGGCCCTGCTTGCGCTCGGTGCAGTCGGGGCTTTAGGGCTGGCATTAGCACAGGCCGGCGGCCAGCTTGATGCATTGCAGTTCGGCAACGGTGAGATCGCGTTCTTGGTCGGCTGTTTCGCTTCTGCATCGTATCCGGTCTTGAGCAAGTGGGGTCTGCAGCGCGGCTGGTTGTCAGAACACGCCGCCTTTCGTTCCTTCTGGAGTCTGCTGGCAGGCAGCGTGCTGGTTGCTGTATTGGGGTATATCAGCGAGTCACCACAGCAATTGCTGCGCATGGCTGCCTCCGATGTGGCGTTGCTGGTTTATCTGGGTGTGTTTTCCAGCGCAGTGACCTTCTGGCTCATGCAGCGTGCTACCGCTGTGCTGACGCCAGGGGCGGTGACCGCCTATAGCTATCTGACGCCGTTCGTCTCGATGCTGCTGTTGTTTGTGACCGAACCGCAGCATATCGGCTGGCACTGGTTGCCCGGCAGCCTGCTGGTGTTGCTGACGATTGCGCTGCTGCTGCGTCGTGATGCTGTTGCCCAGCCCGCGTCCCCGATTGTTTCTGTAACCGGTCCGTTGCGTCCAATCCGCCAGGTTTCTTGTGGCGCCCTGCCACGGGCCTTATCCAGTCATTAATCTGATAAACGAGTAGCAAGCATGAAAATCACTGTATTTGGCGCGGCTGGAAACGTAGGCAGCCGCATTCTGAACGAAGCGTTGTGCCGTGGCCATGAGGTCACTGCTGTGGTGCGCGATCCCGCTCGTTTCCATAGCTTACCCGCAGCCGTCACGGCCCGTGTTGGTAACGCTGACAACAGCGACGATGTCGCCGCACTGAGCATGGGTCAGGATCTGGTGATCACAGCGACCCGACCGGCACCCGGCAGGGAACACGAATTGCTCAATACCACCAAAGCGCTGCTGGAGGGTGTGAGCCGAAGCAACGTCCGGTTGTTGATCGTGGGGGGCGCGGCAAGCCTGACGGTGCCCGATAGCGGCGGTCTCGCTGTTATCGATGACCCCCATTTTCTACCCGCTGCGGCACGAGCTATCGCACAGGCAAGTTTTGCGCAGCTCGAAGTGTGTCGCGCCGAATCGCGGCTGGACTGGGTTTATCTGAGCCCGCCGGCACAACTTGTCCCTGGCGAACGGACCGGTCACTACCGTCTGGGCCGTGATGAGCTCTTGCTGGATGCACAGGGCAAATCCTGCATTTCCATGGAAGACCTTGCGGTCGTGCTGCTGGATGAGGCCGAACGGCCACAGCATCACCAGACCCGTTTTACCGCCGCTTACTGAGTGTAAGGGCTGAACCTGTTTACTTTATTTTTGTGGAGAAAAATCATGAGATCTTATTCAATCGCATTAGTACTGGCTACCGTATTCGCTACCGGGGTGAGTGTTGCCGCCGACCGCACGGTTGGTATAAGCCCCTGGGGCCCCGACGATGAAATTGGCCGCCTCAATCTGAGCACCGAAGCATCGCGCGCGGCGATTCTGTCACGTGTGGCGGGCGGGACCGTTTATGACCTGTCGGTAGAGTATTACATTGGCATGCCGAGCTGGCAGGCGGCGGGTGATCCGCATTATCGGATGTGGATGACACATACCCCGCACGGCACCGTTATCGACGACCCGCTGCAGATGGGTGTCGAGATGAATACGCATGTCAGCTATAGCGGCGCTGCCATCTCGCTGTATACGCACATGGGTACGCATATTGATGCACTCAATCATTTCGGACTGAATGGCAAAATCTGGAACGGCTTCAGTGCGCAGGAGCAGCTTGGTGATCGCGGCTGGCAAGTGGCCGGTGTCGAGAACATCCCGCCATTGATCGCCCGTGGCGTGTTGCTTGACGTCGCCGCTGCCAAAGGGCTTGAGATGTTACCGGACGGGTATCGGATCAGCCGTGACGATCTACTTCAGACGCTGGAAAAACAGAATATTGAGCTACAGACTGGCGATGTGGTGCTGATCCGTACCGGGCGTATGCAGCTGTACCACGATGCAGCCGCTTATATGAATAACTCTCCCGGTGTGGGCATGGCAGCGGCGCGCTTCCTGGTCGAGGAGCAGGGGGCGATGCTGGTTGGTGCCGATAACCTGAGTTTCGAGGCTTTCCCCTCCGAACTGGAGACCGATTATGTGCCGGTGCATACGTATCTCCTGGCCGAGCAGGGCACCCCTATCATGGAGCTGGTCTATCTGGAGGATTTGTCACGCGACCGGGTGTACGAGTTTGCCTTTCTCGGTGGTGCACTGAAACTGCGCGGGGCTGATGCCGCCCCGATTCGCCCTGTTGCCTTACCGCTGAGGTAGTCGCCATGCGTCAGCCACATCCGATCAATATACGGTTCATCGATCATGTTGTCCTGCGGGTGAATGATCTCGAAGGGATGATTGAATTTTACTGCGAGGTGCTGGGCTGTCGCCTGGAACGCGGGCCGGGCAAGGGAAACTGGCCCAGCTGCAGACCAGACAGGCTCTGATTGATCTGCTCGATGCTGCCGGTCCGCTGGGCCGGCGAAGACAGCGACCGGCCCGATCTCAAGGCACCAACGATGGATCATGTGTGTTTACAAGTGCAGCCTGGGATGCCGAGGCTATCGGGAGCACATCTGCAACAGCAAGGGGTGGAGATAGGTGGGAATGCAGCCACCCGTTATGGCGCGCTCGGGCCGGGGCCATCGCTGTATTTCAGCGATCCGGAAGGCAATAGAATTGAACTCAAAGGGCCGGGGTGATAGCTGCCCGGCCATCTGACCTGATGCCTATACAATATTGCTTTGCCGAGGTGATGCCCAGCCGTTTGAGCTGACGAGTATGAAATTGCCACGATCCAGACCCAGCGAGCGGGCGGTGGCAGCAACGTTACCGCCATGGGCGTGCAGACGGCTGCCCAGCAACTCTCGCTTGAACTGCTCAAGGGCATCGGCTAGCGTGACTTCGGGCAGTATTGCTGCGGCCCTGTCCGTTGCCAGTTCGGCAGACGGCCGGACTGGCTCCGCCCCGAGGTGCTGCGGGGTCAGTTCGATAATACGATCGCGGGAGTGCCCTTCACTCATTGTTTTAACGACTGCGCGGATGATCGTGTGCTCCAGCTCGCGGATATTGCCGGGCCACGGATAAACGCTCAGCCAGTGTTGGGCGGCTTTACGAGACGGACACGCGCAGTCCCTGTTTGCGTTCGGCGCTGCAAAAATGCCCGGCCAGCAAGTGCACATCGGGCCCACGCTCACGCAGTGGCAGTGCCGTGATCGGGTAAACATTCAGACGGTGGTAAAGATCAGCGCGAAAACGCCCGGCCTTGACCTCGGCTACCAGGTCGCGATTGGTCATGCAATAATACGGGTGTCGACCCGGTGCGGCAGGTCGCTGCCAACGCGCTGGATTTCGCCGCTCTGCAAGGCTCGCAGCAACGTAGCCTGGATCGATAAGGGCAGCTCACCGACCTCGTCCAGCAACAGTGTGCCGCCATCAGCCAGTTCGAACTTGCCGGCCCGGTTCTGGCTGGCACCTGAAAAAGCGCCATTCACATGGCCAAATAATTCGCTTTCCGCAATCGCTTCCGGCAAGGCGGCACAATTAACCTGAACGCCATCGGCTGCTGGGCACGCGGTGATTGCAGATGAATAAGCCGCCACCAGCTCTTTACCGACGCCCGTTTCGCCCTGAATCAGTACCGATACATCGGATCGGGCGACCATACGCCCGCTGCAGGCGGACATGACCTCGCTTTCACCGAGCAGTTCCGTCTCGTGGTCAGCATCCAGCGGGACGCCTGCCTGTTGCTGATGCTCGAGCTGAACTTCCAGCGCGTCGATCTGTCAGCGGCCCGGATAGAGCGGCTACCGACACAAGGTTTTGAACAAGTCCGGGTCGAAGCCGTTGAAAACACCCGGCGTTAACGCATCCAGCGTCAGGATGCCCCAGAAACGACCATCAATGTGCAGGGCGGCGCCCATGCAGTCGTGTACGTAGATATGCCGTCCAGCGGGGTGTCCACAGTCCGTCGTAAGGATCAGGCAAGGGGCGAGTCGGCTGGAAACCGCACCAGGCCGCGACTGTGCAGAATCTCCTGCAGGCGCGGTTGTTCAGCCACGACAAAGCGCCGCCCGAGAGCCTCCTGACTGAGCCCTTTAACAGCCCGTGGCACTAGGTAGTCACCGTCCAGTTGCAGCAGGGCTGCTGCATCACAGGGAAAACTGTCCATCAGTGCTTCCAGCAGTCGCTTCAGACGGACCTGGGACGGCAGGTGGCGGGACAGGTCGGCCACAACATCAGGCAGTGATGCTAAAGGTTTTGCTGGTGTCATTAGAACATCTCTGATGATAATTAAACATCAATTTTAGTGGTGTATTAAATACATCCTAGCAAACAAAGCTATTGAAAATAAACACAAATAATCATGGCATGAGAATTGATAATAATTCAGGGCTTCTGATAACCCCTTCAAAAAGGAGACCCTATGAACCCGTATCCTCTGTCCGCCGTCCTGTTGCTGAGCAGCAGTCTTGCCATGACTGCTGCGATGGCAGAAACCATGAAAGTGGAGATGACTGCCAAAGAAGTCGACATCGCTATTGATAATGCCGGCACTACCCAAAGAATGTGGACCTTCGGTGGAACGATCCCCGGCCCCATGGTGCGGGTCAAACAGGGGGATGTGGTGGACTTCACCCTGCACAACCACCCGGACAACAGCAACAGCCACTCAATGGATTTCCATGCCGCACGGGTCGATGTGCTGGATGAGTTTGTGGAAGTTAAACCCGGTGACAGTAAGCAGTTCTCGTTCAGTGCGGACTATCCGGGCGTGTTCATTTACCACTGCGGCGCCAGTGCCATGTCCGAACATATCAGTCGCGGCATGTATGGCGTGATCATTGTTGATCCGAAAGAAGGTTACAGCGAAAACTACCCCAAGCCGGATCGCGAATACGTGCTGGTACAGGGCGATTTATTCAAGGCCGAAACCTCCTCGGACGACATCACGCTGGGCCAGGGCTGGCAGGCTTCGCTGATCAACGGCAAGATTTTTCATTACGACCCTGTGCATGATCCAAATGCCAGCCTGGCGCTGGAAGCCGAACCTGGCGAGCGGGTGCGGCTATTTTTCGTCAATGCGATGATTAACGAGGCTGCTGCAATGCACCCGATTGCGGGTATCTGGGACAAGGTCTGGGATAACGGCAATCCTCAGAACATCCGACATGGCCTGCAAACGGTTGAGGTGGCCCCGGCCCACGGTATGGTCATGGATATTGTGCCGCCAGCCGGTCGTGCCAGTAATAACGCTATTGTTGATCACCGCATGAAACACGCTCTGAACAGGGCTATCACTGTGTTGATGGCTTACGAGGGCGCTGATCCCAGAAAGGTCGCAGCAACCAGTTAATTCTGCGTTAAGGCTTGGTTATGACTTTGGGAGATTAGTAATGTCGATGCACGCGCTATTAAAACTATTCAGTCTGCTGGCACTGGGATTCCCGCTTCTGTCCCTGGCGGATGGTGCGGCCATTGCTCAGCAGCAATGCGCTGGCTGCCATGCTCTGGAGCAACCGGATTATGCCGCTTTGGGCATAGCAGAACGCAGCCAGCGGCAAGGCCCGCCCTTATATTACGCAGGCAATAAGTTTCGCCAGACATGGTTGGCAGCATGGCTGCAAAACCCGGTGCGGCTGCGCCCAGGCGGCAGTTTTCCACCCGCTCATACGCAACAGACGGAGGAGGGAGACCGTATCGATGCCAGTTCACTGGCAGAGCATATCGCGCTGGCGGCGGAGCCCGCCCGGCAGGTGACCGAGTATCTGATGAGCTTGCAGGCGCACAACGCTCTGCTTGAGCAAGACAGTTACCAGCCCGGCAAGATTGCGTTGCGGATGGGCAAGATGGATTTTCGCAAGTTTAAAGGATGTAACGCCTGTCATCAGGATGCCCCGGAGACCGGCGGCGTGTCCGGCCCGGAGCTATACACGGCCTGGCAGAGATTGCAACCGGCATTTATCTCTTCCTATATCAAAGATCCCACCGCCTGGGATCCGCACAGCATGATGCCCGTTCTGAAGGTGAAGGATGCGGCAGTCCATAAACTGGTGAATTATTTGAAAGCCATCGGGGAGCAATAGTATGCGATTTTGTGTAATGACGGCTTTACTGATGCTGTCTGTAGCATCTGCGCAGGGTGAAGCCTTATCCGGTGATGCCAAAATCCTGTACCAGACATACTGTACCCAGTGCCACGGTATTGCGGCTAATGGCAATGGTATCAACGCTCCGTCAATGTCGGTTCAGCCCAGAGATCACACCGATCCGGTAGAGATGGGAACCCGTACCGATGAGGAGCTGTTCAAGGTGATAAAACACGGTGGTAAATCCATTAACAAATCCGTCCTGATGCCTGCCTGGGGCGACAATCTTGACGATGAACAAATCCACACTTTAGTCCGCTATCTGCGGACTCTGTGCTGTACGCAGTGAATCGTTGGTGACGAATTAGGAGGCACTGATGTCGATCGTAAAAGTAATAACACCGTTGCTGGCGGGACTGGTCTTCGCGATGCCGGTGCGGGCCGAGCTACGCCAGTTTGAAATGACTATAGAAGAAGTTGAGATGGATGTGGCACCAGGCTTTAAAGCCAAGGTCTGGGCCTATGACGGTCAGGTGCCAGGGCCACTGTTACGCGTCCATGAGGGCGATGAGGTGGAAGTTACCGTCTACAACCTCACCACACTGAACCATACGGTACATTGGCATGGTGTGTATCAGACCAATACCTGGCGTTCCGATGGTGTGCCGAATGTGACACAGCTCGCCATCCAGCCAGGAGATAGCTATACCTATCGTTTTGTCGCGGAGAAAGTGGGCACGCTATGGTATCACTGCCACGTTAATGTTTCCGAGCATGTCGGGCTGCGCGGCATGTGGGGGCCTTTTATTGTCGATCCGAAAGAGCCCGTCGCGATCGAGAAAAAAGTGACCAAGGAAGCGATCCTGATGTTCTCGGGCTGGAACTCGGACGTTGCAGACACGTACGGTGAAGGTGGTCATCCGGGAGAAATCATCAATTACTTCTCCATTAACGGACGATCCTTCCCCACCACGCAGCCCTTGCGTGTCAAAAAAGGCGATGTCCTGCGGATACGCCTGATCGCTGCCACGCTGCCGGTAGCATTTCATTTACACGGTCATGACATGCTGGTCACCCACAAGGACGGGCTGCCACTAGCCAATCCGTACCCGGCTGATGTCATTAATATGGGGCCTGGTGAACGTTATGATGTGATAGTGGAAATGAACAACCCGGGGCTGTGGATGACGCACGATCACATTGAACATCACACCACGAATAATGGTAAAGAGCATGGTGGATCAATGCTGGTGGTGGAGTACGAAGGTATTGAACCGGATGATTGGTATCCCTGGAAAGATAAGCCGCACGAAGCGGATTTTTATTACAGTGAGTCAATGGCAAAAGGCCCCGGCCTATTTGATGTTGATGTTCATCGGGGCAAGGAGCTGCCGATGGAATAAAATCGATGCCCAGCAGTACGCAAGACCTGCTGCACCGGCAGGTCTATGACTCGATTATTACAGTGTTACCCATAGCCTGATCAGCTGTGGCTCTCTACCGGCCACTACCCCCTTTTTGCCGCCACACATTTGTACGATTCAGCTGTAAAGGGATAAGCTAAGCCCTGCAATGCTTGATTATTGCAGCGCAGGCAAATAAAAACGTGGCATAAGGTAAACCGGTGGGTAGCGACGCATCCGAAACAACAAAGACTGATGGATCAGGTAAACGCTGGTGGCGTGAAGTCGGCGGGGCCTTCGGTGATCTGGGTACGTTCCTGCCGTATGTGCTCGGTGCCTTGACCGTTGCCGGGCTGGCACCGCAAGGTGTTTTACTGGGCTTTGGCGTGGCTTTGCTGGGCAGCGGCTTGTTCTATGGCATCCCCATCGCGGTGCAGCCTATGAAAGCGGTTGCTGCCGTGCTGCTGACGACGCCGGTTTGAGCGCCGGTGAAGTCGCTGCCAGCGGTATTATTCTGGGTCAGCATTTGCTGCTGCTGGCGTGCAGCGGGATGCTGGGCCGGGTCGCCTATTGGATTCCCCGTTCCGTAAGTGCCGGCTTGCAGCTGGGTCTGGGTCTGACCATGGCGCTACTGGGAGCCGAACTGATCAGCGAGACACCCTGGCTGGGGCTGTCTTTGCTCAGTTTGCTGCTGTTACTGCGCTTGCCTTATTGTCCTGCCGCCCTTGTTACTCTGGCCATTGCGGTTACGGCCCGGGCGGGCTGGCAGGGAAACGTTGAATTACCGGCACAGTTAAACCTTGCCTGGCATCCTGCCGGCACTGATCCTGGAAACCTGGGATGAGGTCGTCCAGGCAGCCAGTCTGTGTGCCGCAACTGCCGCTGACCCTGACCAATGCCGTTATCGTGACCGCCGCGCTGTCGCGCGAGTTGTTCCCAAACTGTTGCCAGCGCGCTCGGGAAACCAATCTGGCGCTGTCCATGAGCTGATGAATTTATTGCTGACGCCTTTGGCGCATTGCCCATGTGCCATGGTGCCGGTGGTTTGCAGGCACAATATCGTTTTGGGGCGCGCAGTGGTGTGGCACCAGCTATTCTGGGCAGTATCCTGGCTATGGGTTTATTTTTTGCGGATAGCGCAGCGGCGTTGCTGGCCTGCGTACCGGTTGCTGCTGCCGGTGCCTTGCTCTTGTTGCCGGGGCTGATCTGGCGCTGTCGCAGCGTTTGTTCGATGCACAACCTGCTACGGCCGGTGATTATCCTGACGGCTGCAAGTGCCGCTGACCAATCCGGCGCTTGCACTGGCAGCGGGCTGGCTGGCAAAATTGTTCAGGGGCTGCTGGTCAGAGCTGTCCGACGCCGGTATTAAAACCCTGAGCTTGCATTTATCCGCTAATGGAACAAACGGTGTGGTTTACTGAAAACGATCGGGCTGTTTACGGCAACGGCGCTGGCGGCTGAAATTACCGGCTGTTTCTGCCGTATTTATGGCTGCGAAAAGACGGGTCGATCTGGTTGTCTAGTTCCGGCGGCGGCCAGTCTGGCACTGTTGTAATGCTAACGCTGCATCGGCGACCGGTGGCCAGAGTGTATCACCGCTTATGGAGCATTTACGTTGTGACTGCTGGTCTGAAACAGGCTTGTGGACGGCGTGAAACTGTCCGCGCTGGACTGGCTGGGTGCAGGCATCACACTGCTTGGCATGGTGATCATCATTCTGGGGTGGCGACCACACTGTGACTTAATACAATAGCGCATAAAGCCACATTGTTTATTGCTGTCGCGCAAATCGCACCCGTCATTTCCATTGCCAATTCGTCATTCCCGCGCCGGCAGCGGGAATAAGTCAAAATCACGGCGTAACGGCAGTTATGCTTTTGCGCCGGAAATTAAGGAATCAATAATCAGCGTACATTTATTGCCTGCCGGTGTCGGATATGCCGGCATTTGGGCTCCATTGCACCTGGCATATGGGCGAACGTGCAGTCAGCGCCAGCGGTCCGAAGCCGACGCGCTGCGTTACGCCCTGGATCTGGGCATACAGCTTATCGACACTGCCGAGATGTACGGCGAGGGCGGTGCCGGGGTCATCGGTGAAGCCATTCAGGGGCGCCGCGCCGATGCCGTTATTGTCAGCAAAGTCTATCCGCTGTGCTTCCCGCGGGGCAGTCGATGCCTGCGAAGGCACAGCCTGCGCCGACCGGGCACTGACGTCATCGATCTTTATCACTGCTGCACTGGCGCAGCATTCGCTGGCCGAAACGTTCAGAACGCCAGACTGCGTGATGCCGGAAAAATCCGCGATTTCGGTGTCAGCGGCTTTGATTACGATGATTTGCAGGAAGTTGCTGAACTTGGCATCGGAACATTTGGGTGCCAGCGGTGCTCTACATTGGTCTGACGTGAGGCTGACTGGGCAGTGCTGCCCTGGTGCCCAAGGAGCATGATGTGCCGCTGATGGCGTATTATGCTGAATCCGGCTTTTAACCCACAGCACACCACCGGCGATTTGCCGAACGCCACCAGGCCACAACCGCTCAGATTGTATTGCTGGCCTGGCTGTTGCGTCAAGACGTGGTGGTGATTCCAAAATCCAGCCGTCCCGGAACGTATCAAAGAAAACTTCACCGCGACACGGTTGGTACTGATGACGATGACGTGGCTGGGCTGGAACATGTGCTTTCCCGGCATGAACAGGGCTGTGCGACTCGGCATGGTGTAAACAGAAAGGCGAGTTATATGTGCCGATTTGAGCGCCTGCTACTCGGTCGTTAA
The DNA here is from genome assembly GCA_041396125.1 of Gammaproteobacteria bacterium. GTDB lineage: Bacteria > Pseudomonadota > Gammaproteobacteria > Competibacterales > Competibacteraceae > JAWKZG01. Next base: position 53,865 of record JAWKZG010000010.1, on the reverse strand, counting down.
CACTCTGGCGCTCAACAAATAAGGTTGTACTCTCACGATGCATGATTCCGCCTACAAACTACTGTTCTCGTACCCGCAGATGGTTAAAGACCTGCTGCACTAGCTATGTTGGCGGAGATTGGATTTGATCAAGGAGTTTGGATTTTCAAACCTTAGAGAAACTCCCCTGACGAGTTTCGTTAGTGGTAATTACATCAGCGCCACGAGGATTTGATTTGGCGGGTGACCGTTTCGCGATAACTGGCTGTATGTGCGCTGCTGATGCTGCAGATTTCAGTCCAGTGTTGAGACCTATATGGCCGTCCGAGCTGCAGGTTATACCGGCTTACTGTATCAGATATTGTCGTACCAAAGCGCCGGACCTCAAGGTCAGCTCCGCCGGTATTGCCCGATGGTCATTTATAATGGCGAACCGCGCTGGACAGCTGCGGTCGAGCAACGAACTGATCACCGCCGGTCAACGAGCCGCTGGCAGCATTTCAACCGCGCCAGCGCTATTGTGCTGGATGTGGGGGCGGCATCACGCTGGTCTGCCACTGCCGCGTGAACGCAATTTGGTTGCGGCGCTGATTCAGCTGGAGAACAGCCGTACACCGGCTGATTTGCCGCCTGTATGCTGGACGTTGATCAGATGGCTGGGCAGCAGCGAGGAAAGCAGGCTCGGCAGCGTGCGTTCAGCGAGTGGATCGTGCGGGTATTACTGCCAGGCCGACTACCAGGTGTCGACTGCCCCACTGCAGCAATTAGATGAGGTAAAAACGATGCTAGCCGACGTGTGAAAGAGTGGACTGAACGGTGGCGTCGAAGGAGGATTTGCAAGGAAGGCCTCGAGCAGGGCCTCCGAACAGGGCCTCGAACAGGGGCCTTGAACAGGGCCTTGAACAGGGCCTTGAACAGGGACTCGAACAAGAGCGCCACGCTTGCTGCAACAGCCAGCAGCCACGCCGATAACATGGATACCACAACAGCTGGCCGTTTGCTATCCGACTTCACGCGATCCTGAACAACTGGCGCAAATCGGCGAATGGATTATTGAAGCTGTTCCAGCGGGGCGGGGCTGCTGGCACACATTCGGACACTCGCCACCTCCTGAGCCGATTGAAACATCCGCCGCTTTTTTGGCAGCGGCGGCGACAATCTGACATTATGGGCACAGTTACGGCTTGGATTTTCGCTTACTCCGAACCCGTCTGCAAGAATGGCAATAGCACTGACATTGTAGCCCCAGTTCCAAAGAAATGAGTCAGCATGGTTTGTATATCTACGGCGCTGTACTCCAGCATAACAGCGGCATCCAGCACGGCTTGTGCTGTCTGTTCCTGGTTAGTGCTGGGGCCTGTGTGCGCAGACCTTCCCAATGGGCACGGCGCTCGGTTTTGTCGCGGCCAGGTCATTTCAGATCTGCATCATGGTTGACGACCATAATTCACCAATATGACGTAACACAATGACCAGATCGCCTTCCGGATGATTCTTGCTTGTTGTTCGGCCATTCCGGTATTCATTATGGCCATCCCAACTGAGCATCCAGAGTAGAAGTCAGGATCTGCCGGGAGTCCAAAGCGGTATTTCGTTATCAGTTTACGTGGTAAGAACTTGCCAGAAAATCGCCGAGATTCTTCGCTTAGCCCATTGACTGGGAGAGTCCGCCTGCAGTCTTGATCATGCAGGCCATGCCGAGCTCGTGAATAATGACATCCGCATCCTCGGCATCATCGACACCACCTTCACCAAAGCAACTCTGCCATTTCCAGTACCAGTGAGTTGTGTTACCATCAGGCCCATGCGGATCATTGCACACCGCCGTGCCTGCTGATAAGGTGTGATATTGGAACCAACTCGCTATTGGATATTATCATATAATTGAAGATGGTAGTAACAGTTAACCATCTCCTTACACACAAGTCTAAAAAGTAAAATTGCTTATCGAGGTGCTTATGAGTACCATGGCTGGCTTGTAAATTTCCTGTGCGGTGATGCATAAAATCAATGGTTTACGGAAGCTACTATCACATGCTAAGCAGCCGCCTTTCCCGGAATCGTCGTGTGTAGAAGTGCGGTTAACCGCTTCAAATAGCATCAAACGGTGAAGTTGAATTGAATCTGTGCTTTGGGAAAATAAGCCGTCGGGCAACTGTGATCCCCGTCTCGGCGTTGTTTAACCAGACTATAGGTATTCAAGCCATCCCAGGTAATATCAGGCAACACCACACTGCTTCTCGCGGCATCAAGCTGAGGGCTGATTATCGCTATCTTTCGTAAACAGGGTCTGCCGAATCATTGACTCATGGCGACAGCGGATCAGGGTCAAATACCATACCGTTACCATCGACGCTGAAACTGGCATTATGCAGAAGACTTTCACTGGCGACGATATTACCGGTTTCAGCATCAACAAAAACGTCCCAGTGACCGATAGGATCCTGACCGGAAAATACACGAACTTTATGCATCAAGCGCAGCGTCTGATCAGCCGATTCCAGATCTGGAAAATACACCAGGCTGGATTCAACTTGTGCATCGTTACCAGCCCCTGTAACCAGCGATTGCGATTTCAGTTTTACCTGCACCGTGCTGATTACTGGAACACGCAAACTGACGGTTGGGAGTGACGTCGTTGACCCTCTTCGGACTTTGGAAGATTTGTCCAGCGTGACAATAATGCGGGATTTATAAACCGGTATGCAATCGATAGTTTGTAAACCGAACAACAGTACTTGCCAGACCCGCCCAGTGAAGATAAGCTCAAATCTCCTGACTTTTTATTTAATCATCGTTATCCGCCTCAGAGTGCCGGAACATTGGCGGGCTATCTCGCTACCAGCCGTGTCGCCCGCTGCCGCGATGTTGATTTGATGGGCCATACTGACGACTGCATCACTTGCCCGTATATACGCTTTCCCTGTTTTGTGCTGACCGGGATGGTTTTGGTCAGTAATTCATCGCCCGAAAAGACCTTTGCCATACAGGGTGCAGTAGTTAGCAAACTAATGCTGGCTAAAAAAAAATATAGTTTTTGAATCTCATTATCGTCTCTATACCCTTAAAAATAACTATTAGATTTTTACAGTGCATACTATTTATCTGCTCTATAAAGCGATTGAACACCGGTCTATGGAGCTGTCATCTACACGCATTAATTAAGCTGTACGAGGCCAGGCGCGACAGTTATTAATTATCATTAAAAACTCGAATGCCTCGTGAGCCGGTTGGTGGTGTGTTGGGCCGAGTGAGATTACCACTACAAAGTGATTTTCCCTCTGCTGAGGTTTTGCAGTGTAACCCTTAAAAGCTGGACAACAGCATGGAAAAAGGCCTGATGGACAACGGCCTGCCTGCAATGCGAGTCATCGACACCGGCACATGCTAAAAATGAATGATATGGCCTACGGACTTTCCGCGCGCCGGGATACCGATCGCGCGAGATCAGGAATCAAGCCTACGGCGCGCGTGCTCGGCCGCAAGCAGAGCCATTACGGCGTTGGTATTGATATCGGCTCGGGCACCGATCCAGCTGGTGTCTATGATGATCTGAGTCGCGCCCCCTTCCCGCGCTTTAACGAGAAATCGTTTTGCGCACTCGGTGCAAGCACCGGACAGCAAAGGCTTCGGTTGCGACGTGAGGCGATCGACGCCGCAATCTATGCTATCCGGCGCTTTCATGCCATGCTATCGCCGGGCGATGGATGTCACGACAGGTCGATGTCATCGCGACTGAAACTGCAAGCTGGGCGAAGAACGGATCGAGCTGGTCGATGCCATTCGTGAAACAACCGGATTGGAAACACGCATCCTGAGCGGCGAGGAGGAGGCGGCCTTTACCGCACATGGTGTGATCTCGGGCTTTTTTCAGCCAAGAGGACTGGTCGGCAGTATCGGCGGTGGCAGTCTGGAAGTTGCCGAAGTGATCGGCGACGCGCTGGGCGAGCGTCGACCAGCATGCCGCTTGGGGCGCTGCCGGTGCAAGCGATGATGGCCGACAGCATCGGCCTTGCCAAAGGAGCGGATCGACACGATCCTGCAGGAAAACCTGCCGCCACTTCTGACCGAGCCCATGCTCTATGCGATCGGCGGTGGCTGGCGGGCGCTGGCGCGGGTTCATATCGCGATGAACGAGAAGCCGATCAGCGTCGTACACGGCTATGAAATTGCCGCCTCTGGGGGCGCGGACACTGGCCAAGAAGATCGCACGGATGTCGCCCGACCAGGTCGCGGCATTGCCTGATGTGCCCAGTCGGCGGATCAATGCGCTGGCGGCATCGGCGCTGGTCATGTCACGGGTGCTGCGGAAACTGCGGCCCGAGCGGGTGATTTTCTCGGCCTACGGGCTGCGCGAGGGTTGGCTTTATACGCAGCTCGATCAGGAGGAACGCCTGCTCGATCCGCTGCTCGAAGGCGCTGCGGCCATTGGTCTGCCGGTGGCGCGGGTGCCGGAATTCAGCGCCGCACTGGGACGCTGGACCGAGGATCTGTTTCCCGGCGAGACCCAATCCGACCGGCGTCTCAGGCTGGCAGCCTGTGCGCTCACTGATATGTCCTGGCGCGATCACGCCAAGGTCCTTTTTCCGGCTCACCACGATTCCATATTGGTATTTCACATCCCGAACGGGCCTTTCTGGCGGTCACACTGCTGGCGCTAAAGGTGGCAAAGTGAAAGGCCCGGTCAAGGCGGCGGCCGATGCGCTGCTCCAGCCCAGCGAGATACGGCGAGCAGAAATTCTCGGTCGGGTGCTGCTGCTCGGTCACCGGTTTTCGGCCAGTGTGCCCGAAATCCTTGAGCACGCGAAGCTACGCATTGATGCGGATGCTGTCCGGCTGCACGTGCTGAATCCTGAAGGTCTGCCCGACAGCGATGCAGTGCAGGCAAGACTGAGACAGCTGGCCAAGGTAGCCGGCATTGACAACGCCGAGATTGTGACAGCTGCAGGCTGAAAAAAATTTCTGATCGACAGCAATGCGCAGTAGTGATTGTGCCGTTACCGTGTCCAAGCTGCTCTGTTTTTCGGTTTCAAATGGAGTTTTTGGAATAGACTCTAACGCTGTGTCCTGGCTGCACTACTGCACCAGATCCCAGTAAGGTCGCTCACCAAACCGCTGTACCAGTAACTCGACAAATAAACGCACTTTGGCAGACAGATGCCGGTGTCGCGGATACAGTGCAGACAGGGTGATATCGACAGGCTCGAAGTCGTTCAACACAGTTCGCAGTTGGCCATTCTGCAGGGCCGCACCGACAATGAAGGTCGGCAGCAAAGCGATACCCTGGTGTTTTAGCGCTGCGGATTTCAGCACTTCACCATTATTTGACCACATGACGCAGTTGATCGAGGCGGAAAGCGGGCCTTCCGGGCCATGCAGCCGCCACTGGGTACCAGAGGCCAGATAACCATAATGCAGGCAGCGATGGCTTTTCAAATCCTTCGGCGATGCGGGTTCTCCATGGTCTTTGAGATAGGCCGGGGAAGCGCATAATACGCGTTTAACAGGCCCGATCTCGCGGCTGATTAAACTACTGGCATACTGTGTTTTGCCCAGTCGCACCGTAACATCAAAGCCTTCCTCGAAAGGGTCGATAAAACGGTCATTCAGTACCAGTTCCAGATGTACGTCCGGGTAGGTCGCCATATAGTCCGCCGCCAGCTCTGCCAAATGCAGTGTGCCAAAGGACATCGGCGCGTTTACCCGCAGTTCGCCGGTTGGTTTTTCCTGCAATTCGGTGACAGCCGAGATCGCTTCGTCCAGCTCGCTGAGAATCTGTCGGCTGCGTGCATAGAACGCCAGCCCCGTTTCAGTGGGCGTGACCTGCCGGGTACTGCGTCGCAGTAATTGCGTACCGAGCTGATGTTCCAGCTGATGGACATATTTATTGACGACTGAGCGCGATAAACCCATCTCTCGGGCGGCGGCCGCAAAACCGCCCGCTTCAACAACTTTAGTGAACGCACGAAGACTTTCGAATTTGTCCATTCCAGATTTTCCTATTGTCTCTAAAATGGAGACATAATGTAATTAATTATGGTAATTGTCTTCTATATTGAACAGTAGCACAATACCCCGCATTCTTAATCCTTACTTACCTACAGGAGAGCCATCATGCTTCATCTTCGGCTTGCAGAAGCGCGCGGACACGCCAATCTGGGCTGGCTCAACAGCCGCCATACGTTTTCCTTCGGCCAGTATTACGACCCGAAATTTATGGGCTTCGGGCCGTTGCGCGTCATCAATGATGATCAGGTACAGCCTGGTCAGGGCTTCGATACTCATGGCCATCAGGATATGGAGATTATTTCCTATGTACTTGACGGTGCATTGGAACATCAGGACAGTCTGGGTAATGGATCCGTTATGCGTCCTGGGGATGTACAACGCATGAGTGCCGGAACCGGTGTCCGCCATAGCGAGTTCAATGCCTCGGATGCAGAGCCGGTGCATTTTCTGCAGATCTGGATTTTGCCGGCGCAAAAAGGCCTGGAGCCAAGCTATGAGCAGATCAGGGTTGCAAACGAAGACAAACGTGGACAGCTGAAGCTGATCGGTTCCCGCGATGGCCGTGCCGGCAGCGTGACGATTCATCAGGCTGTGGACTTATACGCGACCTTGCTTAGTGACGGAGAGGCGGTCTCACACGAACTGGCAGCCGGACGCAAAGGCTGGGTGCAGGTAGCACGCGGCAGTGCTGTGATCAATGAGCAGTCCTTATACCCCGGCGATGGGGTTGCTATCGAAGGTCCACAAACCCTGACGCTAACCGGTACATCGGACACGGAAATACTGCTGTTCGACATGGGCGCATAGTGCGTCTGCTCATATAGCGTACTGCGTGGGCACACCCTGTAAATGCTGGATTCCCGCCTGCGCGGGAATGACGGCAAACTACAAATGACGTGTGTGTAAACAAACTCTTCGCGATTGTTTGGCAGGGTGTGCAACAGCGCAGTGTTGCACACCATTTCAGCCGGTGATGTGCTTAAGCTTCAGAGCAGACGGTGCTGGTGTAGCCAGTCGACAAGGTAAGCGGCCTGGCGGGCGCTCATCGGCCAGCGGCGGCGCAGTTGTGCTGCCGGATTGTCCTGCCTGTTCAGCGGTTGGTGGCGTAGTTGTTCCACCAGCGGTGCGATTTTGATGCCGGCGACCTGCCATACCCCCAGCGGTTGCTCGGCGGTGATCACGACCGGCCGGGCTTCGATATAGCCGTCGCAAACTACCGCGCGCTGTTCCACTCTGGGCGGACTGTAATCCGGCGCGGCGTGCGTTGGCCGCTTGTCCGGCCAGGCGGCCCGAATCGACCAGAAGTCGCGTTCGGGCCAGCGTTCCTCCATGCGGTAAAAATCCCGCCCGAGACGGGCAAAGCGCAGAAATAAATGTTCCAGGCGCTGGTTATAAAAAGCCTGCGCCAGCTCTTTTTGGGACGGCTTATTCAACAGGGTATTGATCACGACCGGTGCCAGCAGTGCGCTGGAAAGCGATTGAAAAATCCCGTTGCCGGATAGCGGATCCACCGCCATTGCGGCATCCCCGACACGAATCCAGTTTTCACCCACAGCTTCGCGGTTCAGCAGCGGGGTGCTGGCACGGGCGACTACCGGGCCGGCAGGATGTGCCCCTGCCAGGAACACTTGTGCCGATTCCAGTTGCTGCAGTCGCTCCCAGCAAAGCCGCGCCAGTTCCTGGCGCGGCGGTAGTGACTGCTTTTCAGTATCCAGGGTCAATTGCAGATAACGATAACCATCGGCTTTTGCAGCCATCCAGGCCCAGCCATCGGCGAAGCTCTGCACAGCTGATCGGTCCTGCAGCGGCGGGCCTTGCCAGCGTTGCAGCAAGGACACAGTTGCCGGTCCATGCAGGCGGGCGCTACCCGATGAAGGTGCGCGGCGGCCTCGCGCCTCTATCAATACCTCGGCGTTCAGCTGCCAGCCCGCACCATTGCCAGTGATATCGATCTGGTAGCCTTGCTCCGATTGGTTTACCCGCTGAACCCGGCCTGATAGAACCTGGACGCCACCGGCCTCAAGATCCTGCTGAATAGCCCGATCCAGGCTTGCACGCTGGACCAGGCGCTCGGTATTAGCTTGATTGCTGACGCCGTTCCAGTGTGCATAGCGCGGCGTGGGCTCTGGTATGGCGTGCAAAGCGTGCTGGAATCCGGCACCACGCAGACCTGCCAACACCCGCTCGGAGATGCCTTCGAGTGCATCGAAAGGGCGGGGCCGGGTGGCCAGGGTAACGCTGTAACCCAGCCGTGCCAGGCCCAGTGCTACAGTGCCACCCGCCGGGCCGCCACCCAGCACGGCAATACGGCTTGTCAGAACGCGTTGGCCGGGCATGACGGGCTTATGATTATCGTGCGGGAATCAGGGTTTGCCGGTGAAGTTTTTCTTCAGGCCCTGCCAGCACTTGAAATACTCGAGTTGCCGTTGCGAGGTTTCCAGCGCAAAGCGGGTCGGGTTGATAATCGCCGGTGTCTCGAACATGAACGCCATCGTATCCCGGATATAGTCCGGCTTGCTGGTGTCGCTTGTGCTGGCTTTCTCAAATGTGTCGGCATCCGGTCCATGGCCGCTCATGCAATTGTGCAGGCTGGCACCGCCGGGCACGAAGCCCTCCGCCTTGGCATCGTAGGCACCGTGGATCAGGCCCATAAACTCGCTGGCGAAGTTGCGGTGAAACCAAGGCGGGCGGAAGGTATCCTGCATGGCCAGCACGCGTGGCGGGAAGATCACAAAATCGATGCTGTCCACACCGGGCGTATCGCTTTGCGACTGTAGCACCAGAAAAATCGACGGATCAGGGTGATCAAAACTGATCGAACCGATAGCATTAAAGCGGCGCAGATCGTATTTGTACGGCGCGTAATTGCCGTGCCAGGCGACCACATCCAGCGGCGAATGATCGATCTCGGCCGTCCATAAATTGCCTTTGAACTTGGCTACCAGCTCGAACGGGCCATCGCGGTCTTCATAGCTCGCCCGCGGGGTCAGAAAATCACGCGGGTTGGCCAGACCGTTGGAACCAATCGGTCCCAGATCAGGCAGGCGCAGCAGCGCGCCGTAGTTTTCACAAATATAGCCGCGTGCGTCGCCGTCCGGCAGCTCGACCCGAAAGCGCACGCCGCGCGGGATCACGGCAATTTCTTGCGGTTCTATGTCCAGCTGCCCCAGTTCGGTGGCCAGATGCAGCCGCCCGCGTTCCGGCACCAGCAACAGTTCGCCGTCAGCATTGTAGAAAAAGCGCTCGCGCATGGAACGATTGGCGGCGTAGAGATGGATACCGCAACCGGCATTACCGGCCATGGTGACCAGACCCTGCACAAAATCGGTGGGTTCCGTGGGGATCGGCAGCGGGTTCCAGCGCAATTGATTGGGCGAGGTTTCTACATCGTTGAATGTGCTGACCAGATGACCGTTATCCAGCCGTTGAAAGGGTTGGTGCATCGCTGCCGGGCGGATACGGTACAGCCAGGAGCGTCGATTAGCACCACGCGGTGCCGTGAACGCTGTGCCCGAGAGTTGCTCGGCATATAAACCATAGGGGGCTTGCTGGGGTGAGTTGCGTCCCACCGGCAATGCGCCGGGTAGCGCTTCGGTGGCAAACTCGTTGGCAAAGCCACTGAGGTAATTCGTGTCGTTCATCAGATGTTTTGCTCCTGTATTCTCTTCGATGAGTATCGATGCAATCGGCCCGCTATCCTGGTCAGAGCGGACAATAGCTAAACACCGCGCCGGGCAATTTCCATCGCTTCGCGTAATACAGCGGGATCGCCGATATGATTGGCCAGCAGCAGAATCAGTTTGGCGTTGACCTGCCGGCTTTGCTCGTCGTTGAGATCCCGATGCAGCTCAAGCAGCTCATGGTAAAAATCGTCCGGTTGGGGAATATTGAGCTGGGTATTGAGCTTCTCGTTCATACCGTCATCTCCTGCGCAGTCGCACGGGCCAGCGCCGCGCGAATTTTGTCTGCATTAAAAGCCCGCCAGCGTGCCGCGACATGCTGATCGGGCCGAATCAGATAGCAGCAGCCCGGTCTGGTCCCATAACGCCGGGCGATCAGCCCCTTATGGTCGATCAGCTGGTCAATCATCTCATTACCAGCCATCGCTGGGCTGCCCGGCGCGGGCCTGATCAGCAATGTGCGCACGGCGGGCTTAGCCCGCGCCAGCATGATAATCGCCGCGTTAACTTCAGGGCTTAACGGTGCTTCGGAGCAGAAAAACAGCAGGCTGAATGCGTTGCCCAATTGTGCCAGCAGCCAGCCGGGCTGGCCGGCATGCAGCAGCGGCGCGTCGGTGCAGGGTGTGCCCGGTTTCATTTGATCGGAAAATCCGGCATCGGCCTCATCTGGCGTATTCAGCGGTGAGTCAGCCAGCATCGCCGGTGTCGACAAGCGTCCGCTATTGACCAGTGCGCGTGCGAAGGGCTGCGTCTCGGCCAGTTGCAGTACCGCATCGCGAAACACTCGGCTGGCGGTATTTTTGGGGGTAATAAAATCAGTCGAGCGGGTTGAGTTTTTGATGTTTTCGTTGCAGGCGTAACTGCGCTCGCTGTCATAACTGTCCAGCAGGTGTTCCGGTGCCTGACCTGCCAGTACCAGGCGCAGCTTCCAGATCAGATTGTCAATGTCCTGGACGCCGCCATTAGCGCCGCGGGCACCAAACGGTGAGACGGTATGCGCGGCATCGCCGGCAAACATGATCCGGCCATGGCGAAAACGTTCCATACGCAGGCAACTGAAGGTATAAACACTGCACCATTCCAGTTCGAACGGCCGGTCATCGCCAAGCATGGCTTTAACACGGGGAATGACGTTTTCCGGTTTGCGCTCCTCGACCGGATCGGCATCATGGCCGAGCTGAAAATCAATCCGCCAGACATCATCAGGCTGTTTATGCAATAGCGCCGACTGGCCGCCATAGAAATGGGGTTCGAACCAGAACCAGCGCTCGGCCGGATAATCGCCTTTCATCACCACATCGGCAATCAGAAACCGGTCCCGGAAGACCTGGCCTTTGAAATCCAGGCCCAGCAGAGTACGCACCGGGCTGTGAGCGCCATCGCAGGCCAGCAGGTAATCGCACTGCATGGCGAATACCCCGTCCGGTGTCTCGACCTGCAGTGCTACCCCGTCGGTTCGAGGTGTCACCGAGATGACTTTATGCTGCCAGCGGATCGCGTCAGCTTGCAGCGCGTGCAAACGCCGGATCAGGTATTCTTCCAGATAATACTGCTGCAGATTGATAAAAGCTGGCCGGTGGTGGTCGGATTCCGGCAGCAGGTTGAACTCGTAAACCGCCTGCTCCCTGCAAAACACCTTGCCCAGATTCCAGGTAACACCTTTGTCGACCAGCACCTGACCGGTGCCCAAACGATCGAAGATCTCCAGCGTGCGTTTGGCGAAACAGATTGCCCGCGAACCCTGGCTGACGGTGTTATCGTCATCGAGCAGCACAACCGGCACGCCGTTCTGGGCCAGGTCAATCGCAGCGCTTAAACCGACCGGGCCGGCACCAACCACCACCACGGGATGCTGTTGCGGCCGACCCGTGCGCTGTTCGTCCGATTGGATATAGTCATACACGGGATTCTGGTAGCTCGCAGGCATGACTGAAAACTCAGCTTTGCAGTTGATCCCAGACTTGCCGATCCAGTTCGGCGGTCCAGATCTGCGGCCAGTCGGTGCCGTCAAGCTCGTCCCACAAGCGTTTCACATCGAACGGCAGACAATGCTCGAAAATAGGCCATCGGCCGAATTTAGGAGCCAGATACGCATGGGTCTGTTCAAACGCTTCTCGCAAGGTGCCGCCACGACGATGCACGTCACCGACTTTTTCCTGCATCCCGGTTAGAAAGCCGCGTGTTTGTTCAATGGCCGCATCGACCTTGTCCCGACCGCGCACCACAGCACCGCGCCCGCCGATCAGAATCTCGGCCTGATAGGATTTGACCTTGTCCAGGGTGGCGCTCGACCAGTCAAAATGAAACGCATCGCCGGTGTAAAGCGCCGCTTCCGCCTCAACCAGATCGCCCGCAAACATTATTTTGTGCTTGGGTATCCAGGCGATAATGTCACCGGCCGTATGGCCACGTCCGCAAAACGCCAGTTCCAGATTACCGCGGTCACCGCCGAGCGGTATGGATAGCCGATCATTAAACACGATATCGGGCCGGGTCAGCCCCGGAATGCCTTCCGGTTCACGAAACAGGCGCGGCATGCGGCCAAATTCGCTGTCCCAGTCCTGCTGGCCGCGTTCTTCAATCAGAAACCGGGTCATTTCATGGGTGATAATGCTTTCTGCATTAAACGCTGAGGCACCCAGTACCCGTACCGCATGATAGTGCGACAGCACCAGATAACGGATCGGTTTGTCGGTATGCTGGCGCAGCAGCGTCAGCCAGTCGCTGGCCGCTTTAGGAGTGGCGCGAGCCTCAAAAGCGATGATGAAATCCTCCGCTTCAATGGCACCAACATTGGGGTCGCCTTCCGCGGTCAGGGCGTAAACACCGTCGGCCAGAATTTCCAGGGTTTCGGTCTTCTGGCCGAGATCGGCAGACGACGCAAACGGTTTCTTGCTCATGGTTATGTCTCGCTCCTGTGGCTCAATCAATAAATTTTTCTGCGCATCAAAAAACGAATTTGCGATAGGCAGGGCAGGTAGTATGCCAAAATATAATGGATGGTTATTAAGATAAAAATATAAACACTCATTCCTTATCTTGTCATTCCCGCGTCGGTGGAAAGCCGGCAATACAGCCGGACAATACAGAATGTCGGAAATCTCGTACCAGAGGCAGTATTAGCACCCTGCGCGCACACTATGGCACAATATTTCGCACAAGGAGAACACTTCAGGAGCAGGTAACTCATCCCATGGTCACCCCCAAAAGTCTGGTTTTTTCCCTGCACAAGTACTGGGACATTATTGAAGCCCTGGCGCACGCCTCGCGGGACTTGACGGCCTTCGAGGAAAGTCATGTGCTGGCTGTTATCAGGAAATACCAGCCGCAGACACAAGCAGACGAAGCGGGTGGCATTTTGCGCGCGCTGTGCAATGCCGATCTGTTGCAGTGGTTGAGCCGTTCCAGCAGTTTGCAACTGAATCCACTGGTACTGGATTTTGTGCGTGGCCTGACCCGCGAGCACGAGCTGGGCCTGTCTTCGGTGCTCAAGGCGCGTGTCGAGGCGATCAAAGAGGCCACGGCGCAGTTGCGGGAAGGTCTGGAGCGGGCTGATCATGATGTATTACGGCGTGGGGCGGCGCGTTTGTCGGAGTTGTTCCGGCGCATCAGTCAGCAGCTGGATCAGGATCGGCACGCTATTCTGGAACTGGCGGAAAACGCCAAATCAAGCGATGCCGCGATGCCGGCCGCTAAACGCTATCAGGCGGTATTGGAAGCCTATGACCAGTATGTTGAACCGATGAACGAAATGATGGACAGCGGTTCTTCGGGCACTTTTTACCCTTATCTGGAAACGGCCGAGCACACGCTGGATGCCGCCAGCGAGATGCTGTCAGTACAAGGTGCGTTATACACGCACCGCGTCCAGTTGCGACAAGTGGCGTATCAGGCCAAGGAGCTGCGTCGTCTGGGCCGGGTGGTTGCCCAGCAATGTGCCGACACTCTGCTGCCTCTGAGGGAAGAAGCCCGCCAACACAACGAGCTGTCTGCCGCAATCAGCTACTTGCTCGGTCGGGTTCGCAAACAGGGTTTACGCCATGGGTTAAAGGCGCGGGACGTGGCCAGCATGTTGCCACTGTGGCGACAGGAACGCGGTCGCCGTATCGGTGTTGGTTATGAAGTGCGGGCACTGATGGCCGAAGCGCAGGCGTTTACACCCCGCATCCAGGCCTTTCCGGACGAGCTGACAGAAAAGCCGGAGGCACCGGCTGACTGGGTCGACGAGACCGCCCTGAAAGCCCGATTGCAGGCTGCGCTGCCGGTAGAGAATCTGCTGCTCTGGTTACAGCAGCAGTATGGCTATCTGTCCGACCGGGTACTGCTGCGTCTGTACCATGATCTGGTGCGTGAGCCGGGCTGGAACTGCACGCTGCAAAGCAATTTTATAAGCAGTGATTTGAACACGTTGCGGGTGCATTACTATCCTCATCAATTACACGCCAAATGAGTAGAAAAGCTATCCAGCTTGATCAGCTGTCCCAGTTGGCGGAACTCTTTCGTCTGTTCAGCAATGGCCGACATCTTAATCGGGTATCAGATCCTGCGCTTTGGGCAGAGCTGGAACGTGCAGAAACGGACTACTGTGACCTGTTCAAGGCGCTCGGTTACGAGTTGCGAATCGATGGCCGGGGCTTTGCCTGGTTTCACAATGAAGAGGCCAGCAACACGGTCAACAAGGCTAGCCGCCAGCTGGCATTGCTGTTTATGGTGATTTTCGATACCCAGGCCGATGCCGGCAAACCACTGCTGCGCTTTGGCGACTGGATCATTGATCGGGCTCTGCTCGCGACGGTTTACGAACAGCATCAGGAACTGCTGACGGCGGAAGAGCTGGATATCGACACGCTGTCGGGCCTGCTCGAGACTGCCAGTCGTTTTGGCTTTGCCAGGACAGACAGCAGTGGGCGCTGGCAATTGCTGCCGGCAGTCTGCCGCTATCTGGATCATTTCGAGGCGCTGGCCGCCGAGCGGAACGATAGCAGCCGGGCCGGGTACGCTTTTGATCCCGAAGAAGGGCCAGAGGAAAAAAATACTGGGATATGATTGAATACGGTTTTCAGCGCCTGGTGCTGCTCAACAGTGCCGACTATTCGCGGGCGGAGCTGCCGCTAGACGATTCGGTATCGCTGATCGCGCCCAATAACACCGGCAAAACCAGCCTGATCAATGCGCTGCAGTTTCTGCTGATCATTGACAGGCGTCGCATGGACTTCGGTGCGCATGGTTTCGACAAGACGCGCAGGTTCTATTTTCCTGGCAACAATGCCTACATTCTGCTGGAGGTCAGCCTGCCGCAAAGCGGCACCGTGGTGTTGGGTTGTGTCGGCAAGGGGACGGCTCATGACTACGAATACTTCGCCTATCAGGGTTCCCTCGATATAGAGGATTACCGTCTGCCGGACGACACACTGGTCACGCAACCGCAACTTGTGAAGCATCTGGCCGGGCGCGAGCGTCTGGTGTTTCGTTACAGCAGCCAGGAGTTCCGTGAGCTGCTGTATGGCGGGCGTCGGGTGCGAACCGGTCACGAGCCGGATTTCACGGTATTTCGTCTTGAGCACGCGTCCGATGCACAGGTCTTTCAGCAGGTGCTGACCCGCACGTTGCGTCTGGACAAGCTGAACTCCAGTGATGTCAAAGCCTATCTGCTGCAAATTTTCAAACGTGATCTGCCGCATGACGCTATCGATTTCAAACAGGTGTGGGACAAAGCCTTTGCCGAGGTTAACGCCGAGCGGGCCCAGTATCAGGCCGCGCTTGAACAACGCGAACAGATTGCGCAACTGGCACAGCAGTTCGAGCAACGCCGCATCCTGCGTGGCAAACTGATCGACTGGCGACCCCGTGTGGAGCAGGGGCTGACTGACTGGCAGTCATATTACCGGGCACAATGCCAGGCACTGGTCGCGCAGGAGAGCCAGCTTAAGGAAGCACAGCACCAGCATACCCGGTGTGATCGCGAGCTGACCGAGCAGAAATTGCGACTCGAACAGCAGCTGCAAGAGCTCAAGGCAATTGAGCAACAGCAGGCGCAGCTGAGCCGGCGTTTTGAGCTGGTCAATGATCGCCAGCAGCTGGATGCACAACTGCAATCTGCCCGGCGCAGGCTGGATGCCCAGACCACCCTGATCGGTCAGGTTAACAGCCGCAACCCGACTGCTCTCCGCTATGATCAGAAGCGGTTGCAGCGCGAGCAGATCCAGTTGCAGCAGCAGCTGGTCAATCTGGGTGACAATCTCTATCGTCGTCTGAGCGAAGCCCTGCCTGCAGCGGATCTCGACCGTCTGAACCGGGTACTGAGTGCGCCGGTGATGAGTCTGGGCCCGGCTGATTTCCAGCTGGATACGGCACAGCTGCAGCAGGCTTTGGCACAGGGCGCTGCGGAGCAGCTGCAGCTGGCCGGGTTGAGCCTGTCGCTGCAGACACTGAGTCCGCAGCATAGTCAGCTCAGCGAGACTGAAATTAATGCACGGCTGGCCGATGTCGGGCAGCAATTAACGGCGCTGGCCGAGCAACTTGAGGCCGCTGAGCAGATGGCACAGGCTCTGGCGAAAAAACAGCGGTTGGAGCAGGAGCAACGCAAGCTCGAACAGGAGCTGGCCGATTACGACACGCTGCAGACCTTGCTGGCTGCGGTACCCGAGCGTCAGGCCCGACAGGCCGAGCTGAACGCCGGTCTTCGCCAGGTTATTGATGCGCTGGCCCGTTCCCAGGAGACGGCCGAGCAGTTGCGGGAACAGTTTAATACACTGGGCAAAGCGCAATCCCGCCTCGAACAGCAACAGCTGAGCATCGAGCAGGCGCGCAGGCAGCGGAGCGATAGTGGCGAGCCCTTCAGCTATCTGGCACAGCTTGATCATCAGCCCTGGCTGGGCGAGCCCGAATGGACACTGGATGAACTGGCTGACAAGCTGCAGATTTACCAGCGCGACTGCCGCCAGTTACGTGAGCTGGACAATGCGTTGCAGCATGGGCTGGCTGCACTGCACGCGGGCGGGCTCACCAAGTACCAGTACAGCGAAAACCGGGAGGCAGAGCTGCGTTACATCATTAATTTCAGCCAGCAGCTGCCGCAGGAAGCCGAAGTGCTGGAGAAAAAGGCGCGCAGCGCGGTGGTCAACGTCACCGCCAGTCTGCGGGAGCTTAGAGACGGCTTGCTGGCATTTAAAAGCCGGATGCGCGAGTTCAACCGTCTGATCGGTCACCGCCAGTTGTCGGACCTGAAAACCTTCAGGATCGAACCGGAAGATGAAACCTATCTGGTCGAAGCCATCAATATCCTGATTGATACGGCTGCGCAGGTTGACAGTGGCGATAGCTTCGAGCTGTTTAATCAGGCCAGCATACTGGATGATGCCCAGCTTGAGCGCGCTAAACAGATCCTGGTTAATGAGGGTAATGCCCGTCAGGGACTGAAAGTTGCGGACTTGTTCCGGCTGGAATTTGTGGTTGGCAAGATCGACCAGCCGCCCGAATCCTTCCAGGATATCGACAGTGCTGCCTCCAACGGCACGGTACTGATGGCCAAGCTGGTGACCGGGCTGGCCATGTTGCATCTGATGCAGGATAAGCGTCATCAGGTACGGGCGGTCTGTTACCTCGATGAAGCTCTGGCACTGGATGCCCGCAACCAGATCAGCCTGATCGAAACCGCGCGGGAGTTCGGCTTTGCCCTGATCTTTGCCTCGCCGGCACCGCTGACCACGGTGCGTTACTGTGTGCCGATTCAGCACCGGCAAGGTCGCAATCACATCAGCCGCCAGTACTGGCAGATACTGGAACCTCTGGATGGGGGCAACGTATGAACCGCAGTTTGCAAAGGCACTCGGAAAACTGCGCCAGAGTGAGACTCAGCAACTGGCCGGATCAGCCTTAACAAAGCCGCAGCGTGAGGCTCTGGAGCACTTCGCCCGGCAGACTGGCAGCGTTCAGATTCAGCCTGGCGGCCGGGGTGTGGTGTATAAAATTGTCCAGTCGGCTATCATCGAGCGGCATTGGCGTGATCTCACGCCGATAGAGCCAACGGCGCTGGCGTCTGATTTACCCAACCGGGCCAGTAACATTGCGATGTCGCGCTCCAGCAAGAGCGCCCGCCATGGTCACGCGGTGTGCTATTTGCTGTTAAAAGCGGGACCCGGACCGGTGAGTTGGCAGAATGATGCCGGTCATCGCCTCGACTTGCGCCAGGCGACCGATCAGCTGGGCGCTGCGGCGCTAGCCGTACACCGGCATAACAACTGGACTACCGGGGGGGCGCTCTGGCTGGTGGAAAATCAGGCGCTGTTTGACCGTCTCGACTGGCTGCCTGGCGGTGCCAATACCAGTATTACCTATTACAGCGGACAATTGTCTAACGGGCTGCTCGAGTGGCTGGCAGAGCGACCACGGGCTGCGCCGCTGTGGTTTTTTCCGGACTATGACAGCGTTGGTCTGCAGAACTATGCCCGTCTCAAGGCGCGTCTGGGCGCGACAGTCCGCTTATGGCTGATGCCGGACTGGGAAACCCGTCTGATCCGCTATGGCAATCGGGACTTATGGCCGACGACCGCTCGCGATTTGCCGATTTTGCAAGAGCAGCAAGCTACACTGGCGCTGGAACCTGAGGTGTTGCGACTGCTGCAGGCAATGCAACGTCACGGCCGGGTGCTGGAGCAGGAGGCAATCTGGTTGCCGGTGTAACGTGACGACCGTCCCGTGTTCGAGTTACAGCAGATCCCGCAGCGGCCAGACCTTAGTTATTGATGGCGGGCTGACAGCAGCATCCTCGTGCCAGCCCGGTCTGTTTTAGAGCCGGTTTGTTTTAGAGAAAGTTGCAGATTGAATTTACTAATAAAAACAGCTTAAGAACACAGGTTAAAAACAATGAGCATCAGAACCGATTTTCCCCAGGGCGTAGAAGTCGCCGCTATCTTGGGTGCCGGCACTATAGGTGCCAGCTGGACCGCGCTGTTTCTGGCGGCTGGACTGGAAGTTGATGTCTATGATCCTTCCGCTACGGTAGAGGCTTTTGTGCGCGACTATATCGACCAGGCCTGGCCGAGTATGGAACAACTTGGCCTCACGGCAAACGGCTCGCCGGATCGGGTGAGATTTTTTAACAGCCCGGAGCAGGCGGTTGTGCGGGCACAATTCGTCCAGGAGAGTGTGCCGGAAAAAATCGAGATCAAGCATGATATTTTTGCGCGCATCGAGCCTCACCTGGCCCCGCAGGCCGTGGTTGCTTCTAGTGCCTCCGGGCTGCTGGTCAAAGACATGCAGCAGGGCTGGCAGAATCCGGGCCGGTTGATCCTGGGCCATCCTTTTAATCCTCCGCATCTGATCCCGCTGGTTGAACTCCTCGGTAACGAGAAAACGGAACCAGGGGTGCTGGAGTGGGCCGAGCAGTTCTATGCCGCCTGTGGCAAAACCACGATCCGGGTCAACAAGGAAGTGCCTGGGCATGTTGCCAACCGTTTACAGGCAGCACTCTGGCGAGAAGCTATTCACCTGGTGGTGGAAGGCGTCGCCAGCGTTGAGGATGTCGATAAAGCAGTCTCTGCCGGGCCCGGTCTGCGCTGGGCGGTGATGGGACCGCATATGCTGTTCAACCTGGGCAGTGGCGGCCACGGGATGGGGGTGTTTTGTGAGCGGTTTGGCCCCTCGTTTCACCGCTGGTGGGATGACCTGGGCAATCCACGACTGACACCGGAGGTCATCGCAAAACTGCTGGAAGGGGTACAGGCAGAAAGAAAACGGGCGAGGATTTGAGACCTTGGCTAGAGCGGGATCAAAAAATTGTCGAAGTAACCCGCGCTATAGCGAAGGCCGAACGGGCGTTATCCGAAATGTCCAATAAACAATCTGTGAAAAATAATAAATCCGCCATTTACCGCGCCGGTGGGAATCCAGGGAACAAACACCGCGAGTAAATTCTCAGGCATCTGATATGCGGACCCGGATGCCGTTTCACTCTATCCGGGCTACTTACTGCACCAAGGCTATAAGTTGCGACCGGTTTGCTGAATAAAAAATTCGGCGCCGCGTTAAGAGATAAGCGCTAAAGAGCTAAGTATTTTTTATCCTGGCGACACGAAAACCCAAGGCAATGCTCCTGACCTACCGGGGGCAGTCTGGAAATAATATGGCGGCTTAGCCCAAATGGTGATCGAGCCGGTAAAGCAGGATTACCAGCACCAGGGCGCTGCTGACAACAACGACCCGAATAACCACAAGGCCAACGGGATTTACCAAAGAAAAATCCGCGTACCCAAGTGTGTGGTGCCGCGCGCCCCATTCAGCAGGTTGACGACCCGGGCAACGGCTGTTTCGCCACCGTTCGGAACATTGATCACTGGGAACCGAGCCTGACCGAAGACGCTGCGTGCTGCATCCCCGCAGCGAAGGGCTTGTTACATTACGGTGGTCAAAAGACCGGCTGACAGGCAACACCCACAGATTTCCATACTCAATTTACGTGTGATTAGCGCTGATTGGGCGTGAGGTTCAAGCTTCGCAGCGACGAGAAGTAGTCGTCAGCTTTGGTGCGGGCATCCAATTCGGTGGTTGCAAAGTCGCTGGGATTGTCAGAAGCACCGTTCACGGATGCTTTGGTAGATCCCGGCGATGATTGTGCCTATCAGACTCGCCCAGTTCGGCGATGCGGTCTGCCTTGTATTCATCGACAGACATCGGGAACGATAGGTCAGTGCGGTGCCGAAGGCCTGGTTCAGATAGTCCGCCAGCTGTGCCTGGGTCATTGGGGTTCCACTGCAGCAGGTAGGGTATTTGCCGTTGTGTGCGGCTCCAGTCAACATGCGGAAGCATAGGCGAAGGCCAGTTCAGGACGGTGTGGTGTAGCCCATCGGCCACCACCGCAGTTATGGCAGGCTGTAACCTTCCGGACAGCTTTCGATATACTCTATATCCGGCTCGATGTGATGCCGTTGCGGCCGATGACCCAATCGATTGGCCGCTATTGCGCCCGCATCCGCCTCGGTCGACGGTTGCTTCTGGATAACCGGGGAGAAGGCCGTTCCCGTCTCGGCACCCTGCACGCTGGTGTAGACGATCTTCTTCTTACCATTGGCGATCTTTGCGGCCTCAATCACGTTGCGATGCTGGCCGATCCGCTCCTCCGGTGCGCCATTGCCCGACACAAGCAGGGGCGTGACTTCACCCCTTTGAGAGGCTGCAACTGTTCGGGCTTGGCATAGTCGCCAGGGCGGATTGTCAATGCCCAGCCCCTCGCTATGCTCTGGGGTGCAGGCAAACCCGATGACAGGTTCGCCTGTGTTCATCGCAATCTGGAAACTGGCGATGGTTGATACGAGAAACTGTACGGAGACGGCAGTTACGGCGGTGCTCATGCTGTTTCCTCCGACGATAATCCGTTGAGAACCCTGGAGAATTGCTGTTGGAGCAAGCCCGCTGCGATCAACCAAAGGAGTGGGCCTAGCCCGCCGGGGACAATGGCACGATACCCGGAACAAGCAGTGTCACAATAAAACCGACGCTATCGCCTGCTGACGTAAGCAGGTTGAGCCAATATCTTTATCCCAATCTGCTGTTGTACCAGACATATCTGATGCCGATGATGGCACCGAACAAAGCAAAGAACACCAGGTTCCACGAGTCCTGAAAAACCGCCCCTGAACCAATCCGGGTTCAAGGCTTTGACCCAGCGTAAAGACCACCGTAGAGCTCGGTACTCAATGCAGAATGCCCCGGGCCGCCAGCTAACTCAAATATCGCGAATATCCAATCTTTTTCTCCTTGGATAAGGATGCCGCTTGGCGATCGGCACTTGCCAAACGCCCGGAACTTGTGGTTTTCAGATGCGGTATATTTCCAGGGGCAGCCAGCGTGCACACGGTACATCCGGGCGGGCCAATAGTGTTGTGGATAAAAATCCGGTTCGAGCAGGTCACGCGGCCAGATAGACGACTGTTTAGCAACCTCTTCAGGCGCGGCCGAGCCGGCAAGTCGAAGCATTATTGGAGGTCATTTACTTAGCGGCCTGGCGAAAATGACGAAGGCCACCCAGCCCGGTAAATGCAGACTGCGATATCGCAAAAACAGCTGAAAACGACCCCAGATCAATCACATAATAGAGCGTATGCACTGCAGGGTTGCATAAGCGAAAGCGGCTTCTACGCCGGGTAACAGCGTCCTTACGCATTAACCACAACACCGCGGTGGACTTCAGAGCAACGCCCGCAAAGGTGCCAGCATCATGGCGTGATCATGAATCGAGCAAGCAATTCACCCGGTAGGATGAAGCAGGGGTTACAAATCCCCACCGGACAGAGCGCCGTTGATCATCGCGATTGCAGGTAAGGCGGAAAATTTAAAGGTATAAGGCGAATTAAAAGGCCTTTAGTGTATTCATTAGTTTTTCTCCAACGTTTGGTTTGTGCAAAACGCATGAGGATATGGATTCAGTGTCTTCCCAGGTCACATTGAGGGCGTCGCGAAACGTGCAAAGCGCTCAAGATGACTACCGATCACCTGTTCGAGCTTTTCGATATCGTCGCCAGACACAGTCAAGGTGAGTGCCCCCTCTCCAGGCCAGCAGGGCACAGGTGCCAAAGGGCAAAGAAATGGAAACCCTGCCGGGTTTCGAACTCTACCGGCACCATGTGGCTGAGCGCAGAGTTGACGCGGGTAACGGACCGCCTTTGAGGTTTGTATATGGCCTTCGTCGGATTGGTTCATGGGATTGCCCGCTTTCTGCATTTCTTGGTGCGGAGAATAGGGAGCTGGGTTGTATACGACTAGATAGGATAAATTTGAATAACTATCTCATTAAATCGAAAGCTGTGAGCTATGATTGACGAACACTGCGTGCGCTAGCCAGCTCGCCAAGGTTGCCGAGGAGGGCAGTTTCAGTGCAGCCGGCCGGGCGCTTCGGCTGTCGACTTCGGTGGTCAGCCACCATGTGAAAGCCTTGAAACGCGTCATGGTGTCTCTGTTCCGACGCTCAACCCGCGCTCTGTCTTTGACGGGATCACGAGGGGCAAAGATTGCTGGAAGCTGCGAGGCGCATGGTCGAGGCGGCAGAGGAAGGACTCGATGCCATCGCCGAATAATCCAGCGCGGATCACCGCTGTTATCACGATAACTATGCCCGCATTCCTGATAAACAGCCCTCGAGAAAATGCCATCTGGCAGTTTGTCTTGCGCGTTATCCCAATGTCGCTGTCACGCGCTTTACAGCAGTGATAAGCAAATCAATCTGGTGGCGGAAGGATTCGATATGGCCATCCGGTTGGGAGCTATGTCTGACAGTACTCTGAGGAGCCGCAAGATAGGCACCTTCGAGCGCTGTCTGGTCATAACCCCCGCTTACCTAGACTCGATCAAAAAGCGGTTGTCGGGGACCTTACTCGCTGTGACTTTGTGCTGCTCGAAATGCTGTCCGAAAGTTCATCCTGAAGCGAGGTAAGGATGAGGTCGCCATACAGCCCGGACAATCCCGCGTTTTGGTCAATTCCATATAGCGGTGCCCGATCCGCAGTTCTGGCCGGATTGGGCATGCAGAAAGTTACCCTGAGCAGAAGTCAGCAAGGATCTGGCCGCCGGTCGCTTGGTCCGGGTTTTGCGGAATGGTCGTTGCCGACGTAACTTATCCCATCGCCGTCTGGCCCGCGTCTAGCCACCGCAGCAGTCTGGTCAGATTGCTGTTGGAGTTTCTTCTGAATGCGAACGAGTAACAGCCTGGCTAGATAGTGTCGTCAAAGGATTGCTAAGGTATGGATTTTATGAGATAAAGCGGTTTCTCTCTCCGAAGGAGCTGCGATGAACACAGCCACCCTACCGGCCTACCGCCGTCATGATATCTCAGAGGCTACCTGGTCGTTACTGGAACCGCATTTACCGGGCCGGCGAGGCGGCTGGGGGATGGTGGCAAAAGATAATCGCCAGTTTATCAATGCCGTGCTCTGGATCTTGCGCACGGGCTCGCCGTGGCGCGATCTGCCCCCGGCTTATGGTCACTGGAAGAATGTACACCGCCGTTTTTGCCGTTGGCGAGATAAAGGGGTGTGGGAAAAGCTGTTGGAAATTTTCGTCGATGAGCCGGATTACGAATGGCTGATGATCGATGCCAGTCATGTCAAAGTGCATCCCCATGCACAGCGTTTTACACAGGGCTCGAGGTTTGAGCAACCGACGATGAGTCGCACTAAGGGGGCTCAACACCAAGATACATTTGTTTTGCCGTGGATGCCCATGGTATGCCGGTCCGAATACGTATTACAAAGGGTACCCGAGCGGATTGTCAAGAGGCCGGAGCATTGATCGAGGGACTCAGCGCCGAAGCCTTGCTGGCCGATAAAGCGTATGATACTGATGCCCTCATTGACAGGCTGTCGAACAAGGCACGATGGTGGTCTATCCCGTCTAAGAAAAACCGCAAAGTGAAACGGAATATGACTGCCAACTCTATCGGTTACGCCACCTTGTTGAACACCGTTCTGCACCTAAAGCGGTGGCGTGGTATCGCGACCCGATATGCGAAACATACTGCACGTCCTTCCTCGCCGCCGTACAAATCAGAGCTTTTGTTTCTATGGCTCCAGATCTCTTGACGACACTATCTAAGAACCGAGCCGAACGAAGACGCGCCATCCGTATGCGACTAGGCTTAAAAATCGCGGCGGCGTGTTAAGGGGTTAAGCGCTAATTCAAGGACTTAGTTTTTTTATCCTGGCGACACGAAAACCCAAGGCAATGCTCCTGACTACCGGGGGGCAGTCTGAAAATAATATGGCGGCTTAGCCCAAATGGTGATCGAGCCGGTAAAGCAGGATTACCAGCACCAGGGCGCTACTGAGCATCCACAACGGCCCGAACAGCCACAGTGCCAACGGGATACCAAAGAAAAAACCGCGTACCCCAAGTGTGTGATGCCGTGCGCCCCGTTCCAGCAGGTTGACCACCCGGGCAACGGCTGTCTCGCCACCGTTCGGTACATTGATCAACAGTGCGCAATAGTTCAGGTAACGTAACTCCAGCGTCAGATTGAAAAAGGCGATCAGAAAGTTCAGAACCAACAGCAGCAGCTTAATCGTCAGCGTTTTTGTGCTGAGAGTGCCGACAAGGTTTAACGCGCTTAACGCTTCCGGCAACTTGTCGAGGCTGAGCAAAAACGACAGCAGGCCGACAGCAATCAAAAAAGCTGTCGAGGCAAAAAAGCTGGCTGTGGTGGTTAGATTCCGCAAGGTTTGTACGGCCAGAATGTCGCGTCGTTCGCTCATCACGCTGCGAACCCAGTCACGCCGTGCCAGCAATCCGGTGCCCTGCAGTGTGCGGCCAGGGGCGGTTCGAATCTCATGGAATACATAGGCGTGGTAGCCAATCAGTACGGCGAGTGTGATCAGCGTTTCAATCAGATTCATTGATTTAGACCTGCAACTTGGCTTAGCAGCCGTTTTTGAAACAGCCTCTGATTTGGAGCAGGGAGGCCCCATACGAAAAGGGTGATTTTCATAGTGATGGCTTCAAAGTTCCTGACTTGAAAGGTACCACAACTACTACCATACAGGTTCATGCCGGCCCGCAGCAGGGCGTTTCGTGCGGTACCCATTGGTATCAATCGACCGCACAGACCGTTACGCCGCTGATTATTCCGGCAGTCCTGCCTTGCTCAGACCTTCTGCGAAAGTGGCGAGATCTTCCGGTCTATGCAAGGGAAGCCAATCCGTAAGCCTGGAGATGCGCAGCGTGGGATCGAGTTGGTGCAAATGTTGCGCTGCCTGCCGCGCTTTTTCCGTGTGGCCGGCGAGTGCATGGCTTGCTGCGATGATCCCGACCACCATCAGGAAGCTCGGCAAATCCCGGTAGGATTTCTCCGCCCATAACGATGCCTCGTCAAAGCGCCCCGCAAACAGATGCGCGGCCGCCATGCCAGCCTGCATTCGATACATCTCCGGGTCGAGGGGGCTGAAACGCATGGCGCGCAAGAAGTGCTCGATGGCGCTATCGTGTTCGCCTTGCCAGACTCTCAAAAATCCTCCCAGAAACCATGCTGCCGCGAGATTCGGATTGATCATGAGCGCCTTGTCCAGACATTCAATGCCGCCATCGAGATCATCGGCCAGGTGGGCGAGCGCATGGCCGCCACGAGTGAGTGCAACCGCATCGTCCGTGCCTAGTTCGATGGCCCGCCGGGCCAGACGGGCACCCTCGGCAATTTCCTGCGGTCGATCGACCATCCAGCCATTGACCTTGCGCCAGAAATAACACCAGGCCGCCATCGCATAGGCCGACGCGAAATCCGGATCGCGTTCGATCACCTTGTAGAACAAGGGCAGCGCTTCGTTGATGGCCGCTCTCGTTCCCTGATGCAGGTTTGCCATGCCGCGTAGATAGTAGTCGTAAGCGACGAGGTTTTCGGTCGGCTTGCGCTGCGCGCGACGGATTTCTGCCCGCTCCAGCTGTGGTGCAATCGCGCCGACAATGCGCTCGGTTATCTGATCCTGCAGCTCGAAGGTATCATCGATAACGCCTTCGCAGCGGTCCGCCCAAAGATGCCCCCCGGTCGTTGCATCGATGAGCTGGGCGGTAATGCGCACCCGGTTGGCCGCTCTGCGTACGCTGCCTTCCAGCAGGTAACGCACGCCCAACTCGCGGCCCACCAGTTTCACGTCCATGGCCCGGCCTTTATAGACAAAGCTCGAGTTGCGCGCGATGACGAAGAGCCAGCGCAGGCGTGACAATGCCGAGATGATGTCCTCAACCACGCCATCAGCGAAGTAGTCCTGCGCGGGATCTCCGCTCAGATTGACGAAGGGCAGGGCGGCGATGGACGGCGCTGCAGGAAGGGCCGGGGCAGATGCAGCATTTTCATTCGGCGCGCTGTTGGCATCCGGTGAGCGGGTTTCTCTGACCTCGCCAACGAAACGGAATCCTTTGCGGGGGACGGTTCTGATCAGGCGCTGTTCCTGGCCATTGTCACCCACCGCCTTGCGTACCGCATTGATATGACTGGCCAGGGTCGATTCAGAGACGATCCTGCCGCCCCAGACCGTTTCAAGAAGGTCGTCCCAGCTGACGACACGCGCACGGTTCTCGATCAGGTAAACCAGCAGATCGAAGACTTTCGGCCCGGTTGCAATCGTCTCGGTTCCACGGGAGAGTTCCCGTCGCTTGAGGTCGAGTTGGTAGTCTTCGAACATGAATAACATTCGGCGCTCCTTGGGCCTGTGCGTGTGCGCAGAACCGGAATAGGATTCACGGGCGACAACGGGCAACCCGGAAAAAATTATGGCACAGTCCCGGCGCGAATTCCTGGACAAAAAGCCAAGAGAAATTCAGGCAAAATGCAAGACCAGCGCAAGGATTTCCGGCCAGATTTCAATCATCCTGCAGGCCTCGCTCTCAACTGCATCGGTTGAGGCATTACAGAGGATCAAGAGATGAAAATAGTTGTTATTGGTGGCAGCGGCCTGATCGGATCAAAGCTCGTAACAAAGCTTCGAGCGCAGGGCCATGACGTTCTGGCTGCATCGCCGGACTCGGGTGTGAATACGATCACCGGTGAGGGACTGGCCGAGGCGCTTGTCGGTGCAAAAGTCGTCGTTGATGTGGCGAATTCGCCATCCTTCGAGGATAAGGCCGCCCTGGAGTTTTTTGAGACGTCTGGCCGCAATCTTCTTGCCGCAGAAGCTACCGCTGGGGTCGGGCATCACCTCGCGCTGTCTGTTGTCGGAACCGAACGTCTTCTTGAAAGCGGCTATTTCCGCGCGAAGATGGCGCAGGAGAACCTTATCAGAACCTCCGGAATTCCGTATACGCTGCTGCATTCGACGCAGTTTTTCGAGTTCATCACCGGCATCGTCAAGGCAGGCGTGGACGGTGATCTCATTCGTCTGTCGCCGGCGCTGGTGCAACCGGTCGCAGCGGACGACGTCGCGGCGGCGCTGGCAAAACTTGCCGTTGCGAAACCGGTGAATGGCACCGTCGAAGTGGCAGGGCCCGAGCAGTTTCCGCTGGATGCGATTGCACGAGACGTCCTGGCGGCGAATAAAGATAGCCGTGAGGTGATCGCGGACGTCCGGGCGCGCTACTTTGGTGTGACATTGAGCGATCAATCCTTGATCCCCGGCGATCATCCGACTATCGGCCCGACCCATTTCAAGGACTGGCTGCGCGCTGCAGTGCCGCAGCATTGAATCAGTGCCGCAAAACAGCGCCTGCTACTGCCTCTCGTTTATGCACCCTGTAACTCACGGAGTAA
Organism: Gammaproteobacteria bacterium; assembly: GCA_041396125.1. Classification (GTDB taxonomy): domain Bacteria; phylum Pseudomonadota; class Gammaproteobacteria; order Competibacterales; family Competibacteraceae; genus JAWKZG01. The sequence continues at coordinate 25,977 of JAWKZG010000010.1, read as the reverse complement.
TTCCCAATGAAGCAACGTTTTAATGCCTTTAAATCCGCGCCCACCACCACCAAGGCTTTGCTGGCGGTGGAAGAAGCAATCGCTGTCAGCAATCTGGAATATAGCTTGCTCGAACTGGTGAAAATGCGCGCCTCGCAGATCAATGGCTGCGCCTTCTGCATCCACCTGCATGCCAGCGACGCCCGCAAGTCCGGTGAAACCGAGATGCGGCTGTATATGCTCAACGCCTGGCGGGAATCCTCGCTTTATACCGACCGTGAGCGGGCGGCACTCGCCTGGACCGAGGCCCTGACTTCGGTGGCGAGCAGAGGCGCTCCGGAGGAGGACTATCGTCTCGTCAAAGAGCAATTCACCGAGACCGAACAGGCCAATCTGACAATCGCAATCGGCGCTATCAATCTTTGGAACCGGCTGCAAATCGGTGCGGCTGCAAGTCATCCTGCGGTTCCCGAACATGCGGCAGCCTGACGATCAGGCAGCGATTATCGAGGCGAAATTCCTGACACTTTTCCGAGTATTTAATGGAGAGAAACCATGATTAAGCGATTCCTTTGTACAATTACGCTGGCAAGCGCTGTGGTAACCGGCGCACTGGCCCATGATGCTGCCGATGACAAGTCAAGCGTGATGCTTGTCTACGACCACGAACTGCCGAATGTCCCCGGCAAAAGCATCCGGGGCGTGCTGGTCGAATACGAGCCGGGCGGTTCATCGTCCGCCCATATTCATCCCGACTCCGCCTTCATTTATGCCACGATTCTGGAGGGGGCAATCCGTAGTCAGGTCAACGAGGGGCCGGTGACAACGTATCGCGCCGGCGAAAGCTTTTCGGAGTATCCCGGTGATCTTCATGGGGTCAGCGAAAACGCAAGCACTACAGAACCTGCGCGGTTGCTTGCCGTATTCGTCGTCGATACCGACGAAACAGAGCTGACGACACCCTATAAGGAATAAACAGCAAAATCCAAGCGCTCGGTTAATGTTCGGTGAGTCACGATCCGCCGAACATCCCGTCCCAGTTTTTTTAAATCCGTCATTCCCGCGCAGGCGGGAATCAGGCACGGGCAAACCGATAACGATGTATCCACCATGGGCAACTGTAATGCGGACCCGGATGCCGTTTCACTCTATCCGGGCTACTTACCATTCTTTCGATGGCATTTTTCCCGAATATTGCTTGGCGTCAAAAAAGATCGAATAATGGCGTGTAACTCACCTAGAAAAACATAAACTGGGGTATCTGCTTCGCAGCCACCCATTATGCAAATCGTTAGGAGGAAAAAGAATTTTGAGTACCGAAAAAGAAAAAATGCTGGCAGGCGAGTTATACGATAGTAATGATCCCCAGCTCGCTGAAGAAAGGAAGACGGCTCAATCAATTTGTTCTCTATTGAACAGTAGGGATATAGGAGAAATTGAGAAGAACGCCCTTATTAAAAAATTATTCGGTACAGATACCGATGTATTCGTTACTCCACCATTTTATTGTGATTATGGGAAAAATATTAGTTTAGGGAGAAATGTCTATTTTAATTTTAACTGTATCGTCCTGGACGTGGCAAAAGTAACCATCGGTGATAACGTCCTGATCGGGCCCGGTGTTCAAATATTAACAGCGTCACACCCCCTTGATGCAGCTCTTCGTCGGCAGGGGCAAGAATATGGTAGACCTATTACTATAGAAAATGATGTTTGGATTGGGGCTGGGGCTATAATTTGTCCAGGTGTCAGTATCGGAGAAAAATCCGTGATCGGTGCCGGTAGTGTTGTTACACGTCATATTGGGAGTGGGGTTTTGGCCGTTGGTAACCCATGTAAAGTTATTCGGCGTATTACCTAGCAATCCTGACAACGGTGTTATAGTCACATAAAAATAAATAACGGAAATAATTATAATTTGAAATCAAATAAAAAAGTACGTGGCGAAATTTTATTCTTGGTGCTGCCGCTGGATTTACAATATCATAACTCCAAAGATTAACATCTATTTGGTTGGGTGCATTTTTTATAACCAGCTTGCTGAAATCCAAGATCGCTGGTTTGATTCGATTCCTCTGGCGGCTGGATGACATATCAGAAAACTGCACGCTTGGTAGGATTGTTGATATTTTGGGCCTCGGCTGTAGTGGCGGGATTCTCTTTGGATTCAGTTTATGATAATGGTAAAAACTTGAATGGAATTGATATTTAAGAAGAAATAATTTTACGGGAACAGAAAAGGATTTCAACCGCCTCTTTTGAAATCTGGTATATTCAATGCAAAGCTACCGTCTGCAGACATAATTATAATGGCCGGTGAAATACTGTTATATGCATTGGCTGACGAAATTGACGCAATCGCAATGCTTCGTAATTTTTTTCTGGAGAGTCTACAGAGCGTTAAATCCAAATGGCTTATTTCTGTTTGACGTACTCGAAAACCTACATGACTATTCAAAATCAAAAAATAAGGAATTAATCAATGCCAACATTTGATTCAAAAACGGGATATGTACCTGGTAATTGGGAAGACCGTTGAATTACATGCGTTATATTATGGTGAAAATTGGAACTTTGGGCATTTGTTTGAAACCAAGGTTGCAAGTGCGAAATGTCCGATTTTATTAATAATTATAACCCCAAAAAAGATTGTATATGGTCTGTTTCTGTAAACGGAAAAATAGAAGGCTCATTATCAATTGATGGTTCTTCAGAAAAGAGAATATTGCTCATTTTAGATGGTTTATTTTGTCAGATGCCCTTAAAGGGCAAGGTGTAGGTAATTTTTTAATGGAACAAGCTGTTTCATTTTGTGAGAAAACTGCATATGACATGGTATATTTGTGGACATTTAAAGGATTGAAATCGGCTAGACATTTATATGAAAACATGGTTTTGAAATAAAAAAAGAAACTGATGGAATGCAATGGGGAACAAAAGTAACAGAGCAATATTTTGAGCTGCAATTAAAAAATAAACAAACATAAAAATTCGTCCGAAAGAAGGCTACCTGTAATCATTCACCACTTCGATTTTCCCTGTTAAACCTATACGCTCATATTGATTCCGGGGTCTTATGACGAGTGTTCGAATCAGCTCTGAAGGAGCTGTTTGCCCCGACTCTGGCATTATGTACAAACTCAAAAAGCTCAGATATAACGGCAACTTCGCCTGCGAAATACCCCTGATGAGGGCGTAGCCACGAGCGCAACAGCGACCAGAACCCTTCCATCGTGTTGACATGGACTTCACAGAAACCGTCTCCATCGTCATCACGCGTATTCCCTGGGAGTGGTTCACACTCTGATGGCCATAACCCCACTGTGGCAGGCGATCATAAATGCGGTACCATCCGTGTAGATCAGGCTACCGGCCTGAACCTCGCTTTAATCACCGGCTTAATCGTCCCTTGTTTGACATTCTCCAACAGCCGAATCACCACCTCGCCACCGCGCTGTATCAACCCCAGCACCGGCGGCTTTTTCTGTGGCCTGAGTCCCGCGCCCACGCGCCCTTTGCCGTCGGCGCCGCCCTTTGCGTCCTTGGGCTTGAACCGCTGCAGGCTGGCCCTTATGACCGGCGACGAGATACACTTCATCCACTTCGACCTCACCGGCTAGCGGAAGGGGCTTTTTTTGTTCAATCCCTCCCGTAACTGTTCGGTCATCTGCTGCACATCCGACTCGTTCAACCCCAGCTCCTGGGCAATCTGGCTATTGGATAGATTTAAGCCCATGAAATATAAACATACCATCCATGCCTTCAGCGGTTGATGATGACCCGCCAGTACCGTGTCCGTCAGATCATCAAAGCGCCGCATACAGGCTTTACAGTCATAGCGCTGACGCTCGGGTTGGCTTTCATCCTTGCCGCGTTTGATCACCTCCGATGATTCACAGTGCGGGCAGCGTACCCTTCGGGCCAGCGCAAGGCTCTAACGGTTTCATAACATTGGGCATTGCTGACTAAGTTTTGGATCGTTAATGGTTGTATAGTCATCACACTACTATAATGCTTTCACGTCCCTGGAATCCAATATGAGCGAACCTATATTGTCATTAATGAGAGGAGAAATTAGTTTTGAATATGGATTTTAAGACAGGAAGGCTCGAAGTTGTTTTTTTAGTTGATGTAAATAATTTATCAAATAGAGAAGTTTTTGATTTATTGACTGACAAAGTCACAAGGTATTTACCCCTGATTGGCAAGGTATCACAGATAATAAACAAGCCGGAGAGTGGCTTGAAAAACGTTTGCGTGAATGTGCTGTGTTTGCAATATTTGCAAATCAGAGTGAAAATTTCATAGGTTTTTTATTTGTGTATGGTATAAAGGAAAAAAACAAGGAAATCCGAATTGGTTATATAATATCAGAAAAATATTGGGGGCATGGGTATGCGAGTGAGGTTGTCGGTGGTTTAGTTGGATTAATGGCGCAAGAAGGTGATGTATCATCAATTATCGCTGGTGTAGCAAAGGGTCATATGGAGTCTATAAAAGTATTAACCAAAACGGCTTTATGTATACTGAATCGAACGATAATACTGAATTTTATAGATACCAATTCTGATAAGGCATTCAACCTCGCTCGCAAAAACACGCTCGCGGGAACTTCCCCATTTACAGCCCTTGTGCTTGCGCTTCGCGCAATATTGCACAATCTCAAAAATGAGTCGATCCGGTTAACTTGATGTTAGTTAGCTGATGCAATCCCTTTCAAGGTGAAAAATAAAACATTTAAAAACAATTACTTGTAAAATTTCTTGTAACCAAACTTGCTTGACTAGCAGCTTCCTAAACAATCAGAGTATTGGTATATCAAGCAGTTACGATGGCGCAATTTGAGTCACCTTGAAAGGGCTGGTTCATATTACTTACTGGAACATTCCGGCGTTGACCCTCTTCGCCTATATTCCTGATTAACGCTTATGCAAGCGGGATGTTTTATTTGCGGCTGCGGTCACTAACGGAACCACCTCCTACACCTGGTTGCGGTTTGCCATAAGCGAAAAACTGGATGATATCCATGCTGTTCGAACCAAATACGCACTGGAAATTTTCTGTGCGATGCCCCAGCGATACCCAGCCGTTGACTATGTGCATACCGCCGTCCCGCTGGCCCTCATATTGAACGTTGATGAGTGACATGTCTCTCTGAAAGAAACCTGCGGCTCCAAAACGGCAGCTTGAGAGCATATTCAAAACTCTATCTGCAAGCGCCCGCCGGTAGGGTGGTAAGGTGGAGAGGACAAGGGCTGCTGCAATGGTCACACGGTGTCTCATAGTCGTGTCCTTTGTTTGTCTGTGTATGCTGGCAAGGTGGTTTTAGTTTTGTACGTTGTCTCTTTTTTAGTTTCCGCTTAATAGCGACTTTGACTTTGAAATATCTTGTTTTTTATTCTATGTTCAGGTTTTAAAATACTATATGATGAGTTGATTTTGCAAGCATGGATGGCTATTTAAAATGATTTTTTATTTGCATAAACCAAAAAATTAACTTCCTTATATATAATATTTTATTCATACAACTGATCTAAACCCGTCATTCCCGCGCAGGCGGAAACCCAGAAATTAACCTGACCAAAGTTTATGATCAGTATGATGGTGGGAAAGGGCTTTTCAGAAATTTTTACCTCTGCCTGGAAGCGGCAGAACACATGCTGAATGTCACCAGTGATTTGTTCATCGCCTATATATGGTGGTGCTATTCCGTTCTTACCCACAACGGGATTTTATAGCGCCAGTCCAGGCGCTCCATTTCACGCAAAATATACGCTTTCAGCGCTTTACGTACGGTAAGACTATATACATTATTGCGTAGCCGAAAATCCAAGAGTAACGTCTCCTGCATCTCGGTGGGCAGTGCTGGATTAGGTGAAAATTTTAGTGTGATGTAATTATTCCAGTCTTCGTCTTCTTCAGACGACACCCAGTCTTCGCTGGAGAATTCCGCTTCCAGAATGCGTGACAGCACCAGATCAATATGTTTATGCCAGTCGTAGCAATAAGCACGTAAATGATAACGCTGACTGGCATATACCAGATGGTTTGGGGCGATGCTCAAGCGTTGGATGCCCGTTTTGGCGTGATAGTACAGGTGCAAAGCCTGTTGCGTCTGAATAGCACTAACCACCTTGCGGACGATAGTTGTTTCCAGGTACGGGCGAAACAGGGTATCCGCGTCTTCGATTATTAAATCACTCCATTCTTCATCTTCCCAGAACTGGTTGCTTAATGAATTCCCCCGCAGATAATTCAAATAGCGTCGTGGCTCCAGGTTAATGTAATGCGGCTGAAAATTTTCTGTTACTTCGTGTCGCTTACTTGAGTGGTTATAGCGCAGATTTTCAGGGTGTTTTTTGCGGTAAGCATCAATGCTGACCTGTGCATTCTGACGGGCGATATCAAAGTTTCACCGAGTTGCCGGGCAGTAATTCCGGCACCCCAGTATAGACATGTTTCAATAAACGCAAAACGCCTGTATGTGTCACGTTTCATGTGTGGTTTAAATTTAAATAGGTAAAATATTTATGCAATACTATTGCACATGAATAGCCGCAGGAAACATGATGTTACGAATCCGCATTCATCTACCTAAAGGTGGGCCTACTCAACAATATGACCATCAGGACTTGATTCACGACGCTGTCGTCAATGGCCTGATTGCTGCCGGAGCCAATAGTGCCGAGCTTATCGGTCATCAGGCCAAACCATGGACATTTGCACCGCTGGGCTGGCACCGGGCATACCGGCATTGTCCACAGTCTGATCATTTCCACGGCGGATGCTGGTCTGGCACGCGTTCTTTCCCGACTCGATCCGGCGCAACTGGTTAAACGCCGCTGGGGTGAAGCCAGCATTAATTTTCCGCTGCGCAGATACAAATAGAACCTGACCCTATTCTGCCGCAGCAGACACAGCTGGCATGTCTGATGCTGTCGCCACTGGTGTTGCGTGATAGACGCAGCGACAAAGAGAAGCGTTGGCACCGCAATTTGCAGGATGTCGGGGAACAACCCAGCGACGTCATTAACCGCAAACTGGCCTGTCGCCGGGCGTACGGTACAGCTGCAACTGTATCCGGACCCGCTCTACCTGCGCGCCAATCCGCGTCATTCCGTATTGGTAAGCCTGAAAACATTGCGGGACGGGCGCAAGAGTTTTGTCATCGGCATGCAGGCTCCTCTTGTGCTGGAGGGTGGCAGACAGATTTGCGCCTGGCCTGGTATGCCGGTATCGGCGAAAAACACGCAGCGGTTTTGGCTGTCTGGGATTGGTAGAACAGGGAGTAGGACGATGAGTGGGTGGAAACAACGCGCTACGCAAGCAGCGGAAGTAGTTTATCGAGAGTTCCTCGAAGCTGTTGTGGAGGCACATGTGTTGAAAGATCGTGCCGACAGCCAGACGCCATATGGCCGAGCGTTAAGCGAAAAAGAAGTTAAAGCTATTAAATCAGGTAATAAGGACCCACGCCCCATACGTTTAATGACTCTTAGCGGTAAAGGTGGCTGGGTTGATGATCCGGAAAAATGTGTGCGTTATTTACGCAATACCAATATAACCTTGCTCGACCATTTGCTATCGGTAGTACGCGGCGGTTTGATGATCGCGGCTCTGGACTGGCTGGCGCGAACCCGAAATGGAAGAAGCCTACCTACATCGCAAACTGCGTCTGATCGCGGTATTAGCTTTTATGCACGATATTGACAAGGACTTGGGCTTAGGTGGACGTATTCAATCCGTAGAGGATGTGAATGATGCGCAAGTCTCGAGCGCATGCAGCGCTACGGCATAGATAAATATCTGCAACATGCTGGGATCGAATTGACGTCAGGGCAACTGCTGTACCTTATTGACAAAGTAGAAGCTCAACAGTCTAACCGGCGTTTGCCGGAGATTTTGCCTGATGCCTACGCGGACGGCACCTTGCCTTTGTATGTGCGTCTTGCAGACAAGCTGGATGGGGTTTTTTTCGATGGTGATCCAGATAAACCAGCTAACGAGAAAGGCATTGATGGTGTTCTCAAGCGGTTGAGTGAAGACCGCAGTTGCATTCGTAGCGAAGAACTACGGCGTCTGTTCACTGCCGGGCGGGTAGTGGATATTTACGATCCACATCACCCGTTTTTGCTGGATGAGTTGCAACAACAACTGGCTTTGTGCAGCCGGGATTTAGTGGGTGACCACCGCTGCTGGAAATTCATCACGATGGGCGTTTGCTAGTGCTGTTGTATGAAGAGCAGGCCGAGGCGGTGATAGAACAGGCAATAGAAACAGTGTGTGATATTTACCCTTTAGCTTAAGAATTCATATTCAAACTAGCGGTGAACCAGAGTTACTAAATGATCAACCCGATCATAAAGGACTTGAAAATTATCTAGCACGGAAAGCTAAACACAATGATATAAAGAACTTATTTCAGATCAAGGTAGTAGCATGTAGAGTAAATATTCGATTCGCTGGCAGAGTTGATGGAAGAATATGGCTTATCCCCTAATCTACCCCAAAATTATGAAAAAAAGAAACTTGTTACGTTGTACGATTCTGATCAGAACATGCAAGGAAATGCAAAATTTTGGTTGCGACGTGCTGCCCATGCTGCATTATTATTAAATCTGAATCGAAAAAATACACCGAAAGGTTTTCCAGATTACGAGACCAGAGAAAAAATATTTATTAAGCTGCTTTCCCTGAAATACCACCGAAATGGATTAACGAAATCTCATACGGTCATGGGAGACGAGTGTTAATAGCTTTGTGGGCTGTGGCATTGGCGGTTAAAAACAATGAAATAAAACAAGAAATTTGGGGTGAGAATGGTATTTTTCTATCAATGGCTTGAAGGTAAAGATGAATTACCTTCTTTGCAGAATTTTATACCCATAAAATGGAAGAAAGCTGTCCCAGCAGTAAAAACATATCTTCAAGAACGTATTGCTGCATCCGTTGTTAGTGCAGCGAATGAGAAAGCAAACGAGTATTGCTTATTTACTGCCCAACCCATTCCTGAAGGCTTTTTAGTTGAAGATGGTTTGAAGCTTGAAATATTGGTGTTAAAGCCAGCTTTTAGTGGACGTGATAACTGCCGAGAGGGGCTAAATGACAAAAACATACGCCAATTAGTCCAATTTCCTCGCAGAGTACACCTTACGTACAAAAATTCACGAAGCAATACCAGGGTCAAGAAAAATTGAACTGCCAACCATGTTGTCCTCACCTACCACTTTAGGGCTCTTCGGGGGGTTAGCATTGGACAGCGATAAGGAAATACGTACTGTTGCTTTGCAAGATTTAACCAGTGTTGAGCCGGACGAATCGATGATTTGGTGCAATACAAAGGGCGTTGTCGAATTGCCCGTTTTGAGTCCTTTGCCGGAAACACTGAAGCACAGGTAAAGGAGCTTTATTGTCTGCTAAAAGGTGTCTTACGGCTGGGGCGGCCCATGCATATTTTTCGTGGTCTACCGACACACAGCCGTGCGTTTTTTTATTTCGATGCGTTGCCGGAATGGTTGGGAGAATTACTTCACGAAGGTACAGGTCGAGTATATGCCAAGGAGTTGCGTTTGGAGCAGATTCTAGGGCAATTAATCGTTTAGAGTTGGCACAAGTAATTTTGAATACCAATAGCTTGGGTTATGACGTGCTGCACTTGTAGGCCGCTGCGCCACGTACTTCGCTTTATGGGTTGTGTCGCGTGTGGGTGGCTTTACAGGAAGAAAATATGGTGAAGCGTGAGGTCAAGGATGCTTTGTTAGCGGAATATTTTGCATATCTCAAAGGTGAAACGATGATGAGATGAATAAATCGGACAAGGTGTTGGGGAATTTGCCCGCCAGGCCAATCGGATTCAGCGTAATCGAGGGGCTTCATCGACCCCGCGAAAGCAGCTACAAGTATTAGATTCATGTCTGGAGTTTATGAGCGCGCAACGTAAGGCAAAACGCTTGAAAGCGGACGACCAAGAAGAACGACAGGTCTTGCAATTTGGTATTGCAGAGCGCCTGGAAAGTACCTTGAGCCGGCGTGGCGATTTTGCAGCCCGCGCCTATTGGCAGGCCGATAATTATTCGGCAGCTTGTATGGATGTAGCCAGGTATTTTGTCGAATCTGTGTGGCCGGAAAGTTTTGAAGAACGCATTCCCAGCCTGGAACGATTACGCAACATCAAGAGCATTTATCGCATGGCTTTTATACAGTGCTACCAACCCAGAGAAAAAGTCAACGGTGATGACGAAAATGAACCGGAAGCAGTACAAAGCGATTTATTTTGATTTAGGAGCGTGTTATGAACCAAATAAATGAATTTGAAAATTTTTTAGGCAATATCGACGATCTTTTTGATACCAGCTTCGGTGAGAAGGTGGATAGAAAAGATAAAGAATACATACATCCTAAATTAAAAAACTTAGGTGCAGTAAACTTGGTTTTAGTACGAGAAGTTATTGCGCCATTTGTAGCGCGAAATTTTGAAGATGGTATTACCGATATTGAAATTCCTGGTAGTTCCGAGCCGCATGTGCGAGCGGTGCCTAACAAATTCAAGTACCCGGAACGCGGGCGTGGTCTACAATTGCTACGTGCTCTCAAATGCGGCGGTACCATGCCGCAAAACAAAACACAATTACGTGCTAAGGATAAGCTCTCGTCTGTGTACGACCTGAATACACTGGTATTCGGTGACTCCACCGTACAGGATAAACGTATTCTGCCGGTTAAGGCGGCAGTAAATTATTCCGACGCACTTAGTATATTGCCTAAAGAATTATGTGTTGGCAGTCATGCGCGTATTCACTCTATGGAATCTGGAACACTGTTTAACGATGAAAAAAAGGAAAACAGTGAAAATATCGGTTTTCTGTTTAACTTTGTCCTTCCCGGCACCTTGCTGGTACAAGTACTTTCCACTCGTGGCCGGGTATTACCGCGCATTGGTCTAGATCATCTGCTGTTGTGCCTGGGAGTGGCAGGGACTTATGGCGGTCAGACTTCCATTACTGGTACCAATATCCGCACCCATTTGGTGGGGCTGTACGGAGATGCTTTCGAGCAAGTGCAAACCTCACCGTATGAGTTGCTTAAAACGCTACCGAAGGAACCGCAAACATTGACTCAGGATGTGGGGGAACTCAGTAATCATCTGCATGAACAATTGAGTGCTGTGCACCAACTGAATATGGATGCTGAGGCGATCACGGCATATCAAAGTCAATTGCTGGAGCGTTTCGAGAAAGATTTCCGCAGTCTGCAAAAAGACTACCAGTACGCCAAAGGTAAGCTCGATGAGTTTTTCGATGGTTGGTTCATTAAACCTGAGAAAAAGAAGAAAGCCTCGTGATGTCTGTCAAAGCGATCCCAATTTGTGCGGAAACCCTGACGCCGTTCATGTATCACAGTACCGCCGTACCCAGTGGCACAGCGACACTTCCTGAAATCATCGGCGACCGAGCCATAGCTTTCGGGCTGGCGTCAACCCTGGGCATGGTGCGAGCGAGTGTCGCTTTACCACCGAAGGATTATCAGCGGCATTTGCGGGCTATGCCGTGGCGTACATCGGTGCTGACCACCACCACGCCTAAATTGCTGTCACCTTTGGTGCGCCGTTTGAACCTGGAGGAAGAGGGTGGTTTTCCTCGTGCTCTGCAAGACACGGTAAAGAAAGGCAATCTGGCAACGTATTTCCTGACTCAGGAAGTGCCGCCTGGAGTGACATATAGCGGGGTGATATTCGGTTTAGATGGTTTCGACCCGTTCAAGGCCACTGGGCAGAATGAGTTAGTTATCCGTATCGGTTTACACCGAAATGGCATGGTGCGATTTAGAGAAATTGAAGAAGTGCGCGAAGTTTTCCTGAACGCTGCTACTGCCAAACTATTCGGGCAGGAGCTGCCGGTCGCACGGTATTTGCTGCACGAATTGCAATTGACGCCAGGGATGGCCAGAGATGTGGCTGAGACACATGTGAGCCAATGGCATTAAGTGTGTAATTAAAGTCAACAGCATAAAGTGAACCGCACAGCACATATGAACACCGTTACGATTTGCCGCCACGCGGTGCGCAGTCTGGACGATGGGCTATCCCCCTTGCAGTATGACTTACTCAATTGCCCGTCTAAAATCCGGATTGCCGACGCTCCTACTGGGGCGGGTAAGAGTTATGTTTTTCAGCGTGCTGTGTTGGTAGGACAGCGGGTTTTATTCATCGTCCCAACCCGGCGGCTAGCGCAGAATCTTTTGCACAGCCTGCGCGATTTTCTCAAATCTCAGGGTTGGAGCGAGGGAAAGCGGACAGCCAAAACCGCTTTGTGGAGCGCCGACGAAACCAGGCGTTTGCGAGAAGAGGGTGTTATTGGCGAGAAACAAATCACTGGATATCGCATTCGCCAACTTTACGGGTTAGATGATGCCCGCGAGGGTGGCGAGATGATTATCGCCATCCCGGAAACAGTCAGCGCAATTCTGTTACGCCGCAGTCTGGATTTAGGTTTATCTGACACCGGGCCTCTGGATTTTCTGACGCAGTTCGATCATATCGTATTCGACGAGTTTCATACTATTGATCCGCGCGGTTACGGTATGGCTGCGGTCTTGGCTAAGCTAGCGTGTGTATTCCCCATGACGAGAGCGAAGCTGAGTTTTCTGTCTGCTACCCCGCTGGAAATTCAGCCGGTGCTGCGCCGGCTTGGCATCCCGGAAAGTGCGATTAAGCAGCTCAAGGAGAATGTGGTCAGCTGTAAAATCGCGGAAGGCAAGGATCGCATTGTTCATGGCGATGTAAGTTTGCGTTTTGTGGGTGTGCCCGATATGTACAGCCTGCTTAAAGCCCACGCCAACCTTATCCAAAACCAAACTGCCAAATCACAGCGTGGATTGGTGGTAGTGATTTACAACAGCGTTACAGAATTGCAATTACAGGTTGACTGCTTAGCTGCATTTTTTGATGAGCTGGGAGTTTCTCGCACCCAGCGGTTACTGGTGAACAGTATCGACGACAGTGGCCGGGGACAGATTGCGGAGCGGGAATTCACCACCGGCCCGCAACATAACCCAAACGATTTTAAAATATTAGTTGCTACCGCCAGTGTGGAGATGGGCGTAACCTTCGACACGGATTTATTGTTCATGGAGCCGGGTTTCGAACCGCTGAATTTTTTGCAGCGCTATGGACGGGCGGCACGTGGTGACTTCTCGGGTGTAGTGTTGTTGCGCTGGGACGAAAGCTTAAGAAAGCGTCTCACCTGGTTACCCAAGCTGTTGCGTTGGGCAGAGCAGCGAGATGGTCAGACCTGCGTGATCGATGAGTTGTCTAAAACGCTTAAAGGCAGTGTGGTACGGCGTTTCGCCGTTGAGGAAGACGAAGAGCTGGCCGATTATGGTGCTTTGCCTCAACGTACGGTGTGGCTGGCAGGGCTGTATTGGTTCATGTTGCAACAGCAAAAGGGCTATAACCGTTACCTGAGGGAACGATTGTTTGAACATAGCCCTAAGCAGGCTAGCAAGATTGCAGGGCTACTCAAGCAGGTGGAAGCCTTGCAACAAGACACGATGTTCGACCGATACGCTCGTCTTTGGCTGGCTGAGTACAAGAAACAGGCGTACAACCTGCGCACCATTGGCCGCCGGATCAAGCTGCGGGAACCGAACGGGGGGAGTTATAGCATTCCTGAACATGTGCTGTATCGCATCGGACAGAAAATTCTGGAAGAGTGCATCAGTAGTATCAATGATCAGGGCGAAGAAGAAATTCAACTTAACGCGCCACTGGATGCCTACCTTGCTGAGGCGGATGGCTATCAGCCACGCCGCGCTAAACGACTATTGTTTCCGCACCGAGCTCCAGAAACTGTGCCAAACAAGGACAGTCGCAGCGACGACGATTTGGTGAAAAGTTGGTGTGAGATGCTGGCGAATAAATCTGGTGTAGGCGCAATGGCTTGGCGCAAATACCCGGACGCGCTGGCAGCGGCAGCAGAATTGGTGAAGCTGACGCGCCTGGTGTTATTGGATGATACTGGGGAAGGATGGGAGACAGCACACGGTGTCATCTGATGAGCGTTTTCAACTGGCCCCGCAAAGACGCGTTCTACCAGCGCGTCGAACGCCTCAATCTGCACGGACTGCATTTCCAGCATATCGAATTGTGTGAGCGCCGCGCCTGGATGTACCTGCACAAAGTGAATTTTGCGCAATGGTATGCGCGGGTACAGACAGGCAGTGCATTGCACGCTACTCGCTATCAGCGCGACCATTCGGTGCGTGGTTTGTTCGGGCTGGCACCGGATCGGATCGATTGGGAACAGTGCATTGTGTATGAGAACAAAGGCAGCGGTGGTGCTGTGGAGGCCTCCAGTGCGCAGACCGCTTTCTATGCCTTGATGCTGTCGATTAGCACCGGCAAGTGCTGGCAGGCTTACACCCACATCTTGACGTCAAGTCGGCGCCGGAAAGTGACGCTGGATGACGCCCGGCTGGAAAAACTCTGGCAGGCATCGATGCGGCTGGAACAACTGGCTGCACAGGACACCGTGCCAGCAGCCCGGCGGATTGGCTTGTGCCAGACTTGTTCGCTGGCGGCATTTTGTGGCTTTGACTGAGGATGAAGAATGGAAACCCTGTTTATCTCGCGTGAGGCGCAGTTACGGCAGCATGAGAACACCTTGCAGATCAAAATCGGTGAGCAAAAGCGCTCTCTGCCGATAGAAAAGCTGTCGCATGTGGTGCTGTTGTCAGAAAGCCGCTTGAATTCGCGTCTGCTGGGGCTGTGCGGCAAGCATGGCGTGCGATTATCGGTATTTGATTACTATGGCTATTTCAAGGGGGCGTTCGAACCCTTCGACAAAAACCCGGCAGGAAAAGTGAAACTCAAACAGGCCGAGTTGCTGCTGAACGACACCCAGCGTATGGCCGTTGCGCGGGAGCTTGTGCGTGGTGCTGCACATAATATGCTGGCGAACCTGCGTTATTACCAATACCGGGGCAATAAGGCCATGGCCTTGCCGGTGGCGGATATGCAGAAGCTGCTGGCTACTATTGCACGGGCGCAGGATACCAGCAGTCTGATGGGCATTGAGGGTCAATTGCACCAGTACTACTATGCTGCCTGGCCGGCCATTCATCCCGAGCTGGCATTTGGCAAGCGGGTGCGCCGTCCGCCGAATAATCCGGTCAACTGCCTGTTATCGTTTCTGAACCAACTGGTTTATACCGTGGTGCGGCACGAAATCAGCAAAACACACCTGGAAGAAACCTTCAGCCTGCTGCACTCACCGGGATATGGACGGGCGTCACTAAGCCTTGATCTGGCCGAACCCTTCAAGCCGGTGCTGACCGATATGCTGATCTTTCGCATGATACAGCGGCGCATGGTGGATAAGAGCTGGTTCAACCAGCACGATAATGTCTGTCTGCTGACCGAGGTTGGACGCCGGTACGTGGCAGAACAGTTTGCGCGGCGGCTGGAAGAGCAATATCAAAAGCGCACCTTTCGCTACTGGATTTACCGTGAAGCACTGGCGCTGGAACGCGAGGTGCTGGGTGTAGAAGAGTACGAATCATTCAAACGGAGGGTGTAAATGTTTATGCTAATGACCTACGACGTGGAAGCGAAACGAACGGAGAAGTTCAAAAAGCTGTTGCGCCGTTTTTTGAACCACGAGCAATATTCAGTGTTTACCGGTGATATCACCGAGGCACAGGCGATTCATTTACGCCGCGAACTCAGCCAATTGATGATTCCGGGTGATCGGGTAACGGAAGTCTGCGCTGCCAATCGTCAAAATGTAGTGGTTAATCAACTTTCTAAAAGTGAAACGGGAAAGGGGGAGATGAAATCAACACCGGTCAATGACCATCGTTATGATTACTCTGTTTTGTAAAGCACTTCGACCATGAAAGAAGTAAGAAACCTGGGCCTTTGATGAATAACTGTCACGTTTTGCGGCTGTTTTTACGCCATCTGTATCGGGCTGATTGGATGAGATATTGCCTGAATACGGGGTTACGAATCCCCATGCGGGGTTATGAGCTGTTTCATGGCACTGGTTTCTTTGCGAGCACCGTGGTTACGAATCCCCATGCGGGGTTATGAGCTGACAGCATGGATAAAGGCATGATTGAGCTGATTGGTTACGAATCCCCATGCGGGGTTATGAGCTCATCCTCTGGCGCAAGGGTGTCAATTATCCCGGCGTTACGAATCCCCATGCGGGGTTATGAGTCCATCACCAAATTAAGATAGTCGCCAATATCGCCCGTTACGAATCCCCATGCGGGGTTATGAGATAACGGCGGGCCGCGTAGGTGAAGGCTTCAAGTAGTACGAATCCCCATGCGGGGTTATGGTGGATAACATCGTATTTGGCCTCTAGCCAGGGATACGTTACGAATCCCCATGCGGGGTTATGAGGATCAGTTTCAACAAAAGCGCGAAACTGGATTAGACAAGTTACGAATCCCCATGCGGGGTTATGAGTCTGGGATACGCCACCAATCATGCGGTGACGGCAGCGTTACGAATCCCCATGCGGGGTTATGAGCCAATCCTGCGCGCCTGCGCTGGCCCAGGATGCGCTGGTTACGAATCCCCATGCGGGGTTATGAGGAAACGCTTTTCCCGTGGCGCTACACGCTCTTTACGTTACGAATCCCCATGCGGGGTTATGAGGGCTATGGCGGTTGAGATTTGAGAGCGAATCATGAGTTACGAATCCCCATGCGGGGTTATGAGACAGCCACCGGCCTGGAAATCTGTCGGTTTCGATGAGTTACGAATCCCCATGCGGGGTTATGAGACGTTGCCGCCTGATTACACGGCAGCCGAGCCGGTGGTTACGAATCCCCATGCGGGGGTTATGAGTGTCAGTGCGTCAAGCTGCTCCCGCTGCAGCCGAATGTTACGAATCCCCATGCGGGGTTATGAGAGCTCATCCATTGCTGCTTGAATCGCCACCGGATGAGTTACGAATCCCCATGCGGGGTTATGAGGCGCTCCAAATTGGTGGGGCATTCGTTGATCGGCAGGTTACGAATCCCCATGCGGGGTTATGAGATGCCGCAGCCAATCGCCCCAGACGATACCGGCCCGGTTACGAATCCCCATGCGGGGTTATGAGTGGACGAACTGGAGAACGCACATGAGCACGAGTGACGTTACGAATCCCCATGCGGGGTTATGAGCGCTTCGTAAACACTGGCGACCGGCGTATTGATGGCGTTACGAATCCCCATGCGGGGTTATGAGGGGTTGATGTGGATGCGGTAATCGGTGAGGCGGACGGTTACGAATCCCCATGCGGGAGTTATGAGAACCCGTTGAGGACGTGGGCCCGATTGAGTCCACGTGTTACGAATCCCCATGCGGGGTTATGAGCGAATTTGTGTGCTGGCACACGTCAAGGAGTTGGTGTTGCGAATCCCCATGCGGGGTTATGAGCCATTGGTAGCCGTCCTCAATGCGCTCCGGTTTCTGAGTTACGAATCCCCATGCGGGGTTATGAGCCGTCGATTCGGGGTCTTCGACCATCTCATAAATCAGTTACGAATCCCCATGCGGGGTTATGAGAACGCGCTCGGCAACGGCATCGATATCCGAGGGCACGTTACGAATCCCCATGGGGTTATGAGGTAATTTCGACAAACTCACGAGAGGCCTGCTTCCTGGTTACGAATCCCCATGCGGGGTTATGAGCTGGATCGCGGAGAACTCCGGGCAGTTGCGCAGTATGTTACGAATCCCCATGCGGGGTTATGAGCCGTCGATTCGGTCTTCGACCATCTCATAAATCAGTTACGAATCCCCATGCGGGGTTATGAGCTGGTTGATAACCTGGTTCGGCTGGCTTTGGTCATCAGGTTACGAATCCCCATGCGGGGTTATGAGTCTCGTGATAACCACGCGCATGGACGGAATAGCGCGGTTACGAATCCCCATGCGGGGTTAGTGAGGAGCAGCAAATGCGGCGGTTCGTCGTCAACGTCCGGGTTACGAATCCCCATGCGGGGTTATGAGGTCGCAGCCCGGCTCCTGCTTCATCCTATGGAGATAGTTACGAATCCCCATGCGGGGTTATGAGGAATACTGCCATCCAGCCACACGGCCAAATCAACAGGTTACGAATCCCCATGCGGGGTTATGAGAGAAAGCGCAAGGGTAGGTTTGTGTTTTATCAGATCGGTTACGAATCCCCATGCGGGGTTATGAGCTGCTCAATGAGCGATTTGACCGAGATCTCGAACGAGTTACGAATCCCCATGCGGGGTTATGAGTACAACACTGGCCGCAATCGATGATTTGCGCTGATTGTTACGAATCCCCATGCGGGGGTTATGAGTTGAATTCATCAACCCAAATTAAGCCATCAGGAAGTTACGAATCCTCATGCGGGGTTATGAGGTGTTCGGTGAAGCATGGGATTCAGGCGGCGAGCATTTACGAATCCCCATGCGGGGTTATGAGGACCTGGCAGTGGCAGATGATCTGGTCGACAAGATCGTTACGAATCCCCATGCGGGGTTATGAGGATCCAGATTGTGTGTCTCGGTCCGCCAGATCGTTCAGGGTTACGAATCCCCATGCGGGGTTATGAGACTATCGCGCTGATCGAAAACGCGGCACAACGCTGGTTACGTGTTAATGGCCAATTAAACTGAGCCACTATCGGCCAATAAAAATGACCCACCCTGAGAGGACATCAAGGCCATAAGGCCGTACGCTGCCCGTCCTTGGCGATGATCTTAGGCGGGAGGCAATCCTTGAAGGAGTGGCGTGTGATACACAAGATAAAAGCGTTATATGACAACGGCGAGGGCCTCACGATCCGTGCGATAGCGCGGCAGTTGGGGATATCGCGTACCACGGTCAAGAAATACCTGAAGCAAGACGAAACGCTCACCCAGCAACAGCAGACGGTTCGGCGGCGACACCAGCGTCTGGATGGTCAACGCGCTTACATCATTCATCTGTTGAAGCGTTTTCCAGGACTGAGTGCGACCAAGGTCTGGGTCAAACTGCGTACCAAGGAACCCCAGTTAGTGGTTTCAGAGCGCACGGCACGGCGTTATATCAGCCAACTCAAAACCACGCTGACGGTGGCCCAGCAACGGCGTTATGAACCGGTGCTGGACATGGTGCCTGGGATGCAGTGCCAAGTCGATGGCGGGGAACTGCGCGGGGTACGCATAGGGGAGCTGGATCGGCCGGTGTATTTTGTGGTGTTTGTCTTGTCCTACTCACGGCTGATGCATGTCGGCCTGTCTCGGGTTCCGATCAACACCGATACTTTCGTGGCGATGCATGACGCGGCGTTTCGTTATTTTGGCGGTTGCCCCGAAGAGTGTATCTATGATCAAACCAAACTAGTGGTACTGCACGAGCAGTATCGGGAGCTGACCCTGAATCAAGCCTTCCATGCCTATGCCACAGCGGCAGGCTTTCGTATCCAGGCCTGCGAAGGCTACGATCCGGAAAGTAAGGGCAAGGTCGAAGCGGGGGTGAAATACGTCAAACACAATGCGCTGGCGGGAGAAACCTTTGCCGAGTGGTCAGCCTTAGAAACGCATGTGCAGCAGTGGCTGGAGGACACCGCCAATGTCCGCCTGCACGCCACCACCGGCGAATCACCGCACCAGCGTTATGCCCGCGATGAAAAGAAGCACATGCGTTCCTATCTAACCCCGGCCTATCTAAGCCAGCCCCGTTCACCGGGTGCCACGCGGCACGTGGATAAAACCGGCTTGCTGGCGTGGAAAGCCAATAAATACTCCGCCCCTCTCGTTTATCAGCAGGCCCGGGTCGGGGTGCATGAGCACGGTTCGCAGTTGGTGCTCAGTGCCCTCGATAGCGGTCAGGAGATCGCCCGTCATACACTCTGTTTGGGCCAGGGGCAGATTATCAAAAACACCGATCACTATCGCAATAAGCAACAGCAGATCATTGAGTTGGAACACCTGATCGGCCAACAGCTGGGCGATTGCGCGGGTGAAGGCTTGTGTGCGCTACTCAAAAAAACCAGCCCGCGCATCTACCGAGATCAACTGCGAGGCCTGAAAAGCCTCCTTGAGCGCTATCCCATGCCACCGGCGCTGCTGCGCCAGTTGTGTGATCGCAGCCTGTTGACCACCACCCAGATTCGCGATTATCTGCTGGCTTATCAGAGCCATCCTGAACGCTTGCAGGAACCGTTACCCAACCCCGTGTCGGGTAGCTCAGAACCCGACACCGCATTGTCGCCGTATGCCGCTCTGGTCCCGAGCACGCACAGCACGGAGGTCGACCATGACTCCTGCCATTGACCAGGTCGCCCATAAATACCGTGCCCTCAACTGTAACAGTATCGCTACGGGGTTAGCGGATTTGCTCACTCAGGCCGAAGCCAATGAGATCTCCTATCTGGCCTTCGCCGATCAGCTGGCCGAGCACGAACAGCAGCGGCGTAATCTCAAGCGCATCGAGCTGAATCGACGCAAAGCCAGCTTTCCGGTGACCAAACGCTTAACCGAATTCGATTATCGTCACCAAACCACCATCACCAAACGCCAAGTCCAACAACTGCTCGATTTCAGCTTCCTTGACGAACGCGCCAACGTGGTCTTCATCGGCCCGCCCGGCGTCGGTAAAACCCATTTAGCGATTGGCATTGGTCTGCAGGCGATTGATGCGGGCTACAAAGTGCTCTTCAGTACCGCGTTAGCGCTGGTCGAGATGCTCGAACTCGCCGAACTCAAAGGCGAACTTAAAAAGAAAATCAACAGCCTGCTCAAATTCGATCTGCTCATCATCGACGAACTTGGCTATCTACCCATGAACAAGCAAGGCGTCTATAACCTCTTCCAACTGATCAACAGCCTCTATGAGTATCGCTCAGTCATTATTACCACCAACAAGGACTTTACCAACTGGGGCGAGTTTTTTCACGGCGATCATGTCGCGGTACCCATCGTGGACCGGCTCATCCATCACTCTCATCTTTTCATGCTCGGGGGCGAAAGCTATCGGCTCAAACACAAACTGAACCCAGAATCGATTTGATCGAAATAACGCCTCTCAGGTGGGTCAATAGTAATGGCCGCTAGTGGACCATTTTTAATGGCCATTGACAGTTACGAATCCCCATGCGGGGTTATGAGGGCGAGCTACGCGTTCTGATCCCTGGGCATGCGCGTTACAACCCGCATGCGGGGTGAAGGAGCGCAATCATGCAATCTCTGTATTGCGCGGCGTGCTGGTTACGAAATCCCCATGCGGGGTTATGAGGACAGTAAAACTGATAGCCCCGCCGCCGGGTGAGCCGGTTACGAATCCCCATGCGGGGTTATGAGGTCTGCATAGAGCGGTTGCCAGCGCTTAAGAATCACGTTACGAATCCCCATGCGGGGTTATGAGTACAGCTACCGGGGTGCGCAGTATCGAGCGCCCGCGTTACGAATCCCATGCGGGGTTATGAGGGTGCAGACCAAACTGGCGATTGACCCGACCGGCTGGTTACGAATCCCCATGCGGGGTTTATGAGTTGCTTTTTTGCTT
Source organism: Gammaproteobacteria bacterium (assembly GCA_041396125.1). GTDB lineage: Bacteria > Pseudomonadota > Gammaproteobacteria > Competibacterales > Competibacteraceae > JAWKZG01. Next base: position 4,478 of record JAWKZG010000010.1, on the reverse strand, counting down.
TTAATGCATGGCGTATTAATTCGTTACGAATCCCCATGCGGGGTTATGAGCACTGCAAACCGGCAATTCATCCGCAGCGCAAATCCGTTACGAATCCCCATGCGGGGTTATGAGCACTGCAAACCGGCAATTCATCCGCAGCGCAAATCCGTTACGAATCCCCATGCGGGGTTATGAGCACTGCAAACCGGCAATTCATCCGCAGCGCAAATCCGTTACGAATCCCCATGCGGGGTTATGAGCACTGCAAACCGGCAATTCATCCGCAGCGCAAATCCGTTACGAATCCCCATGCGGGGTTATGAGCCTTATTGTGCCAGCCCATACGCTCTACCCAATCGTGTTACGAATCCCCATGCGGGGTTATGAGATCTACCCCAAACCTGCAAATCCAACGCCTTGGCGGTGCCTGTACCATCGGGTAAATTCTGGCGTTTAGCGATGTAACCATCATGGGTACTGTAATGCGGACCCGGATGCCGTTTCACTTTATCCGGGCTACTTACTGGCTGTATGCCGGCTGTAGGCTGCCGGATTTCGGAAGCCCTGGAGCATACCCTGCGCCGGGTTGATCTGTCGGCCCGTCTATCTCAAGAACAGGCTCAGACCCGGCTGCCCCGCTCGCGCACCGCCCGGCAACGCCAACCGGCTGTGGTAATCGGGCATCATTAGAAATATCTGCCTCTATACACATAAATTAGGTATCTAAAATCGATTAGACCACATCAGTAAATTACCAGAAACAACATTCCTGATTGGGTAATTTGAAATAATATTTTTTATAAAATTAGAGTTAAAGGATTAATATTACTGCCGATATATCCATCAATAAATATCGCAATAATTATAACTGGGCGGTTGTCAAGTAATTAACTTTAAGGCCCTTTGTGCCCAACTTGTTGTCGAGGGAATTTCGAGTTGTTAAAAAATATTGTCACAGGGTCCGTGCAAAAAACGCAGGCTCAGTTATTCCATACCTATTTTGCACACGTTACAGATAGCGTATTTCTGCTTAGCACAGATGGCTATTATATAGCTGCCAATTCGGCAGGTCTCAAACTGGCGGGCTGTACGCTGGCTGAATTGCAACATTTGCGCTTATCGGATCATCTGCTTGGGAGTAAACCAGCAACTGATGGGTCTGATGCGCCCCCTGTGATACCCGGGCAGACACAAGAAGAGCGCTGGGAGTATCAGCAAAAGAACGGCTCCCGTTTCCCCGTGCAAATTCATAGCTGTGCACTTTCCGACACAATATTTTTAACTACAATTCACGATCTGAGTGGACAGGTGTCCGCTGAATCCAACGCTATGCCGCATCTGCGGGCCGCTATCCAGGCTGGTCAGGTGGGACTGTGGGACTGGGATCTGTGCACCGACCAGGTGTATTACTCACCCGAATGGAAACGCCAGATCGGCTACCGGGATGAGGAGCTTTCAAACGATTTTTCGGAATGGCAGTCGCGGGTTCATCCTGACGATTCGGAGTGCATAAAAAACGCGTTGCAGGCCTATCTGCAGAAACCGGTGCGGGGTTACCAGCAAGAGTTTCGCTTTCGTCATAAAGACGGCAGCTACCGCTGGATTTATACTCAGGCTTCACTGATCTCTGATGCGGATGAGGAAACCCGGTCCGCAATGCTCGGCTCGCATGTGGATATCACCGAGCACCAGAAACTGACCGCGCAGCAACAACGGGGAGCCCTGCTGGAGAGCATATCGGATGCCTTTGTCGCGCTGGATAGTGAATGGTGCTATACCTTCGTTAATAGCAGGGCCGAAAAATTATTAGGCCGCCAGCCTGAGGCGTTGCTGGGAAAAAATATATGGAAAGAATTTCCTGATAGTGCCGGTACTGTACTTCAGAAGGATTTCCAGCGTGCAATGCGTGATCGGATACCGCTCCAGACAGAATTCTATTTCCCGCCCTGGGACCGCTGGTTTGAGAATCGGATATATCCAGCTCAGGACAGCGGTTTAAGTATTTTTTTCACGGATATTACGGCTCGCAAACAGGCTGAGTATAAGATTCACCGCCTGAACCGGATGTATGCGATGTTAAGCGGTATCAATGCATTGATCGTCCGGGTGCGTGATCAGCAGGAGCTATTCGATGATGCCTGCAGCATGGCGGTGGAAACCGGCAGCTTTGGCATGGCCTGGGTTGACGGGGTTGATGCAGCGACCAGACAGATCACTCCGATCGCCGCATCCGGCCCAGATTCGGCTTCATTCAGTGCGCTGAGAGCGCAAGGGACATCCTTGCAGGCTTGGGGCCGAGTAATCAATACCCGGCAAGTGGCAGTGATCAATGATCTCGGTGCTGACATGCAGCGCGGTCATACCAATGAACGGCGGCGTCTGTCACACCGACTTGGCTATCGGGCGCTGATCGTCTTGCCGCTGTTCAGGGAAGGTGCTTTGATCGGCCTGTTCACGCTATTGTCCAAGGAGGCCAATGTCTTTACCGGAGATGAAGTCAAGCTGCTGACCGAGATGGCTGGTGATATTTCCTTCGCGCTGGATTACCTGGCCAAAGTGCAGCAGCTGGACTACCTGGCGTATTACGATGTGCTGACCGGCTTGCCGAACCGCACCTTGTTTAGCGACCATATTGATCGCGAAGCCCGCCGTGCCCAGCGTGATCAAACCCTGGTGGCGATCGTGCTCTGTGATATCAACCGGTTTCGCCACATCAACGAAACGCTGGGCCGCCAGGCAGGCGATGCCTTATTGTGCGAGTTGGCGAAGCGCTTTCGCCAGCACTGGCCGGAAGCCGAAAATATCGGGCGCATTGCTGCCGACTGCTTTGGTGGCATTATTACGGGCCTCAAGAGCGCGGCCGATATTGCCCAGCGGATTGAAACCCCGCTGCACGAGCTGCTGTACCAGCCGATCAAGGTTGAGGGCAAGGTGTTCCGACTGACCCTGACGCTCGGTATTGCGCTGGCTCCACACGATGGCAGCGAGTCCGAAGTGCTGCTCAAGAATGCCGAAATCGCCCTGAAAGAAGCCAAATCCCGCGGTGAGCGCCGGCTCTTATACCAGCCGCAAATGAACGCCGCCGTGTCGGCCACCCTGACACTGGAAATCAAACTGCGTCAGGCACTGGAGCAGCAGCAGTTTGTGTTGCATTACCAACCTAAAATCGATCTGATGACGGGCGCAGTCAGCGGACTAGAGGCGTTGCTGCGCTGGCATGATCCGGAGCAGGGGCTTATACCGCCGGGCTGCTTTATCCCTTTGCTGGAGGAAACCGGCATGATCCTGGACGTCGGGCGCTGGGTCATTCGCCAGGCTCTGACCGATTACCATCAGTGGTATATCCAGGGTTTACAACCGCCGCGTATCGCGGTGAATATCTCGGCGGTGCAGTTGCGCCGGGAGGATTTCGTTGACAGTATTGCCGAGAGCATTAAAACCACCCGCGCCGGCCCGCACGGGCTGGATCTGGAGCTGACCGAAAGTCAGTTGATCGAGGATCTCGATACCACCGTGGGCAAATTGCAGCAACTGCGGACGATGGGTATCAAGATCGCTATCGACGATTTCGGCACCGGTTTTTCGTCCCTGGGGTATCTGGCGCGTTTACCGGTGGATGCCTTGAAAATCGACCGCTCGTTCACCATGACCATGGTGGATGATGCCAACAGTATGAGTATCGTCTCGGCGATCATTTCGCTGGCACACACACTGGGGCTGAAGGTAATCGCCGAAGGGGTGGAAACGCACGATCAGAAGCGTTATCTCAGCGTGCTCAAATGCGATGAGTTTCAGGGCTATCTGTATAGTCCGCCGGTGTCGTTCGAACAGATTACCCAGCTGCTGGAAGAACGCCGGATTGGCTAGATGCTTGCCAGCTTTCTGACGCACCAGGGCTGTGATATGGTAGCAGGCGTATTTTTTTTCGGCCCTTGACACCTGAAAATATCCCAGAGTATCTCGCCCTGCAGCACGCTCAACACACTTTGATCATACGGCCGCTAATAGCCGCGCCCTCAAGCGGCCTCAAATTTTCTTATCATTACCTATCATGAGGTCATGTACTGCCACGATATGCCGTTTGTTCGGAACCCTGCTTCAGCGGGTCGTAATCCTGACGCTAGGGGCTAGTGTCACTGTGCTGGCACAGGAGCGTCCATGGGCCGAAATTATGCATTATTGGGTAAGCCCTGGTGAGCATGCCGCATTACGCGTTTTGCAACAACAGTTCGAAGCGGATGGGGGCCAGTGGGTGGCAACACCCCTGCCGGATCAAAACAGAATGCGAGGTGCAATGATCAGCCGACTCGCAGAAGGGTTACCACCGACACTGATGCAGTGGCATGCGGGCAGCAATATTGTTGAATTAGCAGAGTTGAATTTAGTGGCTGATGTCGAGCCCATCGCACAACGCCAAAACTGGCATCACATCATGCCAAAAGTTGTTTTGGACAGCGTGACCTACAATGGCCGCTTCATTGTCGTCCCGGTGAATA
>JAWKZG010000009.1:0-225881 GCA_041396125.1 Gammaproteobacteria bacterium | reverse complement strand
CAGACAGTGTGATTGATGCCGCCTACCGCTTTGCCCGCCATGAGCCCGGTGCCGATGTGATCCTGTTTGGCACCGGCGATCAGACGCATCTGGCCAGCAATATCAATTCGATTCTCGGCCCGCCGCTGCCACAGGCAGATGTCGAAAAACTGTACGAATTGTTCGGCGAACTGGAAGGAATCGGTCTGGATCTGCCTCTCAGACGTTCCTGATACTGGTACTTGACGGTATTCCTGCCTGCACGGGAATACCAATCGCCTGATCGATGTGCAGCAAAGTGCCAGCCTATGATCAAAATCGTCAGTGGCACTTTTAACGCAAATATAACAACTTCTTGACCCTTCACTGACGCCTTCAGCGTAAACTTCCCTCTACCACAGCAAGGAACACTGTGGAAATACGGACAGGATGCCAAGCAGACAAGCGGCTATTAAACCGACAGACGCCGTGCAGGGACGCGCAGGAATGACAAAGGACACGGATAAGATGCCCCAGGGATTGGGAAATCAGGTTACAGGGACTAAAAGCCGCTTATTGCTATTCACCAGGCTAAAGATCGAAACATGCGCGCTGAAGTCAGCGCGCGGTCGGATTTTATCTTGCGTTGGCGGTTCGTTTTACACGAGAACGCTGTCTGTCCACGAGCATCACTGTGGCAGTTGCAAACACATTTGACCGGACGTTTAGTTAATTTGAAAAAGGAGTTTATAGTTATGATTCTGAGAAATTTTACACTGGCGCTGATACTGATTACTGGCTTATCGGCCTGCGCCATCTCGCACAAATCACCACCCGACGGCTTTTCTTCCTGGCATCAGTACTGGCAGCATCAGGCCGGTCACCGTGGCAGCAATAATCGTAATTAATAAGGGATATACCCAGGGCGATTGCATGAAAAACTATCTGATATCAAAGGATTAATCTGTATCACACTAGGTTTGGCGGGCCGCGCTATGGTACATAACGCGTTGTGGGTTCAAGATAATAGCCTATTATCCCCGCCTGAGACTCGTTCTAATGCTACCGCCCAATCCCTTATCCATCGCTACCCATTTTGAATCGTTAGCCGACCCGCGCATTAGCGGTAAAACCGAACATAAGCTACTGGATATTATCGTGATAGCGATCAGTGGCGTGATCTGTCACGCCGATGACTGGGTCTCGATTGCGCAGTTTGGGCGGGCCAAGGAGGGGTGGTTTCGCCAGTTTTTAGAGCTACCGAACGGCATTCCCTCACACGACACGTTCAATCGGGTGTTTTCACGCCTCTCACCGACCGGGTTTCAAGCCTGCTTTGCGAGTTGGGTACGGGCCTTGAGCGGGGCGTATGACGGGTTGATTGCGGTGGACGGTAAGCGGCTACGTGGTAGTTATGACCGCGCGTCGGATAAGTCAGCGATCCATCTCGTCAGCGCCTGGGCGGTGGACAACGCGCTGGTGCTGGGGCAAGTGAAAACCAACGAGAAATCCAATGAGATCACGGCCATTCCACAGCTGCTGAACCTGCTGGCGTTGGAAGGCTGCCTGGTAACGATAGATGCGATGGGCTGCCAAAAGCCTATTGCCCGCCAGATCATTGACCAAGGTGGGGATTATGTCCTGGCGGTGAAAGGTAACCAGCGCGGCTTATACGAACAGGTGTTGACGGCCTTCGAGACCGCCGAAAACGCTGAGTTCAAAGGCTACACGGTGGATACTCTGAAAACGCAAGACCAGGGACATGGGCGAACCGAGGTGCGTCGTTACTGTGTGCTGGCCACCGAGGGCCTGCTGGAGGCACCGAACTGGGTCGGCTTGAATATGATCGGGGTGGTCGAGGCCGAGCGTACCGAGCACGGCAAAACTCGTTCAGAAATGCGCTACTACATCGGCTCAATCCCACCCCGGGCAGCCGACTTTGCCCGGGCGGTACGCGGCCACTGGCATATCGAGAACAGCTTGCATTGGGTGTTGGATGTGGCTTTTCGCGAAGATGACTGTCGGGTTCGCAAAGGCTACGGGGCGGAGAACCTGGCGGTACTGCGCCATATTGCACTCAACGCCGCCAAGCAGGAGAAAACCGCTAAACTCGGCGTTAAGAACAAACGCCTGCGAGCCGGCTGGGATGAACCCTATCTCGCTAAAATACTGGCCGGCATCTGATTTTCATGCAATCGCCCTGTTACGCGGCGTAACACTACCCGCTCACCATTGATGCGCTGGTAATCTTGCCCAATCATCCGTCTTTTATCTAAAGGCTTTCGCCCGATGATGCTGTCTGTTAACGGCTGGATCCGCTGAGGCTTTCCCACCAGCCCTTTCAAGGTGTGGATTTAGCTTTACGCTTGGCCAGCAGTCGCGCGGTTGAGACATGGGGCTGCTGTGGATCATGAGGGCGTTTTGGTTTTGGCTTTTAGGTCCCCGCGGATGCTTGCGATACTTACGCAGTTGTACGTGGCGTGCGGTGTCGAGTAACCAGGCTGGTAGTCCTAAAAGGTAAGGAGATGATTTATACTGAAGAGCCAGTAGCGAATAGGATAGAGGGATGCCAAATTGTCCGAATTGTGGTTCTTCTGAGGTGGTCAAAAATGGCAAGATTCACAACGGCAAACAGAACCATAAGTGCACTCTCTGCGGGCGTCAGTTTGTTGAGAATCGAGTTGGCGTCAGGTGACGGATGAGCAAAGCATTGATTGACAGGTTGTTGCTGGAGAAATTGCCGTTGGCAGGTATTGCGCGCATGGTAGGCGTCTCAGAGCCCCTGGTTGCAAGGCTATGTGAATGAGAAGCGGGGGTGTTCCGCGCACCATTTCTGTCACTAAAAAAGGCCCGCTGACACTCCAGTGTGATGAGGTATGGTCGTTTGTCGGGCACAAAGGCAACAAACAATGGGTGTGGTTAGCCTTGGACGTCGAGAGCCGTGAGATTGGGGTTTATGTGGGGTCGCGCGATGAAGCCGGTGCCCGAGGCTGTGGGCCTCGTTGCCCGGTGTCTATCGCCAATGTGCCGTTTGTTACCGATTTCTGGGCGGCTTACGCCTTGAATGCATCCCGACAAACGGCTTTCGGGCCGTCGGCAAAGAAAGTGGTCACACCAGCTATATTGAGCGTTTCAATGGCACGTTACGCCAGCGGGTAGGGGCGATTGGTGCGCAAGACCTTATCGTTCTCGAAAAAGGTGGACAATCATATCGGCGCGATTTGGTACTTCGTTCATCACTACAATGCCTCTAAATCCTTACCTTTTAGGACTACCGCGCCTGGTTACTCGACACGGCAGGTACAACTGCGTAAGTATCGCAAGCATCCTCGTGGACCTTAAAAGCCAAAGCCAAAGCCAAAGCCAAAGCCAAAGCCAAAGCCAAAGCCAAAACACGCTCATGATCCGCATCAGCCCCACGTTTCAACCACTTGGCTGCTGACTAAGCGTAAAGCCAAATCCGCACCTTGAAAGCGCTGGACAGTAGGGTCAGGGCGATTGCTGACATTTACATGGCTATACCAGCCAGTAGAAAGTATTCCTTGAGCATCGTAGTATCAAAAAATATCGCTTAAGCCCCATGTACAGAACGGAGGATAGGCAATTGAGTAGCAGGGTAGAAGGTTTAGACGGGCTAAGAGCACTCGCGGCGCTAATGGTGCTTGTTTCGCATAGCAAACTTGGTAGTTCCTCTTGGGGAGCAGCTGGTGTTTGGTTATTTTTTATCTTGAGCGGTTATCTGCTTGGCCCTTCATTACTTGCTAATCCAAGTATTAAATTCTTTCAGTCCACAACTGCATTTTATATAAAGCGTTTTTTTCGAATAATTCCGGCTTATTATACTGCTGTGCTTTTGTATAGTATTTTTATATGGTCGAATGATAATGTATTTTTTGATCATGTGGTTTTTAAAGAAGCTTTTTGGTTATTTTGGTCTGTCAAAACCGAATTATTTTTTTATCTTTTTCTACCTATTATAATTTTACCATTGATATTATCAAAATCTATTAACTATCAATTTATGGTTTTATTTTGTTTGTTTTTTATAACGTATTATTTGTTTGAAAAAAATTCATTTTTTGAAATAATTGCATTTCAAAAAAATTCTAATATGCGACTTTATTTTTTGCCTTTTATAATAGGTATTATTTTGTCTTTTATACCTAAAATTAATCATGATAATTATTCTCAACTGACTTGGTTTTTATCGTTTTTAGGGTTGTTTTTCCTTTGTCAGGATTTTTCATTTTTTTCAGATTTCCGCGAATCTATAGGTGTTCCCAGAGAACGCGTGGCTTGGATAGATAGAATGCCAGTCTATGTTTTATGTGCTTTTCTGATCTACTTGTCTGCTAATAACAAAAACTGGCTATTGAATAATCGCGTTATTGTCAGTATTGGAAAAAGTGGTTATAGCTTTTACCTTTGGCATACTTTTGTATTGGTGATGTTAAGAAAGAATAACGTACCTGATGGGTTCCTGCTCTTTATTTCCGGTTTGTTTTTTACGACTGTCATCGCCTATTTTTCTTATCGTCATATAGAAATACCAACTCAAATAATGGGAAATAGAATTGCAGATAAAATAATGCCAGTGGTTCACAATTAAAAAATAGCAAATAAATACACTTAAGGAGCTATGATTAGAATTCAAAAATTAAAATGAATCGCAGGATTTTTGTTAAAAATGTGAGTATAGCTTTGGTGGCGTGTCTGCTTGAGAGTTGTGACGAACAAAAATGCATCCTACGGGAATAAACACATGCACATTAACTTACCCGAATTTTCCAGGCAAAACCTTCATGATCAACTGGATAAACTGCTTGAGGCTTATGAATCAAAAGGAATGGCAATGCGGGAGTCGCTATTGCCCGGTATTCCTGAGCCTGCACTGAAAAAATGTGCACCTGGTTTCCGGGAGAGCTATCCGAAGAGATTGTTGTCCTGTATGAATGGCGAGGCGGACAGGCAAAAGACGCCTGGGAGGAAGAATTTCCGTTCTGGTTTCGTGATAATTCATTTTGCAGCATCCAAAGGGCTGAATATGAATACAAAAGCATGATGGACTCTTACGGTACGTTTCCAGAAGATCATGACATGCTGAAATATTCATTCCCGATAGCGTCATTTAATGGTAGTTGGTATGTGTTGCCCACCCGATCACATAATCTGGATGCAGACCTGGCAAAACCCATCATATCGGTGCATGAAGGTATTGACATCTATTTCTATTCAATAGAAAAAATGGTTCAGACCTGTGTGGAATGGGTACAGCATGAAAATTATTCGTCTGAGGGTCTTTACCCGGAAGACATTGAAATGGAAATCTGGAAAAAACATAATCCCGGCATTTTCAGCTGAGAAATTCTAACGAAACGCTGCAAACAGCAAATCTTCAAACTTTTTACAAGGCTCTAAAACATAATGAAAATTCCGGAAAAAATGGCTGCCGTTCTGCTGACTGCCCACGGCGGACTCGACAAACTAAAATATTGCGAAGACGTCCCTGTGCCACAGCCTAAAGCCGGCGAAGTCCTTATCAATGTCACGGCTGCCGGCGTCAATAATACGGACATCAATACGCGCACAGCCTGGTATTCAAAAGGCGTGACTACGGCTACCAATGATGGCGGCGCTGCAGGTTTTGACAGCGCTGATGATGCCGATGCCTCATGGTCAGGGGTGCCGCTGACTTTTCCGCGCATTCAGGGCGCGGATGTTTGTGGGCGGATTGTGGCTGTTGGTGCAGGGGTGGATGCAGCCCGGATCGGCGAGCGTGTGATCGTGCGCAGTATGATGCGGGCTTACGCAGATTATCGCCCCTACGAATGCTGGACGTTCGGATCGGAGTGCGACGGCGGTTTCGCGCAATTTACCGTGGCCCCCGCCGCTGAGACGCACGCTGTTCAGTGCGACTGGAGCGACGCCGAACTCGCGTCGATTCCCTGTGCTTATTCCACTGCCGAAAACATGTTGCACCGGGCCGGTGTCGGCGCGGAACGTGTGTTGATTACCGGTGCGTCCGGCGGGGTGGGTTCAGCGGCCGTGCAATTGGCCAAACGGCGCGGCGCACAGGTGACTGCAGTCTGCTCGGCGAGCAAGGCCGATGATGTTCGGGCCATTGGTGCGGATCGGGTCATCGACCGTAAAACCGATTTACTGAGCGTGCTCGATAAAAACAGCATTGATGTCGTTGTCGATCTGGTTGCGGGTGAGACCTGGCCGGTTTTCATGGAGCTGTTGCGCAAGGGTGGGCGCTATGTCACCGCCGGCGCGATTGGTGGCCCTATCAGCGAAATCGACATTCGGACGCTTTATCTCAAGGATCTGACTCTGTTCGGCTGCACGTTTCAGGAGGATGTCGTGTTCGAGAATCTGGTGGGCTATATCGAACGTGGCGAGATCCGGCCGCTGGTTGCCAAAACCTATCCCTTGTCAGACATCGCCCAGGCGCAAACAGATTTTCTGAGTAAGTCTCATACCGGGAAACTGGTGTTGTTGCCGCCGCAAGTCAGCTGATAAGAAGAGTATCCATTGAACATTACCGGGCACTACCAGGCCGAAACGTCTGCTATCGCTTAGCCCTGTGTTATTAACGCTGTGTTAAGTGTTTCACACGGCAGTTTGGCATAAAATATCCTGCTTTCAGCTTGAGAAATTACCGATGGCAACAATGCCCGATTATCTGAATCCTGCTTTGCCTGGGGATCTGACGTGTATCCGGATACCTGTTGTAGAAGCAACCCCCGCAACACTTGAAGGCTACGGTCAGTTAGTCAACGATCCGGCGGATATCGCCATTGAAATTGTACGCTGGCCCGCGCAGGGCTGGCGCTCGGTAGACCTTGACAGCGGCGATGAAGGCGGCACTACAGAAGGGACATTTGTTGCTGAGTGGCGGGGCGATACGCTGTATGGTCGGAATACCGCTGTAGGCGGCCATTATATTCTCGGTTATGCGGTAGAGCCGACGCAGGCTAAAGAAGATCATCAGCGGAACCCGGACAGACTCCTGCTCTGGCACGCCAATTATCACCCGGATGGCGGACAGTTGTTTTTCCCTTTAGAGCCGGAGCCGTTCGTGGTGCCGCTGGCGAAGCCGGGAGATGATGTGCAGCCGGACGATTTTGTCTGCTTTTGGTTCAATGGCCAGCAAGGACTCTACATACATCCCAATATCTGGCACGAAGGGGTTTTCCCGGTGCGGGGGCAGCAAAAATTTTTCGATAAGCAAGGTGCCGTCCATGCCCGCGTATCCGTGGATTTCGCCCGCGAATTTAACTGCCTGCTTGAAATACCCATAGCAGCGTCAATGGAGAAATTTCGCTCCTCATAGACGGCTTCATCAAACATAATGACGGTCATCAGATCTCATATCATCTAAATCGCCTTCCCATTTTAGCTGCCCGCGAAGCGCTCTGATATCAGCTTGTTGTTTTAGCTTAATCAATGCTTTAAGACCTTCTTCTATCACTTCTTTTTTGGTTTTTAAGCCTGTTGCTTTAAGCGCATCGGCTATCAATTTGTCATCAATCACTATGTTGGTTTTCATGTTGTACCCGTGTATATAAAATCTTGATGTAACACATATTGTGCGCTACTTAAGAGAACATAATAAGCTTCTAAAATTCATATAGAACAGCCATGAAGCCGAGCTAATTAAGCTGTCCGAAAAAGATTAGATTGTGTTGTTGCAGATACCTCGTTCCTGACTTTGGCAATTATGGCTACAAATGCTTGATGTATTGCCAAGAGTAAAAGAGCTTTGCATGTCAAGGCTGAGTAGGAGAAGACTGGCAGGGTATTTGGCAATATCAATTCAAAATATTTTGTCTTTATAGTTCAAATATTTGACGATCATGTCGCGAGCTATTGAACGAGCTTCCTCAAGCTCTTCCTGGGTAGCATCTCGTAAATTGTGTAAGTGACAACCGCGATGGCGGCCTTGGTTTATCGGTTCATTGTTAGCAAGTTGCATCAGCCGACGTTCGTGGATATCAAGCGACTGCCGTGCTGAATGTATACCGTTTTTACCCCTCCAAAATCTTGGACGATCCCCTCCCAAACTTCAAAAAGATGTACCAACTCATTAGCAGGATCAGATAGTGCAGCGCGATAGCATTCCAGCAGTTTTCGCGCCGTTGGATCTTTTGGTGCTACACGACTGGCTAGCTCTGCAAGCTGATTTGTTTCATCGATGCGTTCACACCGAGAATCTCTGATATTGCCTGTTGCATCTTTAACAACAAAATCAAGATGTCCACCTGATGCTGTAGCAGTACCGCTTTGGAGTACAACCTTCACGACATCTCATTACACTTAAGTGTAAAAATATATTATTTTTTTCATATGGTTATTTGTATATTGGTTATTGCATAAATCATGCGTAGTGATGCCGTAAAATCAAAGGTTCACAGAGGTCGCTATCATGCTAATCCGTCTTTCCAAGAGACGTGTATGAAGGAGTTGTGCATAAATGGGTGGATGCTGAGCAGCATTTTTAAGCACTTGCTCGCCCGAAAACCGAACACTTTGCTACTATTCCGTTCAGTGGCAATTTAGCGAAAAAGAAAAAGAAGGTTGCTTGCGCTAAAATTTGGCTTTTAGCAAATATTAAACTATCCAGCGGTGCCACACCATCTATTAACGATATTGTTTAGCGATTCTTCTGATGTTGGCTCATTAAGCCAACCCCTTGCGAAACTAACATCATTGGAATCGGGCAATTTGCTTTCAGGCAATTCACTAATCCTTATGCGACTAGGTAGAGCCGCAGCTTCACCAACGAAAATCGCTTCTCTGCGGGTTAAAGCTGGGAGCATCTTTGTAAGCCCACTAAGACTATCTGGTAAAAATTTTGCTACATGCTCTTGATCACTGGAGTTGGTAAGTCTTAACACAATCCATGAATTACATTGAGACAATACGGTACTTTCTACATCAGAAGGTCTTTGGGAAATAAGTCCTAAACCAAGACCATATTTTCTTCCTTCTTTAGCTATACGCCTAATGGCTTCTTGCGCCTCTTTGTATTGAGCTTCTCCGTGATTAGGTACATACCTATGTGCCTCCTCACAAATAAAAAGCACAGGGTCTTTTTGTCTCTCGTCTCTAGTTTGCCAAAGCTTATACTGAAAAAGAAGTCTGGAAATTAACGCTGTTAAAGGCCCAGCCACCTCATTAGGGAGTCCTGATATATCAATTATACGAATACGCTTCCCTTCAGCATGGCCAACAAATTGTTTTAATATTTTCAACAATGATAGAGATTCATCAGAGTATTCTTGCATCATGAATTTTAATTGAGGGTTTGCACGAAGAATTCGAAGCTTTTTCAAAATTCCATCAACTCGTCCTCTTTCTGAAGAGGACGCAGCAAGATTATCAGTCTTACCAGTTTTTCTCCCTTGAACCTTATCAATATGTTTTTCAAACTCTGAAATCTTAAATGGAATTGGCTTATCCCTATCAAAGTTGAGTAGTTTCTCTTCCAGCGTTCCTTCTGATAATTTTGCTGCCGCACCACCAACTGGATTATCTCCAAGGTTATTGACTAATCCTGCTTCGAGTTGTCGAGCATAAGCTACAGCTTCATAAATCATGTTGTTCTGGGCAGTAGCTTCAAACTCAGTTTTCCCAATTATTAAGGCGCGAAACTCATCGCTAGACATTAGCCAATATGGAAGATTCAGTATATTCCCATCTGTGGTCGATGCAGAAGCATCATTGTATGCTCTATAGACTTTCGCAGAATCCACGAAAGCCTTTGCGTATTCACCATGTGGGTCGATAATAATTATTATCGGGTTTAAGATTTTATCATTATTTTTATATTCAAGAACAGAATGAAGTATTGAACTTACCGTCCCAGACTTACCAGAACCTGTTGATCCTAGAATCGCAAAATGATGCCCAAATAACTTATCTATATTTGCTCTGCATACTGCATTATTGCTTCCGATATAGTTTCCTATTGGAACCATTGGGTTAGCAGTTGTCTCTGATGCTATAGATTCAGCGGCATTGTAAACCGACTCAAGTTCTTTGTTCAAACACAAATATGCATACTGTAACGGTAATGGGTATGTTTCGACACCACGACTGAAACTCAATTTATTATTTGAATGTGACCAGCTTCCTTGGCCAAAAAGATCAGCCTCTAAAATCCGCGCATCATCGTTAGGATTTATCTTAGAATCATCAATATCTTCTTCAACTTCTGATCTCATTCTGAGCAGTCTGACAAACGCAAAAAGTATTTTTCTTCCAAAATGTATTTTGATCACGCTGCCTACTTGACCAATTGGATAATTCTTTCCATCAACAGTTCTAACGAGTTCGTTGATATCATTATCCAATTCTATACGTATGCCGTTACCATTAACTTCGATTATTCGTCCTATCCGAAGCTCTGGTCTTGGGATAAACAAATCAGGCATTACGGTTCTCCACTTTTTATAAAATTAATTAATCCGGAAAAACTCCACCAACTAAGCTCGGTTGTTTCATCTGTCGGGTTCAAAGGGGTTGTAGAGTTGTTGTATAGGCCGTTCTTACCAGCCACATATATGCGTGCACCAAACCGAGGATGCTCTAACCATCGATCCAATGTTTTGTTAATTTTGATAGAGCCGTCGTTTTTGGGTTTCTCATCAGTGAATGCTACTACTGTTGTTTTGTTATTGACATCTTCTAAGCAGTACTCTATTTCAGAATTAATATGTTCGTCACTAAAGCTATAGCCGCAGGTAACTAAAACGTTTTGACTGGTCTCTCGCAACTTATATCTTAAGCCAGAGAATAGTGCAGCAAACGGGTCTTTTTGAGTTTCAACATATTTGGTTGCTTGCGGATAAATCATAATGTCCGCGGCATCAGAAAGATATTTTGTTCCGTACCTTGCTCTCACTAACCCGTGCTCTGAGTCACGGTGCCAGTCTACAGATCCATGCAGCTTATAAAGTAGTACACAGTTAGATGATTTGTGAGCAGCTTGGTTAAACACTTTATTGGCATTCCAAAATGCCATTGCTCCACCAGAAAATCCGTCTATAACATCTATTTTGTTGAGTGCTAATGCATCTTCAAGAAGTGTGTCGTAGTTTGTCGTGAAAAAAGTGATCGATGATCGTCTTTCAAAATTCACCTTTTTCTCAAAAAGAGCTCTAACAAACTGCATGTGTTTTTTGATATCAATAATTGGATTTTCAATAGTACCAATATTGCTTTCATTTTTATACCCGTATCTGACAGTAACGCCTATTGATCTTACGATCTCTCTATAGCAGTGGTTTAATTGATCCGTTGAAAAATTAGAACTATTCAAACTAGCCTTTTTGAATTTTGATCTTTCTGCCAAAGCGATAAGGTCACCTAAGTGGCTTAAGTAGTGCTCAACATGGCAATCGTCAGTTAATTCTTCTTTTAGAGCAGAAATTATTGCCTTATCATTATTGTCGCCTTTTTCCTCAATTAAACTATTTACTCTTTCGGTGAGAGGGTACATAAGGGGAATATTGGCATCATAACTTATTCCCGCGCCGAACATCCAAATTTGACAACTGGCATCGAGAATATGCTGTTCTCAAACTTTCTAACTGCTCTTCAAACTCGCTCATCTAGCTCCACTAGCTAAAAGTTAAGGATCTTTTTTATGAGGTCAACTCGATTTACATACGTAATTAAGTTATTCCTGATCAGGATCGGATCATGATCAGAAAAGCCATCAATTTTCTTGGGCGCGACTCAACTTGATCAATGATGCGGCTCGTCGATGATGTAATAGCAAGATTTGCCGACCAGTCCAGCTTTCATAGACCGATCATGTTCCGGATTATCGAGATATTTGAAAAACAACTTCCATGATGATCGCTTGGTATAATTCAACTATATTATGCACCTGCAAAATAACCTCTTATTTCACGATATATGCACCTCTGTATGCTGGAATGTAAATCAAAAAAGAAGATGGTACTCGAGCAAAAACGGGATTGTCGTCGGTCTTAATCTTGTAATCGCTCCAATTTAAAGTGATTTGTTTTTCAAAGAAATACTTTGTGTATACATGAGCCCTTTCAAGGTGACTCAAATTGCGTCATCGTAACTGCTTGATATACCAATGCTCTGAGCGTTTGGGAAACTGCTAGTCACAAGTTAGGTTATGAGTAATGTTGCAAGTCATTGTTTTTAAATGTTGTATTTTTGCACCTTGAAAGGGCTGGTGTGTACATCTATTTGAAATTAATTATGTGAACATCAGTTTCATCATCCATAAGTGAGTCTTTCTAAATATAAATGCTTGCTACGATTACTGTTCCCTATTTATTCTATCGTAAGAAAACGGGTTGACTCAAATAATGATCGATGATATGTAATTTATAAAAGCCGGGTAGGATTGGTGAACCCAGCTTTTAACAGTGCAGTTTTATACTCGAGTGCGCGCCAGTGACCGGAAAAGCTCACCCGGGAATAGCTATGTACTATAAAATTGTGAGCAACGCCCTCAATCAGAAGGTTATTAACTCTGGATTCCCGTCTGCGCGGAAATGACGAACTGGGCGATTCAAACCTTGTTATCAGCTTGCGTAAACTGCCCGTTCGAATTTGTTCGTAGACTTTCATGAATCGCGGCTCCACAAACGGCAGGGTTTGCGTCATGATCAGGCCGGCAACATCATCTTTCGCCGGATCGAACCAGAAGTGCGTATTGCAGACACCGGCCCAGCCCTGTGAACCTGCCGAACGCATACCCGGTACGTCCTCTTCAACGCAGAAAGCCGAAGCTGTGGGTTTTCGGGGTATCCGGGAAGATATTCACATCTGCACTGACGACCGGCGCAACCGTTTCCATTTTGCCGATGCGAAGATCACCGATGGGATTCTGCAGCATGCTTTCTACCGCAGATTCGCTCAGTATGCGATTGCCATCAAGCTCGCCGTTGTTGAGGAACATACGCAGGAATTGCATGTAATCAGGTGCGGTTGAATAGAGCGCATGCCCCATGCCATATACTTCGGGGGCGGAGGGTGGGCCGATGGTAAACGGTGCGAATTTGCCATCCTCACCGCGTGCCGATACCTGGCATAGTCGCGAGGCAGCGTGGTCGCGGATTTCAAACATCGTGTCCGTCATGCTCAACGGATCGAAAATCTCATCCTGACAAAAGCGGTCAATGCGCCGGCCATCGATTTTTTCCACAATCTGCCCCAGCCAGTCGATACCGATGCCATAGTCCCAGCGGTCGCCCGGATCGAACATCATGGGGGAAAACAGGTACTGTTTCAGGCCCGTCAACACGGAGGGATGCTGGGTGATCGCGACATATTTCTGCATCTTCTCGTTCCAGATATCGTAAACCAGCCCGGAGGTGTGGGTGGCAAGATGACGCACGGTCGCTTTGACTTTTGGTGCTCGCAATATGGGCGTGTCGCCGTCAAAACCATCCAGCACCTGGAGCTGTCCAAACTCTGGAATAATGTCTTCAACCGGGGTATCAAAATCAAGCTTGCCGCGATCAACCAGGATCATTGCCGCCGTCGAGCCCACCGCTTTGGTCATCGAGAAAATCCGGAACAGGGTATCCAGGGTTGCGGCTCTGCCCGGTGCGCGGTCCCCGGCCATGCCGGTATACGTGATGCCATTGGCATTGCCCGCCATGGCGACGACGAAGGGCACATCCTGATTCTGGACTGCGGCGGTCAGTACCGCATCGATAGACTGCTGCGAGGCCGCTGCGGCACTCGATGTCCATAACAGATTGCCAAAGCCGGCGGATGCGCCAATGACAGCGCTGCGGATCAGCAGGTCACGACGTGAAATAAGTGAAGTGTCAGTAGTTTTTACGTTCACATCGAACTGGTTCATATCCCCATTCCTCCATCATTCTTTTATTCACCCAGAATTGAGTGAGTAGAAAGCATGCGACTTTATTTCCTATGCTGTCAATGTAAAGGCTTGAATCGGAAGGGGGTAATTTAATCCGCTTGGCGAAAAACAGGCGGGCGGTTTTTTTGCTTTAAGCAGTATGGGAAAAAGCCGGGCTGGACTGTCCAACCCGGCTGTCATATTACTCGTTACGCAATAAAGGAGCGGCTTTTTGTCCCAGGGCGCGCCAGGTGCCGATAAAGCCCAGACTCAGGGTAATGGCGGTACACAGCAGGGTTGTGAGCAACACGGTTGAGGGCAGAAAACCCAGTCCTGCTGCATGACCTGGGTCAGGACCGCCCAGGCGGTGATAGTGCCGACCACAGCGGCGATCAGGCTGGTAATCAGACCCAGCAGACCGTATTCCAGCAAAAAGGCCCGCAGTACATCGGCGCGGGTTGCACCCAGCACTTTCAGCACGACCGCATCGTAGACCCGGCGCCGGTGCCCGGCCACGATGGCACCGGCCAGCACCAGTGTGCCTGCCAGCAGCGTAACGGCGGCAATCGCGCGCACTGCCGAGGAAATATTGCCCAGAATATTATTAACCTGATCGAGTGCGTCTTTGATCCGTACCGAGGTGATATTCGGATAGGTTCGGGTGACCTCGCGCTGGATCTGGTTTTCAACTTCCGGGGTATCGGCGGCAACTGTCGCCACAAAGGCATGAGGGGCGCGGCGCAAGGGTTCAGGCGACAGCATAATTGCGAAATTCAACTGCATGGACTGCCAGTCCAGTTCGCGAATATTGGCCACGGTAGCGGTGATCTCGCGGCCCAGGATATTCAAGGTCAGCGTGTCACCCAGGCCGACCGCAAACCCCTCGGACAAATCCTTGTGTATGGATATCAGCGGCTCGCCAGCATAGTCTTCCGGCCACCATTCGCCGGCAATAATGGTGCTGTTTTCCGGTGCGGTAGTCGCATAGGTCAGACCTCGATCGCCCCGGATCATCCAGGCTTCTTCCTCCTTGACCAGCGCTAGTTCCGGCTCCATACCCTTGATCTTGGTAATCCGTCCGCGCAGAAACGGCACTTCCGTCAGATTGTGCGTACCGGGAATGGCATTGACCAGCGCACTGAAGCCGTCGATCTGATCAGATTGAATATCGATGAAAAAATACGCCGGTGCCTGCTCGGGAATGCTGTCCTGGATCTGCCGGCGCATATTGCCCTCGATCAGAGCAATAGCGACCAGCACGGTCAGACCCAGGCCGAGCGATAAAACCACGCTGGGCGTAGGGGCACCGGGCCGGTACAGATTAGTCAGTGCCAGTCGCAAACCGGGTTGCCGTGGCCGGCCCAGCCGTTTGGTCAGGTGCATGATCAGCCAGGCAGCGGCCCGGAAAGTGAGATAGGTCAGCAGCGCACCGGCTACAAACCACAGCGCAAAACCTTTATGCACTGCGGTCAGCACCGTCAGGGCGGCCAGCGTCAGTACGCTGAGCAGGGTCAGGATAATATAAGGCAGGGCCGGGCGCTGGCGCGAGCCTTCCAGATTGACCCGAAACAGCGCCGCTGCTGGCACCTGATTCGCTTGCGCCAGCGGCCAGACCGCAAAACTCAGGGTAATCAGCAGCCCGAACAGCGCCGCCAGCACGAGCGCGGTGGGGTAAATACCAACCTGTACCGGCACCGGCAGCAGTCGTTCCAGAATGCGGGCTGCCAGCGGCGGTACGATACTGCCGACAACCAGCCCGATCAGGATACCGCCGCCAGCCAGCACCAGAATCTGGATCAGGTAGATCTGGAACAACACCCGATTGGGCGCGCCGATACATTTCAGCATGGCCAGAGTGCGTAGTTTGCCATCCAGATACGCTCGCACCGCATTGCTCACGCCAACCCCGCCGACCAGCAGCGCGGTCAGACCGACCAGGGTCAGAAACAAGGTCAGGCGCTCGATGACCCGCTCGACGCGGGGTGCGGCATTGAAAATCACGCAGGCGCCAGGTCGCATCCGGATAGGCCTGCTCGATAGACTGGCGCACCTGTATCAGATCGACCGTGGGGGGCAGTTTAAGCCGGTACTGATGATAGATCATGCTGCCTTCGCGCAGCGTTTTGTGCCCGGTAATGACGCCTGACTGACCATCACACGCGGCCAGAAACCGAAGCCGCCAACACCGCCGGCCCGATCCGGCTCACGCTCGATAATGCCGCGAATAGTGTAAACCGCCTGCTCACCGATCTGCAGCGCATCGCCGACCTTAACGCCCAACCGTTCCAGCAGGGCCGGATCGATCAGCGCACCCCAGCGCCCGTCCTGCTGCGCCAGACTGCCGCTTGAACGGGGTTTGGTCAGCCAGAGTCATCGCCATACAGAGGATAGCTCGGCTCGACAGCTTTCAGCTCGACCAGTGTGCTCTGGTCGTTATCGGGCTGGCGCGCCATAGTGCGCATTTCCACAAAATGACCCAGCTCTGCGCCATTGCCGAGCAGAAAATCACGTTGTTCCGGCGTGATCTCGCGATACAGCACGCGCAGGCGATATCACCGCCCAGAATGACCCGGCCATCGTTGCGCAGGCCGTCCAGAATGCCGTCGGCCAGTGTCTGGACGCTGGCGATAGCCGCCACGCCCAGCGCCAGACAGGCCAGCAGGATACGAAAGCCTTTAATACCGCCGCGCAATTCCCGCCGGGCTAGTTTGAGCGCCAGCAGAAAGCCGGGTTGACCCGTATTGGGTTGATTTTTACCGGGCTGACTCCGCAGGAGAGCCCGGTTCCGGTGGCGACGGTAGCACTCGCAGTGGTACTGCTGACCGTGTTGTCTGCGTGGGCGGCCCGGAGCGGGTATCCTGCTGGATCAGGCCATCAGCAATCTGAATTTGCCGCTGACAGCGACCGGCCAGTTCCATATCATGGGTAATCAGCACCAGGGTGGCGTTTTTCTCTGCCGCCAGGGTGAACAATAATTCGATAATCTGGGCACCGGTTGCGCCATCCAGATTGCCGGTCGGTTCATCGGCCAGCAACAGCGGCAGTTCCGGGGCAGAGCGCGGGCGGGAGCAACCCGTTGCTGTTCGCCGCCAGGTAGCTGACCGGGGTAATGGCTCATCCGATGGCCGAGTCAACCGCCTGTAATTCAGCCGCCGCGCGCTCGAAGGCATCGGCGCGGCCGGCAAATTCCAGCGGGATGGCGACGTTTTCCAGCGCCGTCATGGTGGGAACCAAATGAAAAGCCTGAAAGACGATACCGACATGGTCGCGCCGAAACAGTGCCAGCTCGTCTTCGCTGCGTGTTGTCAGCTCCTGGCCAGCGACCTGTACGCTGCCACTGGACGGGCGTTCCAGGCCGGCCATGATCATCATCAGGGTTGACTTGCCAGCACCGGACGGGCCGACTACGCTGACGGTTTCGCCGGCGTCGATGCTTAAATCGACCCCGCGCAATACCTGTACCGGTCCGGCGCTACTGCTCAGCGTGAGGTGTACCGCACTGAGTGCGATCAGCGTGTTATTGTTGTGTGAATTCAACGTGAACTCCAGCTATGTTACGAATAATCCAATTGAAAATACTGTGCTTGCTGCATGCGTCAGGTCTGAGCCTGCAGGGCGGCAAACGTCTGTTTCTGCTGCTGTTACTATCGGCGCGCGAAGCGGCTGCTAAAGCGTTGTTCAGGCAGGCAAACCGAGCGGGGAAATTGCTGTCCCTGCCAGCCTCTTTAATGACATTCCGGGCCAGGCTGAGGCGGATGTTTGGCATGGTTCTGCTGACCATAATTACCGCCACTAGTTCGGCGCAGGATAATTCCCCTGTCCGTATTCTGGCCTTGGGCGACAGTTTAACGGCAGGTTACGGTTTGGTTAATGGCGAGGGTTTTACCAGCCAGTTGCAAGAGCTGCTGCGCAGTCAGGGGCATAACGTCGAGATTATCAACGGTGGCGTGTCGGGCGATACTACCGCCGGCGGTTTGGCGCGGCTGGATTGGGCACTGGCTGATCAACCCGCTGCGGTCATTCTGGCGCTGGGCGCGAACGATGGCCTGCGCGCAATTGATCCACAGTTAACGCGAGCGAATCTGACCACCTTGCTGGAAAAACTTACCGCTGCCCGTTTGCCGGTGCTGCTGGTCGGCATGCTGGCCCCGCCAAATCTGGGGCAGCAGTACGAGCAGGCGTTTAATGCCATTTATCCCGAGCTGGCCGAACAGTTCGAGGTACTGTTCTATCCGTTCTTTCTGGAGGGGGTGGCTGCCCGGCCCGAGCTAAATCAGGCCGATGGCATTCATCCGAATCCGCAAGGGGTGGCGTTGATTGTGCAGCGCATGCTGCCTTATGTGGAACAGTTACTGGAACAGGTGTCGGCACAGACACCGTAAGCGTGCAGTGGGGATGACAGGGATGACAGGGATGACAGGGATGACAGGGATGACAGGGATGACAGGGATGACAGGGATGACAAGATTATGCGGGTTGGGCTGGGGTTTGCTGATGTTGCTGATGCCCGGCTGGGTGCTGGCGGAAACAGGGCCTAATGTCCGGGCGCAAGTGCAGGTGGATGCCGGGGTCTATCAGTTATACAGTGAAGTATTGATTTCCCAGCCGCCGCCACAGGTGCGCCAGGTGCTGGCCGATTACAGCCGGCTGCCGCAGATCAATTCCGGTATTACAGCGGTGCGCCTGCTGGGTTACAGCCCCACTGGAGAACAGCGCATGGCGGTCGAAGCGGCCTCCTGCGTGGCGCTGTTTTGCCGCACGTACCGCTGGGTGCAAGCGGTAACGCAATTACCCGATGGCTCGATTCAGGCGGTGATTGAGCCACAGCACAGTGATTTCCGGCAGGGCCTGACCCGCTATCGTTTTTTGCCGCATGATCATTGCACCCGACTGGTATTTGAAGCGCAACTGGAGCCGGTGTTCTGGCTGCCCCCATTTTTGGGCGCATGGCTTATTGAGCGTAAACTGGCTGCTGAAGCGCTGGAAACCGCCCATAATATCGAGTCCTATGCGGAACCGGCAGGGCTCGGTGACTGCGCGCCGCTGTCTTCGCCCTGATCGTTGATAACGTTGGGTTTTGTGCTACTGGATTCCCGCCTTCGCGGGAATGACGAAAGTCTCGGGTACTGTTTGCGCTTATTAGATTATTTTAAATTTTTTGGAGAAACGTAGTTATGACCGAGGAACTGATCGCGCCTAAAGACAGGGCGGAATCGCAGCAGCGTTTGCAGGCTTTATTGCAGGAATTGGAGCAACGCGGTCTGGCCGGCTTGCTGGTGCCGCGCACAGATGAGCATCAGGGTGAGTACGTACCGCCGCGTGCGCAGCGACTGGCCTGGCTGACCGGTTTCACCGGGTCAGCCGGTTTGGCTATTGTGTATCGGCAGGGCTCGGCCATTTTTGTGGATGGGCGTTATACCCTGCAGGTGCGCGATCAGGTCGATACCGCGCTGTTCGAGCCGCAGCACCTGATGAATGAACCGCCCCGGCAATGGCTGGTGGCGCATTTGCAGGCCGGTGACCGGATTGGTTTTGATCCCTGGTTGCATACTCTGCACGGGCTGGAGTCGCTGCGCCAGGCCTGTGAGCAGGTTGGTGCCGAACTGGTCGCCTGCGACAGCAATCCGCTGGATGCGGTCTGGGCAGATCAGCCGGAAGCGCCGCTGAGCCCGGCAGTGCCGCATCCGTTGCGTTATGCCGGTGAAGACGCCGACAGCAAACGTCAGCGGCTGGCACAAGCACTGCAGCAGGAACAGATTGATACCGCCGTGTTGACGCTGCCGGATTCTATCGCCTGGTTGCTGAATATTCGTGGTACGGATGTGGCGCATAACCCGGTGGCGCTGAGCTTTGCGCTGTTGCATCAGGACAGCCATGTCGAGTTATTTATGGATGAGCGCAAAATCAGCGCCGGTTTGCGTGAGCATCTGGGCAATGGTGTCAGCATACAGCCACCCGAGCGTTTTCAGGCTGCGCTGCAGGCCTTGACGGATAAAACCGTACGGGCCGACAGCCGCTCTGCGCCCGCCTGGGTGTTTGAACAACTGCAACAGGCCGGGGCGCAGATCACGCCGGGCGCTGATCCCTGTGTGCTGCCCAAGGCGCGCAAAAATCCGGTCGAACTGGCCGGCGCACGCGCAGCGCATCAGCGCGACGGTGTCGCTTTATGCCGGTTTTTTCACTGGCTGGCTGACAACGGCGGCAGCGGTACGCTGGACGAACTGGGCGTGGCGGAACATCTGCAGGCCTTGCGCGCCGACACGGGCAAGCTGCAGGATCTCAGCTTCGATACCATCTCCGGGGCCGGCTCGAACGGCGCTATCGTGCATTACCGGGTCACCCCGGCGACCAATAAAAAACTTGTGCCGGGCTCTATTTATCTGGTCGATTCGGGCGCGCAGTATCTGGACGGTACCACTGATGTGACACGGGCCGTTTTTATCGGTAGCGGCGCACCCAGCGCAGAACAACGTGATCGTTTCACACGGGTGCTGAAAGGGCATATCCAGCTGGCTCGGGCGCGTTTTCCGCAGGGCACTACCGGTTCGCAACTGGATACGCTGGCGCGCTATGCCTTGTGGCAGGCCGGACTGGATTTTGATCATGGCACCGGCCATGGCGTTGGCAGCTATCTGTCGGTGCATGAAGGACCGCAGCGTATTTCCAAGGTTGCCAGTGATGTTGCGCTGGAGCCCGGCATGATTATTTCCAATGAACCCGGCTATTACAAAACCGGTGCCTACGGTATCCGGATTGAAAATCTGGTCGCTGTCACCGAACCGGAAGCGATTCCCGGCGGCGAGCGCCTGATGCTGGGTTTTGAAACCCTGACTCTGGCACCGATTGATCTTGCGCTGGTGGAACCCGGTCTGTTGACACAAGACGAAACCGACTGGCTGAACGCCTATCACCGGCGCGTACTTGAGGCTATAGGCCCGCAGCTGGACGCGGCGGCACAGAGCTGGCTGCAGCAGGCCACCCGCGCGCTATAACACCAATATCCGGGTGCGCTGTACAGTTTCACCAATCCGGATGCTGACAAGTTTGCGGAAAAATTCGGTATGCCGATGGCCTATAATGCGGCTGCGGATGAGCAGTCCTGGGCGGCGCTGCAGGCGTTTTTAGATCAGATTTTTACGCAGTAGCGAAAAAACCCTGATCAGCTGTTAAAGCGCAGACCCGCTCGGCGGGAGACTACCGGGCGGGCTTGCGGGAAAACTGAACTAGGGCATCCGTTTAATCATGATGCTGGCCACCGGATTGTGCCAGTCGTCTTCGGTCGGATCGAGATCGCCGACGCCGTGGATGCCGTTGTGAATATGAATATGCTCGAATGCCGCGTCTTCATCGACGTGTGCATTACCACTGTCGGCAGGGCAGGAGGGGCCGGGCAGATCGCTGCAAAGCTCGGTATTGGCCTCGCTGCCGGCATCATACGCGGGCACCCGTACCGATACGGAACGCCAGACCGTTGCTTTTTCCCCGTTCAGCGCCAGAAAGGCATCATTGCTGTTGACCAGCATGGAGAGCACGCTGATTCTGGTGTATGGCCCGCCCGCTACAACCAGACTGACGGACATGCCGGGCATTACGGGTGCGCCGGAATTGGTAAAATCCGACACACCTGCCACGTTCCCCAGTAAGTCTTCCATCGGGCCGACATCGCCGCCTTCGGCAATCGCGACGAGTTCCGGGCTAGCGATTTCACCAACATGAAAAAGACTCACATTACTGCTGTGACTGACAGCCAGAACAGGTGAAAAAACCTGGTTGCGGGTCAGATTGGTAACGGTGACTTCATAGTCTGCAGCTTGTGCCAGTGCACTGGCACCTAACAGCAGTATGCTGCCAACGAGGGCTTGGCCAAAATGGGAATAGTGCATGATGATCCTCCAGATCGAGCGTTATGAATGGCGAGCTAAGCTCACCCTGCTCACTCTAGAGGCTGTGCCTCACGCAGCGGTCACGAAGACATCACAAATTGATCACAGCCGTATTGCTGCAGTGTAGTGCAGGTCAGGTCGCTTCCGGCGTGTGCCAGATCGGCAGTTGGAAGCGAAAACAAGTGCCGGAACCGGGCGTGCTGACCACGCTGAGCGCGCAATTATGCAGTTCCACGATACGTTTCGCGATGGCCAGACCCAGTCCGAGATGCTGGCCGCTGTCGCCGCCGGTCGTGCCACGGTAGAAGCGTTCGAATATATACGGTAAATCAGTCGCCGGGATACCGCTGCCGGTATCACTGACGCTGACCGCCAGATAACCCTTGTCCTGCTGCAGACGAAGATCAACCCGCCCACCTTTGGGGGTATGGTGCAGCGCATTGCCCAGCAGATTTTCCAGCACCCGTTCGACCAGTCCGATATCGGCGGCAGCGAACGGTGTGGCAGCAGGACAGTCGATGTGCAGAGTGATGCCATCATCATGGGCGCGCGGATTGAATTTTTGCGCGACATCGTGCAGCAGTTCCGCGGGGGCGAAGGGTTCGATTTGCGGTTTGACCGCGCCAGCGTCCAGTTTGGCCAGTTCGAACAACTCGCTGACCAGGCGGCCCAGACGTCTGGAATGACCGAGCGCGGCGTCCAGATAGAGTTGCTGCTGCTGCGGTGTGAGCCGGTCGCATTTCAGCTTGAGCGTCTCCAGATAACCGTGCAGGCAAGTCAGCGGGGTGCGCAGATCGTGCGAGACATGGCTGACCAGCTCACGGCGCAGTTCATCGCGGGTACTGAGCTCTTGCAACAGGTTCTGGATATGATTGGCCATCTGCTCGAAAGTGGCCCCGAGCTGGTCGATCTCGTCCCCCTGCAGACCACGTCCTCGATAAGCCGCGTGCTCACGAAAGCCGCTGCGGCGGAAGCTGTCGAGGGTGCGGGTAAGCTGCCGCAAGCGTCGGGTCAATAAGGCAAAGCCCCATAAGCCGGCCAGCAGCCCGCACAGCAGACTGACGCCAAGCAGCCAGGCGCTGAGCCGTAACAGCCAGCTGTCGCGATACAGCTGCTCTATCGAGTCATACATTTCGCCGCGCAGCACGACATACAGATAGCCCTCGGGCTGTGCGGCCGAGGGCAGCGGTGTGACCGAGAAACTTTTGCGCTGCTCGTGACTGCGTGGATCATCACCGAGCACGAACGTTTCGCCGGCCAGAAACTGCCGGATCGGAGCCAGATCCACCCGATTGCGTTTGACCACTCCCGGATCGGCCGAGTAGGCGAGGATCGCACCGTCGGCGTCCAGCAGGTAAATCTCGATGCTGGGATTAATAGTCATGTAGCGCTGGAAGGTGTCTTTCAGAGCGGATTGATTGATCGTGTCGCCGCTGACCAGATGCTGATCCTGCACCAGGTTATAAGCCAGATCACGGTTAAACTGCTGCTCGGTGACGCGCAGATAATGCTCGGTGAGCTGCGAGGCCAGTCCCAGATACAGCAAACCGATAACAATCAGCGAGGCGCTGAACACCAGCGCCAGCTTGCCGTATAAGGTATTGCGGTGAAACATCAGCTTTAATTGTCGGCGAATTTATAGCCGACCCCCCATACCGTCAGAATAAAGCGGGGTTCAGCGGGATCACGTTCCAGTTTGGCGCGCAGCCGGTTGATATGCGAGTTGACGGTGTGTTCATAACCATCATGGCCATAGCCCCAGACCGCATCCAGCAATTGCTGGCGGGAAAAAACCCGGCCCGGATGTCGGGCGAACTGCAGCAGTAAATCGAATTCCTTGGCCGTCAGATCCAGCGCGTGGTCAGCGACATGAACCTGACGCCGGTTGCTGTCGATCAGCAGTTCGCCATGCCGGATGATGTCCTCGTCCGCTGTTGCAGCCTGCTGGCTGAGCGCTGCCACCCGGCGCAGCAGAGCTTTGACGCGGGCCTGCAACTCGGCAAAACTGAATGGTTTGGGCAGGTAATCGTCAGCCCCCAGTTCCAGCCCCATGATTCGGTCCAGCTCGCTGTTTTTGGCGGTCAGCATCAGAATGGGCAGATAATTGGCGCGTTCGCGCAACTGGCGGCACACATTGAGTCCGTCCATATCCGGCAGCATGAGATCCAGTATCATCAGATCGAAATGCTGCTGCTCGCACAAGCGCAAAGCCGTATTGCCACGCGGTGCAATCGTGCCGTGACACTGGATGTCCTGCAGATGCAGCTGCACCAGCTGGGCGATTTCCGGATCGTCTTCGACGATTAATACTTCATGCGGCATGGGTTGTGGTGCCTGGCTTTTCAAGAGTCAATTATTCAAGAGGTTAATAATGACCTATAAGTTTAGCCAAGCACTATCACAAATTTGTCACGCGCTTTTTCAGGCGGGGAGAACGGTGCCCGTGTCCGTGCCAGATCCGGCGTTTTTACGGTCGTGCCAGTTCCAGAACATTTCATGAAAATAAAACACGACCGTATTGCACAGCGGCTCAACCAGGGCCAGCGCGCCACCGACCACGACGCTGCCTGTCATGATATACGCGACCGTGAACGCGACGGTCATGTGCAGTATTGCGAAGCTGATGGTTTTGATCATGTTGTTAACTCCAGAAAGGTCATCCAATATTCTTGAGTTAAATAATAATGATTCTCATTTAAGTTTTAAAGCAAATTATTCTAATCATGCTGATAGTTTTCGTTTATTTTTGCCGTTGCCGTTTGTATTGTTGTTGCTAATGGTCAATAATTATTAAAAAGGAGGGGGCCAGGATGCTTGAGTATGCGGAGCATACGAAGGGCATTAAGTGTTTCCCCGGTAACAACGATTACGCACTACACGCTACTGTTTTCTCTCGCGGAGATTCATTTCTTTACATGGACTAACGTGATGCTGATGGCCTGAACCCAGGCTGGCCGGCTCATAGGAGATGAAATGAATGCTTGTCGCTCCCTGCGTTTTACCCTTTGGAACGGAATACTGTCGCGGCTTTTAGCCGTAGCCCTGAGCCTGGCTGCCGGTGTGGTTTGGGCGGATGAACTCCCGCTGCATATTGTATTGGCCAATGACACGACGGCTGATTATCGTGCTGACCCGGCGGCTGTGGTTTTATGGCAGGACACTGCCCAGCGTTTAGCCATTGCTGATGAGGCAGCGCTTGGTGCCTGGGCAGAGCATACGTTTGGCGCTGAATTTACCCTCGTTCATGACCCCAAAGCGCCTATTCCCAGCGCGATCATCAGCCGTTTCAGCATTGCGCAGTACGGCGTCTGGCAGCATCCTGCCCCATCGGAACCTGACGGCAGCGGTCGTTCACTGTGGGCACATATCGACCTGCCCGGCAAAACGGATTTATGGGTAATCAATACCCGTTTAGCCATTGATCCGGATTGGCGCTATGCGCAAGCGAAAGACCTGCTGAAAAGGATTTTCGCTGTCGTACCGAATGAGGATTATTTACTGGTTGGCGGTGACTTGAATATCACCGATATTAAAGATCCTGGCCTGGAACTGCTCGGCGCGGTGCTTGAGGTCGATGGCCCGCGGCTGCTCAAACAGCCGGATGGCGAGATATACGATTGGCTGTTGAGCGATGCCGATCTGGCTGCCCATCTGGAAACCGACGATCCAGACAAAAAATTGCTGACGCAGAAGGCTTCTCTTGATCTGGATGCCATCCGCCGGGATATCTATCGCCAGATCAAATCCTTTCGTATTCTTGATCTTGCCGACTATTTCCAGCCACCGCCTGCGGTAACCCTGGAAAACGGGATTAATGTCAAGCTACGGTCTCACCGATCCTGTTCCGCAATCGTCGCATGAATACCGATTTACGCCAGTTGGTCCCGGCCTCCGAAGCCTGGACGTGGTGATGGAAAGCACAGGGCCCGGCGATGCCGATCTGCAGTTGGCGTATTGGGACGGGGGGCGCAATAGCTGGATTTTTATGCCAATCAGGCTACCCCGGGCACCAGCAATGAGCGTGTCAGTATCAGTAATAACGGTTTCTTGAACCGGGAGTGGCGGATTATTGTTGAATACAGCGCTGGCACGAGCGCGCCGTATCGCTTGCGGGCTTTTGACGTTATCGATATGCAGGCACATTACAGTATTCTCCATCCTGTGCCGCCAGCAGGTTTCTCACCTCCGCAGGCTGATCTCAGCGCGCTCTGGCAAACCGCACCGGCTGGCGGCTGGCGATTTTACGCACTGGATGTGCCGATCAACGCAGCCGGGTTGCTGCTCGAGGTGGAACGCACTGGCAGCGGTGTAGCGCATGTTTATGTGCAGCAAGGCGCAACACCCTGGTTCAATGATTATGCACGCCTTTCGACAGGCAGCACGATCATTCACACCTTGCCGATAGACGCCAACAGCACACCGCCATTGAGCACCGACGTATGGTATTTCGGGGTATATGCGCCAGGGCAGGATGCCGATTTCGATCTGCGAACCATGCTGTCCTGTTGTGCCGGACCACCGCCGGTCAACGGCGATATCCGTCTTGCCAATACGCAGCCGGAACCGGGTGCAGTCTGGTTTGGGGATTGGCAGTATTACGTGCTGGATCTGCCGCTGAACGCCACCAGTTTGGATATGGTGCTGAATGGCACTGGTCTCGGCGATGTGGATTTGTACTACAGTAGTGTCCAGCGACCGACTTTGGGTTCAATCAACAATCGCCGTTGGGGTAGCAGTCAGGAACAGATTACACGCCTTCTGGGCGGTGGTGCGAGTCTGCCTGCCCAGTCGCCTTACACGGTACATCTTGGTGTGTATGGTTACAGCGCAAGTGGTTATGAGCTGACCGCAAGCTGGAACGATACTTTATTCACGCAAACCCTGCCGAATGGCAGTCGGGAGTTTCTGCTGCAAAACTTTCCGGTGTACGCTAATCAGCCTTTGCACTTTGCTATGCAGGTGCCGAACACGCCCGCTTACAGTAGCCTGAACATCACTGCGCTAAGCAGAAGCGATGTCACTTTGTTGGTGCGCCAGGATGCGCCGCCGGACAAATATACTTACGATATCAGCCTGAGTACGCTGAGCGGGTCCAGCGTGCTGATCAATAACACCAGTACACCGGGTCTGGTACCGGGCACCTGGTGGTTTGCCTTGTACAGCACTGACTCACGCAGCGATGTGATCGAGTTACGGGCCGTGCTGCAACCGTAAGTCTGGATTAACCCGGCAAAGAAAACCGTGCCGGGTGTTGCTTGTTTACAGACATAGCTGGCACAACGCTTTTCGCCCTGAGGCTGTGGTCGGATCACCGTGCTTGACCGACCGGGGCTGGAGGCACGGGTCTGTGAATGTTATCAGGTCGTTAAAACCGAAGTCGAGCGCCTGCTTCCCGATACTAATCGGTCCGTATCATAAGGTAGCAGACGTGATCTCTGGCGCGCTTTCGCTTCAGGTTTTCATGAGCGCAACGGTACAAACACTGGCAACAGCACGATCCGCTGCTTTCTCGCCAGGCATGACGGCCCAGGGTTGTTCCATCACGGTTTTGACGCGGTTGTAAGACGCCACTTTTTCAGTTCTTCAAGCTGCACCTGAATATCCGCACTCTGTTGTGCCTGTGCCAGACAGATTTGCCCTAGCCGCTCGGCGACAGCTATATCAGTCGACTTCTGTGTCATTTTTGCAGCACTGCTGGCAGTGACCCAGCCGCCCCAGGTAAAGCCGACAATCAGGGTCACGATGACAGCACCGGCGCAGGCACCAATCAGCTGGCCCAGGGTGATACTACCTTTTTCATATTTACTCATAGTTCATTACCTCACTGTTATATTTATCTCTGTCGGTCCGCAGAACCAACGTGGAGAGAGGATTTTTCAAGTATGTTAAAACCCTCTATTCCATCTATAACAGGCTGTGGCAATCAACGTCTGTACGTTAGCGTACATAGCGATGCTGTCAGAACATGAATCAGTGGGCAATCAGCGCAGACAGTAGCCTGCTTTAAACGAGTATTTGATGGCCATGCCAGGTCTTGATAATTGCGCTCAGGCGGGCCAGGCCATCGCTTAAAGCTGCCGGGCCGGGTTGCAGGATTTCGGCGGATTTGATTTCGTGCAGTTGTCCGCTTTGTACCGCTGGAATGCTTTCCCAGCCGGGCCGGGCGGCGACTTTTTCGGGGCGGAATTTCTTGCCGCACCAGGAGCCAATAATAATATCCGGCTGGCGGGCGATGATCTCGCCATCATCGGCAATGATGCGGTCTTTGCCGGCTGCCTGCACAGCGCGTTCCGGGAAGCAGTCGTCGCCGCCTGCGATACCGATCAATTCCGACACCCAGCGGATAGCGCTGATACGCGGTTCGTCCCATTCCTCAAAATAGACTTTGGGCCGATGTTGCCACTGTTTACTGGCCGCTTTGGCGGCTGTAAGGTTTGCGCTGAAACCGGCCACTAAAGCCTGCGCTTTGTCAGTCACCCCGACCATTGTGCCCAGCAGCAGGATCATGTCGAGAATGTCCTGCACTGAGCGCTGATTAAACACATGTACATTAATGCCGGCCCGGATCAGATCAGCAGCGATATCAGCCTGCAGATCAGAAAAACCCAACACCAGGTCGGGTTTCAGCGCAATGATTTTGTCCAGTTTGGCGCTGGTGAACGCCGACACTTTGGGCTTCTCCCGGCGCGCCTGCGGCGGGCGCACGGTGAATCCGGAAATGCCGACAATGCGATCCTGTTCACCCAGCAGGTACAGGGTTTCGGTGGTTTCTTCGGTCAGACAGACGATGCGATGCGGGTAGCGTGCGTACATAATAAAGGGTTATCAGCAAAGTTTAAGATGGACAAGCGATCTAAAATAAATCCAGTGGGTCTACGTCCAATGACCAGCGCACTTTGCGGGCGGATTTCAAACCTTCCAGAGCCGTCAACCAGGGTTCAGAAAGCGTCGCAGAGCAGCCCGTTCCCACTTTGCAGCAGCAGTTGTGAACGATAGCGCCCGGCCCGGCGTTCCATCGGTGCGGGTACCGGCCAGAGCAATTCCACCCCGCTTTGATCGGGATCCGCTGAGCCACCGGCGGCAGCAAAGGCATCCCGCAGAAACTGTAGCGGTGCC
The DNA here is from genome assembly GCA_041396125.1 of Gammaproteobacteria bacterium. Lineage (GTDB taxonomy): Bacteria > Pseudomonadota > Gammaproteobacteria > Competibacterales > Competibacteraceae > JAWKZG01. Next base: position 197,060 of record JAWKZG010000009.1, on the reverse strand, counting down.
TCGGCATCCGGTGCTTCGGCACGCAGCAGGGCATGATGGGTGAAAGGCGGCAGCGCAGCCTGTTCCCGTTCTGCCAGTGCGGCCTGGGCAAAAGCGTCATAGCCGCCGTTAATCAGCGTCTGCAACAGCGGATGGTCCGGGTGATGGGTTTGAATCAGCACGGTGCCGGGTCGATCCGCCCGACCCGCCCGGCCCGCGACCTGCAAAATCAGCTGGGCCAGCCGTTCACTGGCGCGAAAATCGGCGCTGAACAGGCCTTGATCAGCGTCGATGATACCGACCAGTGTGACGTTTGGAAGATGCCCTTTGGCCAGCATTTGGGTACCGATCAGCAATTGCCGCTGGCCTTGCCGGATTTCTTCCAGCAGGCCTTGCAGGCTGCCTTTACGGCGTGTGCTGTCGCGGTCGATGCGGGCCAGTCGGGCATCTGGAAAGCGCTCGCTCAGCACCTGTTCGATCCGTTCAGTGCCCAGACCGAGCGGCCGCAGATCAACGCTGCCGCAGGCCGGACAGGGGGTGGGTACCGGCTGTTCAGCACCGCAATGGTGACAGATCAGACGTTGCCGTCGCAGATGCAGAGTCAAATGTGCATCGCAGTTATTGCAATTGCCACTCCAGCCGCATTCGTGACAGATCAGGGTGGGCGCAAAACCGCGCCGGTTGAGAAACAATAACACCTGTTCCGAGCGGGCCAGATGGCGTTCTACGCGTGCCAAAAGTGCTTCGGACAAGCCCTCATTGAGGAATTTATGACGCACATCAAGCACTTCGATTTTAGGCGGCAGTGCCGCGCCCACCCGTTCCGGCAGACTTAAATGCTGATAGCGCCCGCGCCGGGCATTGCAGACGCTTTCCAGCGACGGTGTGGCGGAGCCGAGCACGATAGGTACCCCATGCTGCTGGGCGCGCACAATAGCCAGATCACGGGCATTGTAACGAAAACCATCCTGCTGTTTGAACGAAGGATCGTGTTCTTCATCGATGATGATCAGGCCCAGCTCGGGCAGAGGGGTGAAAACCGCTGAGCGGGTGCCGAGTACGACCCGTGCCATGCCATCACGGGCCAGCAACCAGGCGTTCAGCCGTTCGCGATCCGTCAGGCCGGAATGAAAGACCGCCAGGCGGGCGTTCAGGCGGCTCTGAAACCGATCCAGCAATTGCGGCGTCAGGCCGATTTCCGGTACCAGTACCAGCGCCTGCCGTCCGCGTGCCAGCACGGGTTCGATAGCGCGCAGATAAACCTCGGTTTTACCGCTGCCGGTGACGCCTTCCAGCAAACTGACTGAAAAGCCTTCCAGCTTGGCCTGCAGCGCTTCAACCGCGGTTTGCTGGGCCGCGTTCAGGGTTAATTCTGCCGTTTCGGCAGCTGTTGCCGGAACAATATTGACCGCGTTGGCCAAATCCGCGCGTTTTGGCTCGGCGGTTCAGGTGTGGTCGGGTCCAGTTCGGTGCGGCTTTCGATCCAGTCCTTGGCACGCAGACTGCGGGCCGCTGCCGACCCAGCCGGGCAGGGCCAGACGCAAACGCTCACTGCTGAGTCCGGCCGTGGATGTTCGGCCAGCAGTTGCAAGAGCGCTGTCTGGCGGGGTGCGCGGCGGGCCAGATTTTGTACCAGTGCTGCCTGACCAGCTGCGCTGATTTGCCAGATAGGGTCCAGTTGCACTTGTAACGGACCAGCCTGGCGCATACAATGTTGGCAACGCGGTGGCGACACCTCGCCCGGCGGATGCTGATAATACTGTTGGGCCCAGCGCAGCAGTCGCAGCAGTTCGGCCGGCAGCGCCGGCTGATCGGGATCGATCAGGGCCAGGGCCGGACGTAAATGAGCCGGATCAATCGGTGTGTCGGTGCGGATTTCGGTGATGATGCCAATTTGCTGGCGGCGTCCGAACGGGACTCTGATGCGTGCGCCCGGCTGCCACTGCGGGGGTGGCCGATGTGCAGGCGGCAGATAATCGAAATAACGGCGCAGCGGCGAGGGCACCGCTACCCGTAAATAACCATTGCCACCGCTTACTGCTCGTAGAGCCAGCGTAACAATGCGTCTTGCACCCGCGAGCCGGTGCCATTCTGCACGCCGGTTTGATTGTGCAGCATAACAACTGCAAAAGTTCGGTCCGACCGGCTGCGCAGATAACCGGCAATCGCCCGTACGCCGTTCAGGGTGCCGGTCTTGAAGCGGGCTTGCCCGAGCAGGTCTTCTTTGCGAAAACGCCGCCGCATGGTGCCGTCGATACCAGCCAGCGGCAGCGAGGCCAGAAATTCGGGGCCATATTCGCTGTGGCTGGCAAAGATCAGCAGGCGACCCATACTGCGGGCAGAAATGCGGGTCTGGCGGGATAAACCGGCACCATTGTCCAGCACCAGTTCCGGCATCTGTAAACCTTGTTCGGCCAGCCATTCAGTGATCGTATTACGGCTTTTTGCCAGTGTGGCCGGCGGTCCGAAGCGCTCTGCGCCCAGCGTCAGGAACAGCTGCCGGGTCATGACATTATTGCTGTATTTGTTCATGCCCCGGATCAGTTCCGCCAGCGGTCGTGATGGCTGGGTATAGAGCGGTCGGGCATCGGCGGGAACGGCTGTGGCGCGGATCGCGCCGCTCAGGGTGCCGCCCTGGTCCTGCCACAGATTAAGAAAAGTACCGGCTGCCATAGCGCGGGCCGGAACGACCGCCCGGTACATGCTGGATTCGCCACAGCTAACGGGGTAATTGCCCTTGAAAGTGACCGTGCTGAGCCCGTTGACCGGGGTGTCGACCGTCATGGCAATGCGCTGACTGCGACATTTCCCGCGACTGAGTTTTAAGTTGTTGACTATACGCAGAGTGGTGGGCGCAGGATTAGCCGATACTGCCACCTGATTGCCATCGGGACGGAATAGAAATTCAATCGACTGGAAATTGACCAGCAGGGCGCTGGGCGAGGCGTTATAGGGCTGGTAGGGCTTATTGTCAAATGCCCCCGGATCGATATTCAGGGGGGCAAAATAACTGTCATCAATCAGCAGATCGCCCTGAATCTGACGTAGCCCGCGATCCCGCAGCGCCCGGCTGAATTTCCAGACATCATCGACGGCCAGGAACGGATCACCGTAGCCTTTGATCAGCAGATCGCCCTGCAGACTGTCGCCACGCCGCTGGCCCAGTGCATAGGCCTCGGTTTTCCAGGTGTAATCCGGCCCCAGCAGTGCCAGTCCGACGAAGGTGGTCAGGGTTTTGATGGTGGAGGCGGGGTTGCGCGGAATATCGGCATTCGCCGCCAGCAGAGGCTGCTGTGCGTTGATATCCTGCACAAAAACGCTCAGGCTTTCGGGCGGCAGCCGGTATTGCCGCAGGGCGTCCAGCACAGCGCCCGGCAGTCCCTGCTGCGCCTGGGCCCAGCTTGAGCCGCAGAGCAGTAGAAGCAGCGGCAGGAACAGCCTGATGAAATAGCAGCGGCAAACGCGTCTCAAGCGGGTCGAATCCACACGGCTGTATCATGAAAAACCGCACCGCCATTGGGCGGGCCGGGATCGGCGCTGGTCAGGGTATTGATACCGCGACCTTCCACGAAAGCGGTGTTATCCCACACGCTTTCCACGATCACCACACCGGGCTGAACGCCATCGAAAGGCTCGGTATGCACCACCACGTCGCCGCGCTCATTGCCCAGTCGCACCGGATCACCGGCGGCCAGTCCTAGTTGCTGGCAATCCTGCGGGTGGATTTTCAGGGTAGGGCGGCGTTCATGTTCGCGTGATGACGGTGTTTCGGTGAACGTGGTGTTCAGAAACATACGGGCGGGTGCCGCGACCAGCCGGAACGGTCGGCCCTGATCGCTTTCGTCGATGATGTCGAAATGATCGGGCAACGCCGGCATGCGGCTGGCATCTGCCCCCAATGCGGCCCAGTCCGGTTTGAAGCGGAAGCGGCCGTCGGTATGACCGAAACCGTTCAGAAAATGCATTGATTCCCAATCCAGACTGCAATCCAGCCAATGTTGCTGGTACAGGGTATCCGCATCGGGATAGCCGGAATTGCGCAGCGTGCTGTCGATCAGTTCCCATTCGCTCAGTTCGAAGCCAGTGTGTTCGGCTCCCAGACGGCGTGCCAGTTCGCACAACACCCAATGGTTGGAGTGGCTTTCGGCATAAGGCTCGATGACTTTGCGGGTAACCTGCAGATAGGTGTGACCGCCGCCAAGGTAGATATCGTCGTGTTCCAGAAAGGTGGTCGCGGGCAGCACGATATCCGCCATGCGGACGGTTTCAGTCAGAAACTGCTCGTGTACACAGACGAACAGGTCATCGCGCAGAAACCCCTGCCGGACTTTAGTGGATTCCGGGGCGACCACGACCGGGTTGGTGTTTTGTATGAACAGTGCCGTCACTGGCGGACCGTCGCCCAGATCGCGCGGTTCATGGCACAGCACAGGCCCGATGCGCGACTGATCAAGCACGCGGATGGACGGATCGAGCGCATCCAGGCCTTTAATCAGGGTGTAGTCGATATGGTACAGCGCGCCATTGGAATACAGCGCACCGCCACCGCGATGCTGCCAGGCACCGGTCACTGCCGGCAGGCAACTGACCGCATGCATATTGGCCGCGCCGTTACGGGAACGGGTAAAGCCGTAGCCGATGCGGATAAAACTGCGCCGGGTCTGGCCGTACAGGCGGGCAAAGTCGCGGATTTGCTCGGCGCTCAGGCCAGTGATAGCGCTGGCCCATTCCGGGGTGCGGCTGCTGACATGCTGTTCCAGTTCAGCCGGCGCATCGGTGTAGCGGGCCAGATAGTCGCGATCCGCATAGCCTTCGGCAAACAGCACCTGCATGATCGCGCAGCACAGCGCACCGTCGGTGCCGGGGCGCAACATCAGGTGCAGATCGGCTTTCTCGGCAGTGCCAGTGCGGTAAGGGTCTACCACGACCAGTTTGGCACCACGTTGCCGACGGGCCTGACTGATATGGTGCATGACATTGACCTGGGTATTGACCGTGTTGCCGCCCCATACAATGATCAGATCAGATTCATGCATTTCGCGCGGATCGAGTCCGTGCTTGACACCGGTGCCAGCCAGCCAGCCAGCATCGGTGAGGGTATTGCAGATGGTTGAATGCTGCCGCGAGTAGCGCATGACATGGCGCAGTCGCTCAATACCATCGCGTTGCACCAGCCCCATCGTGCCGGCATAAAAATATGGCCAGACGGTCTCACTGCCATGTTGCTGACTGGCTGCGAGCAGGCGCTCGGCGGTTTCATCCAGCGCCTGTTCCCAGCTGATCGGCTGGAATGCTTCCCGTCCGCCCCCTTTAGCACCAATCCGCCGCAGCGGCGTGCGCAGCCGGTCGGGGTGATGCACCCGTTCCGCGTAACGGCTTACCTTGGCACAGATCACCCCGGCGGTGTAATCGTTATCCTTGGCACCGTACACCTGACCGATGGTGTTGGCGTCGATACACTCGACTTCCAGCGCACACGTACTGGGACAGTCGTGCGGACAGGTACTGTGACTGCGGGGGTAGCGGGTTTTACGTGTCATAACAGTACCTGTGCAGGGGTGGGTTCAGAACGGTAGTTCATAAAATTATATAACTGGTTGAACTTATTTCATTTATAGAAAATTGTTTGTTGGGAAAATTAAATAAAGAAATAGTCGCTAAACGTTAAAGATACAGCCTTAATACTTGCCAAGTAAACTCTCCAGTTATCACTGGTATCATTATGCGCCTCAGATCGCCTTCCAGTTCCAGGCGTTCGTGCAGGCCCATTACAACATCCTTTTATTTCTTCTCTTTTATTTGATAGCGTACCGGGCGATTGAGTTTTTTACCATGCCTTCATGGGTTGCTCGCTTCAGCCAGTCATTCAATTGCGATTTATGTAAACCGGTATTTTCGATCAATAAATCAAGTGTGACGGGGTCTACGGCTAATCGATAAAGCTCAGTAATGAATAACTGATAAAAGTCGACAGGCTTTGTAGAGAGGGGTTCAGCTTCGGTAAGTTGCTTTAGTGGAGCAGGGAGTTCGCCTTGCGCGTCTGGAGAGATTTCTTTTCTCAGAATCTGCTGCTTTTTAGCAGTAGTTGGCTCAGGTTCTGCCAATAATTCTGGCTGCACGGGCATGGAAAACAGATCGGTTTGCTCTTCTTTTACTTGCGATGCTACGGTGGCCTCCACTGAGAGTAAATCAGAAATTTTCAGGTTCTGGATATCCGCTTCACACCAACGACCACCCTTAGCAACCAAATCGGCATTGGCTGCATCATTATCCTGTGTTGGTTTGACCCATAGCGGCACCCAGCGCTTCTTCAGATTTTCGTCGGCACCGCTGATTGTTCCTCCTTTCTTGCCGGAGTGGATGACCAGTGAACTATCTGCCAGACAATAGATATATTTGTTCCGCGCCATAGCGTTACCGGCATTAAACCCAGCTTCCGGATAGAACGGTGAAACCAATACCACATTGCCAGCCATCAGGCCCTTACGCCATTTAGCGCTGGTCGCTGCTCTAAGCAGGCTATCTGCCATAACTCCAATCACGAGGCCACCATTATTCATGGCACCGAGCATGGCTGTTTCATCCACACCACGGGCTCCACCAGAGACTATGGCGATGCCCTCAGCCGCTGCTTTGGCACCCACTTGCCGGGTAAACGATAAATCACTTTCACTGGCGTTGCGTGAACCAACCACAGCGAGCCCCCCCGTATTAAGCAGCGATTTCTCACCACAACCGAACAGCACCGGAGGCGAGTCAGTTTTCAAACGCTGTTTTAAGCGCTTTGGATATTCAGGGTCGGAACGGGTCACCACCCACAAGCCTGCGCGTTGCCATTTCTCCACCGCGAAGGCCAGACTGTGGCCACGATTCAGCAGTTGCTGAATACGCTCTGCACTTACACGTGAATCATGCCAGCCTCCCAGCAATGGTTTTGGATCAGACGTCAACAAATCGGCTGGTGTGGTCGATTTCTCTTTTAGCCATAATGCAAAACGGCCCCACTCAGTATTGCTAAGTGGCTTTGCCTCTTCACTGCGTACCTTACTGAAATAACTGGTTAGTAGCAGTGTTGCTTGGGCGGTTGGCGATAAATTCATGAGTCTTGCACCGAAGATGAGGCAAGCGCAGCGGGATATACGACACCGCTGCCTGCTTGTTGTAACAAGGCCGCGATAACAGCCAGCGTCCAACCCGAATCAATAATGTCATCGATAAGAAGCACCGGCTGGCCGTGATAAAGTTGAGTAATTTCAAAAGCACCATCCAGGTTGCGACACTGATGGAAACGATTCTGTTGGTTTTTCTGCGGCTGATTGTCTTTTACTTTGCTGACCGCATCAACAAAAGGCAGTCCCAAACGTGCCGCCAGTCGGCGGGCGAAATCCGGCACCAGTTCCGGGTGAGTGCGTGAAGGCACGCAGCAAACCCATTGCGGCGCAGGATCAGGCAGCCAGAGATACTGGATCATTTCCACCATGGCTTCCACCAGTTCATCACCAAAGCGACCGGCCTGTTTATTATTGGCAACCGTGCGTCCCCAACCGGCATCGCCCCAGCGGGACAATACGCGCCCTTCCTGAGCACGCAGGTTTTGCGGCAGGTTGCCTTTGAAGCCGTATTCCAGAAACGCATTGGCGGCAGCCTGTTTTTTGGGCTGTATGATTATTTCAGCATGCTTAAGGAAAGTGCCTGCCCAGTGTTCAAGTACCGGGTCAACCGGCTGATTCACTACAGGCTGGCCGATACACGACGCGCATTTGCCGCAAGGTGTCGGGTCATGATCATCCAGGGCGCGGCGCAGGAAAGTCATCTTGCAACCGGTATCCGCCAGATACGCCTGTACCTCTTGCCATTCCCGAATACGTTGTCCCGTCAAATGTGCAATACGATCGTGATCCATCTGATAGTGCACTGGCGTCCTGACCCATTGGCTTCCGGTCTTGATGACAGGCGCAGGATTTTCCACACTCAACAGCTTTAATACTTTTTCAATCTGACCATGGCGCAGATTGGTCTGCTCTTCAATACCACGAATTGATAAGCCATCGCTGTTTTCCAATATCTGCAGAATCTCGTTGACCTGGGCTTCTGAAGGGAAGGCGGAACGCCTGAAAAACGCATGGATATCCCTATCTTCCACACCGGACATCAGAATACCCACAGCATTAGCGATACCACGACCTGCGCGGCCCACCTGCTGATAGTAAGCCACAATAGAGCCCGGTGCCTGATAGTGAATCACAAAGCTTAAATCCGGCTTGTCGTAGCCCATCCCCAGGGCGGTGGTTGCTACCAGCACTTTTAGTTGATTACTGAGTAATAACGCTTCCAGATGCTGCCGGTACGCATTGCTGTTTTCAAAACTGTCAGCCTCGATGCTGCCATGGTAAGCCTTGGCATCAATATCATTTTCACGTAACCAATCAGCCACCTGCTCGGCATCACGCACCGTTAAGGTGTACACAATGCCGGTACCCGGTAAAGTAGGAATGACTTGTGCCAACCAGGCCAAACGCGAGGCTTGATCTGGTAGCACCATGGTTTGCAGGGCGAGGCTTTCACGGATTAGTGGGCCGCGCTGGATCTGGATATTGCCGAGCTGCGTCTGAATATCCGCGACCACTCGGTCATTTGCTGTCGCGGTTGTGCCGAGCACCGGTGTGTTGGGCGGCAGCTGGCGCAGAATATTAACAATACGGCGATAGTCAGGGCGGAAATCATGGCCCCAGTCGGAAATACAGTGCGCTTCGTCAATCACCATCAGTGCGATGCGGTCGGCAATAGGCTGCAAGACGGTTTCGATAAAGGTATCGTTGGCCAGCCGCTCGGGGGAAATCAACAAACAGTCGATCTGGTTGTTCAAAATGCGTTGTGTAACGGCCTGCCAGTTCGCTGTGTTGGTGGAATTCATGGTCTCGGCCACAATGCCCAAGCGCTGGGCCGATTCAATCTGGTTACGCATCAGGGCCAGCAAGGGTGAGACAATAATGCTTGGCCCCATGCCCCGGTCACGAAAAATTTTGGTGCTGATAAAGTAAACCGAGCTTTTCCCCCAACCCGTACGCTGCACCACCAGCAGTTTTTGCCGCTGGTTAACCAGCGCATCAATGGCTTCCCACTGGCCCTCGCGAAACTTGGCGGTTGGGTTGGCTAGTGCGGTTTGTAGGTGTTGTTGGGCTTGGTCTCGATTCATTAACACTCCTTGATATTTAGATGGTTATGTCACCGTATCTACTTCGTCGACGTTAAAAGGTGGGTTAGCCATTACGAAATATCGGCCTCGATATATCTGGTCTTGGCTGTTAGATCAAGCCACTGGAAGTTCAGGGTGCTACTTCAGTCTTGCAGGCTGGAAAACAAGCGTTGGTAATCCGATTTGAAGTTGGCGGGCAGATCGGCAATGTAGCGCCAGTAATCACATAGGCCATCTATGGTTTTCATATCAGTATGCCCACAATCGAGCATGATTTTGAGCAGTTCAAGGGTAGGTATGACTTTGGCATCGAATATATTTGCCAGCGCTGTCATATCCTGATCATCAGTGACCACCGGTACATCCAGCTCCAGTGCATAGGTGATATACCAAGCATCAACTTTGGACGGGCCCGGCAATTCGGTTTGCACATGATCCCAGACGTATTCGAAAGTTTGCTGAATGGATTTCTTTTGCTTCCTACTGATAGCGGGGAAGTGCTTGCGGTTGTCAGCAAATTCTTGTTCGTCTACCCAGGGGAACTTGCTTTGTAGCTTTCGGCTTGCCAGTTCTTGATTCAGTTCCGGCAGGATGTAGAGGCAGTATTCGTTGTCATCAAAGGGCTCGAACAATAGGGGGTGAATGGTTTTAGCCAGCCTTAGATAGGCATTGGTATCAACGAGAATTTTGGACTGCGGCATCAGGTCAACTCGGCGTGGATACTCCGTGTATCAAGTAATGGCATATCAGCACGGTTTGAACAAAAACCAGGACCTTTGTCGTGTTCTTTGAGATACTTCTGAGCAGCTCGAAAAACGGGGTTTCGAAAGCACCTTCGGCTTTGGCGATATACTCTCGGGCGCTTGGCTTGCCGTGAGCGTCCAGTTCTGCTTCACCAAAGTAGGCTTCGCTCAGGTTGAAACTGCTGATTAAAGTTGGTGACCGCCCCGTAAAATGAGTTACCGATCTTGATTTTGGCTTTACCCAGATGCTCCGCATACTTGTTCACCTGCTGAAAAATGGTGTTGGAGAAATAACCTGCTCCTCAGCCATCAGCTTCAAGGTATTTATTTTTGCCGCAGTTGAGGGCTTGTTAACCAAAACCTCATAAGCTTGCTCCGCCAGTTCATGAGGGTACAGCAAAAGCGCCAGCAAAAGAGCATCAACAAAATCTCAGCTTCGTCACCTTCAGACTTGGTGAAAGGCAATGTCCCAACTCATGGGCCATCCAGAACTTAAAGTCGTGGATGTTGGTATCGAGGTTCAGATACACCCAGGTGCTCTGGGAATCTGGCAGGTATATGTGCACCGCATTTTCATGCCGCTGCTTGGCACCCACATCACAGGCACGACGACGGCCTGCAGCTCGCCAAAACGGCGGATAAGATACGAGGAAGTCCACACATTCTACCGGCCCGAGTTTGATGGCTTTCCCTGATCTTCGCTGCAACCGCACGGAAGATAGTCATAGTCACAGCTAGGCGACTTGAGTATGGGGGGCATTTCCAATGTCTCCAAAAGGCAGGTAGGGCACAAGATGACGCAAGAAACGCCCTATTTCCTGTGCCTTTTCGATGTGGTGATCTTTTGTTTTGGTGCCGCGCATCTTTCGAAAAGCAACTTTCGGCGCGAACGGGTCTTCCTTGATAACCAAGTCATCAAAGGAGAGATTCAGTAGCTTGCCTAATTGAAGAAGCTTGTTCGGGCGCGGGAAAGACTTGTCGTTGAGCCACTGGGAAACGGCTTCTTTGGATACTCCCAAAGCATCAGCAACTGCAGTTTGGGTCAGCCCCGCCTTATCGATTGCCTGTTGTGCTCTATTGGTATTTAGTCTCTTTTGCATGCACAAAGTATATGCGATAGTCAAGTTTTGTCAAGTTTCGTGGTTATGATGAGATACTTGTGATGAGGTTTGTTATCAACCGCAGGAATAACTGACTGTGTACAGGAGTGACAGCTGGGCGAAGACAATGCGAGATCATGCGCTTTGTGTAAGAGTATAAAAAAGCCTTTCTTATATTTATATATTAGAAAGGCTATAAATAATATTAAATTTCAGCTGGTTAAATAGATTAAAAACAAAAGGCCTTACTGTAAACGGCTTTATGTCATTCAGAACGGAATATCGTCATCGAATCGTCATCGAAGGCCGGTTTTGCGCACCCGCCTCCTGTCGCCGGCGGTGCCGGTCTGCCTGCTGCTGGTGCATTGCCCGCTGCGGGTGCATTAGCGGGCGGCGGTGACTGCCGGGGTGCGGGAGCTGCGCCGCCAGGGCTGTCATAATCAGCACTGCCGCCGCGACCGTCCAGCATTTGCATCTGGCCGTTGATATCAATGACGACTTCGGTGCTGTAGCGGTCCTGCCCCTGCTGATCCTGCCATTTACGGGTCTGCAGCTTGCCCTCAAGATAGACTTTCGAGCCTTTACGCAGATACTGGCCGGCAATTTCCGCCAGTTTGCCGAAGATCACCACCCGGTGCCATTCGGTACGTTCCTGCTGTTCGCCGGTCTGGCGGTCTTTCCAGGATTCACTGGTGGCGACGTTTAAATTCGCCACGGCGTTGCCGCTGGGCAGATAGCGGACTTCGGGATCGGACCCCAGATTACCGATCAAGATAACTTTATTGATTCCTCGCGCCATTGCGTTCTCCTGCGATAGTCATTAGGCGTTAGTGCTGGCAACGGCATGCAGTGCCGATGTATCCAAACGGCGGCGATCCACTTTCAAATACGCAACGCCTTCAGTAGCGATAACCACAGCTTCGGCCACGCCGGGCACCTGCTGGTACCGGGTCGCTAATTGCTGTGCCTCGCGCTCGCTAATGATACCAATATTCAGCAACTGACTGCTTAGATAACTGGGATTATTCATGGCCAGGGCGAGAGCCAGCCAGACCAGGGCGGCAAGGGTGCAGAACGCAAATACGCTGTACAGGCCGAACGCTCCGTGCAGACTGCCCGCGATGACCCCGCCGAGAAACGCCCCGAAAAACTGACTGGTGGAATACACACCCAGCGCTGTGCCTTTGGCATCGGCCGGCGCAAACTTGGCGATCAGCGACGGCAGCGTGGCTTCCAGAAAATTAAAGCCGGTAAAAAAGATCACCAGCAGCAAGCCCATGAAAGGTAATCCCAGCGGTGCCAGCAGGGTGAAACCGGCCTGGGCCAGCGCCAGCAAGGCAATTGCTGCGGCAAAAAACGGCTTGAGACGCTGTTTGCGTTCCGCTGTGATGACCAGCGGCGCCATCAACACGACGCCGATCACCATGGCGGGCAGGTATAAATACCAGTGCTGGGAGGCTGGCAGCCCCAGTTCATCGCGCAGTACCAGTGGCAGCGCGACAAACGTGGCCGTCAGCATCATGTGCAGAATCAGAATGCCGGCGTCAAGGCGCAGTAACTGGCCGTTGCGCAACACCCGGTTGAATAATGTCGGGATAGCCTGGGTATCACGATGCAGTCGGCTCCGGCTGGGTTGCGGCACCAGCTTGAGCACGATCACAATACCGCCCAGTGCCAGCACGGCGGTCAGCCAGAAAATACCGGGTACGCCGATCCAGGCATTCAGCACCGGCCCCAGCACCAGCGCCAGGGCAAACGAAAAGCCGATGCTGATGCCGATGATCGCCATCACCTTGGTGCGTTGTTCTTCGCGGCTGAGATCGGCGGCCAGCGCCAGCACGGCGGCGGCAATCGCACCGGCACCCTGCAGGGCGCGGCCCATAATCACCCAGCCGATATGATCGGCGCTGGCGGCAAGCACGCTACCCAGGGCGAAAATCAGCAGCCCGATGACGATAATCCGTTTGCGTCCGAAACGGTCGGACAGCATGCCAAACGGAATTTGCAGACAGGCCTGGGTGAGGCCGTAGCTGCCGATAGCCAGTCCGACCAGTAAGGGTGTGGTGCCCGCCAGATGCTCTGCATAAAGGGCAAAGACGGGCAGAATAAGAAACAGTCCCAGCATGCGCAGAACATATAAAGCGGCCAGACTGAAAGCGGCTTTGCGTTCGCTGGGCAATAATTTATCGCTGTTTGCGGGGTTATTCATGAAATCATCAGTGGAGGAAGCATCGCCGGAAACCGCGTCGGCGCGGGGTTGAGTCATACGTGGTACTGCCTGTGTTAATGCCGGATAGTGCTTAGCTGTTGTCGGGGACTTTGCGCTGTATGAAGATCAACGCTTATAGTATCAGTTTGATTTGGGCATCGGAAACTGAATGAAATCGGAAACTGAATGAACATGATACGCATCCGCGGCGCACGTACCCATAATCTTCGCAATATCGATCTGGATCTGCCGCGCGACCGGCTGGTTGTCATTACCGGCCTGTCGGGTTCCGGCAAGTCCTCATTGGCGTTTGACACTATTTACGCGGAAGGTCAGCGGCGTTATGTCGAGTCGCTGTCGGCGTATGCCCGTCAGTTTTTGTCCATCATGGAAAAACCGGACGTGGATCATATCGACGGCCTCAGTCCGGCGATTTCCATCGAGCAGAAATCCACCTCGCATAACCCGCGATCAACGGTCGGTACGATCACCGAAATTTACGATTATTTGCGGCTGTTATTTGCCCGTGCCGGTACCCCACGCTGTCCCGATCATGACATTGAGCTGAACGCGCAAACCGTCAGCCAGATGGTGGATCAGGTGTTAGCACTGCCGGAGGGTGAGCGTCTGATGCTGCTTGCACCGGTGGTCAAAGGGCGTAAGGGTGAGCATGCCAAACTTTTCGATTCGTTACGCGGACAGGGGTTTTTGCGCGCCCGCATTGACGGCGAAGTGCTCGAACTGGATGAAGACCCCAAACTGGACGCGCAGCGCAAACACGATATCGATGTCGTGGTGGATCGCTTTCGGGTGCGGGCGGATCTGGGGCAGCGTCTGGCCGAATCGTTTGAAACCGCTTTGCGCCTGGGTGAAGGTCTTGCCCGCATCGCGTTTATGACAGAGGGCGCGCAGATGCGGGACGACATTCTGTTTTCCGCCGGTTATGCCTGCCCGGTTTGTGGTTTTGCCATGCCGGATCTGGAGCCGCGCCTGTTTTCTTTTAATAATCCGGTTGGTGCCTGTCCGGGTTGTGACGGGCTGGGAGTACGGCAGTTTTTCGATCCGGCACGGGTGGTGGCGCATTCGCAACTCAGTCTGGCCGCCGGTGCGGTGCGTGGCTGGGATCGGCGCAATACCTATTTTTTCCAGATGGTGCAGTCGCTGGCGCGCCATTATGGCTTCGACCTGGAAGCCCCGTTTGCGGAACTACCTGAATCAATCCAGCAGATTGTGCTATTCGGCAGCCAGGGCGAGAGTATCGAGTTTGCCTATGTTAATGGCCGGGGTGAGCGCTACCAGCGCCAGCATGCTTTCGAGGGCATTATTCCGAATCTGGAGCGGCGCTATAAGGAAACCGAATCCAGCACCGTGCGCGACGAACTCGCCAAATACCTCAGCCAGCAAGCTTGTCCGGAATGTGGCGGCAGTCGGTTGAACCGGGCCGCGCGGCATGTTTTTGTCGGCGAGCATACGCTGCCGTCGATTGCTGTTTTGCCGGTCGATGACACCCTGCAGCTGTTTAATGATCTGCACCTGCCGGGCCGACGCGGCGAGATCGCTTCCAAAATTGTGCAGGAGCTGAAGCAACGCCTGAGTTTTCTGGTCAATGTTGGACTGGATTATCTGAGTCTGGAACGCAGTGCCGACACGCTGTCCGGTGGCGAGGCACAGCGCATTCGTCTGGCCAGCCAGATCGGGGCCGGACTGGTCGGGGTGATGTATGTGCTGGACGAGCCGTCTATTGGTTTGCACCAGCGCGATAATCAGCGCCTGCTCGATACCCTGATGAAACTGCGCGATATGGGTAATACCGTTATCGTGGTCGAGCATGACGAGGACGCCATTCGGGCCGCCGAGCATGTGATTGATATGGGACCGGGTGCCGGTGTGCACGGTGGTCAGGTGGTGGCGCAGGGCACGCCGGCACAAATCGAAGCCGCGGACGATTCCCTGACCGGTCAATATCTGTCCGGTCGGCGTCGTATTGCCGTGCCGGCACAGCGCAAGCCGGTTCAGTCCGAGCGTTGCCTGTGGCTTAAAGGCGCGCGCGGTAATAATCTCAAAAATATCGACGTGGCGATTCCACTGGGCCTGATGACCTGTGTGACCGGGGTGTCAGGCTCGGGTAAATCCACCCTGATCAATGACACCCTGTACCGCTATGTGGCGCGTGAAATCAATCAGGCCAGCGAAGCACCGGCACCGCTTGATGTGCTGGAAGGGCTAGAGGCGATTGATAAAGTGGTCAACATCGATCAGAGCCCGATCGGGCGCACGCCGCGTTCCAATCCGGCGACCTATACCGGGCTGTTCGGCCCGCTGCGGGAATTATTCGCCGGCACCCAGGAAGCGCGCTCACGCGGTTATACGGCCGGCCGTTTCAGTTTTAACGTGAAAGGTGGTCGCTGCGAAGCCTGCCAGGGCGATGGCATGATCAAGGTGGAAATGCATTTTCTGCCGGATGTCTACGTCGCCTGCGATGTTTGCAAAGGTCAGCGCTATAACCGCGAGACGCTGGATATTCGCTATAAAGGCAAAAACATTTTTGAAGTGCTGGACCTGACCGTTGAGGACGCTCTGCCGTTTTTCAGCGCGGTGCCAACCGTGGCGCGGCGGCTGCAAACCCTGATCCAGGTCGGTCTGGGCTATGTCAAACTGGGCCAGCCCGCCACCACCCTGTCCGGCGGTGAAGCGCAGCGAGTGAAGCTTTCCAAGGAACTGTCCAAACGTGATACCGGCAACACCTTATATATTCTGGACGAACCGACCACCGGCCTGCACTTTCATGATATCGAACAACTGCTGCAGGTGTTGTTCGAGCTGCGCGACCGGGGTAATACCATTGTAATCATCGAGCATAATCTGGACGTCATCAAAACCGCCGACTGGGTGATTGATCTGGGCCCGGAAGGCGGCGAACGCGGTGGCAACCTGATCACAGAAGGCACACCGGAACACGTAGCTGCCTGCGAGCAGAGTTACACCGGGCGTTTTCTGAAACCATTGCTGGCATTGCACACAACGGAACCGGCGGCTGTTTGAGGTTTGCTGTGGTATATATTTTTGATTAAGCTTATTTTTTGATCATTAAGGAAGGAGCTAAAAATGAAACAAATAGAGCTTGCAAAAATGATTACCGATCTGCGCAAGGAGCTTACGCAAGCACAAAAAGCGCGAAAAAAGGAGGAGATTTTATTTCGCGTGCAGGAAATTGAACTGGAAGTTCAGATGGTCAGCACCCAGGAAGCAAGTGGAAAGGGGGGCGTTAAATTCTGGGTTATTAATGCTGATGCCGCCGGAAAAGTTGCCTCGGAAGCTATACAGAAGCTGCGTCTCAAATTGAAACCGGTCGATGATGAAGGCGGCGATATCGATATTGCCGGCGAAGGTTCTAAGCCCAAATAACGCCTGGCTCAATAAGGATTCAATAGTGAGGTTGAACGTATGGATAAGAACCTCTGCGTCGAATTTTTTGTGCCTGTCCAAGGTGGTCAAGGTCGTTTCGGAACGGGGTATCCGGTTGCAAAAGACCTGATTTTAACTGCACAGCATGTGCTATTTCCCACAAACCGTGATGACAAAAAGCCAATCGAGATGCGCTGGCATAATCTTGCGAAACCCCATAATCGCTGGCAGGCGGCTGGCAAGATTGTTTGGAGTGGAGGTAGGCGTTTCGATGCCGCTTTGATTCAGCATCCCCTACCTAAGGGTATTCATCACTACGGTTTGTTGGCAGAACAACGACCAGCTACTTCTTGTGAGTGGGAGAGTGAGGGTTTCCCCGAAGCTGGCCGTAAGGGAGATGGTAGTTGCCCCGTGGGTATGATGGGAAAAGTCTTTTCAAGTGCTGATAGATACTCGGTTATTGTACTCGGCGCAGATTATCCGCCGGGCGTTGCAGAGAATTGGCGCGGCGCGTCAGGCAGCCCTGTCTTTGTTGGTGGCAGAATCGTTGGTGTTATAAAAACCTGTTTAGGAAAATTTGACGCCAGGCGGTTGCAGGCAACACTGTCTTGTAAGTTGCTGGAAAATAAAAAATTTCGGGCCTGGGTTAAATACGATGATCCAACAGAGCGGGTTAAGGCGCTGCACGAGCATGTTGTCCAGTCGTTAGACAGCAATCAAGCTGTGCAACACGCGCTGCGCGATAGACTACCCAGCGAGGTGCTGCAATCCTCGGCGGTCGGTACGGCAGGGTTAGCCTGCGCGCTGTTTAAGCTGCAGCTGGAACCGTTGCTGAAAATCCTGTATGACACCAAAAACATGAATCAATCGGCGGCTGTTATCACGACATTGCGCGCGATTACGGGTGCGATTCTGCCCGTCTTTGCCGAACATGCCGATGTCAAATTGGTGCGCGAAAATTGGGATAACGTCAATATGAGCGTAATCGAGCTACCTGCAGCGCTGGAAACCGTCGCCGAGCTTATCATGGCCGCTGTTGAAAAGCGGCCTGCAGTGTTACGAACGCCCCGTACCGACAATGAGTTCCCTGTCGGTGAACACTGTATAGAGACACCTCCCGAGGGAGGGCGTAAACACAATGACAATTTTCTTGACTACTGGGATCAACACATTGGTAAAAGCGTGTTGAGTACCGATATTCGCAAGCGTTTCCCTGTCGCAAATTGGTCTGGAGTAGCAAATGAGCAGCTTCGTACACTGGCCGGTATAAACAAAAAAAAGTATATCATTCTGACCTTTAATCACGATACGCGCGACGATGAAATTCGTGCCACACTTCAGCAATTTAAAGAAATCAAACGACGTTATCCGGCTTTAGTCATTCTTTATTTGCAAAATGATCCCAGTCGCGTCATCGATGAAACGAAGGACTTTGGATTACTGCCGCATATCCTGAAATAACCCACCATAAAGAGAATGCAATGACTGAGTTCCTAAAGGTCAGACCAGGCAGTAAAAGCATTCTGGTCAACAATGATAATCAGCCCGAGCAGATCCATGTATTCGATAGAGACAGTATCGATGCGGTAAATGCCGCTTTGGCAGCCCGACGGCCTTTGTTAATCCGGGGCGAACCGGGAACTGGCAAAAGCCAGCTCGCGCGGGCAGCGGCGAAGCGCCTGAAACGCGCTTATGTCCCGTTTGTGGTCGATGCACGCACCGAATCGCGTGAACTATTATGGGATTTCGACGCGGTTGCCCGGCTTGCCGAAGCGCAGCTTGCCGGGGTGCATGGAAAAGACTACGCAGACAAGCTGCCCAATCCACTTGATCTGGTGAACTTTATCCGCCCAGGTCCATTATGGTGGGCGTTTGATTGGGAGGGCGCAGCGCAGCAAGCTCAGCGGTCAAAAACACCCCTCCTGTCCCAGCCGGATGGCGGCGATCCGAAAAACGGTGTCGTCGTGCTGATCGACGAAATCGATAAAGCGGAAAGTGACGTACCTAACGGATTGCTTGGTGCGCTTGGCTCGGCGGAATTCACACCACAGGGGTTTAGCAAAGCCGTAACCATTACCGGTGCGCCGCCGTTAGTCATCATCACCAGCAACGAAGAGCGCGCCTTACCGGATGCGTTTGTGCGGCGTTGCCTGGTGTTGTGCATCGAGTTACCCAACACGACTGCCGAATTGGCGAAATATCTGGAACAACGCGGCAAAGCCCATTTTCCTAAAGCGGATAAGACGGTGCTCAAAGAGGCCGCGCGGCAAGTGGCCGCTGACCGGAAAGTTGCGATTGCGGAAAACTTACGGCCATTTCCTGGGCAGGCGGAATATCTCGATCTGGTGCGCACCGTGTTGGTGCTTTATCGCGATAGCCCCGACCAGCAAAAAGAGGCATTACAGCGTATTGGCAATTTTTCCTTGCGCAAGCATCAGGGCACAGGTCCATGTGACTGACCTCTATGCGCGCAGTCTTCTTGGCCGGGCTGACTTGTTGCGGGCCTACGCGCAGGGCAGCGAGTCCTTACTCGATACGCTGGTTGAGCTGCTGGATTATGACGCCCCGCTTAAAGTAACGCCCAAACCAACCGACTCAGCCCGCCAGACAGGTATTGCCCAGCCACAGCCGGACGCGGTGGTGCGCGCTCTGCCCGATAAGGTTCAGGTCCCATTCTGGCGAATTGAAACCTATGAACCCCGCTATCCTGATATAACCACTGCAGCGCTCATTACGGCCACCGGGCGCGAGCCAGTGTATGACGGACCATTACCTGGCGTGCAACCCCCGCAGCAAACGCTGGCGCCGTGGTCGTCAATTTTGCCCCGTCTGCGTCGGCTTGCCGCAGAACTCGGCGAGACCTATTTGCTCGATACTGACACGATTACAAAACGTTTGGGCCGGTCGGAGACATTAACGCGCTTGCCACGTCGAAGAGCCCGGCGTTGGGGCAGCCATTTGCAGGTCATTAGTGATCGCAGCCGTCGCTTAACCCCGTTTTGGGATGATCAGGACATTGTCATCAGCCAGTTAGCACGGCAGTTTCCACACCAGACGATGACTGAGGCGCGGCTCTGGGATGGCGATGAGGAACCGGTGCGCTTGCTGTCGTCTTCCGGGACTAACACTGATGAGCGTCTGCCTGATGAGGCAGTGCGCTACGTTTTGCCACCACCAGGTTCGCTGGTATTGGTGCTGGGCGATTTAGGCGCGTTCGCGTCGCAACCTGATGTATTGATTAAACGCTGGCAAGCGTTCGGTCGGCGGGTGCGGCGGGCGGGCTGCCGCGCGGTTGCGTTGATTCCGGGTGCTTTGGCGCACTGCCCACCGCGCCTAAGCCGCGACTGGCTTTTGTTGGCCTGGGATGAGCGCGCGCCGGCGGTGGATGAGGCAAGCCGTGCGCAGCGGGTTGAACGTTTAATGCGCCTGATTTCACCGGCAATTCGTATCGAGCCAGGTTTTTTGCGCGCGGTGCGGCGCTTGCTTGGGCCGCAGTGGTCGGATGCCAGACTGGAAGCCGACGTCTGGCAGCATCCAGCCATGATAAGCCGTTCCAGTGTGGCGGGCACGCTGGACCCGCTTAGCGCCAATACATGGCGGCAGGCGTTTGAGCGCGAGAACCCTATTTTGCAACAGCAGATTCTTGCTTTGTTACGGAGCTGGCGCAGTGGATTACCCTGTGAAATTTGGTATGAAGAGTTGCTGAATTTGCCGCCCAAGGCGCGCGATGCCTTATCCGATAAAGCCGATCTGAGGGATGCCTGGCGGTATTTCGAGCAATTGGCGCTCAATAGCGAAGTCAGTTTGGACGATCAGCTCTGGTTTTTGCGTTTGCAGCGTCGTCTAAGTCCGGCCGCGCAGCAGGATCAACGTTTGATCCCGGCGCTCAATCGGCTGTGGGCAGCAGTTTATGATGATGACCCCAGTGCGTTGCGCCCCTCGTACTACGATCCCGCTGATCTCACACCGAGTAAACATGAACCTATCGAGTACGTCCTCAGCCAACACGGTGCTGAAGTGCTCATTACACCCATATCTGCGACAGCGTCTACAGTAGTAAAAGGCAGCCCGTTTGGCAGCATTACAGCGGCCCGCCGCGAATTGATGGTGGAACAGCATACGTTTTGGCAGTCGGGTCAAGCACCGGCCTGGGCATCGGCCTGGGGCGAGGACGAACGGGGCTGCTGGGTGGCGTTTTCGGTTAGTGGCCCGTCAGGACACAGTGTCCAGCAGCGGCTGCGCTGGATTGCGCCGGGTCGGTTCATGATGGGTTCGCCGTTGGATGAGGTCGGGCGCGAAGACAGAGAGGGATTAAAAGCATTTTTTGAAGGCCCGCAGCATGAAGTGATTATTAGCCGAGGTTACTGGCTGTTTGAAACGCCGTGTACGCAGGGGCTGTGGGAAGCGGTAATGGGGGAGAACCCGAGCCAGTTCCAAGACCCGGAACGGCCGGTGGAGCAGGTCAGTTGGAAGGATGTGCAGGTCTTTATCGAGCGGCTCAACGACCAGGTACCGGGTTTACAGTTAAGCCTGCCGACGGAAGCGCAATGGGAATATGCGTGCCGGGCGGGGACGACGACGGCGACGTATGCGGGCGATCTGGAATTGCTGGGTAAAAATAATGCACCGGTGCTGGATACGATTGCGTGGTACGGTGGTAACAGCGGACACGAGTTTGATCTGGCAGAGGGAGTGGATTCAAGTTCTTGGCCTGAGAAGCAGTATCCGCATCAGCAGGCGGGGATGCGGAAGGTAGGTCTGAAGCAGCCGAATGGCTGGGGTTTGTACGACATGCTGGGGAATGTATGGGAATGGTGTGCGGATGAGCTGTCGCCCTACACGGATGAGACGGTGAAGAACCCTATGGGTGCGGTGGACGCTGACGGCGGTCGTGTGCTGCGCGGCGGATCCTGGTACGACTATGCACCTAACGTGCGTGCTGCATCTCGCCTCATATACGGCCCGGGCGACCGCGGCGGTGGCTTCGGCTTTCGTTGTGTCCGAGTTCAGGAGGCTTGAGCGCAGGTCAGGCGAGCATGGCGCGTGTCTATATTCTGGACGAACCGACCACCGGCCTGCATTTTCATGATATCGAGCAGCTGCTGCAGGTGTTGTTCGAGCTGCGCGACCGGGGCAATACGATTGTGATCATCGAGCATAATCTGGATGTGATCAAAACCGCCGACTGGGTCATTGATCTGGGCCCGGAAGGCGGCGAACGCGGCGGCAATCTGATCACGGAAGGCACACCGGAACACGTAGCCGCCTGCGAGCAGAGTTACACCGGGCGTTTTCTGAAACCGTTGCTGGCACTGCACACAGCGGAGCCGGCGGCTGTTTGAGGTTTGCTTTGATTTTTAATTGTGCCACTACGGCTTGCTTGTTATGTTTTACGGTGTTCCCGCATAGAGAGCGAATATTATGTGAGTTTTTCGTGCAGAACAGAAGTATTGCGGGCTGCGGCTTAAACCGTAATCGAATGAACTCGTAAAACGTATGGGGATAGGTTAAATCGCCCCCGGTTTGCTGATAGAGGTGTACCGATGCATTACGCGAACTTTGGCTTTTTTATTTCGATCCTGGCGACGGCCACGTCCGCTGCCGCTGATCTCGGTCAACAAATCGCAACTCAGGGCAATAGCCGTGGTGCCGTTGCCTGTGTTGCCTGTCATGGCCCCACCGGAGCCGGTAACGCGGCCGCCGGATTCCCGCGGCTGGCCGGTCTGAACGCTGACTATCTGGCCAAGCAACTGCGCGATTATCAGTCCGGAGCCCGCGACAATCCCATTATGCAACCCATCGCTCAGGCGCTTGACGAGCAGGAACAGGTTTCCGTAAGCGCTTATTACGCGGCTCAGGAGGGCAGCCCGGCACCGTTAATCGGGCGGGCAGACAGGGCACCGCAATCGCTCGGCGAACGGTTGGCGACACGCGGTGCCTGGGAACGCGATATCCCTGAGTGCGTATCCTGTCATGGCCCTGGTGGTGCCGGGGTCGGGGCCGCCTTCCCACGCTTGGCAGGGCAACACGCCAGCTATATCGAGCAACAGCTGCAAGCCTGGAAGCAGGGGAGCCGTGGCAACGATCCCAATCAGCTCATGCGGCCGGTGGCCGAAAAGATGACCGACGAGGAAAGCGCAGCGGTGGCGGCTTATTTCGCTCAGTTAGGCACAGCGGATTCCTCTCAATAAAGGCGGTGTTGCTATGAACATTTTTTCCAAACCTGGCCGCAATGCACTGGCGGTTGTCGTTGTTGCTGGCATCATGGGGTATGACGGTATAGTGCTTGCGCAAAATCAGCCGCAAGACCCGCCACAAGATCAACGTATCGATTATCAGGCCGAACTGCCGCCAACCACGGTCGCCGTCCAGCCTGGCGAAGCCTTATTCGAGCCGCCACGGGAAGAGGACATACCCGACGATCAGTTCGGCGCGATGGTGCGCTTGGGGCATCAAATCTTCGTCGACACGCAGACTTATGCCCGTGAGTACGTTGGTAATGGCATGAACTGCACCAACTGTCATCTCGACCAGGGGCGCAAGGCCAACTCCGCTCCGTTGTGGGCGGCTTATACCCTGTATCCGGCTTACCGCAAGAAAAACGATCACGTCAACACTTATGAA
Organism: Gammaproteobacteria bacterium; assembly: GCA_041396125.1. Lineage (GTDB taxonomy): Bacteria > Pseudomonadota > Gammaproteobacteria > Competibacterales > Competibacteraceae > JAWKZG01. The sequence goes on along the minus strand of JAWKZG010000009.1, from coordinate 173,804 downwards.
GAACGGCTACAGGGGTGCTTTCGCTACAGCATGAACGGAACACCACCGCCGTCCGGCAGCAAAGCGCTGACCGCGCTGGTCACTTATTCCTATTGGTTAGCTCAAGGCGCGCCGACCGGCGAAGTGTTACCCGGACGCGGTTATCCAGTGGTCGCGGAACCCGCCGGTGGTTACGATTTAGCGCGTGGCGAACAGGTCTATCAAGCCAGTTGCGCCATCTGTCACGGTGCTGACGGCCAGGGGCAAAAGGTCGGCGAAAGTTATGTGTTTCCGCCGTTGTGGGGGCCGGATTCTTATAACTGGGGTGCTGGAATGCACCGCATCAATACCGCTGCCGGGTTTATCAAGGGCAATATGCCGCTCGGTCATGGCGGCAGTTTGACCGACCAAGAAGCCTGGGATGTGGCCGCTTTTATGAACAGCCACGAACGCCCACAGGATCCGCGCTTCGAGGGTGACGTAGACGCCACCCGTGAGCGTTTTCACCAGCACCCGGGTTTCTACGGGCGAGAGCTCAACGGTAAGATATTGGGTCGGGACAACACCGGTCAGTAGTCGTGATTTATTGCAAATCATCGAGATACCCCAATACGGGTACGAAATCCGGAATCAGGTCGATCGGGCTGAATGCATACGCGACAATGGCGGCAACGACCAGCTTTGCGTATCAGGGTGTGTGCGAATGGCGCACGGCCAAATACCGTATGTTTCCCGTCTGAGGTGACGCACATTTGTTTGACGTTTGAAGGCGGTCGGGTGGGGCGACTGGAACGCGCCGTGGAAATGGACGGACAGTGGTCGTTTGTCGGGCACAAGGCTAACCCGCGCCGACTGTGGTAGGCCGTGGATTATGCTACGAACACCGTCCTGGCGTACGTGCTTGGCCGATATAAAGACCCCGTGCTGACTGAATTCAAAGCCCGACTCAGCGTATACTGCGGAACTTGCCTAACAGTCGGAGGCGTAATAATGCGAATCTCAAAATCAGCTGTCGCCATAGCCACGGGTCTGTGTTTACTCCGGGCTAATACCGGTCTTGCTCAAAATGAACCCAGAGCTGACATCTCGCTACCGGAGCAGCAGACTAATTTCTTCAACTATCCGTATTTGGTTATTCTCAGCGTAGAACCGGATTATGAAAATAACCAGCTGTTCATTAATGGCTCTAACTTTGTGGTCTACGGCATTACCCCGACGGTGATCCTGGAAGAGCTGACATTGCCCGTTTTGAATGCCACCAAGGATATGATTATTGCCGAGTTTCCCAGTGCCGATTTTGCACCCGGCAGTTATTTACTGACAGTCAACCGCGCGGGCTATCTATCCGATTGGGATCATTTCAGTCTGACTTTAGGTGCGGTAGGGCCAACGGGGCTGACAGGTCCGGCAGGTCCGCAGGGGCCTACAGGTTCACAGGGCGCAACGGGACCACAGGGGGAGAGTGGTCCACCGGGGCCTGCTGGCGCGCAAGGACCTGCTGGTGAACTAGGGCCGACTGGCCCGCAGGGGCCTACGGGTCCACAAGGGTTAGCAGGACCTCCTCAGAGTATTGGTTTTTATCGTGTTTCAGGCTCGTTTACGATTGCACAAGATGAACAAGGTAATAATCTAGAACTAAGCTGTGATAATGGTGACGTTGTCACTGGACCGGGACAATATGCAAACAACCCGGAGTATTTCCTAAATCTGGGGTTTCAAACCATCAATGCAAATACCATGAATTTTTTCGCTTTTTTGCGAGATGTTTGCAGCACACCAGAAGGATGCGTAGGAGGGAACTACGAGGTGATCTGTGCAGATTTGCCACCCTTACGTCCATGAACTTCTAAATGGCTTTCCAGAGGGCTGATTGGATTGTAGTCCTCGGATTTATGTGGTCTTCAGCGCTATGTAGCTCCTTACCATCGCCGCAAGCTGTTTGTAAGGGGCGTTCTGCGGACAGTTCGGCAAGCCACTATTTTTGCTAAAAAATCCTTATTCGCACATCTACAGCAGTTCAAGCATCAGGGTTTCGAGCTGCACGTCGAACTGATTCTCGTTGATAAAATCGAGGAGGAGGAAAATCAACATGCGCTACAAATTATTTGGACATTCCGGTCTCAGAGTATCCGAGTTGTGCCTCGGCACGCTGACGTTTGGCGAAGAAATGGGCTGGGGTGTCGGCATTGAGGAATCCCGTCGGGTGTTTGATGCGTATGCCGAAGTCGGCGGTAATTTTATCGATACCGCCAACAGCTATAACGCCGGCACCAGTGAGCGCTTCGTGGGTGATCTGCTGGCCGGCGAACGTGAGCGGTTTGTTGTGGCGACCAAATTCTCGCTGAATATGCGCAAGGGCGATGCCAATGCGGGCGGCAATCATCGCAAAAACATCAGGCAGTCGGTGGAAGCCAGCCTGCGCCGCCTCAAGACCGATTATATCGATCTGTACTGGCTGCATCAGTGGGATTTCACCACCTCGGTCGAAGAAATCATGCGCACGCTGGATGATCTGGTCAGCGCCGGTAAAGTGCTTTATATCGGCATTTCCGATACCCCGGCGTGGACTATTTCCCGCGCCAATATGCTGGCTGAACTGCGTGGCTGGACGGCTTTTGCCGGTATCCAGATCGAATACAGCCTGATCGAGCGTACCTCGGAGCGGGAGCTGTTGCCGATGGCGCAGTCGCTCGATCTGGCCGTTGCGCTCTGGGGTGTGGCGGGGCAGGGTGTATTGACCGGTAAATATCTGCAGAATCCGCAAGCGCCCAGCGATACAACCCGCGCGGCGGTGACGGATTATCGTCTTACTGAACGCAATCTCGCTATCGCCCGGCTGGTGCAAACCATCGCCGATGAAAAAGGCTGCACAGCCACTCAGGTTGCGATCAACTGGACCCGTCAGCGCGGCCAGCAGATGATTCCCATTATTGGCAACCGCACTCTGGAACAGGCTCGTCAGAACCTGGCCTGTCTGGATTTTCCGCTGACTGCCGAAGAAATGGCCAGACTCGATGACGCCAGCTGTATCGAATTAGGCTTTCCGCATGATTTTCTGGCCCGGCCGCGCCTTCTCGAACAGCGCTTTGGCGGCACCCAGACCTTGCTGGACAATCATCGACCGGTGCGGCATATGTAACAGGCTATTCTTTTGATGGCGCGCTGTTTCATATCGAACTACAGCTAATGTCCGAAAGGTCGGGCGAGTGACTGGGCTAAAAATAGAAAACTGGGAGCCGTGGCTGCGTATCAGCAAGCCACGGTTATAGCATTGCGCATTTATCGGGTTGCGGCACTTCAGCGCCGCCGCCAGACCTGGGTTTTACGTTTGATGCTGCATATTGGTGGCCCAGGTTAGCGGCACGGGCCGGTGGATTCGCGCAGAACCAGATCGACCTCAATCCTGGTCGCATGCGGGACAGCTTCACCGCGTAATCTACCCAGTAAATAATCCGCGACTCGAATACCCATAGTCGCTAATGGAATATGTACGGTGGTCAGGCTGGGGGTCATTTGTGCCGCCCATTCGAGATCGTCAAACCCTGTGATAGAAACCTCTTCGGGGACTTGCACACCTAAGCGTTGGGCCTCAAATAGCGCACCCAGCGCAAGCACATCGTTACCGCAGACAATAGCAGTTGGCCGTGTTGGCTGGGTCATCAGGTAGCGAAAGGCTTCGCGGCCTTCGGCAATGCTGAAGTCTCTTTGTAAAATCCAGCTGTCGGGCAACTCGCAACCACGCTTTTGTAAACTTTCCCGAATGCCATCAACGCGTTCGGCAAATCGATCGATCTTGTCGCAATAGCCGGTAATGGTTGCAATGCGCCGATGGCCAAGATCCAGCAGGTAGTTGGTGGTTCGCAGTGCTGCTCCTTTATTGTCGTAGCCAACGCAGGGATGAGGGCTGTCGGGGTGGAAAATACTGTTCAGAACGTAAGGGATATTGCGCGCCTGCAGCAGGCGATACAGTGCCGGATTGTGCATCTCGCCGGGCAACATCAACGCCTCGGCCCCTGCCAGAATTAATTGACGAGCCTCTTCGTACTCGTATTTTCGATCATAACCCGCGATGGCGATAACCAGACTATAACCGGCACCATTCAGCCGTTGCTGCAAGGCTTCGATAAACGTTGCATAGATCGAGTGGGCAATGCTGGGAATAAGCGCTCCGATAATACGGGTCTGGCGTGTAATCAGCGCCCGTGCAGCACTGTTCGGTATGTAATTGAGTTGCTGAATGGCTGCTTGAATTCGCTGTTGAAGCTTCTCGCTAACATGTCCGGAATTATTGATGACGCGTGATACTGAGGCGACAGATACCCCCGCCTGCTTGGCGACCTCCCGAATACTCACCGAGTAGGGCGATGGAATGCGCTGCGTTGAAGTTTTTTTTGCCATAGATCCTGTATGGTTATGCGTTAATTTTTTAAGCTGTTGAATTTATTTTGTTAATTGCTGTTAGCCTGATTTTTGCGTTACTTTTATTATCCAATTTTTTGACAAAATTGTTTTCTGATCTACGCTTTTTAATGTAAACGTTTACATAATAATTATTGATGCTTAAAAATTCATTTAAAAAATAATAAGTATTTGTTTTAATTTTGTTTTTAATGACTATATCTAAGTTAAAAATAATAATTGCCTTGCAGATTTCGCGTTAAATAAGCTGTCTCTCGTTTGGATAAAGCTGGCTTGAGTAAATGACATCTAAATTACTAGTTTGTAAAGGTAAATTTTGCCTAATAATAATGTAATCGTTTACTTTTTTTGAAGCTAAAACTCAACTTACAGTAGAAATACATTATTAATCAGCTCCAATATTCTGTGGTGATGGTTAAAAATTGAATCATTTCAGTTAAATACAAATCGCAGAAAAAATTGATATGAGACGGGATTTTAATTGCCTGTGTATTCGTTTACATGGTTGAGATGTCCAGCAAAAAACAAAGGAGCAACAATGCGATACGAAAGCAGTATTTTCTATGCCATTAAGTTTTTTAATCAGATAGATCGAATGAAGCATCTGAGAACACGCTTTTGTTCTTTGGTGGTGGGGCTTGCTGTAAGCGTTATGTTGCTCTTGGCACCCAGTACGGTCTCAGCACAACAAATTTCTGCGGATGACCGGTATTACATCGACGAAGATACCATTGATATTACGTTGCCGCGATGGATGGCGTGGTTGCCTGATAATCTCAGTATCGCAGAATTATCGATACCGGGAACGCATGACACGATGTCCCGATTCGGTGGGGATCTGGTCGAGACGCAATCACTGTTGTTGCGAGCACAGCTAGATGCAGGTGTACGGGCGTTGGATATTCGCGCCCGCCACTATGAAGATTTTTTTACCATCCATCATGGCATTGAATTTCAGAACGCTTACTTTGGTGCCGATGTGCTCACAGTTATCGAGGACTTCCTAGATGACAATCCCTCTGAAACCATCATTATGCGTTTGGGTGATACGGGTGTTCCAGAACCGGAAGATCCTATTGGCACCTACGAAGACACATTCCTGCTATATGACGCGCAATATCCGGGGCTTATTTGGCATCCAAGCACTTGGGGAACAAATGCTATTCCAGATATACCTACCCTGGGCGATGTTCGTGGAAAAATTGTGATATTGCAGGATTTTTTTGTAGGAAGCGCACCAAATTTCTATGGCCTGCGATACCGTGATGAAGACCCGATACATCTAGAAAATGACGCCAGCGTTCCTACCATATTCGATATTGTCGATTTGTGGAATAGATCCAAAGCCCATCTTGACGAGGCTGATGCCGGCAGCGACGATGACTTGTACATCGTCTATTTAAGTGGGGTCTCTTTTTCGGGAGGCGCTTATCCTCGGGATGTATCGGGAGGACTTTTTCTTCCAGTACCGCCAGATGTGGCGGGTTGGTACCGCGGTACCAACGATTATGCGCTGGAGTATTTTTTTAAGGCAAACCAGACCCGTACCGGTGTCGTGATGATGGATTTCCCTGGGCCGGGAATCATTGCGGCGATTGTTGCGCACAATATGCGCCTGGCTGACAATCTAGACAGGCTTGGGGATGATTTCAGCTATCAACTCTTTCGCAATATCGTCACCAGTGTCTACGATGATCCCGCCAACAATGAGGGCGATGATCAGGAAGCCGAAGACCGGAGCCGACAACTCAATACGTTCATTAAGCACGTGATGCCCGGCCTGAACTGGCACTCAATAGTCGCTAAAGACGAGTTCTGGTGGGAGCCTGGTGATTTCTCTCAGTTTCAAGCGTTTATTCCCGATGATGTCGAGTTTGATGGCTATTGGCATGTGATGTTTAACAGCGAATTCGCCTCGACGGATCTCTCCTATAATCAAGTGCTGGACATCGCTAAGCTTGCAGCGGCAATCGGTACTGGAGATGTCATGAACAGAGTCAATCTCCTAAGGAACTACGTCAGTCAGTTCTATCCAGAGAAGAGGGATTATACGGCGCTGGTGAAACAAAGCCCTGGCGGACCTGACAACTGGTGGTATGAGCCGCTGGGTGTGGGTGGCCATGTTTGGGACGACGACGGCGAATATGCCTATGCACTGTGGTTTTACTCTGATCCCCCCGATACGACACCGCCGGTGATAACGCCGACAATCGATGGCACAGAGGGCAATAATGGTTGGTATACCAGTAAAAGTGTGACAGTACGATGGGATGTTACCGATCCAGAATCAGCTGTTACCCAGATCGGTTGCTTGGACAACACGATTCATGCTGAGACGGAAGGCCGCACGATTACCTGCGAAGCCACCAGTGAAGGTGGTACCAGCACTCAAAGCGTGACGATCAGAAAGGATTCATTGCCACCCGTCGTCAGAACTCAGACAACGCCAACGGCGAATGCCAATGGTTGGCATACTACCGATGTCACCGTGGCAATTACTGGGGAAGACGCGATTTCAGGACTCGATTTCTGCACTGATGTTGCGGGCACCGAGGACCCCGTTTTTTTCTTTCAGGAGGAGGGAATACACCAAGCGGGATTCGCTACCTGCACAGACGTTGCGGGCAACGAAAGTGCGCCCATGCCCGTCGCCGATATCCAAATTGACAAAACCGCGCCGATAGCCAACGCTAGCGCAACACCACTCGCCAACGCCAATGGCTGGAACAACACCGATGTCACAGTGCAATTCAGTGGCACTGATGGATTATCGGGTATCAATTTTTGCAGCGACCATACCGTACTGAGCACTGAAGGTGCAGCGCAATCAGTATCCGGCACCTGCACTGATCTGGCGGGTAATGCAAGCACACCAGCAACGGCCAGTAATATTAATATCGACAAAACCCCGCCAGTCCCGGTCCATAGCGGCCCATTCAGCGTCAATGAAGGCAGTAGCATTGATCTGGATGGCCGTGCTTCTACCGATGCGCTTTCTGGCGTTTCCAGCTCGGTCTGGGCGCTGGACGCGGATAATCAGTTTGATGACGGTGATCCGGCGACGTTTCAGGATATTGATGAAAGTGACAACCTGGTGGTGCTCAAGGTCATCGACCAAGCGGATAATGAAGCGACTGTTGCAACCACTGTCACTGTCAATAATGTAGCGCCAACTATCACATCGGTCAGTGGCGGCACCATCAACGAAGACCAGGTCGCTACCGTGTCAGGCGTTTTCACCGATCCGGGTACGCAAGATAGTTTCACGGTAATCATAAACTGGGGTGAAGGCGATTCGGTTGAGTATGCCTACCCGGCAGGTGCAACGAGTTTTTCGCAGACGCACCACTATCTGGACGATAATCCGACAGCCACCCCGAGTGACAGCTATCCGGTCACCGTGGTCATTAAAGATAGCGATGGTGGTGAAGTGGAGGGGAATACGGCTGTCATCGTCAACAACGTCAACCCCGTTGCGCGCATAGATTCGGTGATCGATCAGCTAACCGGTCTGGCCATCACCTATACGGATCGTGCGGGCAGTGTTGTTGCGGGCAGCATGGATGTGGTGCTCGCAGGTACGATAGTAGATGTCGTGGGCAGCTACACTGACACCAGCCTGCAAGATTCACACTGGGCACCGTATGCACCTGATCCCAGTGTCGACTGGGATGATGGTGCTGTCGATACGGTCAGCGTTCCGGTCGAAAATCGTGGCGCTCATATTCCGGATGGTTCTTTCGGAACCACCGAGGTGGCCAGTCATAGCTATGCAGCGGATGCGGTGCCCGGACCGTATATCATCAGTTTGACGGTTACGGATGACGATATGGGATTTGATTCCTCTACAGCCCTGATTCGCGTTGTCGATGCGTCCGAAGCTGTACAGGATCTGGTGGATGATATTCAGACTTTGCTGGAATCGGATCTAAGTCGCTTCGTTGAAGCTGTGATTAACAGTGCACTCAATCAGCTTATCGGCAATAACGGCAGGGCGGCTAACAACGGTGCGTTGGACAAATTGATACAGGGCCGGCTCAATGCAGCTATAACAAAGATGGGATTTGCTTTGTTACAACTGATTGTCGCCGAAAGGGTTGACGCCAGTTTGGATCTGAGCGCGATGAAAGCGCAACTTGTGCTTACGGCCAAGTCCATCGGGATGGACGCTATCGCGGAAGCTGCCGCTATTGCGGGCAAGCCCAGTGAGCACCGGAAAATTGCCGCTGCTGAAGCCCTGATGAGTGCAGGAGACACTCATCTTGCACACTCGCGTTATGTGAGTGCATTGACGAATTACAATCTAGCCGTCCTCAGGGTGGCGAATATCATCAAATAATCGGTCTTTGCAGTCAGTGTGTAGCGGTTTGCCCCAGTAGTGTTTGAAAATAACTACTGGAGTAATCTGCTTAAACTCAAGCTCAACGCCGCCGCCAGACCTGGGTTTTGCGTTCGATGCCTCGTGTCATCAGATAATGCAGAATTTTCACGCTGGCGGCGGTGTAGAAGATCATCATGCCCATGGCAGCGGCCGGAGCGATATCGCCGGCGTCGTCCATGTTCAGCACCGCGACCGACGCCAGGGTGGTGTCCGGGCCGTACAGGAAAATTACCACTGAAACTGTCGTCATAGCGTTGACGAATAAATAAATGGAAATATCCAGAATTGCTGGCAGACAGACCGGGACAGTAACCCGCATGAAGGTGCGGTAAAACGGTTGTTTGAGCGAGGCTGACACGGCCTCGAATTCGGCGTCCATCTGCTTCAGCGCGGTCAGGGCGGTGAGGTGGCTGACGGTGTAAAAATGGGTGATGGTGCTGATCACCAGAATCACCATGCCGTGGTAAATCACATTCAGCGGATTGTTCGGGGCATTAAAAAAGAAAATATAGGCCAGCCCCAGTACCAGTCCCGGCACCGCCATAGGCAGCATGGCCAGAAACTGAAACAGCATGCGGCCGGTTCTGAAACCACGGCTTTTCTCGGTCAGATAAGCCCCACTGAACACGATAATGGTGCCGAATACCGCGGTATACAGCGCCATTTTTATGGAATTGGTGTAAGAGTCCCAGCCGCCGCCGTCCATCAGATCAAACTGGTAATGATCCAGACTGAAACTGAGATTATACGGCCAGAATTTGATCAGGGCTGCATACTGGCAGACCCCGATCATGCCGAGTATAAACAGGCTGATCAGACAGCAGTAAGCCAGCATCAGCCGGTCGAAGCGCTTGCTGGGTCGCGGCTCCAGCGCAACCGCCCGTGCGGTCAGCAAAGCCACCTGGCGGCGTTGCACCAGCCGATCCACAATAAACGCCAGTAAGGCCGGAATCAGCAAGACGACACTGACCACAGCGCCCATCTCGAAGTTCTGCTGGCCGATCACCTGTTTGTAGATATCGGTCGCCAGTACATTGAAATCGCCACCAATCACCTTGGGCGCACCGAAGTCGGTAATGACCAGGGTAAACACCACAAACGCCGCACTGATCAGACCATAACGCACGCCCGGCAGAGTAACCGTGAAAAATATCCGTGTTTTACTGGCTCTGAGCGCGATGGCCGCTTCGTACAGCCGCGCATCGGCAATCGACAGTGCGGTAATCAGAATCAGCACCGCATGCGGCAGCGTGAAAAAAACCTCGGCGATGACAATACCGATCGGGCCGTAAATTTCAGCGCCGAATAATAATTCCGGGATCATGCCCTGGCGGCCAAACAAATAAATCAGCGCCAGTCCCGGCAGCAGTGACGGCACCAGAATCGGCACCATAATGATGGTTTTGAACAGCGCCTTGAACGGCATGCAGCTGCGGGTCAGGGCATACGCAAACAGGAAGGCAATCGACACCGAGATCAGCGTGCTGAGCACCGCAATAAACAAACTGTTCTGGATCGAATAGACCAGCGCCGGTGTGGTGAAATAATCGCTGTAGTTGCCGAATCCGATAAATTCACCGGCGTGGTTCTGCAGGCTTTTCGACAGCATGACGTACAAAGGCAGCGCCAGTGTAATGATCAGATAAACGGCGATGACCAGAATCGCGGCGCGCTGCAGCCAGTCATCACGGCTGATTTTTGCCTTCAGCGGGGCCTGGGTTGAGGCGAGCGTACTCATGTGGCGGCAAACACGTGCAAATGATCGGCGGGCAAAATCACCTCGATACGGGTGCCTGGCTCGACCCCGGTACGGCGCAGTAAATTAACTGATAGATCCGCTCGCAGCGGTGCATCCAGACCGGAAACCGACAGTTCAGCGCGAAAAAACGAGCCGTAAAATTCCAGCGTATTGATGCGAGCCGCGATGCGATTGCTGTGGTCCTGGCCGATTTCATCCACCCGGATATCCTCTGGCCGGATGGCTACAATGGCTTTCGAGCCCACAGCAATATCGGCCTCCGGGCAACTGAGTTGCACCTCGCCCAGCTGGATCTGACCGCTGGCCACACAAGTGCCCTGCATAAAGTTCATGGCGCCAATAAAATCGGCCACAAACGGTGTGCGGGGCTGGCGGTAGATTTCCATCGGCGTCCCGATCTGTTCGATCACGCCATGATTCATCACCACCACCCGATCAGCCATGGTCAGCGCTTCTTCCTGATCGTGTGTGACCATGATGGTGGTCACTTGCAGGCGCTGTTGCAGTTGTTTGATCTCATGCCGCAAATGTTCCCGCACTTTGGCATCCAGTGCTGACAGCGGTTCATCCAGCAATAATAAACCCGGCGCGGTTGCCAGTGCCCGTGCCAGCGCAATGCGTTGCTGCTGGCCGCCGGACAGCTGGGCCGGATATTTACTGCTTTGTTCCGGCAGGCCGATCAGTTCCAGTAATTCCTGCACCCGCTGGCGGATGGCGGCCCGCTTCATTTTGCGGTTTTCCAGACCGTAAGCGATATTTTTGTTGACGGTCAGATTGGGAAACAGGGCGTAGGACTGGAATACGATGCCAAAATCCCGCTCTGAGGGTGGCAGGACTGAAATATCCCGCCCGGCTTGCTCGATGCGGCCGCTGGTTTGAATGTCCAGACCGGCAATAGCACGTAGCAAGGTGGTTTTACCGCAGCCGGAGGGGCCAAGAAAGCAGAGGAATTCGCCTTCGACAACATCCAGATTGATGTCTCGCAAGGCGACGAACGGGCCAAATTGTTTGTTGAGATCGGTGATTTTGAGAAAAGCAGGCTGCGCAGTCATGATTCCCCGGTGCTATATCCCTCATTCCGCAGGGCGGTGAGGGGTGGATTTGTTGTTCTGTACTTGAGCGCGAATTGATCATGCCAGCGGGCGGGCAATACGAGTGTCCGCCCGCTGGAAAATCCTGCGAAATCCGCTAGCTTTTGGGCTCGGATTTATTATCGTAGCGTTGCTGCCATTCCTGCAGAATGCGCTGACGGTTGGTAGCGGCCCATTCGAAATCGTTGTCGATCATTTTCTCGGGGATATTGGCCGGGAAGTGCTCGACCGGTTGGGCCAGCTCGGAAATACCAATTACCGCATAGCCTTCGTTGTACATTTTGTTGGCTTTTTCGCTGATCGACCAATCCAGCAGGGTTTTGGCGGCATCCATGTTTTTGCTGCCCTTGACGATGGCGGTGGCTTCCATATCCCAGCCGATGCCTTCGGCCGGAATGATGATTTCCAGCGGCGCGCCGCGTTCTTTTTCTTTCGCGCCACGGAAAGCAAATGACACGCCGATGGTCACTTCGCCACTGGCGGCCTGTTTGCAGGGTTTAGAGCCGGAGTGGGTGTAGTGATCGACGTTTTCGTGCAGGCCGTCCATGAATTTCCAGCCGTCTTCTTCGCCGAAAATCTGCAGCCAGCTGGACACATCCAGATAACCGGTGCCGGACGAGGCCGGGTTCGGCATGGCGATATGACCTTTGTATTCGGGCTTGGTCAGATCCTGCCAGGAGGTGGGCATCGGCAGATTATTATTTTCCGCTTCGATGGTATTAAAGCAGATGGCCGCCACCCAGGCGTCCATCCCGACCCAGCTGGGCGGATCAGCTTTATCGCGGAATTTCGGATCAAGCTTGTCCAGCCCGGCCGGGGCATAGGGTTCCAACATATCTTCGCCTTTCATCAGCAGCAGGCTGGTGGCGGCCAGTCCCCAAATAACATCCGCTTGTGGATTGGCTTTCTCGGCCAGCAGTTTCGCCGTTACGATGCCGGTGGAATCGCGGACCCATTTAATTTCAATATCGGGATGATCTTCGTTAAAACGGGCGGCGTATTTTTTCAGGTCTTCCGCTTCGACAGCGGTATAAACCGTCAAGGTATCCGCCAGGGCAGAGGTGGTAATGCTCCAGCAGGCCAGCAAGCCAAGGCTGCCAGCCAGCGCCAGCTTAAGCGAATAAGCGCGTGAATTGGGCATATCTATTATCTCCTGATTGTTGGGACAGGCCGTCCGGCGGTTGCAATGATGGGCGCGCCACCTGCTCGCTGGGACGGTTACCTGCGGATAATACATTAGGGGAATGACAGCTTTATGGCAACGGGCGGTCAGTCAGGACAGTAATCCGCGCTAAATACCCAGCCGGTCCAGCCAGCGGTAGTAGTGTATCGACGGGGCCAGAAACCAGGGCTTGCCGCTATACAGCGGGCGGGTCTGGAACTGCAGACCGTCCAGTGCGGTTTTGCCTTCGGCCAGCCCCAGCACCTGCTGACCGATCCGGCTGCCCAGATAACTCGACAGCGAAATACCGGAGCCACAATAACCCATCGCGTAATACACTCCGGCATGCTGACCCAGATGGGGCAGGGCATCAAAGCTGTAGGCGATAAAGCCCATCCAGGCATGACTGATTTTGCTGTTCTGCAATTGTGGAAAAATACGTGTTAACTCGGCGTGCAGTGCCGGTGCGCTATTGCGGGCTTCGGTTTCCTGCAGCGACACACGACCGCCAAACAGAATCCGCCGCCGGTCGGGCGAAGCGCGGTAATACACCACCAGGCGGCGGGTATCGACCAGCGTCCGGTTATTGGGGATCAGTTCATTCATCAGTTCAGGCGGCAGGGGTTCGGTGGCAATGATGGTGCTGCCGATGGGAATCACCCGGCGCTGCAGCCACGGGGTCAGCGCCCCGGTATAGCCATTGCTGGCCACGATCACATCGTGGGCGCGCAGCTTGCCGCGTGCAGTATGCACGATAAAGTCGCTCCCTTCGCGCTGCAAAGCGGTAACCGGGCAATGCGGCAGCACACTGGCACCGGCTGCCTGCGCCCGTTCCAGCAATCCCTGATGATAACGGGCCGGATCAAGCGAAGCATACTGCGGTTGCAATACGCCGCCGTGGTAATAATCACTGCCGATTTCGCGCCGCTGTTCTGCCCGCGGTATGATCTCCGCCTCGGTGGTCAGTTCTTGCGGCAGCCGGCTGTCCTGCTGCTGGAATTTTTTCGCCAGACGCTCGAACTGGCGCGGGCTGTGGGCTGCATAAAAACGCCCGCAGCGCTGGAAATCGCACGCGATGCCCTCAGCTTTGATAAAGTCGCCGATCCAGTCCAGCGCCTCAAAACCGGTACGGATAATCCGGTACGCACGCTCCGCGCCGTACTGGCGGCTCAGTTGCTGATAATCCGGTTTGATACTGGTACTGATCTGGCCACCGTTACGGCTGCTGCAGCCCCAGCCGGCGTCCTGCGCATCGAACACGACGGTATGGCGACCGCAGCGGGCGGTTTGCAGAGCGGCACAAAGGCCGGTGTAGCCGGAGCCTATGATCGCCACATCGACCTGGCGTGGCAGCGACGTTGCGGGTAATTGCGGGCGCGGAGTGCGATCCCACCAATAGGGTTGAGACTGGAAATCGGGTGTGAAAAGGGATGACTGCATGGTTATTAGACTCGTGTGCTAGGCTGCTGACAGCAATAATAGCGCTTACTGCGGACGGGTATGAAACCGTATATCGGCAACAATAACAGCAGTCAAGGCGACAGTTGCGGTCCGGGTTTGGCAGAATGCCGTAATAGCATAGTATTTTTCCTGTTCGCAGAACGTATCTGAATCCTGTTGGAAATGACCTAAACAAATGAGTTCGACGACCGCCGTACTGGCTGAAAAACCCTCGGTTGCCCGCGATATCGCCCGTGTGCTGGGCGCGACGCAGCGCGGCGAGGGCTGCCTGCGCGGCAATGGCTATATCGTGACCTGGGCTGTCGGTCATCTGGTTGGCTTGCCGCAACCGCATCAGATTAATGCCGACTGGAAAGCCTGGCGCCGGGAATTGCTGCCGATGCTGCCGCAACACTGGCCACTCACGGTATCGGAACGCACCCAGAGCCAGTTCGATATTGTCAGCGCCATTCTTAACGCCGCCGAGGTGAATGAGGTCATCTGCGCGACCGATGCCGGGCGCGAAGGTGAGCTGATCTTTCGTTATATCTATGAAGCCGCCGGCTGTGCCAAACCGGTGCGGCGCTTGTGGTTGTCCTCACTGACCGAAGATGCAATCCGGCAGGCTTTCGCACAATTACGCCCTGGCAGCGAGTTTGATCCGCTGGCCGCTGCCGCCCGGGGTCGCAGTCAGGCCGACTGGCTGGTCGGTCTGAATTTGTCGCGCGCTTATACGCTGGCGCTGAATGCGCAGTTCGGCGAAGTACTTTCGGTGGGCCGGGTGCAAACTCCGACGCTGGCCATGCTGGTCGAACGGGAGCGGGCGATCCGCGATTTCGTGCCGGAAGATTACTTCGAAGTGCATGCGCAGTTCGTGCTGCCAGCGGGTGACGAGTCCAGTGGACCAGATGCCAGTGGGACTACTGGCGGAAGCTATAGTGGCGTCTGGTTCCGTGGTGCTAAACCGAGCACCGACAGCAAACGGCTGGAAGCGGATGCAGTCGAGGCTGAACAGATCTGCGCGCGCGTCAAAACGGGCGTGGCCAGCGTGGAAAAATTCCAGAGCCAGCGCAAAAAACAGCCACCGCCGCAGCTTTACGATCTGACCGAGCTGCAACGCCATGCCAACCGCCTGTACGCCTACGATGCCCGCACCACGCTCGATATCGCTCAGGCGCTGTACGAAAAGTACAAACTGATCAGCTACCCGCGCACGGACAGCCGTTATCTGTCGCAGACCGTAGCGGATACATTGCCCGCCATAGTGGCTGCGCTGAACACCTTGTATCCAACACTGATACTGCCCGACAGTGGCGTTAAACCTTTATCCAAACGCTTTGTGGACGACAGCAAAGTCGGCGATCACCATGCCATTATTCCGACCGCGTTACAGGCTCGGACAGAACACCTGAGTCAGGCCGAACAGCGTATTTATGATCTGATCTGCCGGCGCGTGCTGGCCGCCTGGCATGCCGATTATGAATGGCTGGCCAGCACTCTGATCACGCGGGTCGATTCTGCCGCTGATGTGACCGACCGTTTCCACAGCACCGGCAGTGTGGTGTTGGCGCTGGGTTGGCGCTGTTGCGAAAACAATCCCAAAACCGAGGACGAAGCCGATAAAACCCTGCCCGGCGGTTTGGCTGAAGGTCTGGCCGTTGACGTTACTGAAGTCCAGCCGGTCAAAAAAACCACCCGACCACCGCCGCGCCTGAACGATGCCACCTTATTAACCGCGATGGAGTCAGCCGGGCGGCAAGTCGATGACAAGGAACTGGCCGACGCGATGAAAGAAACCGGCCTGGGCACTCCGGCCACGCGGGCCGAAACCATCGAGAATCTGCTCCGGCGCGGTTATCTGACCCGGCAGGGCAAAACACTCACAGTGACCGAGAAAGGCATGGCCCTGATTGAAGCGGTGCATGCGCAGGTGAAAAGTCCGGCCATGACCGGTGAATGGGAAGCCCGCTTGCGCCGCATCGAGCGTGGCGAGGAAACGCTGGAGCCCTTTCTGCAGTCGATTGAAGACTACGTCCGCACCGTCGTCAACGAGGTTTTCACACAACCGCTGCCGCAAGTGCGGGAACCGGCAGGTGAATACCAGCGTACTGACGCAGGCGCTGCCAAGGCGGATGAATCGGCCGCCTCTGCGGCGGGATCGCCGCCAGTTGCCCGCACTGCCCGCATTGGGCCGGTGCCGCCGGAACAGCTGCACGATCTGCTGCGCGAGGCATTTGGCCTGACCGCTTTCCGGCCGCACCAGGAGGCGGTTTGTCACGCTTTGCTGGCCGGTCACGATGCCCTGGTCGTGATGCCGACCGGGGCCGGTAAATCGCTCTGTTATCAATTGCCGGGTCTGGCGCTGGGCGGCACCACGCTGGTGATCTCGCCCCTGATCGCCTTGATGGAAGATCAGGTCGGTAAATTGCAGCAATTGGGTCTGGCTGCCGAACGCATCCATTCGGGGCGCAGCCGGGAGGCTTCGCGGCAGGTCTGCAAGGATTATCTGGCCGGCCATCTGGATTATTTATTTATTGCGCCGGAACGGCTGGGCGTGAGCGGCTTTCCCGAGCTGCTGGCGCGTCGCAAACCGGTGTTGATCGCGGTCGATGAAGCCCATTGTATTTCCCAGTGGGGGCATGATTTCCGGCCCGATTACCGGCTGTTAAGCCAGCGTTTGCCTTTGCTGCGACCGGCCCGGATTATTGCCCTGACCGCTACTGCAACGCCCAGGGTGCAGCAGGATATTCTCGATCAGCTGGAGATTCCCGACGCGCAAAGACACATCCACGGCTTTCGGCGCGACAATATTGCTATCGAAGTGGCCGAGATCAAACGCAAACAGCGGGCCGAGGTGGTACAGCAACTATTGGCCAGCAGCGAGCGACGGCCAGCAATTGTCTACGCGCCAACCCGGCGCGAAGCGGAGGAACTCGGCGATCTGCTGAGTCAGAGCATGCCGGCAGCGGCCTATCACGCCGGTATGACCAACGAGCAGCGCGATCAGGTGCAACAGGGGTTTCTGGGCGGCGAACTGGCGGTAATCGTCGCCACTATCGCGTTCGGTATGGGGGTGGATAAAGCCGATGTACGCACCGTTATCCACACCGGTCTGCCCGGCAGCGTGGAAGGTTATTATCAGGAAATCGGCCGGGCCGGGCGTGACGGCCAGCCCTCGCGCGCGATCCTGCTGTATTCCTATGCCGATCGGCGCACACACGAGTTTTTCCTGGAGCGCGATTACCCCGATCCCGATCTAATGGATAATATTGCCCGCCAGCTTGGCGAGGCACCACAAACGCCGGAGGATCTGGCCAGAAAACTGCACCTGGACCCCGAACTGGTGCAGCGTGCTACCGAGAAGCTATGCCAGTATGGCGGTGCCCAGGCCCGGTTCGATACCACCCTGGTGCGCGCTGGCGGGGACTGGAGCACGCAGTACGAACGGCAGCGTGAGCACCGGCAGGAACAGCTTGATCAGGTGCTGCGTTATGCCTCCAGTCGTGCCTGCCGGATGCTGCATCTGGTGCAGCATTTTGGCGATCAGGCCGACAGCGGACAGCCCTGTGGCGTGTGCGATGCCTGTGAACCGCTGGCCTGTCTGGTCAATTGTCTGCGCCCCCCCAGTCCGGCTGAAAGCACCATGCTGGGCACGATTTACCAGTTATTGCGCCAGCGCGACGGACTCAGCACCGGGCAGCTGTTCCGGCAGCTTGAAAGCAGTGCCGGACGGCGCGTGTTCGAGCGTGTACTGGCCGGTCTGGCGGCCGCCGGTGTGATCCGCATCAGTGCCGATTCATTCGAAAAAGGCGGCCAGACTATTCACTATCAGCGCGCATTTCTCGAACCCGGTGTTGATTTCAAGCCGGATCGGGTCATGATCCCCGGCACCGTGGATGAAATCAAACCCGCCCGCAGCAAAACCAAAAGCAAAGCCGACAGCCCCGCCGCCGAACCAGCCGCCAGCGACGCCCCGCTGGTCAACGCACTCAAGCAGTGGCGTTTAAACGAAGCGCGCCAGCGCGCCACCCCCGCCTACACCATACTCAGCAACCGGGTACTGACAGAAATCGCTGTCAGCAAACCATCCATTGTAGACGACTTACTGGCAATCAGCGGGGTCGGGCAAGGCACCGTAGAAAAATTCGGCCAGCAAATCCTGGCACTGGTGCGCGGCGAAGAGGTTGCGTAATACTTGTTGTGCATACCCCGTCATTGGTCAGTAACGCAGCTTGCCGAAGTCCAGACCCTGGATTCCCGCCTGCGCGGGAATGACAGATTGCAAAAATAGGTGGCTGATCACCAGTTCTGGCATACTTTCGCTTTTTTACACACCCCATAACCCTGAAGTGGAGAGAAAAAATGGCTGGATTATCCGAGCAGACCCGGGCAAAACTCAAAACCGTCAGTACAGCTACGCTGTCTACCGCACTGTTCAAGCGTGGTTTCTACAACCAGTATATCCAGGATGTGCGTCCGCTTAATCCGAATGGAGAAACCATGGTTGGGGAGGCGTTTACGCTGCGTTATATTCCGGCGCGTGAGGATTTGAATCCGATCAGTGTGTTTCAGGATCGTGAACATCCGCAGCGCAAAGCAATTGAAATCTGCCCCCCCGGTGCTGTGATGGTAATCGATAGCCGTAAAGATCCTCGGGCGGCGTCGGCAGGGGGAATTCTGGTGAGCCGTTTAATGCAACGCGGTGTGGCTGGCGTGGTGACTGATGGGGGCTTTCGTGATTCTCCCGAGATCGCGCAGCTGGCAATCCCGGCTTATCATAATCGCCCGGCCGCGCCGACCAATCTGACCCGCCATCAGGCAGTGGATATCAATGTGCCGATTGGTTGCGGTGACGCTCCGGTGTTTCCCGGCGATGTGGTGGTCGGTGATGGCGAGGGGGTTATTGTGGTTCCAGCTCATTTAGCGGATGAGATTGCAGCCGAGGCCGTGGAAATGACCGCTTTTGAAGATTTTGTCACCGAACGGGTCATGGCCGGGCAGTCGATCCTCGGTCTGTATCCGCCGACTGACGAAAGCAATCTGCGCGCTTTCGAGGCCTGGCGGAAAGAGAAAAATCGCTAACAAGCGGTCAATCGTCATTCCCGCGCAGGCGGGAATCTGTCCTGTCTGTAAATAGACAAGCCGGTGCTAGCGGGCGACAATCCGGTTTTTGAATCACGATGATGCAGGCACTGTCATGAATACCAAATCTTTGCTTGAGCAACTCTTGCAATCGGGGCAACAACTCGCACAGCGCGGTTTTAAGACGGTCGAGCAGCAGGCCAATGTGCCAGCCCAGGGACCGGAGCGCGACGCCATGCTGTCAGGACTTGGCAAAGGCGCACTGGCCGGTGGTGTCGTGGCCTTATTGCTGGGCAGCAAAGGCGGACGCAGCCTGACCGGTGGCTTGTTGAAGTACGGCAGCCTGGCCGCACTGGGCGGGCTGGCCTATACCACCTACAAAAACTGGCAGAACTCGCAAGGGGATGCTGCCGCACCGCCGCCTGGCCAGCCGGTAGGCGAATTGCAGGGGCCGGTGGCGGACCGTCGCAGTCTGGCTTTACTGAAAGCCATCATTGCGGCTGCCAAAGCCGATGGTCATATCGATGCCGAGGAACAGCAAAAAATCGAAGCCCAGATCGCCCGTTTTGGTCTGGATAACGATACTCTGACCATGCTGCAAAAAGAGCTGGAAAAACCGTTGAACCCTGCTGATATAGCTGCTGGTGCAGACTCACCCGAGGCGGCAGCGGAAATTTATCTGGCCTCTTTGCTGGTGATCAATGTGGATAATTTTATGGAGCGGGCCTATCTGGACGAGCTGGCCCGATTGCTTGGTCTGGCGCCCGATCTGGTTGCCCAGCTGGAGGCTGAGGCGGGTCACTGATACTTCCTGTGCGGGAATGACGGAGATTCTGGTGCAGGATCGGTGACAAGTAGCCCGGATAAAGTGTAACGGCATCCGGGGCGGTAGCTGGATTCCCGCCTGCGCGGGAATGACAAAAGCGTTTGCATGATGCGCTATTGGCTGCTCTCAATACAGCACTTTGCAATAAATTATCTTGTCATCGCCGGGGCCGTAAAAATCAGTCAGTAATGCTTCCTGATGATAACCGCAGCGGCGGTAAAACCCCTGCGTCGGGGCGTACTGTTCACGCGCTGAGGTTTCGATGTAGACCCGCGACCCGCCGGCGACCTGGATCAGATGTTCCGAGCGCGCCAGCAGTGTTCGCCCCAAGCCCTGACTTTGCTGCTGCGGGGCGACCACAATCCAGTATAGATCGTAGCTGGACCGGGTGCCTGCGATGTGGCCGTAGCAGGTATACCCAAGCAACTTGTCAGCCGTTTCGGCAAACAGAAATTCATACCCGCTGGCCAGCCCGCGCGTTAATCGCTCTTCCACCAGTTCGGCGGCGATAGCGATCTCTTCAGGATTAAAAAAACCGGTATTCGCGGCCAGCTCACGCACCGCATCGATATCCTTATGGCCTGGTTCAGAGCGCCATTGCAGTTGTTGCTCTAAAGGCATCCCGGTCACCTCGCTGCACCGTTACTGGCGCTCCACAAACCATTGAAAAATGCCGCTGCATTCTGACCTAGCGAACGGGTCCGGTAGCCGCCTTCCTGCACGATCAGCGTGGGTAGATTGAGCGCACCGATCAGATCGCCATTGGCGCTGAAGTCTTTGGGACCCAGCGTAAACGAGCCGGTGGGATCGCCCTTGGCGGTGTCCAGCCCCAATGCCAGTATCAGAAACCGGGGCCGGAAACGGCGGATACGCTGCAAGGCTTTGCTCAGCGCCTCGCGGTATTGTGCGCCATTCAGGTTTTCCGGCAAGGGAATGTTCAGGTTATAGCCTTTGCCCTCAGCCTCGCCGGTCTCGTCCTCGAAGCCGCTGAAATACGGATAGGTATAACGCGGATGGCCGTGCAGAGAGACGGTCAGCACATCGGCCCGCTGATAGAAAATATCCTGCGCGCCGTTGCCGTGATGATAGTCCACATCCAGTATAGCGACCTTGCCGTAGCGGCTCAGATAATGGGCAGCAATAGCATTGGCATTGAAATAGCAAAACCCGCCAAACGAGCGCCGCTCGGCATGATGACCGGGCGGGCGCACCAGTGCATAGGCCAGTTTATGACCGTTCAGCAGCGCATGCGCGCCGGTAAGGCTGCAATCCACTGCGCCGATAGCCGCCGGCCAGACATTACGGTTGATTGGTGTAAACGTATCAATGCAGTAATAGCCCGCTCGCAGAGGCAGCTCTTTCGGTGGTCTGGCCGCATTGCGGATAGGAAATACATACGGATAAACGGATTTCCCCGCTGGCACGCTGGCGCAGGCTTTACGCAGGTATTCAACCAGGTCGCTGGCATGCACCGCTTTAATATGGGATTCGTTGAAATGCCGCGCCGGCATGCGTTCAAACAGCCCGAGCGGTTCCAGACCGTTCAGGATGGATTTGATACGCACTGGCGCCTGCACATAGCCGCGTTCACGGATGTGATGGATATCGTGCTTTTCATTCACAATCAGCGCGATCATGCGCCGCCGTGGCACCGCACTGAGCCGATTCTGCTGGCGCGGCCCGAGATAACGGTATTCGCGCAGCTGCACCGGATCATCCTGGATCGATTGCACCACCTGATCGACATAGGCGGGCGGGCAGAGTGCGCTGTATTTACGCTCCAGAATGGCCCGGACGATGGCGCGGGTTTGCTCGCGCTGCAGTGCAGGCGTCTGACCCAGCGCATCGTAAACCAGATAGGGTGGATCGGGTTCGCCGGGCTGGAGCGGGGTTTCATACGCGGTATTGGCCAGCGGGCGGGCATGGTAGCGCTCATAGAATTTCAAGCGGGCCGTGTTCTGCGCCCGTATGACCGGGTCTGGTGACAAGGCCGGATCGTCTGGCAGGCACTCGAAAAACAGACCTACCGCGCCCAGCGCCAGAGCTTCCTCGCGCACCCGTTCATACAGTGCACCGCCGATGCCGCCGCCGGTCGTGCCCACTGCCGCCGAGATATAGTCCAGGTAGCAGAATTTTAAATCCGCCGCATGCAGTAACAGTGCGCAACCCTTGATCTGGCCCTGACCGGTTTCAGCCACGAACAGCACAGTACGAAAGCGATACTTCATCGGATCATGCAGTTTTTTGGGCAGTGCAGCGATCTCTGCCGGATTGACCCCGGCAAACTGGCTGTTGAGGATCTGCTGTACCTGCACGATGGCTTCGCGGTCGGCCGCGCTGGTGTCATCGTGGATTTTCCGAATCCGGAAAGCACCGCTCATGTCACTGCAACACCGTGTTGGCTATGAAGGACACGCTGCGGCACGGCGGTTTCTGTCCCCATCCGGTCGGTTGACGGCAGTGCTGCTGTAACAATGCGCGCCACCGCATCATGCAAACTCAGGCCCGCCTGTGCCAGTGCCGCAGCAAAACCGGCATCCGGACTAAGGCAGGGATTGGTGTTGATTTCCAGCACCCAGGGTTGATTATGGGCATCGACCCGAAAATCCACCCGCGCATAACCACGCAGTCCGAACAGCGTACTGCAACGCTGTGCCAGCTCGTTTAATTGACGTAGCAGCGGTTGATCAGCCGCAGCAAAGCCAAATCGGCGCGGTGTGTTCTGAAACTCGAACGAGTGCTCATCCCATTTCGCAGCATAACCGACAATCCGCGGCTTACCGGGTGGGTAATCGTGAAATACAATTTCGGCCGGTGGCAGCAAAGTCATGCCTTGCGGGCCTTCCAGCAACGCCAGATTGAATTCGCGGCCATCGATATAGCGCTCGGCAAACCAGCTGCCGCCATAGCGCGCCTGCCGCTCGGCAAGTTTGGCGGGCAGCGCGGTTGCTGTTGCAACCAGGGAGTCATCGTCCAGACCGATGGAGGCGTGTTCCCATACCGATTTGACAAACCACGGCCCGGTTTTAGTCATCGCCTGCGCCAGACTGGCTGGCGTTAGCCAGGGCGGGGTTGCTATCCCGGCTTGTTGCAGCCACTGCTTGGCGAGCAGTTTATTGGAACTCAAAAACGTGGCGTTCAGCGGCGCGCCGGTGTACGGCAGACCCAGCTCATCCAATAGCGCGGGGGCGCAATGGATGTATTGTCCGCTGCCGGCCAGCGATTCCACCAGATTGAATACCAGCCGGGGCTGCAATTCGAGCAACTGACGGCGGGCGGCAGCCAGATCCAGGGTCAGAGCCAGACGCTGCACCGGATAGCCCAGCGCAATCAGCGTCTGTTCGACCGTTGCCACTTCCACCAGTACATCCTGTTCATCGGCCGGGGCGTTGGCAGGCACCGCCCCATGCAGGATGACAACAGGCCGCGCATTGCGGCCGGTGCTGCCGTTCACGCGGCGACCGCCATATTTTGTGCCGGACAGCGGCTGCTGGCGGAGTTCACGATAGCCTGAATCAGATCCCGATACGGGATACCGGCCAGCGTACACATGATCGGCAGGTCGGAATGTCCGGGATGCAGCCCGGCCAGCGGATTGACTTCAATAAATTGGGCTTTACCCTGTGCGTCCAGTCGTACATCGACCCGCCCGCCATCACGACAGCCCAGCGCCTGCCAGGCGGCCAGTGCGGTTGTTTTTGCCTGTTCGGCGTCGTCATCATGAGCTAGCCGATACTGCACGAGAGTTTCGAATTGGGCCTTGTTGCGGTAAGTGTAAATCCCGGCATCGGCATCTTTCTGCAAGGTGACTTCCATCACTGCCACCGGCCGCGCTGCCGCTCCGGTGCCCAGTATGCCAACCGTGAACTCCCGGCCCGGCAGATAGGTTTCCACCAGCACGGGCTGGCGGAAGCGCTCCAGCAAATATTGACAGACCTCACGCAGCTGGCCCGGCTCACGGATTCTGGAGGTGGTATCCACACCTTTGCTGGTGCCTTCGGCTACCGGTTTGGCGAACAGCGGATAGGGCAGATCGATCTGCTCGAGATCATCCGGGCTGGCAACCAGCGCGAAATCCGGCGTGGCGATGCCGTGACCGCGTACTACGTGTTTGGTCAGGCCTTTGTGCAGGGTCAGCGCGGACACCAGCGGATCGGAAAAGGTATACGCAATGCCGTAGGCATCCAGCAACGCCGGCACCTGGGCTTCGCGACCGTAGCCGTGCAGACCTTCGGCGATATTGAACACCAGTTCCCAGCGTTCACCGGCTGCCAGCCGTTGCGTCAGGGCCTGGATATGGCCGATCCGCACCGTCTGGTGGCCCAGTTCCAGTAACGCTTGCTCAATCGCCTCGATGGTGTCGGGACGGTCGAATTCGGCGGTTTCCTCATCGCTGTAACCCAGGGCGAGGTAATCCTCGCGCAAGTCATAGGTCAGTCCGATCTGCATCACAAGTGTTCCTGTACGGTTGGCGCGTGGAAGGTGCGTTCTGTTGTATCCCGGCCCAGCTGACCGGCGGGATCGGTATAGCGGTAGATCTCGCCGGCGTAGTTACGCAGTAAAAGATCATCGCCATCGCGCCCGGCAATATAGTCCGGCAACAGGGGGATCTTGCCGCCACCGCCGGGGGCATCGACCACAAAAGTCGGTACCGCGTAGCCGCTGGTATGGCCGCGCAGGCCGCGAATGATCGCCAGTCCCTGATCCACACTGGTGCGAAAATGGGCCGAACCCGAGATCGGATCAGCCTGATACAGGTAATATGTTTTTACGAGGATTTTCAGCAAACCCTGCAGTAGCGTTTTCATGGTCGGAACATCGTCATTGACCCTTTCAGCAAGACGGTCTGACTGCCCAGCGGCAGACCGGCGTCGGCCAGCCGGTTGCAGGCTTCCGCCACTTCCGGGGTGAGTTCGTCCGGGTGGGTGAAATGAATGCTCAGCCAGGGCTTGTGTTTTTTCAGTACCTTCACCAGCGCGGGTGTAATGCGCTGCGGCAGTACCGCCGGCATTTTCGTGCCGAGTCGCAGAAACTCCAGATGCGGCACCCGGCGCAAACGGCCCAGCAGCCAGTCCAGCCGCTCATCGTCCAGACTTAAGGGATCGCCGCCGGAGATCAGCACATCGCGCACCGCCGGCGTGGTTTCAATGTATTCCAGCGCCCGCTCCAGATTGCTTTTCTTGATGCTCAGCTCGCCGCTTGCGCCGACCAGTCGGGCCCGCGTGCAATACCGGCAATAGGTCGAGCACAAGCCGGTGGCCAGCAGCAATACCCGATCCGGATAACGGTGCACCAGACCCGGAATCGGGCTGTCGCCGTCCTCGCCCAGCGGGTCGTCATCTTCACCCGGCGTATGGCTGAATTCAGCGCTGGCGGGCACTACAGTGCGACGGATCGCCTGCAGCGGATTATGCTCGTCCAGCAGACTGGCGTAATACGGCCCGACCGCCAGCGGCAGCGGTCCCTGATGGCGGGCAATCGCGGCGGCTTCATCCGGTGCCAGCTGAATGATCCGCGCCAACTGCTCGGCACTGCGGATACGATGGCTGTTCTGCCAGCGCCAGTCGTTCCAGTCACGCAGGGTGGCGTCCGGAAAAAACCGCTGGCGAAACGCATTGCTGCGCGCACTTACCGTCAGACGCGGGGAGTACGGCTTGCTTTTCGCTTTGGCCTTTGCTTTGACAGCGGGCCGGGAAGGATGAGGTAACGCAGCAGTGGGTAAATGAAGTGTGGTAACCGGAGTGTTTAAGGTATACAGGCCGCGACCGGGAGGTTCGGGGTCTTCGGTAAAAAAGGCATCATCACGCATAGCGCAAAATCCTGGTAAGGATAAAACAGCAACGATGATCCAGAGGCACGGAAAGCGGCCAGTGGACCGTTTACCGCTCACTGTTAAGGCAGGTGATTGGCGAGCAATATAATGCGGTATTTGTGCAGAAATACAATACCTCTGATGGAAAAAAATCAGGCTTGATCGGGTGTTGGAATTTTTATTTTAACTTATTGAAAAGTAAAATAAATAAAACTGGTTTTTTCCTGAGAATATACGGTTTGTTGCGGGGCTGCGCTCAGCGGTTGTCACAAAGCGGTTTTTGCTACCGTTTTTATGCCGTATCGAGAGGTAAAGCTGAGTTCCGGCAAACGCTGCTGAACGTGGCTGATGTCAAGGTAAGGCAGTGTCGGCGCAGAAACGTGTTGTGATGTTACGCGCTGCGGTAAAGTCGTCCGCCGTTGCATTGTTTTTCTGATCTATATCAAAGACGATGGCTCGTTATTCGGAAATAATTTGCCTCACCTTATTTACCATATAGAGGAACGTGAAGATGACTAAGACATCAGAAAGCGTGCCCGTAAAAAGTGGCAGGCAAGATACTTCCACGCATCCGATCAGCGATTTACGGCGTGATATCGAATCTGTGTTTGATCGTTTCATGTCCGGCTGGCCGACTTTTAAACATGGCGACGTCTGGGATCCCTTTAAGGATTTCCAGCATTCGGCAAAGGTTCTATCGCCAAGCGTCGATGTCACCGAAACGGATACGGGCTATGAGATTGAAGCCGAGTTGCCGGGCCTGGATCAGAAAGATATTGAGTTGACCCTGACCGACAATGTCCTCACCCTTAAAGGTGAAAAAAAGCAGGAACGTGAGGAAAAAAAGAAAGAATACTATCTGAGCGAACGCAGCTATGGCAGCTTTCAGCGTTCCTTCCGGCTGCCGGATGATAGTGATCTGGACAAGCTCAGTACCACGTTCAGAAATGGGGTGCTGAAAATCAGTCTACCCAAATCAGCTGAAGCGCAAACCATAACTCGTAAAATCGAGGTGAATTCCGCCTAGGTAACCGGTAACAAACTTAAAAAGCTTTGCTTGTTGGCGGGGTAGTAAGCCTCGCCAACAATAAGCCTCGTCAACAAAACGAGGTTTACTGACGTGAAAACTGGATTTCCAGGGTGGTCAGAAAGCGCATGCTGAATTCCCGATCCCCGTAATCATCGGTCGGCCATGCCACTTCCGGTTGCAGCTCGAAAAAAAGCCAGGATCGAAAGTAATTAAACCGATAGCGCATATTGACATAATATTCTTCAATCTTGGCGTCATCGTCGTCCGGTTCGGTATGACCATTTATACCGGCCTCCCAGCGCAAGGCACGGCGGGTATCCAGCTGGTGAAAAGCCGTCAGCGCGCTGGACCAGTCCACGCCTTCGCTGACTTCAGAAACAGTTGCCGATCCGGTCAAGCGAATTAAGGTCTGGGGCTGGTAGTACCATTCCCAATCCAGGCGGTTGTTCAAGCCAAAGCCATCCTCCCGCTCCCAGTACGCTGTTTCGGTGACGCGAAATTGGGTACGCTCGCCTAATGGGTGTACATAACGATAGCGTCCGCGCACGAACGGGTCGGGCGGGAAACCGGTATGGAGTCCGGCGCTGACCGTAAAACGCTGTTGCGGCTGGGTGAGCACGGTATAGCGTAAACCGACCTGGGTAGACGGTGAATTATCGGTATCGTTAATGCCATCCTGGTCGATCAAATCATCCAGGTCATCCTCGCGGCTGATCAGCAGACGCAGCCGGGAGGAGGCTCGCGGCAGTTTCACATCGGCGTGAAAGCGGGTGCTTAACTCGGTGCCCTCAATCTCATCCCAGCGCAGGGTAGTGCGCCAGCGAAAGTACGTGTTGACCGGGGATAATTCTTCGGAGCGTTCATCGCCGAAAAAACCATCAAACCAGGCCACCGGTATGCACAGGTTTTCGCTGATATAGCCGTGCATCCGATCCCACCAGTCTGCAGCGTCAATGTTGGGATCTTTGCAAACGCTTGCTCTGTCGGGCGGGTCGGCGGTAAGCGTTGTTGCGTCCGCTGTTTGCGGTGCAGTTTCAGCCCACAGCAGAGCAGGTGTCAGCAGACAGAACAAATAACAAATAACGCGACTGAGCGCAGAGTTCGGGAGTTGTGTTGATAACAGCATAATCACCAGGTGGTAAGGTCATTATTGTGTCGTTTCATGCGTGTTGCCCCTGATCCGGCTGATCCCCGACTGATCTAATATGCTGGCCATGAGCGGTGTGCCAGGGTATGCCTGGGGGTATATGAGGTATAATTACACGCGAATTCAACTTTCATTGTGCAGTAACTATAGCGCGTCTGCCCCTGTTATTTCGCCCTCTTCATGGTTTTCCCCGTAACGAGGGGCTTTCCCCGTAACGAGGCGCGCTTTCTGCCTGGATTTCGGTAGCATGCTATCCGTTTGAACTCATCATCTTGCATAACTGATTATTTCCCTGTCTGGAGGAGTATTTTGTGATCATTAAAGACGTGCGCGTTACCTTATTGAAACTGCCGTACCGCGAGCAGCCGGCGCTGATGAAAAACTATGACCGTGACCGTGAAATTCTGGCGGTCGAGATTGAAACACAATCCGGCCATGTCGGTCTCGGTTATGTGCTGTTTCTCACGCCCGGTTTCCGTACTGCCAAAACCTGTCTGGAAGAAATGATGATCCCGCGTATTCTCGGGCGCAATGCCAGCGAGGTTGAGGGGATCTGGCGCGATCTGTGGAAAAGTGGCTACGCTGAAGGGCGCATGGGCATCAATATGCTGGCGCAGTCGGCTATTGATATCGCCTTGTGGGATATCGTCGGTCAGGCTGCGGGCATGCCTTTGCACCGGCTGTGGGGACATTACCGTTCGGAAGTACCAGTTTACGGCAGCGGCTGCTGGCGCGGTCTGGGCGGCGAGGGCATGGCAGCCAAAGCGCAACGCTTCGTGAGCGAAGGTTATAAAGCGATCAAGATGCAGGTCGGTCATATCTGGAGCGATAAAACCGATGTTGCCAACGTGCGGCAGGTGCGCGAGGCGGTCGGCGACGATATCGACATCATGGTCGATGTGAACATGGCCTGGACTGCCGACAAGGCCATTCTGATGGGGCGCAAATTGTCGGAGCACGGAATTTACTGGCTGGAGGAACCGGTCATTGCGGACGATTTCGACGGTTATTTCCGCATTGCCGATGCACTGGATATCCGTATCGTTGGCGGCGAAAATCATTTCACCCGCTATGACATGAAGCCGTTTTTCGAAAATCCGAAAATCCCCATTCTGCAACCGGACGTGATCCGTGGCGGCCTGACCGAGCTGCGCAAAATCGCCGCGCTGGCCGATACCTGGGGCATGCAGATCGCGCCGCATCTGTACCCGGAGCTGATGATCCATATCATGGCCTCGATCCCGAACGGTCTGATTCTGGAAAACATGGAATTCATGGACGATATCTGGGTCAGCTGGCCCAAGCCCGTGAACGGCATCATGACCGCACCGGAAACACCGGGGCATGGTTTGAAGATAAAGCCGGAAATCATGCAGGATTGCAGCGTTTAACGCCCGCCAATTCCCCATAATTAATAACAACCACCGAATAAGGAGAACCTGTCCATGGCGAACACTGCCCGCCCGAACATTCTTTGGTACTGCGCCGATCAGCAACGCTACGATACGATCGGCGCGATCAATAATCCGCACGTCAGCACGCCCCATATCGACAAGCTGGTCGCCAGTGGCACAGCCTGCACCCACGCTTACGCGCAATCGTCGATCTGCACCCCGAGCCGGGCGGCATTCCTGACTGGCTGCTATCCCAATACCGTGCGTGCGGCGCGCAACGGCAATGCCTATTTTGCCGATGTGTATCCGCTGATAACGCGGCTGCTGCGCGATGCCGGCTACGATTGCGGCCTGATCGGCAAACTGCATCTGGCCAGCGCCTATCAGCAGGTCGAGCCACGGGTCGATGATGGTTACCGGTATTTCAAATACAGCCACGCGCCGCGTGATGACTGGGACGAAGGCCACGATTATGCCGACTGGGTACGCGACAAGGGCGAGCAGCTGAGTGAGCTGATCAAAAGTCTGGACGGCGTGCCGGCGGAATTTCATCAGACCACCTGGGCCAGCGACCGGGCGCTGGAATTTATCCGTGAACCGCGTGATCAGCCCTGGCTGCTCAGTATCAATATCTACGATCCGCACCCGCCGTTCAATCCGCCCAAAGCCTATCGGGACATGTTCGATCCGAAAGCCATGCCCGATCCGCTGTTCCGCGACAGCGATCTGGTGCAGCAGCGCAAACTGGCAGGCATCGATTTCCAGTCCAAAGTGTCTCGTCCAGAAGCACTGGATATCGGCGATCCGATCCTGCCGCGCACCCCGCATACCGGCGGCTACCGGGCCGAAGAGCATTCCCCCGGCGAGCGTGACGCCTGGACGCTGAAAGCGGCGTATTACGCCATGATCAAGCTGATCGATGACCAATTCGCCCGTATCGTGCAGGCATTGGATGAGCAGGGTCAGTTGGAGAATACCCTGATTATTTACAGCAGCGATCACGGCGAATCACTGGGCGATCACGGCCTGATCGAAAAAGGCTGCCGCTTTTACGAAGGTCTGGTGCGGGTACCGCTGATTTTCAGCTGGCCGGGACAGGTCAAAGCCGGTCTGCAAAGCGATGCGCTGGTCGAGTTGCTGGATATTCCGCCCACGCTGCTGGACATCTGCGGTCTGGACATCCCGGAATATATGCAAGGGCGCTCACTGTATCCCCTGCTAAAAGGCGAAACCGACCCCGGTTTTCACAAGCCTTATGTCCGCAGCGAGTATTTCGACGCCATCAAAGCCAGTGACGCCAGCCGTGCCACCATGTACCGCGACAAGCGCTATAAACTGACGGTATATCACGGCCACAACCTGGGCGAGTTATACGATCTGGAAACCGACCCCGGCGAATTCAATAATCTCTGGGACGACCCGAATGCCCGTGAATTAAAATTCGACCTGCTGGCGAAAAGCTTCGACGCCAGCATGCTGGCAGAAGATCTGGGTCCGCCGCGAGTGGGACCGATGTAGGTTTTGGGAGTTGGTTGATATTGCGGATTTGGAGTCGCTGATAGTGTGCTAGACGGCTTGCTGGGTAGTACACTGTTGTATTAGTGCAATATAGTCGGCTGTTAGAAGCAAAAGGTATCGAATGCCATTCCCACATTCAGTAAGAGAAGAGGCCTTAGTTAAAGCAAAGCGCCGTTGTTGTGTTTGCCACGAGTTTGCAGGTCGATCAATTAATGTACATCACATTAAGCAAGAAGCCGATGGTGGAGCTAATACTTTAGATAATGCTATAGTTTTGTGCCTTCGTTGTCATGCTGAAGCGGGGCATTTTAATCCAAAGCATCCTCTTGGCACAAAATACGCACCAAGTGAATTGATCAAGCATCGAGATGCATGGTTTGAAGCTTGCGAACACGGCAATATCCAAGATACTAGTACCGTAGAAGTCAAAGTTAAACGTACATACACTACAAGTGATCTTCACAAGTATATTCTGCTTTTTACTTTTCATAATGGCAATGAGAATGCTGTGTCAGGCTGGAAACTGGATGTTCTCGTTCCTTATTTGTTTAAGGTTAGCACTGTAGAGTTTGATACGTATCATGACGTAAATGTTGATGGGAAACGCTACAACAAGCTTCAGACCGCTGGTTCAGATGTGTTGTACTTGGGTGAATCTGTTGAGTTGACTTGATTCAAACATTGTAAAAATAGAGTACAGTATCGATCATGATATTTACCATTCTGCAAGAGTTGAGAGGAGTCAAAGATTATATGGATTTTTTATCCAGCTCTGAACCACCAATCCGAGGAGAGCTGTCATGGGAAGAATTACAACAGTTTTAGCCCGATCCGATCAGTCAAGTAAGATAGGCAATTGGTTGTCCACCCACAGAGAACTGAATGGAATAACGCTATTTCTCAGGAGTGTTCTACGGATGACGAAAGAGCAGAAAGTTACTTTATTAATTATCCAATTTGGCTTCAATCAAGGAACTGCTGATGCATATATCGAGTCGATGGGCAAATGTATGTACTGCGATGATGACGTATTTCAGTTCAGGCAGGGGTATTCCTCTGCTCAAATTGACCATATTCTTCCGGTAAAAGTACCCGCAATTAAAATAGAACATTAAGAATTGGATATTCTGTTGTTCGTCCTGTAACGGAATGAAAGGTGACTTTGATGTTCTTGCGGAAAAACGAAGACCCCATGGTGCAAATAGAAAATAATCGCGACGAATTAATCAAACGCGTTAGATCAAGATTAGCAGCACAAATAAATGATCGTAATAGCGAGTATCTGGCCATTCGCAAAATTGTTCAGCCAAACCGGGTAGGGGTGTGGCACCTCGGTTGCCCACGCGGGCCTGATCTACACTCCAACTATGCCCTATTACCGCCGTGCTCACACGCTGGGTACTTCCTATTTTTTCGCACTCCTCACCGATAGCCGACAACGCTTCCTGTGTGACGGCGTTATCCGCTTGGCGTTGCGTCAAGTCATCAAAAAGATTCGACAACAACAACCCTTCACCATCGACACCTGAGTTCTGCTGCCGGATCATATACACTGTATCTGGACGCTGCCTGATGATGTGAGTGTCCACGTGGGCAACAAGTTGCCCACCCTACAAAACTAGTGTGCTCTGTGTAGATCACCGATCAAAATTAGATTTTGTGCAAGCATAATTTTAACCACCTGCTTGATGATCTTAATTTCATAGAAAAATTCGATGAAAACTAATAAATCTCATAGCCCTTCTGCGAGTGAAAAAGGCGCAAAGTCTTCATTGTTCCTGGTTCACTCAGGGGCTGCGTATCTTAAATTTTTTGTCATTAATGTTTTATTAATTGCATCATATCAGTGGTTTTTTTTGGCAAGAGATGGCCAGGTTGATTTACCATTTTTCGTTTCTATGCTGCTGCCTGCAATTGCAGTGATTCTGCTGCAATATCCGATTATTAATGCGGCTAAGAGTCGGATCTTAAAGTTATTTCTATTCTATTTGAGCATGGTTTTGTTTTTATTTGTCTTTGGTCTGATTTTAAGCTGGAATATCAGTGTTGGCAGTAATCCTGCGGGAAGTTTGTCAACCCGCCTGGATGGCAGTATAAGAATTGTTCTTTTTGGTCATTTGTTCGGTCTTCCTTATTTTCCGGTTGTCGTATTATGTAATTTTTTATTCAGGAAACAATTATTTTATCAACACAAAAAACTACGCGGGAATGACGGTTAATGGGTGACCCGCGTAAAGCCTACGAGTAGGATGTCAATAAGCGCAGCGCATTGCATCGGATAAGTGTGATCTCGCCTGATACAAGGCCCTTTGCTTATTGTACCTTACAATTTCTGTCATATTCTCGCGCCGGTGGTAATTTAGCTAACGTGTATATGTTTTTGATATTGTTGTTAAAAATCGATTTTAAAATGGCAATGCTAGTATGAATATCGGATTAGCCCTTGGCAGTGGATCTTCTCGGGGATGGTCGCATATAGGGGTAATTAACGCGCTTGCTGAACTGGGCATTACACCTGATATTATTTGTGGCTCTTCCATAGGTGCATTGGTTGGTGCATCCTACGCCTTTAATAATCTTGATAAGCTGGAAGGATGGGTGCGCTCGTTAACCAAACTTGAGACAGCCAGATTTTTTGATATTAGCGTTTCACTAAATGGTTTTGTCGATACAAATAAATTTCATCATTTTTTAAATGAGTTTGTAGCCAGCGATTCCTCGGTCATAGAGTCTGGAAGTAAGCGGTACGCTGCTGTAGCAACAGATTTGGATACGGGTAGAGAGATATGGTTTACAAAAGGCCCTGTGTTAGAAGCTGTCTGGTCATCAATTTCATTGCCTGGTCTTTTTCCAGCAATAAAGAATAATAATAAATGGCTTGTAGATGGCGGGCTGGTTAATCCTGTACCTATTTCTGTATGTCGTGCGCTTGGAGCTGATATTGTTATAGCCGTAAATTTAAATGGTGATATAGTCGGTAAGCGCTTTCATAAACCTGTAAATAAACCAAAAAATAATATAGGTCTTGTGGATAAAATAACTGATTTGGTGGCTGAATATACGGCGCCAATTTTTTCCGACAAGAAATCTTCAGAACGACCACCAAACTTATTTGAAGCCATCGCTGGTTCGATTAATATCACACAGGACAGAATAACAAGAAGCCGCATGGCGGGCGATCCTCCAGACATTCTGCTCTCACCAAAATTATCCCATATCGGTTTACTGGAATTCTATCGTGCAAGCGAGTGTATCGAAGAGGGAAAGAGGTGTGTTCAGAGAGCATTACCAGAAATACAATATATTTTTGACCTGACCTAACAAGCCCGGCGTCGAGTCGAGCTAACGGGATTGCGCTCATTCGTTAGCCCGGCCAATCTAAAATGTGGCTGAACTGAGACGGCAATGTGCCGGAAGCTGGATTCCCGCCTGCGCAGGAATCATCGGTATCTACTAAAATGCCTGACCACTACAGCGTTAGAAACAGAAGGAAAATTCGGGATCCCGCCGGCCAGCGCTGTGCCTTGCGCTGCCACATGGCGTACTAACCCCGTGCTGCCGCCCGGTGCCAAGCCGTTTACTTTGTTGTACATCGAGGTCACCGAGACCCCAATCTGTTCCATCGCGCCTTGATACGCTGCATGCAACGAGGGCTGATGATGCGCCCCCTGGCTGATCAACTTAAAAACCGTCGAAAATAACAACTGTCGCGTGTACTGACCTTCACGGGCCTGGTCAAATCACTCATCCAGAGACTGCGCTTGCAGACAACGTTCCATAATCGCTTGGGCTATCACCGGTCTCGGGGTGCGGCCTGCAAAGCGTTGGATGAGGAAGTTCAGCAGCTCGGTCATGCGGTAGGTCTCGGTAAAAAATGATCTTTTACCAGAGGTCATACCGGCCTTGAAAGGGTTGATAATGTCCAGCTAGCTGTAGCGCTGTGGAAATGAGTGCACATTAGGCTTATCATGCTGAGTCATTAGGAAACTTTATAATAATTAGTTCATGCTGTTGCGCTACGCGAATGATGGTATACGTTTTCGGGGTCGTATTTGTGACTACTATCCTGATTGTCGCCATAGTCATTCCGACACTAGCAGCTTTCCAGTACACGGTCTAGCTAGCATCACCCTTGGCCGTTTGTCCATCCGATTCATTGTACGATCATTTTATGAGCAATCTGACCTATGTCCGATCCTATTTACTCAAAGATGACCCTCTTTTTCGGGCGACGATGGCCGACGGCGCAATTCTTGAGTTTGAGCCGCTATTACCTCAGGATGATTTTCTTTGGTAACGCTGATCGCCTGTGGATATTTCGTGTGAATCATCTGAAAAACAGACAATTTTTGCGCAGCTTGGCATTGATCACAGTTACCGGCGCAATGACCACTATGGCATCCGGTCAAGCCCTTCTGTTAGATGATTTCGAAGCAGTTGTTCCTCCGTTACCCCTCAACCTGTTTAATATCGGTGATTCAGTCGGCGAAGGCGAAGCGGCCGACGGTACTATCGGTTCGGTCAATCATGCCGTGGTCTGGTCGACAGGTTATGCTAATAATGACAGCGTACAAGCTATCAATGAGCGTTTAGAGGATATTGATCCGCCGGCTTACAATGAGAACAACAGCACGCGAGATGCGGCGCTCAATCAGGCAGTCAGCGGTGCTGATATGGCCGATTTTGCGGCCCAGGCCCAAGCGGTGAGCACTGCCGCACAATCTCTGCCCGATGGTCGCGCCGATGCCGTTGCAGTACTGCTCGGTAATAATGATGTCTGTGCTGACAGCTTGGCGGATATGACTCCAGCAACGGAATTTGAGGCTCAATACCGCCAAGGGCTGGATATCTTGGCGGGGACAGGATTCCCAGACAATCTAAACCTGCATATTTCGAGTATTCCAGCCATTTACTGGCTATGGTATGTCAAGCGGGAAAATACCTTCTGCCGCAGCTTTATCTGGCCTTTCGTACCCTGTCAAAACCTGCTGGCGAATGCGGGTACCGACGACTGCGCCAGTGCTGCCTCAACGGCTGATCCGGATACGATCTATGCAGGAGATGGAGCTGTCTGTCAGCGGCGTAAGAACTTTCATGCCCGGATTCGAGATGTGTACAATCCAATTCTGCGAGATGTTCTAGCAGAATATCAAGCCAATGACTCTCTACCCAATGCGGAATACATTGATATCTTCGACTCGGGCTTTGAGGAATTTCACATCAATGATGGCGATTGCTTTCACCCCAGTGTTGCGGGTCAGGCTATGCTGGCTGAAGAACAATGGTGTCGCTCGCGTTGGGGCATCGATAATCCAGCTTGCACACCCTAATATCAGGGACTCAATCATGATGTCATATGACTCGAAAAAAATTTATATTTCATTGATTATTTTTGCATTATTCTTCATTCACCCAGTTTTGGCCGATAATTTTCGTGCGGGTGCTGGTGGAATGCAAATTAAGGATATGCAATTGGGCTTAGGCAAGGTTGCCACTGTGGGCATGAT
Organism: Gammaproteobacteria bacterium; assembly: GCA_041396125.1. GTDB lineage: Bacteria > Pseudomonadota > Gammaproteobacteria > Competibacterales > Competibacteraceae > JAWKZG01. Next base: position 137,257 of record JAWKZG010000009.1, on the reverse strand, counting down.
TGCGACCATTCATTTTACGGCCTGGCTTGATGAACAGGGTTCTCAGGGCAAAATGCTCTACAATTCGCGCGATCATGGTGAACCCATTTCATTCGTTATTGGTACTGATCGTGTTATGCCTGCCTGGAATAAAGGCGTGCTTGGAATGCAACCCGGTGGACAGCGTTTACTTCTTGTTCCGCCTGCTATGGCTTATGGAAAGCGTGCCATCCAGGATGATATTCCAGCCAATACATCTCTTATATTCAGCTTTGAGCTTTTGACATTGAGATCGAAGTAGGGCTTTAGAAGTTGTTTCAAAAACAGCTTCTGATTTGGGACAGGGATGTTTCAAATGGAAAACGGAGCCCTTAAAATTTTGTTTTAAGATTTTATTCGCCTATATAAACCGCTTCAACGAATAATGCTATCGAGGAAGCAAATCATACCAGGAGAATTTACCCGGTTCGTCCTCGTTTACGTGCAGCGTTTAACTCAGCTGGTGTAAATTTTTTGATGTCCGGAATCGTAAGTAACTGGTTCACCTTGATCTGGTTCCAGTTTGGACCTATCTCGCCCTTATTTGCGTCATAAATAAGCGGCCATAAAAGAACATCGTTCCAGTAGCGCCTGGCGATAATCAAAGGCTCTCGCCGCTGGCGACAGTGTGTTTTGTCCCGATCGGCTCGGGTTCAATATGCGACCACACAATCCGGGATATACCGCCTTTTCTGAGCAATTCATTTAATACCTGTTCTTCTTTGGTGTCGGCATTGGCATATGGCCGGCTGGGTCGACCCGGATCATAATAAATGTAATGGCGGTTACCTTTGTTCAAAACCGAAACCCAATGTCCGGATAAAGGGTGTTCGAGAGTTAAGGCCACGGCATCGCGACTGGGTTGCAAGGGCATATGCTGATGCAAAATCGTCTGTTCGCTAGCCGGCCTGATCTAAAAAGCGGCTGAGTTGAGACGGCGGTGTGCCGGAACTGGATTCCCGCCTGCGCGGGTCTATCTGCGCAGGAATCATCGGTATCTACTAAAATGCCTGACCACTACAGGTTTAGAAATAGAAGGAAAATCCGGGATGAGAAGCCAATGGGATACAGAGCCAAAACAAGACCGATTTGATCCGCGGAATGGTGGTAAAACAATGAAGGCTGTTGTCACCGCCGGGAATGGCGGATACGACAAACTCCAGTGTCGTGAAGTAGGCCTTTCTGTGCTTGAGCCAGGCGAAGTTCTGCTGCAGGTTCTAGCTGCCGGAATCAATAACACTGAAATAAATACACGTATTGGCTGGTATTCTTCCTCGATTACATCAGGTACAGAGGATGCGGCAACTGCCGAGGATCAGTTAGCCCGGCAAAGGCTGACGGCGGGTGGAATGAAACAACACCTTTCCCATTCATTCAGGGCACAGACTGCTGTGGTCGTATTGTTGCCGTTGCCGTTGCCGCTGGCGGCGATGAAAGCACCATTGGTTCACGTGTGCTCGTGCGAGCATGCATGCGACAGTCAGGTTTTGAGTCTACGGACACCCTCTGGATGGGCTCTGATTTCGACGGTGCCTTTGCCCAGTTCGTCAAAGTTCCTGCAGCAGAGGTGTTTGCTGTGGGCTGCGATTGGAGCGATGCCGAGCTTGCTACGATCCCTTGTGCCTACGGCACAGCTGAAAACATGGTGCATCGTAGCAAGGTGAGAAAGGGGGAGCATGTTTTGGTCGCAGGGGCGTCCGGCGGCGTTGGCTCAGCCGTCGTGCAGCTGGTAAAACGGCGGGGTGCCACTGTGACGGCGATTGCGGCAAAGGCGAAAATGGCACAAGTGCTTTCCATGGGCGCGGATCGCGTTATCGCTCGTAATGAGAATGTCGTTGACAGCCTCGGCGAGAACGCTGTTGATATCGTGATTGATAACGTTGCGGGGCCAGCTTTCGGCGACGTGCTGAAGGTGCTGAAGCGAGTCGGAAGGTACGTGTCTTCCGGGGCTATCGGAGGACCCTTGGTGACGCTTGACATGCGTACCTTTTATCTAAAGGATTTGACGCTGATAGGCTGCACTGCCTGGGATGAATCCGTGTTCCCAAATCTTATCTCTTACATTGAACGCGGCGAGTTGCAACCGCTTGTAGCGAAGATATTTCCGCTGGAACGGATTGCAGATGCGCAATCCGAGTTTCTTGAAAAGAAACATGTTGGCAATTTCGTTTTGATTCCACCGCCATTAGATGATTGATTCTAAAGGCACCGCCGGACTGGATTCCCGCCTGCGCAGGAATGACGGTATTTAGCGCGTTTCATAGTACCGGTTGATCCAGACAGACGCTCTGTGCTTATGATGACTTTCTGCACATTTTTATGAGGTTTTTATATGAATAATCAAGATAATCGTAATGACCAGACATTGCCGGGAATTCCCACCGAACCGGTTGGCAGTGTACCGCGTCCTCGCGAGTTACAGGATGCATTGGTCGCGCATTCACAGGGGAATATGACGACCGAAGCGCTGGATGCGCTCTTTGATAAGATCGTCAGTGACACTATCGCAAGGTTTGAAGCCACGGGTTCGCCGGTGGTCAGTGATGGGGAGCAGACGAAAACCAGTTTTGTGACTTACCCTCTGGATGGACTGGATAACATCGCGCCTGATGGAATCGTGATACCGTTTGAAGATGGGCATACGCGCCAGCTGCCTCGTCTAAGGAAAGGGCCGTTCAAATATGCAACCTATGCCGGTTCCTACCTGCCTCGTGCCAAGAAATTTGCAACAAGCCCGGTAAAACAGGCGGTCATTTCTGCCTCAGCGATGAGTCTGCTGTATCCCCAGGCGGGGCTTCCTGATTATTCCCGTGAACAATTTTTATCTGATCTCGTTCAGGAAGCTGTCGCGGATATTCGCAGTTGCTTTGACAATGGTGCCTATCAGGTGCAGATCGATTTCACCGAAGGTCGTCTGGCTATCAAACTTGACCCTTCGAAGCAATTATTACAGCAATTCATTGATCTGAATAATCAGGTTCTGTCTCATTTCACAGAAGATGAACGGCAACGGATTGGCTTTCATACCTGTCCGGGTGGTGATCATGACTCAACCCATAGCGCCGATGTCGATTACGGGGAACTTATTCCCATGTTGCTGACGCTGAACTCCGGTAATTTTTATATGCAGATGGCGAGCGAAAAAGAGCCTGAGCGCTTATTGAAAATAATTGGCGATAATCTGCGCTCGAATCAGCGGATCTATGTGGGCGTCATTGATGTCATCAACGAGGAAATCGAATCAGCTGAAACAGTGCGTGACCGCGTTTTACTGGCAGCGAAATATATTCCCCTTGATCAACTAGGCACCACGGATGACTGTGGTTTTTCCCCGTTCAGCGACGATGTGGCTACAAGCCGGGCCACAGCTTTCAAGAAAATAACCGCACGTATTCAAGGCACACAACTGGCGTATGCTCAATTGAAATAAGCACGTCATAAAGTCTTCCAGTGGGTGTCATCTGCGCAGGATGTGCTTCACGAAGTGGAGCGCATCATTCGAGTTGAAAAATAGTCCGCTAGTGCTTCATGTTTTCAGAAAAGCACAGTGTTGGGATTTTAATTGAATTCACAAGCAGGAGGTTTTTCATGAAATACCTGGTTAGTATAAGTGCAATATTATTTGCTGTGTCATTGCCTGTGGTTTCAGCTGAAAACCCTATACATAAATCAGATTATGCTGGTCAGGAAAAACGGCTTATTAAAAGCCTTTCCGATGATGATATTCAGCAACTTCAACAAGGAGAAGGTTGGGGTTTAGCAAAAGCTGCAGAACTCAATGGTATGCCTGGACCTGCGCATATCCTGCAAATGAAAGAGCATATCTCGCTTACCCGTGAGCAAGAAGCAAAAATTCAAGCTTTATTTGTCACCATGAAAGAAAAAGCGATTCCGCTGGGCAATGAACTTATCGTGTTGGAGAAAAAACTGAATGATTCATTTGCTGATCGAACGATAACGGATGAGCTGCTGCGCCAGCAACTAGACGCCATTTATGAAGTGCGTAAAGAGCTTCGGTACGCACATCTTGTAACACACTTGATGACACCCGCCATACTGTCGCCTCAGCAAATAGAAAAATACAATCGCTTACGGGGGTATAGCTCGGATGATCCTTGTGAAAATATACCCGCAGGCCATAACGTAGAAATGTGGAAGAAACATAATGGTTGTGAATAAAAATACTGAGATGGATGGTGGGTTGAGTATAATAAATATCGAATAACAATGGACGATTACTCAGAAATCATTGACTGGGGTATAATCTACAGTGCTTTTCACGATCCTCAAGGGTGTTGCCGATCGCATTCTGCATGAGTTAAAGTATGGCTCGACTCCGATTATTTTCTGTGTCTTTCTAGAGATGTATGTAAGGGGATGCTCAAAAGACATTTTCAAGAGCGTCTGATCCATCCGCAGACAGCGGGCTTGTCCAATAAACGGTTCAGATCGTGGTTTGCTTCGCTCGCATGATCAGCTTTATTCGTTAGTCGATTTTTTGAATGTAGAACGACCCTGGTTCCCGTTCAGGTGATAAGAATGGCGCTACTAACTTAAATTTCTCATAATGGTTGTGATGCAGGTAGTTGAGAGCACCAAGAATTTTCCAACTACTATTATGTGAAAGAAACGCCTCTAATAAATATTGTTCGTTCCAAAACCTAACCTCATCTTGCATCCATTCTTTTAGATAATTCTTGGGCGAAAAAATATCATGAATATGAACAATTACCCCTTTTTTGAGAGAAGGCAATAATTCAAGATATTCAAAAAGGACATCACCTTGGGGGCGTATAATGTGCGATGAATCAATAAACAGGATGTCATTTTCTTGAAGCTGAGAAAAAAATGACAGTTCTACATTTTCAACTTTTTTTCTGATTACAGATACGCTGGTTTTCTCAAGCCAAGGCATTTCATAAGGCTCAATACAAATGTGCTCACATTTGTAGTTTGGATTTTCTTCACGATTCTTTTTGATGGCATTGATTGCCATTAATGTTGAATTTCCACTGCCAATTTCAAATATTTTTTTGGGCTTAATAGCACGAATTATCTGATACCAATATTCAGCATCTCCTGATAGAAATGCACCGTTATTCAAATAAAATTCTGTTGATTCTGTTTTTTCTTTTGGAATATCAAGTAATTCTTTGGAAAAAGTAAACGATTTAAGCATCTCCAATTGCTCAGGGATATTCCATTTTATTCCTGGTAAATTTCTGTCTTGAGAAAAATCAGGTGTAGGGTTTCGATTGTCAAATTGCGGTTCGTAGTAGTGATTACGTATTGGAAATACGCCTATATTCATTAGAGAATTCTTGCATCTCGGCAGATTTTTTACTCCAGCTCTACGAATGATTTTTAGCAACCATCCAGCAAGATAGACGAATGGTATAAGTATTATATCTACTACGGGAAGAATTTTTAATATCAGTTTTTTCATCGAGAACCCTATGTATCTTTTTGCGCCGAAAGCGGGATCGTTTCCCGCGCCGTTTTGTTGCTAGGCTACGCTGGCTTTTTTGCGCTGTTTGTGTTCGCTGTAGAGGGACCATAGCAGCAGAAACAGGGCAATCAGCAGAAACGACAAGGCCATCGGGCGGGTGAAGATGGGTTCAATCGAGCCGGCTGTCATCATGAGTCCTGAGCGCAGTTTTTCTTCCATCAACGGGGCCAGTACAAAACCGATAACAAACGGCCCGAGTGGATATCGGGCGCGTTCCAGCGCGAAGCCTAACAGTCCGAAGATCAGCATGACCCAGACATCGAACAGGGTATTGTCCAGCCCGAACGAGCCGACCACACAGAAGACAATAATAATCGGCAACAGATAGGTGCGCGGCAGTTGCGCCAGGCGGGCCACCCAGCCGACCGTGCCGAGCATGACCAGATACATCAGCACATTGGCCACCAGGCAGGCGGCGATCATGGCCCAGACCACATCGGCATTGGTCAGAAACAGAGTTGGCCCCGGCTGGATCGAATGGATCATCAGCGCACCGATCAGAATAGCATCAATCACCGAGCCGGGAATCCCCATGCTGATCAGCGGAATCAACGCGCCACCGACGGTGGCATTATTGGCCGCTTCTGATGCCACAATGCCTTCTTCCGAGCCGTGACCGAATTTCTCCGGGGTTTTCGACATGTTCTTGGTGGTGGTATAGGCGATGACCGAACCAATGGACGCACCCACACCCGGCAATATGCCGACCCAGGTGCCGATCACCGAGGAGCGGATCAGGTTAACCGCCTGTACCCGCCAGTCGCGCAGGGTCATGAGCAGGCCCCGGTTGGATGCATCGATGCGTTCCAGCTTGCGACCGATGCCGACAATATCATTGATGATCTGACTGACCGCGAAGATGCCGATCAGCACCGGCAGCAGCTTGAGGCCGCCATTCAGCATATACCAGTCCCAGGTCAGGCGCGGCTGGCCTGATGAAGGATCGACACCGGGCATTGATACCAGCATGCCGAGCAGTCCGGCGATCAGCCCCTTGATCATGCTGCCCTGACTGACCGATGCAATCAGCACCATCGCCATCAGGATCAAGGTGAAATATTCAAAAGGGCCAAAGCGGGTGGCCCAGATAGACAGCGGTTTTGCCAACAGAAACAGCGCCAGCCAGGATACCAGCCCACCCACGAAAGAGGCGCTGATGCCCAGACCAAGCGCCCGGCCCGGTCGACCGGATTTGGCCATTGGATAGCCGTCAAACGTGGTCATGACATTGGAGGGCGTACCCGGCATGCGCAGCAGGGTGGCGGTGATCAGCCCGCCGGTTACCGCGCCGACGTACATGGCCACCAGCAGTATGACGGCATGCGTGGGGGGCATGTAAAAGGTGAGCGGCAGGGTCAGTGCGATCAGCATGGCACCGGTCAGGCCCGGTATCGCGCCAACAGCAATCCCCAGCACTACACCGAGCAGGCAGTAAAAAAACGGCATCGGCTGAAAGACCAGGGCAAGCCCGGTCATCAGTCCGGCTATCAGACTGTCCATAAGTGCTTAGAGCCCTGGCAGATCAACGATAAAAATGCGGGTGAACACATACTGACAGCCATACCCCGTGATAACAGCGACCAGCGCCAGCACCGGCAGACGTCGCCACTTGAAGCGGATCAGCCAGCCAATCGTCAGGAACAGAAATATTGCGGTCATGATCGCAAAAGTGACCAGCCGCAACTGCATGGCCAGGACATATAGCACGGTCAGGCCAAACACCACTGCAGCATCCAGCCGGTGCGGCGGGCCTTCGTCCTGATCATGATCAACGCTGGACCATTGCCGCAACCGCAGGACAGCGCGCAGCAGTACCAGCAGGCACAGCAGAATGATCAAAATCGCCGCCATTTGCGGTACCGGCGCTGAACCGAGTGGCTCGAAGACGCCCGGCGGAATCGTGCGCGTTTCCCAAAGCACTGCGCCGCAGATGACAATCAGCAGCAGCGCAACACCAATATCGGTACGCGGATCAGCAGTCTCACGCATTATTATTTTTTTGAATCTTATCGGTTAGTGCAGGGCTTTATTTTTGTTTGGCCTGCTTGGCAACCGGCTCGACTCGTGCCCAGGTGTCATCCAGGCTTTTCTTTAAGGCTTCACCCTGCAAAAAGGTCGGTGCAAACGCCTGAATGTCATAAAACTCAGTGATACGATCTGACGCGGAGGCTTTTTCCAGTGCTGCCGCCATGCCCTGTATGGCTTCTGCCGGGGTGTCTTTGGGGGCGAACCACCAGCTGTCGATACAAAACTCCATATCACGGCCCAGCTCTTTCATGGTTGGCATTTCCGGCAGGCGCGGGTTGCGTTCGGCACCAGTGTAGGCCAGTGGTTTGATCTGTGCTTCGGGGTTGTCGCTACCGTCCGGCAGACGGGTGAAGTTGATCACTTCCGCGCCTGACAACACCGTGACATGGGTTTGCGCACCGGTCAGGGCCGTGTAGTTGGCTGTGCCGCCGCCAATCTGCACGAAGCGGAATTTGGCACCCAGCTCGGTATTTTGCAGCATGAGTCCGGCCATATGGTTGATGGCACCCAGATTGGCACCAAACAGCAGGGTGTCCGGCTCGGCTTTGGCTTTGGTCAGCAGTTCATCGACTGAATTAATGCCGGAGTCTTTGCGCACCATGGGCAAAACGCAGAATTGTCCGGTTGCAGCTACTGGGGCGAAATCCCGATAACCGAAATCGAACATGCCGCCGGCTTCGCCGCCCATCAGTGCGACATGCAGAACCAGAAAGGTATACCCATCCGGGTCGGCTTCCATCACCTGACGGGCACCGATGGAATAATGGCCGCCAACGTTAATGATGGTGGTGGGTTGCGGCAGGATGTCGTTTTCCTGGATCGCGGCCTGAAAGGCTCGGGCGACCTGATCCGAAGTACCACCAGCCTTGAACGGTACGATGATCTTAACGGGTTTTTCCGGCCATTCGGCCCGGGCCAGGTTTTGCAGCCCAAAGGCCAGTGTGACTACAGCAAGCACGGTCAGCATGCGGCGCATAACGCTCTCCTCCTAAATCATAGTGATTTTGATAGTTCTAACGGTTGCAATTAGTGATGCTTTATCAAGTCTAGGGCACAGAGTGAAAACGGGCAAGCCAGGCTTTTGCAGCGCAGACAGGGCATTTCAGCTTAGTTTCATACAGCGGGACATATCAGGGTAAAAAGTAGTCTGTTTAAGTTTTTCTGCGGTTCAGTTCAAGCATGGATATGCTGCCACGAGGTTGCTGAAAACCTGGCAGAACAGCCTGCGAGATTACTTGAAGGGCATTTTCTGGCAAGATGAAAGCGATTGAGGATAATAAATAACGTAATATTTTTTATATTACAACTGCCTTTATAAGCATAATGACGGGAGCGAAAAATGAGTTTTCTGCCTGTGAGTTATATGTGGGGAGATCGTGTTGTTATTGTTAATGCAGACCGCTCTATTAATGTCCAGCCGGGTGATTCGCTGAGCGCTTATTCAGCAGCGATCTATGGCAATTTCGATCATATCGGTAAATTCACCCGGCGCCATCGCGAACCTATTATCAATAAAAATATGATTCAGGTGAATGAGAAAATCTATCATCCTGATCCTCTGCCTGAAGAACCCGGCCAGTCGTCCAATCTGATTCTTCCGCCGACTGGTAACTTGCCGCGCCAGCCTGTCACTCATCCCACGCAAGCCGCTAATCCTGACCACCTTAACCAGTTTATCAACTGGCTGTTGAGAACCATGAACCCGATACCCAACTGGCGGTTTGTGGGTTCCGGTGGTGGTGATTTTGGTATTGCCTGTTTTACCGGACAATATTTTCATCTTGGTCTGCAAGAGAAATCAAATCCAACCCAGACCGAATGGTTCTACGCCCTGGCGGGTGGCTTATCAATAGGACTTGATACCGGATTTCCCATTGACGGGACAATTGCTCCGGTATCATTCCCCAGTATCGGGGCAATCTATAAAGTGCCATCAGCGGGCGCGGTGTTAAGTAGTGAAGACATCTGTGGCACTTTTGTATTGCTGGATATCGGCGCGGCGTTTATCGGTGGCGGCTCTGCCACAATTTTCATGTTTGGTTTCAAGGTGCCCTTGGAGTTTGTTTATCGGGAATTCATGCGTTTACTGGACGGCAGCATCATGCCCAGTCAGTTTCCGTTTATGCCATCGGGTTTCGTCACGATGGTAGGCTTGAATATGGGCCTGAACGCTGGCGTTGCGCTAAGGCTTGGCATGATGCAGCAGCCACCTTTTTAAAGGATTGAGAGACCAAACGACTTGGCTAGGGCAAGGGTGGGTCGATTTGGCTGAAGCCGCGCGTGGGATCAGGCGGATTTCAGCAGGGGAGATAAACTCTGCCTACCAGAAGCCAGATGCAAGCCGTATAGGAATGGGTATACTCTTAGTTGTCAGGCTGCAGCCAGTTCCATTACCAGCGTGGGTGAACCATGAACAGATACAAACCAAAACCAGCAAATCCGGCCAATAAAGTTGATCAGCTGATCGAGCAGACCCACCGCAACCGGGTGGAGCGGGAACGCGGTTATCGGGCCCAGGCGCTGAAAATGTACCCGTGGATCTGCGGTCGCTGCGAGCGCGAATTCACCCACAGCAATCTGCGCGAATTGACAGTACATCACCGCGACCACAATCATGACAATAATCCGCCGGATGGCAGCAACTGGGAATTGCTCTGCCTGTATTGTCACGATAATGAACATGCGCGCTTTATCGATGCACAATGGGGCGGCAGTTCAACCCCTGCCAGCCCTGATCAGGAAACCGTGACACACAAGCCGTTCGAAGCCCTGGCGGATTTACTCAAGCGCAAAGAGTAACCCGCTCTTGGCGGGCGTTTGCGGCGGTTTTCACCTCAACGTCTGATAATGCGCGCCACTTTTGCTGCTCTGCGCTGTAACCTTAAGTCAATCGTTTGCTCCTATTACATATCCTCCTTCAGCTCGCACTTATCGTAAGGGTATTGTTGCGACCGCATCGGGAACCTGCTTCGCGGGTTGCCTGGGTAGTGGTTATTCTGGTGTTTCCGGTGCTGGGCATCCTGGCTTATATCCTGTTGGGTGAAACCAATATTGGTCGCCAGCGCCTGCTGCGCGTACGGCAGGTACTCGCCCGCCTGCCAGACGCAGCCGGGGTCACTGCCAGTCCGCTGCCTGACGAGATCAATCTGCCGCAGCATTACGCACACCTGTTTCAGGTCGGACAAACCATCAACGGTTTTCAACCCGTCGGCGGCAATCGGGCGCAATTACTGCCGGACTCAAACGCCACTATTGATGCCATGGTGGCTGATATCGATGCGGCCCGGGACCATGTGCATCTGTTGTTTTATATCTGGCTGCCGGATAATAACGGCCGCAAAATAGCTGCGGCACTGCAACGGGCGGCCGCCCGCGGTGTTATCTGTCGTGCGATGGCCGATGCTCTTGGCTCGCGCACGCTAATCGAATCCCGGCACTGGCAGGCTATGGCTGCAGCCGGGGTCCGGCTGGCTGCAGCACTGCCCATCGGCAATCCTTTATTGCGCCTTTTGCGACCGCTGTACGGACGTATCGATCTGCGCAATCACCGCAAGATTGTGGTTATCGATAATGCCATTACTTATTGCGGCAGCCAGAACTGCGCTGATCCGGCGTTTCTGATCAAAGCCAAGTATGCGCCCTGGGTCGATGCCGTCATGCGCTTTGAGGGTCCGATTGCCCGTCAGAACCAATACCTGTTCGCCAGCGACTGGATGACCGAAGTGGACGAGGATCTTAGCCCGCTGCTGACACCGGCCGAGCCGTCAGCCCTTCACTCAACCCGCTCCGGTATACCTGCACAGGTGATCGGTACCGGCCCGACCGTGCGCTACTCCGCCATGCCGGAATTGTTTGAGTCGCTGATGTACAGTGCGCGGCACGAATTGCTCATCTCAACACCGTATTATGTCCCCGACGAGCCGATGCAGGCCGGGTTATGCGCGAGCGCCCGGCGCGGCGTCAACACCACGCTGATAGTCCCGGCGCGCAATGATTCCTGGATTGTCGCGGCTGCCAGCCGAAGTTATTACGATGAAGTGCTCGCCGCCGGTGTCCACATTTTTGAATATCAGGGCGGACTCCTGCATACCAAATCCCTGACCCTGGATGGGGAACTGACACTGATCGGTTCGGCAAATCTGGACCGACGCAGCTTCGAGTTGAATTATGAGAACAATATTTTGTTTTATGACCGGCCACTGACAGCGGCGATGCGCCAGCGGCAGCAAACCTATATCGCGCAAGCAAGGCCGGTAAGCCGTGCCATGGTGGCAGGCTGGAGCTGGCAGCGGCGGCTCTGGAATAACGCTATAGCCATGCTCGGTCCGGTACTGTGATGCAGTATTTCATTTTCCGGGTGACCCGGCAGTTGGCGGATGGACAGCAATGGGTTGCCCACTCGCGCTGGCATCGCAAAGGACTGCCGCCGCTGCAAATCGAGCCGGATGGTGCGTTCATGGCAACGCCTGTTGGCCCCAACCCCTGGCTGCGTCTGTGGGCACCGCAGCGCTTGGCCTGGTGGATTGCAGTCTTGTTTATTTGCGGTTCGGCCTGTTTTCTGGCGGGTAGTTTTGCCTCGAACTGGCCGCAATTTTCAGTACTGGCACTGGCCAACACTACCGCTATCAACATAGTGTTTCTGATCGGCTCAATCTTTTTTACCAGTGCGGCAGGCTTGCAGTTGCTGGAGGCTATTAATGGCGATGTGGCGGATTTCGCGTCTGCATCCAGGCAACAACAGCCTTGGCGCTGGTTTGCCTGGAAGCCGCATAATGCAGGCTACAATGCCAGCCTGGTACAGTTTATCGGTACTTTGCTGTTTAATCTCAATACGGCTGACAGCATGCTCACGGGGCTTACCTGGGAAACCGAGAATATCCTGATATGGACGCCCGATATTATCGGCAGTCTATGCTTTCTGGCAGCCAGTTATCTGGCGGTCATAGAGGTTTCGCAGAAGTTCTGGTCCTATCAGCCGCGTCAACTCAGCTGGTGGCTGGTGCAGATCAACCTGCTGGGTTCCATCGCCTTCCTGCTGGCTGCCGGATTCAGCTTTTTTCTGCCCGCCACGGGATACCCTGACTGGAGCTGGGGCGCCAATATCTGCACGCTTGCCGGTGCACTGTGCTTTTTCGTTGCAAGCTATCTGATGATTCCGGAACTGTTCGGTGCCACCCTACCACCCGGCATGTCTCTTGCTCCATCCCGCAAGCAAACGTCTGCGGTACCCTGAACACCAGGAGAACACCCTTATGGTTATAAAAAAACAGGATCTTGATTCCCTGAACGAAATGGATACGCTGCTGACTCCCGCTTATGGACGCCGCGTGATGACCCGGCCAATTCCCAAATATGAGCTGCCAGACCATGAAATGGAGCCGGACAGTGCCTATAACATCATTCATGATGAACTGATGCTGGATGGCAATGCCCGGTTGAATATGGCAACTTTCGTGACCACCTGGATGGAACCGCAGGCCGAGAAGCTGATGGCGGAGTCTTTCGACAAGAACATGATCGATAAAGACGAGTACCCGCAAACGGCGGCTATCGAGGCGCGCTGCGTCAATATTGTGTCGAATCTGTTCCATGCACCGGATCAGGGCGTCGGTGCTTCAGCGATCGGTTCCAGTGAAGCCGTGATGCTGGCCGGGATGGCCTTGAAATGGAACTGGCGTGACCGGCGTCGCGCTGAGGGCAAATCCACCGAAAAACCCAATCTGGTTCTGGGCGCCAATGTCCAGGTCGTGTGGGAAAAATTCTGCCGCTACTGGGAGGTCGAGCCGCGCTATCTGCCGATGGAAAAAGGGCGTTATATCATCACCCCGGATGAGGTACTGCAGGCCACCGATGAAAACACCATCGGTGTGGTGGCTATTCTCGGCACCACGTTTACCGGCGAATACGAACCTATCGAAGCTATTCACGACGCTATGGTGCAACAAAATGCCAAGACCGGCTGGCAGATTCCCATGCATGTCGATGCTGCCAGCGGTGGTTTCGTTGCGCCGTTTTTGCAGCCGGAGCTGAAATGGGATTTTCGCCTGCCTCTGGTCAAATCCATCAATGTTTCAGGGCATAAATACGGTTTGGTATATCCGGGCATCGGCTGGGTGGTGTGGCGTCATCACGAGGACCTGCCGGAAGATCTGGTGTTTCACGTGAATTATCTGGGTGGGGATATGCCCACCTTCACCCTGAATTTTCCCGCCCCGGCAACCAGGTCGTGGGGCAATATTATAATTTTTGCGGCTGGGTCGGGCCGGTTATACCCAGATCATGACCACCTTGCGCGATATTGCTACCGGTCTGGCGAGCGAGATTGCACAGCTGGGGCCTTTTGAACTGGTCAGCGACGGCAGCACTATACCGGTGTTTGCGTTCAAGTTGAAAGACACGATGACATTGCCGTACAGCGTGTTTGATGTGTCCGACAAACTGCGCGAATCAGGCTGGCAGGTGCCAGCGTATACCATGCCGGAACATGCGGAAGACGTCGCGGTATTGCGCATTGTAGTGCGGGAAGGTTTCAGCCAGGACATGGCAAACATGCTGCTGGATGATTTGCGCCATGCTGTAAGCGTTTTGCAAAACCCGGTGGCGCGTCAGCCCAAGTCAGCGGCATCCCAGTTTAAACACTAAGCAGTTTATAGACAGGCTGTTGTATGTGCAGGGTGACCGCCATCCCTGCACGATGCTTGCCCTGCTTAATTCACCCGTTTTTATCAATTATCGATTATCAGTTATTGCGGAAACATGCCTTATGAAGGAATCCAGAGAGGAGCTGTTGTTCAATTTCAAGCCGGAGGCAACATCGTCCGTTACTGCTGATATAACAACATGGAAAGTATTGAGCGTCGAAGATGATGCGGGCTACCAGCTCGCGCTGCAGTTTGCCATTCGCTCACTGCAGGTACAGGGACGCTCCATTCAACTGCTGACCACTCAATCCGCCCGTGACGCGGCTACGGTTATCGCGGAAAATCCGGACATCAGCCTCATCCTGCTGGATGTCGTCATGGAGAATGATGACGCCGGACTGCGGCTTATCGGGACAATTCGGGAAGTGCTGGGCAATGCCACCGTGCGTATTATTCTGCTGACCGGGCAGCCCGGTCTGGCACCGCGCGAAGGTGTCATGAAGCGCTACGATATTGATGACTACTGGTGTAAGTCAGAACTGACGGATGAGCACCTGGCGACTATCATCACCAGCAATCTGCGCACCTGGGAGCATATTAACCAGCTCAAGCGCGCCCGGCAGGGCCTGCAGATGGTCATTGACGCCAGCCAGACCATCAGCTCAAAGCGGGATTTCTCCAGCTTTGTGCATTCGGTGCTGGAGGAAATCGGACGCATCATCGGCGTTGATGAGGGTGGCATTATCTGCACGCCGCGCAGCCCGGATACGCCAATCAATGATGCTATCATCATCGCAGCCAGCGGGTCATTCCGCGCGCTGACCGGGCAACCCGTCAGCGCTATCGAACCGGCAGAACTGCTCGACACTTTTCAGCAGGTGGCGTACAAACGTCAGCATCTATTTCTGGATGGCTATTCCCTGTTTTACTTCAGCAGCAGCGATATCGATAAACGCGAGTACCTCACACTGGTTAAAGTCCAGCGACCTCTGGCACCGGCTGAAATCAATTTATTGCAGGTTTTCAGCGAGCATGTCAGCTCAGCTTTTGCCAATGTCGCACTTTATAATCGTTTGACCGAGCTCGCCTACAGCGATCCGCTGCTGGGCATTCACAATCGCAACTGGCTGTTGCGCGAACTGGATAATCTGACCACCCATGACCATCAATCAACCCGGCTGGCCGTGCTCGATATTGATGACTTTACGGCTATTGGCATTACTTTTGGAGAAACCTTCTGTAATCAGCTGCTGATCCGTCTGCATGAACAGCTGCGGGCAGCGCTGACCGAAAACGCGTTGATCGCACGTATTGATCGGGACGCCCTGGCCATTCTGGTCGGCGATGACAAACCGCTTGATAACCTGTTCTTTGAACACTTTCTCAATCAGCCGCTGCAGATTGCAGACGGTGAACACAGCATCTCGGCGACCGTTGCTGTCGTTAACCTGCAAAGCCTTGCCAATTTGCAGGCGGAGCAGATTCTGCGCCTGGCGGAAAGCATGATTGAGACCGCACGCCACAAAAAGCAGCACTACACCCTCTACGACACCCGGCTTGAGCATGAGATAGCAAACCGTTATTCACTGCTGAGCGAACTGCGCAGTGCTGTAACACAGAAAAAATTGTATGTGGAATTACAGCCTAAAGTGTGCCTTGCAGATGGCAAGCTGGTTGGTTTTGAAGCGCTGGCACGCTGGCAAAAAGCCAACGGTCAGATGATCCCGCCCAGCCAGTTTATTCCCCTGGCCGAGACGTCCGGTCTGATCGTCAAGCTGGATCAATTGATTCTGCAACAAACCTGTGATGCGATTCATACCTTGCAAGCTGCCGGGATCAATGTCCCTGTCGCCTTCAACGTCTCCAGCTTCGAACTGCTGCGCCCTGACTATTTCTCGGCCCTGCTGCATTTGATCCGGGAGGCCGATATCGAGCCGCACCAACTGGAGCTGGAAATTACAGAAACGCAGGCAATGCGGGAATACACCAGTATCGCGCCGTATTTGCGTAAACTGGTCGAGCTGGGCATGGAGGTCAGTATTGATGACTTCGGTACGGGCTATTCTTCCCTGGCCCACCTCACCGATCTGCCGGCCAGTTCGCTGAAGATTGACCGTTCCTTCGTGAGTCGCCTGGAACCCTCAGCTAGCGATGAACATGTTGTGGAAATGATTCTGCGACTCGGAACCCTGTTTAATTTCACGATTGTCGCCGAAGGCATCGAAACCGAGTTCCAGCGCACTAAATTGCTGGCGATGGGCTGTGAGATCGGCCAGGGGTATCTGTTTTCCCCTCCCATGCCGCTGGCGGCGGCTCTACGATGGGCTCAGGATCGTTCCTGATAAACATCAAGCTGGCGGGCCATCAACTTGAATGAGAGAGTGTAGCAGGGATGCCGGACTGGCTCAGACAAGCTATCGGCAGCTTAAAACGCTATCCATGGCTGAAGCCGGTTGTCATGATGTTAAGCGTGCTCCTGCTGATCATTCTGCTGGGCGGCAGTTTTGCTTACCGGGAGCTGCTGCGTCTGCAACTGGCACCGCTGGAAACCCGCCAGGCTGAGCTGGTCAGTCAGACCATCGCCAGCATCAGCCGCGAACTCGGCCATATTCGAAACTTAACCCATGTGCTCAAAAACAGCCTGAGAGTCCAGCGTGCCCTGCAGCTGATCAGCCGCCACAATTAACCCAACTGGGCGAAGATTTCATACGCTTTTCCCAGGCATCGCCGGTGATTTCCCAACTACGCTGGCTGGATCGCAAGGGTAACGAACGGGTGCGGGTCAACATCGGAACGGACACGCTCAGATAGTCAGTCAGGACGCGCTGCAAAACAAAGCCACGTATTATTATTTTCAGCAGGCACTGCGCACCCCGGCTGATAGGGTGTATACCTCTCCAATTGATCTCAATGTTGAACAAGGTCGTGTCGTGACACCTTTCCAGCCGACCTTGCGTGCCACCATCCTGACCGGTGAAGAGGACGGCCTGCAGCCGGGTGTGCTCATAATCAATTTTAATTTAGAGCCTTTTTTTGAACGCCTGCGAGCACTTGCCGATAACAACACACACGTTGAATTACTTGATCCGAGCGGCTACTGGCTGTTACATCCCGAGCGACAGCAGGAATGGGGCTTTCAGCTAGGTCGGCCGGAGCTGACCTTGGCTGAAACAGCCTCTCCGTTATGGGCAGCCTTGCATGCGGCATTTTGCAGGCAGCGAGGGTACCAACAGCGTCTGGTCAGCTTTGCCCGCCTTAACCATGATGAGAGCACTGACCGTGCAGGCACGGCGGAGGATCATCTGTTTGTTATGGCCGTAAGCCGCAGCGGCCAAATTAACGAGCTCCGGTACAGGCTGTTACTACCGATCATACTGGTTTGCAGCGTCATTTTTGCTGTGGGGTTGCTCCTCATCCGGTATTTTGTCAGGGCGTGCAGGAACGCCATCGCTTGATGCTGGCGCTGCAACATGAAAAGATCTGCTGGAGCGCGCTTACGCTGAACTGACAAACTCGCATCAACGTTTGCACCTACTGCAGGATGAATTGGTTGAATCACGCAAACTTTCATCGCTGGGGATGATGGTCGCCGGTATCGCGCACGAGCTCAACACACCGACCGGGGGGGCTTTGATGACGATTTCCACCCTGCAGACACAACTTGCCAATCTCGCTACCGCCGTCACCCGGGGGATGACCCGCAGCCAGCTGGAGGGGTACCTGCAGTACACGGATGAGGGACTGAAACTCGCGGCCAGCAATCTGCGGCACGCTGCTGATTTGATCAACAGCTTTAAACGTCTGGCTATTGATCGCAGCCAGGAGCAGGTCGTTCATTTTAATCTGGCCGATCCCATTCATGATCTGGCAAATTCACTGCGGCCCAGATTGAAACAAACTTCAATAACGCTTAAAACCGTGTTGCCCGAGCGCATCGAAATGCAGGGTTATCCCGGCATACTGTCGCAGGTACTGCAGAATCTGGTCGACAATGCACTCAATCACGCCTTCACACCCAATCAACCCGGCAGCATTGTGATTACTGCGGTGTTCACCGGGGCAGCAGATACCGTAATCCTATCGGTCAGTGACAACGGGCAGGGTATCGAGCCGGACTTACGGGATACCCTGTTTGATCCCTTCGTCAGTTCCGGGCGCAGCCGGGGTCATATCGGGCTTGGTCTGCATCTGGTGCATCAATGGGTCTACCAGGTCTTGCAGGGAACACTTCGGGTCGAGTCGACGCCTCGCACCGGTACCGTGTTTACCCTGATTTTACCGGTCAGGATATCGCCTGCATCTCCAGTTACGGAAGCAACCACCAAGCATCAATAAGCCCGTTTAATAGTCGCCGTCACGGGTGCCATAATGCGTGGGTTTATCCAGTCCCGGCTGATCGTGCAACAGCCAGTCAACTGTCCAGTCAACCATTTGCCCCAGACTGACCTCGGGATAACCGAATAATTGCATGGCCCGTGCGGTGTTCACCAGCCAGGCCGTATCTGCCTCGCTGTTGATAAACACCGGCTGGCGCTCGAAGCAGCGTCCAAAACGCTCCGCCAGAGCACGTACACTGATGGTTTCCGGGCCACTGATATTCAGCGCCGAGGTCGGCGTCGTACAATGGCCCAGCGCCCGTAACACCATGCTATTGGCAGCACCCTGCCAGATGACATTGACGTGTCCCATGGTGAGATCAATCGGCTCATTATTAAGCACT
Organism: Gammaproteobacteria bacterium; assembly: GCA_041396125.1. Lineage (GTDB taxonomy): Bacteria > Pseudomonadota > Gammaproteobacteria > Competibacterales > Competibacteraceae > JAWKZG01. The sequence continues at coordinate 118,341 of JAWKZG010000009.1, read as the reverse complement.
TTCAGGGCAATATCGCGCAGCACCCCGTAGCGCATATCAATGGCATAATTCAGACGAATGATCCGGCCCGGTGTGTTATAGCGGCGGGAACCGTACTCGAACATCCGCTCCCGCCCCAGACAGGAATTTGCATAATCGCCCGGTGGTGGTTTGGCCGCGGTTTCTTCCGTCGCGCCGCCTTGCAGCACCGGTACAAACGGATAAACACAACCGGTAGAGAAGCTCACAATGCGGGAGTTGCGAAAAAGCTCGGCGACATAGGCCGGCACCAGGGTATTCATGGCCCAGGTGAGGTCTTCCTGCGCGCTGGAACCAAATTTGCGTCCGGCCATGAAAATGACATTTTCCAGCTTCGGTAAAGCGGCGATTTCATCCCGGTTCAGCAAATCCGCCTGCACGCATTCGATGCCCCAGCGTTGTAATTTGTCACGCACCGTCTGATCGCTGAAGCGGGCAACACCGACCACTCGTTTATCCGGCGCAGCCCGTTTGGCCAGCCGGGCCAGGGTAGGCCCCATTTTACCGCCAACGCCCAGTACGATAATATCGCCGGACAGATTTTGCAGTTCTGCGGACAACACGCTGGAAGGCTCGCTCATTACATCTTCCAGGTGATCCTCATCGCGAAAAGAGTGGGGCAGATTCGACATGATGACATTCTCCAGCTACATTCATTTAATATACTAACAACCCTTCCAGATAAAAACATGAAGAGAGCAATATGACTCGTACCGCACGTATCAAGACCACCGTCGTAGGTTCCTATCCCGTCCCTGACTGGCTTGTCAGTCTGCCCTCCGAGCAGGCTCTGATTGATGCTACCCGCGTCGTTTTGGCCACCCAGCAGGACGCCGGAATCGATCTGGTCTGTGATGGCGAGCTGTACCGCTTCGATGTCAATCATCCCGCCACCAACGGCATGATCGAATATTTTGTGCGCCCGATGGCAGGAATTCGCACCGAAATGAGCTTTGCTGAAATCATGGCCTTTCGCGCCCAGCCCGGCATGAAATTCCGGGATCGTCCGCCGGGCGTTGTGGACGGGCCGATCAGCAGCGGCCAGCTGGATCTGCCGCATGCCTGTACGCGGGCGAAAAATCTCGCCAGCCGGCCGCTGAAATTCACTGTCACTGGTCCGCATATGCTGGCCAAAACGCTGATCGATAAGCATTATCAGGATATCGAAGCCCTGACAATGGCCATCGCTGATGCCCTGGCCGAGCAGGTCAAACACTGTACCGCAGAGGTCATCCAGCTGGATGAAGCCAATCTGCCAGGCCATCCGGATGAGTGGCCCTGGGCTGCCGAAGCGATCAATAAAGTGCTGCGCGCTATCCCCGGCACACCGGCTGTCCATTTATGCTTTGGCAACTATGGCGGGCAGAGTGTGCAACGTGGCACCTGGGGCAAACTGATGGATTATCTCAACACCCTGCAGGTCGATCATATCGTGATGGAAAATGCCCATCGCCCCCCTGAAGAGCTGCAGGTTTTCCGGGAATTGCGGCCTGACATCGGCATGGGACTGGGTGTCATCGATATCAAATCCAACCATGTCGAAAGCGCTGATGAAGTGGCGCGAGCCATCGAAACAGCCGAGCAGTGCATCGGGCCGGGTCGGGTCAAATACATTAATCCTGATTGCGGTTTCTGGATGTTGAAACGCCCCATCGCCGACGCCAAGATTGCGGCGCTGGTAGCGGGTCGGGATCTGTTTGAAGGACGTTAAGATCAGTTCCGCAAAAATCAATCCCGAACGCTGGCCAAAGCCGCTGCAGCAGCGGCAACCGCGTCTGGCCGAAGCCGAGCAGTTACTGGCCTTGTCCCGGCAAGCCGGCTGGAACCAGACCCTGGCCGATTGGCGTTTATTACTCGCCAGCGCAGGGGACAATGCGCTGAGTTTATGGCACGATGAGCGTCCCGTTGCCAGTGCCCTGGCTCTAAGTTATGGCGGGCGCTTTGCCTGGATCTGCATGGTGCTGGTCACGCCGGACTGGCGCGGGCAAGGTCTGGCAACCCGATTACTGCGACTTTTAGTTGAACAACTCAGCCGCCAGGGTCTGATCGTCGGACTGGATGCCACGCCGGCCGGTCGCGCGGTCTATCAGCCGCTCGGTTTCAGGGATATTTACCCGATCCGGCGGCTGATCGCGGCGCGCCCCATACTGGCAGATGCGGCACGACAGGCGCTATCATCTCAACACTGTGTTCGTCCGCTGCAAGCGACTGAGCTGATCGAGCTGGCCGCCTGGGATGCCCCGCTTTTCGGGGCAGAGCGTTACGCCTTGTTACAAGCCCTGTATGCGCGCTTGCCGCACTGTGCGTATATTGCCCGTAACGCCAGCGGGGACATCAGCGGTTATGTACTGGGCCGCGACGGTCAGAACGCGACTCAGCTCGGCCCGCTGGTCGCGACCGACAGCGCACTTGCCAGCGACTTGCTGCTTGCCACATTGACGGCCTTGAACAGTACTACACCAAGTACTGGCCCAAGTATAGCCCAAGTACTGGCCCAGGTGCTGAATCTGTCGTGATCGATGTGCTGGCGCGACAGCAACTGGCGCTTTTGCCCGAGCTGGGCTTTGTCGAGCAGCGTGGCTTCAGCCGTATGCTGCTGCAGCGCGAGCAGCCGCTGGACCAGCCCGACAAACTGTTTGCTATAACCGGGCCGGAACTTGGCTGAACAATACCTATAATTTTATGACACGATAATCTTTGACCCACACGACCATAAAGCGAGGAGCACACACCATGAAATATCTTTTAGGCACCGTACTGGCCGCCAGTATCGCAGTACCCGCTTTTGCCGCTGACTACCCCTGGCAACCCGATCATCCGATCACCATCATCGTACCCTGGGGTGCAGGCGGGGCGACAGATCCGGGTCACCCGGGTCACCGCCGGTGAACTGGAAACCGCGCTCGGGCAGAATATTTGGTGGTAAACCAGCCTGATGCGTCCGGCTCCATCGGCAAGAAAAATGTCTGGGAATCCGCCCATGACGGCTATACCTGGGCTGCCGGTGCGCCGAAACAGCTCGGCACCTATAAATTGCTCGGCTTGTTCGACACCTGGATCGAGGATTGGGAACTGTATCTGACCGTCACCAATGTCCCGGTGGTCAGCGTTAACCCGGACACCCCGTACCAGGATATGGGGCAATTGCTGGAAGCCATGAAAACCCGGTCCATAGCCGTTGCAACGGCTGGCTCCGGCTCATCCGGCCATGCGGCGATGGAGGGCATTAAAGGCGCGACCGGCGTGGATTACAAACACGTCACCTACGATGGCGGCAACCCTGCGGTTATCGCTACGGTATCCGGCGAAACGGCGGTCACCACCCAGCTGGCATCAGAGCAGGCAAGAAATGATTCGGGCTGGCAGATTGCGGCCGCTGGCTGTGCTGGGTAATCAGCCGCTGGAAATCGAAGGCTTTGGTCGGGTGCCGCCCATCACGGATTTTGTCGACGGAAAAATGCCGGTCTTGAGCACAGGTTTTGGTAATTTTTATCCCGAAAGGTATTCCGGACGAGGTTAAGCAAACGTTCGATCAGATCTGGGATAACACCATCAAAAACAGCGACGCCCTGAAAACCTATGCTAAGCCGGGGCGCACTGTTCACCCCACTGCACGGCGAGCAGGCATTAGAGGCGGTCATGCCTATGAAGTCAGAAGCGATGCCTGGAGTTTTCATGCTGCCAACCAAACCAAAATGTCACACCGGAAGAACTTGGCATCCGAGAAACCGTAATACTTGCCGCGCCTGCTATGGTCAAGGCTGATTTCCTGACCTCGCTGGTCTTGATCGCACTCGGTATTGCCGTGGCGATCGAGTCCTGGCGCATGCCGCGTCTGGCGTAGGGTTAACCCTTATACCGTGCCCGGTCTGGTACCGGGCCTGCTGGGCGGGGTTTGATCATACTGGGCGCGATTCTGTGTCTGCGTTCACTGCAGGCCGGGCTGACAACTCAGGCAACAAAACAAACAACGCACGCTGGCAATCGCATCAGCCCGGCCTGGCGTCGCCGCAGGGCTTTGCCTGGTCTTGACGATCAGCTATGCCGGCCGGTCTGCTCGGGCGGCTGCCATTCTGGCTGGCGACCCTGCTGTTTGTGTTCGTGTTTATCGCACTGTTCGAAAACCTGTTCAAATACCGCGACAGCTGGCCTGTTCCTGCTGCACTACTGCTGCGCCGACTGGCCTCCGCACTACTGCAGGCGGTAGTGGTTTCAGCCCTGGTAACAGCCGTTTTTCGCTATCTCTTTCTGGTTCAATTGCCCTGACTTTCACGCTGCCCACTGTATGCTAGACGGACTTCATTATTTTGCCGCCGCCTTGGTCGCCTTTGCCGACTGGTGGCCCCTGTTCAATATCGGCTGGGCAACCTTGCTCGGCATTTGCGTCGGCATGATGCCGGGGCTGACCGCTACCCTCGGCGTCGCGCTGCTGACCACACTGACTTTTCGCATGCAAGCCGGCGATGCCATTCTGATCCTGGTGTGCATGTATGTCGGTGCTATTTATGGCGGCAGCCGCAGCGCTATTTTGCTGAATATACCGGGTACCCCCGCCAATGCCGCCAGTGCGCTGGATGGTTTCCCGCTGGCGCGGGCCGGACTGGCCGGGCAGGCGATGGGCATTGCTACCCTCGGCTCTTTTCTGGGTACCTTGATCGGGATGCTGTTTCTGGCGCTGCTGGCACCGGTGCTGGCGGAATTTGCGCTCAAATTCGGCTCTTTCGAGTTCTTCTGGCTGGCCTTGTTCGGGATTGTCATCTCGGGGCATTTAACCGCGCTGGACGACCCGTTAAAAGGCTGGATAGCCGGTTTTCTGGGTTTGCTGGTCGCCATGGTTGGCCAGGAAGGCATCCATGCCTATCAACGTTTCAGCTACGGCAGTATTGACCTGGCCGGTGGCTTTGGCCTGCTGCCGGTGCTGGTCGGTACATTTGGCTTTGCCGAAGTGCTGGCGGTCATGAAAAACCCGGCTTATGAAGCGGTCAAAGAGGCCAGCGACCGGATCGTACCACGGCTGCGGGATCTGCTGCCGTACCGCCGCACCATTGCCCGTTCCGGTGTTCTGGGAACCTTCATGGGGCTGATTCCCGGTGTGGGCGAAGATATGGGGGCCTGGGTATCCTATGCCGCCGCCCGGCGGGCCAGCCGCGAGCAGGAAAAATTCGGCCATGGCAGCGTAGAAGGTTTACTCAGTGCCGAGACCGGTAATAGTGCGGCGGTGCCCGGTGCCATTATCCCCGTGTTGACGCTGGCGGTACCGGGTTCTGCCCCGGCGGCAGTGCTGCTGGCGGCCATGTTTATTCACGGCGTGCGACCGGGTCCGCTGATCATGATCGAGTTTCCCGGTTTTGTGTTTGAAGTTGTCGCTATGATCCTTTATGCCGGGCTGGCTATTTTGTTGTTTGGCCTGCTGCTGACCCGCCCCTTGCTGCGCATCCTGACGGTACCGCGCGAACGTCTGATGCCGGTGGTCTTCGTACTTTGCACCGTAGGCGCTTTTGCTATCGCCAGTCGTCTTTTTGATGTCTGGGTAATGCTCGGTTTCGGTGTGCTGGGTTTTGTGCTGCGGGAGATGAAATACCCGATGGCACCGCTGGTGCTTGGGGTGGTGCTGGGGCCGATTCTGGACAAGAATCTGCGCCGCGGCATGGTGCTGTCTGATGGCAGCCTGGAGCCATTTCTGACCCGCCCGATCAGTGCTGTATTGGCCTTGCTGACCCTGATCGTTATAGTGCTCAGCTTTAAATCCTTGCGCCAGACGCTGGCCAGTCTGTTGTTACGACTGCTGCCGGGCCAGCGCTAACCCTTCTATCTAACGAGTCAAGAACGCTTACTTTATGCCACGTTTTCGCAAAATTCCCGGATACGCCACCCCTGCCGCGCTGGCCGAGTACCTGACAGAACTCTCGCCAGCGTTATCCTTGCCGCTCACAAGCCAGCCCAGCCAGGCAGTACTGGCCACGGACTGGTCTTTTCACGATGCCAGCCGTGGCCGCATCACACTCGGCAATCGTTTTACCATTTTGCCCATGGAGGGCTGGGACGGCAGTCCTGACGGGGCGCCGACCGAACTGGTGCGGCGACGCTGGCTGCGCTTTGCCGAAAGTGGTGCCAAACTGCTGTGGTTTGAGGCAACCGCCGTGCGGCACGATGGCCGCGCCAACCCCCGGCAGCTGGTTTTAAATGCCAGCACCGTCGCTGCCATACGTCATCTCCGGCAGGAGGCTGTGGCACAGCACCAGGCAAAATTCGGCAATCAAGACGGTCTGCTGACCGGTCTGCAGCTGACCCATTCCGGGCGCTGGTGCCGTCCCGAGGGCAAACCCGCGCCGCGCATTGTTTATTCGCATCCCTGGCTGGATAGCCGCGTCGGGCTCGATGACACCACCGCACCCGCTGCACTGCTCAGTGATGCCGATATAGACCAGTTGGTCGAGGACTATATTACTGCCGCCGTACATGCGCGGGACGCCGGTTTTGAATTTGTTGACCTGAAACATTGTCACGGCTACTTCGCTCATGAACTGCTGAGTGCCTACACCCGTCCCGGTCGCTATGGTGGCGCACTGGATAATCGCCTGCACTTTCTGCAGCAGGTCATCAGCGGGGTACGTCAGCGCTGCCCGGAACTGGCTATCGCGGTACGCTTTTCAGCCTTTGATTTCCAGCCTTTCCAGGCCGGGCCGGACGGGGTCGGTGTGCCGACAACCGACAGCGCCTATCCGTATGCGTTTGGCGCGACCGATAGCGGTCTGGCGCTCGACTGGCCGGAGATAGAAGCCTTCGTGGCGCAACTTGAAAAGCTGGGTGTGGGGCTGGTCTGTGTCAGCGCCGGCAGCCCTTATTACACGCCGCATATTCAACGACCGGCTTTTTACCCGCCCTCAGACGGTTATCAACCGCCGGAAGACCCGCTGTTGGGTGTGGCCCGTCTGCTGGATATCAGCCGCCGGATCAAACAGCGTTTTCCGACACTGGGTGTGGTGGGGACGGGGCTGACGTATCTGCAGCAACACTTGCCGGCTATTGCCGCCGGCTGTGTCGAACAGAACTGGATGGACAGCCCCGGCCTGGGCCGTATCAGTCTGTCGTATCCCAATTTACCGGAGGATGTGCTGGCCGGGCGCAAACTGGCGCGCAAGCTAATTTGCCGGACGTTCAGCGATTGCACTACCGCACCGCGTAACGGACTGCGTTCCGGCTGTTATCCGCTGGATGATTTTTACCGTCAGAGTGAAGATTACGAGCGCCTGAAAGCCATCAAGCGGGAATAGCGTCTTGCTGGGCTGTGCCGCCAGAATGAAGCCCTGGCGACGCAGCTGGTATGAGATATTACTGACTCATTTTGATCGATTTATCGATGAACTCATTGGTGTATACCGTTTTGACATCGAACGGTTCGTCCAGTCCCAGATAGGTCTCTACCAGGTCATAATCCGATGCCATACGCGCATCGTCCAGCCAGCCCAGCCCCACGGTGCGGGAGATTTCATCGCTCATCAGCTCGGTAACCAGTTTCCAGTTACTGAGCTCATTATCTTTTTGCAGCGCGCTGTTGGCGGCAACCAGTGCATCAACGCAAGGTTCCGGGGTCTCAACGCAGGCCGCAAACGCCTGCTGGGTCACTTTGACAAAAGCGGCTACCGTGTCAGCATGATTTTTGAGGTAGTCACCATTGACAATGATCGTGTTGCCATAAGGATTCAGGCCAATATCACGCCAGGCGACAAAGCCCATATCATCACCCAGCTCGCGCTGAAAAATATGATGGATATTGTAAAACGAGGTGGTGATATCAATAGACTTGGCTTTCAGGGCACCCAGTTTGGCATTGGGCGCAATATTGACCCAGGTGACCGAATCCGGATCGATGTTCTGTGCCTTGGCCAGCGCCGGCCACATGGCGCGAGCGGCATCGCCCGCCGGATTACCGATTTTTTTACCGGGAAAATCCTGAATGCCGCGAATACCGGAACTCTTGAGCCAATACAGTCCCTGCGGTGAATTGGCATACACATTATAGATGCCGACCAGGTCTGCCCCTTTACCGCGCGCGATTAATGCCGTCGCCAGATCGGCCAGTCCCAGTTCATTAACACCTGCGCCGACTTTCTGCGCGGCAGCGGCCGAGCCCTTGCCCTGCTCGATGACCAGGTTAACACCGGCTTGTTCATACCAGCCTTCAGCCTGGGCGTAATAATACGGCGCGTGATCGCCACCGGCGACCCAGTTCAGCGCGAATTTAACCTCTTCCTGAGCCTGTGCTGCGGTTTGTATACCCAGACCTGCTGCAAGGCCAAGCGCAAGCAGGGAAAGCTTACTGGCAAACGGGCGGATGGTGGTTGTCATTGCATGATCTCCTCTACGAAATAAACTAATATGTGTAAAAATACTTATTCGTTTAATCATTATAGTCGACAAAAAATTCAACAATGACTTTACACTGGCAAGACTGGCCACAACAGACTCTGGCAACATTACGCCAGGGTACCGCTATCCCGGCACACCCGCTGGCATTAACCGAACAACGCAAGCTCGATCCACGCTACCAGCGTGGTTTGAGCCGCTATTATCTTGACGCCGGTGCCGGTGGTCTGGCTGTGGGGGTACACACCACACAATTTGCTATCCGCGAGGCCGGCATGTATGCCCCGGTGCTCGAACAGGCTGCCACAACATTGCATGACTGGTGCCTGGATCCATCCTCGCGGCTGTTGATCGCCGGCCTGTGTGGCTCCACAGCACAAGCCTGTGCCGAAGCCGAGACCGCTTTGGCGCTGGGCTATCACGCCGGTTTGCTCAGTCTCGCAGCGCAGCGTGACGCCAGCGAAGATGAGCTGATCGAGCACTGTCAGCGGGTGGCCGCTGTGATGCCGATAATGGGCTTTTATCTGCAGACCGCCGTCGGTGGCATTCCCTTATCGGCCCATTTCTGGGCGCGTTTTGCCGCTATCGAAAATGTCATCGCCATCAAAATCGCCCCGTTTGACCGTTACCGGACCCTGGACGTTGTGCGGGGTGTTGTCGCCGCCGGCGCAGAAGACCGGGTCATGCTGTATACCGGCAACGATGATCATATTGTGCTGGATCTGCTGACACCGTTTGAGGTCCGGCGCGGTGAGCAATTGATCAGAGTACGTCTGCGTGGCGGTTTGCTCGGGCACTGGAGCGTCTGGACGCACACAGCTGTTCGGCTATTGCAGCGTATCCAGTCAGCAGTAGCCGCCGACCGGATTAATACCGATTTATTGGCCCTGGACAGCCAGGTCACGGACTGTAACAGCGCGTTTTTTGATGTTGCACATGACTATCGGGGCTGCATCGCCGGTTGCCATGAGGTGCTCCGCCGGCAGGGGCTGTTGCGCGGCATCTGGTGTCTGGACCCGGATGAACAACTGAGTCCCGGCCAAAGCGCGTTGATTGACCGGGTCTACGCCGATTATCCCGAGCTTAACGATGATGCCTTCGTACAGGCTAATCTAGACCGCTGGCTGGGTGATTAAGGGCGTGGGTGGCTGGCAAGGAGGTGACACGGCCAACACCGTGCGCCGTATCGGGCTGGGGGTAGTGGTGCATCTGCTGCTGCTGCTGCTGTGGTATCTGGCGGTCGAGCTCGGCGAGATTCCCAAATTTATTCTGCCATCGCCGCTGGATACCGTAGCGACACTGGCGGATGCCCATTATCGCTGGGGCTATAACAGCTGGGTTACGATCCAGGAAATTTTCGGCGGTTATTTTCTGGCAGTCGGGGTGGGCGTGCTGCTGGCTTTGCTGTTCTCCTGGTCGAAAACCATCGAGGCAGGCGTCATGCCGCTGCTGCTCAGCTTTAATATGATTCCCAAAGTGGCGCTGGGGCCGCTGATTATTGTCTGGTTTTCCTATGGTGTCATGCCCAATATCATCATCGCCTTTTCCATCGCGTTTTTCCCTATCGTTTTGACGACGGCGCGCGGTCTGCGTGAAGTAGACCCCGATCTGCTGGATCTGGTGCGCTCGGTGCGGGGGTCAAAATGGCAGACGTTTACCAAAATCCAGCTTCCCGGTGCCTTGCCGTATATTTTCTCCGGCATGAAAGTGGCGGCGGTGCTGGCCGTGGCCGGGGCGATTGTCGGTGAGTTTCTGGGCTCGGACAGCGGTCTGGGCTATGTCATGCTGCAGGTGCAGGTCACCCTGGATACAGCCGCCATGTTCATGGCCGTGCTACTGATCAGCCTGATCGGGGTGGCGCTGTACGCGCTGGTGCTGCTCTTGGAGCACTGGCTGGTGGTGCGTGATGCGAGGGTGCAGTGATGGTCGACAAAACAGCAGACCCGTTTATCCGGCTGGAAAACGTACGCAAGGTTTATCGCACCCGGCAGGAAGAATTTGTCGCGGTCGGCGATGTCAGCTTCGATGTCGCCGAAGGCGAGCTGGTTGCTCTGGTCGGGCCATCCGGCTGCGGTAAAACCACCTTACTCAAAATTCTGGCCGGGTTGCACCCGCACGATTCGGGCACGGTCAGTATCGGCAATCAAAGCACGGCGTTTGATCCGGCGCAGGATATCGGCATGGTATTCCAGCAACCGCTGCTGCTTAAATGGCGCACCATTCTCAATAATGTGCTGCTGATTGCCGAAATTCTGGGCCAGCCGCTCGGCCCGGCGCGAGATCGGGCGCGCGATTTACTCGATCTGGTCGGATTGGGCGACGCACATGATAAATACCCGTACGAACTTTCCGGCGGTATGCAGCAGCGCGCGGCTATCGTGCGGGCGCTGGTGCCGGACCCCAAACTGATTCTGATGGATGAACCGTTTGGCGCTCTGGATGCGCTTACCCGCGAGCGGATGAATCTCGAATTACTGCGCATCTGGGCGGAAAGCCAGAAAACCATAATTTTCGTGACCCACGGTATTCAGGAAGCGGTCTTTCTTGGCACTCAGGTGGTTGTGCTGAGTGCCGGTCCGGCCCGTATGGCGGATCATTTCAGTGTTGAGCTGCCGCACCCGCGCACGCTGGATATCAAAACCCATGAGCACTTCGGCGACTACACCCGCCGGGTCTATAAACAATTAGGTATGGAGTAACCATAGCGTGAGCAATGCTGTCCAAATCCGGGTTAAAGAAATCGATTTTTTCCAGCGCCCGGTAACGCTGCGCCTGCCCTTTCGTTTTGGCATCGTGACCCTGACGGAAGCACCGCAGGCGTTTGTCCGTGTCCGGGTCGAAAATCAACGCGGCCAAAGTGCCTGGGGGGCAGCTGCAGAATTGCTGGCCCCAAAATGGTTCGACAAGAATCCGGCGCTGTCGAACGAGGATAATTTTGACCAGTTGCGCCGCTCGCTCAGCCTGACACGGGAAGGCTATCTGGCTGACAGCAGCCCGCGCACCGCTTTTGCGCTCTTCGCCGGCCATTACCCGCAACAGACCGCGGCCTGTGCGGCGGAAGATCTAAACGAGCTGGTCGCCAGTTTCGGGCCGGCGGTTATTGATCGCGCCATTCTGGACGCTCTGTGCCGGCTTGAAAACATCACCTACCAGGACGCGATCCGGCATAATCTGCCCGCCATCGACCCGACACTGCTGAGTCCTGATCTGGCCGGGTTTGATATCACAGCCTGGCTGGCCAGCCTTAAACCGCGAAATAGCATCTATGCGCGTCATACCGTCGGTCTGGTCGATCCGATTACAGCAGCCGAGCAGGAAGCTCCTGTACAGGACGGCCTGCCGGAAACCCTGGAAGAGGTCATTGCGGCCTATGGTCAGCGTTATTTCAAACTGAAAGTGGGCGGTGATGTCGAGGCTGATATTGACCGGCTCAGCCGGATTGCCGCTGTGCTGGATCGCAGCCCCGAACCCTATTACGCGAGCCTGGATGGCAACGAGCAATACGCTGACAGCGACGGGATTCTGGCTTTGTGGCAGGCGCTGAGCGAAAAACCCGGATTGCAACGGCTGGCCGCTTCGATCCTGTTTATCGAGCAGCCGATCAGCCGTACCAACGCCTTGTCGCAGGATATCCATCGTCTCAGCGCTGCCAAACCCGTCATCATCGATGAATCCGACGCCGCTCTGGACAGTTTCGTGCAGGCCAAAGCGCTCGGCTATTGCGGCGTGTCCAGCAAAAACTGCAAAGGGGTGTACCGCTCGCTGCTCAATTACGCGCGTTGTGCACAATGGAACAGCCAGGCCGGCGGGGACAAGCTTTTTCATGTCCGGGGAAGATCTGACCACCCAGGCCGGGCTGTCGGTGCAGCAGGATCTGGCGCAAGTCTGCCTGCTCGGTTTGACCCATGTCGAGCGCAACGGACACCACTATGTCGATGGCTTCGGCACCGCCCCGGAGGCTGAAGCCGAGGCTTTTCTCAACGCCCATCCAGGGCTTTATCAGCGCCAGAACCAGCGTGTGCGGCTGCGCATTGCCGATGGCCTGATCGATACCCATTCGCTGCAGACGGTCGGCTTTGCTCACCCCGACACCGCGCAACCGGACTGGGACAGCATGGAGACGTTTTCCTGATGGCCCAAACAACAGCTTTCCAAATTGCACTGTGCAATGAAGTGATCGCCGGTCATGCCAGCATCGGTAAGGAATTTGCCGCCCAATGCGCATTCGCTGCCGAACTCGGCTATGCCGGTCTGGAGGTCGCGCCGTTTACCCTCGGCGAGGAACCGCACCTGCTGTCCGCGACGGCCCGTACCGAGTTGCGCCGGGCGGCCGCTGATGCCGGCATCGCGATTACCGGTTTGCACTGGCTCATGATTACGCCGAAAGGCTTGTCCATCACCAGTGCGGATGCGCCAACCAGGGCGCGTACCCGCGATGTGATCGAACGACTGATCGGCCTGTGTGCCGATCTGGGTGGCTCGGTGCTGGTGCACGGTTCGCCCGCGCAACGCCGTCTGAGTGACGCGACCGACCCTGCCAGCGCTCGGGGGCATGCGCTGGCGCTATTCCAGCGGGCGGCGGAGATGGCAGCAGCTCATAAGGTCATCTACTGTGTCGAACCGCTGGCGGCACCGGAAGCGGATTTTATCAACACCGTCGAAGAGGCCGTTGCTATCGTTGACGAGATCGATAATCCGGCATTTCGCACCATGATAGACACCAGTGCAGCCGGCAACAGCGAGCAGCAATCGGTGGCGGATCTTATCCGGCACTGGTTGCCGAGCGGCAAAATCGCGCATATCCAGCTTAATGACAGTAACCGGCGTGCGCCCGGTCAGGGGCAGGATGATTTTGTCGCTATCCTGTCAGCCCTGCGAGAGGTCGGCTATGATCGGGTCGCGGCCGTCGAACCGTTCGATTACCGCCCCGATGGTCCAACCACCGCCGCTTTTGCGATTGCCTATTTACGCGGCATTCTGGACAGTTTCTGAGTGCTCCTGCCGGTGCCAGAATGGGTGCATATTGATTCACCTGTGAGTTGGCATTAGGTATGGTAAAAAATAGCTTCAGCCTGCTATTGGTTACCTTGTTTATAGCTGCAAGTACTGCGGTCTATGCGGCTGACTGCAGTTATAACCCGGATGCTCCCGAATCAGCCTTGTGGATCGTGGCAGGGCAATCCAATGCCGCCGGTTTTGCCGACGTCAATAACACCCCCTTGTTTGCCCGCAATACCGTGTTTCCCTATGTGCGCATTTGGGGGATTTTCGGGGATGACTCTTTGGCGGGTACGGGGCAACATCCGACCGGGATCATGCCGGGCACGGCTACCCCGTATGATTCTGCTGCCGGCTCGCTGGCGTTCGACTGGGCTGCTTATGCCCGCCAGACCGGCTGGCAACTGGCCCGATCCGGATTCGGTGTAAAAGATCCGACCGCTTTGGCGCAGATCGGTGCGTCAGCCTATGAAACCTTTGGCCCGGAACTGGCATTCGCGCAGAGGCTGAATGAGTTTTTGCAGCCGTATAACCAGGGTGGGAATGAAGCCCGGCACCATATCGTCAAGCTGGCTATTGCCGGCACGTCGCTGCAATACCACTGGCTGCCGGCGGACAGCGACAACTTCCTGTTTAACCGGTTACTGGAAATGACGGTGGACGCGATTAACTCACGCTCCGATGTGCGTCTGAAAGTTCGTGGCATGCTCTGGCTGCAGGGCGAGACGGATGGTGACACGGCGGCGCTGGCGACAGCTTACGGCCATAACCTGGGCCGGTTTCGCAATAATTTTGAACAGGCTCTGGCAGCGCAGGGCTGCGGATTTGGTATCCAGCCGATGCCTTTGCTTATCGGCCGATTAAAACTGAGTGAGCCACTCTGGCCGCCGTACACTTATCTGGTGCGTGAGCAGCAGGATGATGTGCAACGGGCACCCGCCAAGTACGGGATAGCGGGCAATGTCGGCATCATCAGCACTGACGATCTGGTGTTACTGGCCAATTCCCCGCTGCATTTTGATACCGCCAGCCAGATCCAGATCGGTTATCGGTTTTTCGACGCGTTATTCAGTGATGAACAACTGTTGCCGCAGGCTTTTTTGTTTGAGCGTTCGACAGCGCCGGCGCTGATGGGGTATTACACCAACGGGCGTCTGCATTACTGCAGTTATTCCACCGGGCCCGGAGGCTGTGACAGTCTGGCTCGTATCGCTACCGAATATCGCTTTATCCGTTACGATATGAACCATGACGGTTACTGCTCCGGGCCCTGTCCGTAGCGGCTGGTCGCCCGTTTCGAAAACAGCTAGCGGTAAATGGCGGTTGGCAACCACATCGAGAATTGCGGGATAAACGTAATCGCCAGCAGAACAATGATCAGCGGCACCAGAAACGGCATCGTGGCGGTGACGCACTGTTCGAATTTGACCCCCGACACCTGCGACAGCACATACAGCACCATACCTACCGGTGGCGTCAACAGGCCGAGCATCAGATTCAGGATCAGGATAATGCCGAGATGCACCGGATCAATACCGATTTTGTCGGCAATAGGCAGCAACATGGGCACCAGAATAGTGATTGCCGCAATGGTTTCCATGAAACAGCCGATGGCCAGGATGATCACGGTCATGATCATTAAAATGATGTATTTATTATCGGTAAACGAAAACAGCATGCTGCCGAGCGTATCCGCTACCTGATTGGCGGTCAGTATCCAGGCAAAAATAGCCGCCGCCGCAACAATCAGCATGATGGCAGAGGTTGTTTTGATGGTGTCCATCGACACTCTGATTAAATGACGCCAGCTCAGGGTGCGATACACCACTACCCCCAGAAACAGTGCATAAGCGACCGCGGCAACCGCCGATTCGGTCGGCGTGAAAGCACCCGTGACAATGCCGCCGATGATGATCACCGGTGTCAGCAGCGGAAAAAAAGCAGCTGCGAAAGTCGAACCAAGGCGCGAAAGCTGGAATTTTGCATCACGCGGATAATTGCGCTTGCGGGCATACCAGGCGACCATAATCATCAGTGAAAATGCCATCAGCAGGCCGGGAATCAAACCGGCGGCAAACAGCTCCCCGATCGAGGTGGACGCCATAACACCATAAATGACCAGCGGCAGCGACGGTGGAATGATTGGCCCGATGGTCGAGGAGGCGGCGGTGATGCCGACCGAGAAATCAGTGTCGTAACCGGCATCGCGCATCGCCTTGATCTCGATGGTGCCAAGACCACCCGCATCAGCCACAGCGGCACCCGACATGCCGGCAAAAATAATGCTTGCGCCAACGTTCACGTGACCGAGGCCACCGTGCATCCAGCCGACCAGGGCCTTGGCGAAATCGAAGATTTTATTGGTAATCCCGGCGGTGTTCATGAGGTGGCCGGCCAGGATGAAAAACGGTACTGCCAGCAGTGGAAAACTGTCCACCCCGTTGATCATGGTGTGTATCAACACGGTTGGTGGCAGGTCGTCCAGCAGGATATAAATCAGTGAAGCCCCGCCCAGCGCAACGGCAACCGGCACGCCGGCAATCAGCATGACCAGCAGGGACACAAAAAGAATAGTAAGCGCCATATTGGTATTATTTATCCTGATACTAAGGGTTTTGTAATGTCATCAACAATGCGTTCGGTGGGCGTCCGCAACCGCTGTACGATCCGGTAAGCCGAGAGCAGTGCCATGGCAAAACAGCACACCGCGACCGTCCAGTAGATAATCCCTTTGGGAAGATTGATGGAGACCATGTTCTGGTGGGCGGTTTCGATCGCAAGTTCGACGCACAGGTAACCGGCAGCGCCGAAAAATGTGGTGTTGATCAGTTCGACCAGCACCGTTAATGGCTTGATGCCTGCCAGCGGCACATAACGGTAAAAGAACTCGAGAAAGATATGGGCACCCTGGCGGACGCAGGTGACAGAGCCTATAAATGTCAGAAAAATAAGCAGGTAGCGGGCAATCTCTTCGGTCCACCCCACCGAATCATTAAAGACGTAGCGGGTCACGAACTGCAGCATGACAATGCCCAGTAAAATCCAGAATATAATCAGCACCGGCGCGTCGATCCAGTAGACATCCGAGATGTCTGCGGAAACTTCATCGACATGAAGGGTGTCCGTCTGGCGAGCGTCTGCCGCTTGCCCGGCGGGTTCCGGTGGGGTGGTCATTGCGTTTTCCTCCGCGATTCAGATACAACTTGACTGTCTGTTGCAGACAGTCTGTCAGGTAACATCCGAGCATCTGTCACGGACATGCCCGCGACAGACGTTCACTCAACGATTAAAGATTATGACTAACGATTACTGGCCAATTTGCTGCAGTTGTTCGTAAACGTCCGGGCTCCAGGGCACGTCTTCACCAACCAGTGCAGGTTTGACGGCGGCCATGAAAGGCTCGCGATCCACTTCATTAACGGTAATGCCTTCACTGCGGAACCATTCGACCAGCTCTTGTTCGCTCTGGCGAATCTGCTCCGAGGCCCAGTCTGCTGAACTGGCCAGCACCTCTTTGAGTATCTCGATATCGGCAGCATCCATTTTTTTCAGGCGCTTGCCGGAGACGACAGTGATCAGAGAATTGGTAATGTGGCCGGTCAGGTTGATGTTCGTCTGGACTTCATAGAAGCGCTTGAACTTGATGGTCGGCAGAGGGTTTTCCTGCGCATCCACAACACCTTGCTGCAGCGCCAGGTACACTTCCGAGAATGCCATCGGAGTGGGGTTGGCACCTACCTGCTTGGGAAACATGACATAGGATGGCGCATTGGGCACCCGGATCTTCAGGCCTTGCATGTCCTCCGGCGTCAGGATCGGCTTGTTGGCTGTCACGTGACGCGCACCGTAGTAGGTGAGGGCAAAGATTTCAGCACCGGTTTTTTCGGTGTAGCCGGCCGATAGAGTCTTGAACAGATCACTGTCTTTATAGGCTTTCCAGTGATCGAAACCCCGCAGCGTGAACGGATAATCGGAGATCGACAGAGGGCCATAGGCGCTGCCTGCGAAACCGACACCGGTATAAATGATATCGACGGTGCCCAGTGCGAGCCCTTCGTTGATGGCGACTTCTTTGCCAAGGGATGAGGCCGGGTAGACTTTAATCTCGTAACGACCGTCAGTGCGCTGTTTGAACTCTTCTGCGGCCCGCAGCGCGGCTTCGTGATACGGTGTGGCCGTTTCATAGACATGGGCGAATTTCAGGGTGTCGGTGGCATGGGCTGCACTGGCTAGTCCAAGAACGGCCAGCGCGCTCAGGCAAGTACGCAATGAAAGCATGGGTGATTCCTCCTCTGCTTGATTAAGGGTAAAAAATTCAGCGTAGGCTAAAGATGCGTATTGACATATTTAAACCGGTTTAAAAATTAGCATTATGGTATTTGGAAGTCAATAAATGGTGTTTGGAAGTGAATAATTTTAAACCGGTTTAAAATCAAAATCTTCTCTCCTGCTGAATGGCCGGTTTTCCGGCGGTTCGGGCGTTCTAAAGGCACGCGCAAAAGCGCGAGATGATCCGCCTGTCAGGGGGCTTTTTTTGCGTTACCGTCAACGTTGCTGCCGGGGCAGGCGTGTTTGCCTCCAGCGCTGAAGAACTGTTTCCGGCAGCGAGCCGCTGCTGGTGCTTCTGTAACATGTGAACAGCTATAAATATACTACAATGCGCAGCTCGGCAGGTTTGGTTTTTCAGCACTTGCCCTACACTATGGTGATGGTCCCAGGCTACTGATCGCAGGGCACTAAATCCAGGTTTTTGATTTGTAATCGAGAGATTACCGTGTGATTAAGGTGTTATGGCTGAGTTCCTCAGTACACAGCTGGATTTAATTTTCTTTTTTTACGGGCTGGCGTTCATTTTACTGGGAATCACCTGCCTGTCCATTGCCCGGGATGGCGCGCAGGCACTGCCCTGGAGCGTGCTTGGGGCGTTCGGCGGCTTGCATGGTATCAGTGAATGGCTGGATCTGCTGGCGCTGAGCATCGGTGACTCACTGCTTTTCAGTATCGTACGCACAGCGCTCATGGCCGGGTCTTTTGCACTGCTGGCCGAGTTTGCCCGGCTGGCCGCCGTCCGACTCCGGTTTGCCGTACCGAGGCGCTGGATTTACACGCCGCTTGCGGTGCTGATTGTCGCCAGTGGTATCAGCCTGGGCGTGGCTTCCGCCAATGCGATCGCGCGCTATTCACTTGGTTTGACCGGCGCGAGCGGCACCTGCCTGGTGTTTGTTCTGCTGGCCAGAATTCTCCCTGCCAACGAACGGCGCTGGGCATTGTCCGCTGCGGCAAGCTTTGCCGTCTATGGCGTACTGGCGGCAGTGATCGTGCCAGCTGCTCCATTTTGGCCGGCCAGTGTTTTCAATCATGAGTGGTTCACCCGTGTCAGCGGTCTGCCGGTACAGCTGGTTCGGGGTGTTGTCGCGTGCAGTGTGGCGTTCTCGATCTGGCAACTATGGAGTGCACAAACGCTGGCCAGCACCGCAGGCAGTCCGGGATACGCCGATCATCTGCGCAAGCAATCCGTCCGCACACTGGCTTCTCTGATCACTATTTTCATAGCCGGTTGTGGTCTGACGCAATATCTGGGCACGATCAGTCATCAAAATATTCAGGCCGAGGCTACCAGTGATCTGAATTTACTGGCAGATCGGCTCGATGCCGAGGCGAGCGCCGTCGACAGCATCGTCAAGATCACCGCCCGTTCTACCGCTGTCAGCACGGCTCTGGTCACGGCCAATGCTGCCGATTACGACCGTGCCCGCGTGCTGTTACAGGACCATGTCGACGCTGCCGGGGTTACCGCCGCTTATCTGATAGATCCAACGGGAGCCATCATTCTGGCTGGCGGTGATGCTGCCGCGAGCGTGCTGCCAACAGCACTGTATAGACGTTTTCGCACGCCTTCGGGCAAGCGGGTAAAGGGGCTTGTAGACGAGCCGTCTGACCCGGCTTTACAGGCTGTCATGGTGGATCGGGTTTATTACGCAAGCTATCCGGTTCGGGATGCGCAGGGGCAGAATCTGGGGCGCGTGGTGTTTGAGAAATCGTTTGCCCCCCTGCAAGCGGATCTCGCAACCTACGAACATCCGTTTTTTCTGCTTGACGCCGAGGGCAAGGTACTGCTGAGCAATCGCCCGTACACGCCAGGGCAAGAGTTATATGGCATGACAGACGGACTATGGACCGTCTTCCAAGGCGAGCAGGCGTATCTGCGGGCTCAGACCGCTGTCCATGGTGATTTCTCTCTGGTATTGATTTTGACCCCGAGCGAAATATACGCCAGCCGTTTTTTGGGCATCGTCATCACCCTGCTGGCGCTCACCCTGACCCTGATTCATATTGCGGGCACGGAGCGGCTGATGCGCGATAACCTTCAGCTGTCGGAGCGTCTGGCGCTGGAGGTACGTGCCCGCTCGTTTGAGGTGCAGGCCGCGACCGATCCTTTTACCGGGATGTGCAACCGCTTGAAATTCGATCAGGCGCTGGCAATTGAAATAGCGCGGGCGGCAGAGATGAACACGATATTTTGCCTGGTGTTGTACGATGTCGATCACTTCAAGCAGATAAACGATACTTACGGGCATCAGGCCGGTGATCAAACCCTGGTCGAGTTGTCCGGTATTGCCGCTGAGCTGATTCGCCAGACCGATCTGCTGGCGCGCTGGGGCGGCGAGGAATTTATCATTCTGGCTCCTAACTCGAACACGTCCCAGGCGGCGCGGCTGGCAGTGCGACTAGGCGAGGCGATCAAAGCGTACCCGTTCGGGTTTGGTCGTGTCACCTGCAGTTTCGGTGTGGCGCAATATCAGCCGGGAGACACCGCCGAAGCCTTGATTGCGCGAGCAGACCAGGCCTTGTACCGCGCTAAAAAGAATGGCCGGGACCGGGTGGAAACTGCCTCCTGACAGCAAGTCACTGCAATCAGACAGGCTGCCTGTCAGGGCTCTGCAAGGCTTTTCAGTCATGCTGTCATGAACGGTTCAGACAGGCCATTCCAGCGGCAATAATTGCTGTCGCATTTTGGCATGGCATCCATTAAAGTCTTACCCACTAAAGTTTTATCCATTGGGTTTTATCCATTGGGTTTTATTAACCTGAACGGCACCAACTGACCTTACCGAGTACGCTCAACCCGACTATGAGCCAGATGTCGATCGTTATAGCAGCTATTGCGGACACTGGCGCTTATCGCCGGGGAGCATGTCTGCTGGTGGCGCTGTTTATGCCCGTGGCCTGGAGCCAGACAGAGGTTGAGGTTTTTCGCGCGGGCGTGATGAAACATTTCCCGCCGCACTATATGACCAGCCCCCTGCGCGCTGAACCGGAAGGTTTTGCCATCGATATCATGGACGCGGTGGCGGCCCGCGCCGGACTGGTGCCGGAATATATCGTTTTTGACACTTGGGCACAGATTCAGCAAGCCCTGCGCGAACACATTATTGACGTGATTCCGAATATGGGAATTACCGCAGACCGGCAAGTATTTGCCCGGTTTACCCGGCCGGTGGAGACCGTCCCGGTGCGTATTTTTGTCCGCGCCAGTGACAACCGGATCAGTCGCATTGACGACCTGGACGGCCGCCGCGTGTCTGTTGTCAAAAGCAATATTGGTGTTGCGCTGTTGAGTTCGCGCCTCGGGCCTTTGCCGACTGTGCACAGCTCGTTACAGGAAGCATTGCTGGCGTTGTTATCGGCGGAAACCGATGCGCTGGTTTTTCCCCAGCCAGGGGTGGAATGGCTATTGTGGGAAAGTGGTCTGGAGGATCGGGTCAAAGCGGTGGGTGAGCCGCTGTTTGAGGTCAAACGGGCGCTGGCTGTGCGCGAGGACCGGCCGCAATTATTTGATCGTCTTGACCGCGCTGTCGGCGAGGTAATCACCGACGCCGGTTTTCACGATATCTATCGCCGCTGGCACGGTTCACCGCTGCCATTCTGGTCAATTAACCGGGTGTTACTGGTCGCCGGCATCGTTATCGTACTGCTGAGTGCCGGTTTCTGGATGTGGCGTTACCGTACCCTGACCGTACTGGAACGTCAGATGGCGGCCCTGCGCGAGCGCCAGTTGATGATGCAGTCCACAGAAACAGCAGCAAAACTGCAGGTTTTTTTTGATCAGACGCTGTACTTTGCCGGCATCATGGATCTTGACGGCATATTAACCGATGCCAATCAGGCTTCATTGGATACGTGCGGCTACCAGCGTGAAAATGTGCTCGGCAAACCGTTCTGGGAAACACCCTGGTGGCGTGGCTCAGCGGAAGTACAGGAACAGATCCGGGCCGCCACCGTGCTGGCCGCCCGCGGCGAGATATTTCGCTGTGAGCTACCGTACTGGCTGGCGGATAGCACCGAGCGGCTGATGGATTTTGCGCTCAGTCCGGTGTGTAATGATGACGGCGACATTATCTTTCTGGCCCAGACTGGCAATGACATCACCGAGCGCAAACGTGCTGAACAGGCTCTGGACGCGGTTCGCCATGAGGCCGAAACGGCCAGAAGGGTGGCGGAACAAGCCAATCGTTCAAAAAGCGCTTTTCTGGCCAATATGAGCCACGAAATCCGCACCCCCATGAGTGCCATTCTGGGCTATGCCGATATTTTAGCGGCGCATTTGCAAAACCCTGATGATCTCGTCAATGTTGAAACCATCCGTCGCAATGGTCGCTATTTGCTGGAACTGCTCGACGATGTGCTGGATCTGTCCAAGATCGAAGCCGGCAAACTCGATGTCGATCTGGTGCCTTGCGCCCCGGTCGATGTGGTGAATGAAGTTCATTCGCTGATGGAAGTCCGGGCGCGGGATAAAGGGCTGGCGTTCATTGTCGAGTACGATGGACTGCTGCCCGCAACGATCCATACCGACCCGGTACGCTTGCGACAGATTCTGATTAATCTGGTCGGTAACGCAATCAAATTTACCCAGCGTGGCGAGGTGCGACTGGTGATCCGGCTACTGGACGCCCGGCGGCCGCAAGCGAGGCTGCAGTTTGTGGTCACTGATACCGGGATCGGTATGACGCCTGATCAACTGAACGCGATCTTCGATGCCTTCAATCAGGGCGATGCGACCATGACGCGCCGATTTGGTGGTACCGGTCTCGGCTTGACGATTTCACGCCAGCTGGCGGCTCTGCTGAACGGCGAGATCACAGTGCGCAGCCGGGTAGAGCAAGGCAGCACATTTACCCTGACCCTGGCCGTTGGCGATTTACTCAACGTGGCGCTGACCAAACCGCAACTATTGCAGACGTCTGCCATTGCACCGCAACAGTCTTTAGTGGCGCTGGTCGGTTTTCATGTGCTGGTCGTGGATGATCGGGACGATATTCGTTATCTGGTGCAACGCTTGATTGAACAGGTCGGCGGTATCACCCAAACAGCGGCTGACGGTCGTGCAGCGCTGGACTGTGTCGCTCGCGCCGAGGTGGACAAGCGGCCCTTCGATGCCATCGTGATGGATATGCAGATGCCGGTAATGGACGGCTTTGAAGCGATCCGGCGTTTGCGGGCGCAGGGCTTTGATAAAAAAATTATCGCGCTGACGGCGGGTGCCATGCTTGGTGAGCGCGAGAAATGCCTGGAAGCGGGTTGCAGCAGTTATCTGAGTAAACCGGTGGATGGCCACCGTTTGATTGAGCTGATCGCTGAAGAACCAGCCTCTGAACCCGTGGAGATTGCAGCGGAGCAAACGGCCTCGGCGGATATTGGCGATAGCCCGGGTGCCTATCGGATACTGGTCGTCGATGACAGCCAGGATGCGGCGACGGCTTTGGCACGGCTGCTGAGTTTGAAAGGGTATCAGGTAGACACCGCATTTGATGGTCAAAGTGCCCTGGGCAAGGCGCAAACGCTGTTGCCGGATGCGGTCATTCTGGATTTGAACCTGCCTGATATCAGCGGGTTTGAGGTGCTGCAGCAGTTGCGCCCAAAATCTGCGCTGGCGCAAACGTGTTTTATCGCGCTGTCAGGTGAGCAGGCGCCCACTACCGCAGATCAGCCGGTTCAGTTCGATCATCATCTGTTGAAACCGGCCAGTCTGACTGACTTACTGGCGCTGTTCGAGCGACACCAGTCGGGCCAGCCAAGACAGCCGGGCAACCGGGAAGCTGCGTCCTAGCAGCCATCCAGGGCACGCCGTTGTGCCGCCATAATATGTTGTTCCAGCAATTGAGTGGCCTGTACGGCATCGCGTTCCACACAGGCTTGCAGAATGCGTAAATGCTCGCGTTGCGCCGGTATGATCTGATCGCCGGTTTCCCGGTTGCCCAGCCGGATCAGCCGGATTCGGGCCTCGTTGATATGGTAAGCGGTGAGCAGCAGATCGTTGTCCAGGCTGTCTACCAGGGCATTATGAAAATCCGAATTGAGCACATAATGAGACTGGGTAATTGCGGCCGTGACACCTTCTGCATCAGCCTGTTCCAGCAGTGCCACAGTGCGATCACGCAAAGCCACAATCGCATCGCGCGAGGCCGTATTCACATAGGCTCGCACACCTTCTTTTTCGATGATGCAGCGAAACTGAAACGCATTGCGGATCAGGCGCGGACTGACATCGCAGATTTGAATGCCCCGCTTGGGATAAACCTTCAGCAGCGTTTCGTATTCCAGGCGCTGAATCGCTTCGCGCGCCGGCCCGAGCGGAACCCCGAATAAATCGCAAAGTTCTTTCTGGGTCACAAACTGGCCCGGTTTCAGGTCGCCGGACAGAATACAGTCCCGAAATTTTTGATAGGCATCTTGGCGCAACATCAGGTCTCCTTGCACATCTCCGCGTTGAAAAATCGCCCTATTGATCGAAGAACTTCAAACTAACCCAGGTGGCTTGGAATTTGAAGTTGACATGTTATATATAACATATATATTACATATTCATCAGTAATAAATATGCTGTGTGGATGATCACTCATCTGCAATATCATCTGAGCCTCAAGCGCTTGCTTGGGGTCTATCCCGATATGTAAGGAGGACGTTCTGTGAAAAATAATCTGTTGCGCAGCCTGGGTGTTGCCTGTCTGCTGGTTTTGATGGTCAGCACTAACGCGCTGGCGGAATACCCCGAGCGTCAGATAACCTTGATCGTACCGTTCGGGGCCGGCGGCGGCAGCGACCGGGTGGCACGTACCGTCGATAAATTCTGGACCGAACAGACTGGTCAGAGCATGTCGTTTCAATACAAACCCGGTGCCTCCGGCGCTATCGGCACCGATGCCATTGCGCGTGCGCCCAACGACGGTTACACCATCGGCATTGTCAATATGCCCACCATGATCATTCAGCCGGTATCCGGTGCGGCCAGCTTTAAATTGGCGGATTTCGATTTCATCGGTAAGGTCAATTCTGATCCGCTGGTACTGATGGTCAGCGAGGACAGCCCGTATCAGACGCTGGAAGATTTTATTAGTGCCGCTCGGGAAAATCCTAAAACACTGACTCTGGCGATTACCGGCACGCTCAGCTCGGCCCATATCGTGGCCTTGAAACTGACCGAAGACGCCGCTATCGATCTGACGCTGGTGCCCACCCAGGGTGGTGCCAACACGGTCGCCCGGACGGCCGGTGGTCATGTCTCTGCCGGTCTGATCGGACTGGGTCTGTTCACCCGCCAGGAAAACGGTCGCGCGCTTGCTGTTACCGGCCCCGACCGGTCCGAATTCGTGCCGGATCTGCCCACTTTCAGAGAGCAGGGCATCAATATTGATCTGACCGCTTCCCGCGTGTTTGTGGCCCCCCGCGGTTTACCGGCGGAGGCGCTGGACTATCTGCGCACCAATCTGGCAAAAACCGCCCAGAGTGACGCTTTCCAGGCGGCTTTTCGCACTATCGGTCAGGGTCCGGTATGGCAGTCAGGGGCCGAGCTGGAACAAGAGGCGCTGGCGCAGGAAAGCGAAATCAGCGCCTTGCTGAAGAAATACCAGCTGATCCAGTGAACCTGCCGGGATACTGAGGCGTAACGACAGTCACTGCACGAGAGTCATATGGAATTATTCCTTGCCAGCCTGACGCAGGCGCTGGACCCGGTTGTTTTGCTGCTCATTGTTCTGGCCACCGCGCTGGGTGCCATCATCGGTGCCTTGCCCGGTTTCAGCTCGGTGATGGCAATATCGCTGCTGCTGCCGGTGGTGTACCCCATGGACCCGCTATTGGGCCTGATTCTGCTGGGTTCGATCTATATGGGGGCCATGTACGGCGATGCCAATGCCGCTATATTGCTCAATATACCGGGCACGGCGTCGGCCTTGCCGACCACCTTCGACGGTTTCCCCATGACCTTGCAGGGGCGGGCCTACGAGGCCTTGCTGGCGGCTTTGTGCGGCTCGGTTTTCGGCGGCGCTTTCGGGGTGTTGGTATTAATGCTGTCGTTTTCCTGGCTGGCCAAACTGTCACTCCTGTTCGGTCCGCAGGAATATTTCTGGCTCACCCGGCTGGGACTGACCACAATTGCCGCGCTGTCGTCGGATAATGTTATTAAAGGACTGCTCGGCGGTGGTCTTGGCATGTGTATCAGCCTGATCGGTCTGGACCCGTACTGGGGTAATCCACGACTGACCTTCGGACAGCCGTCGCTGGTGGCCGGAGTCAATCTGATTCCGGCGCTGCTGGGGCTTTTTTGTGTGGCGCAGGTTTTCATCAGTCTGGAGGATCGCAGCCGCTATATCGCAACGACTTATGAACGCCGCTCCAGCGCACTGAAAATAATCTTCCAGACCATGCTGCGACGCTGGGATGTGATGCTGCGATCCTCCTTCATTGGTGTGTTTATTGGTATTTTGCCGGGTGCCGGCGGACCGATTGCATCGACTATTTCCTACAATGAAACGCGGCGCTGGGACCGACAGCCGGAACGCTACGGTAAGGGCGCTGTGGAAGGCGTGTTCGCCTCTGAAGTCGCGAATAACTCGATGGTGGGAGGCAGTCTGATTCCGATGATGGCGCTGGGTATTCCGGGCAATGTGAATGCAGCCGTGATTCTGGGTGCCTTGCTGTCATTCGGCCTGAAACCGGGCACCGATCTGATGAATCAAAGCTCCGGCATCGCCTATGCCTTTATGGCCGGCCTGCTGGTTTCCAGTCTGGTACTGGCGCCACTCGGCTATTTTGTCATCATCCGTCTGGCCACCCTGATCCTGAAAATCCCCAAATCCTTATTGGCCCCGACTATCCTGGTGTTTGCCTCGGTAGGCGCGTATTCGATCACCAATTCCCTTTATGCAGTGGTCATCATGATCACCTTCGGTGTGGCCGGATTTTTTCTGCGTAAAGTCGGCATCGAAGCCGCACCCATCGGCCTGGGTCTGATTTTAGGGCCGATAGCCGAGCGCGAATTTACCAGTTCCCTGCTGATTGCCCAGGCTAACGGCAGTCTGCTGAGTATTGTCTGGCGGCCAATTTCTGCGGTGCTGGCGCTGCTGTGTCTGATCTCCATCCTGACGCCGTTGTGGACTGCCCGTAAAAACAAAAAAGCGGCGGCAGCCGCTGCCAGTGGAGCGCTTGCCGATGGATCGTAAACTGCTTGATGTCGTGCTCTGCGGTTTGCTGCTCGCCGGTTTAACAGGCTTTCTGCTCAATGCTGTGGCTATTCGCCCACCGGCGCATGTTTATCCGCTGACGGTTATTATCATAACCCTGCTGCTGACGGGTGTTGCCTGTATACGCGGCGTTCGTACGCTGTGGCGCAAGCGCCCGGCCATACCCTTGGTAACGCCCGGTTCGGGCCGGATTATCGCGCTGGTCATGGTGGCCCTGATCGCTTACGGGGCGCTGGTGAGTGTTCACTATGTTGTGGTCACTTTTCTGTTTCTGGTCGGGTTGTATCAGCTGCTGGCAGAGAAGCGCACAATAACCAATCTGCTGGTGTCCATCGTGGTGGCTGCGGTGGTTACCGCTTTTATCTATTTCAGCTTTGGCAGCTGGCTGCATGTGCCGCTGCCGGGCACGTCTTAATCAGGACTTTTTCATAATGACAATGCCTGTCGATCATTTTTCCGGCTACCATCGACCCGATGGGCGAGTCGGGATTCGTAATATCCTGCTGGTGCTTTCGGTCACCGGATTAACCGGCCCGACTGCGCGCCGAATCGCCAACAGCATCAGCAATGCGGTATACGTCGGAACACCTTCTGCGTCGGGCCTGACCGCTGCCGATCAAATCATCCAGGACCGCACGCTGACCGGTTTGGGACTCAACCCGAATGTCGGCGCAGTGCTGGTTGTGGGTGCCAATCCGGCCCAGGTCGAGAAGATTGCAGTGGCTATCGCCAGTAGTGGCAAGCCGGTGGAAAAACTGTCGCTGGACGATTGCGGCCACGATGCCATCACTCTCAGTGAACGCGGCTTGCGGGCAGCAACCGAGCTGGCCCGTGAAATATCCTGCTGTTCGCGCCAGGCGGCCCCGCTGTCCGCCTTGTTTATCGGGCTGGAATGCGGCCGTTCCGATCCGAGTTCGGGGCTGGTCTCGAATCCGCTGCTGGGACGGGTTGCGGATTATCTGATCGAAGCCGGCGGCACGGCTGTCTTCGGTGAAACCATCGAATGGCTGGGGCTGGAGGATGCGCTCTCGGCACGCGCCAGTGAGGCATCGACCGGGGCGGCGATCCGGGCTGCCGTGTTAGCGCGTGAGCAACTGGCCTCGCACGACGGCATTGATCTGCGCGGCCGCAACCCCGACCCGACCAATATTGCAGCAGGCTTGTCCACCATCGAAGAAAAAGCGATCGGCAATGTGGCCAAAAGCGGTACGCAGCCAATCCGCAGCCTGCTGCAATACAGTGAAGCCCCGGCCGGGCCCGGACTGCATGCCATGGACGCTGCTGCCTATGCGCCGGAATCGCTGACCGGTTTCAGTGCCGCCGGGACGCAACTCATTTTGTTCACCACCGGGGTGGGGAATAGTTTCGTGAATTCGATTGCGCCGACGATCAAACTCAGCGCGAATCCGGAGACCTGTGCTCGCCTCGGGACACAGCTCGATTTCAAATGCCCCGAAGTGTTCAGCGGGCATGAGTCGATGGAGAGTGCCGCGATGAAGTTATTAACCCGTGTGCTTGGCGTTGCCAATGGCGCGCTCACTTATGGCGAAATACTTGGTGAAGGGGAAGAAGTGATCAGCCGTTACGGGCCGTCCTTATGAGTACGGCTACCGCCAACTGGGACGCGATTGTGCTGGACCCGAAGGATAATGTCGCCACCGCTCTGCGTCATTTGAGTCAAGGCGAGCAGATCCGCGTACAGCTCGGCGACAAGCACATCACACTGACAACGCGTGAAGCGATTCCGCTGTGTCATAAACTGGCCATCGCTGATATTGCGCCGCAGGCTGAGGTCTTAAAATACGGTCTGGTGATCGGGCAGGCTACCGCGCCGATCAGCACGGGCCAGCACGTGCATATCCACAATATCGCCAGCCAGCGGGCACAATCAGTGCCTGTGCCAGATTAATGGTTAACGGCATCTAAAATTCTAGCGGCGCATTGTCGATCACCTCTTTCATCACGAAGAAAGTGCGTGTTTGCCGCACCCCGGGCAGGGCGATCAGGCGCTCGCCATGCAAGCGGTTAAAATCGGCAATATCGCGCACGCGGATTTTCAGAAAATAGTCGAAATCACCTGCCACCAGATGGCAATCGAGAACAAACGAGAGTGTTGTGATCGCCGCTTCGAAAGCGGCGAAACTCTCGGGCGTCGAGCGATCAAGCACCACCCCCACCATCACTAATACGCCCCGTTCAACCCGTTCGGGCGAGACTTCAGCCCGCACGGCACGGACATAGCCTTCGTCAAAAAGCCGTTGCGTGCGGCGATGGCAGGTGGCCGGGCTGAGATTGCTTTGCTTGGCAAGTTCAGCGTTGCTGAGCCGCCCGTCGCGCTGTAACAGTCTGAGAATTCGGCGATCAATACGATCCAGATCAACAGTCATGAAAGAATCTATCGTTATTTCATAATAAAAAGTAATTTTAATACGATAAAAAATAAATTATCGCGTTATTCATTTATTTTTCAGGTTATATATGAAAGCACCTTCCAAATATTATGCGCTAGACTTTGTTGGTCTTAATAACCCTTGGAAGGCACTGTTATGCTTGAGAAATTTGAACGTTATCCGCTGACTTTCGGGCCAACGCCCATCGAGAAATTAAGCCGCTTATCCGACCATCTCGGCGGCAAAGTGGCGCTGTACGCGAAACGCGAAGACTGCAATTCCGGGCTCGCTTTCGGCGGCAATAAAGTGCGCAAAATGGAATACATCATTCCCGATGCGCTCGCCTCCGGTGCCGATACGCTGGTCACTATCGGCGGTGTACAGTCCAACCATACACGCCAGGTTGCTGCGATTGCCGCCAAGCTTGGCCTGAAGTGCCGTCTTATCCAGGAAAGCTGGGTGCCGTTTGAAGATGCAGTCTATGACCGGGTTGGCAATATTCTCATGAGCCGCGTTCTGGGGGCTGAGATCGAACTGGTCGATGAAGGTTTTGACATCGGTATCCGTGCCAGCTGGGAGCGGGCGCTGGCAGATGTCCAGGCCAAAGGTGGTAAACCCTATGCCATTCCGGCCGGCGCTTCCGTACACAAATACGGTGGCCTCGGCTTTGTCGGGTTTGCGGAAGAAGTGCGGGCGCAGGAAGCCGCTATGGGCATCAAATTTGACTACATTATTGTCTGCACGGTAACAGGTTCGACCCATGCCGGCATGGTAGTCGGCTTTGCCAAAGACGGTCGCGCCCGTCAGGTGATCGGTATTGATGCGTCCTGCACGCCGGCGCAAACCAAAGCCCAGGTGCTCGACATCGCGCAGAAAACCGCCGATCTCGTTGCGCTGGGGCAGGACATTACCGCTGACGATATCATCCTGTTCGAAGACTACGCCTATCCGGTATACGGTGTGCCTTCGGCGGCAACCAACGAGGCGATCCGGCTTGCCGCACGCACGGAAGGCATGATGACGGACCCGGTGTATGAAGGAAAATCCATGCAGGGCATGATTGACCTGGTGCGCAAAGACTTTTTTCCGGCAGGTTCGAACGTGCTTTACGCCCATCTGGGCGGTGTGCCTGCGATCAATGGCTACAGCTATATCTACCGCAACGGCTAAACTTTTTTGAACCACTGCTAAACTTAAATGAATCTGTTCCCTGTGGGTAAGGTCCTGTGGGTAAGGTTCGGTCAGGCTTCTGTTTTTGACGCCGCGCCTTGCCCGGAAGGCCAGTCGAACCCGCCTAGTCGAACCTGCTAAGGAGAGGATTCATGAGCAGCAATAATGACGCATTTTCCCCGACCTGGACACGGCGCACCTTTTTAACACGGGTAGGCCAGGCGGGCGGGGCAGCAGCCCTGTACGAAACCATGGTAGCGCTGGGCCTGCTGAATATGCCGACGGCCTGGGCCGGGCCGCCACAGCTTAAGGTTAATGCGGGCAGCGGCAAATCGGTGCTGATCCTGGGGGCGGGTATCGGCGGTCTGACGACGGCTTATCTGCTGGGGCAATACGGATACCGCTGCGAAATTCTGGAAGCGTCCAATCGGGCGGGTGGCCGCAATCACACCGCCCGGCGCGGCAGCACGGTCATTGAAGAAAGCGCTGAGCATGGCGCTACGGTGCAGACCTGCCAGTTTGATGACGGTCTGTATCTGAATCTGGGGCCGGGGCGACTGCCTTATCATCATCGCCGGGTGCTCGGTTATTGTCAGCAGCTGGGCGTGGCGCTGGAACCCTACATCATGAATACCACCGGCAATCTGTTTCAATCGAATGCCGATGCCTTCACCGAACGCCCGCGGGTTTATCGTCAGATTCAGAACGATACGCGTGGTTATATTGCTGAACTGCTGGCGAAATGTGTCAACAAGGGCGCGCTGGACGAAGAACTGAGCCAGTCCGACCGGGAAAATCTGCTCAGTCTGCTGCAGGCTTTTGGTCCGCTGGGACAGCCTCACAGCGGCTGTGGCAGCAACACCGACTACCGCTATGAAGGCTCTACCCGTACCGGCTGTGCTGACGATGAAGCGGGTCGTCCCACCCCGAACGTCTTCGACAACTGCGAGATTCCGAGCAAAACGCCACTGGCGCAATTGCTGAACTCGAAGTTCTGGCAAAACAGTTTTTACGATCCGGTCGAATTTGAATGGCAGCCGACGCTGTTTCAACCGGTCGGAGGTATGGACCGGATCGTCGACGGCTTTGTCCGGGCGGTAGGCAATATCATCACCTACAACGCGCCGGTAACGCGGATCGAGAATACCAGCGCAGGGGTGAAAGTCAGTTACCGGGATGGCACTGGCGAGGTCACCAAAACGGCTGATTACTGCGTCAGTAATATCCCGTGTCCCATTCTCAAGGATATCCCGAATAATTTCTCCGAGCGTTTTCAGCTGGCGATTGAGCGCACCACCTTCGATGCATCCTGCAAAGTGGGCTGGCAGTGCAATACCCGGTTTTGGGAAAACGATAACTACGAGATCTATGGCGGTATCAGCTGGACCGATGACATCATCGAACAGATCTGGTATCCGTCCAACGACTTCTTCAGCCAGAAAGGCACCCTGACCGGGGCTTATATTCACGACGGCGCCTGTCCCGAAGAACCCCGCCATGCCACCGAGTTTGGCCGGTTGGGTCTGGCCGAGCGCTTGCGGGTGGCGAAGGAAGGCGGCCTGCGTCTGCACCAGGAGTTTGCCGATGACAGCA
Source organism: Gammaproteobacteria bacterium (assembly GCA_041396125.1). Classification (GTDB taxonomy): domain Bacteria; phylum Pseudomonadota; class Gammaproteobacteria; order Competibacterales; family Competibacteraceae; genus JAWKZG01. The sequence continues at coordinate 86,282 of JAWKZG010000009.1, read as the reverse complement.
TTGTTCCTACTGAACTGGGCCTGTCCATCGCCTGGCAGAATGTTGTGCATCAGAAGGGCGCCTGGCCCAGCTGGGGCAATCATCAACACGACGATAGTGACTACCGCCGGCTGCTGCTGCCTGAGGGCAATGTTTATATTGTCGGCGATCAGGCATCTACGCTGCCGGGCTGGCAGGAGGGTGCCATGATGTCGGCGGAGCATGTGGTGGAACTGATCGGTGGTCTGAAAGCACACGTCGTGCCGGAAGAGGTCACCGCGCCCAATACGTTCAAAGTGACACGCGGCCATAATTAGCCAGTGATAATCCGTCCACTAGTGCACCTGGGGCCGGCATCTTGACGCGTGGTCTGACATTGGGCAAATACGCCCCCCTGCACCGTGAAGGCGAAAGCGGCTGTAACTGGCGTGCTTCAAACCCGTTATTCTGGTCTATAGTCGCTGTATGGTTATTACTTTGGAGTCATTTATGCCAAATTCGGTATTGATACCCGGCAATTCCGCCCTTGTAACCGGAGCCAGCCTTGGTATAGGCCGAGCTACTGCCCAGCGGCTTGCCGGTTTGGGTATGAATGTTTGTCTGGTCGATTTGCCCTCCGCTGATCTCGAGCAGTCAACCGCTGAAGTGGCAAAGAATGCGGCGGGGAAGATCGTGTCAGTGAGTGCTGACGTAGCGCTCGAAGGCGACTGGGAGAGCATTCGTCAGACCGTCGAGTCTGAATTTGGCTCACTGCAATTTTTAATGAACAACGCAGTTACCCGGATCGGTCGAGGGTTTGATGCGCCATTGGCAGAATGGCGACGTGCCCTGGAAGTAAACTTCTGGGGTGTGGTCATGGGGGTACAGACCTTGCTGCCGATGATGCTTGAGGACGGGAGGCGCGGCAGGATTGTCAATGTCGGCTCTAAACAAGGCATCACAAATCCGCCCGGACACCCTATCTATAACATTGCAAAGTCAGCCGTCAAAACCTATTCCGAACAGTTGCAACATGAACTCCGCAACCGGCAAAACCCGAATGTCTCTGTCCATTTACTCGTGCCGGGGTGGACAACTACCGGCAAAAATGAGCACAAGAAAGGCGCCTGGCTGCCTCATCAGGTGGTTGATTTTATGATTGAGCACATTGAAGCAGACGACTTTTATGTAATCTGCCCGGATGATGAAGTGTCTCAAGACCGGGACAAGCGCAGAATATTGTGGGGAGCGCAGGATATTACCGAGAATCGGCCACCGCTCTCTCGCTGGCATGCGGATTTCAAAGATGAGGCCGCCAAGGTCTGCTAACGCTTCGTTGTCACTGAGCCAACATGGGGTTTGACGTGTGCCCCTATGGCTATTTTTGGACGCGGTTCACACAAAACGCCACTTCAGGATTCCCGCCTGCGCGGAAATAACGATGTGCGGGGGGATTAGCTTCTTGCGCGTGGGCAACCAGTTGCCCACCCTACCAAAATGCGGCTGGATCGAGGCTACGGTGTATCGGGCTGGATTCCCGCCTGCGCGGGAATGACGATCTCCCGGCGCGATTTCTGATTCACACACCGCAAGCTTGCCATTCCGGCATTTTTCGCTTTGTTTCGCCATGCTATCCGGCACAAGGACGTTGCTTTGGGCAGGGACGCCTATTTATGCCTGTCGGGTCTAACTCGAAGGTCTTACCGGAAACCGCAGCATGGCACACCGTCGTTTATATTTGGCCGCTTACGATATCAGCTGTCCGCAACGCCTGAGTCAAGGTCTACGGGTGTTGAAAGGCTATGCCTGCGGTGGGCAGAAATCCGTCTTTGAGTGTTTTCTGACCGCTGCCGAGCGGCGTGCGCTGCTGGCCGAGATGGAGGAGGTGATTGAACCGCGTGACGACCGCTTTCTGCTCTTGCCGCTGGCAGGGGATCGCACGGTACGCACGCTGGGCATTGCCTTGCAGCCGGAAGACCCGGCTTATTATTACGTGGGGTGAGCAAATGACCACATTATTATTGGATCGGCGCGATCTGACGCTGACTCTGGACAGCCGCCGGGTTGTTATCCGCGAGCCGGGCGAGCGCCCGCGCACCGTGCCTTTGGCGATGCTGGAGCGAGTCGTGGTGCAGGGTCGGGCGCAACTGGATACCGCATTGCTGGGCGCGCTGGGTGAGCAGGGCGTGGATATTCTGCTGCTGGGAGCCAGAACCGGGCGTCGGCGCGGTTATCTGGTGGGACCGGGTCATAACGATGCTCGCCGCCGTTTGGGGCAATATCAGCTCTGGCACGACAGTGCCACCCGTTTGCGCTGGAGCCGTCGTCTGGTGCAAGCCAAACTGCAGGGGCAGCACGCGGTGCTGGCGCAGGCACCGAACCGCCGACCGGATCAACGGCTGGCCTTGAGCACGGCGCTGGAAACGCTGCAAGACAGTCTATTGCAGGTGTTGGAGGCAAACGAAGCCGCATCGTTGCTGGGGCTTGAGGGTGCTGCCGCAGCGGCTTATTTTCGCGGTTATTGCGCATTGTTTGCGCCGGCCCTGAAATTTACCGGTCGAAATCGCCGGCCACCGCGCGATCCAGTCAATGCCTGCCTGTCACTGGCCTATACGCTGTTACATCATGATGCCGTGCGTGCCTGCTACCAGGCCGGGCTTGATCCGTTGCTCGGGTTCTATCACGAACCCGCCTACGGACGTGAATCGCTGGCCTGCGATCTGATCGAGCCGCTGCGGCCACGGGTGGATACCTGGGTATGGGAACTGTTTCGTGAGCGGACACTGCGCGCCGAGCTGTTTACCACCGAAGTGCAGGGGTTGTCGGCTTGGCAAGTCTGCGCGCATGCCATTTTTTGCAGCGTTTGAAACAGCAGCCCGGCCCTGGCGGCGTTACCTGCGCCGGCAGGCCTATCGTCTGGCGGGGGTCATGAGCTCGCTGGCACCGGAGCTAACGTATGACAGCCTGGACCATGAGCCATGAAGCCCTGTTATGTGATTGGACGGCGCGGCGGCTTATGGGTAAATCTGGATGGTCCGGCCCTCAGTATCAAACAGCCGGAGCGAGCCTGCCAGCTGGTGCCCCTGAACCGGATCTCGCGGCTGATTGTCAGTGGCCCGGCTGACATCAGCACACCGGCCTTGCTGGCCTGTGCCGAGCGCGGTATCAGCATTACATTTCTCCAGCCGAACGGGCAGGTGCGGGCTTATCTGTTTGGCGATTCACCGCGCCGCGACAGTCTGTGGCAGCGGCTGCAGGATTTTCTCGACCGGCCGGACTGGGCCGAACGTTACAGCGACTGGACGCGTGCCGTTGACAGTCGCGCCCATTGTGCTTTGTGCAAACGCCTGCAGCAGTCGCCGGAGCGGTACACGCTGGCACACATCGAAAACCGTTTGCGAGACTGGCAGACGGAACGGCTCGGTGCTCGACAGTACGGTTTCGTGAGCGGTCGACTGCACGGCCTGAGCGCTGCCCTGGCCGCTGAACTGCTGACGGAGTTCGGGCTTGGTGCAGAACATCTGCGCGCCATCGGTAACCGGCTCGATCTGCCGTCCGCACCGGCGCGCTGGCTACACCTCGATTTACTCAATCCGTTCGCTGTCTGGCTGAACCGACAACCCGTGGGCGCACCTATCGACGATCGAGCGCTGGTGGCTTTTTTCGAGTCCCGTGTACCGCGTCTGCAACGCCTTGGCCGACAAATCCTGAACCGGCTGCATGGCTTTCTGCTGGAATTGTAATCATGGCTCTGTATCTGATCGCCTACGACATCACCGATCCGCAGCGCCTGAACCGGATCGCCCGCTATCTGAGCAAACGAGCAGTACGGGTACAATATTCAGTGTTTGCTGCAGATTTAAACCGGGCCGCTCTGGACGACACCATAGACGGTCTGAATGATCTGATCGACCGGCGCAGCGATGATGTGCGTATCTATCCGCTGCCGCGCGCGGGCGAGGTGGCGTTAATGGGGCGGCAAATCTTCCCGGAGGATATTCTGCTATTGCAAAATGGCTATAATATGTTGCGGCTGAATACCGTGCCATTGACAGATGGGGAGGAGGTATAACATGACCTGTGTTGTCGTAAACTTTTTGGTTTCAGAAATTCTTGGCAACCCCCTTTGCAGGTGGTTGATTGGAAAGATGTTCTGGCGTCGAGGGGTTTGAAACGTAGACCTGATTAAAAAGGGATTAAGACAACTTGATTGGGTCGTTGCTCTCTTCCATAAGGATGTTTGAAACGTAGACCTGATTAAAAAGGGATTAAGACCTCAGCGCCATATAACCAGTTTGTCGGCATCCGAGTTTGAAACGTAGACCTGATTAAAAAGGATTAAGACTAATTTGTATATCTGCAATGCTAGGTTCTGATATTGTTTGAAACGTAGACCTGATTAAAAGGGATTAAGACTCAGAGTCAACAAGAATTGCGTTATATTCACCAGCGTTTGAAACGTAGACCTGATTAAAAAGGGATTAAGACCCGTCATTACTCCTGGGTGTTTTATTCTCTCCAGTGTTTGAAACGTAGACCTGATTAAAAAGGGATTAAGACTTTTGTGTCCATCTGTAGACGCCGTGGGTATACCCGTTTGAAACGTAGACCTGATTAAAAAGGGATTAAGACGCATGGTTGGTAAGGTATGTAGCTGATCATAAGGGTTTGAAACGTAGACCTGATTAAAAAGGGATTAAGACCGGTGTTTCGTTGTGATTAATACGTATGGGTTTGTTTGAAACGTAGACCTGATTAAAAAGGGATTAAGACTGATGAATCCAGCTCGCAATTGCGCTCAGCGGCGGCGTTTGAAACGTAGACCTGATTAAAAAGGGATTAAGACTGATGAATCCAGCTCGCAATTGCGCTCAGCGGCGGCGTTTGAAACGTAGACCTGATTAAAAAGGGATTAAGACTCAGTCATTTTATTTACCTTTGATTTGGAATTCGTTTGAAACGTAGACCTGATTAAAAAGGGATTAAGACCTAATCTGTATCGCATAATATTCATTTTATTCTCGGTTTGAAACGTAGACCTGATTAAAAAGGGATTAAGACTTCTTGCTTGTTCATTTGTGTTTGCTCCTGTTGTGTTTGAAACGTAGACCTGATTAAAAAGGGATTAAGACGCAGATATCCCAGATAATTCATCGCCGCACTGTCGTTTGAAACGTAGACCTGATTAAAAAGGGATTAAGACGTTTGGTGTTAGCCATTACTTGTTCCTCTAATTGTTTGAAACGTAGACCTGATTAAAAAGGGATTAAGACTAGGTCTTTTTTTCTTTGTTGTAACCAATGAAATAGTTTGAAACGTAGACCTGATTAAAAAGGGATTAAGACAACAGTCTTTTTTCTAGTATTTTTTCTGCAATTTGTTTGAAACGTAGACCTGATTAAAAAGGGATTAAGACGGGACGTTCAGTCCCTATTATTTCGTTCGCTAACCGGTGTTTGAAACGTAGACCTGATTAAAAAGGGATTAAGACGGTGATATTTACCGAATGTAGTAAAATACACCAAGTTTGAAACGTAGACCTGATTAAAAAGGGATTAAGACACGTCCAGAATCGCGGTAATCTCTGGCCGGAACGGTTTGAAACGTAGACCTGATTAAAAAGGGATTAAGACTGACCCGGCGGGGTTTTTTGTTGCCTAGTTATCGGGGTTTGAAACGTAGACCTGATTAAAAAGGGATTAAGACCCAAGCTGATCGGCAACGTCCTCGCGACGCTTGGTTTGAAACGTAGACCTGATTAAAAAGGGATTAAGACAGTTTGGCCTCCATCGGGTCTTGCTTCTGTTCGGGTTTGAAACGTAGACCTGATTAAAAAGGGATTAAGACCTTATAAGGTGACGTAATGATTTAAGTGCTTTTTGTTTGAAACGTAGACCTGATTAAAAAGGGATTAAGACTATCAACCGCACCTGCCAGTTTGTGTTTGACCTTACGTTTGAAACGTAGACCTGATTAAAAAGGGATTAAGACTGGGCGTGACGATGATGCTGGCAAGTACGGACTGGATTCCCGCCTGCGCGGGAATGACGGTGTTTGGGGGTTGGATCAGTATACGCGGCCCTGGATTCCCGCCTGCGCGGGAATGACGATGTGCGGGGCTTAGGTTAGCGTCTTGCGCGTGGGCAACAAGTTGTCCACCCTACCCAAATGTGGCTGGATCGAGGCTGCGGTGTATCGGACTGGATTTCTGCCTGCGCGGGCGTTAGCGGTGGCGGAGCTTTACTGTTATACGGTGTGTTTTTTGATAGATTAGGGACATCCGAATGAGGAGAACAGCATGAAAACAGACCTGACAGATATTACAGTGGTCATGGATCGCAGCGGTTCGATGTCGAGTTGTGCCGCCGAGGCTGAAGGTGGCTTGAATCACTTTATTGAAGAACAGAAGCAGGCGGCTGGCGACGCGGTGTTCTCGCTGGTGCAGTTTGATGATCATTATGACGTGGTCTGTGAGGGGGTTCCGATTCAGGATGCGCCGGTTTGCAAGCTGGAGCCGCGCGGGATGACGGCTTTGCTGGATGCAGTGGGTAAAACCATCAACACGGTGGGTTTGCGGCTGGCAGCGATGGACGAGGCTGATCGGCCGGGTCTGGTGATTATGGTGATCCTGACCGACGGTATGGAAAATTCAAGTCAGGAGTTCACCAAAGCACAGGTCAAGGACATGATCGAGCACCAGCAATCCAAATATAATTGGAAGTTCATCTTTCTGGGTGCTAATCAGGATGCATTCAGTGAGGGCGGATCGATTGGTATACAGGCGTCTAGCACGGCGAATTTCGATATCGACAAAATTGGCGTGGCTTATCAGGCAACCTCTGCATCAATTTCCAGAGCGCGCGCCAGTCATCATCTGCCGGCAGCAGCACGGGACATTGAATACACCGACGAAGAACGCAAGGCCATGAAAAAAAAGGGCTAATACCCTGATCGCTTAATCCCGCATCGAATTCGTCATTTCCGCACTAATCCGTCGTTCCCGCGCAGGCGGGAATCCAGGTCACTCTCAGAATCCCACACTAATCCGTCATTCCCGCGCAGGCGGGAATCCAGGCCACTCTCAGAATCCCACACTAATCCGTCATTCCCGCGCAGGCGGGAACCCAGGCCACTCTCAGAATCCCACACTAATCCGTCATTCCCGCGCCGGCGGGAATCCAGGACCACGTATACTGATCCAACCCCCAAACACCGTCATTCCCGCGCAGGCGGGAATCCAGGGCCGCGTATACTGATCCAATCCCCAAACACCGTCGTTCCCGCGCAGGCGGGAATCCAGGCCACTCTCAGAATCCCACACTAATCCGTCATTCCCGCGCAGGCGGGAATCCAGGCCACTCTCAGAATCCCACACTAATCCGTCATTCCCGCGCAGGCGGGAATCAGGCCACTCTCAGAATCCACACTAATCCGTCATTCCCGCGCCGGCGGGAATCCAGGGCCACGTATACTGATCCAACCCCAAACACCGTCGTTCCCGCGCAGGCGGGAATCCAGGAAGATTATGAAACAGCCTGCCGTATACATTCTTGCCAGCAAACGCAACGGCACACTGTATACAGGTGTCACCAGCGACCTGATCAAGCGTGTGTGGCAGCATAAAAACGACATGGTGGCGGTTTCACCGAAAAGTATTCGATACATGACTTGGTGTACTTCGAAGTGCATGAAAGCATGGCCTCGGCCATCGCACGCGAGAAACAGATCAAGAAATGGAACAGGAGCTGGAAGCGGAATCTGATCGAGAAGGGCAATCCGCGCTGGGAAGACCTGTATGAAGGCTTGCTTTAACTACTGGATTCCCGCCTGCGCGGGAATGACGCTGGTCAGTAATGTGGCTTGCGGAAACCAACTCCTGGATTCCCGCCTGCGCGGGAATGACGATGGTCAGTAATGCGGCTTGCGGATACCAACCCCTGGATTCCCGCCTTTGCGGGAATGACGATGGTCAGTAATGCGGCTTGCGGATACCAACTCCTGGATTCCCGCCTTTGCGGGAATGACGCTGGTCAGTAATGTGGCTTGCGGATACCAACCCCTGGATTCCTGCCTGCGCGGGAATGACGCTGGTCAGTAATGCGGCTTGCGGATACCAACCCCTGGATTCCCGCCTGCGCGGGAATGACGCTGGTCAGTAATGTGGCTTGCGGATACCAACCCCTGGATTCCCGCCTTTGCGGGAATGACGCTGGTCAGTAATGTGGCTTGCGGATACTAACCCTTGCGGGAATGACGAAGTATTTGTGGGATGACAGCCTGGAGCAAGATGGTGTTGTCAGGTGCCTGACAGGTATCTGGCAAGCTTGCGAATAGTGCAGACGTGAACTAATGTTTAGTAGGTTATGCGGTATGTCCTATACCGTTAACTGCTACCCTGGCAGGGGATCATGCTTGCACAGATAGAGTATCCTCGATTATCACTGGCCCGTTACCAGTTCAATTTTAGTGCTGATAGCGCGTTTCGTTTGCCGGACTATGCCGGTTCGGCCTGGCGCGGTGCGTTCGGGCGGGCGCTGAAGCGTCTGGTCTGTGTGACCCGCGAGCCGGTCTGCGCGAACTGTCTGTTGTATCGCAGTTGCAGTTATCCCTATATCTTCGAAACTCCGCCTGACCCTGGTCTTGGTGTTATGACCCAGGCCAGTGCCGCGCCGCATCCTTATGTGCTGACGCCCGCACCGGGGCGTGGTGAGCGGGCAGCCGGTGCCACTGTGACGTTGGGGCTGACGTTGCTCGGACACAGCTTGCGGCAGTTGCCTTATATTGTGCATGCGCTGGCCCAGGCCGGTCAGCATGGTTTGACGGCAGCCCGCGCTCCGCTGACCCTGCGTACTGTCTGGCAACAGGATGAAGCCGGTGACTGGCAGCTTATTTACTGTCCGGACACCGGCCTGCAGTCCAGGCTGCAACCCCTGCCGGCCATAACGCCGAGCGTCCCGCCTTGTCCGCCCCGCCTGACACTGACGCTGATAACGCCCTTGCGGATCAAGCGCGGCGGTCATTTTGCCACCCCGGATCGGTTTGATTTTGCCACGCTGTTCAGCGGTTTGCTGCGGCGTATATCGCTGCTGATGCAGTTTCACGGCGAGGCGGCACTGAGCACCGATTTTGCCGCGCTCAGTCAGCAGGCCCGTGCTATTCCCTTGCGTCGTACCGAGCTGTACTGGCGTGAATACACCCGCTATTCCAGCCGCCAGAAAACCAGTATGCAACTGGGTGGCGTAGTGGGACAGATTGAGCTGGATGGTCACGATCTGGCACCGTTCTGGCCGTATTTATGGCTGGGCCAGTGGACCCATGCCGGCAAGATGACCAGCATGGGACTGGGTCGCTACAGCATTCTGGCCGACAAGCTTGCCAGCCCGGCCGCGCTGAGCACGGAGCTGGATAATGCAATGCGATACCCCCAGCAACAACTGTAATAACAATCCGTATGACCGCATCAACCCGACGAATTTTACTTTGTGCCACCGGCTTATCTCCCCAGATCGTAACAGAAACGCTGTATGCGCTGGCGGTGCAGGATGGCTGGATACCGGATGAGATTCATCTGATAACAACGGTCGAAGGCAAGCAACACGCGCTGCTTCGGCTGCTGGAAGATGATCCCAATGAACGCCACTTCTATCGGCTGTGTGAAGATTACCAGCTTGATGCCAGCGCCATCCGCTTCAATGCTGACACTATCCACGTCATTCAGGGCCGTACTGGCGAACCCCTGGAAGACATTCGCAGCCGGGCTGAAAACACCGCTGCCGCCGATGCCATCATGACCATAGTGCATGAACTCACTGCCGACCCAGACAGTGTCATACACGCTTCCATTGCCGGTGGACGTAAAACCATGGGTTTCTTTCTGGGCTATGCCATGAGCCTGTTTGGACGTGAGCAGGATCGTTTATCCCATGTACTGGTTTCGCAGCCCTTTGAAACCCATTTGCAGTTTTATTACCCGCCAAAACAGCCGCGCGTATTATTTGACCGCAATAACAAGCCGCACAAAACAAACGAAGCCGAGATCACACTAGCCGACATTCCCTATGTGCGGCTGCGCGGTCATCTGGATCGCGGTCTGCTGACAGAAGGTGCTAATTATTCCGATGCTGTGCGTCGCACCCAGCGCAGCCTGCAACCGGCTGAACTGGTGCTGGATGCCGCCAGCCGGACCTTACGCTGTGGCGATAAAACGCTCACCCTGGCACCCACACTATTCGCCTTTTACGTTTGGTTCGCCCGCCGCCTGCTGGACGGCAATCCAGGGATTCATTGGAGTCAAACGGGTGCTGCAGATGAGTTTCTGGCGGCTTACGCGACTGTTGTCAGCCCGTATTCCGGCGACTACGCAGAGGCCGAACGCAGTCTGGCAAAGGGGATGAGCCGGGAGTTTCTTGACCCCAAAAAAGCCAAAATCAACGATGCACTGCGCGATGCGCTCGGGCCAGCCAGTGCCAGCGATTATCAGATTCAGGATTTGGGAAAACTGCCCGGCACGCGCTACAAGCTGCATGGGCTTGCACTGCAACCCGAACAGGTGCGGTTTGGGGCGGTGGATTATAACGGTAAGTAGAATACGGAATTAATAATGGAATCACGAGATCACGTTGTATTTGGGGCCTTATTGCACGATATCGGCAAGTTTTTTGAACGTGCCGAGCGTTTAGGCGATTACCGTAATGATGATGACCAAAAGCAACAGGATTGTCGCTGGAACAAAGATGGTTACTGGAGCCATTTGCATGTTCTGAACACTCGGCGATTTTGTGAGTGGCTGGTCGAGCAATGCCCAATCCTGACGCCACCCGAGTATCAAAGATACAAAGCCGCCGATCAGCACTGGATCAATTTTGCAGCACGCCATCACAATGTTTCCAGCGTATTGGAGCGATTAGTTGCGGCTGCCGATCATTTCGCCAGCGCCGAACGCGAACAAGGATCTTATTACGAAAGCCAGATCCATAAGCGCACCCGGCTGGAGGCTTTGCTTGAGCGGATCGATCTGCAAAGCACGTCGAAACCGACGCGATACCGCTTGCCATTACAGCCTTTGGCTTTGAGCGAAGAGGCGTTATTTCCAGTGGCCGTTGATGGGTTTGAAATCCCTATGCAAGAGGCTAAAGCTGAACATGGATCGGTCTGGCTGAGTCCCAAACCGCTGTTAGATGATTACCAACATCTGGCTGATAGTTTCTTGTCCGCGTTAAGCCAGCTCCCGCAATACGACAAAGCATCACCTGCGGCTTTACACTCCTTGATGCATACCTTACTGGCGCAAATGGAACGTTTTTTGAGCTCAGTGCCTGCCGCAACAAATGTCATACATGCCGATATTTCCTTGTACGACCATCTGCGTGTGACTGCTGCTATCGCCGAAGGTCTGTATTTGCACCATGAAGCCAATAATACATTGGATCAGCCAGAGCAGTTCCATGATCGGCAAATACACAAATGGCGGCTGGTGTGTGGGGATTTTTCAGGAATTCAGAAATTTATTTACAACATTACCCGCAAAGGCGCGGCCAAAGGTTTACGGGGTCGGTCGTTGTATATTCAGTTGCTTTGCGATGGTGTGGCAGGCCACTTGATAAAACAGCTAGGGCTTTACCCGAGTGCCAAGATTTATTCCTCTGGCGGGAAGTTTTATTTGCTCATCGCCGATTGCCTGGAACAGCAATTACGTAAGGAAATTGCCGCGATAAATGCAGAGTTGATCAAAGCGTTTCAAGGCGAAGTGTTTCTGGGAGTGGGCATTGCATCTGTCTGCGGCGAGGATTTTCAGGGCGGTAATATGGGCCGCTGTTGGAAAGCAGCTAATGAGGATTTAATGCGGGATCGGCTGCAGCGGTTCCGGCCCGTTCTGGAGAACAATCTTGATTTCTTCGCACCGCAGGAACTTGCGCCGGGACAAGCCTGCAGCGTTTGCGGACGCGACGATGCCGGGGCCGATATTCGACAACGTGACAATAATCCGACCTGTCATCAATGCCGCGAGCTTCAGGATTTGGGTGGCGTATTGAAAGACACCAGTGCGTTTTTTTGGGCTTGGCAGGAGGATCAAAACCCAGCGCAGGAAATGTTACGCGGCGCTAAATCATTTGCCATACCAGGTACTGGCTGGCGGGTGTATGCGCTGACTGAAAAAGCGCCAGCAAGCGCTTTGCGTAATTTAACCGGATGCTATTTGGAAACGTTAAACGATATCTCTGATCCTGATGCGAATCCGAATGGCTATGCTTGTAGCTATCGCCTTTTGGGTAAATGGGATACGGCCAAAGAGTCCAGGAACTGGGAGTTTGACGATTTTGACTCTGAGGCAAAGGGAATTCAACGGCTTGGTGTTCTTCGGCTGGATGTGGACAATCTGGGTGAAATTTTCATCCGAGGCCTGAAATTTCCTGCAGTAAAAGGTGAACAGACCGAAATGGGCTCGCTGTCGCGAGTAGCGACCTTATCGCGTCAGCTGAATTTATTCTTCGCCGGCTATCTGACAAGCTTGCTGAGTGCGTATCAGCGTACACAGATTATTTATGCTGGCGGCGACGATGTGTTTTTGATCGGTTCTTGGGACGAACTGCCCGAGGTGGCGTGCCAGTTGCGTCAGACGTTCTCGCGCTACTGCGCAAATAACCCCGTCTTTACACTGTCGGGCGGTATGGCCATGGTCGATGGCAGATACCCAATTTCGCGTGCCGCTGATATGGCGGGCGAGGCCGAGCATCAGGCCAAAACCCTGAAGCGGAACGGTCAGGAAAAAGACGCTATCAGCCTGATCGATACCGCCATTGGCTGGGAAGAATATCCGGTCGCGAAGCAAATGCTGGCGGACATACAAGCCATTATCGATAAAAGCAACGGCAACCGCGCAATTCTGGATCGATTGCGTTCCGTCGTGTTGTCGGTGGAGGAGTTTCAACGTCTCGGTGCGCGCCAGTCGCTAAGTGAAAATGAGTTGCGCGAACTGATGCACTGGCAACGCTGGCGCTGGCGGTTAGTGTACAACCTGACCCGGATGGCGAAGCGTAATCCCGATATTAAGGAACAACTGGATGATTTGGTGCAAACCATTACCAATAGCGGTGCTTATCGAGAACGCGCAGTACTCGATTGGTTGGCACTGCCTACCCGTTGGGCGGAATTTTTGACGCGGAGAACCAAACAATGACAAACGGCAAACATCATTCCAAACATCAGGATTTTGAAATACCTAAGGAAGATGCTCTAAAAGCTTTCGTGACTGATGATGGCACTGCAGCGCAAATGGTTGACTTTGCTGAAAAACTCGGTAGGAAACTTAAAGATAGCAATGTCACAACCAGCCAGATTCGCAATGCCTATGGCAATATGAAAAAGCTTGAACTATCAGGTTGGCAAGGCACTCGTACGCAGCGCGAAGTATTGTTGCTTAAGCCCCGACTTGCTTATGCGGCTGGACGGCATCGCAATGGTTTAGAGGAGTTAAAGAGGGTCATGAACCCTGCCATTGATGCTGTGACCGATGAATCCAGCTTTCGCCGTTTTTGCCAGTTTTTCGAAGCGATAGTCGCCTACCACAAAGCCGCCGGAGGAAATGATCATGAGCAAGCACAAAAAAGTAGATCGTAAAATTTTTATTAGTGGCACATTGAAAGCTTTAACAGGATTGCATATAGGCGGCAATTCCGTCGGCTTGTCCATTGGTGGCGCGGATACTGTAGTTGTGCGCAATCCTTTGACCAATGAGCCCTATATTCCAGGCTCGTCGCTGCGTGGAAAAATGCGTTCATTGTTGGAACGGTTTCGCGGTGAAGAGCAATCAAATAATAATCCAGAAGGCGGGTATTCAATGAGTCGGAAAGGTGAGGCCTTAGCTGGCAAAAAGGCAGATACGCAGCTGGGGAAATTATTTGGCGTGGCCGCCGATGATGCTGCTGAACCGACACGGCTGATCGTTCGAGATGCGCTGCTAACCAATGACAGCAGCTGCAGGTTGCGCACCGCGCCGAATACCGACATGCCGATGACCGAAGTCAAAACCGAGGTCTGGATTGACCGTATTACCTCCGCTGCCAATCCTCGCCAGATTGAACGTGTACCGGCCGGAGCGGAATTCGAGTTCGAACTGGTTTTAACCTTATTGGAAGGTGATGATCACAAACAATTTTTGAAGCTTGTTTTTGAAGGCTTACGGCTGGTTGAGGCTGATACCCTTGGTGGTAACGGTTCGCGCGGATATGGTCAAGTTAAGTTCACAGTGACGGAACTCGCACAACGCTTGGCTGATGACTACAAACAAGGAAATCCAGCCAAGTCATTAGACGATTTTCCAATACCAGAGGAGTTCGTCGAGAAAGAGCCGGACTCCGAAGCCGCTTGAGGCCGCAGTCATGCACTGTTACCGGCTACGTTTTCGTGCCCCGTTTCATGTCGATGGGCGCGGCAATGATTTCTACGATGAATCGGAAAGCTTCATCCATTCGGATACCTTGAGTGCGGCAATTTTATCGGCCTGGGCTATGCTTGAACCTGCGGACGCCGAACAGCGTGCTGCTGCTCCGCCGTTTGTATTGAGTTCGGCTTTCCCATACTTCCAAAATATCTATTTTCTACCGCGTCCGTTGGGCACTACGGCACCACGGCTGCCAGAAGAACAGCTTAAGCAAGGCAAAATCTTAAAGAAAATCCAGTGGCTGCCAGTCAATCTCTGGCGGCAAGCCGCTTCTGGAAATGACTGGCTGTTGGATTTGAATGCCGTACGCATCGTTCAGGATGTATTGGCCTTTCCCAAGTCGATGGCACTGGAGCCAGATTTCAAACTGTGGGCACATGAGGAACGCCCCCGGTTAAGCGTGGATCGTGCCACAGTAAGTCCTATTGAGGGACAATTGTTTCACTTTGGCCGAGTATATTTTCATCCTGATGGCGGCTTGTATTTTTTGGTGCGTTTTACTGAGCTAAGCCAACAGACCGCGTTTGAAGCGGCTTTAAGCTGGTTGGGCGATAGCGGTATCGGTGCGGATCGCAATAGCGGTAATGGTTTTTTTGAATGGCATAAAGCGACTGATTTCCCTCAATTACTGCAAGCTCACGCGGGACGGGCTATTGCGCTATCACTGGTTAATCCAGATACAGCGGACTGTGCTAGTGGCTGGTTGGATGATGCCTGCTATGCTCTGGTCAGCCGAGGCGGTTGGATCGGCGGCACCGGTTTGCGCCGTCAACGCCTGCGTTTGTTTGCCGAAGGGAGTCAGTTCCGCCGGTCGTTGAATGGACGTGTGGTGGATGTGACACCTGAGGGTTTGTCCATTCCGTACCGCGTTTATCGTGACGGGCGAGGGTTTTTTGTAGGGACGGGAGGCCGCACATGAAAGGTGCTAACCAGACCATAAAATTAGCACTGGAGGTGCTAACGCCGGTGCATATTGGTTCCGGGCAAGAGCTGTATCTGAATTTGGATTATGTCGATAAAGGCGGCCAGCCATTTGTCGTCGATCAAAGCAGTACGTTCGAAGCCATTGCATCAGGCAATGCCGCATTGGATACCGTGTTGCAAGGCACGGCGAATTTAGGTGACCTGGTACAGCTCGCGCAGGCGTACCATGGATATCCGTTACCGCCTTTGGGCGGGAAAGTGGCAACAGTCCCGCAAACGCTGCGCGAGCATATCAAAGACGCTATGCTGCGTCCTTATGTGCCAGGGAGTTCACTAAAAGGGGCTATTCGTACGGCACTTATGGCGGAATGGTTGCGTAGGCAGGATGTACAAAGCTACCAAAGAAAGCTGCCTCGTGAGATTCCTGATCGGCGCGATCCGACAAAAAGATCGCTATCTGAGAGACGCCAGGGGTTTGCTGCTAACGATCTTCTCAAGCACGTCTTTGATGCTAACCCAAACCGTGACTTGTTGCGCGCCCTGCATGTCAGCGATGCGGGATTTCAGCAGGCCGATTTAAAGCTGGCCGACATCCGCTGGCTGAATATCGTTAAATGGGGGGGTAAGGAAAGAGCCGCCTGGCGTGATATGGCCAGTAAAAAAAGCGTCGGCAAATGGACTGATACCAGCAGTTTCCATGTTGAAACACTGGTGCCTGGCAGTCTAGGGTCCGTGGTTTTGCAATGGGATCATTTTCTGTTGAGCGATCCGCAGCGCTGGCGAGCGCCAAGTCATTCCAGCGAGCTTCTACCAAAGGATTTCCCCAGTCTCGCAGCACGGCTTAACCAGCATGCTCGGCATCTATTGCAACGCGAAATCGCTTTTTTCGATCAGTACCAGCAAGACAAACCTAGGCAGCAATGTAAGAACATGCTGAATCTGATTGAGCAAGCGCAGGGGGCGGCTTATTTGCGTCTGGCCTGGGGCAGTGGTTGGCGTGGCATGACAGGCGACTGGCAGGATGAAAAAACCGCCGGTGACATGCGCAAGCTTTATAAACTTGGAAAAGAAAAGGCTTCTGATTTCCCCAAAACCCGTCGCTTAGTCGTGCAAGGCGTGCCTTGTCTACCATTGGGCTGGGTCAAACTGATGCCCTGGCGTGATGAGTTTCTCCAAAGACGTTCTCCTGAACCTACGATAATCGAGGCGAAACCAAGCCATCCTTGGGTCGAACAGCAAATGGAGCAAATCCGAAAGCAAAATAACAGTCAATTGGACGAAGTGCTGCGAGGCCAACAGCTGGCGAAGGCCTGGCAAGCGCTAGAGGATGCCGAGTTAAAGCAGGCGGCGCTGGCGGACATTCGCAGCCGGTGGCAGGAAAAAGGCTGGTGGGAAAACCCGCCGGGTAAAGCGGCTAAAAAAGCTGTGCTCATCTACCAAGAACAACCGTAAATCAAGACGTATCTTTGATCGCCATCAAACGGCTGAACCATGACCACTTATTTCATCACTCGTCACTCTGGTGCTCGCGCATGGGCTGCGCAGCAGGGCATCGAAATCGATCAGGTTATTGACCACTTTGAAGTGGAATCTGTGCAGCCGGGAGATATCGTGCTGGGCACTTTACCGGTGCATCTGGCGGCGCAGGTGTGTGCGCGCGGCGGGCAGTATCTGCACTTGTCAGTAGAGATTCCGCCCCAGCGGCGCGGGGCCGAACTCAGCGCGGCTGAACTGGACGCGTTCGGGGCTCGCCTGGAAGCCTATCAGGTAACACGATTGAAGGAGTCCGGATAATGCCGCATGTACAGTTATCGCTACTGGGCGGCAGCTCAGTCTATGAACGCAGTAAGCGCTACCGGTCAGCCCGCTATGATTTTGGTAATGGCCCTGGCGCACCCGCTGAATTTTTCGCAGCGGCTTTGCTGGATCATATCAAGCCTGATCGGCTGGTCATTCTGGGCACCAGTGGCAGCATGTGGGATGTGCTGCTGGAAACACTGCTGCCGGGAGATGCGCACGATGCATTGCTGGAAGAACTGATTGATGCTGCCAGCGCGGATGCTACCAGCCAGCAGCAGCTTGACCGGTTGGCCGCTGTGCTGGCGGCTCAGCTTGAAACCGAGATTCGCTTGCGGCTGATACCGTATGGCCGGAATAGCGCTGAGCAGATCGCCATTTTGCGTCATATGGCGGACGATATTGAACCCGGCAGTCAGGTCTCGCTGGATGTGACGCATGGTTTGCGCCATTTGCCGATGCTGGCTCAGATGAGTGCACTGTATTTGCGTAAAGCGCGCCAGGTTCATATTCAGGGTATTTACTACGGGGCGCTGGACCTGACCCGCAATGGCATTACGCCGGTGATGGATCTGAAAGGATTGCTGTCGATTGCTGACTGGGTGGGTGCGTTGCACACCTTCGATAAAGACGGTGATTACGGCGTTTTCCGTGACTTGCTGGGCACCACGCTCGGACCGTCAGCCAAGGCGCTGGAAGAAGCCGCTTTTTTCGAACGCATCATGCGTCCCGGTCAGGCGCGCGGCAAGCTGCGTGACTTTGAAACATCGCTGGACTGCATTGCAGCGGACGATGTCGCCAGTTTATTTGAACCCACCCTGCGCGAGCGCATTGACTGGTGCCATGAGAACCATCTTTATCAGCGGCAACGATCGCTGGCGCGGAGTTACCTCGCGCACGGCGATTATCTGCGTTGCGCCATCTTCGCGTTCGAGGCGTTTATTACCCGCTTGTGTCAACAGCAAGGCAGGAGCAATGCTGAAAACCCCGATATTCGACAAAAAATTAAGAAAGAATATGAAGAGAGTGTCAGGAACGCCGAGTATAAGCAGTACATTCTGCTGCGGAGTTTGCGCAATAAACTTGCGCACGGCGATCAGGCCATTCGTGGTGATGAGCAGCGCGCTCTGGCCAGTCCGGACAATCTGCGGACGGCGCTGTCAGACTGCCTCGATAGCTTGCTGCCGGCTGAGCCGGAAACCTGAACACATTACTAATTCCCTGAGCAACGCTACAAGCATAGACGCCGCTCAAGGTATGCTCTGAATTATTGCCAGCCCGACCTCAGCTAACTACCGTATCAGGTCGGGCCGGAGGTGATCAGGACAGCAGCCAGCCGCCGTCTACGTCCAGGATGGTGCCGGTGACGAAATCATTCTGGATCATGAACAGAATGCCTTGCGCCACTTCATCCGGGGTGCCGGGGCGGGGAATCAGGTTACCGGCGGTCATTTTCTCGTACTGTGCTTTCCGCGCTTCGCCTTGCAGTGACACCATTGGAGTGTCAATCACACCCGGTGATACCACATTCAGGCGGCGTGGCACGATTTCGGGTGCTACGGCTTTGACCATCGCTTCCACTGCGCCACCGACCGACGACAGGGAAACCTGCCCCGGCTTGGCTTTGCGGGCCGGCGAGCCGCTGACCAGTACGATGGTGCCATCTTCGCTCATGTGCTTGGTGCCAAAACGTACCACATTGGCATAGCCCCACAGCTTGTCGAAAGAAGCCTGATAGCCGTCCATATCCATCTCCAGGAACGGTCCGATAGCACGCGAGCCGCCAGTTGCCGCACTGACCAGAATGTCGAATGGAGCGGATTCCTGGAACAATTTTGCCAGCGCGTCGCGATCCCGCACGTCGCATTGCTTCAGGGTGACACCTGCGGGCACCGGGCCGGCTTTTTCCGGATTACGGCTGACAGCAATGACTTCGGCGCCAAGGGCAGCGAGCTGTTTCGTGGTGGCAAGGCCGATACCGGATGTGCCACCAAATACAATGGCTTTTTTACCTGCTACGTTCATTGTTTATATCCTCCAGGGTGTGGATCAGAATAAGGACCGTAATAGAACACGCTCAGTGACCGGGCTTGATCACCGTCGGGTGTTGTTACATTAAAATAGGGACACATTCAAACGCCGGTACTGCTATAGATCCGGCGTTCGGGTAGAACCGATGGCAGAGTAAGTTCCTGCCTGGAACCTGTCAACAATGCTTATCGTGGCGCAGCATTTGCGGTGCCAGTCTGCTAATCCAGTATTTCAACCTGATACTGGTAACCTTGCTCGGTTAAAAACAACTGGCGATGCCGGGCAAACTCCTCCTCGCAGGTTCGCAAGGAGACCAGTGTGTAAAAACGTGCCCCGGCACCGTCGCGCTTGGGCCGCAAAATACGCCCCAGGCGTTGTGCCTCTTCCTGGCGGGAGCCAAACTTGCCGGAGACCTGGATCAGCACGTCGGCATCTGGCAAATCCAGTGCGAAATTGCCGACTCGCGATAAAATCAAACCGTGCAGCTCATCATCGCGAAACGCCTGATACAGCCGGTCGCGTTCATCCTGGCGGGTTTTGCCGGTGATCAGTGGCAGGCCGGTCAGCCGGGCCAGTTCTTCCAGCTGGGCGATGTATTCGCCGATGACCAGCACGCGGTGACCGGCTTCCTGCTGCAACAGATCGAGCACTACCTCGCATTTGCGAGGATTCTCCGCCGCGATGCGAAACTGCTGCCGGCGCGGGGCCAGGGCGTATTCCATTTGTCGTGCGCTGTCCTGTGCCAGTCGCAGCTCGGTGCAATACGCCGTGGCGATATAGCCCTGTGCTTCCAGTTCACGCCAGGGTACGTCGTAGCGTTTGGGGCCGATTAAAGCGAACACATCGCCTTCACGACCGTCTTCGCGGATCAGCGTGGCGGTCAGGCCCAAACGCCGGCGGGCTTGCAATTCAGCTGTCACGCGAAACACCGGTGCGGGCAGCAAATGTACTTCATCGTAGATAATGAGTCCCCAGCGGCGGGCATGAAACAGGGAAAAATGCACGAAGTCCTGCTGCCGGCTGGGGCGGTAGGTCAGAATCTGGTACGTGCTGAGTGTGACCGGCCCGGTTGCCTTGGTCTGGCCGCTGTATTCGGCGATGTCATTTTCTGCCAGATCGGTCTTGTCCAGCAATTCGTGCCGCCATTGCCGTACCGAGGTCAGACTGCTGGTCAGGACCAGCGTGCTCTCTTGCAGCGCCGCCATCGCCGCCATGCCGACCAGGGTCTTACCGGCCCCGCAGGGTAATACAATCACGCCGCTGCCACCTTGCGCGCGTCCCGCCTGATGAAAACTATCGGCAGCAGCGCGCTGGTAATCGCGCAAAGAAAACGCCTGACCGGCGCGACTGGTGTTGCGTAAACGCAGCGCCAGCGGTTCTCCTTCGACGTAGCCCGCTACATCCTCCGCCGGGTAGCCCACGGCCAGCAAGGCTTGTTTAAGGACACCACGGTGGCCGGCATCGATCCGAAACTGTGTGCTGGCCAGACGCTCACCCAGGAACGGTGAGACGCGGCGGTCGCGAAGCAGTAATTCTGCCAGCGGCGGGTCTGCTACCTGCAGCAGTAAAGCCTGTTCTGCCCGTTCGATGACCGTCAGGCCGTAACGTTGGCCCAGCGTCTCGATGTCCTGCGCGATACTGTCCGGGATCGGATATTTGGCGTAATCGTTCAGTGCGGCGATCATGGTCGCCACGGCTAAACCCGCAGCCCGTGCGTTCCAGACGCTTAAGGGTGTGATCCGGTAGCTATGGATATGCTCCGGACTTTTGATCAGCTCGGCAAAGGGCGCAATGGCGTCGCGCGCGGCATCGGCCCGCGGGGAATGCACTTCCAGCAAAATGGTGCGGTCACTCTGGACGATCAGCGGATTGTCGGCGATATAGGCGTCGGCCATCACTTGGGCAAGCTATAGCCGAGCTTGCGCAAGGCACTGCGAAAGCGGGTTTCATCATCAGCGAAAACGGCCAGATGGCGCTCGCCGGCGAGCAGGCAATAGCGTTTGGTGCGGGAGTCATTGGCGAGCAGTGCCGCCAGCGCCGGATCGGCACACTCGATCAGACGGGCCATGCCTTTGTCCTGCAACTGTCGGGTGCGCTGTGCGATATCGTCCAGAAATTGCTCGACGTTGCCGGGCAGGAGATCGTCGCTGCTCGCGGCCAGAAAATCGCGCAAGATTGTCAGATCGCGTCCGTTTTCCACGGCTGCCAGCAGACTGTCCCGATCCAGATGCCAGACCGCATCGCTTTTGCGGCGCATAAAACTGTTCAGCAATAACTCATCCGCTGGGCTGAGTGCTCTGCCGGCGACGACCACATCCAGATTCGGCAGAACCCGCAACCGCGCCCGGGTTACCGGCATACTCGGCTGATAACTGTCGCGCAATCCCAGACAATAGGCACCGAGTGGCGTCAGGCGGAAATACAGGAGTCCGTCGTAGCGGCTGAAGAAATCCAGATTGTCTGCGCCCCAGAGGTCGACATAATCATTGCGGGCGCTGTGTGGACGTATAAAAGCGACATCGATCAGCCCCAGCGTGGCGGCGTATTCGAACAGCAGACACAAGACATAACGAGCCTGCAGAATTATCCAGTTGTTAACGCCGGCATCGCCCAGATTGCCGTAGTTGGGGTCGGCGATATAGAGCGTCCAGAGGTTGCGGGTGATCTCGAACTCGATACCGCTGGCAATCATATAGCGGAAAAAATCGTTCACGGCGATCCAACGCTCCGGTTCGCAGCTTTTCAAGGCGGTCTGAATGGCTTGCCGGCGGCCTTTGACAGCGGTCAGCCCACGCTTGCCTTTGCCGCCCTGTCCCTTGATGCAATCGATGCGGCTAAGCTCGTCCAGCAAGGTGGTTTTCTGCCATTTATTCCACAGCGCGCACAAGACTTTCTCGGGTGGCTCGCCCAGTGCTTTGCGACCGGCGTTGGTGAGCGCCAGCGTTTTGCCGTTCAAGGCGGCGAGTCCTCCCGCCTGCACCAGCAGAGGCCAGGCAAAGGCCCGGATCGGCCCGATCTCGTCCTTGCAAGGGAGGTGTTGGCTTGGCGGTGGGCTGTTGTCGTAGAAATCGCCGTTGAACAGCAGCGCGCTAATCGTTTTGATAGCGGCTTTACCAGGCAAGCGGGTTTTATCACTGACCGCCAGCTTGCCGGTGTCGATTAGCTGCAACACTGCTTGCAGATCCTGCATCGCTGCGTGCTCGGTATCGAAGCGTGTCAGCGGGATGTCCTCGGTGATAATCGAGGCGTGATTTGACCCGGCGGTCCAGACATGGAATGACTGCGCTACCGTTTCCGGTGGTTCATCCACCGTGCGTAATTCGGTTTTCGGCGGTTTGGGTACAAAAACCGCCAGCCGGTCGCGGATATCCTGAGGCATAATATTATCGAAAAAAAACACCCCCAATAACGAGGGCTTTTTGATGCCGGACCAGTATTTTTCCCGAATACCCCAGTCGGGCAGTTCGCCGTACTTGGCGGCAAACTGATCAGCCCGGTAAATCGGTTCGTTGCCGTGGACGGCCTCGGCTACTGCCGCTTGCTGGGTTTTGTCCAGGCGCTGCCAAATCGCACGCAGTTTATCGCCTGCCAACTGGCGTTCAATGAAGGCGATCACATCGGCCTTGCGGGTGGGCGGTTTTTCATCGCTCAGGGGTGTGGCAATTCGTTTCAACCAATCGGCGGTGCTGTTTTGCAGGGCTTGATTGAGAGTGGCATAGCGTGGGGGTTCGTTGGAATAGGGCATCGCATACTCTTCATTGCAGACGTGCTGAGGCTGACCAGCTCAAGATACTTTACCCGTGGCTGGCAGGGTAGTGAATGGCTAGTATCTGACTATCCTGATGAGGATAGTGCAAGATCATCTTTTTACAAGACGACACCCTGCCAGCCGCTGCTTGACCAGCTTACGCCATGCCAACGAAGTTGCTTATTTACCAGAGCATGACCGCCGTTTCGCCGCTGGCGAAATTGAAATACAAGCGGATACGCAGAATATAGCGCCGGCCCTGATAAAGACGCACGGTGATCCGGGCGTTCAGGCTGGTGCCGCTGTCGTCGTCGCCCGCCACGAATTTCAGATCGCCATTCTGGTCTTCGAACAAGACCATAACAGTATCCGAGCGACCAAACGTTTGTATCGTATAGTCGCGTGTTTCCTGCGGTTCAATCGTGAAGTTCTTCTGCTCGGCTGGTGCCAGTGCAAGGGTTTGCGATTGAAACGGCCGCAGTACCAGATTCTTGTCATCATTGAGCGGCGGATAAAAACGCCGTACCTCGTCGATATCATGCTGTGACAGGCCCAGGGCAGGGCGCAGGCCATCGCGGTACTGCTCCGGCTGGATAATCAGACCGGCCGGAAAGCCATAATGCATGATCGAATCCGGGTCCCAATTAGAACCTTCGACCATGCTCGGCGACAGCTTGCGCAGCACATTGTGAAAAGTCGTCGAGCGCGGCCAGTTATTCGGCGGGCCGCCAAAATAGTCATACACCGCGTCTTCGTCCCACACGATGCCGGAGAACGGATTTTGATGCTCATGCGGGAAGCCCAGGGTATGACCGATTTCATGCACCGGGGTGTCCACGCCGCGCGGGTCCTGGGTCAGGTCCCAGCCGAAGTTCATGGTGCGCTCCTGCTGGCCGGGAATATCGATCACATCGCGGCCCACATACGACCAGGCACCATCGCCGCGCAAAAAGCCAATGCGTACTTCGGCCTCGCTGATATCGGTGATTTCCTCGAAACTGATACCGATACCGAGGTCTGCCCAGACGCCAAAACCTTCCCGCACCAGCTCTTTCTGTTCGCTCGCACCGGCATACGAGCCACTGTCAAAAAAGTAATAACGCAACTTGGTGCCGTTTACCCATTTTTTACCGATGTAGCGTATGAGGCGTTCCCGGAAGGGCGAGATCGTCGCGTCAAACTGCCGTTCCGGCACCTCCGGCAGGGCGCAGAAGTGTTGCGGTTCTTCGTCGTAAGTCCCTTTGCCCGAGACGCCTTTGGATTTACCGAGTGATGCTTCAAGTTTATCGAGTCGAGAGCTTAACTCACTAACCTGTCGGGTCAGCGATTTCGGTTTTTCAGACATGGTCATTCTCCTTGTCCATAGAGAAAATAGTGCTATACCTGCGGAAATAATCTGACTTTGCTTCGTGACGTGCATCTGATGATCGCAGGAAGCAAAACATTACCCCCGCTCGTCATCTATAAACCCAAGCGGAGGTCATTGTCTGTGAGCTGAATCACGTTTTGCCTGATTTGATTATTTCAGTAAGGCTAAAATAGCGGCTTTTCTTTCCAGTGGACGCACGTATGCAACGCCTGAAACAGGTTATTCTCATCCGTAAAGATCTCAAGATGCGCCGGGGCAAGGAAATCGCGCAAGGCGCGCATGCCGCGATGGCCTTTCTCACCACACCGATCCGGCAAGCGCTCAATACCGCCGGTGCTGCGCCGGTGACCCTCACCCTGAGTCCGCAGGAACAGGCCTGGCTGTTGCAGGGCAGTGCCAAAGTCTGCTTGCGGGTGAATTCAGAAGAAGAACTGCTCGCTTATCATCAGCAGGCGCAGCTTGCCGGGTTGCGCAGTTATCTGATTACTGACAGCGGTCGCACCGAGTTTGCAGGCGTGCCGACGCTGACCGCCTGCGCTATCGGGCCGGATGAAGTAACACGCATTGATCAAATAACCGGCGAACTGGTGCCGTATTAGACGTATCGGTTCATTTTAAGCAGAGGGGCCTGATGATCAGTGAGGAATCGGTAAACGGGAATTCAGATGATAATCGTCATTACGATCTGGATTTTATTCACCGACTACTACGCCGACAGTAATGAGGTCAATGTCGTTGACGCCTCAGGAGATCCAGCAGAATGGCTATCAGAACTACCGAGCCGATGATCACTCTCTCCCAATAGCCCGAAATGCTCAATAACACGATTCCGTTGGCAAGTACGGCCATGAACAATGCGCCAAGCACAGTGCCGGTAACAGCACCCTGGCCACCTTTGAGGCTGGTTCCGCCGATGATGGCAGCGGTGATGGAGCCCATCAGCCAGCCCTCGCCGACAGATGGCTGCCCGGAGTCCATGCGGCTTGCGTAGAGTATGCCCGCGAGAGCGGCAAGCATGCCAGCGATGCAGAATACGATAAATTCGATCCGCCATGACCTGATTCCGACAAGCTCTGCCGCGTCGCGGTTGCCACCCACGGCGTAGATGTTTCGACCGAATCGTGTCCGGGCCATCACGATGGCAAGCACGAGACCCACGCCCAGAAAAATCAGCACCGGCACCGGCAAACCGAACACAGTGCCTTGCCCGAATACCCTGAATTCTTCGCCAAGCGGACGTATCGGATAACCCTTGGTGATAACCAGTGTGGCACCGGCAAAGATCTCCCACGATGCCAGCGTAACAATGAAAGGATTAAGCCTGAGCCAGGCAACGAAGACCCCGTTCAGACTGCCAAGAAATGCCCCGAAAGCCATCGTGATTGGCAGTACCGCATAGGGATGGATAGAGGTTTGCGTAAGCAGTATCGAGCCAAAAATGGCGGACAGTCCCGCTGCTGCGCCGAGCGAAAGATCAATCCCGCCGATGAGCAGGACCAGCGTTTGTCCAAGCGCAATAAGCCCGACAAAAGAGGCTTGACGGGCAACAACGCTGAGGTTGTATTGCGACAGGAAGTTAGCGCTTAAAAAGCTGAGCAGAACGACCAGTGCCACCAGTGCTACCAGCGCACCACTGCCTTCCCAGGCCAGAAATCGGGTCAGTAGATGTTTGTGACGAGGTGCTGCTGTTTCGGGTTGTGTTGATTTATCCATTGTTTTTTTTGTCATATCAGGCCATCGCCATTGCCAGCAGGCCTTCTTGCGTTGCGTTTTCCGCCGGCGCTGTGCCCATATAGCGTCCCTCGTGCATAACGAGAATGCGGTCGGCGATATCGATTAATTCCTGCAGCTCGGAAGAAATGTAGATAATCGAGAGCCCGGAATCTGCCAGTGATTTCAACAGTGACTGGATCTCGAACTTGGCATTCACATCAATGCCACGCGTTGGTTCATCGAGGATAAGAATACGGCTGTCACGCAACAGCCAGCGTCCGATGATGACTTTTTGCTGATTGCCGCCGCTAAGGCTGGTGATGGGGTCACTTGGCCGGCCGATCTTGATCTGCAGTTTTTGCACATTGTCGGAAACTGCAGACACCATGTCGCTGAAACGAAGCCCAAGCAACCCTCTGAACTTGTCAAAAACGGACACCGTCATATTTTCGGTGATCGACAATAACGGGAAGATACCTTCTTGCTTGCGTTCCTCCGGCAGGTAGACCAGACCGGCCGCAATCGCATCTGCGGGATGGCGAATGGACACGCGCCTGCCTTCAATATCTATGGTGCCGGCTTTAGCCCGCGTAACCCCGAAAAGACATTTCCCGAGTTCTGTCCGCCCCGCGCCGATAAGGCCGGCGATGCCAAGGATTTCGCCTTTGTGCAGCTCGAAGGATATATTCTCGAACTCCCCGGGCCGGGTCAGGCCATTGACGGCAAGCATGACTTTTCCATCGATCTTTTTCGCGTCGTGTTTTTGCAGACTGGCCACATCGCGCCCCGCCATATGACGTACCATCTCGTCTTTGGAGGCGTTCTGAGTGGCGAACTCTGCAACCAGCCGTCCATCCCGCAGTACGGAGATCCTGTGCGACAACGCCATGATCTCATCGAGCCGATGAGAGACGTAAAGAATGGCGTTGCCGTTGGCGATAAACCGGCGGATGAAGTCAAAAAGTCGCGCGGTTTCCTTGGACGCCAAAGCCGCTGTCGGTTCGTCGAATATCAGGACACTGGCGGATGATGCGACCGCCGTGCGATCTGCACAATCTGCTGCTGGGCGTTAGTGAGCGATTGGACCAGAGCCGAGGGGTCGATGGTTTGGTCAATCTGATGCAAGTGCTGGGCGGCCTGCCGTTTGGTTTCAGCCCAGTCGATAAGACCGAAGCGATTGGCCGCCTGAGCACCCAGCAGTATATTCTCCGCAACCGTCAGATGCCGGGCCAGTGAAATTTCTGCGGCGCAATGCAAATGCCTGCGACTGGGCCTGCGGGGATTTAAACTTTAGCAAACACCGTTGCGCAGAATCTCACCAGCACTCGGCTGCAGTTTGCCGCTGATGATGTTCATCAATGCTCTTACCGGCGCCATTCTCCAACAATCGCGGCACCTCGCCACGATATACGAGGAGCGTCGTCCGGCACTTGCGTTCGAAGCTGCGCGAATGTTGTGGACCTCTAATACCGTTTCCACAAACCAACTATCTCGTCTTGTTATCTACTTGTTGTTATCCGGAACACCGGGCCGCAGCATAATGCGGTGCCGCGTGCCCAGTATCCAGGCTGTTTTCCTAGTCGCCCAGGAGATCCTTGGTGATGATCTGCATCCATGCAGACGTGACTGGTCAAGGATTTTAGTACCAACCAGTTAAGCGGCTTGTTGAGTTGCTAAAAGCTGCTGCTCGAAATCATTAGGCGATCTGTAATTCAAATACGAATGTAACCGCTGGCTGTTATAAAACATCGTGATGTAGTGCAAAATATCCTGTTGGGCTTGATAGCGCGTCGGGTAGTGGCGCCAGTGAACACACTCTTGTTTGAGGCTGCCAAAGAAGCTTTCGACGACCGCATTGTCCCAGCAGTTTCCTTTTCGGCTCATACTGCCTTGAAAACGTTGGTTTTTAAGCAATTGAGCGAAATGCTTGCTGGCATATTGTGAACCCCGATCCGAGTGATGTATTAGCCCGGCTTTGGGTCGCCGCTGCCAGATCGCCATCGTCAATGCATCGCACACCAGCTGGGCGGTCATGCGAGAACTCATGCTCAGCCCAGACCTTGCGTGAACATGCTAAATCCATCACGACGGCCAGATACAACCAACCTTCCCGGTCCAGTAGGTGATATCACCGGCATAGACCTGGCCAACCTGTTCTTAACCTCAAACTGACGAGCCAAGTGATTGGCAAACACCGGCTGGGCATGATGACTGTTCGTGGTCGCCGATATTTTCGCATAACCTGTACACCTCGCGTCTTTCATCAGCTGGGCTTTGGTACGACTGACCGCGATGCCTTGTGCTGCTAAGGCCTTTTTCATCCGCCGACTGCCATGCCCACAGCGTTGATCATGGCGCGATATTAACCTTACCTGATGCTCGACTCGTCACGAGGACGCACGCGCAACCAGCAGCCGCTGCGTGTCACACCCAACACCTCACATTGCAGGCGGATGGGATAGGTATTCTTGTGTTGGGTGATGAACCGATATCTCAACGCGGTTCGCTGGCAAAGAATACCGTCGCTTTTTTTAATACTTCACGCTCCATCTCCAAGCGCTTGACCCGCGCTTTGAGCTCGCGTATCTGCTGCTGCTCAGCGGTCAAGGTGCCGTTGCCACGAAACGACTGGCCATCCGCCTGCTGCTTGGATTCCTTGACCCAGCGACTTAACAAACGGGCATCGATGCCCAGATGCGTGGCCGCTTCACTCGGTCGGTAATTCTGCTCCGTGACCAAGCTGACCGCATCTAATTTAAATTCTTTCGTGTATTGCTTACGAGTTGTCATGTCTACCTTCCTCAGTTAAGTCGATTATCGCTTAACTGACTGGTACTCATACAGTAGACCACGTCAGTGAGGTGTTGTATGCCCTTCCAGTTTGGCGACAAGATACATGACACTCCAATAACCAATTTCCCACTGCCGTTGCGCTTTGACACCCGCGATCACACCTTCTTTGATGAAATCGAGCGTCTCGGGCAGATCGTCCATGCCAACCACAACCACTTTGCCGGCAAGACCTGCATTTTTGACCGCTCTGGCCGCACCGATTGGGTTAGAGGCATTGGCACCGAAGAAGCCTTTAATATCCGGATTCGCCTGCAGTGCATTTTCGGTGAGGCTTACTGCTTTTTCCAGGTTGTCGTCGTCGGGCTGTTCGAACACGATTTCAATATTCGGGTGCTTTGCTATGGTTTCCTTGAAGCCTCTAACCCGAGCAGCATGGTTGGCCGCTGTGAGGCTGCCCGCGAGAATACCCACTTTGCCGCTATCGCCAATCTGCTCGGCCAGGAATTCCGCAAGATCTGCACCGTCCTGGTAGTCGCCGCTATGACCGACAAAATCGAAATCATCAGCGCAGTATGTGTCAAATGTGATCAGATTAATGCCGGCATTCACGGCTTCATGCAAGAGCTGGACATTGGTCGCTGCATCGAGACATGATACGGCCAGACCGTCCGGGTGGCGGCCAATATTGGTTTCAATCCGCCGGTTATGATCGGCAACATCCGCCTGTGGCGGTGAGTCCCACATCACTTCAACCTCAATCCCTTCGGCTTTTAACTCTTCGGCAGCTCGCGTTGCACCTGCGGCAACCACGTCATACCAGGGGTGAATCACTTTCGGGATGAATACAATCGAGAGTGGCTTGTCGATTTTCTTGATCAGATCACCCTGATCGAACGCATTGGCAGCATTGAACCCGGCTGCCAGAAAAATGGCGCTGGTGGCCGCGAATGTCTTCAGATAGCTCTTCATAGTCGCCTCCATTGGATTGGTTTTACGTGTCTACCGCAGGTATTGAATAAATATTCAATGACGATTGGTTAATCATCAGTATCACAATAAACCATTAGGGATTGCAAGAAATTCTTTGGCGTTGCAGGTGACTCGCCGACCCCGGCTGATAAGGGCAACGATCCGAAGAGGGCGCGCGCAAGTAGTCACTTATCCTTAACGCGGACAGGTTTGCGACAGGTTCTGTGCTTTAAGCGTTGCTGGATTCCCGCCTGTGCGGGAATGAGACAAGCGGGGCATAGGAGCGGTGGCTGCTTGGCAGCCTTTTGCAAACCCTGAATCAGAACATAAAGAAAATGCAGACGGCAGGGGATACCGTCTGCAGTGGGAACAGGGGTTATTCAGACCAGAAAACGGCGTTCCATGTCGCGTCGTGCGATTACTGTCGGGTCGTCCATATTGGCCTCGACATCGTCCCAGGCCACTGTGCTGCCAGCCGCTACAGGCCGGCGCAGTCGCACACCGTGCGCCAGTCCAATCGGCAGGCCGCCCAGACTGAGCGAACGCTGTGCTGGCAGCAATTTGCCGTAAACGGTTGCGCCGCCTTCGCCGTCCAGCATTTCGCCGGCGGCCAGATCGCGTTTGGCGGTGGCGACCACATCGCCATTGAAACCGCGTGTCGCACCGGTCGGTTTACCCAGTAAAGCCGCCGATAATACCGAGATGTTCAGCTCCAGGCCGATCAGATGAAACGGTTTAAACATCGCCGAGTAACGCCCGCTGGCATCGGTATTCATGCCGTACTGACGAAAGCAGGCGGCGGCGTAATCGTTCGGCGCTTCCAGTACCACATAAACGCCCCAGCGCAGATCCTTATAGACCGGACGGCCATCACGTTCCAGCGACGACACCACCTCAACCTGGCCTTTGCACTCAAGCTGGCCACCCGCGTCACGCGGCCGCAGGACATGCGCCAGATCGTCCATGCCGCACGGCGGAAACGCCAGCCCGTCGCTCGGTGTCTGCAGATCGCAGGCGTTGGCAATCGCCGCCATTTCCAGTGCCGATTTGGTGCCATCCAGAAACGAGTTGAACATTTTGCTGTTCATACCGGCAGCGGCTGCCTGCTCGGCGGTCAGACCGTAGTGATCCCACACCGTATCCGGCGTCGAGGCATGATAAGCGGGCAGATATTTGGTGCCTTTACCGGCAGCGACCACTTCGAAACCGCAGGAACGCGCCCAGTCGACCAGCTCGCAGGTCAGCGCCGGCTGATCACCGTAGGCCATCGAATAAACGACACCCGCCGAGCGCGCCTCTTCGGCCAGTAGCGGTCCTGCCAGAACATCGGCCTCGACGTTGACCATCACGATATGTTTACCGGCTGCGAACGCCATACGGGCATGCGCAATACCGGCGGGCGGATGACCGGTGGCCTCGACCACCACGTCGACATCGTCACGGGCGATGGCACTGGCCGCATCATCGCTGAATACGGTTGCTGCGATACGCTCTTCCGGCCAGCCGACACTGCGACAGGCGGCACGCGCCGCATCCGGGCGCAGATCAGCAATGACGGAAACCGTCAGGCCGGGCGTAGTCGGCACCTGACTCAGAAACATGGAACCGAATTTGCCGGCACCGATCAGTGCTACCCGCACCGGTTTTCCGGCCGCTGCGCGCTCGCGCAGCTCGGAGTAAAGATACATAAGGTGTTTTCCAGATTAATGAATAAGGTTAGGCCGCAGCATGAATATTGGCCGACTTGACCAGTTCTTGCAGACAATCGTCAGCCAGTGGCTCGATCGGCGTGAAATCGCGATGCGCAATCCATTCGTCACGTTTGAAGCGGCGGATATGGTTATCCACATGACACAGCGACAGATAAACGATGGTGCGTCCGAACGGGCTGATATTTGGCGGGCTGGCATGCACCAGTAAGGACGAGAAGATCAGCATGCTGCCAGCCGGGCCGGTCGGTGCCACGCAACCACCGCGTTCGGCCAGCTTGCTGACCAGCTCGCGGTCCAGGGTCCACAGCGGATAGCTGGTGGTTGCCAGATCGTGACCGGCCTCGAAAACCCCGGTTTTATGACTGCCCGGAATAAACAGCAGCGGGCCATTGGCGGCGGTGACATCATCCAGGAACACCGCGATATTCATCGCGCGCGGCTCCGGCATATCATCATCGCGCTGCCAGGTGCCGTAGTCCTGATGCCACTGCCAGACATCGCCGTCGAAGGCCGCTTTCGCATTGACCTTGAACTGATGCATATAAATCGGCCCGTCGAGCAACTGCTGTACCGGCTCGATCAGACGCGGATGACGACCGAGACGACCAAACGCCTCGTTGTACTGATGTGCAGCAAACGCGGTACGGGCGACCCCCGATTTTTCGCGCCAGACTTCTTTACGATCCATCGCATAGACATCGGTCGCGGCGTTATTCAGTACACGGGCTTCTTCCGGCGTAAACAGGCCGGGCATGAACAAATAACCGTCCCGATCGAATTGAGCCATTTGTTCGGCAGTCAGTTTCATTGTGTGGTTTCCTCGTGGTGGATAGTGTTGCTTGTACGTAATCGTTTGGCCGCCTTGGCCGCAGCGGTTTGCACATGATCCAGACAAAGTTGCGCAGCTGTTTCGCCATCAGCAGCGACAACAGCGTCGAAAATGGCCTGATGCTGTTCCCATACCCGCGGATAGCCGCTGTGGTCGTTGAGAACCTCTTGCATGGAGCGGCGAAAATGTACCCACTGCGGTTGCGACATGTCTTCGATAACCGGATTGCCTGAAAACCGGTACAGCGTGAGATGAAAAGTGACATCCGCCTCGATTTTCTGGGCAAACGAACCGGCGGTCTCCGGCTGTTGTTGTCTGGCGATCAGCGCTGCCAGTTTGTCGAGTTTTGCCGCAGTGATCTCACCGCGCCCGACACGTTCGGCAGCCAGTCGCGCCGCCAGCGCATCCAGCGCCCCGCGCACCTGATAAAGCGCTTCCAGCCGGTCAGGGTCCATCGGTGCTACCGTAGTCCATACGCCCCAGTCCGACCACAATACCCTGCTGTTTCAGAACGTTCAGCGCATGACTGACGGGCTGACGAGAGACCCCGAGACGGTCAGCGATTTCCTCCTGCGCCAGTCGTTCACCGGGCCGGTAGGTGCCATTGATAATCGCCGTGATGATGGCATCACGTACTTTCTCGGTCAGGGCTTGCTCAGGGATTAAAGGTTTCACGCGGCAGTATTCGGCAAATGCTGTATTTGTGAATTCAGAATTCTAAAAAACCAAAACTGATAAAGCAATAATTTTTTGTAAAACAATTGAAATTACAGCGTGTAACGGGCTTTATTTGGTCACATTCTAGTAGGGTGTGCTTCTGTTGCCTACGCGGCAAAGCTGCCCGATCAACTGGTGCCACGACATAGCCTCGATTCAGTAGTAGGTGTGCAACTTGTTGCCCACGCGGCAAAGCTGCTCGCCCAGTTCCAGAAAATCGAAGGTGTACTCGTCTTTGACCGCCAGTTTGACCTGGGCGTGCAATTCCGGTGTCAGCGCCTGATTGAAGTGGTCTGTCCTGCCAGGGATTTCTCGTAGCTCTGGTTCTCAATCTGGTGGATGAGCACATTTTTTGACCAGCCGAATTTGCGGGTCATACGCATGTAGAACTCGCGTTCCAGCGGGTCTTTGCATTTGCTCATGATGGCTAAATTGTGAGCCCAGGCAATTTCTCCAGCCAGTGGTTGGAGTCTTTCATGGCCGTTGTATTCCATATAAAACTGGCGCATGTACCAGAGGTTTTGCACCGAAAAACCGGCCACTCCGAGAAATTCCTGCCGCAAGTCCGCTGACAAGCGCTCCACAACCGCCTTGCCCCAACCGGCTTTTTCCTGCCGCTCAACGATCATCCGCCCGATGTCCCAATAGAGACCGACCAGCTCGGTATTGACCGCTTTCAGTGCTGCGTACTGGGCCGAACGAACGCGCGCCTTCACTTCGGCGAGGAGGTGCGCGTAGTCCGGGCCAGGATTATTTTCTTTCAACCTGCTCATTTTCTGTCTCCCGCCAAATCTGCGAATAGCCCATTTTCAGTGCCTCAAAAAAGTCCATGCATGGGCTTGCGTAAAGCCATTGGGCAAGGCTTTGCCTCTTGCCCAAAAAGCGTATGATCTTGCATTGTTGGAGCTATCAATCCTATGCCGAATCCGATACGGTATAGCCTCGATTCAGCCGTATTTTAGTAGTGTGGACAACTTTTGCCCACGCGTCATCAACATTAATCGGATATGAACACAAAAAAAGCAGCACCAAAAAACAAAAATCCTTCGAGCAAACGCTCTGGGATACCGCCGACAAATTGCGCGGTTCGGTGGAGTCCTCGGAATACAAGCACGTCGTCCTCAGTCTGATCTTCCTCAAGTTTGTCAGCGACAAGTTCGAGCAGCGTCGGCAGGTGTTGATAGACGAGGGCAAAGAGGCGTATCTCGACATGATCGAGTTCTACGCCATGCAGAACGTCTTTTATCTGCCCGAGGAGGCACGCTGGTCGAGCATTCAGAAGCAGGCCAAGCAGGACGACATTGCCTTGCGCATCGACACCGCCCTGCATACTGTCGAGAAGACCAACAAGGCCCTGCGCGGCGCTTTGCCCGATAACTACTTCTCGCGCCTCGGGCTGGACGTGAGCAAGCTGGCCGCATTGATCGATTCCATCAGCAATATCGACACCGTGACGGACAGGGAAGAGGACGTGGTCGGGCGCGTCTACGAATACTTTCTTGGCAAGTTTGCTGCCACCGAGGGCAAGGGCGGCGGTGAGTTCTACACGCCCAAGTGCGTGGTCAACCTGATCGCCGAGATGATCGAACCCTACCGGGGCAAAATCTGCGATCCCTGCTGCGGCTCGGGCGGCATGTTCGTGCAGTCGGTCAAGTTTGTTGAAAGTCACGAAGGCAGTAAGCGGGATGTCTCCATCTACGGTCAGGAGCTGACCGCCACCACTACAAGCTGGCCAAGATGAACCTGCCATCCGGGGCATCGCCGCCAACCTCGGCGAGGTGCCCGCCGATACCTTCTTCAAGGATCAGCACCCGGATCTGAAGGCCGACTTTCATCATGGCCAATCCGCCGTTCAATCTGAAAGCCTGGCGTGCCGACAACGAACTCAGCGACGATCCGCGCTGGGCCGGTTACGAAGTGCCGCCCACCGGCAATGCCAACTACGGCTGGATTTTACACATGGTCAGCAAGCTGTCGGAAAACGGCGTCGCCGGTTTCGTGCTGGCCAACGGCTCCATGAGCACCAACACCAAAGGTGAAGGCGAGATCCGCAAAAAGCTGATCGAAAACGATCTGGTGGATTGCATGATTGCGTTGCCCGGCCAGCTTTTTTACACCACCAGATTCCGGTTTGCCTGTGGTTTCTGAGCAAGAACAAAGCGCAGACCGTCGCAGGGCACAGCGACAGCAACCACCGCGACCGGCAGGGCAGGACCCTGTTCATCGACGCCCGCAATCTGGGCACCATGGTCGACCGAACCCACAAGGAGCTGACCAGCGCCGACATCGCCGACATCGCCCGTACCTATCACGCCCTGGCGCGGCGAGGCGAAAGACGGCGGTATGAGGACAAGCCCGGCTTCTGCAAAGCCGCCACGCTGGACGACATCGAGGCCAATGATTATGTGTTGACACCGGGCCGCTACGTCGGTGCCGCCGAGATCGAGGACGACGGCGTGCCGTTCGAACCGAAAATGACCGAATTGACCCAGACGCTGTACCGGCAGATGGCGGAATCGGAAAAGCTGGATAAAGTGATTCGGGAAAATTTAACGGGGCTGGGTTATGGCCAATAACATCATGGTAGGGTGCGGTGAGGCACGAACCGCACCGTTCGCAGAGTTGGAGCCGGGATCGAGACGGATGGTGCGGTTCCTTCGTCACCACACCCTACCAGCGATGCCGGCAGATGGCGGAGTTGGAAAAAGCTGGATGCGGTGATTCAGGAGAATTTAACGGGGCTGGGTTATGGCGGCTGATTGGCAGCTTTGGACGCTCAGCAGCCTACTCCAAATTAAACACGGCTGGGCATTTAAAGGTTCGGCAATGGTCGAAGGTTTAGATGAAGGCCCAATTGTCGTTGCGATAGGGGAACTTTGAATATACGGGTGGCTTCAGGTTCAAGCACCAAGATAAAGCGTTACACGGATGAATTCCCTAACGAATACATCCTTGGTGCTGGTGATATTTTGCTGGCAATGACGTGCCAGACGGCAGGGAGAAATACTGGGGATTCCAGGAAAAATACCTGCTGACAGCAATATCTATCTGCACAATCAGCGACTAGGAAAGGTGGTATTGCGTAACAAGAAAAGTGTGTCTCTTGATTACCTGTACTGGCTCTTCTTATCTCAACCTTTCAATCAATATCTCTATTTAACGGCCACCGGGACAAAAATTCTCCATACCTCACCCAGTAAAATTGAAGCATATGAGTTTCTTCTGCCACCAAAGGCAGAACAAAAAGCCATAGCCCACATCCTCGGTAGCCTCGACGACAAAATCCAACTCAACCGCCAGATGAACGCCACGCTGGAGGCGATGGCGCAGGCGCTGTTCAAGAGCTGGTTTGTCGATTTTTGATCCAGTCATCGATAATGCACTGGCCGCTGGCAACCCTATCCCAGACCCCTGCAAGTTCGCGCCGAGGCCCGAAAGGCGCTGGGCGATCAACGTAAAATCTGCCCGAGGTGATTCAAAAAACAATTTCCCAACCGCTTCGTCTTTAACGAGGACATGGGCTGGGTGCCGGAGGGTGGGATGTGCTTCCACTCGACTCACTGATCGAGTTGATTGGCGGGGGTACGCCGAAAACTTCTATCGAGGAATATTGGAACGGTGGATACCTGGTTCTCAGTCGTGAGCCGCACCTAACCCATCGGACATGTTCGTACTCAAGACGGAAAAAATATTTCTTCTTCGCAGGTCTAGAGAATTCATCGGCCAAACTTCTGCCGATAGGCACTACGATCATCAGCGCCCGTGCCTCAGAGCAAATGTGCAATCGTGGGTGAGCCGATGGCTATGAACCAGTCCTGTTACGGGGTCAGGGGAGCTTCTGGTTATCGAGACTATTACATTTACTACACGATACTTCTCAGGGTTGCAGACCTTCAGCAGCGAGGTCATGGATCGGTCTTCAATACAATTACGAGAGACACTTTCCGCTCCATCAAGACGGTAGCATGCCCAAGTGAGCTGAGTAATTCTTTCGATAAAGCGGTGCAAGAATTTCTGGACAAGATAGTCGCGAATCTGCGCCAGATAGACAGCTTGGCTGCCCTGCGAGACACCCTCCTACCCAAACTCCTCTCCGGCCAACTCCGCATTCCCGATGCCGAAAAACAGGTAGCCGAGGCGCTATGACCAAATTCACGGAAGAAAAACTGGAGCAGGCAATTATTACCCTGCTCGAACAACAGGGATATCCTTACCATCCCGGCGGCAGCCTGGTGCGCGGCCCGACCGAGGTGTTGCTGCAAGACGATCTGCGGGCTTTTCTGTCCACCCGCTATGCCAGCGATGGGATCACTGACGGCGAGATTGATTCGATTATTCGCCAACTGGAGGCCTATTCTGCTGCCGATCTGTACGAATCCAATAAGGCCATCCACAAGCTGGTGGCCGATGGCTTTCTGCTTAAGCGGGAGGATCGCTCGAAGAAAGATCTGTACATCCAGCTGATCGATTATGCCGGGCTGCCCTTGCAGCGTCCGCCGCGCGCGGGCGAGGTGGCAACTATTCTGGGTGAGAAACGGGGCCGCTATAACCATGATTCCAACCGCTACCGCATTGTTAACCAGCTGGAGATTGAAGGCACGGAAAAACGCATCCCGGACGCGATTCTTTACATCAACGGCCTGCCGCTGGTGGTGTTCGAGTTCAAGAGCGCGATCCGCGAGGAGGCGACGGTTCACGATGCCTATGTGCAGCTTACCATCCGTTATGTCCGCGATATCCCGGAGCTGATGAAATACAACGCTCTGTGCGTGCTGTCGGACGGGGTGAACTCGAAAATGGGTTCGCTGTTCGCACCCTACGAGTATTTTTACACCTGGCGCAAAGTAACGGGTGACGAGGCCATTACGGCAGAGGGCATCAGCTCGCTGCACAGCATGATCCAGGGCTTGTTCGACAAGCAACGGCTGCGGCAGGTGATCCGGCATTTTATTCACTTTCCCGATGTGTCGCGCAGGGAAGAGAAAATCGTCTGCCGTTATCCGCAGTTCTACGCCGCCACCAAGCTGTACCAGCATATCCTGCAGCATCGCAAACCGGCAGGGGACGGCAAGGGCGGTACTTACTTCGGTGCGACCGGCTGCGGTAAGAGCTTCACTATGCTGTTTTTGACGCGCCTGCTGATGAAGAGCCTGGATTTTGCGAGTCCGACCATTGTGTTGATTACCGACCGCACCGACCTGGACGATCAGCTTTCGCGCCAGTTCACCAACGCCAAGGACTATATCGGTGACCAGACGGTGATCAGCGTGGAAAGTCGTGCCCAGTTGCGCGAACTGCTCAAGGGCCGCACCAGCGGCGGCGTGTTCCTGACCACCATCCACAAGTTCACCGAGGACACCGAGCTGCTGACCGAACGCGGCAATGTGATCTGCATCTCCGACGAAGCACATCGCAGTCAGGTCAATCTCGACCAGAAAGTGCGGGTGACCGCAGACGGCGTAAAGCGCAGCTACGGTTTCGCCAAATATCTGCATGATTCATTGCCGAATGCCACCTACGTGGGCTTTACCGGCACCCCCATCGACGCCACGCTGGATGTGTTCGGCGAGGTTATGGACAGCTACACCATGACCGAGTCAGTGCAGGACGGCATCACCGTGCGCATCGTCTACGAGGGTCGTGCCGCCAAAGTTGCGCTGGACAACGCCAAGCTGGAGGAGATCGAGGCGTACTACGTGCAGTGCGCCGAGGACGGAGCCAGCGACTACCAGATTGAGGAAAGCAAGAAAGCCAACGCCAGGATGAACGTCATCCTCGGTGATCCGGACCGCATCAAGGCCCTGGCCGCTGATTTTGTGCAGCATTACGAAAAGCGCCTGGAGGAAGGCTCCACCGTCAAGGGCAAAGCGATGTTTGTGTGCAGCAACCGCGAAATCGCCTATGCCTTCTGGCAAGCCGTGGTAGCGCTGCGCCCGCAATGGAACGACGTGCTGCCGGCTGAGGAGGGGGCCGAACTGACCGAGCAGGAGAAGAAAGAGATCAAGCCCATGGCGCGGATCAAGATGATCATGACCCGTGGCAAGGATGACCCGAAGGCGCTGTACGACCTACTCGGCAGCCAGGACTACCGCAAGGAACTGGACCGCCAGTTCAGAATGCCAACTCCAATTTCAAGATTGCTATCGTGGTGGATATGTGGCTGACTGGTTTCGACGTGCCTTTCCTCGATACCATCTACATCGACAAGCCGATTCAACGCCATAACCTGATCAGACTATCTCGCGGGTCAATCGCAAATTCGAGGGCAAGGACAAAGGGCTGGTGGTGGACTATATCGGCATCAAGACACAGATGAATCTGGCACTGGCCCACTACAACAAGGCCGATCAGCAGAATATCGAAGAGATCGGACAGTCGCTGATCGTGGTGCGCGATCACCTCGACCTGCTGGGTAAACTGTTCCATAAATTTGATGCTTCAGCGTATTTTTCCGGCAATCCGCTGGCGCAGCTCGACACCCTGAATAGGGCGGCTGAATTTGTGCAGATCACGAACCCGGTCGAGAAGCGCTTTATGCAGCTGGTGAAACGCCTGAAAGCGGCGTATGACATCTGCAGCGGTTCGGAAGCGTTGACTCAGAACGAGCGTGACCTTGTGCATTTCTACCTGGCGGTGCGTGCCATCGTGTTCAAGTTGACCAAAGGTGATGCGCCAGACACCGCGCAGATGAATGCCAAAGTGCGCGAGATGATTGCCGAGGCGCTCAAGGCTGATGGCGTGGAAGAAATCTTCAAAATGGGGGATGACGCTGCCAGCGCTGTGGACATCTTCGACGATGATTACCTGGCGAAGATCGAAAAGATCAAACTGCCGAACACCCGGATCAAGTTATTGCAGCAGTTGCTCGCC
This sequence comes from Gammaproteobacteria bacterium, assembly GCA_041396125.1. Taxonomy (GTDB): domain Bacteria; phylum Pseudomonadota; class Gammaproteobacteria; order Competibacterales; family Competibacteraceae; genus JAWKZG01. The sequence continues at coordinate 46,412 of JAWKZG010000009.1, read as the reverse complement.
AGAGCCATTGAGGATTTTAAAAAAGTCAACAAAGCCAAGGGCGTGGACTTCTCCGCCAGTTCAAGGCATTAGTGGATCGCTATAACGAGCGGGTGGAAGACGATGTGCTTGTTGCCAATGTGCTGGAAGATTTCACGGATGAGATTATTGACCTCCTGCAAGCGCTGAAAACGGAGAAGGCTTCGTTTGCTGATTTGGGTATCGGCTTCGAGGAAAAGCGTTTTACGACATCCTGAAAAGTCTGGCAGTGAAATATGATTTCACCTACCCGGAGGACAAGCTCATTGCGTTGTCCAAGGCAGTGAAAGACACGGTGGATGACAAGGCCAGGTACACCGACTGGAACCAGCGCGATGACATCAGGGCGGAGCTGAAAGTCGATCTGATCCTGTTGCTTGCCAAGCACGGTTATCCACCCGTCGACCGGGATGAAGTCTATAAAGAGATTTTTGAGCAAGCTGAAAATTTCAAGAAATATCAAACTTCGACCCAATAATGTGAATGTTATTGAATTATGTGCCAGGTTTTCCTCACAACAAGCCGTCACGGTTAACATTCAGGGCCAGGGTGCGATGGTGATCGTGTCGCAACGCCAGTACGACGAGATGGTGGAACTAATGCAGCAATTGCGGGAGAAAAAGTCGGACAACGGCTTTACACAGGCACTGAGCCAGCGCTTTGATGAGCTGATTGCCGGGATGAACCGGGCGGGCGGGGCACGGGCCGCCGATGCGGCCTTGTTCGGCGATCCGGCTCCGCTCAATAACAGCTATCGGCCCGGTGCTACCGAGTCAGAAGAATACGGATCAAAAGATTGATCGGAGCAGGACATGAGCTTTGTCCTTGCCGGTGTGAACGGCGCCGGCAAAAGCTCAATTGGCGGCTCGGCTATTCGGGCTGCCGGCCAGGATTGGTATAACCCTGACGAATTCGCGCAGGCCATGCATCAGCAGTTCCCGGACAGGCCGCTGCAAGAGATCAACAGCGCGGTCTGGCACGAGGGGCACCGCCGGTTGCAGGCGGCTATTCGTGACAATACCGATTTCGTCTTTGAAACCACTCTCGGCGGTAATACCATCACTCACACACTGCTGGACGCCATCGCTGTCGGGGTGCCGGTCAGTGTCTGGTATTGCGGCCTGCAATCTCCCGAACAATACATCGAGCGGGTGGCTGTCCGCGTGGCCCGTGGCGGGCACGATATTCCCGAAGACCTGATCCGCTCGCGCTGCAAAACCTCCATGCGCAATCTCTGCCGTCTGACGCCGGGGTTGCATCAGCTGGCAGTCTATGACAACTCGAAACCGCTGAACGCGCAGAAAAAACCCGGCATCCGGCGTCTGTTGCATGTGTTCGATGGCGCAATAATCGAGCTGGATCGGACTATGCCTGATTGGGCCAAGCCTGTTGCAACGGTCTGCCTGAAAAAATTCAAATTAAAAACCTAAGGCTGTGGGCGTAAGCAAGTTTACGGAGGGAAAAATATGATTTTACTTCCCCCGAAGACAAGCTGATTACGCCCGCAGTATAGACCCATCCCCCTCATTTCCCCCTTGTTTCAAGAGAAGCCGCATTCGGCGGCAGGTAATAGACTTTTACCCAGAGTAAACAGTATCCACGAGCCAGCAATCTTATTGCAGGAGGGCATGATTGGATCAGTCGCAGCTACCTCATCTTTTGGGTTTCGGCACGCCTGCGGTCTATCGCATTGTAGTACAAGGTCAGCTGGATCCATGCATCGTTACCGACATCGCGGATGCCCGTATTGAGGCAGGTGATCAACATACCACGAGGTTGCTAGTACGGGTCATGGACCAGGCGGATTTGAACGGCGTGCTCGACTCCATTTACAGGTTTCATCTGCCCATCCTGTCAGTTCAGCTCATAAGAAAATCGTGCAACAGAGGAGAATGACTATGAAACCGTTACGCGCAACCCGAAAAGCACTCATTGTGTCAATGGCCTGTTTTATGACGGTCGGATTGGCAAACGCAGAGGATGCCAAAACTGAAAAGCCGACACGGGTGCTGATTACCAATGTGAGTGTCTTTGATGGCACATCGGAGCAGTTGATTACCGGCAAGGATGTGATTCTGGCCGGCAACAAGATCGAAAAAATCATTAATGCCGGCAGCGATGGTAAAGACATTGATCAGGTCATCGACGGCAAAGGTGGCTACCTGACGCCCGGCCTGGTCGATGTGCACTGGCATTCTGTGTTGGCGCTTGATCCCTTCAAGGTGATGTATTCGCCAGCCTCCTATATCACTTCAGTGGCGACCTGGGAGTCGGGCGAGTTGCTCAATCGCGGCGTGACAACGATCCGCGATGCCGGCGGCAATACGGCAGGCCTCAAGAAGGCGATTGACGAGGGCTACGTAAAAGGGCCGCGGATCTATCCTTCGCAAGCGGTGATCGGCCAGTATTCCGGGCACACCGATTTCCGCAATCCCAACTTCATGCCGAAGGAATGGGGCGGGCCGACCGATGCGATCGAAGAGGTCGGTCTGGGTATCCTGGCCAATGGCGTGGACCAGATGCTCGCCGCTGTACGCAACAATCTGTACCAGGGTGCGACGCAGCTGAAGATGGCGGTCAGCGGCGGCGTTATCTCTTATACCGATCCACTGTATGTGCACGAGTTTCTGCCCGAAGAGATCGAGGCTGCGGTCAGGGCGGCGGCTGACTACGGCACTTATGTGATGGTTCATGTCCACAGTGCCGGCCCGATCAAGCGCGCCATCAGGGCCGGTGTGAAATCGCTCGACCACAACAGTCTCGCCGATGAGGAAGCCATCAAGATGATGGCTGAGCACAAGGCGCACATGTCGGTTCAGGTGCTGGTCGTCAAGCAAATTCTGGACGAGTATCCCGATGGCGACGTGCGCAAGGAAAAGGCGAAGCAGGCCTGGGAAAACACCGGCAAGGTCATGGAATGGGCCAAAAAATATGACGTTCACATGGCCTGGGGAACGGATCTGCTGGATAGCCTGGACAATCGAAGCAAGCAGCTTCAGGACCTCGTCATCCGCAAGCAGTGGTTCAGCTCGGCTGAAATCATGATTCAGGCCACCGGTAACGGCGGTGCGACGGTCGCGCTTTCAGGCAAGCGCAACCCCTACGGAAAACTGGGCGTGATCGAGGCAGGCGCCATGGCCGACGTGCTGATCTACAGCAAGAATCCGCTGCAGGATGTAGCCATTGTCGCTGACCCGGAAAACAACCTGAAGCTCATCATCAAGGACGGCAAGATCTACAGGAACAGTCTGTAAAGAAGCGACGGCCTCACCCGGTGTGAGGCCGCTATTGTCGGTAGCAACATTTTTGATCCGAAATCTGTCACCGACAAGGCGCGACCCGTGCCAGGCAAAAGGACATTACCGTCAACGGGGATTCCCTGCGCAATCGTTAGCGGCACTATCGTGGTCAAGGACTCCAAGGAGATAAAAGCCATGAAAACAACCGCAATATCGTTCGCTTTATCGGTTTGCGCCGCCGCACTGATTGGCAACGCTGCCGTCGCCCAGGTGTCCGAAGAAGTGCTCAAGTCCATCGAGACTCCGAACGAGGTCGAGACATCCATCGGTAAACTGAAATTCATCGACGGCGCGCCGCTGCCGGAGACTGCGGAAAAGGTTTACGCTTACCTCGACACCGCTCGGGCCATGGACGCATTCCTGAAAGGCCAGCCCGCCTGCTCGGTCAATGCGATCATAGAAGGGTCCCACTCGCTTGGCGCAGTGGAGGCTCACGAGGTCCTCATTTTCGACAAGCTGCTGGATTCGAAGTCACTGTTCCTGACGGCCAATACCTCTACGCTCTATGCTTTCCCGGATCTCGATCTGAAGCGGGATGGCCCGACCGTCGTCGAGGTTCCGGCCAATCTCCTTGGTGCGGCAAACGACGCCTATTTCCGCTACGTCAATGACCTCATGAAGGCCGGGAAATATCTTTACCTCCCGCCGGGCTACAAGGGAGAGATCCCCGCAGGCTACACGGTTGTCAAACCGAAGACCTACCGGCTCTGGATCTTCCTGCGGGCCTCCATCGCGGACGGCGTGGACAAGGCAGCCGAGCTGGTAAAAGGCGGTCTGAAGATCTATCCACTTGCCAGGGCAGGTAACCCGCCGGCGATGAAGTTCATCAGCGCTTCGGGCAAGTCGTACAACACTATCCACCCGAACAATGTCGAGTTCTACCATCACCTGGACGGGATCATCCAGTATGAGCCGCTCGAAATGCTCGATCCCGAGATCAGGGGCCTGTTCGCCGCCATCGGCATTGAAAAAGGCAAGAAGTTCGCTCCCGACGAACGGATGAAAAAAATCCTCGTTGACGGGGTCGCGCTCGGCAATGCCGCCTCCCGCTCGATCGTCTGGTATCCGCGCTACGACATGAACATGCAAGGGGTACGCATCTACCCGGACACCAATAGCGCCTGGATCATGGCCTTCACCGCTCGCAATGTGTTCTTTAACGGCGAGGACGGAATGACCATGAACGCCGACGCACGGGTTATGTTCCACTATCCTTTTACGGCGGTTACCCCGGCCATGTCGAAGCCGACCCCCAGACCCGGTCCATGCTGCAGACCAGTCAGCCGCTTCCGACAGTCGGTAGTTAGAGCAAGGGCTTTGTAAATAACGAAGACGGTTCCTACGACATCTACTTTGGTCCCAAAGCGCCAAAGGGCAAAGAGAGTAACTGGCTGGAAACCATTCCGGGAAAAAGCTGGTTTGTCATTCTCCGGATGTATGGCCCTTTAAAACCCTGGCTTGATAAGACCTGGAGACTGAGTGAGATCGAACTGGTGAAGTCGTGAAATAAGGTTCAACCGATCTGAAAATGATTAATGGAGAACAAATATGAAAACTAAACATACGGTCAAACGACTAACCCAGGCGATGGTTGCCGGTCTGCTGGCGTTGAGCCATGCCGGAGCCGTCATGGCAGCGGACACCTAATGATGCGGTAAACGGTCACCCGCGGGGGGCGGGAGCACACGCCAAGCTGCTGCGTCTTGTGCGGGAAAAGCAGGTCGACATCCCCCTCATCGACGCAGTCTCGAAAATGACCTACCTGATCGCCGACTATCTGCAGGACAACGGGGTAGAGCAGATGGCGCAGAAAGGCCGCATGCAAGAAGGCATGGATGCGGACATCACCATCTTCGATCCTAAAACCGTCAAAGATAACTCGACCATGAAAGACGGTGGCCTGCCTTCCAGTGGTATTCCTTATGTGATTGTGAATGGAACACCGGTAGTCAAAGACTCCAAGGTGTTGAAAGGGGTTTATCCGGGTAAGCCGATCCGTAACCCGGCGCAGGATTGAGCGACCCAAGGCGAGCATGAGGGGGTGGAATTCTTCACCACTCATGGCCCTGAATGATAAAGGAAAATATAAATGAAACAAGTACATAAGTATCTTTCAAATGCAACTGTGATCGCCTTGATTCTGCCGGGTGTGACTGCCTTCGCTGAAGGTGTGGTTGGCGCAGACTACCCGCGTGATGAGAAAACAACTTCCGAAGCCCTGTCTACGCAAGGTTTTTCACCTTATGCCGGCCGTAAATATCCCACCCAGGTGTACTGGGGTGATCAGCACGTACATACCGGCTGGTCAGTGGATGCGGGTGCTGCAGGGGCGACACTGACACCGGAAGATGCCGTCAGGTTCGCACGCGGTGAGGAAGTTATCTCGTCCACAGGTGTACCTGCCAAGCTCGCTCAACCGCTAGACTGGGTGGTCGTCGCCGACCATTCGGACATGGCCGGCACCATATTTTCGATTCGCGACGGCGATCCGGCGTTCATGGCAGTGCCTTTGGTCAAAAAGTGGCATGACATGATGAAAGCCGGTAAGGGGCTGGAGGCGACCAGCGAACTCATTCAGGCCCAGTCGAACAACAAGATCCCGGCAGTCATGAAGGACAAAAAGTTCGCCATGAACATCTGGCGCAAGAACACTGCGATCATGGAGAAATACAATGAGCCGGGTCGTTTTACTGCTTTGATCGGCTATGAGTGGACCTCGAATGCCGGCGGTGGTGACAACCTGCATCGTAATGTCATCTACCGCGACGGTAAGAATCTTGCCGACCAGATGGTTCCCATGACTACCTTCGACAGCGAGAACCCCGAAGATCTGTGGAAATGGATGGCAAAGTACGAGGAGAAAACTTATGGCTCGTTACTGGCTATTCCTCACAACGGTAACCTTTCCAACGGTCGAATGTTCGCCTAAAAAACCTTCGATGGTGGTCGCCTTACCAAAGAATGGGCAGAAGAGCGCGCCCGCTGGGAGCCTCTTTACGAGGTCACCCAGATGAAAGGTGACGGTGAAACCCACCCGACCCTGTCGCCAGGCGACGAGTTTGCCGACTTCGATACCTGGGATCAATCAAACCTGGCTGGTGTACCCAAGAAACCGGAGATGATCCAGTACGAATATGCCCGCGAAGCACTCAAGCAGGGGCTCAAACTCGAAGAAGAGCTCGGCACGAATGCCTTCAAGTACGGCTTGGTGGGCGGCACCGACACCCACACTGCTCTTAGCACGGCGGAAGAAGACAATTACTTCAGTAAAACCGCTGCGCAAGAACCAAAACCCGACCGCTGGGAACATCCGTTTCTCGATACACCTCAGGTAAAGACCCCAGGGTGGAAGCTTACTGCCGCCGGCTGGACCGGCGTCTGGGCAACGAAAAACACCCGCGAAGCCCTGTGGGATGCCATGAAACGCAAGGAAACTTACTCCACGACGGGTCCTCGCATTATGGTGCGTTTTTTCGGTGGTTTCGACTTCACCGCTGAGGATGCGAATAGCCGCATGCCGGCAGAAGCCGGTTACGACAAGGGCGTGCCTATGGGTGGTGATCTGCATAATGCGCCCAAAGGCAAGTCGCCCACTTTCCTGGTCGCTGCGCTTAAGGATGCTTACAGCGGTAACCTCGACCGCATCCAGGTCATCAAGGGCTGGCTGGATAAAAAAGGCGAACTGCACGAGAAAGTGTATGACGTGGTCTGGGGCGACGCCGACAAGCGCAAACCGAATGCACAAGGCAAACTACCGCCGGTTGGTAACACGGTTAATGTCAAGGAGGCTACCTGGACCAATACCATCGGTGCCCCTGAGCTGATCACGGTCTGGAAAGATCCGGACTTCGATCCGAACCTGAGTGCCTTTTATTACGCCCGCGTTATCGAGATCCCGACGCCGCGCTGGACCGCCTACGACGCCAAACGTTTCAATGTCCAGATGTCGAAAGAGGTTCCCATGACCACGCAGGAACGGGCCTATACCTCACCGATCTGGTACCAGCCTTCCAAGCCAAAATCTTAGAAGTAAGCGAGGCTGTATGAGCGTTCTTGGAAAAATCATGAGGGAGCCGTTATTGCATTTCTTGCTGCTCGGTGGCGGCTTGTTCCTCTTATATAACATGAGCAATGGTGGCAGGGTTGATAAACCTAATACCATTGTTGTTACGCCAGGAAAAGTTAAACAATTGTCCGCTAATTTTTCCCGTACCTGGGAACGTTTGCCGACTGAGCAGGAATTGAATGGCTTGCTTACAAGCTATCTTCGCGACGAGGTATTTTACCGCGAAGCGATCGCTTTAGGCCTGGACAAGGATGACAATCTCATCCGCCGACGTATGCGTCAGAAGCTTGAATTCATCCTTGAGGATATCTCGGTTCTGGTGGACCCGACGGATGAGGCATTAACCCGCTACATGCAACAGCACGAAGACCAGTTCCGGCTGCAACCGCAGATCGCCTTCCGACAGGTTTATCTCAGCCCTGATAAGCGACAAGACATCAAAGCGGCTGCCACAAAAATATTAGCCAGCTTAAATACAGGAGAGATATCTGAACAACAGTCTGCACAGCTCGGTGATCAGATCATGCTGGAGCATGCGTTCAAGCTGTCTTCTCAAAGCGACATCGAACGTCGTTTTGGCCAGGTATTTGCCAGGCAGCTTTTGACTTTGCCATCTGGCGTCTGGTCAGGGCCTGTTGTTTCCGGCTATGGCGGACATCTGGTGTTAGTGAGTGAACGGGTAGAAGGACGCATGCCGACACTGGCTGAGGTGCGTGAAGAGGTGCAGCGTGACTGGTTGTTTGAACAACGCAATGCGTTAAAGGAAAGTACTTACCGCAAGCTTCTGGAAGAGTATGAGATTGTTATGCAAGAGCCGATGAACCCCGCTTATGTGTCTGGCCCGGCTGTTGCAGCAACACGGCCTGAGACAGCGCCAAGATAATGCAGCGTTTATTATCTGTACTGGTAACAGTATTGGGCATCTATGGCGTACTGTTTGGCGGTATTGCCTGCGCCGATGATTCACAACCCGGATATCTGGAACTCAAGGAAACCAGCGCTAATCGTTACAGTGTAATTTGGCGTAATCCGAAGCTGACCAATCAACAGGCCAGATTGTCATTGCAGTTTCCAGCGGGGGTGAGGAACCTCACCAAACCCGTGTCGCGTGAATTGCCGGGCGCAACGGTTGAACGCCGTCTGATTGGAACGGATGCGCAGGGATTGATCGGCAAACGCATCGGGATTGACGGTTTACAGGCGAGCAACACCGATGTGCTGGTGCGTATTGAATTCGCTAATGGTGCCAACTCGACCGCGCTGCTTAAACCGGCCCAGCCCTGGCTGATCGTCAAAGGCCCGCGAAGTGCCGGACAGGTGATCTGGGATTTTACGGTGCTTGGTGTCGAGCACATCTTGTCCGGCTTCGATCATCTGTTGTTCGTGCTGGCTTTGCTGTTGATCGTCAGCGGTACCCGTCGTCTATTGATTACCATTACGGCGTTCACCATTGCGCATAGTATTACCCTGGCTGCGGCTACACTTGATCTGTTGTGGGTGCCTGGCCCACCAGTTGAGGCGACCATTGCACTGTCCATTCTGTTTCTGGCCAGCGAACTGGTGAAGGTCAATCGCGGCCAGGCAAGTCTTACCGCAAGCTATCCCTGGTTAGTGGCCTTTACCTTTGGTCTGCTGCATGGATTGGGGTTTGCCGGCGCACTGGCCGACGTCGGTCTGCCGCAACATGAGATACCGTTAGCACTACTGATGTTCAATGTCGGTGTCGAGTTGGGTCAGATTGCGTTTGTAATGGTGGTCATCGCTTTTGTTTTTGCTTTACGCAAGCTGCGTATTCAATGGCCTGCAGGATCTCGGCAACTGCCGGCCTACGGTATAGGCACACTGGCGGCGTTCTGGTTTATCGAGCGGGTCAGTGGATTTTACTAATTTGTCGTTCACAGGATGACAGTAAGGTGTCCTGATAAATCAGACCACTTCAGGGGCGCCGTGGTCGGAGTCAACGGTCAGGTCGAACTCTCTGAAAAATGGTATCTGCCTTAGTATGTGGATGTTGGAACGGGCCAGTCGGATCTTACCTGGCAGGCTTTCGCCGGAGTGGGGTATCGCTTCGGGAAACTGGATGCACTTATGGGCTATCGCTATATCGACTGGGACTTCGACGACAATGATGTATTCGACGATCTCAATCTGAGCGGGGTCTTCATCGGGGCCAAGTTCTGGTTCTGACGGCAGGCTCCAGGGTGAGAGACAGGCGTCTCGACAGAGGAAGGGGGTACAATAAGCAGAAAACGATCCGCCGGCCAAGGTAGTACAATGAATTAATCATAAGTAACGCTTTGCCAGAGATGCCCCAACAAAGCCACGACGTCCTATTGCGGACCAAACTGCACCGTCCGATGGTGCCAGGGGATTTCCAGTTCCGGTCGCGATTGCAGGAAAGAATGGCTCAAAGCCTGGATACCCCGCTGACGCTGGTATCGGCACCGGCCGGCTACGGCAAGAGTCTGCTGGTCAGCCATTGGGCCGAGTCCCAGGGTGTTCCCTGTGCCTGGTTGTCGCTGGATAGTACGGACAGTGCTGTCGATATTTTCGTTGACTACCTGTTGGCTGCCGTTGAGACCGTTGTCCCCGGTGCCTGCCCGCAGACGTGGCGCATGGCGCGGGCGGCCGATCCGCCGACCTTGCACATGCTGGTAAGTTCTTTGGTCAATGAACTGGATGCCTTGGACTCACCCCTGGTGCTGGTTCTGGATGATTACCACCGAACACCATGCATACGCGAGCCGCCGTTGATGCACTGGTGGTACTGGCGCTGACCCGTCAGGCGATGCAGCAGCCGGATGTGGCCGAGCAAACCATGGACCGATTGCTGGAATTCACTGGCGAGCTGCGGGATTCTCAACATCTGTCGGTGGCCCGGTCCGGCCAGGCCCGACTGGCGTTGCTGAGGGGGGAGCGCGAACTGGCGGTTGGTTGGCTGCAGTCCTTTGACGAGCAACTCACTGGCGCCGCAATGTTTCTCTGGCTGGAAGTGCCGCTGGTCACAAAAGCCCGGGTACTAGTGGCAATCGGCTCTGCCGAAAGTCTGCAGCAGGCCAGCGAGCTGCTGGCGACACTGCGCGGTGTGGCAGAGGCTCAGCACAATGTCTGCCAGATGATCGACCTGTTGGCCCTGCAGGCGCTGGCGCTCGAGAAGCTGAGACGTGACGAGGAAGCGCTCGGTGTACTGGAGCACGCGCTGGTGCTGGCCGAGCCGGGCGGGTGGATTCGGCCTTTCGTGGAACCCGGTCGTGCCATGGTCCCGTTGTTGCAACGCGCGGGGGAACGCCGGCAAGAACGAACCTATATCGACCGGCTGCTGCACGCCTTCCCGGCGCAGGTCCCGCTGCTAACGGCAGGTCGGCCCGCCACAGATGACCCCGGCAGTGTCACCTCCGGTTTTGCCCTTGTCGAACCCTTGACTGCCCGCGAGGAGCAGATCCTCGCGCTGTTGACCCAGCGGTTGCGTGACAAGGAAATAGCTGCACGGCTGTTCATCTCCACCCAGACAGTGAACTTTCACCTCAAGAACATCTACCGCAAGCTTGGCGTCAGCAACCGCCGGGAGGCAGCCGCCAAGGCGACCGGGCACTAGTTTTTCCGGCATAGCCTTATAGACGATCAGCCCGGCTTTCATGAACCTTTCACGGGGAGCGGACAGATAAAACAAATGGTCTTATTGCGCAAAACAGTATTTGCCTTTATCGCACTACTGGCGTTAATCATCGCAACACTGCTGGTGTTAGTGATGCTGGCGCTGCCGATTAATCTGACGCCACTGCAGGGTTTTGTTGAATCCGGCCTTGCCAGCGCTCTGGCAAGGCCGGTAAGCATTGCTGATGTCGAATGGCGGCCAGGGTTAAAGTCCGAACTCACGCTCACCGAGGTGCGAATCGGCAATCCTCACGGTTGGGTGAGTACGGAAGATTTCGCCCGGATTGGCCGAATGCAGGTGCAGTTCGATTTACTGTCCTTACTGCAAGGGAAACTGGTTTTACAGTCGGTGCGTGGCGATCAGATCGAGCTGTGGCTAGCCAAAGATGCCAGCAACCGGAGCAACTGGCAATTTCAATTACCGGGCGACGCAATTGCAACACCGGCAGCGGGAGTGCCGGTCACACCGGATGATCTGAGCCTGCGACACGTCAGTGTCCATTACCGAGCTGCAGAGGACACCGCATCAACCCAACTTTTGCAGCTCAAAGAAATCCACGCCAGAACAGTGTCGACTACCGCGTTGCAACTGACGATAACGGGACAGTGCCCGCAAACACCCTGCGAGTTGAGCGCTGATTTGCAGCATACGGGAACCGGTCTTACGCTGAGCAAGCTGGAAACGATCCTCGGCACGACTACGATCAGCGGCGAGCTCAGCGTGAGCAATCTTGGCAGCGCAGTCCCGCAACTGACGGGCAGTCTGCATATACCCACTCTGGCTCTCATGAACCCGGACAGAGCCAGGGCTGAAGCCATTATTCCGCAGGAAACCCTCCGGCAGGCCCGGCAAGCCGAAGCCAGGCTCGGACTCGACAAAGAGCACATCCGTCAGGCCCAGGCAGCGCTAACCCGGCGTGGCTTTGATACCCGTGGTGTGGACGGCATTTTTGGGAAAAATACCCGCCACGCGATTCAGGCCTTTCAGAAAAGTCTGCAATACCCGCCGAGCGGTTATCTGACAGCCGGGCAGCTCGCAGCCTTGCTTGATGAATCAACGCCATCGATAACAGCCCATACATCCAGCCTGCTGGATCAAACGCTGCCGATGGGCCTGGAATGGCTGAACGCAGACTTTGATCTGGCTATCGACCGTCTGATCTTGCCAGGTGATATTGAGATCGGCGCATTTCATTGCAAAGCGCAGTTGCGTAACGGTCAATTGAGCTTGTCATCCTTACGGGGTGAGCTGGGTGACAATCGCTTCGACGGCGCGTTAGCGCTGGATTTGCGTGCGCAGCCGGCCAGGGCGCGACTTAGTCTAAGCACGCAGCATGTCGATCTTGGCGCGCTGCTGCGAGACTTGCGCCTTGCGAAAGGCATCGACTTGAGCGGCGAGGCATTCAAAGCCGAGGTCGCGGCGCAAGGTACGACATTATTCGAACTGCTGGCGGGCAGCTCGATTGATGCCACGCTGACCGACGCCCGTTGGACGCTCAATCAGGCTGAAGGCAAAACAAATGTCCTCAAACTAGCCCGCAGCCGGTTGCAATCTCTACCCGGCCAGCCGGTCACGATTACCAGTGAGGTGCAGCTGAATGGCCAGCCACTGAGCCTGGTACTGCAGAGTGAGCCGCGGGCGGACAGGTTCATAGACCCGAACGGGCGTTTGCAACTGCACGCTAAAGCTGCCGCTGCCGAACTTGTTCTCAGCAGTACCGCCAGCCTGTTATTCAACCAAAGTCCGCTCTCCGCCCAACTGCAACTGAGCGGCGACCGACTGGATCGTCTGGGTTCTTTGCTTGCAGTGCCGCTGCCGCCGCTCGGCCCTTATACCCTGGCGGGCACGCTGCGGATAAGCGAGTCAGATTACCAGCTACAAGACCTGGAGCTGGATATGGGTGCCAGTGATCTACGCGGTCGGCTGTTGCTGGCGCTAGATCGCAAAACCCCGCATCTCGAACTTGAGCTGAATTCAGATCAGCTGCAACTGGAAGATATCGGGCTTGATCCCCGGCCGGGCCAGGCATCATCCGCTCAGGCAGGCGTGAGCGCCAGTGATCTGATTGATCGAAGCCAGCACATCCTGGGTCAGTGGCTTTTATCCGATGCAGTACGCCACCTCAATGTTCGTCTCGACCTGGCTACACGCCGTCTGCTGCTTGCCGGCAGTGAGCTGGGTCCGTTAGCAGTTTCGGCCACGTTACAGAATGGCCGTCTTACGCTGCAAAGAGGCCGAATCGAGCTGGCTGACGGCCCGCTTAGCCTGCAACTTGATCTGCAACCCCAAGCTGGCGGCCTGAAAACCGGACTCAGCGCTTTCGTCGACCATCTCGATTACGGGAAGATCGCCCGACTATTGCAACCCCGGACAACAATGCGCGGCTGGCTCAGTCTGGCGGCCTCGCTCAGCAGTCAGACAGCCGCTTTCGATACCTTTTCCGGCCACGTCAGTGGTCCGGTCCGCTTTATTCTGAAACCGCAGGTGCTGGAAGCCGGACCATTGGCGCTATGGGAGCTGAACCTGCTGGGGCTGCTGCTGCCCAGGCTTGATGACAGCGGTTCTAAAATCAACTGCATTGCAGGGCGGCTCGTCTTCGACAATGGCATCGTCAAGCTCAGTCCCGGCGACCTGCTAATCGACACCACCAAAGTCAGAGCCAGTGCCGAAGGCGAGATCGATTTCAAAAGCCGACGCCTGGATCTGACCCTGGTGCCGAAAGTGAAAGCACCACGGGCATTCGATTTGGCAGCTGCGGTCAAGATCAGTGGCAGCTTTGACGAGTTTGCTGCCAACCTTGCCCCAGGCAGCCTGATTGAAACCCTTGTCAGTCTGCCACTTGGGCTGAACCGGCTATGGCTGCGTTTTTTCAACTGGAAGGACATCCCGCCAGCTGATGGCAGCGATATTTGCAGTCAACTGCCACCTACGGCACCGCCCGAGGCTCAGGCTGTTGATGGATCAAACCTCGGGTTTCGAAACTGACAGCAGTCCTGAATCGTCAAGAATCATGAAGAAGACGGATACCAGAAACAAAGAGGACAGGGTCGCGGTCAACAGTCCAAACACCAGGCTGGCAATAAGAGGAATTAGCCGTTGTGCCTGGGTACTCGTTTCCAGCAATAAGGGAAGCAGTCTGGCAATGGTCATCAGCGATATCAGAACTCAGATACTCCCGGCATAACGGCAGCTGCCTATTGGGAAGTGCTGTAAGAGCTTTCCCCGTCGATCACGGTAAACTTCTCTGCTGACTCGCCGACGACCCGGTTTCTACCGGTTTGTTTGGCATGGTAAAGGCGGCGGTCAGCCAGTTCGACCAAAATTCCGGCATCGTTTTCATGCCGTCCGGGATACAGGCTCGCGACACCTACACTTATCGTGACGAAGGGCCCGGTCGATGAGTGTGCGTGCTGAAGTTGTCTTGCGGCTACCTGTTCGTGCAAGCGTTTCGCGGCCAGCAGCGCGCCGCTGTGATCGGCGGCGGGCAACAGACACGCGAATTCTTCGCCACCGTAGCGTGCCACCAGATCGGTGCGTCTCGGCAACGCATCAGCCAGGATTTGCGCGATGGTTTTCAGGCAGTCGTCACCTGCGACATGGCCGTATAAGTCGTTGTAGGCTTTGAAGTGATCAACGTCGATCATAATCAAGGATAACGGTGTCCCCGTCCGTATGGCGTATTGCCACTGGCTCTCCAGGTATTCGTCAAAACGGCGACGATTGGCGATACCGGTGAGACCGTCTGTTTTCGACTGTTCGGCCAGATAATCCCGATAACGTTTTAACTCCAGATGGCTCTTTACGCGCAAGCGTACGATGACCGGATTCAGTGGCTTGGTCAGGTAATCCACCGCGCCGCGCCGCAGGCCGATGGCCTCATCATCGTCCTGATCGCGGGTGGTCACAAAAATAACCGGGATATCTCGGGTGGCGGGATTCTGCCGCAGGCGGGTGCATAACTCATAACCGTCCATATCCGGCATCACCACATCCAGCAGAATCAGATCGGGGTGCTGTTCCTGGGAAAGTCGCAACGCATCGGTGGCGTTAGTGGCGAACAGTACGCGGTAGTCGTCCGCCAGAATACTGTCAAGCACTTCGATGTTATCGATCTGGTCATCAATCACCAGAACGGTGTTCGGTGTCTGAGGAACAACCGGCTGTTGCGATTCTGCGTGAGCCAGTGTAGCGGCGGTCTCGTCTGACGGTTGTTCGCTGGCGCTTGCGGCCGGGGGCAGCCGCATCCAACGGTGCAAGAGGTCGAATAGCTTGCCAACGTCGAGCGGCTTGGTCAGGTAATCGTTCATACCGGCCTCAAGACAGCGCTCGCGTTCATCGGTCAGCGCATTGGCGGTCATGGCGATAATCGGCAAGTCGGCCAGGCGCGGGTCGGCGCGCAGTCGGCGAGTGGCGTTGTAACCGTCCAGCACCGGCATCTGCAAATCCATCAGTACCAGATCGAAAGCAGCGGGATTGGCGCTTAGTTTTTGTACCGCCTCCAGTCCATTATCCGCAGTCCACACCTGTAGCCCCGCCTGGCTTAAAATCTCGCCCGTGACTTCCTGGTTAATGTGCTGATCTTCTACCAGTAACACTCTGGCACCGCGCAAAACCTCATGCTTATTGCAAGCATCCGGTCCGGCTATGCGCTGGCTTTCGAGGTCGGAAGCTTGCGCCAGCTCGAAAACAGTCGTGAAAAAAAAGCGGCTGCCCGTGCCCGGCTGACTTTCCAGTTCGAGTTGGCCACCCATCATCCGGACCAGCCGCTGACTGATTACCAAGCCCAGACCGGTGCCCCCGTAACGGCGGGTTATCGACGCGTCGGCCTGGGTAAAGGTCTGGAATAAGCGGCGCTGATCCTCGCTGCTGATGCCAATTCCGGTATCCTGCACCACGAATCTCAAGACCACTCGATCGCCTTCCTGCCCGGCCTGTTCTACCTCTAAGCGCACCTCACCGCGCTCGGTAAATTTTATGGCGTTACCCACCAGATTGAGCAATATCTGACCCAGCCGGTAAGGATCGCCACGGACGTGGCGGGGCGTTTGTTCATCGAGATGAATGGTCAGCGCCAGACCTTTTTCGATCGCGCGGAAACCTACCACGCTGCGCACCCGTTCCAACGCCGCGTTAAGATCGAAGGGGATATTTTCCAGCGTCAGACGTCCCGCTTCGATTTTGGAAAAATCCAGAATATCGTTGATGATGACGAGCAATGAATGCGCGGCGTCATCCATTTTTTGTAATTGCTGCTGTAAGCGCGGTGTCACATTTTCCTGCCGCAGCAGGTGTAATAAACCCTGAATGGCATTGATGGGCGTGCGAATCTCGTGGCTCATATTAGCCAGAAACTGACTCTTGGCCTGGTTCGCCTCCTGCGCTTCGGCTTCCGCCCGCCGCCGTTCCAGCACTTCATCCTGCAAACGTCGACCAAGACTTAGTACCCAGCGCCAGACCAGCAGCAGCAAGATCAGTATCAGCAGCAACTCGACGATCAGGGTGCGGCGGATATCCTGTTGCAGGGTCTGAAAAAACAGGTCGCTGGCCTGAAACCGGGCGATACCCAGTAATTCATCACTTAAGGGTGCGTACAGTGGCACCTCCGCCACGAAACAGGCGTCCTGGCAATGGTTGTTGCCGCGCTTCAGATCCAGCGTACCGTCTGCGGTAGCGAAAACGGTCTGATAATCCAGCTCCAGCGCCAGACCGGTGAAGAATGGCTGTTTTGTCGCCGGATTGGTAATGAGCAGAATTTTGTCCATTACGGCTGAGACTTCATGCACAATCGTCGGCTGGTCGCGCGGCTGCAGCACTTCTGCCAATAGCACAGCTTGCGACTGGGCCTGCAAATTAGCATTCACCTCCGCTTCCAGATACAAACGAGGCTGCAAAATCGCCGTCCAGTACACAGCGGTAACGGCCATCACCGCCAGGCCCAGTACCACAAAAGACAGCGTGATCTGGAGTAGCGTGCGGGTGAATTGCCGGGGCTTATTCATAAATCTTGGCGACTCGCAACAACAGACTTTTGAATTGAATACCGGATTTTTCCAGCGTGTATTGATTGAGGTAAGGCAGTACCCGCACCCCTATGATGAATCCTGTTAAAACCCCTTTTTCCACATCGCCTGCAAAAGGGGAAAACAGAATGCGGCGGCGGGCTGTAGCATATCGAATCACCCTGACCAGAGCTGCATTGGAAAGGCTTTGCACCAAATAAATGCCTGCCGGTACCCGTTCGTTATAAGCGGCTAATTCCGGATCATTAGTAATGGTGACCCGGATTGGATAATTCTTGAGTAATCCCTGTTGGCCGCTGCGGCCGGAAATCCGCAGCGCATCGGCAAATTCCTCGGCAAGCTGTCTGTTGTCGCGGTATAGAAGAACAATATCCAATGCGCCGTCAGCCGCAATTTTCCGATCCAAATCCTGATCCGCCGCCAGCATGGTACGAAACAAACGCAAGCCGATCTGTGCACGCTGTTTCTCCTCATTACCCAGAGCGCTACCAACAGCCAACAGCAATCCCAGAACAACAAGCAGTGTTCGGTAAGTTGCCTGGAAGTCTGGACTATGGCCTAGACGCTTAAATACATCCTGAATGCAGCTGTTAGCGGTCAAAAATTGAAGTCGAGTTGTCCCCAAATCAGGCTGTCAGAAAAGTTGCTGTTGGCAACGCCGGTTGGGAAGGACGTCAGATAACGCTGGTCGGTGTGCAGTGCATTTCGTACCCCCAGACGCAGTGTGAGTCCTTCAATGCCCAGATCGAACAGATTCAGGGTCAGGCCGAGCCGATGCTCAGGGGAGGTCTCGACATTCTCGGCGTGCCGCTCGCCCACATAGTTCCAGTGAGCGGTAATCAGCGCCTGATCGGAAACCCGGTAAAACAGGGCCAGATTTGCCAGCCAGTCGGTCGTGCTGGGATCTTCCGAGGACGCCGCATCGCTCGATCCTGGCAGTTCTCTGCGGGTATCGGCATAGGACACATTGAACCAGGTTTTGAATATCGGCGACCATTGCTGTTCCCATTCCAATTCTATCCCTGCGCTGCGGGAAGCCCCTTGATTGGCAAAACTGAATTCCGGCGGGCCGGTTGGGACGATTAGATCGTCCAGGCGCGAATGAAACATCGTCAACCGCATGACGCGATCCGGCACACGGTTAATATAGCTGATTTCAGTGGTATAGATGTTTGCCGGATCGATGTCGATAGCGGTATTAGCCGGATAAATCTCCCAAAACGTGGGGGCCCGATAGCCTTCGGCGTACTGCGCTTTGAAAATATGCTGGTCGGTGATGCGCCATACGGCGGACAGGCGCGGCGTGATCCGTTCGTAATTCAGATCGTCGCGGTGGTCGAAGCGTAAACCGGCGGTAACCGTCAGCCGGTCCGTGATGTCGTACTGATCCTGCATGCTGATACCGTAATAGCGCCGGTTTATTTCGTTCTGATCGACACCGGGGTTGCCACCAAAGCCCGGCTGAAATGCTTCGTCAATATGAGCAAAGCTGTAGGAGCCTTGCAGCAATAAGCGATGGCCCGCCATGATCGGCCATGACAACTCCGCATTGCCGCGCAGAATATGGCCCGAGAAACGCCGGGCACCGGCTTCGTAATCATTGCCCAGGTAAGAAACATACAGTGCCGCTACTGCTTCATTCGACATTTCAAAGTCGTGACGGACTTCGAACGCTTCGGTGTATTCCTTGACCGTTGCATTCTGGTTGGAATTTTCAAGATTCTGATGATCGTATTCCCGATCGATAATCTGACCACTTAGCCGCCATCCCCGATAGTTGAAAGACGCTATGGCAGAACCCTGCCTGTCCTCGCCGCGGGCACCTTCACGTGCTTCGACATCGTCGCCTTGCAAGCCGGCCAGATTGATGGAAAATCCCGCTGATTCCGCGGTTTCCGGTTGCGAATAAACGCCGCCTGCGGTGACCGTTCCATTCTCATTCAACCGGGAAAACACACTGGATTGATCTTTGCGGGTCAGCACATTCAGCACGCCGTTATAGGCGAAATCCCCGTACAGAACTGCGCCGGGGCCACGGATGAATTCAATACGGGCGACTTGCCCGATCGGCAGAGCCAGCACTTGGGAGCCGAGGCCGGAACCTTCCCGGCTCATCGGTACATTATTGAGCAGAATTTTGATGTTGCCGGAGTTGAACGGTGCGCTGAAACCTCTGACGCTTACCGAGGAGAGTTCGTTCCGTGGATCGCGTGTCGGCATCACGCCGGGGATCAAGGTCAAAGCCTCCCAAACGGTAGCCAGCACGAGGCGTCAGATCGCGGCCATTCAATACGGTTACCATGCCGGGCACATAATCGGCGTTTAAGCGATTCTTGGTGGCCAGTTCGGTGCTTTCATCCAGCACCTGCATTAAATCCTCCAACCATTCCTGATCCTCGCTGGATAACTCGGGAGTTTCCAAAAGCGGGGCAGATTCCTCGGCGAGGCATGGAATGCGACTATGCCGAGCAAAAACAGACCTCGACTAAGCTTATCCGACACCCGTTTCATTTGTTGTCCTCTGCAGAAGGGTGGTACCCCCAGGTGTGCTGTAGACGCGACAGTTCATGCAATGCCTCTGCGAACTGCAAACCTTCGATCGCTTGCCCTACGGCGGCCAGTTCCTGCCTCAGCGCCGGTTCAGAGGCCTGTGCCATGAGATTGGCAAATCGACGCCTGGCCTTGAGATCGTGAGCGGCGAGCAAGATCTTAATGGTATCTATTTCAGCTAACCAGTCGCTGCAGGCGTTTACCACGTTTGTTGGCGCTGACACTGGCTCGTCCGTCCCGCCCATGAAGCCGGTTGCGTATGCTGCTGATTACCTGCGCCAGCACCTGTTCTGCCCGGTCAATTTTCGCTGACATTGCCGGAACCGGTCTGGAGTATGTGTAACTCACGCAGGGTTCTCGCCAAATCCACCGCGCCCAGATTATCTCGGCGACCCAGCCGATGCATGCCGCTTGTTTTCCCGCCCACGGTGATCACCACTGCGCGGCGCGCCCGCGAATGGCCGATATGGTCTTGCTTGCCGTACTGGTTTAGAGGAAAACGACCCAAGAGCTTGCGGTAAAAGGGTTTCATTGCCACAAGCCGGCGGCATGTTGCCAGATCGAGAGCCCGGCGGCCAGGATGGCAAAAGCGTATCCGTTGCGCTGGCAAGGTGCTCTGCTTTACCGGCGTTCTCCAGCAGTATCGTTTTTTTATTCACCTTTTCTCCTCATACAAAAAGCGTATGAATGGGCATCGTTCTGTACTGTCACGTCATTCCCGAGCAGGCGGGAATCCAGGCAACAAATGTCGTAAACCTTTCCGCGTTATATATCGATATGAACGTGGGTACGGCATGGGACAGCTTTGGCGCTAGCACCCTGTACCGTCATGAATTAACTTGGGTTCCCTGCTTCAGCCTACGTGGCAGGGTCGAGGGCTGGCGCTTATGGGTTCACTCGCGTTATGGCTCGGTGACTCACTTATCCTCCTGCGGAAGGTCAAGGTTAGCCGGTTTCATCCAGCACAGGCGGATCGCAGCGGGCTGGATTGGGTCAGCTCGATCGTCCGCAAGGCGTGGCGATTTACGACTCAGATGGTTGGTTTTCTGGTACCTGTAACGGGGGACCTGGTAAAGGACTTTAGTACCCGTCAATTAATGGGTTTTTAGCAAGTGCCAAATGAAATAAGCCGCTATAGAAAGTTGCACCAAAGGTTAGCCCATGGCTGGCCCGGAGTTTTTGAAAGTTTGTGCATTTAGCGTAAGTCTTTGAAAAATTGGTGGCTATGTCTAGATTCGAGCTGGGAATCTCATCATTATGAGAGCGAGTATTTGTTTTTAATTAACTGAATATATTGTATTTTTCTGGGACGCCCGTAGCAAAAAATACTGTACTGTACTGTGCATAACAATGCACGACGGATTCCCGCAAAATCCCGGCACTAATCTTCTAAATGGCCTCAGGAATGATGGTGAATGCCTTATTCCGTCCCAAGCGATAAACGGCAAAATCGCGCCGGTCCAGTGTAAAAATCTGGTCTATGCCATGTCTTTTTGCCGCTTGCACCAGCGTCGCGTCGGCAAAATTCATCGGTAAGTCTGCGTACTGCCGCATGAGTTTTCGAATTTCCGGCAGCGCCTCGATATCCAGCGGTAAAAGCTTGAGCATGCCACGCTCGATCATCTCCAGCAGCGCGCTTTGGGCGACAACTGAAAATCCCAGCAAATACATGGCTTCGGTTACCGGCATCCAGGTGGTTAATAGAGGTTCCTGCAGACGTTTAAGCACATCAACGCAAAGCGCGTGATCCTGATCGCCTTTATGCAGTAGGGCAACTAAAGGACCAGCGTCAATAAGGATTTGGCTCATCGACGCTGTTTACTGGCCAGTAGGTCGCGGAACGCCTGCTTGTGGTGCCGTGCTATATCATCCGGTCCGCCCTGCGCGATACCGATCAGATCGGCTACCAAAGCATAGGGCCCCTGCTTGGTCTCGTTCGAGTCTTACGCTGGTAGGCATGATATGAGCTCGTTCGATAAGTTGTAATACAAAATTGACTACATGACAGTTTGCCTCATAACTCCCCTGCTGCTGGAAGGGGAGTCAGGTGGCTTGGCAGCCTCAATGTAAGCGGTAACTAAACCACATCTGTCCGAATGGTTTTGTCACCGTAGCGGGTGCGCGGAACCCAGTAATCGAGTAGATATCCAGGCATCTTCGTTGATCTCGGCTTTGAGGGTGGTTTTCAGGGCTTTGTACGGGTCGTTCGCGCCAAGGAAATAAGCGTGGCGGACGAAGAAGCTTTCTTCGTTGTAGTCGGTGTCGATGAACCAGCAGGCGATGCCTTCGGGGCCGTCGGAACGGACTTCGCCGGTGTTGGGGTGGAACACGTCCATGCCGTTGACTTTGACTTGTATCTGCCCACTGTCGGCATCGCCGAAGATGACGAGCAGATTGCCCTTGCTGGTGTTTTCGAGATCATCCGCCATGTGCAGATCGGTGTTCATGCGGGCTTTGGGCATGTGAACCCTGTGACTACAATCGATCATATTTCGTCGAGTTGCCACGGGCGAGGTGTACCGGGTATTTCTGTCTATTTTTTTCGAGCTTTGAGCGAACTGCTGCGTCAAGATCGATCTCTAGGTCGTGACAGAAATAGCTCAACAATATCGCAATGTCAGCAATCTCATCCTCGATTGCTTTGCGCTCACGGGCGACAGTTTCGGCCAGATCGCTTTCCCTAGCCCATTGAAAAAATTCAAGAAGCTCGGCGGCTTCAACCGAAAGAGCGGCGGACAGATTTTTCGGCGTATGGAATTGTTCCCAATCTCGCTCTTTTCTAAACGACAAAAGCTGCTCAAAAACATCATTTGCAATTAGCGTCATGCTTTCTCCATCTCAGGCTTGGAAGCAGTTCTTGTAATGCCAGCCGAGGCGATCTGGATCTGGCTGTTGTTCGGGTAAATCCGGCAGCACCGTCAACGGTGTGTTATGTAGCCGGTAATATGCTTTGCCATTAAACCAGTTCTCTTTGATTCTTGGGCTGATTTGTATTTTTAAGTCTTGCGTGACGCTGACCAGCCCAACATCAAAAAGCCGATGGAAATCAGCGCGTAATAACAAGCCATTCTGGACATCATGAGAACGATCCTTAGAAAACGGCACAATATGCGCCGCTTCCAGTGCAACTAACGTTTTTTCGCCAGTAATAGCACATCTGCGTTTATAAGCATCGGTAACCAGTACTCGAAATGCCGATTGGCCCAGCCTTGGTTTTATAAGAACTGACTTTCCGTATCGTCCTTTGATTTCGTTTACCGCTGTAATCAAAGTACTGGATTCGGTCGATTGGGAGCTGGGTTGGTTTGCGACGATTCGTTCTTCTAAAGTATCCCAGATCGCTGCACCTTCGTCTGAAGCCGTATCGTAGCTCTTCCCTCGAACGATGTTGCTCGACCAGCCAGCTGGATCAGCAATCCATTGATCTGGAGAAAGAAAGAATGGGTCGGTAAGAATGGTACATCCGATATTTCTCGCCATTCGACGATTACCTGATAATGGCTCAAGCATAGCGTGGAGAGCATCAATCGATCTGGCGCCATTTTTCTCGCCGAAAACCTCCCAGGCCAGCGCAATAGGCAGCGTGCTATAAGTCACAAAAAAACCACCACCCGCGATATGGTTATAGGGTTTTTTTAGTTTGAATAGAAACGGCATGCCTGGCGGGGCATATTTAAATGGAGGTGTCGCGCTGGGTTGCCAGAAATTAACTTCGTCGAAGTTTCCAGCTGCCAGATAATTGAACCATTTGTTATCAGTTACACCGACCCAGAATTTCATGAGTTCTATTTCAGTTCGTGAAATGGATTCCTGACAGTCAGCGCTTCGATCTGCTGGCCATGCTGTAAATCCTCGCTGTATAGCGTTTTGCAGCCGGCTTCGAGGGCAGCAGTAACGATCAGACTGTCGTAAAAACTAAACCGGTAACGCGGCAGTATCGGCCTTGCGAGTATCCACGCGTTCGAGTTGATAAATAAATACATTGGTATCGATAAAGCTCTCAACGCTCATTCATCTCATCCCGAGTGAGCTTGCGACCAATGCGTACTTTGCCTTGCAGTTCACGCATAACCTGCACCGCTTGCTGGGCCTGGCTTTTCCGCTGGACGTAATCTTCCAACCATAGGCGAAGTTGCTCGTCCAGGGTGGTATGCTCAATACGTGCCCGCTCTTGGGCGGCTTCAATCAGTTTCTCATCGGCATGCAGAGTGATGCTTTTCATGGCTAATACCTCACTATTTTTTGCTCATCCAGAATAGCGTACTCGACATTGCTTAGGCAGCCCGATCTGTCTGTGCGAAGTTCAGCAGTTTGCCGAACTCGGCTTTTACTTTGTCTGCAAAATCCGCCTGCATCTCATACACATCGGTAAACTCTGCAAACGCCCAGCGGCCATAGCTACCCAAGTTGTTGACCTCTGGCACCCAGTACGTTTCCATCGTCGTTTTCTTCACCCTGGCATCCTCTGATTCCGACAATCAAGTGCAACGAAGGATAGTACAAAAATAGCGGTTGGTGAACGGCAGGGAACATGGGTGATGCAAGCGCACCTTGGTCTGGATTGGTGCTGTTGGGATAATTAGCGATTAAAGCATCCTCATGGAACATCGATCGCTATCAGCGTACTTGTGAAATGGAATAAGTTGGTTGGGTGATGAAAGGGGTGGTACACCATTACGTGCAGTTTGGGCGCGCTGCGCGAAACAATACGTTTAGAAGCTATCCAGCTTACGTTGTGAATCGCTGGCGTTCAGAACAAGACCTGATCCGGGAATTCCCGTTTGACGATTCCAATCAACCACTCAAATTTTTATGCGGATTTGTAGTCCGTCACCCACAGGTAACGACAGGAACTGAGTGAGTAACCAGGCAGAGCAGGCTTAGCGACAGGCATGTGTCCGTCTACATAGCGTCTACATGGGTTTGGGGTTTGGTGTAGAAATTTATATAACTTATTGAAAAATTGGTGGCTATGCCTAGATTCGAACTAGGGACCCCATCATTATGAGTTACGCTGCTATTGTTTTAATAAACCTTAACTGGTATTAATAACGATAAATAAATCAGTGCATTAACTGATTATTTTTGGCTCTGAAGTTTAATAGGGTTTAATAAAATTTAACCTCTAACGTGGCCCCAGTGTGGCCCCGGCGTGGCCAGAGAAAATCGTTATGCCAGACAATCATATTAAATTTACCAAACCGCTTTTTGGACGCTTTGCCCTCAGCTCCATCAGGCAAACGTACCGTCTACCATGACACCGTCACCCCTGGCCTTGAGCTGCGGGTTACCGCTACCGGAACCAAAACATTTGTGCTGCGCCGACGCGTTCGCGGCAAAGGTGCTGAGCGGGTAACACTGGGACGTTATCCCGATATTACTCCTACTCAGGCGCGGGCTTTGGCCGACGAGTACCGACCCAAAATGGTGGCGGGTCGCAGTGTCAATGCCGAACGGCGCGCTGCTCAATCACGTGCTGTTACGCTAAAAACTGCCTACATGGCATACATCGCTGCTCGTACCACACTTAAGCCTAACACTCGCGATATTTACGCTCGGGTGATGAATCGACATCTCAAAGACTGGCAGAGAAAGCCAATCCCGACTATCACTTGGGATATGGTTCGACGCCGGCATAAGAGCTGTCGCATGTTTCGCCTACGGCTGCAAACCAGACGATGCGCGTTTTACGTGCCGTGCTGAATTACGCTATGGGTGAATATCGTGATGAAAATGGAAAGCCGATTTTGATTGAAAACCCTGTACATGCGTTGAGTCATGATCGTTCATGGAACCGCGAAGATCGTCGAAAGGGGCACGTCGAAGTTTATCAATTAGCCGATTGGTGGCGAGCAACTGCTGTGCTGGATGAGGTATTTCGAGATTATTTGCAATTTGTTTTGCTGACCGGATTGCGCCGGCGTGAAGCAAGTCGGTTGCGGTGGACCGATATAGACCTGGCTGGAGGGAAGCTAACAGTGTTGGATACTAAAAATAGCATCGAACATACATTGCCGCTTTCCGACTATCTTTATGAAATGCTGGCCCGGCGGCAGAGACAGACTAACAGTGAATGGGTATTCCCATCGTCTACCAGCCGTAGTGGACACCTGGAAGAGCCAAAAACGGCGACCGCTAGAATAGCCCAAATCAGCGGTGTCAGAGTGACCGTACACGATTTAAGACGAACTTTCATAACTATCGCTGAGAGCCTGGAGATTCCTCCTTATACTCTCAAGCGGTTGCTGAACCACAAGAGCGGTAATGCAGATGTGACCAGCGGGTATATTGTGATCGATACCGAGCGGTTGCGAAATCCATGCAGAGAATCACCGATTTTTATTTTGAAAGCAGCTGAAATGAGAGATACAGCTGAAGTTGTACCGCTGAAGAACAAGCATGCTGGCTGAATAAATTTGCCCGCCATAGGCTGATCACCGAAAAGCCGGGATTCTGCAACCGGCCTGGGCGGGCAATCTGTATTGCAGATGCACTTAGCAGGAGTGCCACTATGAAGTTGCTAATCGGCTATGATGATTTCGTACGCATTTGCGCCGTGAGCAAAAAGCCCTACATGACGAAGAGATAGCGCCTGGATTGCGACTTGCAACCGATGGTATCTACAGTACGTTTCCCGATGATCCGATCAAGGATGTTTGGTTAACACCAGAAGAACGCGCAATACTTGCAGAGCATCCTAAGAAGGACTTAAGCAAACCCGTATTGGCGTTCCCTGCCACACCAAGGGAATTTGAGTCGTTCATTAAAAATGAAGGATTGACTTGTAGAGAATGGATAGAGAATTATCGCGCTTGGCTTTTGAAGCACGCCCCCGATCTGGTGGAATTCCCTGTTGCGCAGGAAGCACTTGAAGCCCGTTATGATGCCTGCGCCGAAGAAATAGCTTTGTGGGTATATCATAGCGAACTAACCGCTTACGAGGATGATAGCGTACTTAGGTATCCGACCGCTGATCTACTAGAAGACCCTCAAACCACCCAGCTTATCGATCAGCATGATTTCCCCAACACGGATGATCCTAAACACGATTTGTTGACGGTTCTAAATGAGCTTTATTTTGATCGTGCGCAGATCAAAAATTTTAAACCGCAAACTCGCTGGCTCAATTTTTGAACAAACCCGCGCATATTTAGGATTAAGTGAGAATGATGCGAAAGCCTATCTTTTATCCAAGCTACGTAAACAAGAAATACTGTGGTGTTCACATCCACTTCATTACGTGGAACGTGGTATTCGTGACGGCAAGTACCCCATTACGCTTGGGTTAAACCCCGATTACGAGGTACAGCGCAAACTGTCTCAATGGGAAAAGTCGCGCATTGGGCAATTGCCACTATCACATGCTGATCCGCTGGCACGTTTGAAACTGATTATCTCTGATCCTGTCACGGTGGATGAGTTTTTACTTGACTATCCGACGGATGATCGACAGGGTTTGAGAGACAAAATTGCTAAAGCTATCGCGTCTGGTTTGTTGCACTCGGCAAGGTTACCCATAGCTGTGGCTGGAAGCGATGGACCGGGCTATAAAACATATTTTTCAAGACAGCAAGTAAATGATTGGCTGAAACAAGACAAATCAGACAATGACATTAGAGCCGAAAATTTACTACCAACCGAGTTGGTAGGTCATGGTGATACTATTGAGTCAAAGCAAAATAGCAGTGGTGCCATACCAGGACCAAAGGAACTAAGTCGTCGATTTTTTCAGGCTGAAAAGTGCAAAGATTTTGCTGCACGGAATACGGCGCTTCAAGAGTTGTTCATGCATTATTATCGGCAGTCTAAAAAAAAACAAGTAGCCATCCTTGAAACACGTAACACTCTTGTGAATAGTCCGCACGGCTTTAGCAAAATCACCCCTGAGAGAATTCGTCGCCTTGTTCGAGTACAAAAATTGTAAACTTTCGAGGGCGCGCACCTCGCCCTTTTGACGCCCCTTGCGCCCGTCATTGATTTAATTAGAAAAATTATTGATCTCTTGATTATTGAACGCCCCTAAATATTGCTAAATCCTTATCAGCATCAATACTGATTGATGGTGATTTTTATGATTCAACAATTCTTAGCCGAACAATCTGCTGGCGTTGAAATTAACCAGGAAACGCTGGTCAGCGTGTTGACAGAGTTCGCCCGCGTCCTGGGTTATGCTGGCCCGCAAAAACTCCCGATGCACCTTAAGCCTGCACAGGTATCGCTAGTAACGTCGATGACTGTAGGCACATTAGCGACAAAGCGCTGCACTGGAATGGGATCGCCACCGTACACGAAAATCGGTGGCATGGTGGTTTATCCAACTGTGCCGCTGGCGGAATGGCTGATCCAGCGGACGGTGATGGATAGTTCCGGGAGAAAATGAAATGGATTTCCTCCACAAGTTAGAACATGTCCGCCAAACGGGCACTAATCGCTGGCTGGCACGATGCCCGGCGCACGAAGATAATTCACCCAGCTTGGCCATCCGCCTGACCGACGATGGCCGTTGGCTGTTGCATTGCTTTACGGGCTGCGACGTGAACGAAATCGTTTCTGCCGTCGGGTTAGAGCTGACCGACTTATTCCCTCCAACCGACCGACACCACCGACCGCGTGAGGGCCGACCCTTCTCCGCGATGGATGTATTGCGCGCCGTGTCGCACGAAGTACAGGTTGCTGCGCTGGCGTGCAGTGATGTGGTGGCAGGCAGACCGCTATCTGAGTCTGATTTGCAGCGCGTGCAGTTGGCGCATGACCGGCTGCAAAACGCGGTCAACATCGCGGAGGGTCGGTGAATGAAGGTTGAGACCGCCATCGCTGAAATTGACCGTCGCGCCACACTACTGGATCTCCCCAAGGTGGTGAAATCGCCTGAGTCGGCACAACCCTGGCCTGATCCAGAGCCGCTACCCGATGCCCGCCCGCCTGTCATGGCGTTTGACCCAAAACTCCTGCCGGTATCGTTGCGGGAGTGGATTGTCGATATTGCAGAGCGGATGCAGTGCCCGCCTGACTTTCCCGCGATAGGGGCTATGATCGGCCTGGCGTCGTTGTTGGGCCGTAAGATTGGTATTCGTCCCAAGTGTCGCGATGATTGGCTGGAAGTGCCTAACCTGTGGGGCGCGGTCATTGGCCGTCCTGGCATGCTGAAAACGCCCGCCCTGGCCGATGCCATACACCCGCTGAAGCGACTGGCCGCCCTGGCGCGAGAGGCGCATGAGCATGATGCTAAGGCATGGGAAGCGGAGAAGATAAAAATTGAGTTGAGCGCGAAAGCGATCAAAGCCGATGCAACCCGAGCCGCCAAGGCCAAAGGGCAGGATAGCCGCGACCGGCTGGATCATCTGATCCACGAGTTGCACCAGCTGCAGAATGAGGAAGACGCCGGGCCGCCCCCAGAGCGGCGCTACCTGACCAATGACACAACCGTCGAAAAATTGGGCGAACTGCTGGCCGCGAATCCAAACGGATTGCTGGTGTTTCGTGACGAACTCACCGGCTGGCTGCGTCAACTTGATAAAGACGGTCAAGAAGGGGCGCGGTCCTTTTATCTCGAAGCCTGGGGTGGCAAAGGGAGTTATGTGTTTGACCGCATCGGGCGCGGTACTCTGCATATTGATTCGGCGTGTGTGTCGATCCTGGGCGGTATCCAGCCGGGGCCGCTCATTGATTACGTGAGCGCCGCCAATGGGCAAGGGCGCGGCGCTGATGGCTTGTTGCAACGGTTTCAACTGATCGTCTGGCCGGATGATCCCGGCACCTGGCGCAATGTTGACCGGTGGCCAGAGCAAGAGGCCCGCAACCGTGCCTTTGGTGTGTTTGATTACCTCGATAATCTGGTGCCGGTATCGATCGGTGCACAACAGGATGACCCCGGCGAAATCCCCTATCTGCATTTTAATCCGGCTGCACAAGCTTTTTTCGATGAATGGCGGGCTGATCTTGAGCACCGTATTCGTGACGATCTGCCAGAGGCGTTCGAATCACACCTGGCCAAGTACCGCAAGCTTTGCCCGGCGCTAGCGCTGCTGATTCATCTGGCTGAGGGTAATAACGGTTCAGTGACTGAATCCGCCATGATTAAGGCCGCTGCCTGGTGCGAATACCTGAAACCCACGCCGCCAGAGTCTACGCCGCCACCCTGCAGCCTGACATTATCGCCGCGCATGCCTTGGCCGCCAAAATCAAAGCGGGCGCATTGTCAAATCCGTTCAAACCCAAAGACGCCTACCGCAAGCACTGGCGCGGACTGGATAAGGGACAGACCACGAAGGCCATAGCGGCGCTGGAAGACTATGGATGGTTACGCGTCGAACGCGTCGATACCGATGGCCGACCGTCTGAACTGTGTCATATCAACCCGGCATTGATAGGAGCTGATACATGAAATGGACAGCACGATTACACGATAAGAATTTTATAGATATGCCAAGTCAGCAAGTGTCTAAAGTGCCTAAACCCCCTTTAGACACTTTAGACACCTCAGTAAATGAGGAAAATGATAATAATTTTACGATCACCCGTGCCGAGATCGAACAGCATTACCCCGATATCCTAATCCTGCCCGATGGCCACCAGGTAAAGCTGGCTGATGTCCTCGATTGCGCGATGGATACCAGCGGCAACGATTCAGGCGACTGGCCGGATTTAATGAACGCCGAGTGCTTGCAGGCGTTTGCTATGTCGTTGTTGATGACGGGCGATATTCGGGAGGTGCGCGTATGAGTTTTGGTACTAGACCCAAAACCAACCGCATTGCTCAGAACCAGCTTGCAACATACAGGCAGATGGCAGACTTGCGGGTGAATCCCACCAGGCGACCGCTGCACAAGAAAACCGTCACACTCCGTCGCAAACTGCTTGATCTGCTGGATACCTTGGATAAGCCGGTAACCTGCCGCCAGGTGTTCTATCAGGCCAGCGTGCATGGTCTGGTGAACAAGGCTGAAACCGGCTACAGGCAGGTGCAGCGCCAGCTTTTAGAGATGCGCCGCGAAGGTGTCACACCTTATTCAACCATTGCCGACAATACCCGGTGGATGCGCAAGCCCAGGACCTACGCCAGTCTTGCCGATGCGCTGGAGACTACCGCCACACAATACCGGGCAAGTGTTTGGTCGGAGCTTGATACACCGAAGTGTGGTGCGAGAAAGATGCGCTGATCAGTGTGTAGCATTAGGAAATACACTGCTTTGATATTCCCTTGATGGTCACACGCGGATATTCATCCGAGACCTTAGCTTATGAAGCCGCAGTGAGTTTAACCGCCTCTACCGTTATCTTTTTATAGCACCCAAAGACCTTTATGAATGAAATTCACGCAAAAACGCGTTTTACATAGGGGCAGCTGACAGAATGGTAAAACAAGCATTTAATTTTTGCAGATGCTAGGTTCATACCGATGCCGCTCCCATACCGACAATCTCCATCAACTTCCCATAGCTAGTTACCACATCGTACTTCACGTGTTCCGGATTAATCTTGCGGTTGATCTCTGCGAAGAATTTGCGGGCGCATTCGATTTTGGTTTGTTCGATTGCCCGCAGCTCCATACTGGACATGGAGCCTTTGGTCTCGGCGACGAAATAGATGTGCTTGACCGAACCTTCCCTGAAGGAAATGGCCCAGTCGGATTGTAGTCGCCGACGAAGTAGAATCAGGAAGCCTCGGGGAGCTTTGCATAAACGACCACCTCGGTGCTGGTATCCAGCTCTTTCACAAACTCCCGCTCAACCTTGGAGTCGGTGATCACGTAGTCGTAAATGTGGTTCTTCAGCTTCTCGCTCGCCTTGGTGAGTCCTGCTTGCTCTGGCCTGCGGTGAAAATATCGATATCGTGGGTCTCGGCGATGTTGTCGTAGCTCAGTCGCTCGATGATGATCGTGGCCTTTTGCTCATTGATAAGCCGTGAGCTTTCGGCGATGAAATGCTCCGGGTTCTGTTGAATTGCTTGAAAACCGCCGTCTGAACGCCGCTCAATATCTCGGCGACGAGGTCTTTCTTGTCAGTTGGGTGTTCGGCGATTTTCCCGAGCAGGTCATAGGTGACCATGGAATGGATTGAGGCATTGTGGGTTTCGACTGATGTATTGGTCAGCGTGAATCCGTCACCGCTTCTGAGTTGGCCATCGGTGATCTGATCGCCCTGGACACCGCTTTGGATGGTGTATTGCAGCGGCGTCGCCCGCAGCTCTTTGTCCAGAGCCCGGATACTGTTTCGGATGAGTTCATTGAATCGAACTCGACACATTGAACCGCCTTCTGATTGATTCGGCCCCAGAGCGCCTTGAACTCTTTCTTCTCGAAGTTGGCATTCAACGGATTGGTCTTCGGCTTGCGGTCATCACCCACGTCGGGCAGCTGGGACTCGCTGAAGACGCTGTCGATCAGGCCGAAAATCTGTTCCGCATGAGGGGCAAGCTCGGGCGGAAGCGCCGCGGGGTCCCGTTGGCTTTTGCCTCGTGATAGGCCTCGGCAACCCTGATCCGCGTCATCGGTGTAGTCGTTCTTGAGTAGATACTTATAAATCTGCCTGGCCATGACCGGGGTAATTTCTGCTGTACCGGTTTCCGTGGTAATGACCTTCCCGGTGAAGTAGGTCTCGTCTGCCTTACGGGGGCGTGCAGAGAGGGAATCGCTGATCTCCTTCTGAAGATTTCCGACAAAGTCCGCGTAACTCTCGCTTGCGACTACGGTCAGGATGTTCACGTCATGGACCGTTGCCGGATTGTCCATGCGATCCCCACGTGCTGGTTGACGCTAATCCGCAATCCACGGCCGACTTCCTGGCGGCGCGAGATAGTGTTGTCGCTGCGTTTGAGCATGCACATAACGAACATTGGGATTGTCCAGCCTTCCCGCAGGGCAGAATGGGAGAAAATGAATCGGACCGGTTCCGCGAAGGAGAGCAGCCGTTCCTTGTCCTTCAGGATCAGATCATAGGCATCCACGTCATCGGAAAGCCCGGCTTCCTCTCCACGCGTCTTGAAGCTCGGATCGGTGAGCTTCTTGGTTTTCTTGTCGATGGAGAAATAACCATTATGGGTGCGGTCAACATGAATCTTGGCCGGAAATTATTTGCGATAGGCTTCGTTGTCGAGGAGTAAGCTCGCCCAAGTATTCGGCTTTGAGCTGTTCGTATTCCTCTTCGAAAATCCTGGCGTACTCTCCCTGTTCATCGGCCTGGCTATAGTCCCGGTATTTGACCACCTCGTCGATGAAGAAAAGGGACAGCACCTTGATGCCCTGGGCAAAAAGAACCTGCTCCTTCTCAAGGTGAGCCTTGATCGCTTCCGGATTTGAATTCGCCGGATAGCCATTTCTGTGATGTCACCGGTGGCATCACCTGCGCTCGTTTCTGTGGCCGGTGGTAAATTCACAGTATCGTTATTAGCATCTATTTGCGCAATCACAAAAACCCCTATATTGATCCAACCCATTAGACTCGGTGAAAAGATCGGTGCCTTTTTGCAAGCGCTTAACAATGCGCTTGATGCCATTGTTTTGTTTACTTCCAATTCAATGCGGGCAACCGGTGCCTGCATGGAAATTTCGATGGATTCCAAGTAGAGATAGGCGTTAGTCCCAGCCAGACCTTTAACGGCGATGCCGCGTACGTCTTCTTCACTAACTTCTGGTTATAGGCGTCCAAGGCATCGAGGCGGTGGATCTTGTTGTGCGTGGTCGGTGGGTGGCCGAGTAAAGCGCAAAGATCATCAGCCCAGGTTTGAACTTGGCCAACGCCTCCAGTGTCTTTTTGCCTTCCATCTTCTGTGGCTCATCCAGGATCAGTATGGGTCGATTGCTGCCTTTATCACATCGATAGGCTTGCGCGACTGGAAGTCGTCCAACTCATCATAGATGCGGCGGTTATCTTTTCCCGTGGCATTGAATGCCTGAATATTAATGACCATGACGTTGATGCCCGCATCGGAGGAAAAGCTTTCAAATGGTGCAACTGCTTGGAGTGATAGGCGAAGAAGCGGGCCTTCTTGCCATAGCTTTCGGTGAAGTGTTCTGCGGTAATGTCCGATGACTTAAGTACGCCCTCACGGATGGCAATGCTGGGGACCACCACAATGAACTTGGTCCAGCCATACCGCTTGTTCATTTCAGAACGGTTTTGATATAGCAGTAGGTCTTACCGGTACCGGTTTCCATCTCCACATCAAGGTTGATCTTGCATCCGGCACTGGACACCAGCTTGTCGGACAGAGGTAGATTCTGCCGCCGCTGGACGACGTGGATATTTTCGATGAGTTGGGTATCGGTCAGTTGGATATCAGCGTTTTGAAGCCGGTCTGCTCAACATCATGGTAAGCAAAGTTAGTCCCTTCGCAATAAGTTTTTGTTCACGCCTGGGTCAATCCGGTAGACCTGCGGTATTCACCTGCCCGGCAAAGCAGTCAACAACCGCTTCAACGGCATTGGTTTGGTAAGGTTGTACTTTAAACTTAAACTGTACTTCTCTGCATTCTTTCGAGTCATGAACGGGATAAATTTGGTTGCCTTAGTTATCTATCTGCTTTTTATCACTAAAAATCCCTAAGATAGGATGATGAGCTTGCAAATTGACACTAATTTTCTCTGCATTTTCTCTGCCAGATTACTCTGTTTTCTCTGCAAGCTGCCAGCGGGGCACCGATCCTCTAAGTTGACAATCAGGCCATTGCATCGCCACTTGGTCAGCAAATTGCTAATTTTTTTTATTTTCTGTTCCTCATCAAAAGCATCGCTGAGTTTGGGAATCAACAACTTGTTTATGTCGCGACGATCCGCCTCTCGGAATTGTCCCAGGTAGTCAATCAGTAATTTCTCATAAGACGCATCATCCTGAGCACGGGTGCGGATGTAGTCGGCCTTACTTTCCCGTTGCCGCCGCAACGCTGGCCGAGACATAGAAATTGGGTTTGCGACCTTCGATAAGACCTGCTCGTTCCAGCCGCTTGGCAGCTTCAGCATGAATCGGCAGTTTCTTCTGCACCCGGTCGAGTGCCAGAACATCAGTAAGCGACAGGTCGGTTTTCTGAATAAGCAGACGACTGTAGGCCGGATCAACAACGCCCCCATAAATGGTCAGTTTCACCGCACCGTCCTCACTCAGATCATAGTCCGGCATTGGGAGGAAGTAGCGTCGGGCTTGACGTGCGTACATGTCATGAATGCCGTAACCCATGGTATCGATCATGTTTAATTCGGCCATGGCCTGGGCAAGAAATGGGTTTCGATAGCGTCTCGGAATTCGGTTACCTTCCAGGTAATCAGTGACTCGCCAAATCATAAACTGCCCTCATTCTCAAACCTGCAGCGGTCTGGCTGCTCAATCACAACCACCCGGGCATTACGATTATAGTCTGATGGGCGATACAGTTTGTGCAGAGCCTCCAAGACAATTTTCTGATCATGTTTGGACACCTCAACAGGTAGTAGCTCGTCTTGGGGAAGCAACCGGAGCTGGATATTGCGAATACGTTGATACAGTTGCGTTGTCGTCAACAAAAATGGCGTAGAAAAATGTTCATAAGCTCGTTCAGTGCCCTCAAGTTTCCAGGTCATCTGG
Organism: Gammaproteobacteria bacterium; assembly: GCA_041396125.1. Lineage (GTDB taxonomy): Bacteria > Pseudomonadota > Gammaproteobacteria > Competibacterales > Competibacteraceae > JAWKZG01. The sequence continues at coordinate 11,250 of JAWKZG010000009.1, read as the reverse complement.
GTTGGATGGGGGGACAGGTGCCAAGCTGATTCAGCCTTACCAAGCAGCAACAGAGCAGCGCGAGTAATGGTGCTGTTCTGGGTAATTCGTGTGATCCAGAAAGGTTGCTAAGGGCCAGGATTGCACTTCATTCGCCGCAAAACAGGTGGCATGTTTTCGCACAAAGAAGGCTTCACGCGCTTTGCGTAACGCCATCTCGTCCAGATCTTGAAGAGAGGCATTCGGCACCAACCAGGCTGTCAATCCTGTGCTCTCGTCTGTTGGCGGATTTCATCGAGTTTATCCAGGCCAAGATGGGTCAGGCTCTCTCCAGCACGGGCATGGTAGTGACCTTTCCAGGCAATCGGCATTCCTAAGGGGGCGGCGGGAATCTCAAACAAAACCACTCGCCCTGATCATGCTGCAACTCGTAGATATTCCGAAAGGTAATGCAAGGTTCCGTACTGTTCTGCAATTTGGATCTTGGTGGCTTGCAGTCTCTCGGATCTGAGCGGTAATCTGAACCGACGATAGGCGGGTCTTGTTGTTGATACCAAACACCAGCCAGGCTTGCCCGTGTCCGCAAGATTGGCTTCATTCGCAAGGGCAGGAAAAATACTCACCAATCTTGTCGGTTTTGTAGTCGTTGCCCGCCTGCTTGAATTCGACGATTTCATTCTCCCAGGTTGCAATCAGGGATGTTAACAGGGCATTCAATTCTGCTGGATTCACACTTCCCCTAAGAATTGCTTTTACTTCAGTGCCCGGAGACATCTGCTTAAAGATCTGCTCCACATTGATCTTGACGGCGTCGGAGACAAAACCGGTATCGCGGAACACAACTCGCAGTGGCTCAAACCGGGCCAACTCCTTAACCAGATCCTCATTCACGCCAGTATCGAAGCAGGCGACAAGATCATAGGGCGGCACTCATTGACAAAGAAGACGGTCTTGCCTGCGGATGGTCTCTTTTCGGATGAGTGAAAGATCCGCCCCAATCCAGCAGCACCTGGAAGAGCAGGTCTTCGGGCTTGCGATCCGACTTGATGTTGTCGGTGAAAATCTTCAGCTGGCCTTGCTCAATGGCGTCCGGCGTATAGTAGACGTCGGCCATGTTGGATGAATCGACCTTGAGGACGCGGAAGCCGATGTCTTTGTTCCAGCCCTCGTGACATTTGCCTTCCAGAATTTTTTTCCGGCCCGACGGATACGTTCCTTGGATATATCAGCAATATTTAAGGGGATTCCTTCCTTTTTATAAAAGCCAAGAACTGATTTATATTTCTTGCTCTTTTCGTCGATATTCTCGTCGAGTTGAACAGCGATGAAATAACGAGACCTTCCATCTTTGGCGTTTGCCTGCATGACTGCGTGAGAAAATGAGCTGGAGCCCGCAAAGAAATCCATGAAAACCCCTTCCCCAGCCTTATATAGATCAATGCGTTCGCAAAGACTCATCAGTTTCTTCCCATCTGGGAATGGTATACCTCCTTCTTTGCCAACATTGTTGTAGTCAAAATGATCCCAGAATGTTCAAGCTTTCCTTCTTAATTATCTGATCACTGCTGGCATCAGCCACATCGTGTAGATCACTCGGCGAACCGTAGGACTGATGTATGTATGTGTGACTTTTTCGCCCTTATCTGCCAGAACGTGGAACGTATTCAACTTCAAGTATTTCACCGTCGTCCAGGCTTCCTACTGCGTCGATTACGCGGGTGCGAATGCTGGTCTGTGCATTGTATCCGAGAAGATTTGTCTGAAATATTTCTTATAGGCTTCAGACTCACCGATACCTTCATCCCGACATACCTTGCTAATCGTTGTACGCCTAACGCCTTTTCGCTTGTATATTTTATATCATTGCCATCGCCATCCTTTACTTTGCCAAAGTATGTTCTTTCATCTGCTCCTAGAATGATGCTCGTGTACTTCCAGCTTTCTCCAGCTTCACATCTCATTAATTACATCAACTAAAGACCGCTCTGTGTACAGGTGCGCCAAGTGAATGTCTCAAGCGACTTAGCGAATATGACAATGTATTCGATATTTTTTTTAGGCGTTGTCCTCTCCGCCTCCAGATGCGCCAGCGAAACCTTTGCCATCACACTAATGGTATTGATATAGTTCTGCTCGCCGAATACCTCATTCCCGAGTGCTATAATATTCTTCAGCTCTGTATCGCTTATCGACATACAGATTGCACCGTCATCTGCAAGAAGGTTCTCGCAAGGCGCAATCGAGGATACATCATCGACAGCCAATCTGAATGAAACCGCCATTGGCCTCCGTATTCGCTATCCAGCCGATTGCCGTCCTCATCCTTCTGGTTCGACCTTTTCAGAAACTCATTGGTACTCTCGGCAAAATCGTCTTCATAGATAAAGTCGTTTCCCGTGTTGTACGGTGGATCGATGTAGATCATCTTGACCTTGCCTAGGTAGGTCTCTTGGAGCAGCTTCAAGGCCTCCAGGTTATCGCCCTCAATAAACAGATTCTTCGTGGTGTCGAAATCCACGCTCTCTTCCCGACAGGGGCGCAAGGTCTTGGCGATGGGTGCGTTGGCGGTGAGCAGAGCTTCCCGCTTGCCTGGCCAGTTGAGGTGGTAGCGCTCCTGTGGGCCTTCCACGATGGATTCGGACAACTCCTGCCGCAACTGGTCGAAATCGACCGCCAGCCTTAACTGACCGCCTTCGCCCTGGGCCTCGGTCACGCAGCCGGGAAACAGCTCGCGGATACGGGCGATGTTTTCCTGGGTCAGGTTCGGGGAGTGCATTTTCATCTTTTCCATCATGTCCGTCCTTTAGGGTGTGACTGCCGCCCCGCTGGCAGACAGCGGACGGGTCAGATTTTCAAGTTCTTGTTTCAGGTCACGCAGCTCGGCGTTGATTGCGACCTTGCGGTTAAATTGTTTCTCTTTCCGGAGCCGGGCCTCGCAACGCTCCAGCTCCCGGTGCTTGAGCCGAATGCGTTCCATCCGTTCCACCCGCTTTTGCAGGTCTTCGCCCGGCCGTGCCGGGTACGGCATCAGGGGCATCAGCAAATGGCCGTAAAGCGCCTCGAGGTCGAAAACCATCGGCAGGGGCTTGCGTGGCGTATCGGTGGCTGTCCAATCGCCATCGAAATATTCGCTGATGACCCACTTGCTGGCATCCGATTCACTCGGCCGCTTAAAGGCGGCGACAGGTTTTACTTTCCCGTCGAACCGAAGCTCAAAAATGATCGGGAAGGGAATGGCCAGGTCAATGCAGCGCAGCACCTCGGGTTTGAGTTCGTCCCCCTTGAGCGTGATACTGAAGATCTGGATTTCAGGCACGGCCTTTGATGCCTTCAGGTTGACTGTCTCCGGGGCAAGCTTGTGCTGCCAGACAATCTGTTCCACCTGCCGTACAAACAACTGTCTGACGGCGCTACTTACGCTTCCGTGCTCGTAGATTTTGTTCTTGGGCAGCACGCGTCCGAAGGCGGCTTTCTTTGGATAGTCGAAGAGCACGGCTGTCATCCTTCCTCCTGCACCACGAGAAAGGCGACGAGCTCAAAGTCATCGAGCCCGGCGATAGTGTTCACCAGGGCGGTGGTTCTGCCGCCAGAGAACAAGCTGTCCAGATCCTTTTCCTCCTTGACGTCGATCATCGAGCGGATCGCGGTACTCAGCAGGTCGGAACAAGCCTTCATGTTCCGGCCTTCGTCGGTCTGCTGATTGAAGAGGCGGCAGACCGCCTGAATGGGTTCCGGTTGTCCCTTGCAGCTGGATCGAACCAGGTCTAGCAGTGGTTTGACCTCGGTGTGGTTGGCGATGACCTGGCCGTCGCCAGAGATGTAGATCAGGTAGTAAGGATGCAGCCGGTTCTGCTGATTGATGTTGACCTCATGATTGCGGTTGCGCAGGGCAAAGATGACCCCAGGGTGCAATCCCATTGCGGGCCTGGCTGGGACAACCGCATGCATGCCATTGGGCACGTTGGCAAGGTCGCCATTGGTTTTGACATAGTTCAGCAGATCCATCCGGAAGTCGTTCAGGCCGAGATCGGTGATGGAAACACCCGTTTTAAGGTCTTCCAGTTCGATCACCTCTTCCTGCAAGCGCCGGAGTTGCTCCTTTCGATACGAAATCTCACTGCTTTTTGCCGTGAGGACGTTGTCGTCGCCGGTGGCCGTCACGTCGGCAATGACCATCCGGTTTTCAACCCGTTCCTTGAGATTGATGTATTCATCCAGAGAAATGTCGGGCCAATAGTTCACCAGCTGGATGGTCTTGTTGATGGAGCCGATGCGGTCGATCCGGCCGAATCGCTGAATGATGCGAACCGGATTCCAGTGGATGTCATAGTTGACCAGGTAATCGCAGTCCTGAAGGTTCTGCCCTTCGGAGATACAGTCGGTGCCAATCAGCAGGTCCAATTCAGCTGGTTCATTTGGCAACACCTGAGCCTTCTCCTTGGCGCGAGGAGAGAAAAGCGTCAAGAGCGACTGGAAATCATAGTTCTTTCTGAGTGTTGATTTCGGCGCATCCTTGCCGGTTACTTTTCCGGTGTGCAGCCTCTGCGTTGCCAGTAGGGTGTCCGCTAGGTTGTTGTAGAGGTAATTCGCTGTATCGGCGAAGGCAGTAAAAACAAGGACTTTTCTATTGCCGTCATTGATAGGGTTTTCAATCTTGCTGAGAATCAGGGCTTTCAGGTGTTGCAGCTTGGCGTCGTCCTCGGGTGTGACTTTTGCCATGGACTCCAGCAAGGCGTTAATGAATTCCAGATCAACCTTCAGGTCATGTTCCCATGATGGAAGATCCATGTCGGCAAGGTTTATCTTCACCTTGCCGCCGATCTCGGCGTCATCCGGAACTGGGATATCGTCCTCCTCGGCTTCGAGGTTTGCCAGGCTATCGGTCCAGTCAGAGACGCTGCCAGCATCGCCTGCGACCTTGAATGAATTGATTTTGCTCAGGGTGCGGCTGTGGTTGTCGCGCAGGCTTTTCAAGGTAAGTCGAAAAGCCTCAACCGAGCTTTCCAGACGCTTGAGCAGATTGGTCGTCATCAATGCCTGCAGGCTTCGTTCGCGGTCCGCCTGCTTCAGCTTCCCTTTGCCACCTTCCACCTGCGTGTCGTACAGGTCTTCATATTTTTTGAGCCGACTGGGCAGGATGTAGCTGATCGGGGCATAAACGGCGAGCTTGAGCAGCGAGAGCTGTTCAAAGATCTCGTTAAAGCTCATGACATCCGTGCGCCCGGTCAGTGGCGAATGGAATGACAGCGGTTTGCGGCGCTCGGGAAACTGGCCTATGTCACTGGTGTCGTAGAAGGTCTGGATGTGCTTGCGCGAACGGGCAATGGTGACGCTGTCAAGCAGTTCAAAGAAGTCAAAATCAAGGGAATCCAGAATAGCCCGCGCCGTGCGATCCTCGGGTGCCAGTTTTGACCACTGGTTGAAGACCGTTTGGGCATTGCGGAAGATTTCTTCCACCGATCTGCCCGTGCGCAGCTTCTTGCTGAGATTTTCAGAGTCGCCTTCGTAAGCCAGCGCGAGTTGGTTGCGCAGATCATTGAAGCGGTTATTGACCGGGGTGGCGGACAGCATCAGAACCTTGGTTTTAACGCCCTGGCGGACGACCTGGTTCATCAGCTTCTGATAGCGGGTTTCCCGGTCTTTAACGGCATCGTTGTTGCGGAAATTATGCGATTCATCGATGACGACCAGATCGTAATTGCCCCAGTTAACGCGGTTCAGAGGAATGCCGAACGACTCTCCGGAGTTGCGGGACAGGTCGGTGTGGCACAGAACGTCATAATTGAAGCGATCCCTGGAGAAGATGTTGGTCGTCAGGTTGCTGTTGTAATTCAGCCAGTTGTCCGCGAGTTTCTTGGGGCACAGAACAAGCACCGAACGGTTGCGCAGTTCGTAATATTTCACAACGGCCAGAGCCGTGAATGTTTTACCAAGCCCCACGCTGTCGGCCAGGATGCAGCCGTTGTAGGTTTCCAGCTTGTTGATAATGCCTATGGCGGCATCACGCTGAAAGTTGAAAAGCTTGTTCCAGACCAGCGTATCCTGATAACCCGTGCGGTCGTTGGGAAGGACGTCTTCGTCGATATCATCTAGGAAATCACTGAAGATGTTGTAGAGCATCAGGAAATAGATGCGCTCGGGTGAATTTTCCTGATAGACCGACGCGATATGATCACAGATCGCGGTGGTCACATCTTCAAGTTTTGTCGGGTCACTCCAGATCTGGTCAAAAAGCTGAAGGTATGTCGACGTAAAGGCCGTCTCGTCTACCCGGTTGACGATGTTGGAAACGGCATCACCTTGCTGATATCCCAGATCCACGGCGGTGAAACCATGCAAAGGCATATATGCCGCTTCCAGCGAAGGCCCCTGAATGCAGGCAAACTGCTGCATCGGGGATTTGGTTTTGTTGGAGCGGAATCTGGCTTTGCGGCGCATCCATTCGGCGCACTCGCGGGCAATAGCACGTTGGGTGAGCTTATTGCGAAGCTGGATTTCAAATTCGGAGCCGTAGAGGCTGCGTTCCCGGTTGGCCTTGGGGATAAAAAACTCTCGGCGTTCTTTTCTGAGTTTGTCGGTGACTTCGTTGGGAACGAAGGTCGGTGCCGTGAAGATGAATTCCAACGACTCAATCTTTGCGAGCTCGGACTTTAAAGCTTCATAGGCATAGATCGAAAAGCACGATGCCGCGATCTTCAATTTGGCCTTGGGGTGGATGGAAGCCTTCAGATCGTCGCCCAGCAAAGAATTAATGTTGTCGATGATCTTCATTCGTCAGAACCCTTCTTGTTGTGGTCCATCGCACTACCAGCCTCAACCCAGGCATCAACCTGATATTTCTTGAACTTCCAAAGATACCCCATGCGGGGAGCAGGCATGTTGTGCTTGTCAATTCTTTTGTACGCGGTGTCATTGCTGACGCCTAGATGCTTACAAATCTTATTTATTGATAACCAGTGGTTTTCCATCTTGTTCATTTTTTATGCTCCACAGGTGTTTGGGTTTGTGATCACGTCTGCTAGGGGCGAAAAGGGAACCGAGACACACCTTCCCAAAGTGAAAAGTGCTTCAAAATATACTGAGTTGACATGTTAAATAAAACGATTCTTACCGATCCGAACCGGTTATTTCAGAGGAAGATCGATTCCATACGCTGGGGGTTACCTTTGTACCTGTTTTAATATTATTAAGTTAATAAATCAAAATGAGCATGATAGACCTCGCAATTTGCGCTGCCAGCATCACTCGCTAGGCCAGAAGCAGTTAGTTGATTGTGTTGTCTGATAGCGGCTATAGCGCCACCCAGATGGCTGTTTGTCGCAACGATACGGTGCTTCCTTGCTTATGCTTTGGATAAATAGCCGGGCTTTGCATTATTGGCGTGATTGATGCCAATAGTATTGTCGCCATGTGGGTGCAAGACTCAGCGGTGAGTAAAGTCTGCATGTACAGCAAAATGGATGCACATCAGGAACCTGAATATCATCAAACTCTGTAGTAAACTACAGGCCTATGCTTGTGTTTAATGGAATGGCAATTTGGGTCTGACAAAAATGATCGCCTTATCGTATAGAACGCATCAGTCCAGAAGCTGGACAACGAGTTAGAGAAGCGATTTGTCACCTGTTTTTGAGCGAAAAAGCCACAAGCACGGTAATGGGCTTGCGGTAACAACAATGATGCTGATTCGCCAGATTCAAAAACTTGAATGCCATGTACGCCAAGTCTATCGGCCGCAGTTGATCATTTTACCGGCTGATGCCGAAGAGGCAATGGCAACGCGACTACTCACCGATGTCAGTCAGGCACACGGTAACCTCAGCGCTGAACCTGGATTGTCACCTGTCGTTATTATTTGATGCGTTTCAGTCTAAGAGGCCAGGGTATGGATATCAAAAACCGAATTTTATTCTTGGAACAACTCAGCAACGCCGCTGATCTGCTTGTAAGCGTTGTTGTTATACCGTATGAGGCAGATGCTATCACTCAGCATGAGCTTGTCATGAACGCGACTGAGAGGGTAGGTAGGCCGGTGCTGATCGTACCTGACAAAGCGCCAATGCCTGATCTGAACAGGTGAACAGCAGATGGCACGATTTAAAACAGGCGAAAGTGGCAATCCCAAAGGCCGCCCCAAGGGCGTTGCGGATAAGCGCACCCAGTACCGCAAACTGTTGGAGCCACATGCTGATAGTCTGGTTCAGAAAGTAGTAGATCTGGCATTAGAGGGTGACACAACTGCACTGCGACTCTGCCTGGAGCGCATCTGTCCGCCGATCAAGGCAACTGACTCCCCCGTAGCGTTCCCCTTTCCAAAGGATGCACCGTTGGCAGATGCCGGCAATGCAATTCTGCAGGCTGCTGCTGCAGGTATGTTGTCACCCCAGCAAACGCAGCAATTGCTGTCTGCTGTAGCTGCTCAAGCCAAGATTATCGAGACTGACGAATTGGCACGCCGAGTTGAGGCGCTGGAGCAAGCCCATGCATCGACTTGAACGGCGGGTAGAGAGCTGGAGCGGCTGCAGGGTCAACCGGGTAAAATTATCGATATCAGCGATTTTCAAATCAGTGAACGCGAATTTTTGGCGATATTCCGAGAAGGTAACTCAAAGCACTCAGGACGTGATCAATCATAAGGATTGCACCCCTTGAGGCTAAGGTATGGCAATACTCAAAAGGTGACTTGACGTTTTAGCGGCGATGATCACGAGGTGATCAAATTGTTCGGTATCAAGCGCAGTCAGCAGCCTGGCATTTAGCGGGCGCTGCACATATAGGCAAAGCATTGAGCGCACTACAGCTTAAGCGGCGAATCCACTCGGGTCTGGAAATCACTTCCACCACAAACACAAAATCGACATGGCGGCTCGATTTGTTGAGTGATGACGAACTGCGTCAATTACGCCATTCGCTGTCGCGACAGGAGGAATATGGCGGCCAGCTACAACCTGGGAGTGGGCTGAGTCGAACGACTATCTATCCGCGCAATTGCCCGGTAAGCAGCTTGTGAATTGTGTCAGCGACAACGCTGACCATGAAAATCGCGCTATTTATTGTTATGAATAGGTCGAGCGGCAATTCGCCAGAGTTTGGCTAATGTTGCGAGTATTAAGTGCAACGTGCTGCTATGCAAAATAATGGGGATTTGAAAATACCGTGGCCTCGGTGGCCTCCGATAAAATAAAAAATTTACAATTTAGCGTAAGTCTTTGAAAATTGGTGGCTATGCCTAGATTCGAACTAGGGACCCCATCATTATGAGTGACGGTAATATACCGCTGTATAACATAATGATCAATAATATATAATTAAAACATATAGATATATGTTTTAGTTTGTTCCCTCTGGTTCACCGAAATCTACTGATTTATAATTAGTTTGCACTTATAGTTCACTTACAGAATGTTTGGACTTAACTATGCAAGCAATTATTGGTAACCGCCTTGTTGCAACCACTAAACCCCGCTCCAAGCCATTTGAGATTCGTGATACTCGGCTAAAAAGGCTTCTTGCTGCGGGTCCAGCCCTCGGGCAGCATGAGTTATATCGTCGAGTACGGTCGAGGTAAGCGGATCACACTCGGTAGCACTGAACTTTACACCGCAGCCCAAGCCCGCGACCTGCCAAGGAGACCTGGCCCAAGCTATGCAGGGAACAGATCCGATGATGCTGCGTAAGGCACGCAAAGCGCATACGCTTGGTAGCTTCCTGAATCGGAATACGGCCCTTTGGGTCAGAGTCAATCGCAAACGCGGTGAGGCTACAGTCGTAGCATTACAGGCGGCCTTTGCGGTGTTTCAAAATGAAAAACTTTCGGATTTGACGCCGTGGCTGATTGAGAAATGGCGCTCAAGCCGGCTCAACAGTGGTCAAAAACGAAGTAGCGTCAATCGCTATGTGGCAGGACTAAAAGCGGCGCTATCGAAAGCGGTTGAATGGGGACTGATTCCAGAAAATCCGATGGCGAGTGTCAAGCCGTTAAAGTTGGACACGAATCCCATTATCCGCTACTTGACCTTGGACGAGGAGGGGCGGTTGCGCGCGGCGCTAGACGCTCGTGAGGCAAGGATTCGTCGTGAGCGTGCATCGGCCAACCAATGGCGTCGTGAGCGAGGCTTTGATCCTTTGTTAGATTTAGACAATATCGCATACGTTGACTACTTGAAACCGCTCGTACTGCTGCTGATGAACACGGGGTTGCGTCGTGGTGAAGCGTTCAATCTTACCTGGGATCGGGTGGATTTTAAGCTTGCTCAATTGACTGTGACTGGCACGGTTGCCAAAAGCGGCCAGACCCGCCATGTGCCACTGAACAGCGAGGCACTGGCAGTGTTGCGGGATTGGTGGGCGGTGACAAGCGAAGTAGGCGGAGCGTTGGTGTTTCCAAATGTAAATGGTGAGCCTCTAGGGACAATCAAAACAGCATGGAAAAATTTACTGCGCCACGCTCAGATTGAAAATTTTCGGCTGCATGATTTGCGGCATCATTTTGCCAGTCGGTTGGTCATGGCAGGTGTCGACCTCAATACCGTGCGTGAACTCTTAGGTCATGCCGATATTCAAATGACCTTGCGTTATGCACATCTGGCTCCAGAGCACAAAGCCAAGGCGGTTGCATTACTGGACCACCGATCTGGACAAATCGCACCATTCAAAAAGGAGGTGTCGTCTTGAGATATCCTGCCTGGACACCCCAGTCTGCAATTGATTACTACGAATCGCTATTAATATCAGATGACTATCTACAGCGGTTAAAGGAAGCACATGCTGAACGTTTCTCCATACCTGTGGATGACGTTCAAACCAATCCCAAGCTGGCTTGGGTTGTTGAAAAGACATTGGCTCCGATGAAGAGGCTATTGATCGATGAGCGTATGGAAAGCGTCTGGAAAGAGATTGGTCGTTATGCACGCGCTGATAAGCCATATTGGCCTGAGATGTTGGTCGAGACTTGTTATTTAGCAAAGCGTGAAATAAAAAAAGCCTTGAGAAGCAACCAACAACAATTGACCCAATTTGAGGATATTGAAAAGCGCGCCAGAGAATTGGCTGACATATTGAAACCGGGGAAGGGCGGGTTTTTTGAGGGCGATGACTTGAACCCAGAGCAATATGGTGTTGCCGTGCTAGATTTATCACTATGCCTGGAATGGCCGAAGTTTGGAATTGTGGACAGTATGCATGGATATGACTTAACTTTGAGATCGACTAATGAGCTCGGTGAACTTACTGACAAGGGTTGTTCTTTGGTAATCGTGGCCCTAGTAAGCA
>JAWKZG010000008.1:0-242302 GCA_041396125.1 Gammaproteobacteria bacterium | reverse complement strand
TCCCAGACGACCGTATCGGGGCGGTTTTCCCAGGCCCGCATCATCGCGGTCGAGATATTGCGCGGCCCCGACCACATGGCTACGTAAGTGTTCATAAGTTATCCCGTTTTACAGAACCGGAAGATAGTTATACATGCCGGAAGGCCTGCTTAAAACAGAGTCTCAGGCCGCGCAATCGCGCTCGATCAAAGCCAGATACAACTGTTGCAGACGCTCGACCATCGGCCCGCGCTGACCATCGCCGATCACCCGGCCATCGACTTCGGAGACCGGCGAAACCCCGGCGAAAGTACCGGTGACAAACGCTTCCTCAGCGCCGTAGACATCCGTCAGACTGAAGTTTTTCTCGAATGCCGGAATCGCATTCTCGCGGCACAGGCGCAGGATATTACTGCGGGTAATACCGCCCAGACAGTAATCGCCGCTGGAGGTCCAGACCTCGCCTTCGCGCACGATGAAAAAATGCACCGAGTTGCAGGTCGCCACGAAACCGTGCGGGTCCAGCATCAGGGCTTCATCGGCACCGGCCTTGGCGGCCTGGATACAGGCGCTGATGCAGTTCAGCTTGGAATGCGAGTTCCACTTCGGGTCCTGCACATCCGGATAACCGCGCCGTACATGCACGGTAAACAGCCGAATGCCCTGTGTCAGCGTTTCCGGTTTGGGATTTTTGTATTCCGGAATGATTACAATCGTGGCCGGACCAATGGTGACCCGAGGGTCCTGATAAGGCGTGGCTTTAATACCGCGTGTGACCATCAGACGGATATGCACACCGTCCTGCATCTGATTGGCCTGCAGCGTGTCATACAGAGCTTTCGTCAGCTCGTCTTTGCTTAAACCAATCGCCATATCAATGGCTTTGGCACCTTCGTACAAGCGCTTCAGGTGCTGCTGCAGAAAAGCAATCCGGCCATGATGCACACGCAAGCCTTCCCAGACGCCATCGCCGAGAATATAGCCACTGTCGAATACCGACACCATGGCTTTCTCACGCGGATAAAACTCGCCATTGATATAAATCAGGATATTGTCATTGCGGGGATCCTGGGTGTAAGCATGGGTGCTTTGGGCAACATCGGTGGACATGGCTGAGATTCCTTGGGGAAAAATACGTTTCTTAAAATTATCAGTCGCAATCATTCAAGGTCTGGTGCAGGCGAACATTATGACATTATAGCGACAGGATGAAGATACCCTGCCCCGCTATCGAGTCACAACAGCCCTGATCCGCCGGCACAGTGTAAGAGCCGTGAGTAAAACACCCCGACCAAGGATTCGGGGTTCTAAAAAATGGTCAAAGATTGCTAACTGATGCACCTGTGCAAAAAAGGACAACTAAAATTAATGCCACAGATGAAATCCTTGATTACAAACTGTTTGGTGGCTTATCAAGCCGTCAAGGCTCGCATAACGGCCCAATTTCAACCTGCTTTGCTATTTTTCGCATAGCGCCTTATCACCAAACTATGCGTGCCGCCATCCAACGGGACGCGGGCACCACCTTCAACACAAGGGATACGCGCGCCATCAAGGACGACATGCATGACCTCATCCAGGCAATGTGGTGACGTTTCCACACGGATATCGTACTGGGTGGAGGCTATTTTTACTGTGGCTTCAAACCCCGGCCATGCGGCTGGAATGCAGGGTTCGATGACCAGCAAAGCACCCTCCCGACGGATGCCCAGAATGCCCTCGATACCGGCGCGATACATCCAGGCAGCGGAGCCCGTATACCAGGTCCATCCCCCGCGGCCGACATGAGGCGAAACGGAATAGACGTCGGCCGCGACAACGTAGGGTTCGACCTTGTAGCGTTCAACCTCCTCGGGTGTGCGCGCATGGTTGATCGGGTTTAGCAGTGCGAACAGCTCGCCGGCCTTATCACCTTCACCCAGCTTCGCAAATGCGAGGATCACCCACATGGCGGCATGGCTGTACTGGCCACCATTTTCGCGCAAGCCCGGTGGGTAACTGATATAACCGGGGTCGAGAGGCACCTTGTCGAAGGGCGGCGAGAACAGGGTGGCCAGTCCGTCGTCACGGCGGATAGGTGCTTCCAGGGAGCCCATTGCCACAGCAGCGCGCGCGGGGTCGGCGGCACCTGACAACACGGCCCAGGACTGTGCGATGGAATCTATCCGGCATTCTTCGCTCTGTTGGAGCCGAGCCAAGTGCCATCATCAGTTGCACGGCGATACCATTCACCATCCCAGGCCTCCTGTTCCAGTGCCTTCCGCACCGAGACTGCATGCGCGAACCAGCGCCGGGCACGGTCATCGTCGCGTCCTTTCGCCAGCGGTGTGAAAAGCTCGATGGTCCACTGCCCTTGTATGTCAAGCCATACGCTTTCACGCACCTGCGACCCGGTCCATGCCGTCGTTCCAGTCGCCGGTACCGATAAGCGGCAGGCCGTGTGCACCGGTCAGTTCGAGGCACTGATCCAGGCCGCGGGCACAGTGCTCAAACAGCGAGGCTGTTTCGTCCGCGAGCATCGGCTGGAAAAAGGCGTCGTGCTCGCCGGGACGCAGGGTCGGGCCCCTCAAGAAACGGCACGATCTCATCCAGAATCGCGACGTCACCTGTACAGGTGATGTAGGTCGCTGTCGCAAATGCGAGCCAGACGCGGTCGTCTGATATTCGCGTTCGTACGCCCTGCCCGGAATGCGGCAACCACCAATGCTGCACATCCCCTTCGGCGAACTGCCGGGCGGCGGCGGCGCGCAGTATATGCTGCCGTGTCATGTCGGTCTGGCGAATGTCAACGCCATGCCGTCCTGTAGCTGATCGCGGAAACCGTAAGCGCCGCTGGCCGATGAAAGCCGAGCGTGCCCGGATGCGACAGGCGAGCGTCTGATAAAGCAGCCAACCGTTCAGCAGCGATATCCATCGCCCGGTCAGGTTTTTTGACCTGGATTGCCGAGCAATGTCTCCCAGTGCTCTGTCACCTCCTGCAAGAACAGCATCAAGATCAACCTCGATAAGTGATCGATTAGCGTCCGTGCCTCTTCGACTGATCATTGCCCGACCAACCAGACGACTTCGACTGTCTCGCCCGCAGCAAGCTCCGCAGCAACGCTCTGCAAGGCCGCACAGAGGTCAGGCCGGCGCCGGTTGTACCGGATAGCGGGGTTTTTCCGGTGAGCACTGCGGGTTCCGCAGGTCCGCCGTTACGGCCAAGAAACTCGGTGCGGTCCGCTATCCCATGTCTGCCGACCGCCAAGATCGGCGAAAGGGCCACGCGGCTGGAGAAAGCGATGCTCCAGGGGTTGCGGGCCAGCATCGCGCCGGTGCTGGCATCAATTTCCGTCACAATGAAAGGTCCCGAAGCGCCACGCGACGTGCCAAGAACCCACTCCGCATAGGCGGTTACCGATAACCGGCGGGGAAACCGAGGTTTTCAAGCGTCAGCCGTGAAATTTTGATCGGATCGGCAAGCGGCACATACTGCAGCAATTCAAGTGCGATGTCGTTTGCCTGGTGTTGAAAAGCGGCTATAGCCGCGGCCGTGGCGAAGCAATATAGGTTCCGTCCTGGATTGGCTGCTGCCACTCGAAGTCAAAGTCTTTTCGTCGCGAATCGCCAGATCCGCTCTCGCCGGGCGGATTTCCGACCGGATCATTCGACCAGGAAGGCGTAAGCTGATTCTGCGAACTGTTCTCAGCCCAGGTGTAGCCACTCCCGCATCTGCGGCTACCTGGAAGCCGAAGCCGGGATTGGCGATCACATTAACCCACGGCGCCGGTGTGTCGTTTGGCCAGCGTGGGATGGTGACATATTCCCGCCCATCTGGCCGAAGCCGCCAAGGCCGTTGAAGAACTCAAGGTTCTGGTGTCGGTAATAGCTGCGGTGCCGACAGTAAAGGTTTCTGACGGTGGAGCCGTGATGGCTGGGTTGCCAGTTTGCAGGATACAGATTCGAGCTGGTCGGCGATGGGCCCGTGACGCACCAGCCAGAACGACACGGGCGACCGATTGACAAAGCCCGGGTAGCGCTCATGAGGTCGGCGCGCAGCGCGCCGTTTCGCGAAATCACGGTCGCGATTGACTGCTCCTTATTGCGGTCTCAATGCGCCTTCCTGGATCCTGCGGGTAAGACGATCATGCTCGTTGACGATGACGGGGTCAACTGCGAGGCATAATATTCGTGAGCCCCGCAGCAGACACGATATCCTCAATATTGTCGATACGCAGGAGAACGATTGGCGATCGCTGGAAATACCATGCGGCCACAAACCTGCCTGGGAGCCCCGAGCCACGGATGATCGTCCGCGGGGCGCTCTGAAACGGGGGTCAGCGTGCAAGACTGGTGCGGCCAACCTTTGAAAATTCGCCGCCTCACCATCGATATCAGATGACGAAGCTGAACCTGGGCCTGAGTCCACGCCAGGGTCTTTGCTGCCCGCCCAAACGCGCTGCGATCATGATGTTTATCGATGAGATCCAGCAGCTCCGGATAGCGACGGCCGACAACGGTCCAGAGAGCCGTCCGTGCGCTCTTGCCAGGCGAAGTATGACGCGATATCGAGGCGAAAAAATCAGGTCGAAACAGTCCCGACGGTATTCGAAAGGGATGGCCATCCGCCATGGCAGCCGCCGCGCCGACCGTGTGATTCCGGCCCAGAAAACGGGCGCGATCGGACTCGTATTGCGGATCAGCGACTATTTCGCCTTCCACGACAGCAAAATGGGCGGCCCATACCTGCGACTCTTCGTGTGAGCGCAGGCGTCGTGTTGCTATGAGCGCACCGAATTCGGCGAGATGCTCGGTTACGATGAACAGCTTGGCGAACGCCGGGTGTGCATTGTCGGCAGCTGGCAGTGTCAAGGCCAGCTCTGTGTAGGATGTGAGTTCGATCTCACGCGCATGGCGTCCGCTGTTGGTCAGGGATACTCGACGAACCTCGCTGTCATCCTCGCCGGAGACCAAAATATCCATGCTAGTAGTCAAGCCACTCTCATTGAGGATGAATCCAGCGTGATCTTCACCAAAGTCGACTGAATCGTATTCCGCGTCGCTTCCGACCGGCTGGGCGCTGGCAGACCAGACATGCCCGCTCTGTATATCTCGCAGAAAGATAAAAGAACCCCAGTCGTCGCGGGTGGTGTCCTCCCGCCATCGGGTCACAGCAAGATCGCGCCAGCGACTGTAACCCGCCCCTGCAGCGGTTAGCATTACTGTATAGCGCCCGTTCGACAGCAAATGTGTTACGGGGGCTCCTCCAGCTGACGCCGGGATGCGGCGCACCGTTGGCGTGCTGCTGCTGGCCTGGGCGGCGGAAGCATTCACCTCTTCGGCCCGTGGCTGCGCGACGGCAACGTCTCTGGGCAGGCGCTCCTGCAGCAGGAGCTCACAGGACTGGATCATCGGTTCGCGGTGGAAACGGGCGCGCATCTGACCGTCATGCAGGATGTTCGCAATAGCAACGATAGTCATGCCTTGGTGATGGGCCATGAAGTTACGTACGATGGCAACGTTCTCGTTATCAGGCAGCCGTGAGCGGGTGAAATCGAGGGCTTCGTAGAAACCGTAGCGACCGCGTGCGCCCATTGCCGCAAGGCGGGTAAAGTTCTGTCGTGCGCCGAGCGGGTCTACCATTGCCGCAAGACCTGTTGCATAGGGCGCAATTACCACATTTTCGGAGAGGCCGCGTTTCAGGCCGAGACCGGGAACACCAAAGTTAGAATACTGGTAGGTAAATTCTATGTCGCGGGCGTTATAGGCTGATTCCGAGATACCCCATGGAATGCCCAGCGACAAGCCATAAGACTGCTGCCGCTTTACCACCAGACGATTGGTCTGTTCCAGCAAGCTGCCGGCCGGTGCCCGCATCACCAGCGATGGCATCAGATATTCAAACATTGATCCAGACCAGGAGATCAGCGCCGAGCCACTTCCGAGAGGTGTTGCAGCCCGGCCGAGGCGGAACCAATGCCGTGTCGGAACATCCCCCTTCGCTATCGCAAACAGGCTGGCGAGCCGTGCTTCCGACGCGAGCAGATCGTAGCAGCTGGGGTCGAGGCTGTTGTCAGCAAGGGAGTAGCCTATCGACAGCAGTTTCCGCTCGGGATCAAGAAGAAACGCGAAATCCATCGCAAGTGCCATCTCGCGCGCCCTGTCGGCGAGGTTATTCAATCGGACTTTCAGGAGATGCGGCGCAGCGGCGATTTGAAGCCGATCACGGCCATGTTCGACGATCACTTTTCGCAGCATCTCGATCCAAAAAAACAGCTCCAGAGAACTGTCATCTCCGGCTCTGGGCAAGATACTGTGGGCCGCCCTGGTGGCCTTGTCAGTAAGCCGATTTAGTATCGGAGAGAGTGCCTCAATCGTTTGCGCCCCACCGAGTTGGGATTCAATCTCGTCAAGGATGGCAACGAGCTGCTGCCCGCGCCCGCCATTCGCGACGTCCAGCGTGTCGATGGCCTCACGTGCCAGTCGTAGATTATCCATCATGCCGAGCCGGGCATTCGGTGCAGCAAGAAGAGCATCTCCCCACTCTTCGCAGGCATTGGCAAGCACAATCAGATGACCGGCGAGATTTCCGCTGTCGACAGATGAGACATAAGCGGGATCAAGTGTCTGCAGATCCTGTGTCCCGTACCAGTTGAGGAAATGGCCCTTGAACCGTGGCAGCTTTTGCATAGAGGTGAACGCTAATTCCAGCCGCTCGACAGTTTCGATAGTTCCTGCCCAGCCAAAATCGCGGGCAGCGATGGCAGAGAGCAGATAAAGCCCCATGTTGGTGGGTGACGTCCGGTGCGCGATAACTGGTTCCGGGTTCTCCTGGAAATTGTCCGGCGGCAGCATGTTGTCCGACGGCGTCACGAATGTCTCGAAGAAGCGCCAGGTGCGCCGGGCCGTGAGACGCAAATCGCACGCATCCAGCTCTGAAACCGCGAGCTGTTGCGCGGCTGTTGGCGACCGGCTGCTCCACAAGGCAAGTGCGGGTGCTGTCAGCCATAGCAGTGCAAAAGGCAGGATAAGCGGCCAGGATGACGGCGCGAAAACGACCGCACTGCCGGTCATAACGAGCCCAAACGACGTTCCACCCGACATCTGCTTGTAGAAGCCGCGGAGCGTCAGCCGCGGACTTCCCGTTGACTGTGCGGCCGTCGTCCATTCAAGAAGATGGCGGCGTGTCGCAAACAACCTCACCAGCGTTCTCACAATGGCGTCAAGCATGCGCCAGGCCTGATCAGGCAGGAAGGCAACTGAAAGCAGGAATTGCATGATCGCGAGCTGCAGGTCAGCAGCAAACATGCGCAGGTGGTTGCGCAGGCGAATGCCGGAGCGATGTGGCAGCACTGCAAAAAAAGTCGGCAGGAATACCGGAATCGCTACGGCGGCGAGAACCAGCAGGGTTCCCACCAGGCTTGACGGCGTTGGTAGCAACCAGCAGAGGCCGAAAGCGATCAATATCAACGGAGCAAGCAGTGATCGTCGCAGATTGTCCAGCATCTTAAAGCGGCCCAGTAACGGCACCGCCTGACGCCCCTTCTGGCGTCCGAATACCCAGGGAAGAAGCTGCCAGTCGCCTCGCGTCCAGCGGTGCTGACGCTTGCTGACGACATCGTAGCGAGACGGAAATTCCTCCACCACCTCAACGTCGGAGGCCAGACCTGCACGCGCGAAAATCCCCTCAAAAAGATCGTGGCTGAGCAGCGCATTCTCGGGGACGCGATCGGAGAGTGAGGCCTCGAAGGCATCAATGTCGTAGATGCCTTTACCGATATAGGAACCCTCACCGAAGAGGTCCTGATAGACATCCGATATGGCTGCTGCATAGGGGTCAATACCGCCGGGACTAGAGAAGACTCTTTGATAGAGAGAACCTTCACGACCGACCGGTAAAGTAGGTGTAACACGCGGCTGCAGAATGCTGTAACCGTCGATAACGCGCTGCTCGACGCTACTGAACTTCGGCCGATTCAGTGGATGCGCCATCTTGCCGATCAGCCGGAGTGCCGCGTCTCTTGGCAGCATGGTGTCGGCATCCAGGGTGATGACGTAACGCACGTCGGCCGGCACGCGTGGTGTGTGCGCAGCGCTGGGCATGAACGTCGTATCAGTGGCTCCACGCAGTAGACGGTTAAGTTCATGCAGCTTGCCTCTTTTGCGCTCCCATCCCATCCATTTGTTCTCGCTTGCATTGAAGACTCGGCGCCGATGCAGCAGGAGGAAGCGGCTGCCGCCGGGGCCTGGCCCGTACAGGCGATTCAGTTGCCCGATCGCCTCTTCGGCCACGGCGAGCAAATGGGCATCGCCTGCCAGTATCTCCTGCTCCGCATCAACCCCGTCCGATAACAGAGCGAAGGTCAGATCGCCGCCGGCACCTGCGAGATGGTGAACCTCCAGCCGTTCAACCTGTTCCAGCAGGTCGGCTTCGCTGGTCAGCAGCGTGGGCACGGCCACGAGCGTTCGAAGCGATGGGGGAACACCTGTCGTAAGCTCAAGGCCTGGCAAGGTCGTCGCGCTAAAACTCCAGGTTATCCCGCGGTTGATGAGCGCCGTCGCGGCTTCGGTCGCCGGTAGGAACCCGACCAAAGCAAACAGCGCGAGCCAGCCGCCAGTAAGACCGGAAATCGCCAGCGCCCATAACGCAAGTACCATCAACCCGGTGGTGACAAAAAGAATCGCGCCGACATAGCCGCCAATACCGAGGCCCATGTTGAAGCGACTGATCAACAGCCGGAGTGGCGGCCGAAATCCGATGATCTGCTCAAGTGCGCGCCGACCCTCGGCGATCAGGTGGTAGCCGGGGTCGCCAACGCGCTCCGCCTCCATAGCATTGACTGCTTCAGCCGCCGCCACATGGGACGACTTTAGAGCAAGATCAGCGATTTCGAACTCCGAGGCGGAAGACCCCCGAGCCAGCTGTTCGATCGCGCTGCGGTAGAGATCACGGGTCGGAAAATCCATTGCGGCAAAAGCGCTCCCCGCGCGCAACCGTTCATCCACGAGACTCACGCTCTCGAACAGCTCTGCCCAGTCAATATCGGAAATCAGCCGCATGCTGGTGATGATATTGCGCACCGTGAGGTTGGATGCGCCCTGTCTATGCTGCACATGCTGCACTACTTCATTGATTGAAGTGCCCTGAAATTTGAGCCGTTCCTCCAGCCATCCCAGCGCCGGCGTTGTTATTGGATCCTGGTTTCTCAGTCGCTTGGCGAGGTGTGCAGCGAAGGTTGCTGACAAAGGTTCAGGTGAACGCGTAGAAATGTCCGTTTCAAGCGCGGATCGGGCACCCCCTGATGCGAGAAGCCGGCTGGTCAGGGCATCGGCATCGGCACGGGTGCATCTTCCGGCTGTGATTTGGTCGGTCAGCCGGCGCAGATTCTCGATGAGGACAATCCGCAGCGTGATCGCAACAGCCCACAGCTCGCCGATCGTAAGGGGTTGAACCCGCTGATAGGCGGCAATAAAACGACGCAAACTGTCCGGATCGAAATTGCTGTCAGTATGGGCGACGAAGGCCCAGGCAAGGCTGAATACTCTTGGGTAACCGACGAAGGGTCCATTCGCCAGTTTCGGCAGCTGGCGATAATAGCCAAGGGGCAGATCATCACGGATTTCACGAATCTGCGCTTCGACGAGGTGATAGTTGTCGAGTAGCCATTCGGCAGCAGGAACAACATCCCGGCCGCTTTCCAGCTCTATGGCGCTTGCTCGATAGGCAGCAAGCAACACCCTGGCGTTGTCGTTTAGCCGTGCGAGCAAGGACAGGACGGTTGGCGGTTTCAGCGTTACCGACTGTGCTGCCGCAAGGCTCTCCGCGTGCTGCTCAAGCCGTTCGATGCTGAAAAGCTCTTCCCGCACCGGGGCCGTGTTATTCCATGGCTGTGACCGATAGCGAGACCGGAAAAAATAACGAAGGGGCGGAGTCATACGCCCCCATCCGAACTGGGGACAAATAGGCCGAGCGGTAGTATGTTCGTAAGGTGCCTCTTTCTCCAATGGAAAGGGTTTTCGGTCAGGTTTGGGATTCGTCAACCGGAGCATCTTGTCAGCTAGTGTGGGTTTGCGGACAAAGTACCCGGAATCACAGCCGCAGTCGGGTCAAGGCGAGGTCGGAGAACGACGGCGATGCTGGAGTTCCGGTCACGCCGAATTCATGTCGACGTTCTTTGGCATCCAGTAATCAGGAGTGATGTGGCAAGCCCTCAATGCGTCTCGATAGAGCAGCCATAGCGGTCATTGTGCAGGGTTGTTGGGCCATCCAGTTCTTGCCGGACTCCACCGGAGTCCGGTGCCACAACTATTAAATAGTTCTAAAAATCCTTCGCTGTCAGGCTGTAAGCGTAGGAGCCTTTGCGGCCACCATGCGCATAGACGTAGTCTGCAGCCTCATTAATCTGTTTCCGGGAAGCATCAAAGGCCGTGAGGAATCCACTTTCAGCGGTAATCATCTCCGGACATAACTTCTGGAGCGCGTCTGCTTCCACAAAAAATGAAATCTCGAGCGCTCTGTCATATCCCCAAAATCGGACACGATTGCGCGTCGCATCGAAACTGCGGTTTGGGTTCGGAAAATTCAACATTATCGGATACTCCTTGAGTCTGGAGCCAGAACGTCCTCTCCATCCGGGTTCATACCCTTCAGAAATTTGAAGAGGTCACTGTCTGTGGAAAGAACCAGGGTTGTGTTTTCGGCGATGATGACCTTATAGGCTTGCATGGTTCGGGTGAATTCATAGAATGCCACTGCTTCAGGGCTCTGGTTGTATGCCCGTGCATAAATTTCGGTGGCTTGCGCATCCGCTACGCCACGGATCTCCTCAACCTGCCGGTAGGCTTCTGACTGGATCTTGTTCAGGTCGCGCACCCGATTGCCGCGGATTCTGGCGGCTTCGCCGTTACCTTCCGACAGAAAGCGTTCCGCGATCTGGCGCCGTTCGCTGATCATCCGATCGTAGATCTTGGGACGCACGCTTTCGTTATAATTGATCCGCTTGAACCGGATATCGAGCAATTCGATACCAAATACCTGAACCTTCTCAGCGGCCGCGGCAAAGATTTCCTGTTCGACCAGCTGGCGGCCTTTCTGGATCGGCACCAGTGAGCCCATATCGAGCTTTCGTTCCGCATCCGTCAGCAGGGCGTCACGCAGCGGCACACGATCCTTGGTGGTGCGAATGATTTCGATCAACTCATGCTTGGCGACCGCGTTACGGGTCTCACTGCCGAGGATATCGTCCAGGCGGGACTGCGCACTGCGTTCATCGCGCAAACGCAGAAAATACTGCAGCGGATCGGTAATGCGCCAGCGGGCAAACAGATCGACCGAGATATAAAGCTTGTCCTTGGTCGGCATATCCGAGGGACTGCCGTCCCATTCGAGCACCCGCTTTTCGATGGGATTGACGTCCTGAATAAAAGGCACCTTGAGCTTCAGACCGGCGGTCGTCACCGGCTCGCCGATCGGTTTACCAAACTGGGTGATAATGATTTGCTCGACTTCGTTCACCGTGTAAATTGCGCTCATCAAAACATAGGCCCCGATGGCCAAAACGGCAAGAAATACGATTTGCTTGTTCATGGCTGAACTCCATTCTGGGCATCGAGATTCAGCAGGGGCAGAATGCTGCGCGCCTGTTCATCAATGATGATTTTCGAGCGTATGGTCGGCATAACGTCCTGCAGGGTCTCGATGTAGATACGCCGGCGCGTGACCTCCGGGGCCTTGCTGTATTCCGCCAGTAAAGCGCTGAACCGGGCGACATCGCCTTCCGCTTCGTTGATCCGCTTGAGCCGGTAGCCGTCAGCCTCACGGATACGTTGATCTTTTTCACCCTCGGCCAACGGGATGACCTTGTTGTAATCACGCCGGGCTTCGTTGATCAGCTTTTCTTTCTCCTGCTGAGCCTGATTGACCTCGTTGAACGACTCCTGCACAGGCTGGGGCGGGTTGATGTTTTTCAATTGCACCTGATCGATGCTGATCCCCATAACGTATTTGCTTGATAACGCCTGCATTTTGGTCAGCGCTTCCGTTTCGATTTCCTGTCGTCCAATGGTGATCACCTCGTCCACGGTACGATCGCCGACCACTTCCCGCATCACAGACTCAGACACGTAGCGCAGGGTTTCGCTCGGTTCCCGCACTTCAAACAGGAACTTGACGGGATCCGAGATGCGATATTGCACCACCCATTCCACCAGTGCGGCGTTCAGGTCGCCCGTCACCATCTCGGTTTCCCGCCTGCCGTCGCGAGGCGCACCCTGATAGGGATCGCCCGCGCCTGGGGTCATGAAGCCGAATTCCTGCTTAAGCTGACGTTTGACGGGAACAATAGTGGCTATATCCATGCCGAGTGGCAGCTTGAAATGCAGTCCTGGCGGAACGTCCTTAAGATACTTGCCGAATCGCTGCACGACCGCGACCGAGTCGCTCGGCACCGTGTAATAGCTAGTCCATGCGCCCAGGGCAACCAGCGCAATGATGGCCAGGATAATCACGCCGCTCGGACCACCACTTGGCAGAATCTGCTGCAGCTTCTCCTGTCCCTGCCGGATCAGAGCCTCAATATCAGGGCCGGGCTGGCCGCCGCTACCGTACTGTGTTGACATTTGTGGTGCTCTCCCGTGTGAATTACAGTGTTGCTGTAGAGTATGCATAGGCCACCGGGTGCTGTTCATTAACGCACATGATGACCTGAACCTGATGCTTGCCTTCAAGCTTGGGCTAGAATGTCATCAAGCATACGGTTAGTCTGTGATCATGTCTGTGCGCTGACGTACATAAGATCACCGTTAGATCATCGTTCGGGGTGGGAAATGGAGCATGACAACAGGCTGTGCGTTACCGTCCATGAAACGGGCGGAACGGGTAAACTTCATAGCGCTAACCGGCGCAACCGCCTGCACCAGCGTAAGGGCTTTTTTGCATCATAATCTGGACTAAATGCCATGTCTGAATCGCATCATCCGCAACAAAATCACCTGCTCGCGGCCTTGCCCGCAGCTGAATTCCAGACGTTGTACGCAGATCTGGAATGGGTGCCCATGCCACTCGGTAAAGTGCTCTACGAATCCGGTAACCCGCTGCATCATGTGTATTTCCCCACGACCTCAATCGTATCCCTGCTGTACGTCATGGAAGATGGTGCATCAGCCGAAATCGCCGTAGTCGGCAATGATGGCATTATCGGAGTGGCGCTGTTCATGGGGGGCGAAACGATGCCGAACCGGGCACTGGTGCAAAGCGCCGGCCATGCCTACCGACTGGACGGGGCCATTCTGAAACGGGAATTTAAGCGCATCGGCGCGCTGCACCATCGATTGCTGCGTTACACTCAGGCGCTGCTGACACAGATGTCGCAGACCGCCGTGTGCAATCGTCATCATTCGGTTGATCAGCAGCTGTGCCGCTGGCTGCTATTAAGCCTGGACCGGTTAAACTCGAACACGCTAACGATGACGCAGGAGTTGATCGCCAATATGCTGGGCGTGCGCCGCGAGGGTGTCACGGAGGCTGCCGGAAAATTACAGAAGGCCGGCCTGATCGATTACAGCCGCGGTCGCATCACAGTACTTGACCGACCGGGGCTCGAAGCACGGGTGTGCGAATGCTATCAGGTGGTTAAAACGGAATTTGATCGCCTGCTCCCCCGCCCTGACTCGCCCGCTACCTAATAAGCGTAGGCCGCAAACAATAGAGATTTTTACTCTATTGTAAGACGCTACTTTTTTTAGCGCTTCGGACTGTGCCTGAATATCGACACGCTGCTGCGCTTGCGCTCAACAGATTTATCCCAGCCGCCCGGCAACGGCCAGATCGGCCGACTTCTGTGTCATCCGCTCAGCACTACGATACTGTGCACTCGGTGCGCTAGCGCACCGACAGCGAACGGAACCCTGTGAATAATGACAATCGTTCATGCTATTACCCTTAGTTGATAGTAGGCGCAGTGGTGATTCCCGCAGGATAGCCATCAGGGCGCGCTAGCCCGCCTACTCATTCAGGAGTCTCGATGCCGAGTCCTTCAGGTCCGTCCATGCATAACCGATTGCTGGCTGCACTGCCGCCAGACGCATACGCTCAGCTTAAGGCACAGTGGGAGCCGATTGAACTGGAAGTAGCCGAGCACCTCCACGTGCCTGGTGAACCGCTGCGTTACGTCTATTTTCCGACCGGGGCGGTAACCGTCCTGATCTATCAGGTCGATCACCGGCCCCCACTGGCCGTCGGTCTGGTCGGTTTCGAGGGTTTGGTGGGACTGCCGGTGTTTTTAGGTGCCCATTCGGCACGTTGGGGGGCACAGGTGCATCTTGCCGGAACAGCACTGCGGCTGCCGGCCGAAAGGTTGCGCCAGATGTGCCAGGAAGAGGGGCCGCTTCCGGAGCAGTTGCGCCACTATACCGACACGCTGCTGGCACAAGTCATCCAAAGCGCGGCCTGCGGGCGCTTCCATGTGCTATCGGCCCGCCTGGCCCGCTGGCTGCTCATGACTGACGATTGCAGCAGTGCCGATTCACTCCCGATGACCCATCAGACACTGGCCGGATTGCTGGGGGTCCGGCGCGAGGCGGTCAGCAATGCAGCCGGCGTGCTACAGCGCCAGCGCTTGATCGGCTATCGTCGTGGGGTGTTGCACATTTTTGATCGCACCGGGCTGGAAGCCATCGCCTGTACCTGTTACCGACAAACAGCGTGATTAAATTTGAGGCTTAGCCGCGTCAATTATTGGGACCGGCATTTAAATAACACAACGAGAAGCCTGGCTAACCAAACAGCAGCCGCGGGATAAACAATGAAATACCCGGCACATAGGTCACCACCGCCAGCACCAGAAGATTGGTCACAACAAAAGGCCAGACCCCCTGAATAATCGTCATGACCGGTTTGTCGAGCGTCGATGAGGCAACGACGATATCCAGCCCGAACGGCGGCGTAATCATGCCGAGGCTGATGTTCAGTGTCACCACCATACCGAAATGAATCGGGTCGATACCGAGCGCAGTGGCCACCGGAAACAGCGGCGGCACCAGAATCAGCAGCGCCGAATTGGGATCAATAAACATCCCGGCCAGTAAAAAGCAAAGATTAACGACCAGCAGAAATAGAGGGGCCGGCCTCAATCGCTGCCAGATAACCGCTGATTGCATTAGGCACCTGAGCCAGCGTAATGAAATCCGACAGCGCCCCGCCAAACGCCAGCAGGACAAAAATCACCGCCGTGGCAATCGCACCCCGTTCCACTATCGCCACCAGTTTGCTCAAACTCAGATCGCGATACACCAGAGTTTCGATCAGCAGGGCATACACCACACTGACCGCAGCGGCTTCGGTCGGGGTAAAAAACCACCGTAGATACCACCAAGAATAATCAGCGGCATGCCCAGCGCCCAACCCGCCGAGCGCAAGGTCTGCCAGCGCTGGCCGGCGTTCATGCGGGGTGATCGCACAACCTGCGAGCGACGCGCTTCGATCATGACCATCAGCGCGAACGCCAGACCGAGCACAACGCCGATGCCAGTCCGCCGGCGAACAGACTGGCAACCGATGTGCCGGTCATCCAGCCGTAGATAATCAGCGTGATCGAAGGCGGGATCAGCAGCGCGGTTTCGGCACTAGACACGATCAAGCCGAGACTGAAACGGTCCGAATAACCGGTGCGTCTTAGTTGTGGATACAGCAGTCGCCCGAGTGCGGCTACTGTGGCAGGCGCCGAACCGGACACCGAGCCGAACGCCATCGAGCCGCCAATCACCGTATGACCGATACCGCCGCGGGTATGTCCGACCAGTGCTTGCACCAGATCAATAAGCCGGCGGGCATCCGCCCCGAGGCCATGAATTCGGCGGCCAGCACAAAGAAAGGAATAGCCAGCAAGGTGGAATGATTGATGCCGCCGAGAATTTTCTGAATCAGCGCAACATCCGGCAGCGTGCCATAGAACAGGGTTTTGATCGCCAGTACCGGAATACCGAGCACCAGAACATTTCAAACCCAGCACCAGCAACAGCACCGCCAGCGCAATAACCAGCACCAGCATCAAGCGCTGTCCCCGGCGTCCGGCGCGCTGAAAGCGGTCAATCACACCGCACAGGCTTAGCCCGAAGCGCAGTGGTAAGCAAACCAAAGCCGACCACCGGCGCAGCATAAATCCAGCCCATCGGCAGTTCCAAGGTCGGACTGCGCTGGCCGGTCTGCAGCACAAAATCCACCAGCACCGAAGCCAGATAGGCGAAATAGAGCGAAAACAGCACGCCTACTGCGTCAATGAGTTTTAGCAACGGTCGGCGCAGTGCAGCGGGCAGTTGGTCGCGTAAAGTAGTGATACCGACATGACGGCTACGCTCCAGCGCCAGTCCGAGCGCACAGAAAACCAGAAAAAGATTGAGCAGACGCACCGCCTCTTCGATCCAGACGGTATGACTGCCGAAGCCCACTTCGCGCGCGACAATATTGATGCAGAACAGAAAAGCCATAGCCAGAAACACCCCGACCAGGAAGGTGCGCTCGACCCTGCGCAGCAGCGCCAGCAGTCTCACAGTCTGTGTAGTCCTTTATCTGCCAGGGCAATATTGACAACAGCGGGCAGCCACAGCGCGGACGCCCCGACTGCCCGAGATGTACCATTCACAGGAATCCGGCTCACTGCTGACCGGCCACCTCAGCGTAGGCTTTCTGTAGCTCTCGATCAGGCGCTCGCCTTCACTGCCGGCACGCTCAAGATAGGCCGCACGCGCCGGCGGATACATGCGCTCACGCAGCGCCGAGCGTTCGTCCGCTGTAATTTCGCGGATATCCATGCCGCCTCGGCAATCACCGACAAGGCGCTCTTGACCGCCGCCGCTTTATGACTGCGCAATGCCGGCACTACTTCAGCGAAAGCCGTGACGATCACCTGCCGGTGCTGTTCGGGCAGACTGTTCCACCACAACGGATTAAACAAAACGACGTCTTCCATTGCGCCGTGGTCGGACAACACCAGATATTTCTGCACTTCGTAGAATTTCATGCGCTGAATGGTATCCAGCGGATTCTCCTGACCGTCCACCACGCCGGTTTGCAGCGAGGTGTACAGTTCGCCAAAAGGCAGCGCGACAGCGGACGCACCGGAGCGCATTGAATTGCTCGATCAGGATTTTCGAGTCCATCACGCGGAATTTCTGGCCAGCAAACGCATCGATATCCGGCAAAGATTATTCGAGGTGAAATTCTTGCGCCCGTTGGGCCACAGCGCAATGGCAACCACATCACGCGAGGCAAACGAATCCAGCAGCGCCTGACCGAATTCGCCCGCCCGGATCGCCTGCGCCTGGGTCTTCGTCGGCAGGCAACAGGAACGGGATATCCAGAATAGAGACCGCCGGATTGAAACCACCCAGGAAAGCCGCCGGCGATACTGTCGCCTCCAGCACGCCGAGCTGTACCCCTTCGGTCATTTCACGCTGGCTGCCCAGTTGTCCCTGGGGGAAAATCTGCAATTCCACCGCACCGCCGGTACGCTCATTGACCAGTGCTGCGACTTTTTCAAGATGGACATGGCGCGACTGCGCGGTCGACTCCAGATGACCTATTTTGGCACAAAATCGGCGGCCTGGGCAAGCGGCGTCGAGTGTTGTGACACCGAGTAGCAGCAGTGGCAGCATCTTCAGGGGGACAGACGGGGACTGAGCGCGCGTTTTTTCATCCCGGATTCTCCGTGGGTTGGTTTTTGTTGAAAGTAAACAGGCAGCTAAATTAGCTGTACATGGCAGCGACCGTATTGACCTGTAACCCACAAGATTACGACCAAGCGGGTAACAGGCAACCGGGTTCAGCACTGGCCCGGCTGCCGCAACTGCTCAAGGCGGTTACGGCAGCCGGATCACTGCTATTTCGGCTTCACCTGCGAGCCGGTCGGGGTGTCTTTGATCTCATAGCCCAAAGCATCCACCTCGGCACGCAGCGTATCGGCATCCTGCCAGCGTTTTTCAGCCCGTGCCTGTTCCCGCTGTCTGACTTTTTCCAGCACCTCATCGGGAATCGTCACTGCCGCTGGCCGCCACTCGGCCAGACGCAAGCCCAGCACACGGTCAAACTGCAGCAGGGTGGCTTTTTTGAC
The DNA here is from genome assembly GCA_041396125.1 of Gammaproteobacteria bacterium. Lineage (GTDB taxonomy): Bacteria > Pseudomonadota > Gammaproteobacteria > Competibacterales > Competibacteraceae > JAWKZG01. Next base: position 224,240 of record JAWKZG010000008.1, on the reverse strand, counting down.
ACTGTCGGGCAGGTCACTTTGAGCAATTCCCAGCCCACAGCCAGTCCGCGTGCAGTGTTCAGATCATCGTTCACAGCCTCGGTAAAACGTTCCAGATAGGCGCTGTCCACTTCCCCCGGCTCGCCCCACTCATAGGCTGCAGCACGCAGCCGGCCCAGCGCGGTGGTAGCCGCATCCAGACTGTCCCAGGTAAAATTCAGTTCTTTACGATAATGTGCGGTCAGGCACAGATAGCGATAGGCCAGCGGATCGTAGCCGCGGTCGATCAGGCTTTGCACGCGCAGAAACTCACCCGATGACTTGGCCATCTTGGCTTCATCGACCTGCGGAAATACCCGTGCAGCCAGAAATTCGCCAGCCGCGTGTGATGGCAACCCTGGGTCTGGGCAATCTCGTTGGTATGATGCACCGGAATGTGGTCTGACCACCGCAGTGAATATCGAAATACGGCCCCAGATATTTCACCGACATCGCCGAGCATTCGATATGCCAGCCGGGAAACCCTTGCCCCAGGGACTGTCCCATTCCATCTGCCGCTGCTGATCGGCAGGACTGAATTTCCACAGCGCGAAATCGGTCGGATGGCGTTTCTCACCGGCATCGACTCGAATACCGGCCTGCAAACCGGCGCTGTCGAGTCGGGCCAGATAACCGTAATCCGGTAATTTGGCCGTATCGAAATAAATCCCGTCCGCTGTGCGGTAGGCAAAGCCGTTCTGCTCCAGGGTACGAATATCCTCGATCTGTTCGGCGATATGATCAGTAGCCCGGCACCAGATCGTCGGCGGCAGAATATTCAGTCGGGTTAGATCATCCTTGAACGCCTGCGTGTACATCTCGGCCAGTTCCCAGGCTGTTTTGCCAGTACGTTGCGAGCCGACTTCCATTTTGTCTTCGCCGGTATCGGCATCGGACACCAGATGGCCGACGTCAGTAATATTCACCACATGCTTGACCGTATAGCCATTGAATTCCAGCACCCGGCGCAGAACATCTTCGAAAATATAGGTGCGCAGATTGCCGATATGGGCGTAGTCGTACACCGTCGGGCCGCAGGCATACAGACCGACATGATCAGCCTGCAGGGGTTCGAAATCGCGCACGGAACGGGTATAGGTATCGAAAAGTCTGAGAGTCATAACTACGCTGCCTTAAAGCTCGGTGTTGGTACTGAAACGCTGTTTGATTTCGGCCGGAATCGGCACCGTGCGCAGCCGCGCCGGATCATCCGGGTGCTGCTCGGCCCAGGCCCGGATCTCCTGTCCGCGCACCGCCAGATGTTCGCCGTTATACAGCTCGTGCGAAACCACCAGGGTTTTCCGCCGCCATTCCTCGATCCGGCTGTGCAGTTGCACCCGATCACCAAAACGACAGGGATACAGAAACTCGGCGCGGGCGTCCACCAGCGGCGTGCCGATAACCTGATAAGCGTCAAACAGGGTTTTCAGGTTCAGACCCACTGACTCGAACAGATGCCGCGTACCGTGATCAAACCAGCGGAAATAATTCGGATAAAAAACGATGCGGGCGGGGTCGCAATCGCCCCATTCGATAGAAATGTCAATGGTATGCTGCATAAGATTTTGTCATCGCGCTGGGTAGGGTTTTCGATAAATCTGCGGCAAGCGTATGCGAGACAGCGCGCAGGTGCAAGCCGCCGCAAGAATAACGACGGTGACACACCAGAGGGTCGGGTTGTTCCTGGATTCCCGCCTGCGCGGGAATGACGGCTGTTAGTAACGTGACAGATGATATTGCTGGGATTCCCACTGGCGCGGGAATGATGGGTATTTTGGTAGCGGGTATTCTGTATCAGGGCAACAAGAGTACCGAGCCGGTGGTGCGGCGACCTTCCAGATCGGCATGCGCCTGGGCTGCTTCGCTGAGGGCGTAATGGCGTGGCGGGGCCAGCCTGATCGCCCCGTTGCGCAGCATGGCAAACAGACGGTTGGTCTGTGTCGCCAGCTGGGCGGGAGTATCGGTATAGTGGCTGTAATTCGGTCGGGACAGGGTGATAGAACGGGCTGAAAAACGGCTGATATCCTGTGGTCCGATCGGGCCGGAAGCTTCACCATAGCTGACCAGATGACCGCGCGGTGCGAGCGCCTCCAGCGAATCGGCAAAGGTGCTGGCTCCGACCGCATCGTATGCCACTGTCACGCCCTGACCACCGGTCAGTTCCATGACCCGGTCCGCGACAGCCTCCCGCGTATGCAGAATGACAGCTGCCGCTCCCAGCCGCCGGGCAATGTCGGCTTTTTCCGGTGTAGACACCACCGCAATTACCTGAGCCTCCAGCTGCACCAGCCATTGCAGCAGCAACTGCCCGACTCCGCCTGCTGCTGCGTACAATAGCACCGTGTCGCCCTGCCGAACGGTATGCACCTCATGCAGCAGAAAGCTGGCGGTAACGCCTTTCAGCAACACGGCAGCGGCGGTTTCCTCACTGATATCGGGCGGCAGCTTGACCAGTAAGTCCGGGCTCATATTCCGCAGTCCGGTATACGCGCCGACCGGCGCACAGGCATACGCCACCCGTTCGCCCACGCTCAATCCGCTGACACCAGGACCGAGCGCAGTGATTGTACCGGCCGCTTCCATGCCAGGGATGCCGGGCGGATTTAACAGATTAAAATGGCCGTTACGGCAATACACATCAATAAAATTGACACCGATGAATGACTGCCGGATCTGCACCTGTCCAGGTCCCGGCGCAGGCACCTTGATCTGCTGCAGTTGCATGACCTCGGGGCCACCGTAAGCCGATACGACTATTGCCGGGGTCAGAACAGCGGTGCGATTCTGATTCACAGACGCTGCCGGGCTGACAACCGGAGCTGGCTGCGGGGTCGGATCGGAAACCGGGGTCGGGGCCGGAGCTGGGGTCGGAGGCGAAATCGGGGCTGCCAGATACTGTCGTAAAGCCGCAAAGCCGGCCTGATAGATTTGCTCTGTGACCAGCCGGATCATCTCTTCGCGCCGCTGTGCCGGCGGAGCGAAAGTCGAATGCCATTCCCAGAAAGTGGCATCGGTATCGGTTACGGGTCGCAGCCGGATGGTGGCGACGTAATCCAGCAACGGCACCGGGGCTTCCAGCAGGCAGTACGTCAGCGTGTACGTGCTGTCAGACAGGGACAATAACTGCTCGCGCAGCAGCCCGCCATCCTGCAGCCGGAAACAACGCACCGCGCCAACCGCATCAGCCGCCGCACCGTCTTCAATCTCACTGGCCGCAATCGCGGGATGCCAGAGCCGATGGCTGTTGAAATCACGCAGAATACGCCAGACCGTCGCTATCGGTGCCTGTAGCACCGTGCTTTGCCGCACTGCAACCATATTACGGCTCAGCGGGCGAAACGCTGTTTCAGGGACTCGAAAGCCGCCCCGAACACGCCCCCGCCAATTTGCTGCACCAGTGCGGCTTCACGCTCTGGCGGAGCCTCGAATTCGGCGCTCCACTGGGCAAAGGTGCGATTGCCGTCAGTAATCGGTATCAGCGCCAGGGTAGCGATATAGTTTTCCACCCCCATCGGGCTTTCCAGAATACTGTAGGTGCAGGACATATCGTAATCAGACAGGGCCAGCAGCCGTTCCCGGATCACCCCGCCATCGCGCAGACGAAAGTTGCGGATACAGCCGACTTTGTCCGGCGCTGCATTATGTTCGATCCGGCTTTCCGCCACGAACGGCGTCCAGGCCGGCAGACCGTTAAAATCACGAATGACCGCCCAGACCTCGGCAGCCGGGGCGGGTATGACAGACGACACAAAAACCTTGGCCATAATCAGTTGCGCGAGCCGTTAGCGATCATGGTCACGGTCACGATCATCGGCATCGTCCCCGGCATCGGCATTGGCAACGTCGGCAACATCGGCGGACAGGGATGCGGTTTCTTTCTGCGCCTGGCTCCGGCTCAGGCTTCGAATATCCTTGGCATCGCGCAGCACATCGGTCATCCGCCCCAGCGAGCTGCCCTCAATACCGACCTCTTTCATCAGCTTGTCGATCATCGGTGCCTGTACCCGGTAGCGCAGCGCCGAATCAATGACTTCGTCGGTCACATTGCGCTGTGCGCCCGAACCGGCACCCGCGCCGCCCATACCGTCCACATGCAGAATTTTGATGCCCTCGATTTTCTCCATCGGACGCACGCTTTCGCGCACAATCCCTTCCAGCCGTTCCAGCAATTTGTCACGCAGCCGGCCAGCCCGTGCCTCCTCGCTGAGCACATTGTCAGCCTCATTGATCTGCCGTTGTCCGTCGGCATCGACCTGATAGCGTTCAGCAGCTGCGAGCACGCGGATTTTCTCGGCTTCGGCGGCTCCTTCAGCAGCGATTTTCTGCGCTTCGGCCAGGCTTTTAGCAGCTTTCATTTCCGCTTCCGCTTTAGCAATGACCCGCAGGGCTTCGCGCTCGGCTTCACGCTCGGCGGCAATCAAATCGGTCAGCTTGCGCCGCTCGGCAATTTCGCGTTCACGCAGGGTAAACACCTGCTCCTCAGCCTGAATCGCTTTGGCGCGGGCCACGTCAGCGTGGGCCAGTGCCTCGGACCGTTCGGCGGATTTCTGCGCGATAGAAATAGCTTTGTCGATTTCGGCCACTTCGAGCTGTTTATCACGATCCACCTGCAACTGCCGTAGCGCCAGCTCTTTCACCAGCTTGGCTTCCTCGATACCGCGCTCGGTCACGATGCGGGCCCGTTCGACTTCTTCCGCAGCAGCGATCTCGGCTTCCTCGAATGCCTGCCGCTTGGCGATCTGCATGGCTTCCAGCTGACGCTCCTGTTCCAGCCTGACCTGTTCCAGCTGGCGCTCCTGCTGGATGCGTTCGGCTTCGGTCTGCTGATTTTCGACAATCTCGATGCGGCGCTTTTCCGCTTCGGCACGGGTCAGTTCAATCGCTTTTTCGGCCAGCGCGATCTGGCGATCAAGTTCGATCAGTTCGAGTGTTTTCTGGCGCTCGATTTCAAGCTGACGCTGGCTTCTTTCGCGTTCGATACGAGCTTTTTCCAGTTCAAGTTCCAGCTCGATCTGTTCCCGCTCGGTCAGCTCACGCGCTTTCAGCTCGGCTTCATCCAGCCCCCGGCGACGGGCAATTTCGCGCCGCTGGGTGTCTTCTTCGTGCTTGATGCGCTCCTCGGCGATACTGCGTTCCTGGCCCAGGCGCGCTTTCTCGACCGCCTCCCGCGACAGCAGTTGCGCCTGCTCTGCTTCCTGCTCACGCAGGGCGCGTTCTTTGGCCAGTTCGGCCCGCTGCACGGCCCGCCGTGACTCGACTTCACGCTCCTGCTCAAGGCGGGCGTATTCGGTTTCGCGGTCGATATCGAACACTTTGCGCTGCGCGTCGAGGTTCTGATTACGAATATCAACCAGGGTGCGCTGTTCGATTTCATTGCGCATTTTGCGCCGGTTTTCGATCGATTCGGTCAACTGGGTCAGACCTTCCGCATCGAAGGCATTGGACGGATCGAAAAATTCCAGACTGGTCTGATCCAGTTCCACCACCGCCACACTTTCCAGTTCCAGACCGTTGCTGGTCAGGGCTTGCGCCGCCAGCGCCTTGACCTGGTCGGAATAGTCACCGCGCCGTTCGTGCATTTCCTCCAGACTCATCTGCGCGGCAATAGTACGCATGGCGGCGGCAAATTTACCTTCCAGCAGGCTGCGGATGCCGTCTTCCTGCAGGGTGCGCCGGCCCAGCGTCTGGGCCGCTACCGCGACCGCTTCCGGGCTGGCACCCACGCGGACAAAAAACTGCGCCGCAATATCGACCCGCATGCGATTGCGGGTAATCAGCGCGCCCTGCTCGGCGCGCCGCACCTCGATACGCAGCACGTTCATGTTCACCGGGGTGATTTCGTGCAGTACCGGAATCACGAATGCCCCGCCATTGACTACCACCCGCTCGCCCAGAAAGCCGGTGCGTACAAATGCGGTTTCCTTGGTCGAGCGCCGGTACAACCAGCGCAGAATATAAACAGCAACCACGACCAGAATAACCAGAACGATCAGCGTCAGCACAATCGTCCCCAGAATACTTGAAGACATAACGTAACCTTACCTCGTAATACCTGGCCTAGAACGTCACTGTTTTGAATTGCCGGGTCTGTTCGGTCAGGGCGCGTTCCGTGGGCAGCCGCTCCATCGACGAGGCGCCGTAAAAACCATGACAATAACGGGTGTTTTGCAGCACATACTGGGCATCGGCCGGCTCCGACACCGGCCCGCCATGCACCAGTACGATAGCGTCTGGATTCACGTCCAGCGCCGCCTGCGCCCACTCGTCCACCAGCGCCGGACAATCAGCCAGTTTAAGTGCGGTTTCAGCGCCGATAGAACCGCCAGTAGTCAGTCCCAGATGGCAGACGATAATATCCGCCCCGGCTTCGGCCATAGCAGTCGCGTCAGCGCTGGAGAACACATACGGTGTGGTCAGCATGTCCTTGGCGCGGGCCAGCCGGATCAGCTCGACTTCCTGCTGATAGGACATGCCGGTCTCTTCCAGATTGGCGCGGAAATTACCGTCGATCAGGCCCACCGTGGGGAAATTCTGGATACCCGCAAAACCCATCGCCTTGAGTTCATCCAGAAACGAGTCGAACAGGCAGAACGGGTCGGTGCCATTCACGCCCGCCAGTACCGGCGTATGAGTGGCAACGGGGAGGATCTCATGACCCATTTCCCGCACGATATCGTTGGCATTGCCATACGCCAGCAGGCCCGATAAAGAGCCGCGTCCCGCCATCCGGAAACGGCCCGAATTGTAGATGACAATCAAATCGATACCACCCTGCTCTTCGCACTTGGCGGACAGGCCGGTCCCCGCGCCACCACCGACGATCGGTATGCGACGCTGTTTCATATCCTGGAATTTATTAACCAGTGTCTGTCGATCAAAACGTGCCATTCAGGCTCTCCGTGGTACAGACGGCGCAATTGCACGAAACGCGTCAAACAGCGCGTCGACAAAGGCCGTGTCATTGATATTGGCGTCGATACGCTCGATGCGCCGCTTAGGGGTTTGCCGGACCGTTTTCTCCAGCGCCTCGAACAGCGCAGCATCCGCTTGCGGATCATGAAAGGCAGCACCGGGTTTATCCAGCAGGGAAACCCCGCCCAGCGGCAACAGCAAACGCACCGGGCCTTCCATCTGATTCAGCCGCTGCCCGAGCCACTCGCCGATAGCGCGGTTTTCGTCGCGGGTCGTGCGCATCAGCGTGACTTGCGGGTTATGGATAACGAACTGGCGATTGCGGAATTTTGTTGGGACAGTATCACGCGGGCCAAAATTGACCATATCCAGCGCGCCGACTGAGCCGACATACGGCAGTCCGGTACGAATGGCCGCGCCGAGGCGGTCTTCCGTGGCAGCGAATACGCCACCCACCAGCATGTCAGCCAGCTCGGTCGTCGTGATATCGAGTATGCCGGCCAACATACCGGCATCAGCCAGTGCTTCCATGGCCCGGCCACCGGTGCCGGTGGCATGAAACACCAGACAGTCATACTCGGCTTCCAGGCGTTTGCTGAGCGCCTGCACACACGGCGTAGTCACCCCGAACATGGTCAGACCGAGCGCCGGCCGCGCTAGTTTTTGACGGGCTTCCCAGGCCGCACGGCTAGGCATCTGGGCCAGCATGCCGGCCAGCGCATTGGCGGCATTGCCCAGCACCTGTTCGGTGATCGAATTCAGCCCCTGCACATCAGCCACCGAATACATCATCATGATATCGGCGGCATCGACATAGCGGCCGACATCGCCGGATGCCACAGTCGATACCATCACTTTGGGAATCCCCACCGGCAACGCCCGCATGCCCGCTGTGGCCAGGGTTGTGCCGCCCGAACCGCCGGCTGAAATAATGCCGCCGATAGCGGGTTCTTGCGCCACCCAGCGGGCAAAAGCCTGCGCCATCGCCGCCACCGACTGACCGCGATCATCGCTGAACACCTCAAAACTGCCGCGTGGGTGCATGCTGGCCACTTGCAGCGGTGGCACATCGGCCCCGGAAGCATAACCGCTGGCCGGTTTGCGAGAGGTTGATAAATCCACCGTTCGCACCGGAATACCGAGCGCCTTGAGGCGGTCACGGATAAAATTCAGCTCGCGGCCTTTGGTGTCAAACGTGCCCGCAACAATAGCCGTGCGCCCGAGTCGCTCGGCAAATGGTATATGGAAAATCTGCGCCGGCTCCGGCGCTGCTGCAGCGGTTTCAGGGCGGCGTTGCTGCAACTGCGACGCAGGCACGTTCCAGCGGTTGGGCAGCTCGGACACCGTGCGAAAAGTGCCACTTTGGGCCGGGCTGGCAGCGGCGTCCTCGTCGGCACTGCCACGCTGCACCCGATAGACCTCGCTCAGCAGTTCCCGCGCGGTGCTGTCTGACGGCCTAACAGCGGCAGAATCGGCGGACGAATCGTTCATGTCGTCATCGCTATGTCGGCCCACACCGAGCAAACGCTGCTGCAGATCGCGATCCGCCGCCAGTTCGGCCGCGGCCATGAGTCGATTGATACGACCATTGACCATGATCGCGACCTGATCGGCCACTGCGGTCGCTACGCCGATGTTCTGCTCAATCAGCAGCACCGCCATCTCGCCCTCTTCTGCCAGCTGCACCAGCATCCGTTCCACCTGCTCGACGATGACCGGTGCCAGACCTTCGGTCGGCTCGTCCATCACCAGCAGGCGAGGATTACCCAGCAGGGCGCGACCGATAGCCAGCATTTGCTGCTCGCCGCCGGACAGTTGCGAGCCGCCATGCTGGCGCCGTTCAGCCAGGCGGGGAAAGGTCTGGTATACCCGCTCGACGGTCCAGCTGCTCTCGGTCGCACGGCCGGCCACCAGCAGCAGATGTTCGTCAACCGAGAGACTGGGCCAAACGCGCCGCCCCTGCGGTACATAACCGACTCCCAGACGATGAATCACATGCGGTTCAAGGCGGAGATTTCACGCCCGTACAGACGGATGCTGCCGGACCGTGCTGCTTTCAGTCCGGTGATGCTGTTGCACAGCGTGCTCTTGCCCATGCCATTGCGCCCGACCACTGCCAGCACACCCTGCGGCAGTGCCAGCGAGACGCCCTGAATAGCGTGCGATTCACCGTAGTAGACCTGCAATTCGTCGATGCGCAGTGCGACTTTGCCGGCAGCCCGTTCAGACATGGCCACCTCCCAGATAAATCTGCTGCACTTCGCTGTCGTTTTCGATCTCGTCGGGACTGCCTTCTTTGAAAACCCGGCCGTTATGCATCATCGAGACATAATCGGCCACTCGCAGTGCCACATCGAGATCGTGTTCGATGATGATGTAACCGATGTGTTTGGGCAGCGCGTTCAGGATTTCCACCAGATCACGCCGCTCGGTAGGCGACAAACCGGCGGCTGGTTCGTCGAACAAAATAAAACGTGGCGCCCCCGCCAGCGCCAGCGCCAGTTCGAGCTGGCGTTGCTGACCGTGACTCAGACTGGCCACCAGCCGGTTGCGCACCGTGTCGAGATGAGTAGCGTGCAGGATCGATTCGGCCTGCACCTGGTTGACATCATCCGGGCCGGGACGCAGCAGCGAGAAACGCCCCCGCGAGACGCCGCGACAAGCCAGAAAAATACTGTTGCTGACGCTTAAGCCACCGAATAATTGTGAAATCTGATAGGTCCGGCGCAAGCCCCGCCGGATACGCTCGTGGACCGGGAAATCCGTGATGTCTTCACCGAAAAACGAATCCGGCCGGCGCTCGGCATGAAATCACCGGTAATCGCATTAAACAGCGTGGTTTTGCCGGCACCGTTCGAGCCCAGCACCGCCCGTCGCTCGCCGGCTGCGATGCGCATGCTGATGCCGGACAGGGCGACCAGTGCGCCAAAATGCCGCGCTACCCCGTCAAGTTCGAGCGCATGTGCGCCCGAACCCTGTAGCCGGGACGCGGCAACATTAAGAGTCATACTGCGCGCTTACCGCTGTTATGGGCAGTCCGGATTCTCGCGGCCCACTTTACCCAGGGCGAGAAATTCGGCTTCATCGATGCCCAGGGTCTGGTTGACCTGTGGAATCACTTTGACCAGTTTGTTATACAGATTGCCGTCATCGCCTACCGCAACCTCGGTCAGATAAATATCCGCAATCGCCTGGCGGTTTTTGTCCAGACTGACCATACCAGTCGGAGTTTCGAATTTCAGGTTCTGCAGGGCTTCGCGAAACTTCACGCCGCCATCGGACAGATCAGCGCCGACCTGTTCCAGCGCCAGCAGCGCCGCTTTGGTATCGACATAATAACCATGCGCGAACAGCGACGGTGACGGAAAGCCATCTGGGAAAGTCGCTTTGTAATCAGCCATGAATTTCTGCCAGGCCTCGGAGTCGTCATTATCGGCAATCGGGCCGGCAGCCGGTGTTCCGATCACGACATCACGCTGTTTACCCTTCGAGCCCAACACCGTTTGATCAACCGTAATCGAACCGCCAATCAGCGGTGCTGAACCGCCTGCCTGTTGGTACTGGGACAGGAAATTCACCGCGTCAGCCCCGCCCAGCGCGACATAAATCGCGTCTACATCATCGGGCAGCGCAGCGATTACTGAGGAATAATCCTTATTGCCGATCGGCACCCAGGATTTGGACGGCACCCGCCCGCCGGCTTTGCAGAACTCGGCCATAAAGCCCATCACCTGGGTATACGGGAAGGAATAATCTTCTGCCACCGTCGCCACGGTGCGATAGCCTTTCTCTTCGTAGGCATAAGTGCCCAGCCCGGCCATCCACTGCGCGCCATCGGTCGAGAAGCGGAAAAAATTTGGTGCCGGATCACGCAAAGTGGTGTCCTGCGCGGCTGACGTGCCGTTAATAAAGGTGACGTCCGGCTGGGTCTTGGCATAGTCTTTTACCGCCAGCCCTTCGTCCCCTGACAGCGGTCCGATCACCACTTTGACGCCATTCTGCTCGACGATTTTGCGGGTTGCCGCAACCGCGCTGTCCGGCGAAGCATCCGACGAGCCTTTGATCAGCTCGATGGTTTTACAGGCAACCTTGCAGCCGACTTCCTGAATAGCCAGTTCGACCCCTCGCATGCCGTCTTCACCGAGTACTGTGAAAGCGCCTTCGAGGGTGGCTACCGCACCGATCTTGATGGTGTCCTGAGCCAGTGCCGGCCCGGCCAGACCGGCTGCGACAGCCAGCGCCAGCCATGTGCGATTATGAATCATCATACGTTCCTCCAGTTTGGTGATTACACCTGTTTTTAAATGACTTCTTAAAGATTGCCTTAAGAAGCACGCTCGGGACTGGTAGTTTCGCTGCGCAGCGAGGGCTGGCGCAGCAGCGGCTTGAATTTGTTCCACAAACCCAGCAAGCCGTCAGGCGAAAAGAATACAATCAGCAAAAACACCAGCCCGATCAGAGAATTGAAACGGGCCGCGCCGACCAGATCAATGGCGAAAGTGTTCAACAGTACAAACACCAGCGCGCCGATAAATGGCCCGATGGGCGAGCGCATACCGCCAATGACCGCAATAATCAGAATATTAATCGCCGTGTCCACGCCTATCGTGCCGGGTGAAATGCGGCCATTGAACCAGACCAGCAGCACACCGCCGATACCGGCAATCGCGCCCGCCAGCAGATGAGCGGTTACTTTATGGGTATTCACGGCATAGCCCAGCGCTGCCATCCGGCGCGGATTGTCCCGGATCGCCTGCAAAGCCAGTCCAAAGGTCGAGCGCGAGCAGTACAAAACCGCGCCGTAGGTCAGCAGGCCGCAGCCCAGACAAACATAATAGAACGGCCACGGATCGCGCAGGTACAGGCCCCACAGCTCCGGCGGCTGAATGCCGGCAAAGCCCGAATGACCGTTAAACAGCGCGTAGTTCTGGTTGGTGAAATAATACATGGCGGTAGCAATCGCCAGCGTGATCATGATGGTGTAGATGCCCTCGGTACGCGAGGCAATCGCGCCGATCAGGGCGGCACTCAGCGCTGCCAGCAACACTGCAAACGGCACCAGAATCCACCACGGCCAGCCGAAACCGTGTACCGCCATGCTGTTAGTGCCGAAGATGGCAACCGTGTAACCGGCAATACCGGCAACGGTAATCTGGGCCAGACTGACCATGCCACCGTACCCGGCCAGCAGCATCAGCGATAAGCCCAGAATACCCAGAATGATCGAGTACGCGCCGATCTGAAAAACCACAAAATCCGAAGCCACCAGCGGAAACAGCAGCAACAGCGCCAGTATGCCGTAAGGCCAGGCACCACCGCGCAGCAGCCACGGTGTCGTGTGATCCGGCACCGGGTCTTCCATCCCGTCGGCAGTTTCGGTTTCGTGGTAATAACGGGCGGCAGCCGGTCGTGCCACCCCCATGATGCCTTGCGGGCGGATCGCCAGGGTTACCACCATGATGACAAACGTCAGCACGATGCCATAGGTAGAGAAGTACACCAGACCGATCTGCTCGGCCAGACCGATCAGCAGTGCGCCAATGGCCGCGCCGGTAATCGAGCCCATACCACCGACGATGACCACCACCAGCGAGGCCAGTAAATAACGGATGTCTTCACCCGGTGCCACCGACAAAGCGGAACCACCAACCACACCGGCAAAACCGGCCAGTCCGGCCCCGACCGCGAACACCAGCGCGAACACCGCATGCACATTGACGCCGTTGGCTGCCAGCATGGCGCGGTCATCAACACCGGCCCGGATCATCATGCCGATCCGCGATTTATTCAGTGCCAGCCACAGTCCGACACCGATGGCTATCGCCGCCAGCAAAACCACGATCCGATACAGCGGATAGCGAATATAAACCACGGTGCCATTGGAGCGGACCGTGGAAATAATCGGCAATTCCACCGCACCGTCGAGCCATTCCGGGGTCAGAATCTGATAGGTCGTGCCGGTCCATACCCACAGCATTAGATCAGCCGCGACGATAGAAATACCGATAGTGACCAGGGTTTGTCGCAGATCGTCGCCTTCCAGCCGGCGGAACACCAGAATCTGCATCAGCAGGCCGACCACCGCCAATACCAGAAACCCCGCCGCAACGCCCAGCAGCCACTGTCCGGTAAGCTCGGTGACTTCATAACCGATGTAGGCGCCGAACAAATACAGCGAGCCATGCGCCAGATTGACATTGCGCATCAGGCCGAATACCAGCGTGAAACCGCTGGCAACCAGAAAATACAGACCGGCCAGTGTGATGCCATTGAAGATCGCACTGACAAACGCTTTTTTGGACTTCAGGACATCTTTCAGCCAATCAGGCCAGACCGACAGAAACAACCAGGCAACAACAGCGCCCAGCAGCAGCCAAAGCAGCCACCACAGTTGCCGTTTGCTAATACCTGTTGGCTGTTCGAGCGCATTCATAGCAGATATAAAGGCATCAGCTGGCCATCAGACGACGGCGTTGCTCGTTAATACGCGGGGCTTTGTGGAATTTGCCATCTTTCATGATTGCCAGGATGCGTTTTTTATCCTGCAGCATGCGCACATCTGTGACCGGGTCGCCATCTATCAGCAGCAAGTCCGCCAGATAACCTTCTTTGATCATGCCCAGTTCATGCCCCATGCCCATGATCTCACCGCCCAGTTTGGTCGCTGACATGATCGCTTCCATGGGGGAAAACCCGAGCATTTCGACAAAGTACTGGATATCGCGTGCGTTGCTGCCCTGCGGCGTCCAGGCAAAACCGTAATCGCCGCCGATCAGAATCCGGATACCGCGCCGGTGCATTTTTTTCATGCTGTCGATGCAGGCTTCCAGTTCACGCTCGTACAATTCCGTGATGCGTGAACCGGGCTTGATGCCCCATTCGCCAGCATTGCGGGCGGTGTTGATCAGCCAGGCAATGCCCGGTGCGACAAAATGCCGGTCTTTGGCCGCCTCCAGCATATCGAGCGCTTCTTCATCGGCGAACGAGGCGTGATAGATATAGCTGATGCCATGACGCACACACTGCTTGATCGAACCGGCGGACCGGGCATGCGCAGCCAGTCCTTTATTGCGGCAGCGTGCTTCGTTGACCGCCATGACCAGTTCTTCCTCGGACATTGGTGTTTCTTCAGCGCCCATGCCGGTGATTTCCTCACCGGACAGATTGAGCTTGATGGTATCCACGCCGTATTTGATCAGCGTGCGCACAACCCGGCGCACTTCTTCCGGGCCCGACACAACAATGCCGAGGTTCAGGCCTTCATGCGGGATATGTGAAGGGGCCGAGTCACCCAGCCCGCCGACCGTGGTAATTTCCGGCCCGGCAGACAGATAGCGTGGACCGGGAAACCGGCCTTCGTTAATAAAACGCTTGGCCACCACGTCCAGCCGGCTTTGGCCGCAGCCGCACCGCGCCCGGCGGTAAACCCGGCATCCAGTACTACCCGGGCCATTTCCATGGTCACCAGCATGTGTTCTTCCAGCGGCATCATCTGGATGGGTTCGATGCCAGGGGCGTTATTCCAGGATAAATGCAGATGAGCATCGATCATGCCCGGCATCAGGGTTGCGCCCATACCGTCGATGACGGTTGCGCTGTGACTGCTGGCCCCGAAGCGGGAAGAACCCCGCGTGATCTGTTTGATCCGGTTACCGTGCACCAGCACCTCACCCGTATACGGATATTCGCCGCTGGCTTCAAGAATCCGCACATTGGTGAACAGCACCTCACTTGCGCCGTTGCCATTCCAATGCTCGCCGTTGCTCAGCATGTCTCCTCCTGCACCTTCAGTAATCAGGTCTTTATTGATGTGGTTAAGGCCGCTGTTTTCTTCAATTGCGGCAGTCTGCCGGCCCGCGCTGTTTGGCTAAAGTGTAGAACATCGCAGAAAATCTGCGAGCGCGCTGGCGCATTCCTGCGGCTTTTCAAGCGGCGTCCAATGGCCGCAACGCGGCAAAATCAGCACCCGGCAATCGTCGATTTTATCGCCAAACTCATAAGCGACACCGGGCGGTGCAATCGCATCATCGGTTCCGGTGACCACCAGTGCAGGACAGGCAATCCGCGCCAGATCGACCGCTTCGGCCGCCGCCAATGTTTCGCAGGAACGGGCAAAGCCTTCTTTATCCTGACGCATATGGCTCTCGCGCACAAAGGCCAGCGCAGTGGGGTTATCAATCTGAGTAGCCGACGACAGCCCGGTTTGCAATAACTGGTCGGCAATCCCGCACATCCCTTCGCTGCGTGCCAGTTGTGCCCGCTCACGCAGGCGCTCGCGGGCCGCTTCAGCCGGTTCCCGGATCGGTCCGAACAGCGCCAGACTGGCCACACACTCCGGCCGGCTTACCGCGATATGCTGGCAGATCAGGGTACCGAATGAATGACCGACAAAATGCGCCCGCTGCACGCCGAGCTGCCCGACCGCATGCAAGACAGTATCCGCCAGACTGGCCACGCTCATGGGCGCATGCGGCGTCGGTGAACGACCCGCAGCCGGCAGATCCGGCCGGATAATGCGATAACCGGACAGCGCCGGCACCAGCGTTTGCCAACTGTTTGAGGTTGCCCCGAGGCCATGCAACATCACTACCGCTGGGCCTTCGCCTTGTGCTTCGAGCATCAGGCTGGCAAAGCGGATACTGGTCATGAATTTTTTTCCACGAACTGGTTTTCCAGCACGCCGATACCATCGATTTCCAGCCGCACAATATCGCCTGCCTGCAGGTAGCGCGGGGACGTGAAACCTATGCCCACACCGGCCGGCGTACCGGTTGCGATCACATCGCCAGGGTGTAACGTGACACCAGCCGAAATGGTCTCGATGATCGTCGGGATATCGAAAATCAGCAGACTGAGTCTGGACTCCTGGCGCAATTCATCATTGACCCAGCAGCGAATGCCGGCCTGGCTGATATCGACCTCATCCCGCGTCACCGCCCACGGCCCCATCGGACAGAAAGTATCCTGCGATTTACCGACCAGCCACTGGCTGTAACGGCCCTGCAGATCGCGCGCGGTCACATCGTTGATGATGGTATAGCCCCAGACGTAATCGAAGGCATCCTGACGGCTGATGCCACGGCCTGTTTTGCCAATGATGACGGCCAGCTCGACTTCATAATCGATGGCGGTCGAGACAGCAGGATCGATGATGACATTGGCACCATGCGCGATGACGCTTTCCGGCACCTTGGAAAAAATAATCGGCTCTTTCGGAATAGCACCCGCCGCCGCGCTGGAATCGAAGCCACTGCTGGAGAATTCATGGGCATGGTCATAATAGTTTTTGCCGACGCAGAACACATTACGCGCCGGTCGGGGCACCGGTGCTTCAAGCTGCACCTCGGCCAACGGTATCGGCGTCAGCGTTGCAGGCAGTGCGTCTGCCGGATAATCAAGCAGGGCCACGACGCCGGTGGCAGCAGCAGCGAGCGGCAGATCAAATGCAGCGATCGTTTGTTTCGCGACATCAACCTTGCCGACCCGGCGCTCGCCAGCCAGCGTAAAGGTTGCCGCTTTCACCGCGACTCCAGACGAGTGATCATAGTGAAATCTCCTAGGCTTTGACGGTATTTGTATCCAGTTCGTATTAGATCTTCATAACTAGACCATTAATGAACCTTTCATTATTTTTTATGAACTTTTGCTAAAATATAGGCGCAAAAAAGCCAATTTGCAAGCCTGAAACTAGACCTTTTTTCAATTCGGTGCTAAATTGGTTCTCTATTGGATCACATTACTCCGGGCCGCAAGGCCCCATTGGGAGATGCTGTGTAATGTCCCGTCTTTTCGCTGACGATATTGTCGCGCTCTTGCGTCAACGCGTCGAAACCGGCCAGTGGCCTGCCAACAGCCGCATCCCGCCCGAGCGTGATCTAGCCAAAGAATTCGGAGTTGCCAGGAATACCATCCGCCGCGCCATGAGCCAGCTCGAAGCCGAAGGCACCCTGTCGCGCCAGATCGGCCGGGGTACGTTTGTGGCGGCAGCCAACAGCAATGCACTCGCTGCCATTATCAAACGCATGGAAGGCATCAGCCCGGCGGATATGATGGAAATCCGCCAGTTGCTCGAACCTGCCGCAGCGGCTTTTGCCGCGACCAATGCCAGCGTATCGGAACTGAATGCAGTACAGGAAGCCTGCAATAACGCAAACAGCGCCACCGACATGCCGGATTTCGAACACTGGGACGCCGAATTTCATCACCGCCTGTTCATCTGTGCCCGCAATGAGTTCTTACGCGAAATCCACAACATCATGCGCATACTGCGCAATCAGCCGCTCTGGCTGGCCATGAAAAAGCGGTCATTCTCGGAAGAGCGACGGCAAACCTACTGCATTGAGCACCAGGCTATTCTGGATGCCCTGCTACGACGCGATCCCGAACAGGCCCGCCGCGCCATGCTGGTTCACCTGCAAACCGTGGAACGCAACCTGCTGGGTCGAGGCGAACCGAGTCAGGTGTGATTTTCCGGGTGAGAATGTCACTCTCGCAGCATCCAACACATAGCCCCGTGTTACACTTAATTATGTGTTGAAAAAGGTGAGTACTTATGTCTGGCACGACTAATTTTACCGGCTCGGTAGATCGGGATTTACTGCGCCGCGCCAAGGTCATCGCTGCGAAAACCAATACCTCTGTCAACGCGTTATTCAATGCCGAACTGCGCTATCTGGTAGAAACCTTCGAAGCGGCTGAAGCTGCTGATAATCAAAACTATAAAACGCTGCTGGATTTTTCTTTAAGCCGTATTGATGATGTCACGGCGATGCAGCGGCTGGGGATCGATAGCGAGGAAGACCTGTTTCTGCTGATGGCGCAAGCCCATCTGCCAATGCCGCGTTTGCCCGATGATAAAACCCGGGCGATGGTTGCCGAACTGACGACGCTGATACCGTAAGTGCCAGCGCAGAACTAAGCGCGTGCACGTCATTTTGCTGGCTGATGCCGGGCCACTGATCACCCTGGCCTATGCTGATGCGCTGGATCTGCTGTTTGCCCCCGGCTGGTCAGTGCAACCGGTTGATATGGTCGTACACGAAGTGCAACGCAATGAAACCCCAACCAGCAAAAAAATCGCGGCCTGGATCAAACAACACGGTATTCCGGTTCTGCCTTCCGAGATTTACCGACGTTATAACGAAGCACTGGTGGCTGGAGCAAAACCACGCAAATCCAATCTCGGTGAACTGGCAACCCAAGAAGTCATGAACCAGTTTGTGTTACGCGAACCGCCACAAACCGGTGTATTTTTGTTTGAAGATCACAAAATCGCCCGTGTTGGCTTTGTCTTGCCGGAAAACTGCCGCAAAGTAAGCACACGAGCGTTTCTGCTGTTTTTACAGCAACAAGGCTGGATTGAGTCCGCAGCCGACATCGAAAGCAAAGCTATCCGGGCAGGCCGTAATTTTTCGCAATTGCGTTTCCCGCCGGTTTAGTACAACTGTGTAATGGCGATTCTCGTTTTGCGGGAATGGCGCAGGGTATCCATGCCTATCGACGGATGTTTTTCCTGGATTCCCGCCTGCGCGGGAATGACGGTATCTACGGTGCCTTTTCCAAACACAGCAATCGTCCGCTTCCCCGCCGTGGCGCAGAGCGGCATAAGGCTGAACTTGGGCGCTTTTCCCATACACAGTAATAGTCCACTTCCCCCTTTAAAAAGGGGGATTGAGGGGGATTTTCAAAATCGGAAAGCGCGCTGCTCGCGCTGGCCGTTCACGCGGTATTCAGTGAACAGTATTTCAAATGGGGGACGAACAACATAACCGAAACCCGGCACTGCTGTCCCGAAGATCGGGATGAATGAGGCTGCGGCATTCTGCGCGCGCGAAGTCTTGATTGAAGTCCCAGGACCCGCCGCGCAACACACGCGCGGCGTCTGAATCATCGATAGTGGTGATGGACGGCTCGCGGTATTGATTCAAACACCATTCCCAGACATTGCCTGCCATATCCAAAGCACCCGCTGGTGATGCGCCACCTGGATACATTCCCACGGCTGTCGTCTGACTCAGTCCACTTTCAGCGGTATTAGCCAATTCACTATGCCATTCGCTGCCCCAGGGATATTCTCGCTCATCGCCGCCCGTCGCCGCATGCTGCCATTCCAGCTCCGCCGGCAAACGAACCTCATACCCCAGTTTGTCGCTCAACCAACGACAATAAGCCATCGTATCGTACCAACTCACATTTTCCGCTGGGCGGTTGTCGACTTTCCAGCGCTGCCGGCCTGGTTTGGGTTCGCGTTCTATACCCTCCCACCAACGCTTATCGCGATAGCCATCTTTAGCTTGGATAAATGCGCGGTACTGCGCCCAGGTGACGGGGTATTTGGCGATATAAAACGGATCGATATCGAAATGTTTTTCCTTGAGTGTCAATAAGCCCTGCACGGGCAACCAGACAATATCCGGCAAGCCTTGCTCATTCAAACCGACACCGGGACGCGGATCACCGATTTCAGCCAAACGGTCGCCGATTTTGGCTCTTGTTTTGTGATCCGTGCTGGGATCGTCAAGCTGTTGGATGAGTTGTTCGGCTTCGGTGAGCGCGGGCTGTTCCTTGGAATTATCACGCTCAGATGGATCGATTTTCAGCGCTTCGAGAAGCTTCTTGAACTGCTCGGCAAATTTTCCGGGGTCGTCCTCCCAGCCGGTGAAATCGAGAACCTGTTGATTGCGTAGGCTCAAGGCGAGAACATCGTTGTTGGATGAAAAAATATATCCATCAAGATCAAGTGGAATAACGTAAGGGCTGTTATGTGATTGCTGAACGGCTTCATACGTCGCTTCGATTTCAATACGAGCTAAATCGCTGTGAAAAGCCGCTTCTGAACAACAAACCAGTACGCAGTTGAACGTTTCTACAGCTTCTTGGATTTTTGAGAAGATTTCTTCGCCGGAAGCAATCTGTTCTGCATCCAACCAAGTCTTGATCCCATGAGTTTTCAGGTTTTTACTCAATAGCTTAACGAAATCAATATCATTAGAGCTATAGCTGATAACACAGGAACTGTATTGAAAAGTCTGTTCATCCTCTGTGCCGCTCGTCACATCTAAAGGTGGTAGTTCAACATCCACTATCCCCACACTCACCTTCGGAGTTGTGGTGGTCAATTCAGCAACTACGGCTGCCAAGCGCTCTGGATCATCCCTCAGCAAATGTGAAACCGCTTGGGCGTAATTCAACAACTCGGGATAATCCCGCAGCTCCGGTGCCAACATCTCCGTCATGCGAGTTAGATGGGCCAGCTCTGCCGCGCTAAGTAAGTTGGAAGTGTCTGGCGGATTTGTTGTTGCCGGCACCAGCAGATTCCGAAACGACACTGCAATTTCATGAGCGACCGTGCCGCGTTGTTCGCTCAGGTAGGCCATAGCGGACCAGCGTTCGGCCCGTAAAGCCTGTTCGCTGAGCGCTGTAGGATGACGCAGCAGTTGTTCGACGTGGGCAATGAGCAGCCGTGCGACGTGCTGCAATTGCGCTTCGCCCAACTGTTCACGCATATCCGCCAGTAGGCAGGCCCGCACGCTTTGTTCCATCGCGTATTGTTCGTAGCCGACCGGCTCGCACAGATCAGACAGCAGCAAATCGGCTTCCGCCACCCAGGGCACCTGACCACGCAGGAAATGATTGCGCAGATAATTCAAAAGCTCCGGCGTCAGAATCAGCGGCAGCGCGGCATAGTACGCCAGCAGACGGTAAGACTCGTCGAAGCGGCGCACGAAACGGGCGAGCTGTTCAGATTCAATGGTCATTGTTTAGCGCTGCGCTAGCTGCCCACGAAGGCAATCGACTGTATTGCTAACCCGGATATTGCACCAAAAGTCGACAGAACCTGTAGTCACCCTTTATAATTCAGTTGGCTACAATAATTTACAAAGGAGATTCCACCGTGACCGATTGTACCCCAACGCGACTGGAATTTACACGCTGCCAACGCCGCTGAGTGAAGCGGCGTTCAGCGGCGGTGAGATCACCAGTGATGGGGGCGTGTTACTGCTCTCTGAGTTGGATCGGCAGCTGGGCTTGACGGTGGCGCTGGATAGGGTGCTGCGTGATCCGCGTTGTCCGGGTTAGGTCGAGCACCGTCATCTGAGTCTGTTGCGCCAGCGAATTTACGGGCTGTGTCTGGGGTATGAAGACTTGAATGATCACCAGACGTTACGCCTCGAACCAGCACTACAGATGGCGCTGAATCAGGTGGAACGGCTGGCGAGCAGTTCGACGTTGTGCCGCTGGGAGAAACGGCTGGATCGGGCGGTGGCGGCAGCCTGGCATGAGATGTTGTTGGAGCAGTTTATCGACTCGTTTGCCCGTCCGCCCCAAGAGCTGGTGTTGGATTTTGACACCACGGATGATCCGTTGTACGGTCAGCAGGGGCAGCGGTTTTTCCATGACCATCATGATCATTACTGTTTTCTACCATAGTATGTGTTTTGTGGCGAGCAGCTGCTAGTCAGCTATCTGCGTCCGAGCAATATCGATGGGTCCAAGCACAGCTGGGCGATTCTGGCGCTGTTGGTCAAGCGGCTGCGCCAGAGATGGCCAGGCGGCAAGTCGGTACTATCCACTTGAAGCTTTTAAAAATCGGCGAGGTGATGATGGTACGCAATACCCGCCGGGTGCGCTTACTGCTCAGCAGTCCCTATTCGCTGCAGCAGCTGTTTGCTTAGGTCGTGGCCCGACTGGTGTCCGGGTAGTTTGTCTGCAGTGCTGTCTCCGGCACGCTGTCAACAACGGGGGTAAGGGGGTGTACGCAGGAGAGGGAAACACCGTCTCTAAGACCTTCCACCTCAGCCGCGGTTTGATACCCTTCACTGCCCCTCATCGGACTTCGTCAGGGTTTGGTGCAATAGGGCTAGGGTTGGTTTGGCGACATACACGCCATGATCGGGCGGATTTCGACCAAGCCTTCCATCTGCAGTCGATTGGTGCCTGCCGCACGATGGACCGGCTGACACCGAACTGCTCACAGATAGTGGGTTCCATCAACCCCGCATAGCCGGTTGCAGCGCTTGCTCGATAATCGCCCGCCGCAGGACTGGTGGGCCGTATCGCTGCGTTTTGAGTACCCAGATTACTGCTCATAGTCTGACTTTCCAGCTGATTTTTTTGAGTTGATAACTCAAGCTTGCCAAACGGATACAGATAGGCCATAGCGGACCAGCGTTCAGCCCGTAAAAGCCTGTTCGCTGAGCGCTGTAGGATGGCGCAGCAGTTGTTCGACGTGGGCAATGAGCAGCCGTGCGACGTGCTGCAATTGCGCTTCGCCCAACTGTTCATATCCGCCAGTAGGCAGGCCCGCACGCTTTGCTCCATGGCATATTGCTCGTAGCCGACCGGCTCGCACAGATCAGACAGCAGTAAATCAGCTTCCGCTACCCAGGGCGGCACCTGACCACGCAGGAAATGATTGCGCAGATAATTCAAAAGCTCCGGCGTCAGAATCAGCGGCAGTGCGGCATAGTACGCCAGCAGACGGTAAGACTCGTCGAAGCGGCGCACGAAGCGTTCGACTTTCTGGCGGGCGAACTGCTCGGATTCAATGGTCATTGTTTAGCGCTGCGCTAACTGCCGCGAAGACAATCGACTGCGTTGCTGAAACCGTCGGGGTCCATCTGAAACATCGGCACCAGACCGGCAATGAACTGCGCCGAGGGTCCCGTCCCAGCGTGAGGCTGGCATCGGGTTCAGCCAGGCAATAAAGCTGCCTTACCCGTTTTAGCCGCACCAGACATTCCGCTGTGGCCCGGATGCGTGCCAGACGCCGATGGCCGCGCGCCGCACCAGCATCGCTGACAAGCAACAGGCTACTGTCGGATGTGCACTCGGCCAGCAGCTTTGTCAGCGGCTGCGGCTGCATCAGATGCGGATCTTGATAAATACTCTCCGGCGGTACATTGTGAAAATACACCACATCGACCCGCTCGATGCTGCTCTCATCACACGCTGTTTCGACCAGATCCCGCGAAAAACGGTGAAACGGCGTCATCGACCCACCCTGATCGATCAGCAGTACCAGATGGGCATGATTACGCTCGCGCCGGTCATACACCGGCTGCAGAAAATAGCCCTGGCGAGCGGCCTGTTCGACAGTTGCATCCACATTGAGCTGGTCGCGCGGCCCGTCCGGCAGCGGACGGCGCAGATAGCGCCACGTGTAGATCATATCGCGGCGCGATACCGGCCAATAGGCACGCAACTCCAGCTTGGGTTCGTCGGATAGTGGTCGGGTGGGCGTTCGCACCGGCAGCACCGCCAGTTGCGGCGCTTGCTGCTCGGGCGCCGGTTGGACAGGCGCAGGCGGCGGTTTGCCTGATGTCAATCCAGCCGGCAGTGGGGGCGATAGCGGAGGCATTTTAGACTGCGCGGCGGGCTTAGCCGGTGGTAAACCGGTGGCGAGTAATTCATCGTATAACTGATCGAATTCCAGCAACTCCTGCGGCGCATTACACCATAGCAATTGAACCAGTTCACGCAGGGCGTCAGGGCTGTCTGTTCCCCAGCCGCCATCGACCGCTTGATAGGCCGCCAGCAATTCGTCGATGCCCAGTTCAAACCCATTGCGCCGCAAGCGGATAAACAGTTCCAGCAATACGGCTTTGGGATCGTAATCGCTCATGGCTGAATGACGTAGCGCTCCCAGTCGGCACGGAGTTTAAACAATAGCTCGGGGTAAGGCAGTTTGACCGTATCGTCCTGCAACTGCGCCAGCGCTGGTTTGACCTTCTCAAACTGGCGCAGCGCTTCGATCCAGTCGAGAAATTCGCTGGTGCCCGGTTTTTTGTACAGATCGCCTTTGCTACGCACGCTGAGAAAGCGTGTCGCCGCCGCTTTGGTCAATTCGGCGTCTGGCGCTTCTTTGGGGTCTTTATAATGAGCATCGACGATGCTTTTCAGCAAATCTGGCTTATCCGGAAATTGCATATAAAAATATACACAGCGACGCAGAAACGGCGCCGGTAAATTCCCTTTTTCCTTGTTGCTGGTGATGATCACGATAGGTGGATGTTTTGCATTTATTTTCGACTGACCCGTCTCGCGTATATCGAATTCCCAGGGTTTTTCCAGCACCGTGAGCAGATCGTTGGGAAAGTCGATGTCGGCTTTGTCGATCTCATCGATCAGCACGACCGATGAGCAATCCGCCATGTTAAAGGCCTTGCCCAGCGCGCCAAAGCTTACATAATCCATAGGCCGTTCGGGATTGCGCTTACCCTGTTTGGAGTCTTTCCCCGCCTGTTTGGGGTCTTTCTCCGAATGCTCAGCGGCGCGTGCTTCGACTTCCCAGATATGCACATCATGCAAGCGCAGGATGGCATCGTAGGTATAGAGTCCCTCCTCCGCCTTGCTGGTGGAGCGGACCGGCCATTCATACAGCGGCAACCCCAATTCATATGCCACATGGCGCGCCAGCCGACTCTTGCCGCAACCGGCCTCGCCTTCTATTAATAAAGGCCGTTTCAGATAAATGGCCAGATTAACTGCGCGCCGCAACTCGGGTGAAGCAATATAAGGCTCGGGCTCTTTGGGTGCATCGGGATGACGTTTGCCGTTGGCGGGACGGTGTTCATCGGCAAGTACGAAGTGCTCTTCATTGACCATGATTCGGGTTCCTGAGTCTTAGTGGGCCGCGTCCGGGCAGCATTCACTGAGCAACATGTCAGCAATTATGTGAGGTATGCCCTGGCTGGCCCGATGAATTTTCTCTGCAATAAAATCAATGCGTGAACCGTCCCGTACTCCGGAATACTTTTCCATCCATACTTTGATTTCAGCATGGGTCCACTCTTCCAGGGGGATTTCAAGAATTTTGGTTTTATCTGGGTCATCGATTGAGCATTTATATTCCATTTTCAAATACTCTTCTGATAAAGGTATCTCTGCAGCAATCAGTGCAAAAATTTTGACCTGGCGCACGTCTTCTGGAACATTCTCTAGCGCTTCGACAATAGCCTGCCAAAATTCCATAAACCAATCGAGCACCTGCGGACCGGGGTCCAGATATTCCCATTTTTTGAGTTCGATAAAAACAATGCTGCCGCTTTGTAACGAACCCATCATTGCTTCAATGACGGCCTGAGCATATTCTTCGAGCGATTGATCTTGCTGCTGGATAAGGTTCATATAGCCCGCCAGCTTCTCTAGAACGGCAAACGCATCAGTTCGACTGCTCTGGTCAAAGGCCACCGGCCAGTGTTTAAAATCGCTGGTTTCATCCTGCAAGAGCACTTTGATCCGTGCCGTACACCATTCACCGCCCATCGTGTAGCTGTTCTGTAACAGTAACAACGCCGCACAACCTTGCTCTGAATACGCTAATAGTTTTTTTAACGTCGGTTCAAGCGTCTTGAAGTCAATTTTTGGCAGCTTGGACTGCAGGTCGAGGTAAAGCTGGTTGTAGTCTCGCGCGAATCCATTTTGGGCTACTTGACGATGTTCCCGCTCCAAGGTGTCGAGTTGCTCTACAATGCTGTCCATCTGCTCGTTGAGCGCGTCTGCTTGGCGCTGCAGGCGAACCTTATCAACATCATTCAAAGTGTGTGACTGCTGACCTATAACCGCTTGGTAAGCCTGCAGTAGCGAATCCAATAGACGATTAAGCGCATTTTGTTTGGCTTCGTAAATACGTTGTCTGGCGTCTGACATCAGTCTTTATTCCTTTACCCTAGTCCATCAAGCTGATGTTGTATCTGTTCCATTTCGCGTTCAATTGATTCAGCTTGCCGCTTAAGCTTATTTTTGTCTGCTGCATTCAATGCATAACTCCTTTGTTCGGAAACAGCCTGATAATCTTCTTCCAGGCTTTGTAACTGCTGCTCCAGGGCCTTGCGTTTAGTCTGACTGACTCGTAATGATGCTCCCATCTTGGCTGGACTTTTAGCAGGCGCAAATATCCTCGCCAAATCCGCCCGATCAATCGCTTCCAGCGCCGGCGGCAAGCGCACGAGTTCCTCCCGCGCTGCCAGCCAGTTCCAGATTCCACGCCCTTCGTCACCTCTGTCGAACCGTGCCTGCTCATACGATGGTATCTCTAAAATCGTCGCCAGATCGCGCCAGCTATGACTGAGTCGTCGGCAAAATTCGAGTTGATTCGTACCGGAAAAATCGAAGCGCATGACAGGCTCTTCGGTTGCTGAATCGGGGGACGAAATCAAGAAGGACCAGGCCTGAGCGAGCGTCACGACCGGCACCATATAGGCGGTATGAGGATCGCCCTTCGGTGTGCCAACCATCATCCCGACAATAGCCTGGGTTTGATCGTCCCATACCGGCGCACCACTGAAACCGGGCGTAACGCCGTGGCGCCCAAGTTCGTTGTCGAGTTGAATCCAGCCATTGCCCAGCGGGCCTTTGGTCTGGCCAGTGATCCAGGTTCCGTTGTCCTTGCCTTTGGGAAAGCCAAACAGACGCACGGGCCGGTCGATAAAATCGGTCAGAGGCAAGGATTGAATATTTACGGTTGGCAGCGCCAGCGGTGCATCAAGCGTCAGCACTGCGAGGTCTTCGAGTTCGCCAAATTGCAGGCGCTCATTGAGCGGGTGCCAGACTTCGACGCTGGCGGACAGAGGTTGTGCGGCAAGCGTTAGAGGCCGATCCAGCCAAATCCTGGCAGCGGGCTTTTCTTGTTTGGTACGTGAAATTTTCAGCGCATCGGCGATCACATGCGCGCAACTAATGACATGCTTCTCGGACACCATAAACCCCACACCTACAGGATCAGGCGGTTGCTGATCGTCGCTCAGTACGCGCACCAATGACTGGAAAAATCGATCCATCGCTATTGATTCGCGCCCTAGGGATTAGCGGGTTTGTCGTTTTTCCATTTCAGCGCGACTTTAAACGTCGCTTCGCTGTCCACTGAAGCAAACAAAGCACCGAGGGAACCGCTCAGCTTGATACCGAATTCGAGATTAATCTCATCCGGCGTATTGAGATCGCGAAACGTATTGAGTACCGCCTCGGTCGCGGGCTTGATTTTATCAAGCGCCTCGACAAACCGATCCTGCGCTTTGGCAACGGCCTCTTCGCCACGCCCAACACGCTCGACCCCGCCAGCATCACGTTCGTCTACCTCAACATATACCGGACTGCCGTCCGCGAGTTTGAATTCGACGATTTTTTTGCCCATCTTTTCCTCCTGATTCCCTGTTCAGCCAGGCATTGCCTATCCTAAAAAAGTATAGAGCTGATATCCGCAAAAAACAGCGCACGCTGGAAAACCCGGAAAATGTAGAGGGTGATAGTCGATCATGCGGGGTTTAGTGGACAGGGTTTTAATTGATGGGGGATGGACGACATAGCCGAAAGCCCATAAGATTGCTGCGAGCATTGGGAAGATATTTAAAACTGGACGTCACGCGCGCGTCGTCCAGAGGGAAGCCCCAGGACCCACCACGCAATACACGCGCAGAATCAGCATCATCGATCGAAGTGATAGAGGGCTCATCGTGTTGATTAAGGCACCACTCCCAGACATTGCCCGCCATATCCAACGCACCCACTGGCGAGGCCCCACCCTGATACATTCCCACTGCCGTCGTCCGTTCCAGGCCACTCTCAACAGTATTAGCTAGCTTGCTTCGCCACCCGTTCCCCCAGGGAAATTGGCGTTCATCGCCACCCGACGCTGCAAGCTGCCATTCCTGTTCCGTCAGCAAGCGGATGTTGTAACCTCGCTTCTCACTCAACCACCGGCAATAAGCCACCGCATCGTACCAGCTCACATTTTCCGCCGGATTGTTATCAATTCTGTTAAGGTAATCAGTGGAATTGAATTGCTTCAAACCCTGCCACCAACGTTTATCACGATAACCATCTATTGCTTGGATAAATGCCCGATATTGAATCCAGGTAACCGGATATTTGGCGATATGAAACGCTTCGACTTGGAATTTACCCCGTTTATTTTCCAAAATAATTGTACCAGGTCGCACGGGCAACCAGAAAATATCCGGTAAGCCTTGCGTGTTTACCCCTACTCCGCGACGCGAATCACCGATTTCCGCCAGCTGATCGCCGATTTTGGCCTTTATCTTGTGATCCGTATCTGGTTTTTGGGGTTTGCTTGGTGAAGACTTTAAAAACCGCTCGATTTCGCGCTCAACTTCAGTGCACAAGAAATCTTTAAGTGGCGCTGACACTCTGAGTTGCAGTCGCTGGATTACAGCATTCGCAGATCTGATACGCTCGTCACGCCAGAAATAGCTATCAGGCTTGCCCAACCGTTCCCATTCCTGCGAATCAAATTGAGCTTGGCGCACAATTCGCAAATCCTCAAAGCACTCTTCGATCCAGTTACTAAGTTTTGGCCACTGAGTAAGCAGCGCTTCGTGAGCCACTTCGACAATAGCTTCGTCACGATCATCACCACTGCAAACTAATAACCGCGCCTGGATAAAGCGATCTATCAGCTTACTTGCCGCCGAGGTCGGTTCGAAGTGTGTCAGCGGTGCCCGTTTGCAGGTTGGTGTGCCACGTTCAGGATTGACTTCAACCAGTTCGATAAATACTTGCCTTAGCGCCTGCTCCGCCGTTTCCTCCCCCAAAGCTTGCGTCAGCTTCTTAAACACGGCATTCGCACGTTGCCGGATAACACCTTGAACGCCGCCGAGCTGTTCATAAGCGGTATGGGTCAGAGCGTTATCCGTGCGGACCTGATAAAGCGACTCCAAGGCGAATGCCAGCAGGGGCAACGAGCCTGGTTCCTGTCCGGTGTCGGTCAGTATCCGGCTGGCTAACCCGTCTTCGAAGTGCAGCCCAGCCATCGCCGCTGGGCCGATAATCATCTCGTTCAGTGTCAGCAAATCCGGTGCTGCCAGCGGAAACGAGCCGCTGCGTAGTAGTTCTGCTAATCGCGGATAATCGATGCACCGATGATAGAAATCCGCGCGCAAGGTAAGCACAGCCTGGATGCCGGGGGATGAAATTGCACGCGCCAGCAGCTCGATAAAACGGTGATGGTGGCTTTCATCACAGAGCGTGAATAGCTCTTCGAACTGATCGATGAATAGCAGCAATTCGCTCGTGAACGGCTGATTATTACTCAGCAAACCCGCCAAATCACCTTGTGCACGCAGCTTGTCGGCAATCTCGCGTCCCTTCAAGCCAAGCCCGTGGATATTTGTTCGCCAGCAGCGCGGCAGCGCGAGAAACGGGTCGTCGCTCAGTTCGCCTGGCGCAAAACACACATAATCCCGGGGTTTTCAGCCGAGTTCCGTCAAACGTGGCAACAGCCCGGCAGCAACCAATGAGGACTTACCGGAACCCGAAGCGCCGATCACCGCAACGAAACGCGTCTGGGCAAGTTTTTCCAGCAGTTCCTGGGTTTCCCGCTTGCGCCCGAAAAAATCGGTGCGTCTTGCTCGGCAAATGCACGCAGGCCCGGAAACGGTGAACCTTGCCAGTTGGGTTCAGTTGCTGTCGCTGGTGTCAGTGGCTCCAGAATAAGGGCAAGGTCTTCGCGGTCAATATAGCGCAGGGCTTCAGGAAGTTCGCCGAGGCGGTTGCGGGCTTTCAGCCAGTCCCAGATTTCGCTCGCTTCCTCTCCGGTTTTAAAAACCTCCACGTCTTTCGGCTGGATGTCGAAAAACATCGCTAAGTCACGCCAGCTTTTGTGTAGCCGTTGGCAAAACGCCAACTTTTGTTGCCCCCGTGTAATTCGCCATGATCGCTATCGTTGTTTCCGTTCTCTTTGCTCAAAAATAGGTAAAAGCAATGGCGTTGGCAATAGTTCCCTATACTATTCAGGCTACCAGACTGGATTCCGCCTGCGCGGGAATGACGACGGTTGGTTTTGTTGTTTCGTAGAGAAGGCAATTTGTCATCGACGATAGGTGGCGAGCATCACCCCGGATGCCACATTTCATTTTATCCGGGCTACATCGCTATCGGACTGGATTCCCGCCTGCGCGGGAATGACGACGGTTGGTTTTGTTGTTTCGTAGAAGGCAACTTGTCATCGACGATAGGTGGCAAACAGCACCCCGGATGCCATTTCATTTTATCCGGGCTACGTCGCTATCGGACTGGATTCCCGCCTGCGCGGGAATGACGGCAGTTGGTTTTGTTCGTGGGAGGCAACTTGTCATCGACGATAGGTGGCGAGCATCACCCTGGATGCCATTACATTTTCTCCGGGCTACGTCGCTATCGGATCTGGATTCCCGCCTGCGCGGGAATAGCGACGATTGCGGTTTTGTTGTTCGTAGAGAAGGCAACTTGTCATCGACGATAGGTGGCGAACAGCACCCCGGATGCCATTTCATTTTATCCGGGTTACATCGCTATCGGATCTGGATTCCCGCCTGCGCGGGAATGACCGAGGCCGTTGTTGAACGTGATCACATCAGGGCCAGCAGCACCATTGGCTTGCGCCACGGCATCGCGCAGACTTCCCGCACCACTGTCGGCGGTATTGCTAACGTTAAAGGTCGCAGCGTAGGCGACACCACTACCCGCGCCCAGGGCAAGACTGAGCGCCACGGCCTGTGCCAGAGGGCAGCGTTGCGGTACAGGTAAATAGCTTGTCATGCGGTACGATTGAGCCATGTTCAGAAACCTTGTTTTCAGATGTTTTTTTTCAGATGTTATGGTTAGGAAGACAGCTGCAACCTGCCACCTGATTTTGATCTTTTACACGCGACAAAACCGGCCTACAGGCTGCATCGATGGTTAGAGTCTTTGGTTATTCGTTAATATGCTGACATATTCTTAAGGCTTGCAAAACCCTACTTGCAACACCCTTGCTCGCAGGAATCGCCAGCTTTGCGCATTGTTTTTGCGCCTGCCCTGCCTGCAAATAAAATCATTAATCATTTGCGAACCGGTGTCGCAGAAAGCTCAAAAAAAACCCGATTGCGTGGAAAGCTAATCCAGGCGGAGGAAACTCCAGCAGTGATTTGATAGCCATCACAGAAAGATGCCGTCTTGCAGGGCGAGTCACTTGTCAACCTCGTCGCCACCGCCACCCTAAGACCAGGCCGAATAAACTGATCAAGCCGCCCAGACCCCACAGTGACAGTGCGGGAATGGTTTGCGGTGAGGTGGGCTCTCCGCTCAGTCCGGGCCGAAAGCGGAATGTAGCGTCAATGGATTGCCCCGGCTCCGGCGTGACGATGATACTGCCCGTTTCACACACCGGCGGCGGCTCGGAGCAGAGGATCTCCTCCAGCACCCAATTGGCCGGTACCTGCTCGTTCACGGTGTAGGTCTGGTCAGGAATCAGGCCAGAAAAGGATTGGGTTTCGCCGCCGTGCAGACTAAAGTTCGATGGGCTCAACCCGCCGGAGGTAGTAAAGCCGAACGTGGTATTAAAATCAGGGCCAAACACATCAACGCTGATATTGAGCTGCGCGCGCTGACGGTTGGTGAACGTGCAGGTGGTGGCGCTACCGGTGCCATTGAGCGTGAGCGCGATGCTGGCCATGTTCAGATCGGTGGTGACCGCGTCATTATCACAACTGATATCAATCAAGTCCCAACCCGCCGGTACCGTTTCACTGACGCTGTATTGCCCTGGCGATAACTCTGCGCTTAGCTGCTCACCATCGCTGATAGCGCCCGCCAACGCGCCGCTAAAAGTAAACGCCGTTGCGCTGCCATCGGGCAAGGTTTGTTTGATGATCGTCAGAGTATCGGCTGACAACTCGTAAGCACCGATGTCACAATCGCCGGGCGCGGGATCGTCCGGTGTACCGGTGGCGTTAAAACCACGCAGGCCACCCCGTTGATCAAGGCCGTTGACCGGGGCAGCAGTACAAACCGCACTATCGGCTGCGTCCAGCGCCGGACTGCCAGCTTGCAGGGCTTGAGTCTGTACACATGCGGCACTGCCCGGTGCCCCCGCCAGTTGCGCACAACCATTGTCTGCCAGAGCGGCCAGTCCGGGAGCATCGTTGAAAACATTGTTGCTGTTAGTGCCATTGATTTCACTGGCATCATCGCCAAACAGGCTGAAACTGACATTCACGGTACCCCCGGCAGAAAGATTATCCTCATCACCCGTATTGCCCGCCAGTATGGTGCTGGTCAGCGTGACCGTACCATCTGCATATAGCCCGCCGCCATAAGCATCTGTTCCTGTAGTGCTATTGCCCGAAACCGTACTGTTGTTCAGGGTGGCGTCACCCCGCACCGCAATCCCGCCGCCGTAAGCATCATCCCCGGCGGTGCTATTATTAGAAACCGTGCTGTTGGTCAGTGTGGCGTTACCGCGCGCCAACAACCCGCCACCGTCGGCATCATCATCTGCAGTGCTGTTGCCCGAAACCGTGCTGTTGATGAGCGTGATATTTTCATCGCCATCAATACCGCCGCCGTCGCTGTCTTCACCTATCGTGCTGTTGTCGGATACAATGCTGTTAGTGAATAGGCCGTCACCACGCACTGAAATCCCGCCGCCGTCAGCATAATCACCCTCGGTGCTATTGCCCGAGACAATACTATTGGTAAGTGTGGCATTGCCGCGCACCAATAGGCCGCCACCGTCAGCATAATCCCCTGCCGTGCTATTGCCCGAAACCGTGCTATTCGTGAGCGTGACATCACCATACGCCGAAATTCCACCGCCGTCGGCGTCGTCATCATTGGTACTATTGTTCGAGACGGTACTATTGGTAAGTGTGGCATTGCCGAGCACCAATAGGCCGCCACCGTCAGCGGTATACCCTGCCGTGCTATTGTTCGAGATGGTGCTATCGGTGAGCGTGGCGGTGCCGTAGACGAAAATGCCGCCGCCTTCGGCATAATTATCTGCGGTGCTGTTACCCGAAACGGTGCTGTTGCTGAGCGTGGCATTACCATACACATCCAATCCGCCACCGTCGGCAGCATACCCTGTCGTACTATTACCCGAAACGGTGCTGTTAGTGAGCGTGACATTGCCGTACACGGCGAGTCCGCCACCGTAGGCATCATCCCCGGCGGTGCTATTATTAGAAACCGTGCTGTTGGTCAGTGTGGCATTACCATACACATAAAGTCCGCCGCCGTAGGCAGCATACCCTGTCGTACTATTACCCGAAACGGTGCTGTTGCTGAGCGTGGCATTACTGTACACGGCGAGTCCGCCGCCGGCGGCAGCAAACCCTGTCGTACTATTACCCGAAACGGTGCTGTTGCTGAGCGTGGCATTACTGTACACGGCGAGTCCGCCGCCGGAGGCGAAAACCCCTGTCGTACTATTACCCGAAACGGTGCTATTGCTGAGCGTGGCATTACCATACACATAAAGTCCGCCGCCGAGGGCGAAAAACCCTGAAGTGCTACTAGCCGAAACGGTGCTGTTAGTAAGTGTAAGATTGCCTAGCGCGCAGACCGCACCGCCATCACCGGAATCCGGAGCACACACCGGGGAACCACCATCGGTCGTTGTCGCTCCGGCGGTCAGGGTCAGATTTTCCAGGGTCAGATCAGCGGCCGTTGCCGTCACCCTGAACACGCGCGAGTTATTATTACCGCTAATGGTCTGCCCGGCGGCAGGCCCGCTGATCGTGAGCGTTTCGGTGATGTCGATCTGGCCTGAGGTCAAGGTGATCGTACCGAGGCCGTTGTTGAACGTGATCACATCAGGGCCAGCAGCACCATTGGCTTGCGCCACGGCATCGCGCAGACTTCCCGCACCACTGTCGGCGGTATTGCTAACGTTAAAGGTCGCAGCGTAGGCGACACCACTACCCGCGCCCAGGGCAAGACTGAGCGCCACGGCCTGTGCCAGAGGGCAGCGTTGCGGTACAGGTAAATAGCTTGTCATGCGGTACGATTGAGCCATGTTCAGAAACCTTGTTTTCAGATGTTTTTTCAGATGTTATGGTTAGGAAGACAGCTGCAACCTGCCACCTGATTTTGATCTTTTACACGCGACAAAACCGGCCTACAGGCTGCATCGATGGTTAGAGTCTTGGTTATTCGTTAATATGCTGACATATTCTTAAGGCTTGCAAAACCCTACTTGCAACACCCTTGCTCGCAGGAATCGCCAGCTTTGCGCATTGTTTTTGCGCCTGCCCTGCCTGCAAATAAAATCATTAATCATTTGCGAACCGGTGTCGCAGAAAGCTCAAAAAAACCCGATTGCGTGGAAAGCTAATCCAGGCGGAGGAAACTCCAGCAGTGATTTGATAGCCATCACAGAAAGATGCCGTCTTGCAGGGCGAGTCACTTGTCAACCTCGTCGCCACCGCCACCCTAAGACCAGGCCGAATAAACTGATCAAGCCGCCCAGACCCCACAGTGACAGTGCGGGAATGGTTTGCGGTGAGGTGGGCTCTCCGCTCAGCCCCAGCCGAAAGCGGAATGTGGCGTCAATGGATTGCCCCGGCTCCGGCGTGACGATGATACTGCCCGTTTCACACACCGGCGGTGGCTCGAGCAGAGGATCTCCTCCAGCACCCAATTGGCCGGTACCTGCTCGTTCACGGTGTAGGTCTGGTCAGGAATCAGGCCAGAAAAGGATTGGGTTTCGCCGTCGTGCAGACTGAAGTTCGATGGGCTCAACCCGCCAGAGGTAGTAAAGCTGAACATGGTATTAAAATCAGGACCAAACACATCAACGCTGATATTGAGCTGCGCGCGCTGACGGTTGGTGAACGTGCAGATGACTGACTCGCCAGGATTGAGTGCAACGGTGGCGGTACGGGTGGGAATATCAACCCTGCTGTTGGGCATGGTGGACTCATCGCAGTTGATGGCGGTCAGATCAAAGTCCGGTGCAGGGTCGGCTTCACGGATGACGTAGGTACTGCTTGCGGGCAAGTCCATGCGGATATTACTGTCGCCATCCTGGAGAGTGAAATCGCCCAGGTCACCACTGAAATTAAAACTCTCCGGGGCACCAGCAGGCTGTGTTTCTTTACGGATTTCAATCTGGCCGCGCTGACGGTTGGTGAACGTGCAGATGACTAACTCGCCAGGATCGAGTGCAACGGTGACGGTACGGGTGGTGAGGGTGTGCGTGCTGTTGAGATTGATGGACTCATGACAGCTGATGGTGGTCATATCAAAGTCCGGTGCAGGATCGGCTTCCTGGATAACGTAGGTACGGCTTGCGGGCAAGTCCATGCGGATATTACTGTCGCCATCCTGGAGAGTGAAATCGCCCAGGTCACCACTGAAATTAAAACTCTCCGGGGCACCAGCAGGCTGTGTTTGTTTATGGATTTCGATCCGGCCGCGCTGACGGTTGGTGAACGTGCAGGTGGTGGCGCTACCGGTGC
This sequence comes from Gammaproteobacteria bacterium, assembly GCA_041396125.1. GTDB lineage: Bacteria > Pseudomonadota > Gammaproteobacteria > Competibacterales > Competibacteraceae > JAWKZG01. The sequence continues at coordinate 189,093 of JAWKZG010000008.1, read as the reverse complement.
CATTGAGCGTGAGCGCGATGCTGGCCATGTTCAGATCGGTGGTGACCGCGTCATTATCACAACTGATATCAATCAAGTCCCAACCCGCCGGTACCGTTTCACTGACGCTGTATTGCCCTGGCGATAACTCTGCGCTTAGCTGCTCACCATCGCTGATAGACGCCCGCCAACGCGCCGCTAAAAGTAAACGCCGTTGCGCTGCCATCGGGCAAGGTTTGTTTGATGATCGTCAGAGTATCGGCTGACAACTCGTAAGCACCGATGTCACAATCGCCGGGCGCGGATCGTCCGTGTACCGGTGGCGTTAAAACCACGCAGGCCACCCCGTTGATCAAGGCCGTTGACCGGGGCAGCGGTACAAACCGCACTATCGGCTGCATCCAGCGCCGGACTGCCAGCTTGCAGGGCTTGAGTCTGTACACATGCGGCACTGCCCGGTGCCCCTGCCGGTTGCGTACAACCATTGTCTGCCAGGGCGGCCAGTCCGGGAACATCGTTGAAAACATTGTTGCTGTTGATGCCATTGATTTCACTGGCATCATCACCCAGCAGGCTGTAGCTGGCATTGAGGGTGGTCGAAACAGCGACGAAGTTGCCCCCAGCACCGGTGTTAGCGGCCAGAATGGTGTTGCTTAAGGTGGCAGTACGATTGAAGCTAATCGCAAAAAGCCCGCCGCCGTCAGCATCAGCATCCGCTGTGCTATTACCGGCTATCGTGCTATTGCTGATCGTGATACGACCATTCATAAAAAGCCCGCCGCCATGGGCATTAATCCCTGCGGTGCTATTACCCGAGATCGTGCTGTTGGTCAGTGTCGCGGGACCAGCCATATAAAGTCCGCCACCGAGGGCAGACGCCCCTGCCGTGCTATTGCCCGAGACCGTACTATTACTGAGCATGAACTCACCAGCCACATAAAGTCCGCCGCCATGGGCGGCATACCCTACCGTGGAATTATCCGAGACTGTGCTGTTGGTCAGCGTCGTGACACCAAACACTGTAAACCCGCCACCGTAGGCATTGTCCCCTGCGGTGCTATTGCCCGAGACAACACTATCGCTGAGCGTGGTCTCGCCATCCACAAAAAAACCGCCACCGTAGGCATAGTTCCCTGCGGTGCTATTCTCCGAGATCGTACTGTTGTTGAGTGTGACTTTGCCGTACACGAAAAGCGCACCGCCGCGGGCACGATCCCCGGCGGTGCTATTACCCGAGATCGTGCTGTTAGTGAGCGTGGCATCAGCATTTACAAACAGCGCGCCGCCATGGGTGCCATACCCTGCCGTGGAATTATCCGAGACTGTGCTGTTAGTCAGGGTGAGGGGGCTCAGTGTGCAAACCGCCCCTCCTGCGCCTGTATCAACCGTACAGGTTTCCGGGAAAGGGCTGGTGGCCGTTGTCGCTCCGGCCGTCAGGGTCAGATTTTCCAGCGTCAGCGGCTGATTGGCGGCGGTTACCGCAAAGATACGTGAGCTATCATTACCGCTGATGGTCTGTCCGGCGGCCGGCCCGGTGATTGTGAGCGTTTCGGTGATGTCGATCTGGCCAGTGGTCAGGGTAATCGTGCCAAGGCCGGCGTTAAACGTGATCACATCAGCGCCAGCCGTGCTATTGGCTTGCGCTACGGCATCACGCAGACTCCCCGCACCACTGTCGGCAGCAGTAGTAACGTTAAAGGTCGCGGCATGGGCACTACCACTCAACGCCAGACTGAACGCCACGGCCTGTGCCAGAAGGCAACGCTGCGGTAAAACTGAAGCGTTTGCCAGACGGGACACTTGAGCCATCTCAGAAATCCTGTTTCCGGTTGTTATGAATTAAGGTGACAGCGACCCATCCTCGACTTTGGTCATTGACACACCATAAAACCGGCCGACAGGGTGCATTATCATTATAATAATCTTTGTTATTTTTACAACATGTTAATATATTCTCAATATTTATAAAGCGCTGACAGCAGGCGTCACTCAGGGTTGCGCACGGCTTCTGCGCCTGCTCTGCCTGCAAAAAAAATCATTATCCATTTGCAAAACGCTGTTTCAGAAAGCTCAAAAAAGCCTGATTGCGCGAAAAACCAATCCGGTCGGGCGCAACCCCGGCGGTGATCTGATAACCGTATTTGGTGACGGGCGTCCACGCCGGCAAAACGCGCTGCAAACGACCGCTGGCGAGTTCCTTGTCACATACGTACAGTGGCAATAAGGCAATGCCCAGGCCGGCCAGTGCTGCATCGGCAATAGCCTCAGGGTTATTGGCCCGGTAGCGGCTGCGGATCTGAATGGTTTGGGTCTGTTCCCCTGCGCTTAACTGCCAGAGCTGATCACTCTGCACGCTCCAGTAATTCATGCAGGGATGATCGACCAACTGGGCGGGCTCTTCGGGCGGGCGCACCTTTGCCAGATAAGCGGGTGCCGCGCAAATAGCCCAATCCAGACGGGTAATCGGAATCGATACCAGATCAAGCGCGGGGGTGGCTGTCATACGCAAGGCAATATCGATACCTTCATAGGCGATATCCAGCATGCGGTCGGTCAGCTGCAATTCAATTTCGATGAGCGGGTGCGTCTGCAGAAATTCGGGGATCATTCGGGCCAGCACCCGCTGTCCCCATGAGATAGGAGCGGTCAGCCGGATCAGGCCGGAAGGGTCCGAGCGCAAGGTACGCAAACCCTCAGCGCCCTGGCTGAGCACCAGCAAGGCCTGGCGGGCATACTCAAGGTAGATCTCCCCCGCAGGCGTCAAGGCCATGCGGCGACTGGAGCGGGTTAGCAAGGTGGCCTGAACAAGCTGTTCCAGCTGCGCCAGACGTTTGCTGATCACACTTTTGCTAACCCCCAGTTCATCGGCGGCAGCACTGACACTGTGCAGCTCTGCGGTTTTGACCAAAGCCTCCAGCATTGCCGTTGATATACTCATTGTTTCCAAATCGAGAACAGGATGTTTGCGCTCCGGGGGCTGTTGTTGCGCGGCTAATTCGCTACGCTATGCATGGGGTAAAAACTTAATAAACGAGTCAGATTAACCCCTTACGCTGCCCTTACGCAGTAAGTATAAAAAAACAGACCAGGCGCCACCGCCATTGGAGACACCATGAAGATTTATGCCGATCCGATCACTATCAATTGTCGCAAAGTCATTGCCGGCCTCAAGCTGATGGATATTCCGTACCAACACGAACATATCGATTATTTTCAGGCTCAGCAAAAAAGCCCGCACTATCTGGCCATCAATCCCAATGCTGCCTTGCCGGCCATGGCCGATGGCGAGTTCATTCTGTGGGAATCCAATGCCATTCTTCAGTATGCAGCTGACAAACACAATAAAGGCGAATTTTACCCCACCGATCTGCAAACGCGGGCCGATATCAACCGCTGGCTGCTGTGGGAATCGTCCAGCTGGTTTCCCAGCTGTTATGTTTACATGGTGGAAAACTGCGTAAAGCCGCTGCTGCAGGCCGAACCGGACGCTGCTGTGCTGGCCGCGCAGGATGAAACATTTCACAAGCTGGCCGCTATTCTCGATAAGCGGCTGGCCAATAGCGAGTGGCTCGGCGGTGCCGGGCCCAGTATTGCGGATATCGCCATCGCTGCCCCCATGCATATGCACAGCCTGCAGCAACTGCCGCTGCAACAGCATCCCAATCTGCAACGCTGGATGACCGAGCGGGTGGAACAACTCCCCTGCTGGGAGGCCACGTATGTCGGCCCCGGTTTCACGCTGGAACGCACCTCATAGGGATTAGCGAGGCATTATCAGGACTAATACATGACGCGGATAGATTTGCGACATTTTGCTGCGCCTTGAACATTCCTGGATTCCCGCCTGCGCGGGAATGACGGAGTGAGTTAGGGGTGGTTGATGTGAACGATGCAAGATCATGCGCTTTTTGTATAAGAGAGGGGTGGTCGCAACCATGCTGCGTCGGCCGCCCTTTATTTTTTAACCTATTATTTTTTTCAACCTACGTTTGGTTTAACCATGGCTACAGATGCATTTGTCACCACAACTCTGAATTATTCGGTAGATAACGGCATTCCGCCGGACTACTACTTCTATGAGCCCGATCCGTCCGTTCAGCAAAATCCGCCCGGTACCGACCCGCAGGAAGTCAGAATCCACAACGCCTGGTCACAACATGATCATTTCACGGCGGATCGTGAAGGTTTCGAGATCAAACCGTTTGACGACGACTTCGATCAGTTTCACGATGACGAGCTGATCCAGCGCCAGTTTTATCCGCAGATTGTGGCATTCGTAAAGCAGCATACCGGTGCCAAACGAGTTGAGGTTTTCGACCACACCATTCGCAAACGCCTGCCAGACGATCTGAAACAACAGACCGAAGTGCAGCGCCCGGCGGTGTTACTGGTGCACAGTGATTACACACCCAAGTCCGGCCCGCAGCGGGTGCGCGACCTGCTGCCGACAGAGGCGGATCAATTACTGCAGCAACGGGTGGCGTTTTTTAATGTCTGGAAACCGCTGTACCGGCCGGTGGAAGAATTGCCACTGGCGATGTGCGACGCCACCACCGCAAGCGATGACGATATGCTGCTCATGCAGCTGAAATACCGCGACCGCACCGGCGAGATCTATGTCATGCGTTACTCACCCTCGCATCGCTGGTATTACTTTCCAAACATGACGCCGCAGCAGGCGCTTTTGCTCAAAACCTATGACAGCGAAACCGATGGACGTGCCCGTTTCATGGGGCATAGTGCGTTTGAAGATCCAACCACCCCGCCCAACGCACTCAGACGGGAGAGTATTGAGTTACGCACGATGGCATTTTTCTGAGGGGCATTTTTCTGAGGGGCATTTTTCTGAGGGGCGTTTTTCCGGGGGGTGGCGGGACTACTGCGCTTGTTGGCGAGCGGCGTCAAGTACGCTGCTTAGCTGATCGACAGTCACCGGTTTGACCAGATGCAGATCGAAGCCGACGTCCCGACTCATGCGCCGGTCATCTTCACTGCCATAGCCGGTGACCGCAACCAGCAGTGTCGTTGCGAACCCGGCCTGAGCGCGCAGTCGCCGGGCCACTTCAAAACCATCCAGGTCCGGCAAACCGATATCGAGAAAAATAACATCTGGCTGGAACGCTGTAGCGACTGCCAGGGCAGTCTCGCCGTCATAAGCCAACTCGATTTTATCCGGCCCAACCGCCGTTAACAGCCGCCCCATCAACTGGGCTGACTGCTGATTATCATCCACAATCAGCACCCGCAGGCAGCGTGCCTGCCCACTGGGTGCCGCTGTAGCAGCAGGTGCCTGGGCAACGGGTGCTGCTGGCGCGGGCCGGGCCGGTGCGGCGACCAGAGGCAGTCGGACAGTGAACTGACTGCCCTGCCCTGACCCGGCGCTGCTGGCTTCAATCTGGCCGCCATGCCGTTCGATGATTTCTTTGGAAATGGTCAGACCAATACCTAAACCACCTTCGGAACGGGCCATCGAAGGCTCTAACTGAGTAAACAGGTCAAAGATCGCTGCCAGGGATTTGCGCTCGATGCCGATCCCGTCGTCACGGATGCGAATGATCGCCTGATTGTTTTCGCAGGTCGTTTCCAGTGTGATGCAACCGTGTGCCGGGGTGTATTTAGCGGCATTGTGCAATAGATTACCGAGCACCTGCAGCAGCCGTACCGGATCGGCCTCCACCCATAGCGCCACCTCGGTCAGCGACACCTGCAACTGCTGCTGTCTGCTGTCAATGAACGTGCGCGCGCTGGCCAGTGCCCGCTGCACCAGTGTGGTCAGGCACAGGGTTTGTTTGCGCAGCTCAATTTTACCGCGCGTGATCCGGGCGACATCCAGCAAGTCGTCCACCAGCCGAACGATATGCTCAACATGTTGCTGCATCACCGCCAGGGTGTCCTGATCGCCGGGATTAATGCGCAGCAGCTCCAGCCCGGAACGAATCGGCACCAGCGGATTGCGCAATTCGTGGCCCAGCATAGCCAGAAACTCGTTCTTGCGCCGATCCGCCAGGCGCAAAGCCATGGTGTGCTGTTGCAGCGCTGCCTCACTGCTCTTGCGCCGCTCAATTTCACGGTTCAGCTGTTCGATTTTCCTGCTTAGCGCGCTGAAGCGGATGGTGATGAGATCTTCACCCCGAATACTGACCATAATCAGGGCCGCGTTTGCGCCGCTGCGAGGCTGCAGCAACGCGCCGACAATACGGCAGGATTCAGAGCGGCCGACACAGGTTACGGTCATCGGCACGCTGTCATGTGTGCGGGCGCAAAGTCGCAAAAAAACGTCCAGCGGCATGGCCGATGTGCTGATAAGCGCGGCGAACGGCTGGTTTGTCAGTTCCGCCGGAGTGCGTTCAAGATAGCTGGCCAGACGCCGATTGAGCGCCAATACGATGCCGTCACCGGACACCAGCAGGCAGGCGTCCGGCAGAGCTTCAGCAATTTGCAGGAACTGATCAGGCGTCACCTTGGTTGCTTTTACGCCTGGTGGTATTCGCGCCCGTCGGCGCGGCTGGCAGCCGCGCCGGGCTGCAGATACAGCACAATCCGGCAACCCGCATCACCGCGCGCAATCGCCTGCTCAATACTGACTTTGGCATAGCCGAGATTTTCTGCAGCAATCAGACCGAAAACGTTGGAGGTCATCATGCAAAGCGACGGGCGGCCTGCTACTTTATCGCCAAACGGACAGGCCCGATTTCCCAGAACGAGTTTTTCATCGTCTTCGGAAATAATGTAAAAATCACCCTGGATGCGGCGTTTCAGATCGACCAGAACCTCGCCCAGCTGTGCACGTGACAGTTTGGATACCTGCAACGCGGTTTTATACATGTCGTTGAACTGATCGCCCATGCGCTGGCCGACAATGCTGATAAAGCCCGAGGCTTCATCCACCCCGATCACATCCTCCAGGGTGCCTGACAATTCTCTGAGTAAACTGCGCAAAAATACATCACGTTCCAGCGCAAGCGGCAGATCCTGCAAGCCGGATTTCTGCGGCTGATTCATGCTCGCACCCATTTCATGTGAAATCCAATCGATTGCTGGCATTGTAACGATTTTCTATACCGGGCCGCGACGGGATTTTTAGCAGCAGCGCGATAATGCCGAAAGATTGACGTTTTACGGGGTACGCAGTAGCCAGCTCTTTTATCTGGCCGGCACGAACAATTAATTTAAGGGGCACTACCTACAGCGTTAACATCGGCAGCACCGAAACTGCCAGCACCGCGCCCATACCAAAATTAAAGTATTTCTGCTGGGTTTCACTGGCCAGAATGTTTTTCAGTGACAGGCCGAAAAACAGCCACAGCCCGACACAGGGAAAACTCAGCAGCAGGAAGGTCAGCGCAATGATCAACGCCTGCAGATAGGCATCCGCTGCCACTGAGGTATAGGTGGCGATAGCCCCTGCCGACATCATCCAGGCTTTCGGATTGACCCATTGAAACAACGCGGCCTGAATAAAACTCAGCGGTTTGGCAGTGCGTGTTTTATTGACATCGGTATGCGAGGTGGCAATTTTCCAGGCCAGAAACAGCATATAGGCGATACCCAGATATTTAATTACCTCGTGAATACCGGGATATTGCTCGAACAGCGTACCCAGCCCCAACCCTATCGCCAGCACCATCAGCGGAAAACCGAAGCAGATGCCCAGCAGATGAGGCAGTGAGCGGCTAATGCCGTAGTTCAGGCCGGAGGTCATGATCATGATGTTATTCGGGCCTGGCGTGATCGTCGTCGAGACCACAAAAAGTGTGATCGCCAGCAGCGTTTCAATACTTGTCATTGGCTTGAATCCTGTTGCAATGGCGGACACTGTAATTGATCGTTTCCTGACAATACAGGTACACTTTATAAACAATTTATCAAACTGTATTGGTTAAAATAGCGGTACACTTTTATGTTGCTCAGTCTGGATAACCAGGATTCCAAACCCCTGGTATTGCAAATCGTGGACGGCGTACAGCGGCTGGTCGATCAGCGTATGCTGCGCCAGGGCGCGCGGTTGCCCTCGATCCGTCAGTTTGCACAGGAACACCGGGTCAGCCGCTTTACGGTTGTGCAGGCTTATGACCGGCTGGTCGCTGCCGGCACGCTGGATTCACGTCGCGGTTCCGGCTTTTATGTTGCCCGACCTATCGCAACGAACAATCATGCTGCCCCCGGCGTACGACTGGATCTGGCGATGGATACCCTGTGGCTGGTGCATCGCTCCATGGCCGAATACAGCAGCCGTTATATGCCCGGTTGCGGCTGGCTGCCGGCCAGCTGGCAGGACAGCGCCGGACTGGCCAGAAGTCTGCGCGGCATGGCCAGAAGCAATCCCATGGCCTTACTCGAAGGTTATGGCAGTGCCAGCGGTTATCCGCCCTTGCGACAGGATATCCAGCAACATCTGCACGGTATTGGCATCCACGCCGAACTGGAGCAGATCATCACCACGCACGGCGTGGTCACAGCGATCGATCTGCTGGGCCGCTACCTGCTGCAACCCGGCGATGTGGTATTGGTGGATGACCCCGGTTATTTTCATTCTTTTGGCCAGCTGCAAACGATGGGCGCTGAAATCATCGGCGTGCGGCGCGGTCGGCAAGGGCCGGATACCGAGATGCTGGCGGAACTGGCACAACGTCACCGGCCAAAGTTTTTCTGACCACCTCGGTGCTGCACAACCCGACCGGATTAAGCATCTCGCAAAGCTGTGCCTACCGGGTATTACGGCTGGCCGAGGAGCACGATTTCTATATTCTGGAAGACGATATCTACGGCTTTTTTAATCCCCACCCGAGCACCCGCCTGGCCACGCTGGATCAACTCAACCGGGTTATTTATCTGAACGGCTTTTCCAAAACCATCACCCCCAAACTCCGGGTCGGTTATATGGTTGCGCCCAGGGCATTCGTGCACGATTTGCTGGATCTAAAACTGATGACCGGTCTGGCCAGCTCGGAACTGGCGGAAAAACTGACCCATCAGATTTTACTGGAAGGTTATTACCGCAAGCATCTGGGTCAGGTGCGTGATCGTTTGCAAAGAGCGCGTGAGCACACCATGAGCCAGCTTGAACGCAGCGGTTTACGGCTGTATGCCGAGCCCGAATTCGGCATGTTTGTGTCGGCCCGTTTCGAGCATATTGAAGATGCCACACCGCTGGCGGCCCAAGCGGCTGCACAGGATATTCTGCTGGCACCGGGCAGTATTTTCCGCCCCCACCAGCAGCCGTCACCCTGGCTGCGGTTTAATGTGGCGTATTGCGATCAGGCCGCCATTTTCGATTTTCTGCAACGTGCGGCGGAAGAGCATGCCCGGCACGAGGCTGCCCAGGGCTAGAGCGAATGATCTTCAGCGATGATGCTCTGTAATGTTAGCTCTGCCTGCTGAACACTTTTACGCACTTGCAACAGGCAGAAATACAGGTAAAAGCAACTAATACGGTGCCTCGACATCGCCCATTTCGACGTAGACGCTTTTCAGCTGCGTGTAATGCTCGATAGCAGCATGAGCGTTTTCGCGGCCAATGCCCGATTTTTTATAGCCACCAAACGGCATTTCGATAGGGGTCAGATTGTAGTTATTGATCCAGCAGGTACCGGCCTGTAACTGGGCAATGGTACGGTGGGCACGCTGGATATCGCGGGTGAACACGCCAGCGGCGAGGCCCATATCGGTGTCGTTGGCGCGCGCGATCACCTCGGCTTCATCATCAAAATCAAACACACACATCACCGGGCCGAAGATTTCTTCGCGGGCAATGCGCATCGAATCCTGTACCTCGGTAAAGACTGTCGGCTGCACGAACAAGCCTTGCTCAAATCCAGCCACGGTTGCCGCACCGCCGCCTGTGACCAGGGTTGCGCCCTCCTCCACACCGAGCTGCATATACCCCAGCACTTTATCGTATTGTGCGCGACTGACCAGCGGCCCGAGTTGGGTTTGCTCGTCCAGTGGATCGCCCAGCCGGATGGCCTCGGTGCGCTCGATCAGACGGGCCAGGAATTGATCACGGATACGACGCTGGACAAACACCCGTGTGCCGTTCGAGCAGACCTGCCCGGTCGAGTAGAAATTGCCAAGCATCGCCCTCGAGACTGCATTTTCGATATCCGCATCTTCGAACACGATAATGGGCGATTTACCACCCAGCTCCAGGGTTACTTTTTTCAGCGTTGGCGCTGCCCCGAGCATGACACGGGTGCCGGTTGCCACAGAACCGGTCAGCGAAACTTTGGCAATGCCGGGATGACTGCTAAGCAAGGCACCGACCTCACCATACCCTTGCAGCACGTTAAAAACACCGTCGGGCAGGCCGGCATCACGCAGGATTTCCGCCAGTTTCAGCGCCGAAAGCGGCGTCAGCTCGGAGGGTTTGAAGATCATCGCATTACCGCAAGCAAGCGCGGGGGCGGATTTCCAGCAGGCGATCTGGATGGGGTAATTCCAAGCCCCGATACCGGCACAAACGCCAAGTGGCTCGCGGCGGGTATAGGCAAACGAACCGCCAAGGTCGATATGCTCGCCACTGATCGAGGCCGCAATACCGCCAAAATACTCCATGCAATCAGCTCCTGAAGGGGCATCCGCTACCAGGGTTTCCTGCAGAGCTTTACCGGTATCGAGGGTTTCCAGTTCGGCCAGCTCCTGGTTTCGCTCACGCAGTATATCGGCAGCCCGTCGCAACACCCGGCCACGCTCTGCTGCCGGCGTTGTAGACCACACCACAAACCCGGCCTGCGCAGCTGCCACCGCCTGCTCGACCAGCGCAGCATCAGCCGCATGCAGTTGGGCGATGACATCGCCGCTGGCGGGGTAAATGCTTTCGATCAACTGACCATTGGGGTTCTCGGTATAACGTCCTGCCACGAAGTGACTGGCCTGGGGTTGTGCTCGCATAACATTCTCCACGTGACTGTAGTGCCGGAACCGGTGCTGTTCCGCTCGACTAGGGTTGTATTTTGGGGTTGCGTTTTGGGGTTGCGTCTGTGCTCAAAAAAAGTGTCTGTGACTTACTGCCCGTGCGGCCTCAATAAAACACCCTACTAAATACCGTATACGTATATGCGCTTTAGCACGATTGGGCAACATCCTCACAACTGAATCCTTCCAGCTGCGCTTCAAAGTGACTCAGCACCCCCGGCCTGCCAAACCGATAGCCCTGACAGACAGGACAGCCGTGTTGCGCCAGAAATCTGCATTGCTGTTCCGTCTCTACCCCCTCGGCAATTACCCCCATGCCCAGATTTCTGGCCATGCCGATGATGGTCACAATAACCGCGTCGGTGGTTTTCAAGCCGATATTATGCACAAAGGATTTGTCGATTTTCAGCGTGTCGAGCGGTAACCGGGTCAGATAGGCCAAGGATGAATAACCGGTGCCGAAATCATCCATGGAAAAGTGCAGCCCGATAGCCTTAAGGGCATGCATTTTGGTGATGGTATCGTCAATATCGTCCAGCACCAGACTTTCCGTCAGTTCAAACTCAAGCCGGTTAGCATTGACCTGATACCGACGCAGGGTTTCTTGTACCTGATTGGCAAAATCCGCCTGATGAAATTGTCGCGGGCTGACATTAACAGCCAGTTGCAGGTGCCGGGTGTTGCTATTGCGTTCCCACGCTTTAAGCTGCGCACAGGCGGTTTCCAGCACCCACTGGCCGATGGGCAGAATCAGGCCGGTTTCCTCGGCCAGTGGAATGAAATCCAGAGGGGCAACCAGACCACGGTCAGGGTGTCTCCAGCGTAACAAGGCTTCGGCACCGATAATTTTCTGTTCATGCTGTACCTGGGCCTGGAAATACAGCTCGAACTGATTTGCGGCAAGGGCCTGACGCAAATCCATTTCCAGCCCGACACGGGCAGTCACCGCCGCCTGCATTTTCGGATCAAAGAAACGCAGGGCATTGCGGCCGGCCGCCTTAGCCTGATACATGGCGATATCGGCTCGTTTCAAGAGATCGTCTACAGTTTCGTTGGAGCGCCTGGAAAGCGTGATACCAATACTTGGCGTGCTGTGGCACTCATTGCCGACGATCTGATAAGGCTGGTTAAGATTATTGAGGATTTTTTCGCCGGTGGCTTCTGCTTCCGTGATAGCTTCCCGGGTATGGTCACTTAATCTCTCCAGAATAACCACAAACTCATCCCCGCCCAAACGGGCTACGGTATCGCTCTCGCGGACACAGGCCAGCAGACGTTGCGCAACCTGTCGCAATAAAAGATCGCCCCGATCATGGCCCAGAGTATCATTGAGCGTTTTAAAGTTATCCAGATCGATAAAAAGCAATGCCAGCCGGTGACCGTCGCGGTTACAGGACACCAGCGCGTGCTGGAGCCGATCCATCATCAGGCGCCGGTTGGGCAGCTGCGTCAGCGCATCATAAAAGCCAACTGTCTGATTTCTTCTTCCGCCGCCTTGCGCAAAGTGATGTCAATATGGGTAGCAACATAATGGGTTATGGTTCCATCGTCGGTCTTGACCGCTGTGATGGTCAGCCATTCAGGGATGATGTCACCGTTTTTCCGCCGGTTCCAGATTTCACCCTGCCACTTGCCCGTCGCGTTAATAGACGCCCACATTGCGGCATAAAAATCAGCGTCGTGCCGACCTGATTTGAGAATAGCGGGCGTCTTGCCCAAGACGTCGGCGGCGCTATAGCCGGTACTCTCGGTGAAAGCATGATTGACCCGTAAAATGACATTATCGGCGTCGGTCACGAGGATACTCTCTTGCGATTCGAACGCTGTAGCCGCGACATGCAGCTCTGTTTCAATCAGTTTGCGGTCAGTAATATTGGTGATGAAACCCTGGAACATTACGGTGCCATCAGGCTCTTTATGCAACAAGGCATTACCATACAGCCAGTGCACGGTGCCATCGTGAAACCGGGCTCGATATTCATGCCGCCACGGCTTCAAGGTTTCTGCGGCTTCCTGAACCGAAGCGACGAGAGCATCAAGATCATCCGGGTGAATCAGCGCGAATACCGGAGATGCATCGTCGCGAACCTCTTCAGGCCGCAGCCGGTAAATATCATAAAGCGCGTCACTGGCATAAGGAATATAAGCACTGCCATCGGGACGCTGAACGTATTGAAAAATAACACCTGGCAGTTGGCTGGCAATGCTCTGCAGACGCCCCAGCGCTTCTTGCCGGGCAGCCTCGATCTGCCTGCGTCCGATGTGACGTCTGTAAAGTAAATAGCCCGCAATGCCCGCATTGGCCAGCAATAGCAGGATTATGACCACGCCATACCTGCGCAGTGTCTGCTCCAGCGTTGCTTCTGTCAGGATACCGAACCACTCGTTGTACAGCGCATCGTAACCGCCATTGGTCTTGCTTACAGCCAGACCCTCGTTGATCGTAGCAAGCAAGGCTGCTTCTCCCTTCGGGACAGCGAACGCGAATTTTTGGGAGAAATCAGGTCTTATGTCTAGCGTTTCAATAGTGCTGAGTCCCAGCTTCTGCAATGTCAGCAAGCCGGTCAGTTTACCCAGCAGCATGGCATCATGTTGGCCGGCGGCGAGCAGGGAAAAGCCCTCCTCGACCGTGTCCACTGGCACCAAGTCTTGCTGCCAGCCTTTTGCAACCGCATAGTCCTGCGCCAGATCGGCTTTCAGAACGAGGATGGATTTACCCGCAAGATCGGCTTCCGAACGGATACCGGACTCGCCTTTCCGCACGAAAATAGCACCACTGACAATAACATGCGGGACGGTGAAATCGGCAAACTTGCGGCGTTCGTCGGATTGGGCAAGGTTGAGCAGCACATCAATTTTGCCGGCTTTAAAGTCCTGCAGAAGCGTATGAAAAGGCCTAACGTGGATGACATAATCAAGCCCGCTTTCAGCCGCGACCGCCTTCCATAACTCGACGCTAAAGCCCCCTGCGGTTTGATCAGTGGTGCCTGTAGCAAAAGGGGGGTAGTCCTGCTCACTGCCAACGACCAATGGTTTGGCTGGATTGTTATCTGCCTGGGCTGGCCCGCCAGCCGTCAAAAGACAAGCAGATAACAGATAACGCAACAATAATGATATCAAGCCCGCAGTTTGGCGAGTTGCCACAGTGGGAACTCGGCGCACAATTGGGAAAGCCAGCCGGTCAGCTATCTGCACCATCAGCTAAATCATATTGCAGCACCCTGCTGATTTCGTACTAATACCGTTTCCAAAAGTGAGCTTGCAACTCCAAAAATAATACGTTTTTGCTCAAAAATGGCGCTAACCATCACAATTTATAGACACCAGCATGTCATCCAATACATTTAATTACATAAGTTTAAACCAGAAAAGCTACCAACAACTACTGCTGTGGAAATCGGCTTGATCATTGCTTAAATCATGCAGCATATCATCGCATTGAATATCGGCTTGATGATTACCTGGATCGTGCAACTATAATCACATTGAATAACAGATGAGCGTATTAAAACGCATGCCTTATAGAAGAACTACCGCCACCCTGCTTGCCATGGCACTGCTGTATGTGTATGCCATCAGCGCGAGCGCCCAAAGCGACAACGGGCCCGACAATAATGGGCTCGACGATGAAAACAACACGCCGATGTTCTCATTCAGCGGGTTTGGCACGTTGGGTGTGGTGCACTCGAGCGAGGATCAGGCGGACTTCACGTCCAGTGTTTTCAAGCCCAATGGGGCTGGCTATACATGCAGCTGGAGTGCCGATGTAGACAGCCTGCTAGGCGGGCAACTCACCGCCACTTTCACGCCACAGCTTTCCGCAGTGGTGCAAATTATTGTGGAGCAGAATTACGATAACGCCTATCGGCCACAGGTGGAGTGGGCGAATATCAAGTATCAGTTCACACCGGATTTCTTCGTGCGGGCCGGTCGGGTCGTGTTGCCAAACTTTATGGCCTCCGACTATCGCAAAGTGGGTTTTATCACGCCCTGGGTGCGCCCACCCATCGAAGTGTACAATCTTGTACCCATCACTAAAAACGACGGTATTGATACCAACTATCGTCTGCGCTTCGGCGAGGTCACAAACACTATCCAGGCTGTTTACGGCCAATTGACCTCAACCGATAAGAACGGCAGCAATGTCAAAGGGCGGGATCAATGGGGTCTCTTTAACACAACTGAATACGGCCCATGGACCGTGCGCCTGGGTTATTACCAAAATCGCACGACCCTGGAAGAGTTCAAACCTTTTTTCGACGCGTTCAGATTCTTTGGGCCGGCAGGGGTTGCGCTTGCGGACACATATGATTGCGACAATAAGCGCATTACGCTGGCAAGCGTTGGCGCAAGCTATGATCCAGGCGATTGGTTCTTGACCAGTGAGTTGGCCAGAAGAGAGGCCGATTGTTTTGCCGGTGACAATACCGCCTGGTATATCAGCGGCGGCTATCGTTTCGGCAAGATCACGCCTTATCTCACCTATGCTCAAGTGAAAGCCACCAGTAATACTTCCGATCCCGGCCTGGACGTATCCGCCTTGCCGCCTGAGCTGGCGGGGATTGCGACCGGCCTCAATGCCGGTCTTAATTCGATTCTGGCAGCAAGCCCCGAACAACAGAGTATTTCCATCGGCGCACGCTGGGATTTTATGAACAATGCCGCCCTCAAGCTGCAATTTGACCATGTTCGTCTCGGTGACAACTCGCCCGGCGTATTGACCAACATCCAGCCAAACTTTCAGCCGGGCGGTAGTTTTAACGTATTTAGCGCCACAATTAATTTCGTATTTTGATGAAGAAGATCATAACCTCGCGGAGCCCTGCCGTTCTGCTGGCAATCGTACTCGCGCTCGCGCTCGGTACGGGTAGCGCTGTAGCGGATATGGTGGCGGTGGTATCTGTCCATAATCCTGTGACCACACTGAGCAAAAACCAGGTCCTGGCTATCTTTCTGGGCGCAACAACCCGTTTCCCGGATGGCCGCCGGGCGGTACCGATCGATCAGGCTGAAGGCTCCACGGCCCGCAATGCGTTCTACCTCAAGTTCGCTGGAAAATCCCCCGCGCAGATCAAGGCGCACTGGTCGAAGATTATTTTCACCGGCCGCGGCCAGCCACCCCGGGAAGTTGCGAACAGTGCTGAGGTGAAGCAGTATTTGGCTGAGCATCCCGAGGCTATCGGTTACATCGATCACACGCAGGTGGACGATAGCGTCAAAGTCGTGCTTCCGCCAAATCAACCTGTTGATTAGAAAACAAATTTCAACGACGGCAATGACATCTATCCCGATTAGCTGCGCAGAAGTTCGGCAATCTGATCTGCTGGCAGGGGTTTGTTGAGATAAAAGCCTTGTATTTCATCGCAGGAGTGCTGGCGTAAATACTCAGCCTGATCTTTTGTTTCCACTCCCTGAGCCACTACAGTCAGGCTCAATTTCCGGCCTATGGCAACCACTGCATCGATCAAGTCCCGATCCTCGGCAACACTGGCGAGATCACGGATAAAGGAACGGTCTATTTTGATCGTATTGAGCGGGAACTGCTTTAGCGTAGCCAGCGTGCCATAGCCGATACCAAAATCGTCAACCGCGACCCGGATGCCTTGTGCATTAAGTGCGGTCATTATGCGGAGCGTTTTTTGGACATCGCGCAACAAGAAACTTTCATGGATTTCCAGCTCCAGCAGACGCCCATCCATGCCGGTGCTCGCGAGTATATCGATCAGGTCCGGCAGCAGATATTCATCGAAAAACTGCCGCGCCGTCAGATTGACCGCAACATGCAACGGGGGAAATCCCTGCTGCTGCCACGCCACATTCTGCTGGCAGGCGGTCCTGAGCACCCATTTGCCAATCGGTATGATCAGACCGGTTTCCTCTGCGATCGGTATAAATTGCAGCGGCGCGACCGTGCCCAGTTCGGGATGCTGCCAACGCAGCAGTGCTTCCGTACCGGTGATACGCTCAGTACGAACATCCCGCTTGGCCTGGTAGTACAGTTGAAATTCCCCCCGCTCCAGCGCGTACCGCAAGCCTGACTCCAGCGTGGATCGGGCCAGCGAATTGCGATCCATTGCTGTGGAATAAAACTGGAAATTATTCTTGCCCTGCTCTTTCGCCTGATACATTGCGAGATCAGCGCATTTTTTCAGCGTCTGCTCATCCAGGCCGTCTTGCGGATAGGTGCTGATACCGATGCTACCGGTGATACGCCACTCCTGGCCGGTCAGGATAAAAGGCCGAGCGAGAGCGAAAAGTATTTTCTGGGCTACGGCTGCCACATTATTTTCCCCACTCTGCTCGGCCAGCAGGACGACAAATTCATCCCCGCCCAGGCGAGCCACCGTATCGCTGTCGCGCAAGCAGGTCTTGAGTCTGGCTGCGACCTCCTGCAGCAATTGATCACCGGCTTCGTGACCCAGGGAATCGTTGACCAGTTTGAAACCATCGAGATCGAGAAACAGCACCGCCAGTTGCCGGTTATAGCGCTGCGCCTGGTTGATGCTTTGTTCCAGCAACTTGCTGAACAGGCTGCGATTTGGTAATGCTGTGAGACCATCGTGATAGGCCAGATGTTCGACGCGTTTGGCGTGCGCGACCTGCTCTACGGCAGCCCGCTGTCGACTGAGTGCGAGCTGCCAGCTCATATACCCCAGCACTGCGACGATAAGGCTCAGCAGAAGACTGCCAATCGATGCGCGCCACAAATAGGTTCGCATATTCTGGCGCGCACCGATGAGTTGTTCCTCTGCCGACAAACCCACAATAATAGCCAGTGGAAAATTATACAGTTCGTGGGCACTGATATAGCGCTGTACACCGTCCCACGGGTTGTTCGACAGCCTGACACCGCTATCCGCTGTATCGGTGGTGACGGGCAGCACCGCGGCATAATCAACCTGCTCGCCATAAGACACGGTGTCTCCGCTGCGTCTGACCCGAAACAGGCCATCGGTACCCAGCAAACCCAGCACACCGTGCTCACCTAACTTCGAGGATTCGTAGCCGCTGACAAAGTAACTCGCATCGACCGCAACAATTACGATACCGGCAAAAGTGCCATCCGCTGCATTGAGCCGACGACTGAACGGCAGAATCCACTCTTCGGTGCCCAAATCCGGGCCCGAATCTGGGCCCGAGTCCAAATCCGGGTTTGGGCGCAATTGCGTACGCCCGACCGCGAGAACATCGTCCTGACGTAGCAACTGGAAATAATCCTGGTCGGCAACAGAGGGTATAGAGGGCTCACGGGTACTGGCTACGATAGTGCCATTACGGTCCGTCACACTAACCACAAACAGCAGATCCGGCGGCAACAAACCCCTGGCTTTCAGCACCTCCAGCCCGGCTTGCTCATGACCAAGCTCATACGTGAATTTGACAACCTTGAGGGTCTGGTCAATTTCACGCAACGCACGTACAACCTGTGCTTCATATGTCAGGCCCAGCTCATTGCTGGAGAGCATCGCCGTATTTTCGGCTACTGCGTATTCGACCTTGATAAGGTGCAGGGTCGTACCCCAGATCACCGTCAGGATAAGTACCGCCAGTACCGGAAACAAAATGAGCGGTTCTGTTGCAGAACGCAGCCAGCGCTTCAGCATGACCGGAACCCGTGTGTCGTGCCGGACACGCCCGCCGCCTGCCCGGCATAAATCCAACCGCGCGCTGCGGATTGCTTAATAAGCCACATCACTGCACTGCACGCCGCTGCGCGGTTTTATCATTCCTGCAGCCAGCTGAGCGCTGTTGTGGCATCCTCAAAATATTTGACCTCACCGAAGGTAAACCATGTTGCTATTTTCGCTGCGTATTGCTGCCATTTTTTATTGCCGAAAATCGCAATTTTGTTAAATTCGCTGCCGTGCTTCAGGCCCAGTTTAAAGTCATCCCAGGCGGCTCTTAACTCCCAGCCTTCCAGTTCCGAGGCGTCAATAAACACGTTGACCTGCGGGTCTTTAACCCCGTCGAGCGCTGCATCAATCAGTGGATTGATCTTGTCATAATCGGCATGCGTGAGTTTGCCAACAGCTTTAAGCGAAAGAAAAAATGTATTGTCGACGCGTTCGATACCAATAAACAGGCCGTGCCGGGTGATGCTCATACTGTTATCTCCCTGATTGTAAGTGCGTGTACCACACTACTGTAATTGATAGTGCCAGATTAAACCAAACCGAGTCAGACTCAGGTCGGTGAGAGCGGTGCGGACAGTGGCGCGGGTCGTATTGACACGACCAGCAGCAAACCGATAAACGTCAGAACAGCCAGCCCCGAGAAGGCGATATCATAGCTGCCTGTAGCATCGAAGATACTGCCCGCGAGCAACGGCCCGACAGCTCCGCCAACGGTGCCAAAAAACAAAACAATGCCGAAGATTGCACCGTGCTCCGCCATACCGAAAAATTCTGCCACGGTCGGCGACACCACAGTGAATAAACCGCCATGGGCAAAGCCGTACACAACCGCAAACACAAATAACATCCAGGGCGCATCGGTGCTGCGTAACCAGAGCAAGCTCAGCAGCAGCAGCGTGAAACAGATCAATAACGACCGCCGCCCTCCGATACGGTCTACCACGATGCCCACGAACAGACGCCCCAGTATGCTGACAGCGCCAATCAGGGACAGCACGGCCGCTGCACTGCCTGCCGCCATACCCAGATCCATGCCGTGCGCCACAATATGCACAGGCACAGTGACCAGGGCCGGGAAAAACATGAACTGTACCGCGCACAGGGTCCAGAACTGTGGCGTCCGCGCTGCTTCTGACAGCGATTTTCCCCATACCTTTGGGCGATCTGTGCTGTCTGCGGTCGCTGACGGCGGCGCGACAGGACGACGCATTCCCTGTGCAGCCAGCACCAGCACCAGCGCAGAACCACAACCCAGTATCAAACAGGCGTTGCGCCAGCCAAACGAGGCGATCAAGACCGTAACCAGCAAGGGAATGACAACCTGACCGCAGGCAGTGCCGACTTTGACCACCCCGGTCATCATGCCGCGGCGGCGCTCGAACCAGCGCGCAATCGTCGACAGCGTCACCACATCATGGGTACTCATCCCCAACCCGACCAGCACGCCAAACAGTATGAACAGTTGCCACGGCGCACTCATATAAGCCATCAGCGCGTAGCCCAGCCCGAAACATAAACCGGAGCCACTCAACACCCAGCGCGGCCCGAAGCGATCATTCAGCCGTCCGCCAAGAATGGCGAATATGCCCATCACCAGAAACGCCAGCGAAGAACTGGCCGATAATAGCGTGCGCGACCAGCCAAGCTCGGCTTCCAGTACCTTGAAAAAAACACCGTAGGCAAACATGCCGCCAATGACGACGGCCTGAATGGAAAAGGCGGCGGCAACGATGCCATAACGGCGATCGAATGATGTCTGCAAGATGGGTTGTCCTCTGGCTTAGGATGAATAACTGGCGCGGTTATCGTTATAGCCGGTATTGATCCGGCTTTTACCCCGCATAGTAGCATGCAGATTACGCAGGATTTATCATGTCCGCAGCGAACAAGCTTGTTCTGCCCGATAACAGATTCCAGTGAGGCATAAAACGCATGTGTGCAGGTGCTCAATTGTATGCAGACGCACGATCCATCATCCAGGCCGCCGCCACGGTAGGGCTGTCGGTCCGCGTGCCGACAGCTTTGCAAGATGCGTCCTGGGCGCAGGAAATCTGGGGCTTCGGACGCTGGGACCGGGTCAGCAAAAGCAAAACCTTCGAAACCAGCCCGGCCATTATCGCCACGCCTGACGGCCCGGTTCTGCAGGAGCTGGAATTTTCGCTGACACCGGCCTGGGCGCGTGAATACCCGCTGCGCGCCTCGACCTATAACGCCCGCCTGAACCGCCCCAAAGTCAAACGTGGTACGCAAGCGATCCAAACCGATGACAGCGATCAGCCCGTATTTGAACGGGTGTATGAGTACCCGGCCTATCGCTCGGCCTGGTCGCAGGGTCGCTTTTGTCTGGTGCCGCTCAGTGCCGGTATCGAATCCAGTTATGCTGGCGAATACGATCAACAGCGGTTCGCGTTCTCGCTGCCCGACGGGGCGCTCATGTTTTTACTGGGCCTGTGGGATGAATGGATTAACCGGCAAAGTGGCGAAACGCACCGGGGTTTTACCCTGTTTACCTCGTTTCCCCAGACAGCAATGCGCCGTTTTGGCCACCACCGCGAAGTAGTGATGGTCGATCACACGCTCTGGCCTCAGTTACTGGATGGCAACCCGAAAACAGCCGCTGCCTATACGCACATTATCCAAAACCGTATCGATCCGCCCTATCAGGCAACCCCTTATGCGCCGCTCAAAACTCGCAAAGGCGCACCCGGTGCCGAGGATTTTCTCTACCCTGAGGAAGACCAGGCGTTGATGGATGCCGCTGGACGAAACTGGCTGCAGACCCGACTAAACGCGCTGGCAACGCCTTAACCCTTACCAACCGCTGGTGACACGCACCCGCTCAGCCGGGATGGCCAGCTGCTGCAGCAAATACACTTTAAACGCCGCCGCATACGGCTGCTGCTCGATGGCTTTGGCCATGCAGAGCAGCCAGGCATCGCGCTCCTCCTCACCGATTTTGAGATGACGATGAACCTGGGGAATATTGATCGGCCCGTACTTTTCAGCATAGTGGCGGGGCCCGCCCATCCAGCCGCACAGAAAATACGTCAGCTTGTCCCGCGAGGTCGATAAATCAGCATCGTGCATGGCGCGAATCACCTGCGCCTGCGGCAGCTGCTCCATCATGTCGTAAAAGCAATCCACCAGACGTCTGATCCCCTCCAGCCCGCCTGCGGCCTGAAAGGAAGTGTCTTTATAACCATAGCGTGCGGTGGCGTTCCCGGCTGGATCGTCGGCTGGACTGCCAGATGTGTTTTCTGGAGTTTGTGAAGGAGATGCAGTCATTACAATTACCTGTTGCCTATAGCGATTTTTTACCGCCCATAAAAAGATATTTATTATGGCACTATTGATATGTTATATATAATAAGTCAAGTTTAAATACTCATAACTCATGTTTCAGATATGATAACTTCAGCACAAATGAAAGCCGCTCGCGCCTTGCTCGGTATTGATCAGCAGGAACTGGCCCGTCTGGCGGGTTTATCCATACCGACCATACAGCGCATGGAAGCCAGCGACGGGGTGGTACGCGGCAATACCGACTCACTGTTCAAAGTGGTCGACGCACTGCAAACCGCAGGGATCGAAGTTATCGGCGAAGGCGCTGCCAGCCCCGATGGGGGCCGTGGTGTACGCCTGAAAAAACCATAAATACACCAGTCGCGACAAGCGGGTTTTTGCATGGTCTTTATCCTTAGTCTGGTTCCGGTTCTGCTGGCGACAGCTATCTTTGCAGTCGCCGGGCAGAAACTGCCAGCCCGCAGCACAGCGGTTTACCTCACTACAGCGCTGACCTGCGCAGCACTTCTGGCTGCCGCCGGTGGGCATCTATTAAGCGCCCCGGCCAGTACAGGCTCAGCGGAACATCTCATCCTGCCGCTGGGGCTGCCCTGGCTGGGGGCGCATTTCCGCCTCGACACACTGGCAGCTTTATTTCTGCTGATCATTAATCTCGGTGGCCTGGGTGCCAGTATTTACGGCCTCGGCTATGCCCGCCATGAATCCGCACCGGACCGGGTATTACCGTTTTTTGCAGCCTTCCTGGCCGCCATGAACATGGTACTGCTGGCCGCCGATGCGTTCACTTTTCTGTTGTCCTGGGAGTTCATGTCCCTGGTGTCCTGGGCACTGGTCATGGCACATCACCGCACCGAGGGTAACAGTCGGGCCGGTTATGTGTATCTGCTGATGGCCAGCTTCGGCACGCTGTGTCTGCTGCTGGCTTTCGGGCTGCTGGCCGGCGGCAGTGCCGATTACGACTTCGCGACGCTGCGCAGCCATCAGCTGGAGCCTGCTCTGGCGGCTGTAGTGCTGCTGTTGACACTGCTGGGCGCGGGTTCCAAAGCCGGTCTGGTGCCCCTGCACGCCTGGCTGCCGCTGGCTCATCCGGCTGCCCCCAGTCATGTCTCGGCACTGATGAGCGGGGTCATGACCAAGGTCGCAGTGTACGGTTTTATCCGTCTTGTTTTTGATCTGCTCGGCACACCGGCCTGGTGGTGGGGTGAACTGGTGCTGGTGCTGGGCGGCATCAGCGCGGTACTGGGTTTATTGTACGCGCTGTTGCAAAACGATCTGAAACGTTTGCTGGCCTATAGCACGGTGGAAAATATCGGGGTGATTTTTATCGGCCTGGGACTGGCTCTGGCATTTCAGGCCAATGGCCTGCAGCAAGCCGCCGCCCTGGCCTTAAGCGCCGCCCTGCTCCACATCATCAATCATTCCCTGTTCAAAAGCCTGCTGTTTTATTGTGCCGGCAGCGTGCTGAGCAGCACCGGTCTGCGCGATATGAATCAACTCGGCGGACTGATTCACCGTCTGCCGCAAACGGCCTTCGCGTTTCTGGCTGGCAGCGCGGCAATTGCAGCATTACCGCCGTTGAACGGATTTGTGTCCGAATGGTTGATCTTCCAGGCAATCCTGCTGGGCCCGGAGTTACCGCAATGGGCCTTGAAGTTCTCGGTGCCGGCGGTAGGCGCATTGCTGGCGCTGGCAGCAGCGCTGGCAGCAGGCTGTTTCGTCAAGGCGTTCGGCATCAGCTTTCTGGGCCGGCCGCGCAGTGATGCTGCCGCGCAGGCGCAGGAAGTGAACGTGTACATGCGGGCAGCGCCTTTGCTGCTGGTGGCGCTGTGCGTGTTCGCCGGGGTTTTTCCAGGTTTGCTGCTGGATGCCATCAGCCCGGTCGTCGCCCAGCTTAATCACAGCGTGGCACTGGCACCGCAACGCCACAACGCCTGGCTCAGTCTGGTGCCGGTAGCCGCCGAGCGCAGCTCGTACAACGGTTTATTGCTGTTGCTGTTTATGCTGATTTCCGGCGGTCTGACGGCGTTTGTTATCCACCGTGCAGCTAACCGGCGACTACGCCGCAGCGCAGCCTGGGATTGCGGCTTTCCGAATGCCAGTCCGCTCAGCCAGTATGCCGGCGACAGCTTTGCCCAACCGCTGCGTCGAACCTTCGGCACACTGCTGTTTCAGGCCCGCGAGACCGTCACCATGCCGCCTCCCGGCGATCCTCGCCCGGCCCGGCTGCAGGTGCAAGTGCGCGATCCCATCTGGGACACGCTGTATCAACCGCTGGAACGACTGGTGACGGTTGTCTCAAAACAGCTTAACCGCTTGCAGTTTCTGACTATCCGCCGCTATCTGAGTCTGGTGTTCGCGGCACTTATTTTCTTGTTGACGGGCCTGGCACTATGGCAATCATTGTAGATTTCCTGTTACAGGGCTTGCAGATGAGTCTGGTGCTTTTGCTGGCACCCCTGCTGCTCGGCTGGGTGCGCAAAGTCAAAGCGCGCCTGCTGCGCCGACGCGGCCCCTCACTGCTGCAACCCTATCGTGATTTATTGCGGCTGATCCGCAAAGAAGTGGTTTTGGCAGATAACGCATCCTGGTTGTTCCGGGTTGCGCCTTATCTGATTTTCGCCGCCACCTGGGTGGCAGCGGCGCTGGTGCCCACGTTCGCCAGCGGACTGCTGTTCAGCTGGGCGGCCGATATGATCGTCATCGTTGCCCTGCTCGGCAGTGCGCGGTTTTTTCTGGCGCTGGCAGGGCTGGATGTCGGCACCAGTTTTGGCGGCATCGGTTCCAGTCGCGAGATGATGATCGCCGCGCTGGCGGAACCGGCCATGCTGATGGTGGTATTTACGCTGGCGCTGATGGTTGGCACCACGCAGTTATCGGCAGTGGTCACGACCATGCTATCGACAGAAATCGGACTGGAACTGTCGCTGGGGCTGGCGCTGCTGGCGCTGATCATGGTCGCGCTGGCGGAAAACGCCCGCATTCCGGTGGATAATCCCGCCACTCACCTGGAACTCACCATGGTGCATGAAGCGATGGTACTGGAATATTCCGGCCGCCATCTGGCTATGATCGAAGCGGCTGCCCAGCTCAAACTTGTGTTGTATCTGTCCCTGCTCGCCTGCGTCTTCCTGCCCTGGGGCATGGCCAGCACCAGCGCCGGACCGCTGGCTTATCTTACCGGCATTGGTGCTTATATCGGCAAGCTGGCGCTGGGTGGCTTTCTGCTGGCCGTGTTTGAAACCAGCATCGCCAAAATGCGTGTCTTCCGGGTTGCGCAATTCCTGGGCGCGGCGCTGATGCTGGGTCTGCTCGGTACCCTACTGTTATTTGTGGCGCGGAGCGTGTAATGGACGGTTTGGCTTTCGATATCGCTCATCTGCTGGCCGGCAGCATGGTACTGGTGAGTTTCATGCTGCTGTACCAGGACCGGTTGTCCGCGCTGATCAATGTGTACGCCATGCATGCGCTGATACTGGCGCTGGCAGTCGCCTGGCAGGCTCATATTCAGGGCGCTCATCATCTGTATATTACGGCCTTGATCGCGCTGGTGTTCAAAACCCTGATCATCCCCACTGCGCTGCACCGGATTGTGCGACGGCTCGGTATTCATCGCGAAATCGAGCCGGTGGTGGGCATTGGGGTAACGATGCTGTTCGGCGTGGCGCTGACCGCTCTGGCTATTGCCGTCATTCTGCCGGTCACGGCTGCCGCTGATGTGCTGGCGCGGGAGGATCTGGCTTTCGCGCTGTCGGTGCTGCTGCTGGGCTTGTTGCTGATGATCAGCCGGCGCAATGCCGTCAGCCAGATTGTGGGTTTCATGTCACTGGAAAATGGCCTGACGCTGGCTGCAACGGGTGCCAAAGGTATGCCGCTGGTAGTCGAGTTCAGCGTCGCTTTCTCGGTGCTGATCGCCCTTATCGTGATCGGTATTTTCCTGTTCCGCATCCGGGAGCGCTTCGACACGGTCGATAGCCAGGCGCTGGATGCCTTTCGTGGAGACCGGGCATGAACGGCAGCCACATTGTCACCAGCATATTACTGATCCCGGCGCTGACGGCAGCGCTGCTGGCCATCCTGCCGGGCTATCGCCTGTCGGCGCGGCTGAACGTGCTGGCCAGCGGACTGACCCTGGTCGCGGCATCGTTACTGTTCAACACCCGGCCGGCCCCGAACAGCTATCTATTGGTAGATGATTTTAATATCTACCTGATCGTGCTGAACACATTTGTCGCGTTCACGACCAGTGTGTTCAGCGCCAGCTATATTGCCCACGAGCTTGAAAGCGGCCGTCTGACACCGGTGTATTTACGCTTTTATCATGCCATGTATCAGGTGCTGTTGTTCGCCATGAACCTGGCCCTGCTGGCAAACAATATCGGCCTGCTGTGGGTATCCGTGGAACTGGCGACCCTGACCACGGTGCTGATGGTTGGTATTTACCGCACCCATCAGGCCCTGGAAGCGGCCTGGAAATATTTCATCCTCGGCAGCGTCGGGATTGCCCTGGCGCTGTTTGGCACCATCATTGTGTATCTGGCAGCTCAACCCGTGCTGGGCGAAGGCCTGCCCGCCATGGCCTGGGATGGTCTGCTCGCCAATGCGGCAGATTTCGACCCGGCGTTACTGAATCTGGCCTTTATTTTTCTGCTGCTGGGTTATGGCACCAAAGTCGGCCTGGCACCCCTGCATGCCTGGCTGCCCGACGCCCATGCCGAAGGGCCGACCCCGATCTCGGCCGTGCTGTCAGGTCTGCTGCTGAATGTTGCCCTGTATGCCCTGCTGCGCTTTAAAATGCTGCTTGCCGCCAATCCGGGCGCGCTCGCACCGGGACCGCTGATGGTCGGCATGGGGCTGGTGTCGCTGCTGTTTGCAGCGCTGATGCTGTATCGCCGGCGTGATATCAAGCGCCTGTTCGCGTATTCATCCATCGAACACATGGGTATCATCACGTTTGCCTTTGGTATGGGTGGGCCGCTGGCCAATTTTGCCGGTCTGCTGCATATGACACTGCACAGTCTGACCAAGTCAGCCATTTTCTTTGCGGTCGGCCATATCGCCCAGGCCAAAGGCACCCAGAAACTGGCCCAAATCCGTGGCCTGACGGTCACCCACCCGGCGCTGGGCTGGAGTCTGGTGGCCGGGGTCGCAGCGATTGCCGGACTGCCGCCGTTCGGGATTTTCACCAGCGAGTTCCTGCTGGTTACCAATACCTTCGGCCGCGAACCCTGGCTCGCGCTGCCCTTGATCCTCGGCCTGTTGCTGGCATTTGGTGCCCTCTGGCTGCGCCTGCAAGGCGTGGTATTTGGTGAACCGCTGGGTAGCACCCAACCGGTGCAGGCCTCATATCTGCCGCTATTTGCACACCTCTTGCTGGTGCTGATAGCCGGGGTTTTTCTGCCTGGCCCGCTGGTAAGCTGGTTCCAGAATGTCGCCGCACTGCTTGGCTGAGATGGATACCATGACTACCGATACTGCTCTTCTATCGTCACTGCTCCCTGCTGCGGCACGGGTGCAGTCCCAGCAAGCCTGGACTTACTATACGGTCGATGCTGAAAACTGGCGCGAGCTGGCCGGTGGGCTGGCGCGCTATGACTGGACCCTGCTGGGCCTGTGGGCCGATGTCCCGCACGTTGTCATGGCACTGCGCGATAATACCGACGGCACACTGGCGCTGATCCGGCTGGATTGTCCGCAAGGTCACTACCCGGCGGTTTCGCAATGGCATCCGCCGGCATTACGGCTGGAACGCAGCCTGGCCGATCTGTACCCCCTGCACCCGGAGGGTTTACCTGATACCCGGCCCTGGCTGAACCACGGTCGCTGGCCCGGCGATGATTCGCTGATTGCGCGCCATTATCCGTTTCTGCCAGCCGAAGGCGATGGCTTGCATCAGGTGCCGGTCGGGCCGGTACACGCGGGTATCATCGAGCCCGGTCACTTTCGTTTCACCGCCCAGGGCGAAACCGTAGTGCGGCTGGAGCAGCGGCTGGGTTATGTGCATAAAGGCACTGAGAAACTCTTGCAGAACGCCCCGCTGGCACACGCTGCCAAACTGCTGGGGCGCGTCTCCGGTGACAGTACCGTCGCTTACGCACTGGCTTTTGCTCAGGCTGCCGAGGCCGCCCTGGCGCTGCCGGTGCCTCCTCGTGCCCGTCAGTTGCGAGCGCTGCTGGCCGAGCTGGAACGACTGGCCAATCACCTCGGTGATATCGGCGCAACCTGTAATGATGCGGCGTTTGCCTTGCTGCACGCCCATTGCGGCATCCTGCGCGAGCACGTCTTGCAGGCCTGTCAGCGCTGCTTTGCGCATCGTCTGATGATGGATTGCATCGTTCCGGGCGGGGTAGCGGTTGATCTGGACGCTGCCGGCGTGAGCACACTGCAAACCCTGGTGAGCGAGATTCGGCGCCGTTTCCCCGAGCTGGTGAAATTATATGACCGCACCGCATCGTTGCAGGATCGTACCGTCAGCACCGGCATCGTACGCGCCGAGCTGGCCCGGCAATACGGCGCTGGCGGCTATGTCGGGCGTGCCAGCGGGCGCGATTTCGACAGCCGTCGTGATGCGCCTTATCCGCCCTATGATCAGCTCGATTTTACCGTGCCGGTGCTGAGCGCAGGTGATGTTGATGCCCGCATCTGGCTGCGGATTCACGAAGTCGAACAAAGCCTGCAACTGCTTGAGCAACTACTGCAGAACCTGCCTGCCGGTACACTGCGGACAGACCTGGCCCACTCCGCCGCCGCAAACACGACCGAACGCACCGGAATAGCACTGGTCGAGGGATTTCGTGGTGATGTGCTGGTCTGGTTGCGGCTGCACCCGGACGGTACCGTGGCCCGCTGCCATCCGCGTGATCCGAGCTGGTTTCAGTGGCCGCTGCTGGAAGCCGCAATCGAAGGCAATATTGTGGCCGATTTCCCGCTCTGCAATAAATCCTTCAATTGCTCCTATTCTGGCGTCGATTTGTAGGGCCGATTGGTAATTATTAAGGCAAAATCATGCGACGACGCTTATTCAAAAATCTGCTGCAATCACCCGTCACCCTGCCCCCACCGGCAGCCTCAGAGCCCGCGCTGGCGGAACTGGCCACGCAGCTGGACCGACTGGCACGGCAACAGCTGGGCCGCAGTCTGAGCATCCGGGCGGTCGATGCCGGCTCCTGTAATGGCTGCGAACTGGAAATCCACGCGCTGGATAATGCTATTTATAATCTGGAGCGCTTCGGCATCCGCTTTGTAGCGTCACCGCGTCATGCTGATGTATTACTGGTCACCGGTCCGGTTAGCTGCAATATGCGCGAAGCACTGGAGCGTACTTATCAGGCTACGCCGGATCCGAAATGGGTTGTTGCAGTGGGTGATTGTGCAGCCGATGGCGGTCTGTTCAAAGACAGCGCTGCGGTCGTTGGCGGCGTAGCCGAGGTGATCCCGGTCGATCTGCATCTGCGCGGCTGTCCGCCAACACCGCTGCTGCTGCTGGAAGGTCTGTTAGCTTTGCTGCAAACCCAGACCCGCTGAGCGCTCTGGCCGCTCTCCCCCGATCCGGTTTTCTGCAATACAGGACGAGGGTACCTGCTATTTAGGAAATAGCCGCCTGAGCTTATTTTATTTTATCAAAAAGCGGCGCGAAAGCGCTGGTAGCTTTACCTTTGCCAGCCATCATTTTGGCATATTCAAAACTGCGATCCAGAAACTCTTTGGGTTGTTCGCCTGGTGACGTATTTTTAGCTATCGTTTCGATCATCTGTGCTGCACTGGGGTTGATCAGTTCCGTCACAAGACGGGTGACTTCCGCCTGCAGACCCTGCTTGACTGACGATTCCCGACTGGCGTCTGCTGTGTCCTGCAGAATATCGTTAATTGAGTACAGACCTGGAAATCCGCTAACCGGGACATCGGGCACCACCAGGAATCTGACTTGTTGAACTTCAAGGCTTAATATGGCCGTTATCGCAGCGTTATCCTGCAGTTTCTGATAAGAGGCATTCACGATTTCACCGTCTTTCATGCCCAAAGAACACATTCTGGAATGCCCGCCCTCGAGACCGAGTACAACGATCCGACCGGTCTTTTTCTCAACTTGAACGGACTGCAGCATATCGTGCAATGCCTGATTTATCATAATACCTGACTCATCCTAAAGTTCGCTGTACGTCAAACGCATCATAAAATTGCGTGAAGGCTTCCCGGCCCCGTGCCCCCCCGGTCCTGACAAGGAACCGGAGATCAGCAGCAAAACGGGGCCGCCTGGAAGAGACCGCCTGGAAACAGGTGAACAGTCTCTGATCGTATAGCTGACTAAGCGTTATCCGCCTGCCTTTAAGCCCATCATGCGACCGACAAAGTTGAACCATTTGGAAAAGCCAACAGTCACCATGATCAAACCAATGATCAAGCTGGCTTCTTCGATAAGCGATTCAGCTTTCGAGGCAATATCTGACGCATCATAATTAATGATTTCATCGCTGAAATCGAACAGAAACCCGATGAACATCAGCACGAAGCCAAAGATAATCATACCCCAGGCACCACCCGACAATTGTGGATATCTTTTGCCTGCGCGAGATAATACGACAACCAGCACCAATGTCGTCAGCGCTTTCAAACCTTCCAGGACCACATCGGTCATGTCAATTGATTCAGCAAACATACAAACTCCTTAATATCGTTAAAAGCTAAAACCAAACCGTCGGATTTCCGTCATCTCGAAAATGCCAACCACGTTACTTCCTGTAACCACAATGGCTTTTAACGACACAGGTCATATACCTTGGCTTTCTGGCACTGTCAAAAAAACGTCACGATAAATTCAAATGCATACATTGCGCCATTCCATAAAAAAAAATAAAAGCAAACACTTAAAGAGAAAAACAATAATTCCATTTACCTATAAACCGATAGCCTGGACACTTTTTAGTACCAAGTCATGGACATTTTTGAGCACTAAGCGTCAAATTATGGGGTAGTCCAGATTTTGATCTGCAGCATGTAAAACAAACAAAAACAACCCAGCTTCGGCGCTTGCGGTCGCAAAATATCGATCATGTTGTTAATTTGTTAACTTGCATTCTTGCCGCAACAAGCTATTTTTAAAATAACGCGATTTGCCATAATAAGGCTTCAGTTCAGTTACTCGCCATCCCACTTAGGTGCTGGCGGGTTCTGATAGTATTCAATAACCACCTGGAGGGGTCGTTCATGATTTTAAAACCATACAAACGCCGCACGTTCCTGAAAGCAAGCGCAGCTGCTACGGCTGTTATTGCCGGTGCGCCCTATATCAAAACCGCACGTTCCGCCGGTTCGTTGCGGCTTGGCTTATGGGATCACTGGGTTCCGGGCGCCAACGATGTGCTGACTGAAATTTGCGATGCATGGGGCAAGGCCAACGGCGTCGATGTCACCATCGACTACATCACCTCTATCGGCTTCAAGAATATTCTGACCGCCCAGGCCGAAGCGCGTGCCCGCACCGGTCATGACATAATGGCGCACCCGACCTGGCAGGTTTCGATACACCGCGATGTGCTGGAGCCGGTTGATGATGTTGTTGCCGCTATTACCCAGAAACATGGTGCCTACATCCCAACAGCAGAGTATCTGTGCAAAGTCGACGGTACCTGGCGCGCCATTCCGGCACCAATCGGCTCGCATACCTACCCGATGGTCTCCCGCATCGACCTGTTTAACGACATCGCCGGGGTTGATCTGCTGAAAATTTTCCCGACTGACGGCAGCCCGCGTGACCCGGAACTGGTCGAGTCCTGGAATTACGATAATTTTCTGATTGCTGCAAAAAAACTGCACGCCGCCGGTCATGCCTTCGGTAACCCGATCGGAGCCACCAGCGACTCGCAGGACTGGCTGGGACCGCTGTTCATGTCTTTTGGCTCGGTTATGGTCAATGCGGATGGTGATATCACGGTTAATTCCGATGAAACCCGGCAGGCACTGTCGTATATGAAAGAGCTGACCGCGGCGATGCCTGCGGATGTCTATGCCTGGGATGATGCCGGTAACAACCGCTGGATTGTATCGGGTAAAGGCTCCTGTATGCAGAATCCGCCCAGCGCCTGGACCGTAGCCAAACGTGACAAGCCTGAAGTCGCCGCGCAGTTAATCCACCACGACACGCCGAAGGGGCCCAATGGCCGTTTTCGTGGCAGTCTGCCCTATCTATGGGGTATCTGGGAATTTTCCGAGAACAAACAAGCCGCGAAGGATTTGTTGATCTATCTTTCCGAGCGCGAGGCGGTCGACAGATTACTGAAAGCGACGCAGGGCTTTGACATGCCATTGACCCCCTCGTATTACGACAACCCGGTCTGGCTGGAGGAGCAACCGCCCAAAGGTACGCTCTACAACTACCCCATCCGGGGTGACGAGCAGGCTATCGTCACGGGCTACCCGGCACCACCGCCGATTGCCACCCAGATCTACACGCAAGGGTTGATTCCGGTCATGGTGGCCCGCCATACGCAGGGCGGCGATTCCATGGATGATGCTATTGCCTGGGCTGAGAACGAGCTGGAAGGCTATATGCGCGGCTAACAGGCTGATCGGGAGTGTTGGCTGCTGCAGCTCTGTGCAGCAGCCAGTCTGGCGTGGTTCGATGGTTTTTCTCTGGCAGTTCTGGCGGTGTATTTTCCGATAATACGGGTAATGCCCGTGCGACTCTCCAGACAATCCTGTCGTTCCACGCCGCTTGTTTGTGATCAGCGAATGTTGAAAAGCCTACCACCCTTTTCCCTGATTTATTCTGACAGGCGAAAACGGGCTTTTCAGGTAACTTCTTAAGGAATCTAAATGAGCACCAAAGCTATCGATGTGCGCAGCGCAAAAGCCGGGCAAGTCGGCAGCCTGCGCAGGTGGACGCGGCGGAAATCGACGATTGCGTTTTTGATGTGTGTGCCCCTGCTGATCGTCATTTTTGGCCTGGGGGCCTACCCGGCGATGTATGCGTTCTGGCTGGCCATGCTGAATAAGGCTGAAACCCAATTTGTCGGGCTGGGCAATTTTATCTTTTTGTTCAAGCGCGACACCTTCTGGATGGTGGTGTATCAGTCTTGCATTTTTGCGCTCACCGCCGTGTTTTTCAAAGCTCTAATCGGCTTTATCGCCGCCCATATAGTCAATAATATCCCGGCCAAGGGACAGCGCAAATGGCGCGGTATGCTACTGGTACCGTGGGTCATTCCCCCGGCCCTGAGCACGCTGGGCTGGTGGTGGCTGTTTGATCCGACCTACAGCGGTCTGAACTGGTTTCTGGGGCAGTTTTCCTCGATCGAGATTCCCTGGCTGGCAGAACCGTTCTGGGCGCGCTTTTCGGTGATTCTGGTTAACACCTGGTACGGCGCACCGTTTTTCATGATCATGTATCTGGCCGCGCTGAAATCAATCCCGGAAGAGCTCTACGAAGCCGCCAGTATCGACGGTGCCAACGCCTGGCAGAAATTGATTCATATCACCTTGCCGATGATGAAAAACATTATTGCGATCACCGTGCTGTTTTCAACCATCGTCACCTTCGCCAACTTCGATATCGTGCGTGTCCTGACCCAGGGCGGACCGCGCAACACCACCCATATGTTTGCGACCTACGCCTTCAAGCTGGGTATCGAATCCGGTGATATTCCGCTGGGCGCCGCGGTGTCCCTGTTTATGTTTCCCATTCTGGCCCTGTTCGCGTATTTCATACTGCGCAACGTGCGCCGCCGGACGAGTGAAATCTGATGAGCACTACTGCAACTGCAAGCGCCTCGGGCATTCTCAAAATTCGGGGCAGTATGAGCAAGAATCGGCGCTGGGCGCTGATCCTGTCTTATGTCTGTCTGATTATTTTCGCTATTTTCTTCCTGTTTCCGCCCTATTACATGCTGATTACCTCGTTTAAAACCAACGAGGAAATTTCCAGCCTGGCCAGTAACCCCTGGGTTATTTCCGAGGGTATGACCCTGTTTCATTATAAAAACCTGCTGACTGAAACAGCGTTTCTGACCTACTTCAAAAACACCGTGATCGTGACCGTGCTGGTGGTGGCCATTACGATGGTGATCAGCGTACTGGCGGCGTATTCATTATCACGCTTACGCTTCTGGGGTTCGACCGTACTGGCAACCGGCGTGTTCCTGACGTACCTGATGCCGGATACCCTGTTGTTCATCCCGCTGTTCAATATTGTCGGCGCACTGGGGCTACTGGATACTATCTGGTCGCTGGTACTGGTCTACCCGACCCTGTCGGTACCATTTTGCACCTGGATCATGATCGGTTATTTTGCCAGTATCCCGAAAGAACTCGACGAAGCGGCTCTGATCGATGGTGCCAATCATCTGCAGATGCTGACCAAAATATTTATCCCGGTCGCACTGCCCGGCATTATCGCGGCCATGATATTTGCCTTTACCGTATCGTGGGCGGCGTTTGTCTATCCGATGGCCTATCTGTACAGCACTGATCAGATGGTGCTGACGGTCGGCACGGTAACCACACTGATTCGTGGCGATGTCTATCACTGGGGTGGGCTGATGGCGGGTGCACTGCTGGCCGCCGCGCCGCCGGTCATCGTCTACGCGTTTTTGATGGATTACTACATTGCCGGTCTCACCTCTGGTGCGACCAAGGGCTGAAACGCACAACAACAACGCAACAACTACCAACGCTAAATCCCAGGGGAGTTTATGGCTCAGGTAACGCTCAAAAAAATCGTCAAGCGCTATGACGACACCGAAGCGGTGCGCGGCATTGATCTTGATATTACTGATCGCGAGTTCGTGGTGCTCGTTGGCCCTTCCGGCTGCGGCAAAAGCACCACCTTGCGGATGATCGCCGGACTGGAGGACATCACTGACGGCACCATCGAGATCGGTGGTCAAGTGGTCAATGATGTGCCACCCAAAAATCGCGATATTGCGATGGTGTTCCAGAATTACGCGCTCTATCCGCATATGACGGTCGCGCAGAATATGTCGTTTGCATTGCGTCTACGCAAATTCCCGAAAGACGAGATCCAGCGCCGGGTAGAGGAAGCGGCGCATATACTGGGAATGCAGGACTTACTGGATCGCCGGCCCAAACAACTGTCAGGCGGACAACGGCAACGGTGGCGATGGGCCGCGCCATTGTGCGCAACCTGCAGGTGTTTCTGTTCGACGAACCGCTTTCCAATCTCGACGCCATGTTGCGGTGCAAATGCGCACCGAGATCAAGAAAGTTCACCAGCAGGTCAAAACCACTACGGTTTATGTCACCCATGATCAGGTCGAGGCGATGACCCTGGCCGACCGGGTGGTCGTCATGAATCAGGGCCGGATTGACCAGATCGGTGACCCGAACGTGCTATACCACAGCCCCAGAACCCGTTTTGTCGCGGGTTTTATTGGCTCGCCGGCGATGAATTTCATCAATGCCCGGCTGGTTCAGGCTGGCAGCGGCATGGCGGTTCGTCTGAATGAGGATATCAGCCTGCCGATCCCGTCCGAGCGCGAGGCCCGTTACAAGGATTATCTCGACAAAGAGGTGGTATTCGGCCTGCGCCCGGAGCATATCACCGAAGTCCGTCGGCACCATGAACCCGGCACGGTGGAATTTCAGGCCCAACTGGATGTGGTCGAGCCAATGGGCAGTGAAACCATGGTGTATTTCCACTATCAACGGCGACGAGGTTGCCGCCCGTGTCAATCCGGCGCTGGCGGGTAAAGCTGAATCAGCCATGATGCTGCTGGCGGATATGAATCACATGCACCTGATTGATCCCGGCACGGATCTGGTGATATGAGCATGCAGAATTTAAACGGTAAAGTTGCCTGGATAACCGGGGCCGGCAGCGGGATCGGACAGGCTGCGGCGCAGACACTGGCCAAGGCCGGCGTTACGGTCGTGCTGTCCGGACGGCGCGAAGAAGCACTGCAGGAAACCTTGCAAGCCATCGAGCAGGCTGGTGGTCAGGGCGCAGTGGAAGTGCTGGATATGCAGCCGATCAGGCGCGTGTGCATGAGGTCGCCGAACGTATCGAACAGCGTTATGGCCGGCTGGATATTCTGCTCAATAACGCAGGCATCAACATTGTCCGCCGCAACTGGAGCGATCCCGATCTGGCTGCCTGGGACCGGCTTATCCAGATTAATATTAACGGGCTGTATTATTGCGTGGCTGCTGTTTTGCCGCTGATGCGACGCCAGCAGGATGGCCTGATCATTAATATTTCATCCTGGGCCGGGCGCTATAATTCGCGCGTGGCCGGTGTTGCCTATGGTGCCAGTAAACACGCTGTACTGGCGCTGAATGCCAGCATCAATATGGAAGAAGGTCAGCACGGCATTCGGGCCTGCGCGATCAGCCCGGCGGAAGTGGCTACCCCATCATGCAACAGCGTCCGGTGCAACCGACCGAGGAACAACTCGCTCGGATGCTGCAGCCGGACGATCTGGCCGAGACGATTCTCTACGTGGCCGGCATGCCTGCCCGCGCCTGCGTCAACGAGATTCTGATCAGTCCGACCTGGAATCGCGCCTACTTCGCCGACAGCGAACGTCTGCCTTAAAAGGCTGTTATAAAGCCCCTGCGGTTGAACTGCAGGGGCTGTTTTGCAAGCTTTTTCTAAGCCGTTGCCAGTACCTTCTGCAAGGTGGCCTTGAGCTCACGCACATCGTAACGGGCTCGTGCCGGAATATGCAGCAGCGGAATACCAGCCGCCTGCATCACCGCATCAACAAAGGCATCGCGCTTGCGCCGGTCGGGCCGGTCATGGGAACGGTCATCCAGTTCAATTGCGGCCAGAATCGCACACGATTCGGCTTCGCACAGTACATAGTCCAGGTGCTTGCAGGCAATCGCGTTAAACGCACGAAAAAAACGGCTGCGATCAACCTTCGGACTGACCCGTACCACATCGGCAATACGCACCTTGGCGTAGATTCTGACGCGCTTGTCTACCGCTTTTTCCAGTGCCCGTAGAAAACGCAGTTCCGCCGCGCTGAACAGCGACGGCAAGGCCTGATACGGATAACGTCGCCGCCGCCCGCGCATCACCCCCGAAATAATCAGTATAATCAGCAGTACGAGCGCCAGCAGCACTACCGCCCCGGCAACCCCGTATTGCGTTAATCCGCGCACTGCAGTCTCAATCATCAGCAGGCGTCTCCCACAAAGCCTCGGCCAGCCCCGAGCTGCGCTGCGAACGGTGCTTGATAGCGGCTTGCAACACGCTGTCGCTGCCCCAGACCGTGACCGTTTTGCGGGCACGGGTAATACCGGTGTACAGCAGTTCGCGACTGAGCACCCGGTTGCCTTCGGGCGGCAGCAGCAGCAGTACCTGATCAAACTCTGACCCCTGGCTTTTATGCACGGTCATCGCATACACCGTTTCATGGCTGGGCAGACGGCTGACCGGGAACCGTCGTATCGCGCCATCTGCCGTCTGAAAAACAACCCGCAGCTGGCGGCTGTCCGGGTCTTCATATGTTAGTCCGATATCACCGTTGTACAGGCGCAGATCGTAATCATTGCGGGTGATCATCACCGGCCGCCCCGGATACCAGGGCTGGCGTACCGGCAGCAGGCGACGCTCATACAGCAAACGCTCGATCAAACGGTTGAGCTCTTCGACGCCGAACGGACCGCGCCGCAACGCACATAGCACCCGGAAGCGGTTGAAGGCGTCAAACAATGTCTGTGGTTCGGCCCGCTCCCGCAGCGCTGTCAGATAATCGGCGAAACCCTCGGCCACAGTTTGCGCCAGACGTTCGCTGAACTTCGCGCCAATACTCCACCAGCTCAGGTCGGGATAGCGCTGGCTGCCCAGCAGGCGGCGCGCAAGCGGCCCCCTGCCGCGATTGACTGCACGCGCCAATTGGCCAATCCCGCTGTCGGCTCCAAAACGGTAACTGTGCTTTAACAGTACAATACAGTCGCGCATCGGGCTGGCACTGGTGCCGCTGACCGCAGGCAATGCTGCCCCGGTGAGCTGGGCCAGCCGCCGCCGGAAAGATGCCGAAAAACCGGGGCTGTCGCCGCAAATATCACCCAGCACCGCGCCTGCTTCCACCGAAGCCAACTGGTCTTTATCGCCCAGCATGATCAACCGTGCGCTGGCGGGCAAAGCGCTGGTCAGTTTGGTCATCAGGGCCAAATCAACCATTGAGGCTTCGTCCACCACCAGCACATCCAGCGGCAACAGATTATTTTCATTGTGGCGGAAGTACACCGAATCCGGCACCGCCCCCAGCAGACGGTGAATCGTCGAGGCTTCTTCCGGGATCGCCTCGTTTAACCAGGGTTCGAAATCCAGACGCTGTTTGGCCTCACGAATGGCTTCCTGCAGACGCGCAGCAGCTTTGCCGGTTGGCGCGGCCAGCCGAATGCGCGGCAGTTGCTTTTTTTGCCCCTGCTGGCCCAGCAATAGCGCGAGTATTTTGACCACGGTGGTGGTTTTACCGGTGCCCGGCCCACCGGAAATAATACATAAGCGGCGCAGTACCGCCGTAGCGGCCGCGATTTTCTGCCAGTTAACACTGCCGGGGACCGTCTCCGCCGTATCGAACCAGCGCACCAGATCCGCTTGCAGACGCTGCTCGTCCAGAGCGGATTCCAAAACCTCGGCACGCGCCAGCAGATTGGCCCGCAATTGCTGCTCGTACTGCCAGTAACGATACAAATACAAGCGGCCGCGCGGGTCCAGTATCAACGGTTGAAAATCCCCCGGCCAGCCCACTACCCCGCTTTGGCGCAGGCTATCGCGCCAGTTGGCGTAGTCCGGTGCCTGCCAGTTGCCGCCTGTTACGGTCGGAAACAATGGCCGGCCCGCCAGTACCGGCAGATTCACGCAGACATTGCCGCTACCGGTCCAGGAACTGGCCAGACAGGCGCCCAATTCCAGCTCTGCCGACGGCACGGCAGCCTGACGACTGAGCCAGCGGGTAAAATGATAATCCAGCGCGCTGATCAGACCGTGCTGACGCAGCTGCTCAAGCGGTTCTGTCGATGCTTGCATAGTTCATTTGACTATTGTGAACAGGATGCTCATACCGTGCCCAACAGCGCGCCAAAACGCAAGCCTGCCAACTCTGGCCGACTATGATCAGCATCACTGCACAGAACTATTGACCCGACTATTATCAGATTATTATCGGGCTATCAGCTGGCTGATACCTGCAGGAATTTTGCTCCAAGCCACTCGCAGCGTTACGATTAAGGCATAATAAACGCTTTGCGGCCCTATGCGCCGGCCGGCCTTTTCCTCATGGAGCAAAAATGAACGCCAGACAAGTAAAAACAATTGCTGATGCCAAAAAAATAGTTGAAGAACGTCAACTCCAGCACGTCAAGGTCGGAATATTCGACGCTGATGGCATCTTGCGCGGCAAATATATGCACAAAGACAAATTTTTCTCCGCGCTGGAAGGTGGTTTCGGTTTCTGCGACGTCGTGCTGGGCTGGGATTCCTACGATCAGCTCTATGACAACGTCAGCTACACCGGCTGGCATACCGGCTACCCCGATGCACCGACCCGTATTGTGCCGGAGTCCTGCCGTGAATTGCCGCTGGAAGGGAACAATCTGTTTTTTCTGGCTGAATTTACCGACCAGGCTGAACTGCTCTGTCCACGCGGATTACTGCGCCGTGTGCTCGAAAAAGCGGCAGATATGGGTTACACACCGTATGCCGCGTTCGAGTACGAATTTTTCGTCTTCAACGAATCCCGTGAGAGTATTCGTGAGAAAAATTACCGCAATCTCACACCGCTGGCACCCGGTTATTTCGGTTATTCGATGCTGCGCAACTCGGTAGACAGTGAGTTTTATCAGGCCCTGCTAGATCTGTCGGAACAGATGGATTTCAGCATAGAAGGCCTGCACGAAGAGACTGGCCCCGGTGTGATGGAGGCCGCCATAAAAGTCGACCACGCTCTCGCCGCTGCTGACAAAGCCGCCCTGTTTAAGACCTTCACCAAAATTGCCGCGCAGAAAGCCGGAAAAATCGCCACCTTTATGGCTAAATGGTCGCCGGACTGGCCGGGCCAGAGCGGTCATATCCATATCTCGCTGCAAAGCAAACGCGGCAAAGCTGTCTTTCACGACACCAAAGCCAAGCATAATATGAGCAAGGCGATGCATTATTTTGTTGGCGGTCAGCAGCAATTAATGCCGCAACTGCTGGCGATGGTAGCACCGACGGTCAACTCCTATACCCGTCTGATTCCCGGTTTCTGGGCACCCACGGATGCGTCCTGGGGGGTCGAAAACCGTACCTGTGCGCTGCGGGTAATTCCGGGCAGCACCAAATCGCAACGGGTCGAGTATCGGGTTGCGGCAGCCGACGCCAACCCGTACATCATATTGTCTGCCGCTCTGGCATCCGGTTTATGGGGGATCGAGAACAAAATCGAACCGACCGAACCGGTTCAAGGCAATGCCTATGATCAGACGTTTCCCGCCGAACTGCAGCTGCCGCGCACGCTGTGGGATGCCGCCCAGCGCCTGAAGGCCTGTGACATGGCACGACAGTGGTTCGGCTCCGAGTTCGTCGATCATTTCGCCGCCAGCCGTGAATGGGAAGAACGCGAATTCCGGCGTGCGATCACCGATTGGGAAATGGAAAGGTACTTCGAGATTATCTAAATGACTGATATACAGAAAACTATCAGCCCGGTCGACGATAGTGTTTACGTTGAACGGACACGCGCCACGGCGCAGCAAATCGATGCCACACTGAGCAAAGCGGCTGCCGCGCAGGCTGACTGGAAACGC
This sequence comes from Gammaproteobacteria bacterium, assembly GCA_041396125.1. Taxonomy (GTDB): domain Bacteria; phylum Pseudomonadota; class Gammaproteobacteria; order Competibacterales; family Competibacteraceae; genus JAWKZG01. The sequence continues at coordinate 148,513 of JAWKZG010000008.1, read as the reverse complement.
CTGAGCATCCGCGAACGGGCCGATTACTGCAGCCGTTTCACCGATGCTTTTGTAGCTAAACGCAACCCGATTGCCGAGGAAATATCCAGGCAAATGGGCCGCCCGATCAGCGCCGCGCCGGGTGAGGTACGCGGGCTGGAAGAGCGCGCCCGCCACATGATCGCGCTCGCTGATACGGCTCTGGCGGATATTGCAGTCGATGAGAAATCCGGTTTCACCCGTTTTATCCGGCGCGAACCGCTCGGGGTCGTGCTGACCGTTGCACCCTGGAATTACCCCTACCTGACCGCTGTCAACAGTATTATTCCGGCGCTGATGGCGGGCAATACCGTGGTGCTCAAACACTCGGCCCAAACACCGCTGTGCGCCGAGCGTTTTCTGCACTGCTTCCGGGAAGCTGGCCTGCCCGAGGGAGTATTCCAGATTCTGCACATGGACCATGCCGGGGTCGAGCAAGCCATCAAAAGTCCGCATACCGCGTATGTCGCTTTTACCGGTTCCGTCGCGGGTGGTCATGCGGTGCAGGCCGCCGCCGCCGGGCGCTTTATCGCCACCGGACTGGAACTTGGCGGTAAAGATCCGGCTTATGTACGGGACGATGTAACCCTTGAACATGCCATCGAAAATCTGGTCGATGGCGCTATGTTCAATTCCGGTCAGTCTTGCTGCGGCATTGAACGCATCTACGTCCATCAATCGATTTTCCAGCGTTTTGTGGACGGTTTCGTGGATCTGACCCGACAGTATCGACTCGGCAATCCGTTGGATCTCGATACCAACCTTGGTCCGATGGTGCGGGCCCAGGCTGCTGAATTCGTGCGCGGCCAGGTTGCTGATGCGGTCAGCGCCGGCGCGCAGGCCCTGATCGATCCCAAAACCTTTCCGGCCGACCAGCCGGGTACCCCTTATCTGGCCCCGCAAGTGCTGGTTAACGTCGATCATTCCATGCGCATTATGCATGAGGAAACCTTCGGCCCGGCCATCGGCATCATGGCGGTAGATTCGGACGAACAGGCGATACAGCTCATGAATGACAGCGACTACGGCCTGACCGCCTCAATCTGGACCAACGATGCCGACGCAGCGCTGCGCATTGGCGATGCTGTCAATACCGGCACTTGGTTCATGAACCGTTGCGATTATCTGGATCCGGCACTGGCCTGGGTCGGCGTGAAAGATTCCGGCCGTGGTTGCACCCTGTCGCAGGTGGGTTACGAATATCTGACCCGGCCTAAATCGTTTCATTTACGTACGGTGCTTTAAAGCAAACGGGCTGTTATCGCAGGTATGATCAGGCCTAAGCAGCCCAAGGGTATTGTGCTATACGATTTTCTGCAGGTGCGAGGCGGAGCGGAACAGGTTTCGCTCTTCCTGAGCCGTTCATTGCAGGCCGAGCTGTGCGTGGGCTATATCGAAGCCGGCGTGCTGGACGATACTGAACACGCAGCGCTGAGACTGATCAATCTGCACAGCAAAGCGCGACTTTATCCGGTAACCCTGCTGAAAACAATGCGGGCCTTTTCCCGCCATAATCTGTTTCGCGATCATTACGACTGGGCTATTTACAGCGGCTTTTATGCGCCTCTGGCCATTCTCAACAATCCGGCCAAACGCAATATTCTTTACTGCCATACCATTCCGCGCTTTGCCTACGATATGCGGGCCTGGTATCTAAACCGCAGCCCGTTCTGGCAACGTCCGGGCTTGCGGCTTTTTATGGATTATGTGCAGCGGCGCTACGAAGCCGCCATTGCGCCGATGGATCTTATTATTGCTAATTCGCAGAACGTGGCTGACAGAGTGCAGCATTATCTGCAACGCCCGGCTGAAGTGGTTCATCCGCCCTGCGCTATTGAGTCCTTTCGCTGGCTCAGCAGTGGCGATTATTATCTTTCGCTGGCCCGGCTGGAGGACTACAAGCGGATTGATCTGATCATCCAGGCCTTTAAACAGATGCCGGACAAGCAGCTGCTGATTACTTCCGGCGGCTCGGCTGAAGCCAAACTGCGCAGGCTGGCCGAGGGCGCAGACAATATTACGTTTACCGGCTGGGTCAGCAAAGCCCGCCTGCAAAGCCTGATCGGCCATGCCATTGCCACACTTTATCTGCCGATAGATGAAGATTTCGGCCTGTCACCAGTAGAGTCCATGGCGGCCGGCAAGCCGGTTATCGGTGTGGCGGAAGGCGGTCTGCTGGAAACCGTTATTGCGGATCAGACAGGAATTCTGCTACCGCCAGCACCCAGCGCAGAACAACTCATAGATGCCGTCAATACCTTGTCCCGCTCAGTGGCCAACGCCATGCGGGTACCCTGCGAACAGCGCGCACGGGCCTTCAGTCCAGACGTATTCAAAAATAAGATACAGCGTTTGCTGTACTGAACCCGCAGCCCCCGCACACTAGCAAGCCAGCGTACGGGATCATGGCTTACTCCGGAATGTGCAGCACCGCACCATCGAAATCGATCAATGCTGCGGGGTCTACGCTGCCGGCATCCTGAATCGGCGGCAGATTAGCCAGTGTAATAGCAGGTGCCGCGCCGGCATCCCCACCGCGCGGTAGCGTGTGAACGACCTGACTGGGTGGTAAAGGCTGATCCAGCGTCAAATGCGTCCACAGGCTGTTAAGTGCCTGAATATAATAATGGTGCAGCGGCACATAACGGGTATCAAAACCGGCAAACGCATTAAACGCATCCAGATGCTGGGCATTGGTCACCTCGTAATAATGCAAACCACTGCGGTTGCCTTCGACCCGCTGATTCAGCCCGTAATAAGCCCGTGATGCATGGTTCAGAGGCAGTATGGCATCGCTGCGCCCGGCTTGATCACAGCAGGACGACCGCGCAAATCGCCATCAGCACGCAGCTTCCGGACACTGGCAAGCAAGCGTTTATGAGCGGCTTTCTCCTGCCCTCGCAAAGCCGCCCCGGTTACCGGATCAACCCCCGCCGCCAAACGGCGCAAGCATAAGGCACCGTCGAAATTCTCCATCACTGCGCCCGGTCGAAGGCGATACCGAGATGCGATCCAGCAGTGGCCCGTTGGCTGAATCTTCATTGATGATTTCAATCCCGCCGGTTGGCGGTATGCCATTGCCGGTACTGAAAATAACCGCAGCAGCAGCCGCTGACAGCGGCACCGGTTCACCTGTACCCGCGACCGTACCGAGACTATTGCCGTCAGTCGCGGCAAAACCATAACCGCATAATGAATCCTGGACCTGTGCCCGGCTATAGGCATTGCTGTACGTGACAGCAATCGCCTGCGGTACCGAAGCCCACCAGTGCGAGGGCTGTACCGGGTTCTGTTCGGGCAGAAAACCGTAGTCATTGATGATCGCCTGTGCTTCCAGTGCCTGCCCAATATAATCATCAGCTGTCAGCAAGCCATTGTCGCGCAGGCTGGCACAACGGTTGGCCGACGGCATGAACGCGGCAAAGAAAAGATCGGTGAAATTAAAAGGCGCAGCAAGCTGGGCAGCGTTGGCACAGCCCTGGTAGAGATTCAGCAGCGTCGTATAGTCAATCAGACTGCGGCTGTGAGCGTAAAACAGTGGACCATCACCCTGCTGGATAGCAAATCCCGGATCAAACTCAGGATTCACATTCGGCTCGGATACAGCTATCCCGTCGATCAGGCCGCGTCGGTCCTGTTCTGCAGCCAGCAGCGCCGCCCCGGCACCGTTGGAGACACTGGAGGCGATCACCAGGGTATTCCCGGCCGTGAAGCGTTTTTGCGTCTGACTGTGTTTATCGGTTTCCGCAAAGTGCTCGTTCAGTACCCAAAACGCGAACTCAATAGCGCGCAAGGTATCACGTCCCCAGTGCTGTTCAGGATTTTGTCCGGAATGCGCATGTTTATAGGCTACCCGACCGGGATGATCGGTCAGAAAACGTTCCCGCTGGCGATCCGATAGTTTAGCGGTGAACTGGGAGGTTTTACCGGCAATATCGGCGTCTTCGCGCTCACCACGCAGTGTATTGACCGTATCCGTTGCAAGATCGTGCAAACCATTACCAGTGCCTTTATCCGTATACGCCACCGCACAGCCCTGTTTCAGACCCCAGTCACCTGCTGTGCCGATAGCGCCATAAATACCGCGCGAGCCCGAAGAGGTTGCCGTCACAATACAAGGTTGCTCGGGATCAAAGCCCGGCGAGAAACCATCCGGCCCGCCGGCTTCAGGTATTTGCACCATCAGGGTAACGTTCTCACGGCCATGGTCGGTACTGGCAAAAGCCAAATACTCGTAGCCTGGAATCAGCCCTTCCAGACCGCTGTCAGTGCCATCATTGCGTACATTCGGCCCGAACAAACTGCCATAGCCGCCCGCCGGGCTGATATCCACCAGTGCCCGATAGTTGTTATAGATGGCCAGTCGGCGCAGTTCTTCAGCGCCCGGCTGTAACGGATCAGCAATAGTCGGTGCAGCACCTGCCAGACCACTGCGGCCAAGTCCGGCAGTCAGCAGATCATTGCCATCCGGCGCATAGACGCCATCGTAATAATTGCTGACAATCTCGCCACGGATATAGCCCGGCAATTTATTTTTGGTACCGTTTTTTCCGGCCAGCGCCGGCGTTGTCAGCACAGCGACAAACAGCAAGGACAGTATTGGGGCTGATCGATAAGGTAACAGCATGACTGATTCTCCTCCCTTCCTGATAATTGGAGAGTCCAATTCAATTTGGTTGATTCTGGTTCTAGCAGTAACTGCCTTTGTAGTATAGAAGGGCATAAACACATAAGCGCCAACTTAAGCCCTTAAGGCATTGATCACACGGCACTAACGCCGAGTTTTCGACACAACGCCAGCAGCTCAAGCACCGGCGGTGGTAAGGTCTGTAGCCGGCGCTTGCGGGGTCGTTCACACAGACTTCTGAGAGCGTCCTTAAGATAGATAGACCGAACGGGAAAGCAGGCGACCAAGCCGGCGCAAACCGCTTTAGTGACTAATTGCCACAGGCGCCAGGGGGTATGCGTTCGTGGTCCGTCCATCCTGCATGAGCTCTGCCCAAAGCGTTTGGCAACGAGCTTCTCGACCACCGCTGCATATAAGAGCTTGCCGTATAAATACAGCTCGGCCAGTGGACTGTTCTTGCGAGCGCGTAGACGATCTATGTCCACGATACTTTTGAGCCGCTTGATCGCCAGTTCCACCTGCCAGCGCCGTCGATAGAGCGCGGCGATCGCCGAGGTGTCGAGCAGCGTGGCCGGCACGCTGGTGAAGATCAGTACCCAGCCACTTAAGAACAAGGTGGTTTGGCTGGCCTGGCGGCCTTTTTTACGCGCCCGCTGCTGAGCTCGACGACGGGCTTCAGCGGCCTGCGCCGGCGGGAGTGGAATTGCATGTACCGTGCCTTCAAGCCGTTTATGGCCGTGGCACAGATAAACCGGGATGGCCCCCGCACGCCCCGGCTGTTGGCGCAACCGCGTGCACCAGTCGATGGCCTCCATCGACTCATCTTGACGGTACAGCGTCATCCCGTGCGGGTTATAACGCAGCACTACATCGCCGCCGCGATCAATGAACGGTACCAGACTTTTGCGCTGGTTATAGCCCCGATCTAGCAGCACCACATCGCCTTCTTGCAGCACGCAGCGTTCCACACTTTCGCCCACCTTATCCGTACTGACCTCAACCTGGCGTAACGTCATGTTCACCACATCCAGCGCAACATGTAGCCGGTAACTTGTACCCCTCGCGCCCGGCACCTGGACCGTCGAACCATCCTGCACGATAAAGCGCAGATGTCCGCTCTCAACGACCTCTGTCAGGCCAAAAACACCTCGCAGCAAGGCCTTGATCCAGGGCACACAGGCCGTCAGTCTTTTTTTACCGCCGTATCACTCAGATAACCCTGCAGCTGGGCCACCTGACCGGCACAACTGCGCAGGGATAAGTCCAGCCCGCAGTACAACAACACTAACTGCAGCAATTGCGGTACAGAACGAATCTTGCGGGCCCGCGCAAACGCTTTAAACGCATACGCTTGCTGCTGATAATCCGCCGGCAGCTCTTGAACAAATTCGTCAAACAAGATATCTATAGGGTGTGGTGGTGTCATAGTCGAAGGATATGTCGCAATTGAAATCTGCTTTGTGCCACCACACCCTTCTTTTTTCAACCCCTAAATCAAAACCTTGTACCTTAAGTTGGCGCTTATGAGGGCATAAACAGCCTGCCTGTGCCAGGTTTGATCTTTTTGCCTTTGATCAAAAGCCGGTAAAACATTCCTAAAAAAAGCAATTACAGAAATTTTACACGTTAAATATAACTTACAACAAAAGTGTCGAAGTAATTTAATCTAATTCAAATTCCTGATTTTTGAATTAAAAAGCTGAGAAAACAATAGCTTAACAACATCATGGTGTTTAAACAAAATGTCTATCGATTCATCAATAATTTTTTGATCTATATTAGATAGCGGGTTTACCCATGGCTGGTTTTCGTCAGGCAAAGGTTCAGAGAACAACGTTTCTGAGCCCAAATACCTTATCGCTAATTTGCGGTTTGAATCTTCATAATCCTTAACTATATCATTGCGAAATTTTGGACTAAAAATAGAAACCTTATCATTTGATTTTTTAATTTTATAAAGCAGGATGTCTCTAATTTTTTTTCTATCACTAACGCTTAATGGAAAAGTATTCAGTGCTCTGATTATAGCCAGTGCATTATTATCCAAAGAATAATTTACTGTATTATTAGTAAAATCAAAACCGTCTTCTTGCAACCCAAGGGCAGCCAAAAAATCCAATGGAGTATTATCCTGAGCCTTACCACGCTCATATATTCTTACAATGACGTTGCTTGGGTTAATTTCTGCAACCCAGCTTTGCACAGTATCGTATATATCAAGCCCCATTAATTTTTTTTGGTATTTGTAAAAAATTATCGGATCAGCCTTTAATCCGTTTCCTGGCGCTTTAACCCAGTGCCGGTAAATCGATTCAGCCAAATGATCCTGGCGACGGGCATATACAATTAGAGTAATTTCATCAAAATTTAATTTAACAAATTTTATGAATTTATTTAAGAAATTTTTTCTAAGACCGAGACCTAACACTTCAGAGCTTATTATATAATATTCATCTTCGGCTAAACTGGAAATTTCTTGTTTTATAGCTTTAAGAACATGGTCACTGCAATCCTGTAAAGAAAAATAAATAGCATGATGTGAAAAATCATCCCATATACCTGCTTTTGCATAATGAAACCCCTGCTTCTTAAGAGCTCTCCAATTTTGGTAACAAAATTTCTGAATAGCAGATGTACCAGTCTTATGAGGACCGATATGTAGAATCAAGTGTGGCATAATATAAAATCCATACTTATTTTTTAAAAAAGAATATCTACAAATAAAAAATATTTAACAACCAAATCATAATATAAAAATATTTCTATATTATGATTTTAAGCAACTTTATCATTAAATAGATTCATAGCAAAATGATATAACTGCTCATCGATAAAATTATAATTTTTAATTATAGCTATTTCTGTTTCAGATAATTCATTTTTCTTTAATCCATTCGAAGTTATTTCACGGTTACGCCAAGGAATATTTTTTAAGGTATCGAAACCCATTTTTTGAGACAATCTCAAGCCACTATCTTGTAACAGTTCATGTATACCAAAAAAATCAATTTTTTGGATATAATCTTTAGCTACCTCCAAAGAATCTTCTGAATTTAGAGAATTAAAATCATATCCAGCATTAGCAACTAATTGTCTAGTTTGACCATTCCAAAGTTCATCTTTAAATATCTCATTATCAAAAGATTCAATTAATGACAGGTTAGCAATAGCCTCATGATAGGGGTCACGCTTATCATTCTTCATATGGTTAAATACTGATAATGCACGGTCTAAAGGATTTCTCAAAATTGTAAATATAAAAAAATCATCTCTTAATGGAGTTCCCAGGCTATAGAAATGCCCACTTATAAAATCATATTTTTTAACATGATTTACTCTTTCACCAAGAGGAATATTACGCCTTAAAGAAAACTCAGAATAAAATGGGCAAATTTTTTCTCTTGGAAACTCATTAGCTATACAACTTCGCAATGAAGTTCCTGCTGTTTTTCTGATATGTATAAAATAAATTTTATTTATAGCAGTTTCTTTACTCATAAAACCCTCAGCACAACACGTTAGTATTAAAACCCATTTTTATAAATTTCTCTGTATAGAAGCTATTGAATTTTTTCTTGAAAATTCAGATTTTACTATCGCATTATTTTGAATATTGTTAAATTTTTCTTTATCTTTAAATAACTCATACATCTATTTAATTCATGCATAAGCGATTCTTCATCATCAAATAAAAAACCATTCAGCCCGTGCTCCGACAATTTCAGGCTGTCCACCGGCGTTTATAACTACCGGGATACAACCATAAGACATGGCTTCAACTGTCGTTATGCCAAAATGTTCACTTAACTCCGGGTTCTTATCTGAATTCTCACCTAACCCTGTTGCGTGCAAATATATCGCCGCTTTTTGATATAAGTTACGTAATGTGTTTAAAGAAATATTATTCTTAATTTGAATAGGATAACCAGTAGCTTCTTTTTTAACCTGATATAAATAATCTTCATTCTCAGGTGAACATTGCCCAACCAGAACCAAGCGCCAGTCATAAGCTTTTCCAGTATCAAACATACGCCGAAAATTTTGGACTATTTCCAGCTGCTTTTTATTATGACCATTTCGAAAAAAACGCCCGACATGGAGAATTAAAGGTTCCTTCTCAGCCAGATCTGGAGCTTTTTCAGGGATCACAATTGAAGGATATAATATTTCTGCATTAACCCCCCACCAACGATGGACCCACTGCTTAGTATATTGGCTATTAGCTAAAAATGTATAATGCTTAAGAAATTCACGATTTTCAGGAGGCCGGTGATCAAGTTGGTATGGAAAACTTACAATATAAAAAGAATGCTTAGCATAGCTGATCAAATCGGAACCATAGGTAGAGTTAAAAAATATATCGTATTTCTCTGTAGTACCCGGCTCATGATGTAATTCAGATGGCGTAACAATCTTTTTTCGGCAAAATTTCAAATCTATGCCAAATTGTTTTTCAAGTGATTCTATTTCGAAATCATTTTCTGAAATCAAATCAACTGGCGCGAGCTTTTGTAATGCATGAGCCACCACACAGGCATGATGCTCTCCACCTCCCAAGGTGTGCCAAAAATTATTGAACACGCCGATTCTTGGATAATAAGGCTGACGCTGATAAATACTCTTATTTTCTATTCTGGGTAATAAAGTATTCCAGTCACTAAAAATAGCTGGAATTTTAACTGCAAATTCGTGATCTTGAGTCGTAGCCGAATCTGTTTTTGAATAAAATTCGCGTAAATGGTTAAGCTCGCTTTTTGCTTTTTGTAATTCATTTTTCCAAATATGTTGCTTAAAATTTAGCGCTAAGAATAACAATTTATTTCTGTTAACATAAAATCGAAAAAAAGGTGAATTCTCGCCACTAGTAGATGCATGCTTATGATACAAAACTGCTTCTGGACAATAATATAAGTCATAGCCATTCTTACGCAATCGTAGAGACAATTCTGTGTCTTCATAGTAAGCAAAAAATTCTTTTAAAAAAATCGGTTTATCCAGTAACGCAGAAGTTCTTATAAGCATAGCGCCACCACATAAAGCATCTACTAATTCACCTTTATCGTATTGGCCAATATCAGGCTCTGCAAAGCCCCTATCACCGGTATTTCCAGTTTCACTAACCCAGGTACCCGCATTATTAATTAAATAGCTAAGACCGGTATTATCGAGTTGACCGGTAAAATCGATTTCTATATCGAACCATTGATCAGCTGAAAGCTCGGCTCGGACTGTGATATCGGGAATACTAGTTTGAATTTTCAATTGTAAAGGGTTAGTGCTGCAACAACGGAGTTTAATAATCTCCTGCCCTTCACAAACAGCTATTCTAAGTTTTGCCTGTCTCGAGCAAATCCGATAAGTATTCCCATCAGTATCCTTCTGAGGGGATTCCCAGCCATCAAAGAAAAACCATTTAGGATAAACATCTAAAGATTGTCTAAGCGCATCTTCGTCAAGTTTTAATTTTGCTTTTTGAGACCCTATTAGCTCAAAGTCCAGTGTTGCAAATTTACTCCAAAATAGCATTTTAGCCCCGACAGCCCCAATGCGAGGTGATGTTGTAATACACGTCATTAGCTTTCTTAAAAAATCAGGCGCGGCTCGAGTATCATTATTTATAAGGCATAAAAAATCACCAGACGCAATTTCTGATCCTATATTATTGCCTTCGGCAAAACCAACATTGTTATCCAAGGCTGCAATGCGCACAGCGGGATAATACTGACGAATATAATCTAGTGAGCCATCGCTAGAACCGTTGTCAACCACGATGATTTCGTAATCATCATAATCTTGTGCCTGTAAAGATTCTAACAAGGGGTGCAAATGAGAAAGGCCATTATAGTTAACAACAATTACCGATATTTTACGGTTTTCCTGATAATTAAAATTCTCTCTCTTTTCCAATACAGGTGTTATAGTACTACCATTAATAACGCGATCATAATAGGCAACCACAGTTTGTGCTGTCGAAGGTTTTTTAAAAAACGTAATCCAAGCATTCCGTAATGTATCCCAGCGCATAATACGAAAAGATCTAACTGGATGACGGAAAAGGAAATACAGCATCCGCATTATTAGCTTGATGTTTTCAGGATGATTATAAAATGGATAAAAAATCAGATCATAAATCTTTCGAACTGGCCAGGTAAATAACCTACCTAAACGATAGCTAAACGAATTTTTTATATCATTTATTTGAGTCAATGCTCCTTGCAAATGGCGATCGGTTTCTTGTTGCAAGTCCTTAGTTTGCTGTAAAGATTCAGTTAAATAATCAGAGTTTTTTTGAGTGGTTTCCACTTCCTGCTTCGTCATTAACGCATCACGCATGGATCTTGACTGGTATTAGAAGTTCTTTTATATATAATCATCTTTATCTGCAATATTTTGGGTTAGCATTTTTTCTTGTTTAACCCAGTGTTACATTTCCTGCTCGTGCCAATTTCTTCTTGCCATTGATGTAACTGCTCGTGCCAGGAATTCTCTTTCTCTTGCCATTGATGTAACTGCTCGTGCCAGGAATTCTCTTTCTCTTGCCATTGATGTAACTGCTCGTGCCAGGAATTCTCCTTCTCCTGCCATTGATGTAACTTCTCGTGCCAGGAATTCTCTTACTCTTGCCACTGGTTGTCTAATGTTATAATTTTTTTTCTTAATACTGTCATTTCAGACTGATGATCGACCAATACCATACCGTATATGGTATCTGCAGTCTGAATATCATAATTAATAGTATCTAGTTTCTCTAACGAAACCACCTTATGAGCATTAGTTATAAGGTCTTGTAGTGCTTCATAAGTTTCTAACACCCAGCCAGCAACCTGAGGCGTACTTTGCAAAAAATCATCTTGTACGTGATGATGCCTGAAATCCGGTGATAGAAAACGCTCTATATCTAAACGAACATTCAGGCTTTTCCTAGGCCAGGTAAAATTTAAATCTGTTTCAATTTTCTCAGCTACTGCATACCAGTTAGTTAATAATGTTTCATACGTAATAAAACTACGTTGTTGATTTCTAGTATATTGCTCTGCTTCCAAAATATACCGCAGCCAGAGCAACAATGATTTTGATGTTGAAAAATTGTTTCGTCGCCTTAAAGAGTTAGCTACTTCAAGTGGATTTCTAAAAGGGATAATAAATCGTGCCTCTGCATTAAAATCCCGCAACACCTTAATCCATACAGGAATTAATCTACATATGCGAGGATCTTTAATCGCAAAAAATCTGGAATTTTTAAAATTTTCCTGCAAGAAACATAAAATATCTTCATGATATTTTTCAATAATTATCGATTTATAAAAATCGGATGGTATAGGGGTTACTGAATCCCAACTTGAGTCAAGGCTATCTAATAATTCATCATGAATTTTTGATAACTTTATTGATTCCCAAAAACCTGACTTATTATCTTCTGCAGGGTTCATAAGATCAGGTGGTAAATCAGCTCCTAGCAAATTAATGACACGGGATAAAGCCGATGTCCCACTCCTATGCATACCTGCGATAATTAAGGCAATAGGTTTGGATTTTTTAATGCCTTTCCGAGAAACTTGATCACTAGCAGTGGAATTTAATTGATTACTCATTTGTCAACTTAATCTAACTCAAAAATTTTTCTAAATGCCAGCATAATCATATTTCATATGAATATTATAATAATTTTATGCAGCTACAAAAATTCCGTTTCCAGTAAACATAATCGTTATAAAACCAATGGTATTAGTAGTGGAAGAGTCATGTTGCGGTCATGGAGAGTATTTCGCGCAGTAAAAAACCACACAGACTGAGGTATGTTGAATATGTCACTAGGCGCTCGGGAGATCAAGACTGGCAAGAAGCTAAGTTGAAACGGTTCGGTATGGTATGCCAAAGATATAACGGCGTAAGGCATAACACGCGTTGAACAGCGCGTTGACAGAACAGCAACATATTCACATAACTTTCATAAGCTTATGTCACGCGTTGATATCAACCTCTGATCCTTGTTCCAGCCCTTTCAAGATGCAAAAATACAACACTTAAACACCATAGATTGCCTCATCCCGCAAGACTTAATTCGCTTCACTCGAAATTTCTCGAACGATGTGGGTGTTGCTATATTAGGCAGTTACGATGACGCAGTTTGGGCTACCTTGAAAAGGCTGGACTCTTGCCCCTGAGTAGCAAGAGTTTATTATCGCAGGAGCAGAACAGCTACACCAATATCTGTGACAGCAACATCCGCAATACCAGCATATTTTGAATTATTGCTCTGCGACAGAGTGATCTGGTCCAGCCGGACTTCAACACTGACACAGGCCAGCCTCAGGAGCTGAGAATGCCCAGCGAACAAAATATTGTCGGCCCCATACACCGGATCACAGGAGTTCGCTGTTAACTACAAATTCGCCCCATCACCAGACTCAGCTATAGTGATATTTTTATTGTATATTCTTTCAAGATCTGCTTTGATTGCTTGATCTCCTGGTTTTTAATTTCTTGATCTCTCTTTTGCTTCTCTAAAGCAGCCGACAATTCTTTCACTTGCTTATTAAGCGTTTCTATATAAATATGCGCTTTTTCTAATTCTTCCAAAATCCCTTTGCTTTGGTTACCTAGCTCCATAATTGCAAAGCCTTCTTCATCATATTGTCCTGCTCCTATGGCAGGAAGATGTTTATTCCTCCACATATATTCACTATGCTCTTCGATAGTTTCAATTTTATAATCGGGTTCAAACACATAATCAGGGTGGCGGGCTACACTGCGTTGGTATATAGAGCCATTCACATCTAATTTCCCTTTAGGGTCATTAGTTCCAACACCTACTTTCCCGCCTCTTATCACCAGAGAATTTCGTATAACAGAACCATCACCAGGAAATATTTGCAATGGTGCATTACCACCTCGTGAGTAACCAGGAATCCTGTTGCCGAATTTTGTTGAAAAAAAACCAATTTTTATTATTGGGAGCATTAATTGTTTCAACTTTAAATCCTGCACCCTGCCCATCGCTCCTTTTAATGTGTAAAATAAAATCAGGATCAGTTTCTCCAACACCAACCCTATCATTTTTAATAGTTAAGACATCTTGGGAAATCGCTAAATTAGAACAGAAAAACCCTATTAGCAGCAAAAAACTGATAGCTTCTTACTATAATTTGTCATAAAATTCTCCAAATAAAATAGAAATTTGTACATGCTACCGCGTATAGACATTAAAAAATAGAAAAACAACATATCTCATAATTGTTTGAATTTTTACAAAAACATATATCATTCAATGGGCAAGCACTCCTCTTAACAAAAAGAAGACATTTAAAATCATTCGTTTTATATTTCTATAAGTTTGTCTATTTTTAAAAAATTTGATACTTCACTTTAAATTCAAAAAATAGCAAAATACTAAGTTAGTACGAAATTAATTTCGCTTGAAGTCTACCACCTTTAGCAATAGAAAATCCATTTCTTAAATTAATTACCGCACCTCCAGTAAAAAATACATTTCCATTACTTTCCACTCTAAAATTTGGTCCTACTGAAACACTGATACAGCCTACAAAATATTCCACTCCTGTTACAATTTTGTTTGTTAAATTTAAATTATCAGTGCAAGGGTTACTATTATTAGGCAATGCCACTCGCCACGCACCCCGTCCGTGCGTAAACGCAAATAGGTAATTATTATCATTAACCTGACTAATCGAAAGTGATTCAGTAACTACATTAGCAAAACCAGTGTTTTCTTGCGCCCAACTAGCTCCCGTATCTTTGGATACAAAAACCCCTAGATCAGTGCCAATATAAAGATTAGCTGAATTTTCAGGATCCACAACAATAGAATGAACTGGTATATCTGGCAATGTTCCAGAGTTACTGCCATCTAAACTTAACCAACTAGCCCCTGCATCAGTACTGCGCCAAACGTGCTTTACACCAAACGTAGAATAAGTGGCATATGCTATATTATGGTTATTAGGATCAAATAATAGAGAAGAGACATAACCTTGAGCGGGTTGAGCATACGCCCAATTTGTCTCGCTGCCAGATGACATCCCCACTGAAGTACGATGTATATAACCATCATTCATACCTGCTAGCACATAATTAGCATTTGATGGTGCTATAGCTATAGCACTAACCGAACCTATTCCTGCTGTTATAGCACTAGCTCGAACCCAATTTTTTGTTGCGTCTGCTGTCCGCCAAAGATACCATCCACCTGTCCATAGATATGATGAATTACTCGGGTCCATCGTAAAATTATTAATAAATAAGAAATTATTAGATGACTCAGAAATCCCGTTTGTAGCCGATGAAAAATTCACACCACCATCAATTGATTTTTGAATTGAAAGCCTAGTGTTTTCTGCATATAGAACTTGGGTATTACTTGGGTCTATAGCAACATAGCCACCATCTCCACCGAGTATTTCTATCCATTCTTCACTTCCGGTCGCATCCGTGCCTCGCAAGGTGCCATTATCTTGAGTGCCGCCAAAGTATTGCATTCCACCAGGATATGGAACACCGTGATAAAACTGCGTAACGCCATAATTATTATTTAAAGCTTTCCAATGCACGTTTGTTCCTGAATTACTACAAGTTGCATTAGATCCTGTAGCTACTTCTGCACGAGCGTTAGCTGTACGATGTACCCCGCCATCGTTACCGGTAAACATCGTAGTATTACTTGTCCCATTATAATTTGGATGGAATACGATCGTGTGATGATCTGCGTGATTATACTCTGGAAAATTTGGATCAATCCACCAATATGAAGCAACACCCCAATTTTTCCCGCCATCATTGGAACGGAATAGATCAATTCCTCCTACCCAAACGATATCAGAGTCAATTGGATCGATAGCGATAACATTATCGTACCATCCTTGGTTAAAATAACTATTACTGAAATCAAAGCCACATTCCACGAGTGTTGCAATAACTGGGTTTGTCAACAATAATGTATTTAGCTTAGTGTCACTAGTATTTGCAACACGAGTGCTCCAATTATTTCCACTGTCAGTAGAACGAAATAATTTGTAAAGCCCACCATTGGAATAGTTGCCATCTTCCTCTATACTGGCCGAAAGTGCATAAATGACATCCTGATTTGATGGTGCGATTGCCAGCGCAACACGCCCCATACCAGCTTCTGTTTTTACAGGATCCCAGCTACCGTTTCCACCCGCATTGATATTTCTATAAATTATCGACTGAACAAATGATCCGCAAGAAGCGAAAACATAATCATTTATTTGATCGGTGCGAATAGCCAGATCAAGACAACCACCCGTAATTGTTGAACTCAGCACCACGTCCCAGTTCGCACCAGCATTGTTGGATCGCCATATACCTGTACGGGTAGCAGCATAAATGATATTGGAGTTATTGGGACTAACAACAACATCGTTAACATAGTAAAAATTTGAATTATTAGTATCTTCAATTTGGCTCCAGGTTTCACCACCATCCATAGTTTTGAAGATACCTGCACCGCGGACGGAATCACCGTTAAAAAATCCTTCACCTGTACCTGCGTACAACACATTGGAGTCTGCAGGATCCATAGCTAAAGACCCTACAGCAATATTCGCCATTAGATCATCTAGCGCTATCCAGGAATTACCGCCGTTGATAGTTTTCCAGACCCCGCCAGCCACCCCACCCGCATACATGATGTCTGGATTTTCTGGGTTAATCACCAAAGCCCGTGTACGACCACCGATATTGCCTGGTCCCAACGGCTCCCAGGCAGTTAACACACCAGCCTTTAATCGATTTTCATCAGCACGAAAAATATAGTCATTGAAGCCAGTGTCAAATAACGGCATCTGCTGAATATGCGCTATCGCTTTACCATAGCGTTCTACAGGAATAGCAGTCTCGCCTGTTGGTGCACGTTTGAAAGCGTAAAATGCTTGTGCTTCACCAGGCTGATCGTAGGGCTTGAAGCCTTTTTTAAGCTTAGCCTGTAAGCGGGTTAAATGCGGCTGTTGATCTTTCGAGATTTGTTGTGAATAAAGTTCTTGAGATAAAACCACGGATACTGCTAGTACCAGTGCAGAAAATACCATCGACCTTTTGAGTAAAAAAGTACTATGTTTCCCTATAGCGCATTTAATATGAAATAACATTATCTATAGCCTTTTAATTATTTATTTAAAATAATTATAAAAAACTCAATCTATTTTAAGTAACATTAAGGTAATAACAATCTCATCAAGGCATCAGCTCCTTTTTTTATTCTAAACTCATTGCCAAATCCTAATGCAACGCCAGCCTGAAACACAACAGAAGCACCGCTTTCAATCTCGGACGCAGTGACAGATACAGTGTTGCAAGCTTGTTCTTTGATGTTTCCCACATACGTTTTATTAGATATGTTTATATTTTCAACTATAGTTGAACACCATTCGTCAGCACCAATATCGATGGCAGGCCCACGAGTCTGATTTTCAAAATCCTTGTAAGTTGAACTACCTATTGCTTGATCGATTGCGATTGAACTACTTGCTAGGCGGTACGGTAAACTATCAGATTCCTTAAAACCTGCGTCAATTGCTTCCAACATGGAACTCTCTCCTAAAATAGTTCCTGAAAAAGGGTGATTAATACTCGTATTAATACTGTTTCCCGCAAACAAACCTTTATAAAGTTCAATTGAGCTATCTGGTAATGCATGAATAGCTACTTTAGTAGCAACTGAATGGTTTGCTATAATCGAGTAATTCACAATAACTTGACTGGTAATTTGTACACCAGCCTGTGGACGTGGTCCGGCAAGAATAGCTTGTCCAGGCGAACGAACACCACCGTCGGCTGGAATAATATTATCAGCTATTGTCGCATGTTCTATTTTAACATCGGATCCTAGAACCCTAATTCCACCGCCGCCTCCTTTAGTACCAATAGCTTCATTTTGAGCAATAATAGCATTCTTAAAATAGGACATGCGCCCATCTGACAACCTAGGGCTATCCTCAATAAAAATAGCGCCTCCTGAACCTGCACCATCGTCACCAAATCCTGTCAAAGCCTGATTCCCTATCATTTGAAATCTATCCATTGTCAAATACGCTCTAAATGCATTAAGAGCCCCGCCTATACCATTCCCAGCAATCTCACCGGTTCCGCCTATTGACAAGTTATTAATGAACTCAGCATCAGCAATAAAAACGTCGTTTATTGGCGATTCTGGCATCGAGTTAGCAGGACAGCCTGGAATTACTATTTGACCGTCTAAACGACCTTCAAAAAAAGACCACCGCCATAAGCTAATCCTCCTTTATCTTTTCCAGCGCCACCTTGCGCTTCATTATTAGCCACAGTAATTGAATTAATGGTTCCTTTTGTTGCGAACATAATTGCAGCACCCCCGCCAAGAGCATCAGCATGTTGTGTCGCGCTCAAATACCCACGACCTGCACTACTGCCCGCCAAAGCCCGGTTATTAAAAAAATCAATATCTTTTGCTAACAAGGATGCTCTATGAATAAAGAGGCCACCCGCCAACGCATTACCGCCGACGACAGCGCCCTGACCTCCCTGCGCCACATTACGTCGAAAAACCAGCTGTTCCAAAATAACATTGGGCCGCACCAAGGTACCTGTCTGAAATCCAGAAGAATCAGGCGGTGATACAGGACAACTAACGATATATACACCGCCCCCTGCTCCGGTATTACCGGCATCGGCCAATGTATCAATCCCAAGTGCTTTATTATCCTCAAATATTATTTGGCGGAGTGTTATATCGGCATTACTGGCTTTGAGTCCGCCCCCCAGATTCTCGCCGTTTTCTCCACGAGCCAGGCCTCTTCTTATCGTAAACCCCTCCATCCGTAAACTCGTAGGCATCCCAAAATGGAATACTGATACTCCCCGGTGCAAATTCTCACCATCGATAATCGTCGTGTTCGATGCCGGGCTAGCCGTCGACCAAGTGCCGGGATCATAACCGCCCAGCAGCGTCAATGCAGTAGCATTTACACAAACTACCGCAGCACAATCAAAGCGAGGATTGTGTGTATAAACACCTTTAGCAACTAAGATTTGATCGCCTGGTAACGAATTTTCTATCGCTTGCTGGATAGACACACAGGGAAAATCAGGCGAGCGACAGTCGTTATTCGCATGACCATTTATGGCATCAACATAAAAGACATCAGCAAAAGCATACCCTCCAACAAAAGCATAGATTAAGATGAAAGCAACTATTCTCATATAAGCCTCATGGAAACAGATACAAAGCCAGAGTATTGCCTTGATTATCAAAGAGCATAAGGCATTTTGCCTAGGAGATCATCCATAGCACCTGCAAATTCCACGGGTAGCAGATCAAACCATGCAGACCAACATGAATATCTCGATCGAACAAAAACTTTTGGAGACCAGCATGAGCAATTCAACCGGCTATACGGGAGCTATACTGCCAGCGGGTATACGCTCTCGCCTCGTGCACAATATTAATGGCCTTACAATGCATGTCTTGGAAGCCGGTTTTGAGCAAAAAAACCGCCCCTGCGTACTACTTTTGCACGGTTTCCCTGAGCTCGCATACAGCTGGCGAAAAATAATGTTGCCGCTGGTAGCAGCGGGGTTTCATGTGCTTGCTCCAGATCAGCGGGGCTATGGACGCACCACTGGCTGGAGCGATGACTATGATGGCGATATCAGCGCGTTTCGGATGCTCAACCTGGTCAAAGACGCCTTAAGCTTAGTCTATGCATTCGGGTATCACAGTGTGAACGCTGTGATCGGGCACGATTTTGGCTCACCGGTGGCGGCATACTGCGCGCTGGTGCGACCAGACGTGTTCCACTCGGTGGTGCTGATGAGCGCCCCGTTTGGCGGCCCACCGTCGCTGTTCTTCGATACCATTAACGGTAACGCGGCAAATGACACTGCTCCATCCAGCGCCAACATTCACAATGAATTAGCAGCCCTGGAACGTCCTCGCAAACATTACCAGTGGTACTACTCAACCCGTGCAGCCAACGCCGATATGCAGCACTGTCCGCAAGGTCTGCATAATTTTCTGCGCGCTTACTATCACTGCAAAAGCTCGGATTGGGAACAAAACCAGCCCTTCCCGCTTAAATCCTGGAGTGCGGGTGAGCTGGCAAAAATGCCAACTTATTACATTATGGATCTAGCGAAAAATATGGCTGAGACCGTCGCGACGGAGATGCCATCAGCCCACATAGCGGCCTGTCAGTGGCTGACTGATAACGAATTACGTGTGTACAGCACCGAATTTAACCGGACGGGATCCAGGGCGGCCTACAATGGTACCGTTGCATGACGGACAGCACCTACAGCGCTGAGTTACAGCTTTTCTCTGACCGAACCATTGATGTACCGTCTTGTTTCATCGCCGGCAATAAAGACTGGGGTATTTATCAAAAACCTGGCGATCTGGAGAAAATGCAGAACACTGTATGCACCAAAATGCACAGCTGCTATCTGGTAGATGATGCGGGTCATTGGGTACAACAAGAACAGCCAGAAACTGTCAGCAGACTCATTATTGAGTTTCTGCAGGCACGAAAGTCAGCTCAATAACGAGCAGTTTAAGTATTAGCTTTTGATTTCACATAATAAATTATCAGAGATGGACGTAATTATGATGATTTATACATTTATCCCGGTTTGCTGGATATTGATTGGGTGAAACGTATAGGAATCGTCCCTCTGACCGCCGCATTGCGAACGGGATGTCAGAAGACCCAACGTGACAGCAGCTCGTCACGATTTGGTCACGCTGATTTGGTAGAAATCTTAAGCGCCTGTTTTTTTCCAGTTACCTGGTTTTTGAAGATAATAGGATTTTTGCTCTTTACTAGAAAATATGGTCGATCGGGTACAACACCTTCATGCTTCTGCATGCTCAAAGTGATAAAGCTCTTCTAATAGTTGTTCAGAAAGATCGGATTTTAGTTTGGGTGAAGTATGCTGAAAATAGAGCTGGCGTTCGATTCTGTGAACCAGAACCTGGTGGCTCCAGCCGTGTTCTATCGTCTATTCGACCTGATCTCATACTTTGTCGAGTAAAGCGTTTCCATGCCGCTTTAAAAGGGGCCATCTCACGCTGCACGCGGATGGCTTCGGTCGGTGCCTGAAACACTGCTTCCATACCGGAACGCACTTGCACCAGATCCACGCGTGATCCTGTCACGACTTGCAAAGCCACACCGATTTCTATCGCCGCCACCACAAGCGCTGCCGTCATAGTCTTTGTTCCACCCGTGTAATCAGCAATAAGCTCCGCATCTGGAAAGCGCTGTTTGAGCGTCTTGATCTGCTGGGCAATCGTCTGGCAAGCAGCATCTAAATCATCCGCCGCAATTTTAATTACCTCGTAGCTGTCCGTCGTCAGCTCCAATTGTGTTGGGATGTTCGGCAGAGTCGGTTTACTATCCTCTCGTTTCGCCTTGATGAACTTACCCTTGCCTTCGATTTGCAGTGCCGAACCTGGCTGTCCTGTAGCCAAGTCATCCTCAGAACACACAAAACAGATGAATTTCGGCTAGGTGTGGCGAATAGTTTTGACGATGGGTTCGTGTGAACCGCCTACAGTGCAGAGTAATACCGTCTTGGGCATGCTCGGGATACCTAGCGTGATGTGTAAAGTTGCTGATTGATTTAATTACGCAGCGCATCAATTAACACCCGGCGCTTTTTCTGGTTGCCTTCCATAAATTTATTGATCTGAGTCAGCAGTTCAACAAGTTCTGCTCGCTCCGCAGTTCCCCAATCGGTTGCTTCAGTGGCAATTTCCCGAAAAAGGGTGCCCAGCATGCCCCCTGGAGTTTTATCATTGCGCTGCTGCGCCTGACTAAACTCGGCACGTAATTGCTCAATACGCTGGCGCTCAATGGGCAGTGTGCTGACAAGCTGCTTGTTCAGCAACTCCTGCAAGGCTGCCTGCGCGCTGGTATCCGGTAGCATCCGGCCATAGCCAGCAGCCGTTTTAGCGCCCGCCCCCAACCAACTCAAGGCACTCTCCAGTGCTTCATGCACCAGGGGCAAGTCAGCCGCGAACTCAGGCCGTCGCGGAGCAATACCAAATAGGAACTTGGCCTGTTTAACCACCAGAAAGGGCACTGGCACCGGATCGTGCCAATCAGCTGGCACGAGTTCCGGCTCGAGTTTTTCGGAAATAGCGTCACCCTGCTCGTACCATTTACCCATGTGTGGCGTCATGACATCAGCAGCAAGTTGTACCGGCTCTATTGGCAGCGCATCGAAAAACACAAAACGACCGGCCGAGCCTTCATCACCACCAGTACCAAACCAGGTTTCAAGCCGTTGCTGACTAACAGCATCTGGCGATTCATCCCAGCTGTCGATCCAGGCCCGCAACAACCCTTTAACGCCACTGCCTGCCAGATAGGGAACACCGAGCGTTGGATGCCACGCCAAGCCATTTTCCACTGGATGCGGCAGACCGAGCCCTGTCGCGAAGTGCCAGTCAGTCGTAAATACCCTCGCCTCGCCGCCTGCGGCCTTAATCACTGCGAAATGCCGCAGGGTGTGGCTTTCAAGCTGTTGACGCTGGCCGACAAGTTTGGCGTTATTGCTAATCCAGGTACGCTTCGCATCGTCGTCCAAAGTCCAGTCTGCCGCATAGCGGTCAAAAAAACGCGTGTACCATAAACCGCGATTGCCGTGATTGCCGAGCTGTACCTCGTGTGCCTCGCTATATATTGGTCGTGTCATAAACCTGCCCTTATTCTTGAGCCAGAAAAGCGTCGGCGAACTGCTTTACCCAGCTCAGGAACAGCATAGCCTCAGCCTGCGCCACCATATACGTATGCAGATCGGTATGGGTAATCCCGTTGAGCAGATCGCCCTGCTCTGCAAACGGCTGTCCTTGCTGTGCCAACCAGTCACTCAGCAAACGATACAAAAGGTGGTGAGGGTCATTTTCCTTCTTGGCACGATAGAAAGCAGCCGTCTGCCCTAAACCGTTGGCATGCACCATAAACGGCATTTTGGAGGCATAACTGTTGAGCTTTTTCTGTTCGTCGACAGGCCGTTCCGCCCATGCCTGAACCCGCTCCAGGGCAAACGCGGCGCGCTGTTGTTGTAAAGTCACAAGCCGGGGTTGCTGCAGTCCGCTGCTAGCACCGCTGTCAGTACCAGGTGGCGCGGCAGGCTCAGCCTGCATGGTTACTTGTTTAGAGTCTTGTTCAGCCATAGTTGCCTTCTCTCTGGCTTTAGCTTTATACGCTTTTGAATAGGACTTTCCTTTTCGTGGCTTTTTGCTCATTCCACGACTTCCTGCTGTGATTGCGCCATACAAAAAGCGATTTTGCACCAGCCCATGCCAACGGTTTCGTTGCCACCCAGCTGCAAATACGGTTTGGCAAACAAGTCATCAGTGATATGCGCCAGAACACGCTCTGCGCTTTTGGTTTCATCCTTGACTCGCGAATGCTGTGCTGCCAGTGCGACATAAAGCAAGGTGTCAGGCGGCAAAGTCTCTTCATACCATAGTGCGCCGGAGTTGACCGTCTTGGTTTTATTGTCGATAGCGATATGTGCATTGACGGGTGTTGCGTAACGCGACAGATGGGCAAACAGGTTGTCGGGGATGACCGTCAGTTGCGCTTGCAGCAACGCTGCTGGCTCTGTCACTGCTAACAAACCGGCAATGGCAGCGATCACACCTGCCAGATCAGCCGGTTGCATCTCGAAGCGGAATTCTTCCAGAAACAGCGGCCCCGTCTTGTCATCAGCGACCAGTGCTGAAGTCGCACCCTCCACTGTGGGTATCTCAAAATTCGCCGCAATGTCCAGACGTTCGCAATCCGCCCGAAAACGGCGCAGCAACGCCGGGCAGGTTACCCACTGAAAATGGCTGGTCAGCGAGCGCACGGGCAATAACAGCAAGCGGGCATCGCCAACCAACAGCGCGCCGGCATTATCGGCAGCGTTGTTAGTATCCGGGCCGAAAACCGTGCCTACCCAATCATGCCGCGCTGTTTCGGCAGCAGCGCGGAGTGCGCCTTTCACCGCCGAACCGAATACCACCGGCCAGTCGGTGTGTGCCTCGCGCTGGATCGGCAGGTCAATGACGCCCGCCGACTGACCGGCACCCGCATGCAGTGAAGTTTCAGTTAATAGACCAAGTAAAGCCGTTTTCATGTGTTAACACCCTTTATTCTTGCCAGAAGCCGACAGCCAGTTCGCCGCGACCCAGTTGCAAATCATCTCCGATGTGACTGCCATGCAGCGTTTGCACTGCCACTTCAGGATCACCATCGACAGTGCAAAAATACACACTGCCGGCCGGAACCAGACCGGTAACCGGGCGCGGTTGTCTCGTCACTAAATCCCAGCCACCTTCCCGTACTGCTTTGCCGATACAAGCGGAATGCAAGGTCAGTGATATACCGTGTAACTCACCGCGCCAACAGTCGATGCCGTTCTCATGGATCGGTTTAAACTCCGGCGGCAACCACGTGCCGGCAAAATCGGCATGGGTTAACAGCAACAGTACGATATTCTGACTGCGTACAGCAGGCACAGACAGCAGCGGACATTCACCCGCAATACGGATCCCGGCCGGCCGACCTTCACCACCAAAGCGCAGCACGCTATTGGCCAGCGGTTTGTCCAAAAGACCACTCACCCCGACCCCAACCGAAACACCTTCAGCCAACCGGATGTGCCGGGTTTGGTACAGTAAACTTTCCTTTACCGTGCGCCGCGCATTGTCTCGGGCGATACCCAGACGTGGTTCTTCGTGGAACAGATCGGTTTTACGCAGTAGGTTCTTGGGTTCGCCACCCGTAAGCACAGTGAGCAAATCGGCTTCCGTCAGCCAAACCTGTTCCAGAGGTTTTGCCGGGAATCGGTGTACTCATCTCAGGCAAGCGCACAGTACCCAGATCACAGCTAACCGGTGCACCAGGACGCAGGCGAACGTAAGTAGATTTATTTTCCTGAGCCTGCAGCTCATTGTCTGTTCTAACAAATGCAGCGGTGCAGGGTACAAACGTGAGCCGTCTTTCATAAGAAACGGTCCGCGCAGCATAAAGCTGGCCGAGCTTGTCACCAACACCAATTAACTCACGCAGTTCGGCCCAGTCCGGTTCACTGGCAAAATGACGCCAGTCCACCCCGGTCGCTTCACCGATCAGGGTGCGTACAGCACCGGCTACCGTGCGGGCTGGCGGTGGGAACAGGCTGGCAAGTTCGGACGCACCCACTGCACCGTGCGGACGGGATTCGCGAAAGAACCAGCTGTCCAGTGCTTCGAAGCACCATAATTGCGTGCTCACCGCTCTACTCCTTTTGCACCAGAAAACGCACCAACAGTGCTGCCATCTTCTTCAAACGCGTGCTTCGCTGCCATTGTTCCGGCGGTTCATCTTTATCGCGGAACACCGGGCGACACTGTTCGAGCAAGGGCTGTATATGCTGTTTCGCCTCTGTCATTGTCATTTTGGGTTTACGACCCTGATTAACCCCGGAGGCGAGATAATCAACCGCCAGCAAGGTCAATGCCTGATCTTCATTAAAAATGTCTGGTGGCGAGTTAGCCCGCTGGCTCCAGCGTGGATTGAGCAGCGCAAACCGCTCCCGTACCTTGTAAAGAAACTTGTTGCTGAAACCGGGCTCATTCTGCTGTTTTTCTTCCGCCTGGAGATGCTCGACAAGCTTGTCGATAATAAACGCTGGCCCAACACCATCAGCTAAAGCGCATTGCCACGGCCTGGCCCAGGTTAGCGCCTGACCGCCCGGTTTCCAGACCCGCACAGCAATAGCATCCCGACCACAACCCTCTTTGGCGACGTCATCAAGCAGCGTGTGAGAATCTTGTAACACCCGTGTCAATGGCATTTTGACATGGGCAAATTCGATAGCACCGGACAGCGTGCTGGGAATGTCTTGGTAAGGTGCAAAAGCCGTCAGATAGCGCTGCCGTAACGCTACCGCACAGGTCAGTGCATCTTCCAGCGGCAGCAGCGCCAGCACATCATCGCCGCCGGCGTAAATCAAAAAGCCATTATGCCGTTCGACAATGGTTTGCACCTCGCCGGTAAACTGCTCCAAGGCCTTAGAGATATTCGGACGCTTGGTCGCATCGCTCATATGGACACCGAGTGAATCACCATCCATCAGCAATACGCCGTAGAAGGGTGTGGGTGGGTCCTTAGCCAGCCTGGCAAGCGCTTGTATCACCTGTTTTGCGGCGTTATCGGATAAAGTCGCTTGTTTTCCAGCGCCAATGTGCGAAAAACAATCCACCATCCAACTTCGCTAAACGTTTGGCATTCGGCTTGTCGGAATTCCTGACGGCGCGCTCTACGCGCGTTAATACGCGTATCCCATTCACCACGTTCACCGATTTTCTCAGCCTGTTCGCAAAACGCGTCGATCTGCTCAGCATCAGCGCTTTTGATCACCTGTACCACCACTGCACGCAGCCAGATACTGCACTGACGGCACTCCGGTTGGTAGTTTCCATCCCTGCACCGTCCAGCCATTCGGCATGCTTGCCTGCACTGTCTCGAAATATCGGGCGAAACGGCGCTTGACGAAAGCAATCGCACACAGATGTTCGTTTTCGGCAAGATCGGTTTGCATGCCTTTCTGGCCAGTCTCGCGCAACAACTGCCAGAATTGTTCGAGCTGCAGCACCTCAGGCTTAAGCGGACCTGGAACGCCAGACAGCTCCTGCCAACCTTCCATCACCATGCATTTAACGCCCTGTTCTGCCGGGGACTGATGACTGCGCCAGTTTTTGCGCCGATCCAGCAGATTAGATGCGTCGCCGAATCACCCAGCTCATCTCCCAGAAGTTGTCAATCTGCCGATCCCAAATCGGACGCATCGCAGGAAACGCTCGGCATGCTGTGCCAGATCAGCCTGCCAGACCGCATCGGCCAGTGCCCGCCAGGCAGTATTTACGGAATTGACTATCTCTTGCGGCCTGAAGTCATCCGGCACTTTAGCCAGAAAGCGATTGGGTACTCCGCCCTGCTGCGGGCCAGAGTTCTTTTTCTGGCTGCCGTCGATCCAGCTCAGATAATCCTGCCCCGGTACGGGGAAAATAATCGTACCGTCCTGCGCCTGCACCGCCCGCATTGCCACCCCGGAAAGCCAGGACAAAATGAACGAACCGGCCCAAAAATCGCGGGTTCGCCGGGCCTGGGCGACGAAGCCCTGCACCGGGCCGAGGGTGAACTGGAAATGTTTTTGCTCGCTCATGCACACACCTCCATGAAGCGCTCAACCTCAGTGAAAAATCCAATGTCATTACCGGCTTTGTACTGCGGATGAAAACAAGCTGGCATAAACAACACGACTGCTTGCGAGGTGCCATTCGCCAGACTGTGAACATGAAAAAATAATGGACTAGCACGCCGATTACGCTCATCTACGCTCTGTAGCGGCAAGCCGAAAGGTATTTTAACGCTACCCCGCAGGCTGCTCGGCTGACCGCGATGCTGTTTGTAAAGCACCCCCGCTGCATCATGTGCATCCCGCGCCTTGCTATTGGGCTGACCTAGCACACCAAAGCGTGTGAAACGGCTGAATGCGGTGTACGTTGGTAAGTCGCTCACACGTTCGTATTTATTAAGCAGCATTTGAATAGTGGAACCGTAGTCTGTCGCATTGCTCAGCTGGTTTACGCCGTCGAGAGTCACCAGGGCAACCGAACCAAAGCCGCGCCGTGCCCGACTGCCGAGCCCCCCCAGCAGACCCCAAACTTTCAGAACTTCACGCAACGATGCCAGATCCTCATCGTTGGTCTGAGGTCGGAAACAAAGCTCCAATGAAAAATCCTGCCCTTCCGGCAAACCTTCTCGTGCTGGCTCCTCTTTGGTTGCAAACAGACCGAATCCGAGATATCCACTCCCCGTATTATTCTGCGGCCAACCGCGCACCGGAGGTGATAAGCGGGTAGGTTGCTGACTGACACGCAGCAGAAACACGCCCTGTCCGCCCTGCTGATTCCCATCGGAGTCAGTGATAGCCGCCAGCCCGAACAAACGGGCTTCTTCCGCATGTAACCAGCGCAATGCAGCGGCAGCATTGCTCCCGGTTTCAGACAGCGCCCGGCTCCAGTTCAACGCCCGCCACCAGAAACGCAAAGCGCCTTTTACTGAAGGTGGCCGGATACTGGTTGCCTTTTGGTCGGCATCGCCGAGAAACATTGGCGTGACGATGCGATACGTTGCTTCTATGCGTTGCATGGGGACTCCTGCTTGCTGCCTGGTATTTCATCAAACCGCACCCGCTCAGGCGGCAGTTCTATACGGTAATGAGTGCGCGGGCGTTTACCACTGCCGATAATTCGATAAGGTGCTGCAGCGACTTTGCCCAAAGCACTCACCAAGACCCGGTTTACACGCGAACGGCGTTGATCGAAATAGTCTGTTGTCATGGCTTCGCCAACTGCGTTTGCGACACGTTCATAACCACCGGATAAATCATCAGCTTTGGGGTAACCGGCCAAAAATTCAGCGGTCTCCTCCGCGCTGATGTCATTGCGGCAGAAACCTTCTTGTTGTTGCTGGGCACGCCGGGCGAACCAGGCATAAAAGGCAAAATCCACCGGTGCCAGCGTTAGGTTTACACCACCGCAGCTAATGTTTCGGGTGGCAGTATCCAGCACCAATTCGGCCGGTCCCAGCGCCCGTTGGGCTTGCGCGACAGCGCCACTGAAGCTGGCTTCGCCATTGCGGATCACATCGTTCAGACCGTCGCGCATCCGCACAAAAGGAATATCCGCTAACGTTACCACGGCGTCTTTGGTATCCAGCGGCTGCTGATCCGGTGTCGGGGTATAAATAATGCGGGTGCTTTGACTGGGATAATAGAAATTCTGGTTGGACTCGAAAGGGCTGGACACCAGTACATGCGATAACCGGTCCTGCGACCGCCCGAACAGGGACATCGCATAGCCAAGATAAAACCCCATGGTTTTGCGGCCACCGGCTATCGAGGCATGCACGGCACTGGCAGGGTCCGCCGTTAACTGGCGCACGATCTCGGTAATCTGATTCGCTGCCGCTTCATTGTCCGACAAGGTACGAATATCATTCAAAGCATGCGCAGCAGCACCCTGCAGTACATGAATCTGCGTGCTTGCAACGGCTGGCAGATCGTATTCATGCAGCAAACGCCCCAGCCAGCCCGGTTCGTCACTGAGCAGCGTTAATCGCGCCCGCTCCGCGCCATTTTGCGTCGTAATGAGATGTATCTTGTGCGGCATGAAATCATGCTGCAACTCCAGTGCATATAGTGTTTCGGTGACGACTTGCGGCGATAGCCCGGTTACACATAACAGAATCCTGCGCGTAGCTTGCGAAGGATTATTGACGGCTTTATTCACAAGAAACTGATCCTATTGAACTCAATTCCTGCGCAGTATTGAACGTTGCCGGCAAAAAGTCCGGCCCGGCAAGCTTGTCGGCGGTTATCTGATAGCGCCCCAGACCCATGCTGGCGCCTTTACCAACGTGGGTCCACTGCCCGAGCCATAAATACGGCCAGAAGGGTTGTAATTGTGCACCATCAAGTTCCAGCCAGCCTTTTATTCCGCCCAGTGGCAGGGTGGTTTGCTGGCGGCTGGAGTAGCGGGTCTGATCCTGCCAGTGCAATGCTGAGCGCAGAATACTGATATCTTGGGCCGCTTGTGTGAGGGCGGCGAAATCGGTTTCCAGCGCCTGCTCTCCATGAAATACGCTCAGCATGGAGAGCCGTCGCAAAAGTGCTGAAAACAACATCGCAAAGCGTAATTTATCGGGCCCGACCAGTTCGTTATCAACCCGCAAGCGCAATGGACTATGCACGCTTATCCGCACGCTTCCTGGGGGACACTCAGGCATGGCGGGCAGCAGACCGGCCAGCGGGGCCAGCTCGGCTGGCGGCGTGTAGATAGTCTGCCAGGCACCGTCAGCATCCTGTTGCTGCACAATCTGTAAAGCCAGCGGTATCCGCGCTTTGGTCAGGCCACGTTGCCCCGCCTGATTCAACGCATAAATAACATAAGGCAATTGCGCCAGACCGCGACCAAACAAGGTTAACCCCAGGTGAATATCCTGCCCCGGTGGAATCACCCCACGTTGCGGCCCCGGTGCCAGCACAAACGGGTGCGGCGCATGGGGATATTTGCGCATGACACCTAATGCCGGATCGACCGGTGTTTCGAAAATATAGGGATAAAGGCAGGTGCGATACAGCATGCAATTGGCACACTGCGGCTCACGCGTAACGCAAGCGAGTTTTTTCAACGCATGCCCAAACACACCACGCCAGGCAGAACCCGCATAGTCCGGTAAACGAAGTGATTTCTCATTGCGAAAGCTCAGGCTAAACCGAGCTAACATCAGCTGAGGTTGCGAACACATTTATTATTTTCCTGCTGCAAAGTTTTTTCTTGCACGACTTACCCCGTTACAACCTTTCCTGACCTTTAAAAAAGCGCAGAGGAAGGAAGCGGAGAATTATTTTATTTTTACAGCATAGTGAAACGCGTCCGAGCTAATTAAAGGAATAGCTGACGGCAGGTGTTTTTGCAAGCTTGTAGCCTGCTTTGTCACACGGATACCTATCTTAAGGCCTGGAAAGAGCACAGTTGCGGGGAGCGTTAAGAAGGCAAAGCGCACTTCAAAGCACGCCAGGGATAAACCTTCTGCAACGCCCGTGCATACAATGTTTCGGCGACGTTCCGAGACGGCAAACCGGCTACACACAATAGATTGTTGCGCGTAGCTTGCACGATATTTTTAAGGGTTTTATTCACGGGGAACATATCCTGCTGGACTCAATTCCTGCGAAGTATCGACCGTCACCGGCAAAAAGTCCGGGCTGGCAAGCTTGTCGGCGGGTATCTAATCCCATGCCGATTCCTTTGCCACTGTGAAGCCTAGCCCACTGTGAAGCCTGACTATGAATACGGGCAGAAAACCCGTGAACCTCACACTTGAGGTCCACAGCTTTATGTTTATCCGTCGTCTTCATCAGAGCCAACCCGCCACACTAACTGGCCATTCATCTGGCCCCAGAATCCATGGCTGCCATCTTTCAGTCTACCGCCAGGAATAGACGTGAATTTCTGCCCCACCACCGCAAAATGCCCACGGCCACCGGC
Source organism: Gammaproteobacteria bacterium (assembly GCA_041396125.1). Classification (GTDB taxonomy): domain Bacteria; phylum Pseudomonadota; class Gammaproteobacteria; order Competibacterales; family Competibacteraceae; genus JAWKZG01. Next base: position 117,761 of record JAWKZG010000008.1, on the reverse strand, counting down.
ACCTCTTGTTGCAACCACTATTGCTCTACAGAAGGCTTGCATGGCCGCTTCTCGTGCATCCGTTGGGCTGGGAAGTGGCCACTGCGTAATGACTTCTAGCAGAAACAAGCTTTTCACCTCCGCACCTTCAGGAAAAATACCGACAGGTGTGGGAAGACTTGAAAAGGAAATCGTCTTCATGAGTTACTCCAAAATAAATTTGGCGCAACCCTACCGCATAGTTTCCATATAAAGCTTGGTTGACAAGCTTGCGGTCTTTTCTATGCCCTTATCAAATTCAACAGTCTTAATCCCTTTTTATTCAGGGCTGAGTTACTACGGGACCAAGTGCCCGAGTGGGCCAACTACATCGGTCTTAATCCCTTTTTATTCAGGGCTGAGTTACTACCCAACGAAGATGACATCGCGCTCGTGGACAACGGTCTTAATCCCTTTTTATTCAGGGCTGAGTTACTACATGGCAGTAATCATTCTCGTGCTCGCACTGCTGCTGTCTTAATCCCTTTATTCAGGGCTGAGTTACTACAAGGATTTCTGCGGATTGATGACGGACAGGGCGGCGTCTTAATCCCTTTATTCAGGGCTGAGTTACTACTTAAAAACGATGAGGAAATAACTATGGATCATATGTCTTAATCCCTTTTTATTCAGGGCTGAGTTACTACGACCGGCGAAGCAGCAAAACGACGAGAGCGAACAGTCTTAATCCCTTTTTATTCAGGGCTGAGTTACTACCGATTGAGCGCGCCAAGAAGAAACCCCGCAAAAAGTCTTAATCCCTTTTTATTCAGGGCTGGGTTACTACCGCTACAGCATGCCGGGCTGTACGAGGACGATACAGTCTTAATCCCTTTATTCAGGGCTGGGTTACTACACGGCCATTGGCTGATGCTGTTGCATAGCTGGATGTCTTAATCCCTTTTTATTCAGGGCTGGGTTACTACAACATCAAGGCCGTGCAGCAGGACATTAGCGCCATGGTCTTAATCCCTTTTATTCAGGGCTGGGTTACTACGCTTTCGAAGGAAAGGGGTTACCCTTTTCTCGAAGTCTTAATCCCTTTTATTCAGGGCTGGGTTACTACTTACCCCACGGCAGGAAGGGGGGGAAGCGACTATGTCTTAATCCCTTTTTATTCAGGGCTGGGTTACTACCGAATATACGAAGTGAGTTAAGGGCTGAATAAATTCGTCTTAATCCCTTTTTATTCAGGGCTGGGTTACTACTAGTACGTCCGTATCGGGTGATATCAGCGGATTTAGGTCTTAATCCCTTTTATTCAGGGCTGGTTACTACTCACCCCAGTCTTTCATGTCTGATGTGCTGGCGGAGTCTTAATCCCTTTTATTCAGGGCTGGGTTACTACGGTTTTCATACACAATCACGGACGAGATAAGACAGGTCTTAATCCCTTTTATTCAGGGGGCTGGGTTACTACGGCGATGTTACCGTAACCACGCCGGACTTTAACGGTCTTAATCCCTTTTTATTCAGGGCTGGGTTACTACGGAGGGCTGATGCAGCATCATGCCCGATAATTTATGTCTTGTCTTAATCCCTTTTTATTCAGGGCTGGGTTACTACATGACGGCATCTTGTATGTCTTTGAAATGGCTGTGTCTTAATCCCTTTTTATTCAGGGCTGGGTTACTACATACCAAACAATGGCTAGGTCAGGAGTGACGGGCAGTCTTAATCCCTTTTTATTCAGGGCTGGGTTACTACCGTTATGTATTTTAAAGAAGGAATTCGAAGGAAAGTCTTAATCCCTTTTTATTCAGGGCTGGGTTACTACATTATATTTGTTGTTTTGTGATTTCGCATCGGGGCGTCTTAATCCCTTTTTATTCAGGGCTGGGTTACTACATTCGCATCGGGGCAAGGACGCCCACCCCACACGCGTCTAATCCCTTTTTATTCAGGGGCTGGGTTACTACGGCACCACACAACTGCATGACCCCGGACCGCAAAGGTCTTAATCCCTTTTTATTCAGGGCTGGGTTACTACGGCACCACACAACTGCATGACCCTGACCGCAAAGGTCTTAATCCCCTTTTTATTCAGACTGGGTTACTACCCAGGGGGATGGCCACGGGTACAACCTGGCGGAAGAGTCTTAATCCTTTTTATTCAGGGCTGGGTTACTACTATCCTCGCCGCCTTTATCCGGCCATGTCATTGAAGGTCTTAATCCCTTTTATTCAGGGCTGGGTTACTACCATTTCATCTGATTCGGCCAGAAGGATTGCCCAAGGTCTTAATCCCTTTTATTCAGGGCTGGGTTACTACAATGGATTTTTTTCCACATAGTGTTCAAAAAAGACGGTCTTAATCCTTTTTATTCAGGTTGGTTACTACCAGCCCATGCCTCCAACATGGGATCAAAAACAAAGTCTTAATCCCTTTTTATTCAGGGCTGGGTTACTACTCTCGTTCTTTTTCTTGGTGATAGGCTATTATGGGTCTTAATCCCTTTTTATTCAGGGCTGGGTTACTACCTCGACGGAATGGAAAGGGTGGGCGAGGGTCGCCGTCTTAATCCCTTTTATTCAGGGCTGGGTTACTACACGACGAAGGAGGGTATGCAGAACCTTTTGTGACAGTCTTAATCCCTTTATTCAGGGCTGGGTTACGAGGATGACACGAGATGAAGACGACGATGAAGTTCACCGTCTTAATCCCTTTTTATTCAGGGCTGGGTTACTACAACCGACACGGTGTTGGTTATACCTCGGGGAAGGGGTCTTAATCCCTTTATTCAGGGCTGGGTTACTACGGGCTAAATTGGGTGGGGCGCAACATTGGCGGGGATGTCTTAATCCCTTTTTATTCAGGGCTGGGTTACTACGGTCAAGATAATGAAAGGATGGAAAAACCAACCCGTCTTAATCCCTTTTATTCAGGGCTGGGTTACTACGAAGCCCAAGGCCGCGGCACGGCTGGACGCCACCGGTCTTAATCCCTTTTTATTCAGGGCTGGTACTACATGACAGGGGGAGGAAAGTCCCTCCCCCTGCCCAGGTCTTAATCCCTTTATTCAGGGCTGGGTTACTACGTGGAGCATGTGTGCCGGTTGGTATAGCGATTTTGGTCTTAATCCCTTTTTATTCAGGGCTGGGTTACTACGCAGGCCGATGGAAAGCGCATCAACCTCAGTGGGTCTTAATCCTTTTTTATTCAGGGCTGGGTTACTACGGGTACCGTTTTGAAAGTATAAGTTTGTCTCCGGGTCTTAATCCCTTTTTATTCAGGGCTGGGTTACTACACGACGAAACCTTTGGGGAGGGCGACTGGTTCGCCGTCTTAATCCCTTTTTATTCAGGGCTGGGTTACTACCCGTCCGGTTGGGGGATATGGCGAAGTCTATATCTGTCTTAATCCCTTTTATTCAGGGCTGGGTTACTACATACTTATGTACCAGTGTCGGTTGCCGCTGTCGCGTCTTAATCCCTTTTATTCAGGGCTGGGTTACTACTGCGCGCATCCGGCCCAAAAACGCCGCACCAGGGGCCTCGGTCTTAATCCCTTTTTATTCAGGGCTGGGTTACTACAGAAAATTCGCTTAATTCAGTAATTTTCATTCCGTCTTAATCCCTTTTTATTCAGGGCTGGGTTACTACGAAAGGAGTCTATTATGTTGTGAGTTCGGATTGTCTTAATCCCTTTTATTCAGGGCTGGGTTACTACTCTATTTAAAAAGGAAAGGGGAGGTTGGACTGGTGTCTTAATCCCTTTTTATTCAGGGCTGGGTTACTACCTCTTAGATTTTATTCTGAGGTCCTGAGTTACAGAGTCTTAATCCCTTTTTATTCAGGGCTGGGTTACTACCCACCTTGGCAAAAATAATCCCTTTAAAAACAATTAAATAAATAAAACATTAGTTAACTCTAATAATAGCCATATTTGAGTTAACTGTCAGATCTTACCATCTTGTTAAAGATCATGTTATTATTTTAAAGTTTTGCCAAACATTTTTCAATTGATTTATATTTTTGCTTTCGGCATTTTAAAACCAAGAAACTGCACGCCAGGCCCAGTCTTTACAACACGCGTTTTCTCGCTGTTCAACTCTAACTTCAAAGCTGCCAACTCTTTTTTTACAAACGCCAATGCCATTTCAGCAGATGCTTTATCCGGTGCAAACAACAAAAAATCATCTGCAAATCTCACAAATGGAATATTCTTCCCGATCAGCGCTGTATCAAGCTGGTGCAAATACAGATTACACAAAAATGGCGAGATGACAAAACCCTGTGCAATACCTCGCCGTCCACGTAAAAATCCAAAGTGTGACCCTCCTTCTGCCAGCCATAAATCGATCACATGCAAAATACGCTGATCAGGAATGTGTCGTTTCAGCACTTTACGTAGTCCGGCATGCGGGATTGTATCGAAAAAACTGCGTATGTCGGCATCCACCAGCCACGGCAATCCACAGATTACCCGTTCTTTTGCCCGGTAGAACGCCATTTCGATACTGCGCCCGGCCCGGTAGCCGTAACTATCATTACAAAACAACTGCTCGCCGATAGGTTCCAGTACCGTTAATACCGCGCGTTGCGCCAGCTTATCGCGCAAACTTAAGGCGCTGAGCACCCGCTGTTTGCCGTCCCCTTTGGTAATGGTGAACTGGCGCAGCGGTGCGGGCCGGTAACGCCCAGTACGTAGCTCTTCAACCAGTGCCAGAATATGCAAGACCAGATCGTTCTCCATATCCCACCGATTCAAACCGGGTCGCCACACCGTTTTTTCGGTGCGCAAATGTTTCCAGGCCGCATTAATCACCCGAGGCGAGAGTGCCTGCGTAAACAGATCAGTCATTGGCCACCTCCCCTTGCTGACGCAACCGCGTTCGCAATACGCGCACCATGCGCCGGCACTGCGCCCGTAAACTATTGTCGCCGACCGTTTCGGTTTTGTTATCGGTGCTAAGTTCCGGTTCGCTGGCATCCAGCGACATGCCTGCAAATGGTGAGATCGGCAGCGGCCAGTTCCATCGGGCCCGGCCCCAGGCGGCAAAGAATAAGCCGCGCGCGGATTTATCCAAGCGGCAACCCAGTTTGCTGCTCATCTGAAAATGCTCGGGCCGGAGTGTTTCATCCAATAGGGCCAGGGCAAACGCATCAACGCCGGGGCGTAGCGGCTCGATCAAATCCAACACCAGGGAGGCGCGCCCCGGCACGACGCCATGCAAAAATCCCAGAGCGGGGTCCAAACCCGCTTCTTGCACGACGGTTTGCATTTTCCGCGCCCACCCGGGTATAGCCTAACGACAGTAAAGCGTTTAGCGGGTCCAGCGGCGGCCTTCGATTGCGTCCGCCAAACCGCCAGTGGGCGGGCAGCGATTTCGCCAACCAACCATACCAGGCCGCCGCCGCAGACCCCTCCACCCCCATCAAGGCCTCGATAGTGTCCATGCTGGCCAAGGCGGTTTGCTTCTCGCTTAAACTGGCTTGTAGCAGATCAGCCTCCAGGGCTGCGCCCAAACCCTGCACCAAGCGCAGCTGCAAGCTGATTTTCAGGTGCAGAATGTCCCGTGCGATAGTCACCGCGCTGCTGTTATGCGCTCCCTGTTGGTGTTGCAAACAACGCAGCTGGATGGTGTTCGACAAGCCATTTCCCATCCATGCAACCGGTCCCGCGCCTCGCAGCGGTAACAGCACAGCCGGAATTGCACGTTGCGCCAGTAAGCGCCACACATCGCAGCTGACAACCGGCGCGCCATAAACGACCAACAGTCCCAGGCTGGCCAGCGGCACCCGTTGTACCGGTTGATTGGGTCGTTCGATACGCAATGATTTACCCTCGGGGCGTACCAGTAGATCGCGCCGATCCAATACCAGTCAGAAATCACCGCTCATGGCGAGGCTTCCATAACCGCCCGAGCCACTGCCAAAAGCCTTCAGACTCCTCCTGTTCCGGTCCTTCAAGGCGCAGTAAAGGCCCCTGCACAGCGGCGCGGCCTGACAGCCAGACCTGCGACGGATGTGGTACCGGATAGGCCCGTACATCGTCGCTGTTTTTTTTAATGAAACCGGCAATAGTATCTAATACCTCGGCCAGTTCGGTGGGCGTCGCTTCGATGAAAAACACCGATTGCTGCATTGCCAGAGCACGTTTGCGCAAATAATAATGTACCTGGCGCAGGCGATTGGGGGCACGAATATCATATGCAATCAGATACCAGTCCTTCATGCGCTAGCTCCTAGTCAATCCGTCTCGTTTGGATGTTGAACGTATCGCTGCGTCCCATGCCGCGCGCCATGATCGGCCGTCCCGGTGTAATCCAGACCAGCATCAGCCGGTCGGTATCGCTATCAATGGCCTGACTGAGCTGGATGAATAACTCCTTGGCCTCCTCCGTGCTGAGCAAACATTCATGCACCGATTTTTGACCGTCTAACCGCCATTCCAGCAAAATCCGGTGGACTTTGCGTCGAATGCGATTGCGACTGATGTCATAGGCGATGACTGCGGGGCGGCGCGGCATGGCAGCTCCAATGCTTGATGTGCTTAAAAGAAATAGCATGATCCGCGCTTGGTGATTATTGTCGCAAGCTTGTCGGATTTCCTTCGATGCCGGATTGCGTGGGGCTTGGAATAAGTAGAAAAGCCTTGGAATAAGTAGAAAAGCTTTGAGTGCGCGTTGTAATTATTCGCCAGCCTGGCATTTTGCACCGCTGGCAATAGCTAAATGAGGCGTTTCACTTTTGCATAAGGTGGATTTTGGACAACCCACGACAAGCTTGTTATTCAATCAAGTCGTATCGGGTATCTGCCATACTCCACACCGGTTTCAATCTAACTGGAGTCTGTTATGAGCACGCGTAGACCCCCTGGCTTACAGAAAAATTATTTACGCAATTTATTTCTTGCCATTCTGGGTACGAATGAACTCAAAACCGCGCTGGCTGCCATCACCATTCTGATCGCACTGGGCTGGCTGGGCACCAGCTTGTATGAGTTGCTGGTTATGCTGATCGCCTGGGTTTTCCTTGATAAAACCTTTGAAGTCATCAATATCGTAACGGCTTTATTGCTGAGCTTATTATGCGGCGGCGCTATTTTATGGCTTTTGCATAAAGCACGCAGAAAAGGAGCCAGCCTGGGATTTCGGATTGCGACCGACGACGCACCAAAACGGGCGCGGGCCTTGATTCTATATCTGAGCAACCCGAATGACGTTGACAGTAAATTACTCGATAGTGTCAACGGTGACATCAGTGATGCCAGTTTGCGCAAGCGCTTTGCGGGCTCCTGGCGGATGCCGCTGGAAGCCATCGCCTACCATAAGGCAACTTTGCGTGAAATCGTGCTGATCACCTCGACCGACAGTGCAACGCATACCGGCAGCAATCGTTACGCCGAGGTTTTCGAGGGGCTATTAAACCGACTTTGCAATGGGGCTACACCCCGTATCCGCAGCGCGGGTGATTTTGTCAGTGAGTATGCCGATGGCGTGAATTTCGAGGATATGGAGCAATTGGTGGGTGTCACCAATGCGGTATTTGACGCCCTCATTGATGAAAATATGCAACGCAGCGACATTCTGATTGATGTTACTAGCGGCACTAAAGTAGCCACTGCTGCCGGGACCGTCGTAGCGCTGGCTGAGGGTAGACGGTTTCAATATGTCAGCACCCAGGATTATCAGGTGCGGACCTATGACCCGACTTACGATCCTGAGTGAGCACTGGTCACCTTATCGTCTGCCAGGCTAAGACTTTTTAGAAGCTGTTCCAAAAACAGCTTCTAAAACCGTTCTGGATTTCCGCCTGCGCGGGCATAACGAACCGGGTACGGTAGTGATCGCTGTGGCGCACGGTGCAACACCATCCGCTTTCTGTCTTAGAAAACGAATCGTCACAATCTGGCCACGGAAGGGGAAATGAAAACGGTGTTAAGTGTTATACAAGCACTTGAATAAATTGGTGGAGCTGAGGGGGATCGAACCCCTGACCTTCGCATTGCGAACGCGACGCTCTCCCAGCTGAGCTACAGCCCCACGCGGAATGGGCGCTCATAATACACTGCTTTGAATCGTTCTGCCAGCCCCTCTATTATCATTCTGGAAGTGCCGCCAACTCGCCTACCAGGCGGGCGTAAAGCCCCTCTTTTTGCATTAGTTCTTCGTGTTTTCCACGCTCTACCAAACGCCCGCCGGCCAGCACCAGGATCAGGTCGGCGGTGCGCACTGTGCTGAGCCGGTGAGCGATGGCAATGACGGTTTTATGCTGGTACAGCCGTTGTAAAGCCTGCTGAATCGCGTGCTCGGTGATGGAGTCAATGGCGCTGGTAGCCTCGTCCAGAATGATCAGCTCGGCTTCGCTTGCCACCGCCCGCGCCAGGGCGATCAATTGTGCTCGCCGGCGGACAGGCTGCCGGTCAGCTGGCTGTCGTAGCCCTGTGGTAAATGCCGCGCGATCTGATCAGCGTTGACATAACGGGCAGCGGTGGCGATAGCCTCCGGCGTCAGGCCGGGACGATCCAGTCCGATATTGAAAGCCAGACTGTCCTGAAACAAAAACACCGACTGCTGCACGATGGCGCTCATGCGGCTCAGCTCTATAGCAGACAGGGTGTTGAGTTCCCGGCCGTTAATGCGAATAGATCCCTGATAGCCCGGAATACACCCGTGTCAGCAGGCGGATCAGAGTGGTCTTGCCCGAGCCGCTGGGTCCAACCAGGGCCAGCATCTGCCCTTTGTGCAACTCAAAGCTGATGTTATCCAGCACCAGCGGGCCTTTTTCCCGATATCGAAACGAAACCTTGTCAAATACCAGCGAGTCGAAATCACCGAGCGGGGAGCTGTGTTTGCCGGCGTGCTTATCTCAGCCGGGTCAAGCGGTGCCTGACAGAGCTGCTGAATACGATCCAGCGCGGCTAGCGCCCGCTGCAATACGGCTAATTGTTGGGCGAACTCGCGTATCGGCACGAACAGGCGCTGGATATATTCCATGAATGCCACCAGCACGCCCAGGGTGATCGCACCGGCTACCAGCTCACCGGCACCGTGCCACAGCAGCAGGGCCAAAGCCAGGGTGGTAATGCCCTCAATCAGCGAAAACAGCAGGGCATCATAAACATTCGAGACATTCTGCGCCTTATAGAATAACCAGTTGCGACGCTTGAATTCGTCCACGACCAGGCGTTCGGCCCGGTACAACTGGACGGTTTTGATGCCACTCAGCACTTCCTGTAAATACCCGGTTGCTTCCGCCAGGACCTGTTTGACGCGAAAAAGATTGTCTGACTCGTCGTTTGAAAACCAGACAAGCCCGACCAGGACCGGTGCCATCAGCAATAAACCAGCGTCAGACGCCAGTCCAGAATAGCCATCATCAGCAGAAAACCGCTGGCTTTGATCGCATCCATAAACAAACCCAGCGCACCGCTGGCGAGTCCCTCGCCCAGCGCTTCCATGTCGCTGGTGACACGGGTCAGCAAACTGCCGATCGGGTGATCATCAAAATAACGACGCGGCAGGCGCAGGCTGCGCTGGTAAACATACTGCCGCAGGTCATGGATCAGGCGATGGCCAATCCGCTGCAACTGATTCGCATAAACGGCATCAGCGAGATAACCCACAATAACCGCGCCCAGTCCCAGAGCAGTTAAACCCAGCAGCGGCTGTAAAATATTATTTTGCTGGCCATTCTGAACCGCTGGCACTATATAGTTGTCTATCGCAAGCTTGGTAAGATAAGGGATAGCCATAGCGCTCAACGCTGCCAGCGGAATGGCTAGAGTACCAATAGCAAGCGCCTGGTATGTGGTCGCAGAAAGGGTCGCAGCAGCCCCCACAGGGACGTAGGCGCTTGCCAAGGATCAGTCATATCACTTTTGTAGGTTAAATATGGAAAATTCAATGGTATTCAAATCTTTACGGCTCCTTCCTGTGCCGTGCTTGCTGGCGTCAGCGCTGCTTTGGCCGTTTAGCGTCAAGGCCATTGCGCTGGATGATTACGTTAACAAACCCGACCCGAATTACCAATTCAATGTCGTCCGGATGAGGACTCGGCGACTTCGCCAAAACGTATATCGTACATATGACGTCCCAGCAGTGGCGCGACGAGACTGAAGTTGATCGTCCGCTCTGGGAACATGATCTGATCATCACCGTGCCGCGCACCCTGATACCGATACCGCCGTTTGACGAACCGCTGGACAAAAATTCAACTGCGATCATGCTGATCTCAGGCGGCAAGAACGGCCCCGACCCGGTGGACGACCCTGAAGCCCTGGTTGAAATTGCGGCCCAACTGATGGGCGCGGTAATAGTAGAGTTCAAGCAAGTCCCCAATCAGCCACTCAGTTTTACCGATGAGGTCGATAATCCGCGCAAGGAAGACGAAATTCTAGCCTACAGCATGGACAAGTTTCTGGATACCGGTGATCCGGAATGGCCCGTGCACCTGCCGATGACCAAAGCCACCGTGCGCGCCATGGATACCATTCAGCGCGTATTGCAGGACGAAGAGGATATCACGATCGATGATTTTCTGGTGCTGGGCGGCTCCAAGCGGGGCTGGACAACCTGGCTGACCGCAGCAGTCGATGATCGCATCAAAGCTATCGTACCGGCCTCAATTGATATGCTCAATCTGGGTCGCCAGTTTCAACATCACTGGGAAGCTTATGGCTTTTTTGCGCCAGCCGTTGGTGACTATGCCGCCTTCGACCTGCCTTGCCGGATACAGACACCCAACGGCCAGAAACTGCTCGACAGTATTGACCCTTACAGTTATATCGACCGCTATCAGGGCTTGCCCAAACTGATCGTCAACTCTGCCGGCGACCAGTTTTTTGTGTCCGACTCATCGCAGTTTTATTACGATGATATGCCCGCGCCGTTCGCCATGCGCTATAGCGTCAACACCGATCACTCGCAGGATGAAGATGTGCTGAAAGCGGGTCTGGCCTGGATGGATGACGCGCTGCAAGGGCGCGACAGTGCGCAACCCTTCAGCTGGTCGTTCCAGCCGGACGGCTCTATCCGGGTGGAAGTCGAACGCACACCTAAAACGGTCAAACTCTGGCAGGCCAGCAATCCCGATGCCCGTGATTTTCGCATGGAAAGCATTGGCAAGGTCTGGACTTCAACCACGCTGGCAGAATCTGAATCCCGCGTCTATACCGCGCAGGTGGAACAGCCGGCACAGGGCTGGACCGCGTTTCTGATTGAGCTGACGTTTGACGAGGGTGGCCTCAAACCTGATCAGGTTTTTACGACCGGAGTGCGCGTCACACCAGACACCCTGCCCTTTGCCGGCACCTTCTGTAAAGACTGGATGCGCGTGCTGAACACTTCATCACGCGGTCAGGTCGGCCCGGCTAGCTCGGCCATCCAGAGCACCGGTTTTATTGTCTCTGGCAGCGGCGGCAAGAAATTTCTGATCAAGGGTGAAGGCACCATACTGGGCCTGCCGGACAGCCTGACGGATTCCGTACTGCGGCTGGTTAATCTGAACACCGGTGCAGTCATCGATGAAAACGATAACTGGCGTGATCATCCCAGCGCGGATCAGGTGGCAGCGTTCGCACCACCAGCCGATGACCGCGAAGCGGCGTTTATCGTAGAGCTGCAACAAGGCCAGTACGTGGCTGAACTGAGCGGCAAGGACGGCGCATCCGGCATCGGCCTGGTCGCTGTCACTGAAGTGGATCAGGAAACCCCGGAACCGAAACTGCTGAACGTCTCGAATAACGGTCAGGTCGGCACTGGTGAAGCAACGCTGCGGGCTGGTTTTATCGTCAGCGGTCAGGCTCGCAAACGTTTTCTGATCAAGGGTGAAGGCGCGATCCTGAACCGGCCCGACGCAATTACCGATCCGGTATTACGGGTTTACAATCTCAGCACCGGTGAGACCATTGCCGAGAACGATAACTGGCGCGATCACCCGCTGGCAGACGAGATCGAAACCCTGGCACCGCCCAGCGATAATCGCGAAGCCGCTATGAAGTCCTGGAACTTGAGCTTGGGGTCTATGTGGCCGAGCTGCGCAACCAGGGCACTGGCACACAGGGAATCGTGGCGATTACGGAAGTGCCCGGGCAATAAGTCTGCCTTAAAGCGTTTGCCACTGCGCAACCAGCTCGCGCAGTGGCATTCCGATAACCCCGCCCCGCGCTACTGCGGGGTCATTCAGAGCCGAGACGATACCGGTCTCATAGGTCGAAAGACCATCACCAATCCGGGCGCTGGCTGCCGCTACGGTCGCCGCCAGAATGCCACGTTCAGCCAGTGCCGGCAGCCGTGAGATACCGGCCTGATCTTTACCGATACCGGCATCGTTATACACTGCGGCAAAGGCGTCCACTCTGAGGGCAGCCGCTTTATTACCGCCCACCAGCCCGCCGTGCGATCCGGTCAGAACGATCTGGCCGACGTCCTCCGACACTACCAGCGATACCGAATCCAGATAAATCACCCGTCGCGGACCGCTGCTCGCAATAACACCGCGCGCTTCTGGATAAGGTTCGGCAGGTATATTGCTCAGAGGGGCAGCGCGCAATAAGCGGGCGGCGTCCAGGCAGTTCATACCCGGTCGGCAACCCACCCTGGCAGCCTGTTCATTGCAGGCACTGATCACCCCATGGGCCAGCATATCGGCAGTGTCACCGATGCGGGCACTGCGATAATCCACCACTGCAGCGGCCATAGCCAATCGTTGACTATACGCCAGACTGGCCAGACCGGCCTGCTCCCGGCCTACTCCGGCGTCGTTCAGAATGACCGCACGCACGCCTGCCCGACGCGCCAGATAAGCCGGATACACACCACCATGCGACCCGGACACCAGTACGGCCCCCTGGCTTGCAGGCCCCAATTTGGTAATTGTATCAGCGCAGATAATACCGTCTTCTGTTGTCATCACATTACCGACTTGCTCGCTGCATCTTGCCCTTATCGCACCGCTGTCAAAGCATCCGATTCATTGCCCGAAAGATTGTCTTCATACTCATCATCGACCGGATCATAGGCCGGGAAGTACAGGCTGAAACGGGTGCCTTTATGTAATTCACCGCTCACCTCAACCCGCCCACCGTGATTATCAAGCACGGTCTTAACAAACGACAGGCCTAAACCGGCACCACGCTCCTTGCGGTGTTCTTTGCGGTCAAGACGTTGGAAGCGGTCGAACAACTTGGGAATATCTTCGCGTGCAATACCGCTGCCGTTATCCTGAACCCAGCAGCAGAGTTCCTCACCGCGCCGGTCCATCCCAACCTCGATAGCGGATCCAGCCGGGCTGTATTTAATCGCATTGGTTAACAGATTTACCAGCATGCGCTCCAACAGAGCGCCATCGCCCAGCAGCCAGGCTTCGTCAATGCGATAATCCGTGTCGATTTGTGTTTCTTTATTGTCGGCCTGCGGCATAACCTGTTCTATCGCAGTGTCTGCGACGAAGATCAGATCGACCTCGGTCGGCTGATAGGCTTCGCTGCTCTCGGCACGAGCCAGTTGCAGGAAATCTTCGGCCAGATCCAGCGTTTTGCGGGCCGATTTACGGATATTTTCCAGCCCGTCTGGCGGCAACAGACCATCGGGAGAGGCATCAGCCAGCTGGGTAATCGCAATAATAGAGATAATCGGCGAGCGCAAATCGTGCGACATGAAATTCAGCATTTCGAGGCGCCGCCGCTCACTGGCTTTCAGGGCAGAGATATCCGAAAAATTTACGATCAGGCCATCGCCGATATCAGCCTGATCAGAAAACGGGGCGATTTGCACCAGCAAATCCAGCGCTGTGCCACCGTTTGCTTCCAGCTGCACCGCTTCTCTCTCGATCAGTACCCGACGCAATAGTTGAGGCCAGCCGCCTGGGGTATGCGAATCCAAATGTTCGAGCAGGATATGCACTGGCTGATCAATGAGTTCATCGGCAGAGTCAAACCTGAGATAGGCAACCGCTTTCGGGTTAGCCAGCAGCACCCGGCCCAGATTATTGGTAACGATAACGCCATCCGCCATCTGCGCCAGACTGTCCTGAATAAAACGCCGCATGGAGCGCAAGCGATCCGTCGCAGCCTGTACCTGTTCGATGCGCTTTTGTACAATTTCCAGCGGGCTGAAACGGCTCGCCTGCGTGGTGCTGTGAGTTTGCCGTACCAGGGTGTTCAGCAGCCGCTGCTGGCCGTCAGCATTTAAACGCCCGGCTGGCCAGTACAAGCCTAAACTCCAGCGTTGCCCGTAATGTCGGGCTGTACACCAGTACTCATCATCCCGCTTCAGCCACTGTCCGTCCTGCAGTGCGGACTGCCGTAACAGCGCTTCATGGGTCAGCGGTTTCCCCCACTGCAGCACCGTTTGCCCTGTCTTGTCGAATAAGCGATAGCCTTCCAGATCCAGCACTGTGCGTAAAAATGTAAACTCGGCCTCTATGGCTTTAACATCCGTGTACGTGGACACGAAGGACTCACTGCCAAGGCGGCTCAGCTCATGATTCAGAAACCGCACGGTTGACTCCAGACGCTGCCAGCTCCACCAGATATAGGTGGCCAGAGTCACCAGAAAAGCGGTTGTTGGTGGAATCCACCAATACACGAAGCGCAGCGCGAGCAAGCTGGTCAAAGCGATCAGTGCCAGCATCATAATGGTCAACAGCAATGCCAGCGCAGGGCTGAAACGCGTCAGCAGGAGCAACATCACAGCGGCCAGTACCAGTATCGATACCAGCCGCCAGGGTAACGGCCAGGGTTCTACACTGATCCCTGGCGCAGACTTTCAACGATATTGGCAATAATCTCGACGCCGGGCATGGTCTGGGATTCACCGGACACCGGTGTGGGCAAGTCATCCACCTACCGTCGACGTGCTCAAACCGACCAGGACGATTTTGTCACGCAGTAAACCCAGGTCAAAATTATCCTGTAAAACATCAACATAAGAATAACGTTTAAAATGTCCTGGCGGGCCGAAAAATGGAATCAGAATTTTATTATCCCGCACCCAATGATAGGGCGAAGCCCCAGCCAGTTCGCTATTGCGTTTTCCAGGCAGATGAGTGGCGTTAAAATTCTCATTGAGAAGCGTCAACAGCTTAACGGATACATGCGGCCAGATCGGCTCGCCCAGTCCGGCTTTCAAATAAACTTCGCGCACGATACCGTCCCGATCCAGATCAATATCAGCATGTCCCAGATGCACACTGGCAGCCAGCTCCGGGTACGGTAAAACCTCAATGATCTGACCACCCTGCTGCAATTGATCGACCACCACCGGTAACACCACCCGGCCATTGCGACGAGCGGCCTCGGCTAATTGCTGATCACCGGCAGGGTCGCTCTGATCAGGCCCGGCGAATACCACATCAATAAATACTGCGCTCGCCTGTGCCTGGGTCAGGCGGTCCAGTAACTGCGCATGCTGCTGACGGGGCCAGGGCCAGCGGCCCAACGCATGCAGACTGGCGTCATCAATGCCAATAATAACGATATCGTCTGGCACCGGGTGCGACCATTGCCGCAGTTGCCAGTCGTAAAACAGGCGATCCCAGTTCCATAACGCATCGTTCCAGACCAGATAAACACCAGCAGACAGCAGCAGCACCAGTTGGGCTAAACGCCCGATACTCAGTAGCCAGACAGAAGGCTGACGGGCGTTGGCACGATCACTCACAACAACAGCAACAGACCAATTAGCGTGGAAAAAATCACCATGGGCTGATAATCATCAATCGGCAGATAAATGCGTTGTACCGAACTGAACGGTCCTTCGATCTGATCCGGTCCGATCATTGCGTAACGCATGTAATAGGTATTGCCACCGACAGGTTTAGCAAGAGAGATTTCAGGCTCGGTCAGGGTTTGATCTTCCAGCAGATCAGTAAATGTCTGATCGCGCGCCAGCTGAAAATGATAGGTCTCACCCGGCAGTCCGGTGGCAAGACGAAACGTCAGCTGATCTTCACCGACAGCGGGTGGCTCCGGATCGGGGGTGGGTCGCAGCCAAAAACGAATGGTATCGCTATACGGTCCTTGTTCACCGCTGCCGTCAATGGTCGCAATACGCCAGTAATATTCACCTTCCGGCAATACGGCCTGCGGTTGCCAGCGATCACTGCCATAATTGGCATCATCAAAAACGATCCGGGCAAAATCCGCGTCGTGCGCAACCTGCAAATGATAGCCAACCGCGTTTTCCGCTTCTGTCCATTGCATTACAGGGACCGCTATGCGCACCGTCGAGTCCGCATTGGGACCAACCAGAAAAGGTGGCTCCGGTCGGGCATTAATGACCAGCGCACGTTCGGCATCACGACCTTCCAGACCCAGCTCATCGATCCCGCGCAAGCGCAGAACATACTGCCCATCGGGCAAATCACGCACCCGTAGCTGTGAGGCCTGGGTCGATTCATCGACCAACAAGGTTTTGAAGTCCGTATGGCTGCTGATCTGTACCCGGTAACCGGCCGCTTGCGGCACATCAGACCAGTCCAGCGCCAGCGGCAGACGATCCAGCACCTCCGGCAAGGTATTCAGGACGGGTGGCGGCAATAAGGGCCGCGGCCTGGTTGGCGCTTGTCCACGACGCACCGCCGCACCGAAATTGGCTCGCACCTTGCGGGTCACATTGCGCCCGCTGACGTCGACCTGGCCACTCAACACCTCTACCCGCATGGCATCCTCTGCCGTATCGTAACTGACCCGATAATCCGTACCGCGCACTGCTGTCTGAGCAGCCGGCGTGCGAATCTGAAAGCGTGTGGCCGCACCACGATCGGGTTGTACCTGACCTTGCACACGACCGCTTTGCAGTCGCATGGAGGTGTTCGCAATACTGGTTTCGGTGTAGGCACCGACCTGATCAAGCAGCAGCTCGCTGTTCTGGCGCAAAACAAATTCAGAACCGTCGATAAATTGCAAAACCACACTGGCATCGGCCTGGGTGCGCAATGTATCACCACTTTGCAACGGATCACCCGACACCAGCGTACGCTGCTGCCCACCACCGGCAGGCAGAATAATGACGTCACCACTTACCGCCTGGGCAATCGCACTGACCGGTTCTGTTCGCAGCCAGGAAACCGGTATTCGCAAACGCTTGCCCGGTGCCAGGCGATAGGCATCAGCAATGCCGTTAAAAGCCTGCAGGCGGGGTACAAAAGCAACACTGCGCAGGTAGCGTTCGCCGACACTCCATAAGGTATCGCCAGGCCTGACCGTATAGCGCCAATCCTGTCCATAGGCGGACCCGACAAACCCGGTCAGAGCTAATATCAGCGTTATACTTTTCACCAAACGCGCAGACAAAAAAAGTAGGCTGTGTTTCCAAAAAACTCTCATTAAATGTGACCTTAGAGTCGTACAAAGTATGTGGGCAATCAGTAATTAGTTAAGCAAAGCAAAAAACCCGCCTCTTTTTTTATATTTAAACATTTTTCACAGTTAATTCACATTTTTATAGCTATAAGCCTGTTTTGGGCTTAGCCCCGAGCAGGCAGGACGATAAGCGACTAAACTGATTTTCAGTGTTTACACTATATGCATAAGAAATGCAGGCTAAAAAACACCCTGATAATGAGGAGCACTTGTGGACGAACATCGTAATTTTGACAGCTCACGCTATGTGAGTCATTTACAGACTATGCAGCGCATCCGGGCCTTTGAAACTGCCGCCCTGGACGCTTTGCAGGAAGGCCTGGTGTTGGGTGCCATCCATCCTTCCATCGGTCAGGAAGCTGTTGCCAGCGGGGTATGCGGTAATTTACAGCGCACCGACATCCTGCTTTCCACCCATCGTGGTCATGGTCACACCCTGGCCAAGGGAGCTTCCGCCGATGCCATGATGTGCGAGCTGTTCGGGCGTGAGGGTGGTGCCTGTCAAGGCAAAGGGGGCTCGATGCATATCGCTGATTTCTCCGTTGGCATGTTAGGTGCCAATGGTGTGGTCGGCGCGAATATCAGCATCGCTGCCGGGGCGGCCCATGCCCTTAAACTGCGCGGTGAGCACGACCGTGTCGTGTGCTGCATTTTCGGCGATGGCGCGATTAACCGCGGCCCGTTTCTGGAAGGCCTGAACTGGGCCAGAGTGTACGATCTGCCAGTACTGTTCGTGTGTGAAGACAACACTTATGCCGCAACCACCCGCACAGATACCCTGACCGGTGGTGCCGGCGCGGCAGCACGGGCGGAAAGCCTGGGCATTCCCGCCAGCACGGTCGACGGCAATGATATTATCGCGGTCGATGAAACCGCACGCCGTCTGCTGGCCGCTGTGCGGGCAGGTGATGGTCCCCAGTTTCTGGTTGCGAAAACCTATCGTCTGACCGGCCACACCGGTGCCGACCCGGCTCTGTATCGCTCGCAAGACGAAGTCGATGCCCGCTGGCAACAAGACCCGATTGCCCGCTGCGAGGCCTTGCTGCGTGATAGCGGTATCGCACCCGCCGAACTCGATGACTGGCGGCAACGTGCCAAAGAGGAAATGCAGCAAGCTTACAGCAAGGCTAAAGCAGCGGCCTGGCCAGCCGTAGAACTGGCTTATGCCGATGTGCAGGATATTGGCAATCCCAGCGAGAGGGCTTACTAATGGCTGCGCTAACGTATTTACAGGCGGCCAGTCGCGCGCTGGCAGAAGAAATGCGCCGGGACGAACGGGTCTGGGCGCTGGGCGAGGATCTGGGCCGGGGTGGTGTATTCGGTCAGTACAAGGGGTTACCGGAGGAATTTGGCCCGGCCCGCATCTGCGATACCCCTATTTCGGAAGCCGGTATTTTAGGCGCAGCGGTTGGTGCCGCCATGAACGGCACCCGCCCAGTAGTCGAAATGCGGTTTTCCGATTTTGCTCTGTGCGCCGTGGACGAGCTGATCAATCAGGCCGCCAAGGCGCGCTATATGTTCGGCGGTCAGACCAGGGTACCGCTGGTCGTCCGTGAGCCGGTCGGTATGTGGCGCTCTTCCGCTGCCCAGCATTCACAGTCCCTGGAAGCCTGGTATACCCATATTCCTGGTCTGGTCGTGGTCGCTCCGGCGACACCTGCCGATAATTACGGGCTGCTTAAAGCCGCTATCCGCTGCGATGACCCAGTCGTCTATATGGAGCATAAGAACCTGTGGGGACTGAGTGGCGAAGTGCCAGATGAAGACAGCACGATTGCGCTCGGCCAGGCCCGTATTGTGCAGCCTGGTGATGCACTCACTCTGGTCAGCTGGTCGGCCAGCGTGCACACCTGTGCCGAGGCCGTACAGCAATTGGCTGCGGCCGGCATAGCGGTTGAACTGATTGATCTGCGCACTCTGTGGCCCTGGGATCAGGAAACGGTGTTCGAGTCCGTACGCAAAACCGGGCGTTTGCTGTGTGCATGAAGCGGTTCAGGTGGGCGGTTTCGGTGCCGAGATCGCCGCTACCGTCGCCGAACAGCTATTCAGCGAACTGCGCGCACCAGTACGACGGCTGGGGCACCCGAATTCCGGTTTCGTACGCGCCCCCTGGAAGATCAAGCCAGAATCAGCGCCGCGCGCATTGTCACAACCGTACGTCACATGCTAGGAGCCTAAACACTTATGAGCAACACCAGCCATCCCCAGGACAACCGCGCCATCAGCGGCGGTCAGGCCCTGGCCCAGATGTTGAAAGCCTATAATGTCGGACCCATGTTCGGCATGGGTGGATTTCAATTACTGCCGTTTTACGATGCCGTACGTCGACTCGGTCTGATGCACACCCTGATCAACGATGAGCGTTGCGGCATCTTTGCCGCTGACGCCTATGCCAAGCTGAGCGGCCGGGTCGGTGTCTGCGATGCAACGCTGGGACCAGGCGCAACCAATCTGGTGACCGGCCTGATCGAAGCCCTTAACGCCGGCACCCCGCTGGTTGTGCTGATTGGCGACACACACCGGCAGCATAGCTGGAAAAACATGACGCAGGAGTCTCGTCAGGTCGACATTTTGCGCCCCGCCTGCAAAGAGTTAATCCGGGTGGAAACGATCGAACGCATCCCGGAACTGGTACGGCGTGCGTTTGCAGTCGCGACCAGTGGCCGGCCCGGTCCGGTCATACTGGACATCCCTGAAGACGTCTGCCACGCCAATCATCCCTTCGATGACACCGATTTTCAGGTCGATCCTCAATACGAGCAGGCACCGGCACTGCGCTGCCGCCCCGGTCGTGACACCTTGACAGCAGCCGTTACCCTGCTCAGCAAAGCGCACCGACCGCTGATTCTGGCTGGTGGTGGCGTCCATATCAGCCGCGCCGCGCAAGATTTGCAGAACTTCGCCGAAGCGCAGCGTATCCCGGTAGCCCACACCATGAGCGGCAAGGGTGCTATTGCCTGCACCCATCCGCTCAACGCCGGCCTGTTCGGACGCTACGACCGCATCGCTAATGATTTGATCGAGCAAGCCGACTGCCTGCTGGTTGTCGGCTGTAAACTGGGCGAGATCGCGACCAAGCGCTATGCCCTGCCGCTGGCTGACAAACCGCTGATCCATATGGACATCGTTGCTGAAGAGTTCGGTCGTACTGTGCAACCCACAGTGACCTTATGGTGCGATATTCGCGAAGGCATACGCGATCTGCAGCAAGCCCTGGCGGGTGACGCGCACCGACTCAGTCAGGGCCGCTCGGAATACACCGGGGCGGTCGCCCAGCGGATGATTGCCTGGCGTGATTCGGTACAGGCCCGGCTGCATTCCAACGAAACGCCGATCAATATGGCGCGACTGCTGCACGAATTAAACCAGAACCTGCCCGAAGACGGCGTGCTGGTAGCCGACGGCGGCTTCGCTGCTCATTGGGGCGGACTGCTCTACGACACCAAGCGGCCAGGCCGTGGTTTTCTGCCGGATCGGGGCTTTGCCTCAATTGGTTACGGTCTGCCCGGTGCCATGGGCGCACAACTGGCCGCCGGTAATCGTCAGGTTGTCGGTCTGACCGGCGACGGCGGTTTCAATATGGTGATGGGCGAACTGGAAACTGCTCGCAGACTAGGGCTGGCCTTTACCCTGATCATCGTCAATAATGCGGCCTCCGGTTATGTTAAAGCCTTGCAGCATCTGATGTATGGCGCTGGCAGCTACCAGTCCAGCGACCTGGCCGAGGTCAACTACGCCAAAGTCGCTGAAGCGCTGGGCTGTCGCGGTATCCGGGTCGAACAACCGCAGCAACTGGCCGATGCGCTGCAAACCGCCATGGCTGAAAACGGCTGCCCGACAGTGCTTGATGTGGTGGTAACGCGTGATCCGGGACAAATGCTGCCGGGTGTGGATAACCGCACGATGCAGGTCAAAAAGGCGACCGGATCGCTTGAAGCACAATGCTGCTTACATTTACTTACAATTGCTGACTTTACTCAGACAGACAAAATCGCTCGCAATCGGCATCATGGTGACCATTGCATTGTGACATTAATTTTGAACCGCCTTCTGAGGCGGTTTTTTTGCCTGCAAGAATCGGTTTGCGGACACTTGGCAGCGCGCTATCATTGACGTCTCTGTACCGTACTGCATGCTTATCTTCAGGCTCAAACACATATAATGACCGCCAAACGTTTATTACTGGTAGAAGACGACGACGAACTGGCCGAATTGATCCAGGACTTCCTGACCAGTGAGCAGTTTATCGTGTCCTGGACCGCCAATGGGCTGGATGCGGTTGAGCGGATTGTGCAGGAACAGCCGGATATCGTTATCCTGGATTACATGCTGCCCGGTTTGAACGGTCTGGAAATCTGCAAGCGCGTCATACCCCGCTATCCGGGACCCATTCTGATGCTGACCGCAAAAGATGACGATATGCTGGAAATCGCGTTGCTGAATCACGGCGCGCTGGGGTTTCTGAAAACCGGTGCGCCCGCATATTCTGCTGGCCCATATTAAGCCCATCTGCGTGCCGCCGAAAAAACCGGCAACGGACACCGACCCGACTGCAGCGCTGGTGGTGCAGGACCTGATACTGGATATCTCCTCACTGCGTGCCACCCTGGCCGGTACCGAACTGATCCTGACTTCAGCCGAGTTCGAATTATTGTCGCTACTGGCTCGCAATGCCGGCAAACCGCTCAGCCGGGACGATATCTCAAAGTCGCTGCGCGGTCTGGAATATGACGGCATGGATCGAGCGATCGATATGCGTATTTCCAGCCTGCGCCGCAAGCTCGGCGACGAAGAGCCGCCGTATCACTATATTAAAACGGTGCGCGGCAAAGGTTATCTGCTGGCAACCGGCTGAATCCCCATGCAATCAATTTTTACGCGTACCTATATCGCCATTGCCATGCTGATGGTGGCGGCGTTCATGCTGACGGTACGCCTGACCGACAGTACCCCCGACAGTGATGCCTGGGGTCTGTTCGTAAAAAGCGCTCAGAGTGAACTGGCCCGACTGCAAACCCAGTTGCTCAAAGTCAATCAGGAGGACTGGGCCGAGGTCATAACGCAGTTCGTGCCCAAAGATGCTTTGCACATCTCGCTACATCGCTGGGACAATCCTGCCGACGCCCCCAGCAATACTGCAGCGGCACGCACCGATTTCGCGGTAGCGGCCATTGACGAACGGCCCTGGTGGTTATTGCAGCGCATGCCCGATTCACATTATTTCCTGCTGATCGAAGAAGTGCCTGAAGCCAACCCTTTCATTTGGTCCTCGCCTCTGTTTGAACGCTATGTTCCTATCATCAGCGTCTTTCTGGCGCTGGGCATCGGCATCTCGCATCTGGCACGCCGGGTATCGCTACCGGTGCTGGCCCTGGCCCGCGTCGCAAAACGCTTCGGCAGCGGTGACTGGAGCGCGCGCGCGCCACTCGATGCGCCACCACCCATCAATGAACTGGCGCAGGAGTTTAATCGCATGGCGGTGCAGCTGGATCAGATCATCCAGGACCAGCAGGTCATGATCGGTGCTATTCCGCATGAACTACGCCTGCCCTTGAGCCGGATGCGGTTTGCCCTGGATCTGGCCCGTGAAACCCAGGATGTGGCCGAACGACAGCGCCATCTGACGCGGCTTGATCGCTATGTCAACGAACTCGCCGCTGCCGTCGAGGATATTATTTTTCTGACCCGCACCGGTCGTTCCGATGCACTGAAAATCGAGTCCTTCGATCTGCTGCCCCTGCTGCATAATCTGCAAGCGGCCCAGCCCGTCAACGCCTCCAGAAAACTGCTGTTCGAGCTGCCTTTGCAACCGCTGCGGGTCAATGCCAATCCGCCCCTGATCCGCCGCGCAGTGGCCAACCTGATCTCGAATGCGCTGCGGCATGCCAACAGCCAGGTAGTGGTCAGCGCCACCTGCAACAGCACTCACGCACTGATTCGCGTTGACGACGATGGTGCTGGTATCCCGGACGACAAACGCGGCGAGTTGTTCACCCCGTTCCAGCGCCTGGACGACAGCCGGGATCGGCGTACCGGCGGGGTTGGTCTGGGTTTGTCGATTGTCGCCCTGATTATGCGTAAACATAACGGCCAGGTTAAAGTCAGCACCAGCCCCCTGGGCGGCAGCCGGTTCGAGTTGCGTTGGCCGTCATCGCAGCCGAGGTGAGCCACCAGTGCGGCTTATTACCTGTTATATATGGCACCGCATTAACGCCGTGCAGCAATGCAATACATCATAAAAGGCCTGCTCTATGACTACACAACAATTACTGATTGATGGCACCTGGCGCGCCGCCAGCAATGCCGAAACCATTCCCATGCTGTGCCCGAGCGACGGTACCATTTTTGCGCAGATCGCCCGCGCCAGCAGCAGCGATGTCGATGCCGCTGTACAGGCTGCGCGCAAGGCTTTCGACAGCGGCCCCTGGGGCCGTATGCCGGCGCTCGAACGCGGCCGCCTGCTCAGCAAGCTCGCGTTGGCAGTGGCTGATAACAGCGAAGAGCTGGCCCAACTGGAAGCGCGGGATACCGGTAAGCCGCTCAAACAGGCGCGGGCTGATCTGGTCGCAGCCGCCCGCTATTTCGAATTTTACGGTGCCGCCGCCGATAAACTGCACGGCGAAACCTTGCCATTTCTGGATGGCTATCTGGTTGCGGTATTGCGCGAAGCACACGGCGTGACCGGTCATATTATCCCGTGGAATTATCCGGCACAGATGGTTTCACGCACCCTCGGCGCGGCCCTGGCTGCCGGTAACAGCACTGTTCTGAAACCAGCCGAAGAAGCCTGTCTGAGCTGTCTGCGCATCGCTGAACTGGCCCAGGAGGTCGGCTTCCCGCCCGGTGCCATTAATATTGTCACGGGCTACGGCGAAGAAGCCGGTGCGGCACTGGCCGAACATGCCGGCATAGATTTTCTGTCGTTTACCGGTTCACCTGAAGTCGGCACGCTGGTGCAACAGGCCTGCGCCCGCCACCATATCGGCTGCACTCTGGAATTGGGTGGTAAGTCGCCGCAACTGGTTTTTGCCGATGCGGATCTGGATGCTGCTCTGCCGGTGCTAGTTAATGCGATCGTGCAGGCAACCGGTCAAACCTGCTCCGCCGGCAGCCGGGTGCTGATCGATGACAGCATTTATGAGTCGCTTATTGATCGCCTGAGTGAACGCTTCGCGGCACTCCAGGTCGGCAGTTATGCACAGGATCTCGACTGCGGTGCCCTGATCAGCGCTAAACAACGGGATCGGGTGCAGGGCTTTTTGGAACAGGCTAAAAACGACGGTGTGCCGGTACTGGCCGAAGGGAGTATCTCTCCAGCCGCGCCGAACGGCGGCTTTTATGTCAAACCGACCCTGTTCGGGCCAGTGCCACGCGATCACAAGCTGGCCTGTCAGGAAGTGTTCGGACCGGTCTTGTCGGCTTTTTCATTCGCTGATGAGGCCGCAGCCATCCAGCTTGCCAACGCTACGGCCTATGGCCTGACAGCCGGTGTCTGGACCCGCGATGGTGGACGTCAGATGCGACTGGCCAAGGCGTTGCGCTGTGGTCAGGTCTTTGTCAATAATTACGGCGCTGGCGGGGGTATTGAGTTACCCTTTGGCGGTGTCAAGCAAAGCGGACACGGTCGCGAGAAAGGCTTTCAGGCCTTATATGAATTCACCACTACAAAAACCGTTGTATTTAAACACGATTGATTAGGCACGATTAGGAGGAAACATGCGTCTTGCCAATAAGGTTTGTATTGTTACCGGAGCTGCCCAGGGCTTTGGTGAAGGTATCGCCCGCTTATTTGTCGCCGAGGGGGCCAAGGTCGTTGTCGCCGACATGAACGGCGAGAAAGCCGAACAGGTCGCAGCAACACTCGGCGACAACGCAATCGCCTGCAGTGTCGATGTCAGTAATGGCGAACAGTTTCAGGCCATGGTAGAGCGCTGCCTGACCGCTTTTGGCGATCTGGATGTAATCGTTAACAATGCCGGCACCACCCATCGCAATCAACCGATGCTCGATGTTGACGAAGCGACCTTTGACCGGGTGTTTGCGGTTAATGTGAAATCGATTTATCACAGTGCGCAGGCCTGCGTTCCCGTTTTTCGCAAGCGTGGCGGCGGCTGCATCATCAATATTGCCTCGACGGCGGGCATCCGGCCCCGGCCCGGTCTGGTCTGGTATAACAGCAGTAAAGGCGCGGTTATTACCATGACTAAAGCCATGGCCATCGAACTGGCTACGGATCAGATCCGGGTGAATGCACTGTGTCCGGTAGCGGGCGAAACCCCCTTGCTGAAGGATTTCATGGGGCAGGATACCCCGGAGATGCGAGCTAAATTTGTTGCCAGTGTGCCGCTGGGAAGACTCAGTACGCCAGAGGATATCGCGAAAGCAGCGCTGCATTTTGCATCGGATGATGCGGAATTTCTCACGGGCGTCTGTCTGGAAGTCGACGGCGGGCGCTGCATCTGAACTAGCAGCAAGATCTCAAGGCGGTGCGGCTTTACCCGCGCCGCTGCAGAAGCCGCGTCAGTGTTTTTATGCTACAACCCGACCACCAGGCTGCGATCCAGCGGGATAGGCTTGCCGATTGCACTGCCCTGTACATAATCCACCTGCAAGGCACGCAGAGAATCCAGCACCTCATCCGTTTCCACCCATTCAGCAATAGTTCTCATACCCATGATATGGCCGATTTCGTTAATCGCAGCCACCAGTACGCGGTCATTATTATCGGTCGCCATATCGCGCACAAAGCCGCCATCGATTTTTAAGTAATTCACCGGAAAATACTTCAGATAGGCAAACGATGACAGGCCGCTGCCAAAATCATCCAGCGAGAACGGACAGCCCATTTCCTGCCCCTGCTTGATAAATTCCACTGCGTTTTGCAGATTTTGCACTGCGGCGGTTTCGGTAATCTCGAAGCACAACTGGCTGGGCTGTATGCTGGAGCCCCCCAACAATTCCCGAATATACTCCAGCGGCGCAGATCACTCAACGATGTGCCGGACAGATTGACCGCAAACTGAATACTGCTGTCACCTTTAAAATAACGCTCGTAGCTCTCGATCACCTTGCGAATGACCCAGCGGTCAATCGCCCCCATCAAACCGTATCGTTCTGCGGCCGGAATAAAAGCCCCGGGCAGTATCAGCTGGCCCTTGGGATCGGACAACCGCAACAGTATCTCGTAATGTTTAGGCGGTGCATCGACATTCCCAAGCCCGTCCAGCTGCTTGATCGGTTGGCAATACAGTTTGAACCGGTCATTTTCGAGCGCTTCGCGCAAACTGCTGACGTGCAGAATTTCGGCATGCCGTTTGATCAGCTCAACGTCCTGCATTTCATAAACATGCACCCGGTTGCGGCCCAGATCTTTAGCCGCGTAACAGGCCACATCAGCGCAGGACATCAGGCTGCTTACGCTATCACTCTGGGGATTTATTTCCACCAGACCGAGACTGGCCCCGACCTCGAACATGCTGTTTTCCCAGGGAAACCGCATTTCACCTATTTCCCGCACCAGCTTTTCCGCAATAACCCGGCCTCGCTCAAGCGGACAATGTGTGAACAAAATACCGAACTCATCCCCTCCCAGCCGGGCGATCACATCGGAGTCACGTACTTTGCTGCACAGCAATACCGCAACGTGTTTCAGTAATTCATCGCCGGCCCGATGGCCTACGGAATCATTGATCAGCTTGAACTGATCCAGATCGATGTAACACAGGGTATGGATGTTGCCATAAACTTTGGCCTGTGCCAGTGAGCGCTCGATATGTTGTTCAAACTGGCGCCGATTAGCCAGGCCGGTCAGCTCATCGTGGGTTGCCTGATGAGCAAAACGCAAACCCAGACGATGGGTGTCGCTGATGTCATTAATAAAGCCCTCGCAGGCCACCAGTTCGCCATCTTGAAAATACCCTGACCCTGATCGCGGACCCAGATTTCCCCGCTATCCTTGCGCACCATGCGGTAAATCAGGTTGTAAGGCGTTTCCCGAATAAACGCGAAACGCAGTTGCTCCTGAACATTTTCCAGGTCAGCAGGATGGATCAGCGCTGTATCGAAGGTTTCAAACTTATCCAGCTCAATCGGTTTATACCCGGTTAAGCGCTTGCTTCCAGCGCTGACAAATTCAAGTACTCGCTGCGTACCAAATGAACAGCGGTAAATAATGCCGGGATAATTATGGACCAGATTGCCCAGCTGGGCATGTTGCTCGGCTGTAGGGGCAGTGGCAGGGAGCTCGCAAGCAATATTGGTGTCGGCTGTCGTATCCATGGCTAAGGTGTGGACTTGTAGTAAACGTTGGACACCGGTCGATCCACAGGGACGGACATCGATGATAGCGGAAAGGCAGGGTATGGCTTTACCCGAGCGCGTTTGCAGATTGACGCGAACGGGTTGCCGTTTGGGTTTCGTAACCTGCAGCAGACGTTCGAAACGCTCCGTATCATAGGCACTGACAATCGCTTTGGCAGGTTGCTTAAGCAGCGTTGACCGCCGCGCACCCAGGAGCTGGCACAAACTGGGGTTAACATCGGTGAAAAAACCATCTGGTCCTATTTTCCCCATACCGCATAAGTTATATTTAAAAATCCCATCGTCCATCTCGAGCCCATACTGTGTGATCAATGTCATGAGTTTTCACTGTTTTGATGCCCTGTTAGTCAGCCACGCAAGAACGATTGCCGGAATCTCGTACTGGCTTTCAAGGAAGTAATCAATTCGGAATGGCATGGCTAAAACATTGCTTAAATTGCTTGCGAACAAGCATTGCTGTTGATTCAGAAAGACCGGCTGAGACGACTCGATGTTACGACTGGACGCATCAATAGTGGCAACAGAACAAATTTCCGATCTTTTCAGAAAGCATTATTTTTTTTCAGACATTAGGCTTTAAGCACAATACATGCCATCATTGGAAAACACGCCTTTGCTGCTTTGTACAGGTTGTTTAAACCTGGACATAAGTGCCCGCTTGAATGCCGCTCCTGCCGCCGACAGCCGCCTTATGACAACAGGCTTTCAGCGCAGTCTGGGAGGCATGGCGGCCAATGTTGCCTGTGCTGCTGTTGCGGTCAGCGCAGCGCAGGCGGTGCAGGTGAAACTACTGGCGCCCTGTGGCCAGGACAGCGAGGGTGACTGGCTTTGTCAGCAATTGACCCAAAAAGGCATTGACATTTCGTGGCTGGATCGTTCCAGTAGCGCGAAAACACATCACTGCCTGATTCTGGTTCAGACCGATGGTCGCCGTATGATTGTGAGCGAGCCCACTCGTCTGGATCTCCAGCAACTGCGCAGCGCCCTGGCCCGTTTGGTGGATTATCCTGGTCCGCGCCTGCTCTATCTGGATGGTTTCCACGCCAGCCGCGCTCAGGAATATGCGCATTCGGCACGTCAGCAGGGCTGGCGTACAGCGATGGACATGGATGAACTCGAGCCGGCCCTGCAGACACCCAAGGCACTGCGGCAGTTGATGCAGCATGCGTTTGAGCTGATCTTTATGAATCAGTCCTGCGCCAGCACCCTGGCGGAATCCGCTGCACAACATGACTGGCTGGCCTTGCTGGAACCGCTTTGTGCTACGACGGGCAGTACGATTCTGCTGACACTTGGTGCCCAGGGGGCACTACTGATCACGCCGGACCGGCCTGCCCAGCCAATTCCAGCACCCGCTGTGCAGGCAGTGGACACTACCGGTGCGGGGGATATTTGTGCCGGAACGTTTCTGGCCAGCTGGGGGCGTGGCCTGAGTGCCGTCCAGGCCGCACGACGGGCCTGTGTTGCCGCCAGCCTGTCAACAACCGGGTTGGGGGCGCTGGGTTATGTACCGGATACCGCAACCATTGAGCACACGCTGAATCAGCTGGGTGATTAGCGCCAGCCCCTGATCCGGGTCCCAACCTGCCCGAACAGCGTTTGTTCTACTCGGGAGATGCCGGCGCTGCAGGTGCTATAGCCGGACTGACCGGTAGGCTGCGTCCACTGCTTTCCTGCTGCTGATTGCGCCACAGTCGGGCATAGAGTCCGTCCTGCGCCAGGAGTTCGCTATGACTGCCCTGCTCCTCGATCCGGCCTTCGTTCAATACAATAATGCGATCAGCGTCCACCACCGTAGACAAGCGGTGTGCGATCACCAGCGTGGTGCGACCGCGGCTGACCTCACGCAGATTGGCCTGGATTTCACGTTCGGTATGGGTATCCAGTGCCGAGGTTGCTTCATCGAACAGCAAAATGCAGGGATCTTTCAAAATAGTACGGGCGATAGCGACCCGTTGCTTTTCACCACCTGAGAGTTTCAGACCACGCTCACCTACTTTGGTCTGATAGCCATCCGGCAGCCCCATGATAAAGTCATGAATATGCGCCAGCCGGGCGGCCTGTTCCACCTCTGCCGGACTGGCGGCAGGCTTGCCGTAGTTGATGTTGTAGAAAATCGTATCGTTGAACAGCACCGTATCCTGCGGCACGATGCCGATAGCCGCTCGCAAGGAAGTCTGTGTCACTGTGCGGATATCCTGCCCGTCAATCAGCACCGCCCCTTCCCCCACATCGTAAAAACGATACAGCAGACGACTGATGGTCGACTTGCCGGCACCGGTCGGTCCGACAATAGCAACGGTCTGACCCGGTGTTGCCTCAAACGACAGATTATCAAGAATCGGCCGCCGTGGATCATAGCCGAAACTGACCGCCCGAAATGTCACTGCACCACCAGTAGCCTGCAAAGGCCGGGCGTCAGGCTGGTCACTGACCTCCGCTGTGACATTCAGCAGACTGAACATTTTCTCCATGTCCACCAGGCTCTGTTTAATGGAGCGGTATACAAAACCAAAAAAATTCAGCGGCTGATAGAGTTGCATCAGATAAGTATTGACCAGCACGAAATCACCGATCGTGAGGGTTTGATTAACGATCCCCTGCGCCGCCAGATACATCACACTGGTCAATCCCAGCGAGATAATCAGCGCCTGCCCGATATTGAGCAGCGAGAGCGATGTGCGGCTGCGCACAGCGGCATTTTCATAGCGCTGCAAGGCCTGATCATAACGCCGGTATTCGTGCTGTTCATTGCCGAAATATTTAACAGTCTCAAAATTCAGCAGGCTGTCAATAGCCCGGGTATTGGCTTCCTGATCGTTTTCATTCATCTCGCGGCGGAATTTCAGCCGCCATTCCGTCACCAGCATGGTAAACGCGATATAGCCCACCACTGTAGCCAGGGTGATCACGGCAAACCAGATATCCAGCATGCGCCACAAAATCACCACTACCAGCAGGATTTCGATAAGGGTTGGCAGAATATTGAACAGGGTGAACGTAAGCAGGGATTCAATCGCGCTGGTACCGCGCTCGATAATACGCGACAGACCACCGGTCTGACGTTCCAGATGAAAACGCAGCGCCAGGCCGTGCAAATGCTGGAATATCGTCAGCGCTACCGAACGAATCGAACGCTGCGCGACCCGGGCGAACACGGCATCGCGCAGTTCCGCAAACGCCAGACTCAGCACCCGCGCCAGCCCATAAGACAGAATCGCTGCCAACGGCAAGACCAGCGTCAGTTTATCCGTCCCGCCGAGCGCATCGACAGCGTCTTTGTAAAAAATCGGGACATACACGGTCGCAACTTTTGCCAGCACCAGAAAAAACAGGGCTATAACAACCCGCACCCGCAGTGCAGTCTGACCTGGTGGCCATAAATAGCGCAGCAACATCCGCAAGCTGCCGAGTTCGCCCAGTCGGGGGGATGCAGCTGATTCAGGCGCTGCTACCGGTTCTTTACTCATGGCAGTATTATCTATCATCAGACCGGACAACGCGGGATTATCTGAGCGCTAGCCAGCGCCCTGCTCATCGTCCTGATTGCTGATAAAAGCCTCCTGCCGCAGCCAGTCACAAAACGCCGCGACCTTAGGATTGCCCAGATTGACTTCGGGGCACACCAGGTAATAACAAAAATCGACCGGATAGCTCGAAGAGAATAATCGCACCAGACGACCTGCCGCCAGATCGTCCGCCACCAGGACACAACTGACCAGCACCACACCATGGCCTTCCTGCGCCGCCTGGATGGCCAGACTGGCCTGGCCAAAACGCGGGCCGCGATGAGTATCGACACCCTTGACACCCGCACTGCTGAACCACATCGCCCAATCCGGCCAGCCGCTGGTAATCGTCACGTCGTCGATATGCAATAAAGTCTGCCGGCGCAAATCTTCCGGTTCCCGCAGGGCATGCGCACCCTGCAACAATTGCGGACTGCAGACCGGCAAAACTTCATCGGCCATCAGGCACTCAACATGCAGGCCCGGATAACGCCCTGTGCCATAGCGAATGCCGACATCGACATCAGCCCGGGCAAAATCGACCAGCTGGATACTGGCGTCTACGCGGACGTCAATATCCGGCTGCGCCTGACGGAAACGATCCAGTCGCGGCACCAGCCATTTACCCGCAAACGAAGGCGCGGCACTGACCGTCAGCACCCGGCGCAGATTACACCGGCGCGCACTCGCCACCGCATCAGCCAGTTGCTCAAAACCGGCGCGCAGTCCCGGCAGCAGCGCCTGCCCTTCGTCGGTCAGCAGCAGCATTTTATTCAGACGGCGGAACAGGGGTAATCCCAGATGCTCTTCCAGGGTCTTGATCTGATGGCTGATCGCGGACGGCGTGACGTGCAGTTCCTGCGCGGCTCTGGCAAAGCTGAGATGGCGCGCCGCAGCTTCAAAAGCACGCAAGGCATTCAGCGGCGGCAGCCGTTCACTCATGCTGCCGCCCCTGCCAGGATCCTGGTCAGACTATAGAGCCTGTTCAGGCTTCGGCGGCTTTGACCGGTGCCGGATCGTTGCATGCCGGAGCAGCGCCATTATCGACCGTACCAAACACATGCCCCAACTCCTGGATAATCGGTAGCCGGGTATCTGGCGCGGAGTCGGATTCATGCTTGCGCAAGCGGAACAGCTCATCGACTACGGTGCGAATCTCGGCACGGGAAAGTCCAAGATCGCGCAAGGTATGATCGTTCAGCGACTGCAGCTCACGCAGCGCCGCCCGCCGTTGCCGGCCTGAATGGAATGACCGGAATACCCGCCGCAGTGCTGTTGCGGCAAGACCGAAACCCCGTTTGAACCAGCCTGCCAGCCACCGCAACGCCTGGTGTATCGCCTGGGAGCGCAATTTGCGACCGCGTAGCATATAGGCATTAAGCATCTCAGGATCAATAGACGGCCGGGGTTGCAGCAAGACTTGCGTCTGGCGTTTCGGCTGGGGCAGCTCCTTAACTTGAGCACGAACCTGAGTCCGGGCCTGAGTCCGGGCCTGAAACCGTGTCGTCCGGCCCGGCGCAAGATACGCACCCAGATCATGATGCAATGCGGTCAGTCCAGGTGAAATAAGAAGAAGATGAGAATTTTTCATGACCTACCCCTTGCATTGGATAATGCATTTACCGCTATTCGATAGGATAAATTCTGAGGCTAAACGTGACCTCTTACAAACGGTTAATTTTCATTGTTATGATGAAATTTTCTCATCGTCTTTATGGCCCAGCAACGGTTAGTGCTGTTGCGCCCACGCCCGTAACGCCGCCCCGATTTCAGCCGGTGAATCTTCCTGAATGAAATGACTGCCAGACACCGTGACCTCGGTCTGGTTCGACCAGCTGCGACAGAATTCCCGCATGGGCCCGGTCAGAATCGCGCCCGGTTCGGCATTAATGAACAGCTTGGGCACAGCACTGTTCGGCAACCAGTCGGCATAGGCCTGGACGATATCGACCACGGCAGCAGGTTCGCCGTCCAGCGGAATCTGACGCGGCCAGGTCAGGGTCGGGCGACGATCTTCGCCCGCCTGTTGAAAGGGTCGACGGTATACCGCCATTTCCTCGGCGCTGAGTTTGCGCAGGATTGACCCCGGCAGCACCCGTTCGACAAAGATATTTTTTTCCAGCACCATCTGCTCACCCTGTTCGGACCGAAAGCCTTGAAACAAGGGCCGGATGACTTCAGGCCATTCGTCCCAGCTCATAGGTCGGACAATGGCCTCCATATAACAGATGCCTGTGACAGCTTGCGGATGGCGTCTGGCCCAGTCGAACCCCAGCGCCGAACCCCAGTCGTGGATGACCAGAATTACATTGTCATGGATATTCAGCGCGGCCAGCAGACCGTCCAGATACTGCCGATGCTCAAGCAGGGTATAACGTTCCGGGCCGGACTCGTCCAGTTTATCGGAATCGCCCATACCGATCAGATCCGGTGCGATGCAGCGCCCCAGATCCTGCACCGCCGGCATGATGTTGCGCCACAGATAACGGGAGGTCGGATTGCCGTGCAGAAAGACGAACGTGCGCTCACCCGCACCCTGCCCGGCAAGTTCTGTATAGGCCATGCGCTTACCCAGCACCTGGACATAGCGTTTGGGATGCTCGCGGGCAGAGAGTGTCGACATGGTTCAGTTGCCCTGAAAATCTGGTTTACGCTTTTCGACAAAAGCGGCAATACCCTCACGTCCGTCGTGACAACGGCTCATCTCAACGATAGCGCGGGTTTCCAGTTCCATCTGGCTCTCCAGAGTATGGGCGAAACTGTCAGCCAGGAGTTTTTTCACCCCGCCAAATGCTTTGGTCGGACCAGCAGCCAGTTTTTCTGCCAGCGCCGTCGCTTCACTCAATAATTCAGCATCTGCCACAACCCGTGTGACCAGTCCCCATTCCAGGGCTTCCTGGGCGCTCAAACGCCGATTGGTCAGCATTAGCTCCTGGGTGCGCCGCAAACCAATCAGGCGCGGCAGGTAATAACTGGAACTGCCATCCGGGGTCAGCCCGGAGCCCGTATAGGCCATGACAAACCGGGCTGATTGCGCTGCCAGCACCAGATCCCCGGCTACCGCCAGGCTGAAACCGGCACCCGCCGCCATACCGTTGACGGCCACAATAACCGGTGCGTCCATGCGGCTGAAGCGCGAAATCATGGCGTGAAAATACGTCGTTAGCTCCTTCAGGCCGCGGCTGACGCCCTCGCCCATGGCCTGAAAGGATTTCAAATCGCCACCGGCAGCGAACATCTTGCCGGCACCACTGAGCACTACCGCCCGAATGGCAGGGTCTTCGTCACAGCGGATAGACACATCGAGCAATTCTCTGCCCATCTGCATATTCAGGGCATTGGCATGATCGGGCCGATTCAGGGTCAAATGGGCAACCTGGTTTTTGATGTCGAACTGCAGTGTTTGATAAGTCATACTTGGCTCAGGACCTTACTGGGTTTACTCACGGTAGGAAGGATCTATTTTATCCATTTTGCGCATCAGCGCAGCGAATTCGATAGCGCCAACGCCCTGGTTGGTTTCACGAGCCGAAAACACGTCCATATCGCGACCGGATTGCGCAGCTACCGCATCCCCCAGAATATTCAGCGTACCGGCGGCAGCGGCATCCAACTGCACCTGGCAGGCCCGTTCCAGGCGGTACAGCCGCAAAAACGCCTCGGCGACAGTTTTACCCACTGTCAGCAGGCCATGATTGCGTAAGATCATGGCTTTTTTATCGCCCAGGCTGGCGAGCAGGCGGGCGCGCTCATCGGTGTACAGGCTGGGGCCTTCATAATCATGATAGGCTATGCGCTCAAAAAACGCCGTCGAGGTCATCGACACGGGTAACAACCCTTCCTGGATCGCAGCAATCGCCATACCGGCGCGGGTATGGGTGTGCATCACGCAGTGGTTGAGTGCGCTGTCGGCCATGTGAATAGCCGAGT
The DNA here is from genome assembly GCA_041396125.1 of Gammaproteobacteria bacterium. GTDB lineage: Bacteria > Pseudomonadota > Gammaproteobacteria > Competibacterales > Competibacteraceae > JAWKZG01. The sequence goes on along the minus strand of JAWKZG010000008.1, from coordinate 82,673 downwards.
GGATCACAAATCCGGCGCGCGAAACAGGATACTCACTGCGTCCTATAATAGTGCCATCCAGATCGACCTTGACCAGATTAGACGCAGTCACCTCATCGTAATTCAAGCCGTAGGGATTGATCAGAAAATGCGGTTCCGGCCCCGGTACCCGAACGGTCAGGTGGCCATAGATTAATTCGGTCCAGCCGAAATAATCGACCAGACGATAGGCCGCTGCCAATTGCACCCGCAACTCGCGCTCGGCTTTTTCGAGCGGCAGACTGGAAACATCGGCTATCGGTTGTGCTAAAGCCATGGATTTTCTCCTTTGGTGATCAGAGAGTGTAGTCGCTGCGACAAACCGCCTGGCGACTGGTACAACACATTCCAAACAACGTTATTTTTAAGAGGAGTTTACTATGAAAATAGTCATCATGGGCGCTGGCGGCACCGGCGGCTATTACGGTGCGCACCTGGCTCAGACCGGCAACGATGTGACCTTTATCGCACGCGGTGCGCATCTGGCGGCAATGCGTCAGAACGGCCTGCGCCTGCACGGCAGCCGTGGCACGATTCATATCAATCCCGCCCAGGCCACCGACCAGCCCGCCGACATCAGCGGACCGGTCGATGTGGTCCTGTTTTGCGTCAAACTTTACGACACCGAATCCGTCGCCGAGCTGATCCGCCCCCTGATCGGCCCGGACAGCATGGTCATTTCCGTACAAAATGGTGTCGACGGACCGGAGCGCATTGCCAAAGTGCTCGGAGCCGGGCATGTGCTTGGCGGTGCAGCGTACATGTCGGCCCGCATCGACCAGCCGGGCGTGGTCAGCTATACCAGCGCGATGTCCAAGCTGGTTTTCGGCGAACTGGATGGTACCCGCTCCAAACGGGCACAGCACTTTCAGGCGGTCTGTAATCAGGCCGGCTTTACCGCCGAGCTCAGCGACAATATCACACAGACACTGTGGACCAAGTTTGCGCTGCTGGCGGCCAATGCCTCGCTCACCAGCCTGACCCGCCAGCCGCTGGGCTATGTCTACGGTGATCCGGATATGCGACCGGTGGCACGCGCCGCCATTGAAGAAGTTGCCGCTATCGCCCAGGCCAAACAGATCGGGCTGCCGGACGATATCGTCGAGCGTACGCTGGCGCTGGCAGATACCCTGCCGGCCACTATGACCACCTCGATGCATCACGATCTGAACGCCGGCAAACCGATGGAAAATGCCAGTCTGTCCGGCCTGATTGTACGTCTGGGCCGAGAACTGGGTATCCCGACGCCCGTGCATCAGGTCGCGTTTGCAGCACTCAAACCCTTTCAGGACGGCACCAACTGACGTGGAACTGGCGCTCAGTCTTAGCTGGAAATTAGTCGCAACCGCCGCCCTGATCGTTCTCGCAGCACGGCTGGCGCGCAGCCTCGGACCGTTCATGACCAGTATCATGATCACAATTCCGCTCAATGCCGGGCCGGGCTTTTTTTTCATTGCCCTGGAGCAGCCTGCTGTGTTTATCTCGCAGGGTGCGCTGTTCGCATTCGCGGCTGCCGGTCCGGTGCTGGTCTTCATGTCGGTTTACGCTCAGGCTGCCCGCTTCGGCGGGTTTGGCTTTTGTCTGCTGCTGGCATCCATCGCCTGGTGGCTGCCCGGATTGCTGCTCAGTCAGATCGAGCTGACCCTTCCCAGCGCTTTTGCCATGGTCGCCGCCGGAGCCTTGTTTGCCCGCCTCACCCGCCGCCGCATGGATCTGTTCCAACTGCCTAAAATCAGCCCGCCGGACTGGCCGGCCTTGATTCTGCGCGGTCTGGCCGGCGGTATCGCGGTAGCCGGTATTGCCAGTTTCAACGCCTGGCTCGGCCCGGACATGTCCGGCCTGCTATTGGGCTTTCCCACCATCGTGACCGCCTCCGTCTGGGTACTGCACCGGCGCTACGGCGGTGAATTCGCTGCTGCCACGCTGACCTCCGGCCAGCGCTCACTGGTCACCTATGCCAGTTTCTGTCTGCTGCTGCATCTGCTGGCCGGCCCCCTGCCTGCCGTCAGCGCCGTGCTGACCGCATTTGCCCTGTCCGTATGCCTCGCCGCACTACTGGCCTGGCTGGTCTGGCGAGCCATGCAACGCACCCGCGCCAAAGCTTCTGCCGCCACCTCATCACCATGAACGACCTGCAGCAGACTCCTTTCCGCTGGGTGATGCTGGCCGGCGTCTGGCTGATCTATGCCAGTTTCGGCTTAACGGTCGCGGCCATGGCCCCGCTGGTTGGCGTGATCACCACCGAGCTGGACATCCGCTTGTCCAGCATGGGCGCCATTCTGGGGGCCTGGCCGCTGGTGTATATCGGCGCGGCTATTCCAGCCGGCGCACTGCTGGATCGCTTCGGATTGCGCCGGGCGCTGTTTGCCGCCGCTGTCATTATGGCCTTGTCCGGATTGGCACGGGCCTGCTCCAGCGACAGCCTGAGTTTATTTCTGGCGGTAGCGGCGTTCGGTCTGGGCGGGCCTTTGGTTTCCAGTGGCGCACCGAAAATGATCCGGCAATGGTTTTCCGAGCAGCAGCGCGGACTGGCCATGGGCATTTACATCACCGGCCCGTCACTGGGCGGCATTGCCGCGCTGGCGCTCACCAACAGCGTACTGATGCCGCTGACCGGGCACTCCTGGCGACTGACTCTGCTGATATACGCCGCCTGCACCGCTGCCACCGGCATCATCTGGCTGGTCTTGAGTTCACACCCGCTGGCAAGAGCCGGTGAATCCGCTGCTGCCGCCAGCCAGAGCGGACTGAACTGGCGGGTTTATCCGGCCCTGCTGCGGCTGCCGGTGGTGCGTCTGGTCATGCTGTTTTGCGTCGGCGCGTTTATGTTTAATCATGGTCTCAATAACTGGCTGCCGCAGGTATTGCGCGGTCAGGGCTTCAGCGCGGTGGAGGCCGGTTACTGGGCCGCTATTCCGACTGCTATCGGTATTCTCGGATCGCTGTTTATCCCGCGCTACGCCGGTGGCACCCGCAGTGTGCCGGTGCTGCGACTACTGCTGGTGTTTGCCGCCTGCGCCGCGCTTGGACTCACCCTGCTCAGCGGCCTGACATTACTGTTTCCGCTGCTGGCACAAGGCATCGCACGCAGCTCACTGATGACCGTCACCATGCTGGTGATGATGCAATGCAAAGCCGTCGATGATAAGAACATGGGCGCAGCAGGTGGCTTATTCTTCACCGCCGGTGAAGTCGGCGGCGTACTGGGGCCGTTCCTGTTCGGTGTAGTAGCCGACCTGACCGGCAGCTTCGATCTGGCGCTAAGCGGACTGACCGGACTTTGCCTGTTGATGCTGGCACTGAGTTTTGCCCTGTCGCGGGCCTTGGCCAGTCAGTAATGCGGATTATTGATGTCCATGTCATACGGCGCAGCAGGCTTATAACGCTATCATGCCTTTTTGGAGTTTCAAGCTCGCTTAGCCAAGTTCAATCAAGTCAATCCGCAAGCCGAACGGGTTCATTTCGCTTCAACCTGCCAGATTAGCGCGTAAAATACGCTGCGCTATCTACTATCCGCGATTAACTGTGATGAGGATAATCCATGCAAACCCAAACACTTTCCATTAATAATCAATTTGATGCCTATCTGGCTATTCCTGACGGGGTGTCTTCGGACGCGCCAGCGCCGGGGGTGTTGGTAGTGCAGGAAATTTTCGGGGTCAATTCGCATATCCGCTCGGTGGTTGAGCGGTTTGCCGAGGCCGGTTATGTCGCGCTGGCGCACGATGTTTTCTGGCGTGCTGCGCCGGGCATCGAACTGGGCTATGAAGCCGACGATATTGCCCGTGGCCGCGAGCTGAAAGCCGCTACTGATACGGACGCTGCGGTAGCTGATATGAAAGCGGCGCTGGCGGCCTTGCGCGCCCGCCCGGAATGCACCGGCAAGGCGGCGGTGGTCGGGTTTTGCTATGGCGGCCTGTTAACGTATCTGGCTGCCACCCGGCTGGATCCCGATTGCGCGTCGGCCTACTACGGCGGCGGTATTGCGGATTATCTGGCGGAAGCCGGCAACATCAGTATCCCGATGCAGTTTCATTTCGGCGAGCAGGACGCTGCTATCCCTATGGAACAGGTTAAGCAAGTGCAGCAAGCTGTCAGCGGCAAGCAGAATGTCGAGGTATTTGTGTACCCTGGTGCTGGCCACGGTTTTCATTGTGATCAACGCGGCAGTTTCAATGCTGCCAGCGCAGAGCAGGCCTGGCAACGCAGTCTGGCTCTGTTCGGCCAGCATTTACGCTAGCGTTCTGCTACGCTGCGGCTTCATCTTGCGTTTGTCCTGATGTCTGTGGCCCGAGGGAAAACGACCGGGGAAAAATTACCGGAGAAAAAACCACCGGGGCTACTAAGGGAAAACCGCAACAACATCAGGGATAATCGCTTTTTAAGCGCGATTCTGCTATAAACATCGCGCTTTTTTCTGCAAAGAAAATCCAATTTACTCACAACTTTCTAGCAACATGCTGGGGGAATTCAATGGAAGTAATGCATTTTCTTCCGCCGCTGCTGGGCATTATTGGCCTGGGCGTGGCGTATTACATTTATCAACTGGTTCTGAAATACCCGGAAGGCACCGATAAAGTCAAAAGTATTGGTGACCAGATCCATCTGGGCGCCATGGTGTTCATGCGCAGTGAATACAAAATTCTGGGGCCTTTCGCCATTGTTTTGTTCATTTTATTGTTCTATTTCCTGGGCTGGAAAACCGCAACCGCTTTTGCGGTCGGGGCGCTGGCCTCCGGTACGGCAGGTTTTCTCGGCATGTTCGCAGCCACCAAAGCCAATGTCCGCACCACCACTGCTGCTCAAAGCGATGGCGCTTCAGCGGCCTTGACGGTGGCTTTTTTTGGCGGCTCGATCATGGGTCTGTGCGTGGCCTCACTCGGTCTGCTGGGTCTGGGGTTTCTGTATCTGCTGTTTGGCGGCGACCCGGAAACCGCTCACGCGATCCACGGCTTCGGCATGGGCGCGTCAACCGTGGCGTTGTTTTCGCGTGTAGGCGGCGGTATTTTCACTAAGAGCGCTGACGTAGGCGCTGATCTGGTCGGCAAAATCGAAGCCGGTATCCCCGAAGATGACCCCCGCAACCCCGGTGTTATCGCCGATAATGTCGGTGACAACGTCGGTGACGTGGCCGGGATGGGTTCGGATATTTTCGAGTCCTACTGCGGTGCGATGATCGCCACGATTGCGATTGCCTCGACCCTGACCGCTGCTGCGCTGGAAACCCTGGGCGCACAACCTGCGCTGATGTTCTTGCCGCTGGCGTTGGCCTCCACCGGCCTACTGTGCTCGATTGCCGGAATTCTGCTGGTCAAGCAAATGTCCACCAGCAAGCCTGACGTTGCCCTGCGCACCGGTACACTGGGTGCGGCAATCCTGTTTATTCTGCTGGCGTTTGCCGTAACCGGCATGCTGGGCGTATCCAACGCTATCGCCTGGGCGGTTCTGTCGGGCGCGGTCGGTGGCATTATTATCGGTCTGATAACCGAGTATTACACCTCGTCCACACCGGTGCGGAAAATCGCCAAGTCGGGCGAAACCGGCCCCGCTACGGTCATGATTACCGGTCTTGCGGTAGGTATGCAGTCGGTCACCATCCCGATGCTGACCATCGCTTCCATCATTTATGCCTCCAACGAACTGGCCGGTTTATACGGTGTGGGTATCGCTGCTGTCGGCATGCTGGCCACGGTCGGTATCACCATGGCTATCGACGCTTACGGTCCGGTTGCTGACAATGCCGGAGGCATCGCTGAAATGAGCGGTCTGGGCAAAGAAGTACGTGCTATCACCGACTCGCTGGATGAGCTGGGCAACACCACTGCGGCTATTGGCAAAGGCTTTGCGATTGGTGCAGCGGCATTGGCGGCGCTGGCGATTATTGCTGCGTTTATCGAAACCGTGCGTCTGCATGTACCCGGTTTTGAACTGCGTCTGGGTAATGCCGAGGTCATCATGGGTCTGTTCATTGGTGGCATTATTCCCTTCCTGATCGGCGCGCTCACCATGACCGCTGTCGGCGACGCGGCGTTCGATATGATCAACGAAATCCGCCGTCAGTTCCGGGAAATCCCCGGCCTGCTGGAAGGCAAAGCTGAACCGGATACCGCCCGCTGCGTGGATATCGCCACCCAGGCGGCTATCAGAAAAATGATCCTGCCCGGTCTGATCGCAGTCATCACCCCGGTCGTGGTCGGTTTTGGCATCAGCCCGGAAGCCCTCGGTGGCATGCTGGCCGGCGCCCTGCTTGGCTGTGTTCTGCTGGCACTGACCATGGCTAATGCCGGTGGTGCCTGGGACAATGCCAAGAAATATGTTGAAAAAGGCAATCTGGGCGGCAAAGGCTCCAGCGTACACGCTGCCACTGTGGTGGGTGATACGGTGGGTGACCCCTTCAAGGACACCTCCGGCCCGTCCATGAACATCCTGATCAACGTGATGGCTATTGTCAGTCTGGTGATAGCACCGCTGTTGGCTTGATAACTCTGGCGTAAAAAAAGAGGGCCGATTGGCCCTCTTTTTTTTGCATCAGCTTTTTATACTCATGTACTTACCACAAGGCTTCCATTGCCTTAAGCACATCCCGGCGACTGATCTGTCCGACCAGCCGACCATCATCGTCAACCACCGGATAACGCCGAAAGCTGGTTTCGAGAAATAATTTCGCAATCTCAACCATGCTGGCGTTGGCACTGACGGTTTTGACATTGCGGGTCATGAATTCTTCAACTTTACCAGCCCGTTCTTCGTAATAGCTGGTTTGCAGAGCAACCGCAAGACAGTCTTTTTCTGATAAAACACCGACGATATTACCCAGTTTATCCACGACGGGCGCACCGGAAATACGATTGCTGAGCAGAGTATGAATAGCCTCCAGAATATCCATTTCCGGGCTGAAGGTCGTCAGGTGCGCAGCCATATAGTCTTTTACCAAAATGGCACTCAGCATGACCATTCGCCTTTTTCTTGATCGCGTGCTTGCTTGCGGGCCTGCTCCAGTGCATGGCGCTTTTTGGCGCAGGGTTTTTCGCAAACCCCACAAGCAATACCCAATTGCTCCATACCGCCACAACTGCCTGCAATGGGAGGCCGTCCCAGTAACACGCCTGCTGCCATACCCAATACAGCCAGGGATACAATAACAAGCGTTAGCAGAAAAATAGTCATAATGTTAGCCTGCGTGACCTGCGTATTTGGGCGCTAGGCAAGGTATTGCCGAAACGCATGGGTGAATCGTTCAGAGCCATCGACACTGATAAACAAAGCTGCCAGATTTTGCGCCTGTGCCAATTGATAGCCCCGCTCCGGTCCCGCCACCATCAATGCTGTTGACAGGGCGTCAGCGTGCATAACCTGATCGCTGATAACCGATACCAAAGCCAGTTCGTGCTTGATCGGCCAGGCCGTTGTCGGGTCGATCATATGCGAGTAACGCTGACCATTGCGTTCAAAGAAATTCCGGTAATTTCCCGAGGTCGCGATGCTTTGTCCTGACAGCTGAATGATTTTACGGATACGGCGCGGCCCCGGTGTCGGTTCTTCAATAGCGATACGCCACGCCTGACCATCCTGATTGATGCCACGGCTGCGCATCTCGCCGCCGATCTCGACCAGATAGTCGGTTACCCCCTGCGTTTCCAGATATTCAGCGACTTTATCGACGCCAAAACCTTTGGCGATACCGGACAGGTCAATATAAAGATCGGGGTGATCCTTGCGGATAGCCTGCTGTACAGGATCGATATGCAAGCGCTCATAACCTATCCGGGCACGGCTGTGCGCTAACGCGCTGGCGTCTGGAATGGCCTCTGCGTGTTGTTCCGGCCCGAATCCCCATAAATTAACCAACGGGCCAACGCTCACATCGAATGCGCCACTGCTGAGTTGGCTGATCTGCCGGGCCTGCCCCAAAACGCGCCTTAAATCTGCCGAAGCGGCAATCCAGTCGGTATGTCCGGCCTGATTGAAGCGCGATAACTCCGATTGCGTATCATACGTCGACATGGCGCGATTAATCGCCGTCAGCAGCTGGTCGATGCCGGCCTGCATGACAGGGGTCGAGGCACTGGTTCGGGCAGGCGAGTATTTGACGGTGTAGCTCGTCCCCATGGTAGTGCCGTTGAGTACGATCTGTTCGGAACGAAAACAGGCTGCTAGCGGGGTGACCGCGGTTAACGTCAAAAAAGTGCGGCGTTTCATTTAACCTCCGAAATCGTCCAGCAGGATATTTTCCCGCTCGACGCCTAAATCTTCCAACATTTTGATGACTGCGGCATTCATCATAGGAGGGCCGCACATATAGTATTCACAATCTTCGGGGGCGGGATGATCTTTGAGATAGTTTTCGTACAATACTTCGTGGATAAAGCCGGTATACCCCGTCCAGTTCTCTTCCGGTTTCGGATCGCTGAGCGCCACATGCCACTCGAAGTTGTCGTTTTCAGCCGCCAGCATGTCAAAATCCTCAACATAAAACATTTCGCGTTTTGAGCGCGCACCGTACCAGAAACTTATTTTACGTTTGGATTTGAGACGACGCAGTTGGTCGAAAATATGCGAGCGCATAGGTGCCATCCCCGCGCCACCACCAATAAACACCATTTCCGCATCGGTCTTTTTGGCAAAGAACTCACCGAAAGGACCGGAAATCGTTACTTTATCGCCCGGCTTGAGACTGAAAATGAATGAGGACATTTTGCCTGGTGGTGCCCCTTCCACTCGTGGCGGTGGCGTGGCAATACGCACATTCAGCATGATGATGCCTTTTTCCTCCGGATAATTGGCCATGGAATAGGCCCGCAGGACTGTTGCATCGACTGTTGAGGTATAGCGCCACAAATTAAAATGATCCCAATCATCGCGAAAGCGTTCGTCGATGTCGAAATCTTTGTAATCAACCTTGTGCGGCGGGCATTCGATTTGAATATAACCGCCAGCGCGAAAATCGACATTTTCGCCTTTGGGAAGTTCTAGCGTAAGTTCTTTAATAAAGGTTGCTTTGTTATGGTTGGACCTTACTGTACATTCCCATTTCTTGACGCCAAAGACTTCATCAGGCACCTGGATGCGCATATTCTGTTTAACCGCAACCTGGCAGGATAAGCGATCCCCTTCAGCAGCCTCGCGCTTATTGATATGGCCAGCTTCGGTCGGTAATAAAGCTCCGCCACCTTCATAGATTTTAACCCGGCACTGGGCGCAGGTGCCGCCGCCACCACAGGCCGAGGCGACGAACAAGCCGGCATCGGCAAGCGTGCCCAGTAACTTGCCACCGACCGGCGCTTTGATGGTTTTCTCGTCGTTAATAACAATTTCGACATTACCCGACGCCACCAGCTTGGACTTGGCTGCCAGAATGACAAATACGAGGGCAATCACGATAGCAGTAAAAAAAACTACCCCGAGGCTGATCTCTAGCATGTCTGATTCCGCTCCCAGTTAAAGCTGTATGCCGGAAAACGCCATAAATCCCAGCGACATCAAGCCAGCAGAAATGAAGGTAATCCCCAGTCCTTGCAAACCATCCGGCACGTCGCTGTATTTCAGCTTTTCCCGCACGCCAGCCAGTGCTGTAATGGCCAAAGCCCAACCTACACCGCTACCAATACCGTATACGACGCTCTCACCAAAATTGTAATCGCGCTCAACCATGAACAAGGTACCGCCCAGAATGGCGCAGTTCACGGTAATCAGTGGCAGAAAAATACCCAATGCGTTGTAGAGCACCGGCACATAGCGGTCGAGAAACATCTCCAGGATTTGCACGATTGCAGCGATAACGCCGATATAACTGATCAGGCCAAGAAAGCTTAGATCCACATCAGGCAAACCAGCCCAGGCCAGTGCGCCGTCTTTGAGAAAAATCTGGAAAATCAGATTATTGACTGGCACGGTTAACGCCTGCACCACGACCACGGCCACGCCCAGGCCAATGGCCGTTTCGATCTTTTGGATACGGCCAGGAACGTGCACATGCCCAGAAAAAAAGCCAGGGCCAGGTTCTCGACGAATACCGATTTGATGAATAAATTGATATAGATTTCCATCGTCTTACTCCATCACATGACTTCAGTGCGATGAACTTGATGGATTTGATATTCGGGTTTTTCGAGTTGCCTGGGCTTCCAGACCCGGATTCCCCAAATCAATAAGCCAATGATAAAAAAGGCGCTGGGTGGCAGCAAAAGCATCCCGTTCGGAATATACCAGCCACCTTCCGATACTTGCTCAAATACCGTCACCCCCAGTAATTTTCCGGAACCAAACAGCTCACGGATAATGCCGACCAGAATCAGTATGAGACTGTAGCCCAAGCCGTTACCGATGCCGTCAAGAAAACTCGGCCAGGGGGGATTTTTCATGGCAAACGCTTCGGCCCGTCCCAACACAATACAGTTGGTAATGATCAAGCCGACGAAAACGGATAACTGCTTGCTGATTTCGAACGCAAACGCTTTAAGAAACTGATCCACCACGATCACCAGGGACGCGATGATGGTCATCTGCACGATAATCCGGATGCTGGACGGAATATGGGTGCGAATCGCACTGATCGCCATACTGGAAAAAGCCGTTACCAGGGTCAAAGCCAGCGACATGGTCAGCGCAGTGGACAACTGTGTCGTGACCGCCAGCGCTGAGCAAATACCCAGGATCTGCAAAGTAATCGGATTATTATTGACCAGCGGTTCAAACATCACATCTTTAATCGCGCGGTCCATTACAAGCTCCCCTCACGTAAACGGGCAAGATACGGTGCATAGCCCTGTTCGCCCAGCCAAAAACGAAGCATATTCGTTACCCCACGACTGGTCAGGGTCGCTCCTGCCAGGCCATCGACTTTGTATTCAGCGTTTGTGGATTGGGGATCGACGCTGCCTTTGACGACTTCAATCAACGGTTTTTGCTCAGCATCGTAGATTTTTTTCCCCGGCCATAAATTGCGCCAGCGTGGATTATCCACTTCACCGCCCAAACCCGGTGTTTCGGCGTGCTCATAAAATTTTAAGCCTTGTACGGTATTGCCATCACTATCCAGCGCCAGGAAACCATATAAGGTTGACCATAAACCGTAACCGCTTACCGGCAGAATCACGGTTTTAACCACATCGCCATCCTTGACCAGATAGACAGGCATGTAATCTGCCCGGGTCTTGATGCTGGCGATATCCTCACTCTGTGGTATTGGATCGCTGAGAGCCGGGTCTTTAGCGGCTTTACGGGCATCGTAGGTGTTGGGATCGACCGCATCAGTGTAGGTACCGGATGCTAAGTCGACAATGCGGGTTTCGATTTTCTTGAACAGCTCATCGACACTGCGACCGGGTTCCATCAGACCGGCCACCTCAAGAATATTGCGCTTACGGTCCAGCGCCTGATTGGCGTTCTGTATCGGTCGCAGCAACACCGCAGCACTGGCGACGATAATGGAGCAGACCAGACATAAAACCAGCGCCACAAACAGTGTTTTGCGCCGGCTTTCATTGTCCATCGCCAGCGTTTCGGCCAGCCAGTTCCGGTTTTTTTCCGGGGTTTCAGGTGTTTTATTGCCATTCTGTTCAGGCATGGCGACGCCTCCGACGGCGAATATTGACTTGCACGACACAATAATCAATCAGCGGAGCAAAAATATTGGCGAACAAAATGGCGAGCATAATGCCTTCTGGAAAAGCCGGATTGACCACCCGGATCAGCACCGTCATAAAACCGATCAAAGCCCCGAATATCCACCGCCCGGCGTTAGTCATCGACGCGCTGACAGGATCGGTTGCCATATACACCATGCCAAAGGCAAAGCCGCCCAGCACCAGGTGCCAATACCAGGGCATGGCATACATCGGATTGCTGTCACTGCCAATAAGGTTAAACAGCGTGGCTGTGACCACCATGCCCAGAAAAACGCCCAGAATAATACGCCACGACGCCACTTTGGTATAAATCAGAAACACCCCGCCAATCAGGCAGGCCAGCGTCGAGGTGGACCCTAATGAGCCTTGAATAAAACCGAAAAACGCATCCCACCACGTAATGCCGCTAGCAGCCAGAGCCGTCACGCCATCGCTGGCGCTGATGCTGAGTGCCGTTGCGCCACTGAACCCGTCGACCGGTGTCCAGACACTATCGCCAGACATTTGCGCGGGATAGGCAAAGAATAAAAACGCGCGCCCGGTCAAGGCCGGATTGAGAAAGTTTTTACCGGTGCCACCAAAAACCTCTTTACCGATCACCACAGCAAACGAGACCCAGCGCCTGCCGCTAACGGAATACTGGGCGGCAGGATCAAGGCAAACAACATTGAGGTCACCAAAAAGCCTTCGTTGACCTCGTGATTGCGAACCGCCGCAAATACAACTTCCCAAAAGCCACCGACCAGCAAAACGGTGAAATAAATCGGCAAGAAATAAAGGAAACCGTGCCAGAGGTTATCCCACAAACTGCCCGGATCGTAGCTGGTGAGAGCGGACAAGATTACGCCCCGCCAGCCGGCTGCCCCTTCCAGCCCCAGATTGGCGATAGCCAGATTAGCCTGATAGCCGGTATTGAACCAACCCATCAGAATACAAGGCGTCAGGGCAACCACGACATACGTCATCACCCGCTTCAGATCGACGGCATCACGCACATGGGGTGCCGTCCGGGTAACATCCGGCGGCGAATACAGAAACGTATCCACCATCTCGTAAACCGCATAAAATTTCTCGAATCGCCCACCCTTGGCAAATAGCGGATGGATGCGATCCAAATAGCGGCGCATGCGACCGGCCATTAGCCCTCCTTCTCGATCTGTTCGAGGTTACTGCGCAATACCGGGCCGTAATCGTATTTGCCCACGCAGACAAATGAACACAGGGAAAGATCTTCTTCGTCAAGCTCCAAACAACCCAACGCCTGCGCCATATCGGTATCACGCACCAATAAGGCCCGTAATAATTGAGTTGGCAGAATATCGAGCGGCATGACCTCTTCGTAGTTGCCGGTTGGCACCATGGCTCTTGGGCTGCCTTGCTGGCTTGTGGTCAAGGCAAACTGCCGATTACGGAAGAAGCTGGAAACCATGACATTAAATTTAGAGAACTTATTACTGCCCGGTGCAATCCAGCCAAACAGCTCGCGCTTACGGCCTTCAGCCAGCACACTGATCTGGCTATGGTAGCGTCCGAGATAGCTGCCCCATGCGATAGCCCGGCGACCTGACCACACCGAACCGGAAATAACCCGGCATTCAATGTCTTCCAGTTCATTGGTCAACAACGCGGTAGTATGGACCCCTAATCGGGTGCGTAACAGGCGTGGCTTCAACACCGGCGGTCCCGCCAGTGCAATTACCCGTTCAACCCACAGTTTGCCCGTCGTAAATAATTTACCAATCGCGATAACGTCCTGATAACCAAGATGCCAGACGGTTTTATTGGCTGAGACCGGGTCTAGGAAATGGATATGTGTACCCACCAGCCCTGCTGGATGCGGCCCGGCAAAACTGACGGCCTGGAAGGATTCACCGGATGGCGTTGAAATGTCGGTATCCGGGGCTTTGCAGAGATACACCAAACCATCGGTCAGCTGCGCGATCACGCGCAAACCATCACTGAAATCCTGCGAATGCTGATTAATAATGAGTGCAGGATCAGCCGCCAGCGGATTGCTGTCTATTGCGGTGACAAAAATCGAATGAGGGACTGTCTCGGGGTGGGGCGTTTTACTGTATGGACGGGTACGAAAAGCCGTCCACAAACCGGATGCGAGCAGGTTTTCCTTCACCTCATCGCGGGTCAGCCGGTTCAAGTCGGTATACGAGGCAAAGGTCTCTTCGTCTTCGTTATCGTCAAGCTCGATAATAACCGACTGCAGGACCCGCTTGGCACCGCGATGTATAGCCTGAACCACGCCACCGCCCGGTGCTGTGAAATTAACACCGGGATTCTTTTTATCGCTGAACAGAACCTGTCCCCGCTTGACCCGGTCACCCTCTTGAACCCGCATGGTGGGCCGCACTCCCAGGTAGTCAGCCCCCAATAGCGCGACTGATTTAACAGGTGCGGCCTCTTCTATGGACTGCTCAGGGGCACCAGTGATGGGGAGGTCTAGTCCCTTTCTGATCTTTATTAGCATCGCAACAAGATCCGTGTTGAATAATTTATGTTAATAAAATCAATGTTTTATTTATATTTTATAGTTCATTGATTTTTTAATGTGTGCTGTAAGTCTTAAGTCATGAAACTGTGCGTTCCCAAATTATTGGATGTACGTTACGCACTCCAGGATAATTGCGCCAGTTCCCTGCCCCTCCAATTTTTGATTTTAAGAGCTTAAGAGACACATAAAACCGATAAAATCGTACTAAGCAATACATTGACTTACCTTTTTTTTAAAATAGTCGCATGGCTAGTCAATGTATTCAACTATTGCGGAAAACTTTACGTACAACGAGCTGATTTTGTCATCGTCTTCCGTTAATATAGCCGCCCTCTCGAGTGACGGTTTACCTGGCAAACCCTGACCTATGACTGATTTTCTCAAGGAAACACAACGTCGGCGCACTTTCGCCATCATCTCCCACCCGGATGCGGGCAAAACCACGTTGACTGAAAAACTGCTGTTATTCGGCGGTGCAATCCAGCTGGCCGGTACGGTCAAAGGCCGTAAAGCCGCCCGCCACGCCACCTCGGACTGGATGGAGCTGGAAAAGCAGCGCGGTATCTCGGTGACCTCATCGGTGATGCAGTTTCCCTATGCCGACCACATTATCAATCTGCTCGACACCCCAGGGCACGAGGATTTCTCGGAAGACACCTACCGTACCCTCACCGCGGTGGATTCGGCGCTGATGGTGATCGACTGCGCGCGCGGGGTCGAGGAACGCACCATCAAACTGATGGACGTCTGCCGTTTGCGCGACACCCCGATTTTCTACCTTTATAAACAAGCTGGATCGGGACGGACGCGAGCCAATCGAACTCATGGACGAAGTCGAAAACGTGCTGAAAATCCGCTGTGCGCCGGTCACTTGGCCCATCGGCATGGGGCGCGAGCTGAAAGGTGTTTATCATCTGTATAAAAACTTTGTCCACCTGTACGATCCGGCCAGCAATAACCGGGTTGCAAAAGGACAGCTTATTCAGGGTCTGAACAACCCCGAACTGGACCGGCTTCTTGGTGCGCGTGCGGACGAGTTGCGCGAAGAGATCGAACTGGTGCAAGGTGCCAGCAATCCATTTGATCGCGAGGCCTATCTGCGCGGTGAGCTGACCCCGGTCTTTTTTGGCGCAGCGATTACCAATTTCGGGGTACAGGAAATGCTGGACGACTTCGTCGAGAATGCCCCGGCACCGCTGCCACAACCGGCTGAATCGCGTGCGGTTGAACCCAGCGAGGACAAATTCACCGGCTTCGTGTTTAAAATTCAGGCCAATATGGACCCGCAGCACCGCGACCGGATTGCTGTTCTGCGCGTCTGTTCGGGCCGCTATACGCCCGGCATGAAAGCGCGCCATGTCCGGCTCGGACGGGATGTCAAAATCGGCGACGCCCTGACCTTCATGGCCTCCGACCGCGAGCATGTCGAAGAGGCTTTTCCGGGGGATATTATCGGCCTGCACAATCACGGCACGATCCGTATCGGCGATACCTTCAGCATGGGCGAAAACTTGCGTTTTACCGGCATTCCGGATTTCGCACCGGAACTGTTCCGCCGTGCCCGTCTGCGTGATCCGCTACGCATGAAACAATTGCAGAAAGGGCTGCAGCAATTGTGCGAGGAAGGAGCCACCCAGTTGTTCCGCCCGCTCGACAATAACGACCTGATTCTCGGCGCTGTCGGTATTCTGCAGTTCGATGTGGCGGCCTATCGCCTGAAAGCCGAATACGGCGTGGACTGTCTGTTTGAAACCGTCAATGTCAATACTGCACGCTGGGTGCATTGCGATGATGCCCGCAAACTGCAGGAGTTTAAAAATAAAACCCTGACCAATCTGGCGCTGGATCATCACGACGAACTGGTTTACATCGCCCCCAGCCGGGTGAATCTGCAACTGACCCAGGAACGCTGGCCGGAGGTGCGCTTCAGCGCCACCCGCGAGCACGGCCTGCAATAGTACCCATCCTGCGACGGCGGACAGCTAACGCCGTCCAACGGGAGAACATACTTCTCTTTCGTATCCTCTAATGCTTGGCCCCCAGCCGGACAACAAACACGTTTGCGGGTGGGGTGCGAAACATCAGGACTTACTGCGAGTAACACATCATGACTGACAATCAAAAACCTTCCGCGCTGCAAATCATCCGCAGCGTGCTGTCCTCTTTTATTGGCGTACAAAGCAATAAAAACCGCGAACGTGATTTCAAGCATGGCCGGGTAGCCCATTTCATTATTGCGGGTGTGATCCTGACCGTTTTATTTATTCTGGTGGTTTACAGCGCGGTACAGTTCGCGCTCAGTACTGCAGGCGGTTAAACATGGGCAGAATTTATCTGGACGCGGAGCTGGCTGAAGAATATCAACAGCTTTTTCAAAGCTGCCAGATCCTGCCGGCGCATACCCGCGAAATTGACCAGCTGATCAGCGACATCATCACTGATCGACGATGCTATGAAGCTGTCGGGCAGCCTCTGGGTATTCCCTGGCAAGTAATTGCGGCTATCCATTATGCGACCACCGAGCGCAATTTCGAGACTCACCCGCATAACGGCGATCCGCTGACCGAGCGCACCGTGCACCAGCCGGACGGCCACCCCCGACACGGCGAGCCGCCGTTCAGCTGGGAGCAGAGCGCCACCGATTATCTGCGCCTGCTGGGGTTCGACAAATGGGATGATTGAGTCTGGCCGGCACTTTGTATAAACTGGAAGGACTTGGCGGCTGGGCCTACCGTTTGCATCTGCCCAAGCGTCACTCGCCTTATCTGTGGTGCGGCAGTCAACACTACCGGGGCGGTAAATTTGTTACCGATGAACTCTGGAGCGATGATGCCAGCTATGCCCAATATGGTGCTGCGGTCTTATTGAGACGACTGGCCGAACAGGATCTGATCCGCTTCGATGAACACCCTCCAGCCCCCTTGGTACGCTACAGCGCAACCGCCAAGTCCACACCGCAAGCTTGTGTATTACAGGAATTTCTCAATCAGCTGGGTGGTGTGTATCTGCGTGTGGACGGCTGGGCCGGCCCGCGCACATCCGCAGCCGTGCGTGTGCTGACCGGACATTATCTGGCGGGCGACCCACGCGAAACGGTCTGAAGCTGTCCGATTGCAGCTCAACACCTGCTCTGTCAGCAGATCTTGCTGGCGGGGCGGGACATCAGATAATCCGATCCAGATAATTCAGGAGCGTTGCCGCCCATGTCCACGAGTGCCGAATCTGTCGTTAAGCCGTCTGTCTGTCCGCTGGATTGCCCCGATACCTGCAGTCTGTCGGTTACTGTTGCCGATGCCCACATCACCGATGTGCGCGGTTCCAGGGCCAATCCTTATACAGCCGGCGTCATCTGCGAGAAAGTCGCTAAATATTACCCGGCTTTCGTACACGGCGAGCAGCGTCTGCGCTACCCACTGCGACGGGTTGGCCCGCGCGGCAGTCGGCAGTTCGAGCGAATCAGCTGGGACGAAGCCCTGGACCTGATTTATCACGGTTTCAGCCGCGCTATCGACACCCATGGACCGCAATCCGTGCTGCCGTTCAATTACGCCGGACCGCATGGCCAGCTGGCGGGCGGTTCGATGGATCGGCGCTTTTTCCACCAGCTGGGTGCGTCGCTGCTGGATCGCGGCCCACTGTGCGGGGCGGTACGCGGCACGGCCTATACCAGTTTATTCGGCAACGCGCCGGGCATGCCGCCCGAGCAGGCCGCCGAGGCCGATGTCATCGCGGTCTGGGGCAATAATGTCACGATCTCGAATCTGCATCTGGCCCGCGTTATCAAACAGGCACGGGCGCGTGGCGCGACGCTGCTGGTGATTGACCCCAAGCGCACCCGCATCGCGGAGCAGGCGCATGTATATGTGCAGATCAAACCTGGCACTGATGTCGTGCTGGCGCTGGCGCTGGCGGCTGAACTGGAACGGCGTGGCGCGTTTGATCAGTCCTTTATCCAGACCTGGGTGGACGGCTTCGACGCGTTCATGACAGCGGCACGGCAGTATTCTGTGGCCGATGCGGTGCAACTGTGCGGTATCAGCACGGCACAATTCCAGCAGCTGGCCGATTTATATGCCGGCGCTGACCGTCTCGCCCTGTCCGTTGGCAACGGCATCGAACGCGGCCACAGTGGCGGTTCGGCACTGCGCGCCATCATGAGCCTGAACGCGCTGACGGGACAACTGGGCCGACCCGGTGCCGGCATATTTGCCAAACCCGGACTGGCCTTCCCGCTCACTTCGGCGGCCTTGCAGCGCCCCGATCTGGCACCACCGGGCACCCGCACCCTGAATATTGTCGATGTTGGCCGCGACCTGCTCAATCCACAGCTCGATCCGCCAATCCAGGCCTTGTTCATCTACAACCATAATCCGGTCTGTACCCACCCCGACCAAAACCGGCTGCGGCAAGGTCTGAGTCGCGACGACCTGTTTGTCGCCGGCTGTGATGTGGTAATGACAGACAGCATGGCGTACTGCGATGTCGTGCTGCCGGCTGCCTCGCATTTTGAATATGACGATATCTACGCCGCTTACGGCCAGAGTTATCTGCAACGGGCAGAACCGGTCATTCCCACCGTTGGCGAATCCTTGCCCAATACCGAAATTTTCCGCCGCCTGGCGGCCCGGTTTGGCTTTACCGGCCCGATTTTCCAGGCCAGCGATCAGGCTTTGATGGACGCCGCCGTGGACCCCACCGATCCCCGTCTGCAGGGCTTTTCACCCAGCACGCTGCCACTGGACAAGGCACTGTTGATGAATGCGCCGGATGAACAACCGGTGCTGATGTGCAATACCGTCAAACCGGCTACCCGGTCGGGCAAAATCGAGCTGTTCTCGGCTGATCTGGAACAGCGCTTCGGTTACGGTCTGCCCCGCTACGAAGCGGTCGAGGACAGCCTGCCACTGATGCTGATCTCGCCCTCGTCGCGCAAACGCACGAACGCCACTTTTGGCGGTGATCAGGCCTCGGCCGGGATCGAAAAGGTGGAAATTCATCCCGCTGATGCCGCTGCCCGAAGCATCAGCGACAATCAGCAGGTACGGGTATGGAACCGGCGCGGCGCAGTGATCCTGCAGGCCCGCATCACCGATGCGGTGCGTCAGGGCGTGCTATACAGCCCCAAAGGCACCTGGCTGACCACCAGCAGCACCGGGCAAACGGTTAATGCACTGATCGACGCCGACCGCAAAACCGACATCATGGCCGGCGCCTGTTATAACGATACTTTCGTGGACATTGAGGTTTACAACAACGATGCTTCGGACTAAGCAACTGGTACTGGATGTTTTAAAACCGCACAAGCCGGATGTGCTGGAATTTGCCCGCGCCATCGCCGCCAGTGGCCCGGATTACCGGGTACAGCTGACGGTGATCGAGATGGACGACAAAACCGAAACGCTGCAGATCATTGTTGACGGCGCTGATCTGCAGCTTGATTCGATCATTGCCGCTATCCACGAAATGGGCGGTTCGCTGCACAGCGTCGATGGCGTGAACGTCAGCAATGAGCACTCCGACTGACATTCATGCCACCCGTCAACGGCCTGTTACCCGCATGACTGAGCAGGTAATGGGATAATGGCTGAAGGTTTTTTCCGTCGTGCCTGGCGGCTGATTCAGCTGAATCGCTCGCATGTTATCGCCCGCCGTTATTTTGTTGTGAACGGCTTTGACGGCGCGCTGACCATGCTGGGTCTGCTGCTAGGTTTTTCCCTCAGCACACCGTCCGACCCGGCGGTGGTGCTGGCTGCCTGTCTGGGCGCAGCCATTGCCCTGGCGATGAGCGGTTTCAGCAGCGCCTATATCAGCGAATCCGCCGAACGCCAGCTGGAATTCCGCCAGCTGCAGGACTCGATGATTTCCGATCTGCGCGACTCCGCCCATGCCCGCGCCTCACGCTGGTCGCCACTGCTGATTGCCGCCGTGAACAGTCTGTCGCCACTGCTGATGTCGCTGCTGATCATGCTGCCGCTGTGGCTGACCGAACGCGGTTATGCCCTGCCCCTCGAGCCGCTGCTGGCCGGCATCGCTATCGCGTTCGGACTGATTTTTCTGCTCGGCGCATTTCTGGGTGTTATCAGCGGCACGTTCTGGTTATGGTCCGGCCTGAAAACCCTGGCCGTCGCCACCATCACCACCCTGGCCATTTATGCTTTTGTCTGAGTATTCAGACCGCTCCGGGACGGGACTCAATCGAGCTGTCCAGTTGCCGCTTGCGCGCTTGCCAGTCCGGCATCACCCGCGCCAATAGCTCAAAATACGCTTTGCTGTGATTGTGAATCACAAGATGGCAAAGCTCATGAGTAATCACATAATCGATGCTGTTTTTAGACGCCGCGACCAGATCCGGATTCAGCAGAATGCGCCCGTCCCTGGTGCAGCTGCCCCAGCGCTTGGCCATCCGCCGCAAGCGCCAGGACTGCGGCGCGGGAATGCCATAACGGGCAACCTGCGCACTGCACTGCGCCAGCCGTTCCGCAAACACCAGCTGCGCCCGCGCCCGATACCAGTTTTGCAGCAGATCTTGTGTTTTCCGGTCGTCCTCGGGGGCTGGGGTAAACACCCATAAGCGCCCGCGCAGCAGCTTGACTTCCGCCTTGTCGGCCAGTTCAATTTTCAGCCGGTATTGCCGTCCCAGATAGCGAAAGCTCTCGCCGGAACGGTACTGATGCGGTGGCAATGCCGGTGGCAGGCTGGCCAGATGGCGCTTTTGTTTCATGATCCAGCCGCCGCGCTTGCGTACTACCGCTTTGATCCTGTCCAGCGAGGTCTGACACGACGCACTAACATGCACCGCGCCATCGGGATGCACGCTGATGCCGATGGTTTTGCGGGTGGCAAATTGCAATGTGAATAAAATTGTCTGCCGGCCATAATCTACCGCTTGCTGTATTGGCCCGGCCTGTACAGGCTGTACGGTACTGTCTTCTGATTTAACTGCAGGCATCGCGGCGCTTCGCAATGGTCAGCAAGTCTTCCATGATGCGGTCGATGGTGTCGTAGTCCAGCGCCAGCTCATAACGGCCCTTGATACTGAACAGATAATCCTCAATCGCGTTCCGCATGCTGTTCTGCACATCCTCCTGCATGACCCAGTCGCGGATTTTGTGCGTATCAATGATGTCTTCCAGCTTGATCGCCATTTCGGCTGCCAGCTCGGTCGTCACCGCACCGTTGACCTGATACTGCTCAAGCGGTTCTTTGATCACGCCATAATAGGCTTTGGCCGCGTCATAGCCCTGCAGCGCCGGCGGCAGATCGCTGCTGCCCTGCCCGCGCAGCGTATCCAGATGCCGCCGCATCCGCGCCAGCAGTTCGGCATCGGACAACCGCTGAGCACGATGCTCGGCAATCGCTTCGTCGATCAGCTCGGACAGACGTTTATACAGCGCCGGGTCTTCGATGAAAAGAACCATCCATGAAAAAATGGATGGTTCTTTTCATCCGCGCTGCGATAGCATCGGCCTTGGCCGCAGCGCCCGGGATACTGTCTATTTCTTTCTCAAAGAGATCAATGGCAAATACATCGACCGGCTGGACCAGTTGGCGCACACTGTCGGCCCCGATGTATTTATTGACCAGATTGCGAATCTGTACTTCGTAGCTGGAATAATCCACGCTCTCGCCATAGCGCTGTTTCACCGCTGCGCGCAGATTCAGGAAGATTTTCAGATCCTCCCGATAGCGTTTTATTTTCTGCGCCGGGGTATTGTTCTGAAAGTGAGCGTTACCCAGTGCCAATCGCAGCACGCGGGCAAAATCGGCCAGTGTGTCGTAAAAGCGCTGACGCAGATCTTCCGGTTCCAGGTGCCGTTGCAGCGCTTCGATCTCCTGCTTGTTCCGTACTTCCTTGAACACGTCCCAGACATCACTGTGGCGTTGCGGCAGGGTTTTGATCTCTTCCAGCACATTGGTCAGCGTGCCTTTCACATCTTCGGCGTCGAAGCCTTCGTTTTCCAGTGCGGCATAGGTGTTGATGGCTTCGTTCAGCGCACCGAAAATGCCCCGGTAGTCAATAATCCAGCCATGTGCCTTGCCATCGAATAAGCGGTTGACACGGGCGATAGCCTGCAGAATATTGTGTTCCTTCAATCGCTTGTCAATATACAGCACGGTGTTGCGCGGCGCATCGAAGCCGGTCAGCAGTTTATCGACCACAATAATGATTTCCGGCTCGTCGGCACTTTTAAACGCGGTGAGCAGTTTTTCGTTGTAGTTTTTCTCGTTGCCGTACTGCGCCATCATGGCTTTCCAGAATTGCTGCACTGCCGGCACACTGGCTTCATCGACCTCGGTGTTGTCTTCGCGGGTATCCGGCGGCGAGATCATAACCGCTGTCGAGACATCGCCAAACTCATCGAAGTAGCGTTTGTAGCGGATTGCCTCGGCTTTGCTGGAAACAGCAAACTGACCTTTCAGGCCGGTGTTTCTGTAAGTATTTTTGAAATGCTGACCGATATCAAAAGCAATCTCGGCCAGCCGCTGTTCGGCTTTGGCCAGCTCCTCTTCACGGCGGAATTTCTTTTTCAGATCAAGTTTCTGCTCGGCGCTGAGATCTTTGGTGATGCGTTCGAACCAGCGATCCAGCTGCGCCCGGTCACCGTGCAGTTCACTCATCCGCCCCTCGTACAGCAGCGGCGTGACAGCACCATCCCTGACTGCCTGATTCATGGTGTATTTATGAATAAAACCGCCGAATTTCTGCGCGGTGCTTTTTTCCTTGCGCAGTAAGGGCGTGCCGGTAAAACCGATATAGCAGGCGTGCGGGAAGACATTCCGCATTTTGGCGTGTGAAGTGCCGTACTGGGAGCGATGGCTTTCGTCCACCAGCACGAAAATATTATGACTGGCGTCTTGCAGTTTGCGCTTTCTGGTGGCCGTCTCGAACTTATCGATGATGGTGGTGATAATGCTGGCTTTATCATGGGCGATCAGATCATGCAGATTTTCGCCGCTGGTTGCCCGCTTAACCGCTTTGCCGCAAGCCTGAAAGGTTTTGTAAATCTGCTCGTCCAGATCCACCCGGTCGGTCACCAGAATCACTTTCGGGTTGCTGATGTCGTTATCCAGCGCCAGCGCTTTGGCCAGCATGACCATGGTCAGTGATTTACCGGAGCCGGTGGTATGCCAGATCACCCCGCCCCTGCGCGTGTCATCGCCGCGCACGCCCTTGACCCGCTGCAAGGTGGCTTTGACCGCAAAATACTGTTGATAACGGCAGATTTTCTTGACCCCGTTATCAAACACGATGAACTGATAAATCAGCGGCAGCAGCCGGTCCGGACGACACAGACTGTGCAGAATTTTATCCTGCGGCGACGGCAGCCGCTGGCCGCTTTGCCAGAGGCGTTCCATCTGCGCACACTGGGCGGCACTGCGCTGCTTGAACAACTGCGCTTTGCGGGTCTCGGTGAGCGGCTCGTTAATCAGTTGCAACAGCGTGTCTTCCTGCGCCTGGGCGTTTTCTTCCTGCCACAGCGCCCAAAATTTCAGGGGAGTCTGAGTGGTAGCGTAGCGGCCGCTGTTCTGGGCGATGGACAGCAGCAGCTGGCTGTACACGTACAGATCGGGGATTTCATCAATGCGCTGGTTGCGCAGATGCTGGCTGATGCCCTGCTCGACCGGCTGTTTGATATCCGGCCGCTTGCACTCGATCACCACCAGCGGCAGACCGTTCACAAACAGCACAATATCCGGCCGGCGGGTTTCCTTGCTGTGATGCCGTTCGACCACGAACTCATCGCAGACATGAAACACGTTATTTTCAGGGTGCTCCCAGTCGATATAGCGCAGTGAATAGCTGCGCGTGTAGCCGTCGATGGTTTGTTCCAGGCTTTTGCCCAGTGTCAGCAGATCATAAATCTGCTCATTAGTGTGCAGCAGATTGGAAAACGGCAACCGGCTGACCGCATCAATCGCATTGTTGATATTGGCTTCGCTGAAGGCATACTGCTGACCCCGGAACGTGATGCTATTAATCTTGCGCAACTGTTGCGCCAAAACACCGTCCAGCACCACCCGCGAGGTGCTGCCGCCACGCAAAACCAGCGCCTCTGATGGCGGCAGATACTCATAACCCAAAGCCTGCAGCAACTGCAAGGCGGGCAGCAGCGATGAATAATCTTCGAGAAATTGCGCAGCAGCCATAATTACGTACCGGTCGCTGGCAACTGATCAGCAGCCAGCTTGACGCGTTTTTTGCCGGTCAGCAGTTGCTGCATCAGACCTTTTTTCTGTTGTTTTAAGGCTTGCAGCTGTTGCTGGTGTTTTTCGATTTCGGCATCGGCGGCTGAGAGAACAGCGGCTATTTTTTGTTGTTCTTCGAGCTTTGGGTAAGGCAATTTCAAAAAAGAAAAATCGTCGTAATTTATTTGCTTCCCATCTCTAATCCCGACAACAGTCACTGCTAAATTTCCAATAAAGTTATACGATTTAAAATAATGCCTATAAAAGCCATCAGAAATTTTAACAATAGGCTTTAAAACGGTGTAAGCGGGACTGACCAAGCCTCTGTAGTTTGAATATTCGAGTCCACCTTGGAAAGAGCGAAGACTAATAATGAAGTTACCGGGGACTACAAGCTTGTAACCTTTCGTGCTGCCTTCTGGCATAACAACTTTTCGTTCTAATAAAGATCTAGGTAATACACCTTGGTCCTGAGTCACAGCTAAAAGCTCCTCGTCGACGTTTTTCTTCCGTGAGATCGTTCCAAATAACTCCTTTGCTTTAATATAATCCCACTCTCCTTTAAAACCCGGCAACCGCACCTTCCCCGTCAATAACTGCTGCATGAGCGCTTTTTTGCGCTGCTGCTTGGCGCTGATCAGTGCTTCCAGCTTGTCGATGACTTTGTCCCAGGTGGACAGAATTTGGGCGATTTTTTGTTGTTCTGGGAGAGGGGGAAATACTAACTTTAATTTACGGATATCTCTTAAATTAATTCTAGAAAATGTCGAACCACCAGCAAGCTTAAAAATTATTCTTTGTGTTTTATTATCCTGAAAGCAGTAGAATAAAAACCTAGAATCAGTATTACCTTTTGGCTTTATTAGGACAGTATCTTGACCCAGCACAAATGGTTTGACAGTTTTTACGTAACTTGCCACACCGATTGACTGATTTCGACTAAGCACTAGGTCGCCAGCTTCAATATCACAATGATCCATTAAAGATTCATACTCTATTTGAGTGACCCGTTTAATAGGTGTATCAAAGTCTATTTCGCCCCACTTGATGGTACCGGGAGAAATAACGGGGATACCAGAATTTACATATAGTGGCGTCCTGTGCTTGCAGTCAATGATTTTGGAAGCTTTTTCTAAAGTCCTATAACTCCACCCCTCAGGCACCATAACCCAACTCCTTTAAGTACCCTGCCATCTCGCCCCGTACTTCCGATAGTTCTTGTTCCAGCCGGTCGATATCGGCCTGTACCGCCTGAATGTCGATGTCTTCTTCTTCCTCGAAGGTATCCACATAGCGCGGAATATTCAGGTTGAAATCGTTTTCCCTGATTTCGTCCAGAGTTGCTAAATAAGCATATTTTTCAACACTCTGACGCGCTGTGCAGGTGCTGATAATTTTATCCAGATCCTGGCGGCGCAGTTTGTTCTGGTTTTTGCCGTCCTGGTAATCCCGGCTGGCGTCGATAAACAGCACGCGAGTATCGGGTTTGTTGCGTTTGAAAAGCAGGACAGCCGCCGGAATACCGGTGCCGTAAAACAGGTTGGACGGCAGACCGATAACGGTATCGAGCAGGTTTTCCTCGATCAGCTGCTGGCGGATTTTGCCTTCGCCCGCGCCCCGGAACAGCACACCGTGCGGCACCACAACACCGACCCGGCCTGAATCGGCGGTGATGGTTTCAATCATGTGACTGATAAATGCGTAATCGCCTTTGGATTTTGGCGGCAAACCGCGATGAAAGCGCCCGAACGGATCATTCGCGGCCTCGTCATGGCCCCATTTATCCAGCGAAAATGGCGGATTGGCGACCACCACTTCGAATTTCATGAGACTGTCGTTTTCAATCAGCAGCGGGCTGCGAATGGTGTCGCCCCATTCGATCCGGGCGTTGTCCATGCCGTGCAGGAACATGTTCATTTTGGCCAGAGCACGGGTTTCACCGGTAATTTCCTGGCCAAACAGCGAGAAGTCTTTGCTGCCCTGCTTTTTCACCTGTTCGCCACAGCGGATCAGCAATGAGCCGGAACCGCAGGCCGGATCGCAATTCTGCTCACCCGGTTGCGGGGCGACCAGTTCGGCGATCAGTTCGGACACTTCCGACGGGGTGTAGAACTCGCCGGCTTTTTTGCCGGCACCGGCCGCAAACCGGGCAATCAGGTATTCGTAGGCATTGCCGATCACGTCCAGGTTGCCGACGCGGGACGGACGCAAATCCAGTCGCGGATCGTTGAAGTCCTGCAACAGATGCTTGAGCCGCACATTGCGGTCTTTGGTCTGGCCGAGGTTGGCTTCCGAGTTGAAGTCGATGTTGCGAAACACGCCCTGCAGTTTGCTTTTGTTGGCATCTTCGATCTGTTCCAACGCCTGATTGATCAGTTCACCGATGTTGCTGACCTCGCGTTGCTGGTAAATGTCGTCAAAGCTGCAACCTTTCGGCAGCACAAAACGCTCGCGCTCCAGGCGGCGGCGGATGCGTTCCTCGTCGTCGCCGAATTGTGCTTTCAGCTCGGCATAGCGCTCTTGCCAGACATCCGAGATGTACTTGAGAAAGAGCATGACCAGGATATAGTTTTTGTAGCCGGAGGCATCAATGACACCCCGGAACGTATCGCAGGCTTTCCAGAGAATAGAGTTGATTTCGTCCTGGCGCAGGGTTTCAGTTGTCATATTTCACACTCAAGTTGATAGTTAGTTGTCGATAAGCCGGTCAAGTACGGTTTCCAGCCATTCCTCACGTTTTTCCAGCAGCTCCCGCTGCAATTTTTTTTCTGCCCGCCAACAGCGATCAACAGCACCGATGTGCTGCTGTGTATCGAGCGGCGGCAGCAGCACCGGCAGAGTTTCAAGCGCTTTGCGACTGATCGACGGAATGCTCGTCCCCTTCGTGTGCTGCTGAAAATAATGCTGTGCGCGCCGGTGGTTTAAATACCAGGCCAGATAAGCCGGCCATACCTGCGCTGTATTTTTCACTCGCAGAATAAACAGGTGGGGCGCTGCCAGCGCATCAGCCGGCGGTGTTGCCAGCAGCGTGGCAAAAAAGTGCGCGCCCCGATTCACGAACAGAATGTCATCCGGCAGCAGAAACGCCGGGTGGCCGGTGTCCTCGACGTTCACCCGAACCGGCGTTGCCCAGTCAAGGCCGCCTTCCGGATCAAGGTCTCTCATTTGCACCAGCTGCGCGTTCCCCTGCGTCTCGGTTTCGATCCGCCCCCGAAAAGGGTAGCCGGCCCGAATGCTTACGATATCAATTAAATTTTTATGCATGAATTACTTTACTGCTAAATTTTCATATTGTAAACTTTTTATCAAGCAGTAAAAACATTACTGCTAAATTCATAGATTGCAGTATAGCCTCAAATAAGGAGCTTTAACAATGAGCAGACCAACTCAGAAACAATTGAATGGTTTGATAAGCATCTATCAGGAAGGTCCGGCGCTGCTGTACGAGATAGAGCACGCTTTCCGCGGCCGGATATGCAAGCTCTACGGCCCGGAAAACCTGCACATCAATACGTTTCGCAGCCTGGCCAGGAAAGACTGGATCGAAAAACTGGGGGAAGACGATTTTAAATCGTTGTGGGATATCTCACTGGAGGGGGTGTGCATCCTGCAGGATTATGACAGCACGTTTGCCCGGATTGATGATCGCCTCATCCTGAAACGACTGAACAGCACGGCTGAAGTCTACGGCTATGATTCGCTGGGGCTTATTGCACGCAAAGCCAACCCGGTTGCGATATCACGCCCGAATTAACCACACTCCGACTCTTCAGGAGGCCCTTGCGTTTCTTATACATAACGCGAACAGGTTTGCGATACCTTAAGCCTTTCTGGATTCCCGCCTGCGCGGGAATGACGGACTGGGTACAGTAGTGATTGCTATGAACGATGGAACATCATGCGCTTCTGTATTAGAAAGACGAAAACAAGGCCTCGCGCAGGCTTAATGGCTTCTATGAAAAGCCCAGCTGACGCGGCCCAGCACGCGCCGCCAGCGACTGGGTTGCAACGCTGTCAGCGGCTGCTCGCTCAGGACGCGATACTTCCCTGTAGCCAGTGAATCGCCGTCCTGTTTGCACTGCTGATACAGCTCGTACAGCACTGGCAGGATGTCCTCGGTGCTGGCAAAGCGGTCGGCTGGATCTTTGGCCATTAATTTGTTCAGTAAAGGCTGAAAGCAGTCCAGTTCGGGCGGCAGTTCGGGGATCGGTTCGTAGATGTGCTGAAAGGCGATGGCGAAGGAGTCCCCCGCCTGATACGGCGTCCGACCGGTCAGGCATTCGTACAATACGGTGCCCAGTCCGTATTGATCCGAGCGGGCGTCAATCTTTTTGCCCTGCGCCTGCTCCGGGCTCATGTAATTCGGTGTGCCGATGGAGGTGGCTTTGGTCAGCGCGGTGACGGCGGCGCTGCCGGCCATCGCTTTGGCAATGCCGAAATCGCCCAGCACTACCGAGCCATCACGGCGGAATAAAATATTGGCCGGTTTGATATCGCGGTGCACGATCCCTGCAGCATGGGCGCAGGACAAGGCGCTGGCCATGCCACGGGTCACATTGAAAACCTGGGTCAGGGATAAAGGCTGACCGTTGATACGCTGCTGCAAATTGCCACCGGGTAAAAACTCCATGGCCATGTACGGCTGCGTGTCGGTCGTCCCGATATCATAAACGTTGACGATATTGGAGTGGGCCAGTTGCGCCACAGTGCGCGCTTCCCGGATAAACCGGGTGACGAAAACCTCATCCTGGGTCAGAGCAGGCGCCATGACTTTCAGCGCGACCCAGCGTTTCAGCGAGTTCTGCAGCGCCAGATAAACGGTAGACATACCGCCGTCACCGAGTTTGCGCTCTATCCGATATTCTGCAATGTTCATGGTTCATCCACCTTCCCTGCAGCTGACCGATAAGCCTGCGCCGGTTCATTATGGTTCTTAAGCGGCGCTTACCGGTTCAGTTTAGACCACTATTTTGAAATAGGCGTCTGGTTGTTACTGTGTCCGTGCATGCGTTGTCCGGGGCGGTCTGCAGGCCTTGAACTGACGCTGCAGCTATCCCTCCCGATCTCTGCTAACAGTAATAATTGCAGAACTTGTGCCAGATTGTGAAATCGGGCCGGATCTGCCATCAGGCCTTATCGGGCGGCGCTTCACCGACAGGTCGCCAGGGCGGCGCTTCACCGGCCCAACGCATAACCTGCTGCGGCAGCGGAATCTCGATACCCGCCGCTTCGAAATGACGCTGAATAGCGAAACGCAGCTCGCTGGCGATCATCACCCGCTGCATGACATCAGCGGTGAAACAGCGCAGCTCGAACTCCAGCCGGCTCGGGCCGAAATCCTGAAACACCACAAACGGCGCGATCCAGCCAATTACCAGCGGATGCTCACGCGCGCATTGCAGCAGAATGTCCTGCACTTTCTGGGCATCTGTGCCATAGGCCACGCCGACCCGCACTTCGACCCGACCATAGTGATTGGACAGGGTCCAGTTGGTCAGCGCATTGGACAGAATTTCGGCGTTTGGAATAATCACCGAGGCCATCTGGAAGGTCTCCAGTTCGGTAGCGCGGATATTGATCCGTTTGACCAGACCCTCATTGGTACCCACGATGACCCAGTCGCCGACCTTGATCGGTCGTTCGATCAGCAAAATCATGCCGGAGACAAAGTTATTGACGATATTCTGCAGGCCAAAACCAATACCTACCGACAGCGCCCCGGCCACCAGTGCGATATTGCCCATATTCATGCCGAGCGCAGCAATGGCCAGCACTACCGCCAGGATCACTCCCAGATAGCGGATCGCCGCACCGATGGAATAGCGCGCACTGGCGCTCATGCGGCTGTGTACCAGGGTTTTTTCCACCATCACCCGCTGCAACACGCGACTTAAGGCCAGCACCACCAGAAAAATCACTATCGCTAGTCCGACATCAAGCAGGGAAATGGTCACACTGCCTACGGTTATCCCGCCCAGCAGCTTGGCACTCCAGTCCATCAGTTCCCGTACTGGCACACCCCAGACAAACAACAGCGAGAAGGCGGCCAGCAGCCAGATTGCGGCTTCCAGCATGATACCTAACCAGAACCGCAGCATGCTGCGGTTAGCTGGCGACAAACCCAGTGTTTTATTCAGCCGGTCCCAGGCCAGTCCCATGGTCAGCAGATCATTGAGCAGAGCGCGCAGAATAAATACCAGCGCCGCCAGCATGACCGTGGATTGTGTGGCCCACATTAAGTAATTGGATAAATTACCGAAACCGGTCAGTGCGCTGACCAGACTGATCAGGACAATAATGGACGCGGTGCGCCGGAAGAGTCGCCAGAACAAACGCGGATCAGGTGGCTCTTCGTCCTGATCGGGTCGTGCGGTCGGTGTCGTCTCGGGCGGCTGGTCGCTGCTGCCATCTTCCCACAGCCATTGCCGCATCAGACTGAGCAGACCGATCCCCAGCAGGATATTGAAAAAGGTGGTACCCACGCTATTCAGGGCATCAGAGACCTGTAATTGCGCGCTATTAATAATCACCAGACCCAGAAAACCTTCCAGCGAGGCGATTGAAGCCAGCCAGATGATACGGCGGTTAATCAGGCGGATCTGCTCAGGTTTGAAACTCAGCAACTGCCAGGCCGGTTGATTAGGTGCCAGCGCGGCCCGGCTCAGGCTGACGATAACGGTATAAACGATCAGCTGGCCCCAGAAAGCCCGGTATACCTCGACGAACAAGCCCGGAAACGCGGCCTCAACCCGGCCGGTTTGCGCCAGCATCACTGCGAAAATACTGGCGGGTACGAGTCCGCGGGCCACCCCTTCCACCACAGCAGCGGCCAGACGGCGAGCATAGCTGGGATCGACCACCCCCGGTACCCGGCCATAACGACGCAGCAGCCAGACCCGCAGATACCAGGTGGCAGCAACCCCCAGCAGCATCCACAGCGCCAATTGCCAGTGGCTGCTCCAATACGTAATGTCGGTTTGCTGTATCCATTCGAAGGGGGACAGCGCAACGGTATGCAGCAAGTCCCAAAAATCGGCCAGACCAGCCAGTGCAACGGACGGTAATAAAGGCACCGGCCAGCGCTCTTTAAGGCGTTCCCCCAATTGCGGGTTGTTCAGGTCGTCCATTTTGCGCAGCAATTCCTGCGAACGCGCCTGCATCAGCTCGGACAAGGTGCGGCGGGCCTGATAATCGGCCAGATCGTTCTGGTACTGCCGTCGCTTCTGGATGATACTTTCATGCTCGGCTGGCATATCCGGCCCGGGCGCAGCGCCGAGAGCATCCAGCAAGGGTTTCAGATCATTAATACGTTTGTCTGCTGCGGCACGGGCACTGCTGGCCTCAGCTTGCACGGCCAGAATCGTTTTGCGCAGCTCTTTGATCTGCTCAGCTGTAATATTCGGTTCTTTCAGATTGTTTTCTGTGCTGTCCAGAACGCGGGTCCAGCGGGCAATCAGGGTGGCAAACGGTTCTGTAGGCTGAACGCCCTGCGCCCCTGCGCCTTGCCCCCAACCACCCCACAACAGCAAGACAGCCAGGCCAATAGCCAGCCTGGCTGCCCACAACCGGTTAATAGCATTAACCCTGTAATTGGACACGTTTTTAGTTGTCCGCCTCGTTCATCCGGGTGTAGCGTTCGCCACCGCACTGTGGGCAGGCCGGAATAACACCCGGCGCATGAAACTGGACGGTATGGCTGCATTGTTCACATTGCAGGGTGCCGGGGCCAGTCACCTCACCACTGTAATAATGCGTTGCCCGATCCAGTTCATTTTCCCATTGCAGCAGTTCCAGCCGGGTTTTATCTGCCGCCTGACCAAACCACTCCAGCATCCGCTCTTCCAGCAACTGCGCATCGAAACGCAGCCAGGCGCTCAGTTCCTGACCGCTTTCGGCCAGATGCTGACCGGCGTCCTGCAGGTCGCGTTTGATATAGCCGGCCACGATATTGGCTTCTTCACGGGTCAGCTCGTCCAGCTCAACCGCTTGTTCAACAACATGATCCAGACTGTGCTGCAACTGGAACATGGCTTGCTGTTCTTTAGCGCCCAGCGATTCCAGTTGCTGCTGCAGTCGCTCCAGCATGCGCCGGTAGCCTTCGACCAAAGGATGAGATGAATTCATGAATATGCTCCTTGTACACTGCTGCTTGCATGTACTGTGCAAGCCGGTATGCTAACGGGTTTTATTGAGTCAGTTTCTATTGTAAAGCCAACCCTATGACAACCGTGACTTTAACATCAGATTACCAAGCCCACACTATCGAGACACGGGCACAACAATACTGGGATCAGAATCAGTCGTTTCTGGCCCGTGAAGACTCTGCAGATCACGCCCAGCGGGAAGAGTTCTATTGCCTGAGCATGTTTCCGTACCCCAGCGGTCGTCTGCATATGGGTCATGTGCGCAATTACACCATCGGTGATGTGATTACGCGCTACCAGCGTATGCGCGGCAAGAACGTGTTGCAGCCTATGGGTTGGGACGCTTTCGGGCTGCCGGCCGAGAATGCTGCCATGCAGGCCAGTATCGCCCCGGCCCGCTGGACCTACGACAATATTGCCTACATGCGCAAACAGCTGAAATCGCTTGGTTTCGGCATCGACTGGTCACGCGAGCTGGCCACCTGTGACCCGAACTATTACCGCTGGAACCAGTGGCTGTTTCTGCGCATGCTGGAACGCGGCATCGTGTATCAGAAAACCGGCACGGTGAACTGGGACCCGGTCGATCAGACCGTACTGGCCAATGAGCAGGTCATCGACGGGCGTGGCTGGCGCACCGGCGCGCTGGTGGAAAAGCGCGAAATCGATGTATTACATGCGTATCACCGACTACGCGGACGAGCTGCTGAGCGCGCTGGATGAGCTGCCCGGCTGGCCGGAGCGGGTGAAAACCATGCAGGCCAACTGGATTGGCAAAAGTCACGGCGTTACTTTCGGTTTTCCGTATGAGCTCGACGGCGAGCCCAAACAGCTGCGCGTCTTCACCACCCGCGCCGACACGATCATGGGAGTCACCTTCTGCGCGGTGGCAGCAGAGCATCCGCTGGCCACCCGGCTGGCACAGGATAATCCCGCGCTGGCGGACTTCATCGACGAATGCAAACGCGGTTCGGTCATGGAAGCCGATCTGGCAACCATGGACAAGAAAGGCATGGCCACCGGCTTTCATGTCCGTCACCCGCTGAACGGCGAACAGGTCGAAGTCTGGGTCGGCAATTATGTGCTGATGAGCTATGGCGAAGGCGCGGTAATGGGAGTTCCGGCCCACGACGAGCGGGACTTTGCTTTTGCCAAAAAATACGGATTGCCGATCCAGCAGGTGGTCGAGGCCGACGGCAAAACATTCAGTCTGGATGCCTGGCAGGACTGGTACGCCGACAAAGACAATGTGCGCTGTGTTAATTCCGGCAAATACGACGGCCTGGATTATGCCGCTGCGGTGGATGCGATTGCAGCTGATCTGGAAGCGCTGGGTGTCGGCGGCAAAGAGGTCACCTGGCGTTTGCGCGACTGGGGTATTTCACGCCAGCGCTACTGGGGTACGCCGATTCCGATCATCCACTGCCCGGACTGCGGTGCAGTACCGGTACCGGATGAGCAACTGCCGGTCGTGCTGCCGGAAGATTTAGTCCCCGATGGCAGTGGTAATCCGCTGGCGAAAACACCGTCCTTCGTCAACTGCGAATGTCCGCGCTGCGGCCAGCCCGCCCGCCGCGAAACCGACACCATGGATACTTTTGTCGATTCGTCCTGGTATTTCATTCGTTACGCCTGCGCCGACAATACCGATGCGATGGCCGATGCCCGTGTCAACTACTGGCTGCCGGTGGATCAGTATATCGGCGGCATCGAACACGCCATTCTGCACTTGCTGTATTCGCGCTTCTGGACCAAAGTCATGCGTGATACCGGGCTGGTGGATTTCGGCGAGCCCTTCAAGCGGCTGCTCACACAGGGTATGGTGCTGAACCATATTTTTTACCGCCGCAGCGACAAAACCGGTATCCAGTATTTTGCCCCGGATGAAGTCGAACTGGCTCATGATGAAACCGGCCGCATCACCCGCGTCACAGCCAAAGCCGACGGTCAGGAGGTGCATTATGACGGCATTGGCACGATGTCGAAATCGAAGCGTAACGGGGTTGACCCGCAGTCTCTGATCGAAACCTACGGTGCGGATACTGCACGGTTTTTTATCATTTTTACCAGTCCGCCCGAGCAGACGCTGGAGTGGTCCGAAGCAGGTGTTAAAGGCTCGTTCCGGTTTTTGCAGCGGTTCTGGGCTTTCACGGTAGAGCACGCTGCAGCGATCCAGCAGGAATCCGCTGCCCGGAGCGGCCAGTATGCCGATTACCAGTATGCGGCTGATTTCCGCCATAGCCACCCGGCGCACGCAGCACTGCGGCTGGAAACCCACACTCATCTGCAACAGGCCACGTTTGATCTGGAGCGGCAACAATTCAATACCGTTGCCTCTGCGGCCATGAAAATGCTGAATGCGCTGCAGGCTGCCGGCGACTTTCCGGCGGGTCCGGCGCGGCAGACGCTGCACGAAAGCATGTCCATTCTACTGCGGGTGCTGGCACCGATTACGCCGCATGTTGCCCATGTGTTGTGGCAGGAACTCGGCTATGCCGGTGATATTCTCGATGCCGACTGGCCAACCCTGGATGAAGAGGCCCTGGTGCGCGACAGCATTACTCTGGCAGTACAGGTCAACGGTAAATTGCGCGCCCAGATCGAAGTGGCTGCCGACGCAGATCGCGCCAGCATCGAGCAAAGCGCACTGAATGCCCCCAATGCACAGCGGTTTATCGACGGTAAAACGATACGCAAAGTTATTGTAGTGCCGGGTAAACTGGTCAATATCGTGTGCTGATGGCCCTGTTAACGTCCGCTTCGTCGGCTGGTAAATAATGGCAAGATTTCATACCCAAAAGCTACTGGTGCTCAGCATACTGCTGCTGACGGTGAGTGCCTGCGGTTTTCAATTGCGCGGTCAGGTTCAGCTGGCTGATGCACTCAAGCTGAGTGTGATCGAGCTGGATGATCGCATCGCACCCACCAGTTCGCTGGTGCGCCGGCTGCGGGAGTTGCTGCAATTGTATGGTGCAGAGCTGACGGAGCAGCGTGATCAGGCCAACGCCCGGATTATACTCAGCAATGAGGAAGTCCGCCGCCGCACCCTGGCCACCGGAACAGACGGGGATGCGCGCGAATTCACGCTGACCTATGGCGTTACGCTACAGGTGCTGAGCAACACCGGGACCGAGCTGCTGCCCGCCACCCGGCTCAGTGTATCGCGCAACCTGCTGTATCGCGAATCAGAGCTGCTCGGCTCCCTGGAAGGCGAGCAGATGGCCCAGCGTGAGCTGGCCGATGAACTGGCGAACACCGTCGTGCAACGGCTGCAATCCATTAAACAACCGTGAAAGTCCGCCCCGAACAGCTGCCAGCGCAGCTTAAGCGTGGGCTGGCGCCGCTGTACATCATCCACGGCAGTGAGCCGCTGCTGATTCTGGAAGCAGCCGATGCCGTCCGCGCCGCAGCCCGTGAGCGCGGTTTCCATGAACGTGAGTTATTCACGGTCGAGACCGGCTTCGACTGGCCACGGGTGCAGCTGGAAGCAAACAGCGGTTCCTTATTCGCCAGCCAGCGCCTGCTGGAAATACGCCTCGGTGACGCCAAACCCGGTGACAGCGGCAGCCGTGTGCTAATCCAGCTGGCGGCACAGCCCAATCCGGATATGATTGTGCTGTTGAGCGCCGGCAAACTGGATCAGTCAGCTCAGAAAAGCCGCTGGTTCAAAGCACTGGATAAAGCCGGGGTCAATGTCACGGTCTGGCCGCTCGATGCCCGTCAGTTGCCACGCTGGCTGGAACAGCGGCTGCGCGCACACGGTTTACAACCCACGGCGGAAGCGCTGGCGCTGTTAAGCAGCCGCTGTGAAGGCAATCTGCTGGCAGCCAAGCAGGAAATCGACCGACTGGCGTTATTGCTCGAACCCGGCCCGGTCGGCATTGAGCAGATCATGCAAGTGGGCAGTGATCAGGCCCGCTACACCATCTACGATCTGGCGGATGCGGCCCTGATGGGCAAAACCAAACGTGTTATCCGTATCGTGCAGGTGCTGAAACACGAAGGGGTGGAACCCATCCTGGCGGTCTGGGCCTTGCATCGGGAAATCCAGAGTCTGAACCGGTTGCGATTTGATATTCAGCGCGGCCTGACTGTTCCCGCAGCCCTGACCCGGCATAATATCTGGGAAAAACGCAAACCCCTGTTTACCCAGGCGCTGAACCGGATCGATACCCTGGCCTGTCGCCAGCTGCTGCGCGCCTGCGCCAAACTGGACGGGCTGATCAAAGGTGCTGAACGCGGCGATATCTGGGATAGCTTACTGGCCTTAAGTCTGCGTCTGGCCGGTCATAACAGCCTGAGCGACCCGTTGCGGGAAGTTTCAACTGAGCCCCATGCTTAAGATGCCTGAAAGCCTGCTTAATCGGACGGCCTGATCGGCCCGCGCAGAGACTTCAGCCGCCCGTGCTTTACTTTGCTGTCGACCCGCTTGCGCCGTGACGAGCGCGTCGGTTTGGTCGGTTTACGGGGTTTTTCCAGCACACTCACACTTTTTATCAAGTCTTGCAAACGCTGCAGGGCATCGGCTTTATTTTGCTCCTGACTGCGCGAGTCCTGCGCCTTGATGATAATCGAACCGTCTTTGCTAAGACGCTGATCCTTGAGTGCCAGCAAGCGCTGTTTATAGAAATCCGGCAGCGATGAAGCCGGAATATTGAAGCGCAGATGGATCGCACTGGAGACCTTGTTGACATTCTGCCCGCCGGCACCCTGGGCGCGGATAGCACTAAGCTCGATTTCACGCAATGGAATCGACACCCGTTTGGAAATCGGCAGCACGCTGGCCGGATCCGGTGCCAGCGAATACTCTTGTTCACGCTCTTCCGACATCAACCTGATGCTCCTGTTTACGAACGAATGCGGCGGATGATACCGGTGGTGGAAACACCGTCGATATAGTCCAGTACCACGACCTCGCCGCCAGCCTCCCAGACACAGCGATTGCCAGGGATACGGGCCGGGTCATTATCGCCGCCTTTGACCAGAAAATCCGGTTTGACCTCGCAGATCAGGCGCTCCGGGGTGTCCTCGTAAAATGGCACCACCCAATCCACCGCTGCCATCGCTGCCAAGACCTGCATGCGGCTGGCCAGTGAATTGACCGGCCGTTCCGGGCCTTTCAAGCGCTGCACCGAAGCGTCATCATTGACCGCCACGATCAGGCGATCACCCAACTGGCTGGCCTGCGACAGATAGTGGGTATGGCCAGCATGCAGAATATCGAAACAACCATTGGTCATGACCAACGTTTCACCACGCTGACGCGCCTGTGCCACCAACTGCAACAGCTGTGCTTCATCGACGATGACCGATTGATGCGACTCGCGCAGTGAATAGTGCAATTCATCCAGGCTCACGCTGGCGGTGCCCAGTTTGGCAACCACCAAACCGGCCGCCTGATTTGCCAGCGCGGTAGCGGCGGTTAAATCCTGGCCTGCAGCCAGCGCGGCAGCCAGCACGGCAATGACGGTATCGCCCGCCCCGGTCACATCGTACACTTCACGCGCCCGCGCCGGCAGATGCAAGACCTCACCACTGGCCTGCAGCAGTGTCATACCGTGTTCACTACGGGTAATCAGCAACGCATCGAGCGCCAGTGACTGCAGCAAGTGTAAACCTTTGCATTCGATATCCGCATCTGTCGCGCAGCTGCCCACCACGGCCTGAAATTCGCTCAGATTAGGGGTAATCAGGCTGGCCCCACGGTAACGCTGAAAATCAGTCCCTTTGGGATCGACCAGCACCGGTTTGCCGGCGGCACGGACGGCTTGAATGCAGCCCTGCACGTCCCGCAATGCACCTTTGCCATAATCCGACAGCACCACCAGATCGGCAGTATCGAGCCGAGACTGCAGACGCTGGCTGAGCTCAGCCCCGGCCTGAGCCGGGAAGCCGTCCTCGAAGTCCAGTCGCAGCAACTGTTGATGACGGCTTAGGACCCGCAGTTTGGTGACCGTGGCATGCTCTGCTATGCGGATAAAATCGGTGGCCACGCCACACTGACTGAGTGCATAGGCCAGTTCGGCAGCAGTTGGGTCGTCCCCAGTCAGGCCCAGCACCTGGGCCTGCGCCCCCAGACTGGCAATATTAACCGCTACATTTGCCGCCCCACCCGGCCGATCCTCGCGCGATTCCACCCGCACGATCGGCACCGGCGCTTCGGGCGAAATCCGGTTGCTGGAGCCTTGCCAGTAACGGTCCAGCATTACATCACCCGCGACCAGAATACGGGCCGCGCTAAAATCGGGAATTGTTAGTTTCATCCGGTCAGTCCAGGGCGTTACAACGATCGTTTGGCGCGCATCATAGCACTACCGGCAGCGAGTCTGTATCTGCCACCGTGAACACGCTACCATGACACTTTAATGATCGGCTCTCAGGATTTGATGAATAGCAAAGATTTATATCTGCGCCTGCTCAGCTATGTCCGCCCTCATGCCCGCGTGTTTATCGCGTCGCTGCTGGCAACCGTTGTGGTCGCAGCCACCGAGCCGGCGTTGCCGGCACTGCTGAAGCCGCTGCTGGACGGCAGTTTTGTCGCTAAAGATCCGTTTTATATCACCTGGATGCCGCCACTGATTGCGCTGGTATTTTTAATTCGCGGTGTGGCCGGCTTTGCCAGCGAGGTAGCGATGCGCTGGGTAGCGACCCGGGTGGTGATGGATTTACGTAATGAAATGTTCGCCAAACTGCTGGTTTTGCCTGACCGGCGTTTCAGCGAAACGCCCAGTGGCAATATGCTGTCACGCTTCACCTATAACGTTAACGAAGTTATGCAGGCAGCGACACAGGCCCTGGTCACACTGGTCAAAGACAGTCTGACGGTGATCGGGCTGCTGGCCTGGATTTTCTATCTGGACTGGCAGTTATCACTGGTCACACTATTAATCGTGCCTTCGATTGCGATCATCGTGCGGCTGGTCAGTCACCGCCTGCGCCGCCTGAGTCGTCAGCTGCAGGAAACCATAGGTGACCTGAACCATGTGATCGATGAAGTGCTGCAAGGCCACCGGGTTATCAAAATTTTCGGTGGCCAGGACTACGAGACAACGCGTTTTCGGGCCGTTAACAACTGGGTGCGGCGCTACAGTATGAAGCTGACTGTGGCCTCCCAGGGCAGTGTGCCGATTGTGCAGTTTCTGACCGTGCTGGGATTGGCTGCAGTGATCTATATGGCCTCGCAACGGGCAGCCATGGATGATATTACCGTCGGCGGGTTTGTCTCCTTATTTGGCGCGATGGCGCTGTTATTGGCACCGATCAAGCGGCTGACCAAGCTGAACGAATCCTTGCAGCGAGGACTGGCAGCAGCAGAGAGCGTCTTTTCACTGCTGGATGATGACAGCGAGCCTGACCAGGGCACCCGACGACTGCAGCGGGCGCGAGGGAAAATCAGCTTCCAGCAAGTCAGTTTCAGTTATCCCGATTCGGCTTCGGCTTCGGCTTCAGCTCCTGTCAATAAGCCGAGCGTTTTGCAGCAGATTGATTTGACGATAGCGCCCGGTGAAACCATTGCGTTCGTCGGCGCGTCCGGCAGTGGTAAAAGCTCACTGGTGAATTTATTGCCGCGTTTTTATGATTGCGATAGCGGTCGGATTTTACTGGACGATATTCCACTGAATGAACTGAGACTGGCTGATTTACGTGCTCAAATCGCGTATGTGGGGCAGCAGGTGCTACTGTTCAACGACACGATCGCCGCCAATATCAGCTACGGCAGTGCACGCGAGGTCAGTCGCGACGACCTGTTAAAAGCGGCTCAAAACGCGTATGCACTGGAGTTTATTCAGGCCCTGCCGGATGGTTTTGAGACGCTGATCGGTGAAAACGGCACTCGCCTGTCCGGCGGACAACGGCAACGTATTGCTATCGCACGGGCCTTGCTGAAAAATGCACCGGTGCTGATTCTGGATGAAGCCACCTCAGCGCTCGATACCCAATCCGAGCGCCAGGTGCAAGCGGCCCTGGATCGATTGCGTCAAGGTCGCACAGCACTGGTGGTAGCGCATCGATTATCGACTATCGAGAACGCCGACCGGATTGTGGTGCTACAGCAGGGCCGGATTGTGGAAACCGGCTGCCATGCAGAGTTGCTGGCAGCCAATGGGGTCTATGCAAGTCTATACCGCTTGCAGGATCAACCCGCCGGTCACGCTTGAGAGATATGCAAAACGCCTGTTATTCCCGCGCGGAGGGGAATCCAGGCATTAAAAAATCCGACGGAAGAAGA
Source organism: Gammaproteobacteria bacterium (assembly GCA_041396125.1). GTDB lineage: Bacteria > Pseudomonadota > Gammaproteobacteria > Competibacterales > Competibacteraceae > JAWKZG01. The sequence continues at coordinate 41,960 of JAWKZG010000008.1, read as the reverse complement.
TAAAACGATCCAGCGTCTGGCTCAGGACAACCAGGCAATAATCTGGGTCGGGGCGATCAGCACGTAGTGATCAATCATCAGGGCCGCAAACAGGCCGAACAGATAAATAATCGAGAACCAGAACGTTGCCATAGCCAGCTTGTTGTCATCGGCCCGGTACAGACGCCAGACATACCATAAAAACCGTCCGCCCAGTACCAGTGCGCTGGCCAGATACAGCACGCCGCTCATACCAATCAAATACGGCAATATGGTAATGATCAGCAGCAGAATGGTATACAGCAGGATATGCAGCTTGGTGAATGCGATACCGTGAGTAACCGGCAGCATGGGCACTTCCGCTTCAGCGTAGTCGGCGCAGCGATGAATCGCCAGCGCCCAGAAATGCGGCGGAGTCCAGGCAAAAACAATCAAAAACAGCAGCAAAGCACCTGGATCAACCTGCCCGGTTACCGCAACCCAGCCCAGCAGTGGCGGTGCCGCACCGGCTGCTCCACCGATCACGATATTTTGTGGCGTCGCACGCTTCAGGTACATGGTATAGACCACGGCATAGCCAATCAGCGAGGCAAATGTCAGCATCGCACACAGCACATTGGTGAAGGCGAACAGCATGGCCATGCCGATCATCCCGATGCAACCGGCAAATATCAGGACCTGCCGGGAATCCAGCTGACCGCGGGGCAAGGGGCGCCGCTGGGTACGCGCCATGATGGTGTCGATGCGCTGATCAACCAGATGGTTTATGGCTGCCGCCGCCCCTGCAACCAATGCAATGCCCAGCGAACCAAAAATTAATATCTCCCAGGGCACCACGCTGCGGGTAGAAAGGAACATGCCCACCATCGCGGTAAACGTGATCAGGGTAACGACTTTAGGCTTGGTCAGCTCGAAATAATCACGCCAATGCTGACGCAAGCTGGAGTGCCACTGCTGTATATGAGTATTCGTGTTCATCATTAACCGATTCATTGCAACCGACCTGGGCCACCGCTCCGGGCAACCGGTCTGATTAGCCTAGCTTGGAATATTTAAACAGGCGTTGGAGATCTTTCAGAATATCGTGGGGATTCACATCCGGATCATAGCGCATAAATACATTACTTAAAGGATCGACCAGATAAATGCCCTGATCAACCGCAGCGCCGCCGAAAGCCTCAGCCATGAAACCTGATAGTGTATTATCATCCAGCACGAATTTCAGCATAGCGGGGTGCTCCTGCTCCAGCCAGCTCGACAGTTCGCTGTCAGGTGCCTGCAGCAGCAGCAGCACAGTTTGCGCCCGCTCCATGTCCTTGCCCAAAGCGATTTTCAGCTGCCGCATATTGTATAAACTGGTTTCACAGACCTGGTTGCATTCCTCGCCAGAGCTGAGATAGACCATGTTCCAGCGCCCACGCAGCACGTTGGCATCATTCGGCTGACCGCTGTTGCTATCCCGTCCTTGCCAAGCTGGCAAGGGTCGCGCTGGGGTGAGCAGTTCGCCGTGCGCAACCACGCCTTCCGGTCGCCATTTGTCAATCAGCAACCAGGCAGCTAGAGGAGGGATCGCAAACAGCGCGATCAGTAAGACCAAAAAAACGCGGTTGCGCGTGGTGCTGGGCTTAGCGGATTTAGCGCGTTTTGTTGCTGCTGCTGTCATAGTTTGGGTGTAGAAGAACGTTTAAAATTCATTACGATATAAATTATGATCAATGTTATCGCCAGGGCAAACCACTGTACAGCATAACCAATATGCCGCTCCGGCCCCATACCGCCAAATGTCGGCTGCCAGTTACGCACATAGCCGTCCGGGGCAGCGGGGTCCAGCAGTATGACCACGTCTGTTAGAGTATATTCCAGTGCCTGGGACAACTCGCTGTAATCAATATGCTGTACTACTTTAGGCCATTGATCAGTACGCGGATTGTCGAGCAGAATACCTGGATTGGTTGGCTGGCCGAGCCGGCCCGCCACATGAATGTCCGCTTCATTCAGCGACACGACAGGCTGTTGAGCGCGGCTCTCACCCAACGGTACCCAACCTCGATTAACCAGAACAGCCGACTGCTGATCCGTTAGCCGTAAGGGTGTGTATACATAATATCCCGGCTGTCCCTGATACACCTGATTGTCCAGCAGGATTTGATGCGCACTATCGTAGCGGCCCTCTGCAGTTACTGTCCGATATAACTCGTCAGCCGGTGTTGCGAGCGTCTGCAACGCCACTGCCTCTTGTCTCACGCGAGTTTGAAATGCATCCTGTAAAGCCTGTTTCTGCTCGGCTCGCTGCCACTGCCAAAGACCCAGGCCCAGCAATAGCGGCAGCAATAACAGGGTAGCCAGGGTGGGGAATAAGGAGGGTCGGAATTCGCGACCTGCGATATATAAAGACATAACAGTTTTTTTAAGTGCCAGACTTTTTAGCTATACTCAGTGCTCTTTAACCGGACAGAGCACCATGTCACCCATTAAAATAATCATCCTGATTTTACTAGCAGTCATCATCATCAGCCTGGCTTCCGGGCTTAAGCATTTACTACATCGCAAGGGATCCGGGGAACAGCTCGCGCGAGCGCTGACCATACGGATCAGCCTCTCACTGTTATTGCTGGTATTGATTATTATCAGCTACGCACTTGGCTGGCTGGCACCGCACAGCCTGCTGCCCGTACCTGTTGTGGGCGGCAATTAAGACCTTGCCGCCCACCCACTGTTTTTTATAACAGATAAACGAAGATAAACAGACCTAGCCAGACCACGTCCACAAAGTGCCAGTACCAGGCGGCAGCTTCAAAAGCAAAATGCCGCTTGGGGGTGAAATGGCCTTTTAGGCTACGCAGGAAAATCACCGTCAGGATAATCGCACCAATAGTGACATGCAGACCATGAAAACCAGTCAGCATGAAAAAGGTGTTGCCGTAAATTCCTGAGTCAAGTCTGAGATTCAACTCATGATAAGCATGGCCATATTCCACGGCTTGCAGGACCACGAACAAAAACCCCAGGCAGACGGTTGCAAGCAGGCCAAGCTGCAGCTGCTTACGATTGCCTTTCAGTAAACCCCAATGCGCCCAGGTTATGGTTGCGCCGCTGGACAGCAGGATCAGGGTATTGAGCGTAGGCAGAAACCAGGCGCTCATGACTTCAAATTCACCGCCAATTTTGCTCGGCCCATTGCTCGGCCACATAGCACTGAAATCAGGCCATAACAGGGTATGGGTTATAAATTTGGAGTCGGCTTCGCCGCCCAGCCACGGCAATATAAATACCCGCGCATAGAACAGCGCGCCAAAAAATGCCGCAAAAAACATGACTTCCGAGAAAATGAACCAGCCCATACCCCAGCGAAATGACGTATCGACCTGGTCATTATAAAGACCACCTTCGCTTTCCTTGATGACAACGCCGAACCAGCCATACATCATAAAAAAAACGATGGCCAAACCCAGCAGAATAAGCGCGAAAGGCGCATTACCATTCAGGTAATTGGCAAAACTGACCATGGTAATGAATAAGCCGACTGAGCCAATGATTGGCCAGTGACTGCCATGGGGAATGTAGTAACCCCCGTGTGCTTGACTACCCATATACTGATTCTCTCTTGTGGTAACTAAAATTCGGTGTTCTGGATTAGTTTATTGCAAACCGCTGCGCAACACTTGTCGGCGTTTCACATAAACTGACCGTTCCAGGGCAAGCTACACAGACATTCGCCCTGTAAACCCGGTCAGTCCCCAGCCAGACTTGAGCTGCTAGGACTCTGGTGCAAAGCGGTAGAACGTGTAGGATAGTGTAACTGTCGAAATCTCCGGCGGCAGTTCAGGATCGATCTGGAACAAGATAGGCATTTCTTTATCCTCTTTTGCCCCAAATTCCTGTTGCGTAAAGCAAAAACACTCTATTTTTTTGAAGAACCGCCCGGCCTGAGCCGGTGCCAGATTATAAACGGCCTGTCCGGTGATGTTCTCATCGGTAAGGTTGCGTGCATAATAACTGGTCTGATAAAACTTACCGGGATGCACCTGCATTTTTACATCGTCAGGCTTAAACTCCCAGGGTGCATCGATATTCAGGTTGGCGACAAACTCCACTGTCACCAGACGCTGTTCATCGACGACCTGCTCCACGCTATTTTCGGCTCGCACCGTGCGGCCGCCAAACCCGGTCAGTTCACAGAACACATCATATAAAGGCACCAGCGCATAACCAAAGCCGAACATGGCTATACCGGCTATTGCCAGCTTGGTCACCAGGCGACGATTAGCCCGCTTCAGATCTGTTTTGTTCATCGCACTGCCATAATAATCATGATGCCGATATAAAACGCCAGTGCTATCGCTCCCAGCAACAGCAAAGTACGGCGATTGGCCGCAGCACGGCGAGTTGATTCACTATCCACACATAAACCTATTTACTTAACCCCGCCGGTTCTATGCCCGCACGCGCAGGCATAGAACCGTTGCGGATACATAAGCCAGACCTGCTAAACCCGATCGCAAACAGCTTTTTAGCTGTGAGCGTCAGCAGCTTTAATTTCAGGCGGCGTATCGAATGAATGATAAGGCGGCGGCGAGGACAGTGTCCATTCCAGACCATGCGCACCTTCCCATACCCGATCGGTCGCTTTTTCGCCGCCCCGTATCGTTTTAATAACGATATACAGGAATAGCAGCTGCGAGAAACCGAAAATGAATGCCCCGATAGAGCTCACCATGTTCCAGTTGGAAAACTGCAGAGCGTAATCCGGAATTCGGCGCGGCATACCTGCCAGCCCAAGAAAATGCTGCGGGAAAAACAGAATATTCACACCGATAACCGAAATCCAGAAGTGGATTTTGCCCATCTTTTCATCGTACATATTACCCGTCCATTTCGGCAGCCAGTAGTACGCTGCTGCGATAATGGAAAATACCGCGCCGGTTACCAGCACATAATGGAAATGGGCGACAACAAAGTAGGTATCGTGATATTGGAAATCAACCGGTGTGATAGCCAGCATCAAGCCCGAAAAACCGCCGATAGTGAATAAAATCACGAACGCGATTGCAAACAGCATGGGCGTTTCGAAGGTCATCGAGCCTTTCCACATGGTGGCAACCCAGTTAAACACCTTCACACCGGTCGGCACCGCAATCAACATGGTGGCGTACATAAAGAACAGCTCGCCGGTCAGGGGCATACCCACCGTGAACATGTGGTGCGCCCAGACGATGAAGGACAGAAACGCAATCGAGGCCGTCGCGTACACCATAGAGCTATAGCCGAACAGGGGCTTGCGTGCAAAAGTGGGGATAATCTGCGAGACAATACCGAATGCCGGCAAAATCATGATGTACACTTCAGGATGACCGAAGAACCAGAAAATATGCTGGAACATCACCGGATCACCACCACCAGCCGCGCTGAAAAAGGTAGTACCGAAAAACTTGTCGGTCAGCAACATGGTAACCGCACCCGCCAGTACCGGCATAACGGCAATCAGCAGATACGCGGTAATCAGCCAGGTCCAGACAAACAAGGGCATTTTCATGAGGGTCATGCCCGGTGCCCGCATATTCAGGATGGTTGCCACGATATTGATCGCGCCCATGATGGACGAGAAGCCCATCAAATGCACTGACAGGATCACAAAGGGAAACGCTGCTCCAGTCTGCAACACCAGCGGTGGATACAGCGTCCAGCCGCCAGCCGGGCCACCACCATCCATAAAGAGCGTGGACAACAGCATCGTGAATGCGAAAGGCAGTATCCAGAAACTCCAGTTGTTCATGCGTGGCAACGCCATATCCGGCGCGCCAATCATCATCGGCACCAGCCAGTTGGCCAAACCGACGAAACCGGGCATGACTGCGCCGAAAATCATGATCAGCGCGTGCATGGTCGTCATCTGGTTAAAGAAATGTGGCTCGACGATTTGCAAACCTGGTTGAAACAACTCGGCGCGAATTACCAGAGCCATCAAGCCGCCGATGAAAAACATCGCCAGCGAAAATAGTAAATACAACGTACCGATGTCTTTATGGTTCGTTGTGAACAGCCAGCGCGTTAGACCTTTCGCGGGACCGTGGTCATGTTGCTCATCATGGGCATGACTTGCAGTTGCCATAGAAATTACCTCCCAATTACCGTAAAGCTTTGATGGCGGCAGGTTGCACCATATCGCCGACTTTGTTGTCCCAGGCATTGCGCTCGTAAGTGATGACCGCAGCGATATCTTCATCATTTAACTGAGCGCCAAACGCAACCATTGCCGTACCGGCTTTGCCGTGCATAACAATATCGATATGCGCATCAACAGGTCCGGTGGCAATTGCACCGCCGTTGAGTGCTGGAAATGTTGGTGGAACACCTTGACCATTAGGCTGGTGACAGGCTACGCAATGCTGGCCATAAACCTGCTCACCTTTGGCCATCAACTCGTCCATGCTCCATTCCCGATCAGCAGCAGCTTGCGCCGGCGCAGCATCGCTGGAAACAGCATCGGTCTGGGTCGCGGCAGCACCTGCGGCCTGGCTTGCGTCAGCGGTCGTTTCGCCTTTCTGCTCGGCTACCCATTTGGCGTAATCTTCTTTGCTGAGCGCCTCGACCACAACGGGCATAAAGCCATGGTCCTTGCCGCACAGCTCAGCACATTGGCCACGATAAGTGCCGGTTTTTTCGATGATCATCCAGTTGTCATTGATAAAACCAGGAATAGCATCGCGTTTAAGACCCAGTTCCGGCACCCACCAGGCGTGAATAACATCCGCTGCTGTAGTCAGCAGCCGGATTTTGGTATTCACCGGCAAAACCAGCGGATTATCGACTTCCAGCAGGTAGTGCTCGTTTTTCTCAGCCAGATTGTAAAGCTCTTCCCGTGGGGTCGAGAGCGTGCTGAAAAATCCGATGTCGTCTTCCAGATAATCGTATTTCCATTTCCATTGATAGCCGGTGGCCTTGATGGTGATTTCGGAATCCCCGGTCTGCTCCATCGCGATCAGTGTGCGTGTGGCAGGTATCGCGACCGCCACCAAGATCAGCAGGGGAACAATAGTCCAGGCCAGTTCAACAGTGGTGCTTTCATGGAATTTTGCCGGTATCGCACCGCGTGACTTGCGATGATGAAAGATGGAATAAAACATCGCTCCGAACACAACAATGCCGATGATCACGCAAATCCAGAAAATCAGCATGTGCAGACCGTAGATATCTTGACTGGTCGGCGTGACACCGACAGGCATGTTCAGTTTCCAGTCCGCCAATGCTGATGAACTCCACACTGACGATGCAAGAATCACGGCTAGCGACTGGACGAGCAAACGCCAACGCGCAAGGAGGTTAGCTAGCATGTAGTGCTTTCTCCGCTTCAAATTAAATATTTAAGGATTTATAAGGATTATTGAATATAGATTCGCACAAAAACAAAAGACCACGCAAGCTATGGAGTTAGAGACCTCGCCGTAACTCCGTAGCCAAGCGTTGCCGCTCGTCTTCATTAAGGAACCGCCCGATTTCGACGCCCCGGCCATGAGAGCGAATCAATAGTCGGCTAGGATACCATTGTTTAGGACAGCGCTCCAAGATAACCTTGGCCCAAATACGGAAGAATTTCCAGCGCTGTTCAGGATAAAAACGCCCTTTCTCGATCAAAATAATTTCCGGACTGACCGAAATCACCTCGCGCTGCTGTCCGCGCCTGGCAACCAGATACATCACGATCCCCAGAAGCAGCATCTCCAGGCCCGCGAACGGCAGAATGGGCCAAAACCCCAACATCGCCAGCCCCCCGGCCAGCCCCCCTGACACCAGCAGCAGGCTGGCATAGAAGCAAACAACCCCTCGCCACGATATAGACTGGTTTGGCTGCAATATAATCCGCTGGAGCGTTCCGTTTTCCGCGTGTTCAATATTAATCATAGGCGACAATCTCTTACTGTCGTGAAGTTATACTAAACCCCTGAGTCTGTGAAATAATAACGACCAGATATCCGACAGCAAACAACTTCTTGCAATCCGACAACCTATAACCTTACATATCGACTACAATTTACATATCGAATAATTCCGCATAATAAACGCACACAGCGAGGTTGATCTATGGCATCTTTGGAGAATTTAAACCTGCAGGATTTAGATCCAAAAATCCTTTGGTTGTTCATCTTTGTCGGGCTGTACTGGGCCTATTGTCTTTTTTGGGGTATCAAGGGGGCGCTCAGTTCCAAAACGGCAACGGATTATATGATAGCGGGGCGCGGCCTTGGCCTTTGGGTCTTTGTCCTGGCGGCCACCGCAACGTCATTCTCGGGCTGGACCTTCGTCGGTCACCCCGGAACAATCTATACCGATGGATTCCAATACGCTTACGCGTCGTTTTACGCCATCACGATCCCGTTTACCGGCGTTTTATTCCTGAAACGACAGTGGATGCTGGGCAAGCGCTTCGGTTTTGTCACACCGGGAGAGATGCTGTATGCCTACTTCAAGTCGGATACCGCACGTTTACTGACGGTTCTGGTGGCGCTGGTTTTTTCAATTCCCTATCTGGGTATCCAGTTGCGCGCTTCGGGTTTCCTGTTTGAGGTCCTGACCGATGGCCAGCTCGGCATCTGGGTATCCGAACTCACCGGGGGATGGCTAAGCGGCGTGGATGCCGGTATGTGGCTGCTGTCGATTGTAGTGGCTATTTATGTTGCTTCCGGCGGCCTGCGGGCGGTGGCCTACGTCGACACCCTGCAGTGCATTCTGCTGGCAGCCGGTATTGTGGCTATCGGTCTGATTGCTTTCTACTATATCCCCGACCTGCCGCAGGGACTGGCCGCTTTGGCCCATGTAACCGATGGCAGCGCCGATTTCGGCAAGACAACACCAGACGGCTACAGCAGCTATGTTGCTATACCCGGTGTGATTCAAATGGTCAGTAACGGGCCCAGCGCGCAAGGTGGTGCCTGGAGCGGCATCATGGTATTGACCTATATGTTTGCCTTAATGGGTATTCAGTCCGCTCCGGCATTCTCCATGTGGGCGTTTGCCAATAAATCACCGGCACCGTTCGCACCGCAACAAGTATGGGCCTCTTCTTTTTCATAGGTCTGATTTTGTTCGTTTTCACCGCCATCCAGGGTCTTGGCACCCATTTTCTGGGTGCCGATCTGAAATTCATGGCCGCACATCCAGATTTGGTCAACAATGTGCTGGGGGAAGGACTAGGCGGCAAGGATTTGCTGGACTCCATTGGTAAAGGCGGCATGCTGGTGCCGCAGCTGATCCATCTGATGGGCAATATCGCGCCCTGGCTGGTCGGTTTGTTATCCGTTTGCGCATTGGCTGCCATGCAGTCGACGGGCGCTGCCTATATGTCCACCGCCGGCTCAATGATTACCCGCGATATCCTGCGCCGGTTCATCATGCCAAATGCCTCCGATGCGGCACAGAAATTCTGGGGTCGGCTTTGCGTACTGGCCATTGTGGCAGCCGCTTTATACGTTGCAACCGTATCGAACCAGGCGTTGGTGCTACTGGGTGGCCTGGCAGTAGCTTACGGGTTCCAGATGTGGCCGGCCCTGATTGCAGTATGCTGGTGGCCCTTCCTAACCCGGCCCGGCATCGTCCTTGGCCTGATCGCCGGCCTGATCGCGGTCACCATGACCGATAGCACCGGTGCCGAGATCTGGCCCTGGCTGGAGATGGAACCGCTTTGGGGCAAATGGCCGCTGACAATTCACTCTGCTGGCTGGGGCATTATCTGTAACCTGGGCGTAGCGATTATCATCTCGGCCATCACCCAAACCTGGGCAGGTCGCGAGCATCGCATGAAATTCCATATCTTCCTGCGCCAGCACGCCAGTCTGCCAAACGAGAAAAAAGGCCTGGTGCCACTGGCCTGGATATTAACGCTGTCCTGGTTCTTCTTTGCGATCGGTCCCGGCGCAGTCATCGGCAATACTGTATTTGGCGATCCTAACGACCCCAGCACCTGGCTGTTTGGCATTCCCTCGATCTGGTCGTGGCAGATCCTGTTCTGGGTTCTGGGCTGTTTCATGATGTGGCTGTTGGCCTATAAGATGGAAATGTCCACCGTCCCGAACACGGAAGTGGAAGCCTTAGTCGAGGAAGGTCATGGTCACGGCGCTTACGTTATGAGCCGCTGATTTTCAGCTTATTTACAGGGGAGGCCAGCCCTCCCCTTTTTCATTTCAGCCTAAATGAGTATTGTCCAGATTTATCAATTCGGTTCGGTGCTGCTGCTGACCGCCCTCTTGTTTTTCCCGATCAGCAAGCTTATCTGGGTCTTGAGTGTGCGCCGTCTGCAACGCAAACAAGAACACCCCTTAAACCAGCAGGAAATCCATGCGCAGCTGAAACGAGCGCGCATTATCGGGTTTCTCGTTGCCTTGGCGTTCTCGTATTTTTTTCATCTGAATGTATTGCAGACAATATCCTGAGAACATGACCGAACGCAGCTATCGTTTTTTGAAAACCACCGCTCTGATCATGGCGCTCGCCTGGGTTGCCTGGTCGGTCTACGACTTCATGCAGGACAAAGCGCCTGGCGATTTTGCCTACCACGCCGCCAGTAACTATTTCGCCGAGGGCGATTATCCTCATGCACTGGCTGAATACCAGTCCGCCTTGCGCGCCAACCCTGACCATCAAGCGGCGAAACGCGGCTTGGCCGAAACATTAATCATGCTGGGACGCGAGCGCGAAGCCATTGCCCTGTATCAGGAATTACTGGCGATAGCACCGGATACCGCAGGTTTTTACGCCAATATGGGTATTGCCTATGATCGTCTGGGGGAGCACCAGAAAGCGCTGCAAAGCTATACAAGCGCGCTCGAACTGGCCCCCGATATTACTGACGGTCCCAGCTGGTTAACCCGCTTTCTGCGTAATCAGTATGAAAAACCACCGGGTATCGCGGAACGGGCAGCCTATTTACAGCAGCAATTGGCGTTGCCGAAAGAACAGCAGGTGCTGGCACTCCCGCGCCTGGATCAAACGCAGCAGCCTTATAAGAAGTAGCGTTGAAAACAAATGACGCTCAGCCACAGGCCGGTGGCGTACAGCTGTGTTCGTTGCGCTTTTGCAGGATATGCGCGATGTGTTCCAGGATCGGCCAGGTGACCAGTAACTGGGTAAACTGCAAGGCCGACATACGCTCATGCTGCTGATCCGGATCGCCTGCCCGCAACGGGATACCGGTAAACTCGACAATCTGCCGTTCCAGTGCCAGCACATTACGCCGAGTCATAATGCCATCGAGATGAATCACATTCGCCCGCCGCCCCCAGTAACGACACGGCACCACTGACAGCATAAAGGGGTTTGGCTCTTCACCCAACATGCGGGCCAGATTGATAGGCACGCGCAAATCAGGCAGCGGCATACTGACCGGCTGGAAAATCACTTCCATATGGTAAGTATCCTGCGGCAATTCCACTTCCAACTGATAATCGGAAAGATGCTGCAAATGGCTCTGGTGGATTTTAATGACCGCATTAGCGTCGGTTTTCTGGAATTCTATCCAGCGCTTATAGCCTGCTTCGCGCTGCCGTATCTCAGCAGTAAGATACTCGACAATATGGCCGCGATATCTCAAGTCACGGGCAATCTTCCAACGCTGCTTGATATCCCGGTCTGGCTCGACAAAAATCGCGAAATCCAGCAACGGTAAAAACTGCGGATAGAGCGCGTGTAACCCCTCAACCACCAGAATCGGCGGCGCAGTCAAAGGACGTGGAGCATCAAAAGTACCGGTACGGTGATTGTAAATAGGCACCTGTACCTGCTCACCCCGTTTTAGTGCGAGCAGATGCTGATACAGCAAATCCAGATGATTCGCCTCCGGGTCCAGCGGAATCTGGCCACTGCGGCGCCGTTGCGGCCGGTTCTCCTTATGGTAACCGTCACAGGCAATTGTACCGACGATATCATGCCCAAGCATGCGACGCAGTCCGTTGGTATAGGTGGTTTTACCGCTGCCGCTATCACCTGCGACACCAATCAGAATAGGTGGCCCGGACTGCTCGATCAGCTTACGCAATACCTTGTTACGCGACAAACCGTTAGCTGAGCTATCGGAAAAGCGCGTCAGCTTATCGCTAGATTGCATGACCTTATCGTTCTCCAAACTGGCTCCAAACTGGGTTCTTCCCCATGGGTGTGCTCCAAACCGGGATAGCACTAACAGCGTAGCGCCATGGGGCAATAACAGTGGGATTATGGAGTATTATTAGAATTCGGATAGTGATCTATAAGTATAGCATATCCGCCCCAGGCCGCTGCCCGCTGACTCTGGCCGGACACTATTGCGCAGGCGGTTGCTCAACAATCCAGATTTTCAGACAGATGTTTTGAGTAATACCAGAAAGCCCCTTTATAGAGGGGCTTTCATAGCAAAGCTATTGCTTAAGAAAGTTGCCAACAGATTAGCTGACTTCGTGGAACGGTTCACAGCACTTAACACCGCCAGCAAGGATGCTGTTACGATGTTTTTGTGCATGCCAACACCAAAAAAGGTTTATTCTGCGCTGATTGCAGCTGGATATATGAAACCGCGGTGGCATCGCCATGATGCCCCGAACTGCTAATCGCATGCTCCCGATAGTCTACAACCCGCATATCGATACCGTAGCGCGAGGCAAGTGCATCCAGAAACGCATCAATAGGCCCGTTACCGCGACCTGTAATCTGCTCTTCCTGGCTATTGCTGCGAATTTTGGCAGTAATCTGGCGCACTTCAGACGCGTGGCTGTCCGGTTTGGTGCGATATTCGACGAACTGATACGGGTTGTCCGTCTGCAGGTATTCATCCTGGAACGCCTGCCAAATCTCTTTAGATGTCTGCTCCCTGCCCGTCTGATCAGTAATGGCTTGCACCACATTACTGAATTCCACCTGCAATAACCGAGGCAATTGCAGGCCGTAGTCCTGCTCCAGTAAATACGCTATACCGCCTTTCCCGGACTGACTGTTAACCCGAATAACCGCCTCGTAAGAGCGCCCCAGATCCTGTGGGTCGACTGGCAGGTAAGGCATTTCCCAAACACCGCTATTGGATTGTTTGCGCGCCGCAAACCCCTTCTTGATAGCGTCCTGGTGCGATCCAGAGAAGGCCGTAAAAACCAGCTCTCCGCCGTAGGGATGACGCGGATGTACCGGCAATTGATTGCAGTATTCGACGCAGTGTACAACTTCATTGATATCGGAAAAATCCAGCCGAGGATCTATTCCTTGAGAGAACATGTTCAAAGCCAGGGTGACAACATCGACATTGCCGGTACGCTCGCCATTACCGAACAAAGTGCCCTCAATCCGGTCGGCACCCGCCATAATGCCCAGTTCTGCCGCAGCCACTCCCGTGCCCCGGTCATTATGCGGATGCAGACTGACAATAACGCAGTCGCGGTTTTTGATATTGCGGCAAAACCATTCGATCTGGTCCGCATAAATATTCGCAGACGTTGCTTCCACCGTAGCAGGGAGGTTAAAAATTACACGCTGCTCCGGGGTTGGCTGATAAACATCCATAACCGCTTCGCAGACAGCTTTGGAGACTTCCAGCTCGGTATTGGTGAACAGTTCCGGTGAATATTGGAATACCCATTCGGTCTCCGGCCGTTCAGCCGCCAGTGCTTTGATATGCGCAGCTGCTTGCGCCGCAATGTCGGTCACACCCTGAACATCTGTATTGAACACTACCCGCCGAAATAAAGGCGCTGTTGCATTGTAAACATGCACGATTGCCCGACGGGCACCCTGCACGGATTCAAACGTGCGCTCAATTAAATGCTCGCGGGCCTGCGTCAGAACCTGGATCGTGACATCAGCAGGAATCAAATCTTCTTCGATAAGTTGACGGACAAAGTCGAAATCAGTTTGCGAAGCCGAAGGAAAGCCTACTTCTATTTCCTTAAAGCCCAGTTTAACCAACAGGTTAAACATACGCTTTTTGCGCTCTGGCCCCATTGGCTCGACCAGTGCCTGGTTACCATCGCGCAGATCGACACTGCACCAGATGGGTGGTTCGGTAATGACCTTGGACGGCCATTGCCGATCCGGCAAATGAATGGGTTCAACTGCCGGGTATTTATCGCGAGGATTGATCATGCTCATGGTTTGCGCTCCGTAAAATTCGCTTAGGTGTAGTGTAGATAAGACACGGCCAAAAAAACACGAATCGAATACGGCCGCCGGGCAGCCGCTAGTCCCGACGACCGCTGGGTAGTCGTAGCAGCAAACCGAGCAACACGCCCCTGGGGGACGATGCTAAGTGTTCAGAAGGAAAGAAATTGCAGATAGAGATATAAGACATTAATCATTACCGTTAGCCCAACAAAAAACCGCACTGCCCGGTGCTCTAGCGAGCGACCGGGCTGCTTAGTCGTAGAATTTGCTGGTCAAACGATAATTGATTCATAGCGCTAGGGTAAGCGAGGCTGCGCCCACAGTCAAGATCTGCTAAACGACATCCTTGGCCTGCAGATCGGCATGATAGGACGAACGCACCATCGGGCCGGATGCCACGTGCGAAAAACCGAGTGCTTCACCCACTTCGCGCAGATGATCGAACTCAGCCGGCGTTACATAACGGCTTACCGGCAGATGGTATTGGCTGGGCTGCAGATACTGTCCCAGCGTTAACATATTGACCTCATGCGCACGCAAATCACGCATGACCTGCTCTACTTCATCCAGCTCCTCGCCCAGACCCAGCATCAGACCGGATTTGGTCGGCACCTGTGGGTGATATTGCTTGAATTGCTGCAACAGCGTCAGCGAATATTGATAATCAGAACCTGGCCGGGCTTTTTTATACAGCCGTGGTATGGTTTCCAGATTGTGGTTGAAAACATCCGGTGGTGCCTGCTCCATCAATGCCAGCGCCACGTCCATACGGCCCCGAAAATCCGGCGTCAGGATTTCAATTCTCACCTCTGGACACGCTTGCCGGATGCTGCTGATGCAATCCACAAAATGCCCCGCACCACCGTCGCGCAAATCATCCCGATCGACCGAGGTGATGACGACATAGCGCAAGCCCATCGCCTTGATAGTACGAGCCAGGTTAGCGGGTTCGTCAGGGTCAAGCGCATTGGGACGACCATGTGCTACATCGCAAAACGGACAGCGGCGCGTGCAGATATCGCCCATGATCATAAATGTTGCGGTGCCATGCCCGAAGCATTCGCCCAAATTAGGACAACTGGCTTCTTCGCACACTGTGTGCAAATGATTATCCCGTAACACCTGCTTCAGCCGGTTAACTTCCGGAGTGCCCGGAAATTTGGCGCGAATCCAGGCGGGTTTGCGCAGTTTTTGCTCTGGCCGGGTGGGTTCGATCTTGATTGGAATCCGTGCCATTTTTTCCGAGCCGCGCAATTTCACACCACGCTGAACCGGCACAGGACGGGTTGATGATTTCGTGTTCGCCGGCGGGGTGCCGGACTTGGCGTCAGACATAATTGTTATCCTCTTATCGTGTCTACTGCAGACAGCGGCCATGCGCGGGTGGAGCTATATTCGGTATAGCGCATAGAATATCTCATAATGCGCAACAGATCATTCGTAATATCTCGTATGCTGGCATCAATACCGAGTTGCCGTACCTGGGTCATGCGTAAGCCCGAATAACCGCAGGGATTGATGCGCTCAAAAGGACCGAGATCCATGTCAATATTGAGACTGAGGCCGTGATAACTGCAACCGCGCCGCACGCGTAAACCCAATGAAGCCAGCTTGCGCTCGGCCACGTAAACCCCCGGCGCATCGGCCTTACTATACGCTTCGACCCCGTAGCCATCCATCAATTCGATGACCGACTGTTCCAGCAGTGTGACCAGTTGCCGAACCCCCAGTTGCTTGCGGCGCAGATCGAGCAGGCAATAAACAATCAGCTGGCCGGGACCATGATAGGTCACCTGCCCGCCACGATCGATCTGCACAACGGGAATCTCGCCCGGTGCCAGCAAATGTTCAGGCTTGCCGTTCAGGCCCTGCGTGAAAATCGGCGGGTGTTGCACGACCCACAGCTCGTCGGCTGTCTCGGCTGTGCGGCTTGCAGTAAAATCCTGCATGCTGCGCCAGACCGGCAGATAGTCACGCAGGCCCACGTCACGAATGATCAGTTCCGGTTCCACCGCTGCCGGTTTAATGTCCACCAATGTCAAGCCGTTTTACAGCGCCATGACCACTTGTTCGTGGGCGGTCAGTTCCTGATAAATACCATCCAGTTGCGTACGACTGGTGGCATTGACAGTAATGCTGACAGCCAGGTATTTACCATTGCGGCTGGGTCGCACACGTAACTCGGAACGTTCGGTGTCAGGCGCGTGGCGCTGGATGATCTGCCAGACCTGTTCGGTGAAATCAGCACTGCTATGCCCCATTGCCTTGATCGGAAACGGGCACGGGAACTGTAATAAGGAGTCGGATTCGTTGGTCATCTTTATGGTTCAGAGGTGGGCAGCCCGCACTCACGCACTTTCGCATCCTGGTAGAGCGTCCATAAGCGTCGCCATAACGGGCCTGGTTTACCATCGCCTATGCTGCTGTTATTGACAGATGTCACAGGCACAAGTTCGCGCGTGGTGCTGCTCAACCAGACCTCGTCTGCCTGCTCCAGAAAATCGACTGGGATGGCCTGCTCGCGCACGCTAATCTGGCTGGTGGCGGCAAGCTCCAAAATCACTTCACGGGTAATACCGTGCAAAATATGCTGATCCTTGGGTGGTGTGTAGATAACACCGTCCTTGATCAGGAACACATTGCCTGCCGAGGTTTCAGTCAAATGGCCATCGCGTACCAGCAACGCATCATTGCAGCCACGTTCAACAGCTTCCTGCCGGGCCAGCACATTAGCCAGCAAAGCCACGCTTTTGATATGGCATAGCTGCCAGCGCAGATCGTCCACCAGAGCCAGGCTCATGCCTTCGCTCAGCACCTGCTCTGGTTGTGGTTTGAGCGGACGGGCCATGGCAAATACTGTAGGCGTGACCGCCTCAGTTGGAAACGCATGCTCGCGCACAGCCGGCGCGCCCCGGGTTATCTGCAGGTATAAATACAGATTACCGCCGCCATTGCGGGCAATCAGGGTTGTCAGCAATGTGCCCCAGTCCTGCTGCAGAGGCAACCTGATAGCAGCCAGACTGTTGTTCAGACGTTGTAAATGAGGCTCCAGCCGGAACATAGTGCCGGCATAAACCGGTATTACTTCATACACACCGTCAGCGAACAGAAATCCCCGATCCAGCGGTGATATCCGCGCCTCAGAGAGTGGCAGGAACTGACCGTTCAGAAAGGCTATCGCTTGCTCGTTCATAGCTTCTTATAAACAAAATATTTATAAACTATCAGATCAGTTAAACAACGAATTGATCATCAACAACAACTGATCGCTCAGACTCCCAAGAAACCCTGCTTCCGACACGTCTTCCAAAGCCACCAGAGGAATATTGGCAACGTCTTCGTCATCCAGTTTGATCTCAACAGCGCCAAACATCTGACCTTTGCTCACTGGCGCTTCAATGATGGAATTGACGCGCAATGAAGCCTGCATATCGTCATAGCGTCCTTTCGGCAGAGTGACATAAATGTTCTCTAAAAACCCTAATGGCAGCTCATTGAGCGAACCTTTCCAGACCCGTACATCGGTCAGTGCATAGCCACGTTCGTAGAGCTTGTAAGTCTCGTAATTCTGGAAACCGTAATTCAACAAATTGATACTGGCATCGAAGCGGTCGTTTTCTTGCTCCGCCCCCAGCACCACGGCGATCAGGCGCATATCACCACGTTTGGCCGATGAAGCCAGACAATAACCCGCGCTATTGGTATGACCCGTTTTCAGGCCATCCACTGATGAATCGCGCCATAACAGCTTGTTGCGATTATGCTGCGTGATATTGTTGTAGGTGTAACTGCGCTCCGAATACAGCGCATAGTATTGCGGAAACTGCGCGATAATGGCCCGTGCGAGCTTGGCGATATCGAACGCCGTCATATAGTGATTTTCATGCGGCAAGCCGCTGGCATTGACAAAATGAGAACCGTTTAGGCCCAGTTCCCGCGCCTGATCGTTCATCAGCTGCGCAAAGCCTGCTTCACTGCCGGCAATATGCTCTGCCAGAGCCACCGTGGCATCGTTACCTGACTGCACCACCATGCCGCGCAATAAATCGTCTACTGGTACCCGCGTACCAGCTTCGACAAACATACGCGAACCTTCCGTGCTTTGCGCCTTGCGACTGATGGAAACGTCTTCGTCCGGGCGCAAAACGCCTTCGGCCAAACGCTTATAAACCAGATAAGCTGACATCAGCTTGGTGATACTGGCGGGTTCCAGTCGCTGATCACCATTCTGCTCGGCCAGAATCCGGCCGCTGTGGAAATCCATCAGAATATAGCCTTTGACGGGCAGCTCGGGAGGCGGCGGCAGCGACAATTGCCCAAACACCGGCACTGTCGTACACAACCATGCCAGCAATCCCAGGCTGGCGCAGAAAATTACATTACTCGATTTCATTGATAAACCATAGAGTTACAACTAGTAAACTGATTGAGAAACCATAAAAACAGCTTCGGTTTGGGTATAGGGAAAAACAGCAGGATACTTATTGTTAGTTTCAAAACGTATATCCCGGAGCTTTCAAGAATAAAATTTCCGTCAGCAATAAAACCAGGCTCCGGTGACCGCGGCTAGTTCTCCAGGTCAGTCTGGGTCACCAGATAAGCGTTTTGAATACCAAGTTGAGCCAGCGTGAGCTGGACTTCGGCGATATCCTGCGGATCATGCAGCGGCCCGACCCTGACCCGATGCACAGTATCCGCGGTAGAATCAACCCGAACGCCCCAGGCCAGCGACTGACTCAGCCATGTGCGCAAACGCTCGGCACTGGCTTTCTGCGCGAATGCGCCCGCCTGCAGATACGTGTTGTGAGTAGCAGAACCTGCAGAGGTTGTCGCGGTACTCTCCGGTGTCTGTGCCGCAGCAGCAGTATAAGTCCCTGCCGCTACAGAGACAGTCGGCAACAGCTGCAGCGGCTCGGCTATCGGGTTGTTTGCTGAAGTGGCAGGTACTGCGGAAGCGACAACAGGCGATACAGGACTGGCCGCCGGTTTTATGGCTACCGAGCCCCTGGCTGTCTGATCCTCTGTTTTTAAGGCTGGTGCGCTCTGACGCGTTGGATAAACTGCTGCGACGGTCGGTGTTTCAGCCGCTGTACTTTGCGGCATTCTGGCCCCTGTCACCGAGGTTACCGCAGGGGGTTCGGTGAAGGTCGTGGCAGGGGTTGCCGGTGTGCTGTTCTGCGCCGCTGCGATCATCGATTCGCCCGATTGACTCGGCTGCAGACGCGGTCCCTGATGTCGTGCCAGATATTGATAGGGCGGCAAAGCTTTGACTTCCACCGGGGCCGTACCCGGACCTACCATATCCAGCTGTTTGGCAGCAGCATACGACAGGTCAATCAGTCGATCATCGACAAAGGGCCCTCTGTCGTTAACTTCTACAATGATACTGCGACCGGTATCGAGCCGGGTCACCTGGACAAAGGTGGGAATCGGCAGGGTTTTGTGCGCAGCGGTCATTTGGTGCATGTCGTAGGGTGTGCCGCTGGATGTACGCTTGCCATGAAATTTTGGCCCGTACCAGGACGCCATACCTCTTTTCTGATAACCATAGCTGGTTGTTTGTACGCTATATTCGCGACCGAATACTTCATAGGTCTCGGGGTTACCATAGCGACTTGGCGGCAGCTCGTGCGGTATGCGCCCAATGGCGTTACCGGACTGAACTGCAGCACCCGCCGACCCTGGCTGGTCGGATACCGAACTGCATGCACTCAAGGTCAATGCCAACAAAGTGGCCAAGACAACATCAACCTGCAATTGATTCATTAACCTTATCCCCCAACACACGCATTGATCGCAGCCTGCTGTCCAATCGCCGGCCTCCAACCATGCTGCATTACGTATTGATTTGCTTTGAAATAGTACGCTAACCGGCTATCGCCTGGCGGATCGTCTGACTCAGCTGATACACCGCCATCGCGTATAACCGACTGTGGTTATAGCGGGTAATGACATAAAAATTAGTAAATCCCAGCCAGTACTCCAGGCCGGATCGCCCTTCCAGTTCCAGCAGGATCGAATCGCCTGGGTTACCCACATTCCGACTGGGAGTAACCCCTGCCTGGGCCAGTTGCTGCAGGGACCAGGCCGGTTTCAGCTCGCTGCTAAGCAAACCTTTATAGCCATCACCCTGTACCTGTGCCGGCGTTACGATCACCTCACTGGCACGCCAGCCATGCGCTGCCAGATAATTTGCGACGCTGCCAATCGCATCGACCGGGTTACGCCACAGATCGCGGTGGCCATCGCCATCAAAATCCACTGCATAGGCCCGATAGCTGCTGGGCATGAATTGAGCAAGCCCCATAGCACCGGCATAGGAACCCGTCAAACTGAGCGGATCGATGCGTTCATCCCGTGTCAGAATCAGATAATGCTCCAGTTCCTGACGGAAAAACGGTGCCCGTTTGGGGTAACTGAAAGCCAAAGTCGCCAGCGCTTCCAGCACCGGATCCTTGCCGGTGATACGACCGTAGCGGGTTTCCACACCAATAATAGCCACTATGATTTCCGCCGGCACACCATATTGCTGGGTTGCACGTGCCAGGGTGGATTGGTGATCACGCCAGAACTGCACCCCGCCATCAATCCGTGCCTGATCCAGAAAAATAGCCCGATACTCGTACCAGGCTTTGGTTCTTTCCGCCGGGCGGCTGATCTTGGCAATGATGTCATCGCGTTCTTCAACTTGTGCAAACAAGCGTGTCAGCTCAGCCCGGTCAAAGCCGTGCTTGGCGACCATCTCATCGATAAATCCGTTCACGCCGGCACCGGCCAGTGGTTTGGCGGGCGGAGTAGCCTGTGCCAGCACAATCGGCGCCGGTGCAGGTGTTGTCAAGGTGCGTTGCGGCACTGCAGACTGCACACTGCTCGCCGTATGATTGACCGAGCAGGCAGGCAGCGGCAGTGCCAGGATCCCCATCATGCCACCGGCCAGTAATGATGCTTTCAGACTTTTAACCAAAAATGGAAGACTACTCACTATCGACTATCCTGTTTTCGATGCGTTGCGATACTCATCAGGATACCGAATCCCGCCATAATCGTCACCAACGCCGTGCCGCCATAACTCACTAAAGGCAATGGCAAGCCCACCACCGGCAATATCCCGCTAACCATACCAACATTGACAAACACATAGACAAAAAATATCAGCGCCAGACTGCCAGCCAATAAGCGCGAAAAAGCATCGGTCGCCTGGCCGGCGATATACAGCCCGCGGGCGATGATGAACAAATACACCAGCAGCAACAAACACAGCCCTACCAGGCCAAACTCCTCGGCAAAAACGCCGACGATAAAGTCAGTGGAACTTTCCGGCAGGAAATCCAGCCTCGATTGCGTGCTGTTCAACCAGCCCTTGCCGTACAAACCACCGGAGCCAATAGCAATTTTGGATTGAATGATATTCCAGCCGGTACCAAGCGGGTCGCTTTCGGGGTTGAGAAACGTCAGAACCCGCTGGCGCTGGTAATCGTGCATGATGAAGGTCCAGAACATGGGTGCTCCGGTCGCTGCCACCACCCCCAGCCCGATAATGATGAACCAGCTCAGCCCGGCCAGGAACAGCACAAAAATGCCGGACATCGCAATTAACAGAGCGGTGCCCAGATCCGGCTGTTTAACAATCAGCAGAAACGGTGTTCCGGTGATCAGAACCGCGATCACCATATGCTTGAAGCGCGGCGGCAGGGGTTTATTGCTGAAATATGTCGCCATCATCATCGGCACCGCCAGACGCATCAGCTCCGAAGGCTGGAAGCGGATCACCCCCAGATCCAGCCAGCGCTGCGCGCCCTTGCCCACTGACCCGATCAACAGCACAGCGACGAGCAGCAGCGTCCCGAACAGATAAAGCCACAGCGCCCAGCTACGCATCAAATGTGGCGGTATCTGGGCCAGCACGAACATAACAATCAAGCCCAGCAGCACATGAATACACTGTCGCACCACCAGCTGCGGATTCATGTGCGAGGCGCTGTACAATACAGTCAAACCCAGCACAGCAACCGTCAAGATACCCAGCAGCAACGGTAAATCAAGGTGCAGGCGCGTCATCAGACCGCGCGCAACAGTGCGCTCGTCATCAACTGCGGATAGCTCCTGCAACAACGCCAGTTTCATGAGTCGGCCCCCTGGGTAAGCCGGTTATTCTGCAGCAGATAAGCATCCAAAACCTGCCGCCCGATTGGCGCTGCCACTGAGCCGCCGCCGCCGCCGTGCTCGGCGATCACCGCTATCGCGATCTGCGGTTGCTCCACTGGTGCAAAAGCGATAAACAGCGCATGATCATGCAAGCGGCGAGCGAGCTGTTTGGCATCGTATTCTTCTTCCTCACCCAGCGAGAACACCTGCGCTGTACCGGTTTTGCCCGCCGCAGTATACGCAATACCCCTGGCAATCCGCCGGGCTGTGCCGCGCTCGCTATGCACAACTTTCACCATCGCCTGGATCACCACATCCCAGCTGAGTGGATCAGCAATATGTACTGGATCCAGCGGGCTGCCCGTTTTTATTTGCAGCTTGTCACTGCCCTGCTCTTGCACCGCATGCACCACCTGAGGCGCGAATTGCTGACCACGCATCGCAACGGCAGCAGTTGCATGAGCCAATTGCAGCGGGGTAGCCAGCATATAGCCCTGACCGATGCCGGCAATAATGGTTTCCCCGGCATACCAGGGCTGCTTGTGCACTTTGCGCTTCCACTCCTGGGAGGGCAGTACACCGCTTTTTTCGCCATACAGATCGATACCGGTACGCTGACCAAAGCCAAACTCCGAGAGATGTTTATTCATGCGATCAATACCCATGTCCAGCGCCAGCTGGTAAAAATACACATCGCAGGATTCGACGATCGCTTTGGTCAGCGAGACCGTGCCATGACCACCGCGTCGCCAGTCGCGAAAGCGCCGGTCATGATTCGGCAATTTAAAATAGCCCGGACAGTAAACAGACTTGCGCCGGTCAAACACTTTTGCTTCCAGCCCGGCCAGCACCATCATCGGCTTGATGGTCGAGCCGGGTGGATAAGCGCCGTACAAGGCACGGTTAAACAGAGGCCGCTCCGGCGAGGTATTCAGCGCTTTATAGCTTGCATAATCGATCCCGTTCACGAATGGATTGGGATCATAATTCGGCATGCTCACCAGCGCCAATACATCACCGTTGCGCGGATCCAGTGCCACAATAGCGCCCGTGTAATCGCCCAGCGCCAATTCGGCTGCGCGCTGGAACTCGATATCGATGGTGAGATACAGGTTTTTACCCGGCACTGGCGGGGTTTTGCTCAACACGCGCAATACCCGTCCCTGCGCATTGGTTTCCACCTGCTGGTATCCCACTTCGCCGTGCAGGACATTTTCGTAGGTTTTTTCAATACCGGTTTTGCCGATATGGGTAGTGCCACTGTACTGGCTGGTGTCGATGGTTTTCAGTTCGCGCTCGTCAATCCGGCCAACATAGCCCAGGATATGACCGGCCACTGCTTCCAGCGGGTAGCGACGAGTCAGATCGGCTTTAATATTAACGCCCGGCATGCGATGCAGATTGACGGCCAGTCGGGCGACTTCAGCATCGCTCAGACCAAAACGCAGCGGTGTACCGACATAAGGTGAACTGCGTCCCACCAAACGGCGAAAACGGCGCAGATCGGACTCGCTGATAGTGATATAGGTTGATAAACGCTGCAAAGTAGCGTCTATATCATCAACCTGCTCCGGCACAATTTCCAGTCGGTGAGAAGGCCGGTTCTCCGCCAGCAACACCCCGTTACGGTCATAGATCAAGCCGCGTGTCGGCGGCAGCGGCTGCAGGCTGACCCGGTTGTTTTCAGACAGGGTAGTAAAATACTGATGATTAAACACCTGCAGATAGACCAGGCGGCCAACCAGCGCGCTGAGTCCCAGCGCGACGAAAATAAACGAGATTACCGCACGGCGTATGAACAGGCGCTCTTCCCGCATGCGATCACGGGCCTGCACCAGTCGCCCGCTGCGGCCTGCCCACTTGCCTTGAGCGTTCGGCTGTTTAAGTTTCATTGTATTATTTTGCCTGTCATCCAACGATACCGAATCCCTGTCATCCAACGATACCGAATCAATTTGCCGATCTGCAGAACTACAAAACCACAGCTGCCAATGGCCTTGTTCAGGTTAGCGGATCATGAAGAAACGGCGTAGATCACGCAATACGATAAACACCATCGGCCAGACCAGTACACTGCCAATGATTGGCGCCAGGAACCACCAGTCATGGGAAGGATACCCGACTATCCCGTTAATCCAGAACACCAGCAGGCGCTGCACCAACAAAAACAACATGATACTGAGGGCTTGCTGCCATAAGGGTAAAACCCGGATTTGCCGATGCACTTTCATGGTCATAAATACCACCACAGCCAGACCCAACGCATGCTGCCCCAGCACCACACCATATGTTGCATCGACCAGCAAACCCAGCAGCCAGGCTGTGCCGACCCCAACCCGCTGCGGCAACGCCATGCTCCAGTAAATCAGTACTAAAGCCAGCCATTCAGGATTGAATGCTTCCAGCCAGCGGGGCAGCCGGATCATATCCAGAGTAAAACCGACCAGCAGTGTCAGCAGAATTATCCAGCCACCAGGACCACGAAACATCATGGTGATTTATGCGGTCCGACGGGCATACTGTCAGGGTCCGGAGCCGGCTCGCTCACCACCAGCAACACTTCACGAATACGATCCAGGTCGGTTGTGGGCTGCGCTGTGATATGCGCAAACGGACTGCCGGGATCAAACTCGACCCGGGTCACCTGTGCGACCGGATAGCCGCGTGGGAAAAGCCCGCCCAGGCCCGAAGTAATCAACAGGTCGCCCACCCGCACATCGTTATTATTCGGCACATGCGGCAATTCCAGTGTTTTGAAGTCACCGGTCCCCACCGCCAGCGTGCGCAGACCATTGCGATTAATCTGAACCGGCAAGGCGTGGTTGGGATCAGTGATCAGAATAGCGGTTGAAGTAAATCTGTTGGCGTGCACAATCTGCCCTACGACGCCTCGCTGATCAAGCAAAGGTTGGCCAATATAGACCCCGTGCGTCGTACCTTTGTTCAACAGGATCTGATGGCGATAGGGATCAAAATCTACCGTCATCAATTCGGCGATCAGCACCTTTTCGCGGATATTAGCAGACGACTCCAGCAAGGCTCTGAGGCGACGGTTTTCAGCTTCCAGCGCCGTCAGTTTTTGTAACTGCACGTTGATAAAAAGCTGCTTTTTTTTCAGGTTGTCCAGTTCCGCCAGTAATTGACTCTGCTCGGTAAACAGATCATTGACGCGATCACCGATCAGGATTGGCAGCTGAATCAGGTATTCCAGCGGATACGCCAGCGTCGCCAGTACATTGCGCACCGGCTCCAGCCGCTGGCTGCGATGATCCGTGATCATGATCACCACGGACAGCAGCACCAGTGCCACCATCCTCAGATTGACCGCTAAATCAGCTGCGAACAGCGTTTTGTTCTCAGTGGATTTCAGCCTAGCCAAAATAACATCCGCGTCTGGATTGACGGACCATCCGACCTGCCGGCACGACCGGATAAACGCTATTCAATGGAAAATAAATCAGTGCCGTATTCGTCCATCAACTCCAACACTTTACCGCCGCCACGCGCCACACAGGTCAGCGGCTCTTCCGCCACGACCACATTCAGCCCGGTTTCTTCCATCAGCAGGCGGTCCAGATCGGTCAGCAAGGCGCCACCGCCGGTCAGCACGATGCCACGGTCAGCCACATCGGCAGCCAGTTCCGGCGGGGTAGCCTCCAGCGCGGTTTTTACCGCACTGACAATACCGGACAGCGGCTCCTGCAGAGCCTCCAGAATTTCGTTACTGTTCAGGGTGAAACTGCGCGGCACCCCTTCCGCCAGATTGCGGCCTTTGATCTCGACTTCACGCACCTCGTTCCCTGGATAGGCGGTGCCGATCTCGTGTTTGATCCGCTCGGCGGTAGGCTCACCAATCAACACCCCAAAATTGCGTCGCACGTAATTGATGATGGCCTCATCGAAGCGATCACCACCGACCCGCACCGAGGAGGCATAAACGATCCCGTTGAGGGAGATCACCGCCACCTCGGAGGTACCGCCGCCGATATCCAGCACCATCGAACCCCGTGCTTCGTCAACAGGAATACCTGCCCCGATAGCCGCGGCCATCGGTTCGGGGATCAGATAGGTTTCCCGCGCACCGGCACCAATCGCCGACTCCCGGATCGCCCGTCGCTCGACCTGGGTCGAACCGCAGGGTACACAGATCAGAACCCGTGGACTGGGGTTGAAGAATTTACGCGAATGCACTTTTCGGATAAAGTGCTGCAGCATTTTTTCAGTCACCACGAAATCCGCTATCACGCCGTCTTTCATCGGCCGGATTGTGGTCAGATTACCAGGGGTACGCCCCAGCATGCGCTTGGCTTCCATACCCACTGCGGCAATCGTGCGGGGTCCACCCCGACTGGTATCCTGGTGAATGGCAACCACGGAAGGCTCATCTAAAACAATACCTCCGCCGCGCACATAGATTAGTGTGTTTGCAGTGCCCAGATCGATTGATAAATCATTGGAAAAAAGCCCCCGGATGCGCTTGAACATAGCTCAAAACCAGATAATGTATTGTTTAGGAAGAAGTAAGAGAGAAAATCTGCGTTCCAAAAAGGTGGCTAATCCTACAGGCTGGCAAGGCTGGGAGCAAGCGAGTGCTATGCTAATTTAACCAAGGTTTATACAATTCCGCCCGGAACAGTCGGGGCGGGTTTTAAAACCACAGCCTGTTGTTTTTTGGAATCGAAAAATAAATCATGATTTTAGTTTTCTCTAGCATTGTATTAGCGGGGTATTAACCGGTATTACTATCTTTTTGGATACAGCCGTTTTGGCGCTACCCGCCAATCGAAGCAATCTTGAAACCGCTTTTTACAGCCTTATTTATAAACTATAGCAACGAAATATTGTATCGGAGATTAACATGGACCCCGCCGATGTAAGACGTGTCGCACACCTTGCCCGATTACGCATCGATGAACAGGACATCCCCGGCTACGCCCGCGACTTAAGCGCGATCCTGGCGCTGGCCGAACACATGCAAGGCATTGATACAGCTAATCTGGAGCCACTGGCGCACCCGCTGGATATGGTACAGCGCCTGCGTGCTGACGAGGTTACCGAAACCGATCAACGCGAGGTATTCCAGCGTCATGCACCACAGGTCGAGAACGGCCTGTACCTGGTGCCAAAAGTTATTGAATAAATACCAATAATGGCAAATAAATGATTAGAGAAGTCAGGCTGTACCGGCATAAGCTGCCGTCTGTCTGATTGCTTTTGATCACTCACTCAATCTGCTGACGACTACGATTATCCCCATGCTAACAAGCATTAAAAAACTGGCCGACGGGCTGCGCCAAGGTGATTTCTCTGCGGTCGAACTGGCGCGTTATTATCTGGCGCGCATCGAACAGCACAATCCGGCGCTGAATGCCTTTATTACCATCACGCCTGAAACCGCGCTGGCGCAGGCCGAAGCGGCTGACAACCGTTTGCGCGCAGGTGAAGCCGGACCACTGACCGGTATTCCGCTGGCCCACAAGGATTTATTCTGCACTGCCGGCATTCGTACCAGCTGCGGTTCGCGCATGCTGGACAATTTTATCGCGCCTTACGATGCCGATGTGGTCGAACGCTGCCAAGCGGCCGGACTGGTCATGCTGGGCAAGACCAATATGGATGAATTCGCGATGGGTTCATCCAACGAGAACAGCTACTACGGACCGGTGCAAAATCCCTGGCAAACAACAGCTGTACCAGGCGGTTCTTCCGGTGGCTCGGCAGCAGCAGTGGCCGCCCGACTGGCACCCATCGCCACCGGCACCGATACCGGTGGTTCGATTCGCCAGCCGGCAGCGTTCTGTGGTCTGACCGGCATCAAACCGACTTATGGCCGGGTCTCCCGCTGGGGTATGGTGGCGTTTGCCTCCAGTCTGGATCAGGGCGGCGTGCTGGCGCAGGATGCAGCCGATGCCGCGCTGCTGCTCGGTGTGATTGCCGGCTTCGATCCACGCGACTCGACCTGCGCCGATCAACCCGTACCGGATTACAGCGCCCAACTGGCGCGTCCACTGCAGGGTTTGCGCATCGGCTTGCCGAAGGAATACTTCGAAACCGGCCTGGACAGCACTGTGGCGCGACTCTGTCAGGACGCTATCGCTGCGTACCAGGAGCTGGGGGCCAGTGTCCACGAGATCAGTCTGCCGACCACCGCTCAGGCTATTCCCGCCTACTATATCGTCGCCCCCGCCGAGGCTTCCTCCAACCTGGCCCGCTTCGATGGCGTGCGCTATGGTTATCGCTGCGATGATCCTGAAGACCTGCTGGATCTGTACACACGCTCACGCGGTGAAGGCTTCGGGGCTGAAGTCAAACGCCGCATCATGGTTGGCACCTATGCGCTCTCGGCGGGCTATTACGATGCCTATTATCGCAAAGCGCAACAAATCCGGCGTCTGATCCGCGATGAATTCAAGCAGGCGTTTACTGAAGTGGACGTTATCATGGGTCCGACCGCACCCACACCGGCTTTCGACCTGGGCGCGATGACGGCTGATCCGGTCACTATGTACCTGAACGATATTTACACCGTTGCCGTAAACCTGGCTGGCTTGCCGGCTATGTCGATCCCGGTCGGCACGGTTGGCTCACGCCCGGTCGGCCTGCAGTTGATCGGCCCCTATTTCGGTGAAGACCGGTTGCTTAATATCGCCCACCAGTACCAGCAGGTCAGCACCTGGCATACTCAAATCCCGCCCGGATTCGAATAAACCGCAGCCAGTTCACGAGCTAAACCCGAGATAAAAATTATGTCATGGGAAACCGTTATCGGGCTGGAAATTCATGTCCAGCTCGCCACTAACAGCAAGATTTTTTCCGGCGCGGCCACCGCCTACGGTGCCGCCCCCAATACCCAGGCCTGCGCCATTGACCTGGGCCTGCCCGGCGTATTGCCGGTACTGAATCGTGAAGTCGTTCGCATGGCTGCCCTGTTTGGGCTGGCTGTGGACGCGACCGTTGCCGAAAATTGCGTCTTCGCCCGCAAAAACTATTTTTACCCGGATCTGCCCAAAGGCTATCAGATCAGTCAGTATGAACTGCCGATTGTGCATAATGGCCGCCTGCGCATCGAACGGGAAGACGGCAGTGAAAAAGTCATCGGCATTACCCGCGCCCATCTGGAAGAGGATGCCGGCAAATCCCTGCACGAGGATTTTCATGGCCAAAGCGGCATCGACCTTAACCGGGCCGGTACGCCGCTGCTGGAAATCGTCTCCGAACCCGAGCTAAGTTCGGCTTTCGAAGCAGTCGCGTACATGCGTAAAATCCATACGCTGGTGCGCTATCTGGGCATTTCCGACGGCAACATGCAGGAAGGTTCGTTTCGCTGTGATGCCAATGTCTCGGTTCGCCGCGCTGGCGATCCAACGCTCGGCACCCGCGCCGAAATTAAAAACCTGAACTCCTTCCGCTTTGTCGAACGGGCCATCAATTACGAAGTTGAACGCCCGATCGACATTCTGGAAAGCGGCGGCAAAGTCGTCCAGGAAACCCGCCTGTACGATACCGATCGCGACGAGACCCGCTCCATGCGCAGCAAGGAAGAGGCCAATGATTACCGCTATTTCCCCGATCCGGATCTATTACCCGTGCAGGTGGATGCGGCGTATCTGGCGCAACTGAAAGCACAATTACCCGAATTACCCGATGCCAAGAAGCAGCGCTTTATGGATCAGTTTGGCTTATCGGCCTATGATGCTGACCTGCTGACGGCCGGGCGTGATGTCGCCGATTATTTCGAAACCGTCGTCCAGGCGCTCGACCCGGCGCAGGCCAAACTGGCCGCAAACTGGGTCAATGGCGAACTGGCTGCCGCCCTCAACCGACACGAGCTGGCGATCAGCGCAAGCCGCGTCAGTCCGCTGCAACTGGCAGGATTGCTGCGCCGGATTACCGATGGCACCATTTCCGGCAAAATCGGCAAAGACGTGTTTGAGGCGCTCTGGAACGGTGAAGGCACCACCGGCCCCGACGGGGATGAAACCCTGGCTGCCGATCGCATCATTGAGCAGCGCGGACTGCGGCAGATCTCTGACAGCAGCGCCATCGAACAGGCTATCGATGACATTATCGCTGCCAACCCGCAACAGCTGGAGCAATTCCGGGCCGGCAAAGACAAAGTACTGGGCTTTTTCGTTGGCCAGGTCATGAAAGCGTTCAAAGGCAAAGCCAACCCGCAGCAGGTCAATGAACTGTTACGGCGGAAACTGACTGATAACTGACAGGTATGTGAATGCACGAAACCGATGCCCTGCACCGTTTTTTATTCGAGAAGTTAAACATTCGCGGCCAGCTGGTACGCCTGGATCAAAGCTGGCGCACCGTACTGGAACGGCGCGAATATCCACCAGCGGTGCGGCAGATACTGGGCGATACGCTGGCGGCAACCGCTCTGCTCGGCGCAACACTCAAGTTCACCGGACGACTGATTGTGCAATTACAAAGCAGCGGGCCACTGCATATGGTGGTGGCGCAATACAGCCACGACGGTAAACTGCGCGGACTGGCGCGTTGGCACGGTTCGATCGGGGCGCAGCAAACCCTGCCTGAGCTGTGCCCGGATGGCACTCTGGTAGCAACCGTAGAGCCTGCCCGCAATGCTTTCAGGCAGGAGCCATATCAAGGCATCGTCAGTCTGCAGGGGCTTAGTGTTGCGGCAGCACTGGAACGCTATTTCGATCAGTCCGAGCAACTGCCGACCCGCCTCAAGCTGGCCAGTAACGACAGCACGGCCGCCGGTCTGCTGCTGCAGCGCATGCCCGGTCTGGCACCCGATCCGGACGGTTGGGAGCGCGTACAGCAACTGGGCTCGACCCTGACCGAACCCGAACTGCTGACGCTGGACGCCACCCGCGTACTGCAGCGTTTGTTTCATCAGGAAACCGTGCGTTTGTTTGAACCCGCTTCCCTGGCGTTTGCCTGTACCTGCTCGCGTGAGCGGACGGCCGCGATGTTGCAGGCACTGGGACAGGACGAAGTCCATGACATCGTGCGCGAACAGGGTGCCGTCAGCATCACCTGTGAATTCTGCGGTATGAGCCATACGTTTGACGCGGTGGATGCAGCCAGCCTTTTCACCGAGGTCGGCCCGTTAGACAGCAACGCGACCCGGCACTGATGCGTACGCTGTTTGATTTATTTTTCGATATTTGTCTGCTGCGCCGGGGACCACAAGACGTCCCGGCCGCACCGGCACTTACGGCTGTGCGTACTGGCCTATCTGGGCACTGGTTTTGCTGCCCTCATGGCGGGCGTAGGGCGGCTTATCCGCTGCGCTCGCTGCTACTGACACTGGCGGATCTTGCTCTGCTTGCCGGCATGACCTACGGCGTACTGCGGGCACTGGGCCATAGCGCCCGACTGGCACAAACGCTGACCGCCCTGACCGGCTGTGGCACCTTATTGCAATTAATCGCCCTGCCGCTGGGGATCTGGTTCGATCAGGCCAGCGCCAGCCAGGCCAACGCCGAACTGCCGTTCCTGCTGTGGCTGTTATTACTGCTCTGGAGTATTGTCATCAGCGCCCATATTCTGCGCCATGCGTTTACGGTGTCATTTGGCATCGGGCTGGCCTATGCCTTTGCCTATCTGTTTGTTTCCTGGACTATCGCGGACTGGCTGCTGCCGCTGGCGAGTACATAATATGCTGCTTCATATTCTGGGTGTGTGCGGTACCTTCATGGCCGGACTTGCCTTGCTGGCACGGGAAGCGGGTTTTGAGGTGATCGGCTCGGACAGTAATGCCTACCCGCCCATGAGCACACAGCTGACCGCCGCCGGCATTACCGTGTGCGAAGGCTACAGCGCGGCCCATCTGCAGTCACCACAGCCTGATCTGGTGATCGTCGGCAATGCCATGACGCGCGGTAATCCGGCCGTGGAATACCTCCTGAACAGCGGCCTGCCGTATACTTCCGGGCCGCAGTGGCTGGCCGAGCATATTTTGCCTCAACGCTGGGTACTGGCGGTCGCAGGTACGCATGGCAAGACCAGCGCCAGTTCGATGCTGGCCTGGCTATTAGAAGACGCCGGCCTGCAACCCGGATTTCTGATTGGCGGCCTGCCCGCTAATTTCAACTGCTCGGCACGGCTGGGACAGACACCGTTTTTTGTCGTCGAAGCGGATGAGTATGACAGCGCTTTTTTCGACAAACGCTCCAAATTCGTCCACTACCGGCCGCGCACGCTGGTACTCAATAATCTGGAATACGATCACGCCGATATTTTCCCTGATCTGGCCGCCATCCAGCGTCAGTTTCATCACTTGGTGCGTACTGTGCCGAGCGAAGCGCTGATCATCAGCAACGGCAGTGACGCCAACCTGGACGCGGTCCTGCAGCAAGGCTGCTGGACGCCCACTGAAACCATCGTGCAAGGCGACTGGCAGGCGTTTGATGCGAGCCCCGATTTCAGTCAGTTCAGCGTCAGCTGGCAGGGCCAGATGCAGGGCCGGCTGACCTGGCCTCTGCTCGGTCAGCATAACTGTCATAATGCGCTGGCAGCACTGGCCGCTGCCCGTCACGCCGGTGTCCCGACTGCCCAGGCGATCCAGTCACTGAGCCAGTTCAAGAACGTCAAACGCCGGCTGGAGTTACGCGGCGAGGTTGGCGGCGTGCGCGTTTACGACGATTTCGCCCATCACCCGACCGCTATTGCCAGCACGCTGGCCGGGCTGCGTCAGCATGTTGGTAAACAGCGCATCCTGGCCGTGCTGGAGCCGCGCTCCAATACCATGCGGCTGGGTATTTTTGCCGATGCGCTGGGGCAGGCGCTAGCACCTGCCGACGCGGTTTATTTTTATCAACCGCCCAGTCAGGACTGGCGTCCGCCCGATCATGATGATCTGCCGCCGCTGCTGCATTTCAGCGATGTCGGCCAGTTAGTGGAACAACTCAGCACATCGGCACAACGCGGAGATCATATTCTGATCATGAGCAATGGCGGCTTCGAGAATATTCACCAGCGTCTGCTGGAGCGTTTACAGGAGCGCTTTACCACATGACGCAGCAGCCGATTGCCCTGGCCCTGACCGGTGCCTCCGGTGCCCAGTATGGTCTGCGCCTGCTGGAATGCCTGCTGCAGGCCGGGCAACACGTCTATCTGATGCTCTCCAAACCGGCCCAGGTGGTCATCGGCATGGAAACCGATTGGCAGCTACCCGGACGCACCGGCGCTATCCAGCGCTATCTGGTCGAGCATTTCGGCTGCGCTCCGACGCAGTTACAGGTGTATGGCAAAGAAGAATGGACAGCGCCGATTGCCAGCGGCTCGGCTGCCGCCAGAGCGATGGTGGTCTGCCCCTGTACGACCGGCACGCTGGGCGCTATCGCCAGCGGTTTGAGTGACAGCCTGATCGAACGGGCGGCCGATGTCAGTCTGAAAGAAGGCCGCAAGCTGATTTTAGTCATCCGGGAAACCCCTTTCTCGGTGATTCATCTGGAAAACATGTTGAAACTCGCCCGTATGGGTGCGGTCATATTACCGGCTAACCCCGGCTTTTATCATCGACCGCAACGGGTTGAGGATCTGGTCGATTTTATTGTCGCCCGCGTTCTGGATCAGCTCGACGTTACCCATGAGCTGGGACCACGCTGGGGCGCATCTCTCCCGTCTAACCAGAGCGATACCGAGCAATGACCATGAGCACGCTGGAAATACCCTTGTTTCCACTTAAAACCGTACTCTTTCCGGGTGGTGTACTACCTCTGCGGATCTTTGAGCCACGCTATCTGGACATGGTCAGCCAGTGCCTGAAAACCGACAGTCGTTTTGGCGTAGTAGCGATCGTCGAAGGCAACGAAGCCGGTACCGGTGCCACTTTTGCCGAAATGGGCACACTGGCACAAATCGTCGATTTCGATCAGCTTGAAGATGGCCTGCTCGGCATCACCTGTCGGGGCGGGGAGCGCTTCACGGTCCTCGAACAACAACAACAGGCCGATGGCCTGATCATGGGCAAGGTCCTGCTGCTACCCGCAGAAGCCGGCTGTCAGATCGATGCCAGCCATTCAGATCTGGTGCGTTTCCTGCGCGACTTGCTGTCGCAGGACAGCGTTCGGCCTTATCGCCAGTGGCTGACCGAGGACTGGACCAATACCAGCTGGCTCGGCTACCGCATCACCGAGTTACTGCCCTTGCCCCTGCCTTTGAAATCAAGCTTGCTGGAGATGCAGGAAGCCGAGCAGCGACTGGATATCCTGCAGACCATACTGCGCGATAACAAGCTACTCGGTAATTAAGCAGCAGCAAGCCGTATTTTGGCCGGTGCCTGCCGGCACAGACATATCCCTTTCTTTTTAATTAGACTCAACGCAGCGTTGATTAAACACAGCAAGCTGGGGCCTTGTTATTTTGGTCACAGCGCATGATAAGGAGCTACCCGTATGACGATATACCTCAGGATTATTCTGTTCGGTCTGCTGGGACTGATGCCGCTGCTCAGCACGCAGGCCAGTGAACCGGATATTGAGCGCGGCAAGTATTTACTGCATGCCGGCGGCTGTATCACCTGTCACACCCTGGACGATGAAAAAGACACCGTTTTACTGGCCGGCGGGCGGGCGCTGGAAACGCCGTTTGGTACGTTCTACACGCCGAATATCACGCCTGATCCCGTTACTGGTATCGGTGCCTGGAGCTTTGAAGAGTTTCGCCAGGCACTGCAGGCCGGCGTCAGGCCAGCCGGTGGGCGTTATTACCCGACCTTCCCGTACACTGCCTACAGTGGCATGCTGGAGCAGGATGTGCGTGATCTGTGGGCTTACTTGCAAACACTGCCGCCGGTACAGCGGGAAAACCGCGAGCACGACCTGAGCTGGTATGTCGGCTGGCGTTTCGCCGCCCGCGCCTGGCAATGGCTGAACTTTGAACCACAGGTTTTCCAGCCCTGATCCCACACAATCCGAGGAATGGAACAGGGTGCCTATCTGGTGCGTCATCTGGGCCATTGTGGTGAATGCCATACCCCGCGCAACTGGGCCGGCGCGCTGGATGAAGCGTATTTTCTCGCTGGTAACCCGGACGGCCCCGAAGGCGATGCTGTCCCCAATATTACCAATGACCTGACAACGGTATTGGCAGCTGGTCTGCCAACGATATCAGTTATTTTTCTGGAAATAGGCATGCTGCCTGACATTGCCGGCAGTTCCATGGGTGCAGTCATTGACGATAACACCAGCCAGCTGAGTACAGAAGATCAGCGCCGCCATTGCAACCTTTTGCACTGTCGCTCACCGGCGACAGACTAAGCGTTATGCCAGCGATATATTTACCATGCCTTTGCCCATGTTCTTACCAGAAGGCTGGCCATTTCATGAACATGCCTGCTGCACGCACGTGGCTGCAACTGACGCCCTTCTTGTTTGTAGTGCTGTGGAGCACCGGCTTTATCGGCGCCAAGCTGGGTCTTCCCTATGCCGAACCGTTTACGTTTCTGGCGCTGCGGATATTGCCGGGGCTTGCTGGGGGTGTTCGCCTGGCTCACCCGACCACTGGCCGCGCAGCTGGGTGCAGATCGCTCATCTGGCAGGTGCCGGCCTGCTGGTGTGCTCTGCATCTTGGCGGCGTGTTCAGCGCCATCCCGCCTCCTTAAGCCGGTATCGCGGCCTTGATGATGGGCCTGCAGCCGCTGCTGACCGCTGTCGTAGTGGGCCGGGTATTGGGCGAGCAAGGTCACCGTATGCGGCAATGGCTGGGCCTGATTGTGAGCCTGCTCAGTGGTACTGGTACTGGAGAACCGTTTTCACAGTGGCCTGATCAGTCTGGCAGGTCTGCTGAGCGTCGCGCTGGGTTTACTGGCGCTGACGGCCGGCACGCTGTATCAGAAACGCTTTTGCAGTCAGATGGATCTGCGCTCCGGCGGCGCGATCCAGTATGCTTTCAGCGCTGTCTTTTTAGCACTACTGGCCAGTCTGACCGAAACCATGCAGGTCAGCTGGAGCGGGGAATTTATATTTGCTCTGACCTGGCTGGTATTGGTACTTTCCGTAGGCGCAGTCGGGTTGCTGTACAGCATGATCCGGTACGGCGCGGCGGCCCGCATCGCCAGCCTGTTTTATCTGTCGCCACCATTCGCAGTATTGTTCGCGTATCTGTTGTTTGACGAGGTACTGGGAACCACGGCTCTAGCGGGCATGGCCATCGTGGTGGTCGGCGTTGCGCTGGTGAATTTCCCTGCCCGCCGCAGCTGATAACTTTTTTGAAACAGATTTTACAAACTCCACAGCGTGGCACGATGCGACAAAAACTATTGGCCCAAACCGGCACAGGCGCGCTTGCAGTATAATTCCTGTTTAGACGTTTTATTGAACACTCCACATACCAGAGGGGATGAACTCATGGCTATGAACACAGATCAGACGCTATACCATTACATCGGCGGCCAGCGGGTCAACGCCGAAGGGGGACGCTTCGGTGCCGTTTACAATCCGGCCACCGGTGCGGTCAAGACGCAAGTACCGCTGGCCTCCAGCGCTGAAGTCCGCAATGCCATCGCCAATGCCCAACAGGCCTTCCCGGCCTGGGCAGCCACCCCGCCGGCACAACGGGCGCAAGTGCTGTTCAGTCTGCGCGACCAGATCCGGCAGAACATGGATACGCTGGCCGAGGCGTTGTCCTCCGAGCATGGCAAAACCCTGCCCGATGCCAAGGGTTCGATTACCCGTGGTCTGGAAGTGGTCGAGTTCGCCTGTGGTATTCCGCATTTGTTGAAAGGCGAGCACAGTGAGGCTGTCGCGCGCGGGGTAGACAGCTACTCCATTCGCCAGCCGCTGGGTGTTTGTGCCGGGATCACCCCGTTCAACTTCCCGGCCATGGTGCCCTTGTGGATGATTCCTGTCGCACTGGCCTGCGGTAATACCTTTGTCCTGAAACCCTCGGAAAAAGATCCCAGCGTGCCCTTGTTACTGGCGGAACTGGCCAGCAAGGCAGGCCTGCCCGACGGTGTGCTGAATGTCGTCAATGGCGATAAAGAAGCGGTGGATACCCTGCTGACCGATCCGGCAGTCGCAGCGGTCAGCTTCGTCGGCTCCACCGCTATTGGCGAATACATCTACAGCACCGGTTGTGCGCACGGCAAGCGAGTGCAGGCTTTATGCGGTGCCAAGAATCATATGGTGGTCATGCCCGACGCCGATTTTGACCAAACCATCGATGCCATCATTGGCTCGGTATACGGTTCGGCAGGCGAACGCTGCATGGCGATCTCGGTGGTCGTTGCAGTCGGTGACGAGGTCGGTGACGAGTTAATCAAGCGCCTGATTCCGCGGGTCAAAGGCTTGAACATTGGCCCGTATACCGATGCCAATGCCGAAATGGGGCCACTGGTCACGCAAGACCACCTGAACAAAGTCCGCGGCTATATTGATACCGGCATCGAGGAAGGCGCGGAACTGGTGCTGGATGGCCGTGATTACCGTGTACCGGGGCATGAAGACGGCTATTTCATCGGTGGCAGCATCTTCGACAAAGTCAAACCGCAGATGCGTATCTACCAGGAGGAAATCTTCGGGCCGGTATTATCACTGGTGCGTGCCCAGAATTTCGAGGAAGCGCTGCAATTGTGCTCCGATCATGAGTACGGCAACGGTGCTGCGATTTTCACCCGTGACGGTGATGCCGCCCGCGAATTCTCCAACCGCGCACAGATCGGCATGGTCGGGGTCAACGTGCCTATTCCGGTCCCGGTGGCCTACCACAGTTTTGGCGGCTGGAAACGTTCGCTGTTTGGCGATATGCATATGCATGGCCCGGAAGGTGTGCGCTTTTTCACCAAGCAGAAAACCATCACCTCCCGCTGGCCGTCAGGCATCCGTACCGGCGCGGGGTTCAACTTCAAAAGCGGCAGCGAGCAATAATGTCAGCCCGGCGCAACAGTCGTGTAGTCGTCGGCATGTCAGGCGGGGTCGATTCGTCGGTCGCCGCCCTGCTGCTGTTGCGCCAGGGTTACGAGGTACATGGCGTCTTTATGAAAAACTGGGAGGATTCTGTCGACACGGGCTATTGCTCGGTGGCAGAAGACCTGTCTGACGCCGAAGATGTCTGTGAAACCCTGGGAATCCCGCTGCATAAAGTTAATTTCAGCGAGCAATACCGGCAGCGGGTATTTGCGCATTTTCTGGCTGAACATCAGGCCGGACGCACCCCCAACCCGGATATTTTGTGCAATAAGGAAATCAAGTTCCGCGCTTTTCTGGACCACGCCAGGCAATTGGGTGCAGAGCATATTGCCACCGGCCACTACGCACGTTTGCGCCATAACGGCAGCAGTCATCTGCTGAAAGGGCTGGACCCCGGCAAGGATCAGAGCTATTTCCTGCACGCGCTCAACCAGGAGCAAATCCGGGACGCCCTGTTTCCACTGGGCGAACTGCACAAAGCCGAAGTGCGCGAGCTGGCCGCCGACAACGACCTGATCACGTACAATAAAAAGGACAGCACCGGCATCTGTTTTATCGGTGAGCGTGATTTCCGGGCTTTTCTGCAACAGTATCTGGCCAGTCAGCCCGGCCCTATGCGCACCCCGGAAGGTGAAATCGTCGGTCAACATATCGGACTGAGTTTCTACACTATCGGCCAGCGCCATGGTCTGGGCATCGGCGGTCGGGCTACCGCCACCACAACAGGCAATACCGACAGCAGTGCAAGCGGCGAGCCGTGGTATGTGGTGGATAAAAACACCGCCGACAATGCCCTGATCGTCGCTCAGGGCGGTAATCACCCGCTGTTGTTCAGCCGCCGGCTGCGGGCATCACAACTGCACTGGATTGCACAAACGCCCTCTGCGCCATTTCGCTGTACGGCTAAAACCCGCTACCGTCAGGCAGATCAGGCGTGCACGATGCTGTGGCTGGAAGATGGCCACTGTGAAGTCGAATTCGAGCAGGACCAGCGCGCCGTCACCCCAGGCCAGTCGGTCGTGTTTTATCATGACCAGGAATGCCTTGGCGGCGGTATTATTGATGTCGCCTTACGCCACTAGGCGCGTTGTGATAAACGCGCCTGGAGTACGAGCACCCGAAGCTAATCGATGGCTGTCAATCCATTGTGCGACGGAGAGGACGAACATCGCATGTTCTGTTTAGAGTCAAACAGACCTTTGCTTTAAAGCACGTGAGATTATGGCACCCACAACTCAACATGATCAGATTATCGCTCTGGCAGGCTTGTTTCAGGCCGCCGGGCTGGTGCGCGATATCGCCCATAACGGGCGTTACTCAAGCGCGGCCTATGAGACCTGCATTACCAGCTTGTTCCAGATCGACGCCGATAGCAGTGAAGAGGTCTATGGGGGCCTGCAACAGTTGCGTCCGGGCCTGCGCCTGCTGATTGACCAGTTACGCCAGCCGTCAGACATGGAAACCACCCGTTATGTTCTGTCACTGCTGGCACTGGAACACCAAACTGAGAGCCCGGCAGGATATGCAGCAAACGCTGCGTCAGGGCATCGAACAGGCACAGCGGCTCATGCAGCATTTCGCCATGGAGCACCATGATGTCACAGCCCGGCTGGCAGAGCTGTACAGCACGACTATCAGCACCCTGAAACCACGCATTATGGTAAATGGCGCTTTCGAACACCTCAACCGCCCCGATAACGCCAATCGCATCCGCACACTGTTGCTGGCCGGACTGCGCAGCGCGGTCTTGTGGCGTCAGAAAGGCGGCGGACGCCTGGCCCTGCTGTTGCGGCGCAAAGCCCTGCTGGCACAGGCCCAGGTCATGCTTGACAGCCTGCCACAAACGCCACAAACGGAAGCCTGAACCGCATAGCGATGCCTGAGGTTGCTGCGTCCTGACGGGCATAAAATCGCCTATCATCACAGTACAGGGAAAGCGCCTGGCGTGATTTTCTGGGCGGTTTCAACTCTGCCATGACCGGCAGCAAAGCGCTAGCCTGGAGCACTGGTGCCAGCAGCGGGTCGTGCTTTTATCCGCTTCGATTATCTGGGTCATGGCGTATCCAGTGGACAGTTTGCAGACGGCACCATCGGTCGCTGGCGGGACGATGCGCTGGCTATTCTGGATGAACTCAGCAACGGACCGCAGATTCTGGTTGGCTCGTCCATGGGGGGCTGGCTCAGTTTACTGGTTACACTGGTCCGGCCTCAGCGGATCGCCGGTATTGTCACCATAGCGGCAGCCGCTGATTTCACCGAAGACCTGATCTGGCAGCAACTGCCCGCCAGCGAGCAGGAGCGCTTACGCCGCGATGGCGTGTGGCACCGCCCATCCGAATACCAGGAACAGGCTTATCCGATCACCTACCGCCTGATCCAGGAAGCCCGCCAGCATCTGCTGCTGCAACAGACCGAGATTGCCATTGACTGCCCTGTTCGACTGCTACACGGCATGCAGGATATTGACGTGCCCTGGCAGACCAGCACCGGGATCGCCCAGCGATTGCGTAGCGATAATGTACAGGTAATATTAATCAAGGACGGTGAACACCGTTTGTCACGGCCACAGGATCTGGCGCTGCTGCAGACCGCGCTAACGGAACTGATCGAATAGGTTGAGCATATTGATAGTTAATCCCAATATCGGGATTTATCAGCGCTAAAAAAATGCAAAAAAAAACTCCCGCCAGAGACAGGAGTTACACGCGCTAGGAGGAGGAATCCAAATGACAAAGAGAGCTACAAGTTTCTTTGCCGTTACGCCGCTATGGCGTAACTGGATTAATGCATAGCACGTGCCATTTTTTATAAAAATTTCTGAATTAATTTTATCTTTATGATTTATATAAAATAAATTTTATATTTATTGTTTTTGTTGCACACTGTCAATAATTTGCCATCCCTGTAAACCTTTCAATGACTGTATTCGGTCTAATTTGGACCAATTACGTCATTTACCCCCATAAACATGACAATATTTTGACTATTAGCCTTCACCCGCATGCTCACGCCAATAATGACAAGCTACCTGATGGTTATCCTCCACCGCTTCCAGCACCGGTATTGCTTGCGCACAACGCGCCTCCACCCAGGGACAACGGCTGCGAAACACACAGCCCGACGGGGGGTTCAGCGGCGAGGGCAGATCACCCGCCAGGGCCACCCGGTGTTTATTGCGTTCCAGATCGGGATCTGGCAATGGTACGGCGGCAATCAACGCCTGCGTGTAGGGATGACGGGGCTGTATATACAAAGCGTCACGCTCGGCTATTTCCATCACTCGCCCCAGATACAGCACCAGAATACGCTGACTGATATGCCGCACCACAGAAAGGTCATGGCTGATGAATATCAAAGCCAGCCCGAACTCGCGTTGCAACTGCATTAACAAGTTCACGATCTGGGCCTGAATCGATACATCCAGCGCTGATACCGGCTCATCACAGACAATCAGCTTGGGTTGCAGAATCATTGCCCGGGCGATGCCAATACGCTGGCACTGGCCACCGGAAAATTCGTGCGGATAGCGATTGATCATCTGCGGCAGCAGCCCGACATGGTCCATTATGGCCTTAACCGCCTGCTTCACCTCGGCTGGACGTAATTCAGGCTTATGGGTGCGTAACGGCTCGGCAATAATATCGCCAACCGTCATGCGCGGATTCAGAGAAGCCAGCGGATCCTGAAATACGATTTGCATGTCTTTGCGGTGCGCGCGCATGGCATTACTGCTCAGACCGGCAATATCCTGTCCCAGCCAGACTACCTGGCCGGCTGTTGGCGGAATCAATTGCAACAGCGCCCGCCCCAGAGTGGACTTGCCACAGCCGGATT
>JAWKZG010000007.1:0-274579 GCA_041396125.1 Gammaproteobacteria bacterium | reverse complement strand
AAATAGATTTTGGGAGAGGACAGAGCATAATGGGACAAGACGGTAGCAATACAGATGGTATACCACAAGACCGGCTTTATTTTCGCTCTCAGGTTTATGGTGAAGAAGACACCTTAACTAACTGTTCAGGGAGTGATCTGGGTGGTACAACTATTTTCTATATTGATGATGCCACCAAATCTCTGCAGTGTGTTTTCAATGGAGCCAGAACCCCATTAGTCAATAATGTGGTTGGTATGGATATTAGTTATAAAGTAGACATGGTGGAATTCAGCCCTGACAATCCTCAAGCACTTATGACCGCCACTCAAATCGAAGAATACAATACGGCAGCAGCAGCAGCTTCCACCGCCTTTCTGCGACCCAGAAATTTATGGAACCGTGTCATTGGGGTCAAAATTGACTTCTTGCTCCGTTCCCAAAACACCAACATCACGACAGAAACACAATCTATTAATTTTAATGGCGTTACCGCAACACCTGATGAAAATAGACTTTTTCGTACGTTTAGTACTGCGGTTATGCTGCGCAACTCGCCGGGAGTAAATTCCTCTGAATTACTGGATGATTAGCGCTTTTTTTAAAATGTTGGCTAGATTACAAACTGTTTGCAAAAACTACTGTTTACAGATTTGCAGATACTATTTTCAGGAGTATCAATCATGAGAAACATGCATATACAGCGTGTAAATTTTCACTCAAGAAGACGGGAAAAAGGGGTTGTTCTTGTTATTGCTCTGCTTATATTAGTTATTATGACAACTATTGGTTTATCAGCTACGCAGTCCACTAGCTTGCAGGAAAAAATAGCAGGTAATACCAAGCAGAAAACAAGTGCATTTTTTGCCAGTGAAGCAGGCACTATTACAGCAGAACGCTATATTGCTGATGATACTAAACTCACGCCCGCTCCGAAAGATTCCAACAGCGCAGTTATTATCAATGCAAAGTATTTGGAAGATTTAGCAGGTGAGACACCATGGTGGAAATCAATATCCCGCGACTGGTGGCATGGCCGTGCAGAAAATGCCATGCCGAAATCAGTAACGAGCGATACTTATACACTCAGTGAAGGCGGCAATGCTTATTACGCTATAGCCAAAAACTTTTGGTAGCGAAGAAAATATTGTAGAGATGTGCTCACTTTTGGCGTTCAAACCTACGACGAACCCAATATCCCAGCGATTTTTACGATGTTTACAGCGTTGGCGTATGGGCCAAACAGCTCTGCGCGAGAAATGGTGCTCAGCCATTTTGTTTGGCGACATCGGAAATAATCAGTTTACGAAAACCATGATCATTCATGGTGACAGGAGATAGTTTCAATGAGCATTCTTAATCGACGCTACAGACAAGTGCCAGGAGCCCGTCTGCAGTGCCTTTGCCGCAGCCTGCTTAAGCATGATGGCAACAGCTCCTATGGCACAGGCTGCCGGTGTTCATATTTTTCCCGATCTTGTTTCTGGCCCAGTCTTCCCGGCCTAACGTTTTTGTCACCATGGACATCCAGGATCCATGGACTGGGAAATTCTTGACCTCACTCCTGATTGGCGTGCCTGCCGTTACGGTGCCCCAGACAGACCAAGTAGCTGCCCGACATCCCAGATTGATAATGGCCTTTTTTACGCGCACGTCAGATTTCAATGATTATCAGACGCTGGAGTATATTTTCGATGACGATGACAGTATTTACTCCATTGGTTGTGCAGGGGTAATCGGCAGGCGGTAGAAAAACTGTACTAAATCTCGCCTTGCCTTCCAGCAGCTATCGCGATCCAAGCACTTACGACTGGCGGATTTTTCTCAGCTGATCTGAATGTTCTGTATTACAACCCCAGAATTTACTACTCACCTTGGCCTTTAGCAGATAACAGCATCGGTAATTTACCCGATGCTTCGTTTTCATCAGCACGCAGCAATCCAATGCCTGGTTCAGACGGTTATGATGAGCGGCGCAATTTAAGAGGTTTCAAATACAATATCTGGTAGACAATTATAAATTTACTGAGTCAGTCTGATAGCAATGAAAACTAGTGGTGCTAACGGGGTTGTTGATTGGTGGGATGATTACTATCAAATCACTGTCAATTCCAGCGCCCACCAAATCCGTCGCTTCAGCGGTGGCAATAATAATTCAAGTCATTCTGCAAGCAATGTTGGCAATCTACCAGCAGCTGTTTGTGAGCAACTAAACGGACAGACCCTGGAGACTGATGAAAGCATT
Organism: Gammaproteobacteria bacterium; assembly: GCA_041396125.1. Lineage (GTDB taxonomy): Bacteria > Pseudomonadota > Gammaproteobacteria > Competibacterales > Competibacteraceae > JAWKZG01. The sequence continues at coordinate 272,355 of JAWKZG010000007.1, read as the reverse complement.
GATACCCAATGCGGCGGCCTGGCTGATGAGCAGCAAAATATTGCCAACTGGTATCAATATTATCGGCGGCGCTCTTTTGTTGCTAAAGGTGCTGTATCCGAGGTCATTGACGCATATCCGGACTTCCATTACGGGATTTCTGATGATCAATAATTATGATAATTTATTCATTGAAACGATGAAACTTTCCAGGAGCACAACAATGATTTACTTAATAATATGGCAGATTATGAATGGGATGGTTACGGTGTTCATTACGGAATGGTTTAAGACGTACAGGCCGGTATTTCAAAGGCGATTTAAGCGGCAGGGATTCGCCTATTGTGATTCTTGCCAACAGAATTTCAATTTACTGCTCACTGACGGTTATTGGAATGGTGGCTCACCTGGTTTTGGTGACCAAGACGGTGATGGCTACTCCAATTCACTGGCTGATGTCGCAAGTTACTACTACACTACCGATTTAAGCGACCTGGATGCGATGAAGTTGCGCCGAGCGATATTGAAGATGAAGATACTACATCAACTTACGGTCGCCTTTGGTGTAACAGGTAATCTCAGCGACTCTTGGGATGCTTATTCTAACCCGGCAGGTGCTGGTCAAGACGGCTGGATGAAGACAATGTTAACTTGCTGGAAGATGATAATAGTACGTTCGGCTGTAGCGATTGCGCCGAAAAAATTGATGACTCCTATGGCATGCAGCCCGGAAGAAGCCGGGCGGTTATGTTAATGCGGGCTCACCGGCTGAACTTATCCTGACTGGGCAATGTGCTCAACGAAATCGCAGCTCACCGAAATCAGGTTACAGCAGCACGCCATCGCGTATTCTGGCAGAAGGTGATGCCCTCTACTTGTTGAATTTAATGGTGGCGACTGGACCGGTACTATCAAGCAATACAATCTGGATATCGATATCAACGAAGATGCACGTACGTTCTGGCATTGATCTGAAGAAGGCTGGAGTACCGATGATACGCTGGAAGAAGATGATGACCGGTGAGCAGTCGCCGCCACATAAACCAAAAGGTCAACTGGTGAAGCGGTATCGAGTTTGACTGGCCCAGCGACCCGTCAGACCCGGATAGTGATGAACTGGATATCAATCAGCTAGTTGACGCCTGAGCCGCGATCCCACGTCCAGTGATATCGCGCCTGTTTATGATGCTTACGCTGAGAACCGACTGGATTATATCCGGGGAGCCGTGTGAGATGAAGGTGGCTCAAATCCAAACTTCCGCGAACGCCAGGTACTGCTGGCGATATCGTTGATCATCAGTGCTCTCCGTTGGTTTTTCTGCTTTCCGTTACCCGAATGAGCTAGAAGATGACCCGCATTTGAGTTTCGCCGCGATATTGCAGAGGAACGCCCAACCGTACTTTTATTTTGGTGCCAACGATGGTGATGGTGCATGGCATTGATACTGATGGGAGCTGTCATTGCCTATGTCCCGGATCAGGTATTTCAAATTCAGCAAACTGACCTCATCGGACTATGCCTTAATTATGTAGATGGACGCCTAGATGCCGCTGATGCCTATTTCGATGACAGTTGGCACACTGTTTTAGTAGGTGGACTTGGTTACGGCGGTAAAGCGCGCTTTCGCCCTGGATGTAACTGATCCGAGTGAATTCCCCGACCTTTCAGCCGATGAGATTGCTTATGGGAATTTACTGTGGGGATTATGCCGACGATATGGGCCATGTTCTGGTAAAGTCACCGTCGCAAAAATTGCTGATGGACGCTGGGCTGTTATTTTGGCAATGGCTATAACAGTACCAATGGCCAGGCAGCGCTTTTCGTCGTAGATCTTGAAACAGGCGAGCTAATCAAGCGTTTTGTTGTTGGTCCAGTGCCTGAAGACGACGCCCTCTCAGTAATGGTTTATCCACCCCCTCGAAGTCATGACTCGGTTAGCCGTAATGAGGATGGTGATTTAGTACTGCGCAATTTCGATTATATTGCCGACTATGTTTATGCCGGTGATTTATACGGAAATTTATGGCGTTTTGATATTACCGACCCCTAACCCAATAATTGAGTGCCAGCACTAACCCAGTGTTTATCGCACTTGATGAGGACGGGGAACCTCAATCCATAACCATACAGCCCAAGTTACATAATAATCCAAGCATTCTGATTGATGTGTCAGATGAGGATGTCGGAACAGATTGACACAGGTTATCTGATATTTTTCGGGACTGACGGTACTTTGCGCAGGGCGATGGTCTGGAGCACAGATCAGGAATGTGCATTCTACGCTATCTGGGACAAGAATCGCGCAAGCAACGTCACTGTTTGACCCCGGATAAACTGTTAGCAATAATCGTATGTTTTGAGAGATTTTGATAACCCCACTGATACAACACCTACGATCCAGATGTGCGTGTCGTTACCGAGAATATGATCAATGATCCCAGCATTACCAACCCAAACAATACTGGTTGGCTTATGGACTATGGTAGTGACGTCTGAACGCTGATGATATTGAACAGGAAGACGGTGGTAAATGGTTGTTGGAACTTGAACTGGGAGCCGGCGAAAAGTGTTATTGCTGACCTAACTATCCGTAACGACAGGCTAGTTTTAACACCTTTATCCCAATTGATGACAGTTGCGAAGTCGGTGGTGAAAGCTGGTCGATGGTACTGGATCTGTACAATGGTGGTCGCACGAGCAGTTCTGCCTTTGATCTGGACGGCACCAATATTTACAGGTACTGACCAGTATGGGCGCGAAAATGATAATACTGGTGATTTACTCGGTGGCACTACTGTTGCCAGTGGCAAGAAACTAGGCGATCTTGATCCCTAATGGCTCATTAGCCCCTTTAGCAATACAATCGTCCAGTATCCAGCGAAATGCCGATATTATTCTTAAGCCTCTTGATGACGAATATATAGGTATCGTTGATCCAGGTTTGAGCCGATTGGTCGTCAAATGTGGACAGCCGGATTTATGTTAACGCATGTATTTTACTTGCCCTAAATTTCTTCAGTCACCAGGGCCGATTTTTCACCGGCTCTGGGTGATTTATAAGGTGTATTTTCACAGCATCACCCTTCACAAGAATTTTTAATGTTTTCAGGAGCTAAAAATGCTAAACGACAGTATACTTTGTAGGTAACTAGCCCTTGCTTCTCCTATTTTCTCTCAGCACTTTAGCTTTCAACAGCTACGCCCAAGATGAGAAACAATGGAATTCCCCCTTCCGCACAAATTTTAGGGGTACGATAGAATTGATCTAGGACAACAATAAAACACTTTGATACGGTTAATGGAAAAGAATACATTAGTGACGAAAATATTATTATTTACCTTGGAAGAAGTGTCCAGTAAATCAAATTTCTTAATTAAAGGGCTGTATGTTGAATTGTATATATAAATAAACTTTCAGACCCGATACCTCTGCTTGTCGGCATTCTTATTACAGGACCTGATAAATTAGTTCAAGAAATAATGTCACATAGCTCTTTTCGTTATACTTTAGTTTTGAACAGATATCTAATATATTAGGTATTGTTAGTCATGTTCACCAGGCTCCATGCGCTTGGAGATGATTCTTATTATGGTCTCAATTTGAGAGCACTATTTTAAAAATAGCTACTATGAATATTCTAAAATCTTTTATCAGCATAATCGATCACGAACTAAAAGGCTTTACGCTAGTTGAATTAATGATAGTGATGGCAATCGTAGCCGTTTTAGCTTCTATTGCTACCGCTTCCTACCAACAGCAGGTTTTAAAAGCACGGCGCGCTGAAGCTAAAACAGCTCCTCAGCAAACAGTTACACCTTAGAGAGGCGTTATACTGAACGAGGTGCATACAATACAGCTGCGGATGTTGACCGTACTCCGGCGATATTAACGATTTGTTACCGGACGGCTATCGGAATGTTCCAGAAGGCAGCTCATCCGATGATCGAACATACCTGATAAGCTTAACGGCAACAAGCAAACAAGATTCAGTTCGACTGTAGCCAGGCAAAACATCCAACAAAAAGATAAATGCGGTGATTTTAATAATTACCTAAGCTAATCAGCGGAGTTGCTCCAGATGATTATAGTGCTGCTGAATGTCTAAGTGAATGCTGGCAGGATTGATTAAAAATTCACTTTTACGACCTAAGTTATTACTTTGAAATACAAAGATCGGTCGCTCTTTAAACTCTTCAACAAGACTAATACCTGATTTCACTGGGAGACTCGAGCCATTTCACAGAACCATACAAACTTTATTCCTAATCTTTGCAGCGCCCGCAATACTTTTTTAAGCATTATCCTTGTTCAGCTACTAGCGCTCATATTAGCTATAAGCGCTACTGTTCAGCCTGATTTTTTTTGGCCAAAACTAAGCTTGATATCTCTTGTTTTCTCAATGGATTTTATTATGCTCCATTGCATCTATTTGCTGCATCAGAAACTGGTTAAATAAAACCAATATATTTCTCGCAACGATCACCATTTACATTCTTACTCAATTCATTTCCATCGGCTTATCCGCATTTTCCATTTTGGCTTAATCATGACAATTAACCCTATTGTCACCAAACACGGATTTCAATGTACAGTTTCTTATACAGGTATGGGCAAATGTTGCATTATAGTTTTTACTAGCGCTGCGCTATTTTTACGTTCATTATCAATGGCAAAGTAGTATTATAGAGCAAGAAAAAACGCATTTAAAAGGGGCTTCAAGCACGTATTCAGCCCCATTTTTTATTTAATAGTTTAAATACCATTGCCAGCTTGGACACGCTCAAACCCCAAGGAGGCCGAAAATGCCGTTCTGGATCTAGCAGATTTATTTCGAAAAATACTTAAAGAAGAAGAAATTACCACTATAGCGGAAGAGTTGAGTTAGTATCGGGATATATTCATCTGAATCACATCGCCTTAAAAACAGCTTAGTAGTAAAATGGAAAATGTTAATTGTCCCTATGCACCACTTATTCCCTGTCTATATTACAGCCCTTACTTGAAAAACGCTATCCGACATGGTATTGAAAGAACCATTGAGGAGGCGTAATTAGCATCCATATTCCTCAAAGAAAATAATTTTTTATGTATAGTGGTTAGAAACCCTATAGGATATGGGGCAAATTATCCAGGAAGCGGGATAAGCTTTGGATAATATTGAGAAACGATTAAAGTTGATTTAGCGGTGAGTTGGGGATGCTCAAAGTTCAACGCAAGAGAGAATTTTTCGCAGATTCAACTTCCGTTAAATTTATATTCAGTTGCAAACTTATCAATAAATGCTCACACTCTTTCAATCCTTGTTGCGGCATGCTTGTAAAGCGAAAAGGCATAGGCCTGCCCCAATTGGCGCAACCGGTGTGCTTCAGCGGGAAACTTTACAGCCGCTTTTTCGCTGATTTCTATAGGTCCCCAGTGAGCTTTCAAATCACACCCGCCTTTTGCAAGCGTTGTCGGTAACGTAAATAATGCCGGGTGCTGATCTTGCCACGGTGTTACGCCAGAGCAGCCGCATCCAGGCACCACATCCGACCAGACTCAGCAAGATCACGGTCGCGATCATCATTTCGGGCGAAATCGACCTCACCAAAACCCAGGCCAGACAGGAGTCTTTTGCTGCTGTGGGGCCGTAAGCCAATACGACCTCGTTCCAGCTTGCATTCATCAGATCCCAGTACAGAGCAACATCACGTAACCAAAGCAGCTCACGTCGAGCCATAAAAGGCAATTGATCTGCACCTTCTGTAACCGCATAGACATCTTGTTTCCACGTACTGGCGCCACTGCTGCTGTTGGATCAATACGGGTCCAGCTGCCCTGCTCGTCCAGCCAAACTTCAACCCAAGCATGAGCGTCTGACTGACGAACAATCAGATAATCACCACACATGTTCGCCCCCTGATAGCCCAGTATGACCCGCGCAGGAATGCCTGCCGCACGCATCAGGAAAGCGAAACTGCCAGCGTAGTGTTCGCAGAATCCGCGCCGGGTTTTCGAACAGAACTCGTCCACCACATCGCCCGCAGCAAGGGCGGTTGCAAGGTGTATACAAACGGCTGCTCGCGGATATAACGTAAACCTGCAGCAACAATCGCACCATCGTCCGTACCACATATTCCGCCAGACTGGGCCAATTCACGTGCGCACACCGATATCGCAGCTTGCAAACCGAGCCTATGCTCCCATCTGTCATTGGCAGGCTTTGCACCTGCCCATACGAGCGCACGGCATATTGCAATCGCCCATTGACACGTTTCTGGCCGCAATTCAGTTGATATGAACCGGTGATGCCAGCATCCTGGGGAATACCGCAACGGCACACTGAGCGCCAGCAGCCAGTGCTCCCCGCTCGGCTCCATAGTCACCGTGTAATCGGTGGGATTGCCGATTGGCATGAACGGAATTTCCTGCCCGATGCGCTCCTCGTAGCCGCGCCACTCCCGTCCGTAAAAACGCCACAGCACCGGTCCGCGCCAGTACAGCATGTTTTGTGAGGGTATCTGGCCGCGAAAGCGCACCCGGAATGCGACTTCATCGGATTGCACCAGTTGGATCGATCGAACCTGCGCATGCTGTTACTCTGGCCCGGTCAGCCCATCGTGAGCATCTTTGGCAATCCCCATAAGGGCCGGAAATACGCGGAAACAGCACGAACAGAATCAACATAATCGGCATCGGCCTGCAACGCCATACGTCCCGCCAGTTTCAGTTCAGGCCAGCCACGCGTCGGACAGTGTTGGGAACCGCTTGTGCAGCGGGATCAAAAAAATTGTCGTACAGAACAAATAGATAGCTGTTGGGATTTCCTGATCAAACAATAGATGCGACATCAATAGCAGAAAACCTAACATGATCAGCACTTCAGCATCACGCGCGGTTCTGATCTAACAGCTTGAGCGCTGCCATCGCAGCTAGCAGCGCCACATCTGGGATCACGCCTGAGCAGCGTGCGGAAAAACTGAAAAACAAACCCCGCGACCACCAGCAGCGTGAGCGGCAAGAGCAGCCAGCGGCCAGGCAATGGTTTGCCCTGCCAGGCACTCCAGCCGCGCCACAAGCCAACTACAATAACCAACCCGCTCAGCCATAGCGGTAAACGACTCATATGTGGCACCAGCACTAGCCCCAAGGCCAGCAACAGCCAGGGCCAGGCCTGTGCGGGCAGAGGCACTACCGGCATTTTCGGCTTGCGGCGAAACCGCCAATAATGCAGCCACACCTAACCCATAATGCCCGCAAACACGCTTCGCGATGAACAGCACCCTGATCCAGAGGGATGATCTGATTCGGCAGTCGCAGTCCATAGCGATAACCCATTTGATCAGCTTGCAACACCCATTGACACAACTGGTGCAGACGGGATTCGGTGCCTGCCGGAGCCAGGCTGTCCCAATCCAGCCACAGCTCCGGGACTTTCGGTGTGGCAAAGCGCTTGACTTGTAAATCCTCCAGTTCACCGGTTCGCGAACTGGCCGCCACAGGCGATATGACGTGGCGTGAATCACCGCGCGATAACGCTGCAACCCGGCAAAGTCTTCACTACCTTGCACACTGCCGCCGGTTTGATTCGCGCCGTTCGCTTCGCCAGGTTTAGGCAGCCGCCGCGCACCTTGCGGCTGCGGATAGACCAGGCATTGCCGCTCGAAATTCAGCCAGCTCCAGGCTCGAACAAACCCAGCGGATAACGTGGTATCAACACGCAAGCGGCCCGGTCGTAACCAGCCACGCTGCGTGGTTGGCTTGGGTACCTGAAGGTCTACCGTACCAGCGGGAATATCGACACACACTGTAGCGGGTTCGCCGGGCCAGCGAAATTCCAGATCGTAGCGGGGCTGGTTGTCGTCGGCTTCCAGTACAAAACCGAAACGGGCGGGCTGCCCGGCGAAAGGAGACTCTGCCCCCAAGGCGCTGGCGCGCAGATCAAGCAGATTATTATGGCAGCGCCACATGGCGTTGAGCGCGATAGCGGCCAATAAGAAAGTCAGCGCAAAGCCCATACTGTTGTTGTAGTTCACAGACCACAAAAACAGGATGATCATTAACACGCCATAAGCGACACCATGGGCGCTGGGCAGAATATAAACATGCCGCCGATCCAGCACAATGCCGGCTTTTTGCGGCATGTGCCGGGCGGCAATCCAGCGCTCGAAGCGGTTTTGCAGGAAAGCGTTCAAGCTTGGGCCTTCAACATCATGCAGACAGTGAACAACAAACTACAAAGGGACGGGAACCGCCTCGATGAATGTATTCAGGAGCGCGCTTTGATCACCCTGATCCTCAAGCGTTTGCAAACGATGTCCGGCCACCGCCGGCAGCACCGCCTGGACATCTTCCGGCGTGACGAAATCACGTTGTTCCAGTAAGGCCCAGGCCCGGGCGGCGTTCAACAGGCCCAGACCGGCACGTGGCGATAATCCGTTTTGCAACATTGAGCTACGGCGTGATTCGGTCAATAAAGCCTGAATGTAATCCAGCAAACGGGGAGCGATGTGGATTGCCTCGGCGCTCGCCTGCAAATGCAGCAATTGCTCTGGTGTAATAACGGCACTGGATTCTGCCAACAAGCGGCGGCGGTCAACACCGGCTAATAATTCTCGCTCGGCGGCGGGGTCGGGATAACCGAGATGAATGCGCATCAGAAAGCGGTCCAGCTGTGACTCAGGCAGCGGGAAGGTGCCTACCTGAAAGCTGGGATTCTGCGTCGCAATAACAAAAAACGGCGCCGGCAAAGAATAAGTGACACTATCAGCGGTAATCTGCGCTTCTTCCATGCACTCCAGCAGCGCACTCTGGGTTTTTGGGGTTGCGCGGTTGATCTCATCAGCCAGAACAAGCTGGGTAAAGATCGGCCCGCGGTGAAATACAAAACGCTGCTCGTTACGGTCAAATATCGCGGCGCCAATCAGATCGGCAGGCAATAAATCACTGGTGAACTGAACGCGCTGATACTGCAGGCCAAGCGTCTGTGCCAGGGCGTGTGCCAACGTGGTTTTACCCATGCCGGGAAGATCTTCGATCAGCAAATGACCACGCGCCAGCAGGCAGGTCAGCGCCAGGCGTATAGCCTGACGTTTTCCCAGAATGATCCCGCTGACCTGCTCAATAACATCCTGCAACAGGGTGGGGTCCACTTCAGGCGAAGAGCGGCGATTGGCTACGGCGGAAAGCTCCATTATTCCCTCATTTTTTAACAAATTGGCGTAGTCAAAAAGACGACAGCCTGTTGGATTCAGACATACGGGTAAAGTTCGCCCACCGCTGGTATCCGTTGCCAACAAGCCCGCCAGAAAACGCAGGGATCAGAGGGATGCTTTCCTTACGCCCCTTTTACCGCGACGTTGAAGTGACTTTGAACTACTTTAGGCTGGCAACCTGAGCGGCGGCATGGGCTTCAACCCCGCCTTGTAGCGCTTAAAGTTCTGGACGTAATGTTCAGCCATCAAGCGCAGGTTCTGCACCTCTTCATCGGTCACCGTACGGATGACTTTAGCAGGCGCGCCCATCAGCAGGGAATTGTCAGGAATGACCTTGCCTTCGGTGACCAGACTGTTAGCACCGATGATGCAGTTTTTGCCGATCACGGCATGATTCAGCACCACCGATTTAATACCGATTAAGGTGTTGTCCCCTACGGTGCAGCCATGCAGCATTGCCATATGCCCGACCGTCACCCCACGGCCAAAAGTCAACGGTATGCCCGGATCCGCGTGCAGCACCGAACCGTCCTGGATATTGGTGTCCGCACCGATGGTGATGAGATCATTATCGCCCCGCACTACCGCATTGAACCATACGCTGGCATTGTTTTTCAGTATGACTGAACCGATGACAGTTGCGCTGTCAGCGACAAACCAGTCGTCGCTTTCACACTGCACCTGGCGTTCACCTAAGGCATAAATCACGAGTGTTCTCCTACTTGTTGCAAGCTGTTCAAAAATTGTAGCGGCCAGTCAGTTGTAATGCCTTCAACCCCGCAGGCACGTAGATGAGCAAGCTGCGATAGTTCATTTACGGTCCAGGTCAGCAAATGCAAACCGGCCTGTCGCACCTGGGCCGCGAAGGTTTCAGTCAGCCCTTTATAATCCAGATCAAGGCCCGCGAAGCCTTGTTCCAGCGCCAGCGTGATCAGGTCTGCCGAAAAACCATTGGTCGTGGAGGCATCCGCTTCCTGCAGAAAAAGACAGGGTATCTCCGGCAAACTTTGCTGACAGGCAATCAAAGTATCCAGATTGAAAGAGATCAGGGAAACGGCCAGTTGTGCGGCATGATTGGCGGGATTTTTCAGCACTTGTGACAAGGCCGGAATGATCTCCGGACCGCATTTAATCTCAATTACCACCTGCTTGCCAGGGGGGGCCGCAGCCAGGACTTCGTCCAGTACCGGCATGCGCTGACCAGCGAACTCGGGGCCTTTCCAGATGCCGAAATCAAGCTGGCGCAATGCGTCGCTGGTGCTGTCTGCGATGCTTAAGTCCGTGCCTGTCAGACGTTTGGTGGTGGGATCATGATGCACCATCACCCGCCCATCCCGGCTCAGGCGCACATCCAGCTCGATGCCATCGGCTTGCTGACGCCAGGCCAGGTCGAAAGCCGCCAATGTGTTCTCCGGTGCTTCACCCGAAGCACCACGATGGGCAATTATCAGCATAGAGGACGTTCCTTTGGAGTCTACTTGAAATAGCGCCGGCAAACGGCGCTATTCAGTGTAGCCAAGGATCGTTCGCTTGCCCACTCCCCGCCTATATTACGGCTACGCCATACTCCTCGGCAGCATCCACCAGCCAGCGCCAGAGGTAATCGGCGAAGCTGCGCCGCACAATAATATGCAGACTGTCGTCGGCCCGCGGGCGCAACAGCACACCAGCCTTAGCCAGTACAGTCTGGGCACACTGCCCGACAGCAAATACCCGCGGATGCAGATCAAGCGGGCAGCCCTTGGCCAGCACCGCACGCGCATACTGACCGCTGATGCTAATCGTACACAAGCCACTGCTGGTATCGGTAATAGCACAGTGCAATGCCGGCTGTTGCGCCTGCAGGGCTGTCTGCAGCTGGCTGGCCAGCGCGTCCTGCTCACCGGGCGGCACAATCAACAACCACTCGTCAGGACCGAGCCAGCACAGCGCATGGTCATCATTTTCACTCAGGGTATTAGCGGTCGTCGGCAGCATCAGGCCGATACTTTGCTGCACGGTGTCAGCAAACCCGTCACCCTGGCCGCGCAGATTCAGATAACCCAGCAACGGCTGTTCACCCAGTTTGACGCCTGCTACCGCAGGCTGTGCATTGCTCTGTTGCAGTTGTTTCGCTGCTACCAGCGGACTTTCCTGGCGTAGTGCTAACCAGCCATGCAGGCGTACTCCTTCAGAATCGTAGCACCGGTTTTTACACCACTTCACGACCGGCGTGATGCGTATGGTATCGGCCACGAACAGCGTTTCTCCGGATCGCTGATGACCATTTTCTGACCAAAGCCAGAGCGATGGCCTTTTGCAAACAGGCACTGTAGTAACTGGAGGTCACATGCCCCAGCATGGGTACCGGCTGTGCACTGACATCTGGGCTGGCGATGATCTGTCCGCCCTCTTGCAGCACCTGCTGCGGGTCTTTACTGAGCAGCCCGACCAATTGCTTGCGATCTGTCCGTACGGTGTCCGAACGCTGTAAGGAGCGCTTACCCAGAAATTCCTTTTTGCCCAGCATACCCGCCATACCCAAATCGACCGGCGTGACTGAACCGTCGGTCTCCTGGCCTACGATGACATAACCCTTCTCGGCCCGCAGAATGTGCATGGCTTCGGTGCCGTAAGGGGTAATATTGAAGTCAGTCCCGGCCTCCATCACGGCTTCCCAGACGGCACGCCCGGCATTGGCCGGAACATTGATTTCGTAACTTAACTCGCCGGTAAAGCTGATCCGCATGACCCGCCCCCTGACACCGGCGACTGTGCCTTCACGGTAACTCATGAAGGGAAATGCCTCGGTATCGAAGTCAATGTCAGTACACAATTTGCGCAACACATTACGGGCATTGGGACCGGCCACTGATATCGTTGCCCAATGATCAGTGACCGACGTCAGATACACCTTCATGTGCGGCCATTCGGTCTGCAGCCAGCGCTCCAGCCAGTTCAACATTCGCAGCACGCCGGTGGTAGTCGTCATCCAGGGAAATGCTGTTCGCCGAGTCGGGTCGTCACACCATCGTCGAATACCATGCCGTCTTCTTGCAGCATCAAACCGTAACGGCAACCCACGCCAGCTTTGTCCAGCCATTGATATACACCCAGTTTAAAAACTCGGCGGCATCGGGCCCCTGAATGTCAATTTTACCCAGGGTCGAGGCATCCATAACCCCGACGCTGTTGCGTACCGCCAGGCATTCCCGATTGACCGCATCATGCATTGATTCACCGGTCTGCGGGAAGTACCAGGGCCGCTTCCACTGGCCGACACATCTTCGAATATGGCGCCGTGCTCTTCGTGCCAGCTGTGGATAGCTGTTTTACGGACCGGATCGAATAATTCATCGCCCAGATCGCGCCCTGCCAGGGCACCGAAAGTGGTGGGCGTATAGGCCGGCCGGAAGGTGGTTGTACCGGTTTTGGGAATGCTCTGCCCCAGGGCGTCGGCCAGAATAGCCATCCCGTTGATATTGCCAAGCTTGCCTTGATCAGTGCCAAATCCCAGTGCGGTATAACGTTTGACATGCTCGACCGAGTGATAGCCTTCCCGCACTGCGAGCTGAATATCCGCCGCCGAGGTATCGTTCTGGAAATCCACGAATTGTTTAGGCCCCTGCCCGCTGGGTTTGCTGTGCGGCACCAGCCAGAGCGGCGAGTGCTTGTTCAGCCTGTTCGGCCTGCTTATTTCAGCCAGTACGCCGGCGTCCAGTTCGGCACACCACTGTATCCCAACGCCATCACAGCCTCGGCCCCCGCCTGATAACCGTCCTGCAAACAGCCTGGCAAATCGAACACGCCGCGCGCCGCACCGACAGAACGGTTGCGCTGCCTGCCCTGCTCCCGGGCAGATTCAGGCACAAAACAGGCTTTGGCATCGTCCCAGACATTTTTACCACCGGCCTGTGAATGCAGATGCACGGCCGGATTCCAGCCTCCCGAAACAGCCACCAGATCACAGGCAATCCCGTCGATAGCGCCGGTCACACTGCGTCCGTCCGCACTTAGCGCCATCACCCGCGCACCGTCAATGCGTTTACCGCCCTGGATATCCACTATCGCCTGACCACTGCGAATAGCTATGCCACGCGCCCGCACCTGCGCCTGCCAATAACCGTCTACTGCGTGGCGGCTATCGATCAGCGCAGCCACTTCGACGCCGGCCCGTTGCGGATCCAGCGCGATGCGGTACGCACTATCGTTATTACTGAACACCAGTGCACGCTGGCCCGGTTTGACGGCGTACCGCTTGAGATAGGTGGATACCGCCGAAGCCAGCCGCGCCGGTCGGTCATTGTTGCCAAACACCAGTGGGCGTTCGATGCTGCCGGTCGCCAGAATCACCCGTCTGGCACGCACCCGCCAGAGACGCTGGCGCGGCCCGGCAACCGCAGAAGCCGGCGGTAAATGATCCGTGCGCCGTTCGCACAGCGCGACAAAATTATGATCGTAGTAACCAAAGGCTGTGGTGCGCAGTAACAGGGTGATATCAGGCACCTGAGCCAGCTCACGCAGTGTGCGTCAGCCAGTCCAGCGCTGGCTCACCGTCGATGGTCTCATCCGGTTGTGCCAGCAGACTGCCGCCCAACTCGTTCTGCTCGTCGACCAGCATCACCCGTGCCCCGCTTCGCGCCGCTGCCAGCGCCGCTGCCAGTCCGGCCGGCCCGGCCCCAACCACCAGTACATCGCAGTGGGCATTCATTTTGTCGTAATGATCGGGATCCAGGCAGCTCCGGCGCAGTGCCAAGACCAGCTGCTTTGCGAATCTGGCGTTCGTAAGCCAGCCACAGTTTTGCCGGCCACATGAAGGTTTTATAGTAAAACCCGGCTACACAGCATCAATTTGCCGAACGCACCATTCACCGCGCCAGATCGAAACCGGGCTGGGCCAGGCGTTAACGCTATAAGCCTGCAGACCTTCGTATAACTCGCACTGGGTGGCGCGAATATTTGGCAGGGTACGCGCACCGCGGCAATCTGGACAATGGCGTTGGGATCTTCCGCACCCGCGCCCAGAATGCCCCGAGGGCGGTGATATTTGAAACTGCGGCCAATCAGATTAACGCCGTTGGCCAACAGGGCTGAAGCCAAGGTATCGCCCTGATAGCCCTGATAAACCTTGCCGTCAAAACTGAATTCGATGGCGTGCTTACGCTCGATGCGGCCACCTTTAGGAAGACGATTGCTCTGGCTCACGGCTGCTCACCGATTTTATAAACGGACTTTATTTCGTAGGTCACAGTATCGCGTTCCACATTGAACCAACGGCGACAACCATGGCTGTGATGCCATTGCTCACGGTGCAATTTCGGTTAATTTTTGCGACAGAAACAGGTAATCACCCCAGGCCTCGTCAGTCAGGGCGTACGGATCGGCGGGGCGCTCGATATGCGCTTCACCGCCGTAGCTGAATTCGCTCTGATCCCGCTCGCCACACCAGGGACAGTTAATAAGTAACATGCTGAACTCCTTCGGCTCTTAGTGGGCGACGCCGGCCGCACCGTGTTCGTCGATCAGGGCACCGGAATTGAAGCGTTCCAGCGTAAAGGGCGCGTTCAGCGGATGCGGCTCGTCGTTGGCAATGGTATGTGCGAACGCAGCCGGAACCGGGCGTAGCGCCAAACGCCGTGCCCAGCCGCAATTGAAATACAAGCCCTGCAGCGGCGTTTTGCTGATAATCGGACAGGCATCCGGGCAGGTATCAACAATGCCACCCCATTGCCGCAGCATGCGCACCCGGCTGAAAATCGGGAACAATTCCACAATAGCCGCCAAGGTGCCTTCGATAATGTTGAAACTGCCGCGCTGGCCATAGCCGGTATAAGCATCTACCCGCGCCGATGACCAGTTCGCCCTTGTCGGACTGACTGATATAACCATGCACTGCGTTCGACATAATGACGGTATGCAATACGGGTTTGAGGGTTCTGATACCAACGCCTGCAGCGGATGGCTTTCCAGTGGCAGACGCATATCAGCCGCGTAGCCGCGATCACACTGGAATGACCGGCAGCGACTACACCAGCTTTTTGGCTTTGATAAACCCGCGCGAAGTTTCCACCCCCTGCACTTTGCCATTCTTGCGGCGAATGCCGGTGACCTCGCAATTCTGGATGATATCGACGCCACGGGCATCGCCACGGGCATAACCCCAGGCTACCGCATCGTGCCGTGCCACCCCGGCACGGGCCTGATAGGACGCGCCCAGAATCGGATACCGGGCCTGCGTTGAGTCGTTGATGATCGGCACCTTTTGCTTGACGCCGCGCGTGTCCGGCACTTGTGCATCGATGCCGTTCAGACGATTGGCGTTGACCCGGCGCTGGATTTCCCGCATATCGTGCAGATTATGGCCCAGGTTCAACACGCCACGCTGACTGAACATGACGTTGTAGTTGAGTTCCTGACTTAGCCCCTCCCATAGCTGCAGGGATTTTTCATACAGCCAGGCGGCCTCATCCCACAGATAATTGGATCGCACGATGGTGGTATTACGGCCGGTATTACCGCCGCCCAACCAGCCTTTTTCCAACACCGCGATATTATTCAGCCCATGCTCCTTGGCCAGATAATACGCTGTAGCCAGACCGTGACCGCCGCCACCAACGATGATGGCATCGTACTTCTGCTTGGGCTCCGGGCTACGCCAGGCACGCTGCCAGTTTTTGTGATGACTGACCGCATTGCGCAGCAGGCTGAAGATGGAATATTTTTGCATGAGTAGTACCACCAAACCCCAAGAGCATAGCCCGCCGCCCGACAGGCGGCGGCAGTAAGATCAAAGTGTAACCAGCCCTGGCTTAGCCAGACTTACCCCAAGGCGTCATAACCTAACGACATAGCGTCCCCCCCCCGCAACATCATCTCACTTACGGATAATATTGTGTTCGGGTCCGAACGGAAATTGGGTGATGTTTTCCGCTCCGTTTCCGGTCAGCACCAGAATGTCGTATCGCGATATCCGCCAGCGCCCGGCAGACCTTCGGGCAACATGATCATCGACCATTGGAACCACCATATTCGGTTCAAGTACGGTCTGGATATCTTCTCTGGGTTCCAGCCCGCCTCGCGACCGTAATAATGGCTGAGTACGCCGAAGGAATGACCGTAGCCGAACGTGCGGTAATCCAATAAACCGTGTTCGCGGTAAATCTCGTTCAGCTCGGCGGCAATATCGCAGCAGCGTACACCGGGTTTGATCCAGTTCCAGACCGCGCCGATGCTTGCGTTGGCTTCCAGCACTTTAAATGCGCCTCCGAACGAGTCTTCAGCAAACAGGGTTCGCTCCAGCGCGGTGTAATAACCAGCAATCATCGGAAAACAGTTGAGACTCAGAATATCGCCGTGCTGAATTTTCCGGCTGGTAACCGGATTGTGCGCACCGTCAGTATTGATGCCGGACTGAAACCAGGTCCAGGTATCCATCAATTCAGCATGAGGAAAAAGTGTTGGCGTTTCACGCACCATGGCCTGCGTGGCATGCAATGCAACCTCGTATTCGGGTACGCCAACCGCAATAGCCTCGACACAGGCAGCGCCGCCGATGGCAGCAATACGCGCACCGTGTCTGATCAGGCTGATCTCTTCGGCGGATTTGACCATCCGCATCCGCATGGTCGGTTTGCCAATATCCTCGAACTGCGCGGTTGGCAGTGCGCCTTGCAGTTTGCGGTAGTTTTCCAGGCTCAGGTGATCATATTCAATGCCAACCCGACTGCCGTCAGTGATCAGATTTTTGACCGCCACGAAAAAATTATCCCGCTGCCAGTCGGTGTATACCAGGTTGTCGCCAACGGTGCGGCGCCAGGGCTGGCCACCATCGATATTGGCCGAGATAGAGGTGAGCGCATCCTGCGTGACCACCACGCCGTACAGACGGCCAAACGAACAATATAAAAAATCGCTGAAATAATTAATGTTGTGGTACGAGGTAAACAGGCAGGCGTCCAGATCACGGCGTGCCATATACTGACGTAGTGCCAGCAAGCGGCGGTTCATTTCGACATCGGAAAACGTCGGATTGACACGTTCACCGTTGCGGATAATTTTTAATTGCTCCAAACCTTAGCACTCCACAATATTGACAGGGACTTCGAGCACATTGATTGCCAAACCACCGCGAGCGGTTTCCTTGTATTTGGTTTTCATGTCCAGGCCGGTTTCGCGCATGGTTTTGATGGCTTTATCGAGCGAGACAAAATGTTTGCCATCACCGCGCAACGCCATACGCGCAGCGTTGATTGCCTTGACTGAAGCCATCGCATTGCGTTCGATACAGGGCACTTGTACTAACCCGCCGACCGGGTCGCAGGTCAGTCCCAGGTTATGTTCAATGCCGATCTCGGCAGCGTTTTCGGCCTGCTCCGGCGTCCCTCCCAACACTTCGCATAATGCGCCGGCCGCCATGGAACAAGCCGAACCGACCTCGCCCTGACAGCCTACTTCAGCACCGGAAATGGAGGCGTTTTTCTTGTACAAAATACCGATAGCTGCCGCCGTCAACAGAAACCGGGTAACACCATCCTCTTTATTGACCCGTGTAAAACGCTGATAATAATGCAGTACCGCCGGGATAATGCCCGCAGCACCATTGGTCGGTGCGGTAACCACACGTCCCCCGGCGGCGTTCTCTTCGTTGACCGCCAGCGCATATAAATTAACCCAGTCCATGACGGTCAGCGGATCGCACAGGGCTGCTTCATGCTGGCTGGTGAGACTGCGGTACAGCTCGGCTGCCCGGCGTTTAACCTGCATGCCGCCCGGCAGTATGCCATCCTGCTGACAACCGCGTTCAACACAAGCTTGCATCACGCGCCAAATGTTCAGCAAGCCATCACGGATTTCAGCCTCGGAGCGCCAGACTTTTTCGTTTTCCAGCATCAGTTGGCTGATGCTCAGCCCGTGTTTTGCACATTGCTGCAATAATTCGGCACCCGTTGAAAACGGATATGGTTGCTCGGTGTCTTCCTGTTTCAGCGGGTCGTCGCCGCGAATGGCGTTCTCATCCACCACAAAACCACCGCCTACCGAATAAAACACACCGCTGGCCAGCTCCTGATTCTGCTCGTCAAACGCCTGAAACCGCATGCCATTGGCATGATAAGGCAGGGTTTTACGCCGATGCAGAATCAGGTGATCTTTTTCGCAGAATGCCACGTCCTGTCGGCCCAACAGTCGCAAACAGCGACTGGTGCGAATGCGCGCAAGTATATCCGGCACCTGCGCAGGATCAATTACATCCGGTTGCTCGCCTTCCAGACCCAGCATGACCGCTTTATCGGAACCATGTCCTTTGCCGGTCGCGCCCAAAGAACCGTACAACTCGGCTTTCACACGATGCACACGCTCCAGCAGGCCGCGCGTCTGCAAACCGAGCGCGAAATCCCGTGCCGCCCGCATGGGTCCTACGGTATGTGAACTGCTCGGACCGATACCGATCTTGAATAGATCGAAGACGCTGATAGCCATAGCGGGTTACCTGTTTATTGCAAAGAGTTTAGGCCGAAACGACCGCGTACATGCAGCGCCTATTGATAGACCGGAAACCGCGCGCACAGGGTTTTGATTTCTTCTTTCACACGCTGGCGGACTGTTTCATCATCAATAGCATCCAGCACATCCGCAATCCAGTTGCCAATCTGTCGGGCTTCGTCTTCCTTGAAACCGCGCGTGGTGATCGCTGGCGAGCCGATCCGCAGACCGCTGGTTACAAACGGCGACTGTGGATCATTCGGTACGGTATTTTTATTGACGGTGATATTAGCTTGCCCCAAAGCGGCATCGGCGGCTTTACCGGTCAAGCCTTTAGCGCTGAGATCCAGCAGAAACAAATGATTATCAGTGCCACCGGAAACAACTTTATAACCGGGCGCTTGCAGTGTTTCAGCCATCATCCGGGCATTTTTTAAAACCTGCTCCTGGTACGTTGTAAATTCGGGCAACAACGCTTCTTTGAACGCGACTGCTTTCGCTGCAATTACATGCATCAGTGGCCCGCCCTGATTGCCGGGAAATACCAGCGCGTTGAATTTCTTGGTAAGCGCTTCGTTGGCACGAGCCAGAATCAGACCACCGCGGGGACCGCGCAGGGTTTTATGGGTGGTGGTGGTGACAACATCGGCCAGCGGCACAGGATTGGGATACAGGCCAGCAGCAACCAGGCCCGCCACATGCGCCATATCAACCATCAGATACGCACCCACCTGATCGGCAATAGCCCGAAAGCGCGGGAAGTCCAGAATCCGGGCATAGGCGGAAAAGCCGGCAATGATCATTTTGGGCCGGTGCTCCAGCGCCAGTCGCTCCAATTCGTCATAGTCGATATAACCTTCGCTGTTCACACCGTACTGCACCGCGTTATAAAGTTTGCCGGAGAAGTTCGGCTTGGCACCATGGGTCAGGTGCCCACCATGATCCAGGCTCATCCCCAGCACAGTATCGCCCGGTTGCAGTAACGCCATATACACAGCAGCGTTAGCCTGCGAACCGGAATGCGGTTGCACATTGGCATAATCGGCACCGAATAACTGTTTGGCACGATCAATCGCCAGCTGCTCGGCAATATCAACGTATTCGCAACCACCGTAATAGCGTTTGCCCGGATACCCTTCAGCGTATTTATTGGTCAATACTGATCCTTGTGCTTCCAAGACACGCGGGCTGGTATAGTTTTCCGAGGCGATCAACTCGATGTGTTCTTCCTGGCGGCGGCGTTCAGCCTCCATTGCCGCCCACAGTTCATCGTCGAAATCTGCAATTTTGTCAGCCATATTGAACATCGAGTTACTCCAAAGTGATCTTAAAGTTGCCGGGAGGACAGGCCGTATAGCAAACGCCCTAAACGATAAGCAAGCTGGATATGCCCATGCTGCGACCGCACAGTATAGGGAGATCGGGTACGGAAAGGTACTGCCAGCCGGTACTTACAGCTTAGCTGCGCACGTCCTGATCTTGTCCGCAGACGACGGTGCCATGTCTCCAGCATACGAGTTTCTTTATATTTTTTATCTTACTCCTGGCTAATCTTATAAATTCTTCACGAGGTGGTTTACATTGTTCATTGTTTTCGGTAATCTTCGCCTCCGGCTACAGGCGCGTAGCTCAGCTGGTTAGAGCACCACCTTGACATGGTGGGGGTCGTTGGTTCGAGTCCAATCGCGCCTACCAACTTCAATAAAAAAGGCGTGTCCAACCGACACGCCTTTTTTTGTCGGATTTTTTGTCATCGGTTGATGAGGAACAAACATGCCCAAGATCATTCTTCCAGATGGAAGCGAGAAAATGTTCGACGGGCCGGTGTCAGGCTTAGAGATCGCCGCAAGCATCGGCCCAGGTCTCGCCAAAGCAGCTTTGGCGATGGACGTTGACGGTAAACAGCGCGATCTGACCTACACCGTGACCACCGATGCAAACATCCGTTTCCTGACTGCCAAAGATAGCGCCGGGCTGGAAGTTCTTCGTCACTCCACAGCCCATCTGCTGGCCCATGCAGTTAAAGAATTATTTCCGGATGCACAGGTCACCATAGGACCTGTTATCGAGAACGGCTTTTATTACGATTTTTCCTATCACCGGCCGTTTACCCCGGAAGATCTGGAACAGATCGAGCAACGCATGCAGGAACTCGCCAAGCGGGATATTCCGGTCAGCCGGGAAGTCTGGCCGCGTGATAAAGCGGTCGAATTTTTCCAGTCTATCGGCGAGCAATATAAAGCTGAAATTATCGCCTCTATTCCCGCTGACGAGGATGTTTCTCTGTATCGGCAAGATGATTTCATCGATTTATGTCGTGGTCCGCATGTACCCTCCACTGGCAAGCTGAAAGCCTTTAAATTGATGCGGGTAGCGGGCGCTTACTGGCGCGGCGATTCCAATAACGAGATGCTGCAACGCATCTATGGTACCGCCTGGACCAATAAGGACGAGCTAAAAAACTATCTGCACCAGCTGGAAGAAGCCGAGAAGCGCGATCACCGCCGGGTTGGCAAACAACTGAACCTGTTTCATATGCAGGAAGAAGCGCCGGGCATGATGTTCTGGCATCCCAAAGGCTGGACTCTCTGGCAGCAGGTCGAACAGTATATGCGCCGGGTCTACCAGGACAGCGGCTTTCAGGAAGTACGCTGCCCGCAAATTCTGGATGTCAGTCTGTGGAAAGCGTCGGGGCACTGGGATAACTACAAGGATGGCATGTTTTTCACCGCCTCGGAAAACCGCGAGTACGCGGTCAAACCGATGAACTGCCCCGGCCATATCCAGATTTTCAAGCACGGTCTGCATTCATACCGCGAGTTGCCTATCCGCTACGGCGAATTCGGTTCCTGCCACCGCAATGAACCATCCGGGGCACTGCATGGCCTGATGCGGGTACGTAGTTTTACCCAGGATGATGGTCATATTTTCTGTACCGAAGACCAGATCGAAGACGAGGTCGTCGCGTTCATCCAAACGCTGCGCCGGGTCTATGCCGATTTCGGCTTTACTGACATTCTTTACAAGCTGGCCACCCGGCCGGACAAGCGTATCGGTGACGATGCAGCCTGGGACAAGGCCGAACAGGCGCTGGCTCACGCGCTGGAGCGGGAACATATCGAGTATGAACTCAATCCGGGCGAAGGCGCATTTTACGGCCCGAAAATCGAGTTCTCGCTGTGCGATACCATTGGTCGGGTCTGGCAATGCGGCACCATGCAAGTTGATTTTTTCATGCCGGGACGGCTCGGTGCGGAGTATGTCACTGACGACTCCAGCCGGCGCACACCGGTCATGCTGCACCGGGCAATGATTGGCTCTATGGAGCGCTTCATCGGGATTTTAATCGAGCACTATGCAGGCCATTTCCCGCTCTGGCTGGCGCCTGTGCAATGCGTCGTCACGGGGATTACCGATCAGCAATCGGAGGCCGTCCAAGCATTGTTGTCACGCTTGCTGCAAGCGGGAATTCGGGCTGAAGCCGATGTGCGTAACGAGAAAATCTCCTACAAGATTCGGGAGCATTCCTTACAGAAAGTCCCTGTCATGCTGGTATTGGGCAATCGCGAGGTCGAGCAGGATACTGTCACAGTGCGCCGTTTCGGCAGCACGGCACAAACCACTCTGCCGACAGCCCAGTTGATCGCGGATTTGCAACAGGAAATCAATACCAAACAAGGGTCGGTATCTGCCAGCACTGCGGCAGCAGCTTGAATTCCTTGATTTATACCCCGGAAAACGCTTGAATTTTATCTGTTTGCCCTCAATATAGACTTGTGCAAGGGCGTGATCGGCTATAAAATTCGCGTTCTCTTGAAACCTGTAACTTTTTTTCCTTGGCAACCGGGAGGGTATCGCAATCGCCGCGACTATCGATAATCGAATTAACGAAAACATCACTGCGTCAGAAGTCCGTTTAATAGGTGCAGATGGTGAGCAAGAAGGCATTGTGCCAATAGCTAGAGCTCTTCAGATTGCTGAGGAAGCCGGGTTGGATCTGGTTGAGGTCGCGTCCAATTCAGAGCCTCCGGTCTGCCGGATTATGGATTTCGGCAAATACAAATTCGAGCAAAGCAAAAAGCAGCACGAAGCCAAGAAAAAGCAAAAGCAGATACAGGTTAAGGAAATCAAATTTCGTCCAGGTACGGACGAAGGGGACTACCAGGTCAAACTACGCAACCTGATACGGTTCCTGGAAGACGGTGACAAGGTCAAAGTAACCCTGCGGTTTCGCGGGCGTGAAATGGCTCACCAAGAATTGGGCGTAAAATTATTGAAGCGCGTTGAAGCGGATCTGACCGAATACGGTACAGTCGAACAACGGCCTAAAATGGAAGGCCGGCAGATGGTTATGACCTTCGGGCCGGCACGCAAAAATAAATAGCGCCCGCTATTACTTACTCAAAATACTTAATGCGGAGTATTAAATGCCCAAGATTAAATCCAATCGTGGGGCTGCCAAGCGTTTCCAGAGCAATGGCTCTGGTAGTTTCAAACGCTCACAGTCACATCGACGTCATATTCTGACCAAGAAAAGTACCAAGCGTAAACGTCATTTGCGCAGCCCGGCGATGATTGCGAAAGCGGATGCACCTATGGTGCGGCGCATGTTGCCTTATTCCTGACGGATAACGGAGAGAGCCATGCCCCGAGTCAAACGTGGTGTAACTGCACACGCCCGCCATAAAAAAGTTCTGCAGAAAGCGAAAGGTTATTACGGTGCCCGCAGTCGGGTTTACCGAGTTGCCAAACAGGCGGTTACCAAAGCCGCTCAATATGCCTATCGTGACCGCCGCCAGCGCAAACGCCAGTTTCGCGCCTTGTGGATTGTCCGCATCAATGCGGCAGCCCACGAGTCCGGCTTGTCTTACAGTCGATTTATCAACGGTCTCAAGAAGGCCGCCATCGAAGTTGACCGCAAAGTCCTGGCTGACCTGGCGGTACGCGACAAAGCGGCATTTGCCGCACTGGCGGAAAAAGCCAAGGCCGCATTAAACGCTTAACCAAGCGGGTTTACCCAGCCGGATACGACTACCCGGCTGTCTGAACCACCCTAAGGGAAAGGCGCGGCCGCAAAGGCCCAGCACCTTTCCCTTTTTTATGTTCTTGGCTACCCAGGCAGCCCGCCGCTTTCCTCTGATTGCCCCAACGGGGTAAAGCGTTAGTAGAAAGGCCGTGCGCGGGCAACGAACTCATCGCCAAAAACGAGACCTGCCGGCAGTTATGTCTTAAAGATACCCTGCCTGGCGGTTCGTGCAGCATGTCCAAGATCTCGCGGTGCTGCCGTTGCCCGTGAACAATTTTTGACTCTGACTGTGTGTTACACCAACATTAACTGATCAGGAGAACCCCACGTGGAAGGCTTGCAAGAGCTGGCGCAACAAGCTGACAGCGCCATTTCCGCCGCCTCGGATTTGGCGGCACTGGAACAACTGCGCGTGCACTATTTGGGCAAGAAAGGCGCCGTTACCGAACAGCTTAAAGCCCTGGGCCAACTGCCCCCCGCCGAACGGCCACAGGCCGGACAAACGATTAATCAGGGTCAAACAACATATCCAGCAGGCTTTGAAGCACGCAAGCAAGCCTTGCAGCTCAGTGTGCTGGATGCCCAACTGCGTGATGAGGCCATCGATGTTACGCTGCCCGGCCGCGGCTATGCGGTCGGCGGACTGCATCCGATCACTCGCACCCTCAACCGGATCGAGCAGTTCTTCTCCCAGATGGGCTTCACCGTGGCCAGCGGCCCGGAAATCGAAGACGATTTCCATAACTTCGAAGCCCTGAATATACCGCCACATCATCCGGCGCGCGCCATGCACGATACATTTTATTTTCCGAACAACATGTTGCTGCGCACGCATACCTCAAATATGCAAATCCGTATGATGGAACAACAACCGCCACCGATACGACTGGTCGCGATGGGCCGGGTCTATCGCTGCGATTACGATCAGACCCATTCGCCCATGTTCCATCAGATTGAAGGGCTGGTTGTAGATGATGGCATCAGCATGGCGGATCTGAAAGGCATGTTGTACGACTTCCTGCACGCCTTTTTTGAAGACGAAAAACTCGATATCCGTTTCCGCCCTTCCTACTTCCCGTTCACCGAACCTTCAGCGGAAGTTGATATCCGCCGCAAGGGTGGCGACTGGCTGGAAGTTCTGGGTTGCGGCATGGTGCACCCCGAAGTTTTTCGCCATGTTGGCTATGACAGTGAACGCTTCACCGGTTACGCCTGGGGCATGGGTGCCGAACGCCTGGCCATGCTGCGTTACGGGGTGCGGGATTTACGCTTGTTTTTCGATAATGATCTGCGTTTTCTACAGCAATTCCGGTAGCTAACCCTATTCATCAAACAGGCGGAACCGCTCCTCCTCCACCAGAATTACGAGTACGACAATGCGAATCAGTGAACAATGGCTGCGCGATTGGGTTCAACCCGACGTGAGCAGCTCCGAACTGGCCGACCAATTGACCATGGCCGGCCTCGAAGTCGATAAAATTGAACCTGCCGCACCCGCTTTTGAACAGGTCGTGGTAGGCCGAGTCCGTACCCTTACGCCGCATCCCCAGGCCGACAAGCTCAAGATAGCGCAGGTCGATGTCGGGGCGGCAGAGCTGCTGCAAATCGTCTGCGGCGCGCCCAATGTCGCACCTGATATATGTGTGCCTACGGCCCTGCTCGGCGCTGTCCTGCCGGGTGGCCTGAAAATCAAACAGGCCAAACTGCGCGGCGTAGCCTCGCAGGGTATGCTGTGCTCCGCCCGGGAGCTGGGCCTGGCCGACGATCACGGCGGTTTGCTGATACTGCCGCCGGATAGCCCTCCTGGCACCGATCTGCGCACCCTGCTGGGTCTCGACGACACCATTATCGAAGTCGATCTGACGCCCAACCGGGGCGATTGTCTCGGCATGGCGGGCATTGCCCGCGAGGTCAGTGTGTTAAACCGCTGCCCGCTGACACCACCGGTAATTGAACCGGTTGTACCAACGCTAAATGATACCTTCAGCGTAAGCCTGACTGCCGCCGCAGGCTGCCCCCGCTTTGTCGGACGTGTGGTGCGCAATATCAACCCCGCCGCACGCAGCCCCTTGTGGCTGACCGAACGCTTGCGCCGGGCTGGTCTGCGCAGTCTGGGGCCGGTGATCGACATAACCAACTACATTATGCTGGAACTCAATCACCCCATGCACGCCTATGACCTGAACAAGCTTCAGGGTGGCATTGAGGTCCGCTGGGGACAGGCTGGCGAACAGCTGCCATTACTGAATGAGCAGACGGTTACCGTAGACGATGACACGCTGCTGATCACCGATGCGCGCGGTCCTATCGGGCTGGCCGGCATCATGGGCGGTGCCAGCACCGAGGTAGACTCAACGACCCGCGATGTCTTCTTTGAATGCGCGTTCTTCACGCCCATCACCATTGCTGGCCGGGCCCGACGCTATGGACTGCACACCGATGCCTCACAGCGTTTCGAACGCGGGGTCGATCCGCAAGGCCAGATGCGCGCAGTCGAACGCGCCACCCGGCTACTGCTCGATATTGCAGGCGGTGAAGCTGGCCCGCTGGTCGATACCTGTGTCGCCGAACAGCTGCCTCAGCCGGCCACCGTCAAACTGCGCGCCAGTCGGATAGAACGGGTGCTGGGCATGCAGATTTCAGACGACGACGTCGAAGATATCCTGACCCGCCTGGGCATGCAACTCGAACGCCTCAGCGACGGCTGGCAGGCCTGTCCGCCCAGCAACCGCTTCGATATTGAACGGGAAGAGGATCTGATCGAAGAAATCGGTCGTATCCGCGGCTACAATCAGCTCCCGCGCAGCGCTTCGCAATCCCGGCTACCGCTGGCCGATTGCCCGGAGGATCAGATTTCGACAGCCCGCTTGCGCGAAGTCATGCTGCAACGTGATTACTTCGAAGCCATTACTTACAGTTTCATCGAACCCCAGCTCCAGCAGCAACTTGACCCGGAGCAGCCCCCGCTCCCACTGGCTAATCCTATCTCGGCAGATATGGCCGTCATGCGTACCAACCTGTGGCCGGGGCTGATCAAAACCCTGCGCTATAACCAGGCACGCCAACAGCAGAGGATACGCCTGTTCGAGATCGGTCTGACCTTCCGCGGCAGTCTGGACAATATCGAGCAAAAACCCTATCTTGGCGGGCTGATCTGTGGTGATATCTTCCCGGAGCAATGGGGCAGTCCGCGCCGGAGCGTTGATTTTTACGATCTCAAGGGTGATGTTGACGCATTGCTGGCACTGTCCGGTCGATCTTATCAGTATCGCCCGGCTACGCATCCGGCTTTACACCCCGGTCAAAGCGCTGTTATTGAGTATAATAGGCAGCCCATCGGCTGGCTGGGTGCTTTGCACCCCTCACTGCAAAACCAGCTGGAGCTGGAACAGTCCGTCTACGTATTCGAACTCAGCCTGACGGCATTACAAACTGCGGTTATCCCGCAAGCACATGAATTATCTAAATTTCCTCAAAGCCGACGAGATCTGGCGATTGTCGTCGGTGCTGAGATCAGTGCTCAATCCGTCGCTGACACCATTCACCGGCATGCTGGTGAGCGTTTACGCAAAGTCGAGCTGTTCGATGTTTATCAGGGGAAAGGGATTGCCGAGAACCAGAAAAGTTTAGCTTTCAGCTTGATTTTTCAGGATTTTTCGAGCAGTCTTACGGACCATTCCATCGATGAAATGCTCGCCGGGATCATCGCTGGGCTTAAGCAGGATCTTGGCGCTAACCTTAGAAATTAATTTAGAAGGGGTTTTACATGGCTCTGACCAAGGCCGATATGGCTGAACGTCTATTTGATCAGTTAGGCATTAATAAACGTGAAGCAAAATACCTGGTTGAGGGATTTTTTGAAGAAATCCGACTAGCACTGGAACAAGGTGAGCACGTCAAACTCTCCGGCTTCGGCAATTTCGGCCTGCGCGATAAAAACCAACGACCGGGCCGCAATCCGAAAACGGGCGAGGAAATTCCGATCACCGCACGACGAGTCGTCACGTTCCGACCCGGCCAAAAACTGAAGTCACGGGTCGATGGCAGCTATGACGGCGACGATAGCAAGTACGAAGATTAGCGCAAAAAGCTTGAAATTCCATTTTTATCGGGTACCATAGCGGGTCTTCATATCACGGGGTGTAGCGCAGCCTGGTAGCGCACCTGCATGGGGTGCAGGTGGTCGGGGGTTCGAATCCCTCCACCCCGACCAATTTATTCAGAGATGTACAAACATTAAGGTCAGCAATCGCTGGCCTTTTTCGTTTTTATGTCCCCTTTTATATCTTTTTTTGATTTGCTACGCAGATGGGCAGCCCCATAAATCTGCCTCTGCGGAAATCTGCAGATCATCAAAAAACGCAAGTACAATAAAGCCAATCCACAACAAAGAGGCCCGCGATGAATAGATTATCAGAATCAGCAAACTCGATTGCGGTACTGCTGAAACAGCGACGAGAAACGGTCGCGGTAGCCGAATCATCAACAGGCGGTCTGATATCAGCTGCACTGCTCGCGGTGCCTGGCGCATCAGCGTATTTTGTCGGTGGTGGTGTGATTTATACCAAAGCAGCTCGCGAAGCGCTGTTAGGCATCGATATGGGGACTCACCCCGATTTAAGACCCAGCACAGAAGCGTATGCCACACTGGTTGCGAATACTATGCGTGACCGCTTGGGAGCGACTTGGGGTTTGAGCGAAACAGGTGCCGCTGGCCCCAGCGGAAACCGCTACGGGGACCAAGCTGGTCATAGTTGTATAGCCCTGGCTGGCCCTCTCAGTCAAAGCACCGCGATTGAGACTGGTCAAACCAACCGTGAGGAAAATATGCGCCTCTTCGCTGCGCACGCACTGGAAGTCTTGCTCCAGGTGCTCCGATCCGCTGCTTAAGCCCCTATCCGAGTGCTATAGGTAAGCGCTTGAAGCCCCAGTACCCAGTGCGCAATACCGGCTGATCGGTGGTTTTAGCGCGATCTTCCCCTTGATTTTCACCCTAGTGGCAGACGCAAAGTAACGCACGTTCCCTGGCCTGGTTCTGATTCCAGTATGACATCGCCGCCGTGCTGCTCCAGAACCTGCTTGACCAGTGGCAAACCCAGCCCGACGCCAAAGCTTTTGGTACTGAAAAGTGGTTCGAAAACCTTGGTTTGATGATCCAGGGGAATACCCGGCCCGGTATCTGAAATCTGTATTTCCGCTGTTTGCCCGGCACTGCAGCTGCTGATACGCACTATTTTTTGTGACGCTTGACTTTCCTGCATAGCCTGACAGGCATTGACGATCACATTGTCCAGCGCTTGCCCCAAGCGTTGGGAATCAACAGCAACGATTGCACCGCAAGCCAGCTCCAGCTGCAGGCAGATACCGTCTGCTAGAACATGTTCCCCTACCCATTCGCGCAGCCAGGCGTCCAGATTGACTGGTGCACGAGCGGGGGCAGTGCTGCGAGCATAGGATAATAACTGCTCGATAATGTTAGTACAGCGCTGGATATTACGCTCGATCCGCTCAAACGCCCGAATCATACGGGCATCCGGAAAGCGCACCAAACCGCGCACAGCTGCAAATGAACTACTGATAGTACCCAGTGGATTGCGCAGTTCATGACTGACTGTGGCGGTCAGTTGGCCGATTGCGGCCAGTCGCTCCTGACGCAGCAATTCCTGCTGGGCATCCGCCAGCTCCTGGGTTCGCTCCCGGACCAGCTCTTCCAATTGCTCGCGGTAACGGCTGAGTTCCTCTTCAATCTGTTTGCGTGCGGTGATATCCACCACCGAACCGGCCATCCGATAAACTCGACCGGACTGATTGCGCAGCCCGAGGCCTCGCGACAACACCCAGCGCAGTTGACCCGCATCATCGCGTACCCGGAACTCGACCTGAAATAATGCCGTTCTACCTTGCAGATGTGCTTTCAGGGTGGTTTGGTAAGATGCGATATCAGCCGGATGGATAAAATCCAGTATTTTTTGCTGCGCGACAATCTCGCCCTGCCGATGCAAACCCAGAATATCGCGCAGGCGGGATGAAAGGTATAGCGTCCCTGCTTTCAGATCCCAATCCCAGATCCCATCCGCTGCCCCGTGCGCTGCCAGCGCATAACGCTCTTCGCTGGCCCTGAGCGCTGCATCATCCCGTTTGCGGATCAGGGCATTAGCGATAACCTGAGCGACCAGGTGCAACTGTTGCAGCCAGCGCTCACCACCATCACCGGGGGACTGCGCAGCAAATAGGCCAACGACACCATAAGGCTGGCCGGCGCTAAACAGAGTGATACCCAGCAGGGTGGTAATTCCTGTTTTTTGCAGATAGGCGCGCACATCGGCGGCTTCCGGCGGTAATTGCTGCGGGTCGGTAATGACAATATGTTTATCGTGCAAGGTATGTTTGATTAACCAGGGGTAGGCGTCGAAGCCAATATTCTGGAAATGCGGTGCGGAAGGCGCACGACCCGGTGCTACCCACTCATGCGTCATACTGCGTGACGCGCTCTGGAAATCGAATTCGATCAACCAGACATGCTCAACCTGCATGAACTGACCGATACTCGCCAGCACACTGTCAATAGCCTGCTCGAGCCGGGTGTTGGGCGTTTTGGCAAGCAGTGTGGAGATACGGCTGAGTAACTGCTCCTGGGCCAACTGCTCCCTGAGCTGCCGCCGGATATGCACTCGCTCGGTGATGTCGCGTGCGATAGCTATCAGGCAGTTTTCACCAGCAAAATCGATCTGCTCGAAAGACACGCTACAGCTGCGGAAGTCGCCTGAACGGGTACAAATCTGCACGTCAATATCACGCATAGGAAGTCCGCGGCGAAGCCGCAGCAGCACACGCTGACGGTGTTCGGGAAAGCGCCAGAGCCCAAGCCCGATTGCCGATTTGCCGATGGCCTCATCCACACGGTATCCCGTCAACCGGGAAAAACCTTCGTTGACGTTTAAAATACGGCCATCCGCCATACTTGCGATGGTAATACTGTCCGGGCTGGTGCGAAAAACTTTAGCGAATTTGTCTTCCGACTGACGCAAAGACAACTGCATCTGCTCATGCCCGGAAATATCCCGCACGACCGTCTGCAGTATTACTTGTCCCGCAAATTGACCCGGCACAACCGTGCGAATGGTTTTAATACGCCGGCCCTGACAGGTGATGAAATACCCTTCAAGCATATTGCGAACGGGCAAGCCCTGCCGCAGTCGCGAGCGCCGCTCGTTAGCCAGCGCGTGTTCTTCCACCGGT
The DNA here is from genome assembly GCA_041396125.1 of Gammaproteobacteria bacterium. GTDB lineage: Bacteria > Pseudomonadota > Gammaproteobacteria > Competibacterales > Competibacteraceae > JAWKZG01. Next base: position 241,456 of record JAWKZG010000007.1, on the reverse strand, counting down.
ATAAAATCCAGGAGGGAGTGTCCCAGAAGCTGCTGGGAATGCTCGGCCTGCAACAGTGTCAGCGCGGACCGATTAACGTGCAAAATAATCCCTTCCTGAGATACCAGAAAAATAGCATCCAGCCACACTTCCAACAGATCTGTAGAGGTATCCCGGATCTGTGATATGGACTGTTCAATGTTCATGAGCCGATAGTTATAGAAAATACCGAAGCTTACCCCTGGTGCAGGGTAATACACGCGCAGATGCCTTTACGCAGATGCCTTTACAATGATTCGCAAAGCTGAGTAAGCTTATAATTGGAAAGGCAGGACACAAAATCATTTATCAAAAAAAATCTGCTGTGCCGTGTATACCAGCCGTAGCGAAGTAACAAAAACAGGGCTTAAAAAACAGAGGTCCATGAGGCTCACGGCTATCCGCAGGTAGCAAAGCTTGCTTATCAAGATAATATCAAACTGTACTTTTTTGACGTTCACTACACCTGAGTACAATACACGGACATTACTCAGAGTATTAACCTATGGCATTCATCCATGAACGCTATCGCCATAAAATCAACCTGTACGCTGAAATCCCATCTGCCAGTACTGGTTGTTGACGACGACCGCGATTTTGCTGACAGCACTATCGATCTGCTCGAAATTTCGGGATATCACGCAATCCCCGCCTATAGCGCAACCGAAGCATTGCAGATTGCCAGCCGGGAACCGATTGAAGTGGCGTTGATTGACGTCAAGTTAGGCGCGACCAGCGGAGTTGATCTGGTCGGCCAGTTGCGCCGCATACGACAGCACATGCTGTGCGTGATGGTAACCGGCTACGCCTCGATAGAAACCGCTGTACAAGCGCTCAAACAGGGGCTTACGATTATCTGTACAAGCCTTTCAATACCGAAGATCTGCTGATAAGTTTGCAGCGCCTATTCGAGCACCTTGACATACAACACGAAAAAGAGCGCTTCGAACAGACCTTACAACAACGCGAGCAGCAATTCCGCGATCTCATTGAAGGCGCGCCGCAAGGCATCTTGATCCATCGCAACAGCAAGCCTTTATATGTCAACAAGGCTTATGTTCATCTACTCGGTTTTGCAACCTCGACAGAGGTACTTGCACAAACCAGTATCGAATCCCACTTTCCTGACCATGAGCACAAGCGCCTGCAGTCCTACGATACTGTGTGCCTGCAGCATCAGCAGCAACCCGTGCAGTATGAAGTGGATGCACTGCACTGTAACGGTCAAACTCTGACGCTGCAGAACATGGTCAGAGTAATAGACTGGGCCGGTCAGCCGGCTATCCAGTACTCAGTGATCGATATTACCCAGCGTAAACGCGCTTTACAGGCCTTGCGCCTGTACGAAAAAATCGTCTCCTCAACCTCGGATCTGATGGCTTTCGTCGATCGCCATTATTGCTATCAGGCGGTCAATGACGCTTATCTGGCGGCTTACGGCAAGGATCGCGCGGCACTCGTGGGCCACTCCTTGCGTACCGTGCACGGTGCCGCGCTGTTCAACCGTTTTTTACAGGCCTCGGTCGATCAGTGTTTAACCGGCAAGAACAGCAAGCACCAGGGCTGGGTCAGTTTCCCGGAAAAAGGCCGCTGTTATATGGACGTGGCGTTTTATCCCTATCATGATGAAGAAATCGGGAGCATCAGCGGCGTTGTCATCAGTTGGCGGGATTTGACGGAAACCTATCTGTTGTCCGAAAAGCTGTCTTATCAGGCCAGCCATGATGCCTTGACCGGTTTATCCAACCGCTTCGAGTTCGAACGCCGCCTGCATGAACTGCTTGATAGTGCGCAGCAGCGCAACGCCAACCATGTGTTGTGCTATCTCGACCTGGACCAGTTCAAGATCATTAATGATTCTTGCGGCCATACCGCTGGCGACGAACTCTTGCGCCAACTCGGTGTTTTACTGCGGGACGCTCTGAGTGCGAGAGATTTGCTGGCGCGCCTGGGTGGCGATGAGTTCGGACTGCTGCTGCAGGAATGCAGCATCGAACAGGCACAGCGGATAGCAGGCCGACTGCTGGAGATCCTCGGTCAGTATCAGTTCGTATGGGAAAATAAAGCCTTTCGCATCGGTGCCAGTATCGGCATGGTACCTATTAACAGCGCCTCCGACAGCGTTAGTGGCATCCTGCGCATTGCCGATAACGCCTGTTACGTCGCCAAAGAGGAAGGCGGTAACCGGATCCACCTGTATTATCCGAATGACGCCCAGTTAGCCCAAAGGCGTAGCGAGATGCGCTGGGTTACGGTACTCCAGGAAGCCCTGCAGGAAGAAAATCGTTTATTACTGGTACAGCAGCCGATCATTCCTCTGACCCAGCCTGATGGTGAAGTATGCTACGAATTGCTGCTGCGTATGCGACAGCCGGGAAATGATCAGCTGATTTTACCGGGGGCCTTTCTGGCAGCAGCCGAGCGTTACAATCTGAGCATCAAACTGGATCACTGGGTCGTCACTCACGCCATACGCTGGCTGGCAGATCACCCCGAGCATGTCAAAGCCTTATCCCTGTGTACCATCAATTTATCAGGCTTGTCCTTAAGCGATGACAGGTTTCTCAGCTACCTGCGGAATACGCTGCAAACCAGCGGTATTGCACCGCATAAACTGTGTTTTGAAATTACCGAAACGGCTGCTATCGCCAATCTCGGCACAGCCAGCCGTTTTATCCGGGCGCTGCGCGATCAGGGTTGTCATTTTGCGCTGGATGATTTTGGCAGCGGTTTCTGCTCGCTGAGCTATTTGAAAAATCTGCCCGTCGATTACCTGAAAATTGATGGCATGTTTATTAAAAACATTGAAAATGATCCCATCGACGCAACCATGGTGCAGTCGATCAATGATATCGCCCATAAAATGGGCAAGAAGACCATTGCCGAGTTCGTTGAAAATGATCGTACCCTGCATATCATCAAGGACATCGGCATAGATTATGCGCAAGGCTATATCTTTGGCCGCCCCACCGCACTGAGCCAATTACTGGATGCCAAGCCCTAGTCCAGGCGTTCCGGTACCGTTTTCTGTTAAACCTTAAGCATTTCTGGAGTCCCGCCGGTGCAGGAATCCAGGGCCTGAACACAGGAATAATCGCTATAGCTGTCAGATTAGGCACATTATCTTAATAGCTGTGCATCATCTGCCATCCCTCCACGCTAATCAGCGCGCTTACAGATCCACCGATTGCCACCAATATCCCAATCGGCTTGGTATCAAGCAAACAATAATAAATTGTTGAATTATTTATATTTTTAAATATACATTGATACTAAAAGAATATTTTCCCCCAGAATATCGCGAGCCGGGGTACCCAAATCCCATTATTGCTGGTAAATTTACCAAGTAGGTTGATATACCTACCCATAAATAGAGATCAAAACCACCATCAATTGAGGAGGCAACTCATGCAGCTTATGCGCACCTGGAGCGCTCGGACCGCTGTTTCCGCATCGCTTGTGGCACTCTCGAGCTCCGCCTGGGTACATGCTGAAACCCTGACCTTCGTCTGGCATGCAGGCACCTGCGCCGACGCATTGGTAGAAATCGCCAGAGATTACCCCGATAAAAGCGTTGAAATGGTACCGGCACTGGTTCCGTATGGGCCGGAATGGCACAACAAAATCGCATCGGAATTCGCCATCCAGGGCGATGCCTTCGATTTCGCCATGTGGGACAGCCAGTCAACCGCCGAATTTGCCGGCGCGGGCCATGCCGTTTCCATCAACGAAGTTTTCGCCAGCTCGGATACACTCTCAGCCGATCTGTTTGATCCCTCCACCCTGGCACGCTACGGTGAATACCCCGATGGCTCGGGTCAATACTGGGGCTTACCGGTCAATCAGGATGCCTACGGTTTCATGTATCGCCAGGACCTGTTCGAGGATGCCGCAGAACAGCAGGCTTTCAAGGACAAGTATGGCTACGATCTGGCACCGCCTCAAACGTATCAGCAAGCCCGTGACATCGCCGAGTTCTTTACCCGCCCGGAGCAGGGTCTGTACGGCTGGGGACAGATGGGGGGACGGGAATACGATTTTGCCACCACCGCTTCCAACAGCTTTATGTGGTCATTCGGTGGTGAGCTTTACAACCCCGAAACCTTTGAAGTTGATGGCTACCTGAATTCTCCGGCATCGGTCGACGGGGTTCAGTTCTATGTCGATATGTTCCAGTTCGGCCCGCCCGGTTCCAGCAACTGGGGCTGGGACGAAGTCAACGCCGCGTTCCAGCAGGGCCAGCTCGCCATGGCCATGCAGTGGTATTACTTCAACGGTTCGAATGCCGATCCCAACGTCAACAAATTTGCCGAAGTCACCGGTTTTGGCAATCTGCCGGGTGCCATTGGTCGTGATGGCAAATTCCGGCGCCAGTTCAGCGTCGGCGGGCAAGGCATGGGGATTAACAAATACTCGAAAAAACTCCCGACGCTGACCAAGTTCATGGAGTGGTATTTCCAGCCCGAACAACAGATGCGTTACGCTCAGGTCTGCCAGACCGGCCTGAAGTCCGTCATCGACAGCCCGGAATGGCAAAATCTGAATGCCTACAATCAGCATTTTGCGCGCGCTATGCAGTACACCAACGATTATTGGCACTTGCCGGAGTATCCGATTCTGCTGGATCAATTGCAGGAAGAAGTCAGCAATGCGGTCTCCGGTGCTAAAACCGTGCAGCAGGCACTGGACGATGCCGCCCGCAAGCACGAACGCACCCTGCAACGCGCCGGCTATACCATCACCCGCACCGAAAACCCGCCCGAAGTACCGGATCAGGTCATTACTCCGGTAGGTCAGGACGAGGTCGTCGCACTGCCTTTCAATTGATCTAGCCGCTGGAGCAGCCGCCGGCTGGATTTTTCCGGCCGGCAGCGTATAGCCAGAGAGGAGCCCGTTGCGCGCTCTCTTCTGCCCAATGCAATGCGGGCGGCTGTATCGCGGGCCTCTTCCAACCGCAATCACCTTGTCAACGTCGGGTACTACCAGAACGATGCCGAAAACTATCCGGTCAGTTTCGACCTTGCTACCGTTAATCTTCCTCGCGCTTTATATGCTCTACAGCATGGGGCCACTGTTCTGGCTGGTGCTGTCTTCCATCAAAGGGCGGGCAGATCTGTTCGCGATGCCGCCACGACTGTTTTTTGAGCCTGACCTGTCAGGTTATCAAAGTGTCTTCGGAGTTGGCGCCGCAGCCGATACTGCATCCGCCATCGGCATTGTGGATGCCTTGCTCAACAGTATTATTGTCTCGGTCAGCGGTACCTTCTTTGCCGTGCTTTTTGGCACTCTGGCGGGCTATGCCGCATCCCGTTTCAACTTCCGTGGCAAGGGCGATTTCATGTTCTTCGTGCTGTCAACCCGCATGATTCCGCCGGTCGCGGTGCTGGTGTTCTATCACGTCATGTTTTCAAAGCTGGGACTCACGGATACTCGTATCGGACTGATTATTATCACGACGTTCATCAATGTCGGGCTGGCTACCTGGATCATGAAAGGGTTTTTCGACGGCGTACCGCGCGAAGTCGAGAAAATCGCCATGATTAACGGTTATTCCCGGTTGTACGCGTTCTGGAAATTCGTGCTGCCGATGGTCAAGGGCGGTATCGCGGCTACCGCCGGATTCTGTTTTATTTTCGCCTGGAACGAATTCGCCTTCGCCTCGATTATCTCCACCACCCAGGCCAAAACCCTGCCCGTCAGAGTAGCTTCTGCGATGGGCTCGACCGGCATTGAGTGGACTCAGATCTGCGCGGCGGGAGTTGTTCTGATCATCCCGGTCGCGGTGTTCTTCTATCTGATCCGGCATTACCTGCTGATGGGCATGACCTTCGGCGTACTGGGCAAACGCTGAGAGGGTGTGATGAAAACCAAAACCACTGCCAAACCCTTATCCGACCGGATTATCTGCACAGCGTTTCTGGCACCCTGTCTGCTGATCCTGTTGTTCATGGTGATCTATCCGTTTTTTTCGCTGCTGAATTACAGTTTCCTGCGCTTCTCGATTCTCCGCTCGGCACAGTCGCCGGAGTCCGTCGGACTGGACAATTACCAGTTCCTGCTGACCGATCCCGAGCTATGGGAACGGTTCATATTCACCGGCCAGTTTGTAGTGCTCAGTGTCACCATACAATTCCTGCTGGGGATTACCGTCGCCTATTTCCTGCAGCGGGATTTTCGCGGCCGGGATTTCCTGTTCACCGTTTTGATGATGCCCATGATGCTCTGCCCTATTGTGGTCGGTTTTCTGTGGCGCTATATGTTCAATTCGGAATGGGGCGTCGTGAACTACCTGCTGACCGTCTTTGGTGGCGACAAGCTGAACTGGCTGGGGGTCACTGACAACGCGCTCTGGGCGGTCGTTATTGCCGATACCTGGATGTGGACACCGTTCGTGATTTTGCTGGCCACAGCAGCGTTTCGCGGTATCCCGCCAGCACTGTACGAAGCGGCAGACGTGGATGGTGCCTCCGCTAATTTTCGTTTCTTTCGTATCACCCTGCCCTTATCCGCACCTATTTTGTTCATCGCCCTGCTGCTGCGCCTGATCGACTCGTTCAAACAATATGATCTGTTTTTCGCGCTAACCGGTGGCGGACCGGGTTCATCGACCGAAACCGTGTCGTTCGTGGTGGCGAAAACCGCGTTCAGTTATTTCTATACCGGCGAGGCTTCGGCGCTGGCCGTCATCTTGTTGATCATTATCATCGGACTGTCATTGATTTTTGTGCGCTATCTGACAGCCCTAAGTGAACGAAATTGAGGAACGGAACTGAGGTGTTGTGTGGCTGAAGTAAAACTACGGGATCTAAGCGTCCGTTTCAGCGATTTTATTGCCGTGGACGGTATCGATCTGGATATCGCCGACGGCGAAATGGTGGTATTTCTGGGCCCCTCGGGCTGCGGCAAAACCACGACCCTGCGCTGCATCGCCGGCCTGCAGGCCCCTACTGGCGGGCAGATACTGTTCAATGGCGAGCGCGTTAACGAGCAACATCCCATCGAGAGCAATATCGCGATGGTCTTTCAGTTTATCGCACTCTATCCGCACCTCAGGGTGAAGGATAATATCTGTTTCCCGCTCAAAGCCCGTGGCATGCCGCGCCAGGACATTGCGCGCAAACTGGAGTGGATCAGCGAGCTGTTCCGGCTGGAAGATATCCTCAACCGTTTTCCGGCCAGTCTGCCACCCGGTGCCCGACAGAAAGTAGCACTGGCGCGGGCCGTGGTACGCGAGCCCAATGTGCTACTGCTCGACGAGCCCCTGTCAGCCATCGATGAACAGTTCCGCGAGGAAATGCGCTGGGAGCTGGGCCATCTGCAAAAACAACTGGGGTTCACTACCGTTTATGTCACCCATGATCAGCGCGAAGCCATGTCACTGGCGGATCGTATTGTGTTAATGCGTGATGGCAAAATTGTTCAGGTCGGCACGCCGCGACAGATGTACGAAGACCCGGCCAACGATTTCGCCGGTTTTTTTATTGGCTCGCCGGGTATGTATTTCATTGATATAAGCGTCAAAAACGAGCGCCTGCTGCTCGGGGCAGAAGGTACTCAGCTGACCGTTGGCCCCCGTTTGCTGCAAACCCTGACCGGACTGGGCGACCGCCCGCTCAAGCTGGGCATTCGCCCGCAACACATCACGCTGACCACGCATACTGCAGGGCATAACGGCAGCGGTGTGCTCACAGCGCCCATTGTTGATCGCTACAGCATCGGGCGTGAGCATTACTTTGATTTTCAGCTCGATGACAAGGTGTATCAGGGCCAGAGCCAGAGCGGTACGCATATGTCGGGTCATAACCCGGATGAAGCCATCTGCTTCGATCTGCGCCAACTGCGGTTTTTTGACCGCAACACCGGCGAATGCCTCGAACTGCGGTCGGAGGAGGACTGAACGGTGCTCGAACTCAGGAATATCAGCAAACGCTACGGCACTACCACCGCCCTGGACAATATCAGTTTCGAGATACAGCCGAACGAAATCTTCGTGCTGCTGGGCCCCACGGGTGCCGGTAAATCCTCGACCCTGCAATGTGTGGCCGGTCTGGAATCGGTACAAACCGGCCAAGTGTTGTTCAATGCCCACGACATCACCGACCAGCATCCCATGGTGCGGGATATGAGTATGGTTTTCGAGGGCTACAATCTTTTTTCCACCCTGAATGTGCACGATAACATTGCCTTCCCTTTGCGCTCGGCGATATACCGCCAGAGCGCGGCTGAAATCCGTCGCCGGGTGGAACGTGTAGCGCGTGATCTGCATATTGACCACCTGCTGGAACGAGATGTGGAAACCCTCAGTGGCGGCGAACGTCAGCGGGTCGCTATCGCCCGCGCGATTGTCCGCCAGCCGGCGCTTTATCTGCTGGACGAACCGCTCAGCGCGCTGGATCTGAAGCTGCGGGAGGAATTACGCCTGGAACTGCGTCGGCTGCATGAACGCCACGCCGCCACCATGCTGTACGCCACCCACGATTATCACGGTGCCGCTGCCATTGCTGATCGTATCGGTATTCTGGAGCACGGCCAGCTGTATCAGGTGGGCACCTTGAATGAACTTTACCGCGACCCGCAGCATGTCCGTGTAGGCGCGCTGCTGGGCAGTCCGTGCATGGCTTTTTTCCCGGCCCGGCGCGACAGCAATACGCTGCGGCTGGGCGAGCACACCAGCCTGGCCCTGACCGAACTGACCGGCGCATTACCGCAAGCCTTGCCGGAGCACCTGCTGCTCGGTGTCTGGCCGGATGATATCGAACTCAGTCTGAATGAAGCTCAGGGCTTTCAGGCCGGCCATATTTACGCGGTTGATTTTCGCGGCACCGACCGGGCCGTACAGGTACAGCATGGCGAGCAGTATTTTCGCAAGGTTGTCGATATCGATTTTCCGGCCCGCCAGGGTGATCCCTGCTGGTTTCGTTTTACCCTCAGCAGGTCTATCTGTTCGACGCTGGCAGCGGAGCGCGGCTGGGCCACACCACGACTTGAAGGAGAGCAGCGATGGGTATTAGCAAAAGACGACTCTATCAGCTGGCGACACTGCTCATTCTTGGCGGTTGTCTGATGCTGTGCCAGCCGTTTAGTGTGGTTTTTACAGCTACGGCTTCCCGGTCGTACTGCTGGGCACCTTGAGCTTCATCATTCTCGATCATCTGCCGGACTGGGGCCAGTCCGGATAAGGAGCACATTGCATGGCAAACCCCAAAAAAATCATCAATGATCCAAAGCAGGTTGTGCCGGAACTGCTGGACGGCCTGATCTACGCCTACCACGGTCAGATACATAAAATCGACGGCTTGCCGGCGCTGATCAAAACCGATATCCCGGACGATAAAGTAGCGCTGCTGATCGGCGGCGGTAGCGGTCATGAGCCTGTTTTTCATGGTTTTATCGGCCCGAACATGGCTGACGGCGCAGCCTGCGGCAATATTTTCGCCGCCCCCAGCCCGGACGTCATCCTGGCCGCGACACAGGCGGTTCACCGCGGCAAAGGCGTTTTATACGTGTACGGCAACTATGCCGGTGACAATATGAATTTCGACATCGCCGCCGAAATGGCCGAGGACGACGGCATCGCCATCCGTACCGTGCGGGTCTGGGACGATGTCGCCTCGGCACCACCGGAACGCTGCGAAGAACGCCGTGGTATCGCGGGCGACGCACTGGTACTGAAAGTAGCCGGAGCCGCCACCGCCAAGGCTGCCACGCTCGATGAGGCCTACCGGATTACCGCCAAAGCCCGCGACAATACCCGCTCCATGGCGGTGGCCGTCGCTGCCGGATCGATTCCGGAAACCGGCGCGCTGACTTTCGAGCTGGCCGAGGACGAGATCGAGATCGGCATGGGTGCACACGGTGAACCCGGCGTATCGCGTGAAAAAATGAAACCGGCTGACGCTCTGGTCGACGATGTGATGGCGCGTATTCTGGCCGATCAGCCGCTGGCGGCCGGTTCCGAAGTGGCGCTGCTGATCAACGATATGGGGGCCACCACCATGATGGAACTGCTGATCGTCAACCGCCGGGTCCGGCAAATCCTCGAACAGCAGGGCATCGTGGTGCACAGCACCGACATCGGCAGTTTCGTCACCACCCAGGAAATGGCTGGGTTTTCCATCACCCTGATGGCGTTGGACGAGGAGTTAAAAAACTGCCTGGATCAGCCCGCCGATTCTTTCGGCTTCATGCGTACCGGTTTGCGGGGCTAGGCGTATGAGCGAACAGCTTGATTCTGCCGGCGTCCGACAGATGCTGCTGCTGGTCGCTGCACGCGTGATTGCAGCAAAAGAACAGCTGACCGACGCAGATCGCGCTATCGGCGATGGCGATCACGGCATCGGTATGGCGCGTGGTTTTGAAGCCGTACAACAAGCCCTGGCGGGCGCTGAATCCAGCACCATCGGTGAGCTGTTCAAAATCACCGGGCGGACCATTATGAGCAATACCGGCGGCGCGGCTGGTGCGGTGTTCGGCACCTTGTTCAACAGTGCTGCAAAAGCCGCAACAGACGCTGACACGCTGGATGCAGCACTGCTAACCCGCATGCTGCGGGCCGGCCTGGATGGGGTGCAGGCACGGGGCCGGGCGCAACCGGGCGACAAAACCATGGTTGATGTACTATTGCCTGCCGTCGAGGCTGCCGAGGCGGATAGCAGCGGCGGACTGATGGCTGTGCTGGACCGTGTCAGCGCCGCAGCGTCTGCTGGTCTGGAGCAAACCCGTCATATGGTCGCCACCCTGGGCAAGGCCAAAACACTGGGCGAGCGTTCCCTGGGTCACCCCGACCCCGGTGCCGTTTCGACCTGCATTATCCTGCAAGCCTGCCGTGACTTCGTCCATACCGAATAATGGCAGCGCTGGTGATAGCGGCAAGGAACACGGTTTGAGCACCGATAACCGCCGCCGCAAACTGATGCATTACATCCTGGCAGCCGGTGCCGCCCAGGTCGATGAGCTGATGACGACCTTCGGCGTTAGCCGGATGACCGTGCACCGGGATCTGGACGAACTGCAGCGGCAGGGTGTAGTGCGCAAAATCCGCGGCGGTGCAACAGCCGAGCCCTCAACCCTGTTTGAAAGCGATTTTCGTTACCGGGTACATCAGGGGCAGCGTGAAAAACACGCTATTGCGCGGCATGCCGCCCGTTATATCGAACCTGGGCAGTCCATTTTCATGGATGAGTCGACCACCGTGCTGGCGCTGACCGATTATCTGAACGCCAGCCTGCCACTGACTATTGCCACCAATGGCATGTCTGTGGTCGATGCAGTACGCGAGGTCGACGGCATTGATCTGATCGTATTGGGCGGTAATTATAACCGCCGTTTCTACGGTTTTTTTGGTTTGTACACCGAGCAGATTATCGAGTCACTGCGTATTAATACCTTGTTCATGTCGGCCTCAGCGGTGGTCGGCACGATTACCTATAACCAAAACCAGCAAGTGGTGAAAGTCAAACGCGCCATGATGGCCGTGGCCGAACAACGCGTTCTGCTGGTCGATCAGCATAAATTCAGCATGTCGGCGTTGAACCGTCTCGCCGACCTCAGGGAGTTTGACCGGGTCATCGTCGATGATGGCTTGAGCGAAGACCTTAAAGCCTCACTGCTCGAACAACAGGTCAAACTCGAAATCGTTCAGCTCAACAGAGAGTCGAAAAAATGACCGGATATATTGGCAAGCAAATTCGCTTAGGCCGCATGTTTTCTAATAATACCGGCCGGGCAATCTGCCTGGCCTTTGATCATGGCATGATGCTGGGCCCGATCCAGGGCTTTGAAGACCCCGGACGTATCATCGACTATGCCCTGGAAGCCGAACTTGACGGTATTATCCTGACCCCTGGCATGCTGTCGAAGTTTGCCGATCGTTTCAGCTCGAAACAGGCTCCCAGCGTCATTCTGCGGCTGGATCAGACCAGCATGTGGCGCGCCCCCGAGCAACTCGGCTACCAGCATAACCACAACCGGCTGATTGCCAGCGTGGAAGACGCAGTCGCATTAGGGGTCGACGCGGTGATCACCTATTTGTTTGTCGGTCATCTGGATTCCACTATCGAGGCCGAGAACTTCGAGATTTATGCCAGCGTCGCCGCACAATGCCGCAAACTCGGCATCCTGCATGTGGTGGAGACCATGGCAGCCCGCAACGGTCAGGCCGACAATGTCTTCGATCCCCGCTATGTCGCCATGCATACCCGGATCGGATCGGAACTGGGCGCGGATATCATCAAAACCGACTGGAGTGGTGATACCGACTCTTTCAGCCGTATCGTCAACTCCACCCAGGCACCCATTCTGGTGGCCGGCGGCGCCAGTATCGGCAATGACAACGAGGTGTTGCAACTGGCCAGTGATGTGGTAAGCAGCGGCGCGGCCGGTATCCTGTTTGGCCGGAATATCGTGCAAAGCAGTAAGCCTCTGCAACTGATGCGGGCACTGCGTGCGGTGGTACACGATAATGCCCGGCCGGAAGATCTCAATCTGGATTAAACAGCGCAGCAACAACACGGCAGGCCGGCGCAAAAGGCCGACTTGCCCTTACTGCCGGATGGCTGGGCTCTGTACCGGTATACTAAGTACCGTAAGCGCGCAGGAACATCGCCACGCAGCCTTTTAATATTCGGACCGGTCCAGCCGCTGGCCGCCCCTCAAAAACCCGAGGCTGCCAGCGCGCTGCTGTTTTGTTTTACCGTTTCAAGGCAGTGCGAAGCCTATCAGCGCCCAAGCTGCGGGGCACTGAAACAGCAGGCGTTTAGACAAGTTGCCGCCGGTTCGGCTTCATACCATTAACCGCTCCGAGCGGCCGATAGCGTCGCAGCTGACCTTGAGCTCGCGGCTCCCGGAACGGGCTGATAAGGGCACATTTCTGGTCTCACCGTCATCCGACACGGCAGCCGGCTGGTTCGGGGTCTCCTGACCGGTTTCGCTGTCGTTGCCAGCCGACACCGCCGGCTGGGCGGTATCGCCATTCGCCTCGGCAGCAGGCTCCGCGACGACATTGTTCAGCACAATAGCGTTCTCGTCGAAACAGTCGCGGTAGCTTTGCAAAGTGATCTGGGCCGAAGCCGGTAAGCGTAGCTGGCAGGGTTCACCCAGTAGTTCGCCCTGCTCATCGGTTTGGGTAAACAGCAGCAAAGCTTCCGCATTGTCCATACTGACTACCCGGTCACCTACCTCCAGCCCGGTGTCCGGACTGGCCACGAAATACGCCGTATCCCGTGTCACCAGCACCCGGCCATTAACCTCTTCCAGAGCAAAATGCGGCGTCCCTTCCGGCACCAGTGCCAGCGGCAGATTGGCACACCCGGCCAGCAACGCCGTTCCCGCCCACAGCGCACGGTGGACTGTAGCTGATTTCCATCGCATGGTTACTTCCCTCCGTCGGTTTGCGCTGAGCCAGCAGTTTATAGCCGATAACGATCTGAGAGTTAGGCTGCCTGCTGCGCCAGCCGCCAGATTTTTTCCGGCGTGGCCGGCATATCAATAGCCTTGACACCGCGTTCGCTCAAGGCATCAATGATGGCGTTGATGACCGCCCCGCAGGAACCGACACTGCCGGCTTCGCCGCATCCTTTCATGCCCAGCGGATTGTTTTTGCAGGGCACTTCGACGGTGCTGAAGCTGATAGCCGGCATATTATCAGCGCGCGGCATACCGTAATCCATAAAAGAACCGGTCAGCAGCTGGCCATCTTCATCATAAACGGCCTGTTCCAGCAAAGCCTGTCCCAGCCCCTGCACCACGCCGCCATGTACCTGACCGGCAACCAGCATGGGGTTAATCAATTTACCGAAATCATCCACGACAACGTAGTTGGCCAGATTCAGTGCGCCAGTGTCGGGATCGATTTCGACTTCCGCGATATGACAGCCATTCGGGAACGTCCAGGCTTTGACTTCAATCGAAGCGTCTGCGTCCAGACCGGGCTCTTGCACATCCTGTCCTGTCGGCGGCGGCAAGGTGCGGGCTTTTTTCGCCAGGGTCATGATATCAACACCGCGGTCGGTGCCGGCAATCGTGAACTGACCGGCGTTAAATTCGATATCCGCCGTTGCTGCTTCCAGCTCCAGCGCTGCATAGTGCTTGCCGCGCTCGATAACATTCTCGGCCGCGTTGCTGATGGCCCAGCCTTCCGCGGTGACAGAACGCGAACCACCGGTACCACCACCACTTTTGATGCGATCGGAATCGCCCTGCACGACCCGGATTTTTTCAAAAGGTACACCCAGCCGCTGATGCAGAATCTGCGCAAAAGCTGTTTCGTGGCCTTGCCCGTTAGACTGGGTACCGACTAATACTTCAACCTCGCCCGCCTCGTTGAAGCGAATCGCGGCATGCTCCATGGGATCGCCCATGGTCGATTCAATGTAATAGCACATACCGATGCCGCGCAGTTTACCCTGCGCACGGGATTGCTCCCGCCGCCCGGCAAAACCCTGCCAGTCGGAATTCTCCAACGCGGTATCCAGCACCCGCGCAAATTCACCACTGTCGTAGACTTCGCCCACCACGGTTTTAAACGGCATCGCCTGCGGCGGGATGAAGTTCTTGCGCCGCAGCTCGGCCCGATCCAGCCCCATTTCGCGGGCGGCCTGATCCATCAGGCGCTCGATCACATAGATCGATTCCGGCCGGCCTGCGCCGCGATAGGCATCGACCGGCACGGTATTGCTGAGCACACCCAGCACCCGGTAATGCAGACGTTTGACATCGTACACGCCAGGCAGCACTTTCAGCGCCGCGCCGGTCGGGATGAACGGGGCAAACAGCGACAGATACGCACCCATATTGGCCAGTGTGGTGACTCGCATACCAACGATATGGTGATCTTTATCGAACGCCAGCTCCGCCGTCGTGACATGATCGCGGCCCATATTATCGGACAGGAAGGCTTCACCCCGCTCGCTGATCCATCTCACCGGCCGGCCCAGGCGCCGGGCAGCAACCGCCACCAGCGCCAGTTCCGGATACAGCATGGCTTTCATGCCGAAGCCGCCACCCACTTCCGGTGTAACCACCCGCACCTGCTCCGGGTCCACGTGCAGCACATTATTAGCGAGGAATGCTTTCATTCCCCAAACGCCCTGGCTGCCAGTGTAAACCGTGGTTTTACCGCTCGCGGCATCGTACTCGGCGATAGCACCGCGCGGCTCCATGGAATTAACGATTACCCGGTTGTTGATCAACTCGAGCCGGGTCACATGGGCAGCGTCAGCAAACGCAGCATCGACGTCGCTCTGGTCACCGAACGCCCAGTCGAACACTTTATTTCCGGCCACGCTGTCATGCACCAGCGGCTGACCGGGAGCCAGCGCTGTTTCGGTGCCGGTAGCGGCCGGCAGATCGTCCAGGTCCAGCTCGATCTGTTCAGCAGCATCCTTCGCCTGGGCCAGGGTTTCTGCCACGATGAAGGCCAGTATTTCGCCGACATGGCGCACTTTATCGGTATTGATCACGCGTCGCTCGGGATTGCCGCGCGGCGTGCCGTCCTGATTGTCCAGCGGGATATCACAGGGCATCAGGCCATTGGCATTTTCCGCTTCCAGCTCCTGCGCGGTAATCACATCCAGCACCCCCGGCATCGCCCGTGCTGCACTGGCATCAATGCGTTTGATGCGGGCATGCGCCACCGAAGCCCGCAACGCATAGGCAACGGTCTGGCCGGGCAGATTAATATCGTCGGTGTACTGACCTGCACCGGTGATCAGGCGGGCGTCTTCGACGCGCGTTACGGATTGGCTGATTCCAAACTGAGACATGGATCGTATTCTCCTGCGGTTAATTACGCTTACATAAATGCGTTGATCTTTCTATAGCGGATATTGTAGCTGAACTGTTACTGGCTTGCGCCGCAATCCCAGTGCGCGATAATGGGCACAGATCAAACGGCGACCAACCATGCAAAAACCTTTATTACTCATCGACGGCTCTTCTTACCTGTTTCGTGCTTATCATGCCTTGCCACCACTGACCAACAGCGACGGTGAGCCAACCGGCGCACTTTACGGTGTCCTTAATATGCTGCGCAAGCTCTTGGCGGATTTTCAGCCTGAGCATATCGCCGTGGTATTCGACGCCCCCGGCAAAACTTTCCGCTCGGCGCTGTTCGAGCAATACAAGGCGCATCGGCCACCGATGCCGGACGATCTGGCGGTGCAGATCAAGCCACTGCACGCTATTGTTGAAGCCTTGGGGCTGCCGCTACTGTGTGTCCAGGGGGTAGAGGCGGACGACGTGATCGGCACCCTGGCACAGCGCGCCGCCAGCGCTGGTACACCCGTCCTGATTGTGACCGGCGATAAAGATATGGCGCAATTGGTCAATGATCATATCCAGTTACTGGACACGATGAAAGACCTGCGGCTGGACGCGGCCGGTGTCGAACACAAATTCGGCGTACCGCCCGAGCGCATCATCGATTTGCTGGCCCTGATGGGTGACAGTTCCGACAATATTCCGGGGGTACCGGGGGTCGGCCCGAAAACCGCGGTCAAATGGTTGCAGCAATACGGTTCCTTATCCGCGATCATTGAGCAGGCGGATCAGATTAAAGGCAAAGTCGGCGAAAAACTGCGCGCCAATCTGGATCAACTCGATTTGTCGCACCGACTGGCTACCATTGACTGCCAGCTCGATCTGCCGCTCGAACCTGCTGAGTTGCAACCGCGCCCGCCTGATACCAAAGCCTTGCGCGGTTTTTACCAGCGCTATGGCTTCAAAACCTGGTTGCGCCAGCTGGATGACAGTGATAACGCCAACGGCATTGACGACACCGCTGCGGCCGGCCCGGCGGCAGATACGGATTATCAGATTGTTACCGAGCAATCGGCTCTCGAACACTGGCTGCAGCGCCTGCAACAGGCCGAGCTGTTCGCTTTCGATACCGAAACCACCAGTCTGGATTATATGCAGGCCGAGCTGGTCGGTCTGTCGTTCAGCGTGCAGGCCGGTGAAGCGGCTTATGTACCGCTGATGCACGATTACCCGGTGCACCCGAACAACTGGACCGACAGCAGGTGCTGGAAGCCTTGCGGGCATTGCTGGAAGATCCGGCCAAAGCCAAACTGGGCCAGAATCTGAAATACGACTGGCATGTGCTGCACAACCATGGCGTCAATCTGGCAGGTATTCAGCATGACACCATGCTGCAGTCCTACGTGCTCAATTCCACCGGCAGTCGGCACGATATGGACTCGCTGGCCTGGCATTATCTGGATGTGCGCACTATCCGCTATGAAGACATCGCCGGCAAAGGCAGCAAACAACTGCATTTCAACGATATCAGCATCGAGCAGGCCGGCCCGTATGCCGCCGAGGATGCTGATATTACTTTGCGTCTGCATCAGCGCCTGTGGCCAGAGCTGCAACAATCCGCGCCGCTGACCGCACTGTATGAAACGCTGGAAATCCCGCTGGTTCCCCTGCTCGCACGCATTGAACACACCGGGGTTCTGGTCGATGCGGAGCGCTTGCGCCAGCACAGCAGCGATCTGGCCAAGCGGCTTAACGCACTGGAACAGGAAGCCTATGAGATTGCCGGACAGCGTTTTAATCTGGGCTCGCCCAAGCAATTGCAACAGATTTTATTCGAGCAGATGGGCCTGCCTGTGGTCAAGAAAACCCCGACCGGACAGCCTTCCACCGCCGAAGAAGTGCTGGAGGAACTCGCGCCCGACTATCCGCTGCCGCGGGTTATTCTCGAACACCGCGGGCTGGCCAAACTAAAATCCACCTACACTGACAAATTGCCTGGCCAGATCAACCCGCGCACAGGTCGGGTACATACCTCGTACCATCAGGCAGTTACCAGCACCGGAAGACTGTCGTCCTCGGACCCCAATCTGCAGAATATTCCGATCCGCAGTGCCGAAGGACGGCGCATCCGCCAAGCGTTTATCGCCCCACCCGGTTATGTCATTCTGGCAGCAGATTATTCCCAGATCGAATTGCGCATCATGGCGCATTTGTCGGGTGATCAGCGCCTGCTGGCGGCGTTTGAGCGTGGCGAGGATATCCATCGTGCGACGGCTGCAGAAGTGTTCAATACCCCTCCCGAGTCGGTCAGCAGCGACCAGCGGCGGGCTGCCAAGGCGATTAATTTCGGTCTGATTTACGGTATGTCGGCTTTTGGCCTGGGACGCCAGCTGAATTTGACGCGCAATAATGCACAGGCTTATGTCGATCTTTATTTCGAGCGCTATCCCGGCGTGAAAAAATATATGGACGAGACCCGTCAGCACGCCGCTGAGCAAGGCTATGTGGAAACCGTGTTTGGCCGCCGCCTATACCTGCCCGAGATAAAAACTCGCAATGCACAACGCCGCCAGGCAGCCGAGCGCACCGCTATCAATGCGCCAATGCAAGGTACCGCAGCGGACATCATAAAACGCGCCATGCTGGCCGTTGATCAGGCTATCAGCGAGCACCAGCTGGACGTGCGCATGATCATGCAGGTACATGACGAGTTAGTCTTCGAGGTTGCCGAAGACTGTCTGCAAGAGGCCCATGATTTAATCCAGGAAAAAATGACGGGTGCTGCCGAACTGCGCACACCGCTTGAGGTCGAAATTGGTACCGGGCTGAACTGGGATGAGGCTCATTAAACGCCCATTAAAAATACCGTGAAGTACCTCGGCAAAGCCGTCAGCCATGGCTGTTCCACACCCTGTTTTCGGCCTCTGACAGTATCAGGTTATTGTCCTTAATCTTTGGATTAACAAGCGTTAACAAAATGAAATGGAAACTTTTTTCAGTCTTTGTACTCTATATGATCAGAGTGCAACGCGCTGTGCTCGCCCGCTTCTCTCCCTAAGCGGGCATCCCCGGCTTAACAAAGCCGGGCACGATTTAGCCCCCGGTGCCTTCCCCCAAACACCGGGGCTTTTTTTTGGGCTTTTTTTGCCCTCAGCACGAACTCATACATAGCGCGGATAGGTTTGCAGCATTTTGCTGCGCTTTAAGCATTTCTGGATTCCCGCCTGCGCGGGAATGACGAACTGGGCGTGGGGGTGACCGCTTCTACCTGCTCTGCTATCGCTATTTTTTGATCCGGGCTCTTGCTCTTGCAGTTGGCGTCTTGCTGTCAGGCTCTTGCAATTGGCTAACAGACTCCTCATATTGCTGAGAGAAACGACGTAGAGAGGATTTTCATGGAACAATTCCGAGGAACGACCATACTTGCCGTGCGCCGCAATGGCCGGGTCGTGATTGGCGGCGATGGCCAGGTCAGTCTGGGTAACACCGTACTGAAAGGCAATGCCCGTAAAGTCAGACGTTTATACCAGGGCAAAGTGATTGCCGGTTTTGCCGGCGGTACTGCAGACGCCTTCACGCTGTTTGAACGCTTCGAGGCCAAACTGGAAAAACACAGCGGTAATCTGACCCGCTCCGCTGTCGAACTGGCCAAAGACTGGCGTACTGATCGGGCGCTGCGACGGCTGGAAGCACTGTTGATTGTAGCCGACGAAGAGACCCTGCTGACCTTATCCGGGAACGGTGATGTCATCGAACCCGAACACGATCTTGCAGCCATCGGTTCAGGGGGATCGTTTGCGACCGCCGCGGCGCGGGCATTGCTGGATCACACCGAACTGAATGCACGCGACATCGTTGTCAACGCCCTGAATATTGCAGCCGATATCTGCATTTATACCAATCAGCAGCTGACCATTGAAGAACTGGGTAGCGAGTCCGCCACGCAGTAGCGTACATTTTACAGAAGGTTTTCGTATGTCCTCTATGACCCCGCGCGAGATTGAGCAAGAGCTCGACAAACACATCATCGGCCAGAATTCCGCCAAACGCGCTGTCGCTATCGCGCTGCGCAACCGCTGGCGGCGGCAGCAAGTCGCCGAAGATCTGCGCAATGAGATCACACCCAAAAATATCCTGATGATCGGCCCCACCGGGGTCGGTAAAACCGAAATTGCCCGCCGTCTGGCCAGACTGGCCAATGCGCCGTTCATTAAAGTTGAGGCGACCAAATTTACCGAGGTGGGTTATGTTGGCCGCGATGTCGAGTCCATTATTCGTGATCTGGTCGATGTCGCCGTTAAAATGACGCGTGAAAACGCGATGCATAAAGTGCGTTTCCGGGCCGAGGAAGCGGCTCAGGAACGCGTGCTGGAAGTGCTGCTGCCCGCACCACGCAGCGTCGGCTTCAGCAATGAGCCACCGCAACCGGATCATTCCTCAACCCGCAAAAAAATGCGTGAGCGGCTGCTGAGCGGTGATCTGGACGAGCGCGAAATTGAGGTGGAACTGCAGGCCAACCCTATCGGGGTGGAAATCATGGCCCCGCCCGGTATGGAGGAAATGACCCAGCAGTTGCAGAATATGTTCAGCAATCTGTCGAATAATCGTACCAAAACCCGCAAGCTGAAAATCAAGGATGCCCTGAAAGTCCTGCAGGAAGAAGAAGCCGCCAAAATGATCAACGAAGAGGAGATCAAACTGGGTGCGGTGGAAAATGTCGAGCAAAACGGAATTGTCTTCCTCGACGAACTGGACAAAGTCGCTAAACGGGGCGAATATGGCGGCCCGGATGTATCCCGTGAAGGCGTACAGCGAGACTTGCTGCCTTTGGTTGAAGGTTGCACGGTATCCACCAAATTCGGCATGGTGCGCACCGATCATATATTATTCATCGCCAGCGGTGCCTTTCATCTGGCCAAACCCTCGGATCTGATCCCGGAACTGCAGGGCCGCTTACCTATACGGGTGGAGCTGCGAGCCCTGTCGGTGGATGACTTTGTGCGTATTCTGACCGAGCCGGATGCCTCGCTGACCGAACAATATACCGCGTTGATGCAAACCGAAGACGTCAAACTGACGTTCAGCCCGGACGGCGTGCGCCGGATTGCCGAGATTGCCTATCAGGTCAACGAGCAAACCGAAAATATCGGTGCCCGTCGCCTGCATACAGTGCTGGAACGTTTGCTGGAAACCGTTTCCTTCGAGGCCCCGGATCGTTCCGGCGATGTAATTACCATCGACCAGCAATACGTCGACGATCATCTGGGCGAGTTAGTCCAGGATCAGGACTTGGCGCGTTATATTCTTTAAGAGGCTTTACACATGAGCGCACGACCGACCGAACTCAAACTGCATCAGGTTTCCAGAATGCTGGAAATCAGCTTCGACGATGGCCAGTCTTTTAACCTGCCCTGCGAATACCTGCGGGTATTCTCACCCTCGGCTGAAGTGCGGGGGCATGGACCGGGCCAGGAAGTGCTGCAAACCGGCAAGGAAAACGTCAATATCAAAGCCATCGAGCCGGTCGGGAATTACGCGGTCAAACTGGTGTTTGATGATGGTCACGACAGCGGCATTTACTCCTGGCAGTATTTATACGAACTGGGACTCGAACACGAGCAAAACTGGCAGGATTATCTGGCACGCCTTGAGCAGGCCGGGCAGAAGCGCCAAAGCGTCCAGTATTATCCGGCCTGACAGCACTAAACATCAGCATTAGATATGGACAACCCATCCCATAAAACCCATTTTGGTTACCAGACTGTAAGCCCGGACGAAAAAACCCGACGGGTCGGCGCAGTGTTCGATTCGGTAGCCAATAAATACGACATCATGAACGATTTGATGTCATTCGGCGTGCACCGCTTATGGAAACGCTTTGCGCTGCAGCTGGCTGCCGTGCGACCCGGTGACAGCGTGCTCGATCTGGCTGGCGGTACCGGCGATCTGGCGGCTCGGCTGGCTGAACGGGTCGGCCCCTCCGGCAAGGTGATCCTGAGCGATATCAATGCAGCCATGCTCAACGAGGGCCGCCAACGCCTGATCGATCGCGGACTGGTCAGTAATCTGGCGTATGTGCAGGCCAATGCGGAAACCCTGCCATTTCCGGATAATAGCTTTGACTGCGTGACCATCGCGTTCGGGCTGCGCAATGTCACGGTCAAGGAAAATGCCCTCAGTGCCATGCTGCGGGTGCTGAAACCCGGCGGCCGGGCTATTGTTCTGGAGTTTTCCCAGCCGGTCGCGCCGGGTTTGAAACCGCTGTATGACGCTTATTCATTCGGGGTGTTACCGCTACTGGGCAAGTTGATTGCCAACGATGCTGCCAGTTATCGCTATCTGGCCGAAAGTATCCGCATGCACCCCAATCAGGAAACCCTGCTGCACATGATGCAGGAGGCCGGTTTCGAACGCTGTGAATATTTCAATCTCAGCGGTGGCATTGTCGCCGTACACCGTGGTTATAAATTCTAGTCTTCCGCGCTGATGACATCTTTTAGCTCTCCCCCTGTCTGGCTGTTGACGCTGATCGAAACCGTACTGAATAGTGTGCTGCGCCTGCAGCCCGATTTCATGACCTCGGTGAATACCCAGTTACACGACAAAATCATCCAGGTGCAGTTACCCGGCCCGCATTGGGAATTCGTGCTGCAACCTGGTGCCGGCGGTATTCGCATCACCGCCGCGGCCGAAAACCCGCCCGATCTGACCCTGCGCGCAACGCCAGCAGCCTTGCTGAAACTGGCTCAGGGGGAATGGGTAAGCGGCCCGGAGCTGGAAATCCACGGTGATATCCAGCTGGCCCGGCAGTTACAATTGCTGGTGCAGGAATGGGACAGTGACTGGGAGGAATGGCTGGCACGCGCGTTTGGCGACATCCCTGCCTACCATATCAGCAATATGCTGCGCAACGGCTTTAACTGGGGACAGGAAACACTGAACACCGTGCAGTCAGATCTGGGTGAATACCTGCAATACGAAGCCCAGAGTCTGCCCAGCCCGCATGCCGTACAACAGTTTTTACAGGATGTGGATGAACTGCGGGATGCTGTGGAACGCCTGGATGCCAGACTGATGCGTGTCCAGCACGCTTTGAACAGCGTGGCGCGCTAGAACTTTATGCTGCGTCCCAGTCATCTGTTGCGCCTGTTGTATATTAATTGGGTTATGGCGCGTAATGGTCTGGATGATCTGATCCTGGCTACCCATTTTTTCCGCCCGATCAGTTTCCTGCGTTACCTCAGCCCCTGGCACTGGCTGCGCATGCTGCGCAAGGATGATCAGCGCAGCCGGGGCGAGCGTATCCGGCAGACACTGGAAGAACTCGGCCCGATTTTCGTTAAATTCGGCCAGGCATTATCGACCCGGCGCGATCTGCTGCCGGATGATATCGCCCAGGAATTAAACAAACTGCAGGATCGGGTGCCGCCCTTTCCGGGCAAACAGGCCGCAGCTATCATCGAAGCCGCTTACGGCAAACCGCTGACGTCTGTTTTCAGCTATTTTGACGAAACCCCGCTGGCCTCGGCCTCGATTGCACAGGTACACGCGGCCCGTCTGGACGACGGTCAGGAAGTGATTGTCAAAGTCGTCCGCCCCACCATCGAGAAAACGATCCGGCGCGATCTGAATTTGATGTATTTCATCGCTGAGCTGGCTGAACGCTACTGGCGGGAATGCCGCCGTCTGCGGCCCCGGGCCGTGGTCGCCGAATATGAAAAAACCATTCTGGACGAACTGGATCTGGTACGCGAAGCCGCCAATGCCAGTCAGCTGAAACGCAATTTTAATAATTCAACCGCCCTTTATATCCCTGCCATACACTGGCCGCAAACGCGGCGCAATGTGCTGGTTATGGAACGTATCAACGGTATTCCCATCGGCTCGACCGAGGCGCTTAAAGCAGCTGGCGTGGATCTTAAAAAACTGTCGGAACGGGGCGTCGAGATTTTTTTCACGCAGGTGTTCCGGGACAGTTTTTTTCATGCCGATATGCATCCCGGCAATATTTTTGTAGACGCCAGCGACCCGCAGAATCCCAAATACATCGCGGTTGATTTTGGCATCATCGGCACCCTGAGCCCCACCGACCAACATTATCTGGCAGAAAATTTCCTGGCCTTTTTTCGCCGGGATTACCGCCATGTGGCGGAACTGCACATCGAATCCGGTTGGGTACCGGCGGATACCCGGGTAGATGAATTCGAATCGGCTATCCGCACAGTCTCCGAACCGATCTTTGACCGCCCCCTGCGGGAGATTTCATTCGGTGCATTTTTGCTGACCCTGTTCCAGACAGCCCGGCGCTTCAATATGGAAGTTCAGCCGCAGTTGGTGCTATTGCAGAAAACGCTGCTCAATATCGAGGGACTGGGCCGTCAGCTGGACCCGGATCTGGATCTTTGGAAAACTGCCAAACCGTTTTTGGAAAACTGGATGCGCGAACGCATCGGTCCGAAAGCGTTTTTCAACAAGCTCAAACTAAATCTGCCAACCCTGCTGGAACGCCTGCCGGATATGCCCTTACTGGCCCAGGATTTACTGCATAAAGCACAAAGCGGACACTTGAAACTGGAACTGCAGGCGCAGGAAATTGACAAACTGCGGCATGAAATCCGGGCTGCCAACCGGCGTAATATTTTCGCCATTCTTGGGGCCTCACTATTGATCGTAGCAGCCCTGATTCTGGCACTGGACGGGTATCACCCTGTCATGCTGGGAGAAGCTCCGCTGCTAAGCTGGGTTGCTGGCGCGCTGGGGGCTCTGTTTCTGCTGGCGGCCTGGCCCAGCGAAAACTGAACCTTACCACGCATAAGGGCGGTTTACTCTGCGGTAGCGGTCTCGTCGGTCAGACGCTGGTATTTCTGCAACAACTGTTCCTGTGTTTCCTGCCGATCCGGATTAAACGGAATGCAATCAACAGGACATACAATCTGACATTGCGGCTGATCAAAATGACCGACACACTCGGTGCAGCGATCAGGATCAATTTCGTAGATTTCCTCGCCCTGATAAATAGCCTGATTGGGGCACTCAGGCTCGCACACATCGCAATTAATACATTCATCAGTAATCATCAGTGCCATCGCATCACTCCTTAACTTATATTCCGGACTTTTTCCGGATCGCTGCTGCAAAAGCCGCCGCAGCGTTATGACTGCGCCGCTTTGCCGAATTTCTGATCCAGCGCAAGTTTAACCTGTGAGTCAACAAAGGGTGAAATATCACCACCCAGCAGGGCAATTTCTCTGATCATGCTGGACGACAAAAAAGCATATTGTTCAGCCGGTGTCAGAAATGTGGTTTCAATATCCGGCGCCAGGCGTCTGTTCATCCCGGCCAGCTGAAACTCATACTCGAAATCCGAGACAGCCCGCAGCCCCCGCAAAATCACATTCGCACCGACCGAATGGGCAAAATCAACCAGCAGATTATCAAAACTTCGCACTTCCACATTGGGGATATCCGCCAGCACCGATTCGACCAGCGCCACGCGCTCTTCCAGCGAAAACAATGGGTTCTTGGCCTTATTTGGCGCTATGGCAACAACCAGGCGATCGAACATGCGAACCCCTCGTTGCACAATATCAGTATGGCCTTTAGTGATCGGATCAAAGGTGCCCGGATAAATCGCGATAATGCCCATTAAGTTAACCCATCGTTAGCACCGCTAAGAGCGGGAAAAAAATGTTAATTCACCTCAGAGGCCTTATCCCTCATAAGGAGCGCCCGGCAAAACGTGCTTACCTGCCCGCTCACCTCATGACTCACTAATATAACTGGCTTAAGCAAAAAATCCATTGGCCGCGCTCAGCTGTCGTCGATTATGCTGCACAGCAGCAAAGCGGATCAATACGTTTTGACCGCAGTCCAGCGCGACTACGAATATTTATGCGGTGAACAGGCGCGCATCATACGTCGACAACAATAGCTAAAATGATACAGATTTTAGCATTTAAACAACAAATAATGTTTTTATTACAAAGCCTTACTGTTGACCTGCCGATAAGACTTAGTTAGATTTACCTCCATCATAATTAACGAATCTACACGCGCTAGGTATGTTTACTAAAACCTCACAACAAGCCGTTCGTGTGCCTGCAAAACACGCCAGGACCTCACACGACCGCACCCACGCGGGTCTCAGCATATGGACGCATCTAACGGCGCTGCTCGTCGCCAGCGTTGTAGCAGCCATGGCGTTCGGCTTACCGGCAGAGCCTCTGCAGATCAGTAACAGTTTCGAAAAACCGATTGAAATTGAAGTGGCGCTGCCCTTGCCGGATGCGGCACAAGCCTCACTTTACCAGGCCAGCGAGCCGCTTGATGCCAATGCCTGGACCACAGCAACCGTGCAACCTGGTGATAATCTATCGCGGATATTCAACCGTCTTGGCCTCAAGGCTGACGACCTCTATTCTCTCATGGCCTGTTGCCGTGAAAGCAAATCGCTGGCATTACTGAAACCGGGCGAAACATTCAAAATCCGCACCGATGACGGCGGCGAGCTGGTCGAGCTGGTACGTACCTCGCAACGGGACAGCGCACTGCGTTTATTCCGCGAAGGCAATCACTTCAAGGTCGGCAAATTCCGTCACTTCATCGAAAAACGCCCTTCTTTTGTAGCCGCCACTGTACGCCGCTCTTTTCCTGCGGATGTCCGTGCCGCCGGTTTGTCAGAACATCTGTTTAAGCAACTGCAAAGTATTGTTGGAAAGCGCCTGGATCTGAGCACTGATTTGCAGCCTGGCGCTTCGTTTACTATTTTGTTTGAAGAGGATTTCTTCTCCGGCGAAAAAATTGGTGATGGCGATATTCTCGCTATTGATCTGGTTCAGCGGGATCGCCAGTTCCGGGTTGTCGGCTTTCGTGACAGCAGTGGCGAGCTGCGTTATTACACCCCGCAAGGTGAAAGCCTGCGCCCCGCCTTCCTGCGTTATCCCGTCCGCTTCGATAAAATATCTTCCCGCTTTAATCTGTCTCGCCGTCATCCCCTGCTTGGCGTACGACGCCCTCATAAAGGCGTTGATTTGGCGGCACCAGCCGGTACCCCGATTCGGGCCGTGGGCGATGGCATTGTGCAGGACCTCGGCTGGCAATCCGGCTATGGTAAAACCATCGTGCTTGATCATGGCCGGGGTTACACCACTTTGTACGGGCATATGTCCCGCTTCAACAAAGAGTTACAGGCAGGCTCGAGTGTCAGTAAAGGTCAGGTTATTGGCTATGTCGGTCGCACCGGCCTGGCAACCGGTAACCATGTGCACTACGAATTCCGCGTCAACGATCAGCCGCGTAACCCGCTGACTGTTGCGCTTCCCGGCGATCCCCCGTTAAAAGGCCAGCAGCGCGCCCGTTTCCAGCAAAAAACCCAGTTATTACTGGCCCAGCTTGACCTCCATCAGCGCACCCAGCTGGCTTTGAACAGCACGGCCAGCGGGCAATGAGCTTGGCCGGGTTCGATGATAGCGCATGCTTCATCGGCCTGATGTCCGGTACCAGCGTCAATTCGGTTGACGCGGTACTGGTTAGATTTAATGGCAATCAACCGCAACTCATCGGTCAGCACGAAGAACCGATTCCCGCAGCGCTACGGGCCGAATTGCTAGCGCTGGCGCGACCCGGCCCCGATGAATTGCATCGCCTGGCGACGCTGGACAATGCCATTGTCCAGGTTTTCGCCAGCGCCTGTAAAAATCTGCTAAGCACCACAGGCCAGCGCGCCGAACAGGTACAGGCGATTGGCAGTCATGGCCAGACTGTGCGGCATGCGCCGCAGGCTGATCTCCCCTATACGGTGCAAATTGGCAACCCAAGCTTACTGGCTGAACTGACCGGGATTACCGTTGTAGCGGATTTCCGCCGCCGTGATATGGCCGCAGGCGGGCAAGGCGCACCATTGGCACCGGCCTTTCATGCGGCTTTTTTTGGCCATGCGACGACTGATCGCGCGCTGGTCAATATCGGGGGTATTGCCAATCTCAGCCTGCTCTCCCGGGATGGCACCGTACGCGGTTTCGACACCGGCCCCGGCAATGCGCTGCTGGACGTCTGGACAGCCCGGCACCTGCATCAGGCACAGGACACCGATGGTGCCTGGGCCAGTACGGGGCACGTCAACCAGGCCCTGCTGCAGCATGCCATGAGCGATCCGTATTTTGCACTGCCGCCACCGAAAAGTACGGGCCGTGAAGTGTTTCACCTGGATTGGCTGGAGGCAAAACTCGCGGTGATTGATCCTGCTCCGCAGCCTGCCGACGTACAAGCCACCCTGGCTGAACTGACCGGCAGCAGCATCGGTGCCGCACTGCGACAACACGCGCCCACCACAACGGCCTTGTTCGTGTGTGGCGGCGGTGTCCGCAACCCGGCAATTATGCAGGCGCTGCAACGCGCATTACCGGACGTGGATGTCGCCTCGACAGCACAACTGGGTATTGATCCCGATTATCTGGAGGCTATCGGCTTCGCCTGGCTGGCCCGGCAAACCTTGCTGGGCCGTCCCGGTAATATTCCAGCGGTAACCGGTGCCCGGGGCGCGCGCATTTTGGGCGGCATTTATCCCGCGTAATACGGGCTATAAATCGCTTTATATATGTGATTTAAACATCAGTCACAGCTGACAGATTCTCACCCTGAACGGAATTGCTGTCGGGATTGTCCTTTGGGTTGCCGTAGTGATGCACAACGTAATCTTCTACCAGTTGCTGAAATTCTTCAGCAATATGATCGCCTTTCAGGGTAACGGTCTTTTCTCCATCGACATACACGGGGGCTACCGGTCGCTCGCCAGTGCCCGGCAGACTGATACCAATATTGGCACGCTTGCTTTCACCGGGGCCATTCACAACACAACCCATAACGGCTACCGTCATTGCCTCCACACCGGGGTAGCTGTCGCGCCAGAGCGGCATTTGCTGACGCAAATACTGCTGAATCTGTTGCGCTAGATGTTGAAAGTAGTCGCTGCTAGTGCGACCACAGCCCGGACAGGCCGTCACCATCGGCGTAAACGAACGCAGGCCCATGGATTGCAGAATCTGTTGCGCAACGATGACCTCCTGCGTACGCTCACCACCCGGCTCCGGCGTCAGCGAAACCCGGATGGTATCGCCGAGTCCTTCGCTTAGCAGCACCGCCATGGCGGCCGTGGAAGCAACAATGCCCTTGCTGCCCATACCGGCTTCAGTCAGGCCAAGGTGCAAGGGATAATCGCAATGTCGGGCAATTTCGCGGTAGACCGCAATCAAATCCTGCACCTCGCTGACTTTTACCGACAGGATAATGCGCTCATGCGCCAGCCCCAGTTCTTCTGCGCGCCGGGCATTCTCAAGCGCCGAGGTGATCAGCGCCGCACGGGTTACGGCGACTGCGTCCAATGGCTCGGCACTGCGTGCGTTGGCATCCATCATGCGGGCCAGCAACGCCTGATCCAGACTGCCCCAGTTGACCCCGATCCGAACCGGTTTTTCGTAGCGGCAGGCTAATTCGATGATCGTGGCGAATTGGTCATCTCTCTTGCTGCCGCGACCGACATTGCCCGGATTGATGCGGTATTTGTCCAAAACCTCGGCGCAAGCCGGATGGCGGCTCAGCAGTTTATGACCGTTGTAATGAAAATCGCCAATCAGCGGCACCTCGATAGCCATCCGCTGCAGACGTTCGCGAATTTCGGGTACGGCCCGTGCAGCTTCTTCCGTATTGACCGTAATGCGGACCAGTTCCGATCCGGCGCGGGCCAGTTGCGCAACCTGAACCGCCGTGGCTACCGCGTCGGCGGTATCGGTATTGGTCATCGATTGCACCACAACAGGATGCTCGCCGCCTACGGTAATCGGGCCAATACGGACCGGGGTTGAGACACGACGCGCACTATAAGGACTGAGTGACATAATTTTTCCATGCAAAACCAAAGTATGATGTTATTTTAACGCATGCACCCGACGAATTTATTACCAAAAAACCAATCCGGTGCATCTGGCTTTTTAATCAGCCCGTATATGCAATCAACTGGTCTCGAAAAACACGGGATCAGCCAGGACGCAGTTGATTGCCGTACGTGTAAACGCAAAGCAGTTATACTGCCCCGACGAGCTGGTCTTTACGCCAGCGAAACGGATTTTTATATGCTATCTTTCACATGCTATTCATTGTCTCAACAGGAGATTACTTGATGAACAAGAAAGCCGTTGTTAATTCTGCCATCGCAGGTTTATTCGTTATGGGTCTGGCCGCTGCCGAGCAATCTTTGGCCGCCGGGGATATGGAAAAATGCCATGGCGTCGCCAAAGCCGGTCAGAATGACTGCGCTGCAGCAGACGGCAGCCACTCCTGTGCTGGTCAGTCCACCGCTGATGCCAGCGGCGGCGAATGGCTGTATGTCCCAGCCGGTACCTGCGACAAAATCGTCGGCGGCAGCACCAAAGCAACCTAAGCGTTACGGCAGGCTTTATGTTTCAGGAGCAAACTGCACCCGGCAGGGCTCCCGCAACCATCCCGGCGCATGCCGGGATTGGCTTGCGCAGCGCACACCACGACGCCTTGCTACAAACCCGTCCAGCCACAGCCTGGCTGGAATTCACCCCGAAAATTTCTTTGCCGACGGCGGCAAACCGCTGCAACTGCTGGAACAGGTGCGTGCACTCTATCCACTCAGTATGCACGGTGTTGGCTTGTCTCTGGGTTCAACTGATCCTCTCAGCAAAACCCACTTAAGCCGTTTGAAACACCTTATCGACCGGTTTCAGCCTGGTCTGGTCTCGGAACATTTATCCTGGGGTTCCGCCGGTGATCGCTATCTGAACGATTTACTCCCGCTCCCTTACACCGCTGAAGCGCTCGATTACATGGTAGAGCGGGTCTTGCAGGTGCAGGATTATCTGGGGCGGCAGATTCTGATCGAAAACGTCTCCAGTTATCTGGAATTCAGCATCAGCGATATCCCGGAATGGGAATTCTTCGCAGCGCTGGCCCGGCGCGCCGGCTGCGGTCTGTTGCTGGATATCAATAATGTGTATGTTAATGCCTGTAACCACGGCTTTACCGCCGCTGATTTCCTGGCTCAGGTTCCGGCCGAATTTGTGCAGGAGATTCATCTGGCTGGTTTCAGTATCAATCCGGTCGAGGGTGGCGAGATATTAATCGACACACATAGCCGGCCTGTTTGCGAACAGGTCTGGCAACTTTATCAACACACAATCGATGCTATCGGCCCGCGCCCCACATTGATCGAGTGGGATCAGGATCTGCCGGAACTTAATGTTTTACTGGCAGAAGCGCAACGCGCCGAACATATTCTGGAGCGTGCTCATGCCCTCGCTGCGTGAACTGCAATTGCAGTTTGCCAGCCAGATCTACGACCGCAACCTGCCGGATGATCTTCCGACGCTGATACTCAGCAAAGGCATTGCAGCTGGCAATCGACTCGGTATTTATCGCAACAATACCCTGACCGGTTTAAGCAAAGCGCTGGCAGCGGCGTACCCGGTGATCGAGCGTCTGGTTGGCACTGATTTTTTCCGTCATATGGCCCATGAATATATCCGCCGTCACCCGTCCCGCTCGGGTGATCTGGCCGATTACGGGATAGCATTTCCGGAATTTCTGGCGGACTTTGAACCGTGCCGCGCACTGGTGTATCTGCCCGATGTCGCCCGCTTGGAACAGGCTTTTAATCATGCTTATCGGGCTGCCGGACACCCTCCCCTGGCAACGGGAGAACTGGCGCAGGTAGCACCCGAACGCTATAGTTCACTGCATTTTCATATGCACCCCAGCGCTCGCCTGCTGCATTCCACCTACCCGATAGCACAGATCTGGGAGTTCAATCAAGCGGACTGCACCGATGAACAGCAGATTGATATTAATAGTGGTGGCTGCCAATTGCTGGTGTATAGACCCCAATTAGCGGTTAAAATAGTGCCGCTCGAGACGGGTGAATACGCTTTGCTCTCCGCGCTGGCAACTGGCTCGGATTTCGGCGATGCCTGTGAGCAGGCACTCAACGCCCAGGAAAATGCTAACGTAGCAGCGATTTTTCAACGTCACGTCGCACAGCATACATTGGTCAGCTTTACCTGCTGAGGTGAGCCGCTGACACCAGGGAGTTATTGTTGCGGTAAAACACCTACTATTAATAATCTGTTATTTATCTGCTATCTACAGGGGAAAAACTTATGGCTCACGACAATCCAGAAAATTACCAGAATGAATATTACGGCGGCGAGGACGAAACAAGCAGCAGAAGCGGCGGCGGCGGTACACCCTCAGGTATCTTTGGATTCTTTGGCGGATTGCAACCTATTTCAGATTTGATTATGCGGATAGTGGTGGGCTGGGCTTTTTACGCGTCCGGTCTGACCAAAGTCGCGTCATCAGAAATACTGCTGAATATTTTAGGCCGGGATATTCGCTATCCCACCTCACTGGAACCCAGCCAGACAACATTCATGCTGTTCCAGCACGAATACTCGGTTCCGCTTATCGCCTCGGAAATGGCGGCTCAAGTGGGGACTGCAGCCGAAATCATCCTGCCGGTTTTATTGATCTTCGGACTGTTTGGCCGACTGTCCGCACTAGGCCTTTTCGTGTTCAATATTGTCGCTGTGGTTTCCTATGAAGCCGCTCAAACCGGTGCCGGATTTTATCTGCACGTAATCTGGGGCCCGATGTTGCTCGCCCTGATTGCGCACGGGCCGGGTAAAATTTCCATTGATTACCTGTTTACCCCCAAAAAACGGAGTGCCTAGCGATCGCTCAGCACTGAGCAACCACTAAGGGCACCTTTTTCTCAGCTTCACTCAAGCCGCCGTGGACGCCGATCAGGCCCCACGGCGGTTCGTTTTCCAGCCGATCAATCACAATCCGGTTATCCTCGGGCAGCAAAACGATATCACCGATTCGCGCTGCCAGACGCGGATCGGGCCGGCCTTTCCCGAACCAGCCTGCATCAATCAGCTCGGCAGCCGGATACCAGCTTAGCTCCGCGCTGAGTTCTGTCTCCAGATAATCGGTAAACAGGCGCAACCGCTGTGGTTGCACATAGGCATAAGCGGCACGCGGCTCGCCGCACAACGGATGCCGCAAACAGGCCTGCAGTTCCGGATGATCATTGAGCAGCAGCACATGCTCGGGCGGGCAGTCAATAAAGCCGTGATCAGCGGTTATGATCAACAGAGTATCGCTACCGCGCAATTTTTCGATCAGCTCGACAATAGCCTGCTCCAACTCGTCAAAGTGAGTCTTGACCTCCGGACTGGCGACACCATAACGATGCGCCAGGGCATCAAAAGCAGGCCAGTAGGCATAAATAAACTGACGCTCATGGCCTTTCCCCACGACCTGTTGCAGGCAGTCCAGACACGCCTCCAGACCCTTATAGCCATGGCGCCATGCCGTACCCCCGGTAGCACGAGAGTAATCTGAATCGCACAGGGCTTCGGTGATCACAATATGGCTGGCGTAATCAAGGCGCGAGAACATCGGCGCTGCACCGATCAGACTCGCTACAACAGCATCCTGCGGCAACGTACCGGCGCGGGCCTTGAAAGGCAGCAGCATAGTGACCGCATCCACTTCATCCAGCTGCATAAACCAACCGGTTACCGCATGCTGCTGTGGCGCGCAACCGGTCATCAGCGAGGTGATCGCCGGGGCGGTGCTGGATGGGAAAACCGAATCCATCGAGCCGCGCAAATAGCCTTGCAAGCGTGTGCTGTGCTGTTTCAGGTAGTGATAGCCCAGGCCATCCAGTAACCACAGCACCACATTGCGGGCCGCAGCGACTTCAGCAACCGGCAGCTCCGGCAGTGCGGAATAAATCGTGTTATGGCTGCCAAAACTGGACTCAATGGCGCTGATCAGATTGACCAGACTGTGGTCATAATCCGGCTTTATCATGTCCGTGCCACACCATAGCGCTGCCGAGAGGCTTCCAGCGCCGGCAGATGCTGCTGCAATGCCGGGGTATCCGCCAGATAGGCCACCAGTTCATCCAGGTGGGCAATAGCAATCACCGGAATGCCGTAGTGCTGTTCGACCTCCTGAATGGCAGAAATTCCACCGTCTCGCCCTTGCTCTTGCCGGTCCAGTGCAATCACCACTCCGGCGGCCTGCGCACCGTGCGCCTGGATCAGCCCCATCGATTCACGAATCGCAGTGCCGGCGGTAATCACATCGTCGATGATCAAAACCCGCCCCTGCAAGGGCGCGCCCACCAAGGCCCCGCCTTCACCGTGATCCTTGCTCTCTTTACGGTTAAAACACCAGGGCAAATCCAGCGCATACTGATCGTACAGTCCAATAGCAGCAGCCGAGGCCAACGGAATACCCTTATAAGCCGGTCCGAACAGCGTGTCGAACGCAATCCCCGTCTGCACGATAGCCTGGGCATAAAATCGCCCCAACTGCGCCAGCGCCCGACCGCTGTTAAACAAACCGGCATTAAAGAAATACGGACTGACTCTGCCCGATTTCAAAGTAAACTCACCAAAGCGCAGCACGCCTTGTGCCAGCGCAAAATCCAGAAACTGCCGTTGATACTCTTGCATGTCAGTGTCGCTACCTGTGTGCCTCAGCGTGTGCATCAGCTGCATTATCGCAGCCAGGAGTTTATCTCATGCAGCAGCCTAGCCTTGATATCCATACGAAATCAAGGCTATTCCAAGTGGCTCTACCGCGCTGAATTTTTTATCGGTAAAGCGTTTCAGTTTATCCAAAGCGTGCTTTTCAGATTTAACTTGCAAGAGAGGCGAAAGTTTCTGGTACACTACCCGGCTTTCGGGTGCCTGACTGGTTAGCACCCTAGTGACCCGAGGGATGACCTTACGGTCACCGGAAAAACCCTTGAGCCGTTTGCCCCGCCTTTATCAGGTATCAGGGCCTCCCGCTTAATTTTGAATCCCTTTTTCCCCGCCCGGAACCAGTTCCCGCCAGCACATGCTGCTGGGAGGGCAATACTGGAGTTATATACCCCAATGTCATTTGATACTCTCGGCCTGTCGGCCGAACTGCTGCGTGCTGTCAGCGAACAAGGCTATAGCGAACCTACCCCGGTCCAGCGCAAAGCAATCCCCATTATTCTGGAAGGCAAGGATGTCATGGCTGGTGCGCAAACCGGGACGGGTAAAACCGCTGGTTTCACCCTGCCATTGCTGCAGCGACTCAGCCGCAATCCTATCCCCGGTGGCCGACGCCCGGTGCGGGCGCTGGTGCTCACGCCGACGCGCGAGCTGGCGGCCCAGGTAGGCGCCAGTGTGGCAAGCTATGGCCGCTATCTACCCTTGCGGTCCACCGTGATTTTTGGCGGCGTCAAGATCAATCCACAGATAGAACAATTGCGCCGCGGCGTGGATATTCTGGTGGCAACACCGGGCCGGTTGCTGGATCATGCCAATCAGAGAACCCTGGATTTATCGCAGGTCGAGATTTTAGTGCTGGATGAAGCCGACCGGATGCTGGACATGGGATTTATCCACGATATTCGTAAGGTGCTGGCACTGCTGCCCAAGAACAACAACCGTCAGAACTTGCTGTTTTCGGCAACCTTCTCCAACGATATCAAGCAACTTGCCGACCGCTTGCTGAACAGCCCCGAGCTGATCGAGGTGGCGCGCCGCAACACGACCGCTGACAGAATCGAGCAGGTCGTGCACCCGGTAGACAAAGCCCGCAAACGGGAATTGCTCAGTCATTTGATCAGAACAGGAGGCTGGCGTCAGGTGTTGGTCTTTACCCGCACAAAACACGGTGCTAACCGTCTGGCCCAGCAGCTTGATAAAGACGGCCTGCGTGCTGACGCCATTCACGGCAACAAGAGCCAGGGGGCTCGCACGCGGGCGCTGGCGGATTTTAAACGGGGCGAGGTGCGGGTGCTGGTGGCAACTGATATTGCAGCCCGCGGCCTGGATATCGATCAATTACCTCATGTCGTAAATTATGAGCTGCCCAATGTGCCGGAAGATTATGTACACCGCATTGGTCGTACCGGTCGTGCCGGCAACGAAGGTGAGGCAGTTTCACTGGTCTGTGTCGATGAGAATAAACTGTTGCGGGACATCGAGCGTCTTCTGCAGCGTGATCTTGCCAAAGTTGTGCTGGAAGGCTTCGAGCCTGATCCCAGCATTCGGCCGGAGTCCCTGCAGAAAGAACGCAATGGCAGAGGTCGCACACAGCCCCGGCAACAGACCGAAGGACGCAGCCGGAGTAAACCATCCGGCAATAGAGCTGGAGCTGGCCGGTCAGCATCCGGGCTGTCACGGTCCGAGTCGGATGAGAAACGCAGCCCGACCCAGCGCACCCATAAGCATCCCCGCCGCAAGCCCGGTGATACTGCGGCCAAAGCGCAATACCGGCATCCCCGCACCGGTCAGGGCAGAGCTGGCGCTGCCTAAACCAGCACCAGCTGGCTTTTGACACTGACCTCAGATTTGCGCCCCGAGCAGGCCATAGTCTTGCTCGGGACCGCATACATCAGCCCAGAGAATGGAGCTTGCTAAGTGCCCTGCTGCTGCCTGTCTGGCGACGCCTGAGCATTAAAAACAGCTCCGGGGTTTTTACGCGGCCTGCAACAGTGCGCCATCACGGGTAATGCCGCTGGCCTGCAACGCAGCGCGCAAAGCGTGAATTTCCGTTTCCGGTAATTTTACTAACGGTGGCCGAACCACCGCCTTAGGTAGTCGGCCCAGTAAAACCAGACATTCTTTCATGCGATTGTGCATATCCAGCAGGGGCGGTGCGTAAAACGCCTGCGCCACCGGGCGATAGCGTTCGTTCAAGGTTTGTGCGCGGTTTAAATCGCCCGCTTTAACCGCATTGAACAGGGCAACCTGCAGATCGGCTACCACGCTGCCGGCACCAGAAAGCAAGCCGTTCGCGCCCATGCTCAGCGATGCCATCAGCCAGGCGCTATGGGTTGTAAGCAGGGTGATCGGTCGCGGCAGTGTCTGCAGAGTGTGCGTTTGCCGCTCGTGCAAAGCCGGATCGTTACTCCAGTCTTTTATCGCCTGCAGGCTGGGTATCTCTTCAACGAGTCTGATGAGCGTATCAAGCGGATAACCGAGGCCAGTGCTGGCCGGGTACTGGAACAAAATCAGCGGCAAATCTGTCGCCTCAGCAATCATCTTGAAATGCGTCAGCGCCATCTCAGGTCGTAAATGTCCACCCATCGCCATACTGCCGGGCGGAAAGACCAGCAGAGCCGACGCTCCTTCCCGCTCCGCCATACGGGCGATCTCGGCCGCTTGCAGGCTGCCATCGGTGTAGACGCCATTGATCAGGGGCAGCTGAGTGCCGATTTCATCCAGCGAGAATGCCAGAATGCGCTGTTGCTCGACCAAGCTGCAGGCATGCACTTCCGAGGCATGACCGTTGACCGTAATAGCATTCAACCCGGCCACTGCGGCAACGTCACGCAGGTGTTTACGGGCGCTGCTTTCGTCGATGCTGAAATCGTCATGAAACGCCATCAAGGTGGCGGGAATAACCCCTTTAGGCGTATAGGCTGAGGTGGACATGGTGCGGTCAAACTCCCGGTTAGTGGTCGATATCTCTCTTTTTTTATAGTGTAGCTTATCCTGCTGAAATATCTTTGCACCGCGCTTGCGGTGGATGCAGGCTGGGCATCTAAAACGCGCAACAGTCACAGGTAGCGACATTCTGTCCTGTAACATCCGTTTCAGTTACCCGGCCACATGCCTGGACCAGGGGACTGAAACGCTACTGGACTGATGAAGGGTTCAACGCGCCGGCTTCTGCACAATATGTGGCTTTTGAGCAGACTGCGGGGCGTGATGCACCATGGTATAAGCATATTCGACGCCGCCGCCGTAGGCTCCGCCATGCTGTTTGATAAGTCCCATAAGAGCGTCGTAATGCTCCAGTTGGCCCAGTCGCGTTGCCATTCCAGCAAGGCTGCGACAGTGGTTACGCGAATCGCGCCAGCCTGCACCATGCGCGAAAGCGCAGCGTCATGGGCGGTGCTTGTAGTGGCACCACAACAATCTTCGACGACGTAAATTGTGTAACCTTCGTCAAGCATGCTCAGGGTTGGCCAGGTGACGCACACTTCTGTCCACAAACCGGTCAGAAGAATATTTTTACGCCCGCTGGCCTCTATCGCCTGACGGAAACCGTTATCGTCCCAGGCGTTCATGGAGCTGCGCTCAATCACCGGCTGGCGGGGAAAACATCAAGCAACTGCGGCCAGAGATAGCCACTGAAAGATTCGGTTTCAACGGCTGAAAGCACGGTCGGTATGTTGAATTCCCGGGCGGCTTTGGCCAGCATCGTGACATTGTTGATCAGGCTGGCGCGGTCGATGTTGGTCACGCCGAAGGTCATCTGCGGCTGGTGATCAATAAACACAACAGCAGAGTCTTGCGGGGTATAAAGTTTACGATAATCAGGCATGATATTTTCAATGCAATCAGGGGGCACAGCGCTGTGTTTCAGGCTTCCAGAAAAGTCAGCAGATCTTCGTTGAGTCTGTCCTTGTGGGTATCGCCCAGGCCGTGCGGCGCACCGGGATAGACCATCAGTTCGGCATTGGCAATGAGCCGTGCTGACGCTCTGCCTGCGGCATCAATCGGTACGATCTGATCGTCATCACCATGAATGACCAGGGTCGGCACATCGATTTTCTTTAAATCCCCGGTAAAATCAGTTTCCGAAAACGCTTTGATGCAATCGTAGGTATTCTTGTGACCGGCCATCATGCCCTGCATCCAGAAGGCATCAATCAGACCCTGTGAGACTTTCGCGCCCGGTCGGTTAAAACCGAAAAAGGGGCCGCTGGCGAGATCCTTATAGAGCTGTGAGCGATTGGCAATAGAGTCGGCACGAATGCCATCAAAGACCTCCATCGGCAAACCGCCGGGGTTGGCTGGCGTTTTCAACATCAGCGGCGGCACGGCAGACACCAGTGCAACTCTGGCATTGCCGCTTGTGCCATGGCGACCGATATAACGTGCCACTTCACTCGCCGGTGGAGAAACCAATCAGAACCGCGTCTTGCACATCCAGTGTGTTTAACAGCGTCGCCAGATCGTCGGCATAGGTGTCCATATCGTTGCCGTTCCAGGGTTGGCTGGAACGCCCGTGACCACGCCGGTCATGGGCAATGCAGCGATAACCTCTGGCTGCGAGGAAAGCATCTGCGATTCCCAGCTGTCGGCATTCAAGGGCCAGCCGTGGCTGAATACAACGGGCTGACCCGTACCCCAGTCTTTGTAATAAATGGCTGTACCGTCGTTGGTCGTTAGTGTGCTCATAGTCTGAATTCCACCGCTTTTTACCGTCCAAATGGACAGGTAAAAGTATGCGGTTAGGCAAACTTGTGCGCTATTGACCGGTCGGGGGAATTTTTCGTACGCCTAAAGGATAAGCCTCGCCTCCTTCTTTTGGAGGAGATGCCGTTCGGAAATACGCCGAGCTTGTGAACGAGGCCATTCGGCAGGCGCTAATGCGCCGCCCAGATGCAGAATACGCAGGATAGGGTATACGGCGCTGTTGCCAAAACGGTTGGTCGGCGAAGCGTGTTTCCTGGCTGTAAATGCTGCTGCGACTGTGCAGAAAATCCTGCACCCCGGCGGCGACCCTGTCGGCATAGCGGGCCAGTGGCGCTGTCTGGCCTGAAAGCGCGGCAGCGGCGGCGTCAGCAGCGGTAATTGCGGTCCACAGGGCGGTCGTCATGCCGTGCGATGAGAGTGGATCAAACGCCGCTGCTGCATCTCCGATAGCCGCCCATCCTGCACCTGCCGCAGGTGCTATCCAGGTAGTATCCGCCCTTGCAATCCGAGGCGGGCTATCCAGGCTGAAGTTCACGTCTGCTATCCAGCGACTGATGTATCGGGTTTCCTGCAGTAAGGTCTGCAACACGGCTGTGTCACGCGTTGCCTGTCGGGGAATGAAGGCCGGATCGGTGTAAAAATTCAGCGCCAGTGTTTTATCCGCCCGTAAAGCAGCATACCACCAGCCTGTGCTCGTTGACTCGATCAGCGTAGCCTGGGTCGGTTCGACATCTGCATCCGGCGCACGCTCAAGGAAAGTGGTGCAGGGCCGCTAACCGGTCAGCCCGGTAGCGGCGGGCATAGTGCCGGGCGATGCTGGCGATTGGCCAGTGGCGTCCAGCAGGAAGCAGGCTTGCGCTGTGGTTTCTGCAAACTGCAGATGCCACAGATCATCGTATTGCTCGGCAGCAGTGAGTACTGCCTCGACCTGGCGCACGCCACGACTGAGCACCCGTTCGGCCAGATCGCGCTCGAAAGCCATCCGGTCGAGAACAGTCGCAGGCCCTTCCAGATGCACGATGGCATTGCGCTCGACCAACTGGTCGGAGCCCCAGGCAGAGAACAGCGTGTTCGCTGCACGATGATAATGCCTCTCCAGCAGATCTTCGATACCCAGCTGCACGAGCAAAGGCCGGGCGGCGGCGGCGAGATGTTCGCCGGGTTTATCCGTGCCATTTACTAACGGTGTTATCCAGAGAACCTCAATATCGAGCGCTGTCAGGCGCAAGCAGGCGGCGGCCCCGCTGATCCCGCCACCAATAATGGCAATGGGAGCGCGCTGTCTTGTCACTCCGGCAGCATACCGTCGCCAGTACGCCAATCGAAACGGGCCTCCAAGGTATCGGCTCGGCCCACCTCGACATAGAGTTCATCCGGCACACCCGGTGGACGGTTCGGATCTTGCGGGCCAGGGCGTTTGACGACAAAGCCCATGCGCTCCCACAGCGTGATCATGTTCGTGATGCCGTCCCAATAGCTGCCGTTGGCGTGATAACCAATACCCGCGACAGCGCGCGACCAGGGCAGCCGGCTGTTAAAAAATTTACTCCGCTGTTCGGTGCTCAGATCGGTGCGCATCAGCTGGGCATAATACATCTCGGGCAAGACGTCGATCGGTAACAGCGCCGGCCACCACACCGCAGTCGGGAAATTCTCCTGCAATAACACCTGCTGGCAGCTAAACGCATCACACTGCCAGGGCAGCCCCATCCAGCGCGTGAGATCCCCCGCCATTTGCCGGCCTATGGGCGGCGCTGTATCAGCGGTGCCGTTGAAAGCTTTGTCCGGTGTCAGCAATCTGCCGACATTCTGGATCAGGTCAGGCCGGTCGCCATGAGCAATCCGGAACGGCTCGGCCGTTTCGTCATAATGGCGTGCATACATCGGGGCGAGTCGCAGATAGTAGGTCAGGTCCACACCGTGATGGTACGCACCGCCAGAGCAGGGTTCCAGCGCCGCCTCGGTAAGTGCTGCCGGTTGCTGTTCAAGTGGCAGATCCTCCAGTGTCCTGATGGCATCCGCGTCGCTATCATGCAGATCATTAATAAAATCACCCGCCGCCCATGCCTGCAGATGCTGGTATTGCAGTTGCGGAAATTGAAACCACTGCAACGGGCTGCCGTCGTAATTGACCCCATCGCCCAGCATATAGGGGATTTTAAGTCGCTCTTCCTTAAAAGCATTCGCACCCTGATTGTTCGGGTTGCGGAACTTGGCGAGGATCGACTGGCGGAAGGCTTTATTAGCATCACTGGGGTCAGCCAGTTTATCGAGCACAGCGGGGTCAGCGAAATCGCCAACATCCAGCCACCCCTGGCGCAGATGGGCGGCATTGGTAACCCAGTCCATCAGTGCGACCCGGCGGAAGGTGGGATAAATAGACTTGCGAAAAGACAGCGGGTGCGGCGCGTCCTCACTCCAGCCCTCGCTGACATTTAGATTCTGAATCACATCATAGAGCGTTGTGATGGGCGGGATTTCAGGTGCGAAATTCGGCCCCACGCAGGCAACCCAGGCCGGTTCCGCCGTCAGTGTCCGACCTTCGGCGAGTGTGACCGTTGCTGTGACAGGGCCATCGCACCAGTCGTCGTGCCAGCCGTTATTGTCGGCAAAACTGGTAATCGCGGCATTGGTCGGCGAACGCGATACCCCGTTGGCCGGCAGCACCAGCAGGCGGCCGGCGGTGTCAGTCCTGAGTTCACCCAGGCTGACATCCATCGTGTTCCAGAATTTACCGATAAACGCATAGGCTGCGTCGCCACCGTTGTTGTTGATAGCCACGCCAGAAATAGTTTTCCGTCCGCCATCAATGACCAGCATCTGCCGGCGTTGTTCGTCACTCACAAAATACGGATTGCGTTTCTGCCCCGGCAGGCCCGGTGCCAGCTCGCCATTATCCAGCGGGTTATTGAAGCCGTACCAGGCGGCTTTGGTGTTGGCAAGATGGACCTGCCAGGTGATCTCGGCGTCCGCTGCGGTGAGTTCGCCAATAACCCGGTCTTGACTGTCGAACGCATAAATGCGGAAGCGTTGCACCTGCTTTTTGATTTTCTGCTCACCATCCTTGTAGTCGTTATTAGGCTCCGGCGGCAGGCCGGGCACCTCAGGTGCCAGAAACCACTGTGCGCTACCACCAACCCGGCTGATTCCCAGTGCCGGATAGATGCGCAGATGGGCAATTTCTGCGCCTGCCGGTGCCTGCTGCGCTGTGGTTTTAGCAAACGCCGCTTTAGGCAGCCAGGGCAGTCCCGCTGCCAGCGCGCTCCCTGCCACGCCGGCAAGAAAATCCCGCCGGGTCGTTTTAATGCCGGTTTTAAAATCACTCATGACCGAGTCCTCCCTTTTGCATCAGAACTGTAGCTACAGCCGCATCCGGCACGGACCGCTTTGCGGGTTACTATAATAAATAAGGCTAGTGCAAGATTATCGGTTTGTCTGGTTGATAATGGGTCGAACCTGTGATTTTACATGTCTATCGCGCTGGCGCTCAGTTTGATTAATCGCATCGGCAGCGTTAGGGATTTAAATCAATATCGAGATGGATGTGATTGCCCAGGTACGAGACTTCCGCCAAATAGATAACCGTACCATCGGGCGCTGCAATAATACGCCGCACTTCGGCCATCGGTTCACCAACCGGAATGCCCAACAGGCTGGCAACCTCAACGTCGGCTTTCGTGATATGCATCGTCTGCCGGGCACGCCCTACTTCAATTTCCGGCAATGAAAAAAGCACCGGCAGCACCGCTTCGTTACGAAAACGGGCTTGCGCCTGTTGAAAAATCCGATCATCGATGTAAATCGAAATAACACAATATTTAACGCCATCACGGGCATGTACGCGGCGCATGTGGAAATAGCTGGGGGCGGGACTGCCATCGCCTTCGGCTAATTGGGGCGAGGCATCAGATTCAGCAATATTGGTCAATACCGGTTTGTCGCCACGATACATCTCCACCAGATCGGCAAGGGTCGTGTCAACTCGCAGCAGGCGCTGCGCGCCGGCGATTTTATTCACCACCGTGCCTTTACCGCGTTGTGGCGAAACCAAACCTTCACTGCTCAGCAGCTTGATGGCTTGACGTACTGTGATGCGGGAGACAGAAAACTCCTGCATGAGCACGTCAATCGAGGGCAGCATATGGCCCGAGCGCCAGATGCCGCGCGCTATACGCTGGCGGAAAATATCGGCCAGTTGCAGATAACGTGGTATCAGGCTATCGCCGAATATGGGATGGCGCTGCTGGGTTTTAGCGGATTGCATAAGTGTTTGCTGGCGGCATAAATTATCAATATTGGCTTGCACGACATATTGTAATTATAGTAACTTTCCTTAAACAACCTAAAGTCCTATTTATAGGTTGTTTACTCAAAAATCACCTGAGGAGAAAGCAAGTGGCCAAAGAAACCGACGCTACTCGGCAGACACTATCCACGTCCATCTCGCGCCGCCAGATGCTCAAGACCACCTTAGCGGGTGTGGCTACCGTTAGCGCACCAGGGCTATTGATTGGCCAGGCGCACGCGGCCGGGCAGTTCATGGACCTGGACTCCTTTCGGGGTGCCAAAATCGACTGGCGAATGGCTGAGGGGGAAACGATCACTATCGGTGTGATACCAGCCGGCTATTTTGAAAATCTCGATAAAGTATTACCAGATTTCGAAACCCTGACCGGTATCAATGCCAGACTGGAAATGATCCCGCCGGGCCAGATTCGACAAAAAGCGGTGCTGGATTTATCCAGTAAAACCGGTACCTACGCCTCGCATGCGGCGGATCCGATGTACTACGAGCTGTATGTCGCCAATGGCTGGATTGATCCGCTGGATGATTATCTCGGTAGCGACAAGCTGACCGACAACAACTGGTTCCAGTATGAAGACATCCAGCCTGGCCATCGCGGCGCGACCTCCGTCGGCGGCAGACCTTATGGCATTCCTTATGACGGCGAAGCCACAATCCAGATTTATCGCAAGGATGTCTACGATGCGGCTGGTATCGAACCGGCCCAGACGCTCGCGGAATACGCCGCCAACGCCGCCAAAATTCACAATCCGGAACAACGCTTATGGGGCTGTGCGCTGCGTGGGTTTCGCGGTGCCGGACAAAATATGTATATCTATCCGTCGATTTTCCGTGCTTTTGGCGGCGAATGGTTTGACGGCGAGCGGGTGACGGTCGATACGCCAGAGGCCTTGGCCGCGCTGGAGTACTATGTGTCGCTGCTCAACAATTATGCGCCCGCCGGTGTTGAAAACTGGAACTGGCCGGACATTGCGGATGCCTTCGGTCAGGGTACGGTCGGTTCGTATATCGATGGCCACGGTACCGCCGCTGTTGTCGCTAATCCGGAAAAATCAAAGGTTGTCGGCAAGGTTGGTTTCGCGCGCTGGCCCAAAGGGCCCTCCGGGAAACGGGTCACGTCAATCTGGAACTGGAGTTTCCCGATCAACGCCGCGCTCAGCGAGAAACAAAAGCAAGCGACCTGGTTATTCAGCCAATGGGCCGGTTCGCGGGAGGTGCAAATTGCCACCAGTTACGCTTTTCCTGGCGCGTACAAACGTACTGGACCCAACCGCGCTTCAATGTGGGCAGACTCCCAATTCACCGATATGATGGATGGGTTTGGCTATAACTTCACCCAGGCCGCGACCGAATCATTTGCCAATGATACCGACCCTGACTGGCGGCCCCGCCTGCCTCAGTGGCCGGCGGTAGGCGATACCATGGCAACGGCTATTCAGGCGGCACTGGTCGGGCAGGCAACGCCGCAAGCAGCCTTGCAGGAAGCACAGCAAAAGATCGATAAGATCGTCAAAGGGTAATATCGCATGC
Organism: Gammaproteobacteria bacterium; assembly: GCA_041396125.1. GTDB lineage: Bacteria > Pseudomonadota > Gammaproteobacteria > Competibacterales > Competibacteraceae > JAWKZG01. The sequence continues at coordinate 196,561 of JAWKZG010000007.1, read as the reverse complement.
CAGCCTTGGGTACAGGAAAGCGTATCAAAGCAGGCGAACAAAAGTTCGCTTTGCTGCTTACTTCGCCTGCCTTGGTGGTGCTGCTGCTGACCACGACGTTTCCGCTGGCGTACCTGATCTGGAGTTCGTTCCATACCATCAATCTGGCCATGCCGTTCATGGACGGGTTTGCCGGTTTGGACAACTATATCGATATGTGGGGCGATCAGCGCTTTTGGCATGCCTTGCAATTGACCGGTATCTACACGGTATCCAGTGTTTCGATGCAAATTGTCATCGGTCTGGGCCTGGCGTTATTGGTAATGCAGATTCCCCGAGGGCAATGGATTTTTCGTATCGTTGCCATTTTACCCATTGTTTTGGCACCGGTTGTGGTCGGTTTGTTCTGGCGTACGTTAATGTTGTCGCCTAATTTTGGCCTGGTTGATTTCTTGCTGCAGTGGCTCGGTTTTGAACAGGTCAACTGGCTTGGCGCGCCGACACCGGCATTGATCTCGGTCATTCTGATCCATACCTGGCAATGGACACCGTTTGCGTTTTTGGTTTTTCTGGCCAGCCTTGCGGCGTTGCCGCTGGATGTTTATGAAGCCGCCAAAATCGACAAAGCCAATGCCTTGCAGCGCTTTTGGCATATTACTTTACCGCTGTTACGGCCGGCGATTGTGATCGTCGTGATCATGCGCGCCATGATTTCCCTGTCGGCGTTTGCAGCGATTTTCGCTGCCACCGGCGGCGGACCCGGCACCGCCAGTGAGATTCTCAATTTATACGCGTTTAAAACCTCGTTTATCGAACTTAATTTCGGTTATGGTTCGGCGCTTGCCGTTTCACTGCTGATCATCACCATGGCAGTGTCCGGGGTCTTGTTTTATTTGCGTACGGCCCGCCGTCAGGAGGCGGCGTCATGAGTGTGCACCAGCGCGCCGCCATGCGCCGCAACGTCATTTTGATGGTAGTGGCCAGCGTGTTATTGCTGCTTTGGGTGCTGCCCTTGATCTGGGCACTGATCGTTTCGTTCAAATCCGAAAGCGAAGTACTGGCGTATCCACCCAATATTTTTTTCACGCCGAGCGGTCAAAACTATAGCGATGCACTGGTTGGGGATTTCTCCATTGTGCCCAGTTTGGTAACCAGTACGATTGTCGCGACCATGACAACACTATTGACCATTCTATTGGCTGTGCCGGCGGCTTATGCTTTTGCACGATTAAAACTGCCCGCTAAAAAAACGCTGGGGTTTTATACCCTGGCTACCCAGATGGTGCCCCCGGTCGGGTTGGTGATCCCGTACTTTTTAATACTCAATAAAGTGGGTTGGCTGGATACCTATCACGGCATGATTATCGTTTACCTGACGTTCTCGTTGCCGTTCGCCATTTGGCTGCTGGTCTCGTACATGGAGGATATTCCCTTCGAAATGGAAGAAGCGGCTTTCCTCGACAAAGCAAGCCGGTTGCAGACCTTATGGCACATCATTATTCCGCAGGTGCGCGGCGGTATTGCCGTCACCGTTATTTTTGTTTTTCTGAACGCCTGGAACGAATTCCTGTTCGCCGTACAACTGGGTGGGAATACGGTTCGGCCGGTTACTGTCGCTATGTATAATTTTGTTTCCGTTGAGCAAACCTTATGGGCCAAGCTGTCAGCAGCGGCGCTGGTTGCCATGCTACCCGTTGTTATTATTGGTATTTTAGGACAGAAACAGATTGTTAAGGGACTTACTGTTGGTGCTGTCAAGGGCGGAGGACGCCGATGAGTGCATCAACCAACGCGGGAGGCCGCGTTACTCTGAAAGGTATTCGTAAACAATTCGGTAGTTTTGTGGCGCTCAATGATATCGATCTGGATATCCAGCCGGTTGAGTTTTTCGCGTTATTGGGCCCTTCAGGATCGGGCAAAACTACCACCCTGCGCATGATTGCGGGCCTGGAAACGCCGGATTCGGGCGTGCTGGAAGTCGATGGCAAAGACATTACTTTTGCCCCCCCCGGCGAGCGTGATATTGCCATGGTGTTTCAGAACTATGCGCTGTATCCGCATATGACGGTGCGTGAAAACATCGCCTTTCCGCTGAAGATGGATAAAGTCCCCAAGGCGCGCATTGAACCCCAGGTCGTGCAGGCCGCCACACGTGTTCGCATTGAACATTTATTGCATCGCAGACCCGGACAGCTCAGTGGCGGGCAACAACAGCGTGTTGCACTGGCGCGCGCTATCGTGCGCCAACCCAAACTATTTCTGCTGGACGAGCCGCTGTCCAATCTGGACGCTCAATTGCGCCTTGAGACACGGGTTGAGTTGAAGAAGCTACAGCGTAATCTGAATGTCACCGCGATTTACGTCACCCACGACCAGGAGGAAGCGATGACGCTGGCGGATCGCATGGCCGTGTTTCTGGACGGAGAAATTTTACAAATCGGCACTCCTGAAGAGGTGTTTAATCGTCCTAAAACGGTCGCTGTTGCAGCGTTCATCGGTAGTCCGCCAATGAACCTGTTACCGGCCCAACTGGACGGACGTGTGTTAACCGTGGAAGGTCGGTCTATCGACCTGCCCAAAGCACCTCAGCGGGCAGCAGGACCGGTGACGATCGGCATTCGCCCGAGTCAGCTGAGAATTGATCCCGATGGCATACCGGCACAGCTGTATCTGTCCGAAAATCTCGGTGAGAGCCGCTTGCTCAATCTCTATCTGGGCGAGCATCTGATCAAGTTGCGGACTACCGAAGCCGGCACATTTAGCGACGGCGACAGCGTACCGATCTTTTTCGACACGGCGTCCATTCACTTGTTTGATGCCGAGACCGGTCAACGCATCGATCTCGATTAAGCGGCGGTTTCCAACAGTACAAGATCAATAGAAGGTTATTTTTATGCAAGGCAAGCCCAATATTTTGCTGATAATGAATGACGATATGGGGTATTCGGATATTGGCTGCTACGGCGGTGAAATCGACACACCCAATCTGAACAAGCTGGCGCAAAACGGCTTGCGCTTTTCCCAGTTTTACAATAGTCCGCGCTGCAGCCCCTCTCGTGCGTCATTGCTCACCGGTTTGCATCCTCATCAAACCGGTATCGGTATATTGACGTATCCTACCGGGCCTGAAGGTTACGCCGGTAACTTAAACAAGCAATGCGTCACCATCGCTGAGGTGCTGAAAGCCAGCAACTATAAAACCTATCTGAGCGGCAAGTGGCATATCGCGAGTAATCTGGTCGAACCAACGGACGCGTGGCCTATGCAGCGCGGCTTCGATCATTTTTACGGCACCATTATCGGGGCTGGGAGTTTTTATTTTCCCAATACATTGACCCGCGGTAACGACAATATCGAGCACGAAGCCGAAGCTGACGAGGAGTTTTTCTATACGGATGCGATTAGCGACCAGGCCGCCCGTTATATCCGTCAACATCAAGCCGAACATCCCGACGTGCCATTTTTTCAATATGTCGCTTATACGGCACCGCATTGGCCGCTGCATGCCCATGATGAAGATATTGCCAAATATCAAGGGACTTTCGATAAGGGCTGGGACCGTTTGCGGGAGGAGCGTCTGCAACGACTCATCGAGATGGGAATCATCGACCCTGCTTGGCAATTAACAGATCGTGATCCCAGTCAGCCAGAATGGGAACAAGCCGAACATAAAGCCTGGTTGCTGCGCTGCATGGAAGTGTATGCCGCCCAGATAGATCGTATGGATCAGGGTATTGGAAGAATACTCAAAGCCTTGGAAGACACTGGCCGTTTGGATAATACCTTGATTATCTTTTTATCGGATAACGGGGCTTGCGCGGAGGACATACCCGATAACGTGACGGTTGAAGAACTGGTCAATGATCTAATGATTGCCCGTTCCCATACCCGCAAAGGCGAAGAGGTTATATTCGGTAATATCCCCGACATCATGCCCGGCCCGGAAAACACCTACCAGAGTTATGGCACGGCATGGGCAAATTTATCCAATACGCCCTTTCGCTTGTATAAACACTGGACCCATGAGGGGGGCGTTTCCACACCCTTGATCATGCATTGGCCGTCAGGTATCAAAAAACCCGGGGAAATCCGCCATTCCCCCGGTCAGTTGCCGGATATCATGGCAACGATTATCGATATCACCCAAGCGGAATACCCCAAAGAATATCAAGGTAATGCTATTTTGCCGCTGGAAGGCCGCAGTCTAATGCCGCTTTTCACAGCGGATAATCTCGAACCAAGACCTTTATTCTGGGAGCATGAGGGCAACGCTGCCGTGCGATTCGGGAAATGGAAACTGGTGCGTGAATACCCCGGTCCCTGGGAACTTTACGATATGGAGCAAGACCGTACCGAAACCCACAATATCGCTGCCGAGCACCCCGATCTGGTAAACCAACTCAGCGCTCAATACGATGGCTGGGCTCAGCGCTGCGGCGTTATCCCCAGAGAGAAAATTCTGGCCATGATGAAGCAATTGCCAGGCAAAGCGTTTTGGGAGGATGAATAGTTTTCAGTTAAAGGCAATATGGCTAAGTTTACGAAAGTCTGCTGTACGGCACGCTGCGAGCGCCCTGTGGACGAAACAGCTCATGGTTATCCCTTTCTCCCTGCCCAGGGTGACGTTGGGGTTGACCTGCTCACCATCGAAAATCCGGAATTTTTTATGGGCACGGACAGTCAGGAAGGCTTTCGCGAGGATGGAGAAGGACCGCAGCGCCGGGTAAGTTGCAGCAGTTTTGCCATCGCCCCCTACGCGGTAACGAATGAGCAATTCGATCGCTTCATCAAGGCAACCGGCTACGTTACGGTTGCTGAAAAATATGGTTGGTCCTATGTGTTTCATCTGTTTGTTGCCGATGAACTCAAGCCTGAGACAGGCCCGGGTCCCGATGATATTCCCTGGTGGCTGCCGGTGCAGGGGGCTTATTGGGCACAACCTGAAGGTCCAGGCAGCACGCTGCATGAACGCATGAATCATCCGGTTACACACGTGTCCTGGTTTGATGCAAAAGCGTATTGCTATTGGTCGAACACAAGATTACCGACTGAAGCTGAATGGGAATGCGCAGCCCGTGGTCAGCTGGAGAGAAAAATTTACCCGTGGGGGGACACCTTAACAACGGGGGGGAAACATCACTGCAATATCTGGCAGGGCCGGTTTCCCGATGTCAACACGGCTGAAGATGGTTATATAGGAACCGCGCCGGTAGATGCTTATGAACCCAATGGTTATGGTTTATACAATATGTGTGGCAATGTGTGGGAATGGTGTGAGGATTGGTTTTCGCCCAACTATCACAGAGTCACAAAAAACCATAACCCCCGCTATATGATTCCCACCGGAAACCGCGTTATGCGCGGTGGATCGTTTTTATGCCACCACTCCTATTGCAACCGTTATCGGGTAGCCGCGCGCAGCTTCAATACACCGACCAGTACCACCAATCATTGCGGTTTCCGGGTAGTGGCAGATCTGTAGGCGGTAACTAAACCGCATCTGTCTCATATGTCTCATACATCTTCTGCGAGGCAATGCCTTGAAAGCCTACAATAGCGCCATCAATTCCGCGCCCTGTCTTAGCCGGTTGGCGGGAGCCTGTCCCTTAAGTTATTTGTCATTCAGTATCTCAATCGGAAAGCGTCCAACTACGCGTCGATCTTGTCAAAAAACAGGGCTTCCATCTCCCGTCTAATCCGATAGGCAGGCAGCGTCTCATCCAGTTTGACATCCGACCAATATAGGTAACCGCCCTTCTTCACCGGTCGAGTCAATTCGAGGTTACTGGCCAATCCTAGAGGCAGAAATCCACTCTGCACTGACTTTTCTGCAGGCTGCAGGGTGCCGAATACGGTATATCCCCCCTCGCCATCCAGCGTATCTCCAACTTTGAGATCGTGTTTCGCCGTGGCGGCAACGTCGGCATTGAAGCAGGTCGCTGCACCTGTTGCTTCACCGCGCAACGCTACAGAAGCAACAGAGATTCCCACCTCAAGACCAATCAAATGCCAGCGACGGTAGATGACACTGTAACGACCACTTGGGTCCGTTCTTACGCCGTATTCCTTGAAGCAACGCCGAATGTAGTCGGTCTCGCCTTCAATGCAGACCCAAACGCCATTGCGGATATCGTAGGGCACCGGTGACCCATCTTCGTAAAGACTTGAAATCACCTCAACAACAGCCTTTTTTTCAAGCAAGCCACCGTCGGTGCGGGGACGCAGCACTGATGGCATATCGTCAATCGAGGCAGGGATAAATGCCAAGCCATTCTCCGGTGCCAGGAGATCACAGGCATTGGCCACAGCGGTGCACTCGATGGCGGGCTTTGAGCCATCGAGGAACGAGTTGAACATCTTGGGGTTCAAGCCTCCAATCGCAGCCTCTTCGGCAGTCAATCCCCAGTTATCCCAAACGGTTTCAGGAGTTGATTCGCTAAAATGCGGTAGCCATTTGTGACCGCGACCTGCGGCAACTACGGGGAATCCGCAACCTCGCGCCCAGTCAACCAGATCACAGATCAATGCCGGTTGGTCGCCAAAAGCCAAGCTATAAACAACCCCGGCCTCTTCGGCACGACGCGCAAGAAGCGGACCGCAAAATGCGTCGGCCTCGACAGTGACATTGACGACGTGCTTCCCGGCACTGAAACTTGCAAGGCAGTGCTGGACAGCAACTATGGGGTTTCCGGTACATTCGACAATGACGTCGATTGGGCCAAATGCAATGAGTTTTTCCCAGTTATCAGTAATATGAGTAGTGCGGTTCTTCATCGCATCATCCAACGAAGAAGCTTGTGACCGCTCAGCCGCCCACCCCACGCGTTCAAGGCTCGCCCGTGCGTTTGCTGGAGACAGATCGGCAATACCGACAATATGAATGCCTGGCGTTCGCGGAACCTGCGCCAAAAACATCGCCCCGAATTTCCCGGCCCCGATAAGCCCCACCCGTACAGGTCGCCCAGCGGCCTCGCGCTCAAGTAGCTTCGAAATAAGACTCATAACGATTTTCCCGATCAGATAAAAAAAAGCGCATGCGCCGATTGAACCAGTGCAGCGCGTTTCACATGAAAATTCACAGTCATTCGAACTTTAAACAAGAAATATCCGCATATAAATGCTGCAATCTCCAATACCAATGTGCAAAAATTCCCATATGAAGCAAAATTTTGACTGGAATGATCTGAATGCATTCTTGGCGATCATGCGCACCGGCAAGCTGACTACCGCTGCGAATCGCCTCAAGATCGATCACACAACCTTGAGCCGCCGGGTTTCACGGTTGGAGAACTCGCTGAAAGTGAAGCTCTTTGATCGTTTGACCATTGGCTACAGGCCAACTTCGGATGCCGAACAGCTCTTGCCCGAAGCCGAAGCAATCGAATCGCTCGCGACGGGCATATACGCGCAGTTTGCGAATGAGCTCTCGGAGCTGACCGGCACCGTTCGCATCGCCGGGCCGGAGGGATTTGGCACGTATTTCTTTGTGCGGCGAATTTCGCGCTTTAACAAGCTATATCCAAATCTTGAGATCGAACTTATTGCCAACCCCAAGGTAGTAAGTCTTTCAAAGCGCGAAGCTGAAATGGCCATAACGAATATTCGTCCAACAAAAGGGCCTTTGCACGCCTTGAAGCTAACCGACTATGAGCTGGGCGTTTACGGCTCACACGCCTATCTTGCCGATACGATGGCCATCCAACAGAAGAACGATCTCGAGCGCCACCGGTTCATTGGATACATTGAGGACATGTTGCCAACGCCCGAACATGACTATTTGAACGAGATCAGCAGGGCCATTACTCCCCAACTGCGCATATCAAATATTCTCACCCAATTGTCGGCGACCAAGGCGGGGGCCGGGCTTTGCATTCTGCCGTGTTTTATGGCGGCAGAGGAAGCCGACCTGGTGCGGATTCTTGCAGAAGAAATCAGAATAATTCGCTCATACTGGCTTGTTATTCAATCCGATGCGAGACGACTGGCCCGCGTACGTACTGTCGTCGATTTCATCGTGAATACAGTTCGATCGGAGAAAGAAGTCTTTTTACCCGAGGGGAATTGTCCGAAGCTTGGCGTGTAGACCCGGATTATGGCGAAACGCGTCAGTACACCAAGCGATGATTCCGATAAGTCAAGACAAAGTCACGCCCCCTCGAAGCCCACTAAACCGTCGCGACTGGTGTAACCGGCGATCCAACCGCACCTGGCAGACGCAGTGCAGGGGCGGTCAGCAAAAAACTATACTGTTGGTGGCGGCGCAGCCATATTGCAAGTTTGGTATGCCAGGTTTGGCAGAATTGCAAATGTTGCTCTTGCGGCCATGCTTATTGCCTCAGTTGCTTTTGTCCTGATAGACATTTAGTGAATGGTTTCAAAAACAGCTTTTGATTCACTACAGCTGGATCAGGCCGCGCCGACTGGCCGCTGCAATCGCCTCGGTGCGGCTGAACACATTCAGTTTGGTGAAAATGTGGCGCAGATGTGATTTTACGGTTGTTTCGCTGATATAGAGCTGAGCGCCGATTTCTTTATTGCTCTTGCCGCGTGCCAACAGTGCCAGCACGTCCAGTTCGCGGCGGGTCAGCGTTTCATTGCTGATGCCGGCAGCCAGTTTCGCTGTCAGTGCGGGTGGAATGCAGGTTTCACCCGCATGCACGCGGCGAATGCAATCGAGTAAGTCCTCGCGGCGCGCATCTTTCAGGAGATAGCCTTTGGCACCCGCTTTGATGGCTTGATAGATTTCATTATCGGTGTCGAAGGTCGTCAGCACGATCACGCGGGCGGCACTATCCTGCTGATGAATGGCTTCAATAACACCTACCCCGTTCAGCAGCGGCATGCGCAGATCCAGCAGTGTCACATCAGGTCGATACAGCAGCCAGTGTTCAAGCGCTTCATGACCATTTTCCGCTTCGGCCACCACCCGCATGTCTGCTTGTCGGCCAATAATGGCAGCCAGGCCCTCTAGCACTGTGACATGATCATCGGCGATGAGTACCCGAATAGTGTCTGACGTTGTCATTGATAGGGTGCTGAATGTGTTGTTGTTAATGGCAGCGTGATTATTATTTTAGTGCCGCGACCTTGTGCACTTTCGATAGCCATGTGTCCACCCATGGACTGCACCCGTTCCCGGATGCCCAGCAGGCCGAAACCTTCATGCTTGCGAGTCTGATCAAAGCCGCAACCGTTATCGCACAGTTCCAGCCACAGCGCATGCTCGCCAAAGGAAAGCTGGGTGCTGAAAATGCTGGCTTGAGCATGTCGCAATGCATTCGTCAAAACCTCCTGGCCGATGTGCAGCAGATTCGCTTCCCACTCCGCCGACAGGGGGCAGACTTGGCCTTGCAGTGTAAATGTCGCCTGTATATCGATGCCCTTGGTCATCTTCCGGATCAGTTCGGCCAATGCTTCACACAGATTTTTATCTTCGAGCGATTGCGGTCGTAGTGCCTGTACCGAAAGACGTGCTTCCTGCAGGCTTTCGCGGGCCAGATTACCGGCCAGACCGAGATGCTCATCCGCTTCCTTCTGCAAGCCTTTGGCGTTGGCATCGGCGGCAGCTTCCAGTTGGATGATCACACCGGTAAACCCTTGTGCGAGGGTATCGTGGATATCCCGGGCCAGGCGATTGCGCTCTGCCATAACAGCCGCCTGACGGCTTTGTTGAGACAGCCGTATCAACTGCATCGCCAGCGTGGCCTGATGAGCGAGCGCCTTGGTTAATTCAATTTCCTCACGCCGGAAGGTACGCCGGGATATGAAGCGGACGCCGATGATACCGGTAACCTGCCCGGCAATGACCAGGGGAACAAAAAGAATAACCCGCACCCCCAGTTGGCAAAGATGCTGTTTGAGCTCAACCATGGCCGGATCCAAAGTCTTGTCTGCCAATACCTGATATTCCCTTGCAGCCGGCTCTGATCCGATAAGCATCCGGGCCGTTGCTTTATCGATATCCTGCAATACGCCGTGCTGCCGGGTGCGGATGATGTCCTGCCACACCGGATGGGTTTGCGCCAGACTGGGCAGGTGATTAATCGGATGAACCGTATCGTGCTGTGCCTGAAACTGCCCACCCTCCAGCGCGGCGACCAGATCGAATCGGTTACCGTCAGCATTTCTGTTCCATACGCTGACACTATGAGCATCTGATTGCGCCATAATCGTTCGCAGCACATGCGCCAGCAGTTTGTCCGGTTCGGACTCCCTGGCGAGTGAATCCAGGGTGTGGATCAGGGCCTCTAGCTGGCCTCGCGCCAGAAGCTCCGAAGCTTGCAAGGTTTCTGCGGCCTGTTTGCGTTCGGTAACATCCATTACCGTACCCATCAAGCGCAGCACGGCGCCGGTCTCATCTTTTACTGGCTGGGAAATGGTTTCGATGTGTTTGCGGGTTCCGTCCGGCAAAATAAAACGATACTGCAACGGTCTGGGTTCGCCGGTTTCAAAACTCTCACGCAAACCAAGATCCACACTGGCGCGATCCTCCGGATGCACTCGTACCCGAAATTCATTGTAATGCGGTGACGGTGGTGGATCGGGAAATCCGAAAATGCGGCAAGTCTCGACCGACCAGTCGGTGTTGCCGGTTTTGAAATCCAGCACCCAGCTGCCGGTTTTGGTGAGCCGCTGCCCTTCAGCAAGATTTCGCTCGCTCTGACGCAACTGCTCTTCTGCGCGCTTGCGGTCATCAATGTCAGTGCTCTGACCATACCATTTAAGCAGTTTATCCTGATCGCCATACAGCGGCACGGCGCGGAACAAAAACCAACGATATTCTCCGTCATAGCGCTGCATGCGTGCTTCTGTCTCGCCCGGCTTACCGCTGGTCAGCAGCGACACCCAATACGCTTCCAAAGCGGGAAGATCGGCGGGATGAATGGTTGCTCGCCAGCCCCATCCAATCGCTTTATCCAGTGAGAGGCCGGTAAATTCACACCAGCGCTGATTGAGGAAATCAATGTGGCCGTCCGGCTGCGCGCTCCACACCAGCCCCGGAATTGTGTCAATAAAAAGCTGAAGCGATTGAATCGCGTTATCCACTTTCTGCTGATCGGGCTGAGGCATTTGGAGCACCATGACAACCTCCTTAAGTTGCACGCGCTGTCATTAAACGAAACCAGCAACCGGCTAAGCAAGTAAAACCTTTTTTGCGGCATAAGGCAGGTAGATTTGCGATAGTCTGCTGAGCTTTAAACGTTGCTGGATTCCCACCTGCACGGGCGTATCGGGCTGTTATTGCGACACCTTGTTACCTATTGACTCTAATCTTTCGAGGACTCCGGTCTGGAAAATTTCTGCGATTAGCCTATTGATCTAATTGGTATGATGAGTTAATTTTCACACCACATTATCATTATGTATGTTTTATACAGCGTGATCGCCAACGAAACCGTCGGTCGCAGTCAGGGTTGATTGCTGACGGGGTTGGTTCGCTCCAATGACATGCGGCGAATTTCAATTCTCATTATTAGGAGTTATCAAGATGATTAAAATCGCTCTTGTGGGCGCAGCCGGCAAAATGGGTATGCGTCTGGCCAGCAATCTGCAACAACAAGCTTCTGAATTCGATGTCGATCATGTCGAAGTGAGCGAGGCCGGGCGTATCCGGCTGCGCGAACAACTGGGTGTCGAGTGCGTTGATATGGACACCGCCTTGGCCGGTGCCAAAGTGGTGATCCTCGCTGTGCCCGACGCGCTGATTGGCAAGATCACCCACCAGCTCTCGCCCCAGCTCAGACCCGGCACCATGGTGGTGGCCCTGGATGCGGCCGCTCCCTACGCCGGCGAGATGCCCGAACGGTCTGATCTGACCTATTTCATCACCCATCCCTGCCATCCGCCGGTATTCAACGACGAAACCGACCCGGAAGCTCAACGCGACTTCTTCGGCGGTCTCAAAGCCAAGCAGCATATTATCTGCGTGCTGATGCAAGGCCCCGAAGAACATTACGCCTTGGGTGAGAAAGTGGCACGGGCTATCTACGCGCCGGTGATGCGGGCTCACCGGGTGACTCTGGAGAATCTGGCCATGCTGGAACCGGTACTCTCCGAAACCGTTGAGGCCACCTGTATTACGGTGATGCGCGAGGCCATGGACGAGGCTGTTGCCCGAGGCGTACCAAAGCAGGCTGCCCGCGACTTCATGCTGGGTCATATGACCATCCTCACTGCGGTTCTGTTTGAGGAAATTCCCGGCGTGCAACTCTCGGACGGCGCGCAAATGGCCATCAAGCAGGCCAAACAGGAACTGTTTCAGCCTGACTGGAAAAAAGTGTTCGAGCCGGAGGCAATATTGCAAAGCGTTCGCAGTATCACTAACCCTCCCCAGTGATAATCGCGCTGGTGGTTGAGCTGGCTGAATCCGGCGCAATTCACCAGCCATTCTACGGGCCGGGTATAGGCGTGATCACGGCAAGATCGTGCGCTTTTTAGAGGGGTTCGAAAACGATCTTAGGTTGCATAACCTTATGATTGACTCATTATACCACTTATGACACTATATTTAATATGCTAGGAAAAAACGAGTGGTGTTCTCAGCCCGATATCGAACGGGCGCGCTGGCTCGACAAGCAGAAATTGAAATTCAGACCTAGCCTTCAGTGACAAACCTAACCACTGTAAACCGGGAGGAGTTCATGAAATCGACACTCAGAATGACGTTTGCGGCGCTGGCCGGCATGCTGGCCATTGGCACCTCGGTGCCAGCCTCTGCAGCTGATTTAATCGCTATCATCACACCGTCGCACGATAATCCGTTTTTTAAGGCAGAGGCCGTAGGCGCAGAAGCCAAAGCCAAAGAATTGGGCTACGATACGCTCGTTCTTGTCCATGACGACGACGCGAACAAGCAGTCACAGCTGATAGACTCGGCGATTGGCCGCGGTGCCAAAGCTATCATTCTCGACAATGCGGGTGCAGACGCCTCGATTGCTGCTGTCCAGAAGGCAAAGGACGCCGGCGTGCCTTCTTTCCTGATCGATCGTGAGATCAAGGCAACCGGTGTGGCTCTCGCGCAGATTGTGTCGAATAACTATCAGGGTGCCCAGCTCGGCGCACAGGAATTCGTCGAGCTGATGGGCGAGGAAGGTAATTACGTCGAGCTCGTCGGCAAAGAATCCGATACCAACGCCGGCATCCGCTCCAGGGGATATCATGACGTTATCGATGAATACCCGGACATGATCATGGTCGCGCAGCAGTCGGCCAATTGGAGCCAGACCGAAGCGTATGCCAAGATGGAGTCAATCCTGCAGGCCAATCCGGACATCAAGGGCGTGATCTCCGGCAATGACACCATGGCCATGGGTGCCTATGCGGCACTCGCTGCTGCTGGCCGCCAGGATGTCATCGTGGTCGGTTTCGACGGTTCCAACGACGTCCGCGACTCCATACAATCCGGCGGCATCAAGGCTACTGTGCTGCAGCCGGCCTACGCCCAGGCCCAGATGGCTGTCGAGCAGGCGCACGAACTGATCGCGAACGGCAAGCAACCGGCCGAGGAAAAGCAACTCATGGATTGCGTCCTCATTAATGGCGAAAATGCAGCCAGGCTGGAGACTTTCTCGCTCTCCAACTGATCGGGCACAGCTCCGGTGCAAAGGGCGGGCTGCGCGTCCGCCCGTCTCTTGCTTCCTTTTTCCGCCGGATCGACCACATACCACCATGCTCAAGAAACTGACCTTGCCAGCCCTGGCCTTGACGGCTGGTTTTGCTTTGTTGGCTGGTTCTGCTTTAACAGCCTGCAAGATCGAGCCCACGCCTACCGAGGACGGGAGCGAAGAAACAGGGGCTTTTAACCCTGACAGGATGGTCGAGGAAATCTGGGCCTCGAAAGTTATTCCTTACCTGGAACAAAAAGCGGGATCATTTGCTGACGTTCAGGCCATGGCGAAGACCGATCCGGCCGCTGCAGGTGCCAAATTCGGCAACCCGAACAAGCAGGCCAATGCGCCCTGGACTTACGCGGTTCGCCTCGACGGCAAAATCATCGCTGCCAATACCGCTTCGCGCGCCGCAACGATTGATCTTGATGTCGATAATGACGGTCAGGCGGATGCGCGCATACAAATCGGGCCGGCCATGCGGGGAACCGCTTTGCGCGACAGTCTTGATTTCGTCAATTTCAATGATTTCACCAACCAGATCGATTTCGCCCAGTTCGGTAAGGCGTTTAACAGCTATGTCAATCGGACGGTGCTGTCGAAACTTCCGCGCGAGGGACTTGAGGGACAAACGGCCAGGGTGCTTGGTGCCTACAAGGTGACGGCAGGAACAGCGCTTCCGCTGGTGACCCCGGTGACAGCAGAGGTAGGCGTTAGCCCATGAACCTGGACTCTTCACAGGATGTCATCCTGACGCTGGAGGACATCACCAAAGTCTATTCCGGCACAGTAGCGGTCAAGCAGGCGACCTTTGAGGTCCGCAAGGGAGCCGTGAATGTGCTTGTCGGCGAGAACGGTGCCGGCAAGTCGACGCTGATGAAAATTATCGCCGGCGTCGAACAGCCAACGCAGGGTCGAATTCTGTTCGACGGCAAAGAGGTGTCTTTCTCCTCTGCCAACGATGCTGTCAGCCGCGGCATCGGAATGGTATTTCAGGAGTTGAACCTGTTTGGCAATCTTTCGGTTGCCGAGAATATTTTCGCAACCCGTGAAATCACCAACAGACTGGGCAAGATCGACCACAGGGAGCAGGAGCGCAAGGCGGCCAGATTGCTCGAACGCCTTGAAACCGGCATCCGGCCGGACCTCCTTGTGGAAGATTTACGCATCGGTCAGCAGCAGCTCGTCGAGATTGCCAAGGCTGTTTCACTTGAGGCTCGCATCCTGATCATGGACGAACCGACCTCGGCGCTGAGCGCGGCGGAAGTCGAGATTCTGTTCAAGGTCATTGCTGATCTCAAGGCACGCGGTGTTGCCATTGTCTATATTTCCCATCGTCTGGAGGAACTGGTTCGGATCGGCGATTACATCACGGTTCTGCGCGACGGCCGTATCACCGGCCATGAGCAGATGAAAAACGTCGATACCCACTGGATTGTGCGCCAGATGATCGGCTCGGATGCGAAGGATTTCGCGAAGCCGGACGGTCACGAACCAGGCCACGAACTGTTCCGCGCCGAGGACATCTGTCTGCCTCGCGAGACCGGTGGTCTGGCCGTCGACCATGTATCGCTATCACTCAGAGCGGGTGAGATCCTGGGCATCTACGGGCTTATGGGCGCTGGGCGCAGCGAGTTGTTTGACTGCATCATGGGCCGTCACCGCCATGCTACTGGCCGAATTTATCTCGGCGGCGCAGAGGTGCGCGAGCGTGACACGACGGGCCGTATCGGTCGAGGGCTGGCGCTGATTCCCGAAGACCGCCAGCGCGACGGCCTGGTTTCCATTCTTTCCGTCGCCAGCAATCTGACGCTTGCCAGCCTCTCGCGCTTTGCCCGCTTTTTTCATATCCGTGGCGATTTGGAAAAGCGGGCGATTGCGCGAACGGTGCGCGAGCTAACCATTAAGGTGGCCGATTCGGCGCAGGACGTGTCATCGCTTTCAGGCGGCAACCAGCAGAAGGTGGTCATTGGCAAGGCGCTTTTGACCGAGCCCAAAGTGCTGTTGATGGATGAGCCCAGCCGCGGCATCGATGTCGGTGCCAAGGCCGATGTTTTCCGCACCATGCGCACACTCTCCGCCGCCGGACTGGGCATTTTGTTCGCTACTTCCGATCTCGACGAGGTTATGGCGTTGTCCGACCGGATCGCGGTCATGAGTAATGGTAAATTAACCGGTATGTTCGACCGTGCGGTGGCAACGGAAGCCGCCGTGGTGGCCGCTGCGGCTCTTGGCCACGGGCCGGTTTCGAAAACTGTGAGGCAACCTGTATGATTGACGTCTCGGCCAAGGCGGCTGCTCCGTCCGCTGTGAACGGCTCGTATCTGCTAACGCTCATGAAGCTCAGAACCTTCATCGCGCTGATCGCAGTCATCGTCTTTTTTTCGATCGCCGCGCCGAATTTTCTCAGCACCGCCAATCTTATTCTGATGTCGAAGCATGTGGCGCTGAACGCGTTCCTTGCCATCGGCATGACCCTGGTCATCATTACCGGCGGTATTGATCTGTCGGTAGGGTCGATCGTCGGTCTTTGCGGCATGGTAGCCGGCTATCTGATGCTTAATGGCATCGACTTGCAAATCGGCTACACGATCTATTTCAACGTGTTCGAGATCATCCTGATAACGCTTCTGGTCGGTATTCTGATTGGAGCCATCAACGGTCAACTGATCACCAGACTCAACGTTGCGCCCTTTATTGCAACGCTTGGGACACTCTATGTAGCGCGTGGCTTTGCCTTGCTCTCCTCCGATGGCCGGACCTTTCCAAATCTGGTCGGAACGGAAGAATTCGGAACAACGGGCTTTACGTTCCTGGGGGCGGGGCGTCTGCTTGGACTGCCGATGTCTATATGGATCCTGATCGCTATCGCGCTCGGTGCCGCCTATATCACCAGATACACACCGCTTGGTCGTCATATCTTCGCCGTCGGTGGCAACGAGCGTGCCGCCAGTATTTCCGGCGTCCGGGTAAACGGGGTGAAGATGTTCGTCTATATGTTTTCCGGATTCTGTGCAGCGGTTGTCGGCTTGAACATCAGCTCCGAGCTGGTGGCTTCACACCCGGCGACCGGCGAGAGTTTCGAACTGAACGCGATTGCGGCAGCCGTGCTCGGGGGCACCTCGATGTCGGGCGGACGTGGCACAATCGGTGGCACGATTATCGGTGCCTTCGTAATCGGCATACTCTCCGACGGTTTAGTGATGATGGGTGTGAGCTCATTTTGGCAAATGATCATCAAGGGGCTGGTCATCATTGTGGCCGTCGTCGTTGATCAGGCACAACACAGATTGCAGCAGCGTGTAACACTGATGCAAATGGCAAAGGCAGGTTAATGATGACTGCGTTACGCGGAGGATTAATCGGTTGTGGCTTCTTCGCCGTGAACCAGTTGCATGGCTGGCGCGACGTGACAGGCGCAGCAATTGAGGCCATTTGCGACCTCGATCCTGAGCGCTTGAGAATCGTCGGCGACCAGTTTGGCATCGAACGGCGTTATCAGGATGCCGCCACGCTGTTCGCCACCGAACAACTTGATTTCGTCGACATCGCTACCACCGTGCCGAGTCATCGGCCGTTAGTGGAAATGGCGGCTGCCAATCGTGTTCCGGTGATCTGCCAGAAGCCCTTTGCCGCATCGCTAGCGGATGCAAAGGTGATGGTGAAGCGTTGCGAGGAAGCTGGTGTGCCGCTGATGGTGCATGAGAATTTTCGTTGGCAGACACCGATCCAGGCGATCCGGGCTGTGCTCGATCACGGCGAAATTGGCACTCCCTTTTTCGGCCGTATCTCGTTTCGATCGGCCTTCGATGTTTTCTCCGGTCAGCCTTATCTGGCAACCGGCAAGCGCTTCATCATCGAAGACCTCGGGATTCATATTCTCGACATCGCCCGCTATCTGCTCGGGGATGTTACCGCACTCGATGCGCGGATAATGCGGATTAATCCGGCTATTGCGGGTGAGGATGTTGCGACTCTTTTGCTGGACCATGAGCGCGGAGCGACCTCTGTTGTCGATTGCAGCTACGCCACGAAACTTGCCGTTGAGCCGTTTCCCGAAACGCTGGTTGAGATTGACGGCACCGACGGCACCATCCGGTTGGCACAGGGCTACCGGCTCACGGTTACCGGGCGTACGGGTACGCACGTCAGCGATGTCTCGCCGCGACTGCTCCCTTGGGCATCGCGCCCCTGGCACAACATTCAGGAAAGTATCGTCGCCATCCAGCAGCACTGGGTCCAGTGTCTTAAAGAAGGCCGCGAACCCTCGACTTCCGGCGCAGATAATCTGAAAACACTGGCGCTGGTTGAAGCCGCTTATACCGCAGGGGCACGTCGGCAACCCGTCGAGCTTGACGGGCTGCTCCGATGAGCGGCGACGGGTTTATCAAATGGTTTATCCATTAACCGGGGAATCAGAAAAACAGTCCCTCAATCAGCTCTTTTTCAATGCAATGCCATCTTCGGTCTTGCCTTCAGGTGCTTTTCGCACCGTGCGGGTAACCGCCTCTCTTCCCGCCAGTGCAAGGACCAAAATAACGACCGTGCCCTGAATCATATCCTGTGTGCCCGGCGGCAGCCCCATGATCTGCATGGTGGTCACGATGAGTATCAGCAGGATGCTGGCCAGCAATGTTCCAAGGGCGGTTGCCGAGCCCCCGAATATCAGCGTTCCGCCAAGCACCACCGCCGCAACGGATTGCAGCAGATAAGGTTGCCCCATTTCCAGGAAGGCACCGCCGATATAAGCACCTAACAGCAGACCATCAACTGAGGCGAGCACCGATGAAATGATAAAAGCAGCAGCGATGACACGACCATTTTTGACACCAGCCAGACGGGCAGCCGCACGGCTTTGACCCACAGCTGACAAGGTGCGACCGTACACGGTATATCGCAATATGTAAGCCGTGAGGATGACAGCAGCTACAACCACCAGTGCCATCACGGGCAACCCGCCAATCCGGCTGGTAGCGATATATTTAAGTGTGGGACTCACTGCAAAGCCGGGGATCGCCCGGTTGGCAAGCAGGGTCGCAGTCGCCAGAATATAGCCTGTTGCCAGGGTTGCGATTATCGCGGGAATCCGGAGCAGTACGACCAGCACCGCATTCACCACGCCGACGCATATCCCTATCAACAGTGCAATCGCCAGACCGAGAACAAGGTTCGAATCGTCGCCGCGGATGGTAATCAGGCCCATATAGGCATTGAGCGTGATGGCGGAAGAAATTGACAGATCGATATTGCCGCGGCCAGTCGCAACGACAAACATCTGCCCCAGCGCGACAAGGGTCAGAAACGATGCCGACAATACAATACCGGACATACTGGAAAGACTGAAACGATTGGTTACGACCGATAGAATAAACCAGAGGATCACGACCCCCAGACCGGCCCAGATCCAGCGATTGTGTTGTGCCCACATTCTGCAAAAGGTGATCGTGTTCATTCTTCACTCCCGCGTGGTGCAACCGCACTGCGCAGTGCCAGCAGCGCTATGAGAATGAGTCCCTGCATCACCGCATTGAAATCGCTGCTCACGCCGAATGACCCCAGCAGCGCGCCGATAAGCGCCAGTGTTACAGCGCCTATGACAGCGCCAATCGGCGAAATGATACCGCCCAGCAAGGCACATCCGCCCATGACGACAGCGGCAATACTGAGCAGGGTAAAGGAGTTGCCGGAGTTGACATCACTGGCGGTGTTGATAGCGGTAAGCGACAGGCCGGCTGCCGCCGCAAAAAAGCCGGCGATCAGATATCGCACCATGGCGAAGCGTACCGGAGACCAGCCGGATTGCACCATGGCTGATGAATTGTTACCGAATCCGCGCAAGACGACACCAATCGGCATCCGGTCGATTGTCACTGCCACAAGCCCGACTATCGCAATAAGCACAACAGACGTCGGCACGAAGTCGACAGACCAGTTCACCATTTTCGAGAGCCATTCGGGACTGGCACCGCCCGGTGTCGGCTGCAGAGAGTAACCCACACCGAGCCAGATAAAGGATGCGCCGAGCGTCACGACAATCGCCGGTATTTTTCTGGCCTGAATAAGACCGCCAAGACAGCCATAGGCCGCAATCGCCACGAGTATCGCTATAACGCCGTAAGCTGGCGTGTCGTAAAGCAGTGTTGCTGCAAGCACGCTGACAAGGCTGGCGAACGGTCCGACACCGAGATCAATTTCGCTTCCGCCAATGACAAACATCTGGGCCATAGTCACAAGAACCAGAGAAAGTGCCGGCAGCAGAAGCAGATCTATGCCAAAAATCGAGGCGATAAACGGGTTGGCCCAGATCATCATCGACAGGACGATTACCAGACCAATAAAGGGGGCCATATCGACCAGTCGTCGAACCAGAGCGGCGGCTGTTTTATGGCGCGATTCATCTTGATCCTGTCGATCCACATGAGCAAAAGAGGCGCCGACAATGGCCTCTTCCGTGATTTCCGGTCCAGTGAGTTCGCGTACCACCTTTCCGTTTGCAAACACCAGCACACGATGGGCGGCCAACAGTTCGGCATCCTCGGTCGTGTGCCATATCAGGGTGCGGCCCTCCTGTGCGATCTGCTCGCAAAGACGATAAAAATCCTGCTTGGTCGCGATATCAACGCCGCGGGTAGGATCATCAAGCAGGACAATTGACGAATCAGTCGCCAGCGTGCGGGCCACAAGAACCTTTTGCTGGTTTCCGCCGCTGAGCTCCAGAATGCCTGATTCAAACCGTCCCTTGTCGAGGCGCAATTGCTGTGCCGGTTTGGTGGCCGCCCGGGCTTCCGTTTCGTCGGATACAAAGCCTGACCAGGAACGGCGCGCTATTCTGCCAATTGAAATGTTCTCAAGGACATTCCAAAGCGGGAAAATACCTTCCTTCTGGCGGTCGCCCGTTATGAAACCAGCCGAAGCGTACCGCTCGACCTCGCCGCCAGCGCGCTGTGCGCTGAACAGGGCATGCAGCAGATCTTTTTGTCCGCTGCCTTCCAGCCCGGCAAGGCCCACTATTTCGCCCTGTCGTAATACAATATCCTGCCCATCGGCAAGGAAGCGTCCGGAGATTCGAATGACCGGCTTGCCGGACGTATCGGATTCGGTGGACGATTGACTCTGTATCGCTTCAACATCACCGCCCATAAGACCAACGAGGTGTTTGATCGAAGCATCAGTGGCATCCCCGCGCCACACCAGGCGGCCGTTGCGCAAAACAGCGACCTGACTCGCGATGTCGATAATTTCCTGCAGCTTGTGACTGATAAAGATAAACGACAATCCCGCTTGTGATCGGGAGTGAACGTAGTTGCGAAGCTGCCGTGAGCGCTCAAGATCAAGCGACGAGGTTGGTTCATCAAGCACGATCAGGCGGACACCGGGGGTGGCGGTAGCCCGTGCTATTTCCACCATTTGCCGGTCACCGATCGGGAGATGCCCTACTTTTGCATTCACGTCAATGTGATTGTTCGGGAATACCGCATCAAGCGAGGCCCGTGCCAGGGCTCGATAGTCGGCTCTCCAGCCGGGTCGCCCGAGAATGGCCTGGGGTGCCTCCAGAAAAAAGTTCTCTGCGACCGACAGGTTTGTGCACAAGGACAGCTCCTGGTGCACCATTCGAATGCCGCGTCGCTGCGCCTCGGTTGTGTCGTAGTGGGCAAACGGAACCGTTTCGTCTCCAAAGACAATGGCCCCCTGTGTCGGCCAGATACCGCCACACAAAATTCGCATGAGGGTCGATTTGCCTGCCCCATTACCACCGACCAGTCCAATCACTTCTCCCGCATGAACGGTCAGGTCGATTTGATCATTGGCCAGCGTCGGCCCAAAACTCTTGCTAATACCTTCCAGCGCAACGACCACTGTTGGCTCAACATACGGCCCTTTCACTGTTTGGTCGATGCCCTCCTGGAGAACAACGGTCATGCTTGTCTCCTAAGTATGCGCTAAACGAAAACGGGCGCGGCTGAGTTGCCGCGCCCGTCTGAACGGATCCGGGGTTACTTCGTCAAGAGGTTTTCTTTGACCCAGTCCAGCGAATAGCTTGGGCTGATAATCTGCCCGGCCGGCAGATCGGCATATTGCTGAAGGTTGTCGGCATCGACTGTGGCAACCGGCATGATCATGAGCTTGGGTGCTTCTGCCCCGTTAAGTAGCGATAGGCCAAGCCAGAATACCGCACCGCCAATACCAGGTGTCGTATTCATGGACACTGTCTGGTAACCGTTCTTTTCGTTTTCCTGAGCCCACCATTTGACAAAGTCGGTTCCGCCGCCACCTTCGATAATCGGCATATTACCCTCATATTCACCGCCATACTGAACGAATGCCTGGGCAATGCCAACATCGTCGCTGCCACCCTGGGCGAGAACCGCATCGACGTGCGGCAGACTGGGAAGCACGTTGTTAATCGCAGCCTGCGCCACGGAGGCTGTAGCCTGACCATGAACGGTTGCAACCACTTTAATGTCGGGATATTTGGCCAGCACTGACTGTTGGGCGTTGTACATGGCGTTGTCAGGTGCAGATCCTTTCACGCCGCGTACCTGGATGATATTGCCCTTACCGCCGAGCATTTTGATAACGGCCTCGGCCTGCTCCGCCTTGTAGCCCGTAAAGTCGAAATTAAGCTGATAATTGCATGGTGCCGAGGCAATCGAGTCGAATGACACCACGATGATGCCGGCCGAACAGGCTTTCTCGATGATGCCATTAACGGCCGTTTCTGATGCCGCATTGACGGCTATCACATCCACTTTCTTGAGAATCAGTTCCGCGATCTGACTGTTTTGCTGAGCGACAGAACCATCACCGTTCATGATGATGTAGTCACTGATCTGGCCGGCGTCCTTCGCTTCTTTCGCCGCGGCTTCGAAGGAATCGACCATCTGGTGTCGCCAGGTGTTGCCGTAATAGGCATTGGCCAGTGCGATAACCGGAGCATCAGGCGACGCTAATGCAGCGGAGTACGATGTGACGGTGATGGCGATGCTTGCCAGTACCGAAGTAAGAACTGATTTCATTATGGTTTCCTCCAAGGCAGCTATGATGTCTATTATCAGTAGATCAGTAGACATGCTATCATCAACTTATTATACCAGTATATAATATGTCAAGTGTTTATTTTCTGAACGATTTGGGAGGTTGCCGAGTGAACACAGGTGAGGATATTGAAGGGGCTGGTTTTGAAGCATTCGACGAGCGATTCAGCGCGCTCTATGCTCCGCATATAAAAGTCGAGCGACTGTGGACCGGCGCACGATGGTGTGAAGGACCCGCCTGGTTTGGGGCCGGACGCTACCTGGTCTGGTCCGACATTCCGAACGATCGCATCATGCGCTGGGATGAGACAGACGGGTCGGTATCGGTTTTTCGCCAACCGTCAAACAATGCCAACGGTAACACCGTCGACAGGCAGGGCCGGCTGGTGACCTGCGAACATCAAACGCGCCGTGTGATCCGCACAGAGCACGATGGCTCGATAGCCATACTGGCCGACGGTTTTGGCGGCAAGCGGTTCAATTCTCCGAACGATGTGGTGGTTCGCTCTGACGGCAGCATATGGTTTACAGATCCGACCTACGGCATATTGACAGACTACGAGGGCGGGGTTGCTGATCCTGAAATGGATGGATGCCATGTCTACTCCATCGATCCTCTGAACGGCAAAATCCGCCGTGTTGCCACTGATTTTGAAAAACCCAACGGGTTGGCTTTTGCCCCGGATGAGCGCACGCTTTATATTGCCGATACCGGTGTGACGCACAGGCGGGGTGGCCCGGCCCACATCAGGGCTTTTCGTGTTGACGAGAAAGGGAACCTTGCCGGTGGTGAAATCTTTGCAGAATGCACAGCCGGTATATTTGACGGATTTCGAGTCGACCGGGACGGCCGGATCTGGTCTAGTGCTGCCGACGGGGTGCATTGCTATGATCCTGATGGTTCGCTGATTGGCAAGATTCGTATTCCGGAAATCGTGGGTAACCTGACTTTCGGCGGCCGTAAGCGCAATCGGATTTTTATCTGCGCGACGCGTTCTATCTACTCTGTCTATGTGTTTACAAACGGGCTCGGCCTGGGATGATGCGTGCACCGTGCGTTGGTTTGAGTAAAATCCCCGCGCCAGTTATTTTGATGGGATAAAATGCGCGATTCACACGGCTAAGGTACTCGAAGTGCCGTGTCAGACACAGCCGAGGAAATCGTGACAATAGCCAGCACCCGTAGCATTCACCACGCCGTCAGATTTAGGTTATAATGGAAGGTATGAAGGTATGATGACATGATTTGATGGAGGACTTCTATGGCCCATAGGCCTATCAAGCGCCGCAAGCTGTACCAGGAAGTGATGGATCGATTAATCGAGTTGATCCGGGAGCAAAACCTGAGACCGGGGGATCAATTACCCTCAGAGCGGCAACTGATGGAGGAATACGGCGTCGGCCGGCCGGCGATTCGGGAGGCATTTCAAAACCTGGAGCGCCTGGGAATCCTTGAAATCAAGCATGGCGAACGTGCCCGGATTACCGTACCCAGCTCGGGCTTTATCATTGAGCAGATTGGCGTCATGACCCACTATCTACTCGATAACTCGCCTCAGAACATCGAACATCTCAGAGAGGCGCGGATCCTGTTCGAGGTGGAAATGGCCCGCCGCGCAGCCCTCAAAGCGACCGATGAAGATATTAGCCAGCTTAAGCAGCTCCTGCTCGACCACCAGGAAGCCCGTCTTGACCTGAAAAAATTTTCGCACCGGGATATGTTATTCCATCGCCAGATCGCCAGTATCGATGGTAATCCGATTTATCCGGTGTTGGTACAGGCCATGTTCGAATGGCTGCGCCAACACCATCCAACCCTGGTGCGAGCGCCGGGTGCGGAGGAAATCACGCTTGCCGAGCATGCCCGTATTCTTGCAGCGATTGCCGCTCATGATCCGGACGCTGCGGCAACGGCAATCCGGGAACATCTACTGCGCGCTAACGCTCAATACCGTCAATTCGAAAGCCAGTCGGCTTCAGTTGAATCAATTTAGGCAGCTTTGCCGTCACCTCAGACCGCTGCAGTATTGTTTGTCGTCAACGGCATCCGCCGCAACTGCTCGTTGAGAGCAGCGGCAATGTGCTGCGGCCCTCGCATTATCGGGTCATGTCACCCGGTTTATCTAAGCGATTGGTAGTCCGGCCACGCTGAAATCGCCGTCGTAGCTGCGCATCCATGGGGTGTGCGGCTTGACGGCAACGCCGGCTGGATCGTATCTTGTGTTGCCCTTTGGGCTTTGCAGCAACGCCTGCACGTATTATAAAAAGCCTCTCACTACCTTCACACCGTAATAATAATACCCTTCACAGGAGGATTTTATCGCTATGCAAAAACTCAAAATCTGCGCGATAGGCGGTACGCTTGTCGCTTTACTGACGCTTGGCCTGAGTTCCGCGGTCAATGCCCAGACCCGCATCCGTTATGCGCTGGCTGAAACCGACAACCCTGTCGCTGAAGTACAGGGAGCGAAAGCATTTAAAGAGTATGTCGAATTTAAAAGCGGCGGCGAACTGGAAGTCGAACTGCTGTTCGCCACGCTCGGCGCAGGGCAGCGGGAACTGACTGAAATGGTGCAGCAGGGTGCGATTCAAATGACCCTTGTTGCCGATGGTGCGGTTACGGGTTTCTATAAACCCTTGCAGGTTTTTGCGCTGCCGTATCTGTTCCCGTCTTCACCGGTAGCCTGGGAGTTTTTTCATCACCT
Organism: Gammaproteobacteria bacterium; assembly: GCA_041396125.1. Taxonomy (GTDB): domain Bacteria; phylum Pseudomonadota; class Gammaproteobacteria; order Competibacterales; family Competibacteraceae; genus JAWKZG01. The sequence continues at coordinate 171,235 of JAWKZG010000007.1, read as the reverse complement.
GTTTACCAAAGCCATGCAGCAGAGATTTACTGGAAAAAACCGGCCTGCGCAGTGTGGTCTGGCTCGAGAATGGCTTTCGCAATATGACCAATAGCAAGCAGGAAGTACGCACGCCTGCGGATATGCAAGGCCTGAAGATGCGGACCATGGAAAGCCCGGTCTATATGCGGTTTATGGAGTCACTGGGGCGGCGGCAACGCCGATCAGCTTCTCCGAGCTGGTCATGTCTTTGCAACAGGGCGTGGTTGACGGGCAGGAAAACGCCTCGCCGAATGTGTATGAAAACGGTATGGCCGATGTGCAGAAGTTCATGTCAACGACCGAGCACATTTACAGCGTTTCCCTGCACCTGATGAATGAAGATTTTTACCAGAGCCTGACCCAGGGACAGCGCCAGATCATCATGGAAGGCGGTCAGCTGGAAGCCTCTCTGGTCAATGCCTTGAAGGTGGCGACCGACCGCAGCTATATCGAACGCATCCGGGATGAGAAAGGTCTGCAGGTGCACATCACGACAGCGGAAGAAAAAGAGCAATTCCGTGCCTTGTCGCAGGAGCCGGTGCGGGAATACATCACCGAGCAGGTCGGTAATGAACTGGTTGATCAATTATTGGCTGCTGTGGCTGAAGCACAAAAAAACGTCTACGGCAATAAACAAATTGCGCTGGCCCACGTGCCAGCGCGCTCATTTCCGCCTATCAATAACATATCACCGGGCGCTGCCAGCCATGCAGCGCCTGTTTTCTGGACGTATTCGGGGGAGCAAGCGCTTGGGAGTTCGAGCTAAAGCACTGCGTGTTGCACATTATTTAACGGTGGCGACTGAAAGTATCGGCGCGCTACTGTTACTGGGCATTGTCATCATCAATTTCCTGCAGGTTTTTTATCGCTATGTGCTGTTCGATCCGCTTGGCTGGACCGAAGAGACGATGCGTTATTCGGTGGTCTGGATTACCTTTCTGCTGGCCGGCGCGGTGTTATTTCGCGGTGAGCACATGATCATCGACATCTTTGGCAACATTCTGCCGCTCTGGCTGCGCCGCCTGCAAGGCATCATTGTGTTGTTATGCATATCCGCGTTTTGCGGGGTACTGGTTTTTTACGGCTGGCCGCAGGCGCTGCGCAATATGCAGCAGGTATCACCCTCGGCCCAGATTCCGATGATCGTGCCGTACTTAAGCGTTGTTGTCGGCGGTGTGCTGACATTTATCAAAGCCATGTGTCTGCTGATTGCTGCGCCCGAGCAAGCTATCGGTGATCTGTCGGGTGAGCAGTCATGACGTTTCTCGGACTGGCTTTCGCTGTATTGCTGATCATTGGGGTACCGGTCGCCTTCGCCCTCGGCCTGGCCGGTGCGATAGGTATTATGGCGCAGCATTTTCCGCTGGTATCGGTGCCTTCGCGCATGTTCACCGGCATTGACAGTTTCATTCTGCTATCCGCCCCTTTTTATATTCTGGCCGGGGAAGTGATGAATCGCGGCGGGGTGACCGAACGCCTGATCCGCTTTGCGGTTTTCCTCACCGCGCGGTTTCGCGGCGGCACCGCCTACGCAAACACCATGGCGTCGATCATTTTTGCCGGTATTTCCGGTACCGCGATCGCCGATACTGCCGCGCTGGGTCAGGTGTTTATCAAAGGCATGCCGAAAGAAGGCTATAGCAAAGAGTTTGCGGCTGCGGTCACGGTGGCTGGCTCAGTGATCGGCCCGATCATACCGCCCTCGGTCATTATGGTGATCTATGCGGCGGTATCGCGCATCTCGGTGATTGATCTGTTTCTGGCCGGTGTGATTCCCGGTTTTCTGCTGGCACTGGCGGTCAGCGTAGTAATCTGGCTGAAAGCCCGCAATGGTGGCCTGCCGCAATCCAGTGTCGAGATTTCCAGAGCGGAAGTACCGCGCATGGCGCTGGATACCTTATTGGTTATCAGCCTGCCCTTGTTTATCATCATCGGAACGCTTTCCGGCACCTTTACGGCTACCGAAGCGGGCGGCATTGCCGCCGTTTATGCGATGCTGCTGGGCTGGTTTGTTTTTCGCAATCTGAATCTTGCCGAGTTCTGGGCCGCACTGGTGGTCAGCGCTCGTACAACCTCCAGCCTGTTTCTGATTATTGCTGCTGCAACAGTGGTGTCCTATGTGCTGGCGTTGAGCGGTATCGGCGGTTTCGCCCAGTATCTGACCCAGTTTTTTGCCGGTGAGCCGCTGTTGTTCATGCTGGCCACGATGGTGCTGCTATTACTGGTGGGATGTTTTCTGGAACCCGGCGCGGCCATTGTATTGTTCGTGCCGCTGCTATTGCCTGCTGCACGCAGCATGGGCATTGATCCCTTGCAGTTTTCGATGTTTGTCATCCTGACGCTGACGCTGGGGCTGATCACACCGCCAGTCGGTGTCTGCTTGTTTGTTGCCTGTCGGATCGGCGATATTCGGGTCTGGCCGCTGGTGAAAACCCTGGTTCCTTTCCTGCTGGCAGAGCTGGCTGTCGTTTTACTGCTGATTTTCTTTCCGGGGCTGGCTTCGTTTTTACCGCAACTATTTCATTAAGCAGAAACAGGAAGCAGAAACTGGCTGCTGCTGCCCGGTCCTGTCGAGGTCCGGGCATCGGGCTACTTACAAGTTTGCCGGCAGCCTTACCAACCTTCCACGCCGGCCATATCCGGCAATTCATGAGCAATGCCTTTATGGCAGTCTATACAGGTTTTATCGCCTCCTGCCAGACCGCGGGCATGCGCTTCCTCGGCCCGCTTGCTTTGACGGGTGAAATCCATGTATTCGAAATCGTGACAGTTGCGACATTCCAGCGAATCGTTCGCTTTTAGCCGCGCCCATTCGTGTTTTGCCAGTTCCAGTCGCTTATCCAGAAACTTCTCGCGGGTACTGATCGTACCGAATATTTTGCCCCAGACTTCTTTGGAGGCCTGCATTTTACGGGCAATTTTATCAGTCCATTCATGCGGCACGTGACAGTCCGGGCAGGTCGCGCGCACGCCGGAGCGGTTGCTGTAGTGAATAGTCGATTTCAGTTCCTGATAGACATTATTGTGCATCTCGTGGCAAGAAATGCAGAAGGTTTCCGTGTTGGTCGCTTCCAGGGCGGTATTAAAGCCGCCCCAGAAAATGATACCGGCGATGAAGCCGCCCAGCGTCAGAAAGCCCAGGCTGAAAAACCGGCTCGGTCGAGTCATGGTGCGCCAGCTGTTCTTGATCCAGTGCATTATGCTTGCGCTCCTTACTCTGGTTTGGACTGTTGCTGGATGAGATGATCAACATCCTGAAAAGTGTTGTCTACCAGAGGCTTTGCCTTGGTCTGCACGACATGACACTGGTTGCAGAAGTAGCGACGGGGTGAAACCTCAGCCAGGAAATTACCGTCCCGATCCATATAATGGGTCACGCTGACCATCGGTGCCTGCGACTCCTCGATACGCCGCCGGCTGTGGCAGGACATGCATTTATTGGTGTTCAGATCGATCTGATAGCTATCGATTTTATGCGGGATGGTCGGGGGCTGCATCGGGTAGTTGCGCGGACGCTTGATGTCCTCATTTTCGACCTGTTCCATACGTGGCGGCTCGCCCTCGGTGTCGAGTGGCGTCGGACCACGCAGGGTAGCGATAAAGTCGCCCTGGGCAAATACCAGCGGAACGCCAAGCGCGAAAATAAGGCTGATGATGACAGTTTTCATAGTCGTGGCGCTCCTTGCTATACCGGAATGATTCTGACGGCGCATTTTTTGAAATCGGTCTGCTTCGAGATCGGATCGGTTGCATCCAGCGTGACCTTGTTGATCAGCTGACTGGCATCAAACCAGGGTACAAATACCAGACCCCGTGGAGGTTTATTGCGACCGCGCGTTTCGACCCGGGTCCGAATCCAACCTCGCCGCGATTCGACTTTCACCTCACTGCCCCGGCGCAAACCCAGTTCACTGGCATCATCCGGGTGCATGAAGACGACCGCCTCCGGAAAGGCACGATACAGTTCTGGTACCCGCTGCGTCATAGAGCCCGAATGCCAGTGCTCCAGCACCCGCCCGGTAGACAACCAGAACGGGAATTCCTGATCCGGCGACTCGGCTGCCGGTTCGAACGGCAGTGCAAAAATAACCGCCCGCTTGTCTTTATGGCCGTAGAACTGAAAGCCGCTGCCAGCCTCGACGTAGGGATCACTGCCTTCCCGGTAACGCCAGCGCGTCTCCTGACCGTTCACGACGGGCCAGCGCAGGCCGCGCTCCTGGTGATAGCGGTCGAAATCGGCCAGATCATGGCCATGCCCGCGACCGAACTGGGCGTATTCCTCAAACAGGCCTTTCTGAATATAAAAGCCAAACTGCTCGGCTTCATGGTTGGCAAAATCCGCATTTCTGTCGCTGAGCGGAAACTGATCAACCTGACCGTTAGCGAACAATACGTCGTACAGGGTTTTGTTTTGATAGTCCGGATTTTGCGCCAGAATCTCCGCAGGCCATACCTCATCGGTGCGAAAGCGCTTGGAGAACTCAACCACCTGCCAGAGGTCGGAGCGGGACTCACCGGGTGCATCCACCATCTGATGCCAGAACTGGGTGCGTCGCTCGGCGTTACCGTAAGCGCCTTCTTTTTCCACCCACATTGCGGTGGGCAGAATCAGATCAGCAGCCTGTGCAGTGACGGTTGGGTAGGCATCGGACACCACAATGAAATTGTCCGGGTTGCGATAGCCGGGATAACCTTCTTCGTTCATATTCGGGCCGGCCTGCATATTATTGTTGACCTGCACCCAGTAAGCGTTCAACACCCCGTCTTTGAGCATGCGGCTTTGCAGCACAGCATGAAAACCGGGTTTTTCCGGGATGATACCGGCTGGCAGCCGCCAGATTTTTTCGGCGATGGCGCGGTGTTCCGGGTTCATTACCACCAGATCGGCGGGCAGACGGTGGGAAAAGGTGCCGACTTCACGGGCGGTGCCGCAGGCTGACGGCTGGCCGGTCAAGGAAAACGGACTATTGCCTGGCGTGGCGATTTTGCCGGTCAGCAAGTGAATATTGTAGATCAGGTTATTGCACCATACGCCGCGGGTATGCTGGTTAAACCCCATGGTCCAGAACGAGGTTACCTTGATGTCCGGGTCGGCATAAAGCTGGGCCAGTTTTTCCAGTTGCGGCTTGGGCACACCGGACAACTCATGCGCTTTATCCAGCGTGTAGTCGGCAACAAAATCTTTATATTCCTCGAAACTCATCGGCTGGGCGCCATTGGGATCGTTGGCATTGGCAGCCTGCTGTTCCAGCGGATGCTCGGGACGCAAACCGTAGCCGATATCGGTATTACCACGTTTGAAGTTGACGTGTTTATTGACGAAATCCCAATTAACCTTATCGGTCTGGATAATGGTATTCGCGATATAGTTGAGAATCGCCAGATCAGATTGCGGGGTAAACACGATAGGCAGATCGGCCAGATCGAAGCTGCGGTGTTCGAAGGTTGACATCACCGCCACCTGCACATGCGGTGCGCTCAAGCGGCGATCAGTGACGCGGGTCCACAGGATCGGATGCATCTCGGCCATATTCGAGCCCCACAGCACAAAGGCATCGGCGTGCTCGATGTCATCGTAACAGCCCATTGGTTCATCCATGCCGAAGGTGCGCATGAAACCGCCCACCGCCGAGGCCATACAGTGGCGCGCATTGGGGTCGATATTACTGGAGCCGAAACCCCTGCCTTGTACAGCTCATGGGCGGCGTAGCCTTCCCAGATGGTCCACTGCCCGGAGCCGAACATGCCAACCGCAGTCGGCCCTTGTCTTTGAGAGCCTGCTTCCATTTCTCGGCCATGATATCGAAGGCCTGATCCCAGCTGATGGGTGTGAATTCACCGTTTTTATCGAACCGGCCGTTGCCCGCGCAGCGGTTGGGTCAGGCGATCGGCCCCGTACATGATTTTGGACAGGAAAATAACCTGGACGCAGTCTGTCCGCGATTCACTTCAGATTTAATATCGCCGTGCGTGGCAACGACTTTCGCCTTCTTTAACCGCCACATTGACACCGGTGCGCCGGTGCCCAGCAAAACGGCAGGCTGTTACCATTTCAATTGGGTATGGGCGGAGTCCGTCACCAGATTAGCGCTCTGGCCGGTTAAAGAATACCGCCACGGCAGTATGTGCGGCAGCCGAGGCTTTGATCATTTCACGTCAAAGGGCATAATTACAGTTCCTCCTCCAGAGCGGCCGCATCTTCAACCTGGTGATACACCAGATTAAAGCGGTCAATACCCCTTTCATAGCAGTGATTTGTGTGGTCATCGACAGAATATCGGATTCGGTCTCTGTTTCCAGTACGACGACCAGTTTGCCGACAGGATCGCTGGCCGGAACAGTCGCGCCGGGCAAGCACAGATCGCGTCGTGTACTGCCCGCCAACAGTCTGGCTGGCCATCACCCCACTGTGGCTGGCGATACGCACATTTAGGTACTAATTTTACCGCGGGTTTAGCCGATGAGGTCGGTTGTGGCTGAATAGCGATGGCGGCGGCTGGGCACGTGGCAACATTACTGCACCGCAGCTACTACTATTGCAGCGTATCGATTTCAGGTACAGGAACCTGACCGATGCGCAGTCGCATTCGGATTGCCGAGGTCTACATTGATCCGACAGTGGCAAACAATGTTCTGTCCGGTCAGGCACTGCGCGTTGACATGTGCTATCGCTGCTAGAACATAAGCTGCTGAGGATCTAAGAAAGCCGGTTGTGGACAGGCTGCAACACACTGTTGCTGACAGAACGTGCACTCACCCTGCTGGAAATCAATCTCTGGAAATCCACCATCGCCGGTGACCAGAATATGTTCGGGGCAGGCCTCAAGACAGGCTTCGCAGCGGACACAGGCGTTGCAGAAATCAGGCATCCGGCAAAGATGCCTGCGGGCGCTGCTGGTGCGGCTGCCGAAATGTGTTCCTGCTGTTGGGGCGAAACCGCCGCAGAAACGCGCTGGCTGGCATCGACCGTCATCCTTGATCGACCCTGCTCAGGTGCCGGGCGGACCGGGCGGACCGGCGTGACCAACGATAATCTGAACGATCCAGATCAGGAAACCATAACCGCCAACCAGCATGATAGCCACTACCGGTGCCAGCACAATGGTATGAACAGGGAAGGTCAGCAGTTCCTGTTTTCGGGTGGGAGGCGTCGCCGCATCGTCTGCCGTGTGAGAGTGTTCCGACATCACATTGACCTCGTGCGTAATGAGAAGCTCATAAAAGCTTAAATAGGGTTTCTGCTGAGCAGGCTAGCAATAATAACCCGTGCTATAAAGCACTATCTAGGGTAGTTAAATTATTAATATATCTGAAACCGACATGATCTCCGAAACCCATGCACCCGCGCGATACGCCAGCCGTTCAGAACATGTGCCTGCATCAGATAACGCAAGCGGGCGGCATCCCGATCCTCAAGGGCCATCAGGATATGCTGGTGTTCCAGCACAGCTTTATGCCACCGTTCTTCGGAGCGGTTACCGGCAAAACGGTAGCGCACAAACCGGTTACACAGCGCCTGGTGTGTTTCCAATAAAATGCCATTGTTAGCCGCTTGCATAATACGGCTGTGAATAGCCTGGTTGGTTTTAAATATCCCAGTAAATCGCGTGCTTCAAACTGCTGCTCCATGGTCTGTTGCAGTGTTTGCAGTGCCGTAATTTCCGCTTCGGTGATCTGTCTGCAGAGCAATTCGCCAGCCATACCTTCCAGCGTAGCAATCAGTTGCATCGCACCGCGATTCTTTCGTACCGACCGGTGTTACCGCGCCGCGGTTACGGTACAAGGTCAGCAGATGCCCGGCAGCGAGCACTTTGAACGCTTCCCGCAGAGGTGCGGGACACGACGCTCACAGACCAGCCGTTCAGGGATGCGCATACCAGGCGCAAACTCACCATCTGCTATGCGGTCACGAATCCATGAAATGACACCGATGTGTTGCGCTTGCAGGGAGGACTCGGGGTGTTCCCGGGCATTATGCGGGGGCAGGTCTGGTGTGGGTTCCATCGCGCTAAACCCTGATTTTTGAAGTTAAACAAGGTACTTAGTTTACGCTTCCCAAAAACGTCAAAACAAGCGTGAGCTTTAAAATTGCATGCAATATTTAATAAAATTGAGTTATATTGGCTTAATATGGCATCAAAATGCATTGAATTATAAAATATTGCATGCAAAAATAATTGCGCTTTTATCAGCACTCTATGCCTTAGCCGTCCGGTAGCGTATTTTTGACGGGTTTGCACCGGGCAGGCATCACATAATAAGGGCCGCAGGTAAAAATCCGGATAACAATAATCTGCTGTGAGGTCGCTATGCTGTTGCGTCGACCACACTGCCAATTACCCATCAATGCGAGAACGCCAATGCATTACGAGGAGCTTTTGCAGCATGCTGCAACCCGGCACGTACAGTTTGCTGTAATCGGAGCAGGCGATTATGGCTGCTCACTTATATTTCAGGCGCAGCGGGTGCCGGGGCTCAGTCTTGTCGCAGTCTGTGATCGCGAGCTGGAAAACACGGTGGCTGCACTGCAGACTGCCGGCTTTGCGGCGGATCGGATCGCCATCTGCGAAAGTCCCTCGGCGGCTCAGTCCGCACTGGAACACGGGGGTGTTGTGTGTGATGACGCCTTGTTACTGATGCCATTACCCCTTTGAGGTCGTGGTGAAAGTACCGGTGTTCCGGAAGCTGCCGCGATACATGCCGAGGCGGCTATCGCCAACGGCAAAACACCGATAATGGTATCCAAAGAAGCGGATTCTGTGATTGGCCCTTTGCTGCATGCCCGGGCCACTGCTGCAGGGCCAGTGGCGATACTCCGGTTGACGGTGACCAGCCCAGCTTGCTGATCCAACTGGTTTTATGGGCTCGTTTGATTGGTCTTGAGGTGCTCTGCGCAGGCAAGGCGAGTGAATATGATTTTGTTTATGATTCACAGCAAAATCTTGTCACCTGTTTAACCCATCAAGCCTCAGTGCCGGCATTCAAGCGTCTCTGGGACAGTGGCGATGATATTATCGCGACCGCAGCCGCCCGCTCCAAATTATTAAGCAATATACCGCAGCATACGGTTGCCGATCTGACTGAGATGGGCATTGTTGCCAATGCGTTAGGACTGGCTGTTGATGTACCGGCTTTTCACGCCCCCATTGCCCGCACGAGCGAAATTGCAGACCTGCTGGTACCGACAGATCGCGGGGGATACTGGGCCAGTCCGGTGTCGTCGATGTGGTGAATCTGCTGCGGCGACCCGATGAATTCAGTCTGGCAGGCGGCGTTTATCACCGTCGCCCGTGAAGATATTCCAGTTGGGAAAATGTTGCGCGGGAAAGGCCATCTGGTCAGCTCTTGAATGCAAGTGCCGCAACTATCGCGCAACCGATTCATCTGTTGGGTATCCAGTCTGCCAGCACGTCGCCAGCTGCCTTGCAGGGACGCTCTTCCGGCACCCGGGAGGTACAGCAACACTTTGATGTGGTCGGTCGGGCGCAAACTGCCCTGGCGGTGTACCTGCCTGCAACCGCACGGCGCGCATCATATCATCGACGGTGTACAGGGCGAGTTGCAGCCACCTGCGTGGTGTGCGCCGGCCGCAGCAGTGCCGTTCCACATGCTGTCCGGTCACCGGCTGGCGGTCGATGTGCCTGGAGGCGAGTTGATTACCTATGACAAAATCGTCCCGGCCCCAACATCCTCCGCCTGTGGGCTCTCAGGCAAGAGCTGGAGTGGTTTTTTCCCGATGGCCGAATGTTGATGGCCTGCCAGGGGCATCGCCTGGCAGCAAGATGATACATGAGCTTTGCGCCGTTGCTGCAGCAATCGAACTAAAACCAGGCAGAGAGGATTACCCCAGGCGCCAAAGAATCGAGCCGATCGTTGTTTCATTACTTGCCACCGCCGTTCTGAGCGCTGCTGTCGGCAGTGCCTATTAAAACTGAGCTGCGTGCAAAAATGCTGGCCATTATGCGGTCCACCAACGACATGCCGCACCAGGCCGTACCGCTGTTTAAAGAATCGGCCGAGCAGGGCAGCAACGGGGAGCTGCTGATCAGTGTTCATCCCGCCGGTGAATTGGTGACAGCAAGTCCAGCCTGCAAGGCGTGCGTCTCGGCTCGCTTGATATTACGCAACCGGCAATCCGTATTTCACGGCCTTCGCCTCCCGGAAATGAACGTTATCGACCTGCCGTTTTTGTCTGGCTTCACGCCGGAACATGCGTACCGGGTGCTGGATGGCGAGGTTGGTCAGACCTTGCTGGACGGTTTAAGCAAACACAATATGAAAGGCCTGGCACTGTGGGAAATCGGGTTTCGCAATATCACGATAATCTGTGTCCGGTCAGTGTGCCGGCCGGATTTACAGGGCATGAAGATAGCGTACCACCTTTCAACCCTGCGCACGTCAAAGCCTTTGAATTGCTCGGTGCCAACCCAACGCCGATGCCGTTTGCAGAATTGTACGTAGCGTTGCAGACCGGCACCGTTGACGGTCAGGGAAAACCCGGTAGTGCATATCTACAATAGCCGTCTGCATGAAGTGCAGAAGCATCGGAGTTTGACGGCACATGCCTACACCGCTGCCCTTTCCGGGTAATGAATCGCCCGTCTGGATGAGCCTGTCGCCGGAGCATCAGCAATTGCTGCTCACCGCAGCCCATGAAGCGGTCGTGTACGAGCGGCAACTGAATCAGGAATTACCGAAGAGAGTCTGGCCAAGATCAAGCAGGCCGGACTTGAGGTGGTCGAAACACCGGATACCGAGGCTTTTCGCGCCATAGTGGCAGAACCCACTCCATGCCCTTACAGCGATCAGTTCGGCACCGAGTTGCTGGACAAGATCGACGCTTTGCGCTGATTTCAGTCATGCCCTGACGTTGCCAAGGACAAGACTGGTCTACGTCTGGTCACACTGGCCAGCCGGCTACGGACATCATGTTGTGGGCAATGCTGTTATCAGGACAGGTCATGCGCCAGCCCAGGTGTTCGGCCGCTATGTGCTCGACGACTCGCTGGTCTGGAGTGAAGAGCTGACCCGCTTACTGCATGTCTGGATGGTGATGTGCCGGCCGCGATCAAAGCGGCGCATATGCGTATCGACCTGCTGTTGACTGGCTGCTGGCGCGCCCCTGACAGGTCGCTGAGCTTGCCGGTGCCGCGCGTTGTCCTGTGCCTCGCTAGCACTGATGATTAAAGGCGGCCGAACATGACTGTTGACCGCCTTGTGACCGCTACACTGGTCATCATGTCCATGAAATATGTTTATGTTGCTTTGGTGATTGGCGTCGTGTTCGGATACCGGTGGTACTGGGTCGGGTTTTTCTCACTGCACCGGCGACCCGCAGGGAGCAGACTGAGTTATGGCGGTACTACTGCTACTGGGCAATGATGGCTATTCGGGCTTTGTTGGGGTACTGCTGGTATTCAGGTATCCTCGCTGCTTCGGTACTGACACTGCTGGTTTATCGGCCAGGTATTCCGCTGGATATTATTTCGCAGCTGTTTATCAACGGCATGGATCAGTCGTTAAGCGTTAAGATCGGCCTCTTCTTTATGGGTGAATTAATGAATCGCGGCGGGATCACCCGGCGCATCATTGATTTTGCCAATGCGCTGGTGGGACATATCCGGGGCGGCCTGGGGCAAGTCAATGTGGTGTCGAGCATATTTTTCTCCGGCATCACCGGTTCTGCGGTCGCTGATACCGCTGCGGTTGGTTCAGTCATGGTGCCCGCGATGGTCCGACAGGGCTATTCCCGTGGCTTTGCTGCCGCGCTTACGCAAACCTCGTCGGTGATTGGCCCGATCATTCCGCCCAGTATTCCAATGATCATTTACGCCGTCCGGCTGAAGTTTCAGTAGGGCAGATGGCGCCTGGCGGGGTCATCCTCGTGGCTTGCTGATCGGGATCTGCCCGATGGTCACGGTATACGTGATCAGTCGACGGCGCGATTACCCCCGTCAGCCGGTGGCCGGACTGGTGGCGATAGCACAGCGTGGTGCCGCCAGTTCTGGCAGCACTGCTGACGCCAGTCATTATCGTGGGAAGCGGAGCCCGGCGGTATATTTACCCACCGAAGCCGGTGCCGTAGCGGCGTTGTACAGTTTCATCGCCGGCAAGCTGATCTACCGCGAACTTAGCTGGCGCGATGCCGCACAAGCTCTGGTACGGGCGGCCCAGGGTACAGCAACAGTGATGGTTATCCTGGGCGCATCCAGTATATTCGCCTGGATTGTCGCTGATTTGCGTATCAGTCACAGCGTGGCCGCGTTTATCTTTGAATTGTCGAAGGAACCCTGGCTGGTATTGCTGGTTATCAATTTATTTGTGCTGCTGGTAGGGCTTTTCATGGACCCGCTGGCGGCCCTGGTTATTCTGGTGCCGGTGTTTTTACCGACGGCAGTTGAAATCGGCATCGACCCGATTCATTTTGGCATCATCATTGTCATCAATCTTATGATCGGGCTTTGCACCCCACCAGTTGGCTATCTGATCTACCTTTCCGCAACCATTGCCGAGACCCGGCCCGAAACCGTTATCCGTGAAAGCCTGCCGTTTTTAGCAGCTTTGCTGATCGCGCTATTGCTGTGCATTTTCATCCCTCCTCTGACCCTGACCCTGCCCGGTCTATTGAATAACTGACCGTCTCTGCATGCCAGAGTTAGGCTTGTGGTCACAAGAGCTAGCGGAGTCCCGCTAAAGTGATATCTGTCATATTGCTTTAAGCGGTAAAAGCCATTACTATAAACATGTATTAAATATATATCTTTTTTTTGAAGCTTTTCAGTCTGATCTCTGCTGGTCGAAGGTAAGACGATCTTGCAGCGAATCGGCAAGCCGGGTCAGCTTTCTTTAAATCGCTATACTATTATGAATATTGACACTGTAACGCTAAGTCCAGCCGGTAAATCTCCTGCTACCCTGATCACTCCTTATTTGCAGCCAACGTCTATGTCTTCGACTTTACCTGATTCTGATTTACCGCGCGCGCAGCCGATGCCAGGCGATCTGGCCATGTGGTTTTTTATCTTTGCCGAGTTGCTGGTGTTCGGCATCTTTTTTCTGGCCTATGCGTTTGCCCGTGCCAACGATCCGGCGCTGTTCACAGCCGGGCAACAGACCATCGACCAGACCGCCGGAGCAATCAATACCATGCTGCTGATTACCAGCAGTTATGCGGTGGCGCAGGCGGTCAGTGCCATCAAACGCGATGCGTTAGCGCATTGTCTGCGCTGGCTGGGGCTGGCTATCGGTCTGGGGCTGGGGTTTATTGTCCTGAAACTGGCCGGATTTGCTGCCATCACCGCCCAGGGCATTAATCTGAGCACCAATACCTATTATATGTTCTACCTGTCGCTGACCGGTTTTCACTTCATGCATGTCGTGATGGGACTGATCATTCTGGCGGCAGTTTTACGCAATGCCTGGCGTGGTGCTTATTCGGCGACCGAGCATACCGGCATAGAAACCGGTGCCAGCTATTGGCATATGGTTGATCTGGTATGGATCATTCTGTTTGCTCCTGGTTTATGCTGCACTAAAGGAGCACTGCTGTGAAAACATTCCTGAGCTCAAACACCGCTGTCTGGTTGCTGTTACCACTGCTGACCGGTGCTGGTTATATAGTCGCCGAAACCGGTCTGGGCGGGGTGGCTATTGCTGCCGCTGTGCTGTTAGTTACCTTACTGAAGGGTGAACTGGTCGTCCATCGTTTCATGGGACTGGCACAGGTTGGCTGGCGCTGGCGGGCCATCATGAGCGCTTATCTGCTGCTGGTGCTGGGTCTGATCGGCGTCGCCTACGGTTTGGCACTCTGATTTTTGCTGCCATTGCTCCGTCAGCTATTGCAGAAACAAAACTCGAGCCATCTTGCCCCCTCGCCGACATCCCCCTTACACTCTGCGGCAAATTACTTGCTCTACAGGTGTCCTATGCATTTTGTGTTAGCTCAGATGTCCCATGAAACCAATACTTTTTCCCCCCTGCCCACCCCGCTGAACGCTTTTTCGCCCGGCATGGGCGGCACTGAACCGGCCCTGAATACCGCCGACGCGATTGCTGCGCTGGCGGGCACCAATACCCCTTTAGCTGCGTTTTATGATCTGGCCTGCGAGGCCGGTGCCACTGTCGAGATCCCTATCGCGGGTGCGGCGGCCCCCAGCGGCCCGGTCGATGATGCCGCCTTCGAAACCTTCTGCACCGCTATCTGCAAGGCGGTTGAAAAAGGCTGCGATGCGCTGTTTCTGGATCTGCACGGGGCCATGGTGACGCAAACCTATGACGATGGTGAGGGCGAGTTATTACGCCGGGTACGGCAATTAGCTCCAGACTTGCCAATTGCGGTGGCGCTGGATTTTCACACCAATATGAGCCAGACCATGGTGAACAATGCGACCGTTATCACCGGTTTTCGCACCTATCCACACATCGATATGTACGAGACCGGCCAGCGCGCCGGACGTACCTTGTTGCGGGCCTTGCGCGGCGAAATCAAGCCGGTCATGAGCATTTGCAAGCAGCCGATGCTGACTCACACCCTGAAACAGACGCCGGCGGAACAACCGATGAAAGACATCATGGATCAGGCGATTCAGGCCGAAGCCAGCGGTCAGGTGTTGAACGCTTCGGTATTTGGCGGCTTTCCGATGGCTGATATCCCGCATGTCGGGCTGACAGCACTGATCGTCAGTGATGGCGATCCGGCACCCGGCGCCGCACTGGCGCAGCAATTATGTGATCTGGCCTGGCAGCGGCGGGCCGATTTTGTGTATCAAGTCGAGCCGGTGACAGAATCTATTGCAACGGCCAAAACGTTTGACACAGGGCCAGTGGTGCTGGTCGATCATGGCGATAATGTTTTTTCCGGCGGCAGCCAGGATGTCATGGCAACCATCGCAGAAGCGATAGCGCAGGGACTGGAGAATGTGGCGGTAGGGCCGATCTGGGACCCGGCCTCCGTCGAGCAGATGATTGCAGCCGGTGTCGGCGCGGAGATCACCCTGCAGCTGGGCGGCAAAACCCCGCTGCCTGCACTGGGCCTGACGGGCGAACCGCTCACGATCAGCGGCCGCGTACGCTGTATTACGGATGGCCGTTACCGGGTGACCTGCCCGATGCTGACCGGCGTGATGCTGGATCATGGCCGTTCGGCGGTACTGGATACCGGTACGATGGAAATTCTGGTGTGTTCCAAGCGCATGGAGGCGTTCGATCTGGGAGTCTTTCGGCATGCCGGCATCGAACCCACCGCCAAGCACTATCTGCTGATCAAGTCACGGCAACACTTCCGGGCCGGCTTTGCCCCCATCGCCAAGCATATTGTGCTGCTGTCAGGCCCCGGCGCAACCAGCTCGGATTACAGCCTGTTCAACTTCCAGCACGTGCCCAGACCGCTCTATCCTCTGGACTGGAATGAGTAAGACGGATTACTTACCCGACAACCCCTGCAGAACCTCCGGCAGCGGTGTGCCAATCGCAGCAGAGGGCGGCTTGGCACCGAGATAAGCCGTCAGCGTGGGTGCGATATCGTAAGGCGTGACCGCCCGGCTGATAGTCTGCGCGCCAATACCGGCCCCGGCGAACATGATTGGCACATAGGTGTCGTAGGTCCATGGCGAGCCATGCGTCACCGCGACCACCAGCCCGTCGAAATCATTAATAAAAACGTTCGGCTCGAAGACCACATAAATATCCCCGGAGCGTTTGGGATAGTGATTGCGCAGCACCGAGCGCATCAGCAGGGTATCTGCCAGATTACCGTTGCTGAGTGCCATACTGGAATAGGCTGCGCTAATGCCGTCGAGCTTCATCAGTTCGGCGGCGACAGCCTGCTCCACGGCGCCCTGCTCCAGTCCTTTTTCGCGGATCAGCTCGCGGTTGAGGTAAAAATACGGGTGAAAATAAGCCTGTATAAGATCCTCGCCAATGCCGAATTGCTTTTTCAGAGCTGTGAAAGCCGGTTCTTTTTCGACCTGATCAGGCTCAAAATAATGCGCTTCGCTGAAACCGACATCGTTCAGATAGCCCGGTGCATCCGGCGCACCGTGGTCAGCCGACAGGACAATAATGGTTTGGTCGAGGCCGATTTTTTCGTCGATATAGGCGAATAGTTCCGCCAGGGTACGATCCAGCTGCAGTAAATTGTCTTCCGCTTCCAGACTGGAAGGACCGAAGATATGGCCGACGTAATCGGTTGCGGAAAAGCTGATGGAAAGATAATCCGGTATTTCATCTGCGCCAATCTGTTCCTGCTCGATCAGCGCTTTGGCAAACGCCAGAGTGAGTTGGTCGCCGGCCGGGCTGAGCGTCAGCCGGGTAGTGAAATATTTATCATCAGCCGGACCAAACGGATGCGGAAAGGTGCGTCCGAAGCCTGGAAAATCGGTTTCATAAGGCCGATCATCCGCCGCACCGAAGAAATAGCCGGACTGCTCGTGCAGGAGTTCCCAGGATTGCCCTGCGTAACGGGCAGCAGGTTTTTGCGCATTCCAGTCACTCACCCAGGGTGGATAGGCGTCATAGTAGTAACGGCTGGTCACGAATTCACCCGTGGCCTTGGAAAACCAGAACGCCTTGCCAGCGTGACCAGCCATCGCCACTGCGCCGCGATCCTTGACGGAAACGTGTGCCGAAAACCTTCGCGCGACCGCCAAAATGCAAGGCTATTTCATCACTCAGGGTCGAGCTTAGAATGGCAGCGGCGAGCGCCCGTCGGTCTGGGCGGTGCGCTGGGTCGGATCGATCTCGGTCTGTTGGTCGACATCGGCATCCGCGCTCAGCAAAGGGTAGCGGGCATCCTCAATATTGTAGCTGAGCTGACCCGATTCACGATCCAGCCAGACATTGGCAATCATACCGTGCGCCGCCGGTACAGTACCGGTTGCTGTGAGGCGTGTCCGACAATCGTTTCGGTGTTGGCATGCAGGTAATGGGCATTAGTGTAATGAATTCCCTGCTCCATCAGATAACGGAAACCGCCCTCGCCCAGACGGTCATGAAAACGCAAGGGCATATCGCCGCGCAGTTGGTCAACGGTAATCTGCAGCACCAGCTTTGGCACTGCCGCCTGAGTCTGAGCCCGAGCCTGAACCTGTGTTACCACGCCGCCCAGCAGCAGAAGGGAAAACAGGGAAAACATCGAGGCAATGGTTACGCCTGTTTTTTTGCAATTCACTAAAGGATTCATGGTCTGCTGCTCCTGCACTGTTTCCATAGAGAGAAATTCAAGAAGGTGGATAGCCTGATGCCAACAGACTTCAGTTGTTTTGCGCCCGCCGCCGCATGGTATCGATTTCTTGCAGCATGCGGCGCGGACCGGGTTCATCGGGATACAGTCGGGCCAGTTGTGCGGCGTACGGATATGCCTGCTCCCACAATTGCTGCTGGGCGTACAGAATAATCAGCGCCTGGTAAAAACTTGATCGTTACGATCAAGCCGGTGCTTTTGCCAAACGCTGTCGCGGCTTTTTGCAACTGCCCAGTATGTTGCAATGCCAGCCCGTAGTTGTACTGAACCCGCACGCGTTGCGGCAGCAGCCAGCCTGCTCAACGCCTGCACCGCCTGTTCGAGGCGTTGTTTTCGGCCAGCAGCAGCCCCAGCGAATACTGTAATTCACCGTCCTGGGGGTCCGTTCGAGACCTTCCCGCAGCACCTGCTCAGCGGTATCATTGCGTCCGGTGGCGTTGTATAAAGTCGCTAAATTGAATCGCGCCGGTGCAAACCCCGGATCCAGCACCAACGCCGCCCGGTAATGCTTTTCAGCGGCGTCGATGTCGTTTCGCTCGGCCTGCAACACCCCCAGATTCAGGTGCGCGCCGGGCATGATATCGGTCACGGCCAGCTGGGCGGCACGATAATCGGCCAGCGCCTCATCCAGGGCCAGTTGCTGTTTGTCATCAAACCAAGCCGGCGGCACCCCGTTCAGCGCCCGACCGGCTTCACTGCGCACAGCACGCAGCGGATCATGCAGCAAAGGCGCAATGCTTTCAAAACGGGCTCGCGGATTCAGCTGGGACAGACTTCTGAGCGCGCCATAGCGCAGTAAAGGGTCGGGCGCTTTAGTCGTTGTCAGCAAAACCCGCAAGGCGTCAGGCGTGGTAGCAGGCAGCAGACCTAAAGCGGTGGCCCGGACCAGCGCGGGTTGTCCGCTATCCGCAGCCAGCGCGATCAGCGCAGACACACTGTTCGGGGCACCATGACGCGCAGCGGCGATCACTTCACCATAATGCGGCGGGCGTTGTTTGGCGCCATACCAGCGGCTGATCTGTTGTGCGGCCCAGGCCGGTGTCTGCTCCTCGTGGCAGCCGGTACAGGCATTCGGGGTGTCGAGTTTGTCTGATAAATCCGGCCGCGGAATACGAAAACTATGATCGCGGCGCGGATCAATCACCATATAAGTACGCGCCGGCATGTGGCAATTCACGCATTGCGCGCCGGGTGTACCCGTTGCATGAAAATGATGCGCCGGACTGTCATAAAGTTTGCTCTGCAGGCCAGCAAAGCGTGCCTTGCCAGATGATGGCTGAGCGGGATTATGACACTGCGTACAGAGTGCATTGCCAGCTGCTTTCAGCCCGGCAGTATGCGGATCATGGCAATCGGTACAGCGCACGCCTGCCTGATACATGCGGCTTTGCAGAAACGAGCCGTAAACGTATACCTCGTCCTGTATCTGCCCGTCCGGAAAGTACAGCTCAGGCTCCAGCAGGGACGGCATGTAATTGTCCAGCAAAGGCTGACCAATCTGGTTATCCGGCCTGAGTTCACGGCGGCGGGAATGACAACGTCCGCACTGATCAATTTCGTAATTCGCATCGTCCGCCTTGAACGTAATGGGCAGACCACTGTAAAAAAGCTTGCTGTCGGCAGATACAGTAGCCAGATTGACATGCGCCGCACCAGGGCCGTGGCAAGCCTGACAGCCAATATTGATTTCGCTCCAGCGGGTTTGATAGCTGTCGCTGGCGGAGTCGTAGTTTTTCTGCAAATGGGTCGAATGGCACTCGGCGCACATGCCGTTCCAGTTCTGGTAACGCCCGGTCCAGTGCAGTGGATCGTCGGGGCCAATGTGCTGATCAGGGTAAAGATTAAACCAGCGCTGACCGCCCTGCGCTGCCGGTCGGGTGTCCCAGGCGGTGGTCAGGCTCTGCAGACGTCCGCCGGGAAACTCGATCAGATATTGCTGCAGCGGCTCGATGCCGAACGTGTATTTAATCTCATAATCGTGCAGTTCCCCGTCCGGGCCCTCGGTATTGACCATAAAACGATTGTCACTGCGGAAAAACCGTGAGGTGACCCCAAAATGGGTAAACCCGGCATTATTGAAATCCTTTTACGGTATCGTTGCCAGCCGGCTTCATGGCCCAGTCATGATGTGATCCGAGCCATTGCTGATACTGTTCCTGATGGCAATCTGTGCAACGCGCATCAGCGACGTAAGCGTGCGTATCAGCCGCAGCATTAAGCACTATGCATAGCATGCACAGAAACACACTACAGGCTTGCGCAGTCCAATAGCGGGCGCGTGGAAAATAATACGGATATACAGCAGGCTTTACCCGCCAGAAGCTAAATAGCAATCCGGATGCGTTTCGTTTCATCATGACAGGTCTCGGATGGCGAGAGAAAAATAGTGCTGCATATAATTTGTTGACACGCATCAGATCAGGTGAAGAAAGAAGAAATAGTGCTGTATAAAATTTGTTATAACAGCAATTCATCGTACAATCATTAAAGATTGTATTTGATGAGAACAAGCAGCATGGCGACCCACAAACCAATTATTATCAGGCTCGGACCATGGCTTGCTATTCAGCAATACCGTTCTCCGGTTCCATGCCACCCGGAGAACCCTCTTGTCTGACAAGCGTCGCAGAGCCGACCCCTGGGGTATCGGCGCCCGTATCCTTCTGGTGACCGCCGCGCTTTTTATCGTGATTGCCGGTCTTAAACTGGCCGCACCGATTGTCAATTATTTCCTGATCTCACTGTTTCTGGCCCTGGTCTGTGCCACACCGGTATTCTGGCTGCAGCGTAAAGGTCTGCCTATTGTACTGGGTATTAGTCTGGTCTCTGTTTCGATTATTGTTCTGCTCTCGCTGACATCGGTCACGCTGGGCAATTCCATGGCCGGTTTCAGCAGCAAACTACCGGAATATCAAGCCCGCCTGAACGAGTTGCAAGTTCCTTTGGAAGACTGGTTCGCAGCTAAAAATATAGACCTGGAAGGCCCCACTTTATTTCCCGAACTGGACCGGAAAACGCCTTGGGTCTGGTCATGAAACTGCTGGGCAATATTGGCAGTATTCTGAGTAATATGCTGCTGGTCCTGCTGACCGTAACCTTTATGCTGCTGGATACCACCGGCTTCATGACCCGCCTGCGACAAGTCTCACCCGATCCTTCCGCTTCGCAGCGCTATCTCAGCGAATTTGCCACGAATGTCAGGCGTTATCTGGCACTGAAAACCTGGCTGAGCCTGATTACCGGCCTGGGCATAGGTCTCTGGGTGGCCTTTATGGGACTGGATTTCCCGCTGATCTGGGGCATGCTGGCGTTCTTTTTTAATTTTATTCCCAACATCGGCTCAATCCTGGCGGCGGTGCCGGCAGTGCTTCTTGCCCTGGTACAACTGGGGGTCTGGCAGGCGACTATGGTCGCTCTGGGTTATCTGGTCGTGAATATTGCGATCGGCAATATGCTGGAACCGCGCGTGATGGGCAAAGGCGTTGGCCTGCCAACCTCGATGGTTTTCCTGGCGCTGATTTTCTGGGGCTGGGTGCTCGGTCCGGTCGGCATGATACTGTCGGTACCACTGACCGTGATGGTTAAAATCGCGCTCGACAGCAACGACGACACCCGCTGGCTGGCGATGCTGCTCAGCCGCACCTCCGAGTTACCCCGTTAATATATCTATACCCAGGATCGGGATCACACTCTTTCATATTCGCTCACACGGAGGAACCCAACAATAATGAATAGCAAGCTCACGGGGCAGAGCAAGCGCTGCTGCCAATTGGCCCTGCTACTGACAACAGCAACCCTGGCAGCCTGTGGCGGCGAAGACATTGCCCGCCCGCAGCTGCCGCCGGGACAACTGGTCAGCACGATCCAGTTGGGCGATCCCGAACGCAACACAGTACGCCAGTTTCCAGGTCGGGTGATCGCCCATCAACGGGCGGAACTGGCCGTGCAGGTTTCCGGGCCTTTGGTCGAGCTGCCGATTCCTGAAGGCACCCGGGTCGCGGCTGGAGATGTGCTGGCGCGTATTGATCCACGCGATTTTGAAAATGCACTGGCGGCCCGACAGGCTGATGTCAAAGAAGCCGAAGCACAATACCAGCGCTTCAAAAAAGCCCTGGCTTCAAAAGCGGTGACCGAAACGCAGTTTGAAGAGGCCCAGGCCGGTTTTGAAGTAGCCCAGGCTCTGCTGACCCAGGCGCAGAAAGACCTGGACGACACGACTCTGCGGGCACCGTTCGACGGTCTGGTCGCACGGCGTCATGTGGAAAATTTCCAGAATGTGCAAGCCGGCCAGCCTATTCTGACGCTGGAGGATATCTCGCAACTGGATATTATCATTCAGCTGCCCGAACAGGATCTGATACACATTCCCAGTGATCGTCGCAGGGCTTTGGGACGGGAAGCCGGCACTGTCATTTTCGCGGCTCTGCCCGACACCCCGTTTCCGGTCACGATCAAAGCGTTCCAGACCAAGGCCAACCCGGAAACCCAGACCTATAAAATCACCCTGACCCTGCCCGCCCCCACCGCAGCCACTATTCTGCCCGGCATGACAACAACGTTTACCCCACTTGGCACAACGCATCAACGCCAGCAGCTGTTTGCCATTCCCATCAGTGCTGTGACCGCAGGCGGTGACGGCCAGTCCTACGCCTGGGTGGTCGATCAGGCAAGCATGACGGTAAGCCGGCGAGCATTGCAGCTGGGCGCGATGCGCGGCGCTCAAATCCAGGTGCTGGACGGTCTGGACAGTGGCGATACGGTGGTGGTGGAAGGCGCCTTCCAGCTTTCCGAAGGTATGCGCGTACGACTGCAAAACGACACGGGGGCCTGAGCCTTGAACATCGCCGAACTCTCTATCCGCAAAAACGTCATTACCCTGTTTATTACCCTGCTCGTGCTGGGTGGCGGCATACTCGCCTACGAAACCATGGGGCGACTCGAAGACCCGGCTTTCACGATCAAACAGGCCAAGGTGATTACCCGCTATGCCGGCGCGTCTGCCGAGGAAGTCGAAAAAGAAGTCACTGATATTCTGGAAACCGAGATTCAACAACTGGGGCAATTACTGCGTATTACTTCGCAATCGATGGACGGGCTGTCCATCATCACCCCTGAAATCAAGTATGAATATGACGCGGCTTCCCTGCCCCAGGTATGGGACGAACTGCGTCGCAAAGTTAACGATGCGCAGGGCAAACTGCCGCCCGGTGCCGGGCCATCGGTGGTCAACGATGATTTCGGCGATGTCTACGGCGTCTTCTTCGCGGTGACCGGCCAGGGTTACAACTACCGCGAGATAAAAGATTATGTCGATATGCTGCGGCGTGAATTGCTGCTGGTACCCGGCGTTGCCAAGGTCGCGCTCTGGGGTGAGCAGCAGGAGCAGATTTTCCTGGAAATATCACGCGCCCGCATCGCCCAGCTGGGCATTCCCCTGCAACTGATCTATGACACGATCGGGCAGCAGAATGTGGTCACCGATGCCGGCAGCGTTACGGTTGGCTCGGAATATATCAAAATCCGACCCAGCGGCGAGTTCAGCTCGATTGATGCGATTGGCGATGTGCTGATCCCCGATCCGTCCGGTCAGGGGCGGCTGCTTTTCGTCCGCGATGTCGCCACCATCAGTCGCGGCTATGCCGATCCACCGAGCCGGATCATGCGCTATAACGGCGAGCCGGCCATCGGCATCGGGGTAGCCACGGTCGAGGGCGGTAATGTTGTCACCATGGGTGAGCTGGTACAACAGAAGCTGCGCGATCTACAGCCACAGACGCCGCTCGGCATGGAACTGCACACCATCGCTTATCAGGCCAAAGCAGTAACGGCCGCTATCAATAATTTCGCAGTCAGTCTGGCCCAGGCCATCGTCATTGTCATTGTGGTGCTGATGCTGTTTATGGGGCTCCGATCCGGTCTGATTATTGGCGCGGTATTGTTGATCACCATCCTTGCCACTCTGATTGTCATGCGCATGATGGAGATCGATCTGCAGCGTATTTCGCTCGGCGCGCTGATTATCGCGCTCGGCATGCTGGTGGATAACGCCATCGTAGTGACAGACGGTATTCTGGTGCGGGTATCGCGTGGCATGGACCGGATCAAGGCGGCCAACGAAGTCGTGACGCAAACCGCCACACCGTTGCTGGGCGCAACCATTATCGCGGTCCTGGCCTTCGTGCCGATTGGCTTTTCCGCCGACAATACCGGCGAGTACACCCGCTCCCTGTTTCTGGTCATGCTGATATCGCTGATGCTGAGCTGGATCACAGCTTTAACGCTGACACCGCTGCTGTGCCATATGTATATCAAGCCGGAACGCATCAGCGAAGGCGAAGAGCCTTATGGCGGCTGGTTTTATAACAGCTATCGTGCCCTGTTGCGTTTTTCCATCCGGGTGCGCTATTTGACCCTGCTGCTGATGCTGGTCCTGCTGGCTGCTGCGGTATACGGCTTCGGCCAGCTCAAAGCCGGTTTTTTCCCCAGTTCCAGCCAGCCCCAGTTTACAGTGCATTACTGGATGCCGCAGGGCTCGGATATCCGCGCCACCTCAGAGGACATGAAGGTTATCGAGCGCTATGTGTCCGAACTTGACGGCGTCACCGGCGTGTCCAGCTATATCGGTGCCGGTGCCTTGCGCTTTCAGCTGACCTACGGCCCGGAAGACAGCAATCCCAGCTATGGCCTGTTGATTGCCGATGTCGATGATTATAAACAGATACCGGCACTGGCAGCCGATATTTACACCTATATCCGGCAGCACTACCCTGATGCCCAGCCGGTCATCAGCAAATTCGAGCTGGGGCCCGGTTCCACCTTCAAAGTACGCGCCCGTTTCAGCGGCCCTGACACGGTGGTCCTGCGCGAACTGGCGGATCAGGCGATAGCC
This sequence comes from Gammaproteobacteria bacterium, assembly GCA_041396125.1. Classification (GTDB taxonomy): domain Bacteria; phylum Pseudomonadota; class Gammaproteobacteria; order Competibacterales; family Competibacteraceae; genus JAWKZG01. The sequence continues at coordinate 147,086 of JAWKZG010000007.1, read as the reverse complement.
ATCATCCGAACTGCCGAGCCACAGATCGTTATGACCGACTGGCGCGAACCGATCAAAGTGCTGGCTCCGCAATTTTCCGAAGCCCAGGCGCGGCGCACCGGGATAACCCGCGAACAACTGGCCAATACCGTTAAAAGCGCGTTTGACGGTTTGCCGGTCGGCTTGTATCGGGAGGGCAATAAACTGATCCCGATCATCTCCCTGCCACCACCGGAAGAACGCCGTGATGTGGACAGTATCAACGACATCCAGATCTGGAGTGATGTCGCCCAGCTGGCTATTCCACTGCGCCAGGTTGTCAGCGGCTTCGAGGCACGCTGGGATGACGGCATCATCAAGCGGCGTGATCGGGTGCGCACTATCGAGGTTCGGGCCGATGCCTTCATGGGCGAGCTGGCCAGCGATCTGCTGGCCCGCATCAAACCCGATCTTGAGGCCATCGACTTGCCGCCCGGTTACAAACTGGAATGGGGGGGTGAGTACGAAGACTCGGCGCGAGCACAAAGTTATATCGCTGCCGGCATTCCGGTGCCGGTCATGATAATGGTGCTGATTCTGGTGCTCCTGTTCAATAATCTGCGCCAGCCGCTGGTGGTTCTGCTGACCGTACCGCTGGCCATAATCGGTGTCAGCGTTGGTTTACTGCTTGCGAACGAGCCGTTCGGTTTCATGGCGATGCTGGGGTTTCTGAGTCTGTCCGGCATGCTGATCAAGAACGCTATCGTATTGATTGATCAGATCAATCAGGAATTATCCGAAGGCCGGACGCCACTCAACGCGGTTATTGAATCGGGGGTCAGCCGGATGCGACCGGTGGCCATGGCAGCAGCAACCACCGTGCTCGGCATGATTCCGCTGTTCAAAGACCCTTTTTACATCGGCATGGCGGTCACCATTATCGGCGGTCTGAGTTTCGCGACCGTGCTCACACTGCTGATTGTGCCGGTGCTCTATGCCACGGTGTATCGGATTCCGAGCCGCTCCGACAAACCCGTCCGCTGCTGCGGGAGTGCATCATGACTGACAAACCCGTTATCTGCCAACTTGCTATCTACCAACTCACACACAGGGCCATTGCTGCTACTGCTGGGCTTACTGCTGACCACCAGCAGCCACAGCCAGCCAGCAGACCCCGAATCGGCAGCGGCGGCAATCAGTACGCCGCGTCTGGTCAAAACACTGATACTCGATAGCGCCACTCAGGGCGATGGGTTGGTGTTACCTGGCCGGGTACAGGCGGCCGAGCGCACACAGCTGGCGTTCCAGGTTCGGCTATGGACCACCGATCGAGCTGCCGGTGGTCGAAGGCCAGCAAGTGCAAAAAGGCGATCTGCTGGCCCGCCTTGATCCGCGCGATTATGAAAATCAGCTGGCGTTACAAGCCGCCAAGCTGAAATTGGTGCCAAAGCCAGTACCAGCGCTTTGAAAAATTGATCAAGACCAAAACCTCGCCGATATCCAAAGCCGAATTTGACCGCAAACAATCGGAGTACGAGATTGCCAAGGCCGATACCGCGCAGGCCCGGAAAAATCTTTGACGACACCACACTACTGGCACCCTTTGACGGTCTGGTAGCGGTCAAGCATGTCAATAATTACGAGAACGTGCAGGCCAAACAGACCATTATCGAACTGGAAGCGATTGTCAGTATCGAGATCACGGTTGATGTGCCCGAAGAGGTTATGGCTGGCACCAAGCAGATCCCGCTGGGCCAGGAAGTGGGAGCAGTGATCTCGAATCGCTGCCGGACCGCAGCTTTCCGGTGCAACTGGCGGAAATCGCCACCCGTGCTGATACCAATACCCAGACCTACCGCGCTACGCTGCGCATGATCAGCCCTGAAGATGTCACCCTGCTGCCCGGCATGACTGCGACGTTTGTCAGCCATCTGCGCAAGCCCGTTACCGATAACAGCTTTCTGGTGCCGCGCAGTGCCATCAGCGGCGGAGGCAGTGACGATACGGCCCAGGTCTGGGTGGTCGATGCCGAAGCAATGACGGTCAGCCCGCGTGCGGTCAAGCTCGGCCCGACCACCGATACGGCGGTTACGGTCATTGAGGGGCTACAGGTCGGCGAGCGCATTGTCACCGCCGGCACCCATCTGCTGCAGGACGGCATGCCGGTGCGGTTTTACAGTGTCGGCATGCTGGGTGGATAACCCGCGCAGGACTGGATAGCCCGATCATGCCTGCTTATCTGACCGAGCGTGACAATTTCCTCTACCTGACCGTGGCACTGACGCTTTTACTGTTCGGCACCGCGCTGGTGGGACAGTTTTCCAGCGTGTTAGGCCATACGCTGCTGCAAGCAACCATCGTCATGGCACTGCTGATCAGTGTCTGGGGCGCACGGGCCAATCGGGTCTGGTATCGAACCTGGCTGGGGTTTCAGGTGGCCCTCGCCCTGCTCACTCTGGCAGGCCAGTTCCTGCAGCTGAAAGGGCTGGATGTGTTGCACCTGCTGGTTATGCTGGCTTTTTTCTCGCTCAGCACCTGGCGTGCGATCCGGCAAGTGCTGTTTACCGGCCAGATCGATACCAACAAAATTCTTGGCGCGATTTGCATCTATCTGCTGCTCGGACTGGCCTGGAGCATTCTTTATCTGCTGCTGCTGGAAATAACGCCAGACGCATTAAAAGGTTTGCCGCCGGCTCACTGGTATGCAAATTTCGACACGCTGGTGTACTTCAGCTTTGTTACCCTGACCACACTGGGCTTTGGCGATATTACCCCGGTAACGCCGATCGCCCGGTTTCTGGTTTATATGGAAGCCATCGCCGGCCAGTTTTACCTGGCGATTCTGGTCGCAAGCCTGGTCGGTATTCATGTCTCCGACTATATGAGCAGACATCACAAAGAACTGTATGACTCGTCCAAACGCGAACCATAATTATATATTTGTGAGCCTGCCCAAATGCTGTTTATCCTGCAGCGGGTGCCTGAGCTACAGCTTTCGGGCAGCTTTAGGGGTAACAGCGATGACGCCCGTCATATCCCTGATATGATATCAACGCAGTTTCTATTCTATTTTTTATTTTTACCAACCACCCATCGGAGTTTCAGTATGCATTTATCGCAAACCCTGCCCAGTCCCACCCCTCTTCGCCACGGCACACAGTGTCTGGGCGTTTTAAAATCCCTACTGTTTGGCGTCATCCTCGCGGCTATCGCGACCGGTTGCCAGAGCCCCAATCCGTATACCGGCGAACAGGAGGTCAATAAAACCAGCAAAGGTGCCTTGATCGGCACCCTGGGCGGTGCCGCCCTCGGCGTTATTATCGGGGATTCGCGCAAAGCCGCACTGATCGGGGCTGGTGTTGGTGCACTCACCGGCGGGCTGATCGGCAATTATATGGACAAGCAGGAAGCGCAATTGCGTGATCGTCTGCGCTCAACCAGGGTCAGTGTCACCCGGCAGGGCGACAGCATTGTGCTGAATATGCCCGGCAATATCACCTTTGCGACCAACTCGTCCGATATCACCGCCAATTTCTACCCGGTGCTGGATTCCGTCGCGCTGGTACTGGAGGAATACAATCAAACCTATGTCGATGTTATAGGCCACACCGACAGCACCGGTTCGATGGAAACCAATCAGCGTCTGTCCGAGCAGCGCGCGAACAGCGTCGCCCAATATCTGGCCAGTCAACAGGTCGCCCCGCAGCGGCTGGTCATTCGTGGCGTGGGTCCCAGCGCCCCGATTGCCTCGAACGATACACCGGAAGGTCGGGCCATGAATCGGCGGGTTGAAATCATCCTGACACCGGTCACCTAAAATAAGGTTCGTCGTCCCTTTTTTCGGGCAAGACATATTTGTACCTGGAGGCTGTTGCAGCACAGTCTCCAAAATCAGTACAACAACAGCCCGACCCTTCACAGCCAGTTACCACAGGGAAACAGCCATGCGCAGCGCTATTTGCCTTGGTGGACTGGTTTTCCTGCTATTTGTTCTGAGCGGCTGCGCCACTCTGCCCCTGGACTTTCCCCGTACTGATTCGGTCGCCATCGAACCCGCCCGGAACAGCGCGCTGCACATGGTAAGGATCAGGTACTGACCGCGCTGGATACCCATCCAGCTATCGAAATCCGGCTGCTACTCTCGATCACATCCCAGATGTTGTCTTGCACCTTCACCGCAAATTCAGCCAGACCATAAAAGGTCATTTCAGCCTGCGCTGCGGTAACCCGCAAAATCGGTGCGGGGGCGATTAGCAAAATATTCTTTTGCAGGGTTCAAATTTTTATTGCACAAACGACTCATGGTTTCAATACAGGCAACGGCAAGCAAAATTTGGCTAGCGATCAGCCTGGATGATTCTTGCCAATAAACATCCCCAAACAGGCAACAAGGCGTATTAACTGCCCGTATTGGCTTTATAGTATGATCAAATTGAAAGAGACGGAATTTTATTTGCAGCAAAGATACGAACGCCAAAATGGCGGGCTTGCTGTCAGACTATTGACTGCCAATCCGGAGGTTATGTGATTGCACCACGATTACCAACTTTGATATCCCCTTTTTCGCTATCCCGAGCACTGTTCGCAATGCTGCTTTTGGGCTCTATGATTGGCTGCACCGCGACAGATACTGCCCACAGCACGGCGAAAACCGTAACGAATGTAAAGCCACCACACCTGCCAGCAGCAGTGCAACCGAAACTATTGTGCTGGAACAAGCGCAGCAGGAATCGCCCTTGCCTGCGAATCTGATTCCGCAGGCACAGCCCAGCTTTCGCGCCCGGCGCGCAGCAGAAACGTCGTCGGCCTGTCTGGATATGGCCAAGCAGCTCGACGCCCTGCGCGGTAAGCCCTTACGCCGCTCGGCCCTGGAAGAGCGCTATCAGGCTGAGTGTAAACGCTGATCAACCGATCACTACGATTATCGGGAGTGGCACAACGCGGCCGTCCCGCAACAGGTATAGTCATTATGAAAATGTTATCGCTTAGTATTTTTCTGAGCCTGGCCATGAGCGCCAGCTGGGCGCAGCCGCCGATGTTTCTGAAAGACGGGCCAATCCGTTATTTTAATGACGATGATCTGGCTTTGTTCAAACAGTCACTGGATGATGCCCTGGAGCACCAGCCGGATAACGAAGCGCTGGACTGGCGCAACGAAAAAACCCGCAGTGAGGGTTCGGTCACGCCGCTGGACACAACAGAACAGGACGGCATGCGCTGCCGTCAGGTCATCATCAGTAATACGGCCAAGGGTCTGAACCGCCAGTCGCAACTTAAATTCTGTCGCCAGGACGACGGGCGCTGGTTGTTTGCACAATGAGCCAGCCACCCTGCCCCTGGTCTGCCCTACCCCCAGGCACCTATTCATTATTATCAAACCCTTTTCATCCAACGCGCACTATTGCTTAAGGACATTCATCATGCATTATGCAAAACCCCTGCTTTTCGCCAGCTTTTTGATGTTTACCGCACTGCCGCCGCTGCTTGCACAGGAAAGCGCCAGCAAGCCCTCGGTGCTGGAGCGCGAGCTCACCACCCTGACCGCCAAGGTTATCGCTGTGGATGCTGCTACCCGGCAGATCACCCTGCAGGACGAACAGGGCACTATTGCGCAAACTATCGTCGGCGACGAGGTGCGCAATTTTGACCAGATTGACATCGGCGATACCGTTATCACCCAGCTGTACCGGGCGCTCGCAATCGAGGTTACCGAATCGCAGGATAAAACCCTGCGCACCGAAGTCAGTGTGGATACCGCCCACGTCGAACCGGGCCAGAAACCGGGCGGTCTGGCCATCAGTCAGATTACTGTGACGGCGGAAGTCATGGCCATCGACCCGGAGGCCCGCACTGTCACTATCAAGCGTCAGCAGCAAGGCGAACCCGCTATTGTTCTGCAAACGGTCGAAGTGCGGGAGAGTACCAATCTGGACAATATCGACCCGGGTGATATGGTCATCATGACGTATCAGCAATCGGTAGCGATTTCAGTACAGGAAATCCAGTAACCCAAAACCCGCCAGGCAGGAGCAGATATCCCCATGCAATGCGCAACGGGCGGCAGCCGATCCAACGCCAGACAATGGCCCAATGTGCTTGCGCGACTACCCGCGCTGATCATCGTTCTGGCGTTGCTGACAGCTGGCTGCAGCACGCCGGTTGGCGTCCAGGTAACCGATCTGCAGACGGTTCATCACGAGTTGACCCGCAATGTCCTGTCAACCGGTGACCTGAGTGCTTATACCGGAGATTGTGCTGCGCCAGTCGGATCTGACCGAACAATACACCGCAGAACCGACCCGGGCACTGGCTACCTTGCACGATGTCATGGTTGCCGGACTGAGCGCTGACAGCAGCGACCCGGACAGCGTAGACAGGCTGTTCGCGCTGGCCGAGCTGTCGTTCCAGCAGGCGCTGACCAAACATCAACCGTCCTACTACCTGGCAGCTTCGATATATGCCTATGCTTTCATGTTTCCAGATGATGCGGCGTTGCAGCCAAACCCGTTCGATCCGCGCCTGCGGCTTGCGGCTGACCTCTACAACCGGGGTATCACCGCCGGTTTTACCACCGGCCAGGAGGCCGAGGTTGAACTGCGCGCCGGTCGCTATCCGTTGCTCTTTGGCGAGTTGCAGCTGAGTCTCGATCCCGCCCAGCTCTACTGGAATAAGCGGCAGTTCACCCATTTTGTTGCCGCTGCCGATCTGGTTATTAACGGTCTTATAAACCGTTATCGCCAGGCCGGTATCGGCGCACCGCTGGTAGCCAGCACCACCATACCGGAACCCGGCCCGGAAGCCTGGGATATAGTCGCACCACGCGCCAAAGTACCGGTCAGCGTACTGCTGAGAATCCATAACGTCCGCCAGCAATTGCTGCAAAACCGTCTGCAGGCGGCACTGGAGATTTACTCCCGTCCGACGCTACTGCGGTAACGATTGATCAGCAGGAGATTCCGCTGGAAAGTGAACCCAGCGCCGCCCTGGCTTACGGACTTAGCACCTCGCGCAGCTGGGAATGGGAATACAAGGGCTTTCTGTTCGGCGATTTATTAAGCAAGGAAAAAACCCGGCTGGCAGCTATTGAGCCTTATCGTCCGGGCCGTTATCCGGTGGTGTTTGTCCATGGCACCGCGTCCAGTCCGGGCCGCTGGGCTGATATGCTGAATGATCTGCAAAGTGACCCGCTGATCCGCGAGCACTTCCAGTTCTGGTTTTCTTTACGATACCGGCAACCCGATCCTGCATTCCGCCCTGGTGCTGCGGCAATCGCTGCAGGAGGCGATTAGCCAGCTGGACCCGAACGGTCAGGATCAGGCACTGCAGCGCATGGTCGTCATCGGTCACAGCCAGGGCGGCCTGTTGACCAAAATGACCGCTATCAGCACCGGTGACTGGCTGTGGGATCAGTTCAGTCGGCAACCATTGGACGCACTCACGCTGTCGCCGGAAGATCGCGCCCTGCTGCGGCGCGCTTTTTCATTAAGCCGCTGCCTTTCGTCAAACGGCTGGTTTTTATTGCTACACCCCATCGCGGCAGTTATGTCGCCGGCAGCGTGGATCAGTCAGCAGATTGCCCGTCTGGTTCAGCTACCAGGGCAATATTCTGCCGCGTAACCAGTGACCTCGCCACCGCAAAACCCGGATGCTTTTCCCGCCACACCCGTGCGCTGGCAGCGTGTACGCCGTGACGCCGGGCGGTACCTTTGTCAAAGCGCTGTCGCCGCTGCCGATTGCCCCCGGTGTCGGCGTGCATTCTATTGTCGCGGTGCGTGGTGACGGCCCGCCGGAAGGCGGTAGCGATGGTGGTGGAATACAGCAGCGCACATCTGGAAGATGCTGACTCCGAGCTGGTGGTACGCTCCGGTCATTCGACCCAGGCCAATCCGCATACCATCCAGGAAGTCCGCCGGATTCTGCTGCTGCCACGCGGATGAGTCCTGAACAGCGTCTGATTTCATTCATAGCCGGCTCTCCCCTCTCAAACCGCGTCGCGATACCCGCTCAGCCCAGCGCATCCTGAGTCGGCATGCACTGTAGTCTGCTGTGCTCAGATCAGATCATGTCTCAGGTTTTACGTCCGGATTCAAGGATGAATCAACGGCTGTTGATTGCTTCGAGCGCGTGAAAAGCTGGCGTCTGACCTGGGCGACCTGCAGCAGTAATGTGTCACCTTCAATGGCCTGATTAGCCTGAATAGGCGTTTTTGGCACATAGCGCGAAACTTCAACTGCGCGCCATTGCACGGCAAACTCGGGCGCATCAGCAGCAGCGGCCAGTTCTCGCGCATTGCTCACCTTGAACCGGGCTGGTAACCGATCCAGCCAGCGCCAGAAAGATGCCATGATCTGCGATTCGTCAGCGCCCCAGCAGGCCCAGCAGAACTCACGGAAATAGCGCTGTTCCGAGGCCTGCTCTCGCTGCCGGTAAGCGTGCCACCAGGTCAGCACGGCAGCCTGGTATTTACGCCCTGTCAGTACGACTAGATACAGCACAATAGCCAGCAGAGTTAAACCCGCGAGATGCGCCAGCAACCCGTCCAGCGCCGCCCGTGCCCAACGACCCAGGATGCTCAACCAGGTTTCACCTGATGGCTGGGCAGATTCAAGCCCGTTCAGGCTTTCGCCGGGCAGCGCTTGCGCGACATTAAAACGCACAGCGGGCAGTGTCTCAGTGTGCAGAATCTGTTCATCGGGCTGCCACCAATACAGCTCGATAGCCGGCGGTTCAATATCACCGGCCTGTTCCAGCACATAGGTCACGGCATCGACCCGCTGGCCACGATAGCGACCGCGTTCGGTGCTGTCAGTAAGCCGGGCTTGCGCCGGATAAACCTGCAATCCGTCAACAGGGGTAAAGCGAACTTCGGGCAGTAACAGTGCCAGCGCATTATCAGCCTTGATCGTGACTGTGCGGGTGATAGCATCTCCAACTTTAAGCCCTTCCGGTGCGGGTTCATAGGTTTCCGTCACCGTCAGCCTGGAACTGGTCACGAACTGCGATAGATCGGCTGCTGCCGCCGGCATGAGCGCACTGAATGGCAACGCTGAGGTACTTGTTGTGACTTCAACCGGTTTGGCATCGGTCGCCACGGCCAGGGTCAGGCTAAACGGCGGGATCACAAATTCGCCGACACGCTGCGGATACAACAGATAACGGTAGCGAACCCCGGCATAGGTTTTACCCCCTGCGCGTTCGCTGAAATTCCCGCCGGATTGCGCCGGTTGCAGAGCAATCACCCCGGCCAGATCGAGCTCGGGATAACGCGGCGGCTGCGTCAGCCAGGTGTTGGTGGCTATCTCGATATACAACTGCAGCTGCTGACCGATAGAGACTTCGCCCGCTGGTTCCAGATAGGCACGCACCCGCAGATTACCATTGCCGATCAGGTCGTCCGCCTCCTGCGCCGCAGCAGTCTGCAACAGCAGCACACTCAGCAGCAGCCAGACCCGGTTCACTGCGCTGTGTCCCCGCCAATTGTGGATGTACCCGCTGTGGAATCATCCACTGTGGATTCACCCTGCTGCCGCTGATAGATGAACTTCAGGCGCAGAAAATCGCCCGGCGTAGTCTGCACCCGGCGCATCCACATATCCTGCAGTTGTTGTTCGCTTAGACCTTCGGCCTGCAGTTCCTGCGTAGTGGCTGTTTGCACCGCCTGTTCCGCCCGTTCACTGAAAACAACTCTGTCAGCGCCGAGTTTGCCGCCGGTGCCGCCAGCGTCTTCGTACTCTTGCTGGTCCAGCTGCAACAGGCCTTGCACCCAGTCCAGATTGAATTCAGCAGCCGGAAACTCAGGCTGCAGTGCCAGTGCCTGCTGATACGCAGCTACCGCTTCGGTGAGCTGCTCCTGCCGTGCCAATGCATTACCCAGATAAAAATAGCCGCTGGCATCTTCCAGCGTTGCAAACAGCGCTGCTGCCGAGGCGTAATCCGCTGCAGCGTAAAAGGCCAGCGCCTTCCAGCGTGGCTGGGTAAACGCACGCGCCGCTTTCGCGTACTCACCTTTTGCGTAGTAATAACGTCCCTGCTGATCGGGTGTCAGCCACCAGTCGATAAAATCAGCCCGAACCGGCAACGCGGTCAGCGTTAACAGGAGTGCGACAGCAGTTCTGCTCAGCATCTCAGGACCACTGCACCGTCCAGCCGCGCCGCGCCCACAACAGCAGCAGCAAGGCCAGCGGCCAGACCAGATAATAGCCGGCGTCGTGCCAGCGCACACTGGCATCATCGCTTAGTGCATTGACCAGATGGGTGCGCACCTGGCGCATCAGCTGATCGATATCAGCCGTGTCAACCGTGCTGCGCCACAGCTCACCACCCGCAGCGTCGGCAACCGCCCGCAACCCGCTCATATCCACGCCAGGGGCGATCCCCTCGCTGATCCCTTCGGTAGCCCGAACCGGCCCCCCGGCATCACTGCCAAACGCCAGCAACAGAATCTGTTCCTGCTGTTGCGGCTTATTGAAAGCACTCGCCAGGGTGCGGTCAATACCGTCCGTCATGAACAGAACCGTACCCGGCGCAGGCTCAGCAGCCAGCATTTGTTCGGCCAGCGCCAGCGCTGCGGCGGCGTCAGCGCCGGTTTCGGGCATCAGCGCAGGCGTCAATGATTCCAGATACAGTTCGATCAGGCTGCTGTCATCGGTCAGCGGCAGTACGGTATGAGCGCTGCCGGCGTAGGCGATAAGTGCAGTCCGTGCGCCCTTGCGCCGACTCAGCAGGTCGCGCAGTTTTTGCTTGGCGCGTTCCAGCCGGGTTGGCGGCTGATCCACCGCCAGCATGCTGGGCGTCAATTCCAGCGCTACGATCAGGGCGGCCCGATCTTCGGTGAACGGCGTGATTTCCGGTCGCCAGCTCGGTCCTGCCAGCGCCAGCACGGCCAGCATCATGGCCAGCGTCATCAATTGATAGGGCCGAATTCGCCAGGCCTTGTGACTAGCACCATCCAATGTCAGGTGTTGCAGCAGATGCGGCGCAATCGTATCGCGCCACTGCAAAGCGGTACTGTAGGTACGACGCAGGCGCAGATGCAGCCACAGCAACAGCGGCAGCAGCAACAACCACCAGGGCCGCAGGACGTGAAACGAACTCAGACCGCCGTCGTCAAGCATGTGTCTGCCTGGTGCGTGCGCTGCCAGCTATCATTCCTGCCGCCAGCAGCAGTTGCGCGAGCAGCGCCACGGCCAGCGGATAATGAAACAGCGCCCGCTTCGGCCGGTAGGACAAGGTATCGAGCTTGTTCGGTTCCAGTTTATCCAGTTCGGCGTAAATGGCATCCAGTTCGGCACGGTCAAGAGCCAGGAAGAAGCGGCCGCCAGTGAGTTCAGCAATGGTTTCCAGTATCCCGGTATCCAGTGCGTCTTCACCAACTGTAGTTGGGTCGCCGATAGCAATGCTATACAGAGTAATACCGCGCTCGGCAGCGATTCTGGCAGCTTGCGTAACCGGCATCTGGCTGCCGCTATCGTTGCCGTCGGTCAACAGGATCGCCACTTTATTGTCTTTGTCGCTGGCGTCGAACAGCCGCACTGCCAGGCCGATAGCATCACCCATCATCGTTTTCGGGCCGGCCATACGTGGCTGTAACTCGTCCAGCAGGGTTCTGACGGTTGCGTGATCTTCGGTAAACGGGGTTTGCGGAAACGCAGCATCGCCAAAAACAGCCAGGCCCAGGCGATCGCCCTGACGCCGACTGATGAACTCGTCCAGCACCTGCTTGACTGCCTGCAGGCGGGTCACTTTTGCGCCTTCGGCATCGCTGAAGTCCTGCGCCTCCATCGAGCCGGACAGATCGACAATCAATAACAGATCACGGGCAGCGATTTCCTGCACAATGGGTTCACCAGCCCATTCGGGCCGGGCCAGGGCGAGCACGACCAGCACCCAGCTCAAGGCCAGCACCGCTCGCTGCAGCAGGGTTTTGCGGATCACCACCGCGCCGGCTCTGGGCTGCTGTTCGGTCAGCTCGACCAGACGTTGAAAAAACGGCACCCGCAAAGCTTGGCCGCGATCACGATACGCGCCGCTCAGCCAGTACACCAGCAGCGGCAGAGGCAGCAGCAAAAAGGCCAGCGGGTAATCAAACTGCAGCACGGTGTTCCCGCACCCAGCTCAGGCTGGCGTCGAGCAGTTTTTGCGTGCGCGGCTCATCCCGTAACACCGCTAAAGACGCAGGGGTCGCATAAGGCAGTTGATCGATCAGTGCAGCCGCTTCATCGTCGAACAGGGTTTGGCCCGCGCAGGCATTCAACCAGGCGATCCAGTCCCGCCCGCGCAGACTGGCAACGTCCTGCCGCCGGCCAGCCCGCAAAGCCGCATGACGCAGTATCAAGGGCAACTCGGTCAGATTTGCTATCTGCCCGGCGGGGTTATTCAAGGTATCGGCGATAGCCTGCAGCCGGCTCAGCGCATCACGCCGGTAGGCGTCACGTTGCCAGCGTCGCCAACGCAGCCAGGCCAGTAACGCGACCAGCAGTAGCAGCAACAGTAACAACACATACCAGCCCGCTGTCTGCGGCCAGTAACTGACCGGGTCTGGCAAAGGCAGTTCTTTGAGTCCCCACATACGATCACTGCCGAACAGGTCAGCAGTCGATTGCCCCGTGTCCAGCACCAGCGCGTCCATCAGCTGTATCCTGATAATTCTAGCGCCGGAGCAAATTGACTGCTCACTGGTCGCTCCCATCATCTTTTCGCAGATACAGCCAGATCAGGCAACCCACGAACGCAAAGACAGAGATGTTCAGTATCGTGTCGAGCAGATTATAAAATTCGTTCATGGCTGTTCCGTCCTGAGTGCTTTCAACAGGCACACCATCAGCAGCAGAACGATATACACAAAAGGCAACGCACCCAGGGCAATAATGGATTTGATCGCAGCGATACTGTCCGACAGGATCATCACCAGGGCCAACGCACCCAGCAGCACGCCCCAGATCAGCTTGACCCTGACTCTGGGATTCAGATCGCCCTGACTGGAAAACATAGCCAGCACATAAGCTGCGCTGACAACACTCGTCACCACGAATAGAAACGCGGCGATGACGGTGGCCAATGTCGTCAGTTTGGCCAGCGGCAGGTGCTCCAGCACGAAAAATGTCGTAGCACTGACATTATTGGCAACCACAGCCAGAATCGGTGTCTCGGTGCGTAGTACAGCGAAAAATCCAATGCCGCCAAAAACACCGAACCAAAGAATCGAGAATACAGTCGGCACCAGCACCACCCCCAGCACAAACTCGCGGATGGTACGTCCGCGCGAAATGCGCGCGATGAACACGCCCACGAACGGCGCCCAGGCGAGCCACCACACCATATACGTGAGGGTCCAGGCGCTGAACCAGTCAGTGACTGTCGCATCAAAGAACGTGTAGGTCTGAAAGCCCTGGGCCAGCACGTTCGACATATAAACGCCCAGGGATTCAACAATGCCGCTCATCAAAAAAGCGGTGGGACCGGCCAGCAGCACATAAATCATCAGCACTACGGCGGTTGCCATCGCGGCGTTGGATAACAAGGCCATACCCTTGCCAAGATCAACCATCAACGGCAGCAGATAACAGAGCACCAGGGCGACGAAAATCGCCCCCGTCAAAACGCCGCTACCACCCGCCAGGCCGAACAGCGTGACTACGCCGTCCTGAATCTGGAATACACCCATGGCAACAGAGCCGCCAAGACCAATAGCGATAGCCACGATGGCCATCAGATCGCTTAGCCCGCCCACCAGCCGCGTCCAGCCGCGCCGCCCGAACGTTGCGATAATGGGCGCACTGATCAGCTGCGGGCAACCCCGCCGGAAACCAAAATAGGCCAGCACCAAAGCGGTCACCGCATAAATCGACCAGGCGTGCAGCCCCCAGTGAAAATTCGTAATAAACAACGCAGCGCTAGCGCCTTTCTGGCCACCCTCAATGGACTTGGTAATCTCGAAATGGGTTAAAGGTTCGGCTGCTCCCCAGTACAGCAACCCCACACCCATACCGGCTGCAAACAGCATGCTGAGCCAGCTCACGGTGGAGAACTCCGGACGGTCGTCATCGTGACCCAGGCGGATCTTGCCATAGGGTGAAAGGGCCAGACCGATGCTGACAAACAACATAGTGCTGGCGGTCAGCATCACAAACCAGCCGCGACTCTTGAACATGAAACCGACCACACGGGATGAAAAAGCCGCCAGCCCTGCGTTGTCGAATAAGCCCCAGGCAGCGATAGCCGCTGTGATCGCCAGCGCACAGATCAGCAAAGGATTGAGGAATGCAGCGCTGCCACCCCTGCTGCTTGTCGTTATTTCAGCCATTGCGTGCTGTCACTCCTGCTTCCTATGACACCGCTAAACCCGCCGGGTACCGGCGGCATAGCCCAATAATTTGCGTACCTGCTCGGCTACCGGCAAACCGGTGTGCAGTGGCAGTACCGGAATCTGCCGTCGCTGCAATAACTGTCGGGCCTGCTCCAGGCGGGCGCTGAACACCTCGGCAAAGCGTTTCCGCAGCATCGCATCGCCGCTGTCGAACTCCAGCTGCAGTTCACCATTGCTGATAACCAGACGCCCCTGCGCCGGCAGTGCGGTTTCCAGCGGATCGTAGATCAGACTCACCAGCACATCGTTGTGCTGTGCCAGCCGGGTCAGCAAACGTCGGGTAGTATGCTCATCAGCGCCATCCAGATCACTGATCAGCACGATTAAATAATCGTGTGTCGCCAGCCGCACGACCCGCTCCAGGGCTTTGTTCAATTGCTCGGGACAGGAGCGCACCGTGCTGTCGGCGCGCAGTGCCTGGTTTTGCTGCAGCACACTGTTGAGGATCTGCAACACCCGCTGCTGACTGCGATGCGGGCGGATTTCGACGATCTCGCTGTCATTGAAAATCACCGCGCCGGGTCGATCACCCACTCCGATCACACGCCAAGCGGCCAACGCTGCTGTTTCGGCTGCGGTGACTGATTTCATCGCCCGCTGGCTGCCGAAAAACATATTGATTCGCTGATCGACCACAATCAACGCTGGTCGATCGCGCTCTTCGGTATACACCCGGCAGTGCGGTTTGCGGGTGCGGGCAGTGACTTTCCAGTCGATGGCGCGAATGTCATCGCCGGGTTGATAAACGCGGATTTCTTCGAAATTCAAACCCCGTCCACGCAAACGCGAAGCATGCCGCCCTGCCAGCAGGCTGTGAATCGGCTGGCGCGGCAGAAACGAAAGCCCTGGCCCCGGAATTTCAGCCGGATCAGCTCGTCCAGTGACGTGTAAGCACCTTTGGTCACGACCAAAACACCTGTAACAACATCGGGGTCAGGGCACAGCGACCTGCTGCACGATGCTGGTCACCGCCTGATCGGCTGTGATGCCTTCGGCGTTGGCCTCGTAGCCGAGTTTGATACGATGGCGTAACACATTGTGCACAATGGCCCGTACATCATCGGGGCTGACATAATCACGCCCGGCCAGCCAGGCGTGAGCGCGTGAGCATTTATCCAGACCAATGCCGCCACGCGGGCTGGCACCAATTTCGATCCAGCTTTGCAGTTGCTCGCTGTAGCGCTCGGGAAAACGGGTGGCGAAGATCAGATCGACCATATAGCGCTCGATGGCGTCCGAGGTATGCACAGCGTCGATTTCGGCGCGCGCATCAAATACCACCTGCTGGGAAATAGGTTCTTTCTTTTCCGGCTTGGCCTTGACGCTGTTTTCTTCGCCGCGCACCAGCCGGATGATCTGTCCCTCAGCGGCTTCATCGCCATAGCCGATCATCACGTGCATCAGAAACCGGTCCATCTGCGCTTCCGGCAGCGGATAGGTGCCCTCCTGCTCAATGGGATTCTGGGTCGCCATGACCATAAACAGCTCGGGCATTTTATGGGTGGTACCGGCTACCGTGACCTGGCGTTCTTCCATGGCCTCCAGCAGCGCTGCCTGGACTTTGGCGGGCGCGCGGTTGATTCGTCGGCCAGTGCAATATTGGCGAATATCGGGCCGGGCTGGAATTTGAACTCGCCCTGCCCGTCGATCGAATGATAAACCTCGGTCCCGGTGACATCGGAAGGCAACAGATCCGGGGTGAACTGAATGCAGACGCAGTTCTGCCTCAAGGGTGTTTGGCAAGACTTTTGACCGCCCGCGTTTTGGCCAGTCCCGGAAAGCCTTCGACTAATAGATTGCCGTTGGCCAGCAAGCCGATCAGCAAGCGATCAAGAATTTCTTCCTGACCGATGATGTCCCCGGCCATGCGGGATTTAAGTTCAAGTATTTGCTCTCGGGCTGTCACTGGAACCCACCTGCAAGACAGTAATCACAATAAAGCAAGGGCTCTATGAGCCCTTGCACATTAAGACAAGCCAGCGTTTACTTCGAGCCGCCGCTGGTCTGTAGCTTTTCCATCACCTGATCAATGCTGAAGCTCGCTGGTTTCTGCCGTGGCGGGAATTCCTGGAAGGTTTTGAGGAACTGGGCGACGTAAGTCTGGGCCGGCACCAGGAAGAAAACCCGATCGATCATCCAGTCCAAATAGGTGTTAGACGTCACATGCGCCCGCTCATAGGGATCACGCCGCAGATTGGTGATCATCGGTACGCGCAGCTCAGTCCAGGGTTCCATCCAGGCACGCAGCGTTGCGTATTCCTTCTGCTCCAGGAAGATGGCTTTCCAATCGTTATAGCGCAAAGCCGTCAACTCGCCCGTATCGGCGAAATAGAAGATCTCGCGGCGCGGGCCTTTTTCTTCCTGACCCGTGAGGTGCGGCAGAAAATTGTAACCGTCGAGATGGACTTTATAGGTCCGGCCTATCGCCTGCACGCCACCTTGCAGCAATTGTTCCTTGATGTCGGGCACACCCGCAGCCGCTACGTAAGTCGGCAACCAGTCCATATGGTGCATGATCTCGTTGGACACCGAACCCGCCTCGATTTTGCCCGGCCAGCGCACCATCGACGGCACCCGCCAGCCACCTTCCCAGTTAGTGTTCTTCTCGCCAAAGAAGGGAGATGAAGCCGCATCCGGCCAAGTGTTCATATGCGGACCGTTATCGGTCGAATAATGCACGATCGTATTGTCGGCAATGCCCAGCTCGTCCAACTTATCGAGCAATTTACCAACGTGCATATCGTGCTCGACCATGCCGTCGCTGTATTCATCCTGGCCGGAAATGCCGCGCATCGAGTCTTTCACGTGGGTGCGGAAATGCATCCGGGTACCGTTCCACCAGACATAGAACGGCTTGCCAGATGCGTGCGCCCGTTCGATGAAATTTATCGCCCGGTCGACAGTTTCGTCATCGACGGTCTCCATTCGCTTCTTGGTCAGCGGGCCGGTGTCCTCAATCTTGCCATCGGCCGTTGAGCTGATGACACCGCGCGGACCGAAGCGCTCACGGAAAGCCGGGTCCTTCGGATAGTCTTCGTTCTCCGGCTCTTCTTCCGCATTCAGGTGATACAGATTGCCGAAGAACTCGTCAAAACCGTGATTGGTTGGCAGATGCTCGTCTTTATCACCGAGGTGATTCTTGCCGAATTGGCCGGTCACATAGCCCTGCGCCTTCAAAAGGCCGGCAATAGTGGGATCTTCTTCCTGTATGCCCAGTTCGGCACCCGGCAAACCCACTTTCGACAAACCAGTACGGTAAACGCTCTGGCCCATGATGTAAGACGACCGGCCGGCGGTGCACGATTGCTCACCGTAATAGTCGGTGAAAATCATGCCCTCTTTGGCAACGCGGTCGATATTCGGTGTGCGGTACCCCATCAGACCCATGGTGTAGGCACTGATATTGGATTGGCCGATATCGTCGCCCCAGATCACCAGGATATTGGGCTTGTCCTGCGCCGTGGCTGAGAATGTCAGCAAGAGTAGAATAAACAAACTGGCATGTCGTAAAACAGTAATCATTACTATCCTCCGTCTATAGAAAGGCTGCTTAAAAAAGCCATTTTCCGCTTCATTGCGAAATTTTTTTAACGCCAGTCAACTTACTTGTAAAACGTCGGCAACGTCTATTGGACTTTAGGCCAATAGAACTACTGTTATTTTCTATTTGTTTTTATATAACAGTGTGTTAAAAAATTTATATTGAATTTATATTATTGAATAAAAGCAAAACCCGATAAGCGGCGTCATTGGGGTCGGACAATTTGAGAAAACAGCTCGCCTTGCATCGAAAATTCCTGTTTTTTTAGTCGAGGGCTTATGGGGTGAAAACCGTCAGAAATCTGTCTGATCGAGTGCAAAATTAATCGCATCCAGTAGCGCCTGACCGTCGACCGGCTTGAGGAAAAACCCTACTGCACCTGCCTGACGCGCTTTCGAGCGTGTTTCTTCACTGTCGAAGCCGGTGGTAAAAATCACCGGCGCACGCACGCCCATTTGTAACAAACGTTGCTGCAGTTCCAGACCTGTGCCATCAGGGCCATGCATATCGACAATCAGACAATCCGCAGCGACGGGAACCACCGTCGCCAGCAGCGCATCGCCGGAAGGGAAAATACACACCGGCAGGCCTGCTGACTGCAGCAGCCGCTGCAGCGCTTTGCGAATGGACACATCATCGTCGATGACATAGATCATGAATGTTGTTTTGCTATGCTTGTTGCCGGATAGTCCGGGAATTATGCAAAACGATTCTATGCCAATAGCCAGGACAACAGTATTGGACCTTAGTCCAATAGCGCTGCAGAACGGCTGTTGGGTTGTGGGGGAATTCCGGGTATCTCAGCCCAGCGGCGAGATACCGGCTTTGGCAGCCAGTTGCACCAGCTCGGCCAGCGATTTCACGCCAAGCTTTTCAACGGCTCGGGCACGATGCACTTTTACTGTTTTTTCACTGATGCCAAGCTGATAAGCAACCTGCTTGTTGCGCTGACCGGCAATAACATAGCGCACGACCTCAAGTTCGCGCTCCGACAAGCTGCTGAACTGCCTGCGAAGGTTTTCGATTTCCTGCCAGTGCCGGTAGTGTTGCCGATCCTGACTCAGCGCCCGCTCGATGGCCGGCAACAAGTCTGTTTCGTCCACCGGTTTTTCCAGAAAATCTATCGCCCCCTGTTGCATCGCCTGAACCGTGGCGGGAATGCTGCCTTGACCGGTGAGAAAAATAATCGGCGGGTAATGCGCTTGCGCTGCTAATTGATCCTGCAGCTGCAGTCCGTCCAGTTCCGGCATAACCATATCCAGAACAATACAACGGGGCCGCCCGGCATGCACAGCGGGTAAGCGCTGCAGAAAAGCACCGGCAGAAGCAAACAGTTCGACCTCGTAGCCGGCTGAGCTCAACAGCCGCTGCAGGCTTTTACGTACCGCGATATCGTCGTCGACGATCAAAACAAGCGCCGGGACATCCGTTGTCTTGGCGTCGAATGAAGCGCTGTTGCTCATGATGCAGCCGCGTGAGGTGACATCGTTTCCAGCGCTGCTGCAACCGGCAAGGTAAAGCGGAAGGTCGCACCATAATCGGGGTTATTTTCAGCCCACAACCGACCACCATGAGATTCAATGATGGTCCGGTTAATCGACAGCCCCAACCCCAGGCCTTTCGCTTTGGTTGAAAAAAACGGTTTGAACACGTCCTGGCTGTGCTTAGCGCTCAGGCCTGTTCCCTGATCACGTACGGCAACCTCAATCATGTGCGCCTCGTTTTGGCGAGCGGTAATTTCAATCAGTGAGCGGTTAACATCGCTCATGGCCTGACCCGCATTCGTCAGCAGGTTCAATAGCACCTGCTGCAATTGTACGCGATCACCGACCACAGCCGGCAAATCAGGTGCCAGTGTGGGAATAATGCGCAAATGTTTGATCAGGGCATCGCTGCGAACCAGAGTGAGTACATCCCGGATCGCCTGATTAATATCCAGCACGGCAAAATGACTGGCCTCTTTTTTTAACAGCCAGCCCAGCCGCTTGATAATATCACCGGCCCGTTTGTCATCAGCAACGATATCGCCGAGGATTTCCCGCAACTGCTCCAGATCAGGCTGGGTGCTACGCAGAAATCGCTCAGCCGCCTGGGCATTGCAGAGAATAGCGGTTAGTGGCTGATTAATTTCGTGGGCCAGAGCACCGGTCAACTCGTTCAGGGTATTGACGCGTGCCAGATGCGCCAGTTCATCGCGCAACTGCCGGTTGTCGAGCTCGCGCTGCTTGCGTTTAGTGATATCCGATAGAATGCCGACGTAATGGGTTAACAGCCCGTCACTGTCGTATATTGGTGACAAACGCATCAGGTTCCAGAACGGGGTGCCATCTTTGCGATAATTGAGCAGTTCACACCAGCAGGCGCGGCCCTGGGAGATTGCCGCCCGCAAGCGCGCAACCGCGTCAGGATCAGTATCCCTGCCCTGCAACAACCGGCAGTTGTGGCCAAGAACATCAGCCGCGGAATACCCCGTCACCGTGGTAAAACCCGCATTTACAAAAACCACCGGCATCTCTTTGTCCTGGGCATCAACGAGGATGCAACCGTCCTGGACCGCTTCGACGGCAGCCGAGAGGTTGCGCATATGCTTTTCCAGATGCCGTTGTTCCGTTACGTCGCTTTGGCTTCCCCAGACATGAATCAACTGCCCCCGCTCAATCTCGCCCACCATATTCTGGCGGAAAACTTTCTCAGTGCCGTTCAAATCTGTTTCGACTGTTTCCAGCCCGGAAATCCGGTAACGCGAACGCACGGCCTTGGCTAGCGCACGCACAGACCTGGGTAACGCTTCTGGCAAAAATTCAGCAACACGGGTACCGATTAATTGTTCCGGGCTGACAGCACCATATTGCTGCACCAGCGCGCTATTCACCTCACCAAAATAACCATATTTAAAGATCAGCTCGACCTGCTCGTGCTCGGGCAGGTCAACAGGAATCGGCTGATCAAAATCGACGCGCCATAAGCCTTCGATGTTATTTTCGAAAAACCAGTCCGTGTGCTGTTTACTATCCTGCGGACGTGACAGGTATTCGTGCTGCTGCTTACGCTCCAGGGCACCCGCTATCATGTTCGCAAGCAAGGCCAGCGGCTGAATCAGTGTATACGGCCAGACACGCTGGTTACGAACAGTGCTGAACTGCAGTGCACCGATCAGGCGAGCTGCAGCACGTAGTGGCATGACGAGTACCGACTGTGTATCGGTTTGATCCACCACAGCAACGTCGACAGGTGCCTTTGCCGCCAGTTCCTGCCGACTGCTCCAGGCCACGCTACGATGTTGCTGCAACTGGCCTGTAAGCCAGGGTACTGTCTGTTTGCTCACGCTTGCCAAAGGTAACGAATTCACCGTATCAGCGCAGCGTGTATGGGTGGAAAAAAATTGCTGTTCGTGGTCGGAGTAGCGCCAGACCGTTATCCGGTCAACGGCAAGCGCCTTGGTCAGAATCTGCAGACAGCGCTCAAGCTCATCGTCAATACAACTTGGCAGAGCGTTATTTAAGGCGCTGGATATCTCCAGCAAAAGAGACTGCAAACGCTGCTGTTCAGCCTGCTCGTCATCCTGTCTGGACGCTGATTCCGAGTGCGCTCCCGACAGGTTCTCCGATAGATTCAAGGAGAATTCCCCCATGCTATTACATCGTCAACTTGTCATGGCCTTATTAACGTCAGCCACCTGCGCGCAGATGGATCACAGCGCAATCCGATGCCATTGGATGACATCTAACCGGGCCAAAATCCCCTCTTTACACATCACATCCTATGTGATTGTACGCGCAGGTAATAGCATCTAAATCAAATAATAATAAGAAGCACACCTGCGTTGATGACGAAGCCGGGTTATTTCCGCAAGCCTGCAGATTAGTAAACCTATTCAATACTTACAGAATAATATTCCCACCTTCATGATCTCGGTATGTTTGCTCGGACGTGGTCGGGAAATAGTGATTGGCAATTACCCTGATGTTCCAGGTGAGGCGCTTGCACAGACGCAGTTCCATACGCCGGGCGGGCATATGGGTTTACGCCTGGGACGGTATGACATCTACATTAATGAACAGCAAAACATGGGGGGTCGGCTGCGGCTTGGGAGGCACTTCACCGCTCAGTGCTCTAGTGGATGAGAAAGGCAACGTTAAATGGAAGCATGCTTCCAGCGCCCAAGCTCATTTTCTGGTCATTTCTAAAGCGTTCCTAAAGCATTCTGAATTATCAGGACATAATTAAACCGCCATCCACATTGATAGTCTGGCCGGTGATGTAGCTGGCATCCTCACTGGCCAGGAAAGCGACAAGACCCGCAACATCCTTGCCCGTGCCGGCGCGTTTCATCGGAATGTTCTGCACCCAGGATGCCATCAGTTCACCGGGTTTATAATCACCCAGCATCTGTCCCCAAACCCGATCGTTGTAATCCCACATGTCGGTTTTGATGATACCCGGGCAAATCGCATTCACCGTGATATTCTCTTCGGCCAGCTCTTTGGCAAGGCTTTGTGTCAGGCCGACAACCCCGAATTTCGAGGCTGCGTAATGCGGCGTGTAAATGAAACCATCACGTGCCTGACCCGAGGCGGTATTGATCAGACGACCGCCCTTGCCGGATTTGCGCATTCGCCGGATAGCTTCCTGACAACATAAAAAGACGCCCTTGGTATTCACGTTCAGGGTCGCGTCCCATTCCTTTTCAGTCAGGTCTTCCACCTTGGCGATGGTGATGATGCCGGCATTCTGGATCGAAATATCTACCCCGCCGAATTCTGCCTCCGCCGTATCATAAAGTCTCTGCACGGCGGCACTGTCGGTGACATCGCACAAAACCGGGACGACCTTTGCCCCGGCGTTGCGAAGCGCTTCGGCAGCGTCGTCAACCTGTGGCTCGACCGAAGCAATCACAAGATTGGCACCTTCGGAACCAAAACGCTCCGCCATGGCAAAGCCGATGCCCTTATTTCCACCTGTAATGACAACTGTCTTGTCTTCAAAACGTCTCATGTTTCCTCCGCAAGTTCAGCGGCCTTACTCTCACACTCAAGCAGCCGCTTTGCCGTGAATTTGTCAGTGATCAGTACGTCCAGAATGCCCGTATTGAGTGCGCCGAAAATAGCTTCGGTCTTGGCACGTCCCCCGGCCAGAGCGACAACGCGGTCCACCCTGGCCAGTTCTTCCAGCGATATTCCGATTACGCGATCATCCAGGGGGGTCTTTATGGTCTTGCCGGTACAGTCAAAGAAGCGCAGGCTGATGTCACCCACCGCGCCGGCCTCGGCCAGTTCGGCTAGTTCATTTGCCGAGAACACATTACCGCTACGGGCCAGCACCGTTGATGGTTCGACGGGCCCGATACCGACAATCGCCAAGGTGATCTTGCCGAACAGATCCATCGTTTCACGAACATAAGGGTCACTCAGCATAACCAGCTTCGCCTCGCGCGATTGCACCACGCCCTGCGCAGCTAACAGCCGGGATTCCGCCCCTGTCAGTTTGGCCAGCTGCGTCGTGAGCTGGGTAGCGTGGCTTTGCACGCTTGGGTTACCTATGCCGCCCAATGTCTGCACGACATATTTCGCCTTGTCCGCTTTCTGTGGATGAATATTATCGACCATCTTGAGGACGGTTTCGCTCCAGCTGGACACGCCGATGATTTCGTTAACCTGTAGCGTCGTCTCGATGAAATGCGCGGCCGCTTCGCCAATACGCGCCATGATTGCGCCGTCGCGGTCCTCTGCGCATTCCACGATAATCGCTTCAGGCAGATTGAAGCGCTCACGCAGAGCGGCTTCAAGATCAACATAAGTGCCGGACGGCGCAATGATGGTCGTGCGAACGATTTCTTCATCCTGTGCTTTCTTCAGCATGCGGGAGACCGTCGCCTGAGACATATGAAGATGGCGCGCTATGTCAGCCTGGCGGCGGCCTTCAATGTGGTACATCTGCGCGACTCGCGCAATCATCCTAAGTTCATTTAATCGAGACACAGGATTTTTCCGTTTGGCGTTTTAAGTGTAGGTAACGTTATGTTTTATCATCTCGATACTTGCAAGATAAAGAATAATTTTCCCGATAATCTGGTATTCCGGCCTGGATTACGTTGCCTGACAAGCGCAAAATCCAGGCAGAACTTCAAAAGCCCGAGTCACTTATGTGCCGAGTTTTGCGCGCGCGATAGCGCTTCGCCAGGCGTCCAGGGTATGCCGTCGTGTGTCGGAATTCATAGCCGGAGATAACGTGTCACCGTGTTCTTCCAGGGTTGCGACCGTTGCCAGATCCGGCCAGACGCCGGTTGCCAGCCCCGCCAGATAAGCGGCTCCCCGCGCTGAAGCCTCGGTGCTCGGGCACGTAATGACGGGGTGATCGAGGTAGCCTGCGACCATGCTCATCAGAAACGGATTACGACTTGGACCACCGTCAACGAAAAGACGGCCAATGCCGTAGCCGGCGTTGGCTTCGATGATCTCGAAAACATCATGAACCTGTAGCGCCATGCTCTCAGCTGAGGCTCGCGCCACCTGGGCCGGGCCCGATGAGAAAGACAGACCACAGAGCAATCCGCGCGCTGCGGCGTGCCAATGCGGCGAGCCAAGACCCACATGGGCAGGTACGAGCGTGACCCCTTCCGCGGTATCGACCGTCTGGGCGAGTTCGAGCAGTTCGTCAACGCCAGCCAGACCTAACAGTGTAGCGGTCCAGGGCAAAATCGAAGCACTTACCAGAATATTGCCCTCGAAAGCGTATGTTGGCGTGCCGTGCAGGGACCAGGCAATAGTTGTCGTAATGCCTTTCGGTGGCACGATGAACGCCGGAATCGTGGTCATCACCGATGAGCCGGTGCCGAAAGTAATCTTGCCATCGCCGGTGTTAAACGCACCGTGGCCAAACAGCGCACCGTGGGAGTCGCCAATCGCTGAGGCAATCGGAATGCCGTCGGGCAAGCCATCCACACCACGGGTCACGGCAAAAACCGTTGACGAATCGCGCACCGCAGGCAACATGATGCGCGGCACCTTGAACAGTTCACAAAGCCGGTCATCCCAGCCAGCTTCGGAAATATTGTATAACTGCGTGCGCGCGGCATTCGAGCTGTCCGTCGCATGAACCTTGCCAGCAGAGAAATTCCAGATCAGCCAGGAATCGACCGTGCCGATACAGATATCCTCGCTGGCCAGACTGCCACGATGGGTTTCGAGCAACCATTGCACTTTGGTCGCTGGGAACAACGGGTCCAGTGGCAGCCCCGTACGCGCAATAATCTCGTCTTCGTGTCCGGCAGCCTTGAGCTCTTCGCAAACAGCGGCGGTACGACGACACTGCCAGGTCACCACCGGTCCAAGCGCCCTCGCCCGTGTGTTTATCCCATGCCAGCACGGACTCGCGCTGGTTGGAAATACCGAGCGCGGCAATCTCAAGCTCAGGTCCGTTGGCAAGGCACTCGCCAATAGCAGCAACGATACTGTGCCAGATCTGAGCGGCGTTCTGCTCGACCCAGCCGGAGCGGGGTGCTTTGTCTGCACTGGTGCCGACCCCTGGGCAAGAATCGCCCCGGTCTCTGCCACCAGAATAGCCTTACTGTTTGTGGTCCCTTGATCAACTGCCAGTATTGCGTGTTGCACCCTGCCCTCCTTATATCTTCTTGTTGACCAGTATCGCTGCGCTGTCGGCAATACCTTCTGGCGACATACCGAATTCATCCAGCAGAAAATTAGCCGACCCGGTAGGCGGGAAAACGCCTGGAACACCGAGAATTTTCATCGGTACCGGCCGGGTAGCGACGACGACTTCGGCAATCGCACTGCCAAGACCACCATACACGGTATGCTCTTCGCAGGTGACAATAGCGCCAGTTTCTTCGGCGGCGCGAGCAATGGCCTCGGCATCAATCGGGCGCACGGTCGCCATGTTCAGAACGCGGGCCGAAATACCCCGCCCGGCAAGCAACCCGGCTGCAGCCAGCGCCCGGTGAGTGAGCACACCATTAGCGATAATCGTCACATCGTCACCCTCGCGTAGCGTGTTGGCACGACCGAGTTCGAACGTGTGATTTTCCGGCAGCAGATCCGGTACGCCGACCCGACTCAGTCGCAGAAAGACCGGGCCATCATAAGCGGCGGCAAATTTCACGGCAGCACTGGTTTCGATTCTGTCACAAGGCGCGATGACGGCAATATTCGGCAACGCCCGAAGCCAGGCGAAGTCCTCGGTGGAATGGTGCGTAGGCCCCAGTTCACCATAGGCCATGCCCGAGCTGATACCACAGAGTTTCACGTTCGTATTGGAATAAGCGATATCCGCCTTAATCTGCTCCAGCGCCCGACCGGTCAGGAAGCAGGCGGCAGCGCAAACGAAGGGCAATTTACCGCCATTGGCCAGGCCGGCACCGACACCCACCATATTCTGCTCGGCAATGCCCACATTAATGAGACGTTCGGGCCATTTGTCGCGGAATCCACCCAGCTTGCTCGATCCGACCGAGTCGTTGCATACAGCGACGATATCGGCATTTACCTCGGCCAGGGCTTCCAGGGTCTGGACGAACGCATCCCGGCAATCGTGCAGGGGTGTCTGTTTGCTCTGGGCGTTCATTGCGCAGCCTCCTCAAGCTCGGCCATAGCCTGTTTATATTGTTCGGCACTGGGCACTTTGTGGTGCCACTCGACGCGGTCCTGCATAAAGGAAATACCTTGTCCCTTGTTGGTATGCGCGACCACGCATTTCGGCCGCCCCGGTGTGATCGTTTCAGGCGACAGTGCTTTACAAATCTGTGCCATATCGTGACCGTCAATTTCCTCGACGGCCCAGCCGAAAGCTTCGATTTTCGGGGCAAACGGGGCCAGATTATTGGTGTCGACCAGGCGGGCACCCTGCTGCAGGCGGTTGTGGTCGATAATCAAGGTCAGATTATCGAGCTTGAACTGGGCAGCGGCCATGATGGCTTCCCAGTTGCTGCCTTCCTGCATTTCGCCATCACCGGTGATGACAAACGTGCGCCAGGCCGCATTATCGAGCCTGGCAGCCGTCGCCATGCCGACCCCTACCGGCAGCCCGTGCCCCAGTGGACCTGTATTGCTTTCAACCCCGGCTACCTTGGTGCGATTCGGATGCCCGTTAAGCCGTGAATGCGGTTGCAAAAAAGTGGCGATCTCTTCTTTCGGCAGAAACCCCTTCTCCGCCAGCGTCACGTAAAACGCGCAAGCAGTATGACCTTTACTGAGCACCAGACGGTCGCGATTCGGATCGAGCGGTGCGGCCGGATTTACATTCATAGTATGGAAGTAAAGCGCGGTCAGCAGGTCGATCACAGACATTTCGCCGCCAATATGGCCTGCCCCTGCTTCGAAAACAGCTTGCAGATCGCGACGTCTAATACGGTTCGCGATGGTGCGTAATTCGTGGGGGTTCATCATTTTTCTCCGCATAAATATTCATGAAAGAATTATTAATTCATATTGTGATTATGTCAAGTCTGCCATTGCCCTTCAACGAAATATTATTGGACGGAGCATCACGTCTTACTCACGGGATTTACAAAAAATCAATATAAATTTAAATTAAGTTATTAATATTATTATTTTTATAATTTAATAACAACTTCTGGTCGTGCTCTTCACCCGTTCTGAAACCACGTTTTTATAGCATGATTAAAGGTGTTGACAGCGGCAAACCTGCAACGTAGAATTTTAAACAATAGTGAATAAATATTCTAAGAGGGAAAGCAATGACCACCATGCCCAACTCCGGATCGATAATGCCTCGGTTCGCCAGCCTTTTTTCGCTGCGTGGTGCAACCGGACCTCTGCTTGGTTTACTTCTTCTTTGTGTCTTCCTGAGCATAGCCACCGATCCGTTCCTGACGACCCGTAACTTCCTTAATATCCTCGACCAGGTCACAGTGCTCGGCATTATGGCTGTCGGCATGACTTTTGTGATCCTGATCGGCGGCATTGATCTTGCCGTTGGCTCGGTGCTCGCGCTGGCCATGATGGTAATGGGTTATCTGGCCAACGAACTGGGAATGGCATTGCCTCTGGCCATCGTGTTCGCACTGCTGGCGGCAGCCTTGGCCGGCCTGATATCGGGCCTCCTGATTACCAGCTTCGGTGTGCCGGCCTTCATCTCTACACTGGCAATGATGTCCGTCGCACGCGGGCTGGCAAACATGATTACCGACGGGCAGCAAATCGTGGGTTTCCCCGGCTGGTTCAATCTCCTGGCCATCATCCGCTACGGTGGCTTCCTGACCGTTACCGTGGGTTTAATGCTGGTGGTTTTCCTGGTCGGCTGGCTGTTCCTGCGCTACAGCTCCGGTGGACGTACCCTCTACGCGGTCGGCGGTAACCCCGAGGTGGCTCGCCTGGCGGGTATCAACGTCAAGCTTGCAACAATCGGGGTTTACGTCATGTCGGCGCTGCTGGCAGGTCTTGCCGGCATCGTGCTGGCTGCCCGCCTCGATTCGGTCCAGCCCAGCTCGGGTTTCACCTACGAACTGGATACCATCGCGGCAGTAGTGATTGGTGGCACGAGCCTGTCAGGCGGCACCGGCGGTATTGCTGGCACCCTGGTCGGCGTTCTGATCATTGGCGTTTTGCGCAATGGTCTGAATTTACTTGGGGTTTCGCCCTTCACCCAACAGGTTGTCATTGGCGTGGTTATCGCGCTTGCTGTAGCAGCCGAAGCCCTAAGAAAAAAACCCTGAGAAAAAAATCCTGAGCAAAAACAAATGTTTTAGCAGTTAATCGACAATCGATGGAAATACTGCTGATGCAACGTCCGGCTACTTGCCGGATACCCCTGGTGCGCCGTTGATGACGACGTCGACCTGAAGTCATGTCTGAAACCATGTCTGAAATCATGAATGAGGAGTCCCATATGAAAGTCAATAAATCGCTACTGGCTGCAATTGCCGTTGCAACGGCCGCGTTACACCCCATCGGGGCATCGGCAGACGAGGTTAAAAAGATTGGCCTGGCCGTCGCTAATCTGCAGGCCAACTTTTTCAACCAGATCAAACAATCGGTTGAAGCCTATGCCGGCGAGAAAGGCATCGAGGTCATCACAGTGGACGCCAAAGGCGACAGCGCCACACAGGTCAACCAGGTTCAAGATCTCCTGGCGCAAGATATCGATGCGTTTATTTATATCCCGGCAGGCGCAGCCGCCGCTACAGTTCCGGCCCGTCTGGCCCGTGCTGCCGGCGTTCCGGTTATCAATGTAGACCGTAATGCGGAAGGTGAGCCGGGCGACACGTTCATCGCATCAGACAGCGTCACCTCAGCCTACAACGTCTGCAAGCACATTTTCGAACTCGCCGGTGGTGAAGGCGAGATGATCATCGTGCACGGTCAGAAAGGCACCACCCCTGAAGTTGATCGCTCCGAAGGCTGCCAGAAGGCGCGGGATGAATATCCGGGCATCACAGTAGTGGCCGAACAATGGAGTCAGATCTGGTCACAGGACGAGGGCTTTCAAATCACCCAGAACATGCTGCAGGCGCACCCGAACGTGAGCATCGTCTGGGGTCAGGCCGACGCACTGGCACTGGGTGCCGCCCAGGCTGTCAAGGTGGCCAACCTGCCGCAGCAAATCTGGGTCGCAGGCCTCAGTACGGTACATTTTTCATTTTTACCTATAACCGGCTGTTTTTGATGTGACAGCGACACAGCAAACGCAGTACATGGGCCGTCTGGCCGTCGACAGTGCCATTGCACTGGCCAATGGCGAGAACGTTCCCGCAGAACAACTGCTTGAAGCAACACTGACCACAGCTGATAACGTGGAGCAGTTCATCGAGAACCATCCTTAACGCTTGCTAGCAAGGTAGCGCCATGACCACAGAGGCCAATACCCCTATCCTGTCCCTTCGTCAGATCTGCAAAAGCTACGGTCCGACAGAAGTCCTGCATGGCATTGATCTTGATATCTATGCGGGAGAGGTCGTGGCGCTGCTCGGTGAGAACGGTGCCGGCAAATCAACCGTTTCCAACATCATCGCCGGCTCTATTCCGCCGAGTTCGGGTGAAATGACCTGGCAGAGCACGCCTTATGCGCCCACCAGCCCCCGCCAGGCGATGGACGCAGGAATCGGGCTGATTCATCAGGAATTGCGGTTGCTGCCGCAGCTGTCGATTGCCGAGAATGTTTTCGTTGGCCGCTGGCCCAGGCGCGGCGGCAGAGTTGATCGGCGGGCAATGGAAGCGCAGGCCCAGGAGCAGCTGCACCGTCTTGGCCTCGACTTTCCGGCCTCGCGCAATGTCGAGGGACTTTCTACCGCCAATCAGCAATTGATCGAAATCGCCAAGGCACTCACGCTGAACGCACGGCTGCTTATCCTTGACGAACCCACTGCTGCGCTGGGCAGTGCCGAGACAGAGCTATTGTTCCAGCAGATCGAAAAGCTGAAAGCCGATGGGGTCGGGATCATCTACATTTCACACCGCCTGGAAGAAATTCGCCAGGTCGCTGACCGTATCGTCGTAATGCGGGACGGTGCCAAAGTACAGGAATTTGACAGCGGCAATGTGCCCGTCCGCACCATTGTGGAAAGCATGGTGGGCCGAAGTCTGGAACGGATGTTCCCGGCCATACCGCAACCGCAAGACGACGTAGTGCTTGAAGTCAAGGATCTGTCGTCCCCTCACGGCACCTTTGCCGGGGTGAATTTTGCGGTGCGAAAAGGCGAGATATTCGGGATTGCGGGCCTGGTCGGTGCCGGTCGCACAGAATTAGTTCGAGCCATTACGGGCGCCGATCCGATTGCAACAGGCCAAGTTTATTTAAAGGGCCATGACATCACCCCGCGCACGCCTGCGCAAGCGATTACGAACGGCATCGTTCTGGTGCCGGAGGATCGCAAGCTTCAGGGTCTGGTGCTGGAACACAGCATCGCCGAAAATCTTGGCTATGCGAACAAGGAAGCCATTTCGTCCCGCGGCTGGATCAGCCAACGACGGCTCGGTGAATTCGCCGACCAGAACATCAAACGTTTCGGCGTGAAGGGGCAAGGCCGTCAGGCAGCCAGTGAAATGTCGGGCGGCAATCAGCAGAAAGTGGTTATCGCGAAATGGCTCGCCCGCAACCCTGAGGTTGTAGTGCTTGACGAGCCGACCCGTGGTATCGATGTCGGCGCGCGATCATCGATTTACGACATCATTGTCGAGCTTGCCGCCAAAGGCGTCAGCGTGATCATCGTCAGCTCTGACCTCGAAGAGGTTTTGGGAGTATCGAACCGCATCATGGTTATGGCGCAAGGCAAGCAAACCGGCATCCTCGACCGCCATGAGGCCAATGACGTTTCGGTGATGGAATTGGCGACGATTTGAATACATATTTTGCATGAGCATGGCTTTAAGGGTATGGCTTTAAGGGCATAGCTTTAAACAGGCGCAGACAGGCAGGAGGAAGATAAATGGTCGACACGCACTTAAATGCCCCGGCACTCTTTGATCTCAGTGGGCGGGTGGCATTCGTTACCGGAGCAGGCAGCGGTATCGGTCAGCGCATTGCGCTTGGTCTGGCACAGTGTGGCGCTGAGGTCGCCTGCCTGGATCGCAGAACAGACGGTGGTCTCGCGGATACGATCAGTATGATCGAAAAAACCGGCCGCAAAGCCATCTCCATTGCTGCAGATGTCACCTCAAAAAGTGCATTGCACGATGCTGTTCAACGCACCGAAGCCGAACTGGGCAATCTGGGGATCGCGGTCAACGCTGCCGGGATCGCCAATGCCAGCCCAGCCGAAGAGATGAGCGAAGAGCAGTATCAAACCCTGATGGACATTAATATGAAAGGGGTTTTTCTGTCCTGTCAGGCAGAGGCTGGTGCCATGCTGCGCCACGGCAAAGGTTCCATCATCAACATCGCGTCAATGTCCGGCGTCATTGTGAACCGTGGTCTTGAGCAAGCCCACTACAACGCATCCAAGGCCGGTGTCATTCATCTGTCCAAGAGCATGGCGATGGAATGGGTTGGCCGCGGTATCCGCGTCAATTCGATCAGCCCCGGCTACACCGCAACACCGATGAACACGCGTCCTGAAATGGTACACCAGACTAAGGCGTTTGAGAGTCAGACACCGATGGGTCGCATGGCTTCGGTGAACGAAATGGTCGGCCCCGCGATCTTCCTTGCAAGCGACGCCTCCTCGTATTGCACAGGCGTTGATCTACTGGTCGATGGCGGCTTCTGCTGCTGGTAACCGGTCAACGGCGTCATTACAGCAACTTCAGAGCTATACAACCCATGTCCAATTCAAGCCTGCCTTTACCCAAACTGAACGCCGCCGGCCAAAGCGTCTGGTATGACCATATCCACCGCGGCATGATCACTACCGGCGGCCTGGCCGGCCTGATCGAAGCGGACGATCTGCGCGGCATCACCTCCAATCCCGCGATCTTCGATAAAGCCATCACCAGTACCCACGAGTACGACGGTATTCTGCAACAGGCACTGCAGCAAAACCCCGGAGCTTCCAGCCGCGAGTTGTTTTTTGCACTGGCCATCGAGGATATCCGCGACAGTGCCGATATTCTACGACCGGTATACGATGCCACCGACGGTGTGGACGGCATGATCAGCCTGGAAGTCTCGCCCGATCTGGCCCAGGACAGCACAGCCACCGTCCGCGAGGCGCATGAACTGCACGCCCGGCTGAACCGGCCCAATGTCATGATCAAAGTGCCTGCTACCGAGGCCTGCCTGCCGGCAATCGAACAATTGATCGCCGACGGTATGAATATCAATGTCACGTTGCTGTTCGCACTGGATCGCTACAAAGCGGTTGCCGAAGCCTATCTACGCGGGCTGGAACGGCGCGCTGCACAGGGTCAATCGCTGCAACGGATCGAGTCGGTAGCCAGCTTTTTCGTCAGTCGGGTGGACAGCGCGCTGGATCCTTTGGTGGCGGACAAGCGACCGGATTTACAGGGCAAGCTGGCGATTGCCAATGCCAAACTGGCTTATCAGGCTTTCAAAAAAATCTTCAATAGCGAGCGTTTCCAGGCACTGCAGGCCAAAGGGGCGCGTCCACAACGGCTGCTCTGGGCCAGCACCAGTACCAAGAACCCGGATTATCCGGAATTACTGTATGTGGAAAGCCTGATCGGTCCGCAAACCGTCAACACCATGCCACCGGCCACTTATGAGGCATTTCGCGAAGCCGGTGTAGTCGCACCGACTCTGGACACAAACAGCACCGAAGCTGAAGCGCAAATCGCTGCATTGGCGGACTTGGGTATCAATCTGAAAGCCGTGACTGACCGGCTGGAACAAGAAGGCGTGGCCGCGTTTGCCAAGGCCTTCGACAATCTGCTTGCACATATCGCCCATAAGGCCAAAAGTCTGACTGCCTGACCGGTAAGCGCCGATCATCGCCTCAAACTAACCCTTTAACTAAAAAAGGGTTCTACCCCCCAACAGCAGCGAGTCGCTGACTTTCTGCGCAGCCAATAAGCCGGATGCCGGTTTCTGACTCAGACTTACCAGCGCAATACCTGCTTGGGATCAGTGCCGGCAGGTTTCAATCAGCCTATACTTCAATTGCCAGCGCCTGGAATTGCGGTCTGCACACGACACTGGGCTGTCAAATTATCTTTCCACACAAGTTTTTGTAAATTCGAAAAACTGTTCGCCATTACTACTACTACTCACTCCGCCACCAAGGAGGTTGCATAATGCATAAACCTCTCGCTCGCCTCAGTTGTTTCATGGCTACTGCTTTAACGACAGCGCTGTTGACCGTTATCCTGTTAACGACAACCCTGCTGACGGTAACAAAGTAGCCGCTCAATCCGACATCAACCCCTCATCACCGCAAACTATCGCTGAAGTACAAACGCTGTTAAGCGATATCGGGCTCGATCCCGGCGCGGCAGACGGCATCATGGGCAAGCGCACGACAGCGGCCATCAGTGATTATCAGAACTGGGCCGACTTGCCCGTCACGGGTCGTATCGACGAAGAACTCGTGCTGTCCCTGCGCACCAATACCGCCGGTTCCGGTTTGCTGACACAGGAACAATTGATCGAGCTGGTTGCCCCAATTGCACTGTATCCAGACGATTTATTGGCTATTGTGCTGCCAGCCTCCACGTTCCCGCTTGAAATCGTGCAGGCCGCCCGCTTTCTGGAAAAGCGCAAAACCGATACCAGTCTGAAACCCTCAGCCAGTTGGGATGCCAGTGTACTCGGCCTGCTCAACTATCCTGAAGCAGTCGCCAGGATGAGCGACGATCTGGAATGGACCGAAAAACTGGGCACAGCCGTTGTCGATCAGCAAAGCGATGTCATGGACGCCATTCAGGCTTTCCGCTTGCAGGCTTATGGTGCCGGCAATTTAAGCAGCAATGAGCAACAGACTGTCACGCAGGAACAGGTCGAAAACGATAGCGGCGTGCAACGGGAAATCGTGGTTATTCAATCGGCTAATCCGGAAGTGATCTATGTCCCGCGCTACGACCCGGCGGTTGTCGTTGTCAGCGGCTATACCGGGCCGCCACCGATTTATTACTCGCCCCCCTACCCCTATTACTATTCTCCGACAGCGACATTTTTCACCGGTATGTTCGTAGGTGCCGCTATCGGCTATGGCTTTAACTGGGGCCGCTACGATATTTCGTATAACAGAAACATCAATGTCAACGTCAACCGGCCTGGTAACTGGCGTCCGCCCAACCGGCCCGGTAACAGCTGGCGACCCAGTAATCGACCCGGTTATAAACCGGGTTATCGTCCTGGTCGCCCGCCCGGTGCCCGCCCGCCCAATCGACCCGGTAACCGGCCCAGCACCTTGCCCAACAGACCTGGCAACAGACCTGGTGCCGGACCCGGACGGCCAGCCCAGCGGCCTGTCAACAGACCGACACAGCGACCCGCCCAACGGCCCATTCAGCGGCCTGCCACCAGACCTGCGGCCAAACCGGTACAACGGCCGTCACGTACCGCAACCGGCAATTTCCAACAGGGCAGGAATGCCCGCCTCGACAGTAATCGTGGTGCGCAAAGCCGACAACGCCCCAAAGCCACTCCCCGTCCTGCACCAAGCCAACGGTCCAGGGCTACGCAGCGTTCCTCGCGACCAGCCGCCCGACCGGCACAACGCTCACACCGGAACGCCTTCAGTGGCGGCGGCGGTCGTGCCCAGACCCGTTCCCACAGTAACCGCGGCGCAGCCAGCCGGGGTGGAGGGCGACGACGGTGACCGCATTTCATCTGAGCACCTGGTCACCTGGCCACCTGGATTTATTCGATAGTTTAAGAAAGTCCGATGAGGGAGACTCCAAACATGCGATATAGCAAACTTTTTTCCAGCAGCTGCGTGCAATGGGCACCGTGCTATGCCTGATTGCCAGCCTTGCCGCAGGGCAAACCGCACTGGCCCAGACCAGCCAGCAGTATTTCATCAGCCCCGATGAAGCGGTGCAGGCGATGCGCAATGCACTTGCCGCAGACAATGTCGATGCGCTGCTTGCGATTTTCGGCACAGAAGGTCGGGGCATTCTGCTATCCGGCGACGAGCAGGCAGATCGAGAGAGCCGCAAAAATTTTTATGCCGCGACAGAGCAACAGTTGCAACTGGACGAGACTGCTGAGAATCGGCGCGAACTGATTGTCGGACCGGATGAGTGGCCTTTTCCCATTCCGCTGGTCAAAGACGATGCCGGCTGGCGTTTCGATACGGCGGCTGGTGTGGATGAGCTGATCAACCGCCGTGTTGGTCGCAATGAACTGGAAGCTATCGCCATGCTGCAAGCGCTGGCTGATGCCCAGACCGAATACGCCAGCCTGGATCGCGATGACGACCAGGTGCTGGAATACGCGCAGCGCATTGTCAGCTCACCCGGCCAGCACGATGGTCTGTACTGGGCCGATGAATCCGAAGACGATCCCAGTCCGATCGGGCCTTATCTGGAAGATGCCAGCGACTATATGGAGGGCAAACAGGCCGGCAGCCCCTGGTACGGCTATTATTTCCGGATTCTCACCCGGCAGGGTGCCAACCTGCCCGGCGGTGCCTATGATTACGTGATTAACGGCAATATGATCGCCGGGTTTGCGTTACTGGCGTTTCCGGCACAGTACGGCGACAGCGGCATCATGACCTTTATGATCAGTCATCAGGGTGAGGTGTATCAGAAAGATCTCGGCGCAGACACTGCCACGCTGGTTACATCACTGGATACGTATGATCCCGATGACAGCTGGCAGTCCGTTACTGATTAAACCGTAAGCGTTTAAAACAACAAGGCCAGGGGAAAACCACCCTGGCAGCAAACACGGTGGGTTAGCCTCGCGCTGACCCACCACCCCAAAAGCTGACAACAGCAGATCGCTATTGCTCGTTTTTACCTTTGATAGCACCGGCAACGCCGCCTGCCACGGCACCGATAGCGGCCCCTACACCGGCATCGCCACCGGTGATGGCAGCAAATCCCGCCCCGGCAGCTGCTCCCATAAGTCCGCCGCTCATTGCGCCCTGTTGCTCCGCTGTCATATTGGTACAGCCGGCACCGACCAGCAGCAGACCTGCCAATACCACACCGCTTACTGTTTTCCGATTCGCCATGATGTCACCTCTCGTGGACTATATGCGCATTAACTATTGGGTTTTGCCAGTTCAAACCAGATGGTTTCCATGACAGGCCGACTGAGCTGATCCGGGTGATCGCTGTACCAGCCATCCAGTGCCTCCCGGATCTGGTTTAGTGTCATGTCTTTCAAACCCCGCACCATAACAGGCACCAGGCTGGCATTATCCGCTGGCGGCGTATCAACCTGCAGAGCCTGCTCGATTTCCAGCATATTGACGATACCCAATAAATACGCCAGCTTGGCATTAGGTTGCGCGCTGGTCCAGTGCTCCCCGGTAGCGATAGGTGCGTCCGGATCATCGGCAATACCCTGCGCCTGCACGCACACCGATAGCGAGAGCGCAGCGCCCAACACACAGGCTCTGATAAATAGGGGGTGTTTCATAGTCATCTCCTTAGGTGGATACACGTGGAGAAGCATTGCATGCCTATTAGGCCAGACTTACACAATGGCTTCGTACGCTCATTTTCGCAAATTCGGCGGCGCTGGATCGTGTCCGGCAGCCTGAAAATCTGCGTGTATTTATCTCCGCAAACCTTAAGCGATCAAAAAGTTAAAAAATTGGCGTCAAGTATACGTGATGCGCAATTTGAACAACCAAAAACCCCAACAGCAAAATTAGTACAATAATGAAAATGCAGGTCACAGAACTCGACATCGATTGACCTGCCCCATCTGTCTATGCATTATTCTATAACATACTGATATTAAGAAGCATCGTTGCCGTATTCACACACTCGATGTATTCAAAACCCGCCTTAGATCTGGCTTCATTGCATTGAAATCATTAAGAGCTATGCATAACTATGCATAGTTTTCTGGTTTAAAGCGATAAATGAATACAAAGACCTGAAAATCTCATTTTTTCACGACAACTCCCAGAACTCATGAACAGCAAACCGAGCAGGATTGCCACATGGCATATAACATGCTTATTCATTCTGGTTGACCTGCCAACAGCCTTTATACGTCAGCACCGGTTTAGTAGATGGCTCGCCAGTAGCGACTAAAGCTTTTAACCGTTGGCTCAACACGTTACGTATAGGCCATTGAATCAATATAAGCCTGCCGGTGGCGACAGGCATTGTGCTACGGAGTTCGAGGTTGTGCAGGAATTATTGTTATGTCGTTAAAAGGGAAAGTTCTTATTACACTGATAGTGGTCATTACCTTCTATGCCACCTTCAACTATTTCATTCTCAACCGCCTGATTTATCCCACGTTCAGTGCGTTGGAAAAGCACGCTGCGATAGCCAATTTGGCACGGGTTGAAGAAACGCTCAAAAACGAACTCCAACACCTCAGCACTATCAATAAGGATTGGGCCCATTGGGATGACACCTATGCGTTCGCTCTGACCGGCGATCCATCCTATATTGAAGCCAATCTTACGGACTCGACCTTATTCACCCTGAATCTGAATGTGATGCTGTTTATTAACACCAGGGGGGAACTCATCTGGGGAGCGGCCCTTGATCTCGCATCGGAACAAACGCTCCCGCTGAACACTCTGCCGGTTCAACCGTTGGAACCCGACAGTCGTTTGCTTCAGCATGATCTTCAGCACCTCGACCAAAGTGGCTATAGCGGCCTCATAGCTACTCGCTATGGTCCCATGCTGATCTCGGGACAGCCGATGCTGACTAACGAGGGCACCGGGCCGATCGCGGGGACGATGATCATCGGGCGCATACTTAACGAGCCGGTACTCGCAGCGTACCATGACCGTACCAAAGTCGATTTTCTGCTGACCCCACTCAGCAATAAACCGATGAGCGCTCATATTCAGGCGGAGACCGTGGCACTCGCTGCTTCCGAGGAACCACTTGCACTCCACGACACGCCACAAACCCTACACGCATCAAGCGTGCTCAAGGATGTTTACGGCGCGCCCACCTTCCTGCTCCATACCTCGACACCGAAGGATATCACGGCCATTGGTGCACGTACGGTGCATGCCGCACTGCTGGCGTTGCTGGTCGCGGGCCTGCTTGATCTCATTGTCATCTGGTTGCTCCTCAACCGGTTTTTCATTCGCCCCCTGGCACTACTCAAAAACCACATTTTAGCTATTCGCGCCCATGGCGTGGAAAATGCCGCCCCTTTGCGACTCCAGCGTCGCGATGAAATCGGCGTCTTGTCGAATGAATTCGACACTATGGTCCATGAGTTAACCTCAACCCGGCGTCAGCTGCTCGATCAGTCGTTTAAAGCCGGGATGGCTGAGACGACAGCTGGCATGCTGCACAATCTCCGCAATGCCTTAGTCCCCCTTACTTACCAGCTCGACGAGATGACCGAGGCGTGTATGAACGCACCGGGTACCCATCTGGAACAGGCGCTAGACCAACTGGCAGCGCCCGATGTGGCCGCCGAGCGCCGTGTCAAGTTGGCCGATTACGCAAAACTGACCACCCGTCAGCTCATTGAGTTGCGCACTGAACTAGCCGACCAACTCAGCGCGGCCACCCAACAGATTGACTATATCGAAACGATTCTGTCCGATCAGGAACAACTAGCCTGCGCCGAACCCGTGCTCGAAGTGCTTTGCTTACGCGATATCGTTAACGAAGCGGTGCAAAGCCTGTCAGCCGAGGCCCCGCCAGGCGTTACGATCAGCCTCGATGACAGCCTGACGACCGTCGGCTCGGTAAATGCCTATCGATTCGCGCTGGTGCAGGTCTTCAGCAACCTGCTGTTCAACGCGAGTGAGTCGATCCAGCGGGCCGGCCAGGCGGCGGGGCATATTGCGCTAAAGGGAGTCAGGCAGACGCGCGGTAACCAGAGCATGGTCCAGATTCTCGTGATCGATAACGGCGCGGGTATCGATCCGGCAGCCTTAACAGCCATTGTTCAACGCGGGTACTCGTCTAAGCGCCCGGGTAAGGGCGGCCTGGGACTACCCTGGTGCGCCAACGCAATCGCTGCTATGGGCGGTCGGCTACAAGCATACAGTGACGGTCCCAGTCACGGCGCACAAATCAGTGTGATGCTACCCGAAACAGCAACGAGCTAGGACTTATGCACACCTATTCACTGCCAAAGAACATACTTTATTTCAATGAACCTTATTTCAATGAACCTGATTTCAATGAACCTTGTGACAGGGTTGACGTAACCATCTGGCTCCGTACTCAGCAGCCGGTGCTATTTGATAACAATGGAAACATTATGGAGAACCTATGAATCAAGGAAGCAGGCCCGTGCAACGCGTCCTGATCGTCGATGACGAACCGAGTGTTATTGCGACCTACCGCAAGGGTTTAGGGACGCCTGCCAACACGGAGCGTGCGGCTGCGCTAGCAGCACTGGAAACAAGCTTATTCGACCAAGATCAGGCGGTAAGCGAGCGCGCTGTTGAGTTCGATCTGGTGGCCTGTTCGCAAGGCGCTGAAGCTATCGATGCCGTCCAGCTCGCGTGCCAACAAGAACAACCTTTCGCCGTGATCTTTCTCGACATTACCATGCCACCCGGTATCGACGGGATAGAAACGGCGGCGCGCATTCGCGCTTTGGATAACAACGTTAATATTGTGCTCGTGACCGGCAATCGCCTGGCGTCACCGACCGCGCTAATCGCCCGCATCCAGCCCGCTGACCGCTTGTTTTTTTTCCAAAAACCGTTCCATGCCGTTGAACTGCGACAGCTGGGATTAGCGTTGTGTGGCAAGTGGCAAGCCGAAATCACCCTTAAGGCGGCCTATGCCGATCTCGAAGCACGAGTGGTCGAACGTACTCAAGCCCTGGTCGACAGCAAAGCAAGTTTAGCCAACGCCCAGCGTCTGGCCCGTATCGGCAGCTGGGACTGGGACCTGCCAACAGACCACGTGCACAGCAGCGACGAATTGTACCGCTTGCTGGGCGTAGCGCCGGGGTCGATTCCCGCCAGGCTGGAATCAATTCTCCTTATTACTCACCCGGATGATCGTGCACCGGTCAAAGCCGCATTGCTCGAAACACTGGAAACCGGCCATTCGACCACTATTACCTTTCGCATCCAGACTTCCGATGGCACCGAGCGTATTCTTTACCAACAAATCGAGGCCATGCGTGACAAACAAGGCACTATCGTCCGCCTCAGTGGCACAATGCAAGACATTACGGAACGCCAACGCGCCGAGGAAAAAATCAGCCACCTGGCCTACTTCGACAACCTGACTGATCTGCCGAACCGGCAATTTTTCCGTATCCGCGCAAACGAAGCACTGGCTCTAGCCAAGCGCGACGGGCGCACCCTGGCCTTGTTGTTTATCGATCTCGACAACTTTAAACGGACCAATGACACGCTGGGTCACACCATTGGCGATTATTTACTCAAAGCGGTCGCCGAACGACTGCGCAACGCGGTGCGTGGTTCGGATCAACTCACGCGGCACAGCGGCCAACAACTCGGGCGCTTTGGCGGTGATGAGTTCATCGCGCTGCTGACCGACATTGACCCGGCCGCTGTCGGCGCTGTTGCCAAACGACTGATCCAGAAATTGGCGCAACCGCTCGAACTGGAAAACCACACGGTATCGTTGACAGCGAGCATTGGTATCAGCGTATTCCCCAACGACGGCGACGATGTCGATACGCTTCTTAAACACGCCGATATCGCCATGTATTACGCCAAGCGCTCGGGTAAAAACACCTGTCAGTTTTTTGACAACAGCATGAACGAGGCCACGCTCAAGCGCCTGTCGCTGGAAAAGGAGCTGCGGGGCGCACTGGAGCAGGGGGAATTTTCGCTCCACTATCAACCGCAACTTGATCTCGCAACAGGCGCTATTGTTGGCGTCGAGGCCTTACTGCGCTGGCGCAACCCGCGACTCGGCCAGGTCTCGCCCGTTGATTTTATTCCGCTGGCCGAAGAGACCGGCTTGATCGTGACAATCGGTGCCTGGGTACTTTCCACGGCCTGCGCTCAGGCTGCCGCCTGGCTGGCCCAGGGATTACCGCCACTGCGGATAGCGGTAAACCTTTCACCGTGCCAGTTTGCCCAACCGGATCTGGTACAACAGATCACCGATATCCTGGCGCAGACTGGCTTCGACGCCCGCTATCTGGAGTTGGAGATTACCGAAAGCTTGCTGATGCAAGATGTCGAACAGGCCATCGAGACCATGACTGCGCTGAAGGAAATGGGGGTGATGCTGGCGATTGACGATTTCGGTACCGGCTATTCCAGCTTGAGTTATCTGCAGCGTTTCCCGATTGACCGCTTGAAAATTGACCGGGCCTTTGTGTCCGCCATTACCTCCGATACGGGGAGCGCTTCCATCGCCCTGGCGGTGATCGCCATGGCCCACAGCCTCGAACTCGGTGTGGTAGCGGAGGGGGTCGAGACCAGCGAGCAGCAGATGTGGCTGGCGGACAATACCTGCGATGAGATACAAGGCTACTTGATTAGCCGCCCGCTGCCACTGCAGGAATTGGCGCAGCTGCTGCAGCAGCACTACGCAGTAGACCAGGACGCGGTTCATCCGGGCAACGCTGCAAAGAACGTAGGCGCTTATGTCTAGTTCGATAGAAACAGCTTTAAACTGAACGACACAATAGCGAGCATCCATGTCATGTCAGACCGACAGATCCATCTTCATCCATTGACCGCAGCGGCGTTTCTGCCGTTCGGCCAGGTCATCGCCGCGGGTTGCGGCGTTAGCAGTAGCGCCAATGGCGGTAATGCCGAGCGTTTTGATGCCTTGGCCACGCTGACCCACGCTCCTGTTGCAACAGCCCCCACCATGGCGGTTTACCGCGCCCAACCCATGTCTCTGCCCTTCACAATCCAGCTGCTTGAGCGTCATCCGCACAGCAGTCAGGCTTTTATTCCGATGACGGTAGAGCAATTCATTGTTATTACCGCGCTACCAACAGCGCAGGGTGACGCGGATCTGGACACCCTCAAGGCGTTTATTGGCGAGCGCGGACAGGGCATTAATTACCGGCCTGGTATTTGGCATTACCCGATTGTCGTGCTGCACCAACAAGCTGATTTATTAATGTTCATGTGGGAAGCAGAGACGGACAATTGTATTTTTCAGAACCTGCCACAGCCCATCACCATTACCGCCTGATATATCTTTAAATATCCAGTACCAGACTATCGCCCCGCGCACGGGACACACACAGGCACATCAGTCGCTGTGTTTCCCGCTCGACCTCGGACAAGACCGCATCATGGTGCTCCGGCTCACCCGCCAGCACCGGCACTGCGCAGGACTTGCAATTGCCCGCCCGACAACTGAACGGCACCTCGATACCGGCCGCCAGTACCGTATCAAGAATGCTTTCATCGGCAGGAACCTGAAGCTGTTTGCCACTGCGTTGCAGGGTCAGCTCAATCGGCCTGGCATCCGCTGCAATAGTAGCTGTGAAACGCTCACTGCGAATGCGCGCCGGCTCAATCTGCAATGCCGCTGCCGCGTCTTCAACCGCCGCCAGCAAACGAGCCGGGCCACAAACATAAAAAACCGCATCAGCTGGCGCAGCTGACAGGATCTGCCCGATATCCATACGCTCGCCAGCCGCCGAGCGGTAGACCGTCAGCCCGCCAGCAAATTGCCGCTGCAGGGGGGCCAAAAACGCCATCTCTGCCGCTGCACGGCCGGCATAATGCAGCTGCAGTATATTGCCGCGAGCATGCAGCGCCTGCGCCATAGCTTTGATCGGTGTAATACCGATACCACCGGCAATCAATACCGCCGGGCGCTCATCAGCATGCAATGGAAACTGGTTTTGCGGCAGTTCGCTGCGCATTCTCATACCGAGTTCAAAGGTGGCATGCACAGCGCGCGAGCCGCCGCGACCGTCATCATCACGCAATACCGCAATCGTATAGGCATCACGCCGGGCCGGATCGGAACAAATGGAATACTGCCGCATAACGACGTCACCTTCCGGCAGCTGCACCGGCAGTTGCAGGTGTGAGCCAGGTTCGAACGCCGGCAGGTCTGCGCCGTCCGGCGCGCGTAATTCAAACGCCCGGATACGCGGTGTGAGCTGACGAACGCCGCTCACCAGTAATTCCAGCGACCAGCGCCAAGCACCTCAGGCTGCTTGGTTTTGGCGGCAGCTTGATCGTTTAAAGCAGGTGTTTCGGACTGGCGCTGTCTGAGCTCCTGATTTTCCACCCGCAGGGGTGCCAGCAGCGTCTCGACTTCAGATTCCGTGTAGCGGGGCGTGATATGTTGCGGACAGTTCCAGTCAAAAGCCTCGACCTGATCAGAAACCCGCTCAACGCGGGCACGATAGTCATCCATTTCCAGTCTGGCCAGTTGTTCATCCACCAGACTCCAGCAGGCGAACCCGCCCCAGCAGTTTGAGCCGGGTCCGGTTCGGGTAATCCATAAAGAACAGCGCAACACGGTCATCTTTGCGCAGATTACCGACACTCACATATTGCCGATTGCCGCTGAAGTCGGCAAAACCCAGGGTTTGCTCATCCAGTACCCGGACAAAGCCGGTCGGGCCACCGCGATGTTGCACATAAGGCCAGCCGGTTTCGCTCACACTGGCCATGTAAAAGCTGTCGCGGGCAGCGATAAAATCCATTTCGCGTGCGCCCAGCACATGATTGTAATTCTCTCCTTCCGCCATAGCCGCATAACCGGCCCGGCTGCCGAGCGCCTGCTGCACTTCACGAACGGATTCGGTGAAGGCGATATCTGCAAATCGGTGTCCCATGCTGCTGTTCCTCTGTGAATGACGAGAATCAAACGGCCGGTGCCTGCTACACCGACCGCTTGCTCTGCCGTGCTAGGCGGCTGCTTTAAGGCTGACTTTCGGGAAATCGATTCCACCCGGCTGGCCCACCCAGGATATTGGTGAGAATGTTCATCCCCACATGGGTAATGATTTCCACGATTTCAGCGTCGCTATAGCCAGCATTGCGCACCTCAAGGATCTCGGCCGTGGTGACCTCGCCCTTGTGCTCGGCCAGCGCGCGGGCAAATTTCACTGCAGCAGCGGCC
Source organism: Gammaproteobacteria bacterium (assembly GCA_041396125.1). Taxonomy (GTDB): domain Bacteria; phylum Pseudomonadota; class Gammaproteobacteria; order Competibacterales; family Competibacteraceae; genus JAWKZG01. The sequence goes on along the minus strand of JAWKZG010000007.1, from coordinate 102,688 downwards.
TTGACGTCCTGGCTGGTGCCGGCCCGATTGGACTCGATTTCGGTCGTACTGAGACCGGCTTGCGGCCAATCGCGGTATGTGCCGACAGGCAGTACTCACAGGCATTTTGTTGCGCCAGCGCCAGCGCAATACGCTCACGGTCCGCCTGTCCAGACTGCCTTCGCTGGCGATGTGCAGTCCCAGAAAAGCCCGCAGGGCAGCCGGAATTGAAGCGAATACTTTGAGAAAATCGGCACCATGCCCAGTTGTGATTGAATCGCATCCAGCAGCGCTTTTTGTTCAGCAGTGCATTCTCAGTCGTTACAGTATTGATACGGCTCATGGTCATTCTCCTGTCTGATTAAGATGTTGTTTACTCTGCAGCACCCCAGTGCGCCGCCAGTGAGAACATTGTGCTAAATTCCTGTTAAAATAAGAATAACCGCTAAACAATTCTTTATTCCAGTAAATGGAATAATACGACATAGCCTCTTGCTACTTATCCTGCATAACCGACCGCCTTGTATGGATCGCTTTCATTTGATGAGTGTTTTTGTTGCTGTAGCCGAAGCCGAAGGGTTTGCCGCCGGTGCCCGCCGACTGGGTCTGTCGCCACCGGCAGTAACCCGTGCTGTGGCAGAACTGGAAACGCGGCTTGGCGTAAAGCTGCTGCACCGCACGACGCGCTATGTGCGCACCACCGATGCTGGTCAGCGCTATCTGGACGATGCGCGCCGCATTCTTGCCGAAGCGGATGCCGCCGATGAAGCGGCCGCCGGTATCAATGCCGCACCTCGTGGTCATCTGGCAGTGACCGCACCAGCTCTGTTCGGGCGAATGTTCGTGATACCCGGCATTGTCGAGTATTTACAGCGCTACCCCGATACCGAAGTCTCGGCGCTGTTTCTGGATCGTATTGTCAATCTATTGGAAGAAGGTCTGGATGTCGGCATACGCATCGGCGAATTGCCGGACTCCAGTATGCGGGCGGTACCGGTAGGTTCGGTACGACTGGTGCTGTGCGCCGCACCGGCCTACTTGCAGCAATTTGGTCGGCCGCAACAACCGCAGGACTTGCTGGAACATTCAATGATCGCATCCAGTGCTGGCAGTAATGTATTCAACTGGCGCTTTGACAATAACGGCAGCAGCCGTCCCCTGCGCATTCAGCCACGTCTTACCGTCACCACCAACGATGCTGCCCTGGAAGCTGCCCGGCAGGGCTTTGGTATCACCCGGCTGTTGTCATACCAAATCGCACCGCAGCTCGCCAGCGGTGAACTGCAAACCCTGCTGGAAGACTATGAACCGCCGCCGCGACCGATCCATATCATGCACCGTGAAGGACGTTATGCATCGGCCAAGGTGCGCACTTTTGTCGATCTGATGGTGGCTCGACTGCGCGCCGACAGAGCCCTGCGCTGAACGCGCCGACAGATTTCAACCGGCACGGTCCACCACAGTGATGGTACCGTTGATAATGCACTTGCAAGATGCAATATAGTTTGGGGTACGCATCTTTTAATTCAGCAGCGCGTGCGCTCGGTGCCAGTTCATAGCAGACCTTACGCTATGCCACACTGCCGATTGCCGGCCAGGGTGTAGGCTAACAACGTTTACTGACTGCAGCGCCGAGTTACTGCAGCGCCAGTGTGTCGAGCACAGTCCAGTCGTGAATCGGCACTGATTTGGCGGAACGCACCACGGCTACTCGATCAAAACAGATTGTTTCCCGCACCAGCGCAGGCGTCAGACGCGTCTGCAATGCTTTTTTAGCCGCGAGCTGCAACGGTCCGTACAGTAACGAGATATGCGGCATGAAACCGGTATCCGGCACGACGCCCAATTGCTGGCAACTGCGTTCGTACAGCGCAAGCAGGGCCGGCTGATGCGCCATACGCAGGAAAAACGAACGAAAATACTCATCGAAATACGCAATATCCAGCACCTGCGCGTTAATCGGCGCGATATCTGTCGCTGCCTGGCAGGCACCAGATTTTATTTTTCCGCCCCAGCGCCACGTCACCCAGCAACGTCAAATGGGGCTGAAAGTACGGCGTGCCAAACTCTGCCGACAACGCTCCTATTAAATCCTGCAAGCGCTGTTCGTCAGGCCGGGACGGCAACAGCCAGAGCGAGTGTTCCCCGCTGTCAGTCTTCAAAAAAAATCTCCTTAAGTCGTGCTGCGAATAACCAGTTCAGGCGCTATTTTAATATGCATTGGCGACGCCTGGGGCTCTGTAATGCGCCGCTTGAGCAGATCACCGAGATGCGCAACGCGCTCGGCAATTGGGTTTTTAATAGTAGAGAGATCAACACAGGGCCAGGCGGCAGCGGCCACATCGTCATAGCCAATAATGGCCAGTTCATCAGGCACGGCCAGCCCGAGCTGATAACGGGCAGCGTTCAGCGCGCCGATAGCTATCGCGTCGTTGGCACAGACCAGGGCATCCGGTTTGCCCTCCCCTGCCAGCAGTTCCAGTGTGGCGCTGAACCCGCCCTTGACAGTAAATGCGGTGTTAACAGTCGCCACCGGCTGCATGCCCCGCCGCCCCAGATGCCTGATCAGTGCGGCGTAACGCTCCTGACTGGCAGTAATATTTTTCGGCCCGCTGATGCAGGCAATCCTGCGCCGGCCGCGAGCCAGCAGATGCTCGACCGCCAGTCGCATACCGTCGTGATTATCACCGAGCACGGAATCCACCGTATCCAGGTGGGCAGCGCTGCCCGTTACGATAATCGGCGCATTGAGGCGTAAACAGGCCGTCACCGTACTGGCATCGATACTGCCGGCAGCCAGAATAACGGCGGCAACCGGATAATCCAGTGCCGCCAGCAGGGCTGCACTGACATCGGTCGAGGCACCAACATGAACATGCAGAACCCGCCGCCCCTCTTTTTGCAGCGTATTGAGGAGCGCGTCAAACAGGCTGGCATCGTACAGATTGTCCTGATAACCGGCGACGAATGCGACCAGATCGGACGAACTTTTATTGAGATTCCGGGCCAGTGCATTAGGCCGGTAACCCAGCTGCTCGGCGGCCTGCAATACTTTGCTGCGCGTCTGCTCTGACACACTGGCGCCGGGCGTGAAGGTGCGGGAGACAGCCACCCGCGAGACCTGCGCGGCTCGTGCGACATCAGACGCGGTAATACGGCGTCTGGGCTCTTTGTGCTTCACTTTATTATCCCCCCTTTCAAATTATCCAGACCGCCTTGGCTTATGCAACAGGCCACTTGAAAATGGATCGCTCAAACAGATTTATCAAAAAAATGTCATATTCAACCGCTATTCTTGGCAGGATTCTTCAGTGCCGGCCAAGAGGTATTTATGCACAACAAATTTGCACACGTGTTCATTCCTTGCTTATGATGCCAGAAAAGACGGGCTTTGATACCAACGCAGCAGCGCCATCAAAGTCCTATAAAAGCACCATAATTGCCAAGGAGCCCCATGTTTGAACCCGTATCCGAGCCCGTGTTTGAACCCGCATCTGAATCCATATCCGGGTCCACCGCTGAGCCTTTAATCGATATCTGCGATGTGACTGCATCGTATGGCAATGTGCGCGTTTTAAGCGGCATCAATCTCGCGCTTGAACGTGGCAGTTTTGTTGCACTGCTGGGCTCGTCCGGCTGTGGCAAAACAACACTGCTGCGTGCCTTGAGCGGTTTTAAATCGATCAATCAGGGTGATATTAAGGTCGCCGGTCGCAGTATTGCGCACCTGCCGCCCGAAGCGCGGGGGATGGCCATGGTTTTTCAGTCCTATGCCCTGTGGCCGCATATGACGGTGGCACAGAATATCGGCTATGGTTTGAAACTGCGCCGCTTCAGCCGCAGCGCTATTGCCAGCCGGGTTGATGAAATGCTGACAATGCTCGGTCTGGACGGTCTGGGACAACGCTCAGTCACCCATCTGTCCGGCGGTCAGCGGCAGCGGGTGGCGCTGGGTCGGGCCCTGGCGATCAATCCCCAGATTCTGCTGCTCGACGAACCGCTATCCAATCTGGATGCCAAGATCCGGCTATCCATGCGGCATGAAATCAAGGCCATCCAGCAACGGCTGCAATTAACCGCAATACACGTTACCCATGATCGCGAAGAAGCCATGGTCATGGCGGATCGCATTATCATTATGCAAAACGGACAGATCGCCCAGGACGGCACCCCGGAAACGGTTTACCGCTATCCCAATTCGCCTTTTGTGGCCTCGTTTCTAGGCGCTGACAATGTGATTCCGGTGCTGGCGGAACAGCATGCTGAAACGCTGAGCCTGCGCCTGCAACAAGGCGCAGAACCTATCCATCTGCCGCTCGCCCGCACCGGTTTATCAACCGGTACTGGCCCTGACGCCAAGCCCGACGCTGATCCAAAACACCGGGGTGTGAACCTTAACGGGACAGTACAAGATGCGTGCAGTCTGCATTTTCGCGGCGAAGATGCTCATCTGCTAACCGCAGACAGCCAGCCTCAACAGGGCCTGAATCTGCCCGGCACGATCACCCAGGTCAGCTACCCCGGTGGCACTTATCGTTACGCGGTGCGCACCGATAGCGGCGATTTCCTGATTGATCACAATGAACATCTGTCACCCGGCAATGCCGTGATTATTCACCTTCCAGCAGATGCGCTGCATCTTTTTCCGGCGCCATCTGCTGCTACATCCACCGCTTAAGCGGCTATTCCATGAGTTAGGAGAGAACGATGGTTGATCGCAAACTGCCCTTTATAGCCCTACTGTCAGGCACCTTGTTAAGCAGCATGACGGCGCAGGCTGAAACCGTTCTGAACGTCTTGACCGGCGGTTCGGAAAACATGGTCGAATACGTCACCGATTACCTCGGCCCGATGTTCGAGGCGCAGCATCCGGGGGTTACCGTCAAGGTAGCGGGGACCGGTCCTGGTGATGCCGGTTCGCAGAAAATACTGGAAAAACTGGAAGCCCAAAAAGCCGCCGGTCTGGACACCTGGGACGCTGATGTGGTGGTACTCAACCAGAAAAAAACCGGTGAGATGGTTGAGATGGGCCTGTTAAAGCCCTACCGCGACGCGATTTCGACCGGCCAGCTCGCCACCCGCGATACCGCCAAAAATGCGCTGGGCGTCGATGTCGATGGTTATGTCATGCCCATGTTTCACAGCCAGACTGCACTGGCCTATAACGCTGACCTGGTGCCCAATCCGCCCGCGTCCTACGATGAACTGCGGGAATGGGTGCAGGAATATCCGCAAATGTTTGGCTACAACGGTATCAAAAACGGGATGTCCGGGGTCGCTTTTGTGGTCGGCTGGCTGTATGCCTATGGTGGCGATGCGGCCAAACTGCAGCATGGACCCTACGAAGAAGATGTCAAAACCAGCTGGGACAACGCCTTGCAGGAACTGCAGGCTTTCAACGAGCACGTCACATTTACGCCCGGAAATGCCGGCACGCTGGATATGCTGAATCGGGGTGAAATCGCCATGGGTCCGGTCTGGGTGGATATGTTTTACAGCTGGCAGGCGGATGGCCGTATTCCGCCCAATCTGAAACTCAAGCTGCTGGCACCGGGCATGCCGGGCCAACCCTATTATTACGCCATTCCCGCCCAGGCCCAAAACGCCGAACTGGGGCAGCAATTTATCGAGCTGGCAACCAGCCCGAAAGTACAGGCGGAAGGTATCGTCAATCGCTTCAACTGGTATCCCGGTATTGATGCCCAGCATGTCGAGAGCTCGCTCGATCCGCAGGTCTGGCAAAAACTGTTCACCGATGTGACACCGGACGAACTGGCCGAGAAAGGCAAACCGTTTCCGATTGGCCCGTATTTCTCCGACATGATGGAAAGCTACGAGCAGAAAGTGTCCAACTGACGGGCCACACGGGCGCACGATAATGCTGTAACTGAACGGGCTGGCCGGCGATATGACGCCACAATCGCCGGCCAGCACTCACGACTGCCAGGATTTACAAGCAGGGCCATGCAACTTACGAAAGACCGTTTACAAGCGCTGTTATTGATTCTGCCGGCGATTGCGATGATCGCCTGCTTGTTTCTGTATCCACTGGGATTTTCCCTGATCTCGGCCTTCGAAGGTGAAGCCGGTGACTGGACGTTGGAAAATTTCACGAAAGCCTATGAGCTGTACTCCAGGGATATTCTGTTCACCGTACTCATTATCGCGCTGGCAACGGCCTTGATTGCAGTGCTGTCGATTGCTATCGGCGGCTATATCACGCTGGGTGAACACCCTACCCTGGTGGCGATCCTGCGCTGGCTGTATCGCTGGCCTTTGTTTATCCCTTTTGTGGTGGCAGGTCAGTTAATGCGTACCTTTCTGGCCAAAAACGGCATGATGAACAATACCTTCGTCAGTCTTGGCTGGCTGGAACCACTGCAAACCACGAGCCTGCTGGACTGGCGCGGTATTGTCATTACCTTTGTCTGGAAACAGACGCCGTTTGTGACACTATTGGTTGCGGGTGCGATGGCATCGCTGGATCGGGCGACCATAGAATCAGCCCGGAATCTGGGCGCTGGCCGCTTGCGGATTTTACTTGAAATTATCACGCCGCAGATTGTACCCACGCTGCTGGTTGGCCTGATTCTGTCATATGTAGTGATGCTGTCGGTGCTGTCGGTACCGTTGATGATCAACGCGCAAACGCCAACCATGATGACGGTGGATATGGCCTGGCGAATCAACGCCTATGGCGATTACGGCGTCGCCAATGCGCTGGGATTTATCTCTTACGGTCTGACCTGCGCTATTGCCTGGATCTATCTGCGTCAGGGTATACAACAGGGAGGCGCGCCGCGATGAGCCTCCGTCTGCATCCCCTTTTCATGTCCTGGTCGCAGCGCCTGCTGACCGCCCTGCTGCTGGGTGTGCTGGCATTTGCGATCTTCGGACCGATCGCCAATATGCTGCTGTGGGCGGTGACCGAAGTCTGGTATTTCCCGCATAAATTGCCGCTGGAATATGGTTTCTCATTCTGGGAGCGGGTATTCCGACCGCAGGGTAATGCGATGGAATCGCTGCTGAACAGCATTCTTATCGCGCTGCTGACGGTACTCGCCAGTCTGGCAGTTTCCATACCGGCCGGCTATGCCCTGGGCAAAGGCAGACTGCCCTGGCGCAGCCTGTTTTTACTGCTGTTTTGCTGCCGCAGGCGTTTCCAACCCTGGCGGTGCACGCCAATATCGCGCGGGTTTTCTACAGCATCGGACTGAATGGCACCATTACCGGTGTGGTGCTGGTGCATACAATTCAGGGACTGGTACTGGCGGTGTGGATTTCTGCCGCCGCGTTCGCGGCTGTGGACGAAGAGCTGGAACAGGCGGCCCGTAATATCGGTGCATCGCCCTTCAGAACCTTTTTGACGATCACGCTGCCACTGGCCCTGCCGGGCATTATTGCGAGCGCTATTTTTGTGTTTCTTATCTCGCTGGACGAATTCACCGGGACGTATTTCGTGGGTGTACCCGACATTACGACCCTGCCGCTGCTCCTGTTTACCGCCAGCATGGAAGGCAATTACCAGATTGCCTCGATCACTTCGCTGATTCTGCTGGTGCCATCCATTTTGTTCATGCTGTTCATTGAGCGCTTCCTGAAAGCCGATGTGCTGGCCAAAGTAGGCACCTGAGGCCAGCCATTCTGATGATCAGGCACTGGCGGTGTCCGGGCTGGCGGCGGCCAGCAGCAACAGCACACTGCCCTCGGTCACCTGATCGCCCGGCACCACGTTTAGCGCTGTCACCACACCCGTGCAGGGCGCGCTCAGGGTCAGCTCCATTTTCATCGCTTCCATAATCAACAAGGGATCGCCCTTATTCACCGCAGCGCCGATTATCAACCTTGACGCTTTGCACCAGACCGGGCATGGGGGCAATCAAGCGGTCACCATCCGCCTGTATCATCCGATTCGGCCAGCTGGTCCGGCAACTCGAAACGGTAACTCTGTTCGGCATAGAAAACCGTTACGGCGGTAGCTTCATGCAACACACCGGCACGCAGGATGAGGTCACCGAAACCCACCCGCACGGTATGCTCCGTCGCTTCCAGCACCCGCGCTGTCAATGTGTCCGTACCGATACTGAGCGCGTGTGCACCGTCCCCGTGCGAAATCACCTGAACTTCATGTAGCTCATCATACCAGCGCAGATGCGCATACTGGCGGGCTTCATCCCAGTGTCGCCAGCCTTTGTAATGGCCCAGGGATCGGGCTCGGCGGGTAAACCGGCGCGCGCATTTAGCAAGCCGAGCGAGGCCAGCGCAGCGATGGCAATGACTTCAGGCGCAGGTACCGGTCTGGCGCATAAGGTGTTCAGATCACGCTCGATCAGGCCGGTGTCGACATCGCCGCTGACAAAATCAGGATGCTGGGCCAGCCGGGCCAAAAATCCGATATTGGTCACGCAGCCTGCCACCCGTGTGGCCCCGAGTGCGGTCACCAGTTTATTGAGTGCAGCGGCGCGATCGGCGCATGGACGATCAGCTTGGCGATCATCGGATCGTAGAAGGGCGTGATGGTATCGCCCTGACGCACCCCGGCATCAATGCGCGCCAGATCCTGCGGCAGATGCAGATAACTGAGCCGTCCGGTGGCAGGCAGAAAGCCTTTCTCGGCGTCTTCAGCATAGATACGCGCTTCGAACGCGTGGCCGTTAATACTAAGCTGATCCTGGCGCAGCGGCAGCGCCTGACCGGCCGCCACCCGCAACTGCCATTCCACCAGATCCAGGCCGGTGATGGCTTCAGTGACCGGGTGTTCGACCTGCAAGCGGGTATTCATTTCCATGAAATAAAACCGGTCAGGTCGCAGTCCGTCAGGCATCAACGATAAACTCGACCGTACCGGCACCCTGATAACCCACCGCCAGCGCCGCCTGCACCGCAGCGGTTCCCATTGCTGCCCGCATGCTGGCAGGCATGGCCGGTGCCGGCGCTTCCTCGATAACTTTCTGATGCCGACGCTGCAACGAGCAGTCACGCCTGAACAGATACACCGCGTTACCATGCCCGTCGGCGAACACCTGCACTTCGATATGGCGCGGTTTGGCGACGTATTTTTCCACCAGCACAGCAGAATCACCGAAGCTGGCCTGGCCTTCACGTCGGGCCGATTCCAGTGCTGTCAAAAAATCAGCGGGGTCGTCAACCCGGCGCATACCCTTGCCGCCACCGCCCGCCCGCGCCTTGATCAAGACCGGATAGCCAATAGCAAGGGCGTGCTCGGCCAGCAATTCAGCCTGCTGCTCAGCCCCATGATAGCCCGGCACGACCGGCACTCCGGCCTGTTCCATCAGCCGCTTGGCAGCGTCTTTCAGACCCATGGCGCGAATCGCCTCAGCCGGCGGACCAATAAACACCAGCCCGGCTTGCTGGCAGGCTTCGACAAAGCGGGGATTTTCCGATAAAAAACCGTAGCCGGGATGAATCGCCTGCGCACCACTGGCCTGCGCCGCTGCGATAATCCTGTCGGCATTCAGGTAACTTTCAGCGGCAGCAGCCGGGCCCAGCCGATAGGCTTCATCGGCCATTTCGACATGCAAGGCCCCGGCATCAGCATCTGAATAGACCGCAACACAGCGCGTGCCGAGCTGTTGAGCAGTACGCATGACCCGGCAGGCAATCTCGCCGCGATTGGCAATCAGAATTTTCTTGAACATAGTACCCGCGCCCTGATTGATAAGGATTACATTCTGAACACGCCAAACTGGCTGGCAGGAACCGGTGCATTGAGCGCTGCTGACAGAGACAAGGCCAGCACCTGACGGGTCTTGCGCGGATCGACAATACCGTCGTCCCATAACCGGGCCGAGGCATACAGCGGGTGGCCCTGCTGCTCGAACTGTTCGATGATCGGGCGTTTAAATTCGGCTTCCTGCCCGGCAGACCAGCTGCCGCCTTTGCGTTCGATGCCGTCGCGGCGCACACTGGCCAGCACACCGGCAGCCTGCTCGCCGCCCATAACCGAGATACGGCTGTTCGGCCAGCTCCACAGAAAGCGCGGGCTGTAGGCACGCCCACACATACCATAATTACCGGCCCCGAAACTGCCACCGATCAGCATTGTCACTTTCGGCACGCGGGTGGTCGCTACAGCAGTCACCAGTTTGGCACCATCCTTGGCGATACCGCCGGCTTCGTATTTGCGCCCCACCATAAAGCCGGTGATGTTTTGCAGAAAAATTAATGGAATTCGCCGCTGACTGCATAATTCGACAAAATGCGCCCCTTTCAGTGCGCTTTCCGAAAACAGCACGCCGTTATTGGCGATAATACCGACTGGAATACCATGAATATGGGCAAAACCGCATACCAGAGTCGTACCGTAGCGGGTTTTGAACTCATCCAGGCGCGAACCGTCCACAACCCGCGCGATCACTTCACGCACATCGTAAGGGATACGCACATCAGCCGGTACGATGCCGAGAATTTCTTCCGGATCGTACAGCGGCTCTTCCGGGCTGTTCAGTTCGATATGCGCTGCCAGTGTTTTGGGCCGGTTCAGATTGGCAATCACCCGCCGCGCCAGCGCCAGTGCGTGGGCATCGTCGCGAGCCAGATGATCGGCTACGCCGGACAGCCGGGTATGCACATCGCCGCCGCCCAGTTCTTCCGCTGAAACCACTTCACCGGTAGCGGCTTTGACCAACGGTGGCCCGGCCAGAAAAATAGTGCCCTGCTCCTGCACGATAATGGTTTCGTCCGACATCGCCGGCACATACGCACCACCTGCCGTACACGAGCCCATCACCACGGCAATCTGCGGAATACCCTGCGCCGACAGATTCGCCTGATTGAAGAAAATCCGCCCGAAATGATCGCGGTCTGGAAAGACCTCGTCCTGATTCGGCAGATTGGCGCCGCCGGAATCGACCAGATAGATGCATGGCAGTTGGTTCTGCTCGGCGATTTCCTGAGCGCGCAGATGCTTTTTGACTGTCATCGGGTAATAGGTGCCGCCTTTAACGGTGGCATCGTTACAGACAATCATGCATTCGCGCCCGCCAATACGACCGATGCCGGTGATCAGGCCTGCTGCAGGGGCAGCGCCGTCATACAGCCCATGCGCGGCGAACAGACCTGTTTCAAGAAACGGCGAACCGGGATCAAGCAAGCGTGACACCCGCTCGCGCGGCAGCATCTTGCCACGTGCAATATGCCGCTGCTGCGCACTTTCACCGCCTCCGGCCAGTGCTATGGCAACCGCATCGTGTATCACCGCCAAGGTGGTTTTCATCGCTGCGGTATTGGCCTGAAAAGCTTCCGAGCGCGGCGCTACATTAGTATTCAGAACAGCCATGACGGCATCCCCCCCGTTTCAATAACCGGCTTTTCAAGCGCGTGGCTTGCGCCAACCGGCAAGAACCGCTGGCTCCAGCCTCACTCGAGCGTTTCCAGCCAGTTCAGCAGAGGCCGGGCGGCGTCTTTCCAGTCACGTTCCAGCATCATGATGTGCGCCAGACCCGGCAGTACCTCAGCACTGGTGTTATAGGCTTCAGCGGTTGCCTCGACCATGAACGAGGGCACCAGCGCGTCGCGCTCGGCACCCAGCACCAGGGTGGGCGGTGGTTCAAAATTAATAGCGGGAAGCGGCGACCAGCTGCTCATTTCAAGCAAGGCGCGTTGCGATTCGGCCTGGGTACGCACCAGATAATGGTGCGCTGTGGCTTCTGGCAGCGTATCGGAAAACAGCGCGGTACAGACTTCACTGTAATTACCAAACTGGGCCAGACCGGCCTGCACCCAGTAGATATCATGGATCAGCCAGGGTCGGGTCATGCTCAGCCACCAGGTCATGGGCAGCAAGCCATCCGGTGGCACCGAGGCCAGCAGAGCCATCGCTGGCACCTCGACGCTTTCAGCCATGGCGCGGTGCAGATATTTTTGCACCACCAGTCCGCCCATGGAATGCCCGATCAGAATGGGAGGGCGTTCCATACCTTGCGCCACCTGGGCGACATCGTCGACATAGTCATCCAGACCATGCCAGTGCAGTCGATCATGGCCATGACTGCCACCGTGACCGCGCAGGCTCAGGGCATAGCAGGGATAACCGCAGCGGGCGAAAAACGGCATAAAGTTAATTTCCCAGCACCAGGCGCTGATAAACGAACCATGCACAAACAGCAGCGGCGGTTTAGTGGTGGGGTGAGGCGGGAAACAGCTGAGGATCTCAAGATGCGAGTCGTTCGGCTTGGTATATATTGTGTTATTTCCAGATTGGTCCATTGTTTACGATAATATACAAATCTTATTGTTGAATCTCATTGTAGGCAATTCCCGACAAAACAACCATGACTGCAACACTAATTACCGATCTCAAGCAATTACTTCCGCGCGTGGCAACCGACGCCGACGCCCTGGCTCACTATGGCCGCGACTGGAGCCGGCTGCACCAGCCGCAACCGGGTGCCGTGGTGTTTCCGCAGTCCATCGAGCAGGTGCAGGCGCTGGTACGCTACGCCAACAGCCACGGCACGGCACTGGTCCCTTCCGGCGGTCGCACCGGCATGAGCGGAGGTGCGCTGGCACCGGCCGGCGAGGTCATTGTGTCGTTCGAGAGCATGAACAGCATTCTGCACTTCGATTCTATCGAGGCCAGCGTATGTTGCCAGCCTGGGGTTATCACCCAGACGCTGCAGGATTTTGCCCGGGAACACGGCCTATTTTACCCGGTTGATTTCGGCTCGCGGGGCTCCAGTCAGATCGGCGGCAATATCGCCACCAACGCCGGCGGTATCAAGGTAATCCGCTACGGCCTGACCCGCAACTGGGTCAGTGGTCTGAAAGTGGTGACCGGCAAAGGCGATCTGCTGGATTTGAATAAAAATCTGCTCAAAAATGCCACCGGTTACGATCTGCGTCATCTGTTCATCGGCAGCGAAGGCACGCTGGGCTTTATTGTCGAAGCGACCCTGCGCCTGACCCGGGCCCCGATCGAACCGCGGGTGATGCTGCTGGCCGTACCCGAGCTGGATGGCATCATGCAGGTTTTCAGCGAGTTCAACGCTAAACTGGAGCTTAATGCGTTCGAGTGCTTTACTGATCGCTGCCTGCGTCATGTTACCGCACGCGGTGTGCCGGCACCGTTCAACTCACCGACAGCCCCCTATTATGTGCTGATAGAGTTCGACAATATCAGCGAAAACCAGCTGGATACCGCTCTGGCGCTGTTCGAACACTGCAGTGAACAGGGCTGGGTCAGTGATGGTGTGATGAGCGAAAGCGAAACCCAGGCGCGTGATCTCTGGCGGCTGCGCGAAGACATCTCCGAATCAATCGCCCCGTACACCCCGTATAAAAACGATATTTCTGTGCCGGTCGCCAAAGTGGCCGATTTCATGCGCGCTTGCGATGATCTGCTACAGCGCAATTATCCGGCGTTCGAGGTACTCTGGTTCGGTCATGTCGGTGATGGCAATCTGCATGTCAATATTCTGAAGCCGGACGAGCTGGCGCAGGCAGAGTTCGTGGCCCGCTGCCAGCAGGTCAATGAACTGCTGTTCGGCCTGCTGCGGGATTTCGGCGGCAGCGTCTCGGCTGAACACGGAGTGGGACTGACCAAAAAACCCTATCTGCACTATACCCGCGATGCGACTGAACTGACTTATCTGCGGGCGCTGAAACAGGTCTTCGATCCGAACGGCATTATGAATCCGGGCAAAATATTCGATTAAGCCCGCGCCAGCTAATAACCTGCGCTATTACCTGTCCAGGCCGGTCCGGAGCCTTCGTGGCACACTCTGACCGGCCCACTGGTACGCTTGTCTGACAAAGCGTATGCTACCGTTTTCTGAACCTTAACAGCATGCTGCAACCCGCTTCCCTCGCCCATCTTGATGCGCTCACCGCGCTCGAAAACCACTGCTTCGAAACCGACCGTCTAAGCCGGCGCAATTTTCGTCATATGCTGACCAAAGCCAACGCGGCGCTGTTGGTCGATGAACAGGACGGTCAGCTGCGCGGCTATGTGCTGGTCCTGTTTTCACGCGGTACCTCTATGGCCCGGCTGTATTCGATTGCAGTTGACCCGGCCTGGCGAGGTCAGCAGATCAGCAATGCGCTGGTCGACGCCGCTGAACAGGTGACACTGGAGCATGATTGTGTCGTGCTGCGGCTGGAAATACGGCGCGATAATCCAGCCTCACTGGCGCTGTTCCAGCGCAAAGGGTATAAACCGTTTAAAGTTGTGCCGGACTATTACGAAGATCACATGGACGCGCTGCGCTTTGAAAAACATCTGGCACCGGAGCTGAGCACGGCTTTACGCAAAGTGCCCTATTACCGGCAAACCCTGGAATTCACCTGCGGCCCGGCAGTGCTGATAATGGCCATGCGCGCCCTTAGTCCGAAGGCTTCTCCACAGCAAGAATCAGACTCAAAATCAAACTCAAAAGCAAGATCAAAATCCGGACAAGATCTGGATCGCCGGCTGGAATTACAATTATGGCGCGAAGCCACCACGATTTTCATGACCTCCGGCCATGGTGGCAGCAGCCCTTATGGGCTGGCGCTGGCTGCCTATCGACGCGGTTTTGATGTGGAAATTTTTGTCAGCGAACGTGGTGTGTTTCTGGCCAATAGTGTGCGCAGCACAGAAAAACGTGAAGTGATGCGGCTGGTGCAGGAAGACTGGCTGAATCAGCTGCAGAGCCTGCCGGTTCCGCTTCAGTATGACCGCTTACCAGTGCAGGCGATGCAGGAAAAATTCGACCAGGGCGGTATCCCGCTGGTGCTGATCAGCTCTTACCGGATCTACCGGGAACGTGCCCCGCACTGGGTGATCGTCACCGGCTTCGATGACCGCTTTGTTTACACCCATGACCCCTATGTTGATGAAGAAGAGGGCGAAACCGTGACCGATTCGATTAATATGCCAATCCCCCGGCGGGATTTTGAACGTATGGCGCAATATGGTCGCAAGGCGCTGAAAGCGGTTGTGATTGTGCGACAGCGCCGGCAGACCGCCGATGGCTGAACATCTGATCATCATCGACCGGCTGAGTGACTGGAAAGCCGAATTCCCGCGCCTGCCTATTGTCAGCGCCAAGGATTATCTGGATAAACCGGAAATCGCCCGCGAGCGCGGTCTGCACGTACTGAATCTGTGCCGCAGCTATCGCTATCTGAGCATAGGTTACTACTGTTCCTTATTGGGCGAAGCGCGCCAGCACAAGATCATGCCCAGTGTGCGCACGATCAACGATCTCAGTCGCAAAGCCATTTACAGCCTGGACTTTGACGACCTGGATGCCAAGGCACAAACCGCCTTTGGTGTCGGCCCGGTCGGCTTGCAGGTCACCGTGATGGAAATGGATATTTTCTTCGGTCAATGCGCCTCCCGACCGCTGCAGGAACTGGCTCGGCAACTGTTCGATGCATTCCGTGCCCCGCTGATGCGGGTTGAGTTCCGCCAGCAGGAAAAGAAATGGCGGTTGCATGCGGTGAAAGCCTTGCAGTTGCAGACCCTGTCGCCCGAACAGGAAACGCAGTTCATCAACGCCCTGACGGCATTCGTCAGCAAGCGCTGGCAAAAGCCACGTACCCGCCGCCGCTACCGCTACGATCTGGCTATTCTGCAGAATCCCAAAGAGGTGCTGCCGCCATCTGACAGCCGCGCCCTGAAAAAATTTATCCGGTCTGGCAACCGCCTCGGCATCGATGTGGAACTGATCGAACGCAAGGATTTCTCGCGCCTGGGTGAATTCGATGGTTTATTCATCCGCGAAACCACGGCGATTGACCATTACACCTACCAGTTCGCCAAGAAAGCCGAGCGAGAAGGCCTGGTGGTTATCGATGACCCGGACTCCATCCTGAAATGCACCAACAAGGTTTATCTGGACGAACTGTTGCGCGCCAATCGCATCAGTACGCCCAAAACCGTGATATTGAGCCGTGACAATCTGGACAGTGTGGATCATCAGATCCAGTACCCGATTGTGCTGAAAATCCCGGACGGTTCGTTCTCGCGCGGGGTGTTCAAGGTCGAATCACGCAGCGAATTACGTGCCCAGGCACTGAAACTGTTCAAGTCCTCCGAGCTGTTACTGGCACAGGAGTATCTGTATACCGAATTTGACTGGCGTATCGGCGTGCTCAATAAAAAAACCTTGTATGCCTGCCAGTATTTTATGAGCAAACAGCACTGGCAAATTTACAATCACAGTTCCAAGAAAGGCAGTGAGGGCGGCGGCTTCCAGACCTTTGGCCTTGAGGACACCCCGGAGCTGGTGCTGCAGACCGCGCTTAAAGCCGCCAACCTGATCGGCGACAGTCTGTACGGAGTCGATCTGAAGCAAACCGATAAGGGCGTGGTTGTAATCGAAGTCAATGACAATCCGAATATCGACGCCGGGGTGGAAGATCTGGCCTTGAAAGACGGCCTGTACCATAACGTGATGGAAGAGTTTTTGCGGCGTATGGAACGCAAACGCCTATAAAACCCGATAGCGCATAGAAAAAACTATGCATCATTCAGAAATCCTATACAATCTTTCAGCAAGGCGCACCTAATCGCAATTTTATTGCTGTTGCGCACTCACTCACCTGCAAAATATTGAACCAGGGCGGGGGGTTATGAATTTGCCTGCTGTGGCAAATCACTATCGTTTGACGCGTGCTGTTGGTCATTCGTTAGTGCCGTGTCAACAACGCACATGTTAGAGATTGTTCGATGAATATCTACGTTGGTAACCTGCCGTACAAAATTTCGGAAGACGAGCTGCTGCAACTTTTCGCTCAATATGGAACGGTTGATAAAGTCAGTATCATTAAAGACAAGTTTTCCGGTCAATCCAAAGGTTTCGGATTTGTCGAAATGGCCAAGCAAGATGAAGCCGAAGAAGCCATTAAACAGCTCAATGGCAATGCCATGGACGGACGCAATATCACGGTAAACGCGGCTCGTCCACGAACCGAGAGCTCTGACCGTCCGCGCGGCGGCGGCGGCAAACGCTGGTAGTACCCCTCCCCTTCAACCGGCGCACATCTGTTGCGTCGGTTGTTCTAGCGTCGGCACGACCAGCGCGACTCAATCCCCAACCAGTTCCAGCACAATACCGTAAGCATGCTCCGGCCCGACCCGGACAGTGTTATCACGGCTCCTGACAAAAGGCACTCCCGCCCTGACCAGACAATCCATAGCAGCGTTTAAATCCTGCGTATGGACGGACATCGCGATACCGCAAGGGCGATCCTCCGGAGCCGGCAAAAGTCCTTCAAATTCGGGGTAACGACTGCCGACCACAGCGCTGGACAATATAGTGATTGTGCCATTAGGCGTATTCACTTCCAGTCCGGACATGGTCCGGTGTACCCGTTCTGCGCCATACAGAGCCTGATAATACCCAATCACCGCGTCCGGCTCATCGGCCACATAGGTCACCCCGCGAATACCGTCTGCCTTGTTCGGATGCTCTCGCCAAGCCGGCACCCAGACCAGGTGCGGTTTGTGCTGCTGACAGATGAAGGTTGACAGATTGGGATATGCGGGCTGGATCAGCATCGCCAGCGACACGACGGCTTCGTCCTGGCCGCCATCCGGCAAAACCACAGCACGACGGAATTCGATACGCCTGGCGGTGTCCAGCCCACGCGCCTCGATACGCTGCTGATCACGCTCGATGTTATCGCTGTGCAGGGCCATCAGCGAAAAGCCTTCGCGTCGAGCCAGAAAATCCCGCACGAAACCACTATAGACCAGACTGTTCGGACTGATTTCCTGACTCAGCAGCGCGGAATCATAAACACCCAGCAGCTCAATGAAATCACGCTGGAACATGATAAGGTGATTGGCGGTACCCCAGGGGTGCTGTCCACGCGGCGACAGTGTAAAGCCTAAGCGTTCATAAACATGGCAGGCGCGCTCCAGCTCCCGGGCGGCAATAACAGGATGATCGATCCCCAACACATTGGGTTCAGATTTCACAGCAGTTCCCCCGCGCTCGATCAGAAAAAAATATTAATATAGCTAGCATTGAGTGAAGTGATAGCAACAACATCATTTTAATTATTACAGCGAATCAGCCATGGCCCGTACTGGAATCAGCTTTGACGATGTCAAAACCGCCGCCACCGCCCTGCTCTCCCGTGGCGAGGCACCCACCATACAGCGTATCAGGGAATTCCTTGGCACCGGCAGCAATACCACCATTTCCGCGCACCTGAAACGCTGGCAGAACGAACGGTCAGAAGACACACAAGTCAATCGCTTGCCGCCTGCCATCCCGCAAAATTTACTGCCGGCCCTGGAAGTCTTTTGGCAGAGCGCGCTGGAGCAGGCCGAAAATACCTTTGCACACTATCGGGAAGAACTCCAGCAAGCACGCGAACAGGTCTTGCAGGAACGCGATACCGCCCTGGCACAAAGCCATGAACTGGAACAGGAGCTCGACCGCAAAGAGCACGCCTTACAAACGCTAAACACCCGTCTGCAGGTCAGTGACGAGGAACTGCAGCAGGCTAGAGGCACTGCCCAATCCTTGCAGATCCACTGTGCCGAACTCCAGCAGCAAAGGCAGGCCCTGCAGCAAACGCTGAAAACCTGTGAACAGACTTTAGCCCAAACGCACAACGAGCACAATGCAAGGCTTGCGGCCTGTCGCGAGGAGGCCCGCGAGCAGTTACAACAAGAGCGCGCGCGCCAGCAAGCCAGTGCACAGCACTGGCGTCAACACCTGGAGGAATTACGCGCCGAGCACCGGCAGCGGGAACAACACTGGAGCGAGCTGTTGCAAACTGCTGAACAGCGTCGCCAGGAACAACAACAGACACAGCAGGAACAACAGCAACAGTGGCAGATTCAGCTGGCACAATTGCAGACAGCACTGCTGGAGGCACAAACAAAAAACGCGACACTCAGCGAACAGACGCGCGCCACCCAGGCGCGGCTGGCGGACATCGAGCAGCATCTGCAGGAGCAGCAGCAGACCAAAGAAAGCCTGATCCGGGCCAATGCGGTGCTGCAGCAACAACTTGAGCAATGCGCTCAGGAACGCCAGCAACTGCAGCAGGCACTAGCCCAGGCCCAGACGGAACTGACGGCACGGCAGCGCGCTGCAGATACCCAGGACGAAGCACCCGACAGCACCGGATAACAAACGGCCGATTCTGAATCTGCTACAGATTCTTAACGTTTAGCAGGCGGGATAGCGCCCAGTTTGGCAATCAATGCAGCCTGTTGCTCCGGCTCGACCGGTTTGTGCTTGCGCTCCGTACTGGCGGGGAATTGGGCCAGTTTGGCCTGTGGACGAACCGGCCGCCGCTCCAGGCCGCCACCACAATTCGGGCAGACATTATGCAATACGATCTCTACGCAGTGAGCACAGAATGTACACTCGAACGAGCAAATCCGTGCGTCCTGCGAATCCGGCGGTAAATTGCATCCGCAATGTTCGCAACAAGGTTTTAACAGCAGCATAAGACGACTCCTGATAATCAGAATCTGTAGCCAGAATCTGTCCAATGGTGGTTGATGATTTTTTCCCCATTCTAACAGAAGCGCGCAGCCGCAATGACTGGGCGGCTTGTCAAGACCAGAGTTTTCCACAACTTTTGTGGAAAACCTTGAATTTTCCCGCAGGAACAAGCCATTAATAAAGTGAATATTATGTGACAGGAAAAATAAAAATTTTCCGGGCCCGCTTATGTCACTGATCAAGCTAAATTAATAGCCGCGCGCCACGTCTACCCGAAATTCAGAGAGTGGATCACCAGCTAAATGGCGGCGGATATTTTGCGCCAGAATCCTGCTGCCAACCACCGGGTCAATCAGGCTGGCGACGTGCGGCGTCAGCGTCAAATCGGATTGCCGCCAGAACGGGTGCTCCGGTGGCAAGGGTTCCTGCCGGAAAACATCCAGTGTTGCACCGGCCAGTTGCCCCTCGTTCAGCGCCTGCAACAGATCCTGCTCGACCAGGTGTTCGCCGCGACCTACATTGATCAGGAATGCTCCTCGGGGCAGTGCAGAAAACACCTGTTGATCGAGCATGTCGAGGGTCGCATCGGTTAGCGGCAGCAGACACACCAGAATCTCACAGTCGCGCAAAAAACCGGCCAGTTGTGTCTGCCCTGCAAAACACTGGATACCGTTCAACGCATGCGTTGAGCGAGCCCAGCCCCGCACCTGAAAGCCAATCCCGTGCAAGGCCTGCGCGACCGCCTGACCGATATGCCCCAGCCCCATCACACCGACCACCCGATCTGCCGCCAGAGGACTGATCAGCTGCTTCCACTGCCCGCACGCTTGCAACCTGTCGAGTTCAGGCACACGACGGTGATAGCGCAACACATGCAATAAAACGTATTCGATCATGCGTTGCGTCAGATCCGGCGCAACCGTGCGAAATAACGGCACTGCGGCAGGGTATGCCGGATCATTCAGCACATGATCCACCCCCGCGCCGATGGAAAACACTGCCTGCAGATTCCAAAACTGCGCCAGCCCGCCCGGTGGCGGCCGCCAGACAGCGGCATACTGGACCGCCATCGGATCGCCGGGAGTGTCCCATAAGCGACAGTGCAGCTCAGGCAGCAACGCCTGTAGTGTATTCAGCCACCATTCGCTGTTTTTGGGACCGACCCGAAGCAACAGGGTGTTTGATGTATTTGATGTGTTCATTGGGGGAAGGGATACACCAATAATCTGCTATCAGGGTGATTGCTTGTCAGATGTCGAGGCCTGTACTTGTTCACAATAATGGCTTCATTCCTATATTTCAGAAACAGTTGACTCATAAACGGGTCATGATTGCGGCATATTTTCCTTATAATAAATAATAAGGACAGCTCGAATACGCTGCCAAGAACATACCGGAAACCCCGAACACCCAAGCTACGCGAACCAGCATTCGCAATGCTATCGTTATTGTGTAACACAATGCACAGAATTTTGCTCCTGAAGGGTATTTATGCAACGAATATGCGTCTATTGTGGCTCTAATCCCGGCGCTGACAGCGTCTACGCCGAACTGGCCCGGAATCTGGGGCGTTTGCTCGCCCAATCGGGACTGGGACTGGTCTATGGTGGCGGCAGCGTAGGTTTGATGGGTGTAGTGGCCGATGCAGTGCTGGCCGAGGGTGGCGAAGTCATCGGTGTCATCCCGGCGGTACTGACCCGCAAAGAGTTGTTACACGAAGGCTGTAGCACGCTCCACCGGGTCGGCAGCATGCACGAGCGTAAAGCGCTGATGGAAGAACTGGCCGACGGCTTTATTGCGTTGCCGGGCGGCTTTGGCACACTGGATGAATTATTTGAGATCATCACCTGGGCGCAGCTTGGACTGCATCGCAAACCCATCGGACTGTTAAACGGCGCCGCCTATTACGATCATCTGATCGCTTTTCTTAAGCATACGGTAGCCGAAGGCTTTGTCCGTGAACCACACTTTCAGGCCCTGCTGGTCGATGATGAGCCACAACGGCTACTCCAGCGCATGGCCGCTTACCAACCCCCTGCCAGTACAAAATGGATTAAGCGGGAAAATATTTAAGCCCGCCCCCTATTAATCCACAGTCTTGCAGGCTCGTGATAGCATACCCAGCCTTTGGGGATTGACTTGGAGATACGCATGGCAGAGTCCGCTCTCTCATTCACCGCCAGGCTGGCCCTGGCCTGGAAAATTCTGCTCGATGGTGCGTTTGCAGCCCGCACCCAGGCGGCAGACCAGCCCGCTTCGGCCAGTCCTGCTCCCGCACCGGCCATGCCGCCACCGCAATTGCACAGTGCACCGCCGGACGCCGCGCTGCAACTACTCGGATTATTGCAGCAGGAAGGCCGTTTTATTGATTTTCTGCAGGAAGATGTCAGTCAATATTCGGATGCTGATATCGGCGCTGCTGCCCGGGTCGTGCATCAGGGTTGTCGCAAGGTACTGGATCAGCATGTCGGCATCGAACCCGTCAGCAACCTCGATGAAGGCAGCCGTCTGACCCTGCAAGCCGGTTTCGATGCCGCCGCCTATCGACTGACCGGCAATGTGGTGGGCCAGGCACCGTTTCAGGGCACCCTCAGCCATCGCGGCTGGCGTGCCACACACTGCCAACTGCCCAAAGTTGCGGATGGGCATGATGTGACCGTGCTGGCTCCGGCAGAAGTCGAGCTATGACTAAAGTAGAAGAGTTATGAGTAAAGTAGACAACGAAACTGAACCCCGTTTTGCCGTCGGCATCGACCTGGGCACCACCAATAGTGTGCTGTCCTGTGTCGATCTGGCTGCCAGTGACGGCGAGGATGTTCTGCTCAGCGTCCAGGCCATTCCGCAGCTGACCGGCCCGGGCGCAGTGGAAGAACGCAAGCAATTGCCCTCGTTTATTTATTTACCGCACAGCGAAGAACTGGCCGCCGGTGATCTGACCCTGCCCTGGAGCGATCAGAATCACTTTGCCGTCGGTGAACTGGCGCGCACACTGGGCAGCCGCACGCCGATCCGGCTGATCGCCAGCGCTAAAAGCTGGCTGTGCCATCCCGGTATTGACCGGCGGGCGCCAACCTTACCTATCGAAGCGCCGGCAGAGATCGAACAGCTCTCGCCGCTGCAAGCCTCGATTTTATACATCGAACACCTGCGCGCCTGCTGGGATATGGCCCATCCCGACCAACCGCTGGCGCAACAGGCGGTCACTCTGACCGTGCCGGCTTCGTTTGATCCGGCGGCACGCGAGCTGACTGCCGAAGCTGCCCGTGCGGTCGGGCTGGAGAATCTGATTTTACTGGAAGAGCCCCAGGCTGCGCTGTACAGCTGGATTCAGGCAACCCAGGGCGGTTGGCGCGAACAGGTCTCGGTGGGCGATATCATCCTGGTGATTGACGTTGGCGGCGGCACCGCAGACCTGTCCCTGATCGCAGTCACAGAACAGGATGGTTCACTGCAACTGGAACGCATCGCGGTAGGTGATCATATCCTGCTCGGTGGCGATAATATGGATCTGGCGCTGGCGCATAGCGTCCGGCAAAGCTCGCGGCCGATGGCAAGAAACTGGATCTGTGGCAATTACAGGCCTTGACGCACAGTTGTCGCAGCGCCAAGGAAACGCTGCTGAGCAATCCTGACAGTGACAGTATCCCGGTTGTCGTACCGAGCCGGGGTTCAAAACTGATTGGCGGTACGCTGCAAAGCGAACTCAGCCATGAGGAAGTCCAGCGCATTCTGGTGGAAGGCTTTTTCCCGGTGGTTACACCGGATGCCCGACCACAGCAACGCGCCAGAGGGGCGCTTACCAAGCTCGGCCTGCCGTATGCACAAGATGCAGCCATTACCCGCCATCTGGCGTCTTTTCTAGGCCGTCAGCTGGACGCTGCCAGCGAATTTGAAGGCTTTGCCAAACCGGAAGGGTCAAGCTTCATTCATCCCACTGCGGTGCTTTTCAATGGTGGTGTGTTCAGAGCCAGCCAATTGGCTGAACGCACGCTCAGTATTCTGAATGGCTGGCTGGAGTCAGAAGGCGCACCGCCAGGCCGGATGCTGGCCGGTGCCGAGCTGGATCTGGCCGTTGCACGTGGCGCAGCCTATTACGGCTATGCCCGGCATGGCCGTGGCGTACGTATTCGCGGCGGCATCGGCAAATCGTATTTCGTCGGCGTGGAAAGCGCGATGCCTGCGGTGCCGGGTCTGGAGCCGCCGCTGCAGGCGATGTGTATTGCGCCGTTTGGCATGGAAGAAGGCACCGAAGGCGAGCTGATGCCGGAAGAATTCGGGCTGGTGGTCGGTGAACCGGTCAAATTCCGCTTTTTCGGTTCTTCGGTACGCCGGGACGAACCCGTCGGTACGGTACTGGAGCACTGGGGCGACGACGAACTGGAAGAGCTGGAAGAAATCTCTGCCGAGCTACCGGCGGAAAACCACGCCCCCGGTGAAGTGGTGCCTGTGCGTCTGCGGGCAGCAGTCACGGAAGTTGGCACCCTGCGCCTGGAGGCCGTACCACGCACCGGCGAAGAACCCTGGAAAGTGGAGTTCGACACCCGCGGTGATGCCTGAACAGCAGACTCGATAGTGTGCTAAACGGGCTCGACTGCGCGCCAGCTCGAGCACATCCAACAGCCTGTTCAACTCATCAGGAGTTGTTTCAAAAACAGCTCCTGATCTGAGATAAGGATGCCCCAAACGGAAAACATAATCTTAAAGATTATGTTTTCCGTAGGAAATGAAATTCTTTGATTTTCTTTCGATTTCAAAAAGCCGCGCCGTGCAACGGGGAATGGTATTTTTGCAACAAGCGCTATGAAGTTGCCAGCCAGATCTCGAACCGGGTCGAATTGGTAAAGTCCTGCAAATCCTGCTCAGCGCTGCGATACAAGCGGGTATCCAGCACCAGATGCTTGCTGCCACTGGTTTTTTCGCAGTGCTCATTGATGTACACGCCACCCACCGGCGTTTCACCCTGCGCCGGTTTTTGCCTGACACACTGCCAGCCCTCGGCACCGTAGCGTGACTTGACCTTGAAACTGAGCAGGTACGCTTTCTTGCGCAGATACTTGCGCGCAGCGGGGTCGGTCAGCACACGCAACCCCTGCACTACACCAGCCGTATTGATCAGCACCGACAGGCGAACCGGATGCCCGGCCACCTTGGTGCCTTCCCATTTGTCATTAACCTTGGCCCAGGGTTGCAGGCTGTCATCGTACTGGACCCTTACTTCGTGTAATCCGGCGGCATCAGCCGGACAGCGCGGGTAATCACTCCAGCCGCTCAGGCTCGTCTCCGGCTCGCTGTTTTCTGAGCTGCAGGTAAAACGGGCATAGCCCGTGACGGGTAAATCTGCCACTGACAGTCCGACGGTGAGATCACGGATATCACCCTGCGCGGGGTCAGTGGCAGCCTGCGCATTACTGCTTAAGCTGGTGAATCCGCTCAGAATACCTGCTATCAGGGCCATACAGCACTTCATCTTTATCTCCTCCCGGGTTGAAATAAGCAACATAATTAACTTGCTCACAAAAAATGATCTTTGCTACCTTAAATAGGCTAAGCGCCGTTTTAACTATTATCAAATATCAAAACAACAACAGCAAAACTGCTCCGTGAGCACTTCGGGTACTCACAGCAGATAACCATCAATCCATGTGGGAGGAATTACACTATGCAACAACAGCGTTACTTGCTACTGCCCCTGGCTGCAGCTCTGCTTGCCAGCACGGTAAGCCTGGCGGCCGAAACCACTGCCGAGCGACTGCTCAACGCATCGCAGGAACCCAACAACTGGCTTACGCATCATGGCAGTTACGACGCCAGCCGTCACTCTACCCTGGACCAGATCAATAAAAGCAATGTCGGCGACCTCAAAGTTGCCTGGACCTTCGCCCTGGGCGGTATCGAGGGCGGCGGTATCTGGCCGCACGGCGGCCTGGAAGGCACTCCAATTGTTGAAGACGGCGCCATGTACGTCACCGACGGCTGGGGTTCAGTGTATAAACTCGATATCAGCAGCGGTTCGGGCAAATTACTCTGGAAAATGAACCCGGAAACCGACAAAGACTGGGCTGGTGCCGTGGCCTGCTGCGGTGTCAATAACCGTGGTGTCGGGCTGTGGAAAGATAAAGTTGTCTCCCACACGCTGGACGGCCGACTGGTTGTCACCAACAAAGAAACCGGTGAAATCGAATGGGAACGTCAGTTAGCCGATCCGGCGATTGGGGAAACCATTACCGGTGCTCCGCTGATTGTCAAAGACATGGCAATTACCGGTGTCGGTGGCGCTGAATACGGGATTCGCGGCTGGCTGGCAGCGACCGATCTCAATACCCAGGAAGAAAGCTGGCGCCGGTTTACTATTCCCGGCCCTGGTGAGCCGGGTCACGAAACCTGGCAGGATTTGCACGATGCCTGGAAAAACGGCGGCGGCTCGACCTGGGTTACCGGTTCTTATGATCCGGATCAGGATCTGATCATCTGGGGGGTTGGCAACCCCGGCCCGGACTGGGATGCGGAATACCGCCCCGGCGACAATCTGTATACCAACAGCGCCATCGCCCTGGATGCCGATTCCGGCACGATCAAATGGCATTTTCAATATACCCCGAACGACCCCTATGACTATGACGCCGTCAGCGAGCATATTCTGGTTGACACCGAAATTAACGGTGAGCCACGCAAGATCGCACTGCACGCCGACCGTAACGGCTTCGGCTATGCGCTGGACCGGACCAGCGGCCAGTTTATCTGGGGTACCCCGTTCGTTAAGCGACTGACCTGGACGCGTGGTCTGGACCCGGAAACCGGTCGTCCGCTGGACTATGATCCCGAGAAAAAAGTACAGTCTTATGTGGCCGGTACAGCGCCAAGTCGCAGCAACCCGGTAGGCGTCTCCTGCCCCGGTAATATGGGTGGTAAAAACTGGCCACCGACTGCTTACAATCCGCAACACAATATGTGGTATATCCCGGTCATCGAAAGCTGTAACACCATGACCAACCAGGAAATGATTCCAGGGGAATCGTACCAGCCGCGTGAGTTTTTTACTGGTGGCGGGCCTTCTCAGCATGAGCAGATCAGCGGCAGTATCACTGCTATCGATGTGGCTACCGGCAAAGTCGTGGCCAAACACGAAACCAAGTATCCGATGCTGGGCGGCATGTTAAGCACTGCTGGTGATCTGGTCTTTACTGGCCAGCCTGCCGGCGAATTCGTCGCGCTGGATGCCAAAACCCTGGATGAACTGTGGCGCTTTGAAACCAATGCCGGCATCAATGCGCCACCCATGACATTCAGCATCGATGGCAAGCAATATATCGGCCTGCTGGTCGGTTTGGGCGGTGCCTGGCCGAAATGGTTTGTTGATGGTACCGATGGGCTGGAAAAAATGGAGCCCAGTTCCATGCTGTATGTTTTCGCCCTTTAACTAAGCTGACTGTGCTTTACCGGGGAGCGCCGACAGTGGCCTCCCCACTGGTAAAGCACAACATAAACTCTGAAGGGGCCGGTTGCCCGCATTGCCCCGGATTTTGGTACCCGCTAGTTTGCACGGGGTCGTCTACAGGCGGGATCGGTTGCCTGCGCACCAGCCGCCATTTTCCTTATATCCAGCACAGAGCCATGTCGATTACTACCTTTTGTTCTATTGCCAGCCGCGCCGGGCACTTCTGCTCATCAGTGTCTTATCCACCGGTGCTCTGGCGCACAATAACCCCACTCTGGTGGAACAGTCGATCACGCATATCCAGGTGACTCCGGACACAACCGCCAGTGCACCTTTCAGTCTGCATCTGCCCAAACGTGCGATTCAATTGATCTGGCGTATCCAGGGCGCAGACGGCGCGTCTTTTACACTGCAGCAAAACGGCAGCAGCGTAGCCACCGATTTGCAGCACGAGGCCACTACCGGTCGTCTGCAAGGCGATGGTTTTACCATTACCGATGTACAGGCAGCCAGTGGCCCCTTCACTGTGGAAGTGATTGCCAAAGTGGCGCAGACAGACGCGCAAACCGCATCCAGCCAGGACGACAGCAAAGGTCTTGAGGTGTATCGCAAGGCCAACTGCATGGGTTGCCATAAGTGGCACGGCGGCGGTGGCGGCGGTTATGGGGGCGCAGCGCTGTCGTTACGGGAAACCGGTCTGGATGCTGCCGCCATCAAATTGGTAGTGCGTTGCGGCCGCCCCAACTCAGGCATGCCCTATCATGAACGCAGTGCCTACCGCGGAAAAAGCCGCGACTGTTACGGCGTCACCAAGAAAGAACTGGGTAAAACTATGCCTTCACGGGCACGCACCTTTCTGCGCGAGCAACAGATCGATCAGGTCGTTGCCTATGTGGTCAATCAAATACAGGGTCGTGGTGAGCCAACCTACGAAGAATGTCTGGCATTTTGGGGCAAAGGCGCACGCCAGTGCGATATGATGAAACCCCAATAAAATGAATAATCAATCACATTTCAAAGCCCGCTGAGCGGGCTTTTTTTTGCGGTTGAAATCATGCGCTATTTTTGATTTTCCGTCGTATTGGTAAAATTACCGCCTTATTACTGCAGTAACAGCGGTATCATCCGCCAGGCTCAACAGGAGTACCCTCATCGCCCGCAAAATCGCGCCCCGCTATCTGGTCGGCATCGACCTGGGCACCAGTAATACCGTCGTCGCCTATGCCGACACCCGTACCCGTACCGGCAGCCGGGCTATTCAATTATTTGCCATCGAACAAGTGATCGCACCCGGCGAGGTCATGGCACAGCCCTTACTGCCCTCTGTGCGCTATCATCCGGCACCGGACGAACTGCCGCCCGGCGCCAATACACTGCCCTGGAGCGCCAGCGCACTGGAACAATCGTTGCCTGCCGGACTGGTCGGCACCCTGGCACAACAACTGGGGGCAAAATCACCGGGCCGGCTGGTGGTCAGCGCGAAAAGCTGGCTCTCGCACGCGCAGGTGGATCGAACCGCCCCAATTCTGCCCTGGGGCAGCGCGGAAGATGTACCCAAAATTTCACCCCTGCAGGCCTCCGCCTGTTATTTGTCGCACTGTCGTGCCGCCTGGAATCAGCATTTCACAGATTATCCGCTGGAGCAGCAGGATATTGTACTGACCCTGCCCGCCTCATTTGATGAAGGTGCCCGCGCGCTCACAGTAGAGGCCGCCCGGCTGGCGGGGCTGGAGCGAGTGCATTTACTGGAAGAGCCACAGGCAGCCTGTTATGACTGGATTTACCGCCAGGGTGAACACTTGCAGGATGCTTTGCAGGATTGTCGCCTGCTACTGGTGTGCGATGTCGGCGGCGGCACCACCGATCTGAGCCTGATCCGCATTGACCAAGGTCCAGCCGGCACCTCAGTTTCAGCCCGGACAGCGCCGCAGCTCAGCCGGATCGCGGTGGGTGATCATCTGATGCTCGGTGGCGACAATATCGACCTGGCCATCGCCCATTTACTGGAACGCAAGCTGAGTGATACCCGGCAACTTAATGCGGGACAACTGGCGCAACTCATGCAGCAATGCCGCAGTGCCAAAGAACGCCTGCTGGCTACTGCAGAAACCGGACATATCCCCGAAAAAACCAGTATCACCCTGTTGGGCACCGGCTCACGCCTGATCGGTGCAGCGCGCTCGGTAGAACTTACACGGGCTGAGCTACTGCATATTATTGACGGTTTTTTACCCTCAACCGGCCCCCGACGAACGTCCTCGCAGCCGGCGTGGCGCCATTGTCGAGTTTGGCTTGCCGTATGCCGCCGACCCGGCTATCAGCAAACACCTGGCCGCATTTCTGCAGCGCTTTGCTGAACCAGCCCGGGAAGCGCTCGGCAGTCCGTCCAGCGCCTGCCCCTGCCTGACGCCGTATTGCTGAACGGTGGCGTCTTTCAAAGCGATTACCTGGCGCAACGGCTGCAGAGCCTGTTGCAAAGCTGGCGTCCTCAACAGACAGGGCAAGCGCCGCTGCGGCTGTTTGCCAATCCGCAACCTGATCTGGCTGTAGCACGTGGTGCCGTCGCTTACGGTCTGGCCCGCGCGGCAAAGGGCTCAAAATCGGCGGTGGCTCGGCCCGCAGCTATTTTTTGCAGCTCGACAGCCAGCAGGCCCGGCAGGCAATCTGTTTATTACCGCGCGGTACTGAAGAAGGCCGTGAATTGCGACTGGACAAACGGCGTTTTGCATTACGACTGGGACAACCCGTGCGCTTTCATCTGCATTCCGCCACTGCTGCCAAGCACTACCGGGCCGGTGAACTGGTTGAGCTGGATGCCGACAGTTTCGAGCCGCTGCCACCGATTGCCACTGTGCTGGAAGGCGGCAGCGGTGAAGTGCCGGTACAGCTTGCAACCCGTCTGACGGAAGTCGGCACGCTGGCCATCGACTGCATCACGCCGGACCAACCACAACAGCGCTGGAACCTGGAGTTTCAGCTGCGCGACAGTGCAGCGTCCAGCCTGGTCGAAGACAGTAAAACGCTGCACCCGCGCTTCGAGACAGCGCGCGAACTGATTGAACAGTATTTCGGCGAACGCTCCAGCCGGGTCGATCCGAAAGGGATCAAAACTCTGCGCAATGATCTGGAAAAACTGCTTGGCAAGCGGGACGGTTGGGACAGTGCGCTGTTACGCGGTTTATTCGCCGTTCTGCTGGACGGTGCCCGGCGGCGGCGGCGCTCAGCGGATCATGAACGGCTGTGGCTGAATCTGACCGGATTCTGCCTGCGGCCAGGTTTTGGCTACCCGTTGGACGAATGGCGTATCGAGCAGCTCTGGCCACTGTATGCACAAGGCGTGCATGCCATCAAGGAAGCACAAAACTGGGCCGAGTGGTGGACCCTGTGGCGACGCGTGGCTGGTGGCCTGGATGCGGCAGCGCAGGAAACTATCGCAACCGACCTGGCACCTTATTTAGTACCGCCGGAGCGGCAACAGAAAATCAAAGGCCCGAAAAAGCAGGGTTATGATGACATGGTACGGCTGATCGCGGCGCTGGAGCATTTAGCACCGGCCCGCAAGGCCGAAATCGGCGACTGGCTACTGCAACGGCTCAGTAAAAAGGGTGAATCGGTGCAGACCTGGTGGGCGCTTGGCCGGATTGGTACACGCGTGCCCTTCCATGGCAGCGCGCACCAGGTGGTTGACAGCGAAACCGCAGCCCACTGGCTCAGCGTGCTGCTGCAACAGGACTGGCGCAAAGTCCAGCCGGCAGCTTTTGCCGCTACCATGCTGGCGCGACTTAGTGGTGATCGTAGCCGTGACCTGCCGGACGACTTACGGCAACGCACGATCCAGCGCTTGCGCGAACTGAAAGCCCCCGCACAATGGATCACCATGATCGCCGAAGTGAGTGAACTGGATGATGCAGATACCAAGCGTTTCTTTGGCGAAGGCTTACCGACAGGTTTGCGATTGACTGACTGAATACGATATAGCAGAGCTATCATCTGTTGCTAACGCGACAACAACAGGCAGCACTGACAATATCAAACACAATATTATAAATTACTTATTTTAATTCAATTTGTTATAAAAAAATTAATGGTCATTAAAGCTTACAAAACTGATCTTGCAAAGCTTATTTAAAATAAATAAAAAATATTAATAATAAAAATTCATAGTTTTAAACTAAACAACTATTTTTATCGGCATAATATTGGCAATAACTGACAATTTAATGGCTACATTGTAAATTCTGCCATCCGTGCGGCTGCCAAACTCACTCTCCACATCAGATGCCCTATCAAAAAACAGAATTAAATTCTTTATTTTTTAATTAGTTATTTAAAAAAATTGCGAATCGTAACTTATGGCATAGAGCGTGCACTACTTAAAACCATAACAGATTGTTAAATCTAAACGGTCAGCGAAATACTTTTGGGGCAGTACGCAGCATCAAACCTTTTCGCTACCCGGTGCAAAAAATACTTTTACGGTTTTAATAAGGAAAAAACTCATGGCTCGCATTCTTATCGTTGATGATTCCAGTACGCAACGCATTGTTATGGCCCGCATCCTGAATCAGCAAGGCCACAAAGTACGCACTGCCGCTAACGGCTTAAAAGGAGTTCAAGCCGCTTTGGCGACCAAGCCGGATTTAATTCTGATGGATATCGCCATGCCGGAAATGGATGGTTTTCAAGCCACCCGCGCTATCAAGAAAAATCCGGAAACCCAGCAAATTCCTATCATCATGGTCAGCGGCACCGTACGCGAAAATGACCGGGTCTGGAGCTTGCGCCAGGGTGCCTGCGATTTCATCGGCAAACCGTTTCAGATGGACACCTTTGTTGGCAAAATCAACTCTATTTTAGGCTTGGGCCACGCCGCTGATTTTCAGCCTGAAAGCCAGTGCATGATGGCCTGAATACTGAGTCTTGAAAACTGGGTTGAGTATCGCATTTTCAGTTTGTAGCGTGCTGCTGCTAGGTGGTCAGTTTGCGATAAATATCGGCTACCCGCAGCGGCAGTTTGGACACATCGTCTATTAAGGCATAATTGGCAGGCCCATACATATGGGGCAGATAATCGCCGCCTTCCTTATCGATAGTGATGCAAAATGGATGTACACCGTCGCGGCGCAGCTCCAGCAAGGCATGACGGGTATCCTCAATACCGTACTGGCCATAGTAGCTGCCGTAATCCTCCGGCTTGCCATCAGACAGCGTAATCAATAACTTGTGTCGGGCCGGCTCCTGCTTGAGCAAGCCCCCCAGATATCGGATCGGTGCCCCCAAACGGGTATAAGCGCGCGGCTGAATAGCGGCGATGCGGCCCTTGACCAGCGTATTGAAAGACTCGCTGAAACGTTTGATACGATAGACATCCACCCGTTGATGGGTGCGCCCGGAAAAACCATAGATCGCATAGCGGTCGCCGATAGTTTCCAGTGCTTCACACAGCAAAACCAGCGCTTCGCGCTCGGCCAGATTAACCCACCCTTTGGTTGAACCGCTCATATCCACCATGAACATCACCGCAATCGAGCGGGCATTATGGTGCAGGCGGGTGTACACCGCCGGATTCATTTCCTCGCCGTGACGAGCATCGATACAGGCCTGTACCAATGCATCCAGATCAATATCGTCGCCATCCTGCTGACGGCGTTCCAGCCGGTTTTCACCCAGCAGAATCTCAAACGAACGGCGGATGGATTTGAGCAGATTATGATATTTGCGCCGGGTCTCGGTAACAAAAGCTGCATCAGCTGCCACCCCCGGATCAATCGTATACTCGCGCAGGATGCAATAATCCGTACGAAAGCGATTGCGGGTATGGTCCCATTCCGGCAGACGCAACAAACGATCCGCCCCGTCCAGGCCACCGGTTGCATAGCCCGGCCCGGCCTCGCCGCCGGTCTGACTGGCATCATATAAACGCCGCCCGATGCCTTGAGTATAGTCGTCGGGAATCTCGCCCAGATCCTGATAGATAGAACCCAGCAACTCCCGCATGCTATCCGGGGGATCAAGTGTCTGTCCGGCCAACTGCAGCAAAAAAGTGACACGCCCGGACGAATCTGCCTTGCCCTGTACCAGGGTGAAAGCCTCGGTGGGCTTGCGGGTGCGTGTCTGGCGGGTGCTGTCAGTCGCATCCGCCGGCGGCGCGTCCTGCTCGTCTTCTGCCTGCTGTTGCAGCTTGCCCGCCAGTAAACGCAGCTGTTCCCGTTCACGCACCAGCCGGGCCTGCAGCTTGAGCTGCACCTGACGCGGATTGAACGCACCGTGATATTCAGCCGCCGACGGCAGCGGCCCGGCAATCCGTCCTACCAGTTGATCGATTAATGCCAGACTGGTCGCAGCACTGGCCTGAGGCTGGCGTACAGCCGCCGCTACCTCCTGCCATGCCTCATTTACCGGTGCTTCAGCCCCCAGCGGCAGCATCTGTCGGTAAACGCCGGGCAAGGTTCGCGCAATCACGGCGTCCAGACGCCACCGTTCCAGCACTGCAAAAATACTCCAGACCAGTTCCTGCTCTGGCCGGGCCAGCAAGCTGTCTACAATGGCCAGCTGCCAGGTGCCATGCCAGGTCTGCGCCCAATGATGTACCGCCATCGTTTTATACAAGGCGAGCGCCTCGGCCGGATCGGGCTTGAGCACTTCAGCGGGTAAAAACAGGGTTTCGGTATCGGTATACGCCAACTCGGCAGCAGCAATACGCAACTCCCGCCCGCCCAGGCCCAGCGTTAGACGCGCCAGCAGGCTGCTGATATCGCTCAACGCCAGACACTGCTGCTGATGCGCCCGGCTGCTGGCAAACTGTTCCAGCTGGTTAAGAACATCGACCGCCCATCCCAGGCCGCGCTGATCCAGCTGCTCCAGCGCCTGTAATAACCAGGCTTCAACGCCATCAAGATCCATCAGCTGCAGGGCTTGCGGCGCACGCTGCAAAAACAGACTGGCCACTTCGCTGTCACTGCGTTGGGCAATGCTGTACCAGTGCTCGACGAAAGCCCGCTGACGCAGCTCCAGCGAGCTCAGCAGGTCAGCGTTGGAAAGCGGACGGGTAGCGTCCTTAAATTCCAGTCCTTGGAAGATGGACTGGAACTGCTTGCGGCTCAGTTGCAGGATATGCTGACGCGACTGGCGCTTGGAATCACTCATGCCCGGCCAAGCTGCAGACAGCCGGATATTGTCATAATGGATTCTCGACGGGCAGCCACAGCAGATCCGTCACACCGGGATCGATCCCGCACTGGCTCAGCAGCGTGGTCAACTGGCCGCGATGATGGGTCTGGTGATTAAAAAATGCGTCACCAGAAAACCCAGCTGATAGGTCCGGGTCTGGCGGCCAACCACACTGGTATAGGTGAATGTATCAGCCAGCTGCTCGTCGCTCAGCCCTTGCGCCCACTGCAGAATCTCGGTGTCCGTCTGCTGGCGTTCGCGCCACAGCGTCTCGAAGTCGTCATACAGAATCTGGTCGAGTGACGAGATCGCAAACGGACGCTGCAGAAACCGGCCCAACCAGAGCCGATCAGCGAGTAACAAATGGTTCAGGGTGCCGTGAATGGAGCTGAAAAAGGCACCACGATCCTGCTTGCGATCGGCGTCAGACAGCGTGGCGCAGAGTTCATACAGCTGCTGGTTCATCCACTGGTTGTAGCGTGCCATGGTACCGGCATATGCTGTCCCCACACTGACGGTGTTCATAAATTAACTCTCGACCGGATTTTCCAAAACCAGCTCGCCGACACCGACCCGCACACTGTCACCCGGACTGAGCGTGAAATCGTCCGGCGGCACCAGGCAGGTTCCGGTCATCAGTAATGCGCCGTTGGGAAAACTCAGTTCCTGGAACAGGCAACCGGTCAGCTCTTCCAGGCTGCGTTTCATCTGATTAACCGAAGTCTCACCGCTGAACGCAACCTGGCCAGCGCGACTGATAGACAAGGTGATCGGCAGATCCTGCATGGCCTCTGCGCCGCACAGTTTGATGCCCGGCCCGATCGCAGCACTGCCATCGTAAACTTTGGCCTGCGGCAGATACAGCGGATTCTCGCCTTCGATATCGCGCGAGGAGACATCGTTGCCGGCGCAATAGCCGACAATTTCGCCAAACCGGTTAATCACCAGCGTTAACTCCGGTTCCGGCACATTCCATTGGCTGTCTGCGCGCACCCGGATCGGCTGGCCATGCCCCATTGCCCGCCAGCCGCTGGCTTTGTAGAACAGCTCAGGACGTTGCGCGCTGTATACCTTGTCGTAGATATCCTTGGTTTCGGATTCGTGCATTCTGGCCTCACGGCTGCGCAGATACGTCACGCCGCTGGCCCAAATTTCCTGCTCGGCATCCACGGGTGCCAGCAGATCGCCCTCGGCAGAACGGTCAATCTGCAGGGCTTCGATCAGGCTTTCCGCCTGATGGGCCGGAATACTCAGTAACAGACTGAGCGAAAAAGTTTCCGCCATGCAGTGCTTGTCGACGGCCCAGCGCGGACCATAGGAGGTGAGATGTCGGGTCAGATACATAAAAACTGCTCCTCAAAAGCGTTTTTGCCGCAAGCTAACGGTCTGCCCTGCCACTGCTGACAGCATACTGTCGGCAAAAGAGCGGCGCAAAATCGTTAGTTTGCCGCGGTATTGTTATAGCAGTGGGTTGCTGTTGCAGCCCGGTTAAAGTAAAAAATTGTCATCTGGGGTCGTGCAAGGTTAAAGTATAAGGCCTTTTGCCTCGGATTTATGTGTCAGGTTTTGCATTTTTAGCGCACGACCGGGGCAAACCAAACTCAGCTAAGGTGGAACCGTAGTA
The DNA here is from genome assembly GCA_041396125.1 of Gammaproteobacteria bacterium. Taxonomy (GTDB): domain Bacteria; phylum Pseudomonadota; class Gammaproteobacteria; order Competibacterales; family Competibacteraceae; genus JAWKZG01. The sequence goes on along the minus strand of JAWKZG010000007.1, from coordinate 67,062 downwards.
ATGACGATGATGCATGCACTTTCATCCTCAACCCAGGCATCCTCAACCCCGACATCTCCGGAGTCAACCGCAGGATCAACTGCTGTGGGCCTGTATGATCCGCAATTCGAGCATGACAGCTGCGGTGTAGGATTCGTCGCCCATATTAAAGGGCAACGCAGTCATCAGATTATCCTCGACGCCAACGATGTATTGATTAATATGACGCATCGTGGCGCCTGCGGCTGCGAGCCCAATACCGGAGACGGCGCCGGTTTCCTTACCGCGCTTCCGCACGAATTTCTGGCCAAGGTAGCACAACGCGACCTTGGTATCCGTTTACCGGCTGCAGGCCAGTTTGCTGCCGGGCTGGTATTTTTACCGAAACTCCCCACCGAGCGTGAGCACTGTAAAGCAGCACTCGCCCGCATTGTAGCGGAACACGGCCAGCAGCTGCTGGGCTGGCGCGTCGTGCCGACCGATCCGGACGGTGCCGATATCGGCCCCTCGGCCCGTGCCGCCGAACCGGCCATGGAACAGTTATTCATCGGTGCTGCTGACGGTCTGGCCGGCGACGCTTTCGAGCGCCAGCTATACCTGATCCGCAAGCGCGCCAGCCATGAACTGCGCCTGTCCTCGCTGTCCCAGCGGTTGATGTTTTACATCTGCAGCCTGTCCACCAAGGTCATGGTGTATAAAGGCATGCTGACACCGGCTCAGGTCGTGCCCTATTTTACTGATCTGTCCGACCCTGATTACACCAGCCACCTGGCTATGGTGCATTCGCGTTTTTCGACCAATACGTTTCCGTCCTGGGATCGGGCCCAGCCCAATCGCTTCATGGCTCATAACGGCGAAATCAACACCCTGCGCGGCAACAAGAACTGGATGCGGGCGCGGGAAGGCGTAGCCAAATCGACCCTCTTCGGCCCGGAGCTGGAAAAGTTGTTCCCGGTGGTCGAGCCCGAATGTTCGGATTCCGGCACGTTTGACAGTGTGCTGGAATTCCTGCTCATGAATGGCCGCTCGCTGCAGGCCGCCATCATGATGATGATCCCGGAAGCCTGGGAAAATCACGAATCCATGCCAGCCGATAAGAAAGCCTTCTACGAATACCATTCCTGCATGATGGAACCCTGGGATGGGCCGGCTTCGGTCTCTTTCACGGACGGCCGCTATATCGGTGCGGTACTGGACCGCAACTGGCTTGCGCCCGAGCCGCTACTACCTGACCCATGACGACCGCGTCATCATGGCGTCCGAGGTGGGTGTGCTCCAGGTCGAGCCGGAAAACGTCAAGGCCAAGGGCCGCCTGCAGCCGGGCAAGATGTTTCTGGTCGACTTCGAGGAAGGCCGTATCATCGCCGACGAGGAGCTCAAGCACACGTTCAGCACGCGGCGTCCGTATGGCGAGTGGCTGGAACGGCAACGCATTCATCTGAGCGATCTGCAACCGAATAAAGAACCGCACGGCTTTGATCCCGACACGTTGCTGCCACGCATGCAGGCGTTTGGCTACACCACCGAAACCCTGCAATTCATGCTGATCCCGATGATCCATGAACAACGCGATCCGGTCGGCTCCATGGGCAATGATTCGGCGCTGGCCTGTCTGTCCGACAAGCCGCGCATGTTGTACGACTATTTCAAACAATTGTTTGCGCAGGTGACCAACCCGGCCATCGACTCCATCCGCGAAGAAATCATCATGTCGCTGGAGTGCTATATCGGACCGGAAGGCAATCTGCTGGAAGTCAGCGAAGGCCATGCGCATCGCCTGCGGATTCCGCATCCGATTCTGAGCAACGAGGAACTGACCGCGCTCAAGCACATGGATCATCGCGGCTGGACCTGTAAAACGCTGGACATCACCTTCCCCCGCGATAGCGGTCAGCAGGGCATGCTCGACGCGCTGGATCGTATCTGCGCCGAAGCAGAAGCCGCTATCGACGAAGGCTACAGCCTGGTCGCCCTGTCTGATCGCAAGGTTGCAGCCGACCGGGTCGCGCTTAGCTCACTGCTGGCCTGCGGCGCGGTGCACCACCATCTGGTACAGCAAATGAAGCGCACCCGGCTCGGTATCGTGCTGGAAACCGGCGAAGCGCGGGAAGTACACCATCATTGTCTGCTGATCGGCTACGGTGCCGATGCCATCAACCCGTACATGGCTTTCGAAGCACTCTGGCAGGCTCGCCGTGACGGCTTGCTCAACGCTGAGCTGAGTGATGACGACGCGGTGGTCGCCGCGTACCGCAAAGCTGTCTCTAAAGGTATGATGAAAGTGATGGGCAAGATGGGCATTTCCACCTTGCACAGCTATAAAGGCGCGCAGATTTTTGAAGCCGTCGGCCTCAAGAAAGACGTTATCGACAAGTGCTTCAAAGACACACCCAGTCGGGTTCAAGGCTGTGATTTCAGCATCCTGGCCGAAGAAACCCTGCGCCGCCACGCGCTGGGCTATCCGCAGCGAGCCGTCGGCAACCTGTCGGGCTTACCCAACCAGGGCGAGTTTCACTGGCGTGCCGAAGGCGAGCGGCATATGTGGAATCCGCAGGCTATCGCGGACATTCAAATGGCTGCCCGCAGTAACAGCCACGAGGCTTACCGGCGCTTTGCCACGCTGGTTAACGAAGACGCCCGCGGACGCTGCACACTGCGCGGTCTGCTGCGCTTCAAGAAAGCCACGCCCATTGCTCTGGAAGAGGTCGAACCAGCCAGCGAAATCGTCAAGCGTTTTTGCACTGGCGCTATGAGTCTGGGGTCGATCTCGACCGAAGCACATGAAACGCTCGCCCTTGCCATGAACCGGCTGGGCGGCAAGTCCAATACCGGTGAAGGCGGCGAAGATCCGATCCGCTTCCAGCCGCTGCCCAACGGCGATTCCAAGCGTTCGGCGATCAAGCAGGTCGCTTCGGGTCGCTTTGGCGTCACGATTCATTACCTGACCAATGCCGATGAGCTGCAGATCAAGATTTCCCAGGGTGCCAAACCGGGCGAAGGCGGTGAGCTGCCCGGCCATAAGGTCGATGACTATATCGCCAAAATCCGCCATTCAACACCTGGGGTAGGCTTGATCAGCCCGCCGCCGCATCACGATATCTACTCTATCGAAGATCTGGCGCAGCTGATTCACGATCTCAAAACGCCAATCCGTCAGCCCGGATCAGCGTCAAGCTGGTCTCTGAAGTAGGGGTGGGCACGGTCGCTGCAGGTGTGGCCAAGGCGCACGCCGACCATATTCTGATCGCCGGCCATGATGGCGGTACCGGTGCCTCGCCGCTGACCAGCATCAAGCACGCCGGACTGCCGTTCGAGCTGGGCATCGCCGAAACGCACCAGACCCTGGTCATGAACGATTTACGCTCACGGGTGATACTGCAAACCGATGGTCAGCTCAAAACCGGCCGTGATGTAGTAATTGCCGCACTGCTGGGGGCGGAAGAGTTCGGTTTTTCCACCGCTCCGCTGATCACGCTGGGTTGCATCATGATGCGCAAATGCCATCTCAATACCTGCCCGGTCGGCATTGCCACGCAGGACAAAAAACTGCGTGAGAAATTTAAAGGCCAGCCGGAACATGTCGTGAATTATTTATTCATGGTAGCCGAGGATGCCAGGACTATCATGGCTGAACTGGGTTTTCGCAGCATCAATGAAATGATCGGTCGTACCGACCGGCTGGAAAGCAACGACGCTATCCGCCACTGGAAAGCAGACGGTCTCGGATCTGACCGCACCGCTCAGCCCGGCCCGCAAACCGCATGAGTGTGCAGCAGGTGTACAATACCATGCAGCAGGATCACGGGCTGGAACATGCGCTCGACAACCAGCTGCTGGAACTGGCCAAACCGGCGCTGGAACGTGGCGAAAAAGTCTCTATCAAGCTGCCAGTGGTAAACACCAACCGCACGGTCGGCACCACGCTCAGCCATAACATCAGCAAACGCTGGGGCGAACAAGGCCTGCCTGACGACACCATCCATATCAAACTGACCGGTTCGGCGGGTCAGAGTCTGGGTGCCTGGCTGGCACAGGGTGTCACGCTGGAAGTCGAAGGCGACGCCAATGATTATGTCGGTAAAGGGCTGTCCGGCGGGCGGGTTATTGTCTATCCGTCACGGCAGGCGAGCTTTACCGCCGAAGAGAACATCATTGTCGGTAATGTGTGCCTGTATGGCGCTATCAGCGGCGAAGCATTCTTTCGCGGCATTGCGGCCGAGCGTTTCTGCGTGCGCAATAGCGGTGCCAAAGCCGTAGTGGAGGGTGTGGGTGATCACGGCTGCGAATACATGACCGGCGGACGCACTGTTATTCTGGGTCCGACCGGACGTAACTTCGCGGCTGGCATGAGTGGCGGTATCGCCTATATCTGGGATCCTCAAAACCAGTTCCCCAGTAATTGCAACCGCGAAATGGTTGATTTGGATGCGTTGACCGCAGACGAGGATATCGACGAGCTGAAAAGCCTGATTGAAAAGCATCAGCAGTACACCGGCTCGGCGGTGGCAGGCCGGATTCTGGCCGACTGGCAGCAATCACTCGGCCAGTTTGTAAAAGTCATGCCGACTGATTACAAACGGGTGCTGGAACAACAAAAACGCGCACTGGAAGCGCAGGCTGCCTGAGTCAGCTATTTTCACTGTGGTTTAATCAGACTGCCCTTGCCGGGCCGCCTGCTCCGGTAGTCAATGCGTAATCGCATACAGTTAAAAGAGGTTGTTATCACGATGGGTAAGCCCACCGGTTTCATGGAATTTGCGCGCGCCACTGTGCCTTATCGCGCCCCGCTAGAACGTATTCAGAATTTTGACGAGTTCCTCACCGAGGTACCGGAAGAGCATTTAAAAACGCAGGGGGCACGCTGCATGGATTGTGGCGTTCCGTTCTGCCAGTCGGATACCGGTTGTCCGGTCGACAATCTGATCCCGGAATGGAACGATCTGGTCTATCAGGGCCGCTGGCGTGAAGCGCTGGATCGTTTGCACAAAACCAATAATTTCCCCGAATTTACGGGCCGGGTCTGCCCGGCACCCTGTGAAGGGGCCTGCGTGCTGGGCATTACCGACCCTGCCGTAGCCATTAAAAATATCGAAGCCGCCATCATTGATCGTGGCTTTGCCGAGGGCTGGGTCAAACCGGAACCACCGGCCACCCGCAGCGGCAAAAAAGTTGCGATTATCGGTTCCGGGCCGGCCGGCCTGGCTGCTGCAGCGCAACTGAACAAAGCCGGACACACGGTCACGGTGTATGAGCGTGATGACCGGATTGGCGGTTTGCTGATATACGGCATTCCCAATATGAAGCTGGACAAAGGCACGGTAGAGCGCCGACTCGACCTGCTTCGAGCCGAGGGCGTGCAATTTGTCACCAATGCCCACGTCGGGGTCAATGTGGATATCCAGCAATTGCAGCAGGATCACGATGCCGTTTTGCTGGCAGTCGGTGCGACCCGACCGCGCGATCTGCCCATCCCCGGCCGTCAATTGAACGGTATCCATTTTGCGATGGAGTTTTTGCTCAAAAATACTAAAAGCCTGCTTGATTCACAGCTCGCGGACGGTCAGTATATTTCTGCCAAGGACAAAGACGTACTGGTGATCGGCGGTGGCGATACCGGTACCGACTGTATCGGTACCTCCATCCGTCACGGTTGCCGCAGTCTGGTCAACTTCGAGCTGTTGCCGCAGCCGCCGGAAGAGCGCGCAGCAGACAATCCCTGGCCGCAATGGCCCAAAATTCTGCGGGTGGATTACGGCCATGCCGAAGCCAGCGCCAAATTCGGCCGCGATCCGCGCGAATTTTGCGTACTGTCGAAAGAGTTTATCGATGACGGCCAGGGTAATGTCGCCGGTGTTAAAGCCATCCGTGTAGAATGGATCAAAGACGCGCAGGGCCGTTTCCAGATGCAGGAAGTGCCGGGCAGTGAGCAAATCTTCAAAGCCGACCTGGTATTGCTGGCAATGGGCTTTATCAGCCCCGAAGCCACGCTGGCCGAACAGCTCGGGCTGCAACTGGATGCCCGCAATAACTTTCAGGCCGAACATAATGTCTACAGCACCAGTATCGAGGGTGTATTTGCTGCCGGCGACTGCCGCCGCGGACAATCGCTGGTGGTCTGGGGCATCAACGAAGGCCGCGGCGCGGCGCGCGAAATCGACCGCTATTTGATGGGGTCCAGCAGTTTGCCTTAATACTCAGTAAATTGGATCTGGTGCTACGTCTTCTGGCTGCTGAGCAGCGTGAAAGAAGCACCGGACGCTATTCTTTACAGAGTCATTAAGCGCTTGTTTTAAAACCCCTTGACGGGGTTTTTTTATTGCGAATAACACGTATCGATTGTGCCAGGTCTGCACAACAGGCCCGGCTTTTACCCCTGTGCTTATAAGAGGAGGAATCCACTATGAAGAAACAAGATCCAAACGGCCGCAGACTCCGTTCCTCGCTTTGGTTCGACAATCCTGATGATCCAGGCATGACGGCGCTCTATCTGGAGCGCTATCTGAACTTTGGCCTTACCCGCGAGGAATTGCAGTCGGGCAAACCCTTAATTGGCATCGCCCAGACCGGTTCTGATCTGTCCCCCTGCAACCGCCATCATCTGGAACTGGCCAAACGGGTCCGCGAGGGGATTCGGGCTGCCGGCGGTATCGCTTTCGAGTTTCCGGTCCATCCGATCCAGGAAACCGGTAAACGTCCGACCGCCTCACTGGACCGGAATCTGGCCTATCTCGGACTGGTTGAATTGCTGTACGGCTATCCGCTCGACGGTGTTGTGCTGACCATCGGCTGTGATAAAACCACACCGGCCTGCCTGATGGCAGCGGCCACGGTCAATCTGCCGGCCATCGCCCTGTCGGTTGGCCCCATGCTGAATGGCTGGCATAAAGGCGAGCGTACCGGCTCTGGCACCATCGTCTGGAAAGCCCGTGAAATGCTGGCAGCCGGCGAGATTGACTACGAAGGCTTCATGAGTCTGGTGGCCTCGTCAGCACCATCAACCGGTTACTGCAATACCATGGGCACGGCCACCACCATGAATTCGCTGGCCGAAGCGCTGGGTATGCAGTTGCCCGGCTCGGCGGCGATTCCCGCCCCGTATCGCGAACGCGGCCAGATGGCCTATGAAACCGGACGGCGCATCGTCGAGATGGTGCATGACGACATCAAGCCCTCTGACATCATGACCCGACAGGCGTTTGAAAATGCCATCGTGGTGAACTCCGCTATCGGCGGTTCGACCAATGCCCCCATCCATCTGAACGCTATCGCTCGTCATCTCGATGTGCCGCTGACCAACGATGACTGGCAGGCTATCGGCCATGACATTCCACTGCTGGTCAATCTGCAACCGGCAGGCGATTATCTGGGCGAGGATTACCATCACGCCGGCGGAGTTCCGGCTGTGATCAAGGAACTGCTGGATGCCGGACGTTTGCCGCATCCCGATGCGCTGACGGTTAACGGCAAAAGCATTGGCGAAAACTGTAGCAGTGCGCAGCGCCTGGGCGATGATGTGATCAAACCCTACGATGCGCCGCTGAAAACCCAGGCCGGTTTCATCAATCTGAAAGGTAATCTATTCGACAGCGCCATCATGAAAACCAGCGTGATCTCGCCGGAGTTTCGTGAGCGCTATTTATCCAACCCGGATGATCCCGAAGCGTTCGAAGGTCGGGCCATTGTGTTCGAAGGCCCGGAAGATTATCACGAGCGTATCGATGACCCCGACCTGCAGATCGACGAACACTGTATTCTGTTCATCCGCGGGGCCGGCCCTATCGGCTATCCGGGTGGTGCCGAAGTCGTCAATATGCAACCGCCGGCGGCACTCCTCAAGCGCGGTATTCATGCCCTGCCCTGCATCGGTGACGGTCGTCAGTCCGGCACTTCGGGTTCACCCTCAATCCTGAATGCTGCGCCGGAAGCCGCTGCTGGCGGTGGTCTGGCTTTCCTTAAAACCGGTGACAAGGTACGGATTGACTTGCGCAAAGGCGAAGCCAATATCATGATTTCCGACGAGGAATTCGCAGAACGCCGCCGCACCATGCAGTATCAGTCGCCCGAAAGCCAGACCCCCTGGCAAGCCATGTTCCGCGCCAATGTGGCGCAATTCGATGAAGGCATGGTCCTGAAAGATGCCGTGAACTACCAGCGTATTGCTGAAAAAGGCGTGCCCAGAAACAACCACTAGGGCGAATCTGCCCGCATCGCTGCGTACAAGGATGTACGCGGCCTTAATCACTGTTGAAAGGAACTCGAAAATGCAGGCAATGGGGTATCGCAACCATTGAGCAAAAATTTATTTTAAAGCTTTCATAAACAACCGGATCAGGTGAAATTTTGCAACATGCGCACATCATAAAACCGGTACAACACTGGGTGGAACATCTGGTAATCGGCCTCAATCTCTGTCCGTTTGCCAAACATGAATGGGAAAAAAACCGGATACGCTTTACGGTCAGCGATGCGATCAATGAAGAACAGCTGCTAATGGCGCTGCAAGCCGAGCTTGAATTACTGAACGCTGACAGTACGGTTGAAACCACCCTGTTGATTCATCCCGAAGTGCTGCAGGATTTTTTCGATTACAATCAGTTTCTGGACTATGCCGACCGCTTGCTGACACAGATGGAGCTGGACGGTATTTATCAGATAGCCAGTTTTCACCCGGATTATCAGTTTGCCGGCACCGCACCCGACGATGTCGAGAACTACACCAATAAATCGCCCTACCCCATGTTGCATCTGATCCGGGAGGATAGTCTGGAACAGGCTATCGCTCATTATCCTGCGGTTGATCAGATTCCTGAACGCAATATAGAACACCTGAAAAACCTGGGCCAATCCAAAATGCAGGCGTTACTGCACGCCTGTTTTCAGACTACCGAAATAAACTGACACTCTCAGATACATGCGCCAACAAGGAAAAATCGACAGCTGGAATGACACCAAGGGATTCGGGTTTATCGAACCTGCTACTGGCGGGAAGCCCGTTTTTGTCCATATTACAGCGCTGCGCAATCGCCAGCGACGCCCCGCCCCCGGACAACCCGTCAGTTATACCTTGGCGACCGACCCGCAAAACCGGCTGTGTGCGGCCAACGTCGAGCTAACCGGCACCTGGGCACTACCCGCAATAACAACAGCATCACCGCCCGTCCTGGCTGCGGCTGGTTTTCTCGGTATCGTGGTTATAGCTGTGCTAAGCCAGCGTATCCCGCTGCTTGTTCTGCTGCTTTATCTGGCTGTCAGCCTGCTGACTTTCATAATCTATGCACTGGACAAATCAGCCGCCAGAAAAGATACCTGGCGGACCCAGGAAAGCACCCTGCACCTGCTGGCGCTGCTAGGCGGCTGGCCCGGCGCGCTGATCGCCCAGCAAAAACTGCGGCACAAGTCCAGCAAGCCCTCTTTCCGGCTGGTATGCTGGTTCACCATACTGCTGAATTGTGCCGCCTTCGCCTGGCTGTTTACCTCATCCGGTACAGCCACCATCCAGTTTTTGCTGGCTCGCATTGCCGATTATGTATAAGAATTTTTAGAAAGTTTTTTTGAAACAGGATCTTAAACTAATAACGGAGAGAGGCATGAAGCAAGGTTTGATCATTGTTGATGTGCAAAACGATTACTTTGAAGGTGGCAAACTGCCGTTGGTGGGGATGGATGCTGCTGCTGCCAACGTGCAGCAGTTACTGGCGCATTTCCGGTCAAGACAGGCACCGATTTTTCATATCCAGCATCTTTCGGTGCGTCCGGGTGCAACGTTTTTTATCCCGGAAACCCCTGGATGTGAAATTCATGAAAGTGTTGCACCGCAAGCCGGCGAGCCCGTGGTTACGAAGCATTTTCCCAGCGCATTTCGGGACACACCCCTGCACGATTTACTGCAAGAGGCCGGTATCGAGCAGCTGATTATCTGCGGTGCCATGACCCATATGTGTATAGATACCACGACCCGCGCCGCGTTTGATCTGGGGTACAGTTGTACCGTGATAGCCGATGCCTGCGCCACCCGCGATCTGGCATTTGAAGGGCATGTGGTAAAGGCTGCGGATGTGCATACTGCCTTTATGGCTGCATTACAGATTCCGTTTGCCAGGGTTTTACTGACGCAAAACTACTGCAATGCTGAGTAACAACCAGTGCCAGCCCTTGCAGCGGGCGGAAAGCTGACAGATATCCTGTCAGCTTTCCGGCTGAAAGACCTGGATCTGTAAATCCACCGCTTCTGCCGACGCACAATTGCCCCGGCCTGCGTTATAAAGTGCGCAAACGCGGTTTCGGCCCAGGTTTTTCGCCTGATAAAGTGTTTTATCCGCATTCGCAATCAGGATGTCCAGCGATTCACCGGCTTGCATCTGCGCCACGCCCAGCGACAGAGTCACCGAAACCAGATTGTCTGAATTGTTGACCTTGATAGCCGCATTGCTGATGATCGCCCGCGCCCGCTCAGCCATGGTGGTTGCCTCCTGCAGATCGGTATCCGGTAAAATCACGGCGAATTCTTCCCCGCCATAACGCGCGACTTTATCGATAGTGCGCATATTTTCCCGCAACAGTTGCGCTACCAGAGCAATGACCCGATCACCAACCATATGGCCGTACTGATCGTTAATCTTCTTGAAATGATCAATATCAGCCATGATCAGGCATACCGACTGCTGTTTCTCGATGCATCGCTGATGCACCATGGCAAAGCTTTGTTCCAGTCCGCGCCGGTTGGTCAAGCCGGTCAGCGCATCAATATTCACGTGCTTTTCCTTATCGATCAGCACGGAACGCCCGTGCCGCATGCGATCACACAGAATACGCAATAAATTACGATTAACCATAGGCACGGCCCCAATCAGTTCCCAGAATATCGCTTCCGACATGCGCAACAAACGGGAGGGGTCGGAGGCGACTACAAAACCGGATGGATGGTAGCCATCAATAATGGAAATCTCACCGAGGCACTCACCGCGTTCTACAGTTGCCAGCGGGAAGGTGTCCAGCGAGTTGAGATGTACGGCCAGACGACCGCTCAGAACGATGAATAAGGAGTTGTTTTTCTCGCTGGGTGACAGTAAGACAGCACCCGCATTAATGTGTAACTCTTCGCACCGACGCAGATAGGGTTCCAGGTCATTCAAAGGAACGCTTTTGAATAAATGCACTGCAGACAGCAGCTGTCGGGTGTCTTTGCTAAAACCAATAGGCTTAATCAAAACATCAGCTCACTCTATGTTGTTTTATTTTTACGGGTACCCAACGTCCTGTTGAGGACCGTGCAGCAGCAACCTTAAGAGACTGTTTAAAAATTAATTCCTGGTTTTGCATAGCAGCATCCTTAGCGAGAGCCAACGGGGCAGTTACCGTCTCTCTCCGGGTCAAACGAGCACTCTGGCCCGTTCTGGATTGCAAAAGCCTCCCACAAAATCCTGAGTGCTTTTTTAAACAGAGTCGGGGGCAAATCCGCTTGCCCTTTTAGGATTGGTAGTTTGAACGTGTTTTATGAAAAATTAATATTACAACAGTTTATACAAAAATTCCTGAATTGCCGTAACTGTTTGCTCCGGCTGTTCCAGATGGGGGGCATGCGCGCAATCCGCCAGCAACCGTTGTTCAACCGGTCCCTGCAACTGACCGCTGATAGCATTAATTTGTGCCAGTGTGCCATAAGGATCCTGCCTGCTCTGTATCAGCAAGGTCGGTGCAGTAATCGACGCCAGCGACGCTTCGATATTCCATTGCCGAAACGCCGGACTCAGCCAGACATCGTGCCAGCCCCAGAACGCAGCATCTGCCTGAGCACCATGATATCTGGCCAGCCGCTGCGGCAGATCACTGCTACGATAACGCTCACCCGCCGCCGTGATGGCCTCGATACAGAGCGGCTCATTAAACACATGCGGTGCCAGCAGCACCAGCCCCCGTACGGCATCAGGATGACAACCGGCATAAATCAGGGCGATCGAACCACCATCACTGTGCCCCAGCAGCACCGGCTGTTCGATACCGGCCGCTGCCAGCAGTGCGGGCAGAACCAACTCGGCCTCATCGTGCATATAGCGGGCGGGGCGGGGCAACAGTGCCGGGTCGGAGCGTCCGTAACCGGCCCGACTATAACTGAACACGCCGCAGCCAGTGCGGGCAGCCAGCTGCGCCGGGAAATCCTTCCACATCGTCACGCAGCCCAGGCCTTCATGCAGTAACACCAGAACAGGATGATGCGATGCTTGCCGTGAATTCTGCGGGGCAATCCAGCAGTATTCGAGCCGCTGGTCGTGTACCTTGAGAAAGCCTGTATCGGCCAGATGCTGTGTCATTACCGTAACTTGAAGCGTTGAATTTTACCTGTGGCGGTTTTCGGCAGATCCTCGACAAATTCGATCCAGCGCGGATATTTATACGGTGCCAGCCGCTGTTTGACAAAGTTCTGCAACTCTTCCGCCAGCGCTGTCGAGGCCAGGCCGGCATCCTGCAACACCACTAATGCTTTCGGCTTGATCAGCTCGTGCTCGTCCGCCTGCCCGACCACGGCTGCTTCGAGAACCTGCGGATGCGCGATCAGAGCGGATTCGACATCAAACGGCGACACCCAGTGACCGCTGACCTTGAGCATATCGTCGCTGCGTCCGCAATAGGTATAGTAGCCGTCCTCATCGACACTGTATTTATCGCCGGTACAGGTCCAGCTGCCCTGAAACGTGGCCCGGCTTTTCTCGCGCCGATTCCAGTAAGTCACAGCTGCCGACAGGCCATTAACCAGCAGTTCGCCGATCTCACCCGGCGCAACCGGTTCGCCCTGCTCATCCACCACCCGCAGGCCATAGCCGGGAATGGGTTTGCCAGTGGTGCCGTAACGATAATCTGTGGGCGTATTACTGAGAAAAATATGTAGCATCTCGGTGCTGCCTATGCCATCCAGAATCGGCACCCCGAAACGCTCCTCCCAGCGTCTGGCGGTCTCGACTGGCAGGGGCTCACCGGCCGAGGCGCAAAGGCGCAAACGCGGCGACCCGGTCTCGCGGCAATTGGCCGGATCAGCCAGCATGCCGGCGTACAGTGTCGGTACGCCGAAAAATACGGTTGGCTGATGTTCCTGCAGTATTCGCATGACTGCTGCCGGAGCCGGTCGTTCCGCCAGCAGTACGGCACTGGCGCCCACATACAGCGGAAAGGTCATGGCATTGCCCAGCCCGTAGGCGAAAAACAGCTTGGCAGCGGAAAAGATGACATCGTCCGGCTGCAGTCCGAGCACACCGCAGCCATAATATTCAGCGGTATAAATCAAATCACGATGCAAATGCACCGCACCTTTCGGCTTGCCGGTAGAGCCCGAGGTGTACAGCCAGAAGCCGACATCGTCCGGGCTGGTCGGGGCCGGCTCCAGCACCGGCGAAGCCTGCGCCAGCAATGTATCCAGGCGCGTTGTACCCGGTATCTCCCCGCCCGCCACGATCACCTGCTGCAGAAACGGCTGTTGCTCGATGACAGGAGCAAATTTCTCATACAGGGCGGCGCTGACAACCAGGACTTTAGCCCGGCTGTCACGCAGCATGAAAGCGTAATCGTCAGAGGTCAGCAGGGTGTTCAGCGGCACGGCAACGACGCCGGCTTTCATAGCCCCCCAGAACAGGGTCGGAAAATCCACTGTATCCAGCAGACACAAGGCCACCCGCTGCTCCATTTCCAGCCCCAGCTGGCGCAGCATATTGCCGGCCCGATTCACCCGCTGCGCCAGTTCGCCGTAGCGGTAGCTGCCATGGCCGTCAATCAGCGCAAGATTGTCAGCCCGTCCCTGCTGGATATGTTTATCAATAAACTCAACAGCGGCGTTGTACTGCTCGGGAAATTCAATACGGGGCGTATCGGTGGCACGGCTCACCTTCGCATATGCAGTCATGCGTACTCCTCAGAATTTGTTGCAACAAAGCGGCTCGGCGATTCTTCTGGCGCGTGCTCAGTCAAAGCGCACATATTCGAAATCGATGGGCTGCTGATTGATACCGCGCGGTGGCGGCGCAATCCAGTTGGCAAATTTGCCCGGCTCGGTAACCGCCTGTGTCATCAGTGATTGCACATAGCTGCGATCAGCCTCGGTCGGCAGCCACTCCGGCTCACGCGCACGCCATTCCTCGGCGCTGAGCAACTGTCCATCCGGTGTCACATGCAATTCCTTAAACACCCCGATGCGACGATTAAACGCCCGGTGCGGCAGCGTCAGCTCGAAATCGATATCGTGCTGTTTGAGGATATTGTTCAAGCGCCGCATGCCGTCTTGCAGGTCGGCCAGATAATCTTCTCGCAGCCGTTCATTGAGCGCATTCAGTGCCGGTACCTCCACCGCTTTGAACTGCCCGTCCTGGTACTGCACGACCGGATACGGGGTATCGTTCAAGCGATGATCGTCGTCAATCATGGATTCCCGGAAACGCCCCTTCAGTCCACCGGTGAAACTGCCGGCGGCATTGCTGGACACCTCCGCCCCGAACAGATCCAGTGTCACACTGCAATGAAAATTCAGATATTTCTGAAATGTGGGCAAATCAATCAGGCCATGCGAACGCGCCTGATCGAGTTCCAGCCTGTGTGCCCGCATCACCTCGCAGGTACGCTGCACGACCCGTGTCAGACCGGTGATACCGACGAACATATGGTGGGCTTCTTCGGTCAGCATAAAGCGGCAGGTACGGGCCAGCGGATCGAACGCCGATTCGGCCAGCGAGGACAACTGAAACTTGCCGTCGCGGTCGGTGAAAAAAGTAAACATGAAAAACGACAGCCAGTCGGGTGTCGGCTCATTGTATGCGCCCAGCATGCGCGGTTTGTCGGCATCACCCGAGCGCCGCTGCAGCAAGGCTTCGGCCTCTTCCCGGCCATCCCGGCCAAAATGCGCCTGCAGTAAATACACCATCGCCCACAGGTGCCGGCCTTCTTCCACATTGACCTGGAACAGATTGCGCAGATCGTACAGTGAAGGACAGGTCAGACCCAGCCAGCGCTGCTGTTCCACCGAGGCGGGTTCAGTATCGCCCTGAATCGTGATCAACCGCCGCAAGGGCGCGCGATATTCACCCGGCACTTCCTGCCAGACCGGCTCGCCCTGATGCTCACCGAAAGCAATACGCCGGTCCGGCTCCGGGTCGGCCAGAAATATTCCCCAGCGGTAATCGGGCATGCGGGTGTAGCCGAACTGGGCCCAGCCCTGACGATCCACGCTGATGGCTGTGCGCAGATAGATCTGGAAATTCTGCGCGCCCTCCGGACCCATATCCTGCCACCAGCTCAGATAATTCGGCTGCCAGGCTTCCAGCGCCCGCTGCAGACGCCGGTCGCTGCTCAAATTAACGTTATTGGGAATCCGTTCGCTGTAATTAATCGTTGTCATACTGCCTCCTCCTCCAGTGAAAATATTGTTCTGCCGCTTAAACCCGCTGTTTGTCGAAGGTGCTGCGTCGACCTGTGCCATACAATTGCAACGCACCGTCAGCACCGACTGCATTGGGACGCTGGAAAATCCAGTTCTGCCAGGCGCTTAGCCGGGCAAAAATTTTCGACTGGGCGGTCTCCGGCCCGCCGAAACGCAGATTGGCTTCCATCCCGGTCAGGGCATCGGGTGAAAAACTGGCACGCTCTTCCAGCGCGATACGGACTTCGTCCTCCCAGTCGATGTCATCCGGGATAAACGTTACCAGTCGTGCCTGCTCGGCGGCACTAGCGTCTAATTCGACTCCGCACTGTGCCTGCAGGGCAGCTGCCTGCTCCGGTGCCTCGGGATAACGCGAAGCCAGTCGCGTCAGGCCGTGCACCATTGGCAGCGGGCCGAAATTCAGGCCGCTCAGCATGAGCGCGGGTGGCGGCCTGTTATCGCCCTCGAACTGACCGTCCAGCATAAAACTGCGATCAGCCCCCAGGACCAGTTCCAGCAGTGTGCCGGCAAAACAGCTGCCCGGCTCAACCAGGGCAAACAGACTGCGGGCGCTCAGCTCCACCCGCTGCAACACGCGTTTCCAGTACAGAATAATCTCGCGCGCCAGCCAATGTTCAGCCTGCGCCGACAGAAAATTGTCATAGGCCAGCACCCGATCCAGATCACCGCTGGATTTAAACACCAGCGTGCCCAGTTCCGGTTCGTTAAAGCGCAGATGCAGCAGCAGATCGTCCAGCTCGCGGGCCAGTGCCAGAGGCCACCATGCCGCGCCCTGGGACTGCATCCCGGCAATAGTCGTGAGCGGTATATGATCCGGCCCGTGCAGGGTAATAAATACCGCCCCGAGTTCGCGCCTGAACTCTGCCTCGACATGGGTGTAGCGCACGCGCTGCTCGCCAAGGCTGCGTTCCAGCCGGGGCAGCGGCACGCCGGTGGCGGTAGCGGGCCGATCCGACTGATCCGCCAGCGCTGCAGCACGGGCCTGCACCGCTGCGTTGAATTTTGACGGCGGTGCCAGCTCATCGATCAGCCGCCAGGATAAAGCGCGTTTACCACGAATACCTTCTTCAGTGGTGCAGAAAAAATCGGCGTGATCGCGCCGTACTTTGCGCTTGTCCACCAGCCGGGTCAGTCCGCCGGTACCAGGTAATACCGCTAATAAGGGCAGTTCGGGCAGCGACACCGCGGTGCTGGCGTCGTCAACCATCAGGATGTGCTCGCAAGCCAGTGCCAACTCGTAACCGCCGCCTGCCGCAGTACCATTGATGGCGCATAAATAATGCTGCCCGGACTGGCTGCCGGCGTCTTCGATAGCGTTGCGGGTTTCGTTGGTGAACTTGCAGAAATTGACTTTATGCGCATGACTGGAAGATGCCAGCATGCGAATATTGGCACCGGCGCAAAACACCCGTTCCCTGGCCGAGGTCAGCACTACGGTGCGCACCTGCGGATACTCGAAGCGCAGGCGCTGCACCGCATCGGCCAGTTCGATATCGACCGCCAGATCGTAGGAGTTCAGCTTCAGTTCGTAATCCGGTCGCAAACCACCCTGCTCATCCACATCCAGTGTCAGGGTCGCAATGGCACCCTCGACTGACAGGTGCCAGTGGCGGTAGTGGGCGGGTTCGGTACGAAAATCGATAAAAGGATCTATCATGCTGATGCCACCAGAAGCTGGTTTATTGATCAGGTCTGATGCACCAGACCCATGGACTGCGCTATAGTTTAGATCAATTTGCGGAGGATCGTCTCGCTGCCCCGTAAGTCAACGCTGGTGAGCTACTTTGAAGCGCGTGAGGGTAGCGGTCATCTGCAGCTGTTCGTCGTTCGTTTTTTTATCGGTTTTCTCAGGAGGGAATCAATATGGTAACCGCCATTGTTTTAATTAACGCCAAGCGGGGGCAGGTTCAGAGCACTGCCAATAATCTGGCTGAAATAGAGGGTATTTCAGAGGTGTATTCTGTCGGCGGTCGTTTTGACCTGGTCGCGATTATCCGCGTCCCCAGCAACGAAGCCATGGCTGATCTGGTGACCCGGCAAATGGCCGGCATGGACAGTATCGCCCACACGGAAACCCTGCTGGCGTTTCAGAGTTTCTCGAAACACGATCTGGAGTCGATGTTCTCGATTGGTAATTAGCTCAGCCGGACGGCTGTAATTGCTGTGCGATGAGTTCCGTTCGGGCACCCGTACTGGCAGCAAAAAGCGTAATACCGCGTAAGGTATTACGCTTTGAAAGTGGCCTATTTCTTTTCTGGCGGAAATTGTCGTGACAGTTTTTGCAGGCACCGCCAAGCTCTTTCATGGCCGCACCGATTGTCGCTTTATCACCGCTATCGGTCGCTGCCAGAAACCCCTCAGCTGCCGTTTCCAGTTTGCTCACCGCCGCGTCGAATTCCTGCGGCTTATCCCAGATTTCAGCTTTGGCCTCGGTCTCGCCCATGGCAGAATCCTCGGGGAAGATATCCCGCACCACATGGGCATTGGCATTGAGCCCTGTCGCGAGCATTTTCAAATGCGAGGGATCACCGGCCTTGCCCTGCATTACTGCCGCAATAGCGCCCATATCACCGCCAATCGCTTTCATGACATTCTTGCGGTATTTGATCAGATCTTCCGGCTCTGCCGCCTGCACGGCAGCACTTAACACCGCGCCTAAACCGATAGCAGCCATCATCATTACAGTACGATTTCGCATAATAACTCTCCTGTTGTGATAAAACGCCGGCCAGGGCCGGCCCGATTGATAGCAATAGACCATCAATAAGTCAATTGCTGATAAACACTGGTAGCCAGCTGGGTCAGAATATCCCGCTCGACATCGCCAATCAGAGCATAGCCCAAATCCTGGTCGATCCAGTAAAACGCATTCAGCTGGTTCTTCTCCGCGAACTGGAAGGCAGTATCGGGACTGCCTTTGACATCTTTGCGCACAAACAGGGTCAAACGCTGACCCTGTGCATTCTGATACATGAACTGCGCCGCCGGTCCATCCCCGGCCGGCAGCAAACGCCCACCCAGTAATTCAAACCCGGCCGCTGTCAGTTTGGGGGCCTGAATGCTCGCCGCCAAACGCTTGGACAACCAGGCTACCAGATGTTTCTCCTGCTCAGCGGGTACTTCCACCGGATGGCGAACTTCGGGTAAATACACCGCATGCGCCTGCAGTGCCTCTTGCACCAGTGCATCCCGAAACGGCGGCAGCGGCATGGGCCATTGCGCCCGCAACCACCAGCCGATCACACCGCCACAGAGCAGCCAGCCCGCAACCATCGCCGCCTGCCATCCGGCCCGACGGCGACGAACCGGTTTGCTTTGTCGGCGCAGACGGCGCGGTATGGCTTCGGCCAACACACCCTGATGCAATGTCTGCAAGGCTTGATTGATACGCTGGTAATCGCGCACTTTAGCGGCTTCGGCGGGCGTCATCTGCAGGTAGGCTTCGATCTCTGCCCGGCGTGCTTGATCCAGTTGATCGTCGACGTAAGCGTGCAGATCCTGCTCTGTCACTCGGGCGTCCCGATCGTTCATTTCACTCTCCGCAAAAGACGCGGCCGCTTCGCCGGTCGGGGCTGACCCAGGCTGACCCGCAAGTGCTCCCGGGCACGGGCCAGACGCGACATCACTGTGCCGATCGGAATATCCAGCACCGTTGCCACTTCTTCGTAGCTGAGTTGCTCCATACCGACCAGCAAGAGCACCTCGCGCTGAGCTTCAGGCAATTCCTGCAAGGCACGCTGGACATCCTGCAGGTGCAGGATATGATCCAGCCCGGTATCGGCTGCGGCAGGTTCTTTCCCGTCATGCAAGGATGTCATGGGCGGTGTGCGGGCATACTGACGGACATTATTGGCGAAAATATTGTGCATGATGGTAAACAGCCAGGCGCGCAGATCGCCACTTTCCCGCCATAAATGCAGACGCGACCAGGCACGTTCCAGACTGTCCTGCACCAGATCGTCAGCCCGGTTACTGTCACCGGTCAAGGCCTGTGCATAGCGACGTAAACGCGGAATGCATTGAATCAAGCGCTGCGTGATATCGGTCATTCGGGCATAAATTCGCCGTGGCTGTGCGAGTGTATTACCAGAGTTAACACGTCGATCCGGATTTTATTCCGTCAGTAAATAGAAACTTCAATAAAAATGCCGATATTGCCCGCAAACCTATCGGCTCTCGTCGGTATAAGCGCCATCATTGCAAATCCACCGTGTTGAAATAACTGCCGCCGAAGGGGTCCATGACAAAATCCTTGACTCCGCGTCGCAAAGCCTGAAAACGCAGGGAATGCGCCAGCATCAGCCAGGGGGATTCCCGCTCCACTTGCAGCAAGGCCTTGCTATAGAGCAGCGACCGTTTGGCAGGTTCCGTAACCAGTCGGGCCTGTCGCAACAGATTTTCGAACTCCGAGTCACACCACTGCGCCCGGTTGGAACCATTCACATTGGCGCAGCTCAGCAAGGGTGTCAGAAAGTTATCCGGGTCGCCATTATCGCCCACCCAGCCCAATAAAATCGTCTGATGTTCACCCTTGCGGCTACGCGCCAGAAACGCCTCCCACGGCAACTCAAGCAGTTCCGCCTCCACCCCGAGCAAAGCCCAGTCGGCCCGGATCAGCTTGGCGGCCTGCAGTGGATCGGGCAGATAGTCCCGCTGCACCGGCAGTACCCAGAGCGTGGTCTTGAAGCCGTCGGCATAACCCGCTTCTTGCAGCAACTGCCGCGCCTGGGCCGGATCATAGCTGAGCGCAGCAGCCTGCAGATCAGCGTCAACCTGTTCGATCTCGCGCACCAGCGCCGCATTACCGTCGTCCTTACCCTCATCCTTGCTGGCGTTCTTATGAACCCTGGCTGCGAGCTGATCCGCCAGCGCATTTTTAACGGCGGTCAGGTTCGCTTGCAGGGCATTCCAGGTGGCCGGCGGCAGGATGTGTTCGGCCTGTTGCGCACCATTCTGATAGGCGATCTGGACAATGGCCTGCCGATCCACGGCAAGACTCAGCGCCCGCCTGACCCGGCTGTCATCGAAAGGCGGGCGTTGGGTATTGAACGCCAGATAAGCCAGATCCAGCGCCGGTTTCTGCAGCACCCGGATGCCACGTCGATTCTGCCAGCTGTGCGTTTGCCCGATAGGCACGGGCGGCAGCACATGGCATTGCCCATTGCGCAGTTTGGCATAGGCCTGCACCGGATCGGGGGTAATCGCGAGCACGATATGATCCAGCAGCGGCCGACCATTCCAGTAGCGCTCGTTGGCCTGATAGACCAGCTCCTGCTCGGAACGATAACCGGCAAACATAAACGGCCCGGTGCCTATCGGGCGACGGTCCAGTTGTTCGGGTTTTCCCTCACGCAACAGCTGTTCGGCATATTCCGCCGATTGTATCGAGGCGAAAGGCAGCGCCAGAGTCGCCAGAAACGAGGCATCAGCCTGTTTCAGGGTGAACTGCACGGTCTGCTCGTCCAGCCGGTCAATGGCCAGCACGGTGCGCGAAATCCCCATACCTTCGAAGTAATCGTAGGTGCCGCCGGACACGTTATAGTAGGGGTGATTCTTGCGCCACTGACGGGCAAACGTAAACAGCACATCGTCGGCGTTAAACGGCCGCTGCGGGGTAAATTCCGCATTGCTGTGGAACGACACATCGGCCCGCAGATACAAGGTATAAACCCGGCCGTTATCGGTGATTTCCCAGCTTTGCGCCAGGCCGGGGGCCAGTTCGGTTGTGCCCGGTTGGTACGCCAGCAAACGGTCGTACAGCAGTCGGGCGCTGGCGTCGAACGTGCTGTTGTGCACCGTGAGCTGCGGGTTCAGGGTTTCGGGCGCCTGCTGCACACAATAGACCAGGGTTTTACCGGGAGTCGTCAGAGCCGCTTGCGCGTCAAGCCGGGGTGAGCAGCATAAACTGCCGAGCAGCAAAATGCTGGCGACCAGCCCTGGCATCCGCAACCCTGGTGTCCGCAGCCCGATACAACGATCCCTGCCTGCCCGGACTTCGGGCACAGGGCGTAACCCAGGAATATGGAATAGTCTCGTCATATAACTCATGCTATGGTGCTAAATAACGGATTTTTATTGTCCGTTGCCAGTGTGGCTGGTTGCTGGAGGTGGCACTGAACGCTGTCTGTGCCAGAACAATCAATATAATGCGGAGTATCTCTGATCATGGCTATCATGCAGGCGTATAAAGACCCTTCATTCACGATCGGCATTGAAGAAGAATACTTACTGGTGCATCGCGAGAGCCGCAGTCTACACGATCAGCCACAGACCATGCTGGCCGAGTGTGAGAGCATGCTGAGCGGCCAGTTCAGCCCGGAATTTTTGCGCTCACAGATCGAAATCGGCACCAGCGTACACGAAACACTCGCCAGCGCCCGACAGGATCTGTCCCGCTTGCGGGCTACCGTAGCGAAAGTTGCCAATCGCCACAACCTGGCCCCCATCGCCGCCTCCACCCATCCGTTTGCCGACTGGCACGAACAGAAACACACCGAAAAAGAACGCTACTCCACACTCGCCAATGATTTACAAGGCGTCGTGCGCCGTCTGCTGATCTGCGGTATGCACGTGCATGTCGCGGTCGAAGATGAAGATACCCGTATTGATCTGATGAATCAGGTCGCTTATTTTCTGCCGCATCTGCTGGTACTGAGCACCTCCAGTCCGTTCTGGGCGGGCAAAAATCTGGGCCTGAAATCCTATCGTCTGAGCGTGTTTAACGAGTTGCCCCGTACCGGCCTGCCGGACCGGTTCGATTCGTTCGGAGAATACCAGCGCCATATCAATGTTCTGGTCAAGGCCGGCCTGATCGAAGACGCCAGTAAAATCTGGTGGGATGTGCGCCCGTCCTGCCGCTATCCCACGCTGGAAATGCGCATCGCCGATGTTTGCACCTATATGGATGACGCACTCTGCATCGCAGCCCTGTACCGCTGTCTGATGCGCATGCTGTTCCGGCTGCGGCGCAATAATCAGCGCTGGCGGATTTACCAGCGCATGCTGATCAATGAAAATCGCTGGCGCGCACAACGCTACAGTTTCGATGAAGGTCTGGTGGATTTTGGTATGGGGCGGGTGGTGCCCTATCCTGATTTATTACACGAAATTCTCGAACTCACCCGCCCCGATGCCGAGTTTTTCGGTTGCGAGGCAGAAGTTGAACACTCCCTCACTATTCTCAAACGCGGCACCAGCGCACATCGCCAGACCGCAACATATGATCGCGAGATGGCGGATCATGGCGACCCGCGACGCGCTCTGAGTGCCGTAGTCGATCAATTAATTTCCGAAACCGTGACTGGATTTTGAAACTCAAAAAAACCTGTAATGAAACCATTGAGAAAACATTCCCGGGCAGCGTGACACTTGTCCCCATGCGCTGTCCGAGGGACTGCACGCGGTGTCCAGTCCTCTCATATCGAGTGTAATAACGACCAGAACGCTTGTTGAATAGCCGCTAAGCTGTATATAATTCGCTTAGCTAGAAAGTACGTCTGATATTTATGCACAACCATTTCGATGTTCCATTTATAGTACCTCGTCCTGTTCGACATAAGTAATAGCACCACTTCCAGCAAAATAGCCTTATTATATATAGGCTCCAGTTACTCTTGAATTAATAGGATATTTTTAATGGCTAAAACTACCGGCACTGTTAAATGGTTCAATGAATCGAAAGGTTTTGGTTTCATTGAGCAAGAATCAGGTCCCGACGTATTTGCTCATTTCAGCGCTATCTCCGGCTCGGGCTTCAAAACCCTGACGGAAGGCCAGAAAGTTGAATTCAATGTCACTCCGGGTCAGAAAGGCCCGCAGGCGGAAGACATCGTCGTCATCTGACCGTCGCATTGTGACAGGGCCTGCAGTGCGTAGCCCGCAAGCCCGCACCTCCCTCTTCCGAGGTTGAGGACAAAAAGGCAGAATCATCAGATTCTGCCTTTTTTAATGGGCCAAAATTGTTTTCCTGCAAGAATCAGATCAAAAGATCTGCCTTAACGATTCACACCCACCAGACTGTCCAGTTTATCGGGATCTGCAGCCAGCGCAGCGCTGGCACCGTCGTACACCACACAGCCTCTGTTCATGACCAGACAACGCGGCGCGAAAGCCAGTGCCAGGCGACTGTTCTGTTCGACCAGCAGCATACTCATACCGGTCTGATCACGTACCGTAACAAGGGCTTGTTGCAACTGCTCAACAATCACCGGTGCCAATCCCTCAGAGGGCTCATCCAGCAATAACAGCTGAGGATTAGCTAACAAGGCGCGCCCGATGGCCAGCATCTGCTGCTCACCACCGGATAATTGATGACCCAGATTGCTGCGCCGTTCACGCAGTTGCGGAAACAGTTCAAACACCCGCGCCAGTGTCCAGGCACCACGACGCTGCGCGACTTTGAGATTTTCCAGCACGCTGAGTGAGGGGAAAATTTCCCGTTCCTGCGGTACATACGCCAGTCCGCGCCAGACCCGTTGACAGGTGCGCAGTGCCTGCAAGTCCTGCCCCTGCCAGTTGAGTGCACCACGATACACACGCGTCTGCCCCATGATAGTTGCCAGCAGCGTGGACTTGCCGACGCCATTACGGCCCAGCAGGCTGAGCGACTCGCCCGCTGCCAGCGTCAGGCTGACATCTTCCAGCACCTGGGTAGCACCATAGCCGGCATCAATATGCGCCAGACTCAGCAAGACATCGGCGGCTTCGGTCATGGCGCTTCTCCCAGATAAACAGCCCGCACCCGTGCGTCGGCCGCGATCTGATCTGGTGTCCCCGCAGCAAAAACAGCACCGCTGACCAATACCGTGATCTGATTGGCCAGCCGGAACACCAGTTCCATATCGTGTTCGATGATCAACAGCGCCAGTTCCGGGTCGAGCTGTTCGACCAGTTCGGCAATCCGATGGCTCTCGGCGCTGGGCAAACCGGCGGCTGGCTCATCCAGAATCAGTACCTTAGGCCGTTGCGCCAGCGCAATTGCCACTTCCAGCAGGCGCTGCTGCCCATACGCCAGGGCATCGACCCGGCGCAAGCCCTGCTCGGCCAGACCGACCCTCTGCAGCAGCTCGATGGCTTCCTCGCTGATCGCACTGCGCCAACCCAGCGGCTTAAACAGGGAACGGCCGAGACGCTCGCGTTCGGCGATAGCCATGACGACGTTTTCCAGCACCGTCAAACTGCGAAACAATTGATTGATCTGAAAGGTTCGGGCCAACCCCAGACGGGCGCGACGGGCCTGATCCAGCGCAGTGACATCCCGCCCCCGCAACAGAATTGTGCCGGCACTGGGCGTTAAAACGCCGGTCAGCAGATTGACAAAACTGGTCTTGCCCGCGCCGTTCGGACCAATCAGCGCATGCCGCGCACCAGCCTGCAACGCAAACTGGATATTGCTGGCCACCTCCAGCGCGCCGAATGATTTGCACAAGCCCCGGGTTTCCAGCACAACAGCATCGGCGCTCATCGCCCGACTCCCCGTACACGATCCAGCAGACCCAGCACACCGCCGCGTCCAAACAGCACAATCAGCACCAGCACCAGACCCACGCCAAATTCCCAGAACTCCGGACTCAGGCGCGCCAGCTGGTCTTCCAGCACCATATACAGTACGACGCCCCAGAACGCGCCATACAAGCGCCCCGCCCCGCCTAAAACCAGCATAATCAAAACTGCGCCGGAACGGTGGAAACCCAAAACATCAAGCGTGACAAAAGCATTGACCTGGGCGAACAGACCACCGGCAACACCGGCTATGGCGGCAGCGATGGTGTATACCGCGACCAGACGCCAGTACACCGGCGCACCGATTGCATTCATCCGTTTGGCGTTTTCGCGGATACCGAGCAGAGACTGCCCGAAAGGTGAATACACCAGCAGGCGCAGCAGGCAGAACATAACGAACAGAACCGCCAGCGCGTACAAATAATGGGTACTGCCCCAGAGGTCGTACTCGAACCGGCCCAGCAGCGGCGCAAAAGCGATGCCCAGCAGACCATCGAAACCACCGGTAATCTGCGCATTAACATTGGCCAGCTCCTGCAGCAGGATAGCTGTTGCCAGGGTCAGCATGAGCAGGGTCAGACCGTGATAGCGCATTAACACCAGTCCGGCCAGAAAACCCAGTACGCCGGCACTGAACCCCGCCAGCACTAAAGCCGAGAGCGGCTCATGCCAGCCCAGATGGGCCGAGGCCATACCGGCGGCGTAAGCGCCCGCTCCGAAAAATGCGGCATGCCCCAGCGTGACAACGCCCGCGTAGCCCAGCAATAAATCCAGCGACAGTGCGAACAGGATCATGATCAGAACCTGGGCGCCAAAAGCCAGATAATCGGGAAACAGCCAGAATACCGCCAGCCCCAGCAGCCAGGGTAAAGCCTCGACGGGGCGCAACCGCTGACGCTGGCGCAGGTAATTGTGTAAGGCTTC
Organism: Gammaproteobacteria bacterium; assembly: GCA_041396125.1. Classification (GTDB taxonomy): domain Bacteria; phylum Pseudomonadota; class Gammaproteobacteria; order Competibacterales; family Competibacteraceae; genus JAWKZG01. Next base: position 41,243 of record JAWKZG010000007.1, on the reverse strand, counting down.
GCTCATGCTGCACGCGCACCAAACAAACCGCCCGGCTTAAACAGCAATACCGCAACCGTCACCAAATAGATAAAAAATGCACCGCCTTCAGGCCACAAATATTTACCGCCATTATCGATCACACCGAGCAACAACGCCGCCAGAAAACTCCCTTTGATCGTGCCCATACCGCCTACGGCCACCACAATCAGAAACAGCACCAGATACTGGCTGGCAAAGGTCGGGCTGAGGCCGAGAATTTCTACCGCCAGCCCGCCGCCCAGCGCCGCCAGTCCGCTGCCGAGGGCAAAAGTCAGCTGAAATAAACGATCCACATTGATACCGACCGCCTCCGCCATACGCCGATTGTCCACCGCTGCACGAATGCGTGCCCCCAGCAGCGTGCGTTCCAGCGCCAGCCATAAAACCAGCGCCAGCACAAAGCCAAAGGCAATCATCAACACCCGGTAGACCGGAAACACCCGCCCGCCCAGTGTCCATTGCCCGGACAGGTAATCCGGCACCTGCACCGCGACCGGCGACGGGCCGAACAGATAGGTCATAGCAGCGGTTGCCATTAACACCAGCCCGATGCTCAGCAGCACCTGATCCAGTTCGCTGGCCCGGTACAGCGGCGCATACAGGAACCGTTCGAACAACAGGCTGAACAGCGCGATCAGCACTGCTGCCAGCAGCAAGGCCGGAATAAATCCCAGCCCGCCATGTTGCATCAGTGTGACCAGCAGATAACCGCCCAGCATCGCAAACACCCCATGGGCCAGATTAACAAAGCCCATAAGTCCCATGGTTACCGACAGTCCGACCGAAATCACGAACAGAATCATGGCATACGCCAGACCATCGAAAATAATGCTGATCAGCGCGTTCAGCATGGTTTTATGTTACTTGGCACATTTACCGATTTGCAGCGCTTTGCAGGGATCTTTGACCTGCTCCAGCGTATCCAGTACCTGGACACCGAGGCGACCGTCTTTGCTCACCACTTCCTCGACATACATATTGTGTATGATGTCGCGCGTTTCGGGGTCGATCTGGATCGGCCCGCGCGGGCTGTTGAAGGTCCAGCCGCGCAAGACCTGCATTGCGCTGTCGGCGTCGATATCGCCATCCAGAGTTTTAATCACATGGGCAATAGCAGCCATGCCGTCCCAGCCGGAAACCGCCATGAAATCGGGTGTGCTGTCCGCGCCGTAAGCCTCCTGCCAGGCTTTTACAAAAGCGTCGTTCTCGGCATTGTCCAGATCAGCCGCATAATGCCCCATAACGATCATGCCAACCGCCTCGTTGCCCATCGCCTGCAGTTTGGTGTCCTGAATGACATCGCCCGGCCCGATCAGCTTGATACCGGCATCGCGCATGGCCAGATCACCATAGGTTTTTACCATCGCTGCGGCGTGATTACCGGCCGGTACAAACACATAAAAACAGTCCGGTTTGGCGTCTTTCACGCGCTGAAAAAACGGTGTGAAGTCCGGCACCTCACGCGGGCTGCCCATTGGGATAGCATCGATCACTGTGCCGCCAGCGCCCTCGAAACCCAGCGTGAAAGCTTCCAGACTGTCCTTGCCGGGCGGATAATCGGTATACCCTACCGCCGCAGTGCTGCAACCCAGTTTTTCCTTGGCGTACAGCCCCATCGGATGGGCCGCGTGCCACATCGAAAACGAGACCCGGGCGATATTCGGCGACAGACTCGGAATCCAGGCCGTGCCGGCATTCATGATGATCATCGGTACCTTGCCCTGGGTTGCCAGCGGCGCACTGGCCATGGCATTGGGCGAGAACACAAACCCGGCCAGCAACTGCACCCGCTCGCGGGTAATCAGCTCCTGCACCGCGGTTTTAGCCACATCACCGCCGGGCGATTTGGCATCGCGCTTGATCAGCTCAACCTCGTGCCCGCCAAACGCTTCGGGATGCAGTTTAAGGTAGAGATCCATGCCGCGGTCAATCTGCTGTCCAAATTCGGCTGCACCACCGGAATAGGTCATTACCACGCCAACTTTAACGGTTTTGGCAACGGCTCCGGTCGCTACCCCCAGGCTCAGGCTGACGGCCAGCGCCGAAAATAATAAGGCTCTCATGCTGTGATCTCCTCGTTAGTGATTTGAGCGATCTTGCTTGTCGTAATCATCGCGTAAGCAGAATTATGCCAGACTCCAGGCGTGTTTTAATGCTGATTCACTTTAAAATAGCCCCGTTTGCAGCGTTTGATCTTAACCTAACCTCTGGAGCAACCATGTCAGAATCCATCCCCCTTAGCCTCAGCGACGTGCATGCCCTGGCCAGCGCAACGCTGCGCGCCAATGGCATATCCGATGAACAGAGCCAGGCTCTGGCCGATACCGTAACCGCCGCCGAACGCGACGGCTGCAAATCGCATGGCCTGTTTCGTATCCCCGCTTATGTGCAATCCGCCCGCAATGGTCTGGTCAACCCGGTCGCCGTACCCAGTGTTCATGATCTCGCCCCCGGTGTTATCCAGGTGGATGCCCATAATGGTTTTGCCCCGCTGGCTTTGCGTGTGGGCCGCGAACCGCTGGTAGAAAAAACCACCAGCCAGGGTATCGCCGCCCTGGGTCTTATCAACAGTTGTCATATCGCCGCGCTGTGGCCGGAAGTGGAAGCGCTGGCCGAGCGGGGACTGGTCGCGTTCGCTTTTGTCACGGCAGCCAGTTATGTCGCCCCGGCCGGCGGCACCAAACCCTTATTCGGCACCAACCCGATGGCGTTCGCCTGGCCCCGGCCGGACGGCAAGCCGCCACTGGTTTTTGACCAGGCTTCCTCGGCCTCGGCCCGTGGCGAGATCATGCTGCATCAGCGCGACGGTAAACCGCTGCCTGAAGGCTGGGCGATCGATGCGGACGGCCAGCCGACCACCGATCCTGCTGCCGCGCTGGCCGGCGCGCAATTGCCCTTTGGCGGTTATAAAGGTGCTGCGATTGCCTTGATGGTGGAATTACTGGCCGGTGCCCTGATTGGCGGGCCGTTCAGTTTTGAAGTCAGTCAGATGGATAAAAAAGACGGCAGCCTGCCGCCGCGCGGTGAATTTATTATCACCATCGATCCGGGCCACTGCGTGAGTGCAGATAATAAAACAGCGCAGCTTGCCCACGCCGAGGCCCTATTCAGTCGCATGCTGGAGCAGCCGGGTACCCGCCTGCCGGCAGATCGGCGCTATCAAATGCGGCAAATCACACCGACAGAAGGAATTACCATTCCGCGGACGTTATTCGAGCAGATTAAAAACCTGCAGCAGGTCTGATTCGCAAGCACTGCTAGACGCTGCCGGCAGCCGGCCCCTGCTCGACAGGGACTTGCTCAACGGGGGCTTGTTCAACTGGGGCTGGCAACAGTTGCAACAGCAGCTTGCGCCGCAGCGTATTCTCGGCGTCCGGAAAGACATACCGGGACCGTATTGCATTGCCGTCACAGCGACAGCCCCCTATACTGTGAAGCGCATTTGTCTGACCATCGAACATACCGTCCCCGCCGTACGCTTGCTCGATCTGGCTGTCTACACAGCGTACGGCCAGCGCATCGGTCGAGCCAAGATCAGCGCTCTGCCCCGTTCCTGTCTGTTGTGCCAGCAGCCCGCCAGTGATTGCATCCGCCTTTACCGTCACCCCATGGGAGCACTGCCTGATCATGTCACCGTTCTACTCGACACGTTTAATCCCGCAAGTGACACCACAGTCAGCCCCCTGGCGCCTGTCTGAAGCACTCCTGAAAGGTCTGCTGCTGGAGCTTGATTTAACCCCGAAACCCGGTCTGGTAGACCGCCGGGACAGCGGCTCGCACCAGGATCTCAACTATCCGCTGATGCGCCGCTCAATTACTCAACTGGCGGACTATTTCACCGCCTGCGCCCGCGCCCTGCATACGGGTGGAACAATTGAAACCCTGCGCGATCTGGGCATCCAGGCCGAGCGCTATATGTTCGCTACGCTGGGCACGAATACCCATCGCGGCGCGATCTTTCTGGGCGGCGTTATGATGGCAGCAGTGCACCATGCCCAAAGCACCGATGAACAGGCGGTCAGTGATGCGATAGCGGCGGTGGCTGAGCAACTGTTTTCCCACCGTCTGCCACGCCGGACCAAAGGCGCGCAGGCTCGGCAGCGCTATCATGCCGGCGGTATCATCCAGGAAACCCTGGCGGGCCTGCCGTCGGTATTCAGTGTCGCGGTACCGGCATTGCGGCAAGCGCAACAGCTAGGTCTGACTCAGCGGGACAGTCATTTGCTCGCGCTGGCGCGGCTGATGCAGACTGTGGAAGACACCACCGCCCTGCGTCGCTGCGGCCCGGCCGGACTGGCCCAGCTGAAACGGGATGGCACAATACTGGAGACACTGCTGTTGAATCAGGTTGATCCGGTCTTGTTTCTGGTGGCCGCCAATCAGCACTATCAGACACAGCGTCTGACCATGGGAGGCGTTGCCGATCTGCTGGCTATCAGCACCAGCTGGCTACTGTTTACGCCACGGGACATGGCACCCGAACCCCGTTTGCGCCCCTCGGTGCAGCCAGCCGCCCTGCTGTAAGTCCAGTCTGCCAGCTCAACGCCAGCGCAGCAGCCATTTTTCCAGCTGGCCGATCAGAAAACTGACCGTCACACCGAGCAGTGACAGGATCACAACCCCGGCGAACAGACGCTCCAGATCGTACAGCGAACCGGCCGTGAGCACATATGCGCCAATGCCGAATTCAGCACCCAGCATTTCCGCTGCCACCAGCAGAATAATGCCGATAGCCAGCGACACCCGCAGCCCGGACAGGATCGCCGGTAACGCGCCCGGCAGCACGATCTTGCGTACAATCGACCACCAGTGCAGACCGAAACTCTGGCCCATGCGGATCAGCGTGCGGTCGACATTATCCACCCCGCCATACGTCGCCACCACGGTCGGGGTGAACGTGCCAAACGCGATCAGCGCATATTTCGAACTCTCACCGATGCCGAACCAGATCACAAACAGCGGCAGCAGCGCAATTTTCGGGACCGGAAACAGCGCTGCCACCAGCGGCACCAGCCCGGCGCGGGCCAGACTAAACAGTCCTATCATCACACCAACCGCAATACCGGCCAGCACGCCCAGCACGCCACCCACGGCAAAACGCTGCAGTGACGGCAGCAGGTGCTCCCACAACACACCCGAGCGCGCCAGCTCGTACAGGGTTTGCATCACCGCCGAGGGCATCGGCAGGGTCAGATTGGAAATCAGCCCCGTGCGCGTGCCGATTTCCCATAAAATCAGCAGCACCATAAAAACCAGCGGCCCCAGATAGCCATAACCGGCCGGTGCAAAACCACCACCACGAAACTTGACCGGCTGGGCGAGGGGCGTAGTGGTAGGGCCGGAGACGGGCGTTTCAGACATCGGTCAGCTCCTGTTCTGCGGCCAGCGCGTCTTCACGCAACAACGACCAGAGCTGGCGCTGACAGGCAATCAGTTCGGTCGTGTCCGGGTCACGGCGGCTTAAAGGCGTTGTGATATCGACAATCTCCCGAATCCGGCCGGGACGGCGCGACAACACCACAATCCGATGACCCAGCCGGACGGCCTCATGCAGATTATGCGTGACATAGACTGCGGTGAACGGTGTGCGCGTCCAGAGCGCCACCAGATCGTCCATCAACAACTCACGGGTCTGGCTGTCGAGCGCTGACAGCGGTTCGTCCAGTAACATAACCGCCGGATTGACCGCCAGCGCACGGGCCAGTGCAACGCGCTGTTTCATGCCACCGGAAAGCTGCTTTGGCAAGGCGTTGGCAAAATCCGACAGCCGGGTCCGGGCCAGCACATCAGCGATAATTTTTTTCACCTCAGCGCCACGTATGCCGTGGTCTTCCAGCACCAGCGAGATATTCCCCGCCACGCTGCGCCAGGGCAGCAGCGCAAAATGCTGGAAAACGAAGGTGAGCGGGTTGAGACTTTGCGCCGGTGGCTCACCAATCTGCAACACCGTACCGGCATCGGGCCGTTCCAGGCCGCCAATAAAGCGTAGCAGGGTGGACTTGCCACAACCGGACGGGCCGACCAGACAGACAATCTGCCCGGCCGGAATATCCAGCGAAATATCCCGCAATACCTCGGTCGCCCCGTAGCGGTGCGAGATATTATCGATTTTCAGATGCACAGCTTGCTTCCCCGCTGCCGATCTGAAACCTCGCTATTTTGTTATTGCGTGGCGACATACGAGGTATCGACCAGCGTATCCAGGGTGATACTGTCTTTCACCAGACCTTCCGCCTTGAACCAGTCCAGTTGATCCTGCACCGAGGCCAGGTTCAGCGCCGCCCCTTTATTGATCCGCATCGCACCGTTAATAATCGGGCCACGGGCTTTTTCGTAGGGGCGATCGGTGTAGACATAATTATGGATCAGCCGGGCCATCGCCTCGGCAGCCTCGTCACCGGCAGTCCGGTCGACCAGCGCCGCATTGAAGTCCTCTGCGCCGCGCGCAAACGCGCTCAGAAAAGCTGCTGTTCTGGCGCGTTCCTGAGTAGCATTGGCAGTGGACGTGAACACCGTCGTCACCTGATAATCCGGCAGATAATCAGCCACTTTGCCGATCACTTTGACCGCATCGGCCCCCGCCAAAGCTTTGCCAATATGCGGCACGATAGCCCAGGCGTCGATCTGACCGGTTTTCAGCGCACCGATCACCGCACCGACTTTCTGCAAGGGTTTGAATTTCAGCTGCACACCCTCAGCGGCAGCGATTTTGGCACCCATATAGTGAAACGACGAGCCTGCCTGGGTAATCCCGAAGGTTTTGCCATCCAGCTGGGCAGGGGTTGTCAGACCGGCCTCGAAGGCCGTATTAGCGGCCAGAATCAAATTGCCGTCGATGCCTTTTTCTTCGCTCAGCGCACCGCCGATGACTTTGATCGCCCCTTTTTCGGCCAGACTGATCAGGCCACCGGAAATAGCGGTGACCGCATAGTCGATATCGCCCGAGGCAATTGCAACCGCCATCGGCTGAGCCGCCTGAAAAAACGTCAGCTCAACATCCAGACCGGCTTCTTTGAAATAACCGCGCTCCAGCGCGACGAAGGTCGGTGCATGGCTGGTAAAGCGCAACGCGCCCACCTTGATTTTGGTATTCGCCCAGGCCGGCAGGCCCAGACTGCCAGCAGCGGCAACAGCCCCCAATCCAGCCAGCATCTGGCGGCGACTCAGCATATTGTTCATCCGGTTTCCTCATGTCTGTAACGGCTAATGTGCCGCCCTTAATGACACAAGGCGCGGAAAGCTGTCAACAGGCAGCCTATCAGGCTGCAGCCTCCCCAGCCGCAGGATTATTTGCAGGATCAGTAAGTACCGGCTGGTACAGCGTGCTGCTAAGCCCCGGCGGTTGCGGCGTAGCGGCCAATAATGTTTTGGCATAGTCGTCCGTCGGGGCTGCCAGCAACTGTTCGGTCGGCCCCTGCTCGACAATCCGGCCCTGACGCATCACGATCACTCGATCACACAATAGCCGCACCACATGCAGATCGTGACTGACAAACAGATAACTGACGCCGAGTTCGGCCCGCAAGGCCGCCAGCAGATTCAGCACTACTGCCTGAATGGACACATCCAGCGCGGCGGTCGGTTCATCCAGGATCAGCACTTGCGGCCGTGAAGCCAGCGCTCGGGCAATCCCGACCCGCGCTTTCTGACCGCCGGACAGCTGATGCGGAAAACGATCCAGCAGCGGCAGCGGCAAACCCACCTGCTCGGCCAGCTCGGCCACCCGCTGTTTGGGGTTTTCTTTGGTCAGACGGCGAATCGGATCGGCAATCGACTGGCGGGCGGTAAAGCGCGGATTGAGGCTGTCGGTAGCATCCTGAAATACCATCTGCAGCGCACCACGGCGCGGATCGCGAGCGAACCGGGCGGCCGGCGTGTCGGTCAGTGCGTCCCCGTGCAGCAGTACCTCACCGCTGCTGGGATCAAGCAATCGCATAATCATGGCCGACAGGGTCGATTTGCCACAGCCCGATTCGCCCACCAGACCCAGGGTTTCGCCCGCCGCCAGCGTAAACGAAATATTATCGACCGCGGTTACAGCTTGCTCACCGCTGCCAAAGGTTTTGCACAGCTGTCGCACGGTGAGCAAGGGTGCACCCAACGCCGGACGAGGCGGTTCTTCGAGCGGCGGATCGAGCAATTCACCGACCCGGCCACCCGGCCGTGGCGTAGCCCGCATCAGCTGCCGCGTATAGGCATGACGGGGTGCGCTGAACAAGGCTTCCGCTGTGCCCTGCTCGACTACGTCACCGTCTTTCATCACGACAATCCGGTCGCAGTACTGCGCTGCCAGCCCCAGGTCGTGGGTGATCAGAATCGAGCTCATACCGCGGGCGCGGGTCAGTTCAGCCAGCAGATCCATGACGGTTTTCTGGGTAGTGACATCCAGCCCGGTGGTCGGCTCATCGGCGATCAGCAAACGTGGCTCGCAGGCCAGCGCGAGTGCAATCACCACCCGCTGGCACATGCCGCCGGACAGCTCGAACGGATAAGCATGGTAGCGCTGCTCCGGCGCACTGAGGCGCACTGCACGCAGGGCTTCAATTGCCGCCGCACGAGCTTCGCTGCGAGCCACACGGGCATGCCGGCGCAGCACATCTTCCAGCTGTTTGCCGATCTTGCGGATCGGGTTCAGCGCGGCGCGCGGATTCTGAAACACCATCGAGATTTCACGGCCCCGAATATCCCGCATATCGCGTCGGGTGGCGCGGCGCAGATCGATCCCGTCGAAGCGGATTTCACCCTCGTCGATACGCCCGCCCCGATCCAGAATGCGCATAATCGCGTAAGACGTGACCGACTTGCCGGAACCGCTTTCACCGACAATGCCCAGGCTTTCACCCTTGGCCAGCTCAAAATCCGCGCCGCGCACTGCCTGCACAAGACCGCGCCGGGTGTTAAAACTGACCCGTAATTTATTGACTTCGAGAATCACATCAGGTCCTCTGGCGCGGATCGACCAGATCGCGCAGCCCGTCGCCCAGCAGATTAAAGGTAAACACGGCGAGCATCAGCGCCAGCCCCGGAAACAGCGCCAGCCACCACTCCCCGGATACCACAAAATTCGCGCCCTCAGCGACCATGATGCCCCACTCCGGCGTCGGTGGTCGCACCCCCAGACCAATGAACGACAGCCCGGCTGCGTTCAGAATGGCCCAGCCCATATTCAGCGAAACCTGCACCATCATCGGCGGCAGGGTGTTGGGGAAAATATGCAGCGCCAGTACCCGCAGATCGGAATTACCCGCCAGTCGGGCCGCCTGGGCGAAACCCGCAGCGCGACGAATTCGCACCTCGGCGCGAGCGACGCGGGCGTAAAACGGCAGATTGATAATTGCGGTGGCGTAAATAATGTTTTCCACCGTATTGCCCAGTGCCGCGACGATGCCCATGGCCAGCACGAACAGCGGAAAGGCCATGATGGTATCGATCAAACGACCACTGACCACATCAAACCAGCCGCCCCAGTAACCCGCTGCCGCGCCGAGACAGGCACCGCCGACAAAAGACAGCGCTACGGCTGCAACCGAGATCATCAGATCCAGCCGGGTCGCGACCAGTACCCGCGAAAACACATCCCGCCCCAGATGATCGGTGCCGAACCAGTGCGCCGCGGATGGCGGCATCAGCGCCTGCGCAGCGTTCGAGGCCAGCGGGTCGTAAGGAGCCAGCGCTGAACCGAACAAGGCCAGCACCAGTAACAGGAAGAAAAGCCCGAACGCCAGCGCTGTGATCGGGTTTTCGCGCAGCACATAAGCCGCATGCGAAAACCAGCTCTGGCCGCTGCTGACGGTAACTTGATGCGCTATATCACTCATGGTTCAGGCGTCCGCAGTACGTGGGTCGATCAGGGTGTAAATCACATCGATAAGCAGATTCAGCAATACGAACAGCAGCGCCATCGCCAGTACAAAACCCTGTACAGCGGCGTAATCCGACACCACCAGGGCTTCCACCGCGTAGGAACCGATGCCCGGCCAGGCGAACACTTTCTCGACCAGTACATTGGCCCCCAGCGTAAACGAAAACACCATGCCCAGCGTTGTGACTACCGGCAGCATGGCATTGCGGAACGCATAACCGTAGACGATTTGTCGTTCCCCCAGACCAGCGGCCCGTGCAGTGCGGATATAGTCGGACGACAGCGCCTGCAGCATCGCCGCCCGCGCCATTCGCGCCAGCGGTGCCAGGGTAAACAGCGCCAGCGTGATAGCTGGTAAGGCGAGTTGACGCAACGCGCCCCAGGCGGTTTCCGTATCACCGGCCAGTAACGCATCCAGCACATAAAAACCGGTCACCTCAGGGGGTGAAAGATAGATAAAATCCAGCCGCCCCAGCGGCGACGGTGCCCAGCCGAGCAGGTAATAAAAGACGTATACCAACGCGATGCCGGTAAAAAACGTCGGCAGCGATACCCCCGCTGTGACCAGCACCCGGCAGGCGTGATCTATCCAGCTGCCCTGGTGCACGGCTGCTGCGATACCGAGCGGCAGCGCGATCAGGCAGGATAACAACAAAGCGGTGAGCGTCAGTTCCAGCGAGGCCGGCAGGCGACGCAGCAATTCAGCGAGTACCGGCTGGCCGGTTGACAGGCTTTGCCCCAGATCGCCCTGCAACAGATCGACCACATAAACGACGAACTGCTCTGGCCAGGAACGGTCCAGCCCCAGCGTGGTGCGGATCTCGGCGATCGACTCGGCGGTCGCTGCCGGTCCGGCGAAATACGCCGCCGGATCGCCCGGCAACGCACGCGTCAGAATAAAACTGACCACGACCACGCCCAGCAGCGCGGGCAGCGCCTGCAGCACGCGCTGCAGAATCAGCCGGGTACGGGGTCCAACAGGCAAATTCACGACGCTTCAGCCACGCAGACTGCGGGCATCGAGCTGGCGGTGAAACCAGTATTCGTAGCCTTCCAGATTGCGGGTGCCGACATTCAGCGCCGGTTGCCACAATGCGATGCGCGGCACCTCATCCCAGGCGATCTCGATCATGCGCTTGATCTTCGGCGCGTAGTCCGGATGATCCACCGGCAGGTGCAGCGTTTCGGCGGTCAGGGTTTCGATTTCCTCGTTGCGATAATTCGAGGAATTGAACAGATGCCCTTCCAGATAGGCCCAGAAGAAATAATAGCAGGGGTAATTCAGCCAGCCACCGAAGGTTTCCAGATGCAGCGGCAGGCGTTTTTCCACCAGCGAGGCAGTGCGCCAGTTGGCACCAGGAATTTTGTCGATGGGTGCGGTAATACCGATTTTCGCCAGATTTTCCTGGATCAGCAGTGCTGCCGGCTCCATCCAGTCCGCCTGCGCCAGCGAGATCGAAAACGGCACCTCGAATCCCGCCCCATAACCGGCTTCTTCCAGCAAGGCTTTGGCTTTATCCAGATCGGTACTGTACGGAAACGGCTGCGGCCAGGCGATATCCGCCGGACTGGCCGATTGGCCGCCCCACATTGGCACCCCGCGCCCATAGGCCGAAGTCTGAAACACGTCCTCGTAAGGCACCGCCCAGGCGATAGCCTGCCGCACCCGTTTGTCCTGGAACGGCTCGAAAGCCAGATTGGGATTGAGACAATAAATAGCGTTCTCAATCGGGGTGGTGCTGACCGTCAGCCCGTCCTTATCACCAAGCTCTTTGGCATCTTTGTTCGGCATATTGAACGACATCTGCACATCGCCGCGCTCGAACAGCGCCCGGCGCGTGGCCGGACTCGGCACCTCCCGCACAATCACCCGCTTCACGCCAGGCAGCGGCCCGGAGGTCCAGGCATCGTTACGCTCATACACCAGCTGTTGGCCCGGCTCCCAGCGCAACACCTTGAATGCGCCGGAACCGGCGGGCGTGGTATGCAGATATTCGGTCGCCCAGGGATCATCCGCCGTGGCATGGGCCTGCGCCACTTTGGCGTTGATGATCATCGGCACCGGCACCGCCAGATCAGGCAGGGTCAGCTTGGACGGATGCAATAGATTAATCTTAAAAGTCAGATCATCGATGACTTCGAACTGCTCCGGTTTTTCCAGCGAACCGGCTTTCATCTGCACGGTCGGGAAACCACCGACCGTCACTGCCCGGTCGAACGACCATTTGACATCCTGCGCCGTAATTGGCGAACCATCGTGAAACACGCCGTCGGGTCGCAACTTGAACGTAATCGACAGTCCATCGTCGGCTACCGCCCAGCTTTCGGCGATTTCCGGCTCGATGACTGAATAATCATAGGACAGACTGCCATCCGGCAGCGTCTTGGTGCCGAAGCTGACCAGCCGGTCGTACACATTGACAGCGACCTGATAACTGGGCCGGTTAGTGCCGCTGCGATGAATATCCAGACTGTTGATGGTCTGGCCGATCACCACGACAGCCGTGCCGTTGCTGGCAGCACTGGCCGGTAAAGTCCGCAGGAACGGCAGCGCACCCGCTCCCAGTACAGCAGTACTTTTGAGGAAGTCACGTCGTTGCATTGGTATCTCCAATTGCGTTAATTATTGTCGGTCACAAGATCAGGATGATCTTTTTGAAACAGATTCGCGGCTGGCCAGATAACTACGCCAGCCGCCATAGGCGGTAATGTCTTCGGCCCCGTCCAGGCCCTGGTTTTCACAGATAAACCCTTTCACCTGAGTGCCATCGGCCAGCGTCAGCGTGCCGATTCCCAAAGGCTGCGGCACAGCGCTGATGAAGGCACCAAACTGTTCACTTGGCAGCGCCCAGATCTCCAGCTCGATAGCCGCCCCATCCTGCGCCTGGCGAACCAGTCCCGGTCGCAGCGGCGGACCATCCGCCAGGCGGTACAGCCGATAGTTCGGAGCAGTCTGAGCGGAACGCAAAAAACGCCCGCCACGACGGGTCAGTTCACCGTTCAGCGGCAGCCCGGACAGATGCGCACCGACCACCGCCAGCGCGATTTCGCCGGGTTGGGCCTGGGCTGCGTCCGGCAGCGTCATTTCCGCTAACTGCCAGCCGGTCGCACCGAGTTCAGGGTCCGCGTTTTGCTGCAACAGCGACCCCAGCGCAGCTACCTGGCTATCCTGTCCGGCAGCAGCCAGCAGAGTAATGCTGCCCGGACGGCCATCCGTACGCGCCGCCGTCGGCACCGCGATGCCGCACATATCCAGCAGATTGACAAAATTGGTATAAACACCCAGCCGGGAATTCGGCCCGATCGGGTCTGCCTGCAAATCGGCCAGCGTGTAGAAGGTCGGAATACTGGGTACGCACAGCATGTTCACACGGTCCAGCAGCGGCTGGATCTCACGTTTTAAAGCCGCCAGCCGGTACATACCGCGAAACGCATCGGCAGCACTCAGACGGCCACCCTGTTCGACAATCCGGCGGGTGACCGGATGCAGAACCTCCGGCGTATCGTGCAGCAGCTGTTCCAGCACCACGTAGCGCTCGGCGATCCAGGCGCCTTCGTACAATAGTTCGGCCACCTGATAAAACGGGGTAAAATCCAGTTCGACCAGCTCCGCACCCAGCCCTTCGAGCTGCTTCAGCGCGGCGGCAAAACTGTCCGCCTGCACGGTATCGTCGAAAAATTTGCGGCTCGCGAGGGTGGGAATTCCAAGCCGCAGCTGCGGTGGCGTGGCACCCAATGGCGGTAGCGTGAACGGGCGCGCATAAGGATCGTCCGGGTCATACCCGGCGGCGGCCCGGAAAGCGGCGTACGCATCGGCTACCGTCAGTGCGAAAATCGACACGGTATCCAGGCTGCGACAGGCCGGTACCACACCCGTGGCCGAAATTGCACCGAGACTCGGTTTCAGGCCGACGATATTGTTCAGCGCTGCCGGCACCCGGCCAGAACCGGCGGTATCGGTGCCGAGCGCGAAACTGACCAGACCACGGGCCACCGCAACCGCCGAACCGGAACTCGACCCGCCCGGTACCAGCGCCGGATCGACCGCATTTTTGGGGATCGGATACGGTGAACGCACGCCGACCAGACCGGTCGCGAACTGATCGAGATTGGTCTTGCCGAGCGGGATCGCGCCAGCCCGGCGCAGAGCCGCAATCACTACCGCGTCCTTTGTGGCCTCATAGGTATAGGCGGGACAGGCCGCTGTGGTCGGCATGCCGGCAACATCAATATTGTCCTTGACCGCAAACGGAATACCCCAGAGCGGTTTGCTGAGCGGATCGAACGGCCCCAGGGCGGCGACCTCAGACAACGCCTGCTCCTGCGTGGCAAGATGGATAAAAATACCCGGATCGTCGACCGCTTCGAGACGGTGATAAAACTCGCGGATTACATCGGCGGGGGCAGTGCCGGCAGCGTAGGCTGCATGCAAACTGGCGATATCAAAACTCAGATTATGCATATTTGCTTAAACTCATCAGATAAATTCGACCGGCTGCTGCCAGTAGATCAGCACGACGCAGCCTTCATCTGACCACACAGCATGTTCGGAACCGGTCCGGTTCAGCACCCAGTCACCAGCGGTATAGCGCCCCCGTTCGTCGCTTTGGGCACCATCCAGTACCAGAATGCTTTCGCCGCCCCGGTGCCGATGGCGCGGTACTGAGGCACCCGGTGCATAGCGCAGCAGAGCCGCGGTGGTTAGGCCGGCCTCCTGCACCAGCGGGCAGATCTCGACACCGTCGTGAAACGGCTGGAAAGATTGATCACGCCAGGCACCGCTGAGCAGATCGGGTATTACCAGTGAATCAGTCATGCAGTGCCTCCAGCACCTGTTCGGTTGTTGCAGTCCAGCCGACAATCGCGCCCTGGGCGCGAATCATCTCCAGTGTTGCCTGTTTGAAAGCGGGGAAATAACTGGCCGTGGCGTCGCTCGCGAGTAAACCGTCAAAGCCGCGATCGTTGGCCTCGCGCATGGTGGTCTGCACGCAGACTTCTGTCGTGACGCCGGCAAACACCAGCTTGCGGATACCTTTATGCGCCAGTATTTCGCTCAGCGCAGTGGCATAAAACGCCCCTTTGCCGGGCTTGTCGATAACCGCTTCAGCGGGCCAGGGTGTCAGCTCGGGTACAATCCCGGCCCCGGCCTCCCCGGCGATCAGCACCCGCCCCATCGGGCCGCTGTCACCAATCCTCAGCTGTGGCTGCCCGCGCTCGCGTTTGGCTGGCGGGCAATCACTGAGATCCGGCTTGTGGCATTCGCGGGTGTGGATTATCGGTAAACCGGCCGCACGGAACCCGTCCAGCAGTCGGCGCACGGTCGGCACAATGCTTTGCAGCGGTGTCACGTCATTACCCAGACTGGCCCCGAAGCCGCCCGGCTCGATAAAATCGCGCTGCATATCGATCACCAGCAAGGCCAGTTCAGCCGGCTCGAATGTAAACGCAAACGGTTGTGCATCGATTAGCCGCGGCATCAGGCGTGTCCTGCCATGTGTCGGCCAATCACCGCAACATCTGCGGCAGCAATCGGTGTTTCGTAGCTGATACGGCCTTCCGACATCACCAGCACGCGGTCGGCCAGCTCCAGAATTTCGTCCAGATCCTCGCTCAGCAGTAATACTGCCGTGCCGTCGTTGCGAGCCGCCATGATGCGTGCCCGGATTTCTGCTACAGCGGCAAAATCCAGCCCGAAACAGGGGTTGGCAATCAGCAGCAGCCGGACCTGACCGGACAGTTCCCGCGCCAGCACGGCACGCTGCACATTACCACCGGAAAGCGCCGCAATCGGGCTGTCCAGTGAGCTGGTTTTAATATTGAAGGCCCGTACAAAACGCGCCGCCTGACGCTGCATGGCCGGGCGTTGTACAAAGGCCTGCAACTGGCCCTGCGCATCCACATCGAAGTTGCGAAACGCCATGTTTTCAGCGACCGTCATCTGCGGCGCACAGGCATTGCGCAAGGGTTCTTCCGGCAGATAACGCACCCCGTTAGCGCGAGCCTGGGCGCGACTGGCCCGGTACGGCACCCCGTTGACGCGGAGCGTGCCAGTACGATACGGGCGCTGACCGGCAAGAATCTCCATCAGTTCGGTCTGACCATTACCCGATACCCCGGCGATGCCGACGATTTCACCGGCGTATACGTTCAGCGCGTCGATCTGAATACTGTTCAGTCCGGACCGGTCGCGTGCCCGTACCTGCTCCAGCGCCAGTACCGGTGTGGCATCGGACGGTCGTGCGACCTCTGCCCGTTGGGTCGGGGCACTCGGGCGACGCGTGCCGACCATCATTGCGGCCATGTCTTCATGCGACAGATCCGCCACCTTGCCGCCGCCGCTGTAGCGACCGTGCCGCAGCACACTGACCGTGTCCGCGAACGCGCTCACTTCGCGCAGTTTATGGCTGATCATCAGCACCGTGAGTTGTCCGGCATGACACAGGCTTTGCATCAGCCCCAGCACCTCGTCCGCCTCGGCTGGTGTGAGTACCGAGGTGGGTTCATCCAGGATCAGAAAACGGCTGCCAAGATAGAGTTGTTTCAGGATTTCGAGTTTTTGCTTTTACCCGGCGGCCAGACGCTGCAACGGGACATCCAGCGGCAAGGTAAATGGCATGGTTTGCATAAACGCTGCCAGCGCCTGCCGCTCCCGTCGCCAGTCGATTACAGACGGCGCGTCGAGGCGACTGATCAGCAGATTCTCGGCTGCGGTCAGCGACGGCACCAGGGTAAAATGCTGATACACCATACCGAGTCCCAGCGCATGGGCCGCCTTCGGATCGGGAATGGCGACTTCGTGTTCATCGACAATAATCTGTCCGGCACTGGCCCGGTAAAAACCCATCAGGCATTTCACCAGGGTTGATTTGCCGGCACCGTTTTCACCGAGCAGCGCATGCAGGGAACCCGGACGTATCCTGATCGACACCTGATCCAGTGCGGTGAAACCGCCAAAGCGCATACTGATACTGACGGTTTCAACGCCTACAGCGGTCTTTGCGACAGGTAAAACCGGCACAGGCGGCTGGATGCTGGCGTTCACGGCAACTGACTCAGCAGCGTGGTGCTATCTGCAACCGCGCCAAACACACCGCCCTGCATTTTGACCATATTCAGCGCGGCCGCATGATTACCCGGATCGGTCGCACCGCAGCAATCCGCCAGCAGCAGACATTCGAAGCCACGGTCATTAGCCTCGCGCATGGTGGTATGAACGCAAACATCGGTGGTAATGCCGGTCAGGATCAGGTTGTCGATGCCTCGGGTATGCAGCAACAGCTCCAGATCGGTAGCACAGAACGAGCCTTTGCCGGGTTTGTCGATGATCGGCTCGCCGGGTTCAGGCGACAGTTCCTCGATGATTTCCCAGCCTGGCTCGCCGCGTACCAGAATTTTGCCGCAGGGACCGGGATCGCCAATACCCGCGCCGATCTGCCGCGAACGCCAGCGCTTGTTGGCTGGCAGATCGGATAGATCCGGGCGGTGTCCTTCGCGGGTATGGATAATGTGATAACCCTTGCTACGCAGTGTCGCCAGCACCTGTTTGATCGGTTCAATCGGCGCGCGGGTCAGGCTCAGGTCATAGCCCATCGCATCGACATAACCACCCTGGCCGCAGAAATCGGTCTGCATATCGATCACGATCAAAGCCGTATTGGCTGGTCTGAGATCACCGTTATACGGCCAGGGATAAGGGTCGGAATGAATAGTGTTCATAACAGATCAGGTCCCCTTATTTGGTAATACTGAGCTCAGCCGGCGCACCACTCAGGGCGCGGTTGGGCGAGCTGGTTGCGATCAATACACCCAGGGTCAGCACGTAGGGCGCGGCATAAAACAGGTAATAGCCCTGGCTCACGCCGACCGACTGCAAAGCTGGCCCGAGCGCACCGGCTCCGCCGAACAGCAGCGCGGCCCAGAAACAGTTGAGCGGACGCCAGCGGGCGAAAATTACCAGTGCGACTGCCATCAGACCCTGGCCGGAGGAAATCCCTTCGTTCCAGCTGCCGGGATAGTAAAGCGACAGATAGGCCCCGCCGATGCCAGCCAGCGCACCACCGGCAGCCGTCGATAACACCCGCACCCGGATCGGATTGATGCCCAGGGCGCGGGCGGCATCGGTGCTGTCCCCCACCACCCGGATGGTCAGACCCAGTCGGGTGGCCCGAAACATCCAGCCCAGTACCAGCGCCAGCAGCAGACCGAGCAGAAACAGAACATTAACTTTGAGCGCCGACTGCACCTGCGGCAGTTCCGACCACCAGCCCAGATTAAGCGCCGGCAGATCAGGAGCGACCGGCTGTATGTAAGGCTTGCCAAAGAAAAACGCCAGTCCCATGCCGAGCAGCATCAGGGCGATACCAACGGCAATATCGTTCACTTTCGGCAGACTGCAGATCCAGCCGTGCAGCAGCCCGAACAGTGACCCCGCCAGCGCCGCCGCCAGTACACCCAGCCAGGGTGAGCCGGTTTCGTAGGCAATCGCGTAGCCGGTCATGGCACCGAACACCAGCGTGCCTTCCAGGCCCAGATTGATACGCCCGGAGCGTTCGGTCAGACATTCACCCAGGCTGACGAACAGAAACGGCGTGGAGACCCGGATCGCACCGGCCAGCATCGCCAGCGGCACACTCCACAGGCCGAGTTCAGCGCCGTTCATGGGTTGATCTCTCCGCTGGCATGCGTCTGGCCCGTTTGTCAGGCAGCCGCCAGCGCTCCGGTGCCAGCGGTTTAACGCGGCCATACAGCGTCTCGCTCATCAGAATCGCGATAAAGACAAAGCCCTGCAGCACCAGCACGGTGGCATCGGGCAAGTCCATGCGCCGCTGCAGCAGACCACTGGACGCCTCGAAACCGGCCAGCAGTATCGCCACCGGGATAATCGCCAGCGGGTTATGCCGGGCCAGAAACGCAATCAGAATGCCGCTGTATCCGAAGCCAGCCACCAGCGAGGCATTGGCAGCGCCGTGGACCGCAGCCACTTCGAGCATCCCGGCCAGTCCGGCACAGGCACCACCCAGCGCCGTAAACGCAATGATCAGTTTGCCTACCGGCAGACCCTGCAGCTGCGCCACTGCACATTGCCCCCGGCAATACGGGCGGCAAAACCCCAGCGGGTGCGCTCGATCAGCAACCAGGCCAATACGCAGGCCAGCACGCCAACGGCCAGCCCCCAGTGCACCTCCAGACCCGGTAGATTGCCGATCTGCTGTGCCTCGCTCAGGGGTGCGGTAGAGGGTTTGTTCAGACTTGCCGGATCGCGCAGCGGCCCTTCGACCAGATGATTCATCAGCGCGATGGCAATATAGGTGAGCAACAGACTGGCGATAGTTTCATTGACGCCACGCCAGTAGCGCAGCAAGCCGGTCGCACCGATCCACAGACCACCGGCAACAGCCCCGGCCAGTGCCATGAAAAACAGCGACAGCCAGCCCGGCCAGAACGCTGTCCAGCCCGCCAGCACGGCAGCAGCGACACCGCCCAGCACCAGTGCGCCTTCACCGCCGATCACCACCAGACCGAGTCGGGCCGGTAAAGCAACACACAGGGCGGTCAGCAGCAAAGGCGCGGCCCGCGTCAAGGTGTTCTGCCAGGAAAAGGCCGAGCCGAAACCGGCTTTAATCACCAGGGCGTAAAACTCGGCTGGCGATTTGCCTACTGCCAGCAGGAACACCCCGAAAGCGGTCAGTCCCGCCAGCAAGGCCGTCAGCGGAATCAGTACGGCCTCGGTATGGCGGGCGACGGATGCCAGCCAGGTAGCGCCCGGCAGCGGAGTAACCGGGGTCGACAGGGTTTGCGCACTCATGCGATACGGCCTGGATCAGTTACGAGGTGGACCCGATCACACCGTCAACCAGGTAGTCCATGCCCTCCAGCTCGACGTCAGTTTCGACAAACTGCTGGCCAGCGGTGGCGATCACATTGCCTTTATTGTCTTGCAGCGGACCTTTGATAACAGCAAAGCCACCTTGCAGGATTTCAGCCTGGGTCGCCTCAAACTGGGCCCGTGCGACATCTGAAACCGCCGGGCCGAGCGGGCTCATTTTGATAAAGCCGTCGGCCAGACCACCGCGTACAAAGTTATCGATAGAGCCGCCAGCCTGGACGGTTTCGACCATGCCGGTGTAAACCTTGGCCCAGTTCCACTCCGCCCCGGTCAGGTATTGCTCCGGTGCCAGCGGACTCTGATCAGCGTGATAACCACATAAATACGCACCACGCCCGGCGGCGGTTTCCATCACGACTTTTGGGCCGTCCACGTGACAGGTCACCACATCGACGCCCTGATCGATCAGCGCATTGGTCGCCTCTGCTTCTTTACGGCCATCGACCATTCGCCGGTAAAATCACCTGACAGGTAATCGCCGGATCGACACTGCGGGCACCGAGCAGAAAGGAATTAATGTTCAGCAGTACCTGCGGAATGGGTTTGGCGGCTACAAAGCCGATTTTTTCGACGTGCTGGCATGCCCTGCTGCCACGCCGTTCAGATATTGGCCCATGCCGATATAGCCGAAATAGGAACCGGTATTGGCCGGATGCTTGTCCGCCTGCCAGAGACCGCCACAGTGCTGAAAACGCACCGCCGGGTATTTCGGTGCCAGGGTCAGGATATGCGGATCGAAATAACCAAATGAGGTGGGAAACAGCAGTGTTGTGCCATCGAAGTTGATCATGCTTTCCATCGATTTCTGCACATCAACGGTCTCGGCAACGTTTTCTTCCTCAACCACCGTTACCCCCGGCAGGGCTTTTACCGCCGCCACGCCTTCAGCATGGGCCTGGTTATAACCGAAATCGTCTTTCGGCCCGACGTAGATGAAACCGACGCTCAGATTGGCAGCCTGGGCCCGTCCTGGAATCCATAGCGGGCTGACTGCGGCTAAGCCGGCCAACCCGGCGGTGGATTGCAAAAAGCCCCGGCGTGACGTAGTGCGCGAAAAGCTCATGGCTTGCTCCTGAATGTTTTTCGATTAACCAGCACCGCCGGTAAACACCGGCAAGCGTTGTCGTATCAAAATCATAAACAGGTGCGAGTGCTCTTGTATTCTGCTAATTTTGCATATATCTGCTGCAAAAAATGCAGCACTACTGAATTTTCAACCGTCCCAGCTGCCGGAATCACGCTGATGAAACATCTTCTGCCCTTACGCTATATCGACGCTGTCACCAAAGCAGGCTCGATCCGTAAAGCCGCCGAACAGCTGTCGATCACTTCAACTGCGCTGAATCGGCGCATCCTGAGCATGGAAGAAGAGCTGGGCGTACCCATTTTTGAACGTCAGCCACGCGGTGTACGGCTGAGCACTGCCGGGGAAATTCTGATTCACCATATCCGTAATCAGCTGTCTGATATGGAGCGGGTGAAATCACAGATTGCGGATCTGTCCGGTGTGCGCCGGGGCCATGTCGCTATTGCCTGCAGTCAGGCGCTGATACCGTATTTTCTGCCGGATCAGATTGCCCGCTACCGGACCAAGCATCCGGCAGTGACTTTCGGGGTGTTTCTGCGCGACCGGATGCAGCGGAACAGGCTTTGCTGGATCACACAGCGGATATCGCGCTGGTCTTCGAGCCACTGCGACTGGCGGAATTCTAAACCCTGCTGATCGCGCCAACCGGTCTATGCCGTGATGGCCGCCGATCACCCATCAGTGGCTGAGCTAACGAAACACTGCGCCTGCGCGACTGTCTGCGTTATCCCGTGGCGATTCCCAGCACCCGTTATGGTGTGCGCCATTTGCTGGATAAAGCCTTAATGCGCTCGTCCTTATTGCTGGAACCGGCGATAGAGTCGGACAGTTTTGAGTTCTTACGCAATTACGTGCTGGCAGAAAAACTCATCACGTTTCAAATACCCATTGGACTGGGCGCGGCAAAAGCAGATCAGCAGATGAAGTTTCATCCGATTGATAGCCGTGATATTCCAATGGGCTGGCTGTATCTGGGTCAATTGCGCGGACGCACACTACCAGTGGCCGCCGCACTATTCGCGGATCAACTGGCGAATACGCTGCAACTGGATTATGGCTGAGTTGCGCAGGTTTGGATTGACGCATTTATACTTAAAGAAAATGCCAGCAAACGCCAGCGGGATCAATCAAGTGTAATTCTCTTGTCCCCCACGGACGATCCTCAGGCTTCCCGAACCGCACCATCGGGTATTTTTTATCTAAATCAAGACGCAACAGATGTGCATAGAAGTCATCCAGATTATCGGTTGTTACTGACAGCATATAATTGTGCTGCATGTCTTCATTATGAAAGTTCTGCAACAGAAAAATCGCCCCGCCCTGCTGCAGTTCACAGATCTCGTCACTCCCCCAGTTTTCCGTAAATCCGATATCGAGGAAGAATGCTTTTGCAAGAGCGAAGTCTTTCCCGCTTGGGACGAATGGCTTCAGGCTGGTTAGTTTCATGATGACCTATTTTTTTGGCTGATATTTGATTTTAATGCATTCGTCCCTATATGTATCTGTGGACGATACTTGATCGAGTTATTTTGGCAGCTTATTCATTCGAAAAGTTTCTGGTTTGCACATACTTTATGTAAATTTTATATTTTTGAATTTTACTTTTTTATTGTTGGATATTGACATTAGAAAGCGTGAAGGTCTATTTTGGCGTCTGTCTAAATCTAGTTATATGAAGAAAAGTGATCAGCGCGTCTGAAATTCTTGCGAAAAGGTTGCAGGCTTTAATGAACCTGAGAGGCCTGAGTCAGGTTCAGTTGGCTAAAGAATCCGGGGTCAATCAAAAAACAATTTCGAATATTGTGCGGATGGAGACGTGTCCATCTCTGGATATCGTTGAAAAGATCGCTAGATCATTGGGAGTCTCCATATCGGATCTCGTAGCCACAGATGCAGAAATCGAAGGAAACTGTGATAACCTCATTAATACGCAGTTGGCGCACGAAATTGCATCGATGATCGAGATATTTCTCAGTCTTCCGGAGGACCGTAGGAAGTCCTTGATGAAGGTTGCTCAAGTGTTTCATGACGAATGACAGCGGAAACACATAACAAGGCGGTCAAGCCGTTCGGCTGCAGCTCACTCGGACGTTCAGTACTTCGCGCCTGCTCGGGCATGGCTTCGTCATCTTGTGCTGACTTGTCTCCAACCTACGCCTCATATAATGTTCTTGTTCATCAGCTCGCCGATTTGCGTCCGGCTTCCTACAGACCAGCCTTCGCAGGTTAGCCCTTGCCATTCTCTAGTAGTTATCGTTAAATTCTTTAACAGTCATTTAACCGTGATCTTCCTACAGAGGACTTTCACCTCATTAATTCATGCCCATGCTAGGCGCATACAAAGGGATGGAGCTAACACTTTTGACTGCAACTCATCCCCGACGTTAGCCCTTTCAGCATTTGCCCTTTGCTCAACATTATTACCGGTTATCCAATGGGAAACATATTTGACTCAATCTGCCCCATCTTCTTGGAGCGCAACGAAGACATTATAGAACAAGTTGGCTCCGGCGTTCTTATCACGATTTCGGATGCAGTTTTCCTGCTTACTGCCGCCCACGTAGTGGATTGGTCTGAAAAAGGCGTGCTATGCATACCGAGCAACATTGGCATTGTTCCAATAGAGGGGTCGGTCGTATCCGTAGAAATACCGAAAGGATTAACAAGGTCGAAAGATAAAATCGACCTCGCATATTACAAATTAAGTAAATCTCTTTCTGCGAGTCTACATCAATCACTTCGCCCTCTAGAAAGAGAGCATCTATGGTTAACGGACAATACTCTTGATAATGATATATATACTTTTTCTGGGTTTCCGGTAAATAAGTGCCGAAGTAAGAAGGAAACTGTATCCACTGAGTTATTTTCTTACTCGGGACATGCTGCAATCGATGCGAAATATGAAAATTTAGGCTATGACAAAGAAACCAATATTGTCATAAATTATCGCCTCAAAAAATCCGTTTCACCCGATGGAGTGAAGCTCAACCCACCTCATCCTCGCGGAATCAGCGGCGGGGGTATTTTTCGTTGGCCAAAAGATGTAGGTCACCGGTCACAAGAGCTTCGACGCTCGCTTGTTGGGATTGCGCATACTTACCTCAAGACACAAAATTGCTTAATCGGAACAAGACTAGACTTATATTATCAACTTATCGCTCAAAACAATTCTCATTTATTTCCAATAACACCTCAACAGACGGATAATCAAGGCCAAAAAATCCCGAAATTTATTTCTGTTGTTTGTTATCGAAAGGAAGAATGGCCTCTGCTTATGAGTCAATTCGCAGATGCAGACCACATGCAGAATTCTTGGAACGAATGGCGCCAAGCGGTCGAAAACGGTTTTGAACAAATGTATAGAAAGAATGTTCTCTTGATACCAATAGAACTTACCGCAGATGAAATCATCAATTATTGCGCAAGTGAGAATCTGCCAAACACTGGGAACACAAGAGCGGACTTGGCTAGCCGAAAACTTGCAATGATGCTTCGAGAGGAAAGGGTTCTCTAGTATAGAATTGAGCTAACATGTGCATGCGGACGAAAGTCTTCAGATGCAATGCAAATGATCGGACAAAATCACAAACACATCAATGGTAAAAAGCCAACACCAGAAAATGGTGGCGAACAGTACGCGTAGTTAATCAATATGTTCGGCTAAAAGCCGTAGTGACGTTCCAGCAATACAACCGTAAAAAATATGTCGGTGGGGATTAACGCACACAGTCTCGCAGTTTATACCTATCGTCGATTCACTAACGGCGGGATGCACTGGCGTTTTCCCGCCCTACCAAGCTTTTAGATCACAAATTTAGAAGCAAATAGGTAAAGGTTGACGATAAAACCAGCTTTTTTATTTCCTACCATTTGCTATAAAAAGTTTTCCCATCTGGATATACAACAATTGTAGCCCACTTTGAATCAGTGCCACTTTTACATTTTTCACATGGCACTTTTTCCTTTAAGAGCTCATATTCACCTGCCTTATTTATAGGAAAGTAAGTAAAGGTCGTAACGCTGTTACTAGAAATAGATATGTAACATCTTAAATCTACTGGCATGTGAAAATTTTGAAACTCCTTTTTCTCATCTGGTCTGAGCCTCAAAAAAGTCACATAATCAGCATTATCTTTTTTCTCACATTTCAACAAACCATCGGAATTGTTTTTAAATGATACGCTCATACTTCCTTCGCCATAGGTGGCAGAAGAAAATATTCCAAAAATAATTAGCGATATTAATTTTTCTATTTTTTTATTATTCATAATTATTAACTCTTTAGTTTTTAGGAGCACGCTAAGTTATACAACAAGCTGTAGAACGGAAAAACGCTAGTGCATCTTGACTAGCAGCTACTCTCTTAGCCATAACTTTAAGCATAGATATATTTATCAAAAATTATCAATCAGATGAATTTTCAAGATTACTATCGTTTTTTAGCTGATTGTAAATTTCGCACTTTTCAGCACGCTCCGATAAATCCTTAGAATCTTGAGATCCTAACGCTTTGACAGTTGCTATATTGCATTCCTGCTTAGCCTTATCCAGTTGAGAAATTGCGTTTGATGACTCAAGCTTAGCGATCGTAGGTTTATATTCAACAGCAGCAACGCAGTACATATTTCGCGTTTTAGACACTCGCCAATGATTCGAAGTGCTTCTAGAAAGCTGAGAGCAAATTTTTTCAAAAAGACTTTTGGCCTTCACAGTGCAATCCGAATAATTTACAATATTATCCATTTGATTGTAACACACACTATTTTTTCTAATTCTCCATAGCTGGTAGGTAAACGGAATAACAGAGCCTTCATATTCTATAGATATAGCTTTTATCTCCGCCCCCATACTGTCAACAATATGATTATGAACATTGGTTTGTACTGCATTTAGATATGTAGATAATACAAAAGATACTGGGTCCATTATTTTTCTCTAAATTCACCTAGCAGTTAACTATATTGCACATAAGCTATTGCACAACACTTTAATAGTATAATTTATATTTTAGCGAAACCACATATGATTTGGAAAGGCTTGTCGTGAATCAGAAGCAAGCTGTAGGGCTTCGAAAGAGCCGCATGAGTTAACCTATCGAGGCGACAGTTACCTTGACAATTACCGGCCCTAGCGCCTCGGCCTCATATAAGGTTTCTGTTCGTCGGCTCACGAGTTTGCCGCTCGCTTCCTTTAGACAACACCTCGCGGTGATGCCCTTGCGTTAGGCTAGTCGTTAGCGTCATCATAACTTTCATGAATAACGGTGGTTTTCCTACAGGGGACTTGCACCCTATGAGTTCATGCCCATGCCGGGCGTACACAAGGCGCGACTTACGGCAAACGTTAAGCGATCAAATATAGAAAAGAGAAACTATGAACTACGTACACATTGTTGCAGTACTTTCAATTGTTCAATTTTTTTACTTTGGGATAATGGTGGGTAAAGCCAGAGGAGAATATGGTGTAAAGGCTCCTGCAACTTCTGGTCATGAAATGTTTGATCGTGCGTTTCGCGTACACATGAATACGCTTGAACTGTTAGTTGGCTTTTTGCCGGCTTTGCTCATTGCTGGCGTCTATTGGTCAAATTTTATAATCGCAGCTATAGGTGCTGTGTACATTGTTGGCCGGTTTATTTACCGAAAGACATATCTAGAAGACCCCGCCAAACGCGGCCTCGGTTTTCTGTTGTCTGTAGTTCCAACATTCATATTATTGGTGGCCGCAGCGTTGGGCGCAATAGTCCGTCACACCTGATCGGGTAGCCGAGGGCTTCTAACCCTCGGCCCTCACAACACCCTGCATGCGGGTCCGCACAGGGCGTGTCTTGAAACATCAATAATGTAATACTAGAATAGTATTACATTTGTTATGTGAAGGTTAACATCGTGCGCGTTACAACTAAAGGCCAGGTCACAATCCCTAAAAACGTAAGAGAAACCCTAGGTATCACACCCGAAACAGAGATTGAGTTTGTTGAAGAAAACGGCAAGTTTTATATTGTAAAAACGAGTGATGCGAAGGCGAACAAGAATCTCGAAAAGCTTCGAGGAATAGCAACTGTAAAAATGTCTACGGATGAAATCATGGATCTTACACGAGAGCGCTAGTGAACGGTATTCTTGTTGATTCTTGTATTTTACTGGATTTATTCACCGATGATCCAAATTGGGCGAATTGGTCACAGCGCAAACTGGAAGAATATAGTCGGATTAATTCACTGTATATAAATTCAATGATATACACTGAATTATCTATGGTTTTTCAAAAAATAGAAGAATTAGAAGAAGCTATAAACATGCTCAATTTGAGAGTTCTGGAAATACCTCGCGAAGCATTGTTTCTTACAGGCAAGGTTTTCTTGAAGTATCGCAAAAATAAAGGGACAAAGCATTCACCGTTACCCAATTTTTTTATTGGTGCACATGCATCTGTATCGAATTTCAGTTTGATAACAAGAGATGTCAGTAAATTCACCACCTATTTTCCAAAAATTCGATTAATTCATCCAGCGCAATGAGTATACCGGCATGGGCAATCGATCGTCGCAGTCCGGTGATTGCGGACGTTATTTTTCCGCTGAGCCATAGCATTATGCGGGAATAGGTAAGCCATGCTGCGAGGACCAATACATGACGCGGATTTTGCTGCGCCTTGAACATTCCTGGATTCCCGCCTGCGCGGGAATGACGGCGTGAGTATAGGGGGGGTTGATGTGAACGATGCAAGATCATGCGCTTTTTGTATAAAAACCAACCTGCGTGCAGCGACAGAGGGAGATCGTAGGAAAATCTACGAATGGCTCGCCCATTCTGACTTGACGCCTTCGATGATGGGGCCGCCTCAATTTCCCGACCATGTGGTTCCCACCTGGGAAGAATTTTGCCGTGACTATCTTCCTTACTATTTCGACGGGTCAAAACCAGACAAAGGGCGCTGTTTTATTATCGTGGCCAATCAAGATGATGTAGGGGTTGTGTGTTACAACGCGCTGCGAGGTAATCATGCGACGGACGTCGATATCTGGCTAAGGTCGGAAGCCGACTGTGGCAAGGGTTTTGGCTCCGAAGCGCTGCGAAACCTGGCGGACTATCTGAACAAGGAGTACGGCGTTACCCAAATAGCGGTATCACCTTCCGCTCGCAATCGCCGCGCCATTGCTGCGTACAAGAAGGCTGGTTTTCATCTGATACCGACCGAGAGGCAGCACGAATTTCTGAAGCCGGAAGAAATGGAATACACGGATAATGTGGTTTTGGTTAAAGCGTACATGCATAACGAATCATGCAAATAATCAGCAAAAATCACAAGCACATCAATACTAATGCGTACAAGCCGAAACTACGGATGCGGTTGGTTGGGTATAAAATGTCACCTGCGCATCCTCCGGTCAGGGTGTGATCAGAAACATCAGTGATAGCCTGGCTCGCAGGAGCAACTATCTATCAAAAGAGGTAATCATGAATATTTGGCGCCAAACCGCTCTCATCACCTGTCTCTTCGGGCAAGCAGCGGCAGCAGAAACGTTTTCGGCAGATGTCTGGGCCGATAACTGGTTCGCGTTCTATGTTAACGGAGCGCAAGTAGCCGAAGACAGCGTGCCGATCACCACAGAACGGTCGTTCAATGCGGAAAGTTTTTCCTTCGAGGCCGAACGCCCCTTTGTTCTCGGCCTGATTGCAAAGGACTTCAGGGAAAATGACACCGGTCTGGAATACATCGGCACCAGACGACAGCAAATGGGCGATGGCGGTGTCATCCTTCAGGTGAAAGATGCAAACGGAAACACGGTCGCCGTAAGCGATGACGGATGGACTTGCCTGGTCATTCACGAAGCACCGCTGGACAAGTCCTGCGAATCCGAGCGCAACCCCGTTGCAGGCAAGGGCGCGTGCGCGTTTAAAATCACACCGGAGCCGGAAGGCTGGAGCAGTGCGGGGTTTGACGATGCCGGCTGGACCTCGGCAAGCCTCTACACGGCAGCAGAGGTCAGCCCCAAGGGTGGCTATGATCAGATCAAGTGGGATAGTTCTGCGCGTTTTATCTGGGGACCTGATCTGGAAACCTCCAACACCCTTCTTTGTCGTCTGACGGTCGAATGATCACCGCTGTCTAAGCTGTAATTTGCGCCAAATACCAGGCGGATCATGGCCGCGAACCAGAACCCACTAGGACACATCTACATGCCGAAATTGTCCGCATTTGCTACGAGTGCCGCTCTTATGGCATTTGCCGGTGCTATACCGCTCCATGCACAGGCCCAAAACGAAGTCCGCTGTGCTGCTGTTGCCGCCTCGGTCGAGAAGGCCGGTTTTGCCGATGGCGTCACCGTTACCTGTGATGCCGGTCACGCGCATATTCACTCCAACGCTTATCCGAACCATAAAATGATGACGGGGATCGTCGGTTCGAACGAACAAATCCCGGTGCCGGCGAAGGGGTATGCAGCACCGATTCCGCTCGAACCAACACTCGGCGAAACCCCGTTTACGCGGGATGCAGCCCTGGGTGTCGCGGTGAATGGCGTGCCGATCTTCGACTATACGGCCGGCGGAGAAATGACCCGGCAAGATCTTTACCATCACCAGACCCATCACGACACGATTCTGCTGCAGCAGCTTGATGAGTGCGGCGGACATGCCGGGCGTGGTGATGACTACCATTATCATGCGACGCCCACCTGCATGATTGCTCAGATGGAGAATGCGGGCGATGACGCCATCATTGGATGGGCTTTTGACGGTTTTCCGATTTATGGCCACAAGAATCCGGACGGAACGTCAATTCAGGCGTCGACGCTTGATGTCTGTAACGGTCAACCCGATGCCACTTATGGTTATCGCTATCATACATCCGATGACGCTCCCTACATCATCCAATGCCTGATGGGCAAAGTTGAAAACTTCGATGCGTTACCGCGTATCGCACCACTGCGGTCGTCCGAGGACGGGCGCGAACGAGAAAACGGTGTGCCACCCCGCGACGGCGTCACAGGCTTGACGTTCACGGAAGACGCCTCTGGCGCGCGCAGCATGGACTATACCTATCAAGGCGAGCCCTACTATATTCGCTACACGCCTTCCAGCAATGCCAATTGCTACAACTTTGAAACCCGTACTATCACGAGTGGCGGCACCGTACGAACAGGGGAATATTGTCGGTAAATTGCCTATGCTTATGCTGAAAATCGTGTTGGGATAGCCCGAGTTTCGGTACTTAAGTCCTTGACCAGGTCATCCCGACGTTAGCAGGCTGCGCCACTATACTGGAGTTTCTGAATTGGAACTGAATTGCAACAAGTTGCTCAAGCATCATTCCGGCCGAAAACTGGCCTCTACTGGACGCGCTAACGCGCGCCACTCAAAGCGTTAGGCTGCACAATGCCATCCCTCATCGCCATCGCCTACGTCAGCAGTGCAAACCCGGATCTTTCGTCGCATGAGTTGGACACGCTTCTACTGGATGCTCGGGAGTTCAACTCGCGTATGAGCGTGACGGGGGCCTTGCTTCATCATGATGGTTCGTTCTTTCAATATCTTGAAGGGCCTGAAGCTGGGGTTGAACAGGTCTATTCACGCATCCAGGGGGCGCGCAGACATCGGGGCCTTATAGAAATCTTTCGCGAACCGATAGTGCGGCGTCATTTCTCTGCGTGGTCGATGGGTTTCTCTGAATCTACTGCTTCGGAAATGCAGTCAATCTCACAGGCAAGCTGGAATACTCAGCTTCAGGCTGCAGTCTCAAAAGACCAGGGCATCAACTCTCCCGGTCTTAAAATTCTGTTGTCGTTCTGGCAACGTGCGCGGAAGACGAGCCTGTAGCAGGCAGTTGTCAGCCCTCTGCCGACCAGAGGTACATACTTGATTTCTTGTTTAATATTTTCAATTCAAACCGCTTGGAACAGGCTGTGCCAGCAAGCCCGTAGCATACGTGCAAGGGCAATAAATGTTCTTCTCTTGGGTGGCAATAGCGGGCGAATGGTGCCTTCTCCCACTGAACAAGCCTTTGCGTCCTTTCCTCTTCGCTGAGGTCGTGGTTCGAGCAGGTGTCTGACAGCCAGTTTTCAAAGGTCTCATTTTCTTCTGGATTCAGCCGTTTCTGGCGCGAAAAAAAGCCTGCATATTGTGAAAGGAAAAACCAGAACCAATAACCAGCAGATTATCAGTCCAGGCCTTGCAGAGCACGGCCTAAATTTAGATGCTCGGCAGGATCAAGGCTATGATATCAGGGAAAGCTGAACGCAGGGAATATCGGCCTCCGGGTACATGATTTTCAGCGGGACGAACAGACCGTGATCGAAACCACGTTGCTCGCTATCGCTTTGCCCGCATAGGTACGCTTTCTATCTGTTGGAAAATTTTGCCCGCTAACGATGACTCACCCGGACAGGGGTAGTCTATGCGGTATGACTCTTCTGGAAACCCGTAATAGTCATAGATCAGCGAGGGCTGTGCTCCTGCAGTGATGGTGGGAATTTGCTCTTCCCAATGTGCGCTTATGACCAGAATGGCTGATGGCTTCTTTGGGATGCTAACAGTGATTTCCCGCAAACACGAAACCATCTCTTGGTGCCCTGCATCGCCAAGAAGTGTAAAGGGCCGCCGCCGACAGAGAGAAAAGAGCGATGTTTATTTTCGCATAGTGAGTTTTTCAATTGTGATAGATGCTAACGCCAGGACTTTCGGAGCGTGGGTAATAGTTTATTACTTGTTTAGTTCGCAGTATGGTCATAAACAAGGCTTCCAGACCTGGCTTATCCGTATTGATTCCCGCTGATACCAATAACAACTGATCCTCGCGTAATTGTCCAAATCAGGGATGGAATAGACAGGTTTCCTCGTAGTCCTTTGAGTCTTCGGTAAATCTGATACGCAGAACTCCGCATCACCGTTAAGAGCGTATTCGATAGCGGCCTCGCCTTCTACTGTCATGTTGCCAATTTGCGCATAATACTTTTAATTTTTTCCTTGTCACGATAAATTTCTAATTTCCCGCTATATGTTGCCTCTGAATCTGGCGCTTTCTTTTCCTAATGTGTGTGATAGTTCCCAATCAAAAAACTGACAGCCAGTTTCATCTGCACCAGATAATGATGATAGCAACATAAAAATTATAAATATTTTAAACTTCATATAGTTACTTTTGTCGTTAATATATTTAATTGAACGTAGCACGGTTCGGTGCATGAATGTTGATGGCTTTATTATGCATTTTCATCTTTTGTAAAAAAACGACAATTGCAGAAATTGTAAGGTGCAATAACCGAAGGGCATTGCACCAAATGAAATCACACCTATCCGGCGCAATGCGCTGCGCTTATTGACGCCCTACCCGTACTGGATTCCCACCTACACGGGAATGACCGGGAAAGTAGGGTGCAATAACCAAAGGGCATTGCAACGATTGACAGCACACCCACTGGCAATAATGCGCTGCGCTTATTGACGCCTTTACTCGTTATTTCATATTACTTTGACCGCCGCCGCATGATAATCAGCAGCAGCGTCCACAGGGCAAGTAGGGTGTAATAACCAAAGGGCATTGCACCGGTTGACAGCACACCTATTCGGCGCAATGCGCTGCGCTTATTGGCGCCTTACTCGTTATTTCATAACGCCTGATCGGCGCATGATGATCAGCAACAGCGTCCGCCAGCGCTACCAGCAGCGGTTTCAGCCCGATCGAGCTGAGACTGGATCGGGGTCGGGCGCGATTCGCCCCCTGCCTATGGCTGCACCTGCGCCGCAGCCCTACCGGGTCCTGGATCTGGCCGTCCACCGCCTCGGTCGTCGTCATACGGCCCGCCATCGCTCAGGCCGTAGCGGATCACGGTTTTGCTGTGATCCACCGTCCCCAACACGTCCCAGCGTTGCGTCAGGTGGTTAATTTCACCACGCCCACCAGGCTCAGGTTGCGTGGTGAAAAGTACAGCGTGACGTGCAGCTTCGCTCTGCGCCGGTGCCAGCTCCACCGCAAAATCCAGAAAATCGCATGGATACACCAGCAGTGACGACATCGCGTCCGTCGGCACCAGCCGGTTGCACGTCGTGGTGTTGTTAGGCCGTCGCTTTCCAGTGTCCACCAGCAGGACCCGTTCTGCACCGAGCTGACATTCGCCTGCAGTTTGTCGGCGATATCGCCGTTGCCATCGCCTTGAGCACTACCGTTGTATTCCGGTACGCCGTCTTCTTGCGCGGGTTCGATACCGTCGCCATCGTCGAAGGTGTTAGTGAAGGTACAGATCACCTCGTTCGCCGGGGCCAGCCTTGGGTCGCTTTGGCCGTTTTCAATCGGGCTGATGATCGAGCTGCCGGTGCTACTGCAGCTGACATCGGTCAGGGTCCAGTGCGCTGGCACGGCTTGCTCAGACTGTAGGTGCTGTTGATGGCAGTTGGCTGAATACTTGTTCGCCTTGATTTTGCAGGGCTAAACGCGCCCAGGGCGTCGCTGGCGAAGATAAAGTCTACCCCGCTGGGGCATCGGCGGCGTTACTTCGCCACTTTTTGATCGTGATGGTGCCGCGCCGGGTGTTGGTGATCGTGCAGCTGACCGTGTCCGCTAACGCCACGGTGACGCCGCCGTCTGCCGCACAATCGCCGCCGATTACACGGTCATAGTCGGCCAGGTCGGTGCCGCCGCCGGCTCGGTCTCGCCGATGCTGGTGAGTGCCTGCGCGACCGCAATGGCGCGCTGGTACGGTGCCGTTACCGCCCTCGGCGTGGGATACGTCATCGATGGTCAGGCTGAAAACGCCCGTATCGCTGGCCGGTACAACCACTTGGTGACCGTGATGGTCGCGCGATATCGTCGTTGGTCACAGTACAGGTTTTATTCTCGCCGGCGGCAATGTCGCCAGAGCAGTCGGCAGAGAAACTACCGTTGATGCGCCACCGCGTCTTCGGTGACGCCATAAGCCCCAGGCTCTGTTAACGACCACCCCGCTCACTGCCGGCAAAGGACGTCATTGGGGTTGTTGCCAGAAACGTTGATGGTGAAATCGCTCGATGACAGGGTGCCGCCATTATCGTTGACCACCACCTTGGTCACGGTCAAGAGAGGAATCTTGCTATTCTCAAAGGTACAGGTGATATTCATATCTGCCCCCACTGTGACCGACATGGTTTCCCCCACCCAGACTGCCGCTACCGCTGCCGCCGGTGCAGGTGGTTTGTCCAACCGCCAATCGCTGGCAGGGTCTCGGTAATGGCATAACTGCCTGCCGGAATGTCGGCAAAGGTGATGCTTTGGCTGATGGCATCCGTTTGGCTTGGCTCGTCATCCAAGCTGAAACTTTCGCCACCGGGAATATCAGAGGTGAAGGCGAAGTCGGTACCGTCTTCAGGATTGGCCTCTTTGATGATGGTCAGGCTGCCGGACAGAGGAGCCGCCTTGATATTCATCGCCATGTGCTGCAGGGCACTTGCATTGTTCGTCCAACTGGTCGTCGCGCCAGCCGCGCCATCTTTCGTGCTGGTGCTGTAGTGGGCAAAGCCACCACTAAACGATGAGCCGCTTTGATCGTGCAACTGGGCCTGGTCGACACCGACGGTCAGAGTTGAGGGTGCATCGGCCCGGTAGGTATCAATCATATCAAACACCAGATCGCCATCGGCGCTGGTGACAGCAAGGGTTGAGGGCGATACCCCAGTCGGATCAAGGCGACGCACTTCGCTGCTGGTGGGGTCTGCCTGATCGACATTCTCAAAAACCACGGCGGCAATAAACTTTTCAGCACTGGCCCCGCCACCGGAGACCATCACGATATCACCCGTCGTTGAGCCAACAGCCGTGCCCAGCGCCAGAACATAAATAGAGTCAACGGCAATGTTATCTGTCCCCTCCAGCACCTCGATCATCGCATTGCCGTTGAAGGTAACACCGGTAACATTGTTGGAGTTCACATCACTGGCCACGACGACCAGTAAGCGATTACGACCCGCCGGAACTGTGAAGCTGGATAGCGTTGAGCTGGTTTCATATTGGGAAACTGCTGTGCCCAGCTGGGTGACAACCGAGGGAACAGCATTTGCTGTAGATATCCACCCGACGCTGCTGCTGGCAATGAATACCAGGATAAGTAATCGAATGGCACTCAGAAATCGGTTAGTGACGTCTTGCAGGCTAAATTTCATAAAAATTATTACGCCTCTTTTAGTCTCCTCACACGCCTGGGGCAAGCGTGCAGGACGCAATTAATGGCTATTCAATCGCTTCACAATAAGACGGCACGCTTTGGCAGCCCGTATTTTGGATTGCCAACGCATGTTCAAAAATACAGCGGGATTTATTTCTTGGCTGCTTTTCAGTGTAGTTGATAATGGTGAAAAGGCAAAAAGACGTCTCGCTGAAACAACGAACGCTAACTCGATGACCCGTCGATTTATTGAGTATAAAAATCCAGGCGCTCGGTCATTACGAATACGCTAAACTTAATGCCATCAAAGCTGGACTATCAGATTTGTGCAGAAATCGTAAGGTGCAATGACCGCAGAGCATTACACCGGATGAATCTGAGTGCTTTGCGACCCTCTGATCCGCGTGGGAAACCAGTTGCCCCTCTACAAAACCAATCCACTTCCCCCTTTGCAAAAGGGGGATTGAGGGGGATTTTCAGCAAATTAAGGTGCAATAACCAAAAGGCATTGCACCGGTTGACAGCACACCTATTTGGCGCAATGCGCTGCGCTTATTGGCGCCTTACTCGTTATTTCATAACGCCTGATCGCCGGCGCATGATGATCAGCAACAGCGTCCACAGTGCCACCAGCACGCCCAGCCCCATCGGGGTGAGACTCGGGATCGGGGTCGGGCGCGATTCGCCCCCCTCGCCTATGGCCAACGCCGCAGCCCCCACCGGGTCCTGAATCTGGCCGTCCACCGCCCGGTCATCGTCATACGGCCCGCCATCGCTCAGGCTGTAGCGGATCACGGTTTTGTCTCCGCTGTGATCCACCGTCCCCAACACGTCCCAGCGTTGCGTCAGGTGATTGAATTTCACCATCCCCACCAGGCTCAGGTTACGCGGCGAAAAGTACACCGTCAGTTGCAGCTCGCTCTGCGCTTGCCCCAGCTCCACCGCAAAATCCAGAAAATCGCACGGATACACCAGCAGCGACGATACGTTCGCCGGCACCGCCGCTGTCGGTGTCCGCTCTGCACCTGGGTTGCCTTTCTTTCAGTCACGGTTGGGATTACAGGGACAAAAATCACAATGGATACGAATATAATGTTGAAAAGGAATTGAGTTAATGACTGGCTGACCACTCACTTTCCAAACGTCCATGAAAATGAGAAAGCAAATGAAACGGGCTCGTCAAAATAAGAGCTCAACTGAATAATCAGGGCATATCATCCCAGCAAATGTTTTTATTTTGAAAGAGTTATCTTAAACTTAAAGCGCATGTCGTTCTGCCGACCAAATGCGGGAGAGCTGACAGCCAGTGATGAGCTGGTGGCTAATGCTGTTGTCAAGTTTGTCGGCAAGTCAACCAAATTGAAACCTCTCAGGGGGATGCCAGGGATTGAAGAGGATTTTAATCTTTACGTCGCGAAATCCCTGCCTAAGTAGGAGCTGGGAAAAAAAGACCTGTCCGTTTAAGCCGTCAGCCATTTTCTGTGACCCGGAGTTTTTGCCGAGCTCGTTGTAACCCGGTACCCCGTCTTCGTCCTCAGCGGGAATGCCGTCACCGTCGTCGTAGCTGTTGGTGAAGGTACACTGCACCTCATCTCCGGCCAGCCAGGTCCACCTCAATAGAGGTATCGCCTGGCGTAAACGTGCCAATGGTTGAGGTTCCCGCGCTGCTGGTGCAGGTGAGATTATCCAAGGTCCAGCCAGCGGGCAGATTCAACTCACGCACGGTGTAAGTATCCGGTAAGAGATCCGAGAAGACCGAGAAGCCCGACCCGTCCGTAAAAGTACTGCTTCCCGCATTGACATCATCAAAGTTCGTAAAATTCAGCGTAAAGGTTTGATCGGGGTTGCTCGAATCACTTTCCAGGTGGCACGACCTTTTGCATCCGGATGCTGCCGGGAATGGCGTTGGTATAGGTGCAGCGAACGGTTTCACTAGGTTCGAGGTTTATGATCGCGACATTGTCACTGGCACCAGCAATGGGTTCATCATCCGGATCGAATGGCGTGTTGCCGCCAATATATGTTTCACTCGGCACGGCGCTGGCACCGTCATCACAAACCAGATTGGTCAGGATATCCGGGAAATGGTCCTGCTCCGCAACCAGGTAGTTACCGGGGGGAACGTTGTTGAAGGTTTCCGTGTCACCATCATCCAACAGGAAGTTCGAAGGATCGCGGATGGTCTGGATGTAGCCATAGCTTCTTGTTCCGCCCGCTGGATGGAGACTTTTTCGATGATGACGTACCCGGCGGCGGTAGGTTGGTGATGGTACAGGTTTTTCCTCGCCGGCGACAATGTCGCCAGAGCAGTCGGCAGAGAAACTACCGCTATAGTCCGCCACCGGGTCTTCGGTGATGCTATGTCCAGCCTTTGGGTAACGACCACCGCTCACTTCCGGCAAAGGATGTTTGGCTGGGGTTGTTGCCAGAAACGTTGATGGTGAAATCGCTCGATGAGAGGGTGCCGCCATCATCATTGACCACTGTTTTGACGATGGTCAGGCTGCCAGAGGTATCAAACTCATAGGCGCCGATATCGCAATGGGTGCCCTGCGGTCGGACCACCCGCGCTGGAAATGGCAGTAATGGCTGCGCCGTTGCTAAACAGGGGATCTCGTGTCGCTGCTGACAGCAGTTGGCTGCCGGAACTTTATCAAGGGCTGGTACTGCCGGGTTGAAGTGATGGTAAGCGGATCACCGGTTAACCCACCCAGCAGCAAGCCGCCCGCGCAACATAATCATTGTTGGCGTTGGGGCTGCCACGAATTCCGCAATATCCACTATTGTCGCCGATAAAGTTATAGCCCGCATGGCGGGAGTCATCGTGCCGCTGCAATCTGGCCCGCTGCCGCTGGTTCCAACCAAGTTTCCGGCGATGATGCTGTTTTTGAGGTTGACAGTACCACTATCTAGAGAAATTCCGCCACCATTACCAGCGATACTGTTATCGGCATCGGCGGTGTTGCCGGTTATGGTCACATGGGTCAGATTGACGACGGATGAGCCTTCTACCTCTAATCCCACCGCCATCGTCGGTTGCAACGTTACCGGAAATTGTGCTGTTGGCGATGTTAGCTGTCGTGTTATAGAGAAAAATCCCGCCACCCCCAAACACGCCGTCAAAGTTACCGGAAATTGTGCTGTCGGCAATATTCAGAGTCGCTCCATCGGCAGCGGAAATCCCCCCGCCAACCTGATCGGTAATATTGTTAGAAACTGTACTGTTATTAAGATTGAGCGTGCCAAATTGATATCGAATGCCCCCGCCTTCGTCTTCGGTTTCGTTGGCGGTGATGAGGCTGTTATTGATGGTAATAGTGCTATTAAAAGAAGGGTTGTAGATACCTGCGCCATCAGCAAAACCCGTTAAGCGACCATGCCGGATGGTGACATTGTTGATAATAACGGTTATGCCTCCCGTAGCCAGATGCAATACCCGATCAATACCGTTGCCCGGGCCGGGGGTAGGGCCTGTGGTTCCGGCCTGGATAATGGTGCTGTTTGTTCCCAGGCCATTGATGGTCAGGTCGTCGCGGATATCAAGATCCCCGGTGGCGTTAGAGTCTTCGCCTGTGCCGACAAGAGCCAGGGTATGCGTTCCGGGGCTGGAAAAGCTAATAGAATCCGGCCCGGCAGTGTTGTTTGCGGCACAGATAGCTTCGCGTAGGCTAACCAGACCATCGCCGGCACCCGGCAAAGTGCCAATGGTAATTGCTGCACAGGAACCGGCAGCATCAATGGCATCTGCCGTAGTAGTGACGGTAATGTCAGCTGCCCGAACGGTTGGGATTGACTGCAAAGACAGAACTACCAGGAGTAATAGCCAGACTAAAAGGATACGTTTGGAACGTATAAAATAATGTAATTGATAAGACACTATTGTCCTCACCTTGAATATGAAATTGAATGTGAGAGCCCGGTAGGTATCAATCACCACCGGCGCTGGTAACAGCGAGGGTTGAGATGATGCCCCAGCCGGATCAAGGCGCTTCACCTCGCTGCAGGTGGGATCTGCCTGATTGACATTCTCTAAGGCTACGGCGGCAATAAATTTTTCAACGCTGGCCCCGCCACGGGTCGTATTTTGGATTGTCAAAGCAGGTTCAAAAATACAGCGGGATTTATTTTTGGCTGCTTTTCAGTGTAGTTGATAATGCTGGAAAGGCAAAAAGACGTCTCGCTGAAACAACGAACGCTAACTCGATGACCCATCGATTTATTGAGTATAAAAATCCAGGCGCTCGGTCATTACGAATACGCTAAACTTAATGCCATCAAAGCTGGACTACCAGATTTGTGCAGATTCATTAAGTCTGTAAGAGGAATAATGCGATGCTTTTTCGGCAGCTTTTTGACAACGTATCGTGTACCTATACGTATCTTATTGCGACTCCGGCGCGGTGGCGAGGCGCTTATCATTGATCCGGTGTTGGACAAGGTTGACCGTTATCTGCAGCTCCTGCAGGAGCTGGATCTCAAGCTATTGTTATCGATACCCACGTCCATGCTGACCATATTACCGGGCTCGAGCACTGCGTGATCGTACCCACACTGCATTACCGTGATGGCGAGAAAAGCGCTGTGGATGTGGTATCCGTGCGGGTGCGGAAGGCGATCGGGTCGGCCTCGAAGGGATTAATCTGGAGGTACTTTACACCCCTGGTCATACCGACGATTCGTACAGCTATCTACTGCAAGACCGGGTGTTTACCGGCGATACCCTGCTGATTCGCGGTACGGGCCGGACTGATTTCCAGAATGGCGATGCAGCGGCGCAATACGATTCGCTCTTTAACAAGTTGCTGAAACTACCGGAGGAAACGCTGGTTTATCCGGCTCACGACTATAAAGGGGATACGGTCAGCACCATCGGTGAGGAAAAAGCGTGTAATCCACGCCTGCAGGTGGACAGTGTTGATGCCTACGTCGAGATCATGAACAACCTTAACCTGCCCAATCCGAAATTGATGGATGTTGCCGTGCCGGCCAACGTCAAAATCGGTCTCTCGCAAGACGAACTTGAAAGCCGGGGCTGGTCGCTGCGCGCTGACGAAGCTTTGCCACTCATCGACACGGACCTTCTTGTTCTGGTCGATCTGCGTGATCCGCACGAACGCGACCGGCATGGTCTGATCCCCGGTTCCGTGCATGCCCCGTATACCGCGCTTGAGGCCAATCTGAAAGCCGGTGGTTTACTGCGCGAACTGAGCAAGGCCACCGCCAAGCGACTGGTTTTTTATTGCGCCTACGGTGAACGTTCCGCCATGGCGGTGCAGGCGGCACAGCAGGCCGGTCTTGATGCCTGCCATATCAAGGGCGGTATTGATGCCTGGCGCCAAGCAAACGGCCCGCTCACCACGCCGGCTTAGGCTTGTCGGGCTCTTAAAAATACGCGATCAAACGACCGCAAAGTATCACCAGCAGCCACCCCAGCGCAGAAATCACAGCGTGTACGCAAAGCCGGGAAGGGACTACTGGCTGAACGCTGCCGGCAGCGTTAATCGTCTGTCGCCAGGCTGTACTGCGATGCAATAGCAGCAGATTAATCACCGCCATTGCGATCAGCAGCAATTTCAGCCAGAACACACCTAAACTTGCGTACTTGAACGGGTCAACACTAAATAACAGCGGCCCGGTCAATAGCGCCAAACCCAATCCTGTACCCGCCATCGGCACCAGCACGCGGGCGAGTAATGGCAGTGGCACCGAGCGCCAGAGACCCAACATGCGCAGATCCAGTGGCAAAATAGCGCCGAACAACAATGCGATACCGAGAATATGAGCTGCATTGGTGAGCGGATACGCCCAACGCCAGAAACGCAGCAGCTCCGCAACTGCCGACTGTTCGACGGCAGTCAGCAGTTCCGGCAGCATCAGTAAAGCCGCATCAGTCGATTAGCTGCGTTCCGGATACAGCGCATGCTCCTTACCGTCAATCAGCACCCGCTCTGCCTTCATGCGTAACTCTTTCGGGTCAGCAGAACGCTGGCCGATAACGGTTATTTCGTTGCCGGGCGAGAGCATCTGATCGGTCAGACCGGCACGCTTATTGCGCCAGGGCTGGCCGACTTCCACCAGCCATTGTTCGTCTTCAGCCTGCACAATCAGCCGGCCATGCGGATTACCGAGCCGGGCTTCTTTGATGACACCGGTAAGCTGGAAGTTACCATCTTCCGTCCAGCTCCAGCCATGGTGGGCCAGGACCGCTGAAACCAGCAGCAGGGTCAGGAACAAACAGCTCAAAGCGGTCTTG
>JAWKZG010000006.1:0-277933 GCA_041396125.1 Gammaproteobacteria bacterium | reverse complement strand
CTCCAGCACATTCTCGGCAGCCAGCCGCTGCAGCAGCGCGCTTAATTCCGGCCAGCGCCGCTGACTGTCACTGAGCGGTGGCGAGATCAGTTCCCGTTCGGCTTTTTGCGCCAGCCAGTTCAGGGTAGCCAGCGGTTTGGCCAGCACTTCAGCATGCGCGACCAGTTCTTCGGTCAATTGACGCAACCGCGCTGGTACACCCTGGCGCGAACCCAGACTTTCCACCTGAGCGCCGTGGGCCGTTAAAAAGGCCGGGATTTTGATCTGGTTGGCCAGATCGAACGAGGGTTCCGTCCGGCTGTGCAACCAGGTGACGTGGTCGTTCAGCGGATTGACATAAAATACCGGCCGGCCCAGTTCGTGGAATATCTCGTACGCGCCGATGCCCATGGGCCGGGTACCGCCACTGGCATTCAGAGCCAGATCCGAGCCGTCTCGCGCCAGCAGTAATTCCAGCACCCGGTCGCGGATATGTTCGACATCCTGCGCGTCCTGAATCAGCCAGCTGCTGACCGTCACCCCGGCAGGTCGCAATACGCTGGCCTGCGCTTCAGCACGCTGCGCCTGCCCTGGCGTATGCAGCAAAATGACCTCATCCGGCCGGAATGCCGGGTCCAGCGCCGGTGTGATATTGGCTGCCGCGGTATCGTGTACCAGGCAGACGTGAACGGTCGGACGCAAGGTAACAGGCATCAGGTGAACTCAGGCAAGCCGTCTAGACCGTCCAGGTCTTGCCCTGGCGCAACAGGGCATTGAGCTTGTCGCCGCTGACCGGGCCGCCCGCCCCCCGATCCGCCCGGACTTTTTGCTCGTAGGATTCGCCCGGATTGCAGTACAGCACGCCCAGTGGCATGGGATCGCTCAAACGGGCCAGCAGCGAGGCCAGCGTGGGATTGGTTTCGTCGTGTAGCAGCAGATCATCTTCTGTCACGCCCTCCTCGCCCAGCACGACTGACTCCAGCGCCAGAGTACGGTGATTCAGGCGCAAACCGTATTGATTGTCACTGCCATAGCGCAGAGGTTTGCCGTGCTCCAGTAACAATTGCCGGTCTGCCGCTGTGGCTTTAGCGGTCACGTTATTGAACACGCCATCGTTATAAACAATGCAGTTTTGCAGGATTTCCACGAAGCCGGCACCCTGATGCGCGTGCGCCCGCTTCAGCACTTCCGGCAGATGCTTGGCCATGGTATCCACTGCACGGGCGACAAAATGTGCCCCGGCTCCCAGTGCAAACAAGGCCGGATTGGTCGGTGCATCCAGCGAACCGCGCGGGGTTGAAGGCGAGTGCATACCGGGTTTTGAAGTCGGCGAATACTGCCCTTTGGTCAGGCCGTAAACCTCATTATTGAACAGCAGGATCTGCATATTCACACAGCCGCAGCACATGCAGCAGGTGATTACTGCCGATGGACAGACCGTCACCGTCGCCGGTAACCATCCAGACATCGAGTTCCGGATTGGCAATTTTAACGCCGGTGGCGACCGCTGGCGCACGACCGTGAATGGTATGGAAGCCGTAGGTGCTCATGTAATACGGAAAGCGCGACGAGCAACCGATGCCGGAGATGAACACCGTCTGGGCCGGATCAGCGGCCAGATCCGCCAGCGTTTTCTGGACTGCTTTCAGGATGGCGTAATCGCCGCAACCGGGGCACCAGCGCACATCCTGATCGGAGGCGTAATCCTTGGCGCTACGTTTTTTATTGGCGTGGTCGACGCGTTCGACGGTCGCATTCATGCGGCGGCTCCTGCTTGATTGAGGGCGGATTCGATGGCCGTTTCTATTTCGGCAATAGCAAACGGCTGTCCGGCGATTTTATTCAAGGGTTTGACGGCAAGGCAATATTGGCTGCGCAACAAGGTCGCGAGCTGGCCATTATTCATTTCCGGTACCAGTATAGTACCGTAAGCCGCCAGCAGCTCACCCAGATTGCGAGCGCCACAGATGGCGCAGATGGATATGCGCGACATCCAGGCCCTGTTCGCGGCAGTTCGCCACAGCGCGACTGATCGGCCCATAGGTCGAACCCCAACCAACGACAGCGAGAGCCCTGCGGGTTACCGTCACTGACGGTCTGCTCCGGGATATCGTCGGTAATGCGCTGGATCTTTGGCCGCCCGCACACGTCATAGTGCTGGTGGTTGGCGGGATCATAGGAAATATCGCCGCTGTAATAATCTTTCGATGCCGCCGATGCGATGCTCCAGCCCGGCTGTACCCGGTTTAACCCAGGCCCGCGCCAGTGAGGCCGGATCGCGCTGATAAGGCTGATACTCTGCCGGATCGGTGCGGAATTCGACCGGAAACGGCGTCAGCTGATTCACATCGGGTATCAGCCACGGCTCGGAGGCGTTGGAAATATAGCCATCGCTGAGCAGGATGACCGGGGTCATGTATTTCGCGGCCAGCCGCACGGCTTCGATGGCGGTATAGAAACAATCCGCCGGCGAACTGGCTGCCAGCACCGGCAGCGGCGCATCACCGTTCCGGCCCCAGACTGCCATGTACAAATCAGATTGTTCGGT
Organism: Gammaproteobacteria bacterium; assembly: GCA_041396125.1. Classification (GTDB taxonomy): domain Bacteria; phylum Pseudomonadota; class Gammaproteobacteria; order Competibacterales; family Competibacteraceae; genus JAWKZG01. Next base: position 275,406 of record JAWKZG010000006.1, on the reverse strand, counting down.
TTTGGTGGGCAACCCGGTGGATGGACCGCCACGCTGGGTGTCCACCAGTACCAGCGGCAACTCGGTGCTGATCGCCAGCCCCAGCGCTTCGGTTTTCAGCGCCAGCCCCGGCCCGGAACTGGCCGTCACGCCCAGCGTACCGGCATAGGACGCGCCACACGCACAATGCCGCGATCTCGTCTTCGGCCTGAAAAGTGGTCACGCCATAGCCGGGCAATTTGGACAGCGCGTGCAACAACGGCGAGGACGGTGTAATCGGGTAGGAACAGAAGGTCATTTCCAGACCGGCCAGATAAGTGCCGGTCAGCAAGCCCCAGGCCAGTGCCTGACTGCCGTTGATCAGGCCATGCAGTCCGCTGGCAAACTCGGCCGGCGGCACTTGAAAAACCGGCACCTGCAGCTCGGCGGTTTCGGCGAAGGCATGACCGGCTTTAAGCGCAGCAATATTGGCCTTGGCGATATCCGGCAAGCGTGCAAATTTCTGCTGCAGCCAGTCGATGGTCGGTTGCGGATCGCGCCCGTACATCCAGTACACCAGCCCCAGCACCCACATGTTTTTACAGCGCAGTGCATCTTTCTGCCCCAGCCCGAGCGGGCGTGCGACTTCCAGTGTGTACTTGGAGATATCCAGGTTGATCAGCTGCCAGATTCCAGCGTGCCATCTTCCAGCGGATTGTTCTCGTAACCGGCCCGGCGCAGGTTTTTTTCACCGAAGCTGCCGCTGTCAGCGATCACCAGACCACCCGGACGCAGACGGTCGATATTGACTTTCAGCGCGGCCGGATTCAGCGCGACCAGCACATCCGGTGCATCACCGGAGGTTTTGATCGTGCGTGCGCCGAAATTTATCTGAAACGCAGACACCCCGTAAGTCGTGTCGGTAGGGGCGTGACTTCGTGGGCAGGATAATCAGGAAACGTAGATGAGATCGCGACCGCCAGCGCGCAACAGCCTGCGAGAACTGATCACCCGTCAGCTGCATACCGTCGCCGGAATCGCCGGCAAAGCGGACAACAACCGACTCCAGCGGGGTGCGAGAAGCTATCGGTGCATTCATAATCTAAACATACTCGGGCTAAACATCATTCGACAAGCCAGAATCCCGTAATAAAACGCTTTCAGCACAGACTGAGACAATACTGCGATACGCACGACCCGAATCCAGCAGAGCGCTGCCCAGACAGGCTTTTCAACAGGGTTTTATAAACAGATTCTGAAAACCGGTATTGTAGCAGCAGTCTTCATGGCTAATAGATTGTTATGTCATAAGCCAATAGCGCTGCCATATTTAGTTTTATACGCCATTTCGCCACCGATGATTTGATCATGATCAAAAACCACGCGCATTGTCAGAGTTTGTTTGCGCAACCGGAAAGCACTTGCGCCGCTCTACATTTTCCGGACCGCTGATTACAGCCGCCGCACTGATGCCGTCCGGTCCGGCTGTGCCCCAGGACATCACCGAGCTGGGGCTGGAGGAACTGCTCAATACCGGAAGTCACCTCGGTCAGCAAGACCGGGCAGAAATTATCCGACGCGCTGCCGCTGCTGTGTTTGTGATCAGTCAGGAGGATTTACGCCGCTCCGGTGTGACCTCTATCCCGGAAGCGCTGCGTATGGTGCCGGGTCTGCATGTCGCCCGCCTGAATGCCAATCAGTGGGCCGTCACAGCGCGCGGTTTCAATGGCCAGTTTGCCAATAAACTGCTGGTTCTGGTCGATGGCCGCACCGTCTATACGCCTATTTTCTCCGGTGTGTACTGGGAAGCACTTGACCTGCCACTGGCGGATATCGAACGGATCGAAGTCATTCGCGGTCCCGGTGCCAGCTTATGGGGTGCCAACGCGGTCAATGGCATTATTAATATCATCACCAAACAGGCCCGGGATACCCAGGGCGCTTATATCAGTTTAAGCGTTGGCGATGAAGAACAAACCCTGGCGACCCTGCGCTACGGCGGGCAAAAGAATGAGCAGTTGCACTGGCGGGTTTTCGGCAAATGGTCCCAGCGCGACGGTTTGCTGGATATGCAAGGAGAGGATGCCCGCGACGACTGGACCCTGGCCAGCGGTGGTTTCCGGCTGGACTGGCTGCCCGCGCCCGGCGATGTGGTTTTACTGCAGGGTTCCCTGCACAGAGCTGACCTGCAACGCAATTACACCCTGCCCTCGCTGAACTCGGCCAGCGGCAACGAAACCGTACTGGATGACGGCACGCTCACGACCCAGAGCCTGTCCGCCCGCTGGGAACATACCGATTCACCGGCTTCGCGTAGCGCCCTGCAGTTTTATTATCAGCGTGAGCGGCGCAGTGACATCTCGGCCGATTACACACTGGAGACACTGGACCTTGATTTTCAGCAGGAATTTGCCATCAGTCAGCAGCAGGAGATCATCTGGGGACTGGGATTTCGCTACAGCCAGGACGATTTCAATCAGTCCGAGATCATTAATCTGCAGCCCCGTCAGCGGGATTACCAATTGTTCAGCCTGTTTGCCCAGGATCGCCTGAGTCTGTTCGATGATCGGGTCGAATTGACCCTGGGCTCGAAATTTGAACACAATAGTTTCTCCGGCTGGGAAATTCAGCCCAGTCTGCGCGCCCTGTGGCGGCCCGGCAGCACGCAGCGTTTATGGGCCTCTGTGGCACGGGCGGTACGCAGTCCGTCGCGGGCTGAAGACGATACGCAGATCAATTCGTTTCTGCTGCCCGCCAGCGCTGCCATGCCGCCCAGCCTATTCACCGTTAACGGCGACCGCTCCTTCGAATCGGAAACACTGATCGCGTATGAGATTGGCTACCGTATCTGGCCGCGTGACGATTTATTTCTGGATATCGCTGCGTTTTATAACGATTACGATGATCTGCGTTTTGCCAGCGTGGATTTGGCAGCTGCGCAGGTTGATGACACCGTGCTGACCATTCCGATCACGCTCAATAATGCCGAGCGTGGCGCACTGTATGGTTTTGAGATCGCAGCTGACTGGCGACCGTATGAGAAATGGCATCTGCAACTGGCCTACAGCTATCTGCAGGCTGATTTCGAGTTCAAACCCAGTTTCGATACGACCACACTGGTGCCCGCCGGCTTGGGCGATGACCGCAACCCGCAACATCAGGTATCCGTACGGGCAGGGTTTCAATTGGCGCCAGCGGTCGAACTGGACGTGTGGCTGCGCTATGTCGACAGCATCAGCGCCGTTCAGGCGCTCGGGGCTGCCGCCGCGCCCAGTCTGAGTATCGATGACTACGTCAGTCTGGATTTGCGCCTGGGCTGGCAACCCGCCCCCGGTTTGGAACTGTCCCTGCACGGCCGCAACCTGTCCAACGCGCCGTATATCGAGTTTCTACCTGAATCCAACGGCTTCCCGGTACAGGTCGAACGCAGTATCTACGGTCAGTTGACGTGGCGTTTCTGAACACCGCTTATCAACGCATTATCCGGTCTGTTATCTGGTCTCTTCCGGCACAGATCTGTCTGCTGCTGGCCTGTCTGCTGCTGGCCGGCATTGCCGGCGGACAGGAAAAACGCTCTGATGTGTACGCTGTCATGGCGGTGTATACCTATAACTTTGCCAAATTCACGCACTGGCCACCCGCCAGTATTCCGGTATCGGGCAGCTCGCTCAATCTGTGTCTGCTGGGTGAAGACCCGTTCGGTATGTCACTCAGCCAGCTGGAAGGCAAAACGGTCAAAAACCACACCCTGCATATCCGCCGCTATCCACGGGTGGCAGTACTTGCAGACTGCCATATTGTTTTTGTCAGCCGCTCCGAGGACTGGCGGCTGGATACGATTCTGCGCGAGCTGGCGCAGGCACCGATTCTGACCGTCAGTGATATCCCGGATTTTGCCCGCCGCGGTGGTATGATCGCCCTGCAGATCGTCGAGCAGCGGGTGCGCTTCAGCATTAATACCGCCGCCACTGCGCAGGCCGGTCTGCAGCTCAGCTCCAAATTGCTGGAGCTGGCGCAGATCGTGGATTAGCAGCAGCCCACCGATGAGTTTTTTCACCCGCTTACCGATCAGTCGCAAACTGATTGCGATTACGATGCTGACCAGCACTGCTGTGATCGTATTGCTGGCCCTGGCCGTCAGCATCAATGAAGTGGTTCGGCAAAAACGCATCCTGTACGAAAAACGCACCGAACAACTGACCACCGTCGCGGAAATTATCGGCTCGCGCAGTACCGCAGCACTGATTTTCGATGACCGTAGCACCGCGCAGGAAAACCTGAATGCGCTGCAAGCATTGCGGGCAAATAACAGTATTGCGTATGCAGCCATTCATCGGCCCGATGGCACCCCTTTCGCTGTTTACCAGACCAGCGCAATCCCTTCACCGTTGCGCCAGCAGGCACTCGCCACGGTGTGTCCACAAACGCCGCCCGAAAACAGGACTCGGCTTCTGCCCGTCTGCACCGGGGTCATACTGGGGCAGGAACACCTTGGCCAGGTACGCATTGTGTTTGATATGAGTAGCGATCTCGACCAGTTACAGGCCAGCCTGCTTTTTTATCTGTTGTTTCTGTTGCTGTTGGTGCTGATCGCATTGGCGCTGGCCTGGGTAGTGTCCTATCGTCTGCAAAGCCTGATTTCAGGGCCTATTCTGGCTTTGCAGAGCGCGGCGGAAAATGTGGCCCGGGACAAGGATTATGCGGTTCGGGTACCGCCTGCCAGCGGCGATGAGTTGGCCGCGCTGGTGGACAGCTTCAATGAAATGCTAAGCCAGATTCAGAGCCGTGATGCCGCGCTGGCGCGCCACAGCACCGAACTCGAACAACAAGTGCAGGCGCGCAGTGCGGAACTGGCCGAAGCGAATCGCAAACGCGTTATCTGGCTGGAAAATCTGGCTTATTTTCTGCGTCATGAATTAAAAAACAGCACCCTGGGAGTTCGTTCATCGCTGGATCTTATCGAGCGGCGCACCCGCGCCAGCGGCAACAGCGACAGCATTGCCAAATACCTCCAGCGCGCCCGCGACAGTGTCAGCTTCATGACCAAGCTGCTGGAAAATGTCGGCAGCGCCAGCACCCTGGAATCAGACTTTGGCAACGAAACCCTGGTGCCGCTCGATCTGGGTCAGCTGGTCAGTGGACAAATCGAGACCTATCAATCGATCTATCACAACAAAAAACTGCTGGCCAACTGCCAACCAGGGGTTCAGGTATCCGGCAACAGCACCCGCTTGATCCAGTTACTGGACAAACTGGTGTCGAACGCGGTCGATTACGGCAGCACCGAGACGCCGATTATTGTTACGGTCCGGCATGAGCAAAAACAGGCCATTCTTTCGGTCGCCAATCAGGGTGAACCGCTGCCGGAAGATAAGCAGCATATCTTTGAGCTGTTCGTCTCGCAGCGCGATGCTGCCCATAAAGACAATGGCAATCTGGGACTGGGTTTATATGTCGTCAAGCTGATCGCGGAAGCACACGGTGGCACAGTGCAGGCCGAGGATTTACCCGCACGCAGCGGCGCCTTGTTTACAGTCAGCCTGCCCCGTCTTTGAAATCCCGCATCTGACACCCTTTCTGGCCTTTCATTTTCATTCATAAGGTCTCATTTTTTGTGCCGGCAAGCTCATAGGCGCGTTGCTATAGTTGTCCTCGTCAGTTCAAGCATAAATGGATTAACTGACAACACTGGATTTTAACGGCAACGGAAACAAGGAGTATTGCCATCATGTTATCAACACGTATATTAACTGTTTTACCTCTGCTTTTTCTGGCCGCTGGCGCTTTTATCAAACCCGCAGCAGCCGCCCCGACCATCGACTGCGAAATCCTGGATGTCGTTTGTACGGTCTCCGATCCGGCTGGTATCAGCCATTTGAAGTCACCCTTCCAACCGGTTTCGGGCCTGTTGTTATCGTCGACAAGATCCTGCCGGTTTGCCGCTCATCGACACGGTGAGCTGGTTGATTGTTCCCGGCTTCGATATTGATGTGACCAATTGCGAGGACAAACCCGGCGGAAAACCAGCGGCATTCGCAGACCCGTCAAACTGATCGCCACGAACCCATCGCTTTGTTGTGAACAATTTGCCGAACAGCCCGGCTCGACAGGCGAGCAGCGGGTACAAGCAGCATACCGGCGTCGCGCTCAATGATTGAATTATTGCCCGCGCCGGATGGCCAAGCAGCGGTACGCTGTTCTGCGACGATGCTTTCTCCTGCGGCTGGCAGAAATCTGCGACAACGCAGGCACCTGCTACGACGATCATTGCAGTGTCATCCCCTAAACGATGGTCGCTTTCTCTGCCGGTGATCTCGGGATTAACGCTGACCAGCGTTCCGTTCTGAAACCGAAGCTGTTTTTGAAACAGCTTCTTGAATTCAGCCCCGGATTAGACCTCCACCCAGCGATAACCGATCCCGCGCTCGGTTTTGATACAGTTGAAATCAGGGTCAATAGCGCGAAAACGTTCGCGGATGGTTTTCAAATGCGCGCTAATAGTATTCGGTTCGACGCATAAATGAGCGGCGTGCATCAATTGTTCCGCGTTTTTCGCCTGGCCCGGCTGATCGGCCAGGGTTTTAACGATCCAGTACTGGGTCAGCGTCAGCTCGACTTTGCTCTGCTGCCAATACAGCGCCTGCAAAGTGTCATCGATACGTAAGGCACTGGATTGCGCGTGTGTGCGGTGGTCCGGGCTGATGCACTCCGGGCCGGTCAAAGCCTCGAAACGGCGCAACAGCGCTTCAATGCGGATAATCAGATAATCCACGCTGATATCTTTGGTCAGATAATCATCAGCACCCAGACGGATGCCGGATATTTTGTCCCGTTCGCTATCGTGCGAGCTCAGAAAGATAATCGGCAGTTGCGGTGATAAACGGCGCAGATCAGCGCACAGTTGATAACCCGCATCCCGCTCGCCGGACAGACTGATATCCAGCAAAGCCAGATCGGGCATAGTCTCCTGCGCGTACTCCATAGCGGTTTGCCGGTCAGCAAAAGCCGCCACATCAAAGCCCTCGTCGGTTAGCAGATCGGTGTAATTGGCACGGATAATCGCGTCGTCCTCGACAAATAACATGTGCTTTTGCATGCTCATTAATCCTGTTGGCATTCCTGTCGGTAGCCCAAACAGTGGCGCAATTGCTATGCCATATCACCGCATCCACACGCAAAACCGCGCGTCTGTCCGGCCTGCAACAGTACGGGCCGGTCTGGATTGCGGATCAGATAAGGTTTGACGCGTCAGGAATGGTTCATTCTGGTATGCAAACGGTCCGGAATGAACCGCTGTTAATCCTTGTCGTCCGGGGCAGATTCGGCCATACGTTCAACAGCCGCATTGAAAACACTCTCCAGCGTTGTCAATAAGGCCTCGTCGGAATGACGCAGCGGATCGTTGGCAGCATCGCTTATGCTGAGCATTTCAACCAGCCCCAGTGCTGCCAGCCAAGCGGAAAAAGCCAGCTGGCGCAAGGCCGGGGTAATCGGATATTTGCCATTTTCGCTGAGTATTGACATCACAATATCAAACAGACGCTGCGACAGCGGATTGACGTCTTGCCGGAGGGTATTCTGATCAAACCCCAACGCCTGCATGTCCAGCAACTGAAACTGGCAATAGACCAGCCGAAACGCATGCAGGCGATTACGATAACGTTGATAAAACGCCCGGATCAGGCTGCCAAGCACCGTGCTGCGGCCGCTGGTTTTGCTGACAGCGTCAATCAGCTCAAGCGATTCCTGATGCACTAATTCCAGCACCAGACTGCGTATCAGCGCTTCCTTGGAGCGAAAATAATGATAAAGCGCCGGCTTGGTAAAACCGAGCTGCTCCGCAACAGCAGCCAGTGTTAAACCCTCAACCCCCTGCTCTGACAAAATGTCCAGTGCTGCCGTGAGTATTTCCTCTTTGGTCTTGATCCGTTTCAGCGCGACCCGGCCCAATGGTTTTTTTGCGTTGGCAGACATCGCTGCATCACCTTTTTCATGCTAAACCTACAGACTCCAGACAAAGAATCAAGCCTGAGTCCACCAGGCTTGATTATTACATTGATCAATATATTAAGTTTAAAATTTTTAACTATAGTAAATTTATTTACCATTAATATTATTATCTATGCCGGGAGAATGCCATGTCCAATACCTTGCTGACTTTTGCCAATCCGGTTTTTCAACTGTACGCGATCATCGCTGCGCTGATGCTGCTCAAACTCATACTGCAACCGTGGCTGACAATCTATCGGATGCTCAAAGTACAGGGGGGTTTTCGCAATCCGGAAGATCTGAAAAAAAGTCCGGCCAATCCCAACCCGAATCCCGTGCAACTCGAAAAAAACGAGTATGTCGAACGCTCACGGCGCATCAATTTGAACGATCTGGAAAGTATTCCCGGCTTTTTGGCAGCAGGCCTGCTGTTTGTTCTGGCCCAGCCTTCGCTGTTGCTGGCACAGGTGTTGTTCGGCATCTATGGGGTCTCCCGCCTATTGCACTTCATTGCTTACAGCACCGCACAATTGCACGATATTCGTGCCGCCCTCTGGACACCGTCTTCCATCGTCCGTTCGATCATGGTGCAGTTGGCGTATTGTGCGCAGCACCATCAGTTTGAGGTGGATACTTTCAACAGAGCAGCAATGCGCGGGCACTGAATTATATTAATTTTACGCGCCGGTGGCTGCAATTAACTTTCGCCAAAGTATGTTCAACCAATCCAGGTTGACCGCGGTGAGGCAACCTGCGCTAAACCGCGACGATAAAACGGATGAAATTACAACACAGCATCACCACTTTGCCAACCGTCGGCTTGACGTCGGTCGATCAATTTATCGATGGCGTTTATCAAATCTGCACAAAGGCTTTGCGTTGCTGCAAGGCTGATCGAATATGGGATCGTGTGGTCAGGGCAAAATGAGCTGCTGGAGCAGATCTGGTCATGGCCGTTATATCAGCGAAACACCCTCAGCTCCCGCCTGAAAGAACTTAAACCCGCTGGGGCGATAATGACAACAGGCCATCATAAACCATACACGGCCAGGGCCAGCCATCGCCATGTTGCCATCCCCCGCCAGCCCATTGCCGCCGACCTTGCGGCAGGTGCAGACACCGGGACGCCCGACTGGACCCGCGTCACAGTACCGACCCAATCAACGCCCGGAAAAGACGCCGGACCCGACAGCGAGCACAAAAAGGCTGGTGTGCTGCCGCACTGCGGTCTGGTGGATTCCGCAGCCCTGGCGTCGAACAGCTTGGGGCAGTTATGCACGAGCCCATTGCAGGATTTGTTCGCCTGGCGAGATGGTAACACTTTCGGATGGTCAGATCTCGCGGCTGAGCGATGGTTTTATCGTGTTATTCGGCGCGCCTGTCGCCCATGAAGATCATGCCCGCAGGCACTGCTGGCCGCTTAATCAGCCAGCGCAGCTCGTGCTCGCAACGGCAACTGCAACAGCAACAGGCGGTTGTCAGTATTGGCTTGAGCAGCGGCAGTGCCATCATCAGCACCTTTACCGAACAACCGCAACAGTGCTGCGCAGCGCCGCCTTCAACGACGTTATACGGCAAGCTGCAACACTGCAACGCCGGGCCGACACCGGCAACGTGCTGATCAGCCCTGACTGCTACCAACTGCTGCGGGCGGATGTGCGGGTGCAAGCGCTCGAAAACGACGACGGTGCCCTGCTGGCGGAATGCATCATCGAACCCCGGGCCGGCGTACCCCGACGTTTCCGCCGTCATATGGCACCACTGGTCGGGCGGGAGCAGGAGCTGGGATTGCTCCGCCAACGTCTGGCACAGGCCGCCGAAGGTTACGGACAGGCCGTCGCCATCAGCGGTAATCCGGGGATTGGCAAATCACGTTTGCTGAGCGAATTCCGGCAAACACTGCACACCCTACCGGACATGCCACATGTGCGTTTTTTCCAGGCCAACTGTTTCCCTCATTTTCGCGGCACGCCGTATTATCCCCTGGCTGAATATCTGCGCAGCTGCTGCGCTATTCTGGACAGCGACTCAACTGATACGGTGCAGCAGAAACTGCACCGCTGTTTGCAGGCCGCCGGTTTACAGCAAGCGGAAGCCCTGCCTTTGCTGCTCAGACTGCTCGATCTGGCGCACGACTCGACCACACTGGAGCGTCTCAGTGCTCAAGCGCAGCGGGACCGGACTGCTTTATATTTACAACAACTGCTATTGCACGGTGAGCACACGACAGTTATTGCACTGGAAGATATGCACTGGATGGACGCCAGTTCACAAACCTGGCTGAACGGGTTTGTCCAGCAACTGGCCAATCAACCCGTTTTGCTGATCACCACCTACCGACCCGGTCTGAATCCGGACTGGCTGGCACTGCCCTGGGCCAGCCAACTGGCACTATCACAGCTCAAACAGGCGCATTGCCTGCGGCTGCTGCGCTCGCTGCCGCGCGCTATTACACAGCAGAATCAATTGCTTGCACTGGCACAACTGAGCGGCGGCAATCCGTTTTTTCTGGAAGAGCTGGCGCTGAACGCAGGCCACACTGAACACCACATCCCGGATACGATTCAGGGTGTACTTGCGGCACGTATCGATCAACTGCTGCCCGGCGACAAAGCGCTATTGCAAGCGGCTGCCATTATTGGTCTGAGCGGGCCGCTGCAGCTGCTGGAAAGCTTATACAGCAGCCCGCTGGACCCCGCCCTGTTACGTCTACAGTGCGCAGAATTACTGTTTAACAGCTTTACCGGCGGCGAACGCATCTTCACTTTCAAACACGCACTGGTACAGGATGTCGCCTACGCCAATCAGCTGGCCGGCCAACGCCGGGAAATGCATGGCCGCATCGCCCGCCTGTTGCAGCAGGATTTACCGGAACTTGCAGCGCGTCGCCCCGAATTTCTGGCTTATCACTACAGCAAAGCGGAATGCTATGCAGACGCTGTGCGCTACTGGCAACGGGCCGGGCGCAAGGCCTACGGGCGTTCGGCCTATCAGGAAACCGTCGACCATATCAACAATGGGCTGGCGCTGCTCGGGCATATTGACAATCAACAACAACGTGATGAGCACGAACTGGCTTTGCAAATGACTCTGGGTGCGGCCCAGATGACAACCTGCGGTTACGGCGCAACCGAGGTTGAGCACACCTGGATGCGGGCCAGGCAGCTTTGCGAAACACTGCAGAATCATTCCGCGCTGTTTCGTGTGCTGATCGGCCTCAGTAATTATTACTGGGTCTACGGTAACTTCGCCCAGGCCTACGACTGCAACCGGCAACTGCTGCGGCTGGCCCGCCGCACGTCCAATGCCGCCCTGCTGCTCAGAGCCAAAGCGGCGATGGGCGAACTGCTGCTGCACAAGGGTCGCCTGCGGCTGGCAAAGCGCTATATTGATCACTGCATGAGACTTGTCTCAACCGAGCAATACCCCATCCTTTCAACCCAGGCACCGGAAATTGCCGCCACCTGCTATGCCGCCTGGCTGTATTGGCATCTGGGCCAGGAACCGACCGCGCTGAGCTATGCTGAACAGGCCCTGCAACGCGCGCGGACGCTGGGCCAGCCCTTTACCCTGGCCATCGCGCTGTGTCTGGTTGCCGAACTGCATCGCTTTCGCGATGATCCACCCGGCGCGCTGGAACTCGCCCGTGAAGGCGCTGATCTCTCGGCAGCACAGGATTTCCCGTTCTGGCATGGCTCAACCCTGGTCACACTAGGCTGGGCTGAAGCACGAACCGGTCATTGCGAACAGGGTATAGCAACCATCCAGCACGGCCTGAGCGTGTTCCGTGGCACCGGTGCCAGGGTACAGCTAACCTCCTGGCTCGGCGCGCTGGCCGATGCTTATCGCTGCGCCGGACAGTTGCAGCAGGCGCAGACCAGTATTGCCGAAGCTGCCCATTGGGCGGAGACAAGCGGTGACTGTTATTACCTGCCGCAGTTACGCCAATTACAGACCCGACTAACCCGGCAGCAGGACGATGAGAGCCGCTGCAGCGCCGTATGAAGATTAGCGCCGGTACTCCCGGCCACCTCTGAAAATGTCATAAAAATACCAGATTAATCCCAAGCAAACGCATGACGTAAAACCCTACATTGCGGCGTATACCGGTTAACCGGTGCCGGCTATATCAGGAAACCTGCCGATGACACTCGCACAAATCGATCTGGTCAAGCAAAGCTGGCGCCAAACGGCGACCGCGACACCGCCACTGAGCGAAGTGTTTTACGCTCGACTATTCACCCTTGAGCCGGGCCTCAGAGCTCTGTTCTGTAACGATATGCGCCTGCAGCAAAAGAAACTGTCCGACATGCTTGGCATCATCATCAAACATCTGGATAAGCCAGCAGATTTAACATCAACAATCCGCGCACTGGGAATCCGCCACAGTGGTTACGGGGTCAAGGATGAACACTACACGTTGGTCGAGCAGGCACTTATTCAGGCGCTGCAAGACTGCCTGGGCCAGGCCTTTAACCCGGCCACCGAGCAGGCTTGGAGGCTGGCCTACCGGGCTTTGGCTGATGCGATGAGCACGGCCGATATTGATAACCTCATGTACCCTGGTTAACACCGCGCACTGCCCTCACAGCACGCTTATTCGTTCATCCAGCGATACCCCATACTACGTTCGGTTCTGATGCAGTTAAAGGTCGGATCAATAGCACGAAAACGGGCCCGTATGCTTTTGATATGGGCCGCTATGGTATTCGGCTCGACCAGGATATTGGCGGCGCGCATCAATTGCCCGGCATTTTTTGCCTGACCGGGATTCAGCGCCAGCGTTTTGGTAATCCAGAACTGTGCCAGCGTCAGCTCGACCTTGCGCTGCTGCCAGTACAACGCCTGTTGCTCTTCATCAATGCGCAGAGCATCCCGCATGCACTGTTCACTGCCCGCCGCCGTTTTGGTCAGAGTTTCAAAGCGCCGCAGCAAGGCCTCAATCCGGATCACCAGATAATCCACACTGATATCTTTGGTCAGATAGTCATCCGCGCCCAGACGGATACCCGATATTTTATCGCGCTCGGAATCGTGCGAAGTCAGAAAAATAATGGGCAATCGCGGCGACAAACGGCGTAAATCGGCGCACAAATGAAATCCGCCATCCCGTTCGCCCCGCAGGCTGATATCCAGCAACGCCAGGTCTGGCAGCGTTTTACTGGCGTGCTGTAAAGCGGATTGTCGATCCGCAAACGCGATAACCTTGAATCCTTCATCGGTCAGTAACTCGGCATAATTATCCCGTACGACCGCATCGTCCTCGACAAACAGCATGTGTTTTTGCATCCCCTTCTCCTTTTGAGTACATCCCTATAACGGATAAGCTGAAATGGATAAATGTATGCAGCACACACTAATGATCTCTACGCCCAGAAACTTGGCAATTTTCTGGTATTTTTCTGGTATTTTCGAATTCGAAAGTAAAAATTTCGGAAATTTTCATTTTCATGGAATTTCATAAAGCGTGCCGGCTTTTTCATACGCCAGTCGTTACAGTAAACAAAGCCTTCACCGAAGGCAGCCGTTTAGTAACCAGCGTATGGATTAACGCAGAGGAACACGCTATGACACCCGAACAACAGCACCTGATACAGACCAGCTGGGCTCAGCTCACCCCGATTGCAGACCAGGCAGCGGCCTTGTTTTATGCTCGTCTGTTTGAACTTGACCCTGCTCTCAAGCCCTTGTTTACGGGTGATATGAAAGCTCAGGGTGCCAAGCTGATGCAGGCCATCAACCTGGTTGTACGGAGTCTGGACAAGCTGGATTCACTCTTGCCCGCACTGCAGACGCTGGGGCAGCGTCACGTCGGCTACGGCGTCCAGGCGGCACATTACGATACCGTTGGCACAGCACTGTTGTGGACACTGGAGCAAGGTTTAGGGGACACTTTCACCGCATCAACCCGTACCGCTTGGGGCGAGGCCTACAGCAGGCTGGCAACCGTGATGCAAAGCGCCGGCAAAGCAGCCGTACCCGCGTGACAGAATCCCCGGTTTAGGCATACAGCACAGGCTGCGCTAAAATCAATGGCAGCATAATGACTCCGGTAGTCACCATGCCGAATTGAACGGGTTAACGCCCATTGACACCCATTCGGTCGCTCCACTGCGTCGCCCGGCAGAGTCAGCGCGGCAACGCAGGCAAGGCACCGGCGCAGCAAGACCGTAGCGAGACCTAACTATGGCCCAAATTGTCTCTCACAGTATTACGGCTGATATCGGCCTGATCCGTATCGACAACCCGCCGGTCAACGCCCTGTCACAACCGGTCCGACAAGGCCTGGCTGATGCACTGGCCACATTGGCGGCAGCGCCCGAAGCACGGGCGATCATCCTCTATTGCAGTGGCCGCACCTTCATTGCCGGTGCAGATATCCATGAATTCAACCTGCCGCCACGAGAACCGTTGCTGGCCACGGTGCTGGATCTGCTGGACACGATCAGCAAGCCGGTGCTGGCTGCCATTCATGGCACCGCCCTCGGCGGCGGGCTGGAAACCGCGCTGGCCTGCCATTACCGCTGCGCGCTGTCCAGCGCGAAAGTCGGTCTGCCCGAGGTTAAACTCGGTAGTCTGCCGGGCGCTGGCGGCACCCAGCGGCTGCCCCGGCTGGCGGGGGTGGAACAGGCGTTGACGATGATCGTGTCAGGTCAGCCGATCAGCGCAACAGAGGCTCGGCGCCATGGCATTATCGATGAGTTGATCGAAGGCGATTTACTGGCAGGCGCGACCGCTTATGCCCAACGCCTGATCGCCAGTAATGCACCACTGCGTCGGGCGCGCGACCTGACCCCACAAGCACCGCCGCCGGGTTATTTTGATGATTTTCGTCACAGTATTGCCAAACGCAGCCGGGGTTTTTACGCACCCGAGCGCTGCATCCAGTGTATTGAGGCCGCGGTCAATTTACCCTTTGAGGACGGCCTGAAACGCGAACGGGCGCTGTTCGAGGAATGCAAGCACACGACTCATTCCAAAGCGCAGCGCTATCTGTTTTTCGCCGAGCGGGCTGCCAATAAAATTCCCGGTATCGATAAAAACACCCCACGACGGCCGATTGACCAGGTCACGGTTATCGGCGCAGGCACAATGGGCAGCGGCATTGCCATGAACTTTCTCAATGCCGGCCTGCCGGTACAACTGGTGGACAAAGACCAGGCCACACTGGACAGAGGCGTCGCGGCTATTCGTCAAAACTATCAGGCGAGCGCCGCGAAAGGCCGTCTGCAAGCGGAACAGGTCACGCAGCGACTCGGTTTATTGCAGCCGACACTGGATTTTAATGCTGCGGTTACCGGGGCGGATCTGGTCATCGAAGCGGTATTCGAGAACCTCGCGGTCAAGCAGGAGGTTTTTACCCGTCTGGATGCCTGCGCCAAACCCGGTGCGATCCTGGCCACCAATACCTCCACCCTGAATATCGATGACATCGCCGCCAGCACCCGCCGGCCGCAGGATGTGCTCGGTTTGCATTTCTTCAGCCCGGCCAATGTGATGCGGTTGCTTGAAATCGTACAAGGCGCGGCGACAGCACCGGAAGTCCTGGCCACCTGCATGGACATGGCCAGGACGATCAAAAAAGTCGGCGTCCGGGCCGGTGTGTGTTATGGCTTTATCGGCAATCGCATGCTGGAAGGCTATATGCGCGAAGCCGATGCCCTGTTGCTGGAAGGCGCAACCCCTGAACAGGTCGATCAGGTGTTGTATGACTTTGGCTTTGCCATGGGCCCGTTTACCATGATCGACATGGCCGGCGTGGATATCGGTTTTCATACCCGTGAGCAAAATCGCGCTTTACTGCCAGCCATTCCTCATTACTGCGTGATCTCCGACACCCTGGCCCGGATGGGCCGGCACGGCCAGAAAACCGGCCGCGGTTTTTATCGCTACGAGGCCGGTTCGCGCGTCCCCATACCCGACCCTGAGGTGCATGCCCTGATCGAACTCAGCGCACGCGAGCTCGGCATCGCACGGCGCGCGATTGACGATCAGGAAATCCTGCAGCGCTGTCTGTACCCGCTTATCAATGAAGGCGCGCGCATTCTGCAGGAAGGCATCGCTTTGCGAGCCAGCGATATCGATACCATCTGGGCCACCGGCTACGGCTTTCCGCTGTATCGCGGCGGACCGATGTTTTATGCCGATACCGTGGGTTTGGGCAATGTGCTGGCGACGCTTGATGAGTATACCCAGCGCTTCGGGCCACATTGGCAACCGGCACAACTGTTAAGTCTGTGCACTGAATCTGGTACCCGATTGAGCGATAATTAGCCAATATCAGCGCTATTATCAGCGCTGTAAAATTGCCAAAAAAAAACACCAGAGGAGACAGCCATGCAAGGCCTAATGATGGACACACCGCTGCTGATCTCGGCGGTGATCGACTATGCCGCCGCTGTGCACGGCGAAACCCGGATCACTTCCCGCACGGTGGAAGGCGATATCCATCGCTACACCTACCGCGCGGCTCACCAGCGTATTCAACAGTTGGCCCATGCCCTGAAAAACCTTGGTATCAATACGGCTGACCGGGTGGCAACACTGGCCTGGAACAGTCATCGCCACTTCGAGCTGTACTATGGTATTTCAGGCATTGGCGCTGTTTGCCACACTATCAATCCGCGGCTGTTCACCGAGCAGATCGTGTACATCATCAATCATGCCGAAGACCGGTACATCTGTGTCGACCTGAGTTTTGTACCGCTGCTGGAGCAGATAGCCGGGCGCTTGCCACGGGTCGAGGGCTACATCATTTTGACCGATCGCGCGCATATGCCGGTCACCAGCCTGCCCAATGTGCTGTGCTACGAAGAGCTGCTGCAAGATCAGCCGCAACAGTTCGACTGGCCGGTATTTGACGAACGTACCGCCTGTTCACTGTGCTACACCTCGGGTACAACCGGCAATCCCAAAGGCGTGTTGTATTCGCACCGCTCCAGCCTGCTGCACAGCCTGACCCTGCTGACTACCGGCGATCGCAGTCTGGGCCCGGATACCGTCATGCTGCCGGTGGTACCGCTGTTTCACGTTAACGCCTGGGGACTACCCTACGCACTGCCCGTGGTAGGCGGCAGTTTTGTCTTTCCCGGCCCGAAACTGGATGGTGCCAGTCTGTACGAGATGATCGAACAGGAAGGTGTGACGCATGCCTGGGGCGTCCCTACCGTCTGGCTCGGTCTGCTGCAGGAAGTCAAACGGCGACAAGCCCGTTTCAGTACGCTGCGCAGCATGATTATCGGCGGCTCGGCCGCTCCCCGTTCCCTGATTGAAACGCTTGAGAATGACTATGGCATGGATGTCATTCACGGCTGGGGCATGACCGAAATGAGCCCGGTTGGCAGCACCAGCATTCTGAGCCCGGCCATGCGCCGGCTGCCGAAAAAGAAACAGCACGATATCAAGGTCAAGCAGGGGCGCGCCCTGTTCGGGGTCGAGCTGAAAATCGTCGATGCCAAAGGCCAGCGCCTGCCGCATGACGGCAAAGCCTTCGGCGAGCTGCTGGTGCGCGGCCCGACCATCACCAGCGGCTATTACAACGACCCGCAGGCCAACGAGAACGCCTTCGATGCGGAGGGCTGGTTTCGGACCGGTGATGTGTCAACCATCGATGAACACGGCTTTCTGCAGATCGTGGATCGCACCAAGGATGTAATCAAATCCGGCGGTGAGTGGATCAGTTCCATCGATCTGGAAAACGCCGCCATGGGTCATCCCGGTGTCGCCGAGGCTGCCGTCATCGGCGTACCGCATCCCAAGTGGGGCGAGCGTCCTTTGCTGGTGGTTATGCGCACCTCACCCCAGGCCGTTAATGCGGAGCAATTGCACGAGTATCTCAGCGACAAAGTCGCCAAATGGTGGCTGCCGGACGCGATAGAATTCGTTGAGGAACTGCCCCACACCGCCACCGGCAAATTGCTGAAAACCGAGCTGCGCAAGCGCTATAAAGACTATCAGTTGCCCACCCTTGAGAACTGAAAACGCACAGGGCTATGTGCAACCGCAAATAGCACGCGTGAATGCACGAGCAGACGGTGCGGTATACCCCACAGCACTCAAGCAGCGGGCAACCATCAATGAGATAATGGAAACAAAGTGTTCCACGGCTTCGCGGAATCAGTCAGCAACCAGCCGTTTCAAGCCATCCAGATCTTTCTCAGGAGGCAGATATGCTCAAAGGTTTACATCACAATGCCTATCGCTGTCGCGATTCGGAACAGACGCGCCAGTTCTACGAAGATTTCCTCGGCTTGCCGCTGGCGCAGGCCTTTAAAATAGACACAACCAAAAGCGGCCGTCAGACTGCCGTTCTGCATAGTTTCTATGCCATGGATGATGGTTCCTATCTGGCTTTTTTCGAAGCGCCGGAGCAACCCTTCGAGTTCAAGCAACAGCACGATTTCGACTTGCACATCGCGCTTGAAGTCAGCCCTGATGATCTGCACAGCATGTTCGAGAAAGGCAAAGCTGCCGGCATCGAAACCCGTGGTATTTCAGATCACGGGTTTATCGATTCGATCTATTTTCGTGACCCGAACGGTTATGTGATTGAGCTAACCGCCAAACGACCGGATCACGACGAGCAGATGCGACAGGCGGCCGCTAACGCGCATCAAGTACTGGCTGACTGGCAGCACTATAAATCACGATAGACAGACTGATCTGCTGCTGAATCACCCTTCCTGAGTTGGCAGCAGACAAGGTCATACTCCATAGCCAGACTGTATTCGTGCGCCAATGCGCCTGCAGGAAACGCACTAATGGCCCAATCCCGGTCCCGGCACGGTGGCCCCTTGGTGCAGCGGGCAGCCGGGTTGCTGGGTGTCGGCAGTTTGTTTGTCGGCACCAGCGGCATTAGGCGATTGCGGCGTACCGACCGAAATCATGCGCGGATTCGCTATTATCACGCGCTGCGCCGGTTTGGTCGGGCATATCCACGAAGAACAACATAAACCCGCCATGCGCGCAATATGGGAAGCCGCCGACCAGACTGTGAGCTATGACGGCAAACAGCAGGGCTGGCGCGAATCGAAGCCGTATTATTCCGCCCGCAGCGCAACTTTCCCAATCGCTGCACCACCACTCGAGATGGCGATGTGCTGCGCCCGCTTCAGCAAAACTGAAACAGTGCTCATCCAGCACTGGCTGCAGGCGCGCCCTGCTTTCAACCAGGCGGGCGGCGAACGCAGAATCTCACCGTGCGCCGCCCGACCCTGGTTATATAGCATCAGTAGCAACATAAACACCGCATGCAGATTCAGTCCCGCGGGCATGTATTACAGGGTCAGATCATGGCTGCCATTGGTCTGAATGCTGACGACGTTGCCGTTAATTCGGGCGGCAGCAAAACTGCGACCCGATTCTTGCCAACCGTATCCATGACCACATCGAAGCCTGCACCAGCCGTATGTTTGGCAACGTAATCAGCGACTGCAGTGGTGCGGTAATTGATTAACAACATCAGCCCCCAGCTGGCGGGCCAGATCGACTTTGGCCTGCGATGAGACGGTGGTATATACCTGGGCACCCGCCTGTTTGGCCAGTTGCAGCCTGCAATATGACCAACCCCGCCTGTTCCGGCATGAATCAGAACGCGTTGACCAGCCTGCAGTCCGGCACGTAATAAATGTAAGCCTTCCCAGGCGGTAATCGTCACCAGCGGCAGCGCGGCCGCTTCCGGCAGAGACAAATTGCCCGGTTTGTGCGCAATCAGGTTGGCGTCGGCCAGCATGAATTCAGCCAGCGCGCCACCCAGATTCTCGCCGGCAATGGTTTTCAGACCACCGGCACAACCATACACCTGATCACCGGGCCGAAAGCTGCTGACATCATCAGCCACAGCAGTAATAATTGCCCGCCACATCCATATGCAGCACCGCCGGCAGGTCAGGACACATGTGCCGGCCACCGGCGCGGATTTTGGTATCGACCGGATTCACACTGGTGGCGGCAACTTTAATCAGCACATGCCCTGGCCGCAGCTCCGGCACAGGGATATCAATCTCGGTAAAAAAATCCGGCTCACCGTATTGGGTAATCGCATAGGCTCGCATTACTGACTCCTTAAATTTTCATGATTATTAGGTTATTGGGAGGCAATGGTATTCATTAATGTATGCATTAATAAATACATAAATAAAATATTATAGAAATTTTATAATTAGCGCCAAAAAGTGACGGCTACAGCATTATTATTCCGCTTTATATTTTAAGCGCAGGCCGCAAGTACACATCAAAACGTGTACTACTGCCAGTCAAGGAAAAAGAAGGCTTGAGACCGGCTAAAACCGGTGCGATCCGCGGGCGTTTCACCACCACCCGTTGGCGGGCACTTTGCAGAGCAGCATGCAGTAATCGGTCAGCATCTTCATCATCACCGACAACAGCGCGCAGCAGGCGGGCTTCTTTTTTGACCAGGGCGGTTTTCTGACGGTGTGGATACATCGGGTCCAGATAGACAACATCCGGCTGCTGCTCAGGCGGCAAGTGCTGCAGATAAGTGGTGCTGTCGCCACTGTGCAGGCTTAAGCGAGTGCTGACCCAATGCATTAATTCCGGGTCATCACTGGCCCGCCGCAAGGCATCCTGCAACAAAGCCGCCAGAATGGGTGAGCGCTCGACCAGCCGTACCCGGCAACCTAAAGCCGCCAGCATGAAACCATCACGCCCAAGTCCGGCGGTTGCATCGATCACATCCGGACGCCAGTTTTTTTTCAGGCCAACGGCCCGTGCAATCGCTTCACGCTTGATATGGGTATGCCGCTGCCGGTAGGCCAGCCGCCCGCTTTCCCACTGCACGGCCACCGGCCCCGGCGCGGCAGAACCGCACTGACGCAATTCCAGCTGTTGCGGGGTCAGCGTCAGCAGTAACGCATACGGTGTTTCTTCTGCTGCCATCGGATTTGCTGCCAGAAAGGGCAGCTGCAATTGTGTCGCCAAAGCAGCGGCCGCTGGCTGCAGTACCGACTCGGTTGCGCAAACCGCAATGGCGGACGAGGAAGAAAGGGAGGAATGGCTGTTGCTCATGCACGGGTTCTGTTGCTATTGACCTGAGCGGGCAGTGTGCTTCCATGCGCTATAAATGTCGACCGTGTTTGATTCGGTCACTGCGGGAACCACTCGTCAAACCTCTGGCAAGGGTTAAATCCAGCGCATACGAAAACGCCCGCTGGGTAGCGGGCGTTTTGGTGCGAGAAGCCGCGCGCCAGGCGCGGCACTTCAGGCAGATTAAGCGGCTTTTTTGGCCGGTGCTTTAGGCACAGCCTTGACCAGCTCTTTCACATTGTCTTCGGCCAGTTTGGCGAATTCGTCTTTGAAACCATTGCCCAGATCAACCAGTGCTTTGGTGTCATCCAGCAGTTTCTGACGCAGCACGTTGCTGGTTTCGACCTGCTTGCTCATATAGGTTTGCAGGGCTTGCGGGCCGTTGATTTCTGAGGCAGCACGCAGCTGCTCCATGCCCAGATCAACATAAGACTGCATCGCACTCATTTGAAAATTGATCAGCTTTTCCAGATTTGTCAGTGCAACTTTATTGGCTTTGACAATCGGCTCAATGAAATTTTCAGCTTGAGCAAAATTTTTGGTGAACATTTCTTCGTACATTTGGAGAACCTCTCGGTGAAAGCGTTTGTGTGTTTTGTTGCAGTGCAATATAACGCATCATTTGGTGCGTTGCAACATTATTTGAAAAAATTTTTTGCACTGCAATATAACTGTAATGAACGCCCTCGAAATTTTTTCCGGTGCTGTATCAATCAGGCGGTAGTTGCCGCGAATGCTACCAGATGCTCGGCATTAATACGCACCCGTACCGGTACACCCAGAGGATGATCCAGATGGCTGGGAAACAACGACAGTAATTCAATACCATTATTAAATAACAGGGTATATAAGGTCTGCGCGCCCTTGAACGCTTTTTTCACGACCTGTCCCTGCAAAGGCCCCTGCGGATCAGGTACCACATCATCCGGGCGCAGCAGCACATCCAGCTGCGTGCCGGGCGGCCATAAAAAGGCTCGATTACCGCGAATGATGCCAACACCGGTTTCAATCGTATCCGGGGTTAACAGGGTTGCCGATATGAAGCGTCCCTGCCCGATAAAGTCCGCAACAAAGCGGTCAGCCGGTTCATGGTACAGCGTGTAGGGAGTATCCCACTGCAACAACCGGCCTTCGCGCAGTACACCAATGGTTTCACCCATGGCAAACGCTTCCTGCTGGTCATGCGTCACCATGATACCGGTCACGCCCTGCGCCTTAAGAATGTCATGCACTTCAAAAGACAGGCGCTGGCGCAATTCGACATCGAGGCTGGAAAACGGCTCGTCCAGCAATACCAGATCCGGTGCCGGTGCCAGCATCCGCGCCAGTGCGACCCGCTGCTGCTGGCCGCCGGACAGTTGATGCGGGTAACGGGCAGCCACATCGGACAGACCGACCATTTCCAGCATATGTAGCGCCCGCTGACGCCGGTTCTGCCCGCTGCGCAGGCCAAACATGACATTATCGAGAATGCTTAAATGCGGAAACAGGGCATAATCCTGAAACACCATGCCAACACCGCGCTGCTCGGGCGCCTGCATAACAGTAGGCGATGAGACAACCTGCTGGCGCAGTTTGATCTGCCCGGCGCTGAGCGGATGAAAGCCGGCGATAGCGCGCAGCACGGTCGTTTTGCCACAGCCGCTAGGCCCCAGCAGGCAGACCAGACTGCCCCGACGTACCCGCAGGCTGAGATCCCGGATGATCGTGCGCTTACCAAAGCGGCATTCAATAGAGTCAAGTTCGAGTAAAAAATCCATAGTGTCTTTAAGTGCGATTACCAACTGATCAGCCGATGGTTTGTAGCATGCCACTAGGTAGAGGACAGCGAGATACCGGTCAGCTTTTTATAGAGATTGACGGCATAGGAATCGGTCATGCCGGATACGAAATCGGTTATACCCAGCAGACGTGGATATAACGCATCATGAGGCTGGCGCCGGATACCAATAAACTGCTCGGGCACCAGTCGCAGCAACATCTGACTGCGGGTAGAGGCCGCTCCACCCCGCTCGGCGACCTCATTGACAGCAGGAATAAAAACCTCCAGCAAACCACCCAGCACCTGAAAACCGGCGGCGGCTACTTCAACCACCGGCTCGGCCAGATAAATTTTTTCCTGCGCCCGGCTCTGCAACTCAGCCAGCTGACGGGCACTGGGGATGGAACTCAGCAGGTCATTACGGCCCTGCCCTGCCAGTAATTCGGCCTCGCGATCCATAAAGCAGCTGAAGACCTGATCGATCATCGCGCCGATGCTTTTCGCCCGCAGAAACTCAATCCGCTCTTTGGGCTCTCGAATGGCGTTCAGGCGGGTGCGCTGGCCGGGTGCGTCCAGCAAGCCCAATAATAACGCTTCCGCTTCGGCGTAATCCAGATGTTTGAGCCGGTAGGCATCTTCCACATCGACGATGCGATAACAGATATCGTCGGCAGCCTCCACCAGATAGGCCAGCGGATGCCGCTGCCAGGCCTGGGGCGCGAGCTGCGGCAGCTTCAGAACCGTAGCAAGCTGGGTGAATTGCTCACAGTCGGCCTGCATGAACCCGAATTTCTTGAATGCCACACTATCCGGCAATTCCCCATCAACAGCCGAGGCGCGCGGATATTTGGTAAACGCTCCCAGCATGGCGCAGGTCAACTGCAGACCGCCCGGATTGGCGGCGCTTTGCAGGCGCGTCAACAGCCGGAAACCCTGGGCATTACCTTCAAAATCGACAAAATCACCGCGTTGCGTCTCATCCAGGCGTTCGATCAGCTGACAGCCGCTGGCAGACTCCCGGAACCATAAACGGATGGCGTCTTCACCGGCATGGCCAAACGGCGGATTGCCGATGTCATGCGCCAAACAGGCCGCCGCGACAATAGCGCCAAAATCCTGTGGATAGACATCTGTCAAACCATGCCGCCGGATCAGCTCATCCCCCACCATCGTGCCCAGGGTACGGCCGACACAGGAAGCTTCCAGGCTGTGGGTCAGACGGGTGCGGACATAATCATTGCGCACCAGCGGGAATACCTGGGTTTTATCCTGCAAGCGACGAAAGGCCGACGAAAACACGACCCGATCAAAATCGCGTTGAAAATCCGTCCGGGTCCGATCACCGGCTGTCAGCTCCGCGTCGCTGTCCGATCGTCCCAAACGGACGCGGGATAACAAGTGCTTCCAATCCATTTCACGACCTCCCGATACCCTATAGTCAACGGCCACGTACCCTGGATTTGAGTTCTGACCGCTGCCGCCAGCAACCCGATTTGTTGCGATCAATAAATTTCCCTTTGAATATCAAAATTCTATTAACCACAACCCGTACTGAATCAGGCCTGCTGCAAAACCGTTGCTGTTTTCGAAGCCACTTCTTAGCTAAAATCGGCGCGCACCGACCCAAGGAATTCTATTGTGAACTCACCCACCGCCCCTGTCAGTCCGGACGGCTTCAACCAACTCGGTGAAGATTATTTACCGGGCCTGCTGGGTCTGAAAATACGCTCATCCGAGCCAGATCAGCTGGTCAGCGAGCTGCCGATACGGCCGAACCTACTGGCGCCCAACGGCTATCTGCACGCCGCCAGCATCATAGCATTAGCGGATACGACCTGCGGCTACGGGACGCTCTTGAACCTCCCGTCGGGTGCCAGCAATTTTACGACTATCGAGCTGAAAAGTAATTTTACCGGGACCGCACGCGACGGGCTGATCGAGTGTATTGCCAAGCCGCTGCATCTGGGACGCTCAACGCAGCTGTGGGATGCCGTTGTGCGGATACCCAGCGGCAAGACCATCGCCCAGTTTCGCTGCACCCAAATGCTGCTGTGGCCGCGCTAGGCGGCTTTAACTCAGCCCACCAGACCCCATAACACACAACACACATGCCCATTACACGGGCAAGACTGTAAGCAGTCATTCTGGAGATCTCGAACCTATGGCTTTATATATCATAAGACACGGTGAAACCGCGGGTAATGTCGATGGCATCGTGCAGTTTCCTGATGTACCCCTGAACGAACGTGGCCTGACCCAGGCGCGACTGGCTGGCAAACGTCTGCGCAATGCCAATCTGGTGCGCATTATTGCCAGCGACTATGACCGCACCCGTATGACAGCGGAACAGATCCAGGCGGAAACCAACGCCCCGCTGGAATTTAATGAATTATTGCGCGAACGGCATTTTGGTGACCTGCGCGGCAAATCCCACAGCGAGATCGGTGATTTACATCACCCGGAACTGGCACCGCCGAATGGCGAGACCTGGCCGATGTTTCATCGCCGGGTCGATCAGGCCTGGGCCATGATGCAGGCCGCAGCTGCGGAAGCCGACGGCGATGTGGCGATTGTCACGCACGGCATGGTCTGTTTCTCGCTGGCCTTGCGACACTTGCAGACACCAGAGAATTATCAGGCCACGCCAACTTTTGGCAACACCTCGATCACCCAGGTCGAGCCTGCCCCGCCCTGGCGTGCGCTGCTGATCAACTGCTGCGCGCACCTGGATGAACTCAATGCCGACCGCACCGAACGCGGCCACAGCGTATAAGTCTGCAGCGTGAGTCACCAATCCGGGCCTGGTGTCGCACAGGCCCGGCAAGGCAGCTCACTTATGCGCTGATCAGCGCCACCCCGGCAAGATAGGCATGGAAATAAACCACCAGCACGTACACCACAACGCCGATAATTAACGGGATTAACGCCCGCATCCAGCCCGTCGGCGCAGGCCGCAGCCAGTCACCGTCGCGGCGATTGATGAACAGTATCTCCAGCACCGCCCACAGACCGAGACCGCCGAACAGCAACAGGGAGCGGTCTTCGCCGTTGGACAACAGGTGCGCGATTGACCACACGATCACAGCGAGCATTTGCGGGTGACGCAGCCAACGCTTGATGTCCGAGGGAATAGCCGACGCCACGAACAGAATAATCGCAAGCAACATCAGCAGCATGGTCACATGGCGTAACGCAGCAGGCGCGAGATAAACCAGTCCAGGCGTGCTGGAACGCCAGCCCAGAATAATCAGCGCCAGTGAAGCCAGAATCAACAGCGCAAAAACGCCTTTGTATACGCCTTCACCCAGACGGGTGATCAGGCTCTGCCGCGCGCCGGGCGCGATCGCCTTGAATAAATGCACCACACTCCACAATAAAATACCCGTCACAAGAAGGAACATCGTCAATCTCCTTAAAAGGCCTGGCTTGTCAGTTTATGTTGCTATCAGCCGGCATAGCGTTATGCCTGCCGTATCATCATCACCAAGACAATACGCCGAGAACTGTGGGGAAGCAGCTCTGAAATCAGAATTCACGCAATTTTAACACTCAGCAGGACAGTTTAATAACGGCCATACACTATCTTAGCGCTATCAGAGAAGGCGGCTTCACTCTGTAGAAAAGTTGGCGATTGCTGCTTTTTCTGATGTCACAGCGATCTATTGAATCAGTTAAGGAGACTAGGATGTCAATGAATTTTTCCCACCCCAATGGCGCGCAAATCATGGCTGCTGCCCAGCAAAACAATAAGGCTCTGAACAATGTTCTGCGTATTGCCGAAACCGCGTCATTGAGTACTACCCTGAAGGATCTGGCCAAAGGATTAGAACAGTTCACGGTTATTCTTCAGCTTTTCGACCGTACTCCTGTCTCGAACTACAGGGTGGCAGAAACAAGCTTTATGAGAGCGATCTACTTTGCCCGTAGCGGAAACGAAAGAAACAGCTTGGAAAGCCTCGCCAATGGCCTGATCGGATTAAGCAATGCTGTCGCTGCAAAATCCACAACTGGCAATGCCGCTGCCAACACCGCTGGAAATGCCCGTCAACACTTCAATGAAGCCTTGCGCCTGGCTCGTAGTGGACGGCAACGGCCTGTCCTGAAGGAATTCGCGCTCGGTTTGAAAGACTTGGCGCAAGCACTTGCCAGCGTTGTTAATACTGTGGATAACCAATGGGTTCGTGATCTATTGCAGCCACAAACACGGTTTACGAAAGCCGCAGAACTGGCTGGGAGAGGACGACAGGGACCCGTTTTATACTGGCTTGCCAGCGGGTTGAATAGCTTGACCGATGTCACACTGGCCGGCATAAAGATGTTCTCTGACGCCGCGTAGATAATGGCATGACGGCAGGACTTGTCCCAGCTCCCAGCGACGGGATATACCTGCCTTTCGCGGGCTCGACCGCTAGGCCCAAAGCGCTATTCTGCGCTACTTTCGCGAGCGTATTGCCACCGATAGATCTCCACCGTTTCGGCAAGCTACTGCCT
The DNA here is from genome assembly GCA_041396125.1 of Gammaproteobacteria bacterium. GTDB lineage: Bacteria > Pseudomonadota > Gammaproteobacteria > Competibacterales > Competibacteraceae > JAWKZG01. Next base: position 248,162 of record JAWKZG010000006.1, on the reverse strand, counting down.
GGTGATCTCGCCGGTCTTGTAGCGTTATCAGGTGCGGGATTACCACATGATGTGCAACATTGAAGACGACAAACTGGTCGTGCTGGTTGCTCCTGTTTCCCAGCGCAAGAGTGTCTGTGAATAATCCTTTTTGGATTTTTATAGCGACCAAACCGCTTTCATCATGCTGACATGCATTTCGCACAACTCATCCCTAACAATCTGATTAGATAAAAAACGTATTAATTTGTATCGTTTATAGCTATCACGCCCATGCCCAGTCCGTCATTCCCGCGCAGGCGGGAATCCAGGAATACTTAAGGTACAAAAAAATGTCGCAAACCTATCCGGGTTATGTATAAGGGGTTGAGGGTAAATTTATCCCGGATGCCATTTCATTCTATCCGGGCTACTCTACTGCGCCGTTTGTTGTTGGGCAGCAAAACTGATATTGCTAAACTATCCAACAGTGCGTAAACACTGCATGTCTCGTATTACTACAAGCTAAAATCCAGCTACGTTATCATCTTTTTTCAATGATTTTTTACTCCACTAAAAATTTTTATAAACAGCTAATTATATATAAAAAATAGAGCTTTCCAGGGAGTCATGATATGTCAAGCGATGCAGAAATACTCTTTGACCCTCCACTTGAGTACGACCTAGGTGATAACCCAGGGAAAGTCAGGTTCCAGAACCTTGCTGAGTTGAGCAAATGGGCTACCAAAGAACGGCAAATATGGGACGAGTTACTTGAACCGCTTAGACCTGCGGGCTATTACCATCAAATGCAAGATCAGCAGAAAAAAGGTCCGCATTTACTAGCGAACGCAGTACAAGGTATTCGTGACCTACACAGGCAAGCCAAACCCGATGAAGATGTAGACCAAAAAATCCGAGGTGTTAGCCAATTAAAAGAAGGATTTCAACATTACACCGAAGGTCGTTGTCTTCACAGTGATTCGGCCAAAGGACAATACATCATTGAATTATTTAAGAACACTGAAACCAAAATCCCAGAAAAACAGAAACTTGCACTGCTAGCTGCAGCGATACAATTTCCGATAAAAGCTCAAAACCGTGAGACCCATAATTTAGATTTACGGTCAGCCGTGGATGCTCATATTCATTGGCAGTTACGGGCTTTAGGGGCTGATAAAGGCGTAACAGCGCTCAGTGAAGCACATGAAGCATCACTGCAAGCGCTTAAGCACAAATGGGATTCAACACTTTCCGAGCATGCAGAAAAGCACCGTTTAGCCGTAAAGGCTATTACGGAGACTAGGGATGCTATAGATTTGCTTCATTCTGATCAGAAAGAAAGATTTGATGCGTACCAGCAAGAAACTGAACAAAGAATTAAAGACTTCGAAACCCGGCATCGGGAAGGGTTAGCAACCGAAGCACCAGCTACCTACTGGAAAGCGAAGGCTGCTCGGCATAGGCGGGTTGCTGTAGCAGCGGCTGTTTTGTTTTCTGTTGTTGGTGTGATAGCAATTTGCTGGCTAAGTAACAATCTATCGAATATTAATTCTTCGCATGTTGTACCGCCATCTGACGCGCTAATGAACGAGGCACCTGCAGCGCTCAATTCATGGCTCACAACCTTTGTTACTTTCATCGTGCCTTTTTTCTTTGTTGTTTGGTTTCTACGACTGGTTGTGCGTATTTTTCTCAGTAATTTAGCGCTAGCAGATGATGCATCAGAGCGGGTTATGATGCTGCAAACATTCAGATCACTTTTAGAGCATGACGAAGGCAAGCTGCAACCCGAGGACCGCATTCTAATGTTGCAAGCGCTGTTCCGTCCTGCTGTCCGAGCCAGTGATGATGACGGCGCCCCACCGAATTGGTTTGATTTGATTTTAAATAGAATTAAACCAAGAGGGTAGCAGCTGAAAGGTGTTAGTTTGACGCCGAAACGCAAGCCCAGCTGCGCAGTAAACGGGCGTATTTGAAAATGCTCAATCCCGACCAATATCAGAGATTACAAGACTACGCGGCTAGACTGCGTTAAACACCTATCCGGCACCTTACCATTGCAAGTGCCGGAAAAAACTAAAGTCAATGCGATAAAATCTGGCTCAGAAACAGCTTGGTTCGCTCATTGCCGGGGTTGGCGAAAAAATCTGCCGGTTTACCAGTTTCGACGATCTGCCCTTCGTCCATGAAGACCATATTGTCCGCCACGGTACGGGCAAAACCCATTTCGTGGGTGACGCAGATCATGGTCATGCCGGACTGGGCCAGATCGATCATTGAATCCAGCACTTCCTTGATCATTTCCGGGTCCAGCGCCGAAGTGGGTTCGTCAAACAGCATAACTTTCGGTTCCATGCACAGGGAACGGGCAATAGCCACCCGCTGCTGCTGGCCGCCGGATAATTGATTGGGGTATTTATGCGCCTGTTCGGGGATTTTGACCCGCGTCAAGTACTGCATGGCGCGCTCCTGAGCATCGGATTTGCTCATACCACGCGCTTTAACCGGCCCGAGTGTGCAGTTTTCCAGCACTGTCAGATGCGGAAACAGATTGAACTGCTGAAACACCATGCCGACTTCGCGTCGCACCGTCGTGATGTTTTTGGTGTTGTCGTCCAACTCGACACCATCCACCACAATGCGGCCCTGCTGGTGTTCTTCCAGCCGGTTAATACAGCGAATCATGGTGGATTTGCCCGAGCCCGACGGGCCGCAGACCACGACACGCTCGCCGCGCTGAACCTTGAGATTAATATCTTTCAGCACCTGAAAATCGTCAAACCATTTATTGACGCTTTCCAGTTCAATCATGGCCTCGCCACTCATACGGTATCTACTCCTGGAACCTGATATAGAGTCTGTTTCAAACCTGCACCGACGCTGTATCAGGTGCAACTTCAAGTACAGCGGGCGGGATTTCCGCACCTAAATGGAACACATAATCACCCCGTCGCACCCGCGCCGGTACCCGCCGGCACAGCACAATACCGTCCTGCTGAAAATGCAGCGCCTGCGCCTCGACGGCGGGATCGTCCAGGGCATAAACATAACCTGCCAGCTGGCCGGCACTGACCGTATCACCCAGATCGCAGGCCGGTTCGAACAGTCCGTCGCGGGGACTGGTGACGAAATAGCGGAAATCGTGGGTTTTGCAAAACCGGGTCGGGGCCGGGGCCGGGACTGATGCCGGCAGTTCGCTCAGCAGGCCGCATTGCTGCAAAACCCGCAACACACCCTGATAGGCCAGCTCCAGCGCCTGCCGCTGAACCGAGCCGCCACCGGCCAGCTCGGTCGCCAGCATCAGACAACCGTGCCGTTCAGCGGCAGCGGACAGGGAACGGTCTTCGCCACCGGCAAGAATCGTATACGGCAGGCCAAACGCGCGACTGGCCGCCAGTTTGCGGGTCCAGAGTGCACTATCGCCGCGGTGATACAAATAAACACAAGGGACATACTCAGAGGCGATGCCACCGGCATGCAAATCGATGACAACATCGCAGCGCGGCAATAGTACGCTGTCCACAAAATGGGCAATAGCTGCCGTTGGCGCACCGTCCGGATCGCCCGGAAAAGCGCGGTTCATATTGCCATCATCCAGCGGTGATACCCGGCTGCCCGCCAGTACGGCAGGATAGTTCAGGGCCGGCAGCAGCAGTAAACGACCCTGCAAGTGTGCGGGGTTGAGTTCGCGCATTAAGCGTCGAATCAGCAACTGCCCTTCATATTCGTCACCGTGATTGCCGGCACAGATCAGGACACTCGGCCCGTGTGTTGCGCCGATCTGCATGGCCCCCAGACGACTGCCGGTCTGCAAACTACCGCGGCTGGCAACGTCATCGTCAGTGGCCCCTGCAGTTGTACAATCGGAATTGGAATATGGCCGTAGGCATGCAGATTGTCGGAATGCGACAACCGCAGACTGCCGGTCTGGCGACCAGGTTGCTCGAAATCAATATCGCAGGCGATACGGGTTTTGCCGCTGCTCATCGACGCCCTTCACTGCCAGACGTTTTTCCAGGCGACCGAACAACAGTGCCAGCGCGTAGCAAATCATAAAATACAGGCCGGCGACGGCAATCCAGGTCTCAGAATACCCGGCCGGTGGACACAGAAACCTCCGTGCCCAGAAAAGTGAGTTCCTGAATTGAAATCAGTGACACGATAGAAGAATCCTTGATCAGGGTGATGAACTGATTGGCCAGTGGCGGCACGACTTTCTGAATAGCTTGCGGCAGCGCGACATAACGCATCACCGACCAGCGTGACAAACCGATACTGAGACCGGCCTCCCGCTGACCGTGCGGAATCGCCTGAATACCCGCCCGCACGATTTCAGTGACGTACGCGCCTTCGAACAGCGCCAGACAGATGATGCCGGACAGCACGTTCTCCAGCAGCTCAGGCGGACCAAACAGCCAGCCGAGGATATTCAGGGTGTCCGGTGAAGCACTGCGGATAAAGTCTTCGATGCCCAGCAAAGGCATAAGCTGGCCGCTGATGAAAAAATAAAAGATAAAAATGAAAACCAGCGGCGGAATATTGCGAATCAGTTCGACGTAAATGCGGGAAATCAGGCGCGGCAGCAGCCGTTTAGCCGTGCGCATGACGCCCATCAGGGTGCCGATAAACGCAGCCAGCAACATGCTCCAGAACGCCAGCCGCAAAGTGGTCAGCAAACCCTGCAGCAGAATATTGGCAACCCAGTGTTGCTGCTGTTCATCCCAGCGCAGCAGATACTGCGGCAGGAAAGACCAGTCCCAATTATAGTGCAGCACCGTGTCCACCCGATAATACACATACCCGACCAGACCCAGCATCAGCGCAATGATGATGAAATCCAGCCAGTGCAGACGGCGCTTCCGGTTACTATAAGGTGACATCAGGCCCGGTCTCCCCTTGCTCCGTGCTCAGTAGCCTTACTGATCGTTGACCTGATCGGCCCAGTCCCGGCTGTTAAACCAGAAAGCATGCCGCTCGGCAAGCCAGCCGTTGCTGGTATTGACCAGAATCCAGTTGGAGAAGAAATTCAAGGCATCCGGATCGCCTTTGCGTAAAGCGAAAGCCTCGTTCCCTTCGGTGATGTTTTCACGGGTCGGCGCAAACAGTACATCGGGATTATCGATGATATAAAAGTTCGGCTTGGGCTGGCTGGAAACCACCGCATGAGCATTGCCGTTCAGGACTTCCTGGCCCGCCTGGGCATCGTCATCGAATTGGCGCAGCGTGGCTTTCGGAAACATTTTCTGGACCAGGGTACAGGGTGTGGCACCCCGGCGGCAGGTGAAGGTGACATCCGTACTATTGTAATCATCCGGCCATTGCAACCCTTCAGCCAGTTTTTTATTGGCTGCGATACCCTGCCCGGAATGGGCGTAGGGCATGGTGAAGTTGACCGTCAGATTGCGCTGCGGGGTAATGCTCATACCACCGATGATGACATCGAATTTGCCTGCCAGCAGGGCCGGAATGATGCCATCCCAGGCTGTCGGCACAAATTCGATGCCGACCCCCATATCCTCTGCCAGCTTGGTGGCGACATCAATCTCGAAACCGATCAACTCGCCTTCTTTGTTGCGCATGGCCCAGGGCACGAAAGTTGACATACCGACTTTCAGGGTGCCGCGCTGTTTGATGGTTTCCAGCACACTGCCGGAGGACAGCTCCTGTTGCACTGATTGCGCCAGCGCGTTAGCGCCAACCAGCAGGGTGACCAGCAGGATAAGGCCCGATAAAATGCCTCGTGATAAACCAGAGGTGGAAAAGAATTTGGCTTGCATAAGTTCTCCTGGGTTATTTTTAATGACGCGTAACGGCATACCCAACGTAGTTCTCTACACGGGTCACCCGCGCATCAGCACAAAAATCCCCTTCGCTCCGTGTATTGGCTTGTGATTCCATTGCAGGGAAGGGGGCGAAACGCTCAACACAGCTAGCGGGCCTGTACCCGTTTTTCGAGTAGCCCCACCAGGACGGACAATGTGACCGTCAGAACCAGATACATGGCAGCCACTGTGAGCCAGATTTCAAAGCTCATGAAGGTGTCTGCGATAATATTGCGGCCCTCAGTGGTCAGATCAAACACCGCAATCACACTGACGATAGCGGAATTCTTGATCAGATTAATGACCAGGCTGGTCAACGGCGGCAGCATCAACGGCACCGCCTGCGGTAATACAATATAGCGATAGGTTTGCAATCGGCCCAGACCGATACTGGAACTGGCTTCCCACTGACCGCGGGCGACGCCCAGAATACCCGCCCGGATGATCTCGGCAGCGAACGAGCCTTCGAAAAACGACAGACACAGCACGCCGACCCAGAACCGGTCTATGCCGAAAATCGGGGCCAGTACGAAGTAAAATACAAACATCTGCACCAGTAAAGGCGTATTGCGGATCAATTCCAGATAAATCGTCGCCAGAGCATGTCCGGCAACCGAGTTCGACATCCGCAGCAAGGTTGTCAGCAGACCGATCAGCAAGGTCAGCACGGTGCTGTAGAGGGTGATTTGCAGCGTCACCCACACCCCTCGCAGCAGCGGGCCCCAGATCAGTTCATCATCGATAACCCGATACAAATACTGCGGCACGCGATACCACTGCCAGTTATACCCCATGCTCTGGGCACCGCTGACTGTCAGCCAGCCCAGGCCCAGCATCAGCAGTGCAAAAACAACACTATCGAACCAACCTGAACGCCACCAGGCGGTGCGTCGGGACGGATGTGAGCGCGGTGCGGCAGACGCCGTCGAAGAAGATTTCTGCACCGTTACGCCCAGATTGCGAGCCAGGCTGCTGGTACGGGCGTTAGCAAGCCCGGATTCAGCGGGCACTGGGACAGCGCGAGCAAAAAATCAAGGCTAATGGATAACACAACTGCATTCATTCAGATTCTCTTGTGAATTCTCTGGGGCAGATTCTCTCGGCCGGTATTGCATCAGGCATAACAGCTATTGCACTATGAAGTGTATTCGATATTGTAGCGCTAAAGAAGCACTCCGAAAGCGAGTGCCCCAGATAGATCAAGCTGTAGAGGTATTATGAACCGGGGATCACAACGTTGTCCGCTGGCACACGCCGAGTGGCACTATATCAATGCTACCGAAATGGAAGCCATGCAGACACAGGACTGGCAGCTCCTGGAACAACAGCGGGCAACCTTCCGCGCCGAACACCAGGCCGGACAGGTGCTGGCGATGTTTCGTGCCATGCGGGAAGCACCGACTTTTGGCTATCAGATCAACAATTACCGCCATTGTCTGCAATCCGCTACGCTGGCCCTGCGCGATGGGCGCGATGAAGAAACCGTGGTGGTCAGCCTGCTGCATGATATCGGCTTTGTGATCTGCCCGGAAATGCATGCCGAGTTTGCTGCTTCGCTACTGGGTGCCTATATTTCCGAGGCTAATCACTGGATGCTGCTGCATCATCCGATTTTCCAGAATATCCATGTTCATGGCCACCCCGACCCGGCCTTTGACCGCCATGCCCGCGAACGCTGGCGCGGTCACCCGCACTTCGAATGGACTGCGGAATGGGTCGCACGCTATGATCAAAACGCGCTGGACCCGAATTATGACTGCGCCCCCCTGGAATTTTTCGAACCCATGGTTTACCGCGTTTTTGAGCGCGCCCCCCAACCGAAGGAGCTGAAACTCTGATGAGTGCCTGGATCCATATGATTCCGGTCGAGCAGGCGGATGGCCTGCTCCAGGAAATGTACGATAAAGTCCGTACCCCGCACGGCACTGTAGACAATGTCATGCGCGCACACAGCTTGCGCCCACACACCATGGAAGGCCATGTGGTGCTGTATCGCAGTGTGCTACACAACCCGGACAACACCCTGCCCTTCTGGTTTCTGGAGGCCATCGCGTCGTATACCAGCATGCTGAACCAGTGCGAGTACAGCCTGACCCATCACTGGGCTAATTGTCGCCGCCTGTTAAAAGACCCGGAACGGGCCGAGCGTATTTATCAGGCCCTGCAGGAGCAGGCCCCGGAGCGCGAATTCGAGGGCAAGGAACTGGCTCTGCTGCGCTATGCCGGCAAATTAACGGTTGCGGTCGGCAAGATGGAACGCGCCGACTGGGACGCACTCAAGCAGGCCGGCTGCGAGGACAGCGAAATTCTGGAAGTCAACCAGGTTTGCGCCTATTTCAATTATTCCAACCGCTTGCTGAACGGTTTGGGTGTCACTACCGAAGGCGATGTAGTGGGCTATTATCAGGAATAAGGCCCTGTCGGCAGCGCGTCAATAGTCTGTTGAGCGGGACCGTCACTCCCGCTCCCACTCACCGAGCCACTGCTCAAAACACTGGAAAGTAGCACACGCCGCATCAAGAATACTGTGCGTGCACTCGGGGTGAGTCGCTGCGTAAGCCGTCGCGGCATGACCGAAGTGCTGCCACATCGTGCCGCCATGCGGGCCGTAACAGTGATAAAAACGCCCGCCGTGCTGCGCGCTGACGGACAGCCGCGCAGACAACCGCCGGGCGATGATACGACCGCCCAGGGTAGCGCCTTCGAGCACATACAAACAACCGAAACCCTGAGCCAGAGTGGTCAGTGTCGGCAACTGCTGACAGCGGGCAGTGCGCTGTATCTCATCACAAGTGCCGAGGGCAGTCAGATCCTGCACCAGCAACGCGGTTTTACGCCGGGCATCGAAATCCAGTCCGACTTCTGTCCACGGTAGCTGCGCCAAACTGTCTTCCAGTGGCGCATAAAGCCCGTACAGGCGTTGCAACCAGCGCTGGTAACGTGCTGGCGATGCGCTCAACTGATCCAGATCGACCAGCCGTTCAACCGCTGCATGCTGGTACCGGGTAGTGTGTTTCAGCCGGGCCATAAGGGTGTTCGGGGGATTTACCGTGTTTCCGGTTTTTGCTGCCTGCGCAGCAAAGCCTGTCTGAAGCCGGCAAGGTGTAGGGACGGCAGCGTCAGACACGGTGCTGGATTGCTGCCGGCAATACTGCGGTGGCCAGCCAGTATTCAACCAGTGCCTGCAACCGCCGGTCGAATTCAGAAATGTCCATGGGCTTGACCTGATAACTGTTAGCACCGTTGGCATAACAAAATTCAATATCTTTGGGATTGGCAGAACTGCTCATCACGATCACCGGGATGGTTTTTAACTGCGGATCACGCTTGATTTCGGTCAGCACCTCGCGGCCGTCGGTGCCGGGCGTATTGAGATCCAGCACCAATAACGCTGGCAGCAGGCTCGATGGGCGACGTTGCGCCAGATGATCAAGGCACTGATCCCCGTTATGGAAACGCAGCAAGGGGTTGCCGATACCCTTGCTATCAAAAACCTGCTGAATGATATCGAAATCCTGATCGTTATCTTCGAGTACCAGAATCGGCGCGGAACAAAGATTATCGCTCACCAGTTGCCCTCGCTGTGCAGCGTAAAATAAAAGGTCGAACCCTGACCCGGTGTTGAATCGACCCAGATCTGGCCACCGTGGCGTTCGACAATCTTTTTTACGATAGTCAAACCAATACCCGTGCCACCGCCATAGTCGTCACGCCCGTGCAGACGTTTGAACAGAACAAAAACACGCTGCAGATGACGCTCCCGGATGCCGATACCGTTGTCACGCACGTAGAACACCCTCTCGTTAGCCAGCTGCTCTGTGCGACCGGCCATTTCATCGTGTGCCGGGTCACCGGGTGCCAGAAAACCGATTTCAACCCAGCCATCAGAGCCGGAACGGTATTTGATCGCGTTGCCGATCAGATTGGTCAGTACCTCGCGCACCTGTATAGCGTCGCAGCGCAAAATCGGCAGGGGCCGTGGCACACGCAGCTCAATAGCGGTTTCAGCGCGTCGGGCACTGAGCAATTCCAGCGCTTCGCTCAATAATTCATTGAGGTCGACATCTTCAAGATCCAGCATCTGGCGACCGACTCGCGAGTAATCCAGCAAGGAATCGATCAGACTTTCCATGCGTTTAGCCAGCCGTTCCAGCGCGTGCAGCCGCTCCTGTGACACCTCATCCAGCTGGTTCTCGAGATCCCGCAACAACATCTGGCTGTAGCTGTATATGCCACGCAGCGGTTCTTTCAAGTCATGCGAGGCAATAAAGGCAAAAGCGTCCAGCTCTTCGTTGCTTTGCGCCAGCTCGGCATTCAGCCGGGCCAGTTGTTCGACCCGTTCGATCACCACGTCCATGACCTCCAGACGCAGCTTGCGGGCCGCTTCGATTTCAACCTCCAGCCAGGGCACAGCATGCAATCGTACCGTCTCACGCCAGGCAGCAAATGACTGGCGGGGCGTTAGCCGCTCACCCAGCGGGCCACTGCGTACCGGCTTATGCGGATCGCCGGCCCAGTTGACGGTTTGCGCCGTTTCCGGGCGGAACCAAAGAATAAAGTCGCGCCGTTTACGGGACACCTGTACAGCCAGCAACCCGCTGACAATGCCTGGAAAAGCCCTGGCATCCGGGTAAAGCAGAGCCAGAGCGTCAGTGGCAAATACCTGCTCGTCGCGTTCCTCGGCCAGCCAGCTCACCAACGCCCGCAGAGCATGCTCATCCGGCGTGTGGCCCCGCACCGACAAGTGTCCATTGATGCAGACGGCAACACCACTGGCGTCGATAAAATCAAGCAGATTAGTGGACCTGTTCAGGAGGTGCCCGGCAACATCGGTCTCGCTGCCCATGCCGGCGGTTAAGCGTTCCCGCACGGTGCTAAGTTTGAGCCGGTATTCGTTGTGTTCGGCGTGTTCCTGAGCGCCCAGTTGCAGCGACACCACCTGGCCCAAAAACTCGCAAGCCGCGCGCACCTGGTAGGACAGGTAACGGGGCGCATAATGATGACAGGCAATCAGCCCCCAGAGTGCGCCGTCCTTGATGAGCGAGATTGACATCGAGGCTTTGACACCCATGTTCTGCAAATACTCGATGTGTACGGGTGAGACACTGCGCAGCGAACAGAAACTCAAATCCAGCGGGTGTTCGTTCAGCGGATCAGTCGGTGGACAAAGCGGCTGCGGCCGATAGCCGACATCCGGGATCAGCCGCAACCAGTTGCGCAGGTACAGCGCACGTGCCTGGCGCGGAATATCGGAAGCCGGATAATGCAGATCCAGAAAAGGCTCCAGATCGTCGCGTTTGCTTTCAGCATATACCCAGCCACTGTCATCGGGCTGGAACCGGTAGATCATCACCCGATCCATCGCGCACAGTACCCGTACCTCCTCGGCAACTTGCTGGCAGAACGCCTGCAAGCCGACAGCGGCCGGCAGCCTGGTCAACGAATGTTTAACCAGCGTGTAGTAATCCGGTGCACTGTCCTGCGAACGCCCCTGCGGTTCCAATTCCAGCAATACCAGACCATCGCTGCTGTGGGCGGTGATATCCAGTGGCGGTTCATCGGGCAGAAGCGCGCAAGTGAACAAATACAGCGGGTTGAGTTCAAACCGGCCCTGCGCCAGCGCGTTACGCAGCAAACTCTGCTGGGTGTGATTAAATAACGCAGCACAGGGCTGGCCGATCAGTGCCGCCGGCGATTTCCCCACCCAGCGGGCAATGTCCTGGCTGACCTGCACAATATGCAGGTCTGTCGCACGCAGCACCAGCAAGGCACCGTGGGCCTGAATCGAGCCCGGTATATGAATCGGTTCACGATCACAGTTGCTGAGATCGACCTCTTCACCTGGCAGCAGGGTCGGTTCCGGCCTGGTTTGATCAGTCATTAATGGTTAATTCCCGGCGTCTCGCGCTGGCGCTGTGGGTTTAGCTTGCTGCCGCTGGATGGCAATACTGCCAGCAGTTCGCTCAGACCGACCGGCTTGAGCAGATGCTGATCGAAACAGCCGGCCGCTGGCAAATCACAATCCGGCACCTGACCCGACAGCGCGATAAATCGCATGTGCTCCGTCCCTGGCAGCATTTTGAGCTGCTGCACCAGGGCATAGCCGTCCATATCAGGCAGATTAATGTCAACCAAAGCAATATCGGGAGGCCGCTTAGCGCCTGTCAATTGCAATGCACTCGCTCCATTATCCGCCGCGCTCACCTGAAAACCGGCCAACTGCAACAGCCGGGCCGTGGCCTTGCGGGCATCTTCATTGTCCTCGACCAGGAGCACATGCAGGCTGTCCGCTGCATTATCCGACAGACCAGCGGGCGGGCTTTCGGGTGAGCTGTCCGATGAACGCGGCTTAGACAGTTGCTTGGCCAGCGCTGCAATCAGCGCTTGGGCTTCTACCGGTTTACTCAAAAAAACGTCGCAACCGGCTTCCAGACAGCGCGCGCGCTCGCCAGCCATGACACTGGCCGTCAGTGCAATAATGGGCCGTTGAAACCCCGCCGCACGAAGCTCCTGCGTGGCCTGAAAGCCGTTCTGGACCGGCATGTGCATATCCATCACCACGGCATCTACAGGCTGCCCGGCCGCTTCGGCTGCTTGTACTGCGGCGACTGCTGCCGCGCCATTTTTAACCCCGATAGCGCTCGCCCCAGCCTGTTCGATAAACCCCTGCAGCAGATAGCGGATATCCAGCCGGTCATCGGCGACCAGCACCCGGCCCCTGAGGGTCGGCAGGGCCGGCTGCGCGGACAGCGACAAAGCAACCACCTCGCACGGTGCTTCGACCAGCGCAGCCCCGGCGGTATCGACAGGGATAATCAAACTGAAGGTACTGCCTGCCTGCGGTCGGCTGCTGACTGTGATCTCACCGCCCAGCAGTGTTGCCAGACGCTGACTGACCACCAGACCAAGCCCGGTGCCGCCGTAGCGATGCGCCTCGCTGCCCTGGCTGAACGGCTGAAACAGCGCCGGCTGCTCGTCGGCAGCAATGCCGATACCGGTGTCAATCACGGCCAGTGTCAACTGTGGCTGCTCGTCTGCACTGAAATCCACCGCCAGTTTGACCTCACCGTGCTCGGTGAATTTGATCGCGTTACCGAGCAGGTTGATCAGAATCTGGCGCAGCCGGGTAGCGTCGGTAACGATAGTCTGCGGTATCCGGCTGCGGTATTCGACCGTCAGCGGAATGTTCTTTTCTTGCGCCCGCACCCCCATCAGCGAACGCACGTCGGCCAGCAGTCGGGGCAGATTGACCTGTTCCAGCCGCAGTTCCAGTTTGCCCGACTCGACTTTTGACAGATCGAGGATGTCGTTGATCAGCTCCAGTAGATGCTGGCCATTGCGTTTGATCGCATCCAGGCTGGTCAAATCATCAGGGTCCTGCAAGCGGGCAGCGAGCAGATCGGCATAACCCAGGATCGCGGTCATTGGGGTGCGTATCTCGTGGCTCATATTGGCCAGAAATTCGCTTTTTGCCTGATTGGCGGTGTCGGCATTGCGCAAAGCCCGCGCCAGCGAACTCTCAAACTCGCGCTGCTTGGCCTGCAAGCGGTAGCGCTCGACCGAGTTAGTGATGATCTGGCTCAGCATCTGACTATCCAGAAAGGATTTCTGAAAAAAGTCTTGCGCGCCCGCAGCAAGCGCGATCTCGGCATTTTTAGAGCTCATTAAACCGGTCAGAACCACCACGGGTAACGGTATTTGACCGTCCTCATCGGTTAGTGCCTCGAGGATTTCCAGCCCTGTCATGTCCGGCAGGTCCATATCCAGCAACATCACATCAGGCGCAGGCACCTGCTGGCACAGCGTCAGCGCCTGTTCACCGCTATCGGCTTCGCTGAAACGCCAGCGTTTGCCTGAGTGGCCAAGCAGCGTGCGTCTGACCAGGGCGCGGTCTTCCGGGGAATCATCGACGATGACGATATGGATAGTGTTGGGCATCTGTAAATACTATGGTTTATAGGGTATGCAAACGGACACCCTGTTCCAACATGCTGTTACGTGCCAACTATGCCAGGGAATGGCATAGCCAGTCGTCAATCTGTCGAGCAGACAGGACATAATGGATGAATGTTAATAATAGTTGAATTTTGACCCGCTTTCCCGCTTTATCTGTTGTTTAACCGACCTGTGCAACAATACCGCCCTCAAGGAAGATCATCAGTCCCGACACTGCTGAGCTACCGGGTTTTCTGCAACAATGCCGCTGATCAATGAAGGCAGGAGCAGGTAACTGATGTCTGATATAAATCCCGCGCTGATCGCACAGCGTTTCAATCCGGCGCAGCTGCCGGCGGATTACTTTGCCGATCCTTACCCTTATTTTCAGGCCCTGAGAGAACACGATCCTGCGCACCGCTGCCCGGATGGCGGGTTTTATCTGACCCGGCATGCAGACTGCTATCAGGCTTACCGTAAGCCCACACGTTTCAGCTCGGACAAACGACAGACCTTCCTGCCTTTGTTTGGTGCCGACAGCCTGCTGTACGAGCACCATACCAGCAGTCTGGTCTTTAACGATCCGGCGCTGGTCGCTGGCTATTCCGGGCGCGCTGGAATTCCAGCCCAATCCACAGCGGCTGGCTGAGGGCAATGCTGCCGTAGCCAAGTTTCTGGCATTTCTGGACGATTTTGTACAGCGCCGCCAGCACAGCCTGAGCGAAGAGATGAAACCTGCACGCCTGCCCCCTACTCGGCTTCGCTTTGCACTATAATCAGCCCATTTTTATGTATTAGCGTCGCCGGCAACGGCAGGTTAAAACCAAGGACTGAACAGTATGAGCGAATCCGACACCACAACAGCCAGCGCCAGTAATTTCATCCGCCAGATCGTTGAACGCGATCTGGCGGAAGGTAAGTACGCGCAGATTATTACCCGCTTTCCGCCCGAGCCGAACGGTTATCTGCATATCGGTCACGCCAAATCGATTTGTTTGAACTTCGGCCTGGCACGCGATTTCAATGGCCGCTGCCATCTGCGCTTCGATGACACCAACCCGCTGAAAGAAAGCGAAGAGTACATGGAATCCATCAAGCGCGATGTGCAATGGCTGGGTTTCGACTGGGGCGAGCATCTGTATCATGCGTCGGATTATTTCGAGCAGTTGTACCAATGGGCCGAAGAGCTGATCGAACAAGGTCTGGCGTATGTCGACAGCCAGAGCGCCGAGGCCATGCGTGAAAATCGCGGCACCCTGACCGAACCGGGCCGTAACAGTCCGTATCGCGACCGCTCCGTAGCCGAAAACCTGGATTTGTTCCGGCGCATGCGGGCCGGTGAATTTGCCGATGGTACGCATGTCCTGCGGGCTAAAATCGATATGCAGTCGCCCAATATGAATCTGCGCGACCCGGTGCTGTACCGCATTCGCCGGGCCACCCACCACCGTACCGGTGACGCCTGGTGCATTTATCCTTTATATGACTTCGCGCACGGGCAATCAGATGCAATTGAAGGCGTAACGCATTCGATCTGCACGCTGGAATTCGAGGCACACCGGCCTTTATACGACTGGTTGATCGAGCATCTCAGCGTGCCCAGTCGGCCGCGTCAGTACGAGTTCTCGCGCCTGAATCTCGACTATACGGTCATGAGTAAACGCCTGCTGAACACCCTGGTCAGCGAAAATTATGTTGCCGGCTGGGATGATCCGCGCATGCCAACCATTGCCGGCATGCGCCGACGCGGCTTTACGCCGGCCTCAATCCGCGATTTCTGCGAACGTATCGGCGTCACCAAACAGGACAACCGGATCGAACTGAGTCTGCTGGAAAACTCAGTGCGGGAAGATCTGGATCGTACCGCACCGCGAGCGATGGCCGTTTTGCATCCGCTGAAAGTCGTGATCGAAAATTACCCGGCGGATAAAACGGAAACTTTCAGTGCTGCCGCGCATCCTAAAAACGAACAGATGGGACAACGGACGATACCGTTCTCACGCGAGATTTACATCGAACAGGACGATTTCATGGAAAATCCGCCGCGCAAGTATTTCCGGCTGACCCCCGGTGGCTCGGTCAAGTTACGTTACGGACCTATTCTGGACTGTACGGACGTCATTAAAAACGACGCCGGGGATGTGATCGAGTTGCGCTGCCAGGCGGATTTCTCGGGTGAACGCAAAGTCAAAGGCATCATTCACTGGGTCAGTGCCGCCCACGGCGTCAAGGCCGAGGTACGCCTGTACGACCGGCTGTTTCAGGAGCAGAACCCCAGTCTGGATGATTTCCAGACCCAACTTAACCCGACGTCTCTGACCGTACTCGACACAGCCTGGCTGGAGCCCGGTACTGAACAGGCCGCACCGGCAACCCGCTTCCAGTTCGAGCGGCTGGGTTATTTCTGCAGCGACAGTAAAGACCATCGACCGGATCGGCCGGTCTTCAACCGTACTGTCACGCTGCGGGATACCTGGTCCAGAATAGACAATAAGAAAGGTAAAGCATCGTAATTGTGCCAGTGGCGTATTCAACAATCTCCCATTCACCAAACAACGGGATACCTTATGCGTAATTTTGAACTTCCTGGCCGCTCCACCGTGATGAGCTGTAACGGTATGGCTGCCACCTCTCACCCGCTGGCAAGCCAGACCGCCATCAGTATCCTGCAAGCAGGCGGCAATGCCATGGACGCCGCGGTCGCCGCCTGTGCAGTACAGTGTGTGGTCGAACCGCAGTCAACCGGAATTGGTGGCGATTGCTTTATGTTGTATGCACCACAGGGCAGCGCCGACATCGTGGCTTATAACGGCTCGGGGCGGGCACCGGCAGCGGCGGACGTCAACTGGTATCTTGAGCATGATATAGACACCATTGAACGTCACTCACCGCACGCAGTTACCATACCCGGTGCAGTGGATGCCTGGTGCCGCCTGATTGCCGATCATGGTGTTTTATCTCTTGCCGAGGTGCTGGCTCCGGCCATACGGCTGGCCCGCGAAGGCTATCCGATTACCGCCCGGGTCGCGTCCGACTGGGCCCTGGAAGCCGAACTGCTGGCCTCCGATCCGGCAGCCGCCCGCATTCTGTTACCGCAGGGCGCGCCGCCTGCCACCGGCAGCAAACATCAGCAACCCGAACTGGCGGCAACACTCGAAAACATTGCCCAACAGGGCCGTGACGGGTTTTATCTGGGCCCGGTAGCTGAAGACATCGTCACCACCCTGCAAAACCTGGGCGGCCTGCATACTCTGGACGATTTCGCAGCCGCCGGCGGCGAGTATGTCGAACCAATCCAGACCGACTATCGCGGCTATCAGGTTTTCGAATGCCCGCCCAACGGCCAGGGCATCGCGGCTCTGCAGATGCTGAATATTCTGGAAGGCTTTGATCTGGCAGCACTCGACCCTCTGGGCGCAGAGCGCTTTCACCTGCAGATCGAAGCCAAACGGCTGGCCTATCATGACCGTGACAGCTATTTGGGCGATCCACTGCAGACCCGTGTCCCGACCGCGCAGATGCTGTCACGGGCGCATGCTGACAAGCTTCGTAGTCTGATCAAACCAGACCAGGTGTTAGGTGAATTTCCTGCCTCGAACTTCCCCGATCATGCCGATACGGTCTATCTGTGTGTGGTTGATCGCGAGGGTAATGCGGTCAGCTTTATCAATTCGCTGTTTCATTCCTTCGGCAGCGCCCAGATGGCCCCCCTGAGCGGAGTCTGCCTGCACAGTCGGGGCAGTAGTTTTGTCATTGATCCCGGCCATCCCAACTGTATCGCCCCCAACAAGCGGCCCCTGCATACCATTATTCCCGGCATGCTGGTCAAAGGGGGTCGTGCGGTGATGCCTTTCGGGGTCATGGGCGGCCATTATCAGGCTAACGGCCATACTCATCTGCTGGCCAATCTCATCGATTTTGAAATGGACTTGCAACAGGCCATCGATTGCCCGCGTTTGTTCGCTGAACAGCAAGGTCCGGTCGCGGTTGAAACCGGGAGTCCGGCCGGCACCCGCGCCGCCCTGACCCAACGCGGTCACACGCTGATCCCTACTGCCAGACCACTGGGCGGTGGCCAGGCGATCTGGATCGACTGGCAGCAGGGTGTGCTCCGCGGCGGTTCTGATCCGCGCAAAGACGGCTGCGCCCTGGGTTATTGAGATATTCGGATACTGCGGCGGGGACGCTTAGTGCCAGCCGCGCCAGATCAGGGAACTGCCGATCACGGTCAGTAACAACAGTAACAGCTGGCGGAACAAGGGCTGCGAAATACGCTGTCGCAGCCGTCGCCCCAGCAGCATGCCGGCAAAAGTCGGCAACAGCACCAAAACGGTGCCGATCAGCTCCGTCACGGTCAGTAACCGATGCCCGGCCAGGGTCGCGCTCAGCACGATAATACCCACCAGATACAATAAAGAGATCGTGCCAACAAAGGTGTCTTTGTCCAGCCGCAGCGCGATCAGATAACTCAGTATGATCGTGCCGTACAGGCCGGTCAGTCCGCCGACAAAGCCTGATGCGAGTCCTGCCAGCGGACTCAGCCAGCGTTCGTCACGGCGCTGGATGCGCCAGCGTGTAGGCAATACCTGCGCCGCACAAAAGCCCAGCAACACCGTCCCCAGCAGCAGCAGACTGGTTCGCACATCGACCCACGACAGCAGTGCCCCGCCTAT
Source organism: Gammaproteobacteria bacterium (assembly GCA_041396125.1). Taxonomy (GTDB): domain Bacteria; phylum Pseudomonadota; class Gammaproteobacteria; order Competibacterales; family Competibacteraceae; genus JAWKZG01. Next base: position 229,771 of record JAWKZG010000006.1, on the reverse strand, counting down.
GACAATCCCAACGGACAGCCCCAGCAGCAGCGTGCCGAAACGCTGCACCGCTGTTCGCAGAATGCCGGCTTCAATGACCTGCCATAAATTCGATACCAGAATGGGCCCAATGGTCAGCGCCATCGCCTGCGCTGGCGGCATCACCATAGCGGTGATCGGCAAGGCAACCAGGGGTAATCCCACCCCCAGCGTGCCTTTCACGATCCCGGCGCAGAAAAACGCCAGCAGGGCGACAGCCGCCTGCAATAACAGCATTTCGCTCATGCTGTGACCAGGCCATACTGACTGCCACAGCAGACATACCGGTCGAAACGGGAATCAGACATCATGCTTTGCTTTTTTTCCTTGTTGTTCGCTTAAGGCCCAGTCGATATGCTCTTGCACCAGTTCGGACACCGCCGCACGCTTGTGCTCCAGCGCCGTGACAATGGCCTCGGTATAAGGCGCATTGCCCAGTGCAACAGCAATATTACGCAGCCAGCGCTGATAACCGATACGGCGGATCGGCGAGCCTTCCATACGCTGCAGAAATTCGGTTTCGGTCCAATGCCATAAAGTCAGCAAGGCCGGAGCATCCAGAGCGTGGCGGGGGTGGAAATCGGCTTCGGTGGTCGGGCGCGCAAATTTATTCCAGGGACATACCAGCTGGCAATCGTCGCAGCCATAAATGCGATTGCCCATGGCGCGCCGGAACTGCAGTGGAATCGGCCCGTGCAGTTCAATCGTATGATATGAAATACAACGCCGGGCATCGACCTGGAATGGCGCAACAATGGCCTGTGTCGGACAGGCTGTCAGACAGGCGCTGCAGGAGCCGCAATGAAAACCGGCCGGGGCATCAACCGGCAACGGCAGATCGGTATACACCTCGCCCAGGAAAAACCAGGACCCGGCTTTGCTGTTAATCAGATTGCTGTGTTTGCCGATCCAGCCCAGGCCCGCCTGCTGCGCCAGTGCTTTCTCCAGCACCGGCGCACTGTCGCTGAACACCCGGTAGCCGAACGGGCCGATAGCCGACTCAATCCGGCGCGCCAGTTGCTGCAATCGCCCGCGCAGCACTTTATGATAGTCACGACCCAGGGCATAACGCGAAATGAATCCCAGCTGCGGGTTGTCCAATACTGCCCAGGCCTCGGCTGCCGCAGGCGGCTGGTAATCCATGCGGGCCGACAGCACACGAATCGTGCCGGGAATCAGTTCAGCCGGTCGACTGCGTTTGCTACCATGTCGGGCCATATAGGCCATTTCGCCCTGAAAGCCGGCTGCCAGCCAGTTACGCAGATGAGTTTCGTGCTCGGTCAGATCGATACCGCTGATACCGATCTGTTGAAACCCCAGTTCACGGCCCCATTGCTTGATATTGGCGGCCAGTTCCGGCAAATTGCCGACCGGCTCCGGTTGAGCCTGCTCGGTTTGATGTGTACCAGCCTGATAGTGTTGAGAATTAATCAATGTTAATACCGGTATTATCCACTCAGTCATTCCCGCTGTACCGCGCCGCGCAAGTGCGCGAGCTGGATCGCCGCGCCATACAGGATCACGGCATTGCGGGTTATACCTTGATGTGCCAGGCCGGGCAAGGCGCATTTTCGGTCCTGCGCAAACATTGGCCCGATGCTGTCCGCATCACGGTGATCTGCGGTGCGGGCAATAACGGCGGAGACGGTTATGTCGTGGCGCGACTGGCGCAGGCAGCAGGACTTGCCGCACAAGTGCTGACCCTGCAGGACCCGACCAAACTGGCGGGCGATGCCGCTACCGCCTGGCACGATGCCGTCAGCGCGGGCGTGCCGGTGCAACCGTTCGAGACAGCTCTTCTGAACGACGCCGATCTGCTGGTGGACGCCATTCTCGGCACGGGTCTGCAACGCCCGGTCAGCGGCGACTGGGCGCAGGCCATACAGGCGATCAATATGGCCCAGGCACCCATTCTGGCGCTGGATATTCCCTCCGGTCTGCATGCCGACAGCGGCGCGGTACTGGGTTGCGCGGTCCGGGCGGCGATGACGGTCACTTTTATCGCGCTGAAACAGGGACTGCTGACCGGTGACGGCCCCGACTATTGCGGCCAGCTCTGGTACGACGATCTGGACACGCCCGGCACAATTTTTAACGGCCTGCCGCATGCCAGCCAGCATTACGGCGGCGATGATCTGGCCAGCTGGCTGCCGCCGCGGCCACGCAGCTCGCACAAAGGCCGGCATGGCCATGTGCTGGTCATGGGCGGCGATCTCGGTATGGCCGGGGCTGCGCGCATGGCGGCCGAAGCTGCCGCTCGCTGCGGTGCCGGACTGGTAAGCATCGCCACCCGGGCCGAACATGCCGGACTGCACGCTGCTGTCCGGCCCGAACTGATGTTTCACGGGGTCGCACAAGATAATGATCTGGCTGCTTTGCTGGATCGGGCTTCCGTGCTGGCTGTCGGTCCGGGCCTGGGTACCCGCGACTGGGGCCGCAGTCTGTTTGATAGCGCACTGGCCAGCGGTAAACCATTGGTGCTGGATGCCGACGCCTTAAATATGTTGGCCGCTGCGCCGTATCGCAATGAGCACTGGATACTTACCCCGCATCCCGGTGAAGCCGCCCGCCTGCTGGGCAGCACAACGGCCAGCGTGCAAGCCGACCGCTTTGCTGCCGTGCAAGCATTACAGCAGCGCTACGGCGGGGTTATTGTGTTGAAAGGCGCGGGCAGTCTGGTCGCCGATGCGGTTGACTGCACCCTGTGCAGCGCCGGCAACCCTGGCATGGGCACGGGCGGCATGGGTGACGTGCTCAGCGGTGTAATCGCCAGTCTGCTGGCACAAGGCATCCCCCCGTACCCGGCGGCCCGACTGGCGGTTTTTATACATGCCAGAGCGGGCGATCTGGCAGCCGCAGACGGCGAGCGCGGCCTGCTGGCCTGCGATCTGTTGCCTTTTCTGCGGCGGCTGGTCAATCCAGGCCGATAAGCACAACCATGCAAACACTCGTATCCTTCGATCTGCCTGACGACGCGGCTACCGAACGCTTCGGCGCGGCGCTGGCGGCGGTGGTCAAACCCGGCTGGACGATCTATCTGCACGGTGATCTGGGGGCCGGCAAAACCACTCTGGCGCGAGCGGTACTGCGCGCCCTGGGACATAGCGGCAAGGTCAAAAGCCCAACCTATACCCTGATTGAGCCCTACACCCTGCCCGGCTTGATGGTCTATCACCTGGACTTATACCGCCTGGGCGATCCGGAAGAGCTGGAGTACATCGGCCTGCGCGATCTGCTGGATACACCGGCGCTTCTGCTTGTCGAATGGCCAGAGCGGGGGTATGGTTATTTACCGCCGGCGACGCTCACTGTGCACTTGTTATACCAGGCTAACGGACGCCGCTGCACGCTGGCTGCAGGGTCTGAAAAAGACGCTATAGCCGCCCGCCAACTGCAGCAATGGGTTGCAAGCGCACAACAACAATAATTTATTGTTGTATTTTTTATCATGTTGTTGTTTTATAATCAAATCAGAATTGGACACAGAAGTTCCATAGCATAATGAAAATCAATATCATTGTTTGCTTTCTCAGCTTGTTTTTGGCGTTTCCCAGCAGCACGCTAGCAGCCGTTACCCTCGGAGGGGGCAGGATTGTCGAGTTACAGGACGGCACACAGTTGATTTTCGATATCAGTGAGGCCGCTGCGCCCGAAACCTTTCTGCTGGCCGACCCGCCCCGTTACGTCATTGATCTGCCCAATGCCGCAACGCAAGGCCTGAATCTCAACCTGCGCTCGCGTGATGTCCGCAATGTGCGCATGGGTAGCCCCAACGGGCGTGATCTGCGAATCGTGCTGGATCTGAACGATCTGATCCGTGGTAAAACCAGTATCGTAAAAGATCAGCGGCACCGGCTGGTGATCGATTTATTCCGTAATCAACCCTCCCAGGCAATCAATCAGAGGGCACCCAAACAAGCGGTACAGACAGTCTCTGTCGAGCCACCGCCGATACAAATGATCAGCACGCCATCCGCTGCCCGGATAGGCGACCTGCCGGCGCTGGAATTGCTATCACCCACGCAGATTCAAGCTCAGGCCCGAGCACGCGAGCAGCAGCAGGCCCAGGCCAAAGCGCGGGAGCAAGCTAGAGCACGAGAGCAAGCGCTGGCCCAGGCCAAGGCACGAGAACAGGAAGAGGCGCGCAAACAAGCACTGGCTCAGGCCAAAGCACGAGAACAGGAAGAGGCGCGCAAACAGGCTAAAGCGCGGGAACAGGCCAAAGCACGGCAACAAGCGCTGGCTCAGGCCCAAAAAGCAAAGGAAGAAGCTGCCCGGGCACAAACCGCGGCAAAATCCACCGCCACGCTAACGCGTAAAAAGCGCGATATTGTTATTGCCATAGATCCTGGCCATGGCGGTAAGGATACCGGTGCTGTTGGCCCTGGCAAAACGCGCGAGAAAGACGTGGTGCTGCAGATTGCCAAGCGCCTGAAAAAAGCCATTGATAAAGAACCCGGCATGTCGGCCTTCCTGACTCGTGACGGCGATTACTATTTAAAACTGTACCGGCGCATTGCTATTGCGCGCAGCAAAAAAGCCGATCTTTTCGTATCCATCCACGCTGATGCCTATTTTGATGCCGGACCGCAGGGCGCATCGGTGTTCATGCTGTCGACCAAAGGTGCTTCCAGCACCATGGCGCGCTGGCTGGCGGAAAGCGAAAACAAATCTGATCTGATCGACGACGAGCTGGACATCGCCGACAAACAGGTACGCCAGATCGTATTTGAAATGGTGCATGATGCGGTGCTGGCTGACAGTAATCTGATGGGGAATAAAGTTCTGAAACAGTTACGTCAGGTTGGCAAACTGCACAGCCGCAAGATTGAGCGGGCGAATTTCGCCGTGCTGAAATCACCCGATATTCCCTCTATCCTGGTCGAAACCGCGTTCATTTCCAATCCGAACGAAGAACGCAAATTACGCAGTGCCAGCTATCAGAACAAACTTGCCAATGCCATTTTGCAAGGTATCAGAGAGTATGCCCGGGAACGTCCGCTACTTGGTGTCGAGCTGGTCGAAACATCTGCTGCCGACCAGCGTCATCTGGTACAGCGGGGTGACACCCTGCATGGCATTGCCGCCCACTACAATGTCAGCCTCGACCGGCTGATCAGCACCAACGGTCTGAACCGGCAGGATCCGCAACTGTCCGTTGGTGCCAGACTCAGAATTCCGCAAGACGGCTAAACCCAGTTAAACCCCGACCATACGCGACTGACGCATGCCAGTGGCGTATACGGTTGGCTCGGGCAAAAAAGAGCGGGGCATCTGGCAATTTTCCTGCGTTCAGGCGCAGCAATAAGACGCTGGATGCAGTATCATTTCGCCCCCGTCTGACCCGCTCGGAGAGTTGCATGATTTGTCTTACCGGAAGTCCGGTTCTGTCGCCCTTTCGGCGTGCGCGTCTATTGTCAGTCGTGCAGGCATGTTGCCCTGCCATCACAGCTATTGATGCGCGCTATTTACACTTTGTCGATGCGCAATCTGCGTTAAGCCCCAGCGAACAACAGATTCTGGAACGCTTGCTGAGCTACGGCCCGCCGGCCGACAGCACACCGACCGGTGCCCCCGATCTGATCGTACTGCCGCGTGCCGGGACGATCTCGCCCTGGTCGTCCAAAGCGAGCGATATCGCACAGCATTGCGGGCTTGGCAATATCCGCCGACTCGAACGCGGTATCGCCTATTATCTGTCCGCCGACGCGCCCCTGACGCAATCGCAGCGCAGTACACTGGCACCGCTGCTGCATGATCGCATGACCCAGACCGTACGGTTTGAGCAACAGGATCTGGCGCAGCTATTTCAGACTGCTGCAGCCCGCCCGCTGCACAATGTCAACATCACGGCAAAAGGCAAAGAGGCGTTGATCCAGGCCAACGCAGACTGGGGACTGGCCTTGTCTGACGATGAGATCGACTATTTACTGGAGAATTTTCTGGCACTGGGCCGCAACCCCTCCGATGCCGAACTGATGATGTTCGCGCAAGCCAATTCGGAGCACTGCCGTCACAAGATTTTCAATGCCGACTGGATTATCGACGGGGTCGCGCAGTCACAATCACTGTTTGACATGATCCGCAACACCTATCGGCATGCTCCCCAGGGCGTTCTGTCGGCCTATAAAGACAATTCTGCCGTTATGGCTGGCTGGCCAGCCGAGCGTTTTTTCCCGCAGCCTGCAACACAGTGCTACGGCTATCAGCATGAGCCGGTGCATATTCTGATGAAGGTGGAAACCCATAACCACCCGACCGCAGTCTCGCCCTACCCCGGTGCTGCCACCGGTTCGGGCGGCGAAATTCGCGACGAGGGCGCGACCGGGCGTGGTGCACGGCCGAAAGCGGGACTGGTCGGTTTCAGTGTCTCCAATCTGCGTATTCCTGATTTTATCCAGCCCTGGGAGGACGATTACGGTTATCCGGCGCGTATCGCTACCGCGCTGGATATCATGCTGGAAGGCCCCATCGGTGGCGCGGCATTCAATAATGAATTTGGCCGCCCGGCTCTGTGCGGTTATTTCCGGGCTTTTGAACAGACCGTCGCGGGCGAGCGGCGCGGTTACCATAAACCGATCATGATTGCCGGCGGTTTGGGCAATATTCGCGCCGAGCATGTCGACAAACAAGCTTTGCCGGTCGGCACCCCGATTATCGTGCTCGGCGGCCCGGCCATGCTGATTGGCCTGGGCGGCGGGGCTGCTTCCAGCATGGCCTCGGGGACCAGTGAGGAAGCGCTGGATTTCGCCTCGGTGCAGCGCGATAACCCGGAAATGCAGCGCCGCTGCCAGGAAGTCATTGATCGCTGCTGGGCACGTGGTGCAACCAATCCGGTGTTGTCCATTCACGATGTCGGCGCGGGCGGGCTTAGTAATGCACTGCCTGAAATTATCCACGATGCTGGCCGCGGCGCTCGGTTTGAGCTGCGTGCAATTCCCTGCGATGATCCGGCCATGTCACCGAAAGAGATCTGGTGCAATGAATCGCAGGAACGCTATGTACTCGCCATTGCAGCTGATCAGCTCAGCGAGTTTGAGCAGATTTGCCAGCGTGAACGCTGCCCCTACGCGGTACTGGGCCATGCCACCGAACGCAGCGAGCTGATCGTCAGCGACCGGTTAAGCGGACAAACCCCGATCGATATGCCGCTGGAAGTGTTGTTAGGCAAACCCCCACGGATGTTGCGAGAAGTTTCGCACCGAGCACCGCAAAAAACGCCTTTCGAGACAGCGACTATCGACCTGAACGAGGCCGTTGCGCGGGTTTTGCAGCACCCCACTGTCGCCGATAAAAGTTTTCTGATTACCATTGGTGATCGCACCATAGGCGGCCTGGTCTGCCGCGATCAGATGGTGGGCCCCTGGCAGGTACCGGTAGCCGATGTCGCGGTCACCGCCAGCGGCTTCAAAGCCTGGACCGGTGAGGCCATGAGCATGGGCGAACGCAGCCCGCTGGCACTGCTCGATGCCCCGGCCTCCGGTCGTATGGCGGTAGCTGAAGCCATTACCAATATCGCCGCAGCGGCTATTGATGAACTGGGCACGATCCGTCTGTCAGCCAACTGGATGGCAGCGGCCGGACATCCCGGCGAAGACGCAGCACTGTACGATACGGTCCGTGCGGTCGGACTGGAACTGTGCCCGCAGCTGGGCATTGCCATTCCGGTTGGTAAGGATTCACTGTCCATGAAGACCGTCTGGCAGGCGCAGGATCACAGCAAAACGGTAAGCGCGCCGCTGTCGCTGGTCATCTCAGCCTTTGCGCCGGTCAGCGATATACGACGCACGCTGACGCCGCAATTACGCACGGATCAAGGCGAGTCCGACCTGCTGCTGATCGATCTGGGCGGCGCTCGTAACCGTCTGGGCGGCTCGGTGCTGGCGCAGGTTTATCAGCAATTAGGCGACACGCCGCCCGATCTGGACGATGCCGCTCTGCTGCGGGCCTTCTTTGATGCTATCCAGGAACTGAATCGCGCCGGCCTGCTGCTGGCTTATCACGACCGTTCCGACGGCGGTTTGCTGGCAACATTATGCGAGATGGCTTTCGCAGGTGGCTGCGGCTGGTCGGTATTACTGGACGATCTGGGCAACGATCCACTGGCAGCGCTGTTTTGCGAAGAACTGGGTGCTGTTATCCAGATACCGGCGGCACAGCGCGCTGCCGTGCTGCAAACACTGAAGCAGGCCGGGCTGGGTCAGTGCAGCCATGTCATCGGGGTGGTCAGAGCGGATAATGAACTGCTACTGCACCATAACGGCGCGCCACTGCTGAGCACCAAACGCAGTGAATTGCGGCGGCACTGGTCAGCAGGCAGCTATCACATGCAGGCGCTACGTGATGACCCGGACTGCGCCCGGGAGGCCTTTGATGCCCTGCTGAATGATCAAAACCCCGGTTTGTCAGTCAGCTTCGATTTCAGGCTGGACAACAATCCCGCCGCACCCTATCTGAACCTCGGCAGCAAACCCAAAGTTGCGATCTTGCGCGAGCAAGGCGTGAACGGTCAGATCGAAATGGCCGCAGCTTTCGAGCGGGCCGGTTTTACCGCGATTGATGTGCATATGAGCGATCTGCTGGAAGGTCGGATCACACTGGACGCGTACAGCGGTCTGGCAGCCTGCGGTGGTTTTTCCTACGGCGACGTGCTGGGCGCAGGCCAGGGCTGGGCCAAGTCCATTCTGTTCAATAGTCGTGCCCGGGACCAGTTCGCCGCTTTTTTTGACCGTCCGGACAGCTTCGCGCTGGGGGTGTGCAACGGCTGCCAGATGCTGGCCGGACTGCGTGAGCTGATACCGGGGACGACCCACTGGCCCCGCTTTGTACGCAATCGGGTGGAACAGTTCGAAGCGCGCCTGAGTCTGGTGGAAGTCTTGCCCTCGCCATCGATTTTGTTTCGCGACATGGCTGGTGCGCGCCTGCCGATTGCAGTCGCGCACGGCGAAGGCCGGGCCGAGTTCGCCAGCCCTGATGGGCCGCAGCAGGCACTGCAAAGCGAAGGGGTTACCTTGCGCTATATCGATCACAGCGGCCAGCCCAGCGAACATTATCCGTACAATCCGAACGGCTCCGCGCAGGGGTTAACGGGTTTTTGCAATCAGGATGGACGGGTCACTATTCTAATGCCGCATCCGGAGCGGGTATTTCGCGCTGTGCAATGGTCCTGGCGGCCTGACAACTGGCCTGGCGGACCGTCAGACGATGGATCGTCGGACGATGCGCCCTGGCTGCGATTGTTTCAGAACGCACGCGCCTGGGTAGATTAGTCCGGACGCCGGAACAGTCCCTGCTCGGTGACGATCGCATCCATCGGGATATCGTGCGGTTGCGGGTAGATGGTGTTGAGGCGGGCTAGCTCATAGCCAATACCAATGGCCAGAGGTCGCTGCCGCATGGCAGCGATAGTGCGGTCGAAATAGCCGCCGCCGTAGCCCAGCCGGTAAGCCTTGTCGTCAAAGCCAACCAGCGGTACCAGCAGCACATCCGGCTCGACTACTTCACGTTTTTTGGGCACCGGAATCTGATACACCCCGCGTTCGGTAGGGTCTCCCGTCGCCATAATCGGAACTCCAGCGGGGCACGCGCCTGCACCACCGCGGGCAGCGCGGCCTGCGCCCCCTGCTCAAGCAGTTCGGTAACCAGCTCGCGGGCATCAAACTCGCCTTTAAACGGCCAGCACAGACCAAATACCCGGCCAGCCGGCGCAGGGAGCAGCTCACGCAGCTGGGGCAGGATGAGCGCATTCCACTGTTCCCGCTGCGCCCGCCCTGCTGCCAGACGCGCCTCCAGTAACTGTTCCCGCTGCGCCCGACGCCAGCGCTTGATGTCATTCCAATCTTGCATGCATAGTCCTATTCTGAATTTGCACTATTATTCAGCCGGGTCAGGCTGGTCTGGGCTTCCTGCATGATGGAAGCCAGCAGTTCACCCGCCGGGGCTATCCGGTGCACCTGTCCCGTCACCTGTCCGGCGTATGCTGGCAAAGCTCCAGCGCGCCGCTTGTGGTTCGCAGCGGCGAGTCAGTGCTGTAACGGTAAACCGGCCGACCGTCGTCCGTGGCGACTGCTTCGCGCGGCAAAGTCCGGGGATCATGACCCAGCAGATGATCCTGGTGCGCTTCGGTGACGCTGTTGGCCAGCACCCGCACCGGGGCTCCCGGCGGCCAGTTGATGCCGAATATATCAGTATAGACTGTGTTTTCCGAAGACGCGTCGACGAGTCGCTGTTTATGGTACGCATGGGCGAAAGACTCCTGCGTTGCCAGGAAGACCGTGCCACAATGCATGCCGGCTGCGCCCAGAGCCAGCGCGGCAACCAGACTGGTACCGGAGGCAAAACCGCCGCAGGCTACGACCGGCACGTCCACTGCCGCCACCACTTGTGGCAATAATACCAGCGAGCCCAGCGTGCCACGCACATGACCACCGGCCTCGACACCCTGCGCGATAATGGCATCCGCTCCCGCTTCAGCAGCCGCCACCGCATCGGCTACCGAGCCGACCTGATACAGCACCAGACAACCGGCTGCGTGCGCCCGTGCAATCACTTCGGGGACAACATCCCAGAACAGACACAGTGAATGCACCCTGGCCTCAAAACAGACAGCCAGCTCTTCGTCCAATAGCACCGGATCGGTCGCGGCAGGGATTAAATTGACACCGAACGCCTGGTCAGTGCGCTGCCGCACTTCTGCAATTTCACTGCTGATCAGCGCAGCGGACTCGCGCACCATGCCGAGAAAACCATAACCGCCGGCGGCACTGACAGCAGCAGCCAGTTCCGCCCGCGCCACACCACCCATACCGGCCTGCAACACCGGATAGCGGCAACCGAGCAGTGCTGTTAACGGGGTTTGCAGCGGCGCAGCGATCAATTTGGGCATGGTCTTTATCTGCTCAGTTTGAATGAATCGTCTCCGGGGTATGTTTCTCTGCTGCGGATTCCAGCTCGGGCGGCTCATTGAAACTATGGTATGGCGGTGGTGAGGACAGGGTCCACTCCAGGCCTTGCGCCCCTTCCCAAACCTGATTTGAGGCCGGTTCGCCGCCACGGATGGTATGAATCACGATATACAGAAACAGTAGCTGCGAAAACCCGAAAACGAAAGCCCCGATCGAGGAAACACTGTTGAATTCGGCAAATTGCAGCGCATAGTCCGGAATCCGCCGCGGCATCCCGGCCAGACCCAGGAAGTGTTGCGGGAAAAACAAGACATTCACGGAGATTGCCGACAACCAGAAGTGGATCTGACCCAGGCGCTCGGGATAGCGATGCCCGGTCCATTTCGGTAACCAATAGTACGCCGCCGCGATAATTGCGAACAGTGCCCCGGTCACCAGGACATAATGAAAATGGGCAACCACGAAATAGGTGTCGTGGTATTGAAAATCAGCTGGTGTAATAGCCAGCATCAGACCTGAAAAACCACCGATGGAAAACAGGACCACAAACGCGATAGCAAACAGCATCGGCGTTTCAAAGGTCATTGCACCCCGCCACATGGTTGCAACCCAGTTGAATACTTTGATGCCGGTAGGTACTGAAATCAGCATGGTTGCCATCATGAAAAACAGCTCGCCGGTCAGCGGCATACCCACGGTAAACATGTGATGGGCCCAGACAATCATGGATAAAAATGCAATCGCGGCCAATGCATAAACCATCGATTGATAGCCGAACAGGCGCTTCCTGGCAAAAGTCGGCACAATCTCCGAAACAATGCCAAACGCCGGCAGAATCATGATGTAAACCTCGGGATGCCCAAAAAACCAGAAAATATGCTGGTACATCACCGGATCACCACCGCCGGCCGCATTGTAAAAACTGGTGCCAAAGAACTTGTCGGTAAGCAGCATGGTAACCGCGCTGGCCAGCACCGGCATGGCGACCAGCAACAGAAACGCGGTAATCAACCAGCCCAGACGAATAGCGGCATCCGCATCAAAGGCATGCTCGGTTCGTGACATTGAGAATGGTCGCGACATTAATCGCGCCCATGATGGACGAAAACCCCATCAGGTGAATGGCCAGAATCGTGAACGGAAAAGCCGCGCCGGTCTGCAGGCTGAGCGGTGCATACAAAGTCCAGCCGGAAGCTGGTGCGCCACCTTCCATGAACAAGGTGCTGAACAGCATCAGCATGGCGAAAGGCAGAATCCAGAACGACCAGTTATTCAGGCGCGGCAAAGCCATGTCAGGCGCACCGATCATCAGCGGTATCTGCCAGTTGGCGAGCCCGACGAAGGCCGGCATGATCGCACCAAAAATCATGATCAGACCATGCATGGTGGTCAGCTGATTAAAAAAATGCGGTTCGACCAACTGCAGGCCCGGCTGGAATAACTCGGCCCGATAGTCAGTGCCAGCGTACCACCCACGAACAGCATCGTGAGCGCAAACAGCAGATACAGCGTGCCGATATCTTTGTGATGGTGGGTGAACAGGCCAGCGAGGCCACGTGCTGGCTCTTCATCATGCGCAGTTTTTCGCGCAGCTGCCGACGTCTTCATCTCAGTACCCTGCTTGATTTTTGCCGCGCAGCCGGCAGCAGCGCAGGATTCTGACAGCCACCCGATAGCCTGTTCATTGTGCTTTCTCCTGCTGTTCAGCAATGGTTTCCACCGCCAGTGCCGCATGCGTGCTGTGCCGCCGGCACGTGCATCTCTGAGGCAACCCAGATAGCCTCCATAATCTGCTCAGGCGTGGCGCGCATGCCTGGGAGTGCCTTGGTATGACTGCGAATGCAATACGGACACTGAGTCACATGTGCGACCGCTACAGCAATACAGCTGCTTGAACATTGCACCGATAAAGCGCCGTCGGCAAAAACCCGACGAAGCAAATTGGCGAAACGCTATCACTCGGTGCTGCGCGTCTCGCCGGTTGCTGAGCTCATGGGTGGCTTGGGACAAGCGGGGCATCATCGGGCATGGCCGGACCTTCTTCTGAATACGGGTTTGTTGCCATGCTAAGCGCCCTTAATACTCTTCCGACAAACGATTAATAATCAATTTTTATATGATTATTTTTTATATTAAATGCCGTTAAAGCAAACGTGAGACTCTGGAGCTGCATCACAGCGACTTCAGAAACTCGACCAGATCGGCTTTATCCTGCGCGCTCAGCGCCAATGCGAAGGTCTGGTCATAGTGTTCCACGACATCCAGCAGGCTGGCGAAGCGACCATCGTGGTAAAACCCACCCTTGGTATGCGTCCATAAAGCCTGCAAAGGCGCTGTGCGGTAGTGCTCGTCCGGCGAGCGTTCAGCCTGAAACGCATCAATGCCGATTTCCTCTGCCGTGTGCATATTCCAGCCGGGCTCGGTATACAGCGGCGGTACATGACAGCGGGCACAATCGGCGCGAGTCTTGAACAGGACTTCACCGCGCGCGGCAGCCTGCCGGTCAAAGCTGTTACGGGGTGGTTCCGGTGCCTGCAGGCTCAGCTGATAAAGATGCAGCGCCGCCAGTCTTGGTGTAATAAGATCAGGATCGCTGCGCACATCGCCCAGACCCATTGCGGCAGCAATAGGAAACTTGGCAGCGTCATTCAGGCGCGGATCGTAAAACGTACCCAGGCCACGCATTTCCAGATTGGCGACCAGGGCATTCCAGTGCGACACCGAACCCCAGCCGGTCCAGGTATGCAGATTCACCCCCGCCAGGCCAAAGGCAGGTGGAATCAGCGTAGCGGCTGACGCACCGTCGGGTCGAAATGCTTTGCCATCCAGCAGCAAACCGGCGTCGAACTTGCCCGGTCCCCAGCTCTGCAGAACACTGCGAACAGTCGCCGCCTTAATGGTCGGTTCGACGATCTGCAATAGCGCTACCAAAGGTTCCAGATTTGGTGCCAGTGCAATGACAGCCCCGATATTCAGATCGCGATTGGCCCAGCCATCCAGGCGCTGGCCGATGCCGGGTGCCAGACTGTCGTCGACAGTGGCATGACACAAAGCGCAAGTGATACCCACTGATTCAAGACCTTGGCCGGTATCATTAAAAAAGCCTTGCACCCCAACCACCGCATTCAGCCGCAGTAAATCCAGCGTAACCGCCGGGTCGTCCAGATCCAGCTCACCGTGACGCAGAGCACGCTGAACCCGCCATGGCAAAGCCTGGCTGTCCACTTTCAAACCGACTGCCAGTGGTATCAGGGCTTACGCCCGGCCCTGTTCCGCCTAGCGCCGCACCGGCAATGGCTTCGTGCAGGCCAGCTGGTCGCCCCAAAAGGTATCGCTGCCAAAGGTTTCAAAGCGAAAAGTTTCGCGGCCTTCCTGCAACAAGTGCAAGGTTTGCATCACATGACTGACATCAGGTCTCGACAACCGTGACAGGGCTGTTTTCAGCGCCGGTGTAACAGCGGGTTCAGCCGCTCCGGCGGGCAAGACAAGCCCAAGACTCAGAAAAACACGCTGGTTAACCAGATGAAACGAGCTTTCATGACCATTCTCCATACAATCTATGGGAGATATTTGCGAGATATTGCGATCGGCTTCAGCGGCAAGCCGCTGAACGATCAATCTGCGCCAGATAAGCAATCAGATCGGCGCGCTCGCCGGCATCGGCAATGCCGGCATATCCCATCGTAGTGCCCGGCACGGCCGCCAGCGGGTTTTGCAGAAAAGCATCCAGGCTGGCGCGATCCCAAACGATGCCGGACTCGCGCAGCGCACTGGAATAGGTAAATCCTGCGACACTGCCGGCACGCCGGCCCAACAAACCGCAATGGCGTGGACCGGTGCGGTCATAGGCCAGCGCATGGCAGGCCTTGCAACGCTGATAGATCTCGCTGCCGCGCTCAGGATCGCCTGCGCCATAGACCGCCAGCGGCCAGCAGCTGACCGCCAGCACCAGGACTATGAGCTTCATACCTGGCAACTCATGACACAAACGCAATCGGCACCGGGTCCTGCCCAAGAGCCTGACGCAAGATCGCCCAGTGCATCGCCTCATCACCGAGAATACTGGCGGCAGCCTTGGCCAGATCGCGCTCACCGAACAGCGGCACAGCCCCCAGATAGGCACTGACCGCACCCTGCTCCAGCTCGGCGGCAAAGCGCAGCACATCTGTCTGGTTGTTAAGCTGATTCAGCGGAAAGGCGTACTCTGCTTTGGGTTCGGACGGCACGCCGCCCAGAGTTCGCACGGTCTTCGCCAGCAACTCGGCATGGGCCTTGTGATGACCTTGAAACTGCAGCGCCAACGCCCGCACTTCAGCTTGCAGCAAGCCGCTGTCGGCACCGAGCTGGTAGGCGGCGATAGCTTCTTGTTCAGCCGCCAGCGCTGTATCCAGGATGCGTGCATCCTGTTCGGCATCGGCAGCCACTGCGGTGGCAGACAACGCACCACAACCGCTTAACAGCGCAATAGCGGTAGCGGATAGCGTGGCCTGACCCAGGAAAGAACGGCGTTGCAGGTTAATTTCGGGCACAATAAGATTCGTCTGGGACATTTCAGTCCTCCCGGTTGAATGGATTAGGATAGGTGCCAGACGCCGGCCTGACGCCTGGCAAGGAAAAAGACTTGAGGGTCTTAGTACAACAGCTTCGAGTCTGTCAGGCGCTGCATCACCTGGCTGACCATACGGTCACAACGGACACCGAGGAAGGCAAAAGCTTCACGACCTTGCGTTTCAGCCTGTTCGCTCAAGGCCTCACGCAGTACCTGGCGGGCGCGGAAACAGCGGGTTTTGACAGTAGCAGGTGGAATATCCAGCAGCTGGGCGGTTTCCTGGACACTAAGCTGCTCCACTTCGCGCAGCATGAATACCGTACGAAAAGCCTCCGGCAGACGATCGATCTCGGTTTCCAACAACCGCCGCAGATCCGCGTTGAGCGCATTGTGCTCCGGTCCCCTGGGCAGGCGCGTAAACGGCACCACAGTGGTGTCTTCGACAACGGTATCGAGTGATTCAAACACCGGGCGGGCGCGATTATGACGTAACCGGCCCAGTGCTTCATTCACAACGATCCGGCCCAGCCAGGTGCTCAGACTGGCGTCGCCACGAAAACCGGCCAGTCGGGTATAGGCCCGGATATAACTCTCTTGCAGGATTTCTTCAGCGTCAGAATCATTATTGACAATACTGCGCGCCAGTCGGAACAAGCGCTGATTATTGCGCCGCATGATAGCTTCGAAGGCTTCCTGGCATCCGCTCAGGGTAAGCGCGACCAGGTCTCGATCATCCAGCGATGCAGGCGGGATTGTGGAAGAAATCTCGGGTTTGTTCATGATGGCTTACTCCATGCTGTCTATTAGGCTTGATGCGACAGCCGAGCAAAGGGTTCCCGAAATAAGGATAAAATCTGAAAAAACGCTGGAACACGCTCAGATTATAGGGTGGCGCTTTATCCCCTCTTCCTCCAACCAAGTGCAATCAAGTAAGAGGGGGTATAAGTCAGCAGGGAAAAAAAGGATATCCGCCTGTTCCTGCAGCAGCACTGCGCGAGTACTGCTGCAGGGGGGGATGTCAGCGCACCATCATGATCAGCAGAATGACGAACAACACCACCCCGGCCAGGGGAATAATGGCACCCTTCCAGTCCTTGGGTGCGTTACGGCTTTGTTCCATGGTTGCTTTGATGCCGCCGCGAAACCAGAAAATGACGAGGATAGCAATAATCCCCGCCAGGATAGCCTCTAGCCAACCGGGTGATTCCATGCCTTGTCTCCTTAGCTTTGGTAGCGCTGGAATACCAGGCTGGCATTCGTGCCGCCGAAGCCGAAGCTGTTCGACATCACGGTATCCAGACTGACATTATCGCGCCGCTCACGCACGATCGGCATGCCTTCGGCGCGTGGATCAAGCGTTTCGATATTGGCCGAGGCGGCAATGAAGTTATGGTTTTGCATCAACAGGCAATAAATGGCTTCATTAACCCCTGCCGCGCCCAGAGCATGTCCGGTCAGTGACTTGGTGGAACTGATCGGAGGCACCGCTTCCGGCAGCACTTCACGGATCGCTTCAAGCTCCTGAATATCACCGGCCGGCGTACTGGTGCCGTGGGTATTGATGTAATCCAGTGGTGCTTCGACGGTTTCCAGTGCCTGCTGCATGCACCGCATAGCGCCTTCACCGGATGGCGCCACCATATCGTAACCATCCGAGGTTGCTCCGTAACCGACCAGCTCAGCGTAAATGGTCGCACCACGCTGCAATGCGTGTTCGAGCTCTTCCAGCACCACAACGCCGGCACCGCCGGAAATCACAAAGCCGTCACGGTTGGCATCATACGGCCGGGAAGCACTTTGCGGTTGGTCATTATACTTGGATGACAAGGCCCCCATCGCATCGAACAGCATGGTGGTACTCCAGTGAATCTCCTCACCACCACCGGCAAAGACCATATCCTGCTTACCCCACTGGATAAGCTCCATCGCATTACCGATGCAGTGCGAGCTGGTCGCACAGGCCGAGCCAATCGAGTAATTAACCCCTTTGATTTTGTAGGGGGTGGCAAGGCAGGCCGATACGGTGCTGGTCATGGTGCGTGGCACCATATACGGTCCGATACGTTTAGGCCCTTTGCTGCGTAAAATATCGGTCGCGTTAACGATGTTTTCCGGGCTGCCGCCACCACTGCCCATGATAATACCGGTACGCGGGTTGGAAACCTGCTCCTGCTCCAGACGCGCATCCTCAATGGCTTCGCGCATCGCCAGGTAGGCATAGGCTGCAGCCTGTCCCATGAAACGCAGAATCTTGCGATCAATCAGTTCTGCCAGTGAGAGCTGGATCCCGCCATGCACATGGGAACGGAAACCAAGCTTTTGATATTCTTCGCTGAATTCAAAACCACTCCGCCCTTCCCGCAGTGATTCAAGCACTTCCTGCTTATTTGTGCCAATACTGGATACAATCCCCATACCAGTGACCACGACACGTCTCATAAAAGAACTCCTCAAAAACCGTCGGTGGACATGAACAAGCCAACGCGCAGATCGTTGCCGACATAGATTTCACGACCGTCGACTTCCATGCTGGCATTAGCGATGCCCATGACCAGTTTGCGCATAATGATGCGCTTGATGTTAATTTTGTAAGTTAATAATTTACTGCTAGGCAGTACCTGACCGCTGAATTTGACGTCACCGCACCCCAGCGCTCGCCCGCGACCCGCGCCGCCTTTCCAGCCCAGATAAAATCCAAGCAACTGCCACATCGCATCCAAGCCCAAACAGCCCGGCATAACCGGATCACCCTCGAAATGGCAGTTAAAAAACCAGAGATCGGGTTTGATATCAAGCTCCGCAACGATCAGGCCTTTGCCGAAGTCACCGCCATCTTCACCAATGTGCGTGATACGATCCATCATCAGCATCGGCGGTAATGGCAGCTGAGCATTGCCCTCACCGAACAGTTCGCCGCGCGCGCAGGCAATCAATTCATCGTAACTATAGCTGGATTTCGATGACAAAATACGTCCTCTTAAACTGGGTATGAATGCTTATATATCCTCAACGTCGGTCGCATCGGGTGCCCGCCCCCGGCAGGACTTGCAGACCCCTGGCGACAACCGCATGCCTTATACCAATCTGCGTCAACTACCGTTTATCTAGTATAAAGACAATAAGACCATAAAAGATAATAATCGATCTGTCGGAATTTCGCGAAAGAGGAGTTTTGATTCAACTTATGCAGGTTACTATTTACACCACCGCTGCAGCAGCGGAAGCCGCTTTTTACAAAGCGCTGGAAACAGCTGATTTCACTGCGATGATGAGCGTCTGGGAGCACTCGCCGACGGTGTTGTGCATACACCCACTGGGTACAAGCCTGCAAGGCATCGAGCAGATCCGCAGCAGCTGGCAGAATATTCTACGCAATAATCCGACGCTGAGTGTGGTGTGTGAACCCATCCAGCAACGGCCAGAGCAAGCCCTGGCCATTCATTCTGTACGCGAGCATCTTACCGTTTTCGGCTCCAATCCACCGTTGCAGCAAACGATGCTGGCAACCAATATTTACCGCTTTGACGGCCAGAGCTGGCGCATGATTTTGCATCATTCCTCACCTCAACCGGCAACACCGACCGGTCTGTCGGCATCTCCTGCGTCCCGGTCAACCCACCTGCATTAATGGCAGTTGCCACACCGTCTTATTTACGCCTCAGCTTGAAAACAATGCCTGGGCCAGCGCGGTGTCGCGACCATAGATATCGTCCCGAAACTGCACCGTGCCATCGCTATCCACCCAGCTGGTCCAGTACAGCATATAGACCGGTACTTTGGTCTGCAGATCGACCCGACGTTCGCGGCCACGCTGGGAAGCTTTGAGGATGGTGTCACGATCCCACTTGGTGTCGCGCAGAAGATATTCGGCCAACTCCACCGGGCTGTCGATACGCACGCAGCCCGAGCTGAAAGCACGCTGATCCCGCTCGAACAGACGGGGCGAGGACGTGTCATGGATATACACACTGTGCTGGTTGGGAAACATGAACTTGATATCGCCAAGGGCGTTATATTTGCCCGGATCCTGGCGCATGGAATAGCTGAAGCTCCTTTTGCTTACGTTCGACCAGTTAACCGAACCCGGATCGATTTCGCGGTTGCCGGAAAATATCCGGATACCCTGTTTGCGCAGCGCATAGGGATTTTTACGCAGAATTGGTAATTTATCTTCCACCATGATCGTACGCGGCACATACCAGTACGGACTGAACACCAGATAACTCATATCCGCCGAAAAAATCGGGGTCGGCCGTTTCTGAGCGCCCGACGATCACGCGCGCCTTGAGTTTATCCTCGCCCTGCTCGACCAGCCGCAGTTGATAACCGGGGAATATTTACTTCGATATAGCGCTCACCGAGCGTTTCCGGCAGCCAGCGCCAGCGCTCCAGATTCAGCTCCATGGCACGGATACGCTGGGCAATAGGCACATTCAGCGTACGCAAGGTATTAGGCCCGACAACACCATCAGCGGTCAGACCATGCCGCTCCTGAAAGTGCACTACGGCATCCTGCAGAACGGCATCAAAATAGGCAGGATCAACCGCATCAGGCCCGCTCAGATCACCACTGGCACGCAGACGTGCACGCAGTTGCTGCACCGCAATGCCACGGGAACCGAGTTCGAGTTTTTCAGTACTGTTCACTGCGGGCCAGCCACCGTTCACCGCCAGCTGGCGATAATCCGACAGCGCTTGCCGTAATCGTGCATAACCGGCATGAGGTGAGGACAACGCTGACAGGCTGGCCAAGATATCGCGCTTGACCACCGCCTGTTGCAGATTACCGACCAGGTCAATCTGACGCGGCTTCAGCTTCCAGTATTCTTCAACCTCGGTGGGTTCAAGACGACCGGTTGTCAAATGATCAGCCAGCTGGAAATAGGTATCTGTCAGCAGCAGATCGAAATCGCTGAGCTGGCGCGGGGTCGGCGCAAAGGCGATTTTCAGACTGCGCATCGCAGTACGGAAATCGTCAAAATTATAAAACGCCGGGCGCAGACCATCCTGGACGGAATCATCGATCGCCTGGGACAGTTGTTCAGCCAGTTGCGACGGCTTGCTGGCATCATTGATCCAGGCTGGCTGATAACCGCGCCGGCGATAAAAATCAAGCACCAGCGGTAACTGCAGCAGTTCAGTGGTACCTGCCTGCAAACTCTTCGGCCGGGGCTCCAACTGCAGACGCTGTTGCAAATCTGCAGTCACCTGGGAGGCGGATATGCCGAAAATTGAACTTCCACTACTGGCATTACCCGCTGCAGGGATGCCGACAGCAGCCAAGACAGGAGCCGAATCCAGGGGTTCCATGGACTCCGGGCCGGCAGGACCCGGTTGTGGTGTGGCTACTACGTCCGGCGCGGCTGTGAACACCGGCGCAGTTGTCGCAGGTTGCGCGTAAACTACTGTGCTTTGCAGCAGTAGCAGCGCGGCTGTAGTTTGCCACTTTTTCATCATATACATTCTCGGCACCATGCTATTGTTGTGATCTCAGCTTGCAGGCTGAAAAGTCCTTGTAAACGTAGCGTATTATACATACGACAGTGTGGCTTGCGCACGACAATACTGACTGACGGTACTGTTTTGTCGCCGGGCAGCAGCCACAACCCAGGCTCAAACATTCATCCCGCCCCTACTATGACAAGTTAACGGGTAAATCCGTTCGCATGGGTCTGCTCGGGCGTCAATACAATTCATCCCCTCCGGCTATCCCTTCGGCTATCCCTTCGGCCTGATTTATAACGTCTGTTTACTGGCCGGTGTAAAACGGGGCTGCTGTCAGAATTTTATTCTCCATATGCTGGATAAACGGTGTGGCAGCCGCCATATAAACCGGCCAGCCAGGGTCCTGGCTCATCTGCTGGCGGCGTGCGGCCCGATCCGCCAGATCCTTGTAACGCCAGAGGTGAACCACCTGGTTTAGCTGGCCGATGTCCATGGACACATACCAACCAACGCAGTCACCCAGACAGCGCTGCTGTATTGGCCAGGCCTGCTCATGGTAAACCTTCAGAAAATCATTGATTTTGCCAGGATGGATCGTATAGGTTCGGTGATCAATAATCATAATGTTATACCTGTTGCCCAGAGCGGCTTAACGCCCGCTCAACCAGTTGATAGTACTGTCGGTGTCGGCACTCGCCGCCCGTCCAGTGCCGGTAATATCCGTAATCTGCACGCTGATCCGGCCCGCTTTCGTGCCAGCGCGATCCTCATACGCATACGCACAGACCGCTGCATCATTAGCGGACATGACGATAGCCGCATCTTCGCTGCGATTGGGTAAACGGCCGATTCCATCGAGGATGCGCTGCTTTTGATAGGTCGTGAGCGAACCCCAGTCGTTGTTTCTGAGCGGAGCGTCGTTCGGCTTATAAAGATTGTTCACTTCCAGATAGGGATCGGTATAAGAAGTATCAGCCTCGGCCAATACCACCAGTTCCCGGTAACCGTTAACAATAGTGCAACCGACCTGGGGTTCATCCCAGCTGGCTGTGCCCAGCACACTGACATTCAACAAGCGGTCCTGAGCCTGAGCGGAATGCAAAAGCCCGAGCATAAGGACACCCACACATACTTTCTTTATCGACATGGTAATATTCTTGGCTCCCTGGAGTAAGAGTAGTCATAAGTGAAGTAGCGAAAGCGCGCCTATAGTATCATTGCCAATAGTGCCTTTTTACCTCATTGCCTATAGTGTTTTTTGCTAACGCCTTCATGCCAGCTGTAACCATCTCTGTCATCATTCCCGCGCATAATCGTGCCCATACCCTGCCCCGTGCCCTGGACTCTGTGCTGGCACAAACGCACCCGGCGGATGAAATTATTCTGGTCGATGATGGCTCCTCTGACGACACGGCGGCTTTACTGCACACGCACTACCCGACCGTACGCTATCTGCATCAGCCCAATCAGGGCGTTTCCGCTGCACGCAACAGCGGTATCCGGGTGGCCAGCGGTGACTGGATCGCCTTGCTTGATTCGGACGATGCCTGGCTGCCGCACAAACTGGCATGCCAGGCCCGTCAGCTGGACTCGGGCGCGCCTCTGATCCACAGCGACGAGATCTGGATTCGCAATGGCGTGCGCGTTAATCCGATGAAAAAACACGCTAAAAGCGGCGGCTGGATTTATCAGCAATGCCTGCCTCTGTGTGCAATTTCCCCTTCGGCCGCGCTGTTGCGGCGCGATCTGTTTCAGCATATCGGCCTGTTTGACGACTCGCTGCCCGCCTGTGAAGACTATGATTTCTGGCTGCGGGTCTGTGCACGTCATCCGGTGGTGTATATCGACGAGCCCCTGATCCTTAAATACGGTGGCCATGCCGATCAGCTCTCGCGCCGCTACTGGGGAATGGATCGTTTTCGGGTACAGGCGCTGGAAAAAGCATTGCGGGAAGCACCACTCAACAGCGCTGACCGCCTTGCTACACTGCAAATGCTGACCCAGAAACTCACGATTCTGGCGCAAGGGGCGTACAAACGCGGCAAACACAACGAAGCGGCGGACTACCGACAGCGTTTACAGCGCTACCAGCAACAACTCAGCGACAGCAGCGCAGACCCGCTATGCAACTGATCGTCACCGCACTCGACAGCGAAGCACGTCCGCTGCTGGATCAATACCGCTTGCGGGCGTCTGCCAATAGCGGCCCATTCCGGCTTTATGGTAACGACAGCACCTTACTGATCGTCAGCGGGATGGGTCGGGTCAATGCTGCGGCGGCCAGTGCGTATCTGGCAGCACTGGCCGGTCCCGGTGTGCACAGCTGGCTGAATATCGGCATCGGCGGCCAGCGCGATTATGCGCTCGGTTCGGCCTGGCTGGCATCTTGTATTCAGCTGCTAAACGCCCGCCAGAACTGGTATCCACCACTGATCTTTAATCTGCCTTGCCCGGCGGCAACCGTATGCACCGTCGACCAGCCGGAACTGGAGTATCCAAGCGGGCATATCTACGAAATGGAAGCTGCCGGTTTCTACCCTACCGCGACCCGTTTCAGCAGTGGCGAGCTGGTCCAGTGTCTGAAGATTATTTCCGATAATGCCGAGCATGCCGCCGAACGCTTGCGCCCTGCCATTGTCAGCGATCTGGTCAGGGCTGCGCTGGAACCGATTGACAGCATTTTAAAGGCCCTGCGTGACTTGGCCGACGAGCTGCAACAGGCCGAACAGTATCTGGCCCTGCCGGCCTTACCGTGGCGTATCAGTGTTGCCCAGCAGCACCAGTTGCGTGAGTTACTGCGCCGCTACCGCATACGTTTCGGTGCTACGGTTGATCCACAGCTGAACGCCTATACCAACGCCAAAGACTGTTTGCGCGGACTCCGCCAGCAACTGCAGCAACATCCGCAACACCTTGCCCTGTAACACCGTCACAATGACCGCAATGGTGGGCGTTGTCATACCCCCGGCACAGATTTTTGCTCTCTTGCAGGGTTTTGCTGTCTGCTTGCGCTACCATGTGGCTGTCAATAGCGCCCGCCAAAGGGCCAATAACAGCGAGTCAGCCGATACAGGCCATTTTTGTAACCATTCATGATCCATACTATTTATTGTGAGCACGCGATTGCCGAGCACCCGGTTACCGAGCGCATTCGCCAGCGTTTCCCGCGCGCCAGCTGGATTCCGATTGAGCGTTACGGCGAAGTCTTTAACCGCCGGGCGCAAAATTTCCGGCTGCAGAAACGCCGCCCTGCCCTGATTCTGGCACAAAAGCACGGCCAGCTGGTGCTGCCGGCACCACCGGGTTACGGCATTGGCCATGCGCGTAATTTCTATATGTCGCATATGCTGAACTGTGTCTACGACTGCCGCTATTGTTTCCTGCAGGGCATGTACCGCTCGGCCCATTATGTGCTGTTCGTCAATTTCGAGGATTTTCAGACCGCGATGGCAAATACGCTGGCGCAGCAGGTCGGCGCAAGTACCTGTTTTTTCTCTGGCTACGATTGCGACAGCCTGGCGCTGGAACCGGTCAGCGGTTATATCGATAATTTACTGCCGTTTTTCGAGCAGCACCCGGATGCCACGCTGGAAATACGCACCAAAAGTACACAGATTCGCGGTCTGCTGAAGCGCCCGGCACTGCCTAATGTGATCGTGGCGTTCAGCTTTACCCCGGCTGAACTGGCTGCGGCGCTGGAGCATAAAACCCCCGGCGTAACCAACCGGCTGGCGGCACTGGTGCAACTGCAGGCACAGGGCTGGCCGCTGGGACTGCGGTTTGATCCCCTGCTATACGATCCGGCTTTTGAGCAACGCTATCAGCAGCTTTTCCAGACCGTGTTCGAGCAGATCGACGGCAGCCGGTTGCATTCAATTTCGTTTGGGCCGTTCCGCCTGCCGCGTGATTATTTCCGCACCCTGACCCGCCTATACCCGGACGAGCCCTTGCTGGCCGCCGAGTACAGCGAACGCGACGGCATGCTATCGTATCCGGCGGCTACCGAGCAGGCGATGCGTGTGTTCTGTCAGCAGGCATTGAGCCGCTATGTTCCGGATAACATTATTTTTCCTTGTGATTTTTAAGCAGTCGCCAAAACCCAAAATCAAACCTATGAATAGCACGCCACAACGCACACTGCTGGTCACCGGTGCCAGTCGGGGTATTGGTCAGGCCATTGCGCAGAGCCTGCTGCAGTCTGACCAGCGGGTCATCGGATTAGCACGCGAATTCCCGCCCGCACTCAGTGAACAGACCTTGTTTCAGGCCGAACGTATCGATCTGAGCGAACTGGACACCCTGCCAGAGCGACTGAAAGACCTGTGTCGTCATTACCCGACAGTGGATGGTGTGATCCTGAATGCGGGACGCGGACAATTCGGCTCACTGGAAGAGTTTTCCTATGAACAAATTGCAGCCCTGATCGGGCTGAATTTCACCGCCCAGGCTTTTATTACGCGGGCTTTCCTGCCGCTGCTAAAACGCCGTGGCGGCGGGGATTTAGTATTTATCGGTTCCGAGGCCGCACTCTGGGGAGGTCGTCGCGGTGCGGTGTATTCCGCCAGCAAAGCCGCCTTGCGCGGCTTCGCTCAGGCGCTGCGCGAAGAATGTGCCCGCTCCGGGGTACGCGTCTGCGTCATTAATCCCGGCATGGTACGCACCGGGTTTTTTGATGACCTGACCTTCCAGCCCGGCCCGGACACCACTCACGCGATCACGACAGAGGATGTCGCGGCGGCTGTGCTGCATGTACTGCAAGCACCGCCCGGCACGGTATTCGACGAGATCAATCTGTCGCCGCTAAAGAAAGTTTTGCAGTTTCGCCGCGATACCCCGTCGGCATGAACTTGCGCTTAGACGGCAATTTGCACGATTTGTCCCGATAGCTCGCTTGGTACAATCTGCTTCGCCTATTGGCACCCTGCCCGCCCTGCCTCCGGCCTTGTCGTAAGCTGTGCTGAGAAACGAAACCCAGCGATAAACAGCCAATAACGCTGGGATTACGCTACGCTTCATCACCAGCCTACTCTCTATTTTGGCCTGTGCGGGCTGTCAACGAGCTCTATCGGCGATTACTCAAACAGAGTAAATACCCAATGTCGGCTTTAAGCACAGTAGTGCAGAAACTAATCCAAATTTGTTTCGGCATGAAAAAATAAAACCACTTATCAACCTCAAATCACTGTTTTGAAGCTTGATTCCTAAGACGGTATTTACTCTTAAATCTACCGATGAGGATGGCGCAAGGGTAACGAATGCTGTTTACATGTTGGATCAACTTTATTTCTAGGTTTACCGTGTGTAGGATAATCACCAATTTTCTCAAGCTGTTGAGATAAATGATGTAGTCTCACTCGGTTATCAGAAATGAACGTGGATTCTCTACTAACTGGCAAAGACAGTAATTGTTTGATCATTTTCTTACCTCCAGTTATTCGCTGAATTGCCATGAACGAATAGACAACAAAGTTAACTCAAGCTCAACTCGCCTACAAATTTCCCTCAAGATAGCTTGTACTATTTTCGCAGCATCTTCATCTGCGGAGGAACAAAGCCTCTTTTTATAAGTGACAGCGCTAATGATATATCGGTCTTCATAGTCCGACACTTTGACAAACACTGGATAGCAATACACACTTCCAGCTTTTGCTCGACTATCTCGGTCTGACAGATGGTATTGATGTTCTTTAGCAGCAGAGAATTTATCTGCAAAAAAAATTGGTTCGCCTTTCTCTAAACAATAAGATGCAGCTGATTTTCCAGATATAATATCTCTTGCTTTCGTTCTTTTCCATGATGGATGGCTATCAAAAGCGTAGTAGCAACGACCATTTTTCCCATCTATACGAATTACGGTCATTGAGAATTCATCTTCTGTTAACGCAAATGACTCTCTAAGCCACATTAATGACTGCGAAATAATGAAATCAATCTGCGTTTTAGGATCAGTAATAGCTCTAAAAGTATTTCCTGATGGCTTTAATTTTGTAGCACAATCTCGAAAACGTTTTAACTTCAAATCCACGACTGCTGCAGTCAAATACATAAATTTTTCAAGAAAAGAAATATAAGCATTATCCATATTAAACATAAAAACCGAGGCCATCCCTTTAAATACTTGAGAGATTAACGCTATAACCATCAGAGCGATAAAGGCCTTTTCGTGGAACGGGAGGTAATCCTTTACAATCCTCCACCCATCTCCCCAGACATCTAAGATAAGAAAATAAAAACCTGCCATAGAAGGAACAATTATTTGTAAAAACCTATTATTGATTACTCTAGCAAGTAAACATTTTAAGAATAGCCATCTAAAAATACGATGCACTTCTGTCACTTTATTGCAATCTCATTAAAAATACGGCCCTAATTCTGCGCAAGTGCTTCTACTTATTGATCCAGTGGGAAGCCTGAATGCAACACCCTGGAATCCGAGAGAACTGCACGGGTCACCCCGGATTCCATTTCATTCCATCCAGGCTACGCGGAATGCTTTAAGGTGCGATAAATTGAAAACAGTATTGCCGTTTCAATCCGCCCCGTAACCGCTGCTGCGACCTCAGCCCTTGAAGCGATGCCGCGATGTCATTACTGAACGCGATGACATGACCGAGCGGGAGGACATCACGGAACGGGAAGACATCACCGAGCGCCCCGCCATCACCGAACGGGCGGCAGGATCGGGGTCGATATCGCTGACCATCGCGCCCAATAGTTCTTCCAGGGGGCCGGTTGAAATCGAGCACAGCAGCGAATAATCCAGCCGGTCGTAGAACCAGACATGGACATCGCCTTCAAACACCCAATCACGCGAGACCACGCCGGATTCGTCTACCAGTGTTGCTGATGCGGGATCGACCGTAACCTTTGTGCCCTCACCATGCACCAGCATCACGACAGGGTATGGCAGCACGACAAATTCCCCCTCGTGCGTGAAGGCGTAAATACTTGCCAATTGGGCCTTGGTATCGGTCAACGCTTTAAGCAGCTGTTCGGATTGCGAGGCCGGATGCTCGCTCTGCTTTTTAATATCCGCCCCCACGACTTTAAGCCCCAGATAGGGAATTCCATACAGACGAACCGTCCCATATGACATCGGCGTATCATGACTCATTCGTTTTCTCCTGCTGATTAATGGCTATAAGCGACAGCTCACGGCCGCTTCCTGATGACTGTAAAGCTTCGGCCCCACTTCGATCTGGCCGATCTGACGCCAGTGGAAATTAGCCTGGATAGCTTCCCGATAAACGCCGCCCGATAATGCCTGATCGGCCTGCAGCATAGCCTGCTCGACGTCGGTAAAATGCAGAAAATCCGGGGATAAGCGGGTCCAGGTCAGCGCCAGATTTCGCCCCAGATAATCGCGGGCGTCCAGTAAGGCTTCTTTAAATCCGCTGGCATTGCGCTGATAGGCAGTGTCGTAAAGATCCTGCAGCTGTTCGACATTGGCAGCCGGGTCCGGTATCCGGGCCGAAAGCTCTGCCAGTTGCTCGCCGATCAGGTCGCGCTGGATCAACAAACTTTGAAAAACATCGACAAACACATCAAAAATCGCACCGGTCAGCGGTAAACCAAGGTAATGCTCGGTTTTCCAGCCATTGATGAAATTGGACATTTTATAAAAATTACTGGCCAGGCGGATTTGCTCGATATCAGACAGCTCGCCGATTCGGTTGAGTTCATTGAGCACATATAAATTGCCCCGGCTGGTGGCCAGAATATGCTCAAGTACGGGTTCAAAATGCAGGCTGGACACCAGGGCACATAAATCTGCCGCAGACTCATGAAAGGCAAAATATTCATCGGTCTGGGCAATAGGCGCGGATGCCGACCTCGGCATACAGAATACTGTGCCCCAGCTCATGGGCGATCACATCGAAATTCAGACAGAGCAGGGTTTCTTCGCCGGACGCGGTCAGATGATAGCCGGTCTCGATAAAACCATAGCCGGACTGGGCGTTATCCCAGTCGACAAACGAGACCAGTTCCATACGCCGGTAATTGCGGCGAAAATGCCAGTTGATCCGACGCCTGAAATACGCTTCCCAGACATCCAGCACACAGCGCACGGAAGCGTATAAATGGGCGGTATTGAAGGCCCGCGTACCGACTGCCAGATAATCGAAATGGCCCTGGGCGTCCGGTGCAACCGGCGGATAAACCGCACCCCGGTACGGCGGCAGATAGTCCTCGCCATACGGGCACCGTTTATCAACCGGATCAATGGTGTAGAAACGGTCATCAGCAGGGCCAGACAGCACAAAGCCTGCCGGCACATCGACCCAGACGGTGATCGGTTCTTTGAAAGCAGCCAGATTTGGTGATTGCGGAAACAGCCGAAACCGTGTCCCCCATCGTTGCGCATTAAAGCCACGAGACAGTGGCATAGTCATGCCTCCACGTTCAGTAAAACTATCCTGTCAGTCCTTATTGATCCCGTGTTGTTATTTTATTTATTTAGCATACTGCGCAAACGTGCGTAATCACCCCGCAGGCGCAACACATCCAGAATGATGTGCTGTAACGCGGGATCTGATAATAGTGTAGTCAATAAGCATTCATTTTCCAGTAACCGGCTTAATTTATTGTCATCCAGCTGGTTAGCCTGTGAAAATTGCTCCAGGGCGGCCGGGTATAAAGTCCCTGTGACTCGCGCCAATGTCGCAGTGCAGTGCGTTTTTCCGCCTCATCAACCGTATGACCGAGCTGCTCGCGGGCAATGTTGACCAGATAATGCAGCAGGGCCGCCTCGCACACCGACTGCCAGGCGTCCGGATCAGTCCGCAACTGCTCCAGCACAGCAGCGTCCGCTTGCTCCGCAGGCAGCGCTTGCTGAGCGTTGGTCTGCACCATGTGTTGCCACAGGGTGGTGGGCTCAAAGCGTACCACCGCCTCGGCTGCCCCGGATAATCCAGAGGGGCGCCGCGCAGCGTCTTCAGCAGCAGCAGGCGTCGTCGCGCTTCTGATCAATTTTCCCCTGCGGCAACCAGTCCCGCAGTGCCTGGATTTCCGCCGGTTCGATACCTGCGTCGGCTGCAGCCGTCAGCAATGCAGCATAGGTC
This sequence comes from Gammaproteobacteria bacterium, assembly GCA_041396125.1. GTDB lineage: Bacteria > Pseudomonadota > Gammaproteobacteria > Competibacterales > Competibacteraceae > JAWKZG01. The sequence goes on along the minus strand of JAWKZG010000006.1, from coordinate 199,793 downwards.
CTGCGGGCAAAAAACAACCCCTTGCCGAGAGCGGCCAGCGCGTCACGGCTGGCAGGGCTGATAATCTGCTGCTCAGCGGCTAATGCCAAGGTGCAACGGATATTGACCAAAGCCTCGGCTACGGTGGGATAGCCCAATTCAGCCGGGCCATGTAAAACGGCAACTTCATCGTCGTCTTCGAAGACTTCGTTGTGATAAGGCGGCAGGCAGCCATCACGGTACGCCTGAAATACCCGCCCTACCCCGATCATGCCGTAAGGATGCAATTCAGCCGCCCGCAAAGCTCCCATATTGGCGGCGCCGTACACTGGAATACCTTGCGCCAGACTCCAGAGAATTTCCTTGTGCCAGACAGCGGGCACTTGCTGAAAAGAACCATCAATTATGGCGATAGCGGCTGGCTGAAACTGCTGCATGGCGCGGTATACATCGCCCTGGCGAACCGGTCCCAGCACCTGGGCAGCAGGCAGTACCTGCTGTACTTCGGTGTGGCTCAGACTGGGGCCGGCAAAAACACAGATGGTCATGGCAGGCGTCCTGCGCGAATAGCCTGCGCCCGCTGACCCGGTACATAATCGCTGCCCGTGCCTTCATAAGCGCCTTCCAGACCGGGGATGACCATTTTCACCACCGGGATGCCAAAAGCGGGCTGGGTCAGATCGACCGCAATCAGTTGTTCAATACCGACAGCGGCCAACTGCCGGGCCGTCCAGTGCAAATCCTCGTTCAGTGTCTCGCCGTCCTGACAGGCCAGAGCGCGAAAATCCCGGCAGGGGCGATGCATCGCAAACCAGCGCTGGCATTCACGCCGCCGCCGGGCCCGTTCAGCAGGCGCATAATGCTGCAGAGTGAAATCATCCCGTGCGCCGGCAATAAAAGTGGCACGAGCCTGGGCAGCTTCGGTCAGTGCGCGCAGCAAAGCGACTGCCGGATTGGGATGACAGCCGGCTCCGAACTCAGGATCACAGCGTTCAGCATCACGGTCCAGCGCCAGACAATTGAAAACAGCTATACCGGTATCGGACGTTACATCCCAGACCCGCAGGTCGATCTGCGCCCGCTCGAATTGTTCCAGCAAGGCCCGGCAGTTGTCATCATCAACGGTTTGCAGATCCAGCCCCGTGTTAGCCAGGGCGTCATCACCGCGCAGTCGCCACAAGCTGATCGCATCACGCTCGATCAGTTCATAGCAGGCATGCGCGGCGGCTTCCAGAAAGTGATTACCGGCTGCCAGACCATTGGTATTGGCAGCGAAGCACCCACTGCCGGGCGGTACAGGTACGGTGTAATCGGTGCTGACCAGTTCAAACGGCAGCCACAGTTCCGCTGCGCTGAGCAGATCACAGCCCTGCAGCCAGAGCACGGGTTGTTCCGGCTGAAAACCCTGCTCGGCAGACTGCGGCAAACGGCTGACATCGACTACCGGGTAGGTTTGGCTCAATTCGGCATAGCTGGCATAACGCAAAGGCGCGTCGATACGCTCGGCATGATGCGCTTCGATGGACTCCATAATGGCCGAGACTTTTGCGGCCGGCAGATCCAGCCCTTTGCCCTGCGACACCGCCAGTGAGCGCGATAAAGGCCGGCAGGCCATCACCACCGGCAGACCCAGCACATCCAGACCGGTTATATTGGCCAGCCGGGTGATGCCCAGCGCCGGCAGCAAAGCCTGCAGGCGCTGCAGGGTCACGCCGGGGGCAAGTGTACGATGCGTACCGCGGGTATACGTTTTGTGGACAGGCGGGTGGGTGTCAAGCGACCGTTCTGTCGGCATGTGTTCAGTCCAGCACGTCCAGTAACGCGGCGGTCTGACGCAAATCCAGCGTATCGAAGCCCTCGCTGAAACAGTCGTAGACCGGGCGGAGAATAGCAGCAGCCTGCGCAGTCTGACCCTGCGCACATAAACTGCGAGCCAGACTGCGGGCTGCCCGCAGCTCCAGCGATTTCGCCTGCTGCGACCGGGCCACGGTCAAGGCGTGTAAAAAACAGCCCTGGGCCGCAGAAAAATTGTCTGGCTGCTGCAAACAGAGTAATTCACCCTGACAGCGGTGCAATTCCGCCAGCCAGGTATAGGTATGATCTGTATCCGCCTGCCGGAGCGCAAAATCCAGCTGATCCAGGCCTTGCTTAAATTGCCCGCAAGCACCGTAAATTTCGGCCAGCATATCGCAAAACACCGGCATATCTTCACTGGTGCCCACTGCGTGCAGGGTCTGCAAAGCCTGCTCCATGGCACTCAGGCCACGCTTTATCTCACCAGCCTGGGCAATCGCCCAGCCCTGAAAAAACTGCCCCTTGGCTTCGTAGTCCGGCACCGATCCATCACGCGCCACGGTAATCAAACGGGCCGCAAAATCGCGCACCGTATCGGGTGCCCGCAGGTAATACGCCACTAACAGACACATATCCAAGGCATGCAGCAAACTGCCGGTATGCTGGAAGTTTTCAGCCCAGACCAGGGTTTTTTCCATCCAGACACGGGACTGATCAGGATAGCCGAGCAACCACAGAGTTTGCGCCGCTTCGCCCAGAGCGCAAACCTTGGCATCATGCCCGCCGTAGACTGCGGCATGGGCACGAAAATCACCCTGCTCATAGAGAGCAAGCCCGTTTTGGACATGCTCCAGACTCTCGGTGGGCTGCCCCAGGTGGAACAGACTCGCCCACATCGAATGATGCGCCTGCAGGCGTAAACCGGGATCATTCAAGCGCTCCGCCAGTTGCAACATCTGCTGCGCCCGTTTTTGCATGACCTGGAAATTACCCGCTACACGCCACCACCCCCAATACGCCGCAAAATGTTCGGCCGATTCGGGTAACTGCTCACAAAGTTTAATGGCCTGCTGATAGTTACGCTGCACATCGTCGGTGCCCGGCCCTTTCGTTGCGATAAGCGCCGGCCCCAGCGCTATGCGCAAGGCAAGTTCCTGTTGCTTGCGCCGCTCGGGGTTGGTCAGAGTCGACAGTAACGCCAGACCGTGCAGCAGATGGCGCACCGCTTCGTGGTTAGCGTAACGCTCGTTAGCCAGCTGACCTGCTTGCAGCCAGTATTTTATGGCCTGCTCACCGAGTCCGGCTTCACTGAAGTGATGGGCCAGAATTTCCGGCTGACGCGACCACAGCTGCGGGAATTCCTGCTCGACAATAACCGCAACCCGCTGATGCAATTCCCGTCGGCGGCGTTTCAGCAGGCTTTCGTAAGCGGCCTCCTGCATCAAGGCATGCCGGAACACATAAACCTGCTGCGGATTCTGCCGGTGCTGCTGCAATATCTGGGCAGCAACCAGCTGATCCAGCAGCGGTAATAAATGCTCCTGCGGCAACTGTACCACCCGCGCCAGCAACTGCAGATCGACCTCACGGCCGATAACAGCAGCGGTCTGCGCGACAAATTTCATCGGGCTCAGCTTGTCCAGCCGGGCAATCAGCAGATCCTGCAAACTGGCCGGCACAACATACTCCGGCAACACTCCGATCAGGCGATAGGTATCGCCATCCTGGTGTACCAGATTGTGATCCTGCAGTACGGTTTTGGTCAGTTCTTCGGCATACAGCGGATTACCGCCCGCCCGGCTGCCGACATAGCCCAGCAGTTCACTTGCCACCTGTTTGTTAACCGCCAGATTGCGCACAATAGCTTCGATCTGGGGCAGCTGCAGATGTTCAAGATCGAAACAGCGGCAATAGCTCGTTTGCGACCAGGGTGGCTCAAACTCGGTGCGGGCGGTCAACAGCATAAATACCGGCAGATCCTGTATTGCAGCGATACCCTGCTGCAGTAACTCCAGCGAAGAAGGATCGATCCAGTGTAAATCCTCAAAAATCAGCAGTACCGGCTGCTGACGTGCCAACCCGCATAAATGCTTGACCAGGGCCTGTAATAATTGCGCTCTGCGCCGGGCCGGGGTGAATTCAAGCTCATCCGGCCCCGACTCTGGTGCCAATCCCAGCAACCCGGCAATCAGCGGAAAATCCTGCTCGGCATCCATCTGGCTCATACGCAGCAACCGACGTAGCTTAAGCCGTTTGTGTGTCAGGCTGTCGTCAGGGTGTATTTTTGCACTGCGCTCCAGCTGGGTTGCAATCGGATACAGGGCGCTGCTGCTGTGATAAGGCGAACATTGATAATACAGCAGTGTGGTCCGGCTCTGCTCGACGATGCGGTCACGCATGAATTTAGCCAGTCTGGATTTGCCAATCCCGGCCTCACCGCGTAACAGTACTACCTGCCCTTGGGGTGCTCGCACTCGCGTCCAGCAGGCAGTCAGATGCGCCAGTTCGGCAGTACGGTTGACCAGTGGGGTAGCCGGATTACGGGTTGCCTCGTAGCGGCTCAGATTGCCACGCGACGCACGAACCTGCCAGACCTGGACTGGCTGTTCGAAGCCTTTGAGCGCGTGTTTGCCCAGATCCTGCAAATCGAATAACTGGCCTAATAACAGCCGTGTTGCTTCAGCGATGACAACCGTATTCGGCTGAGCCAGGGTTTGCAGACGGGCAGCCAGATTGGGGGTTTCACCTACCGCTTCAAGGCCGTCATCATTATTATCATCCAGCACTTGACCAGCCACTACCAGACCGGTGGCAATGCCTATTCGCAGCGCGAGTTTATCCGGTTGAACGGCATTGTCTGCGGGGGTCTGCCGCCAGCTCAGTGCAGGGCCGCGCCGGACGATATCCAGGCCAGCCAGCACAGCGCGTTCGGCATCGTCCTCATGGGCCTCGGGGTAACCAAAATACACCCGCACACCATCGCCGACATAGCGCACGTGAGTACCGCCATAACGGGCAATAATCTGCTGGCACATGGCGCGATAATTACTCAAGACCTGACGGAAATCTTCCGGATCCAGCCGCCGTGACCAGCCGACCGAATCCACCAGATCGCAGAACAATACGGTTAAATGCCGCCGTTCCGCCTCGAAGGAGAACCTGTTCGTGGCGTCACGTACAGGCGTAGTAACCACCAGATCTTTACCGCTCAGTGCTGCACCGCATTGACCGCAAAACCTGAAACCCGCAGGATTGGTAAAGCCGCAACGCAGACAGTCCGTACGGCCTGTTCGATCATTTGCCTGGCTCATTCCGTCATCACTACCCCGGTTCGGCCGCTCCGCCAGCAGCTGTGCCACTGTTATTGTCGGACAGACGCACAAAAAAGAACATGCGCCCAGCCCCGACTGTTATCTGGTCAATGATTATCTACACTGCCTCAATCCGCTCAATCCAACCATGCTGATCGTTGGTTTCACCAACCTGGATGGCCAGAATCTCATCGTACAGAGATTGCGTCAGTGGTCCAGATCGATTGTCATTGATGAAGTAATCCTTGCCTTTGTAGCCAATCCGGCCTACCGGCGTCACGACCGCAGCCGTACCGGCACCGAAAGCTTCTTCCAGCTGACCGGACTCGATACCTGCCAGCACTTCATCGAGCGCCAGGCGGCGTTCTTCCACCGTAATGCCCCGCTCCCGCAATAGTGTAATGATGCTGTTGCGGGTGATACCCGGCAGGATTGTCCCGCGCAGCTCAGGCGTCACGACGGCATCGTGGAACTTGAAGAAAATATTCATTTGCCCCACTTCTTCGACATATCGATGCTCGATACCGTCCAGCCAGAGCGCCTGATCATAGCCCGCTTCGCGACTGATCTGACCCGGTTTCAGGCTGGCGGCATAGTTGCCGCCGGTTTTGGCGTAGCCGGTGCCGCCGGGGGCAGCGCGGGTATAGGCATCCTGCGCCAGCAGGCCAACACCGGTTGCGCCGTGCAGGTAATAGGTCCGAACCGGTGCAGTCATGACAATAAACATGAAACGCTGGGACGGGCGTACATCAAGGTGTTCCTCGGTGCCGATGATCAAGGGTCGGATATACAGCGACTGACCGCGTTTTTCAGGTATCCACGCCTGATCCAGTGCCACCAGTTTTTTGATCGCCGCGATAAACAGTGCGGTATCGACCGACGGCATACACAGCCGCTCGCACGAGGCCTGCAGGCGGGCGGCGTTCATGTCCGGGCGAAACAACCGGATAACCCCATCGACGCCGCGAAACGCCTTCATGCCCTCAAACACCGACTGGCTGTAATGCAGGCTGGCCACGCCGGGCGCAAGAGGCAGCGGACCATAGGGGACAATCCGCGGATTGCGCCATTCGCCCTGTTCATAATCCATAATGAACATATGATCTGAATAAACACCACCGAAGCCCAAGGTGTCGAAATCGACGTCCGGCAAGCGGCTGCGCTCAACGTGCTGGATAGATAAATTGTCTAGCATGCCTTACTCCCCATTAAGCCGGGTTAGATGGTCAGGCCGCCATCGACCGTCATGATCGCACCGGTAGTATACGCCGACTCATCACCGGCCAGATAAACCGCCATGGCAGCAATTTCCTCGGCCTGGCCCAGCCGTCCCAGAGGTTGGCGGGCGATAAAATCCTTGCGCGCCGCGACCGGATCATCGAAGGCATTGATGCGCTCATCCAGGGAAGGTGACTGCACGGTACCGGGGCAGATCGCATTGCAACGAATGCCCTGGCGGATAAAATCAATGGCTACCGATTTGGTCAGGCCAATAACCGCTGCCTTGGAGCTGCCATAGACACAGCGGTTGGGGATACCTTTAACAGAGCCGGCAACCGACGCCATATTGACAATAGAACCGCCGCCTGCCGCCAGCATGGCCGGCAGAAAAGCTTTGATGACCCGGTACATACTGGTAACGTTTAAATCGAAAGAAAACGCCCAGTCATCTTCGCTGCAGTCCAGAATAGTACCGTGGTGCACAAACCCGGCCACGTTAACCAGACCGTCGACAGCGCCCAGTTCCTGCGCCAGCGCCGTTACGGCAGCCGCATCACGTACATTCAACACCCGGGTTGTCAACGTGTCCCCGGTTGGCAGCTCGGCCAGGGCCTTTTCATTGATGTCGGTCGCAATCACCGTCGCGCCTTCAGCGACGAAAGCCAGTGCGCAAGCCTTGCCGATACCTTGAGCGGCAGCCGTTACCAGAATTTTTTTGCCAGCGAGACGCTGTGCCATATCGTGAGTCCTCGTTGTAAAGATTGTGTTATGTTGAGCGCTTGATCGTGAATTTACACTATTTAACAAACCCACGATAAGCCTTTGCCAAAGAAACCTGTCAAACCTAGCAGATGCCAGACCGGATTGGGGTTGTTCTTATGTGCTGTACTACTCGGATGTACTGTACTCGGGCCGGGTCCTGCCAGCGCTCAGCCGGATGCCGCCCTGCTGCTGCGTGAATCATATTATTTGCGCGAAGTAGCGATTTACTGCGGCCTGCTGTCGGCCAGCGCAGAAGCGGTCTTCAAGAACCGGATCAAGCGTTTGATCGAACTTGGCGATCTGACCGAACAACAGCATCAGCGACTGCGTATGCAGGCCTGGACCGCTGCTGACCGTGAGTGGAGCAATCGCGGGCTGGGTGGCTTTCGGGGCTGGTGCCGTACCGAAGGGCGCAGCGCACAACGCCTGTTCAGCCCGACTGCGGGCACAAACGGGCCATAGTATATACAAGCAGCAGCGCGATTTTTATAAGAATAAACCCAGTGCCCTGGCAACGCCAACATACAGACTGCACCGATCACTGGCATAAACCGCTATTTTTAACTGGCACAGTCAGGGCGTTATATCGCGCTTGACCTCGACTCGAATGCTGCGGTTTAATCAATCGATAAGTCTAAAAAGAAACGCTTCCAGACAAATTTTGGCGTCTCAACAGGTTATAAGGATAGTGTTTCCGGGCTTTGATGTTCCATTACCAACCAGCAAACCGACGTTCTGCGATCCGCCTGAATGTGCGGCCTCTGCGGAGCTGAGGGAGGACCGATAGATGAGTACATCGAATACATCCAAGCAATCCCCGCTCGCCACTTCACGACGTGGTTTTCTAAAATCCAGCGCAGCCTTAAGCGCTGCCGCCCTGGGCCCCTGGGTCATAAGCCGTAACGCACTGGCGTCCAGCGGCGAATTAAACATCCTGATGTGGTCCGATTATCTCCCCCCTTCTTTTCTCGAAGCATTCACCGCAAAAACCGGCATCACCGTCAACTACACCGGCATCGGCTCAAACGAAGAAATCATCAATAAAATGAAGGCCACCAAAGGCCGCGGGGTTGATATCTGCAGTCCAACCAATATGCGCTCGCCGCAATGGATCGATCTGGGTCTGCTGCAAGCGTTCGATATGTCCCGCATCAGCACGATTGGTAACGTCAACCCGGCCATGCTGCGGGTCGGCGAGGAAGAATGGAACTTCGGCGGCAAAGGTTCGCACTGGCTGCCGCATATCTGGGGCACCGAAGCTGTTGCCTGGCGCACGGATATGTACGCACCGCCCGACGGGATGCCCAGCTATGGCAATATCTGGTCGGCTGATGTCAAGGGTAAAACCATGATCCGACCGCATTCCGGCATGCTCGGTGCCGGTCTGTATCTGGAAACCACCGGCCAGCTGGAACCGGGCGCGATGCGCAAAGCCTACGATGACGAAGAAACCATGCGCAAAACCTGGGAAACCGTCACCGCGTTCTGTATTGCCAATAAAGATCAGATCAAACTGTTTTGGAACGATGCCGACAGCCAGAAAAACGGTTTTCTGAATGATGGTGTGGTGGTCGGTCAAACCTGGGATGGTCCGCCGCTGGCAATGAAAACAGCCGGTGAACCAGTGACCTATCAGGCACCAAAAGAAGGGGCACTGGCCTGGGTCGATGGCATGTCGCTGTCGGCCGCCGCCGAGAACATTGAGCAGGTCTACGCGTTTCTGAGCTTCTGCTTCGAGCCAGAGCCTGCCGGTAAAGCGATCGACAAGCATGGCTATAACTCGGCTGTGCTGGGTGCCGATCAGTTCGCTGGCGATCAGTACAAGAAAAACTTTGCCGAGGCCTATCCCGGCGATGCCCTGTCCAATTTGTGGCCCTGGCCGAAAGAGCCGCAATGGTACGCCGATGTGCGCACCGAATATCGCAATAAATTTGTCAACGCTTAATCCCTGACGCCTCCCCGCCGGAAAATCCGGCGGGGCTGCCTGGCTGCCTGAAAAACGACTCCCACAAATACCGCAGGAGGCTTGTGATTGCATGAGCGCTGATGTCCAGCTTAACGACGTCTGGATCAGATTTGGCTCGTTTGTCGCGGTGCGCGACGCTAATCTGATTATCGAAGGCGGCGAGTTTTTCAGTTTCCTGGGACCTTCCGGCTGTGGCAAAACCACGTTGCTGCGCGCTATTTCAGGTTTTCAGGACCCCTCACAAGGCCGCATTATGATTGGCGGCGAGAATATGGCCGGTATCGGTCCCAATAAACGTCCGACTGCTCTTATATTCCAGAATCTGGCGTTATTCCCCCTCATGACAGTATGGGAAAACATCAGCTTCGCACTGGAAGTCAGGGGCGCCAGCAAAGCCGAACGACGCAAAAAAGCCGACGAATTACTGGAATTGATCGCCTTGCCCGGTCAGGGTGAGAAACAAGTCCATGAACTGTCTGGTGGACAGCGGCAACGGGTAGCGATTGCCCGCGCGCTGGCGGCCGAACCCAAAGTCCTGTTACTGGACGAGCCGCTCTCGGCGCTGGATCTCAAATTACGTCAGCATATGCGCACCGAGTTGCGCGCCATCCAGCAGCAGGTCGGCATCACCTTTATCTATATCACCCACGACCAGGGCGAGGCTCTGACCATGTCGGACCGGGTCGCGGTCATGAGTTCCGGCATCATCGAACAGGTCGGCAATAGCAGCCAGATCTACGATCACCCGGAAACCGCGTTTGTCGCCTCGTTCGTGGGTGAAAACAATGCCTTCCCCGGTACGGTGACCGACCTTGATCAAGACACTGTGGTAGTGGCTACCGAGATCGGCCCGGTACGCGCCCGGCAATACGGTCGCCAGAATGCCAAGCGCCTGACCGTCAATGACGACGCCATTGTCTTCGTGCGGCCGGAGTCGCTCAGAATTGCCCAGGCCGGCAGCCCGCCGCTGGACAATCAGTTCCAGGTCCGCATGACGCAGCAGGAGTTTGAAGGCAATCTGTGGCAGTTTTTCCTGCAGCTGGAAAATGGCAAGATTATCAAAATGTCGACCGTCAACGACGGCCAGTTACCTCAGCACAGCCCCGGCAACACAATAACCGCCGGATTCCAAAGCGATCTCGCGGTCGCTCTGCCAAAAGGCCCGCTGGCAGCGGAATAGGAGCGCCCCGTGTCTGGTATTCGCCAATTTTTTAATCGCAACGGGGTGGTGTTGGCCTCGTTCATGCTGATTGCAGTCAGTATCTGGATTATTTTTATGATCCTGCTGCCGCAGTTATTCATGCTGGATTTTTCGTTCCGGTTTAATCTGCCGCCGGCCCAGGTAGGCGGTCCGGACGATGTCTATACCCTGTCAAATTATGAGTTTTTTATCTTCGGCAGCCCGAACAATCCCGATCCGTTCAATGTCATTGATGTCACCGTGTTCCTGCGCACGCTGCTGGCAGCAATCTGCGTGACATTATTCGATCTGGCGCTGTGCTATCCGATGGCGTTTTACCTGGCCCAGTCCAGCCACGGTGCTTACGCCCGTCTGCTGGTGCTGTCGCTGATCGTGCCGTTCTGGGTCAACGAGATTCTGCGTGCGTTTGCATTCCGGATCCTGTTCGGCACCACCGGCGTTATCAATACGTTTTTTCTCTGGCTGGGTATTTACGACGAACCCATCGATTTTATCCGGGCGGATATCGCACTTTACGCCGGTCTCGGCTACGCCTATATCCTGCTGATGATTTTCCCGATCTACAACGCGGTGGAAAGTCTCGACCGCAATCAGATTGAAGCTGCCCGCGACCTGGGCTCACCTTGGTGGCGCATTCACTGGCGGGTTGTCATCCCGTATGCCAAGCCGGGTATTACCTCAGGCTGCACCATGGTGTTTATGCTGTCGGCAGGCGCACTGGCGGCACCGCAGATACTCGGCGGGCCCAGCAATCTCTGGTTCACCCAGATCATTTACCAATGGTTCAATACCGGCGGCAACTGGCCGCGAGGTTCGGCCTATGCCATTGTTTTACTCTTGGCCTGCATCGCATTTGTGCTCATGATGATGAAAATCTTCAAGGTCAAACTCGGTGAGATTGCCCAATGAGATCAAGCACTTTCCTGCGCATCTGGGTCGGACTGTTTGTCATACTGTTTTTCCTGTACCTGTTCGGCCCGCTGATTCTGATGAGCTTCACCGCCTTCAATACGCCCTCGTTTCCGCGCGCCCTGCCCTGGGAATGCTTCACGCTGGAATGGTTCGGAGTGCTGGCCAACGATCAGGATATGATGGCGGGCCTGAGAAACAGTATTTTCATCGGTCTTGGCGTCGTTCTGGTGGCGGTTCCGCTTGGACTCGCCGGCGCGCTGGTGCTGACCCAGATCAGACAGCGGGTGCGGCCCTATTATTATACCGTTGTGATTTCACCGATTCTGATCCCTGGTGTGGTGCTGGGCATCTCCACCCTGATTTTCTGGGATCGCCTCGGCACCATGTTCAACGCCAGTTATGATTCGCTGTTTTATGATGGTATTTTTCTGACCATCATCGGCCAGTCGACGTTTGTCTCGGCTTACGCCATGCTGGTGTTTATTGCCCGGCTGCAGCGCTTCGATCCGGCCCAGGAAGAAGCCGCGCTGGACCTGGGTGCCACCCATGTGCAGGCGTTTCGCAAAATTCTGCTGCCGTTTCTCAAACCGGCTATCGGTTCGGCCTCCGTGCTGGCGTTTCTCGCTTCCTTCGAGAACTACAACACCACCGTATTCACGATTGCCTCGGAAAAAACCCTGACCACGGTACTGGCCAGCAAAGTCCGCTACGGTATCAATCCTTCCATCAGCGCTCTGGCAGTAATTATTGTCGCGCTGACCTTGGTCGGTGCGGTGGTCTACGAGATCCTGCGCCGGCGTGAAGAGCGGCAACAGCAGGGGATCAGCGCGAAACCACTCAATCTGGGCAATCCGGTGACCTATTTGGTGGTGCTGGTGTTTATCGCCGGTCTGGGCACCAGCTGGATGGCCACCCGTTTTGATACCGCCAGTTGCAAGGTCGAAGCGGCGGAACAGAAGCGGCTGGAAACCGAGCGCCGTATCAGGGAACTGCAGCAACGGCGTATGTTCGAAAGCGGCCAACCCGGCACGCAAACACCCGCACCCCAGCCGCAGACAGCGCCGAAACCCACACCCGGCACTGAAAGCTATCCGAATATTTTCGCGCCACAAAATCTCGCGCCCCCAGCTGAGGAACAGCCAGAAGTGCAGGAAAATGGCTCGTATCAGAATATTTTTGCACCACAAAATCTTGCGCCGCCGGCCCAAGAGCAGTCAGAAGAACAGCCCGGCCAACCGGAAGCGCAGGAAAATGGTGCGTATCAGAATATTTTCGACCCGCAAAATCTCGCGCCGAAAAAGGAATAGCCGTTCGTACAACAGCCCCCTGTGTCAGCCCGTAGATCAGTGATCACTGGATTCCCGCCGGCGCGGGAATGACGGGTTAGCTGTGGGTAGGCAAAAATCAGTAGTTACTGGATTCCTGCCTGAGCAGGAATCCAGCAAACTGGCGCGGCAGAAAAGCGCGCCTTTATGCGCCGAGTTCAGCCCTCGGGTCCATCGGCAGTTCGCGGGCCATACGCTGATAAAATTCCCGTGCCGATTCGGTTGTCGCGGCGGGCGGACCCAGTTTAAGCACAACATCCTGATCGCCTGCCGGCTGCCCGGCACTACCCGGCAAACCACGACCTTTCAGACGCAGTTTGGCACCGCTTTGCGAGCCGGGCGGAATTTTAAGCTCCACCTTGCCGCCCAGTGTCGGTACTTTTACCGCCTGACCTAAAGCAGCTTCCCAGGGCGTTATCGGCAGCTCCAGTATCACATCGCGCTCGTCCACCCGATACAGACGGTGCGGACGTAGCACCACATCCAGATACAGATCGCCGGGGCGACCCTGGTAGCCCGTGCCACCCTGCCCAGCCAGTCTGATCTGCTGCCCTTCGATAGTGCCCGGCGGAATTTTCACGTTCAGCGTTTTGCTGCGCGTGTGCAATTGCCCGTCAGACCCGACTTCCGGTATCTGCAGATTAATCCGCCGGCTGCTGCCCTGGTAGGATTCCTCCAGCGTGATTTCCAGTTTTACGTGCTGGTCTTCACCCTGACTTGGGGTCTGTGCCCCAAAACCACCGCCAAAATTACTGCCGGAGCGGGCCTGAAAACCGCTGTCACCCGCCCGACCGGAAAACGGACTGTGCGCGGAGTAGGCTTGTCCGCGCGTTCGCCGCCCGCCCGGTCCTGCACCCGGCATACCGCCAAACAAGGATTCAAACAAATCACCCAGATCGACGACTTCATCCAGGTTACCGTCAAAATGAAACTGTGATTTCCAGCCCGGCGGCGGCCTGAACTCCTGTCCGGCCTGCCACTGATTGCCAAGCTGATCGTAAGCCGCCCGTTTTTCAGGGTCTTTCAACACCTCATACGCTTCCTGGACACTCTGAAAACGCGCTTCAGCGTCCGGTTCCTTACTGACGTCCGGATGATATTTGCGCGCCAGGCGCCGATAGGCTTTTTTGATGTCATCCTGGCTGGCGTCGCGCGCCACGCCCAATAACTGATAGTAGTCTTTGTATTCCATATTGGATTTACCTGTGCCAATGCTGAGCTGACTGGCACCAAGACATTTGTTGTTAACCCTTTAGTTGTTAGCTCGCAGTTAACTCGCTTCGCCAGTCGTAATTCTAAAATTCACTAGGTTCTGAAATGAGGGCATTCAGGCGCATTTCAAGCAGGCAGGCGCAACATACAGATGGCCCAAACTGGTATATACAGGGTACTTGATCACCCGCTCATCATTTATGCTATGGTCAGCCAGAACAAAGACAACATGGTACGCATTCCCGATGAACCCCACTTCTGTATTTCCGCTGGACACTTTATTTGACCTGACCGACCGGGTTGCCCTGGTCACCGGTGCCGCCAACGGCATTGGCCAGCTTGCCTGCAAAGTGCTGGCCCAGGCGGGCGCGCATATTGTTGCAACCGATCTGGACATTACCGCACTGGCCGAACTTGTTGCCAGTCTGCACGAGGCTGGTCTGAGCGCGGAGTCTATGCCCATGGATGTGAGCGATGAGGCCGGCGTCTGTGCCTGTTTTCAGGACGTTGGCCAACGCCTGGGTCGGCTGGATATTCTGCTTAACTGCGCCGGCACCGCCCAACGTACCCCCTCTATCGACACCCCGCTGGAGGTCTGGAACCGGGTTTTGAACGTGAACCTGACCGGTACGTTTCTATGCTGTCGTGAAGCCGCTCGTATTATGCAGCATCAGGACGGCGGCAGTATTATCAATCTGTCATCCATTATGGGTCATAGCGGCGGTGGTCTGTATCCGAATCCGTCTTACCACGCCAGCAAGGGCGGTATCGTCAATCTGACCCGGGCGCTGGCCGCCGAATGGGGCGGGCTGAACATCCGTGTTAACGATATTGCGCCAACCTTTGTCAATACCCGCTTCGCCGCCAAAGTGATTAACGATCCGGTATTGCGCCCTGCCATTGAGCAACAAACCCCGCTTGGACGTATCGCCGAAGTCGAGGATCTAGCCGGCGCAATTCTGTATCTGGCCAGTCCGGCTTCCGGCATGGTTACCGGTCACAGTCTGGCGGTAGACGGCGGCTTTCTGGCCCGTTAAATAAGCGCGTTCAATGAGTACATATTTCTATGCATGAAACCTCGCACGATACGGCGTTTTGCATCGGCTGCGGTGCCGGTTTTTCCGGCGACCGGCTGGATGTTGCCGAACCGGTGGTAGACACCTTGATCGAACGCGGCCTGCCCGCTGCCATTATGTTCGAAACTCTCGCCGAGCGAACGCTGGCGCTGGCCCAACTGGCCCGGCAAAACAACCCCGACCACGGCTATGAGCCCAAGCTGCGGGAATTACTCGAACCGATACTGGGCAAATGCGTGCGCCACGGCATTCCGGTCATCGGCAATTTCGGTGCAGCCAATCCGATGGCGGCGGCCCGTATGATCGCTGCGCTGGGCCGTGAGCTGGCACTGCCGCCGTTTCAGATTGCGGTGCTGGAAGGTGATGATATCCGCGACCGACTGACGCCCGAGCAATGGGATATCGCCGAGTCCGATACCAGCCTGCAGGTCGATCCTGCCCAGGTGATTGCTGCCAATGTCTATCTGGGCGCTGCCGATATTGCCACTGCTCTGCGACATGGTGCGCTGATAGTAGTCACCGGTCGGGTCGCTGATCCGGCGCTGGCACTGGGTCCATTGCTATGGCATTTCGACTGGTCGCTGGATGACTGGCAGCGGCTGGCCGCCGGTACGCTGGCCGGACACTTACTGGAATGTGGCTCGCAGGTCAGCGGCGGTTATTTTGCCGATCCCGGCTTTAAAGAAGTCCCGAACATGGCCAACATCGGTTTTCCAATCGCCCAGGTCAGCCACGATGGCGATATTCTGATCGGCAAAGCCAGCAATACCGGCGGACTGGTTAGTGAACAAACCGTGAAAGAACAATTACTGTACGAGATTCATGATCCTGCGGCGTATCTGACGCCCGATGTGATACTCGATATAAGCAACGTCACTGTTACTGCTGCCGGCCCTGATCAGGTGCGGGTTAGCGGGGCGCGCGGCAAACCGCGCCCGGCACGTCTGAAAGCCACGCTCAGTTTCAGCAGCGGCTGGCTCGGTGAAGGGGAAATCTCCTACGCCGGCCCGAATGCGCTGGCGCGCGCTCAACTGGCAGCGCAGATTTTGCGCGAGCGGATCGCACAGCGTCAATTGCAGGTACGCTACCGGATCGATCTGATCGGTGTGGCCAGCGTGCACGATAGCGATGACGGCGCTCTGCTGGCCAGTCTGCCGCCGGAACTGGATCATAATGATGTACGCGTGCGGCTGGCGGCTGTGGCCGAGGACAAAGCCCAGGCCGAAACCGCTGCGCGGGAAGTGCTGGCGCTCTATTGCGACGGCCCGGCCGGTGGCGGTGGTGTGCGCTGGCACCTGACCCAGCGCATCGGCACACAATCCTATCTGCTGCCCCGCGAGCAGATCGAAACCCGACTGCACTATCTTAACTCGCACGCTAATCAGCCGGAGGTTTTATGAGCGACGCCACTCACATGGAATTACCGCTGTACAGCATCGCCCACGCCCGCACCGGCGACAAAGGTAACCGGGTCAATATCGGGGTGTTTGCTTACCAGCCCGAGTTTTATCCGCTGCTGCTGGAACAGGTCACCGAAGCACGGGTGCTGAGCATGTTTCAGCATCGCGGAGCCAGCCGTGTGGTGCGCTATGAGCTGCCACAGCTGCAAGCCCTGAATCTGGTGATTGACGATGTGCTGGAAGGCGGTGTTAATGGCAGCCTGAACCTGGACGGGCACGGTAAAACCCTGGCTTTTCTGCTGCTGGCTCTGCCGCTGCAGATTCCGCAGGCACTGCTGCGCGAGTAATAGCCACTATCCCCTGCACTGAAAAGGAAACAGAATCGATAACAGCTAGCGCGCTGGCAGATGGCCGGTTTTGAGATACATCACGCAGCCCGATTCGCTGCAGGACGAAGACTCAAGCCCGGCCGGATTGCGCAACCAGGTGCCAGCCGGATAACTACCGTGGGCATCGCTGAACGCGCCAGACAACACATACAGCTCCACGCCCAGCGGATAGAGGGATTGATCAAAACGGGTACCCGCTGCCATTTTCAGCAGCTCCACCTGTTCGCTGCCATATTGATGCAGCGGCAGCACAGACAGTCCGTCAAATGGTCCGGGCAACCACTCAGCCTGTCGCGTATCGAGCCGGACATAGTCCTGATCAGCCGGCTCAAACTGGCGCAGTTTGACCAGTATCAGACAGCCGTCTTTGGTGTGCGGACTGTGTTTGGAGCCCACCGGGTTGCGCACATACATACCGGCCGGGAAATCGCCCATCTCATCGGAAAACACCCCGTCCAGCACCAGAAATTCCTCGCCCCCACCATGCGTATGCTCATGGAAATAGGAATTCGGCGCATAACGTACCAGACTGGTGGCACGCGCCACCTCTGCGCCGTCGCGTTCCAGCATCCGACGCTGTACACCCGGCAGCGGTGAATCAACCCAAGGCAGTTCGTGCGTATTGAGAACGACACGTTTGGATAAATCGGCATTAATCTTCATGGCCAGCCCTCTCGTCAAGTCTTATAACGGCCCAGTATCTCAAATGTTTCGACAACGAGCGATTGCAACAGCGCGTGGGCAGAACGGTGTCGCCATTCCCACGCAGGCGGGAATCCAGACAGCAGGCACGCCTGTAGCTTCCGGATAAAGCCGCTATACTCAAATACACAGCAAATAACCGCAGCAAAGAGCAGGAAAAAATCATGAAAGTCGCAGAACTGAAAGCGTTTGGTAACCCGCCCGAGGTAGTGGATTGTATCGAGGTAGACGGTCCGGGCGAACCCACCGCAGATGAAATCCTGGTCGATACCACAGCCGGCCCTATCAATCCCGCTGAGATCCTGTTGATCCAGGGGCGTTATGCCTCCCGCCCTCCGCTGCCTACCCGTCTGGGTATCGAAGGAGCCGGTCGCGTCCGCGCCGTCGGCAGCGCTGTCAGCGACCTGCAGCCAGGTGACAGCGTCATGCTGATGGGCCGTACCAATTGGGCGGAACAACAGTGCATCAAACGTGCGGCGGTGATTAAACTACCGGCGGATATCGACCCGTATCAGGCGGCCATGCTTAAAGTTAATCCAGCCACCGCACTCATGCTGCTGCGCGATTATGTCGATCTGCAAGCCGGCGACTGGCTCATCCAGAACGCGGCCAACTCCGGTGTCGGCACCTGCCTCATCGCTTTGGCCCGCGCCAGCGGTATACGCACGGTCAATGTGGTACGACGCGAGTCACTGATCGCCCCATTACAGCAACAAGGCGCGGATGTTGTGCTTGTTGATGGCGATGATCTGGCGGCCAGAGTACGCGCTGAAACCGGCGACGATGCCCCCATCAAACTGGCCATTGACGCTGTTGCAGGCCGCGCCTGCCTGCGCCTGGCGGAATGTTTAAGTGATGGCGGCACGGTCGTCAATTATGGCCTGCTCAGCGGTGAACCCTGCATGCTCGGCAGCGAGCAGACGGTTTTTCGCGGTATCAGCCTGACCGGTTTCTGGTTGGCTAAAACGCTGGGATCGCTGGATTCCGCGTCAATACAAGGTCTCTATAGTGAACTGGCCGGGCGCGTAATGGACGGCACGGTGCATGTGCCTGTCGAAGCCACCTACCCTCTGACCGAGATCAAGCAGGCGCTGGCTCATGCTATGCGCCAAGGTCGTGATGGCAAGATACTGGTTTTGCCAAACGCCTGACTGCAGTTTCAGGGCTCTTTCGTTAATGGGTGGGTTAGGACTTTGGCCCCGCCTGCTTCACGACACGGCAGACTACACATTTCTGATTATCAGAGAGCCGAACGCCGCTGCCTGGTGCTAACCGGAAAGAGGAAATGATGATAAAGATTTCGACCTGGCTGCTGACCTTGAGCTTGAACACCCTGTATGCACCCGCTCTGGCGCAAAGCGTACAAACCCGTGCCGGCTACGAGGCTGATCCTGGTTTCGCCGGTCCTAGTGCAACCACCTCGCAGCTGGCCGAAGACGATGCACCCAAAGAGCCCGCTTTGCGCTTTCCCGCGTTTGATAGCACCTTGCAACCCTGGTTTGACTGGAAACGCGGGCTTAATGAGGATTACGGCCTACAGCTAGGCGTAGCCTACACGTCACTTTACCAAGCGGCGAGCGACGTGCTTGTGGGTGCCGAAGACGATGCCGGCAGCGGTATTTTTCGGCTGTCGGGTCGCTGGAAGCTGCTGAACCGCGGCTCGAATAACACCGGTGCGCTGGTGTTCAGCCTGGATCATCGGCATCGTTACACCGACCTTACACCGTCTGATCTCGGTTTTGCCGCTGGTTATCTGGGCATTCCGGGCACGCTGTTTTCCGATATTAACTTGGTGCTCGGCGATCTCAATTGGCAACAATCCTTCAACGACGGTCAGAGCGGGCTCGTCGTCGGGCGCTACGATCCAAACGATTTTTTTGATGTACTCGGCTATGCCAATCCCTGGACCTCGTTTCAAAACCTGGCGATTCTGTTTAATCCGAGTATTGCGCTGGCTGACTGGAGCACTGGCATCGGCATCAGTCACTGGCTGGATGAGCAATGGTATCTCAAAGCGGCGGTAAACGACGTTAACGGCACCGCAACAGATGTACAGTTATTCGAGGATCTCGACGAGCTGTACACCACCGCTGAAATCGGCTGGTCGCCCTCACGCGAGGAACGCTATTTTAAAAACCTGCATATCACCTACTGGCATGCCGATGAGCGCGAGCAAGCCGGGGTGGAGGAAAGCGACGGCATTGCTATCGGTGCCAACTGGACCTTCGATGACACCTGGATGATTTTCACTCGGCTGGGCTGGTCGGATGGCAGCGCACCGCTGTACAACAGCTCAGTGACGGCGGGTATGCTGTATTACGTCGCGGCGCGCTCCGATCTGCTCGGACTAGCATTTAACTGGGGTGAGCCCGGTGGTGGAGTAGCCGGCGACAGTCCCAGCGAACAGCTAAGCGGCGAGCTGTTTTATCGATTGCAACTGGCGGAGAATCTGGCCATCACGCCATCTGTGCAGTGGTTCAAGGATCCCGCTCTCAATCCGGACGAGGACAATATCTGGCTGGCCAGCCTGCGTTTGCGCGTGTCGTTTTAAACCTATACCCTCTAATACATAATGCGAATTAGTTTGCGACATTTTGCTACGCCTTAAGCATGTCTGGATTCCCGCCCGCGCGGGTATGACGGACTGGACACAGGCGTGATGGCTGTGAACGATGCAAGATCATGCGCTTTTTGTACCAGGCGGTAAGCACAGATGCGCCAGCGATAAGAAACGCAGAACCATAACCGCCAGTATCATCATCTGTATCCGGAAAAATCGAAAATTTTCGATTTCAAAAATGCCAGGATAGTATTTTTATAACAGGTACTTATCGCATGGCTCTTTATTTTTCAGAACTGTGCGAAACCCAAAAGGAGTACTGAAGATGAATCAATTGCTGAATGGCATACTGGCTACCGTATTGATGGTATCGGCCGCGATGGCGCAGGACTACGATGTGGTTATCCTGAATGGCCGTGTCATGGACCCCGAAACCAATTTCGATGCAATGGCCAACGTCGGTATCAGCAGCGGCTGGATTGTCAAAATCACCGAAGAGGCTATTACTGGTAAAGAAATGATTGATGCTACAGGGCATGTGATCGCTCCAGGATTTATCGACCTGGAGCAGCACGGCCTTGGTCCTTGGGCAGTCAAAGTCAATCTGCGCGATGGCGTTACCACCCAGATGGACTTCGAGGTCGGAGCCTTGAATATCTCCGAGTGGTATGCCGCCAGAGCGGGCAAAACCCAGGCCAACTACGGCACCGTCATCGGCCAGGAGTTCGCCCGGATGCGTATTCACGACGGTTTGGAGCTGGCCGGGCCAAATGTCTCCATGCCTTATTTTTTCGATTATCGGGTGCAAGCGGCTGAGGATGGTGTTGACGGCTGGTCAGTAACTCGCAGCGATGTCGATCAGATGAATGCAATCACAAAAATTCTGGACGAGGGGCTGCGCCAGGGCGCAATCGGTGTCGGCTCCACCATCGGTTACGCCAGAGAGGGCATCACCACTTACGAGATGTTTGAAGCACAGCGGGCCGCCGCCCGCTATGGCCGAGTGACCTCTGTCCATCATCGCTTCCATCCCAGCTCCGCTACCCCGACCGAAACCCAGACCGGGGTGAATGAAATCCTGATCAATGCCATGGTACTGAAAGCGCCGCTGCATATTCACCATGACAATGATTACGGCTGGTGGGAAAACCAGGAAAAACTGGCCATGGCGCGCGAACTGGGTTTTAACGTCTGGGCTTCGTATTATCCCTGGGATGCCGGTTCTGAAACGCTGGTGCCTCCATTCTCGGACCGGAGAACTGGGAAGGCACGATGGATTATAAATACGAAGAAACGATTTACGACCCGCGAAATGACAAGTTTCTATCCAGGAAGAGTTTCTGGCACTGCGCGAAAAGACCCCGGTTATACGTTGATCGCATTCAGCCCACCGCGCAAAAACTGGATGCCGGAGTGGATTAAGTTGCCGCATTTTACGGTGTCTGGCGACGGCATGCCGGGACTCGATGCTGAAGGCAATCGATTGGATTGGGATGCGCCTTATGAAGCCTATTCGGGCCATCCGCGCGCCGCCGGCACGCATGCCAAGGTATTGCGGCTCGGACGTGAACTCGGTGTACCTCTGCAGCACACACTCGCAGCTGAGTTACTGGCCTGCTAAGCATCTGGGCGATACCGGTCTTAAAGCGATGCAGGTGCGCGGACGGCTGCAGGAAGGCATGGTCGCTGATATTGCTATATTCGATCCCACATCGGTTACCGAACACGCCGATTACACAGCCGGAAAACGGTCTGCCCTCAACGGGTATTCCTTATGTGCTGGTCAACGGCACGATTGTCGTGCGCGAATCCCAGGTACTGAAAGATGTCTTCTCTGGCCAGCCGATTCGCTTCCTGACCGAAGAAAAAGGACGTTTTGTTCCAGTCTCCGGTGAGACGTGGCTGAAAACCTATACGATTAAGACCAATCCGCCAAGCATTGATATCGATGACAGTGTTCTGAATCCGCCGGCAAATGAATAGCAATACAGACGTTCCACAAAAAGTAACAGGGGGCTCTTGCTCCCCAGCAAGCGGGTAGAGGGGATTTGTCCAGCGTCAAGAAAGTCTATGATCCGTTAGCTGATGACGTTGCAGCAAAATAAACCCTATCTCTTGCGGCAGACTGGTGCGCTGACCCTTGGCGGTTAGAGTGACTGGGCAAGCTCTAGATTCGTCTTATGAACTGATTATCCTACCACCACCTTTATCGCTGTATTGGTCCTGATAGGCGCCAGCATGGGCAACGATGTGGATCTGGTTGACAAGCTCATTCTGGCTGTTGTTCTGATCAGCCTTGCTACACTCTATATCGTTAGCGCGCTGGCGATGCTTAATCGATCCCTATACAAAACACCTGCATAGCCATAGTTCAAGACCAGATGGCCCAGCCATACCATCTCACCAGTTGATGGCTGACCGGGGAGTATCTGACATGACCGACGAAAAAACAATTCTGAAAAACGCTCTCGAAGCAACTATCCGGATCGGGCTGCTGATTCTGCTCGCCGCCTGGTGTTTCACCATCGTCAAGCCATTCATGATTCCCCTGGCCTGGGGCGTCATCATCGCGGTGGCCGCTTATCCCGGTTATCTCAGACTGCGGCGCTATCTGAGGGGGCACGGCAATACAGCAGCTGCCATCATCGTGGTACTTGGCCTGCTGCTGATCATCACCCCGGCGGTCATGCTGAGCAGCACCCTGGTGGGCAGCGCCCAGACTCTGGCAGACGGATTTCAGCAAGGTACGATTACTGTGCCGCCGCCCCGGAGCGTATCAAGACATGGCCCATGATCGGCCAGCAACTGCATACCTTCTGGGCTCAAGCCTCAGAGAATCTCGCAGCCACACTGAGCAAAATCGCGCCACAATTGAGAACCATGGGCAGCTGGCTGCTGTCAGCCGCCGCAGGGGTAGGCTTTGGCATTCTGCAGTTCATTATTGCGATTTTCATTGCTGGGTTTCTGCTGGCAGGTTCCGAGGCATGGAGCCAAGGCGGCCCATGCTATCGCCAGCCGTCTGGCCGGGCTAAAGGTGCCCGTTTCGCCAGACTGGCGGAATCGACCGTGCGCGGTGTAACCAAAGGAATTCTGGGGTTGCGCTCATTCAGTCGCTGCTCGCCGGTGTCGGCTTTATGGTGATGGGCATCCTGCCGCCGGACTCTGGGCACTGCTGTGTTTGCTGCTGAGCGTGATCCAGATAGGCGTCTGCCCGTTATCCTGCCTATGGTGCTCTATGTTTTTCCACCGCAGAACCTACCCCGGCCTTTATCTTTCTGGTGTGGAGTATTTTCATCACGCTGGTGGACAATATTCTGAAACCCATCATGCTCGGGCGAGGCGTCGAAGTACCGATGGCAGTAATTTTCATCGGCGCAATTGGCGGCTTTATCAGTTCCGGCATCATCGGGCTTTTCGTCGGCGCGGTCGTGCTGGTACTGGGTTATACGCTGTTTATCACCTGGCTTGATGAGTTACCTGATAAACAGGATAATCCTGCCAACGGACTCTGAACGGATTGAAGTAAAAGTACAGTACGATGGGATTTATGGAATTTTTAAAGATTGTTATGCGTTACGCTGTATTGCTATTACTGTTGTTTCCATTTTTCACGCAGGCCGCTGTTTATAAATGTGAAATTAACGGAAAAATTAAATATCAGGAAGCCCCTTGCATCGATGGCGATGCCGAACAATTGCAAATCACGCCGCCACCCAGCAAAACCTTCAAACCCGGTGTCACAGGCATCCGCGAAAGTGAACGGCAATGGTTAAAAAAACGTGAAGCAGAACGCACCAAGCGTATCAAATATCGCCAGAAAGAAGCTGCCAGAGCACAGGCAGCGGAGCGGCAAAAAAAGCAGGATGAACAGACCTGTAACAACTATAAGGCCAAAGAAGACTACTACGATGATCTGGCGAGAACCGGACGAAGCTCGGTACAAAAACGTCGTTATAGAGCACGGGCAGATTATTACGCACAAAAGGGAAAACCCTATTGCAAATAAGCTGCATTACCCGCAATAAGCACCGACGTTTTTTATTATAAAAGCCTCGCTAGTAAGCGCAAAACCAGCCAGACCAGAAATACCGTAATAATAAAACGCAACCAGGAAAATCCCCGTTTTTTTCGCGGTGATTGCTGCGCTGCCCCACTCTCAGTCGGTGCGGATTGCGTAGCCTGCGTCACGCTCTCCTGCGCTGGCAATACGGGTGGAGCTTCCGGTGTCGCCGGTTCGGACGGCTGCCACCAGTCCGGCCTTGGCGCAACACCCGCTGCAGCCTCACGACGGAATACCGCTTTATGCAAAGCTTGCAGCGTGCCGACCGGCAGATGATGGCTGTATTGTGCGCGAATCTGCCGCACACGCTCGACCAGCGGCGCACCTTTGACCGGATCGACCATGGCGACGTAATGGGCAAAACCCTGTGCCGAGGCCAGCACGTCATCACTCTGGCCCCAGTGCTTGCCGGCCGGGCCGTCTTTTTCCAGCTGTTGCAATAAGGCCCGAAACCGGCGCAGGGTTGGCCGGTCCACTGCCGGTTTTTCGTTGACGACCAGACCGGTGACTTCCTGACGTTGATTGGCACGCATGATGCGACGCTTGTCCGGGTGCAGCGTAAACCCTTCCGCAGCAATAATCTGCCCGCTTCGCCACAGCAATTTGGCGATGTTTTTGCGTGCATCACCAGAGCCGGAAAAAGTCATATCGTCGGCATAGCGGCTGTAAGTAAAACCCAGTTTTTTCGCGCTGCCGGCCAGCCGCGCATCCAGTCTGCGGCATAACAGATTGGTGATCATCGGGCTGGTGGGGGCGCCTTGCGGCAAATGGCGCGGGCCGCGGGCAATAAAAAAGGTCTCGCCGTCCAGCTCCACTTCATCGACTTCCGGCTCGGTACATAACAGACCGAACAGGCTGGCGATAGCTTCCGAGTAGCCCAACGACCGGAACACCCCTTTCACCCGGCGATAACTGACGGAAGGAAAAAAGTCTTTCAGGTCGTCATTGATGACAATATCCGCACCGACATGCAAACGGGCATTGCTGACAATGGAATGACCGGGCAGAAAACCGTGCGCAGCGGGATGCACCGGTATCTTGCCCAGCACATTATCCAGCAGCCAGTAATGAGCGCGCTTGAGTCGGGGCATCGGTGCCGAGATCAGACGGGTTCCGCCGGATTTCTTGGCAATGCTGAAACGCTGGTAATGACTGACCGGCGAGCTTGTGCGAGTAAACGTCAGAAACCGTAATTCGGCCAGACTGATCCCCATCGCCTGTGCCACAGCGGCAGTATCGGCAAATTCCGGTAAGCCATACTGCTGCAGGCGCTCGGTATCGCACGATGTATTATTCAGACCGGCCGAGACGCCGTCTCCCAGGTATAGAATTTCGCGTTTTTTGCGCTCACGCCAGGCCAGCGCTTTTTCATACCGTGCGCGCTCGTGTTTGGCTTTGGTTTCTTTGCGCTTTTCCCGCGCTGCTTTCATGCGCTGCTTGCGCAGCTCGCGCAGTGCCTGTTCGGGATCATCCAGCTGGCGTTTACGCGCGACCAGTTCACGCAACTCACGCTGCAATTCGCCCTGGCGCTTAATCAGATCAGCCGGCACATCGGGTTTTTCCAGCCTGGACGGCCAGAAACCCAGCTTGATCATCTCAGCCAGAATAACTTCGTCTTTGGAGGCAGCGCGGATGCGTTCGTAGAGTTCCTGGCGGGTACGGGAATCAGCCATGACAGATAGCCTGACCGGCATCCCAGAACGAGAAAAAAACGAAAGGGGGACACACGAAGCGGAAAAAAACGGCGGCAGCGGTCTTCGTAGATGTCTCAGGACGGGGTCGCTCAACTCGACGCGGAACGGGCCTACTGTGGCCCATTGACTTCAGGGAAGCCATACCGCAATGGCCACAGTAGGCCCAGTTCCGCACAGTAAAGAGCGGACCCGTGATGCGTACAAGTGCTGAAAGCAGGGACGGCGATCCGCCGCCCAGGTTGCAAGATGTCCGCTGCCGCCGAGTGTCAGTATAGCTGAACTGAATCGTCATACTCAATGTGCCCTCTGGGTTGCACTCTGGCGACTGTGCATGGCCCGTAATGCCAGCATATGCTCACAGGGCCCGCGGTGCAGCTTGTTGCGGATATAAAAGCTGCAACTGCAGCTGCCGCGAATCATCCGCTCGTCGCTGTCCAGCACCACTCTGGGCTGATACTGCTGACCTGCATCGCGCACGGTGCCGCTCAGGGTCAGATGCTCAGCCCCAGCCTCGACCTGCAGTTTGACCAGATTCGCCGCCACAAACCGGTTAGCGTTTTCTTCCTGCGGGCTAGCAAAGCGCAAAGCGTCCAGCGGCAAGGGCTCACGACTAAGCTCGCGAACCCGGTAAACGCCCTGGTTCATATCGTAAATGGCCCGACCGGCCTGGGTATAAGCGCCCAGGGCACCCAGCACGACACTGCGGTCCAGTTCCAGCCGCCGGGCCAGTGAATCGGCCGATTCCTGCCAGGTTTCCTTGAGCGCATTAAAGACCCGCGCTTTGGTGAATTCATCCACCTCGGCCCGTGGTGCCATCAAATCAAATGCACCGAGCCGCGACCAGTCATTAGCCGTCCAGCCCGACAAGCCCAGGGTAAAGCTCATATCACCCAGATCAGCCACAAAAAACGACGGCAGGCCGGAGCCCAGAAAATAGGCGGTGAATTTATCGGCGATGGGAATCAGACGTTCCAGAATCAGCAAACGGCGGCGGCCCCAGATGCGGATATCCAGACTTTCCGTGCCGTGATACACCGAGCGCGGACAGTTCAGCTGATAGTTCCAGGGTTCAAAATTGAGCGTGAGTGGTTGACCGGGGCTGAGCTGAAAACGCAGCGAGCGCGGCCCCTGGCGTTCCTTGTGACGGCGCAGCGTCAGGCAAATATTATGAATATCCATCGGGTGCATATCGACGGCATGCATCGGCAGGGACATCGCCGAGCTGACCTGCAGAAACCCGCGCACCCAACTTTCCGGCAAATCGATCTTGGTTTCCCGATAGGCGTATTCACCGCTGGTTTCGACTTCGAAGCCGCTGGGATCGATAGCAAATTCCGTGGTCTTGTAATCGCGTATTTTCTGGAACTCGTTATACAGCGCCGCTGAATAGTCGATATTGGTGGTGCCGCAGGCAAATTCACGAATCTTATCAAACACCTCATAGCGGCAGCCGAGACGGCCGTAGCTGGATTCATCCTGACTGAAGCATTCAAAAAAAACTTCATCGGGATGGACCGTGATGACCGGATCAAGCACAAACCAGGCATCGTAATCGGTTTTGTACAGATAGTTAAAATACTTTTGCTGGGCCTGGTAATAAGGTCGCATCCGCTCACTGCTGGTGCGATACAACTCGCTTAATTCCTGCCGCAGATCACGCGTGCGTTGCTGCAGCTCACCCTGATCCGCCATGAATTCAGCCAGCATATCGGCCTCATGCTGCTGCAGCCACGCCTTGTATTCGGTACGATCCTTCGGTTTAAAGCGCAAGTCCGACACCACCACACTGTTCAGCGCCGAGATGGCTTCACGAAAAGCCAGCGGCTTGGCCAGCCGACCGACAAAATAAGTCGGTTCGCGCAGCGTGTCCGGCTCAAAGGCCAGCGCCGTATCCGTCGCCGAATTGGCCACGCTGGTGCTGCCCTGATAACGATAATTAAACTCCATGCTCAGACTCCAGGCTGACCGGATCGGGAACGGCATGCTGGCGGACGGGTTTCACCGTCAACGCCAGCTCAAGGTCGGGATAACGCTGCTGAATATCACGCAAGGCTTCCAGGCAGGCTGCTTTATCGGTAATGGCTGCTGTGGCCGACTGACGATTGAAAATCGGGGCAGCGATAAGCGCAGCAGCTCTATCCTGCAAGGCTTCCTGATGCAAAAATCGCAGAATGCGGGTTTTCGCGGTCCGGCTCCGATTAACCTGCGCCAACACCGTCAGAAAATAAGGCGTCAGGGCGGCCAGTCGTTCGGGCCGACCGGCAGCATAACCCTGCAGAAAATTACTGGCGAATAATTGCACCGAAGTCGATGGGTGCTGGCTCAGTTTAAGCAGATAATCGGCACCGTTGGCCTCTTCAAAGAAGCGGCTGATCAGCTCGCGCCCGAAGGCTTGCACATCGTCACGCACACTGTCGCAGATGCTGATCAACAGCTCCGGCGTCCAGTCGGCAGCGGTGAACCGGGTACTGAAATAATCAATAGCGAACGCGCGCGTATCGTCCCATTCAGAATCCAGGATGCGCAGCGCATCACCCGCCGCCTGTTTAATTTGCTCAACATGCTGGCTATACGCCTGGCGCGACCATTCCCGCACCGCCAGATGCGGATGATCACCCAGCCAGGCCCACTGCCGTACACTGAGCTCGTCCGCCCGGATATGCTGTTGCAGGATATGCCCGCCCAGCGCCTGTGCCGCCCTGGCACGCGCTTTCAGCAAGCGCCATACGGTCGCCCGGTCCAGCGCGGCAACACTTTGGGCCAGCGCCTGGCTTTGCAACAGCGCCAGCAGTTCGGCATGCAAACCTTCTACTGGCTCCTTGCGAAACACATACGGCAATAAATCCATCAGCAATTGCTGACCGTACTCGGGCTGGCGTTGCGCCAAATCCTGTGCAACAGCATGTGCGCTTTGCCGCAGTTCCGCCGCCTCCGCGACACAAAAACCGGTCAGCAACGCGTGCTGCTGCAATAACAGTTCATCCGGCAACTGGCCCAGCAACTGCACCCCGATCCCCTGCACGTCTGGCGCGGTTGCCTCCAGCAGTGCCTTGAACATCGCAGGTGGCAGTGTTTCAGCGTCGCGCTCGTGGTTCAGCAGCAGTCGTCCGGCCAGCACCTGCACCTCGGTCAGCGGGTGGCGCAGTAAGTCCTCGATAATCGCCAGCCCCAGACTGCGCAAATGCTGCGGAAAAGCGTGCAATAGTGCCGTACTGATATCCTGCGCGATGTCGGCATGAACCGGCTCAGTGCCGCGCATCTGCAGCAGTACGGTCAGTACGCGAGTGATCAGCGCCTCCACCTGCGGCCGGGACAAATCCAGCGCCGGCAGTTGTGCTGCCATCCAGGCGCGTGGTTCGGCAAAACGACTGCTCAATAACGTTGTGACAAACGCGGTATCACTGCATAAAGCATCGCGCGCGATATCCAGCCAGTCCAGAGCCTGTTGCCGGGCAGCCGGCAGTTCGCTGTCCAGCAAGGCCTGCATCAAGGCCAGATCCGGTTCCTCCGGGGTATAGCGCTGGCGCACCAGGTGCAGACCCAATTCAGCCGTAATCGGATAAGGCTGGCGCAACAGCAAGGCGATACTGGGCGTATCCAACTGGGTGCAATAGTCCTGATTTGCCCGCAATGCTTTGGCGGCGAATACATGCACCGGTTCGCAGCGGCTTTTTGTCAGCAGCTGCAGCAGGGCTTCGGGGTGACGGTCCCACAGTTCGGGGAAGGCTTCTTCGCGTTCCTCCGGCCCGGCGCTGGAATCCCGCTTCTGCCACACCCGGCGGCTTTTGCTCAGATAATAATGCGCGCTGTTACCGCGCAGGATATGATTCAGCGTCAGATAAGCAGCGTAACCCTCATAGGTATGGCGCGCCGCCACCTGACGGGCTTCGGGCCAGGGTTTGCTCCAGTCATAGCGATAAATCGTGCTCTGACGAGCTGCCTGGGCGTCCTCGTCGCGCATAGCCAGCAACACGCCCAGCGCCATCTCGATATAGCTGTCATCCGCGACTTCGCCCAAACGCCGCAGTGTGCGCCAGGCACGCCGGCGCAGATAATCGCGGGTACGGTTGGAATACGCCAGACGGGAATTGGCTTTGCGGATTTCTTTGCCCAGTTTGACGTATTGAGACCCGCCACCCGGCACCTGTACATAATCACCACCCCAGGCCGAGCGGTGAAACAGCGCCGGTTCGGTTTCGAAGCGCCGGGTCAGCAGACCGAACACGGTGCTGTCCTGACGCCATTCAGCCATTTTGAAAATATGCCGGATACGCTGAAAATAGTTAGGCTTGAGCGGTACGGTGCGCAATTCCTGCAGCAATACCGCGCGGGCAACAGGATAATGTTCGGCCAGCAGATAAAGCTGCTCCAATACCACAAAACCGGCCGCATCGGTATGCGCTAAATGCTGATGTAAAGCAGCCCGCAGATGCTCTTCATCCTTCAGGCTGGCGCGCAGGGTGGCCGGCAGTTGCTGGACAATCCCGGCCAGCAGACGGTCCTGTTCACTGGCCTCGGCCAGGGCCAGCAAACCCAGCAGTGCAATGCGTCGCACCGCGTCTGACTGACCGGCGTTGTGCAAGCGGGTCAGCGTTGGCACCGCCGCTGCATCGCCGCAACGTCCCAAAGCCCAGGCAAGGCAATATTCGCGCAAGGCATCGCCCGCTTTATGGGTCCTTTCGGCCAGCGCCTGCAGGCGCGGTACCGCAGCGCGCAGACGCAGTTCACCAACCCGCCAGATCAGCCGGTTCAGCTTGGGATTTCGGGTGTCATCAAGGTGTTTGAGCAGGGTTTCGGCACGGCTGCCTGGAGCGTCCTGGCTCGTAGTCTGTGTTGTTTGAGTCGAGCCGGGCGGGGTCTGGCTGGCGCTGTCCTGGTAGCCTTTATTGAGCTTCGAGACTACCAGACTGTCGAAAATCGCTTCGCCCTCTTCCCGCGTGACTGGAGCAACGGTTTTGCTGCCTTCGCGCAAGTTGCTGCCGCGCCGGCCATAGCGGAAATTCACTACGTAGCGATTCGCACCGACTTCGCACAGATCAACTTCGTAGACTTTATCGGAATTGGCCTGCTGCGACCAAAGCCGGGTTTTGCGAATCAGTTTCATAGTTGCTGTGGCCTTGTCGGGTGCCGGCACGTGACGAGTCTGTTACACCCAGGCTAATGACAGCGCTGCTGACAATAAGCGGATGGCGGTAACAAATTAGTATACGCCTGGCATGATACCTGTACCGGCCCACCTTGATCCACCGGCATCGCTTGGGTCAGCCGGTCATCGCTCAGTCCACAATCCCATGGCTGGCCATGATGGTTTTCATTCTGGCAACAGCCAGCTCGGGGTCACGCAGCAGACCGGCCTGATCAGCCAGCCGGAACAGCTCGGCCAGATGCAGCGCCGAACGAGCGCTTTCCTGCCCGCCCAGCATAACGAAGTGATCCTGATGGGCATTCAGATAAGCCATGAACACCGTGCCGGTTTTATAGAACCGGGTCGGTGCCTTGAAAATATGCCGACTCAGCGGCACAGTTGGAGCGAACAGCTCATGATAGGTCGCCACATCGCCGCGTCCCAGTGCAGCCAGCGCGGCGCTGGCAACCGGCGCAATAGCGTCAAAAATGCCAAGCAGCGCATCGGAATAGCCAGCCTCATCGCCAGCAATCAGCTCGGGATAATTGAAATCGTCACCGGAATACATGCGCACCCCTTGCGGCAGACGGCGACGCATGGCGATCTCTTTTTGTGCATCCAGCAAAGAAATCTTGATGCCATCGACCTTGTCTGACCGGGCTTCGATCACAGCCAGCGCAACGTCCATTGCCCGCATGTGATCCTGCTGCCCCCAGTAGCCAGCCAGCGCCGGATCGAACATTTCACCGAGCCAGTGAATGATCACCGGTTGCCGGACCTGCGTCAGAATACGCTCGTAGACGGTGCGGTAGTCATCTTCCGAACGGGCACAGGCCGCCAGCGCCCGGCTCGCCATCAGAATAATACGACCACCGGCCTGCTCTACCGCCTCGCACTGCTGCTCATAAGCCGCGATAACATCGTCCAGTGACAGATCAGCTGAAGGTGCCAGATGATCGGTACCGGCACCACAGGCGACCAAAGCCTCGCCGTCGAAATCCTGCGCGGCATCGACCGAGCGACGAATCAGTTCCAGTGCTGAAGTCCAGTCCAGTCCCATACCACGCTGCGCAGTGTCCATCGCTTCGGCAACGCCGAGGCCAAGCGACCAGAGGTGCTGTCGATAGGCAATAGTGGCGTCCCAGTCGATAGCAGTATCGAGCCACGGATCGTAATCGGCCAGCGGATCGGCAACCACATGGGCGGCTGCATAGGCGACCCGTGAAAAGCCGCTACGCTCGGAATCGAGCGATTTCGGCGCATGAGTCTGATAGCATTCGGTACCACCCGCGGCGGTAGGTAAAGTTAATACAGGCATAGTTTACTCGATGGTTAGTTGTAGGTTATATGAGAGTTGTTTTGTTGATGGTTTTTTAAAAAAGGGTTTTAAGCAATACACCGCACCCAGTACGCCAGAAGGGGTCGTTGCCCCCATTTTCGGCCTGATCTAAACTCATGAAATACTTGGCTGACTGGAGTCGGCATATGGCTTCTATAGATTTGTTGATTGCTTTTATGATCGCCACGATCACTTATGCAACCGTACCGGGGCCGGGGACATTTTACATCGCTGCGCAAACTATCGCCCATGATCCCCTGGCCGCTTTGCGGGGTGCACTCGGCCTCCACCTGGGCGGCTATGTCATTGTAGTTTGTTCAGCGGCCGGATTAACCGCACTATTTGCTGTGGTGCCGGTGCTCTACGAGGGCCTTAAGCTACTCGGTGCGGCGTATCTCGTCTGGCTCGGGCTGCGGATAATCCTTTTGCAATCGGAAAGCAAAGCTAATGGCCGACAGCAACAACCCGGACAACGGCGTCCGAATACGTTTTCGCAAGGCTTGCTGGTCGAAATGCTTAACCCCACCACTGTGGTGTTCTACGTGGCGTTTCTCCCACAGTTCATTGTTCCTGCAGGAGACATACCTGTCTGGCTCCAATTCACGATACTCGGTGTCGTGGTCAACCTGATATTTTCACTCGGCGATGTTGTCACAATACTCATCGCAGCAAGCGTCAAAGCAAAAGCCACGCACAGCGAACGCGGGCGGCGAATATTTCAATGGATTGGGGGCATTGTGTTGATTGGTTTGGGACTTCGACTGGCGACAGATCGAAGCTGAGCCCATCACTTGTAAAGGAAGTTCGGAACCCTGCACTCAGCGTTTGCCTTCGGACAGGCGTAAAAATACTGCGTTGTCCCAGGCTTTGGACAGTTTTGATCAGGTGCTTTTGGAGCAGCGCCTCAAATTCTGGTCGTTTGCGTTGCAGTGAACAATTCGCTAGTTATCTGCTCGCTCTAGCGCAAAAAATCACCCACGGCAAAACGTGGTTTTGCGGATTTTCAGGCGGTTAGGGGGTGAGATCAGGTCAAAAAAGTGAACACTTTGCTAAGGTTCTGTTCACCCAGTCAGGGCAATTGCATGAAAATCTTTAACCCATCGAAAATTATCGTATTAGTAAATTTGCTTATCTTTTATCATTACGGCAGTTTTTGATGCGCAGGTTGAACATACTCTCTCGTTTTGCAGAGGCTCAAATTTATTATTACACTGCTGGCAAGTTATCCGCATAATAGTGTCCCATTCATCGGTAAAATTTATATGTTCTCCAAGCATGAGTTTATTAAGAAATCCCATTGCAAACTTATATGGTGTGCTATTAGCATCAAGTTGTATTTCCAGTATTTCTTCAGCAGATGCTACCTTTTCCGCTCCTGACTGGATACCCAGCGGGCTTACAATAATTCCTCCTGACGCGCCTGTGTCTATAATTCGATAAGCCAAAGCCCCTAACTTTTCTTGGTTTTGCTTTGATTTTAGATACCTACGACATTCGACAATAATAAATCCTTTACCTTCTAAATTTACCCCCTTAGCGTCAATAGCCCATTCCGTTCCAGACCTATTTCCTTTGACTTTTTGCTTCCCTTCAACACGGTCTAAATCAAATTCATCAGAGAACTTGTCGAGCAAATAAGTAGCCACTTCTTCATATGATTTCCAGCAAGTCGTTATCGGCATTTTTTAAACTCTTTCAAAATTGAAAATGTGATAGTCATTAGATCCACACAGAACATTATTACACTCGTTTAGGTGAACAAAATCTATCAAACTGTTCACCTTTCTGAAGCCAAAGACAGGGTGACGCCAGTTAGCATCGGGAAATCAGTTAGAGCCACAGTTTCGAAAATAGGTAAATACCAAACGAGACTTCCAGCAGGCGGCTCACAATATTTCAGATATGGCTTAAAAATTTACTACCGAGTACCTCCCTGTACGCTGTTTTCAATGCGCGATAAAAGTCCCGCTCAGGTGCCGGAACCGACTGGTCGGCTGACCCGATCCAGCATGTATTGCAGGGCATCGCCGATGGTGGTTTCCCAGGACCGTAGGCTGGGGTGAAGCACCGCGCAACCCCAGCGTTATTAGCCGGTTATCGCTGGGTTTCGTTCCTCAACCCAGCCTACGAAAAGCCGCTAGTACACTTCACCGAAAGCAATATATATAGCTTCAGCTAGTAGGATGTGGTGAGTTTACGAACCGCATCGTTTGGGAAAAACGCTCTCGCGAACGATGCGGTTCCTACGTCACCGCATCCTACACCGGATTTTTTTTGACTTAGCAAGCTTAAGGCGAGCTTGGCACCAGCCGCAACCTGCCGTTTACCGTGCTCAGGTGCCGGAACCGACTGGTCGGCTGACTCGGTCCAGCATGTATTGCAGGGCATCGCCGATGGTGGTTTCCCAGACCATCCATTCATGATCGCCATCGATCACCCGGTATTCGACGTCTTTCGGCTGATGTTCGCGCAGACGCTGGAACAGTACAGCCGCATGATAGGCAATATCGAAGATATCGTGATCGCCGGTGTTGATATACAGCGGAACGACCAGATCCTGCGCTTTGTAGGCATCGATATACTGGGTGTAATTCAGCCGTTGCCAGGTGTCCGGATCGAATTTGCCGTCTACCTGAAACACCGGATGGCGATTGGCCGACGAGTTTGACGGCGGCAGCGGATCGTAGACAGCGGGGCTGAGCGCAGCACCGGCGGCAAATAATTCCGGGTGTTTCATGATCAGAATTGTCGTGCCGTAGCCACCTGCTGATAGTCCGCCAATTACCCGTCCTTCACGCGCCGCGATGGTGCGATATGTTGCATCGACATGCGGGATTACATCGTTAATAAACGCCGTCTCGGCTGGTTCGTCATTGCCGTCCACCCACCATCTTTGGGTATGCGACGGCATGATCACAATGACCGGCGGAATGGCACCGCTGTCGATCATCCGATCCAGCGTTGGCTGCACCCTGCCCTGCACCGGCCAGCTGTTTTCGTTGCCGGTGGAACCGTGCAGCAGATATACCACCGGATAGCGCAGACCGGAGTCGGCATAACCATCCGGCAGATAAACCGAATAATCGTAATCCCGGTTCAGGGTTGATGAGGCAAAGGTGTTTTTGATAATCGTGCCGGCGCTGGCCTGGGCACCTATGAACGATAGCAGCAGTAACGCTGAGCATAAACGCAGTAGCATAACTCCTCCGTGGTACATTAATTTTGAATGGCGGTTTGACAGATCACCCGGATCTTTATGCAAAAAGATTCCGGGTTTTGCACCGAAGGTGTTTGTTGCAAGGCTTCAAAAGCAACTGTGCCACTGAAGTGTAGCCAAGATACAGAACCTGCACAATTGCACACGCGGTATCGTATACGCAGTTCAGAGCGTGGTCGTCTGCCCTGTTTGGCCAAGCTGGTAAATTCGGATTGATTTGATTTGAATCAGACCCACTGGCGCAATCAGGTGCTATCGTGGATGCTTGTTATTATCAGATTTAGCAGACAGAAAACGCCATTAAGGAGGAATGACCATGTTGTTAAAAGCTTGTTTATCGGTCATCGGATCAATCGTGATCTGGGCGCCAATTGCGACGGCCCAGGAGGCTACTTTTCAGTACACTGCGCTAACCCCAGAGACGGCCTTGACGGCTGCGCAGGCAGCGCTGCAAAACTGTCGCGAGGCGGGCTATCAGGTGGCTGTCGCCGTAGTTGACCGGGGCGGCGTTACGCAGGTGATGCTGCGCGACCGGTTCGCCGGCCCGCATACGCCTGCCACCGCGACCGGTAAAGCGTGGACTGCCGTGAGTTTTCGCACCAATACCCTGGGCCTGGTCGACCTGACCCAGTCGGGCAAACCGTCCAGTGGTATTCGCCATCTGCCGAATGTGGTCGTCCTGGGGGGCGGCATGATCATCGAAGCAGCAGGCTCGATTGTTGGCGGCATTGGTGTCTCCGGCGCACCCAGCGGTGAAGCGGACGAAGCCTGTGCTCAAGCCGGTATTGACGCGGTTCTCGAAGCGATAGAGTTTTAAGCAACTACAACACTGAGAAGAAGGTATGCCTGTATGCCAATACTACGAATAATGCTGTTATGGGGATTTTTTCTGGTGTCCCCCCTACTCAGCGCTGCAAGCTCGTCAATCGTTGTTTATGCGTCCACGGAAGACTACGAAACCACCCGGGAAAATCTGGAGTTCGCTATCACCGGGCAAGGTTATGTTGTCAACAGCGTCATGCATATCGGCGACATGCTGGCGCGAACCGGCCAGGATTTAGGCTATGAAAAAATCTATTTGCAGGCGGAGTCGTTCGAATTCTGCAGCGCCGAACTCAGCTATCGAATGATGCTGATCGACCCGGGTAACATCACGGTCTGTCCCTATACCGTGTCGGTTTACGTGACGTCAGCCGAGCCGGATCAGGTTTATGTGGCTTATCAAAAACCGGTGCTGTCCGGTGAGGAATCAGAGCACCCCATTACCGAAAGCATCACCGCTATGCTGGATGCAATCGCCCGCGAGGCAGCAGATTTTTAAAATTTTGCGCGCGGGCGGGAATAAGTCCGAACCCTGTCTGGATTAAGCCGCGAGTCGCTGGCGCGCGTCGTGCAGACGCTGCGTGAAATCGGTCGGTCGATGATGCGTCATGATCAATTGATCCATGGCGCGGGTCATCGCGACATACAGCAGCCGCGCTTCATCGGCAGGGTCGTCGTTCTGGTGCGGCATATAGCCCAGACCAGGGATCAGCACCACCGGGAATTCCAGGCCTTTGCTGGCATGCATGGTCAGCACTTTGACACTGTCAGCACCGGGATCATAGTGCCGCGCGCGTTTGTCTTCCTGCAGCCATTGCACCGGAATACCGGCCTGCCGCAAGCCCTGGGTTACCGTCTCGCCCATGAAATGCATGCGATACAGCACCGCAATATCGCGCCAGGCTGTGCCGCTTTGCTGTAATGCGGTCAGCCGCTGGGCCAGATAGGCCACTTCATCACGAAAGCTGGGCAGTTGAATCACTTCCGGCGGCTGGCCATGACGATTACAGGCTTTCGGCGCAATCAGCGGCACGCTGTCATCATCTGCCTGCACCGGCGTCAGCACCTCTTTGGCGAACTCATAGGCAATCCCCAGCACTTCCGCCGTATTGCGATAATTGAGTTCCAGCACTTTGGTGCGACCGACCGCAGCAATACCGACACTGGAAAAGCTGAATTTGCGGCGTTTGCGCTTACCGTAGATGGACTGCGCATCGTCGTACAGCACCAGCAGGGCATTGGTGTCAGGATCAACCATTTGCACCACCAGCTTGAACCACTCCGGCTGAAAATCGTGACCTTCGTCAATCAGCACCGCGCCGTATTGCGCCCGTGGAATCTGACCCTGATCAACGCCCTCAATAACCTGCCGCACCAGACGCTCGGCAAAGTCGTCACCCGCGTCGGGCCGAGGCACATGATAGAGTTTCAGTTGATCGTTGCACCAGCCGTGAAAATGCCGCACTACCACCTTATCGGTCAGCCCCTCCTGCGCGATGATCCAGCGTAATCTGGAGGCCAAAGCCACGTTGTAACACAGCACTAGCAGCGGTTTATGGGATTGCCGCGCCAGATGCACACAGCGATACGCCAGAATCAGCGTTTTACCCGACCCTGCCACACCGTGTATGACCCGGTGTCCTTCGCGCAGACTGCGAGCCAGCTGCTCCTGCTCGATATCCATCACCTGAATAACGCTGGGCAAGGGCTCGTCGTCTATTTGATTTTCAGAAGAATTTTCCGTGTACGCCTCGGCCTGCCTCGCGTGTTCCGGTGCCTTGTCCTCTGCCGCATTGTTTTCCGCACCAAACAGGGAATGCTGCACAGGAATGCGTATTTCCGGGAAAATTATGCCGCGTATCCGATCAACCTGGGGCATGGTCAGCACGCTTTCAAACACATACGGGAACATATCCCACAGCCTTTTTTGAAAGTCTTCGGCATCAACCGTATCGTACATTTCGTCTTTGCAGATCACCCGATGCGACGGCAGCACATCTTTCAAATCAGTGCTGTCAAATTGACGCCGGGTAATATTGGCCAGCACCGCACCATAGCCATACGGGAAACACAGCTTACCCTGATGCGGGTGACCTTCAGGATGCAAAAGCGCAGGATCGCGCGCCAGCATGCTCAACGCCTTGAACAGATACTGGCGAGCCTGCTGCAAGGGATTATGGTCGTTCACCAGACCTTTTTTCGTCAGCAGCGTGACGGCGATCTTGTCAACACGCTGCAGGGAATCCAGTTTCCAGTCTTTGACTTCCAGCACCAGCAGGCCGCGCCGTGGGTGCAAAATCAGGAAATCCGGGTGTAAATGGCGAGAACCGCCAACCGGCACGTTATACCAGCAGAAATAATCGTCTTCCAGCTTGGAGCCCAGCCGCTTGGCAAAACGCCGCTCACCGCTGGTCATTCGACTTTCACAACTCGCAAATGATGGGATTATTGCTACCATTTTGTATTTCTTCTCTTTAGGTCTTTTTCAGAAAAACTATTCAGATATTGTATTTATTATCCCCTTTTAGCAAAGGAGAGTCGGGGGGTATTTCGGCGTGCCGAATCGAACTACACGTTGAAAAATCCCCCTCAACCCCCCTTTTCCAAAGTGAAGTAGAAACTATTACTGCGTTTGAAAAAAGTGATAGAGGGTAAGGATCATCTGCCCGGTACCGTCACTAACCGAGCTTCTCGGTTTCATAATAGTTGTTCTTGCCTTCGTCTTCCCTGGTGGCCAGTAGCCGCAGGCCCGATGCCTTCAGAATTTCTTCATATCTTGCACGCCCGAGCGACGAGCATTCAATGCCGGTGTTCATATCCTGCCAGGTTCCCACCTCAATCGGTGCCGTAAACAGGAAACGCCCATCCGCAACCAGGACATCCGCTACGCGCGCGATCAGCGCAAACTGTTCCGATTCAGGCAGTAAGAACAAAGCCCAACGGCAATAGCCCCATCGAAGGATCGGGCAAAGAAATCACTGTTCTGGATTTTCTGCAGCGGACCGGTATGTCCGCAAATCTTGATTGAAACGCGGACACCAGTGTTGCAGAACTGTCTATCGCCCATACCTGCAGGCCAGCATCTACCAGTTCCTGCTAACCGGATAACCGCCGCCACATGCAATCTCGATGACCTCGGCACCTCGGGGAAGTGCATCCGCCCACCGCCGCACAACCGTCGCCCCAATCGGCGACCGATCACGTCTACGCAGAAATTCCTGCGCGTGTTGTTCATAGGCGGACGCGGAGTTCATAGTTACCTTTTTTGAATGTCGGTTTAATGGGGTTTAGCTGCGACATTTTTGGATGCGGGCTGATCCCAACACCAACCCTTTCAAGGTGACTCAAATTGCGCCATCGTAACTGCTTGATATACCAATACTGTCATCGTTCGGGAAGTTGCCAGTTAAGCGTGTTAGGTCTTGCGTGATGTTGCAACTCGTTGTTTTCAAATGTTGTATTTTTGCACCTTGAAAGGGCTGATCCCAACACTTAGCTTCACTGGGGTCGTATTAGCGGACTCCAGTGAAATGCGAGTTTGATCAGATATCATCTGATCTTTCAGCTATCTGCTTCAGTGCCTCCAGATCAAAACTCCAAATGTGGCCTGTATCCTTCAGAACTAAACGATGTGGTTTCATAGTGGATGGCCCATGTTGAAGATGATTAAAATGATCTCTGACACGCCGCTCTCTACAAGAAATACGAGTTGCAATTTCTGAGACTGAAGCACCTTTTATCAAGTAAAGATCAATTTGGCCAGCTTCGCTGCTGGTTTTGTGCCGCAGCCAAGTTTTGCCGTTTTCAACAGATTCTCTTTTTCCTTCAATAACTTCTATAGTTGCAATTAAGTCGCCTTCTTTTCTATTTGTCATTTCCCCAACCTCTTTCTCATGAAATTAAAATGATCCATGAATTCCTAACGTGGAGCTAAAGATAATTACCAGCACAAAACAGTATCAATTCATTTTTCTACGATTTATTGGATAAAGCTCCATCATTCGCCAAAGATTCGATCCTAATCTATATGAGAACATCGACATTTTTATTAAGATGCAAAAATGCACTTTCCATAATTTAAATTTTTATCATAATTAAACAAATTTTACCTTAAAAATATTTAGATCATAGTTAACATATTTTCTCAGTTAGTAAGTATTACATCATTTATTTTTAAAATAATAAATTTTTTACCTATTTTCTCACCAAAAAAAACAATAAAACTTGAAAAATATGATTTCTATCTAGTCCAATAACATCCAAGTTCCCTGATAAATCCCTATAATAATTTTCTTCAAAAAATACCGACTAAACCTTGAAATAAAACTGCCTACAAAAGGCAGGCCAGCAGGCATGGCGCACCTGTCAGCACAAACAACCATCAGACAGCATATACCTTCACGCACACCACCAATCAATATCATTTAAAAATATAGTAGCTTTTCAATTTTTTTCTACTTTGGCATAAAGCAGTAGAAAAGCACTGATTTTCCAACACAATACACTAATCAATACAAGCATCTCCTGGCTTCTTCGTCTGGCACCCAGAATACGGCTCAGCAGCCCAATAAACCATTTGCTTCCAGCATAAAAACCTCATAAAAACTGGCATTTATAAATCACTCAGCCACTTTAAACTAATCCGCCTGCTACTGATAATTCGACAGCAACTCTTGAATAAAATAAGACAAAATATTTACTAAAGCGTGATGATGCTATTGCCGATGGATATATCGTGGTTGAAGTCGTATTGTATCGCCACACCTTTCTTTTTTATCTTCCAAATCAAATTCTTGTGCCTTAATTTGAGGCGCTTATGGGGATATGCAGCAATGTCTAAAAAAAATAATCCGGCCGGCCAAGGCCAAACGCGCCGTGAATTCTTAACCACCGCTGGAGCAGCAGGGGCAGCAGGTCTCTCTTCGGTTTATCATAACCCGTCGCAAGCCGCGCTAAATTTTACCACTCAGTGCCGGACCAGGAATTCTTTCCCGGGCGGAAGACCGAATATCCTGGTCATTATGGTGGATGAAATGCGACTGCCACCGCCTTATGAAGATTCCCTCGCCGGCTGGCGTAAGCAGAACTTCAAGGCGCAGGAATGGTTGCGCGATTCCGGTATGGAATTTACCCGTCATTACACGGGTGCAACGGCTTGCGCGGCGGCACGCACCACCTTTCATACCGGGCTTTATCCATCCGTACATGGCGTGACCCAGGTTAACGGCGCTGCCAAAGCGGCCGCTGATGCGGACATGTTCTGGCTTGATCCTGGTATGGTGCCGACAATCGGCAACTATTTCAGAACGGCAGGCTATCAAACCCACTATCGTGGCAAATGGCATGTATCGGACGCGGATATCATCAAACCCGGCACTCAGGAGGCCTTGCCAAGCTATCACCCGAACGGCGCGCGGGATTACGAGCGCGAAAACCTGTACAGCAATGCCGATAAACTGGATGCGTTCGGTTATTCGGGGTGGATCGGGCCGGAACCGCACGGCAAGAATTCACATGACAGCGGCGGGTCGGCCACCAACGATGGCACGCCCGGATTCTTGAGTGGCCGCGACAGCGTTTATGCGGATCAGACCATTGAGTTACTGGATCAACTCAACCAGGAAAACAGATACTATCCACCCTGGTTTTTTGGACAAAGCGCCACACCCTGGTTAATCGTGTCGTCCTTTGTTAACCCGCACGATATTTCGCTATACGGCTTTATTTCCCGGCAACTGGACCAGACTTTTGATTTCAGCGTTGATCCTGATGTTCCCTTCGTTCCAACAGCGCCTGCGGACGATATTGATACTAAACCCTCAGCGCAGAAAAGCTACCGGCTGACCTACGAAGAGGCTTTGCAGCCGACTTTTAATACACCTGAATATCGCAGACTGTACTACCAGCTTCAGAGCAAAGTTGATCAGGAAATATACCGGGTGCTGACCAAACTGAAATCCACCCGGTTCTATAAAAATACGATTGTGATTTTCACCTCGGATCATGGTGAATTACTCGGCTCGCACGACGGCTTGCACCAGAAATGGCACGTCGCGTATGAGGAAGTAACGCGGGTGCCGATGATCGTTCACAGTCCACGGTTCTTTAAAGGCCGGCAGACTGTCGATATGTTGACCTCTCATGTGGACGTATTGCCGACGCTGTTAGGTCTGGCTTGTATTGATCCGACCGAAGTACAGGAAAAACTACGGGAGACCCATGCGGAAGTTCAGCCTCTGGTCGGACGGGATCTGTCACCGCTGTTTCACGGCCAGACGCCAGCTGGGGCTGGTGAGCCGATCTTTTTCATGACGGATGATGAACCCACTCGCGGCCTGAATCAGCAGAATTTTATTGGCTTTGAGTACAACTCGGTCATGCAGCCAAACCATATCATCAGCACGGTGGCCACAATACAAACCTCAAAAGGGCCTAAGCTGTTTAAATACAATATCTATTATGACAATCCGCAATTTTGGAGTGATCCGGGTAATGAAGATGAGGTATTGCAGGAAATCGGCCTACCCGGTCATCAGTGCGATGTCGAAGAGATAAAAACGACTCCGGTTCCTGAAGAATACGAAATGTATGACCTTTCTGACGACCCCGAAGAACTGCATAATCTTGTGCAACCGTCAGCGAATGATATTCGGGATACCGCTGCCTCGCAGGTCGGTTTCTCCGTATCTGAGCTCGAAACAATCCGCGACGAGTTAATGGTCATTTTACAGGAACAATGTGAAAGTAAACGGCGGACACCGCAAACCGGTGTCCCTCAGGGATTCGAAGACTGTGACACCATAATCAGCTAACCTGAACGATGCCGTGCGGCGGGAGTCTCTTTTCGTGCCGCACTGCATTGCTGACCTGTATTACTATTCAGCAAGTGCTAAATTGATTGAATGCCTTACTAAGCAATAAGCAAAAGTGCCACATAGGGCACAGCGCTGAAAACCAGAAACAATAATTTAAACAAGCCCAGAAACGCATAGATAATTGCGTTGTAGGTTTCGCGGGGAATGGGAAACCATATGCTTTGCAGGCGGTACACAAAATCCGGCGTGAACACCAGAAACACCGTCCACAAAATCAGGATGCCGCCATTAATAATGGTGCACTACATAAAAAACGCGGTAAGTGTTTCAATAGTCATGTCGTTCATTTTTTCACTTCAATGATAAAACTTGCCCACGGCCATAACGCGGTTTCTTCCTTGGCCGGGACAGCATCGCCGGATTTTGGGGTAAACACCAGCCAGGCCGGCCCCATATCACCCACACCAAAATAGCGACCGTCGCGTTTGATCATGAGAGTCCAGTCATACGCATTCAGCAAAGCCTGATCAAGCGCCATTTTATAACCGTCCAGCGCTGTAATCGTAACCAGCGTCGGCTGCTCAGCACCCACCGCTGCTAATAGCGCCTGCAATGAAGGCCCTTCAAAGTCATACGGCTGTTCCCAGTCCGCCATACCAAGCCGGATTTTCTGCATGCCGAGCGCTTCCAGCATCGCATAATCAAAAGCCACTGCCTGCTGGAAATCAATTTTCATCGCCTTGAAAAAGTAATCACGCTGGGCGTCAAAAGGTGGACGGTTACTCTCGCCGATATCGCCCACCACGGTCAGCACGACCGCGTTTTCCGGGGCACTGATCTCAGCCTGAACCGGCAGACTAAACAGGATTGAAAAAAATACGGTCGACAGCAAAACATTGTGTAGCTTCAACATCTTCACTCCTCCTTCCCGGTCATCGTTCAGCCTGTCATTCCCGCACAGGCAGGAATGCAGACACCAGACATGCCATCGCAATACACACTCCGTCATTCCCGCGCAGGCGGGAATCCAGTCATGTTCTAATCCGTCATTCCCGCGCAGGCGGGAATCCAGTCATATTCTAATCCGTCATTCCCGCGCAGGCGGGAATCCAGTCATGTTCTAATCCGTCATTCCCGCGCAGGCGGGAATCCAGTCATAATCAACTGGTCAGCAACACATACGCTATCGCCAGCACAATATGCATGATGGCGAAAGGAAACGCTTTAACCACAAAACCGCCAAACGACAGATTCAGATTGTGTTTATGCATGATAGTGACAGCAACCAGGGTGGAAGCACTGCCGATAGGGGTTAAATTACCACCCAGATTGGCACCGAAAATTACCGCCCACCAGAGTGAGGATTCTGTCGGCGTGCCGCTGGCAGCCAGAATTTTAGCCAGCATCGCCGCCAGCGGAATATTGTCCGTGACCGAGCTTGCCGCCGCCGAAACAGCCAGTAACAGACCGGTGCCCGTGGCCCTGCCCTCCCCTATCAGCCAACTGATACCCTGCCCGATCCAATCCAGTACCAGGGCCAGTTCCATCACATAAATCACCACAAACAGCGCCATAAAGAAAAAGATCAGATCCCAGTCTATGGCTTTGTAAAACTGCTGTACTTCGGATTTATAGCGGATCAGCATGATGCCGGCAAAGCTGAGCGCGACAAACCCCATGCCCAGATCCTTGAGCACCGGCAGCACCGAGGTGAACGCGATAGTCAGGATAAACAGACCGAGCATCACCGCACCAAAGCGGAAAAAACCGGGACTGGCAATACCGTCGTTTTCATCAAAACTGGCAACCTGCTCGGCAGCCAGCGCCCGGTCAGCCGGACTGTCGATACGCCGGATCGAGAATAGTATTCCGCCCAGCACCAGAGTGGCGATGGTAGCAACCAGGACATACGGACTGGCTTTGATCACAAACGAAACAAAACTGATCCCGGCAGCATTACCGACAATAATGTTCGGCACCGAGCTGATCAGCGTCAGCAGGCCACCGATATTGGTCAGCAGGCCTTCGATCAGCAAAAATCCCAGTAATTTATCTTTTTGCCGGAGTTTCTCCAGTGAAACCGCGGTCAGCGAGCCAACGATAATCATTGCCGTGA
Organism: Gammaproteobacteria bacterium; assembly: GCA_041396125.1. Lineage (GTDB taxonomy): Bacteria > Pseudomonadota > Gammaproteobacteria > Competibacterales > Competibacteraceae > JAWKZG01. Next base: position 154,795 of record JAWKZG010000006.1, on the reverse strand, counting down.
CGTTATTCAGCAGCGCTGAAAACACTACGGTCATGATGCCGTAATACCACAGCAGCAGCAGCGGTTCGCCCTTGGACGCTTTGGTCAGCTTGATGGCGATCCAGCTGAACAGGCCCGAACGGGAGGTCACATCAACAAAAATACTGGAACCCAGGATGATCGCGATCACGCCCCAGTCGATGGCCGGAATATACACCGGCTCTTCAATTTCATGCCCGTTGGGCAGTTCGAGCGGGCCGAACGGCAGTAAGTGCAGCGTCCCCGCCAGAATTAAGGCCACGGCTGCGTACAGGCTGACAATCAGCGATTTCTTGGCGTGGATTTTTTCCTCCAGCGCCAGGGTGATAATCATCGCCACCAGAAGAAAGGCAAATAAAGCGGTAACGCCACTGGATACTGCATGCTGTGCGGCGTTCGCCAGTGTTTCTGTCGTATCCATCAGGCTTACACCATTAATAAAGGTATCTGACGCAATTGCACGGCCAGGGGATACACCATACCGCGCATGGCGGGGTGATCGTCATCCTGGGTATTCATAACCAGCAGATCAATCTGATGGGCGTCGATCAGGCGATGGTATTCCGACAGAGAATGACCAAACTGCACATGCGCGACGACTTCCGGCGGTTGCGGGTGGGACTGCTTCAATACCGTATGACAGGAGTTGATATAGTCCTGCGGCTCTTTCAATAATTGCTGGCCAAGCTGCTCACGGGCAACATCGGTATCCAGCGTGCGAATTTTGCCAACGGCCTCGATCATGCGCTCGAAAGCCTGCTGATCCTCAATATGGCTCAGATATAAACGCGCATCCGGCTGACAGAACGCCACCGCATAATTCACCAGCCGGTCATCGGCCGTCAGATGGTCGGTAATGGCCATAACCGAGCGGGTTTGCTGCAACGCGTGCGCAGCAGCATAATCCGCGCCGGGATGGGGAATAATCAGCACCGGCACCGTGCTTATATTCAGCAATACGTCCAGATGCTCGCCCAGACTGTGCGGATAGCGCCACGCCTCACTGTGCAGATTGCGATAACTGATGATTAGCTCCGGCGCGGCCTGCTCGACCCGCCGCAGCAATTCTTCGGTGGTGCGGAAATCCGACCCGTTCAGCCGCTGCCAGAGCGTCTCGGGTGATTGCAGTACCGGGCTGAATTGACGCAGTTGCTGCTCCAGTGCCGCACTGCTGCTGTCGTCCAGGTCAGTGATGAGCAGAATAGAACGCAGTTCGACCGGTCGATAATGGTAGGGTTCTTTGATAGCGGAACGAAATACGCTTTCAAATTCATCAACTTCAAGCACAGAAAACTCCTTGTTGCTTGTTGCATAACAGTCGCGTTGCCAGCTCGGGAAAAACCTGTCCAGCAGCGACAAATCACTCAGCTGCGACGGGCTGCCTGTGCCAGCGAGAGCAGTGAAAAACCACTGAATACCAGATTGATACCGACAATCAGACCCAAAGCCCAAGCCGCGCTACCGGGCAAATCAGCCAGCAGCAAGCCCCCAGCAGCAGCGCCAGAAGCCCACTGAGCAGCAACCAGAGCCAGCTGCTCACGCCGCGCAACTGCATGGCCAGCACAATCTTGACGCATCCTTCCAGCAAAAACAGTATGGCCAGTATGATGGTCAGTGTGACAATACCCTGCATCAGATTGGTCAAAAACAGCAGACCGGCAATGATATACAACACGCCAATACCCAGCTCCCACCAAAACCGCGACGCTGTGCGGGTGCGAAAAGCGTGTACAGCCTGCACCACCCCGCCCAGCAAGAGCAGCCAGCCCAGCAGCAATCCGATGGTCAGCGCCGCCGCCAGCGGCAGCGCAATCGCCAGCACGCCCAGTACAATCATCACAATGCCGATATTGCGGAACCACCGCCATTGCTGCCGCAACATCTCATTAATATCAATTTTCACAACGTGCTTATCACCGTCCACAATACGATCTCCAGAGAATAAATGAATGCGACTCGCGCCCGTGACCGACCTGACAACATCAGCGGACAGCGCGAACACCGGCCATAACGACAACATGGCTGTGCGTTACCGCGACAGCCATGCTACCACCTAAAAGTGTGAGAAATAATGCAAACGGGTGGAAAAATACATCGCCGGAGAGCCCGTGTTCTGGCTCTCCGGCATTATGGTTCGAGGGTGGCGTAAAACCCGTATCTAGCCAGCTGCTGTGGTCGTACCGCGTTCAAACCAGCCGCGACTGCGATTTATAAGCGCTACCAGCGCCAGCATCACCGGTACTTCCACCAGCACCCCGACCACCGTCGCGAGCGCTGCGCCGGAATTCAGCCCGAACAGACTGATAGCAACCGCCACCGCCAGCTCGAAGAAATTACTGGTGCCGATCAATGCCGCTGGTCCCGCGATAGCAATCGGCACCCGCCAGAGTTTGCCCCAGCCGTAAGCGATCAGGAAAATCCCCACACTTTGCAGAATCAGCGGAATGGCAATCAATAAAATAATCAGCGGCTGCTGCAGAATCGTCTCGCCCTGAAAGCCGAACAGCAGCACCACAGTCGCCAGCAAACCCAGTACCGTCCAGGGCTTGCAACGAGTAGTGAACGCCGTCAGTCGAGCCTCGCCGCCACGCTGCAGGATCACCCGCCGGGTCATATACCCTGCTGCCAACGGAATCACAACATACAGCAGCACTGATAAAATCAGCGTCTGCCACGGCACAATGACATCGGCCACGCCCAGCAGCAGTGCAACAATCGGGGCAAAGGCAAAGATCATAATGATATCGTTCAGCGCGACCTGCACCAGCGTATAGGTCGCATCGCCGCGCGTCAGCTGACTCCAGACAAAGACCATTGCGGTACAGGGTGCTGCGCCCAGCAGAATCAGCCCGGCGATATACTCCTTGGCACTTTGCGGATCGATCAGATCGCGAAACACAAACTCGAAAAACAAAATACCCAGCGCCACCATGCTGAAAGGTTTGATCAGCCAGTTCACCACCAGCGTGATCACGATGCCTTTAGGCCGATCACCGATATGACGCAACGAGGCGAAATCGACATTGACCATCATCGGGTAGATCATGATCCAGATCAGCACCGCGACCAGCAGATTGACATGGGCGATTTCCAGTCGGCTCAGCATGCCGAACACACCGGGAAACCACTGCCCGAGTGCAATCCCGCCCGCGATGCATAAAGCCACCCAGACCGTCAGATAGCGCTCGAAAAATCCCAGCGGACTGCCGGCCAAACGCCGTGCAGTGATATCACATTGCGCACTCATGTGGCGCTGCCCAGCAACAGTGCATTACAAGTTTGTGCATTCGCACTCATGGATCATTGGCTCCTCTACCATCAACAAATTAAAACAACAGCAATCTGCCAGCATTACTCGCTTTTCTGAGCCTGCAAATCCGGCAGCGGCCGACACAGTTCCGGCTGGCCGCCGCAACAGTTATCCGTCAGATAGCGCAGCAAGTTATCCATAGCCTCGAAATTGGCGCTGTAAATCAGCGATTGACTCTGCCGCCGCCGCAGTATCAGACCGGCGTGCTGCAGGGTTTTCAGGTGAAACGACAAGGTCGCGGCAGGCACCTCCAGGTGCTCGGCGATTTTGCCGGCCGCCGCCCCTTCCGGCCCGACTTCCATCAGATAACGGAAAATATCGAGCCGAGTGTCTTGTGCCAGCGCAGCTAGTGCAGTAATAGCAGTTTCTTTTTTCATTGTTTTATTTTTATGGAATTACTAAAATAAATCAATCCGCTTTTTACTGTTTTTTTAACCATAGTGAGTACAGCATGAGCATTCGTATCGCCATTAATGGCTTCGGCCGCATGGGCCGGCTGGGCCTGCGTGCCGCCTGGGACTGGCCGCAGATTGAATTTGTCGGAATCAACGATGTACAGGGCGATGCCGCCGGTTTCGCGCATCTGCTGGCGTTTGACTCGGTGCATGGCCGCTGGGACAAAGCAATTGGCAGCGATGGCGAGGCCTTACTGATCGACGGCAAACGCATTCCGCTGACACATGCCCGTTCCCCCGAACAGGGTGACTGGTCAGGGGTTGATATCGTGCTTGAATGTTCCGGTAAATTTAAAACCCGTGCTGCACTCGCCCCGTATTTTGCACAGGGCGTGCGCAAAGTGGTGGTGTCAGCACCAGTGCCGCAGAGTGATGCGCTGAATATCGTTATGGGGGTTAATGACGAGCGCTATGATCCGCAGCAGCACGATATCGTCACTGCCGCGTCCTGCACCACCAACTGCCTCGCGCCGATAGTCAAAGTGTTGCACGAAAGCATCGGTATCAAGCACGGCACGATTACCACCATTCATGACATTACCAACACCCAGACCATTATCGATGCGCCGCATAAAGACTGGCGTCGGGCGCGCGCGAACAGTCTGTCGCTGATTCCAACCAGCACCGGTTCCGCCAAGGCTATCGGCATGATTTTCCCGCAGCTGAACGGCAAACTGGACGGGCTGGCGATACGGGTGCCACTGCTCAATGCCTCGCTGACCGACTGTGTGTTCGAGGTCGAACGCCCCACCACAGTGGACGAGATCAATCAGCTGTTCAAAACAGCCGCCAGCAGTCCGTCACTGCAGGGTATTCTCGGCTACGAGGAGCGGCCGCTGGTCTCTATCGATTACAAAACCGATCCGCGCTCGGCTATTTTTGATGCTCTATCCACCCTGGTCACCAACGGCACGCAGGTCAAGATTCTGGCCTGGTATGACAACGAATGGGGCTATGCCAACCGGCTGCTGGAACTGGCTCGCAAGGTCGCGCAAAGTCTGCACTAGATCACAAGCCCATGAACCTGAGCACTGATTTACGTAATTACGCTATCGTCACAGCTTCGTACTGGGCGTTCACGCTGACCGATGGCGCGATCCGCATGCTGGTCGTGCTGTATTTCTACCAGCTCGGCTACAGCCCGCTGGAAATTGCGCTGCTGTTTTTGTTCTACGAATTTTTCGGCGTCGTCACCAATCTGGTAGGTGGCTGGATCGGTGCACGGCTGGGCCTGAATCTGACCATGCATGTTGGGATGGGCTTGCAGGTACTCGCCCTGCTCTTGCTCACCGCGCCTGACGCCTGGCTGTCCGTGCCCTATGTTATGGCCGCTCAGGCGCTGTCCGGTATCGCCAAGGATCTGAACAAAATGAGTGCCAAAGCCAGTGTCAAACTGATGCTGCCGGACGGCAACGCGCAGGCCGACTCACGCCTGTTCAAATGGGTGGCAATTCTGACCGGGTCGAAAAATGCACTCAAAGGCGTAGGTTATTTTCTCGGTGGTCTGCTGCTGGCACTGATCGGCTTTCGCGGTGCATTATGGGCGCTCGCCGGCATGCTGGCGGTGGTTCTGGTCGTGGCTATTATCCTGCTGCCGCGCAATCTGGGACGTTCCAAAGCGAAGCCCAAATTCCAGCAGATTTTCTCGAAAACCGCCGAAATCAACTGGCTGGCTGCCGCCCGCTTTTTTCTGTTTGGCGCCCGCGATGTCTGGTTTGTCATCGGCTTACCGGTTTTTTTGAGCACGTTAGGCTGGAGTCACACCGAAGTGGGCGGTTTTCTGGCCCTGTGGATTATCGGCTACGGCATGGTCCAGGCTGCTGCGCCGCGTTTGTTCCGACAGCACCCGCCGGATGGTGTCAGTGCCCGGCTGTGGGCCGGCCTGCTGGCTTTGCTGCCTGCAGCAATCGCCATCGCTTTAAGCCAGGGCATCCAGCCGGAATGGGTTCTGATCATTGGTCTGACACTGTTCGGCATCGTATTCGCTATCAATTCGACCCTGCATTCCTATCTGATTCTGCTCTATTCCGATCGCGATAAAGTTGCGCTCAACATCGGCTTTTACTATATGGCCAACGCCGGCGGCCGGCTGATCGGTACCGTGCTGTCAGGCTGGATTTATCAGACCCAGGGCCTAATCGGCTGTCTGTGGTGGTCAACCGGTTTTGTGCTACTGGCCGTTTTGCTGTCATTGCGTCTGCCCAGTAATGCCGTCTGGCAGACCCGCCGACAGATTGTCTCTTAGGTTCTGCTCAGCAATTTGACAGGGATGTCATGGAAAATTATTGATCAGCGCTTATTGACACAACTAATTTTCTAGTTATATAGTTTCAGCCATGAACATACCACATGTGACCAATACCCCGGCCTCTCCTCTGACGAAGGACTCGCCGCTCGATACCAACCAGGCGGCTGCAGAACTGGCAGCGCTTGGCAATGTAACCCGCTTGCGCCTGTTCCGGCTGCTGATACAGGCAGGTCATGGCGGACTGAATGTCAGCGATCTGCAGCGCCTGCTGGAACAGCCCGCCTCAACGCTTGCGCATCATCTGGCCAAACTTACCCAAACCGGCCTGGTGACGCAGCAACGGCAGGGGCGCGAAGTAATTTGCACGGCCAATTACGCCTGTATGAATGAGTTATTGGTGTTTCTGACCGATCAGTGCTGCAGTGGCGTGGAAATTCAACAAGTGAATGATGTCGCTTAATTTTTTCCTTAATACAACGACTTTTCTAGAGGTTTCGTGTTATGACCACCCTCAAACTTGCTCTCAACGACTGGCCCCAGCGCGCACTGCGGATTGACCGGGTCTGGTTAACTATCGCGGTGCTTTTCGCCGGCCTGGCGCTGCTGAACCCGATCCAGGCCGGCAGCAGCATCGAATTCACCTTGCAGGCCTTATGGGATGTGCTGCCGTTTCTGCTGCTGTCCATTGCCATCGCCGCCTATGCCAAAGCCAGCGGTGCCGATAATCTGATCGCCCGGGCGTTTCAGGGACGCACGCTGCCAATGATCACTTTCGCTGCTGCCATGGGAGCGCTATCGCCGTTCTGCTCATGCGGCGTGATTCCGCTGATTGCCGCACTGCTGGCCATGGGCGTGCCGCTGGCACCGGTCATGGCGTTCTGGCTCGCCTCACCGCTGATGGACCCGTCCATGTTTGTCCTTACAATTGGCACTCTAGGCACCGACTTCGCGCTCGCCAAAGCGCTGGCCGCGTTCAGCATCGGTCTTTTCGGCGGCCTCGGTATCTGGCTGATTCAGCACAGTGGCGGCTTGTCCGATCCACTGCGTGAGGGCATCGGTGACGGTGGTTGCGGCGGTGCCAAAGTGCGCAAACCCAAAGCCGTAGTTTGGTCATTCTGGCAGGATAGCGAACGCCGCCGCAGTTTCCTGGAAGGGGCGCGGGACAACCTGCTGTTTCTGGGCAAATGGCTGACCCTGGCGTTTGTGCTGGAAAGCCTGATGGTGGCGTATATCCCGCCGGAATGGGTGGCCCAGGCCGTTGGCGGTGAAGGCTTGCTGCCCGTTATCAGTGCCGCCCTGGTGGGCATACCGGCTTATTTGAACGGTTATGCCGCCCTGCCCCTGGTGGGTGGTCTGGTCGAACAGGGCATGGCACCGGGCGCCGGGATGGCGTTTCTACTGGCCGGCGGCGTGACCTGCATCCCGGCAGCCATTGCGGTGTACGCACTGACCCGTTTGCCGGTGTTTATCGCCTATCTGGGTTTCGCCTTCACCGGTGCGGTAATGGCAGGTCTGCTGTTCGGGTTAGTGGCGTAGCGTCAACAATAACCGGTCTGCTTTGCTGCCTTGCACAGTGCGACAAGGTGGACCGGAGCAACACGCTCAATTCGTAATCCCTTCCTCGCCGGCAAGCCATCGCCGCCGAGTTATTGATCCAGATCAATGCAGCTTTGCAGCGATAAGCGGCATCATTCGCTTACGATAAACCTGAGATCATCCGCTTAAGCTATGTCCCGTATTATACCTGCTGACTCACCGGCTAAAATGTCCAATGGGTGGAGGTCACGTCTGCGCGCACTGTGGAAGGAAAATCGCACGGAAGGCCGTGTGCTGTTAACGATCAGCGCAGTATTTTTGGCTATTTATTTCATGCCAGTGGGCACCATGCGGTTTGACAATGCGCTACTCGAAGGCGTCTATCTGGTGCATTGGTATGCCCAGGAGCACGTCATCCTGTGCCTACTGCCGGCCTTTCTGATCGCTGGCGCGATGGCCGTCTATCTCAGCCAGGGCGCGGTCATGCGATTTCTCGGCCCAAGCGCGCCGAAACCGGTGGCATTGGGCGTCGCCTCGGTATCCGGGATACTGCTGGCCGTATGCTCCTGCACCGTACTGCCGCTGTTTGGTGGTATCTACCGGCGCGGTGCCGGCCTCGGACCCGCCATGGCCTTTCTTTACTCGGGGCCGGCAATCAATATCCTGGCCATTGTCATCACCGCCAAAGTGCTCGGTGCCGAGCTGGGCTTGGCGCGCGCAATCGGCGCGATTGTCTTTGCCATCGTCATTGGGGTCATCATGCACCTGCTGTATCGTCGGGAAGAGGCAAGCCGCGCCGCCAGCCAGCCGAACCGTGCATTTGATAGCAATGACAACGACAGACCCCTGGCGGATACGGTGATATTTTTCACACTCATGGTGGGTATGCTGGTGTTTGCCAATTGGGCGGCGGCAGACAGCGGTGTCTGGCACCTTATTTATACCTGGAAATGGCCATTGACGGCGCTGCTCGGCGGCGGTTTTGCGCTACTCCTGGTGAGCCGTTGGGGTTGGTCCGTGGGACGGGTGCTGGCTTTGGCAGTAACGGTTGCTGTATTGGCACTGTTGTTTCCGCGCACCCCTCAGCTTGCGTTTGCGGTCGCCGTAGTGGGTATTGCCACGCTGGCGGCACTGCAACCAGGTGCCGGCCAGGAATGGTTCAGCCAGAGCTGGGATTTTACTAAACAAATTCTGCCATTGCTGCTGATCGGCGTGTTAGTTGCCGGGTTTCTGCTGGGGCGTCCCGGATACGAAGGCATCATCCCTTCACCGTGGGTCGACGCGGCGGTCGGTGGCAATTCATTGCTGGCGAATTTGCTGGCCTCGGTGCTCGGCGCTTTCATGTATTTCGCGACCCTGACCGAAGTCCCGATCGTGCAGGGGCTGCTTGGAGCCGGTATGGGCAAGGGACCCGCACTGGCATTACTGCTGGCCGGACCCGCGCTGTCATTGCCTAATATGCTGGTCATTCGCAGCATCATCGGCACCGAAAAAACGGTGGTGTACTGTGCCCTAGTCGTGGTCATGGCCACGTTCAGCGGGTTTATTTACGGGGCCTTCGGGTCATAAGGAGTTCAAGCAATGAAATTGCAAATTCTAGGTTCAGGCTGCAGCAAGTGCGCCAAGCTGGCTACCAACGCCGAAGCGGCAGCACAAGCACTGGGCGTAAGCTATGAGTTAGAGAAAATCACCGATATCAACGCCATCATTGACAGCGGTGTGATGCACACACCGGCCCTGGCGATCGATGGTGAGGTGTTACTGGAAGGCAAGGTCGCAACAGCCGAGGAAATCCAGTCCTTGCTGGGTGCCAAGTGCTAGCGAGTATTACCCAGGTCATCCGGGGCGCGCCGATAAAGCCGCACGCCCCGGACTATAGCGCTATTAGCGGTTAACCAAAACGCCGGCTCTTGAAGCTTACCGTGCGCTGATAATCCTCCATGCTGCCGACTTTGCGCAGATCCGCCCAGGTGCCTTTGTAATACGGCACCACGTTTTCATCCACGGCTTCTGTGGTGACATCGCCGGCAATCCCGTTGGGGTAGGCAAACATCATGAATACCTGCCCCGGCTTGATGGCCGGTTCGACATAAGCCATCGCATAGGTCGCACCGTAGTCGTTGAACAATTCAACCACATCGCCACTGACGATACCGAGTTCGGCGGCATCAGCGGGGTTGATCTCCAGCGGTGACATCGGGTAACGGTTTTTGCGGAACTCGATGTACTGATCGTGATAGGCGCTTTGCCAGATGTGGTTGGTGCGGCCGTTATTGACCCAGAAGCGGTATTTGTCTTTTTGCGCCTGCACCGGTTTGAGCAAGCCCTGCCACGGCGAGGCCAGAAAACGCGCCTTGCCATCATCGGTCGAGAAGTTATTGTCGCTGTAAAGCATTTCGGTGCCAATCAACTGACCATCTTTGTACTCTTTAATCGGCAGTTGCACCCCTGTCGTACCCATCGCCCGCAGCCGTTCATAGGTAGCCAGTCCGCCACTGCTACCACCCTGACTATCGATCCCCTCAGGCTGACGAAAACCATCATTGAACGCATCTTCTTCGGTCTGCCAGTCAAAACCGGCAAAACGCTGCGCCATGTCGGCATTGCCAGCCTGCTCATAGCGAGCTTTGATCGCATTGGCGATGTCGGCGGCGATCAGACAGTCGGGTTTGGCTGCACCGGGTGGCTGCATGAATTTCTCGGACAGGCGCAAGCGGCGCTCGCCGTTCATTGAGGTCAGGTTCATCTCGCCCGGATGGGCCGCCGGCATCATCAGATGCCCGATCTGGGCAAACGCGGTCGGATATAAATCGATGGTGGTGACAAACAGTCCGCCCTGATTGCTGACCGCATCGTAGATGATATCGATCATTTCTTCGGTGCTGGCACCGCGCGCCTTGGCCATCGCCGCCCGCACGATATTGGCGCGCCGGATCACGGTTTCCCGGTACTGCTCGGCGTTACAGGTGGTTTGAAACGTATTGCAGGCCCAGACGGTCAGCATCTTGCCGTTGCCGCCGATGATCTTCTCTGATCGATACGGTGCCGGACGCGGGCCGGATACGGTGGCCGGGTGTAACCTTCCTGGTGACCACCCATGCGTACCACGCCAGTACCACGGCGACCGACATTGTGGGTAGCCAGCACCAGATCGACCAGTGATGACTGGATACCGTAATTATTATTGCCCCAGATGATGCCTTTTTCGTAGGCATGCATGCTGCGCGGACGATGACCGGAGGCTTTTGGCTTATACGACCATTCCGCCGCCTGCTTGAGTTTATCGACCGACACGCCGGTAATGGCGCTGGCTTCGTCCAGACTCATGCGATTGGCTGCCAGTGCATCATCAAAGCCGCTGGTGTGCTGGGCGATAAAGTCCTGATCATGCCAGCCCTGCTCGACCACATAGGTCAGCAGTGCGTTAAACAGCGCTATATCGGTGCCCGGTTCGATGTCCAGATGCAGCACATTGTCGGTACCGGCAATCTGTTCAGCAACGGCAACACTCGGCGTGCGGCGTGGATCAACGAAGATAATTTTGGCCGGTGCCGCAGTCTCTTCCGGGAAACGTGCTTTTTTCTTGTCGATAGTGGTACCGCGCAGATTGGGCATCCAGTGGGCCAGAAAATAATTGGTCTGGTTTTCATAGGGGTTATTGCCAATCGACCACAGCACATCGGCCAGCTCGGCGTCTTCATAGCTGTTGTTCAGCTCACCGATACCCATATCCCGCGTGGCATGGCATTCGGAGTTATAAGCCGGGCGGTTGTGGATGCGCACCATTTTGGTTTGCAGCGCCGAAAACATCAGCTTGCCGGTGCCCCAGGTGTTCTCAAAGCCGCCACCGGCACCGCCATGATCGAAACAGTTGAACATCAGCTGATCCGGGCCGTCGGCATCCAGAATCTTCTGGGTCAGACCGGCGTAAATAGCCAGCGCCTGCTGCCAGTTGGTCGATAACCACTGATCGCCGGTATACAGCCGGGGATACTTCAGTCGGTTGGCGGACGCCCCGGCACCGTTCCACATCACACTGGCCAGCTGGCCACCACGGGTGGACGACAAGCCTTTATTTACCGGACAGTTTTTGTCCGGCACGATCATAATATTGTGGCGACTGTTATCACCATCCTGCACCACATTTACCATCGCCGGGGTCAGGGTAGCCTCTTCCGGCCCCAACTGGCGGCGAAAATCCAGCCCCAGCGCATTCTGCTCGGGCGCGCGGCCACCTTCCTGGTTTTCCGGCCATTTGTACACCTGATAACCGCAGCCCACGATGCAGAAGTGGCAGACCATAGTGGTTTTCTGGGCATCAACCGGCGGTGCCGGGATACGATCCTGATATTTAGCCATTGTCTTGCTCCTCTACAGCAGGTTGCTCAAACGGCCATACAGATGGCCCTGGATACCGACCGCACTGATCGCACCATCGTCGGCGACATGCAGTTCGATATGCGGCAGCGCTTCAGTGGCCTGGCCGCAAACCTGCTGGCCGGATTTTTCCGGATCGAAAATGCTGAAATGACCGGGGCAGCGAAAAGTACGGCTTTCAGCGTGATAGCTGACCGGATAGCCCATATGCGTACACAGTGCACTGTAAGCCACCAGATCCTGCTCAGGCCCGGCACCTCCGGGTACCGGCGCGCCCAGTTTGAGCAAAATGCAGGGTGAACTGGGATCGGGGTAGGAAAAACTGAGTGGCTGATTGATCGTCAGTCCATCCAGCATGGCCACCACTTTCGACGGATAAGCAAGTGTGGCACCGGCAGCCCCTTCGGCGTTTTGGGCAGCGGGTGCCACCCAGCTGACCGATGCGGTAACGGCACCAGCCGCACCACCGGTTTTCAAAATCACGACGAGAAAATTTGAACATGGAAATAACTCCTGGTGTTAGTTATGCCGCAGCCAGGCCCGCAGCGGAATGCCTGTAACGGGATGGCGTGCGTTGCCCAGGCACTAGAGCAGTATTCATTCCAATCTTTTGGAAGAATTTCTTATTCAATAAAATAAGCGCCTTACAAAGGCAGCGCTGATCATCCAGGATACGCTGCGTTACGCTTTCGTAACGCCTATGCTATAAATGTTACAAAAACGAACCATCAAATAAACCATCAGAGGAGTGAACCCGCATGACGATTTGGCCTATGGGATGGCCTATGGGATGGCCTATTAGGGGGCTGATCGCGGTCGTGTTCTGTGCGGTCTGGCTGACAGCCGCTGCCGACGACAATACCGCGCCCGGTCAGCCATCTGCAGCTGCGCCCGTACGCATCGGCCTGACAGCGGTCATCCTCACGGATCGCCAGTCGACGCTCAAAGCCTGGAGCGATTATCTGCAGCAACAACTGCAGCAACCGGTGCAGTTTCTGCAACGCCGGACGTATTACGAGATCATGCAGTTACTGCTGGAAGGCAAACTCGATTTCGCCTGGGTGTGTGGCTATCCCTATGTCGCCCAGCGCGACCGTATGCGATTAACAGCCGTGCCTTTGTATCAGCATCAGCCCCTGTATCAGTCTTATCTGATCGTGCCGGCCGATGACCTGCAAACCCGGCGGATCAGCGATCTGGCGGGGATGGTATTCGCCTTTTCCGATCCGGATTCGAATTCCGGCTATCTGGCACCGCAATTCCAGCTGCGCGAACAGGGCCTGAATCCGGCGCAGGTGTTTCGCAAAACGTTTTTTACCTGGTCACACCAGGACGTGGTGCGCGCGGTGGCCGAAGGGGTCGCGCAAGGTGGCGCTGTGGACGGTTATGTGTGGGAAACACTGGCGCGTCTGAACCCGCAACTGACCGCCAAAACCCGCGTTGCTGCACGCTCACCCTGGTACGGCTTTCCGCCTATCGTCAGTAGCACGGACGTATCGCCGGCATTGTTTGCAGCCATGCGTCAGGCCTTGCTGACGATGGCAAGCAACCCGCAGGGGCAAGCGGTGCTGACGCAACTTAATCTGGACGGTTTTACACCGGGCAATGACACACTGTTCGACGGCATCGCCGCAATGGCCGCCCGCATCAACCCATGATCTCGACACTCAGCTACCGTTACCGGATTCCGCTGGCGCTGTGTCTGATCAGTCTGCTGACCACAGCGGTATTACTGGCCGTGTTTGCTGTCTCTGCGTATCGCAGTCTGCACGAACATCTGACCAATCTGGCGCAGGATGTCGGCAGCGCGCTGGCACCCAGTCTGGGCCCATCCGCTGCACCGATGATTTATGGCGCGCATACGATATTCTGGCCACCACCGAATCCCCGCTGAGTCCGCTGGGCCATCGTGCCTGACAGTAGCGACCGGGTGTTTGCCTCCAACCGCCCTCTTTCGCCTACCGGTACTGCGCTCGCTGACCGAACTGGAACCGGCTTTCACTGCCCTGGCCAGCTGGATCGAAACACCGGAAAACAATATCCGGGCACACACCGACAGCGCCCTGGAGCGGGTTTTTGTCGCTACCCCTATCGTGCAAAATGATGAGGCTATCGGTCGGCTGCTGGTCGGTTATCCCCTGCGCTGGTTGCATGAGCGCTTCGAAGCCCTGGCCTGGCGGGCGCTGTGGGCGGCACTGGCAGTGACGCTCAGCATCATGTTGCTGGGCTGGTTCTGGGCACGGCGCATTGTACAGCCGCTGACCGCTGTTACTGACGCGATGGAACGCTTGCACGACGACGAACTGACAGCAAGAACTTGCCGGATGGCAACGATGAAGTCGGCCGTCTGGGGCGCACCTCTTCGCAAACTGGCGGCTGATCTGGCAGAAACTGAAACGTCAACTGGAACAGCAGATGATTACCAGCGAACGGATGGCGGCGTCGGCCGTCGGATACCGCCGGTATCGCGCGCATGAGATCAATAATCCGCTGGGCGGCATGTTCAATGCGCTCGATACCTACCGACGCCACGGCCAGCGTTATGAACTGACCGGCAAAACGCTGGATCTGATCGAGCGCGGGCTGGGTCAGATCCGCACTATCGTCTTAGCTTTTACTGGATGTCAAACGGAGGATCACGCCCCCTAGCCGGCAGGATTTAAACGATGTGCAGACCCTTTGCTCGGCGCGGATCAGCGTTATCAGCTGTCACAGTGGACTGGCGTTTCGAACTCGACACCGTGCTGCCTTTGCCGGCTACGCGGGTACGACAGATTCTGATCAATTTATTGCTGAATGCCCTGCAAGCCGCACTGTTGCAGGGTCAGGTCAGCTGCAGCGTGATATTGCACGAAGGCGCGCTGCAGCTGCGCGTGGATAATACCGGCCAGGCGATTGATGCAGTCACTATGCAACATTTATTCGAACCTTTCGCCAGCCAGAATGGCACCGGTCTGGGCTTATGGGTGACCTATCAGCTGGTGCAGCAGCTCAACGGCACTATCCAGGCCAAAAACCTGCACGATGGTGCCCGCTTCACGGTCACTCTGCCACTGCCACAGCAGCAGGCTCAGGCTGCATGAGCCAAAACCGCATGAGCCAAAACCGCATGAATACAGCAACATTGCCCCAAGTCTGCCTGATCGAGGATGATCCGATCATGGGCGAATCACTGCAGGACCGCTTTCGCTTCGAGGGCTTTGCGGTCAACTGGCACCGCAGTCTGCAGGCGGCCCTGACGGATCTGCAACAACAAAAAACCGACCTGCTGGTCAGCGATATCCGCTTGCCGGACGGCAATGGCGGTGATTTATTCGAGCGCCTGCAAGGCCTGTTGCCACGGGTGCCACCGACGTTGTTCATCACCGGCTACGGCACGGTCGATGACGCTGTCAGACTGCTGCGTTTAGGCGCGGTGGATTATGTTACCAAACCGTTTTCGCTGGAAACACTGATCGATAAAATGCGCGCCCATCTGCCGCCGCAACCGGCTGCCCATGAGGCACAACTGCCGCTTGGTGTCTCCGAGCCAATGCGACGGCTGGAGACTACCCTGGCAAGACTGGCAGACTATGACAGCAGCGTGCTTATCAGCGGCGAGTCCGGCGTGGGCAAAGAAGTTGCTGCCCGCCGCCTGCACCAACTGACAACAGCGCGTTCGATTCATCCGTTTGTCGCCGTCAATTGCGCCGCCTTGCCGGAAACACTGATGGAATCGGAACTGTTCGGCCATGAAAAAGGCGCGTTCACCGGCGCGTTGTCGCGCAAGCGGGGATTTTTCGAACAGGCCGGCAACGGCACGCTGTTTCTGGACGAGATCGGCGAACTGCCGCTGGCCTTGCAGGGCACACTGCTGCGCGCCACGCAGGATAAAGCCATCACCCGACTGGGCGGTGAAGGCAGTGTGCCGGTGGATGCCCGGCTGGTCTACGCAACCAATCGTGACCTGCATGCGGCGGTTGCCGCCGGCCATTTCCGCGAAGATCTCTATTACCGGATCAATGTTATTCATCTGCAGCTGCCGCCCTTGCGCGAGCGGCCCGATGATATTCTCTGGCTAGCCGAGCAATTTCTGGCCGAGCATCAGCGGCGCTATCCGGAACGCCCGCTGAGTCTCTCGGCAGAAACCCGTCAGGCCCTGCTGAAACATCCCTGGCCGGGCAATGTGCGCGAGCTGAAAAACAGCATCGAACGCGCCAGCATCATGAGTAACGGCCCGTGTATTGAACCGCCCGATCTGTTCAATCCGTCCCTGGGTGCAGCGCCCGCCGCTGCCCGGCATCATCCGCAGCGGCTGGCCAGCCATCTGCAGGAAGCCGAACGGCACTGGATAGAACACACCCTGACCGTACACGCCTGGCAGATCAATACCACCGCGCAGGCACTCGGTATCAGCCGTAAAACACTCTGGGAGAAAATGAAAAAACTGGCGATTCAGCGACCCTGAAGCAGGCCCTGAAGTAAGCCCTGTTATGACCTATACTTTACAGCTTAACCATATCGTACATTTCCACCCCCGGAGGCTATACCGCATGTGGACCGACCGTCGTCTGCTGGATTTATTCGGCATTGAGCACCCTATCATCCAGGCCCCGATGGCGGGCTCGACCAATCCGGAGCTGGTTGCTGCGGTCAGTGCCAGCGGCGCGCTCGGCAGTTTTGGTGCTGCCAGCAGCCCGCCGGACAAACTGCGCACCGTGGTCCAGGCCATCCAGCAGCGCACCTCGAATCCGTACAATATCAATCTGTTTGCCGCTTCGACCGAGCAGTTTGACCGCAACGCCCGGCCTGGCCCGGGGCTGGCGCAAAAACTGCAAAACTACCACGACGAACTGGCGCTGGGACCGGTACCGGAGCCTGGGCCGCTGTTCGGGCCGGCCGAGGCTCAGCTTGACGTGTTGCTGGAACAACGCGTGCCGGTGATCAGTATTCACTTCGGGGTAGATTCGGCTACGGTCGAGCGGGCCAAATCAGCGGGGGCCAAAGTGCTGTGCTCGGCGACCACCGTCGCAGAAGCCCGACAACTGGAAGCCGCCGGGGTCGATGCCATCATTGCGCAGGGAGCTTATGTTGCGGTCATCGTGGCACCTTTGCCGGTGACTACCGCCAGCTGATCGGCACCCTGGCGCTGGTACCGCAGATTGTCGATGAGGTGACCGTACCGGTGATTGCTGCCGGCGGTATTATGGACGCACGCGGTCTGGTCGCCCGCTCCGGCGCCCGGCGCAGCCGGTGTGCAGATGGGTACCGCTTTTCTCGGCTGCTCGGAAGCGCCAGCGCCCAGGCCCGGCGGGATGCGCTGTTACAAGCCGATGGCAGCGCCACGGTCGTGACCGAAACACCGTCGGGCAAACCGGCGCGCGGTCTGAACAACAATCGCGCATTGAAGAGAGATTGAAGCCCTGCAGGAACCCCTTATTGCCCTACCCGGCTCAGTATTCACTTTCCAGAGACTACGCAAAGCCGCCGCCGAACGCAATGATCCGCGCTTTATGGCTGCGTGGGCTGGTCAGGGGGTTGGACTGCTGCGACAACAACCGGCCGCCGAGCTGGTAGAAGCAGAATTCCAGACGGAATCACAGACTTTGCTGCAACGCCTCGGCGGACGCTGATGTTGACGGCGAACCGCTTGCTGTGAGCAGAACGCAATCCGGGCCTGGATGCGCTAACCCTGGGATCTGTTCGCCGAGCAGAACAGGCCAGAGCTGCAGGAACCTCTGGTTCCGGGGGCCTGTGTAATGCGGCGTTTCGCTGTGCGACGAGGCCAGCATGCCCGCCCTACTGGCAGCATTACACCACTGCCTCCGCGCTGCACCATTGCGGCATTTGATCACGCCGGGTGGTTTTCGCATGTCCGTCGCCATGAGCAATTGTGGCCACTACGGCTGGGTTATGATCGTACCGGCCATCGTTACACAGCAACCGATCCCGAAACTGGCAAACCCCGGCCTCGCATGCCGGCCGTTTTTTTACAACTGGCGCAGGAGGCCGCAGTACCGAAAGGCTTCGCCGGTTTCGAGCCGGATGCCTGCCTGATTAACCGCTACGAACCCGGTGCCCGGCTATCCCTGCATCAGGATAAAGACGAGCTCTCGACCTGAAGCAGTTGATTGTATCGGTATCCCTCGGTCTGCCTCGCTACACGCGTTTTTATTCGGTGGACGAAACGCGCACCGACAAAACTTACGGGTGCCACTGACCCACGGCGACGTGGCCGCATGGGGCGGCCCGGAAGCCCGCTTGTTTTATCACGTATGTCCCGCCCATAAAACCCGCCCGGCACGCCCTGCTAGGTGCCTGCCGCATAAATCTGACTTTCGCAAAAACAACCTGACCGGCAAGCAATGCTGGGCTGCGCACCTCGAACACCGTCATTCCCGCGCAGGCGGGAATCAGAGCATGTCACATGCGTAATCGGTGAGCAACGCTGCGCTTTAATCGTTTGTCATTCCCCCTGCTGGCCCTCGCCGTCATTCCCGCGCAGGCGGGAATCCAGTGCATGTCACATGCGTAAACGGTGGCAACGCTGCTTTAATCGGTTGTCATTCCCCCACAGCCCCTCGCCGTCATTCCCGCGCAGGCGGGAATCCAGTTCAACATAGAATTCAGGTTAAAGTTTCATTTTAAAAACTATACTTTTACTTAATGAAACTTAGAGAGAATATTTTACGGCTTAAAATTTTATTTATAGAAAACAGTTTCATTTTCAGACCGGGTTTGTCATGCTTATAAAAATCATAGTGATACTTAACCACCACCATGACAGATGCCGCTACAGACGATAGCAGCGCTGGAGCACCATCCGCTCGGTCGAGCGTGCGATTGCAATACTGAAAACCTTATCGGTGATCTCCTGAGCAGACAGCCAGTGAAATCTGTCGCAAGGCGGCTCTTAATAAAGCACGATCCACCGCTTTTTAAAAACCCTGGAAGCTGGCGGGTTCGTAGTCCAGGTTGAAGGTTCACGACGTTACCGGCTCGGGCTGGGGCTGGTCGAACTGGGCAATCTGGCGCTGGAGCATTTTGAAATTCGCGAGATCGCCAGGCCCTTTTTGCGCGAAGCCGCGCACCGCTCAGGGGCCAGCGTTCATTTGGCACAGTTGGCGGACAGGGAAGTCATCTATATCGACAAGCTCGACAACAGTCACTCGGGCGTCCGCATTAACACCACTATCGGCACCCGCCGCCCGCTGCATTGCACCGGACTGGGCAAAGTCCTGCTGGCGGCGATGGATCAAAGCACGTTCGAGCATATCGCGTCGACACTGGATCTGCGCTACACCCCGACCACGATTGGCTCTCTGGCCGAGCTGGCGGGAACAGTGCGCTCAGGTCCGCGAGTGCGGCTATGCTATTGATGATGGCGAATTCAATGAATTGGCTCAAATGTCGCGGCACCGATCCACGATCGCAATGGGTCCATGCTGTCGCGGCCATCAAGTCTGGCGCTGCCGGGCGGTAAGCTCGACAGCCCCCGTTTCCGCGAAATGATTCAGGTAGCACTCGACACGGTACAGACCATCTCGGCGGCGCTGGGATATCGGTCTGGTTATCGCAAAAAAACCGCCGGAATGAATAAGCCGCTTCCTCAACCCTGATAACAAACCTATTTACCACTTAGCTGGAGGACGTTATGACGCATTATCTCTACCCGTTTCACGCAGTCGCTGGTCTTAAGCGCTGCCGTATTGGCTGACATCCACTGCCCCGCCCGGATTGCAGGGCAAATTGCGCCGGGCGCAATACCCGTGAAAAACCGGATCAAGGTTATTGTGCCGTCTGGAACCTGGCGGACGCACCGGATACGGGCGGCACGTCTGCTCGGTAAAAAAATCGCGAAGAGCAAAACTGCTGGCGCAGCCGCTGGTGATTGTCAATGTACCCGGCGGTGGCGGCGGTATTGGCGGACGACAGGCCAGCGGACGCCGATCCGGACGGTTACATCATTGTTCACTGGCACCATCCAGATGCTGATCGCCACCATGGGTATCACGGGATTTTGGGCCGGTGGGAGGACTGGCAGTCGATTGGTTATGCCGGCGGTGGCAGCCCGGTCTGACCGTCCGCAATGATATCGGCATCGACACTCTGGCCGATCTTCATCAATAAACTGCACGCTGAGCCGCGCAGTCTGGTGGAAGTGGTCGGCATTTTTGGCACGATTCCGCATTTTGTCGGCGCGCTGCTGGCCCAGGCAAAGCGGGCTTCGAAAACCCGTTATGCGCAGGCAGCGGCGCGGATCGCCTGAAAATGATTGCCGGCGGCAATGCGGATATTTCGCTGTTCTCAGCCAGTGAATATGCTAAATGGGAGACCGCAGGCCGCGGCTTGCACGCGGTGGTGTTTCTTCGGCCCCAACCGGATCGATACCATTCCTGATGTGCCCACCGCCAAGGAACTCGGTTATGACGTGACCTTTAAGCATCCCAACTGGTGGCTGGCCCCCAAAGGCACGCCCCAGGACCGTGCATCGACATACTGGCAAAAGCGCTGCAAACCGCCATGATGGACGAAGAAATCCAGCAGTACTTCAAGGAAAAAACTCGCTCGATCCGGTACCGGACCAGCGGCCGGAGGCGGATGCGGACGCCGCCATGCTGGAGCAGTTAAAGAAAAGTCGCTGGCAGCATTAAATAAAGAGCAGGCAAGCCATGTCGGGATCAAGCAAGCAGGGCAAGGCTGACATTGTCTTTGCCCTCGTTATTATCCTGGTCAGCACGGTGATTTACTGGCAGACCCTGGTTCAGCCGCCACCGCGCTGGAGCGAACCGCTGGGCTCGGCTGCGCCGCGCGCCCTGGCCATTATCATGGCAGTGCTGGCGTTGCTGGTGCTGATCCGTGCCCTGCGCAGCAACATGCGCACTGGCAGCAATCCGGCAGACACAGCGTCGTCAACGGGTAATACTGCGACCTTTATACGTCGGCCCTGGCTGGCCGCGTTTTCGTTTGTGCTGGTTTGTGCGTATGTCGCCGCAATGGATCAGAAACTGCTGGGTTTTATCCCTGCCACGATCGGGTTTCTGCTGCTGATCGGCCTGTTGCTCAATCGTGGCAACTGGCGGCAACTGCCCTGGCTGGCGGGATTTGCCTGTGTACTGACGCTGGCCTGCCATCTGATATTCACTAAAGTGTTTTACATCGATCTGCCCTAAATGCTGCAATCCTTCGCTAACCTCTTCGCTTTCTGGCCGCTGTTTTACCTGACGCTCGGTGTCGCGCTGGGCATTGTTGTCGGCTCGATTCCCGGTCTGACCGCGTCCATGCTGATTGCGCTCAGCCTGCCGCTGACGTTTTATATGGACAGCGTCGATGCCATGACTTTGCTGATCGGCATGTATGTCGGTGGCATATCCGGCGGCCTGATCGCCGCCACGCTGTTACGCATGCCGGGCACGCCCGCCTCGATCATGACCACCTTCGACGGCTACCCGATGACCCGCAAAGGACAGGGTGAACGTGCCCTCGGTCTGGGCATCACGGCCTCGGTGGTTGGCGGTCTGGTGTCCTGGGTGTTTCTGGCGGTGCTGTCACCACCGCTGGCCGATCTGGCGCTGCAATTCGGCCCCTGGGAATATTTCACTATGGTGCTGATGGCGCTGGTGATGCTGGCTTCGCTCAGTCAGGGCTCGCTGATCAAAGGGCTTATCGCCGGTTGTCTCGGCATGTTGCTGGCGATGCCGGGCATCGACCCGTCCATCGGCCAGACCCGGCTGACCTTCGGCTGGCATCAACTGGACGGCGGGCTGAAACTGCTACCGGTACTGATCGGTGCTTTCGCGGTCAGTCAGATTCTGAAAGACATTATTGATATTGAACACAAACTGGGGCATGTCGCGGTGGGCCGGAAAGGAATCTTTATTTCTCTGGCCGATTTCAAAACCCATGGCCTGAATATGCTGCGCTCTTCGGTGATCGGCACCTGGATCGGTTTACTGCCCGGCATCGGTGCCAATATCGCCGCCATGATGGCCTACAGCACCGCCAAAAACGTCTCCAAAACGCCGGAGAAATTCGGCACCGGACACGAACCGGGCGTGGTCGCGGCGGAAACCGCTAATAATGCCTCGGTCGGCGGCGCACTGAGTCCGCTGATTACCATGGGCATTCCTGGCAGTGTGACCGAAGCCATTCTGATCGGGGCACTGGTGATTCATAATCTGCAGCCCGGCCCCTTATTGTTCACCACTAACCCGGAAGTGGCGTATGGCGTTATCGCCGCCTATCTGATCGCCAATATCATCATGTTTGTCATGATGACGGCCTGTGTGACCTATATCGCCAAGCTGATTTACGTTCCCAAAACCTATCTGTTAAGCGCAATTCTGGTGTTCTGCGTGATCGGCACATTCGCCCTGGGTAACCGCTTTTTCGATGTCTGGGTGATGCTGGGTTTCGGTCTGATCGGCTTCGGTCTGGAATACTGCAAAGTACCGCTCGGACCTTTTGTTATCGGTTTCGTGTTATCGCCGATTGCCGAAGAACAATTACGCTCCGGCCTGATGGCTTCGGAAGGCAGCTTTGCGGCCGTTTTTGATCGTCCCTTCGCGGTGGCTTTTCTGGCAGCATCGGTCATCACATTATGCTGGCCGCTATACCAGCAATACCAGCAGCATCGGCGGCACCGTATCGCGCCGGAAACTCCTTAAAAAATCAAAGATTAAATCCGAGTAAACAAGATGACTGACACCTCCAACACTTGGCATTCGAACCCGGCCAAAAGCACCGCGCCCAATGCCGCATCGTCCGGCCAGAACGAGCGCCCCAATATTATTTTTATCATGACCGATCAGCAGCGCTACGACACTATTAATGCGCTGGGCTATCCGTTCATGGACACCCCGAATCTGGATCGGCTGGTCCGCGAAGGCACGTCTTTCAGCAATTGTCATGTCGCCGGGGCGTCCTGCGTGCCTGCCCGCGCCAGCCTGTTCACCGGCTTGTATCCACACACCACCGGGATTCTGAAAAACGCCGATTTATGGCGTCATTCCTGGGTCGAACAATTGGCCGAAGTCGGTTATCACTGCGTCAATGTCGGCAAGATGCATACCTGGCCGATGACCACACCTTGCGGCTTTCACGAACGTTATACCGTCGAGAACAAAGACCGCTATCTGGAAGCACGCTATTATTTCGATGAGTGGGACAAAGCGCTGGCAGCACGCGGACTGGTCAAACAGCAGCGGGAGCTGTACCGCCAGCGGGCGGATTACCGCGACAGTCTGGGCGCTTTTCTGTGGGAACTGCCGGAAGATATGCACTCCGATATGTTCGTCGGCAATACCGCACTGTGGTGGCTGAACACCTACCCCAAAACTCAGCCTTTGTTTCTGCAGATCGGTTTTCCGGGGCCGCACCCGCCGTATGATCCAACCTCGGAATACGCCGCTGCCTATACCGATAAAGACTTACCTATTGATCCGGTGCTGCCGGATGATCTAGCGCATCAGCCGCCAGCCTTCAAAATCATGCGCCAGCATAATGTCGAGGTCGACCACGACTCCGTAGTACACCAGCTCAACCCCAGCGCCGCCGCACGCCATAAACAGCGGGCCTATTATCTGGCCAATGTGTCGATGATCGACCGCAAAATCGGCGCTATTCTGAATACACTGGAGCAACAGGGGTATCTGGAGAATGCCATTGTGGTGTTTACCTCTGATCATGGCGACTGCATGGGCGATCACGGCCACAGTCAGAAATGGACCATGTACGAACAAATCACCCGAGTACCGATGATTGTCTGGAATCCGGGTCAGGTACAGGCCGGACAGGCAGTCGATGCGCTGGTGCAACAGATGGATATTGCAGATTATCTGCTGCAGCGGGCCGGCGTGGATTTACAGCAGCCCTACGAATTCAAACCGCTGGGCACCGCTTTACAGGGTGAAAGTCTGGACGCCCGCGAACTGGTTTTTGCCGAACAAAGCCGCGACAATATCCTGACCGACGCCGAATTCATGACCATGGTGCGCAGTAAAGACTGGAAACTGGTGCATTTTCTCGGCGAGCCGCACGGTCAGTTGTTCAATCTGCAGGAAGACCCCGGCGAGGTCCATAACCTATGGGACGATGCCGGCCATTCGGGTATCAAACGTGACTTACTGGATGCTCTGCGCGACTGGCATATCAGCAGCCAGTACCACACCCGTACCTGGGCGCAGGATTTTCGCTGAGAATAATGCCCTGAAAGAACAGCTAGACATAGACGATATGCGTTCCCTGCTGGAATTCCATGGGCAGGGTCAGTTTTGGCTGATTGAAGATAGCCAGCGGATCGCCCAGTTTTCCCAGATTCCGATCCCATAGCCCGTACACCGGTAAATGCTGTGCCGGGCCGTTTTGGACACGCTGCCCGAGATAGCGCGCTATCCACCGGTTCAGCGTGCCATTGGAGTCGGCCACGATATGTCCGCCAATCGGTTTGCTTGCGGCATCGAGTTGCAGACACAAAATACATTCGCCTGCCGGGTTTTCCAGCCGGTACGGAAAGCTCAGAGTATTGCCGCGATGCCGACGGGCATGATCACGCAACTGCAGCGCGCTCGCACCAATCGCAGGGTGACCAAAAAAGCTGAAATATTTTGGCGCGCTGAGCCACATCGGCGATAGCAACAAACGCAAACAGGACATCATTTCTACCGACTGGCCCAGATTACAATTGCGGAACTCGATCATACTGGGGCGCCGGGCGGCAAGCCCCTGCATCAAAGCCAGCAAGCGGCCAATCTCCACGTCTTCCAGTTTCAGCGCCGCACGGTCATAGCGGGTGCTGACGCCGCCCCGGTTCACGATCTCGATTAATCGTTTCAGGGCAGATAAGGTCACATGCGCCCCGACCGCCTGCCGATTGCGATTGGCCAGTGGCAAATACAGCCCTGTTCCCGTTCGATAACCATGCAGTACCAGCAGAAAATCCCGCTCTTGCGCGTTCAGCATCTGCGTCATCAGCGTTTCCAGCGAGGCCGGATTTGGTAAAGGCTGGATAACGTCAATATGCATATTACGCGGTGGCAGCGTGGGGAATTGGGTAAACGCTTGCGTAACTGCCCGCGTCAGCATGGGGTTCAGTCCGCTGTAGTATCCGATGGCCACAAGGATGTCCTGAGTCAGCAGTCAATAGCACCATGCTAATGCAAATGTGCAGCGGCTATGCTGACTGAAATCAGGACAAGTATGATCGCTGTGGGCTTGCCGGAGAATTGAACTTGTTTTGGCTACATCTGCGGACACTCACTGACTACAAAACCGCACCCAACCGCTGCCTTTGGCGGCAACCATACGTTCAAAATTGGCGCTGTAATTGTATTTTGCATCACTAGCCAAACTCGATGGGAACAGATCAGCGACACCTGCTCTCTACCCTTGATCTCCTTAGTGATAAACCGGCAGTAATCATCAACAGCAAACAGATGATCAGCAAACCCGCCGGCATTGGAATATTGACGGCGTAAGGCCCGATAGGAAATTTTCTTTGCTTTTGAACCCTGGGTAACGTAGTTACTGATCCGCTCTGACTTTGCCATTTTCTCACCGCGCAAACCGCTTAAAAGCTCCAGTCCTTTGGCAATACGCTTGTAGTTGGATTCTGCATAATGCACCACGGCGGAAGCCTGAAAACAGGCTGTGATAAAGGCGCAGCAAGGTTGTACCACGCTGCACTAAACCCTGTGCGCTGACGTGAGGCCCACTTAAAAGCCCGATACAAAGCATCGAACTCGAACGGCGGGCAGGTGTTTTTATGCCGCCAGTCCTGCACCCCGGAGTAACGACTCATGTCGGCACCTGTTTTCGCCTTTGATTCCGGGAAGTAATAGGTCACCGGACCGCGCGTTTCATCTGCTTTAGTGAACTTTTTCAGCATTGGGGCTGCGATAGCGTGACCGAATTTTTGGCAAATTCAATACCAAAGCGTAAACGAGGATCACTAGGCCGATAGAAGGTAAAACTGTTATCTTCCGCTTCACTGGCGGCAATATTGATCACTTCACATTTTTGGAAGTAATGGATGCAGCGTGAATAATCTCTATATCCTGACTGGCCTCTTTACCCAGCAGCAAACTGGGGCGCGCGAAATTTTTCGGATCAGATACCAGCATCGTATGATGATATTAACACATGACGAAACATCAGGTCGCCTGCTGCAATCATTGCGTGTCCTCCAGCATTCAGAATCTAGCGTTTACAGTAGATAAAACCAGCGCAAATAATAAGTAAATATTTACCTTTCAGACATCGGACCGGTGCTGTAACAGCCCGCAGACCGGCACCCAACAACCAGAGGATTCATTACACTGATGCTTGTGCGTTTCTCGCTGCGGTTTCTTAAAGCGTTGCTGAAAGCTCTGGAAGTTATGGGCACAATACGGCGGTTTTCTGGTGTTGCTGGTGGTCTTTGTCTGGTATCTCGACAATCGGCCCGACCTGAACGTGCAGCGCACCGCCAGACTGGATGCCGAGTACTGAAAACACGCCGGTTGCCAGCTTTGCTGATTATCTGGCTTTGGAGACGCGGCTGTTCAAACAACTCGGAAGTGAACAGGTCTACGCCCGTATTGATCCCGCCCGGCAAAACGCGGTCAACCGCTATTACCGTGGCAACCTGTCCGACCCTGAACGCTGGTCACCCAACTGGAATCGCAGCTTCGAGCTAAGCACTGACGCGCCCAAAGCCGGTGTGCTGTTGCTGCATGGTCTGTCCATTTCGCCGTATAGTCTGCGCACACTGGCTCAGCAGCTGCACCGGGCGGCAGTCAGGTACTCGGATTGCGTATTCCGGGTCATGGCACCGCCCCTGCCGGACTGGTCGAGGTGCGCTGGCAGGATATGGCAGCGGCGGTGCGTCGACGTGCCATCTGCACACACAGGCTGGCGGCCAGCCTTTTGGCATATCGTCGGCTACTCCAACGGGCGCTCTGGCCGTCAATTATGCCCTCGAAACACTGATCCGACCCTGCCCCAGACGTCCGGGCTGGTGTTGCTGTCACCGGCCATCGGCGTGTCGTCTGCCGCTGCACTGGCGGTATGGCAGGCTCGCATCGGTCATCTGCTCGGACTGGAAAAACTGGCCTGGAACAGCATCCTGCCACGAGTATGATCCTTTCAAATACAACTCTTTCGCTGTTAATGCACCGGCGATCGTATCGCCTGACGGGGGCGTTCGATCCCGCATCACAAGCCTTGCCGAAAGCAATGCGCTGACCCGGTTTCCGCCGGTGCTGGCTTTTTCAGTCGGTGGTTGATGCTACGGTATCGACGCCGGCTCTGGTCGCCCACCTGTTCGCGCGCTTGCCCGAAAACGGACGAACTGGTGCTGTTCGATATCAACCACCGGACCAGATATCGTACCGGTGCTAAGCAACGACCCGCAGACCGACATCGACACACTGCTTAAAAACCGGATTGAATTTTACGGTCAGCCTGATCAGTAATGAAAACATGGACAGCACACGCGTGCTTTTACGCCGCAAGCCGCAGTCAGTCGAACTGACAGAAACTGCGCTAAACCTGAGTTGGCCGCGCGGGATTTATTCGCTAAGCCACATAGCGCTGCCGTTTCCGCCGATGACCCGCTGTACGGCGGCGAAACGGGCAGGCGACAGTCGGGTATTCAGCTCGGGCAGATGGCGTTACGCGGTGAGCGCAGCGTGCTTAGAATCGGTGCAGCAGACATGCTGCGACTGCACTGGAATCCCTTCTATCCGTATCTGGAACGCCGACTGCTTGAATTTGTGGGGGTAAATGCGGGGATTTAACTTTCCACTTCAGGATTTACGCGAAACCGGCAATTCCACGATGATGCTCAAACCACTGGGCTGGCGTAGCTCGGCGTAAATCCGGCCACCGTGTTTAATGACAATTTCCTTGACGATAGCCAGCCCCAGACCGGTGCCGGGAATGCTGCGTTCACCGTCGGCCCGGTAAGAAGCGGTCAAACAGGTGTGCCAGCGCCTGCTCGGGTACGCCGGGACCATCGTCGTCGATACGCAGCCGCACATAACCGGGTACATTCTCTGCTGGCTGCACCGAGAGTATGACCTGACTGCCACGCGGCACGTAGCGCAGCGCATTAACAAGCAGATTGTCACTCACCTGTTCCATGCGCCGCCCGTCGGCCAGAATCCAGGCCGGCTCCTGACCCTGCCACTGCAGCGTGATGCCGGCCTGCTGGAAGCGCGATTCAAAGCGATGCAGGGTATGCGCACACAATGCAGCCCAGTCCAGCACTTCCAGATTTAGCGCGTTCGCTTCCGTCTCCAGCCAGGTCAGTTCCAGCAAATCCTGGATCAGCGCATCCATCCGCTTGGCTTCGCTCAGCATATGGCGGAGGTAATGTTCGTGCTCATGGGCGGATTTGGGCACTGCCGGATTCAGCAGTGTTTCGGCGTAACCCCGTATTGCTGTCAGGGGCGTACCCAGTTCGTGCGAGATATCAGCCAGCAACTGGCTGCGCTGTTGTTCGCTCAGTTCAGCCCAGTTTGCGGGCCTCGGTCAGGGCGATTGCCATACGGTTAAAACGCTCGCCCAGATGGTCAATTTCATCACTGCCCATGACCGGAATGCGCGCATCCAGATCGCCGTCACTGAGACGCACGGCGAAATGCTCCAGGCGACGCAAGCGGCGCAGCAGGAGCCGAAATATCAGCAAACCGCCGCCGCCCGCAAACAACAGCGCCACAGGAATAAACATGAGCAGCTGATAATCGGTTGCCAAAGGCCATGACAGCGACGACTCGCGCAGATGCACCGCCATCAGCTCGCCGATGACAGCATCATCAATGCGTATACGCTGACTGTTGAGCAAAACCGCCTCTTGTCCGTCGGCGGCTCGGCACCCAAATGGGACGGCGGTGGCCCATTGCTGTTCCGGCCGGGTGGTGGTCGGCCTGGTCGGCCTGGTGGGCGTGGCGGTCGGCCTGCCGGCAAACAGCGCCATCCAGCACCTCTGTCATCATTGCGCCAGCGGCATGAATAAAAGCGGTCGGGCAACAACCGTTTATCGAGCATGCTTGAAAAGTATGACGATATTTTTATCCTGCAGGCTGAAGCGGCGCAAAGGTGATAATAGCTGATCATCGGGGCGTTCAGACAGCCTCCAGCTCCGCACGGGTTTGTTTGATCAGCGTGTTGGCACGCTCGGTCACGCGCTCGTCCGTCAGCCGATCAACAACAACATTGATCCCACCCAGCCCTGCAGCAGGACTGCCGCTACCATAACGGCCAGAAAAGCCGTGGCAAGGTCAGAACAGGCTGGAAAAAGGCCGACGCCGACTTGCCATGAAGCGGACTAAGCGTCCACCGGCTCGACACAGCGATAACCTGCGCCCCACACGGTGGATATAGCGCGGTTTGGCCGGATCGGGTTCCAGTTTGCGCCGCAAGCAGCTGATCAGGCTGTCAATGGAGGACGATCATCGATAATACGTCCCTCGCTCCAGACCTGATCCATCAGCGCATCGCGGCTGAATACCCGGCCGGCTGACGCAGCCGCCAAAACCGATCGAACTCCAGACTGGTGACTTCAATGCTGATACTGCCCCGACTTTAACAGATCGACTCGAAGGATCGGTGACAGATCGCCGCACTGAACCGGTTTCTGCTGCGGGGCAATCAGCGCGCGGCGCAGTAAAGCCACGTGTCGGGCGACCAGCTCGGTAGTGCTGAACGGTTTGGTGACGTAATCATCGGCCCCAAGCTCAAACCCCAGCACTGTCGACATCACTGGAACAGGCTGTCAGCAGCAGAATCGGCAGATCGCTGCGCTGTGGATACGCCGGGTCAGTTCAAGTCCATCAACTCGCGGCAGTTGAATATCCAGTATCAGCAAGGCCGGATTCAGGCGTGCAATGGCTTTGAGCACCTCATCACCACGGCTGACATGGTGGCACTGAAAACCGGCCGCTGTGAGGTTTTTTACAACCAGTTCGGCGATAGCGGCGTCGTCTTCGACGACCATGACCGATAATGCGCTCATAATAACGGGTACCGAATGGAGTGAGTCAGAAACAGTAACCCTATAACGATTACGGTGCCAGTGAAAGCCGTCACCCACCGCAATCCCCAAGGCTTAGCGTTTGTTTCAAAAGAAGCTGTTTTTAAAACAGTTTCTTACGCTTCCTCCTCCTGCTTAAGCCAAACCAGACGCTCTTTAAAAAAGCCAGCAAAGGCTCCTTGTTCAGCAGTTGTCAGATCGCGAAATGCCTGCTGCGCTATCGCTGCCTCGCCGCCATGCGCCAGAATGGCCCGGTCAGGGTAGTGGCACGACCATCTGTTGCGATATGGTCGTTTTGTGAGCGGTTTGGTCAACCAGGTTGCCGCACCCGAGCCGGTTTCGTCGATATTCTCGGCCAGCGCCGCGCCCATATCGTGTCGTTTCAGATCGCTGTAGAGCCGGATAAGCGCCCGCCCCTGCCGATCCCGTTCAAAACTGCCCAGACGACGGGTGCGGTTGCCTCGGTTGCGAATGATATTGTCCGGCTGATCGCGGGTTAAATCGAAGCTGACGGCAAAGCTCGGATCGACGCCTTCAGCACGCGGGTCCTGGCCGCCGGGCTTCTGTCACGGTAGTTGATGTTACGGCTCGGTTCGTACAAAACCGGATCATCCACGGTCAAGACAGGGACATGGCAGGCGGCGCAGCCGGTCAGCTCGAAAACCTCTTCACCGTCGCGGATCTGCTGTTTTTCAGGTTGCGTCAACGACGGGATCAAACCCAGATTGTCAATTCCAGCGTGACTGGTCGGGGTTGTGCGGCCAGGTAAATCATCAGCGTGGTCTGATCACCCACCGTCATTTCATCAACAATGCCATCGCCATCACCATCGACACCGTAGCCCACCAGCTCTACCGCCTGCAGTCCCAGTTCGTTATGGGAAGCTTCGCGATTGAACTTGCGGATGAATGCATCGCTTCCTTCCACTGCAAGGTTTAATAACCAGATCAGCATCGACGCCTGCCACCTGTCCGGTGTCAATAGCAGCTTCGCAAGGATTGCTGGACAGCCGACTCACCGATAGCATGCCAAACGATATCCCTTTACTGCTCAGCTCTACCGTATGCTCCCACCCCGTCCTGACAAGCTGCATCAATGGCAAGATCCTGTTGCTGCTGCAAGTCATCGAATATTTTCTTCAGCCAGGCGCTGTTTCCCTCCCAGACCAAACAAATGCGGCGTACGGGTAATAAAGGCTCCCATCGTGCCACTGTGCAGAGGATCGCGATGCACATTGCTGTTAACCGCGCCCGCCCCATCATCACTGGGCTGGTTATGGCAGGCATTACAAGCCTGCGCATTCGGCCCCGTAGCCCGTGCGGGAATATGCGTCGCCCATTCTCCCTCAGCGTTCAGATCAGCGCGCGGCACCCGCGTGAACAACTGCCCGTCGCCAACCTGCGCACCAATACCATCAAGAACATTGAAAGTCGTCTCGAACAGTTCATCACCCACCTCAAAAGCCAGCTCAAACGCCTGTTCATTGCGCCCGGCGGCAACCAGGTCGAACAGTTCCGCCTGCTCAATATGCTCCGCCTGCGGCAGATGACTTTCAGCGATTACCCCTATTGAGTCGTCAAACTCTGCGGCCAGCGCTGACGTAGTGAAGCCCAGCGGCGTTGCAAGCAGACTGAACTGCAAGCAATAGGAAAAAATACGGCATTGTTGTTTCATCATGGTGGTGTCTATTTAGCCTCGCGAATACTTTACAAAAAGCACGACGGGCTACCGTCAGTCGTGCGCCAGATTTGAGTCAATCTAAAGGGAAATGTGGTGAAATTTGACAGCTTTTAGGGGAATTGTGGTTATTTGTTGGAAATAAACATCAACATTAATCAACTATGAGGTACATAGCGAATCAATTCCGCAAAATATAAAATCACATGATGATGTGCACTCAGGCAAACGCCCCAGGCTACGGACAGTTTCAAAAACCCAGCAACTAGTCTTCGGGACGCTGATACTTGGCAGCGTAATTTCGATTTCTTTGCCGCGATTCTGATGCTTTTTCATCTAGTTTTTTACGGTTTCTGGCACGTCGAGGGCATTGATACCCATTTGAGGCTTGGGAACCTCATCTGCGAGAACATCAGCGAAAGGAACGTCACGTTGTGTGCCGCTTGCTGATGAGGTAAAACAGTGTCTTGTATCGCCTGGATGGTGTAGTCGCTTTGGCCGGAAACCGGATAATGCCAAACAATACCCTCCGCCGCCTTATTCACAAACTCGTCCCGTTCGATGCGATTGGTCTTGTTATGGCTGCTGTCATCAGTTCCGATCACCTGAACGGTAAGGGACGCTTTATCACACAGCACGAAATCAAAGTGCCTGGCTGAGATTTTATTGAACGCACGCTGCCATTCACTGCGGTTCATACCGCGCTTCGGCGTCAGCACATCGGCCACGCGTACCTTGCCAAAAATATCGTACTGATCGCCTACGGCTTGTTTGAGTACGCCATAAAATGACCGCTCAGCAGGGGTAAACAATGCCTGTAATTGATATTGATAAGGATAGTCCAGACGTGCCCCACGCTTCTTCAGTGCATTAGCGGCAAGCCCGAGAATCAAAAAAAATACAATAGCGACAACATTAATAACGAACAAATCCATAACCGATGCTCCAGCACAAATGGATAACGAGACACTGGCCTTTTGATATTTGGCTCTCCGCCCGATGGTTAATCGTCAAGCTGATTAACAGCTTAACTTATTTTTTTAGCTACTGAACACCTGATTATATCGCTGGATCATGCGGGTAAATATCACGGGCGAGGATGGGCGATCCCTTTTTATTCAGGGCTTAGTTACTACTTTCTGCCTTCTTGCAGGGATTGCGATTCAATTCCCGGTCTTAATCCCTTTTATTCAGGGCTTGGTTACTACGGCTGGGCTGTGGATACGGTATGGGCTGGGCGCGATGTCTTAATCCCTTTTTATTCAGGGCTTGGTTACTACCGTGAACAAAGACTGGAGCAAGTATGACCTTTATGGGTCTTAATCCTTTTATTCAGGGCTTAGTTGCACACAACCGGGTGAATAGCAAAAGATTCCACCTGTATCGTCTTAATCCCTTTTATTCGGGGCTTGGTTACTACACCGAAGAGCAGTTTTGGCGTGAGGTGTTTTGGGCGTCTTAATCACTTTTTATTCGGGGCTTGGTTACTACCTGCTAGCAGTGTATGAGATATGTCGGGTAGCTAAAGTGTATCCTTTTTTATTCAGGGCTTGGTTACTACCTAAAGGCAGAGCGGGGCGAGTAATGGCGGCGGTCTTAATCCCTTTTATTCAGGGCTTGGTTACTGCACCACACCCGCTTTACAACCTAGACGCCGAGCAGGCCGATGTCTTAATCCTTTTGTTGGGGCTTGGTTACTACGACTTTCGTGTTGGTATCGAAGGAAATCAACAAGTCTTAATCCTTTTTATTCGGAAGCGGTTACTACGCGAGGGCAACATCGAGGTGGTCAGTATCAACGGGTCTTAATCCCTTTTTATTCAGAACTTGGTTACTACTCCACGTCTCGATTCCAGAGGGCCTTGATTGGTTCGTCTTAATCCCTTTTTATTCAGAGCGGTTACTACAACAGGCGAATCGTCAGGGGCGGACAAGGATGACATGTCTTAATCCCCTTTTTATTCAGGGCTTGGTTACTACTGTCCTCAGCCTGAAACCCTTGACTTCTGATTGTCTTAATCCCTTTTTATTCAGGGCTTGGTTACTACAATTTGTCGATGCGTTGGAACGTCTTCGAAACAGGGTCTTAACCCTTTTTTATTCAGGGCTTGGTTACTACTATCGGGTTACTGACAAAAGGTGTCAGTACAAAGGTCTTAATCCCTTTTTATTCCGGGGCTTGGTTGTAAGCCCGTGGAGATAAACTCAACAAAAATAGTCTTAATCCCTTTTTATTCAGGGCTTGGGTTACTACAACCTGGACTCAAAAAAGCGCGTCGCTCCCCACAGGTCTTAATCCTTTTTATTCAGGGCTTGGTTACTACATTTACATCTGTCAGATGCTGATAAAAGTGTCGTCTTAATCCCTTTTTATTCAGAACTGGTTACTACTTTACCTAATAGAATACCTACAATATACAGAAAGGTCTCAAAATCCCTTTTTATTCAGGGCTTGGTTACTACCTCGACGAGATGGAAAGGGTGGGCGAGGGTCGCCGTCTTAATCCCTTTTTATTCAGGGCTTAAGTTTGCTACCCACCTTGGCGAAAAAATCCCTTAAAAAATAACCACAAAATAAAACAAAATATTAAAACTCTAAAACTCGATTTTGAGTTAATAATAACACGCCATGTTGTTAAAAATCATGTTATGATTATAATATTTGTCCAAAAAATACACAATATTTTTCCACTTTGACTATTCATTATAAAAAACCAAACACATTCACACACCTGCCACTTTTACCACTTGCACCACTATTCATCTCAATTCCAAAGCCACCAACTCCTTAATTTTGAATATAAGCCTATGGTCAATAGGCTTATCGTGACATAAATAGAATAATGCAACCGCAGACCCGATAGAAAGACCCTCTTCGATACTATGTATTTCTGGCAAATGCCTCAGGTACGGCCCTGGCCGGCCCGAAATACACTGCCGAGAGGAAGTACCCGCCCAGATTATGCTGTAGGGGCAATAACACCTGATCATCGGCGTACAATTGCTTTATCTGGGCACCCGTATTACCCAGAAGGTCGGCATGAACCGGTACAATATTCCGCCAGCAGTCACGGGCGGGTTGTTGTGCAGTCTGCTGGTCGCACTGATCGCCCGGTTCTGGCGAGTCGAGATCGGTTTCGATGCCGTCCGCGACCTGTGCTGCTGGTCTTTTTCCAGCACTATCGGGCTGGGAGCGGAAATTCAGGTTGCTGGCCGAAGGTGGCAAAGCGCTGGCCTTGCTGCTGGCAGTGGCGGTGGTGTTTCTGGTCTTGCAAAACACCACCGGCGTGTTGGCGCTGGCGCTGGACGCCAATCCGGGCTATGGCCTGTTTGCCGGCAGCATATCGTTTGCCGGTGTCCCAGCACCGCTATCGCCTGGGGCAGCGAAGCGAAAAAGCCGGGCTGGTCGCGGCCAGGAAATCGGCATTGCTTTTGCGATAACTGGGCTGATTACCGGAGGCATATCGGCTGGCCGATGCCGAAGCGCCTGATTACCCGAAACAAACTGCAACCTAAGGTCAACACGGAGACAACGGCAGCCATCGCGACAGACAGCACGACCAGAACCGACTGCCGCACTGCCGATGATGTACTGCGCACCATTCTGATGCTGGCAATCTGTGTTGGCACCGGTGACCAGATCAACCGTTTGCTGTTCGCCCAAGGCGTGCTGCTGCCGGGATTCCTGACCGCCATGCTGGTCGGCATTGCGCTCACCAATCTCGCCGACCGCACCAGCGCGACCACTGCTGGGCTGCTCGTTTATTTGCTTTCGCGTCAGCCTGCATATTTTCTCAACTATCAGTCTGATGAGCATGTAGATCTGCTGGTGCTGTCGCAGGCATTTGGTCCAATGCTGCTGGTATTGTTTGCACAGGTGTCGGTGATGACGCTAGTGGCGGTCTTCATTGTGTTCCGGGTAATGGGTCGCGACTACGATGCGGCGGTGATGAGCGCTGGTTTCGCCGGTTTGGGGCTTGGAGCCACACCGGTGGCAATCGGTAATATGCAGGCGGTGACGGGCAAATATGGCGCATCGCCGAAAGCGTTTCTGGTGGTCCCTCTGGTCGGTGCGTTTTTCATCGATCTGGCCAACGCGCTGGTGATAAAATTTTTTATAGCCTCGCCTTTATTACAATAAAAACACGAATTTGCCGACACCTGATCGCGGCGGCGATCTGTATTTACTCCAGTACGGCAAGTGTGGCTGTTATCATATTATTTCTGCATAACCACAATTACTATTCCAATGACCCACGAGGAGTTATTCAGTATGCAAACCAAAGCTGCCGTATTGTATGAAGCCAATACCCCGCTGGTTATCGAACACATTGAACTGGATGATCCCAAGGACGGCGAGGTTCTGGTTCGCATCGAATCCGCCGGCGTCTGTCATTCCGACTATCACGTCATGAAAGGCGAATGGTCATCGCCAATGCCGGTGGTACTGGGGCACGAAGCCGCTGGCGTAGTCGAGCACATCGGCACCGGTGTGCGGCATGTCAAACCCGGCGATCATGTGGTACTGAATTTTCGGCCCAATTGCGGCTGGTGTCGTGACTGTGTGGGTGGTCGTCCGGTGTTGTGCAATGGCAGTGATACGCCGCGCTATCAGCTGTTCGACGGCACGGTTAGAATGCATCGCA
Organism: Gammaproteobacteria bacterium; assembly: GCA_041396125.1. Lineage (GTDB taxonomy): Bacteria > Pseudomonadota > Gammaproteobacteria > Competibacterales > Competibacteraceae > JAWKZG01. Next base: position 118,536 of record JAWKZG010000006.1, on the reverse strand, counting down.
ACGGCCAGGATATTCATCATTTCGCTCGCGTGTCATCGTTTTCGGAATATGCCGTAGTGCCGGAATCGGGTGCAGTTCCGATTCGCAAGGACATGCCACTGGATAAAGCCTGTCTGATCGGCTGTTCGGTTATGACCGGCGTGGGCGCGGTCACTAATACCGCAAAAATGCCACCCGGCAGCAGCGCGGTAATCATCGGCTGCGGCGGGGTTGGTCTGAATTGCATTCAGGGCGCGGTGCTGGCCGGGGCCGAGCGTATTTTCGCCGTCGACCTGAAAGACAATAAGCTGGAATACGCCCGCCAGTTCGGCGCGACCGATCTGATCAATGCCAGTCAGGGCGATGCCGCCGCGCGTATTGTCGAGCTCAGTAAAGGCGGTGTGGATTATGCTTTCGAAGCCATCGGCAATAGCAAAACCATTGAAATGGCCTATGAATCAACCCGGCTTGGCGGTGTGACCGTTATCGTCGGCATGGCACCCGAAAACGATGTGATCCAGATCAACGCCTTGTCGCTGCCGCGTACCGAGAAAGTCATTATGGGTTCATGGTATGGATCGGCCCGTCCCTGGCTGGATTTCCCCAAGCTGATCGATCTTTATATGAGCGGCAAATTGAAAATTGATCCCATGGTCAGCCGCAGCTACCCGCTGGAGCAGATCAACGAAGCCTACGCCGCACTGGATCACGGCGAAGTCGCGCGCAGTATTTTACTGATGCGATAACACCCGCTTATTCCGAGGCCGCCATGTCACTGCACAACCTACTGCTTTACGTTGACTCACAGTTCGCAAGTCCCTACGCGATGTCCGTGTTCGTGGCGCTGCACGAAAAAGGCTTGCCCTTCAAGATGCAAACCATCGATCTCGCTGCCAAGGCCAATCAAGAACCGCGCTATGCCGCTACATCGCTGACCCGTCGCGTACCGACTTTGCTGCATGACGACTTTGCGCTGTCCGAGTCATCCGCCATTACGGAGTATCTGGACGAGGCTTTCCCGAACGTCCCCTTGTACCCTGCTGGCTTGCAACAGCGCGCCAGAGCCCGCCAGATTCAGGCCTGGTTGCGCAGCGATCTTGCACCCATCAGGCAGGAGCGCTCCACCGAAGTCGTCTTCTATGGCGCAAAAGCTGCAAAACTCTCCGCCGGGGCGCAAGCGTCCGCAGAAAAACTGTTTGCCGCCGCGCAAGCACTGCTGCCGGACAACGCGGAACATCTTTTTGGACAATGGTGCATCGCCGATACCGATCTTGCACTCATGCTGAACCGCCTTGTTCTGAACGACGACCCGGTGCCCGGCAAATTAGCTGCTTATGCACAGCGGCAATGGCAGCGGCCATCAGTGCAGGCATGGTGCCGGCAGCCGCGTCCGCCGCTCTAATACTTTGCTGCACCTTAAGCATTGCTGGATTCCCGCCTGCGCGGGAATGACGGACTGGGTTCTGGCGTGATAGCGGTGCACGATGCAAGATCATCCACTTTTCGTATAACAGCCGGGCCATAGTCGCCAATGACCTTGCGCTGGTTCAGCCGGGCGATTTTGTCGACAGGGCTGTTGCTGGGATTATGGGCGTTCTGGTGGGAGCCCGGCAGCCTGCGCAAGGCTAACTATACCCTGAACATCCCGCAATGGCCGCAGCCGTGCAGCGGGTTGCGTATTGCTGTATTGGCTGATCCGCATACCGGTTCGCCTTACAATGGACTGGATAAACTGAATGAGATTGTTGATCTGACGCTGCAAGCGCAGCCGGATCTGATTCTGCTGGCTGGCGATTACGTCGTCCAGGAAGTGCTGGGAGGACAATTCATCGCACCGGAAGACATGACGCCTGTTCTGGCCCGCCTTGAAGCACCGATGGGGGTCTACGCGGTCCTTGGCAATCATGACTGGTGGCTGGATGGAGCGCGCGTCCGGCAAGCGCTGGAACAGGATGGCATTCCCGTGCTTGAGGATACCGCTATCAACCTCACGCACGGCGATTGCCGCTTCTGGCTGGCAGGCATCAGCGATTTCTGGGAAGCTCCCCACGATATTGCAGCAACGCTGGCCAGGATACCTGCAGCAACACCCGTACTCGCGTTCACTCATAATCCTGATATTTTTCCGGTTCTTCCGTCACGCATCACTCTGACGATTGCCGGCCACACCCATGGCGGACAGGTATACTTCCCCGTCCTTGGCCGTCTCATTGTGCCCTCACACTTCGGTGAGCGCTTCGCCATCGGGCATATCCAGGAAGCAGATCGTCACATGTTCGTCAGTCCGGGGCTTGGCACCAGCATTCTGCCGGTGCGGTTTCTGGTTCCACCCGAAATTTCTATTCTGCATGTCTTGAGTGGCGGCACTATCTGATAAGAAATACCTGATTTTGCTTAGTACATTACGGGGAAGAAAAAACCCATACACGGAAGAAGCTACGTGTACGCTACCGATACCTATTCGGCTTGCTGCTTCGCCTTTAGCTCATGCCTTATCGCTTCCCAGAAAGCTAATGTCTTCTCTATCTGCGGGCTGCTCGCTGCGCTCTTTACAACCAACGGTAGGTCGCCTTCGCCATCCAACTCTCGCTCCAGTATTTGCAGAATTTTATTGCGGGTTTCTTCCTGGCAAATTGCCGCAAGATCTCGACCGAGTAAGTACGCACCAGCGACCTCGTAATCGAAGCTCTCTGCTTCAAGCAAATCGTCATGCTCCTCATAAATGCGTGCCCCATTTCCGAGCTCCATATAGCTGCGGATAAGGATGCCTAAATCGATGGCGTCTTTGGCCTCTGGCTTACGATCATCCCATGCAAATATCTTCAGCAACACCAAACCTGCCGCACTCGCGATATTTACCTCTACTAACGGGTCGTCACTGATTCTAACGGTTATTGCAGTGTTAAAAGCTTCGTCAAATCCGAGCAAATTCAGTTCTGTGTCACCATCTGGGGCCAGGCTATTTTGGCGCGTGCATCGACAATTTCGCCAAATGGAAGTAAGTCGACATTGGTCGACTCTTTAAAGATCATCCGAGTTTTCTCAGTAACTTGCCGAAAGTTGCCTGTGTCTATCAGCGTATGCTTAAGCTCATTAAATTGTTCCCATGTCGAGACACTGAATCCCAGGTCAATATCCCGCGTGGCCCGACCTGGAGGTATTCCATACCCGTACCACAGGACTATGTCACGAGCGGTCGCACCGACTACAAAGAAAGAAATTCCCGAGGCCTTTGCGACGACGTCGATCGATCTCAGCAGATCGACAAGAGCTGAGTCGTCGAATTTATCCGAAATATTCAGATAGGAATTTGTCATAGATCATTCTGGCGGTCTCGACGTTTCTCTCGTCGGCCGTAGCGATCAAGTCCGCGTAAATCAGGAACGGCGGGACAACCTCGGGCGGTACAGCTGAACGATCAATGTTTGTTCTCAGCTCATCCGGTTCCCAAAACCGCCGCAAGATTTCAATCTCTCCCTTCGGGTCTACCTGTAGCCGATGTTCCAGTATCAGTCTCGCCGGAATCGCATCAGCATAGATCGTTACATTTTCCGGATTCAGATAGTCAGTCAAGATTTCAGCCGCCACCTCCCCGCCCCATTGCGCCTGATGTGGATCCAAACAGACGTCCTCCCACCAGCGATGCCTGGAAGCCGTATACCTGCCGAGAAGGAGTTTTGGGCGTAGTTTTTCCGGATATGCCCCTACCCAGTGCTCAACGATTCGCCTTCTTTGAGTCAAGCGGCGTTTGTGCCCTTTTGCTTCAAATAGAAATTTGTGGTCGCGCAGGTCATTCAGTACCCATCCCACTGTGCCCAGCGCAACATCCGTTTCGTCAGCGATTTTGCGATACGTCTGTTGCAGTAACTCGGGCTTTGTGAGAAGACCGAATAGCATTTTAAGACCCGTTGAATTGAAGGCACGGGTCGGTTTCTGTATTAGTCCCAACTGTTTCGTATCAGTTGGCCTGTTGCCTTTTATAAATACAAACACTGGCGGCTCATTCAGGTAGGCGTTCCCTGCCAAATCCATGAAGGCAAGATCCATCTCTTTAAGACGATCCGCCATGTTTGGATTGATGTAGTCTGCGACGAGCATGCCTTTATAAGGAGCGCCCTTCAGCTGCTCAGTCGCGAGTCCCAGCTTTGCACCGGTGAGATTTCGCTTGATCTCCACTGCGTAGGCTTTCGTAGCCTCGCCATCGCTAATGTAGACCAGTGCATCAAAAAATCGGCCCGTAGCAGTTGGCTGCTCGCACGCAGCAATCTGGATGGGGACACCGGTGGTCTCGGTGAATTTCTCGGTTGCACGTACCAGCAGATCGTCGCCCCACATGGTGGCTTGGGTATTCATTTCTTAGTTTGCAGCTTGTTCAATATTTAATATTGTTCATTATAATTGAACAAAATAATAAATCGAACATAAATTTAACTTTATGTTTTAATAAATTTTAAGCGTCTAACTATGGCATTCGTACAAAAAATAGCTATGTTCAAAAGTATTGAACATAGTCAAATTATGAACAAAAAGTTGTCCAAAGTATTATCAACCTGAGACATAATAATTTTTAAATATAAATGGGATTTTTTATAAATCAGTTTTCTGTTTTTCTATATAATGTGTGTCGTGATGTGGTGGATAAGCGGCAGCGCAGAGACCACGAAAGTCTCCGGTACCCTGTTATGTGAGCATGTTTACTGCGTTATATTTACGCTGCTTTATCTTTCCCAGATCGGCGGATTGCCGATCTTCTCCAAAAGAAAATCGATAAAGACCCGAACTTTCGCAGTCAAGACGTTTGACTTCGGGTAGACAAGCCATATTGCAGATTGGTCTTCGATCTCGTAGTCAGGTAAGACCCGCACAAGAGAACCGTCCTGAATCTCTTTATAAACGCTCCAATAAGAATTCATTGAAATACCAACACCGGCCTTGGCCGCAATTCTCATGCTCGTTCCGTCATCGCAAACAACGCGGTTTTCGGTACCTGGCGGTGGAAATGTATAGGGCGGCTTGTCACCACGGGCTAACAGCTTTCTCGCTGGACCGTCCATAAAGCTCAGCATTTGATGATTCACGAGGTCATCAGGAGTCTGGGGGATTCCATGGCGTACCAGGTAATCAGGAGACGCGCAAAGAATGCGTTTATCGTCAGCCAGCTTTCTTGCCCTGAGACTGCTATCTTCAATGGGATAGTTGCGTAAAGCCAGGTCGAAAGCGCCTTCAATCAGATTCATCTGCGTATCGGACAGCTTCAGATCGAGGTTCACGCCGGGATACCGCTCAAGGAACTCTGGCAATATAGGTGCGATGAAGAGCTGGGCGAATGTGCTGGAGGCTGCAAAACGCAACGTTCCCGTAATTTCCATGCTGCCGTGCCCTAAGGCAGCAAGAGCGGCGTCTTCCTGCGCCAGGATTTCTCTGGCAAAGGGCAGGAATTCCTTACCTTCCAGTGACAAGGAGACCCTCCTGGTCGAGCGATGCAACAAGTCCGCGCCAACCTGGTTTTCCAGCTTTGACAGCCGCGCACTCGCAACAGCGGGTGCCAACCCAAGCTGACGACCAGCAGCACTGATATTGAGCATATCAGCGGCCATTACAAAAAGCCGTAGACCTTCAGTGTCCATGAGTATTTATATCCAAAATGCAAAAACTGTCATCAATACCGCCACCTTTAACGGATTTTGCAAACTCATATTATATTTAAAAACCGAATTCTGTTCTCCAATATATGCCATTTATATCCTTGATTAAGTGCAATACAGTGAACTCAATACCGCATGACAGGGATTTATCCCTCTACACGAACCTTTGGAGAAAGATAGATGCGAAACACCGCCCTTTCTTGGTCACAGTGCGCCCGATATGGAAGCTGCCGGCAGCGTTCGGGTGCCCAGGAAAAGCATCGAAAGCCACATCCTGGTTCGGTACAGATGACAGGTGCGTGAAAATATGCTTAAGACCACAGAACATCATAAAGAGACGTTCAGTGTAATCAATGCAGGATACAACGCCGTCTTCAAACCTGGTCGATTATCGATTGGACTGGTCGTGCCGATCGAGACCTATTCAAGCAGTCCTGTCCCGACCATGGCGCGTCACATTGAACGCATTCAGATGGCGGAAGCGCTTGGATTTTCGGCGATCTGGCTACGCGATGTGCCCTTCAACGTCCCTTCTTTCGGGGACGCCGGTCAGATCTTTGACCCTTTCGTCTATCTTGGTGCCCTGGCTGCTCAGACAACAAGCATAGCGCTTGGCGTTGCCAGCCTTGTTTTGCCACTTCGTCATCCTGCTCATGTGGCGAAGGCCGCAGCCACTGCAGACGTCCTCTCCGATGGCAGGCTTATTCTTGGCATCGCGTCTGGCGACAGACCCGAAGAATACCCCACGCTCGGGTTACCATTCGACAAACGCGGGGAGTTGTTTCGAGAAAGCTATGACTATATCCGCCAGATGGGTGAGCACACGCCTCGATTTGGCAATTCATACGGGTACGTGACTGACGGCATCGATATGTTACCGAAGCCCGTATCGGGAAAACTGCCCCTTCTGGTGACAGGTTCCAGTCAACAAACCGCCGACTGGATTGCCGCGAACGGCGATGGCTGGATGACCTACCCGCGTCCTGCCGGTCAGCAGGCTCGTTTAATCCAAGATTTCCGGGCCCGGATTGAGGCTGCTGGCAAGGCTGATAAACCCGTGATGGAGCCTTTGTATTTGGACCTTGCCGCGCATCCTGACGCGCCGCCGAAACCCATACACCTGGGTCTGCAGATAGGCACCAATCTTTTGCGTGAATATTTGCAATCCCGGCAGGAGATCGGCGTCAACCATGTCGCCCTGAACCTCCGTTTTAATCGGGCCGATCCGGAGCAAACACTCCAGAAACTGGCAGATGACATTCTACCGGACTTTACGCGTTAGGCGCTCAATCATGACTAATGCATGACGCGGATAGGTTTGCGACATTTTGCAGCGCCTTGAACATTCCTGGATTCCCGCCTGCGCGGGAATGACGGAGCAAGACAACATTTAGCGTCATGGTCAATAATTGCTGTAGCGGATTTCCTTAATCACAGCGTCTGTCACGTGTTCCGTGGTCGCCTGACCGCCTAAATCCGGCGTGTGGAACTCGGGGTTCGCTGTGACCGCTTCAATCGCCCGCATCAAACGCGCCGCTGCACTGGTCTCGCCCAGATGTTCCAGCATCATATTGGCGGTCCAGAACGCGCCAATGGGATTGGCGATCCCCTTGCCCGTGATATCGAACGCCGAGCCATGAATCGGCTCGAACATGGAGGGGGCATTCCCGGAGGGATTCAGATTCGCCGTGGGCGCGATGCCGATGGAGCCGGACAGCGCTGCGGCAAGATCCGAAAGAATATCGGCATGTAAGTTAGTCGCCACAATGGTATCCAGCGACTTCGGGTTCATGGTCATACGCACGGTCATGGCATCGACCAGCATTTTGTCCCACTTCACAGCAGGAAACTCGGACGCTACCTCAGCAGCGATCTCGTCCCACATAACCATGCCGTGACGCTGCGCATTCGACTTGGTTACCACAGTCAGTTGCCTGCGCGGCCGAGAGTTCGCAAGCTCAAAAGCGTGGCGCATGATTCGGGTAACACCGGCGCGTGTGAAAATCGCGACTTCGGTTCCCACTTCTTCGGGCAGACCGCGATGGCAACGCCCGCCTTGACCCGCATACTCGCCTTCCGAGTTTTCGCGCACGATGATCCAGTCCAGATCGCCCGCCGCGACACCACGCAGTGGACTTTGGATACCGGGCAGGATACGCGTCGGCCGGATATTGGCATACTGATCGAGCGGTTGGCAGATCGACAGGCGCAGACCCCACAGGGTCAGGTGATCGGGCACATCCGGCGCACCGACTGCACCAAAGTAAATTGCGTCGAAGTTGCGCAGCTGGTCGGCGCCATCAGGCGGCATGAGCGCACCGGTACGCCGGTAACGCTCGCTGCCCCAATCGAAGGTCTCGACGTCGAGTTCGAAACCACCATCGCGCTTGGCCAGAGCCGCCAGGACACGCAGACCGGCATCGATCACTTCAATACCGATGCCATCGGCAGGAATCGCAGCAATACGGTAGTTCTTCATGAATATCTCTCTAAAGTTTGGTATTAAAAAGGATAGCGGGTAAAACCTGTCATTTGGTATGAAATTTACAAAACTGATTTGCATCAGCTGAAGGACAGCTATAATCGCGTTGCATATTCTCTTGGTCACGCTAAAGCACTTAAGCAGGCTCTCGCGCTGGCTCTTACCTATCGTATCTGGTTCAACATTGACGTTGACCGTAACCGTAAACCTGCCGGTTAGTTTGGCGACTTAGTTGCCCGAGCGGCCGCCGCAACACAGGACCATCGACCGATGACGTTTCCCCTGCTGCTTGGTGCTACGCTGGTGTTCGCGAGCATCTTGCTTACGCCTCTTTCTACCCGCATCGGTGCACCGTTGTTGTTACTGTTTTTGGCTATCGGCATGCTGCTCGGGGAGGACGGCCCCGGCGGTGTACTGTTCGATGATTTTAAGCTCGCCTATGAACTGGGCAACATTGCGCTTGCCCTGATCCTGTTCGCCGGCGGACTCGACACGCCTAAAACGGATATTCGAAAAGCCGCCGCCCCGGCGCTGGTGCTGGCAACACTCGGTGTGGTGCTCACCGCCGCCAGCATAGGCGTAGTAGCGGCCTGGGTATTCGACTGGTCTTTGACTCAGGGGCTGCTGTTGGGCGCGGTGATAGGCTCAACCGACGCCGCGGCAACGTTTTGCTTTACAACAGCGCGGTATTCGGCTCCAGGGCCGGGTACGTGAAACCATACTGGTCGAGTCGGGGCTCAACGATCCGATGGCCATTTTTCTGACCATCACTTTTGTTTCCCTTTTGGACCAAGATATCGCGTTTTCCTGGTCGATAACACCGGAACTGTTGCCGGAACTCGCCATGCAACTCGGTGTCGGGACCGTAGCGGGACTTGCCGGTGGTCGCATTTTAGCCGGGTTGATCGATCGCATTTCGTTGCCGGCAGGCCTTTATCCACCGTTCGTCCTGGCCGGCGCATTGGCACTGTTTGCTGCCACCCAAATTGCTGGTGGCAGCGGTTTTCTAGCACTCTACCTATGTGGCATCGTGCTACGGAGTTGCGTCAACTACCCAGCGGAACGGATCATTCATTTCCACGGGGCGCTCGCCTGGTTGAGCCAGATCATCATGTTTCTAATGCTGGGGTTGCTGGTGACACCGCATGACCTTGGTTCGACCTTGGTACCCGCACTGATCATTGCCGCGGTGTTGATGTTCGCCGCGCGGCCCTTGGCGGTCGCGCTGTGCTCAGCTCCCTTCGGGTTTTCGCTGCGTGAGATCGGCTACATTGGCTGGGTCGGGCTGCGCGGCGCAGTGCCCATCTTCTTAGCTATCATACCGGTCATCAGTCCCGGACCAACGACGGAGAGTTTCTTCAATGTCGTCTTTGTGATTGTCATCGCCTCGTTGCTGCTGCAAGGTTGGACAATCGCACCGGTCGCACGCTGGCTAGGCATCGCGCTGTGAACGATCTCGTAAAAAAACGGCACTGATGCTGACCAGCGCTATATCGTCGAATAATCCACTTCTATGCCGCGCTCACTGAAACGGTCAAACTCAGGTTAAAGTCCCGCTTTCTCCAGCCCCCGGATCACCCGGTCAATATCCGAGTGATTCCTGTAGGGCAAAAGGTTCGTCAGCGTAGCAGCCGAAAATGCCGGACTGATACGCTTCACCTCCGCCAGCTGAGTCTTTGCCTTAGCCTCATCCTGTAAATAGCCAAAACAGACCAGCAGATAGACATGAGGCCATAAAGTTTCGGGACTGCGACTGACACCCAGCTTCAGGCATGCGACGGCTTCATCAAAGCGCCCCATGGCCATATGCGCTATACCGGCATAGTGCGGATAAAAGAACGGATAAAACGGATTCAGACGCATCGCCTTGTCAATCAGGGCGATAACGTCCTCGTTTTCTCCAGCAAAATGCATAGCCCCTGCCAGCGTCGCATAAGCATCAGCATTACTTGGCTCCAGCGTTATCCACCGCCGTGCTGTCGCGATGGCTTCTGCATGTTGCCTGTTAAACAAATGCACCATACTTAGAGCTTCCTGCACTAGCGGCAGATTCGGGTCGCGCGCTGCCGCCTGTCGCGCCAGATCGAGCGCACGCTCAAGACCCGGTTCTTTACCTGAGAACCAGTCCTGGACATAGGTCTCGGCCAAACCGGCATATGGCTCAGCATACTCCGGATCCAGTGCGGCCGCCTGTTCATACAGCAACCTTGCTGCAGCATTGCCGACACCGGTGAACAGGCGATATTGCGCGCGTCCGCGTAAAACGCAGTCATAAGCTTCCAGATTCGAGGTAGGCTTACCCAACGCAGGCACTGCGTCGCCTGCTAACTGATCTTCCAAGGCGTGTACAATTTTTTCTGTCACATCATCCTGAACTGCGAAAATATCCTCCAGATCACGGTCATATCGCTCTCCCCATACATGCCCACCCGAGCGACCGTCTATCAACTGCGCGGTAATACGGACCCGCTGGCCGGCTTTGCGAACACTGCCCTCCAGGACGTAGCGCACGCCAAGATCACGACACACTTCCGGGATCATGACCGCCCTCCCTTTATAAGTAAAACTCGAATTGCGCGCGATGACTGTCAATCCAGGGAGTCTGGAAATGGCCGTGATAATATCTTCGCTAATGCCATCGGAGAAATAGTCCTGATCCGGGTGCTCTGACATATTGTCGAAAGGCAGAACTGCAATGGAGGGTTTTTCTGAAAGCGGCGCAGCTGGAACCGGCGTCTGTATGTGATCGGAAATCTGGTTCTCAATGCTCAATTCAGCCGGCCAGCGCCAGACAGCAACCGAGCGGGATACGTTCTTGAGCTGCAGATTTTCACCGCCGGTAAAAATCTGGGCGGTATGGCTGTCTAAGCTGTGATACACCATATCGGAAATCACAACCTGCCCCGGTTTCGCTGTCGCCTCAATCCGGGCAGCCACATTGATGCCATCACCGTATATATCGTCCTCCTGGAAAGTGACATCGCCAATATGAACAGCGACTCGGAGTTTCAGGGATGCATGCCCCAACAGGCTTTTCTGAATCTCGATAGCGCAGGAAACCGCACTTGAGACGTTGTCAAACCTGGCGATCCAGCCATCGCCCATTCGCTTGATTATGGTGCCGCCGACACCCGTTATCCTAGGTTCAAACACCTCTTTCCTGAACGCATTAAGCGCAGCCAGCGTACCGGCCTCGTCTTCACCCATTAGACGCGTATAACCGACGACATCAGCAAATAATATAGTGCTTAACCGGCGCTCCACTGAGCGGCCTCCTTTTTAATATGCGGTTTTTGGCAGGAACCCTCGAAAAAGCATATGCCAGAAATTACCTGGACAATAGCAGACCGAACTATTCGATGTCAGCAGGCCCAGTAAGGGTATTTATAGAAGTTGACGTGGTCTACAGTATGTGACCTGGTCAAGGATTTTTGACGTGGTCTACTATATGAGTATCAGGCAGGCAAGGGAACTCCCGTCCTTTCAGGTCAGCTCGGAGCGCCTTTGCGAACCGCTCCGGGGGGCACCCCTATGACCCGTTTGAATGCTCGATTGAAGGCGGGCTCGGAATGGTAGCCTACCCGCTCTGCGATTTTCGTCAGCGAATCAGCGCTCTGGCGTAACTCACGGTGCGCCAACTGCATGCGTAGATCGGTGAGATACTGCATGACCGATTCGCCCACTAGCGCGCTGAAGCGTGCTGAAAATCCGGATCTCGACATACCGATTTCGCGTGCCAGTGACGCGACACGCCAATCGTGCCCGGGCCGGTGATGCATCAGCGTCATCGCTTTACCGATCTGGCGGTCGTGCAACGCAGCGATCCAGCCTCGCTCTTGTTCCCGAACGCTCTCGATCCAGCTGCGAATCGCCTGGATCACCAAGATATCCGCGAGCCGGGTGATGACGGTTTCGCTGCCGGGCAAGCGTTGTCGCGCTTCCTGTGCGATGAAGCGAATCGTGCTGTGCAACCAGCCGTCATCCGCTACATGCGTGCGTACGTGCAGTATTTCGGGCAACAGTCGGATCAACCGCTCGGCCAGGTACGAATCGAAACGCACCCCGTAATAGGTGATCTCGGTTAATCGACCACCGCCACCGAAGCGCATGATTTCGAACCGGTCCCCGATCCGTTCGATCGGAATGTCTTCCAGCCATGTGGTTTTGTCGTCCGGGTTACCGCGCAGTTTGTGCGGTTGACCGCGCGGAATCAGTGCGAGGCTACCCTCTGGCATAAACACCGGCGTCTGGCCGTCGAGTTCGATCCAACAGTGGCCTGAAGTTACCACTTCCACGTTCATGACACCCGGCAACTCCGGTACTTCAATGCCCCAGGGGTCGGTCAATTCCGCGCTGCAGTAATGAACGCCGCTCAGTTGCAACAATTTCAAGACCTCACCGAGCGGATCGGAGCTGGGCGGAAGCTCTAGATCGATGTTAGGGGTTATCGGCTGGGGATCGCTCATGGGGTTTCAGATAAGTTTGGACGATTAGCTAATAATTTTAGATTTTATGTGATTTTAAATCCAGTTTGGTTGATTCAGAATTCTCCGCACCGGCACAAGAAAGTTTGCCGATCTCTTTCGAAATCGCACAGGAGACTGAAACCATGCAAGGCACACTTATTCTGATCATCGGCAAAAATGCCAAAACCGGCCTGCGTGTCAACCGCCGGCTGCAAGTGCTGGGCTACTCTAGGCTGCTGAGCGAACTCTTAACCGTGATTTTCGACGGCAGACATTCGAGCCCGATCTCGAGCGCCGGGGAGCGCAGCGGAATGCGAAAGCAAACCTAAACCACCAAGTCACAACACCCCCCACCTTAAGCTCTAATTTTCGGAGAACTAAAATGAACACGAAGCTTGCCAAAACCCAAATGCTGCTCCTGTTCCTGGCCGGTACGCTGCTGATACTGGTCGCGACGATGATTCTCGGGTCACCGAACGACTTTTACGCCTCGAATAGTATCAAGCTGGACAAGAACGTGAGCCTGCTCAACGAACTCAAGGCGCCGGCCGGATTTTTACTCGCAGCCGGCATGTTCATCCTTAGCGCGGTATTCGTTCGGCGCAGGGCCGATACGGCCACGCTGCTTGCGACGATGATCTACCTGTCTTACGCCACCTCGCGCTTCGTGAGCATGCTGTTCGACGGTGTTCCCGCAACGGGACTGGTCCAGGCCACCGCACTGGAAACCGTCGTCGGCCTGGCGTGCCTGGTGGTGCTGATGATCCGTCGACTTCCAGCGAGGAAGGTAGCGTAATGTACCACTCGATAATCACGCTTTGGCCTACCATTGCAGCGATCAGCGTCGGCCTGATGACGGGCATCTACTTCACCTGCTCCGGTTCATACGCTCCCTCGATCGTCTGGACGCCGCAAACGCAGTGGCTACAATGTGACCCCAGCGTGTTGCGTCACGATCGAGTCACGCCAACAAAAAAGGCTTAGACCATTTCTGATCTAAGCCTTTGCTTTGTTTGGCTCCCCGGGACGGGCTCGAACCGCCGACCCAGTGGTTAACAGCCACTTGCTCTACCGACTGAGCTACCGGGGAATGAAGGCGCGAATCTTAAAGGCTGTTCGCGAAACTGTCAACACCCTGCTTACGTTAAAACGCGTTTTATGCGCGCAAGAGCGTCACGCAGGTTGTCCATGCTGGTGGCGAATGACAATCGCAGGCACCCTTCTGCGCCGAAAGCAGAACCGGGCACCAGCGCGACACCGGCCTCGGTCAGCAGAAATTCGGCCAGTTCGATATCGTTTTTCAGGTCTGATCGCGCATCAATCACCTGCTGGAAGTTCGGGAAGGAGTAAAACGCACCGTCAGCAGGTACAACAGATACCGAATTCAGCGCCTGGAAGCTCTGGCAGACGAAATCGTGGCGTTCCTTAAACGCCTTCAGCATCGGTTTGATGCAGCTCTGATCGCTCAGCAGCGCGGCTTCTGCGGCGGCCTGCGAGATCGAGCAGGGATTCGAGGCGCTTTGCGACTGCACTTTTGCCATTTCGTCCATGATCGGCTTGGGACCGACGTTATAACCGATGCGCCAGCCGGTCATGGCATAGGCTTTGGACACTCCGTGCAAAATCACCACCCGGTCATACAGGTCGGGACAGGCCATCACCAGATTACAAAACGGTTCATCGGCCCACAGAATCTGCTCGTACATATCGTCGGTGCCGATAATGATGTTGGGGTGACGCCGCAATACCTCGCCCAGCGCTTCCAGCTCGGCCCGGCTATAGGCCACACCGGTAGGATTGGAGGGACTGTTCAAAAACAGCATTTTGGTACGCGGGGTAATCGCCGCTTCCAGCTGCTCGGGGCTTATCTTGAAGTTCTGTTCAACCGTGGTTTTGATGATGACCGGCTTGCCATCAGCCAACAGCACCATATCCGGGTACGATACCCAGTACGGTGCAGGTATAATGCACTCGTCGCCCGGCCCGATCAGCACTTGTACCAGGTTATAACACCCCAATTTACCGCCGCTGGTGACCAACACCTGATTGGGCTGATAAACCAACCCGTTATCGCGTTTGAATTTTTCGCATACGGCCCGTTTCAGACTCGGCGTTCCGCCCACCGGGGTATACTTGGTCTTGCCATCGTGGATAGCCTGGATAGCCGCTTCCTTGATGAAGTCGGGGGTGTCGAAATCCGGCTCGCCCGCGCCCAGGCCGATAACATCCTTGCCCGCGGCTTTCAGCTCGGCGGCACGGGCTGTCACGACCATGGTCGGGGATTCCTTAACACGCCGGACCCGCGCGGCAAACAAATCAGACAAATTACTCACTGGAGCACCTTTCTCGGTTACTGTGTTTTTTCAGATTGTCATTCTAATCGCCCGCCAGGCGTTCAGTAAGCCCATTCGATGACCCATTCGATGACCTATTCGATGAAACAGGGAAACCATGAGCATCAAATTTCAAATCAATACCCGCTATCGACCTGCGGGTGATCAACCTGCTGCGATCAAAACACTGGTTGAAGGCCTGGACAACGGCCTGAGTTACCAAACCCTGCTCGGGGTAACCGGCAGCGGTAAAACCTTCACTATGGCGAATGTCATCCAGGCGCTGCAGCGGCCGGCCCTGGTGCTGGCACCCAATAAAACCCTGGCTGCCCAGCTGTATGGCGAGATGAAAAGCTTTTTTCCGAAGAACTCGGTGGAGTATTTCGTCAGCTATTACGATTACTATCAGCCGGAAGCCTATGTGCCATCGTCTGATACCTTTATCGAAAAAGACGCGGCGGTCAATGAGCATATTGAACAAATGCGTCTGTCCGCGACTAAGGCCATTCTGGAACGTCCCGACACCATTATCGTAGCCACGGTGTCCTCCATTTACGGTCTGGGTGACCCAAACTCGTACATGAAGATGATTCTGCATCTGGCACGCGGTGAAAAAGTCGACCAGCGCGCCATTCTGCGCCGTCTGGCTGAACTGCAATACACCCGCAACGATCTCGAACTGACCCGCGGTACTTATCGGGTACGCGGTGAGGTCATCGATATCCATCCGGCGGAAGAAGAACGCGAAGCGGTACGGGTGGAGCTGTTCGATGACGAGGTTGAAAATTTAAGCTTTTTCGATCCGCTGACCGGACAGATTCTGCGCAAGGTACCGCGTTTAACGGTATATCCGAAAACCCATTATGTGACGCCGCGCGATAAAGTGCTGCAGGCTATCGGCAGTATCCGCGATGAATTGCGCGAACGACTGGCGGAGCTGCACGCCCAAAACAAGCTGCTGGAAGCCCAGCGGCTGGAACAACGCACGCTGTTCGATCTGGAAATGCTGCAGGAACTGGGCTACTGCTCCGGCATCGAGAATTACTCGCGCCATCTTTCCGGCCGCCAGCCCGGTGAACCACCCCCTACCCTGCTGGATTATCTGCCGCCGGATGCGCTGGTGTTTATCGACGAGTCGCATGTTACCGTGCCGCAGCTTGGCGGCATGTACCGGGGCGATCGTTCGCGCAAGGAAACCCTGGTCGAATACGGATTCCGCCTGCCCTCGGCACTGGATAACCGGCCTTTGCGCTTCGATGAATTCGAACAGCGCACCACGCAGATTATTTTCGTCTCGGCCACGCCCGGTCCCTACGAAAACGAGCACTCAGATCAGGTCGCGGAGCAGGTTGTACGTCCCACCGGTTTGATCGATCCTGAGCTGGAAGTCCGCCCGGCCATTACTCAGGTCGACGATTTACTGTCCGAGATTCACCTGCGCGTTGCCGTTGAAGAACGGGTACTGGTGACCACACTGACCAAGAAAATGGCCGAGGACTTAACCGAGTATCTGGCCGAGCACGATGTTCGGGTGCGCTATCTGCATTCTGATATTGATACGGTGGAGCGGGTCGAGATTATCCGCGATCTGCGCCTGGGTGAATTCGATGTGCTGGTCGGGATCAACCTGCTGCGGGAAGGACTGGATATGCCGGAAGTCTCGCTGGTGGCCATTCTGGATGCCGATAAGGAAGGCTTTTTACGCTCCGAACGCTCCCTGATCCAGACCATCGGGCGGGCGGCGCGCAATCTCAACGGTAAAGCTATTTTGTACGCTGATAAAATCACTGGCTCGATGCAGCGCGCCATGGACGAAACCGAACGCCGCCGTATCAAACAAACGGCTTACAATAAGACGCACAATATTACTCCGCAATCGATCAGCAAAGCGGTGACCGATGTGATGGAAGGCGCCTATAGCGGTCGGCCTCAATCGACCGGGAAACTGGCCCGGATTGCCGAAGACACGGCCCAGTATGCCCATATGTCACCGGCCAAGCTGATACAGAAAATCAAGCAGCTGGAACAGCAGATGTATAAACACGCCCGCGATCTGGAGTTTGAAGAGGCAGCCCGCATCCGTGATGAGATTCAGCACATCCGGGCGCTGGGGCTGGAGCTGCCGGACAGCAAAGTCAGCTGACCGACCGCCAATAACCTGCGGCGATAACTATTGCGGGCCGGGTATCACGTGATACCCGGCCCGCACTGCGCAGCATTCCCTTAACGGGTAATCAGCAGCAACGCTGTCAGCGTCCGATATCCTTATCTGCCCGGCGTTTGTGCGCAGCCAGCGCCATCAAGCGTCGGTCGCGCCACACCTGACGCTCGCCCAGTTGCTCGGCGGGCACGGCCTGACGGCGTTGTTCTTCCACGGTATCCATAATATCGCCGGTCCAGTCCACCCGTCGTTGCATGGACGGAAAAATACGCTCATAAATGCTTTGATAGCGCTCGGCATAATCGCGCACCCCGCCGGGTGCGTTGAGGTCAATCGTTTCAAACGGCCCCATAAACGACCAGCGCAACGCGAGCCCTTCGCGGATACCGATATCGACATCCTCAATCGAGGCGTAACCATCGGCTACCAGCCGGAACGCTTCTTCCAGCAGCGCGCCTGCATCCGGTTCATGACAAAGCCGTCGAGTTCGCGCTTCATCACAATTGGCGCGTGGCCGGCGGCCAGTAAAAATCACGGGTACGCTCGACGACCGCCGGCTCGGTCCAGGGCGCGGGCACAACTTCCGCCGCCGGCACCAGATAGGGCGGATTGATCGGATGCACGACCAGGCAGCGCGACCGGGTAGTCATCGCTTCGGTAAAGCTGGAGGGCAGCAGCGCCGAAGTCGAGCTGGCGATCACGGCCTCGGCTGGCGTATGCTGATCCAGCTGCGCAAATACCGTCCGCTTGATATCGAGATTCTCGGGCGTGTTCTCCTGCACATGCACCGCCCCGGCCAGCGCCTCGGCCATGTCGTCGGCGCTGCTTAAGCGGGCCAGCAATTGCGCCGGCGTCTGCCCGTCCAGCAGATCGTATTCCTCCAATGTCGGCAAGACGCCCTCAATATAGGTTATTGCCTTGGCCGGCGCGCTCTTGTCGGCATCCCACAAGACAATATCGTGGCCGGCGCGGGCGTAACTGATGACGCCCAGGCGCGGCCGATAAACCCGCTGCCGATGATGGTAACTTTTGCCAATGAAGTATCCTCGTTTTGTTATGTTGTGTTGTGAATGAAGCGCGAATGCTCAGACGGTTCCCACCGGCGTAACTGGTGAGCCCACCGCGCCCGGCAGACGCAGCGGTGGCGCTGTCAGCATGAAGCGGTTGCGCCCATGAGCGCGCAACCACCCGGCCAGTTCGGTGAGATACCAGATTTCGGCCAGGGGGATCCCCAGTTTAAACAGGCAGTGTTCGTGCAGGGGCAAAAATGCATGCTGACCCGAACCGGGTTTTGAGGGTATGCCCTCGACCGCATAATTATCCGCACAAAGCGCGGCGACACCGCTATCGGTGATCCATTCCAGCAGTTTCGGATCGCGGCCATTCAGCACCGCGCAGGCACCGTGCAATACTTCTGCGTCAGGCTGACCGGCCATGTCCAGAATGCGCTGCCCGAAGCCGGTATGAAAACACACCATATCGCCGCTCTCGACGGTGATGTTGTCCACCTGCATGATCGCTTCCAGATCGGCGAAATCCACATATTTACGCTCATCGCCGAAATGGGCGCGCAAATCGAACAGCACAGCCCGGCCCTGGATCGCCTTCTCTGCAAAATTATGAATGCCGAGGGCGTCAACACCCTGGTACTCATGTCCGGTGGGGCTATCGTTGTTCAGATAATCCGTCGGCCCTTTAACGTGCTCTCCGGCGCGGTAACCGTTGTAATACACGATCTCCGGCGTACCGTCGCCATCGGCATCGAATTGCTGGCCGATATGAGCAAACGAGTCCCACTGGCTGGAATACTGCGTCCACAGCAGCACCGCGTCATCGCTGACCACATCGATAAAGGCCGGATCACGGCGGCTGTTGGGGAAGTTGATGCACAGTTCGCCATTTTGTTCGGTCGGACGTAATCGAGGTGGAAAACGCCGCGGATTCAGCACATTGCCACCGGGTAAATTCAACGGCAAACTGAGACAAAAACTCAGTCCTTCCTTGATTTCCGCCGCCCCCTGTTTGACTTTCTCCGGGGTCAGTAAATTCAGCCGACCCAGTTGATCATCCGGGCCAAAATCGCCCCAGTTCGAGCCAGGCGGGCGGTTTTTCCAGCGTTGTGTCATGACATGGCTCCTTTAGCGCATTACAAACGGATTCGGGGTATCGTCGGCGGTACTGATCCACACACTTTTGGTCTGCAGATATTCATAGATTGCATCTTTGCCATTCTCGCGCCCCAGCCCCGAACGTTTGTAACCGCCAAAAGGCGACATATAGCTTACTGCCCGATAGGTATTAACCCAGACCGTGCCGGCCTGCAAGCGATCCGAGACAGTAATCGCCCGTTTAATGTTCTGGGTCCAGACACCCGCTGCCAGACCGTACAGAATGTCGTTGGCGATAGCGATTGCTTCGTCTTCGTCTTTGAATTTGATCGCGGACAGCACCGGCCCGAACACTTCCTCCTGGGCAATGCGCATATCATTGGTCACACCGGTGAAAATCGTTGGCTGCACGAACCAGCCCTCGCCCAGTTCCGGATTGTCCGCCGGGCCACCGCCGAGTGCGCATTGCGCGCCTTCGCCTTTGGCAATATCAATATAGCTGAGGATTTTCTGGTATTGCGGCTGGGTAGTCACCGGGCCGACCTGGGTGTCGGGATTGCTGGGATCACCCATTTTAGCGGTACGGGCGAAGTCGACCAGTTTTTCCATGAACTCATCGTAGATGGATTCCTGCACCAGCAGACGCGAGCCGGCAATACAGGTCTGGCCGGTGGCGGCAAAAATGCCCGAAATCGCACCTTTGACCGCATCATCCAGTTTGGCGTCATCAAACACGATATTGGGCGACTTGCCACCCAGTTCCAGGGTCACCGGTTTAAGGCCGCGGGCAGCGGCTTCGTAAACTTTGACGCCACCGATCTCGCCGCCGGTAAACGCCACTTTGGCTACTTTGGGGTGCGCCACTAAAGGTTCACCGACTTCGGCACCATAGCCGGTTACCACATTAACCACCCCTGGCGGAAAACCAGCCTGCTCGACCAGTTTGACAAACTCCAGTGCCGAGGCCGAGGTGTATTCCGAAGGTTTGATAATAATGGTATTACCCGCTGCCAGTGCCGGCGCCAGTTTCCAGGACGTCAGCAGCAGCGGCGAATTCCAGGGCACAATCGCCAGCACAACGCCGAGCGGTTCGTGCTTGGTGTAATTGAACATATCGGGCTGGTCGGTAGGAATAACAGAGCCTTCAATCTTGTCCGCCAGACCGCCATAATAGTAATACCAGTTTGGTACATAGCGCAGCTGCCCGCCCATTTCGGCAATCAGTTTGCCGTTATCACGCACTTCGGTCTGCGCCAGAGCATCCGCATTAGCGGCAATCAGATCGCCCAGTTTGCACAATAAGCGTCCGCGCTGACTGGCGGTCAGTTTGGGCCAGTCACCGCTGCTGAAAGCACGCTGCGCCGCCGTCACGGCCCGCTCTGCATCTACTTCATTGCCCCGTGGAATCAGCGCCCACGGCTTGCCGGTGTAGGGATTAAACGACTCGAACCAGTCGCCGCTGGCCGGATCGCACCATTGGCCATCGATATATAACTGATAACGTTGCATGTTGATAGTCCTCTCTGGTGTGTAATTCTGATACGCAGCCCACATAACAGCGATGGGCTGCGTCGTATTAACGCTCTATAATGGCATGACATTATACGCAGAGTATCGTCATGAAATTCTGTCTGCCCGTCGTACTCGCAGGGCTGCTCGCCCTTACTGCCAACGCTGCTCAGGCGGCTGATTACGGCATTCGGGAATGGACTAACGATAGCAAACTCTTCTTCGTCCAAGTACTGGAACCGGTACGCGAGCAGCTTCTTAAACGCGGCTGCGTTGAGGAAGTCGATGATTATGTCGGCCCTTTATTTGCTCAGTTACGCGAAATCAAAACCATCGTATCTGCCAAATCCTACCTGCTGTTGCGCGATATTATTCTGACCGCAGCCGAGGATCTGGCACCCTTCGAAGAGCAGATGAACTGCCAGATCATGGACCGCTGGCCGTTTTTCGAAAACCATATTCACAACAAGATCGAATTGATCGGCAATGTTTTTTTGATTCTCGAATAGTCCCGCAACCAGAACCTTCAGGCAAATTGAGTAAACTCTGTGCCAACGCTTAATGCCTCAGAAAACAGTCGACGCCACCCGAACTGCGTCAGTGCGCTGGTATTCCTGGCGCTGTTGGCTATTTTACTGCGTCCCGGCTTCGGGGCGGAAGACATGGGCATCCGGCAATGGTCTAACGACAGCAAAATATTCCTGGAACAGGTTTTGAAGCCGGTCGGCAAACACTTTGAGGGCCGCGACTGCACAGCGAGTTTTGCCGATTATTTTGGCCCTTTGTTTATTCAGTTACGGGCGATCAAAACCACAGTAGCCGCCAAATCCTACCTGCTGTTTCGGGATATCATCACCGTTTCGGCGGAAGAACTCGCACCCTTCGAAGCGGTTTTACAGTGCGAAATGTTAAACCGCTGGGAATTCCTGAATTTGCATATACGCTCTAAAATCGAACTGATTGGCAATGTTTTTCTAATACTCGAATAGGTGCCCCTGTGACCTTTATCTCGCACGCCATTTCGCAGGCAAAATCGCTATGTTTGCCGGTGGTATTCCCTGAAGCCCAGGATGAACGCATATTACAGGCCGCCCGACAGATGGCTGATACCGGCATTGCCCGGCCTGTTCTGCTGGGTGAGCAGGCCGCTGTCGCCAGCGTCGCCGCAGCCTGCTCGGTCAGACTCGATGACCTGCCGGTGCTGGACCCGGCCCAAAACGACAATCTCGAGCGCTATGCCCAGCTGTGCGCGCAGGGGCCACGCCAAATGGCGCTCAAACTGACACGCCGTCTGGTGCGCAAGCCCTTGTACTTCGGCGCACTGATGGTGCAGGCCGGTGATGCGGCCGCCATGGTTGCCGGCGCAGCCCACCCCACCGCGCGGGTCATCGAAGCCGGGTTGATCGGGGTGGGTCTGGCTGAAGGCATCGGCACGCCGTCGAGTTTTTTTCTGATGCTGCTGCCGCAGTTTCAGGGCCAGTCGGACTATCCGCTGATTTTCGCTGACTGTGCCGTTAATATTGATCCCGACCCCGCCCAGCTGGCCGATATTGCATTGGCTTCGGCAGCCAGCGCCGCCAAGCTGCTTGGCACACCAGCGCGGGTGGCTTTTTTGTCATTTTCCACCCAGGGCAGCGCGCAGCACGCGGCGGTTGATAAAGTGTCGCAGGCCTTGCAGATTGCCCGCGAACGGGCGCCGGAATTACTGCTCGATGGTGAGTTCCAGGCGGATACCGCACTGGCCGCCCGGGTGGCTGCCAAAAAACTGAAAACGCCCAGTACGGTGGCCGGTCAGGCCAATGTGCTTATTTTCCCGGATCTGAATGCCGGTAATATCGGCTACAAGCTGACCCAGCAGCTTGCCGGTGCGCAGGCTATCGGCCCGATTCTGCAGGGCTTTGCCCGGCCGGTCTGTGACTTATCACGCGGTGCCAGCGTGGATGATATTATCGCGGCGACTGCCGTAGCGTTGGCCCTGCGCTAAAAATCTTGCGGCTCATGCCCGCGCGCCCAGATACGTGCCCAGGCGTTCCAGCGCACCCTGCAGCACTGCGTCCTGCTTGCAAAAGCAGAACCGCACCAGATGCTGGACTGCAGCAGCAGTGTTGTCATCTCCGCCAGCAGCATCATCCGTATACAGTGCGCTCACCGGCACCAGGGTCACACCGGCCTCGATGGTCAGACGCTTGCAGAACTCAACATCGGTTTCGTCAAACCCCAATGGCCGGATATCCGCATTAAGAAAATACGTCGAATGACAGTCCAGAACGCCAAAACCCAACGCCTGCAAACCCGCTGCCAGCTCGTCGCGTTTGCGTTGCAGTTGCGGCGCGAGTGCTGTGTACCAGGCCTGTTCCTGCTCCAGCCCGTAGGCGACCGCACGCTGCAGATTGCTCGGTGTGGTGAAGACCAGAAACTGATGCGCTTTGGCGATCACCTGCAACAATGCCGGCGCGGCAGTGAGATAACCGACTTTCCAGCTGGTCATGGAAAAGGTCTTGCCGGCTGAGCCGATCTTGATCGCCCGTTCCCGCATGCCCGGCAGCGTCAGCAGCGGGATATGTCGGCGCTGATCGAAAATAAGATGTTCGTAGACTTCATCGCAGATGGCATACGCATCGTAGCGCTCCACTAATGCGGCGATAAACGCCAGCTCCTGCTGACTGAACACCTTGCCGCTGGGATTCATCGGATTGTTCAGCAAAATCAGCTTGGTACGCTCGGAAAATGCTGCCGCTAGTTGTTCTTTCGGCAAGTCCCAACCCGGCGGCTGCAGGCGTACCAGTTTAGGAATTCCGCCAGCCCGGCGCACCATGGGCAGATAGGAGTCATATAACGGCTCGAACAGGACAACTTCATCGCCGGGCTCAATCAGGGCCAGAATGCTTGCCGCTAGCGCTTCGGTGGCACCAGACGTTACCATAACTTCGCGTTGCCAATCGCTGTCTATTCCATAATACCGCTGGTTATGTGCGGCCACCGCTTGACGCAGTTCCGGCACGCCCAGCATTGGCGGATACTGATTAGGGAATTCCAGCATCGCCTCATAGGCTTTGCGTTTGAGACTGTCCGGGCCGTCTTCGTCGGGGAATCCCTGACCCAGGTTTATAGACTGGTGCTCAATAGCCAGGCGTGACATGATTTCGAATACTGTCGTACCGTAGCTACTGAGTATGGCATTTGCATTTTTCATTGCAGGCTACTTGTCGCTAATTGCTTACTAAAAAAATTACAGATAAACAGCATAAATTGCAGCTTTTGTTAATAAATTATTAAAAACTGATCTACAGGCAGCCGATAAGCACTACCTACTCTGCCGGGTATTCGGCGTATACGACCTGTGATCTTTAGAACGGACACTAATGCATGATAACAATCCCCTTTATTAAATACACAGCGTGCGGGAATAATTTTGTTGTAGTTGACGAAACCGAGCAGTGTCATCTGCCGGAACGGGACAAGCCGCTTTTTGGCTGCCAGGCCAGTGATGTGAATTTTGGTGTCGGCTCCGATGGCCTGCTGCTGATACAGCCATCCCGCAGCGATGTGCTGGAGGCGATCAACCAGGCCTATGGTTATTGGGATGTCTTACCCGACTGTGCAGCCAGTGAGTTTGTTTTCCGGCTGTTCGAATCGAACAGCCAGGAAACCCTCGCGTGCGGTAACGGCTTACTCTGCATCGCCCATTATTTAAACACTCACCATGGCATTGCCCAGACTCGGGTGCTGACCGAGATCCCGCGCGCCCGCCCCCATATCACCCACCTCGGTGTCCAACCCGATACCGGGCTGAGCTGGTGCGATATGGGTATCCCGCGCCAGGCACCGCAGGAGGTCGTCAGTGCAGCGGCTATTGCCTTACAAAGTGGCCAGATCAGCCTGCTTAAACCGCTTGAAATCAGTTTTCGTCACTACGATCTGCACCCCTTTACCACGGCCAGCAGCCTGACCATAACCGGCTATCTGGCGTTCACGGGTGAGCCGCATCTGGTCATTTTTGCCGATGAGTGCCTGCCTTACGGCCTGAATGAAACCCTGTTTGTTTCGGCAGCTGCCGAGGGCCATGAAAAACGTCTGAACTTCGGCACCGCTGATTGATCACATCGGTACCTATATCAATAAACACTACCAGCATCTGTTTCCCGCCGGCAATGGATTTTCGGCTCGGATCACGGATAACAGTAACATCATTCAGTACCGCTGTTTCGAGCGCGGCATCGACCGTGGGGGAGACTCCTGGCTTGCGGCACGGGTGCGTTGGCGGTTGCTTATGTGGCGAACACACTGCAGCGCCTGTCCGGCACTGCCTTTTTGCCCTGCAGCCTTATCGCTGTAGCTGGCACCAGCCAGAGGCCACCCTGCAGGTCACTGCTGCTTCACCATTGGCGCCTGGCCGGCAATCCCACGCCTTTGCTCCGGCGTACTTTTCTACAAGCCTCGCGCACTCTGGAAAGGCAGCAACGGCAAGCCACTGCCCAGCACCCGAATACTCTCCTGGCAACCGCCAGCGAGGGCATTATCGGCTAGCATTACGAGTTGACCTGTGCACACTTCACCACCCAGTAGCATGGCAAAAACCAGACTGGCCGGAGGCGCGCTGCTGCTGCTGATCATCAGTTTTGCGTTCAGCAGCGCTTTTGCGCTACGGCATTAACCCAGCTGTATACCGAACTTTGCTTGATAACGGCCTGAGTGCCGCCCTGACCAGTCTGAAATTGATACATTCAGCCGCCAGCAGCTGGTGGCTGGCGCTGCCTATTGTGTTGGGAGCCAGCCTACCGTTGCTGGCGGTAACGGTCTGGCGCATCCCCCCGACACCAGCCCAGTGGTCGCTGCGTACCGTTGGCTGGCCGCCGTTTGCGGTCAGCGTTCAGCCCAGTTGCTGGCCTGGGTTTGTACGTCGTCAATTTTATCGAGCTGCCCTCGACCGGAACCAGTCATGCTGCCCTGCTGATAACTGCTGGAAATCGGCAAAACCACCTGCTGGTTGCCATCCTGCTTTTTTTCGGAGCTGGTTATTTTATTACTGAAAGTCTTGCAAGCCCGTAACCGCCAACACGCCGGTACACCGGCACCGGTTGATCCCGCCAGTATGCGACCGGCTGTGTTTCTTTTCCTGTTCGGTGTAGATCTGTCAGCCGCTTTCGTACCGCTGCATATGGCGGATTTATACCAGCCGCTGCTGGGACTGCCGAAAGACATGGTCATGGGGTTGCCAATTTCGGCTATGTTCCTGAGCGTCAGCATAACGATTATTGTGTCTGGTATCTGGCTTGACCGGCGCGGCTGGCATGAGCCTTTCCTGACCGGTGTTGCGCTGGTGGCTGCCGCCAAACTGTATGCCTGGCTGGCACCGAGCGCGGTGCATTTTATTGCCGCTATGGGCATGGTCGGACTGGGCTACGGACTAACCCTGATGGCATCGCAAGGTTTTGTCATTGTGCAGACAGACAACAAAAGCAAGGCTCGCGGGCTGGCCTATCTGTTCGCCGGCATCTACGCCGGCAGCATCTGTGGTACAGCAGCCGGGGCCATGCTGGCAGAGCGCATCATACCGACCCGTGTTCCTGCTCAGCGCCATCATTGTTTTTCTGCTCCCGCTGTACACTCTGACCGCCATGCAAGGCGCTATCAGGCAATCCAAACTCGCCGTGACACTGCTATATTGCCCTCTGCCGCCAACCCCCGTTAGCGCCAGGGATTACTTTGAATTTTCTGCGCAACCGGCATGTACTGGGTCTGATTTTCCTGAGCAGTTCGTCTTCCGGCAATTGCGGTAATCGGGTTTCTGGAATTTCTTTGGCTCCGGTGTATCTGGATCGTCTTGGCCGTCTGTAACAACCATTGGTGCCGTATTAATTCTGTACGGTCTTTGCATGGTTTATCTGGGACCACTTACTCAGTCACTACATTGACCGGGCCAGCAGCAAGCGTGTTTTCGTGATTATCGGTTGCCTGCTGGGTGGTTGCGCCTTTCTCAGTTTTTATTTTACCGGCTTTGTCGCATCGGTTATTGCGGTCGTGCTGCTGGGCTTGTCCAGTTGCCTGGTCCTGGCCTCACAAACCACCTATGCCCTAACCCTTGATGTCACCAAACAGCTCGGTCAGGGCCGGGCTATCGGTCTTTTCCGCGCGACCAGCCGCTCGCAGATGATCGGCCTGATGTTATTTGGCTGGCTTATTGTCACTACTGATATTAATCAGGGTATCACCTATTTCTGGCCTTGCCTATTTATCGACCGCCGTACTGTTCGCACTGGTAACACGCGAAAAGCCTATATTCAGGCAGGCTCTCCTGCGCTACCGCAAAGCTCCGGCCCATGGATAGTCAACACGACATTAATCTGCTGGAGCACGCCTTTGCACAGGTTTGCGAACAATTACCGCCCGTCAGACGAGCGTATGAAAACGATGGCCACCTCACGCTGCCAGCTTTTCTGCGACAAACTCTGCGTGTCAGCCCTGATCCCTTGCAATCTCGGGCCGATTTGCTCGACGTGGTCTATCGTTATGCTGCGCCGCTGCTGGGTGAAACCATTGCAGAAACAGCAGCGCAGGAACTGCAGCATAGCCCTGCAGTATTAACATCCAACCACCACGGTGCCGACTTTCTGGCGCAGTCGCTGCAAGGCGGATTGATTTTTGCGCTCAGAAAAATCAACGGCAAACCAGCGACCACTGTGCCGGTATTTGCATGCGGCAATATATCGCTGAACAATCCTACCTATCCGCAAGGACTATTGCTCTACCATTGTCCGCCTCGGGCCGAGCGCTTTACTCTGCCCATCAAGCTGCCGATTTTCCCCAACCGGCTTAAAAGGAGATCGGTCAGTGGTGCGGAAGCCTACAATACCGACATGCTGGTACGGGCGAAATGGCGCGTATCGACCCTGCTGCAGGATGGACTACTGCCCCCTCGCCTGGCAACAACGGTCGAAACTATACTTGACAATGTCTATTCAAATAGCAAAGTAATGGCATTGCCAAATTATTCGCAACAGGCTGTTGTCTTGAACAATCAGCTTTGGAAACACTGTTTTCACGAACCGGAACAGGCGCCTGAAATGGTTTATCTGGAACTGGAGCACATCACCAGTTTGTTGTTACAGACCGATCTGAGCAACGAAGACCGTTTGCTCTGGCAGCTCATGTTCAATCCAGGGCTGAGAGCCAACCTCCTGCAACAGCTCGATGGCACTAAAGTTTGCTGGAACCAGTCTAAACTCGCTGACCGCTTGCACCCCGACCCGAGCAGCCCGCAGACTAATCTGGGAGGCAGCGGAACGATTTTCTTTTGGGCGGTAAACGAACTGGGCTGGCGGGTACCGCTGCATTTAACGCACAGCGACCGCCAGGCAGCAACGCTGCAAGGGCGGGACGAGCGTGGCAAACTCTGGCAACTGCCCTTCCAGCCGGCAGCCATTCTCCAGGCCCTGCAGACCGGTCAGTTGCTGCCTTCACTGTTCACCTGTTATTTAACGATCGGTCTGGCACGCGGGGTCATTGCTGCGGCGGCTACTTCCAGGCACAATATTTGCCCGCCATTCAACGCGGCCTTCGATCTGTGTGCCCTGGAGGGCTGGTGCACTTCGGTTTCCAATGACATCGCCAGACAATTGGCTCAGGTGCCTACGGATATTTCTTTGCTGGCATGCAAGGTGTGATGCGGCAACTGAACGAAACGCTGCTGCTGCCGGCAGGACCGGTGGAGATTATTGCCAGCGGGGGATTGAAGCAAGACCAGTTACAACAATTTCGTACCCCAACCGTGCAGAACGCATTGTTGGCTGGCCTGGCAGAAATACTGCCAGATATTCATTATCACGACACTATGCCCGCTAACTGGCCGCTGTACCTGGCAGGAAAAGTCATGAAACCGACAGACAAAGTCGTGATCATCTAAATTTAAGCGTCATTGAGTGTCTACAATATGCATAGAATTACCCGTTTGATTCCGGCTATATTGTGCCTATCCTTCGTTATGAACAGTGCCCTGGCAGCGGATGCGGCGCTGTTCAGTGTGCAACCGACCACGAATCATGGGAAAAAATGGCGGCTCGCCTACTATGAAGGAGGCCCATATATTGATTATCAGCAATTTTTCGCGGCTACCATCCGCGGACTGATGAAACTGGGATGGATAGAGACCGCTGATTTACCTCAGCCGGCCAACGATAACACCCAACCCCTCTGGCAATGGTTAGCCACCACAGCCAAAAGCGATTATCTGGAATTCCCGATCGATGCTTACTATTCAGCACAATGGATTAACCAAATACGGGAAGAAACCGTGCAAGGTCTCACCCGACGCCTGACGGAAACCGGCGATATCGATATGCTTATTGCCATGGGCACTATGGCTGGTCAGGATTTTTCCAATAATCGACATGCCGTGCCCACCATGGTGATATCTTCCAGCGATCCGATTGCCTCGGGCATTATTAAAAGTGTCGAGGATTCCGGTTTTGAACACGTGCATGCGGCGGTCGATCCAAAACGGGCTGAGCGTCAGATCCGGATTTTCCACGAGATTATCGGCTTCAAAAAACTGGGCATGGCCTTCGAGAATTCCGTCAATGGCCGAAGCTTTGCCGCCATCGACAGCGTAAAAAAAGTTGCTGAGGAGCGGGGATTTGAGATCGTGCCCTGCTTTACCCTGGACGAGGATATTGACGATGCACAGGCACGTGACGAAAGCGTCAAAGAATGCTTCCGGCAGCTGACACAGCAGGTCGATGCCATTTATGTAACCCAACAGGGCGGCATTAACCAAAATAGCATTTCTGCTTTGGTCAACATCAGTAATGCGCATAAAATCCCGACGTTTTCCCAGGCCGGCTCGGCTGAAGTCAAGCTTGGCATCCTGCTCAGTCTGTCTCAGGCCGGCTTTCGTTATATCGGTGAATTCCACGCCCAGGCCATCGCCAAAGTATTTAACGGTGCCAAGCCGAATCAGCTGGAACAACTTTTTGAAGACCCGCCCAAGATTGCCATTAATTTAAAAGCGGCGGAATTAATCGGTTTTGATCCTCCTATCGTGCTGCTGGGTGCCGCTGACGAGATTTATCACGATATTGCAAAACCGGAATAGCCAACTGCCTTATCATGTAATAATGAGGATTGGGGATGTTTTTTAATAGCAAAATTGACGTAAGAATCTACGGTTGCATTGCAAGTATTTTATCCATTAACCAGCACATGACCTATTAAAAAATTGCTTACCAGGTTCCCTTTGATGTTTCGCTCGCTGAAATCAAAAATCATTTTTTTGATCACGTTGATTATGGCCTTGACGGCAGGTGCCATCATGCTGTCCACCCACCGCAGTGTCGGGCAGGCCATGCTGCAATCCGAGCAGGCATCGGCACGCAATGTGCTACACCTGGTAGAGTTAAAAATCAACAGCGGTTATAACCGGCTGGTTAATGACAAAATCGATATACTCAAGCGGCTGGAAAAAGAGCTGCGCTATATCGCGGCTATCGGCGATTCCGTACTGCAAGGCTACGCCGCTCTCGCCAGTCAGGGTCAACTGACGGAACAGGAGGCCCGGAGCGCGGCAATCCAGTGGCTGAACAACACCCAAGTAGATCGGGAAAGTCTGTTCCTGATGGATCGTCAAGGCACTATTGTGGCGCATACCGAACCCTTCCTGAGAGATTCTTCGATCCAGGGTTTGAGTGATTACAAAGGGCGACTGCTAAGCGAAGCGATGCGGGATGACAACCTCAGCCCGGCAGGTGATTCCGCCGTGTTTTCCTGGCAGTTTTCGACAACCGCACCACCCACCAAAAAAATGGGGTATTTTCTGCCGATTTCCACTTGGCAATTAACGCTGGGGGCAGTCGTTGACTTCGAGGATATCGAAGCCGAAAGTCAGCAGAAAATGAACACTATCATCGATGAACTGCGCAGCACTCTTGCCAAAATCACGATCGCCAGCACAGGTTATGTTTTTTTGTTCGACGGTGATAAAAGACTGCTGGTGCCACCGTCTGGCCGCGCCCCCGAGCTGTACCGGCCGGTCAATGGGCAGCGGGTCGATGCGGTACAACTGAACAACTTGATGTCCGCTTTTGCCAACGGTGAGACCACCCTGCGCTACTACGATCCCTACACCACTGACAACAGCGTTGTTGAAGCCCATATCAGCCATTTTAAAGCGTTTGACTGGTATGTCGTGGTGGCTGTGCCTGTACAGGAAATCCAGATACCCGCCAAACGGCTGATTACTGAACAGAGTTTCATTATTGTCATGATTTTTCTGGGCAGTCTGATTGTTGTGTACATCTGGATAACCAAGATTTCACGCCCGCTCAAACTGCTCACCAATTATGCCATGGAGCTGCCTACGCAGGACTGGACAGTCGCCATACCCGATGACCCGAGCATCAGCAGCCTGCCACTGAAATACCGCGACGAAGTTGGACAACTGGCCAAGTCTTTTGTCTTTATGAAATCGGAATTGCGCAAAAACATTCAGAACGCGATTGAATCGACCGCTGCCAAAGAGCGCCTGGAACGCGAAGCCGCCGAAGAATCCAATCGCGCCAAAAGCGAATTTCTGGCCAATATGAGCCACGAAATCCGCACCCCAATCAACGGCATCATGGGGATGACCGAGTTACTCCTGACCACCACATTGAACGACCGTCAGCGCAAATATGCGACTGGCGTTATTCGCTCCAGTGAATTGTTGCTGAGCGTTATCAACGATATTCTTGATTTTTCCAAGATCGAGGCCGGCAAGCTCGATATTCAGACCAGCCCCTGCGATTTACGCTTGCTGGTCGAGGATATTGCAGAATTGTTTGCAGAACAGGTGCATCGTAAAAAACTGGAAATGATCTGCGCCATTCCACCCAATCTGCACAGCTCTGTACGCTGCGACCCGGCCCGGTTGCGGCAGATCCTGGTCAACCTGGTCGGCAATGCTATCAAGTTTACCGAGCAGGGCGAAATTGTCGTGCGCGTTCGGGTATTGCAGGAAACCGAGCAGAACCAGCAAGTGCAGTTCGAGGTGAGCGATACCGGCATTGGCATTTCATCCAGGGCACAGACCAAGATCTTCGACGCCTTTGCCCAGGCTGATGGCTCAACCACACGTCGCTATGGCGGCTCGGGGCTTGGTCTGTCCATCTGGGCAAGCAATTGATTGACCTGATGCACGGCGAGATTGGTGTCAAAAGTCAACTCAACCAGGGCTCGACATTCTGGTTTACGCTAACCCTGGCAAAAGAACAGGAGCAGCCTAAGCCGGCGCTGGACATCGAAACTCTGCAGGGGCAAGCATATTCTGGTCGTTGACGATAACGTCAAACAATCGCAGTATCCCCGGAAGAACAGCTGGGGTGCCCGGGGTGTGCAAGCTGCACCTGCGCCAGCAGCAGCAAGCAGCGTACATGCTGCGCAATGCAACACCGGCGTTCGATCTGGCTATACTTGATCTGAAATTACCTGGATATGGATGGTCTGCTCTGGCGCGGCATATACGCGCACCGCCGGCCTGGTCTGCAATGTGCCGTTGATGCTCAGCCTGATGGATGAGAGCACGCCCTGGGAATCCATCGCAGCCCTGGATATTTCAACTTATGTCACCAAACCCATGCGCCAGAGTGATCTGGCGAAATGCTTGCTGGCAGCACTGAGCAGCACGCCTGAGCCCAGGCTTGAGTCAGTCAAACCGTCTCGAAAACGGCAGCGGCAACAGTACAATGGTCGCGTCCTGCTGGTCGATGATAATTACATCAATCAGGAAATGGCGCGGGAGATGCTCGCACTGCATGGGCTTGAGGTCAGTGTTGCCAATAATGGCCGTGAAGCACTGCAGAAAATAGAACAGCAGCACTTTGATCTTATATTTATGGATTGCCAGATGCCCGAAATGGATGGCTTCGAGGCCACCCGCCATATCCGCGATAATGAACAGCAGCAGAAAAATGATACGCCCTTATCGATCATTGCGCTGACAGCCAACGCCATGCAGGGTGACCGCGAGCGCTGTCTGCAAGCCGGCATGAACGATTATCTGGCGAAACCCTTCAACCAAAGCAAACTGGAAGCTGTTCTGGCTACCTGGCTTGGCGCACAGGTGCCACCTGGCAGCACGACGGAAACAGCGGCAACAGCGGCAACAGCGGCAACAGCGGCAACAGCGGCAACAGCCAATACGGTTCTGAACCCGGCCGCACTGGATAATATCCGCGGTATCAATCCGGAGCGTGGCACCGAAATTTTAATTAAATACATTGATCTGTTTTTACAACATGCCCCGCAACTGCTGGCTGATATTCGGCAGGCTGTTGCAAAAAGTGATGCCGAAGGTTTGATCCGGCCCGCACATTCGCTTAAATCAGACAGCGCCTACCTAGGAGCTACCGCGCTTTCCACAACCTGCCAGCTGCTGGAAGAGATGGGTCGCACATCAACTTTGGGTACCGCAGACAATGTTCTTCAGACCCTTGAGCAGGAATATCAAAAAGCCTGCAGTGCACTGCAGACAGAACGGCGGATGGCAGCATAAAAATGTATCAAGAACAGCAAAAACCCGTAGTTCTGGTCGTTGACGATCAAGCCACCATGCGTTTTTTTGCCAATCAGGTGCTAACCCATGCAGGCTTTAATGTGCTGGAAGCCAACGATGGCAGCAAGGCGCTGGCCACCTTCACGGCTAAACGACCCGATTTTGTACTACTTGATGTGATCATGCCCGAAATGGACGGTTTTGCCGCCTGCAAAGCCATCCGGACCTTGCCCGATGGCGCTCATGTACCCGTCCTCATGATGACCAGTCAGGGTGATGAACACGCGATAAAACAGGCTTATGATGCCGGGGCAACAGATTTCATTGACAAGCCGATCAGCCGCATTGTGTTGCCGCATCGGGTGCGATATATGCTGCATGCCAAGCAAACGGCAGACCGGCTGCGTGCCAGTGAATCGCATCTGGTAGCGGCACAACAGCTTGCCAAACTAGGCAGCTGGCAGTGGCAGGCCGACAGCAATATCGCGCATTGCTCAGGCGTCTGCTGTCAGATTTTCGGCCTCCCGGCAGCACAGATTACAGGCAACTACTGCGAGCTGTTCAAGAATATTCCGACCCGAGAGAAACGCAAAATCATCGAGGCCATCGAAGCCGCTGCCATGAGCGGGAAAATGGTCAGCATCGAGCATCAGCTCTTTCCTGCCAAAGGCTCTGAACTCTACATTAGCCATACGATTCAGGTCATTGGCAGCAACGGTCGTATACATCGTATAAACGGCACCGTACAAGATATCACCGACCGCAAAAAAGCCGATGCACGCATCCGCTCACTGGCTTATGTTGATCAGCTCACCGGTCTGGCCAATCGCGTGTTCCTGAAAGAATATCTCAAGTCCTCACTGGCGCAGGCCCGTCGCAGGCAGGAAAGTCTGGCGCTGCTCTATCTGGATCTGGATGACTTCAAGCAGGTGAATGACACCCTGGGACACAGCGCCGGCGATACCCTATTGCGTGAGGTCGCCAAGCGGCTCAAGTATTGTACGCGTGAGTCCGATACGCTGGTCCGTGATCGGGCATCGCTGCACACAGCAGTTCTGGGGGAAACATTGGGCAATTCGATTGCCCGTCTGGGGGGCGATGAGTTCATTATTGTGCTGAACAGTATTGAGCATGTCGATAATGTACTACAGGTGGCACAGCGCATCACCGAAGCGCTGGCGCAGCCATTTAAGATCGATCAGCAAGCAGTGCGTGTGACCTCCAGCATTGGTATTTCCCTGTTTCCCAACGATGGCGAAGACGAGGAAACGCTGTTCAAAAATGCCGATATGGCGATGTACCACGCCAAGGGAACCGGGAAAAACAATTTCCAGTTTTTCACCGCCAGCATTAACCAGGCCATTGTTAATCGCCTGACGCTGGAACGTAATCTGCACACTGCGCTGGATCAGGATCAGCTATTTTTGCAGTATCAGCCTAAATTTGACCTCGCCAGCGGTCAGATCTCCGGCCTGGAAGCCCTGTTACGCTGGCGTCACCCTACCAGAGGCATCGTCGGCCCCACTGATTTCATCACGTTTGCGGAAGAGTGCGGGTTCATTGTGCCTATCGGCGAATGGGTTATTCACACTGTCTGCCAACAGCAGCGCGCCTGGCAGGATGCCGGACTGCCGGCCGTCCGCATAGCGCTCAATCTGTCGGTACGACAAATACGCGATCATAATCTGCTCGCGAGTATTCAGCGCAGCCTGGCAGAGACCGGCATATCGCCGCAGCAGCTGGAACTCGAAATCACCGAGAATGTTTTCACGGCCGATACGGATAGTAATCGCCTTATTCTGCAACAGCTTAAGACTATGGGCGCGCTCATCACACTGGACGATTTTGGCGCGGGTTATTCCTCGCTGAGCTATCTGAAACGATTTCCGATTGATATTCTTAAAATCGACCGCAGCCTCATCCAGGATTTATGCACCAATAGCGACAGCCAGGCCATCACAGCAGCTATCATCTCCATGGCACACAAGCTGGGGCTCAGAGTTGTCGCTGAAGGGGTCGAAACGCAGCAGCAACTCACCTATTTACGCAATTACAGCTGCGATGAAATGCAGGGTTATCTTTTTAGCCAGCCAGTACCGGCTGCAGCGGTGCCGGCCCTGCTTGAGCAGCAACACTGGAGCCCTGGACTATCACCGGACTACAGTCCGACAGCCATCGCAAAACATTTATAAATCCCCCTTCTGTTAATACGCATTCTGGCGCCGTCGGCTCACACACAGCATCATGACAACAACACTCTCGCCTGAGCAAACCCGTTTTAAACCACCGTCCCAGTCTCCCCCTCCTGTCTGCCTGCTGATCGCCGCCCTTGGCGGTGAAGGCGGCTGCGTGATGACCGACTGGATTGTACAGGCCGCCACCCACAGCGGCCTGCCCGTACAAAGCACCTCCATTCCGGGGGTTGCGCAACGCACCGGCGCAACGACTTACTATATCGAGATCTACCCGCAAGCAACTGCACGCCCCCCGGTACTGGCGCTGTATCCCAGTCCGGGCGGCATCGATCTGATGGTTGCTTCAGAGTTACTGGAAATTGGCCGGGCATTGGAGAATGGTTTTATCGCGCCCGACCGTACCACGGTCATTGGCTCAACTCACCGGGTTTTCTCTATCACCGAGAAAATCGCTATGAGCGATCGCCGCTATGCGGCCGACAGCATTATCACTGCGGTCGGGGAGCTGGCCCAGAACACCCTGTTATTTGATCTCAATCAGCTCGCCGAACAGCAGACCAGCGCCCTGAATGCCGTGCTGGCCGGATTGATCGCCGGCTGCAATGTGCTGCCACTGGCCCCTGCTGCGATCGAACAGGCTATCCGCAACAGCGGTCTTGCGGTCGAAAGCAATCTGCGCGGCTTCCAGGCTGGTTTGGCCCACGCACGAGCCGAATCCTCTGCCAGCCCTTCTGCGCCAGCCTCTCCAACGCAACAACCCGCCCTGTCAGCAAACAAAAGCACAGACAGCAACACGGGCAGCAGCGCGCTGGCGCAACGTATCACAGATGACTTCCCGGCTCCGCTATACGATATTCTGCAGGCTGGTGTAAACCGTTTGCGCGACTATCAGGATGAGGCTTATGCCGCGCTTTATCTGGATCGTCTGACGCCTTTACTGGGGCAAAACCAGCCGCAACACCTGGCTGCATTGCGTGAAACCGCGCGCTATCTGGCTTTATGGATGAGTTACGAAGATGTCATCCGGGTAGCCGACCTGAAAACCCGGCCCGAGCGGCTGCAACAACTGCGGGCAGACATCGGCGCAAAAACCGGCGAACCTGTGCGCATCACCGAGTTTCTCAAACCCGGCGTGGAAGAAATTGCGGCGATTCTACCGCCTGCGCTGGCGCGACCGCTGCACCGCTGGGGCAAAGGCCGGCAGTGGTCGATGCGGGTCAAAACCCATACTGTGCTCGGGTTCCTGCAACTGCGCCTGCTCGCCAAACTGCGCCGCTGGCGGCCGCGCAGTCAGCGCTTCCAGGACGAACAACAACTGATCGAGCGCTGGTTGCACGCTATCCGCCAGGCGGTTTTACTGCACCCGCCGCTGGCGCTGGAAATTGCACTTTGCGCTAATCTGAACAAAGGCTATGGTGAGACGTTCGAGCGTGGCCGGCATAATTTCATGCGCCTGCTGACAACCCTGGTCGAACCGGCGCTGGCACAAACCGGGGCGACAGCGTGTGCTGAAGCAGCCGCACACATTAAAACAGCGCGCGAAGCCGCTTTGGCCGATCCGGCCGGTAAAGCCGTGCAATCCGTTCTGGCACAAGCGATAAACTGGTATCCTGCTAATTCTAATAAATCATCATAATCTTCCGAAGGAGGCAAATATGCGCTGTTTTCCCATGCCGCTCGCAGCGGTGCTGACACTGGTCCTGAGCGCGGGTGCACAGGCTGAGGAAATCACCCTGAAAGCCGTTAGCGCTTTCGCCGACGGGACTACTTTCAGCAAAAACTTCCAGCGTTTCGTGGACCAGGTCAATGCATCCGGCCAGGGTGTGCTGCAAATCAATTATCTGGGCGGTGGCGGTAAAGTCATGAGTCCGTTCGAGCTGGGCAAAAGCATCCAGACCGGCGTGGTGGATATCGGCAATCTACCGGGTGCGTTTTATACCAATTTACTGCCGGAAGCCGATGCCATAAAACTGAGTGCCTATACCATTCAGGAAGAGCGCGAAAACGGTGCCTGGGCTTTCATGAACCAATTGCACAATGACAAAATGAATACACAGCATATAGCCCGGCAAAAAGACTGTGTGCCGTTCCACCTGTACCTGACCAAACCCATCGACAAGCCCGATCTGAGCGGTCTGAAACTCCGGGTAACACCGATTTACCGGGCGTTTTTCGATGCCCTTGGCGGCACCTCGATCCAGACTGCGCCGGGCGATGTGTACACCGCGCTGGAACGCGGTGCGGTGGATGGCTACGGCTGGCCAACCCAGGGTGTGCTGGATCTGGGCTGGCATGAAGTCACCAAGTATCGTGTTGA
Source organism: Gammaproteobacteria bacterium (assembly GCA_041396125.1). Lineage (GTDB taxonomy): Bacteria > Pseudomonadota > Gammaproteobacteria > Competibacterales > Competibacteraceae > JAWKZG01. The sequence goes on along the minus strand of JAWKZG010000006.1, from coordinate 80,818 downwards.
TCCGCCGTTTTATCGCGCCTCGGTCGAAGTACTGATGAATCTCGACAGCTGGAATAAACTCGATGAGGCGCAGAAAAACGTGCTGAACGACGCGACCAACTGGCTGGAAGGTCTCTGTGCCGAGGATCAGGCACTGAATCAGCAGGAACTGCAACGCCAGGCTGAGGCCGGTATCCAGACCATTGAATTCAGTGGCGAGCAGGGCCAGCAGTATCTCGAACAGGCTTACTCGGCAGGCTGGCAGGCTTTTATTGAAAACAATCCGGAAACCGGACCGAAACTGCAGGAGTTGCTCAGCCAATGACAGCGGCGAGCCCGCATCGGCGCGTGCAACCAGCAGGTGTCGAGCGGGCGGATAAAATCACACACCAGCACAACGGCAAACAAGCGGTTCCGTCCTGCTGATGCGTCTGTACCGATTGCTGCTGGCATTTCTGGGGCTACTGGCAGGGCTGGCGTTCGGCGCGCTGGCGCTGATCATCGGCATTGACGTTATCGCCCGCAATCTCGGCTGGTTCAACCTGCCCTGGGTACTGGAAATCTCCGAATACGTACTCTATGGTGCGACCTTTCTGGCCGCTCCCTGGGTGCTGGCTGAAAACGCCCATGTCCGGGTCGATATACTGATCAATCAACTGCCCGCCAGTCTGGCCCGCTGGCTGGATGCCATGATCAATCTGTGCGGTCTGCTGGTCAGCGCAATACTGGTTTACTATGGCGTACTGGCGACCTGGGATTCCTACCGGCTGGGTTCTCTGATCTTCAAGGAGCTGATTTTCCCGGAATGGTGGTTGCTGTGGATCATGCCGCTGTCAGGTTTATTGCTCGGTCTGGAGTTTATCCGCCGCAGCTGGCAATTGTTTATTCGACCCGGCAATGCAGTCCCTTCAGATAATTACCTTCCGGAAAACTGAGTAAAACCGGATGATCCGGTGCCTGTTCCAGATGGGCCAGAATCTGCCCGCTGCGCCCCGCATCCAGCGCTGCATCAGCGACAATTTTCTGAAACAACGCAGGCTCCAGCAACCCCGAACAGGAAAACGTAAACAGCTGACCGCCCGGTCGCAACAAACGAAAGGCGTGCAGATTAATATCCTTGTAGCCACGGGTAGCACGGTTCAGGCGTTCGCGCGATTCCACAAACTTGGGTGGATCAAGCACAATCAGGTCAAATTGCCGGCCTTCATGCTGAAACTGGCGCAGCACCTGGAACACATTCCCTTCCACCATCTCGATCTGGTCTTCTTTAAAGCTGTTCAAGCCCGCATTATGCTGTGACAGCTCCAGCGCCGGCGCGGAGCTGTCAACATTGACCACCCGCGTTGCGCCACCCTGTAATGCGGCCAGCCCAAAGCCACCGCTATAGGCAAAACAATTGAGCACCTCAGCCCCCCGGGCATGCTGACTGACCAAAGCCCGATTAACACGCTGATCCAGATAAAAACCGGTTTTGTGCCCGCCGTACACATCAACCGCAAAACGCAGGCCGGATTCCTCGATTTCAATCAGAGGCGGTGGCTCGCTACCAGCCAGCACACCCAGCCGTGGTGCCAGCCCTTCTTTGGGTCGGATATCCAGGTCAGAACGCTCGTAAACCCCTGTAATACCGGGCAATACGGACGCCGACAATTCAGACAAACTCTCAACAATAACCGCCCGCCAGAACTCCGCCCCAGCGGTGCCGAACTGGCACACCAGAAAATCCGCATAACGGTCGATGATCACACCGGGCAGACTGTCTGATTCACTGTTGACCAGTCGACATGCGCCACGCACACCCTGATAAGCGCTGCGCCACTGCACAGCTTGTTCCAGTCTGGTACGAAACCAGCTGGCATCAATCGGCTCGGCCGGTTCGAAATTCCACATCCGCACGACAATTTGCGACTGTGGCGAATACGCCCCATGCCCCAAAGGCTCGCCGTTCGCATCCAATACCATCACCGTGGCACCTGGCGCGGGTGAACCGGCTACCTGCGCAACTGCACCGCTGAACACCCAGGGGTGACGGCGGCGCAATGATTTATCCCGACCCGGCTTTAAGCGAACCGTCGCTGGAGACTGCGTCATATCACTTCCTGCACAATATGCTGATAAGAAAAAATGATCTCAACCGTTGGCGTTGAGAAATGAGGATAGTTCTACCGTAACCTGCGACTGAGTTTAGCCGCCCATCATCAGGGACGGCAGCCATAAGGATAAGGCCGGCACCAGCACCAGCAAAGCCAGACGCAGAATATCGACAATCCAGAATGGCGTTACACCGCGGAAAATCGTACCGGTGGAAACGTCGCCCAGCACCCCGCGCAATACAAACACATTCAGCCCGACTGGCGGTGTAATCAGACTGATTTCAGTGACTACCACCACAATGATACCAAACCAGATCAGGTCAAACCCCAGACTCTGCACCAGCGGGAAAAAAATCGGCACGGTCAGCAATAGCATTGAGAGGCTCTCGAACACACAACCCAGCACAATATAGACCAGCAGGATCAGGCACATGACGACCAGTGGCGATACATCAAAGCCGGTCACCAATGCCAGCAATGCATCCGGCAAGCCGGCCCGATTGACGAAATTGGAAAATATCAGTGCGCCGATCAATACCGAAAATAACATGGCTGTGGTACGGGCGGTGTCCATCAGAACCTCGGAAAGATCGTACAAACTTAATGCGCGCCGGGCCAGCGCGATTAAAAACGCACCGCCGGCGCCGATTCCTGCCGCTTCCGTGGGCGTAAACACACCGCCGTAGATCCCGCCGATCACTACCAGGAATAATAACAACACCGTCCATACGCCGCGCAAGGCCGCCAGCCGCTCCGGCCAGTCAGAGCGCTCCCCGGCCGGCCCTGCTGCGGGCGAACGCGCCACTGCGAAGCGAATGGCCAGCACATAGAACAGGATTCCCAGTAGACCGGGCACAATACCGGCGATAAATAATTTGCCGATACTTTGCTCCGTCAGCAGCCCGTAAATCACCAGAATCACGCTGGGCGGAATCAGAATACCCAGCGTGCCGCCTGCTGCAATCGAAGCCGCCGCCAGACCGTCGGAATAACCATATTTACGCATCGGCGGCATAGCTACCCGTGACATAGTGGCGGCAGTCGCCAGACTGGAGCCGCAAATCGCGCTGAAGCCACCACAGGCAACAATGGTTGCCATGGCCAGACCGCCCCGAAAGTGTCCCAGAAAGGCATACGAGGCACGGTAAAGCTCTGTCGACAGGCCGGCCCGATTGACAAACAAACCCATCAAAATAAACAGGGGTACGACCGACAGGCCATAGTCCTGTCCGGTATCGATCAACAAACGTCCAACCATCGACAGCGAAGCCCTGGTATTGGTTTGCAAAGCAAAACCGACAAACCCGACCAGTCCCATGGCGAACGCGATAGGCAGGCGCAGAAACACCAGCAACAGCAGTATCGCGAAACCGATCAGGGCAGTACTCACGGCATGCTCCCGGAAGCATCGTGGCGCCGGCCGGTCAGGTAATACGCACAAACCAACGCTGCTACCAGTGCTGCCATGGCGCACATCAGCGCGATAAAATACACCACCGGCGCAACCGGAATTTGCAGATACTCGGTCCGGTCACCGTATTGCCCGGCCCGCTCCGCCAACAACCATACCCGCCAACTGATAACCGCCAGAATAACTGTACAGGTTAAATTGATCGCCAACTGGCGTGCCCGCATCAGCCATTTCGGCACCAGCGAATCGAGCAGATCGACTGTGACATGATCTTCCCGCAGGCAGACAGCAGGCAGGGCCGCAAAAATAACCCCGGCCATCAACAGCCGGGTCAGCTCGGTAGCACCTTGCAGCGGCGCATTGAACAGATAGCGGCCAACAACATCGATACAGGTCAGCACCATCAGGGTAAATAACAGGATGCCGCCCAGTAAGACCAAAGGCCGGGTCAACCAACGCTCGGCCCGGCCCTCCAGGAAGGTTCTGGCAGTCAAGATTCAGGAACTATTCGGGCTGATAGTTTTTGACCCGTTCACGCAGTTCCGTGAGCGCAGCGGCACCATCCACCCCTTTCGCATTAGCGGCTTCGATCCAGGCCTGATCCAGTGGTGCAACCAGTTGTCGGTACTGCTCGGCAACCGCATCGCTGGCTGTGATAATGGTATTGCCGCTGGCTATAGCGTCTTCCTGACCGATCCTGTCGGCGTCGTCCCAGGCTTTACCGAGAATACGCGACAAAACTTCACCGGAAACCCGCCAGATAGCCGCCTGGTCTTTCTCATCCAGGCTCTGCAGCCGGTCGGTGTTCATAACAATGGCGAAACTGCCGTAATACAGCCCGCCCGGCATGATCATGGAATACGGTGCGACTTCTTTCAGACGGAAACTTTTTTTCGTCTCCATCGGCATGAAAACCCCGTCCGCAACGCCCTGAGCCAGCGTTTCGTAGACTTTCGGTGCCGGTACCTGCACCCCGACCACCCCGAGCAACTCACCCACATTGGCGCTAACCCCGCCGCCAATACGAATTTTCAGACCTTTCAGGTCTTCCAGCTGACTGATCGGTTGTTTGGTATGAATAATCCCTGGTCCGTGCGAGGTAATCCCCATCACCGTCACACCTTCGTGTTCATTGGCCGGAGCAAAATATTTCTCATGGATCTGCCAGTACGCGACCGATGCTGCCTCGGCGGTTGCACCCAGACCGGGTAATTCAATCGCCTGGGTGAGCACAAAGCGGCCGGGATTATAACCATGAAACATCCAGGTTACATCAGCAGCCCCGTCACGGATTAAATCCATCTGCGCCGGCGGTGGCCCCAGATCGTATTCGATTTTGGTGGTGACCCGTCCTTCCGTGGCTTCTTCGATAAGCGTGCCCCAGCTGGGCCACACCACCGAGTTAATCACGTGGGTTGGCGGTGCCCAGCTGGAAATAATCAAGGTTGTTTCAGCAGCCGGAAGGGTTCCAGTCAGCAGGGTGAAAAGGCAAACACTGGCGGTCATTACAGCACGGCATTTCATTATGGGGTCTCCTCCATACTCAGGGTCGATACTCAGGGTCGACGACCTATTCATTGTACGTTCAGCCTGACGGATTTATTGTGCTGCTCTCTGCTGCTCTTGTTGATACGGCAACCCTGTTGTCCAGAGCTTGAGGCTTGCAGAGCTTGGGCGCGTCGGCTTCTAGGGCAAAACTGACCATGGTCACCGGGTCAGGTTTTGTTGCCGGCGGCCCTTTTTTATTGTCTACCAATTAGTTGTACACGCTCAACAATTATCCCGCTATTATCCGCCAGCTACGGCTTACTCTAGCATATTCGCGGGTATATTCACGGGGCACAGAACGGCGACAGCGGTAACCCGCAGAAAATCCGGGGACCGCCGGGAATGATTAACGCTCAGGGTTGTGCTGGTGGTGCACTTGCTGGTGCCGGACGCGAGCGGAACAGACTGCTAATATCATCCAGGATCAGATAATTCACCGGCACCAGCAGCAAGGTGATAAAGGTGGCGAATAAAATGCCGAAGCCCAGCGACACTGCCATTGGAATCAGAAACTGCGCCTGGGTGGATTTTTCAAAAATCAAAGGCATCAGACCGGCAAACGTCGTCAGCGAGGTCAGTAGTACCGCCCGAAACCGCGCCACCCCGGCGCGTCGCACCGCGTCGGCTATTGGCACCCCTTCGCGGCGACGGCGATTGACATAATCCACCAGTACCAGACTGTCGTTTACGACCACACCGCTCAGTGCCAGCATCCCCATCACACTGATAATACTGAGCGCCATGCCCATGATCAGGTGGCCCAGAATAGCACCCGCCACCCCGAACGGAATAACCGCCATGACCATCAAAGGCTGACTGTAGGACCGAAACGGAATGGCCAGCAAGGTATACAGCGCAAACAGTACAAAAGTCATACCCCAGGCCAGACTGCGAAACGAATCACGCTGCTCGCGGGCTTCACCCTCCAGGCTGGCAGTCACACCGGGAGCCGCCGCGACCAGGTCTGCAACAAACGCGCTCAGATCCCGCTTGATGGCTTCGACATCAGCACTTTCCTTATTGACATCGGCCAGCACATCCAGGGTGCGACTCCGGTTCACCCGCTGGATGCTGGCGGCGCTGCGACCGGGTTTGACTTCAGCAACCTCACTGAACGGCACGACTACCCCTTCCGGGGTACGGATCAGCATGGTTTCCAGATTGGCCAGCGAACGGCGCTCCGTCAGCGGAAAGCGCAACATAACGCGCACATCGTCCCGGCCGCGCTGCACCCGCTGTACTTCCAGGCCGAAAAACGCCTGTCGTACCTGTCGTGCCAATGCGTCCAGGCTCAGTCCCAGAGGCTCGGCTTCGGGTTTGATGGCCAGCTGTAATTCCTGCTTGCCATCGCTGAAACTGTCGGTGATATCATACACGCCGGGATAGCTGCGCAGGCGGGCTTTAATCTGTTCAGACAGCGCTTGCAGCTGGCTGAAATCCGTGCCGCTCAGGCGGACATCAAACGGGCTGCCGCCACGACCGAATTCGGCTCTCAGGCTGAGTTCCTTGGCTCCCACGATCGGACCGATCAGACGCCGCCATTCGCTGACCAGCTGACTGCTGCTGATGTCAATAGTGCGCTGTTCCGGCGGCGTGATCTCGAAATTCACCCGCCCGATATGCGATTGCCCGCCTCCTTCGCTGCTGCCAATATAACCGCTGGTCGACAGAATCGCTGTAATTACACTATTGCCGCTGGCCGGATCGATGTATTGATCGCGCAGCTGTCGGGCGGCGTCAGCGATATGCTCAATATGCCTTGCGGTCACCTCGAACGGTGTCCCTACCGGCATGGTCAGCGTAGCACTGGCAACTTCGCTCTGGACACGCGGGAAAAACACAAACCGGATATGTCCGGCACTGACCAGACTGAAAATGACGATCAACACACCGGTAAAAAGTGCCAGGGTGAAATAGCGTTGCCGTAACACCGCAGCCAGTACCGGTTGATAATAGCGCTGCACCGCCAGTTCCAGCCCGTCTGCAATAGCACGCTGCAGTCGCAGCCAGGGATTCACCCGGCGCTTTGCCGACGGTGGCGGGGCGGCTTTCAAATGCCGCAAATGGGCCGGCAGAATCAGTTTCGATTCCACCAGCGAGACCAGCAGGACCGGAATGACAATCAACGGAATCTGGGCAAAAATCTGTCCGCGCACCCCTTCGACCATCAGTAAAGGCGCGAAAGCCACCACGGTGGTCAGCACGCCGAAAGTGACCGGCACTGCGACCTCTTCCGTGCCCTGAATCGCCGCCTGCAGGGGATCTGTTCCACGTTTCAGGTGCGTGTAGATATTTTCGCCGGTGACAATTGCGTCATCCACGACGATACCCAGGACCAGAATGAACGCGAACAGGCTGACCGTATTCAGGGTCAGGCCCAGTTCCGGCATAAGCGCCAGCCCCCCCAGAAAACTTACCGGGATGCTGATAAACACCCAGGCGGCAACCGCACCGCGCAGAAACAGGGTCAGCAAGAGCAACACCAGCACGCCACCCTGCAGGGCGCTGTTGAGCAAGGTATTCAGGCGCGCTTTGACAACGGTTGAGCGATCACGCCAGTAATCAAGCTCAACGCCTTTGGGCAACCAGGCGCGGGCCTGCTCGATATAGTCCCGCACGCTTGCCGCCAGATCGATGGCATTCTGGTCACCAATGCGATACACATCGATCAGGACAGCAGCCTTGCCATTGAACACCGTGGCAATCGGGTTTTCCTCGAAGCCGTCACGTACCGTGGCAATATCAGCCAAAATCAGCCGGGTGCCGTCCGCCCGCGTCAGCACTGTGATACGTTCGAACTCTGCACGCTGGTAAGCCTGTCCTTTACTGCGAATCAACACCTCGCCGCCTTGTGTTTTGATGGTGCCGGCAGCCAGATCCAGCGAGGCCTGACGGATCGCCTGCGCGATATCTTCCAGACTCAGTCCGTATTGGCGTAAGGTCTGATCGGAAATTTCAATCGCGATCTCATAAGGCCGCACGCCGCTCAGCTCCACCTGGGTGATATCCGGCAGATTGGCCAGATCGTCCCGCACCCGCTCGCCCAGCAGACGCAGCTCGCGTTCTGACACCGCCCCCGCCACCACCACGCTGATCACTTCACGGGTACGGGCCGGAATGGAAATCACCGGCCGCTCGATGTTATCGGGAAAGGTGCTGATCCGATCGACCCGCAGTTTGACCTCATCCAAAACGACGCGCGGATCATAACCGGACGCGACTTCGACCGTCACGCTGCCGCTGCCTTCCTGGGCCCTGGAGCGCAATTCGCTCACCCCTTCCAGATCAGCCAGGGCTTCTTCGATTTTGATGGTAATGGTTTCTTCGACTTCGGCCGGACTGGCCCCGCGATATGCCACCTGGACATTGATCACATCCAGTTCAAACGACGGAAAAACTTCCAGCGGAATACGATTGGACAGCGCGTACAGACCGCAGACAATGATAAACACCATCAGCAGATTGGCCGCGACCCCATTGCGGGCGAACCAGGCAATCATGAGTTTATTCGCATGCTTTCATCGTCCTGGTTTGAGTTCTGTTGTGCCGTGAGGTTTTATTCGGCACCAGCCGGACCCGCTGGTGTCAGCAGTGCCGCAGTAGGCGAATTCAGCGGACTTTCGGAGCGGGTGGAACGCTCTGCCTCAGGTGCTGCCTGCTCAAGGTAGCGCACTCTGACCGGGGTGCCCTCTGCCGCTGTGCTCAGTGGTGTCAGCACCAGCGCATCGCCACTGTTCAGGCCGCTGCCGATAACCACATTGGCGGCATCGCGCCAGATCACGTCGACCGTCCGGCGGGTCAGTAAATTTTCACTATCGACCAGCAAGACCTGATCGCCTTCCCGCAGGGCAGTCCGCGTGATAACGAAAACATCCGACAGGGTACGGCCGCTGATCTCGGCCTGGACAAACTGCCCGATCCGCAATGGCGGTCGCTGTTGCGGGCCGCGGCCATACGGGTCATCCACTTGCGCCACCACAAACAATTGCCGGCTTTGGGTGTCAATAGCGCCTTCAGCACGTACCAGCCGGCCTTGCCAGTGATAATCCTTAGCGCCGATACGTGCTCTTAGCGTGACAGCGGGGCCGGGGATATGATCAGGGTCGCCCCGGTATTGTTCCGGTAAATCAATAAACGCCAGCTGGCGATTCGATAAGGGCAAGCGGATTTCGACATAATCCACCGCATAGATGCGCCCTAACACGGTGCCGACACTAACATACTGGCCGAGTCCGACGCTTTGTTCCAGCAAGCGGCCGGCATAGGGGGCCGTGATCCGGGTACGCTCCAGATTAAGTTGCGCCCGTGCCAGTTGTGCCTCAGCCGCCAGTACCGCAGCGCGTGCAGCAGCAACCTGCGGTTTGCGCAACACCAGCTGATTCGCCCCTGCGTCGCGTTTCAACTGTCGCCAGTCACGCTCAGCCACTTTGGCCCGGGCCTGCTCCTCGGCCAAGGCCGCCTCGACACCTGCCAGCTCGGAGGCAGCCACCGTCACGGCTATCTCGTAATCACGCGGATCAAGGTGCACCAAAACATCACCTTGCTCGAAAAAACCGCCGTTCTGGAAATTGGGGGCCAGTTCGACAATTCGGCCAGCCAGCTCGGAAATCAACGTGCTTTCGGTCCGCGGCTGCACCGTGCCCTGACTGTTAATACGTACCTGATAAGACACCGGTTTAACCCGTACAGCCTCGATATCGACCAGCCGGGTGGGTGTATCGCGCCGGGTCGCCTCGGGTTTGGCAGCAATGATCTGGCGGGCCAGCCAGAGACTGGCAGCCAGCACTAGCAGGGGCAACAGGATTTGCAGCAAACGCTTCATCGATTAATAGGTCAGGTCGGCCAAGTCAGCAATTTATGGGTTCATTCGGGTGCTCTGAATGCGCCAATACACAAGCGAAAGCTGTTTCTGAAACAGCATCTAAAGCTACTTCAGCAGACTGTCGCTACCGCACATAGTTCAGATTCAAGCGGTAGTATTGCGGGGTCATGCCGGCCTGTTACAGCAGGCTATGCACAATTCCGCACAGTGCCAGAATAATCATCAGCAAAAGTGTCAAATGCCGAAATGACGCCGGCTGCGATCGCGTAAAACAGTGACTGCCGAGCATAACGCCCAGCACCAGCGGCCCGATCATCAAGCCGACACGGGCAGCGATCACGCTGTTCATGAGACCGTTCGCCAGCGCGACCGAAGCGGCATAAATACCCATAATAAACAGCAAACCGATCAAGGTAGCGCGTATTTGCAGCGCCGGTATACGGGTGCCCAGAAACATCAGCATCGCACCCATACCGCCGACCGCAGCCAGCCCGTTCATCAGGCCAGCCACCGCCCCGGTTGCCATCCAGGTGCGCGCGTTCGGTGCCATCCAGGGTTCACGCTGACGCCATAACAGCAGCGCTGCAGTCAGCACCAGTACTGACACCAGCAGCCGCATCGGCGCAACCGGCAGCAACAGCAACACCCATTGCCCAAGCGGTACGGTCAGAAAACCCAGCAGCACGATCCAGCCGATCACAGACCAGTCAATCTGACGCCACACCCGCGGCAGCAGATGCAAACTGGCGAGAATCTCCAGCAGATTCATCATCGGCACCAGCTCGCGCGCTGGCGTAATCAGACCCATACTGGTTACCACCAGGGCAGAGGAACCAAAGCCGGTAAACCCGCGCACGATTCCGGACAGAAACATGAGCAGCGCCAGCAAGCCGGCTTCGGGCAGCGACAAGCGCACTGCCAGCAGCACAGACTCAAGCATCAGAGCCGGCTGGCAGCACGTCAGTACGCCAAATAACGGGCAACGCTGGCCGCGCGCTAGACACTCTCTGGGCGCAGATGCGGAAACAGGATGACATCGCGAATCGAGGCGGAATCGGTCAACAGCATCACCAGCCGGTCAATCCCGATTCCCTCCCCCGCTGTCGGCGGCAGGCCGTATTCCAGCGCCCGGATATAGTCGGCATCGAAATGCATGGCTTCTTCGTCACCGGCATCCTTGGCCGCCACCTGCTCGCGAAACCGTTCGGCCTGATCGTCCGGGTCGTTCAGCTCGGAAAAGCCATTGGCTATTTCGCGCCCGCCGATAAACAGCTCAAACCGGTCGGTCACGTCCGGGTTGTCGTCATTGCGCCGCGACAAGGGCGAGACTTCGGTCGGATACTGGGTGATAAAGGTCGGATTCAGCAGCCGATGCTCAACGGTGTGCTCGAAGATATCGGTTTGCACCTGACCCAGACCGACGCCTGCATTCGGCTTGATGCCCAGTTGTTCGGCCAGTGCCCGCGCCTGTGTCAGATCGCTCAGCTGCGCCGCAGTAATGTCTGGATTGTAGTGCAGGATTGAGTCAAACAGACTGAGCCGCTGAAACGGTGCCCCGAACTCGAAACTCTGTCCTTGATAATGCACCTGGGTTGTGCCCAGCGTGGCTTCTACCAGACCGCGCAGCAGCTCTTCGGTCAAGTCCATCAAATCGTTGTAATCGGCATAGGCCCAGTAGAATTCCAGCATCGTGAACTCGGGATTATGCCGGGTAGACAAGCCTTCATTACGGAAATTGCGATTGATCTCGAAGACTTTCTCGAAGCCACCAACCACCAGGCGTTTGAGATACAGCTCGGGCGCGATACGCAGATACAGCGCCATATCCAGAGCATTGTGATGCGTTACGAACGGACGCGCCGCCGCGCCGCCCGGAATCGGCTGCATCATAGGTGTTTCGACTTCCAGAAAACCACGCGTGCTGAAAAACCGCCGGATATAGTCCACCGCCGCCGCCCGGATAGTGAACGCACGCCGGGTCTCTTCGCTCATGATCAGATCGACATAGCGCTGCCGGTAACGCTGCTCAACGTCGGTCATACCGTGGTATTTTTCCGGCAACGGCCGCAGTGATTTGGTCAGCAGTGTGGCCTGGCGGATATAGATATACAGATCGCCCTTGCCGGATTTATGCACCGGGCCGCTGGCACCGACGATGTCACCGATATCCCAATGCTTGATGGCCTCCAGCACGTCCGCTGGCAGGGTTTTACGGTCAACGTACAGCTGAATCCGGCCGGAACTGTCCTGCAACACCAGAAACGGCCCGCGTTTGGCCATGATGCGCCCGGCCACGCTGGCTTGATGATCCAGCGCTTCCAGTTCGGCTTTTTCCCGCTCGCCGAACGCCTGCTGCAGCTCCTGCGCCAGACTGTCACGCCGGAAAGTATTGGGAAAAGCCTTGCCCTGTTCGCGCCAGGCCGCCAGCTTGCTGCGCCGTTCTGCGATCAGTTTATTGTCTTCCTGGTGTTGCTTGCTATCTTGCTCGCTCATGCGGTTACCCTGTTAATCACAATCCACTTTTCAGACTGGCTTCGATGAATTGATCCAGACTGCCGTCCAGCACGGCCTGGGTATTGCTGGTTTCGACCCCGGTACGCAAATCCTTGATGCGCGACTGATCCAGCACATAGGACCGGATCTGACTGCCCCAGCCGATGTCAGCCTTGCTGTCTTCCAGCACCTGCGATTCAGCCCGGCGTTTTTGCAGCTCCAGTTCGTACAGCTTGGCTTTGAGCTGTTTCATCGCCGTATCTTTGTTTTTGTGCTGGGAGCGGTCATTCTGACATTGCGTGACGACATTGGTGGGCAAATGCGTGATACGCACGGCCGATTCGGTCCGGTTAACGTGCTGACCGCCAGCCCCGGACGCGCGATAGACATCAATCCGCAAATCCGCCGGATTGATCTCGATATCGATTTCGTCGTCAATTTCGGGTGATACGAACACCGCCGCAAATGAAGTATGGCGGCGGTTACCGGAATCGAACGGCGATTTACGCACCAGCCGGTGCACACCGGTTTCGGTGCGCAGCCAGCCGTAGGCATAATCACCTTCAAACCGGATCGTGGCGCTTTTAATGCCTGCGACTTCGCCGGGTGACACTTCGATCAATTCGGTCTTGAAGCCATGTGCCTCGCCCCAGCGCAGATACATGCGCAGCAGCATCTCGGCCCAGTCCTGTGCCTCGGTGCCACCGGAACCCGCCTGGATATCCAGAAAGGCATTACAGGCATCGGTCTCACCGGCAAACATACGCTGGAATTCCAGCCCGGCGACGCGGGTTTCATAGCGCTCCAGATCCTGGATCAGCTCATTCACCGCGCCTTCGTCGTTTTCCTCTGCGGCCAGTTCAAGCAGTTCGGCGGCGTCACTCAGCCCCTGCCCGAGTTGCTCCAGCGACAGCACGACATTTTCCAGCTGAACCCGCTCTTTACCCAATGCCTGGGCCCGCTCTGGATTGTTCCAGATATCCGGCTGCTCCAGTTCGCGCTGGACTTCAGTCAGGCGTTCCTGTTTGGTTTCGAAGTCAAAGATACCCCCTCAAGGACTCGACACGTCCTTGCAGGTCTTCAATCTGGTTAAAATAAGGATTTAATTCTTGCATCACACTCATCTTTCTGGTTTGAAAAAAGCCGGTCATTCTAGGCGATTTGCCAAGGCAATGTCACTGTTGCTGAATATGACGCAGGCCGCGACTTGCCCGCAACTGTTATAATAGGATACATACGGCTACGTGCTTGCAATACCGGACTGTAGCACCCTCTCCTGCCTACCGTGACCGCATTCGCCGCAGCCCGAAAAAATATCTTGCACGCGACCATTGAGAGCAGCCATGTCACACGTATTCCATCGCTCAACCCGGGTTCAGCCACCACTTGCCGTCAGCGGTGACGGCCCTTATCTGATCGACAGCGAAGGCAAACGCTATCTGGACGGATCAGGTGGCGCAGCGGTGTCGTGTCTGGGCCATAATCACCCTGCCATCATCGACGCCATCAAAACCCAGGTGGATAAACTGGCCTATGCCCATACCGGTTTTTTTACCACCGAACCGGCTGAACAGCTGGCGGATTTTCTCATCGAGCGCGCACCGGGTGAGCTGGAACGGGTTTATTTCGTCAGTGGCGGCTCGGAAGCGGTCGAAGCCTGCCTGAAACTGGCGCGGCAGTATTTTGTTGAACGCGGCCAGCCGCAGCGACGGCATCTGATCGCCCGACGCCAGAGTTATCACGGCAACACTCTGGGCGCACTGGCGGTCGGCGGTAATGAATGGCGGCGGCAGCAGTTTAAACCGCTGCTGATGGCATCGCATCATATCGCCCCCTGTTATGCGTATCGTGACCCGGCCGCAGATGAATCGCTGGAAGCCTACGGACTCAGAGCAGCCAACGAACTGGAAAGCAAAATTCTGGAACTGGGTGCGGACAGCGTGATGGCGTTTATCTGTGAGCCCGTCGTCGGCGCAACAGCGGGTGCCGTGCCGGCTGTGCCAGGCTATCTGAAACGCATCCGCGAGATCTGCGACCAGTATGGCGTACTGCTGATTCTGGACGAAGTCATGTGTGGCATGGGCCGTACCGGTTCGCTGTTCGCCTGTGAACAGGACGGCGTTGCGCCGGATCTGATGGCAATCGCCAAAGGCCTGGGGGCGGGCTATCAGCCCATCGGTGCCATGCTGGCCTCACGCACAATCTATGACACCATCCGCGACGGCTCGGGCTTTTTTCAGCACGGCCATACCTATATGGGTCATCCCACGGTATGCGCTGCCGGACTGGCCGTACAGCAAACCATTGAAAACGAACACCTGCTGGATAATGTACGCCGCCAAAGCCGTTACCTGACCGACACCCTGAATGAACAGCTCGGTCAGCATCCCCATGTTGGCGATATCCGGGGGCGTGGCCTGTTTATCGGGGTGGAACTGGTCGCTGACCGTGACAGTAAAGAACCGTTCGATCCCGCCAAACAACTGCATAGCAAAATCAAAAAAGCCGCCATGCAGCGCGGTCTGATGTGTTACCCCATGGGCGGCACCATCGACGGTCAGCACGGTGATCACGTCCTGCTGGCACCGCCTTTCATCGTCACACCGGCGCATATCGACGAACTGGTCGACAAACTCAGCGGCGCGATCAGCGATGCGCTGCGCTAACAGGCACGGATAAATAAATCATGAATGCCCCCAGCCAGTACCAATTAATGCCGACCCGGCTGCAGGAACAGTTGCCCGATGGCCGCACACGCTGCCATCTGTGCCTGTGGCGCTGCCGGCTAAAACATGGCCAGCGCGGTTTCTGCCAGGCTCATGTGAATCGGCACGGCACGCTGTATAACCTGTCTTACGGCATTATCTCCGCTATCGATCTGGGGCCGATTGAGGGTAAGCCAGTACGTCATTTCCGCCCTGGTACGCAGGTCTTGTCAGTAGGCAGTTATGGCTGCAGTTTTCGTTGTGAAGGCTGTCACAACCTGGATATTTCCTGGGGGGTGGAGGCGCTAGACCAACTGGCACGAGGCCAATCTACAGCCGCTTACGCTAAGCCGGACGAGCTGATTGCAGCGGCGCAGCGACATGCTGCACAAGGCATTGCATTCACCTACTCCGAGCCTGCCGTGTGGTTGGAATATGTGCTGGATGCTGCACGGGTCGCACGCGCCGCCGGCCTGTACACCGTCTATGTCTCGAACAGCTTTGTAACCGATCAGGCCCTGCAGCTGATGGCACCGCACATTGATGTGTTGTGCTCCGATATCAAAAGCCTGCGCGATGATTTTTACCGCGAACTCTGTGGCGCGGCGCGGGTTGAACAGGTACTGGCATCCATCAAAACAGCTGCCGGACTGGGTCTTCATGTTGAAACCCGCACTAATATTATCCCTGGCAAAAACGACGATCCAGCCGAGCTGCGCGGCATTGCCGAATGGATTTATAATCATCTTGGTGCCGACAGCCCCTGGCATATCACCAAATTTTTCCCGGCTTACCGGCTCAGCCATCTGCCACCTACGCCCAGCGCCAGTTTATGGCAGGCGCATGATGCGGCGCGGGTAGTCGGTCTGCGCAATGTTTATGTTTACGATGATAAAGGTTGCGACTGCGCGAGCGAAAATCTGCCCGTTGCCAGCTATTTAAGCCGGACAGCTGCCGACCTGCATGCGGTCAAGAAATGTGCGGCCAGCTGTTGTGGCAGCGAAGGTGTTTTACTGAAAAAATACGAAACAACCGACGTATAAGTGCAACCGGATAATTTTTAACCCCACTCCCAGCACACCATGAGCATCATAGATCACCTGGCCGAACAGCATATCCAGCAAGCCATTGAGCGCGGTGAACTGAACAATCTGCAGGGTGCGGGCCGTCCCCTGCAGCTGGACGATGACAGCATGATTCCACCGGCATTACGGGCCGCTTACCGGATTTTAAAAAATTCCGGCTTTTTGCCGCCGGAACTGGAACTGCACCGGGAAATTCACACTGCGGAGGAATTACTGCTGCAGATTGAGGACCCTGACGAATACTGCCGCGCGCTGACCCGTCTGCAGGTACTGCGTACCAGACTGGAAGCAGCGCGTGGCAACAATGCCGGCCTGGACGAGGGCTATACCCGGCAACTCGTCCAAAAACTGGCGCGGCCGGACGACTAGCCGGTACTGCTGTCTTCCTGCGGCCACTCCCAGTCGCCCCAGTCATCCTCCTCGTCGGGTGCTCCTTCGTCATATAACACCACCAGCGCACGCTGTTCGATCTCGCCGATTTTCAATGCAATCTCACGCGGCAGCAAGGCGAAATCGAACTCATCCTGCGGGTTACGCACAATCCCCAAACGGCCGGCACCGAGCTGCTTTTGCTGCTGTGCGGTCACGCGCACTTTACGGATCACCTTGCCGGACTGAAAGTTATACGGCAACTCGGCATTGGGATCGTTTTTACGGTGCTTACTGAGCAGCTGGCGGATGCGCGCCAGTTCCTCTCGCCGTTTCTGTTTGGCGTCGCGCTGCTTGTTCAGGGCCTGATCACGTTCGCGCTTAGCGGCCTCTTCCTGCGCCAGACGCTCTTTTTCGGCACGCCGTTTAGCGGCTTCTTCCTGTGCCAGCT
This sequence comes from Gammaproteobacteria bacterium, assembly GCA_041396125.1. GTDB lineage: Bacteria > Pseudomonadota > Gammaproteobacteria > Competibacterales > Competibacteraceae > JAWKZG01. Next base: position 63,862 of record JAWKZG010000006.1, on the reverse strand, counting down.
TGCGATCCTTCTGCCCCTGATATTTCTGCTTGCGCTTGCCGGTTTCGCTGCGTTTGACCTGCTCCTCGCTCACCAGCCCTGCTTTCAGCAATTGTTCACGCAAAGACGACATAATTAGTTTGACTCCTGCAATACGGTCCTTCCCGTATCCACATAGTAGCTTTAGAAAACGGCTAACCCAAAAAACCCAACGCCATAATACGGTGTGACTATCCGTTTAAGTCACACCCTGGGCGATTATCATTCGGGCCTGACTTGCCATGCGATGTAATGTCATAAACTTGACGAGAATCAATGTAAACGTCATGCCCACCTATAATATTATTAAAAAATAAATTAGATTATTATAATTTATTGGTGTAATTTAATAATACGGCTTTTCATATTTTCGCCTGCTTAATGCCAGAAGGCCAGTATTAAAGAATTAGAATAGGCTTTCAACGCTACGGAAACGGATGATAACTCAGCACTGAGGATAGCTTTGAACCTTTAATTACCGAAGGATAATATCATGTCAACGATTATTGTCTTGGGCGCCGGGATAGGCGGCGTTTCAATGGCTTACGAAATGCGCGAACGGGCGCGAGATGACGACCAGGTGATTGTTGTCTCGGACAGCGAAACCTTTCATTTTGTACCGTCCAATCCCTGGGTGGCCGTGGGTTGGAGAAAACCCGAGCAGATCAAGATTCCGCTGGTCGAAACCCTCGAGCCCAAAGGGATACAGGTTATCACCTGCGGTGCCAAGCGGGTCCATCCCGACGTCAGTATGATTGAACTCACTGACGGCCGCAGCATCAGCTATGACCATCTGGTGATCGCCACCGGACCGCGACTCGCATTCGACGAAGTGCCTGGTTTGGGCCCAGTGCAGGACGGCTATACGCAGTCCGTTTGTCACGTTGATCATGCTGCCAAGGCGGAACAGGCCTGGCAGCAGTTTGTGCAGCAACCGGGTCCGGTGGTGGTCGGTGCGGTGCAAGGTGCCAGTTGTTTCGGCCCCGCCTATGAATATGCCTTCATCATGGATAATGATCTGCGGAAACGCAAAATTCGTGACCGGGTTCCTATGACTTTTGTCACAGCGGAGCCGTATATCGGCCACATGGGCCTGGGCGGCGTCGGTGACAGTAAAGGCATGATGGAAAAAAGCCTGCGCGAACGCGATATCAAATGGATCTGCAACGCCAAAGTCGAACGCATTGAAGCAGATCGCATGTACGTCATTGAATGCGATGCCGAGGGACAGGAGAAAAAACGGCATGAACTGCCATTCCATTACTCGATGCTGCTGCCCGCTTTCACCGGTGTGGATGCGGTGCGTGGAATCGACAAACTGACCAATCCGCGCGGTTTTATTCTGGTTGACCAGCATCAGCGCAACCCCGGTTACAACAATGTCTGGGGCATCGGGGTCTGTATTGCCATTGCACCACCGGAGGCTACGCCAGTGCCCACCGGCATCCCCAAGACCGGTTATATGATCGAAAGCATGGTCCGCGCCGTCGCGCATAATATTCGGGCGGTACTGGACGGCAACAACACTCTGACAGAAGCCACCTGGAATGCCATCTGCCTGGCGGATATGGGCAATACAGGGGTTGCTTTTGTCGCCATGCCGCAGCTCCCGCCGCGCAATGTCGCCTGGGTAGCGGAAGGCAAGTGGGTACATGTTGCGAAAATTGCGTTCGAAAAATATTTTATGCGCAAAGTACGCAAAGGCATCACCGAGCCTGTTTATGAAAAATATCTGCTGAAAGCGCTGGGCATCAACAAGATAAAAGACTCATCTGGCGTCTGAAAATCAGCCGACTGCAGCTCAGACAACACGGCATACGATTCAGAAGCTGTTATTACACAGCTTCTAATATTCACAGAAGGCTGTTTCCGGCAGTTTATCCAGGATAAACAGTAATATCATAACAATGCTATTACCTTTATAAATCCTCATACAGCGTCCTCCCCTCCCCGCTAATTCAGGTGTTAGTCCAGGTATAGTCCGCCAGCGATAATATCCTGTAATTCTTCGGTAATTGCCGACTGACGCTGCTGCCGGTATTGATTGTTCAAAACCTGCAGGTGCTCGGCGATATTTTTATCTGCCCGTTGCATGACAGCCAGACGTGCCGCATGCTCGCAGGCCAGTGATTCGGCACAGGCGCGAAACAGCACGACCAGAAAATACTGCCGGATCAGAGCCGCCAGCAGCGCTGCCCGGTCCTGCGAAAAATACGGCAGACTGCGACCGGGCCAGGGCTGCTCGCCCAACGGTCGGAAGTGTCTGAAATCGACCGGCAGCAGGCGCATGCTTTGGGCCCGGTACAAGGATCGCCCGGTCGGGGAATGATGCACCAGCAGCACCTCGAATACCTTCTCCTGACTGCGCCAGCGATCAATCTCCAGCAGCAGCTGTTCCACCGTCCGGGTCATTGCCGTCACCGAGCCCGGCGTTGGCAAAGAAAGCGTCACCGGACACTGCAGCTCGTCCAGTCGCATCTGCACTTGCGCCCCGACCGCCAGCGCATAATGCGGCGCCGGTGGCAGCTGCTTCAGTTCATCTACGACATGCTGCACGATGAGTTCATTGAAGCGGCCGCACAGGCCATGATCAGAGCCGATTACAATGACGCCCACGGCAGCATCCGGTGGCCGGTGTGGCAGACGCGGCAACGGCACACCGTGCAATACTGCCCGCAGCCCCAGTTCGACGGTGCGGTAATATTCACCCACAGCGGCGGCGGCGTTTTCGTATTGCCGGATGGTTGCACCGGACAAGGCTTTCATGGTGCGCACCACGGCTCCCAGATCCTGTACGGTGGCAATCCGGCGCTGCAAGCTTTCCTGGGTCTGGGTCATGGCTTTTCCCTGATGGCCGGCACAAGCAGCTTATCCTTTGACCATACCGTTCAGTGCTGTCCGGGCGATGGCCAGCAATTGCTGCAAATCCGCATCAGTCAACGCAGCACCGCGCTCAATCGCCGCGCATAATGCACTACCTTGCGTGCGCAGCGCCTGCCTGATCGCCTGTTCCGCTGCCCCCAGCTGTTCAGCCGGAATATCGTCCAGCAGGTGCTGACTGGTCGCCGCCAAGACAGCCACCTGCTCGGCCGGCGGCAAAGCCTGAAACTGGCCCTGCTTGAGAATCTCGCGCACCTGCCGTCCGTGCCGGATCGTGCGCCGGGTGGCCTCATCCAGACGGGTGCCAAAGCGGGCGAAAACTTCCAGTTCCTCGAATTGCGCATAAGACAGCTTCAATGCGCCGGTAACTGCCCGGTAGGCCGCCAATTGTGCCTTGCCGCCCACCCGCGAAACCGAGCGCCCGACATCCACAGCGGGCAGCAGACCTTTGCGAAATAAATCTGGCGACAGATAAATCTGACCATCCGTAATCGACACCAGATTGGTTGGAATATACGCTGCCAGATTCTGCGCTTCGGTTTCCAGAATCGGCAACGCGGTCAGCGATCCGCCCGCCCGCAGGTGCGTCGCCCGTTCCAGCAGATGCGCATGTACATAGAAAATATCGCCCGGAAAGGCTTCCCGACCCGGTGGTCGTCGCAGTAATAGTGACAGCTCACGATAAGCACGTGCATGACGGGTCAGGTCGTCGTACACAATCAGCACATCCCGGCCCTGGTGCATGAAATATTCCGCAATGCTGGTAGCAGCAAACGGGGTGATGTACTGCAGGCCCGGCGGGTCATCGCCAGCAGCCACCACCACCACGGTATAGCGCATGGCATCGTGTGCGCGCAATGCAGCGATAACACGGGCCACAGCGCTACTGCGCTGGCCGATAGCACAGTAAATGCAGATGACATTTTTATCGTGCTGATTGACGATAGTGTCCAGAGCGATCGCGGTTTTGCCGGTCTGGCGGTCACCCAGAATCAGTTCACGCTGACCACGACCAATCGGGATCAGCGCGTCAATAACCTTGATGCCGGTCACCAGCGGCTCACTGACGGGTGCCCGTGCCATAATGGCCGGCGCGGCCCGCTCGACCGGCCAGTGTTCCCGCGCCGACAGGCTGCCGCGTTCGTCCAGCACCCGGCCATTACCATCCACAACCCGACCCAGCAGGCTCTCTCCTACCGGTACATCGACCACCCGACCGCTGCGCCGGACGGGGTCACCAGCGGCCAGTTTGCGACCGTCGCCGAGCAACACCACGCCGACCTCGGCAGGATCGAGGTTATAGGCTATCCCCTGCACGCCGTGCGGGAACTCCACCCGTTCATCCGCTTGCACGCCCGGCAGCCCGTTAACCCGCGCCACGGCCTGCTCCACCGCCAGTACCCGGCCCGTCTCCCGAACCCGCAGTGTCGGCTGCCAGTCCTTCAGGACGGTGTCAAGATCACGTTTGCTCGCGTTCAGCGCCGTCAGCAGGCTCATTTTCAGCTCCTATCGCGTAGTTCTCTATGCGTTCGCGCAAACGATCGCTTAATTCACCCAGATACTCGCTCAGATCCCAACCCAGTTCGCCCTGCGGGGTACGCAGGGCAATACCGCAGATCAGATCCGGCTGCTGTTCGCACGCCGGCACGCTGCTGTTTTGCAGAATCTGCTGTAGAGCGCTTTGCAAGCGTTCCTGGCGGGCCGGATCGAGCGGCAAGGCCGTCACCACACTCAGGTTGGCATCAGCCAGCCCGGCCCGTTGTGCCGCTGGCAGTTCGCGCAGCTGGCGGAGAAACACTGCGATCAGCTGATCCTGTAAATCGACATCGGCCATATCGGCCAGCGCCTGCCGGGCCAGTGCGCACAGCTCTGTACCCATCTGGCGGCGCAGCTCATGCAAAAACTGACTCTGCTCACGCTGCAGTTCAGCCAGCCACTGCTGACGGGTCTGCTCAACCTCATGACGAGCCTGCGCCAGTTGCTCCTGCTGTTGTGCGGCGGCTTCATTACGGGCCTGGTCCAGCATCTGCTGACGTTGTGCCGCCAGTTGTTGCTGCTCCTGCTGGTAGCGCTCACGTTCAGCGGCAGCGTCCTGCTGCAATTGCTCAGCCGCCGCCAGCTGGGCTGCGATAGCGGCTTCGCGGCGATCTATTGCAGCAATAATCGGGTGATACAGAAACCGTTTCAGTAAATACACCAGCAGCAGGAAATTAACCACCTGCGCCAGCAGCGTGAAGCCATCTACCTGCATGGTCAGCCGGGCCAGTAGGGATTCGCGAACAGCAATATCATGGTGACCACAAAGCAATAGATTGCGGTCGATTCGATCATCGCCAGGCCGACAAACAAAGTGCGGGTGATAGTGCCGGCCTCATCCGGCTGCTGGGCAATCGCGGCCAGCGCCTGAGCAACGGCGCGTCCCTCGCCCAGTGCCGGACCGATAGAGCCCAGGCCGATGGTCAGGCCGGCAGTGAAAATAGATACAGCGGCGATCAGGCTGGCGTTATCCAGCATGGGTAGTTTTCTCCTTAGTTGAGGTCGGGGTTGAGTGCGGTTCAGTCTGATGGCTGACGCTGGCCGAGACGATATAGACCAGCGCCAGCGCGGCAAAAATATAAGCCTGGATCAAACCGGTCAGCAGGCCGAGCACTTGCATCAGGACAGGGAAAAAAAACGGTGCAATAGTCAGCAGAATCGCGCCGATCACGACTCCGCTCATGATATTGCCGTACAGTCGGACGGCTAGCGCCAGGGTACGCGAAAACTCACCGATAATATTGAACGGCAGCATGAATACCGTCGGCTGCAGATACTGGCGCAGATAAGCGCTCAGTCCCTGCTGGCGGATACCGTACCAAGGCACGGCAACGAACACGCACAGCGCCAGCGCAGTGGTGGTTGACAGTGATCCGGTCGGCGGATGGTAACCCGGCACCACCGCCAGCAGATTGGCCAGCGCAATAAATAAAAACAGCGTGCCGATCAGCGGCAGATACTGATTGGCCTGGGCCTGACTGACTTCGCGAATCTGACCACGAATAGCCGTGACGATCACCTCCAGTCCGTTCTGCCAGCGTGATCGCTCGGCACCGAGGCGCAAATGCCGGGTAATCCAGCGCGACCCCAGCACCAGAATCGCCATGACCAGCCAGGTAAAGACCAGCGTGGCGTTTACTTTGAGCACACCCCACTGCCAGTAAATGATCTCATCAGGACTAATCGTCATGCTTTAATCAACTCCCACTCATCCGTCAGCACTGTTATTACCGGCCAGAGGCACAGTGGTAGCAGCCGCAGATGACACCCGCAAGCGCCGCATAAACCACAGCCGGATCAGCCAGAACCCGAGTAGCGCCGCCGCCAGACGTGAGACTTCGCCCGCCATCAGCCCGTACAGACCGAACACCACCAGTGCGATGCGCAGGCTGAGGCTGCCGAGCGTCAGTAAAGCCGGGTGTTTTGCCTGCGGTAAACGCCGCACAGTCCACCACAAACCGCCGAAAAACACCCCGCCCAGCAGTGCGCCGGACAGCATGATCAACAGATATAACAGGAGTGTTTCAGCGTTCATGTTCAGCGTGTTCATCCGTTTGTTCGCCAGTGCGTTGCCGCTGCGCGCGCTGCACCCAGTACCAGGCATTCCAGCAGCCCAGCCCGATGCCCAGCACCAGCAGTGTCAAAGTCCAGGAAAAATCGACCGGCAGATGCCGATCCAGCCACACCCCCGCCACTATCGACAGCAGCGTAGGTATAGCAACTGACCAGCCCACCATGCCGAACATGCCCAGCCAGAAATAAATATTCTGCCCCGGATGCTCGCGGGCACGCAGTTTGCGTTGCACTTTACGCTCGATCTGAGCGGAAAAGTCGGGCTTCTCAGGTTTTTTTTCTGGGGGTGTTTTCGGCTTCATCACAGTTCCACGAAGCGCCGCATCACACTGGCTTCCAGTCGCGCCAGTGCGCTACGGGCGCTGCTTTCGTGTTCATCCAGCCGCTTGAACTGCTGCTCGACGGTGTCTTTCAGGGCGGCCAGATCGGTGCTTTGCACGGCCCGACGCACCGAGACTCTGACCTCCGGCCCCCATTTAACCAGCGTACCGGCATCCACCGCCAGAACGTGTTCCTCGCCCTGCGCATCGTGATAAATCAGCAGACCGGGAATCAGCGCGGCAACGCAGTCCACATGCCGGGGCAGCAGACAGAATGAGCCGTCTGCAGCTTCCGCGATCACCTTGCTGACGGCGGTGTCGAGCAGCGTTTCACCCGGCAGCAGTATGATCAGTCGCATTACTGGCTACCTCACTGGCTACCTCATCAATTGCACCGATCATATACAAGGCCTGCTCCGGATAATCCGTGAACTCGCCGGCCAGGATGCGCTCGCAACCGTCCAGAGTCTGCGCCAGCGGCACCAGCCGCCCCGGTATCCCGGTGAAATGTTCTGTGACTGCAAACGGCTGGGTCAGAAACCGCTCCAGCCGCCGGGCGATACTGACCGTACGACGGTCTTCTGCAGTCAGTTCTTCCAAACCCAGCATAGCAATAATATCTTTCAGTTCTTCATACTCGGCAAAGGCTTTCTGCACCGCCTGGGCAATGCGGTAATGGCGTTCACCAACCACCCCTGGCAGCAACATTTTGGAATTCGACTCCAACGGATCTACCGGCGGATAAAGCCCCTGACTGGCGCGTTTGCGAGCTAATACGATAGAGGCCGACAAATGCGCGAAGGTATGCACTGCCGCCGGATCGGTTAAATCGTCAGCCGGTACATATACCGCCTGAATCGAGGTAATCGCGCCGCTTGGCGTGCTGCAGATACGCTCTTCCAGGGCGGCCAGCTCACTGGCCAGCGTGGGCTGATAACCGACCCGCAGAAGGAATCCGCCCCAGCAGCCCGGAGACTTCCGAACCGGCCTGGATAAAACGGAATATATTGTCGATCAGCAACAGCACATCCCGCCCATATCGTCGCGGAAATATTCGGCCATAGTCAGCGCTGCATGCCCGACCCGAAAGCGCGCGCCGGGCGGCTCGTTCATCTGGCCGAATACCAGTACGGTTTTATCCAGCACGCCGGAATCACGCATTTCACGGTACAGTTCTTCGGCTTCTCGGCTGCGTTCGCCAATCCCGCAAAACAGACTGAGACCGCGATAATGCTGGGCGATATTGTGAATCAATTCCGTGATCAGCACGGTTTTACCGACCCCGGCACCGCCAAACAGACCGGCTTTGCCACCGCGTTCCAGTGGCGTCAGCAGATCAATCGCCTTGATGCCGGTTTCCAGGATTTCGGTGCGCACACTCTGCCGCGCCAGACCCACCGGCGCTTGATTGATCGCCCGCCATTCGCCACCGCTGAGCGGTTCGCCCTCATCCACGGTGGCACCGAGCACGTTCAGCATACGCCCCAGCAGGCGTTCGCCCACCGGCACGCTCAAGGGCTGGCCGGTATCAAAAACCGGTTCGCCACGGGCCAGTCCGCCGGTCGGGGTAAGCGCGATGCAATTAACATCCTCTGCGCTGAGATGGGACACCACTTCCAGCACAATATGCCGCTTTTTACCAGCCAATAATCGGGTATTCAAAGCCGGCACGCCAGCCTCGAAGCGCACCTGCACCACACTGCCTCGAATGCCGCTCACCCACCCCGGTGCCTGTTCCGCTATCTGCTTATCTATCATATTAATAATAGTGCGCTATTGCTGCTTATGACATCTTGATCCAGATCAAAATGCGACTATACGCAGCTTGCTGCAGACCGTACAGTGACGGTCTGGCCAGTATTTCTGCCCGAGTTTTTGCACGAGGTCTTACGCTGCCTCTTTTACGGGATCGCCGAGCAGGTTAGACTGCATTATCGATGCCGCGTATGCCCGTAAGGCCAGCCATGCCGGAACACACACGCCCGCCAACGCCGGACTCGGCCCCGTCTGCCGAAGACTATTCTGCCGAAGGCCATGCTGTGCCTCATGCCGCTATTCTCGATGCCATTCCCGGCGGCGTGCTGATTCATCGGCAGTTTTCCCCTTTATACGCCAATACCGCTGCCGCCCGCTTGCTGGGTTTTACCGCGCCGACGGAGTTGCTGGCGCAGACCAGCCTGCTGGATTTATTCCCGCCAGCCCTGCAAGCCGCCCGTCTGCAGCGCGCCGATGCAGTGCTGCATGAGAGTGTCGTGCAGCCGCCTGACATTATCCCGTTGACTACCCGCAGCGGTCTGCGCTGGCTGGAAATCAGCGAATCACGGTTTGACTGGCCAGGTGGTCCGGCCGTGCTGGTGACCCTGCAGGACGTCAGCCAGCAGGTACAAACACAGCACAGTGAAAGCCTGCTGCGGGAGGCCATCAACGAGTTATCGGACAGCTTTATTCTGTACGACGCCGACGACCGGGTTGTACTGACCAATCGCCGCTTCCACCAGATATTTCCGTTTCTGCCGGCGCAGGACAAGATCAAAGGCACGGCGATGGCAGACATGGTGCGCCGCAGTGTTGCCAATAATGTTGTCACCGATCCCGCTCTGCGAAACAGCGACAAAGAGCCGTGGATTCGCCAGTTTCTGGCCCGCCGTCGCAGTCAGGCGCTGCACCTGGAAGAAGACCAGTGGCCGGACGGGCGCTGGGACCTGGTACGGGAACAACGTTTGGCGACGGGTGGATTTGTATCCGTACGCACCGATATTACTGCGCGCAAACAGGCAGAATTTGCGCTTAAAGCCCATGAAAGCAAACTGGAAATCGAGCTGCTGGAACGCACCAAACAGCTCGAAGCGGTACTGGCGAACATTGCCCAGGGCGTGATCGTACTCAACCCGGATTTACGGGTCGTACTGACCAATCAGGGACTGCACGATATTGTCGGCTACCCGCTTGAGCTGGGCCGGCCCGGTACGCCGGTCGAAGCGCTGATCCGCAACCGGCTTGAATATGGTCTGCACCTGCCGGGCGAGTCACCGCAGGCCACGATCGACAACGTGGTCGCGCAACGCCTGCAGGCATACCGGGATCTGACGCATGAGTCCTACCGGCATGAGTTTCCAAACGGTCGGCTGATCGAGATCCGGCGCCAGAAACTGCCCGACGGCATGATCATTTGCACCTTCACCGATGTCACCAACCAGGCGAAAGCCGAAGAAGAAGTCCAGCGCCAGCGGGAGACGCTTTATCAGCGCGAAAAACTGTCCGCGCTGGGCATGCTGCTGGCCGGTGTCGCGCATGAACTGAACAACCCCTTGTCGGTGGTGCTGGGCCAGGCCCAGATGCTGCAGATCGAATTCACCGAACCGGCCCTGCTCAAACGTGCCAGCCGCATCCGTCAGGCGGCGGAACGCTGTGCCAAGATCGTCAAGATTTTCCTCGCCATGGCGCGCGATGAACCCCGTACCAAGCTGCCGGTGCAACTGAACAGCCTGCTCGAACAAACGCTGGATCTGGTGGCTTATCAGATGCGCAATCGGGATATCCAGGTCAGTTGCGCTTTTGCCCCGCAACTGCCCACAGTACTGGGCGATCCCGACCAGCTCAGTCAGGTCTTCGTTAATCTGCTGCTGAACGCCTCACAGGCCATTAGCGATGACAGCGACCAGCGCCGCATCACCATTACAACCCGCTATCTGGCCGACAGCGCGGAACCGGAGATTGAAATCTGCGATACCGGACCTGGCGTGCCGGCCGAACTGCGGCGGCGTATTTTTGATCCGTTTTCACCACCAAACCAACCGGCGTAGGTACCGGGGTCGGGCTGTCCGTCTGCCACGGCATTGTCAGTGCACACGGCGGCAGTATCGGGGTTGATGCGGCAACGGGTGGCGGTGCCCGCTTCTGGGTCCGTCTACCCGCTAACGGCGCGACTGCAGAACAACCCGTCAAACCGGCCGCGATCAGCGCAGAACGCGGTCAGGCGCACATATTGATCATTGATGATCAGATCGACATCGGCGAGCTTTTGATCGAGTTTCTGGATCGGGAAGACTGGCAGGTCAACGCAGTGGACAGTGGCCAGGCAGCGCTGACCCGGCTGGCCAGCGAGGACTACGATGTCATCATCTGTGACCTGCGCATGCCGGAGATGGACGGGCCGGCGCTGTTTGCCGAGGTCTCGCGCCATTATCCACACCTGCGCGAGCGCTTTATTTTTGCCACCGGCGATTTACTCAGTGAACCTTACCGCCTGTTTCTGGAGCAATGCGGTCGACCGTATCTGGAAAAACCGTTCATGCCCGATCAGGTGCGTGAAATCGTGGCCCGGCTGATTACAGCGCAGCGGTAATGGCAGCTAACTGACAGACGAAAGCGGTACAGACGACTGACTGCGCAGCCAGTCGTACCATGCGGACAGACCCGCACCAGTGGTCGCCGAGAGTTGAAAAACCTGTAACGCCGGATTGACCGCATAAGCCGCGTCAAGACATTGCTGCAGATCGAATTGCAGATACGGCAGCAAGTCGATTTTATTCAGTATCATAATATCCGCCGCCCGGAACATATGCGGGTATTTCAGTGGTTTGTCCTCGCCTTCCGTGACCGACAGGATCACGACCTTGGCCCGCTCGCCCAGATCGAACAAGGCCGGACAGACCAGATTACCGACGTTTTCGATCATTACGATAGCGTTTTGCGGCGGCTGCAGAGTATGCAGCCCGTCCGCCAGCATGGCGGCTTCCAGATGGCAACCGGTGCCGGTATTGATCTGCACCACCTGACAACCGGTGCGCTGAATGCGCTCGGCATCCCTGGCGGTGGCCTGATCACCTTCAATCACCGCGATGGGCCGCTCTGCGCTCAGATCACGGATCGTGCGTTCCAGCAGAGTGGTTTTCCCGGCACCAGGCGAGCTGACCAGGTTCAGCGCCAGGATATTATGCTGCTCAAACCAGATCCGGTTACGTTCGGCCAGTTGGTCATTCTTGGCCAGAATGCGCTGCTCCAGCACCTTTGTTGTACTCTGCGGGTGGTCATGGTCATGCGAGTGGCCGTGCGAGTGAACATGATCGTGTGTATGAGTGCGCGGATGGGCGTGCGGGTGATCGTGATCATGTGCATGAGCATGCCCGTGCGCGGACCCGGTTGAACCGGTCTGGTCCAGTTTATGGATGCTGGTTTTGGCAGTAACAGAACAACCACAGTGTGTACACATCAGATCACCTCTATCTCTTTAACGATCAAGTCTTCACCGGCCAGAATATCCAGCCGGGCAGAATCACAGACACAACGCGCCGGCAACTGCTGAATGGTGAATTCCCTGCCACAATCCTGACAACGGACGCGGCCGGGCGTTTCATGGATTTGCAACTGCGCGCCTTGCAGTACCGTGCCCTGGCTGACTACATCGAAGCAAAGCGTATGGCGTCAGGCATGACCGCACTCAGCTGGCCGATTTCCAGCAGCACACGGATAACTTTGCCACCCTCTGCCTGCTCGCTGGCGATAGTGACAATCGTGCGCGTAATGCCCAGTTCATGCATGCTCAGCAAATTCTTGGCAGTTGTTCGCCGACCAGTCTATCGACGATACGCTCGCCACCAAACAGGGTCCGCATGACCACGCGCCCTTGTGGTGCGGCCAGCACCTCACCGATAATCAGCGCATCGCGGCCTGCCGGCTGCGCCCGCATGGCAGCCAGTACCGGCTCGGCTGCGGCCGCCGGCACCAGGGCGACCAGTTTGCCTTCATTGGCCAGATAAACAGGGTCCAGCCCCAGAATTTCACACATGCCGCGTACCTCATCCCGCACCGGCAACACCCGTTCATCGATCCGCAGACAGCAACCGGCACTGGCAGCAAATTCGTTCAATACCGTCGCCAAACCGCCACGGGTGGCATCGCGCAGACAGTGAATATCCGGACACACGGCCAGCATCGCCTGCACCAGCTGATGCAGAGGCTGACAATCGCTGGTGATGGTGTTTTCCAGCGCCAGTTCGCCCCGCGCATCAACAATCGCCGCGCCATGATCGCCCAGATAACCATTGAGCAGAATCCGGTCGCCCGGCCGGGCGTTAATGGCCTGGATATTCACACCGGCAGGAATAACACCCAGTCCAGTGGTATTGATAAATAATTTATCCGCTGCCCCGCGCGGCACCACTTTGGTATCACCCGTGACGATAACCACCCCGGCGGCCTCGGCAGCCATGCGCATGGAAGCTGCAACCCGCTGCAAAGTGGCTATCTCCAGGCCTTCTTCGATAATCATCGCGCAACTCAGGTATAAAGGCCGCGCCCCGCTCATGGCGAGATCATTCACAGTGCCATTGACCGCCAGCTGACCGATATCAGCACCAGGGAAAAACAGGGGATCGACCACAAAGCTGTCGGTCGTAAAAGCCAGCCGATCGCCGTAGCGGGCCAAATCAGATAAAACCAGCCGGGCCTGATCTTCCAGCGGTCGCAACAGCGGATTATCAAAGGCGCGGACGAAGACGTCATTGATCAGCGCCTGCATTGCTTTGCCGCCACTGCCGTGAGCCAGCGTGACGCGGCTGTCGCGCGGGGTATCGCTCATGCGGGCTGCGTGGCGCTCGGCTGGACGTACTGATAGTACGCCGCACACGCCCCCTCCGACGACACCATCAGCGCACCGAGCGGCGACTCCGGCGTACAAGACGTGCCGAAAATCTTGCACTGCCAGGGTTTTATCATCCCTTGCAGAACCTCGCCGCACTGACACACTGACGGATCGGCAATGTGGTTATTGGCCACAGCAAATTTGCGTTCAGCGTCAAAGCGGGCATAGCGCTCGCGTATTCTGACGCCGGAATGTTCAATCGTGCCCAGTCCACGCCATTCGCTGACCTCGCGCTGTTCAAAAACCTGCTCGATTGCCGCCAGGGCTTGCGGGTTGCCGTGTTCGGGCACTATCCGGCGGTACTGGTTTTCAATCTCGCAGCGCTGCTGAATCAGTTGCTGTAACAACAGCCAGATCGAATGCAGAATATCCACCGGCTCGAAGCCGGCGATCACCAGCGGTTTGCGGTAGTGTTCAGCGATAAAACGATACGGCTGCTGGCCGATCACCATGCTGACATGACCTGGCCCGATAAAACCGTCGAGTTGCAGATCGGGCGCATCCAGAATCGCCTTCATCGTCGGAATAATGGTGATATGTTGGCAAAACAGGGAGAAATTATCGATCCCTTCAGCCGCTGCCTGCAAGACGGTCAGCGCCGTGCTCGGCATGGTGGTTTCGAAACCCAGACCGAAAACACCACTTCGCGGGCGGGATGCTGTCGCGCCAGTTTCAAGGCATCCAGCGGCGAGTACATCATCCGCACATCCGCGCCCTCGGCCTTGGCCTGCAGCAGGCTTTTTGTGATCCCGGCACGCGCATCGCATCGCCAAAAGTGGTCAATATCACGCCCGGCGTTTCTGCCAGCGCTACGCAGTCATCCACCCGCCCGCGCGGCAGGACACACACCGGGCAACCCGGCCCGTGCACAAGCTCGATGGCCTCGGGCAGCAGGTTTTCCAGGCCGTAACGAAAAATAGAATGAGTATGGCCACCGCACACTTCCATTAATTGCAGGGGCTTATCGCGATCAAGCTGCGCGACCTGTTGCTGAATGCCCTGCAATAAGCGTTGCGCTTTATCCGGGTCGCGGAATTCATCCACATATTTCATGACAGGCTCCCAAGTGATGCCCAGTGATCGGTGATCCGGGCTGATCCCTTGCCAGTTAATGATTGCTCCTTAATGATTGCTTCAGTCAGTCCCCACCATTGGACCATCCTGCTTGATGCAAGGCTCTTTACTGTTCGGTGTTTTGCATCGCCTCAAGTTCGGCCTGGGCTTCACCGAGCAAGGTGAGCAGTTCCAGAGTTCGGGCGGCTTCGTCGGCATCGATACGGGCCATGGCGAAACCCACATGCACCAATACCCAATCCCCCACGCAGGACTCGATCGGGTGTTCGGCGTCAACAATGCATGCGATATTGATTTCCGCTTGACGCCGGCGATAACCACTTTCGCCAGTTTATGCTCAGCGTGGGTAATTTCGATAATCTGACCGGGAATACCTAGACACATAATGATAGCGCTTCGCTGTTGCTGTTAAGTGTGTGTCCCACTGCCGGGATTTTTATACCCGCAGTCGGCAGCTATTTTTTCCCACCGCGATACGACTCATTCCGAGTCTTCGCAATCCGCGCAGGATTGCGCCGGGCTGGCGATGGCAGTGCGCAGCAGCAGCCCCTCAACCGACTGTTTTCGGTGTCTGTCAACACGGGCACATCGCCAGTGTCGACCTACTTTGACTTTTACCATACGCGTGGTCGCAGGCATCTCGTCGATAGCGATCTGCGCCACATACCAGACCGGATTGACATCGCCTTCAACAGCACCGCAGGGGTGACATTCATAAGCCCAAATCGCCATACAGGGAACCTCTGGGTTACACTGCTTGCACCCATCAACCACACCATCGGCAAGCAATCATGATCCAAAAACGTCCGTTTGGTCGTACCGGCCACCACAGCACCGTAACGCTGTTTGGTGCTGCCGCTCTGAAAAACGTCAGCCAGGCAGAAGCCGATCACACCCTGGACATCTTATTACAATACGGCGTTAATCACATCGATACTGCACCCCGCTACGGCGATGCGGAAGTGCGTATCGGCCCGTGGATGAAGAATCATCGCAAGGATTTTTTTCTGGCTACCAAAACCGGTCAGCGCAGCGGCCCGGCAGCGCGGGAAGAACTGCAGCGTTCCTTGCAGCGACTGCAGGTCGAGCAGATTGATCTGATCCAGCTGCATGCCCTCGCCCACCCCGATGAATGGGATACCGCGATGGGTCCGGGCGGTGCGCTGGAAGCCCTGCTGCAGGCACGCGAGGAAGGACTGGTGCGCTACATCGGCGTGACCGGTCATGGCTGGACAATAGCAGCCATGCACAAACGCAGCCTGGCCCGCTTTGACTTCGATTCGATCCTGCTGCCCTACAATTATGTGATGTATCAGAACGATCGCTACCGGCAGGACTTCGACGATGTGCTGCATCTCTGCCGGGAACGCAATGTGGCGGTGCAGACCATCAAAGCCATCGCCCGCGGCCCCTGGGGGACAACATCCCCGAATCACAACACCTGGTATGAACCGCTGGACACGCCAGAGGAGATCGAGCGGGCGGTACACTGGGTGCTCGGCGAGCCGGATATTTTTCTGAATACTGTTGGCGATATCAAACTGCTGCCGCAAGTACTGGATGCCGCCAGCCGCTTTGAGCAACGCCCATCAGCGGCCGACATGCAGGCGCTGGTGCAGACCCAATCACTGACCAGCCTGTTCGGGATCAGCGCCTAGCAAAGTTTTATGGGCCAGGTTTTACGCCTTACAGCGTGAGGCCGCCATCGACAACAACGGTCTCGCCGGTAATCATGCGTCCGCTGACGCAGAGGAAAAAGATCACCTCGGCGATATCCTCCGGCTCGCACATGCGTTTCAGCGCGGCTCGTTCGGCAGATTCCTGTTTGCGTTGCTGCGGCCAGTCTTTCTGCCAGGGTGAATTGACCGAGCCGGGCGCGACGGCATTCACCCGCACCTCTGGACCGAGCCCGCGCGCCAGACTGCGGGTCAGTGAAACCAGACCGGCTTTCGAAGCGGAATACACACTGCTTGAACCCTGCTGGCCCAGCCCGGCAATAGACGCCGTATTGACGATAGCACCCTGACTTTCCCGCAAGGCACCAGCCGCCGCTTTGGCGCAGCGAAACGGACCGATCAGATTGGTGTTCAGAATAATCTGCCAGAAATCTTCATCCAGCCGTTCCAGATCACTGGGCGGAATCGGCGCCGGTGTATTGGGTGTGCCGGCGTTGTTGACTAGATAATCCAGCCCACCCATAGCCTTGATGGCGGTTGTCACCATGCTTTCCGCCACACCGGGCTGGGCAACATTACCCGGAGCGCCAATAACGTCCATCCCGGCCCCGGTGAGCCGGGCAATCTGTTCCGGCCCTTGCGGGTCATCCGGCAGATAATTGAGGGCAACTTTAGCGCCCATCCGGGCCAGCATGGTGACGGTTGCCAGACCGATGCCGGAAGCGCCGCCGGTGACGATGGCCCTGCGGCCGCTTAGATCTGCTTGAATCATGAATTACCCTCCGTTTGTTCAATTTTTTGCCAGGCGGATTTCAGCTTTAACAGCTTGATATCCCGCTCCCGGAATAATTCCACGGCCGATTTGCCGGCATAATCATAAAAACCGGCTCCTGCCATGACGCCGGTACGGCCCTGTTCGATCAGCCGGTCAAGACTGTCACTGTGATCGCGTACCGGCGGTGGTGTGTACGTCTGGTTGGCCAGCGCCCGCCGCATCATGTCCAGGCCGGTGAAATCGGCTTTTTGAAATAGCCAAGGGTGACCATGCGCAACGATAAGCCGTGCATGATCGATTTATCGATATCCTCAGCGCTGACCAGACCTTCGTCCAGCAAATGAAAAATCTCCAGGCCCAGCGCCGCCTGCAGACGATTGGCCACATAACCCGGCAGCATGCTGGCAAAAACCACCGGCTGTTTGCCAAACCCGGTATACATAGCCTGCAGGGTCTGCATGATTTCGGGCACCGTAGCCGGACCAGGTGCCAGATCGACCAGATCAATAATATACGGCGGGGTATACCAGTGCGTGATCAGAGCGCGCGGTAAACGCCGTTCCGGCAACAACGGAAAAATATCCAGATAAGACGTATTGGACGCGATAATGGCATCTTCCGGGGCACTCTCATCAAGCTCTTGATATACCGTGCGCTTGACTTCCCGGTCTTCAACGACCGCTTCAATAATCAGTTGCGCACCGCTTGCGGTTGCCGCCAGCGTGTCCCGGGTTGTGATCCGGCTTAATACTTCGGCTTTATCTTGCGACGCAAAACTACCGGCGTCGATCAAGGTATCGAGGGCCGCTTCGATCAGGGCTGGTGCCTGTTCGAGCTGGTGCGCGCTATTATCGGTCAGGCGTACCTGACAGCCGCCCAGGGCGTGCACCAGAGCCAGCGCATGGCCCATCGTACCGGCACCAATAATGGCGACATTATCAATAGCAGTATCGTGTTTATCTGTCATGAGTTTGGACTCCAGGCTTCAGGGGCGCGAACCTCTGCGTCGGTCACCACATCGACCACCACCGGCGCATTCAACTGGATAGCACGCTCCAGCGCCGGGCGTAAGGCTTGCGGTTGCTCCACGCGGATGCTCTCGACCCCGAAAGCACGTGCAATATCGGCAAAGTTGGTTGGCCCGAAGCGGCTTAATTCATCGCGATTGCCCGTGCTGTCCCCATACAGGGAACGTATTTGGGAATGCCCTGGGCAAACGCAGAATTGTTGTTGATGACCAGCACGACAGGGATATCCCGCCGTTTGGCAGTTTCCAATTCGCTTAAATGATAATAAATCGCGCCATCGCCCGAAAAACAGATCACCGGGCGGTCAGGCACTGCGCATTTGGCACCCAGCGCGGCAGGAAATGACCAGCCAAGCGAGCCCGCAGCGCGTAAATAGGTCTGGCCAGGGTGTTTCAGCTCCACCATCGTGCCGGTCCATATCCCCGAATAACCGGTATCGGCGACCAGCACGGCATCTTCCGGCAAACATTCACCAAGTTCGTGACACAGCCGCTCGACGCGCAACGGTGCGGCATCAGAACGGCAGTGAGACAGCATCGACGCCTGCCAGGCCTGGAAACGCCCGTTCGCGGCCCGCGTCCATTCACGCCAGCCGGCCTGAGTTTCGGTCGCGTCCAGCAGGTTTTGCAATACGACCGCCGGATCGCCTGCCACGGCCAGGGTAGCCGGGTAATTACGGCCACACTCGCTGCCGTCAATATCGATCTGAATGATCGGCGTACCGGCAGCCGGCACCGTCCAGTCATTGGTCACCTGATCGCTGGTATGGCAACCGACAAAGATCACCAGATCGGCTTCATGTACCAGTTGATTGGTGACCGGCGCGGAATACGTGCCGACCACGCCGATATGATGCGGATGCACGGTGGGCAGAATACCGCGCCCGCCAAGCGAGGTGGCAACCGGGATCTGCAAGGTTTCCGTCAGTGTCGTGACCGCCTTGTGCGCACCGGCCTGAATCGCGCCAGTGCCAATCACCAGCACCGGTTTTTGAGCCTGCGCCAGCGCTGCGGCAGCCCGCTCGATTTCCTCCGGCGCGGCGGCTGGACGATGTACAGGAATCCGTCCATAACGGGGATCGGGGAAGTAAGGTGCGTGCAAGCGTGCGCCTTCGATCAGCTCGCCCTGCAAACCGTTGATATCGAGATGCACCGGTCGGGGTGTCCCTGTTGTCGCTTCGCGTAAAGCCTGTTGCAACAGCAAGGGCAATTGATCGGCCACCTCGACGCTCGCCTGCATTTTGGTGACCGGCTCGTACAAAGGCGCATGGTGGATTTCCTGATAGGCATTACGATAACGGTACAACGGTGGTTTGCGCCCGGTCAGTGCAAGCACTGGGGAACGGTGCAGATAGGCGTCCTGCAGACCGGCCGCAAGATTGGCCGCGCCTACCGACTGAGCCATACAAACCCCGACACGATTGGAGACGCGGGCATAGCCGTCAGCCATATAGGCTGCGGTTTTTTCCGAATGTACCATGACCCGGTTGATCCCGACCTGCTCCATCTCGATCAGGCTGGCGCGCAGGATGGCATCAATAAAAACATCGCGTACGCCGCAATGCTTGAGCGCCTCAGCCAGAAACCGGGCCCCCGTGAGATGATTACTGGCGGGGTGATTTTCGTTCACATGTCCTCCTGATGGTCTAAGGTATATTTTATAAAGGCCGCATACGGGCCATCTTGTTAGTACAACTCTGGAAAAACGTTAAAACAACCCTGAAAAAACTCTAAAATAACTCTGAAAAACCCTGAAACGAGGTAATTATGAGTGAATATACCGATAAAGTGGTAGTCATAACCGGTGCCAGCCGCGGCCTGGGAGCGGGCATGGCGCAGTATTTCGCCACCCGGGGGCTGCGTTTGGGCCTGTGTGCCCGCACACAGCCGACCGCGCCTACCGGCGCTCAGGCAGTGACAGCCGCAGTTGATGTTACCGCGCCACAGGCGCTGCAAGCCTTTGCAGAAGAGGTCGAAAACACCTTTGGCAGCATTGATTTATGGATCAACAATGCCGGTGTACTGGACCCTGTTGCCCCCCTGCGTGATATCGATCCGGCCGCGTTTGCCACGGTGCTGAACATCAATGTGCTGGGGGTGGTGCATGGCACCCAGGCCTATCTGCAGCATCGCCGCCGGCAAGGCGGTGGCGGCGTGCTGATTAATATTTCATCCGGTGCCGCACAACATGCGTATGCCGGCTGGAGCGCCTATTGCGCCAGCAAGGCGGCCGTCGACCGGCTCAGCGAAGCGGTCAGTCTGGAAGAAGCCGAACACGGCCTGCGAGTATATGCTGTTGCACCGGGCGTCGTCGATACCGCCATGCAGCAGACGATCCGCGCCACTTCGGCAGAAAATTTCCCGCAGGTCGACAAATTCCATGCCCTCAAGGAACACGGCCATTTCAACAGCCCGGAGTTTGTCGGGCAGGAACTGCTGGCGCTGGCATTTGCTCCTGACCGGCAGCCGGAAACTGTGGTGGTACGGGTTGCCAACCAGTGGGAATAATCTGAGTGGGAATAGCAACTGGCAACAGCACGGATCGTAGCGATCAGTTCAAAAACAGATTCAGTCCGAGCAGAATCAGGATCAAACCACCGAGCCAGTTCAGCGCCTGACTGGCTGTCGGGCTACGCGCCAGTCGAGCGGCGATACCACCCCCGGTCAAAGCAACGATCAGATCGGAAGGAATGGCCGTGAGTGGCACCAGAGCACCCAGAATCAGCATTTGCATACTGATCGAACCCAGCTCGGGATTAACAAACTGCGGCAGGAAGGCAACAAAAAACAGTAAGGTTTTTGGGTTCAGCACTTCAACCAGAATACCCTGGTAAAAAATCTGCCGCAGGCTCAATAGCTGAACTTTTTTGACTTCCCCGCTACCTGCCGCAGGTTTATCCAGAATCATGTCTATCCCCAAATAGCAGAGATACAGCGCACCGGCCAGCTTCAGGCCGGTGAACACCACCGGCAGCCAGATAAACAGTGCAGCCAGACCCAGAGCTGCCGCCACAACATGCACAAAACCGCCGACAGCCAGCCCGGCTGCCGACACCAGACCGGCCCGATGACTTTGACCAATACTGCGCGACAGTACATACAGCATCGATGGCCCCGGCGAGGCACTCAGAGCCAGGCCCGCCAGGGCAACGATGATGATTGTTTTCCATTCCGGCATGAATGAATCCCGTGCTCAGGCTGCCAGACGGCGCTCAAACTGGTTGCCAGACGGCACAGCAAACGGCAGTCTCAGATCACCGCGTTCGAAGCGCCGCCGCAGATAGGGGAAATCGCGCAGCAACTGACCGTGCAAATGATGTCCCGCCACCATGGCCTGGTAACGAGGTCGGCGTCCCGCAACCCGCAGACTGGGCAGTGGCTCGATCACAGCATCGTAATCGGCGGCACAGAAGTAAGGCATGGAATAGCGCTCACGGCCATAATTGACCACCCGATGCGGCGTGGCCTTGAACAGGCCATTGGTCCAGAGTTCCATCATGTCGCCGATGTTGACGACATAGGCATCCTCCTGCACTGGCACATCGACCCATTCATCAGCACAGTTCAGAACCTGCAATCCTGGCGCTGTCTGATGCAGGATTGTCAGGCATTCATAATCGGTATGCGCGCCCATATTCATATCGTTAGTCCTATCCTGGACGGTGGCCTGCGGAGCCGTCTGGCGGCTTTCCAGATAGTGCAGCAAACGCATCTGGGCAATGGGCTTGCGCATAAATTGAGCAAAATAGCCTGAGGGCAGCATCAGGTGCACCTCGAACGCCCGCAGCAAGGTTTGCGCTAGTGCGGACACCTGCTCGTAATAGCTATACACGGATTCCCGAAAACCCGGCAGGGCTGGCCATTGATTAGGTCCCATCAATTTATCATGAGCGGTATAGTCAGGGTCATCCGGCGGCAACTCCAGGCCGAGGTCAAAAGCTTCGTAATGCCGCTCTTTTTCGTCGGCATAGTCACCTTTCTCGGAGACGGGTACATAACCCCGATGATTTGGACTGCTGCCAATATAATAATTCAGCTTGGTACGTTCGGATAACGCAAAAAATCGCGCCGCCTCCGCGTAAACATTACGAATTGTCATAGCTTTGACCGGATGCCCGACAATATAAAGGAAGCCCACCTCAGTGGCGGCCTGCGCCAACTGTTCGGCAACCCGGCGTCGCTCCTGCGGTGTTGTGCGAGCATGAAAAAGCGGTCCTACATCGACCATGGGCAGGACTTGCGAGGCCTGCTTGCGGGACTGGCAAGAAGCATGATTCAGGTGAGTATTTCCAGCTGACGAAATTGTCATGGGCTGGGGGCAGAGCATAGTGATATTCTCCCTAGTTGAACTGGTTAAACCTGTTAAACCGTTATAAACGGAATCAACTCAATAAACGCGCAAAGAAATAATGCTGAGAGCACAGCCTTTGGATATAGTAGGCCGATTATTTTTTAGTATGATGAAACGATATAATAAATTGTCTTTGGACAAAAAATAATATTTTATGAGTCAAATAGCTAGAATCATTACGCGCACACCCTCCCGATTCTTTAGCAACTAAGACGATTACTCTTGATACAAACAACTTCATTGAAAACTGACCAGCACAGCGATCCTTACCAGAGTTTGCGACGGCAGCAGCGCTATTTGCATATCATTAATGATTTTGCGCTGGCGTTATTGCGCGTTAATACCGTCGATGAGATTCTCTGGCTGATTGCCAAACATGCTATCGCCCAACTGGAATTTCTGGACTGTGTCATTTATCTGCTGGATGACACTGGCGAAATGCTGGTTCAGCGCGCTGCGCACGGGCCCAAGAACCCGCAGGACAAAGAAATACTCGCCCCGATCACCATACCGCTGGGCCAGGGTATCGTGGGTACGGTTGCCGTGACGGGTAAACCGGAACTGATCCTCGATACCCGCCAGGACCCGCGCTACATCATTGATGACGACATCCGCCTGTCAGAACTGGCTGTACCGATTTTTTACCGTGATGAAGTCATCGGTGTTATCGACTCCGAGCACCCGGAAGCGCGGTTCTATAGTACCGAGCACCTCGAAATTCTCACTACGATTGGTGCCATGGCCTCCACTTCGATCGCCACAGCACTGACGGTAGAACGACTTAAGGAGACCGTCGATGCACTGCATGCGGCACAGCAGGAGCTGAAATTACTGGCCCATCAAGACAGCCTGACCGGCCTGCTGAACCGACGCGCCTTCGACCACCTGCTGGAACAGGCTATTCAGCAGGCCCGACACGAGGGCAAGGCCTATGCGCTGGCGTTTCTGGATGTGGATATGCTCAAGACCGTCAACGAAATCTGCGGTCATCAGGCGGGGGATGAATTACTGCGTCAACTGGCCCGGCTGTTCCGGATCAATCTGCAGCCACAGCATCAGCTGGCCCGTATCGGCGGCGATGAGTTTCTGGTATTGATGGCCGACTGCTCGCTGCCACAGGCCGAACAACTCATGGAAACCATACGCAACGAAGTCGAGCAGTTTCGCTTCGTGTGGAACGACCAGCCTATTCATGTCGGGGTCAGTATTATTCGATGGCACTGGACGATAGCTGTCCCGATAGCGTTACGGCCCATCAGCAGGTGGATACCGCTTTGATGCTGGCGAAGGAGTCAGGTCGCAACCGGATTCAGGTATACAGCGCAGATCAGGCCGACGCTATCCGGCATAGCGAAGCCTCGCGCTGGGTACAGCGGGTGGGCAAAGAAATCGATGCGGATAATTTCGTCCTGTTTTATCAGCCCATTCGTCCAATCCAGTCTCCTGAACCGCAGTCTCCCTGCTGTTTTGAAGTGCTCTTGCGGCTGCGCAATCACGATGGCAACTTCATTCTGCCCGGGTGTTCCTGCCGGCCGCAGAACGCTGGCTCTCGGCCCGGCTGGATCGGTATGTGCTGGAAAAGGCCATTATCTGGCTGGAGGCTAATCAGGCCATGCTGCCAGACCAGTTTCAGCTGAATATCAATATCTCGGCCTATTCGCTGGACAACCCCAACATCATTGGTTTTATTCGAGATATCCTCAGTACCCGGAATTTACCCGCGCAGTGGCTGTGCCTGGAGATTACCGAAACAGCAGCAATCTCCAATTTCAGCCGCGCCATCGAGTTTATTGAAGCGCTGAAAGCTTTGGGTTGCCGATTTGCCCTGGACGACTTTGGCAGCGGCATCGCGACCGTCAATTATCTGCGTCAACTACCGGTGGATCTGGTAAAAATCGACGGTTCACTGATCCGTCAGCTCAATAAAGACCCGATCAGTCGGCACCTGGTGCAGTCATTTACCGATATTGCCCATCTTTTATCGCACCAGGTTGTCGCGGAACACGTTGAAAACGAAGCCACGCGACAACAACTTAAAATGATCGGGGTCGATTATGCGCAGGGGTTTCATATCGCCCGGCCAGCCCCCATGGATAGCCTGCGGGCAGCGCTGGCGCAAAACCACCTCACACCGGCCAGCCATTCGGATATCTGCTGATACGACAGTTACGGCCAGTTACGGCCAGTTACGGCCAGTTACGGGGCGGCTTATTTAGCCTCCAGAAAACGCAGATAATCGGCTGCCGTATCCTCCACCGCGGCCTGAAAAAGCTGCTCACCATGTTCAGGGGTAGACAGCGACGGATCGGAACCCATCCGCCCGTCAGGATAGCGTTCGCGAAAATCCTTGGCATCGAAAATACCGCTGCTCTTCGGTGCCTGGCCGTTAAACGTGGCCCGTTTGATCGCATCCGGGTAGGCATATTGTGTCAGCGACACTTCACTGCAGGTGGCATGCGAACCTTCTTTGTCACCGTAGAGCCGGATACTGAGTTGTTTAACCCGGTCGCCATCCCACCAGTTACGCAGTTTGCAATGATAGGTCTGGCCTCCACGCAGGGTGATATCGGCATAGGATTCGCTGAACGCCGCACTAATAGTGGCGATATTGCCACCATGGCCGTTCAGGAAATAAATCTTGCTGAAACCATGATAAGCCAGTGACTGCACTACATCACGCACCACTGCCAGCAGCGTCGAAGGACGCAAGGTCACGCTGCCCGGAAAACCCAGATGGTGTTGCGCATTGCCAATCGGCAACGTCGGCCCGACCAGCGCATCGAGCTTCTCGCCGACACCACGAGCAACCACTTCCGGACAAATCGCATCAGTGCCGATCAAACCATTCGGCCCATGCTGCTCGGTCGAGCCGATGGGTATGATAATGCCGCAGCTGTCCCGCAGCCGTTGTTCCACTTCCTGCCAGGTACAAAGATGTAACAGCACGTTCTACTCCCAGGTTGTTTACCAAGATGCAAGCAAGATTAGCCTGATCCCCGTCCCGGCGTCTAATACCATAAGCGGCAACGCCGGCGCACAAGCGTCGGGGACTGATCGGCACATTTCCAGGCGTATCGGGTCTAAAGACTGACAGGAGCACATCCAGACATCGTGCAAAAAAATGCTAAACTTGCGTTGTTGAGCCTGTTTGGCTTTAAAATAACCATCTTTGTGCAATCCATCGCAATCAAATCCAATTGCCCCGGTAGCTCAGTCGGATAGAGCGTTCCGCCTCCTAAGCGAAAGGCCGCAGGTTCGATTCCTGCTCGGGGCACCACATACCTATCTGAATTTAATTTGAATTCGTGCGAGTACTGGCGGCACGTTTTCTGGATGGTCATTTCCCACCCCGTTCTGTTGAATTACCCTCTTTACAAAGTGTCCTGATGAACTAGGCCACCACTTCAGATTGAAAATCCGCCAGAACAATTGCGGCAATCATCTGGGCAACACACTCGACATAACGATTGACCCGGTCGCTTATAATAGTTGGTTTCCCGGCCAGATACCGTGTTTCATATCTAGAGCAATTTTCCTATTTTTGTGATGCCTATCACAGACTTCAGCGGCCAGGTATGCTACTAAAATAAATGAAATTCAGATCATCGTAAGCATCATCCTCGTGCGGCTTGCGCATCAAGCATGGAGTGCACACCAATTAATAATCAGAAGCGCTTTGTGCAGCATGACAACGATCTTTGAATCATCCGCTCCTTCAGCAGACAAGGCTGCAACTCAGATTGCTGCCACCTCAAGCTATCTACTTCCAAAGCACCACATTTGTTTCTCAATTTTAGTACGTAAAAATCTGCTTAAAAAAATTGACCAGATAATCCTTAAAACCGAGGAGATTCTCGATGGGTACTGTTCATTTTATGGGTCTTGGTAAATCTATCGGTGTAGTAACTTGCGTTGTTGACTACATAGAAAAAGCGCTTGATTTGATCGAGCAAGGTAAAGCAAATGTTGAAACCCGGCGGCTTTTCCAGGGATCAGGCGGCATCAAGCATGATGAAGAAGCCAAAGGTAAAATCGAATCTATTGTGCTTTTAGCAGTCGGGATGTCATTCAGGATAGAGCCGTAGTAACACCGTACGCAGGTAGTAGCAATAAAAAACACCGTACGATCCAGCTTAAAACAAGAACTCAAGAAAGTCTGGAAGAGAGCGAACAGAAAAGGCCGTATGCTTTATTGGTGTGAAGTTGACATTGATGATTTTCAGGACTGTTTCGAAAAAGTACTCCACGTCCAAAATCACCTGAGCTGTCCTGGGAGTCAAGGTAAGGAAATCTGGTGCAATCTAACGGGTGGAACTAATGCAATAAATTTAGCTTTAATCTCTGCGGCAAGTTTTACAGCTCAATCAACCAAACACTACATGATTAATCAAAGTGGCGCTTCTCAAAATGCAATCAGAGTACCTGGCAGTCAAAATAAAACCCAACAAAGATGGCTATTTCAAAATTGTACCATTCATCAAAACTACCATAGACGTAATCGGGTTTTATTCTGTACTTAAAACCATCAATGAAAATAATGGAGATATAAAAACTAAGGATATTCTTTCAAATCTAAAAAACGGAGACAACGCATTATTTTTTTATAACATCAATGAAAAGCAATTCATTGGTGATTATACATTAAAATTATTTGGACTCGGGTATATCACATACGACAAAGAATCTGATCTTTGCAATATCAGTGAAGAAGGAAAAAATTCCTCTCTGAACAGCTCCTGTCTTATGAAAACTTACTAAATCTAGAAAAATGATACTCCCTCAAAAGAAAGCTTAGGGCCATGGTTCTGTGGCCCAGAAAAATCGATTCTTAACCAGGGCATATTTTAAATAATACTTCAATCATTTATTAAGACGCAAAAACAAAAACTCAAAGGAGATAACCGGCATGGCACGAAACGTAAAAGCAGCTCCTATCCTTAGTGATATTGATGCCAAGGTCAATACACAGACTGCTACTTTGAAATATCATATCCAATTGATTACACCAATGTTTGGTGGCGGATCAGAACCAAGAGAACCTGATCCGGTAACGCTTGTCAGACCTTCTACTATCCGTGGACACTTGCGATTCTGGTGGCGCGCAACGAGAGGTGCTAATTTTCAAAATTCCACTGAACTAAAAAAGCGAGAAGACGAAATATGGGGGTCGACTGCTGTACCTAGCCCCTTGATGCTTTACGTGAAGCATTTGGAATATTCAAGCCCTGAAAAATGCAGAAAAAAAATAAAAACATGGGACAACGAAAAAAATAGATATAAATATACAAATATTTTTTCTTCTGTCCTTGAAAACGAGAATTCTCGGGAGTTTGAGTATTGTCTTTTTCCTTTTAGAGAAGAAAAGGATAAACCTCCGGCAAGCATGATCATTTCTCTGAATTTCGATCTTATTATCTACATTCAAAGTTATTTAATAAAAAACTCTTTCGAATATAAAAAAGAAGTTGAATGTGCCGTTTGGGCTTGGGTTAATTTTGGAGGCTTGGGTTCACGAACTCGGCGCGGGTGTGGAGCATTATATTGTCCCGAATTAGCCCCGGCATCAGAACAAATTACCCAATGGTACAGTGCGCACCGTCAAAAATACAATCTATCCAGCACAACTATCCAGCGCAATTGGCCAACTCTACCAACACGTATTTATGTAAAAAAACGACCATCCTCTACTATCCAAGCTTGGGCATCTGCAATAAAAATTTTACGAAAATTTAGACAAATTCCAATAGGGCGTCAAAGTATCAGATCTCGATCTTATTGGCCTGAAGCAGATTCTTTGCGAGCTATAACTGGAAAAGGACACCCAAATCATATGGAAAGCAAAACCCTAATTCACCCTATTGATGCCCAGAGAGGAAGTGCGTTCCCTAGAGCTGAATTTGGATTACCTATTATCATGCATTTCAAAAAAAACCGAGATGATTCAAAAGAAAAGAATGACAGTTTAAACAATTGCCAAATACTTCCCAGCAATGCAAATCGCATGACTAGCCCTTTAGTCATCCGTCCTTTAGCTATTTGCCCTGCTCCCAATGAGGAAATCAAAGCTTTTCCTATCATTATAACTATTAATACGGTTGATGAACTTCTAGAAAAAGGATTACGCTTAGAAAATTTAATTGATTCTAATTCTAAGCTTGGATCCAAGTTATCATTGGATCAAGACAACATACAACATTCAAGATTAGCAAATTATCCTAAATCACCAATGGCTAACCGAAGCGCCAAAGGCTCAGCTCTGGAAGCCTTCCTGACCTATGCACAAGAACGCGGCTTTGAGGTAGTCAAGCCATGAGCGGGCATCTTCTCGTCATCACGCTTGGCCCAGTACAGGATTTCATCTCAGCGGCGCGTCGTACTCGTGACCTCTGGTACGGTTCACTGATGTTATCGGAGATTAGCAAGGCTGCGGCAAAGGCTGTTAAGGATAATGGCGGCAATCTTATCTTCCCCGCGCCCGCAGACAACGCTCATTCCTTTTTCTCGGACGAAAACCAGAGTTGTGTAAATGTCATCCTGGCAGCATTGCCTGCACTTAACCTTGAAAAAGGACCTGAAGAGGTTGCTGATAGAGCGCAGGCTGCGGCAGAAAACCGCTGGAAAGAAGAAGCAGCGAAAGCGATGGAAGCGGCAAAAACAGTTATTAACGAACGATACTGGAACGCACAACTCGAAGATGTTATTGAATTTTACGCCGCCTGGACGCCGTTGACAGGTGATTATAAGAAAAGCCGCCAGCGCGTCATGCAACTTCTGGCTGGCCGCAAAGCCTGCCGGGATTTCAAGAGATGGCAAGGGTATTACATCATCCCTAAATCTTCTCTCGACGGTGCACGGGAAAGTGTTTTTGTAAAACGCGAGACTCGCATTGATAAACTAAAAAATAATCCCGAACTTGCTCAACGCTTACGGCTCAACGTCGGTGAAGAACTCGATGCCATCGGTCTGACCAAACGTGCAGCCAGAAAAGAAGCGTTTCCTTCCGTCACGCGACTAGCCGCAGATCCCTGGATTCGCGGAGTCGCTAAAACGAATGCACACTCTTTTCACTTACTTGGTAACATCCGCGCCATCTGTCAAAAACTTGCCGTTTTTCATAGTGCCGAGATTGACAGCACCACCGGCACGGGTAGCTATCAGGAGAACCAAAACAACCCTTTCCCTTATGACGGCGCTCTACTATTTCCAAACCGAATTGATAGCTATATCCGGCAACGACAAAACCTTGCAACAGACGACGAGATTGTCTTCTTGACCGACAGCGACATCGAGCATCTCAAAACCATCAAGCAGAAGTTAACCCGGCTTATCAGAGAGCTTAAATTCGGTGAGCCAGACCCCTATCTGGCGTTCATATTCGCTGACGGCGACCGTATGGGCGCAACCCTCGATAATATCGACAGTCTTGAAGATCATCAGGCGTTTTCGAAAGCGCTGGCAGATTTCGCCAACGCGTCCCGGCACATCGCAAAAAAGCATTATGGTCATCCGATTTACGCCGGTGCGGACGACATTATGGTGATGGTGCCGGTAGATCAATGCATCGCCTGCGCGCGTGAGTTATACGAAGCTTTCAAAGGCGCGATGCGCCAGTGGTCTGATCAAGACGGCAATAACCCCACTTTGTCTGTTGGCGTTGCCATAGGACATTGCCTCGATCCACTGGAAGACCTGCTTAATTTTGCCCGTGCTGCCGAAAGCAACGCAAAATTACCGGATCGCAACGGCTTGGCAGTCCATGTGCATCCACGTAGCGGCCCTCCGATCATAGTTCGCGGACGCTGGTATCAGCAGGAAGACAAAGAAACCTCCCTGGACTGCCGGTTGCAACAATGGGTGCAGCAATATATTAATGAGCAATTGCCGGATCGGGCAGCATACGATCTGCGCACACTGGCACATGACTATGCCCACTGGACCAACTCCAATGAAGACGACGCCATCATCGCCGATGTGCGGCGTTTGCTTGCACGCAAAATGTTCAGCACCGATGGCCCCGATGCGCCGCTGGATGCTATTGAGAATCTGCTGCGCACAAGCCTGCAGCAAGCCAGCGAAAGCCAGATGGGGCGGCAGGCTTTCCATCCCGATGTTATGCGTCTTGCGGATGAATGGCTGGTTGCCCGCCGCATCGCCAAATCAGCCAAACAGGCATGCACGAACCCACTATGCGCTGAGCCGGAGGAAAGCGATGCCTGAGATCACCACGACTTACCTGAAACTGACACCACGCGACCCCATCGTTGCCCGCGACGGTCGCCCTTTCGGCGCAGGCCAGGGTGCCCGCATGCGCCTGCTGGATTGGCCGTATCCTTCGGTGCTGGCCGGATCATTACGCAGTCTTGTTGGCAAGCAAAGCGGGCATAATTTCAAGAACATCATCACACAACTCAAAGCATTGAACATTGCAGGGCCGCTGCCGCAATGGCGCAACACACTGTTTTTCCCGCGCCGCGCGATATCCTGATATGGGAAGATAATGACAATGCTGACGGGCTTGCATACTGCCAAATAAAACCTATGGCCGAGATGGCAGAAGGCGAAGGCTGCAACCTGCCGCACAATGGATTAAAACCACTACTCATAGAAACCAGCAACAAACCGGCAAAATCGCCGGCGTTCTGGTCAGCAAATACCATGCACGCGTGGCTGGCCGGAAAACCTATCGAACTACCGACATCTGCCGATGAGGCGACCCCTGAGCAAGGTTTTCTGGCCGCGCCTGCGCAAGACGAGCGTTTTCATGTTCAGATTTCATCTGAAACCGGCACTGCCAAGGAAGGGATTTCA
Source organism: Gammaproteobacteria bacterium (assembly GCA_041396125.1). GTDB lineage: Bacteria > Pseudomonadota > Gammaproteobacteria > Competibacterales > Competibacteraceae > JAWKZG01. Next base: position 32,681 of record JAWKZG010000006.1, on the reverse strand, counting down.
TCTGAAACCGGCACTGCCAAGGAAGGGATTTCATCTGAAACCGGCACTGCCAAGGAAGGGATTTCATCTGAAACCGGCACTGCCAAGGAAGGGATTTCATCTGAAACCGGCACTGCCAAGGAAGGTATGTTGTTCAAAACAGCCGGGCTGGATTTCAATCTGCCCGGCCAGTACCAACCGCTGACCATAGCAGCACGCGTCAACGCCAAGCCTTCTTTGCCTTCTTTTGCTGACATTCTGCAAACACTGGACGATTACCACCCGTTTGGGGGAGAGCGCCGCCTGGTGCATTGGCAAGCGCAATCATCCACAGCCTGGGTCTGCCCGCCGGATTTACGCAGTCGAATTCGTCGAGCCAAATATCTGCGACTGGTACTGGCAACGCCCGGCTTATTCGAAACCGGCTGGCGGCCCGACTGGCTCAAGGACGATTTGACCGGCAAGCCACCCGGCACAGAAGTGCACATACGCCTGGTATCCGCCTGTATCGACCGCTGGCGACCCATTTCCGGCTGGTTGATTGAACGTGGTAAAAAACCTGGACCCAAACCGGTGCGGCGCCTGGTGCCCGCAGGCAGTGTGTACTTCTTTGAGCTTATCGACGGGGATCCCGCCGAACTGGCCGACAAACTCTGGCTGCAATCGGTCTGTACCGATGCACAAAATCAAAACGATGGCTTCGGCCTGGCTTTATGGGGAGTCTGGAAACAATGACAACGACAGCTACCACAAATACACCACCCACACCCAGATTGTACTGGCTGCACGCGCTAACGCCTTTGCATGTTGGCGCAGGTCAGGGCATTGGCTTCATCGACCTGCCGGTGATGCGCGAGAAAGTCACCGGCTGGCCACTGGTGCCGGGCTCTTCTTTTAAAGGTGTGTTAAGAGATGCCTATGCCGCGCAATGCAAGACGGATCCATTCAAAGCGGCTTTCGGCAAACCCGATGAAGCCATTGAGGAAGAGGACAATACGAAAGACGACAGCGCGCAAAATAGCCAAAGCGGGCAAGACACAACACCACAGAGCGAGAATGCCGGTTCACTGGTTTTCAGCGATGCCCGTCTTATTTGTCTGCCCGTGCGCAGTTTGCTTGGCACATTTGCCTGGGTGACGGCCCCGATGGTGCTGCACCGGCTGTACCGTGACCTGGACGCAGCCGGGCAAACGTCAGGCTTGGCGGCACACTGCAAGATCGAGCAAGACGACATTGCCCATATTACTGATCGCGGCAAAGTGTTGGATGGTGATGGACAGCGCCTTTATCTGGAAGATCTGGATTTCAAAACCGAAACCTGCAGCACCGCCACACAGTGGGCCGACGCCATCGGCAACTGGCTATTCCACGACGATCCCGTCTGGCAATCTCTATTTGCCGAGCGGTTCACGATTGTTGCGGATGACGTGTTCAATTTCCTGTGCGAAACGGCAACCGAGGTCAATGCCCGGATCAAAATTAACTCCAAAACAGGCACCGCCGCAGGAAACGCACTGTGGTACGAAGAATCACTACCGGCGGAAACTCTGCTGGCCGGTCTGGTGTGGTGTGATCGGGTGTATGGTTATTCTGGCACCACGCCTCAGCAACTGATGGATGACTACTGCGCAGGCGAATGCCCTTTGCAAATCGGCGGCAAAGCCAGCATCGGCAAAGGCCGGGTACGCTGCTGTTTTGTAAACGATTAACGGAGCGCCTCACCATGAGCACACGTGAACAACGACGGGCGGAAGAAGCATTCGGTTGTGTCAATGAGTTCGTTAAATACCGGGGTGAGGACGGCAAACCAGACGAAGATGAAGCCCAGTACAAGCGTTTCGCCAAGCGATTTCCCGCCCTGTTGCACCAGAGCGGGCTTGCTCAGGCCTTAGCTTTTGCCGAATCCAAAGCGCCCGCGGGCTACCTTGATAACTTAGCCACCGTCATTGACGAAGGCTTAACACGCGAGGAGCTTTGCAACAAAGCCAGAACGGCTTCCTTGAGAGACTACCGCTTCTACAGCCGCGAAGCGATGACAGCCGCAAGCTGGTTGAAACGCTACGCGGAAGCTCTGCTCTCGGGCGACGAAGACGAGGAATCAAACAATGACTGAAAACGGTTATTCCCCGCCCTGTCGTGAAGCATTGCTAGAACTCCCCCGGAAAGAAGCCAGCCACGCCGGGCTGGTGCTTTCACGCTATCTTGGCGCAGGTTTATCAGATAAGGCCAACGAAAATGATGCCCGGCAAGCCGTATTGAAAAAGGCGAAGGCTGCCGCTAGGCAAACAATTAAAGGAAACTTGTATAAAGCAGCCTTCGAACGACGCAGCCAATGGCTTGAACAACTACCGGCGCTAAAGCAGGATTCTTTTCAAGTACAAGGTCGTTTCGTGACGGGTTTGGGCAATGCCAGTCCGTTGGAAGTCGGCCTGACACTGCATCATACCTATGGTGTGCCGGTGATTCCTGGTTCATCGCTGAAAGGACTGTGCGCACATTTTTGTCATCGTGTTTTAGGTGCCACTGACCCGACTTACAAGATTTCAGGTAAGAAAGCCGCTGAAAGCACGGAGGCCACAGATAGCACTACATCAGCTGCGGATACGCTATTCGGCAATACCGACGAAGCCGGCATTGTTGTCTTCCACGATGCCTGGATAATGCCTGATTCGCTCCAACAAGGCGGCGGATTGGTGTTGGATGTCATGACACCACATCATCAGGACTATTACAGCAGCAATGGCAAAAGCCCGCCAAGCGATTTTGATGATCCCAACCCCGTGACATTCCTCAGCTCAACGGGCCATTTCCATATCGCCTTGCATTGTCTGGCGGATGATGAAGACATCGGTCGCTCCTGGACAACACTGGCGTTTCAGATACTCAGCGCTGCATTACAGCACTGGGGGGCAGGCGCAAAAACACGCAGTGGCTATGGCCGCATGCTTCAGGTTCAGCAACAACCCAGGGAGTAAAAACTATGAGCACTTCTAAAAGCCCACGTATGAAAAGAATCAGCGCACAACTCCATTACGCCGTCGGCAAGAATAAAACACCCTTAATATTGATTGGCTTTTTGGTCTTTATAATACTCGTTTCCTGGCTAATAGCGCCTACATTTACAAATGATTTAAACACGGACTGGAGCGATAAAGTAGATCCAGCCATCAGCATTATTACCCTGATTGTAGCGATTGCCATCTGGTGGCAGGAAAGCAGTGAGAACTGGATAAACAGCTTGCCAAAAAAACTCACAGTGCGGTTCATCTATCAGGGGAAAGTGGTCATGCTTTGTAAACGCGCCTACTTGTCGGGTGAAGGAGATATTCGTCCGCTCGGTCAGCAAATCGGCACACAGATGGCAGAAAATCCACGCCTAGACTTACGTGCGCCTGCCGTTAAACAGACCAATCCAGGACCCGGCCTGGACCCGGACAGCGGCGAATTCAGCAATTTTTACGAAGCCGAGTTCGAGCTGAGAGCATTAGTAGGCAAGATGTCGCCGGACCTCTGCTTAGTCTGGGAACCTCCCTTTGGTGATGTCGATACCATCGAATGTGATAAGTTGGAGTAAGCAATGGTTATTATTGACTTATCCAAGTTTTATCAGGACACCGCCAAACTCGCCGATTTACCGCAATATGAATCGAAAGCCAAAGCAATGGCTGGCGAAGGCCAGGACGTTCAACTCACCGGTGCTGCACCAGTATGGCCCTATCTGCGTATTGCTCATACTCTGCATGGCAAAGCACGCAAACTCATTTACCGTTCCCCCGTCACTGGTGAGATTGTGATTTTCGATCATAGCCCTGATTGACCCTCCACTCATCCCACCTCTAAAACCCGAGGCAATGCGCCCTCGGGTTTTTTTTGCCCTAGTCTCTTCAAAACAAACTCTACCCTCTTTAATGACCGCAAGTTGAATTTCTCAAAAAACCATCTGCGCTACTAATTCATTGTGGAAATGGATTTACGATAATGATGGCACACACCAGTTTCAACAGTCTACGCGACTAATTCAATTGCGGGCTGATAAAGAAAGAGGGTGGCACAACATTCAAAGTTTCAACAGTCTACGCGACTAATTCAATTGCGGGCCTCGCTGATTTATTGATGTGGTACAACAAAGGTTTCAACAGTCTACGCGACTAATTCAATTGCGGGAATACGCCTTCGATACAGGGGTTGCACTTGGGTCTCAACAGTCTACGCGACTAATTCAATTGCGGGGCTGTGGCAGGTATTTGCGATTGGTTGGGAAAGGTTTCAACAGTCTACGCGACTAATTCAATTGCGGGTATTTAGTGATGTTGTAATAGGCGTCGATCCTAAAGTTTCAACAGTCTACGCGACTAATTCCAATTGCGGGTTTTAGAGGCCGTTGAAGCGGTACGGGCATTGAGTTTCAACAGTCTACGCGACTAATTCAATTGCGGGAGTCGAATCGACCACGCAGGGCGGACGGTTGCAGTTTCAACAGTCTACGCGACTAATTCAATTGCGGGCAATACGTTGGGATGACGAATTGTGTGCATTAGTTTCAACAGTCTACGCGACTAATTCAATTGCGGGTCAAGCGTTTCAAAAAAATAGGTATCCGTTACAGTTTCAACAGTCTACGCGACTAATTCAATTGCGGGGCGGAAGCGACGGACGAAGTGGCAGCCAGTACGTTTCAACAGTCTACGCGACTAATTCAATTGCGGGAGCCAAAACACCACTCCTGCCGCCCTTTGGAAAGTTTCAACAGTCTACGCGACTAATTCAATTGCGGGTTTTTTTTTATTTTATTGCGACTGACACGTTCGTTTCAACAGTCTACGCGACTAATTCAATTGCGGGAGCACATCTATTTTCCGCATAATTTCAGCATGTTACCACCCACAATGGGCGGCACACCAAAATCCCCTTCCAATCAACCTCATTCATCCGTAACAACGCCCTTAAGTAAACATAACGCCTTGTTTTTAAACAACTGGCGGCACAACGCCTAAAATCAGGTCAAATCCAGCGAACACTTCACCATGATTTATAAAGAAAAATGGCCTATACGGCACGATTGGTAAAGCATGTGCGTCATTCAGCCGCCACGTGATACACGCTTTACGTATATTCACTTTTAACAGTTTAGACGATTATCGTCGCCGGGAACACGGCTACGGCCTCTCCGGTTAAGGTTTGCGAGGTTTGACGGCAATTGCGGCACAGCCGGTACATGCGCACATCGCAGTCATCTTCAGCCGTATCTTTGAGGCGCTCAATCAAACCGTACAGATCCGCTTCACTGCGCACACGAACCTCAAATACCGAGCGTTGCACCCGGTCGCCGTACTCCGACAATATGCGCGCTACTCCCAGTCGAATCGCATCATCGGTAATATCGTAGCAGACCAGATAAACCATCACCGTTGCCTCCAGGCAGTAAACTGCGACTCACGCCCCCGAATCCAGCCAATCAGCGACAGCGTTTGTGCACGTAAATGGTGGTGCAGTGTTTTCGGCTCCTGCCCATCACGGGCAGTTATCGGCGTGAGGAATCGCTCGCTCAACAGTTGCAGGTAACGCCGGCGCGCACTGGCGTTCAACCGGCAACCGTACTCGGAATGATCATGGAAATCGTCGGGTTTAAGGCGTCGCCCGCTAAGCGCAAGTATGGCGGTACGTTCCACCAGATGCCGGAATGGTTCCATTAAATCCGATGCCAGGGCGGCATGCCGGCCATGCGTGCAGTGGTAAAACCCTACCCACGGCAACAGCCCGCTGGCCCGTACAATTGTATCGACATGGCTATGCAGAATGGTGTAACCCAGACTGAGCAGCGCATTAAATGGATCACGTGGCGGTTGCCGGTTACGCCCGCTGAAGCCAAACGCTTCAGGTACTGCGGCCTGCAGCGCGGCGAAATACAGCTTCGCCGCCTGACCTTCGATACCGTTCAAGGTATTCAGGTTTGTTGCCTGGGGCAGATCACGCAAGACCTGATCAATGCCGGCAATCCCTTCGTCCCGACCGGCATGCGGTGCACGCTGACGCAAAACCTCGCGCTGGTGACGCAGGCGCGCCTCAACCACGACGCGGGAGGCCGCCAGCATGTGCTCTTCGCTCTCAAACCACGCCTGTTGCCGTAACCAGAGTTGCCACCCCTCGGCACCCGGCTCGCCATGCCAGGTACAGCCCTGATAACGGCCTCCGGTGTTGGCGAAATGAACCGGCACCTGATGTTGCATCGCCGTGCGCAAGGCCGGTGCACTGATGTGATGGGGTCCGATCAGCACAATCCCATCCAGGCTGCGCCAGCCAATATCATCAATAATTTCACCCTCGCGTTGCAGCAGCAAACGTCCGCCGCGAGTTGTCAGCGAGGTATGCTCCCCCGCCACGAACAACATAGCGCCTGCGTCCTGTTCGCCTAGGCGTTCAACAAGAGGCGGTGCTTCAGGTGATGTCTCAGCAGGCAGCGGCGTTGGTTCGGCCCTGCCCTTTGTTACAGCCCCGGCAGTCAACACCTGTGGATCGCGCTGTGCCAGCTGGGCCAACCAACTGCCTGGCGGTGCTGTTGGCTTGGTTTTTTCGTTGGTTGTCTGACTGCCGCCGACATCCAGTGCCATATCGTTGACGAACAGATAACCCAGGTATCGAAAGCCCTGCTCGAAGGTTCGGATGCGGGTTTTATCCTCATTGAGCCGCAAACCGATGTCTGCCAGCGATTGTTTAGCCGTTTGCGCTGCCGCTTCGGCCTGCTGGCGATCTTTGCACAGCACGACGAAATCGTCGGCGAAGCGCGCCAGTTTGAAGCCTGCGCTTTCCAGGTCATAGTCGAAATCGTCGAGCATCAGATTCGCCAGTATAGGGCTCAGCGGCGAGCCTTGCGGCAAGCCTTTGCTACGCGCAATGGTCTGCCCTTGATAGCGAACCGGCGCAGCCATCCACGCCAGTATCAGCGGCACCAGCGGGTCGTCGCCAAACAGCGCCCGCAAGCGGTTTTCCAGATGCTGCCAATTGACACTGTCGAAGAAATCATCGATATCCGATTCATACACCCAGCGATAACCTTCACGATAGGCCTGCTGGATCATCTGTTTGGCGCTTTGCCGAGAGCGTTTGGGCCGGTAACCAAAGCTGCCATGCGCAAGCAGCGGTTCTATGGCCGGTGTCAGTGCCTGCGCAACCGCCCGCTGGGCGACCCGATCCGTAAACGGCGGTACCGCAAGCGGACGGATATCACCTTCTTTATCCTGCAGGATCACGCCTTTCAATTGCGGCGGTTGATAGTGCCCGGCTGCCAGTGACTGACCCAGCTGGTCGAGTCGCTGGTCAAATGCGGTGTCTACCTCATCGTCTGGAGGAGATTCCTCCTCGTCCCACTCAGCGGCTTTGTCTATCGATCCTCTGGCGTTGCGATGGATTACCTCAAAGGCAACAGCCAGATTGTCCTCGGTGGATGTAAATTCGAGCAATGATTGCGCCGGTTCGCAACGCTGATAACGGCTCTGCCCAGCGGCATTTTCCAGGCGGTAACGCCCCCAGCCAAAAGCGCGGCGCTGACCGATTCCGCAATATTGTCCCAGCACCCACAACGGCCAGGCAGAATCCGTTGGCAAAGGCAAGGTCAGCACCCCCATCAGACCGCCCATCACCTGCTCGCGCCCGCTGGCGTCCCGATAGCGGCTGTCGACCCAAAACAGGTCTTGCTCGACCAGAGCGATATCCTGCACGTTAGTACGCGGTGGCACGAGGCATCCGCGCCGACGCAGCAAATCCGCCATACTGTCGAACAGCCGGTCAGCCAGCAAAGAATACGTAAAATGACGGCTGTCCCGGCAGAATCGTAGCTCACCTTTCAGACGCTCCCGGTCGCGTTCTGCCTTGTCCCTGAGCAATCGAACCGGCGACAACCAGCGCAGTGTCAGGGGCTCGGCCTGTGCGCGCCAGTGTGCCACTTCGTGCTGCAATGCTTCATGGGTAAAAGAGGTTAGTTCAGCGACTGAACGAACCGGCTGCCCGCCAAAAAATCCTGCATACCGACCAGGGCAATATTGTTGCGAAAAGGCATCTCGCGATCCTGCAAAGGCGCGGAGGCAGGCAGTGCGGACAGCTGTTCCAAGGCTTGCTGCAATAAGCTTTCGGCACCGGAAAGTGCAATCAAAGTAAAGCGATAACGATCACCACTACGATAATTCACCCGGCCACTCTCTGCCGTGTCTACCGTCAGCAGGGTGTCGTAATGATCCGGCTCACCCAGCAGTGTACGCAGAAACGCCGTCAGTGCCGGTTGATGCAAGGGATGCAGATGAGCAGGTGCGAGAAACCGCAGAGTGATATTCACAGCCCGCAAGGGCAGCAGGGCATCGAGTGGCAATACGTTCGCAGTCATGGTTGACCTTTATTATTGCTTATCGGGAATAGAGTACCTGTTTATCTAATGCCTGTATTCTTTATGAATGGCTAAAGGACGGCAAATTTATATCCCTGAAACTGTGATGGAAATCACAGATTAATGATTTAAAATCATGGTAAAAACAATAAATTTCAGGTACCAAAACAGCTTCTGTTTCAGTGCAGGGACGTACTGAGCGTTGATCAGCAGAGAAAATGAACAGCTTTAAAGTCAGGATTTCTTTTTTGAAACAGACTCTAGAGCGACACGCTAAACCAACCAGGTTATCAAGGCCTGATAATCCGAGGAGGCCGGAACCATGATGTCGGATCTTCAGCGCAAAACCGTACAGGCCATTGCCCCGCTTTTTGAAACCAGCAAAGTGGTAGTACGCGATCAGAACACCCGGCTAGATTATCATTTCAACCTGAAACACCTGCTTCGCAAGACTGGTGAGACCCGCAGCAGTACCTTGACGGACATTGCAGGGGCGTATTTGCCAAAACCGGCTACGCAGCAGCAGTTGCGCGCGATTGTGGAGAGAGCTGTAGCAAGGATCGGCAAATAGGCCATGGAAAAAACCCTGTCAACGGACACCTCCGTATCATCACTTTACCGCAGGCTCGGATATCTCCAGTTGCTCATTACCTTATTTTTGCTGTTCACAACACAGTGGATGCCAGGTATTAATCAAGAGCAATTTCCAGCTGGTATGGCAACACTGGCTGAATGGATTCCATTTTTATTTTATGGCAGAGGTGTTGCAACAGTACTGACTCTATATATTACTTTTCTGTGTAGTGTTGCACTATTTTTTTGCATTCAGGTGCATTTATCTCAAGTTAAATGTACTAAAGGCTTTTTTGAATCGATACCTCGTCTGCCAAACCTTGACTGGTCTAAACATCCTGTTATCAATTTTTTTAACCATGGCATTTTTTTCATCATTTTATCTATGATGTCAGTTTGGGTAGCAATACGTGCACTGGATGTTTACGTCACAAGCTATCCTGGCCATAAAAATGATTGGCCCGAAACATTTGTTGCTGTGAGCAAATCAGGTGATATAACGCCAATCAATCAATATTATCTGAGGGATGGTTTAGTAGTTACTCAATATACAGCAATACAAAATAATAAAGACATTTCGTATTGCGCTGTTGGATCTTTGGAACTTTATCAAAACTGTAAGTCTATACAGGCGAATAATACAGACCCAAGTCGATGCTATTTGGTAGATCGTGACCGACTGCAGAAGAAAATTCGCAAACTTAAGCAAGAAAATACGAGTTTCAATTTCGGAAAATCGTGTCATTTAGATCTGGGCATAGAATACACACCCTTTTTTTCCGTCATGGCAATTATCTTTCTTTCACTAGGGACAGTTGGTATCTGGGTCGCTATTTTATGGAAAATAAAATGCGCGGCAAAAACAGAGTACACCTAAATGCACGAGCACGAAGATGCTATAGGTGAGTCGTGATATTTTGCAGAAATCCGATAGTGCAAGCCCATTAAATTCAAATTTATTCAACAGGACAAAAAAGGTGAACCATGGCTAAGATATTGAAAATATTTATTATATTATTGGTATTGGGTACTTTGAGTTCCGGAACCTATATATGGTCTGCCACACGGAACTTACAACTGTCAGAGGCACCGCTACAAAGCCAACCTGTTGTGCAACTTCCAAACAAGTCCAGCAGAGTGATTCTGCCAGTCAATATTGATCTATCGCAACAAAAGCAGCGCTTGATAAGTTCAGTACCGGCACAACTCCACAGCATTGATGAACGGCATAAAGGTTGCGCCAAGATAGACCTGGGAATTGTGAAAACTAAAAAATGCGAAAATTTTCACATCACCGGATCTGTTCGGCAAACTGGGTTGAGTCTGACGGGAGAAGGAAACGCGCTGGTGCTGCATGCCAGGATACAGACTGAAGCAACTGCGTCGGCTTCAGGAGAAATTGCAAAATTAATTCTTAAAGTTCTAAATCCAAGGGGCCGTGCTACGGCCGATGTAACAGCGCGCTTGACCGTTGATATCGATAGTCAGTGGAATCCAGTGGTTAATGCAAATCTTGCTTACACCTGGACCAACGACCCGGTTATCGAAATTTTGGGCAGCGTCCGTATCGGCGTCAAAGGCGAGGTAGAAAAAGCACTTAACCGCGAATTACCTAAAATGGTCGAACAACTAAAAAAAGAACTTGCACAATCCCTGGACTTGCATGGCCACGTGCAACAAGCATGGCAGGCATTAGATCAACCCTTTAGCATGCAGGAAGATCCACCTGTCTGGTTGACCATCAAACCGAGCAAGGTTCTTTGGACAGGCATTCACCTAGACGGTGACTGGCTACGTTCCACTGTTGGATTTGAAGGTCCTATCAATATCTATCTTACTGACACAGAACCGGAAACATCCACTAATCCATTACCGGACTTGCAGCGGGTGGACTCGAACCGAATTCAGTCAGAGCTGAATTTACAGCTCCCCATGCAATTGCGCTATGAGGCACCAGCGGCAGCCATTAATAAGGAACTGGCTGCGCAGCCCTTCTATCATGACTGAACTCGGTGAAATCAAGCTAAAGCTGGCGGATTTTGTCGTTTATCCTATTGAGCAATCCGCTTTGGCTTTAGGCGGATGATAACTGCAGATATACCGGGGCCGTTTTTTGATGCTCAGGGGCAATTTTACGTTACCGGCAGGCCAAAACTAGATGCTGGAAATTCAACGATAAGTCTTGAAGATATTAATTTCACCCGCCAGGTTGATAACCGCCTTGTCCAGACGATCTCAGCTGTACTCAGTGAACCGCTTCGCCAACAGCTAGCTGATAATGCCAGGTACAACTTTGCCATAGAACGCGAACGCGTCATCAATGAGTTACGCAAAAAACTACAAGCTGGTATTCAAGCCGGCAATATGCAAATTAAGGGATCAATAACTAATGTGCTGGCGAACAATATCCTGATTGCGGCAGAAGAACTTATTGTGCTCACTGAGATTACCGGCTCCATCACTCTGAAGGGGAATTATAAGATTCCATACCGGTCGTTTAATTCCAATTCTGGTATGAGGCAAGGATGCTTCAAAGCTGTCTGGATAAGCGCTTTTTGGTAACTGCGCGCCCTGCCCTGTTCATATGCTATTTTTTCCAGGCCAGCCCTTCATTTACCTTATGCTTGCCCGTCAACAGCCCGGCACACCGCCGCCTGAGCGAGCAGGCGGGTTGAATCCAGGGTCGGCAGGGCGGCGTTGGCGTCGCTGATGATTAGAGGATTTCAGTGCAGCCCAGGATGACGGCATCGCATCCGGCGGCTTTAAACTGCTCGATCACTGTCTGAAAATACGCAATGCTCTCGGGTTTGAACACACCGTAAACCAGTTCATCCATGATGATGCGGTTGGTTTCCTGCTGTTCCGCACTGTCGGGGCGAACACATTCCAGACCGTGAGCACTCAGTTTGTCGGGATAAACATCGCTTGCTACCAGCCAGCGGGTGCCGGCCAGTCCCAGTCGGCGAAAACCGCGTTCGGCAGCAGCAATAGCGACAACTTCAGCAATATGCAGCCAGGGTTTTGGTGAACGCGGCTCAACGTATGAGAACGCCTGATGGATAGTGTTATCCGGGCAGATCAGAAAATCAGCACCTATACTTGCCAGCTTGTCGGCAGATGCCAGCATCAACTCGCCGACACCTTGTATATCGCCGCGCTCCAGACATGCGACATAGCGAGCCAGCGAGGGCGTATGCATGGACACTTCAGGATGCGCGTGCGGGCCAAGCAGGCGGGCGCCTTCAGCACAGATTGTGGTGTAGCAAAGCGCCGCACCTTCAGCGGAGCAGGCAACTATTCCAATATGTTGGGTCATGACGTGGCCTTGGTAGCCTCTGGATAGATTATAAAAGCGTGCAATGTCGAAAAATAGGACACTCACGCCCGGTGCATCCTATTAGAATAGACAGTTTCCCCATGGCGGGCCTATGTCGGATAACGTCTTGCAAACCCTGATTCAAAGCTACGGCTACTGGGCGGTGCTGTTCGGTACTTTTATTGAAGGCGAAACGGTGCTGTTACTGGGCGGTTTGGCTGCCCATCGAGGCTATCTGGAGCTGCCCTGGGTGATGCTTACTGCGTTTATTGGCAGCCTACTTGGCGATCAGCTGTATTTTTATCTCGGTCGTCGCCACGGCACAGTGATGCTGGCTAAACATCCCGGCTGGATACCTCGGGTCGAGCGCACTCAACAGCTGATCGAACGCTATCACACGCCGCTGATTCTGGGCATCCGGTTTATGATCGGCCTGCGTACAATCGGACCTTTTGTCATGGGGATGTCCAATCTGCCGGTCGGCCGGTTTGTTGCCCTGAATGCTATTGGTGCAGCGCTCTGGGCCACCATAGTGAGCCTGCTCGGCTATCTGCTTGGCAATGCCCTGACCGCCCTGCTGGGGACAATCAAACACATCGAACTGGAAATTTTCGGCGCTATCGCAGTGCTGGGGTTTACTGTTTGGCTAATACTGTTCTGGCGCCGCCGGGCATTGGTTCGTAAAACGCCGGATTAACGGCTTACCTAATAGGCCGCCGCACAGAGCCCACTCGGCAGATTGCAGAATGCTGCTGTGCGGACGGACAGGCACTTTGGCGGACCTTGCACTGAATCAAAAGCCTGCGCTGAGTTCAGCGCCCGGTTTACTCAACCATGCTGTTCGATAACGATCAGCGGGGCGTGTTCAGCGTGTGATGCCTGCGGTTTTGCATACAGGCGTTCATTTTTTACCGTGGTTGACCAGCAGGGTTGATCCGGTAAGAAGCGGGCCGGGTCCAGAATCTGCAAGCCCGAATCGGCGCTGAAAGGCAGCGTTATTTCTCCGCCATCGTCTGTGGATAAAGGCAGCAGTAAGGTTACGGTCTGCCGGGGCGAACACAGGCGCAAACCGCGACATCCGTCGCCGTTCACCGCTTGCACCGTGACAGCTTCACTGCCCAGCGCTTGTGTGGCCTGATGAAAAATCGACGCAGCCATCGCCCCTAAACGGGGATTGTAGCGGCGATCAAACAAGCCGTAACGGGGGAAGTAACCGCGCTCCACATCGGCCAGCGTATCCAGCACGATGTTGAGTTTATCCCGATGCGGATACACCTCAAACAGGGTTTCCAGCAACAGTGCTGCAACGGTGTTTTCCTGGTTTTCCAGCCGGGCGGGATTGCCGCCGCCCAGGCGTAAATACAATTGTGCGCCAACACCACAGCGCTCACAGAATTCAACAATAGCGGGAACCGTTGCGCGCAGTTGAGTATCCTGACTGAGACGAAACACCACCCCGGCCACCGGAAAGGGGGCCTGATTAACAATGTGTTCTACCAGCACGGTTTCATCGGGTGAAAAGCCGTGCATGATGTAGTGCGTGAAGGTCTCATTGGCGTTTTTCGCCTCCTGAGAACTCCACAGTTTCGACAGAATAATGGGCGTGTTCAAGGCATTAAGCGCTGTCGCTTCGCTCTCGCTGATGGTCTGGAAGCGCGCACTCGGAAAGATAATCTCGGCCCCGCAAAGATACTCGGTATTGGCTTGAATACAGGCGGCTGTTGCGGCATCCGGGATATCGAAGCAATAGGCTACAAATTCATGGCCAAGCTGCACCAGTTGCCTGATGCGATGGAGCGTTTCCGGTTTGGCGAGATCCCCTGCCGCCACGCGCAACCGCCTGGCACCTGTCGTCCATAAGGCATCAAGCAGATAATCATTTCTGGCTTGTTTTTTAAAAAACTCGTCAACAACACCGCTTAAGGGAAGTTCACGCACCTCTGCCCATGGCCCGCGCATGTCGAATCCAAGGGGAGACTCCGGCAGCATTTTCGTATGCATATAAGGCCGCGGCAGCACCGCATCAGCTTGCACGCAGCCTTCATCTTCGCTCATACCAAACGTGCGATGAAAATGCGCGACATGCCCTGACTCATAAACATCGACAATGAAAAAACCCAGTTTGCCGATGTCATTACGGCCAAACTCATCCTCTGAGGTGATAGCGAACAGCTCGGAATAATCATGCCTCACAGCGGTAATTGCAGGCAGTACATACAACTCGGTTTTATTTTTTAATAAATCATAGAAAAAATTGTGAACGTGCCCGGAAAATACGGCTTCTACCGGGTATTTTTCGCAAAGCGCCAGTAAACGGCTCCGGCTGGGTTCGCCAATATTGTCATAGTGTTCAATTTCATTGTCCCACACGATATAAGGCGGGTAATGTAGAAATACAAATGATCGCAATTCAGGCTTGTTATCAAGCGTTTTTTCAAGCCATGTCCATTGTTCTTTTTCTGCAGTAAAACCGGTATTAAATAACTGTGCATTCAGCACAATAAAATGAGTGTTCTGCTGCTCAAAAGCATAGTAATCTTCGCCAAAAACATTCTGGTAATGGGCAATGGAAGCTTCATCAATCTGGGCAGCCGGCATCCAGTCGGCAGGCTTGTCGCCTACATCATGATTGCCGGCAACCACGTATAAGGGTGACGTTAATTCTTGCACAGCGTCTTTGAACCGCTGCGCGGCAGGATCATATCCATCCTGATGCGGCAATGGGTGAACGATATCACCGAGATGGATCGTAAAATCCACCCCTATCCGGTTGATACACTGGACAGCATAACGCAACCTTGAACTCGCGTGACGATTGGTCAGCCAGGGTGAAGGCGACACGCCGTCTACCGGTCCCAAATGCGTATCAGCAATAGCGGCAAAACGTAGTATCCGCTGCCCTGTCACTTTCTTCATCGTCATTCTTATCTCCGAAAATTTGTTTCCACTGTGACGATATCGCCACGATAGATAGCCGTTCCAAAGTAAATTATTCTGTTATTGTCGTCTGTTATTATTCGACGCACATGGCCGACTGCTGCATTCAATTCGATATCCAGGTGTTGGGCAACTTCCATATCAGCAGAACCAATGATTAAATTCTGGCGAATATTCTTGATGTGAACATCGGGCATGCTTTCGAGAACAACAACCGCCATCTCGGTATTAAAACGTTTGGGATTTTTGTTATATAAATCGCGGTCGATGTAGAGTTCATTAAGCGCATAAGACTTGCCCTGCCAGCGATGAATACGCTGCATGTAGTAATAAGCAGCAGCCGGGTTGCCATCTTCCGGCGCTAATGGCGGCAGACTGACTTTATCGCGCTTTTTCAAAAGCGTGACCTCGGATTTTTCCCACATCGCGAGCATGTCGTCCCAACTTGAGTCAAGCCGTATCCGGATGCGATCCGCTGCATGGTTCTTTACAAAGGTTCCACGCCCCTGACGCAGTTCAATGAGCCCTTCATTTTCTATTATTTTTAAGGCTTTTCGGACAGTTACGATAGCGACATCAAAGTGTTGCGCCATTTTCTCAATGGATGGCAGGCGGGTTCCTGCAGCAAGTCGTCCGCTTTGAATCTCGGTACGCAGCAGTTTCGCCATCTCGCGGTAAAGCACACCATTCACCCCCGAGCGGAAAAGCTCCGGCGCTACCCATACACCTGAGGGGTGATCCCGGTCTGCTTTAGCGCGTTGTGTACCTGTGGGTAATGGTTCTTTCATAGTGCCTTGCCGCCACTCTAAAACGTTGAATCTGTAGAAAGATCATACGTTATATTCTTGCATGGTTAATCATTCTATCATACTATTAATAGAATGATTAACCCTCTCAAGGACGGTCGAGCAAGCAGAGTAATCTGACAGGATGGCCTTTCTGGCACGGCGGGCAATTAATAAAAACAAGTTATACAAATAATAAGGAAAACCCCGCACTGATGCTCCCGTAACCGGCCAGCGTCCACCTGCCTTAAACGCCTGGGTTGATCATCACCAACCAACGACCAACTGGTATCGCAGGAGACCACACTATGAGCATAAGCCTTCGCACTATAGCAACAGCACTCTTGGCGCTGATGCTGACTTCCCCTGCTATCGCAGATTATCCTGAACGCCAAATCCGCATGATCGTCAATTTCTCAGCCGGCGGTACAACGGACGCTATCGCACGAGTGCTGGCCAGCAAAGTAGAAACACTGTTGGGAACAAACATCGTGGTCAGCAATGTGGCCGGGGCCGGCGGTACGCTTGGCATCGCCCAAACCGCCCAGGGTCGGGGTGACGGTTACCTGATAGGCACTGCGAATATGCCCGCTTTTGCCATCATTCCACATTTGCGGAGCGTGCCTTACAAACCCTTCGAAGACCTGGTGCAGATTGCTGCGGTTTTGCCTTACGAATACGCGGTACTGGTGCGCAATGATGCGCCCTGGCAAAGCTGGGAAGAGTTTGTCGAGTATGTCCGTGCCAATCCGGGCAAGGTCACCTATGGCAGTGTGGGTGCCGGTACAACAAACCATCTGGTGATGGCGCGCATCGGCATGCAATTGGGACTGGACTGGACTCATGTCCCCTTCCAGGGCGGTGTTAAAGCCTCGGCGGCACTGTTAGGCGGACATATCGATGTTATTAACAACACCATGGCCTCTGTCGCATCGGCTCTGCAGGCAGGCGAAATCCGTGCGCTGATGGTGACCAGCGAGAAGCGTTTTGATCTGGTGCCTGATGTGCCCACCATGCAGGAAAACGGTTTCGATTTCGCCCAGATTTCGTATATGTCCATCGTTGCGCCCAAAGGCCTGCCGGACGATATTCGCAGCACACTCGAAGCGGCTTTTGCCGAAGCAGTCAAAGACCCGCAAGTACTTGAAGCCGCAGCCCGCTTCGATGCCTCTCCCAATTTTATTGCCGGCGCAGAATACACGGCACTACTGCAGTCCCTGTCCGAGCAGTGGCAGGACGTAATTACAGAATTAAAGCTTAAGGACTGAAGTAACATCGGAAAGGATTCCAATGCAATAAGCTCGTTCAGCCCGCTACAGTCATCATTGTTTGCGGGTTTTTTTTTGCATTATGGGGTTTTCTCTATTTTCTCTAAAGGATACCGATGTGCTAGAGCGGCAAAAAGATTTTCTGCTAGGCATTATTTTTCTTTTAATTTCCATCGTTTTGATTTTTTTCATCATTCCATCACAGGCTGGCAGCTTTGGCCGGGCCCAGGCACAGGTGCCGTTTGCAGGCGCTATAGCACTGGGTTTGCTGGCTCTTTATATGCTTGCCAGAAACCGGCCACAAAAAAATCAGCCGGGGGTTTTTCATTGGCCTGGTTTGAGCAGTTTTATGCGTTTACAAACCGCCATCTGCTGTCTGGTCATGGTTGCACTGGCCTTTGCGGCCCCCTGGTTTGGCCTGCTTGCAAGCGCCGCTGCCGGGTTATTGGTTTTACTTTACTGTTGCGAGGTAAAACGTCCACTACCGCTGCTGATCACAACATTACTGGTTATCGCTTTTATTTATATTGTATTTGAAATGCTGCTGGGCATTGCGTTGCCCAAAGGCTTTTTTTTCGAATAATCAATAGGGAAACGCATGACTGACATTGATTTCCTCTATAGCGTATTGACCTATGCGCTGACCCTGGAAAATATTGGGGCGGTGGCAATAGGCATACTGATCGGCTGTATCCTGGGTGCGATTCCGGGCCTTAACGGCACGATGGCGATCGCCCTGCTGATTCCGCTCACCTTCACCTGGCAACCGCTGTTTTCCATCGCTTTGCTGATGGGTTGCTGGAAAGGCAGTGTTTACGGCGGTTCTATTTCCGGCATCCTGCTCAATACGCCCGGCACCCCCGAATCTGCACCAACAGCGCTTGATGGTTATCCGATGACGCAGCAGGGCAAGGCAGGTAAGGCGCTCAAAATAGCACTTGTCGCAAGCGTCATCGGTGCGCTGTTCAGTGACCTGCTGCTATTCGTGGCCGCGCCGCCCATCTCAAGTCTGGCGCTTAAATTTGGCCCTCCCGAGCTGTCCATGCTGATTCTGTTATCTCTGGTGATTGTTGCCGGAACCGGCAGCGACACCCATAGTGAAAGGCCTTATTGCCACCATTCTGGGTTTATTGATCGCAACGATCGGACTTGATCCGATGACAGCTCAACGCCGCTTTACTTTCGATATTCTGGAACTCGACAGCGGTTTGGATCTGCTCGCGATGCTGATTGGCCTGCTCGTCATGTCCCGAGGTTTTGCTGCAAATTGATCAGGGTATGCTGCGCAAAGAAAACACCGGCAAGGCGCAGCAGACACAGCCCGACAAACAGGACTCCCGACTTAGCTGGCAGGATTTCAAGCCCTGTATCGGTGTTATTTTTCGCAGCAGTATGATTGGTTCGTTTTGTGGCGCTTTTGCCGGGTGTTGGCAGCGTAACCGCAGCTTTTCTCGGCTATGACCAGGCCTGTCTGACGGCCAAGGACAAATCCCGTTTTGGCAAAGGTGATATCAGAGGGGTGGCCGCCCCTGAAGGGCCAATAATGCTGTGTGGCATCAGCGCTGATTCCCCTGCTAACCCTCGGCATACCGGGTTCCCTTTCTGTTGCCATCATTATGGGCGCTTTATTATCCACGGCTAGCACCTGGGCCCATGCTGATGGTGAAAACTCCCGCAACTGGCTTACGGCCTGTTCGCTTTGCTGTTGCTGTCGGATATCTTTTCTGTTTTTAATACCACTTCCTTTACTGGTTGTGGCGCAATGGGTTATCCGGACGCCCAAGAATTATCTGTTTCCTATTATTCTTATCTTTTGCATGCTGGGCGCGTAAGCAGCACACACCAGAGTTTATTTGATGTCAGCGTTATGGTTTTATTTGGCATCCTGGGCTATACGATGAAAAAAATGGGGATCAGTGTAGCGGCATTATTAATCGCGTTTATTCTGGGGCCCATGCTTGAAACCTATTGCCGGCAAAGTCTGACCATGTCGAGAGGTGATCCGGCCATTTTCCTGCACAGCGGCCTCAGCGTAACCCTCCTCGCGATGGCTGTACTGGTGCTTATATGGAGCCTCGCACGCGGCGGCAAAGCACTCTTTCGCAAAGAAATCTCGTGATAACTGCGACGCTGGTGCGTACATCGCCAGCGTCGCGTTTTCCTGCCACGCACGGGTACTCTCTGGTGAGCGCTTGAGATAAG
The DNA here is from genome assembly GCA_041396125.1 of Gammaproteobacteria bacterium. Classification (GTDB taxonomy): domain Bacteria; phylum Pseudomonadota; class Gammaproteobacteria; order Competibacterales; family Competibacteraceae; genus JAWKZG01. The sequence continues at coordinate 13,247 of JAWKZG010000006.1, read as the reverse complement.
GCTTACCAACACACAGCCCCGCCCCCCGTCCATCAATGCCCCTGTCCGACGATAATTCTCTTGCTGTGCTTCCATCGCTGCACCGTCTTTCCTGTAATATTCCGGTTTGGATAACACGTCAGTTTATTGTTAGCGCCTTTTTTGAGAACCCTCTTTTTAAGAACCCTTTGAGATTATCGAGTATGTACGTTTTTCTGATCGCCATTTTTATCGCCAGCCTGACAGTTGCCGCTGTGCTGGCCAGCAAGATTATCCAGATCGGCATTTTTTCGGTGCCAGCCGGCATTCTGGCTTACTCAATCACGTTTGCCTGCACCGATATTATCGGCGAGGTCTATGGCAAACAGGCAGCGCGCAGTGTTGTGCTGGCCGGATTTGCTAGTCTGATTATGGTCATGTTGCTGATCAAACTGGCGATTATCATCCCGCCGGCTCCGTTCTGGCCTAATCAGGCAATGTTCGCCACGCTGCTCGGCAGCAGTGAGCGGATCATCATTGCCAGTCTGGCGGCCTATCTACTGAGTCAGCTGGCCGATGTCTGGCTGTTTGCCCGTCTGAAACAACTGACCGGCGGGCGTTATCTGTGGCTGCGCAATAATGGCTCGACGATCGTGTCGCAATTGCTCGACTCGACCAGTGTTTATCGTGATCGCTTTTGTCGGGGTGTTTCCGCTGTTACCGATGATTCTTGGCCAATGGTTAATCAAGCTGGCGATTGCGCTGGCTGATACACCGCTGGTGTATGGGGGGTTTATCTGCTGCGACGGAAACATAAACACTATGCTGCTATCTGATCCTGTCGCCATTCTCGATTTTGAAACCACCGGCATGTCGCCTGATTATGGCGACCGCATCACAGAAGTCGGGGTAGCCGTAGTCGCCGATGGCAAAATTATCAACACCTTTCAGAGCCTGGCCAATGCCGGTGTGCGAATCCCGTCTTTTATTGAACAGCTGACTGGTATCAGCAACGCCATGATCCGCCGCGCGCCGCCAGTCGCGGAAGTGATGGCGGCGCTGGCCGAGTTTGTCGGCAAGATGCCCCTGGTTGCGCATAATGCCTCGTTTGATCGCAAATTCCTGGATGCTGAACTGGCCCGTATTGGTCAGCAGCGGCAGCAGGAAATCGCCTGTTCGGTGCTGGTGTCACGGCGGGTGTATCCCGATGCGCCCAGCCATAAGCTGGTGGAACTGGTGCGCTATATCGGGCTGCCGACCGAGGGCGTTTATCACCGTGCCCTGGCCGATGCGACCATGACTGCGCATCTGTGGTTGCAGATGCAGGAAGAAATCAGGTTCCGCTATGAACTGGAAGCAGTGCCGTTCAGGCTGATGCAGAATTTACAGCGGATTCCCAAGCATAAGGTGGATGCCTATTTTGAGCGCTGTCGTTAGGCGGGCGGCGTATGAGGTCAATGTACCAGGCGCGTAGCGGGATACGCCGAATACCAGCCGAACCAGAAAGCGCGATGCGCAGGCAAGCGACGCAAAACGCGTCCGTCGGTCGACTGCAGTTTGTCTTCACTTAGCGCCCATGCCTGCCCGTGCTCGTCTACTACCGTAAACTGCCCATCCCATTCTATAAATCGCAGACCATTGCTTTCATAGACACGGTTAGCACCTGAGCGGTCGGTAAGCACCATGAATTCCAGTTCACCAATACGGTCGGCGTAGATGGGATTGCGCATAAGATAATCGGCAGCGACGGCCAGTGGCTGGTCAGGATACTCCTCAAAAATCAATGCCAGCACTTCATCTTTGTTCTTCAGCCGCTGATCCAGCACAGGGACATTGAACATGAGCTCATCGGTAGCGAAATAATCCCGATAGGCCGCGCCTTCGCTGTAATCACGCTGATAACCGGTATCCAGTGACAACACCTGTGTCTGCGGGTGACGGCGACGCCATTCGCCCCAGCTTGTTGTGACAATATACAGACGCTCCAGCCTGATCCCCGCATCCGCCAGCGGCCCGATCACCGGCTCACCCCAGAGCGTATTCCATAACGATTGCGTAGCCTGATCGTACATCAGTTTATTGGACCGATAGAGAAAACCGCTGGTGCCTAATTGATGGGTTACCCCGTCGTATTCCGTTACAAACGGAATCACTGTGCCACAAAGTGTGCAGTAAACCCCGGCAATGGGCAGACCGCCGATGCCATCGATAAACATCTCGTGCCAGGCCAGAATCCGCTTCGGATAGGCCCGTACATCGCCGTTAATAGCAAAGCCAAACACAATATCGTCATCGTCGAGATAATCCGCTGCCTCGGCCGAGACCATTTTCGGATAGCGCAAGGGCGGAATACCGTCCTGCCGCACCCCGCCCCAACGCACTTCATCCAGCCGGATATCAGTGGTTCGATTAGCACTGAAGTATTTTGCAAATTTCGGGTCAATTAAACGGTACAGCCCGGACTTGAAATCGGCGTATACGGGATGCGCCAACGGCGGCTGATTCCACAACCAGTGATACCACGCATCGATATCGGTCCCGAATGATTGCCCGGTCCGCTGCTCCAGCAGCTGCACCAGCTCCCGCGTTACAGGCGCTGCCGGCAGCAATGCAGCCAGCTCAATCAGCATTGGCGTCAGTTCCGTCTGCCAGTGTGTTTGCAGATAAGCCAGGGCGGCGTCCTGCCGGGCCGGTTCACCGGTTGCAATATGCAGCAGATGATCGAGCAACGCGGCATCCGCTTCAGTTTTGCTCTGCTCCGCCCAGGCGCAAGTGCCCAAGACAAACCAGACGGCTATTAACACGAGAGTCTGTTGTATTTTCATCGGGTTCAATTCGGGTATCAGTGGCGGCGGTCAAAGCGGTGTCGGGAAGAACTGCGACATGGCTGCGAGCATCTGATTATGCGCTGGCCCGATCACAAAACTATCACGCTGACAGCGCCGTTCTGAAGCAGGCATAAAAAAACCCCGCGACCTTTGGGGGAGAAGGTGCTACGGGGTTTAAACGCTAGGAGGAATAATTTGTGTCTAAATCTTACCGGTCGTGGCAGCCGCCGTAGCCGGCGCGTACATTCGTTTTAACTTTCATGCTGTTGTGCTCCTGCAGTGATGAAATAAAATCCTTGATACTGAAAAAATACGTTTAGTGGCCTTGCCAGCCGCCGTAGCCGGCGCGTACATTTGTTTTAACTTTCATGTCGCTGTGCTCCTGCTGTTTAAAATAAAACTTTCGGTATTACTTGCGGAAATCGCTTAGTAGCGTTCCCAGCCGCCGTAACCGGCACGTACATTGGTTTTAACTTTCATGTCGCTGTGCTCCTGCTGTTTAAAATAAAACTTTCGGTATTACTTGCGGAAATCGCTTAGTAGCGTTCCCAGCCGCCGTAACCGCGCGGACATTCGTTTTAACTTTCATGTCGCTGTACTCCTGTCTATTTAAAATAAAAACTTCGGTACTTCTTGCGGAAATCGCTTAGTAGCGTTCCCAGCCGCCGTAACCGGCGCGGACATCGGTTTTAACTTTCATGTCGCTATGCTCCTGCAGTTGAAAAATAAAGTCTTCGGTTTTCTGCGGAAATCGCTTAGTAGCGTTCCCAGCCGCCGTAACCGGCGCGGACATTCGTTTTAACTTTCATGTCGCTGTGCTCCTGTTGATAATAATAAAGCTTGCAGTTTTGCTGAAAAGGTTCGCTTAGTAGCGTTCCCAGCCGCCGTAACCGGCGCGGACATTCGTTTTAACTTTCATCTTGCTGTGCTCCTGTTGTCGTTGACAGTGAATACAGCTTAACGGAACGGCAGTTTCAAATCCAATTTAAACCCCTGTCCCAGAGTGACACACCATTGTCTCTAGACGACAATTATTATTTTTAATCAATTGATAAAAATTAAATTATTTTTTATAAAAATTCCCTGTCCGCCATGACTTGTCCTAACACGACAAATTACACCACATATCAGAAACAGCCGGACAATAGCATGGTTAATACACCGTCGGCAGAAACAAAACAGGGACAGGGAACTTGACTGCAGCCGCGCTCTTGCAGCTGCGCTCTTGCAGCTGCGCTCTTGCAGCCGCGCCCCGATCCGAGTGCTTTCATTACCCAGACCGAGACTAATGCTTAGTAATACCGGCGTGTGTTTAACTGCCCGCAAACAGGCTTTTCTTGAGGATAGCGTGTACGCCCCAGTTGCCATCGACAACCTGGGTAACGCCGAAATCTGTCGCCACCGACATCAGCGAGATAGCTTCGTCCTCACTGAGTCCCTGGGTGGTCATCAGAAAATGCCGGGTCTTGCGGTAGGCATCGCGCAATGCCAGATCAACCGATGATTTAGCGTAGATATCCTGCTGCGCACTCGCTCCGAGTTCCTCCAGATAATTGGCGAAACTGAAACCATGCAGCACCCATTCGTCCTGGGTTTCCAATAAAGGGTACTGCAACCCCTCCAGGGTCGTGTTCGCCAACTCGGCTTTTTTATGCAAGATAACCTGGAAGGTGCCGGTCAGTGAGCATTCGATGGCTGTGCCGCACAACTCCGAATCGCCCTGTCCGGCATGCGGATCACCAACCGATAACAAGGCACCGGCAACAGCGACCGGATAATACATGACCGCTCCTTTACCAATTCGCCAGTTATCGATATTGCCACCGACATAGTTCGGGGGAATCGAATCCACCAGCTCGGCTTCCTTCGGGGCCAGCCCCATCACCCCGAAATGCGGACGCACCGGGATGCGTATGTTTTTCATGATGCCGTGGTTTTCCTCAATGGTCCTGTGATCAACCGGAACACCGGGATAATCGATGCGCTCATGCACCACACCAAAGGGATCTGTCTGCGGCGTCCAGCGGAAGTTATAGACAGCTTTGGCCCAGTTCTGGGTGCCGCTGGCATCGAGCTCATAAATGGTAATGACTTCCCGCTGTTTGGGCTCGGTCAGCAGATCATTAAAATGAAAGCCCCACCAGGCGGCGGCGTTACTGCCGAACGCTTTCCCCTTGAATTGCGGGTTCGCGCTGGGGCGGGGTTTGACATCAACAATGCGCACTTCCAGCACATCGCCCGGTTCAGCGCCTTTCACCGCAACAGGCCCGGTACAGATATGCACACCCAGACCCTCACCCGCGCCACGGCCGAACAGCGAGGCATCCATCGGCCCGGCGCCGCGCCGATCCACACCTTTGCCGTCTTTATCCCAGTGATAAACACTTTCAGCACCCGGATCACCTGTCACCATGCGCGCCAGATCGTCGGCAGCATGATGCGTCAGGGTTTCGATAGTGACATAGTCGCCTGAGTCAACCTCGACCACCGGTGGCAGTGATTTACTGAAATAGCCCCAGTGAACCGTTTTATTGCTGGCCGGGATGTAGTGCAATTTTGGTGCAGAGCTGGCCGCATCGAGTCCTTGTGACTGCGCGGTTGTCTGGTAGGCAAGCCCCAGACTTCCCAAGGCCGCAACGCTACCCGACAGCAGGCTGTCTCTCAGGAAATCGCGGCGTGAATGACTGCCAGTCGGGGTCGTCTCGGCGGTTACTTCGGCGTTATCGTGCGACTGTTCAGGAGAATGTTGGCACATAATAGGTTCTCTTTTTCAGGTTATGGAGTGAGGTGCGTTACAGGCAGGTGACCAGCTATTGGGGTAAGAATCTCGTCCTCATCCGCCCTGATTCGGGCTCCGGCTCCCCCCGCCCCAAGCACTCTGGAACTTCATCACGAACTGTGCCATGGCAAAAAAAGACTAAAAAACAGATTAAAAACAAATATTTTTTAAATATCTACTGGTAAAAAACCAAAACATAAAGCACCTCGCAACGCACATCTCTGGTGCAGATTGCCGAAGCTTTCCTCGCTATTGATCAACCTGCTTGAGGTTCGGGATAATCAAAAAAACGGGCTTTTGAGACTCGCTTAATAACGCCGATTGCGCTACGGTAATCTTTACCGGATCATCGGAATTTCACTGCGTCTTCCCAACCAATACAAACAACACCATGAAAAATATTAATTTCACCTATCTGTCCGGGCCAGACATTGAACAGCTGCAGATGAGCGATGAGGAAATCCTTAACGCGGTCGAGGCCGGGCTGCGCGCCCAGGGACAAAACGCTACGGTCATCGAACCACGGGTGCACTTACAGCCCGATCCGGCGTTCAATGGCCACTTCAATGTATTGCGCGGTTATATTGCACCGCTCAACCTGGCCGGCGTCAAAATCGTGGGCGATTATGTAGATAACTACAAACGCGGCCTGCCTTCGGAAATGGCCTTGCTGAATCTGTTTGACCCTCAAACCGGCATGCCGGTAGCGCTGCTGGATGCCACCGCCATTACCGAGATGCGTACCGGTGCCTTGACCGCCATTGGAGCCAAATATCTGGCCCGCCAGAACAGCAAAATACTGGGCCATATCGGGGCACGTGGCACGGCCTACTGGAATGTACGTCTGCTGGACAAGCTGTTTGATTTCGACGATATCCGGGTGCATTCGCGTCGGCCGGAAAGCCGCAACGCCTTTGCCGAGCGATTAAGTCAGGATTTAGGCAAACCGGTGCGAGCGGTTGAAAGCTGGCAGCAGTGCCTGGAAGGCGCTGATATCCAGATCGAGGCCTCGCGCCTGCCCGCGCCGCAACCCCTGTTCAAAACCGAGTGGGTAAAACCAGGCAATCTGGTCGTACCCTACGGCACGATGAGTGCAGTCGAATTATCGCTTACTGATGTTATGGACAAAATGGTGGTCGATGATTGGGGCCAGTGCAAACAGGGTCAGCTGGGTTCGCTGCGGGCACATGTCGAAAGCGGCAAACTCAGTGAGCACACTCTGCATGCCGAGATCTGCCAGATCGTGACCGGCGAGAAACCGGGCCGTGAACGCGAGGACGAAACCATCCTGTTCTGGCATCGGGGTTTGTCCTTGTCGGATATCGCACTGGGCGCGGCCATGCTGGACAAAGCCAAAGCCCTCGGTATTGGTCAGACCTTACGTTACGCTTAAATTCAAATCAGCCTTGCTGGAGAAAAACTATTATGTTGCACCGTTTCATTTTTTCTGCCCTGACCGTCCTGCTTTGCACGGGCAGCTTACCGGCCACTGCCGCTTTTCCTGAGAAAGCCATTCAGATTATCGTGGGTTTCGCACCAGGCGACGCAATTGACGGTACCGCCCGAGTGATTGCCGAACAACTGGAAAAAGATCTGAGCGTACCGGTGGTCGTGGTCAATATTGCCGGCGGTGGTGGTGCCAAGGGTGCTGCCGCAGCCGCCAAAAAACCGGCTGACGGCTATACCCTGCTGATGGGATCAACCGGTGCGCTGACCGCCCGTCCGCAGATTTCCAATAGCGGTTATACGACGGATGATTTTGTCGCACTGGCGCAGTTGACGGAAGTGCCTATTGGGCTGGCGGTCAGCAAAGACAGTTCGTACCAGTCGCTCGCCGAGTTGGTCGACGCCGCCAAAACCGGAACCGTCAAGTATTCCACACCAGCCCCCGGCAGCACCCAGCATATCAATATGGCCGCATTTGCTGCCGCCAATGACATGAACCTCATTCATATTGGTGGCAAAGGCGGCAAAGGTGCGGTGACTAAAGCGCTGAGCGGCGAAGTGGATTTTGTCTTTGTCGGCGCGTCCAATTACACCGCTCTGGCCAAGTCAGGCGATTTGAAAGTTCTGGCGGTTGCTGCACCGGAGCGAGTGGCTTACCTGCCCGACGCCCCCACCTTTCAGGAACAGGGCTATGATCTGACAGCAGCGGTCTGGTTCGGTCTGCTGGCCCGTCAGGGCACAGCGGATGATGTGTTATTGATTCTGCGTGAGGCCATTGACAAGGTGGCGACGATGGAGCAAACCGAAGCCTTGTATCGCAAATTCAATTTTAATGCCGCTTATCTGAATGCGGCTGATTTTCAACAGCGTATCGACGCCAATGTTGCCCATCACGCCGACGTGCTGAAAGCCATCGGGCTGATTAAATAAAAATCTGATTAGATAAAAATGATGTCCGCACTGGGACGCTATCTGCGCAAGACAGATGTCATAGCCGGGCTTGCTGTGACGGCAGCCGGTATCGGACTGGTCATCCTCAGCGCCGCCATCGAGATCAATCCTCTGGAAACTACGCTCTCAGCGCGGGTTTTTCCTTTTTTACTCGCTCTGGGATTGATCATTTGCGGCCTTCTGACCTTGCGCCAGGGGCTACGGGCAGACGCCCCGGCACTGCCTGCGTTTAATCTTTGGCGGATCGCCGCCATCGCGCTGCCCTTGCTGGCTTATTATTACTGGTTTGAGCAGATCGATTTTCGCCTCAGCACCACAGTTTATGTCTTGCTCACGATGCTTTTGCTGGGTGCTCGCCGCTGGCAGGAATGGTTGCTGCTTCCACCGGCTGTCGCGGGCAGCATCTATCTGATTTTCGTACACGGTTTCGGGACCTTGCTGCCAACATGGAATTGATCTCGAGCGCAGATTTTTTCAGGCCTTGAGCGTGGTGGCTCATGCCCGCCGTGTTGTTGTGGATCACGGGCGGTGTTGTGTTGGGAATGATCGTGGGCGCAACCCCTGGCCTGACCGCGACTGCCGGGGTCGCAATCGCCACACCGCTCACCTTCAGCATGGATTTTCAGTCCGCCATGGCGCTGCTGCTGGGGATTTACTGCGGGGGCTATTTTGCCGGCTCGATCCCGGCCATTCTGATTAATACCCCCGGTGCCCCAGGCAACGCTGCAACAGCTATGGCCGGTTATCCTCTGGCACGGCGCGGGCAGGCTAATCTGGCGCTGGGGCTGGCGGTTATTTCATCGGTGATCGGCGGCTGGCTGTCAGCGTTATGCCTGTTGCTGGCAGCACCAGGTCTGGCCTCGATAGCGCTTAAGTTCACCTCTGCTGAGTACTTCGCGCTGGGGCTGTTCGGTTTAACCTGCGTAGCCGCCATCGCCGGCGGTTCGCTGCTGAAAGGCATCACAGCGGCATTGCTCGGTATGGTATTGGGCTGCGTCGGTATCGATCCGGTCAGCGGCACCGAACGCCTGACCTTTGCCTTGCCCGATCTGTTAGGTGGCGTCCCGCTGGTGCCGGCCCTGATCGCTTTTTTTGCGATCACGGAGTTAATCAGCAAAGGGGTACAAAATAGCGCTGACGACATTGTCGCCACGCAGGATCAGGTGCGGCTAAGCGCCCTGCTCCCGTATTACATCCGGCATAAATGGCTGGTGCTGAAAAGCGCCGCTATCGGTACTGGCATCGGCATGCTGCCTGGGACCGGACCGACCATTGCGGCCTGGATTGCTTATGGGGAAGCTCTGCGCAGTGAAAAAAAGGCCGCTAAACATGAGCCTGACAACCCCCAATCTGAGCACGCCGAATCAGGCTCGGTACCTGGCGTGATCGCCGCTGAAACCGCTAATAATGCGGTTACTGGTGGGGCGCTGATCCCTATGCTGACGCTGGGTATTCCCGGCGATACGGTCACGGCTGTGCTGATCGGCGCACTGCTGATTCAAGGCATCGAACCCGGTCCGTTTTTTATCCGCACCGAAACCGCGCTGTTTACCCAGCTCTTGCTGGTGTTACTCATCGCCAATGCCCTGGTGCTGATTTTTGGTCTGGCTGCCCGACGTGCCCTGCCACTGATTCTGACCATCCCGACCCGCATTCTGGTGCCCGTTGTGGCCGTGCTGTGCGCCAGCGGTGTGTTTGCAATCAATAACTCATCCTTCGATGTCGTGCTGATCGCGGCGCTGGGACTGACAGGGTATCTGCTGCTGCGCTTCGGCTACCCGATGGCACCGCTGGTACTGGGACTGGTGCTGGGCCCTATCGTGGAAACCAATTTCCGCAATGCGCTCGCAGTGAGCGAAATGAACCCTGTCGTATTTTTCAGCCGGCCCATCAGCGCCGGTCTGATCATCACGGCCATACTGGTGTTGCTCTGGTCATGGCGGCGGCAGGTTCAGGCCAGCAGCGGATAAACCGACTGTCCGGCCTGCGCCGCCGCGTGTGCCAGTTCGCTGTAATCCTGCGGGTTTACACGACTGAATCCATGCAGGCATAAAGCTGCCAGCAGCGGTTGCGCGGTGCTGTCGTCAGCGGCTCCCAGCAGAGTGGCTTGCAAGGTTTCGCACAACGCTGCCGGACAATCCGGTGCAGCCACCAGCAGCGGTATCGGTGTCCACGCCGTGCTGGCAATAATCCGCAGCCCGGTCAGCGCGGCTGGCTCGAAACGCTGATATAAATCCCAGGCATAGGAATCGACCGGTGCAATATCGGCTTTATTCTCGTGCAAGACGCGCAATGCGCCAGCCGGGTTAAGCACCGGACCGACGAGTTGCCGGTACAAACGCGGCTGGCCGAAACGCGCCAGATAATGACGCACCGCGTGATAACCCGATTGCGAATCCGGCACCGTATAGGCCAGTCGCGCGCCGAAAGTCTGTTCCAGCGTTTGATAAGGGCTGTCTGCCCGCACCACCAGATGGGTTCGATAAACCGACCGCTGCTTATATTCCGCACCGGCAGGCTGCGGCGCGGCAATAATCCGGGGCTGGGGCCAGACCCGCGCAAACGGCAGGCCGCACATAAAAACGCAGCCCATATCCGCTCGCTGCCATAACTCGGCCAGCGGAGCCGGGGCAGGATAATCCATAATCTTCAGCGGTACCCCTGTGCGGGTCCGCAGCCATTCAAATAACGCCCGCCAGGCCTCAGTCGCCGCTGGGTTAATGGCATACATGCGGGCGTTGGCAATCCAGCTATCGTTCATGTGTGTATTCAATGCACGCATTCAAATAGATGGACAAACAGCCGCGACGGTCGCCAGCAGCCCCTTTTCTGTCAGCAGTTGCCCGGCCAGTCGCTCGACATCCGGCCCCAGCGCGCGGTCCTCATCCAGTCGCTCGACCTGCGTACGAATAAAGCGGTAGGCCGCAGCAGCGCCCTCGCCCGGTGCAGAAATAGCAGCCAGTTCCATCGCCTGACTGGCGATAATCAGTTCGATGCTCAGCAAAAGCTGCAGTGATTCGAGCATCGCCAGCAGCTTGCGTCCGGCCAGTGGTGCGGCGCTCAGATCATCTTCCACACCGTCAGCCGACCAGCGCTGCTCCAGCGGTGCCGGCAGAGCCGCATGACGAATCTCGGCCAGCAAGGCATCGGCGGTTTTCAAAAGCGGTGCAAAACCGGAACGGGAGCCGCCTTGCGGGCTTAGATTCCGAGGCAGGCCGCTCAATCGCTCTTTTAGCAGGGCGGCACAACGACTCACACTCAGACCGGCCAGTTGCGCCAGCGCCTGCCCCAGGGTTTCCAGCGCCAGACCCAAACCACTGGTATGAAAATTACCGGTCGAGATGATGTCATCGTCGTCACTAAGCACCAGCGGGTTATCGGCTGCACCATTGAGTTCAGCGTCAATGAACGGCAGCGCGAAATCCAGCGCCGCATACAGACTGCCATGAACCTGGGGAATACAGCGGAAACTGGTCGGGTCCTGCAAGCGCCGGGCAGTACCGCGTGTGTTTAATGCACTACCGCGCAATATAGTGAGTACAGTACGCGCAGCCCGCTGCTGCCCCGGTGCCGGACGGGCCGCAACCGCGCGTTCATCAAAGGGACTGAGATTGGCTCGAAACCCTTCCAGACTCAGTGCGCCCGCAATCTGTCCGAGTTGCAATACTCGTTGCGTGTCATGCCAGGCCAATGCGGCCTGCGCCGCTGATACCGCTGAATTACTGCACAAGGCCAGACCATCTTTCGGCCCCGGCATCAGTGGTGCCAGACCGCATCGGGCCAGCGCCTGTTGCGCGGGCAGGCGTTCGCCCCGGTATTCCATCTCCCCCTCCCCTATCAAAGCCAGCCCCATGTGAGCCAACTGACAGAGATCGCTCATACCGACCGAACCTATCGAAGGAATATGCGGATGCTGGCCCGCGTTCAGACAGGCCAGCAACTGCTCGGCCAGCGCAGGGGAAACACCGGCACCGCCCTGCAGCAAGCCATTCAGGCGCACCCCCATAACCGCACGCACCTGCTCGCGAGGTAATGGCGGCCCCACCGCATTGGCGCGACCGCGCACCGTCTGCCGGGAAAAATCGGCCAACTCGGCAGTGGATAAGCGATACGTTACGCTAGACCCCAAGCCGGTAGTCAGGCCATACGCTGGTTTATTCTCATTGATATAGCGCTCGACCACCGTCCGGCTGGCCTGCAACTTTTGTTTGGCATCCGCGCTGATCGAAATTGCGGACTGCTGGCGGGCAATCTGCACCAAGGTGTCAATGGTCAGATTGCTGCCATTCAGGACTTGAGACATCGGTACTCCGGAAATTGTATGACAGGTAGCGCCAGCGGCGGCTGTACGCAGCGTCCGCCATCGGCCCGAAACCTATAGATTCTAACGCAGTTCCAGCACCGGACAGCGGGGATCGAGCGGGAATAAGTGGGATTTGGCGTATACCTGATGCTCACGCAGATAATCATGCTGCGCCAGCGAGGCCAAATGCAGGATCGCGTTATTGATGCATTTCGCACTGGCCTGTGCTGTTTGCAGTCTTCCGCTGAGTGCGTGCCGCATCAGTTCACGTACCAGCAGACTGTCCGCATAGGCTCGTACATTCCGGGTCGCCGGGGTTGGCTCCAGCAGCAGGCGGGCAAATATGTCATCGCGGAATAACAGGGTCTGATCCGCTGCGCTATAACTGGACTCGATCTGACATAAGCGCCCCGGACATAGTCGCTCACGCAGTTCACTAAGTGGTACGTGGGCCATCGTTGCGGCGGCCAGCCCGGTCTTGCTCATACCCGTCAGGCCCATGCCCTGCAGCCGGTTCAACAGCCAGTTCAAAACTGCCGGTCGCTCGGTGACAGCAAACCTGAAGTGCAGACTGGCGGGCTCGATTGCTCGCAGTGTCACACCTGCTTGTTCGCGTAAACGCGGTAACAAGCCGCCCTCGCCGAACAGATGCAGGCCGCCAATAGCAATGAAAGCTCCGCCCTGCTGGATCTCCGGCCATAGCTTGTGCCAGAACCGTGCATTGCGCTGGCGCACGAACACATCAAGCAGCTTGGTGCTGAGCGCCGGATCACTACCGTCGAATTCATGCAACAGGCGATAAAATGTATCGACATCATTCGCAGCATAGGCCGCTGTTTGTTGCTGCACCGCTTGCGTAAGCAGCGCTTGATTGCAAACGGCCTCCGCCAGCAATCTGATCTGCTCGTCACGACTGAACTCATGTTCGTAGTAGTCAGCAATAGCGGAGAAATCTTCCAGGGTTTTGGTGGGCAGCGCCAGC
>JAWKZG010000005.1:250000-316066 GCA_041396125.1 Gammaproteobacteria bacterium | reverse complement strand
CATGGCCCGACCGGACAGCCGTCAGGTGTGGGTCAGTTTTGCTCATCCACTGAACGATGCGGTGCAGGTTATTGATGTGCCAAGCCTCAGCCTTATCGATACCCTTAAGCCGGGACCGGCAGTATTGCATATGGAATTCAGCCCGCGCGGCGAACAGCTCTGGCTGTCAGTGCGTGATGCGGACCGGATTGAGCTTTACGACACCGCCAGCCGGCAACGCCTGTTACAACTGCCGGCCAACAAACCCAGTGGCATTTTCCTGAGTGCGCGGGCGCACAAGATTGGTTTGTAGGAGGGATGTGACAATGGATGATCTGGACAAGCGCCTGTTAAATGATTTCCAGCGTGATCTGCCGCTTACGCCACGCCCGTTTGCCGCTATTGCTGAGCAACTGGGCCAGCGCGAAAGCGAGGTGTTGCTGGCACTGGGCCGGCTGCAGGAGCAGGGCACGATAAGTCGGGTCGGGGCCGTGGTGGCACCACACCGGGCCGGTGTCAGCACGCTGGCCGCGCTGGCCGTACCGCCGGCACAACTGGATGAAATCGCCGATCTCGTCAATAGCTATCCGGAGGTTAATCATAATTACGAGCGTGAGCATGACTATAATCTATGGTTCGTGCTGACCGCACCCGATCAGGCCAGGCTGGACGCCGTGCTGGCGGATATCGAGCAACGTACGGGGCTGGCTGTGCTGGATCTGCCGCTGGAACGCGAATTTCATATTGATCTGGGTTTCAGGATGGAATTATGAGTGCAGCCCGGCAAACCCAGGCGGCAACAACGCGCCAGTCCTTTATCCTCAGTCCATGTGAGAAAAATTTGCTGACCGCCATACAAACAGGACTGCCACTGGTACGCCGCCCGTTTCTGGCTGTCGCAAAACGCATCGGCGCGTCCGAGGCGGATGTTATCCACACTTTACGCAATCTGCTGACGGCTAAAATTATTAAACGCCTGGGGGTGATCGTGCGCCATCGCCAGCTCGGGTATACTGCCAATGCGATGGTGGTCTGGGATGTGCCGGATGCACAGATCGAGGCAATCGGACAACGCATGAGCGAGTTCGATTTTGTCACGCTCTGTTATCAGCGTCCTCGCCGTCTGCCGCAGTGGCCATATAATTTATTTTGCATGATCCATGGCCGCGACCGCACCGACGTACAGCAGCAGCTGGCGCGTTTGCGCGCAGCCCTGGAACTGCACGAGACCCGCCACGACGTCTTATTCAGCCGCCGTTGTTTCAAGCAGCGGGGGGCATGTTACACCAGCCCGAGTCGAGGAGATGAACATGGACGCGCCGCTTGATGTGCCAATGGATGCGTTGGATAAAGCGATTATCAATCGTCTGCAGCATGGTTTTCCCGTCGTTGCCGAGCCGTATGCCGCTATTGCAGCGGAGCTGAACACCAGTACGGACGAGCTGTTACAGCGCCTGCAACGTCTGCTGGACAATAAAATCCTGAGCCGCTTTGGTCCGATGTATCATGCTGAACGCCTGGGTGGGGCGCTCACGCTGGCAGCTATGGCGTTACCGGAAGACGACTTCGACAGAGTTTGTGAACAGGTCAATACCTTGCCGCAAGTGGCCCATAATTACCGTCGCGAGCATACCCTGAATATGTGGTTTGTACTGGCGACGGAAACGCCCCAGGAAATCCAGGACACCATTCAGTTGATTGAGCAGCGCAGTGGTTATCCGGTTTACAATATGCCGAAACTGGAGGAGTTCTATGTCGGTCTTTATTTACAGGCTTAGTTGTCGCTGCACGTATTGCGCTGATGACAGCTGAACAGACTGAGCGCTGCAAACGCGCACTGCAGGCATTCGATGCTGCCAACAGTCAGGACCCCACCCTGGAACCCTGGCAGGATCAAACCCAACCGGCAGCGCTCTTGTACGGCTGGCGCATGTCAGATCGCTTGCGGCAATTTGTCTGTACACTCCCGAAGCTTTGCAACTGGCCGCCCGCGCCCAGCATATCGAGCGCTGGCGTATTCCCCCGTACGACCCTATCCGATGAATCGCCAGGGCTATCATCAGTGGCGTCGCCGTCTGGCCGAATTTCACGCTGAACGGGCCAGTGAGATTCTCTGCAGTCCCTGGACTACCCGCAGCCGACCATCGAACGGGTGCAGTCTTTGCTGTTGCGTCTGAACCGCAGCTCGGATCCCGAGTGCCAGACCCTGGAGGATGTCGTCTGTCAGGTGTTTATTGAATACTATTTAGCCGACTTCGCCGCCACAAAAAGCGAAGATAAATTGCTGGATATCTTGCGCAAGACCTGGGCTAAAATGTCGCCCGAAGGTCAGCAGGCTGCGTTGCAACTGGACTTGCCGGCAGCCCTGCAGAGCGTTTTGGGTAAAGCCCTGACGGGTGCCGCATGAACTGTCGCATCGATGAGTTGGACCGGCGTATTATCCTGGCCACCCAGGCGGGCATGCCTTTAGTCGCCAAACCATATCACCACCTAGCCGAGCAACTCGGTATGAGTCCCGACGAGCTTATGGCTCGCCTTCAGGCTATGCAGGCCAGCGGTATTATCCGTCGCATTGCGGCCGTTCCCAATCATTACGCGCTGGGCTACAAAGCCAATGGCATGTCGGTGTGGGATGTCCCCGATGAACACATCAGCACCCTGGGTCAGCAGGTTGCTGAGCTGGATTTTGTCAGCCACTGCTACCAGCGCCCACGGCATCTGCCGGACTGGCCGTATTGCCTGTTCGCGATGGTGCACGGTCATGATCGGGTGGAAGTGGAAGCCAAAATCGATCAGATCGCTGCACTATTAGGCGAGCACGACCGTGGCCACCAGGTGCTTTACAGCAGCAAAATCCTTAAAAAAACCGGTTTGCGCCTGGGCGCGGGAACCTGACATCGGTTTTTCATCAGCCTGTATTTCAGGGTGGTCATCAATAAATCGGTGACAGCAGGCGGGCGGCACCCATTTTAATACGCGTGAGCAGGGTAACTGACGTATTGTCGAGTTCGACGTGCTGGCTTTGGTGCAGCATATTTTCGAAATCCTGTTGCAATTGCCGCACCGGTTCGGCCGTGTACAGTATGGCCGTGATTTCGAAATTAAGACGAAAACTGCGTTCGTCCATATTGGCGGAACCCACCATTCCCCAGCACTGATCGATAATGACCAGTTTGGAATGCAGAAAGCCCAGGGTGTATTCATAAATTTCCACGCCGGTCCGGCTCAGCTCCTGGTAATAACTACGTCCGGCCCACAAGGCAATACGGTGGTCGGATTGGCGTGGTACCAATAGCTGAACGGTAACACCGCGATAAGCTGCCGCTTCCAGCATCAGCACCATCGCGGCATCGGGTACAAAATAGGGCGAGGCAATACATACTGAATGATCCGCTGCAGAGATCGCGGCCAGCAGTAAATGATGCATGATGCCGGCATTATCATCAGGCCCGGACGAGACAATCTGTGTAATCTGATTACCGGGTGCTGCGCTTAAATCCGGGAACGAGCGATCATTGAACAAATCCCCGCCGCCGGCAATATGCCAGTCTTCGATAAAGGTTTCCTGCAATTGATAGACCGATGGCCCGGCCAACTCCAGGTGGGTGTCTATCCAGCCACTAAATTCATTACCGCGGCCAAGGTATTCATCGCCGATATTCTGACTGCCGACAAACCCGATACAACCGTCGATTACGGCAATTTTGCGATGATTGCGGGAATTCGGGCGCAAACCCCAGCGTCGGCCCCGCCAGGGCAATAGCGGCAAGAAAAACCGCACCTCAACACCAGCCTGAAGCAGTTTATCCAGAAAGGCTGCGGGCCAGCCCCAGGAACCTAAATGATCTACTAAAAGCCGGCATTCCACGCCCGCTCGAGCTTGCTTCATGAGCGCTTCGGCAATAGCTGTGCCGAACTGATCAGCCCGAAACGTAAAGTATTCCATATGGACCTGATGCTCAGCACTCAGAATCGCCTGCTGCAGTCGCTCGAAAACCTGCCCGGCCTGGTCGTGGTAAATCGTCACGGCATTTTCTGTCGTCGGCGGTTGCAGACTGCTGATCCGGGTCGCCAGCTCGACAAATTTACGCAGCTCGGAAGAGGCCTCGTCAAAATGCCGGTCGGGGGCATGCGCATCATGTATGGAACTCAGTTTGGACCATAATGCGGGATTCAATTTTTTCCGGTATTTCGCAAACCGGCGGTGGCGGCGATTAAGACTGGGGTCACTCAGCAGATAAAACAGCAACACACCGATCAGTGGCAGCGCAATAAAGGCCAGAATCCAGGCCAGCATGGCGCGGGGCTCGCGTGGATGGGATAGAACATAGAAAATCCCGCCTCCAATAAGCAGCAGATTGAGCAGAATTAATAAGGGAAACAGCGTTGACCACATTAAATTGATTGCATCGACCTTTGCTGGGAGTGGTAGCGATCTGGAGCAGATATGGTCTTCATTATGAGCATGTCCGCTCTTGATCGTCCAGGTGAAACCTGTGGCGGATGCAGAACACGGGTCTATTGCGGCAGCTTAATGTCTGGCTGAGATTCTGGCTCGGGTGAACGACACTTTTCTTGGGATGATCAAGCTATTAGGTAGATAAATAACAAAATTGTGGCTAGAATTTTATAAATTAATTGCATATACAAATATCTTATAAAGCTGCTGTGCTGTATCCGCTCCTGAATCAAGAAGTTGTTGCTGCTTCTTTGGCAATCAATGAAATTAATTATAAACAGTCAGTTATAACTACTGGAGACCATTAATGCAAAGCGTTAGCCGCCCCCGACTTAATAAACAGCATGTTCTTACCAAAGCTATACGTTCCGCCTTACTGCTCAGTATACCCTTAGGGCTATATGCGCCAGCCTCGCTGGCTGCAACGTTTACGGTTAATACATTGCTTGACACAGAAGATGCCACGCCGGGGGACGGTATGGCCGAAGACATAAACGGCGAAACGTCGTTGCGCGCGGCAATCACCGAGGCCAATGCCCTGGCTGGCGCGGATGACATCGTTTTTGATGCCGCATTGGTTGCCAATGGCGACGCCGAAATCCTGCTAACACTATTCGACACAGGGCTAGATGACGGCGAGTTGGGCCCGACCGCGTTTATTGTGGACTCAGAGGTCACCATCACAGGCCCAGCCGGAGACAACGGCATTACTGTCGAGCGCTCAGGCAATAATGATTTTCGTTTTTTCCATGTCACCAGCACGGGCAATCTCACTCTGGAAAATCTGACGTTTGTCGGTGGTGTCGCGCAGGGAGGTCATAGTGGAGGAGGTAACTCTGCCGGCGCTGGGGGGGCAGCTGGTATAGGTGGCGCTGTTGTAAATGAGGGTATTGTCAACATCATTGCCAGTACGTTAACAGAAAACCAGGCTCTAGGAGGTTCTGGTGGAATGGCTGGAAGCCAGTTTAGTGGCGGCGCTGGTGGCGGT
Organism: Gammaproteobacteria bacterium; assembly: GCA_041396125.1. Taxonomy (GTDB): domain Bacteria; phylum Pseudomonadota; class Gammaproteobacteria; order Competibacterales; family Competibacteraceae; genus JAWKZG01. Next base: position 310,640 of record JAWKZG010000005.1, on the reverse strand, counting down.
GGTATTGGTGAGCAGGGTGGGAATGGTAGCGATCCAAACGGTGGTGTTGGTGGCGGACCGAATGGCGGCGCAAGCAATAGCGCCTCTGCCACTGGAGTTGGTGGCGGCGGTGCTGGTGGACGTTTTTCAGGTGGTCCTGGTTCCAAAATCGGTGGTAATGGCGGAGCCGGTGCCATGTTTGGTGGTGGTGGCGCAGGTGGTATGGCCAATGCTACCGGCGGTGGTGCTACAGCAAGAGGTGGCAACGGCGGTGCCGGCGGCTTTGGCGGTGGAGGTGGCGGTGGTGGCCGAGCGCGTTCCGGTTGTTGCAGTGAAACCGGTGGCAGTGGCGGCGCCGGTGGCTTTGCAGCAGGTGCTGGAACCACTGGTGGTAATGAAAATGGTACTGGTGGATTTGGTGGTGGCGGTGCCGGGTTTGGTGGTGCATTATTCAATTTTGGCGGCACGACTACCATTGAAAATTCGACCCTGTCTGGCAACGTCGCCTCAGGTGGCAGCAGCGGCGGTGCCCCCAGTCCTTATGGTGGCTACAATTTGCCTCTAGGTTCGGGCTTCGCCGGCGACGGTCTCGGTGGTGCTATTTTTAATCTTAGTGGCAGCGTTACCATTACCAGCTCCACAATTGCTGAAAATACCGTCGAAGGCGGCCAATCAACGAATGCCGCTCAGGTCGGCACCGGTGATGGTGCGATTTATAATTTAGGCGATGGCGCGACCGCAACACTGGTGCTGACCAATACCCTGGTGGCCGATACCCTGGGTGGTGATGATGTGGTGGGAAACACCATTAATGGCGGTGGTAGCAACACCAGTGGGGTCGGTAATTTAATCGAAACGCAAAGCGGATTTGCGGGTGGTATCGCCACAGATCTCAATCCTAATCTTGCCGTCTGGCAGACAATCGCGGACCTACTTTGACACATGCTTTGCAAATCGGCAGCCCGGCGATTGACTCGGGTGATAATGCATCGGTCGGGTCACTGCTGACCGATCAGCGCGGCAGTATTTTTGACCGTATTGCCGATGGTGATTTGAATAGCTCAGCAATCATCGATATCGGGGCATTTGAGTTAACGCTGATTGATTACGGCGATGCACCGGATTTGTTGCCGGCGATGGTCCGGTGAATATTCTCTTTGAGCAAGGCAGCGATGATTTCCGCATCAGCTTTATGGGCACAGACGGCAGCACATCATTTCGTGGGGACGATCCTGAAGTTGCCTATAACGCCACGGCTAACGAGTTCTTTGTGGTCTGGCAAGCCGATGACGATACCGCGCCGCTGGTTGACAATGAAAACGAGATCTTCGGTCAGCGCATTAATGCCAGCACCGGGGCATTGATTGGATCACGTATTCGCATCAGTACGATGGGCCCTGATGGCGATGGCAATTTCGACGCCTTCGATGCGGGAATCGCCTGGAACAGAACGACTAATCAATACCTGGTGGTGTGGGAAGGTGATGATAATACCGCGCCGCTGGATGACAATGAAGTCGAGATATTTGGCCGCTTAATTGGTGCGGACGGTACCCCTGTTGCGCCGCAGTTTCGTATCAGCACGATGGGCGGCCCGAATGGTAGCACCACGCTGCGTGCGAATAATCCGCATGTGGCCTATAACGCGACCAATAACCAGTTCATGGTGGTGTGGGTTGGCGATACCGATACCTGCATTGGTCGATAATGAGAACGAAATCTTTGGCCGCCGGGTGAACGCTGATGGCACATTCCCAGGGTCGCAGTTCCGTATCAGCTGTAATGGAAGTAATGACGCGGAAGCCGATCTACGGTTCGTGATGATTTTCGATGCCAACGATCCACGAGGTGGAATGGAACAGCACCAATAATATCTGGTGGTTTGGGTCGGGGACGATGATACCGGCTCGCTGGTCGATAATGAGCAGGAAGTCTATAACCGGGTAGTCGGCAATGACGAAACACTTGGCACTCAACGCCGGGTAAGCTTTATCGGCACCGATGGCGATACTACCTTTGGCTCGTTGACCTTTAACAACCACCGGATTATATCTTATAACCCAACAGCTAACGAATTTTTAATTACCTGGACAAGTGATAAACCGCCAGTAGACGGTGAATTCAGTACGGCCAGCGTGTCAGCGGCACGAATGGCACTTTGACAGGACCGGAGATTTCGATCGGTAATCTGGGAGTTCGCGGCAATGCCAATTTCGATGCAACTGATGTCGCCTCCAGTGTATAACGCAGCAACGGATAGCTATCTTGTGGTCTACAAGGGCGACGACGATGTTGACAATAAAATCCTGATATTTATGCGCGTCAGGTCAGTGCTGCCGGGGTAGTGCTGGATACCGATGATGTACGTATCAGCCACATGGGGATGGGCGAGGACGATACCAATTTTCGTGCTGATATACCGGCGTTCTGCCTATAACAGCAGCAGCGACTGAACGCTTTATGGTTGCGTGGGATGGCGATGACGATACCGCGCCTCTGGTTGATGGTGAAGTTGAAATTTTCGGTCAGCTGATCGACGATCTGGGCATTGTTGATTACAGCACACGGGGTAGTGAAAACGGCCCCGCCCACCGTCAAGCCAATGGCTGTTATAAGTTCTGTGATTGATGACGAATCCAAGAGCAACGACATTGGCAGCCGATGGTGACGATGTTCTGAATACCGACGATGAAGACGGTCTTGCCAGCTCACCAGTGGAGTTCTCCGCTGGCACGCCAATGATCGATGTCACCGTGACCAACACTACAGGCAGTACTGCGACCTGTTCGGCTGGATCGATTACAACGGCAATGGTTTTGTTCGAGGTGGCCGAGCGTGCATCTATTGCTGTGCCGAATGGCAGTAATGGCGCTACTGTAACGCTGACGTTTCAGCTGTTCCCTCACCGATGCCCAGCCACCGATACGTTTGCGCGTTTCGCCTGAGTACCGATCTGCTAGCGGGCAACCTACAGGGTTAGTGGATGATAGTGAGGTGAGACTATCCGCTGCCTTTACCATTGATATCACACCCGATCCATTCACCTTCACTGATCAGACTGATGTGCCGCTCCAGCACCCGCTTTGCAAACCTCGAACATAATCACGGTCAACGATATTGATATTCCAGTGGAAATCACGGTGACCGGTGAGTGAATACTCGATCAATGGCGGTGGATTTACCACTGTAGCGGGCACGGTGAGCGATGGCGACACGGTGCAGGTGCAGCATACGTCCTCGGCAAATTTTGGGACTGTGAACGGATACCACGCTGGATATTGGCGGTGTGAGTGACACGTTTAGTTCAACGACGCTGGCGGAAGACCTGGTGCCGGATGCGTTTACCTTTACCGATGTGACGGACGTGCCTTAAGCACGGCGCAGGTCTCCGGAAATACGATCACGGTGTCGGGTATCAACTCGCCCTGCGATTTCGGTGACCGGAGGCGAGTACTCCGGTAATGGGGGTGGATTTCCCCAGCGCAGTGGAGGCACGGTGAGTACCGGTGACACGGTGCAGGTACGCCATACCTCGTCGGCAAGCTTCCAGTACAGCCAGTCGATGCCATCGTGGAGCATTGGTGGAGGTGGTGACGTTCACTTCGACGACGCTGGCAGAAGACCTGGTGCCGGATGCGTTTACCTTTACCGATGTGACGGACGTGCCCTTAAGCACGGCGCAGGTCTCGAATACGATCACGGTGTCGGGCAACTCGCCCGTTGCGATTTCAGTGACCGGAGGCGAGTACTCCATTAATGGGGGTGGATTTCCCAGCGTAGTGGGCACGGTGAGCGCCGGTGACACGGTGCAGGTACGCCATACCTCGTCGGCAAGCTTCAGTACAGCAGTCGATACCATCGTGGACATTGGTGGAGTGAGTGACACGTTCACTTCGACGACGCTGGCGGAAGACCTGGTGCCGGATGCGTTACCTTTACCGATGTGACGGACGTGCCCGCTAAGCACGGCGCAGGTCTCGGATACGATCACGGTGTCGGGTATCAACTCGCCCACTGCGATTTCAGTGACCGGAGGCAGTACTCCATTAATGGGGGTGAGATTTCCCAGCGTAGTGGGCGCAGTGAGCGCCATTTTACGGTGCGGGTACGCCATACCTCGTCGGCAACTTCAGTACAGCAGTCGATACCATCGTGGACACATTGGTGGAGTGGTGACACGTTTGGTTCAACATTGACACTTTGGCGGAAGACCTGGTGCCGGATGCGTTTACCTTTTACCGATGTGACGGACATTAGCATACCGGCACGGCGCAGGTCTCGAATACGATCACGGTGTCGGGTATCAACTCGCCCGCACTGCGATTTCAGTGACCGGAGCGAGTACTCCGGTAATGGGGGTGTGTTTACCAGTGCAGCGGGTACAGTGAGTGATGGTGACATGGTACAGGTACGGCATACCTCGTCGGCGAACCTCGGAACCGCAGTGGATACGACGTTGGATAGGTGGAGTGAGTGACACGTTCACATCAACCATTATGGATGATGGCGATGGTATCCCGGCTAGTGTCGAAGATTTGGCCCCCAATAACGGCGACGGTAATTTTGATAGCATTCCACCAGTCGCACACAAAGACGTGTCGTGTCCTGCCTAATGCTGTCAATGGTGACTATATCACCCTGGCTGTGGGGGGCGGCTGTGATCAGATTGATAATGTCAATGTGGCTGCTGAGGCCGCAATGCTGACCCGTTTTTATGATTATCCGCTGGGATTGCTGGGTTTCGAACTGCCTTGTAGCGGTGCGGATCACGGTGTTCTACCATTCTCAGAACGGCTTAGTGGGCCGGGAATACCGTAAATACGGTCCATTTATTCCGACAAGCCTGTTCAGTCTCAGTTTATACCTTACCCGAGGTGAGTTTTGGCACGAGCAATGGTGTGACGACTGCTACGTTCAGTCTGAGCGATGGTGTGCTGGGTGATGACAATACGGCTACGGCGCGACTGATGGCAAATCTCGATCCCGAGCGGACCCGCAGCGCCCTGGAGCCATTACCGCAGCACCGATCCCGACCTTACAACCGTGGGGATCACGTTGTGGGGCTGTTTCTGGCTGGCTTTAGCGCGCTTCAGCCGGCGGCAGCGGACATAATGTTTGAGTTGAGCGCATGTAGCCCACCGGGAATATCTCCGGTGGGCACAGTAAGTGAACACTATATTTATGTCAGAAGTAATAATCTGAGTAGCGACTGAACCGCCATTAACGGGTGAGCAGTGCCGAGAAAATGGGCCGTTTATGCCTTGCCCATAATCTGCGTCCGTGCTCACCCGTGTCATCAGTGCGCGATATGACCATGCCTTCGGCTGCACAGTTTAAAATCTGACCCAGGTCTCGATACTGGCCACGATACGTGGAATGACCGGGGAAGGGCAGGTTTGCCGCATGAGTTCTCTGGCTAAAGTCACGCGTATGGATGTTTCCACCTTGACACGCAATCTGGCGGTCTTGGAACGCGATAGTTTAATTGTTATCGATACGGATAATAATGATCGTCGTGTTCGTCACGTGTCATTGACCCGGGACGGGGAGACCAAACTGGCTCAAATTTATCCTGTCTGGTGCGCCTTGCAGCAAACCATGAGCGATTACCTTGAGCCGGAAACGCACGAGCTATTATTGGCCCTGCTGACGCATCTGCGGCGTTTTGATGATCAGCTGCCCGAATCCCAAAAGCCTGTGCGCGGTCGGTAACCCGGACGTGTAGTCAATTTGCCACACACTGCCATCTGACCACCGCTTATGAGGGTGGGCAATAATGTTCCAATCCCCAAACTGCCCAGGCACATCACACTACGCAATGCCCGTGCGTTAACGATATAAAACAGTTTCCACAGACAAGCGATTATATTTTTCTGTCATGCCAACCGCCTCTTTCCATCCTGGCAGCAAACTCTTGATCCGCCCCCATTGATCATCTCGTAACCCATCTGCGTTTTGGCGTGTCCTGCGCTACTATCGGTACTGTGCACGAGAACGGATAGGTTAATCCAACAAGAATGGGCATGATGGTACACATCAGGATGCCTCCGGGTGGTATTAACAGGTACAGCGGCTTCCATAGAGGAGGGGCTTGAATGGTCATCAGTCCGTTTTTGCTGAGATCAAAACCCTTTAGGTGGATTATTGAAGCGAATATGTCTAAGATCAATAGAGTTCTTGTAAAAAAATAAATTCAACTCATTGATTTTGTTTTATAAAAAGCTGCTTCCAAGAAATTTATACAAGAGATTTAATAATTTCTTGCATATACAAAATACTATGGTGGATGCATTCTGCGAAGATGGCTTTGAAGGAAATTCTAAAAAGTACAATGTGTTGTTATTCAATTTGTTAAGTTTATATTTATTTTTATCCATTAAGAATAGATACGCTTAATAAACCGTTTTGGGGGAATTATGAAACTCCGGATTTACTGCGCCATCGTGTTTGCATTAGCGTTATTTTTGCCCAGCGTCCATGCAGCTACCACTACGCTCCAGGATGACCAAACCGTTATATTTGACGCCCCTGATGCGGATATTACGGGCGCTGGAATGTTGCGGTAATATGGCGCCACCTGCTTTGCGGCCGAAACAGCTCCAGGTTTCGGAAGCACCAGTCAAACCTGGGCTAATACAGATTGCACCGAGGCCCAAAGGCATCAGGTTACAGTACAAATGCTGGCGGATTCATTCCGGGCGATGGCGAGGTTTACGTCATTAGAACGGGCGCAGGCAATTTCTTTAAGCTGCGATATGTCAATACTGTGACAAACCCCACGGATGACACTAATATTTCATTTGAATGGGAGCAAATTGCCGGATGCAGTCTCCCACCAGCGCCGACCGCTGATTTTACCTTTGAGAACACCCACGATGTCGTGGTGCAATTCACGGACCAATCCACCGGTACAGTGGCGTCCCGCAGCTGGGATTTCGACGACGGTAGCAACACCAGCACGTTCACCAAGCCGCTCTACGCGTTTAGCGGCGCGGGCACGTTCAACGTCTGCCTGACGGCCACCAATATCGGCGGTTCCGATATGGTTTGTAAAGATGTCGTAGTGACGCTGGATCCGACGGCCGTTACGATCACGGGCGGCGGCGCTATCGATTTCGATGCAGACAGCCAGAATGATCTGGATACTTTTTCTCCCAGTGGCTGTAGTGATGAGTTTTTTGCGATGGCTCCCCTGGATACTGTGAGCTGGGCGGGACTCGACAAGAACTACGATACTGTTGTTCTGGCCGATGCCCAAGGCGCATCACTGAGTACATCCAATTTCTGCCATCCCTCGGGGACATATTTAGAGACGCTGATCGTCAATACGACCAGCAATAATTTTTATAAAGTCTGGATACCGCAGAATACCGCCTCTGGCGTGCGATATATTTTTGAGTTGCTCGGCGTACCGCCGCCACCGCCGACAGCGGGCTTTAGCTCGTCGAGCTATGGCCTGTTCGCGTTTTTTACCGATCAATCAAGCGCCAATACCACCAATTGGGCCTGGGATTTCGGCGATGGCGGGACCTCGTCCGGCGCAAGTCCAAGCCATCAATATGCCAGTAATGGCACTTATATGGTCTGTCTGACCGCAAGCAACGCCGGTGGCAGCGATCAAAACTGCCAAAACATCACGGTTAATCAAGTTGCCACAACACAAGTCAACAGCAACCAAACCATTGATGTTGATGGTGATAGTCAAGCCGATTTGCTGGTGGAAAAAATTGTAGGCTGCGGTACGCAAGCACACCGTTTTGTTGTGCAAAACGGTACGCAACAGAGTGGTATCACTAAATTCTATCCTGATGTGATTGCCAGCGATGCGCTAGGTACAAGCTATGGCACATCGCCGTTTTGTCATCCGGTGAGCCAACCAAACCATGTTGCTGCAGGCTTCGTCCGGTAATTTTGTCAAAGTCTGGACGCCAGAGCATACGGACAGCTTTGTACTGTTCGAGTTTGAAGTGCTGACCAAGCCCGAAATTGAGCTGCAAGGTAATGGTATGACCATCAGCAGCGGCGATACCGTTCCCGGTACTGCAGATGACACCGACTTCGGCAATGTAAGCCTAAGCAGCAACGCGCTGCGGACGTTTACTATTCTGAATACCGACGTTGGCGATTTGACCATTGGCACAATTACATTCAGCGGCACCAATTTGGGTGATTTCAGCGTGAGCAGCGCGCCAGCCAGCACGGTTTCTGGGAATAGCTCTACGACCTTCGATATCACCTTTACACCCAGTGAGGGCGGTTTGCGTACTGCTACGGTCAGTATTCCGCATAACGATAATGACGATAACGAGAATCCATACACCTTTGCTATCCAGGGCAGTGGTGCAGCGATCAGTGTTATTCCCGTAAGCGGATTAATCACGACTGAAGCGGGCGGTACCGACACCTTTGCAGTGAGCTTGTCAACCGATCCTTCCGCAGCGGTTACCGTCCCGTTAAGCAGCTCGAATACGGCTGAAGGCAACGTGCCTGCCAGTCTGGTTTTTAATCCGGGTGGTGCGTTGACCCAGACGGTCACAGTCACTGGAGTGAATGACGACGTCGATGATGGGGATCAGAATTACACCATTATAGTGGGCGCAGCGATAAGCACCGATAACGGTTTCAGTGGCATTGACCCGCCCGATGTGAGTGTAAGCAATCAGGATGACGACACAGCGGGTTTTACCATCACTGAAAGTGACGGCACAACAGAGGTGGAGGAGTCGGGCACAACAGACACCTTTGATGTGGTGTTGACCGCGCAACCCCTGAGCGATGTAGTGATTACCGTAAGCAGCGGGAATACCGGGGAAGCGACGGTGAACCAGGCGATGCTGACGTTTACCAGTGGCGACTGGAATCAAGCCCAGACGGTGACGGTAACGGGCGTTGATGAGTTTGTAGAGGACGGCGATCAAACCACGACGATCACCTTGAGTATCGATGACGCCAACTCAGACGATACCTTCGATCCCTTAGCCGATCAAACGGTCAGCGTGACGACCATCGATGACGACGCGGCGGGATTTAGCATCACCGAAAGCGACGGTACAACGGAAGTGGAGGAATCGGGTACGGCCGATACCTTTGATGTCGTGCTGACTGCGCAACCGCTGAGCGATGTTGTCATTACCGTGAGTAGTGACGATACCGAAGAGGCGACGGTGGACCAGGCGATGCTGACGTTCACCTCAGCCAACTGGGATATAACCCAAACGGTGACGGTGACAGGCGTCGATGAGTCAGTTGACGACGGCGATCAGACCACAACGATCACCTTAAGCATTGATGATGCTAACTCGGACGATACCTTCGATCCCCTGGCCGATCAAACGGTCAGTGTGACAACCATCGATGATGAGAATGATGGCGATGACATCCCGGCTGATGTTGAAGACAGGGGACCCAATAACGGCGACGGTAATTTCGATAGCATTCCTGATCGCATACAGGGCAATGTCGTGTCCCTGCCTAATGCCGTCAATGGAGACTATGTCACCCTGGCTGTGGGGGGCGGCTGTGATCAGATTGACAATGTCAATGTGGCTGCTGAGGCCGCAATGGGTGCTGACCCGTTTTATGATTATCCGCTGGGATTGCTGGGTTTCGAACTGCCTTGTAGCAGTGCCCAGATCACAGTGTTCTACCATTCTCAGAACGGCTTAGTGGGCCGGGAATACCGTAAGTACGGTCCATTTATTCCGACAAGCCTGTTCAGTCTCCAGTTTTATACCTTACCCGAGGTGAGTTTTGGCACGAGCAATGGTGTGACGACTGCTACGTTCAGTCTGAGCGATGGTATGCTGGGTGATGACAATACGGCTACCGGTGCGAATGATGGCAAAATCATCGATCCAGGCGGACCAGCCCGCAGCGCCCTGGAGCCATTACCCGCGGCACCGATCCCGACCTTACAACCGTGGGGGATCACGTTATTGGGGCTGTTTCTGGCTGGCGCTTTAGCGCGCTTCAGCCGGCGGCGGCGGACATAATGTTTTGAGTTGAGCGCATGTAGCCCACCGGGAATATCTCCGGTGGGCTTTGGCTATAGAAGTGAACACTATATTTATGTCCAGAAGTAATGATCTAGCCGCGACTGAACCGCCATTAACGGGTGAGCAGTGTCGAGAAATGGGCCGTTTATGCCTTGCCCATAATCTGCGTCGCGCCACCCGTGTCATCAGTGCACATTATGACCGTGCATTCAAAGCCGCAGGTTTAAAAGCGACCCAGGTCTCGATACTGGCCACGGTACGTGGTATGACAGAGGAAAGGCAGGTTTGTCGAATGGGATCTCTGGCTAAAGTCATGCGTATGGAGGTTTCCACCTTGACACGCAATCTGGCGGTCCTGCAACGTGATGGTTTAATTGTTATCGATGCAGATAATAATGATCGGCGTGTACGCTACGTGTCATTGACCCGAGAGGGGGACACTAAACTGGCTCAAATTTATCCTGTGTGGTGTGCCCTGCAACAAACCCTGACGGATTATCTTGAGCCAGAAACGCATGCGCTATTGTTGTCCCTGCTGGCACACCTGCGGCGTTTTGATGATCAGCAGTCCAAACTCAAAAAACCGGTACCCGCCCGGTAATCAGTGACTACAAAGCAGGGCTGCAGGCACGCTGGTGTCAGCGTTCAATCCGCTCGGCCCATAAATCATGGTCGCTGGCATCCCGGACGCGTGCCGTTACAATCTGACCTGGCTGTAAATCCAGCTCACCATCCAGATAAACCTGACCATCGATTTCCGGCGCATCGGCAAAGCTGCGGCCAATCGCTCCTTCCTGATCGATCTCGTCAATCAGCACGTCAATTGTCTGGCCGATTTTGGCCTCGAGTTTGGCCGCGCTGATTTCGGCCTGTGTTTGCATGAAACGTTCGAAGCGTTCCTGCTTGACAGCTTCGGGCACCGGATCGGGCAGCGCGTTGGCGGCCGCGCCGGTGACGGGTGAATACTGAAAGCAGCCGACCCGATCCAGCTGGGCTTCATGCAGAAAATCCAGTAACTGTTCGAAATCTGCTTCGGTTTCACCGGGGAAACCCACAATAAACGTACTGCGCAGCGTGATATCAGGACAGATTGCCCGCCAGGTTTTAATCCGCGCCAGAGTGTTTTCTGCCGCAGCGGGCCGTTTCATGAGTTTTAAAATGCGCGGGCTGCCGTGCTGAAAGGGAATATCCAGATACGGCAGAATTTTGCCCTCGGCCATCAGCGGGATGATCTGATCCACATGCGGATACGGGTACACATAATGCAGCCGGACCCAGATGCCGAACTCGCTCAGCGCCTGGCATAAATCATATAAACGGGTCTGATACGTTGTATCGCGCCACTGGCCAGACTGGTATTTCAAATCAGCGCCATAGGCACTGGTGTCCTGGGAAATGACCAGCAATTCCTTGACCCCTGCCCGCACTAACTGATTGGCCTCGGCAATTACCCGCTCGATGGGACGGCTGGCCAGCTTGCCGCGCATGGACGGGATAATGCAAAACGTGCAGCCGTGGTTACAGCCTTCCGATATTTTCAGATAGGCATAATGGCGCGGGGTCAGTTTGATCCCTTGCGGCGGCACCAGATCAAGATACGGGTCATGGACTGGCGGCGGTGCATGCTGGCGCACTGCACTGACAACCTGTTCATATTGTTGCGGCCCTGTTACGGCTAAAACCTGGGGATGACTGGCGCGGATGTCGTCAGCGTGCACGCCCAGGCAACCGGTCACGATCACTTTGCCGTTTTCTGTAATCGCTTCACCAATGGCCTCCAGTGATTCCGCCTTGGCAGAATCGATAAAGCCACAGGTATTGACCACTACGACATCGGCGTCCTGATAGGTCGGCACAATGTCATAACCGTCGCTGCGCAGCTGGGTCAGGATACGTTCGGAATCGACCAGGGCCTTGGGACAGCCCAGGCTCACAAAGCCTACTTTTGCGGTTGTCATGCGTTGAATTAACTCGATTCTGGCCGATGTCCGCGCAATCCAAGCGGGTCGTCCGGGTTGATGCCGTCCATGAACGGGATGCGGCGCACACGATGCGTCAGTTGATACACCAGCCCCAGCCAGTTACTGACCATAATCTTGCCGGTATCGCCCCAGGTATTGTCTACCAGACGGCTCAGTTGCTGCTCGGGAAACTCGCTCAGGAAGCCGGGTTCACGCAACTGATGGGCGCGCTCTTTATAGCGTTCCAGTAAGGGCTGTGCCGCTGGCGTAAAATAATTGACCGGCAGCGGTGGGTAATCATCAATATCGTTACTCAAGAACCGCAATACTTCGCGTTTGTATTCCTTCAGCAGACTGGTGCGGTCGTATTCCGGATGCCCCTGAAAATAAACGAAGCGGAACATGTCGGCGCTTACCGCCAGATGAACACCTGCGCTGGTGCCTTCAACCAGGGTGTCGATACCCGCCTGTTCGAGTTGCTCACGGGTAACTTCATTCCAGCGTGAATGTGGCACATCGAAACGAGTATTGATATTGCGCACCAGCGGATGCACCCGGTCGGCTACCCGATGCGGATATACGCCCCAGCGCTTGCTCGACAGTGGGATACGATCAATGGAATGAAAGTATTTTACAGTGGCATGTGTGGCCAGACAGGCGCATAGCACAGAGGTGACATTCTGTCGCGCCCAGTCCAGCACTTCGGTCAGCGGCCGCCAGAAGTTTTCACGGGTAATATCACGACTTTTCGGGTTGGCACCGGTGATGATCAACGCATCCAGCCCTTGCTCCTGCAGATCGGCGAACGATTCATAGTATTTGTGGATGTGTTCAGCGGCCTGTTCGCCCCGCTCAATGCTGTCGAAGCTGAACGGATGCACATAAAACTGTGCGATCCGGTTGCCCGAACCCACCAGACGCATGAACTGGCGCTCGGTCGGTGCCAGGGCAGCGTCGGGCATCATGTTTAAAAGGCCGATATGCAGTTCACGAATATCCTGGTGCTGAGCGCGTTCTGCGTTCAGGACGTCTTCGCCTTCCTGCGCCAGGCGCGCGAAAGTGGGCAAATCCGAATGGGCAACAAGTGGCATGAGTATTCCCGGTATAAATAGCAGTGCGGATTAATGTCGGATGCCGATACCTTTGTTCAGCAGATACAGGCTGAATCCGAACAGACCGACAATAAAGCCAATGATTAACAAAAAGGCGACCGTCAGATTGATATCGCTGGTGCCGAGTATACCGTAGCGGAAAGCGTTCACCATATACAAAATCGGATTCAGCAGCGACACGTTCTGCCACAGATCGGGCAATAAGCTGATCGAATAAAACACCCCGCCCAGATAGGTCAACGGTGTCAGTACGAAGGTCGGCACGATGGAAATATCGTCAAAGGTTTTAGCGAATACCGCATTAACAAAACCGGCCAGCGAGAACAGCATCGCGGTCAACAGCACTACCGACAGCATGACCAGCCAGTGATGAATGTTGAGATGCGTGAAAAACAGCGCAACCACGGTTACCAGTGCGCCCACAATCAGGCCCCGGATCATGCCGCCAGCGACAAAACCGAGCAGGATTAAAGCATTTGGTATAGGCGCCACCAGTAATTCTTCCACATGGCGCTGAAATTTAGCACCAAAAAATGACGAGACGACATTGGAATAGGCGTTCGTGATAACCGCCATCATAATCAGTCCCGGCGCGATATATTCCATATAGGAAAAGCCTTCCATAGGACCGATCCGGCTGCCGATCAGATTGCCGAAGATCACAAAATACAGACTCATGGTGATCACCGGCGGCAGAATGGTCTGCACCCAGATCCGGGAAAAACGCTGCACTTCCTTGATAATAATGGTCTGGAAGGCAATTGCATTGGTACGCCAGCGGGCCGAGCGCCAGTGCGCCGGTGCATTGGGGGCACCATGGACATCACGGGCGTCAGGCAGTACTGCATTAGAGGTGTTTTGTATAGCCATGAATTTATGCTGTTCGGGTTGTGTCGTTGTTCTCGACCAGGCGCACAAACAGCTCTTCCAGCCGGTTCGTTTTGTTGCGCATGCTGAGAACATCAATGCCATGAGTGGACAAGTTCTGGAACAAGGCGTTCAGACTCTGCGTTTTGTCGATATCCACTTCCAGCGTGGTTTCATCAGTCTGGCGCAGCGGATAACCCGGCAGTGACGGCAAGTCGCTTACAGGCTGGTGCAGATTGAGCACGAAGGTTTCCAGATGCAGTTTACCGAGCAGGGTTTTCATATCGGTATCTTCGACGATTTCGCCGTGATTAATGATCGCGATATTGCGGCACAGGCTCTCGGCTTCTTCCAGATAATGGGTTGTGAGAATAATCGTTGTACCCTGATCATTAATCTCACGCAGGAAACGCCACATGGAACGGCGTATTTCGATATCCACCCCGGCGGTAGGCTCATCCAGAATCAGCAGTCGCGGTTCATGCACCAGCGCACGGGCGATCAGCAGCCGTCGTTTCATGCCGCCGGATAGCTCACGGGCGATACTGCGGCGTTTATCCCATAGCCCGAGTCGGCGCAGTACCTGCTCGCTGCGTTGCTGGGCCTGCCGGCGCGGGATGCCGTAATAACCGGCCTGATTGATAACAATCTGCTGGACCGTCCGTGCCCACATTGAAATTGAATTCCCGCGAACAAACCTGAGGAAGTCTGGCAGGCCGCAGATCGGTATCAATATCGGCGTCAAACACACGCACAGTGCCCGCTGTTTTTGTCACCCAGGAGAGGCGATGATCCTGATTACAGTGGTGGTATTTGCCTGCCACCTCAGCCGAGCAAAGCGAAGAATTGCCTTCGCGCACATCCAGGTCAATACCTTTCTTAAAGCTTCCTGGGCTGTTAGACAGTTTTACGCAGGCCACGGGCATATAGGCTTGGTTCACAGGTTCAGGTAGCTAAAGGTAAAAGGGTCGACAGTCACCAGCAGGATATGTGGACAGTTGAGCGATTACACCGCCCTGTTCGATAAGGCTATATCACAGCACAATTAAGCTGTCAGATGGTCAGAAAACGAAGCGGGTCAGCATAGCGCCGAGCAGTGGGTTTTGCAAAAGCTTATGGATTGAATAACGAAAGCAAGTGTTGTCGCGCTCTTGCTGTAAGTCCACTAGCGGGTCTTAATGAGCTGCGAGAACTTTATCTTGGTGGAACCCAGGTTAGAGATAGTAGTGCACTATCCAAACTGAGTCAGCTGCAAGCTCTTGATCTCAGGGGGACGCAAGTGAGTGATATTAGCGTGCTGTCAGGACTGTCAAATTTAAAGATCGTCCTATAAACCGTAAAACACACAACTTATGGCCAATAAAATTTCGCTGAGCGCCCAATCGACCCCAACTGGCCGCTCAGCGAATTTTATCAATGATGCAGGATCTGGCTCAGGAACAGTTTGGTGCGGTCGTTTTGCGGATTATTGAAAAATTCTTCGGGTTCATTTTCTTCGATAATCTCGCCGCCATCCATGAAAATGACCCGATTGGCTACGGTGCGGGCGAATCCCATCTCGTGTGTGACGCAGAGCATGGTCATACCGTCTTGGGCTAAACCGATCATGGTGTCCAGCACTTCCTTGATCATCTCAGGATCCAACGCCGAGGTCGGCTCGTCGAACAGCATGATGCGCGGGTTCATACACAGGCTACGGGCGATCGCAACGCGCTGTTGCTGGCCGCCGGAAAGCTGACCGGGGTATTTTTTCGCCTGCTCGGGGATCTTAACCCGCTCCAGGTATTGCATGGCGATTTCCTCGGCCTGGGCCTTGGGCATCTTGCGCACCCAGATCGGTGCCAGCGTGCAGTTCTCCAGCACAGTCAGATGGGGGAACAGGTTGAAGTGCTGGAACAGCATGCCAACTTCGCGGCGGATATGCTCAATGTTTTTAAGATCGTTGGTAAGCTCAATACCATCGACCACGATCTCGCCTTGCTGGTGTTCCTCCAGCCGGTTTATGCAGCGAATCATGGTTGATTTACCGGAGCCAGATGGCCCGCAGATGACGATACGTTCACCCCGGTTTACCGTCAGATTGATATTTTTCAGTACATGAAACTGCCCATACCATTTGTGCATATTGACAATGCTGATCACGACCTCGTCCGAGACGGTCATGTTGTGGGGTACGATTTGATCGGACATATATTCCTCGCTAAAAACGTGTTCGGATTTATCAGGGAAGGGTGTTGGTTTTACCGCTTATGCCCGGTGGCAAGTTTTTGCTCCAGATGCTGGCTATAGCGCGACATGCTGAAACAGAACAGCCAATACACGGCAGCGGCGAACACATAGCCTTCCACGGCGTAACCCAGCCATTTCGGGTCGGTAGCTGCGGACTGGATGATGCCGAGAAAATCGAACAAACCGATGATGAGTACCAGGGTGGTGTCTTTGAACAGGCCGATAAAGGTATTGACGATACCGGGAATGACCAGTTTCAAAGCTTGCGGCAGGATAATCAAGCCCATCATTTTCCAGTAACCCAGACCCAATGCAGCAGCGGCCTCGTACTGGCCTTTCGGGATAGCTTGCAAGCCACCGCGCACGACTTCAGCCATATACGCCGCCGAAAACAGCATGATGCCGATCAAGGCTCGCAGGAGTTTGTCGAAGTTCACCCCTTCGGGTAGAAACAGCGGCAGCATGACCGACGCCATGAACAACACGGTAATCAACGGCACACCGCGCCAGAACTCGATGAATACGACACAGACTGCACGTACCAGTGGCATATTGGAGCGCCGCCCCAGAGCCAGCAAAATACCCAGTGGCAGCGAGGTGGTAATACCAACGATGGCGATTACCAGGGTTAGCATCAGGCCGCCCCATTGTGGGGTTTCCACGATTTCCAGACCGAAGGAACCACCATATAACAGGAAAAAGGCGATGATTGGATAGATTAGCAGCGCGAACAAAATCACCCATTTCTTCGCGGGTAGATGGGGAATCAACAGCCAGCTCAGGCAGACCACCAGCATAATACCGAGGGTATCCACCCGCCAGCGTTCGGCGTCAGGGTAAAACCCGTACATGAACTGGGCAAAGCGGCTTTTAATAAATACCCAGCAGGCCCCGCCACTGGTACAGGCTTCCCGGCTGTCACCGTTCAGATCGGCCTGCAGGAAAGCCCACTGTACAACCGGTGGAATCAGCGTATACAGCAAATAAATCGCCACCAGTGTGAGCAGTGTATTGGCGGGTGAGGAAAATAAATTGGACCGCATCCAGCCGACAGCACCGACCGAGGACGATGGCGGCGGCAGGTTGGGATGTGCACCAGGAACATAGGCCCCTGGCGGAGTTTGCGTTGTTGTCACCATGATTTATGCCTCCACCCTACCGCTCTACCAGGGCCATTTTCTGGTTGTACCAGTTCATAAACAGTGAGATCAGCAGACTGAGCGCCAGATAAACCGCCATAGTGATAGCGATGATCTCGACGGCTTGCCCCGTTTGATTGAGCACTGTGCCGGCAAATACCGAAACCAGTTCCGGGTATGCAATTGCTGCTGCCAGCGAGGAGTTCTTGGTCAGGTTTAAATACTGACTGGTCAGCGGCGGAATAATGACCCGCAAGGCCTGTGGCAGGATAACCAAACGCAGCGTCGGGCCTGGCCGCAGCCCCAGAGCATAAGCGGCTTCGGTCTGGCCATGGCTGACCGCCTGAATGCCGGCCCGCACAATTTCGGCAATGAACGCAGCGGTATAGATGGATAAAGCCAGGAGCATCGACATGAATTCAGGAATGATGACCATGCCGCCACGGAAGTTAAAGCCTTTCAGTTCCGGATATTCCCAGGTGAGCGGAAAACCGGTCACGATGGCTGCCAGTAGGGGCAGGCCGAAAAAAATACCCAATGACACCCAGACGGTGTGAAAGGGCTGACCGGTGCGCTCCTGCCGTCGCTTGGCCCAGATGGCGATGGTAATAATAGCGATAATCGCAATACCCAGCGCGGCTGGAATCAGCCAGAAACCCTGCTCGAAAAGGGGGGCAGGGGAATATAAACCCCGGTTATTGAGAAAAAACGTATCGAATATCTGCATACTGTCGCGCGGATGCGGAACTGAACGCAGCACAGCGAAATACCAGAAAAAGATTTGCAGCAGCAGCGGAATATTGCGGATGGTTTCGATATACACGGTCGCCATACGGGCGATCAGCCAGTTGGGTGAGAGTCGGGCTATACCCACGATCACGCCAAGAATCGTTGCCAACACAATACCAATAGCCGCCAGTACCAGGGTATTGATCAATGACACCATAAATGCCCGACCGTAGGTCGATTCTTCGGTGTAGTCGATCAGGTGGGTGATGATGTCGAAACCGGCGGTGGTTTGTAAAAACCCGAAACCAGAGGCGATACCCTGGCGCTCCAGGTTCGCGGTGGTATTGTTGAAGATATAAAGACCGAAACCGACGACCAGAACCAGCAGCAACAACTGGAAAAAAATAGCCCGGTAGGTGGGATCATTCCATACCGGCGGCTTCCTGGGCTTCGTCAGGGATTTGCTTTCTGTAGTCACAGCAGCCTCCCAATCATGATAGATTTTTTTGTTAACTGGACTGGCGACCTGCGGTTGGGTCGCCAGTCGGGACTTAGCACTTTAAAATACGGTGCTCTGCTGATGACTTAGCGGATCGGGGGGGCGTACAGAATGCCGCCTTTGCTCCACAGTGCGTTCAGGCCGCGCTCAATTTTCAGCGGGGTATCGGGGCCGAGATTGCTGGCGAAGCTTTCGCCGTAGTTGCCAACGGTTTTAATGATATTGGCACACCAGTCATTGCCTAAGCCCAGGCCTTTACCGGAGTCGCCTTCGGTGCCCAGCAGGCGTTTGATTTCAGGGTTGCTGCTGCTCATCATCTCACCGATATTGGCAGAAGTGACGCCCAGTTCTTCGGCGTTGATCATGCAGTTCAGTGACCACGCAACGATATCCAGCCATTCGTCATCACCGTGACGTACGGCCGGGCCGAGCGGCTCCTTGGAAATGACTTCGGGCAGAATAATATGTGCATCCGGGTCTTTCAGCTTGATGCGCTGTGCATACAAACCTGACTGGTCAGTGGTGTAGACATCGCAACGACCGGCGTCATAGGCGGCGACCACCTCATCGGCTTTCTCAAAAGCCACCACTTCATAGTCCATATTATTGGCACGGAAAAAATCCGACACATTGAGTTCGGTGGTAGTGCCAGTATTCGTGCAGACTGCAGCGCCACTTAGTTCCAGAGCGCTTTTGACACCCAAATCCCTGCGCGCCATGAAGCCCTGGCCGTCATAGTAATTGACGCCAACAAAATTCAGGCCGAGTGAGGTATCGCGAGTGAGGGTCCAGGTAGTGTTACGCGGCAACATATCGACTTCGCCGGACTGCAGTGCAGTGAAGCGTTCCTTGGCCGACAGCGGCGTGTATTTGGCTTTGGTATCGTCTCCAAAAATGGCAGCGGCGACGGCCCGGCACATATCAACATCAACACCGGTCCAGTTGCCTTTATCATCGGGGTTGGAGAATCCGGGCAGCCCCTGGCTGACACCGCATTGAACAAAACCCTTTTCCTTAACCGCATCCAGCGTAGGCCCTGCCGCTGCCAGGTTTGTGCCTAGCATCAGCGTGCTTGTAGCTAGCAGGGTTGTAAGTTTTTTCATCGTTATCTCCATTGGGTTTGATTAAATAAAGCTCGCTATGAGCAAAAAATCAGATCAAAGCCTTGGCTTTGATTCTGTTTCCCGAGGGAAACTCAGCAATTTGGCGTAAAAAGATCGTGCTCGGTTCGTGCTAAAAGTTCAAGACAAATATTAAGCCAGCTTTTAACATCTTTATTAATTGTCTGATTGAGCGCGTTTTTCCAGCAACCCGGCGTTAACCAGGTTGCACCATTATAGAGCATTCTCAGGAGCCGCTTGAACCGTGCTGGAGCACAGCCTGGCGGATACGGCTCAGCGCCTCCTGCAAGCGTGAGCGCGGACAGCCAAAGTTCAGCCGCACAAAACCAGTACCCAGGAATTGGTCGCCGGGTGATAAACCAACGCCCGCCTGTTCAAACAGGGTCATGGGGTTGCCGAGTGCCTGGTCATGGACCTCGATCCAGGCCAGATAGGTGGCTTCGATGGGGCTGATGGACAGTCCCGGCAAGGGCGTATCCAGCAACAGCTGATAATTACCGCGCAAGTAGTCCAGCAGCGCCGCCAGCCAGTCGTCGCTGTCGCGAAAGGCCGCCAGGGTTGCGGTATAACCCAGCGCATTGACGTGCGGCTACAATACCTTGTTTGGCGGCCATTATTTGAGCGCGCAGTTGCGGATCGGGAATGATGGCAAAAGCGCAGCCAAGGCCGGGCAGGTTATAGGTCTGCTGGGTGCCATCAGCGTGATGCTGCGCTTCGCGATAGCAGGGTCCAGGCTGGCAATGGGAATATGCTGTTGCTGCGTTATCCAGCACCAGCTGGCAGTGGATCTCGTCGGAACAGATCACTGAATCATGGCGTTCACAGAATTCAGCCAGGGCAAGCAGTTCCTCGCGGTCCCACATCCGGCCCACCGGATTGTGCGGATTACACAGCATAAAGAGCCGGGTGTTTGGGGTAATTGCCTGTTCCAGGGCATCGAAATCGAAGGTCCAGCGTGCGCCGTCTCGCGCCAGCGGCGCACATACCGCCTGTTTGCCGACATTCGGTGCGGCATCGAATAAATGCTGATAGACCGGCACAGCGGTCAGAATATCGCAACCTGCTTCACCGATAGCCCGGCTAACGACATTCAGGCCACACACCAGTCCCGGCAGCCAGACCAGCCAGTCGGGTTCGATCTGCCAGTGATATTCGCTGGCCAGCCGGCTGAGCACGGTATCGACCAGCGCTGCCGGCGGCTTGGGGGTATAACCGAATACACCACGTGATCAACCCGTTCGTGCAGCGCTTTAATGACGGCAGGTGGCGAGCGAAAATCCATATCGGCCACCCACATGCGGGGATAACGTCCTCGGCCAGCGTATTTATCCCATTTGATGCTGTCGGTGTTGCGGCGATCGATCAGGGTGTCAAAATCAAAAGCGTTCGTTGCATAAAGTCCAGTAGATTGGTTCTTATTAATCGAGTCGTTTACCGAGGCTGACACGCTCTTCGATGGCATAGCCAAGGCCGCGGTAAAACGCCAGTACGGTGTTATTGTCGGGCCGGACCTGCAAGTTGATTTTGCGACATCCGAGTTGCGCCAGTGCCTGTTCCGCCGCTGTCATAAGGGCCCGGCCAATACCCTGACGGCGTTGTTCCGACAGTACTGCAACATAATAAACCCAGCCGCGATGACCATCAAAGCCCGCCATAATGGTGCCGACAATGCGATCCTCTATAAGGGCTATCAAAAAACATTCCGGCTGGACTGTCAGTTTGCGTTGAATATCCAGGCGCGGGTCGTTGTGGGCAGGATTATCTGGAAATACCTGTTGCCATAAGGCGATCACAGCCTCTTGATCTGCTGCTTGATAAGGTCTGATAAAAACGGGCATGCGTGTCAGTTCTCAAAAAATACCCAGGTAATAATAACGGATAATGGCTTTATTAATCATCAACAGGTGCGGCACCTCATACCAATGGTACCGGCCAACATTAATTTCTTTTAAGGATACGCCAGACTATTGCTTAGACCTCAATGAGCGGCGTAATCTAATCCCGCTGTTGCCGTACAGGCGAGAGCCTCTGTCGTAAGACGTCTCGTCAGCTTTTTCAACTCTGCTGGCAGCCACCGCCCCAAACTCAGGACACTCAAGCGCCCCGGTATTGCAGCTGGTCTGTTTTATCTCTTGGGAGTCTTCTTCTCATGCTACTGACAATAGGTTTATCAACTTTGATCATCGCCCTGTTAGGTGCTGGTCTGGCCGTGCGGATCAGTCGCAATACCCGGTTTCCGGGCTGGATTCGTGATGAGGTTATCGGCATGGTTTATTTGCCGATCCTGACGGGTGTACTCGCTGTGGGTCTTGGGTATGTTGTGTATGGCCTGTATCAACTGGCTTATGGTTACGCCCTGCCCTGGACGCCGGACACGCTTTACGGTGCTTTATTAACAGCCGTTTTGCTCACTGGTCTGCGCTGGCAGCCTGCCCGGCGCTTTGTTTTTGGGCAGCCGGAGCAGCCTGTTTTCGTGCAGTCTGCACCAGTATTGAGTGTGGTTCCGGTCAGTGTCGGCCATGATCATAATGAATTCCGCCCGGCGGCCTGAGTGTATTGCCATTATGTCGTTTGCACTATTGTCCGTGCTTGTTTTGGGTATCGTGTTGCTGGCGGGACTGGTATTGACGCTGGTCCCGGAGCGCTGGCAGGGGCAGCGCTGGTACACGGAACCGAGTTCAGTCTTTGCGTTTATTGCTTTTATTGCGATTGTCGCGGCTTTGCTGATTCCACATAAATGAATCACTAATCTTGTGATAGTTTTGTGAAGTATTCTTCATAAGCTTAATTTACGGAACTTATAAAGCGTGTTTAAATCATGCTGCACCGTAGATTTTATGATGCGTAAATGTTGTGCAAACTGGAGCACTGGTTGAATGAATACTATGAACAAACTATCTGTGAAAAAATCATCGGGCTATGCCCTGGCTTTCGCCGCCGCGAGCTTGCTGTCCGCCTGCGCCAGCACTGACGGTATGGAAAAACAGGCCATGGCTGAAGGCCAGGACATGATGAAAGAAAAAGCCATGGAAGAAGGTAAAGCCATGGCAATGGAGCAAGCCACAGCCGGTGTTACAGGTAAATGTTTCGGCATTAATTCCTGCAAGGGCCACAGCGAATGTGCGACCGCCAACAGCGCCTGCAAAGGCCAGAACAGCTGTGCCGGCCAGGGTTGGGTCAGCCTGACGATGAGTGACTGCAAAGCCAAAAACGGCAAGTTCGAAGCCTAGACAACCTGTTTATGGTTGATCGGCGGGCGCTCTGTCACGGCGCGCCCGATGTTTCTACCGGCGCTGGTGATGCCAAACTGCCTTATCTCGGTTTTGGCCTGGGCCTGCGTACCCCGCATTATCCTGAGGTGCTGGCGCAGCAGCCGACAGTGGACTGGTTTGAAATTATCGCCGAAAACTATTTTGTCGAAGGCGGTAAACCCCTGTATTACCTTGATGCTATCCGGCGCGATTACCCTATTGCGATTCACGGCGTATCGTTATCTGTCGGTGGTGCCGATCCGCTTGATCAGGCCTATCTGGCCGCGCTGAAACAGCTTGCCGAACGGGTACAGCCGGCGTGGCTGTCCGATCATTTATGCTGGACCAGTCAGGCGGGACAGCAATTGCACGATCTCCTTCCCTTGCCTTATACCGAAGAAGCTGTTGCCCACGTAGCGGCCCGGGTGCGGCAGATACAGGACTATCTGGGACGACAGATATTGCTGGAAAATGTGTCCAGTTATGTCAGTTTTCGGCACTCGCAGTTAAGTGAATGGGATTTTCTCAGTGCTGTCTGCTCGCAGGCTGATTGCCTGATTCTGCTGGATATCAATAACATCTATGTGAGCAGCGTGAATCACGCTTGCGATCCACTGGACTATCTGGCCGGTGTACCTGTCGAACGGGTGCAGCAGTTGCATCTGGCCGGACATACCCGCAGCGGATCGGGCACGCTGCTGATCGACACCCACGACCAGCCGGTCCCGGATCCGGTCTGGGCTTTATATGCCGAGGCTGTGCGCCGCTTCGGAGCGGTTTCGACCATGATCGAACGTGACGATAATATCCCGCCGCTGGCCGAGCTGCTGACCGAGCTGGACTACGCACGCCGGATCGCCCAGCCTTTATTGCACGAGCCGGCATGAAACTGACGGCGCTGCAACAAGCGTTTGCGGCGGATATTCTGACGCCCGGTACCACTGTCGCGCCGCTCATCATCGAAGATGACAAAGGCAGTGCTGCGGAGCGTCTGTTTATTTATCAGCATGCCTATAATGCCCGCCTGCGGGAAGCGTTGCAGACCGACTATCCGGGTTTGTACGCATATCTGGGTGAAGCTGAATTCAGCCGCATGGCTTTGGCCTACAGTCGGGCTTATCCGTCGCAAAATCCCTCACTGCGCTGGTTTGGCCAGAATATGGTGCAGTTTCTGGGTGCGAACTACCCCGATCATCCTATTCTCAGTGAAATGGCTGCGTTTGAATGGGCGCTGGGTGAGAGCTTCGATGCCCTTGATCAAGACGTACTCGGCCTGCAGGATCTGCAACAGATCGCACCGGAGCATTGGGGTGATTTGCAGATTAGCTTTGCGCCAAGTTTGCGGCTGCTGGATTTGTACTGGAACGTACCGCAGATTTGGCAGGCATTGGATCAGCAACGGGCACCACCAGAGGCTCGGCGCGGCGATTATCCGGTGCGCTGGATGGTCTGGCGGCATGAGCTGGACCCGCATTGGCGCTCACTGCCGGTCGATGAAGCCTGGGCTATTGCCGAACTACAGGCCGGCACTGATATAGCCGAGCTCTGCGCCGGGTTAACGGAATGGATCGACGAGGCGCATATACCGCAACGCTTGCTGGAACTGTTGCGTGGCTGGTTGACGGCAAACCTGGTTACCGGATTACAACCGCGCCTTTCTTGAGCGGGCGCGGGTGCTGTTGCCAGTAAAACTCAATCAAACTTTACCGGGCTGTGGAACTCTCTGCATCACCGGGTTTGCTGTCTGGAAACTGGGCGGTTTTAGCAGGCGCAAAACGAGCCAGAATCGCTCCCAGAATGCCTTTCGGCATATAAATAATAAATAAAATCAGCATCAGGCCGTAAATAGTCGTGTCGGCACCGTGGTATTCATTGCCGATCAGCACCCGCAGGCTTTCCGCCAGCATCAGAGTGAATAATGCCCCCACTGTTGGGCCGAACTGCACAAACATACCGCCCGCGACCACCGCGAAAACAATCTGCAGCGATACCGCGATACCGGATACCGTGTCTGGATTAATGTACATCTGATACTGCCCGTACAGCGCGCCACCGAATGCGGTCAGGGCGGCGCTGATCAAGGTCACCCGCAGTTTCTGCCAGGTCACATTAATGCCAATTGAGGCGGTAGCATCTTCGTCGTCGGCAATCGCCATCATCGCCGGTCGGGCCATGCTGCGATCGACCAGGTGCCAGATCAGCAGTGTGAACACCCAAAACAGCAGTGCGACAAAATAAAACGAAGCTTTATCGGAAAACTGGAACGACAGTAAGGGGCTGACATCAGCATGGCGCAAAGGGGTAATGCCGAGCGAACCACCGGTATGCTCACGTAATGCAACAATGATAAGGCGTACTACTTCGCTCAGTGCCAGTGTTACCAGCGCAAAATAATGCCCGATGATCCGAAACCGAAAGCATGGAATAGCGACGATTGCCGCAACCAGCACCGCCAGCACAATGGCAATCGGAATACCCAGCAAGGGCGATATCCCGAACTCGTTCCACAGTAAAACGGTGGTATAGGCTCCGATGCCCATAAACGCACCATGCCCCAGCGACACCAGGCCAAACCGGCCCATGATCGCCCAGCCGGTATAAATGGCCGCCCACAGCAGAATCTGAATCATCAGATGCAGATGATAATCCCCTACCAGCATGCTGAGCGGGATATAGACCAGAATCGCCAGGCCGACTGCTGCGAAAAACTTGCTGATCATCGTTTTTTCCCCAGCAGACCTTGTGGCCGGATAAACATCATCACAATAAAAAAGATAAAGGCGATCACATAACCCCATTCCATCGCTGCAAAATAACCGCCGACGGCGATCATTTCACTGATGATAAAGGCCGCGATAAACCCGCCAATCATGTTGCCCAGTCCGCCAAGTACGCAGATCATGAACGTGATCGGGCCGAAGGTCAGGCCGATAGCCGGATGCACATCGTATTGCAGTACCAGCAGACAGGCCGCCAGTCCCGCCAGTCCGCCACCGATTGCTGAGGTCAGCAGATAGACCTTTTTGGCGTCTACGCCCATCAGCGCCATGATTTCACGGTCCTGGTGAATGGCGCGGATAGCTGTGCCGAGATAGGTTTTGCTGAGAAATAAATACAGTCCGATCATGCCGATCAGCGCCACCGCAAAAGCCAGTACGCGGGCAAAACTGAAGTACATATCCTGAAATTCCAGAATCGGCAGGCGCAGGCCAATATTGCGAAAATCGATGCCAAACAGCAACGTGGCCAGGCTTTGCAGGAAAAACAGCACACCACCGGTAACCAGCAACTGATTCACCGGCTCGGCATCCAGCACCGGCTGGATCACCAGATAATGCAGTAAAAATCCGAGCAGCGCGATCAGCAGTATGGTGATCACGCAGGCCAGAATCAGCGGCAGGCCACCGGTGTACAGAAAATACACCCCGTACATGCCGCACATGACCAGCTCGGCATAGCAGATCCAGACTACATCAATAACGCCAAAAATCAGATTCAGCCCCAGCGCCAGCAGCGCCAGCACACCTGCCAGTAGCAGGCCGTTGACCAGGGCTTCCAGGAAATAAATATCGAAGATCGCTTCCATTGGAGTACTTTTTTCGTTGTAGGCTAAAGGCCGATATAGGCTTTGCGGATGTCTTCGCTGGCCAGCAGTTCCTGCGCGCTGCCACTGGTGCGGATGCGGCCCACTTCAAGTAAATAGGCCCGATCTACTACCTTCAGCACCTGCTGGATATTCTGCTCGACAATCAGCACGGTATAACCTTCCTGGCGGATGCGCCGGACCAGCTCGAACACCTGCTGCACAATCACCGGTGCCAGCCCGGCTGAGGGTTCATCCATCAGCAGTAATTTGGGGTCAGACATCAGTGCCCGGCCGATAGCGCACATCTGCTGCTCGCCGCCGGACATGGTGCCGGCGAATTGTTTACGACGTTCCAGCAAGCGCGGAAACAATGAATAAACAAATTCCAGGCGCTCCTGAAAGCGGGTTCGGGCGGCGGGGATGAACGCGCCCATACGCAGATTGTCCTCGACCGTGAGCTGGGGGAACAAACGGCGGTGCTCGGGGACATGGGCGATACCGGTGGCGACGATTTTATGTGCCGGCAGGGCGGCAATGCTCTGGCCTTCCATGCGGCAGTGTCCGGCCCGTACCGGCAATAAACCGGAGATCACCCGCATCAGGGTGGTTTTGCCGGCTCCATTCGGTCCGATTACCGCTACCGCCTCGCCAGCCCGGACTTCCAGCGAAATACCGAACAAGGCCTGAAAGCTGCCGTAACCGGCGTCCAGATTTTCGATCTCAAGCATGTGCTTCCTGCCCCAGATAGACTTCGATCACGCGCGCGTCGGTGGCGATTTCAGCAGGCGTGCCGCTGGCGATAATTTCACCATGATCCAACACTAAAACCCGATCCACGACCCGCATTAAGACCCCCATGATGTGCTCCACCCAGATGATGGTGATGTTTTTCTCGTGCCGGATCTGGCTCAGCATATCGGCGGCCTGGTTCATCTCGGATTCATCCAGTCCGCCCAGGCTCTCGTCAGCCAGCAACAGCTTGGGCTGGGTAGCCAGGGCGCGCGCCAGTTCCAGTTTTTTCAGACCGGCGGCACCAAGAGCATCGGTACGCAGCTCAGGATCAATGGGTAACTGCACCAGCGCCAGTGCTTCTTCCGCCTGCCGCCAGGCCTGCTGTCGTGTCACCCGCTGGTTCTGGCCGAAATATGCCGATACAGCAACATTTTCCAGCAGCGATAAGCGCTTGAACGGACGCGGGATCTGATAGGTGCGGCCGATACCGCGATGGCAAATCCGGTCGGGTGGCAGGCCGCCGATTTCCTGCCCGAGAAATTTGATCGACCCTGCCGTGGGCGGCAGACTGCCGGCAATGAGATTGAATGAGGTGCTCTTGCCGGAGCCATTGGGGCCGATCAGACCGAGAATTTCGCCCTCAGCCAGATCGAAACTGACATTGTTCACGGCTGTGAAACCGCCGAAGCGTTTGGTAAGCCCGTTAATCGATAACATAGAAAGACCAGTAAGCACGTGTATCCCCGGTAAAAACCGGCGGGCTAGGCGTGCGTCTGTCTGAACCCTGCTCTCCGGGAAGAGGGCAAGGTTCAAGTACAGAACGGGTAATCACAGTACCGCAGCGCCTGCCGACCACCTACGCCAGTTTTTATGCCATACCGGGGTGGTTGAGGAGAAGGCTCTCAGGGTGCCGCGTAGGTATGCCCCGCAGGTAAGGGCAATATCGGATCAACAGTACGGATAGCACTAGGCCAGGCAACTTTGGTTTCGCCATCAATGTATTGCATGACGACCGGGCTGGAGCGCTCATTTTGACCGGCCATTTGATGACCCGGCGGAAAGAATTTGACGCCATAACCCTGAATCGTGCCACCGATCGGAATATCGGTTTCCAGCGCGGCCTGACGCAAGGCTTCAGGGTCATAACCGCCGTGGTCTTTAATGGCCCGTGGCATTACATCGGTAAACAGAATCCAGGACTGGTTAAAACCCATGCTGACATGAGGTGGTACTTCGCTGGCACCGGTTTTCTCTTTATAGCGTTTGATCATTTCCTGGGTTAAATCGCCCAGACCAGGTGCCAGTGTCGCGGGATCAAGTAACTGAGCCGCAACCGGGTCAACGTTATAAAAATAATTGACGTCTTCACCAAAACCTTCAATCAGTTTGTCGATCTGGCCGTAACCGGCACCGTGGCCAATCAAGGCTTTGAAGCGCAGACCCAGTTCGCGTGCCTGACGCAGAAACAGGGTGATATCGGGGTTATAGCCGGTGTGCAGAATAATATCCGGGCGGGCGCGCTTAAGTTTGGTCACCATTGAGGACAGATCGGGCGAGGTAGCGGAATAGCCTTCTTTATGCACGACCTGTATGCCGAGAGCTTTGCAGTTTTCTTCATTGCCGGACGCCACCCCGGAGCCATAAGGTCCGTCTTCATGGATAATGGCGACTTTGAGTTCAGAGGCCGGCATACCGAGCTTGCCCTCGGCGTTTTCGGCCAGGAACTGACAGGAAGCCGCGCCAAACTGATCGCTGTGAACCTGGGCGCGGAACGCGTATTTCAGATTTTTATCCTTAAACACGGCTGACGACACGCAGACATTAGCCCACATGAATTTTTGCGCAGCATCTGCTTTGGCGGCCATCGGCACACAATGCGCGCTGGAAAAAACCCCCATCAGCAGATCGACATTCTCCTGGTTGAGCAGCCGCTCGGCTTCGTTGATGGCAACTTCGGCCTTGCTCTGAGCGTCGGCGATTATCGGTACAATCTTGTGCCCCTCGACACCGCCTTGCTCATTGACCATATCGATAGCGATCTGAGTGGCGATGGCAGCAGCTTCTGAGCCGCCAGCGGCAAACGGGCCGGTGAAATCGTAGATAACACCGACTTTAATATCTTGCGCCTGGGCGGAACTGAGGGGCTTAGAGTGGTTGCCAGAGTGAGTGCAATTGCGGGCAGGAGTGCGCGCGACGCAGAGAATGCGGTTAGCATGATAATCTCCTCTCATTAGGTTTGATCTTATGCGCTAGGGTTTTGTTATTTATCAGCTAGCACCTTCAACTATAGACAGAATTACACCATTGGGGAAGTTTAAACAGTATGAAAATCGGTATTATTGGTTACGGGGCGATCGGTCAGGCTTTGTACGCAGCGATTGATGCGGGAGCTGCCGGTGCTTTGCAATGTCCGGCGGTGCTGGTGCGTTCTCAACGCACAGTGGATAACGTTCCGCTGCTGACAGATCCGGCCGCTTTTCTGGCCCAGCCGCTGGATGTGGTGGTGGAATGTGCCGGCCATCAGGCGGTGCATACGCTGGGAGCGCAGATACTGGGCCAGTCCGATTTGCTGATCAGCTCGGTTGGTGCGCTGACCGACGATGCTTTGTTTGATAACCTGCGCGCGACAGCCCGGGCAGCGGGGCATAAGCTGATCATCCCTTCGGCGGGTATCGGGGCTCTGGATATGCTGAGCGCGGCAGCGGTGGGTCAGCTGGATGCCGTTAGCATCACGGTGCGCAAAAATATCGAAGCCTGGTACGGTACGCCCGCTGAGCAGTTGGTCGCGCTGGCCGATGTGACGCACGCGACTACGCTCTACGAAGGGCCGGTGCGCGAAGGAGCCAAGCTTTATCCGGGCAATGTGAATATCTCGGCAGCGGTGGCGCTGGCCGGTATCGGGCTGGATCGGACCCGACTGCGGATTATTGCTGATCCGGCTATTGATACGCATATTATCGAAATCGAAGCGCAGGGCGAGTTTGGCCGCTTTACATTTATGGAAGACGTGCTGCCCTCGGTGGATAATCCGAAAACCGGCAAAATTGTCGCGATGGCTTTGCTGAAAACATTACGCCAGATGACTTCGGAACTTGTTATCGGCGTTTAGTAAAAGATTAGAAGCTATTTTTGCAACAGCTTCCTGTAGCTTGACCGGTCTGCCGCTGCAGGGCAGACTGGCGTTATGCCAATTTCTCATCTACTGGTGCCTAAAGCCTGGGGATGCCTGAATGAATACACTTCCAATTACGCACACTTCGCCACCGTTATTGCGCCATCCGCTGGCGCAAGCTGTTGCGTTGGCGCTAACCCTTGGAACGGTAAGCGTTGGCGCGCAGGCAGCGATTTTTAACGTTACCAGCAATGCGGACAGCGGTGCGGGTAGTTTGCGTGCTGCCGTGGCGCAGGCCAATAGCGCTGTCGGGCCTGACCAGATCACCTTTGACACCGGACTGGGCACGATCACCCTGAGCAGCGGCCAGATCGACATCACCGATACCTTAACGATTACCGGGCCTGCTGCGGGGCAGACGATCAGCGGTAACAATGCCTCACGTATTTTCGCGGTAACCGATTACTACGATCTGACTTTGCAGAACCTGACCTTGAGCGGAGGCTTTACCTCGGCGGATGGCTATCTTCCAACAAGCTGCGCTGCCGACACCGGTCAGGGCAGTGCCGTTTGCGCGCTGGGCAATCTCACACTGACGAATACCACGATTGCAGGGAACCACACGGAAGGGGAGAACGCCAGGGGAGGCGCACTTTATACCTTTGGCACGATTGAGCTGACCGACAGCACGGTGTCGGGGAACAGTACGGCAGGCGATGGGGCTGAAGGTGGCGGCATACATGTCCGATACGGCGATGCCACGCTGACTAACAGCACGCTCTCGGGCAATAGCACGACCGGCAATTATGCCAGGGGCGGCGGGCTGTATACCTATTACGGCACCACAACACTGACAAATTGCACCGTTTCGGGGAACAGCACGGCGGGTAGTGATGCTTACGGTGGCGGACTTGCCGTCAGCGGCAGCTTCATATTGACCAATAGCACGGTGTCGGGGAACAGCACGACGGGCGGTGATGCTTACGGTGGTGGAATCTATGCGTATGGCACTGTGGTTCTGCATAACAGTACAGTGACCGGCAATCAGGCCAGCGCCGGAGGCGGCGGAATTGATATCTATGATGGCACTGGCCTGGAGAGCTCACTGAGTTTGAGCAGTACCCTTCTGGCTGGCAATTCTGCTGCTGCGGGAAATCTCAGCCTGACCGGCGCGGTGACCGTGAATGTCAGCTTCAGCCTGTTTGGTGATCCGCCGGGTGAAATCACGGGCACCAACAGCAATAACGTATTCACTGACACCACAGGCCTGGCGGCACTGGCCGATAATAATTGTGCGCTGCCAGCCGGTGCGCCGGGCAGTGCTGCTTGTGTACAGACTCACGCACTGCAGCCGGGCAGTGCGGCGCTTGATGCCGGCAGTAATCCACAAAACCTCACTACGGATCAGCGTGGTGCAGGTTTTCCGCGGGTACTTGCGGCGGCGGCCGATATCGGCGCTTATGAGGGCGTTATCAGTACACCACCCAACACTATCCTGCTTGATACCTTTGAGTAGGTCATCGATAACTTTTTGATCCTGACTGAATCCGGATGAGTACTCCAGACGCTAATACTGCCCCCGGCGCGGTTTCTCCGCTGCGCTCGGTACATAGCACCAATTTACCCGGCATACTGAGCCAGCTCGGTATTTGCCTGTTTGTTTCGACCTATCAGGCCGGTCGGCTGGTAATCGTGCGCCCGGAGCCGGAGGGGGGGCTGAATACGCATTTTTTCGGTTTTTCCCGGCCGATGGGTCTGGCGGTGGACATTAACCGCCTGCTGGTCGGCACGCACTGCAGCATCGACGAATTTCGTAATGTACCGGCGCTGTGTCAGCGGCTGGAGCCGCCTGGACAGCACGATGCTGCTTATGTCTGGCGCAACACTCATGTTACTGGTGCGATTGATATTCACGAGATGGCTACCGGGGCGGACGGGCGCTGGTATTTCGTGAATACCGCGTTTTCCTGTCTGTGTGTGATGGATCATGAACACAGCTTCGTGCCGGTATGGCGGCCGTCGTTTGTCTCCAGCTACGCGCCGGAAGATCGCTGTCATCTGAACGGTCTGGGTATGGTCGATGGCCAGCCGCGCTGGCTGACAGCGCTTGGTCAGACCGACCGGCCGCAGGGCTGGCGCGAAAACAAAAAAGATGGCGGCATCCTGCTTGACCTGTCCTCGAATGAGATCATCGCTCGTGGCCTGTCCATGCCACATTCGCCGCGCTGGTACCGTAATCAGTTATGGCTGCTTGAATCCGGTCGGGGTGCTTTGATTCGGATTGATCCTGCCAGCGGTGAGAAAACCACGGTTGCGCAGTTACCCGGCTTTACCCGCGGGCTGAGTTTGGCCGGGCCGCTGGCGTTTATCGGGCTGTCGCAGTTGCGCGAGAGCAACGCATTTACGGATATTCCTATCACTGACGAGCTTAACCAGCGCGCCTGCGGCGTCTGGGTCGTGCATATTGACAGTGGCGAAACCGTCGCGCTGTTGCGTTTTGAAGAATCCGTGCAGGAAATTTTCGCCGTGGAAGTGGCACCGGTGCGGTTTCCGGAACTGGTCGGACTGGACAACGAACTGCTCAAATCGACCTTTGTACTGCCGGACGATGCTCTGGCCGAAACGCGTTTCAGCGACCTCCAAAGCTGACCCGGTGCTGATCCGGCAGCCAGCTGATCGTTAAAACTCTGCTGCTAGGCGTCAGGCCAGTTCGGCAATACTTCCTGCATCCGGGGCAGCATACGTTGCAGCCAGTCGGTACAGCGTTCGGCCCATTCCTGCTGACCGGCTTCATGTTCGATCAGGTCCTGCCGCAATTCGATCAGAACATGCGGGATGCCGCGTTTTTCGCCGTGCACCGGAATACCGTAATCAGTTTTATCATCCACATGATAGGGTTCATTATCACCGACAACCAGATGCGGTGCGGTGGCGTTGATGCTGTCCAGCAGCAGCGCGGCAAGGCGTCGGTCGCGATGGTACATGACTGACATATGCCAATGCCGCTGACTGCCTTTGAATACCGGCGTGTAGCTGTGCATGGCAACATACAGGGAGGGTTGCTGAGCGGCAGCGCGCTGTTCCATGACGTCCTGAATGCACTGATGATAGGGCGTGTGGATGGCGCGTTCGCGACGCTGGGCCTCGGCTGCTGTCAGGTTCAGATTGGCTGGAATGGTCGTGTGTTCGCTGATTTCAGGTATTGCCGCAGGTACGCCGGGGGAGCGGTTGCAGTCGATCACCAGGCGCGAATAATTCTGATAGACCAACGTCGCGTCCAGTGCATCGCTCATCCGTTTGGCAACGGCCAGCGCACCGATATCCCAGGCGATATGGCGTTGCAGCTCGGCAGCGCTTAAACCCATATCGCCCAGCGCGCGTGGAATCCGGTTACTGGCATGGTCACAGGTTAAAAAATAAGCCGAACGTCCGTGCGGACGATAGACCGAAACCGGTTCGGGTTCATCGGCGGCAAGTAAAGGCGGTAACTTTTCGTTTACAGGGTTCACGGGCTTATCTGTCGGTAAAAAGGGGTTTGTCTAAACAGCGGATCGCGCCTATGCTTGTGGCGAATAGCTGCAGGAGAAAAATCATGAAGCTGTACTATAGCGCAACTTCCCCTTATGTGCGCAAAGTGATGGCGTTGGCTATCGAAACGGGCCAGCGCGATGCCTTGCATTTAATCGAAACCACACTCAGTCCGGTTAACCCCAATGCGGCGCTTAATGCCGATAATCCAATCGGTAAAGTGCCGGCGCTGGTGCTGGATGACGGTAGCGCTTTGTATGATTCCCCGGTCATTTGCGAGTACCTGGATACCCTCCATACCGGCCCGCGCTGGTTTCCCGACGGCCCGGAACGCTGGGACGCGCTGCGACGACAAGCGCTGGCTGATGGCATCCTGGATGCAGCCGTGATCAGTCGCTACGAAGCTGCTTTGCGACCTGAAGCCCTGCGCTGGGATGACTGGCTGAGCGGGCAGCAGCAGAAAATCATCCGGGCGCTGGATCAGCTGGAGCAGACGTGTAGACAATGGGGCGAGCGGCTGGATATCGGTACCCTGACTATTGCCTGCGCGCTGGGATATCTGGATTTTCGTTTCGCCGATATGGATTGGCGCAGCGCCCGTCCGCAGTTGAGCGCCTGGTTCGCGGGCTTCAGCCAGCGGCCGTCTATCGCCAGCACTGTACCAACGGCCTGAGGCGGCACGATGGCATTGGATTATCAGACGCTGCTTAATTTTCGTTTTCCCGATGTTGAGCAGCGTTACGATCAACAGGATACCTTGCGCTACGCCCTGAGCGTCGGTCTGGGTAGCGATCCTACCGATCTGCATCAGTTGCAGTTTGTGTACGAGGATAATCTGCTGGCTTTGCCGACCATGGCGACCGTACTGGGGGCGGGCGATTTCGGGGTACTAATCCTGCTTTAGGGCTGGATTGGCCGCGTCTGCTGCACGGGGAGCAAAGTCTGCAATTACATCAGCCACTGCCGGTCAGTGGGCAGGTGCGTGGCTGCAGTCGCATTGTTGATATCATTGATAAGGGTGAGGGTATCGGGGCGTTTTTCCTGACTGAAACGACCTTGACCGACCTGAGTAACGATACCCTGCTGGCAACCCTGAGTGCGACCGTTATTGCACGCGGTGACGGGGGCTTTGGTGGACCCGGCGGACATTTACCTACACCGCCACAGATCCCGAGCCGCAAACCGGATAGTCGCTGCGATCTGCCGACCTTGACGCAGATGGCGCTGCTGTATCGCTTGAACGTTGATCGTAATCCACTGCATGCAGATCCTGCAGTAGCCCGCTCGGCTGGTTTTGAGCGGCCTATTCTGCATGGTTTATGCACGTTTGGAATAGCCGGCCACGCGCTGCTGAAAACCTGCTGTGCCTACGACCCCAGCCGCTTGCACGGCATGCGGGTGCGATTCAGCGCGCCGGTGTATCCAGGCGAAACCGTGCGCACCGAATTATGGCGTGAAGGTGAGCAGATCACGTTTCGCTGTTGGGCGGTGGAGCGCGATGTACTGGTTATCAGCCATGGCAGCGCTGAAATTCTGCTGTGAGGCCGAGGGTAAACCAAGGGTAAAACGCTCAGCCGCTGAGCGCATAACGCGATAATCATCATGCCGTCGACAATTCCCGACAAACCTTTTCAACTGGCTGTTTTGCTGCGTTCGGCGCGCTTGCCTTTTCTGGTGCTGGCACCGGTTTCCGTGCTGCTGGGCTGGGCCTGTGCCGACAGCTTTACCGGGCTGGATGTGTTACTGGTCGTGCTGGGTGCATTAAGTACCCATGTCAGCGTCAACGCTTTCAATGAATATTTCGACTTTCGCAGCGGGCTGGATCAGCAGACGCAGCGCACCCCGTTCAGCGGCGGCAGTGGTGCTTTACCGGCTGCGCCAGCTGGCGCGACAGGGGTGTATGTACTGGCCTGGCTGAGTTTCGCACTGGCTGGCCTGATCGGGCTGTACTTTGTCTTGGTCAGAGGCCCGGCCTTGCTGCCCCTCGGTCTGGCCGGCCTGGCGCTGGTGTATTTTTATACCGACTGGGTGACCCGGCATCCGCTCTTGTGTCTGCTGGCACCGGGGTTTGGCTTCGGGCCGCTGATGGTACTGGGTACCCAATACGCGCTCAGCGGCACGTTCTCAATGACGGCTGTGGTCGCGTCCTTGACGCCGTTGGGACTGACATCAGCGCTATTGCTACTGAATCAGTTTCCGGATACCGAACCTGATCGTGCTGTTGGGCGGCGGCACTTTCCAATTGTATGGGGCCGCCAGCGCAGTGCCAGACTTTGCTGTATCTGTATATTGGGGCTTATGCTGCAGTGCTGGCGGGCTATGCTGTCGGGGTGTTGCCGGGCGGCAGTTTATGGGCGCTGCTGACCATGCCGCTGGCGATTGTCGCCGCTGCCGGTGCCAGCCGCTATGCCGAACAGGCGCAGCGTTTGCAGCCGTTTATGGGACTCAATGTCGTCGTTGCTATTGTGACACCCCTGTTACTGGCGCTGGGTCTGGCTTTCTCGGCCTCTGCTATTCCCTAGTTTCTGGCACAGCGAGGAGACTGCTATGTTGAATCGGGACACCGATGTATTACTGGTTATTGATGTACAAAACGATTTTTGTCCGGGCGGCGCGCTGGCCGTCAGTGAAGGCGATCAGATCGTACCGCTGATCAATCGCTTGCTGCAGACGTTTACGCATAGTGTATTAACGCAGGACTGGCATCCGCCGGGACATTCCTCGTTTGCCAGCAGCCATGCGGACGCCGCGCCGTTCAGTACCCTCAAAATGCCCTACGGCGAGCAGACGCTCTGGCCTGATCACTGCGTGCAGGGTACGGACGGGGCACGCTTTCATCCGTATCTGGCGACGGATCAGGCTGAACTGATCATTCGCAAAGGGTTTCGGCAGGGTATTGATTCGTATTCGGCGTTTTTCGAAAACGACCGCCAGACAGCTACCGGTTTGGCAGGTTATCTGCGCGAACGCGGTTTTCAGCGTCTGTTCCTGACCGGGCTGGCCACGGATTACTGTGTTGCCTGGTCGGCGCTGGACGGCTGTCAGCAAGGTTTTGAGGTAGTCCTGATTGAGGATGCCTGTCGTGCCATCAATCTGGACGGCTCGCTGGCGCGAGCCAAAGCGGAGCTGCGGGCGGCTGGTGTACAGTTTTGCAGCAGTGAGGCCATTTATAACAAGAGCGAACGAAGAGAGAGTGTATGAACCCACGTGAGATGATTGAAAAATTAATTGCCTTCGACACGGTATCGCGCAAATCCAATCTGGCGCTGATCGACTACGTGCGTGATTACCTGGACGGATTCGGGGTGCAGTCCCATTTGGTGAGCAGTGACGACGGTCAGAAAGCCAATCTCTATGCCACCGTAGGGCCGATGATCGAAGGGGGGGTAGTGCTGTCGGGACATACCGATGTGGTGCCGGTCGACGGTCAGCCCTGGGAGAGCGATCCGTTTCGTGTGGTTGAGCGTGACGGCAAGCTGTTTGGGCGCGGCACCTGCGACATGAAAAGTTTTTACGCTATCGCGCTGGCCCTGTTGCCGGAAATGAATAAACTGCAAAAGCCGATTCATTTTGCGCTTTCCTACGACGAGGAAGTTGGCTGTAAGGGCGCACCACGGATGATCCGCCAGATTGCCGCCAATCTGCCGCGCCCGGAAGCGGTGATCATTGGTGAGCCGACCGAGATGCGCGTTGTTACCGCCCATAAAGGCATTACTTCTGTGCATACCGTAGTGACCGGGCACGAGGCTCATTCCAGCCAGACCCATCGCGGCGTCAGCGCGGTGATGACCGCTGCCAAACTGATTGACTGGCTGGGGGAACAAGCCCGCCAGCGCTGCGAGCACGGGCCACACGATACAGAATTCGAGCCACCATACACAACGGTACACGTAGGAACGGTCAAAGGTGGTACAGCGGTTAATATCATCTCGCGCCACTGCGAGTTTGGCTGGGATGTGCGGCATATTCCCGGCGATGATCCGGACGCCATCGTGGCTGCTTTCCGCCGTTATTGCGAGGACACCATCGAGCCGGCTATGCAGGCCGTGGCACCCGAAACCGGTATTCGTACCGAAATTGATGTGCAGGCTCCGGCGCTGCAACACGAAGCCGATAACGCTGCGATCCAGCTGGCCAAGTCGCTGACCGGTCAGAATGATACTTACCGGGTGCCGTTTGCGACCGAAGGCGGACAATTCCAGCAGGCTGGCCTGCCTGCCGTCGTGTGCGGACCGGGCTCTATCGATCAGGCCCATCAGCCTAATGAGTATATTGCCCTGGATCAGGTTGAGGCCGGTATCGGCTTTATTCGTAAACTGATCGTACGTCAATCCCAGGTTTAATAATCTTTGACAAACAATACGTTGTAAAACACTACCCGCACTGCCATTATGCCCGCCCGCCAGGTGCTTAACGCCCTGGCGGTTTTCTAAATTGCTTGGAGCTCTGATCTTAATGTCTTCGATGATCAACACCCTACTGCGGACAGTAATGGCGCTTTCTCTGGTTTTCAGTATTGCAGCCAGTGCCCAGGACGCCGCCAAAGAAGAAACCCCTGAACCGATTACAACCGCTAATGCCGAGATTTCGGTGGAAGAACTCAGTTTCCTGCTAAAACCACTGACCCAGGATGAACTTAAGGTCGAGGTTGAAGGCTGGATTGGCGTCCTGAAAGATAAAGTCACTGCGATCAGCGCTGCGCAAATCAAGGCGCTTAACGCTGAAGGTGCAGCCAAAGAGCAGGCACTGGAAACGGTGAACCAGCTGCAGGAGGAACGCACGGTACTGATCGATCGGGTTAACCGTGCCATCGAAGCATTGCGCGCTAAAGGCGGCGAGGTCGAGGTTTACGAAAAATATATCGCAGCAGTATCGGGCATTGATCTCAATGCCAAGGACGTCAGCAGTTTTGTGACGGTAGTGACCGGCTGGCTGTTATCCGCTGAAGGCGGTTTGCGCTGGGCCACCAATATTGTGCTGTTTGTGCTGGTGCTGGTGGTGTTTCATTTTCTGGCCAAGCTGGCCGGTAAAGCCATGGGTAAAGTGGTGGAGCGGGCTCGGGGTGTAACCAATCTGCTCAAGAATTTCGTCGTCAATGTCGTCCAGAAACTGGTGTTTTTCGTCGGCTTGATCATTGCACTTTCGATGCTGGAAGTGAATATCGGACCCTTTCTGGCCGCGATCGGGGCTGCCGGCTTCATCGTTGGTTTTGCTTTGCAGGGAACGCTCAGTAATTTTGCGGCGGGGATTATGATCCTGCTGTATCGGCCGTATGATGTCGGCGATTATGTCAGTGTAGCCGGTGTGAGCGGTACGGTTGAGGACATGAGTCTGGTCTCCACCACGCTGCGCCTGCCGGACAACCAGATTGTGATAGTCCCGAACGGGCAGATCTGGGGCGATGTCATCACCAACGTAACCGGCACTGACAAGCGGCGGGTGGATCTGGTGTTTGGTATCGGTTATGACGATGATATTCAGGCTGCGCAGGATGTGCTGGAAGATATCATTAACAAGCATCCGCAGGTGCTGAAAGAGCCGGCTCCGGTCGTTCGTTTGCACGAACTGGCGGATTCTTCGGTTAATTTTGTGGTACGGCCCTGGAGTAAAACCAGCGATTACTGGGCGGTATATTGGGACATTACCCGCGCCGTCAAGGAACGTTTTGATCAGGCCGATATCTCGATTCCCTATCCGCAGCAGGATGTGCATATCCGGCATAGCCCGAATGCGCCCGCAGCAGCGGCAGCGCCGAAAACATCGGCCTACGAGACGGAATCAGGTTTTGCCCGCAACGACGACGCGTCGTAAGTCGCCCGCTTTTACACCCTGCTCCAGTGTGAGCAGGGTGGCAGTTGAATAATGCACGGTTTGCAGTCAATGTTCAGACTGGGTAGCCGTGATCATCTGGCAGGTGTGCCGACTATCAGCTGAGCGCTACCTGGGTCTGCCGGGTCGCTTTGGCTAAAGCCTGATCCAGATCCCACAGAATATCATCCAGCGTTTCCAGTCCCACCGACAGCCGGATCATATCCGCACCCACTCCGGCTGCTGCCAGCTGCTCTTCGGATAATTGCCGGTGGGTGGTCGAGGCGGGATGAATCACCAGTGTTTTGGCATCGCCGATATTGGCCAGATGACTCATGAACTGGACACTGTCGATAAATTTCTCGCCGGCCGCCAGACTGCTGCCAGCACCGCCCTTGATACCGAACGTTAAAACCGCGCTGGCACCTTTGGGCAGATATTTCTGTGCCAGCTCGTAATACTGACTGCTCGGCAGTTTGGGGTAATTCACCCAGCTGACTGCCGGATGATCCTGCAGAAATTTCGCCACCCCCATCGCATTATCGCAATGGCGATCCATGCGTACCGGCAGGGTTTCCAGCCCTTGCATAAACAGCCAGGCATTGAACGGACTCAGGCTTTGTCCCAGGGTGCGCAGGGTTTCCATGCGGGCTTTCATGGTAAAGCCGAAGTCACCGAAGGTCTCATAGAAGCGCACGCCGTGATAGCCATTGGAGGCTTCGACCATGGCAGGAAACTTGCCGTTATCCCAGGGGAATTTTCCGCCTTCGATCAAAACCCCGCCGATGGAAGTACCGTGACCGCAAATGAACTTGGTCGCTGAATGCACCACGATATCTGCTCCCCATTCAAGCGGGCGGCACAGGTAGGGGCTGGGGATGGTATTGTCCAGAATCAGCGGCACGCCGGCTTCGCGGGCTATCGCCGCTACGGCTTCGATATCGAGCACATTGATGACCGGATTGCCCAGTGTCTCGGCGAAAATGGCTTTGGTTTGCGGAGTCAGCGCGCGGCGGAAATTATCGGGCTCGTCCGGGTCCACGAAAATCGTGTTAATACCCATTTTGCGAAATGTCACGTCGAACTGCGAGATACTGCCGCCGTAAAGCGTGCGCGCCGCAACCAGGTCGTCACCCTGTTCCAGCAGGGTGAGCAGGGTGGTCATCTCGGCCGCCATGCCGGAGGAGGCCGCCAGAGCCGCCCGGCCACCTTCCAGCGCCGCCATGCGTTCTTCGAACATCGCTGTAGTGGGGTTGGACAGACGCGAGTAGACATTGCCGAAGGTCTGCAGATTGAACAGACTGGCGGCATGTTCGGCGCTGTCGAACACATACGAACTGGTCTGGTACAGCGGTGCGGCACGTGCGCCGGTCGCGGCATCGGGGATCTGACCCGCGTGCAGACACAGGGTTTCAAATCCGAATTCATGATCGGCCATGAAGTAGTCTCCTGAGAATAATTTTAGGCAGCGTACATTATTGCAAAGTGCCTGTGTCGCTTCATCTCTCCTGATGGATAGATAAACAGGCAGTGCGATGCAGATTGGGAACAGCCCCGCAATAATGGCGTAAAAAAACCGGTCACACCGGGTCGGGTAGGGGAACCCGCCAGGCAGACCGGTAAAAAGCACACTCGCTACATCACTGTGCGAGTATTTCGCTAGGAGACGGTAGCGCGGTTTCAGGCCGCGACGGCGCGATTCGCCCAGACAGGCAGCGAATCCTGCCGGATCCAGTGCCAGGCCGTAGGCGACAGGCCGGTGTCCATAGTACTCCGGGTGCCCCAGACGCTGTCGCTGTCGCTGTTGCGCTGAATATGGGCGCAGATCAGGCTGTTTACAGCGGTGGCGTGGGTTAACGGGACCATGTGCCCGGCCCGCGCAATAATCTGATAACTGACGCCGGGCAGCGTAGCCGCCAGCTTGTCTGCAATATAGTGGGTGGGCATGGGGCTGCGGTCGCCGCGCAACAGCAGCGTCGGAACGCGCAGTTCGCGCAACTCACAGGGCTCGATCTGGGCACTGAAAGCCGCCTGGAAATGCTGGCTGATAGCCCGGATATGTTGGGCATAGGCGGCTTGTCGTTGCACACTCAGCTGATCCCAGCTGCCAGTGCCATTCCAGTAATCGATAAAATGCCCCATACCGGCCCAGTCGTCGCCTTTGAGCAAAGCCGTTTGTACGGTTCTGGCAAGCTGGTGTAATTGTTCCAGCGGGTAGCGCTCGGCGGCATTATCGGGGCGCAATATGAACGGCGCGACCGGCTCAATCAGCGTCAGGCTGCGCAGCCGTTGCGGCAGGCGCAACGCCAGCATAAGCGCCAGGGCGCCGCCATAAGAATGCCCTACCAGATGTACCGGAGCGCTGGTTTGCTCAAGCAGGTGCAGCAAGGCCCCGATTTCCTGTTCCAGCATATAAGCCGTCTGACCATGCCAGGGCTGGCTGTTGCCGTGACCGAATAAATCGGGCAGCAGAACGCGCTGTTGCTGTGCCAGGTGCTGACCCAGACTGTTCCACTGACCGCCTGTGCTGGCTGAGCAATGCAACAGCAGACTGGTCTCGGAGCCCTCGCCCAGGGTCTGGCAGGCGTGCAGATTGACAACGCTTTCCGATCCTGCGGGTACGTTGACTATGCCATCCTTGTGGTGTGTTTGCTGAATGTCCATCATGCCATCTTCCATTGTCTTTTCCTGTAAGACAGGGTGCGGTTTGCGGCCCTGCCGGTTTTTTAGAACGCGTTGCTGCAATAGCTTCTTAAGCTTCTTGCCGGGCGCTATGGGCGAGATACTGCCGGATAGCCTCCACTTCCATAAGCTCCAGTTTAAAACCAAGGCCCGGCATATTGCCCTGACCGTTCAGCACCACCCGACCGAACTGAATCCGATCCTGATGGGGCAGCGCTTCGGGCACCACACCATGGCAGCTTTCGCAACTGCGCCAATATGCTTTTTCGCCCAGTTCCAATAGCGCCTGCTGTGAAATGCGAGCGCTGTAAGACGGGTGCGACGAGTCGAACAAAATCTGTTTTTGTTCCGGGCTTAGCATCTTGGCGACCACCTGCGGGGCATAAGCCTGTGAGGTGGAGCTCTGGCCTAACAAACTGGCTGTCAATGCCACGCTTGCCATCGTTACTACAAACTTGTTCATGTGATTCTGTCATCCTTGAATTCACTGTAATACGCATTGCTTATCTGGCGGGATAATCAGATCAGACGCTGCAGGAAATCAGTGCCATGGTGTGATCCCCTGGCAAGTCTGAGGTCGGTTTGATGCAGACCCATATCCTGTAACAGATGATCCGGTAACTGGCTCAGGTAACGCCGGGCTTTGGCGTGTTGCCGCCAAACGTGCCATTGCTTTACCCAGGCGAGCATCCGGTGCTGGGCGCGTCCGGGCCGCCATGACAATACGTTATCCCTGTTCCTGTTTGCGCTTCCTTGCCTATCTTTATACATGTCCATATCCATATCTATATCCATATCTATATCCATATTCATTGCTACTGTCCCTGATTTAAAAGGCTGTTTAAAAATACCGGGCTACGACACCGCTCGCTGCTTTCTGTCCAGGTCCAGCTCCGTGCCGGGCCTGTGGTCCGTTTGATGATTGGGATAGCGTTTGTCCCTGGTCGCGGCAGTGTCGTATGCTTCGGTAGGTGCCACTTTAGAGGCAGCGCGTTAAAGAAGAGTGGATGCGGGCGTCAAATAAACGTTAAAAGATTACAGCTCGCGAATGAGCGTAAAAAAACGGTGTGCCTGAGCGCTGGCAGGCAGGTGTTCGCGTTTCAGACGACCTCGCCGGTCGGGCCGATAACGCCTTTGGTGAGCAGAAAATCACCGTAGGGCAGACGCTCGCTGGTGAGCACAACCGCATAAGCCTGGCGGGCGCGAGTGTAAAACGCCTGCCGCTCCAGAGCGCCCATCGGCCAGTCTCGGTCGGGATCGATTCGGCGCACTAGTTGCTGAAGATCTTTTTGCACATCGGCCAGTTCGGTGGGCTGGCCGATAATTTCCATGCGCTGTATCGGGGCATCGACAAAGCTGTCCAGCGGCAGTA
The DNA here is from genome assembly GCA_041396125.1 of Gammaproteobacteria bacterium. Lineage (GTDB taxonomy): Bacteria > Pseudomonadota > Gammaproteobacteria > Competibacterales > Competibacteraceae > JAWKZG01. The sequence goes on along the minus strand of JAWKZG010000005.1, from coordinate 266,938 downwards.
CCGACAGAATCGCCTCGGCCGCCTGGACGATATTGACGCCTTCCAGCCGGATCACATCGCCGTAGACGGTGTCAGCCGCAATCGAATAGGCCGGAAAATTAGCATCAGCCAGCACCAGTTCATCACCGTGGCCCATGGCGCGCAGCACGTACAGTAATTCCGGTGTCAGCAGGGGATTGAGATTTTTAAGCATCAGGATAGCTCCAGCTTGGGTGAGTAGTAGGAGGTTATTAGTGGATTCGAGATCTTATTGCAGTGTTCTTACAACCCGGAAGCCGAGAATATCATTGCGATCATCGGGATAAAAATAATCCCGCACAGCGCACCGCAGCGCGTGGCGTTCTCCTTCCTGCGGTGTGAAACGCGGTGTAACGACTGGCCGGTTCTGATACGACCCGCCCCGGATGGCTTTATTGCTTTCGTCGGCAGCCTCGCTGCAGCGGGTTTCCGAGCCGTCATAGGTTTCGCTGTAATTGGAGCAGGTCCATTCCCAGACATTACCCAGCACATCGTACAGACCAAACGCATTAGCCGGAAATTGCCCGACCGGTAGTGGGGTGCTGAGCTCTTTGTTCGGATCACAGCCATAACAGTTGAGCCAGGCGGGTTTAAACGTGTCGCCCCACCAGTAGGCAGTCTGGGTGCCAGCCCGTGCTGCATACTCCCACTCCGCCTCTGTCGGCAGGCGGTAGTGTTGTCCGGTCTGGGTCGATAACCAGTCGGTGTACGCTACCGCATCCTGCCAGCTGACATTGATCACCGGGTGCTGTTTCTGGCCCCAGTCCTGGTCGCTGGGCAGGGGATGCCCACTGACCTGGGCGAACAGGGCGTACTCATCGAAGCTGATTTCGTAACGGCTGATAGCAAACGTGTGTTCGATGGTCACCGTGTGCAGGCGCTCATTGGGATACCGACCAGGCTCGCTGTCAGGTGAACCCATTTGAAAAGAGCCAGCTGGCACCAGCACCAGCTCCGGTCCCTGGCCGCCACTTGCCAGTGTATCGCGCAGTTGTTCAATGATGTGGGGGGCAGCTGTGTTGGTTGGGCTGCCAGCGCTGGTCTGGTTGGCGGCCTGATTATTGGACTGGTTATCGGGCTGGCTGGCCCCTGTCGGTACGCTTGGTGCTGGTGGCGTGCTTGGCGAGGGTCCATCCCGCCAGAATCCGAACCCCAGGCATAGCCCCAAAAGGATAAGCAACAGAATGATGATGAGCCATAAACCTTGTTGAGAACGGGGCATGTTGAACATGAGAACTCCTCTGGAGAGTTGCGGTTGTGACCGGGGCTAACGGGATACTATGCTACGCAATCAGGGGGCAACTACTGATTGCGTTTGCTCAGGCCCGGTCAGACCTGATTGAGCAGGCGCTGCAGTTTGGGCACAGCGCTGTCCGGGGAGGTTAACACCGGTGCAGTGACCACCTGCTCCACGCCGGACCGGGCCCGTGCCATGGAAAACTGCGCCAGCAGCACCGCGTCAACATTTTCAATATCCCGCGCGAGCTCGATGATCAGGCTGTCATGACGGGCCGCATCGCCTTCGGCCAGAGCCTGCATGGCACCGTTGGCGAGCCGGGTCTGCAGCTGCAGGGTGACACCGCGCGCTGTGGCATATGCCTGCAGCTCCGCCGTCATGGAATCAATCGTTGCCGGAAATGTTGCCACGATAGCGAGCCGACTGCCATATTCGAGAGCGGCTTCGAGCATCGCTTCATTGGGTTTGAGCACCGGAATAGAGAGTTTCTGCTGAACCTGCTCGATAGCCCCGGCAAAAGCCGAGCAGGTAAACAGAATCGCATCCGAACCGATGTCGACCGCATAATCGGCCAGCGTCTCGAACCGCTGGCACATGGCTGCGGTGAGCTGGCCGTCGCGAGCACGGTCACGGCTGAGGGAATCTTCCAGTAAATTGACCAGCTCGGCTTGCGGCCAGGCAGCTGCAAAAGCCTGCTCAATGGGAGCAATCGACAGGGGCGTAGCGTGAATCAGGGTAATACGGGGTTGCTTGTTCATCATCATTGCATGGGTCATCGACGTGAGACAGTGAGTTGACGGGCCTGTTTACAAATGTTCAGGGTTCTTACTATAAACCAAGAGTGGGAAAACCGCGCAGGATGCGGTACAACATCAACCCTTTACCATGAACAGCAGCGAGAGCACAGCACAGTGAAACAGCGCATGATAGGAATAGTGATACTGATGATCACGCTGACCAGCGGCGCACTGGCGCAGGACATCAGCGCCAAACCCTGGTTACGCACAGTCTTGCCCGAACAAACACTGGCGTACCTGCGGGTGCCGAATTTGTGGGGGGTGTTGGGAGCTCCGAAAGGGACCGCTCTTGACACGTTACAGTCGGCGCCGGCCAATGCCGCTTTGTTCGCCGAGCTGCGCGCCGGTTTGCAGAATACCTGGCTGACTCCGCTGAGCGATGTCTGGGGCGCAGTGCCAGAGCTGTTGCTGGGCGAGCTGAGTTCACCACTGGAAGCAGCAGCTTTAATGCCGGTTGACGGGGCTGCAGCCGGGCCGCAACTCCTGCTGACGGGCACCCTGCGAGTCACTACGCTGGCCGCTGCGCAGGCAGTGCTGGAGCGGATCATCAGTAGCGCACCACAACTGCAATGGGGCGAGCCACTGAATGATGCCGGCGAAGGGCTGATCCTGATCATGGGCCAGCCTGTGCAGGTGTATTATCAACTGCCGGAGCAGCGCCTGTTTATGCTCGGTGGCGTAGAACTGGCACCTGCTGCACTGACCCGCTTGAGCACCAGTCTGCAAACTCGCAGCGAGCATCCCATGTATGCGCTGGAATCTGAAATTGACGCCAGCGGCCAAGGCCTGTTTTTATGGGTCAATGCCGCCAGTGCGGCACAGATTGCCGCCAGTGTTGCGCCACCGCCGGTGTTGATGATGTTGCAGTTGAGCGGCGCGCTGGAAATACAACAGTTTGCTTTGGGCATGGGCGCGAGCGCTGGCAAAAGTCGCACCAAACTGGTTGCGCTGATGCCACCGACCGGGTTTCGGCGGTTTTTGCCGGTACCGGATGCCGCGTTGACGGTAGCCGCAGTCGAGGCGATCAGCACTGCTGGCGTGCTGGCTTTGCCGTCGGTAGCGGACTGGCGCGCGTTCAAACAATTATTGCAACAACTCAGCCCGGAAGCAGCGACCGAGCTGAGCCAGGCCGAGCAGGCCATGCAAGAGTATCTGGGTTTTGGTATCGAAGACTGGTGGCAGACTATTGGCCCGGAATGGCTGTATATCGATGATGCGGCCGGCCAGTATGGTGCCTTGCGGATACGCGACTGGGCGCGTTTTGAAGCCATGACAGGGCGCCTGATCGAGCAGTTCAATCTGGGTTTCGAGCAGCGCCAGATCAACGATATCAGCTATTCACACCTGACCATTCCGAGTTTCTATAACACCGATGATGATGATGAGCTCGCCGCCCTTGCCAATGACAGACTGATGGGGGTGATACTGCGATTATCCCAGGCTGCTACCCATGTGTACTGGAAACAGGAAAACGATTATTTGATTCTGGCTTCGGTGCCGCAAGTGCTGATTGATCGCGATGCACTCAAGCCGGAACTGTCGGTTGGTGACTGGCTGACGCAGCAGATCAAGCTGCCAAGCGAGAACGCTGTGTTTGCCGTTGCTACCCAGGCCGACGGGATACCCTCGATGTTTTACCAGTGGCATCTGCAGATGCTGCAGTATCTGGGCGATATTGTGGAGCGGCCGGTAGATCTGTTTGACTTGCCTACCCCTCGCCAGGCTGAATTGCCGGCCATGGGCAGTTACGGTTTCAAGCTGGGTTCGGGAGCCGACCGGCTGGAGCTGGAGTTACTTTATGAAACTAATCCGCTGGAGCTGTTGTTCGCCGGCAATACCATGACCAGTATAGCGGTAGCAGGGATTCTGGCGGCAGTTGCGATCCCGGCTTATCAAGACTATCGCGTACGGGCCGAAGTGACGCAGAGTTTTGAGGAAATCCAGCGCTTGCAGTCTTTGCTGGAAGGTTTTTATACCGACAACGGCCGGTTCCCGGCAGCAGAGGAATTCACCGAGCTGGCGAATAGCGTACTGATCGAATCTTATGCCATCGCCGATCTGGCATTCGATCCGGTCACAGCCCAGTTGAGCATCGTGCTGGCCGCACCGGACGAAGTCTATGGCGAGAGCGTGTTTTTGAACGCCGAGGTATTGAATGGTCAGATCGACTGGCAGTGCGCCACGGATTCCTATCAAACCAAACTGTATCCAGCTGAATGCCGTTAAGACATGACGCGTCGCCCAAGTGATCGGGAGCATCAATTGCCGTGAAAACCAGCGCTTCAACCCTGTCTGACGCGCCCGAAGCTTATCGGCAGACGGGCGCGGCGCTGGCTCAACAGCTGCAGGTGGACGTTAGCCAGGGTCTGACTGACACCGCTGTCGCGCACCGTTTGCAAACCTATGGTCCGAACGAAATCCCGGCGGGGCAGCAGCGGCCCTGGTGGCGCATGCTGGCCAGCCAGTTTACGGATTTCATGATTCTGGTCCTGCTGGCGGCAGCGCTCGTATCCGGGATTGTGGGCGAGCCAGAGGATGCGATAGCCATTGTGCTGATCGTGCTGCTGAACGCGATTATCGGGACGGTGCAGGAATACCGTGCCGAACGTGCCATGGCGGCATTGCGGCAACTGGCAGCGCCGCAGGCGCGGGTATTACGCGGCGGTGTTGTGCATATTATTGCGGCCCGCGAGCTGGTGCCGGGCGATATCGTACAGCTGGAAGCGGGCAATATTGTGCCGGCGGACATCCGGCTCTTGGATACCGCTCAGTTGCAGATCGATGAAGCCGCTCTGACCGGTGAATCGCTGGCGGTGGCAAAGCATACTGAACCGCTGAGCGAAGTGGATTTGCCACTCGGTGACCGGCGCAATATGGCCTATAAGGGAACCCAGGTCAGCGTGGGCCGGGGAACTGGTATGGTCGTCGCCACCGGTCTGGCAACAGAACTGGGTAATATTGCCCAGCTGCTGGCGCAGGAAAGCACCGGCAGTACGCCCTTGCAACAGCGTCTGGCACGATTGGGACGACAGCTTGCCATCGCGGTACTGGTGATCTGTGCGGTTTTGTTTGTGGTGGGTTTGCTGCGCGGTGAACCCCCGGTATTGATGTTTTTGACGGCTGTCAGCCTGGCTGTGGCCGCAATACCCGAAGCCTTGCCGGCCGTTGTTACGGTCGCGCTGGCGCTGGGGGCGGCACGCATGAGCCGCTGTCACAGTCTGATCCGCCGCCTGCCGGCGGTGGAGACACTGGGCTCGGTCACGGTTATTTGTTCTGATAAAACCGGCACACTGACCGAAAACCGCATGCGCGCCGAAGCGTTTGTCGTTGACGGCGAGCAACAAGCCCACCTGCCCGAATTTAGCCCCGAATTTGATCCTGCCGCTGACGCTGGCTCTGATCCGGCTCGGCAGCCCTGGTTGTTGCTGACTCAGGCGCTGGCCTTGAGTAACGATGTCATCGTGCAGGAGGCAGAGCCAGGGCAAGTGCAGGTGCTGGGTGACCCGACCGAAGTGGCCTTATACCAAGCGGCGCGGGATGCCGGGTGCGATAAAACCGATTTGTCTCGGGTGTTGCCACGGGTGGCGGAGCTTCCTTTTGATTCTGTACGCAAGCGCATGAGCACGCTGCATGACCGCAAGGAGAGCGTGCTTGCGTTTACCAAAGGCGCGCCCGAGCAGGTGCTGGCGGTTTGTACAACCCACCTGACCGCAGCCGGGCCGCTTCCGCTTGAGCCGGCTGCGGTACTGCATCAGGCCGAGCAGTTGGCGAGGTCAGGCTATCGGGTGCTGGCGCTGGCTTATCGGTCAGTACCGCAGGTATCCGGGCCAGCGGCACTGGCCGAACTGGCGATAAATATAGAGCAGGATCTTACCCTGCTCGGGCTGGTGGCGTTGATCGACCCGCCGCGTGCAGAAGCTCCCGCTGCAGTGGCTGCCTGCCTGACCGCCGGAATTCGACCGGTGATGATTACCGGCGATCATCCGGGTACCGCGCTGGCTATCGCGCAACGCCTGGGTATTGCTCACGCCGATGATACAGTAGTAACCGGCCGTGATCTGGAGCGTCTGGCAGCGTCAGAAAGCGCTGCCCGCATGACCAGCGCCCAGGTTTATGCCCGGGTCAGCCCGGAACAGAAAATTCAGATCGTCCAAGCCTTGCAAAGCCAGGGCGATTTTGTCGCTATGACCGGCGATGGCGTCAACGATGCACCAGCGCTCAAGCGGGCCGATATTGGCGTGGCGATGGGCCAGCGTGGTACTGAGGTGGCGCGGGAAGCCGCTGATATGGTGCTGCTGGACGATAATTTTGCGACTATTGTGGCGGCGGTGCGGGAAGGGCGGCGCATATTCGATAATATTCGCAAGTTTGTTAAATATACGCTGACCAGTAACGCTGGCGAGATCTGGACGCTGGCGCTGGCACCTTTGCTGGGGCTGCCGATTCCGCTGCTGCCGATCCATATTCTGTGGATTAATCTGGTTACCGATGGTCTGCCCGGACTGGCGCTGGCTGCTGAGCCTGCCGAGCGCAATGTCATGCAGCGTCCGCCGCGACCACCGCAGGAAAGTATTTTCGCGCACGGTGTGTGGCAGCATGTCATCTGGTGCGGCCTGCTGATTGGCGGGCTGTCACTGGGCGCTCAGGCCTGGGCTTATGGGGCCGGTATGGCGCACTGGCAGACCATGGTGTTTACTGTGCTGACGCTGGCCCAGTTGGTACACGTGCTGGCAATACGCTCCGAGCGCGAATCCATACTGACACTGGGTTTATTATCCAACCGGCCGCTGCTGGGTGCTGTGCTGTTAACGGTCATGTTGCAGCTGGCGGTCATCTATCTGCCGGTACTGAACCCGATTTTCAACACCGCCCCGCTGAGTCTGGCCGAGCTGGCCATCTGTTTTGCGCTGGCGTCGCTGGTGCTGCTGGCAGTGGAAGTGGAGAAAGCCCTGATCCGGCGCGGTTACTTGTATGCGGTACCGGTGCATGCTAATCTGCGCGCGCCTTTAGGGGAGTAGCCGCCCGGCCCGCCAGGGCTGGTGTCTGTGTCAACATACTTGGTCAGCATGGCCATGGCACTGACGGCCTTTACGTCTGGCAAGACCTATGGCGCAGTTTTCCCCATTTCGGACCGGGCGGGGTAGCTGTGTCCATCGGATTGTTAGCCCGGCCCGCTACGGTAATCTCAATGTCTGCTTTCCTCGTCTCGACATTTATTGTCGCTCTGGCCGAAATCGGCGATAAAACCCAGTTACTTGCACTCGTGCTCAGTGCCCGATTCCGTAAACCCGTACCTATCTTTTGCGGTATTTTGCTGGCCACCCTGCCCAATCCGCCTTAGCCGGTGCGCTGGGTGTCTGGGTCAGCACACTGCTGAATCCCGACCTGCTGCGCTGGGGGCTGGGGCTGGGATTTCTGGTGTTTGCCGGCTGGGCGTGATACCGGACAAACTGGATCAAACGGATGACTGTGCACCGCGCTGGGGCGCTTTTCTGACTACGCTGGTCGCCTTTTTTCTGGTGGAAATGGGGGACAAAACCCAGGTCGCGACGGTAGCACTGGCCATGGAATACGCGAATTTATTCGCAGTGGTGGCCGGTACTACACTGGGCATGTTACTAGCCAATGGACCAGTCATCTGGCTGGGTAATGTGGCGGCCGAACGTCTGCCATTACGCTGGGTGCGTATTGGTGCAGCAACAGCATTTGCCGGACTGGGGCTTTATGTGCTGCTGCGCTGATGCTGATCAAGAGTAAATTCGCCTGCCCGTAAAATTCTGAATCGAGAATTTAATCTGTATTATTAAACCGGGCAGCGCGCCCGGTTTTTTTCAGTCAGCGCTGTCGGCCTTTGCCGTAATAGGCTTCGATGCGGGACTGGATCAGTTCAAACACAATTGAGATCAGCCAGTAAATAATCGCGGCGGCGATCAGCATTTCGAAGACTTTGAAATCGCGTTTGCCGATGACCTGAGCGGTCTTGGTCAATTCCCACACCCCCATCACCGATACCAGCGATGAATCTTTCAGCATGGCGATGAACTGATTGCCGGTAGGTGGTACGATCAGACGCATCGCCTGGGGCAAAATGATTTTGCGAAACGTCAGTCGCCGATCCAGCCCCAGGGCCAGGGCGGCATCATGCTGACCGTGTGGTACACCGATAATTCCGGCCCGAAAAATTTCTGCCAGATACGCGCCATAGCACAGCGATAACGCCAGAATGCCGGAGGGTACGGCATCAAGCGCAAATTCGCGGCCCAGTTGCGGCAAACCCACATAGATCAAATACACCTGCAGCAGTAACGGGGTGCCGCGAAAAAACGAGATATAAAAGGTAGCGATGGCGTAGGCCGGGCCAGACCGGGATAAGCGCCCGAGCGCTGCTGTCATAGCGAATACGCAGGCAATACCAATCGAGATGATAGAGACATACAGCGTGGTGAACGCGCCGGTGCTGATCAGATAGGCGAGATTGGTCTGACCCGCGCGACCACTTTCAAACCATACCCCCAGATCGCGATCAAAACTGCTGACAAACGCTGCAAATAACAGCAGCAGTTCCAGCCATACCGCTGCAACCTGCAGCGGCCAGGGCAGTAACCGTAAGGTAGCAAAATTGAGCCAGAGGGCAATGGTCAGCAGCAGGCCGGTGACGATATGGCGTGCGCTGCTGACTTCATGACCATTCCCCAGGGAACCGAACAGAGGGTTCAGCAGTGGTGCCAGCAGCCCTCCGGTTTTGCCGTCGCCTGGCTCCAGCCAGATGAGTATTAGCAGCAGCACTGCCACGCCGGCAATTTCGGCTACCGAAGCAGGGCAGAATTGGCGTAGCCTCATGGCGTGGCAGTACGCTTAGTAACAGCAGCAGGGGGGCGGTAGCCTGTTCATTGCACCGTGGTAAGGTCAACCCCGTACCACTTCATCGACAATTTTTTCAGCGTGCCATCAGCGTGCATGGCGGCGATAATTTCAGCGATTCTGGCATTAAATTCGGCATCGCCTTTATCGGTGGCGACTGCCAGGGGTTCATAAAATGCCGGGGCACCCACCACCCGCAGCGGATAGCCGTTTTTGATGGCTTCCTGGATTGTGGGCAGTGCCGAGAACACCGCATCCAGCCGGACTCCATCACCAAGCCGCAGATCATCATACGCATTGGTGTCGGTTTCGTAGGTTTTGATCTCACCGGCCGTGACCTGGTATTCAAAACCGGGAACATTTTGCGCGTCGATGACCAGTTCTTTGTTGAGATAGGCATCGTAGGTGCAACCGCCGCAGGTGCCGATAACTTTACCGTTCAGCTCTGCCAGTGTGTTGACCGACGATTCGGTATGCACTGCAAACGCGGCTGGGGTGTAGTAATAAATCGCCGGGAAATCGAGGATTTCAGCGCGCGATTTAGTGGGCGTCATCGAGCCGACTGACATATCCCAGCGGCCTGCCCAATGGCCCGCTGTGATGATTTCCCAACCAGGGGTCACAATGGCCAGTTCCACACCCATGCGCCTGGCAATTTCTTTGCCGACATCGATATCGAAACCGTCCATTTCATTGGCGTCATTGAGAAACGACTGGGGAGGATACTCGGGATCGGAAGACATGGTCAGGGTTTTGCTCTGCAATACGCGATCCAGCGTTTCTCCCGCCAGGGCGTTGCTGCCTGGCAGTGCGAGTGCCAGCGTCAGTGCTAATGTCAGCGTGCTGGACAGGCCGGTTAAGGTGGTTTTGGTCATGTTACTCCTCCTGCTATTGGTAGATCTGTTGATAATTTATGGGGTTGCCAATGTTCGCAAGCGGCTGTCGTAATCGGCCCGGTTATGATAACAGCCATAAAACACCCGTTTGCCGGAATAACCCATGCGGCCATGCAGGCAGCGCCAGTTATCCAGAATAAGGGCCATGCCAGGGCGCAACGGAATTTTTAGCCAGTTGCGCTGATCGAGTACATGGCGGTTGAATTCACTGTAGGCGGCATAAAAAGCAGTCATGTCTGCGGGGGATAGCAAAAACGGGGCGCGATCATAATTATTGAAACTGACCTGTAGCAATCGCCCTTTGCGATCATGTCGCAACACCGGCCGTTCGGCCTGTAAATGCACCCCGCTGTCCAGATATTGGCCCGGCACTGCAACCTGACTGAGTACCGCATAGTGCTCGGGGGATTGCTGCTGCAAGGTGCGGGCAATTGCGAAGCCATCGACCAGCACGCTTTCGCCACCGTTACCCTCGAATTCCAGGCAATTGAACAGCTGTAAACCCGGTGCATCGTGGTAATACGTGGCATCAGTATGCGGTGCCAGGTACTGGGTGGAATACGCTGTATCGGCATGTTCGCGCAATTCTGCCGCCAGCTTCCAGTAACTGCCGAAAATGGTGTGCTGAGCTGGCGCAATGCGCTCGGCGAGTTGTCGGGTACCGTCTTCTGAGGCCTGCGTATTATGTACCAGCGCAAATCCCCAGCGCTGAATCAGTTGCAGCCAGTCACGCAGACCGGCATCACTGGCAGCGATCTCCGCGTAATCGATCAGGGGCAAGGGATCGGGTAGTGAGCCGGCCTGCCATAAGGTGCGCAGTGGTGCCTTGGTCAGGCCCGCGCAATCTGCCAGACGGGCAATACTGATCAGACTCTGGGCGTGGTCAGGCCAGTCCAGCTCGAGATAGCGCTGATCAGGGCTCAGATTGACCTGTTGGGCCTGTATTGCCGGGTCAATGGCAAACGTATCGATTTTACGCTGCTGCGTTGTTTGGTCGAGGCTGATGGCATCTTCGCCATGATCGCGCAACCAAAACCAGGGAAACAGTGTTTCTGTGCCGTTGGCCCAGGTCACTGACAGACCGGCTGTTGTGCTGGTGAAGTGGTGGAGCATAGTCATGATCTAATAGTAGTCGAATAGTGGTCGAATAGTGGGGTGCAAGGCAAGTACGTGCCGGCTTACAAAAAAATCTTCTTATCTTGCAAATTGGCTTTGGCATTTTACCCTGCTGACAGGCCTGGACGATTACTACCATGTCTGTGCCGTTACGGGTGTAAATCGCTGGGCCGGGACTGACATGGCGATTGCAATGGAATGCATAAAGCGTAATCAATTCCTTGTTTTTAGCCAAGACTTCCGGCACGGCGTGTGGCGTGGCCTGTGAGCATCACTGGAGGTTTCACTAAATATGTATGGGGTGACTATCAGGACAGGTTTTTATTCCTAATAGTTATATAAAAATACGGTTTTATTCTTTTTTATGTGTTCGTCTCTTGGGTTAACGTAGCACTGTGCAGCCACTTTGTGATTATGAGAGCACAGCCATGCTAAATACCGATATTTTCAGGAACGATATTACCCATTTAAACCGAGCATTCATGATTGACTCCGTGCGAGCCATGATCCGGCGTGGCCTGGGCTTGGGACAGCGGCCTTTTGTCAGCACCAAGTTCGGACCTGAGTCCGCGGTATTACTGCACCTGCTGGTGCAGGAAGCGCCGGATATCCCGGTAGTGTGGATCGACACGGGCTACAATACCCGCGCCACACTGCGCCATGCTGACGCCTTGCAGCAGCGTTTGCAGTTGAATTTAAAGGTATTCCGGCCGCGCCAGGAGACACTTGAATTTCCGCCGCCACTGGACGATCCCGAGCATGCCGCGTTTACTCGCCGGGTCAAACTGGAACCGTTTGCGCGCGCGCTTGAAACGCTGCAGCCGGATGTCTGGTTCAGTGGTCTGCGGCGGGAACAAACAGCGTATCGGGCCGGCCTGAAAATTGTCAGTCGCAGCGAAGCCGGTTTGCTGAAAGTTGCTCCTTTGCTGGAGTGGACTCAAAGTGATATGCAGACCTATCTGACGGCCTTTGAGCTGGCACCTGAGTCCGAGTATTCCGAAGCTGATTATTACGATCCGACCAAAGGCGAGCCGCGACAGTGAATGCGGTCTGCACTTAAGTTTTTAACAGTTTGCAGGCACTGGCCTAAGCCAGATGTAAACCGGTCGCAAACTGTTCGGCCAGGTGGTCTATAAACACTCTTACTTTGGGCGAAAGATGCAGACCGGGTGCAAAAACAATAGACAAAGGCACCGCCTCGGCCAGAGCGGCATCTTGTAATAGCGCAACCAACCTGCCGCTATCGAGATGGGGCTGCAGCATGAAGTCCGCCAGTCGGCAGATGCCGATCCCTGCCAGAGCGGCACTCAGTATCAGTTCAGCTCCACTGGCCTTGAAGTTACCCGTTACCTGATAGCTTTTGCACTCGCCACTGGCACTCACGAACGGCCAGTTTTGCAGGTGCGGCGCGGCAGAAAACACCAGACAGTTGTGTCGTTTTAGATCAACCGGTGTTTGCGGGGTGCCGTGTTTTGCCAGATATGCCGGTGCCGCCGCAATAATGCGCTGGAAGGTGGTTAGTTGGCGTGCCCGATAGCTGGAATCTTCCAGTTTGCCGGCAACCAGTGCAATATCAACGACATCAGCGATAAGATCAACCGGGCGATCTGTTTCCAGGACTTCAATTTCGATGGCCGGATAACGTTGCATAAAGGTCGCCATAATGCCCGCCATATAGCGTTCCGCGATAGCGACCACGCAACTGATGCGCAGGCGTCCTTTAGGCACTTGTTGCAGGCCCATGACATCGGCTTCTGATGCATCAATTTCATCCAGGATCGCTTTACAGCGAATATAAAAGCGTTCGCCGGCTTCGGTCAGACTTAAGCGGCGGGTGGTACGGTTCAGCAGGCGTACACCTAAACGAACTTCAAGGTGCGTGATCAGGCGGCTGACGGCGGAAGGTACCAGATCCAGTGCGCGGGCCGCTGCGGCAAATCCATTATGCTCTACCACCGCTACAAAGGCGTGCATTTCTGCCCATTTATCCATGATAGATTATTGCAAATAAGAGAACAGTTTATTCATTATATGATTATTGATCGCGATAGTGATGCTATCTAAACTGCCTGTACTACAGCAACACACGATATAGGAACTGTCATGCAGGTTTTTGATCCTCTTTGGGTGCCGGTACTCACACATTATGATGATGATGCAGGGCTGGATGCCGTGCGTACTGCCAGCCATCTGCGTCACTTGACGCCAAGTGTCAGGCAATATCTGGTCGCTGGTACAACCGGCGATGGCTGGGAAATGTCCGATGCGGTTCTGACCGACTGGCTGGACGTTTTGCGCGATCCTGCAACAGTCAGCCCGCAGCATCAGGTTCTGATTGGCGCGTTTGCGGCTACCACAGATGCGGTCATTGCGCGTGCCAGACACCTCGAAGCCTGCATTGCCGAACGTCCACTGGTAGCGGGTTTTGCCGGTTTGACAATTTGCGCTCCGGTTGATGCCCAGGCCAGTCAGGACGCTATTGCCGAGCACATTGAAGCAATATTGGCCGCGACAAGCTCCCCTATTGCTGTCTATCAATTACCGCAGATTACGGGTTGCGAGATTGCTCCCGAGACATTTGCCCGGCTGGCGCAGGCACATCCGCGTATTGTCTTGTTCAAAGATACCAGTGGCACCGATCAGGTCGTCCGTGCGTTACATCAAGCGGGGGCAGTACGCTGGCTGCGCGGTGCGGAAGGCGATTACCAGCAGCATTTAAAACCGCTGGGTTTATATGATGGCTTTTTGTTAAGCACTGCTAATGGTTTTGCGCCGCAATTGCGCGCGATTATTAACGATGTTGCGGCGGGGGCCAGTGCGCAAGCTGCCGCCCAAAGCAGCCAATTGACGCAGTTGGTACAGGCGCTGTTTGCGCATGCCGCTGACTGTCAGATCGCGAATCCGTTTGCCAACGTCAATCGGGCGGTCGACCATGTATTTGCCTACGGTAAAGCATGGCACGCTGCCCCTTTACCGGTGCTGGTGAATGGCGAGCGTTTACCGCTTGAGTTTCTGACCGGGGTGGCTGAACAGCTGGAGCAGACGGGGTTTGCTATCGATACAGGCTATTGCGCTTCAGCCGCTATTGCTTAATCCGTTTTAGCAGAGATTCAGATTGGCAGGCGGCTGCGCAGTAATTTCTGCAGCCGCCCCGATAGCGAGCGTGGGCCAATCTGATCGGGCTACGCCACCCAGCGCGGGCGTTGGGCGGAGATCACTTTGGTGTTTACGCCGCACCAGTTCAAGCCGCCGAACAGGCGACCGTGCTCGATCTTCATGCAGCGATCCATCACGACATCCATGCCCGCGTCCAGTGCCCGCCGGGCAGCCTCCTCATGAATAACGCCTAACTGCAGCCACAATACTTTGGCGCCGATTTCAATCGCTTGTTCTGCCAGTGGCGGAATATCCTCGGTTTTGCGAAAGCAGTCGACGACATCGATTTTTTCCGGCACGGACGCCAGATCCGGGTAGCATTTCTCACCGAGGATCTCAGTATATGTCGGATTGACTGGAATGATCCGGTAGCTGTGCTGTTGTAGATACTTGGCGGCGAAAAAACTGGGCCGGTGCCAGTTCGCTGATAACCCGACCACTGCAATAGTGTGATTTTCCTTCAGGATTCGCCGCAGCTCTGCAATATCACTCATGACTTGACTCCAAAGTTGATTGCATTAGTTTACGCCATTTACTTATCGTGTGTCGCGAGCGCGAAACGGTATAATACGCCCCAAATATAAAGTGCTGGCGACATGCGGACAGCTTTACGGAACATTATGAAAATTGAAAAAATTTGCGTATTAGGCGGAACAGGTTTTGTTGGTGCGCATCTGGTTGCGCGCCTGGTTAATTTGGGATATTCAGTACGGGTGCCAACGCGTCGTCGTGAACGGCACCGGAATTTATTAGTGATGCCGCAGGTTGAGCTGCGCCAGCTGGATGGTTTATCCCCGCAGTCTTTGCAGTCGCAACTGGCCGGCTGCGATGCGGTGATTAATTTGATCGGTATTCTGAACGGCACGGAAGCAGCGTTTCAGAAACTGCATGCCGAGTTGCCGGCGGCAATAGTTGAAGCTTGTCAGGCTGTGGGTGTCCAGCGCTACTTGCATATGAGCGCGCTGAACGCCGATGCCGAAAACGGCCCGAGCATCTATCTGCGTACGAAAGGTGCGGGAGAGGACGCCGCCCATGCCGGCGCAGCGCAGGGTTTGCTGGTAAGCAGTTTTCGGCCATCGGTGATCTTCGGCCCGGATGATCAGTTTTTTAACCGGTTCGCGACCTTGCTGAAGGTCGCCCCTGTTTTACCGCTGGCTTGTCCTGAAGCCCGTTTTGCGCCGGTATACCTGGATGATGTAGTAAAGGCTTTTGTTGCTGCGCTGGAGCGGCCGGAAACCGTCGGGCAGCGCTACGAGCTTTATGGTCCCAAGGTTTATACCCTGCGGGAGCTGGTGCAATATACTGCCCAGATGATTGGTCGGCGCCGCCTGGTATGGGGTTTATCCGATAAATTATCGCGGCTGGAAGCCAAGATCATGGGGAGTACTTTGCGCTGGCTGCCAGGCGGCCCGCCGCTTTCGCTCGATAATTATCAGTCGATGCAGGTCGACAGCGTGGGTCAGTCTGATGGACTGGCAGCGCTGGGAATCACTCCGCGCTCGGTGGAGTCGGTAATGCCGAAATACTTTGGCGGCGAGCTGAGTCGTTTACGCTACAACGAATTGCGCCGCGACAGCCGCCGCTGAGTGCATACAAGCGCTGCTTCCGTTCTGGCGGGGGCAGCATGCTGAGTTGTTCAACCTGCCGATAAAACTGCTCGAAGTCCTCACCGCTGGCAGCAAACAAATTGCGAAAAGCGGGCACGTCTTGATAATAGGTGCCGATCGGTGCCAGCTTGGCGTTATTCAAATCCTGCGCGAACCAGGGATCATAGCCGGCAAACCCGTTCCAGCGCTCGGTTTTTAAAGCTTGATACCGGCGCTGTACCGCTGTAAACAACTGTGCTTTGGCGTGCCGCTTTGCCGCCGGATTCTGGGCGGAAGCATACAGTGCCGCCAACTGTTCGCGCAGCTCAAATACCAATTCCAGAAAATCATTCTGATAGCGCTTCAGGGCTTGATACTCAGCTGCCGCCGCTGGTGCATACCCGGCCAACCAGCGTTGTGCGCCGAGCTGCCCGACAGCGGTCGCAAAAGCTTCATTAAATGCGGTATCGTTATCGATATACAGGCGCTGATGGGCCAGTTCGTGAAAGATCAACTCAGCCATCAGTCCAACCGGCCAGTTAATAAAAGTGTTCAGCAATGGATCGTCGAACCAGCCCAGGGTGGAGTACGCCGGAATATTCGCGATATAGACATCGTAGCCGGTCTGGCGCAGGCGCTGTGCTTCCTGTTCGGCCAGTGCACGGTCAAAATACCCTCGATAGCTTGCGCAGCCAATAATCGGGTAACACCAATGGTAGGGTTCCAGGCTTAATTCCGGTGCGGCGAATACATTGTAAACAGCGTAAGGCCGCCCCAGATCCGCATAGTTGCGGTAGCTGTTATTATCCGGCAAACCCAACTGCTGGCTGGCGAAGTCGCGTAATTGCCGGGCCAGGGCGAGACGC
The DNA here is from genome assembly GCA_041396125.1 of Gammaproteobacteria bacterium. GTDB lineage: Bacteria > Pseudomonadota > Gammaproteobacteria > Competibacterales > Competibacteraceae > JAWKZG01. Next base: position 250,405 of record JAWKZG010000005.1, on the reverse strand, counting down.
TCGCGCAAGGCGTCAGAGGTAGCGGGGTCTGCGCTGACCTCGGCCAGCGGGCGGCGTTGTTGCAATAATCGGTATTGTCCGGTCAATAACTGGTCGTAATACTGCAACTGCGTGCAGCCTGCCAGCAGGCCGAGCAGAACCAGACCGGGCAGAACCAGGCGGAGCAGTAAGCGGTAATGAATGGCTTGCATAACACGACAGAGTAATTGAAGGTCAGCGATAAATCGATGCAATGTTATATAGTCGGTGGTGCAGTGCGTGATGAACTGCTCGGATTGCCGGTCAAGGATAAAGACTGGGTAGTCGTGGGGGCTACACCGGAACAGATGCTGGCGCAAGGGTTTAAGCCAGTGGGTAAGGATTTTCCCGTGTTTCTGCATCCGGATACCCACGAAGAGTATGCCT
>JAWKZG010000005.1:0-245000 GCA_041396125.1 Gammaproteobacteria bacterium | reverse complement strand
GACTTTAGTGGAACGGCTCTGGAAAGGCCGGCCATAGTGGGTGAGAGCCCCGTACACGAAAGGGTCTTGCACGTGAAAACGAGTAGGCCGGGACACGTGTTATCCTGGTTGAATATGGGGGGACCATCCTCCAAGGCTAAATACTCCTGACTGACCGATAGTGAACCAGTACCGTGAGGGAAAGGCGAAAAGAACCCCGGTGAGGGGAGTGAAATAGAACCTGAAACCGTGTGCGTACAAGCAGTGGGAGCAGACTTGTTCTGTGACTGCGTACCTTTTGTATAATGGGTCAGCGACTTACATCTCAGTGGCAAGCTTAACCGAATAGGGGAGGCGTAGGGAAACCGAGTCTTAATAGGGCGCCATAGTCGCTGGGAGTAGACCCGAAACCGGGCGATCTATCCATGGCCAGGGTGAAGGTGGGGTAACACCTACTGGAGGCCCGAACCGGGATCTGTTGAAAAAGATTCGGATGAGCTGTGGATCGGAGTGAAAGGCTAATCAAGCCCGGAGATAGCTGGTTCTCCCCGAAAGCTATTTAGGTAGCGCCTCGTGTCTCACTCGTGGGGGTAGAGCACTGTTACGGCTAGGGGCCCATCCCGGGTTACCAAACCGTTGCAAACTCCGAATACCGAGAAGTGCAATCACGGGAGACACACGGCGGGTGCTAACGTCCGTCGTGGAAAGGGAAACAACCCAGACCGCCAGCTAAGGTCCCCAAATTGACGCTCAGTGGGAAACGATGTGGGAAGGCCCAGACAGCTAGGAGGTTGGCTTAGAAGCAGCCATCCTTTAAAGAAAGCGTAATAGCTCACTAGTCGAGTCGGCCTGCGCGGAAGATTTACCGGGGCTAAGCGTCATACCGAAGCTGCGGATGCCAGTTTACTGGCATGGTAGGGGAGCGTTCCGTAGGCCGTTGAAGGTCAATCGTGAGGTTGGCTGGAGGTATCGGAAGTGCGAATGCTGACATGAGTAACGATAAAGGGGGTGAAATGCCCCCTCGCCGAAAGCCCAAGGGTTCCTGCGCAACGTTAATCGGCGCAGGGTGAGTCGGCCCCTAAGGCGAGGCCGAAAGGCGTAGTCGATGGGAAACAGGCTAATATTCCTGTACCTGGCATAATTGCGATGAGGGGACGGAGAAAGCTAGGCCAGCCGGAGATTGGTAGTTCCGGTTTAAGCGTGTAGGGAGTGTTCTTAGGCAAATCCGGGAGCACAATCCTGAGGCGTGATGACGAGCGAGCTTGCTCGCGAAGTGGTTGATGCTACGCTTCCAAGAAAAGCCTCTAAGCTTCAGATTATGGCAGACCGTACCCGAAACCGACACAGGTGGGCGGGGAGAGAATCCCAAGGCGCTTGAGAGAACTCGGGTGAAGGAACTCGGCAAAATAGTACCGTAACTTCGGGATAAGGTACGCCTCCATTAAGTGAAACCCCTGCGGGTGGAGCTGAAGGAGGCCGCAGTGACCAGGTGGCTGCGACTGTTTATTAAAAACACAGCACTCTGCAAACGCGAAAGCGGACGTATAGGGTGTGACGCCTGCCCGGTGCCGGAAGGTTAATTGATGATGTTAGGGGTAACCCAAAGCATTTGATCGAAGCCCCGGTAAACGGCGGCCGTAACTATAACGGTCCTAAGGTAGCGAAATTCCTTGTCGGGTAAGTTCCGACCTGCACGAATGGCGTAACGATGGCCACACTGTCTCCACCCGAGACTCAGTGAAATTGAAATCGCTGTGAAGATGCAGCGTACCCGCGGCAAGACGGAAAGACCCCGTGAACCTTGACTATAGCTTTGCACTGGATTCTGAGTTAGTTTGTGTAGGATAGGTGGGAGGCTTTGAAACCAGGACGCCAGTTCTGGTGGAGCCAACCTTGAAATACCACCCTGACTGACTTGGCATTCTAACCTAGGCCCGTAAGCCGGGTCAGGGACAGTGCATGGTGGGTAGTTTGACTGGGGCGGTCTCCTCCAAAAGCGTAACGGAGGAGCGCGAAGGTACCCTCAGCGCGGTCGGAAATCGCGCATTGAGTGCAAGAGCATAAGGGTGCTTGACTGCGAGACAGACATGTCGAGCAGGAACGAAAGTTGGTTCTAGTGATCCGGTGGTTCTGTATGGAAGGGCCATCGCTCAACGGATAAAAGGTACTCCGGGGATAACAGGCTGATACTGCCCAAGAGTCCATATCGACGGCAGTGTTTGGCACCTCGATGTCGGCTCATCACATCCTGGGGCTGTAGCAGGTCCCAAGGGTATGGCTGTTCGCCATTTAAAGTGGTACGCGAGCTGGGTTTAGAACGTCGTGAGACAGTTCGGTCCCTATCTGCCGTGGGCGTTGGAGATTTGAGGGGAGCTGTCCTTAGTACGAGAGGACCGGGATGGACGCACCGCTGGTGTTCGGGTTGTCATGCCAATGGCATTGCCCGGTAGCTATGTGCGGACGGGATAACCGCTGAAAGCATCTAAGCGGGAAGCCCCCCCCAAGATAAGATCTCCCGAGGCCGTGAGCCTCCTTAAGGTCCGTTCGAGACCAGGACGTTGATAGGCGGGATGTGGACGCGCAGTAATGTGTGAAGCTAACCCGTACTAATTGACCGTGCGGCTTGACCATATAACACCCAAACCGTTTGGGTGAGTAAGACTCGATAACAACCGAGTCTGTCGTTCTCTGCCAATACAGCAGCACTCAACTACTTGCTTAGGCGTCGTGGAGACATCACCACGACCGTGTACCGAACAACCCATCAGGGTTACCGCTTTGTCTGGCGACCATAGCGGTGTGGAACCACCCGATCCCATCCCGAACTCGGCAGTGAAACGCACCCGCGCCGATGATAGTGTGGGGCTTCCCCATGCGAAAGTAGGTCATCGCCAGGCATCCATTCCAAAGCCTCTCAGTTTACCCTGAGAGGCTTTCTCTTTGGGCGCGTTTTAAACCCTCGCTCCTTAGAACGCCTCCGACGCCTCCCCCTCAACCATTGCCTCAAGCGCCTCTCGTACAATACGATCCATCGGTTTTACTGGCCAGAGGGACTCATTCTTGCCGTCCTCTCTGACCTTTTTTCTGTTAGCTCTTTCTATCCGGATCGTATCCCAGACTTGGGCCTAACCAGCGTTCCGCATCCTGCACCGACAAGCCTTTGCGTTGAGCGTAGTCCTCCAATTGATCCCGGTTTATTTTACCGATACCAAAGTAGCGTGCTTCGGGATGCGCGAAATACCAGCCTGAAACGGCTGCCGTTGGTACCATGGCGAAGCTCTCGGTAAGCATAATGCCTGCGGTGTTATCGGCATCCAATAAACGCCAAAGTGATGTTTTCTCGGTGTGATCTGGACAAGCGGGATAACCCGGTGCTGGCCGGATACCTTGATAGCGCTCGTTGATCAAATCTTCATTAGTAAGGTTTTCATCTGGCGTATAGGCCCAGAACTCTTTTCGTACTCGTTCGTGCATCCGTTCAGCGAACGCTTCGGCCAGTCGGTCAGCCAGCGCTTTTAACATGATGGCGTTATAATCATCATGATCACGCTCGAATTCGGCGACTTTTTCGTCGATACCAATACCAGCAGTCACGGCGAACGCACCGATATAATCCGCCATGCCGGGCGGAGCAACGAAATCAGCCAGGCATTGGTTCGGTTTGCCAGGCGGACGTTGTGCCTGCTGTCGTAAATGGTGAAGCACTGTTGTGATATCGCTGCGCGTTTCGTCACGATAAACTTCGATATCGTCATCGCCTGTGCGGTTAGCAGGGAAGAAACCAATAACAGCCCGTGCTTGCAGCCAATTTTGTTTGACAATCTGTGCCAGCATAGTCTGTGCATCGTCATAGAGTTTGCGAGCTTCGGTGCCGACCTTTTCATCGTCCAGGATGCGTGGAAAGCGTCCGTGCAACTCCCATGCAACAAAAAATGGTGTCCAATCGATATGCTCGACAAGTTCTTGCAGCGGATAATTATCGAACGATTGCACACCCAGAAAAGCTGGCCGCGGCGGCGTGTAGTTTTGCCAGTCGAGCTGAATTTTATTAGCGCGAGCCTTGTCCAGAGGCAGTAAAGTGCCTTTGGTTTGGCGCTTGGCATGCTGCTCACGTTTTTTTACATAATCTGTTTTGATCTGCCGAATGGTCTCGGCGCGCTGCTCTGGCTTGACCAGACTCTGAGCTACTCCAACTGCCCGTGACGCGTCTTTCACATACAAAACACCGGGTTCGTAATGGGGATCAATTTTGACAGCGGTGTGAATAACTGACGTTGTCGCGCCACCAATCAATAGAGGCAGGTCAAACTCGAGTCGCTGCATCTCCTTAGCAACGTGTACCATTTCATCCAAAGAGGGGGTGATTAAACCGGAAAGCCCGATCAAATCAGCTTTGAGTTCGCGTGCTGTATCGAGGATTTTCTGGGCGGGTACCATCACGCCAAGATCAACGACCTCGAAATTATTACACTGTAAGACGACACCAACGATATTCTTGCCAATATCATGAACATCGCCTTTGACAGTCGCCATGATAATTTTGCCGTTACTGCGGGACTGACCGTCTTTTTCCGCTTCGATATACGGAATCAGGTGGGCAACCGCTTTTTTCATGACCCGGGCCGACTTGACGACCTGAGGCAGAAACATCTTGCCAGAGCCGAACAAGTCACCCACAACATTCATCCCGTCCATCAGCGGCCCTTCGATCACATCCAGCGGGCGTATCGCTTCCAGTCGGGCCTGCTCCGTATCCTCGATAACGTACTCGTCAATACCAGCTACCAGCGCGTGTTCCAGCCGCTTGTTTACCGGCCAGTTGCGCCATTCCAGGGTGACAGGTTTAGCCTCGGTGTTGGCATCGCCTTTGTACTGATCAGCGATTTCCAGTAAACGTTCAGTTGCATCGGGGCGGCGATTTAAAATGACATCCTCAACCCGTTCACGCAGATCATTTGGAATATCCGCATAAATACCTAGCTGACCGGCGTTGACAATTGCCATGTCTAGCCCGGCTTGAATCGCGTGATATAAAAAGACCGAATGCATGGCTTCGCGCACAGGATCATTGCCCCGAAATGAGAACGATACATTACTCAGTCCGCCGGATGTCAGGGTATGCGGCAGCGTGCGTTTGATCTCGCGTACAGCATTAATGAAATCCATCGCATAGTTGTTATGTTCTTCAATGCCGGTAGCGATCGCGAAAATATTAGGATCAAAAATAATATCTTCTGGTGGGAAGCCAACCGTTTCGGTCAGTATTTGATACGAGCGCTGGCAGATCTCGACTTTACGGGCCAGTGTATCGGCCTGCCCCTGCTCGTCGAAGGCCATAACCACAACAGCAGCACCGTAACGGCGGATCAACCGCGCCTGCTCGATAAATTTATCGTCACCTTCCTTGAGACTGATCGAGTTGACAATAGGTTTGCCCTGTACGCATTTCAGCCCGGCCTCGATCACTTCCCATTTACTGGAATCCAACATGACCGGAACCCGTGCAATATCCGGTTCGACAGCGATCAGGTTCAGAAACGTCTGCATGGCTTGCTGCGAATCCAGCATGCCTTCATCCATGTTGATATCAATGATCTGGGCGCCGTTTTCAACCTGCTGCCGGGCGACCTCCAGCGCGGTGTTGTAATCATCGTTCTTGATCAGTTTCTTGAACCTGGCGGAACCTGTGACATTAGTCCGTTCGCCAACATTTACAAACAGTGAGTCAGGTTGAATGATGCAGGGTTCCAGCCCCGCCAGTCGGCATGCGGTACTGATCTCAGGCAAAGCACGCGGTGTAATATTTGCCACCGCCTCGCGGATAGCCTGGATATGTGCAGGTGTTGTACCACAGCAGCCACCGACAATATTGAGAAAGCCGGCGCGTGCCCAGGATGCAATTTCCTCAGCCATGTCGTCCGGGCCGAGATCATAGCCTCCCATTTCGTTTGGCAGGCCAGCGTTAGGGTGGGCCGTGACATGGGTTTCGCAAATGCGCGCCATTTCCTCTATGTATTGACGCAGTTCAAACGGACCCAGCGCGCAGTTCAAACCGATAGCCAGTGGTTTGACGTGGCGCATCGAGTGATAAAAAGCTTCGGTGGTCTGACCGGTCAGGGTACGTCCGGAGGCATCGGTAATTGTGCCGGAAATGATGATTGGCAGTTCGTTATCATGCCGGGAAAAGTAGTCCTGAATAGCGAATAACGCTGCTTTTGCATTCAGCGTATCGAAGATCGTTTCAACCAGGAGCACGTCAGCACCACCGTCGACCAGACCACGCACCGCGTCGCTATAGGCTGTTACCAGCTGGTCGAAATCGACATTACGGTAACCGGGATTATTGACATCCGGTGAAATCGATGCAGTACGATTGGTCGGCCCCAACACACCCGCTACAAAGCGCGGTGTAGCTGTTTGCGCAGCGCTATCATCAGCTGCCTGGCGTGCCAGCAAAGCCGAGGTTTTGTTCAATTCATAAGCCAGGGCTTCCATGCGGTAATCAGCCAGCGCGATAGCGGTTGAATTAAAGGTATTGGTTTCAATGATATCAGCGCCAGCAGTGAGGTAAGCACGGTGGATCTCACTGATAATCTGCGGTTGGGTCAGGCTGAGTAGATCGTTATTCCCGCGCAGGTCGGAAGGCCAGTCGCAAAACCGTTCGCCCCGGTAATCCGCCTCAGTTAACCGGTAAGACTGGATCATGGTGCCCATTGCGCCATCCAGCAAGACGATGCGTTCACGTAATAAAGAATGTAGTTGTGCCTGACGATCCGCGTTCATGGAATGAAGTGTCCTTGTAAAGGCTAACAAAAAAGGCTAACGGACTATTGTCAGGGCTAGGGTATTATGAAGCAATCTCAAGGATTTCAGACTAAAATTGAATTAGATTCATACACAGCTTTGCTGAGGAGGTTGGCATGTTTCTGGAACTGCGCCATTTGCGCACGTTGGCTATGCTACGCGATACCGGTAGTATCGCTGATGCGGCAGAGCGTCTGCATCTGACCCAATCGGCATTGTCTCATCAGGCTAAAGCCTTGGAAGACTATTACGGTTTGCCGATGTTTATCCGCAAAACCAAACCCATCCGTTTTACCCCGGCCGGTAACCGGCTACTGGTTTTGGCTGATCTGGTATTGCCGGAGCTGGCCGCAGTCGAGCGTGATCTGGCGAAACTGGCGGGTGGGCAGGCCGGTCGACTGCATATTGCTATCGAATGTCACAGCTGTTTCGAGTGGCTGATGCCAACTATGGACGTGTTTCGTACCAATTGGCCGGAGGTCGAGCTGGATATTCTGACCAGTATCAGTTTCGATCCGCTGCCCGCCTTGTTACGCGGCGAGGCCGACCTGGTTATCACTTCTGATCCGATCGAATCGGCCGGTATTGCTTATCAACCCCTGTTCAGCTATCAGGGTATGTTGGCGCTGGCTAAAGAACATCCTCTTACGCGCAAGGACTGGATTGCGCCGCAGGATCTGGCCGACCAGACACTTATTTCCTACCCGGTCGAGCGTGCCCGACTGGATGTGTTTAAACACTTTTTTGATCCCGCCGGGGTCGAGCCTGCCGCTATACGCACCACGGAACTTACCGTCATGATTCTGCAACTGGTTGCCAGCCGGCGCGGTGTCGCAGCGCTGCCCAGCTGGGTATTAACCGAATATCTGGCGCGGGATTATATCGCTGCCCGTCCGCTGGGCAACCAGCCCTTCTGGTGCACGTTACTGGCGGCGATGCGGGCGGATGATGCCGAACAGCCGTATATGCGCGACTTTACGGCGACAGCCCGAGAGACCGCATTTCGAGTATTGCACGGTATTCGAGCCATCGCCGGATAAGCACCGGCTGCGTGATCTGGAAAATCAGCATGGCATCAGCTGTAGCTGCAAGTGTGTTGATGGCTGCCCATGGGTTATGCTAGGCAGGTAGCATAAGCTGCAAGTTGAATCATCATGTGTAAAATCATTCATCAAATCAGACTTTAAGGAGCCATTTATGAAAGTACGCACCCATGTCAGAGCCGGCGGCTACCGTCATTGCGACCGCTAAATGTTTGATGATAAAGCGAAGTTAAAACTTCGCTTTATCCATCGACTTGCAGCATGATTTTGCCGATATTCTCGTTCGCTTCCATCATGGTGTGTGCCTTGGCCGCTTCGGTCAGCGTGAACTGAGTATCCAGAATCGGTTTGATAGTGCCTTTTTCCAACAGTGGCCAGACGTGCTGGCGTAAGTTATCTGCAATAGCGGCTTTCGCCTCAATGGATTGCGGTCTTAGCGTTGAGCCGGTAATAGTCTGGCGTCTGACCATCAATTGCGCGAAATTCAGTTCGGCTTTAGGACCGCGCAGAAACGCAATAAATACCAGTCGTCCGTCCAGCGCCAGTGCTTTCATATTGCGTGGAATATAATCGCCGCCGACCATGTCCAGTATGACATCAGCGCCGTGCCCGTCGGTCTCAGCGTTAACCACTTCAACAAAATCTTCCTCACGGTAATTCACGACCCGATCTGCCCCCAGTTCGCGGCAGACCTCTGCTTTGCGTGCACTGCCAACGGTTGCTATCACTTTTGAACCGCGTGCGTGAGCCAGTTGAATCGCAGTAGTGCCAATACCGCTGGCACCGCCGTGCAGCAAAAGCGTTTCACCGGGCTGTAAACGGCCGCGATCAAAAACATTGGTCCAGACAGTGAAATAATTCTCGGGCAGCGCAGCTGCCTGCTCCAGTGTGAATCCCTGCGGGATGGGCAGGCACTGGGTGGCGGGTGCCGCACAGTATTCCGCGTAACCGCCCCCATGAGTGAGGGCGCAGACCTGATCACCCAGCCGCCATTGTGTGACCGCACTGCCCAGGGCCACGATGGTTCCGGCAACTTCCAGACCCGGTAGATCGGACGCTCCTGGCGGCGGATTGTAATTGCCAGCGCGTTGCTGGCAATCAGGTCGGTTGACACCAGCATACGCGACCTGAATCAGCACCTCGTTGTCCTGTAGTTGTGGTACAGGGCGCTGGGCAGGCTTGAGCACTTCAGGTGCACCGTGCGCGGTGATTTCAATAACAGTCATTTCTGATGGCAGGGATGATGACATGCAGTGTTCTCCTTAAACAGATGAATTGGGCATTGGGCGACAGTATAAAGGATTCGTTTCACCGTCGAGTCGCTGGCGGCAATCTGCTGGTCGTTCTAACGATACTGTACAGTCTCATGTGAGGGTAGATTGCTCGCAACAGCTGCCGCCTTAGCTGCTGATCGATGTCTGTCTCAATCCTTGCTTTATCCTGGAGTCTACCCATGGAATCCCGCGCTCTAATGCTTGATCTGCTTCGCAGCCGTAAGCCGACTTATAGCCTGCCGCAGCCCTTTTACAATGATACCGAGTTCTTCCAGCTCGATATGCAGCATATTTTTGGCACGCAGTGGTTGTTTGCAGGACTGAGTTGTGAAATACCGAAACCGGGCCATTATTTTACGTTCAATGTCGGCCGGAATCCGCTGATGGTGGTGCGTGGGCAGGATAAGCAGATTCGGGCTTTTTATAATACCTGTCGCCACCGTGGTTCAAAAATCTGTCTGAAAGAAAAAGGCAGTGCCGCCAAATTGGTGTGCCCGTATCACCAATGGACTTTCGATCTGGACGGGCGGTTGTTGTTCGCCGGCAGTATGGACAAGGGGTTCGATCCTGCGCAGTATCCGCTCAAGCAGGCGCACTGTGAAAGCGTGGGCGGTTATATATTCGTCAGTCTTGCCGACGGCCCGGCACCGGACTTTGAGGCGTTCCGGCTGGCGGTTGAGCCGTATTTACGGCCGCACGATCTGGATAATGCCAAAGTGGCATTCGAGAGCCATATGATCGAGCAAGCCAACTGGAAACTGGTGCTTGAGAATAACCGCGAGTGTTACCACTGTGCTGGCAGTCATCCAGAACTGCTGCGCACACTAGCCGAGTTTGACGACCCTGCCGACCCGCGCATCAATCCCAAATTCGTTGAGAAAATGAATCGCAAGAGCCAGGAATGGGACACGTTGGGTCTGGCGCACCGGGCTATCAACGATCCGGCCAAGCGCTATCGGGTGGTGCGTTTGCCTTTTCAGCACGGTGAGTCGATGACTATGGACGGCAAGCCGGCCTGTAAAAAGCTGCTGGGTACACTGACGGATTCTGATCTGGGGTCGGTGCGTTTGCTCAATCTGCCTAATTCCTGGAACCATCTGCAAGGCGATCACTGCATTGCATTTCGGGTATTGCCAATCGGCCCGGAGGAAACCCTGGTGACCACCAAATGGCTGATACACAAAGATGCTGTTGAAGGGGTTGATTACGATGTCGAGCGTTTGAGTAAGGTCTGGCTGGCGACGAACGAGCAGGATCGTACCCTGGCGGAACATAACCAGCTTGGTATCAACTCCAAGGCTTATGAGCCAGGACCCTACTCACAAACCATCGAATTCGGAGTACAAAGTTTCATTGACTGGTATACCGGTGAGATGCAGCGCCAGCTTGAGGGAAATGCCAGTCGTCAACAGGCGGCGGCCTGACCGGTGCCGGAGGACATTCGATGAGCAACTTAAGTGTCCGCGATGCGGTGACACGACTGAAACAGGCTAAATCCTGGGATAGCCACAGTGAGCTGTTGGAGTGCACGATGGTGTTGCAGGACACACAAGACGTCAAAACGTTTGTGTTTCAAACCTCGGACAACAGTTATTTCCGTTATCTGCCCGGTCAGTTCATCACGCTGGAAGTCAGTATCGATGGCAAAAAATATCAACGCTGTTATACGCTGGCATCCAGCCCGTCGCGGCCCTTGTGCATCTGGGTCACCGTTAAGGCGCTGGCTGATGGCAAGGTATCTAAATGGCTGCACGAAAACCTGAACATCGGCGATAAAATAAAAGCTTACGGTCCTGCCGGTATTTTTAGCCTGCACAACCATCTGGCTGATAAATATCTATTTTTATCGGGCGGCGTGGGTATTACTCCGCTGTTGTCGATGGCACGCTGGTTATTTGATTTTGGGCAGCATACGGATGTTGCGTTCATTCATTGTGCGCAGACGCCAGCGGATATTATCGCCCGGGCTGAACTGGAAGCCATCAGCGCCCGGTTGCCGGAGTTTAAAGTTTCACTGATTTGCGAGCGGCCCAATCCGTATGGTTCCTGGACGGGCTACACCGGACGCATCAGCCACCCGATGCTGGAACTGATCGCGCCCGATTATTTCGAGCGTGAGGTTTTCTGCTGCGGGCCGGAGGCCTTTATGCAAGCGGTGCGCGATATGCTGAATGCCGCCGGGTTCGATATGAACCGCTACCATGAGGAAAGCTTTACGACGCCGGTTCATAATGTCAGTGAAGCGATTGAGCATGACGATGTCATTATCGACGATACCCAGGCTGCTCTGGTCCGTTTCGCCAGCTCTGAACTCAGTCAGCGCTGCCGCCAGTCCGATACCATTCTTAGCGCCGCCAGCGAGGCCGGCTTGCATATTCCCAGCGCCTGCCTGTTTGGGGTCTGTGGTACTTGCAAGGTTAAAAAGCTGTCGGGCGAGGTGCATATGGTGCACAGTGGTGGTATTACCGACGACGAAATTGAGGAAGGTTATGTGCTGGCCTGCTGCTCCAACCCGCTGGGTGAGGTAGTCGTAGAGTATTAAGCGTATCTTGGTGTTCTATAAAAGTCGGGCTATGCTATTTCAGGTTATTGCAATCGGAATCGCTCATTTAAACTAAACAAAATGCGGGAGCAGTTATGCACTACAACATGTCTTCGCTATTAGTCGCCACTGGCGCTGGTATCGCGCTCAGTCTTCTGGCCTCATCGGCGCTGGCCGAGAGAACCGTCACCGTTGTGTCCTGGGGCGGTGCCTACACCGAAGCCCAGACTAAAGCCTTGTACGAACCCTTCGAGCAAGCGACTGGTATTAAAGTTATCAGTGTGGATTACAACGGTGGCCTGGGCCAGATCAAGGCGCAGGTTGAAGCAGGTAAAGTCACCTGGGATGTGGTGCAGATCGAAGCTGGTGATCCGGTTATCGGTTGTGAGGAAGGCCTGCTGGAAGAGATCGATCCGGCCTGGCTGGCACCCGCTGCTGACGGGACGCCGGGCAGGGAGGATTTTATCGATGGTGGTCTACTGCCTTGTGCAGCCGGCACTATCGTATGGTCAACCGTCATTGCCTATAACGACGAGGCATTTCCTGGCGCTAAGCCACAGCGGATCGAAGATTTTTTCGATCTGGAAAATTTTCCCGGTAAGCGCGCACTACGCAAAACACCTTTGATCAACCTGGAATGGGCGCTGATGGCAGATGGGGTGCCGCTGGACGAGATTTATCCGACGCTGGAGACCGAGGAAGGTGTAGCCCGTGCTTTTGCCAAACTGGATACGATTAAAGATCAGGTTATCTGGTGGGAGGCGGGCGCGCAGCCGCCACAGATGCTGGCAGATGGTGAAGTTGTGATGGCCTCGGCGTACAACGGCCGGATTTTCAATGCTCAGGCCAACGAAAAACAGCCGTTTAAAATCATCTGGAATGGCCAGATACTGGCTATGGATATGTGGGCAGTGCCACGTGGTACACCGCATCTGGAAGAAGCCAAAGCGTTTTTGAACTATGCTACTGCACCCGAGAACTCAGCCCGTATCAGCGAGTATATTGCCTACGGTTCACCTCGTGCTTCAGCTGCGGCCTATCAGCCGGTGAATGCGGAAAACGGAATCGAAATGGCACCGCATCTGCCGACATATCCCGCAAACATGCAGAACGCTTTGCGTAATGACATCGAGTTCTGGACCGATTACCAAAATGAACTGGATGACCGCTTTAGCAGCTGGTTACTGCAGTAACGCTTTAATTATCGCAAAAACTGTACTGCCCGATCCGGGAAGTCGGTAAACACGCCATCAGCCCCGGCCTGATGATAGACGATATCCAGCAACTGTTCGAAATCGGCAGCGTAGGCCGGTAAGCGGTCGAGCCGCAAGGTATAAGGATGTACCTGTAAGCCGGCCGCATGAGCGTCAGCGATCAGCCTGCTGAACCGAAGCCGGGTGGTGGTTGATACTTCGCTAACCACCATCGGTAGCCAGGGACCGACACCATCTGCATACGTGGCAATCTGCGCCATTGCACCCGGTTGCTGCATCCAGTCATAGTTATACGGTTGCCAGCCGGTGCCCGCTCTTTCGTAGGTTGCAGCCCAATCGGTCTGTGCGATCAGCTGCACCAGCTTGATATCCATACCGAACTCGGGCAGCAAATCGCGCTTGATGCGTTGCAACTCATGAGGGTCGAAACATTGCAGAAATACGCGGCTCTGTTTGCCGGTATAGCCATACTGTTGTAGTACCTTCAGTGTATGGCGGGCAATGTCCCGGCCCTCCTGGTGGTGAAACCAGGGTGATTTAATTTCCGGGTAAATACCGGCTTCACGTCCCATAGTTTTATTCAGACCCTGAATCAGTTCGATTTCTTCCGCAAATGTGGCTATTCCGAAGCGGGCACTGCCAAGCGGGAAACGTTGCGGGAAAATCGCCGTGGCCTGACCATTTTTGAGTCTGAAACCTTCCATGAGCTGCAGCTGACGGATTTCGGTCAAGGTAAAATCAATGGCGTAGAAGCGGCCATCGGCCCGCTGTCGATCGGGAAAAACCTGGGCAACATCGGTGACCCGATCCAGGTAACGGTCATGCAAAACGATCAGCTGATCGTCCTTGGTCAGCACCAGATCCTGCTCGATATAATCTGCCCCCATGGCATGAGCCAGTGCTTTGGCAGCCAGTGTATGCTCAGGCAAATAACCGCTCGCGCCGCGATGGGCAATAACAATTTTCCCGGCGTGCAGGGGCAGGCTGACGAGCAAAGCAATCAGCAAGCCGAGAACCGGCATTATAAGGGGCATGGCGATGGATTCCGGTGCTGCTATTATATTACGGCAGCACCGGTAAACGGTTTACCCGCATTTACTGTCGCCACAATTCAGGCAGGTCATACAACCGTCCATCATAATGACGGCTTTGGTATTGCATTTGGCGCACAATGTGGCCCCTTCAGGGAAGGAGCTGTCACCGCTGGATTCGCTGGACTGTCGGGCCGCATATTCGGCTCGCTTTTGTTCGACCAGTCGCTGCTGGTGTTCATCCAGTCCTTCATCCTTGAGCAGACCGATCAGCCGCATATGCGATTCGATAACGTCGCCGATCTCGGCGACCAGTGACGGCATATATTTCCCGCCTTTCTTGAAATAGCCGCCTTTAGGGTCGAACACCGAGCGCAGTTCCTCGACCAAAAACGTGCTGTCGCCGCCTTTGCGAAACACCGCCGAAATAATCCGTGTCAGTGCCACGATCCACTGGAAGTGATCCATGTTCTTGGAGTTTATGAAAATTTCAAACGGCCGCCGCTGCTCGTGCTCGGTACCTTGGTTGAGCACGATATCGTTAATCGTGATATACATAGCGTGCTCCGACAGGGGCGTTTTGACCTTGTAGGTCGAACCCAGCAGCATGTCGGGCCGCTCCAGTTTTTCGTGCATTTGCACGACGTTCGGAGCCTCCGTCTGGACATGGGCAGCTGTTTGTTCAGCGGCCTCGGCGTTTTTGCTCTGCACGCTGTATTTAACTATTTTCTGGTCGATTTTGATAGTCATCGTCATTCCTTACGGCATTAAAATTTACCGTAGTACCCCTCTTTCAGTGCATCGAACAAATTGGCAGCGGTGTGGAGTTCGCCGTCGTACTCAATTTCATCATTACCTTTGACTGTGATCTGGCTGCCGTCTTCCAGTGTGAATGTGTACAGCGTGTTTTCCAGATCCTGCTCTTTAACCAGCACGCCCTGAAATGCTTCCGGATTAAAACGGAAGGTAGTGCAACCCTTGAGCCCTTGTTCGTAGGCGTAAAGATAAATGTCCTTGAAATCCTCGTAAGGGTAATCGGTTGGCACATTGGCGGTTTTAGAAATCGAGGAGTCGATCCAGCGCTGCGCTGCGGCCTGAATATCAACATGTGCTTTCGGGTTGATATCATCGGCCGTGATGAAATAATCCGGCAACTGTTCATCCGCTTGCTCGGAATACGGCATCGCCTTGGCATTGACTAATTCGCGGTAGGCCAGCAGTTCAAACGAGTACACATCGACTTTTTCCTTGCTCTTGCGACCTTCTCGGATGACGTTGCGCGAGTAATGGTGGGCAAAGCTTGGCTCGATACCGTTCGAGGCATTATTGGCCAGACTCAGGGAGATCGTACCGGTCGGTGCAATTGACGTGTGGTGGGTAAAGCGGGCACCAGTTTCAGCCAGCTGCTGAACCAGTTCCTGATCAACTTCGGCAATGCGTTGCATATAACGACTGTAGCGGGCATGCAGGATTTTTCCTTTGATGGTATCTCCCACACTATAGCCGTCAGTCACCATCTCCGGGCGCTTATGCAACATTTCTGCGGTAACAGTGAAGTCGCGCTCAAGAATTGGGGCCGGGCCTTTTTCCTGCGCCAGTTCCAAACCAACCCGCCAGCCGGTGACGGCCATCTCCTGGCTGACCTGTTCGGTGAAGTGCAGTGATTCCTGCGAGCCGTATTTCATGCCCAGCAGGGTAAACGTCGAACCAAGGCCTAGAAATCCCATACCGTGGCGACGTTTTTCGAGTATTTCACGGCGCTGTTCTGATAAGGGCAGACCATTGATTTCTACTACGTTATCCAGCATACGGGTGAAAATCGAGACGGTTTTGCGAAATGCATCCCAATCAAAGCGCGCCTGCTTGGTGAAAGGATCAAGCACGAATTTAGTGAGGTTGACAGAGCCTAGCAGACAGGATCCGTAAGGGGGCAGAGGCTGTTCGCCGCAAGGGTTGGTTGCCCGGATAGCTTCACAAAACCAGTTATTGTTAAGCTCATTAACCTTATCAATCAGGATAAACCCTGGTTCGGCATAATCATATGTCGAGGCCATGATCATGTCCCATAAGCGGCGTGCGCGCAGGGTTTTGTATATTTTGCAGGCTACCTTGCCGTCCGCCCTGACCACCATATTGTCCTGCGCTGGCCAGTCGCGCCAAATAATCTGATCGGCGTCATTCAGGTCGATACCGTCTTCTTCCTCTTCCTGCGGGCGTAGTGGAAACGCCAGCGGCCAGTCGCTGTCAGCTTTGACCGCTTCCATGAATTCTTCCGTGATGAGCAGCGATAGATTAAATTGCCGCAGCCGCCCGTTTTCCCGCTTGGCGCGAATGAATTCCAGCACGTCGGGATGACCAATATCAAATGTGCCCATTTGCGCGCCACGCCGACCGCCGGCTGATGACACGGTAAAGCACATCTTGTCGTAGATATCCATAAACGACAGTGGCCCTGAGGTGTAGGCACCCGCGCCTGATACGTAAGCACCGCGTGGGCGCAACGTGCTG
Source organism: Gammaproteobacteria bacterium (assembly GCA_041396125.1). Classification (GTDB taxonomy): domain Bacteria; phylum Pseudomonadota; class Gammaproteobacteria; order Competibacterales; family Competibacteraceae; genus JAWKZG01. The sequence goes on along the minus strand of JAWKZG010000005.1, from coordinate 228,605 downwards.
AACTCGTAGCCGATACCGCAACCGGCTTTCAGTGTCAGGCCAGCCTCGTGGACCTTCTGCAAAATATCATCCATCGAATCCTGGATCGTGCCGGATACGGTGCAATTGATAGTCGATGTGGCAGGTTTATGCTCTTGCGCGCCAGCATTGGAAGTGATTCGGCCGGCTGGAATCGCACCTTGGCGCAGAGCCCACAGAAATTGCTCGTACCAGTGTGTGCGCTTGTCATCGGTTTCCTCAACATTGGCCAGCGCCCGGGCGACCCGCTGATAGGTGCCGTCGATAGTTTCATCGATGGGGCGGCCATTTTTAGCTTTGAGCCGGTATTTTTTGTCCCAGATATCGAGCGATGCCGGCTGCAGGGCAATGTTGTTGACCGCAGTGGCTTGTTGTTCCACCGGTCTGAGATGAGCGGTCTTCATGGGGGAGTATCCTCTTCTCGCGATCTTCGAATAGCGCATTCGAGTAGCGCATTAATAATGACAAAATAGTATTAAAAACACAACGATGGTTGCAAAAATGATACTGTGTGTAAGTGATTTTTCCCTCAAACAGCTTGTAAACGCGCTAAAGCAATGTCGAACGGTGACGATATTAATTCCAATTAAAGTGTATCCGCCGACTAACGCAAACCTGTCAGGGCTGTTAAAGAAGCGATCAAAACCTGTCCCGAAGCGAATTCGAGATAGGTTGTTAGCAAGGAAAACTACAACAAATTGTGGTCTATGTTTTTTAAAAACACAATAGGATGTGTTTTACGTTATCGCTAACTCTCGGCAAGTAGAAGGAATTTAATTTTGTGCCGATCGCTTTTAAAAGCAAGTGCGCTAACAGAACGTTGTTGTCGGAAGGATGACAGTCGTATTAAAAACGACTAAGCTTTAGCCATAACAAATGCATGATACGTGGCGGGAAATCTGCTACATTCATGCTAGGGGATTTTACAAACTATCTTTAGAATTGAGGGAGACGCTCGATGAAAGCCCTTGCCACCACCGTTACAGCGTTATCGCTGAGTTTACTGGTTGGTTGCGCTTCGGAAATTCCGCTGCCGACCGCCTACGAAAAATCATATCAACCAAAAATGTGGGCGGCTCATCATTGGAACGTGCTGGCCGCCGATGTTGCTGAACGTTTGGCAACAGCGCTGCATAGTGCGGGTGAAATGGATCAACCACATGTCTTGTATATTGCTAAACCGGGCGTTGGTTCCACCTTTAATGGCGCTTTCCACGATTTACTGACTACCCAGCTAATGCAGCAAGGGTTTGGTGTTACCTTGGTGCCCGGTGAATCAGACTTGGTCGTACAGTACGATGTTAAATCCGGCGGATTAGCTGATAAAAACGTTGAAACCGGTTATACAGAAGTTGAGGCACCGGACAAGGATATTCTGGTTAATGTGTCAGTACTACGCGGCACGCGTTATGTAACCCGAATCAGCGAAATTTTTTACGTTGACAAGAAAACCAGCGGGGAGTATCTCGCCGCACCGCCGTTGCCGCCGACACGTTTGGTGGAAGTGGTCGGCTCTTAAGCGGAGGGAATGCCATGAGAATGCGTTTTTTAGTTTTGTTCTGCACCGTACTATTAGTGGGCGGCTGCGCGTCATCTGATTCTGACGTGCCTAAGTACCAGCAAGTACGGGATTCCGATCTCGTTTCGCAGAGCTATACAGCGGCCGAAGCTTTATTAGAGCAGGTGCCATGGCTGAAAGAAAATCGCCAGCCCCTGTTGACAGGTACATTTGTCAACATTAACTCGATGGAAGACTCATCGGCCATGGGTCGCATGATTGCTGAGCAGATTTCTTCACGCTTTGCTCAGGACGGATTCACCATGGTTGAGATGAAACTGCGGCGCAATGTGTTTATTCAGCAGCAAGGCGGTGAATTTGTACTCTCCCGGGAAGTGCAGAGTTTAAGCCAGGTGCATAATGCGGCAGCAGTCATTGCCGGTACGTACGCCGTAGGCCGACGCACAGTTTATATCAATGCGCGTCTGGTGCGGGCAGCCGACAATCTGGTATTGGCCGCTTATGACTACAGCATGCCTTTGGGACCTGATGCGAAGGCCTTGCTTGCCAGCGAATAGCCTCCGCCTGATTTTATATGCAGTCAGCCTTGCGGTTGCGCAGCATGTAATGTGTTAACTTTTATTTGAACGGCCGCTTTATGCGGTCGTTTTTTATTGTATTTTTACTATGAGCACATCAATTCCCCAATGGTTGTCCGAGCATAATATTACTGAAGTTGAGGCAATAGTACCGGATACATCTGGTATCGCGCGCGGGAAAATCATGCCTGCCGCAAAATATGCTAAGGAACTCGGCATGCGCTTGCCCGAAGCCTTGTTTCTGCAAACTATTACTGGCGATTATCCGGAAGATGACAGCATGATTTCGCCTGCTGAGATCGATGTGCTGCTCAAGCCCGACGAGAATACAATCCGCCTAGTGCCTTGGGCTGTGGAGCCTACCGCTCAGGTCATTCACGATGCTTTTTATATGGAAGGTGGGCCGGTCGAAATTTCTCCCCGCTATGTTCTGCGGCGCGTGCTCGAGCTATTCGAGCAGCGAGGTTGGCAGTCTGTCGTGGCGCCCGAACTCGAGTTTTTTCTGGTCAAACCTAATCCAGATGAGGATTATCCACTGGAGCCCCCTATCGGCCGTTCAGGCCGGACCGAAGCGGGGCGTCAATCCTATAGCATTGATGCGTTGAACGAATTCGATCCGCTGGTCGAAGATGTTTACGATTATTGCGAGGCCCAAGGTATCGATATCGATACTCTTATCCACGAAGCTGGCAGCGCCCAGATGGAGATCAATCTGCTCCATGGCAATCCACTGGAATTAGCTGATCAGGCCTTTTTGTTCAAGCGTACTCTGCGTGAGGCTGCCCTGCGCCATAAGATTTATGCAACCTTTATGGCCAAGCCCATGCAGCGGGAGCCTGGCAGTGCCATGCATATCCATCAGAGCGTTCTGGATAAAAGCACCGGCACGAATATTTTCAGCCTGGAGAATGGTGACCCCAGCCCGCTATTTTTTGCTTATCTGGGCGGTCTGCAGAAATATTTACCGGCAGCAATGTCATTGCTGGCACCGAATGTGAATTCCTATCGGCGTATTACCCGTCATCATGCCGCACCTATCAATGTTCATTGGGGGTACGATAATCGCACAGCCGGCTTGCGTGTGCCGATTAGCAATCCGCAATCGCGGCGGGTTGAAAATCGTGTGCCTGGGGCTGACGCCAATCCCTATCTGGCCATTGCCGCGTCGCTGGCCTGTGGTTACCTTGGCATGACCGAAGGCCTTGAACCAGCTGAGCCCTGGGCTGGCAGTGCGTACCAAGAGCCCTTTAATCTGCCGCGTAATCTGGAAGAATCATTGCGCTTGCTGGAAGTGTGCAAGCCCTTAAGTGAGGTGCTTGGAGAACGGTTCGTAGCCGCTTATAGTGCTGTCAAGGAAGCCGAGCATGGCGAGTTTCTGCAAGTGATCAGCTCATGGGAGCGGCGGCATTTGCTGCTGAATGTTTAAGTATTTCGAGGAAACGGCTATGACAGTCGCCAAGCAACGCAGTACACAGGAGTGGCGGGCCTTAGACGAGCGCCACTTTTTGCATCCTTTTACCAATCACCACAGTCTGTACCGTAAAGGCAGCCAGATTATCACCAAAGCGGAAGGGGTTTATCTGTGGGACTCTGACGGTCATCAAATCCTTGATGGTATGGCCGGGCTCTGGTGCATGAATCTGGGCTATGGTCGCCGGGAACTGGCCGAAGCCGCTTATCAGCAATTACTGGAATTGCCGTTCTACAATAGTTTTTTCCAGTGCACGCATCCGCCGGCACTGGAATTAGCGCAGCTACTTTCTGAAGTAACACCGGCGGGACTGAATCATGTGTTCTATACCAGCTCCGGTTCGGAAGCCAATGACACGGTTGTACGCTTGGTACGGCGATTTTGGGACCTGCAGGGGCAGCCCGAGCGAAAAACCATTATCAGTCGGCGCAATGCCTATCACGGCAGCACAATGGCCGGTGCCAGCTTGGGCGGAATGGCAGCTATGCATGCCCAGGGGGGATCCCGATTCCTGGTATCGAGCATATCCGCCAGCCTTACTGGTTTGGTGAAGGTGGAAATCTCAGTCCGGAAGAATTTGGCCTGGTAGCGGCACAAGCTCTCGAAGAGAAAATTCAGGAGCTGGCCCGGAGCGGATAGCCGCGTTTATCGGTGAACCGATTCAGGGTGCCGGCGGTGTGATCATTCCCCCGCGACGTATTGGCCGGAAATCCAGCGTATCTGTCGTGAATACGATATTTTGCTGATTGTCGATGAAGTCATTTGTGGCTTCGGTCGTACAGGGCATTGGTTTGGCTCCGATTATTACGACCTTCAACCCGATCTGATGCCGATAGCGAAAGGTTTATCAGCAGGCTATCTGCCTATCGGCGGCCTAATGGTTGGTGACCGGGTTGCACAGACGTTGATTGACCACGACAGTGAGTTTTTCCACGGCTATACTTATTCAGGACATCCCGCTGCCTGTGCAGTTGCGATTCGTGCTATCCAGCTGATGCGCGATGAACATCTGGTTGAACAGGTTGCTACACGTACTGCGCCTTATCTGCAAAAGTGCTGGCAAATATTGGGCGAACATCCACTTGTAGGCGAGGCGCGCGGGGTAGGCATGTTAGGCGCCTTGGAATTAGTACCGAACAAACCTGGCAGGGCGTTTTTCCAGCCACGCGGTAAAGTAGGTCTGGTTTGCCGCGATTTTTGCGTGGAGAATGGCCTGGTCATGCGGGCAGTGGAAGATACAATGATTATTTCGCCTCCCTTGATTATCAGTGAATCCGAAATTGATGAACTAGTCGAAAAAGCGTGGCGTAGCTTGGATATGACGGCTCAGCAGATAAAGTCGCCGTAAATTTTCTAAATAACGTAGAGGAGATTCACATGCTCAAAAAGCTTACCTTGGGCGTCGCGGCAATTCTGAGCAGCCAAGTTGCGTTGGCGCAGGACAAAATTGTCAATGTATACAACTGGTCAGATTACATCGACGAATCTATTCTGCAGCAGTTCGAGCAGGAAACCGGCATTAAGGTTGTCTACGATGTCTTTGACTCGAATGATATTCTGGAAACCAAACTACTGGCCGGCGGTACGGGTTACGATGTGGTTGTCCCTACCGGGGCGTTTCTGGCACGGCAGATTCAAGCCGGTGTTTTTCAGCCTCTGGATAAATCCAAACTGCCTAATTTAAGCCATATGTGGGATAAGATTTCTCAGCGGGTGGCCAACTTCGATCCAGATAATCAATATTCGATCAATTATATGTGGGGCACCACCGGCATTGGCTACAATGTCGATAAAATCAATGAGCGCATGGCAGAAGCACCGGTGGATTCCTGGCGCATGATTTTTGATCCCGACGTGCTGGCAAAATTCGCTGATTGCGGTGTACATCTGCTGGATGCCGCCGACGAATTAATTCCCGCTGTACTGAACTATATCGGTGAAGATCCGGATAGCAAGGATCCTAAAATAATTGCGAAAGCTGAACCGGTGCTACAGGCCATTCGGCCTTATATCCAGAAATTTCATTCTTCCGAATTCATTAACGCGCTGGCTAACGGTGATATCTGTCTGGCAGTGGGTTGGTCTGGTGATGTGTTGCAAGCCAGAGATCGAGCGGCGGAAGCTGCTAATAATGTTACGGTTGAGTACGTGATTCCCCAGGAAGGCGCGCTGATGTGGTTCGATCAGATGGCGGTTCCGAAAGACGCACCGCATGCCGATAATGCACATGCTTTCCTGAACTTCATTATGCAACCGGATGTCATTGCCAAAGCTTCGAATTATGTTTACTACGCCAATGGCAATAAAGATTCGCAGCCGCTTTTAAATGAAGATGTGATTAACGATCCGGCTATTTACCCACCCCCTGAGACGATCGAACGCTTATATATTGTTAATCCCTATCCCCCCAAGGCCCAACGCACGCTGAACCGGCTTTGGACCAAAGTCAAAAGCGGCCAATAGATCATGGTTGATTCGGCGGCACGATTGCGGGAAGAACCTTGGAAAAATCCAGCCGCCGAACCGCATGTCCGGCTACTGGGCGTGACCAAGCGCTTTGGTGATTTTACAGCGGTCGATAACATCTCGCTGGATATCTACAAAAGCGAATTTTTCGCTTTGCTCGGCCCTAGTGGTTGCGGCAAAACAACGTTATTGCGAATGCTGGCAGGGTTTGAGCAGCCAAGCAGTGGCAGTATCCTGTTGGAAGGCGAAGATGTCTCTACTGTGCCGCCGTATCAGCGACCAGTAAACATGATGTTTCAGTCCTATGCTCTGTTTCCGCATATGTCAGTAGAACATAACATCGCTTTTGGCCTGAAACAGGATAAATTGCCTAAAGACGAGATTAAACGCCGTGTCAGCGAAGTCATCGAGATGGTGCAACTGGGCCAGTTTGCCAAACGCAAGCCGCATCAATTATCTGGTGGCCAGCGCCAGCGGGTAGCTCTGGCTCGTTCCATCGTCAAGCGCCCGAAAATGCTGTTACTGGATGAACCGTTGGGGGCGCTGGATAAAAAACTGCGCGAACAAACGCAGTTTGAGCTGATGACTATTCAGGATGAACTGGGTATTACATTTGTCATCGTCACGCATGATCAGGAAGAGGCTATGACGGTATCGTCACGGATAGCAGTCATGAACCACGGTCGTATCGTTCAGATCGCTACACCTGCCGAGATTTATGAATACCCAAATTCGCGCTATGTAGCTGAGTTTATAGGTGATGTCAATATTATTGAAGGTCGTATTACCGAAGCAGGCAAGGATCACACTCGCATCGGGAGCAGCGAAACCGACTGCGAGCTGTACGCTGACTATGGCGTTACGGCTCCTCAAGGTGCTACGACCTGGCTGGCTTTGCGGCCGGAAAAACTGATGATCAGTCATACCCCGCCTGATAATACCAGCGTTAACTGTTTATGTGGCGAGGTATGGGATATCGGTTATGTCGGTAATCTCTCAATCTATCATGTGCGTCTTCCCAGCGGTAAAATGGTAACCTCGGCGCAGACTAATCAAACACGTCTGGTCGAACGATCTATTCGTTGGGAGGATACTGTTTATCTGAGCTGGCCAGCGCACGCTGGCGTGGTGCTGACAAGCTGATATGGCTGACCGCAAAGACGTTGCCTATCTGAGCGGAGAGGAACTCGCCCACGCCGGAGAACTAACCGGTTTACACGCCCGTTTATTGCTGTTTGCACCCTATCGCTGGTTTTACCAGCTAGTGCAGAAGTTGGGACTGGATGGACGTGGAGCGGTCATTCTGGTGCCTTATTTATGGCTGCTGGCATTTTTTATGATGCCGTTCCTCATTGTGCTCAAGATCAGCTTTTCCGAAGTGCTGATCGCGATGCCACCTTACGCACCATTATGGGAGTGGGTTGATGACACTTATGTGCAACTCACACTCAATCTGGAAAATTACAGGCTGTTGTGGGAAGACAGCTTGTATTGGAAGTCCTATGTCAACAGTCTGAAGATCGCCGGCATCGCAACGCTGCTGGCCCTCTTGCTGGGATATCCGATTGCCTATGCCATGGCTCGGGCTCCCCGACAATGGCGGGCTGTATTGTTAATGCTGGTTATTTTGCCGTTCTGGACATCGTTTCTGATCCGGGTTTACGCTTGGATCGGCATCCTGAAAAAAGAAGGTCTGCTGAATTTATTGCTGTTGAATCTGGGGATTATTAACGAGCCTCTTACCATCCTGAACACGGATCTCGCCGTTTATATCGGCATTGTTTATTCTTACCTGCCGTTCATGATATTGCCCCTGTACGCCAATCTGGACAAGATGGATATGAGTCTGCTGGAGGCTGCTGCCGATCTGGGTTGTAAACCCTTAAAAGCTTTCTGGACGATTACCATACCTATCTCGATACCAGGGATCATCGCTGGTTGTTTTCTGGTCTTCATACCTGCTGTGGGTGAGTTCGTGATCCCTGATCTGCTGGGCGGTTCGGATACCTTGATGATCGGAAAAACACTTTGGACCGAATTTTTCAACAATCGAGACTGGCCACTGTCGTCAGCTGTTGCTGTTGTTCTAGTGCTTTTATTAATCGTGCCCATCGTTATTTTTCAGCGCTTGCAAGAGAAACGGGAGGTTTAATAAATGTTTAAGCTAACCCGCTTTAATGTGCTCTCCCTGATTCTGGGCTTCGGCTTTTTGTATCTACCTATCGTGCTGTTGGTCATCTACAGTTTCAATGCCTCCAAACTGGTAACGGTATGGGGGGGCTGGTCCACTCAGTGGTATAGCTCGATGCTGCAAAATGAAGGCCTGCTGAACGCGGCCTGGGTGACACTTAAAGTGGCTTTGACCTCGTCCACAGTAGCAGTGGTGCTGGGCACACTGGCAGCATTATTACTGGCTCGGTTCGGCCGGTTTCGTGGCCGCACATTGTTTTCTGGCATGATTTACGCCCCTCTGGTCATGCCGGAAGTTATCACCGGTTTATCCTTGCTGCTGATGTTTGTTGCTTTGTCGGTGGATCGGGGGTTTTTAACCGTCACGATTGCGCATATTACATTTTCGATGTGCTATGTCGCGGTGGTGGTGCAGTCACGCCTGGTCAGCTTTGACCGTTCGATCGAAGAAGCCGCCATGGATTTGGGGGCACCCCCGGGTAAAACGTTCCTCTATATCACCCTGCCGGTGATTCTGCCGGCGATTATTTCAGGTTGGTTGCTGTCGTTCACCTTGTCGCTGGATGATCTGGTTATTGCCAGTTTTACAACGGGTCCTGGTGCAACTACGTTGCCGATGAAAATCTATAGCCAGGTGCGGCTTGGAGTAACGCCGGAAATTAACGCAATATGCACCGTCCTGATTGGCATCGTCGCGATTGGCGTTTTGATTACCTCAGTGCTCAGCAAAATGCAGGAAACACGTCGCCAGCGTGATGAAAAACTGGCGATGGCAGCGCCCTGAGCAAATAAAGTAAACGTTATGGCAAGAGCAATTATCCTGGTGCTGGATTCGCTTGGTATTGGCGGAGCGCCTGATGCAAGTGCTTACGGTGATCAAGGTGCTAATACCCTGGGGCATATTGCTGCGGCTTGTGCTGCCGGACAATGTGATCTGCCAGGACAGCGTCGTGGGGCTTTGCAATTGCCCAATTTTGCCCGTTTGGGGATGGGTGCAGCCGCTGCTACAGCCACTGGAGAAGTGCCAGCAGGTCTGGAAAACAGCAGTATTATTCAGGCTGCTTACGGCAGCGCAATAGAAACCAGCAAAGGCAAAGATACACCAAGCGGGCATTGGGAAATTGCCGGCGTACCCGTGTTGTTCGACTGGTATTATTTTCCCAAAACCATACCCTGTTTCCCAGCTGAACTGACCGGTTATTTGATCCAGGAAATGGCATTGCCCGGGTTTCTGGGTGAATGCCATGCGTCAGGCACTGAAATTATCGCCCAGTTGGGTACAGCACATGTGCAAACCGGTTGCCCGATTATCTACACCTCAGCTGATAGCGTAGTACAGATTGCAGCGCATGAAACCAGCTTTGGCCTGCAGAATCTATATAGCTTATGTGAGTGTACGCGTGCCCGTCTTGATCAGCTGGAGTTGAATGTCGGGCGTGTGATTGCACGCCCCTTTGTCGGCACCGGCCCGGCAGATTTCCGGCGCACGGGTAATCGCCGAGATTACGCTGTACCGCCGCCAGCTCCGACTTTACTTGATTATTTGACGGCAGCAGGACATACGGTTATGGCCATAGGGAAAATTGCTGATATCTTTGCCCACCAAGGTATTAGTCATAGTATCAAGGCGGATGGTAATCAGGCTTTGTTTGAAGCGACCATGACTGCATTGGCGCAAGCGCCGGATGGTGCTCTGATATTCACTAATTTTGTCGATTTTGACATGTTATATGGCCATCGTCGTGACATTGCCGGCTATGCGCTTGCGCTGGAGCAGTTGGATGCCCGCTTGCCGGAACTGGAGCAATGCTTGCAAACTGATGACCTGGTCATTGTCAGTGCGGATCATGGTAACGACCCGAGCTGGCCCGGTACTGATCATACCCGTGAGCAGGTGCCGGTTTTAGCGTTTGGTCCGGGTATACAGGCTGGCCCGCTGGGGCAGCGACAGAGCTTTGCCGATATAGGACAGACCGTAGCCCATCATTTGAGCCTGCCGCCTTTGCCACGCGGTACCGAGATGCTGAACTAAAAAGCCCCATTCCTGGAGCTTTTTAAGCTGGTATTTGGCTGGATTGATTAACGATCTGTTAATGCCGGCACGTCGCGTTTGGACTCGCCGATATAGAGTTGGCGCGGGCGGCCGATCTTGTGCTCAGGATCCGAAACCATTTCAATCCAATGACTGACCCAGCCTACAGTGCGGGCGATCGCGAACATCGGCGTGAACATATTGGTCGGAATGCCCAGGGCTTTGTAAATAATACCTGAGTAAAAATCGACATTCGGATAAAGCTTGCGTTCGATGAAGTAATCATCGTTCAACGCAATTTCTTCGAGTCGCATTGCCAGTTCCAAACGGGGGTCATCCCCGTATTTGGCTAACACCTCATCGCAGATGCGTTTGATGATTTTTGCTCGCGGATCGTAGTTACGATAAACCCGATGGCCAAAACCCATCAGGCGAAACGGATCATCTTTATCTTTGGCTTTGGCGATGAATTTGTCGATATTGGATACATCGCCAATCTCATCAAGCATGCGAAGTACAGCCTCGTTGGCACCACCATGAGCAGGTCCCCACAACGATGCTACCCCCGCTGCGATTGCGGCGAATGGATTGGCAAATGAGGAGCCGGCCAGCCGGACTGTCGACGTCGAGGCATTTTGCTCGTGATCAGCGTGCAGAATAAACAGCACATCCAGCGCTTTTTCAGCGATAGGATCCAGCTCGTATGGTTCGCAAGGTACCGAAAACATCATATGTAGCAGATTGCCACAATAGCTCATGTTGTTTTGCGGATAAACGAAGGGCTGACCGATATTATGCTTATAACACGCTGCCGCAATGGTGGGCAGTTTGGCGATCAAACGATGGGCAGTAATGGTGCGATGAAGCGGATCGTGGATGTCCAGGCTATCGTGGTAGAAGGCCGATAAGGAACCCACAATACCAGTCATCATTGCCATCGGATGAGCATCATAATTGAAACTGCGCAGCAGCATATAGCGCAGGTTCTCATTAAGCATCGTATGATGCGAGATAATACCGCGGAACGAGTCTAATTCAGTTTGATTAGGTAACTCGCCTTTGAGCAGCAAATAACTGACTTCTAAAAAGCTGCAATGTTCGGCCAGCTGTTCGATGGGGTAACCGCGATAGAACAACTCGCCTTTTTCACCATCCAGGTACGTGATGGCGCTTTTACAGCTTGCCGTCGCGACGAAACCAGGATCATAGGTGAAATAACCGAGTGCCTTAGAAACGGAGGCGATATCGATAACCGGATTGCCATGGGTAGGCTGATAAACCGGTAACTCTATGCTTTTGCCAGTACTGTTATCGGTAAGGGTTACGGTTGGCTGTGACATGTTTGACTCCTGGTTAACTCACCCTGCCAGGTTATCTGATGCTGCCAAACTGACAGGATGATTAAGAACAAAGACGCCTAATGGTGTCTTTGTCTGGCGCTAAGCGCAATCAGGATAAACCGTACTTGCGGCGGAAACGATCCACCCGCCCAGCTGTATCAACAATATTTTGTTTGCCCGTATAGAAAGGGTGTGATTGGCTGGATACTTCGACTTTAACCAAGGGATATTCCTGTCCATCTTCCCAAGTGATAGTTTCCTTGGTTTTAATGGTGGATTTCGTTAAAAACGCGAAATCGGACGAAATATCCTGAAACACAACCTCCCGATAAGCGGGATGGATATCTTTCTTCATAACGAAACCTTAAGTTAACTCGCAATTACACGCACCAGCGCATGTTTATATCCGGCGCTAGATCGCTTGATGTGGAAATCTAATGGCGCGCCCGGAAGGATTCGAACCTCCGACCGCCTGGTTCGTAGCCAGGTACTCTATCCAACTGAGCTACGGGCGCGTTGTAGGGATGCGAATTATGCAAATTCGCTCATCAGATGTCAACGATTCGTATGCAAACTGATTACAAGAAACATAAGGTATGCATAAAAATCCACTAGATACCATCAAACCAGCCGTTATGAATTGCGTGCAACGTTATTTGAACGTGATTCGTATAACGGAATGGCGGAGAGAGAGGGATTCGAACCCTCGATGGAGCTATTAACCCCATACTCCCTTAGCAGGGGAGCGCCTTCAGCCGCTCGGCCATCTCTCCATTCTACAAGATCCATCTTAACCCAAAACGGTTAAGCCCTCGACAATATGCTTGATAACGTCGAGGGGTCGAATGATACCTTTGAAGTCGCAGCACGTAAAGACTTAGCGCGAATTCTGCTGGCTATCAGTCGTTAACTACAGGAGCACCTGGATCAAGTTCTTCAGCAGTCTGCTGCTGTTCACGCTTAATACGCTCGTAAATTTCTTCCCGATGTACAGGAATTTCTTTGGGCGCATTTACACCAATCCGTACCTGATTCCCTTTAACGCCTAACACAGTAACGGTGACATCATCACCGATCATTAGTGTCTCTCCAACTCTACGTGTCAATATAAGCATCTCTGTCTCCGTGCTTCATAAGCTTTTTTTAGACGAATAGTCTATTATTCATGGAACGTGCCAAAACTTTGTTTTTTTGCTTCCCTGCCAGCAACCAAACTAGGCTGCCTTATCCAGTTCAAACGCTTCGTGAAGCGCTCTAACACCGAGCTCCAGGTATTTCTCATCAACGACTACCGATATTTTTATTTCCGATGTGGAAATCATTCGGATGTTGATACCTTCCTTGGCAAGTGTTTCGAACATTCGACTGGCGATGCCGGCATGCGAGCGCATGCCAACGCCAACCAGTGAAATTTTAACGATGTTCAGCGCACCTATTACATGCTGGGCGCCAAGCTCGGACAAGTTTGCCCGCAGAATTTCCAGCGCTGTTTCGTAGTCATTACGATGCACTGTGAAAGTAAAGTCGGTTGTGCCGTCATGGCTGGAGTTTTGCACGATCATATCGACATCAACGTTGGCGCTAGCAATTGGCCCTAAGATGCTGTAGGCGATGCCTGGGCGATCCGCGACGCCAAGCACCGTGATTTGGGCCTCATCTTTATTGAATGCAATCCCGGTAACCAGGGCTTGTTCCATTTGTTCTTCCTCAAACGTAATCAGCGTGCCTTCACCTTCCTGAAACGACGATAGCACGCGCAAAGGCACATTATACTTGCCGGCGAATTCAACCGAGCGTATCTGTAATACTTTAGACCCTAAGCTGGCCATTTCCAGCATTTCTTCAAAAGTAATGCGTTCCAGCCTGCGCGCCTGGGGCACCATACGCGGATCGGTGGTGTAAACACCGTCCACATCGGTAAAAATCTGACACTCTTGGGCTTTAAGTGCCGCGGCTAGAGCTACGGCCGTTGTATCTGATCCGCCGCGGCCCAGGGTTGTGATGTTATTGTGCTCGTCGATGCCCTGAAAGCCCGCAACAACAACAACATTGCCGGCTTTGATATCCGCTGTGATGCGCTCGGCATCAATGTGCTGGATGCGTGCTTTGGTGTGTGCGCTATCAGTGCGGATCTGTACCTGTGGACCGGTATAAGAGCGGGCCTGGTAGCCGTGTTTTTGTAAAGCCATGGTTAGCAGTGCGATAGTCACTTGTTCACCGGTAGACAGCAAAACATCAAGCTCGCGTGGTGTTGGCCGGGGGGTAAGCTGTTTTGCCAGTCCCAGCAGGCGATCAGTCTCGCCGCTCATGGCTGAGACCACAACGACGATATCGTCGCCGCGGTTGCGATAATCGATGATCCGTTTGGCAACGTTTTCAATCCGCTCAACGCTGCCAACTGAGGTGCCACCATATTTTTGTACGATTAAGGGCATGTCTCTAGCACTCAAAAAACGCCGAATTTAACCCTAATTATCGAAGTAGATAAAGGGCAATACAGAAATTTACTTTGCCAACTGGGTTTTGACCCAGTCAGGTACGGCTTGCAGCGCTGCATCCAGCTTAGCCGGATCGCCACCACCGGCTTGGGCCAGATCAGGACGGCCACCACCACGGGCTCCGATCTGCTGTGCCACGACATTGACCAGATCACCAGCCTTGATGCGCGAGGTCTCCGCTTTGGTGACGCCGGCTACCAGTCGTACGGTATCGCCGTCGACCGTTGCCAGCAATACGGCAGCGTGCTGCAGTTTGTCGCGGAACTGGTCGACGGCGCTGCGCAGGGTTTTGACATCGACCGCATCAAGTCGTGCAGCCAGTACTTTAATGCCTTTGATATCAACGGCCTGAGTGCTTAAATCATTGCTCTGTCCACTCGCCAGCCGCTGCTTGAGTTGGACGATTTCTTTTTCCAGTTCACGGGCACGCGCACTTAACTGACGTACTTTTTCATTGGCATTGTCAGGGCTGCCTTTGACCAGTTGGGCGATCTGATCCAGACGTTGCTCTACCGTACGGACATGGTTCAGCGCATTGGCACCGGTCAGCGCTTCGATACGGCGCACACCCGAAGCAATACCTGTTTCCGAAATGATTTTAAACAGCCCGATATCGCCCGTCCGGTTGACATGAGTGCCGCCGCAGAGCTCGGTCGAGAAATCGCCGAATTTCATGACGCGCACCTGATCCCCGTATTTTTCGCCAAACAGGGCTATCGCGCCAAATTTGAGTGCATCATCGTAGCTCATCTGGCGCACATCGGCAGCTTCGTTGCGGCGGATCGCCTGGTTGACCAGTGTTTCAATACGTTGCAATTCTTCTGCGGTCAATGGCGCATGGTGCGAGAAATCGAAACGCAAGCGATCCGGCGCGACCAGCGAGCCCTTCTGCTGCACATGTGTACCCAGCACCTGTCGCAGCGCAGCATGCAATAAATGAGTGGCAGAGTGATTAAGCACAATGGCCTGACGCCGATCAGCGTCCACCAGTGCCTCAATTTTGTCGCCGAGCCGCAGACTGCCGTGCTCAATACGGCCGATATGCAAATGTACCGCGCCTTGCTTCTGCGTGTCCTGCACGGTGAATTCAGCCTGTGCTGAACGTAATACGCCGCTATCTCCGACCTGTCCGCCGGATTCAGCGTAGAACGGTGTCTGGGTCAGCACAACCATGCCTTCATCACCGGCATCAAGCTGTTCAACGGCTTGTCCGGCGCGGAACAGGCCAGTTACGGTGCTTTGATCCTGTACTGTGTCGTAACCGCTGAATTCGCTGCTGCCTTCCACCGCCAGATTGGCCGCCTGCTGCGTGCCGAACTGGCTGGCGGCGCGCGCCCGTTCACGTTGGGCGTCCATTTCAGCATTGAAGCCTGTCATGTCGACATCCAGGCCGCGTTCGCGGGCGATGTCAGCAGTCAGGTCAACGGGAAAACCGTAGGTGTCATAGAGTTTGAATACGGTCGCACCCGGAATAGTCTTGCCATGCAGCGCTGCAATATCGCGTTCCAGTAGCCCCATGCCGTTATCCAGGGTTTCCGCGAAGCGTTCTTCTTCTTGCTCGATAACACGGGTGACCTGGTCTTGCGCCTGGCGCAATTCAGGATAGGCATCACCCATTTCGGCAACCAGCGGCGCGACCAGTTGATAGAAAAAACTGTCCTTGGCGCCCAATTTATATCCGTGCCGGATGGCCCGGCGCATAATGCGCCGCAGCACATAACCGCGTCCCTCGTTTGAGGGTAATACGCCGTCAGTAATCAGAAATGCAGTGGAGCGGATATGATCGGCCAAAACTTTGAGCGAGTTATTGTGCAAATCCTGGCAGCCGGTGATCGCGGCTGCTGCGCGCAATAAATTCTGAAATAAATCGATATCATAGTTGCTATGCACACCCTGCATAACCGCAGCCAGGCGTTCCAGGCCCATGCCAGTGTCCACCGAAGGCTTCGGCAGCGGCGTCAGGGTGCCATCGGCAGCGCGGTCAAACTGCATGAAGACCAGATTCCATATCTCGATATAGCGATCACCGTCTTCGTCGGGGCTGCCAGGCGGACCGCCGGCGACGTCGGGGCCATGATCATAGAAAACTTCGGTGCAGGGGCCACAGGGGCCGGTATCGCCCATTTGCCAGAAATTGTCGGAGCCACCGCCGGGTTTGTCGCCGATACGGGTAATCCGATCGAGCGGTATGCCGATCTCCTGCGTCCATATCTGATGCGCGTCTTCATCGGTCTGGTAAACCGTAACCCAGAGTTTGTCGGGCGGCAGTCCGAGCACGTCGACCAGTAATTCCCAGGCGTAGTGGATCGCTTCACGTTTAAAATAATCGCCGAAGCTGAAATTACCCAGCATTTCAAAAAACGTATGGTGGCGGGCGGTGTAGCCGACATTTTCCAGATCGTTGTGTTTGCCGCCGGCGCGGACACAGCGTTGTGAGGTGGTAGCCCGTTTATATGGCCGCTGGTCCTGCCCCAGGAAAACATCTTTAAACTGCACCATGCCGGCGTTTGTAAACAGCAGGGTCGGATCATTGGCCGGCACCAGCGGGCTGCTGGGTACGATTTCGTGGCCTTTGTCTTTGAAAAAATTCAGAAATGTTTGGCGTAACTCGGCGCTAGTAGTCATGAGTATTCAGTTAAAGTATTCAGTTATCACGAAAATAGTGGTTAATCTGCGCAAAAGTAAAGCCGCGTTGACGTAAAAAACGCTGCTGTTTAGCCTTATCCGCTAAGTTTTTCGGTGGGCTCAGGCGGCGCTGGCAAAGCTGTTGCAATTTGGTTTGCCACAAATCCGCCAGTTCTGCCAATACGCTGTCGATAATCGCATCCTCGACGCCACGTTCGCGCAGCTCCCGCTGAATGCGCAATGGCCCGTAGCCTTTATCGGCGCGCGCACTGGCATAGACTTCCGCATAGCGCTGCTCATTCAGCCAGCCGTCATCGACCAACTGCTGCAAGACCTGTAAAACTGCAGCAGAGTCGAAACCACGCCGGGTCAGCTTATGGTGTAATTCCAGCCGTGAATGTTCGCGCCGAGCCAGTAGTCCGAGTGCTGTGTCGCGTATGTCGCGGTTAGGCGTCGACGCTGTCTTCATCAGCAGCAGTGATAGGAACAGCTGTCGGCGTGTTGAAATAATACGCCCGGATCTGCGCTTCCAGCTCGCTGGCCAGTTCGGGATTTTCCCGCAGGTAATTGCGTGCGTTTTCCTTGCCTTGTCCAATCCGGTTGCTGCCGTGGCTGTACCAGGCACCGGATTTATCCACTACGCCGGCTTGTACACCCAGATCGATGATTTCGCCCAGCCGCGAAATGCCTTCGCCATACAGAATATCGAATTCAGTCTGCTTGAAGGGAGGCGCAACCTTGTTTTTGACCACTTTGACCCGGGTCTGGTTGCCGACCACATCTTCGCCTTTCTTGATAGCGCCGATGCGGCGGATATCCAGCCGTACGGAAGCATAGAATTTTAGCGCGTTGCCGCCGGTTGTGGTTTCCGGATTGCCAAACATAACGCCAATTTTAAGGCGGATTTGATTGATAAAAATCACCAGCGTATTGGAACGCTTGATATTAGCGGTGAGCTTGCGCAGCGCCTGGGACATCAAACGGGCCTGCAGGCCAACATGGGAATCGCCCATCTCGCCTTCGATCTCGGCCCGTGGTGTCAATGCGGCAACAGAATCCACCACCACGATATCGACCGCTCCCGAGCGTACCAGCATATCAGTGATTTCCAGAGCCTGTTCGCCGGTGTCAGGTTGCGATACCAGCAGATCCTCAACATTGACCCCCAATTTGGCAGCATACTGGGGATCCAGGGCGTGCTCGGCATCAACAAATGCTGCTGTACCGCCCACCCGCTGTGCCTCGGCGATCACATGTAACGTAAGCGTGGTTTTGCCAGATGATTCCGGGCCGTAAATTTCAACTACCCGCCCGCGCGGCAAGCCGCCTATACCAAGGGCGATATCCAGACCGATCGATCCGGTGGAAACGGTCTCAATATCGCGCGATGCGGTTGAATCGCCCAGCCGCATCACAGAGCCTTTGCCGAACTGACGCTCAATCTGGCTCAATGTGGTGGCAAGAGCCTTCTTTTTGTTCTCATCCATTGGAACACCTTGTGAAATTAATAATTTAAACGCCGAATTATACCAGTATGACGCGTGTAGGGAATGGGCGGGAATGGATTGAGATGCTGACGAATTAATTATTGGCAAGCCCATTCACTGCTTGGACGATACTGCACGCCACCCAGATAAAACGCTGATCTAGCAGGTAAAGCAAGTAATTCGCCCTTCAATATCAGGCCTGTTAGCGACTTGGCAGAAGTTATGGCACGGGCCGGGCTGCCGGACGGGCAGCGCTGCGACAAGCTTATAGGCGTTTGCGCAAGGCCTTGCGGCCAACCGGAAATTGTACCTGCTGGCAGCAGGCGGATGTATTCCACTAAAGAATCTGGATCAAAGAGCCCGGCACAGGCATCAAGCCTGACTGGCAGAGCTAGTCGACCTGGCGGATAGCGAGATCGTCCAGCAGGCCTTGCAAGGCTGCAGCGACGGTGGCCCGACGGACCTGGTCCCGATCGCCGGAAAACAAACAATGCTGCTGGCGCACTGATACACCGTCTGGTGTACCTGGTTGAGTTGGCCGGGCCCAGGCCAGCCAGACGGTGCCGACCGGCTTTTCGGGGCTGCCACCACTCGGGCCGGCTACCCCGCTGACCGCCACGGCATACTGGGCACGGCTGCGCTGTAACGCCCCCAGTGCCATTTCTGCAACAGTTTCTGCACTGACTGCGCCATGCTGGCGCAGCGTTGTTGCGCTGACGCCGAGCAGGTCTTGTTTGGCCTCGTTGCTGTAACTGACAAAACCTCGCTCGAACCAGGCTGAACTGCCCGCAAGATCGGTTAATATCTTGGCGATCCAGCCGCCAGTGCAAGATTCGGCAGTTGCCACCATGGCCTGGCGTTCTAACAGCGCGGTAGCCAGACTTTGAGCCAGCAGATTAAGGTTATGGTCATTTAGCATATTTATGGGTTCGGGGTGAGCTGGCACAGGGCTTCGGGGTCAACGGGCATTGAGGGTTTGCAATAATTCGGCGCGGGTAGCCGAATAAGTATTGCTGCGCTCCAGTCGGTTAGCCTGGCGGTAGGCCTGTTCGGCCATAAGGACGTAAAGATCGCCCAGATTGATATGCGCCAGTGCTGAATCGGGGGCGATGGCAATAGCCTTCAGTAACGTCTGTCGGGCTTGCTCATAAGTACCTTGCTCAGCATATACGGCTGCCAGATTAATGTAGGCTTCAGGTAGTTGCGGAAATAATTCAGTCATTGTCGAGAGGGTCGTGATGGCAGCGCTCAGATCGCCTTGCCGAAACTGCGCGATGCCTAGCAGAAAATATATCCGTGCATCTTCAGTGCCCTTATTAAGATGCTGTTTCAGGGCATTCTGTGCCTGTGCGTATTGCCCTGTTTCGATCCAGCCAGCCAATGTGTCAACATCGGGAAGTTTGTTTTCTTGGGCTCCAGCCTTGGCGGACCATCCTGCCTGTACTGTCAGGAACAGACTAAATACCAGGAACAAGTTCAGAACTTTCATGGTCACCGCCTAGTACTGTAAAAAGCTGCTTAAACAGCAGTTGCTGATAGGGAAAAAGGACATGTTCAGCAACAATCGATTGCTATGAGTCCGCGTTTAATCCAGCCGTGTTATGTCTGCTGTGCCGTAGCCGATTTATAAATTCCGGAGGCATGCTTGTAAATCGTTATGCTATCGGTTCTTATGAACTATTGCTGCGACTGCAGAGGCTGGATTATAAAGCAATAACGCGGCGCGGCAATGCTGCTAATGCCTAGCTTGATGCCCCGAAGTTTCGATACACTGCTGTTATGCCAACGCACGATAATTCCCAACGTACCTCCCAGCATACGCCGATGATGCAGCAGTACTTGCGCATTAAGGCGCAGCATCCCGATATTCTGGTGTTTTACCGGATGGGGGATTTTTACGAGCTGTTTTTTGAAGATGCCAAGCGGGCAGCCAAGCTCCTGGATATTACCCTGACCGCCCGCGGTCAATCAGCCGGTGAACCCATCCCGATGGCCGGTGTGCCCTACCATGCGGTGGAAGGCTATCTGGCCAAACTGGTCAAGCTGGGGGAGCCGGTCGCCATCTGTGAGCAGATCGGTGATCCCGCCAGCAGCAAAGGGCCGGTCGAACGGCAGGTGGTGCGGATTGTCACGCCCGGCACGTTAACCGATGAAGCCCTGCTGGACGAACGGCGCGATACTGTATTACTGGCTCTGACCCGCCAGCAGCAGCGCTATGGTCTGGCCTGGCTGGATCTGGCGGGCGGGCGTTTCAGTGTACTGGAGCTGAGCGGTGATGAAGCTTTGCTGGGGGAAATGGAGCGGTTACGACCGGCAGAGTTATTATGCAGCGAGGACACCCGTCTGCCCGACGCGCTGTCCGGGCGGCGCGGCCTGCGTCGACAACCACCCTGGTACTTTGAACTGGACAGTGCTGTGCGGGCGTTGTGCGGTCAGTTTCAGGTACAGCGTCTGGATGGTTTCGGTTGCGTGAACATGCCACTGGCGGTCGCGGCGGCGGGGTGCCTGCTGCAATATGTCAAAGATACTCAACGTAGCGCATTGCCGCACCTGACCGGTCTGAGTGTAGAACAACGCGAAGACAGCGTAATCCTGGACGCTGCCAGCCGGCGTAATCTGGAACTGGAATACAGTCTGAGTGGGCAGCACGAGCAGACCTTGTTTGGCGTGCTGGATCGCAATGTCACGCCGATGGGCAGCCGTTTGCTGCGACGCTGGCTGAATCGGCCCCTGCGTGACCGATCTATTTTGCAGGCCCGGCAACAGTCTATTCACTGGCTTCTGAACGACGCCTGTTATCAGGCACTGCGCGATACACTGCGCGGCATCGGTGATGTAGAGCGAACCCTGGCGCGCATAGCTTTGCGTTCGGCGCGCCCGCGTGATCTGATCGGGTTGCGGGCGGCGCTGGGCCGGTTGCCGGACTTGCGAGATTTGCTGGCCGCAGCGGAGCCGGCTTTGCTGGTGCAATTGTATGGTCGGCTGGATTTGCCGCCGACAACCCATGAGCTGCTTTGCCAGGCTGTGGTCGAAACCCCGCCAGTGTTAATCCGTGATGGTGGTGTTATCGCACCGGGCTACGATGCGCAACTGGACGAATTACGCGCACTCAGCACGAATGCGGATAACTTCCTGCTGGAACTGGAAGCGCGTGAGCGCAAGCGCAGCGGAATCGAGCGACTCAAGGTCGGTTACAACCGGGTGCACGGGTTTTATATCGAAGTCAGCCGCAGCCAGTCTGACGCTGTACCTGATGATTATCAGCGCCGCCAAACCCTGAAGGGTGCGGAGCGTTTTATCACTCCTGAGTTGAAAGACTTCGAGCACAAAGTTCTGAGTGCCCGAGAACAGGCGCTGGCTCGCGAAAAGCTGCTGTACGATGATTTACTGGAGCGCTTGATCGCGGTACTGCCTCTGTTGCAGGATTGTGCCGCGGCACTGGCCGAATTGGATGTACTAAGCTCGCTCAGTGAGCGGGCTGATGCCCTGGAGTTGTGTGCCCCGGAGCTGGTGGAACAAGCGGGATTACGCATTCTGGGTGGACGGCATCTGGTGGTGGAACAATTCACCACCGAGCCGTTTGTCGCCAATGATTTATGTCTGGACGAGCAGCAGCGCATGCTGATTGTGACCGGCCCGAATATGGGTGGGAAAAGCACTTTCATGCGGCAAACTGCATTGATCGTCATTCTGGCTCATATCGGTGCTTTCGTGCCGGCCCGGCAGGCAGTTATTGGACCGATTGATCGTATTTTTACCCGTATCGGCGCGGCTGACGATCTGGCGGGTGGGCGGTCCACCTTTATGGTGGAGATGACGGAAACCGCTAATATTTTGCATAATGCCACACCGAACAGCTTGGTACTGATGGACGAAATCGGTCGTGGCACCAGTACCTACGACGGCCTGGCACTAGCCTGGTCCTGCGCACGGGAGCTGGCCGCAGAGGTGCAGGCATTAACACTGTTCGCCACCCATTATTTCGAGCTGACCAGCCTGCCGGACGATTATCCGAGTGTTGCCAACGTGCATCTGGATGCGGTCGAACACGACGACACAATTGTATTTCTGCATGCGGTGCAGACCGGACCTGCGGATCGCAGCTATGGTCTGCATGTGGCTGCCCTGGCCGGGGTGCCACCAGCGGTCATCGCCCGTGCCAAAGCGTATTTGCAGCAGTTGGAACAAGCCCGCCCAGGCCAGATTGGTAGCCGTGAGCTGCCTGTCGCCGAGCCGCCAGCGCGGGAACACCCAACTGCAAAGCGGCGTTCAGGCACAGCGGCCGCAGGAGCAGTAAAAAAACGTGCGGCTGACCCGCAGATTCCACTGTTCGTGTCAGATCCGCATCCCGTGCTGGAGCATTTGCAGGCGTTGCGACCGGACGAGTTGAGTCCACGTCAGGCGCTGGATATTTTGTATCAGCTCAAAGCTCTGCTATGAGTTTTGAATAAGCTCATAAACACCGGGACTTAGCATTTCCCTGATGCGGCAGTTATGATTGGCACGCTGCGCAGCACTGCCCTGTTCGCATTGGATAGAATTGATGATTTAATTATTTCTTGGACTGGCCTGAGAGAACCATTATGACGTTTGTTGTTACTGAAAGCTGCATCAAGTGCAAATACACCGATTGCGTGGAAGTTTGTCCGGTGGATTGTTTCCATGAGGGGCCCAACTTCCTGGTGATCGATCCAGATGAATGCATTGATTGCACGCTGTGCGAACCCGAATGCCCGGTCGAGGCGATTGTATCGGAAGACGATTTACCTTCCGGACAGGAGCATTTTCTGGAGCTTAATGCAGAGCTTGCCAGCCAATGGCCGGTGATCACCCAACAAAAAGATCCACCGGATGATGCCGACGAGTGGGCGAATGCCAAAGACAAGCTGCAATATCTGGAGAAATAAAACGGCGCTCATCCGAACAATACTCTCGGGCCAGAGCAGACTCTGTGCCCGATTCGGTGGCACGCCGCTGTTTCGTTCAGGCCGGCGTGCCGCCTTATAGCCCACTGTCACAGCCAGCAGATATTATCTGCTGATACCTTCCATTTTTCTTTTGCCGTTTTGGCTTTTGTAATGGGGCCGAAAAGGCACTAATCTACTGTGCAGCAAGATTCGCCAGTGTTTGTTCCAGACGATCAGCCGGCACATAGCCCGGAATCATTTCGCCATTATTCAGTACGATGCTGGGGGTACCCCGAACACCAAGTTGTTGCCCAAGCTGGTATTCATCAGCAACCGGATTGGGGCAGGTTTTGGCTTCGACCTCTTCGCCCTGCTTGGCATTGGTCATCGCTTCCTGCGGGTTATCGGCGCACCAGACGGAAACCGCTTTATCATACGATTCGGAATTCAGACCGGCGCGTGGAAACGCAAGATAACGCACGGTGATGCCTTTGGCGTTATACGCGCTGATTTCACTATGCAGCTTGCGACAGTAGCCGCAATCAATGTCGGTGAATACCGAAACTTCATACTTGGCGTCGCCGTCGGCGGGGAAAATAATCATATCGTCGGCGCTGACTTTTTGCATCGTGGCGGCGCGTAAATCATTGCGGCGATTTTCCGTCAGATTGTTAGACGCGTCCAGATCGATCACATCACCCTGAACCGCATAGCGGCCATCGGCAGTGAGATACAAAATCTGTGATCCCAGCACGACTTCATACAAGCCTGAAACCGGGGTTTCGCCGATGCTGTCCGGCGTACGACCGCCCAGTGCAGCTGCCAGTTTGCTGAGATCAGGACCGGTAGCGGTAGCGGTGTTATCCGATTGAGCCAATGCGCTGCTTGCAAACGCGCTCAGCAGGAAGGGAAAAGCCAGAGCTTTGAGAAAAGAAACAGATGAGTTCGCCATAATAAATCGTCCACGTTACGGGATTATAAAAGTTATGAAGTATAAGGTATCACACTGATCGAGATCGATTGTCAGCTGCCCTTACGCCAAGTTTGACGATAGAGTGTGCAGAAAATTTCATTCCTTATCGAGTTACTACGAAAATTCTTTAGTTTTGGATGGGACATGCTATACGCTTATGCTTGCCGGACTAATCCGTTAAACTTAAATCTTGGCCACGGTTTGCAGCGAACACGTAATGACATTATCACCCAAACCCCTGATTGGATTTGCAGCGTTTAGCGGCACGGGTAAAACAACCTTGTTATGCCAGGTTATCCCGCTGTTAACAGCACGAGGGCTGCGCCTGGGGTTGATTAAACACAGTCATCATGCCTTTGAACTGGACCGTCCGGGCAAAGACAGCTTCGTGTTGCGCCAGGCGGGCGCGCAGCAGGTGGTGGTGGCTTCACGCCGGCGCAGTGCAGTGTTGCGTCAGTATCCGGCCGGCGCTCGCTTGAGTCTGGCGGAATTTCTGGGGCAGTTTGATACGGATGAGCTGGATCTGATTCTGGTAGAGGGTTATAAATACTATCCTTTGCCCAAGATCGAGCTGTATCGGCCAAGCCTGGGGCACCCTTTGCTGGCACCAGATGATCCGGACATTATTGCTGTGGCTACCGACGCACCACTGGCACAATCAGTCGCTGTTCCTCTGCTGAACCTTAACCAACCGTGCGAAATCGCGGATTTTATTATGACGCATTGCTGGTCCTCACCGCATAAACAAAACAATCCTGTGACGGCAGATTGAACAGGCAGCGCAACAATTTGCTGCCATCCCCGAAACAGGATTCCAGAGTTGATATCCATACACACGGGTTACTTGCACTCATCAAAAATTCTGCTTACATGGAAGCTGTAATCTGGAAGACCTGCCACTGATGCTGCCGGGCAGTTTGTAACACGCTGCGCCGGAAGGCGGTTATGAGCAGGTCGAAAGCCAAGGGGACATTCCCGGTTTTTGGCAGGCATATCCTGCGTATCCTGGGTCATCTGGTGCTGGCTAAACCGGTACGGCCAAAGATGAGAACCTCAGGGCAGGAGACGCAGGGTAAAAATCTGGATACGAACCCCAGATATCACAAGCTGTGGAAGAAATCTTATGCAAAACACCGTACAGAACACTGAGACTGATGCGTTACTGACATCACCTGAGCTGGCGATGGATGCGGACGGGATCGCGGCGGATCTGCGCCGTTATTTTTGTAACACACTGGGCCGTGACCGCATTTCCACATCGCCGCATTATCTTTACACGGCGCTGGCGTTTACCCTGCGCGATCGCCTGATGGAACGCCTCAACAAAACCCGGCATGCCTACGAGCAGCGCAATAGCCGCCGTACCTGCTATCTGTCGATGGAATATCTCATGGGCCGCTCGCTCACTAATGCCATGCTTAATCTGGGTGGCACCGACAGCGTACATCAGGCGTTGGCCGAACTGGGGCTGCGCCTGGAAGCAGTCGCCCAGTACGAACACGATGCCGGCTTGGGTAATGGTGGCCTGGGGCGGCTGGCTGCCTGTCTGCTGGACAGTTGTGCCACACTTGGACTGCCGGTGATCGGCTACGGTATTCGTTACCGCTACGGTATGTTCCGGCAACATATTGAAAATGGCTACCAGAAGGAAGAGCCCGACCACTGGCTGCGCGATGGACATCCCTGGGAGCTGGAACGGCCCGAGTACGCACAACGGATTCAGTTCGGTGGACGCTCGGAGTATTACCAGGGTTTTGACGGGCAGCTTCGAGTACGCTGGGTGGATACCCATGATGTGCTCGCTGTGCCATATGATATCCCTATTCCGGGCTATCAGAACGATACCGTCAACACTCTGCGCTTGTGGTCGGCCATTGCTACTGATGAATTCGATCTGAGCGAATTCAATGCCGGCAGTTATCCGGAAGCCGTCGCGGCCAAAAACGCGGCTGAAAATATCACTATGGTGCTGTATCCGAACGATGCCAGCGAAAACGGTAAAGAGTTACGTCTACGACAGCAGTATTTTCTGGCTGCCGCCAG
Organism: Gammaproteobacteria bacterium; assembly: GCA_041396125.1. Lineage (GTDB taxonomy): Bacteria > Pseudomonadota > Gammaproteobacteria > Competibacterales > Competibacteraceae > JAWKZG01. Next base: position 202,458 of record JAWKZG010000005.1, on the reverse strand, counting down.
CCTGAGAGACAGTCTGCGCCAGTGGCATAACCGCTATGGTAACGATCCGCAAAGTCTGGTTGAAAAGTTCGCCGAAACACATTGTTTCCAACTGAACGATACCCATCCCAGCATTGCGGTGGCCGAATTAATGCGCTTGCTAATGGACGAGCATAATCTGGGTTGGGATGCGGCTTGGGGTATCGTCACGCGCTGTATGGCTTATACCAACCACACGCTGCTGCCGGAAGCACTGGAGCGCTGGCCGGTACGCCTGTTTCAGGAATTGTTGCCGCGTCATCTGGATATCATTTACGAAATCAACGCCCGTTTTCTGGCCGAAGTGGCGCGGCGCTGGCCGGGCGATAATCAACGTCAGCAGCGGATGTCGTTGATCGAGGAAGGCCCTGAACCGATGGTACGGATGGCATATCTGGCTATCATCGGCAGTTTTTCCGTCAATGGTGTCGCTGAACTGCATTCCAATCTGCTGAAACAGGGTCTGTTTCGGGATTTCTATGAACTCTGGCCGCAGCGTTTTCGTAATGTTACCAACGGGGTAACGCCACGGCGCTGGCTGGCGGCCTGTAATCCGGCGCTGGCCGAACTGATCACGCAGAGCATAGGTCCGCACTGGGTGACCGATCTGGCGCAGCTGCAACAGTTGATGCCTTATGCTGAAGATGCTGCTTTCCGCGCTCGCTGGCAATCGGTCAAGCACGCTAACAAGATACGGCTGGCGGAGCTGGTGCGGGCTGAATGCGGAGTGGTGTTTGATCCTGCTGCGCTGTTCGATGTGCAAGTCAAGCGAATCCACGAATACAAACGCCAGTTACTGAATATTTTGCATGTGATCCATCTGTATTGCCGCATCAAGCGTGGTGATCTGGACGGTTGGGTCAAACGCTGTGTACTGATCGGCGGTAAAGCTGCCCCCGGCTACACGATGGCTAAACTTATCATCAAGTTCATCAATAACGTTGCCCAGGTGATCAATAAGGATCCCGCAGTCGGCGATCTGCTCAAAGTGGCTTTTCTGCCCAATTACTGCGTGACTTCCATGGAAATCGTCTGTCCCGGCACGGATTTGTCCGAGCAGATTTCCACAGCCGGTAAAGAAGCTTCCGGTACCGGCAATATGAAATTCATGATGAACGGCGCGCTGACCATTGGCACACTGGACGGGGCCAATATCGAGATTCGCGAAGCAGTTGGCGCGGATCATTTCTTTTTGTTCGGTCTCAATGCCGAGCAGGTTGAAGCCGCCCGCGACGGCTATGATCCGCAAACACTGATCGCCAACGATCCAGATCTGAAAGAAGTCATCGCCTTGATTCGCAGCGGCTATTTCAACCAGTTCGAGCCCGGTCTGTTCCAGCCGATCCTGGCTGCCATCGAAAGTCCTGGCGATCCCTGGCTGACAGCGGCCGATTTTGCCAGCTTTGTGGCTGCACAGCGTCGGGTAGCGGAAGCCTATCAGGATACGGCGCACTGGACCCGGATGAGCATTCTGAACAGCGCGGCCAGCGGGCGGTTCTCCACGGATCGTACGATTCAGGACTATAACTCGGCTATCTGGCAGCTGGAGCCGGTTGTGGTGCGCTGAGTCATGGCCAGTTCTTTGGAACCGGGGCAGCCTTATCCGCTGGGCTCCAGTTGGGACGGCCGCGGCGCAAATTTTGCCCTGTTTTCAGCGCATGCCGAAAAGGTCGAACTCTGTGTGTTTGATCGTGCCGGCCAGCGCGAACTGGAGCGTTTCGTATTGCCCGCTTGCACCGATCAGATCTGGCATGGCTATTGGCCTGGCTGCCAGCCCGGCACGCTGTATGGCTATCGGGTTTATGGGCCTTATGAGCCGCATCTGGGGCATCGCTTCAATCATCATAAATTGCTGCTTGATCCCTATGCCAAACAGCTCAAAGGGGCGTTGCGCTGGTCCGAGGCGCATTATGGCTACCGGGTGGGCAGTCCGCGCGAGGATTTATCCTTTGACCGCCGCGACAATGCCCGTGGCGTACCCAAATGCGTGGTCGTGGATGAAGCGTTCACCTGGGGCGAGGAGCGCGCCCCTAACACGGCCTGGTCGGATACGGTTATTTATGAAATCCATGTGCGCGGCTATACCATCCGTCATCCTGAACTGCCGCAACCCTTGCGAGGTACTTTCGCCGGTCTGGCCCATGACAAAGTGCTCGCATATCTGAAAGCCCTAGGGATTACTGCCGTCGAACTGATGCCGGTGCAAGCCTTTGCTGATGACCATTTCCTGGTGAAACAGGGGCTACACAATTATTGGGGTTACAGCAGTCTGGCGTACTTTGCCCCTGAACCGCGCTATTTGAGCAGTGGTTCACTGAAGGATTTCAAGCATCTGGTACGGGTACTGCACGATGCCGGTATCGAAGTGATTCTGGACGTGGTGTATAACCACACCTGTGAAGGCGACCGCATGGGGCCAACCCTATGCTGGCGCGGTATCGACAATGCGTCATATTACTGGCTGCGCAGTGATGATCGGCGTTATTACAATGATTTCAGTGGTTGTGGCAATAGCCTGAATCTGACCCATCCACGAGTGCTGCAAATGGTGCTGGACAGTTTGCGCTACTGGGTCCAGCAGATGCGGGTTGACGGCTTTCGTTTCGATCTGGGAGCTGCACTGGGGCGCGAAGAGCACGGTTTTGATCCAGGCAGCGGCTTTTTCGATGCGGTGCAACAAGACCCTGTGCTGAACCGGGTGAAGCTGATCGCCGAGCCATGGGATATCGGGCCGGGCGGTTATCGGAGTGGGCAGTTTCCGCTCGGCTGGGCGGAATGGAACGACCGTTTTCGTGACAGTACCCGCCGCTTTTGGCGCGGTGATCCGGGCGAGCTGCCGGAACTGGCCAAGCGTCTGCATGGTTCGGCTGATCTGTTCGAGCACAACGGTCGCCGTCCCGATGCCAGCATCAATTTCATCTGCAGCCACGATGGCTTCACCCTGCTCGATCTGGTCAGTTACAAACAACGTCATAACGAAGCCAACGGTGAAAACAACCGCGACGGCCATCACGAAAATTTCAGTGCTAATTACGGTGTGGAAGGCCCCAGTAACGATCCGCAGCTGCAAGCCTTGCGCGCCCGGCAGCAGCGTAATCTGCTGGCCACCTTGTTACTGGCGCAGGGTACGCCGATGTTGTTGGCTGGTGATGAAATTGGCCGCACGCAGCAGGGCAATAACAATGCGTATTGCCAGGACAATCCGCTCAACTGGCTGGACTGGAACCGGACCGACCCGGAACTGTTGGCATTTACCCGCCGCCTGTTGCAGCTGCGCCGACAGTATCCGGTGCTGCGTCGCCCCTGGTTCCTGCATGCCAGTAATTTCTCGCCCAATACCGGCCTGGCTGATATCCAATGGTTGGGAGCGGCTGGCACCAGACTGGATGATACGGCCTGGCATGACCCCGCAGCACGTTGCTTGGGTGTTCTGCTGGCGGGTGACGCGACCGCTGTCAACCCGTCTACAGCCGCCGCCGTAGAGCCCTGTGAAACCTTGTTGCTGTTGTTTAACGCAAGTGCCGACGCTGTGCTGTTTCACTTGCCTGAGGTGCGTAACGCGACAGGATGGCACTTTTTGCTGGCAACTACGGATGATTTTCCCAACCTGCTTGCTGCCGCGGCAAGTGTGACCCTGCCAGCCCGATCAGTGGCGGTATACGCCCTGCAGACTCATGCTGACAGCGCGCCTTTGCCGCGCTCAGAACATTCCTCAGAGTAAGTATGGACTACGAGCAGATAATCCACGAATGTGCCGGATTGTACGGTATTCAGCCTGACTATTATGATATTTGGGGGCAGCACCACCAGGTGTCGGTGGCGAGCAAGCTGGCGCTGCTGAAAGCCATGCATGTACCGACCGATCCCGCCGCCATGGCGCAGACGGTGCACGAGCACAAACAGCAGGACGGTTCTCGCCTGTTGCCACCCGTGCTGGTCGTGCGGGTCGACCGGCAACCTGTACAGGTGTCCCTGTCGCTGCCGGAAGCAGCCGCTACAGCACTGCCGGCAACTTTGCAATGGCAATTGGACGAAGAGCAAGGCCAGTCACAGCATGGTCAGATCGATATCCGGCAGTTGCCCCTGAGCGTCGGCTCTGAAGGCTATCAGCAGGCCCAGTGGGTGCTGCCGTATAATCTGCCTTGTGGCTATCATCGATTGTTCATCGAAGATCAGTGCTGTCTGCTGATTATCACACCAGCCCGCTGCTATCAGGCAATGCCGCTGGCAGCAAAGGACAACCCGTCCGCTGAGCCGGAGAAGAACCGGTGTTGGGGACTTTCTGTGCAGCTTTATGCCTTGCGCTCGCGCCGTAGCTGGGGCATGGGTGATTTCAGTGATCTGCAGGCTGCGCTGCGCACCGCCGCCACGCTGGGTGCTGCCGCGCTCGGCGTGAATCCGCTGCATGCCCTGTTTCCGCACGATGCCGGGCGCTACAGCCCGTATAGTCCGTCCAGCCGACGATTTCTGAATCCGCTGTATCTGGATATTGAGGCCGTGCCTGATTATGCGGCTTGTGCTGAAGCCCGTGCGATGGTGCAGGCAGAGGACTTTCAAACCCGTTTGCACACGCTGCGGGAAGCCGAATTAATCGACTACCACGCGGTGTCGGTGCTGAAGTTTCAGGTGCTGCGCTGCCTGTTTGCGCATTTTTGCCTGCAGCCGCCGTCCAGCCCCAGGCGACAGGCGTTCGAGACTTTTCGTCAGACTGCCGGCACACCGCTGACCCGGCATGCACTGGCCGAAGCTTTACAGGCCTGGTTTTATCAGCTGGACCCGGCCTGCCACGGCTGGCGCAGCTGGTTGCCCAGTTACCGCGATCCTGACTCGGACTGTTGCACCCGGTTTGCTGCGGAGCATGCCGAGGAGGTTCTGTTTTTTGCGTATCTGCAGTGGCTGGCGCATGAGCAGCTACAAGCTGCCCGGCAGCTGGCGCAGGAACTGGGGCTGGCTATTGGCCTGTACTGCGATCTGGCGGTCGGAGTGGACAGTGCGGGTGCTGAAGTCTGGGCTGAACCGCAGGTCTACGCGGCGGATGCACATATCGGTGCGCCACCGGACGACTTCAGTCCGACCGGTCAGGATTGGGGGCTGGCACCGTATCAGCCTGTGGCACTGCGAGCATCCGGGTATCAGGCTTTCATCGCTGCCTTGCGGGCTTCCATGCGTTATGCCGGCGCGCTGCGTATTGATCATGTCATGGGTTTGTCGCGCCTGTTCTGGGTACCGCCAGACAGTACACCGGCGGCGGGCGCGTATGTCAGTTATCCGTTTGCCGATCTGCTCGGCATTCTGGCGCTGGAAAGTCAGCGCAACCAGTGCCTGGTGGTGGGCGAGGATCTGGGCACGGTCGAGGATCATGTCCGCCAAGCTCTGGATGAGGCAGGGGTCTTATCTTACCGGGTACTGTATTTCGAGAAGCATTGGCAAGGGGATCACTCCTTCAAATTGCCTGAACATTATCCTGAGCAAGCCCTGGTTACTGCCAGTACACACGATTTACCAACGCTGATCGGGTTCTGGCAGGGGCGGGATTTGCAACTGCGGGCAGAATTGGGCCTATACCCGTCAGAACAGCTGGAACAATCGCTGCGTGAAACACGGACGCAGGATAAGGCGCGTTTGACAGCCGCACTGGCACACACCGGTTTATGGGCCGAGTCTGAAACCGACCCAACAGCTACACCGGCCCGGCTGGTCCTGGCGGTGCAACGGTTTTTGGCACGCAGCCCGGCTCGCTTGCTGATGGTGCAGATCGACGATGTGCTGGAGTGCGTCGATCAGGTGAATCTGCCGGGTACCGTGGATGCCTACCCGAACTGGCGGCGCAAATTGCCTCTGCTACTGGAAGACTGGCCATCCGATGTGCGTTTACAGCAACTGGCCGAGATGTTGCGGGCTGAGCGACCTGCTTAGCGGGCCGTTTTATTGCAGCGAAACCGGCGTGATTGCGCAACAGCAAAACTGGTTAATGCGGCTGGTGTTGCTACCGCCAGTAAATGAGCCCAGGCAAAATCCTGCTCGCTATTATTGAGCAATATGCCGAGCGCGTAAGCCAGCGGTAACAGAGCGCTGCAGATATGCGCCCAGAAACATAGCCGGCAAGGCTCGGAGCGGGCCGTTTTAAGACGATACAGGGCGGCTATATTGATGGCACCGAACGCCAGCATCAGCACAGCGTAAACAGCCACTGGCCAACCGGGTTGCAGCAGCAGCAGAAAACCGCCAAAAACCAGTAGCATCGCGCTCGATAATTGAGCTGCCAGACGCAGGCCAAACAACCATGGCGGATAGTGAGCGGACAGACCACCAGACAGGGCGAGTAGCAAGGGTACTAAAAACGGACGCTTCATTGCGGCCACTATAGCAGCCGAAATGCTGTTTAGGGTATCAGTGAATAAGGCGGGTTAGACAGCCGCGTACAAAGGACTGGGCGCATACTTCCCTGTTTGAAATAGAGCTTGGCAAACGGGGTTGGACCGCACAGAGATCAATGGGGGAAAGTATGGAAAAACAGCGGATTGATGAAGGGAAAAGCTAAAACCGCTCGCGGATTAAGACAGTTGTTTACCGCGAGCGGCTATTGCCGGCACACATCAGGAAGAGTGGCGCTGAGGAGACGCAAACGAGTGGCTTGCAGATTGAGCTGGTACATCCTGCCAGGTGGATTGACGAGCCATCATGCCGTTGACCAGGGCCGGAATCTGATCACGCTGCACACCGATATCGACTAACAGATGATCTGGCAGACTGCGCATTTCGCGAATGGCCTGTTGCTTTTTGTACCAACGCAGAACACGCTGCTTGATGGAAGAATTGTTGCTATGCACTAGAGACATGACATTCACCTCACTCAGGACAATACTTGGGCTATAAGTGTGATTAATACAATAGCGCCGACATAAGCAGCGCCAACCTTGATAACAGCATCAGAAAACATCGCACTCACCTTGAAAAATAATGTTGCATTGCATCAAATTGTGCGATGTACTATAAACGCTTACCCGTAAAAGAAAAAACGATTAATATTCATCCAAATCATGAGGATTTACTCATGAATGGCCGACACGCTCCCGGCACCTTTGAAGCACGCCACCAATATCCCTCAAAATGGCCTCAACACTCGATGAGCATTCGTTTTCCTCCCATGTCAGCGCTGCGGGCTCTGGAAGCCGCTGCACGCCACTTCAGTTACAGTCGTGCGGCAGAGGAACTGCACGTCACGCAAAGCGCAATCAGTCATCAAATCCGGCATCTGGAACAGCTTTGGAATATTCGGCTGTTCGAGCGGCAGGGGCGCCGTGTGGTATTAACCGCAGCAGGTCAGGCTCTGGTGCCCGTGGTACGGGACTTTATTGAACGTCTGGGCGCGATTTTGCAGGAACTGCAGGGGGATGATAAACGGGGTGTTTTACGGGTCAGCCTGTTGCAGTCGTTTGCGTTCAAATGGCTGGTGCCCCGTCTTGGCCACTTCAATCAGCGTCATCCTGACATCGAGGTTTGGCTGTCCACTACCGAGGAACTGGTGGACTTTCGCAATGGGCAGGCTGATGTCGGGATTCGATTGGGGCGAGGGCAATGGCCAGGTTTGCACAGCACGTTATTATTGCGTGAATATGTGTTCCCGGTCTGCAGTCCGCATCTTCTGGAACGGCTGACGCCGCCCAGAAACCCGGCTGATCTGCTCCACTATCCGCTCTTGCGCCGCTATACCAAAGACATCACGCCGCGCTGGCGCGACTGGTTCCGTGATGCCGGGGTGGAGGTGCGTAAAATGCCGCGTGGCACGCTATTCTCGGATTCCAGTATGGCCTTGCAGGCGGCCCTGGACGGGCAGGGTATAGCGCTGGCCCGCAGTGCCCACGTTGCGGACGACCTGCAGGCTGGTCGTCTGGTCAAACTATTCAATGTTTACAGCGAATCCAGCGTGGCGTATTACATTGTTTGCGTGCAGGGCAAGGAAGACGAGCCTGCTATCAAAGCGTTCCGTGACTGGTTGCTGGAAGAGGCGAAGACCGCTCAGGTGGCGTTCGATGCGATGGTCGCCGACAGCCGGCCCAAGGCTGATTCCTCATTCTTCGACCGACTCTGAAGGGAAATCTACGCTTGGATCTATGCCTGGTTCTTGCCCGGTTTTTTGATCAGCCGGCTATCCAGTAATTCCCCGGATTGTTGCAAAACAGGATAGGCTGCTGATGCCAGTAATGAATTAATCTGCTTGAGATCGCGTAAAATATCGAGGTGGATGGCACTGGTTTCTATGCTGGCCGCTTCACCTGCACGCAGGCGGGCTATATGGCGCTGATTACTGCGATATTCCAGCTCGCGGAACTCTTCTTTGGCGCGCAGTAACTGACGAGCGCTTTGCCGGTCACCGTAGAGGAATACATTCAGGGCCAGTTGCATATTTTCAAGGACGTGGGTGTGCATGGTCGTGAGCTCGCTCCAGCCCTCGGCAGAAAAGTCAGCCTGGTTTTTGATTTTTTTCCGGGCCAGCTCCAGTAGGTTTTTCTCAATAATGTCCCCGATATGTTCCAGCTTGATAGTGAAAGTCGTGATTTCCATGCAGCGGCGGCTGTCTTCCTCATTGAGCTGATTACGGCCCAGTTGTGTCAGATAAGCCTTGATCGCGTTATGCATGCGGTCGATCTCGTCATCAGCTTTGCCGACCCAGGCCACCTCGTTTTTATCATCAGCCTGAAACATATCCAGCGCAAAGCGCAGCACTGCTTCAACTCGCTCGGCCAGGCGCAGCACTTCGCGGGTGGCAAAAGTCAGTGCCAGATGTGGGGTGGCGATAGCATCCAGATCGAGAAAGCTGGGCGGACTCAGGTTGGCCGGGTCAGGCAGATTATCGCTTGCCGGATCAGGCAAAAGTTTTTCAGTAAGCCGGGCTGCCAGCGCGGTCAAGGGTAGAAATGCCAGCGCCAGCAACAGATTGAAGGCGGTATGAAAATTGGCTATCTGGCGGGCGGGCTCAAGACCTGCCAGCGCTAAATGAGGCCCGATGATTTCTACCAGACCTAACACCACCAGGGCACCGACCAGCCGAAACAGAAAATTTCCGAGCGGAATGCGTCGGGCTGTCCTGGGCTGGCGCAAGGTCAACATCAGCGGGATCAGACCGGAACCGATATTGGCACCCAGGATCAGTACAAAACCGAGAGTAAGCGGGACCAGGCCGACACTGCTGAGCGACATAATCAATAACACCATGGCAACGCTGGAATGTGCCAGCCAGGTCAGGGCAGCACCGATTAATAAAGCCAGTAAGGGCTCATTGGCGAGTGGTGTCATTATCAGACGCAGGGTTTCACTGTCACGTACTGGTTCGGAACCGCCTACGATCAGCTTTAGCGACAGCAGCATCAGGCCAAGCCCGATGATAATACGGCCCAGCTGACGCGGTTGCCGGGTCTCGGTAGACAGAAACAAAGTCACACCGAGCAGGATCAGGGCAGGAGACAACCAGGAAATATCAAAAGAGAGTACCTGTACCACCAGGGTGGAGCCCACATCGGCCCCCAGCATCACAGCCAGCGCCGGACCAGTCTGCAAGAGTCCGCTGGTCGCAAAGGAAATGGCCAGAAGAGCTGTTGCAGTAGCGCTTTGCAAGATAGTTGCTGCTGCCAGTCCGCTGCTGAAAGCCGCCAGCCGGTTGCGGGCGGCATGCTGTAATAAACGGCGTAAATACACGCCATAGGCGCGCTCAATACCCGTCCGTACCATGCGGGTAGCCCATAGTAGTAAAGCTACCCCACCGCAGATGTTCAGCAGCAGTTCAAAACCGGTCACGATGTATTCTTTGCCCCTCTATGAATCTTGGTAACTGGAGAATGGGATTACTGATGGTTGAGCGCAGTTAATCAAGGTTACAATAGTCTATTTTTTATACATATTGTTTTACTAAGGAGTAACGTTGAGAACCCATTTGCGACAGTTAATTGCCGATGCTTTGCAGCAACTTAAGCAAACTGGACAGCTTCCTCAGGAGGTTGATCCTGCACTGCAGATTGAGCGCACGCGCGATCGCAGCCATGGTGATTTCGCCAGTAATGTCGCTATGCTGCTCGCCAAGCCGGCGCGCCGAAAGCCGCGTGAACTGGCGGAGCTGGTGGTGGCCGCATTACCGGAATCTACCGCCGTCAGTCGGGTGGACATTGCCGGACCTGGATTTATCAATTTTTTTCTGGCCCCGCAAGCACAGTATGCAGTGATTGACACGGTATTGGAACAAGCCGGGCGTTATGGCCGCAGTGAGGTCGGGGCGGGTCGCAAGGCGCAGGTTGAATTTGTCTCGGCCAACCCGACTGGACCTCTGCATGTCGGTCATGGTCGCGGGGCCGCTGTGGGTGACACCCTGGCTCGGCTGCTGGAGGCCCAGGGCTGGGACGTGGTACGGGAATTTTACTATAACGACGCTGGCCAGCAGATCAATAATCTGATGCTGTCGGTGCAGGCGCGTGTTAAAGGGCTCTCTCCCGATGATGCCGGCTGGCCGGTGGATGGCTACCGGGGTGACTATATCCAGGATGTGGCGCGTGCCTATCTGGAGCGGGAAACCGTTGCAGCCGATGACCAGCAGGTAACCGGTGCTGGTGACCCGGATGATGCCGACGCGATCCGCCGCTTTGCCGTGGCTTATTTGCGCCGTGAACAGGATCTGGATCTGCGCGCATTTGGTGTGCATTTTGACGTGTATTATCTGGAAAGCGCACTTTACAGCGATGGTCTGGTGGAACAAACAACCCAGACATTGATCGACAATGGTTATACCTATGAGCGGGACGGTGCCTTGTGGCTGCGCACCACCGATTTTGGCGATGACAAAGACCGGGTGATGCGCAAATCCGACGGCTCGTATACCTATTTTCTGCCCGATGTGGCGTATCACCTGACGAAATGGCAGCGTGGTTTCAAACGGGTCATTAACGAGCAGGGCGCTGATCACCACAGTACAGTGAAGCGTGTGCGGGCCGGTTTGCAGGCCCTGCAGGTCGGCATTCCCGAAGGCTGGCCGGAGTACGTGCTGCACCAGATGGTCACGGTGCTGCGTGCCGGCGCTGAGGTTAAAATTTCGAAGCGGGCCGGCAGTTATGTGACGCTGCGCGATCTGATCGATGAAGTTGGCCGTGACGCTACTCGATATTTTTTCGTCATGCGCAAGGCGGATTCGCAACTGGCTTTTGATATTGATCTGGCGCGCGCGCGTTCGATGGATAATCCGGTCTATTATGTGCAGTATGCCCATGCCAGAATATGCAGTGTTTTTCGTCAGTTGGCTGAAAAAGGCCTGATGCACGACCAGGCTCTCGGTCAAGCACATTATCAGCGCCTGAGCGAGCCGCAGGAAGACGCTTTACTGGTCGAGCTGGCGCGTTATCCGGAGCTGGTGGAAGCCGCGACGGTCAATCTGGAGCCACAGCTGTTGACGCAATACCTGCGGGATTTGGCCAATGCGCTGCATACTTATTATGATGCGCATCAATTTATCGTTGACGAGCCGGAACTGCGTAACGCGCGGCTAAATCTTGTCGCAGCAACGCGACAAGTGTTGCATAATGGCCTGCAGTTGGTTGGAGTGTCGGCACCGGAGGTTATGTGAGCGCACGCCGTTCGTCAGCGCGACGCCAAGCGTCGCCCCCCAAGCAGCAGGTTCGCAATCGGGGCCTGTTAGTTGTTACTTTGCTGCTGGTTGGTGCGTTTGCTGTTGGTCTGGCGTACATCAAACAAAACGCGCCGGCCCAGCGCACGGCACAAACAGGCACAGTGGCAGCTGTGTCAACCGAGGGCAATACCGCCACATCCGCGGCTCCCGCTGTTTCCCCGGCAGTTCCGCAGCAATCCGTTTTACAATCGATTAAACCCAAATACGATTTTTACAACGAGTTGCCCAAACGGCAATTGGTGATTGGTCAGGATGAGATTAATCGCCGCGACAAACGTGAGTTGCAGGCACCGCCAAAGCAGGAAAGTGCTCAGCAGAAGGCCAAAGAAAAGCCACAGCAAAGCACTGCGGTGGCCGATAAAGTACCTGCTAAAAACAAAGCGCCTGCTGAAACCGCCCAAACCAGGGCTAAACCCAAAGCCGTCGAAATGCCGAAGATCGAATTGATCTCGCGCCAGGGACGGAGTTCCGATAAGCCAGCTGCCGCCAAACCTGCCGCTGCGTCCGCGCAGACGGCGAATACAGCGCCAAGTGGCAGCTGGATGATTCAGGCAGGTGCTTACAGCACTTTTGATGATGCCGACCGAATCCGGGCAAAACTGGCGATAATGGGCATACGGGCGCGGGTCGAGGCGGGGGTCAGCAATAACAAACCCATTCACCGAGTGCGCATTGGCCCGCTACTTAGCAAAAGTGTTGCCGAAAATCTGAATCGTCGTTTGAGCGAAAATAATATTCCTGCCCTGTTGCTCAAAACCAACTAAGCATTTTAATGCGGTACGGCCAGGGTTATGTCGATACCGCCGTAAGCATGTACTGAATCGTGTGCCCGCACGGTAATCGTTTTGATATCAGCTGGAATCACAAGCCCGGATAAACTGCGGGTGAACGGTTGTTCATGTTCGTGCGGGTGCAGCAATGTGCGGGTGCCCAATACGCTGCCGTCGGGCGCGAGCACATCCCAGCGATCAGCATAGTGATCCCAGCCGCTATCAGCATGTTGTACGGTGACATCGATGCGATACGTACCTGTTGCCGAGCGCTGTATCTGAACATCCAGGACATCGGCTTCATCGGCTAGCAGCATGTGCACCGGCAGGATGAGCAGCAACAGTAAGAAACAGGACTGCAAGTGAGATAAGGTCATACGGTTTATATCCCAGATGGTTAGGGTTGCGAGGGCAGGTCAGGGGGCGACCAGTTCAAAGACCTGTTCACCGATTTTCTGGCCCTGTGAATAAAACTCGAAGCGCCAGCTGCCAGGCACCAGTTCCCAGTCGTTACTCAGTTGATAAAGATAGAGATTGGATGAATTGGCGCTATCACCACTGACTAAAATCTGCGCTATATTGCTGCTGTATGATTTGCTTGCATCAGGTGGGCGTACGCCGGGTTCAGGATAAACTGTGACAACGTCTAATTCCGCCCATTGTTTGGCGCGCAAACCGGCCGGCGTAAACTGCACCCCGAAGGTTAAATTTTTGCGCAGCGGTATCTGCTGGGTTTTTTTTATAAATTCGGGAATTTTTGATGAAACGCAGCCGAAATGCCCCAGACTTTGTAACTTTAGCACCATGCCCTCGCAGGGGCCGGGATCGTACAAACCAGCATTAGCAAATGCGAGTTGATTGATGCGGTTGGTCAAGGCACCTGGAAAGTTTGTTTCCATAAAAGTGCTGTAGCTCAGCTGCTCGGTCGCACGCAATTCCTGCTCAATCTGTTCGCTCCAGGCCAGTAGTGCTTTGGTATCCACTTGCTGTGTGGTCGCCAGGTCGAACTCCCGTGCCTTCGCTTCCACCTGCGCCAGCTCCTGTTTAATGCGCTCAGCCATCGCATTGGTAAACTGCTGCACCAGGGCCAGGGGTTGTCTGCCCCGGTAGCCTTCGGCCAGCAATTCGGACGCGGTTTGTGTCAGTCGCCGCGCGGCGCTTTCGTAGAGGCTGAAATGCACATAGGCATATGGCAGTACATAGCCTAACTGGGCCGGTGTCAGTTCCGGGCTAAGCCAGGAGTGGCGTCGATCCAGCACCGCAGTATAAGACACGTTTTTGGCGAGCATCTCGAATTGCTCACTGCCATCGTCTGCCGTGATCGGACGAAAACCCAGCGTGGCGTAGGGTGATACCAAAATACCGAGACTGGGATGCAGTCCCAGCCTGACAATGCCCGGAGTGGGCGTTAACGGGGGCGATTCTGCGCTGAAATCAGCCTGTGTCAGGCGGCGCAGACGGATCAAGTCGCCCGGCTCGGTGGTGCGCAAGTCCAGATCGGGTGGTGCCGCTATCTGTTCAGCTGGCGGCGTTGTGCAGCCGGGCAGGGTCAGTAGTAAAAGCAGCAAGGGGATACAGCGGTAGGCGGGCAAAAATCGCATGAATGTTCTAGTGTTCACGTTCGTTACAATGGGATAGTGTAACCTTGTAAACCTTAATAAAAGGTTAATAATCATCAGCGCTGTAACAGCAAAAACAGCATTGTTCAGATCCCCTGCCTGAATCCTTCATTTAAACCCGTTATGTGAGCCTGCTGGATAGCGAAGTCTTACCGCTAACCGCAAATTATCGCATAATGGGAGTTTACCCGTTTGAGGAGTACGCATGGCCGCTTATATCATCGCCCGGGTCAACGTTAAAGATCCGGCTACCTATCAGCAGTATACCGCTCAGACGCCCGGCGCGATTGCCCGATTTGGCGGTCGTTTTATTGCCCGCGGCGGACGTATGGAGCTGCTGGAAGGCGACAGTACAGATTTAAATCGCACGGTTTTGATCGAGTTTCCCAGTTACGAGCAAGCGCTCAGCTTTTATCATTCGCCGGAGTATCAGGACATCGTCAAATTGCGCTGGCAGGCAGCAGATTCCCAGGTCTTGCTGGTAGAAGGGGTTTAAATATCCACCGCTGCGTGCGGCGGAATCGAATAGGTGCTGGTAGCGTGTGCGACCGGATGCGGATCACTTTCAGAGTAAAGTGTGACATCGCCCACCGCCAGCCGTTTGCCGAGTTTGAGAATCTGGCCGTGAGCCAGTAAGTCTCCCGGTTGTGGCCGACGCAGGAAATTAATATTGAGGTTGGTTGTCACCGCCAGCTCCACCCGACCGATCAGGCTCAGCACCACCGCGTACATTGCAACATCGGCCAGCGCCATCTGCGCCGGTCCGGAAATGGTGCCACCGGGCCGTAGATTAGCCGGATCGTAGGGTAAACGAATTACCGCCCGGCCGGGTGCCAGCGTTTCCACTTTTATACGCCCGCCCGAAGGAACGCGCTCATTGCACAGCTGTTCGAATTCCGGGATGCTGATACGACTGGATTCGATCATTCTTTTCTCCGTTGTGCGCCACAGGGTAAATGGCTGATGCGCTGCATTTCGGGGTTCTCGAACAGGTTCGGATCGCGCAGATAATCCAGTGCCATATCGGTTGCATCAAAGCCCCAGAATAACTCACCGTTAATGAGTATTGTCGGGACACCGAAAATGCCCTGCCCGATAGCTTGTTCAGTATTGTTGCGCAGGGTTGCCTTGATCGCGGGCTGTTCCATGATAGTGCTGTCAGAGACGCCTAAACGAGCCTGTAGCGCTGCGAGTTCAGCAGGGTTGCCAGGATCACGACCTTCCTGCCAGACAAAACGGAAAATATCTTGTATATGTTGTGGCTGGCAACCCAGCGCTATTGCCAGGCGTAACAGCTGCAGCGGATTGAACGGGTGTCGGGGCGGCATCTTGAAAGCAATGCCGTGCCGTTGTGCCTGCCATTGCAAGTGGCGATACGAAAAGCGCCGTTTGCCAGGTAGTTCGGCTGGCCCTTTCTGCCCCCAATGATTGAGCAAACCGGCAAACAGGACGGGTTTGAAGTGCACTTCGCCGTAGGGCGGGAATTCATGCAGGCGTTCGGATTGCAAATACGCGAACGGCGAAATGAAATCGAAATACCATTCTATTTTTGACATTATGAATGATGAATGTTAGCTGGATGAAGAGTTTTGTCGGTAGGCTTGGCAGGCATTGACCACCTCACTGACAAGCGCTGGACCCCGATAAACCAAGCCGGTGTAAAGTTGAACCAGACTGGCACCCGCCTGCAATTTGGCTACTGCGTCCGCGCCGCTCAGGATACCGCCTGCGGCAATGATGGGCATTTTCCCACCCAGCACCTGATGTAGCAAGCGCACGACTTCTGTGGAACGGGAAAACAGGGGTGCGCCACTCAGGCCACCGTTTTCATTGGCATGTTTGAGCGTGTCTACGCCGGTCCGTGAAAAAGTGGTATTGCTGGCGATAACCGCATCTATCTCATGGGCGATCAGCGCATCGGCGATCAGTGGAATATCAGTGTCACTCATATCCGGTGCCAGTTTCAGTGCCAGGGGGACATAATGAGCATGGGTTTGGCTGAGCTGGGATTGTGTTTCTTTCAGTGTATGCAGCAGGTGTTGCAGCGACTCGCCATATTGCAGATCGCGCAACCCTGGCGTGTTGGGTGAAGAGATGTTGACGGTAACATAGCTGGCGTACGGGTAAACTTTACTCAATGCCGTGCGGTAATCATCTGCTGCGTATTCCAGCGGAGTATCGAAGTTCTTGCCGATATTGATGCCGAGCACACCTTGGTAATGGCGGTGCTGGATGTTGTTCAGCAGCGCATCAACCCCCTGGTTATTGAAGCCCAGCCGGTTGATCAAGGCCTGTGCTGCTGGCAGACGAAACAGGCGTGGACGCGGATTGCCGGGTTGCGGTCGCGGTGTGACAGTACCGACTTCAATGAACCCAAACCCCAGGGTGGCAAGACCATCGATGTATTGCCCGTTTTTGTCCAGGCCGGCGGCCAAACCCACCGGATTGGGAAATGTTAAGCCCATGACCTGGTGTGGTCTCTGCTTTTCTGGCGGCTTCGGGGTAGATAACAGACCCAGTCGGGCCGCGTACTGCAGGCTGCCTAGCGCTAGGCGATGCGCAGTTTCCGGTTCCAGCTGAAACAGGGCGGCACGGGCAAAAGGATATAGCATGGTTCAGGTCCAGGGTTTACAGCCAGGCGAAGTAGGGTACGGTTGTCTTTTAGTTTTGTGCTTTATAATGCCGATTGTCTTCAATGTCCACGACTCAGCACGTCAGCCCAGCCCATTTCGGTTTACTCATGAGTGATACCAGCACGCCTTTTGACGCTAAAGCTTTTTTGAAAACGCTGACCGCTTTGCCCGGCGTATATCGGATGCTGGATGCCACCGGGAAAGTGATTTATATCGGTAAAGCGCGCAATCTGAAAAAGCGGGTCAGTAGCTATTTCCGCGGTCAGCCGGCGTCAGCCAAAGTGCGCAATATGGTAGGGCATATCCGCGCTATCGAGGTCACGGTAACGCATACTGAAGCAGAGGCCCTGATTCTGGAAAGCACGCTGATTAAACGCTTCCAGCCCCGTTATAACGTGCTGTTGCGGGATGACAAGGGTTATCCACTGATTCACATGAGTGCGGGCGACTTTCCCCGTCTGTCTATGCATCGGGGGGCGCGGCGGGCACCGGGGCGTTATTTCGGGCCGTATCCGAATTCTCATGCGGTCAGGGAAACGCTGGTTATGCTGCAGAAAATCTTCAGATTACGCTCCTGCGACGAGGTATTTTTTGCCAACCGAAGCCGGCCATGTCTGCAGTATCAGATCAAACGCTGTTCAGGGCCGTGCACCGGGATGACCACAGTCGCTGCCTATCAGCAGGACGTCAGCGATGCGGTGCGGTTATCTGAATGGCGCAGCAGCGAAGTGGTGGATGAGATTGTACAGCGGATGGAAGCTGCAGCCGCCACGCTGAAATTCGGAACAGGCTGCGCAATACCGTGATCAACCGTGCAATTACGGCAAATCCAGGAGCGCCAGCATGTCAGCGCCGAGCGGGGCGATCTGGATGTGCTGGCCTGCGCTTTACAGGGTGGTTATGCTTGTGTGCAGGTGTTTTTCTTCCGCACCGGTCGCTTACTCGGCAACAATAAATATTTCCCGCATATTCCTGCTGATGAAACTGCGGCCGATGTATTGGGGGCTTTCATGGCGCAATATTATATGAACAAGGATATTCCGTCGGAACTGCTGGTTAATAAACTGCCCGCCGAGCGCGCTGTGCTGATGGAAGCGCTCAGTCAGCGCGCTGGCCGTAAAGTGACTATCAGTCACCGTGTGCGGGGCGAACGCGCCCGCTGGCTGGAAATGGCCGAGCGCAATGCCGAGCATGCCTTAATAGCGGAATTGTCCAGCCGGGCGGGGATGCAGCGTCGGCTGGACGCTTTAAGTGCGGCTCTGCGACTGGATTTTACCCCTACCCGCATGGAGTGTTTCGATATCAGCCATACCATGGGCGAGGCCACTGTGGCCTCGTGCGTGGTGTTCAATGAAGAGGGTCCGCTGAAATCCGACTATCGGCGCTATAATGTCGAAGGCATTACGGCAGGTGATGATTATGCCGCCATGCGTCAGGCTTTGCAGCGGCGCTATAAACGGCTGCAGGAAGAGGACGCCAAATTGCCGGACATTTTGTTTATTGATGGCGGGAAAGGCCAGTTACGGCAGGCACGG
Source organism: Gammaproteobacteria bacterium (assembly GCA_041396125.1). Classification (GTDB taxonomy): domain Bacteria; phylum Pseudomonadota; class Gammaproteobacteria; order Competibacterales; family Competibacteraceae; genus JAWKZG01. The sequence goes on along the minus strand of JAWKZG010000005.1, from coordinate 184,215 downwards.
GAAGTATTGGATGAGTTACAGGTAACCGGCGTGACACTGATTGGGGTAGCGAAAGGCCCCGAGCGCCGGGCTGGCCTGGAAGCACTTTACTTGTCCGGCAGCAGTACCCCTTTTATACTGCCTTCTGATTCCGCTGCCTTACATCTGGTGCAGCAAATTCGTGACGAAGCACATCGGTTTGCTATTACCGGGCATCGCCAGCGCCGAGCTAAAAAACGTACAACATCGATACTGGAAGGCATTGTGGGCGTAGGGCAGAAACGGCGTCAACAGTTGCTTAAACAATTCGGCGGATTACAACAACTGGCCCGCGCCGGGGTAGAAGATATTGCCCGCATTGACGGCATTAGTCGGGAGCTGGCACAACGTATTTACGACGCGTTTCACGGAGAACACTGAGCACGATCATGCAGTACAATTTACCCACCGCACTGACGCTGCTGCGGATCGCCATCATCCCTGTCTTTATCGTTCTGTTCTATCTGCCCCTCGGCTGGTCGAATATCTGGTGCACGCTGTTGTTTGCACTGGCTGCGATTACCGACTGGCTGGATGGTTATCTGGCCCGCCGTTGGGAGCAGACTTCCGCCTTCGGTGCTTTTCTGGATCCGGTAGCAGACAAGCTACTGGTGGCAACGGCATTAATCCTGTTAGTGCAGGCTATTCCAAGCGCCCTGATGGCACTTTCAACCGCGATTATCATCGGTCGCGAAATCGCTATTTCAGCGCTGCGCGAATGGATGGCGCAATTAGGTCGCCGGGGTGTGGTGAGTGTTTCCCGGCTAGGTAAATGGAAAACAGCAGCACAAATGACTGCCTTACTGTTATTACTGTATCGTGATCCACTATGGGGATTGCCTGTAATAGAAGCCGGACAGATTCTGCTGCTGCTTGCGGCAGGGCTTACTTTATGGTCGATGATCCGCTATTTGAATGCTGCCTGGCCCGTTTTAAAACAATCTTCCTGATGCTCGCATAAAAAATATTAAGATTGAAAATACGCGTGATACCTTCCAACTGACAAAAGCCATGCTAAACTTCTTAGACAATGTCATTTGCGTGGCATTGTCATCGATACCCGAATAGGTCGCTTTTTATTAGCTATTAAAATATTAAAGCAGCCAGACGGGGTTGATTATTAATAATTGAATAACTCATTAAAAGGGTTAAGTAAAGGAGGAAGTTTGTCATGTCCATGCTCTATAAGGCAGGGTATGCTGCGGTGGCGTTTGCCCCATCTCTTTACACACAAGTCAAAAAGCCCCGATTTGCCGGGCATAGCGCAGGCCTGCGGTGAAATCCATCACCCGCTGCAAGCCCAGCCAGAGGGTCTTTGCACCGGGCTCGCCATCGCCCTTGCGCCCTAAAAAGCCGCCCAGTCTGGCGATCATGCGCAAGGCAGCGTTGAGATGTGGGGCTGCTGGGGCATGGGCTGTTCGGCCAGTAAATACGCCCCCGCCACTCCTCCTCAGCCAATACCAGGTTGACGTCCAAATCCGGCACTGTGCGTCCCAGGCGCATCAAAGCGGCCTATACGCCAGCTCACGATCAGATACAGCGCTATAGCCCGCTCCATGCGCGCTAACGTAGACAGTTGTAGCGCTTCGAGCCGACAGCCCTGTTTGAGAATCAAAAAACAGTTCGATTTCCCAGCGTGCCAGATACCAGCTGATCCAGCTCAGGTGCCGCCGCCTGATGGGGGATGTCGCGATTGCTCAGTAAACGCCACAGCACCGGCTTGACGCCGCCGGGGCCTCGATTTCCTCGGCGATTCATTAATAAATTCACCGTGAGTGCCGGCGCATCCGTCGTGGCCGGCAGTGTCACCCGCTGCCACCCGTAGGGTTTGGCGTACCCGCCGCGCCGTCCGCCCGCGACCCGCCGGTCAGCTGAAAACTCACCTCACCGAGTGGGGCACTCTGCGCCACTGTCGTCCAGAGTTTATCGCCACCTTCAGACTGCGGTTATGCCGTGCGGATGAGCCAATCAGCCGGGACCCAGCCGCCTGCGCTTTATCCAGTAAAGGTGCGCATGTCCGGCTTCCCGATCCGCCACATACACCAACCGCGTCGCGCTCAACTCGGGCGATTGGGCTAATTCCGCGACTCGCTCGTAGCCTTCCGTCCAACGCAGACTCTCCGTCGTCCCCGCACTGGCCGCGTCGCGTCTTTCGGCGCCCGTGCCCACATCCACGCATCCAGTACCCCCAGCGGCTCGCGACGGCGTCACGGCATACGTGGCGTGCAAGTACATACCCCGTTGGCTCTCGTAGCTCAACGGCCCCGCACGCCACTCTGCCGCCCCTTGAAGTCTAGCTCCGTCGTGTCCTGCAGACACAGCACCACCGGTTGTTCACGCATCCGGGACTCACTACACGCCCAGTGGGGTGCCATGAGCGCTTCCAGCTCAAGTCCTCTTGGCTCAGAAAGCGATACGCCGCCTGCGTCTCGGCCCAGCACGTTGCACGAGCCTGGGATACTGCTCATCGGTTTCTCCCCCAGGCGCTCTAATAAACTTCACCGCTCGTTCATTTAAACGCTTATCGCCCAAATCAATCGTGTGGAGTTCTTCGCCCGCCCAGCTTCATCGCTATGACCTCTCAGCATTTATCCAGTATTCCGTTGCAGCGTACAACAACCTTGTCAGAGGCGTCGAAACAAGAATCTATCTTGCTGTTTATTATTGAATTCTAGACTTGTGTGTAAGGAGATGCGTTTGCCCTGACCGGGCTTGCTGCATCAAGTAACGTATTTGCCGCTTCTACTGCAGAAGATATTACCAATTGCGCTCCCGCCAACTGGTGCAGTTATCATCGTACGGTGGATACAGCTTTCCGCCACAGCCCCTCACACAAATCACCAAAGAAAACGTCAAAGACCTGAAAGCGGCCTGGATGTTTCAGCCTGGTGTGTCGTTGCAGGGCATGCATTCGACGCCCCTAGTCGTTAATGGCACGATGTTTTTATCGACCAATCCCTCTACCGTATGGGCTCTGGACGCCAAGACCGGTGCCCGTAAGTGGGTCTGGGTGCCGGAGATGGACGATTCTATCGTATCGCGCTCCTTCTTCGCCCATACCCGCGGTCTGGCCGTCGGTGATGGCCGGGTTTATATGGGAACCACCGATGGCCGGATGGTGGCCCTGAACGAAGATACTGGTGAGGTGATTTGGGATAAGCAAATCGTCGATTCCAAAAAAGATACGGCTGGATTTAGTGGTGCTGCCACGTTTGTCAGTGCGGATCTGCTCGTAATTGGGCAAAACGGCGGTGAATATCCGGTTGAAGGCAAAATTTTCGGTATTGACCCGAAAACCGGCGATATTAAATGGACCTTCTACACAACCGGTCGGGGAGATGAAAAAGCCCTGGCAACCTGGGGTGGCGATTCCTGGAAATACGGTGGTGGCGGTTCCTGGCAGCCGGGTACGGTCGACTATGGTAATAATCAAATCTTAATTGGCGTCGGCAATCCCAATCCCGATTATGATTACTGCGGCGATCAGTGTACCGATGTCAATGCTGATGGCCATCGCCCCGGCACCAACCTTTATACTTCATCGACAGTGGCACTGGACCTGGATACCGGCAAATTGAACTGGTATTTCCAGGAAGCCCCCAGCGATCCCTTTGATTACGACGCCTCACCGGGTGAGTATTTGATGATTACCGGTGAAGATGGTCGTGAGCTGGTTGTGCATCCGGGTAAAAATGGTTTTATGCATGTGAATGACCGTAAAACGGGTCAGCCGGTCAATGTCTATCCGGCCATGAAAAATCAGAACTGGACTACCGGATTCAATATGGAAACCGGCCAGTGGGAAAACATGCTATGGCCGAAAGCGGGTGAAAAAACCCTGGTCTGCCCGGCTATTGATGGCGGCCACAGCTGGAACGCCGGTGCCTATAACCCCGATACCGGGGTGTTTTTCCGGGAAATCAATGAGTGGTGTATGTGGTTAACAGTTAACCCAAAAGAAGGCGGGCCCGCCTCGGGTGGCAGTGAAACACGAGTGTTAGAACCTTTTGCCCAGGCCTTTATGGCTGCGCAATGGGAAGGCACCCATCCGCCGAATGACACCATGCATGGCCGTCTGGTTGCCCGCGACCCGATCAGTGGTGAGATCAAGTGGGACAAACGTTATGACATCATTCCGCATGCTGCGCTGATGTCGACCGGCAGTAATCTGGTCTTTAACGGCACGTCCGACGGTTATGTCGAAGCACTTGATGGTGATACCGGTGATGCGCTGTGGCGCTTTAATGTCGGTTCCGGTATCAATGGCGGTATCATTTCTTATGAAGTTGACGGCAAGCAATATGTTGCAGCTGCCACAGGTCATGGTTCTTATGTTGGCCGGGCGGTAGCAGGCTTGTACAAAGATCAGCTCCTGAACTACCAGGAAAGTTCAATGGTTGTGGTATTCGAACTGCCATAATCGATTGACACTAATGCGGGGCAAGAGATTTTCTTGTCCCGTTTTTACATAAAAAACCACCACCAATCAGGAGACGAAGACGTGCCAGGAGATGAAGGCATAATAATGGCTGCGCGTAAGCAGTGTTCACTGGCTGCGGGTTTGACAATAGCCGCATTTATCGCCGTAACACCCTACGCCGCTGCTCAGACTGACAAACAAAAAGAAGAGCTATGCATTGAACTGCAGGTCGAATCCAGTAATCCACTGTCGGACGACTGTCCGTCGATTGTGGAAGGCCGCAAATTGTACGCTAATTTTTGCAGCGCCTGCCACGGCGCCAAGGCAGACGGTATTGGCGGACCATCGCTGGGCCGTTATGCCGCTGACTTACGCAAGCACTGGAGCGGGTACAAAGGATTTGTCGAAGTAGTCAAAAAAGGCAAAAAAGGCAGAATTGGCCTGATGCCACCCTGGGAAGGTGCATTGACTGATGAGCAAATCAATCAACTCGGTGCCTATCTGGAAACCCTGGCGATTGAAGGTGCCTATTGGAAATAATCTGAACAGTCAAATGATGCGGAGGTTGTATGAAAACGCTAAGTAAGATTTTGGCCGCAGGGCTGATTATGAGTGGATCATCACTGACGTTGGCGGCAGAGGGTGACCTGGTACTGCAGCGTGGTTCCTGGGTTTGCGACACGCCGGATCGGTATGATCAGATTGTCACAGCTCAGAGCCAGGGTGGAAATTCGTTCGAACAGTTGCAGCAGGAATACCAGAATACCTGCTTGTATATGGACGGGGACAACCTGGATGAAATGATGGCACCATTCGTGAAAGTCCTGGAGCAGCAGGGCGATAAAGATAAAGTAACGTTTTTCGTGCAATTTGAAGAGCGTATCACCATGCTGAATCAAAAGGCCAAACAAGTGAAATTTACGGGCTGGACGGCAGCAGATAATGTGATTCCACGGCACAACTAGAATGTTGCGCCGCTGCTGTACCGGTTTCGGCCTGTTAGCAGCGTTGGCTGCGCCCATCGCTGCCGGGGTGGATATCAGTGAGGTTCTCATCCAGGGTACGATCACCGTCACACCCGAACTGGTGCAGCATATCGAGCCACAGGATCGACTGATCATCAAGCTGTTTCATCCCGGCGAGAATGGTGTGGAACTGGATGCTAAAAATCAGATTTTTACCACTTTTACCTTGCCACTGACATTCAAGATCGCGCCTTCGATCAGCATGAGCGGCGACACCAAATATAAAACCTATAGCGTCGAGGTCTTGACCGATAAAGACCTCGATTTCCTGTCGGCAGCCACAGGCGAATTAATGGCCCGTACACCTGAGCCAGTAGCACTTGGTAGCAGCGGACTGATACTCGAATTGAACACCTTGCACACCATACCCTGACCGCTCTAATCAATGTTTAACCTGCCGGTGTTGGCGCAGGCTGCTTGCGCTGTAAATACAACCAGCTGGTGGCCAGCAGTGTCAGCGCGATCAAAGGCAGCACCCCCAGGTTAATCATCTGCCAGCCAAAATGGCCATGAATAGCGCCCGCGCTGAACGCGGTAACGGTGACGGTCGAAAACACAATGAAATCATGCAAAGCCTGGGTTTTGGCTTTTTCGGCGGGCTCATAAGTCTCTGTCAGCAAGGTGCTGGCACCGATATATAAAAAATTCCAGCCGAGGCCGAGTAGAATCAGCGCCGCCATAAAATGCGGCACATCCACCCCTAATAAATTGACGATGACGCAAGCCAGCAACGCCAGCCCACCCAGCAGCATGATATTCAAAACGCCGCAATAGCGAATCAGATGACCCGTGAAAAACGATGGCAGGAACATGCCCAGCACATGCCACTGGATAACCAGCGCAGTGGAACCGAAAGGGTGTTCGTAGGCATGCATGGCGAGAGGAGTTGCCGTCATGACCAGGTTCATCACGCCGTAGCCAACTGTGGCACCAAGCACAGCAACGATAAACTTGGGCTGGCGCACGATGCCAGCCAGCGGTCGGCCACCGCTGCGGCGTTCTTCCTGCGTGGGCAGAGGTATTCTGAGAGCGGAGATCAAGGTTAATGCAATCAGATAAACCCCGATCAAAGCAGCATAGCTACCGGCAAATTCAACCGTAAAACTGGTACGGGTCAAGGCCGCCAGATTGGGGCCAAGCAAAGCCGCCAGCACCCCGCCGGCCAGGACCCAGGAAATAGCCCGGCTGCGGTAATCGGCACTGGCAGCATCGGCCGCTGCGAAGCGAAAAAACTGACCGGTGCCGTTAAACATGCCAATGGCCATTGCGCCCAGTGAAAACAGTATAAAATTCCCCTGTGATACACCCAGGGCGCATAAACCTGCACCCAGCAGAGCCAGCAGCACACCCAGTGTAAAACCCGCCCGACGGCCATAATGCTTCATCAGCAAGGAGGCCGGGAACATCATGCTCATATTGCCGAGAAACATCAGGCCCAGCGGCACAGTGGCCAGCGCTGCGCCGCCGATCTGTTGACCGACCAGGGCCGCGCTGCTCAAAATCAATGAGGTACCGGTTATCATCATGGCCTGGCACAAAGCCAGTAATACGACGTTACGTTTCAGGAAATTCATGCTAGTGTCTATTTCTTTATCTGTCTTGAATTATGGCAGCGCAACTTAATCCTCAACAACAAGCAGCCGTACGCTATATCAATGGTCCATTACTGGTGCTGGCAGGTGCTGGCAGCGGTAAAACCCGTGTTATCACGCAGAAAATAGCCTATCTGGTGCGTGAGTGCGGGATGCCGGCCTACAGTATCGCGGCGGTGACCTTCACCAATAAAGCCGCCCGCGAAATGCGCGAGCGGGTCGGCAAGCTGCTGCGCGGTCAGGCTGCGCAGGGGTTGCGGGTATCGACGTTTCACACCCTGGGTCTGGATATTATCCGACGCGAACATAAAGCGCTCGGTTTTAAAGCCAGGTTCAGCATTTATGATGCACGCGACAGCCTGCAATTGATCCAGGACCTGGCTCCGGGTGACAGCGACACCAGCAAAGTGCAGGCCATCCAATGGCAGATATCACGCTGGAAAAGTGCCCGCATCCTGCCGCACCAGGCTGCCAGCGCAAGCGAGGATGAGTTGCAACAGCTGGCCGCTAACGTGTATGTCGATTATACCCGACAATTGCAAGCCTATAACGCGGTGGATTTCGATGATCTGATTCTGCTGCCGCTGGTGTTATTCGATGATCACCCGGATATCCTGGAAACCTGGCAAAACCGCATCCGCTATTTATTGATCGACGAATACCAGGACACCAACACCTGTCAGTATCAGCTGGTTAAAGCGCTGGTGGGCGCGCGCGGTGCATTGACGGTAGTGGGCGATGATGACCAGTCGATTTATGCCTGGCGCGGGGCACAACCGGAAAACCTGCGTCTGCTGGCGGACGATTTTCCGCAACTGAAGCTGATCAAGCTGGAACAGAATTACCGTTCGGTGCGGCGGATTCTGAAAATTGCCAATCAATTGATTGCGCGCAATTCGCATGTGTTTGAAAAAAAGCTCTGGAGCGAACTCGGTCACGGCGAGCCGGTACGGATCATTGTTTGCAAACATGCTGAACACGAAGCGGATCGGGTAGCGGCCGAACTGCTGACCCATAAATTCAAGCACAGCACACGCTATAGCGACTATGCGATTTTATACCGCAGTAATCATCAGGCCCGCCTGTTGGAACAGCGTTTGCGAGACCATCGTATTCCTTATCGTATCAGCGGCGGCAACTCGTTTTTCGATTATGTCGAGGTGAAGGATTTACTGGCATACCTGCGGTTGCTGGTGAATCCTGATGATGACGTCGCCTTTTTACGGGTTGCCAATACGCCACGCCGCGAACTGGGGCCGAGCACCCTGGAAAAACTGGCTGTGTATGCCAACCAGCGCAGTGTATCTTTGCTGGCAGCAAGCACCGAACTGGGGCTGGGCCAGCTGTTGTCGGAGCGGCCGCTGCAAAGACTGCAGGTCTTTGCGCGCTGGCTGCAGCGTCTGAGCGCCCAAACGGACACCGCTGAACCGGTGCAGCTGGTGCGTGATTTGATCGACGATTGCCGCTACCGGGAATGGCTCAAAAGTGAAAGTAATGATCCGCGTCAGGCTGAGCGCCGGCTTGCTAATGTCGATGAACTGCTCGACTGGATGGAGCGGCTGCAGGAGCAGGAAAATTTAAGCCTGGCTGCCATGGTGGCGCGTATGACGCTGGTCGACCGTCTGGATCGGGAAAGCGATGACAGTGAACAGGATGCTGTTGCACTGATGACTTTGCATACCGCCAAGGGGTTGGAGTTCCCGCATGTGTTTATGGTGGGCATGGAAGAGGATTTATTACCTCATCGTAACAGCGTGCAGGAAGGTCAGCTGGAAGAAGAGCGCCGTTTAACCTATGTCGGTATTACCCGCGCCCAGCGCAGCCTGATTATCACGCTGGCCAAACGGCGTAAACGCTATGGCGAATGGGAAGAATGCGACCCCAGCCGGTTTCTGGAGGAATTGCCGGCTGAGGATCTGCGCTGGGAAGGGGTGGATAAACCGCTGCCACCGGAAGAGCGTCAGGCCCGTGGCCGCTCCCATCTCGAACTGCTGAAAGGGATGCTGGCGGACAAGGCCTGATCAGCGTTTATGCGTTGCGGTCAGCCGTAAAATTATATCAGCTGGCCTGCGCCTGGATTATTTGTCAACCAGGACAAAATCTGCCCCGCAATACGGACATTTCGCTGTGCCGGTTTTTTCGATCTCCAGATAAACTTTGGGATGCGAATTCCAGAGCGACATGCTGGGCAGTGGACAGGACAGAGGCAGATCGGCGCGGGTGATTTCGTAACGTGTTTCCGCATTTGGCGGTAATGGTTGCTGGGTAGCGCTCATAAGATGCTCTCCGTAAAACTCAGACTAAATCCAACCAATCGGAATGGGTATCACGGCGCCCGTAAACCTGATCGAAATACAGGCTTTGCAGGCGCTCGGTGATCGGTCCGCGGCTACCGTCGCCAATCGTGCGACCATCGACTTCACGGATGGGCGTCACTTCGGCGGCAGTACCCGTAAAAAAGACCTCGTCGGCAACGTAGAGTTCGTCCCGGGTCATCAGCCGTTCCTGCACTTGCAGGCCCAGTTCCTCGCATAGCGTCAGCACGGTATCCCGCGTGATACCTTCCAGCACTGAGGTCAGCGGCGGGGTATACAGCTTGCCGTTGCGCACGATAAAAATATTTTCGCCGCTGCCCTCGGCCACATAACCCTGGGCGTCCAGCAGGATGGCTTCATCGAAGCCATCGCGCAAGGCTTCGTGCAAGGCAAGCGTGGAGTTAACGTAATTGCCGTTGCATTTGGCTTTGGCCATCGCGGCATTGACATGATGCCGGGTATAGGAAGCCACTCGTACCCGGATGCCACGCTCCAGTCCTTCCGAGCCCAAATAAGCAGGCCACTCCCAGGCGGCTACAATGGTGTGGACTTGCAGATTATTGGCGCGCAGCCCCATGCCTTCGGAGCCATAGAATGACATCGGACGAATATAGCCATCGGTCAGGCCGTTCTCCCGCATCACCGTGCGACACGCGTCGTTAATGGTCCCGGCTTCCAGCGGCAGCTTCATGCCCAGGATCTTGGCGGAGCGGAGAAATCGTTGGGTATGTTCCTGCAACCGGAAAATCGAGGTGCCACGCTCGGTTTTGTAAGCCCGTATACCTTCAAAGATACCCATGCCGTAATGCAGTGTGTGAGTCAGTACATGGGTGGTGGCTTCACGCCAGGGCACTAATTGGCCGTCATACCAGATCACGCCGTCCCGATCAGCCATACTCATAATCTTAAATCTCCAGTCGAAAAATATTGCATTTTAATGCGATAGGGCTTTTAAGCGCTATCGGTTTCCAACAGTTTTTGCCAGATGCGGATCACGCTTTCCCGTTCTTCGCTCAGGTCGCTGTCCTCAACCAGATTGCCTTGCTCTTGCAAGCGCAACTGATGTGCCCGCCGGCGCAGATTACGGTAGCTGTCGCGTAATTGGCTGGCTTCGAAACTGGTCAGGATTTCACCGACTTCCAGGGCACTGATCTGGCGAATATTATCGCTGTGCCGGGCCAGCAGTGGCTCATCGTGGGCATAGGCCAGTACTGCGTATTGCACGATGAACTCGACGTCAGCAATACCGCCACGATCCTGTTTGACATGAAACATGCCGGGCTTGCGATTGCCGAGTTCTAGCCGCATCCGCTCGCGCATTTCCTTGACCTCCTGGCGCAGCTTGGTGCGTTCACGGGGCTGACAGAGAATTTCCTGGCGCAATTCCTGAAAACGCTGGTTGAGTCGCTTCGGGCCGGCTATCACACGGGTACGCACCAGGGCCTGATGTTCCCAGGTCCAGGCCTGGTGGCGCTGGTATTCGGCAAAGGCCGAGAAACTGCTGACTAATAACCCGGAACGCCCGCTGGGGCGCAGGCGGGTATCGACCTCGTACAGTACACCGGCGGTGGTGTGCGCGCTCAGCCAATGGATAATACGCTGTGCCAGCTTGGCGAAAAAGCTGGCGTTGTCGATTTGTTTGGCACCATCAGTATATTGCTGCTCACCGCTGCTGTCGTGCAGAAACACCAGATCCAGATCAGAACCGTAGCCCAGCTCGATGCCACCAAGTTTACCGTAGGCGATGATCGCCAGTGCGGGCTCATAGGGTTGACCCTCGATCAGACAGCGGGGGCGTCCGAAGCGCGCAATCAGTTCACTCCAGGCCAACGTCAGCACTCTGCTCAGCACGACTTCGGCGATTTCCGTGAGATGATCACTGACCTCCATCAGATTGATAACGCCAGTGATATCGGCAGCTGCGACGCGTAGCTCATTGGTCTGTTTAAAGTGCCGCAACGCATCGACGCGGCGTTCCTCGTCGTTGTCGCCGGCACGGCTGAGTTCGCGTTCCAGCTCTTGTTCCAGGCCGCTGCGCCCGAGCGGCTGATACAGAGTGGCCGGGTTCAGGAGTTCATCCAGCAGCAATGGATAGCGGGATAGATAATCGGCCAGCAGCGGGCTGGCGGCACACAGCTTGACCAGTTGGTTCAGCGCTACCGGGCTTTCCACCAGCAGCGCCAGATAGACGGAACGGCGGGCAATGGCTTCCAGCAAATGAACCAGGCGATCCAGGGTGGTTTCCGGCTGTTCGACCTGACTCACCGTGTGCAGCAGCAGGGGCAGTAATTGATGCAGACGGGCTCTGCCCTGCTGGCTGAGCGCCCGGTAGCTGAAGCTGTCATGCAATCTTTGCAGACTGCGCAGGGCCTGTTCCGGTGCTGCGAAACCCTGTTCGCGCAGTTGTGCCAGGCTGTCTTCGTCGGGTTTTGCATCATCCCACAGACTGCCAAGATCCACCCCACTGCTGCCGCCTTGCGAGTGTTCGGTCTGTTCAGCGGCAAATACCAGCTGGAATTGTTCTTTCACATTGGCCACATGGGCCAGCAATTCAGACACAAAGACGGGCCAGTCGGAACAGCCCATGCTGTAGGCCAGTCGTAATTTAGCCGGTTTTTCCAGAGGCAGATTGTGGGTCTGCTGATCGGACCAGGCCTGCAGGCGGTTTTCCGTGCGGCGCAGGAAGAAATACGCCTGCTGCAACGCGTCCACGGTATCCTCGCTAAGGCGGCCACTGGCAGCCAGATAATCCAGTACCGGCAGCAGACTGCGCTGTCGCAGTTCGGGCTCACGTCCGCCATAGATCAGCTGAAACGCCTGGCCGATAAATTCGATTTCACGGATGCCGCCGGGGCCCAGTTTGACGTTGCGGCGCAAGCCCTTTCGTTCGACTTCCTGGGCAATCAGTGCTTTCATCTGACGCAGGGACTCAAACGCACCGTAATCCAGATAGCGCCGGTACACAAACGGCTGCAGGGATTGCAGCAGGAGTTCGCCCTGTGCTTTATCGCCCGCCACCACCCGGGCCTTGATCATGGCGTAGCGTTCCCATTCCCGGCCATGGGTCTGATAATAATCTTCAAAAGCGCTGAACGGGATAGCCAGCGGGCCGGAAGCGCCGAACGGACGTAACCGCATATCAACCCGGTAAACAAAGCCCTCAGCCGTCATTTCAGACAGCAGTTTGATCAGCTTTTGGCTCAGGCGGCGGAAAAAATCTTCATTATCGATACTTTTGCTGCCGTCGCTCTGACCGCGTTGGGGAAAGGCGAAGATCAGATCAATATCGGAGGAGAAATTCAGTTCCTGTCCACCCAGTTTGCCCATGCCCAATACTATCAATTGCTGTGGTTCGCCGTCTTCACCGCGCGGTGTGCCGTAGCGCTGGCAGAGTCCGTCGTACAGTCTTTGCAGGGTTTCGTCCAGGATGACATCGGCCAGATCAGAAAGCTCGCGCAATATGGTTGTCACATCAGCGATGCCGGCCAGATCGCGCCAGGCAATACGTGCCATCTGGCGCCGTCGGAACGTACGCAAGCGCTCGCTGAGCAGACTGTCATTGTCTTCACAGCCGGCCAGGGCCTGCGTCAGCTGGTCACGCAACTGCTGGGCATGACAGGGCGACTGCAGTTGCTGCTGGCTTAGTTCGAGCAGCAGGTCCGGTTCCCGGATGCAGGCGCGGGCGACAAATTCGCTGCTACCCCAGACCTGCACCAGCTGTTGCCAGAAGGCCGGATTATCGGGCATCTCGAGCTGCTGCCGGGCGGCATTATCCTGGAACAACTCCCAATGTATCAGCAGGTCCTTGTGCAGCAGTTTAGGCAAGGTGCTTAGTGCAGTGTGAAAATCATTCATGCGTGGGCATGCTCTGGTTAGATAATCGTGTGGGCGGTTGCCCGAACAACTGATTATCTTTGAAAACGAGGTGGCTATGAAGATAATTATCGCGCAGATCGACGAAACCTGCTCGTGACCAGGCGCGCAATTGCTGGCGTGCGCGCGCTATAGCCTGGCTGGAAATCTCGCCGCTGTGCCAGAACGCCAGCAGTTGTTCGGCCAGTTCCGGCGCGATACGCAATTCCAGCTCGGCGGATTCCAGCAGCGCCAACAGCAGGGTCTGCAGAGAGGGGCGAGGCAGTAATTGCCAGAGTTCGACCGGACGCAGCCGAACCTTACCCTGAGCCGTCAGTCTGGCCTGATCAAGCGACAGCTGCTCCAGCCTGAAAAGCGGCTTTTCTGTCAACCAGTTTTGTAGCGCCAGCAGCTGATCAACCGCCTGTTGCTGTTGCAGCAGCTGCAGCAGCAAGGCCGTATCCAGCGGCTCGGCGTGTAGCTCAAGACGCAGATCACCCCAGTTGTGCTGCTGCCAGATAATAGCGCCAGCGCTGAGTTGTGACCGTAACACCAGCTCATTTTCCGCTGGCTTCATCTGTAAAGCGGCACGCAACGCATTCAGTTGGAACAATGCTAGGGCCTGCACCTGATCGGCCTGCAGACTGAACTCGACAGCAGTGGGTATAACAGCTAGGGCGTCTGCTTGTTGCGACTGGGAGAAGGCAGGCAAACGCAAGCTGCTGTCTGCATTCAACAGGCTAAACTGCGTGGTTCGCAGATAGGGAATGTTGAGACGATGCTGGCTGCTGCCGTCCCATTGCAGCAGCGAGTTCAGCACCAGGGAGGTTTGCGCGCAATCGATACCAATCCGGCGACACTGCGGGCCGGGCAGAACAGTATGCAATGCAGCCAGAGCAGGTTGTCGCCAGCTTAGTGAGAGCGGCCCGTGTTCGATGTTGTGTTGCAGCTCGAGGCGGGTGCCAGGCAACGCCAGGGTGCTGCTGGCCTGACTGCTCAGCCAGCCGCGCTGAAGCGTCCGGATTTGCAGCGCCGGCGTGTGCGCCGAGCTTGCTTGAAGCGGCGAATCCTGCGCGTTAAGTTGATGCTCAATCTGCCAGCCGATCAGATAGGGACTGAGTGCCAGCGCTATGATCAGGCTTCCTGCCAGGAGGCAAAGCCAACGGTTGCGGCGAGTCATGGGCAACTGTGCGATGTGTCAGACTGATGAGCGGGTCGATGATGGAAGGCTGGCATGGTGCGACGGCCCAGTGTGCTGTCAATAGCCGCTACGTTATTGATAAAAAGCCACCATGTCGAGTGACTTCAGGCCACTGGAGAGCCATTTAATTGCTACCGGTTGGTCTGCACCTGCTCGCGGATGAAATCCAGCAGTGCCGAATCCGTGCGCTGACGCGCAGATCGGGATGGCTCAGTGACCATAACCTGTAACAAAAAACAACCCCCGCTCCGGTTTATCTCGGAGCGGGGGTTGTGGGTATAGCTCAGGACAGGGGGGAGGCTTACATCATGCCGCCCATGCCGCCCATACCACCCATGCCGTCCATGCCGCCCGGCGGCATACCGCCGTGCTCTTCTTTCTTCGGCAGTTCAGCCACCATGGCTTCGGTGGTGATCAGCAGACCGGCAACGGAAGAGGCGTTCTGCAGGGCAGAACGGGCCACTTTGGTGGGATCCAGGATACCCATTTCGATCATGTCGCCGTATTCTTCGGTGGCGGCATTGAAGCCGTAGTTGCCAGTCTGTCCTTTGACAGCATTCAGCACCACGGAAGCTTCGTTATGACCGGTGTTAGCAACGATTTGACGCAGCGGCTCTTCCATGGCGCGCAGGGCAATGCTGATGCCGACGTCTTGATCGTGGTTGGCACCCTTGATTTCACCCATGGTTTGCAGGGCACGGATCAGGGCAACACCACCGCCAGGTACCACGCCTTCTTCCACTGCGGCGCGGGTCGCGTGCAGGGCGTCTTCGACGCGGGCTTTCTTTTCTTTCATTTCGATTTCGGTAGCTGCACCGACTTTGATCACGGCAACGCCGCCAGCCAGTTTGGCAACACGTTCTTGCAGTTTTTCACGATCGTAGTCGGAGGTGGTTTCCTCGACCTGAACACGAATCTGATCAACCCGTGCTTTGATGTCGGCTTCTACACCAGCGCCATCAACGATAGTGGTGTTCTCTTTCGAAACGATGATTTTCTTGGCAGTGCCGAGATCATCCAGCGTGGTTTTTTCCAGCGTCAGGCCGACTTCTTCCGAAATCACCTGGCCACCGGTCAGTACGGCGATGTCTTGCAGCATGGCTTTGCGGCGATCACCGAAGCCCGGTGCTTTCACAGCCGATACTTTCACGATACCGCGAATGGTGTTGACAACCAAAGTGGCCAGCGCTTCGCCTTCGACGTCTTCAGCGATGATCAGCAGCGGACGGCTGGACTTGGCAACTGATTCCAGCACTGGCAGCAGTTCCCGGATGTTGGAGATTTTCTTGTCGTGAATCAGAATGTAAGGATCTTCCAATTCGCAGGACATGCTGTCCTGATTGTTAATGAAGTAGGGGGACAGATAACCGCGGTCGAACTGCATACCCTCGACGACGTCGAGTTCGTTGTCCAGGCTTTTGCCTTCTTCAACGGTGATGACACCTTCTTTACCGACTTTTTCCATCGCTTCGGCGATGATCTGGCCTACGGACTCATCGGAGTTGGCGGAAATGGTGCCAACCTGGGCAATGGCTTTGCTGTCGGAGCAGGGGGTGGACAGAGCGGCCAGTTGCTGGACAGCAGCGGCAACGGCTTTGTCGATACCGCGCTTGAGATCCATCGGGTTCATGCCGGCAGCAACGGCTTTCATGCCTTCGCGCACGATGGCCTGGGCCAGCACGGTGGCAGTGGTGGTGCCGTCACCGGCAACATCGGAAGTCTGCGAGGAGACTTCTTTCACCATTTGCGCGCCCATATTTTCGAACTTGTCTTCCAGCTCGATTTCCTTGGCAACGGACACGCCGTCTTTTGTGACGGTGGGGGCGCCGAAGGATTTTTCCAGCAGCACGTTACGGCCTTTCGGGCCCAATGTGACTTTAACGGCATTTGCCAGAATGTTCAGGCCACGCACCATACGGGTGCGGGCATCATCAGAAAATCGTACTTCTTTTGCAGCCATGAGAAACTAACTCCTGGGGAAACGGGGATTAAATGGGCGATTAGCCTTCGATAACAGCCATGATTTCGTCTTCGCGCATGACGATCAGATCATCGCCATCCACTTTGACTTCGCTGCCGGAATATTTGCCGAACAACACTTCGTCACCGACTTTGACATCCAGCGAACGCACTTCGCCGTTGTCGAGGTGTTTGCCGTTACCAACCGCGACGACTTTGCCGCGCGAAGGTTTTTCGGCAGCCGAATCGGGCAGTACAATGCCGCCGGCGGACTTGGTTTCCGAGTCCAGCCGCTTGATGATGACGCGGTCATGCAAAGGACGAATGCTCATTGAGGTCTCTCCTAAAAATTCTTGGTCGAACGAAGATGGACGTTTATTGGTCTATATGAGTACCAATATATTAGCACTCACCGCCAGCGAGTGCTAATAATAGTCATATGAAAGCGCCTGTCAAGGCATTAAGGATCGCTATTACTAAAGCGACATGCGACAGGAACTCCGTCATAAGGACACATCTAAAATGGGGCTGATTTCGTAATTGGCAAGCAGGAATGTGTTTACGATATATAATATTAAGAAATTCTGATATAAGACGGACATTATAGATAACTGACATTAATCTGGTATTAGCAGCAGTACCAGCATGACTACACGGGCGACATTCATGCAAGTTTCAAAGTGGCGGATAGGGCTGTTTATCATTCTGGTAAGCAGCGGATTGTGGGCGCGGACCGGCCTGGCTCTGGATGCGGATGAACTGCTGCGGGCGGAGCAGGCTTTCGCACTGCAGGCCGTTGTGCAGGCAGATGATCCCAACATGCTGGTAGCTCGTTGGGCAATTGCTGACGGCTATTATATGTATCGGGAGCGATTCAGGTTCGAATCCGCCACAGCAGGCATTGCGCTGGGTGAACCACGCTTTCCTGCCGGGAAAATCAAGGATGATGAGTTCTTCGGCGAAATGGAAATTTATCGCCATGAGGTTGCCGTTGAGATTCCGGTTCAGCGTGAATCCGGCGCGGCTGGTGAGCTGGAGTTAGTTACGGTTTCGCAAGGTTGCGCCGATCTGGGCGTCTGTTATCCACCGCAAAACATAAGCGTAACACTGACCCTGCCGCCGCAGAATACAATTCAGCCCGGTCCCCGTCTGTCTGCATCTGAACCAACCGTAATCGCCGCCGCTGATAGCACAGCGTTGTTGGCACCGGCTGCAACGACCGGCCTGCAACTGGCGGGTGCACCTGAGCCGACCGCCGGATTGCTGCAACCGGCCGGGTCTGCCGCCGGCCCGCGGGCTGATCTGGCGGGTAACGCTGAACCCTTGCAAGACCCGGTAGCCGCTACAGGCGCTGCCGCTGCCAGTAGTCCGGCCCCCGCCGGCCTCAGCGCCGGCACGTTGAATCTGCTGGATAACCTGACCCAGGGTGGTGCCAATAGCACGGCCAATATGGCAGGGCCCGAGCTGCCAGAGCCGGAGTTCGCGTTCATTCCCAGTGTAATCGCTGTGGATGCCCAGACTTTGCGTGCCAGCTGGATTATCGACAGCTGTTGTTATATGTATCGCAAGCAGTTTCAGTTCGAGTCGCTGACCGCAGATGTGACACTGGGGCAGCCGGTTTTTCCGACCGGCATCATGCAGCACGATGAATTTTACGGCGAAGTCGAGATTTACCGGGATAAAGTCAGTATCGATATGCCGATGGTTCGAACCGGCACCAGCAAAGAAATGGAATTGCAGATCCGGTTCCAGGGGTGTGCTGATATCGGGGTGTGTTATCCGCCGCAAACCCAGCTTGTGCCGGTGCAATTGCCGGGTCTGCCTGCCGGCCTGCTCAGCAATGCCGCACCTGCAGCGCCGGGCTCGACCTTGCTGACGCCCGATGCTGGCATCGCGGGACAGGTAATAGCAGCGCCCAATGCGAATACTGCGAGTACTGCGAACCCTGCCAATACTGGGACAGCCAGTCCGGCTTATGCGGCGCCGGCTGTTCCTTTTGTTGCGGAACAGGATCGTATTGCCGGTTTGCTGGTCAGGCAGCAGTTCTGGGCCTTGCCGGCATTTTTCGGCTTTGGTCTGTTACTGGCATTCACGCCGTGCGTATTTCCGATGATCCCGATCCTGTCCAGTATTATCGTCGGCCAGGGCTCGCATCTGACCCAGCGACGCGCATTTCTATTGTCACTGGTTTATGTGCTGGCGATGGCATTGACGTATACCGTGGCCGGGGTGCTGGCAGGGCTGCTGGGCGCGAATATCCAGGTGTGGTTCCAGAATCCCTGGGTACTGACGACGTTTGCCGGTTTGTTCGTTTTACTGGCACTGTCGATGTTTGGTTTTTATGAACTGCAGATGCCGTCCAGCTGGCAGTCCAGATTGTCCGAACTCAGTAATCGCCAGGGCGGAGGTTACTCCGGCGTCGCCGTGATGGGACTGTTGTCAGCGCTGATTGTCGGGCCGTGCGTGGCACCACCGCTGATTGGCGTACTGACGGTTATTGGCAGTACCGGTGATGCGGTATTAGGCGGCACCGCGCTGTTCGCCATGAGCCTGGGTATGGGAGCGCCATTATTAGTGATCGGCACCTCGGCCGGTAAATTGCTGCCCAAGGCAGGCGTCTGGATGGATCGCATCAAAGCGGTGTTTGGCGTGCTGATGCTGGGGGTGGCGATTTATCTGCTGGAGCGCATCCTGCCGGAAGCTGTGACCATGCTGTTGTGGGCGATGCTGCTGATTATCTGCGCGGTTTATATGGGGGCGCTGCAGGCCGGCACGGGCAAGTCCGGCTGGTTTACCCTGGCCCGTGGTTTCGGGGTGGTCTTGCTGGTCTACGGTGTGTTGATTCTGGTCGGTGTTGCAGCCGGTGGGCGCGATGCCCTGCAACCTTTGCGCGGGGTTCTGTTTGCGGCAGGCTCGTCAGCGCAGCAGGAACACTTAACCTTCAGCGCCATTAAAACGGTCGATGATCTGGATCGGGTTATTGCCCAGGCGGGGGGCCGACCGGTGATGCTGGATTTTTACGCCGACTGGTGTGTGTCCTGCAAAGAAATGGAAAAGTACACCTTCAGTGATCCTGCCGTGCAGGCGCAGCTCAACAACGCCATTTTGTTACAGGCTGATGTAACCGCCAATGACGAGGCCGATCAGGCTTTGCTCAAGCGATTTCGGCTGGTTGGGCCGCCCGCGATCCTGTTTTTTGGCAGTGACGGTGTGGAGCGATCGGCATACCGGGTGGTTGGTTTCATGCCTGCCGAGCAGTTCAGTGCCCATGTTGGCCAGGTATTGCAGGTTGCCGAACAGCGTGTGTCGCAGCGTTAGCGACTATTATTGAGTTTGAAATCCAGCGCCTGCGCTTCGCGTTCGCGCTTCTGTTGTGGTGCGGATGGTGGCGGTTTGTGCAACAGCTCGCGTCGCTGCTGCTCGTGCAAATCCCGCTGTGCATTGTTTTGGCGCTGTAGACGGTTATCTAAAGCCCGGGTTTGCTGCGGTTGACGCAAGGCTGGTGGCAGGCGCTGGGTTTGCGGCAGTTTCAGATCAAACTGCTGCTCCTGCAGTCGACGTGACAGCTGCTGCTGGCGGGCCAAAGGGTCGGCCTGCAACTCAGACGTTACGAGCAGCGTGAGACCCAGCGTAGCGCTCAATGACAAAGCAATCATAAAAGCTGATGGATAAGCATTCATACCCATACGACAGCTGCCGGGCACAGGAGTGCCATCGGGCTATACTAAAGAGTATTCTGATACCAATTGGGGAGCGGCAATGAGTGCATTCAAAGACAAACTGGATCGCGTCTATCAAAGCGGCCATGATCAGCAAGCTTTGCAACAGGCTTACCGGGACTGGGCTAACAGTTACGATACCGATCTGGCGGCAGCCGGTTATGCGTATTTCTCACTGGCCCCGGCGCTGGTCGCGCAGTATGTGTCTGACACCAAATCCCGTATTCTGGATGCCGGTGTGGGCACCGGACGTATCGGTGAATTTCTGGCCCTGCTGGGCTATGAGGCTATCACCGGTATCGATTTATCCGACGATATGCTGGCCGTGGCGCGAGTGCGTCAGGTTTACAGCGAATTACGCCGGATGGATCTGGGCCAGCGCTTGCACTTTGAAGATGACAGCTTCGATGCCGTTTATACGTTTGGTGCTTTCACGACCGGTCATGCGCCAGCGCACGGCTACCGGGAGCTGGTGCGGTGACCCGGCCCGGCGGTTATCTGATCCTGGCCTTGACCGATCATGCCCGCACAACCAGTGGTTATGGTGCCATGCTGGATACACTGAGCGACGAGGGTGCCATCAGCCGTATTGCTCAAACGCCGGCGTTCGAAGTGTTTCCTTTTGACCCCGCCGAGCAAGGTCATCTGGCGCGGGTGGATGTGTACCGGATAAGCTAGGCGGGAGAGATCACTGTGACGGCTAACACGGAATCGACTAAAAC
The DNA here is from genome assembly GCA_041396125.1 of Gammaproteobacteria bacterium. Lineage (GTDB taxonomy): Bacteria > Pseudomonadota > Gammaproteobacteria > Competibacterales > Competibacteraceae > JAWKZG01. The sequence goes on along the minus strand of JAWKZG010000005.1, from coordinate 163,392 downwards.
CGGGTCCACTAAACCGGGTTCAATAAAACCGGGTTCAATAAAACCGGTCTGGTCTGGCATGAATACTATATGTGGCACGATACCGGCAGCGCGGCGCTGGAATTGCCGCCCAGTGAGTGGGTGCAGCCTGATCGTCATATTGAGCAACCGGAAACCAAACGACGTTTAAAAAACCTGCTGGATGTGACCGGATTAAGCGATAAGCTGAATCGGATCAATCCAGGCTATGCCAGCGAGCAGCAAATCCTGCGGGTACACACGGAACGTTATTTACAATCTATCCAGCAGCAATCCCGCGCCGGACATGGCAATGGCGGCACTGATGCACCATTTGGCGCACGCGGTTATGACATCGCAGCACTCTCGGCCGGTGGCGTGGTTCAGGCTGCAGAGCAGGTCTGGCGGGGTGAGCTGGATAATGCCTATGCGCTGGTGCGCCCGCCGGGGCATCATGCCGAGCCGGACGAAGGCAAAGGGTTTTGTCTGTTCGCCAATATTGCAATCGCAATTAAACAGTTGCAGGCGCAGTACGGGCTGGACAGGATTGCAGTGGTGGACTGGGATGTACATCACGGCAACGGCACCGAAGCTATTTTCTATGACGACCCCACGGTGCTGACGATTTCCATTCATCAGGACCGCTTGTATCCTCTGCATTCCGGCGCGTTAGAGGACAATGGCGCTGGCGCAGGCAAGGGGTATAACATCAATATTCCGTTACCGGCAGGGAGCGGCCATGGTGCCTATTGCGCTACGTTCGAGCAGATCGTGATCCCCGCATTGCAACGGTTTGAACCACAACTGGTGTTTGTCGCCAGTGGCTTTGATGGCAGTGTGGTCGATCCGCTGGCGCGCATGATGTGCCATAGCGACACCTATCGATGCTTGACACGGCAGCTGATGCAGGCGACCGCTGAGCTTTGTGCGGGCAAACTGGTACTGGCGCATGAAGGTGGTTATTCCGCACCGTATGTGCCGTTTTGCGGACTGGCGGTACTGGAAGAACTGTCCGCTATCAAAACGCCTTGCGATGATCCGCTGCTGGCCTATCATCAGGCTATTGGTGGACAGGATTTGCAGCCGCATCAGGCCGAGTATATTCAGCGCGCTGCCGCGTTACTGGCGCATCTGGGTTAGACCGGCCTGCTCCGAGTTGCCGATTTTGCCTCAGCAGTTCGGACGACGGCCTAGCAGGCTATGAGCAGATTTCCCTGGGCATCCAGGGGATAACATGGCGGGTTAATCTCGCGCACGATTCTGACCGGCCCGCCAGCACCATCCGCGAAATCGGTATCTGCATCATCCGCCAGAAACAGCCTGCCTTGTGTGCAAAGCACGCTCCAATACGGCGCTGCGGTGTCACCGATACCCGTACCATCGCAAAGTGTCGGACAGCCCAGGTGATCAGACACATAGCGGGCAACACTGACAGCTATCGTGGAATACTCGGAATCTGCTCCTGGGAACAGACAAAAATCGATCAGGGTGGGAAATTCACCGGTTGGCCGATGGACGCTGTAGACCATATCGGCAATATCCTGCCACCGCATACCGGCAGGAAGCGCATCCCCGGCTATTAACGTGTCGAGTGTGACTATTCTGGCAATCGGAAATAATTCTTGCAGCAACTGCGCTACTTCGGGTTCTGTCAGCGGCTGGCCGATAGCGGTGTAGAAACCCTGCATCACTGCGCTATTTCCTGAACAAGATGTGCTTAACGGCCACTCGCTTCGCAATAGACACAACCTTTACCCTATAGCAGCGGCCTGTCTGAAGCGCCAGGCCAGAATGGCCTGTTTAGCTACAAGAGCAGGAACTTGTATCTGGGGGGATTTCTAATACGTGTTGCTGACGTGATACGCAGCGCCTAAGCCCAGCGCGCTACGCGGCGCATTCTCGGACAGGCTGTAGGTAGCCCATAAAGCGAATAAACAGGTGATAAACAGCAATATCTTATTCATTTTTAGAGTGCTCTAAAATAATCAGCCGGGTGCGTATCAAAAAAGCAAAAAGATCGTTGTGTTAATAATACTAGCTAATTTACTACTGTAAAGATGAATCTGTGCTGAATGTATTAAAATTTACGATTGTTCAAGCATATTAATGATTGCTGTCTCACACAGGGTATATGTGTTCTGTCAGCTGCCGACGATAGCAGCAGATAGGGGTTACGGTGTGGTTTCTTGCTGTTTTTCCTGCATTAAAGGCTTGAGCAGATCCATCGGCAGGGGGAAGACAATAGTGGAATTATTGGTTGCGGCGATATCATTCAAGGTTTGCAGATAGCGTAATTGCAATGCTTGCGGGTTTTTGGAGATGATTTGCGAGGCATGCAGGAGTTTTTCGGCAGCCTGGAATTCTCCCTCGGCATTGATGATTTTGGCGCGCCGCCAGCGTTCGGCCTCGGCCTGACGGGCAATTGCACGGATCATGCTCTCATCGAGATCGATGTGCTTGATTTCAACATTAGCAACTTTGATACCCCAGGCATCGGTCTGACTGTCCACGATGTCCTGAATATCACGATTCAGTTTTTCACGCTCTGCCAGCATTTCATCCAGTTCATGCTGACCCAACACCGAGCGCAGCGTGGTTTGCGCCAACTGGCTGGTCGCTTCGAGATAGTTCGCAACCTGGATGATGGCTTTTTCCGGATCTACTACCCGGAAATACAAGACTGCATTGACCTTGACCGAGACATTATCGCGTGAGATGACATCCTGACTGGGCACATCCATGACCACGGTGCGCAGATCGACCCGCACGTACTGCTGAATGACCGGCACAATAATAATCAGGCCAGGCCCTTTCACAGACTGGAATTTCCCCAAAAAGAACACCACGCCACGTTCATATTCGCGCAGAATTTTAAGCGATGTAAACAGTAAGGCGAGCAGTATCGCCAGCGCGATCAGCAAAACATTAAGTAACATGAGTATCCTCCGGTGCTACGGTTAGTAACAGGCCTTCGCGGGCGCGAATTCGCACGGTTTCGCCTGCTGTCAGCGTTTGTTCGTGTGCGGTCCAGGCACGCCAGGATTCGCCGTGCAGTCGCACCCAACCGGTGCTGTGTGCGGGGATGGTGTCCAGGACGGTGGCGGTGGTGCCGAGCAGGGCCGCATCGCCACTGACGGGCGGGTGTCTGTTGCTGCGCCAGGCCAGCGTCCCCAGTCCGATAAACACGACTGCGCTGGCCAGTGCAAAGCCGATAATCAGCACCAGAGGGACATCGAACGCGCCGCTTTGATCGTCCCATAAAATCACCGAGCCGGTAATAAACGCGACCACGCCACCCAGTCCCAGGATGCCGAAACTGGGCACAAAAGCCTCTGCAACCATAAAACCAAAGCCCAGAATGATCAGCGCCAGTCCGGCGTAATTTACCGGTAACACCTGGAAGGCAAACAAAGCCAGCACCAAACAAATGCCGCCCAGTACACCGGGAATCAGGGCACCGGGATTGGATAACTCGAAAAACAGGCCGTAGATGCCGAGCAACATGAGAATATACGCCACTTGCGGGTGGGTGATGATAGCGAGCAACTGATTGCGCCAGTCCGGCTGCAGGGTTTCGATGACGGGGTTGTCCAGACTCAGCATACGATCTGTACCTGCAACCTGTACCGTTCGACCCTCAATCTGAGCTAGTAAATCCGCTACATTGACGGCCACCAGATCGATAACATTTTGCGCCAGTGCATCCTGCGCGCTCAGGCTGGCAGCTTGTACCACCGCCCGTTCCGCCCATTCCACATTGCGACCGCGCAACTGCGCCAGCGCACGGATATAGGCACGGGCATCATTGGTGATTTTGCGTTCCATCGCACTGCCTGATAGTGGTTTATCAATAGAATCATCTGGAGACCCGTCTGGGCGGGCATCATCGGGCTGTACTACTGGCTGATCCGAATTCTGGCTCGAATGCTCGTTTTGAGCCTGACCGTTTGCTGGGGCAGGTGTGGTCGCTGGTTTTTCAGCTTGTTCACGGGTTTGCTCATCTGGGCCGCCAGGGAAACCGCTGCCGATCTGCACCGGTGTGGCAGCCCCCAGATTGGTTGCCGGTGCCATAGCTGCAATATGACTGGCATAAAGGATATAGGTGCCGGCGCTGGCGGCCCGTGCTCCGCTGGGTGCGACGTAGCTTGCCACCGGAATTGGCGACGCCAGAATAGCCTGGATAATATCGCGCATGGAATCATCCAGCCCGCCCGGCGTATTCATACGCAGAATTACCAGCCCAGCGTTGCGCGCCTGTGCGGTTGCCAGTCCGCGCAGTACAAAATCTTTGCTGGCTGGCCCGATCACGCCGTCCAGTTCCAGCAGTAACACTGAACTGGCGGCGTGGGCCGGACTTAATGCCAGCAGTAGTACCAATAACGCTAGTGTTCGCAGCATGCCTGTATCCTGCAACTCAACTATTATTTTTGACCTCAGTGAGTTGCAATAGTGCTGCTTGACCGGGCATACCGTTGTGCCAGTGCCGCTCCCAGCCAGTAAATGGCATACGCGATGAGTACGCCGACAGTAAAGGCGAGCAGGATAATAAACGCATCCTGAACATTACCATCGCCGCTGCCGAACAGTTGCTGCAGCAACAATGGCAGATCGTCAGAACGCCAGCGTTCGGGAGGATACGGGCTACCCCAAACGCTGGCCCAGTGCGAGACCAGAATCGAGCCCATTTCGTAGCAGTCGCCCGGCAGTGAAATAAAGCCGGCGTAGGCCACCGGCAGCGCGGCCCTGATGCCAAGCGCACGACTGAAGCGATTACCACCGGCCAGTCGCAGCAAGGGTACGCCGATGATGATGGTCAGGACAAAAGGCATAAAAACGGTTAGCAGATAGACGGCATCACTGCCGCCGGTATCGAAACCGCTTAACCGGCCCGCGTACTCGGAACCGACCTGAACGAACGGGAACCATTGCTGCAACCAGGCCGCACCATACTGTGGTGCGATTTCCAGCACGGTAACTGTGCCGCCGCCCAGCAGGCAACCCAGCGCATGCAGCAATTCATGCAGAGGGACATAAATATGCCAGCTGAACAACAGGCCGAGTCCCATTAATGTAATATCCAGCAGGCCCAGGCCGGCAGGAAACCGATCAAGCGCGGCCAGATAATCGCTGATGGGCAGCAGCAGTGCGCGCTTCAATTGCCCAACTCCGCACGGATTTTAGTGGCCAGATCCTTGATATGATCGCGATCAGGCAGCTCGCGGCCATGGCTGCGTATATCCTGTCCGCTATACGTCGGGCGCAGATGGACATGATAATGAAAGACTGTCTGACCCGCGCTGGCACCATTGAATTGCATGACCCGCAGGCCGTCAGGATTCAGCGCTCGTAAAATGGCCCAACCCACTTTCTGGGTGGTCAGGCTGACTGCTGTCAGTAATGCCGGGTTCATATCGAACAGATTTTTATAATGTGCTTTACTGATGACCAGTGCATGCCCATCTGAAGCGGGATAAATATCCATAAAAGCAAGGGTGTGTTCATCCTCAAAAATTTTTACGGCAGGCGCTTCTGCGCGTGCAATTTTACAGAAAATACAATTCTCGGCCTGGCTCATGCCGCCTCCTGGGCTTGGACGCAAAACAGTAAACTATCAATAATAACCCAGCCCTGAGCGCTGGTAGTTGCATCTTTTCGCCAGAATTTTTTTTAAAACCGAAGGGGAATGTTATGAACAATATCGATCTTGATCAGCGGATTGCTGTGGTCACTGGTGGTGCGCAAGGTATCGGTCGCGCCATCACGGAATTATTGAGCGCCTGTGGTGCCCGGGTCGAGGTATGGGATATGGCCGCTGCCGATGATCTGAACTGTGCCGGTCAGGTATCGCTCGATGTCACTGACTGCGCGGCGGTTGCACAGGCTGCACAGGCTGCTGTCGAGCGCTATGACCGGGTCGATATTCTGGTCAATAATGCTGGTATTGCCGGTTCGACAGTGCCGCTGGCCGAGTACGATCCAGTCGAGTGGCAGCGAATTGTCGAGATCGATCTGGTCGGGGTGTTTCATTGCTGTCGGGCGCTGGTGCCATCTATGGTCGACAGAGGTTATGGCCGCATCGTCAATATGGCTTCTCTGGCCGGTAAGGAAGGCACGCCGAATGCCTCTGCCTACAGTGCCGCCAAAGCCGGTGTTATTGCGCTGACCAAATCGCTGGGTAAAGAACTGGCGCAGACTGGGGTGCTGGTAAATTGCATTGCGCCGGCAGCTATCAAAACCGATATCCTGCAGCAGATGAGTCCGGCGCATGTCCAGACCATGATCGACAAAAGTCCGATGCAACGCCTGGGCACGGTCGAGGAGGCCGCCCAGATGACTGCCTGGTTGGTATCGGATGCGATCAGCTTTAACACCGGCGCCTGTTTCGATTTATCCGGCGGTCGGGCGACCTACTAGATAGACGTGCTCGATAACCGATGCGATCATTGGCACCTGGCATCATTCGCCGTTTTGATTTCCGTGATCAGCCAGTCGCGCAGACATTCCGCCGCCGGGCTGAGCGGACTATTGCTGGGAGCCAGGATATAAAACGGATTATCGGTAATCAGTATTTCCGGCAAGGCCTGCAATAAACGGCCTTCCGCCAGCAAGGGGCCAATGATATGCAGCCAGCCTAACGCCAGGCCCTGGCCTTCCAGCGCTGCCTGGATCACGATGGAGTAATCATTGAACGTAAACTGCCGGCTGCCGCGCGGCAACATAACACCATAGTGCTGCAGCCAGCTGGTCCAGTCCAGGCGTTGCGGGTAATTGGCTTCCAGATGCAGCAGGGTTTCGTGCAGCAGATCGGCCGGTTGTTGCAGCCCACCTGCCCGCTGTAGATATGCAGGGCTACCTACCACCACGACCGCCTCGTCGGTGAAATACCAGCGGTCATAACGCGGCCAGTCGCCCCCGCCCAGCGGGATACGCAAATCCACTCCTTCCTGTTGCAATTCGGTGTCGGTATCGGTTGTCAGGCAGCGCAGTTCGATAGCTGGATAAAGCTGTTTGAAGCGCGTCACGCGTGGCAAAAGCCAGTGGGTGGCAAAAGCGGTCGACACCGACAGTGTGACCCGGCTCGTATTATGGGCTTGTTTTAATTCATAAGCGGCGCGGTAGATGTGTTCAAGCCCGGTTGCGACATCCTGATAAAATTGCTGCCCTGCCGTAGTCAGCCCCACGCCCCGGTGCTGGCGCTCGAACAGGCGCACGCCAAGCTGCTGTTCCAGTTGTTTGACCGCGTGACTGACGGCTGGCTGGCTGACGCCAAGTTGTTCTGCCGCACGGGAAAAACTCAGGCAGCGAGCAGCCGCTTCGAAGATCAGCAGCACATTCGCGGAAGGTAGAACAGCACGCCAGTTAGCCATAAACTGATTTTATAGCATCCATGATTTTTTATCTGGATCACAAACGCTTAGCGGATCGCTACAATCTACACGCATACATCATAACGATAGCACGATGATTACTGTTTGGAGACCGCTATGACTACTACCACCAGTCGCCGCCGGACTCGTTCCGGGCAAGCCGATAAACGTGCCCAGCGTCGTCAGCACAGCGCCCCGCAGGCCCCCGCATATATTACCCGGCAAATTCCCTGTTACGAGATTCTGTCCGAGGAAGGCCTGCTGCGCATCGAACAGACGGCCGACCGCATTCTGGCTGAAGTCGGGATCGAGTTTCGCGGCGATGACGAGGCTATCCGGTTATGGCGCGCAGCCGGAGCCGAGGTCGATGGTGTGCGGGTGCGCTTCCCGCCCGGTCTGGTACGCGAGGTGCTGAAGACCGCGCCGGCAGCGTTCATACAGCATGCCCGTAATCCCGCCCGGTCCGTGAAAATCGGTGGCAATAGTGTAGTCATGTCGCCTGCTTACGGCTCGCCGTTTGTGATGGATCTGGATAAGGGCCGCCGTTATGGCACTTTGGATGATTTTCAGAATTTTATCCGGCTGGCCTATCAGATACCGTGGTTGCATCACTCCGGCGGTACGATCTGCGAGCCGGTCGATATACCGGTCAACAAGCGCCATCTGGATATGGTATATGCGCACATGCGTTATTCCGACAAAGCCTTCATGGGGTCGGTGACAGCGCCAGAGCGGGCGGAAGACTCTATTGAGATGTGCCGGATTCTGTTCGGCCCGGATGTTGTCGAACAGCAGTGTGTGATCCTGGGTAATGTCAATGTCAATTCGCCGCTGGTCTGGGATGGTGTCATGACTCAGGCCGCTCGTGCCTATGCCCGTGCCAATCAGGCGGCGGTCGTTGTGCCCTTTATTCTGGGCGGGGCGATGGGGCCGGTTACCAGCGCCGGGGCAATTGCCCAGGCACTGGCCGAGACCATGGTAGGTTGCGCATTAACCCAGCTTGAGCGGCCCGGCGCCCCCGTGATTTTCGGCAATTTTCTCTCCTCGATGTCCTTGCGTTCGGGTGCACCGACCTTCGGCACACCGGAACCGGCACTCGGCTCCCTGGTGATCGGGCAACTGGCCCGCCGGCTGAATCTGCCGCTGCGCTGTTCGGGTTCGTTCACGACGTCCAAACTGCCGGATGGTCAGGCCATGCAGGAAAGCACGATGTCGATGCTGGCTGCGATTCAGTGTGGCGCGAATTTTATTCTGCATTCGGCCGGTTTTCTGGATGGACTGTTATCGATGAGTTACGAAAAATTCGTCATGGATGCGGATCTTTGCGGCGCGCTGCATACTTATCTGGCGGGTATTGCGGTCGACGATAATGCACTGGCGCTGGATGCTTTCCACGAAGTGGGGCCTGGCAACCACTTCTTTGGCTGCGCTCATACCATGGCCAATTACGAAACCGCCTTCTGGGATTCCGATCTGTCCGATAACGACTCGTTCGAGCAATGGACCGAAAACGGTTCGGAAAACAGCATGAGTCGCGCCAATAAACGCTGGAAAAAACTATTGGCGGAATATCAGGCGCCGCCTATGGACGAGGCCGTGGACGAGGCATTGCGTGAGTATATCGGCAAAAAGAAAGCCGCTATGGACGATGCCTGGTATTAGGCTGTGCTGTAGCATTAGGCGGGATAATATTAATATAACCGAGAGCGGCCTGTTCCGGTGGCTGCCTCTGAACCGACTTTTGATCTGAGATGAATCATGACTCGTAAAGATCCGCTGTTACAGCCTTTTCAGCTTAAACATCTGACGCTCAGAAACCGCATCATGTCAACCTCGCATGAACCTGCCTATTCCGAGGAGGGCATGCCGAAGCAGCGTTACCGCTTGTACCATGTCGAAAAAGCCAAAGGCGGTATTGCGCTGACCATGACAGCAGGTTCTGCCGTGGTGTCAGAAGATTCGCCAGCAGCGTTCGGTAATCTGTATGCCTATAAAGACGAGATTGTCCCCTGGCTGAAAGACCTGGCCGACGAGTGCCATGACTACGGCACAGCAGTGATGATTCAGATCACTCATCTGGGGCGGCGCACCAACTGGAACAAAGCGGACTGGCTGCCGGTACTGGCACCGTCACCGATTCGTGAACCGGCTCATCGCTCTTTTCCGAAAACCGCCGAAGACTGGGATCTGGATCGTATCGTGCGTGACTATGCCGCAGCGGCCAGCCGTATGCAGGCGGCCGGACTGGACGGCATCGAACTGGAAGCCTACGGGCATCTGCTGGATGGCTTCTGGTCACCGGCCACCAATCAGCGCGATGATGAATACAATGGCTCGCTGGATAACCGGCTGCGTTTTACCCGCCGGGTACTGGATGCGATCCGCGCCGCTGTCGGTACGGAGTTTATCGTTGGTGTCCGTATGGTGGCCGATGAAGACTGGAGCAAAGGCCTGAGTCGGGAGGAAGGGGTCGAGATTGCGCAGCGCCTGGTCGCCGATGGGAAAATCGATTTCCTGAATCTGATCAAAGGTCATATTGAAACCGATGCCGCGCTGTCCAAAGTCATTCCCATTCAAGGCATGCCGGCGGCGCCACATCTGGATTTTACCGGTGAAGTGCGTGCTGCAACCCAGTTCCCGGTGTTTCACGCCGCTCGTATCAACGATGTTGCCACCGCCCGGCATGCGATAGCCGAGGGCAAGCTCGATATGGTCGGCATGACTCGTGCGCATATCGCTGACCCGCATATTGCGAAAAAGATCGGCGAGGGCCGCGAGGCCGAAATCCGCCCCTGCGTGGGAGCGACCTATTGCCTGGATCGCATCTACGAAGGGCATGAAGCGCTGTGCATTCATAATCCTGCCACCGGCCGCGAAGCCACCATGCCGCATATCATCCGGCGGAGCACCGGGCAGGCGCGGAAAATCGTTATCGTCGGTGCCGGGCCGGCCGGTCTGGAGGCGGCCCGGGTCAGTGCCGAGCGGGGTCATCAGGTGATCCTGTTCGAAGCGGCTGATCAGGCCGGCGGGCAGGTGCGTCTGGCAGCCCGCAGCAAACGTCGGGCAGAGCTGATCGGTATCATCGACTGGCGTCTGGAACGCTGTGCTGCGCTGGGTGTGGAGATACGCTTCAATACGCTGGCTGAGGGGGCCGAGGTGCTGGCCGAAAAGCCGGATGTGGTGCTGATTGCCACCGGCGGCCTGCCCAATACGGACATTCTGACACAAGGTAATGAGCTGGTCGTGTCCAGTTGGGATATTTTATCGGGCGACGCGAAACCCGGCTCGAATGTGTTGCTGTTTGATGACAACGGCGGTCATCAGGGTATGCAGGCGGCGGAATATCTTGCTGAAGCCGGCTCAACGCTTGAAATTGTCAGCCCCGAGCGCTTCTTCGCACCGGAAATGGGAGGGCTGAATCATGTCCCCTATGCCCAGGTTTTCCAGCGTCGCGGTGTACGGATAACCATTAATCGGCGTCTGATCGGTGCGCGCCGCGAGGGCAATCAATTGGCGGCGATCATTGGCAGTGACTATATCGATGCACAGGAAGAACGCCTGGTCGATCAGATTGTTGTTGAGCACGGCACCTTGCCGCTGGACGAGATCTACTTTGAACTGAAACCCGCTTCAAGCAACGGTGGCGAGGTGGATTACCGGGCGCTGATTCGTGGTCAGGCGCAGGCGGTGCAGCGTAATCCGCAAGGTCAGTACCAGCTTTATCGTCTTGGTGATGCAGTGTCCTCGCGCAATATTCATGCGGCAATTTATGATGCCTTAAGACTTTGCAAGGATATTTAACGGGTAGGCCACAATAACCCTTCCAAACAGTGCTGTAAAAATGACACCAAGCCGCTTTCAAACAAAGTAAATATTAGATTGATTCTGCATTGGTATGAGTACTGGAGTTTAGGCGAGGGCTTAAAACGATCTGGGCAGGCCCAGCACATGTTCGGCAATATAGGACAGAATCAGGTTGGTTGAAATGGGTGCCACCTGATACAGCCGGGTTTCGCGAAACTTGCGTTCGATATCGTACTCATGGGCGAAACCGAATCCGCCATGGGTTTGCAGACAGACATTGGCAGCTTCCCAGGAGGCTTTGGCCGCCAGGTATTTGGCCATATTGGCTTGTGCCCCGCAGGCTTGTCGGGCATCGAACAGCTGGCAGGCTGTGAAGCGCATCAGATTGGCTGCTTCGATTTCCACGTAGGTTTCGGCAATCGGGAACTGAACCCCCTGGTTCTGGCCGATAGGGCGATCAAACACGATGCGCTGATTAGCGTAATTGACCGCCCGTTCGGTAAACCAGTAACCATCGCCGATGCATTCGGCGGCAATAAGAACCCGCTCGGCGTTAAGCCCGTCCAGAATATATTTAAAGCCCTGGCCTTCTTCGCCAATCAGGTTTTCAGCGGGAATTTCAAGATTGTCGAAAAATAACTCGTTGGTTTCGTGGCCGACCATATTGGCAATCGGTTGCACGGTCAAACCATTGCCGATAGCGTCCCGCAGATCGACCAGAAATACTGACATGCCCTGGGATTTTTTCTTGACCTTAGCCAGTGGGGTGGTGCGTGCCAGCAGAATCATCAGTTCCGAGTGCTGTACCCGTGATATCCAGACTTTCTGGCCGTTAATAATATAGCGGTCGCCTTTTTTTACCGCTGTGGTTTTAAGCTTGGTGGTGTCGGTGCCGGTACTGGGCTCGGTGACGCCCATGGCTTGCAGGCGTAATTCACCCGACGCGATTTTGGGCAGATAAGTGCTTTTCTGCGCGTCCGAGCCATTGCGCAACAATGTGTTCATATTATACATCTGGCCGTGGCAGAAGCCGGCATTGCCACCGTTGCGGTTGATCTCTTCCATGATCACCGAGGCTTCGGCCAGACCCAGACCGGAGCCGCCATATTCCTGCGGAATCAGGGCCGCCATCCAGCCGGCCTGGGTCAGTTCAGCGACAAACGCCTCGGGATAGCCCTGTTCGCGGTCGTTAGTACGCCAGTATTCGTCGGGATAGCGGCGGCATAGATCGCGCAAGGCATCGCGCAGGTCCTGGTAATCATCGGGAGCGGGTAGCTGCATCAGCAAAGACTCATATTCAGGTGCATTTAATCGAGTACGCCCATGCTCTGCAGCCGCGCTACGATCTGTTCAGCAGCGGCTTCAGATGTAAGCTGGGTGGTGTCAATGTGGATTTCAGGGGCCTCCGGCGCTTCGTAGGGCGAGTCGATACCGGTGAAGTTTTTCAATTCGCCACGGCGGGCTTTTTTGTATAACCCTTTCGGGTCGCGTTGTTCGGCAACAGCCAGTGGTGTGTCGACGAAAACTTCGCAGAATTCGCCTGTTTCCAGAATATCGCGCGCCATCCGTCGCTCGGCCCGAAAGGGCGAGATAAACGAGGTCAGTACAATCAATCCGGCATCGACCATCAGCTTGGCGACTTCGGCGATACGGCGGATATTCTCCACCCGGTCGGCTTCGGTGAAGCCCAGATCCTTGTTCAGGCCGTGGCGCACATTGTCACCATCCAGCAGGTAGGTGTGCCGACCCAGGGCGTGCAGTTGTTTTTCCACCAGATTAGCGATGGTCGATTTACCCGAACCGGACAGACCGGTAAACCAGACTACACAGGGTTTTTGCCCTTTCAGTGCAGCGTGGGCCTGTTTGTTAATCTCGATGGCTTGCCAGTGAATATTCTGTGAGCGGCGCAGGGCGAAGTTCAGCAGGCCTGCACCGACCGTGGTATTACTGATTCGATCGATCAGGATAAACCCGCCCATATCACGGTTTTCTGCATAAGGATCAAACGGAATAGCGCGGTTTACGGTCAGGTTACAGACGCCGATTTCATTCAGTTCCAGCGTTTTTGCTGCCAGTTGTTCCAGGGTATTGATATTAACCTGGTACTTCGGCGCAGCCAGAGTTGCAGCCACCGTTGTGGCACCCAGTTTCAGCAGATAGGGCCGACCCGGCAGCATCGGCTCTTCGCTCATCCAGATGATATGAGCCTCGAACTGGTCGGCGACCAGCGGCGGTGCATCGATGGTCGCCAAGACATCGCCGCGACTGATATCGATCTCGTCGTTCAGGGTCAGGGTGACGGACTGGCCGGCCACCGCGAGATCGAGATCGCCATCCTGGGTAACGATACGCGCCACAGTGCTTTCCTTGCCGGCCGGCAGGATGCGCAGGCGATCGCCGGGGCGCACCGCACCACCCACAATCCGGCCCGAGTAACCGCGAAAATCCAGGTTGGGGCGATTTACCCATTGTACCGGCATGCGAAACGGGCGGCTGGCGGCGTCATCGTCAACGGTAACGGTTTCCAGGTAGCCGAGCAGGGTAGGGCCATGATACCAGGGCGTATTTATCGGGCTGGGGGCAATGACGTTATCCCCCTGCAGCGCCGATAAGGGAATGCAGGTGATATCGTCCAGACCGATCTGATGGGCAAAAGCGCGATACTCTTCCTCGATCTGCTCGAACACGCTCTGATCGTAATCCACCATGTCCAGTTTGTTGATAGCCAGGACAATTTTACGGATACCCAGCAGCGCAACCAGATAACTGTGCCGGCGGGTCTGGATCAGCACACCTTTGCGGGCATCAATCAGTATGATCGCGACCGCAGCGGTTGACGCGCCGGTGACCATATTCCGGGTGTACTGCTCATGGCCCGGCGTGTCGGCAACAATAAATTTACGTTTCTCGGTGGCGAAAAAACGGTAAGCGACATCGATGGTAATGCCTTGTTCGCGCTCGGCTGCCAGTCCGTCCACCAGCAGTGCAAAATCCAGCGCACCGCCCTGTGTACCTATTTTTTTGGAATCAGCCTCAAGAGTGGCAAGCTGATCTTCGAACAGCATTTTTGATTCGTAGAGCAAACGCCCGATCAGGGTGCTTTTGCCATCGTCTACGCTGCCGCAGGTAATGAAGCGGAGTAGATCCTTGTGCTCGTGGATTTTGAGATACTGATCTATATCCTGCGCTGTTGCTGTCTGAGCGGCTTGGTCCGGGATCTGTGTCATCAGAAATAACCCTCTTGCTTTTTCTTTTCCATCGAACCGGATGAGTCATTATCGATCACCCGGCCTTGCCGTTCGGAGGTCGTGGCCAGCAGCATTTCCTGGATAATAGCGTGCAGGGTGTTGGCCGTGCTTTCGACCGCACCGGTCAGGGGATAGCAGCCCAGGGTGCGAAAGCGCACGCTTTTATGTATGGGCTGCTCACCGGGGGCGAGTGGCATGCGCTCGTCATCGACCATGATCAGTGCGCCATCGCGGGCTACCACTGGACGTTCAGCGGCAAAATACAAAGGTACGATGGGAATGTTTTCCTGATAGATATACTGCCAGATGTCCAGCTCGGTCCAGTTGGACAGGGGAAACACCCGAATGCTTTCGCCTTTGTTTTTGCGGGCATTATAGAGCCGCCACAGTTCCGGGCGCTGTTTTTTGGGATCCCAGCGGTGTTGCGCTGAACGGATCGAAAAGACCCGCTCCTTGGCGCGGGATTTTTCCTCATCGCGGCGGGCTCCGCCGAATGCGGCATCAAAGCCGTATTTATCCAGCGCCTGCTTGAGTCCCTGGGTTTTCCACATATCAGTGTGTACGGCGGAGCCATGGCTAAATGGATTGATATCCATCGCAACGGCCTCGGGATTGGTATGAATGATCAAATCGAGCCCGAGCTTTTGCGCCATCTCATCGCGGAAAGCGTACATCTCGCGAAATTTCCAGGTGGTATCCACATGTAGCAGTGGAAATGGCGGTTTGGACGGATAAAACGCTTTTGCTGCCAGATGCAGCATTACGGAGCTGTCCTTACCAACCGAGTACAGCATTACCGGGTTTTCGCTTTCAGCAACCGCTTCGCGCATGATGTCGATGCTTTCGGCTTCAAGGCGCTGCAGATGGGTCAATGTCGTCATGGTGCGTTAGTCTCTTTAACCGGTCTGATCCGAGCGGAGTAATAAACAAGGCGGCGATAGTAGTTTCGGTCGACGCGCTCAGCAAGTAAAAAATGCAGTCATTTTAAATGCTAATGCTGCGACCGCCATCTACAGCCAGAATCTGGCCGGTAATGTAATGGCCCTCCAGGGCCAGAAATTTGACAGCGCCAGCGATGTCTTCAGGTGAGCCGGGGCGTTGCAAGGCGGTTTGTGCCAGGATCGCCTGTTTGGCTGCGGCATCGTACATGTTCTCGTCCGCGGGCCATAGTGCAACGCCCGGGGCGACGCCATTGACCCGAATAGCCGGGCCTAATTCGCGCGCCAGCGATTTGGTCAAAGCCACCAGCCCCGCCTTGGCACAACTGTAGACAACAAAATCTTTGCGCGGACGCTCGGCATAAATATCAACGATATTGACGATCACTCCCTGGGTTTGCTGTAACTCGGGTGCGGCCGCCTGGGATAAAAACAAAGGGACTTGCAGATTGGTGCCGATGAGGTCGTCCCAGGCGGTGCGGGTGATCGTGCCAACCGGGGTAGCGTAAAAGCTGGAGGCATTATTGACCAGCACATCAAGCTGGCCGAAGCGCGCTACGGTTGCCTGAACAAGCTGTGGTAATTGATCCAGGCAGAGCAGATTCGCCTGTAACAGCAAGGTGGAGTCAGGGCGCTGGGCTTCCAGTTCGGCAGCAAGCCGGATGGCCTCGGTTTTCGACTGGTGATAATGGATAACGACGTTTGCGCCTGCGGCATGCAGCGTGCGCACAATAGCGGCCCCGATACGGCGAGCGCTGCCGGTGACTAAACAGGTTTTACGATTCATCCGTGTGTGCTGGTCGAGACGTCAGGGCGTTGAGTAACAAGCTCTGGCATCCATGGTCAAGTAACCATCGGCATCGCGTGCCCAGAGGTGGATGCTTTTATTCTCGGCATCGGGGCGACCGCAGACGGCAAACGGGTTGATATCGAATAAAGGGCGCAAGGCGCGAAACGAGAAACTGGCGACGTTTGCCTTGGGGTTGTTGCGACGCAGAGCATCCAGTAACAGCGTTGCGATCAAAGGGCCATGCACGACCAGACCAGGATAGCCTTCGGTGTCGGTAGCGTACGGTCTGTCATAGTGGATGCGATGGCCGTTAAAAGTCAGCGCCGAATACCGAAACAGTAATACCGGGTCGGGGTGAATCTCGCGTGACCAGGCATGATCGGCAGGTGCTGGCTGGGGCACTGCAGGCACAGCGTCGGGGCGGGGATTATCGCGGTATACGAGAGTGTGTTCCTCGCTGATGGCCAGCCCCTGCGCATCGTTGATAGTGTGCTGCACCTTGACAAAAACCAGCTCGCCGCTACGCCCGCTTTTGTGCTTGACCTCGAGTATTCGGGAGGTGCGCTGGATAGAACTGCCTACGGTTAACGCACGTTTAAAGCTTAACTGGCTGCCCGCCCACATGCGTCGTGGCAGCGGAACCGGTGGCAGAAAACCGCCGCGTTTGGGATGACCATCCGGGCCCAGCTGCGACTGCCGGTGAACTGGCAGAAAATACAGCCAATGCCATAATGGCGGCAGCGGATCGCCGTCCTGAGGCAGTGGCTCGTCGCGGTCGAGGGTGGCAGCCAGGGCGGCAACAGGGGCCGGTGTAATAAAGTCGGTCTGCTGCTCCGTCTTGCCGACCCATTGCTGCAGATGCTGCAAATCGATCTTCATGTCCCTGCTCACAAGTTGATCCTCACGAGTTGATTCTCACGAGTTGGTCCTCACGGGGCCCGCGTTCCTGTTAAGCCAATCATGCCCAGAAATTCACGCCGGGTTGAGCTGTCGGTACGAAAACCGCCCAGCATGCTGCTGGTGACCAGTGCTACGCCGGGTTTGTGTATGCCACGGGTCGTCATGCATTGATGAGAGGCTTCAATCACGACGGCAACCCCCAGTGGCTGCAGGCCTTCGTTCAGGGTGTTGGCGATTTGCATCGTCATCTTTTCCTGAATTTGTAAGCGCTTGGCGTAAATCTCGACCAGACGGGCCAGTTTGGAGATGCCCAGCACTCGTTTATTAGGCAGATAGCCGATATGTACTTTGCCGATAATTGGCGCCATATGATGCTCGCAATGACTTTCGAAGCGGATATTGTTCATGACAATCATCTCTTCGTAGTCTTCGACCTCGGTAAACGTGCGCGACAGAATTTCCGACGGATCTTCCAGATAGCCAGCGAAATACTCCTCGTAGGCGCGAGCTACCCGGGCGGGTGTGTCGAGCAGTCCTTCGCGGTCGGGATCATCGCCAGCCCAGCGGATCAGCGTACGCACTGCGCTCTCGGCCTCTTCGCGGCTGGGTCGAGAGGTGCGCTCAGGCGCTGTCGAAGATGATGTATGAGAAGAAGCCATAGCACTATTCCTAAAGACGTATCAATACTCCACGGCATGCCGCGGGCCCTTTCTATAGATATGCAATGGTAGAAGCCTATGCCGCCGAGCACAACTGTAGCAAGGGAATACGTCGAGCCTGCTGCCCTGCCGGCTGTCTGATCACAGCGTGGTTTTAACGCGCCTAACGCCTGGCGTGTTTCCGCGTCGCCAGGTGTCTCGTGATGGGCCAACAATCCTGTGCCCGGGTGATTGGTTCGATATCCGGCCCGGGTGCACCGGCTTTCCAGCCCCTGATGTCGTCTGGCCATAACTCGCGTGCTATCACGTCCTGAATCGCATAGGCATCCGCCAGTGAGCTGGGCGCGCCGATGGCGGGCAGAACAGATAACGGGGATTGTTGGCGACGGGCTTGCAGCAGTAAACGGGCGGCTGCGTTGATAGCGTCCGGGGAGAGTGTGCTCATCATGTTTTCATCCATAAGGGTTTTAATACGTTTTGTAATGGATAAACGCAGAATATGATCGCGTCATCTGTCTATTAATTAATTGTCAATGGCCATTAACAAATTAATTTATGCTTATACAGGAGTTTTTGATGCCTGAACGTATTTTACTTGGCATGCTGCCCCCCTCATCGAATACTGTGCTGGAACCTGTTACCAGTGCAATGCTGGCTGGTCTGTGCCATACCCGATTCGGTGCGGCCCAAACAGCACAAACCGTAATTTCAACGCCGGCTCCGCTTGGCGCGCTTAACGATAGTAAGGCGTCGGCGGCTGCGTGTAGGGCGGTGGATAATATCCGCTACTATAACCGTAGGGCGCCGGCGGTGGCGGACGATAACTGCCACTATAATTATAGGCACCAAGCTGATCGTAATTATTGCCGATTGCTCCACCGATTAACGCACCAGTGACCCCGCCGACATAACGCCCATTCTCATGATGCAACTGGTGGCCGATCACGCCGCCGGTGACGGCACCGATTGCTGTGCCGATAGCCGTACCACGGTAAGTATTGGTGGGGGTGGTACAAGCACCTGGCACTATGATCGCGCAGGCTATCAGAACCCGTATCAGATGCATGTTCATAAACCTCAATCCTGTTGCTCAAGTAAGGTATTATCAATATGAGCTTGTTAATATGAACCGCTGCTGAATAGCAGTTATAAAAAAGGAATAAAGGCAACTTATTGATTTTTTGAGTTAAGCAACTCAAAATGAAATCATCAGTAACTCTAACAGCTCTCGCCAACGATAACTTTATAGCCATGATAATTGCGAGTCCCGGATACCGTGCTGTTATTTGCAGGACGGCAAGCAGCAGAAAATTATTAACAATTCGTACTTTGGGGTTTGCTCTAAGTGCTTTAGGCTTTTCTATGGCATCGGCACAAGCTGCGGAGTGGCGTATTTTGCCAGCATTGACAGTCTCCGGCACTTATCATGACAACATAACGCAGGCGCCATCTGGTGCGGAAGAAAGCGATTTTGTCACCGAAGTGAATCCGGGCATTTCGATCCAGGCTGATGGCAGTCGGTTGAATCTGGATTTGAGTTATACCATGCAGAATCTGTTCTATGCCGAGAATAGCGACGACAATACCACCAATCATGAACTGACAGCCGATGCCAATGCCGAATTAATGCGGAAATTTTTATTTCTGGATGTCTTTGGCTCGTACCAGCAGGTTTTGCTCTCGCCTGAAGGCACGGGTGGATCAGATAATACGACCATTACCGATAACCGGACTGATGCCTGGACATACAGCCTTAGCCCATATGCAGTAACCCGGTTCGGTAATCTGGCTGCCGAATTGCGGTATACCTTTGAAAAAGTGGGTTATGCAGAGTCTGAAGCAGAGACCGCGGCAGCGTCGGATACCCAGAGTATTTTTGCTAATCTGGCCAGTGACCCTTCTGCCCGCCGCTTGTCGCGGGTTAGTGACTACAGAAGCAGTGGTGGTGGTTCTGGCAGTGATAATTCACAAGCGGCGGCCGCCGCCCGGCAATATGCCAATAATGTGCAATGGAGTGTAACGTATGCTCGGGATCAGACCGATTTTAAAGACGATACTGACGATGTATTTGAAAATATCGCGTTGGACACCAGTTATCGGGTAGGAGCAAGAACAGCTTTTCTGGCAGGGCTGGGCTATGAAAACAATGAATTCGAGCAATCCGACGAGCTGGACAAACCGGAAGGTCTGTTCTGGTATACCGGTGTTGCCTGGAGTCCTTCGCGTCGCACCTCACTCGAAGCCACTATTGGCAGGCGTTTTTACGGTACAACCTACAGTCTGGATGTGCAGCATGCGACACGCACCATCAGCGCAAATATCCAATATGCCGAGGACTTTACAACCTCATCGGGAACATTGCTTGAAAACCAGCTGACATCCGGGTCTGCCAGCGACAGCGGCGATGCATTTTCTGATCCGGTTGAAAATCCGCAGTCGCTGCTGAATGTCCCATTGCCTGGATTGAGTTCGGATGTTTTTTTGCGCAGGCGGCTAACCGGTGAAATTGCAAAACAGACGGCGAAGAGCACTTTTTCCGTGAGTGCTTTCGGGGAAAAGCGCGAATTTCAAAGCGCTGCAAGCGATGAACAGGTCTTTGGTTTTGCATTTGTTTGGGATTGGCGATTTGCCAGCCGAACAGATTCCAGTTTGACTGCAGAATGGCAGCGACAGGAATTTGACAGTGACAATCGAGAGGATGATTTCTGGCAGGTAGGTCTCAACATTAACAGACGAATGAGTCAGCGCATGAATGGCTATGTGGATTATCGCTATGGGCGCCGTGACTCAACTGAACCTGAAGATGACTATACAGAAAACGTCATTGCCGCAGGTTTGCAAGTTCAATTCTAACCGTTCGCTATGTCGTAATCACACTAATGTACGAAAGTTTTTATCATTTAAAAGAAAAGCCTTTTCATCTTAATCCGGATCCCCGGTTCTTTTTTGCCAGCACCGGGCATAACCGGGTACTGGCCTACCTGCGCTATGGGGTCCGCGAAGGGGAAGGTTTTATCGTTGTAACCGGTGAGATCGGCACGGGCAAAACGACCCTGATACATCTGTTGCTCGAAGAGCTGGATGAAAAAAAAGACAATTTTATTGTCGCTCATATCGCTACAACACAGCCGGATGCCAGCGAATTGCTGGCCATGGTTGCTAATGCGTTTGGGATTGATTTTGAAGGACTTTCAAAAGCCGTTTTATTGACCCGCCTGGACAATTTCCTGCACGAGCAGTCGCGTCAGGGAAAGCGGGCTCTGCTTATTATCGATGATGCAGAGAATTTCAGCCGGAAAGGGCTGGAAGAGCTGCTCATGCTGACGAATTTTCTGAATAATCATAAAGCTGTTTTACAAGGCTTTCTGGTCGGGCAAATCGAATTTCGGGGTACTTTGCAGGCAGACCATCTTGAAGCCTTGCGTCAAAGAATTATCGCTTCATGTCATTTGGGCCCCCTGGAGCTGGAAGAAACTCAGAAATATATTGAGCATCGCCTGCAGGTAGCCGGCTGGCAGGGTGACCCAAGTTTCACTCCAGAAGCGTTTAGGCTGATTCAGGATTATTCAGGTGGCATTCCGCGGCGCTTAAATAATCTGTGTGATCGGATATTGCTGGTGGGCTATCTGGAAGAAACCCACGAAATAACGCCGGCGCTGGTAAGCGCGGTTATTCAAGAGCTGCGTAGCGAGCATTTCGGCATCTCGCGGGAAGCCGGCGAAGCTTTGGAGCAGAGCAAATCTCCCCGATCCCGCCGAGGATCATCTGCAGAATCTGTTGCCGACAGCCCCTCAAGTAGCTCTATTGAGCAGCGACTCAGTAATTTGGAAGCTCGTTTTGAATCTATCGAAGAAGTCATCGTAATGGTACGTGCTGCCATTAAAGCAGTCATGAGTCAGCGCGATTAAGGTAAGCCTGCCCCGACCGTTTTCTTGACGGTCATACTTCAAAAGTTTCCGGCCCCGGCGCATTTTTTCGAGTGTAGCCGTTTCTTTCCAGCAATTCTGTACAACATACCTTCAGATATCGGTCACCTCAGCATCATGCCATAGAGGTGTGTTTTTAGTTTTAGATTAATTTGTCAAAAATATGACGAATTTGTAATATTAATTAATGTTTTTTTGACGATATTTGACTGAATACTAACAGCAGTCGCGGAAAACCGCACCTCTTTTCTATATTTAAGTTATGGCATTAAACCTGCACTTATCTAATTGCTATTTATGGTTCTGTCGTTCCTTCGTTTATTTTTTTTATTGTAAGTAATTAATTTTATTTGTATAAAATGAAATGGCAACTGAAGTATCAGCAATATTTAGTCGCAAAATTGATTTGGAATGTCAATATTTTGGCGAAAATAATGTGGCTGACAAGTTGTTGACAAGCCGGGTAGGGATAACTAGCATACAGCCGCGTCGAAATTATGACGCTAGATGCTTAGTTGGTTAGACATGAAATATTCAGAACTCAGTCAAATGGCAGCTAAGCCGGTCGAAGCAAAGCTTCGACTAGCAGGGTAAAGCTGAAAAGGCAAACCATCTGAAAAGATGGGACGCAAAGCTACTGGCCTAAACCCCGAGGAGCGGGACATGGTCGCAGGGTTGCCAAGCGAACTCAGTGCCTCTCGTATGCACTGCACTGTTCGTGCGGCGCGGTATTTAACGAGAGGTATAAAATGCGAAGTTTTATTGGTTTAGCCAATAGAGGCTATAATGCAATCTATTGGCTGGCTACTTGTTTGTTCATCATTGCGTCTTTCGACGCTATCGCCGGGCAGGCAACACTAACCTGGGATCCCAGCAGCAGCCCCAGTGTCACCAGCTACCGTCTTTACTACGGTCAATCAAGCGGTAACTACACGTCAAATATTAATACCGGGATGGCTACAAGCTATACCGTCACCGGCCTGCAAGATGGACAAACCTACTATTTTGCCGTAACTGCAACGGATGGTTCCACCGAAAGTGATTTTTCCAATGAGGTGAGTAAAACCATTCCGGCTCTGGCACCACCAAACGCGAATTTCAGCGCTACACCAACCTCAGGCACTGTGCCACTGACTGTTAATTTTGCCAATACGTCATCAGGTGATATCGCAAGCCGTAACTGGAATTTTGGTGACGGCAGTACCAGCACCGCCAATAATCCGAGCCATACCTATAACACCGCGGGCACCTATAACGTGAGTCTGACGGTTACCGGACCTGGTGGGTCGGACAGTAAGGTCATGAATGGATTGATCACGGTGTCTTCCTCTTCCTCGCCACCCGCTTTGCCTAAAGCTGATTTTAATTCGACATCGACGACGGGCACTGCTCCGTTCAATGTCAATTTCACGGATACCTCAAGCGGTGAAGTTACGAGTCGTACTCTGGAATTTTGCGATGGTAGTACCAGCACGGCCAAAAACTAAGCCATACTTATGACGCTGCAGGCAGTTACACGGTCAGTCTATCGGTAACAGGTCCAGGAGGTACTGATGCTGAGACTAAAACGAGTTATATCACTGTTGTTGATGAGTACACGGATAGCCGTATCACAGCAGGCCAAATTGCGTTGTACACGTTTGAAGAAGGTGCTGGTGGTACAGTAAAGGATGTATCTGGAGCAGGGGTACCACTTGATTTGGTGATATCGAATCCAGCCTCCGTTAATTGGTTACCTGGTGGGGTATCGCGATTACTAAAGCAGCAACAATCCGTTCATCAGGGGCTGCGAGTAGATTGCGCACAGCAGTGCAGGCAAGCCAGGCAATCACTATTGAAGCCTGGGTGACTCCGGCCAATACTACACAAGCTGGGCCAGCGCGCATCGTAGCGTTGTCACAAGACGGTTTGAACAGTGGTAATTTTGCGATGGGCCAGGACGGAACGAAATATATGACCCGGTTGCGTACCAGTACAACCGATAAATACGGTAAACCTGCTTTAAGTACATCAACAGGTACTGCGGTCACTGGTCTTTCGCATTTGGTTTACACGTAATGCGTCAGGGCAAGCTCGTTTTTACATTAACGGGATACAAGAATCCAGTGCTACAGTCAGCGGTAACTTCTCAAATTGGGGAGATTTTGCACTGGCTCTGGCTAACGAACCGTCAGCTGATAAACAAGGTAAAGAGCGTCCCTGGCTGGGTGAGATGTATCTGGTGGCGATGTATGATCGGGCATTGAGTGCAGCTGAGGTTGATACGAATTTCTGGGCCGGACCTGTGTTAGATCCAGACCAGACCTGGGAGCCACCAACTGCTGATTTTAGCGTTAATCTAACGTCAGGTACCCTGCCGTTGGTAGTTAATTTTACGAATGCTTCTCTTGGTGACATTGACAGCTATAGTTGGGATTTTGGTGATGGCAGTACTAGTGCTGCCGAAGCTCCGAACCACACCTATAACGCTGCGGGTAATTACACTGTCAGTTTAACCGTCACTGGTCCAGGAGGCTCCGACAGCAAGATAATTGATGGGTTGATTACTGTTTTGCCGCAACCATCCCCACCGCCAGAAGCCGATTTTAGTGCAACGCCAATAAATGGCACCGCACCTTTAATGGTGAATTTTACCGACACTTCAACTGGCAGCATTACCGATTGGTCCTGGGACTTCGGGGATGGAAGTAGTGGTAGTGGCCAAAACGCCATTAAATCCTATACGAAGCCAGGAACTTACACCGTTCGTCTAAATATTACGGGCCCAAATGGAAATGATTCGATCAGTAAAACCAATCTGATCACTGTTCAAGCGGCCCCCCCGGTTGCAGATTTTACGATCAATTCAGCGTCGACGACGGGCGTTGCGCCGTTTAGTGTAAATTTTACGGATACCTCAAGCGGTGAAGTTACGAGTCGTACCTGGAATTTTGGCGATGGTAGTACCAGCACGGCCAAAAACCCAAGCCATACTTATGACGCTGCAGGCAGTTACACGGTCAGTCTATCGGTAACAGGTCCAGGAGGTACCGATGCTGAGACCAAAACGAGTTATATCACTGTTGTTGATGAGTACACGGATAGCCGTATTACAGCAGGCCAAATTGCGTTGTACACGTTTGAAGAAGGTGCTGGTGGTACAGTAAAGGATGTATCTGGAGCAGGGGTACCACTTGATTTGGTGATATCGAATCCAGCCTCCGTTAATTGGTTACCTGGTGGGGGTATCGCGATTACTAAAGCAGCAACAATCCGTTCATCAGGGGCTGCGAGTAGATTGCGCACAGCATTGCAGGCAAGCCAGGCAATCACTATTGAAGCCTGGGTGACTCCGGCCAATACTACACAAGCTGGGCCAGCGCGCATCGTAGCGTTGTCACAAGACGGTTTGAACGGTGGTAATTTTGCGATGGGCCAGGACGGAACGAAATATATGACCCGGTTGCGTACCAGTACAACCGATAAATACGGTAAACCTGCTTTAAGTACATCAACAGGTACTGCGGTCACTGGTCTTTCGCATTTGGTTTACACACGTAATGCGTCAGGGCAAGCTCGTTTTTACATTAACGGGATACAAGAATCCAGTGCTACAGTCAGCGGTAACTTCTCAAATTGGGGAGATTTTGCACTGGCTCTGGCTAACGAACCGTCAGCTGATAAACAAGGTAAAGAGCGTCCCTGGCTGGGTGAGATGTATCTGGTGGCGATGTATGATCGGGCATTGAGTGCAGCTGAGGTTGATACGAATTTCTGGGCCGGACCTGAAGCGGATTTACCGCTAAGCCCATCCTCAGCGTTGCTAGAAACTGGAGAAATCGCGATTGATCATATTTGGCAACGTGTGAATCTCACCAAGAGCTTTGAAGATCCCGTTGTTATAGCTAATGCCCCCAGCTTGGATAGTGGCCAGCCGGTGGTAGTGCGTATCCGCAATGTTGATGCCAGCGGCTTCGATATTCGGCTGCAGGAATGGGATTATCTGGACGGCGCCCACGGGACGGAAACCGTCGGCTATCTGGCCATGGAACGCGGTAACCACACCTTGCCTGATGGCACTCAAGTGGAAGCGGGGTCCATAGAGATTGGCAATGTGCATACTTCATTCAAGACAGTAAGTCTCCAGCAGTCATTCTCGACAGCCCCTGTTATTATGGCAGCAGTCGCCAGCATCAATGAAAGTGATGCTGTGACGACCCGACTTCGAAACATTGGAACAAGCGGTTTCCAAGTGCAACTACAGGAACAGGAAGCAAATGCTCGATCTCATGCTGTGGAGGCGGTCAATTACATTGCCTGGGAGCCTTCAATAGGCACGATTGATGATATCTCCTTCGAGGTGGGTAGAACACCTGATGCAGTAACTCATAAGCCATACTATATCGATTTTCAGTCAACGTTCCTGAATGCACCGATATTTCTTGCTGATATGCAATCACGAGATGGTGGCGATACCGCCAGCATCCGTAGTGACTCGAAAGATATGTACGGTGTTGATGTGATTGTAGCTGAAGAGCAGTCAAAAAATAGTGAGGTTGGCCATACTAGTGAGGTTGTAGGGTATATGGTTTTTTCGAAAACTGATTAGCCTCGACTAAAACTCAGTGATTTAATTTATCATCGATCAACCGCCCAGCTCCGTTTCTTTAAAGGGGTTGGGCACTAGAGGTATCGTAATGATTTTATCCAAAATCATACAAATTATTAGAACAGGATTCACTATTATATCAATCATATGGGGCACAGCTTTTGCCGCAACGATTAATGTTAGCACCGTAACACAGCTAGAAAATGCCGTAGCAACGGCGAATAGTTCAGGAGGTAACACGACTATCTTAATGCAGGATGGCGTCTATACTCTGAACGACACGCTCTACATTAATGCACCTGCCGTAACAATCACCAGCCAGTCGGGCAATCGCGAGAACGTGATTATCCAGGGTGATGCGATGAGTAGTACGGCTCGTGTAGGTAATGTTATCCGGGTCGCCGCCAGCAGTTTTAAGCTTGATGGTATTACTCTGCAAAAAAGCCGTTGGCATCTTATTCAAATTGCAGGTGAAAGAAATGCTGACAATCCAATAATCCGAAATTGTATCTTTCGAGATGCCTATGAGCAGATGCTGAAAGTGTCTGTAGGCAATAATCCATCGAATCCGAGTGTGTCATCAGACAACGGGCTAGTTGAGAATTGTCTGTTTGAATACAGCGCAGAAATTGGTCCCCAATATTATATTGGTGGAATTGACGCACATGGTGCTAAAAACTGGACCGTACGAAATAATACGTTCAGAAATATCATTAGCCCAAGTAGTGCAGTCGCGGAGTTTGCGATTCATTTTTGGAATTACTCGGCAAACAATACGATTGAGAAAAACCTTATCATGAATTGCGACAGAGGCATTGGTTTTGGGCTAGCCGGTCGGCCTAATAATGGTGGCGTCATACGCAATAATATGATTTACCATACAGCTAACAAAGGGCAGTTCGCGGATACTGCAATCGCACTAACTGAAAGCCCTAATACTCAAGTGTACAACAACACAATTTTTATGAAGAACAGCTTTCCCTGGGCGATCGAGTATCGTTTTACCTCGACACAGAATGTACTGATTGCCAATAATTTGACGAACAAACCGATCCAGAGTCGGGACGGTGCGACCGGTACAATCGCCAAGAATGTGACGAATGCAACGGGTACTTGGTTCGTCAATCGGTCGAGTGGCGATCTACACTTGGCGTCAGCGGTCAGCACGGTGGTCGATATGGGGCAGGTGATTTCTGGATTAAGCGATGATTTCGATGGTCAGAATCGGCCTCAGGGGATGGGGATTGACATTGGTGCTGACGAACACGCTTCCAACCTCAGCTTACAACCCCCGGCAAATCTTCGGATTGTGACGCCGTGAGGGTGTGGCACGTACCCATTGAACACAAACCACACATTGAGCGGTGTCGGCCATACACGCGCTGTGCGTCGGCCTATCCGCCGCTCTTCCGACCATGAGCGACGCGAGCGCTCTACCGGGTAGTTCTTAAGAAGGAACAACATCATGAAGACACTCTTTTTTGCCGGGTTCCGGACCCAGTTGGCACGGACACAGTGTACGCTAAATGCCGCCCATTCAGCCCTGCTGATTGCGCTTGGGATTCTCGGCCTAGGTAGTGGTGCCGCAATGGCTGGACAGCGTATTCAATCAACGGACCTTACATACCTCGGCACAATCAATATACTGCACAGCGACGGAGGTTGCGCAGGATCGCCGAATGCGCGTGCGACGGGCCTGACGTACAACGCGTCGGGCAACGGTAGCGCCGGGCTTCTACATATCTGGGCGTTTGGGCACACACTGCGTTGCGGAAATCACGAAGCCGGCGGTTGGCGGCACTGCGACGTTCATTCAGAACTACACTGATCCGACCAATGGTACGTGGAGTCAAGTCGCCGATTGTTACAATGGCTGCTTCATCGGTGGTCACCTCGTCTATAAGAACAACCTCTACGTGACCGCCTTCAGCTACTACGACGCTTTGTTTACCCAGTCGAAGTCGCTAGCGGCGGCACAGCCTTACGCTCGGCAATCATAATGGCATGGTGGGACCGATCGCCGCGGGGCCGGGCAACCAGGGCATGTACAACCAGTATATGGACAACGTGCCGACCGAATTCCAGGCAATGCTCGGCGGACCGGCGGTGATCGGCGGTTGCTGTTTCTCGATCATTTCGCGAACCTCGCTCGGACCTGCGCTCTACGCCTTCGATCCGGAGCGGCCCGGCACGGTAACCGGATTGGTGGGCTATCCCGACGGACATCATACACTCAACAGCTGGGGTGCGAGCGGATCGCATCCGGAAGCGAATCCGACGACGAAGATGGGTGGAGTCAGTTTCGTAGAGGGTACCGATACGGTACTGTTCGTCGGCACTACGGGGAAAGGCAGTTATTGCTACGGTGGATCCGAGTGTAACGACCCCCAATATCCAGACAACAAAGGCGCACACGCCTATCCCTACGTGCATTACATGTGGGCCTACGACGTCGACGATTTTGCGGCCGCCAAGGCCGGCACGAAACAGATGTGGGACGTACTACCGTACGCGCATTGGGAATTGCCTAGTCTCGGCAACCCAGGAGACGAATGGTCCGCCCTCGGCGTAGCGTTCGATCCGACTGCAAAGCTTCTTTATGTACTGAAGAGCCGTGAAGGCGGCGGATCGGCGTGGCCCCAACTCCACGTCTATAAAGTCAACGTAACAGGCACGGGCGTCGCTCCGTCGGCCCCGACCGGCTTGAAGATCGTTCCCTGAGATTGCTGTAACTTTACTGGCCGGTGCAACCGGCCGGAACAAGTCCTCGCGGCGGCGGCTCCAGGACTCCACGGTCCGCCCCGCTCGTAACGTCCAGTCCAGCACGAACACGCTGGTGCCTACGATCAGGGATCAGGCCATTCGTCATCCAGGCATGCCGGAGCTTGGTCTGCTCAACGCATGGCGGAACAATAGACTCGAAGGTGCCGATCAGCGCTCTCCTTCCACGAGAAGCGACGAGCCCATGCCCGCCCGTGCTCCATACCGACGCGGCCTGGGCCCTGCCGATGTGACAGGATCCGTCGACATGTTTCGACCCAGGCATCGAGATTGTCTACCGGAAGTGTTTCGGCATCCGGACCTTTCAACTCGGAAAGACTGGAAAGATCGCTGAATAGAACCGGCGTGCCGACCGCCTGGGCCTCGAGGACCGGAAAGCCGAAGCCTTCAAAAAGTGTCGGGTAGAGGATCAGTTCGGCATGCTGATAGAGGCCAGGCATGTCCCGCTCGGGAACGAAAGGCAGAAAGGACACCCGGCCGGCGAGTTGCGGTGGCAACGTTGCCATGGCTGTTCGTTTTTCCGCCTTACTGAAGCCACAGACCAGGAGCTTGTGTTCGGTAGTCTCCAGTGCCTCATATACCCGTAGCGCCCAGCCGAAACGCTTTCGTTCGATCGCCCCACCGACGTATAGCAGATAGCGAGCATCCCCTATTATCCCGGTCACCGAATCCGGCCGGGGAAACTCGCCCGCATCAAGATAGATGTCCGAAACGCCGTGCGGGATTACATGCAGCTTTTCCGCTAGCCAAGGCCACATGGCGAGGATGTCGCGACGCGACGATTCGCTGATCGTTATGATTGCCGCGGCACGCCGGTACGCACTCGGCAGAAGGTGGTAACGATACCACTGTGCGTAGCCGTCGAGCGGCGAACGCCATGGTAGCATGTCATGTATGGTTACGACCGTGGGCACGGGCTGCCAGAAAGGCAGGCTGGTCGCAGTGCAATGCAGAAGATCAACCTGCCGGCGACGTGCCCGCAGCGGCAGTCCGATCTGTTCCCAGGTGTGGAAGCGATAGCCTCGGAAATCGAACAGCTCGGTCGACGCGGAAACGCCCGCTGGCGCGTGGAACGGACTCTCCGGCCGATCGCCAAAGAACTGCCAGCGCAGAGACGGCGGTGCGTCGATATGGCTTATGAATTCTGAAACGTACTTGCCCATCCCGCGCAAGTGATCGGTATTGAGGCAGCGCGCATCAATGCCGACGAAGATATCTTTCTTGGCTGTCAATCTGCCTTCCAATTCGCCGAATTGCGTCAATAGGGGACACCAAAGGGAATCAGGGCCGCCTTGACTAGATTCTTCCAGGCTCGCACATCTCCCGGCCGGTGAAGTAGAGAGTTGGCCGCACAGTTCATTGCGAATCTCCAATCGCCTGCGCTGGCGGCAAAATGGCTCGTCACCTGGAAAGCCGAGGCCAGTGCCGGCGAACGCATCCGCACATGCGCCCGGCCGACGCCGTCTGGCCCGAATGCCTCTTCAATGATACGTAGACGCGCAGTCAAGGTCCGGCGACTCATCGCTGACTTCGATCTCTTGTGAAAGCGATAGCGGACGACCGGCTCGGCCAGATAGCCGAGCTCATGCTCGGCGCAAATCCTGAGCCATAAAGCCCAATCCTCACAGGTGACGTGAAGCTTTCGTCGAAGCCCCCGAAATCGGCTGAAGACCTGCGGCGTATCATAACAGTCGAGTTAGCGATGAAGCGATCACCAGCAAAGGCTCGAGTACTTTGCCAGCATATGGGGGTTGGGCGCTCGAAGCCGCTGCGCAGGATCTCCCGTCTGAGGGCATCGCCGAAACATACCGAATCGGTGTGCGAGATTGCGAAATGTCCGCAGGTCGCCAGTTGCTTGTCCACCTTCGGTAACCAGATATCGTCGGCATCGAGGAAAGGCGATCCACTCGCCATACGCCGCGGCGACACCCGCATTGCGCGCACAAGCGCTGCCCCGGTTCTGCTGCCGAACCACTCGCACCTTTTCGCCATACCCGCGAGGATCGCCAACGTCCCATCCGTGGAACCATCGTCTACAACGATAATTTCGCAGTTCGCATAGGTCTGTCGCAACGCACTGTCAAGTGTCTCGCGAAGGTAGGCTTCGGCATTAAAGGCCGGAATGATGATACTGACAAGATCCATGTGACTCCTCGACTCTGGATGTTAGTCGGCAGCTGACCCAGTGCTCGATCCCGGTGGTGGAGATCCGGCGTAAGCTGCCGATGAATCGTTCCCCAACCTGTGGACGGGACACTGGCCCGCCGCGTCAACTCCGACTCGGCCAACGATCGCAGCATGGTTCCGTAGAAGAGCCCGTACCACGGATACTCGATCCACAGCATGTTCAGGAAAGCCGATCCGAACACGTAGCCAACGTAGCCACAGAATAGCCAGAACGACGTGTCGCGGACCCAGGCAAGATCCGGATGGCAGCTGACGGCCGGAACCAACATTCTCCACGTCTTGAACAACGAACGCAGACCTATCAGGATCAAGGTCAAGTACAAGAACAGCGCCGGGAAACCCAACTCACCAAGTATCTGAAAATACACGCTGTGAGCGACGCGAACCTGCACCATGGTTGCAATCGCATGGTTGTACGGCAAATGGTTTTCTGGCCCAACACCAAAAAAAGGAAATCGCAACGCTTCCTGCCACGAAAGATCCCAGTTCTCGAACCTCCCCATTGCTGACCCGTCGGCAGAGAGTTCGCCGATCGTGCTAAACCGGTCAAAATATTCACTTGGAACGGTGAAATAGCCTATGCCAGCCAGACTCAGCAGAATTGCCAAGTTTCGATCGGTCGGTTGCTCAGCATCGAGCCCAACGTCAGGATCACTGCGAGCGAAGCCATCGCCCCACGCGACTTGGTAAAGACGATCGTCATCGTGATGAATGCTAATGCACCAAAAAATGCCATTCGAACCAGCCGATGCCGCGGCAAGGTGCTGCGAAGACCGAGTAGAGTCGCAACGACCAAGCAAAGCACTAGTCCGAACACGTTGTTGTCCCCTACGAAGCCCGAGATCTGCTGCGTGTTACGGCCGCCTCCTTGCAGGGCGAGAGATACGCCTGTCTTGAAAGCGGTTTATTCCAAGACCGCCGGCCGAAGCCCAGGAATACCCATTTCAAGAGATTCAGGTCCCGATAGTGGCGAAAAGCAGGATCGGCGCTACCCACATGGATGGCAAGAACCGCGTATAAGTCTGCCATGCAATGTCCGGATCAAACGCGAATATCGCGCTTAGCGTGATCCACAGCAGCAGGCAGATGAAGACGATTAGGATCGGCGGAAATTTCGGGACGAAATTGTCCGCGCAGGATATTTGACAGGATCGCCACACCCAGAGCCAGCGTGAATAAGGGGGCCGAATTCCATAAGCCATACGAAAAATCATAGGGTCTCTGAAACCAGATCCAATTGAGCACAATGATTTCGATCCGGGCGCGGAAAGTGACGCCCCAGATCAACCCTGCCGGGATTATCAAGCTCAACAAGAGATCGCGCACTCTCACCTCTGGAAATCGAATCGCTTGGCTCGTTAGGGTGAGCATGCCCCGGCATGCATGGGTGCCCCCAAGCGCTCGATCAGTGAAGGCTTGATGGGGTGCATTCCAATTCTTGCACGGTGTGATTCAGGCGGCCTGCAGCAAAGGCTGTATGCCTGGATTCCAACATCACTTTTTCAGCATCACCCGTAAGTTAATCATGCTGCGTGCGCCGGCGATACCCAGTGTTGTCCGCCGCGTTTCATGCGCGCCTGCAACACCGAGCGCGGCCGCTTCCATCGGGCCGCTGCCAATCATCAAGCCCCCGTCGCCGATACCGTAGGTCATGCGCTGCCTGTTGTTGCGGTAGTACGCGTAGCGTATAGCGGGCCTGGCGCGTGCTTTCGGACAAGCGCAACGCGCCCACGTGTCGCAGTAACTCGTCAACCTGTCCCGCGTACAGCAACGCCTGGTGCTCGGTCAGCCACGGTTGTCGATCGCTCTCGCCAGGCAAGGCGAGCTTGGCAAATTCACATAAGCGCTCATAGGCATGGAAATAATCCAGAATGTGCGTCGCCTGTAAATACTGCTGCTGTAAGTAGTCGCGTATCCATTCCGCCCCATCGGCAATAAAGACTAACGCGCAACCGGCCTGGACGAACAGGCAGACTCGCGCCAAAGCGCGGGATAAAATCATGGCAGGTACCCAAACAGGCACTGCAAACACTACGGGTGATGTGATGCCGGCCTTGTCCGCCCACCGCCTGCTACCGGCGCGCCTGAAACACCCGTCCGAGCTTGACTTCTTTCCAACCGCTCTCGGTTTGGATCATGCTGCCATCCAGCGATGCATAGACCACCTCATCGGGTTGCCAACGTCAACGCCGGCGTCGGTACCGGTTGAGTTTCCAGCGCCTCGCCTAACGCGCTGGTGACACGAAACACCTGACTGTGTGAAACCGCACGCCCAACAGCGTCTCCAGCAACTGATCGGGCCTCGCTATAGACCTCACTGACCCCGGCACGGGCCATCAAATGCTGGAGATACGGACTGATGAAAAAGCCGTTCGTCTTGGCCTGGTAGCGATGACGGGCCGAGAACGCCATCAGTCCGTAGCGGGTGTGGCAGCGTTTTTTCGACCCGTTCCCGTACCTAGATTCTCCTCCATGACCTCACGTCCCAGCTCGGTCCACAGTTGCGTGAACTGTTCTTCATAGGCATAGAAATCTTCAGCTCATCGCTGTTGAGCTTTTGAAGGGCCTCAGCGGGCTTCGGCACGGGCGAGAAAATCGGCTTTGGTCATGAGAGGACTCCAGAGATATCTTGTGTTATCCATAGCTTACAATATCTGGACGCTGGGGGGTAAAATTGGAATGCATCCGGCTTGATGTAAGGATTGCAGCCATGGACCCGGACTCCGATGCCAACCCTGTGCGCATAACAAACCCTCAGACGCACCATGATTCGGTGCGTCCGCATGGATTCCTTGCAAGATTGGGTTGCTACAGACAAGATTACTATTGCTTCAAGCACTATGCGGCAAAGAACAGGATATCGAGATAAGCCAATCTATTCTTGAAATACGTCTGTTCGTAAAAACCCGCCAGCTTGTATCCGACCTCGTCGCCAAAAGCCATGAGGTCCTCGTCGTCTGTCCTGCATACATGAGTCAAAGTTAGCCTCGCAAGAAAACAGCTTAATACGGCGGTCGTCCAGCATGCGGCGGGCCCCCTCGCAGAACGTGCAGGTCATCCTGGGCATCAATCTTCAGCAGGCTAATTGATTCAATTCTGTTACGGCCACAATAATTGTCGACTGTATCGACACGCACATCGACCACCGAACCACCGGCGTTCCACGTAGGACTCAGGAGCGAATCGTTGACTGAGTAGTCTTGGGTGACGTGGAACGGCAATATCCCTTCTGCATCGCCCATCGCCAGAGCTTCGACCGTCACACCTGCCCGATTGCCGACAGCCCTACGGAGCGACTCGACCGTAGACGGCGAGGGCTCGAACGCGTAAATCTCCGGCGCATGGAAAGCATCCAGCATCGACTGTGTCGTTTGACCAATGTTGGCTCCGACGTCGAAAAGGACCGGTGCCGGCTCCTCACTCAGGAGGATGCGTGCGTCGTGGAGCAATTCCACGCCGCTGACCCCTCTACCCACATCTCGAATTGTGTAGCCACCGGCCTTGAAAGCCTGCCGAAGAAGTCGCTTGATCGCATTGCTAATCAACTTAGTCTCCCCTACCTTGTCGCCAATGCTCGCCGAGACGCGCTATGCAACGAGGGTCTTGGGACACGCCTCGTAGAGGGTAGTGCACTGAGGCGTCCCATCTAGCCAGAGTTCCGAATAGTCGAGCGAAGAAAGGCATAGTCAGCGCCGAACTGTTGTCGATCGGCATGGTCCCAATAGTGCTGGGAATCCAGTTGGCTCAACTTGACGGTCACCTTGCCTTCCTCCCACTCTTCCCCGGCTGAGCGGCACCATGAGCCGATCGTGCGGTCGACGATGCGAGTGGCGATTTGGGGACTCATGTTTTCCAACACCCACTCCCGAGGACTCAACACAGCTGGCCCCCGCGTTACTTCCAGTAGCTTTCCGGCTAGATCCGCTTCGGAAGCGAAGCATCCGGTGCGCCCGTTGATGTATGGATACCGGTAGCCGTAATTAAAGCCTAGCCTGACTACTCCTGGCACACCAGCAAAGAACCCTTCGATGATAGCGCGATTGACGCCTTCCCTCCTCGACCAAACAACATTGACTTTAGCACGGTTGTAGTGCCGATTCACCTCCTCAGGAGAAATCCGCTCGTACATTTCAACTTGGTCCGCCACACCGTAATACCGAGCCGCGTCATGAATACCCTTACGTGACCAATCGTTCGCATAGCCAATAAGGATGGTTTGAAGCCGCTCTCCCTGGTCACGGAGCTGTCGAAGCGCTGCAAGCAGTTGCGCATGGCGCTTGAATCGCGCCCACGACGCAACCATTATGACATCCGCATCCTTGGTAACCCCTGGTAATGGCCTGAAGACGCGGTGGTCCACCCACCAGCTGGCAGCGGTCTCAACCGGAATCAGGTTCGATCCGAGACGCAAAATGAAGTCACGGTCACGGGGTTCATACGCCTGAACGAACACAGGAAAATCGTAAGCAGCGAAGCAAAGAATATCAAGATCGCAGTAACCCGACCAACTCGGTTCAAGTAGTAGGTGATATCGACGCGCAATCGCAGGCACGTCGAAACAACGCGCAAACAAGGGAAACACGAACGAATAGTCCAGTGACACAAGTCCTTTTTCGGCCCCAGCTGGAGACTTGAGAACGAGAATGCGAGACCCGAGCAGACGTCCGGGGTCTTTGAAGAATACTTCCGTACTCCCTTGAGGGCCAAGATCAGCCAAATAATCACTCAAGAGAGAACGATCATTCGAGATGACGAATCCTATACGACGCTCGATTGCATCGTCAATGGAAGGTCCGATCGCTTTTCGATGAAGGGATGCTTCCAGACTGAGCGCTTTGCCTGGTTGCCTCGATCGGCGCAGAAGCCAGCCGGCAACGAGTGCTCCGATTGCGATCAAGCCCCGCAAGAATGGCGCATCAAAACTCACATACTCCTTGAGTCGTTGGCGACGCAGTTCGAGCATTACTTTCAGCCGCTGATCAAACCGAAGTGATTGATCAGCGTCGGGCAATGTAGTCACCTGCTGGGTCAATTGCGTTCACTCCGTAAGTTGTGCCGCGACTGAGTTACAGAACCAAAGCAGGACAACCCCACCGACTAGGTCAATGCGGCTCGGCTTGCGGCAACCTCCCGCCCCACCGAACTGCCCTCTGCGGAGCCATGGCCCAACCGCTTGTCCCGCGATGGTTTCCTTGGCCGCTCGCGCTTCGTTGGTGGCCACGCAGGCTAGTACGCACTTATTGATGACCCGGTGCATTACCGTCGACCTCCACCCGACGCAACTCTTCAACATATTCCGACCCTAGGTGTTCACAAATGGTTTGGGCGATGTCAAATACCTGTCGGTGCCAGTCGTATTCACTTGCCCTTCTTTTCCTTGCAGCAACTAGCTCTGGTATGTTTTCTTCAGCAGATAAACATAGCGAAATCGCTTCCGACCATTCCTCTGCCGTCCGAGCGATCTTAACAACGTCTCGATACATATCAATCGATGGAATGGGCACGCCTACAACTGGTCGGCCCGTTGCCAAGTATTCATTGATCTTTAAGGGGTAGATGAATTTCGAATAGCCGTCGACGACATAACATAGAGTACCAACGTCAAAGTGTTGCGCATAGGCGGGTAATTCTTCTTTGTGCTTTCCACCAAGAAAGTGTACATTGCTTTTCTTTTGAATATTCTCCAGTAAACCCTCGATGGCACCAATGTTTCTCATCGGGCCGACAAAAACAAACGACCATTCCGGATGCAACTCCGCAAGCTTGATATAAATTTCAAAATCAAGTTGCTCTTTGATAATACCCATATACCCAATTCTGGGTCGTGGAATATTGCTCAAATCCGTTGGCTCAGGAGCAGGTGCAGAAAAAGCTCCATAATCAACGCCATTTGGCACGTATCGCGTATTCCGATTGAGGTGTCCCTTTTTCTCAATAAGAGCGGGAGAATGTATAAAAACTTGATCGACCCTACGAATTAACGCAGATTCCTCCTCAGAAATATCTTGCTCCGTGGACGAAAAAGAATACTCGTCATCAATGTGATAAAACGAAAGCTCGAAGTTTATCAAATCTAGAGCTGATCCAAACTCCGGGCGCCAAATGTAAAGCAAAATGCGACTACAGCCCCGTTTCTTTAGGATAGCAGCCGCCTGCCGTAGCCGCTCACGCGCCATGAAACGAGCGACAACTTGGGGTCGGTACAGAAACGGCAACCACCGACTAGGAGTGTACACCAGCAAACTCCCAGCCTCTTCCAAAATCGGCTTAAAGGCATGCTTACCACTGCGAAGCCAGTAATCTCGCCACCCATCCGGACTATTACACCAAACAACTCTAAAGTATCTGGTAAGCCTGGTTAAAACTTGCTGCCTAACCTGCCACATCTCTCCCCATCGGCCGGGGACGAGGGCCAAAACGCCCACATCCGAAAACAGTGGGCCATCAGGATTCTTATCGGGTATGCGCGCTGCCATTATTTACCTACTTTCACCCCTTTCTTCCCTCCAGAAACGGCGAGGACTCGGTTCTACCCCGCGTCATACTTACTTCGTAGCAATTTTGAAGCTATCGGAAATTTTCGACACCACGCCATCCTCCCTCTAATCTGCGCTTCTATAACTGATGGGAAAAACATGCTCAAGGGGAACATCTTATTCAGTTTGACGCAAACGACCCGTTGGCAGTCAGGAACGGTACGAAAAAGCCTTACGAGGCAATGCCTTGCGCGTCGCTGGTACTGCCGGGACCCTCTGAGATTCGCGCCAATATCGCGTATTCGGGGCTCGCGTACGATCCCGCCTCGCAGCGAATTCATGGCGCGCTCGGTTACGCGGAGTCACCGGCGATTCATGATCGACAGGTGAGGGCACGTTAAAATTGAGCTATTCAGGAGGATGCGCCATGCACCTAAGAGCTCGCATTAAGATTTCCACTCTGCACCACTAGCTCCGTGCAAGACCTTTTCGCAGCAACCGCCACGCTGCCGCGACCCATGGTGCACGCCGCTTGAGCCCAGACTTGATGTTGCAAATCACGTCTCCAAGTAGCAATTCTCGATGGTACCAACTCCAGCTGAAAAGCATACCGATACACCTCAGCTTCTCACCGCCCTTCACGCCGCTCCGGTGTATCGCGTATCCGTACTCCACGAGCTGCCTGAAATAGGGAAACACCCAAGCCGTCGACGCATTCGTGTCAAACCATTTCGTTCTTTCGCGACGATCAGGGTATTGCTCAACAGAGCTCCCTTCATGCAGTCGGTGTAGAAAAAGGCTTTGAGGTATCTCGAAGAACCGGCCATGCAGGGCCAACTCGGCGAGTAGCACGCGATCGGAGTCGGAGTAGGCCGCAATGCCTCTAGTGCGTCGCAGATTCGCCATCCTGATCAGACCGAAAACTTGTTCGCAGGTGTGGCTCATGTCCATCAACTCGCCGAATCGCTCGCTGGGCCGCTTCGCTCCCGCCAGCGGCCCCGATTGTTTGAATCTCAAAAAATTCCCGTTGACGTCAATGTCTGTCACTTGCGTTGAACAAAGGACCAAAGACATATCCTTGTTCAGGACCTCCACGCATCTTTCCACACACTCCGGCGCACACGCATCATCGCTCGCGCACCACCTGAAGAACTCGCCTCGAGCCAACTCCAAAGCCCAATTGAAGTTCCGTGCCGCGCCTCGATTCTCCGGCGACCGGTAGTACCTGACTCTTGGGTCCTTTGCCGCCCACTTCAATCCGATCTCCGAGGTACCATCGGTGGACGCGTTATCGCAGACTACAATGTCCAGATCCCGATAGGTCTGCGAGGTCAATGACTTCAGACACGCGTCCAAGAAGCGCGCGCCATTGTACACCGGCACCCCTATAGATACGATTCCCTGACTTTGCGTCGGCGTCTCGACTTCAGTAGCGGTCATCATTCGCTCCACATCTGTTCAACACTATTGCCTACTTTTCGAACGTTTAAGCGCCTTGAGTCTTACAGAGCCGACTGCGGGCCGGGACCCGCCTCGCCGTGAGTGACTCATCACGCTTCCCGCTGACACTTGCTTACGGTAATTGTCAAAGTAACTGTCGCCTCAATGAATCAATTTATGCGGCTTTTTCTTGTTCCTCGGTGTGGTCATGGTGAGATTGTCGGGATTGAGGTAAACGATGGGTACGGAATGCCAATTGCGAGTACGCCCGCTCCAGCGTTCTGGATGCTGTGTCTTCGCTTTCTCATGAACCTCATGGCGATGGTAACCGTTCAGCTAACAGGGACTAAGCCATTTCACCTTGGGCAATGGTAATCGCACGGTGATCGGATCACCGCGAATACCTTCACGACAAATCTGGCGTAGTAATTCGAAGGTATTCAGGCCCAAACGTTCGGCGGTGTCGGTCACCGATAATATCCGTTCCCGAAAGCGCATCCCGCGAACCGATTGGGTAAAAAAGCTGGTCTTGCGCCAAATCACATACGAGCGCAACGCGCTCGGCGAGATTGTTCGTCAGCGGTATCGAGGGTCTTTGAGAAACGTCCACAACAGGGTTTCTTGCTGCAGCAGTGCCCGACACTGGTGTTGAGTTTTGGGTAAGTGCGCATATCCACGGCCTTGCTGGAGTTGCTGGCGCAAGGTCTGCCGCAGCCGCTGCAATCGGCGCTGATAAGCGCTCGCGCTCAAATACCCGCGCTGCCGGTGATGTACCACCCGAATCACGAGGCGGGCAAGCCGCACCCACCAGGCGCTTACCCAAGACCCCAACCATGCCGTGACGCCGGGCGATCTGCTCCAGATTACGCACCACGTGTGCCCAGCACAATTGCCGGTCCGAATAGTCGTTGTAGGCGGCGTAGCGATCCGTGCTTAATACGCCCCGATAATCGCCCAACAGTTCCGCGCGCGGCCAGCTGGCCCGCGTCCCGGATGAATCCGAAAATAAGCCGCTTGGGCATGGCACATCGTCCACAGCCAGAAGCGGCTGCTGTGAGGGTCATGCACGGTCTCATCGGCGTGCAGCTGAGGCTGCTGACGCAGCCACGCGCCGATCTGCTCATACGGCGCTAACAGCCACTCACTAACCGAGCCTGCGCCGCGCTCAGCGCACCCAGACTAAACTTCACGTGCCAGCGACTGTGCAAGTAGCGTTGCAACTGGCGTAGACTCAACCGGTAGTGGCTGTTCATTAGCGCAATGTCCGCCCGTAACCCCGCGCCCATTTGGCCGCCAGCCACCGCCTCAGGTAGGTGACCGCGATGACGCCGGCCACAGCGACAACACACCCCGCAGCACATGATGCTCGGTCACCTGCGCTCGCACCAGCGGCAGGTCAAAACCTGATGCCGATGGACCGGTTTCCCATCCAACTCAATCTCACCACCACAGCGGCAGTGACTCGGCGGCTCATAGCGCTTGAACTCATCCACCGCCTCCACACGCGCTCGATAGTGCCCCTTATGACCGACTTGCCCACCTTTGGTGCGACCGCTGCGTGTCTTGCCGCCGCTCTGCTGGGCCTTGGCATCATCACTGGACGGCGGCCTTGAGCTCGTGCGCGAGTTCGCCGGATCTCGGCTCTCTAGTTGTTCAATCCGCTTTGCTTGCAATGCGACTAATGACCACAACGGGTCGATGAGTGCTTGTGCTTCGGCGCTGATACCTTCAAATTGGGGGCGCAAGCTGGTTCAGGTCCAGATCGTTCATACGCTCCAGACTGCCTCAGCTGATCTCATTTTTCAATATGCCGGTCAATACAGGGACTGAACGGTTACATAGCGATGGGCCAATAGTGCCGTGTCTTGTCCGGCATGTCGTTGCGTCGGGGTGACGAATTGAATGGCACTGTGCCGGTGTTGCTCGCTATACCAGTCCACAACTGTCCTACCCATTGGCGGGCGGCGGTAGATCACTGAAGGGCTGTTCTGGATACGCTGGGCAGTACCCCGTCAGGCTAGTTGTTGCCAATCTAATCTATGACGTTTGTACTCACACGATTACCGGAAGATTCATAAAAGAGATCAGCGCCTACTTATACATGCCGACGAACTGCTGCGCCTTTATATTCCAGTCATGTTTAAAGAGAAGCTCTTTCTGTGGTTTTGAGTCTGTGGAGGCAATGACCACCTCAAGCGCTTTCGCAATCTGATCCGGAGAACTGCCAATCAACACGTGCGGCTTCATAGCAGCCCACCTCCAATAAGGGGTACTGACCACAGGTTTCCCAGTTGCAAGATACTCCTTAGTTTCAACGGAGAAATCGACTCGGACAGGGTATTGCAGATGTAAGGCAGTAGTAGTGTCGCAAATCCCTTTATCAGCGAGGGCAGTTCCCGATAGGGGATCGCGCCGGTGAGAACACGTTACTCTGTCCGGAGCCGACTGACGTCTGTCACGACGGGGCCGGCAAAACGAAGGATACGTGTGTCATCCTGGAGGCGACCTCGATCAGATCTGGTCCAATCGTTCGTCGATCAACCCGATGTAGCCAGCCCTGGGCTTCGGGATCGCCGCAAGCGCATGGTGCTCGACTTCCGCCCGGTCGCAAAATCAACGTCGACCCCATGCTCTAGAGGTAGCTTGGCTTCCCGGTCGCGCTCAGGCGCTCCGGAGCTTTTGGGACGTGGCGATGAACAAGTCCGCCTGGGAGATGAGTCGCTCCTCCATCCTCCGCACGCGATCAGACTCAAGCCGGGCCAATGCACGAATCATCCACACAGTAATAAACGATTCGGGCACCGCCTATCAGGCCAACTACATCAGCCGCGTTCGGCACGGTGGTAACCACGATTGGAAGAGGACAGTCCAAGCTGGCCCAATGCACCCCGGACCGCCCGAACGACAGATCGCCGATTCAGTTCGCGGACAATCCGCAGTCCCGCATAGGGCAACATCGGCGGTTGGAGAACCGTTACTTCGCTTTGCTCGCCTTGTGACGTCGACGACCCGGACAACATTCTCCTCAGTTTGCGATAGGCTTTCCTCGCATCCGTAACAGTTAATCCCGGGTTGCGCATTCCGACAGTGTTGACCCAGATCACCGGAAAGTCCTTTGCGATTCTGAGAAACAGGTGCTGACAGCTCGATAGGTGCTCGCCCCAATCGTCCGAAAAGACGACGAAAGGCGGTTTCCGCCCGTCGTCTACGGGGCTTCCGTCAGTCACGCGTTGCGCGCTCCGTAAGGCGGATTCTGTCAGCCTGCCGAGGGGGCGCTTCATAATCCGCACAGCGGAAAGATGCCACCTTCTTGCAACCGGTGAGTTCCGCGTAAAGCGCCTCGTAGCGCTTCGCCATGATCTCCGCCGACCAGTTCTCCTCGATGGTGCGCTGTCCCGCTGCTGCCAGCCTGCTCCGCAAGGTTTCGTCCCGCGTGATTTGCAGCAACGCCCCGCGTAAGTCCGCGACGCTGTCTGGCGCGAAGAGCAGGCCGGATTCGCCCTGGCTGATCAGGTCGCGACACCCCGGAATGTCGGACGCGATGGTCGTGACGCCCGCCGCCATCGACTCCATTAGGCAGCGCGGGACGCCCTCCAGCCGCGACGGCAGCACGAAGGTGTCGAATCCCTTGAGGAAGGCCATCCTGTCTTCGCGGAACCCAAAGAAGCGAACCCGATCGTCGATCCCGAGTGCCCCCGCCTGCGCCTCCAACGCCCCACGTTCGTTGCCCTCGCCCACGAGAGCGAGCCGCCAGTTCCCTTCCGAACACCCGGAGAGCGCCTGCAGCAGCACGTCGAGCCCCTTGCGCTTGATGAGTTGGCCGATGTAGCCGAAGACGAAGCGCCCTTCCGCCTTCCACGCCGCGACCTCCGGGGCAATCGCCACGGGGCTACGGACATCGGAGAGGTCGACGCCATTGGGGATGAGGTGCAGTTTCCCCCGGAGGCACGGCCTCGTCGCCAGATCGTCGAACAGATCCTGTGACAGGGGCGCTACCGCGTGCAGGTGACAGAACACGCGGCGGTCCAGCGCCTCGTAGAGCCTGAGCTTGAACCCGGCCTGCTTGCTCCAGCCGTGGGGCGTCGAGACCAGCTTGCAGGGCGTACCCCGCGCAGCTAGCAACCCGATTACGTCGGTCTTGTAGCCGTGGGTATGCAGGACGTCGATGCGTTCTACTTGGAGATACCCTTTCAACATTCGCACCGCTGACCAGTTTACCTTCCCGTGGGCCTCGAAAACCCGCGTACGAAAGCCCTGACGCCCAGCTTCTGTGCAGAGGTCCGCACCGAGCTTCGGGTCGTCCCGGATCACGGCGACGATCGAATCGACCCTGCTACGGTCCATGTTGTTCAAGAGGGCCAAGATCCAGCGCTCCGCACCGTAGAGGCCGGTCGGGCTGCCGAGGTGCAACACGCGTATGCGCGAGTCCGTCGCCATTATCAGGCAGGCCCTTTCCCGACGCCCCGCTGCCAGAGGCCGAGCGTCATCACCGCCCAAAGGAACACGCTGTGATCTCTTGATCCATCCAGATGCTCCTTCCATAAGGATCTAACTCTATTTTCCTCCAGAATCCCGGCTATGGGTGAACTCCTATCAAATAATTCTTGTTCCATAACGGGTTTAAGTTCATTCCTCAACCACGCCGCAGCAGGTATCGAAAACCCCAGCTTAGGTCGATTTTCAAGCTCCGCCGGCAACCGCCGCGAAGCTAGTTTCCGCAACAGCAGCTTCCCCTTACCCGCATCGATCTTCAAAT
This sequence comes from Gammaproteobacteria bacterium, assembly GCA_041396125.1. Lineage (GTDB taxonomy): Bacteria > Pseudomonadota > Gammaproteobacteria > Competibacterales > Competibacteraceae > JAWKZG01. The sequence goes on along the minus strand of JAWKZG010000005.1, from coordinate 119,535 downwards.
TTCCAGGCAACCGAGCCGCAAACTCCAGAATCCGGTAATCCAGCAGGGGCGAACGCACCTCTAAGGAATGCGCCATGCTCATGCGATCCACCTTCACCAACACATCATCGGTCATGTAAAAATGGATATCGGCATCCTGGCTACGGCCCAAGGCATCCGGCGCATCGCTGCCGGCATAAAAAGGATAAACCGTTTCCATCGGCGTGAAGCCCTGCAAAGCCTGCATGAAATCACGAGAATACAACGACGCCCTTGTGTCGCCACGCAGCCAAATCAAATCCCGGTAAAACGCCTCGGCGTCGCTCACCGCCAGGTTTTCGAGAATGGTCTTGAGTCGCAGCGGTTTCGGCAGACGGGCCGATCCTGACCATACCGCCCCCAGCAGACCAAAAAGCGGTCGGCGCAATAGAGCGGGTAACGCGGCCCTGATGCTCGATTCCAGGAAATGCGGGATATAACGAAAGGTATAGCCGCCAAAGCTTTCATCGCCGCCATCTCCGGACAAGGCTACCGTGACGTTTTTTCTCGCCATCTGGCACACATACCAAGTCGGCACGGCGCTGGAGTCAGCAAAGGGCTCATCGAAATGCCAGGCAATTTTCTGGAGCACGTCCAGAATATCCGGCTTAACTACAAACTCATGATGATCGGTTTTTAAATCTTCAGCGACTAATTTAGCAAGCGGCAGTTCATTGAAGTTTTCGTCGTCGAATCCAATTGAATTCGTGATAACAGGTTCGTTCTGTAAACGTGCCATCGACGAAACGACTAATGTGGAATCTAAGCCACCCGATAAAAAAACACCCAGTGGAACTTCGCTGATTAGCCTACATTTAACAGCGTCGTCTAGCAGTGATTCGAATTCATCCACCGCATCTTCCAGGGTGCCGCTCCTCTTCTCAGCAAAACTTAAACGCCAATAGCGCTGCTGACGCAAAGTATCTTGGGTGACTATCATCCAATGCGCGCCTGGCATCTTTTTTACCGCTCGGTAAATAGTTCGGGGCGACGGAATATAACCGAAAGAAAAATAGCAATCTAACGCTTCAGGATCAATGGTGTCAGGGCAAAAATTACCGCCCCGCAATGCTTTGAGCTCGGATGCAAACGCGAAGACATCGCCATTACGATAGAAATAAAGGGGTTTTTTACCAACCTTGTCACGTGCCAGGAAAAGTTGGCGGCAGCGGCTATCCCAAATGGCAAACGCAAACATGCCGTTAAGCTTATCGACACAATGTTCCGCCCATTCGACATATGCCTTCAGGATAACTTCGGTGTCGGAGTGGGTGCGAAACCGATGGCCTTTTCGCTCCAACTCGTTCCGTAATTCCTGAAAATTGTAAATTTCACCATTGAAGACAATCTGTATCTGCCCATCCAGAGCCGACATGGGCTGCTGACCGCTACTCAAGTCAATAATCGACAATCGGCGGTGGCCGAGTGCGGCAAACTCATCGACGAAAAAGCCTTCCTCGTCCGGTCCTCTATGGATCAAGGTATTGGCCATCCGGGTAATACGGGCGCGAGCTTCGATTTTATCGTGCCCACTGAAATTGATGAAGCCGGTAATGCCACACATACTGTTATTTGCTCCGGCGGTAATCGGCGTTTTTTTGTTTCAATGCCCTGATCGGTTTGCCTGGGTTGCCGGCAATCAACTGTCCATCGGGCATATTATTGATCACGACGGTTCCTGCCGACACGATGCAATGGCTGCCCACATCGGCCAGGATAATGGCGCCTTCCCCGATCCAGCAGCCCGCGCCGATGGTGACTTTATCGAATCGCGGCTCGGAGGAAATCCCGCCTGTGGCATCAAAATGCTGACGTTTGCCGCTAGGTATGCTGACGTGGCTCGCCATCATGACCCCCTTGCCGATCTGTGCGCTGCCGATAACGCAATAAGAGCCCATCGAGGCGTTTGCATCCATAGACGCACCACGATGGGTAAAGTACGAACCGAAACCGATACGGATTTCCCAGGAACAGCGGTTCAGACTGAAAAAATAATAAGCAGTACGCAGGTAACTGCCTATGATGCCGGGGAAAAGCGCTAAAAATTGCCCGAAACATACAAACAATTCTTCACTAGGGGTAATTTTTTTTTCAATATATGCCATTAAGCTTAATGGGATAGTCAATATCAAGCAAATACCAAATAGACTCAGTTTTAAAATTTTTTTGAGATTAGGCACCGTATGGAGCCGCCTGTGCCTGCACTGACAACATAGATTGATAGAGCGCATCATAGCGCTCTATCATTTTGGCAAACGTAAAATGATCCTCGAAGCGGTGTTTCGCGGCCACGCTGAAATACTGACCTTTCGCAGAATTAACAGCGGCATCGACAATTGCTGTGGTTAACTCCTCTGTAGAATCTGATGGCACCACCCAGCCTGTTTGCTCCTTCAGCACAATCTCCGGGTTTCCTCCTACAGCTGTGACTACCACAGGCACGCCCGCCGCTATGCTTTCCAGCAAAGCCATGGAAGTACCTTCGCTAAAGCTTGATAGCACAAATAAATCCAGGCACTTGATGAGTTTTTTGGCATCGTCACGGTAGCCGGTTAGCAGAATGCGATTCGCAAGGCCTAGTTCCCCAATTAATTGTCGGACTTCTTTAAATACAGGACCGTTGCCGATTAATAATGCACGCAGTTGCGGCAAGGTTTGACTGGCTTGAGCCAGGCTGTGAATCAGTAATGGAAAATTCTTAATGGGATCAAATCGCCCAATCGTGCCGACTACGAATTGATCAGTATCGAATCCGAATTCGCGTCGCAGCTGTGCTTTTGTTTTATCAAGGGGCGGTTCAGGCTTCACGCCGTTATAAATAACCTCGATATAACGCTGATCTAATCCTTCATACTGTACTAACCGGTCTTTGACGTCTTTCGATACTGCAACAAAACGGTGCGTTAGCCGTTTCGTGAGCAATTTGTTAAACCAGATCCGTTTCTTGTTCGTTATCTCGGGGTAAAATCGGCCATGTTCTTCCAATAACAGGCGTGGTGACGGATACAATATTCTCGATAAAGCCGAATAAAACCAAGGGGTACACTGATGCGCATGAATAATTTGAATCTGGTGCTGGCGACAATAACTTGCAAGCTTTAACGGCATTGCGACATCCAGTCCAGGTTGTCGCCAAAGACAATAAACTGGGATATTGTGTTGGCGTAAACCCGTCGCCCATAACCCAGGTAGATCCAAACATATCACTATGACCTCGTAGCGTTCGGCCGAAGGCCAGGCTCATATCGACGACGAGTTTCTCGGTACCGCCTGGATTAAGGCTGTTAACCACGTAGGCAAGTCGTGGACGTATTACTGACATTAGCGCAACCGGTATTTCAACGAGTGCCATTTATCTTTGTATAAACGTCCGAATTCCTGCACTGTGACCTTACATTTTTGTGTCAGTGTCTTCTTGAAGCGTGCTTTTGAGGAATAAATTGCTCAGGAATGCCGAAATCATAGGCATGTGTTTGGAAATTCAACTCGTTTTGAGAAGGTTTCTGAAAGTATCCGTGCACATAACCGTATACACACAGAATAACCAAGGGCCGCGTTAGATAAGCCGTCTCAAAACTCAGTAAATCCTGTAAACATCGGTCAAAAAAATAGCGGGCCTTTGCGCTGAAATCTGCTTTGTTGTCAGATGGAGCATATTGTGCGGCCAAATGCAGCACATGGCATTTGCGGATATCTTGAGCAGGCCAGGTTTCAGTGGGAATATCGACTTTATGTAAAACGTCTTTATAGGGCACTTCGTTAGTCAGTATCCATTGGCATAGTGAAGCAGGTTGTCACGTGCGTAATAAAATAATAATCTATCTCACCCAATTCTAGTTTTGTGTTGAGATATTTGCCAAGCACTTGCAGAAATACCAGATAAGACCAGCGGTATTCTGGCTCATCCAATTTAAGTGCATCGATATCATCGGTAGGGTGGATGCAGCGTTGTATCAAAGCTTCAGCTTTATCAAAATAGTGTCGATCATTGGATAAGGCATACGCGTCCAGTAGCGCATTAATTGAGTTTCCTGCGCCCCGCCCGGCCTTGTGATAATCTGCACTGGTGGTTTTACTGGCATCTCCCGTTGGTCCCGAGTCGATTATGCCCAGTAGGGTATGACTCCCCTCATCCATACTGATAACCCAATTGGCCAATTCTATTACTGCCGACGCGGCTTCTGGATCACCGGTCAGGTAAAAATAATACAGTAACCCTGACGTATAGTTGTGTTCATTGCTCGGGCCGCCGCCATAGTTTCCGTTCCCGCGATTTTGGCGGCTATAGGTTCGATGTGTACACGTATGTGTATGGTGATAGTGATCTGTATGCCAAAACAAACCGTGATTATAGGCTGATTTGTCTTGATCGGTGTGATAAATGTCAATATCAATCGTATGTTGAGCCGCAGCGTCCATGAGTTGAAACCAACGCCAATCACTGCTTCTTAGAAAATGGACTAAGGCCCCGTAAATAAAATCATATTGATTATTGTAATGCGACACGAATGGCCGCGTTCCTGTGTGATTGACCGCCTCGTGATCCGCGTAAAGATCGCCAAAATTGCGCCAGCCGTACTCATCTATTAATTCTCGCTTGCTGAAGAACGAATTTGGCCCTTCGATGATATTCGAGATATAGGCGATATAGTCTTGATTTTTGTCGCTCTGCTGTGGACTGAAATAAGGTACGGCTTTTGTTCGCTCGATCCATTCGGGATCGATTGATATCTGGATCGGATTGAGCAATCCGGGAATAACCATTTCTTGTGTAGGTGTACCAAAGACAAGCCAAAAAGTATGCCGCTTTTGCTCACCACCCTGCAATTCAAAGCTATTGCGGCTTTCACCGGGAAATAGCCCAATGCTTAAATGATCATTTTGCCAGCGCAGCCCTTTGGGAAAATTTTGCCAAAAGTGCGGCATACAAACCGCTAACCAGCCTGCTTCAGTTTCAAGACGTACAATCGGATTGGCTCGCATGCCGTCAGCAATTTGCTGCCGTTGCGATAGCTGGCTCGCGTCAAAGACTCGATATCCTTTAAAGGAAACCGAGGAGCTACCAGAGTGATCCACATGATTTGGTGAGTTCCACTGGTCTCCGCCACTGGAATCCTGATACAAGAACCAACCATCGCCCTCAAATACATGCCAGTCGCCAGCCTCCTGATCTTTCCAGCTCAAGCCTTGTGACGCAGAGTTGGGAATAATGTTTATAGACAATTCATTGAATAAGAAAGAACCAGGATCACCCAAATCCCACAGACCTCCTGGATGCGCAGCAGCGTGGGTGTTTATTATCGTAAATTCAACTTTTACCGCAGAAAGCTCAGCAAAAAAAGTTATTCGACTTTTGAATGCGACAGGTGACTTTTTTTGATTAACGGAGAAAAAACCCTCCGCTGTAAAAGTAGCACGTAATGGCCCTGATTCTTCAACGATATAGTTCTCAACTTGAAGAGTTAGCAAGCGTTCTTTTGAATCTTTTAGGTTAACCTGTAACGTATTCTGGGATGAAACCCTTGTTTTACCCAAGAATACTCCACTTAGCAAGGATGAATTATTTTTATGAATCTCGTATTGGATGTTGCCTGTGCTAATAGAAAAATGACTTGATTGATCAGTAAAGCAAACCACGTTGAATTCATGATTATCAGATATTTTTTCTGCCGATACTTTGTCAATAAGAAAATATTGCTGTTTACAGTTCGGTTCACTATCGGCAAAAAAATCAAGCAATAACCATTTAATGCTTCGATCCGGCCAGAGTGCCAAGCTGCGGGCCTGTACAGGTATAAACTGCTGTTCGGAATCAATCAGGGCAATATCATCGGAATCATGCAAAAGTCCGCGACATACGGGCACACCAATCCGTACAGGTTCATATCGTCTTTTGAATCCTTTCGTTTCATGCAGCCAGATTGGTATATTGAGATCCGTTTTTGGCATTATTGGCCTTATTAGGCTAAGTATTATGAACCAGAGTATTTTCAAGAATTAAGCTATCAAGCAGGCTTAAATTTTTTTCCCAATTGTAATCGCGCTGGACGCACTCCCGGGCAAGTTCTCCCATCTCTTGTGCTTTGCTCTTATTTTGAATTAATTCAATTACCGCCGTTGCAAAAGAATGCTCATCTGCTGCTGACAGCACTTCTATCCCTGGTTCAGCCTGGATGCCTTCCAGTGCCTGGGGTGTCGCGACTACCGCTTTAGCCATTGACATGGCCTCCAGCACTTTATTCTGAATTCCGCGCGCAATACGCAGCGGTGCTACGCAAACATCTGCAGCCGATAAGTAATCACGCACATCATCGACATAGCCGGTGACGTAAATACCGTTTCGCTCCCCAAGGCGCCGTATTTCAGAACTTGGTTGGCTACCAACGATGAAAAATTCGACTGAAGGGATAACTTTCTGAATACAAGGAAATATTTTCTCCCCAAACCATTGAACACCTTCAATGTTCGGCCAGTAATCCATCACACCGGTGAAGACAATTCTAGGATTCCTGGAACGCAGTTTACTGCGAAAATCGGGATCGAAAAAAATGCTGTCAACCCCGTTTTTAATGGAAAGCACGTTTGCTGCCTGTGCCTTCTGGATCAAAAGATCTTTTTCCTGGTCGCTGACAACGAGAACGTGATCGAAAAACTCAATGATTTTTTGCTCATAGTTTGTCAGTTGGCGCGCTTCATAGTTATATATCCAACGACGCCAACCTACCTTATTTTCAGCATATTGTGCCCATTTGCAGGAATCAACATCAATCATATCTATGATGCAAATATGTTCTTTTATTCGATCCAAATACTTTGAGCGGAAAATATATTCAGCCATCTGTGATGAGAAGCAAAAAAAAATATCAATCTCATTGTTAACAATAAGTTTGTCTATCGCTCGTTGTAGGGATTTGGAATAGAAAAAACAAGAAGTAATTGGCTGGTTCGTTAATAAACTCGATAAGCAATATATTTTTTTAATTGAAGGATTGATTGTATCGTGAATAAATTTTTTTGTGTGTTCCTTTAAAAATAGAAGAAATTGCTTGTCTTTTTTTTGGTCTATTAAACTTGCCAGATAAATTTCATGTGATTTTATAAGATAATTGAGAATGTGATACGAACGTATCTTATCACCTTTATTCGGTGGATACGGAATACGGTGGGTAAGAAACAATATACGCATTACTTTTTATTTATAGGTTGATATATTTACGAATGGGTGGGCCAATGATTTTTGTCAAAGGTACTGGAAGTTTTTTCCAGTATTTAATCGCAGTGGCCATCTTATCTTTTTCAATAATATTTTTTTGATGCTCTTGTGGCTTTCTTGAAAAACGATACCAATAGAGCGGTTCTGGTTTAGCCCCCCATTGCTCTTTAAATTTATAAGTGCCTTCCCCAGGCGTGGAACGTCCAAAATCAAAACGCTGATACCCGTTTTGACATGCAAATTCTAGCATTGACCAATAAAGCAACATATTGGGGGCGAGATGACTGTAGCGACGAAGTGATGAAGCCCATGGGTTGTATAGAGTATCCTTAAATCCGATAGTCACGCTGCCGGCCAAGGGGGTTCCTTCACCATATACTACGAATATATTGGTAGTTTTTGAAAATTCTACCAGAATATTCTGAATAAAGTTTCTCGAATGCACCGGGGAGCCCAAATCGCGCATGTTTTCTGCAAAAACATTATAAAAATCGTCAAGTAATTCAAGTTTTCCAATTTTTACAATTAATCCTTCTTTGAGTGGTTTACGAATTTGATTTCTGAGTTTTGCTTTAAAAGCATTCATGAGTGCTTCAGAATCATTCTGAAGTTTTAATAACAAACGAAATTTATTAGTCGTTGCAGAGACATACCAGTTTTGAGACTTTCTTATAAGTATTGCCTTTTGCAAAAACTCTGTACTAGCCTTCTGATCACCTAAGCAAGTAAGTGGATGGTATTGCCGGAGTTCAAGTGTAGATACACATAAATCACTAGCAATCCGCAAGCTCTCATCAACCAGCATTCTTTCCACTTCCATATCGGTTGCGAGGACTCCGCCAGCATCGAAAAATGGCATTGAGACTAGGCAATTACCAAAAAGCCAATGTCGAATATGCACTAAGGATACTAAACCCGTTACAGAATCCTCGTAATGATAATTTGCAGCAGATTGTTCCATTGCACCGATTTGTCGCACACACGCACTCCTGTTATCGTCAGTTGCTATTAGGCGATACGTATTATGTACATAACTTTCCGCAATGATATCTTTCCACGAAGAAAGATGGTAGGAACACCCAAAAGGGTGATTATCGACAAACCTATCCCAATAAAAGTGATCAGCTTCTTGCATATAATCTAAACCATCTTCAGGCGTGTGGTTGCTCCCCGACCTGATCAATTATAAAATGATGGATTCCATTCTGTATTAAAGATCATTCAATATGATTGCGATCTATTTTTAAGGGAAAGCAAATTAAAAAAAAGCTATAAATTTGATCTTTTTCCATCGTGGCCTCTTATTAGAGTCTTAATGGACGGCGGAATATACGACTTCAACAATTCCATGTAAGGCCGAATTGCAATTGGAGAATTACATATCAACTTAACTGCCTGGCATCGTGCTAAATCATTACGGCAAAGTTGCCGGTAACCATAGGTCACTCCAACCATCAACTCGAAGATTTTTTCGCGGACAATTTTCTCAGCCTTTGAATCGAGAATCGATTTCTTATAATGACTTTCTAGAATGGTACTATAAACAGTAAGCAACGACTCTATCATTCGGACTGACTTAGCATTGACAAATTGTATGTTTTCTATATTGCTAAGGCTTCCAGACCGTTGGCGATATTGGGCAAGTGATTCCTCAATATAACCTAGTGCATGTCTTCCTTCCAAAACAACTTTGAGCCAATGTAGGTAATCTTCACCATACCGAATTCGTTCATCAAAACCACCTACCTCCTGATTACATCCGTACCTCTCCATGACCGTTGACAGATGTATAGACGAAGAGCAAAGTAATTCTCGAGCACAGTGCCCCTGTAAAAGAGGGCGGCAGTTCTCGTAATCGAAGCGTTGAAAGAGAACTAGATCGGCTTCGTCAATTACGACCACATCGCTGTGTACCAATCCACACTCCAAATTCAACTGAAGAAAGGCAACTTGTTGCTCAAGCTTGTACGGAAACCATTTATCGTCTGCATCAAGATACGCCAAAAATTCGCCAGTTGCATGAGATACAGCAAGATTGCGAGCAGCTGAAGGCCCACGGTTATCTTGATACAGATAAGTTAACCTATTTTTCCAATGACTTATTACATCATAAGTATTGTCAGTTGAGCCATCGTCAACCACAATGACCTCGGATTCTAAAGCGGAACCAATATAGTTACCGCAATTATAGGTCGGGAGAATAACTGAAACGCGTGGCATCTTATTGTATATTAAACAGAGAATATTTTTTGCACGTATTAATCAAGTAAAAAAATGTCAGTTTTGTAAAGCCGATTTTTCATGTACCAGAAGAAGTGATTTTATAACAAAAGCTTAAATTGGCCATATTATTAATTAAATACTTACTTTAAGTGCTTTATTAAATATATCTATCAAGGGTTTTAGAAAAATATGTTCGTTTGATCTCATTTGCTTGATTCTTGATGTCTTTTATGAGCTTTTCCTTGTTAATAAGAGAGTTCCAATAGAGGTGCTTATAGCACTTATATTTTTGTATTGTATCTGGATTTGAATTATTTATAGATCTGGCGAATTCCATTTGCATTTTCCAGTGAGGAAATAGTATATTTCCACGCAATTTAGGATTAAACCAAATTGAATATTTTCTGAAGTCGTTGAGCATTGATATGGATTGCTCATCATGCCGACGTGACATGAATAGATATTCATTTATTTCCTCAAAGCGCCCCAACATGGCTAAGCGCGACAAAAGAACCCCATCCCCATTAGCATAGTCTCCCATCAGTGGGGTTTTTTTTAATATGTCGTAGCGAATTAAACCGAAAACCTCATAGCATGGATTTCCTAATAGCAAATCTGCAAAACGCACAACAGGGTCAATTGAATTAGTTTTCGGTATGCCGTTATAGAATCCAATGTCTTGATCAAAACTGTCAATAAACTTTGTTCTGGAATGAACAAGAACAACATCTGGTTTACAGTCTAAGATCCTTACGCATTCATCTAAAAACCTTGGAGCACAGACATCATCATAAGCTGCCCATTTAAAATATATACCCTTAGATAGCTTGAAAGTGATATTAAAATTTTCGGATGCACCTAAATTTTGATTGTTACGATGATAACGGACTCTAGAGTCTAGTTTTATGTAATCATGGCAAATATCTTCTGTAGCATCAGTTGAACAGTTATCACTAATAATTATTTCAAAATCTTTAAAAGTTTGAGACAGCAGCGAATCCAAACATTTTTTTAGATATTTTTCACCATTAAATACGGGTAAACCGATGCTAACTTTAGGGTTGAGTTTATTCACGGCGAATGTCCCTGCATTACGGTTATACTAGGGTTACCTATCGTGTCGTAAAATGCTATTTCCTATCGCCTCTCCCAATTTAGGGTGGCTATCCCATTCCTTAATGGCTTTATCGTACCAGTGATGAGCCTGTAAGCTGTTTTTAGAAATACCTGCACCGTTACCGTACATTTTGCTCACTGTATACATCGCATCTGGATTTCCTCCTTTTGCAGCAGCTAGATACCATCTAGTTGCTTCTTTAATATCTTTTGCTGTTCCCTGACCAGTTTCTAACATCACTCCTAAGTGAAACATCGCATCAACATGCCCTTGACTCGCTGCTTTTCGGAACCATTTAATGGCTTGTCTCTTATCGCTTGGCTTATCTCCACTATTGAATATTTGCCCTATGAGAAACTGTGAATGAGCCTCGCCAGCTTCAGTAGCTTCCATAAGGCCGTCTTGTTGAGCACTACTTTTATTACTTGCACCGAATTGGATAAACAGCACGAACAGTAATATTACGAAATAAGTTGATCCATTAACCATATGCTTACCTCTGCTTCTCAGATTGTATTAACTAGAATCCTAACTCCTAACTCTTCTCAAGGTGAACCTTCATCCTCAAGAGCAATTGGTGATGCAGTGTTAAAAAAGTAGTCTATTACCGAAGTGTATGCAGGATTGCTACCCGCATTACCGGCAAACACACCTACTGCTGAAACCACAAGCTCATGAGTAAAACTGCCTGCACTTATCCAATTTACTCCGTTATTGGAATACTGCAGCGTCCACTCATCTCCCTGTCGTGTCAAACGCAAGTAATTCGTCCCGTAAGCGATATTATGATTCATGATCGTTGTGGGGACACCCCCAACAAAGCGGGCCGCAAATAGCTTCAGCGTAATACCGTCACTAGCGAAATCAACTCGTAAAAAATTATTTGGGTCTTGCTCAATCAGTATCCCTTGCATTTGAAAGGCCTGGGTCGGCTCGGATTCGAACTTGACTTCAATCTCTAAATTTTCGTCAAGCGCTGGTTGCATGATGCGTACCGAGCGATTTCCCGCTGTCCATACATCGTGATTTGTACCTGCTGGTACCATTAGTTCTAGCTGGGTACCCGTAAGAGTAAAAGCCCCATCACCTACTGGATCGACGAATGACCAAATCGTCGTGTCTAGTTGTGTTGAAGAGAAGTCATCGGAAACGATCCCTGAAAGATCTTGTCCACCGCTTGTGGTGAAAGTCAGATCGGCCGAGTTTGCTGTGCTACTCTCAGAATCGGTAGATGAGATTTGGAAGTGGTACAGAGTGCCAGGTGTTAAATTATTGAGCGTGATGCTATGAGACGTTACCAGAGAATCGGATACAATAGTCCCGGCTTCGTAGGCATCACTTATACCGTAGGCAACTGTGCTTGTCGCTGGCTCATCTGTGGCCCATGAAATAGTTGCATCGGTGTCGCTCGCACTGACTTGCACATCACTAATTACTGGGGGAGTAAGGTTATTCAAGGGTGCGACGACTACATCGCCAAACGTGACATCCATATGATGAGCGATTAATAATGCTGAACCGTTCTCTACGCTATTGTCTATTTTTTGGAGGTTCCAGCTTAGCGGCTCATTCTCACCATCTTCCCAAATCTTCAAGGAATAAAGATGTCCATTCTGCGTCGTTTGGACACGCATTTTCCAGTAATAACGAACTCCGTACTGCAAGGAGACACTGTTGTCCACTTGGTCTGCTAAAGAAAACCGGCCATTTCTCCACCATCCAATTGGACCGGATGGCAGCCACCCACAATGGGGTTGAGAACAAATAACGGGGTTATCGGTTATGGCCTGTCCATCTTAATATCAAACCAACACCAGCGGCTCCACTTAATGGTCCCGTGCTTTCATCACCATGGACGGTAATCGGAACGGTGATTTCGTAGTTCATCCACTCAATATCACCAATTGCAATAAGCCGATCATAGTCAATTTGCTCAGTACGTATTCCTTCATTAACAATCATCCACTTCCCATCAACGATTTGAACCACATCATGAAGGTTGGTATTAGTATTTAAAATGGAGTTCCAGTTAATCGAGTATGATGTAGGCCATGTATTAATGCCGCCAAAATTAATATCAACAAGAACAGTATTTGCGATACCTAAATTATCGATCGCGGTGATCAAAATATCGTTTAATCCAGGATTGAGATCAAAGTAATCTATTTCTATATTAAAATCTCCTCATCAGCTAAACGCCGATTGTCAGGCCCTATGGAAAGTATTTGCTCTGCACCGCCATTTAGTGAGAACGAGAGAGAGGCGATACCATCGGAATCTGATACGTTACCGAGAACATTTGCCCATTGTTGGGGAATCCCAGGGTTTCCGGAAAGTTTGTGTATAACCGTACCATACATCTATTTGTGGCGGGTTGTTACCTGTACCATTAGCCAGGGTAGTAAAAATCGCATCAGGTGCACTGCCTATATTTCCAGCGTCATCCATGACAGTCACTTGATAATGGTAGGTAGTTGACGGAGCCAAGTTCATTAGTGTTACGCCATGCGTCATAACAGGAGCCGTTGATTCCACAGAGCTCAATTCATACGCTACACTCGCCATACGCTACCGAACTAGTGGCTGTTTCGTCGGTTTCCCATGTCAAGATCGCGAAAGTTTCATCTACCGTAACTGTAAGATTAGTGATCACAGGCGGCGTGGTGTCAGCAGCAAAATCGGCTGTAACGGTGAAATTCTCTTCGATAATAAGAGTATTAGGATTGGCGGTGCCGCTGAGCATACCTCCCCAGCCAACCAGCATGGCCCCTACGTTCGGTTGTGCAGTTAGTGTGACCAATTCACCACAACTATAATTGGCTAAATCAGGCGTCTGCAACACTGTACCTGGCCCGGAGATTGTTGTGGTCAGGGTGAATGTTTCTCCCGGTAAACATGACAGCTCATCCTCGGGCACAATTGGTGCAGCGGTATTGAAAAAGTAATCCACCACCGCTGTATAGGCCGGGTTACTGCCCGCATTGCCGGCAAACACCCCCACCGCTGAGACCTGCAGCGTGTGGGTGAAACTCGACGCTGTTGTCCAGCTGCTGCCGTCATATGAATAATGCGGTGTCCACTGATCGCCCTGACGCGTTAGTCGTAGATACAGCGTCGATCCGCGGGTAACAGCCTGATTGAGCCGCGTGCTAGGCACACCGTTGACAAAATGGGCCGCAAACAACCGCAGCTGAGTGCCGTCACTGACAAAATCAACCCGCAGGAAATTGTCCGCGTCTTGCTCAATCAGCAGCCCCTGCATTTGATACGCTTGGGTCGGCTCGGATTCGAACTTGACCTCAATCTCAAAGTCTTCTGTCCAGTGCCGCCTGCATCACCCGCACCGAGCGATTGCCCGCTGTCCACACATCGTGATTGGTACCCGCCGGTACCGACAACGCTAACTGCGCATCTGGTGTCCCCGCACCGACCAGCTGGTAACCCCACCACCTACCGGATCGACAAAACTCCACAAACCCCGGATCCAACACCGAACCTTGAAAATCGTCTGACTCAATGCCCGCATCACCAGAACCACCGCTGGCGAGCGTCTGAAATATGGCATCCGTCGTCGTGGCTAGATTGCCTACACCATCCGCTGATCCATTTGGTAGTGATAGACCGTGTCCGGATTGAGACCGATCAGGGTGAGACTGTGGTTGGTGACCAACGCCCCTGTGCTTTGCGTCCCCAGCTCATAGCTACTGGTCACACCATACTCAACGCTGCTGGTGGCTGGCTCGTCGGTATCCCAGGTGATCGTGGCCGAATTTGCGCCAGCGGTGATCGCGATGTTGCTGATCGTCGGCGCCTGGGGGTCGAGCACTGAGAAATTCGCCGTAATCGTCGTGTCGTTGACGACTGTAACGGTAGTTGGGTTCTCGCTGCCGGTAAGCGCTCCACTCCAGCTTTCAAAAATCGTCCCCGCATCTGGCGTTGCCGTCAAGCTCACTTGCTCACCACAACTATAATTGGCTAAATCAGGCGTCTGCAATACTGTACCTGGCCCGGAGATTGCTGTGGTCAGGGTGAATGTTTCTCCCGGTAAACATGACAGCTCATCCTCGGGCACAATTGGTGCAGCGGTATTGAAAAAGTAATCCACTCACCGCTGTATAGGCCGGGTTACTGCCCGCATTGCCGGCAAACACCCCCACCGCTGAGACCTGCAGCGTGTGGGTGAAACTCGATGCTGTCGTCCAGCTGCTGCCGTCATACGAATAATGCGGTGTCCACTGATCGCCCTGACGCGTTAGTCGTAGATACAGCGTCGATCCGCGGGTAACAGCCTGATTGAGCTGCGTGCTAGGCACACCGTTGACAAAATGGGCCGCAAACAACCGCAGCTGAGTGCCGTCACTATAAAAATCAACCCGCAGGAAATTGTCCGCGTCTTGCTCAATCAGCAGCCCCTGCATTTGATACGCTTGGGTCGGCTCGGATTCGAACTTGACCTCAATCTCAAAGTCTTCGTCCAGTGCCGCCTGCATCACCCGCACCGAGCGATTGCCCGCTGTCCACACATCGTGATTGGTACCCGCCGGTACCGACAACGCTAACTGCGCATCTGGTGTCCCCGCACCGACCAGCTGGTAACCCCCACCACCTACCGGATCGACAAAACTCCACAACCCCGGATCCAACACCGAACCTTGAAAATCGTCTGACTCAATGCCCGCATCACCAGAACCACCGCTGGCGAGCGTCTGAAATATGGCATCCGTCGTCGTGGCTAGATTGCCTACACCATCCGCTGATCCAATTTGGTAGTGATAGACCGTGTCCGGATTGAGACCGATCAGGGTGAGACTGTGGTTGGTGACCAACGCCCCTGTGCTTTGCGTCCCCAGCTCATAGCTACTGGTCACACCATACTCAACGCTGCTGGTGGCTGGCTCGTCGGTATCCCAGGTGATCGTGGCCGAATTTGCGCCAGCGGTGATCGCGATGTTGCTGATCGTCGGCGCCTGGGGGTCGAGCACTGAGAAATTCGCCGTAATCGTCGTGTCGTTGACGACTGCAACGGTAGTTGGGTTCTCGCTGCCGGTAAGCGCTCCACTCAGCTTTCAAAAATCGTCCCCGCATCTGGCGTTGCCGTCAAGCTCACTTGCTCACCACAACTATAATTGGCTAAATCAGGCGTCTGCAATACTGTACCTGGCCCGGAGATTGCTGTGGTCAGGGTGAATGTTTCTCCCGGTAAACATGACAGCTCATCCTCGGCACAATTGGTGCAGCGGTATTGAAAAAGTAATCCACCACCGCTGTATAGGCCGGGTTACTGCCCGCATTGCCGGTAAACACCCCCACCGCTGAGACCTGCAGCGTGTGGGTGAAACTCGATGCTGTCGTCCAGCTGCTGCCGTCATACGAATAATGCGGTGTCCACTGATCGCCCTGACGCGTTAGTCGTAGATACAGCGTCGATCCGCGGGTAACAGCCTGATTGAGCTGCGTGCTAGGCACACCGTTGACAAAATGGGCCGCAAACAACCACAGCTGAGTGCCGTCACTATAAAAATCAACCCGCAGGAAATTGTCCGCGTCTTGCTCAATCAGCAGTCCCTGCATTTGATACGCTTGGGTCGGCTCGGATTCGAACTTGACCCTCAATCTCAAAGTCTTCGTCCAGTGCCGCCTGCATCACCCGCACCGAGCGATTGCCCGCTGTCCACACATCGTGATTGGTACCCGCCGGTACCGACAACGCTAACTGCGCATCTGGTGTCCCCGCACCGACCAGCTGGTAACCCCCATCACCCACCGGATCGACAAAACTCCACAACCCCGGATCCAACACCGAACCTTGAAAATCGTCTGACTCAATGCCCGCATCACCAGAACCACCGCTAGCGAGCGTCTGAAATATGGCATCCGTCGTCGTGGCTAGATTGCCTACACCATCCGCTGATCCAATTTGGTAGTGATAGACCGTGTCCGGATTGAGACCGATCAGGGTGAGACTGTGGTTGGTGACCAACGCCCCTGTGCTTTGCGTCCCCAGCTCATAGCTACTGGTCACACCATACTCAACGCTGCTGGTGGCTGGCTCGTCGGTATCCCAGGTGATCGTGGCCGAATTTGCGCCAGCGGTGATCGCGATGTTGCTGATCGTCGGCGCCTGGGGGTCGAGCACTGAGAAATTCGCCGTAATCGTCGTGTCGTTGACGACTGTAACGGTAGTTGGGTTCTCGCTGCCGGTAAGCGCTCCACTCCAGCTTTCAAAAATCGTCCCCGCATCTGGCGTTGCCGTCAAGCTCACTTGCTCACCACAACTATAATTGGCTAAATCAGGCGTCTGCAATACTGTACCTGGCCCGGAGATTGCTGTGGTCAGGGTGAATGTTTCTCCCGGTAAACATGACAGCTCATCCTCGGGCACAATTGGTGCAGCGGTATTGAAAAAGTAATCCACCACCGCTGTATAGGCCGGGTTACTGCCCGCATTGCCGGCAAACACCCCCACCGCTGAGACCTGCAGCGTGTGGGTGAAACTCGATGCTGTCGTCCAGCTGCTGCCGTCATACGAATAATGCGGTGTCCACTGATCGCCCTGACGCGTTAGTCGTAGATACAGCGTCGATCCGCGGGTAACAGCCTGATTGAGCCGCGTGCTAGGCACACCGTTGACAAAATGGGCCGCAAACAACCGCAGCTGAGTGCCGTCACTGACAAAATCAACCCGCAGGAAATTGTCCGCGTCTTGCTCAATCAGCAGCCCCTGCATTTGATACGCTTGGGTCGGCTCGGATTCGAACTTGACCTCAATCTCAAAGTCTTCGTCCAGTGCCGCCTGCATCACCCGCACCGAGCGATTGCCCGCTGTCCACACATCGTGATTGGTACCCGCCGGTACCGACAACGCTAACTGCGCATCTGGTGTCCCCGCACCGACCAGCTGGTAACCCCCATCACCCACCGGATCGACAAAACTCCACACTTCCGGGTTTAACGTTGGTTCTCTAAAATCATCTGAGTCAATCTCTGAATTATGTATGCTTAAATGTGCAACTGTGCTAGTTAAATTACCATGGGTATTACTCACTACTACCCGAAATTCACGCCCATTGTCATTTGACTGTACTGCAGGCAGCGTTAATATGGGACTTGTCTCTCCAGTCAGTGCGACAAAACTGCTCTCAATGTTCTCTTCCCATTGATAGTTTAGTGGATTGCTCCCATTCGCTTTCACGGTAAATTGGGCTGTTTCACCTAGATTAACCATCTGTGAAATTGGAGAGGAAAAAATCGTTGGAGGTATTGGCGTGGCCGTTTCGATCACACCCAAAACCACATTGATAGGCTTGTATGCAGAAAGCCCTTCCGTAGCAGTGTCAGCAGTCTCCGTGCCTTCGATCAAGCTTATGGTGTATCGATTTGGTAATTGGCTGAGTAAACCACTTGAGCCACTACGACCAAAACCGAATACAGTCATTAAGTCATCTTGTTGTCGATAAGAATCGGTATTGTTGTCATCTGCATGGTTCGCTAAAAATAATGATCTATTTTTGACTGGGTCGGCAAAGAAAGCCCACTCATTTCCAGTTAGATCTTGATTCCATGCTTCACTCAAAAAACTTTTTACATTATTCGAGCGAACAACAAAATCACTGTTTAAGTCTAGCGATCCACCAGGTGTACCTTCATATAAAAACCAGTAATCATGCGCTGCTTTGAGTACGGTTAATGTGGTATAGGTTGGGTAGAATTCCCAATTACATTCCCACAATCCGTCTACAGTGATTGAATGGATAGTGGCTTTTAATGGGCCTTTATTAATTATTGTACTGATTGCGCTGGCCGCACCTGGATGAAAATGGCCTTCTGGATGAGCAAGGTTAGGAATGCCACGATAACTACCACCTGAGCCAATGCTCGAATTAAAATTAATCCAATCCTGATTGGCTATGTCAACTAAGCTGATAAGTCCCGCTCCATATTTATCGTAATAATAGGTGCCTGAACTTGTGATTATTTGGATGGCATCAAGGCCTTCGTCAAAAATGTCATCAAATACTTCTACTTGATTTTGGATGCTTGCAGCTGTAAAGCCTAATCCCATAAAGTCAAAGTAAAGATGAAAAAATCGACTTGTATTAGATGTGGTAGAGCCTTCTAATAAAAAAATTAATGTGCCCGCAGCATTTGAGATGCTGTTGTAATCGATGAATTTATCAAATTGAAAAGGAACGTTGGGGTTAATTATTTGGTTAGAACTATCAACTTCAATTAAGCGCAGAGAAGCGACATCGAACTCACCTGTTAAACCTGCTTGCGAAAATAATTCAGTGAAGTTGATGGTTACTTCACTGGGTTTGTTGACGCGTTCATAAGAACCCGTTTCTACCTCTATTAAGGTGCGATAATTCCAGCTGCTATTCCACCATGAATCTGCTGCGTTTGCAGAGTAACCGTTTGATAAAAAAATGAAAAGTAAAAAAATAAAAGATCTGTAATTATCCAATTTTCTTTTCATCTTTATTATCCTCGATATAGCAAAAAAAACAGAGCAGCCGCATTAAATTTATTTAATAAATATAATAGATTCATTTTTAGGTAGTAGATAAAATCTGCAATTTGGCATGGATGTCGCGTTTGAACTCAACCTGATTAATCAGCAATCCGATGATCGTATCGTGCATCACCTCGCGCTTGGAAAAACAGATTGTTTGACGTGCTTAAGCATTTAATCCAGGTCCTGACGTTGAGGTTTTTGCGTTCGATCTTCTGGGTATTGCGCTTACTCACACCGTGCTGCTCGGGGTTCAGGTGACGTTCATAAGCTCCCCGGTCATCAGTGTCGTAGCGACGGATGTCGAAGCCGCTGAGGAGCGCTTTGAGTGCCGTCAACACGTGATCCTGACGTCGGCCAAACACGTATGCCAGGACGGTGTTGGTGGCATGATCCACGGCATACCACAGCCCGCGCGGGTTAGTCTTGCATCCGACAAACGTTCCCTGCTTGTCCATTTCTGCGGCCCGTTCCCGTCTCACCACCCGCAGGATTGACCGTCACGAGTCGGCGCGCTTTTTTTCAAGGCGCTGATCACGGTGCCTTGGTTGATCTTCAGCACTCGGGCGGTAGCGCGGATACCACGCCCATTGAGCGACATCTCGACCGCCTGCGTTTTAACACCCGGCTCATACGCTTTGTAACGATAGCTCAGCATAAACGTTTGGGTGGCACAGGCAGGGTTCCAACAGCGATAGCGCTGCACGCCCTGGGCATTGCGTCCTGATGTCTTGACGTCGGGGTTGCCGCAGGTCGGGCAGGTGATTTTGGTAACAGGTCATATCGGATAGTTTACGATAAACTACATATTTAGCCCACTACCAAAAATTCCTATGGTAATAGCCTTGGTTTTGTCCACTTGCATGGGAAAAACACCAATCCAAAATTGCTTGATATACCTCGGCCTGAGTTGTAGTAATCGGAACCCTCTATATCAAAAGCCATAAAATTTTCTAAAATATCATAACGAATGGAACCAACCCCTTGAATCCATAAAGTTAGGTAATAACGTGCTGGCATTAGGTTTAGAAAATCAATCTCGAAGTCGATTTCGCCTGCACCTTGAGGTACTCTTCCTGTGTCCAAGCCCATACTCCATGTGCTTACATCCGTGATTAGTGTTCCTACTTGGCTAGTAAGCCTAAACCCGAAGTGTGGATCGGACACAGCTTGTTTCGCATAGTAGTGGATCCGTATTAGAAGAGAATCACCACTACGAATTATTTCTTTGAGATTTCCGTCCGTAGTTAAAATCTCCATGCTTGTCAGTCTGATTTCCCCAGATCCAATCCTTGACTCTAGCTTATTTAAATCCATATGAGCAGAGCCCAAGCTAGAAAAACTACTCATATAGGCGCGGATGACCTCTGAAGCATTGCCGTCTTGGCGTATTTTGCCTTGATCAATCCATATACATCGTGAGCATAGATTTTCCACAGCTTCCATATTGTGAGAAACAAATAAGACAGTTCGTCCGCCTGAGCGTAAGTCATCCATCACTTGAAGACATTTTTTCTGAAATGCGGCATCTCCTACAGCAAGCACCTCATCAACTTGTAATATATCGGGGTCAAGATGCGCAGCCACAGCAAACCCTAATCGCAGCTTCATTCCAGAAGAATAGCGCTTAATTGGTGTTTCAATAAACATTTCAACCCCTGAAAATTCAATGATTTGATCGATTCTCTCGTCGATTTCATGCTTTTTCATTCCAAGGATAGAGCCATTCAAATAAATATTTTCACGTCCAGTCAACTCCTCGTGGAAACCAGTTCCAACTTCAAGCAGTGAAGCAACACGTCCTTGAACATTAATTGACCCTGTGGTTGGGTAGGTAATCTTTGATAATAATTTAAGAAGCGTGCTTTTTCCTGCTCCGTTGCGCCCAATAATACCAACTACTTCTCCTCTATCAATTGTAAAAGATACATTTTTTACAGCCCAAAAAGTTGATTGTGCCTCTCTATTTAAAAATTTTCCCTTTGCAAAATTGACCAAAACATCGCGCAGCATAGTTTCGTGTTTAAGTCGTCCAATGCGATACTCTTTGGATAAATTATCTACTTGTATTGACGCGGTCATTTTTGATATTCCTGAATAAAATTATATTAAATCTGCAAATCGACGTTCTGCTTTATGAAAAAATAAAGTGGCCAGTACGAATACAATAGAAATTACAGTTATGGATATCAAAAAAGCTCCCCAGTCAATTGATCGACCAGGTATCACCGTAACACGGAATGCCTCAATAATTCCAACCACAGGATTGAGATCAAAAAGAAAACGAAAATTTTCTCCTAACCGTTCTTCAACCATACTTGCCGGGTATATAACTGGTGATAAAAACAGCCATAATTGAATAATAAATGGAATTGTATACTTAATATCACGAAAACTGACGTTCAGTGCAGAAAGAATCATACCTACACTTATTGCAAAAAGTACCAAAGGTGCTAATAGTACAGGCCATAAAAGTATCGCAAAACTAAAACCAGTTTCTGGGTACAACCAAATCATAAGAATTAAAATTGTTGAGCCAATTACATAATCTACAACACCTGCCAACACTGAGGCGGCCGGAATAATTACTCTTGGGAAATAGACCTTAGTAACAAGGTCAGTATTTGATATCAAGCTATTACCTGAGAGACTTATACTGGTAGAAAAATAGATCCATGGAAGAAGAGCCGAGTAGTAGAAAATAGGGTAAGGTATACCATCATTTGGAAGATTGGCTAATCTTCCAAAAAAAATGGTAAAAACTAACATGGTAGATAACGGTTGTATAATTGCCCAAAGTACACCAAGTACTGTTTGCTTGTAACGGATTTTGATGTCACGCCATACAAGAAAAAAGAAAAGTTCTCGATATTGCCAAACTTCTTTTAAAGAAGTCCATTCGAAAGCCAAAAAAAAATTTCTGAACATACGATGTTTTTCCATGCTTATAGATTATTGCGTTTGATAGTTAATTGCTAAGACAAGGAAGATCAAATGATCTTTATTTTCTATATTTTACTAGCAATCCATGCCCCCAAAACACCGCCAGCTGAATTAAAAAGAAAATCGCTAATCGATGGAAAGCGATACTGAAAAAAAAGTTGCCCAAATTCGATACTTAAACTTAAGCTGGCACTATAAAAAAATACAGTTGTTATTGAAAAAATAGAATTAAATTTAAGTAAAATCAAAATAAATCCGAAAGGTAGAAAACCAAAAAAATTGATGATTATATCAAAAGCATTCAAGTTGCAGGTTTTGCTTAATGTGCAAAAAATACTTTGCACATTTAAGTTTTCTCGGGTTTTTATGTAATTGGCTGGGGTTTTCAAATTTTCGTTTGAATAATGAGATATTTGATTACCTACTATTACAACGGCCTCTTCTATCGTCCCTAGCCATGGTCTTTGAAAAGTAAACTCGTTACCGAACGCAATACGATAGCTTGGATCCCATACCACAAAAGAATGCAGTGGGAGCGTAGTAGACAATACCTCTGTTCCGTTTAATTTGGCTTCCAGAAATCCTGGTTTTGCTTGAATTATTAATTCGTTAACTTTCTTTATATCTGGCGATTGTTGATGAAAAACATTGCGGATTATATATCCTGGGACGCCGTTTTTTTCTGTATATGGAGTCCGGACACGGATGACTATGTCATTTTTTGTTTGTCCTATCATAAGATTGGCATGATAATGATCACGTGATAATGTAAAGATCCGTGCAGGGCCATCTTGATAAGCATTGAAACTTAAAAATTTTAACCTTATTTCAAAAGTCTCATTAGTTATTATATCACTTACCCAAGAAGGTGGTCTTTTCGTATAGGCAATGCCAGGCTTCAAAATAAAAAGAGAATTTTTATCAGTAAAATGCGCGTTATTTTTATAAAAATATATGGGAGAAGTTATAATGAACGGATAAAAACCAAAGCACCAATATGTACTGAATAATAGCAGTAAAATTAAATGGCGGAATTCTTCAAATTTTGATGAAATATAGAATTTTCGCATTGAGAGTGGGATAAAATTCAAGCGCGGCATTCATACTAAATTACAGGTTTGACCCATTATCGATTGTCTGTATAGGCAATGCTAGGTCGCGGGAACGGAAGCCTCCTTCGATTCGTTGTCTTGTGCGTTTTTTTTATGAAAATATAAAGACGTAGTAATTATGAAAGGATAAAAATCTACGCTCTTGCCCAGTTTCAGGGTCTTAACAAACTAATGTCCGAATCAGCTCGGGCAATACCTGCTTACCCCGCGCTCGGGCATTATGTACAAACTCAAAAAAGCTCAACTATAACGGCAGCTTGTCTTGTGAAATCCCACGATGCGGGCGCAGCCATGAGCGTAGCAACGACCCGCAGCCTTCCATCGTATTGACGTGAACCTCACCATGACCATCGCCATCCTCATCACGGGCGTATTCGCCTTGTGAATGATTGACCGTTTTATGCGCATAGCCCCAGTGCGTCAGTCGGTTATAGATGGTGTACTCATCGCTGTAGATCAAGCTGCCCGGCGCGACTACGGCTTCTATCACGGGCTTGATCGTGGTTTGTTTTACATCCGCTAGCAACCGCAGTACCACCTGACCACCGCGCTCAATGAGCCCCAAAATCGGCGGCTTGTCTTTGGCCTGGGTGCCACGCCCACGGGCACCCTTTAAACGTCGCCGTCGCCCGCGACGACCGCTGGCACGTACCCGATCCGGCTGCCCCTTGTGACCAGCCACCACATACACCTCATCGCTTTCCACCTCACCCCTTAGCTAAGCACTAGTCCGAACACGTTGTTGTCCCCTACGAAGCCCGAGATCTGCTGCGTTACATGGCCGCCTCCTTGCAGGGCGAGAGATACGCCTGTCTTGAAAGCGTTTATTCCAAGACCGCCGGCCGAAGCCCAGAATACCCATTTCAAGAGATTCAGGTCCCGGATAGTGGCGAAAAGCAGGATCGGCGCTACCCACATGGATGGCAAGAACCGCGTATAAGTCTGCCATGCAATGTCCGGATCAAACGCGAATATCGCGCTTAGCGTGATCCACAGCAGCAGGCAGATGAAGACGATTAGGATCGGCGGAAATTTCGGACGAAATTGTCCGCGCAGGATATTTGACAGGATCGCCACACCCAGAGCCAGCGTGAATAAGGGGGCCGAATTCCATAAGCCATACGAAAAATCATAGGGTCTCTGAAACCAGATCCAATTGAGCACAATGATTGATCCGGGCGCGGAAAGGACGCCCCAGATCAACCCTGCCGGGATTATCAAGCTCAACAAGAGATCGCGCACTCTCACTCCTCTGGAAATCGAATCGCTTGGCTCGCGTTAGGGTGAGCATGCCCCGGCATGCATGGGTGCCCCAAGCGCTCGATCAGTGAAGGCTTGATGGGGTGCATTCCAATTCTGCACGGTGTGATTCAGGCGGCCTGCAGCAAAGGCTGTAGCGCCTGATTCCAACACTCACTTTTCAGCATCACCCGTAAGTTAATCATGCTGCGTGCGCCGGCGATACTCCAGTGTTGTCCGCTGCGTTTCATGCGCGCCTGCAACACCGTGCGATGGGCCGCTTCCATCGGGCCGCTGCCAATCATCAAGCCCCGTCGCCGATACTCACCGTAGGCCATGCGCTGCCTGTTGTTGCGGTAGTACGTGCGTAGCGTATAGCGGGCCTGGCGCGCGGCTTTCGTGAACAACGTCAACGCCTCCACGTGTTGAAGCCGCTCGTCAACCTGCCCCGCGTACAGCAACGCCTGTTGCTCGGTCAGCCACAGTTGCCGATCGCTCTCGCCGGGCAACGCCAGTTTGGCGAACTCACATAAGCGCTCATAAGCATGAAAATAATCCAGAATGTGCGTCGCCTGTGGATATTGTTGTTGGAGGTAGTCGCGTATCCATTCCGCCCCATCGGTAATAAAGACTAACGCGCAACCGGCCTGACGAAACGGTGCCAGACTCGCGCCAAAGCGCGGGATAAAATCATGGCAGGTGCCTAAACAGGCACTGTAAACACTACGGGTGATGCGATGCCGGCCTTGTCCGCCCACCGCCTGCAACTGGCGCGCCTGAAACACCCGTCCGAGCTTGACTTCTTTCCAACCGCTCTCGGTTTGGATCATACTGCCATCCAGCGATGCATAGACCACCTCATCGGGTGCCAACGTCAACGCCGGCGTCGGCACCGGTTGAGTTTCCAGCGCCTCGCCTAACGCGCGGGTGACACGAAACACCTGACTGCGTGAAAACCGCACGCCTAACAGCGTCTCCAGCAACTGATCGGCCTCGCTATAGACCTCACTGACCCCGGCACGCGCCATCAGATGCTGCAAATACGGACTGATGAAAAAGCCGTTTGTCTTGGCCTCATAGCGATGACGGGCCGAGAACGCAATCAGTCCGTAGCGGGTGTGGCAGCGTTTTTTTTTCGACCCGTTCCCGTACCTAGATTCTCCTCCATGACCTCACGTCCCAGCTCGGTCCACAGTTGCGTGAACTGTTCTTCATAGGCATAGAAACTCAGCTCATCGCTGTTGAGCTTTTGAAGGGCCTCATAGCGGGCTTCGGCGCGGGCGAGAAAATCGGCTTTGGTCATGAGAGGACTCCAGAGATATCTTGTGTTATCCATAGCTTACAATATCTGGACGCTGGGGGGTAAAATTGGAATGCATCCTAACTAAACACAAATAATATTAGCTTGTACGTTGATTTCATTTAACATGTTAGCAATTTCATTATGATATATAGCATTCATAATCAAAATATAGTCTGGCTTATATTCCAGCAAAAATACTGGACTAATGACTTTTTGCCCAGTACCGGGTACAAATTTATTTTGCTTGTGCGGATTAACATCAACTATATATTTAATAATCTTATCATTAGCGCTCATCGCATTGAGAAAAGTAACGCCCTTGGAACCACCACCCCAAACAACAATACGCTGCTCATTATGATGTCTAAAACTCATAAGCTTGTTGCGCCACAGCGTAATGGCTGATTGATACTTATCATCAAAAGCAGCGACCGTTTCTCTTAAAGCCTTTAAATCCTTAAACTTTGAAGTTAGAGGCTCTTCCGTAACTTGGCCGTACTCATTACTATCTTTAATAGTCGCTTCCAGACTAAGAAACTGGCATCCAAATGCTTCACTAATTTCTAATATTTTATAATCGCTTTTGGTAAAAGCTGTGATTAGCGATTGCGGAGTAAAATAAGAGCAGTGTTCATATATTAAGTCCCAAATACCGAGATCTTCAAATGTGAATAAAGCATTGGGAACTTCAAAATAAATGGCTGCTTTGTCGTTGTTAAACTCGATAGCTTTGCGAAGCTGAGACAAAAAACCTGAAGGCTGCTCAATGTGTTCCAATACATGCCGACAACATACTAAATCAGCGTTATAATCACGATATTTTTCAGAATAAAAATCCTTGATAAAAGTGATATGGGGATAAGCATCTTGATTTACGCGGTTTGGGTCGTAGCTTTTATCGAAACCATAGCCGGTATTATTTCCCTCGCTGCACAACATTTCGAGAAAATCGCCTTTCCCACAACCGATCTCTAGTATATTTTTATTATAGAGCTCGAACTTGCTCACCAGACGTTTGGCGAGTTGTTTAGCGTACTCATTGAAGCGCTTTGAGTAATGCAGTGAGTTTTCATACTCGACGGTATAATCCATCAAACTCGCGTCAAATGCGTAATTATAAATATGCCCACACGATTGACAAAAACCTAACTTGATATCACCTTTGGGAGCGTTGATGGCTTGTTCATACGTGTCGTGTAAAACATTGCAATAGATAGGCATATCTTCGATTTGGGTAGTGGCCAAAATATCTGAACCACCACAGACTGGACAGTTTTTCTTGGGCATAAAAAGCGCCAACCAACTTATCTAACTGGAATAATTTGTGAATTAAGATTCATCTCTTTAATCTGAGCAGTAATCTCTTCCGTGTAAATCGCATTCATTATAATTACTACATCAGGCTGGTAATCTTTTAGCTCTTTTGGTGCAATGATTTTTTGTCCCGTACCAGACATGTAGTAACCCTGCCGATATGGATTAATATCAACAACATACTCAATCTTGTCGCCTATATCAAGTGTGGTCAGAAACGATACACCTTTGGATCCGGATCCCCAGAGTACCACTTTTTTATCTTGCTCTTTGAAGCATTCAATATTTTTCTTCCAATTCTCAATTTTCTTCTGACAACGCTGTGGAAAGCCAGCGACTAACGAGGTAATACCTTCAAGATCGTTTTCTTGTGTTAAGGGTACACAAGTCGCCGCTTTATTGACCAAGGGCTTTGCTTCAATCGTCAAGTATTGATCATCGTACTCGGTTTCGACATTAATTACTTCAAAGCCATTACGGCGAAACAGGCGTGTCAATGAACCTGGAGAAAAATAAGAGCAATGCTCGTAGTAAATATCTTCAAAAGCGCATTCTTTGAGAATTCGGGTGGCTTCGGGGATTTGAAAAAAAACGATTGTACCAGACTGTTGACCGATGGATTTCCGAACAGTGCTGATAAAATGATCCGTATCTGGTATATGCTCCAGCGTCATTTTGCAGCAGATAAAGTCGGCTTTATAGTTGCTGTATTTCTCTGAATAGAAATCGGTAATAAACTGAACATTTTTGGCTGCTTTTGTGTTATTACGTTCCTCGCGATAACCTGGGTCGAAACCAACTCCACGGTTATTGCCAAGCTGACTCAGCAGGGTGATAAATTCACCCTTGCCGCAGCCAATCTCTAATATGTCTTTATTATTTAAATCATAGCTTTTGACTAGACGTTCCGCGAGCGCGTGGTGGAATTTATTAAAGGTTTGCGAAAATCCCTGAGTTTCTTCATAACGACTTGAGTATTCAGTTAGTTTTGGATCGAACGCCACATTGCAGATAAAACCGCATTTTTGGGCAAAAACCTAGGGCGATGTCACCACGCGGGTATTGGAGGGCTTCTTCTGCCGATGCAAGCAGAATACAGCTATTGGCAGGAACGGATTTGGCTTCATAGAAGACATCCATAATCCCAGAACTACAACTCGGGCATGAATGACTATCTGGCATAGTCGGCTTCTGGGATCCTTTGCGTGTCAAAACGGCGTTACTAATTTGGGTCATGCTAAACAATCCTCGGCTCGGGGATAGGAATAATGAATTTTCCCCTCGGCTGCGATACTCCGTCTGTTGTGCGAGCACTTCTTCTTCGACGTTCCAGGGTAGTAACAGCACGTAATCAGGCAGGGTTTTCAACAACATCTCAGGAGCTTCGATGGGAATATGCTGGCCAGGCATAAAACGGCCTTGCTTATGCACATTGCGGTCTACCACGTAGTCCAGCAAATCGGCACCTATACCGGTATAATTGATCATAGTGCTGCCCTTGGCGGCAGCGCCGTAGGCGGCGATGCTATTTCCCTCCGCTTTCAAATTTTTGAGCAGAGTAAGCAAGGACTCTTTGACGTGATTAACCCGTTTAGAAAAATCGCGATAGTAAGCTATGGTATCAAGACCTTGAGCATGCTCTAAGGCCAGTAACTCTTTAACTGAGGGTCTAACATCTTCGTGTTTTTCGATGTAAAGACGCAACGACCCACCATGTAAACTCAAGCGCTTTATATCATTCAAATATAAATCGTGACGCCGAAACAAATTATCGAGTGCAGTAACGGTGAAATAGCAAAGATGCTCATGATAGATAGTGTCGAATTCACAATGATCAATCAAATCTTTGGCATAAGGCGCCTCGATAACTGCGATTCCCGTTTCTTTAAGCAATATGCCAATGCCCGCGACGAAACCGTTAGTGTCAGCAACGTGTGCTAACACATTATTGCCATGAACGACATCCGCCTGCTTACCTTGAGCACGTAACTCAGTGGCCAAGTCTTTAGTAAAAAAAGTAGTTAAAGTTTTAATACCATGTCGCTCAGCCGATCTGGCAGGCCCTTCGGCTGGATCGATACCTAGGACGGGAATCTGGTGTTCGACATAGTGTTGTAGTAAATAACCGTCATTGCTAGCGAGTTCTACTGCTAGGCTATCACTGTTTAGTTGCTTTTTCTGGATAATATCCAGCACGTTTTCCCGAGAATGTTTTACTAAATAATCGGAAAAAGAGGAGTAATAAGGATAATTGTCACAAAATAAGGTTTCTGGTGGCACCGTTTCCAGAATTTGCATAAGACCGCAATGATTACAAAAACCAACCTCTAGCGGATATGTAGGTTCAGGCAGTTTTAATTGTTCTTCTGATAAGAGACGGTCGGCTAGAGGTGTAACGCCCAGGTCTAGAAAAATATCCAAACCAGTTTGGCCGCATGAACGACAGGGTATAGCATTATTATATTGTGTCATTGCTAGATCATCCTATAGCCTATAGTTGCTTTTTAAGGTAAGTGCAGAGTTAAAGCCAGCGAAGATTTTTGTCCAATTGTTTTTCGTCGATGAGTTGCTTGATGTGAGCGATACGTTTGAATTTTGGACCTTCGAAATCTTCAAGCTTTAATCCTACAGTTTGATAAGATTCATAGAGCTGCTCTACGCCTCGGCGAGCGGTCCACTGTGGTTTGAATTCATGTAGGACGCGCGCAATCTTATTGCAATCTACGCGGTAACAGCGTTTGTCAGGACCCGCGTCAGGCGCAAACTCTACTTTGCAGCCTGGGACAACCTGTTCAACAATTTGTGCTATTTCTTTAATCTGATAATTTTCCGCTGTAGTGCCCACGTTAAATGCTTCGTTATGGATTAGTTCGCGCGGGGCGTGTAAAGCGGCAATATAGGCCCGACAAATATCCTCGACATGCACTATAGGTCGCCATGGTGTACCGTCGCTTTTCAGATATACTTTTCCAGTGGTGAAAGCCCATGCAGTCAGATTATTAACTACTAGGTCGAAACGCAGTTTGGGTGATACGCCGTAGGCGGTTGAAGCTCGCAGATAAGTCGGACTGAAATATTTGTCCGCTAATTTATTCAGTTCGCTTTCGACTAACACCTTGGATTCGCCATAAGGCGTAACCGGATTAAACTTTGCATTTTCATCTAGAAACTGATCGCTGGAAGCTCCGTAGTTGCTGCATGAAGATGCGAACAAAAAACGTTCCACACCTGTTTTCTTGGCGGTTTGGGCAAGCTGAACAGAAGCGCGAAAATTAATACTTTTAGTCAAGCTAGGATTGTAATCACCCAAGGGGTCATTAGATAGACCGGCCAGATGGATGATCGCATTACAGCCGGCCACGACATCGTCAAGTTCTTCACGAATATCACGGATAGTCTCAGGTATTTTTACAATACAATCGGTAAACGCACTGGCTGCGTAAAAATCAGTATCAAGGCCAAATACCTCATGCCCGGCATTCTGTAACATCGGTACTAATATCGTGCCTATATACCCCTGTGACCCAGTAACTAAAACACGCATAAGCTAACTCCAAATTTTCCATGGTGGGTTACCCGAGTCCCACAACTTTTGCAAAAGATGTTTTTCCCGTAATGTATCCATGCACTGCCAGTATGACTCGTGTTTATAGGCCATTAGTTGGTTATCTTTAGCAAGATTCTCTAGAGGAGCTTGTTCCCACATGATGTGATCACCCTCGATATAATCGAAAATGCCAGGCTCTAATACGAAAAAAGCACCGTTGATCCAGCCTTCACTAGTTTGTGGTTTTTCGGTGAAGCTGCAAATCCGATTTCCATCAAACTCTAAGTGACCGTAACGAGCTTGAGGTCTGACAGCGGTCATTGTTGCTAATTTACCGTGACTGCGATGGAAATCGAGTAGTTTATTGATGTCAATATCTGCAACACCATCGCCCCAAGTAAGCATAAAAGTGTCATCCCCTACCCAGTCCCGTAAACGTTTAATACGCCCTCCTGTCATTGTGTTAAGTCCCGTATCAACTAAATCTACTATCCACTGGGTTTCATTCTTACCATGCGACTTGATTGCGCCAGTGGCCGTATTAAATGTCATGCTTCCTTGCATAGTGCAAAAGTCACTCATCCAGCGCTTTATGTAATCACCTTTGTAGCCGAGGGCAACTACAAACTCGTTGAAGCCAAAATGGGAATATATGTTCATTATATGCCATAATAGTGGGTAACCGCCAATCTCTACCATTGGTTTCGGTCGTACTTCAGTCTCTTCAGCAAGCCGGGTACCCATGCCACCAGCGAGTATAGCAACTTTCATTGAATAGACCTCTTATGCGATTTTAGGGTAATAGATATTAATAAAATATATAAGCTTTTTGGCTTATATATTAAAAACTGTCTTTAATAGAGTTATAAAATTAGGAAACACTACAACTGTAATTAAATTTTAATTATCAATTTGAATTTCTTATTGAGATGTAATTAACAAAAGCATTTTTGAGTCAATGCTATAAGTTTTATCAATAGATTGCTCTCTAATTATGTCTCTAACAGGTGCAAACGAAAAATCTTTCAGTAGCTGGCACAGCCGATCTTCACACTGCGTTAAATTTGTATAATGGCGAAATGTAGAGAAACGTCCAGTTGTCATCCTTGGCTGTTCCGGATCAATCTCCCACGGATGCAGATAGAAAATGAACGGCTGACCCTCTACTTGGTTAATATGAGATAGACCAAAACGAGTGACCCAATAAGGATACAACCTAAAATAACCACCACCTGCAATTGGTAGGTGGTATCCAAATATTGTTACTGTCGAAAGTGGAAACTCTATAATTGAGCAGCCATCTGCCGTTTTTAAAAGATAAGGCCAACGAGGGCTCTCCGGAATACCATATCGATCATGGTAAACTGGGAAAATGCTTGAGTCATACGAAAATCCAAGCTTTACTAATATGTCGATAGCCCATAGCGATTGCTTTGTGATGGAGTAACTAGCAGCTCGGTAACCTAATACTGGTTTTTGTACCTGCTCTTCTAAGCAGTCCTTGGCGCGCCTGGTCTCCTCGCGGAAAAGAGCTGGGCTTTGCTTATAGATGAGTTGGTGCGAGTAGCCATGACATCCTACTTCATGGCCGCGATCTGCAATCTCTCTAACTAACCCAGGAAAACGCTCAGCTACCCAACCTAAGACAAAGAAGGTTCCCCGGGCATCTTGCTCATCAAAAAGATCCAGTAGCCGATGAGTATTTTGTTCAACACGAGAGGGGAATTGATCCCAACTTGAAGGGGAGATTTCTTTAGCAAAAGCGGCAACATGAAAATAATCTTCAACATCGATAGTTATAGCGTTGTGCATAATTTTGTTCAATAGCTGAAAACCAATTAGTGATTCGATATGGAATAAATAATTAATCCACCGTTTGTCATTTTAATGATTAACTTGCATATTGTTGAATTATTTTTAAGCACGCTACCGCCCTGCAAAATACCTAATTATTTTGCATAAACTATTGTTTTTTTATTTTTATATCAACAATCAAACTTTTTTAAACTACCAGGTCAAGATGTTTTTTTAGTGTTAACTAGAGTTAATA
Organism: Gammaproteobacteria bacterium; assembly: GCA_041396125.1. Classification (GTDB taxonomy): domain Bacteria; phylum Pseudomonadota; class Gammaproteobacteria; order Competibacterales; family Competibacteraceae; genus JAWKZG01. The sequence continues at coordinate 86,944 of JAWKZG010000005.1, read as the reverse complement.
ACTAGAAGCCACCTTAACGCGAGCCACACTTACCAGGGCGATTACATCAAGTTTTTACTCTTAAATTCCAAGTAACTTACACGATTATCTCAAAATAGGTTGTTTTTTATTTGATTGAATGAATTAAGAATTTCAGTTTTCATACAATCGCTCTGCTACACTTACTTTATGGGTGTTGGAGCCGCGCTGACTGATGTAATTTCTTTTTTTCCCAATTGAGTGCCGTCTGCGCAATAAAATTTAAATTATCATAGCGCGGTTCCCAGCCTAAACGATCACGAATTTGATCGGCAGCAGCGATGAGTTTAGGTGGGTCGCCAAGGCGACATTCTTCGTTACAAGTTGGTAAAGATGCACCATGCGCGTGTTCGACCGCAGCTAAAACTTCTCGAACACTATAGCCATGGCCATAACCACAGTTTAAAGTAATAGATTCACCACCAGTTATTAAGTATTCTAAGGCTTTGAGATGCGCGTCTGCTAAATCTTCAACATGAATATAGTCACGTACTCCTGTACCATCAGGTGTTGGAAAGTCAGTGCCGAAAATTGATAGATAAGATCGTTTGCCTACAGCTGTTTCACAAGCTACTTTAATTAGCAAAGTGGAGTTTGGCGTTGAATGGCCAATTTTACCTTCCGGGTCGCAACCAGCAACATTGAAATAGCGAAGAATGACATAAGTCATCTCTGTTGCTTTGCTGACATCGCGTAGCATCCATTCGGTCATTAATTTAGATGTACCATAAGGGTTAATGGGAATGGTAGGGGTTGCTTCGCTAGCTATACCATCTTGCGGCATACCATAAACCGCCGCAGTGGATGAAAAAATAAAGCGTTTTACTTTAGCATCCTGGCAACACTTGAGTAACATATTGCTGTTGCAGGTATTATTATGATAATACTTAAGGGGATTGGTAACTGACTCTGGTACGCAAGTGTGCGCCGCAAAGTGCATGACCGTATCAATATTGTGATAATGCAGTAATTGTGAAACAAGCTCAGTATCACCTACATCACCGATAACAAGCTCACCGTATAAAACGGCTTCAGCATTACCAGTTACAAGATTATCCAGTATAACCAACTCGTATCCATGAGCACCTAAGAGCTTGACTACGTGGCTGCCAATATAGCCTGCTCCACCGGTTAGTAATATTTTTTTGCAAGACACTACTTACGTCCTCAGCACAATCCGAAAAGCTGTTTGCTCAAGCGCTGCTTTTACAGATAATCGGCGCATCTCTCGATCCAATCTTAAAATCGAAATTTTACGCTGATTGATTCTGTAACCGGTTTTGCATGGGATATCCCAAAAAAAAACCGAGCCGCCCCAATGAATTGGTAGGCAGCTCGGCTATCTCTTGAAATCTAGCGTCAATGAATACACTTGATTGAGACCCGCAGCTTTCCGTCCCTGCCTCACAGCAGGTTTGGCTTTATCTCATCATCACCTCTTGTAGAGCTCCGAGTATCTGTCCAGGTAAAATCTGGAGCATATATTAATTGCAACTCGGCTGTCTCCATCACTGAGACCCGCAGCTTTCCGTCCCTGCCTCACAGCAGGTTTGGCTAAATTTATGTATTTTAGTCTAGCGGGAATTTTTGAAAAGTAAACAGTCAATGCTTCAGGTTGAGTATGCGTGGATTGCAGGTTAACGGCGCTTTGGTCCAAGGAAAATGCGCAGTTACATTACTGGTCTGCGAAAACATCAAGCTAGAAAGGTGGTTCTTGTTCTCGGACCAAGAATGATTTTTAGATATTGAATATGTTAAATAAATTGTATTATTTTCACATTGGGCAATAGCTGGTAAATGTTGTAGGAAAACTGTTAGCCACTAGGCTGATTCGATCAGTTGTTGATATGCGATAGTTGGCATATATGGGGTGAGAAGGCGTTAGGTCGTCCGTGGCGAACAATGAATATTACATAATATTTAGGTTTAAGATGTTTGACAGTGCCCATTTTTGAGCTAGACTTTAACCTCTAACGAAGAAGAAATAACCTGAATATTAGGAAAAATACTAGCCTAGCGGTGGTTGCTGTAAGCGCCATGCTAGAATCTCGCCTCGCGTGGTTCCATGCAAGGTAGAATCGGAGACTCGAAAGAAAAATTGTTAGCGAAAGCCAAACTTGCCGCGAGGCAGGGACGGAAAGCTACGGGTCTCGATCACGAATTTGTTAAGAGATAGCCGGGTTGCCTCATTTAAAGTGGCGATCCGGTTTTTTTTCGCCTTATTTTTAGCGTGATAAGCTATGCACTGCCTGTAAGTATGTTTTTTTAAGGAGATTTGGCATGTGTGGTCGGTTATTTACAGGAGCAGTAAAGAAATGAAAAAGCAAGTCTTTAAAGTGCTTCATCATGTGTTTCCAAGATCTCTTTTTGCATTAGCTATAACTGAAATATTTATTTTGGTTGCCGCTTACTCAATAGGTTTGCATATCTATACTGAGTCAAGTGCTATTGATACTTCTTACGCTATAGAGTTTTTGATAGCTTTATTATGGGCTTTTTTAGTCATAACAAGCATGATGACAATTGGTTTGTATTGGCGCGATAATATTCAAGATAAAATAGGGCGCTTGTTTCGTATAATCGCAAGTTTTGCGATCGGATTTTTAATGCTAAGCATAACATTGAAGTTTTTTTATAAAAAATCTGATTTAAATTTTGATAGTGATATTTTCCTTGTTTTTACCGGGCTTGGTTTTGTCGGGGTTTTGCTTGTTAGAAGCTTGTTTTATGCAGTTGTAAGCCAAGATTTTATGAAGAAAAAAATTCTTGTGATCGGCGCTGGAGAGAAAGCTTCGCAACTTCTTGAGCCCGAAATGCAAGATATTAATTTTGTTGGTTTTATACCATTTTCTGATAATTTTATTAAACTACCAAATGAAAGATTATTAGCTCATAGTATACCCCTTGTTGATATCGCTAAAAACTATGATGTAGATGGAATTGTAGTTGCGCTGGATGAGAGGAGAAATAAAATCCCTGTCGAAGAGCTGATAGAATGCAAGATGAATGGAATAAAAATTTTAGAGCTTTCTGAGTTTTTTGAGATTCATAGAAAGCAATTAAATATTAATGATTTAACGCCAAGTTCAATTATATTCTCAAATGGGTTTCGCAGAGCAATCCTTAGAAGTAAAAGTAAGCGGTTTTTTGATTTGGTTGTCAGCTTTTTGCTGCTTATCATAGTGCTGCCTATAATATTGGTAGCGGTAATTGCTATTTTGATAGAGTCGAAAGGTAATGGACCTATAATTTATAGACAAGCCCGCGTTGGGAAAGATGGAAAGCCATTTGAGGTTTTGAAACTCAGAACTATGCGTGTTGACGCAGAAAAAAATGGAAAAGCGCAGTGGGCTTCTAAAGATGATCCGCGAGTAACAACGGTTGGTCGTGTTTTGCGAAAATACCGTATTGATGAACTGCCGCAACTGATTAATGTAACACGTGGTGAAATGAGTTTTGTTGGTCCGCGTCCCGAGCGCCCTGAGTTTGTAGAAGGGTTTGGAGAAAAAATACCTTTTTACCAACTACGGCATAGAATAAAACCAGGTATAACTGGCTGGGCTCAGATTTGCTATCCCTATGGCGATTCAGAAAAAGATGCAAGAGAAAAATTGCAATATGACCTTTTTTATATTAAGAACTATAGTTTATTGTTAGATATGAATATTTTGCTACAAACAGCTCATACGGTTTTGTGGGGACGAGGGGCTAGATAATTTTGCTGTAAGTTGCTCTTTTGAAGGTGTTTTTTCTGAAATGCTTTGTTGGTATAAACAATATTGGAGGAACGTATTTGTGCAAATTTTTTTTTCGAAAGCATTGAATGTAACTGCCATATTAGTGTTTGTAATAATGACTGGTTGTGCTTCGAATGAAATAGCAACATTGCCTCCCGCATCTTATCAGAATAGTGCTTTCCCTTATATCCTGGCTCCAGGTGATGAACTTGAGATATTTGTCTGGGGTAATCCACAATTATCGACAGAAGTGACGGTTCGTCCTGATGGTAAAATAACAACACCATTGGTTGAGGATATTCAAGCGAGCGGAAAGACTCCAAATGAGCTAGCACGTGAAATGGAGACTTTGTTAGCCCAATATGTGCTGGAGCCCGTCGTTTCGGTGAAAGTCAGTGAGTTTGTTGGCCGATACAGTGAACAGATTCGAATTATTGGACAAGCTGCTAAGCCTCAATCGCTACCTTACCGAGAGAGTATAACTGCTATGGACGTTATGATAGCGGTTGGAGGCATGACAGAATTTGCAGATGGTAACCGGGCAACAATTGTTCGTACGGTGGATGGGAAACAAGAAAAATATAATATCAGGTTAGATGATCTTATTAATAAAGGTGATATCTCGGCGAATGTCGATATGCTGCCCGGTGATGTTTTAATAATTCCTGAAGCATGGTTTTGACTTTACTTTTAACCTGGAATTTTGATTATGCAGGAAGTTTTTGAGCAGCTACTTCTATATGCACGTGGTATTTGGAAGTACCGTTGGTATGCCATAATACTAGCAACGGGTTTGATAATTGCCGGATGGGCGTTACTTTCAAAATCCCCTGTTATTTATACTGCAAGTGCCAAGATTTATGTCAAAACATCAACGGTCTTAAAACCTTTGCTGCAAGGCTTGGCGATTGAAAAAGATCCAGGTGCATATCTAGGGTTGATGACGAGAGAGCTTGTTAGTCGACCTATTCTAGAGCAAGTGGCAAATAAAGTTACCTCAGATAGTAAATTTGATAGCCCTCAAGAAAAAGAGCGATTTTTATTTGCTATGGAACGCAGTATCAGAGTCGATGCAATCCGTGCAAATGAGGGTGCTAATCAACGAGATTTTTATGTTATCTCGTACTATAACCAAGATCCTGGATTTGCTAAGATGGTTGTGGAGACACTCATTAATACGTTTGTTGATAAAACTGTTGCTGCAAGTGAGCAGGATTCAGAAGCGGCAAAAAGCTTTCTTGACCAACAGATTAAAAAAAGGCAGGAAGAATTGATTTTCGCTGAGACTCAAATTGCTAAATTTAAATCTGAACATGTTGATGAGTTACCGCAAGAAGGTGTGGACTATTTCCGTCGCTTGCAAGCTGTGCAAGCTGCCTATGATGAAGTTAAGCTGAAAATCACGGAAGCTCAAAACCAACGCCGCGAGCTACAGCGACAACTAGCCAGTACACCAGCTAGGCAGCGTGCGTTATCTGTGGACGGGAAGCCCGTTTTATCTGCAGCTGCAGTGAGGCTGGAAGAGGCAAAAACACGTTTAAATGAACTGTTACTTAAATTTACGGAAAGGCATCCCGATGTGATCGCAGTTCGCCGTAGCATTACCGAGTTGGAAAAGAAAGCACAAGCTGACAGTAGCCCTGTTGTCCCTAATCCGGTTTACCAGCAGATCCAGGTTTCCTTGGGGCAAGTTGAGAGCGAAATTGCAGCCCTGCGAGCCAGAGAATTCGAATACTCTGATCGAATTGAAAAATTGCGAAACCAAACTGTTGCTTTGACAGAGGTTGAAGCAAAACTTCAGCGGCTAAATGAGAATTACGAACACGCTAAGCAAAAATATGACACCTTAGTTGCCCGGCGTGGCTCTGCCACCATGGCGGAGAATGTAGAGCAGGCCAGCGAAGATGTACGGTTTAGAATTATTGATCCACCGCGAATAATTAATTCTGAGCAAAACTTAATTCGTAAACAGCTGATTATGACCAGCGGTGTGCTTGTGGCAGGTTTTGCCGGAGGTGGGGCACTGGCTTTTTTACTATCACAGCTTTGGCCTGTTGTCTATGCCAGACGTGAGCAAGAATCATTGTATGGCGTTCCAGTTATTTGCATGATTTCGCAGGTAAAAGACGTCCGTACAAAAATACGGGAGTATGCTGATATTAGTGGATTTGTGTTGGTTGGGGTAATTATCCTGGTTGTTCACGGGGCTGTTGTATGGCAGAACATCGGCACTATAAAATACGCGCTGGCGGGGAGTGCAGGGTGAGTAGTAGCATTGAAAGGGCCATTGCCCGAATAAATACTGGAGGTACGCCGGTAGCTCCAGCCGAAAATATTGCGCTGTTTCCTGAAATTAAGCAAGCACGCCTTAATACACTTAATGCCGAAAGGCAGAAAAAAGATGTTATTTATGAACCTGTTGCAAGCCCCCGCACTTCTCTGCAGTTCGATCTGCAAGCATTAGCGCGAGATGGCTTCTTAACACCTGAAACCATGCAAGGCGGCTTAGCTGAGCAATACCGTTTGTTGAAACATGCATTACTTACTTCTATCAATGAGGCAAAAACGAAATCAGCGATATGCCGAAATCATATTGCTATCACTAGCGCTTTAATGGGCGAGGGTAAGACGTTTACCTCATTCAATCTGGCGATGAGCTTGGCGATGGAGCGCGACTTGAATGTGCTTTTGGTAGATGGTGATGTGATTGGTCGCTCACTTAGTCAGATGACAGGACTCAATGCTCAGCTTGGACTGGTCGATGCCTTGCTGAATCCGGATCTGGCCTTAGATGATATCGTTGTTACAACTAATGTCCCAAGATTAACGCTACTTCCCGCTGGACAGCAGTCTCATCAACACGCTACAGAGCTTATGAGCAGTGATCGGATGCGGGATCTTTCTCGTTTATTGGCATCTTATCAAAATGATCAAATCGTTCTTTTTGATGCCCCCCCGCTACTAGCAACAAGCTTGGCTATTGCACTGGTTGATTTGGTTGATCAGGTGCTTGTTGTTGTTGAGGAAGGTCGAACGCCATGTAATGCGGTCACGAAAGCGCTGTCGATGGTTGCTGAGAAAAAGAATACCAGCATCGTGTTAAATAAATGTAAATTTCTGAAAAGAAAAGGGTATTATCAGTAGGAAATTGAAGAAATTAAGTGTAAATCATACTGATTAAAGCTTGGTAAAACTTAATATTTTGTAGAAAACTGGGTATGAAATACTGTTTTGCTGAAATACCCCTTCATAAAGCTGTTTCTGATTAAACAGGCAGAGTCTTTTCAAAGAGGTCCGTGGTAGGCTTTAAGTAAAGCTGCTGCAGCCAGTTGTCGGGTTTCGTGGCGAGTGCTGCGTTGGCCATGCTGGTATGCCATCCAAACAGTAACTGGCCGAGGGTTTTCATCGATGACATGTTTATATATCGTGCCGAGTTCAATGCGACCAACCCAAACTGTCCAGGCCCCTGGGTGATCAATCTTTTTTTCGAAACGTAACCTGGGTCGCTTAACGGCTGTTTCATTCGAGTGTAAATCGGCCTGGGCTGGAGAGGCGGCGAGTTCCGCTTCGTCAATCGGCTGGTAGCTGATTGCGTTATTGCTCATGATCGCCAAAATCGCCTCAGCCTGTTGAGGCGATACCCAACCTTTAATATACACCAACCCCCGCGCTGTGCGGAGTCGGCGCAGACGCTCCTGCTCGGCTCGTTGTTTGGCCATGGTCACCTGCAAGCTTGGTCGATCCACTAGGTTTTCGAGCAAGTATAGACCAGCTAAGTAAAATTTGCTTGTGCGCTCTATCGGACGGACAACAACTGTCAACTTTTTACCTTAAAAGGACAGGGGTGAGAGGTTGAGTAGATGAATGGGTATGGTTCTGCAGGGAATGCCTGAGTATATGATGGTTTTTTAATAACTATATGAAAATAAAATTAAAAAAATAAATTTCGAAATTATCCAACATGGCAAAATCCACTTGTTTTACTTATGGCATGACATGTGCTTTGTAAAATTATGATAAGAGGCGACACATACTCTTGCGTCATAGTTCTGGGTTACCAACCAGTAGCGTATAAATAGTCTTTTTTTAAAAAATAACTATTAGAAAAATATATATTTTTTATTTTTGGTCCTGCCTTAGCTGCGAACAGCTTAAATGGAGAAAGCGTGAAACATAATAATAATGAGCATATAGCCTATGCTAGAGCGGGTTACAGACGGGAAGTTCAGGATAGCCGAAAGCAAGCCGTCAGTTTCGATTGGCCTAAGCAAAAAACATGTAAAGCGTTTCCGATGAAAGCGCAGGTTGTGCTTGGTGCTATCGAAAACAGATGGCCCCAGGTATTTGGCGGAAGGCGTAAATTCCAGATGCCTAACTTTATTTCTCCAATAAATCGATAAAGCGCAGGTCACGGACATTAGCCAACATAACCATGGCCGAGCAATCCCTACGCATTCTCTTAATTGATGAGCGTGATAAAGATCGCGAGCTTGCGACATTTATCCTGGAGCGAGAGCTAACCGGGGTGCAAGTATTGCCAGTTGCGAATGCGATGGATTTCGTTGAAGCTATCACTGGTGACGATATCAATGCGGTTGTCACGGAATGTCAGCTCTCCTGGAGTGACGGCGCGCAGATTTTCAAAGCCTTACAACGGCTTTTCCCTGCTGTACCCGTTATTTATTTCTCGGATGCTTCCAATCCTGACGGTGCGATGAAATCGAGAAATGATATGCGCGATACACTGCTGAAAAAAGACAGCGGCGGGTTTCTGGCATTGCCTCACGTGGTCAAGCGATTGTTACAAACCAATGGGATATACGCCGAAACAAGTGCTACTTCGTCCGCGCGATCTTCCACACCGGTTACAAACCCAAAGTCTGGCTCACAAGTGATTCAGGCGCAAACCCTCTTCAAAGAACCCGCTGCAGTAGCAGATTATGCTATGGGTTCATCTGCTGTCGCGGTAGCCGAGCCTGAACCGAAGAGTCAGCCAGTAGCTGCGCCAATGAGGGGACTTATTGAACGGCTACCGGTTGGTGTTGTAGGGCTCACAGCTGACGGCAGCATCACACATGCGAATGTAGCATTTGCCACATTGTTAGGAGCGTGTGATACGCATGATGTTATCGGCAAGCACTTACCTGCGCTGTTGGGTGATGAAGAGAGTCGGCGATTGGTGCAGGAAACGCTTGAGCGTAGCGGTGATTTGGGGTTGATATTGAATTTTCGTGGCATAAGCACCGGTAAAGAGGTATGGGTGCGCCTGGATGTGTGGCCAGTCCGAGATGAGCGTGGGCAGGTTCAACATTTTGAAGGTGCTGTTGTTGATATTACAGCGGATAGACGCCGGGAGCAGGATATTGTCCGGCAGAACGCTGAGCTGGGTCGTTCGAATGCGCAATTAGAGCAGTTTGCCCTGATGACAGCCCACGATCTGCAGGCTCCGATGGGATTGATTTCCCGCTATACACGTCTGCTGCGGGATCGTTATGCAAACAGTCTGGACGGTGATGGCAAGCGTTATATTGAGCAATTACTGGATAATACGCACCAGTTACATGATCTAATAGGCGGCATTCTTGCCTATGCAAAAGTGGGTTCGCAGGATCTGCAGGCCGAACCGGTGGATTTCGCAGTAGCTGTACATCAAGCAGTCGAAAATTTGCAAGTCCAATTCGAGAGCATGGGTGCGGAGTTGCAGTATGACTCGCTGCCTACCGTGACAATAGATAAGAATCAGCTGGTTCGTTTATTGCAAAATCTGTTCAGCAATGCGCTTAAGTTCCGCAGTCAGGACAAGCCGGTTATCAAGTTACGGGCCGATAGGCAAGGGGAGTATTGGCAATTTACTGTACAGGATAATGGTGTCGGCATACCGCTTGATGAGCAAAGCCGCATTTTCGGGATGTTCCAACGTGCGCATACAAAAGATTCACCCGGTAATGGCATGGGATTGGCTATCTGTCAGGGTATCGTCGAGCGGCATGGCGGAGAGCTTTGGGTTGAGTCCACTCCGGGTGCTGGTTCGACATTTTACTTTACGCTTCCTGTTTAATGTTGCCAGCTGAGCTTGGTAAGGCATCTGCAATAGGTTCTTGCAAACAGCATTTACGCAATCATATCCAGTTGCCAGTGTGGCGGATTGGCTAAAATCTGGCGCGCGCTCTTGGCATCCAAAGGTCTCGAAAACCAGAAACCTTGCACTTGCGGGCAGTGGAGTTCCTGCAGGCGTTGGACCTGTCCTCTGGTTTCGACCCCTTCAGCGATAATATTCATGCCAAGTTGTTGTCCCAACGAAATAATGGTTTGGATAATAGTGCCGGTACCATTGCTTGGCTGAGTGAGTTCCTTGGTAAAGGATTTATCGATTTTGAGCGAGTCGTAGTTAAATTTTTGCAGATAGCTCAGCGATGAATAACCTGTACCAAAGTCATCAATGTATAACCCGACTCCTAAATGTCTAAGTCGATTCAGCTTGTTCATGGCAGATTCAACATGATCGAGCAAAATGCTTTCGGTCAGCTCAATTTGCAGACAGTGCGGTGATAAGCCCGTCTTGCTAAGGCTGTGTTCGATGTTTTCGACAACCTTGGGATGATTAAAGAGCTTGCTTGACATATTTACGCTGATGCATAAATTCGCATGACTCGGAAATTGTCGTTGCCATTCCCGTGCCTGACGGCAAGACTCATAAATCGTCCACCAGCCAATCGGTATGATCATGCCGGTTTCTTCAGCTACCGGGATAAAATGGTCTGGTGTGATCAGTCCCCGGCGTGAATGATGCCAGCGTATTAAACTTTCAAAACCTACCAGCCGGCCTTCTGTGAGCGATATGATGGGCTGATAATACATTGAAAATTCGTTTTGTTGCACCGCGCTACGCAAATCAGTTTCCAGTCGATGGGCTTCCATGATTTCGCTGTGCATCTGTCGATCAAAGACCTCGTAGCAGGACTTTCCTCGTGTTTTGGCGCGATACATGGCGATATCCGCATCTCTTAGAATTTCTTCCGGCGTGCGGTAATTCGGCGTTGCCATGGTGATGCCAATACTAGTCGAAATGAATACCTCATTGCCGTCAATCAGAAACTGTTGCGTTGACAGATCCAGAATACGTTGGGCAATCTGTACCACGCTGTCCAGTCTGGTAATATCAATTAGCAGCACCGCGAATTCATCACCGCTTAAACGCGCAACGGTGTCACCAGGTCGCAGCAGTTCGTGCAAGCGCTTGGCAAAAGCCACTAACAACTGGTCGCCGGCATTATGACCAAGACTGTCATTGATCATTTTGAAGCGATCCAGATCGATAAACAGTACAGCGAAGCTACCACTGGCACGCCGGCGGAGCTGCTTGAGCGCCTGATCCAGCCGATCGTAAAGCAGGTTGCGGTTGGGCAGCCCGGTCAGGCCATCGTGCAGGGCGTCATGAATTAACTGCTCCTCCGTGCGCTTGCGAATGCTAATATCCGTCAAGGAGCCTGCCATGCGCTGCAATGATCCATCTGCACCGCGCGTAGCGACGCCACGGCTCAGTACCCAGGCATAGTCGCCATCGGCTTTGCGTATCCGGTATTCGTGGCTGAACTGTTCGGTATCGCCGGCCAGATGGGCATCGAGTGCATGTTGAAAAGCTTGAATATCAGCGGGATAGATACGACTTATCCAATCATCCATCTGCTTGAGTGTTGTTGTCTCTGCAAGGCCCAGGATCGATTTCCAGCGCGGTGAGTAATACACCTCGCCACTTCTCATATGCCAGTCCCAGAGCCCATCGTTAGCGCCGCGCACGGCGAGTGCGTAACGTTCCTCACTTTGTCGCAGGGCCTCTTCTGCGCGTTGCCGCTCAATCGCATAGCGAATAGCCCGAACCAGTAGGCGCGTATCTATCATGTGCTTGACCAGATAGTCCTGAGCGCCTTCCCGAACAGCCCGGGCGGCCAGGCTTTCATCGTTCAGATTGGTCATCAAAATGACCGGGATAGCAGGCACAAGCTCGACAAAGCGCTCGAAAGTATTCAAGCCTTTGCTATCAGGCAGGTATAAATCCAGCAGCACAATGTCTATAGCGCCTGTTTGAGCGGCGGCGATACCATCTGCTAGGCTGGTTTTATGTTCAATATGAAATTGTGAACTGTGATCATCAACCAGCAACTGTTGGACTAACTCCGCTTCGGAGGCTAAATCTTCAATAAGAAGCACGTTGATGCGTTCAACGCTCGTTTTAAGCATATTGTTATCGTCTCTAGCAGGTTGTAGTGCGTTATAGGCATCCTGCAGGTCAATCCAGTGAACGGCGCAAATGTCAAGGCGAACTTGACAGAATTATGGTGTGTGTTTGCGGTGCGTTCCTGCAGGCAAACACAATGTTTTATTAGCGTTTAATTTAAAAAAATAAAGCAAGATTGTCGTTATGGCGGGAATCAGCGTCAAAAAGGCCGTGACCCTCGCTGGATGCATCCGTGTACCCTATTGAAACTGTTTTCTAATCAGCGTTGAGTGACAAGACCTGCCTGTTTTCGACAGAGGCTTGCCGCTGTGATTAGAAACACCAACTTACCATTATTGTTGTCCTGCGTGCAAAGTGCTTATTTGCGCTTTTGCTTTAGAGCTATCTGCTTGTTCCCTGATGCTATCTTAATAGGAGAAGGAGAAAACTGCTATTGCAAATGCTTCTCAAGTGACTTACAAATAACGAATGAGCTTGGTGCCTTCCTGGGAAGCAGCCATTGTTTGCCGCCATTCGACAGTAGGCCAGAGGTAGTCCACAACACCTTCATCCGGGCGCAAAATGGCTGTATAAAGCGTGCCGAAACCATGACCATAAGCGGTCGAATATACCGGGGAGCGCAAAAATGCCTGTATCAGTCGCTGTGGCTCATGGCCGCTTTCACGGAGCCGGAATTTCAAAAAACGCTCGCGTTCTACCGATGCTGTGGCTTGCGCATGCTGATGCCATTCCACTTCCCGCTGATGATTGGTGGTGACCAATACCCGACTAACGACGGGTTCCCGATCAGGTGCGATGAAGACAGTAGCGTAACTTCCGCTCCGATCAAGCAACGAAATATTGTAAGCCATATGGGTGGGAACACGGGTTAACACTTCAGCAGCTTCGGCACAATCCGTGCAAAACTCCAGGATATAACGCAGTATTACTGGCACTCCGAAGCCTTGGCCGACTACCCGGCGACCACCGAAAGTCAGCGAAACAGCTAAACCGGCATCGTTGATACCGTCAACCACACCCCACAAGCAATCACTGGTAGCGATAACGCGACGGCCATTCCAGGTGGTATGTAGAATCAGCCCTTCGAACAGCAAGGGGTTATAGTCATAATTGCGAATGAGCAGTGGTGGCGGTCCTGGCCAGATGGCCTGCGAACACCCGCTGAGATAAGGTGGCGGGCAATACAGTGATAAAAACCGGGCTGCCAGATCGCTGCCACCCGCCAGTTCCACCAGGCGTTCATAAGTCGGCAACAACTCTGGCATATGCTGGCGTAATGCCCGGACCGAGCTTAGATACAGGGGGCGTGCGCGCTCGCCTTCGCTCAAAAACCAGCGTTTATAAGCGGGCCATAATCGCTCAAATAACGCCTGCCATTTGGGGCCAGCTTGTGATTCGGCTATGGCTTGGAAAAGTAATTCCATGCAAAGTGATCCTGCTACAGTATTTTGAACGCGCTGGCTGCTGGGGCGTAGGCACTGTGCGCGGTGGTTAGCGGATAGGCACTGTATTGACCGGTAATGCCTTTGATCCAGGCGAGGGCACGATTATTAAGCTGAAAATCATCAGTCATAGCCCGACCGCGTAAAATCAGGATACCTAGATCTGCACCTTCATAGCGATAATCACCAGGCCCGGTAATGCGCAGAAAAAATGCCTCGTGTTCACTGGCGACAGCACGACGATGATAATCAAACCGGCTGTATTCAATGGTACCGTTATCGCTCATACGCCAGATGCCGGTTTCGGGAGCATGATTGACAATATCAACGCTATCATCAGTATATTTGATTACTAACTGGCACCAGGAATCGATGTAATCCGGGTCAGACCAGCGTCTGTTAAGATCATCAACATCGAACTCAAAATCCACCCCGGAAAATTCCAGCAGATGAAAGAGGAATAACGGTGCATCGGCATGCGCAAAAGCAGCATGGTTAGTCAATGAGCTAGCGCCGGTTACACGGGGATTAAGCTCGCCCAGATAGATTTCACCGTCGTCCAGATCGATCAGAAAATCCAGATCGAAATAGCCTCGGTAGCCTTCCCGACGCAGTTGCTCACCAAAAGCGAAGGTGTAATCACGGGCTTTGTCACGGATAGCCTGAGTGAATGCGCCGGAAAGTACTTCATTACCGCACCAGCCGCCCTGGTAGGGTGTCAGCTCTCTGGCACCGACAATTTCTGTCAGCAGCGGCCCTACAATGGTGCCCTGCTTGGTGGTACAGGCTTCGAGCGTTGATCCGCGGCAGTTAATCCGCTTCATAATTTTAACTTCCGGATCACCTACGATTTCGCTGGCGTATTTATTAAAATCGTTTTCGTTGCTGATAAAAAAGGTGGTGTGACCGGAGTCACCGAATGCTGTCTGAATAACAACATCATTGCCGAGCCCGTGTTGGGCGCAGATGTGTTGCAGTTGCGTATAGGAATCCACCTTGGCCAGTGCGTTGGGTACGGAGGGTACACCGGCTTGATTACCGATTCGCACGGTTTCCATTTTATTATCGCAGCGGGTGCGCAAACTGGCTGATGGAAACCATACTTCCAGCCCGAGTTCCTGGCTTAAGGCCTCGGTTTGCTCATCAAACATCAAGAAAATCGCAACGGGGTCTGGACCCTGGCTGTTAATAAAATCAATGACGGATTTATGTTCCAGCAAGTAATTATTAATGCTTTCGATGCTTGTAAAGGCCGGATGTGATATCTCTGGAGGCACTAAGACGTTGGGATGGCGACCATCGTAGCAATCGATGTAATTAATGTACTTGAACCCCTTAACCCACTCGTCCATACCGAGCAGATTGAAGTTAGTCGCACTAATAAAAAAGATAGGTCGCTCGTTCCGATGAAAATAGCGCCGGATGTCGGAGATGCCGCGCAGGGTTTTTTGCATGCTGAAGTCTTCCGCAAAAGTGGGGCGATGGCCGTGCTCTGAAAAGATAGGCACGCAACAAAAACGATTTAGAGTGATTGCGCCAAGGCACGACCAATGACCAGCCGCTGGATATCCGAGGCACCCTCGTAAATCTGGCAAACGCGTACATCGCGGTAAATACGCTCGACCGGAAAATCGCTCACATAACCATAACCGCCATGAATCTGGATAGCATCCGAGCAGATTTTTTCAGCAGCTTCCGAGGCAAATAATTTTGCCATCGATGCTTCCTGCAAGCAGGGCTGAGCAGCATCTTTCAGGCTGGCGGCGTGCCAGACCAGCTGACGGGCCGCTTCCAGGCGAGTGGCCATATCGGCCAGCCGAAAATTCACGGCCTGATGCTCTATGATCGGTACGCCGAACGCAATTCGCTCTTGGGCGTAGGAAATAGCCGCTTCCAGTGCCGCCCGTGCCATACCAACAGCTTGTGCAGCGATACCAATGCGCCCCGCTTCCAGGTTGGATAGCGCAATTTTATACCCTTCCCCCTCCTGCCCGATCAGGCAAGTAGCGGGTACCCGGCAATTTTCAAGCACAATCTGGGCTGTATCCGAGGCGCGCTGTCCCATTTTCTCTTCCAATCGGGCGACGATATACCCTGGCGTTGCAGTAGGCACGAGAAAACAGGAAATACCTTTTTTGCCGGCACTGGCATCGGTAACCGCAAACACCAGTGCGGCCTGGGCATATTTGCCGGTAGTAATGAACTGCTTGACGCCGTTCAAGACCCAGTGCCCGCCGTCACGGGTTGCCGTAGTGCGGATGGCGCTGGCATCAGAACCCACATGAGGTTCGGTCAGACAGAAACAACCCAGCCATTCACCACTGGCGAAGCGTCGCAGATAAGTGTCTTTTTGGGCATCATTACCGTATTTTTCCGTGATGCCGCAGGCCAGCGAGTTCTGCACACTGACAATAGTCGAGGTTGCACCATCGCCTGCGGCGATCTCCTCTAAAGCAAGCACCAGCGATAAATAATCCAGACCTGCACCGCCCCATTGTTCCGGCACCACCATGCCAAGCACACCAAGTCCGGCCAGTTCCTGCAGCGCCTGCCGGGGGAAAGTGCGATTGCGATCCCAGTCCGCTGCGAACGGCGCTAAGCGTTCCTGAGCGAACTGACGCAACATTTCACGGATCATCTCTTGTTCGGGTGAGAGCAACATTGGCGTCTCCAGAAAATCGGTGTCAAAGAGAGCATCCTGACACTTTTTAAAATCGAAAACAAAAAATCAAGAGTTTTAGCTGTACCGACTTTGGTTCTATTGGAGCGTGCACTCACTGTAACCATGTGCCGTGGCATGCAACAGCATGTTTTATCATATTAAAATTCTCAGGGCGCTGAATTACAGCGCTTGTGGGGATAACTAATGATCCAGCGCTTGCCGGATAGCTGCCGGCGACAGACCCCAATCCCGTAACACGGCTTCAGAATGAGCTCCGATTACTGCGGGTGGACTTTGTACGTGCGTCGGGGTACGACTGAAACGGGGAGCAGGTGCCGGTTGAACCAGACCGTCAATATCCACAAAAGTGTTACGAAATTTATTATGCGGGTGCTGAGGCGCTTCATCGAGATCCAGTACCGGGGCGAAACACGCATCGCTGCCTTCCAGCAGCGTACACCACTCAGCCCGGGTTTTGCGGGCGAAGACAGCTGCCAATTTCTGCTTCAATTCGGGCCAACGTGCGCGATCCCATTGCGCGCTGAGGCCATCGTCCTGCAGTCCGCATTTTTCCAGCAACAAGGCATAGAATTGCGGCTCGATGGGGCCAATCGCCACCCAACGGCCATCTGCACATTGGTACGTGTCGTAGAAAGGGGCACCGCTATCCAGCATATTGCTGCCACGTTCGTTGCGCCATTGTCCCATAGCTTTGAGACTGTACATCATGGCCATCAGCAGGGCCGCCCCGTCGGTCATAGCTGCATCAACCACTTGGCCACGGCCTGATTGACGGGTTTCCAGCAGCGCGGCGGTAATTCCCAAAGCCAGGAATAGCGCACCGCCACCAAAATCGCCGACCAGATTAAGCGGTGGCACGGGACCGCTATCAGAACGACCAATTGCGTGTAGTGCGCCGGTCAAGGCGATGTAATTGATATCATGGCCGGCGCTGTGAGCCAGCGGACCGTCCTGACCCCAGCCAGTCATCCGGCCATACACCAGCTTGGGGTTATGTCTCAGGCACTCATCCGGTCCCAGGCCTAGGCGCTCCATCACCCCGGGTCGGAAACCTTCGATCAAAGCATCAGCTTGCTCCAGCATAGTGCGTACAGCAGCCAGTGCTGGCGGGTGTTTCAGATCGAGTTCGAGCGAGCGCCGGCCACGATTGAGAATGTCTTTGTCTGGATCGAACAAAGGCGGCTGGGTTTGCGGGCGTTCAATTCGCACCACTTCCGCGCCCAGATCCGATAACAGCATACCGCAGAAGGGGGCCGGCCCCAGGCCAGCAAATTCGATAATTTTGATACCTTGCAAAGGGCCCATGTTCGATTCGCCTGATAATTCGGGATAGCAGATTAAGAATACGGGTAAGGATAGCCAGTAAACGGGCAGGGCGGCAATATAAATGCAGGTTTTGCTAAGGGGTTTGATGGCAGCCTGTATGGTTAGTTATCTGGCTGGTTGCAAAAAAAAAGCGATCAGGCCAACGTAGAATGGTCTGATCGTCTAAGAATCGGAGATATCGATAAGGGAGTTTGTATGTTAAACCGACCTGAAATTCATTGCAGTGATCTGGATCACATAATCAGCGATTTTCTTGATTGGCGAGGTTTGCCTTGGTATTGGCAGTAATGAAGGTATTCGGTGGGGCGGTGTGCAGAATTGTTGAAAGGGTTTGAGACTGGAGCGGGTGATGGGAATCGAACCCACGCCATCAGCTTGGGAAGCTGAGGTTCTACCATTGAACTACACCCGCCTGGGCTTGCAGAGAGCGCCTATTTTAACGCAAATAGGCAGGAAGTCTAATGCTCTCTGACAAGCTTGTGGACAAATTAGGCGAAACCTTATTTGATCAGCATTTTTTCGGCTTTGATGCCTTTCTCTAAAGCTTCGACAAACCAGCCTGGGCGCTTACCGCGACCTGTCCAGGTTTGCTGGGGGTCGTTGGGATTACGATATTTAGGCTCGCCAACGGTCTTGGCGCTTTTGCGTTTCTCAAAGTTTAAGATCTGTTCGGGCGTCATGCCAACGCTACTCGCCAATTTCTCCATTTGCTGGCGAATATCGCGAACTTGGGTTTTCTTCTTGCGTTCTACTTCTTTTTCCACGTCGTTGACAAGCTTTTCCAGGTCTTCAACCGAAAGGTCGCTCAAGTTGATTTTTGTACTCATTGATCTCGCTCACTACTTTTTGATTTTAGATTTAAAATGACAAATAAACAAAGGCAAAAGTATAAAACAGAAGGAAATATAAATTTGCCCGGTGCTTTATAAGCATTTACTGTTTTTTAGTCAAGACTCTTGGTATAGAAATATATAATTTTTTTGTACTAGATCCATAAGATCAAGTTAATAAATAAGCTATAGGACAGATCAATAATATACCGAGTTCATCGGCTAAGGTTTAGACCATAAATTGTAGATGTATCGCCAATACAAGGCTGTCCTTAAGCTGTTAAAGACCTATATCACAAAGTGACTCACAGGATGAAACGACACGAATCCGGATGGCTGACCATGCTATTGGGGTAAATCCGGCCGAGCTGCGAATTCTATATTCGATGCAAAAGCAACCTATTGATAATTATTGCTATTTTTTAACGAAAAACGCAATCCTACCAAATTGTAATATCTGACGGGATATCAGGCTGGATTGTCGCAGGAGTGTTGCCGTTGCGCAGAACCATCCTGCGTAATGACTTGTGAGCTGAGCGCTCAACCGGATTATACAATATTGTGATGCGTTATTGAATTCCATGAAATGTTTTATTGTGCTGTGCACCTGTGAGTGTGGTCGTAGCGTATGACGTTATTTACTGGCTGCCGGTTACCCGCCCTGTTGGATTTTTTATTGTGGAAATTACTTATGTGTGGCGGTGATGCTTGAGATGAGTGGCAATTTATTGACGATAAATTTGCTGATCGCTGCGGCATTTTAGGTGCACATGTATTGATATGCACAATGGCTTGGTGGTAACCCTGTTTCCAGGAGACGGCTATGCTGCTGTCCCCCGTATCTAGTCATTGTGAGATTAAACGATTACCAGTATTCACGCATTGCAGACAGCTGTTGCGTGGAACTTTGTAATTGATTCCGGTTAGTGCTGTCATGCTGATTCGGTTCGACGCAGCGCTTGTTATCAATCAGCCACCGATCTTGACGGAGGTGCTGCAGGTGATTATTTGCTGGCATTACCGTATCCTGATCTTCAACACTATGTGCTGGTAACCGGGCGGCAATTAGCCAGCCTTATTGGTGTTGCCAACTTTGAGCGCTAACGGCTATCTGAATAGCACAAGCGTGTGCAAACAGCCAGCTTGGTTTGGATAAGTCTACAGTGCAGGCCCGCAACTGGCGTGAGTGTAACCGCCGACAATTTTTAAGCAGAAGATCATGTCAACTCAGTCAATTGTTTATCGAGAAAATCGTAGTTTTGTGCGGCGGGAAGGCCGTCTGACCCCAGGCCAGCAACGGGCGCTGGATACGTATTGGGTACGTTATGGTTTGCTGCCACAGGAGCAACCTTTTGCCTGGGACAGTGTTTTTGGGCGGACTGCTCCGCGTGTGCTGGAAATCGGTTTTGGCAACGGCGACTCGCTGTTTCAGATGGCCCAGCACTACCCAGCGTACGATTTTATCGGTATAGAGGTACATCGGCCAGGGGTGGGACATCTGCTGTTGCGGGCGGCAGAAGCGGACCTGAGCAACCTCAGAGTGTTTTGCGCCGATGCGGTGCCGCTGCTGAAAACCTGTTTTGCCGATGCCAGTCTGGCACGTGCGCAGATTTTTTTCCCCGATCCCTGGCCTAAAAAACGGCATCATAAAAGGCGTTTGATCCAGCCGGGTTTCGTGGCGTTAATGGCGGCTAAATTACAGCGCGATGGACTATTGCACATCGCGACCGACTGGGCACAGTATGCCGAACATATTCAGGCAACGCTTGCTGCCAGCCCTGATTTCACCCCTTTGGCCGAGCACTCGCTTGCTGAGTTAGCGCTGGAACGCCCCGTGACTAAATACGAGCAACGCGGAAAGCGTCTTGGGCATGCCGTGTATGATTTGCTTTACAGGCATTGCTGAGAACCCACTATGAATTTCGAAAAAGTCGTTTTTGGTTTTTTTATTTTATTGGCGCTTACACTGAATTTCGGATTTGTGATGGGCGATATTGACAACCCCGCCCATCATCACCCTTGGGAGCTCTACGCCGCTTTGCTGGTAAGCGTCATTTCTACCATACTGAAATTAGGTGATCGTACCCATTTGGGAGCACTCTTGCTGGCTACCAGTCTGGTGGCCGACCTGCAACTGCTGGCAGCGGCAACCTTGTGGGGTATTTGTCTGCATGTGCTGGAGATTGGCAATACCCCCGGCGTAGTGGCCAGTGTTGTCTCATTAGCCGGCGGCGCGTTATTGGCGAATATTGCCTCGGTGGTTTTGTTGCTCATCGAAACTATGAGCTTACGGCGCTAAGCTGAGAGTTACAGCCTCCATATTTACAGACCTTGGGCCTGCTTTCTTGTGGGCACTGAACAACTTGGCATAATACCTTGATATTTCTGTTTTTCAGGCGCATGCGTGCGCCCTTACTGGTTCTGCTTGGTGCGTATGCTTTATCTATCGGCGGTCTGGTGCTGGTGCCGGGACTCGATGATAAGGGCAATCTCTGGTATTTCGATTTTTTCCACGCGTTTTATTTCGTCAGCTTTATGGGCTCGACCATTGGCTTTGGCGAAATTCCTTATCCGTTCTCCGGCGGGCAACGCTTATGGACTACAATTTCATTGTATATCTGCGTTATCAGCTGGCTGTACGCAATAGGCTCTATTCTCGCTATCGTGCAGGATCCGGCGTTTCGCCGGGTGGTGCGGGAACAGCGTTTTACCCGTCGGGTACGGCGTTTGACTTCACCGTTTTATCTGGTATGCGGCTACGGCGAAACGGGCAGTCTGCTGGTGAGTGCGCTGCACCGGCGTAATATTCAAAGTGTCGTTATCGATATTGACAGTGAGCGTATCAATCGACTGGAGCTGGAGGATTTCAATTTTGATATTCCCTGTCTGAGCTGTGATGCACGCGAAGTCAAGCATTTGCAGGAAGCAGGTATCGAACACCCTTGCTGTATCGGTGTTATTGCACTGACCGACAACGAAGATGTCAATGTCAAGATTGCTATTACCAGCAAGTTATTGCGACCGCAGCTGAAAGTGATCTGTCGAGCTGAAAGCCGCAGTACGGCGGCTAATCTGGCGTCGTTTAATACTGATCATATTATCGATCCGTTCACGATTTTTGCCGACCATCTGGCCATGGCTTTGCGCGCGCCCAGTGTGCATTTATTGTACAAATGGCTGATTAGCGTGCCCAATCTTCCTCTGCCAACCGCAATCCGACCGCCACGTGGCACCTGGGTAGTCTGCGGTTTTGGTCGTTTTGGCCGTGCTGTACATCGCTATCTGGGGTTTGAAGGAATCGATCTGAAAGTGATCGAGCCCGATATCGACCAGGCACCTGATGGTGCGATTATCGGTCGCGGCACAGAAGCAGTGACACTGCGCGAGGCCGGCATCGAAAAAGCGGTTGGTATCGTGGCTGGTACCGATATCGATATCAATAATCTTTCGATCGTAATGACGGCCCGGGAGCAAAACCCTGATTTGTTTCTGGTCGCGCGGCAGAATCGGCGTAGTAATGATCCTATCTTTCAGGCGGCAGATCTCGATCTGGTCATGCAGGCCAGCCGGATCATTGTCTGGCGTATTCTGCCTTTATTGATGACGCCCTTATTGGGCCGGTTTCTGCGCAATGCCCGGCACCATAATGAAGAATGGGCCAATGGGGTGCTGGAACGTTTGCGTGCTATTTGCGCAACCAGTACACCCTTGACCTGGGCGTTGGAGATTACTACCGCACAAGCGCCGGCTGTAGTGCAGGCGTTGCAGGTCGGCTATTCCATCAAGCTTGACACCTTGCTGCGAGAGCCGCGCGAGCGTGAGCGCGAACTGCCCTGTGTAGCGTTATTGCTGGTGCGAGGTGATGAACAGATCGAATTGCCCACACTGGAGCAGCGCTTGCGTTATGGCGATACACTGCTGTTGTCGGCACCACCCGAAGTCGCTGAACGCATGCAGTGGAATTTGTTTAATTACAATGCAATCAATTACATCCTGACGGGCGAAACCCGGCCCGACGGCTATATCTGGCGCTGGCTGGCGCGGCGGCGAGCACTGCGCAACGATACGCCCGTCCCGTCAGATTCGTCAGCAGACCTGTAGCGAGTATTTTTCCAGCTGTTTTGCAGCAGCCAGTCGCGCACAGGCTTGATCTGCGCCTCGTCCAGTAGCGTCGGGGCATGACCGATACCGGCAAATTCGATCAACTCAGGTTTTGGCCACGTTGTGTCATGGCCTGAGCGTCTTCAGCGCAGAATATCGGATTCCCGGCCGCGCAATAATAATGTTGGGCACTGCACCTGATCCCAATACGGCCACAAATCAACATCAGTATCTGTCAGAGCCTGGAAAGGCTCGGCAATGCCGGGATCGTAGCGAAAAATATAATCACCGTGTTCGGTCTGGCGCGCGCCATGTTCCGTTAAATGGTGCCATTGGGCATCGCTGAGCGGGCCAAACGGCGCGGCAATGCGGCGAATATAGGTCTCCATTTCGGCCAGGCTGGTAAAATGCGGGCTTTGCCCGACATAGGCTGCGATACGTTCCAGCGCAGCGCGCGGGATAAAAGGCCCGACATCATTGATCACCAGACGCCGGATAGGCGTGTTCGGTTGTGCCGCCAGCAGCATGCCAATCAGTCCACCCATCGAGGTACCGACCCAGTCGACCTGACTGGCGCCGCTGCGGGCGATCAGGGCAACCATATCCTGCAGATATTGCGGGTAGTTATAATCGGCTTTATTCGACAGCCAGTCGCTGCGACCCCGACCCGCTATATCCGGGCACAACACCCGATAATAGGGTGCTAGCGCCTGGGCCAGAAAATCGAAATCGCGCGCATTCCGGGTTAGCCCATGGACACAGATCAGCACTCTGGGGTTTTCGGGTTCGCCCCATTGGGTATAGGCGATACGATGAAAGCCGCTGGAGCTGAGACCTAAAACAGTTTGCTCAGTTACTGCCATACGGAATTTTCTCCGGTGCGAATTGAGTTCTCGGGATAATGCCACGCGGGCCATTTCCCTCAGCGTTGCTGGGAGGGGACCTCATCCTGGCGAATCGTGTGGGCAGCTTTGTCCAGTACGCCATTAATGAAGCGATGACCCTGTTCCGCGCCAAAGGTTTTCGCCAACTCGACGGCTTCGTTGATAACCACCCGATAAGGCACGTCAATGCGGAACAAAAGTTCATAGCCTGCCAGCCAGAGAATGGCGCGCTCGACCGGGTCAATCTGCACGATAGGACGGTCCAGGTAAGGGTCGAGGGCTTTATTGATGACGTCCAGACGTAGCGGCGTCTGTTGCAGCAGCTCCTGGAAATACGCCAGATCGGCTTTGCCGATATCCTCCTCGGTCAGAAACTGGGCATTGATCAGGCCAATATCCTGTTTTGTCAGTTGCCATTGATACAAAGCCTGCATGGCAAAGCGGCGGGCCCAGTGCCGGCTGCGACCGGGCCGGTTGCGGGAATTCGATGCTGCCGGCTGGGTGGATTCCGGCGATTGTTCGGGCGACACCTTACGTATCCAGCCGTTGCAACAGGCTGATCATTTCCAGCACGGTTACGGCTGCCTCAGCGCCTTTATTGCCTGCTTTGGTGCCAGCCCGCTCGATAGCCTGCTCGATGGTATCGACGGTCAGCACGCCGAAACCGACCGGAATATCATGCTGCATGGCGACAGCCGACAAGCCTTTGGCACATTCGCCTGCAACATAATCGAAGTGCGGTGTAGCACCGCGAATCACAGCACCAACAGCGACAATGCCATCATAACGCTGGCTGGCGGCAACCCGCTTGGCAGCTAGCGGAATTTCATACGCGCCAGGGACTTTCACCAGCTCGATTGATTGTTCAGCGACGCCGTGACGGCGCAAGGCATCAATGGCACCTGTAACCAGGCTGTTAACGATGAACTCGTTGAAACGCGTGGCAATTATCGCCACCTTGACAGCGGTGATACTGAAATCACCTTCATAAGTTTTAATAGTGGTCATACTTTGTCTAAGTGATTGAGGGAGAAATAATAACCCGCCATTGGCCTGTTATTTACAAAAAAACGTTGCTTAGTTGCTTATAAAAAACCGCGAGCCTGCAGCAGCGCTTTGCTCAGACCGGCATTTTCGCCCGTGCTGCTATCAGGCAGGAGCAGACGTTCCAGATAACGGGCGATAACATCGACTTCCAGATTAACCTGACGCCCAACCTGATAATCCGCGATAGTCGTTTCCTGTCGGGTATGCGGCACGATATTAACGCCAAAACCGGTGCTGTCGACCTCGTTGACAGTCAGGCTGATGCCGTCCACGCAGATCGAGCCTTTGGCCGCGATATAGCGCGCCAGTCCGGCCGGAGGCTGAATACTCAACCGCCAGGACCGCCCATCCGGCGCAAAGCGGGTGACCCGACCGATCCCATCGACATGGCCACTGACCATATGGCCACCGAGGCGGCTGTTAGGTGTAAGTGCCTGTTCCAGATTGACGGAGGCACCTGGATGCAGTTCGCCTAGTACCGTGCAACTCAGGGTTTCATTGGAAACATCAGCCCAAAAGCCGTTGCCGGGTAAGGCCACGACCGTCAGACAAACGCCACTGACGGCGATACTGTCGCCCAGTTTGACCTGACTAAGATCGAGCTTTCCGGTTTCAATGCGCAAGCGCATGTCATTGCCTTTACGCTGCATTTCAGCGATACGTCCGACCGCTTCGATAATGCCGGTAAACATGGTACAGAGTAATCCTAACGTTGTCGTTTGGGGTATGCCGTAATACGCCAGTCACGGCCTACAGCACGGATATCTGCCAGCTCGAGTTCAATCCGCTGGGACATTGAGGTCAGTGCCGGCAGCCGAAACAGACCGTGGGCTGCGTCGCCCAGTAGCACTGGCGCAACATACAACACCAGTTCGTCCAGTAAATCTGCGTTTAACAGTGCACCGGCCAGGGTCGGACCACACTCCAGATGAACTTCATTCAGCTCGCGCCGAGCCAGCTCTTGGGCAACAGCTGCTAAATCCAGGCCGTCAGCACTGGCAGGCAGGCGGTGTACTTCGGCACCGGCCTGTTGCAGGGCTTGCCAGCGCTCGCTATCACTGACTGTAGTCAGAATGAGCACATCGCCGGGCAGTTGTAATGTGCGGGCTGTTGGCGGAGTGTGCAGTGCTGGATCCAGAATAATCCGCAGCGGCTGGCGCCAGGCCTGTTCCAGGCGCACATTGAGCGAAGGATCGTCCGCCAGGATGGTGTTAACCCCGGTTAGAATGGCTGAGCTGCGCGCCCGCAGGGCTTGTACATCAGCGCGGGCCGGCGCATCTGTAATCCATTGGCTTTCACCCGAGGCCAGAGCGGTACGCCCGTCCAGACTCATCGCCAGTTTACACCGAAACCAGGGCCGCTGTCGGGTAAAACGGTGCATAAAACCAGGGTTTAAGGCCCGCGCCTCGTGCTCCAGCAAGCCATATTCCAGCGAAATGCCGGCTGCCTGCAAGCGGGCAAAGCCCTGTCCCGCGACTTTCGGATTTGGATCTGCTGACGCTGCTATAACGCGGCTGATACCGGCTTCGATGAGACTATCCGCACAAGGTGGTGTACGGCCGGTATGTGAACAGGGTTCCAGCGTCACATAGCAGCTGGCACCGCGGGCTTTGCTGCCCGCCTGGGCCAGTGCATTAGCCTCAGCATGGCCCTGACCAGCCCGCTCATGCCAGCCTTCAGCAACGACTTGATCGTCGCGCACCAGCACACAACCTACCCGTGGATTGGGATCGGTGCTGAACAGCCCCTGTCGGGCCAATTGCAGAGCGCGCGCCATATAGCGAACATCGGTAGCGGTGAAAGAAGACATCGGTGATTGTGCTTACTGACCTGACGGGGTGGTGTCTGTTTCCTGCAAGCGCTCGATTTCCTCGCGAAATGCATTGACGTCCTGAAAACTGCGGTATACCGAGGCAAACCGGACATACGCCACCTGGTCGAGCTGGCGCAGGGCATCCATCACCCATTCGCCTAGTAAACGCGATTGCAATTCGCGCTCACCGCTGGCGCGCATCCGGTTTTCGATTTGTCGGATAACGGTTTCGACGTGTTCGCTGCTGACCGGGCGTTTTTCCAGGGCTTTCATCAGACCTACCCGCAGCTTTTGTGCATCGAAAGTTTCGCGTCGGCCATCTTGCTTGATAACCCGCGGCAAGGCCAGTTCAGCGATTTCAAAGGTAGTAAAGCGTGCTCCGCAGTGTGTGCACTCGCGGCGACGACGAACTTTATCGCCTTCTGGTGACAACCGTGAATCCACCACTTTGGTATCGCTGGTATTACAGAATGGGCAATGCATTGAGCGTGCTGACAAAAAACGCCATTATAGCGGGTTTTATGAAGACTTGTTGTGGCAATTTGCGGGCATTATTGGCGAAGATACCAGCCTGTAGGGCTGTGTGGTGCCCCAGATATATCTAAACATATAAAGTTAAAGAAGCTGGGCGCTGCGTGTTTAGCAGCACCCCGTGCTGCCCCTTTGATTCAGGGGCTTACTGACAGCTTAAGCTGCTGTAATAGGCTGCCAGGTTCTCGATGTCAGCGTCGGACAGCGGGGCGGCCATTGGGCTCATCATCGGGTTTTTGCGGGCACCATCACGAAAGGCTTTCATCTGGGCGATCAGGTACTGATCTTTCTGCCCGGCCAGGTTAGGCCAGATTGGATTCGGGCTGACCCCGCTCGCGCCGTGACATGCGCTGCAGGTGGCGGATTTGGCTTTGCCGGCTTCGGCGTCACCAGCATGGGCCGTGGCGGTGAGTAACAGACCAGCAGCGCAGGCGAGGGCTATTCTGGACAGCATGAGGTTCTCCTTAAAAAGTGTGGTTATGGCAAAAATTATGACTGAATGGGCGTCTAGTGTAGCGAAAATCATAGGAGCGATGCACTAGCATTCGGAATACGGCATAAAGTTTTATTCAGCATTGCGCTTTAACGGGGCAGAGGTTAGATTGAGTTAACTTGATTGAAATCATTTGGGAAACTGTTTTGCAGCCATCGAACACACCAATTAACGACGTCTTATTTCAATCTGCGATCAGGAGCTTGCCGTTGCGTCACCGCGGTAAAGTGCGCGATGTTTATGAGGTCGATGCCGAACATCTGTTGATTGTGGCCAGCGATCGCTTATCCGCTTTTGATGTTGTACTGCCAACCCCCATACCCGGTAAAGGGCGGGTGCTGACTGCGGTCTCGAATTTCTGGTTCCAACGCTTTGATTTTATCCCCAATCATTTGCAACTAGCGCGTAAAACACTGGCTGAAGCCCTGCCGGATCCGGCTGAACGGAAGCCGGTTGAGGGCCGGGCGGTGGTAGCCCGAAAACTGCGGGCCTTACCGGTCGAAGCCATCGTACGCGGCTACCTGATTGGGTCGGGCTGGAAAGATTACCAACGCAGCGGCGCGCTCTGCGGACTGGCTTTGCCGACCGGATTGCGGCTGGCGGATAAATTGCCCGAACCGATTTTCACCCCCTCTACCAAAGCTGCGGTCGGCGCACATGATGAAAATGTCAGTTTCGAGCAGGTGAGCCAGCTTATCGGGCAGGCGCATGCTGAGCAAATGCGGGCAGCGAGCATACGAATCTACCGCGAAGCAGCAGCGTATGCGCTGGAACGAGGGCTTATTATTGCGGATACCAAATTTGAGTTTGGTATTGATGAAAACGACCAGCTAGTGTTGATCGACGAGCTGCTGACCCCTGATTCATCCCGTTTCTGGCCTTTGGATGGCTATCAGCCCGGAGTGAATCCAGCCAGTTTTGACAAACAGTTTGTGCGTGATTACCTGGAAACCCTGGACTGGGATAAAACCGCACCTGGCCCGATGTTGCCCGATGCTATCCTGCAGCAGACAGCCGCTTTGTATCTTGAGGCACAGCAACGCCTGACTGCGTCGAATTAGGCCCATTATTAAACGACTTTGGTTCTTTGAACGAATAAAAAAATAATTGGTATCAGGCTGTTCGTGTTGGCATCGCTGCAGCCTGCAAGTGCGTAAAAGCAAGAGCTCTGGCCATAATAATATTCACATTCGACCACTACAATAACGCACCTTCACTTGCCAATACCCATTTTCCATAGGAACAGAGGAGAGGAGCATGTCGCATAGCCCCGCTGAACAGAAAAACGCTCTGATCGAAAAGATTGTTGCGACGTTGGAATCGCGCCTGCCGTAAGATAAACAGGACGGCGTGATCGATTTTTGCCGCTCGTATTTTGCCCATGTCGCACCGGATGATCTGCTGGGCATCGACGCTGAGAATCTTTATGGCGTGGTGCTGTCACACTGGAATTTTGCCCGCCAGCGACCGGCCGACACGGCTATCGTGCGGGCCTATAATCCCAGCTTTGATGAGCATGGCTGGCAGTCCACCCATAGCGTTATCGAGATCGTGACCGACGATATGCCGTTCCTGGTCGATTCGGTCATTATGGAGCTGAATCGGCAGGGGTTGCGCGTTCATCTGATTGTGCATCCGATTTTTCAATGCCAACGGGACGCTAACGGTGAACTGCTGGGTCTCTCACCCGAGGGCAAAGCCGAATCATTCATGCACTGTCAGATTGATCGGCAAAATGACCCGGCTGTTTTTCAGCAAATTGAGGAAAGCCTGCAGGGCATCCTCAAAAATGTGCGCACGGCAGTGGAAGACTGGCCACAAATGTTGGCGCGCATGCGCGAAGCTATTACCGGTCTGGAAGCCGCTAAAACCTCTGCGAGCAGCGAAGAAATCGAAGAACTCAAAGCGTTTCTAAATTGGGTGGCGGAGCGAAATTTTATTTTCCTGGGCTACCGCGATTACGATCTGCTCTATGAAAATAGCGAAATATTGCTGCGCAATGTGCCGAATTCCGGACTGGGCCTGCTGCGTGACGACGGTGTAGCGCGGATATCGCCCAGTTTCGCCGAACTGCCGCCGTCATTGCGCAAACTGGCCAGTGATCCGACCCCGGTCATCGTGTCTAAATCCGGGGCACGTTCCAGTGTGCATCGGCCGGTACATATGGACTATATCGGTGTGAAACGGTTTAACAGCGAGGGGACGGTCATCGGTGAGCAGCGTTTTCTGGGTTTATATACCGCAGCAGCCTATACCCGGGTAACCGCTGACATCCCCTTGTTGCGGGCCAAAGCCAAAAAAGTGCTGGAGCGTTCTAAATTAAGACCGGGCAGCCATGCCGGGCGGGCGTTGCAGATTATTCTGGATACGTTTCCTCGCGACGAGCTGTTCCAGGCTACCGAGGATGAGCTGTTTGATTCGAGCATCGGTATCCTGCACCTGCAGGAACGCCAGCGCTTGCGTTTGTTCGTTCGTCAGGACATGTTCCAGCGCTTTGTGTCGTGCCTGGTCTATGTGCCGCGTGATCGCTACAGCACTGACTTGCGACTGCGCATGCAGGATATCTTATTAAAGGCTTTCAACGGCTATACTGCGACGTTTTCCACCCAGTTTTCCGAATCTATCCTGGCGCGGGTGCACTTTCATATCCGTACCCAGCCGGGCCAGGTGCCCGAATACTCGGTGCCGGAACTGCAGGCGCGTTTGGTCGAAGCGATGCAATCCTGGGACGATGAGCTATCCAGAGCGTTGCTGGATAATTTGGGCGAAGCGCAGGGCAATAACCTGTTCCAGCGTTACAGCAGTGCCCTGCCAGTGTCCTATAAAGAGGATTTCAGCCCTCGTACGGCGGCTGTCGATATCCAGCAACTGGAAATGGTCGGTACGGATACTCCGCTGGCGATGCGCCTCTATCGCTCGCTGGAAAATCCCGATGCCTTGCTGCATTTCAAAGTCTTCGGGCCGGATGATCCGCTGCCGCTGTCGGATGCGCTGCCCATTCTGGAGCGGATGGGACTGCGGGTACTGAACGCACACCCCTACGAACTGGAATTCAGCGATGGCAGCAAGCGCTGGGTGTTGAATTTCGATATGCAGGAAACCACGGGTATTCACGTCGATGTGAGCGACGTGCGCGAGATTTTCCAGCAGGCTTTTGCGCAGATCTGGAACCAGCGGATGGAAAACGACGGCTTCAACCGGCTGGTGCTGGGCGCGCATATCGGCTGGCGTGACGTGGTCATGCTGCGAGCGTATTGCAAATACCTGCTGCAGACCCGGGTGCCGTTCAGTCAGGATTATATGCAGCAGACCCTGGCCGCACACCCGCAGATCGTACAAAAACTGGTGCAGCTGTTTCATGTCCGCTTCGATCCCGCCTCAGCGGCCAAGCGCGATGTACATAGCGTAACTTTGCAGACCGAAATCGAAGAAGCGCTGGAAGCGGTCAGCAGTCTGGACGAAGACCGCATCTTGCGACGCTATCTGGCTATTATCAAGGCTACCCTGCGGACTAACTTCTTTCAGCCTGATGCACAGCGGCAGCCGAAAGAATACGTTTCTTTTAAATTCGATCCCAGCCGCATCCCGGAATTGCCCAAACCCTTGCCGATGTTCGAAATTTTCGTCTATTCACCACTGGTGGAAGCGGTCCATTTGCGCGGCGGTCTGGTAGCGCGCGGCGGCTTGCGCTGGTCAGATCGACGGGAAGATTTCCGCACCGAAGTGCTGGGCCTGATGAAAGCCCAGATGGTCAAAAACTCCGTGATTGTCCCGGTCGGCTCCAAAGGCGGGTTTGTGGTCAAACGACCCCCGCAGGGTGGGGGCGTGACGTGCTGATGCAAGAGGTGCAGGCGTGCTATAAAACGTTCATCCGCGGCATGCTGGACATTACCGATAACCGCAGCGCCGATAGCATTATCCCGCCTGCCAATGTAGTACGCCACGATGCTGACGACCCCTATCTGGTGGTGGCCGCCGACAAAGGCACAGCAACCTTTTCCGATCTGGCCAACAGTGTGGCTATTGAATACGGTTACTGGCTGGGTGACGCGTTTGCTTCCGGCGGTGCCAACGGTTACGACCACAAAGGCATGGGCATCACGGCGCGCGGTGCCTGGGAATCCGTCAAGCGGCATTTCCGCGAAATGGGCATGGATATCCAGAACCGCGATGATTTTACCGTGGTCGGCATTGGCGATATGAGTGGTGATGTGTTCGGCAACGGCATGTTGCTGTCACGCCATATCAAGTTGCTGGCAGCGTTCAACCATCTGCATATTTTCATTGATCCGGACCCTGATCCAGAAGCCAGTTTTCAGGAACGTGAACGCCTGTTCCAGCTGCCGCGTTCCAGCTGGACCGACTATAACGCTGAGTTGATTTCAGCCGGTGGCGGCATTTATCCGCGTAGCGCGAAATCGATCACACTATCGTCGCAGGCACAAGCGGCCCTGGGTATCAGCGAAGCCCGTCTGACGCCGACGGAACTGATCAATCGTCTGCTGAAAGCGCCGGTCGATCTGCTCTGGAATGGTGGTATCGGCACGTATGTCAAAGCGTCCAGCGAAACCCACGCTGATGCCGATGACCGGGGCAATGATGTTTTGCGCGTGAATGCCACTGAATTGCGCTGCAAAGTGATTGGCGAAGGCGGCAATCTGGGCCTGACTCAGCGCGCGCGGATCGAGTTTTCCCTGCGTGGCGGACATGTGCTGACCGATGCTATAGATAACTCGGCTGGTGTCAATTGTTCCGACCATGAAGTCAATATCAAGATTCTGCTGAACCAGGCCGTCACCAACGGTGATATGACGGAAAAACAGCGCAATACGCTGTTAGCTGAAATGACTGACGAAGTCGGACAACTGGTATTGCGGCAGAATTATCTGCAACCCGAGGCGATCAGCATCACCGCTTCTATTGGCAGAGATTTACTCAGCGATCACAGCCGGGTGATTCGTTCCCTGGAGCGGGCCGGCAAACTGGATCGGGCGCTGGAATTTTTGCCATCAGACGAGGTGCTGGCCGAACGCGAGGCTAACGGACAAGGCTTGAGCGCGCCGGAACTGGCGGTATTGCTGGCCTACGGCAAAATGAATCTGTTCAATGAACTGATCAAGTCCGATGTGCCGGAAGACCCGTATCTGCAGCGGGAACTGCTGGCTTATTTTCCCAAACCGCTGCAGGAGCGTTACCCTGATCTGATGCAAACGCATCCGTTGCGACGTGAAATCATCGCAACGTATATGACCAATAGCGTACTGAATCGCATGGGTAGCGCGTATGTGATCCGCCTGCAGGAAGACAGCGGTGAAGCTGCGCCCGATATCGCCCGTGCCTATACCGCTGCCCGTGCCTTGTTTCGGGCGCGTGATCTATGGCGTCAGATTGATGAGCTGGACAACCAGGTTCCGGCTACCGTGCAAATCCAGATGCACCTGGAAAGCCGGCGCTTATTGGAGCGGGCCAGCCAGTGGTTATTGCGTAACCGCCGTCCACCGCTGGATATCGAAGGTGTGCTGCAGCAGTTTAAAGCCGGTGTGCAAGCACTGGCCGAGACCGTTCCCGATTTGCTGCAAAACGATCAATTGCAACAGTATGATCAGGCTCTGGCTGAGCTTACCGAAGCGGGTGTGCCGGCTGATCTGGGACGCTGGGTGGTCAGCCTGCCTGTCCTGTATTCGGCGCTGGATATTACCGAGGTGGCCGACGCGCAGCAATTATCCGTGGCCGACGTGGCAAAAGTGTATTTCTCGCTGGCAGATCAGCTGGAAATCGGCTGGCTGCGGCACAGTATTATGGAACTGCCCGTCGCCACCCACTGGCAACGCCGGGCTCGCGGTGCTCTGCTCAACAGTCTGTACGATTTGGGACGAGCGCTCACGGCAGATGTGTTAAAAGTCGAATCGGCGGATATTCCGGTCGAACAACGGATGGAAAACTGGCTCAAGCGCAATCAGAGTGTTGTAGAACGCAATCTGGGTATGTTCACTGATCTGCGCAGTGGTGGTCAGCAGCCTGATCTGGCTATGCTGTCGGTTGCTCTGCGTGAAACCAGCAACCTGGTGCAGGCGAGCTAGGTCTTTTTGTCGCTGTCATGGCCATCGGCGGTAATATTGCACCGTCGTAATGCCTGCGTGCACATCTTTGGGTCAAAAGGCCGGCCGGAAAGCCGGTCGAAATGGCTTGGCAGACAGTGGTGCAGTTGCGCTGTCATTAATTGAATTATAAGTATTTTTATATAAATTAATATTTTATGTATTTATTTTGGTGCTTTTTATAAATTGGCACCAGACCTGCTTAGCAGAAGCAGCGTGTTTCTTTTGTCCAAAGCGCGCGTCCATTTTGATGAGAAATGGGGTTTCCTCCTCTGGATTGGCCCGGACGTTTTGTCCGGGTCCTTTTATTGCAGACCAAACAGCGCATTTGCTGATCTATGTTGCTGAAACCGGTCATATCTTGCTCAACGAATGATTTTCCCCAGTTTTAAACCTGTTTAAGCAGCAGTCGTTCGAGCCCTGCTGTGGTGGGCCTGGCGTCTCAATCTATGCTTAAATGATCCCTCTTTTGTAAGTAGTGCGCATAGGGCGCATAGCTAAAGGGGGAATAACGGTGGACTTCCGCCTCAATGATGAACAAATCCAGTTACAGGACACCGCGCGCCGATTTGTGCGCAGTGAATTGACGACGTTGGCCCAGGAGCTGGAGCGTGAAGACCGACCCGTGCCTTTAGAGTGGCGTCGGCGTCTGGCCGAGATGGGCTTTTTGGGGGTTAATGTCAGCACGGAGTACGGTGGCCTGGGGCTGGGCAATATTGAAGCTCTGCTGGTACTGGAAGAATTCGCCAAGGTCTCGTCAGCGCTGGCGTTTCCAGTGTTCGAGAGTTCCGTAGGGCCGATCCGGGCGATTGAGCACTTCGCTCAGGACAGCCTGCGTCAGCGCGTTATCCCGGCCGTATGTGCTGGCGATATCGTGGTGGCGATCGCGATGTCAGAACCGGGTGCCGGCAGTGCGCTGACCGATCTTACAACCCGTGCTCAGATCAAAAACGACCAGATCACTATCACGGGACAAAAGCGTTGGTGCAGCGGTGGCGGTCACGCGGATGCTTATCTGGTGTACTGTCGCCTGAGTGATAAGCCGGGGGCGCGTGGTATCGGTGCAGTGTATGTTGAAAAAAACACGCCGGGCCTGAGTTTCGGTAAACCGGAACAGCTGATGGGCTTTCGCGGTATTGCCAGCGCCGATATTTTCTTCGATGCTGTCAGCGTGCCGCTGGATCACCTGGTTGTGCCGGCAGGTGGTTTCAAGCAATTGATGCAGGCTTTCGATCTGGAGCGCTGCGGCAACGCCACTATGAGTCTGGGGCTGGCAGCCGGCGCACTGGAAGATGCTGTCGACTATGTTCAGGAGCGACAGCAATTTGGTAAACCTATCGTTGATTTCCAGGCTGTGCAGCTGAAACTGGCGGAGATGGCGATGCGGGTGGAGGGGACCAGGCTGCTGATCCAGAGGGCTGCCCAGAATGCCAATGATGGCTTGCCGTCGATTTACGAATCCAGTGTCGCCAAGTGTTTTGCCAACGAAATGGCGCGCGAGGTCTGCGGTCATGCCCTGCAATTGCTCGGTGCTTATGGTTATTCCAAAGCCTATCCCATGGAACAGCGCCTGCGCGATGCCTGGGGCTGGGGGATTGCGGGCGGCACGATTGACATCCAGAAGGTCAATATTGCGGCTGCACTGATCGGGCGGCGTTTCGATCAACGGACCTGAGCAGGATCACCTCAAAGGAAACCGGTTATGAGTACGCTTTCCAAAGATTCGCTTGATTCCCGCAAACTTATCGAAACCCTGGAACGGCTGTGTTTGCGTATTGAAGATCGCTTTCCGGCTGCGGGATTGCTGCAAGCCGCCCGTAATCTGTTGGACGTGGCCCGTGAAACCAATCAGACCATTCGCTGGATCGAACGGCCGAATTTGCCAATGCGGGCCTTGAGTATCGCTGTGATCGTGTTGCTGCTGGGCGGGCTGGCGTATTCATTTGGCCAACTCAGGCTGGAATTGCAAAGTCTGGGTTTGAAAGGTCTGGTCGAATTCTCGGAGGCGGCGCTGAATGAACTGATCCTGCTCGGTGCGGCGATTGTTTTCATTGTCACTTTCGAGGCGCGGCGCAAGCGCCAGCGGGTTATTACTGCCGTCAACCGCCTGCGCGCCATCGCCCATGTTATCGATGCCCACCAGCTGACCAAGGATCCGGACGGCGTCACGAATGTCAGTACGCCAACCAAACACTCGCCGCAACGTACCATGACTGCCTACGAACTAAGGCGTTATCTGGATTATTGCTCGGAACTGCAGTCGCTGATCGGTAAAATCGCGTTTTTATACGTCCAGAAATTTGACGATCCGATTGCTGCGGATGCAGTCAACAGTCTGGAAACACTGACCACTGGTTTGTCGCGTAAGGTCTGGCAGAAAATCATGATCTTGCGCGATGTTGATAGAGGCTGATATGGATTACGAAGATTTCACCGCATCTCTGCAACAGCCTGCTCCGCCAGCCGGGCTGAGTCTTGCCTTGCAGGCGCTCTGGTTTGAGGGCAACAAGAACTGGACCCAGGCGCACGAGCTGGCACAGCAGGACGAGGGCCGCGACGGTGCCCGGGTACATGCGTATCTGCATCGGGTTGAAGGTGATTTGGGCAAC
This sequence comes from Gammaproteobacteria bacterium, assembly GCA_041396125.1. Classification (GTDB taxonomy): domain Bacteria; phylum Pseudomonadota; class Gammaproteobacteria; order Competibacterales; family Competibacteraceae; genus JAWKZG01. Next base: position 51,096 of record JAWKZG010000005.1, on the reverse strand, counting down.
GCGGCGTATTGGTATCGTCGGGCCGGGGAGCCAGTGCAGTCCATTCCTCTGGCGCAGGAATGGGAGTCGCTGGTACGTGCTTTGTTAGCCCAGAGTGACGGATAATGGCAGGGCTTGTATTACACTGGACAGCGAATGGTATTTTTGTAACAGACCTTAGGCGATGACAGGAGAAACAGAATGCAAAAACGTGGCTTCAAACAGATGATGGCAGAAGCCAATGCTGTCATCGATACGCTGTCTGTGCACGATGCGCTCACGCTGGTGGACGATCCGGAGGTGGTGTTCATTGATGTGCGGGAGCAGTCCGAGCGCCAGCAGACCGGCGCGATCAAAGGAGCGGTACACGCTTCGCGCGGATTTCTGGAATTCAAAGCTGATTCGGACAGCCCGATGTTTGAGCCGGCCTTCACCGCCAAACCCCGGCTGGTGTTGTACTGCGCAAGCGGCGGACGTTCCACGCTGGCAACCAAGACACTGCTGGATATGGGCTATACCCATGTCAGTCATATCGCCGGTGGGTTCGCGGCCTGGAGCAGTGCCAATGGGCCGGTCGAAACAGTGAACTGACCGGTTTTCGATGTCGCAACAGGATTCAGCACAACATTCAGCACAAACAGCGTTCATCGACTGGTTCCGTCAGGCCAGTCCCTATATTCATCTGCATCGCGGCAAGACTTTTGTCATCTGCTTTGGCGGTGAGGCGGTAGCCGACGCTTCTTTCCGGGATCTGGTGCATGATATTGCGCTATTACACAGCCTGGGTATCCGCCTGGTGCTGGCGCATGGTGCACGACCCCAAATCGAGGCCCGTCTGGCCGAAGCCGGTGTTGCGCCGCACTATGCCGGCGAACTGCGCATTACTGACGAGGCCACGCTGCCGTTTGTCAAAGAAGCGACCGGGCGGGTGCGTATCCGGATTGAAGCCAGTCTGTCCATGAGTCTGGCCAATTCCCCCATGCACGGGGCACGTATCCGGGTCGCGTCCGGCAATTTTGTAACTGCGCGGCCGCTGGGGGTGCGCGATGGCACCGATTACTGCTTTACCGGCGAGGTACGCCGGATTGACAATCAGGCCATTAAAACCTGGCTGGACAACGGTGCGCTGGTGTTATTGTCCTCACTAGGCTATTCGCCTACCGGTGAGATTTTCAATATCAGTGCGGAGGAAGTCGCTACCGCTGCAGCTGCCTCACTGCGCGCCGATAAGCTGCTGCTGCTGTACGAAGGCGAAGATCTACGCGATGCCAGCGGCACGCTGATCCGCGAACTGGGACCGGCTGATGTGGAACGCCTGCTGGCCAGCGATTTACCGATTGCCAGCGATATGCAACGGCATTTGCGTCAGGCCTTGCGTGCCTGTCGGGCCGGCGTGCGGCGGATTCATCTGCTGCGGCGGCGCATGGCGGGCGGGCTGTTACTGGAGCTGTTCAGTCGCGATGGCGTGGGCAGCATGGTGAATGTCGATGTTTATGAAAACCTGCGCTCTGCCAGTATCGACGATGTTGGCGGTATTCTGGCCCTGATCCGCCCGCTGGAAGACGCCGGTATTTTAGTACGCCGCTCGCGCGAGCTGCTGGAAATGGAAATCGACCGGTTTGTGGTGCTGGAGCGGGATAATTCAATCATCGGTTGCGCCGCGCTCTATCCATTTTCCGAGGAGCATACCGGTGAACTGGCCTGTGTAGCGGTGGATGCTGCGTATCAAAACAGCGGCCGCGCCGATGCTTTGCTGAAATACATCGAAACCCAGGCCCGGCGGCAGGGCTTGCGGCGTTTGTTCGTGCTGACGACCCGTACTGCACACTGGTTTCTGGAGCGGGGCTTTCAACCGGGGCTGGTGGACGATTTACCCGGGCAGCGACAAACCCTGTATAACTGGCAGCGCGCCTCCAAAGTATTTATCAAAACGCTGCTTTAAGATCCGCCTTGGTTGCAGAACGGCCGTATGTCCTGCCAGGTTAAATATCCCGTAGCCGGATAACCTGTTTGCCGCTACGGCTCAAAATCAGGCCCAGGCCGATCAGCATGACACCACCACCGAGCGTTATGCGTTGCTGGAACAGATCAATGGGCAGCTGCATCAGATGCAGGCTCAGCATGCCAAAAATCAGCAATAGTCCCAGCACACAGACAAACGTGCCGAAGCCAAGATGCTGGTAGGGGCGGATGATTTTGACGATACCGGTCTTACGGTACAGCCAGAGTGACAGCAGCATGATAAACACCCCCATGCCGGATAGTGTGCTGATCAGCTTGCGGTCGTAGTGGGTAAACTGCAGCGTATGGGAAATTGCATAAAGAATCAGTAAAAACCCCGTAACCGTGCCCAGTGTCAGGGCACTTATGGGAGCCAGACCATAGCGATCAGCACGCGGATCTTTGACCCGCCGGTAGCGGGGCGGCGGACCAATGCCCAGCGCAGTGAGCTCATCCGGGCTGAACTGTGCGCTGGCCGGATCAGCCGCTGGCAGCCGCCCGCTGATTATCAGGCCAAGGCCCAGTAACAGGAGTCCCATACTGGGGATAATCGTCAGCAACTGCGCATCCAGCGGATATTTCATCAAGCGCAGCGTAACAGTGAACAAAATCAGCATGAAGCCCAGCACGGTGACGTGGGTTGCCGCGCCCAGCGGACCGTTCGGACTGTCATCGGTGAGCAGATAGGCCCACCAGTTGACCAGCAGCAAATAGCCGCCTACACCGCCGATAAACTGAAATGCCAGACTGGACAGCGGCAAGCGCATGTGCAGCACGTAGCCCAGTCCAGCCAGGATGATCAGACAAGCAACAACAATGAAAAAGAGGTAAGCGGTGCGGGCGCGCATGATTATTATTATTCCCTGCGGCGGTGTCCGGGCTAGCGGACGTCTTTATCCAGGTGAATAACCTGCTTGTCGCTGCGGATAATGAGCGTACCCAGCAGCATGAAAAAAGCCCCAAGTACCGTCATGATCAGCAATAACTGGCGATCAGTGGCCGGGTCCATCAGGCGCAATGTCAGCATGAACAGAATCAGTAAAAAGCCGAATACCGTAATCGTGGTGGATGCGCCCAGTAATTCGTAAGTGCGCACCACTCTGACAACACCGGTTTTGTAAAACATCCATACCGCCAGCAGAATCAGATAAACCCCAATGCCAATAAACGCGGCAATCAGTTTGGGGTCATAGTCGGGAAACTGCAGAATATGGGCAATCGAGTACAGGATCAGGAGAAAGCCAACAACAATAATAAATGTATAGGCTGAGCGCGCGTTCATAATACCCTCTCTCTTTAATGCGTCGTTTTTGAGGAAGCTGTGTCAGCAAACAATCGATTTGCCGGGCAGCTTCCGGTTGGTATGGGGGGTGTACAAAAAAACACACCACAACAGCTCTGCCCGCAGCCCCCCCTGTTTTTTTCAGACTGCGGGCAAAACGGGCCTGCCTCTGGTGTACAAACGCCGAAGACAGGCATAAATCTGATCAGTCCCGCAGTATTTTAGCGACCGCAGGGGCTTGCAGGCGGTTAATCTGCGGCAGATCCGGGCCGAGCAGCGGGCGTAGATAATGCTCGAAAGCGGCGGTGACATCATTGCCAGCCGAATTAATGAATGCATCCGGCATAACGCGGGTTTTGGCTGCCACCGCGCTGAGTGGAACCAGGCTGTACTCAGCGGCGTAGTGACCAATCCGGCGAATGGCAATCGAGCCAGTACGTTCGCCGGCCATGACAAACTGCACGGCTTTTTCGCCAACTTCGCGGGCCTCGCGCTGATCCACAGGTGACACACAGCCCGCAAACGAGCGCTGCAAATAACCGAACGTATCGCCCCGTACCCGTTTGATCTGGAGCTTCTCTTTGATGGTGCTGGTCAACGCGTCAGCCAGGGCACCATTACCCGATAATTGTATATTACCGTGGGCATCGTGTTCGACGCTGTCCATAAGCGAGCTGATGATAGGTGTTCCAGCTGCGTCGTGTACACCTTCTGAGATGGCGACCACGCAGCGACCATGCCGATCATGCATGGTTTTGACATCGCTCAGGAACTGCTCGATTTCAAAGGTGCGCTCCGGCAGATAAATCAGGTGCGGGCCGTCGTCGGTATACGTGCGGGCAAGGGCTGAGGCAGCCGTCAGGAAACCGGCGTGTCGACCCATCACCACCGCCAGATAAACACCGGGCAGCGCACGGTTATCCAGGTTGGCGCCCATGAATGCCTGTGCTACAAAACGCGCTGCTGAGGGAAAACCGGGCGTGTGGTCGTTTTCCATCAAATCATTATCGATGGTTTTCGGGATATGGATGCAGCTCAGCGCATAACCGGCTTTGCTGGCTTCTTCGCTGACGATACGCACGGTATCGGAGGAATCATTGCCTCCGACATAAAAGAAATAACTGATGCCGTGCGCCTGCAGAACCTTAAAGATTTCCTGACAGTAGGCAAGATCCGGTTTGTCGCGGGTCGAGCCCAGCGCTGCAGCCGGACTTTGCGCGACCTGTTCCAGATTCTGGCTGGTCTCCTGGGACAGATCGACCAGATCTTCATCCACGATGCCGCGCACTCCGTGCCGGGCGCCGTATACGGTTAAACCATAAGGCCGCGCCGCCAGCGTCGCGCCTACCAAAGATTGATTGATTACTGCGGTTGGGCCACCGCCCTGGGCGATTAGCACTTTGCCGCCAGGCGTCTGCTTAGTGCTCATTGTTGATAACCTCGTCAGTCAGTAGGGGTGGATAAGGTACGTCGCAACCAGGCGCCGATATCGTTGATTTCGTCCATATTCACTTCATGCCGCATCGGGTAATCGTGCCATTCGGGCTGATAGCCCAGCTGGCGCAACTGCTCTGCCCCGGCCTGGCCCAGCTGGAATGCTACGACATCATCAAAGCGGCCATGTGCCATAAAAATCGGTAGTGCCTGATTGGCCGCCTGCCGTTCTGCCGCCAGCGTATCGGCCAGCGGTATATAGCAGGACAAAGCCAGGATGCCGCCGAGCGGGTCCGGGTAGCGCAGGCCGGTGTGCAAAGCCATCGCGCCGCCTTGCGAAAAGCCGGCCAGCAGGATGCGCTCACTGGCGATGCCACGCTGCTGTTCGCGCCGGATCAGGGCCTGAATAGCCTGTTCTGATTGCTGGATACCGCTGGCGTCTTCGGAGCGATTGAGACCGAGACTCAGAATGTCGTACCAGGCCGGCATGACATAACCGCCATTGATGGTTACTGGCCGTTGCGGCGCGTTCGGGAAGACGAAACGCAGACCCAGTTCAGGTGGTATCTGCAAATGCGGTACGATGGGTTCAAAATCATGCGCATTGGCACCCAGCCCGTGCATCCAGATAATGGCGGCCGTAGCCTGTCCCGGTGGCTCGATAGTGACGGTTGTCAGTTCAGTATCATTCATAACTCAGTTCAATATCACTCATAACTATGTCTTGTTTCCTCAAGTATAGCTACAAGGTAGCATCTGGATAGATAGCTGTCAGCTGCCGGATAGTCGCATAAGCTATACTGATCAACGGTCATTTGAGGAGCAGCAATGTTCGATAAACTAAGGCGCATGATTTCCGCTGCTTATGCGGTAGGCGGCGCACTTTTCATTTGTATGGTGGTGCTGGCTGGCTGTGGCCAAAAAGGTGATTTGTACCTGCCGCAGCAGACCTCGCCCGAACCTGAACAAAACACGCAGGAAAAAAATTAAGCCGAGATGGACCATTTTAACTATCGCGACGGTCAGTTGTGGGCCGAAGACGTCGCTGTGCAGGCGATTGCCGCTGAATTCGGCACCCCGGTCTATATTTATTCCCGTGCCACCATTGAGCGCCACTGGCGGGCTTTTGATGAGGCGTTGGGAGAACACCCGCACCTGATCTGTTATGCCGTCAAGGCGAACAGCAATCTGGCTGTGCTGAATGTTATGGCACGGCTGGGCTCGGGTTTCGATGTGGTGTCGGTGGGCGAACTGGAGCGAGTGCTGGCAGCGGGCGGCGAGCCGGGTAAAATTCTGTTTTCCGGGGTGGGCAAGCAGGCTGCCGAGCTGGCGCGTGCGCTGGAAGTCGGCATCCGCTGCTTTAACGTTGAATCGGAAGCCGAGTTGACTCTGTTGAACCAGGTCGCCGGCAAACTGGGCAAGATCGCACCGGTATCGCTGCGGGTCAACCCGGATGTTGACGCCAAAACCCACCCTTATATTTCTACCGGTCTGCGCGAGAATAAATTTGGCGTGCCCATTGCGCGTGCACCGCAAATATACGCGGCGGCGGCGCAGCTGCCACATATCAATATTACTGGCGTTGATTGTCATATCGGCTCCCAGCTGACCGAGGTCACGCCGTTTATCGATGCACTGGATCGCTTATTGGCGCTGGTGGCGCAATTACGGACCGACGGTATTCACATTCAGCATCTGGATCTGGGGGGCGGTTTGGGTATCCGTTATCGCGATGAGACCCCGCCCTTGCCGGCTGATCATGCAGCGGCTCTGCTGCAACGGCTGGGCAGTGAGCCCTTCGAGATTCTGCTTGAACCGGGCCGGGCCATCGTCGGCAATGCCGGCATTATGGTCACCGAAGTGCAGTTGTTGAAGCACGGCGAGCCTAAGAATTTTGCGGTGGTTGATGCGGCCATGAACGATCTGCTGCGCCCGGCCCTGTATTCGGCCTGGCAGGCTATCGTGCCGGTGCAGCCGCGCGCCGGGGAAGGCCAGCAATACGATATTGTCGGGCCGATCTGTGAATCGGCGGATTTCCTGGGTAAAGAGCGTCAGCTCATGCTGCAACCGGGGGATTTGCTGGCGGTGCGCTCTGCCGGTGCATACGGGTTTGCAATGGCGTCCAATTACAATACCCGGCCGCGGGCTGCCGAGGTGATGGTGGACGGCACGCATTGCCATCTGGTGCGCAAGCGCGAAACGGTCGCTGAGTTGTTTGCCAGTGAGCGGGTTCTGCCCTGAGCGATACCGCATGCAATTACATTTCACTAAAATGCACGGCCTGGGCAATGATTTCATCGTTCTGAACGGTATAGCCCAGCCCATCGAGCTAAGCCCGGCCCGGATTCGCGCTCTGAGCGACCGCCACTTCGGTATTGGTTTTGATCAGCTGCTACTGGTCGAAGCACCGCGCCAGTCCGGCATGGATTTCCGTTACCGGATTTTTAATGCTGATGGGGCTGAGGTCGAACACTGTGGTAACGGGGCGCGCTGTTTCGCATTGTATGTGCGCGAGCAGGGATTGACCGATAAAGACTGTATCGCGGTGGAAACCAGCAATGGCGCTATCGAACTCAGCGTGCGTCCGGATGGCTGGGTCACCGTGAACATGGGCGCACCGCGATTGCAGCCTGCAGCTGTGCCGTTTCGGGTCGAGGCTGCTGCGCCGGCAGCCGGTCCCGCCAGTTATATTGTGTCGGTGGACGGGCAGGATTACACCCTCGGCGTTGTGTCGATGGGTAATCCGCACGCAGTCTTACGGGTGGATGCCGTGGCGGACGCGCCGGTGGTCGAGCTGGGTCCACGTATTCAACAGCATCCGGGCTTTCCCAAAAGCGTCAACGTCGGCTTTATGCAGATACTGGCACCGGACCGGTTTCGGCTACGCGTTTTCGAGCGTGGTGTAGGCGAGACGCTGGCTTGCGGAACCGGTGCCTGTGCCGCGCTGGTCGTCGGTTGTTTGCAGGGTTGGTTGGAGCCGCAGGCAACCGCTGAACTGGCCGGTGGCGAATTACAGCTGCAGTGGTCAGGCGAGGGAATGCCGGTTATGATGACCGGACCCGCCACGCGGGTGTTTGAGGGAAAAATACAGCTATGAATCAAACAATAATCGTGGACGAAATACTATGAATCAAGAGCAGAAAAAGCGTGAGTCCGAGCAATTAATCGCGCAGTATCTGTCATCTCATCCGGATTTCTTCGAACGGCATTTAGATATCCTGGAAAAATTACGTATCCCGCATCCGGTGCAACCGGCTGTGTCTCTGCTGGAGCGCCAGGTGCGTCATCTACGCGAGCAAAACAGCAAACTGCGCCGCCGCCTGCAGGAGCTGATCCGGGTCGCGCGTGACAACGACTGTCTGTCCAAGCGTATGCAGAACATGAATCTGGTGCTGATCGACGCCCGCGAACTGGGCGATATGATGCGTAGTGTCCAGAGTGTATTGCGGGATGAATTCAACGCTGACTTTACCTCTTTGCGCCTCTACACTCCGGTTCCGCAGGCCAGTCTGGATGAGCTGAACCGGCTCGGCCCTGCCAGTCTGGAACTGTTCAAGCCCTTGTTGCGCGGTGCCCGCCCGGTTTGCGGCCAGCTGGATCAAGAACTGATTGCTGCCCTCTTTGATGACGCTGCCGAGCAGGTTCAGTCTGTCGCTGTAGTGCCTCTGACCGGGGATGACTGGCAAGGTGTGCTGGCCATCGGCAGTCGTGACGCAGAACGCTTCGCCGCCGGCATGGGGACCTTATTCCTGAGTCGTTTGGGTGAACTGTTGCAACATGCTTTCAGCAGTCAGCTTTATGTTGTTGATTCAACCGCGCCCTGATCATTTTGATCATTCTCTGGTGCTGTGGCCGGTGGAAACAGCCATTGTTCCAGCAAATTCAGGGTGGCGGCTACTCCGGTGCCGTTCATGGCGGAAAACAAATGCGCATCGGCTTGCGGATAGTCACGTTGCAGCAGCTTGCGCACCTGCTGCAAGGTATTCAGCGCCGGTCCCCGTTTCAGTTTGTCGGCTTTCGTCAGCAGAATCTGGACACGCAGATTTTGTGCCTCGCACCAGCTCAGCATTTGCTGGTCCAGCGGGGTCAGAGGGTGACGGATGTCCATGATCAACAGCAGACCGCCCAGGCTGCGGCGCTGTGCGAAGTAGGCCTGCAGGATCTGGCGCCAGTGCTTGCGCATGGCTTCCGGCACTTTGGCATAGCCATAGCCGGGTAAATCAACCAGATAGCGGTCGACATCAACTTCGAAGTAATTGATTAGCTGGGTTCGCCCCGGCGTTTTGCTGATTCGGGCCAGTTTTTTTTGCCCGGTCAACACGTTCAGCGCGCTGGATTTACCGGCATTGGAACGGCCGGCCAGGGCCACTTCCCGGCACTGGTCCGGCGGCAATTGGGTCAGCTGGTTAGCGCTCAGTAAAAAGCGTGTAGCGCGAAAGCGTGCTGTGGCAGAGGGTGATGTTGGGACTGAAGTCATTTTGGCTTTTCCGGCAGGAGATTTCCGGCAGGGATTTTCCGGTAAAGATTTCCCGGCCAGTGTGCTGCCTTCGGCTCATACGAATTGAATACATGAGGTTAAACTGGTATATAACCACCGATTTGTAAGACCGGCAAGCGATTTAGGCCGATCTGCTTACGTGTCAGCTTACATGATAAAGTCTTGGCAGTCCGGCGCTCAAGCCAGTGTGGCGGTTGTTGCCGTAGCAACCCATCGAACCGATAATTTTGAACCAATAGTGCAGCCAGTTTTAGTATAGGAGTCTTATAGCAATGAAAAAAACAGTATTGCGCGCCATATTGCCCCGTATTTTTCGAGTCGGGGTATTGGGGCTTGGGGTTCTGGGGTTCAGTACGGCATCCGTTCTGGCGGCCGACGCCACAGCTGCCGGTGATCCTGCTCAGGGCGAGCAGAAAGCGGCCACCTGTGCGGCCTGTCATGGTCCGAACGGTAACAGTGCAAACCCGGAATGGCCCAGTCTGGCGGGACAACATGCCGGTTACCTGATCAAACAATTACAAAACTTTAAGAATGGTGAGCGTGTCAACGCGCTGATGAGTGGTATGGCAGCACCGCTGTCGGAGCAGGATATGCTGGATTTAGCAGCGTTTTTTTCCACGCAAACCTGGCAGCCGGCCGGTGCGGCTGATCCGGAACTGGTCAAAGAAGGCGAATTACTTTTCCGGGGCGGCGATTTTGACCGCGGAATTCCTGCCTGCACCGGCTGTCATAGCCCGATAGGCGGCGGCAACCCAAATGCCGGTTATCCGCTGGTACGTGGTCAGCACGCCAAATACACTGAGTTACAGTTGTATGCGTTTCGCAACGGTGAGCGGGCCAACGATCCGAACCAGATGATGCGCCAGGTTGCAAACAAGATGTCGGACCGTCAAATTCAGGCGGTGGCGTCTTTTATTCAGGGGTTGCGTCCGTAGCATGCAACTCTGAACCGATCTGCTTATCGAATGGATTGGATTTTTATTTTTAATATCACCGGAGATTATCTATGACATTATTCGGCAAGTGGTTGGGTTGGGGCATGTTACTGAGCTGCCTGATTGGTGTGGCGCAGGCGCAGCCCCTTCTGTATCAGGAAGGGCAGCACTACCTGCGTTTGCCTAAGCCTTTGCAGGTTTCTGATAGTCCACAGGAAGTCGTCGAGATGTTTTCCTACCGCTGCCCACACTGCTTCAGCTTCGAGCCGGTCGTGGAGCGCTGGTTGCAGACCAAGCCGGATGGTGTGGCGTTTGTGCGGATTCCGGTCGGCTTTGGTCGTGCCAGCTGGGAGCTGATGGCACGCACCTACTATGCCGCGCAGGAGCTCGGTGTGGCCGAGCAGATGGATCATCCTCTGTTCGATGCGATCCATGTTCAGCGCAAGCCGCTGGCAACGCCGGAAGAAATCGCCGAAGTGTTTGCCGAGCAGGGCATTGGCGCAGACGATTTTTTAACGGCGTTTAAATCCTTTGCAGTGGAAACCAGAATGCGCCGTGGTCTGGACATCCAGCGGCGTTTTCAGGTGCGCGGTGTGCCAATGCTGGTTGTCAACGGCGAGTTTGTGATTACCGGTGAGAGTGCCGGTTCCAGCCAGAGCATGTTTGATGTCGCCAATTTCCTGCTCTCGCAAGGCGGCTGAACGGTAACACTAGATGACGCTGCCTAGCCGCTTAAGGCTGCTCAGCTACAACATTCAAAATGGCTTATCAACCCGCAAGTATTCTGATTACTTCACGCGGAGTTGGAAACATGTGGTGCCGGTGCCGTCGCGGATGGAAAATCTGGACGGCATCGCTGAACTGGTAAAAGCTTATGATGTTGTCGCTTTGCAGGAAGTTGACGCAGGCAGCCTGCGCAGCGGGTTTTTGAACCAGGTCAAGTATCTGGCTGATAAAGCTCGCTTTGATTATGTCTATAATCAGGCCAACCGCCGCATCGGTGTGTTAACCCAGCATAGCAATGCCATCCTGAGTCAGATCCAGCCCAGTCGAATGGTAGAGCACAAACTGCCGGGCATCATTCCCGGTCGGGGTGCCCTGCATGTCTGGTACGGTGAAGGGCACAATGCCTTGCATATTTTCATTATGCATTTGGCGCTGGGGCGACGTGGCCGTTTACGCCAGATTGAATATCTGGCTGAAGTCATCGGCGCATATCCATACACTATCGTCATGGGCGATCTGAACTGCCGTTCCAACAGCCGTGAAATGCAGCGTCTGCTGGAACTGGCGCAGCTGGCTGAACCGTTACCCGGGATGAATACCTTCCCCAGTTGGCAGCCTACACGACAACTGGATCATATTTTGATATCTCCGGATATCAAAGTGTTGAATGCGTCGGTGCTGGATTGGCATTTTTCCGATCACTTACCTATCGCCATGGAAGTCGAGTTACCCGAACAGGTCGGGCAGGCGGAGCCGGTACAGCACAATTCTACTGAAACTGAATAAGCGAATGAGTATTTGGGGTTTGCCGCGATGAGCTATGCATTGAGTCCGGTTGTTCAAGCGGTGATGAGCTCACCGGTTACGCAAGCACAAGCCTGGTTGCAAGGGCGTAAATTCCCGGCCGCAAAACCTTTGTTGGATATTGCCCAGGCGGCGCCCGGCTACCCCCCGGCAGATGAGTTAAATGCCTATCTGGCTGAGCAGGTGATGCGCCCCGAGCTGTCCCGTTATACCGGTAATTTCGGCATTCCGGAGTTGCGTGAGGCGTTGGCTGAACATATGCAGGATGCCTATGGCGGCGACATCAGTGCGCAGCAGGTGACTATCACGGCAGGTTGTAATCAGGGTTTTTGTACTGTGGTTCCAGCCCTGGCGGCACCCGGTGACGAGGTCATGCTGCCGTTACCGTATTACTTTAACCACCAGATGTGGCTGGAACTGCAGGGCATTCGTGCGGTGCAGCTGCCGTTTCGTGATGATGCCCTGCCTGACCCGGTCGCGGCAGCGCAATTGATCAGTCCGCGCACCCGGGCCATCGCCCTGGTCACGCCCAATAATCCTACCGGTGCGGTGTATCCGCCAGAATTACTGGCAGCGTTTTATGAACTGGCCGAGCGTCATGGCTGTGCCCTGATTCTGGATGAGACCTATAAAGATTTTAATGAGGCATCCGGCCCGGCGCATGATTTATTCCAGCGCCCGAACTGGCCCGAGGTGCTGATCCAGTTATACAGTTTTTCCAAAGCCTACAGCCTGCCAGGCTATCGGGTCGGTTCGGTGATCAGCAGCACGGCTCTGATCGAACAGATGGCCAAAATTATCGACTGTGTCACGATCTGCCCCTCTCGTATTGGTCAGGAGGCAGCCTTGTTTGGCCTGCGGCATTTAAGCGCCTGGGTAGCAGATAAACGCCAGCTCATGGCGCAGCGTCGGCAGGCGTTGATTGCCGCTTTTGCCGCCCAGGACTGTGGTTACCAGATTGTTTCTTCCGGGGCGTATTTCGCATATATCCGCCACCCCTGGCCCGAACGCAGCTCGGTCGAGGTTGCCCAGAGCCTGCTGGAGCAGCAGCATATTCTGTGTCTGCCAGGGGCGTATTTCGGGCCTGGCCAGGATCGCTATCTGCGGTTTGCGTTTGCTAATTTGGGCGTTGAGCAAATGCCGCAACTGGTAACGCGTCTGCACGCCAGCCATAGCTAATCTGCTGCGTGGTTAATGCGTATTTATTGCACCCTCGGTGCAGCGGATAATCCAATCTCCCGATCCTTGTTTTTATTCATGGAGATACTATGCGTAAACTACTCATTGCCAGCGTTGTATTAGCGGGCGCGGCGGTTGTCAGTCAAAGCGCGAATGCCAGCGAGGAACTGGCCAAGAAATACAACTGTATGGCCTGTCATGCAATCGACAGCAAACTGGTTGGACCTTCTTATAAAGACGTGGCTGCAAAATACAAAGATGATGCCGCTGCGCCTGCCGCTTTGATTGCAAAAGTCAAAGCAGGCGGTAGTGGCGTGTGGGGACAAATTCCCATGCCACCTAACGGTACTGTGCCTGATGAAGACCTGAACGCAATCGTCAGCTGGATTCTGTCACTTTAAGCGCAGCCAGCAACTAACGTTTTTGAAAGGTCAGCATTGTTAGAATGCTGATCTTTTTTTGTGCCTGCTGTGGCAATCGGAAGTGTTGTTAATACCCCCAATGAGGGGGTGCAGTGATAGGTGGTGAAAGCAACCAATTCAGTGGTATATAGTCCAACATGGCGATGTCGTGCTGTTGTCAGCACCAACTGGAGAAAACCATGGGCTATAAAATCGAGAAATCTGACGCCGAATGGCGTGCGCAATTAACATCCGAGCAATATAAAGTAACCCGCAAAAAAGGCACCGAGCGTGCATTTACGGGTGAATATCATGATTGTAAAGATCCCGGTATCTACCGTTGCGTCTGCTGCGGGAATGCACTCTTCGATGCGGCGACCAAATTCGAGTCTGGCACCGGCTGGCCCAGTTTCTGGCAGCCGATCAGCGCGGAAAACGTCGCTACCGAAACTGATATCAGCTGGCTTATGCGCCGCACCGAAGTGTTGTGCAGTCAATGCGGTGCGCATCTGGGGCATGTTTTCGAGGACGGGCCGCAACCCACCGGCTTGCGTTATTGCATGAACTCGGCCGCTTTGACGCTGGATCGCAGCGATGAAGTAAAGAATGCATCCTGAGCCGTATGTTCACCAGCTGTCTGGTACTTGCTATACACCTGAAAATTAACCGCTGGTCCGGACAGGTAACGGGCTGACGGCCGTCATAAACCACGAGAACTACAAGCATGCTGAATCGCTATGGGATTATTTTATGCGGGCTTACGGGGTGTGCCCTGAGCGCACCGGGTTTAAGTCAGCCCGCTGAGGACGAGACACCCGCTCCGACGGTACCGAAAGGCACTTTCAGTGTGTTGATCGAGAACGATAAATTCACCGGTACAGATCGTCACTATACGAATGGTCTGCTGATTTCCTATTTATCGGGTAAAGACCGTGTGCCGGGCTGGTTACGCACCGCGTCTTCGTTTTTGCCGGGCGTTGAGGATGACACGGTGTTGAGAGCAGGCTATGTATTAGGCCACAGCATATTTACCCCTGATGATACCGAGGTGCTTGAACCTTTACCCAATCAGCGGCCTTATGCTGCCTGGCTATACGGTGGTGTCGCTTTAGTCGCCGAAACCAATGACCGCCTCGATACCTGGGAGCTGGATCTGGGCATTGTGGGCCCATCGGCCCGAGGCGAAGAAATCCAGAACGGATTTCATCAATTGATCGGGGTGGATGAAGCGCAGGGCTGGAATAATCAGCTGGAAGACGAATTCGGTGTTTTACTGACATTCGAGCGTAAATGGCGTAATGGCTGGGAGTACCAGCGTACCGGCTACGGCATAGATATGACGCCTCATGTCGGGGCTGGCATCGGTAATATCGCCAGCTTCGTTAATTTCGGCGTCACCTTCCGCTTAGGCAATGATTTGAGCAATGATTTCGGCGCGCCCCGCATTCATCCCAGCCTGCCGGGCTCGAACTTCTTTTTGCCGCGTGACGAGTTTGGCTGGTATCTTTTCCTGGGTGCTGATGCACGGGCCGTCGGCCATAATATTTTTCTGGATGGCAATACCGATAAGGACAGCCTGAGTGTGGATCGGGAGCTTTGGGTGGGTGATTTACAGGGTGGTCTGGTGATGAACCTGTTTGGTGCGCGTTTAGCCTATACCTATGTCTATCGCACGCCTGAGTACGAGCAACAGGACGACCCCGATAAATTTGCCTCCATTAGCTTGTCGATCAAATACTGATAACCCTGCTCCTGCTGTCAGCAGGGCAGACAGCTGTGGCAGCGGTTTACAGCTGCGCGCTCAAACTGAACCGCTGCCCCTGAAAACTCAATATTACGCCATCCGCAGTGATAGCTTCCAGCAGCGGGCCTTCGTGCAGCCAGTCGCCGGTTTGATAACGGCGTGAGTTGATCAGTACAAAACGCCGTTCCGGCGAATCACCATACACATGCAAGTCCAGATTGAGCGGGCCTAACTGGTCGCGCAAAGGCTGTGCCAGACGGCGATACGGCTGTGGCTCACCGACTGTCAGCGGTTGTTCGGCGACCACGACTCTGGCTGCTTCAGGCTCTAGTGCGGGAACGGGTTCGGGTGTGACGGTCAGGGCTGTGACAGGCACGACTGCAGGCGCAGCTTCAGTCAGGTTCTGCGCCAGATCGGGACGGGTTGCCGGAGCCATGGGCTTAATCGCCACCGGCACCGGTTCGGGCTGGCGCCAAACCATAATGCCGTAGGTCAGCAACCCTGCATTGAGCAGCAATACGGTCAGCATAATCATGCCCAGACGCCAGCGGCGGCGGGACGGCATCTCGTACAGCAGGCTGCGGCGGTTGGGTATCTGTCCGAGTTCACGCTCGCGCTCGGCTTTTTTCAGGGCATCCAGGATATAGGACATCAGGCGCTTTCCTTGTCTGCTGGAGCGGGTCGGCGGTTGCCCTGATCGGCCGACCGGTCTCTTGAGGCCGGGGTCAGTTCCAGGCTTGGGGGCGCCAGCAAGGGGGTGTCTGGATTCGGGCTTAAATTGCTTAGTAGTAACATGGTGTGAGCACCGACCAGGCCGTCTACATCCAGTGCATTGGCTTGCTGGAATGCCTTGACCTGTTCTCGCAGCGCGTTGTCGAAAACATCCGAGAGCGGTTCTGACACAGGCTGTTGTGTGGCCAGCGCCAGCTGCCGCCGCAGCCAGGTTACCGCTGTACCCTGACTGCCGGGATGTAACAGCGGTTCAGTGACCGGAGGACGCCATAACAGACGATATTCCCGTGTCCATAAGGCTTCCAGCGTGGCCAGCGGATAACGGATAGTCTGTCCCGCCAGTTCCAGTTCGGCACTATCCTGTTCCAGACGACTGAGCAGAACTTCACGGGTCGTGCCGTTCTGGCTCGCCAGTCGCAGCAGGACCGGACGATTGAAGCGGCGCAACGTGTCCCAGTCGCCCTGGCCCTGCAGGCAGCGTAATTGCCAGGCAGACAAGGCCGGGCAGGGATCGACCGTCGGGTCCAGCTCAATGGCTGGATTCCACAGCCAGATCAGACGTGGCAAGGCATCGGTTACAGGTAGTTCCGTCAGGCGGGCAGCCAGATCGGGCGGCTCGGCGGGCACGTTTACAGAGGGCACGTTTACAGAGGGCACGTTTACAGAGGGCACGTTTACAGAGGGCACGTTTGCAGGGGGTGCGGCAGGTACAGGATCGACAACCGGACTGGCAGTGGTATCAATGACTGGATCTGGGGAGGATTCAGCAACAACAGGATTGGTCGCCGGTGGCAGAACAAGTACAGGTACGGGCGGCTCGCTCACGGTGGGGCTGGTGACGGCAGGTTGTTCCGACGGGGTGGGCCGCAATGTCACTACTATCCCGATTAAAATAGCTGTTGCCACCGCCAGACTGATCCCTCTGGCCCGCAGTGGTGCAATCTGGGTTTCCAGGGCTAGCACTTCGCGTGCTGCCTGGCGCAGCACCCGAGCGCCAACTACCGGCTTGCCGGCGGCATAGGCGCCTAGCAGAGCTCGGTCGCAAATAATATTGATCAAGCGTGGCACACCACGGCTGTAGTGATAGATCAAGCGTGTGGCGGTTGCTGTAAAAAGCGGCTCATCCGACTCGGCAACTCGCAGTCGATGTTGTACATAAGCCGCGATTTCTGCCTGCGCCAGCGGCTGCAAATGGTAGCGGGCGGTTATGCGCTGTGCCAGCTGGCGCAAATCGGGCTGACTCAGCAGCCGTTGCAACTCCGGCTGACCGACCAGCATGATATGCAGTAACTTATGCCTATGGGTCTCCAGATTGGTCAGCAGTCGCACCTGCTCCAGCACATTCCGGCTCAGATTCTGTGCTTCATCGATAACAACAACGGTACGCCGGCCCAGAGCATGGGTTCGTAGCAGGTGTGCATTAAGGGCGTCGATCAGCGTTTTCAGACTGGTTTCGCCGCTTGGATAATCGATATGCAGCTCATCGCACACCGTCGCGATCAGCTCTACGGCGGTGAGTTGCGGATTCAGACACAAGGCAACATCAATATTATCCAGCGGTTGTTCCAGCAGCGCCCGTAACAGTGTGGTTTTGCCGGTGCCGACTTCGCCGGTCAGCAGTACGAAACCGCCGTTTTCCTCGGCACCATACAACAGATGGGCCAGGGCTTCCTGATGCTGCGGACTGAGATATAGATAAGCGGGATCCGGTGTGATGGAAAATGGATAATCCCTGAGACCGAAATAATCGAGATACATCGGAGGCTGCGTTCGGCTACACTAAAAAATAATGACAACATTATACGCATAGAGCATGACTGACGTTGACCTGCAAAACCAAACCTGGGACCAGCGCTACCGCAACAGTGAGCAAGTGCCTGCTGCTGTGCCCGTGCTGGCTGATAACTTACATTTATTGCCTCCCGCCGGATGTGCTTTGGATCTAGCCTGCGGTCTGGGCGGTAATGCGCTATTACTGGCGCGGCACGGCCTGGAAGTCTGGGCCTGGGACAGCTCGTCGGTAGCGCTTGCCAAACTGGACCAGTTTGCGCGGGCACAAAGCCTGCGAGTGCATACCGAAGTACGCGATGTCGTCGCCCGGCCGCCTGAGCCTGCACGCTTTGACATTATTGTGGTCAGCCGGTTTCTGGAACGCACGTTGGCACCTGCTCTGGTAGCAGCGCTAAAGCCGGGTGGATTATTGTATTATCAGACGTTTACCGCGATTAAAGCACATGAGGGCGGACCAAGTAATCCGGCTTATGTACTTGGCGATAATGAACTCTTAACCCTTTTTGCGGACTTACGGCTACGGCTGTACCGCGAGGAAAACCGCCTCGGCGATCTGCGCCGGGGACAGCGCAATATGGCTTTGCTGATAGCGGAGCGGATTTAATTTCTGGAGAGTATTACTAATGAGCGACTCAAACGCTAACGAATCAAAACAGAGCTTTCTTGAGGAACGCCTGTTTAATAAACGCCATGTGCTGATCATGGGGCAGATCGACGACAAGCTGGCTCACTCGGTCGTAAAGCAATTACTGGCGCTGGCTGCTGATAATAATGACCCGATCAATGTGTTTATCAGCTCGCCCGGCGGTCATGTTGAATCCGGCGATATGATTCACGACATGATCCGGTTTATCGAACCACGGGTACGCATGATCGGCTCCGGCTGGGTTGCCAGCGCTGGCGCATTGATCTATGTGAGTGTACCCAAAGCAGATCGTTATTGTTTGCCCAACACCCGGTTTTTACTGCATCAACCGAGTGGCGGCATGGGCGGCTCAGCCTCGGATATCGCTATCCAGGCCGAGCAGATCCTGAAAATGAAACAGCGTCTGAACACTATTTTTGCCCACGAAACCGGTCAATCCCTGCAACGTGTTGCCAAAGACACCGAACGGGATTACTGGATGTCCACCGAGGAAGCCATCGATTACGGTCTGGTCAATCGCGTTATCCGTTCCTCACACGAGCTGGATTGATCGGCCAGCGCTAATCCCCGTACAGCTTGATGGCTGCCGCATTATCGGCTTTGGCCAGGCCATGCATCGTCATTAACCGGTGCAGTTCTCTGGCCAGACCCAGCATCGGTGTGGCGGTGCCGGTGGCATAGGCCAGCGCCGCCACCATGTCCAGATCCTTGAGAATGATCTCGATCCGGCCCTGCGGCTCAAAATCCGCCTGTGCCATGCGTGGCATGTATTCCTGTAACAAGCGCGAATCGGCCCGGCCACCGGCCAGCGCTTGCGGAATTTTGCTGGCGTCTATACCCGCATTCAGCGCCAGTTTGGTCACTTCGGCGAGTACCGCAAATCCCGCACCGGCCAAAGCCTGATTGATGAGTTTGGTGCTTTGACCGGCTCCGGTCGGGCCCATCAGGGTGCAGCGGCCAGCGTAGTCCATAATAACCGGTTCGGCCCGCTTGAAATCATCCTCTTCACCGCCAGCCATCACCACCAGGGTCTTATCGGCGACACCGGGTGCGCCGCCGGAAACCGGCGCATCCAGCCAGGCCATACCGGTTTCTGTGCGTAAACGGGCGGCCATCTGGCGGGTTGCGTCCGGACTGATACTGGAGTGATCGATCAATAATTTGCGGGCATCTGCACTGGCGGCCACGCCCTGATCACCGAATACCACGGTTTCGACCGCGCTGCCGTCGGTGACGCATAACAAGACAATATCGCTGGTGGCGGTTAATGCAGCAGCGGATTCGGCCTGACGGGCACCGGCCTGTAGCGCAGGCGCCAATTTGTCAGGCGTGCGACCCCAGACCGTAAGCGGATAGCCTTTTTCAAGTAGTTTGAGGGCAATCGGTGTACCCATTAATCCCAGTCCGATAAAGCCCAGTTTGGGTTTCGTATCATCTGTTGCCATTATGTGATCCTCCTGGTGAATGTGTGGTCAAACCTGTATCAAAGCAGGCGTAAATGGAATGCTACACTGTCATGTTTTGAACAGGGTATTGTGGATATATGCGTGTTATCGAGCGTTTTGAAGCGTTGCTTCAGCAGGGGCAGGATAATGCCTTGTTGCGGTTTGGACTAGGCAATGCCTATCTTGAGGCCGATGAGCCACAGAAGGCGTGTATCCATTTACGAGCGGCAGTGGTACATGATCCCGACTACTCTGCGGCCTGGAAACGGTTGGGCCAGGCGCTGCTGGCCTGTGGCGAACCACAGCAGGCGATAGAAGCCTACCAGAGCGGCATACAAGCGGCCGAGCGCAAGGGCGATGTACAGGCGGGCAAGGAGATGCGGGTGTTTCTGAAACGTGCGCAGCGTACGCTGGATCAGTAGACTTTGGCCAGTCCGGGCGGGCGCGGCTTAAACCGTTTGTAAGTCCATAAATATTGCTCTGGATGCTGCCGGATTGCCCGTTCAATCGCCTGATTCAAAACAGCCATTGAGTGTTCCAGCGGCTCCTGGTTAATGCTTTCCGGCAAAGGTTCAAAATGAAGCCGGAAGCCGCGACCGCGTGGTAAACGCTCGGCGTAGGCTATGAACACCGGGGTGCGGCAGCGGATCGCCAAACGAGACAAAAGCAGCATCGTATGTGCCGGATGGCCGAAAAATGGCGCAAACTGTCCGCCGTCCGCGCCAGGGCTCTGATCCGGCAGGATACCGGCTATTTCGTGCTTGCGAATGGCTTGCAGCAGGCGTCTGACACCGGCTGCATCGGTCGGCACCAGGCGACTGCCGAGTCGTTCCCGAGCCCGATGCACCAGTTCATCGAACGCAAGGCCGAGACGACTGGGCCGATACAGCGCGGTCAGCGGGTAGCGACTGGAAATATACAGGCCGGTCAGTTCCCAGGCACCCAGGTGAGGGGTCAGGATAATAGCTCCCCGATTGTCAGCCAGGCTGTCACGCCAGGCATCTTCACCACGAACCTCACGAATCAGCCCCAAGACCCGCTCGCCCGACCAGAGCCAGAGTGGCCCGAGTTCCAGGACCGTTTTAGCAGCATGAACAAGACTGCGGCGCAGCAAGCTGCGATGCTCGCTGCCGGAGTGCTGTGGAAAGCAAAGCCGCAGATTAACAGCAGCAATATGCTTTTGCTGATTAGGTATCAGCCACAACAGCCAGCCGATCCCGCTCCCGAGCAGATGTAATAAGGGCAACGGCAGGCGGGCGGTAGTGCGCAGGAGCGCGTTAACCCAGCGAGCCTTGCCGTGCATGAACGGTTTTACCCATAATCAGCAGTATGTTTGAGCCTGACCTATTCGGCCGCTGGCAGGGTGTCCTGTTGAGTACTAGACTCGGCATCAGGGGACTCAGCATCGGGTTTAAATTCTTCGTCAAAATCGATCTGTATTGACGGCGGGTTACCATCGAATACCAGATTGCGCCGCCGTTGCAGATAGGCCTCACGCTGAAAAGAATAGGGATCCAGCGCTGCATCACCGAAAGCACGTTCGACGCGTAGCAGGTCAGCGCGCGTGTCCACCAGTTCGAGGCCGCGCATGATAAAGCGATCACTGGCCGGATCAACATAGGTAACCGGGGTGAAAAAATAATCCACCGGCAGCCGCCAGATATCGCGGGTGCTGGACGGGCCCAGCAGCGGCAACACAATATAATAGCCTTCCCCAACCCCCCATACACCCAGGGTCTGGCCAAAATCCTCCTGGTTCTTGGCGATACCCAGTGGGGTGGCAACATCGAAGAAACCGAGCACCCCAAAGGTTGAATTAAGCACTATGCGCACCGAATCCTGGGCTGCCATATCGAGTTTGAACTGCAATATGTTATTGGCGAGTGTGATAACGTCACCCAGGTTGCCGAAGAAATTGGTTACGCCTTCATCCACAAACTCGGGTGTGACGGCTTTGTAGGTTTGGGCCAGCGGTTTGAGCAAGGCTTTGTCAACGGTGTCATTGAACGAATATATAGCCCGGTTATAAGTCTCCAGAGGATCTTGATCTTGTGCATAAGCGGGAGTCTGCGCTACAAATAGCGCCAGCAATAGCCCTCCTAGGTGCAAAATAAATGCCTTAGGCCAGCTGCGGGGAAAGTGTTTGGTCATCATGGCGGGGGAGAGCAAAAATGGTTCCTGTTGGGTTATACCTTACAATTAAAACACAGTTATTTGAATAAGTAGATAGTGAGTCTGCTTGGAGTGAGTGGATGCATAAAGGTTCGAAAAATAAGTCGGTAATGTCGCGGTTTTTCTGCTGTAGCGGACTGGTATTGCTATTGCTCGGAAGTTTGTGTGGACGAGCGGGAATGGCAGCACAATCCGGTCAGGGCAGCGGCGAAATCCGGGTTGCGGCAGCGGCGGATTTGAATCATGTGTTACCCGTCCTGATAGAGCGCTTCAGTGCCCAGACCGGGCATGTTGTGCGTACAAGTTATGGTTCATCCGGCAATTTGAGCCGGCAAATCATGCAGGGCGCGCCCTTTGAACTCTTTATGAGTGCCGATCAGAGCTATGTCGAACGACTGACAGTGCAAGGGCTGACCGCAGATGACGGTAGCCTGTATGCCATTGGACAGTTGGTATTATTTATTCCAAGCGGTTCCGGCGCGCCTGCCGATGCCGGTCTGCAAGCCTTGGCGGCGGCGATTGACAGCGGTCAGGTGCGTCGCTTCGCCATTGCCAATCCCGCACATGCACCCTATGGGCAGGCAGCTCGTCAGGCGTTGCAGAGCGCCGGCGTGTGGGCGGCTGTCCAGCCCGTGCTGGTGCTGGGCGATAATGCTGCACAAACTGCCCGTTTTAGCATTGCCGGCAGTGTTGATGCGGGGCTGATTCCGCGCTCTATTGCTGCTGTACCGGAGTTTGCCGAACACGGCCGCTGGCTGGCTCTGGCGGAGGGTTTATATATCCCGCTGCAACAGCGTATGGTGCTATTACAGGATGCGCCACCGGCCGCCGTCGAATTTTATCGCTATCTGCAAAGTCAGCCGGCCCGGCAGATATTCCGCCAATTTGGTTTTCACACCCCCGACTGACCGCCCGGCACTGAATACACATGGACTGGCAGGCTCTGACACTTTCGCTGCGTTTGGCGGGATTGACCGCATTGATCCTGTTGCTGCTGGGTTTACCGCTGGCGCGGGCGCTGGCCTGGCGGCGCTTCCCCGGTAAAAGCCTGTTGGAAGCGTTTATCACCTTACCGCTGGTGTTGCCGCCGACAGTGCTGGGCTATTATCTGCTGGTAGCGTTTGGCCGTGATACCTGGCTGGGGCAGCAGTTTCAGGCCTGGACCGGCTCCACACTGGCGTTTTCATTCAGCGGTTTGCTGCTGGCGTCGCTGCTGTACAGCCTGCCGTTTGCAGTACAGCCGATGCTGCGGGCTTTTGAAACCATCCCTCTGGATTTACGTGAGGCAGCCTGGTGCAGCGGGTTGAGTCGCTGGCAGACTTTCCGGCGCATCGAATTGCCGCTGGCACGCAATGGCATTCTGACCGCGCTGGTGCTCAGCTTCGCGCATACACTGGGTGAGTTCGGTGTAGTGCTTATGGTTGGCGGGAATATCCCTGGTGCAACCCGCACCTTGTCCATCGCTATTTATGACCGGGTGCAGGCGTTTGATGATCAGGCAGCCAGCCTGATGTCGCTGGTGTTGCTGGTGGTTTCGTTTTGTACCATCAGTCTGGTGTATACGCTGAATCGTCAGCCAGCCCGTATGCGCTCCGGGCCGGGGGGCAAGGTTTGCCGGGGCCGCTGGCGTGAATTCTGCAGAGGGTTTGAGCGTCAAACTGCAGCAGCAGGCACCTATTCCCCTGTCGGTTCAGTTTACCTGTCAGGCGGGTGAAACCCTGGCTCTGGTGGGGCCATCGGGCAGCGGAAAAACCACGATTTTACGCTGTATTGCCGGTCTGGCCCGGCCCCGTGCAGGGCAGATTGAATGTGCCGGCGTGAGCTGGCTGGACAGCACCCGGAATCTGGCTTTGAATGCCCAGCAGCGCAGGGTTGGAATGGTTTTTCAGTCGTATGCCTTATTCCCGCACCTCAGTGCCCTGGACAATATCATGATTGCGCTGGGCCACCTGCCTGCCAGACAGCGCCCGGCTCGCGCCCGGGAGTTATTGCTGCGGGTGCATCTGGACGGTTTGGCACACCGTTTTCCAGTCCAGTTGTCAGGTGGCCAACAGCAGCGCATAGCACTGGCCCGGGCGCTGGCGCGGGAACCCTCGGTACTGCTGCTGGACGAGCCGTTTTCCGCCGTCGATCAGGTGACCCGCCGTAAACTGCGGATGGAACTGGCTGCTTTAACGCGCAGTTTGCGTATTCCGATCCTGCTGGTGACGCATGATCTGGATGAAGCCGCGATGCTGGCAGACCGCCTTTGTGTAATTCACGCCGGCACCAGTCTGCAGACTGGCACGCCAGATGCGGTATTCAAGCGTCCTTGCAGTGCAATCGTGGCGCGTTTGATGGATGCCGTGAATGTATTTGAAGCAACGGTCACAGGGCATGATCCAGCGGCTGGTATAACCCGTCTGGATTGGCTGGGACGCCCGCTGGAGGTAGCGATAAACCAGGATTTTACCCCTGCCAGCCGGGTGTTCTGGTTAATTCCTCCGGGCAATGTGCTCTTGCACCGACGGCGGGTGCCGGCAGATCAGCTGAGCGGCGGTAATCGTGAAAATCCCATTTTCGGGACGATTGTGGAAATGCTAACACTGAGCGGCATGACCACGGTGATCATGGCCCTGGATGAGCAACCGCAAATCCGTGTGACTTTGCACCTGCCACCGCATGTGGTCAGTCGCAACCGGTTGGCGATTGGGGTCGGGATTGGTGCCTCATTAGTGGCGCAAGCTATCCACTTAATGCCCTGGGAGACCGATCCGCGTCGTGGCGGCCCGCTTGGTGATGAGCAGATGACAGGCACCGGTTGAGGCCGCTTTTGCCGCTACTCGCGCT
The DNA here is from genome assembly GCA_041396125.1 of Gammaproteobacteria bacterium. Classification (GTDB taxonomy): domain Bacteria; phylum Pseudomonadota; class Gammaproteobacteria; order Competibacterales; family Competibacteraceae; genus JAWKZG01. The sequence goes on along the minus strand of JAWKZG010000005.1, from coordinate 26,498 downwards.
GCTGCAGGGTGCTGTTGATGGTTTGCATCGCCTGCTGCAAGTCATTCGCCAAAGGAACCATCCCCAACGCCTGGAACACCTGCGCGTGGTGATTGAGCGTGCGCCCGCCGATAAACACCGGTATATCGACTGTCCGCATTAACTGCGGCAGTTGGGTGTTGAGAACCTCGGTGGCTGACTGGTAAGAACCGGCCAGCACTATGCCGGCACAGGCTGTCCGCTGGCAGACCGGGGCAATCTCCGGCAAGGGTGTGGCGGCACCCAGCAGAATAATCCGGTAATTCCAGTCCAGTGCGACCATAGCAAACAGCAGCAGGCCTATATCGTGTTGTTCCCCGGGCAGGCAGGCGGCCAGCAGGCAAGGTCCGGTCTGGTGGCGACTATAATGATGCAGGCGGGCCCCTAGTTTATTGCGTAGAAACATGCTGAAGAAATGCTCTTCGGCAACCCCGGTCTGATTGCCGCGCTGCCAGCGCCAGCCGAGTTCGTGCAATAAAGGAACGATGAGGCGCGTGGTGACCAGATCAATGGGGTAGAGCGCCAGGATCTCGTTATAGAGATTGTGCAAAGCAGCGTCGTCGAAGTCATGAATGGCCTGCAGTAAGCGCTGTTGATAGCGCTGCCACAGGTCGAACTGAACCGGCTGGCTATGAACGTCTGCCTCTGCAGTGTTTGGTACGGTGTCAGTATCCATGCTGGTATCGAGTCGACGTGGGGGTGGTTCGTCGGCAGCACGCTGTAGAACGGTTTGCACCTGACCGATTGACATGCCGCCCTCCAGCAGCGTCAGGACCTGTCGGATCAACTCTACATCGGCCATGCTGTATAAACGGTGGCCTTTAGCAGTGCGGGTCGGGCGCAGCAGGTTATAGCGTCGCTCCCAGGCTCGCAGGGTAACCGGGTTAACGCCGGTCAGACTGGCTACCGTGCGGATCGGCACCATGCTTTCTAAGGGCAGATGGCCGACGTTATCAGTGTTCTTGGACTTGCTCATAGAGATACGTGTCGTGCATCGTTGAATTGTACAAAAATTATACAAACATACTGCCATATCGTAAAATCAGTCTGCGTATAATGTTTGAAAAACGATTTCGAACGCGCTTCCCTGACGAGATTACAATGCTGTGTTGCTAAACGCTTTTGGCCCGTCAGCAGGAGCTGTATAAGTGTCTCTTGTGCAGGCATTACTTAATTAATTAGTGCGTCTAGTGCGTCTAGTGCGTCCAGCAATGTTCAAACATAAGGAGCTTACCAATGAGTTTAAAGCTGGTTTTACGCTGCCTGCTATTAACGGGCTGGATCGGGCTTGGACAAACGGTTTGGGCGGCTTGTCCGGCAGTCTTGGATTTCGCCTTTCGCCCGTTAGGCAGCGAACAAGCACAAAAATTATGCGAACACTATGCAGGCAAAGTAATACTGGTCGTCAATACCGCCAGTTTCTGCGGCTTTACGCCCCAGTACGAAGGACTGGAAGCCCTGTATGCCCGCTACCGGGCGCAGGGCCTGGTGGTGCTGGGGTTCCCGTCCAATGATTTTGCCCAGGAACCGGGTAGTGAGAGTGACATCAAGGCCTTTTGCGAACTGACTTACGGGGTCGAGTTCCCCATGTTTGAGAAAGTCCATGTGACCGGCGCAAAGGCGCACCCTTTTTATCAACAGCTAGCACAGCAAAGTGGCCAGCAGCCGGGCTGGAACTTTCACAAATATCTGATCGATCGTGCCGGCCAGCAGATTGTCAGTTTTGCGACCCGGATCGATCCGCAGGATGAACGCTTAATCCGGGCGATAGAAGAGCAGTTGTAAAAAACAAATAGTTATACTTGTCTTCGCAGCATCGTCAGCAAATCCAGAATGTGCCGGGTATTCGCGCCGAAATCACCGCGCCCCACGCGGGAACTGGCGCGAATATGCATTTCAGTGCCGGCGGGGGTTGGGTTGAGCTTGACGAATACATCGTCTTTGAACCTGAACAGGGATGTTTCCACCACCGCATGCAATTCAAAATTGCGGGCATCTACCTCGACGATTTCCCAGTCCAGAATATCGACAGTCAGCTCGATCCGGGTCAGTAATAAGCCCGGTGCAATGGCCACCCGTGGCAGTTCCAGTTCCGGAAAGGGATGATTGGGTTTGGTTTCGGCGCTGTTTGTTGTTAAATAGGTCCGCAAGCGGACGAAAAAACCTGGCGGATCGCTTAATGGCGGATTATTGAGCGTCAACGCGCCAATAATCAGGCAGCCGAAAACAGCCAGCAGGAAAGTCGCAGTATTGATCAGTAGTTCTATTAAAGTCGGAATCATAATAGTCGGACGTTAAGCCAAATCTCCCCACAGGGTAAGAACAGCGGTCAGAGCCGTCAATGCCGCGGTTTCCGTGCGCAATATGCGCGGACCAAGGCCGATAGCGGTAAAGCCGCTGGCCTGCGCCAGCTTGATTTCCTGCTCGCTGAGGCCGCCTTCCGGGCCAATTAGCAGGCTTACACCGCCGCTTGTACTGGGTGCCGGCAATTGTCGCAGGCTATGCCGGGCGGCGGGGGCCAGCACCAGTCTCAGTGCGGCCGGGGTGGTCTCCCGCAGCCAGTTCTCCAGCTCCAGCGGGTCGTGCAGTAAGGGCAGGCGATTACGACCGCACTGCTCGCAGGCATTCACTATAATACCGCGCCAATGTGACCATTTTTTTTGCAAACGCTCGCCTTGCAGTGAGCTTGTACTGCGTTCGCTGAATAAGGGCTGGATTGCGGCAATGCCCAGTTCGGTGGCTTTTTGCACGGCAAAATCCATGTGCTCGGATTTCGAGATACATTGTCCCAGCGTGACGGGCAGCAGCGCTTCAGCCTCACGCTCCACAAAAGCCTCGATCCGGGCCTGTGCGCTGCGTTTGCCAATTTCGCATAGGCTCGCCTGGTATTCGCCGCCCTGACCGTTGAACAGGATAAGGGGTGCGCCCTGGCGCAGGCGTAGTACCCGCACAGCGTGTTGAAATGCTATCGTGCTGAGCTGGATCTGCAGGCCGACAGCAAGGTTTTCGGGATGATAAAGTCTGGGTATACGCATGAGCTAATTATGGAGGGCTTGTTGTTATTCCACAAAATATTCGCTCAAGCTATTCGTGCTGGCAGCAAGAAGATGGCCATCTGGAATTTTAAAAAGCCGTAGAATATTAACTTCCACAGCTTTGATGTACAGAAAAACTATAACGTTTGGTGTGAATTAATGCGGTGAGAATTGAGAGGAAGGCGTCGAGGACCAATATAGAAGCACTCATCTGAACAAATGAGGCGCTTTGCTATGGTCGACATCGACACCTTCCTAACGATTTTATATGTCATGGTGGATGATTTTTGCAAGCAGAGTCTTCCGGCTGAGAGCCGGCCGGGTCCGAATGCCTCGCTGACGCGCAGCGAAGTGGTTACTTTGGCCCTGTTCGCACAATGGTCCCCCTTTGCCAGTGAACGGAATTTCTACCGGTATGCCCAGCGGCACTTGCGCGGGGCTTTTCCCCGCTTGCCGCATCGAACTCAATTCAATCGGCTGCTGCGCCAGCACAACGAGGCCGTGGTCGGTTGTTTTCTGCACCTTGTGCAACGACTGCAAGCTCAGCACTGTGCCTATGAGGCGCTGGATGGCACCGCCGCCATCACCCGTCATAGTAAACGCCGGGGGCGGGGCTGGCTGCCCGGTTTGGCCGATATCGGCTGGAGTAATCGCCTGGGTTGGTATGAGGGCTTTCATGTGCTGCTGGCGGTCAATCCGACCGGTGTGATCACCGGCTTTGGTTTCGCTGCAGCCAGCACCAAAGATCAGCCTCTGGCCGAGACCTTCTTCGCCCTGCGCGCTTGCCCCGACCGGCGCCTCGCCAGCGTCGGTGCTCCGGCTCAGGGGCCGTATGTCACCGACAAAGGCTTTGAAGGTGAACACCGGCATCGATTCTGGCATGAAGCCTACGGCGCGCAAGTGCTCTGCGCCCCCAAGCGCAACAGTCGTCGGCCTTGGCCGCGCGCGCGGCGGCGCTGGTTGGCCAGCATCCGCCAGATCGTTGAAACGGTTAACGGTAGCCTGCAGCATGTGTTTCGCCTCGATCGGGAGCGTCCCCACACGCTGGCCGGGTTTCAGGTTCGCTTGGCTGCCAAGATGGCTCTGCATAACTTCTGTATCTGGTTGAATCAACAATTGGGGCGTCCACCGCTGGCCTTCGCCGATCTGGTTGCGTGGTAACATGCGGCCATTTCACACCAAGCGTTATACTCTGTTCGCTGAATGATCCGCTGGCGTGCCGGGTTCTGGACTGTTTATAAAAAGTACTTTAATTAAACGCCGCACCGGGCCGGCTACCGGCCCATTTCAAAAGCTTCGCCAGCGGGCAAAAACCGGTAAACGCTGCCTGCAACATATTCAGGCCAACAAAAGCCGTGAACAATAACCAGTACGGCGAATGCAAATATCCTAATAATACGCTCACCAGGACAAAGATTCCGGCGATCGCAAATACCAGACGGTCTATGGACATGATAACAATCTCCTTGGTCTTGAAAGATATTAATTTCTACAATATTAGTATATATTATATTAGTAATTTATAAAATACAGATAACGCTTGATTATGACTTACTCGTTGCTGACTCACATGAAGACTCCCATAACACATATTTTACTTTGCCTCGTCCTGCTGCCTTACAGCGTGCTGGCCGCTCCATTGCAACCCGCGCTGCAAACCAGACCGGTCGAGCTACGAACTACGCCGCAGGAGTATATCCTTGATGGCGTACTGGAAGCCGTTAATCAAAGTACGGTGTCAGCGCAAACCTCGGGCCGGGTTGAAGAAATTCTGGTGGATGTCAACGACACGGTCGAGGCAGGCAATACGATTATTCGCTTGCGCGCCAGCGAGCAACAGGCCGGTTTGGATCAGGCCCAGGCCGCTTTGCAGGAAGCCCAGGCCCGCTATCACGAAGCGCAGACCGAGTACCAGCGGGTGGCCAATATTTTTCAGCGCAAATTGATTGCCAAAGCAGAACTGGATGCCGCTGAAGCCGCGTTCAATGCTGCTGCTGCACGCCTGGATTCTGCCGTAGCCGGGGTACAGCGCGCCCGCGAACAGGTCAGTTATACCGAAATAAAAGCGCCTTATAGCGGCATTGTGCTTGAGCGTCAGGTGGAACTGGGTGAAGCGGTTCAGCCCGGTCAGCCCCTAATGACCGGTTTTTCACTGGATTTGCTGCGCGCGGTCAGCAACGTGCCGCAACGTCTGCTCACCCGGGTGCAGGCACAGTCTCGCGCCGAGATCATCCTGCCCGATGACAGCCGCGTCAGCGCCAGCAAACTGGTCTTTTTCCCCTATGCCGATCCGGCCAGCAATGTCTTCAAGGTACGGGTTTACCTGCCGGAGAAAACGCCCCGGGTGTATCCCGGTATGTTTGTCAAAGTCGCCTTCACGGTAGGCGAACAGACGGTGCTTACCATTCCGCGCGCCGCCCTGCTCCAGCGCAGTGAGCTCAGCGCAGTATATGTGCTGTCTGAGGGGCGAGTCAGTCTGCGCCAGATTCGGCCCGGCCGGATTCTTGGTGACGACCGGCTGGAAGTACTGGCGGGTCTGGACGCCGGCGAACAGGTCGTCCTTGATCCGGTCGCCGCCCGCCGCTTCATGAGTGCACAGGACAACGCCGGGAACACGCTATGAAACTGGGTCTGTCCGGTGCCATTGCCCAACGTTTCCAGAATTCGGAAATTACCCCGCTGCTGGCGCTGGTTGGCCTGCTGATGGGGGTATTCGCGGTGCTGATTACCCCGCGCGAGGAAGAACCGCAGATTGATGTCACGTTTGCCAATGTGTTCATCGCCTATCCAGGCGCTTCGGCGCGCGAGGTCGAGCAGGTTGTCAGCACCCCGGTCGAGCAGATACTGGACGAGATCGAAGGCGTAGAGCATGTTTATTCAATCTCCCGTCCCGGCCTGTCAGCCCTGACGGTGCAGTTCGAGGTCGGGCAGCCTCGCACGGAAGCGCTGGTGCGCTTATACAATAAGCTGTATTCCAATCAGGATTTTCTGCCGGATAATCTGGGCGTGCTGGCACCAATTATCAAACCCAAGGGCATTGACGACGTGCCCATCGTCAGCATTACCTTATGGACTCCGGACCCGACTCGCGGCGCGTTCGAGCTGGGCCAGATCGCTCATGCCCTGGAAGCCGAACTGAAGCGGGTTGCCGGCACTCGTGATATTTACACCATCGGTGCTCCCGAGCGGGTGGTAGAGGTGCGTCTTGATCCCGCCCGACTGGCCGGTCATGGCTTGGCGCTGGATGATTTGCGACAGGCCTTACTGGCAGCCAATGCGTCAACCGACGCGGGCCGGATCATCGCTAATAATCGCTCGATTGCACTGCAAGCGGGCAGTTTTCTGGTCACACCGGAGCAAATTGCCGAGCTGGTGGTTGGTCTGCATAATGGTTCACCGGTCTACCTGGCCGATGTTGCCAATATCAGCTATGGTGCCGAGCAGCCGCAACGGTATGTCTGGTTCGCTACCGGTGCAGCCTGGCCGGATGGAGACAAATACAGCGACACAGTACGCGGCGAGCATCCGGCGGTCACGCTCGCCATTGCCAAAAAGCCGGGCGAGAATGCGGTGCTTATTGCCGACCAGCTGATCAGCCGGCTGGAACAACTGCGAGGCGCGCTGATCCCGGACGGGGTTGAAGCCACCGTCACCCGCAATTACGGGGTAACCGCTAACGACAAGGCGCAAACCCTGATCAAAAAACTGATTTTTGCTACCAGCGCAGTGATTGTACTGGTATTGCTGGCACTCGGCTGGCGTGAAGCCCTGATTGTCGGCACAGCAGTCATCATCACCCTGACCATCACCCTGTTCGCGTCCTGGGCCTATGGTTTTACCCTGAATCGGGTTTCGCTGTTCGCGCTGATTTTTTCGATTGGCATTCTGGTGGATGACGCTATCGTAGTGGTGGAAAATATCCATCGCCATATTCAGCTGGGCGGAAAATCATTGCTGGAAGCCATCCCGCTGGCTGTGGACGAGGTCGGCGGTCCGACCATTCTGGCCACTCTCACGGTGATCGCAGCGCTTCTGCCCATGGCGTTTGTGACCGGCCTGATGGGGCCTTATATGTCGCCCATACCCATCAATGCCAGTATGGGAATGCTGATCTCGCTGGCTGTGGCGTTTATCTTCACGCCCTGGCTGGCCTATAAAGTTCTGCGCAACGTGCATCATCAGCCCGCATCAGCGAATCCGGCCGCCCCTGTCAATAATGGCGACAATAACAGCGAACAGGGCCAGACCGGCTTTGGCATGCGTCTGTTCCGGGTTCTGCTCAGCCCGTTTCTGGGCAGCGCCTGGTGGCGTTTTCTGCTGGGTATCGTCATCGTGACCCTGATTGGTGCATCGATCAGTCTGGCCTACCAGCAACGGGTCGTTCTGAAAATGCTGCCGTTCGATAATAAATCGGAATTCCAGGTCATTGTCGATATGCCGGAAGGCACACCCGTGGAACAAACCGCCCGGGTTCTGGGCGAATTGGGCCGCTATATCGCGACGGTACCGGAAGTGACTGATTATCAGGCTTATGCAGGTACTGCTGCCCCCATTAATTTCAACGGTCTGGTACGACAATATTATCTGCGCAGCGAGCCACATATGGGTGATTTGCAAGTCAATCTGACCGATAAACACCTGCGCAATCGCAAAAGTCACGATATCGCGCGCTCAGTGCGTGACCCTTTGCAGGCTATCGGCGCAAAATACGATGCCAATGTCAAAGTTGTCGAGGTGCCGCCGGGGCCACCGGTCATGTCGCCGCTGGTGGCAGAAATTTATGGACCGGATTATCAGGGTCAGATCGAAACCGCCCGGAATGTTCGCGCCCTGTTCGCAGCAACCCCGGATATTATCGATATCGATGATACGGTGGAAGCACCGGCCGAGCGCCTGATCGTACATGTGGACCGGGTCAAGGCAGCTCTGCTGGGGGTTTCACAACAGCAGGTTGCGCAGGATCTTTACGCTGTGCTGCATGGCGAAAATGTCAGCTTTGTGCACACTGAAGCGGTCAAATACCCGGCACCGATCCGGCTGGAATTCAGCCCTGCGGATAAAGCTGATCTGGCTGCCCTGCTGGCGCTCAAGCTGCGCGCCCGCAGTGGTGCGCTGGTGCCGCTGTCGGAACTGGTCAGCATTGAGCGCACACAAGTTGAAAACGCTATTTACCATAAAGACCTGCTCCCTGTGGTGTTCGTTTTTGGTGATATGGCCGGCACGCTTGACAGTCCGTTGTATGGCATGGCGGAGATGGCCGCCGCGCTGGATCAGCAGACCGACGCGCCGACCCAGTATCTGATCCGGCAACCGGCTGACCGCTATAGCGCTTACAGTCTGAAGTGGGATGGCGAATGGCAGATTACCTACGAAACCTTCCGCGATATGGGTATTGCCTACTCGGTTGGACTGATTCTGATTTATCTGCTGGTAGTGGCACAGTTCCGTTCCTATCTAACACCATTGATCATTATGGCACCCATTCCGCTGACCATTATCGGGGTACTGCCCGGTCATGCCCTGATTGGCGCACAGTTCACGGCAACTTCAATGATCGGCATGATCGCGCTGGCCGGCATTATTGTGCGTAATTCCATTTTACTGGTGGATTTCATCAACCTCGAAGTAGCCAACGGGGTGCCGTTCCGGCAGGCGCTCATCCATGCCGATGCTGTACGCGCCAAACCGATTCTGTTGACTGCACTGGCAGCCATGCTCGGTGCCTTGTTTATTCTGGATGATCCAATTTTTCAGGGGCTGGCGATTTCGCTGATTTTCGGAATACTGGTCTCGACAGTACTGACGCTGCTGGTCATTCCGGTGCTGTACTACGCGGCCATGCGGCGGCGGCTGGAACAGACACACTGAAACACACGGGAACACACCGCTGGGTGTAGAAAAACGGCTGTTTTTTGATCTGAATCAAACTGGAAAAAGCCTTTGTAAGCGATAATTATTAGCGTCAATTATCAATCAAAAACAAAGGCTTAAAAAATGAAAGCAAAATATTTGGCGAGCATTCCTTTACTTTGCGCAACGGTATTATGGCCAGCGGGACAGCCACAGCCCATGAAGCCGGTGATATTCTCGTGCGCCTGGGGCCGGCCTGGGTATTACCTAATGATGACAGCAGCGCTATCCGCAGCAGCGACGGTGCAATCGCCGTACCGGGTTCACCGGTTGAGGTCGACAATGGGGTTTCGCTGGGTCTTACGGTTGCGTATATGGTCACTGATCAGATCGGTATCGAATTACTGGGCGCAACGCCGTTCAAGCATGATTTGCAAGGCGCTGGCGCACTGGGCGCACTGGGCCGGATCGGTTCGGTTAAGCATCTGCCGCCAACAGTGAGCGTGCAATATCATTTCACGCCGCAGGCGCAGTTTCAGCCTTATGTCGGTCTGGGTTTGAACTATACAACCTTCTTCGACGAGGACGTCACCTCCAGCCTGGAAGGCGCGCTGGGTCACACCAGCCTCAAGCTGGATGACTCGTGGGGGCTGGCAGCACAGGCTGGCGTTGATGTAATGTTCGATAACGGCTGGTTTTTGAATGCAGCCGCCTGGTATATCGATATCGACACCGAGGCTACGCTGGACACCGCCGATGCAGGCCGGTTGAACCTGGATGTTGATATCGATCCCTGGGTATTTATGGTCGGTGCCGGTTTCAAGTTCTAGGTTCGGCGCTTAAGAGGCTGTTGCAAATGGCGCTCGGATCAGAGCGCCATTAACGCCTTGATATGTGCTGTCGCGCTACGTCCCAGTGCATGCAGTGCATAGCCACCTTCCAGCATCGAAACAATCCGGCCCGAGGCGGATTCGGCCGCCACAGTCATTATCTCCTTCGTCACCCAGGCGTAATCGGATTCGATCAGATTCCAGTTCGCCATATCATCCTCATAATGGCCATCAAACCCTGCTGAAATAAACAACATCTGAGGCTGAAAAGCACGCAATTCCGGCAGCCAGTAATCGGTGATAAAGCCCCGGAACTCCTGGCTGAGAATACCGCGCCCCAGCGCTATATTGACAATATGGCCTGGTATGCTGTCGCAGCCGGTGTAAGGATAAAACGGATGCTGATAGCTGGAACAGAGCATAACCTGGTCATTATCCGCGAAGATGTTCTCGGTGCCATTGCCATGGTGTACATCAAAATCGATGATAGCGACCCGCGACAAACCACGCACTTCCAGCGCATGCTGTGCAGCTACCGCGATATTATTGAAAAAACAGAAGCCCATCGCCTGGTGCCGCTCGGCATGATGTCCAGGCGGGCGCACATTGCAAAACGCATTGTCCACTTTGCCATCCAGCACCATATCAGTGGCCATTATGCCCGCACCGGCTGCCCGTAACGCAGCATCCACGGTGTACGGATTCATGAAAGTGTCCGGATCGACATGTACCAGCCCCTCGGCTGGTGACTGTGCCAGAATCTCATCGACATATAACATATCGTGCGCGCGCGCCAGTTGTTCCACTGTCGCTTTCGGCGCATCAAAATGCAGCAGGAAATCGAACAGTCCGGACCGTACCAATTGATCCTGCACCGCATTCAGTCGGGCCGGACACTCAGGATGGTCCTCGATCATTTCGTGGCGCAGACAATCTGCATGAGTAATAAACGCAGTACGCACAGCAACATCCTCCTAATCAGCGTCCATTGCAAAAAAGTCACGCTGGCAGCGCAGACTCTTTTGGCGTCATTTTGATAATGCCATCAGGTCATCAAAAATTCAGCGGCGTAGAGGATTGCCAAACACTGTCTTGACGCTACCCAGGCACTGTACCAGCACCTTTTGCTAGAGCTTCAAAGAAACCTCGGCGACCCCATCCGCAGTGATATCCTGACGGGTAAAGCCCATTTTCTGAACCATACCCAGCATACGCCTGTTTTCCAGCAAAATCTGCCCGACAATATAGCGTGTGCCACGGGCCCGGCAGTAATGAATCATTTTGTCCAGCAGCTTCCAGCCCAGGCGCTGCCCTTTCATATCCGAACGCACAACAATCGCGTATTCGGCCCGCTCATTATTAGGATCAGTAAAAGTCCGCACCACCCCCAGCGTTTCGCTGTCGCCATGAGCGTCTGTAGCAGTAGCAATAAAAGCCATTTCACGATCATAGTCAATCTGGGTCAAACGCGCCATTTGTGAATGCGGCAGCTCACGCACCAGACCGAAGAACCGAAACCGTATGTCTTCCGGCGTCAACTTGCTCAGAAACTGGTAATGTTTGGGCTCGTCCTCTGGCCGAATTGGTCGCAGCAAGACTTGACGACCATTGCGCAGGCTAAATATCTCTTCCAGTTCTTTCGGGTAGGGTCGGATAGCCAACCGCTGCAAACTGGCCCGACTGGCAGCTTCCAGCCGGATATGTGCATCCAGCACCAGGACGCCGTTTTCATCGCTGAGTAGCGGATTGATATCAAGCTCGACCACTTCCGGTATATCCACCAGCAGTTGCGAGACCTGCAGCAAAGCCAGACACAGAGCATCCATGGCAACGCCGGGACGATCGCGATAACCCTGCAGCAGACGCACAATACGAGTACGCCCGATCAACTCACGGGCCAGATTCATGTTCAACGGTGGTAGCGCAACAGCCCGGTCACCGATCACCTCTACCGCGGTACCGCCTTGGCCGAATAAAATCACCGGTCCGAAAATCGGATCGGTGGTTGCTCCGATAATCAGCTCATGGGCACCTGGCCGTACCACCATGCGCTGTACCGTAAAGCCGTCCACCCGCGCCTCGGGTTTGATCCGGGCAAGATTCTGCCGCATGGTTTCGGCAGCAGTGCGCACCGCCTCATCCGAGTCCAAAAACAACTCCACACCACCCACATCGGATTTATGGCTGATCTCCGGTGATAGAACTTTCAGCGCGACCGGATAACCCATTTGCGCAGCAACCCGTGCCGCAGAGTCAGGCGTAGTGACCATATGGGTTTCCACTACCGGCATGCCATACGCCGCCAGGACGGTTTTCGCTTCCGGTTCACTCAGTACGCTGCGCCCCTCGGCCAGAGCGTTTTCGATCACGCAGCGGGCGCTGTCCAGTGCCGGGGTGAATTCGCTGGGCGCTGACGGTGGCGTTTGCATCAGCAAATCCCGATTGGTCCGATAGCGCACCATCTGCAGAAAGCCTTCGATCGCCTGGCTGGGTGTTTCGTAGCTCGGTATACCAGCCTCGGCCAACATCTGTCGCCCGGCTGCAGCCACTTCCTGGCCGATCCAGTTGCTCAGAACATTCCGCCGCGACGCCCGACTGCAGGTTATCACAGCCTTCGCCACAGCCAGACTGTCCGCCGTGGCTGTAGGCGCGTGCATCACCAGCACCGCATCCACCTCGGATGCCTGCAGAAGAACGGTCAGGGCCTGAGCATAACGCTTGTCGTCCGCATCACCGGCGATATCCACCGGATTGCAGCCCGACCAGCTCGGCGGCATTACTGTATTGAGTGCCTGCAGCGTGGCGGGCCTCAGTTCGGCCAGTTTGCCGCCGCCCTCAATCAAGGTATCCACCGCCATCACACCGACCCCGCCGCCGTTGGTCAGAATAGCCAGCCGATCCCCCTGCTGAGGCCGCGCCCGCGCCAGTGTTTCTACCGCCCCGAACAGGTCGTCAATATCGTATACGCGCAGCATGCCGGCACGCCGGAAAGCCGCATCGTAAACATGGTCAGCACCGGCCAGCGCCCCGGTATGCGAGGCTACCGCTTTGGCTCCTTCGTTAAAGCGACCAGCTTTGATCACGATAACCGGTTTGTTGCGGGCTGCGGCCCGGCCTGCCGACATAAAATTGCGCCGGGCCTGGATAGTTTCGATATACAGCAGAATTGAATTTGTCTGCGGATCGCTGCCCAGATAATCCAGCACATCGCCGAAATCCACATCGGCACCGCTGCCCAGCGAGATGAAATGCGAGAACCCGATGTTATGCGCCCGCGCCCAGTCCAGCACCGCCGTACAAAGTGCACCCGACTGCGAGACAAAAGCAATCCGGCCCGGTTCTGCCGAACGGTGCATGAAGCTGGCATTGAGACCAATCCCCGGCACCAGCAACCCCAGACAGTTTGGCCCCAGCACGCGCATATTATGGGCGCGAGCGCGCTCCAGCATCAGCGTTTGCAAGGTATTGCCCTGCTCATCTCCAGACTGCTTTAAATCAGCTGAAATCACGATAGCTGCGCGTGTGCCCCATTGCCCCAGCTCTTCAATCAGAGCCGGTACGGTGGCGGCAGAGGTACAGATCACCGCAAGTTCCGGCACCATCGGCAAGGCCGCTACTTCAGGATAGGCCCAGATACCCGCGACGGCCTGGTAGTTGGGATTGACCGGCATGATTGGTCCCTGGAATCCGCCGTGCAGGAGATTGCGCATGACCAGCGCCCCTACCGATCCGGCCCGGTTAGACGCACCAATCACCGCGATTGAGGCCGGTTTAAAAAGATACTTTAAATTTCGCGTGCTCATATTATCAGTGCTCTACTCAAATTCGCTTGATTAACCCTGCACGGTTGTTCTTTTGGAGCAGGAAAAAGTAAAAACATTAAATAGCAAAAAACTATCAAATTATTTATTTTTATTTTATTTTTCTATTTTTATAAAAAAAATTGTCACTTTCGTCTAAATTTTGACTTTATGTGCCGATAATGCTTTACAGGCCCGCTGATAACCGGGCTCATCAGTGTACTGAAAACTGTATGGCAGATTCAGGACAAGGCACTCACAAGGGGTTGTTAGGCATATTCAAGACCGACAGCGCTTTGATGCACTAGCCAATTAAAAGCCAATTCGATGAGAACTTAACTTTGAAGGAATGTCTCATGTCCGCACAATTGTATATCGGCTCACGATATCTGCCCGCCAGCGATGATTTACTATTGAAAACAATGCTTGCCTGGGGTAGTAAGCAAAGCACCTGGTATTACAGCTCTGACACTGCACACTGTGCGGCTGTTATCATCAACCTGGACAGCAAGCAGGGTCGCGCAGAATGGAACCTGCTACAGGAAAGCCCCAAGCCCCCAATCCTGATCGCCTATACCCAGCACCTCCAGCGCTATCACGCGGATTATGTCCTGCCACGTCCGATGCAGGCGGATAAACTGCGAAATCTGCTGGAATCACTCTATCAGCGTTCGGGGCAATACTCCGCTAATAATTCATCCAGAGCGATGGCGGATCGGGATGCGAGATCCGGGGTCAAAATTCTGTTTGATAACGTCAATTTTCCGACACATACACCGAATAATGCCGTCAATTTTTCTACACAAAAATCAAGCGCTGACCGGGCACGCCTTATTGATGTCCTGCTGCAGCATTACAAGCAACCCATATTGGTCGAAAACAATGCGGTTCGGGTAGTATTGGATTGCGCCCATCACACCTGCTATGGTGCGCTCGGTTATGCTGATCTGTTAATTTTATTGCAACAACCCTGCACAGATTATTCAATTCAGGTGTTAACACCCGATCAGAAACAGCAACATATTGAAAATCTGACCAGCAGTGACCTCAGCAGTCCGGTATGGACTGTCATTATGTCTGGCGCTTTTAATAATCTAAGCGCCGAACCTGTCTGCCCAAGCGACACGCCGCTCATGCTGGAAGCCTGGCCGGACTTTCAGTCCCTGCCCCACCTGCCGGCACATATCGCAGCGGCAACCTATCTGTCACGCAGCAGTAAAACACCGCGACAACTGGCCACAGCCACCCATACCTCACTCAATATTCTGCAACCGTTTATTAACGCTTGCCTGGCTCTGGGCTATATCACACAGGCTGCCGAACCCAAATTGTTCTGGCACAATGAGCCGCCAGCAATCATAAACAGCACAGCAGAAAGCCTGTTCAGTCAGCTTTGCCAGTATCTGGTGCCTGTTAGTAAATTTGCGGCCAAGCCCGTCACCGGCAACCCGATTTAGCACATCTGGGGTTACAGCAAACGAACCCGCAACACCCCTTCGATGCGGGAAATTTCGTCCACTACCGTAGGCGGTAGCGGGCAGGTCACATCAATCAGGGTACAGGCGATATCTCCGCGTGAGCGGTTCAGCATATCCAGGATATTGATGTCCAGGCGCGCAATTGCAGTTGAAATACGCTCGATCATATGTGGAATATTGGCATTGACGATTAACAACCGACAGGTATTCTGAGTCCGCGGTATTTCCATACTGGGGAAGTTGACCGAGTTACGCACAGTACCGTGTTCCAGATAATCGCGAATCTGCTCCGCCACCATAATGGCGCAGTTCTCCTCTGCTTCCTGCGTGGAGGCCCCCAGATGTGGCAGTGCAATAACGTTCGGATGGCCCTGCAAGATCACGCTGGGAAAATCACACACATATGCATGCAGGCGCTGCTCCACCAATGCGTCCCGTACAGCCTGTTCATCCACCACACCGGCCCGTGCAAAATTCAGCAGGGTTAGTCCCGGCTTGGCTTTGCGCAGACGTTCGGCATTGATCAAATGGCGCGTATCATCCAGCATCGGCACGTGCAAAGTCACGAAATCGGCCTGCGCCAGCAAATCGGAAACACTCATGATCTGCTTGACCTTGGCGGATAATTGCCAGGCATTGCCTACCGTAATATTGGGGTCATAGCCGATAACCCGCAGGCCAAGTGCTTCGGCAGCGTTAGCCACACGAACCCCGACATTGCCGAGTCCGATAACGCCCAGGGTCCGGCCTGGCAGTTCAAACCCGGTAAAGCGTTTCTTGCCGGCTTCGACCTGTTCATTCAATTCGCTTTCGCTACCTTTGAGCTCGCGCACGTAATTCAGTGCCGGATAAAGATTGCGCGCTGCCAGCAGCATACCGGCCAGAACCAGTTCCTTGACAGCATTGGCATTGGCACCAGGCGCATTGAAAACGGCAATACCCCGTTTGCTCATTTCGGTCAGCGGGATATTATTCACCCCCGCACCGGCCCGTCCGACGGCCAGCAGTGACGCCGGAATCGACCAGTCATGCAGAGTATAAGAACGCAGCAGTAAAGCGTCCGGCTGCTGGCTCTCGGTCACCAGCTGGAAGCGATCACGCGGCAGCCGTTCCAGGCCTGCAGCCTGGATATTATTCAGCATTAAAACCTTATACATAAAGTATTCCGCCTAGCCGTAGCGCCGCTGAAAATCAGCCATAAAATCAATCAGGGCCTGTACGCCCTCAATTGGCATGGCATTATAAATACTGGCTCGCATGCCACCGACCGAGCGATGCCCTTTCAGAGACAGGAGACCCGCCTGTTTGGCTTCAGCCAGAAACGTGTCATCCAGTTTACTGTCCGCCAGCGTGAACGGCACGTTCATCCAGGAGCGACTGCCCGGCTCGACCGGATTACTGTAAAACCCCGACTGATCGATAAACCCGTACAGCAGTTCCGCCTTGGCCTGATTGCGCTGGGCCATGGCTTCCAGCCCGCCGAGCTCCTGAATCCATTGAAACACCAGCCCGGCCATGTACCAGGCATAAGTGGGCGGCGTATTGCTCATGGATCCGGAATCTGCGTGTACTTTGTAATCCAGCATCGAAGGGGTACCGGGCAAAGCCTGGCCGATTAAATCCTCGCGCACGATCACGATTGTCAACCCGGCTGAGCCGATGTTTTTCTGTGCACCGGCATAGATCAAGCTAAACCGCTCGACCGGTAGCGGTCGTGACAGCAGCGTCGAGGACATATCGCTGACCAGCGGTACAGCAGACTCGGGGATATCACTGAACTCTACCCCGCCGATGGTTTCATTGTGGGTGTAATGCAGATACGCAGCATCGGCCTGACAGTGCCATTCAGCACGCGGCGGTACGCAAGTGAAGCGCTGTGCTTCGCTGCTGGCTGCAACATTCACCTGACAGAAGCGGCGGGCTTCCTGGATCGCTTTCTTCGACCATGCCCCGGTATTAACGTAGTCAGCGGTTTTTTTGCTGTGCAGTAAATTCAAGGGTACCATCGCGAACTGCGTGCTGGCACCACCCTGCAGAAACAATACCTTATAGTTATCCGGGATTGACAGCAGATTGCGCAGATCCGCTTCAGCCAGCGCCGCAATCGACATGAATTCCTTGCCGCGATGGCTCATTTCCATGACAGACATGCCACTGCCCTGCCAGTCCAGCATTTCTTCACGGGCACGCTGTAATACCGCTTCCGGCAATACTGCGGGGCCGGCACTAAAATTATACGGTCGAGTCATGAATGCTCCCTCTGCCATACTACGCACTGTAAAAGGCCACAAAAAAGCCCACTTTGCTCAACTACAGCAGAGTGGGCGCGTATCATAAGCGAATTGATTTGTGCGTCGCAACAACCTATACGCCTGTCGTTTCTGGCAAAGTTACTGCGTCGCAATACCAAATCAGAACATATTCAATTCCAGTTTAGCGCGCATGGACATCAGATCCGGGTGCCAGGGCGGCTCCCAGACCAAATCGACCCGAGCCTCTTTAACACCCGGTACGCTCTCGACCGCCTCCTGTACCCAGCCCGGCATCGAGCCGGCCACCGGGCAACCCGGCGCGGTCAGGGTCATAGCGACGTCAACCTCGCCGGTGTCTTCATTGACATCCAACTGGTAGATCAATCCCAGCTCGTAGATATCAACCGGAATTTCCGGGTCGTAGACAGTTTTGATTGCAGCGATAATTTCAGCTTCCAGATCGCTGATCGGCGCTTGCTGCGGTACCGCAGAATCTGCGTTTGCAACAGATGAATGGGTATCAGCACCGGTTTCGAGCTGCTCGGTATAGTCTGTCGCATTATTGCTTGATTCAGCCATCAACACTCTCCTCTGCATGGCGTTGACCTCTATTCAGTGATAACCGGATCGGTTTGACGGTTAAGTGCGGCCTGCACCGCATGCCAGGACAGGGTAGCGCATTTGACCCGGCTGGGATAATCACGCACACCTTGCAACACTGCCAGTTTTCCCATACCAGATGGGGGTTCCTGGTCAGTTGTGACCATCTCGTGAAAATGCTCAAACAGACGCTCTGCTTCAGCGATGGTCTTGCCTTTCAGCGCTTCGGTCATGAGCGAGGCCGAGGCGGTGGAAATCGCACAACCTTGGCCCTGAAAAGCGATATCCTGAATGATGTCATCAACCACGGTCAGATAGACCGTTATACGATCACCGCACAACGGGTTATGCCCCTTGGCTTCATGACTGGCCGGGTTCAATACCCGAAAGTTACGGGGTCGCTTGTTATGGTCGAGGATGACTTCCTGATAGAGCTCGCGTAAATCACTCATGACCCGAACATCTCCTTCACTTTATAGATCGCTGCGACTAAAACATCCACATCGGCGCGGGTATTGTAAACCCCGAACGAGGCACGGGTGGTGGCAGGAATGCCATAGCGATCCATAACCGGCTGGGCGCAATGGTGGCCAGTGCGCACCGCAACACCTTCCATATCCATAATGGTGCCGACATCATGTGGATGAATTCCATCCAGCGTAAATGACAGCACACTGGCTTTAGCCGCAGCTGACCTGATAATATGCAGACCTGGAATCTGGCGGAATTGCGCCGTGGCGTACTCCAGCAGATCCTGTTCGTGCTGACCGATAAAGTCATAGCCAATCTCGCGTACCCAGTTTAGCGCCGCGCCAAAGGCGATCACGTCGGCAATACTGGGTGTACCGGCTTTCAAATTTGTTGGGCAGATCGGCATATTCCGTGCCTTCTTCAAAGCTGACTGAAGCGATCATGTCGCCACCGCCCTGGTACGGCGGCATGGCTTCCAGATGACGGGCTTTAGCGTACAGCACCCCGACACCGCTGGGACCGTATATCTTATGCCCGGTAAAGGCATAAAAATCACAATCCAGAGCTTGTACGTCCACCGCCATATGCGGTACTGCCTGCGCGCCATCCACCAGCACCGGGATACCTTGCGCATGGGCCAGGGCGATCATGTCATGGATCGGATTTATCGTGCCCAGCACATTGGAAACATGGGTCACCGCCACCAGCCGGGTGCGTTCGTTGAGCAGATCCCGGTATGCATCGAGGCGCAGCTCGCCCGGTCATCGACCGGAATCACCCGTAGCCGTGCGCCCTGCTGCTCACACAACATCTGCCAGGGTACGATATTGGAATGATGTTCGATAGCGGATATGACGACCTCGTCGCCCGCCTTGACATTCGGCCGGCCAAAGCTGGCAGCGACCAGATTGATCGATTCCGTCGCACCACGCGTGAAGATGATCTCACGCATACTGTCGGCATTAATAAAAGCACGGGTAATCTCGCGCGCACCTTCAAAAGCATCCGTGGAACGCTGCGATAACTCATAAACACCACGATGGATATTGGCGTAATAGGTCGTATAGCAGGCGACAATAGCATCGATAACCGCTTGTGGCTTCTGTGCCGACGCGGAGCTGTCCAGATAGACCAGCGGCTTGCCGCGCATGGTTTGCTGCAGGATCGGGAACTGCGCCCGGATATGTGCCAGCCGGTCATCGCCTGAGTCCACAGCAAGGCCACGGTCGTTTACCGTCGAATTCACAACACTCATGATGACTTGCCCTCGGGATAAAAACGCGTGTGCAGCAGGCGCTCCAGACGCTCCCGCAAAGGCGCCAGTTTAATCCGCTCGATCTGCTCGTTAGCAAACGAGTAAACCAGCATAGCGCGGGCCTCGGCTTCGTTAATGCCGCGGGCACGCAAATAAAACAGGGCATCCGGGTCGAGGTAACCCACCGTGGAACCGTGCGCGCATTTTACATCGTCGGCCAGAATTTCCAGCCGGGGGTTGGCGTTCGCCACCGCTCGCTTGGATAACAGCAGATTACGACAGGTCTGGCTGGCGTCGGTCTTCTGGGCATCTTTGACGACCTTGATCAGACCATCAAATACAGCCCGTGATTTACCGTCCAGCACGCTTTTGAAGGACTGTCGGCTGTTGCCCAGCGGCTGAGCATGCTCGACACATAGATGATAATCACCTAATTCGCCGTCCTGCAGCAAGGTCAGGCCATCGATGGAACAGTCAGCACCCGGGCCATCCAGACGGGCATGAATATCGGTACGATTCAGTTTGCCACTGGCACTCAAAAGGTGCAGGTCAGCCTGGCTGTTAGCCGCAAGTTGCAGCCGCAGGGCACCCAGATGGTACGTTACCTGCCCTTCCTGCTGCAGCTTGTGATAGTGCAGAACTGCATCCTGCGCCAGTGCGCACTCGGTTTGCGGACAGCAAAAACAGGCCCCAGCCTCAGCTGTGTCGCCAGCACTAGCGCCGTGATAGCTTTCCACCACTGTCGCCTGCGCCCCCGCCTCCAGCAGGATCAGGTTGCGCGGATACACCGCAACCGGCGCGGCACCGGACTGGGGTGCACTCCAGAATACCAACTCGATCGGTTGCTCCAGCTGCTTGCCTCGCGGGATATAGATCAGCGCACCATCTTCGAACAAGGCATCATTCAAGGCACTGAACGTATTACCGGTCAACTCTGGAGAGCGACCAAGATACTGCTCCAGCAATGCGCCGTGCTCGCTTTGCGCCTGCGCCAGACTGTCTATCAGCACACCCGCGGGCAGTTCGATCTGCCGCGACAACGCCGCGTTAAATCGGCCATTAATGAACACCAGACGCGGTCCCTGCGTGGCAGGATCGGTCTCGAAAGGTGCGGGGATCTGATCAGCCGCGATAGGCGCCGGGCTGGCACGTTCAAAAGCTATGGCGGCGAAACCGCTCATATCGGTAAACCGCCAGCTTTCCTGTCGCCGCGTCGGCAAACCCAGCTGCTCGAAACGCGCCATTCCGGCCTCGCGCAGCGCGCTCAAAAAAGCCGGTTCAGCACGCTCGGCGCACAGCGCCTGCAGCTGACGCTGGTAGTGGCGGTCGTCTACTACTGCTAACTCAGCCATGGCGCACCTCAGGCATTTGCCCGGCGCGAATGACCGGATTCGCCACCGCTGTAAAGTGCGTAGCCCTGCTCTTCCAGTTCCATGGCCAGCTCTTTACCACCGGAACGCACAATGCGGCCATCGACGAGCACATGTACAACATCCGGCACAATGTAATCCAGCAGGCGCTGATAATGGGTAATCACCAGGAAACCTCGCTCGGGTCCACGTAAGGCGTTAACGCCTTCGGCCACAACTTTCAGGGCATCGATATCAAGTCCGGAGTCGGTTTCATCCAGCACCGCAAACGCAGGTTCCAGCACCGACATTTGCAGGACTTCATTACGTTTTTTCTCACCGCCGGAAAAGCCTTCGTTGACCGGTCGCTTGAGAAAGGATTCATCCATTTTGACGCGCCGCATGCGTTCGGTGACCAGTTCCCAGAACTCCATCGCATCCAGTTCCGGTTCACCCCGGTATTTGCGGATCGCATTCAGCGCGGCTTTCAGAAAATACAGATTGTTCACGCCCGGAATCTCGACCGGATACTGGAAAGCCAGAAATAAACCGCTGCAGGCGCGCTCTTCCGGATCCAGCTCCAGCAGATCCTGTTCCAGAAACTGAATATTACCGGCCGTAACGTCGTAGCCTTCACGGCCGGCAATCACATTGGCCAGGGTGCTCTTGCCGGAGCCGTTGGGGCCCATGATGGCATGAACTTCGCCTGCCTTGACCCGCAGATCGATGCCTTTAAGGATTTCGCGACCATCAACGGCCACGTGCAGATTATTGATATTAAGCATGTTCAAACTCTAATTTAGATTCGTTCGGAATAAGGTTGCGCTGACCGGGAGCACTGCTAGGGAAAACTGTATCAACCGACACTGCCTTCCAGCTTCAGCGCCAACAGCTTCTGGGCTTCCACAGCAAATTCCATCGGCAGTTCCTTGAAGACCTCTTTGCAGAACCCGTTTACGATCAGGTTCACAGCGTCTTCAGGACTGATCCCGCGCTGCTGGCAGTAAAATACCTGGTCTTCACTTACCTTCGAGGTGCTGGCCTCGTGCTCGACCTGAGCGCTGGGGTTTTGTACCTCGATATACGGAAAGGTATGTGCACCACAGCGATCCCCCATCAACAGAGAATCGCATTGTGTGTAATTACGTGCGTTTTCAGCGGTCGGCATCACCCGCACCAGACCGCGATAGGCATTTTGTCCCTGCCCGGCGGAAATCCCCTTGGAAATGATGGTGCTTTTGGTGTTCTTGCCGATATGGATCATCTTGGTGCCGGTATCGGCCTGCTGCCAGTCGCGGGTGATCGCTACCGAGTAAAATTCACCGGTGGAGTTCTCGCCACGCAGCACACAGCTGGGATATTTCCAGGTGATGGCTGAACCGGTCTCGACCTGCGTCCAGGAAATTTTGGAATTCCGCCCCTGGCACAAACCGCGCTTGGTGACAAAGTTGTAAATACCGCCTTTGCCATCTTTATCACCGGGATACCAGTTTTGCACGGTCGAATACTTTATCTCGGCGTCGTTCAGCGCAATCAGCTCTACCACCGCAGCATGCAGCTGGTTTTCGTCGCGCATGGGTGCAGTGCAGCCTTCCAGATAGCTGACATAAGCGCCTTCCTCAGCGACAATCAGGGTGCGTTCGAACTGACCGGTATTGGCCGCATTAATGCGAAAATACGTGGACAATTCCATCGGGCAGCGCACGCCTTTCGGGATATAACAGAATGAGCCATCGGTAAATACTGCCGAGTTCAGCGCCGCGAAAAAATTATCTTTTTGCGGCACGACTGAACCCAGATATTTCCTGACCAGCTCGGGGTGTTCCTGTACAGCTTCCGAAAACGAGCAGAAAATAACGCCCTTCTCGGCCAGTTTGCCCTTGAAGCTGGTAGCCACCGAAACGCTGTCAAATACCGCGTCCACTGCCACATTGCCCCGCACACCTGCCAGCACCTCTTGTTCGGCCAGCGGGATGCCAAGTTTGGCGTAGGTCTCTAAAATTTCCGGGTCGACTTCATCCAGACTTTTCGGTCCGTCGTCCTGGGATTTAGGCGCAGCGTAATAGGAAATCGCCTGGTAATCGATCGGGGCAATATTTAAACGTGCCCAATCCGGCTCCTGCATCTTGAGCCAATGACGATATGCATCCAGACGCCATGCCAATAACCATTCCGGTTCATTTTTTTTGGCCGAGATAAAACGGATGATGTCTTCATTCAAACCGGGCGGCACGGTATCCTGTTCGATGTCGGTAAAAAAACCGAACTCGTAACCACGCTCGGCCATACGCTCCAGGGTTTGTGACTGTTCCGACATGATCTAACCTCAATCGTGTTTATAGAGTTGCAAGCCCAATGTTGTGCTTTAGCTGAATGACAACATCCGGGTTATTGGGCAATAGTAATAGTGGCAATACTGGGCGGAGGACGTCGCTCAGGCCGTAGCTGGCTCATCTCCTGCAAACTGATATTCTGCAGTGCGCCCCGGATGGCCTCATTGATCCGGTTCCAGTGATTACTGACCGAGCATTGCTGATGATAGACGCAGATTTGCGGATCATCGCTGCTGCACTCCGTAATCGCGATCGGGCCTTCCAGCGCTTCGATGATATCCACCACGCTGATCTCGTTAGCCAGCCGGGCCAGACTGTAGCCGCCGTAGGCTCCTCGCTGCGACAGCAGCAAACCTGCCTGAGTCAGCGCTTTAAGTATTTTGCTGACCATAGGTACAGGTAGCTGGCACTGTTTAGCCAACGCCGCAGCACTGCAGGACTCGCCTTCTGCCAGAGCGGTCATCAGCACAATGCCATAATCGGTTTCTCGGGTAATTCTGAGCATATCTGTCGGTACGGATTGTTGCGGGGTATTACACGCGCTGTGACGATGAAGCATCACGCCCAAATTTAAACCTGATCGAACACGTGCCGGATTACCTGTCAGGTCGCTTAACAGCAATTAGCACTACATTAGTCCTAATTAAACACAAAAATGTTCCCGGACGCAATGTAATTTTCTGTGCGCGCAGCACTACAGGCCAGGCAGCAAACCGATAGGCAGGAAAGCATGGACTTTCCGAGGTGCAACATAAGTTTTTTCTAATTTTCCATAAATGGTGCATCGCAAAAAAACGGTTGACAAGGCATTTTCTCTACACCAGTATCCCGCAATGCGAAATTTTGTGCACCTGCCAAAAATTTTCGTATTCGCAAAAAATCGGGAGAAATCGCTTATGACCAAACGTGTCGCTGTGGTGACAGGTGGAACAGGCGGGCTAGGCACCGCCATGAGCCAGGCGCTGGCTCAACAGGATAGAGTCGTTGTGGCAGGTTATTATCCGCCAGAAGAGATGCAAGCCATGGAGTGGCAGCAACGACAGAAGGAAGAAGGCTTCGACTTGCATATCTATCCGGTCGACGTAGCCGACTTTGAATCCTGTGAAACCTTTACAGAACAAGTCGAACGTGATCTGGGACCGATTGAGATTTTAGTCAATAACGCGGGCATTACTCGTGATTCGGTTCTCAAGAAAATGCAAAAACACCAATGGGATGCGGTCATTCAGACCAATCTCAGCAGTGTCTTCAATATGACCAAACAAGTGTTCGAGAAAATGACCACCCGCGGCTGGGGCCGCATCGTGAGCATTTCCTCGGTCAATGGACAGCGTGGTCAATTTGGGCAAGCCAATTACTCAGCCGCTAAAGCCGGTGTCCATGGGTTTACCATGGCTATCGCACAGGAAGGCGCGCGTAAAGGCGTTACCGTCAACAGTATTTCGCCGGGTTATATCGGTACCGAAATGGTAATGGCGATCCCCGAGCAGATTCGCAACGAGATCGTTTCCGAAATACCTGTTGGACGCCTGGGAGAACCCTGGGAAATCGCTCGTGTCGTCGCATTTTTGACCGCTGAAGAATCAGGCTATATAACCGGAGCCGATTTCTATATTAACGGCGGACTGTACTTCCATTAGTAGAAGTCCTAGACTAAATGGCTTTAAGCAACTAACTAGGGCTAGCGGCTTACGTAACGCGACAATAACAAGGTAAAAATAAAGTTACTCGTCGACAGGGTAATTAACGCTCAGATTGTTTTCTCGAGCCGGGCCTTATCGTCGAGTAGCTTTATCACAGTGTCAATAGAAGCTTGTCACCGCTTACCAGGCACGGCATAGTGCCAGAACATAATGCCCAGAGAACGTGAGCCCAGATGCAAACGATGACTGAACCGCGCATCATCAAGAAATACCCCAATAGACGCCTGTACGATACGGCCATCAGCAGTTATATCACACTGGAAGATGTTAAACGCCTGGTACTTGAGTACGAGAAATTCCGTGTTATTGACGCCAAAACCAAAGATGACATCACCCGCAGTATTTTGCTGCAGATAATCAGCGAAGAAGAAGAACAAGGCAGTCCGATCTTCACGACCGAAGTCTTGGCCCATATCATCCGTTTCTATGGCGATACCCTGCAAGGCATGATGGGTACGTATCTTGAAAAAAGTCTGCAATCCTTCGTTGACCAGCAACATCTGGTGCGCGAGCAGATGAATAATTTCATGGGCAAGAATCCGCTCACAATGATCTCCGAACTGGCTGAGCGTAATCTGTCGATCTGGCAGAACATGAACGAACGCTTGTATCAGAAATACCACGATGACGATTCTGATAAAAACAATAGCGATGAGAAAATCTGATACTTTTACCCCGCAATCCGCAAACCCGTAGTACGGCCTGCGGGTTGTTCATACAGGCTTTGAACAGCTATTGGCGGGTTTCTTCTTCCTTGAACTGCCGCAGCCGGGCCTGCAGACGAGCCCGTTCATAGGCCTTGGCCGAGGCAGAGCGAACACCCAGCTCAGCCTGCTCGACAGCAGCATTCAGGTTGCCACTCAGGTAATAAAACTCTGCCAGCGCGCCATGCGCAGCCGCCGCATCACCGGCCCGCTGTGCAGCCTGGGCGTAGATTTCATACAACCATAAATCGCGCGAGTGTCGCTGCAAGTGAGCTTGCAGCACTTGCTGCGCCTTGGCAGGATCGCCTTGAGCCGCGAGTGCACGACCATAATGCACAGCCAGCGTGTAATCCTGCGGAAATAGCTGTTGCGCCTGTTCAAACAAACGCCAGGCCTGCGCCCGCTGGCCGCTGGCCAAAGTAATCTCGGCCCGTTCGATCAAAAAGGCAAGATTATCCGGATCGCGTTGCAATAACCGCTGGATCTGCGTCAGTGCTTCGTCATACCGGCCGGCCTGTTTAAGTGCCAGGGCATAGCCGTAACGTTCCGCCGGTTCGTTATCATAAGCCCCTTTCGCCAGACGCTCCTGCAATAATTTCAGCAGTGTCGTATTATTGCTGCTGGTCAAGGCCTGCATCCGCGCTTTAGCTAAAGCATAGCTCCGACTGAAACGGCGCCCGTTTTGCGCCTGCGTACTGCCCAGTCGTTGCTGCGTGTCAGCCACCCGACTACCGGGTCTGGGGTGAGTCAGCAGAAACTCGGGTAACTGACCGACCGATTCGCCCGGCAGACGTTGCAGATAATCAAAAAATCGGGTCAT
>JAWKZG010000004.1:0-352936 GCA_041396125.1 Gammaproteobacteria bacterium | reverse complement strand
GTGCCGGCGAACTGGACCCTGACCGATGCCAGCTGCAGTAGCAGTACCGGCAGTTCGATCATCAGCCCGATTGAAAACGGCCAAAGCATTGAGCTGGCCCCGGCTGACGACGTGATTTGCACCTTCATTAACACCTTTGACGACGGTGATGGCATTGTCGCCGAAGAAGAAGATGGGGTACCGGGTTACAACGGCTCGGCGCAAGGCGATGGCAACGGCGACAGCATTGCCGACAAACTGCAGGCCAATGTCAGTTCCGTACAGGATGGTCCCAGTAGTTGCTGGTGGACGATTGAAACGGATGGCGTACAGCACAGCAATGTCGCCATTGAAACGATCCCAGCCGGCGTGCCGCCCGGGGGTTATCCGTGCAACTTCGCCCGCTTTGAGGTGGAGCTAGGGGATGAGCAAAGCCAGCTTCAGCTCACGCTGTACTTTGCACCGCGCAACGCCGGCATACAGGGGGTGTTGAAATTCAATCACCTCAGTGGGCAGTGGGAAACCATCGGTACGGTCGACCACAGCGGCGACAAAACTATCGTTCACTACAGTCTGAGTGATGGCGGTCCGTATGACGATGACCAAAGCGAAGATGGTCGGATACAGGACCCGGTAGGGGCGGTCGCACTACCGTCAGCGATACCCAGCCTGAATCCGGTTGGCCTGGGTGTATTAGTCGTGGCCTGGGCTTTGTTGCTGCTCAGCGTGCGGCGGCGACAAGGACGGGTATCAAGCGTACGGATAGGGCGTCAATAAGCGCAGCGCATTGCGCCGGACAGGTCTGACAAACAAAAACATCGTCATTCCCGCACGCTATAAGTTTAAAACAAAAAGTGATAAGTAAATCAGCAACTAATATGCGTATAGTCAGTCATTGTAGGTAGATATTGCTATCACAACGAGGTAAGGATCATGGCCAATTCAATCACTGACGAATATTTGGAAAACAATACGCAGTACGCGAGCGGGCAGGAACTCCACAAATCCGCTTACCCTGGCAAACAACCGATTCAGCCGGCCCAACGGGTGGCGGTGGTGGCTTGCATGGATGCACGGCTTGATGTGGAAGATTTACTCGGTTTGCAGACCGGCGATGCGCACATCATTCGTAACGCGGGCGGTGTGGTGAACGAAGATACCATCCGTAGCCTTATTATTTCGCATCATCTGCTGAATACCAACGAAGTCATCCTGATTCATCATACCCGTTGCGGCATGCTGGCATTCACCGATGATCTGCTGAAAGCTGGCCTGGAAGGCGATCCTGCCGCCGAGAAACTGCTGGGCCAGGCGACAGGACGTGATTTCAAAAGCTGCCACAACAGCGCCGCGACGCCAGCCGCTTTTCATGCCTTCCGTGGCCAGATTGAGCCGCTTGATGCCGCACCTAATGACAAAAGTAACGAACGTCTGGCCTGGGACGTGCGGCGGGGCATGTCTGCCATTCTGAACCATCCCTGGCTGCCAAGCAGCGGGCCTGATGCGGTCACCGTGCGCGGATTTATCTACGATGTGGACACCGGAAAACTCGCAGAGGTGAGTTATCCGGGTGCCATGGGGTCAATTGCCTGACGCGCTGATCCTTTGTTCAGGCAGGGTGTGCATTCCCGGTACACCCTGCGCTTGCTGGACTACGCCTCTATAGCCAGGCTGTAAAATCCGCTGTGCAGAGGCGGGTGGTTAGCGGGTAATCACGATTTCCAGATAATCGGAAGGCAAAACCAGCGTCCCGTCTGTGGCCCGGTTGAATGAATTGAGCAGGCCGAGAATATCCTCACGCAGAGCGTTTCCGGCTGCTGCATCCAGCGATTCAAACGCTTTCAGAGTAGGGCCGTAATATGTGCTGAAAAGATCAAGCCAGTGCTGCGGAGACTGATAGCGGAAGGCGAATTGTCGGGGCTGTGCCGTTATAGCCGCGACCTGGGGGCCAAAATGCGTGTGCAGAAAAGCATCTGTACCCCAGGCCGCTGGCGAATTCACACCGGGCGGCGGGGTGACGTACTGGCCAACGGTTTTGAATAATTGCCCGATAAACCCCTGCGGTGTCCAATTGGCAAGACCGATTTTCCCGCCCGGTTTGCAAACCCGAATCAGTTCCGCTGCCGCCTGCGCCTGGTTCGGCGTAAACATGACCCCAAAAGTCGAGACCACGTTGTCAAATGAGCTGGTCGCAAACGGTAAATTCTCGGCGTCTGCTTTTTGGTAATCAATGGCGAGACCATCGGTTTTGGCACGCTGTGCCGACTGTGTCAGTAAGGCATCGACATAATCGGTCGAGATGACTTTGCAGAAGCGGCGTGCGGCAGCCAGTGAGGCATTGCCGTTGCCGGCGGCGACATCCAGCACGGTCTGGCCCGAGCGAAGATCCAGCGCTTCGCACAATTGTTCGCCGACGATTTGCAGAGTGACGCCAATCCGTCCGTAGTCACCGGAACCCCATACCGCTTGTTGTTTGTTCTTGATCGCCCCGTAGTCCGGCCCGGTCTGCTGAGTGCTGGCAGTAGTGGTTGCGCTTGTCATGTCTGTCTCCTGTCCTTGAGTTGTCTATAAAAAAATGATGTTGTGTCAGTTCAGGTGCTACTGCTGCTCAACTGACAGGAGACATGTTAGCGATGCCCGCAGATGCGAGCTTGAGGAAAGCGTGCGTTTTGTTGGGGGATTGTATGAGGACTGGCAAAACGGTTTGTTACGGGGAAAACGGGGCGCTCTGCTTAAGTTCCAGCAAACGTTCGCCGAGCGTTCGCCCGACCAGAAATTCGATTTGCATAGAGGAGAGGTCTGGCTTTATCCGATAGGCGTCATGGAGTGCTTTCAGCGCACGCTCCCGGTCATTATCGACCAGATTAACGGCCGCGAGAACGACGCGCGGCAGATAGCTGCGATCATCGCGCTGACAGGCCCATTCGCCCTGCTGTCGGGCACCGTCGATGTCTTTTGCCAACATGAGCGCGATTGCCAGCAACGCCCCCCAAATCGACAAGCGACTGTCCAAAGGGCTGATCCTGATGCCATGGCGCAGATGCGTAATGGCTTCATCAATCTTTTTCTGGAGCAGGCATGCCGCTCCCAGTGCCGCCCAGGCCTGAGCGTTGGCCGGGTTCAGCTCAACGGCATTTCTGAGTATAGGTACGGATCGATCTACCTGGCCGATATCGGCCAGGGCGCAACCGGATAAGCCAAGTACCGTCGAGTCCATATTGTCCAGGAGCAGGGAGCGTTCCGCTGCCTCCAGCGCTTCTGCTTTGGCCTTATCCCGGTCGACCATCAGTCCGATACGCTGCCCCAGACCCATGACTAATGCCAGGTAAGAGGGTGCCAAGGCAAACTCGGGTTCCCGTTGCCAGCTTCGGCGCAGTAGGTTTGCCGCCGTTGAGAACGAGTCATGATGCCAGCCCTTGAGTGCCAGAATGCCGCTGGCTTCAAGATAAAGCTCGCGCGCATTGGGTTCGCCATCGGTTGCCCGAACCGAGTTGTAGAGCGCACGATGTAACTGCGGCTCCAGTTTGGCGATGATGGCAATAACGCCTTTATCCAAAGCCTCGCTGCCAGGCCCTGAAAACATGAATTGTTCGGCCCACAAGCGAAAGCCTGATTTGGCGTCGGATAGTTGTACGTTGATTCGAAATTGACGATCCAATCCCTGTACGCTGCCTTCTAATACATAACTAACCCCCAGATCTTCGTGGATCTCACGTATAGAAGGGGTGACAGCGTGCCCGCGATAGCGGGCGGTTTGGGCACTCAGGCGCAGCAGTGGAATACGGGACAGAATAGTATTCAGATTGACGGTCAGTCCGTCGGCAAGTCCGCGTTCAGTGGCCTGTTCCGACAGTGTGCGAAATGGCAGTACCAGCAAGGAAGGCATGGTGTTGGTGTGGTGGGCAGTTGCTGTCGGTAAACTTACCCGTTGCGGGGGGCGTGTTAGCTGCTGGCTGACCTGGGCTGTGAAGCGGAATCCGCGTCCGCGCACGGTCTTGAGATAGGTTTGTTTGTCGCCACTGTCGCCGAGCGCTTTGCGCGCATTCTTGACACAGGTTGAAACCGTGGCATCGGAGACGAGGCGGCCTGTCCAGACAGTTTTGATCAGATCATCACGGCTGAACACCTGATCCGGGTGACGGGCGAAATGAACGAGCAGATTGAACACCAGCGGTTCAACATTAAGTATTTGGCCCTGGTGACACAGAGTGTAGTGCTCTGTATCGAGTTCAAAATCATCAAAACTCAAGATCATGTGCATCTCCCGCCCAGGACTTGATAAGCACGGGCTGTCTTGCAAGCAAGTGGTTTATTCTAAGCCTTGATGGTTCGACAAAGCGCGATGGTACGCCGGTCTTTGATCGGGTCCAGCGTTTTACCCTGATCTGAAAGCAGCCGCTCTTGAAACCAGTGCCTAATACCAGCCCGGCTCGGCTTTTGAACCGAGCATTTCACCATAGGTATCGGTGCGCCGATCACGCAATACCTGATTGAACTCGTTCCAGTTGCGTTTGGCGCGGGCTTCGGCTAAATCCACTTTGGCGTAGATAATTTCTTCCTGGTCCGAACTGGCCGGGCCGCCAATGGGCCAGCCGGTATAGCTGGCAATCAGGCTCTGACCGAGAAACGGCTGGCCGCGCTCGACACCGACCCGGTCGGCTGCAGCAACATACACGGAATTGGTATGCGCGGCTGCCATGACCAGAATATTGGCCATTGCCTCGCGGTTTTCATCCTGGCCGGGGATGGGCACCCAGTTGGTGGGAATGCAGATAATATCAGCGCCCTGCAAAGCACACAGACGGTAACTTTCCGGGAACCAGCCGTCGTAGCAGATAAACATGCCGATGCGGCCGATAGGCGTTTTGAAAACCGGAAAACCGACATTACCGGGCTCGAAAAACAGATTTTCCTTGTTCCATAAATGTGCTTTACGAAACCGGCCAATAAAACCTTCCGGGCCGATGAGCACCGACGAGTTATACAGGGCATTGCCTTCCCGCTCGCTGATACCGGCCACCATATAAATATCATGCCTGGCGGCAGCGTCGATCCAGGCCTGACAGCTGGGGCCGTCGGGGATAGATTCGGCCAGCTCGAAGGCTTCCTCGCGGGTTTCGAACACATAGCCGGAATTACACAGTTCCGGTAACACCAGGAGTTGAGCCCCGGCGCTGGCAGCTTGCTCGATCAGTTCCAGCGAATGCCGGACATTGTCGTTTTTTGAGCCAATAATAGGCTCCATTTGCACGGCAGCGACGGTTATTGTCATTGATGATTCTCCGCTGAGGATTAGGTTGGAATGGAGGGATACATTGGGTTTTTCCCGCTAAGAACTGGCCATGAGTTGATTGTGTCGGGCTGGCTTTTGCACGCAAATCCCCGGTTGTTTCAAAGCAAATGAGAAAAACCGTTATTATCTGAAAATTATAGGCCTATCGATACTGCTTTTATATGCGCGCCTGGCTAAAAGTGGTTAATACAATGCGTACGTGTTTTGTATCCCAGCTCGGCTTGAAAATTCTGCTATTCTCGATGACTACCGGATTGTAGCTGTACTCTGGCTCCTAAGCTGTTGCACAGCGCCAGTTTATGTTTCTTGCTGCCGGATGCGAAGAGCAACCGGATGCAGAGACCACCAGGAGTGAATCGAGACAATGATACAAAAACGATATGTTCTTTATTTTATAAGCGCTTTATTGCTGGGTTCGGCAGCTCCGTCCTGGGCACAATCTCTGTAGTCAGCAGGCCCAGCCATTGCCCGGTGGTGATGGCCAGGATCTGGACATTACCAGTGACATGAAAGTCGAGGCGGGCGATTACCGCTACGGCAATGTACATATCTATAACGGCGGCACCTTGTGTTTCGAAGATCAAAAAATCGATTTTTGGGCCAGCGCGATTCTTATCGAAAACACAGGTAGCTTGATCGCAGGTTCCTCTGCTCATCCGATTGGCCAAAGCGGCGGCCAGTTGACGATTCATCTGTACGGTCAGGATCAAGGTCCGGGCGGGCGCGGTATCGCGTGTAAAACCGATGCCTTCTGCGGCGTGCCCGATCCGGTCTGGAATGCGGGCGACAGCTCAAAAGTAGCGCTACCGGGCGGCGTCAGTGATTATTTTTACCCCTATGAACCCTTGATGTTCGATAACGCCGATCCACAAGCCTATTTTGGCTACAAAGTACTGGGTGTCGGCTATGGTGGGTCATTGGAATTATTTGGTCAGAAAGGCGCGAGCTATGCTGGCACGCTCGATGAGACAGACTCCGGTACCAGCTGGGTGCGTTTAGCCAGTACGCTGGAACCCACTGATAATACGCTGATTCTGGATCGCCCGGTGGATTGGGCGGAGGGTGATCAGATCGTCGTCACCACGACAGATTATCTGCCCGGTCACTCCGAGCAGTTCACCATTGAGACAGTCAGCGCGGATAAGCAAACGATCACAGTCGAGGAAAGCGCTAAATATACGCATAATGGCGATCTGTTTTTGCTGACTGATACCGCTACCCGCAAAAAAGGTTATAAGCGCCTGGGCCTGGATATTACTGTCGCCGGCCAACCCGCCGCTGAAACCCGTGCTGCCGTGGCACTTCTGACCCGCAGTATCCGGATTGTTTCAGCGGGGGATGACTTGGGTGAGGATTTCCCGCCCGAAACGCAATTATTTCCTTCGACCGAAGCGCCGGGTAAACAGCACCCGTATTATTTCGGTGGCCATGTGATGATTCGCCAGGGTGTGGAAAAAGCCCAAATTCAGGGGGTGGAATTTTATCAGTTGGGCCAGGGCGGGCGTATGGGGCGCTATCCAGTGCATTTTCATTTTGCCCGCAAGACGCCGCCCGATACGTTCGTCAAAGACAGCTCGATTCACGATGCCATGACCCGCTGGATCACCCTGCACGCCACCCAGGATGTGCGGTTAGAGCGCAATGTGGGCTATAAGTCCATCGGTCACGGGTTTTATCTGGAAGACGGCACCGAGATCAATAACAAACTGTATTCGAATATCGGGATTTTCGCGCGCGCTGCGGTGGACAATGCACAGAACCCGCGCCAAGTACCGGGTATTCTGGCCTCGCCGCCCGAACTAACGCCCAATTCAAGTCTGCAGCAGCCTGATTTCAGACAAGTCGATCTGGTGCCTTATCACTCCGATTACGATCATCCCACGGTTTTCTGGATCATGAATGGCTGGAACGATTTCGTGGGCAATATGGCGGCTGGCGCAGGAACCTGCGGCGCTTGCTACTGGTTGGTGCCAGGGGCTAATAGCGGCAACTCACGCCAGCAGAAATGGGAGTCTTATGCCTCCATGCAACAAGGTCTGGGACGCGCCGCTACAACACCTTTGAAATCATTCCGGGGCAATTATTGCAGCACCGCGATGAATGCGTTTAATACTGTCGCCAATACCACCCAGTGCAATGGGGTCGAGATGCCGCTGGATGGCAATGGCAAGCCGATTTTTAATGTGCTGACACATGTTGAAAATCCCTTGGCGCCCGCACGGTTATTGGATCTGGGTAAACCGCTCGATAATATACCGCCAACCCCGAATCCCGCCGCTGATAACTACTACCCGCAAGTTGATCCGGGCGGCGGTCGCTTTCCTACGCGCTGCGATGGCGCAACAGCAGATTGCAGTACGGTGCCGGTCTGTGCCAACGGGCCCGGTCATGCCAATTGCATGGTCACGGTGCTGGATCGCTTTACTTCGGCGTTCAACTGGACCGAGACTAATTTCGCTGCAATCTGGCTGCGTCCGCAGTGGTATCTGGTCACAAATAGCGTGTTATCCGATGTCCAGAACGCAGGTTTGACGTTTGTCACCGGCGGCGATTACACCAATGCCTCGACCATCGAAGGACACTGGGCGCTGGCCCGTAAAAATGTCTTTATCGGTCATACTCAACCGGATAATCCTTTTGCCGCCAATGGCGGGCCGGTCAATCCGGCTAGTGGTTTAAAATGCGACACGCCAGCGGGCAATCACTGTTTGCTGGAAGCCGAAGGGGTGGCATATCCACTCAGTAATTTCGGCGTGAATCAGCGCTTGTTCAATATCTACGATGGCCCTGCGTATGAAGAATCCAACGCCTATCTGGACATCAATACCACGCTACTGGACGATTGCCAGCCAGGGTCCGGGCCGAACAATGCCTGTTCCGGCAGTCAATGGATGTATGGTCGCGCCCTGGGGGTGCCCAGAAAACGATGCGGATCAATGCTATCTGCCCAACGCCGCTATCGGCTGGAAACAACCCAACGGGTTTTATTACCCGCCGGCATTTCATTCCCGCAATCTGTTTTTCGATAAGGTGGATATTCGGCATTTCGTGATCGAGCCGCTGTTCCAGCCCGGTACGTTCAAAACCGATGCGGCTGCAGCTGAACAGCGTTATTGCACACGCAACGAGGCGCTGTTTGAGGGCTTTACGGATATCGATCGGCAAACCGAGTTAAACGATGATGACGGCTCGCTGACCGGCTATTCGAATTCGATCTCGATTAACGAGGACCCGTTTTTCAATGCCCCCGTCGAAGCTGTGGAATGTCGCTCTGACGGTACGGTGAAAACCAGTCCTTATGATTATGTTTCGACGGTTATTTACCCGAGCTGCGCGCAAAATAACAGCTGTTTAGCCGAGCCTGCCGAGCCCTGGCATGCGGACTGCGCCGGGCCGCACTGCTATGGCGTGCCCCTGTATCGTCAATTGCTGACGGCGCAGGAAAACACGGTCAGTGCCACGCCCAATATCAAAATGATGGGGCAGGGCATTTCTCAGCGCAACACGCTGACCGTGAATAATGGCGTTTACTATGTTGATACCACGGTAAGCGCGGATCAGCAGCGTGCCAGCGGTACCTCGAATTTAAGCGTATTCAGAGACAAAGAAACCTATTATTTGTTTTTGCTGTATGCCAAACCGAGTACCCGACAAACTTATCAAATCTATGTCGGTGATGACTTTGATCCGGCCAGCGATATACAAGCCGTACGTGCCCGGATCAAAACAGCGCCGCTTACTTTTGAGTCGATGCCAGACTGGCCCTGGGAAACGCCCGAACTCAACAACGGTGTGTTGACTGTCACTCTGGATTTAAGTGCCTTCGAGTCGCAGTTCGAGGCCGCCAAATTGCAAAGCTGCCAGCCCGAAAGCTTTTGTGACTGGAATAGCAGCACTCAGCAATGTCTGAGTTCCGCCCAGTTCAAACAAGACCATCCCGGCCTGAGCATGACCGAGCTCGAAGAGTACGACGCGGTTTGCAAATGGGCGGTGATCGACAGTGACTGCCCGGCGGACGGTTGTTATGGTATTGCGTTTACGCTGCCTGATACCTTTCGTACGCTAAGCGCTGCCGAGCATGCTGATCCGATGAGTAATCCGCGCCCCCTGGCGGCTTGTTTCCCATCCGACGACACCTGGGATATCAAATGGGGCCAACATGCCGTACCTGATCTGGCGGGCGCGGAATGCTTTAACGCTCCGGTCGAAGACACCCAGTTCTGCGATCTGCAAACCAAAGCTTTGTTCAGCACTAATGTGATCATAGGTAGCGCCCGCTCCGAACATATTCAGGGTACTCACGGCGACGATATGATCCTGGGGCTTGAAGGCGACGATGTGCTTGAGGGCCTGGACGGTCACGACTGGATTTTCGGTGGCCCCGGGAATGATCAACTCCATGGCGGTGCGGGTAGTGATTTTCTGCACGGCGAAGACGGCCATGACGTGTTACGGGGCGGTGATCACGATGACAGCCTGGACGGTGGTGAGGGTCATGACATGCTGCACGGCGAGCAGGGCGAGGATGTCCTGACCGGCGGTGACGGTGACGATTTTCTGCACGGCGGCGAGGGTGACGATTTGATCAGTGGCGATGAGGGTCATGATATCTGCGCCACCGCGCACGGGCCGAGCGGCTGTGAAGCCGCTTTTTGAGCGACCTGTTGACCGATATGGCTGTTTAACGCAGCCGCCGCAGCATCCAGTAACCGGCCAGGTATAACAACAGCATGGGCAGTGCGGCACCCAGGGCTGGCGGATAGCCGTAGAGTAATACCAGATTGCCCAGCAAACGATTGACCAGGAAAAACAACAGCCCGATAAAGATACCAATCACCAGCCGGTAACCGGTGCCCGTGCCCCGCTGCGGGCTGAACGCGAACGGCATAGCGACGAATAACATGGCGAGATTGGACAGTGGGGCCAGTATCTTGGTCCAGAAAGCCAGTTCATAGCTGCCGGTGTTAAGCCCGTTTTCACTGAGGTAATCGATATAGGTCAGTAACTCGCGCAAGGCCAGATCTTCAGGGTCTACCGCCAGCACCTCCAGCGTGTCCGGGGTCAGTACCGAGCGCCAGGGGACTTCGGGAACAATTTGTTGATCGATAGCGTCCGGCTTGATCAGGCTGAACTGCGCGTCTTCCAGAACCCAGCGGTCATCCTCAAAGCGTGCGCCTGCGGCCTGACCCAGTACGGACAGCGCGGCATTGTCATCCAGCGCATAGATTTCAATCCGGTCCAGGCGCGGACCGGGCAGCGCCGCACCAATATGGATGATCAAATTACCATCACGCGCCCACAGGCCCTGACTCAGATTGCTGTCCTGCAAACCGGCTTCGATTCTTACGGTCTGAGCCATGCGTTCACCGGTCGGGGCGATAAATTCGCTGACCAGTGCTATGGCCAGACTCAGCACCAGACCCGCCTGCAATGCAGCAAGGACCAGCTCCAGGCGTGATTTCCCGCTGGCACGCATCACCACCAGTTCACTGTGACTGGCCAGTGTGCCCATGCCCAGCAGTCCACCAACCAGCAGGGCCACTGGTGTGATTTCCACCAGCCGCCGTGGCATGGTCAGGGTCAGGTAAAACATCATATCGACCAGCGAATAACTGCCGCTGCCAACATCTTCCAGCTCACTGAGCAGACTGAACAGCGAATCGAGAATCAGCATGACCAGCAGGGCCAGCAACGAGGTGCCCAGAATTACCCGAAAAATATAACGGTTGAGAAGCTTGCTCATGATGTGACAATGGCACGGCGCCGTTTGCGGCTTTGCGGCGGGTATTGATACAGCCACAGGCCGAAAGTCAGGAGCAGAAATATCGCGTGCACCCACCATAGCCCGAGCTCGGGCCAGATCTGATTGCGTTCCAGCCAGGCATCTCCCACACCGAGCAGATTGACGTAAATGGTATACACCAGCAATCCGGCCACGATCCGGCCATAACGGCCTTCACGCGGGTTGGCGTGGGCCAGCAGCGGAGCCAGCAGCACAATAATCAGCAGGGATACCGGGCCGCTCAGACGCTGTTGCAGTTCGGCCCGCAGGCGGGGGTCTTCGGAGTTCAGCAGTTCGCCGGTAGGAATCGCCTCGCGACGTTCACGGACATTGTCAATGTCGGCCCGATCGATGCGGGCGGTCAGGGTTTCGAAGCGGATCAGATCGTAATCATTTGAGGCCGCGTCTGCCTGGGGGTTTTCCAGACTGTTGCCATTCGGGTGAGGCTGATAGCGCGAGCCGTTTTCCAGTACCAGATAACGGATGCCCTGATCGAGATCGATTTTCTGATAGCCACGCACGGCCGTGGTGACAGCGATGCCTTCCGGCGTCAGGCTGCGTACAAAAACGTTTTGCAGTGTTTTACCCTGTTCCCCCAGCGAGCCGATATAGACAACATGCTGCCCGCCGGCGACGCTGCGAAATGTACCGGGTGTGAACATGGTCAGTTCCGCTTCCTTACGGGCCTGTTCGCGCAACTGATATTGTAAATCCTGCGTTTGCGGCACCAGGTAAAGCGAGAGAATGGTCATGGTAATGGCCATCGGCAGTGCAAACAGCAATAAAGGCCGGTAAATATCCAGCGGTCCAATCCCGCAGGCGCATAAGGCGGTCATTTCATTGTCGCGGTACAAGCGCCCCAGCGCCAGCATGATAGCGATCAGACTGGCCAGCGGGATGAGAATGACCAGAAACCGCACTGCCTGCAAACCCAACAATGACCAGATGGCATCCTGCGCCAGCAGGCCCTGGGTTGCCTGACTGAGGTAGCGCGCCAACCGGTAGCTCAGCACCATGGCTAGCAGAACGGTGACAGTGGCGCTGAAAGTCAGTGCAACCTCGCGCAGCAGATAACGGTCAACAATGGTCAGCATCAGCGGGTCGCAATAGTAAAGTGTGCGGAATTGACGGCATCGGCTGCTGTTTCGGGTATGGCAGGGGCTGCAGAGGCGAAATAGGCTCTATCATGGTTCGGTTCGTTTGCGCAACTGGCGTTGCTGCTATTGTGGGGGTAAACTCGCCGCAAAGCCGAAAGCGACCTGCAGACGACGCCAGCCTTGTATATACAAATTGTGTATATACAAGGCTGGTACTCATGGTCTGGCGTATAGTGCCAGCGAGATTGCGTGAGTGCTGCAGTCGTCGTAAACGCGCCGCTTTCGCCCGGTAAGACACGTAGATACGCAGACACGCACAGGTGAAAGCAGCAGAGTCACGACACCGTCTATGCCGAACCGGGCGTCCGCTACTTGTCATTAATATTTGTCTGGAGTAAATCGTGGAATACAAAGTTAAAGTCAGTCCTACTGCTAAACAAAAATCCGACTGTCTGGTGTTCGGTGTTTTTGAGTCCGAACAACTGACACCGGCTGGCGAAAAATTTGACGTCGCGCATGACGGTTATCTCAGTAAAATGCTGCAGCGGGCGGCCATGAACGGCAAACCCGGACAGCAGTTATTATTGCTTGATACACCCGCTGCAGGTATCGACCGCATCCTGTTGATTGGCTGCGGTAAAGCCGACAGTCTGGATGCCACCCGCTACCGTAAAATCATTGCGCATACCGGCCAGGTGCTGGCGACCAGTGGTGCCAAGAATGCGGTATTGTATCTTACCGAGTTGCCCGTCGCTGAACGAGATCTGAACTGGGCGATACGTCAGGCAGTAGAGCAACTGGAAAGCTCACGCTACCGTTTTACCCGCATGAAAAGCAAAGCGGATGACGACGACAGTAAGCTGCGCAAGTTAACCTTGATTGTTGGTGCGCGTTCACAGGTAGCCGCCGCCGAACAAACCGTAGATGAAGCCCGCGCCATTGCTGCTGGTACAGCGCTGGCCAAGGATCTGGGTAATCTGCCTGGCAATGTTTGCACGCCGACGTATCTGGCCGAACAGGCCGAATCCCTGGCCAAGCACTATAAAAAGCTTAAAGTCGAGGTATTAGACGAAGCCGAGCTGAAAAAACTCGGTATGGGCGCTTTTGTTGCAGTGGCCAAGGGCAGTTCTGAATCCGGCAAACTGATCGTCTTTGAATACCGCAATGGTCCCAAGAAGCAGGCCCCGGTGGCTCTGGTCGGCAAAGGGATTACGTTCGATACCGGCGGCATTTCCATCAAACCATCTGCTGCCATGGACGAAATGAAATTCGATATGTGCGGTGCAGCCAGTGTTTTCGGTACCCTGAAAGCCTGCGCCGAACTGGACTTGCCACTGAATGTAGTCGGTATCGTTGCGGCCGCCGAAAACATGCCGAGTGGCAAAGCCATCAAACCGGGCGATATTGTGACCACGCTGTCCGGTAAGACGGTGGAAATCCTCAACACCGATGCCGAAGGTCGCCTGGTTTTATGCGATGCGCTGACCTATTGCGAGCGCTTCGAACCGGCTGCAGTAATCGATATCGCCACCCTGACCGGTGCCTGTGTCATTGCGCTGGGCAAACATCCGCATGGCCTGTTCAGCAATAATCAGGCCCTGGCCGACGACTTGCTGAGTGCGGGCAAGACCGCTGCCGACCAGGCCTGGCAAATGCCGGTGTGGGAGGAATATCAGGAAGGTTTAAACAGTAATTTCGCCGATGTGGCGAATGTGGGCGGACGTGAAGGCGGTGCGATCACGGCGGCCTGTTTCCTGGCCCGTTTTACCAAAGATCTGCGCTGGGCGCATCTGGATATCGCCGGCACGGCCTGGCTAAGCGGTAGTCAGAAAGGTTCCAGCGGACGGCCAGTGCCCTTGCTGACACAATATTTGCTGGACCGGGTCGCTGCGGATAACGAATGAGCGAACGGGTCGACTTTTATATTCTGCCCGACCATACCGCCATCGGCCGGCTGCAACTAGCCTGCCGCCTGGCGGAAAAAGCGTTTGAGCGGGGCCATACGGTTTATGTGCAGGCTGCTGCAGAAGGGCAGGCTCAGCAGCTGGACGATATGCTCTGGACGTTCAAGCAGAACAGTTTTGTGCCGCATGCCCGCTATCCCAGTGCGCCGGATGAAACAGCACCGGTACGCATCGGCAGCGGTGCGGCACCTGACTGGGAAGCCGAAGTGCTGATTAATCTGGCGCTGGACGTGCCGGACTTTTATCAGCGTTTTCAGCGCGTGGCGGAGCTGGTCGACCAGGAACCGACGGTGTTGCAAGCCTCGCGCCGGCGGTTCAAATTTTACCGGGAACAGGGCCTGCAGCCGCAGACGCATAAGCTGTAGGCATTCGGGGAACGAGGAGAGAGACCTATGCAATATGTATTACTACTCATTGTGGTCGCGATTATCGGTTTTACTATCGTCAAGCAACTGGAAAAACCCGAGCTGCCGCCCGAACCTGCTGCTGTGTCCAGTGAAAACGCCCCTCCGGCTGTACCCACCCGGCCACAAGACGTAGAACAATTCGGCCAGGACATGAACCGGTTTTTGCAAGACGCCGCCAAAGAACAACGCAAGAATGTGGATGAGATAACCCGGCAACAGTAAACGCCCCATACCCGTTTCTTTTACCAGCGTTTACCCTGTAGCAGGTTTTTTTTAATCGAAACCATCTTGCAATAATATTGCTGATGGTTCGATTGTCTTGATCGCTTCATTTGAAAAACCGCTTTCCTGGCCAGTGCTGTTGATATAAGCAGTGACCGTGAAATAATACGTTAACCCTGGCTGCAGACCCGTTGCGGTGTACTGGAGCGTATTGCCAACATCAACACTGACAGTATAGTTGCGGCTGGCAAGGCCATAATAGACTTTATAACCGCTGACAACAGCACTTGGACTCGCATCCCAACGCAAAGACACTTGCCCTGCAAAACAGTTTGTCGTGGATAAAAGTCCGCTGAGAAGTAGCCAGGCTGCAATCCTATTGCTATTACCAGTCAATACGTGTAGTGGTGCTGGAAAGTAATCATTCATCGCAGAATACCCATAACAAATTAATTAATAATTAGAGGGTTGTATCTCGCACACCGGTAATCAATCGCTAACGATAAAACCTGTTAAGTGTTTGAAAAAGCGCGGGAATATTAAAGGCTGGCTATATTCAGCGGCAAACAGCATTCCTGCGATTGCAGGCGATGCCGCATCGCAACTATATCTCTATGAATGTATCCCCGATTTTGGCAAGCCTGGGGGCTTGCTATGTTTATCATTATTCATGTTCCAAAAAGGCTGGCCTCAGCAGTATTGCGAGGTGCTTTTTGAGGTTGAAAATTCTATTTTTATAGCAAGATATTATTATCTGTTCGCGGGCTATATCCCTGTCCGCGAGCAGCTGCTGTTTTTACACAGCGCCTAAACCCTTTCCGGGCAAAGCCGATTATTATCATGGTTCTTAATAATTCTATTGCAAAAACAGAGTTTTTTCTATGTTATCCAAGTTTATGTGTGCGTTGGCGTTTTTGGGGAGTGGGGTGGTCTTGTCTGTAAATGCCCAGAGTGTTGGGTCAAAAACCCCGCTACCGCTAGCCATTTTGCCAATGCAGCCGCCGTTGCTGACGAAAGCAGCAGCAGATTATGAGCAGCAGGTCGTAGAGCTGGTCAACCAGGAACGCTGGAATAATGGCCAGTTATCGCCCCTGAAGCGTGTTACCGAGCTGGATAGTGCTGCTGAACTGCATAGCGGCAATATGGGTACGCGTAATTTCTTCGCCCACTGCGATCTCGATACCGGCACCTTGCCCAGCAACCGGGCGATCGCAGCAGGGTATGGCGCAGGGGCCGCCGAAAATATTGCTGCTGGTTACACTACGCCAAGCGCAGTGATGACGGGTTGGATGACCAGTACTACCGGCCACCGGGAAAATATTCTCTCAGCATCCTATCGGGAAATCGGTGTCGGTTATGTACTGGATTCCAGTGATTCGGATAATGTTCGTTTAGAGTCCAACGGTGATTGCAATGCCGACGGCGGTCTCGGTGGTCCCTATTATCATTACTGGACGCAGAATTTTGGCCAGCGCAGTAGTGTCTACCCGGTCATCATCAACCGCGAAGCCTACGTCACCACCAGTCGTTCTGTACAATTGTATCTTTACGGAACAGGTTGGGCACAGGAGATGCGTTTGAACAATGATGGTGGCACCTGGACTGCCTGGCAACCGTTCTCTGCTAATGTGGCAAACTGGCAGCTGAGTGCGGGCAATGGCACTAAAACCGTCAACGTGGAACTACGAAATGGCGCAACGGTACGCACAGCTAGCGACACCATCATTCTGGAAGGGCAGGCTGGTAACGACGTGATTCTGCAAGATCAGTTTGAGTGAATGATCCAGCCGTACTTATCCTTCGCCCCGTAAACACCCAGCTATCGTAAAACGCACCAGCCGGTGCGTTTTTGCTCTGACAACGCTCTTTGTCGCTGTTACGTACCGTATTAGCGGGTGCCAGACCGCCGATGCCGTTCGATACATCACTGAGTCGAACGGCAGGGTGATGTTATTGAAGATGACATTCAATGCTTATGTTTTGGTTGCTTTTGATTTTTTACATACACCCTTGATCAAGACGAAACGGATATCGATCAAATAGCGGAGGATCTGATAATGCAAAAGATCAACCGGCCTCAGTCGGAGCTTCCATACGCCAAGCGGCGCGCTTTTTTGTATGCGGGCGGCGTGGGGGCAGTCGGCTTGTTAGGTGGTGGTTTAGCCAGTGCCCAGGCAAAACCTGCCAGCCCGGTCAGTACGCTGCGTCCACTCTATTCAAAACATCGCACGCCTGTTAAAGCGGCGGTGGACAGTTCTGATCCGCCAAGCCCGGAGGTGCGTGCGCTGCGACGGTTGAGCTTCGGTCTTAAACCGGGTGATCTGGATTACTTTATGAGCCTGGGCGCTGATTTTGATACGCGTCTGACGAACTATGTCAATGCCCAGCTCGATAGTTATACGCCGCCCACACCGGGCAACCTCACACCCAATGATCCCGATCTGGCTGCAGCATTGAGTGCACAGGATGTGGTATTCGAAACGCTGAACGACAGTCTGCAAACCCTATGGCAGGAGCGCGTTGTCGCTGATCCGCCCTGGCCAGGCCGCTACTATCCGTTGTTTGAAACGCAGCGTTTCGGGTTCATGCGGGCGGTATACAGTCAATGGCAGATCGTGGAGCAGCTGGCAGATTTCTGGCATACCCATTTCAGCATCAACGGGGAAGATTTCGAGTCTTCGCCGGTTTTTGTGCATTACGATCGCGATGTTATCCGCAAGCATATGCTGGGCAATTTCCGGTCAATGCTGGAAGCGGTGACAAAAAGCACCGCGATGATGTATTACCTGGACAATGTCAGTAACAGTCGCTGGGGGCCGAACGAGAACTATGCCCGCGAGTTGCAGGAGCTGCACACGCTG
Source organism: Gammaproteobacteria bacterium (assembly GCA_041396125.1). Lineage (GTDB taxonomy): Bacteria > Pseudomonadota > Gammaproteobacteria > Competibacterales > Competibacteraceae > JAWKZG01. The sequence goes on along the minus strand of JAWKZG010000004.1, from coordinate 335,331 downwards.
GGGGCCGTGCATTCTTACGGCTTTGATGTACCGCCAAATGTCACACCGCTGGCGGGGTCTACGGTAAGCTTGCCCGCCGGGCTGAAGAACGGCTACACCGAAGACGATGTGCTGAACGTGACCCGTGCCCTGACCGGCTGGAGCATCAATAATGGTCAGTACAACGGCCAGGCAACCCGCCCCAATAACGGTACATTTGTATACGATGCTTTCTGGCACGACAATGACCCGAAGCAAGTGCTGGGCATTCCCTTGAGCAGCAGTGGCGAGCAGGAAGTCCACGAGATTCTCGATTTACTGGCGCAGCATCCGAATACCGCTCGTTACGTCTGCACTAAACTGTGCCGCTACTTTGTCAGTGATAATCCGCCCAGCTCGCTGGTTGAAAGCGCCGCGCTGGTGTTCCATAACCAGTGGGATCAGCCCAATCAGCTGCGGGAAGTGGTCAAAACCATTCTTTTGTCCAATGAGTTTAAAGCGGCCAGCACCTGGGGGCAGAAAGTCAAACGGCCCTTCGTGACGGTGGCCGGGGCCATGCGCTCGTGCAATCTGAATTTCAATTTCACCAACACCAGCGACGAAGACAGTTTGCACTATCAGAACAGTTGGGGTTTCCAGTGGACCATGGAGCTGACCGGTCACATGCCGTTTACCTGGGAAACACCAGACGGATTCGCGGACAAAAAAGAGGCCTGGCTCGGTGGTACCACCCTGGTGATGAGCTGGCGTTGTATTAACTGGTTGTTCAGAAGTGCCGGGGAATATGGTTATCGGGTCGATGCAGTGGCAGCCACTAAGACAGCATTGACCGTCAATGAGCGGACAGCGACTAATCTTGTTGATTACTGGCTGGAACGCATTCTGGGTTATGCCCCTGGTGGTACGCCGGCATTCGCGTCTGATAAACGGGCGCAGCTGATTGCATTTATGCAGCAGGATGCCGCCAGCCCCGATACGGTGCTCGATCTTGATCTGGAGGAGTGGAGTAACTCTCCCTCGCAGGCCTATGTCGCACAGCGTTTGCAAACCCTGGTTGCCAGTATTCTGATAACGCCAGAGTACCTGCTGCGCTAAATTTTGCCGATTCGTGCACCTTCTGATCAGCCCCCAACTATCAACCGCGAGCTATCTGTTATGAGCCATTTCAATCGACGCGATTTTCTTAAACTCATTCCGCCTTCGCTTGGCAGCATGGGCGCTGGTTTTAACGCCTGGGCCGCGCCCGCTAATGAGAATGACCAACTATTGGTTTATATTTTTCTGCGTGGCGGCATCGATGGTTGTAATGTAGTACTGCCATTGGGCAATGATTACGCGTATTACGCCCTGATGCGGCCTGGCCTGGCAATTCCGGATAGCGGCACGGGTAGTGCTTTGCCGCTCGGCAACAGTGGTTTTGGACTCAATCCGGCCGCTGCGCCCTTGCTGGATTTATATAACTCCGGCCTGATGGCGGTGATTAATGCCACTGGTACGCCGAATGATATCGCCTCGCGCAGCCATTTTGATGCTGAAAAATACATCGAGTTAGGGCACCCCGGGCCAGGTCAACGGATTGACCGGCTGGTTGCATCGCTATTCTCGCCGCCATGACGCAAACGCTCGATTTATATCCCGATCAGATGGTAATCCCGATTATTGCGTTTCGCAGCACGCCGCCGACCAGCCTGTTGGGCAATACATCGGCGCTGACGGTGTATTCCCCTGGCGATTTCCGTATCGATAATGCATTCTGGCGATGGAACAATAATTCGGAGTTTCCAGATGATTTAATGCAGATCGAACTGCTGCCAGACCTTTACAATCCTGTTGGCGACAGCATCGAACAGGCTGGTTTTCAGGCGTTGACCGCCGAGGAGATCATGCGAACCAGCTATGATTCGGACTATACCGGCAGCGGCACGGTACCTTATCCTATCGAAAGCGGCGGTTCTTTCCCTCGCCGGATGCGCGATCTAGCTCAATTGATCAAGCTTGACACCGATTTGAGTCTGCGCATCGCCGCGCTCGATTTTGGTGGCTGGGATACCCATACCGGACAGAATTCGGGCAATTATTTCGATAATTCGCTGGGTGTGCTGTGTCAGTCTATCGCAGCCTTTCTGGACGATCTGGCACAAAGCGGCGGCGATTATTTCGACCGCACCACTATTATCCTGCAAAGCGAGTTTGGACGCCGTGCCTTTCAAAACTACGATCAGGGCACTGATCACGGCAGTGGCAATATTATGCTGGCGCTCGGCAAACCGGTTGCAGGCGGAGCGGTGTATGGGGAGTGGCCCGGTTTATATCCAGGCTCGGATTGGGTCACCTACCCCAATCCGAAAACGGGTCTCTTTACGCCCGAATTGTTCGAAGGTGCGGTAGCGACAACCACGGATTTTCGCAATGTTCTTGGCGAATACCTTATGCAGCGCTGCCAATACAGTACAAATACACTGAGCAGTGTTTTTCCGGGGTTTAGCAATTATTCTCCACAGGGCGTTTTTAAACCGCTTGGCGGCGCAACTGGTAATGAGATCTTATCGGACAATTTTGATTAATAGGAAGCTGCTGCATTTATGATGAGCCGATTGTTTTCGCTAATTATTCTCAGCGTAATGTCGCTGGAGCCTACAGCAGCAGCTACTACTGTTGTGCTTTCTGCCAGCAAGGACACCACGCTGTACGAAACAGTTGCGGACAGCGGTATGACCATTACTGAACGTGCCAATGGTGCCGGTGATTATCTGTTTGCCGGTCGGGTCGGGTTCGATGGCAATTGGAAATTGCGCCGCGCACTGCTGGAATTTGACATTGCTGCGGCAATTCCGGCCGGTGCCATTATCACCTATGCCGAGCTGCGACTGCATCTGTCCAACGCACCACCCGATACCGTCCCGATCACACTGTTTCTACATCGATTGACAATCGACTGGGGAGAAGGGGCAACCAATGCCACCGGGGCAGAGGGGCAAGGGGCACCATCCGAAAATGACGATGCCACCTGGCATCAGCGTTTTTACGGGCGTGACCCGGCAGAAACCTGGACAAATCCTGGCGCAGAGGGTGATTATCTGGCGTCAGTCAGCAGCAGCACTGTCGTTGGCGATATCGAAACCGTTTACAGCTGGCCCTGCACCAGCGAATTACTCGCCGATGTGCAAACCTGGCTGGACACTCCCGCCAGCAACTTTGGCTGGATATTACTGGGTGATGCCGGTGGCTTCAGCGCCCGCCGTTTTAACAGCCGGGACAGCGTGCAAAATCCAGGGATCTCCACCCCACCACCGGAGTTGATCGTTGCCTACGAAACGGCCGAAACAATTCTGACGGATACTTTTGAAGCAGAGCCTTCCTGTTCGGAGTGAGATAGTGTAGAAGCAAGCGGCTTTTAATAAGCGCTATGTATTGGCTTTGCGACAGGTCGATCAACCGGCAAGTAACCATGCTTGAAACTCATTTATGATTGAAATAATAAGACCGCAATGCTGCAACCAGCTCGTTGCGCTTGCGCTTGCGCTTGCGCTTGCGCTTGTGCTGGGCTTTATCCTGACACTACTGACCCCGCTGTTGGGACACGCGCAAGCACTTCCTGATGTGGCGATTGCTATCCAGAAACTCAACGCAGACTTAACGCAACCGGCGGCTGTGCAGTATTCGGCGGTAACCGGTCTGGTTCGCTCGATGCGTTTTGCCGAGGGTGATTCGCTTGCTTTGCCGGGGATTCTTCCGACAGTGAACCCGGCTAATGCCGCTTTAGCGTTTATGGCGGATTTCGGTCCAGCGTTTGGCGTGGCAGACCGCGATAATATCCGTGTGTTGGCGACTGCCGATGCTGATGCTGTTGGCATGTCTCATGTGCGTTTGCAACAGCAGTATGAAGGCATCCCGGTCAGCGCCGGAGAAGTCAGCATCCATCTGCGCGGTAATCAGGTTGTTTCGGTCTTGGCCGATACCTTGCCGGATCTGGACGGGTTCGATACCACGCCCGCTATCACGGCAGTCGAAGCACTGGCCAGCGCGCGCGCACTGATAGAAAAATATTATGCGATCATCGATGCGAACTACAGTACCCCCAGTCTGGTGATTTTCAATCGCGGCTTGCTGACGGATAGGCAGTCGCCGACACGCTTGGCCTGGTTTATCGAGGCCACTCGGATCGATGTACGGGAGTTGATCTGGATCGATGCCCAGCAAGGAGGCGTATTGCTGAATTTCAGTCAACTCACCGATGCCAAACCCGCTTGATCTATGACGCCACAGTGGCAGGTAGGCTCCCCTGTATTTTTGGTTCGCAACGAAGGCGGTCTTGCCGACCGGCGATCTGGATGCGAACGCCGCTTATGATTTCTCGGGCGATACCTACGATTATTTCCTGAATCAGCACGGTCGCGATAGTTACAACGATGCAGGCGCTGTTTTGCGCTCTACCGTCGATTTTTGTCCCGCTATATTTGACTGTCCGTATGTAAATGCTTTTTGGAATGGTACGCAGATGGTCTACGGCGCGGGGTTCTCCAGAGCAGACGATGTCGATGCCCACGAACTAACGCATGCGGTAACCGAATATACAGCGGATTTGCTTTATTTCATGCAATCGGGCGCTTTGAACGAATCATTCTCGGATATCTTTGGCGAAACCATTGATTTAAGCAATAGCGGCGGTACCGATACGCTCGCCGTGCGCTGGCAGATGGGCGAAGATTTGCCGGGAATTGGCGCTCTTCGCAATATGCTGAACCCAAACGCATTCAACGACCCCGCCAAAGTCAGCGATACGCGATTTGTATGCTCTTTCTCGGATAACGGCGGAGTGCATAGTAACAGCGGCGTGCCGAACCACGCTTATGCCTTAATGGTCGATGGTGGCAGCTACAACGGCCAGACGGTTAACGGTATCGGGCTGGATAAAGCCGCTGCCGTGCATTACCGGGTATTGAATCACTATCTGAGCAGCGGCTCGAATTTTCTGGATTATTACGACGCTGTTCAACAAGCCTGCCAGGATTTAATCGGTACGCAAGGTATTACGACGGCCAATTGTGGCGAGGTCAAAAAAGCCCTGGACGCGGTTGAATTGTCCACCTCGCCTTGCGGCCAGCCGCAGGAACCGGACTTATGCCCAGTCGGCCAGAACCCGATTACTTTATTTTTCGACGATTTGGAAAACACTAGCTCAAGGCAATGGGTTTTAAACAATATCGGTGGCGGTGTGGCACATTGGACCTACGCATCCGGTTTTGCGCGCAGCGGGCAATTATCGTTATGGGGGCACGATGATGATGCGGTCGGCGATTCTGCCATTGAAATGACCAGCGATATAATTATTCCGGTAGCGGGCGGGCGCATGCAATTCAACCATTATATCGGCTTTGAGGCGGGTTATGACGGCGGCGTTATTGAGTACAGCACGAATAGTGGCGCAAGCTGGAATGATGCAGGAGGATTGATAACAGCGGGATTAGATTATAGTGATACGCTTTCCACAACTGATAGCAATCCGTTGGCCGGTCGCCTGGCATTTTCTCAACTCACAACTAACGGTTACAATGCGTCACAATTGGATCTGACGTCGTTAGCAGGGCAAAGTGTTCGTTTTCGTTTTCGGGTGGGTACAGACCCAGCCGTTGGTGCCGATGGCTGGTTTATCGACGATGTCCGTATTTATCAATGTCAGGGCGTCAACAGCGAAGCGTTGCTGATCGATTATTTTGAAAACGCTAAGCCTTAGCGAGGCATGCAGTCTTTGCCGCTGAGTATTAGGTAATAGTCTATTCGTTTGTTGTAATAGCAACAATTTATGTTGCTATTAAGATACATCAGCGTAATAATAGATCCACTACGAGGATATGATGATGGTTGCAGTAAAAAGTCATGGCAAGGGGTTAAGCACTTTATTAGTCGGTGTTTTTGCAATGCTGTTTTGTATCGCCAACCCGGCTCAGGCCTGTACGATCAACGCCAGCTGGACGCAAAGTGGCGGCAGCGCCGCATTACCGCGTTATCAGGGTGAGTGTGCGTATCAAGCGGCAGCACTGGGTAATACCTTGACCCACACCATGGGCGATGTCAGCACATATACTGTTGCTTTTTATGCCTTGACCCAATTTAATACCGGCAGCACCATCAGTAATACGGTCACTATTTTCCGCGCCTCGGATAACAGCAGCCCTAAATTTGAGATAAGAGTCAAAGGCGACGGCACCGCCGATCTCGTTGTAATCGGTGGCAATACGCTGAACGGTGCTATCAATGCGCCGGCGGCGAATTACAATGGCTGGAATCATTACAAGGCAGTTTGGGACGGCAATAATGTGAGCTTCAGTATTAATGGCCAATCGGCTGGTAGCACGGCTATGACCGGTATGCTGGACACCCAGCAAATCGGGCATATCGTGAGCACTACGCCAAATCTGGCGGCCAATCTGGCGTTTGATCATTTTGTGTCGCTGGAGTTGGATGAGCCGGCTCAGACTGAGCCTTTGTGCCCGGGTGATACGGATCTGAATGGAACACGGGATTTTGATGATGTGTTCAATATCTTAGGCGAGTTTGCAGCAGCAGGATTAACCGGTGGACAGCCTGATTACACAGGTGATAGTGAGATTAATTTCGACGATGTATTCGATGTTTTAGAAATTTTCAGCCAAGGCCCAAATGCAGCTGACTGCTCTCCTGACTAGCACTAACAGTTTTTTTATCCTCAATGTAGGAATTTGTAAATATGAAAATTTTTAACCAGCTTTTTTCTATTAATGTTGCTTAATGGATTAGCCACTGCGCAAGCCGCTCAGTTTACAGCAGGAATGGCTTCTGGAGCACCTGGTGATACTGACATATCTGTCGATTTGACGTTTACAGGTGATGGGAATCTCGCTGCAACACAGTACACATTGGCTTATGACTCAGCTGTCTTGACAGTTAATACGTTAACTTGTCCCACGATTCCTAATGCTAGCATTGCAACATGCAATGATGATGGTGTGGGTTTAATTACTATGACTTTCACCAATGTTGGTGTCCCGACGTTAGTAGCATTAGGAGACGGCGCTGGCTCAGTTAGTTTCGACATTGACGCTGGCGCGACCGCACCTAGTATCGAACCTTTGACAGTTAGTAATGCAGGTGGCACTGGCACTTGTCGCAATACGGATAGTAACGAGGGCATTTGTAATGCAACCAGTGGCCAAATCACCATCACAGGCACACCCAGCGGCACAATCACCCCGGATCCGCTCGATCTCGGCAGCGAAACGTTTAACGTAACCACCGCACCACTGGATGCGACTCTGACCAGTGACGGCACGGCGGACTTGATTGTGTCGACCCCTGTCAGCTTGCCGACCAATCCCAGCAGTGTGTTTGCCATCGGCACGAATAACTGCACCAATAGCCTGAACCTCAGTACGAATGGCACCTGTACCGTATCAGTGACTTGCACGCCGACAGCGGCGGGACCGTTTAACGGCGTACTGCGGATACCGACCAATGCAGGCAATATTGATACAGCGCTGCTGTGCGCTGGTTTGGCGCCGAATGGAAATATTACTAGTCCTGTTAATTTCGGCACTGAAACAATAGCCGTGACTAGCGCTCCGGAAAATGCCACGGTAACCAGCACCGGAACGGGCGATTTGATTGTGTCGGGCGCCGCTACCCTGCTGACCAATCCAGCAGTGTGTTTGCCATCGACACGAATAACTGTACCAATGGTCTGAACCTCGGCCCGTCTGGCGGCAGCCCCTGCACCGTTTCAGTGACCTGCACGCCAGCGGCGGTAGGGCCCGTCAGTGGAACTTTACGGGTGCCCACCAACGCGGGCAATCTCGACGCTACCCTTAACTGTACAGGTGAGGCGGCTCCCACGCCTTCCGGTACTATCACCGACATTGATTTCGGCGACCAGGATGTTAGTGTAGCCAGCGCACCGCAGGATGCGACCCTGACCAGTAACGGCACGGCGGACTTGATTGTGTCAGGCGCCGCTACCCTGCCGACTAATCCCAGCGGTGTGTTTGCCATCGGCACGAATAACTGCACCAATGGCCTGAACCTCAGTACGAATGGCACCTGCACCGTTTCAGTGACCTGCACGCCAGCGGCGGTAGGGCCGGTCAATGGAGTTTTACGGGTGCCCACCAACGCAGGTGATCAGGATTCGACACTGACCTGTAATGGCATAGCGCCGAGTGGAATCATTTCCGGTATCAATTTCGGCGACCAAAATGTCACCGAGACCAGCACAGCACAGAACTCAACGGTGACCAGTAACGGTACGGCGGCTTTGGTCTTGTCTGGCGATGCGGTTTTGTTTGACGATGCTGGCGGTGTGTTCGCCATCGACACAAATAACTGCACCAATGGCCTGGATCTCGGCACGTCTGGCACCTGCACGGTTGCGGTGACTTGTACGCCAGCGCTAGAGCAACTCTACACGGGAACATTACGGGTACCCACGAATGATCCTGATAATGGGGGGAACCTCGATGCGACGCTAACCTGCACCGGTGTTGTGCCCGTGCCCGATCCTGTAATTTCGCCGCCAACACAATTGACGCTACAAGCTCCGGTCGGGGAGGTCGCGACAGGTGTTGCTACCCTAGGTAATGATGGGACGGCGGATCTGGAAAATATTTCTCCCTCCGTAACCGGTCCTTTTACAATTGATAGCAATAACTGTCCGACGGATCTGGCACCAACTAACAGCTGTACGATCGTTATCAGCTGTACGGCTACGGATACTGCACAAACCGGTGAGTTAAGCATCGCGTTCGATAATGCGAACACGCAAACGATTGCGTTAAGCTGTGCCGCCGAGGACGATACATTCCCGTTTCCAATACCGGGAACCGGCACTACGAAGCCCATACCCACATTATCCCAGTGGGGTATCATCCTGATGTCGGGTCTGCTTGGTTTTGCCACTTTACTGGCAGGCCAGCGCCGCCGTCGCTAAACTGACCATAAAAAGCAATCTGCACAATGCCCCGGCCTGATGGTCGGGGTATTTTTTTGCCTCTCATCTAGCAACGCAATAGCGCTGTTCAGTCGTCCTTGCTCAAAAAGGAGAATGTGAGGGGTATTTCCCAGCTATAGCGCGTTGCGGCATACTGATGCTCCTTTTGTTCTCTTTCTCCCTTTTCCCGCGAGTTTTCTGCGAGGGGGGAATGCTATGTCAATAACCAGAACGTGCTAACGGAGCAACTGATATGAACCCACAACAAGCCGCTGAACAGCTTTGGCATGCCTGGCGTCAGGGCGATAAATTAACTGCATTACCGCCGGCGCTGCGTCCGGCATCTTTAGCTGACGGTTACGCTATTCAGGCCTGTCTGCCAGCCGTGTCCGGGCAGACAGTATTTGGCTGGAAAATCGCGGCAACCAATCCAACCGGGCAGGCTCATATTGGCGTGGATGGCCCGATAGGCGGGCGTTTGCTGGCCAGCCAGATTATTGCTGCTGGCGGTAGTGCATCAATGCAAAGCAATAAAATGGCGGTTGCCGAAGCGGAGTTCGCGTTCAAACTGGCCAGTTCCTTGCCTGCGCGTGACGAGCCGTATTCGGAAGCCGAGGTGCTGGCCGCTATCGGCAGTTTGCATCCGGCCATCGAGCTGCCCGACTCGCGTTTTGCCGATTTTGCCACGGCAGGTGCCGCGCAACTGGCTGCGGATAATGCCTGCGCGCATTTGTTTGTGCTTGGTGATGCAGTCACGGCGGATTGGCGGACGCTGGATTTGGCCGCCCAGCCGGTCAAGCTCATCATCAATGATGCGACCGTAACAACCGGGCAGGGCGCGGATGTGCTCGGCAGCCCGCTGAGTGCGATGACCTGGCTGGCCAATCAGGCTGCATTACTGGGTGAAGGGCTGCAGGCCGGTCAGGTGGTGACCACTGGCGTCTGTGGTTCGCCTTGTCCGATCAAGGCGGATGATCATATCATTGCCGGATTTCGGTGAGCTGGGTCAGGTCAGTTGCCGTTTAACCGCTTGATCAGCTCCGGCTGGCCAGGTATTCAATGAGATCAATTTTGCTGATAATGCCGCTGATCCGGCCCTGATCGACCACGACAGCAACATTATCGTCGTCGAACACCGACCGTACTTCGCCAGCGGATCAGCGGGAGCAACTCTGGCCTTTCAGCGGCTTGGGCGACGCTTAAAATAGGGTCGCTGGCGTTCGCATCGCCACTCACCATGTGCTGCAGCAAATCCGCCTCATGGACCATAAAAAACTGCCCAGGAGAGTCACGGGCGAGTCACTGGCGGGAATAATCGGTAACGGTGAAATGCCTTGTTGCGCCATCCGTCTGGCCACGCTGACAATGCTTTCATCCGCTCTGGGCGAATTCCACCGGGTGGTTTCTGAAGTGCAGCAGGTCAGCTACCTGGCCGGGCAATTTGGGTTCTGGCTCCAGATAACCGAGATCTTTCATCCAGGTGTCGTTATGACATTTGCTCAGATAACGATCGCCCGAGTCGCAGATAATGACGACTACAATCTTGCCGGGACCCAGTTGAGCCGCAACCTGCAGCGCGCCGTGCACCGCTGTGCCGCTGGAACCGCCGGCGAAAATGCCTTCGTCGCGGGCCAGTCGGCGGGTGGTCAGAAATGAATCTTTATCAGAGACCTGGATGATGTCATCAATGACCGAAAAATCCAGCGTTCCGACCATGAAATCGTGCCCGATACCCTCGACCCGGTAAGTCCCCGGTTCGTCGGACCGGCCTTTATGGAATTCGTCATAATAAATACTGCCGTAGGGGTCCGGGCAGATGATTTTGACACTGCGGCCAGCGGCAGCAGCTTGTTCTTTCAGGTATTTGCCGGCACCGGAAATGGTGCCTCCGGTGCCGATACCACCGACTAGCGCGTCGATTTTGCCATCGGTGTCGGCCCACAACTCCGGGCCTGTGGTCAGATAATGCGCTTCGGGGTTGTCCATATTGTAGTATTGATCGGTGTAGAATCCGCCCGGTGTTTCGCGCGCGACCCGCTTGGCGACTTCCACGTAGCTGTCGGGGTGATCATGCGGCAGATCGGTGCGGTGACGATAACGTCCGCACCATAGGCCTTGAGCATATCGATTTTTTCCTGGCTCATTTTATCCGGCATGGTGAAAATTGCCCGATAGCCCCGCACTGCAGCCGTCATCGCCAGACCCAGGCCGGTATTGCCGGAGGTGCTTTCACCAGTGTTGCGCCGGGTTTGAGTAAACCGGCCTGTTCGGCATGGCGTACCATGTTCCAGGCCATGCGGTCTTTAACCGATCCGCCGGGGTTAAGGTTTTCCAGCTTTGGCGTAAATTGTGGCCATACCAGGTTTGACGATTTTATTGAGGCGGACCAGCGGTGTATTGCCGATCAACTCAAGCACACTGTCATAAACATTCATGGGTGTGTCTCCTCAGACGGTTTTCCGTAGAGTTTAAGCGAGACCGTATTGAATACCAAACACACACCCTGAGGTAACCATGACTTGAACAACAAGTTTGGCATAACACGCAATCGTAAACGGCTAGCCGCGTTTTACCAGCGCTTGCCGGCCAGCGTGCAAGGCATTTTCTGGATGGTACTGAGCACCTTGCTGTTCGCCTCCATGCACGGTGTGATCCGGGCTTTGTCTGCCGAAATGCATCCGTTTCAGATTGCCTTTCTGCGCAATGTGTTCGGCTTGCTGATCTTTCTGCCCTGGTTCTGGCAGCGTGGTTTGTCACTGCTGCACACCGAGCAGCTCGGTCTGCATTGTCTGCGCGCGACCATTATGTCGGCCAATATGCTGGCGGCATTCACCGCGATCAGCCTGATTCCGCTGGCGCAGGTGGCGGCTTTGCAAATGGCGATGCCGCTGGCGATCACGCTGGGCGCTATCCTGTTCCTGGGCGAAAAGCCCGCCTTCGCGCCGCTGGAGCGCGCTGATTGTCGGCTTTTGCGGCGCACTGGTTATTATCCGCCCCGGTGTACAGGAGATCAGTCTGGGTATGTGGCTGATGCTCTTGGTTGTGGTATTGGGCAGCACAGGACGCCTGATGGCCAAGCGGATGACGGAACGTGATTCGCCGGTCACCATCAGTGCCTATATGACCCTGCTCATGACACCATTGACCCTGTTGCCGGCATTATGGGTCTGGCAGACGCCGAGCCTGATCAATCTGCTGTTGCTGGTGGGCATCGGGCTGATCGGAGTGGAGCGCAGCTGGCGCTGGTGTATGCATATCAGGCCGCGGATATGGGCGCGGTCGAGCCGATCACGTTCCTGCGTCTGATCTGGGCCAGTTTGATCGGTTATGTATTCTTCGCGCAAATACCGGATATATGGACCTTGCTGGGTGGTTTCATTATTTTCGCCAGTGCAACCTATGTCGTCCGGCGTGAAGCCAGACTGCGGCGCGCCAAAGCGGCATCGTGACAGTTTTGGCTGCTCAAGTTAGGCTAAAATAATACGGCTTTGAATAACACGATTTGCTGACAATCAATATCTTATTGATTTCTGATCATCAGGTATCCCGGATGCTCAGCAGCGGTTTGTAAAAACAGCTTCCTTGCTGCAATTTTATTGATAACACACGACATATAGGAGGTCATGCCATGCCAGACATCACCCTCACCGGCCCTGACGGCGAATTTACCGGCTATCTGGCCCGGCCGAGCCGCTTACCGGCTCCGGGCATACTGGTTATTCAGGAAATCTTCGGCGTTAACCAGGACATGCGGGCTCATTGTGACCAGCTCGCTGCTGACGGCTATATCGCTTTATGTCCGGATTTGTTCTGGCGACAGGAGCCGGGTATCCAGCTGACAGATAAAACCGATGCCGAGTGGCAACGCGCTTTCGCACTGTACCAGGGCTTTGATGTGGACAAAGGGGTGGCTGATCTCAAGGCCGCGCTGGCGCATTTGCGTGCTGCAGAAGGTTGCACAGGACGGGTTGGCAGCGTCGGCTTTTGTCTGGGTGGACTGCTGGCTTATCTGATGGCGACCCGTTCGGACGCGGATTGCAATGTGTCTTATTACGGCGTGGGTATCGATGACAAGCTGGATGAAGCCAGTAAAATCAGTAAACCGGTGTTATTGCATGTGGCGGAAGAGGACGAGTTCGTCAACAAAGATGCCCAAGCCAAAATCCGGGCGGCACTGGCAGATCATGCCCAGGTTGCGGTGCATGTTTATCCTGCGGTGAATCACGCGTTTGCCCGTAATCAGGGTATTCATTACGATGCTCAGGCCGCCTCGCTGGCGAATCAGCGCACGGCGGATTTTTTCCGCTCGCAGCTAGCGTGATGTGGCTGGTTTGCTATCTGGCGCGCGAAGACGCGTTTAGCCAACCATGCTAAGCGCGCCTGACGATATCCGCTATTGCTGCCGCTGCGCTGCTGCGATGACCACCCGTGAGGCGGCTGGCAAGCCACGCCGGGTCTGCAGCGCCTGCGGTTATATCCACTTTATCGAACCCAAAGTCGGGGTGGGTGTTATGGTAGTCGAGGCGGGCCAGCTGTTATTGGTACAGCGCGCCATTCCGCCGGCTAAAGGATGTTGGAGTCTGCCAGCGGGCTATGCCGATATCGGCGAGTCGCCGCCCGCCACTGCAGTGCGCGAAGTGCTGGAGGAAACCGGCCTGCAGGTCGAAGTCACCCGGCTGGTGGATGTTTATCATAATCCGCCTGAACAGGGCGGGGCATCGATTTTTATTCTGTATCAGGCCTGTCGCATCAGCGGCCACCTGCAAGCCGCCGATGATGCCATGGCCGCCGGTTTTTTTGCGCTTGATGAACTGCCGGAACTGGCCTTCAGCAGTACCCATGACGCGGTGCGGCGATTGTGCGCCGAAGCGGCATCTGGCGATACGTCCAATTGATGGAGACGGCCCCAATGAGCGAACCCACAGACGATAAAATTCTGCCGTTATCAAAATAAAATTGCCAGAACAGGCAAACGGTGGCCAGGAGGCCGATACACCGCGCAAAAAGGGGTTTTTCCAGTCTGAAATCAGTGCGCTGCAAGCTCAGGGTATTATCTGAGCGAATTCAGGATCGTTGCCGGGGCAACATAGCGTCCGGAGCAGATTTAACCCAGGGCAGATTCAATCCAGGGCAGATTTAACAAGGAAGACAGACATGGCGACAGCACGGTTTTGGCAACCGGATAATGAGCTTATCAAACAGGCAGATGGCAGCCTGCTTATACGCGAACGGCAAGCACTGCGACCGTATAAAACCCGTTTGGGTGATTATCTGCGGATATGGGCCGGTGCCGAGCCCGAACGGACGTTTTTGGCCGAGCGCGAGGCAAACGGGCGATGGCTCAAAATCAGCTATGCGGAGACCTTGCGCAGTGTCGAGCGGCTGGCGGCCGGTTTGCTGGCCTTAAATCCCAATCCCCAGCGCCCGCTGCTGCTACTGTCAGATAACAGCATCCCGTTTGCCCTGTTGCAACTGGCAGCCCTGCATATTGGCTTGCCGGTCGCACCGGTCGCGCCGGCCTATGCGCTGCAGTCGAGCGATTTCAACCGGCTGAAAAGCATTGTCGCGTTGTTGACGCCAGGGCTGGTTTTCGTGCCGGATATCATTCCTTTTCAGGCAGCCCTGCAAGCACTGACACCGGTACTGAAAAATCATCCATACACTCTGCTGACAGTGGCTAACAGTAAAGCCTGGCCGGGCGCGCTGGCTTTTGAGCAACTGGCCGAGGCGGATAATAATAAAGCCATGTACCGGGCCTATCACAAGGTTACCGCGGGCACCGTTGCCAAAATTTTGCACACCGCCGGTTCCACCGGGCCACCGAAAGGGGTGATCAGTACGCAGGGCATGCTCTGTGCCCAGCAGCAGGCCTTATTGCAAATCTGGCCGTTTCTGGTGGCGCGGCCCCCGGTTCTGGTAGACGGGCTACCCTGGCATACTGCGTTTGGCGGCAACCATAATTTTAATCTGGTGCTGCGACACGGCGGTACTCTATATATCGACAGTGGCAAACCGGTACCGGGTCAGTTCGAACAGACAGTGAGCAATCTGCGGGAAATCGCGCCGACACTCTATTGCCACGAGCCAGCCGGTTTCGCTGCTCTGACAACAGCGCTGGAGCAGGACCGTATCCTGGCGGAGCATTTTTTCTTCGATCTGGATCTGCTCTTTTGTGTGGCATCGACCTTGCCGGCAGAGTTGGCGCAGCGGCTGCAACGGCTGGCCCACGATATCCGTGGTATTCCGCTGCCATTGGTGACAGGTTGGGGGACCACTGAAACCGCCGCCCCTGCCACAGCAACGCCCGCCAACACGTCTTTTGAATTACCGCAGGAGAACAGTTCGCCCCTGGCCGGCACTCAGCCGCCGGGCTGGCTCGGTGTGCCACTGCCGGGGGCCGAGTTGAAGCTTGTTCCGCTTGATGAGCGCAGCAGCTCTGCCAGGCGGGGCGCGGGGCGAGACACGCTGATCGAGTTTGACAGCAATGAAAAAGACGGACCGCTGTTTGAGCTTCGGGTGCGCGGGCCGCAGGTTTTTCCGGGTTACTGGCAACAGTTCAAAGAGAGCTTGCAGGCTTTTGATGACGAAGGCTTTTTTCGTACCGGCGATGGTGGCCGCCTGCTGGACCCTGCCGATCCCGATGCCGGTATCGTGTTTGGCGGCAGGCTGGCGGAGCATTTCAAGTTGAAAAACGGGCTGTGGGTGCATACTGGCGCGTTACGAGCTGACTTGATCTCGGCCTGTGCGCCGTTCTTGCAGGATGTGATTATCGCTGCGCCGGATCGGCCCGAGATTGCGGTATTATTATTGCTCAGTCCGCAGGGATGTCAGCGCCTGCTGGGCCCACAGGCTGCCCGCATGACCGCAGCGGAATTGGCGCAGCAGCGGCAGTTGCAGGTGCATATGGGTTTTCTGTTGCGCCAGTATAATGCCCGTCAGATGAGCAGTAACAAACGGATCGGCCGGGCGCTGTTTCTGACCCAGCCTTTATCGATGGATGCCGGTGAGTTGACCGAAAAAGGGTATATCAATCAGGCCGCTGTGCTGCAGCGGCATGCTGCAACTGTGGCCAAGCTGTATTCCAGTCATCCCGATGTGCTGGTCATGTCGGACTGAGCTGACATCCGGTGCGCCGCCATTAACGTAGTATTACAGTGAGAATCTGCCAGCCCATTGAATACCAATATGAAGCATTACAGTACGTTGACCAGTATTGCGGTTGCCGTTGTGCGCGCTGCGCGGTCTTATGGTGTGGAAGTCGATGCGCTGCTGGTGCAGGCGGGGCTGGACACGGAAGCGATCAAAAACCCTAACGCACGCTATCCCGACAGCGGGCTGAACCGCCTGATCGAGCTGGCGACAGCGGCCAGCGGTGATGAGCGGTTTGGGGTAACTGTCGGACGCTATATCGCGCCGACCAGTCTGCACGCTCTGGGCTTTTCACTGCTCGCCAGTGAAACCCTGCTGGCGGCTCTGCAGCGGCTGGTGCGCTATTTTCGTATTGTGTCGGATGCGACCGTGTTCGAGATCAGTAAAAACAAGAGCGATTACACCCTGGGCCTGTCATTCATGCAGATGGTGCCGCCGGCACGGATCGATTTAACCCTGGTATTGCTGCTGGAACTGTTCCGCCATCTGCAGGGGCCGGATGCAAAACCGGGTCGGTTCCGGCTGCCGCCCGCGCAGGCAGGCCTGGTCATCGCTTTGCAGGGGCATTATGGCGATGCGGTGGAAACAGGTGATGAGCGTATCGAGCTGGTACTGGAGAAAACCGCCGCCGAGGCGGTGCTGCCAACCGGGAATGCGGAACTGGCGTACCAGAATGATAAAATCGTGGCGGATTATCTGGCCCGTTTTGACAGCAATCGTCTGTCCGAGCGGGTGCGGGCGATTTTTATGGATCGTCTGGTAACCGGCAAGTTTTCCGAAGAACAAATCGCGCAACAGCTGAATCTGAGCCTGCGCAGTCTGCAACGCCGCCTGCGCGAAGAGCGTACCTCGTACCAGCAGTTACTGGATGAAACCCGCCTGGAACTGGCCTTGCAGTATATCAACCGAACACAGCTGAGCGTGGCGCAGATCGCACCTTTGCTGGGCTTTTCCGATAGCAGCAACTTCAACCGGGCGTTCAAGCGCTGGCTGGGTTTGCCACCGAGCCGCTACCGGGCGGCTGGATTTCAATAATACTGGATGGTGTTATGGCAATAGCGTTTTCACGGTCTTTACGTTCACTGCAGGCTGACAGCTGGCGTGCGCCTCTACTGGGTTTGCTGACCGGTATCGCTTTAATGGCGATCTGGCTGGGCTGGTTTTTCCTGGCCAGCGTGAGTTTCAGTGAAACCGGCCGGATGCTGAACGCCGATGAGAATGGTTTTTTGATCGGTGAGTTTTCGCTCGCCAGTGTAGCCCGGCTGAAACGGGGTCAAAAGGCGTTGATCCGCCTGGACAGTGACACGGACGCGGCGGAGGACAGTAACCGTGCGCCGGTGATGCGGCCCCCGGTACATGCCATTGTAACGGAGGTGAATCCGATTGATTTGCCGCCGGGGCAGGTGCGCTTTGCCGTACCGCCAGGACAGCCGGTATCGTTGCCGATCGGTCTGCCTGACGAGCCGATAGTGCCGCTGGCCGCCAGCGTCGAGGTTATTGTCAAACGTCTGAGTCCGGCCCGGTTGGTCCTGCAGCATATCGGACTGGCCCAATCTGACAACGATGCCTGAGGCCACGCCTGTCGTAGCCCAGCCAGCAGAGCGCCGCTGGCTGGCACCCGAGGTCGTACAGACTTCGGCTATGGATTGCGGTCCGGCAGCGCTTAAATGCCTGCTGGAAGGCTATGGCGTGTCGCTCAGTTATGGCCGTTTGCGGGAAGCCTGTCAGACCGATGTCGATGGCACCTCGATTGACACTCTGGAAGATGTCGCGCTGCAATTGGGACTGGATGCACAACAGGTCATGCTGCCGCCGGATCATCTGCTGGCGGATGAGGGGGCCAATCTGCCCGCTCTGGTGGTGCTGCAACTGCCTGACGGGATGACCCATTTTGTGGTGATCTGGCGTCTGCACGGGCGCTGGGTGCAAGTGATGGACCCGGCCAAGGGGCGGCGCTGGATCAAGCGCCAGCAGTTGTTACGCGAGCTGTATATCCACCGCCAGCCGGTAGCCGCTGCTGACTGGCGTGAATGGGCCGGCAGCGAGGAGTTTCTCAATCCGTTGCTGCAAAGTCTGGCAACTCTGGAGATTCCGCTCGAATTGCAGCAAGCCTTGTTGCGGCAGGCTACGGCAGATCCGGGCTGGCGCGGACTGGCTATGCTGGACGCCGTTGTGCGGATGGTATCGGTGCTGCTGCAGGGGAAAGCCATCTTGCCGGGCGATGAGGCCGGTCGTGTCTTGCAGCAGTTCCTGCAGGAAAAACCGGACGGTGCCAATGAGGTCGATATTCCGGCAGCCTACTGGTCAGTGCGGCCACTGCCGGCCGAACAAGCGCCAGAACCCGATGTACCTTATGTGTTGTTGATCGGTGCGGTGCTGATCCAGGTGCGTGGTCTGGCCCACGAGCAGGCTGAACCACCGCCCCTGCCTGCTGAGCTGCAGGCGGCGCTGTGTGAGGCGCCAGCACGCCCGGAGTGGGAGATGTGGCGTCTGTTGCGCAGCGACGGCATGCTGGCCCCGTCCGCGATTGCATTAAGCCTGTGGGTCGCGACTTTGGGGGTCATGCTGGAAGCCCTGCTGTTTCGGGGTGTTCTTGAACTGTGAAAAGATTTGCCGCTGACGGACTGGCGCCTGTTTGCCGTGCTGTCTTTACTGGCTTTTCTGGGCATTATGCTGGTGCTGGAATTTCCGCTCAGTACCGCGCAGGCTTTATTGGGACGACGGCTGGAAAACCGGTTGCGAATTCGGTTTATGGAAAAAATCCCGCGTCTGCATGATCGCTATTTCAGCAGCCGTCTGACCTCCGATATGGCGCATCGGGTGTATGAACTGCGGGCTTTGCGCGATTTACCCAAACTGGCGGTGCTGTGTCTGCGCACCCTGTTCGAGTTATTGCTCACGACCCTGGCCCTGATCTGGCTGTTTCCGGACGGGGCGCTGATCCCGCTGCTGGCACTGGCGGTAACCCTGGGGCTGTGGCTGCTGAGTCAGCCGCTGCTGATCGAGCAGGATTTGAACCTGCGCACGCATGAAGGCGCATTGAGCCGGTTTTATCTGGATGCCATGCTGGGCTTGACCCCGATCCGTACGCACAGTGCTGAGCAGGCGGTACGGCGCGAGCACGAGGGTCTGCTGGTGCAGTGGGTGCAGGCCAGTCGGAGTTTCTACCGTACCTTTACCGGCTTGCGGGCCCTGGCGGGTTTGCTGGGGGTGTTCTTCGCCGGCTGGTTATTACTGAGCTATCTGCATGCCGGGCATGATGTTACGGGTGTGTTATTGCTGGTGTACTGGATTTTGCGTCTGCCGGCACTCGGTCAGGTACTGGCGGGTACCCTGCAGCAGTATCCGACCCATCGGAATCGTCTGATGCGCCTGCTGGAGCCGCTGAGTGCGCCTGAAGAACAGGCCCTGACGCAATTGGCGTCAGCACCGGATACGCAAGAGCAGGCGACGACAAAATCAAATGCCATAACCCAGTCAGGCGGGATGCAGATTGAGTTCCGTCAGCTGCAGGTCAAAGCCGGCGGACATACCATCCTGCACGATATTTCGGCAACGATTGCAGCCGGCGAGCAGGTTGCGGTGGTGGGGCGTTCCGGGGCTGGCAAATCCAGTCTGGTCGGGGTATTGCTGGGCTGGCATAACCCGGCTGCCGGGCAAGTGCTGATCGATCAGGAGCCGGCCAGTGGTGCTCATATGATTGCGCTGCGTCAGGCTATTGCCTGGGTCGATCCTGCAGTGCAGATATGGAACCGCTCATTGCTTGATAATCTGCGTTACGGTCGCCGCTCGGTCACGACCGAACAACTCTATCACGCGATTACACAAGCGGACTTGCTGAAAGTACTGGAAAAACTGCCGGAAGGTTTGCAGACCTCACTCGGTGAGGGCGGTGGCCTGGTGTCGGGTGGCGAAGGTCAGCGGGTGCGGCTGGGGCGAGCGATGTTGCGACCGGACGCGCGGCTGGTGATTCTGGATGAGCCTTTTCGGGGGCTGGATCGCGAGCAGCGCAGTGAATTGCTAAGCCGGGTCCGAACCTATTGGCCGCAGGCCACGCTGCTGTTTATTTCGCATGATGTCGGTGACACCCGGCAGTTTGACCGGGTCTGGGTCATCGATGACGGGCAGATTGTCGAAGATGGTGCACCGCAACGACTGTGTGAGGAAGACACCCGCTATCGCGCCTTGCTGGAAGCGGAACGGCAGGTTCGTGAAGGCTTGTGGGCCGGCCCGCAGTGGCGGCGATTGTGGCTGGCTGATGGTCAGGTGCGAGAACGCTGAAGACGTTATTTTTTTGCAATAGTCCCCCTCTGCTGACAGAGAGGGAATCGGCAGGCTAAGGCCTGCCGAAAGTCCTGCTTTACTGCTTGTAACCTTCCAGCTCAATGAACAGTGTCAACTCTTCGCCAATGGCCGGAATGCCGTAGTTAACGCCCCAGTCGGAACGCTTGATAGTGGTTTGAGCATCGAAACCACACATGGGTTTTTTACTGAACGGGTGATCGCCGCAGTTCCAGCCGGTGATGGTCAGGGTGACCGGTTTGCTTTGTCCCAGCAATGTCAGATTGCCTTCCACGGTGCCGCCGGTGTCGGTCAGGCTGACGCTGCTGGAGGCAAAGCCGGCCTCAGGGAACTCAACCACATTCAGAAAATCGGGCGAACGCAGATGGTCGTCGCGCTTTTGTTGCCCGGTATCGATAGAAGCAGGATCTAAATCGACCGTGATCGAACCGGTTTTGGCATCCATATCCAGAGTGAATGAGCCGCCTGTGCTATTGATCCGTCCGTGCATGGTGGACATGCCGAGGTGTGACACCGCGAAGGTCACATAAGTGTGATCGGGATCAATCGTATAAGTATCGGCTGCCAGTGTGGCATTGAAGGGCAGCAGGGCAACAGCAATAACCGGTAAACTAAAACGCATTAGGCGTTCTCCTTTTTTAAAACAATGGGTTAAACAACAGATTGTGAAAGCACGAAACCGTGCTAGTAGGACGTTTCTCCCCCGGCTGCGTGCCAGGTCAGAAACACGGCGATCAAACCGAACGGCACCATTAATACGGCGCTCAGGAGTGCTTCTGCGAAGCGCGAGAGTGTTTGCGGCAGGGGAATCAGGGCCAGTGCGGGGATCAGAGCCAGCGGTAGCAGGCTGAACCAGGGTAGTTTGGCGTAAAACACGCCATTCAGGCTGAGTGCAGCGGTCAACACCAGTGCCGTCAGCGCGAATACCGAACCGGTGCGCAGGCCGGCCATCGGAATGCTGAGCAACCAGATCGCACCGGCTGCAACGCCGAGAGCAATACCCAACTGACCCAGGCTGGCCGAGGCGCCAATAACGCTCATCGCACCTATTGACAGACCCAGTACCCAGGCAGCACCGCTGGCGCGGATGGGACGATCCCGCAGAGCATCACTCCAGGCTGCCATCCAGCCGAGATAAATAATGGCAGACAACGCACTGGGCCAGATGATGGTTAGTTCCTGCCGGCTGATAATCGGCCACAGCAACCAGGCTGCGGCTGCCCCCGCGAGCATAAACAACACCGGAAACGATTGCTGCCGGGAGCCACGGTACAGATCAGCCAGCAGACCTGTCAGCACCGCAGCCAGCCCTATGGCCAGTAGTTTGCTGGTGCTGTTCAGAGGCGTAAAGTGCAATACATTAACCGCATAGGCGCTGGCATAAAAACCGGCTGCCAGGCCGAGACCAGACCAGGTCCAGCGCAACGGGCGCAGCAACAATGCCACGATCAGCGCCCCCAGAAAAGGGATCGCTCCCGTTTGAATTTCCGGTAGTGTCAGTAAGGTATCCAATTGTTCCATCTATCTATAATCCCCAAATTTAAAAATCTGATTATTCATCATCTGTTTTAATCGTAAAATCAGCGACCCTTTGCATTTTTTGCATTTAACAACCAGACCGTAAGCCGTAATGAATGAGATACGGAATAGTGCCGGCTGAAAAAGCGCGTTTAAAAAACGCATGCCTGTGAGCGCAAGACCGGCCTGCAGATGAGAAGTTCCCCTATCTGAAATAAGTCGGGAAATGGATACGCGTGCATTACACGCTGATTGCGCGACCCGGCGGCGTCTGGTGTAAGATGAAATGCATTATTTCAGGACAGAGAAACGGGCGGATGACTAAGCAACGTATACGGGTCGGCATACTGTTCGGGGGGCGTTCCTGCGAGCACGAAGTGTCATTGCGATCAGCCCAGTCGGTGATCGATGCCATTGATCGCAGCAAGTACGATATCGTTCCTATCGGGATCACCAAGCAGGGAGAATGGCTGCGCCTGCCGCAACCCGCACTGCCACAGGAGCGGGCACTGGCAACCGGGGATGGTGCACCGGTTGCCTTGCTGCCCCGTCCCGACGGATCAACGCTGCAGTCATTAACGGGCGCCAATGCAGACGCCGGGACTGATGCGGGTGCTATTGATGTCATTTTTCCGCTGATTCACGGCACTTTCGGCGAAGATGGCACCCTGCAGGGTTTGCTGGAGCTGAGCGGTATTCCTTATGTAGGCTCTGGGGTGCTGGGCTCTGCAGTAGCGATGGATAAAGCCGTCATGAAAGCGCTCTGCGAGCAGGCCGGTCTGCCGGTAGCACCGTACCGGACGGTACTGCGTAAACACTGGCAGGACGCACCGGAGCGGGTGCAGCGCGATTGTGAAAGCCTGGGGTATCCACTGTTTGTGAAACCGGCGAATCTGGGCTCCAGCGTTGGTATCAGCAAGGCGCATAACAGCACCGAGTTTGTCAGTGCCATGCAGATTGCCGCTCAGTATGATCGCAAGATTGTGGTCGAACAGGGGA
Source organism: Gammaproteobacteria bacterium (assembly GCA_041396125.1). Classification (GTDB taxonomy): domain Bacteria; phylum Pseudomonadota; class Gammaproteobacteria; order Competibacterales; family Competibacteraceae; genus JAWKZG01. The sequence continues at coordinate 312,425 of JAWKZG010000004.1, read as the reverse complement.
TTGAAGACGCCCACGAGGTCGAAGTCTCGGTGCTGGGCAATGATACCCCCAGGGCCTCAGTGCCCGGTGAAATTATTCCCTGCAACGAGTTTTACGATTATGCGGCCAAATATCTGGCGCAGGATTCCCAGCTGATCATCCCGGCCCCTTTGCCGGAACCCGTCGTGGCGCAATTGCAGCGCTATGCCATACAGGCGTTTCAGGCGCTGGATTGTGCCGGCATGGCACGGGTGGATTTTCTGGTACGGCGCGCCGATCATCGCATTGTCCTGCTCGAAGCCAACACGCTGCCGGGGTTTACCTCGATCAGTATGTATCCCAAACTGTGGGCGGCAAGCGGGCTGTCCTACCCTGACCTGATTGATCGCTTGATCACACTGGCCCTGGAACGCGCCGAAGAGCGCCAGCAGAGTCTGACCGACTATCTGCAGGCCAGCGATACACCTTTATTACCCAATCGTTAACCCAATCATCAACCCAGCCGTCAACTATGCAAAATGCGTTATCCATCCGACAGCTCAGCCGCAACTTTGGGGGCGTGCGGGCTGTGCATGATTGTTCATTCGATATTGCCGAGGGCAGCATTACCGGCCTGATCGGCCCGAACGGCGCCGGCAAGACTACGCTGTTCAATATGATTGCCGGTCTGTTTCCGCCCAGCGCCGGGCAGATTGTGTATTATGGCCAGGATGTTACCGGGTTGCCGGCGCATCGCTTGTTTCATCTCGGCATTGTGCGCACCTTTCAAATCCCCCATGAATTCAGCCAGATGACCGTGCTGGATAATCTCCTGCTGGTGCCGCCGCGACAGGCTGGCGAAAATCTGTTCACGACCTGGTTCGCCTGGGGCCGGGTGCGACGTCAGGAAAGTCAGCTGCGGGAACGGGCGCTGGAAGTGCTGGCGTTTCTCGGTCTCGATCATGTGCGGGAGGAACTGGCGGGTAATCTGTCCGGGGGGCAGAAAAAATTGCTGGAACTGGGGCGCACCATGATGACCGAGGCCCGGCTGATTTTACTGGATGAGCCTGCCGCCGGTGTGAATCGGACCCTGCTGGGTACTCTGGTCACAGCGATTCAGCGTCTGAACCGGGAGCAGAACTACACCTTTTGCATTATTGAACACGATATGGATATGGTGCGCAAATTATGCGATCCGGTGATTGTGCTGGCGGAAGGTCAGGTCTTGACCCAGGGCAGTATGGACGAGATTATGCGCAACCCCGAGGTGCTGGACGCCTACCTGGGCGGTGCACCTGCATTGGGCAGTCCGTCGCTTGAGCAGTCGGCCTGATACCTGACCTGTTTTCATTTTTTTCGTTTTATTCTCTAGCGCAGGTACTGCCAGAGCGCTTTGCTGAGGGCTTTGGCGTGTTCAGATCGGGGCCGCCAGCGTTTCTGCCGGGCTATCCCGTGCGTGTTTTGTGGCCTGTGCGTATTTTGTGGAAGTGTTATGAGTGTATTACAGCTACGTGATGTGTACGGCGGTTACGGCGGTGCGGATATTCTCAATGGTGTGTCGCTGCGCGTGGAGCCAGGCGAGATCGTGGTGATCGTGGGTCCTAACGGTGCCGGTAAATCCACTGCCATGAAAGCCGTTTTTGGTCTGGCGCAAGTGCGGGCCGGGCAGGTTGAGCTGAACGGGCGGGATATCACCGGCCTGACGGCTGATCAGATCGTACGGCAAGGCGTCTGCTACGTGCCGCAGACGGACAATGTTTTCCCCAGTCTGACGGTGGACGAAAACCTGGATATGGGTGGCTTTATCCGCAAGCAGGGTGTGAATGCCCGGAAAAAAGACATCTATGACTTGTTTCCACCGCTGGCCGAGCGTCGTCGACAGCCGGCCGGCATCCTGTCAGGCGGGCAGCGGCAGATGGTGGCGATGGGGCGGGCGCTGATGCTGGAGCCCGAGCTGTTACTGCTGGATGAACCTACCGCCGGTCTCAGTCCTAAATTCATGGCGCAGATCTTTGCTATCGTGCGCGACATTAATGCACTGGGAGTCAGTATTTTAATGGTTGAGCAGAATGCCAAACAGGCACTTGGTCTGGCGCATCGTGCTTATGTACTGGCCATGGGGCAGAATCGTTACAGCGATAGTGGTGCTAATCTGCTGGCGGATCCTGCTGTGGCAAAAATGTTTCTGGGTGGATGAACAGTGCCGGACAGTATCCAGATAATTCAGTTAGTGATCTATGGCCTGGTGTACGGCAGCGTAGTGGCACTGGGCGCGGTCGGTGTGTCGTTAACTTTCGGGGTATTGCGGTTTGCCAATTTTGCCCACGGCGATCTGATGACCTTCGGGGCTTATATCGTGCTGCTGCTGTACAGCATGCTCCAACTGCCATTGTGGCTGGGGCTGCTGTGTGCGCTGCTTGCGACAGCCGCACTGGCGCTGTTTATTGATGCTGTTTTATACCAGCGCCTGCGCCGGTTAAATCCACGCAACAGCAGCATGATTCTGCTGATCTCCTCGTTTGGAGTGGGGCTGATGCTGCGCAGTCTGATCCAGTTGCTGTGGGGGCCGGATACGCAGGTCTATGACAGGGTATCCAGTTACCTATAAGTTCTGGGGGCTGCGGATTAAACCGGATCACGTCACTATTTTGCTGGTGGCTGTCATAGCAGTAGTTTTGCTGCACCTGTTCTTGCAGAAAACCCGTATCGGCAAAGCCATGCGGGCGTTGGCGGACAATGCTGATCTGGCCCGCATTTCCGGTATCAATACTGTTGCCGTGATGCGCTGGACCTGGGTGATGGGGGCGATACTGGCCGCTTTAGCGGGGTTTCTGCTCGGGCTGGATACCCGCATTCAGCCCGAGATGGGCTGGTATATTTTATTACCGGTCTTTGCTGCAGCAATTCTGGGTGGTATCGGCAAGCCCTACGGCGCTATCGCCGGCGGGTTCATCATTGGGCTGGCGCAGGAATTATCCACCCTGGTGATTTCTCCGGCCTACAAGCCAGCGGTCGCGTTTGCATTAATGGTGCTGATTTTGCTGTGGCGACCGACGGGCATCTTTCGCAGCTGATGTTATTGCCGGCTGGCGGCTATAAAACGGTATGAGAGAAACTGCTAAGAAGCTATTTTTGAAGTAGCTTCTTATTTGGGGCAAGGATGCCTCAAACGGAAAACAAAATCTTAAGGATTCTGTTTTCCGGAGGAAATGAAAATTTTTGATTTTCTATTTTCGATTTCAAAAAGTCGCGCCGTGCAACGGGGGATGGCATTTTTGAAACAGACTCTAACGTGCCCGGGCAGCCTCAATTGCACCAGATCGTAGCTGCGCTGCTTTATTTTGTGGCAATCCTCGACACCCGACAAACTGTCGTAAAAGGGCAGGGGTTGCCCCTGATGGCCCGCTATGGACCAAAACGACAGACTGACAGACTAGTGCCACATCAGTTGAGGATTCTCGCGGCTGGCGCATTCAATGAGCAGGGACTCCATGTCAGACAGGTATTGATAATTAATAAGATCATCTTCCAGGTTATGGATTTTATTTAAAAAATAGCCTAACTCCCAATCCATTATCTGGTGTGGGGATATTAATCAGGGCCGCGCACAAGCGTAGAAACTCTGCCACTTCAGTGCGCGTTTTAACAATGGATAGCGAGCGGTCAAGACGGACCGGAAGCACTGCATGCAGTGTATCGATACAGTTTTTAAGCTTCATGACCGGCAATCTCCTCCACGATAGGAACACAGCAGGAAACTTATGCAAACCATGCGCCATTCTTTATACTGCGGCATTCTGATGGCTCGGATTTCAAGCGGTCTCCGGCTATTTCCTGCGGGCCGTCTAGCGGAAGTGTAAACATCAATGAAACACTTGGAAGCGTTGTATTTTGACAATAGCTATGCCCGTTTGCCGGACGCGTTTTACAGTCGTGTCCGGCCGGCGGTACAGGGTGATCCCTATTTAGTCAGTTTTAATCCGGCAGCGGCCGAGTTGATTGAACTCGATCCGGCACAAGCGCAGCGGGCTGATTTTGTAGCGTACTGCAGCGGCCGTGAGCTGCTGCCTGGCTCGGAACCGATTGCTGCGGTCTATGCAGGCCATCAGTTCGGGGTTTATGTGCCCCGGCTCGGCGATGGCCGCGCTATTTTGCTGGGTGAAGTCAAAACGTCATCCGGCCAGCGCTGGGATATGCAGCTTAAAGGTGCCGGGCCAACGCCGTATTCCCGTATGGGCGATGGTTATGCCGTGTTGCGTTCCACGGTGCGCGAGTATTTATGCTCGGAAGCGATGCATGGCCTGGGGATACCGACAACGCGCGCCTTATGTATTGTCGGAACCGATGCGCCGGTCTATCGCGAGTCCGTGGAGACCGGTGCGATACTGCTGCGTATGGCGCCCAGTCATGTGCGCTTCGGCAGTTTTGAGTATTTCAGCCATACCCGGCAATATGATTTGCTGGCGCAACTGGCGGATTATGTCATTGATCTGCATTATCCGGCGCTGGCCGGGACGCCGGATCGGCATGGCCGTTTGTTGGCTGCCGTCGTCGAGCGCAGCGCCAGATTGATGGCGCAATGGCAGGCGGTGGGCTTCGCGCACGGCGTGATGAACACCGATAATATGTCAATTCTGGGGCTGACTATCGATTATGGCCCGTTTGGATTTCTGGATACTTTCCAGCCCGGTTTTATCTGCAATCATACCGACCACCAGGGCCGTTACGCTTATAACCGGCAGCCGGATGTCGCGTTATGGAATCTGGCCTGTCTGGCACAGGCTTTATTGCCCTTAAGCACGGAAGAAACCCTGCGGGCGGCTTTGCATGGCTATGCCGGGATATATAACCAGACGTATCTCGAACTGATGCGCGCCAAGCTCGGACTGTGTACCGCCCGGTCCGAGGACGAGCAGCTGATCCAGGACTGGCTGGGCTTACTGGCCCGGTCACAGCTGGACTACACCAATAGTATGCGGGCCTTGAGTCAGGTCACTGTTGCCGGCCATTGCCCCGCCATGCTGCGGGATCGCGTAAAGGAACAGCCGCCGCTCGATACCTGGTTGGCACGTTACCGGGCTCGCCTGAAGGTCGAACAGAGCGAAGACCAGGTGCGGGCCCGGCGTATGAACAGCGTCAACCCCAAGTATATTTTGCGCAATTATCTGGTGCAGATTGCGATCGAGCAGGCGCAACAGAAAGATTTTACCGAAATCGAACGACTGCTGACGCTGCTGCGTCGGCCTTTTGACGAGCAGCCCGACTGTGCAGCCTATGCCGCCGAGCCACCGGACTGGGGACGTCATCTGGAGGTCAGTTGTTCTTCATGACGATTACAATATGACGACGATACAAAATTCTGGAAAGGGTGCAGGCATGCTGTTACCGGCTAAAATTCCTGTGCTGGGCTTTGTCGCGCCTAGTGGTACGGGCAAGACAACCTTGCTGAAAGAAGTGGTCCGGCTGCTGAGCGAGGCCGGTCTGCGTGTGGGCGTGATCAAGCAGGCACGGGATGATTTTGATCTGGATCGGCCCGGCAAAGACAGCTATAAATTACGTAAAGCTGGCGTGGAACGTTTATTGCTGGCTTCTGAAAAGCAATCGGGCCTGGTCATTGAGCAGGTTGAGCCGCGCGAACCGGAATTAACGGAACTGCTGGAACTGCTGGATCTGGATGCGCTGGATCTGGTGCTGGTGGAAGGGTTTCGAGACTGTGATTTTCCCAAAATTGAGCTGATCCGCCAGTCGCCCGGCACACCGCGTTACCCGGCTGATCCCGCCATTATTGCCGTGGCGACAGATATTGAGCCAGCAACTGGGCTAACAACTGGACTGCCGCAGCTGGATCTAAACCAGCCGGCGTCAGTAGCGGAATTTATTCGGAACTGGATGCAACAGAAAACCGGACCGGTATTGTCCGGCTAGCGATAGCCATTGCGAGTGCAATCGCCCGCTATCTGGGTAACAGGTACTTGGGTAACCGGTCTGGCGCAAGAATGACATTTTCTGCAGTGATAATGTCTCAAAGCACTGTCCTGCACCCTGTTCACAAAACAGAGTATCCGCAATGAAAAGGCGCTATGCGCTCGTTACCGGATTGTCGTTGCTGTTGATAATCTTCACGGTGCTAGGCATCAGAAACCTGCTGGTGGCGACCGATCCGGCCACTTATTCAAAGCGCTACCAGGGGCCCTGGCAGGTTTTTTCTGCTGAAGTGAGCAGCTTGGCTTTGCTGGATGCCTTGTCGCGCTATCACCAGGGCGAAATCAGCCATAACGAGCTGATGCTGCAGTTTGATCTGTTTTACAGTGTGCTGCCCGCTATTATTGAGGATGAATCAAGCCGGATCTATATCGCCCGTTATGGCGCGGACAAATTTGCCGCTGTTGAACGGGGTTTGCAGATGGCCGAGCAACTGATTCCTGTGATCGAATCCCTGGCAATGGATGATGCTGCCGGCTACCGCCAGCTGATGGATGCGCTGCGCCCGGTTGCTGAATCGGTGCAGCGTCTGCGTGCTGAGATGGAGCGCTTTCTGCTCAGCGATGTGCGCACCGGGCTGGATCGCAGCCGCGAATTCTATACGCGCTGGATGATCATCTGTTTTATCGGTACGGCGCTAAGCGCGGCATTTTAGCGCTCTTGATCATCCAGGGACTGCTGAATCGACGGCAGGAAGAACACCGCCTGCGCGAGCGCGAACAGCGCTGGGAACTCATGCTTGACGGTGCTGATCTGGGAGCCTGGGACTGGGATACAAGCACCAATCAAACCGTCTTCAATGAGCGCTGGGCCAGCATGCTCGGCTACACTCTGGAGGAAGTTTCGGTCTCGGCCAGTGAGTTCTGGATAGCACATATTCATCCGGAGGACCGGGCTTTTGTGCTGGCTTCTTTGCAGCGACACATTCAGGGTGAGACGGAGCGTTATCAGGCTGAATATCGCATGCTCAGCAAAAACGGTGCATCTATCTGGGTGCTGGCGCGTGCGCGCGCTGTCAGTCGGGACGCTAACGGTTATGCCTTGCGCATTGCCGGTACCCATCTCGATATCACCGAGCGCAAACAGGCCGAGCAGCAACTTACTGTAGCCAAGGAAGCGGCCGAAAGCGCGAACAAGGCCAAGAGTCAGTTTCTGGCGGTTATGAGTCATGAAATTCGCACGCCGCTGAATGGCATCCTCGGCCTGATTGAGCTTTTGCAGCATTCCCGACTGGATGTGCAGCAGCAGCAGCAAGTCCACATGCTGGCAAGTTCCGGACGGGCCTTATTATCCCTGGTGAACGAGCTGCTCGATCTGGCCAAAATCGAGTCTGGCCAGTTGCTGCTGGAACCCCACGACTTCAAGCCGCAGGATTTGATCGACGATAGCGTGCATTTATTCGCCCAGCAGGCGCAGGCCAAGGGTCTGGCGCTGGATGTGCGTGTGTCTGATGAGGTACCTCAGTGCGTACATGGCGATGCCAAGCGCTTGCGTCAGGTGTTGATTAACCTGATCAGCAATGCGATTGCGTATACCGAGCAGGGGTCAGTAACAGTAAGTCTGGGAGTTACCGAACAGACGGCGACCACCGCCTGTTTGCGGTTTACTGTAATGGATACCGGTGCCGGCATTGACATCGATCAGCAGCGCGATATCTTCGAGGCGTTTGTGCAGGGCGACAGTTCAACGCGGCGGCGGCATGGTGGTGTCGGGCTTGGCCTGGCCATTTGCCGGCAGTTGCTGGCGCTCATGGACAGCGATATCCGCGTGACCAGCACGCCGGGTCAAGGGTCGGTGTTTTATTTCACAGTCTGTCTGGCTGTGGTGACAGCGCCGTCATCGTCACCGGCACTTATTGAAACCACGTCACCCTTGCAGGCAGCGACAATCAAAGCGCGGGTGCTGATTGTAGAAGATAATCTGGTCAACCAGGAACTGGCCAAGCAAATGATGACACTGCTCGACTGCGAAGTGGATTGTGCCGATAACGGCAAGGCCGCTGTTGAGCTGGTAGCACAACAGTCTTACGATCTGGTACTGATGGATTTGCGGATGCCGGAAATGGATGGTTTTGATGCCACTCTCGAAATTCGCCGCAGCGAACAATGCAATGGCCAAAAACCGGTGCCGATTGTGGCGCTGACAGCGGATGTTGTCGAGGGTGTTGCCGAGCGCTGCCATGAGATTGGTATGGACGGCTTTCTCAGTAAACCGGTGACCTTGCAACAACTGCGCGAAACGTTGACAGCGTGGGTTCCCGGCTATGTGGCTTAGGGCGGCTCCTGCCCCATCATAACAGTCCTGCTCTCCCGGACTTGGTGCTGTAATCAAAGGCCGTGCAGAACAGGCGAAGGGCTGGCCATTTTGACTGTCGAATAAAATATGCCAGCAGGGCAGTGGGCGATGGAAAAAACAAAAGCATGATTTTGTTTTCGATTTCAAAAAGTCCGTCCTGTCTTTTTGAAACACAGGCCGAGGTTCGGTATGCCAATCCATTCCGCATTTTTAAAGTATTTTGACGAAGTTCGCCGTTCCGGTTCTATTCGTCTTGCAGCACGTAAGTTGTACGTTGCGTCTTCGGCGGTCAATCGCCAGATTCTGAAAATTGAGCACGAGCTGGGTGTGGCGCTGTTTGATCGTTCCCATAAAGGCTTAAGCCTGACGCCCGCCGGGCAGATACTGGCTGAACATATCAGTCGCACCCTGGCCGATGCCGAGCAGACCCAGGCACGCTTGGCGGCACTGCGTAACGGCGGCAGTGAAGTGATTACTGTGGCCGGACAAGAGTCGATTATCGTGCGTTTTCTGCCGCAGGCTTTGCTGGAACTGCACGCGGCTCATCCGGCTATCGCGACCGCGTTCAAAGCGTCTAACGGCACCAAACTGGTAGCCTTGCTACTGGCCGGCGGGGCCGATATTGCACTGGCGTTCGATCCCGAGCCGGTGCCCGATGTCGAGATTCTGGCCAGCTGCCAGTTACCGGTAGGGGCGGTGATGAGTCCCGATCATCCGCTGGCACAGCAGGCCAGTGTCGACCTGCAAACCTGCGCGGCTTTTCCGCTGGTGTTGCCGGATCAGTCCTGGCCGCTGCGGCGGCGGCTGGATCAGGCGCTGGCGGCCCTGGAATGGCAGCCGAAAATACTGACCTCGTCGAATTCAGTGCAGTTTTTGCAGGCTATCGTGGCGCAAAAGCAGGGGATTGGTTTCCAGACGGTGGTCGGGCTGGAGGATAAAATCGGTAGCAGCGAGCTGGCTTTCGTGCCCTGGCATGAAGGTGCGCCGGTCTGGCAGACGCTGGCCCTGTGCGTGCGGGCCGAGCAAGTCCGTTCCACGGCAATGGGCATGGTGCTGGAATTATTACGCCAGCGCTTGCAGGATTATGCACACTAAATCCACCCTGGAAAGTGCATCCGAAACAGGGCCTGTTGCCGAAACAGCAGCGGTCGTGAGATATTTTCTGCTACCTGTGCCCGGCGGTTTCAGCCTAGGATAAAATTTGCCAGCAGATTAAACCCGATAGATTGAACCCGGCAGATTAAACAGAAAGTAACGGGAGTTTTGCATGGGACGTTTAAGCACACATGTTCTGGATACCGCCCAGGGTAAACCGGGTGCCGGTATTACCATCGCCCTGTACCGTATCGAAGGCGAGCAGGCCCGCTTGATCAAACAGACCCGAACCAACCAGGATGGCCGCACCGACGAGCCGCTATTGCAGGGTGCTGATTTTCAGCCGGGCGTGTGGGAGCTGGTGTTCACGGTCGGTGAGTATTTTGCCCGCAGCGGTCTCGATCTGCCGGAGCCGCCTTTCATTGACCGGGTCGCTATCCGCTTCGGCATCGCGGCTGATCAGCATTATCATGTGCCTTTGCTGGTTTCCCCCTGGAGTTATTCGACCTATCGTGGTAGCTGAGTGCTGGCGCTTAAGCAAGGAATAGCGGCATGCCCGACTGTTTATCCGCACTGAATGACTGTATTCGCGACCGGATGCCGGCGGTCTGGGTGACGGTTGCCCGCGTGCGGGGTTCAACACCGCGGGAAGCGGGCACCAAAATGCTGGTAACACAAGACACGCTGTACGGCACGATCGGTGGCGGCAATCTGGAATTTGAGGCGATCAGTATTGCCCGTAAACTGCTGACTACCGCTACTACCGCAACCAGTCTGCACCGTTTTCCACTCGGGCCGAGTCTGGGACAATGCTGCGGTGGGGTGGCGGAACTGCTGTTTGAGCCGATCAACCAACCGCCGTCCTGGCTGGCGGCGCTGAACCGGCTGAGTGAGGCCCAGCACCCGTTTGTCATGGTTACCCCCATTAGAGAGGCTCCCGCTGCTGAGTCGCTGGAAAAACTGTTGGTCACAGCGAGTGATTGTCTGGGGCAATGGCCGGATGTGGCGCTGCAGGCGCGGGCACTGCTGCAGGCGCGAGCACTGTTGCAGGGCGGGGTGGCGCAATGGCAGTCTCTCGGTCCGACACTGCAGGCGTTGTTCGAACCGGTGCAGGCGACCGATTTTCATATTGATCTGTACGGTGCGGGCCATGTCGGCAAAGCATTGATTCATGTGCTGAGCACCTTGCCCTGCCGTATTCGCTGGATCGACAGCCGTGCCGAGCAGTTCCCCGCTACCGTGCCGGCTACGGTCGAATGCCTGCTCAGTGATGCGCCGGAGCTGGAGGCGGACGATGCGCCGGCGGGCAGTTATGTACTGGTCATGACGCATAGTCATCCGCTGGATCAGGCAATCTGCGAACGTTTTCTGCGCCGCGGTGCTTATCGCTATCTGGGCCTGATCGGTTCAGCCTCGAAAAAGCGTAAATTCGAGCAGCGTTTGCGCCGGGCCGGTATCAGCGCTGAACAGTGGGCGACGTTGACCTGTCCAATTGGTATCGCGGGCATCGACGGCAAACAGCCGGCCGAGATCGCCATCGCAGTGGCTGCACAGCTGCTGCAGATCCGGCACACTGCGGCCGTGCCGGTAACAAGTCCAGCCGACACGCCCGCCTGAGCCAACTGTCTGGCCCGATTATCTGACTCGACTATCTGATGTCATCTTACCGCTGACCGTTACGAGGAAAAGCTATGCCAAACGCAAGCACCAAACAGTTTCTGGAAACCTGCGTCGATCAGGCGATGGGGCGGCAAAAAGCTGATCTGGTCATCAAGAACACCCGTTTCCTGAATGTTGTAACCGGCGAAATAGCTGCAGGGGATATTGCTGTTTGCGGTGACCGTATTGTTGGCACCTACGAATCCTATCAGGGTGAGCGGGAAATCGACGGACGCGAGGTGATCGCTGTGCCCGGTTTTATCGACACCCATGTGCATTGCGAATCCACCCTGGTCACACCGTACGAGTTCGACCGCTGTGTTCTGCAGCACGGCACCACAACAGCGATTTGCGATCCGCATGAAATCGCCAATGTGCTGGGTGTGCCCGGTATTCAGTTTTTTCTGGATTGCGCCGAGCATACGGTGCTGGATTTACATGTGCAGCTGTCATCCTGTGTACCGGCGACCCATCTGGAAACTGCTGGTGCCGAACTGCTGGCAGCGGATCTGCTGCCTTTACGCGGACATCCCAAAGTGCTGGGGCTGGCCGAATTCATGAATTATCCCGGTCTGCTGATGAAAGATCCGGTGGTGATGGACAAGCTGGCGGCTTTTTTCGGTGATCATATTGATGGTCATTCACCCTTGCTCGGCGGCCGTGAATTGAATGCCTATCTGGCCTGTGGTATCCGCAACTGCCATGAGACCACCAGCCTTGAGGAAGGCCAGGAAAAGCTCCGCAAAGGTATGCAGTTACTCATCCGCGAAGGCACGGTTTCGAAAGATCTGCAGGCTTTGGCACCGTTGCTGAATGCCCAGACGGCAAGCTTTTGCGGGTTCTGCACCGATGATCGCAACCCGCTTGATATCGCCGAGGAAGGGCATCTGGATCATCTGATCCGGGGTGCGATCAAACAGGGGGCGGCAGTCACGGATGTATACCGGGCCGCCACCTGGGCGGCGGCGCGGGCGTTCCGCTTATTTGACCGGGGCCTGATCGCACCGGGTCAGCGCGCCGACATTGTCCTGCTGCATGATCTGGCGCAGTGTGATGTGGCGCAGGTTATCAGTGGTGGCCGGCCGGTCAGCGCCGGGCTTTTTGAGCAGCGGCCTGCGGTGCCGCTGGTCGGGCGCAATAGCGTGCGGCGTGAACCTGTGTGTGCAGAAGATTTCACCGTACCGGCGCAAGGCCCTGGCGGGCCGGTCATCGGGATCATTCCAGGCAGCATCGTCACGGATTGTCTGAGCCTGTCGTTACCCTATAAGAACGGTATCAAACAACCTGATCCTGAAAACGACATTCTGAAAGCCTGCGTGCTGGAACGGCATGGTAAAAACGGCAATATTGGTCGTGCTTTCGTGCGCGGATTTGGTTTTCAGCGCGGCGCGATTGCCGCATCAGTCGGTCATGACAGCCACAATTTGTGTGTGGTTGGTGCCACGGACGCCGACATGGCGCTGGCGGTAAACCGTTTAATCGAACTCGGCGGTGGTTTCGTGGCGGTGCGCGAGGTGCCATTCTGGGCGAGCTGGAATTGCCGGTGGCCGGTCTGATGTCCGATCAACCCTATGAAACCGTACACCAGAAACTGATACACCTGCGCACGGTGGTGCAGGAGATGGGCTGTACCCTGGCCGAGCCGTTTCTGCAGATGGCGTTTCTGCCGCTGCCGGTGATTCCACATCTCAAGCTGACCGATAAAGGTCTGGTCGATGTGGATCGCTTCGAGTTGATTGCCGCCTGATAGCTAACGCAGACTCTGCCGTGTGGGCAGCAAGTTAAAATGTGGCTGAATCAAGCGTTGTACCGGAACTGGATTCCCGCCTGTGCGGGGATGACGGACTGCTACGCTACCGTTGCACGCAAAATAATTTTTTAAAATTATTGTTGTAATTTAATAAATTCACGTTTTACAATAAAAACGTGTTTTTCATTGAATATGCAAAGGTGAGTCTATGTCCGATCTGGCCCGTATCCGTCGCCTCAGTCGCAAGATGGAATATTTCACAAGCATTCTACTGCTTGCCACGCCGCTGTTGCTGGCGTTCATCTGGCTTTATCTCGACAGCTGGATTCCGATGCTGGCTGATTTGCCGCCGGAAGCCATCCGGCTTGAGGCCCTGACGCCCTGGACACGCCTGCTGGGGTTTTTAATCAGCATGATCCCGGCCGCAGTCATGATGTACGGCTTGCTGCAGATGCGGGCACTGTTCAAGCAGTATCAGCACGGTCAGATTTTTACCGGACAAGCCTTGCTCCGGCTGCGCAAGTTTGCCTGGACCTTGTTATTGGGTAGCGCGCTCAAGCCACTGATTGGCGCTGTTTTAAGCGTGTTGCTGTCACTGTCTAATCCACCTGGCCAGCGCATGCTGGTACTGACACTCAGCTCGAACGATATTGCCATGCTGTTCATCAGTGGCGTATTTATCGTGATCGCCTGGATTATGGCTGAAGGTGTGCGTCTGGCTGATGATAACGCGCAAATTGTTTAGGGCGGGCGGATGTCGATTATTGTCAACCTGGACGTCATGCTGGCCAAACGTAAAGTGAAGTCAAAAGACCTGGCCGAATTTGTCGGTATCAGCTTGCAGAATATGTCGCTGCTTAAATCCGGCAAAGTCAAAGGGGTACGCTTCTCGACCCTGGAAAAGATTTGCGAATACCTGGACTGTCAGCCCGGCGATCTGCTCGAATACCGGCCAGATCCAGATTTAGAGCAGAAACCCAAATAGAGTCCAGGGCAGCTGTCGCGTGGCCCCTGCCGGAATGGATATATAGTCTCGGGGGCCACACTCTGTACGACAGTATAATACTGAAATATATAGTACATTTTTTTGCGTCAAGGTCAGCTTTTGCTATGCTAGGATGCAGTCGCTATAGCGAAAATAGCAGGGGGAAATAAGGGGATGCACGAAATTAAGCCGACAGGCATTTACAGTGCCGATGAAATTGCGGAAATTTTCGAAACAACAAAACGTTATGTCTGGAGTGTGCTGTCTTCCGGTGACTTGACCGGGCGTAAGGTCAGTAAGCGTTGGTACAGTACGGGTGCGGCGTTGCTGGCGTTTCTGGAAAATCCACCACCGCCGTCCTCACCAGCCATCCGCTCACCCGGTCTGGAGCGTGCCGCCGGCACCAGCCAGACGACGACTATAACGGCAACGGCGGCAGATGAAACGTCGGTACCGGTCGATGCGGTCGGTCTGACTGCGGTCACCAAACAGCATCTGTTCAGCATCCAGAACGCGCTTGAGAAAACCTCGGCCCGGCAACAGGCGGAGTACATTGACGAAAATAATACGGGCAGAGACAGCCCCGTCAACTCTCCAACCCCACCACCAGCGAGTGCAATAGAGCTGCAAATCGAGCGTGAAGCTGCCCTCAGCAAAGCATGGCAGGATGCCGGGGGCAGTGTGCAGAACACCGTGAAACTGATGAATCAGCGTATGCAGAACGGTGGCCCTGCACCCGAGCAGGCCAGGAAGTGGACCCAAAGCAGCGTCCAGAAAATCGCCCAACATCTCGGACTGCAACAGAAATAATCTTGCGAGATACCACGAGATACTCTCTGTAATCAGCGGGACTTGCTCTGCCAGCGGCGCTGAGCCAGCGTAAAACCTGGGCTGACGCTGATTCGGATAGCCCGCTGCGGCCTGATTATCGTTACAATAGCGGTATCAGAAAACTCATGAATCGCCGTGGAGAGCAGAGCATGACCCAACATATCCCCCTGTCCGCCCTGGAACAGAACGCTGATTTTATCCGTCGTCATATCGGTCCTGGCCCGCAAGACCAGCAAGCGATGCTGGCAGCACTGGGTTTGTCGAGTCTGGATGAGCTGGCGGATAAAGTCGTACCGCGCGGGATTCGTCTGGCAGATGTAGCCGCTTATGAACAGGCGCTGGGGGCAGGTTGCACCGAACAGCAAGTGCTGCAAGAATTACGCGCTATTGCGGCTAAAAACCAGCTCTATAAATCCTGGATCGGGCTGGGCTATTACAATACATTTACGCCAACGGTTATCTTGCGCAATGTATTGGAAAACCCGGGCTGGTACACGGCTTACACACCTTACCAGCCGGAAATTTCACAGGGCCGGCTGGAGGCTCTGCTGAATTATCAGACCATGATCACCGAGCTGACCGGCATGGAGCTGGCCAATGCCTCACTGCTGGATGAAGCGACGGCGGCGGCAGAAGCAATGACGCTGTGTGAGCGCATGAGCAAAGCTAAAAACAAACGCTTTTTCGTTGCTGCCGATTGTTTTCCACAGACTATAGACGTTGTTAAAACCCGCGCTGAGCCTTTGGGTATCGAGGTCATCGTTGGCGATCCTTTCACCGAACTGGCACAACTTGAGGTATTTGGGGTGCTGCTGCAGTATCCGAACCGTGCTGGCGAAATCCACGATTACGCCGCTCTGTGCGAGGCCGTGCACAGCAAACAGGGCATGGTTGTGGTCGCTGCTGATTTACTGGCGCTGGCCTTGCTTGCCCCGCCCGGTGAGTGGGGTGCAGATGTGGCTGTCGGCAGCAGTCAGCGCTTCGGGGTGCCGTTGGGCTATGGCGGGCCGCACGCCGCTTATTTCGCCACCAAAGATGCTTTCAAACGCGCTATGCCGGGGCGTCTGGTCGGCGTGTCACAGGACAGTCAGGGGCAGCCGGCTTACCGGCTGGCCTTGCAAACCCGCGAGCAACACATCCGGCGCGAGAAAGCCACCAGCAATATCTGCACCGCACAGGCGTTGCTGGCCATTATGGCCAGTATGTACGCGGTGTATCACGGTCCTGACGGGGTGAAAACCATCGCCAGCCGGACCCATCGTCTGACCGCCATACTGGCCGCCGGTCTGGAAAAACTCGGCATTCAGGTCTGCAACCAGCATTTTTTCGATACGTTATTACTGGCCACAGGTGAGCGCACCGAGGCGATCCATCAGGCCGCGCAGGCGCAGCGTATCAATTTATGCCGGGTCGATGATGCCCATTTGGGCCTCAGTCTGGACGAAACCGCCAGCCGCGCCGATGTCGAAACCTTATGGCGACTGTTGAGCGGTCAGGACACACTGAACTTTACCGTCGATGAGCTGGATCAGACTGCCGTTGAACGCCTGCCGGACAATCTGCGTCGCCAGAGCGCGTACCTGACTCATCCGGTCTTCAATCGTTATCATTCCGAAACCGAGATGCTGCGTTATCTGCGTCAGTTGATGGATAAAGATCTGGCGCTGGACCGGGCCATGATTCCGCTTGGCTCCTGCACCATGAAGCTAAACGCCAGCACTGAGATGATCCCGATCACCTGGCCGGAATTTGGCCAGATACATCCGTTCGCGCCGCTGGAGCAGGCTGAAGGCTACCGGCAACTGACCGGGGAGCTGGAGCAAATGCTGTGCGCCTGTACCGGTTACGATGCGGTCTCGCTGCAGCCTAATTCCGGTGCCCAGGGCGAGTATGCCGGCTTACTGGTCATTCGGGCGTATCACCATAGTCGCGGCGATACCCAGCGTACCATCTGCCTGATCCCGAGCTCTGCGCACGGCACCAATCCGGCATCGGCGCAATTGGCCGGAATGCAGGTTGTGGTGGTGGCCTGTGATAAAGATGGCAATGTCGATCTGGTTGATTTGCGCGCCAAAGCGGAAAAACACAGCGCCCAGCTGGCGGCACTGATGGTGACGTATCCCTCGACCCACGGTGTGTTCGAGGAATCGATCCAGGAAATCTGTGCCATCATTCACGAGCATGGCGGCCAGGTTTATCTGGACGGGGCCAACCTGAACGCCCAGGTCGGCTTGTGCGCGCCGGGTAAATACGGTGCTGATGTATCGCATCTGAACCTGCATAAAACCTTTTGTATTCCGCACGGTGGCGGCGGACCGGGCGTTGGGCCGATCGGTGTGCGGGCTCATCTGGCACCGTTTTTGCCGGGGCATTGTTGCCTTCCACAGGATTCGGACAGCCAGCGCATTGGCGCGGTCGCTGCGGCACCGTGGGGCAGTGCCGGCATTTTGCCGATCTCCTGGGCCTATATCCGGCTGATGGGCGCGACGGGGCTGAGTCAGGCCTCCTGCGCTGCGATCTTGAATGCCAATTACATTGCCCATCAGCTCAGTGAGCATTTCCCGGTGCTGTACACCGGACCACATGGCATGGTGGCGCACGAATGCATTATCGATGTGCGGCCCTATAAAGACAGTGCCGGCATCAGTGTGGATGACATTGCCAAACGGCTGATCGATTACGGCTTCCATGCCCCGACCATGTCCTGGCCGGTAGCGGGCACCCTGATGATCGAACCGACCGAGAGCGAATCGAAAGAAGAGCTGGACCGGTTTTGTGATGCGATGATCCGCATCCGCGAGGAAATCGCGGCGATCGAACAGGGCCAGCTGGACGCTGACGACAATCCGCTCAAAAATGCGCCGCATACTGCCAATATGCTACTGGCTGACGACTGGAACCATCCGTATCCGCGCAGTCAGGCGGCCTATCCGGTAGACTCCCTGCGCAGCATCAAGTACTGGTCGCCAGTCGGACGGGTTGATAATGTGTATGGCGACCGCCATCTGGTGTGTACCTGTCCGCCGCTGTCAGCCTATGAAGATGCCGCCTGAATGCCTAAACGCCTAAACGCCTGAAGGAAGGAGAAAACGATGGCTTCGATTGTGTTAACACTTATCGGTGACGATCAGCCCGGTCTGGTCGACGCCCTGGCGACGGTCATCAATGAGCACGGCGGCAACTGGGAGGAAAGCCGCATGGCGCAGCTGGCCGGTAAGTTTGCCGGTATTCTGCTGGTCAGCATTGCTGACGATAAAGCGCAGGCGCTCAGCAGCGCACTGCACGCACTGGAAACCCGGGGTCTGCTGCATATTACCGCCGAGCATAGTTCGGTTGAGCCTGCCCCTCCCAGCCGGGACCTGTATCTGGAGCTGGTCGGGCAGGATCATCCGGGTATCGTGCGCGACATTTCGCACGCCCTGGCGACCCGCAATGTCAGTATCGAGGAACTTAACAGCGTCACCGAAAGCGCCTCGATGGGTGGCGGTGAGCTGTTTCGGGCCGAATTGTTGTTGCGCGTGCCCGACACCGTAAGCGGCGACGAATTGCAGACATTGCTGGAAAATCTGGCTGACGAACTGATGGTGGATATCAATGTGGATAGCTAATGTTTGTCCGGGGTCTGGCTTTAAAGCGAATTCTCAGATCGACGCCATATAACCGCCGTCAATCGTGAGCATCTGCCCGTTGATATACGCGGCGCTGTCGGCGCATAAAAAAACCACTGCGCCGAGCAGGTCTTCCAGCTTGCCAAAGCGGCGCTGCGGGATTTTCTCCAGCATGGCCTGCTGCCAGTTATCATCCTGGTAAAACACTTCGGTCAGCGCGGTGCGGAAATAGCCCGGCGCGATGGCATTCACCCGAATGTCATGCCGGGCCCATTCGGTTGCCAGCGCCCGCGTCATACCTAGTAAACCGGATTTACTGGAGCCATAAGGCGTGGCGGTCGGCACGCCGACCTCAGAGGTCAGCGAACACACATTCACGATACTGCCCCCGGCGTTTTGGGTCATGATCCGCGCGGCAGCCTGGGCGCAGAAAAACGCGCCCTTGAGATTGGTATCGAGAATCCGGTCCCACAGTGCTTCATCCACATCCAGCGACGGACAGACCTGTTCGATACCGGCATTATTGATCAGAATATCCAGCCCGCCGAGCTGCTGGCAGGCCGCGTCCACACCGGTGCGGATCGCAGCCAGATCAGTCACATCCAGGCTTAGTGCAACACCCTTACGACCCAGCCCACGGATGGCCGTCAGACTGGCCTGCAAATCCTGTTCATTGCGGGCAGCTACGGCTACATCCGCCCCGGCGTGTGCCAGACCCTGCGCCAAGGCCTGGCCGATGCCCCGGCTGGCGCCAGTGACCAGTGCCTTGCGACCTTGCAGGGAAAAAGTGGGATAGTTGAGATTCATGATTTTTTGAGTGCCTGCTGACGGGTTGCGGACACCGCATTGGCGTGCCCGTCAAAGCCTTCGTAGAGCGCAAATTTATGCGCTTTTTCCGCCAGCTCGGCATAGCCTTGCGAGGTGACATGGCCAATAGAGGTGCGCTTCAGATAATCAAAAACGCCCAGTGGTGAAGCGGTAAACGCGGCCTGCGAGGTTGGCAGCACCGCGTTCGGGCCGAGCACGAAATTGCCCAGTGTGACCGGGGTGTGTTCGCCCAGCAGCACTTCGCCGGCATTCTTGATCCGGCCCAGATAACCGAACGGCTCGCTGCTTTGGATTTCCAGGTGTTCGGGAGCGTAATCATTGACGAATTGAATCGCTTCGTCGAAGGTGTCAGTTAACACGATGCCGCCTTTATCGCCTCCCAGCACCGCACTCGAAAACCCGACCCGCTGTTCACCCATCATGCCCCAGTACTCCGGAATAGCCTGCCGCGCCTGCTCGGCGACAGCCCGCGAACTGGTCACCAGAAAGGCGGACGAGTCCGGCCCGTGCTCGGATTCGATGATCAGATCCAGCGCGGCGATGCGGGGATTGGCGGTGTCGTCGGCCAGAATAATGCTCTCGCTCGGGCCGGCCGGTACGCCGGGATCAATATGATCGACTAACAAGCGTTTCGCCGCGACTACCCAGGGACTGCCAGGGCCGACGATTTTGCGGCATTTCGGGATGGTTGCCGTGCCGAAAGCGACCGCAGCCACAGCTTGCGCGCCGCCACATTTGTACACCCGCTCGACCCCGGCCAGACGTGCGGCAACTAGCGTGGCGGCATCAATATTGCCGTCCGGGCCGGGTGGCGTCACGACGATTAACTCCGGTACACCGGCAACGACCGCCGGGATAGTGGTCATCAATAACACACTGGGAAACGAACCCTTGCCACGCGGCACATAACAGGCGACTGATTCGATGGGGCTGATCCGCTCGCCGGTGAAGACACCGGGCCGGATTTCCTTCATCCACATCTCTTCCGGCATTTGCGCCTCATGAAAGCGACGGATATTGTCAGCGGCAAATTCCAGTACTTCGATCATATCCGGTTCCAGCTCGGCGAAGGCGCGCTCAAAATCGGCGGCTGTAGCAGCCAGCTGATCGGCCTGCACCGGGGCTTTATCGAATTCCTGTGCAAACCGTGCCAGCGCAGCATCGCCGTCCTGGCGTACCGCGTCGATGATCGGGCCGACTTTGGCCAGAAATGCGGATAAATCGCCTTCGGTGCGCGTCAGCAGCTGCGTGCGCTGCTGGCTGGAAAGCTGATTAAGTTCATACAGTCGGATGCGCTCGGGCATGGGGTACTCCAGGTCATCATTTAAAAAAATCGGATAAAAAATCAGGCAGTGCCAACAAGGGCAGATTTATAAAGAATTATTTGGATTTTAAAAACAGGTCCAGCCCGACCAGCCGGTCGAGCAGCCAGACTGCCAGCGCCGCGACCAGAATATACACAACCGATACGGCGGCCAGATCAGGCGTAATCACGCTGCGGATCGAGTTGTAAATGGAAACCGACAGCGTGACGATACGGGCATCGATCAGAAATAGGCTGACCAGAAACTCATTGAAGGCCAGGATGAACATCAACAAAGCGCCGGTGATAACGCCCGGTGACACCGCAGGCAGGGTCACGGTCAGGAAGGTTTGCAGCGGTGGCGCACCGCAATTGGCAGCGGCATTTTCCAGGTCGGGATCGAGCTGGTGGGCGCTGGCGCTGACAGCCCAGATCATGAACGGCAGATTGATCACGCACAGCGCCAGTCCGATCGGCCATAACTGACCGAGAATACGCAGTTCGCCAAACACCAGCATGGAGCCGATCCCCGAGACAACCAGCGGAATTGTAAACGGCAGCAGCAGATAAACCTGGATACTGTTGCGGAATTTCAGTTTTCCGCGAATCAGCGCCAGCGCTGCCAGCGTGCCGGTCGGCAGACTGATCAGGGTGCAAATCGCCGAGACGTAGAGCGAGCGCACAAAAGCGTCCTTGAAATCGTCCAGTCGCCACAGCTCGCTATACCAGCGCAGCGAAAAACCATCCGGCGGAAAAGCGACAATGTCGCCTGCTGTGAACGATGCACCCAGAATAATCAGGGTTGGCAGGCCCAGTAACAGCAGGCTGCACAGAACAAATAACCACAAAACAATGGCTTTAGCGCGTTGACTGGTCATGCTGTATCGCTTCCCGATCTCGAAAAATGCTTAATCATTGGAAAATCCCAGTGTACCGGTGCCAGCCCAGCGGAAAATCAGCGCAACCAGCACACTGCCAATCGTTACCAGCAGCATGGACAGCGCTGCGCCCAGCCCCGGATCGGAGATCTGGAAAAAGCTATCGTAAATGGCATTGGCGATGAAATCATTGGTGCCGCCACCGAGAATTTCCGGCATGGCAAAATCGGTCAGTGTCAGCGTGAAAATGACCACGAAAGCACCGATCAGGCCGGGCCGGGCCATGGGAATGACCACATGCCGAAACGTATTGATCCAGTGCGCGCCTAGCCCTTCCGAGGCCAGTTCGACCTCTTGCGGGATAGCGGTAATCGCCGGGGCCAGCAGCAGTACCGCAAATGGCAGCATATATTGCACCAGTCCCAGAATCACTGCCCAGTAATTGTAGATCAGATCAACACCGGCAAAGCCTATTGCACTGAGTGCCGAGTTTAGAATGCCTTCATGGCCCAGAATAATCAGCCAGCCATAAGCGCGAACAACCTGGCCGATAAAAAACGGCAGAAACAGGCTGATCAGCAAAAACTTCCGCAGCAGCGAAGACGGCGTGCGTACCATCGTATATGCATACGGGAAGGCCAGAATCAGGGTAATGACGGACACCAGCAGTGCTGCCATCAGACTGCGCCCGAGCACTTTTAAATAGACCGGACGTTCGAAGACAGTCTGGTAATTTGCCAGGGTGTATTCCGGCAGTAAACGATACGTCGCCAGGTCGAGCTTATGCAGACTGTCGTCAGCAAGATAGGCCAGTCCGAACACTAACAGCAGTACCAGCAGCAGCGCTGGCAGCAGCAGTAAATACGCGGTCCAGCGCCGCATGACGGGCGGCCAGAGAAAAGCGGCCACCCGCTCCAGGGCGTCCAGCACGCCAGCTGAGCGGTAAAGAATAAGGTTGAGGCATGGTTTTACGGAGAATGTCTCTTAACAAACCGGGAGGAGTCCGCGTCGAATGCTAGCGTAATCAGGTGAGAAATTGCAAAGCAGGTTGCAGGCGGGCATCAGGTCTTTGTCAAAGCTGCGCGGTCCGTACCCGTTTCGTCCTTCCCGCGCAGGCGGGTATCCAGTCAACGGGTGTGAGGTCAAGCCTTCGTTTTGCCGCGACTTTGACGAAGAATCAGGGCGATGCCGCCCAGCACAAGAATGCTGCCCGGAATGAACAGAGCGGAAAGCTTTTCCCCCAGTAGCAAAAAAGCGAATAGTCCTGCGAACAAAGGAATAAAAAGTGAAATCGTCGCTGTGACAACCGCCGGTAAACGCTTTGATGCAAGCGCGAAGCCTATTGATGGAATGGCGGTGCAAAGTACACCAAGGCCGAGCAAGACCAGCAGGGCATGTCCATGCAGAGTTTCCAACCCGGCAGGTGTCGGTGCAAAACCAACCATTAACACCAGGATGAGGCTGCCCGAGGTAAATGTTAGCAGCGATACGCCGGTCGTCTCTGGTGCGACATCTCGCTCATGCAGAATTCGGTAGGTATACGCGTAAAGCGCGGTCAGTCCCGCAGCGCACACAGCCAGAAGATTCCCCGTGAGATGGTGTGTTGGGCTATGGCCAGCGAAAGACATGCCAGGAGCCAGAATCAAACCTATACCGACGACTGCCAGCAAGGCACCGCCAATTTCACTGCGGTTAGGGATGTTACCCCGGATTCGGCGGAAAGACAGTATGAAAAGTGGCGGGGTACTCAGCAATAGCGCCACTTCTGCCACCGGTGCCATTTGAAACGCCGTGGTTGCCAGCAAGTAATAGCTTGCTAGCAGCAAGGCGAGAACATAAGCGACAGGGCGCTTTAGTACGGATTTAAAAGCCTGACGGCTGCTTTGAAACAGCCCGAGAACTGGCAGAACAACCAGCAGTGATACCAGAAGCCGTCCCGCAGTAATTGTTAGTGGCGGGAGAGAAGGCAACCAGCGCACAAATATTCCCGTTAGTCCCCATAGCAGAGAGGTCAATCCGGCTACCAGCAAGGCATTTATTGGCATATTGCCTCTTTGAGATTAACGTCACAGGCCACTGGTGTTCATCGGGGTGTCCGGCGCCGTCTTTTTCGTCGACCGGAGAGACTTCTCTGATAAGAAGTAGAGCAATAGTGACCTGGTCAAATTTTTTAGTAGCGATCAGTTAAGTAGCTTATTTAATTTCTAAAAATTACTGTTCAAACTGGTGCTGTTCGGATAACGATTGGGTATCGTATTCGAGTCCATCGTATCCGCCAGCTGGCCGCCCCAGCCATAAGGCTCACCGCTATTGAGTATCGCAGTATGCCCGTAGGTCATTGAGATAAAATGTGAAAACAAGGGTTTGTCATAACCGCAGCGGTGCACGAGAGCCCGCTGGCCCTCCTGGTAGAGCCGTTCAAATCCGGCTATACCGCCCTGTTGGCTGAATCTGACATGGGTGCTGCCTGTACTTGTCGAGGAAGTAAATTTGTCGTCTTGATTTATATCAAGGATTTCTAATGTATGGATAGTTAGGGTGAAATTCCCTCTCTCTATCCAGGTGAGCCGTTATGAGTGACAAACAACGCTATTCATGGATTACCGCAACCGCCCTGGCCAGTATACTGAGCGCCAGTGCTTACGCCAACGAACAGCCCAGCCTGTTACAGATCATGCAGCAGCTTGGGCGTGATCTGAACCAGATCAGCGACGGCATGTTAAGCGAAGATTACGCGGCTATTGCCAAGGCTGCGCAGGCAATTGCCGAGCACCCCCAACCGCCCGTGGCAGAACGCACCAAAATCATCGGCGGCCTGGGCGCAGACGCCGGTCGTTTCCGGCAGGGCGACCAGGCCGTTCACGACGCTGCACTGGCGGTCAAAGACGCCGCCGCAACAGCCGACAATGCGCAAATCCTGCAAAGCTATATGGGCCTTGTGCAAGGATGCATGGATTGCCATAACAACTTCCGGGCACGAGTACGAGCGTTAAGCGCCGAGTGATTTTCTCAGCACGGCTCTGTTTTTTCTGGCTCTCAAAAGTTTTGTGGATTTTGAGAGCCGCTACATTACATATCCCATCCTGAAAAGAAGCTGTCTTTAAAAACAGCTTCTTGATCTATCTGTATTGCTGCCACTTTGATCAAGGCGGAACAGGAAATTCCTCAATGTTCTGCTATGTTTAGCTATGTGATTGAGTATTATCGAATACAAAAAACGCATGATCCCGCATCGTTCACAGCTGTTATTGCTGCGCTTAGCCCGTCATTCCCGCATGGAAAGATTTTTCGGCCTATTGCCATATGGTGTACTGCGCTTATTGACAACCTGCCAAGATGTTTTGTGTGCAGTTTTTAGTGTGGCTTACGCACGTTCCTGCACGGGATGGTTAAGCTGGGGCCAGCTAATTTTTATGGTCAGTTTATCCGAGAAATTTTAGACTCGTATAAATTTTATTTGAGATTTATCTTTTTGAAATAAAATGAATTTGTTTTTCTTTGTTGACATTAGACAGTATGGGGTTTTATTTTTTTTATCTGTCTAAATCTAGTTAGGCAGCCCAATTAAATCAGAGAGTTATATGTCTCAATATATAAAACTACTTTCAGATATCAGCTTTATGACGAGACTAATTGGCTATTCCGAATACTATGAGCGGTGCGAAGTCGCTGATTGGTTAACGGATACCGACGATAGCGTCGCTGATCCAAGAATATCGAATCCTGAGGGCGAACCCGCTAATCCAGAATCGGATTACTCAAACGAGAATACCAACAAGGATGAAGCGGGCGGTACTGGTAAATCTGGAAGCGATGAACCACCGTGGTTTGAATTACTGATGATGAATCAGTGGATGTTCACCATTGGTGATAGGGATTGCTACCCGTCGGTGCCGCATGGTCATTACAAGTCCAAGACCAGAGAGTGGCCTAAACTGAACCCTTACACAGGTCGGGTTTTTTCTGATATGCATAAAGAAGAAACTGGGAAGCGGCTAAGCAAAAAAGATATGAAAATGCTTTGGAATGACTTCAAATTTATCGAACATTGTCGGGAACAGGTGCTCTGGTATAGCAATTTCGCACCAAAGTATGATTTTCCTAGAGCCCGGCACGGAAAGCTTGTCTTCCCTAGGTGGTGATAATGCCTAACAAATTCATTAAATTCGTTCCGGCCCGAAGGGCCTCCACCGGACGGCTTTTTCTCCGCTTCGCTGCGTAAAAGCCGCCGTTTATGCAGGCGTTACAAGGGCAACCTGCGGGAAAAGTGTCAGGTTTGGTAAGAGTCCATATTCAATGGCGTACCATTTTGAACGTTCTTCGCTTTTGAGTGTTGAGTAAATTAAATAAAATGATGCGCTGTTTTAGGCCCCGTAGGCTGGGATGAAGCAAAGCGTAATCCCAGCTAAACTCAGAAAATGCGAATCTATATCAGAACCCGCTTAACGGGGCGTATTTATTTTTTCACGGTCAATTTGGCCGAGAGAGGCAACAACGATCTATTGCTGCGCCATGTTAATGATTTGCGGCAGGCCTTCCGTCAGACCCAGCGTGATCATCCTTTTAGCATCGATGCCATCGTCATTTTGCCTGATCATCTGCATTGTTTGTGGCGCTTGCCAGATCACGATGCCGATTTTTCAACACGCTGGCAATTAATTAAAGCACGCTTCTCGCATGCTATCGAACCCGGTGAGCGGATTTCACAAAGCCGTTTGCGTAAGGGAGAACGCGGTATCTGGCAACGCCGCTTTTGGGAACATGTGATTCGTGATGAAAATGACTACGCCCGCCATGCGGATTATATCCATTACAATCCTGTCAAACACGGATACGTGAAGATGGCAAACGAGTGGCCGTATTCTTCGTTACATAAATGGGTGAAGCAGGGCAGGTATCCCGAAGATTGGGGTGGTTCGGAGGTTAGGACAGGGCTTGCACAAGTTAGTGAATGATGGTGGTCATGCCATCTTTAAAGCTGGGATTCCGCGTTGCTTCATCCCTGCCTACGATGTTGTTAATGATGATGATGGTGGTGATGCGATCGTTAAAGCTGGGATTCCGCGTTACTTCATCCCAGCAAGCGTAGGGCGCATTCCGTAATGCGCCGGATGTGAACCTTCATACGGTGCAATGCGCTGCGCTTATTGGCACCCTACGACGTTTTTTTATGCCCGCTGCTAATAATGTGTGGTTGATCCCAAAAATCGGGAATGATCAATGCCGGTAGCCAATTGCATTGTCTCACTGCTGAGTACAGAACAGTTCGGTGATCCTTAATGACATCATGGCCAACTTGTATTTACCATCCTTGTAGTCAAAGCAGGATGTTGCTTTGCTGCAAAGGTCTGGTTGCTGAAAATAAAGAGCAGATGGTGTGGTAATGTTTTAAGTTATTTTAAATCAATAGATTAAAATCTTTGATGTCAAAAACCATCACGAGAAATTCTAAACTCGCCCGACTTTTCCCGCACGGCTTTTTCCGGATTTTTGTGCGTGCCGAAAAAAGGGTGATTGGCTATTTTTAATGCGGATTTTTCTCTAACTGGCTTGATGTTCTCTTTGGCTTTGCCGTGATACAGAACGGTGACGCTTTCAGAATGTCGTTGGTTTTATATCTCAAGTCGTGGATGGATACTTTCATGTGCATACTCGCAGGGTCAGTATCAGGATGTATTATTCTTCAATAAACAACGAATTATCGACATGCTTTTGCCAGGTTAGGCTTATCCCGTCTCAATTTACAGCACTTGACATTCCCGTTTTATCTGCGTATCGTCCGCGCCCCATCCATTAACTCATTTGCAACGACGGGAGGTTCATCATATGCCATACAGTAAGGTCGCTTACCGCTAACGCCTTCCGTCTGTGCGTGTCTGGAAGGCAATCTGCAGTTGTCTTTCAGGCCGCTACGAGTCCCGTACTCGAAAACCCGGCTGACAACTGTTGTCAGCCGGGTTTTTTATTGCCCGAATTTATGTTGAAAACAAGCCAGCGGCTGTTTTTTCTGCGTCGCAATTTTGTTTACGGCGCAGCGGGCAGATATTGAAGGATTTGAGTTATGCCTATTCAGAAAGTGATTAATAAAGGCCGGGTGCCGGTCAAGATTTACACCGATGAGATCGAGCACCAGGCTTTGCAGCAGTTGCTCAATATTGCGCAGCTGCCGTTTGTACACAGCCATGTTGCGGCCATGCCGGATGTGCATTACGGCATCGGCGCGACGGTGGGATCAGTGATTCCGTGCAAAAGCGCGATTATCCCGGCAGCAGTCGGGGTGGACATCGGTTGCGGTATGAATGCGGTGCGGCTGAGTCTGAGCGCCGAACAATTGCCGGATAGCCTGCGCAAGGTGCGCGGATCGATTGAAGATGCCGTGCCGGTGGGGTTCGAGATGCACCAGAAAGAGGCTGTCAAAGCCTCGACCTTGCGGGCGCTGGATGGTGGGCTGGATCGTATTGTCGGCAAGCATCCGGGCCTTATGAAAATGCAGCGCAAGTTCCGCTACACCTGGTCACGGCAGCTTGGCACGCTGGGCGGCGGCAATCATTTCATCGAGTTGTGTCTGGATGAAAACGATGCGGTCTGGGTCATGCTGCACTCCGGCAGCCGGGGTATCGGCAATGTGATCGGGCGCTATTTTATCGCGCTGGCCAAAAAGGATATGGGCCGTCATGTGCACAGTCTGCCGGACAAGGATCTGGCGTACTTTACGGCTGGTGCCGAGCATTTTGACGATTACGTCGAGGCCGTGCAGTGGGCGCAGGATTACGCCTGGACCAACCGGCGCGAGATGATGCGGCTGGTACTGGAGGCGCTGGCGCAGCATTTGCCGCCGTTTCAGGTCAGCAAGGAAGCGATCAATTGTCATCATAACTATGTAGCGATTGAGGAACACTTTGGCGAACGGGTGTATCTGACCCGCAAAGGCGCGATCCGGGCCGGTGAGGGCGAGCTGGGGATTATTCCCGGCAGCATGGGGGCGCGGTCGTACATTGTGCGTGGTAAGGGCAATGCGCAAGCGTTCAGTTCCTGCGCGCATGGTGCGGGCCGACGTATGAGCCGGGGCATGGCGAAACGGACCTTCAACCGTACCGATCTGGAACAGCAGACGCTGGGCGTGGAATGCCGCAAGGACAAAGGTGTGTTGGACGAAATTCCTGGCGCTTACAAGGATATCGATCAAGTGATGGCAAACCAGCAGGATCTGGTCGAAACCGTGCACACCCTCAAGCAGGTATTGTGCGTCAAGGGTTAGCTGATAGCAGGATTTTCCGGGGAGAGGCGCGGTAGCTTTCCCCTTGGAAACAAGGAAGCATAGGAGTTCAACGATGACTGCGAAAAATTTGCAAATAAGACATACAAGAACGGTAACAACCGGAAAATTGATTGCAGACGAGTCTGGCAGCACTGGCCCATTGCGGCACATCTACCGGCATCGTTGGAGACACGAGCATGGACTTATCCGAAGTACAGGAGATCATTGCCTGCTTACCGGCGGGCAGAACGTTTTTTCATTACTTTAAAGACCGCTACGCACTGTTATTACTGGCGCAGCGGGCAAGCGTACAGGGTGTGCGCATCAGGACGCTGCGGCAAAGTCCTTATGCGCCACTGCTGGACAAGCCGGTCATCAAACAGGCGCTGGCCGGCTGCGGTTCGGGACATATTACCGCCGCTGATCTGCTGAATTACTGGCCGGGGCAGCCGCAGACTCTGCTGTTAAAGCTGGGCCATTGGGGCGGCGACACCGATCGGCGCTGGCAGCAGACCTGTCGGCCCGGCTATAACCTGGTGCTGCAGCTGGTATTTGCCAATGATCACGACACGCAGTACCGGCGCTTGTTGAAACCGGCCTTTGACGGCTATTTCAATTTCGATCTGCACCCGATTGCGAAACGGCGAGCGGGCGAGTTTTATCGCGAAACCCTGGCCTGGGCGCGGATCGATCTGAACTGGCAGACCGGCGAAGCCCTGATCGAGGAAATCCAGAGCGACTGGATCACCGACGCCGCCAAATTGCAGCGTCGTCTGCGCAGCGGTTGTAGTCTTGACAGCGAGCACGGTCTGGCGGCGGCGAATCGGGCATTAGTCGTGCACTATCTGGACCAGGTGCTGGCGCAATACAGCCGGCTTTGGGACGAGGCCATGCTCAGCGCCACGATTGATTTTATCCGCCGTGAACTCGGGCTGAAAAACGTGTTCTATCACGAGTTCGAGACCGGGGCAGTGCTCAAGGGTATCGACTATTGCAAACCACCGCGCTCGTTGTATACCCGATTGCCCCGACGGTTCTGCCTGGAGCCGGTACACCAGGTACCGCTGTTTTTGCAGCGTGATAAAACGACTCGCCGGGTACTCCGGCGGATCAAAAAACCGGTGTTTTTTAAACTTCATTAATGCATTAACAGGAGGCTTTCATGCCTAATCCACGTAATCCGGTCGCCCGCGCGCCAATACTGCGCAAGGGCGGCGTTCATCAACGGGCGCGTTCGGGCGAACGCCAGCGTGCGCGCCAATCACTGGACGAACTGCTCATGGATGGTTTAGAGGAATATCAAGACTACGCCAGAGCGGCAGAAAACCGGTCGGATGATCCCGCAGCGGGAGCATCCGGCGATACCGCTGAAAAACGGGCAGGGGACAAGGACGTCCTCCCCGATGCCTTCCCCAATATCCTGCCCAATTCGGGTTTCATCCCGGTCCCAAGCAGCACTTCATCACTGCCCTGTACTGCACACCGCTGAGCTCTGGCAAATCATCTGCACCCGAACAGTGCTTAAGGCCTATAATATTAGTAAAACAGAGTGAACTAATACGGCTGGTTCGCGTGTGTATACCGCGACATCTGAGGAGGAAAAATGAGCCATAAAATTCTGATTGTGGATGATGAGCCCAATATTGTGCTGTCGTTGGAGTTTCTAATGCGCCAGGCCGGCTATCAGGTACGCACCGCAAATGACGGTGTGGCGGCTTTGACGGCTGTGGCGGAGGATTGTCCCGACCTGATTCTACTGGATGCGATGATGCCGAATAAAAACGGCTTCGAAGTGTGTCAGGAAATACGCGCCAATGCTGATTTAAGTCACGTCAAAATTGTCATGCTCACTGCCAAAGGCCGCGAGGTTGATCGCGAAAAAGGCATGGCGATGGGCGCGGACGACTACATCACTAAACCGTTTTCCACCCGCGAAGTGGTCAACCGGATCGCGGAGCTTATGGCGGAATAAGCCAAACAGCCTGGTGTCTGCTCCGAGCAATGCATTTTTGCCAATCCCTCATTCCCGCGCAGGCGGGAATCCAGTCAGTGCGATATAAAAGCAGCAAACCCGTAGCAAACCCGTAGCCAAGTAAAGTGAAAGTGAAACGGCATCCGGGACATTAGTCTGCAAACTTACCCGTATCCCGAATCAGGCTGACGCTGAGCTTTGAATAAGTTCTGCTGCTTTTTCACCAATCATGATACAGGCACCATTGGTGTTGCCCGATACCAGCGTTGGCATGATGGAACCGTCGGCCACCCGCAAACCAGCCACACCGCGCACCCGTAATTGATCATCCACTACCGCCTGCGGATCAGAGCCCATTTTGCACGTGCCGACCGGGTGAAAAGCGGTCTCCGCACTTTGCCGCATCCAGTCGATTAACTCGTCATCCGTTTGTGCATCCGGGCCGGGGGCCAGTTCCAGGCCACGGAAATTATCCATGGCGGGCGCTTCAATCAGACGGCGGGTGAAACGCAGACCGGCCAGCAGGGTAGTCCGGTCCAGAGCCGCCGAGAAGAAATTAAAGCGAATGGCCGGATGTTGCGCCGGGTCGGCTGATTTGACATGAATACTGCCAGTGCTCTCGGGCCGGAGCTGATAGCAGGGGATGGTAATGCCAGGCTCTTTGGCCAGGCTGCGTTTTTCAGATTAGCGATCAGAAACGGCACGAAATGGAGCTGAATATCCGGCGTTTCCAGGCCTTCCCGGCTGCGGAAAAAGCCAGTAGCGGACCGGACGGAATATTTAAAAAGCCGGTCCGTTTGAACAGATAACGCAGGACTTCCCGCCCCAGACCCAGCCCGCGGGCACGATCGTTATAGGTGGCGCGTGGCTGCTTGATATGCCACTTCAGGCGCGGTGCGACATGATCGCGCAGGTTTTCGCCGACGCCTGGCAAATGATGGCGTACCGGGATACCGTTCTCGCGCAAAATTGCTTCGTTGCCGATGCCGGACAGTTCCAGCAATTGCGGCGAATTGATCGCACCGGCGCTGAGAATAACTTCGCGCGTGGCCTTCGCCTCAACGACCAGACCTTGCTGGCTGTAACGTACACCCTGGCAGCGTTTACCGTCATCATCAAACAACAATTGCTGGGCCAGCGCGCTGTGTACGATATGCAGATTGTCGCGCCGGCGGGCCGGTTCGAGATAGCAGTGCGCGGTACTCATGCGCCGACCCTGGTAAATTGTCACCTGGGTTTTGCACATGCCTTCCTGGCTGCGGCCGTTGTAATCCGGGTTACGCGGCAGACCAATCTGGGCACCGGCCTCGAACAGTGCGTCGTACAATGGGCTTTCATCGCTGGCGACGCTGACCCGCAGTGGCCCCTGGCGACCACGCAGTTCATCGTCACCGTCACCGGTAAAGCTTTCCATGCGCTGAAAAATGGGTCGCAGATCATCAAAACTCCAGCCCCGGTTGCCGAGCTGGGCCCAGGTGTTGTAATCGAGTGCCTGCCCGCGTACGAAAACCAGACCATTGATCGCGCTGGAGCCGCCCAGCATACGCCCGCGTGGCACCGGGATCTGGCGTTGTGCGGTGTTGTCTTCGGGTTCCGAGCGATAGCACCAGTTGGCTGCCGGATTATCAATGAACAGGCCAAAACTGACCGGAATCCGTGACAGGGGATGGGTTTTCGGACCGGCTTCCAGCAGTAGTACGCGAAAACGTCCGTTTTCGCTCAGCCGGTTGGCCAGCACACAACCGGCTGAACCCGCACCGACAATAATATAATCATAGGTTTGCGCTTGCATTGTTATGAGTACTCAATAAAAGCCAAGTAATTTGGGCAGCGTCATCGACAGGGCAGGGAAATAGGTGATGAGAAAAATAATGATGATATGGACGAGCAGAAACGGCATTAACTCGCGGGCGATCACCAGCACCTGCAAACGGGTCAGGGTGGAGGTGACGAACAGCACCAGTCCCATTGGTGGTGTAGTCAGGCCGACCGTCAGGTTTACGCACATGATGATGGCAAAGTGCAGCGGATGGATATCGAGCTGCAGCATGGTCGGGCCGAGGATAGGGCCAAGTACCAGGATGGCGGGGCCGGCATCCAGAAACATGCCCACCAGCAGCAGCAGAATATTGATCAGCAACAGCAGTAAATACGGATTGTCCGTCAGGCCGAACACAAACTGAGCCAGCGTGTTGGGAAAGCCCGACAGGGTCACGCTGCCCGCGATCAGGGTGGCGGTGCCCACTACCAGCAAAACAGTGGCCGAGGACACCCCGGTGCGTAACAGCATGCCTTGCAGATCTTGCAGACGCAGTGTGCGGGTCACCAGAAAACTGATCAGCAGCGCATAAGCAACGGCAGCTGCAGCAGCTTCGGTCGGGGTAAACACCCCCGATAAAATACCCCCCAGAATAATAATGGGTGTCAGCAGCGGGAAAAAGGCGCTGCGAAACGCGGTCCATAATTCGACGCGGTTGGCTCTGTGCTCGCGCTTGGGAAAGGAACGCTTGCGAGCCAGAATAGCGGTGGCCAGCATCAGGCCCAGACCCATCAGTAGTCCCGGTACAAAACCGGCGGCAAATAAACCTGCCACCGAGACATCCATCACCAAGGCATATATCACCATAATGATGCTGGGCGGAATGATTGGGCCGATCACCGAGGAGGCCGCTGTGATAGCTGCTGCAAAACGGCGGGTATAGCCGTCTTTCTCCATGGCTGGAATCAGGATTGACCCAAGCGCCGAGGTGTCCGCGACGGCCGAGCCGCTCAGGCCGGCGAACAGAACACTGGACACAATATTGACATGGGCCAGGCCACCGCGCAGATGACCTACCAGGGTGTTGGCGAACATCACCAGACGTTGGGTGATACCACCGACATTCATGATCTCCCCGGCCAGAATAAACAGCGGGATCGCCAGCAGCGGAAACTGGTTAATGCCGAGAAACAGGCGCTGCGGTACAAGTTTCAGAAAAACCTCTTTGCCGTCGATCAGAAAACCGGCAATAGCGCCGATGCCGAGACCGAAGGCAATGGGTACACCCAGGACCAGGGTGATCAGGAAAATCCATAAAAATGAGAGTGACATGGTTAAGACGCGCCGGTTATGGGTAGTATTTCTGGCCGGTGTACACCCAGCTCAGGGCGCCAGATCCCTGCTATCGATTTCAGCAGTAATTCAGCACTGATCAAAAACATGATCGCACCGCCGACCGGCATGGCCGCAAACACGTACAGCATGGAGATACCGGTTGTCGGAGTGCTCTGAATGCGGGCATTCCAGGCGAACTGCCAACCCTGATAGATCAGCACGGTGACAAAGAACATCACCAGCAGATAGATCAGCCCGAAGGCGGCCTGGCGGGCGCGGGGCGGCAGGGCTTCCGGCAGGGCATCGATAGCGGCATGGGTGCCTTGCGCCAGAGCAATCGGCGCACCGGTGAAGACCATCCAGACCATGAGGAATTTTGCACTTTCCTCGCTCCAGGCCAGCGCGTCGTTGAGTACATAACGCCAGTAGACACCGGCGCAGACGATCACTGTGATCAGGGCTACCGACAGTATGGTAAGAAATTTACAGGCACCAATTGTAAATGCATTGGTGCTTTCGAGTGCGTGAATAAACTTTTGCAGTAATGCCATATTGGCTCATGATCCGCTAGGAAATCCCCCCTGGCCCCCCTTATATAAAAGGGGGGAAGTTGATGCGGTAAAAGTGGGGGATTTTTCTGGTAAAACGCGTTTAGTTAGCGACTTCAGCGCGCTCGGCATCGACTTCGGCTTCCGCTTGCTGCACGGCCGCCTCCAGCTTGTCGTACCAGATCTGGCCGTCTTCGATATTTTGCACGAACCAGTCTTTGATGACCGGTTTGGCGGCCCGGAAGGTTTCCTTTTCCTCGGCAGTCGGGGCATAAATTGTGCCGCCGGCCTTGATGAATTCTTCCGCTAGTACGGTTTCGAGGTATTTGTTGTAAGTGCTCTGCAAGGCGGCTGTTTGCGTGACACCATCCAGCACCAGAGCTTGCAGATCCGGCGGCAGGCTCTGGAGCCAGGAATCGCTCAGCCACCAGAACGCGAACAGATAGGCATGCTCATCGAGCACGACATAGTTCAGATGCTCGTGCAGTTTCTTGCCGACGATATCGGAAATAGCGTTTTTGGTGCCTTCCACAACGCCGGTCGCCAGCGAGGTGTAAAGCTCGCCCCAGGCCACCGGGGTCGGGTTGCCGCCAAAAAACTTGACCATCTCGATCTGCAGCGGCGAATTGATCGTGCGCATTTTGATGCCAGCCAGATCAGCTGCGGAATGGATCGGTTTGGTGGTGGTGAAAAAACTGCGCCAGCGCCCGGTATTACCAACTGCGGCCAGCCGCACATTACCGGTTTTTTCCAGGAAAGCATCCCGCACGTCATCGAAAAACGCGCTCTTGGTCAGTTTCTCTGCCACCAGATCATCCCGGTACATATACGGAATATCAGTGACCTGGATTTGTGGCATGAAGCTGTTCGCGCCGCCAACCGTGGTATTGGTCAGTTCCAGGGTGCCGAGCTGGACCCCTTCGATCAGCTCACGGAAATTACCCATCTGCGACGCGGGATAGATTTCGACTTTGATGCGTCCCTGTGAGCGCGATTCCAGAAAGCTTTTCAGAAACAGGCCGGCGACATGATCATCGGCCTGCAGGGAAGGGGTATCAACATGACCGTATTTGAGTGTGAACTCCTGCGCGAGTGCCGAGCAGCTCAGCAGCAGACCGGTCAGAGTGCCAAGTACGATTTTGGGTATGATTTTGGGCGCGATACCCATCGGTAAATGCCGACGGTGACTGGGCATAGTGGTAGTACTCCTCTTTTTGGGTAGATGCCGGCCTGAACGCCGGGGTGGACGCTATGACAGCTAATTATTTTTTTGCTGCCTGCAAGAGTAGTCAGTAACTCTGTGAGGGTCAAGCTGGACCCGGCTTTCGGTATTCCCGATTGCGTAATCGCCTAATGTCTGCTTTAACTACAGGTACCAAGTGGGTTTGAGGGGAGAGTTCCGGATGCGCAATCGCACCTTGTTCTGGTTGCTGTTAGGTGTCGCGATGCTGGTTCTGCTGGCAGGTGGTTTTCTGGCGCTGCGGCGCTTGCCGGAACTGGTGCCTGACGCAACGCTGCGGCCAGCGCTGGTAGGCGATATCGTGCTATTGATCTGCGCTCTGGCACTCACGCTGGTGGCTATCTGGTTTTATCTGGATCGTTATCTATTACTGCCGCTGCGGGCTCTGGTACGGGGTGCGCGCATTATCGTACACAGCAATCCGGGGCATGAACTGGAATTGCCCGACGGCCATTTACTGAACGATCTGCCTGAGCGCATCCATGAACTCGGGCTGGCGGTACAGCGCGCCAAGCGCGACGCGGCCGAGGCTATGGCGACCGGTGCCCGGCGCAGTGAAGAGCAGAAAAACCAGTTGGAAGTAGTGATGCGGGAGCTTAGCGAAGGGGTGCTGGTCTGCGATGAGAAAGCCCGCATTCTGCTGTACA
This sequence comes from Gammaproteobacteria bacterium, assembly GCA_041396125.1. Lineage (GTDB taxonomy): Bacteria > Pseudomonadota > Gammaproteobacteria > Competibacterales > Competibacteraceae > JAWKZG01. Next base: position 276,494 of record JAWKZG010000004.1, on the reverse strand, counting down.
ACCCGGCGGTGCTGGAGGTCTTGCCGAAACCGGATGAGGTCGGCTTGGGGCGGTCGATTTACAGCATCCTGAACCGTGCGCCCATCGAAGCGACGCTGACCTTGCTGCGGCGCAAAAAACGCGATGAAGTGCACGGCTCCGATCCGCACGTACAACCGGTAACCGGTGATGCCGAGTTTGTCTGTGCCAGTGTCGGTGAAGAGTGTTGGTTGCATTGCCGCTTAAGCCTGCTGCCAGCCACCGAGGCCTTATCTTCAGCTTTTGTGATTACCTTCAGCGATATTACCAAGCGGTTGGTGGATGTGCGCTCCCAGGCGGTTATTGGTACGACGCTGGAAGAATTGCGCCAGCCTCTGGCCAGCCTGCGCGCCGCTGCCGAAAGTATGACGCTGAGTGATGTGAGTCTGGATGAAGGGCAGCGGGAGACTTTTCAAAAAATCATCGTGGACGAAAGCGGCCTGCTCAGCACACGGCTGGATCAGTTATGGAAAAGTCTGCGCCAGATGATAGCCACGCAATGGCCGATGCATGATGTGCTGTCGTCGGATTTGCTGGACAGCGTGGCGCACCGGCTGGAGCAGCGGGGTGGGCCGACCTTGCATGTGGTGGGTGATCCGCTGTGGTTATGCGTTGACAGCCATGCGGTCATGGCCTTGCTGGAGTTTGTGCTGCACAAACTGCCGGGGCAGGAATTCGAAGTGGAGTGTCTGCTCGGTAATCGACGCGTTTATGTCGATGTTATCTGGGCGGGCGAGCAAGTATCGGTCAGCCAGATTGGACAGTGGCTGGAGCAGCCGCTGGAGGAACTGGCCGGCGCGGTCACAGTGGGCGATATTCTGCGCCGCCACAATACCGAACTCTGGAGTCAACGCCAGCGCCGTTCGATTCAGGCGTCGGCTCAGACAAGTCAAAATCAGGGGCTGGGCCGGTCGCTGCTGCGCCTGCCGCTGCCTGCCTCGCAACGGCAATGGCAGGGGGAGCGTCTGCGTCTGCCCGCTCGGCCCGAATTCTACGATTTTTCGCTCAGCCGGGGCGTGGAGGAACTGGGTGAGCTGGCCCAACGGCCGCTGGCCAGCCTGAACTATGTCGTATTCGATACCGAAACCACCGGTCTGGAGCCCTCTAAAGGCGATGAAATGGTGCAGATCGCCGGTGTTCGGGTGGTCAACAAGCGGGTGTTGACGGGTGAGCGTTTCGATCGCCTGATCAATCCGGGGCGGCCGATTCCGCGTGCCTCGATCCGCTTTCACGGCATTACCGACGACAGGGTGCAAAACGAGCCCGGGGTGCAGGAGGTGCTGCCGGGTTTTCATGCGTTTGTGGGCGGTGATGAAACCGTGCTGGTAGCACATAATGCGGCGTTTGATATGAAGTTTCTACGCCTGAAGGAAGCCGGTGCCGGAGTCCGGTTCAATAATCCGGTGCTGGACACCCTGCTGCTGTCAGCCTATCTGCACGATCATGCCCAGAATCATAACCTGGACGCTATCGCCGAGCGGCTGGGGGTTGTATTGACGGACCGCCATAACGCTATGGGCGACACGCTGGGCACGGCCGAGGTATTCATCCGGCTGCTGGATTTACTCGAAGCGCAGGGTATTAAAACACTGGGGCAGGCGCTGGAAGCCTCCGAAAAAATGATCACCCTGCGGCGCATGCAGGCGCGCTTCTGAATGAGCCAGCAACGTCGCCGCCGGGACTGGCTGATTATGCTTTTCGTGGCCGGACTGCTGGCCTTTAATTATCCCCTGCTGGGGCTGGTCAACAGCGTGGCTCTGATGTTCGGCGTGCCGGTGCTGTATTTCTATCTGTTCGCGATCTGGCTGTTGCTGATTATCGGTGTTGCGGCCGTGTTGTGGTTTTACCGCCCGACAGCAGTCGATGAGACGCCCGACTAGCGCGTCACTGCAGTGAGTTGCCCGCATGCTTGACGATAAACTCATCATACTGATTGCCCTGACCTATATCGGTCTGTTGTTCGCGATTGCGTATTATGGCGATAAACGCGCCGACAGTGGCCGTTCGCTGATCAATAAACCGGTAGTGTACACGCTGTCTATTGCAGTCTATTGCACCGCCTGGACGTTTTACGGCAGTGTTGGTCGGGCTGCCAGCACCGGGGTTGGATTTTTACCGATTTATCTCGGCCCGACGCTGGTCGCCTTGCTGTTCTGGCTGGTGTTGCGGCGTATCGTGCGGATTGCCAAAACCCAGCGCATCACCTCGATCGCCGATCTGATCGCTTCGCGTTACGGTAAAAGCCAGTTGCTGGGCGGTCTGGTCACGGTGATCGCGATCATCGGTATCATGCCGTACATTTCCATTCAGCTGGAAGCCATCGCGCTCAGTTTTGCGGTCTTGCGACAATACCCGGCGATCAACACGGTTGATCCGGCCGAGACCGGCGCGCTGTGGCTGGATACCAGTTTTTATATCGCCTTGCTGCTGATCGTATTCGCTATTTTATTTGGCACCCGCCATATCGACACCACTGAACGTCACGAAGGTCTGGTGGCGGCAATCGCGTTTGAATCGGTGGTTAAACTGCTGGCATTTCTGGCGGTGGGGCTCTTTATAAGCTATAGCGTGTATGACGGCCTGGGCGATATTTTCAGCCGGGCTCAGGAACTGCCCGAACTCAGGCGTCTGCTCGATTTCAGCGCTATTCCCGGCGGTTTTGGCGGCTGGTTGTCGTTGACTTTTATCTCGATGGCGGCGTTTTTATTTGTGCCGCGCCAGTTTCAGATTCTGGTGGTGGAAAATACCGATGAACGTCATCTGCGCACCGCCAGCTGGTTGTTTCCGCTGTATCTGCTGATCATCAATCTGTTTGTATTGCCGATTGCGCTGGGCGGCCTGCTGGCGTTCAAAGACCAGGCTATTGATGCGGATACCTTCGTGCTGGCGCTGCCTATGCTGCAGCAGCAACCGGCGCTGGCATTGCTGGTGTTTATTGGCGGTTTATCGGCGGCGACCAGCATGGTGATCGCGGAAACAGTGGCCCTGTCCACCATGATCTGCAACGATCTGGTGATGCCTTTGCTGCGCTGCGCAGCCGCCGTTTGCGCCTGCATGAGCGGGCTGATCTGAGCGGTCTGCTGCTGGCGATCCGGCGGATCAGTATCGTGGCCATGATGTTGCTGGGTTATCTGTTTTTCATTATGTCGGGCATTTTTTCCCGCTGGTGACCATCGGTCTGTTGTCGTTTGCGGCGGCTGCCCAGTTTGCACCTGCCATTTTAATGGGTCTGTACTGGCGTGGTGCGACCCGAATCGGGGCGATTCTGGGTATCAGCAGCGGTTTTCTGATCTGGGTTTACACTCTGCTGCTGCCGTTTTCGGGCTGGCTGGGGCCAGGCTTTATTGAACACGGTCCGGCGGGTATCGCCTGGTTGCGTCCCTATCAGCTGCTTGGGCTGAACGGGCTGGACCCGATTACTCATGCGGTGTTCTGGAGCATGCTATTGAATGTCGGCATGCTGGTGCTGGGATCATTGCTGGGCAAGCAGGATGCGTTCGAGCGGGTGCAGGCGAACCGCTATGTCAATGCGTTCGGCACGGCCCGCGAAGGTGAGCTGCTGTTATGGCAGGGCAGTGTCAAGTTCAAGGAAGTGCAGGCGCTGCTGGCCCGATATATCGGTCGGGAGCGGGCCAGCAAGGCCTTCGCGGAATACTCCCGCACCACCCGGATCACGCTGCAGGATAACGATCAGGTCGATGCGGCCCTGATCAATCATGCCGAACGTCTGCTGGCCGGTGCAATTGGCGCAGCTTCGGCGCGGGTACTGGTGGGCTCGATTGCGCAGGGGCGGACCCTGGATATGAGCGAAGTCATGACGATTCTGGACGAAAGCTCGCAAGTTATCCGCTACAGTCAGCAACTAGAGCGCAAATCGCACGAACTGGCGGCGGCCTATGCCGAATTGCGCGACGCCAATGCCCGGTTGCTGGAACTGGATCATTTGAAAGATGAATTTGTCTCCACCGTCAGCCACGAATTGCGTACACCGCTGACTTCAATCCGCGCTTTTTCCGAGATACTGCTGCAAAATCCGGAACTGGAGCAGCCGCAGCGGGAAGAGTTTCTGAGCATCATCGTCAAGGAAAGCGAACGTCTGACCCGTCTGATCAACCAAGTGCTGGATATGGCCAAACTGGAATCCGGCCGGGTCGACTGGAATATGCGCGATCTGGATCTGCGAGAGCCGCTGCGCGAGGCGATTGCCGCTACCAGTCAGTTATTTCGCGAAAAAGATGTCACCCTGAACGAGCAGCTGGGCAGCGAACCGGTGCCTCTACACGGTGACAGCGACCGCCTGACGCAGGTGTTCATTAATTTATTGTCCAATGCTGTGAAATTCAGCCCCAAAACAACGGGTCGGGTCGATGTTCTGGTGCAAACCAGCGATGCCGATAATGCACAGTCCGCGCCCGCCAGCAGCGTTCGTGTCATCGTGCGTGATAATGGCCCCGGCATCCCGCCCGAGCAACTGGGGCAAGTATTCGAACGGTTTCACCAGGTCAATGACCAGCAGGCCGGCAAACCGGTTGGCACCGGTCTGGGTCTGGCCATCAGCAAAAGCATTATCGAACACCATCAGGGCAGCATCAGCGCGGATAACGCAGCGGAGCAGGGTGCCGTGTTTGTGGTGGAGTTGCCGCTGTCGACTGACGCAATCATCTAAGGATCCCTTAGCTAATAACCCATGCCTATAGAAACCCCACGCACAAAACATACTAATGTCGCAATCTGGCTATTCTTGATTTTGCTGACGTTCCACCTGGCGATTACCCGGGGGCATTTTGTTTCCAGCGACGAGGTCAATCTTTATCAGATAACTCAATCCCTGTGGGAGCGAGGAAGTCTGGCAATCAACCCGGTTTTGGCCACTTTCCCGGGGCGAGATGGTCACTATTACAGTCAATACAGCGTCGGTCAGGCCTTAGCCGCTGTCCCCTTATATGCCTTGGGCAGCCGTGTAGGGGAATGGCTGTCTGCCAACGGTCATACCGACTGGCTGCAGGCGCTGGCAGGCCCGGTGATTGCCGTTCCCAACAATCCGTCGAAGTGGGGCGGTGAAATTGAAATTTTTTTTGTTAATTTATTTAACTGTTTTACTACAGCGATGTTATGCACAGTGTTTTTTTTACTATGCTACCGCTTGGGGGCATCACTGCGAAACGCCGTGTTAACAGCGCTTTTGGTCGGCACGCTCAGCTATATGGCACCTTATTCTGTTGGGTTTTTCAGGCACACCAGTGAGGCGCTGTTTGTACTTTCCGCCCTTTATTTCCTGGTGTGTGAACGGCAACAAGCACGGGTCTCTACGCGTGCCCTGGCTGGTTTGATGTTGGCCTTGGCGCTGCTGTTCCGCCAACCGGCTGCCCTTGCCTGGCCAGTGCTGAGCGCTTATATGGCGTGGTTAATCTGGCAACGACATCGCCCGGTCGGGTGGAGGGGGATGATCGGCGCGCTGTTGCGGGACGGCTGGCCATTCGCTGTGCCGATGCTGTTGGGCCTGATAATACATGTTGCGATTGTCTACTGGAAATTTGAGACTTTTCCCGGGCCTTATATGGTTTGGGGTGGAGATCAAATGTTCGGAACTCCCCTGCTGGTGGGTTTGTACGGTTTTCTTTTCAGTCCTGGCGCGAGTCTCTTCCTGTTTACACCGTTACTGGTGCTGTTGCCATGGACCCTCTCGCATGGGTTAAAGAAAAACCGTACAGAAGCTGTAGTGCTCATAGGATTGACGATTTCTTATTTGCTGGTGTATTCGAAACTTACTGACTGGCATGGTCTTTATGCGTATGGCCCTCGCTATTTAGGGCCTTTGACGGTTCTGCTTATGCTGCCTTTGGCTGCCTGGTTTGACAGCCAAACCCGCCAGCAGTGGTGGTACCTAACACCGCTCTTATTGCTTAGTTTCTGGATGCAGTTGACGCATATTGCTGTCAATTTTTCTTATACGCTGCTGGTCGTCGGTTATGATATTTTCCGGCCACCATTTGGATTCATGTTTATTCCCAACCAGGCACCCGTTGTATTCATGTCTGAAGCATTGCTCAGTGGGGATCATCGCGTCGACATGTGGTTGCTTAATCTCTATCGGAAATTTGGTTTTGACTATCTGTGGGGGCCATTGCTCGTATTTACAGTGATGCTGGTATTTTGCTGCTGGCGTCTTTATCGGAATCTTCAGACAAAATGACTGACTATCAGAAAATCACAGCACTTTTTGACATTGCTGTACTTATCCCCTGCTACAACGAGGCTGCAACAATTGGGCAAGTGGTGAAGGATTTTCAAACATATATTCCAGGAGCGGCTATCTATGTCTATGACAACAATTCCAACGATAATACGATAGCGCTAGCGCAGGAATCGGGTGCTATTGTTTGCCGGGAGCCCTGGCAGGGTAAAGGCAATGTTGTGCGACGGATGTTTGCTGATATTGAGGCAGATATTTATGTTTTGGTGGATGGAGATGATACCTACGCTGCCGATGCTGCCCCTGTTCTGATAGAAACCCTGATTAATAGTCAGGTAGATATGGTTACTGGTGCTCGCGCAGCTAATGAGAGCTTTGTCTATCGCTTTGGTCATCGCTTTGGCAATCGTCTTTTTAGCTGGGTTGCCAGCCGGATATTTGGGCATACTATTAACGATCTTCTGTCAGGTTATCGGGTGCTCTCACGGCGCTTTGTGAAAGCCTTCCCGGGGGCGGCCCAGGGATTTGAAATAGAACTTGAGCTGACTGTGCATGCGTTATCATTGCGTATACCTAATACTGAACTCGTTACTCAATACCGCGAACGACCTGAGAATTCATTTAGTAAACTACACACCATTCGCGATGGTTGTCATATTTTTCTGGAAATGATTAAATTATTTAAAAATGAACGGCCTTTAACGTTTTTTTTGGGGTTTTCTTTGTTTTTTACTGCTATTGCTTTTGTTCTTATGGTACCGGTTTTTTTTACTTACATAGAGACCGGTTTAGTGCCTCGCTTTCCAACAGCTATTCTATCAGCAGCTTTAATTATCATGGCCTTTCTAAGCCTTACAGCAGGGGTTGTTCTGGATACTGTCAGCCAAGGTCGACGGGAAATGAAGCGATTACAATACCTGAGTATGCCTTGCCTGGATTTGAAAGATAGACTGAAAAATGTGCGAGATAAAGCGTCAAGCACAAAGGCAGATGCAAAACAGGAATCTCCCGTTGCGTAAGTTTTTGCTGTTTTCTTTAGTGGGGACGGTCGGTTTTCTGGTCGATACAGCAGTGCTCTATCTATGCGTTTTTGTGGGGAAACTAGGGCTTTACAATGGACGATTAATTTCATACCTGGTTGCTGCGACAACGACCTGGTATCTTAATCGACATCTGACTTTCGCTGAAGTAGATAAAACCAAACCGGGTCGAGAATGGGTTCGTTTTCTGCTTGCTAACTCGGCTGGTGGTTTTGTTAATTATACGGTATATGGGATTTTGATAAAAACCAGTATAACCTGTTCAAGCTATCCTGTTATTGCAGTTGGATTCGGTTCGCTCGCTGGTCTTTTATTTAATTTTACTGCTTCCAAAAAACTGATATTTATTAATCGCTAGTACTTTGTGAGTACATGCTGAATAGACCGCTTTATTTATAATCAATGTTTTTACATTCTCTGATATGGGTATTAGCTTCTGAATAATCTGGTTTTAGAGCTAAAGTTCTTTCGAATAATCTAATGGCTTTCTCGCATTCACCTGTTTTCATTAGCGCAAATGCCAGATTAAAAAAGGCCTGATAATAAGCTGGATAAATTTGTAGAAATTGCCGGTAATAAGGAATAGCTTCAGCGTGCTTGTTCTGGATTTGCAACATGAGACCTTGATAAAAAAGTGTCATTTTGTAATCGGATTGCTGCTGAGACAGTTGTGAAAAATAATTAGAGGCCTGTAGAAAGTCCTGAGCAGTATAGGCTGCGAGTCCCTTTTGATATAAGTCTTCCAACATTGTCAGACGTTCCAAAGCATCACGATAGAGCTGAGATTTATGATGATCATTCAATAATGAATAAATTCTAATTAAAGCATGCAGCGGTTCGGTTTCAAAAGGACGATAGTTGACCGTTTTATGATAATGAATCAACGCATCCTGGTAATTTTCCATACGTTCCAAGCTTTGACCTTGCCAAATATTAAGCAAATAATAATCATCTTTTTCATTTATTAATTTAAAGGGGTCGGGAAAGTAGTATGGTGATTCCTCAAGAAGCTTATGGTATTGGTCAGTTGTAATATTATAAATTAAATGACTATAGCTCATATGGGCAACGGGCTGAAAATTTTCCCGCAACCAGGCTAGGTTGTTATTAGGGAAAACAGACATAAGGAAGTTAATATCTACAATGACTTTTCCAATTACAGGCTGCTGGGGTTGGAGAATAACATCCGGATTTTGCTCTAGGTATGTCTTAAGCCGATATTCATCCTGACCAAAATTTATATTGGAATCGGCAAGTATTTTATAGGCTTGTTTCCGGTCAAAAACCAGTTCATTGAAATAAGGTATGTAATACGGGTAATATGAAATTATGGAAATAATTTGAAAAATTATTAATGGATATATAAAGTATTTCAATTTTTTTGCTGACTTTTTAAATAAAAAGCCACAAAAAATATATAGCAAAGGAAAGCCTACTATTATAAAACGAATACCGATTTGAGTGCGAAATATAAAATTGAAATAAAATATAAAAAACAACAATGGAAATAAAATAAAAATTTCATTTTTAATAAATTTTTTTTGATTGAAATAAAAAATAAACAGCAATAATGAGCTGAGTGCAAAAAACTGTGCCGCTATTGGCTCTTTAAATATATAAGCAATAAAATAATAACCAAAAAACTGATCTGGTGCATGTTTTATTTCCCCTAACAAATAGATGTTATTGCGTAACGTACTGTTGACAAAATAAACCCAATCTAAACCTTCTAGATAAGGATAAGGTGTTGGTACTGGTATGTTGGAGAGTAAACTTAAGTTTTCTTGTATGTTTTTAAATAAAGGGCTTTTGAATTCATAATTACTGAAAGGTATAAAGCTGCGATCAAATAAATATGCAATATTAATAACGAGTAGGTTAACTATAATAAAAATAATAACCCACATCAGAATTTTTAAAAATCCGGCTTGCAACATACACCAATCTTTTTCTTGTATTATTTTTTTTGTTTTACGATAAATAAAAATTCCTGCTATTATCAGAAGGATAGGGTATAAAAATACTGCTGTGTATTTTGTTGTTTGAGCAATACTAAAAGCAAATGCGCTTTTAATGCCGGTTTTGAGTTTGATATCATTTAGAAAACGCCAGTAATAATAAAGGGCAATTGTTATACCAGCTGCAGAATAAAGATCTGTTGTGATTAATGAGGAATGAGCTATTATATTCGGCGATAAAGAATACAAAAAAAGTGAAAAATAACCCGCTTGTGTTCCATATAACTCTTTACTCCAGCGGAAAACAAAAAAACCTAGCACCAGTGCAATTATAATGGTCATATAACGACCAGTTTTGATATCGTATAGCTTGTTATAGATGTCGGTGCTTATTAATGATTTTAATTTTATGGCAATAGCACGTATTGCATTCCAGGTTGATGCGCGTTTTGCTATCGTCAAAGCGTTCCGCATTATGTTCTATTAGGATCTGAGCGCCATAGCGATAATGCTGTGGTTCATCATAGGTTAATGAAGCATTATCAATGCTTGATGCACACAATACGGCAAATACCGCCAGTAATAAAAAATGGCAGAATTGAGTATTGAAATCTAGGTAACATAACGATAAATTTGAATGTCTATGCTAATTGATGAAATGCCTATTATAGGGGATTCATAATGCTTCCAAAACCTCTATTGATTCAACCGGCAAAACCTTCGATATGTGGCTCTAAGGTGTGCCTCAATATGATTGTCAAAAATGAATCATCCGTCATTGCACGAGTACTAAATTCCGTCAAGGATGATTGATTATTTTGTGATTGTCGATACGGGGTCCAGCGATGGCACGCCACAGCGAATCCAGCAAATCATGGAGGCCTTCGGTATCCCTGGTGAGATACATTTCCGTGACTGGGTCAATTTTGGCCATAATCGTCAACAGGCGCTAGAACTGGCTGTTGCCGCGGGGCGAGGCGACTGGTTGCTGTTTATAGATGCTGACGAAGAACTGGCTTGCCGCGACCTGCAGGTTTCAGCAACTGGTGCCTGGCGTCAGCTACCAGTTGGAAAACATCTACGATATACGCTACGCATTATCTAATTTGATCTGGGTGCGGGGCGTATCCTGGCATTGGCATGGTGTCGTCCATGAATATGTTTCACCGGATGGTGAGCAATCACTGCAAAACTGACCGATGCCTGGATCATATACCATGCAGGCGAGGGCGTCCGCTCTCGCGGCTTAACCCAGCAGCAGAAATTCCTGCGCGATGCTGAACTTTTGGAAGCTGCATTGCGGGATAATCCTGATGATGCCCGCAATCGCTTTTATCTTGCGCAGTCCTATCGCGACGCTGGGGAATACCGTAAAGCCTACAAGCATTATAGTAAACGCAGCGATGGCGGGGTGGGTGGAAGAAGCGTATATTGCCCAGCTTGAGAAGGCATCCATGATGATCCGTCTCGGTATGGGCCACAGAGACATTGTCAATGAAAATCTGGCCGCTTATACAATGCGTCCGACACGGGCTGAGGCACTTTGGCAGCTGGCTTCTTATTGTCGTGGCCAGCAGCGTTATGCCGAAGGTTATTTGTTTGCCAAGACGGGAAAGGGACATCCCCTTGCCGGCAGATGTGTTATTTGTCAGAAAAGAAGCTTATGACTGGCGTTTACTGATGAATTTTCAATCTGCGCTGGTTGGATTGGTCAATACCAAGAATCCGCCGACGCGGGTCGGCGGATTCTTGCTGAAGGATTATACAATCCAGCCGAGCGGAGACCGGATTTCGTAACCAACCCCAACTACGCCTGCAAAAGCTGGCCCAGTAAAGGTAGCTCAGTAGAGGTGACCAGAGTACCTCTTCATCTTGCCGTTAATTAATCCTCTTCCCTCGTCAGCGCAGATTGCAAAAGCAGTTATGCCTCAGAACCCGAAGAAGCCCGCATTTCTGGCAGATACTCGTCCAGGCATCGTCAGCAGAAGGATAGTTTTGAGTTACGAGAACATTCGATGAGCCGTTAATGGTGTAACCGCCGCCCAATACAACACCGGACGAACAGGCTGCTGTTACGGTTTTCGGGTTACTGCTTGAGGTAGCAGTGCTTGCGGTAGAAATTCCATAATTCACTAGACCGCTGGCTCCCGATGCCCCTGTTGGACCTGTTGCTCCCGGTGCCCCTGTTGGACCTGTTGCTCCCGGTGCCCCTGTTGGACCTGTTGCTCCCGGTGCTCCTGGTGTTCCTGGTGCTCCTGGCGGTCCTGCTGGTCCTGCTGGTCCCGTCGGGCCGGTACCTGAAGCTCCTGTTGGACCCGTTGGACCTGCTGGACCCTCTGGTCCTGGCTCTCCTTGCAGTCCTGGCTCTCCTTGCAGTCCTGGTACCCCTTGTGGCCCTTGTGGCTCTGGGTGGCCCTTCTGGCCCTTGTGGTCCTGTCGGGCCGGTGCCTGAAGGCCCAGTAGGTCCTGTTGCCCCTGTATCCCCAGTAGGTCCTGGTAGCCCCTATAGGTTCCGGAACCCCTATAGGTCCCTGCAGCCCCTATAGGTCCTGTATCCCCTATAGTCCTTGTAGCCCCTATAGGTCCTGTATCCCCTATAGGTCCTGTATCCCCCTATAGGTCCTGTAGCCCCAGTAGGTCCTGTATCCCCAGTAGGTCCTGTAGCCCCAGTAGGCCCGGTACCCGATGGTCCGGTAGCGCCGGTGGGGCCGGTAGCGCCAGTAGGTCCGGTAGCGCCAGTAGGCCCGGTACCCGATGGTCCGGTAGCGCCGGTGGGTCCGGTAGCGCCGGTGGGTCCGCTAGCACCGGTGGGTCCGCTAGCACCGGTGGGCCCGCTAGCACCGGTGGGTCCGGTGGCCCCCGTTGGGCCGGCAGTTTCAGGTATGGTAAGATTCCACTGATCTGTCAGGAAGCCGTTATCATGCAATTCCAGCAGATATTCTCCGGGTGGCGTTTCGGCTGGGAGATCTGCTACGAGCTGAGTATCACCCACGCCTATAAAGGGTAGAGGAACCAGGTCGCCGTTCATGTTCTGGCCGAACAGTATTTCACCGCTACCATCAGCGAATGAAAAACAGTTGCCACTGATGATTAAAGCCGACTCTTCCACCACAATTTCTGTGATCTTGCCATACGGCAGGGGACAAGCAGCCTGCGCGATATGGGGAAGAGCAAATGATGATGTTATGGCTACAGCGAGAGCCGTTTTTTTGAAATAAGGGGATTGCATTATTCAATTACTCTTGTTGTTTAAAAAATGCTGATCTCAGTGATTTTTGATCATCCAAGAAGGGGTTCTTGGCGCGGCATGCTTGTCAAAATATTGACAATGTTTATTATTAATACTGTCAAGTATATGTGCTGAAGTAAGGTGTGTAAATGTGCTATCCCTGAGTCTAATAGTATTAGCCAGTTGATGAGAAGTCTGGTGAAATTGATTAGATGACAGTGAGGCGATGTTAATTTTTTGATTAAAAATCATAAGCTTAAAATTTTTTAAAAAATTATTCTAATAATTACCCAATAGTGTTTGTGGTCAGTGCGGCCGCAGTTTTTTGTTTAGCCTACAATTCAATCTCATTGGATGTATTTAGGGTCTCGCCTCTCTAGAAACATGTACACCAAGCCATTCTAGAGGTGCTCGCACCGGGACAATTTATTGAGTAACTATTGTTATAGATTCAAGTAATAATATCGCCTTAATGTGATATGACTTTAAAATTTAAAACCATACCTGCATCTTAAATTTCTTTGATCGATGCCCCAGGTTCAAAATTTACATAGGGATGGCCCTTATGCCTGTTCTAAAAGCTTCTGAGGTTGCCGCGGTATTGCTCAAGGGTGGCAGCGCCCGTGTTGACAGCCCGGTATCGCCCCGTTTTCAGGTGGGCGATAGTGTGCTGAGCCGTAATATTCATCCGCGCGGGCATACCCGCCTGCCGCGTTATGCGCGTGCCCGGCGGGGTGTGATTGCGCGTGATCACGGAGTGTTTATTTTTCCCGACACACATGCCGAGAACGGCGAGCGTAAACCGCAGCATGTCTACAGTGTTCGTTTTAGTGCGCATGAGCTCTGGGGCGAACAAGCCCATCAGAACGATTATATTTATGTCGATTTATGGGACGATTACCTGGAGTCTGCCCTGTGATTGCGAGTGATCTCTCAGGGCAGGCTTGTCATTGCTAAACCAACCGCGGAGCACACTATCATGAGCACCGATCCGACACCGCGCCTGCCACTGCATCCTGAGGCCGGACAGGAGCCGGTATTCGCCGAGCCCTGGCAGGCACAGGCCTTTGCGCTGACCCTTAAACTGCATCAGCAGGGCTGTTTCAGCTGGTCCGAATGGGCTGATTGCCTGGCTGCTGAAATTACCGCTGCGCAGCAACAGGGCGACCCCGATCTGGGCGATACGTACTATTTACACTGGCTTAAGGCCCTGGAGCGGCTGGTGACTGAAAAAGGTCTGCTCAGCCAGGCCGAACTGCTTGGACGCAAACAGGCCTGGGACGAGGCTGCGCGCCATACGCCACACGGTCAGCCGATTGTTTTGCCTGAGCACGCGTCAAACGAACACCCATAACAGCATTTGGGGCTGGTCGCGCCCGCTTTGTCGTTTCTGCCGTCGCTTTTAGCCACCTTGTGATCGGGGCTACCGCATACACCTTACCGTCTTTTTCCCAATAGATTTTGTTTGGGGAAGAGAGTCAGAGAATCCATGTCCAGCCCAGCCGACACAAGCCCGCTGCAGCGTGCCCTGATACTTATTACAGTGACGCTGGTCACGCTGCTGTATGCAATGACCGTCACTATCGCCAATGTAGCGCTGCCACAGATGCAGGGTGCGCTGGCGGCAACCCAGGATCAGATCGCCTGGGTGGTCACTTTCAATATTGTCGCTACAGCGGTGGTGACGCCGCTGGCCGGCTGGCTGGCGACCCGTTATGGCCGGCGTCGTCTGATGCTGTGGGCGGTGCTCGGATTTGCGCTGTCTTCGTTGCTGTGCGGACTGGCCGGGTCGCTGGAAACACTGGTGTTGTACCGGGTCATGCAGGGTGCCTTCGGTGCGCCTCTGGTGCCGGTCTCACAGGCCATTGTGCTGGATACTTATCCCAAACATCAGCATGGCGCTGCCACAGCGGTGTTTGGCATGGGCGTGATCATCGGACCTATTCTGGGGCCGACGCTGGGCGGTTATCTGAGCGAAGCATTCAATTGGCGCTGGGTGTTTTTCATGATTGTGCCGGTGGCTTTGCTGGCCTGGCTGGGCGTGCTGATTTTCATCCGCAAACGCGATCCGAATGCGACCGACAACCAGCAGCAGGCACGCCTGGACTGGACCGGTTTTATAAGTCTGGCGATTGCTGTGGCGACGTTCCAGCTCATCCTGGATCGCGGCCAGCGCAATGACTGGCTGGAATCGAATGAAATTGTGCTGTACGCCGTGGTGGCAGGGCTGGCGTTTTATCTGTTCATTGCCCACAGCCTGACGGCGCGCGCGCCGTTCCTGAATCCGGCGTTGTTCAAGGATCGCAACTTTGTACTGGGTCTGATTATTGTGCTGGTATTCGGGATGCTGAATTTCACCCCGATGACCTTGTTGCCGCCTCTGTTGCAGAATTTGCGCGGTTATCCCGATTCGATTATCGGCTTTCTGCTCGGCATGCGCGGTTTGGGAACACTGTTCGGGTTTACTCTGTTGTTGTTCGTCAACCGGTTTGATCCGCGTTATTTACTGGCACTGGGGTTTTTACTGCAGGCTTTTGCCGGTTGGCAGATGGCTCAGTTCGATCTCAACCTGACCACTTTTGACGTTGCCTGGACCAGTTGTCTGCAAGGGCTTGGCGTTGGGCTGGTCTGGGTGCCGGTGACGCTGATAACGTTCGCAACCCTGGACCCTAAACTGGTCGGAGAAGGTACTCGCGATATTTCATTTGCTGCGCAATATCGGCAGCAGTATTTTTATCTCGCTCAGTATTGCGCTGGTGTTGTATACCAGCAGTGTCAGCTACAGCGATATGGTGCAGTTCATCAGCCCGTTCAACGACAGTTTCCAGTTGCCATCCAATGCGGGCGGCTGGTCGCTTGACAGTCTGGCCGGAATCTCCGCGCTAAGCCGGGAAGCGAGCCGTCAGTCGGCTATGCTGGGCTATATCAGTGCGTTTTACCTGTTTACCCTGACGTCACTGCTGGTGCTGCCACTTCTGCTGCTGGTGCGCTGGCGTCAGTCTTGAACGTAAACCAGCTCAGCAACTCCCGCCGCAGTCCGGCCAGCGGTTCGGGCCAGGCAGGTTGTAAACCGGTGTCGATTACGACCTGTACGCTCATACCGGCGCGCAAGGCGGCTTCAGGGTGGGTTTCCTGCAGCGCCAGCCGAACCGGAATACGCTGCACCACCTTAACCCAGTTACCACTGGCATTCTGCGGCGGCAGCAGGGCAAACTCGGCCCCCGTAGCGGCGCTGATACTGCTCACTTCAGCGTGCCAGGTCAGGCCGGGATACGCATCCGCCTGCACGGTGGCGGTCTGGCCGGTCTGGATATGGGTCAGCTGGGTTTCCTTGAAATTAGCGTCGATCCAGGTCGCCTGCGTGGCGATCAGACTGAAGACAGCCTGACCTTCTTCTACATACTCGCCCGGTTCCAGCGTCAGATGACTGACCTGGCCGCTGCTGGGTGCCGGATCACCGTCCGCCGCAGGTCCAGCTCGACCTGATGCAGCGCTGCCTGCGCCTGCCGGTAACGGGGATGTTCTTCAACCGGCTGTGCAGATCTCCGCCCAGTCTGATCCGGATCTGGTTCATGTTTTCCAGTAGGGCAGCCAGTTTTTGCCGCGCCTCGCGCATGGTCTGCTCGGTTTCTTCGTAGGTCGAGGCTGACACAATACCGCTGCGCGACAGTTTGAGTTGGCGCTGGTACTCGCGCTGGTTATACGCCAGGCGTTCCTCGGCCAGCGTGCGTTCGGCCTGTTCCTGTCGATAGGTTGCCCGCAGTGCTTCGATATCGGTTCGCACCAGCGCCAGTTGCGCCTGTATGCCGGCCAGTTGCAGGCGCAGCGGTTCCTGCTCCAGCTGAAACAGAATCTGACCTTGCTCGACCCATTGATGATCCACGACGTTGACCGCTATTACCCGGCCATCCAGATCGCTGCTGATGGCTATTTTATGGGCTTTGACATAGGCATTTTCGGTACTGACATAACGCCCGCCATCGAAAAACAGCAATGCTCCCAGCGCCAGCCCGAACAGTGGTACGATCAGTAATAAAAACAGCCGCAGCCAGCGCCGGGACGAACGGGCAGGGCGGGATACGGTGGTGGCAGATGCTGTGTCGGAGTGGCCCATAATTAATTAGTCGTGCTGTTTTATAATCATTACCAGGACGTTGCGGGCTATCGCTCAGCATGTGCGAGTCCTTGCAAGCGTTATACTACATTTTATGATTCATTTATTAACTAATATAACTTATCAGGTAACGCCATGACAGAGCATACTTTACCCCAACCCCTGGTCACTACAGACTGGGTCGCCGAACGGCTTGCCGATCCTGCTATCAAATTACTGGATGGCACCTGTTTCCTGCCTACGGATGGCCGTAATGCCCGTGCTGAGTTCGAGGTCGAGCATCTGCCGGGGGCAGCATTTTTTGATGTCGATCAGATCTGTGAGCCGGACACCGGGCTGCCGCATACCTGGCCAAGCGCCGAGCGTTTCGCGGCTGCCGTCGGACAATTGGGCATCAGCAATCAGGATACCGTCATTTGTTACGAGGCGGGCCGGTTTATGGGAGCCTCACGGGTCTGGTGGATGTTCAAGGCGTTTGGCCATCAGCAGGTGGCTGTTATGGATGGCGGACTCAGTCAATGGAAAGCGCAAGGCCGGCCCGTGCAATCCGGCCCGGTCAATCCCACACCAGCGCAGTATCAGGCCACCGAGCAGCCCGGCATGGTTTGTGATTGGCGCGAGGTTTTGCAAGCGCTGGAATCCGGTCAGGCACAGGTGCTGGATGCGCGGGCGGCGGGTCGTTTTCAGGGCATCGCGCCTGAGCCACGGCCCGGCGTGCGCGGCGGGCATATGCCGGGTGCCTTGAATCTGCCGTTTGATGGTCTTTTGGGCGAGCATGGCAAATACAAGTCACCGGCGGAACTGGCTCAGGCCTTTCAGGCTGCTGGACTGCAAGCCGACAAACCGGTCATTACAACCTGTGGCTCCGGCGTGTCTGCCGCAACATTGTTGCTGGGTCTGTACTTGATCGGGCACCGCAACGGCATACTTTATGATGGTTCCTGGTCGGAATGGGGCAGCCGCGATGATACCCCTGTCGTGACCGGTTGATCGAGCAAAACCCACCACAATAATCCAGCAGGAGAATACCCTCATGAGCATTGCCAAACCCGAATTTCCGTCCCGTCTCAGTGAGTCCAGCCCATTAATCCAGGAATTACGCGATTTGCTGGGCGAGCGTTTATCCGTTTCCGCTGCGGTGCGCGAACAGCACGGCAAGGACGAGTCCTTTCATCATCCGCAAAGCCCGACCGCGGTTGCTTTCGCGCACAGTACCGAGGAAGTCAGCGAAATCATCAAACGCTGTGCCAAATATAAAGCACCGGTTATTCCGTTCGGCACCGGCACCTCGCTGGAAGGCCATGTGGTTGCGCTATACGGTGGTGTGAGCATTGATGTCAGCCAGATGAAAGAGGTGTTGCGGGTCAGCCCGGAAGATCTGGACTGTACTGTGCAGGCTGGCGTCACCCGCAAGCAGTTGAACGAACACTTGCGCGATACTGGCTTGTTTTTCCCGATTGATCCGGGCGCGGACGCATCGCTGGGCGGCATGGCTGCAACCTGCGCCAGCGGCACCAATGCGGTCCGTTACGGCACCATGCGGGAAAATGTATTATCGCTGACCGTAGTGCTGGCGGACGGGCGCATTATCCGCACCGGTCGGCGCAGTCGTAAATCCTCCGCTGGCTATGACCTGACCCGCTTGTTCGTGGGTTCGGAAGGCACGCTGGGGGTCATCACCGAAGTCACTCTGCGCCTGTATGGCATTCCGGAAGCGATCTCGGCGGCGGTGTGTTCTTTCCCGAGTGTAGAGGACGCGGTCAATACCGTCATTCTGACAATCCAGTCCGGTATCCCCATCGCTCGTATCGAACTGGCGGACGGCGCCCAGATGGCGGCATTCAATCTCCATTCCAAGCTGGACTATCCGGAACAGCCACATTTATTTCTGGAATTCCAGGGCAGCGCCAACAGCGTGCAGGAACAGATCCAGTCGGTGCAGGATATCGCCAGCGAATTCGGCGGCGGCAATTTTCAGTGGGCGACCCGCCAGGAAGATCGCAATAAACTGTGGGAAGCGCGCCATAACGCCGCCTATGCCTGTATGGCGCTGTGTCCTGGCCGGCGTATCTGGGCTACCGATGTGTGTGTGCCGATCTCGAAACTGGCCGAGTGCATCGTCGAAACGCAGCGTGATCTGGAACAGTCACCGCTGACCGCGCCGATTGTCGGCCATGTCGGCGACGGCAATTTTCATGTCAGTATCATGGTCGATCCCAATGACGAGGCCGAGATTCAGGAAGCTTCCCGGCTCAATGACCGGCTGGTCGCACGGGCACTGGCGCTGGACGGCACCTGCACCGGCGAACATGGCATTGGTTACGGCAAAATCGAATTTCTGAATCACGAACTGGGCGAAGCGGTCAGCGTCATGCGTACCGTAAAACAGGCGTTGGACCCGGATAACATCATGAATCCGGGTAAAGTTTTGCGGGTTTAAGCTACAACAGGAGATATGCCTGTCTGTCCTGCTTCAGGACAGACAGTGCAAGTGCACGCAGATTAATCTCTTTTTTGTAATATCGAGGTGTTCTGTCATGCATTTTCGAAATAGCGCGGTGCAGCATTTTGATGTTGAGATGGTGCCTTGGCTGGAAATAAAGCACAGCCGAAACAGCGTTTCAATGCATGCATGCTGGCCAGCGCGTGGGCTTCGGAGGTGTCCACGATTAGCCCCATACCGTTCGCCTTGCGATGGACAACCAGACCGCCAATTTCGTGTTCATTGTCGGCTGCAGCAATGGGCAGTACAAAACGCAGTTGCAAATAAGCGTTTTCAGGGTACGGCACTGCGGTTTCGATATACAGGCCGTAGAGACTGAGATTACGAATTTTGCCGCTACTGACGATGTGATCCGGGCTGCTGATCCAGACATCAAGATCAGCCTTGAACCGTTGACTCCAGCGGTGCTCTATCATGACAGATTGCCCTGTGGTTATTGCGCCTTAAGGCCGCGCGCAAACTATGTTTCTCCCACGGCGCTTCGTCTTATTGGCTGTTAACGGGAACGTAGAAGAATAACCCGCCGCCGTTTGAGACTTACTGAATAATCACACTATAGAGCGTTAAAACGAATTGGGCCTTGATACCGATCAATAAAATGATCGGTTCTGCCGATTTTTAATGAATCAATAAACCACCGTTGACATCAATGACCGAGCCGGTGATCCAGGCGGACATATCCGAGGCCAGGAATAAACACGCATTGGCGATGTCGGCGGGAGTCCCCAAACGACCCAGGGGTACCGTCCGGGCGACCTGTTGCTTCATGTCTATTGTCATTTTACCTTGGGAAAAATCGTTATCAACAGGCCCCGGTGCAACAGCATTAACGCGGATATTCTGTGGTCCGAGTTCCCGGCCCAGTGCTTTGGCCAGACCCATAATGCCGGCTTTGGAAGCTGCATAATGCGAGCGGCCGAATACCCCGCCACCGTTCTGACCGGCAATTGATGCGACACAGACAATAGCGCCACCGCCGCGCGCCAGCATGGGTTCGATCACCGCTTGCGACATATTGAAGGTGCCACGCAGATTGACATCCATTACCCGTTCATATTCCTGTTCGCTGATCTGCAGAATAGGTGTACCGAAGACCAGTCCGGCCGAGTTGACCAGAATATCGATGCCGCCCAGATCATTGGCTGCCTGCTGGATAGCCGCCCGGCACTGGGCCTGATCGGCGACATCGCAATGATAGGCCTGCTGGCCGGGTGGTAATGTTGTCAGGTTCTGTTTCAGCGCCGCATCGTCGATATCCAGCAGCGCAACCCGGGCACCCTGTTCGATAAATAAGCGGGCTGTTGCCAGACCGATACTGCGTTCGGCGGCAGCGCCTGTGATCAAGGCAGTTTTGTTGGCAAGTAACACGGTGTCCTCCTGTTGGTAAATAAGTTATTGTACTGCCGCGAGCAGGCAGGCGACCAGTACGCCCGAGCTGAATATGCTGTCAAAAAAACGGATTTAAGCTGTTTGTCATACAGGGTGTTTCCGATAACCGGGTTCAGAGATAAAGTATTACTCAAGATCATTAATGGGTGAGCAGCAAAACCCAGCCCGACCTAACCTTAGGAGTCCCCATGAGCGCATCCGAATTACCGACCGGTCTTCCTGTTCCCGACGATGACGGTGCCGCCGCGCACTTGCCTGGCAGTCGGCTGCCGAAGGTCACACTGGCTGCCACCGATGGCCGCATGATCAATATCGGTGCGATGACAGGCCGCGTGGTTATTTATATCTACCCGATGACCAGTCGCCCCGGTGTCCCCCTGCCCGAGAATTGGGACGAAATACCCGGCGCGCGCGGCTGTACACCGCAGTCATGTCAGTTTCGTGATCATTATGCTGAACTACTGGCATTGTCCGCACAGGTGTTCGGGCTGAGCGTCCAGACCACCGAGTATCAGCAAGAGGCTAAAACCCGCCTGCATTTGCCCTTCGAACTGCTCAGCGACCAGTCACTCAAATTAAAAGAAACGATGTCCTTGCCGACGTTTCCGGTCGATGGCATGGAGCTGTACAAACGGCTGACCCTGATCGCCGCAGACGGCGTGATTGAGCAAGTGTTTTACCCCGTTTTCCCGCCCGACCGGAACGCCGATGAGGTACTCGCCTGGCTGCGTTCAAACGCCTAGATGGTGGGTTGGACATGTTGATGTAAACTGAGAACTGTTATTCCCGCGTCGGCGAAAATACAGTCTCCACACTCGGCGTTGATAGGGTGGGCAACTTGTTGCCCACGCGGCGCGTTACTTGCGTGGCATTTTGACTTTAAGAGGTCCCACTATGAAATCCGAGATTGAAGAAATCACCGAAAAAGTAATGAAACTACCGCCAACAACGCGAGCCTACCTGGCGGAGATTCTGCTAGAAAGTTTGGATTATGAAGAAGATTTTTCGATATCTGATGAGTGGGCGAAGGAAATCCATAGGCGTTGTCAAGAAATTGATAAGGGGGAAATAGAGCTTATTCCAGCTGAAGACGCTCTAGCTCAACTGAAGCAAAAATATTCATGAAGCCATCCTGGTTTCATCCCGAAGCGCTGAAAGAAGCTGATGAGGCTGCGGCCTTTTATAAACAAAAACACCCAGGCCTCGAGTTGCGGTTTCTGGAGGCCTTGAACGATATTATTGACCGTATAAGAAGAAACCCATCGATATATCGCCGTATTGAAGGAGAAGTCAGAAAGTGCCGAATCATGCGGTTTCCATACGGCGTGATTTACCGCGATCAAGGCGATCGTGTCGAAGTTTTAGCAGTCATGCACCTCCGGCAACGCCCCGGATATTGGAAATCACGTACTTAGCTTTTTAATATTTTGAAATTATTGTAAAAATAGTAGGACGGGCAACCTCGTTGCCCACGCGGTGAAGTGGACGTATGCTGTCATTCCCGCGCAGGCGGGAATCCAGAATAACCATCGCCATCCCGGCTGACACCCATCTAAAAATCCGACAAACCCAACTCCCGATAAACTCGCTGCAATTGCCGTTTTAATAACGGACTATCCGGACGACTCTGATAACGCAGTTGTAGAATCTGCTGGGCATCGCTCAAGCGGCCGCAGCCGAGCAGGGCATCCAGATAAATCTGCCAGAACAAATCACGTTGGGCGTGGCTGCCACCAATAGTCTGCAGGCGCGTCAATACCGGCTCCAGTCCGCGTGCGGCAGCGGCATATTGACCACTGGCATGCGCCAGCAAGGCATAACTGGCCGGCAGGGTGACATCGGCCCAGGCAGCGTGGCTTGGGGTTGGTGCCTGACGGGCATAGACAGCGATGTTAGCCAGCAGGGTTTCGGCTTCGGGCCGCTCGGCACGAGCCAGTCCGTACAGATATTGCAGGCTCAGAAACGGCTGTACGACATCATTGATCCGCACACTCAGGTAATCGCCCAGTTCCTGCCATAATGCCGGTTCGAGGTTCACGCCAGCCAGCTCCAGCCGGGCCAACAGTGACACTGCACCGATCTGATCCTGTGAGTACTCTTTCCAGACGCCCCAGATATGTTGCGGATAGATAGCCTGCACCTGCTCGAAGCGCTCGCGGTCGATATACAGCAGACACAAATGCCACCAGTTATGGGTGTGCATGAAGGAGTTGAGCGTTGCCCAGCTGGCGGCGTGGCTTTCCAGAAATTCGATGCCTTCAGCGATCCGGCCCTGAGTCTCGAACACATGAGCCAAAGCATGATGTGCCCAGGGTTCATCCGGTTTTTGTGCCAGCGCGGCACGAGCGGACTGCTCGGCCAGATCCAGCCGGTGACACTGCTCGAAGCCGAACGCCAGCATACCGTCCAGATACGGACTGGCGGCCCCGCCAGCGCGCGCTTGCAAGGCCAGTCGCAGCATCCCGGCGGCATCGCCCAGATTAAAATAATGGTATTGGCCGATTTTGATCGCCGCCAGATCCCAGGGGTACTGTGCGGCCAGCTGCTCATGACAGCGCAGGGCAGTCGCCATATTGTTGTCGACCCAGCCGGCGATGGCGTCGATGAACAACTGCTCGCGCGCGGTGGCGGTGGTTTTCAGACGCTGCGCTGCAGCCAGATAAGGTCGAGCCAGTTGCGGTGCTTGCGGCGCTTCCAGAAACATATACAGCGCTGCACAACAAGCCTGTGCCAGTGCGCATTCCGGGTCGTACTCGACGGCTTTAAGCACGGCATCGGCTTGCTGGCCGTAGCCCAGAAAGTGCTCGACAAACGTGTCTATTGCTGCCACTGCAGCGGGCGAATCGGTGCTGACCGGCAAACCGTAAGCGTCATTTAGCATGCGCAGATTCCTTATAGCTGCACGATCTCGCCACTGCGCACCGACTGGTCGGCTGCCAGCACGATACGCAGACTGTTGAGGGCGTCGTTCATGTGATCTTCCAGGTCAAGATCCTGCTGGATGGCCTGCAGGAAAAACCGCTGTTCGCGCAGGCAGAGCTCATTGTGGTCAGGTTCGTCGCGCATATCCATAATCTCGTCGGCGCGCTTGAACTGGCCGTTCTGATCCAGATCGGCATGATGTAAAAGGATGCGGTTGGTCTTGGTATGGGTGTCGATATCCGCCGATTCCGCACCTTCTTTCATAACAATACTGACGCAGCCTTTAGGGCCGATCACATCTTTAACGAAAAACGCCGTCTCGCTCATCATCGGCCCCCAACCGGCTTCGTACCAACCCACCGAACCGTCCTCGAACTGCACCTGCAACTGGCCGTAATTGAATTGTTCAGTTTCTGCGCTCAAACGTGCCCCGATGGCATGAACTTTGAGCGGACGGGCACGGGTCATCAGGCACATCATGTCGAGATAATGCACACCGCAATCAACAATCGGCGACAGCGATTGCATTAAATGTTTGTGCACCTGCCAGGCAGAGCCGCTGGACTGCTGGTTAAGGTTCATGCGCATAACCAGCGGTTTGCCCAGAGTATGCGCGAGTTCGACCAGTTTCAGCCAGGACGGGTGATGGCGCAGAATATAACCGATCACCAGCTTGCGCTGTGTACGGCGCGCTGCCGCCAGCACCTGTTCGGCCTCTGTGACGGTTTCGGCCAAAGGTTTTTCCAGAAACACATGCGCACCCGCCTCGAACGCCTGACAGGCATAATCCGCATGGCTATCCGGCCAGGTGTTGATAGACACTGCATCGGGTTTGAGCGCGCTGAGCGCACGGGCATAATCATCGAAACGCGGATAATCGGCCAGTTCAGCAGGCAGCTCGGTTTGCGCCGTCAGGTTGCGACTGCACAAACCTACAATCTTGAATCCGTCCAGGCGATGATACGCGTTGGCATGCGAAATACCCATATTGCCCATGCCAACGACGAGTACACGTATCTTGTCAGTCATGTTCACCTCTTCGATGTGGTTGCCAAAAGGCTATCCTACCTGTGCCGCACCGGACAAGTTGCAAATGCAGCGGTGGCTGGGGTTTGCCTTTTGATTGCATGCCTTGGAAAGAGCGTGCTCCGTCGCTAGAATTCAACTGAGGATGGGGCAAGCATGCTCACAGAAGTTTTTTTGACCTCGACATAGTTACTGCGTCTGCTTTGGGCTTGTTCGAGATGTAGCAATTGTAGAAAGAGGTTCAATTCCCGCCTGTATAGATATAAAAACAGCAGCCCATCAAAAAACCTAAAAAAGGACACCGGAAAATCGTGGCGATACCTGATTACCAAACGCTTATGCTTCCAGTTCTGAAATTGGCAGCTGATGCTCAGGAGCACAAATTCAGTCATGCAGTCATTGCGCTTGCTGATGAGTTCGGACTAACTGAGGAGGAACGAAACGAGCTTCTTCCAAGCGGCAGCCAAGCTGTATTCAATAATCGTGTGGGCTGGGCTCGTTCTTACCTGAAGCAGGCTGGCTTGCTCGCATCACCAAAACGCGGGTATTTCGTCATCACACAAAAAGGCAAAGATCTCCTCGCGAACAAACCTGACAAGGTCGATGTATCGGTTCTTGAGCAGTACCCAGAATTCATTGAGTTCAAGAATCGCCGGAAAGATAAGGGCGAAAGTGAAACGGTAGAAGAGGTCGAATCGGAGAGTATGCAGACGCCGGAAGATGCCCTTGCGTCTGCATATAGCAAGTTACGCCAAGCGCTTGAATCAGAAATATTGAACGCGGTTAAAGAAGCCTCACCTTCATTTTTTGAGCGTTTAGTTGTGGATCTCCTCGTAAAAATGGGATACGGAGGCAATCGCCAAGACGCAGGAAAAGCGTTAGGAAAAAGCGGCGACGGAGGAATTGATGGCATCATTAATGAAGACCGTCTTGGCCTTGACGTTATATACATTCAAGCCAAACGTTGGGAAGGATCAGTCGGACGCCCAGAAATTCAAAAGTTTGCGGGTGCACTGCAGGGGCAACGTGCTAGGAAAGGCGTTTTCATCACAACATCACCTTTCACGAAAGAAGCTACGGATTATGCGGCTTTGATTGAATCAAAAATTATTTTGATCGGTGGTGAGCAACTTTCAAGACTAATGGTTGAGTTCAATGTCGGTGTGTCTACGGTCGGCCAGTATGAAGTCAAGAAACTTGATTCCGATTATTTTGACAATGAGTAGTGTCACTCTTGGAACGTTCACCGCTATGCTTGCAATTATTCATGAATGCAGTTTGGGTTTCAGCGATCCAGTAGCTCAATTACATGCGCGGCGCTGATGGCCGCATGAACCGACAGCAGCCGATTTCTTCCACTGCACGGTACTGGGTTGCGGTGTTTTTCCTGCTGCTGGCAACGCCCTGGGTGGCCGCACCCGCGCAGGAGCAATCGGTTGTTGGTCAGAATGTACTTCAGGTATTTGTGCGTGATGGTTGTCCGCACTGCGCTGAAGCCAAGAAATATCTCAAGATACTGGCGAGTGAACGGCCGGATCTGCCGATTGTTTTGCGTCCGGTGGATCAGGATACGACGGCCCGCGATGATCTGATGCGCTATTCGAAAAGCGCCGGTATTTGGCCACCGGGCGTACCGACCTTTGTTTTCAATGACCAGGTTTATATCGGTTTTGATAATGCGGAGCGCACCGGCCCGGAACTGGTCGCCCTGATTGAACGCGGGGTAGTGTCATCGGGAAGTGTCGAGACAGAACTGTTCGGTACGCTCAGTGTATCGCGTCTGGGCTTGCCTTTATTCACCCTGGCGCTGGGTCTGCTCGACGGCTTCAATCCCTGCGCGATGTGGGTGTTGCTGTTTCTACTGTCGCTGCTGCTGCACTTGCATGATCGCAAACGCATGGCGCTGGTCGCCGGCACCTTCGTACTGGTCAGTGGTGCTGTCTATTATGCGTTTATGGCCGCCTGGCTCAATGTTTTCCTGCTGGTCGGGATTTCAGCCTCTTTGCGCCTGGCGCTGGGCGGCGTAGCGCTGGTCATCGGTGCGGTGAATATCAAGGACTTCCTGAAGCCGGGGCAAGGTTTCTCGCTCTCCATTCCGGCTGCTGCCAAGCCCGGTCTGTACGCCCGCATCCGGGCAATCCTGGGGGCCAACCGACTGCTTCCCTCACTGGCCGGTGTCGCCGCGCTGGCGGTTGTGGTGAACTTCATTGAATTGCTCTGCACCGCCGG
The DNA here is from genome assembly GCA_041396125.1 of Gammaproteobacteria bacterium. Taxonomy (GTDB): domain Bacteria; phylum Pseudomonadota; class Gammaproteobacteria; order Competibacterales; family Competibacteraceae; genus JAWKZG01. The sequence goes on along the minus strand of JAWKZG010000004.1, from coordinate 249,873 downwards.
TCTACCGGCTATCTACACCGCTGTTCTCACCCAGCAGGGATTAAGCTCCCTGGCTCACTACGCCTATCTCGGTCTCTACATTCTGGGCTACATCGCCGACGATACCGTCATGGTCGCGACGGCGGTCATTGCCTTGAGCAGCAATAAGCTGTCAGAGCATGCAGGGCGCTGGCTCAAGCTCCTGAGCGGGGCTGTCATGCTGGCATTGGGCGGCATCATGATTCTGCGGCCGGAATGGTTGTTTTGAGGGGCAGAGGTATGCCGGATCAATCTTCGTAGGGTGTGCAAAAGCGTAGCGTTGCGCACCGTTTCAGCGGATGCCCCTTCGCTTTATCCGGGCTACGGGTTGGTTGCTCAAGTGTCTGCTGCGTGGGCAACAAGTTGCCCCCCTACAACTTGCAAATCAATCTTCGTAGGGTGTGCAAAAGCATAGCGTTGCGCATCGTTGCAGCTGAATCGTGTGTATTAATCCTGTCTTGCCAGTAACAGGGCACCATCTAATGCATCGCCCTGCGGTGTACTCAGAACGGACTGTATTGCTTTTGGCAGATAAGGGCGCAGGGGTTCGGCCAGTCCGCCCAGTAGCGCTATGTTCGGTGCGCCGCGCTGGCGCAAGGCCTCGATCAGCAGGGTGGCGTCGCTGGCGGTTTCCTGCAGTAATGCCAGTGCCAGCGGATCGTCTTGTGCGGCATATTCAAACACCAGTGGTGCCAGTGCGGCGTAATCCCGTGGGACTGCTGTGTTGCTCCACAATACCGCCTGTTCCGGGCTGTCCAGAAAACGGGCCATCAGGGCGCGGCTGAGTGGGGTGGCGGGGATGACTCGCTCCAGCGCCAGCAGTGACCGGCGCAGCGCTGCCTGCCCGAGAGCTGCACCGCTGGCGTGATCTGAGAGTTGCAGGCCCCAGCCCCCCACCATGATTGGTTTTCCGCCCACGATAGCGCAGCCGCAGGAGCCGGTGCCTAATATTAAAACAGCCCCGTCTTGTCCGCTGTGTGCGCCGAGGCAGGCGATAACCGCATCGGAGGCCAGTGCTATGGAGGCAAACGGGTGCGGATAAGCGCGGGTTTTCTCCCGTTCGCTGTATAAGTTCAGTCCGGCCAGGCCCAGTCCGGCCCGTAATTGATGGATAGTATCTGGTGCCAGACCGGCAGCATGCAGGGCCTGCTGTGTGGCCTGTTCGATTTCATCGAACACCAGGGCCAGACCCAGACGGGTATTGGCCGGGCCGGCTTCGCCCTCGCCCAGTATCGTGCCGTCGCTGGTGCTGATACGGGCGCGACAGTGCGTGCCGCCGCCGTCAATGCCGAGCAGTAAGGTACTCATGATCTAAACGCAGCCCATTCCGGTTCGTTTTGAAATACCCAGTCGTAGTACTCCCGCCCCTGCAACTCGCTGGCGGCGTTCGCATCGACGATCACTTTGCATTGCGGATGCAACTGGATAGCCGAGGCACTGACCATCGCAGTGATCGGCCCTTCCACTGCCCGTGCCAGAATATTGGCCTTGGCCGCTCCGGTCACCAGCAGCAGCAGTTCGCGCGCTTCGAGGATAGTGCCTACACCCATGGTTAGCGCCCGAGTGGGCACCCGGGCCGGATCGCCGCCGAACAGGGCTGCGTTCTGACGCCGGGTGGCTGGTGTCAGGGTTTTATCGCGGGTCCGCGACAGCAAGGCTGACAGCGGTTCATTAAAACCGATATGGCCAGCCTCGCCGATACCCAACAGCTGCAAATCGATACCGCCCAGATCGCGTATCAAAGCCTCGTAACGTGCCGCCTCGGCGGGCAGATCGGGGGCCAGGCCGTTCGGGATATGCGTGTTGGCAAGATCGATATTGACGTGCCGAAACAGCTGCTGATTCATGTAATAACGATACGAATTCGGATCGCTCGCAGCGAGGCCAATATATTCGTCCAGATTGAATGTGCGACAGCGGGAGAAGTCCAGCCCTTGCTGTTGATGCAGCTGCACCAGCTGCCGGTAGACCCGCTCCATAGTGCGGCCCGTTGCCAGACCGAGTACCAGTTCGGGTTGGCGGCGCAGTCGCCGGGCGATCAGTTGCGCGCATAATTGGGCGGCTTGTTCGGCGGTGTCCTGGATAATGACTTCCATTGCGTCTAGCTTATATGGTTCTGCAAACAAGACCGTTGGTGGCTCGGCTCGTTACCGGCCAGACGGCGACCGTGTGGCAGCACGTCGCAGAGCCTGCGGCATACGCGGATAGCAAGGCCGCATAGGGATGGTTGCTTGCTGCTGACATGGAGTAATGATTCCTGTAATACACCAATGTTAGAAAGGGGGGCGAAAGAATCGCGTTGCTAATAACAATTGCATACTACTAGGCGGCCAGCAAGCCGTTTGGTATAACAACCGCTGGGTATAAGATTTAGCAACCACAACAGGAGTAGGTGCATTCTATGAAAACGACCCGAACCTTGCTTGCTACGCTGCTTGCCAGCGTGCTGACCGGCTCTGCACTGGCCGCCGATGAACTGGTGATCGAATCCTGGCGTAATGACGATATCGACATTTGGAACGATACGATCATTCCGGCTTTCAACGCCCAGCACCCCGATATTCAGGTCGTGTTCAAACCGACCCCGCCAGCGGACTATAACGCCAGCCTGAACGCCAAACTGGCCGGTGGCACGGCGGGCGATCTGATCACCTGCCGCCCCTTTGATGCTTCACTGGATCTGTACAATAAAGGCCATCTGATCGGCCTGAACGAGTTGGACGGTCTGGCCAATTTTTCCGAGGTGGCGAAAAGCGCCTGGCAGACCGACGATGGCGCCGTTACGTTCTGTATGCCGATGGCCTCGGTGATTCACGGTTTTATCTATAACAAAGAGATCTTCGAGGAACTGGAACTGAGCGTTCCCAAAACCATTCCCGAGTTTATGGCGCTAGTGCAGAAAATCCAGGACGACGGCAGCTACACACCACTGGTGATGGGCAGCGCTGACCAGTGGGAAGCCGCCACCATGGGGTTTCAGAATATCGGGCCGAATTTCTGGCAGGGCGAGCAGGGACGCAAGGGCCTGATTGCGGGCAGCGAGAAGTTTACCGATCCGCAGTATGTTGCCGTCTGGCAGCAACTGGCTGACTGGGCGCCGTATCTGGGCAGTGGCTATAAAGCGCAGAAATATCCCGACAGCCAGAACCTGTTCACGCTGGGCCGGGGCGCGATTTATCCAGCCGGTTCCTGGGATATCACCACCTTCAACACCCAGGCTGATTTCCCCTTCGGCGCGTTTCCGCCGCCCTTGCCGGAAGGTCAGGAGCAGTGCTATATCAGCGATCATACCGATATTGCTCTCGGTATTAATGCCAACTCCGCCAACATCGAACAGGCCAAGGTTTTCGTCAACTGGTTAGGCAGTGCCGAGTTTGCCGAGCTGTACTCGAATTCATTACCCGGCTTTTTCTCGCTCTCCAAGCATCAGGTCGAGCTGCAGGACCCGGTGGCGCAGGAATTTGTGAGCTGGCGCAATAGCTGCGAATCCACCATCCGCAATTCCTATCAGATTTTGTCACGCGGCACCCCCAATCTGGAAAACGAGTTGTGGAATGTCAGTGCCCAGGTTTTGAATGGCACCCTCACACCCGAGCAGGCCGCTGAGCAGATTCAGACCGGTCTGGCGTCGTGGTACGAACCGCAGCAGTAAGCGGCTGATTTACAATAAATGAACGGCTGATCGCATCCATGAAATCCAGGTTTCCGCTGCATATCCTGGTGTTTTTAGCGCCGGCGACAGTGATCTATACGCTGTTCATGATTTATCCGCTGGCGGATTCGATTCGCCTCAGCCTGTATACCCAGGATGAAACCGGCGCGCTCAGCTTTGTCGGTCTGCAGAATTATCTGACCATGCTGAGCGATCCGCACTGGTCGGATGCGTTCTGGAATGCGCTGCAGAATAATGTCGTGTTTTTTCTGGTGCATATGCTGGTGCAAAACCCGATCGGCCTGCTGCTGGCGGCGCTGCTCAGCCTGCCCAGGGTGCGCGGGCGCAATACCTACCGCACCCTGATTTTCATGCCGACCATGCTGTCGGTGGTCATTATTGGTTTTATCTGGCAATTAATTTTAAATCCGCTCTGGGGTGTCAGCGAAAGCCTGCTCGGCAGCATCGGTTTGAAAAGCTGGTTTGCGCCCTGGCTGGGCGAAGAGGGCAGCGCGCTGATCACGCTGTCGCTGATTTCGGTCTGGCAGTTTGTCGGTATCCCGATGATGCTGATCTATGCCGCACTGCTGGCCATCCCGGATGATCTGATCGACGCCGGCATCGTCGATGGTGCCAGTCACTGGCGGGTGTTCTGGTATATCAAACTGCCCCTGATACTGCCGGCGATAGGTATCGTCTCGATTCTGACCTTTGTCGCCAATTTCAATGCCTTCGATCTGATCTATGCCGTGAAAGGGGCACTGGCCGGGCCGAATTTTTCCACTGACATCATGGGCACGTTTTTCTACCGTACGTTTTTCGGTTTTCAGTTGCAGGTGGGCGATCCGACTATGGGCGCAACCGTGGCCACGCTGATGTTTGTCATTATTCTGCTCGGCGTATTGCTGTATTTATTCGGTGTGCAGCGCCGTCTCACCCGTTACGCGCTGTAAGCGCATCAATCCGCTGGAGACCGATTATGCGAGCTATTGGGCAACCCCGGCAGATTGCCAGCTCCACGCTGATTCATGTCATCCTGCTGAGCTATACCCTGATTGCACTCTGGCCGATCTTTCTGATCGTTATCAACGCCTTCAAAACCCGCAAAGCGATTTTCCGCGACCCGATGGGCTTGCCGGATACCGCATCGTTCAGTCTGGGCGGGTTCAGCAAAGTGCTGGCCCGGTCCGATTTCGAGCTGTATTTCGGCAACAGCCTGACCGTTACCATCGTGACGCTGGGGATTGTCCTGCTGACCGGCGCGATGGCGGCCTGGGCGCTGGCCGGTTATCGTTTTCGCGGTAACACGCTGCTGGGCCTGTATCTGGCTATCGGCATCATGGTGCCGATCCGGCTCGGCAGCGTCAGTATTCTGCAATTGATCGTGGATCTGAATCTGGTCAATACGCTGACCGCGTTGATTCTGGTCTACAGCGCGCAAAGTCTGCCGCTGGCCATTTTTATCCTGGCCGAGTTTATGCACCAGATTCCAAAGGATCTGGTCGAAGCGGCGCGGTGCGACGGGGTCAGTGAATACAAGATTTTCTACGCGGTGATTCTGCCGCTGATCCGCCCGGCGATTGCCACGGTAGGGGTGTTTACCATGGTGCCGGTCTGGAATGATCTGTGGTTTCCGCTGATTCTGGCCCCCGGTGACAACACCCAAACCATCACTCTGGGCGTGCAGCAGTTCATTGGTCAATACGTCACTGACTGGAATGCGGTGCTGGCCGCACTGACCCTGGCGATTGTTCCCATTCTGCTGCTGTATCTGCTGTTTTCGCGGCAACTGATCCGGGGCCTGACCTCGGGTGCAGTGAAATAACTTTGCCCCTAAGATTTCCCTAAAACACACGCTTATGGCTGCTATCAAACTGCACAATATTAAAAAAGCATTCGGCAAGGTCGAGATTTTGCACGGCATCGACATCGAGATCGCCGACGGTGAATTCTGTGTCTTCGTCGGTCCCTCGGGCTGTGGTAAATCCACGCTATTGCGCTTGATTGCCGGACTGGACAGTATCAGCTCGGGCGATTTAACGATTGACGGCCAGCGCGTTAATCACCTGAGTCCACCTGAGCGCGGTATCGCAATGGTGTTTCAGTCCTACGCCTTGTATCCGCATATGACGGTTTATAAAAACATGGCGTTTGGCCTGAAAATGAACCGTCGCAATAAAGCCGAAATCGATCAAAAAGTGCGTAAGACGGCGGCCATTCTGCAACTCGAAGATCTGCTCGACCGTCGTCCGGCACAACTTTCCGGTGGCCAGCGGCAACGGGTAGCGATCGGGCGCGCTATCGTGCGCGAGCCGAAAGTGTTTTTATTCGACGAGCCGCTGTCCAATCTCGACGCGGCACTGCGCGTGCAGACCCGCATTGAAATCGCCAACCTGCACCAGGATTTAAAATCCACCGTGATTTATGTCACCCACGATCAGGTCGAGGCGATGACCCTGGCCGATAAAATTGTGGTGCTGAATGAAGGCCGTGTGGCGCAGATCGGCTCGCCGCTGGAACTGTATCATTATCCGCAGAATCTGTTTGTGGCGGGTTTTATCGGTTCACCGAAAATGAATTTTATCCAGGGCCGGATCAGCTCGCTGGACGGGTCGTATCTTACGGTCAGCCTGGCCGATGAGCTTGTGGTACCGCGCCTGCACATTGCACCGGGTGCTGTCCGAGCAGGCGATACCGTCACTTTGGGTATCCGCCCGGAACACCTGCGTGAAGGCGGCGAAGGCACGATCCAGCTGCAAGGCAAGGTCAAGCTGGTCGAGCGGCTGGGCGACAACAGCTATGTTTACCTGCAGTTGCCAGCCGGCACATCACTCATCGCCACCACCCCTGGCAGCAGCCGTGTTCGTCCTGGCGACACTCTCACGGTCAGCACAGACAGCGCCGCAGTGCATGTTTTCGATGCGCAGGGGCAGGCCTTTGAACGCCTGGGCGACGATCCGCGTTATCGGTTGTAAACCGTAGCAGCAAAGCGGCGCGGGCAACCAGTTGCTCCCCTGCAAAGTAGTTTGACCTCGCCTGGATTCCCGCCTGCGCGGGAATGACGGATTTAAAGAAGTCTTGGTAGGGTGTGCAAAAGCGCAGCGTTGCGCACCGTTTGAACTACCAATACTACGTTTCCCCAACCGCAAAACAAGCCACCCGGCCGCCATCGGGGCGGGGTTTGGCTTCCGGTCGTTCGCGGCGGCAGCGTTCGGTGGCCAGCGGGCAGCGTGGATGGAAGGCGCAACCGGTGGGTGGATCGATCGGGCTGGGGACTTCGCCGGCCATCGGGCTGCGCTCGCGGTTGGGCGATTCCAGATCGGGGATGGTTTCCAGCAGCAGGCGGGTATACGGATGCAGAGGCCGGGCGAACAGCTTTTCGGTTGCTGCCATTTCCACGATCCGGCCTAGGTACATCACCGCGATCTCATCCGACATATGCCGCACCACAGATAAATCGTGGCTGATGAACAGATAGGTCAGGCCTAGTTCTTTCTGCAGTTTCTTCATCAGATTCAGGATTTGCGCCTGTACTGACACATCCAGCGCCGAGGTTGGCTCATCGCAGACCAGAAATTCCGGCTCGCCGGCCAGGGCGCGAGCGATGGAAATACGCTGGCGCTGGCCGCCGGAAAACTCGTGCGGGTATTTCTCGCCGTCAGACGGGCTTAAGCCGACAATCTGCAAAAGTTCGCTGACCCGCTGTGCGATAGCGGCGGGATCGTGCAGCAAGCGCAGGGTAGTGATTGGTTCGGCAATGATATTACCCACCCGCCAGCGTGGATTCAGACTGGCGTACGGGTCCTGGAAAATCATCTGAACCCGGAAATCGTCGCGGGCAAAGCGAATCTCACCACTACTGGGGCCATATAACCCCACCACCAGCCGGGCGATGGTGGATTTACCACAACCGCTTTCGCCCACCAGACTGACGGTCTGGCCCGGCTCGATACTGAAACTGACATTGTCCACCGCCTGCAGGGATTGCCGCGGGCGGCGTTCCAGCACCCGGTTCAGCCAGGGCGCGGAGACATCGAAACTGCGGCTCAGATTTTTAACCTCAAGCAGTGCGCTCATGCCTGTACTCCACCTTGATGCAGCCAGCAGGCAGCAGTGATGTGCTGCATGGCAGGGCGTTCGCGGCTGCAGCGCGGGCCGGCTTCGGGGCAGCGTGGATGAAACGCACAACCGGGCGGCATGGCATCCAGACGTGGCATGGAACCGTCGATCTGGACCAGGGTTTCGACGCTGTGACGCAGGCTCGGGATCGAGCCCATCAGACCGCTGGTATACGGGTGTTGCGGTCGCCGGGTGACGTCCAGTACCGGGCCGATTTCCGCGATGCGCCCGGCGTACATCACCGCCACCCGGTCGGCGGTCTCGGCAATGACGCCCATATCGTGCGTGACCAGCATCACGGCGGTACCGTGTTCGCGACACAGTCGTTTCAGGAGCGCGATAATCTGCGCCTGAATCGATACATCCAGTGCCGTGGTGGGCTCGTCGGCGATGATGAGCTTAGGTTCGGCACACAGCGCAAGCGCTATCCCAACCCGCTGCCGCATACCGCCGGAAAACTGATGCGGATAATGATCGATGCGGTTTTCAGCGGCGGGAATACCGACTTCCTTAAGCAGATTCAGAGCCTTGCTGCGGGCGGCTTTCTTATCTATTGGCGTGTGGATACGGATGGTTTCGATCAGCTGATCACCGACCGAAAACAAAGGGTTCAGACTGGTCAGCGGGTCCTGGAAAATAGCGCCGATCTCGCGCCCGCGTACTTTTTGCAGGGCTTTCTCGTCCAGATTATCAATGCGCTGTCCGGCCAGTAGAATCTCACCCTGCGCAATCCGGCCGGGCGGCTCCAGCAGGCCCAGCACGGCCATGCCGGTCATGCTCTTGCCAGCCCCCGATTCACCGACCACGCCGAGGATTTCGCCCGGCTGGATGGCCAGGGAGACATCGTCCACAGCTACCAGCACACCGCGCCGGGTGGGGAATTCAACCCGTAAGTGCTTAACCTCCAGTACGGCTGTGCTCATGCCTTGTCTCCCTTCCTGCGCCGGGGGTAACTGCTGGAAAAAATGTCACTCAGCGGCGGATGACCAAAGGTGCGTTCCGGATAACGCGCAATCAGGCCGTCGAATTGCTGCTGGGCGCGGGCGCAGGCGGCATCTTCATCGAAGCCGGGGATGACACGCTCGTGCATGACCAGCCGGCCATCGATAAACACGGTGCGCACATCGCGGCCACTGCTGCCGGTCATCAGGCTTTGCAGCGGGTCGGGCGTTTGCAGGGTATGGGCCAGATCAATAACCGCAATATCCGCTTTCGCACCCGCCTGCAGTCGCCCGAGATCGGGCCGACGCAAAGCCTGCGCACCGCCCAGTGTGGCGGCATCGAAATAATCCTCACTGCGACAGGCTTGCGCATTGCCGTCCAGCAGACGACAGAGAATCAAGCCGACTTGCATGTTCAGAATCATATCCGGCGGCCAGGTATCCGTGCCGAGGCCGATGCGCTGACCCATGGCTTTATAGCGGGCGAAGCTGCGGATCGCATTGCCATGGCGACCGGATACCAGCGGACAATGCACGATGCTGGCGCCGTTATCGCGGATGATATCCAGATCGCGTCCCGATACCTGGGTGGCATGCGGCAGCAGTGCGCGTTCCGACAGAAAGCCTACTTGTTCCAGCCATTCCGGCGGCGTGAGGCCGTGCAGTCGGCGCACGATATCGATCTCGGTCGGTGACTGGCAGCAGTGCAGCCGGATTGGTACATCCAGATCGCGGGCAGCGTCCGCCGAGCGCTGCAACAAGGTGGCGGTGCAGGTTTCGATACGGTCCGGTGCCAGCATGGTGCGAATCAGACCATTGTTCTGGCCTTCGTGCTGCTGGCAGAACGCGATGGCGTCGGCCAGACCCTGCAAACCACGCGGCTCGTCAAATTGCGTGCTGATACGACCATCGGCTTCGACAACTTGATTGCCGGTCCGGTAAGCCGGGCCCAGATAAACCCGCAGGCCGAGATCAATCGCCGCTTCGCTGGCAGCTTCGAACTCAGCGACGGTTTCGCCCCATTCGCGATAAAACAGCGAGGCAATCGGCAGCGCCGTGGTAATGCCGTTTTTGATCAGCTGGGCGAACGCAAAGTGTTTCTGGAACGCCAGTTCGTCCGCTGTGTACATTTCATACGGCCCGCGCTCGATGTAACTGCGCGGCCACACCCGGCCTTTCTGCCAGGCCGGCTGGTTATCGAACGCCAGAATCGTGGTGTCGAGATCGGACAAAGCATCCAGGTCGATAAAGCCGGGGCTGATCACGGCTTCACCGAAATCCAGCCGTTCGGCCACTTCGCCCGGATAATCGAAGCCCACGAAAATGACCCGATCCTGCTCGATGACCAGTTCACCGTGTTCCAGAATCTGGTGCTGCCCGTCCTGGTGGCCGATCAGCCAGCGTGCGCTCAGCAGCAGCGGGCCTTGACAGCGTTCACCTGTTGATAGCGTCATAAACAATAACTCGCAGAGTAGCGGCTCTTTAGTGATCCGTTACGGCATGGCCTGGATGCAGATACCGTCACGGGCGACGATCTTGCCGCGTTTCAGCACCAGTTTGCGGGGCGCATGTGTGACGACGGCTTCGGCCAGGGTTTCCCCCTCGACCAGCACCAGATCAGCCTGGCAGCCGACCGTCAGCCCGTAATCCTGCAAAGCCATGACCTGAGCACCGCCATGGGTGCAGATATCGAGCGCTTGCTCGACCTCGTCGTCGCGGCGCAGATTATTGCTCAGACCGATGAACATGGCCCGTTCCAGCATGTCGGCCTGGCCGTAAGGTCCCCAGGTATCACGGATGCCATCCGAGCCGGAACACACCACCACACCAGCGGCACGCAATGCTTTAACCGGTGGGGCTGAGCGCGCTGCCGGGCCGGTGGTCATGATATGTACCTGTGCTTTGGCCAGTTGTTCGATCAGTTGGGCGACATAGGTTTTATCGTTCATGCCCAGACAGAAAGCATGGCTGACGGTGACGTTGTTCTGCATGCCCAGCGCCTGCGTGCGGTCGATGATCAATTCCATCGAGAAAGCGCCCAGTTCACCGACTTCATGCAGATGAATATCGACCGGTTTGCCGTGCTTCTCGGCCAGCCTGAATATCGTATCGATATGACCTTTGGGGTCGCGGTCCATGCCGGCAGGATCGATGCCGCCGACTACATCAACCCCGTTCTGCAGGGCCTGATCCATCAGTTCAACCGTGCCGGGCCGGATCAGCATGCCGGATTGCGGAAACGCCACCAGTTCGATATCGATCAGGTCTTTCAGCTTGTCGCGGGTAGCCATGACACCTTCCACACCTTTCAGACCGTCCTGGGTATCGACATCGACATGCGAGCGGATATGGGTCGAACCCTTGCTCACCGACAGAATGGACTGGCGTTCGGACTGGCGCTGCGGTTCGATACCGAGCTCATGTTTGACGCGGCGCTCGTTTTCGATTTTATCAATCAGGCGCGGCCCCACCTCGTTGCGATACCAGGGCAGGCCCAGCAGCGATTTATCGAGATGGGTATGCGCCTCAATCAGACCGGGCAGCAGGATAGCGTTTTGTCCATCGACCGATTCAAGATCGGGTGCGCTTAATTGCGGGCCGATTTCGGCGATGCGTCCGGCGCGGATCAGGACATCCACGGCAGCTTGGGCCATGGGGCGCACATTGCGAAGCAGGAGGTTATTGTTCATGGGTAAGTCCTATTATTATTCAGTGTCAGCGCAGCTTGGGATTCAGTGCATCGCGCAGCCAGTCGCCGATCAGGTTCACGGCCAGTACGATCAGGCACAGCTGGGCGGCGGGAAACACCACAATCCACCACAAGCCGGAAAATAAATACTGGTTGCCGATGCGGATCAGCGTGCCGAGCGAGGGCTCGGTCGGGGGCATGCCGACGCCGAGAAAACTCAGGGTGGCTTCGATCAGAATGGCCAGACCAAAATTCAGGGTGGCGGCGACCATAATCGGGGTCAGGGTATTGGGCAGAATATGCGCCAGCATGATCCGGCGCGGACGAACCTTGATCAGCTGTGCGGCCAGTACGTATTCCTTGCCGCGCTCAACCATAGTCGAGGCGCGCACTGTGCGGGCGTATTGCACCCAGGCCGTGAGCGAAATCGCCAGCACCAGAATCAGTGCGGAAAAGGTTTCGCGCAGACCGGCCGGCAGCAGTTCCCGGAATACCGCGCTGACCAGAATAGCGATCAGAATGGTCGGGATGGATAATAAAATGTCGCCGATACGCATCAGCAGATTATCGATCAGCCCGCCGAAATAGCCGGCGATCAGTCCCAGGCTGAGCCCGACCGCCATCGACAGTAACACCGAGGCCAGCCCGATGATCACTGAAATGCGCGAGCCATGCAAAATAGCGGAAAGCAAATCACGGCCCTGGGTATCGGTGCCAAGCAGATAGGGCAGCCGTCCGTCTTCCTGCCAGATTGGCGGCAGTTCGGCGTTGTCGAGATTCAGCACTGCCAGATCGTAAGGGTTTTGCGGGGCGATCAGCGGCGCGGCGAAACTGGCCGTGACAATCAGCACCAGCAGCAGCAGGGCGGTCAGTGCCAGCGGATGTTTTTTCAGGCTCCACCACAATTCGCTGTCGGTAGCGCGCAGCAGGACGGCTTTATTGAGCATGCGCGCCACCTCCGGTGTCGTTTTTCAGGCGTGGATCGACCAGTGCGTAGGTAATGTCCACCAGCGTATTGATGACCACGAAAATAAATGACACCAGCACCAGATACGCTGCCATCACCGGGATATCAACAAAGGTGACCGCCTGGATAAACAACAGACCCATGCCGGGCCACTGGAAGACGGTTTCAGTGATCAGCGCAAAGGCGATCAGATTGCCGATCTGCATGCCGGTCATAGTAATGACTGGCATCAGGCAATTACGCAGCGCATGGCGGAAATGAATCAGCCGGGTCGGCAGACCACGGGCGCGAGCGAATTTAATGAAGTCGGTACGCAGTATTTCCAGCATCTCTGCCCGTACCAGTCGCATCACCAGGGTGATCTGAAACAGCGACAATGAAATCGAGGGCAGAATCAGCGCCGCCCGCCCGCTCGGGGTCAGCAAACCGGTGCTCCACCAGCCGATATTCACGGTGTCGCCACGACCAAACGCAGGCAGCCAGCCGAGTTGCACCGAGAACACCAGAATCAGCAGAATGCCGACCACGAAACTGGGCAGGGAAACGCCGATGATCGAGACAAACTGCAGGCTGTCGCTCAGAATGGAATTTCGATGGGTTGCGGTGAGTACCCCGAGCGGGATACCGATCAGCAAGGACAGCACCGTGGCGACAATGACCAGCTCGAAGGTTGCCGGAAATCGCTCGGCAATAAGTCGCATGACATCCTGTTGATTGCGGTAGGAGATGCCAAAATCGCCCTGTACCGCATTGCTGACAAAATGCGCGAACTGCATGAGAAAACCCTGATTCAGACCGAGCCGTTCGCGCAGTTCGATACGCTCGGTCTGGGTGGCCTGCTCATTCAACATCATTTCGACCGGATCGCCGACAAAGCGAAAGATCAAAAACGCCATGAAGGCCACGGTCAGCATGACCAGTGCGGCGTTCGCCGTACGTTTAATCAGAAAGGCAAGCATAGCTGAACTCTACTCGGGCAACGTGCACGTAAATTCCCCCCATTCCCCTTTTTAATCCCCCATCCCCCTTTTTAATTTTTAATAAAGAGGGGCAGGGGGATTTCAGCGAACTACATTTTGGTGTACCACAAACGCGGCTTGTTATCGGGAAACTGCGGCATTTCCTTGATGCTCGAACCAACCGCCCAGGACATGGGCTGCTGATGCAGCGGGATCATGATGATCTCGTCTTTGGCGATTTGCAGTGCCTGGGTTTCCAGTGCCAGCCGTTTCGGTGTGTCCAGTTCCTGACCGGCCTGCTGCACCAGCGCATCAAGCTCGGGGTAGGACCAGTCGCCCCAGTTAAAAACGCCGGAATTGCCCGACTTGGTGTGCAGGATTTGCAGCAGCGGGCTGTAGGCATCAAGCATCGGCAGGGTAGCCCAGCCCAGCGTGTAAACATCGGTTTTGCCACCGGTGCGCTTGGGGGTTTGCAGGCGCGTGGTGCCAGATCAAGCGTTGGCGTGAGGCCGACCCGCGACCACATCGATACAATCGCCTGACAGATTTGCTCCTCGTTGACGTAACCGTCCTGCATGCAGTTAAACACAAAGCTGAAGCCGTCCGGATAACCCGCTTCCGCCAGCAGTGCTTTAGCGGCGTCTGAGTCGAACGGCAGGCGCTCATCCAGCTCTGGCGCATAGCCGGGGATTTCAGGCGCGACCAGCGCACCGGCATTGCGCGATTTGCCACGCATCACTTTGCGCTGGATCTGATCCATATTGATGGCCTGATACAAGGCTTTGCGGACCCGCAGATCGTTGAACGGGTTAGCGCCGCCCTCGACCAGTTCGTCGCGGCGATTCAAACCGAGCATGATGGTACGCAGATCGGTGCGTTCCAGGACTTTCACATCCGGCGAAGCGGCCAGACGTGGTAAATCCTGCACCGGGGCTTCGTTGGTGAAATTGATCTCGCCTGACAGCAGCGGCGACACGGGTGGCGGCTGAAGGTGATCGGATTGAACTCAATCCGGGTCAGGTTATGTTGCGGTGTATCCCACCAGTCAGGATTGACCACGAACACGGTTTTGGCATCGGGCGAGCGGCTTTCCACCATGAACGGGCCGGTGCCGTTGGCGTTATAAGTGGCATAGCCTTCCACTTGTTTGCCGATATCGGTGGGCAGTTCAGCGTTGTTCTCGACCAGCCATTCCTGATCAAAAATATGAATATTGGTCAGGTCATTGAGTAGCAGCGGATACGGGCCGTTCAGGGTGATATCAACGGTCAGATCGTCAACCACTTTGGAACTTACATATGCGGGCAGGTTGCCTTTCAGCGGTGAGGTTTCGTGGCTGACCCGCGCTAGTGAAGCGACTACATCTTCAGCGGTAAACGGGTTGCCATTATGAAATTTTACGCCTTCACGCAGAGTGAAGCGCCAGGTGATTTTGTCGTCCAGGATTTCCCAGGCGGTGGCCAGGGCCGGTTCGATGACCAGATCCTGATTGTAGCGGACCAGTCCTTCGTAAACGTGATTGAGTACATTGATGGTAAAGCTGTCGCCGTAGGAATAGGGGTCGAGCGAACCAATATCGCGGTGGGCCCCCCATTTCAGGGTATTGGCGGCGGCCGGGGCGGAAAGTGCCAGGGTGGTTATCAGGCTGGCAAGTAGCAACGAACGAGTGGAATACATGTTCGGACTCCTGTGAATCGGTGCAGGATTATTGTATACGACACAAAAATATATCGTATACAAATATTGACGTATTCGTATCCATTTGGCAAGCTTGAGTTATTAACTTAAAAAAATCAGCTGGGAAGTCAGACTTATGAGCGGTAATCCCGTACCAAAACGCAGCGATACGGTCTACCAGTCCTTGCGGCGGGCAATTATCGAGCAAGCACTGCACCCGGCTATGCGCTTGCCGGAAGACACCATCGGTGAGCAGTTCGGCGTTAGCCGGACTATCGTGCGGCAGGCACTTAATCGACTGCAGATGGAAGGGCTGGTCGAAACCCGCCCACACCACGGTGCGCATGTCGCCAAGCCAACGCTGGAAGAAGCACGCGATGTTTTTGAAACACGCCGCTGCCTGGAACGGGAAGTGGTGCGCAAACTGGTCGAGCGGGTTTCTGTCAACGGACTGGATGCACTGGACGCGCATATTGCGCAGGAAGACCGCGTCCGTGACGGGCCGCGCCGTGACGGGCCGCGCTCTATCCGTCTGGCGGGCGAGTTTCATGTGGTGATGGCTGAGCTGACCGGCAATAAAGTGCTGGCACGTTATGTCAGCGAAGTAGTCTCGCGCTGTTCCCTGATTCTGGCAATTTACAGCCAGCGACATTCATCCGATTGTGCGGTTGATGAGCATCGACGCATTGTGCAGGCGATTCGCGACAATGATGTTGCCGCCGCGATGCAGATCATGGATGCTCACCTCGGTGCAGTTGAGGCACGGGCGGCACTGGTGGAAGATCCGAGTCCCGATCTGAAAACCGTGCTTAACCGATACACTGAGGAGTCCGCTAGATGACGCCGCACCGTCTGTTCGATTTCAGCCAGTTAAATGCCCGTGAACGCTACAAACTGCTGATTGGTACGGTCGTACCAAGGCCGATTGCCTGGGTCACAACACTAAGTCCGGAAGGTCGGGTGAATGCCGCGCCGTACAGTTTTTTCAATTGTCTGTCGGCCGATCCGCCCATTCTGGCGCTGGGGGTAGAAAATCACGACGATATGTCCTTCAAGGATACCGCCCACAACATCCGCATGACCGAAGAGTTCACGGTCAATATCGTGGATTACGCCAACGTCGAAGCGATGAATATCTGCGCCGTGCCGTTTCCGCCCGACGTCGATGAACTGGAAATGGCCGGTCTGACCGCCATAGCCGGCGAAAAAGTCGGCTGTCCGCGTATCGCCGAAGCGCCCGTTGCACTGGAATGCCGCCGTCATCTGACACTGGAACTGGGCCGTTCGCGGGAGGTTATTCTAGGTCTGGTGCTGGCCGTGCACATCCGTGAAGATATCGTGGACAGCGAACGCTTCTATGTCGATCAGCAGGGTCTGGATGCAGTCGGTCGTATGGGTGGCCACGGTTACGCCAGCACCCGAGATTATTTCGATATGCCCGGCATGAGTGTCGAGCAGTGGCGGAAATCGCGTTGAATGTGTGTTCATCGAGCTGCAAAAAGCGTCTGATCCTGCATCGTTAATAGCGATCACCCCCGTGCCCAGTCCGTCATTCCCGCGCAGGCGGGAATCCAGAAAAGGCTTAAGGTGCAGCAAAAAAGTCGCAAACCTATCCGCGTTATGTATCAGACCGGAGACTAGCTGAAAAATCAGGACTTGATCTCGATCTGTGATCTTAGAATGAAAGCACAGGGGTATGCCTGAAATCGTTGTGTGTTGCTTTTTTGTGAACCGCCTAGTGCAGACTTGCATGCTAGGTGGTGTGGGGAGGGCGGGTTAGATACCTGCCTTTCCGGTTATGCCATGCTTTAATTCAAAACCATGAATTGCCCACCATTCTTCAACAAAGGCTATTTAGCCGTGTAAACATGCTCGAGACGCATGCGATTCACATTCCCAAGCCCGGAGAACGATGCGCCCGAAATTATCAACTGGGCTCCTGCGTATTCTTTTTGGGCCAGCAAGTTAATAAACGGCTGAACAATGAAATTTTCCTTATCACCGACCTCTTCACCGGAGAACTCGCCGGGTACGTCTATAATGGAGAGGCCGGGATAATGGCACGAGTCCCTTGTCGCTAAGACTTAACAGTCCGTAATAAATGGAAGGCCATCAAAGTAGAGTGAATCCAGTTCCACCAAGTACAGCGTTCCACTTGCGATAATCCTACTCGAACGGTAAACCCGGAGGCAGAAAGGTTGATTGAAACTTTGTCGTGACGCCATACACCGGGGCGGAGCTCGTTTATAGCGTTGAGGTAATCATTAATACCGTCTTCAAGCAGTGCAGCGCGACCATCAAAGTCGATTGCGCGCTTGGCTTCACCGAGTTGCGCTTCAATTGGTTCGATGTCTTTTCTAGCTGTAAATTTCGTCCTGTATCCTGTCTCCGATGGCAAGCGCGCGCGTGACACGGCTAAGCTGGGCCTGTCGTTCACTACAGCCTCACCCAAGCGCTCTGTCGATTGCGCTAATTTCATCTTGCACGAGGGCAGCGACGGCCTCGCGAGCTGGTTTAGTTCGTTCTGAACCTTACGGCAGCTCATCACGGGATCTAGCGAGATTGTTGGTAAGGCCTTTAACCTCTAACTTTGCAGAATTGAAACTAATTCATTAACTTCCTTCAGCTCCTTTTGAGACGGTCCTGCTCGAACTGAATGCGAATAGCGCCAAGCTGGTTGTTCTCATCATCCAGTGGAAGGGTGCTGATGGCAAAAGCAGTCCTCTGCCAACGTCGTTTCTGTTTAACTATAGGCTGGTCACATGCTGGACAGTGTGTAATCTTGAGGTCGGATAGCGCCTCTCCCGCATCACTTGCGCGCGATGCGTTCCAACTCGTTGCCAAGATCAATCCTATCGCGACGGAGTTCCCCGAGTCGTAATGTTGTGCACGTAACTCTACCTCTGTAGCGCTTCGATTTTGGCTAAAGATCGGCGTGATGTTTTCCTAGGCTAGATATTCTTGACTTCTGCGACTTGTCAACGGCCTTGCTTTGAGCTTTACTTAGCAGGTCAATTCTTCTTTGCTGCAGAAGTTACAATCTCGCCTTTCACACGGTCTTGCGCAGAATGAATGGTGCGCATTAATGCTAACACTGAGACCGGGCTCTGACAGAATCTCTCTGTCAATTCATCAAGTGTTTGCCCGTATTGATCGCCTTCTTGCACCTTCAATTGCTGTGAGTCATTTTCAATCTAACAAGATTGGCATGGTCTTCACTAAAAAGGATCTCGGCAAGCCCGAGAAACTGAAGCAAGCATGCGTGCTGTTCACCTTCATGCTGTTTATCGGCTAGATCACCCCAGAAACGTTGTTGACGATGTATATGACGTAGCAAACTGCGAAAGCTTAGCTCTGGCCAAGTTTGGCCGGACATCGGATTGCCTTTAGGATAGTGAAGAATCGGTATACCGAGCTTGTCCATCAGCCACTTTTGAAAGTCACGAACCCCCATCTCTTCGTCATCGACAAAAATCTTGCCCTTTGCACCTGACTGCCGCCATTTCCGATCAATCCGAAAGTTTTCCTTACCGAGAATGATGTCTGCTCCGGCAGCATCGTATTTCTTGTCCAATCCAGTTTCTTCGGCTTTCTCGAATGGGTTTTGCCCACTATCGCCTAGCAGAAAATCCAGTGTCTGAAACCACTTGGTCTTACCTGTATTTGGCGGCCCAACAAGAAGATTTACACCAGAGTCAAAATCAAGGTACTCGCTCTCTCCATTCGCAAGCAGACGATCTATATGTGATATGGACAAAAACGGATGACTCATGACTTGATAACCTCACCCATAGGCCGCTGTCCAACTTCTTCTTCAAAAATGCGATAAATGAGCTTCTTGAGCGTTGAACCGCTCTTGGAACCAAAGACTTTCTTAATCTCCTTCATTCGCTCAACGAGCGGAGCAAAGGATGCTCTCTGAGCTAGGCCTTTCGCGCGCTCAACGCCTTCATCAGTCAAGCGAAGCTGGTATGAATTACCGAGTTTAGTCACGGTTATGAGTTGCTTGGCCTCAAGGTACGCAAGAACATGGTAGTAGCGTTTGTCCCATGGGCCGTAGTGATGACGTACCATGGCAGCTTCTACAATCGCATCGGAGTTAGCCTGCGATTCCTGCCCGCCCTCAGCATCCGACAATGCGGTGTGGCGGGCTACAGCAAAGAAGTCCGGATAACGTGCAAAGAAATCAAGTTTAGCCATCTTTGTGAGACCATCAATACGCCCGCTTACACCGCAATAGTTGAATAGCAGCAACAGTCTGGCGGCATGAAACTCGATCACGTTGTCCGCGAGCAAAGGCAGGCTAACTGAGTAAGTCCCAAGTCGCTTTACGGATTTCATGGTGCCATCCTGTCAAACCGTAGTAAGCATCGGTCCGCAATATCGTAAAGACATCCCTTCAAGAATGACGAGCGATCAGGTTCGCCGGCTGATCGTTCACCGTTAATAGTATCCATACAGTTAAGGCACATTGCGTGAAAAGTTGGTGCATCGACTTCAAGTTGACCTGCCGTGTAGCGAGAACGCAATGAAATCACTTCCGCGCCCGGACCGTCCAGTCGAAGTAACTTTCGACTAGTCATCGCACTGGTGATATGGTGTTCGGAGATCTCTGCGTAGCGGCGACGTAGATCCAACGCAAGATTAATAACATCCTGTGGTAGGTTGGCAGCCTTCATCTTTCGAGTAAGCTTCCCGCCAGAAGCTTCTCCGGCTGAAGTCAATTCCGTAATCCTTGCTCCCACCATGTAAGGAGCTGTTCTCGTGTAATGATCTTCTTATCTCGGTCCGTATCCCAGCTCGCTGCACCGGCTTTTTTTACCCATAAACGCATATCATCAAGAAGCGAATCGATGGCATCTGGTAGCAAAGTATTCTTATGAGCAGAACTGATCTGGAATACGCGGAGTTTGTTACAGTTGCGAATATCTTCCATATTATGACGCACGTCCCAGTGGCAATTATCTAGCCAAAAAGAACAGTCATTGCCCTTCGGGGACAGTAGGCCAGGATGCTTTTTGTCGATAGCAGCCTTTAGAGTTTTCAGGCCATCACAACCTGACTCTCTACCAATAGATCCAACCGGGTAAGTGAGAATTTTTAGATCAGCTGAAACCTGCCGAAGAGTGAGAATACGAAAGCGTGACAGCTCTTTATGGCGATCATGAGCGAGCGACTTTTCGAGAACGGAAGTACCCCCTTTCCCAGCCGTTCTTTGACATAAAGTAGCGACTGTCCAGAGCTGATTGGGCTCTGTCGCTTTGACCTGCACATACTCGGCGCAATTCTGGCTTGCATCTTTGGTAGCCCGAACAATGAGAATATCGTCATGCGTCTCGCAATGTATCTTGAGGATGGATTGGTCTTCTATCATATCCAGTAGGAAACTGACGGCGATCTCGTCCTGATAATTAAATCCTCTCCGCGCGATAGGCCCACCTTCCTCCAACGGCTTGGCATCATCGACGGAAGGCAACTCGTTTGCCTTATCAACTTTATCGCCTTCAGCGTTATGTGTGCCGTGCTCCACGAAGAATCATTCCTCCTCTGTTAAGTATTCGGTTGCTCTATGAAGATTAAAGATAGCAAAGCACCTGGATCGGTATTCGCTGAAATCATTTCCTACATTTTCTTACTTCATCGGTCGTCAGGGCTGTTCAATACTAAAAAAGCCCAACATGGATTTATAGCTAATTCAAGCATAGCGCACGTTTTCTACCTCTGCTATCTATCCACGCTGTCCAGCTAACCCTGCGAGCTACTGACCCAACGCAATGAGTTCTTCCGGTCGGCGCAAACTCGGCTGACTGACCCAAACCAGATCAACCGACATGCCTATTATTACAGTGAAGCTATCGCGCATTTCGAAGTGCAGTTCCCGTGCAGGCGCAAAGACTTTCGAGCCTTGGGAACAGATATACGCATGCCAGTAGATTTCGTTTCGAGTTGGTAAGATGGCTTTTTTGAGCAGCCATAATCCAGCCGGTTCGATTTCCTGGCGTGCTTCTGCTTCCGAGGCAAAATAGTCAGCGGAAAAGGTGACAAACACAACAATAACTCCCGCTTCCCCCTTTGAAAAAGGGAGATTGAGGGGGATTTTTCAGCATGTAGTGCGCAAGTCGGGCCGCTCGCGGGAGATTATTTCAGGTCTGCCGCTGGCAATGCATATCCACGAAGATATTGTAGACAGCGAACGTTCAAGAGCTGTGGCACTGGACTCCAGGACGTTAACAGGTTTATTTCTCCTGTAGCGCAAGTCGTACGCCGAGACCACAAAATATGCTGCCTACCGCTTTGTTTTGCCAACGCATGACGACTGGGTTACGGCGCAGGAACTTGCCAATATGACCTGCACTCAGTGCGACCGTCACCGTGCTTACAAGGCCCATAAGAACGAATAGCAATCCGAGTGTTATTAATTGAAGCGCCACAGACCCATTCTCAGGATTAACAAATTGCGGTAAAAAAGCCAGGAAAAACATAGCTGACTTGGGATTCAAAAATTCGATAATAATCGCTTGTCGAAATGCGGTTGTGGTGTCCAGAACATGTTTGGTGCCTGGTACAGCTGAATCCGTTTTTTCAAATATGGCTTTCAGGCCCAGATACACCAGATAGGCCGCACCCAGATACTTCACGATACTAAAGAGTAACGCGGATGCCAGTATGACCGCAGAGATACCCACCACAGTCAACAAGGTATGCAGAATATCCCCAACAGCAATGCCAAGACCGGTTGCCAGACCAATTCGTGCGCCGGAACTGCTGGCACGAGCAAGCGTTAGCAATACGGCAGGTCCAGGAATAAAAACGAAACCCAGCAGTATCGCCAGATAGGTGATTAAGGTTTGTTGATCAATCATTTGGATGCCTTTGATTCGTATTGGTCATAAATAAATTCATCATGTCTGACTATTAAAGCGCTGTTTCAAAAACAGTTCTAAAGCTCCTTCGGGAAGCGCTGCGCAAACATCGATTGAACGTATCGTGTGACGGTATCCTGTCCGACAGCTTTGGAATTCGACAACTTCGGAAACTGGCGAAACCACTATTGACAGCTGAAACAGCCCGTTCTAGTCTTACTTTTATCTTACCCGCAAGAGTGGCAGCAATGGAAACGACCAAATTATCCAGTAAGGGTCAGGTCATCATACCTAAGCATATCAGAGAATCTCATCACTGGGAGGTTGGTACTGAATTGCAAGTCATTGAATTTGAAGATGGAATACTGCTTAAGCCTAAAGCTGTTTTTGAGCGAACCAGCCTATCTGATGTCGCCGGGTGCTTACATTACAGCGGCCCAGAAAAAACGGAGGAGGACATCCAGAAGGCAATGAAACAAGCAGCAAAAAAGGCTTGGCGTGATAGCAATTGACACCAATATTATTGTCCGTCTTTTAACTAAGGATGATGTTAAACAGTACAGTGCCAGCCGGAAGCTGTTTGAAACCGAGGAAATCTATATACCCGATACGGTTATTTTAGAAACAGAATGGGTACTGCGCTTTGCGTACGAGTTTGAACCCAATGAAATCTGTAACGCATTTCGAAAGTTATTTGGTCTTCCCAATATCAACCTATCAAATGAATTAACGGTTTTTCAAGCAATCTCATGGCATGAGCAGGGCTTGGATTTTGCAGATGCATTCCATTTGGCTTTAAGTCAAAACACTAAAACCTTCAAAACCTTCGACGACAAATTCATTAAGAAATCAAAAGACCTTACAAAATGTGCAGTCCAGCAACCCTAATACATAATGTAGATAGGTTTGCGTCATGTATAAGTGCTACGACTTTGGATCAGCGTGTAACCACCACTCAGTACGATGAGCAGGCTGCCTAATAAAGTCATTATATCCGGGTTTTCGCCAAATACGGATACCCCTATAATTAATGCAAATAATAAACGGGTATAACGGAAAGGCGATACAACCGATACATCGCCAGTTCGCATGGCAATTGTTAGCGCATAATAGGCTATAACGCCAAAAAGTATTGCACCGGCAATTTGCGTACTGGCGATCCAATCAAGGTGTACGGATTCTCCACTATAGAGCAGCATAGCCAACCCAGTAGGTATTAATACAAAAAAACCATACACGCCTAGCTGCATATTGGATAACACCATGGGTGCAGCGCGGGTTGCTAAATCGCGTCCGGCAAAGCCTAGTGTGGCAATAACTGCAAATAATGATGTTGCTTCAAAACTGTCAAGCCCAGGGCGGATAATCATTAATACCCCAACAAAGCCTACTGAAACTGCAAGCCATCGCTTCAGTCCGACGCGTTCCCCGAAGAAAAATGCAGCGCCTATTATCGCGATTAAAGGCGTAGCCTGAAGAATAGCTGAAGCACTCGATAATGCCGTTAAGGTGATTGCTAATGCAAAAGTTAACCGTGCAATCACTTCGCAGCCAGCACGCATTAATACAGGGCGCGATGAAATTGCTGGATGAAGAACAACTTCTCCTCTTTTCCAGGTTAATAATATAAATATCAGCATGCCGCCTAAACCAAATAGCGCTAAAATTAAGCCAATAGCAACCGTGCTCGCAGCAGCTTTAATTAACATGTCTTCAATGGCAAATGCGGCCATTGCAAGTGTCATAAAAATACTGCCTCTGGTATTGTCCAATAAATGCTCCAATAATTTTTTTGTTTGAAACAGTGAGCAAGAAGATTGACCGCTGCGTCAATCCAGCCTGTTCGATTTCCTGGCGCGTTTCTGTCTTGGAAGCCAAATGGTCAGCGGAAAATATGGTTATAACCGTGCCTGAAAATCCCTATTCCACGGCGGCTGCCACAGAAATCGAGAGGGCAAACAATCCGCTGAGGATTCAAGCAGGGTTATGCTCGAAATCTTTTATCAGTGCCTGTTCCGGATTATTCAGGTTATGGCCACCGATTCCTCATCTTCTCTTTTCACCACTTTGTGCTGGTCTTCGCTGAGACCATATTTCCAGTAGCTGGAAATATACCGGCGTTTTGGCTCCACCGGTCGCTCGTTACGGAAAAATTCCCGCAGCTGGCGCATGGCGGAAAACTCGCAGGCGCACCAGACTGAAGGGCTGCCTGCTTCCCAGGGCAGCGCAGACAGGGTTTCAATTATTGCCGCACCGGGGGATTCCGGATTCCGATTCACTACCCACTGGATCTTCAGATTCGGCGGGCACGACAGTAATTGACGGTCGGCCTCGTCGGTTATTTCAATAATGGCGTGCCCCCTGGCGTGCTCAGGCAGCTGTTCCAGATTGACGCTGATGGCTGGCAATGCGGTCATATCGCCCAACAGCAGCAACCAGTCTCCCTCCGGGTTGATCCGTTTGCGTCCACCAGGGCCACCAACGCGGATGCGCTGACCGGGTTTTGCCTGTAATGCCCAGGCGCCGGCAGGGCCGGGGTGGTCGTGCAGCACAAAGTCGATGTCGATTTCCTGTTCCCGCTGGTGGCGAATGGTATACGTGCGCATCAGCGGGCGCTGACCTTCCGCCTGTTCAAACAGCAATTTTACATAGGCACTTTCCTGCTCTTCGGGAAAACCCTTCAGGCCTTCTCCACCCAGGGTGACGCGCAACATATGCGGCGTGATATAGCGGCTGCGGATGACGTCTAGTTCTCTCGGGGCTGGTCTTGGCATTTCACGGGTTTCCTTTAGATTGAGTCGTGAGGTTTTCCACCATGCGCGCAGTCAGTTCGGCAAACAGTTCCAGCTCGGATGCGGTGAGGCTGCGAGTCATAATGGCTGCTGTTTCCTGTTCCGCCTGTTGCAGCTGTTGCATAACGGCAAGGCCTTTTGGGGTGGGGTGCAGCAATTGGCTGCGACCATCCTCGGGGTTGGGGCGTTTTTCGATCAGCCCTTCATTTAATAGCTCTTGCAGAACTCGGGTTATCTGCGCTTTGTCCCGCTGCATACGCTGAGCTATGGCGTGTGCGGTGGAGTGCGGGTTTTTGCAGATACCCTTGAGTACGCGAATATGAGTGATCGGCAACCCGAGCTCCCGTTCCGCTACTGCAGCGCGCAGGTGGGATTTGTAGGCATGCACCAGACGGTGCAGCGTGTCGCTGAGATGACTGCTAGACATTTCGGTTTAGGCTTTGTTTATAGTTGACACTATCAACAATAATTCAATATAGATGATAGTGTCAACTACTTTGATGCTCGACGACACCGGCAGATACATGAGCATCATAGGTATGCCAGTGGGTTTCGTTTTGGATCAGCGGGATGGCTTTTTTGAGCGGGCATAAACCCGCCTGTTCGATTTTCTGGCGGGATGATCAGCGGAAAAGGTGATGGCCATAGGGATTCCTCATGATGGTCTGCAGCGCAAGAACATATATCATAGTCCAATGCCGGGGCCGCGTACTTCACCGTATCCGCAACCCTTATGCACGCGCATTAACATTAATTCGAGCAGTAGTAATATGAATCCCCAACCGTCCACGACCTTTATTGAGCGGAATCCCCACAACGATGAGGTTTACCGCTATATCCGCAGTGAAATCCAGTTTGAACTTAATCTGATCAACGCCCGGGTGAACTGGTTGATTGCTTCGCAGGCGTTTCTGTTTGTGCCGCTGGTTGTTGGTATCCAGGGTAAAACATTGACCAGCAGCCTGTTTTTTCCATTTATTCCGCATCTTGGCATTTTGTTGTGTGTGCTGGTGTTTATTGCGGTGCTGGCGGCGGTCTGGCGTAGTTTGCAATGGCGGGTGAAGTATAGCCAGGGCGCTTATTCGGGTATTGATGAACACAGGGCTTTTTCCATTGTTGTACCCCACACGCCGCTTATTCCACTGATGGGAATGGTCGGCGCACTGGCGATTCCCATTGTCCTGGCGGGTGCCTGGATGTATGTCCGTATCTGGCCGCCGGGTCTGCCGGGATAAGCCCCGTATCCCGTCTGCGGATAGGCCTCGCTGGTGGTAGCTGGGCGGCGCTTGGCTTAAGATACGGCTACATGATAAAAGCAAGTAAGCCACAGACCCGGAGGACTGCAGCATGACTAATGTATTCGATCTTAGCGGCCAGATCGCGCTGGTGACTGGTGCGTCCAGTGGCCTGGGGCGGCATTTTGCGCTGATACTGGCGCAGGCCGGGGCCGATGTGGTGCTGGCGGCGCGTCGGGTCGAGCCCTGTCAGCAGATTGCCGAGCAGATTCAGGCGCTCGGACGGCGTGCGATAGCGGTCAGTATGGACGTCACCCAGGCGGCCAGCGTGGACCATGCGGTGCAAGCTGCGCATACCGAACTGGGGCCGATCACGATTTTATGCAATAACGCCGGCATTGCGGTGACCCGGGCTTTTCTGGAACAAAGCGAAGACGAGTGGGACCGTGTGCTGGATACCAATCTGAAAGGTGCTTATCTGGTGGGGCAGAGCGTCGCCCGGCACATGAGCGAGCACGGACTCGGCGGTTCCATCATCAATACCGCGTCTATTGCCGGTTTCCGGGTGGCCAAGCAGTTGACTGCCTATGTTGCTTCCAAAGGCGGCCTGACCCAGCTGACCCGTGCCATGGCGCTGGAACTGACAGCGTATAATATTCGCGTCAACGCGCTCGCGCCGGGTTATATCGAAACCGAAATCAACCAGGGTTTTTTCCAGACCGTAGCAGGCCTGAAAATGGTCAAGCGCATTCCGCAGGGCCGGATCGGACGGCTCAGCGATCTGGACGGGCCTTTACTCTTGCTGGCCTCAAACGCCGGGCGCTACATGACCGGCAGCGTACTGACCGTAGATGGCGGGCATTCCATTAATTCCTTATAGCTGTTGAGACCGATTTGAAATTAGCTTACCTCAGACCTCTGTTGTCCAGAGGAAGATAGGTAAGGTCGATGTCTACTGAGAGGCGCGGCAGATCACGCACGAAGAGGTTGATTGCTGTGCCACCCTTTAGCGCGAATTGAGATTCTCTGGCGATCAGCGGTAGCACGCGCATGATCAGCTCCACCTGTTGGTAGTAGGGATTACTTCGATCCAGCATAAAACGCCTCCGGCACTGTTATCTGATAGCGCTTATCCAGTTTTCCGTTGCGAGTGACCATCCGCTTGCCTCGCCCGAGATCTACCGCGTCGATATCAATGCGCTTTACCCATGGATAGGCGTAGTGATTGGCGAGAAAAAGAAAGAGGCGCTTTGTCTTATTGTGAATGCAGGATTGCAACAGGGTATTCACTACAGCTGGTCGCAGTGTGGTCAGCCCTTCGAACAACTCGGCAGTAAACGAAAACGATGAAGGGGTTTCGTCCACCTCGCTCAACGCCTCAAGAATCGCGCGCTCGGGGGCAGAACTCCGTAATGTCCAGTCACGCACCTTCGTTGGCAACATTACCCAGCCTTGCTCCGGGTCATGGGTGAAAAGGCGTCGGCGGTGGAAGGACCACTGTGCGTTGACGTAAACCTGCTCGACCCAGGAGGGTGGTCTGTCTTGTCCCCAGACATGGACAGTAGCATCGCCGCTGAGTGAAAGATAATGCGCCAACCCCTGGCGATTGAGGGCGGTGATCCCACCGATGTGGAGTTGCATCTGGCCCAATTTTTGTAGCCCGAGTATTACCCCTTCCCAGGTAACAGCTTCGCCGGGCCGGGCATAAACACGACTGCCAAGAACCTTGAGCCATCCGCTTTGCACGTATTTGCGAACCAGCTGCGGGGTATAGCCATTCGCGGATAGCCATGTGCTGGGAACGGCTACTCCTTCCGGGATCAGCTGTTGTAGTTGGTTTAGCTTGTCGTTTTTTCGTAAACCCATGATTTATTTATAGGACAATTTATGAACCGGGATGAGTAATGGTTCAATAAAGTATAGATAAATATACTGTAAGTATACTTTTAAAAAATTTTATGAACCAGCTATTGTTATGGTCTTACCTGACCTCAGGCTATGGCCTTGTATCAAGATGTGCGTAGAGACATTTGTGCGAAAGCGAGCACCGATGCTACTGATCAGAGGCTAGACGCAACAAACCTTTTGGGGCATGGTGACCGTTGAACGATTAAGATAGACATTAAGCACAAGAAGGCGAAGCGGGTTCACGTATTTACGCTGAAATGCTGTCCCGATGCAAATTCCAAAAGTTGTAGAATAGCCACCTAACCTTGCTGGCAAGCGAAAGAGGTATTAGATACATGTCTAAATATCCCTCGTTCAGAGTTACCTGGAAAGATGGAGTTAGTACCTGCCAATGAATTGTTTTAAAAAGAATACACAATCCTTCCTGAGGCGACGAGTAAGTCGTAGCAAACATTTTTATGAGTAGTCAAACCGTAGTAGAACCGCAGCAAGCCGCGCCCGATACAACCGCTGATTCCTGGCCGCGCCAGATTGGCCCTCTGCGCTGGATGGTCGCCATTCTGGCACTGGTCGCTGCGCCCTGTGCGTATTTGCAGGATGTATCCATGGGCTCACCCTGGGATTTGCTGATTAAAACCGTGATGCCGGGTGTGGCCTTGTTTCTGATCTGGGCGATCCCGCTGGATATCCTGATGGCCAAGGTGTTTAAATCAGAAGCTGATGCCGCCACGCAGGCGCGTTATCGCCGGGTAATCCGCTTTGATCTTATGGTGATGCTGGTGATGCTGCTGTCGTGGGGCTATTTCTTCCTGCAGATCATGCTGCAGCGGCTGACTTGAGGCAATGAGCATGTTTACCACACGTCCTGAACTTATTGGCACTTTCGGCGTTGTCAGCTCGACCCACTGGCTGGCCTCGGCGGCTGGCATGGGCATTCTGGAGCGCGGCGGCAATGCGTTTGATGCGGCAGTCGCAGCCGGCCTGGTGCTGCAACTCGCCGAGCCGCATCTGAACGGCCCTGGCGGTGATCTGCCACTGTTGTTGCATAACGCTGCACGAAACGAGACCAAAGTCATTTGCGGTCAAGGCGTAGCACCCGCGGCAGCCACCGTTGAGCGCTACCGTGAGCTGGGCATTGATCTGATCCCGGCGGCTGGCCTGCTGGCGACAGTAGTGCCCGGTGCCTTCGATGCCTGGATGCTGCTGCTGCGCGATCACGGCTCGCTGCCGCTGGAGCAGATTTTCGAGCCGGCACTGCATTACGCTGAACACGGCGTGCCGCTGGTCGCGCGGGTCTGTGAAACTATTCAGGAACTCAGCGGCCTGTTCCGGCGTGAGTGGACCAGTTCGGCGGCACTGTATCTGCCTCATAACGAAGTGCCCAGGCCCGGCGAGCTGTTCGCCAATAAAACCCTGGCCGCGACCTGGCAGCGTCTACTCAAAGAAGCCCGCGCCGCCAGTCCGGATCGGCAGGCGCAAATTGAGGCCATACGGCATAGCTGGCGGGAAGGTTTTGTGGCCGAGGCCATCGATACGTTCTGTCGCGAGAATGCAGTGCTGGATACGACCGGCGAGCGCCACCACGGGCTGCTCAGCGGTGATGACATGGCGCGCTGGCAGGCCAGTTACGAAGAGCCGACCCGGCTGGATTACGGCGATCACACGGTGCTGAAATGCGGCCCCTGGTCGCAGGGCCCGGTGTTATTGCAGGCGCTGGCGCTGCTGGACGGTTTTGATCTGGCGGCCATGGACCCGCTCGGGCCGGACTTTGTACATACCGTCACCGAGTGTATGAAACTGGCGTATGCCGATCGCGAGGCCTATTACGGTGATCCGGACTTTGTCAACGTACCGCTGGAAACCCTGCTCAGTGCCGCCTATAACCAGCAGCGCCGTGCGCTGATCGGCGAGCGGGCTTCGCTGGAGTTGCGTCCCGGCACGGTAGATGGGTTTAGTGGCCGGATACCGCCGATCCGCACCGAGGCCGGGCAAAGTCTGGATCTGAGTGCTTTCGGTGTGGGTGAGCCGACGGTTGCCAAAGCGGCTGAGGTGAAAGGTGATACCTGCCATGTGGATGTGATCGACCGCTGGGGCAATATGGTATCGGCTACGCCCAGTGGCGGCTGGCTGCAAAGCTCGCCGACGATTCCCGAACTGGGTTTCTGCCTTAACAGCCGGGCCCAGATGTTCTGGCTGGAGCCGGGGCTGCCGGCCAGTCTGGCACCGGGCAAACGGCCGCGCACCACCCTGACACCGTCTTTGCTGTATCGCGACGGTAAACCGTATATGGCTTTCGGTACGCCGGGCGGTGATCAGCAGGACCAGTGGCAATTGATTTTTCTGCTGCGACATATTCATCACGGTATGAACCTGCAGGCATCCATCGACGCGCCTTCGTTCCACAGTGAGCATTTTCCGGGCTCGTTTTTCCCGCGTCTTGCCGCGCCGGGCAAACTGGTGCTGGAAGGGCGTTTCGCCGCTCAGGTCGGGCAGGCGCTGCAGCAGCGCGGGCATCGGGTCGAATGGGGTGATGACTGGTCTGAGGGCCGGCTCTGTGCTGCCAGTCGGGCTAACGGCCTGCTCAAAGCTGCCGCCAATCCGCGTGGTATGCAGGGTTATGCGGTTGGTCGCTAGTCAACCGTTTTTGCAATAATCTCTGTCCGGCTCAAAAAACACGGTCGCAGAGCAAACAATAACTCGCCAATTCGTCAGATTAGGCGAACAGATTCCTGCTAGGAGAGATATTCATGAGCATTCTGCTCGGCTGTATCGCCGACGATTTCACGGGCGCAACGGATTTGTGCAACACCCTGGTGCGGCGCGGGATGCGTACTGTTCAGCTGATCGGCATACCGGATGCCAACCAGCAAATCGGTGATGCTGATGCGGTTGTTATCGCCTTAAAATCGCGCACGATTCTGGTTGAAGATGCGATTCAGCAATCGCTGCAGGCCTTGCAGTGGTTGCGCACCGCCGGTTGCCGACAATATTTTTTCAAATACTGTTCAACCTTCGATTCCACTCCGCAGGGCAATATCGGGCCGGTGGCCGAAGCGCTGCTGGACGCCTTGGGCAGCGATTTCAGCATTGCCTGTCCGGCTTTCCCGGAAACCGGACGGACGATTTTCAAAGGCCATTTGTTCGTCAATGATGTGTTGTTGAATGAATCCGGCATGGAAAACCATCCGCTGACACCGATGACCGACGCCAATCTGGTGCGCGTGCTGCAGGCGCAGAGCAAAGGCAAGGTCGGTCTGGTGCAATACCGCACCATTAAACAGGGCGCGGATGCCATTCGGGCGGAATTCGACCGTCTGCGGGGGGATGGCTGCCGTTTCGCGATCACTGACGCGCTGGACGATGCGCATCTGGAGCAGACCGGTGCCGCCTGTGCCGATCTGGCCCTGATCACTGGCGGCTCGGGTATTGCGCTGGGCTTGCCGGAAAACTTCCGTCGGCAGGGTTTGCTGGGACCGGCCACCGGCGCGGATAAACTGCCTGCTGTGCCCGGTCTGGCAGCGGTGCTGTCCGGCAGTTGTTCGCGCGCGACACTGGAACAGGTCGAACAGATGAAGCAGCAGCGGCCGGCTTTTCAGATCGATCCGCTGAAACTCGCTGCCGGCGAGGATCTGGCCGGAGAAGCCCTGCACTGGGCCAGACCGCAACTAGCTGACGGGCCGCTGCTGATTTACGCCAGTGCGGCACCGGATGCAGTGCGGCAGGCGCAGTCCGAGCTGGGCCGCGAACGGGCCGGGGCGCTGATCGAACAGGCTATGGCGCAGATTGCACAAGGTCTGGTACAGGCTGGTGTGCGGCAACTGGTCGTCGCTGGCGGGGAAACCTCGGGGGCGGTCGTTAGCGCTTTGGGGGTAACCGGCTTGCGTATCGGGCCACAGATTGATCCCGGCGTACCGTGGACCGTATCCCTGAACGATCCGCCGTTGGCACTGGCCCTGAAATCGGGCAATTTCGGCGCGCCGGATTTCTTTCTGAAAGCGCTGCGGGTATTGCCCGTATGAGTTCGTCCCATGGCAGTCACGAAACCCGGCTGCGCGAGCAGATAACCGAGTTTGGCCGCTCGCTGTTCGAGCGCGGTCTGACCAGCGGCAGTTCGGGCAATATCAGCGCCAGACTGGATGATGGCTGGCTGTTGACGCCGACCAATTCCTGCCTGGGCCGGCTGGACCCGGCCCGGATCGCCAAACTTGATTGGGATGGCCGTTTACTGTCGGGTGATCCGCCCTCGAAAGAAGCCTTTTTGCATGCTGC
Organism: Gammaproteobacteria bacterium; assembly: GCA_041396125.1. Lineage (GTDB taxonomy): Bacteria > Pseudomonadota > Gammaproteobacteria > Competibacterales > Competibacteraceae > JAWKZG01. The sequence continues at coordinate 217,784 of JAWKZG010000004.1, read as the reverse complement.
GGTATACCAGGAGCGCGACAGCGCGGGCGCGATTGTGCATCTGCATTCGACCCATTCCGTGGCGGTGTCCTGTCTGCCGGAGCTTGATCCGGAGAATGTCCTGCCACCGCTGACCGCCTATTACGTTATGCGGGTGGGGAAACTGCCGCTGGTGCCTTATTATCGCCCCGGTGACAAAGCGCTGGGCGAGGCGATTCGCGGTCTGGCGGGCCAGCATAGTGCGGTATTGCTGGCGAATCACGGGCCGGTGGTGGCCGGTAAAAATCTGGAAGCGGCCTTGTACGCGACCGAAGAACTGGAAGAAACCGCCAAGCTTTTTCTGTTGCTGCAGGGGCGTAATCCGCGCTGTTTAACACCCGCGCAGATCGAGGATCTGCAGCAGCATTTTCCGACGTGATCCAACGGCCCAGGCGCTGTTTGGCATAACGTGTTTACGGGTTGATTTAAAAACCCGGTTAATAAATGACTTGAAATGACACAGAGGAGTTTATACCCATGAAACTAGTACGCTATGGTGCCGCCGGGGCAGAGCAGCCCGGTTTACTGGACAGCGATGGCAATATCCGTGATCTGTCCCGTGTAGTGGCCGATATCGATGGCACGGTGTTAGCCACCAAGCTGGATGAGCTGAAAGCGCTGAATCCGGCCGAGCTGCCGCTGGTGAGCGGTTCGCCACGGCTGGGGCCGCCGGTCGCCAAGATCAGCAAACTGGTTTGTGTTGGCCTGAATTATTCTGACCACGCCGCCGAAACCGGTAATCCGATTCCCAAAGAACCGGTCCTGTTCATGAAAGCGACCAGCGCTATCAGTGGTCCCAATGATCCGGTGATTCTGCCCAAAGGCAGCCAGAAGAGTGACTGGGAAGTCGAGCTGGGCATTGTGATCGGTAAAAAAGCCTCGTATGTCAGCGAGGCCGATGCGATGCAGCATGTTGCCGGTTATGTGATCGTCAACGATGTGTCCGAGCGCGAGTTCCAGATTGAGCGCAGCGGCGGACAGTGGGATAAAGGCAAAGGCTGCGATACCTTCGCGCCGATTGGCCCCTGGCTGGTGACAACCGATGAAATCCCCGATCCGCAGAATCTGGCCATGTGGCTGGAAGTGGACGGCAAGCGCTATCAGAACGGCTCGACCCGCACCATGATTTTCGATGTGAAGGCGGTGGTGAGTTATATCAGCCAGTTCATGACGCTGAATCCGGGCGATATCATCCCCACCGGCACCCCGCCAGGGGTTGGACTGGGGCTGAAGCCGCCGGTATTCCTGCGGCCGGGCAATGTGATGCGCTTAAGTATCGAGGGACTGGGCGAGCAGCAACAGGACGTCAAAGCCTATCCGGGCTGAATCGGCGGGGCCGTTGTCTGGACGGCCCCATTACTGGCACTGCTGGCGCGCTCCAGTGTAACGCTAAAACTGAACGTCGAGCCGGCACCAGGCTGGCTGTTGACGCGCAATTGTCCCCCCATCAACTCGACCAGCTGCTGGCAGATGGCCAGTCCCAGACCTGCTCCTTGATGAGAGCGGGTCAGCGAACCGTCGGCTTGCACGAAGGAGTCGAAAATCAGGGACTGGAGTTCAGGCGGAATGCCAACGCCGGTATCCTGCACCGCAAAATACAGCGTCTCGGTTCCCGCTGTGCTGTCGGCGCTGCTCTGTTCCTGCCGGACGTAGAGTTCGACGCTGCCCTGAGTGGTGAATTTAACCGCATTGCTGAGCAGATTGGCCAGCACCTGTTGCAAGCGGTCGCGGTCGCCGAGCACCAGTTCGGGCAAGGCGTTTTCAATGATCAGGCTGAACTTGATCTGTTTGTGCTGGGCCTGCTCCCGACAATCATGGCTTAGCTCAAACAGCAGTTCTCGCGGCGAAAAGGCGGTGTGTTCCAGATGCAGATTGCCAGTCACGATATTGGAAAAATCCAGAATATCATTGACGATGCGCAGCAGCCGCTCGCCGGAACGCTGAATGTTGGTGGCATAGCGTTGCTGTTTGTCGTCGAGCGTGCTGGTTTGCAGTAATTCCGTCATGCCCAGCACGCCATGTATGGGGGTACGGATTTCATGGCTGATCGTGGTCAGAAACTCCGATTTCAGACGGGCAGTGGTTTCAGCCGCTTCCTTGGCTTCAATAAGCGCCTGTTCAGCCTGTTTTTGCTGGGTGATATCGCGCACCGTACCTTGGTAAAACAGAATTTTTCCCTGCTCATCATAGACTGCACGGGCATTCTCGCTGACCCAGATGCGCTCGCGGGTTTTATGCCGGTAAATCTCGGACATAAAATTTTCAACCTGCCCGTGCAGGGCCAGCAAGCGTTTAAATTCATCGCGACGGTAGGGCTCAACGTAACATTCCTGGGCAATATCTTGGATGGCTGTCAGCGTTTCAGCCTCGCTGTCGTAGCCATTCAGTCGGGCCAGTGCCGGATTGGCGCGAATCAGCTGACCCTCAGGCGTGGAGACATAAATCCCTTCACTGGCGGTTTCGAAAATATCCTGATAGGAATTGCGGGCTTCTTGCAGCGCCGCCTGCTCCGCCTGCAGAGTTCGATTGGTCTGGTGCAGGTCGTTTGCCAGCGTCAGATTTTCGAAGCGCAGCCGGATGGCATCCGTAGTGGTCCGATACAGTGAGCGCGAACTGTTCAGCAGCACAATGCTGTACAGCACAATCAGCAGTGCCAGAGAGACGCTGAGCAGTGTGCCCTGCCACATGAGACGCAGTGCGAACGGGGTCAGCATGGGCAGCAGAAACAGCGGAAAAATGCCGCGCCCCCAGGACAGGGTAGTCATACCGCCGGCGCTGGTGCCCGCCAGAATAATAGCCAGGAAAACCAGATGTTGAGCGGATTCGCCGGGAAACAACAGGCTGCCCGCCGCACCCCAGAGACAGCCGGTTATGAACACGCCCAAGCCAAAGGTGTTGCGCCAGATCAGTACATCAGTCGCGTTAGGGAGCTTGCGCAACCCGCGCTGCACCCAATACAGGCGCGTACTAATAACCACAGAAAACAACCCCAGCCAGCCCAGTAACAGAGGTGGTGACAAGGCAGACCACAGTACTGCGCTTAAAATAAAGGCATTGGCCTGGCTGAGCAGGAGCGGTGCCGTCGCCTGCTGATACAGCAGACAGACCTGCTCTCTGAGCACCGTATCGGGCAGCTCTTTGCCAGTGTGCTCAGCGTTTGTCGGATTGGAATAGATCGGCATGATATACACATCATACCAATGCCCGGCAGGCGGCAGTAGATAAACGTTGTTCTGGATGCTGCACCCTGGTTTACCGGGTTGGCAACAGTCTTTGCAGGGGCTGGTGCAGAATGCTGTCCGGCCTGCTTGCAACTGCGGGTATTTCCCGGTTGTTCAGGTCGGCAACTAGGGCTAAGCTGCATGCTGCACGATAGGCTGATCCATGAGAGTAAGCATTATGTCCAAGGCCGTTGCGAACACGATTCTGGAAGGTTTTGACAAGCATTATCGTCTGTTTCGGGAAATCAGTGCGCAGGCACACAAGCATTTTCTGCAAGCGGACTGGGAAGCAGCCAAGCAGGCGGCAATCAGTCGTATCCAGATGTACGACCAGCGCGTGGAAGAAGCCGTGCGGGCAGTGCTGGAGCGTTTTCCCGACGCTGCCAAAGACGAAGAACTGTGGCGCCAGATCAAGCCAATCTATATTGGCCTGCTCTATAATCACAAACAGCCTGAATTGGCAGAAACGTTTTATAATTCAGTGGCCTGCAGGGTTATTCACCGACGTTATTATAGTAATGACTTTATTTTCTATCGGCCGGCGATTTCCACTGAACATATCGAAGGCGACGTGCCAACCTATCGCAGTTATTATCCCAGTATGGGGCGCCGCCGCCGCCTGCTGCTGAAGCTGGTAGCCGACTTCCGCTTTGGCCAGCGGTTTGAAAATCTGCGCCGTGATCTGCGCTATTTGCTGATTGCGCTGGCACCGCATCTTCCACAGCCGAATCAATTACAGCCGAATTTTCAGATCCAGCTGCTGAGTTCGCCGTTCTATCGCAATAAAGCGGCTTATCTGGTAGGACGCATTATTAACGGCCATCGCGAGCAGCCGTTTGTTATCCCGGTGCTGCAGAACGAACAACGCGAGCTTTATATCGACACGATTCTGCTCAATAGCGAAGATATCGCGACGTTATTCAGTTTCGCCCGCGCCTATTTCATGGTCGATATGGAAGTGCCGTCGGCTTATGTCGATTTTCTCAGCGCGATTCTGCCGCGCAAGCCGCGCGCCGAGCTGTACACTTTGCTGGGATTGCAGAAACAGGGGAAAACCATGTTTTTCCGTGATTTGCAGCACCATCTCAAGCATTCAACCGACGCGTTCACTATTGCGCCGGGTATCAAGGGCATGGTGATGCTGGTATTCACCCTGCCGTCGTTTCCCTATGTATTCAAGATCATTAAAGATTTTTTCGAACCGCCGAAGGAACCGAACCGGCAGCTGGTAAAGGATAAATACCTGCTGGTCAAATATCATGACCGGGTCGGGCGGCTGGCCGATACCCTGGAATATTCCGATGTGGCGTTCCCGCTCGCCCGGATTGATCCGGAATTACTGACAGAACTGCAGACCAAAGCCGCTTCCAGCATCGAACTGGAAGGTGATTATTTAATCATCCGACATCTTTACATCGAACGCCGGCTGACCCCGCTGAATCTTTATCTCAGGGACGCCGACGAGGCGCGCCGTCGGGCGGTGATCAAAGAATACGGCAATGCGATCCGCGAGCTGGCCGGAGCAAATATCTTTCCCGGCGATATGCTGTTGAAAAACTTCGGCGTAACGCGTGGCGGGCGGGTGGTTTTTTACGACTACGATGAGATCTGCTATATGACCGAGTGCAATTTCCGCCGTATTCCGCCGCCATCCTCGCTGGAGGACGAAATGCTGGATCATGCCTGGTATTCGGTCGGTGAGTCCGATGTGTTCCCGGAACAGTTTCTGAATTTCGCGTTTCCGGTGGAGCGCGATCGGCGTCTGTTTTTGCTCTATCATCAGGCATTGATCGACCCCGAATTCTGGCTGGCGACCCAGCGCAGCATCGAGCAGGGCCAGCAGAGCGATGTTTTTCCCTATCCGGAAGCCATGCGCTTCTGTCAGCGTCTGGCCAATAGTGATCAATTGCCGGGTCGGCACCGGCGCGCAGCCTGAGCGGTATCATCAATATGCTATTCTGGCGTCACCCTCTGCTTTCCCACCTGCTGGTCTTATGCCAGTTCTGCGGGCTGGTACTGGCCTGCTGGCCGGTCGGCCTGCTCAATCGCGGCTCGCCCTGGATGTTGCTCCTGTGTGCAGGCGGAACAGTGCTGGGTTTGTATACCTTATGGCATAATCCGGTCGGTAATTTCAGTGTGTATCCTGAAATCAAACCGCAGGCCCGTCTGATTACCAGCGGGCCGTACCGTTACATCCGCCACCCCATGTACAGCGCACTGATGCTCATGTTGCTGGGCATTGCGCTGTATAACGGCCATTGGCTGAATGCTCTGGGCCTGGGGCTGGTTGTGGTGGCGGTGTTCAATAAAGCGCGTATTGAGGAACGGCTGCTGCCGGCGCTGTTCCCGGACTATGCTGCCTACAGCGCCCGCACCAAGCGCTTTGTGCCGGGCTTTTACTGAAGATAAACATTGCTGACAACATTACTGGAAAAGACAGCTGATCGTACCGATTGGCTGCGGCGCCTGATGGCGTGTTTATGGCTTATCGGTCTGCTGCGAATTTTTTACCATGGTGACTGGCTGGGGCATATTGCGCTGGTCGGCATGCTGGTGTACCTGGTGCTTGCCTGGCCGCTTTGCGGTCGTCTGAATCGCATTGTTACGCTGGTGGTCAGCGCTATTGTGGTGCTGGTGTGTGCGCTGGAGCAGCGCTGGGAAGCCATCGAGCATGGCTTGATGTTTTCCCTTATCTTTACCGCTTTTTTACCCACTTTGCAGTTGATGCGGGCAACGCTGGACATCGGACCGGAATTCGAGCGCAGCCGGACAGCGTTCGCCCGGATGCCGCCAGCCCAGCGCGACGATGCCGTGGTGGTCGGTGCCAATGTAATCGGTTCGGTGATGACGATGGGTGCATTGACCATGCTTGCGCCTTTATTGCCACCGGATGCCGATAGCGCCACCCGCCGGGCTATGGCTCAGGCCGCACTGCGGGGGCTGGCGCTGGCTATTTTCTGGTCGCCGTTTACGGTGGCCATGGCGTTGGCCTCGAGTTTCTGGCCGAGTCAGCCGCTGTGGCGCATTATGGCGGTGGGTATTGTCCTGTCCGTCTTAGGGGTAGCACTGGCGGTGCTGTTCAGCGGTGGCAGTCTGCGTCGTCTGCTGGGGGCGCTGAAAGGGTTTCGGCCGCTTGCGGTGCCTTTGGGCGGCACCATGCTGGGCGTCGTGCTGGCGGCCAGCGTCAGCCCATTCGGCACGATCCAGACCATTGTGCTGGTCGTTCCCTTTCTCTGCCTGCTGTGGATTTTGCGGCATAACCGTTTTGAGCTGCAGCGTGTGGTGCGTACGACCTATCGCAATCTGGACCGTCTGGGCAATGAATTATTGCTGTTTTGCGCGGCAGTGACGCTGGGCCGGGTATTACAGGAATCCAGCCTGCTGCATGCGGCGCTGGGTCATCCCTGGTTGACCGGGCTACCGGTCAGTGTACTGATTGCCGGCGTGATGCTGCTGGGTCTGGGGTTGGCGTTGCTGGGGGTGCATTCGGTCGTGATTGGCACCTGCGTGATGCTGCTGGTGACACCGTTTCAGTCCAGTATCGCGGATCTGGTTGCTATCGAGCTGATGTTTTACGGTTGGGCCTGCGCTTCGATGCTGTCCTTGTCGGCGCTGTCGGTCGTGTTGTGTTCCAGTCTGTTTGAGGTGTCTGCACCGCGACTGATTTATGGTCGCAATATTATTTATATGGCTGTGCTGGGGGTGTTGCTGCTATTGATTCTATTGCCCGGCAATGCCTGGCTGCTAAGTAGCTAGCAGCCAGGATTGACCGGTTTACTGTACGCTGATAGGAAGCCGTGCCACGCTGAGTCCGGCGCGATCCAGCTTGCGGTAGAAGTCGATCAGGGCCTGCATGGACTGCACCGGCAGTGGTGCCAGATCGGCCACTTTCAACTCTTTCGGCAATTGCAGACTCAGCTCCCGGTCGGAGGCCAGACAGACCACTTCTTCCTGCACCGGCGCTTTGTCAAAGATGATCCGGAAGGGCGAGTTGGAGGCGGGGATCAGAAAACCCTTGCCGCCGGCCACATATGCATCGGGTTGAAAGCGGTTTGGATAAATGCGCGCAATCGTGCCCTGCGAGTCTTCGTAGTAACAATACAGATAGGCATTACGGGCTACCTTGGCCGCTAAAGTGAGGCTCTCGCCGCGCTGATAAACAGGTTTGGCACCCCGTTCGGTGAATACCGTCAAACCGACCGGTTGGCGTACGTCCGGTTGCTCCCGCTCGGTCCGCGCGATTTCGCCCTCGGCGATGGACGCGGCACCAGCCAGTTTCTTGTTGGCATTGAGTAGCCCCATATACAGCTGGAAATCCACCCGGCCGTTAGCGATCAGATTGTGCTCGGTCTGATAAATAGCAATCGCATCGCTGGTAGCGGCATTCAGGACGCCATCGATGGGGCCGGCATAGTAACCGCCGCCTTTCAGCGCCCGTTGCACGAACGTGATGCGTTCACTGGGCGGCAGGCTTTGGTACCAGTTACTGGCTTCGGCCTGTACGGCGGGATTGGAGCTCTCGATTTGCAGGCAATTCCAGTACGGCACTTTAGTCAATTTTCCGAGCGCTTCGAGGGTGCCCAACTCGACCAGTGTGCGTACCGCCTGATGCACGCCTTCGCTCTGATCCAGCGAGATATTGAAAAAGACCCCGGCTTTTTTGATTCTGCCACCCGCGTCGGCAGCACGGCCTGTGCGAACTACGGCGAGGGAATTATTGGCCGATAAACCGGGCAGAATCTGACGCGATTTGAAATGAGCGATATTCATGTCCAGGGTCACCATGGACACAACCTGGTTTTTGTTCAGTCCGAAATCCGCCCCGATATCGGTACCGGCAAAGGACACACCGAACCCCTGGCTGGAATCGAGCACACCTTGATCGAGTTGGGTAATCGCGCCGCGGATATAATAATTGGGAGCGAGAAATTGACCGGACGAATCAACCAGCTGATGCAATTGATGAATGTCAATCTGGGTCGGGTCGTAATCGATGTAACGAAACGCATTGCTGCGTACCGACATGCGCGAGATGGCCGAGATCAGCATCTCCCGGGTACCGGTTGAAATCTCGCCGGTGGCGTCCGGAATCCCGGCGCTGGTGATGAAAACATTGCGGATGCCGTGGCTTACGAACAGTTCGTCCATGCAGCTTAAGGCGCCGCTGAAACTGGTGATGTTACGTACCGGCGGTGTTTTGGTCTGCGCGACGACGGACGCAGTTTCGGGTAATGGCGTGGCACAGCTGGCCAGCCCCAGGAATGAGCCGACCAGAAGAAGTAATGGCAGTCGTTTACCTGCAGCCTCTATTGACAACATTGATGACATCCCCCGTAACCACGGTGATTTGTTCTCGTATCGGCGGCTGGCCTGGGCGCGGCGCATCGACACTGTTAATGTTCAGATTACCACAGGTGCCAAACGTTGCTGCTGTATCTGTTGGGCCGTTTTCGCTCATCAGCCGGTTACCCTCGGCAATGGCTTTGTTAACCTTGACCTGAAATCTGGAATGCAGCGTGCGGGATTGATTGTATTGCTTGGCGCTGACCGGGGCTGCCACGGCAAAAGCGATCGCACTGGCTAACAGGATAGTTGTGAAGGTTGTTGTGTTACGCATGTTAATTCCGTCCATGTCTGAGTGTGAGCAAAAGGTCAATCGCTATTGTTCAGGAAACAGGGCAGGCCGGTATATTGCCTATCTGCCCCAGTGTTCCAGCGACATCCTTGTAAGCGCGCTCAACCCGTCCTGGGTTTTGCGTGGACTGTTTAGCAGCCCCGGCTGCGACCGATCTGGTTGATAGTCGTTTCAGCGCAGGAGTCATCATTGGCCAGGGTGATCTGGTTTTGCACCGAAGCGGCTTGCAGAACCAGGCTACCGTTGATTTCCGAGTCCTGGATAGAGTTAATCCGGGTAAACGCTTCCGAGTTATCATTGGCCAGGGTGATCTGGTTTTGCACTGACGCGGCTTGCAGAACCAGGCTGCCGTTGATTTCGACATCTTGTGCAAAGCTGGCGGTGCTCAAAGCAGAGGTCAGGGCGAAAGCGGCGATAGTGGTGAAATTTTTCATGGTTATATTCCTAAAGGTAAGATCCGTCATGAGTTCTGGTGACATCCCTGTCGGTACGCTCAACCCGTCCTGGGTTGAGCGTAGAGCTGCTTAGCAGCCCCGGCTGCGGCCGATCTGGTTGATGGTCGTTTCAGCGCAAGAGTCATCATTGGCCAGGGTGATCTGGTTTTGCACCGAAGCGGCTTGCAGAACCAGGCTACCGTTGATTTCCGAGTCCTGGATGGAGTTAATCCGGGTAAAAGCTTCCGAATCGTCATTCGCCAGGGTGATCTGGTTTTGCACTGACGCGGCTTGCAGAACCAGGCTGCCGTTGATTTCGACATCTTGTGCAAAGCTGGCGGTGCTCAAAGCAGAGGTCAGGGCGAAAGCGGCGATAGTGGTGAAATTTTTCATGGTTATATTCCTAAAGGTAAGATCCGTCATGAGTTCTGGTGACATCCCTGTCGGTACGCTCAACCCGTCCTGGGTTGAGCGTAGAGCTGCTTAGCAGCCCCGGCTGCGGCCGATCTGGTTGATGGTCGTTTCAGCGCAAGAGTCATCATTGGCCAGGGTGATCTGGTTTTGCACCGAAGCGGCTTGCAGAACCAGGCTACCGTTGATTTCCGAGTCCTGGATGGAGTTAATCCGGGTAAAAGCTTCCGAATCGTCATTCGCCAGGGTGATCTGGTTTTGTACCGAAGCAGCTTGCAGAACCAGGCTGCCGTTGACTTCGACATCTTGTGCAAAGCTGGCGGTGCTGAGGGCGGAAACCAGGGCGAAAGCAGCGACGTTAGCGAAAGTTTTCATGGGTAAGTCTCCTAAAAAATTAAGTTCCGTGTCAGTGATCCCAATGTGTAAGCGTTTATGTTGTTCATCCTAACAACCGCTCACGACCAAGATATTGCAGAACCCGTGCCAGCTTTGTTTTATGTGTTTATTATATTGATTAATAAGTATATTTTTTGATTTCTAGAAGGGTTTTAATCGGGTCAGATACGGTTTTCTGCCAGTCCAGGTAGGTTCACACTGGACTGGCCTGCGGCTCATACTGGACTGTAACCGGATGAATGGCAGGAGATTAGGGGATAAGTGGTTCTCAAGCAGACTATTTACCAGTTGCCTACAGTAATACTGCCGACCCCGGACAGAGATGTGCGGGGCTGCTGCAGGACACTATCGACATAAATAGAACCTGCACCGCGCAGGCGCAGTTCAGCTTGTTCCGCCTGACCTTTAATATGAATAGAACCGACACCTTTGAGTTGAGCCTCTAATAAAGAGAGGCGGGCGTCCGCGACCTGGATATTGCCACTGCCTTTTATCGTTATATCCAACTGCCCCTGTGCAGTGTCAACCCCGATGTTACCGCTGCCGGTTACGCGCAGGCGGGCATCATGCAGTGCTGCAAAGTCCATGGTGCCTGCTGCCAGCGTGGCGTCCACCGGCCCCGAGCGTGGTCCGATCCGGGCCTGGCCGCGCAGGCCTGTAATTGTCAGAGGCAGGTTGGCCGGCAGCATCAGTTCAGCAGACAGCGGTTCAGCTGCGGTTTCCTGGTCCGGGTTATCGGATCGGTTCGACGAGTCAGGGGTAATCGCCTGACCATTAATAATAAGGTGAGTTGTCGAGCCGTTGCTGGCAAAAGCCATGACAGAGGTATTGGTCAGGGTATTAATACGTGTGCTGCGTCTGGCGCTATGACTTTGCTGCATGCGCAGATGGAGAACACCGTTACGGGTGGTGATGTCCTGATCATCCAGTTGTCGTTTTGAACCGGTCAGTTTGAGCCGAATTCCTGGTTCAGGTTGGCTTGTAATCAGCAGTTCACCACTGAAATCCTCGATACTCAGCGCCTGTGCCTGCGGGGCCTCGTGGTAGTGATTGAGGGTTTGACCAGAGTCGGCAGAGAATGCAGTAATGGGTTGGTAAATTATTGATAATAAAAATAAAAAAATATATTTATGAAACATGATCGATGTCCTTTTAGTGAATCTGTATTCGTCCGTATGGTTTGAAATACACGCCCCTTCAAGTATCTGAATGCAAGCAAATAACCCGGAAATGACCGGACCAACCTGAAAGAGGTGCATATCTTGCACCATTCATATTCAAGTCTTTGATTTTTATGTGTTTATAAGTGGTTTTCAAGACATGGCACAGCCGTTGCAATAATCAAAACCACAAGCATTACATAATCTTTTGGATCAAATGACTGGAGTACCTGATCATGACCACTGCAACTAATAGCCAAAACCCTAGCCAATTTCGGATTCGCTGGATCGGTGTCCTCGCCGCAGGAGTGTTGATCATTGGTGCGGCAATGGATGTCCGTGCAGAGCAGGTGCGACTCTTTACCGGTCCGGCACCTGCCGCTGACGAACTGGCCAATATGATGTTTCCTGAGCGCGCTGCGCCACCACAAGTCCGCACCCGTTCGATTGTTTTCGTCAATCAGGCCACCGCCCCGCAGGTTCAGGTGAAAGCCAAAGCCAAGCCGCAGCAACAGGCGCGTCTGGCTCCGCAACAACAGACCAAACGGGCTCCCAAAAAACAACAGACCAGCCGTAAGTCGAAGCCCGTACCTCGGCAAACGCCGGAAGGTTTTGGTTTTCTGATCAATTTCGCATTTGACTCGGCTGATGTCCTGCCTGATTCACGGCCGTATCTGGATAAAGTCGGCGAGATGATGCGTTTGCCGGAAGTTGCTGATAAATCCATTGTTATCGAAGGGCATACCGATGCCAGCGGCAGCACGGCCTACAATAAACACTTATCGGAACTGCGCGCACTGGCCATCAAACAGTATCTGATCGAGCGGCATGAGATCGACCCCAGTCGTCTGATCGTGGTTGGCAAAGGTGAAGCAGAATTGCTGCCGAATCGCAGCCCGAGTGACAGTGTGAACCGTCGGGTGCAGTTTCATCGGGCACTGAACTGAGTACAACACTCCGGAAAACCGGCCTCAGGGCCGGTTTTCTAGTGTCTGGTAAAAAAAGCAATAATAATGATTGATAACAATCACAGCGCCAGGATGGCCTTCAAGCAAACCTTAAAAGGAACACAATATGCGTATCGGATCGTTAGTTTTTGTCGGTGTTGTCATGTCGGCACTGGTGCTGGCCCAGACGCCGTCACAAGCCAGGTCGCTGGTGATGGGGCAGGTGTCGGCAAAATCCAAACCCATGCCATCCATTATTATCAGCGGGGGTGCCAAAGTGCAGGATGAAAAACCGCTGAGTGGCGGTGAAGGACCGCAAAAGCCGCTAAGCGCTGATGACCGGGCGTACTGGGAATGTGTTTTGGAACATGTGCGGGACCAGGAAAGCAGCGAGGCTTTGAATATTATTCTGGAGGCCTGCCGGGCGTTGTCCCACGATCGTTGATGAGCGTGCTGCGCTCTGCCCGGTTATGCACCTTGCAGAGCGCAGCACAGGGTTTATGTTTTAAACAGGGCTTATGTTTTAACCAGATAGGGCAAGGTCTGGCCTTGTAAGCCGGCTTGTAAATTCTCGACCATCATGCGTCCCATCCAGCTGCGTGTACCCCGCGTGGCGCTGCCCAGATGCGGCGTGATCAGCACATTGTCCAGCTTCAGCAGAGGATGGTCACGTGGCAGGGGTTCAGGCTCGGTGACATCCAGCGCCGCCGCCGCGATCCAGCCTTCACTCAGCGCTTGATGCAGGGCGTCGTGGTCAACCACCGCACCGCGCGCAATATTGATCAGCATCGCATCGCTGCGCATTTGCCGTAATTGCGCGGTGCCGATCATGCCACGGGTTTCCGGCGTTAACGGCACATTCAGGGTAATGAAATCAGACTCCGCCAGTAATTGCTCCAGGCTGGCGTATTCGACGCCCAGCGCCTGTTCGGCCTCTTCATCGCGTGTGCGCTTGTGATACAGAATCTTCATATCGAAGCCTTTGGCACGCTGCGCCACCTGCTTGCCGATACGGCCCAGACCGAGAATACCCAGGGTGCTGCTGTATACTTCTTTGCCGATCATGTAACTCGGGTCGAAGTGTAAAAAATCCGGCCCGCGGGCATAGCGGTCACCATCCGCGACCCGTCTGGCCAGCCCGAGCAGCAGCGCCATGGTCATATCGGCGGTGGCGCCATCGACGGCACCGGGGGTATTGCCGACCACGACCCCGTGGCGACTGGCGGAAGCGACATCGATATGATCATAACCAACCCCGAAGTTGCTGATAACTTTCACATTCGGCAGCTTGTCCAGCACACTGTCATTCACCGGCGTATGACCGTAAATCACCATGCCGGTAATAGCGGCCAGCTCCTCGGCCGAGCCATTGTCGAGCAGGCTCCAGGGGACGAACTCGCAAAGCCCCTCGAATTGCTCGGCGATATACGGTGGCAGCGGCTTGTTCAGGATGACGAGGGCTTGACTGACGGGTTCACTCATTTGCATTCTCCAGGGACTTTTTCAAGGCTTCTCCAATTTACGCATTTTAGCTTATAGTACCGGGCTACAGTATAATTCAGACCCAGTTGGAGTGAACCCATGAGCAGTATTCTAACGCCCGAGCAACGTCAGTCTTACGAGCGTGACGGCTATATTCTGATACCCGGCCTGTTCGATCGTGAAGAAATCGGACTGCTGCGCTCGGCGATGGAAACCGATCCCGAGATCAGCGGGCATTTTTTTGATCGCAAGGATGCAGATGGTCTGGCCACCAAAATGGCCTTGTGGAATCATCCGGGCGATTCGGTCTACGGTCTGGCGGCACGCAGCGAGCGTGTCGTGGATACGATGGAAGAATTACTCGGTGGTGAAGTCTATCACTATCATTCCAAGCTGACCGCGAAAGAGCCGCGTGAAGGCGGGGCCTGGGAATGGCATCAGGATTACGGCTACTGGTATCACAATGGCTGCCTGTTTCCACTAATGGCATCGCTCATGGTTGCGCTGGATCACACCACGGCTGCGAACGGTTGTCTGCAAGTCTTGCGGGGGTCGCACCTGATGGGCCGTATCGAGCACAATTTGCTGGACGGACAGCAGGTCGGGGCGGACCTGAAACGGGTGGATCAGGCACTGCAAAAACTGGAACGGGTGTATGTCGAAATGGAGCCGGGTGATGGCTTGTTTTTCCACTGCAACACATTGCACCGTTCTGATCAGAACCGCTCTGAAAACCGTCGCTGGACGCTGCTGATGTGCTATAACGCCGCGCGCAATAACCCTTATATTGAACACCATCATCCCTGTTACACCCCGTTGGAGAAAGTATCGAACGCGGCCATCAAGCAGGCGGGTCTGCGCTTTGCCAGTGGTCAGGGCGAAAACTTCCGGTCCGCACCGGCCAATCCACCCGAACTGGAAGCCGTCCAGAAGTAAGCCGCTGAAGCCGCTGCAGGACAGGCCTCGGGCAGCGTCCGGTTGAAACTGAACTGACACAGATTAAACGGGCAAGGAACGGATCTTTTGCTGCACCGAATCTACAGCAACCGGGTTGAAACCCTCGCCGATTATCTGGCAGAACTTTACCGCCAGCCGCTGTCTGACCCGCTGGCAGCCGAAACCATCATCGTGCAGAGCAACGGTATGGCGCGCTGGCTGGCTATGCAACTGGCCAGTCGGCTGGGCGTGGCGGCTAATCTGAATTTTCCGTTTCCGGCAGCCTTCTTATGGCAAGTGCTGCGGCGGGTACTGGGTGATGTGCCCGAGCAATCGCCCTTCGACAAACCGGTGCTGATCTGGCGTCTGCTGGAACTGCTGCCGCAGCTGGAGCAGGCTGCACCCTTCGAACCTTTACACCATTACCTGCAAACGACCAGCACCGGGCAGAACCCTGCTGCCAGCGAATCGAGTGAGCCTGATGACTATGCCGATCCCGGCGAGCGTGAGCTGCGGCGCTACCAGCTGGCCCGGCGTATTGCCGATGTATACGATCAGTATCTGGTTTATCGGCTGGACTGGTTATTAAGCTGGGAGCGTGGTGAGCACGCGCACTGGCAGGCGGAACTGTGGCGGCGTCTGCAATTGCCGGATTGTCCGCATAATGGCGCGTTTTTCCTGCAGTTTGATAAAGTTCTGCGTGACATTAAACCTGCTGCGCTACCGGCACGAGTGGCCCTGATTGGTATTTCAGCATTGCCGCCGCAGCAGATGGATCTGTTTAACGCACTGGCGCGGCATATGGATATTCATCTGCTGATTCTCAACCCCTGTCGTGAGTACTGGGGCGATATCCGGGCTGAGCGCGACATCGCCCGGTTCGAGGAAATGCAGCTGAACGTGCCAACAGATAAAGCGGCTGCAAGCGCGGAGGCTGATGCTGAGCCGAGCGGGCTGGCCGTACCGCAGGACACCGACCTCAGTCAGGCACAAGATGATCCCTACCTCGAAGTCGGCCACCCGCTGCTGGCATCCTGGGGTAAGCAGGGGCGGGATTTTATCGATTTACTGGAAAATTACCCGGCTCTTGAGCACGAACAGTATCAGGACATTGCCCCCCGTAACCTGCTGACCTGCGTGCAATCCGATATCCTGAATCTGCGGGAACGGGGCGAGGAGGGCGACGAGCCGGTCGGCGAAATTGCTGCTACGGATCGTTCTGTTCAGCTGCATGCCTGTCACAGTCCTTTGCGTGAAATTCAGGTGCTGCATGATCAGCTGCTGGCGCTGTTCGAATCCAATTCTGAGCTGCGACCGGCTGATATCGTCGTCATGACACCGGATATCGAGGCCTATAGCCCGACCATTGAAGCGGTCTTCGGCACTGCGCCGTCTGGCCGCTATATTCCATTCACCATCGCCGACCGCGCGCTGACCCGCGAGCAGCCGCTGATTGAGGCCGTGCTCAGTCTGCTGGAGATGCCACGCCGGCGCTTCGATACCCAGCATGTGCTGGCGCTGCTGGAGTATCCGGCGCTGCGGCGGCGTTTCGATCTGACCGAAGCCGATTTCAGTTTAATCCAGTCCTGGTTGCGGGCGACCCGGGTACGCTGGGGTATCGACGCTACAGAGCGAGCCGAACTGGATCTGCCGGCCACAGCCGAGCACACCTGGCAGGCCGGACTGGAACGTTTGCTCAGTGGTTATGCGTTGCCGGCCGGGCAGTCCCGGCTGTGGCATGATGTGCTGCCGTTCGATGATGTTGAAGGCAGTAACGCCCAGGTGCTGGGACGGCTGGTCAGCTTTATCGAAAGCCTGATACGTTTTGTGCGAGAGGCCGAACAAACACGCCTGCCTGAGGCCTGGCGGGACTGGCTGGTCAGCCAGCTGGATGCGTTTTTCCTTACCCTGGACAGCGAAGAGGATCAATTACAGCAAGTGCGGGCAGCACTGGAAGCGGTAACCGCTGCCGCCCGGCTGGCCGAGGCGCAGACCGCTTTTGGCCTGACTCTGTTCGCGCGGGCATTGGCCGATGCACTGGCGGATCGCGCCAGCCCCAGCGGGTTTTTCTCTGGTGGCGTAACCTTCTGCACGCTGGTGCCGATGCGCAGTATCCCGTTTCAGGTCGTCTGCCTGATCGGTATGAACAGCAACAGCTATCCGCGGCCGCAACGGATTCCCGATTTTGATCTCATGGCGCGTTACTTCCGCAAGGGTGATCGCTCACGCCGCAATGATGATCGCTACCTGTTTCTGGAAGCCTTGCTGTCGGCCCGGTACTGTTTTTATATCAGCTATATTGGCAGCAATATCCGTGATAACAGCGAAAATCCGCCCTCGGTGCTGGTCAGCGAGCTGTTGGATGTGCTGGAACGCGGTTTTCGTCTGGCAGACGGACCAACCCGGCTGCGTGACTGGTTGCTGATCCGGCATCCGCTGCAGGCTTTCAGCCGGCGCTATTTCGATCATGACGACCCCTCGCATGATCCGCGTTTGTTCAGTTATTCGCAGGAACTGGCCGATATCAGCCGTCGCGCCGAGGCGCAGCGACAGTCTGTGACACCGTTTCTTGAGCAGCCACTGGCCGAGCCGGAGCCGCTCTGGCGGCAGGTGGAACTCAATCAACTGCTGGAATTTTATGACAACCCGGTGCGGTTTTTACTGCGCCGCCGACTGGGACTGGTGCTGGAACAGGCACCGGGTGAGCTGGCAACCACCGAGCCATTTTTGCTGGACGGACTGGAAGCCTATCAGCTGCGCCAGCAATTACTCGATTACCAGCAGCAGGATCTGGGCATGCAACTGTCCCATACACTCAGCCGGGGCGCGGGTATGCTGCCGCACGGGCAAGTGGGCGATACAGTATTCCGGCGTGAATGGCTGGGTATTTCACGGTTTAACGGCCGTTTGCTGAAAACCCTGCCGAGCCAGTTTCTGGAACCACTGGAAGTCGATATCCTGGTGGGCCAGATGCGTCTGACCGGCTGGCTGGATCGGGTTGCCAGCGATGGCCGGTTTGCTTTCCGGCCGGCGTCAGTGAAAGCCAAAGACCTGTTTCGGCTGTGGCTGCAGCATCTTGCCTTATGCGCGGTGGCACCGACCGGTGTTAAACAGCAAAGTGTCTGGATCGGGCTGGATCGCAGCGTGCAGCTGGCACCGGTCAGCGACCCCGGCTTTTATCTGCAGACTTTACTGGATGGCTACTGGGAAGGCTTACAACAGCCATTGCCGTTTTTTGTCGCCAGTGCGCAGCAATATCTGTTGGCTTTGCGCGATCAGGACAATCCCAAGACACGGCGCTCACCGGATAGCGTGGCGCGCCAGAGCTGGCTGGGAAATGATTATTTTCCGGGAGAAAGCGCCGACCCTTATTACCAGTTGGTGTATGCCGATCAGGATCCACTGGACGGTGAATTTGCCCGCCTGGCGCAACAGCTCTGGCAACCGGTACTGGAGTACCTGCAGGAATCCGAGGACTGATTCCTGTCAGTAAAATATGCACTGGACTTCCGCCTGTGCGGGTCGGCTGGCTATAAGTAATATTGTGCTGGAAGCCCAGGAAGGTGGGCCGATTGCGCTGCTGCAGGATAGTGATTTGATCAGCATCGACGCTGAAACTGGGCAAGAGCGTCAACTTAATGTCGAGCTGGGTACCGGTGAGTTAACTCAACGCCTGGCAAGCTGGAATCCGCCACCTTGCCAGGCTAGACGCGACACTCTGTATAAATACATCAAAACCGTCAAAACAGCGGTTGAGGAGGCGTGACCGACGAATAATTCTGGCTGTGCTTTGGGTGTACGCTGCTGGCGCTGTCGAGCATAATGATGCTTGATTTTCGCGGATGGGTAGACACCAAGTATGAGTCAGGATTTTCAAGTTTTCGATCTGTTCGCCACACCATTGCGCGATACCCAACTGATCGAAGCCAGCGCTGGCACCGGCAAGACCTACACTATCGCCGGGCTGTTTCTGCGCTTGCTGCTGGAAGGGCTGCGCCGGGTCGATCAGATTCTGGTGGTAACCTTCACCAATGCTGCTACCGAAGAGTTGAAAGACCGTATCCGCAAACGCCTGGTGCAGTTGCGGGATGCTTTGCTGGATGGGCCGGATGAGCAGGCTGACCCAATTCTGCTGGGTTTACTGGAACGTTTGCAGGCGGATCGCGAAAGTGCGCTGAAACGGCTGGAAAACGCTATCCGGGGTTTTGACGAAGCGGCTATTTTCACCATCCACGGTTTTTGCCAGCGGGTGCTGGCCGAGCGCGCTTTTGCCAGCGCTATGCCCTTCGAATCCGAATTGCGCGCCGATGTGCGCGAGTTATTGCAGGAGATCGTTGAGGATTTCTGGCGGCGGCGTTTTTATCAGGCCAGTCCCTTACTGATCGATTACCTGCTGGAGCAGAAATATACCCCTGAACGACTGCTGCACGAGATCAGACCGTATCTGGGCAAGCCCTATCTGAATATTCTGGAACTGGCCCGCCCGGCTGAATTTACCCAGGCCGAACAGGCGCTGACCGAAGCCTATGGCGTGGTACGTACATTGTGGCTGGAGCAGGGCATTGATATTCGCAATCTATTGCAGGATCAGCTGGATCAACTGAATCAGCAAAGCTACCGGCAGGACAAGGTATTAATGGGGTTTCGGGGGCTGGATCTGTATCTGGCCGGCGAAGCACCCCGACCGGTGCTGTTTGATGGTTTCGAGCGGTTTACCACGCACCGGCTGGTCAAAAGCACCAAGAAAAATTGCAGCACGCCGCAACATGCGTTTTTCGAGGCCTGTGAATGTTTATGGGTGGCTGTCGAGCAGTTGCGGACCCAGTACCAGACTGAGCTGAAAGCCTTGCGGGTCGAGCTATTGCATTATGCCGACCGGGCGCTGGCCCAGCGCAAACAGCGTGAGCAAATCCAGTCGTATGATGATTTGCTGCTTAATCTGCATCGTGCGCTGCAGGGGCCGCGCGGTGAAGAGCTGGCGAAGCAGTTGCGCGAACGCTATCCGGCCGCGCTGATCGACGAATTTCAGGATACTGACCCGATTCAATACGATATTTTCAGTACGATTTACCAAAATAGCGGCTTGCCGGTGTTTCTGGTGGGTGATCCCAAACAAGCGATTTACAGTTTTCGCGGTGCCGATATTTTCGCCTATCTACGGGCCCATCAGGATGCCAGTCGGCATACCACGCTGGCGGAAAACTGGCGCTCACAACCGTCTCTGATTGATGCAGTCAATGCGGTATTCCAGCACCAGCGGGCGAGTTTTCTGATCGACCAGATCGAATATCACCCGGTACGTCCGGCCGCGCGTGCCAGCCAGGGAACGATAAACATCGAAGATGATCCACCGCAGTCTTTATGGTTCTGGTTTCTGCGCGGCGATGAACCGTCCAAACCGTTGAACAAAACCGATGCCCGGTCACTGGCGGCCAGCCGTACTGCAGCAGAAATTGCACGACTGTTAAACGCCGCCGCGCAAGGCCGGGCCAGTGTTGACGGGCGGCCTTTGCATGGCGGTGATATCGCGGTTCTGGTGCGTAAACATGACGAAGGTCGGCAAGTGCGTGAAGCCTTGCTGGAATTGGGCATTGCCAGCGTACAGCAGACCCGCGCCAGTGTGTTTGCCAGCCGTGAGGCACAGGAGGTTTATTATTTGCTGCGGGCACTGTCCGAACCAGGCCGTGAACCGCTGGTTAGGGCTGCGCTGGCGACCAGTCTGATCAGTATGAGCGGTCCGCAAATTCATCAGCTGAGCGAAGATGATCGCACCTGGGACGCTTTGCTGGAGCGTATTCAGCACTTGCATCGGCTTTGGCTGGAGCAGGGTTTTGTCCGCATGTTCTGGCAATTCCTGCGTGAATTTGACGTACAAAAACGCCTGCTGGGCCTGAGCGATGGAGAACGCCGTCTGACCAATACCCTGCATGTTATGGAGTTGCTGCAGCAAGCCGCCCAGCAGCTACGGCTCGGACCGGAAGGTCTGGTGGTTTGGCTGGCCGAACGATTGGCGGGCGATGAGGACGACGAGGAACAGCAATTACGGCTGGAAAGTGATTCGCAGTTGGTGCAGGTGCTCACCGTACACAAAAGCAAGGGTCTGGAATATCCGATCGTATTTTGTCCGTATTTATGGGACGGGCGGCTGGGGGCGAACGACAAAAGCAAGGGTTCGCTCAGTTTTCACGATCCGGCGCAGCACTATCAGGCGGTTCTGGACCTTGGTTCAGAGCAACTCGATAGCCACCGGCCGCTGGCAGCCCGAGAGGAACTGGCCGAAAATCTGCGACTGTGCTACGTCGCGCTAACCCGCGCCAAGTACCGCTGCTATGTGGTCTGGGGCAAGATCAAGGAAGCGGAAAGTTCCGCCCTGGCCTGGTTGCTGCACCCACCGCCGGTCATCGGTCCTGGTGCTGATCCGCTGGCAGCCAGCGCCGAGCGGGTGAAAAAAATGACTGCTGATGCCTTATACGGTGAGCTGCGAACGCTGGCGCAGCAGCATGCCGGGGCAATCTGTCTGGCCGATCCCGCGACGGCACGACCTTATAAACCTGCGCCTGTCGCCCCGGCAGATTTGCAGGCACAGGTATTTCAGGGGCCGGTACGCGGGCGTTGGCAGATAAGCAGCTTTAGTGCACTGGTGGCTCATAGCGGAGGGAGCGAATTGCCCGACTATGATGCTGCGCCCTGGCTGGAGCCGATTGAGGACACGCCACTTGAGGCGGTGCCGAGTATTTTTGATTTTCCTCGTGGTGCGCGGGCCGGACGCTGTCTGCACCAGTTGTTTGAACATCTTGATTTCGCGGCGGCAACGCCTGCACGGATTACCGAGCTGACTGAGCAGACGCTGGCTGAATTCGGTTTTGATCTGAGCTGGAGTGAGATTGTTGCCACGATGGTGCGCAATGTTCTGCAGGCACCACTCGACAGTACAGGCTTGTGTCTGGCGGATGTAAAGACCCGTCAGCGATTGAACGAGCTGGAATTTTATTATCCTTTGGCGAGCCTGGATGCTGTCGGTTTACGGCGTACGCTCAGTCCCTATCTAAGCCGTTTCGGAGTTGCTGCCATGACCCTTAAAGAGGAGCTGGACGCACTGGAGTTTGCACCGGCGCGCGGTTATATGAAAGGGTTTGTCGATCTGGTGTTCGAGGCTGGCGGACGTTATTACATTGCCGACTATAAATCCAACTGGCTGGGTGCGCAGCCTTCTGATTATCAGCCCGATAAACTGGCCGAGCCGATGAGCCGGGAAGGCTACGTATTACAGTATCTGATTTACACCATAGCGCTGCATCGGTATCTGCAATTACGGCTACCGGATTATGATTACCAGCGTCATTTTGGTGGCGTATTTTATTTGTTCTTGCGGGGGATGGATCCGGCGCTGCCGGGTTGCGGGGTGTTTGCCGATTATCCGGGTGCTGATCTGATTCAGGCGCTGGACAGCTATCTGCGTGGGTATAAGGAGTAAATATTTATTTGTTTATTTCATAGTTAATTACTATCGATAGTAAATACTTATTCTTTAAAAAGTTTATATATTAAATAATTGCACGAATAAATAAGCGCACAATTTGACCAAAGTGACAAAATTTTGTCACTTTTTATTTGTTCAGCGAAAAATATCTAATAAATTGTTTTCCAACGTTTATACAGATACAGGCAATAGATATAAAAAATCAGTGATTTCTTCTCGCAATAATTTGTTACAAAATTATTTTTTTTTATAAAAATATTTTATCTTCATAATTACTATGAATATATTATTGATTTTGCGGATTTTATAAATAGGGAAAATATAATCTGGCACAGATAGTGTCATCTATTTGCCATTAATCGGACACATGCTCCAAACGATGCGGTTGTACTGTTGGCAGTAATACCGCCAAAAAGGCTTTATTTGGGGTGGGGGATAATCACTTTGAGCTACACGATGATGGCAAATAATCTTTTTACGGTCGCACTATTTGGTTTTTCGCAGATTGAGCGCACATTGATTGCCAGTGTGTGTAAATTATCGCAGGCACGCGCTCAGCGCTTCGCTTCCAGTGAACAACCGGAATATAGAGTGGTTGACCCTGGAACCACTGCCGATGCGGATATTCTGCTGATTGATGGTGATGATCCCGTTGCGCTGCACTCGGGCACCTCTGACTATTCGCGTCAGACAACCACGCCTCTGGTCATGGTCAGCAAAGCCCCGCAACATCCCAAGCCAGGGGAATATGCTTTGCTGCGGCACAGACTGGGTGGTTTGTTATTGAAATCCCTGGATCAAATCGTTGATCAATGGGGGCAGCAAAAGAATACCAACCTGGAAATCTCCACTGTCAGTAAGCGTAAAACATGCCTGGTCGTTGATGACAGCCAGCTCGTGCGGACCCAGATGGAGATGATCCTCGACGCACACCCGCTGGATGTTATGTTTGCTGAAGACGCCGAAACGGCCCTGCAGCTTGTCAAAAAGCACACTTTCGACATTATTTTTCTGGATGTCATGCTGCCGGAGATGAACGGCTACAAAGCCTGCAAACTGCTCAAATCTGATCCAAAAATCAGTGGTACCCCGGTCGTTATGCTGACCAGTAAAAAATCACCCTTCAACAAAATGCATGGTGCCTTGGTGGGCTGTGACAAATACCTGACCAAGCCCGTCGATCCAGAACGTATCAGTCAAGTGCTGCAGCAGTACGACCTACTGCAAAGCGCTTCAATTGCCGCCAGATCACGGGCGGTACCTGCATAAATCGCGGCTTGTCGACGCAGTTTTTCTAACTCTCAAATAATACATTCAATGGAGCCCTATTCATGGCAATTAATAAAGTCCTGATCGTTGATGATGCCGCCACTGATCGCGCCGCACTGCAAGATGTCGTGGCCAGCACGAACTGCACGGTTGTAACGGCCAGTTCGGGCATCGAAGCCGTCAGTAAAGCCAAGGAGGAAAAACCGGACATGATTTTTATGGACATTGTAATGGGCGAGATGAGCGGTTATGACGCCTGCCGGGCTATCAAGGAAGACCCGGAAACCGCCAATATTCCTATCGTTTTCGTCAGTAGTAAGCAGCAGAAAGCCGATCATATCTGGGCTAAGCGCCAGGGTGGCGCCGCACTGGTCGGTAAACCTTTCACCAAGGAACAGATTGTCGAACAGATGGGTAAATTGGGCTGAGCAGGAAAGATACAGGCAAAGGATGCTCTGTCGGTCTGTTGTTCGCGGTGAACGTTTTATTATTAGATATCGGATTAATTATCAGGAGTATGTTTGTGAAATTTAAAAGAATTCCTCTCGCTTTGACTATGATTTCAGCCATGCTGGGTGGCGTTGCAACAGAGGCTTTAGCTGAAACCACCAAGCAGGCGAAAGTCGCTGAGCTGGTCCGTGCGCTGGGCTATGGCGGTGGTATCCATCGCTATAAAAATTATGTCATACGTGGCGAAGAAAAATACCGCGAGCGTGCCTCTGAGGCATTCACCAACGCTCAGGGCATCATCGTCTCATTGCGTGAAATGGATGTAAGCAGTGATGAAAGCGCTGCACTGGACAGTCTCGAACAGGCGGTCGACAGCTATCAAATAGCGCTGGAAGCAGTGCACAAGTTAGTCGAAGAGGATTACGGCGTGGGCGATATTGTCTCTGCGTCAAACGCGGAATTAAAGGTTGACGACGCACCAGCCCTGGCCAGCTTCGACACGCTGAGAGCCAATCATGAGTGGAACGAAGTGCAAGAGCTGGAATTTGCGCTCGGTTACGGTGGCGCTATCCACCATGCCAAGAATTTTCTGCTGCGCGGCGAGAAAAAGTATGAAGAAGAGGCTATCAGCGATTTTGAACACGCGCTGGAGCTAATTGAGAAAATCGGCCAGACCGACCTGAGCGATGCTGAGCGCGCTGCTCTTGAGGATGTCAAGAAAACCGTAATGGATTATGAGAAAGGCATAAAGACTGCTGAAAAAACAGCGCTTTATGTTAGTAAAACCAAAGTTAAATCCGTGATCGGAATGGCTATTCATCAAGCCGATAAAAAAGTCAAAGTAGACGATGCGTCCGCGCTGGCCGGTCTTGCTGTGCTAGGGAAAAAGTTTTCTGGCCCGGTTGCAGACTAAGCAAATATCCACCCTTGACCCAATTTGAATTTTAAAAGGAAATCGCAATGCGTAAATTATCATCACTTTTAGCCACGAGTCTGGTCGGTGCGATGCTGTTGGTGACAGCTCCTGTGCAGGCGCAAGTCAACAGTATTATCGAAGCCGTTGATCAGGCTGGTGTCCAGCGTATGCTGTCGCAGCGCATTCTCAAGACCTATGGTCTGGTGGTGCTGAATGTCAAAGTCAGCGAACACCAAAAACAGCTGACGGAGTCCGTCAAGCAATACGAAAACATTCTCAGTGATCTGCAGGGTTTTTCCGGTACCGAGCAGGAAGCCAAGGAGCTGATGAATACCGTCCGTGCTCAGTGGGAGCCCGTCAAGCGCCTTGCTTCGGCCCCTCCGACTTTGGAAAAAGTATCAGAACTGCATCACGCCACTGACGATCTGCTGGCGGCGAACGAGGAACTGGTGCACGAACTGGCGCGTGAGACCCACTCAGACGCAGGCCATGTGGTTGACATCAGTGAGCGTCAGCAGATGTTGTCACAGCGTATCGCGGCGCTGTATAACCTGCACGCGTTGGGTGTGGACGAAGAAAGCTTTCGTGAACAGCTGGACAACGCCACCTTCGAATTCATGCTGGGACTGGAAGAACTGATCGGTTACGAAGGAAATACCCGTTCGGTTAATGCTGCACTGAAGAAAGCCAAAACCCAATTTCGTATGCTGGAATTCAGCGTTAATAAAGAAGGCACAACCTATTTTCCTTTCGTGGTATCGGAAGCCGCCAAGAAAATTCTTATTGGTATGCATGATGTCACTCAGGAATACCTCGAAACCGCGAAAATCGGTAGTTAAGCAAATCCTAATCGCTGTTACGAGGAAGCTACCATGTCACAACGTTTAATGCCGAGTGCCGCCTTGGGCGACGCGTTCGAGCTACCTCAGGTTGTGGCCGATACGGCCCCGCGTCAGAGTCATCTGACGCGGGGGCCGCAAGTGCTTAACACCTATGCGCTGGAATTACACCATCTTGGTCTGTTATTACCGGTCGATACCCCTAGTGCTTTGATCGACGATGCACTCCCTTCCTGCCGTTTGCCCAATATTCCACACTGGCTGCGCTGCATGGCCAACTGGAACGGCAATGTGGTGCCAATTTTCCATCTGGATACTCTGCTCGGTTTTGACAAGCCGGCAGCAGATCTGAAAAAAACACCGGACAAGACACTTATTATCGGTCAAGGCGATGAGGCAGTCGGTGTGTTGGTACAGTCCGTACCATTTCGCATCAGCCTGAAAAGTGAAGATAAACTGAATCGGACTCCGCCACTACCGCAGGCATTACAGCCGTATGCACGGAGTTGCTACCGTACCGATCGTATTTGGGTGGAGTGGGATTTTCGAGGTTTTTTCCAAGCTTTGAAAAGCCAGTTTTAAACGGCTTTTGGCCCTGCCAGATCAGTTCATTCAACAGCGCCCGATGGCAGCTTAGCGATTGATCTTTCTATATTTCGAGGAATAACGATGAATTTTTTCAACTTTAAGATAAGCCATAAGCTCGGCGCACTCGTGCTGATCTCGTTGCTTGGCTTTGCTGTGATCGGCACGGTTTACTACCGGGTGCTGCAGCTCGAAGGGGCCGCCCAGGAAGCAACGGTGACCGCGCAAAACGTGGTGTTTGGTATTGATGCACTGAACAGTCAGTTGCTCACCGCTGAGCGGCTGGCTAATGATTTCTTTAACACCAAAGATCAGTCCAGTCAGGACGGCTTCAAGGTAGCCATGAGTGGTTCCGACGAGCAGTTCGCTGCATTGCGTCAGCTGAATCTGGAGGAAGATGAGCAGGCACGGCTGGTGCCACTGCAGGCCGCTGCGGTCAAGCTGGTTAGTACCTTTGACGATGCTGCTGCTTTGCAGGCTGAACTGGGTCTGGATGAAAACAGTGGTATTCAAGGCCAGATGCGGAGCGTAATTCACAATTTGGAAGTTGCCCTGGCTACTGCCCAGGAGAACCTGCTTAATGCCAGCTTCAGTGATACGCAGCAGCAAAAAATCGATATTTTAGCTTTACAAAATTTACTGCTGTCGATTCGACGTCACGAAAAAGATTATCTCATGCGGGGTGAGGATAAATACGTAGAGCGCTTGTCCGATACCCGCGATGCATTTCTGGAAGCCTTAAGTGAGTCGTCACTTTCAGGGGCTGAACAAGACACTATGACCACATTGCTGGATGAGTATTTCGGCCACTTTTTGAGTCTGGTTGACAGAACCGAGAACTATAAACAGGCGGTCGCTGCCTTTGCCGCCCAGGAGCGCGAGCTCAGTACGCTGACCGATACGGAGTCGACCGAGGTGCAAGAGGACCTGGAACGAATTCGTACCGAAGTCACTGCCGAGACCGATTTGCTGAACGGCGTGTTTGCCGGTGTGCTGGCAGCAAGTGCCATCATCGTACTCATTGCTGTGTTGCTTATTTCCGGCGGTTTGTTCCGTTCACTGCGTCGTCTGCAAAGTGCCATGCAACAGGTCGCTGAGGGTAACCTCGAAGCCCGCGCAGCCATGACCACCCGCGACGAGCTGGGTCAACTTGGCAATACCTTCGACAGTATGCTGGACGAGCGTCTGGTCAGCCTGGCTGAGCAAGCCAAAGAGAATGAGCAGCTTAATGATTCGGTAATTAATCTGATGGATGCTGCCGACCGTTTGAGCCAACGGGATCTCACGGTACAGGTGCCAGTCAGTGAAGATATTACCGGTAACGTCAGTGATGCGCTGAACATGATGACGCAGCGGACTGCTGCAACCATGGGTGAGATCAACGGTCTCGCCGCGCAGTTGGAACAGGCGGCCCTCGCGGTGCAAAAACAGGGTGAAAAAGTGGCCCAGGTGGCTGCCACCGAACGACAAGTGGTTGATCAGGCGCTGGCCTCGCTGGGGCAATCTGCTGAAACCATGAACGAAATGGCGCAGTTGGCGGCTTCCAGTAACGAGTTGGCTGACAACACATCCACCTCGACCAAACGCGCTCTGGGCGCGGTGCGCAACACGGTCCAGAACATGAACGCTATCCGTAACACAGTGAGTGAAACGGAAAAAAGTATCAAACGTCTGGGCGAACGTTCGCAAGAGATCGGCGCTATCGTTGAGATCATTAAAGACATCTCAGAACGTACCCACACGCTGGCGCTTAACGCCGGTATGCAGGCTGTTGCCGCTGGTGAAGCCGGTCGCGGTTTCTCGGTTGTTGCTGACGAGGTTCAGCGCCTGGCCGAGACAGCGCGGGAGTCAACGGCGCAGATCGCCACCCTGGTGCAGAGTATTCAGGCTGAATCCTCCGAAACCATGGCAACCATGAACAAAACCATCGGTCAGGTGGTGGAAGGTTCGGAACTGGCCGAGCGTTCTGGCAAGCGGATGCGTGTAACCCAGAAAGCAACCCTTGAGCTGGTGTCTGCTGTGCAGCAGATCGCACAACGTTCCACCTCGCTGGTGGAAACCAACGAAGCGTTGCGTGGTCAGGCCGCTCAGTTGCGGCAGAGTACGCAAGCGACCGAGCAGGAACTGGAAGGGCAGGCCCAGCAGACGCGCGGCATGTTCACGTATCTGCAGAATCTGGTTGCTGCTGTGCGGGTGTTCAAATTGCCGGAAGCCGCCAAAGTCGAGCAGCCCGTCAATGTTGAAGCGACCCCCGAAACAATCGTGACGGAAGACGCTGTCGGCACCGAGAAAGCCGCTTAAGGTAAGCGGGCAGCCGGACGTGGATTGTCATCATGTCCGGCTGCCCGGTATCGGGTTGGCAACGTCGGGAAATCCCTCGGGTCAGAGACTCCTGTGTGAACAAGCAGGGATTTCCCAGATCTGGAGGCTTCTTAAAGAGTCGTTATTTTTAGCAAAAGTAGCAGTTTTTAAGTAGCCCCTACTTAGCGGTTCGCTTCTGCTCATCATTGGTAATCAATTATGCAAGACCAAGTATTACTGGAATCGGTCAGCGAGATCGTCACGCTTGCCGGAGACGGCATTAACGCGGCACTCGCTGATTTAAGTGCACAGTCTGAAGAGTCAGACTACAGCGAGGCACTCGAAGCCTGCCAGGGTGGCGTTGAAACCATCGCGATGGCGGCGGAAATGGCCGAACTGGAGCACCTGCAGCAAATTTGTGGTGCGCTCACCGAACATTTTGGTTCTTTGAATGGCCACGCTTCGGAGTTTCTGCGTAACCATGGCTCTATCCTGGCTGGCTGGAGTAGCACTGTGCTGGCCTATATCCAGGCCCCCACCGACCCTGACAGCAAAACACTCGATGAAGCGCTGCTGGCACCGTTGCCGGATGAGCTGCGGACGCGCTTCATGCCACAGATTGAAGCGAGTAACGATGGCTTTGATGAGGCTGCGAACGACAGCGATAGCGCTCCG
The DNA here is from genome assembly GCA_041396125.1 of Gammaproteobacteria bacterium. Classification (GTDB taxonomy): domain Bacteria; phylum Pseudomonadota; class Gammaproteobacteria; order Competibacterales; family Competibacteraceae; genus JAWKZG01. The sequence goes on along the minus strand of JAWKZG010000004.1, from coordinate 188,629 downwards.
AGTCAAGCTGTGGATCAATCACCGGAGGTTGACGGCAGTGTCATCGAGCCGGTTGCTGCAAGTGCAAACGATGTATCCGATTCGGCTGATATGGCTGCAGACCTTGACGTTGATCTGGCAGAAGCCCGTGAAGCGGTAAGTGAATTCACCGGTTTTGACGCGGGTGTTGCTGATAAGCGTGAATTTGCCGAGGTCGAAACAGCGGCAGACAGCGTTGATGTGGCAGGAGAAAACCCCGAGGTTTCAGGGACCCTGGATTTGGCTCCAGAGCTGGCTTCTGCCTCGGGTGTCACCTTGGCGCTGGATGCCGGATTGGATGCGGATTTTGATGCAGACGACATTCTTTCGGAAGAAACTGAATCTGCAGATGAATGGCCGGCTGATATTGATCCCGCAGTGATGGAAACGACAGATACTGGGAGTGAATCGGATGCAGAAGTGTTCATCAGAAAGTTCATTGATGACGCAACCGAGAACCCGATTGAGGATTTGAGCGAAGAGATCGCCCCAGTAATCGTAGAACCCAACCTTGCCGATGATGTACTCGCCGACGATGTATTTGCCGGGGATACAGAAGAGGAGACGCTGTCTGCAATACTGAGCGCTGAAGAAGAAAGCAGCGGCGCTGAAGATGACGTCAAAAGTGCCGGTTTCGATTTAAACAGTCATATCGAATCCACTCTGCCTGAGCTAATGCCGAGCAGCACGGAAGAACACAATGATGCCTGGTTTGCAACGGCCACTGTAGCGGGCAGCGCTGACTCCGATTTGTCATCCGATCTGGCAGACGGAGCTTACGATGCAGAAGCCGTCTCGCTAGAGGAAGTGCCGTCCATGCTGACGGAAAATCCGGCAGATATTGTCACCTTGGAAGTTGCATCAGAAGCTGTTGATGAGCCCGTTGATGATTTCCTTGATGGCCTCGATGATGAAGACGATGACGAGTTGATGGGGGCACTGCAGGCGCAGCTTGCGGCAACGTTCAATGAGTTTGAGCCATTTCGGCAGCAGCTTATTGGCGCTAATGAGTCTACGGTATTGGATGCCGCCAGCAGTGGTTATATCAAGGTGGTTGAACGGGTGCAAATTGCCGCTGAAGCGGTGGGTTTGAACGGTTTCGCCATTATCGGTGAGTTGCTGAGCGCCAATGTCCAAATGCTGCCAGACATGGAGCCGCCAGCGCGTGCGGCTGCGGCGGACGTGCTGGCCGAATGGCCTGTGGCTGTGCAAGCATACTTTAATGATCCTGCTGATCAGGTTGTGCAAATAGCACTGGTCGAACTGTTGACGCAAGCGGGCTGGCCGATGCCGGTGCCGGAGGATCAGATTGACGATATGCTGGCCGCGCTTTCGCCCGATCCTGATGACTATTTATCCGATGCCGAGCAACGCCCGACAGTTGCTCAGCCTGATGATGTTGTGCTGGCCATTGGTGCGGATGTCAATCCCAAGCTGGTTACGGTGTTTATGCACGAATCGCCGCTTAATGCAGCGGATTTCTCGATGGCTATCGAGCGTATTATTCGTGGGGATGATATCGTCAGAAACCTTGGCAATGCGCAGCGACTAGCGCATAACATCAAGGGTTCGGCTAATATGATCGGCGTCAAAGGCATTGCCAATATGACGCACCACGTCGAGGATATTCTGGAATATCTGACCGAGCATCAGCGTGCACCGCAACCTGATCTGGCGTGTACTCTGCAAGAAGCCGCCGACTGTGTTGAGGCGATGCTGGAATCACTCCAGAGCGGGACTGAAGCGCCTGCCGACGCGCAGCGTATTTTGCAGAATGTGTTCGATTGGGCCAACCGCATGGATGCTGGTCAACTGGAAACACCTGTTGTTGCGACATCGACTGCACCCGAAGTAGTCCCTGCTGCCGCTGCGATACCTGCCAAAACAACCGCTGCAGTAGCTTCGCCAAAACCCGCGCCTGTCAGCTCTGTGCCACCGTCACCCGAGTCGCAATCGCCCAGGCCGGAAATCGTCGAAGCGCCGGCAGCCGGCTCGGTTGCAGAGGTCGCAGTTGGTAAAATGGTGCGTGTGCCGACTGATACCATCGATACGATGTTTCGGATGGTTGGTGAAGTCTCGGTGGCGCTGGATCAGTTGCAGGATCGTTTCGCTATAGTGCGCCGCTATAGTAACGATGTTCAGCAGCAGCACAATATGGTGCAGCAGCGTCGTTTCGAGCTGGAAAATTTTATCGATGTGCGCCACGTTGCCAATACCCAGCAACGCCTGCGTCAGCTCAACCGGGATAAAAACTTCGATCCGCTGGAAATGGATCAGTACGATGAGCTGTACAGTACCACTCGAAGCTTTATCGAAAGCGTAGTGGATTCGCAGCGCATGTCGCAGCAGATGCGTGCTGAACTGTCCGGTCTGGAGCGCTCGCTGGCACCCTTGCAACACATGAAGGATGAGTTGCAGGTCGCGGTCATGAAAACCCGCATGGAGCCAGTCAATACGATTGTCGCCAGACTCCAGCGCAGTGTTCGGCAAGCTGCCCGGGCAACGGATAAACAGGTTGATCTGTTCATTAAGGGCAGCGAAATCCAGATCGACAGCGAAGTACTGGAGCGGCTGGCTGATCCATTGATGCATATGCTGCGCAATGCGGTTGACCATGGCATCGAACTCCCTGCTGACCGCACGGCGAAAGGTAAATCCGCAACCGGTACGATTCGCTTAAGCTTCTTCCAGGAAGGACAGAACGTGGTCATCGAGTGTCGCGACGATGGTCGTGGTCTGGATTACGAGCGTATTCGTACCACTGCTGTTGCCAGAGGTTTATTGGCCAGCGGTGCAACAATGAGCAATCCTGAACTGGCCCGCTTAATCCTGGCACCGGGTTTCTCGACCCGCACCAGCGCAACGCAACTGTCTGGCCGCGGTGTTGGTATGGACATTGTGCAAACCACCATCCGCGACCTCAAAGGGATCATGGAAATCGGCGATGCCGAGACGGGCGGATGCCAGATATCTCTGCGGTTGCCGATCACACTGCTGACCAGTCACTCGCTGGTGGTGCAGGTTGCTGCCGAGCATTATGCGATCCCCACCAGTTCGATTATGCAGGTGTTGTCGCCGCGTCTTGGTCGCTATACGCTGATTGGTGATCAGTTGGCGTATGAGATTGGCCAGGATGCGTATCCCGCTACTACTTTAAGCGCTTGTCTGGGGCATGCCGAAGAGGGCGGTCTGCCTTCGCCGGAGTGCTCTACCGTCATGATCTATTCCGATACCGGTCCGGTAGCTGTTGCTGTTGACAAGCTGTTGAAAAGTTATGATCTGGTGGTGAAAAATCTGGGCCGTTATGTGGGTAATATACGCGGTGTCGCGGGTCTGTCGACGTTGGCCGACGGTAGTTTGATACCGGTACTGGATGTTGCCGAATTGCTGCGTGCTCCGGCGCAGGCTTTTGCCAGTGCGGCAGCAGGAGCCACCGCCGATGTGCAGCGCCCGACTGCTGCCAGGGTACTGATCGTGGATGACTCTATCAGCGTACGCCAGACCTTGACCGATCTGGTGGAAGAAGCCGGTTACGAGGCGCTGGTTGCCCGCGATGGCATCGAAGCAGTGGATTTGCTGCGTAAACAGAAACCGGATCTGGTGCTGTCGGATATCGAGATGCCGCGTATGAATGGTCTGGAACTGGTGTCTTATATTCGTACTTCGCACAGTACCGACCTGCCGATCATCATGATTACCTCGCGCACCATGCAGAAACACCGTCAGCAGGCCGCCGCGGCAGGTGCCAACGGTTATGTCACCAAACCCTTCGATGAAGACGAATTGCTTGCCAGCATTCGTTCTTTCATTCAGTAAGGCGGCTGCAAGATGGCAAACGAGCAAGGTTTGAGTATTCTGTCATTCGACGGGGCGCGTCTGGCGTTTCCCCTAAGTGAGGCAGTCAGTATTCGGCGTAGCACCGAACTGGATGAAACTCACAAGATCCCGCTGGCCGTCGGTAGTGTTATCCATGCCGATCGTCTGTGGCCGGTCTTCGGGCTGAATGCGAACTATCAGCCCCTGGCATCGCTGACAGCTGGCACGATCTATTGTGTATGTCTGAGTGCGGACAACGGTCAAACCGGCGTGGCGCTGGCATGTGAAACCGTTAACACGATCAGCCTGACGGACGATGTGATGCCTCCTGAACCGCTGCCAACCTGTATGCAGCGTGCGGCAACACCGCTGCAACAATTATTCCGGCAGGGTGAACAACTGGTGCCGATCAGCACTGCGCCGGCACTGGCGGCCTATCTACGGTCTCTGGTGTTGACAGAATGAGTTCGTATGCCGATTCAAGAAGACTTATTGCACAAACGGATAGCGTTCGGCTATTGGATGGAGCAAAACAATGACTGATCAACGTCATGCCTGGCTATTGGCACCGCTGGGCATGCGTCCGGTCATCGTCGCCCAGCATGCAGTCCAGCAATATCTCACCGACTTCCGCCTGTTGGCAGTGCCGTTTACACCTGCTCATTGCTGCACAGCGATTATCTGGCAGGAGCAGATTGTACCCGTGCTGAATTTGGGCGGGTTGGCCGGTGAATCGTACCACAGCGGTTTTAAACTGGCCGTACTGGCGTATCAGCAGGAACCGCTGACGCCTTTACATTATGTTGCACTGGCTGTTGCTGAAGCGCCGGAGAGAATCTCGGTTGCTGACGATGATGTGTGTGATCCGCCTGCAGAAGACGTCGAATTGTGGGCTATTCTGGCGCAAACCTGGGTCAAGCGTGAAAGCCTGCCAACACCGATAATTAGTATTGCGAAGCTGGATTCAATCGAATTTTGCCGCTATGTCGAGCGTGTGTTTGCTGCTTTGTCACCTGCTGTCCAGGCAACCTGGCAGGGAGCCGCAGCAACAATAACAGTATCCGATTTTGGCGCTACAGCACGCGATGCAAAGCCTGATGCTGTGCCGGCAGTGGCTGGTAACAGCGCTGCAATAGTGCAAAGTACCAGTGCCAAACCTGTCGAGCCTGCTCCTGGTTTTGTTTCAGCAGAGATCGGTCGTATGCAGACTGCATTCAAGCCTGCAAGCATCGAGGATGAAAGTACCCTGATTGGCGCTGCCGATCTGGACGGCGATGTGGATATTGACTCATGGGATGAGGACGATCTGGATGAAGATGACGATCTAGAGGACGGCGACGATCTGGATGAGGATGATCTGGATGAAGATGATCTGGATGAGGATGATCTGGATGAAGATGATCTGGATGAAGATGATCTGGATAGAAGATGATCTGGATGAAGATGATCTGGATGAAGATGATCTGGATGAAGATGATCTGGATGAAGATGATCTGGATGAAGATGATCTGGATGAAGATGATCTGGATGAAGATGATCTGGATGAAGATGATCTGGATGAAGATGATCTGGATGAAGATGATCTGGATGAAGATGATCTGGATGAAGATGATCTGGATGAAGATGATCTGGATGAAGATGATCTGGATGAAGATGATGATCTGGATGAAGATGATCTGGATGAAGATGATCTGGATGAAGATGATCTGGATGAAGATGATCTGGATGAAGATGATCTGGATGAAGATGATCTGGATGAAGATGATCTGGATGAAGATGATCTGGATGAAGATGATCTGGATGAAGATGATCTGGATGAAGATGATCTGGATGAAGATGATGATCTAGAGGACGGCGACGATCTGGATGAAGATGATGATCTAGAGGACGGCGACGATCTGGACGAGGATGACGATCTAGAAGACGGCGATGATCTGGATGAGGACGAGTTTACGAAAGAGAGATGAACCAGTTTTTAACGCTCTGATCTATAAAATAGATCGGTTTGAGGCACTCTGTTGAACCTGGCGTGCTTCTGGATTCCCGCTTGCGCGGGAATGACCGTATTATCCTGTTATCAGTATATTTTTTCGTTAATCAATAAATAACGGTTGCGGCGTACGGCACGAGTACAGTCAGCAATCTTTTCGGCGGGTATGTCCAGCAGCAGCAAGAGCTGGGTGGCGAGCATCAGGCTGGCTTCCAGCGTTTCGGGTACAACTTCGGTAGCGCCAGCACGCAGAAACTGATGCAGGTTGGCATCATCACGTGATCTCACCAGAATTGGAATATCTTTGCGCAACGATCGGGCTACTTGCAGGATATTCAGCGTTTTATGTGCATCATCGAAGCTTATGACCAGTGCCCGTGCCCGTGCCAGCCCGGCGGCCAGCAGAATATCGCGACGGGCCGCATCACCGTAATAAACGGCCTGACCGTCATCCCAGGCTTCCTTGACGCGTAAGGGATCCAGATCCAGCCCCACATAAGCAAGATCTTCATCGCGCAGGAAGCCGGCCATATTGCGTCCAACCCGGCCGAAGCCGCAAATAATCACGTGATCCCCTGTGGACTGAAGTGCCTGGGCAATGCCTTCTGCTTGCGCGCTGCTGGTTACTTTTTTATCGGGGCAAAATTTTTGCGCGAGGGTATTGCTGTGGCGCACCAGAATAGGGGCAATCAGCATACTCATGACAGCCGCAACCAGAATCGGCTGGCTGGCTTGACTCGATAGCAATCCGGTTTGCAGGGCCAGCGCCAGCAATGCGAAGCAAACTCACCGCCGTGAGCCAGTACCAGTCCAGTGCGGATAGCGGTTTTAGGTGGATGGCCAAGTAGTCTGGTTAAGGCAAAAATCAGCATCCCCTTACCGAACACCAGTCCGATCACCAGCAATGTGATCCAGGGCCACAGTGACGGCAGTAAGGCCAGATCGAGTTGCATGCCAACCATGACAAAGAACAGCCCGAGCAGGACATCCCGGAATGGCCGGATATCAGTCTCGATCTGATGCCGGTATTCGGTTTCGCTTAGCATCATACCGGCCAGAAATGCCCCCAGGGCCAGTGACAAACCCAAGGCATGAGTTAACCAGGCCGCTACTAGTGATACCAGTAGCACGGTCAGCGTGAACAGCTCGGCTGAGCGGGCAGCGGCAACTTCGTGAAATAAAGGACGCAGCAAGTACCGGCCTGCGGTTAGCAGAATGGCAAATGCCAGGGCTGTTTTCAGCAAAGCCAGCAGCAGCGGGATGGCGAGCGATTGATCAGTGCTGCTGGCCAGAATCGGAATTACCACCAGAAAAGGCACCGCAGCCAGATCCTGAAACAGCAGTATGCCCAGTGCCAGTCGTCCGTGCGGCAGTTGCAGTTCCATCTGATCAGTCAGTTGCTTGACCACAATCGCAGTGGATGACATGGCCAGTGCGCCGCCAACTATCAGTGCTGCTTCCCAATGGACTCCGCTCAGCCAGGCAATCAATGCCCCCGAGATGGTGCCGATCAGGACTTGTGCACCGCCCAGGCCAAGCAGGGTCTGCCGCATGCTCCAGAATTGTGGCAGGGAAAATTCCAGGCCAATCGCAAACAATAAAAATGCGATGCCGATCTCGCCCAGCAGGTAAGTTTCTTCGGCTGCCGAGAACCAGCCCAGAGCATGCGGGCCGAGGATCAGGCCGACGAACAGATAAGCCAGAATCGGGGGCAGATTAATACGCCGAAACAGTGCCACTGCAAGTACAGCAGCGACCAATAAAAGCGTAGCTGAGGCCAGAGCATCTGGATGCATCAATGATCTACCGATGCTGGCATTGGTTGATCTGTATCAAAGTATTGCTCCTTGAATTCAATTCTACTTAGCAGGGTATGCATGCGGGGAGGTAAACCAAGAGGTGTTTAATTATGGATACAGCAGTCGTTTTTAACAGTGATCTCATCAACCGGTACGATAAGGCGGGACCCCGCTACACATCCTACCCGACTGCGGTACAGTTTCATACAGGCTATACCGCTGCAGATTATCGCCGCCTGGCACAGGCCAGCAATAGCAGTGGACGGCCATTGTCGCTGTATTTTCATATTCCGTTTTGTGACACAGTCTGTTTTTACTGCGCGTGTAGCAAAATTATCACCAAGAACCGGCGGCGGGCCGTATCTTACCTGGAACATCTGTATCGGGAAATAGCGCTGCAGGGCGCTTTGTTCGATTCTTCCCGGCCGGTGCGGCAATTACATTGGGGCGGTGGTACACCAACGTTTATCAGTACCGATCAAATGCGTGAGCTGATGGCCGTTACCGGACGTCATTTTCAGCTGCTGGACGATGATAGCGGAGAATATTCCATTGAAATCGATCCGCGTGAAGTAACACCGGAATCGATCCATTTGTTGCGTGAACTCGGTTTCAACCGTATCAGCATGGGTGTGCAGGATTTTGACCCTCAGGTACAGCAGGCAGTCAACCGCATTCAGTCGCGCTATGTCACTGAACGGGCCATACAGGCGGCGCGCGATGAAGGTTTTAAATCCATCAGCCTGGATCTGATCTACGGCCTGCCGCTGCAGACGGTAGCCAGTTTTGACCGTACCCTGAATCAGATACTGGCATTGGAGCCGGATCGCTTATCGGTATTCAATTATGCGCACCTGCCCGCAATGTTTAAAACCCAGCGCCAGATCAGGTCCGAGGAGCTGCCGTCACCCGCGGTCAAGCTTGAAATTCTGCAGCATGTTATCCGTCGTCTGATCGGCGCAGGTTATGTCTATATCGGTATGGATCATTTTGCCAAACCTGATGACGAATTGGCGCAGGCACAACGCAACGGTACGCTATACCGGAATTTTCAGGGCTATAGCACCCACGCCGATTGCGACCTGGTGGCGATGGGGATGACAGCAATTGGCAAGGTTGGCGACAGTTACAGCCAGAATGTCAAAACCCTGGATGAATACTACAGCGCGCTTGAGCGCGACGAGTTACCGGTCTTTCGCGGCGTGCATCTTAATCATGATGATCTGCTGCGCCGGACGGTCATTAACCGGCTGATTTGCAATTTCACTTTAAATACCGTCGTTATTGAAGACGAGTTCAATTTGCGCTTTAGCGAGTATTTTCAGCCCGAATTGAAACAGCTGGCGGTGATGCAGGGTGACGGTCTGGTGCGTCTGCGCGTTGACGGCATTGATGTATTGCCACCGGGGCGCTTGCTGATCCGCAATATCTGCATGGTTTTCGATCACTATCTGCGTCAGCAAACCGAACAGCGATTTTCGCGTGCGATCTGAGCAGGGACGACTTGATTACTGGAACATTGCGCGCAAGTCCACACTGGATTCGTGTCCCAGTTTGGTGTAATTATCCGCCAGCCAGAGTTCCGCGTTGCGCCAGCCGATATCGTGCATATGCAGCAGAAAAGCCCATTCCGCGTTCAGTTTACTGGACGCGTTAAGCTGATCCATTTCGGCGCTGGCGATCAGATGGACCAGAATTTTGGAGTAGTGCTCGGGATCAAGCCGATGCTGTTCCAGTAACCGGTCTACAAACTCGATTGAGCGCAGTTCCCGATGCATGCTGGCGTTAAAGGTGATTTCGTTCAATCGGTTGAGAATTTCGCGGGCGCTGCGCGGCGTGTAGTTTATTTTCTGCGGGTTGATCTGCACGATCACGATGTCGTTACTGGTGCACTCGTAAAACAGCGGGAACAGCGCCGGATTACCCGTATACCCCCCATCCCAGTACGGCACATTATCAATTTCCACCGCCTGGAAAACCAGCGGCAGGCAGGCCGATGCCATCAAAACGTCTGCTGTAATTTCAGTTTGCCGGAACACCCGAACCCGCCCGGTATGCACATTAGTGGCGGAAATGAATAATTTAACCTGATCGCAACGGCGGGCGCTGTCGAAATCGATCAGTTCGGCGACCAGATCGCGCAACGGGTTGATATTCAGAGGATTCAAGTCATACGGCGAGCTTAGTCTGGTAAGCAGATCAAAGCCAACATAACCCGGTGAATAATCCAGATTCCAGTTGCTCAGCAAGGCATCCAGTGCGGTACGCTGCAGCGGACTGAAGCGTGTGCTGTTGCTGACAGCACGCCAGAAATCATGCAGTGACTGACGGGCCTGTTCGGGGCCGCCTTTGCGCATGCCGTCAGCCAGCACCGCTGCATTCATGGCGCCGGCACTGGTGCCACTGATGCCTTCAATGCGTATCCGCTGGTCGGTCAGCAGTCGGTCCAGTACGCCCCAGGTAAACGCGCCATGTGCGCCGCCGCCTTGCAGCGCCAGATTAATCGCTTTGGTTTCAGTCATGCCTGGCGGCCGGTAACATGCCTGCCAGTGGTAGCGGAGCGCATGACATTAATAGATGTACCTGGCTGATTACCGAGACTGTTCATCGTGCTTCTCCATGTCGTTTCTGATGTCTGTAGATTGCAAAGCAGCAGATCGAATCTGTGCCAGTGCCTGACCCAGACGGACAGTGCTGCTGGCCTGTAGTGCCGGCGCCCAGTCAACGGCTTCCGGGCCGAACAGAACGATAACGGTAGAGCCCATATTAAAGCGACCCATTTCCGCACCTTTGGCCAGCTGGACGCAGCCGGTGCCGCTGTCGGGGTAATGCCAGCGGCGGATGCTGTGTCCCAGTGGGGGGGTTATCACACCGGCCCAGACTGTTTCAATGGATGCAACATTGATCGCACCGACCAGGATCAGCGCCATCGGTCCGGCCTGACTGTCAAACAGGGTAACCACGCGTTCGTTGCGGGCGAACAGATCGGGCACTACCCGGGTAGTGAGCGGCGAGACGCTGAATAATTTACCCGGAATATGCACCATCTCGCGCAACTGGCCAGCCAGCGGCATATGAATCCGGTGATAATCGCGCGGTGAAAGGTATAGTGTTGCAAAGCTGCCATTACGAAACAGCTTGGCATGGTTGGCATCGCCGCCCAGCAGCCGGGTCAGTGAATACTGCTGACCCTTGGCCTGGAAAATAGCATCATCGTCGATCAAACCAAGCTGGCTAACCGTGCCATCGACCGGGCAGACCGCTGTATTTTCCGCCGGGTCAATAGGACGCGCTCCGGCTTTCAGGGCACGAGTGAAAAAGGCGTTAAAATGCTCATAGGCTTGGCAATCGGGTTGCGCGGCTTCATGCATATCGACCCGGAACTGGCGGCAAAACCAGCGGATAAAGGCATTTTTAAACCAGGGCGTGCGGATGCGAGTGAGCCGGTAGGCGCTGCGGGTAATGCTCTTCTGTGGCAGCAGATACTGCGGCAGGTTGCGGAGCCGGTCGATTATGCGTGGCATAGGATAGCTTCTGATCGGGTTGTTTGGGCTCGGCTTGTCCGAGCGGTTACTGCGAGGTTGGCAGTGGGCTGCCTGTGTCTGAACAGACACGCAAGCGCTAATCTCATCGGTAAATTCGGGTGGACAATCTGGGTAGCTCAATCTGTACCGCCAAGTGTAACGGAAATTCGCTAATGATGCAGTGCGCAATAAGCACTCGCGAACAGGCATATCCGGTCATTGCTTATTGGCAGCAACATGCGCTGTACAGTGTGATATAAACGCACTTTCGCAACGCTTATGAACACCTATGACTACTGAAACTGTCCAGCACACTTTGCATACTATTCGCGACTTTATCCGCTGGGGTGCCAGCCGGATGAATGAGGCCGGGATTTATTTTGGCCACGGCACTGATAATGCCATTGATGAAGCCGCAGCACTGGTGCTGCATGCTTTGCATCTGCCCCCGGATCTGCATGAAAACTACCTGCAGGCAGCGCTGACAAATAGCGAGAAAGCTGCTGTGCTGGCGTTATTGCAACGGCGTATCCAAGAACGCAAACCAGCGGCTTACCTGACCCATAAAGCCTGGTTTATGGGCTTGCCGTTTTATGTCGATGAACGGGTGCTGGTACCGCGTTCACCACTGGCAGAGTTGATCCATGCCTGCTTTCAGCCCTGGCTGAGCGAGCCCGATGCTGTCGAGCGGGTACTGGATCTGTGTACAGGCAGCGGTTGTATCGGGATTGCCTGCGCTCACGTTTTTCCCGAAGCGGAGGTGACGTTATCGGATATCTCTGCAGATGCATTGGCTGTGGCACAGCGCAATATTGATGAGCACAATCTGGCCGAACGAGTGCAAGCGGTCGAATCCGATTTATTTGCGGCGCTGGGCACCGAACGTTTCGACATCATCATCAGTAATCCGCCTTATGTCAGCGAAGACGACATGCAGGATTTGGCCACTGAATATCACCATGAACCACGCCTTGGTTTAGCTGCCGGAGAGCAGGGACTGGACTGCGTGATCCGGATCTTGCAACAGGCGCTGGATCATTTAAATCCGCAAGGCCTGTTGATTGTCGAGGTTGGCAACAGCCAGTATGCGTTGAGCGAGGCATTCCCCGAACTGCCGTTTACCTGGCTGGCGTTTGAGCACGGTGGCGATGGTGTCTTTCTGCTGAGCGCCGAACAGCTGGCACAGCAGCAGGATTGCCTGCGTTATTAAAGGCCGGTAAAAGCGGCAGTTTCTGCTTTAGTGCACTTATTGCGAGTGCATCAGGGCACCGGAAAAAACGGTTTGCAGGTCGATAATCGGCACTGTCTGTTCATTATCACGGAAGCAGGAAATCGACAACTGGCGCCAGCCTGCCGGGGTTCCGGGCAGATCGCAGGCCTGGCTGTCGTCTACCAGCGTCTGACGCGGAATATCCGCTAGTAACAGTCCGGCATATTGTGGTTCGCCGCCATCGGGGTCAGGGTACGTGGCAACTGCAGCCAGGTTCGGGGTATGCTGCATGGGTCGCCCCCATAACCAGGCACCCAGATCCAGCGCAGGCAGAATCTGCTTCTGCCAGACCAGCACCTGATTGCAATAATACGGTGCGCCGGGTACTGAGAACAGCGCGGGATAATGCACCAGGTGAATGATTTCGAATTCGCCGACGGCCGCGTTCAGAGTTTCGTCCAGGGGTAATATCCATGCATTGCTGCTTGCCATTTTATGATCCCTCTCTCAATGCTCGGCGCGTTGAAGTTGTCGGTACAGAATATCGGTCGTGCTGAGGAACGCGATCTGATCCTGGTAGATTGCCAGGCCGCTGAACAGTAATCCATTGCTGCGCATGCAGGCAGGCACTGATCCGACAATAAGCTCGCTGCGCTCTATCGGAAATGCCTGATCGCACAATAAGCCGATGCGTTCAGTTCCCGTTGTCAGCAAGACGCATTGAGCGCGTGTGCTGGGCGGGTCGGTTGTCAGCTCAAGAGGTTGTTCAGCGCATAGACTGGCCATATCTGTTGCCCGCGACTGATCAGACCTATCCCCGGCTGGCTGCCGTCCCGTTTGGGCTGCAGTGTTTCCACCGAGGCCATTGCGGTGCATTGTGTTTGCGGTACCAACAAGCGCAGGTGGTCAATCTGCAAAGCCAGATAAACCGGCTCGTTGAGTAAATCAAGAGTGTCCATTGCTGTTGCTGTCAGGTTCATGCCATCACTGCCTTATTGATAAGACTGATCAATTCATCATCGGCAACGGGTTTGACCAGGTATTCGTTGACTCCTGCGATCTCTGCCTCTTGCCGGTGTTTAGCGGTAGAACGGGATGTAATCATGATAATAGGCAGATCCCGGGTCGTTGCCTGAGCACGCGCATGCAGGGTAAGCTCCAGACCGTTCATCCGGGGCATCTCCATGTCAACCAGCATAACTGCCGGTACTTCGGTATTCAGGATGGCTACAGCCTCCAAACCATCGCGTGCGGTAATGACATCGAAACCGGCATCACTAACCAGCTGTTGCATGGTGCGGCGCACGCTGAGTGAATCATCCACTATCAATGCTTTGGGCCGACTGGGCGGCTTCGCGGCAATGGCATGAGCTGTACGAGGCAAATCGGACTGTGTGCCGGGCGTTGCAACACCGGTGGAACGCAATAAATCGGGCATATCCAGCACTGGCGTGATACTGCCATCGCCGAGAATAGTTGCGCCTAGCACGCCTCTGACATGGGGGTGAAATGGCCAATGGGTTTGACCACTAGGTCGCGGCTGTCAATCATCTCTTCAACCATCACAGCTTTGATCGCCCCGGTTTCATCGCGTACCAGCAGCGCCGGGCGTTGCATGAGTTCTTCTGGCTCGCCATAGAGCGGCAAGTGCAGCAGAGACTCAGTTGCAGTACGTCGTAAAGTTGTTCGTTGAGCTTATACACCAGACGGTCGCTAATATTCATGACCTCGCCCGTGGTGGCGTGCACCAGCTGCTCAATACCGCGCTCGGCGACAGCGAAAATATCATCGCCGCAACGCACCATAAGAGCATGAGTCGAGATCAGTGTGACCGGCAGACGCATCTCGATAGTGCAGCCCTTGCCAGGGTCGCTTCTAATGGCCAAGGAGCCTTTCAGTTGCAGGACTTCGCTGTAGACAACATCCATCCCGATGCCACGCCCGGAAACCTGGGTCGCCTGGGTACGGGTTGAAAAGCCGGGCTGCAGAATCAGACGGGTTAATTCTTCCTCGCTCATCGACTGGCCGGGTAGTAACAGGCCACGTTGTTCCGCAGTATGACGAATGCCGTCCAGATCCAGACCTTTACCGTCGTCCTGACAGCGCACTACGATGCTGTTGCCTTCACGCTGAAACGACAGTGTGATATGCCCGTTGCCTGGCTTATTATGGGCTTTGCGTACCTCTGGCGGCTCAATGCCATGGTCGATAGCATTGCGCAGGATATGCATCAAAGGATCGATAATATCGCTGAGTACATTGCTATCGATCAGGGTATTGCCGCCCTTAACCGTGAGCTCGACCTCTTTGTCGGTCAAGCGCCCGGTCTGGCGTACGGCACGCTGCAGGCGCGGGACGACCGTCTGGATCGTTACCATGCGGGTGCGCATAACGGTTTCCTGAGTATCCCGATGGACCTGGGTCTGATCGCTCATCAGGGTATCCAGCTCAGTGAAGTTATCATTGATCCCTTCATCCAGTGCCTGTGCGTCAGCCGCAGCTTCCACCAGCCGTCGGGTAACCGTATGTAGCTCGTTATACTGATCCATTTCCAGCGGATCGAAATGGCCATCCTGCCGGACCGCCATGGAGGGCAATCCTACGCCTTGTACATCGACCAGCTGTTCGAGTTCGTTGACCAGCTGCTGCAAGGTTTTATTCTGCTCACGAACCAGTGTGGCCTGTGCCATATTGGCGCGGATGCGTTCCTGTACCTGACCGGTCAGGATGATGCTCTCGCCGACCAGGCGCAACAGCTCATCGATCAGCGTTGCAGGTACCCGTACCATCGCCGTGGCGGTGCTGTCCTCACGCTGAGCGGTGTTCGCTGCTGCGGCCTGTTGCACTGGCTGGGCCGGCTGCTGTGTGAGCACCGGGGCAGGCGTTTGGCTGGGTGTTATATCGGCAACTGTGGGCGTGACCGGGGTGGATTTCTCGCGAACCGGTGAGGTCACGCTATCATCCGCCATAATACTGGGCACGCCTTCGCGATCAATCCGGTTGGCCAGATCCAGAATGGTTTGCAGCACTGCCTGGGATTGAGCCGGAGGATCACTGAGTCCAAGCAGCGATTCACACATGCTTTCCAGACAGTCAGCTGCGTCCATCAGTACGCCGGACAGCTTGCGGGTAGGCAGACTGTGTTCTTTGCCCAGGGCGATCAGGATATCTTCAATATGGTGCGTGATCGTCGCGATTCCGGTCACGCCGACCGTGTTGCCTGCACCCTTGAGAGTGTGTGCGATACGTTGCGCCGCTTCCATGTCGGCCTGCGTGCCCGTACCTTCATAGAGTTGCTGAATAGCCGCCGAGAATTCACTGGTCTGGTTAGGCAGTTCCTGCAGCAGACTGTCGAGCAATTCCGGGTTGGTTTCCGGTGGCAGCTCCAGCGATACATCCTCGGGCCGGGCTTCGCGCGGGCGCTCTTCGACTTCGCCAAAATCTTCCAGACTTGGTGCCGGGTGTCGCAGGCTTTCCAGAATGTCATTGGCGGTATCCTGATCAAGTGGTAACAGCCATTCCGCCTGCGTCATAAAATCTACTAACTGGCGACTGCTTGCCTCGGTACCGATGGCTTCGAGATAGCCCAGCACGGGTTGCTGCCAACCACGTAATAACGCACTTTCCTGATCGCTCAAGACTTGCTCGCGTGCCGTGAACGCATCCAGGTTGGCATGCAGGTGAGCGCACAATTGCGCCAGGCCCTGCAAGCCGATTGAGTCAGCCGCCAGGCTGAGCCGTTCCAGTTCTTCGGTATAGCTTTCCAGTGCCTGCTGGCGTTGTTCCGCGTTGCTGGCAGGGTTTTGTACAACGCTCAGGCTTTGCTCACCGGCTTCAGCGATTTCGGCCAGCTCGACCCGCAGAATTTCCAGCAGGTCTTCGCTAATCGACGCTGGTGCTTCATCATCAGACAGATCGAGATCAGTTGTTACTGACGGTTCCTCGCTCAGATCGAGATCAGTTGTTACTGATTCCTCGCTCAGATCGAAATCACTGGGCATGTCGCTGTCGGGAGCGATTGCTGCTTCGGAGTCCAGGTTGTCAGCCGGGTAATCATCTGCATTCAGCCCCGGGTGTAATGCCGGGTGTAACTTCGAGTGTAACTCTGGGGTAAGTTGTTCCGGTTCTTCGCCAATGCCTATCTCAGCAGCGTCGCTGAACGCTATGGATGAAGACTCGTCGGATGGGACTGCCAGCAAATCAGGCGTTTCATCCGACACGGAAATTTCTGCGTCAAGAGCGGGCTGTTCAGTAGCCTCATCAGCCACAAATAACGCTGGTTCAGCAGCTAAGGGGACCGTTGTCTCAGGCGGTACGTCTGGCTTGTCGGCAGCCGAAAGCGTTTCAGTCCCGGTTGTTTCATTGTCTGGCGAGTTATCCCACAAGGGGATATTGTCGAGGTCTTCTGCCGCAGAGGCTCCAGCCCACAGACCTGCTTCACTGTCTGTGGCCAGCGGATCACCGGCTGGCGTGATATCACCATCGTCAAATGCCAGAGTGTCGGCTGAGATAGCGCTTTGCTGCAGCATATCCAGCAACATTGCGGCTTCTTCAGCCTGCATGGGTGCCCGCCAGGCGCTGCTTGTCATATGCTCAATCAGGGCCTGGGCATTGGCCGGGTCACTGGGAGCATCCAGATAACACATGGCCAGTGTGGGCCACTCTTCCAGCAGGGCAAGTTCGTCCTGGCTGCAGTCATCTTCACGCTCACTGATCTGATTGAGCTGCTCAGCGAATAACAGGCTTAAATCATAGAAGCCGAGCATGCCAGCAGCGACAGCATTGTCGCTGATCTTGTGCAGCTGTTCGGCAAAACGCCGCAGAATGAGATTCAGAGTGGCGGGGGAGTTATCTTCGAGAGCTGGTGCCAGGATGTCCAGTAAGGTAGCAATACCCGATTGTACTGCTTCTAAGCCCGCTGGTTCCGCACCCGCTGGTTCTGCACCCACTGGTTCTGCACCCACTGGTTCTGCGCTGAACAAGGGTGTTGGTTCTGTGGCTTTGAGCGCAGTCGTCTCGGTTTCTGTCGGAGCGATGAGCTCAGCCGATGTTGTGCTTGCCGCCGGCGCAACACTCTCGTTAGTCGTTATGGCTGACGGCATCGGTTCGACTGAGCTTGCGGCGGCGATGAGGCCTCGTTCAGGGCAAGGTGCTCGGATTCGACGGCAAGATTGCTGTTTGTAGAATCAAGCGGCTTGTCGAGGATAGCGTCCGAGGACCCATTTATCATGCTGGCAGACTCGGCGGAATCTGTATGCATGCTGTCGTTACTGGCATCGCCCAGTAAAAGATCCAGCTGTTCCAGCGCCGTGTCCGGCAGAGGCAGTTCCCAGGCGTCTGACTGGAGATGTTGCAGTAAGTCCTGCAGCTGTTGTTCATCGGCAGGTTCAGCCAGATAACTCATGGCCAGTACCGGCCATTCTTCCAGCAACTCCTGAATGGTTCCACCGGCAGGTCGGTCACTGTAGGGCTGCAAACGTTGCTGCAGTACGCTGCAAGCCAGACTCAGCCCAGCCAGACCGGCATCTTTTGCCTGTTCGCCGATATGCGCGATCCGCGCAGCATAAGCCTGCGTGATCGGCGGTGCCAGGCCGGTGCCGCCGCTGTCGTAACTATCCATCAGGATAGCGACCACATCGGCGAGCTCGGCCTCCAGCTTGAGTCGATCCTGTTCCGCAATAGCCATCATAATGATTCCCGCGTGACCTCTCTTAACCCCTGCAGATACTGGCAACGTCGCACTAGCGGCTTAAGCCGCTTCGCTGGTTGCTGGTTGCTCGAAATCCGCTTCCAGAGCGGGAAGTTTGAATACCCGCACTGAGTCGACCAGGGTTTTTGCGTATTCCACCAGGTTACCGGTCTGAATAGTCTGTTCCTGTAACTGCTGGCTGGTCTGTTGAGTGCTGGACTGAATCTGCGCAGCTCGTTCCAGCAGACCATTGGTGATTTGTGCCTGGTGCACCGAGCTTTGTGCAATTTGCTGTACGGATGATACGAGATCAGCTGTAGTGCGCTGCGTCAGACGCATTTGGTCACCCGCTGCCTCAGCCAGTCGGCTACCTTCAACCACCTGGGTGATAGCCTCGTTCATGGTGGCAACAGTATCAGCGGTTTCCGCCTGGATGTTATTAACCAGCGTTGCGATCTGCGACGTGGCTTCACGAGAGTTTTCCGCCAGACGCTGTACCTCGTTTGCCACCACCGCGAAGCCGCGGCCTGCTTCACCCGCAGATGCTGCGTGCATACTGGCGTTCAAGGCCAGTATGTGGGTACGTTCTGCAATCGAGTTGATGATGCTTACAATCCCGATGACTTCCTGCGAGCGTTCCCCCAGACGTTTAATCCGTTTTTCCGTCTCGCGGATGGTATCGCGGATACCGTTGATACCGCTGACGGTATTAGTTACCGTTTCCAACGCCTGCTGGGTTGTTTTGCTTGCGTTATCAGCCGCACTGTTACAGATCTTGGCCAAGTCGGCAATTTCGTTCATGGCAACCGCCGCGCTGGCGAGTTCCTGAGCCGTCTGGTTAACTTCCTGCTGTTCAATCTCGGCCATGGCAATAACGACATCAGACTGTGCTTTAACCTTGGTGGAAGCTGTGGCCACGTCGTCCGAAATACGGGTAACCTGCATCAACACCTTGGAGGTTTCGTCGGTCAGCAGATTCAAGGCGTCGGCAACCGGACCGGTAACGTCTTCTGTAACCGGAACTTTAACAGTCAAGTCACGTTGCGAGAGCTGGAACACCGCCTGCAGCAGCGAAATAACAGAGTTATTCAACTGTTCGTTTTCATTCTGGGCTTCGGCCAGCGAGGTAACACGATCATCCAGTAACTGGTCAAAAGCCTGCCCCAGTTGACCCAGTTCGTCCTGCCCCTGGATCTGGGTGCGGGCATTGTAGTTGCCGCTGGCGACTTCATGCACCGTATCGGCAATTCTGCGGACAGGGCGGGAGATGGAGCGATAAAACAGGGTGCTCATCAGAATAGCCAGGAAGATACCAACAGCGGCAATCGCAAGACTGCTGAACAGCAATACGCGGCTGTTTTCCTGCGCCTGCAGCGTGTCCTCTGCAGCAACCATTTGCTGTTGGGTTGCCTGTGCCTGCAGGGTTGCAAAATAGGGGTCGACCAGATCATTGTACTCATTGGTCAAGAACAGATTCAGGCGTGACCGGTCACGTGATTCAAACAAATTACCCAGCTGGGTGAACGCAGTGGCTACATCGGCCCGGGTTAACTGGTGTAAATCCTGAGCAAACTCAGCTTCTTCCGGAGACAGCGAGGCTAGATAAATCTGCCAGGCCTGATCGAAGTTTTCTTGTGCTTTGGCGAGCCTTTGTCGCCCTTCTTCCCAACTGATGGCGCCTACGGAAACATCATTGGTTGTTGAAATTAAGCCAGTACGCACGATCTCAGCCAGGCGGTTTACATCGACTTGGTTGTCGATGTTTCTGTTCAGTTTTGCCATGGATTGAGTCGCGCTGTTCAGGCTGAATAAGCCTGTGCCGCCAACGATCAGCAGTACAAAAATCTGTACCACGATGAGTAGCAGCAAGCGGGTGCGGATAGTAAGATTACGAATCATAGCCTAACGCCTCGTCTGCGACTGATGAATTAATAAAAAAATGAAAAATGATGGAAATTACTTACTGGGTAAAAATCTGTTTAAGCTGATCCGGGTCAATCACCTGGTATTGACTGCCTGACAGCAGGGTCAGTGTAACCAGATCAGAGGCCTGATTATCGTCGGTAAAGTCCAGACTTAGCCCATCCAGTACATAGCGTTTGCCTTGCACTGTACTCAGGAAATTTTGCCGGGTGATCGCGCCATTGATATTGTCCATCAGGTGTAGAAACATACGCCCGACGATATAACCCTCGAGCGAGACATAGCTTAAGTTATCCTGCAACTCGGCTCGGGCTTTTTGGATAATAGGCAGCTGGGAATCCAGCGGGGGTACGACCTGCGTCATGATAACCTTGTCCTGAATGCCATTTTCTGCCAGCGCATCGCGCAGATTAAACGCACCGGTGAACGACACCGCACTGGTAATCCAGTTATCACCTTTTGAACGGGCATAACCGACAAATTGTGCGATCGGCGTGTAAGCGCCAACTGTGACCACCAGGCGACAAGAATAATTGCTGATCTCTTCCCAGACCTTCAGCGAATCATGGCCGTCACGAGCGATCATGGTATTGCGCTGATAAACTCCAACAGGGCCTATATAATTACGTTCCGGGTGCTCGCCCTCCATTTGCATCAGCTCGGTCAGCGTGGCGATAATATCCTGTGCTTCAGCAATACCATCGAATGCATTAATGACGCCGGCAATGCCAGCCATTCCATAAGCATCGTTTTGCACATAGGCACAGATTTCTGCTGGTGCCAGGCCGGCTTGTAACGCTGCGCCAATAACAGCGCTGACTTCTTGTACATAGCTGGCGCGGTAGTTGATTACATCGCCTTCACCAGGGCGTAACAAGCCTGCACCGGTAAAAAAACCTACTGCAGGCACAGCATTTTTCGCCAGGAGTGGCAGTGCAACACGCGCTGTGGGTGTGCCGACATTCCCGATCATGGCAAAAATGCCTTCGTCGATCAGTTTTTGGGTCTGCTGGACTGTGGTTTGGGGATCGTAGAAATCGTTGAGGTAGGTAACCTCAATACTTCTGTTCTGAACCGTATGACCTTTAAGCGCAGTTTCCAGCCCTAATTTCATGCCTTGTCCTAAACCGCTGGCATCGCCCTCCAGGACCAGAACGCTGCCCAATTTGATACTGTCTGGGCTAACCCCAACTTCCTGAGCAACAGTAGTCAGAGGGTGCAGGGCCATGACGAGTGCTATAGCCGTCCCAAAGGAATGACGCAGACGGCGTCGTAAATCTGGTCTGGCCGGATGAACAGCAGTGACATGATGTGGCATAGTGGAAACCTTCTGCTTAGTTTTGGCTAACTTGCTGTTTATCTTGCAGGTAGTTCAAGGTAATGCCCATGACGAGTACACCAATGGTGGCTGTATCATCGATAACCGGGGCTGAGATCTGTACGCTAAGCGTGTTGCTGCTGGCATCATTCTCAATCGGGCCGATATAGATTTTGCCGTTACCATTGTTGTAGGCCTCAATCCATTTTTCCTCATCGCCCTGCCAGTAATCGCTGGTAATGGGATAGGCGGCTACGTTGGCACCCTGGTTGTCAGTTAAAAAAGCCTCGGCGATAGCGTCGTTAGCGTCAACATTACGTTTTAAGAAACGACCTGCTTTGTTACGCTGCAAAGATAGCTTGAAGGCAGTCAAACGGTCCGACTCCGACCATTTCTTATCGCGTTGCTGGATTGTTTCCAGTGATAGATCCTGTTCATTCTGTAAGCGCACCGCTTCGACCAGAATGGGATTCAGGGCAAAGGTCTGCACAGTCCTTATTTTGATTCTCAGCAAATGCTCCAGGTCTTCCTGGGAGAGTTCGTCTTGCGCCAGCACCGTCAATGGCAAGCAGCAAACGATACAGACCAACAATTTTCTAAACATTTTTTTGCTCCATAACAATTTCGTTATCCGATGGTTTTTTCATGCGAATGATGTGCAGAAACGGCTAACTTGAGGGGGAAGTCAGGTGCTCGATATAATTGCGGAAAAATCCCTTGTAATCGAACTCAACCCATGTGATGCCTTGATCGATATAGGCTTGATCGGCATAAGCCTGCAAATTTTTAGGTAAAGCGGGCAAGCGCTGTAATGGCTGGTCGAGAGTCGGCGCTTGCGGAAGTCCATCAATCATGATGCCGAGCATTTCCTGGCCTTGGCCCAGAAAAAGCATCATGGATTTGACTGACTCATCACGTGGCCAGCCTAAAATAGCACTGAGATCGTAGACTGGTACCAGATTGCCACGAAGATTAACCAGACCGAGCCATTCAGCGCTGGTGTTGGGCACGCGATAGATCTGCAAAGGTTCAAGCACCTCACTGGTGACCTGTGCGCCGAGCAGTAGCCCATAGCTACCCAGTCTGAAACCGAACCGGGCCGGACGCTGTCCCAGCAGCAGTTCCTGGCTGTCAACATTGACAGAAGTCAAAATCGGTTTTGCTTTAAAGCGGGATAGAGCTGCGCTGGGGCTTAGCCAGGTTTGGCTCTTGAGGCTTACGGTATCAGTCATGGCGATTAACGATTAAAGGTTATACATAATGAATGGATATTCTGACCTACTGGAAAGCTTTGATCTGATCAATAATGTCGTCAGCTTGATAAGGTTTGCTAATAAAGGCCTTGCCCCCCTGCATTTGAGCCCAGAGCCGATCCGCTTTTTGATTTTTACTGGTTACGAAAACAACCGGTATCTGTTTTGTCGTACTGTCATTGGCTAACAGACGACAAGTGGCATAGCCATCCATGTCAGGCATGATAATGTCCATAAATATCAAGTCAGGCAGTTCAGCTTTTGCAAGATCAACAGCTTCCTTTCCATTGGTAGCGCTGATGACAGGATAGCCAGCCTCTTGAACAATGTTTTTAATATTCTCTAATTCGGCTTGTGAATCGTCGACAACCAGTATTTTATTAATAGTCATAATCTCTCCGAGAGTTAAATATTTGAGCTAGTTTTATAAATTTTTTTATTACTTTATTGAGTAATAAAATTCGAAAATTGAAATGATTTTATAAAACATCACTGCAAGTAATGTTTAACAACTTTCTGAAATGAATCATGCGAAACAGGTTTGGTCAGATAAGTATTACATCCGGCAAATGTTCCTCTAATACGATCAAATGGAGAAGATTTACTGGTTAGCATAATAACTGGAGTGGCTTTTTTGCTTTTATCTTTCTTGATGGTTTTGCAGATTTTATAACCATCAACACCAGGCAGAACAACATCCAGAAAGATAATATCGTACGAGTTTGAGCTCAGCATGCTAAATGCATCCTCACCGCTTTCGGCAAAATCTGCAGCAACGCCAAGCAGTTTTAGCTCGATCTCAATCTGTTTACGCACAGGCAGACTGTCATCAACGACCAGAGCACGATGCCGGAAATCGTCGGGCTGCGACTGCACTGCCTGATTGGCAGCGTTGGAAACCAGCTGCTCGGTATTGCCGGTAGCCGTGCCGACGTCTGCACCGATGACCAGTTCCGGTACATAACTCAGTTCTTTGATAACAATCTGATCCAGAATACTGAGTACTCTTGTGGCAACAAACGGTCGGCGAATCCGATAAGGATCGCTTTCAGTTGGTGCCTCGCGGGTGATGACCACTGTTGGCAGTGATGGGTGACGCTGACGCCAGCTAGCCAGCGAACTGGCTGTGCCGCCGATCTCCGCATCGAACATCGCGATATCGGGCGTTGAGGCTTCTGTTTCCAATAGAGAATATGACCGCACACGATGCTGCGACAATCTGAATATATTGCGCAAAACGTTGCGTTCTGTATCGGATATCCCAACAGCGGCAATCGAGAAAAGCTTTTTACTTGTCATTCAATATCTCGCTGAAAATTCACTCAAATAGCGTGTGCATATCAAATAAAGCATCGTTTCATTTATTAAAGATATTTGCTTGATTTTTGATCGCATTTTTAAAAGCTTATCAGAAACGATAGCACGCTGCATATCTAACTTGTTAAACAATAAAACATTCAAATGTTACATCGCGTGAATCGAAGGTTTTTAGATGTGCGCTTATTATATGCTAAGGCACTATATGGCTAAATTATGCAAACTTCAGGCCAATTAAATAAAAAGGCTCTGTTAGGTCTTGCTTTAGGAGCAAGGCTGTTGGCCACAGGGCTTGTTAGCCGTTGTTTCAGGCTGCTCTGACTCGGCAGTCAGAGAGAATAAGACGGTTGCGGTCACAGCAGAGCCTTGTACAGCAATATTGGTAGCTGCCATTGTGTGGATGCTATCGCCTGTACAGAACGGTTGGGCTATTGTGCGAGTTTGAGTATACAAAGCACTGGCCCTGGTAAATTGCCATAATACAGCCAGCGTGATTACTGTTTCATCGTAATGAAGGTACACAAGTTGCTGTGTGTTTGAAATTATTCGCGGGGTTTTTTAAGTGTCTGAAATAAATTGTCTTATTGAAATAATGCGCAAGCTTAGGGAGCCTGAGACAGGCTGCCCCTGGGATCGTGCCCAAAGCTATGCCAGTATCGTTCCTTACACTATTGAAGAGGCCTATGAAGTTGCTGATGCGATCGAGCGGGAGGATCTCGCTGATCTTAAAGACGAATTGGGTGATTTGCTGTTTCAGGTTGTGTTCTATGCGCAAATAGCCCGCGAGCAGGGCATTTTTGATTTCGGGGATGTTGTGCAGGCGATATGCGCCAAAATGATCAGGCGTCACCCGCATGTGTTTGCTGACCAGGTCTATGCTGATGAGGAGCAACAGCATCAAGCCTGGGAGCAAATCAAGGCGGCTGAGCGACAAGCTGCAGAGAGTGCCCTCGATCATGTGGCACTGGCGTTGCCAGCGTTAACCCGGGCAATCAAATTGCAGAAAAAGGCCGCACGAGCAGGTTTCGACTGGACAGAGCCTGAACCCGTAATCGCAAAGATTCAGGAGGAACTGGCTGAATTGCAAGAGGCTATGGAACTGGTTGATGGAAAAGAAGAAATCCAGGAAGAATACGGCGATTTACTGTTTGCTTGTGCAAACCTGGCCCGCTTTTTAAAATTGGACCCGGAAACAGCTTTGCGGGCCGCAAACGCCAAGTTTGAGCGTCGTTTTCGCGCCATGGAAAAACTGGCCGCTCAAGCAGGGCAAATGTTCAATAATTTGACGCTAACGGAGCAGGAAAGTTTGTGGGAGTCAGTCAAAACCACAGAAGCAGGGCGTCAAAGAAAAGTATAGGCAGGGTTTGCGGGCGCTCCTCAAGCTGCTCCGAAGAAAGACAGGGTTTTATACGTGAAGAGTATTATAAAATAACTTATTATTAATGGGTTATGGTTTTTTTTTTGCTATTCGATAGCAGCTTGACAGAAAAAAAGCAAAAGAAAAGGCGTCATGAACATGACGCCTAAAATCGGAGGATCTAACAAGAAGGGATTAACCATGAGTATGCAGCTTGAGCTAATTCCAATTAACTATAATCTGCATACAAAGGGTATGTTGCAGGATGTGTGCCAAATTGTTAGCAGGTAACTAGCTTGATTTTCGAAAAATTTTTTCAATGTCATATCCATTATCGGTGATTTTTCAGCGCATGCTGAACATGCAGCGGCAGAATGTGACGAAAACTGTCAACGTTTATTTGTCAGTACCGAATAGTAAATATTTTTTCAGGTCAGGAGTTGTGAAATGAAAACCGATTCTGGGAATAGATAGAAAAATGTCAATTTATTGACTAAATTAGCGCTGAAAATATCATTTCGCATTTTGATTTTTATCTTAACAAAAACGCCATAAGATTGACGCATTGATTGACATTCCGACCCCTAAATACCTAATCTGCGCAACTCTGTATCCGTCTGGCTTTTTTCCCACAATGGATTGAAGAAATCTAAAAGCTTTCTCGCCTCTAGCTCGGCAGCAGAATTAAATAGCCCGACGCAGCGGCGTGGATCTGTTAATAGCATTACTGCTTTTTTGTCCGCGATTAAAAAAATCTGACCGGACTCTTTTCTATCAGCGAGTTCATCCGCAGGTGGTGTGCGTAACTCCAATGAGCTCAAGCGTTCAACCAGTTGCGTAAGTTGTGGACAGGTCTGACGCCAGTTCTTGGCGGGCGGCGCAAGCATGAAGCTGTGCAAGCGTGGTTCCTGCAGCAGCTGGTGGCGCAAGATGTCATTGAATTCGGCTGCATTGAACAAAACAGGTGGTAGTTGCGGGCAGAAAATACATAGGGAACGGCGAGCCGAGGCGATCAGTTCAACCGCAGCTGTTACGGCATCCTGCGGGGTTTCCAGGCTGCGTTCAGGTGAAAGGTCGGAGTGTTCTGGCATAGGACTTTTCCGGGCTTGTGCAAGTATAAGCTTTAGCTTAACGCCAGATTGACGTATTGGGAACCGGTACTAAAGTGCTGTTTCTAATGCGACTTCAAGTGAAGTACTGGCCGCTGCCGGGACTGACTAATTGTCGGGAACAGCAGTTAAAGATTCCGGTACATGCTTTGATGCGGAATACCGGCTTCCTGGAAGGGCTCACCTTCACTGTGAAATCCAAGCCGGGTGTAGAATGCCTGCGCCGCGATCTGCGCATTAAGGCGCACAGTTTTATGACCTTGCTGACGCGCCAGATCAATCAAATGTTCCATTAACTGCCGCCCGATACCGTAACGGCGCCAGTCTGCCAGCACCGCAACCCGTCCGATATGGCCGTCCGGCAACAGACGACCAGTCCCGACCGCCAGACCACTGGCTGTACGAGCCAGAATATGCTGACTGACCGGATCGTGTTCATCCTGTTCCAGCTCTTCCGGTACTTGCTGTTCCACGACAAATACACGATAGCGGATGTCATACAGCTCGCGCTGATAAGCCGACCAGCTGACGGCCGTAAAAATTATCGTTGGCGTCTCGGTATTGGGGGGCATGGGTTTATGTATCATCTGCTGCTAATAAGTAACCTTGATTAATCCATTCCAGCAATAGCGTACTGGTTTGTGCCTGCGCCAGGGCAGGCAGCAGCGCGCTGCTTGGAAAGCTGACCTGACGGCAAAGCAATTTTCCCAGCCAGGCGTCCTGCTTTGCAAGCGGATAAGCCTGGCCATCGATAAATAAAGTAATAGCGTGATCTGCTTGGGCAATATAGGCAAACCGCGTCGCGCTGCAACGTTGCCACTGCTCGTGCCGGGTGAGTTTGTCAGCAAGCGCTGTCGGGGTGGGGACTTCTGCTGTTGGCAGTGGTGACAGATCGGTGCCGGCTTCAGTGATAAAGCGTCCAAACCAGGTTTGCAGCTCGCCATCGGTAAAGCTCAGCTGCTGTTGCAGCAGGATTTGCAGCTGGTCCAATATTGAGGGCTGAATCTGGCCGGGATTGTCTGCCGGTGATAGTTTTGGATCACGCCAGCGTCCGGTTTCAGCGCTGCGCTGAATTAGATAGTCGCAGAAATCAGCCACCATATCCTGCACACTCGGTGCCCGAAAGCCGATGGAATACGTCATGCAATCTTCCAGCGCCACGCCGAAATGAGCAACGCCGGGTGGCAGATACAGCATGTCTCCAGGTTCCAGAATCCACTCGGATTCTGCCTCGAAGTGCTGCAAAATCTGCAGCTCGCTGTCGGCCTGATAATTATCAGGAGTAACCGGGCGGGTATCGATCTGCCAGCATCGTTGACCCAGTCCCTGCAGTAAAAAAACATCGAATTCGTCGACATGCGGGCCGACCGAACCCTGCTCTGCGGCGTAACCGATCATCAGATCATCAATCCGCCAGTCCGGGATAAAGCGAAACGGCTCCAGAATACAGCGCAGTTCCGGCAGGTGTTTTTCCACATCCGGCACCAATACCGTCCAGCGCTTTGAAGGCAGGCGAGTGAAATCTGTTTCTTTAAAAGGGCCGTGCCGAACCTGCCAGCGCTGCCCGGATTGGCGCACCAGACGGGCACAGACATCGTCTTCGCAGGCCAGTCCAGCCAGTTCTTCCGGGCTGATCGGGTTACTGAATGCAGGCCAGGCGGCCCGCACTAAAAGCGGTTTTTGCTGCCAGTATTCGGCCAGGAATTGCGCGCTGCTCATCCCGCCAAGCAGTTGGCTATGACTTGGCAGGTTGGTCACGGTAATAG
The DNA here is from genome assembly GCA_041396125.1 of Gammaproteobacteria bacterium. Taxonomy (GTDB): domain Bacteria; phylum Pseudomonadota; class Gammaproteobacteria; order Competibacterales; family Competibacteraceae; genus JAWKZG01. Next base: position 160,540 of record JAWKZG010000004.1, on the reverse strand, counting down.
CTTGCGGATCTGCTCGGCGGCATTGCCGGTATAGTCTGCCGGTTTTAAGCGCAGCAGACTTTGTTTGGCTTCCTCCGGCAAGGCCAAATCGTTGATGAAGGCCTGCAGACGGGCCTGATCAATGCGCTGGCCACGCGTCAGGTCTTTGAGTTTTTCATAAGGTTGCTCAATACCATAACGTCGCATCACCGTCTGGATTGCTTCAGCCAGCACTTCCAGGTTGGCGTCAAGATCCTGCTGCAGGCGTTGCGGCTCGATTTCGAGTTTACCGATACCTTGCAGGCAGGACTGGTATGCGATCATGCAATGTGCCAGCCCGCTGCCGACGCTGCGCAATGCGGTCGAGTCACTGAGATCCCGCTGCCAGCGCGAAACCGGCAGCTTGGCGGCCAGGTGATCGAGCAGGGCATTGGCGATGCCCAGATTGCCTTCGGCATTTTCAAAATCAATCGGATTGACTTTATGCGGCATGGTCGATGAGCCAATTTCACCGGCCACGGTTTTTTGCTTGAAATAGCCCCAGGCGATGTAGCCCCAGATGTCACGGCAGAAATCCAGTAGAACCGTATTCAGGCGCATCAGTGCGTGAAACATCTCGGCGATGAAGTCATGTGGTTCGATCTGGGTGGTGAGTGGATTCCAGCTCAAGCCTAGATCTTCTGTCACGAAACGCTGTGCAAAATCTGCCCAGTCGACGGCGGGATAAGCTGCCAGATGTGCATTGTAATTGCCGACCGCACCATTGATTTTGCCCAGCATGGGTACCGCAGCAAGTTGTTCACGCTGGCGCTGTAAACGGTATGCAACATTGGCCATTTCCTTACCCAGTGTGGTGGGTGAAGCCGGCTGGCCGTGCGTGCGGGCCAGCATCGACGTGGTGGCATAGCTGCGCGCCAGCTGGCGCAAGGCGTCCAGCACTTGATCAAGCAGCGGAAAGAGCAGTTCATTGCGGGCTTTGCGCAACATTAAGGCATAAGCCAGATTATTAATATCTTCCGAAGTGCAGGCGAAATGGAAAAACTCCGCGACCGCCGCCAGTGCGGGCTTGTCCGCGACGCGTTCTTTGAGGAAATACTCTACCGCTTTGACATCGTGATTGGTGGTCCGCTCAATAGCCTTGATACGCTCTGCATCTGCCAGGCTGAACTCGTCAATGATGGCGTCCAGCAGGGCCGCATCGGCAGGCTTCAATTCTGGCACTTCGGAAATTGCCGGGTTTGCAGCCAGGGCTTGCAGCCAGCGGATCTCGACCGTGACGCGCTGGCGCATCAGACCGTACTCGCTGAATACAGGGCGTAGAGCGGCGGTTTTACTGCCGTAGCGACCGTCAATCGGGGAAATGGCGGTCAAAGCGTTGAGTTGCATGCGTATATCCTGTGCTATTTCTTAAATAATGATCAATAAAAGCCGGACACTGGGTTATGAGGTCGTGCTCTGAACATGTTGCTGCCGGACTGTTGCAGGTGGCCATTGATAACGGCGGGTCAGATTTGTCGCATGGGTGCGTTCAGCCATCGACCAGTGCCCGCTGCTATGACGCAGCAAAGCCGTAGAGCAGCGGGTACCATACTCCGTGCCTGCAATAAAAACCGGTGCCAGTTGTTGCTCCCGCTGCAGACCAACGCCGGTGTCGGGGAGTTGCTCGGGCGGTGGTTGCCAGCGGTCTTCCAGTAAGCTTAACAAGGCATCCAGTGACGGTGCTATAAGCGCTTGCCGTAAGGCCTGTTTGCCGCGCTCAACTTTGGGCCAGGGTGTATCAAGCAGATGGTTGCTCAGGCCGTAAATACCCGCAGGCAAAGGCTTGGGGCCGGCTGCATCGCGGTTGCTGAAATACCATAAACCACTGGCATCTCCGAGCAACAAATTAAAGCCCTGATAATCATCTGCAATAGGCCGGAGCTGGTCCAGATACGTTTCGGCAGACGATTCCTCGCGTAAAAAACGGGCTGTCAGCTCCCCCCGCGAGCGCTTGCCGGGCGTGCGTTGCGTCGGGTTGCGGAAATTAGTGACCGTGGCCAGACGGCCGTCCGCGCTCACGCCCAGCCAGGTGCCACCTGCCTGCAGGTCACGCCCGGCCAGCACATGGGGTGCATCCGGCCAGGGTTGCAAAGGCTGGGTCGGGCGACGGTAAAATTCATCGCGATTCGCCGCAAGGATCAGCGGATACTCGGGGTGCTGCTTATAAGCCAGTAAAATAAGACACATAAGTAATGGGTAACAGAATGGTAAGTGTGGTCGGAGTACTATAAGCTTTTCTAAGCCTGCTTAACGGTCAAGGTAGGTATCTCTCAGGTGTGGATATTATGCAATACCTTATTAAAACGATCTTGGTTTTGATTTTTCTGGTGGTCGCAGGGCAGAGTAGGGCAGCTGATCTGGCAACTGGCCTGGCAGCCTACGAACGGCAGGATTACCAGGCCGCATTAGGGCAGTTAATGCAACTTGCCGAAGCCGGCGATCCGGATGCCCAGTTTGTCATGGGACGCATGTTTGCACGGGGTGAAGGTGTGCTGCAGGATTTTGTTGAAGCGCACAAATGGTACAACCTGGCGGCATCACGTGGACAGCGTCTGGCAGCGGCGTCCCGCGATGCGGTAGCGGCGCAGATGACGCCCGAGCAGATGGCCCAGGCCCAGGAGCTGGCGCGGGCCTGGCGACCGCTGGGTCGTGCCAGTCTGAGTTCGCCCAATCCGCCCGCTGGCGGCAGTGACCGCACGACTTTAGACGGTCTGTCAACGCCGGTAACAGCACCCGTTCTTGGTGGATCTTCGCCCGCAGCCGCACAGGAGGTCGCACCAGAGAAGGCACAGGAAGAAGAACTCAATGAGACGCTGATTGCGAATATTCAGCTGGAACTGAAGCGTCTGGGTTATCCGATGAGCATCGTAGACGGTCGTCTGGGCGGGCAGACTGTTGAAGCCATACAGGCTTATCAGCGGAATAATCGTTTGCCGGTCACGGGAACGGCCTCGCAGCGATTATTACAGCACTTGCGCACTCAGCAGGGTAATTTGCCGTCTATCCGGCGCGCGCCGCCCGCGCAGGTGCGTGAACGGCCACTGCCGGAGCTGCTGAACTGATAATCTGCTACGGGGTGTTGATCAGGGTTTTGCGCAATTGGCTGCGCGGTGCCCGATCGTCATAGACAATCACGCCGTCGATTAACGCGACACCGAGTTCCTGCCACAATTGTGACAACGCCGGGGTAACAGCCTGGGCACGGTGCTCGGCGTATAAAGTCTGCAGGACCCGGGTACCCGTTGCATGATCGCCAATGGCAAGGACTTCGGCAATTGGCCAGCGGCGCTGTCCCTGCATGGTGCCGCCCGCTGCGCTGATGGCCCGCAAGGCGCTACCGAAGCTGAAGCGACCAGCAGTCTGCTCCCGAATCTGCAGATCGGCCAGCAGGCAAAACAGGGCACCACCCCAATACGTACGTCCCCAGGTCGGGGTGAAATCCAGTCCCTGATCGCCGGCCTGCGGTAAACCTTTGGGGGTACCTTGCAACAGCCAGCGCCAGATCTCGTCTTCACCAAGCAGGCCGCTGTGATAGCGAATCAGCGGCTCAATATAGGTGGCAACGCCTTCTTCCAGCCAGTGATGACGGCGCGCCAGCGACGGCAGACTGAGATGTGTCAACTCATGCACCAGCACCCAGTCCTGCTGCAGATCACGTGGTTGTACCGAGGTGCCTAAACGCAGGATGATAACCGGCGGTTCACCCGGGTAGGCAGTGCCATGGATGGAACGCCCAGTGCTGGGGCTGAGCGCCAGGTGTAATTGCTGGACAGGGAAATCGCCAAAATAGGCGGTTACAGCATCAAGGCTGCGTTGAATCCAGGGCACAATAGCCGATCTGCTGTCAGGCCAGGCGCTGCCTTCCCAGGCGAACGTGATTTCGGCGTTACCGGTGTGCAGACGTTGCTCCAGCGCGTTGGCGGACGTTGACAACATAGCAATAGCGCCGATAACAGCCACGGTGAATCGATTCAGCACGATGCCTCCAGCGGTAGGGGAATGCCGGTACTTCAGCGCCGTCAGCGGAGGGTTGGGACTGCGCTGAAGAACAGAGATACCGGCATCCTGTTAGGTATGCTTATGGTTGATATTACGCAGGGGTTTGACTGGCGGATTCAAACGCTGGAGCAGATAAAACAACAGCTGGAAAATACGGATGATGACGGTAGCGCGGTGCCGTTCAGGCCAGCATGTGGGTGGCTTGTTCGCGGGTATAAAACTGACCTTCCAGCACAAATCCGGCAATAACGGTACCTTTAATAGCGGTAACCTGACCGGAACTGGTACGCTCAATGACTAATTCATCCGGTAAACCGTCTAGAATATGCACGGGAGCGGGTCGCCCGTCCGGGTGACGGGAAATATAGACACTGCCGGTCGCACGATCGAAAAAACCGGGCCGGAAGCCGCGATGCCGGTTTTCCCGGCTGATACCGGCAGTGCCGGCAAAAGCAAGATTCTGATGTTGTAAGGCTTTAACGGTAAATGATGGCCCCATCGGGAATAACCTCTAACTATATTCATGCTTCGCCGCAAGGCGAAAAAAGCGAGTTGTTAACTCTGGAATATCGGTCTGGCCGATGCGTATATCAATAAGCGTTTTAAGCAATAGCAGATCTCATGAATTAGCGTGATGTTGCATTAATAATACCTTTTGTATTTTTTTGCAACAACTATTTGTTTTGTTACAACTGGTGAGGTGTCGTGACCGTACTATGAGCACCGCAGCAGGCTCAGAAATCAAAGTTCGTTATATCGCAGTAACCGGGGAGGAAAAAACCCTGTGCTTCGAGTACGGATTTTACATTGGCAGAGGCGAAGCCTGTCAGGTTTTGATCGACCATCACATGGTAAGCCGGCAGCATTTGTATTGCGATTATCGTGCCGGTTGCTGGTGGGTGCGCGATCTTAACAGTCGTTATGGTACCTATGTCAATGGTCAGGCTTTACAACAGGCCCCAGTTGACGGGCCATTACGTTTGCGTCTGGGTCAGCATGGCCCGATTGTTTTTCTCATGGCCCGGCACGCCGAGTTGCAAGCAGAAGCAATCACAGCTTCAGTATCGGATCGTGCCACAACCGATATGGCGGGCACTGGCCAGCAGCCGGAATCGCCAAAACTGTCGATACCGTCAGACAATTTTACAGCGTCTGCTCGCCCTGCTGCCCGTCAGAGTCGTACCGAAAGACTGGGGGTCGCCGGGGTGCGCCGTGCGATGGAAGTTGCTGCGCGCAAACAGACTTTACGTTATCGCAGCGTTTTCCTGCTCTTGCTGCTTCTGCTCAGCGCGGCGACGGTGGTTGCAGTGCATCACTATTACAACACCCGCAAGCTGAGTGAGTTGGCGCTGGATATGTTTTACGGGATGAAAACCCTGGAGCTCCAGGTGGTCAATCTGCAAAGCGCCTTGTTCGATAACTTCAGCGGTCTCAATGAACTGTATGGTAGCCAGATCGCGGAGCAGCAGCAACGACTGGAAACCCTGCAGCAACAGTACGCCGAGTTTATGGCCCAGCTCGATAATACCAAGCTGTTGCGCACAGATCCGGATCGTTTGATCCTGCATGTTGCTCGCCTGCTGGGTGAATCCGATGCCAATGCGCCGACGGAATTCGTGACGGAAGTCAAACGCTATATTAAAAAATGGCGCAGTACGAAACGTCTGTCACGAGCCATGGTGCGTTTACATGAAAACAATTATGCAACCGTGATTGCACAAGCGCTTAAACAACATCAATTACCGCCCCAATTTCTATATCTGGCGTTGCAGGAAAGTAATTTCCGTACGGATGCCATCGGTCCGCAGACCCGTTACGGCCATGCCAAAGGCATGTGGCACTTTATTCCGCAAACCGCAATGCGTTATGGTTTGACAATTGGCCCGCAGGTTGATGAACCTGTAGTCGATGCTGGCGATGAGCGGCATGATTTCACCAAATCCACCTTTGCGGCAGCACGCTATCTGCGCGACATCTACCGTACCGATGCGCAGGCTTCGGGCTTGCTGGTGCTGGCTTCCTACAATTGGGGTGAGGGTAATATCCTGCGCTTGCTGGAGCAGATGCCGGCCAATCCACGCGAGCGGAATTTCTGGCAGTTATTGCAACGGCACAACATCCCGAAGCAGACCTATGATTATGTTTTTTATATTGTTGCCGCTGCTGTGATTGGCGAAAATCCGCGTATGTTCGGATTCGATTTCGACAATCCTCTGGCTGGGCTGAAATGAGCTGTTGCAGGGAGGCCAGCCTTGAGATCCGGTGTTAGTGTCCACCTGTACAGGCAAGCAGGAAATATGGACTTGCCTGCCTGCTTGCCTGTCTGCTTGCTATCTGGCCCAGGCGGATTAAGACACTCTACCGTTCAGGAAATGGGCCGGATAAAAATTTCAACCCGACGGTTCATGCGCCGGCCCTGTTCGGTGGCGTTGTCGGCGCGCGGCTGGCGTTCGCCACGACCTTCCGTATAAAGACGGCCGCGATCCACTCCGCGATAATTCAACTCGGCAGCTACGCTGCGGGCCCGACGCAATGACAAGTCCATATTATAGGCATCTGAACCAACACTGTCGGTATGGCCGACAATCGTGACTGTAGAGCGGGGGTCCTGATTCAGGATGCGGGCCATTTCGCCCAGTGTCGAGGTGAATTCAGGGCGCACCCGGTCACTGTTAAAATCGAAGGTTACTTCGCTCGGCAGATCAACCCGGATACTGCCATCCTGCAGGCGCTGTACTTCCATACCCAGGGCCTGGTTTTCCGCCGCCAGCCGCTGTAAATCCTGGGCCTGCTGATCCATGGCGTAACCGATGCCGCCACCGATAGCCGCGCCGACTGCTGCGCCGACATAACGACCGGCGTCGTCATCCAGTTGATGGCCTAATACACCGCCGGCGATAGCGCCAATGGTCGCACCGGTTGCGGTACGCTGATACGGACTGTCGGCACAGCCGCTCAGCAAGACTGCCAATGCCAGCAGCAGAGGCAAGCTCATGGTCTGTAATGTCACCCTGGTCATGCAATTTATCCTCGTGTTAAATAAAAAAACTTAAATAAAAAATAAGTTTGGCAGCAGCGTTTGGGTTTATATCGGGTGGTTTCGAAGCGGTCAAAATCCCGTGCGATTTATACCAGCAACCCTGACAAAAGCATATTAATACCTATTGTAGATAGCGTATCCTTAACCCAGGCTTAATCAGTCATCAAGTCTCGCTGATCGATTATTTTGGGGATACAATCCTGCCGGCAAAACAAGTTTCAGGCCGCCGGTCGCGGTCGAATTTGCAGTGTTTGCAGTAGTGAATGTGGGTGCAAGATTGAGTTGGAATTTTTTGCTACAGAACGGGCGTCATAACGCGTTGCTAAATCGGCTGCCAACTCTGGTTACACTGTTGCTGCTCGGGTTTCTGGCCTGGCAATTGGCCGCCTGGACCCTGCTGCTGGTACCGCTGCCCATGCCGCGCCTGTCTGCTGAACCTGCGGCAATAGCGACCGCAAACCTGTCCGCCACTACCGACATGCAAGCGGACAGCCGCAGTAACCTGCTTGATGCACGGCAGATTGCCGCTTTGCATTTATTTGGCCAGGTGCAGGCTGTCCCCGTTCCGGAAACCGTCGTCGAAGCCCCGGAGACGCGCCTGAATCTGCGTCTGGCCGGCATTTTTTATCGCCAGGATAATAGCGCGCTGGCGCTGATCGCTGAAGGTTCGGCACCTGAGCAGGTATACCGCGAAGGCGATCTGCTGAGTGGCGGTGTCAGTGTGCATCAAATTCAGACGGACAAAGTCATTCTGGCCCGCGCCGGGCAGCTTGAAGCACTGAGTTTGCCGCGAGAATCCGATAGCCGTAAACCGGCCGGGCCGGCAACATCTGGCGGGGGGGGCGGATTTGCACCAGCAGCGGCGGAAATGATCAATGCACGGGCGGTCGCCGAACTATTACGGGATCAGGTCGCGGCCAATCCGGCCGCACTGGAACAGCTGGCTTTTGCCGCCCCGTATATGGCGCAGGGACAATTCGCCGGTCTGCAATTGCGTCAGGGACGCGACCGGCGCCTGCTGGGGCGACTCGGACTGCGCAATGGCGATATACTGACCGAGGTCAATGGTGCACCGGTGACCGACCCGATACAGGGGCTGACGATGCTGCAAAATTTATTCAGCGAAGATCAGGTCCAGATCAAAATTTTACGTAACGGACGTGAAATTCCGTTTGTGTTTTTACTTACGCAGTAATGTCAGTAGCGAAATATGCAGTGAACCGGAGCGAAGTAGCAAGGTGAAGTTAATCTCTATTGTAATCCGAGCGCGCTGGCCGGGATTGGCATTGCTGCTGCTGTGGACGGCGTCGAGTCTGGCTGCGCCGGTGACGCTGAACCTCAAAGATGCGGATATCAACGCACTGGTCGCCAGTATTGCCGAAATCACCGGCAAGAATTTTATTGTTGATCCCCGCGTTAAGGGCAAAGTAACGGTGGTGTCGGGTCGGGCACTGGACGAAAAAGAAATCTACGATATTTTTCTGTCCATTCTGGCCGTGCACGGATTTGCCGCCATTCCGGGCGATAACGTGATCAAGATCGTGCCATCGGCCGGGGCCAAACAGGAACAGGTTCCGGTTGTGGGGCTGGAGTCGGCCGGGCCAGGTGCCAGTCAGATCGTGACCCGGGTGATTCAAGTGAAAAACGTGGCGGCCGCCCAGCTGGTGCCGATTCTGCGGCCACTGATCCCGCCGGAAGGACATCTGGCCGCGTATGCGCCGACCAATGTGCTGATCGTCGCCGATCTGGCCGGTAATGTGCAGCGAATAGCCGATATCATTGCCCAGATTGACCGTGCCAGCAACGAAGAAACCGAGCTTGTCGCCCTGCAGAATGCCGCCGCCGGTGAAGTTGTTCGTCTGCTCACTGCGCTGGAGCAGCCCAGTGCCGCTTCTGATCCGGCTGGTGCCAGCAAAATGCCCCGTCTGATCGCGGACGAGCGCACGAACAGCATTCTGATCAGCGCTGATCAGGCCAGTCGGGAGCGTTTACGTCAGGTCATCGCCACTCTGGATACCCCCTTGCAAAGCACTGGTAATACCCAGGTGGTGTATCTGAGCTATGCCAAAGCCACCGAGTTATTGGCCACCTTGCAGGGGGTCAGTCAGCAGCTCCAGCAGGTCGGCTCTGAACCAGTCGACAGCGTGAGCCGTGCCGCCAGTGCTATCGATATCCGCGCCGATGAAGCAACCAATGCGCTGATTATCAGCGCTGAGCCGGATGCTATGCAAAGCCTGAAAGAAGTGATCGCCCAGCTTGATATTCGCCGGGCCCAGGTGCTGGTTGAAGCCGTAATTGCCGAGATTTCCTCGGATAAACTCGCTGAACTGGGCATTCAATGGCTGATCGACGGTAGCGGGGATGGCAGTGTGGTGGGTTATACCAATTTTGACAGCGCCAGCTTTAACGGGCTGAGTGTCTCGGAGTTGGCCTCGGCTATCGTCAATGAAACCGTGCCCAGCAGTCTCGGTAGCGGGCTTAACCTGGCCCTGGGCATTACCAGTTCTTCCGTTCGTTTCGCAGCACTGATCAGTGCGCTGGCCTCGGATGCCAATACCAATGTGCTGTCGACGCCGACTATTGTCACCCTGGACAACGAGGAAGCCGAAATCATCATCGGTCAGAACGTACCTTTCGTAACCGGTACGTTTACCACCAGCGTGGACGGCGGTGACGGGGTAGGCAATCCGTTCCAGACCATTGAACGGCAAGACGTCGGCCTGACCTTGCGGGTAAAACCGCAGATCAACGAAGGCAATGCCATCCAGCTGGATATCAGTCAGGAAGTGTCCAGCGTGGTGCCGACAGCGACCTCGCTGGCGCAAGGGCCAACCACCAATAAACGATCCTTGAAAACCAATGTCTTGGTGGAGGACGGGCAGGTCCTGGTGCTGGGTGGTCTGATTGATGACACGTTCGACGAAACCATCCAAAAAGTCCCCGGCCTGGGTGATATCCCGGTTATTGGCGGGCTGTTCCGCTATCGTCAGGCCAGTAAAACCAAACGCAATCTGATGATTTTCCTGCATCCGGTAATCTTGCGCGATGCGCTTGACGGCAGCGAGCGCAGCGCCGATAAATACAGCTATATTCGCGATCAGCAGAACCGGGAGCGACAGCAAGGTATTGCCCTGTTGCCCGAGGTGCAGACACCCTTACTAAAAACACCAGAGCAAATACGTCAGGACCGCTCGATCCTGCCCCTGGATACAGTGCCCTCTGCACCTGCTCCCACAGTAGTGCCGGAGCCGCCCGCTGCAACACCGCAAGCCCCCCCCTCCGGTTTCAGCCGTAAATAGGATTCAGTCGTATCGTATGAGTGAGTCATCGTCCCTACCGCTGCCGCGCTTGCCGTACAGTTTTGCCAAACGGCATGGCGTGCTGGTGCGTGATATCCACCCTGAGCACGCGACCGTGGCGCATCGAGCCAATGTCGGACTGCACAGCCTGATCGAATTGCGCCGGGTGCTGGCCCGGTCGATTCAGCTGGAAGCGGTCACGGACGATACGTTTGCCCTGTTGTTACAGCGGGTCTATGAAAACGACGGCAGCGGGGCAGCGCTGATGATGGAAACGATGGGTGAGGAATGGGATCTTAACCAGATCGCCCAGGCGTTGCCGGAACCGGAAGATCTGCTCGAATCCGCTGACGATGCGCCGATTATACGTTTAATCAATGCCCTGCTGACGGAAGCGATCAAGGAAAACGCCTCTGATATTCATATTGAAGCGTTCGAAAACCGCTTGCAGGTTCGTTTCCGGGTGGACGGCGTATTGCGTGAAGTGCTTAGCCCGCCCCGTAAACTGGGGCCATTGCTGGTGTCGCGGGTGAAGGTCATGGCCAATCTGGATATTGCCGAAAAGCGCTTGCCGCAGGATGGGCGTATTTCTCTGCGGGTGGCGGGTCGGCCGGTCGATGTGCGGGTTTCCACATTGCCGTCGGGGCATGGCGAGCGGGTGGTGTTGCGCCTGCTGGACAAGAGCGCCGGGCGGCTGGATCTGGAACAGTTGGGCATGCGGGCGGAAAGCCGTGATGACCTGGAACAGCTGTTGCAGCGGCCACACGGTATTTTCCTGGTAACCGGGCCGACCGGCTCGGGCAAAACCACCACGCTGTATGCGGCGCTGGATTATCTGAACAGCCGGCAGCGCAATATCATGACCGTGGAAGACCCCATCGAATATTACCTCGACGGTATCAGTCAGACCCAGGTCAATACCCGTGTCGATATGAGTTTTGCCCGCGGTCTGCGCGCTATTCTGCGACAAGACCCGGATGTGGTCATGGTGGGTGAAATCCGCGATCTGGAAACCGCCGAGATCGCTGTTCAGGCCAGTCTGACCGGGCATCTGGTGCTGTCTACCCTGCATACCAATAGCGCGGTAGGCGCGCTGACCCGCCTGCGTGATATGGGGGTGGAAGCATTTTTACTGTCATCCAGTCTGATCGGGGTGCTGGCGCAACGCCTGGTTCGCCGTCTCTGTGCCGAATGCAAAACCCCATTGCCGGCTGGTGAGGCCGAACAGGCCCTGCTTGGCGGTGAAATAAAACCAACGGTGCTGTATCAGGCACACGGCTGTGAGGCTTGCGGACAAAGCGGTTACCGGGGGCGGATCGGGGTTTTTGAGCTGGTACCGATTGATCAGCGATTGCAAAGCCTGATCCATGATCAGGCAGCCGAGCACGAACTGGAGCGCCATGCCCGTACCCTCAGCCCCAGCCTGCGTGCCGATTGCCGCCAGCGGGTTCTGCAGGGTGAAACATCCCTGGAAGAATTTATCCGCATCACCCGCGAGGCCTGAGTATGCCGGCTTTTCACTACGCAGCGCTGGACACCGAAGGCGGTTCTCATAAAGGCCTGCTGGAAGGCGATACCGCGCGCCAGGTACGTCAGCAATTGCGCGACCGGGGCTTAACGCCGCTTGAGGTCCGGGAAGCCAGCCCGCGCCGTAGCCGTGGCGGGCAGCGACATGGCCGTATCAGCGCGACCGAACTGGCCTTACTGACCCGTCAGCTGGCTACGCTGATCAATTCGGCGCTGTCAGTGGAGCGGGCGCTGTCAGCGGTGGCTGAACAAACCGGGAAAGCGCGTCTGAGCGGTTTATTATTGGCGGTGCGGGCGCGGGTGCTGGAAGGGCAAACCCTGGCCAGTGCGCTGGATGAATTCCCGCATACCTTCCCGGACCTCTATCGTGCAACAGTGGCTGCCGGTGAGCAATCCGGTCATTTGGCAGCAGTGTTCGAGCGGCTGGCCGATTACACCGAAAGTCGCCAGCAATTACATCAGAAAATCTCTCTGGCGCTGGTTTATCCGGTGCTCCTGACCGGCGTGGCGGTGGCGATTGTCATTGGTCTGCTGGCCTATGTGGTACCGCAAGTGGTGCAGGTTTTCGTCAGTACCGGACAAACCTTGCCTGCGCTGACTCGCGGCCTGATCGTGCTGAGCGATTTCCTGCGCGACTATGGCGTTCTGCTGGCTGTTATCGTTCTGCTTGTGGTAGTTGGGACTGCGCTGCTATTGCGCCGGCCCGGCCCCAAACAGCAGTGGCAGCGCTGGCAGTTGCGTCTGCCCTTACTGGGACGCCTGCTGCGCGGTATTAATACAGCCCGTTTCGCCCGTACTCTGAGCATTCTCAGTGCCAGCGGTGTGCCGGTGCTGGACGCCTTGCGTATCAGTGCCCAGGTGCTGAGCAATCTGCCGATGCGCCTGGCAGTTGAACGGGCCGCTGGCCGGGTCAAGGAAGGTGAAGGTTTGCAGCAGGCTTTGAGCCGCAGTGGTTATTTTCCGCCCCTGACGCTGCAGCTGATTGCCAGTGGCGAGGCCAGCGGTAAACTGGAGCCGATGCTGGAACGCGCGGCGCAGCAACAGGAGCGTGAAACCGAAACCCTGATCAGTGCGATTCTGGCGCTGTTCGAACCCTTATTAATTTTGGTGATGGGCGGTATTGTGCTGACCATTGTGCTGGCTATATTGCTGCCGATTTTTGAATTGAACCAGATGGTCCGCTGATGCCGTGCAAGCGTGTACGACACCACTGAACCCGATATGCGAGGATAAACCTAGCTAATGAAGTCGATAAGTCTGCTGCTCGGACTATGCCTGAGTCTGGGCGCCTGCACTCAGGTGCCAACAGCACCAGAGCACTCTACGCCGGTCGCGTCCGTTTTGCCTGGAGCAACGCTTTACGAATGCACGGGTGGCGTAGCGCCAGAGCGTATTGAAGCCCGCTATGATGCTGCCAATGAAACCGTTACTGTTTTGTTTGATGGCAGTACTTACACGTTGCCGCGCATGCCCTCTGGCTCAGGGGAGCGCTACAGCAATGGCAGTATTACCTGGTGGGCCAAAGGCAATGAAGCGTTATGGCAAATGGACAAGAATCTGCTGCTGCGTGATTGTCAGCAGATGGGTCCAGCCGGATAAGAAGTTGTTTCAAAAACAGCTACTAAGTCAAAACCACACCGGACCAACCGAGCTGTGAACCGATGAAAAAATTCCTGTGGCTGCTGATTTTCGGGGTGGTGCTGCTATGGTCCGGGCATCAGCCGACGGATCGTTTGACCTGGTTTCTGGAAGTCTTACCGGCGGTGCTGGCACTGGCGGTGCTGGTCACGACTTATCGGCGTTTTCCGCTGACGCCTTTGTTGTATGGGCTGATTCTGATCCATTGCATTATTTTAATGATCGGTGGGCACTACACCTATGCAGAAGTGCCCTTATTCAACTGGATTCGGGATACCTTTGATCTTACCCGCAATAATTACGACAAAGTCGGGCATCTGGCGCAGGGTTTTATTCCTGCTATTGTCGCCCGTGAAATACTGCTGCGACGGCATGTGATCGAAGGCCGCGCCTGGCTGAACAGCATTATCGTTTGTATCTGTCTGGCGATCAGTGCCTTTTATGAGCTGCTGGAATGGTGGGTCGCGCTGCTGTCAGGCGCTGCCGCCGAAGCGTTTCTGGGCACCCAGGGCTATATCTGGGATACCCAGTCGGATATGTTCCTGGCCCTGCTCGGCAGTATGCTGGCTTTATTGCTGCTGTCGCACTGGCATGACCGGCAGCTGGCGCTGATTAATCCGCGTTGAGCTGATCCAGTCGGTAGGCTTTCCGGCCCGCCCCGAATGGGTTTTCAAACGCCAGTTCAACCGCTGCCAGTTGCAGCCCCTCCTTGGTTTTATTGCCTTGTCCGTACAGCGGATCACCCAATACCGGATGGCCGATCATCTCCAGATGACGTCGAATCTGATGCTTGCGTCCGGTGCTGATAATGACCTCAAGGGCGGCACTGTCACTGTCAGCAGCATAATCCAGCAGCCGGTACTCGGAGCGGGCGGTTTTACCCTCCAGAGGAAAATCGATAATTCCCTGCGCAGGTTCGGGGCGGCCGCGCACGCGGGCCCGATAGGCTTTGTGCACGGCATTACGCTGGAATAATTGTGACAGTGCAGCGGCGGCCCGTTTATCGTGCGCCAGCAACATCAGTCCAGTGGCTTCCCGATCCAGCCGGTGTACCAGAAAGACCTCGCGTGGCGGCTGAAAATGTTTTTCCGCAATCCGGGTCAACGCGCAATGATCACCCCATAACGAGCCCTGTGACAGCATCCCGACGGGTTTCTCCCAAACGCTGTAGCGTCTTTCGTCGGCAATGCAGCGTACCGGCAGCGGTGGCAATGCCAGAATAGCCGGATCGTAATGCAGCTCCAGCTGCTCGCCGGGATGCGGTGTATAGCGGGCCCGGCGCAGCAGTTTTTGCCGCTTGCCGCTGTGCAGGCGTACCGCGCCTTTGTTCATCGCATCTTTGATCTGGGTCTTGGACAGACCGCTGGCAGCGGCCAGTAAATCGCAAGCTGCGCCGCTATCTGCCGAACTGACAGCCAGCTTGAGTACAATCGTTTGGGGTGTTTTCATGGTTCGTGCCGAATCAGCGGGTTAGGGCGGTTGTGAGCAGCTGTTTTGCCGGTTGAGGCGTCTGCTGTAACGGTGCATCCTGACACGTTTTGAAATCGAAAACAAAAAGTGTCAGGATGGTCTTTTATAAACTGTTTCCAGCGATTCAGGCCAGTTGTTCAGGCCAACCGATAAATCCAACTGTCAAGCCAGGTGTCCAATGAAGTTACCCGAAACCGCGCCCACTGCGGCCACGCCGCCCGCATTGCCCGAGCAACACGAACTCGCCGAACTGGTGGCGCAGTTACTCAGCGAAGCGCAGCAGCGCGGTGCCAGCGCTGCGGAAGCTGCTGTCAGTTACAACCACGGTCTGTCGGTCAGCGTGCGTATGGGTGAGGTGGAAACCCTGGAGCATCACCGCAGTCGTGGATTGGGTATTACGGTGTATTTTGGGCAGCGCAAAGGCAGCGCCAATACTTCGGACTGGAAACCACAGGCCCTGCTCGATACCGTTGCGGCGGCCTGTGATATCGCACGCTATACCGAACCGGACCCCTGTGCCGGGCTGGCTGATCCCGAACGCCTGGCACGGCAGATTCCGGATCTTGATTTGTACCATCCCTGGTCCCTCAGCCCCGAGCAGGCTATCGAACAGGCGCGTGCCTGCGAAGATGCGGCACGGGCGCATGATGACCGTATCCGCAATTCTGAAGGTGCCAGTATTGCGACCAGCAGCGGTTTGATGTACTACGGCACCAGCCACGGTTTCAGCGCGGGTTATCCCAGTTCCCGGCACAGTCTGAGCTGTTCGGTCATTGCCCAGGACGACAGCGGTATGCAACGCGGCAACTGGTATACCGTGGCGCGGGCAGCTACCGAGTTGCAGGACGAGGCCGAGGTGGGCCTGGCAGCTGCCAGTCGTGCGCTGCGTCGGTTGGGGTCGCGCCGTTTGGGTACCCGGCAGGCCCCGGTATTGCTGGTGCCGGAAATCGCCCGCGGCTTTTTAAGCCACCTGATCGGTGCTGTCAGTGGCAGTGCCTTATATCGCAAAGCATCGTTTTTGCGCGACCAGCTGGGTCAGCCGGTGTTGCCCGACTGGTTGAGTCTGCGCGAGGAACCGCATCTGCCGAGGGCACTGGCCAGTGCGCCGTTTGATGCTGAAGGAGTGGCTACTGCAGCGCGCGATCTGGTCGGCAACGGTATTCTGCAAGGCTATGTGCTGAACAGCTATGCGGCGCGTCGGCTGGGCATGGCCAGTACCGGCAATGCCGGCGGTATCCATAATCTGCTGGCGACACCAGGTGCACAGGACTTCGACGGCCTGCTGCGACAAATGGATACCGGTCTGGTTGTGACCCATCTGATGGGGCAGGGCGTTAATCTGCTGACCGGTGATTACTCACGCGGTGCTTCCGGGTTCTGGGTCGAGCGGGGCGAAGTGCAATACCCGGTCGAAGAAATCACCATTGCCGGCGATTTGCGCCAGATGCTGCGCACGATTGTCGCGCACGGCAATGATATCGACACCCGCGGTGCGATCCGCTGCGGCTCCCTGTTGCTGGATACCATGACGATTGCCGGTGAATAAGCCGATTTTCCAGAGATGGCCATGCTTGCGGCCTGTGCCAACTCAAACCTGTCCATTGCCCCAGCAAGGGGCGCATTGACCTGACCCCTGACAGGATGAACAGGTCATCCCCGGTATATAAGATCCGGTGCCGTTGCAATGATAGCAGCGGCCGCTGCCGGCACACATATAACAGGCTGCAGCAAAGGCCCCGGCGGGTGGTGTATCGTTACGCAGCCGGCGGGATAATAACTGATCTATTTTGCGGGTGGACTGATTCAGATCGGCGTTCAGGCCAGCGCGGATCTCATCGCGTAGTCGGGTCGCTGTCTGGGCCATAGCACTCGGCGTGGTAGCCGTGGTTTTCTGGTCGGGTCGAAGCAGGGTGAAATGAGTGTCAGGGCGTTCCAGCTCGGCAACGATCCAGAATTGATCCGGCGGTGAAAAGCGGGCGATCAGTTGAAATGGTATTTTGCAGTACCCGCCATCGCCCCAGTGTTCTCCCCAACTGTTGCGCACGATAAAATGTTGCGCGTTTTGGTCATAACCCACGATCAGCATGGCGTGTCCGCCCTGGGGTGTCGCGTTGCGTTCGGCCTCGGTGGGCTCGGGCATCAGACCGGTGCTGGCCGCCTCCTGGTAACAGCGGGCCGGCAAATAGGTGCCAAACGCCACCGGAAAACCATCCGCGAGGGCATGGATAACCCCCTGTGTGCCATTGACTCTGGCGTAGTGAACGGCCTCGTGCTGTTTACCATCCTGATAGGCGTGCGGCGGCGGTTCGGCAGCGAACAGCATCGGATTATAAGGCCAGAGTTCTTCCCGGCAGGCACCATAGGCGAGCAGTGCAGCCATCGCTTCGGGAATGGTCGCGCCGGTGTCCTGTTGCAGTGAGCCGCGCAGGCGACGGGCATTGTAATACACAAACAGGCGGCTTAATTCAGGGCTCTGACCATCACGCCGCAGGTAATGATATTCCAGCGCACCGACGGCTGCATTTGCGGTGCAGCTGCCGATCTGGCCCTGGTTTTCTACGGCTGAGCAATAAGCTCTTAAATCGACCTGCTGCGGTACGGGGCGATCCTGGAAAACAGTCTGGAAACTTTGCGGACTGGCCGGTTCTATAAGCCAGCCGCCCAGTCGGACATCATTGATTGAAAAGCTCATAGTTTATCTCCTGCCAGCGCAGCGACTGATCTGCGTCAGGCTAATTTCCCGGCAGATGGTTTTTATGCAACACATGATTCTCTACGCCACCCTCGTCAGGGGTCACCGTAATATTGATATGCTGCCCGTCGGTTTGCAGCCAGCCGATGCCGGAGCCGGAGCTGCCCAGTGCGTCGTAATCATAGTGCAGGGTTGTGCCATTCAGCGTACCGTCAAAGGTACCCAAGGCATTATTGTTGAGATCGTAAATATCTCCCCAGACATCACTACCTTCCTGATTGAGCTCGACTTTGGCATGGGCTGCGCCCATACCGAGCAGCTCGTCGTACCAGATGCCCGCTATTGCAGGCACCGATAAGACCGGCGTAACCGGTTGCGGTTGCGGAATAGTGGGGGTTCGGGGTAACTGCGGCGGGTTTTGTACTGGGTTTTGTACTGGGTTTTGCACAATATTCTGGCTGGATAGCTGTTGGGGCGGCGGGGATGATTCCGTACTAAATTCGTCGATGATCCCGAGTATGACAAGCACGACCACGCCTGCGCCAATCGCTTTGCCGCGCGGGGTTTGCAACCAGGCGGGGAGATTTGATGATTTTGGCTCGGGCTTTGGTTCGGGCTTTGGTTCGGGCTTTGGTTCGGGCTTTGGTTCGGACTTCGGTTCGGGTTTTGGTTCAGGTTTGGACTCGGGTTTTGGTGGTGTCTCAGTGTCCAGCGCCTGTAAGGCTGCCAGATAGTCCTGAGTGCTTTGAAAGCGACTACGGGGGCGGCTGCTCAAGCCTTTTTCGAGAATGCTGTCTACCTCAGCCGGAATATCGCCGCGCTCTTTGGCGGGCTGTCCCAGGATGCCGGTCGCGGGTACGCCCATCAGCAATTCATAAAAAATCATCGATACGGCATACAGGTCCGCCGCCGGGCCAACGGTATCAGCGGCAGTGCGCTGCTCCGGTGCCATATACAAAGGTGTCCCGGTGGCAGCGCCGGAAGAGGTCAACTGGGTATTCGAGGTGGTGTCGATAGCGCGGGCAATACCGAAATCCAGAATCTTCAATTGATAATCGGCATCATGCTGCGGGTCGCCAATCAGCATGATGTTTTCGGGTTTCAGGTCGCGGTGTATCACGCCGCTCTGATGGGCTGCTGTCAGACCCTCCAGTATCTTTACAATAATGCTGCGGGCGGTTGCAAACGGCACATCGGCATGGTTTTGTATAAAGCGGTGCAGCCAGTCACGCAGCGTATCACCGGGCAGATACTCCATGACCAGATACAATTGACCGCCATCATCGCCCACGTCGTACATGGCGATAACATTGGGGTGGCGGATGTCTCGTGCGGTCAGTCCCTCACGGAGAAAACGCTGGGCCACTGAGGGGCTGTTCACCAGTGTCGGATTAATCAGTTTCAAGGCAACCTGGCGCTGGGTCAGTTGATCCTCGGCCAGATACACCATACCCATCGCACCGGCACCGAGCAGACGTTGCACACTATAGCGGTTATGGAATTCGCTACCCGCTGTCAGCTGGGTCGTCTGGGACAGAGCGCCAGGAGCTTCCAGTTCAGTTTTCATGCCACTGAGTGTACCGGGCGAATTCATTTCAGGGACGGGTGGGGATGCGTTCGGGGTGACCGGGCCGGCGCAATTGGGGCAAAACAAAGCATCAGCGGGCAGGGTCGAACTGCAGTGAGTACAAGTAGCCATTAATGCGTACTCCCGGGTTGCTTGGGCGCGCTTGTCGGCACGGCTGGCGTGCGCTCGAAACAAATCAAATCAACTTCTCCCAGGCGGGTTCGAAATCGCAGGATGACAGCAAAGGCATGCGCCAGGCCGTCAGCCAACGTAAAACTATCGCCATCAAAAACCGGGTACAGCGCGCCGCTGTCGAGTCGTTCATCATTGCGCTGTAATGCAGCGGCGGTTTGCAGATAAAGCCGGTCATTACGCAGTAAAAATTCGCCAATCTGGCGTGAAATGGTTTTTGAGCCGGCAGCATCCAGCAGGCCGGTCTGCGGATCATAGGCACGCAGACAGAGATCATTGGGCTGCGGATTATGCTGTGCGTCGTAGCGCCGGCTGTTACGACCGCAGCGCAGACCGGGCGCGATGCCTTTTAACGTACCAGGCGGTGGCGTATCGGCAGCGGGAAAACCGTGATACTCGAACCGTACATCACGCGGTATGCGCACAGCATGCCCGGCATAGCCACGATAGCCCTGCTCCAGCTCGAAACGTTCGGCCCGTTCCAGTGCTATCTCCTGACGCTCGCCCAGGCTGCGCGCTTTACGAGTCGGATCAGCGGGGGCATTGGGGTTGGCCACGACCATGCCGCCAGTGCCGAAACTGGTGTCCTGGAAATGGATATTCTGCACGATCTGGCTGGCCTGGCCGCTGTCAACTTCAAATACGACTTCGGCGGCAAAAACATACTGCTCTTCCAGTGAGCCCAATACGAGAAAAAGCTGCAGGCGATGGATGCCACCGCTGCTGAGCGCTTCCGTATCCACCGAAAACATACGTTCCTGGCCGGCGTCCAGGCTATTCCAGCCCAGCGGTACGGTTTGCAGGGGATGGCCCCGCTGTTGCGTCAGGATATTCACAACCATCAATGGTTGGCCGGCAGGTGAGGTATTGCGCAGCAAAAAAGGCAGACTGAGCACTTCCCCGACTCTGGCCTGCGTGATCGCCTGCGGTGCCAGTGCTAGCTGAGCCTGGATACAGACCGTGCAATAGCCCAGCGGTTTGACCAGATTATGGCAGCGTTTGAATCCCGGACAGCGGTACAGTGAAGTTCCGCAATCCGGGCAAAAGGCAACCTCGGTATCCAGCGCAGCGGCATAACAACAGCTTTGGAAATCGGATCGGGTAGTCATCAGCGCTGGATCTGAGAGCCGCAAAACCGGCAGAAACGGTCGCTGTTGGGGATCTGACGCTGGCAGGCGGAGCACTCGATCGTACCGGTATTAGTAGGGGATGCGTTGTCTGGTCCGGGTGGGGTATGACCCGGTGTGGGAGTGGGCGCGGTATTACCACCCTGGCTGACCCCGACGACGCCCTGCAGCGCTTTTTCAAAGAAAAACCGCGCCTGGGTATCCGAGTTCTGCTGATTGTTCTGGCTCAGTGCCAGCATTTCGCGCAACAAAGCCTGTTGTTGCGTTGCCCCCAGTCCTTCCGTCTTGGCCCGTTCGGCAAAAATACGCGCTACATCGGGAGAAAGCCCGGCGTTGAGAGCCAGTAACTGATCGGGCGACATACCGGCTTGCAGTTTGAGTTTTTCCAGCTCGGCCTGGGCAGCGTGCTGTTTTTGCGCCAGGGTTCTTTGATGGTCGGCGCTCAGATCTTCACGATCCATACTGCGGCGGCGCTGCTCTACGTCCAGCTCATTATCATTAAGCGCCCGGAGTGTCTCGATCTGCTGTTTGCGGGCGCGTTCCGCAATGCTCAGCTCCTGCTCCTGCTGCAGTTTATCCAGACGCAGTTTCTGCAGTGTTTTCAACTCGTCGATTTCCAGTTCGACAGCTGTTAACTGCTGGCGGATTTTTGCCCGCTCCACCTCGGTTTGCGCATCTTCCAGAGCTTTGGTGTAGTGGGCACGCCGCTCGATGTTTAAAACGTCGATCTCATGGGCAAGTTTTTTGATCTCTTGACTGCGTATGCCGGTTTCCCGACTGTCCTGAAAGTTCAGTTCCTGTTGCAGCAACAGGTGGCGTAACTGGTCTTCGCTGCAGGCCTTGAGTTTTTCAGTCGCCAGTTCAGATTGCAGGGTGAAATCAGTCGCTTCGTTGGCACGGGTCAGCGCCCGTTTTTTTTGTGCAAACTCAAAATCGAGCTGTTCCTGTTCAAGCTCAGCCTGGCGCTGCCGGAGGGCCGCACGCTCGGCATCGTTCAAGGCCCAGTTCAGTGAGACATGGCGCACCATAATGCCCAGATCACCAAAAACCCGCTCAGCTTCCTGCATGATGGCTGCTTGCAGACGATCCTGCAGGACAGTATTGCCGCGTATTTCACTGGCTTGCATCTGACTCAGTACAGAGTTGAATACCCGGTCTTGTAAATGCGGCAGCAGGCGCTTGTAGACATCTACTTTGGTGAGTGCGGCCGGGTGCTGCATCAGTCCGAGAATATTCTGTGGTTTTTCCGGATTGATCTGAAGCTGTAGTGATACCGTCGCCGCAACCGGCAGTGCGTCCTTGCTGAGCGATTCAAGACTGCCTTCAATGTCAAAGGGTTTCAGATCGACGACCAGCAGACGTAAGGCGTGGGAGCCGCCAAGATATTGCTTAATGCTTTGCCAGATGCCGCCGACTGCGAAATGAGCCCCCTGGTAAACGCCGACAAGCTGTCCATCGCGCAGCAGGATTGCTGCATGATCCGGCGCAATAC
Source organism: Gammaproteobacteria bacterium (assembly GCA_041396125.1). Classification (GTDB taxonomy): domain Bacteria; phylum Pseudomonadota; class Gammaproteobacteria; order Competibacterales; family Competibacteraceae; genus JAWKZG01. Next base: position 138,479 of record JAWKZG010000004.1, on the reverse strand, counting down.
CAATGCGTTGCTGCAAAATACCTTGGAACGTGGTGAGCTCGACATACTCGGCCAGCGTTTGTGGATCGTGGAAATTCCAGATGATCGATGTCATGACTGCTCCTTTGGATCGAGCCGTTAGACTGCGCAAAGAAAAAAGCCGGCACAAGGCGATGAATTTTTTCGGGTATACCGGCCAAGTTGTGGCGGTCAGGCAACGCTAGGATTCTTTTTTGGCACCCAGCTCCAACAGCAATCGAAGCAGCGCGCCAACACTGACAATAAAGGCAAATGCCAGACCAACAGGGTACATTTGGACAATAGTGACAAAGCGCTCCCAGCTGGACACCTGCTGCCAGGTTTGTTCTATATCTCCAATGCGCATGAACGCGAAAACGATGGCCGAGACAAAACTGGCGAATGCCATAATCAAGGTGGCGATTTTGCTCATACTGAGCAGAACTGTACGGCCTGGCGGTTCGGTGTTATCCGGTGAGGACGCCAGCTGCCGGCTTCTGGCCGCATGATCGATGCTTAAAAAATCCGGTTTGATATTGCTGGATGCACTGCTTTCGATGCTGGTCAGATTATAGTGGCGACGCCGCCAGTATTGAGCTATCCGAACTAACAGCCATAAACCGATCAGCGCATAAAAGCAAAAAGTAAAGGCTCATCCAGTCCGCTATAAAGGACGGTAACTGGGGGGCAGCTGTATCCATGTTTTGAGTATCCGCTTTGCTGTAATTCAGGGTGTTATAAAGGCTTTTTTATTTGCCTGCGGGCGATACTACAAGCTAGAAGTTTAGATGCACGTACGTATCTGTCAACAGCAACGCATGATGAGATGTGTTGCCATACCCGATCTCTTCAGCGTCGGCAGAGTATGGCTGGCGGACTGTCAGGATTAAAAACAGGAGGACTAAAAAGCGGCAGAAACAGTCAGCTCCTGGGGCGCAGGGAAAAGATATCCGCCAGATCAATCGGTTTGTTTCTGTTTTCCAGTTGGAGCTGGTTTTCGCACTGCTTTAGATGCTGTTCCATGGCGGCGACAGCGGCTTCGATATTGCCGTTCTCGATCAGATCAATGATCGCGCCATGATCATCCATCGCGCAGGTAGACGTGCCCGGAGTTTCATACAGTGCCAGCATCAGTGATGAGCGCGACACCAGTTCGTTCAGAAAACGCGCCAACACCTGATTCGGTGCCAGTGCTGCCAGACGTAAATGAAAAGCCCCCGACAATTGCAGACAACGGCGCTGATCACCCTGCTCAAAAGCCTGTTTTTCCGTTTCAGTCAGCTGACGCAGCTCGGCCAGTTGGGGGGCGGGCAGACCTGCCGTCAAACTGCGGATGACAGCGCTTTCGATGAGCCGGCGGGCAGCAAAAACATCGCGGGTTTCCTGCACGCTGGGACTGGCAATCACCGCGCTGCGATTCAGGCGCAATTCGATAATATTCTCGTGCGCCAGTCGCTGCAGTGCTTGCCGTACCACCGTGCGACTGACGCCGAACAGTTTGCCCAGCGTGGCTTCGGTCAGTTTGGTGCCCGGTGGCAGACGATGCGCCATGACGGCATCGAAAACCGCCTGATAGATGGCGTTGTCGCTGCCGGAACTGCGTTCGGGCTGGCGCGAGCGGTCAGTGCTCATGATGACGGCTGCGTCGGGGCCAGATAAGCCAGATGGCCGCTATAGGGCTTTGCCAGCGGATAGGCCAGATCGCCCTGTTTGCTGGTGTGCAGTCCCAGGCCGATCAGGGCTTCCAGAAATTTAACCGCAACGCCGACCCCATCAATGACCGGAATGCCGATCTCCTGGCTGAGCGACTGGGCCAGATCCGCCATGCCGCCACAACCCAGCACGATCGCGCCGGACTGGTCCTGGTCGCGGGCCAGGCGACATTCTTCGGTAATAATCCGACGGGCATCGGAGTGTTCGTCTTCCAGTTCCAGCACGGCCAGATCGGTAGCGCGGATATTGCGACAGTGCTTGCTCATGCCGTATTGCTCGAGCAGGTGTTGGGCAATAACCCGGGTCCGGCTCAGGGTAGTGACGACGGAAAATCCGGTGGCGATGAAACTGGCGGCATGCATGGCGGCCTCGGCAATGCCCAAAACCGGTCCGCGGGCGATTTCACGGGCGGCCAGCAGACCAGGGTCGCCGAAACAGGCAATCACATAGCCATCGATGCCGTTTTGTTCACCCTGACGGATTTCTTCCAGTATCCCGATCACACTGACCGCTTCGTCGTAATGTCCCTCGATGGAAACCGGCCCGGTGCGCGGATTGACAGCGGTAATAACGGTATCAGCATGGGCCACCGCCCGGGCTGCTGCGCCAATCTTTGCTGTCATACTGGCTGTCGTATTGGGATTGATGACCATGATTCGCACCAGGATCTACTCCTTTGCTGTTGTTGCCCGACCGGATTAGCGGATTGGATTAATCCGGGCGATCTCGAAAATAATAAACACACGTTCTATGACAAATTGTATTGAGAATAGCAATAATTTGGTATACGATTTTTTAAAAACTGATAAACAATAATTCATACAAGTCCATAAAACCTATTCCACCCCCCGCCGCGATACTGGCTCGGGTTCTCCAGAGGTTACCCCTCAATAATGAGGGCTTGATGAGTAGTGAGGAGTCCAAATATGTCGAAAATTACGCGTTTATTCGGTGGCTTGGCGGTTGCGCTTGCGCTAGGCGCAAGTGCCGGTGTGCAAGCACAGGATAAGGTGCTCAAGATCGGTGTGCTGGGTGTGATGAGCGGCCCGGCCGCGTCCTGGGGACTGGTCAATAAATACTGTGCTGAAGCCCGCGCCCAGCAGATCAACGAGCAGGGTGGCTGGGATATTGGCGGCGACAAGTACCAAATCGAAATCGTCAGTGTCGATGACCGCAATGATCCCAAAGTGTCTGTGTCGGGTGCTGAGCGTCTGATCTATCAGGAAGGCATTAAATACATTATCGGTCCGAATGTGGACACCACCGCTGCCGCGATCAAGCCTGTGGCCGAAAAAGGTGGCGCGATATATATCCCTTACGCGTTCTCCAAAGAGCTTTACACGCCGCCTGCCAGTAATGCCATTCTGGGTATGATCGCATCGTATCAGGCCGGCCCGGTGATCTATAAATATCTGATGGAAAACAACGGTGTAAAATCCATCAGCTTTATTGCCCGGAACGAGTCCGACCCGCTTAATCAGCGCGCTGAAGGTCTGGCGGCCGCCGAGACACTGGGTCTGCAGGTATTATCCTCGGAAGACACTTATGAAGCCGGCACGACGGACTTTTTCCCGGTCATGTCGCGAATTGTGCAGCAAAATCCCGACCTGATCGTACTGTCCGGGGTCGCACCCTCCGATGCTCCACTGCTGATTCGCACTGCCCGTGAACTGGGCTATGCAGGTCTGATCAGCACTGAAACTGCGCAGGATGCGAAAATTCTGGACGAGGTTGCAGGTGAGGCCGCCAATGGCTTCATTTCGGTGGGCGGTGCCAGCACACCAGCGATTCGCAGCGAAACCATGGAAGTATTTATTGAAAAATACAAAGAAATTGCCGGTGAATGGAATGACGAAGCCGGGACCAAGGTTTACGCTCTGGAAATGATCCTGAATACCCTCTCCAAAGCCGGCCCGGCCGCACTGGATGATGTCGAGGCGTTCAAAGCGCAGCTGGCCGATTTCTCCATGCCCAACCCGTTCCTGCAGGGCGACAAACAGATTTCTTATGTTGGCAGCGGTTTTTTTTGGCCAGCGTCGCCAGATCGGCGTGCCGATGGTGGTCAATGAATTCCGCGACGGTGAATTCCATACCATGTTCGTGGGTCAGGTCGATCCCTAAACCGGCAATACAGCAGGACGCCCGGTGTTGTATTGGGCGTCTGTCTCATGGCGTCACTGGTCATTTATTCATGGGCCTGTTGATCCCTTGTTGTGCCAGCCCAATCCTCCTGCCGCGCGCCCCGTCTTGATACTCATCAGGTGAGGGGACGGTGAGAGGATTGTGCAAACGTGTAGAAAATCCGTGTAGGAAATCATGGAACAAGTCATTGTCAACGGGTTTTATCTAAGTGTCAGTTATGCCCTGATCGCCTTGGGGCTGACGCTGATTTTCGCCATCATGAATGTGCTGAATTTCGCCCATGGTCAGATGTATGTGCTGGGTGCGTTCGTGACCTATTACGTCTACGGGGTGTTCAAGTGGCCGTTTGCACTGGCATTGCTGGCCTCGGTTGCCACTTTGGCGCTGATCGGGATTCTGTTTGACCGGCTGTTGTTCCGGCGTGTGCTCAGCGTCGGATCACGCGAGGAAAGTTCGATGCTGCTGGCGGCAGGCACCGCTTTGTTGCTGGAAAGTCTGACGCTGGTGTCTTTCGGGAAAAACACCGTGGCGTGCCGCCTGTGATCAGCGGTGTACTCAAACTGGACGATGCCTTTGTACCGGCCGGTCGCTTGCTGGTTTTTGGGCTGGCACTGGCGGCGATAGTCGGCTTTACTGCTGATGCAGTTCACCCGGCCGGGTCGGGCGCTGCGCGCTATTGCGCAGGACAAGGAAGCTGCGGCGCTGCAAGGCGTGAACATTTCGCAGTATTCCTCGCTGGGTTTTGGTATCGGAGCGGCGCTGGCCGGCCTGGCAGGGGCTTTGCTGGTGACCGTATCCGGCGTGAACTCAGGGCTGGGTACCGCCATTTCGATTAAAGCATTTGTCATGGTGATGATCGGTGGTGCCGGGGTGGTCTCGGGCGCAATACTGGGCGCGTTTGTGCTGGGGTTTGCGGAATCCATCGGTTACTACCTGTTTCCCGGCTCGGTCACGTACCTGTTGATTTTTATCGGCCTGATTATATTTTTGATTTTCCGCCCGCAAGGCATCATGGGCAAGCCTTGGGGATAAGCATGAAAATACTCGGTGTGTGTTTGCTGCTGGCTGTTTACCTGATCGGGGTACCTTATCTGTGGCACGATTCGCCATACCATCTGGGCGTGATTACTACCGCATCCGCGCTCAGCCTGGTCAGTCTGGGCGTATGGCTGACCTTCATGATCGGTCGCATCAATATCGGGCAGGGTGCGTTTGCCCTGCTGGGTGGCTACGTCATGGCCATCCTGACCGCCAAAGCCGGTCTGTCGTTCTGGCTCAGCCTGCCACTGGCGGGGCTGGCCTCGGCCTTGTTCGGGGTACTGGTCGGCTGGCCGATCCTGCGTCTGCGCGGGGTATATTTCGCCATGCTGACGCTGAGTCTGACCGAAACTACCCGCTTGCTGGCACTCAATGGCGGTGCGATTACCGATGGCGCCAGCGGGATCGTCAATATCCCGGTGCCGGGCGAGCTGAGTCTTTTTGGCTGGGTTCTGATCCCGGCCTTTGATCAGACCAACCAGCATCTGGCCTTTTTTTTCCTGGCGGCATTTTTGCTGATTCTGGGGTACGCGGTGATCTGGCGCGCGGCCAACAGCCGTCTGGGCTGGATTTTTCAATCCTTGCAGCAGAACGAGGATCTGGCGACCAGTATCGGCATTAATATCGCTAAATACCGGGTCATTGCGTATGCCATCTGCTGTGCCATGGGCGGTATCGGCGGGGCGTTTTTCACCGCCTCGCAGCAAAGTATTTACCCGTCCAGCTTTGTCGTGACTGATTCGGTGTACTTCATGCTGTACTGCTTCCTGGGCGGGCTGGGCTATACCTTCGGGCCGGTAGTGGGCACGTTTGTACTGTTTGTCAGCTTTGAACTGCTGCACGGTCTGCAGCAATATCAAACCCTGCTGTATGCTGTGGTTATTATCGCCTTGATGCTGTGGCTGCCGAATGGCCTGCTGAGTTTGCGCAAGGTCTTAAGCGCGGGGAGGCAGCAATGAGCATTCTGCAGGTACAAAATCTCAGCAAGCGTTTTGGCGGACTGGTCGCGGTCGATGATGTCAGCTTCGAGGTCGATGCCGGCGAAATTCTCAGCGTGATCGGTCCAAATGGTGCCGGCAAAAGCACCCTGTTTAAACTGATCAGTGCCTTTCTGCCGCCAACCGCCGGACAGGTGCTATTGCAAGGGCAAACCATCAGTGGTCTTGCTCCCCACCGGGTGGCACAGCTCGGCGTGGTGCGAACTTTTCAGGAAACCACTATTTTCAAGGAGATGACAGCGCTGGAGAATGTCATCATTGCGCACCATCTGCGCAGTCACGCCAGTCTGCCGGGGTTTTTTTTCAATAGCCGGCAGGCCCGTGCCGACGAAGCGGCTTTTCGCGATAGTGCCGAGGAGATTCTGGACTATCTGGGTTTAGGGGCGGTCAAGCACGAACTCGCCCGCAGTCTGCCGCATGGCTATTTACGGGCTTTGGGGATTGCAATCGGTCTGGCCGCCGAGCCTAAGATTATTCTGCTGGATGAACCCTTCGCCGGTATGAACCCGGAAGAAACCGACCGCAGTATTGAAATGGTACGCGGTATTCGCGAACGTGGTGTAACAGTCTTGCTGGTCGAACATGATATGCGGGCGGTGATGCGCATTTCCGACCGCATTGTCGTGATCAATTTCGGCAAAAAAATCGCCGAAGGCAACCCCCGTGATATCCAGAATAACGACGCGGTAATTGAAGCTTATCTGGGCCGCGAAGACGACGAGATCGGATTATGAGCGCTTTTTTCGCCATGCAGGATGTGTCCGTGCGCTACGATCAGGTGCGTGCTATCGATGGCGTTTCCATCTCTCTGGACGCGGGCGAAATCGTCGCGCTGATCGGTGCCAACGGGGCCGGAAAAACCACCTCGATGCGGGCCATCACAGGCCTGAAAACCATTCTGTCGGGAGAAATCTGGTTCGATGGCGCGCGCATTGACGGTCTGTCGGCTGATCAGATTGTGCAGCGCGGGATCGCCATGGTGCCGGAGGGCCGCCATGTCTTTCCGTTCATGAGTGTGCGCGATAATTTATTGATGGGGGCGTTTTTACGGCGCGATAAAGCTGCTGTAAAAGACGATCTGGAGCGGATGCTGACCCGTTTTCCTCGCCTCCGGGAGCGCTGGAAACAGCAGGCGGGCACGATGAGCGGTGGTGAGCAGCAGATGGTTGCGATTGCCCGTGCTCTGATGGCCAAACCCCGTTTATTACTGATGGACGAACCCTCGCTGGGACTGGCGCCGTTGGTGGTGCAGGAAATCGCACGTAATATTGTCGCTATCAACCGAGAAGATCACGTCAGTGTTATTCTGGTTGAGCAGAATTCGCGCATGGCACTCAAAATTTCGCACCGGGCCTACGCACTGGAAACCGGGCGGGTAGCGTTGAGCGGCCGGTCGGCGGATCTGGTAAACGACGAAACCATTAAAAAACTCTACCTGGGCGCAACCTGAACCGGTCTGTTGGATAGCCGCAGATCAGCAGGTTGTGGAGATCGCTATTCATGCACCTGAAACAATTACTTGAGGACACTCCCCGTGTGCTCAATATCGGTTTAAGCAGTTTTGCAACCGACCTGGCAGCCTGCGGTATTGAGGTTGTCGCGCTTGACTGGCAGCCGCCAGCCAGCGGTAATCCCGAACTGGCCCGCTGGCTGCTGGAACTGGCCGATAATCCACAAATCGAGCAGGCCAATCAGGAAGCCTTGCGGCGTTTATTTGCCGCCGAGCCGGTACTGGTTGATGTACAGCCGGCCGGCGAAGTTATCAAGACACTCGGCGAGCGCATGATTCTGCACGCCGGACCGCCGATTGAATGGGACCGCATGTGCGGGCCGATGCAAGGTGCGATTTGCGGGGTGATGGTCTTCGAAAACTGGGCCGAGGATCTCGCCGCCGCCCGCGAGCTGGCCGCCAGCGGTCAAATCCAATTGCAGCCGAATCATCATCATGCTGCGGTCGGCCCGATGACCGGCCTGACCACACCCAATCAGCCCGTATTTATCGTCGAGAACCGCGCTTTCGGCAATCGCGCGTACTGCACTATCAACGAAGGGCTGGGCAAAGTGATGCGCTTTGGCGGTAACGATGCCGAAGTCATCGACCGGTTGCGCTGGATCAAAGCCGAGCTGGGCCCGGCGCTGGGGGCAGCATTGCGCGAGTGCGGCGGAGTGGATCTGAAAAATATCGTGGCGCGGGGACTGGGCATGGGCGATGAGATGCACCAGCGCAATGTCGCCTGTTCCGGTCTGATGCTGCGTCAGCTGGCACCTGCACTCGCCCGGGTCGTGCCGGATGCCGGTAAATTGTCCCGTATCCTGGCTTTTATTGCCGGTAACGATCAGTTTTTCCTGAATATCGCGATGGTCATGGGCAAAGCCATGATGGACCCTGTGCGGGATATTCCGCATTCCACTGTGGTGACGGCCATGTGTCGTAACGGCACTGATTTCGGCATCCGGGTCAGCGGCTGTGGTGATACCTGGTTCAGCGCACCGGTGGAAATGCCACGCGGTTTGTATTTTCCCGGTTTTACCGAGGCCGACGCCAATCCCGATATGGGCGATTCAACCATTGTTGAAACCATCGGACTGGGCGGTTTTGCGATGGCCGCCGCGCCCGCTGTGGCCGGTTTTGTGGGGGCCGGTTCAGCGGCCGATGCGCAGCGTTATACCGAAGCCATGAGCGAAATCACTCTGGGCCGCAATCCGGAATGGACTATCCCGGCGCTGGACTTTGCCGGGGTGCCAAGTGCCATTGATATTCGCGCGGTAGTCGATACCGGTATAACGCCGACCATCAATACTGGCATCGCCCACCGTGAACCCGGCGTGGGGCAGGTCGGGGCGGGTATCGTCAATGCGCCGGCCGCCTGTTTCAGTCAGGCTTTGCAGGCATTTCATGCGCGCTATCAGGAGGGCGGTCAATGAGTTTTTGTCTGAATGCTGTCCGGCAGCGGTTTTACCTGGATTCCGTAGCCTTGATGCGCTATTCGCAACAGCTTATTGCGTTGCCGGGCGTCAACAATGCAGCCCTGATGATTGGCTCGCCGTCCAATAAAGATATTTTGCAGGATGCGGGCTTGCTGGCTGAGGCGGGGCAGGCTGCCAGCGCCAATGATCTGATCATTGCTGTGCAGGCCGATGACGAGGCGGCGGCCGAGGCCGCTCTGGCGCATGCGCAAACCTTGTTGCAGCAACCTGCGGCAAAGGGGCAGGCCAAGTCTGGTCAACGCCAGCCGCGTTCTTTGGCCGCTGCGCTGCAGCAGTTGCCGCAGGCCAATCTGGCCCTGATTTCGGTGCCGGGCGAGTTTGCCGCAGTGGAGGCGCGCCGGGCTCTGCGACGTGGCCTGCATGTCATGCTGTTCAGCGACAATGTCAGTCTGGCCGATGAGCTCAGCCTGAAACAGGACGCGCAGGCGCGTGGCCTGCTGTTGATGGGACCGGATTGCGGCACTGCTATCCTGAACGGCGCACCGCTGGCATTCGCCAATGTGGTGCCGCGTGGCGATATCGGTCTGATTGCTGCTTCAGGCACCGGGCTGCAGGAAGTCAGTTGCCTGATCGCCCGGCTGGGTGGTGGCGTCAGTCACGGCATCGGTGTGGGCGGACGCGATCTGAAAGACGACATCGGCGCTATCAGCACGCTGATGGCGTTCGACGCGCTGGAGCAGGACCTGGCCACCCGGCATATTGTGCTGATTTCCAAACCGCCGGGCCAGCAGGTTATCGGTCGTCTGCTGGAACGCATTGGCCGCAGCAGCAAACCGGTTACAGTCTGTTTTATGGGGGCCGAAACCCTTGCGCTGCCGTCCTGTGCGACCCAGGCCGATACCTTGCAGGAAGCTGCCGAGCAGGCGCTGGGCCGTAAAGTGCCGGAAGCGGCTGTACCCTTACCCGCGGTGGGCCAGGGGCGGCGCTGGCTGCGCGGTTTATATGCGGGTGGCACCCTGTGTGCCGAAGCGCAAGCGATTTTGCGGGCATTACCGGGTTTGCAATCGAATGTGCCGATTCCCGGCGTAGCATCGGTTGACAATAAACCGGCGCACAGTTTGATCGATCTGGGTGCCGACGACTACACCATTGGTCGGCCGCACCCGATGCTGGACCCGGCGATCCGCAATCTGGTGCTGGCCGAAACACTGCGGGATACCAGTGTTGCGGTGGTGCTGCTGGATGTTGTGCTGGGCTACGGTGCGCACGCCGATCCGGCGCAAGGTCTGGTCAGCGTGATCCGTACCGCACCGGCAGAGCGGCCCATTATCATTACCTCGGTGACGGGTACTGACGCGGACCCGCAAGGCTACAGCCGACAAAAAAACGCATTGTGCGAAGCCGGTGTACTGGTCGCCAATAGTAATGCCCAGGCTGTACGCTGGGCCGGACGCATCTTGGGACACCCGCTATGACCGCCACGCTGCCGCGCAAATTACTGGTTGCGGTCGGCGGCAATGCCATCCATCCCGGTGGCATCAAGGGCACGGTGGCCGAGCAGCGCGCTCTGGCAGCGAAAACCGCGGCCTCTCTGGCACCGCTTTTACAGCAGGTCGAACAGCTGATTATCACCCACGGCAATGGGCCGGTAGTCGGTAAAATCCTGATGCGTCAGGCGCTGGCGCGTGAACAGGTTGCCCCTATGACGCTGGATGTCTGTGTCGCTCACAGCCAGGGCGGCATTGCCTATCTGTTGCAGCAGGCATTTGAAAACCAGCTGTGCCAAACATCCCGACAAAAAGACCGGCAACGCGCCGTGTTGTCGCTGTTGACCCAGGTCGAAGTGGATGCAGCCGATCCGGCTTTCGCTAATCCCAGCAAGCCGGTCGGCTTTTTCTTCGATGCCGAACAGGCCCAAGCTTTAGAACAGACACTGGGCTGGGAGATGCGCGAGGATGCCGGTCGCGGCTATCGGCATGTGGTGCCTTCACCCGATCCCAAAAAAGTGCTGGAAGGCGAGCTGATCGACGCTATTGTTCGGCAGGGGACTATTGTTATCGCCGGTGGCGGTGGTGGTATTCCGGTAGTACAGAAACCCGATGGCAGCCGCGAGGGTGTCGCGGCCGTCGTTGACAAGGATCTTTGTTCGGCGTTGCTGGCCAGTCAGTTACAGGCCGAGGTGCTGCTGATTTTAACGGCGGTGTCGAAGGTTGCGCTGAATTTCGGCCAGCCTGATCAGCGCGAGCTGGGCCGTATCAGTGTGGATGAGCTGATCGAATACCAGCAGCAGGGCCATTTCGCTGCTGGCAGCATGGGGCCAAAAGTCGAAGCGGCGATCCGGTTTGTCAAAAATACCGGTGGCCGGGCCGTGATCGCGCATTTATACGAGGCCGAAGCGGCACTGCAGGGCGACGCGGGCACTCAGGTTGTCGTTTAATACAGCGTCTAGGCAAAAGCATCAGCGGTGATGGACTGAAACCAGCTGGTCGCGAATTTCGCTTCTTTGGCATGGTGTTCAGCGGATTTTTCCAGCTCGGTGACACCGCCCGCAACCTGTTGAATCTCGCCATCCCGGAAGTTATAGACTGCCGCGACTGAAATACCGTAGTCCGGTGCCAGCAGGCTATAGCAGGTATTAGCATAAGTCGGGGCCGGAGGTGTTTGTCCTGCCAGTCTGGAGACAATCACTGCAGCGCAGTTTTTAGCCTGCGAGGCGGCAGCGTGGCCGGAGCGCGGCATGGCACCGGCGACACAGGCATCACCCAGGATAAACACATCAGCGGCGACTTTGGATTCGAAGGTATCCTGCTGCACATCGCACCAGCCGCTGCTGTTGGCCAGGCCGCTGTCCAGCACGATCCGGCCGGCCTGCTGGTACGGAATCAGATTGATCACATCGCCCTGGTAGCGCTCGCCAAATTCGCCTTCGATGGTCATTTCTGCCGGACTGACACTGATAACATTACCGCCTTCACTGCCTTTGATCCACTCGATCATGCCCGGATACAACCGTTGCCAGCCTTCATGAAAAGCTTCTTTCTTGGAGTAGGTTTCATTGGCATCGACAATCAGCACCTTGGATTTCGGCTTGTTATGCTTGAGGTAATTCGCTATCAGACTGGCGCGCTCATAAGGCCCCGGCGGGCAGCGAAACGGTTGCGGCGGCGGCACAATGAGCACGGTACCGCCGTCATCCATGGCCTGCAACTGACGCCGCAGCAGGTCGGTTTGCGGTCCTGCCTGATACGCATGCGGCATTGCCTGCCGGGCGGCGTCCTGGTCGTTTTCAATTTCGCCCCATTTAAATGAAATACCGGGCGAGATCACCAGGTAGTCATAATCCAGCCGGGTGCCGCCGGCCAGATCAACATGCTTGCCGACCGGGTCGATGCCGGTAGCGGTATCGTGTACAACCTTGACGCCACGCGCGCGCAAACCCTCATAACCAAAGCTGATGGTTTCCAGGTTCAGATTACCGGCAATAACCGCATTGCTGAACGGGCAGGAGTAATAAGTCGGATTGGACTCGATCAGGGTTACTTCTACAGCCGGTCCAAAGCGCCGTAAATAGCTGGCGCAGGTAGCACCACCGTAACCGCCACCGATTACCAGAACACGTCCACTGGTCTGGGCCAGGGCCGGTTCCAGGCTGGCCAGACCACCGAGCAGGGCGCTGGCGCCGCCCGCACCCAGTAATGTCATGAAGGTTCTGCGGTTTATTGTGACCATAGACTTATACTCCTGCGCGTCTGGTGCAACGGCGCGCTGTTTGGGATATGTCAAATGTGACTGGATCAAGAGACGCTCTCGCGAGGCTTTAAAGCCCGGCAAAATACTCAGCAACAGCCTGCAACTCGGCCTCGCTATAGCCGGCTGCCAGGCGCCCCATAACAACTGACTCCAGGCTGCCGTCGGCAAAAGCCTGCAGGGTTTTGACCATTTCAGCGGCAGGCTTGCCGGCCAGAGCAGGATTGTCACCTATGCCTTGTCCGTCCGGGCCATGGCAGCTCGCGCAGGTCGAAGCCAGCAAGGCGGCGCGGCTGACCGCCTCGGCGGCCTGGGCAGAGTTCAGCAGGGGGGCCGTCAGGGTGAACAGGCTCAGCGCCCCGGCCAGTGGCAGGGCAAGCCGTAGAGTGCTTTCAGGCTTAGCGGTAGGTATCGTTCTAAACATGGCTCTGAAGTCCTCCTGTAAGGTGTCGGCGGAGCGCTGTGCAGTGGGTTCAGTCTACGCTGCGTACCGGTTTCAGCTGCACTTTTTCGCGTACGGCCGGATTTGCCACAAAGCGTGGCCAATAGCCTTCCAGTACATCGATCACGCTTTCTGCGACCCGCCGTGATAAAAGCTGGAATGCATAATCCGAATACGAGGCCGAATGCGGCGTCAGCACCACATTCTCCATGCCGGTCAGCGGACTGTCGGCGGGCAGCGGTTCCTGTTCGAATACATCCAGCCCCGCCCCTGCAATCTGGCCGCTTTGCAGCGCGGCTATCAATGCCTGTTGGTCCACAATGGGACCGCGTGCGGTATTAAGAAGATACGCGCTGGGCTTCATGGCTGCCAGCGCTTCGGCGTTGATCATATGCCGGGTTTCGTCTGTCAGCGGGGCGTGCACACTGACAATATCCGATTGTGCCAGCAGCTCATTCAGATTGGACAGCAGCCGGATGCCTAAAGTTTGCGCCTGTGCCGGATCGCAATAGGGGTCATAGGCCAGCACCTGCATATTCAAGGCCTGGGCTTTGCGGGCAAACGCCCGGCCAATGTTGCCGCAGGCGATCAAGCCGAGCGTCTGGCCGTGTAAATGCTGCATCGGGGTGAAACTTCTCGGTCGCCAGCTGCCATCGCGCACCCAGCGGTCCAGCAATACAACCTTCTTGACTGCGGCCAGCATCAGCATCAGGGCATGATTGCTGACCTCCTCGGCGCAGAAATCAGGCACATGGGCGCAGATCACACCACGTTCGGCAGCGGCATCCAGATCCAGCGTGTCCAGCCCCACGCCATAGCGCACCACCACTTTGCAGTTCGGCATGCTATCCAGAACCGCAGCGGTAATCGGCGCTTTGCTGACGATGATGGCATCAGCATCGGCCATCAGAGTGCACAGTTCGTCCGCGGTTTTATGTGGCTGAATCAGGCGCAGCTCCGCCCCGCCACGGGTCAGAATCTCGCGTTCAATGGGGTAATCGCCGAATGTGCTGGTGGCAATATCGGTATGGTAAACGGTGTATTTGGACATGGTGGTTCCCGGTAATGGTGTTGGAATTGCTTCGTTAGTGTTATCGCCGCACGGGCTTATTCTTATGTTCGCAAGCCATCGCAGCGGTTTCAATAGGGTTTTCGCTGTCTGCGGACAATGGCTGTGGGTAATATCGCCGGCGAAGAGCAGCCCGTGCATTAATTATAGGATGCGGCGTGTAATCCGGACGGGTATCGGCCCTGCTCGGATAACATGAGTAAGCCGCAGCCAAAAAGATATTACCGCAGCCTGACAAGCGCTAAGATAAGTCATCCAGCGGCCATGAGCGATGAATGATTTGTTATGCAATATTTTCCGGCTTTTTTGAATATCCGTCAGCGCCCTTGCCTGGTGGTAGGCGGTGGCGAAATAGCGGCCCGTAAAATTGATCTGCTGCGGCGGGCCGAGAGGCCGAGGTTACAGCGCACCGGAGCTGGTGTTCCCAGCTGGCGGATTTATCCGGGCGCGGCCACGATCAACCATATCAACCGCAAGTTCCTGGACACAGATGTGCAAAACGTAGCGCTGGTGATTGCGGCGACCAACTCCGAAACCGTGAATCGTGCGGTATCGCAAGCGGCGCACCAGGCCAATATTCCGGTCAATGTGGTGGATCAGCCCGAGTTGTGCAGTTTATCGTCGTAAGCGATTGTTGAGTCGCTCACCGTTAGTGGCGGCGATTTCCACCGGTGGTGCCGCCCGGTGCTGGCCCGCTTTCTGCGGTCTCGACTGGAGAGCACCATTCCGGCTGGCTGCTTATTGGCTGTGCAGCGCTGGCGGAACGTTTTCGGGGGCCGGTCAGCGCGCCTGAGCACCGGTGATCAGCGTCGTCGTTTTTGGGGGCGGATTGCTGCAGGGCCCGGTAGCCGAGTTGATGCTGGCAGGCAATGAGCAAAAAGCCGCTGAAGTACTGGCTGGGAACTGGACAGCCACAGCACACTTACGGCACTGCCGGGTGAAGTGTATCTGGTTGGTGCCGGACCTGGTGATCCGGATTGCTGACCTTTCGCGTGGCTGCGGCAGTGCAGCAGGCCGAAGTGGTGCTGTACGACCGTCTGGTCGCCAGCGAAATTCTGGATATGACCCGTCGTGACGCCGAAAAATTTATGTCGGCAAGCGCAAATCCGAGCACATGCGACAAAGGAACAGATCAATCAGCTATTGGTCCGTTACGCTGCAAGGCAAACAGGTATTGCGTCTGAAAGGCGGCGATCCGTTTATTTTTGGCCGTGGCGGGGAGGAAATCGGCTTACCCTATTTGGCTTACGGTATTGCGTTCCAGGTGGTGCCTGGTATTACGGCGGCCTCCGGTTGCGCCGCCTATGCCGGTATTCCGCTGACCCACCGTGATTACGCGCAGTCCTGCGTGTTTGTGACCGGGCATTTGCAGCATAACAAAATGGATCTGAACTGGAATCATCTGGTGCAACCACAGCAGACAGCAGTGATCTATATGGGCCTGACCGGGCTGCCCGTCATCTGCGAACAACTGATTCAGCACGGTATGTCGCCCGACATGCCGGTAGCCCTGATCGAACAGGGTACAACCCGGCAGCAGCGGGTATTGACCGGGACGCTGAGCACACTGCCGGCGCTGGTCGAAGCCACCGACGTGCATGCACCGACCTTGATTATTGTCGGCGAAGTGGTGCGTCTGCGTGACAAACTGGCCTGGTTTGAACCCGAAACGCCCGCAGGACTTGTGGGTGATCGCCAAAAATAAGCCTTAACACAACTGAAATTAGGAGTATGACGATGAGCACCCTGAAACCCCGCCAGCCGGTTCCCGCCCTGTCTGTCCCTACCTTGCAGGGCAAGCAGTGGACCTTGTCGGAGCAGCAGCCGGCGCAGTTCACGATGATCAGTTTTTATCGCGGCCTGCACTGCCCGAAGTGCAAACTCTCGCTGCTTGATCTGAACCGGAAACTGGCTGATTTCAATGCCCTCGGCGTTGAGGTGATTGCGCTCAGTTGCGATGACCGAAACCGTGCCGAGCAGACCCAACGGGACTGGGAACTGGACAAACTGACGCTGGGATATGGTCTGAGTATCGAGCAGGCCCGATCCTGGGGCTTGTATATTTCCACCAGCAATGGCGTGACTTCAGCCGGTATCGAAGAGCCCGCGCTGTTCAGCGAGCCGGGGCTGTTTCTGGTTCGTCCTGACGGTACGCTGTATCTCGCCTCGGTTCAGAGCGTACCTTTCGCCCGGCCGCATTTTGCGGAAGTTCTGCAAGCCGTGAAATTTGTTATTGAGAAAAATTATCCCGCCCGCGGCGAGGCCTGAGCAGCCCCGGAATTAGCTACGGGTTTGAAAAGAGGCCAGGGACGGGATACCGTGCTATAGATCATTTGTAATGACATTTTTTTCTGCGGGGATCGCTGCCTGTTCGGGTGTCGATTCCCGTTTTTTATGGAAATGTTATTGCTATGAGTAAGAATTACAAAGTGGTGGGTAATTTTTACGGGCGAGCTTTTGTAATTAATATATTTTAGTGGGTTGTGGTTTTTGTTTGGTTTTCATTTATTTTTATATATTTATATTATTCAAACGCTTATTTTTTATTTTGTGTAGATTTATCGACTTTTTTAAGGTTGGCATAGAGCTTGTAATGACTAAATCAATCTCGTCAGTACTGGATTTTAAGGAATGAAATAATGGAATTAACTGATTGAGAATTTCAAGCATCAATGCCAATGATTAAGTGGAGGTAAATTAACCATGCGATTACACAAAAAACTACTGCTCGGTGTTGCTACTGCAGCATTTGCTCATTCGGCTGCTGCATTTGATTTCAGCGAGCTGGATGTCGACCTGGATGGCCGCCTGACGCAGGAAGAACTCAAGGATTATAGCGGCGTCGTCAGTAATTGGTCCGAAGTCGATACCGATAGCGATGGCTACATCGGCCTGGAAGAATTTTCGGCCCTGATCGACGATCCGACGCTGGCCGAAAAAACCGGTTGGAACCGCAGAAATAATGCGCCGACCACCCTGACAGCAGATACCGCTGAGGAAACAGCGCTGATCGCCGAGTTCGTGCAACTGGACACTAACCAGGATGGTATGTTGTCGCGCCAGGAAATGGGCAATCATGACGGCGTCATCAAGAGCTGGACAGATCTTGATGCCAATCAGGACGATTCTCTGGATCAGGAAGAATTTAACGGTATGGTGAACGATCCGTCGCTGACCGAAAAAACCGGCTGGGATCGCCGCTCAACGCCACCGGACGGTGCCAGCAGCTAAATTTTTGCTGTATTACAGGGACGTATCAGGGGAGCCATAGAAGGCTCCCCTTTTTCGTTCAGTCTGGCCCAGCAGACATTCTGGCGGTGAGCGCTGTGAGGGTAATGGTATTACGAGTCCTCAGTTGAAGAAGACGCTGAACCGGCATTAGCGAATGCATTGGTCAGCGCCGGCGAGACCGCGACCAGCTCGCGTTGTGGTGGTGCTGCATAACTGCCAACACGAGGCTTGGGCAGGTTCAGACGCACCAGTAATTCCGCCTGTTGCACGCCGCAGCGGATGCCATCCAGTAAAGGGACCGGAACCGCGTTTTGCAGACGGGCCGGTACACCTGCCATCACCGCACCGGACAGCAGAACGGTTTCGGCATAATCCTGTTCGACGAGATCATTGGCGGCATCAATCAGCAGGCGTTCGACCTCGTTTTGATCGCCCGGTGTGTAGGGCGCTTTGTTGTCGATCACCCGCCAGCCGGCAACACGCTGGCTTAAGCCATAAGCTGCCACCAGCTCCTGATACGGCGGTAGTACCCGTCGCCCGAATACCACCACGCCGATGCGCCCGCCCAGCATACAGCCTGTCAGCAAGGCGGCTTCTGTCATCCCGACAACCGGAATAGGGAGTAATTCGCGGGCGGCTTGCAGTGCCGTGTCATAAGACACCGCGATGAGCACCGCATCGCAGTCTGACGCATGCTCAGCAACCAGTGCGAGGGTGGCATGTTGCGCGATAGCGTTTTCGCTGCGGGTACCGATCACCCGCGCCCCGAAAGTGCCTGTTACAGGGATAATTTCGGTATCTGGCGACGCCGCCCGGCGGGCCTCCTGACAAACTTTATCGGTGACGAAATCCGAGGTATTCGAATTGACGAGCAGAATACGCATGATGTGTTATCTCTTGCTGTATTATCTCTTGCTGTGTTTATCTCTGGGGGCTGAGCGGTAATGGCACTGTGATGGCGTCCATTATTCGCCGTCACCATCGCTATCGCACAAGGACGAGCCTTTGCCCTCCAGGGTTATCGTGACATGTACTTCCACGCCGCCACTTTGCACGCGCCGGGCTTTGCTTGGGTCCGTTAAATGGCGTAACGATGCCTCTTTGCACTTCTTGAGCAAATAATCCCGGTCCGGAAAAAAATCGTAAATATAGTGCTTCAAGGGCATTTTATAGCTGGGCCAGTCGCGCTCTATTTTTTCGTCATGGTGGTGGACTGACCAGTTCTGAAAAGCCGGGGTGTCGAAGAAGTGCCGCAGGGCTTGCCGCAAGCCCGTATACTGATGCGGTATGCGGGCAGCCAGCCGTAGTTGCACGTTTTGCCATTTGAGTGAAAAATTCAGCCACCACAGCATATCGAACAAGCTGTGCAGCGGCACCGGCGAGCAATCCAGCTGGGGTTGCAGAAACTGCAGCATGGCTTCAGCCGAGCAGATACGTTCCGGATCATTGTCTAATGCGCGCGTTAAAGGCACCTGCCAGGGTTGAAATAATTCGCCCGTCTCGATGTAATCGAACGCCAGCAGTGAACCGAACAATTGATCCCCCAGTTCGCCGGTGACAATCAGGGCGTCGGGCTTGAGCGCACGGGTAATATTCCATACTTTGTGGTAGTGCAGGCGCGGCTTGATGATCTGCTTGTAGTAACGCTTGTTTTCGCGTACCGACTGGGGTGTCAGCCAAACGTCCAGCAAGTCCAGCGCGTCTTGTTGTTCGGCGGCTTTCAGACAGGCGCTCAACGCTGCCGTTGAATCGATGCCGCCTGACCACAAAAGGCGGATCTGCTGACCGGTCTGTACCGCTTCGGTCAGCAGGGCCTGACCGCGCTGATCGCAGAGTGTATCCAGATCGGTTGAGGTCTGTTCCCAGCTGCTGGGCAGCGGGGCCAGCACCTGATAGGGGAAGCCGGGTTGCAGCGTTTGCGTGCGATCGATCAGGCCACAGCCAAAAAACTTCACCAACTGGCGATAGCCGGGATCAAGGTAATGTTCATTATAGTACGCACTGCTGGCTGCATGCGCGTTGAGGTATTCTACCGGTTCGGGCAGCGGGGTGTCCTCAGGTGAAGTACGCCGGAAATAACGCCCAAAGCTCAACATGGCAATATCCTTTTATTAGTTCGAATTATTAGTTCAAAAAATTCGCTTGCTACTCCTGCCGTTTTTGTTGTTCATTTGGGCCGCCTGTGTTTCGGGGATGGCCCTTTGGGATGGCCCTTTGGGATAGCTTTACAAGCATTATCGGCAGAATTTATGACAACACCACAAGCAGCCTGTTAAAACCAGAATTCTATGCGCGAGCACGCCAGTAATCATCTCCATAAAAAAGTCTTGCTGATGGCCGGACCGATTATTATTTCCAATGCGACGGTACCGCTGGTCGGTATGGTCGATACGGCTGTGGTCGGCCATTTACCGAATCCCGCCTATATCGGTGCGGTGGCGCTGGGGGCAGCGATATTCAGTTTTGTCTTCTGGGGCTTCAGTTTCCTGCGCATGGGTACGACCGGTTTTGTGGCTCAGGCGCATGGCGCGGACGATGCGCGTGAAATACGCACCGTACTGGCACGCGGTCTGATGCTGGCCTTGCTGTTGGGCGGTTTGATACTGCTACTGCGCGAAAACATTATTACAGTCGCGCTGGCAGTGTTGGACAGCACCGCTGAAATTGAAAGCCTGAGTGCTGATTATGTCCGGTTGCGCATCTGGGCGGCACCGGCCATGTTGATCAATTTTACCCTGTTGGGTGCTCTGATTGGTCTGCAGCGTGCCGGGCTGGCACTACTGCTGCAGTTACTGCTCAATTTCAGCAATATTGCGCTGGATCTGCTGTTCGTGCTGGGCCTGGGTTATGCCGTAAAAGGGGTGGCGCTGGCTTCGGCCTTAAGCGAATGGCTGGCGGCCCTGGCCGGTCTGCTGATTATTTACCGGCAATTACGGCCTGGCAGCGGCGGGTGGTTCTATCCCTTGTGGAACAGTCGCGAGCTGCTGGCGATGATGCGTGTGAACGGCAATATCTTCATCCGCACCTTGTGTCTGAATCTGGCCTATTTTTATTTCACCGCCACCAGTGCCCGTTTGGGCCCCGAACTGCTGGCGGCCAATGCCTTGCTGATCCAGTTGCAAAGCCTGATGGCTTATGGGCTGGATGGTTTTGCACATGCCGCCGAAGCGCTGGCTGGATCGGCCTACGGTGCTCGCCAGCGGGCGGTCTTTCTGGCGGCGGTGCATGCCAGCACATTATGGGCGTTCGTCGTTGCTGTATTGATCGCGCTGGCTTATGGGCTGGTCGGTGACGTCATTATCGGCCTGATGACCAGTCATACCGAGGTGCTCGACATTGCTGGCCATTATCTACCCTGGATGGTTATTGCGCCGCTATTATCCGTATGGAGCTTTCAGCTGGACGGTATTTTTATTGGCGCGACCCGGTCCGTTGAAATGCGCAATGCGGCCCTGTTCAGTCTGCTGGTATTTGTGCCCAGCCTGGAGTTATTGGTCTATCTGCTGGGCAACCACGGCTTATGGCTGGCCATGATGGTGCTGATGCTGGCCCGCACGCTAAGCCTGTTGCACTATTTCCCGCGACTGTTAGAGCCGTTGCGTTAGTGTGAATAATAATGAGTGTGGAAATACTCTGAACGCCTGGAGTTACGATGACTGCAAGCACTGTGCGCCGTGCCGTATCAGCCGATCTGGACGCCATCAATCGCGTCATTGAACGCGCGGTTATGGGCTGGCACTTGGCTGAACGGGTCAAACGGCTGTCGCTGCCGCTTTACCGCTATGATCAACACGATTTCGATGCACTGGAACTGCATGTGGCGCTAGCTGAAGACGGGCGAATTATGGGCGTTGCCGCCTGGGAGCAAGCCGCCTCGGTTGATTTATCGGCAGACCGGACAGGTCTGCTGTTGCATGGTCTGTATGTGGACCCGGACGTGCAGCGCCAGGGCATTGGCAGCCAACTTTTGGCCGCTGCCGAGGAGGCCACCCGCAGGCAGGGACTGGACGGGATTCTGATCAAAGCCCAGCGCGATGCCGAGCCGTTTTTTCTGGCGGCGGGTTGGCAGCCTGTGCCAGTGGACGAAACCGGTCGGCATTATCCGTATCGATTATGGAAAACGCTCTGATTCAGCGCAAGACGGTGTCGATGCCCATAGCGCTTTTGCGGGCGAATTTCGGAATCCATTTCCGGTTCAGCGGTGCGTAGATGATCGAAAGGAATTTTCGATCCGTTGATTTTCTTGCGAAAGACGCGATTACAGCGGAGCCAGCCGGCATCAGCCTGTCATCTGCGGAAAGCAAAATCCTTAAGATTTTGTTTTCCGGGAAAAATGCCTGAATGATATTTTTGAAACAGAGTTTTAGTCTATTTCGGACAAGAGCTTGGGATTCGTTACAAGCTTTCTTACGCCGTGAGCATGATCTTCTTCAAAGACGTTGTCTTTGCACCATTCACTGAGACTGCTGATGCTGACTTTGGCGCATTGCGGGCGCACGCTCCATGAAACCTGCAACGGTGAGCATTGCTGTTCAGTGAAGCTGGGGCCGGTGGTCGAACCCAGAAACTCAACCGGTTCACCGGTGCCGGTGGGCAGCGATTTCGCCTGGTGCCGACCATTGACGATATTGCCATCATAGGACAAGTCGTTGAAATCGAGTGCCGAGGCATCATTGACCACGGTGAAGACCTGCGTTTCTACCCGCAGAGTCGGGTTGGCGCAGCTTTCTG
Source organism: Gammaproteobacteria bacterium (assembly GCA_041396125.1). Taxonomy (GTDB): domain Bacteria; phylum Pseudomonadota; class Gammaproteobacteria; order Competibacterales; family Competibacteraceae; genus JAWKZG01. The sequence goes on along the minus strand of JAWKZG010000004.1, from coordinate 116,443 downwards.
ACAGGCATGATCCCAGACCTTTGCCGGGTTGGGTATCGCAGGAGGTGTGTACCCAATGGACCTCGATGGTGTCACCGGGCTTGACCCCTTCGCAATGGTTTTCCTCGGGAGCTTGCAATTCAGCTGCTGTCAGCGACTGACTGTTGAGGCACTGGTAGCCGCCGCCGTGGCCATGATCACCGTCGCCGGCATAAATGGAAAAATCTTTGGCTTTGTGTTCCGCATTATTATGAAAATGAATATTGCACAGATTCATTTCGGAATAGGGCGGTGCCAACGGAAATTTCTGTGCATTCTCGCCAGTCTTGCTGTCGATATCTCTTGGCGTTTGTGGGCCAAAACCCTCGCAGGCTGAGCCTTCAGCGTCCTGGGCAAACGCCATGCTGTTGACGGATAACAACCCTATAACTACAACCATACCCATGTACTTTGTTTTTTCTGCTCGCATCGATCATTCCTTATTGTTTGTAAAGACTAGGTTTGTAAAGACTAGTGGTTAGTCAGGGACCAAAAGCCGGGCGAACATAAAAAATTAAAATGCCAGAAATACCGCAGATTTAACCTGCTTCTGACTTTGGCAGAGTAGCGGAATATGATTGCATTGACAAAATTATTCAGGTACCAAGAAAAGCCGCAACGGTTGCTCTGGCCCCTTTCTGGTGCAGGCTTTCCAGTGTGGTTCGCACCGCTTGTACAAAAGGTTCTGACTGTGCCAGGTCGCTGCCAAACAGTTGGCTGACCTGTAATAGGGGCAACGGATCGACAGTGCCATAACCCACTTTGCTGAGCAATAAATCGCGTAAGGGATCTTGTACCTCGATGCGGGCACCGGCATCGTCCTGGCCGCCCAGATAACGTATCCAGCAGGCGACTACAAAAGCGAAAACATCAACCGGCGCACCGCGCGCCAGTTGTTCGCGGGCCGAAGGCAGTACAAACTTCGGAATCCGCGAGGAGGCATCGAAACAGATGCGCGCCAATTGATCCTTGATGGCAGGGTTAGCATAGCGCTGTAACAGGGTTTGCTGGTAGTTCGCCAGATTGACTCCTGGCGGTTCGGGGATCAGCTCGCGTACAGTATCCAGATACCGGTTCAGCAGTGCTGGAATATGCTGATCCCGCATGGCTTTATCGGTAGTTTCGTAGCCCAGCAGCACACCCAGATGGCATAAAGCCTGGTGGCTGGCATTGAGCATGCGGATTTTCATCAGCTCGTAAGGGTGCACATCGCTGGTAATCTGCACACCGGCTTTTTCAAATGCAGGCCGGCCCTGACTGAATTTATCCTCGATCACCCATTGCCGGAAAGTTTCACCCAATACCGGCCAGGCGTCTTCTACCCCGCCGAATTGTTGTTGTACATAAGCACGCAGCGTATCAGTAGTGGCGGGGGTGATGCGATCCACCATACAGTTTGGAAACGCGACGTTGGATTCGATCCACGCGCCCAGTTGCGGATCGCGCAGATGAGCAAAACGGGTTAGCATCCGTCGCACGATATCGCCATTGCTTTGCAGATTATCGCAGGACATGATGGTAAACGGCGCTTTACCGGCGGCTTTACGCTGTTCCAGTGCGGTACTCAGGTAGCCATAGACTGACACGGGGGCCTGTTCCGGGTGCTCCAGATCATGGCGTAGATTGGGGTGCTCATGATCCAGCTCGCCACTGCCCTGATTCAGGTAATAACCGCCTTCGGTGACGGTGAGCGAAACAATTTTGGTTTGCGCATCAGTGAGGCGTGCGAGCACCGCTGCCGGATCGCTGGGGGCGTGCAGATAACCACATAAACTACCCACCACACGCATGGTTTCCTGCTGGCTATCGCGTTCCACCAACGTGTATAAATAATCCTGCGGCAATAAAGCCTCGGCCATTTTACTATCTTGCGGCAATAAGCCGACCCCGCAAATACCCCACTCCTGGGACCCACCCTGCTGGAATAAATCATCCAGATACAAAGCTTGATGCGAGCGGTGAAAATTACCCAGTCCAAGGTGCACGATACCCGGCTGGAGCCGGTCGCGCTGATATTTGGGGCGGCTGATCCCGGCGGGCAATGCGCCCAGCAGGGACTGGTTTAAGCGACGGCTTGTGTTCATTGCAAGTGTCCCGGAGTTTGTTCCAAAGGGGGCGTCAAGACAAAAAGCGCCGTGCAGCGGCCTAGCTCATCCACTGGCCGCCATCGACGTTCAGGGTCTGGGCCAGTATGTAATTGCTGTCCGCACTGGCCAGAAATACCGCCGCACCGACGTGGTCAGCAGGCTGGCCCATACGGCCATAGGGCACGCCTTCGCCAACCAGGCGTTTTTTCTCACCGCGCGGGCGATTTTCGTATTTGGCGAACAGGGCATCGACCTGATCCCACATCGGGGTGTCTACCACGCCCGGCGCAATGCCGTTGACGTTAATACCGTATTGAATCAGAGCCAGGCCGGCCGATTGGGTCAGGCTGATGACTGCTGCCTTGCTGGCACAATAGACGCCAACCAGCGCTTCGCCGCGCCGGCCTGCCTGTGAGGCCATATTGATGATTTTGCCGCCTCGCTCTGGCGTGACCTGATTCTGCGCAACCATCTGGCGGGCAACTGCCTGCAGCGTGAACAGCAGGCCTTTGACATTAACCGCGAAAAGTCTGTCGTAGCTTTCCGGCGTGATGTCCAGGAGCGGTCCCATGTCGAAAATCGCGGCGTTGTTGACCAGAATATCTATTCCACCCGCGTGCTCGACCACGGTTTTGATCATGGCGTCGATGGAGTCCTGCCGGGTAACGTCGAGCTCGACCGCAAAAGCCTGCTCGCCCAGCCCGGCAGCCAGGGCTTTGGCATTCTCCAGCAGCAGATCGGCAATCGCAACCCGTGCGCCCTCGGCGACATAGCCCTCGACGATAGCGCGGCCGATGCCGCGCGCGCCGCCGGTGACAATGGCCGATTTTCCGGCAAGTCGTTTCATGGAATCCTCATGCCTTGCGCGTCGAATCGGTGAATTTTGTCGGGCTGCGGAGTCATGAAGATGGTGTCGTTATACTTGAAGCCTACCTCACCGTTCACCCGGACGGTGAGGGTCTCGGCAAGGCCGGTGTCGTGAACGTGGAAGAAAGTGTCAGAGCCGAGATGCTCGGCCACGCCGACTCTACCCTTCCAAAGCCCCTCGCTGCCGGAGACATCGATATGCTCGGGCCGTATGCCGATGGTAGGGGCGTTGTGCTTCGCTGCCTCGGGACCTTCGATGAAGTTCATTCTGGGCGAGCCGATGAAACCGGCCACAAACAGATTGCGTGGAGTGTGATAAAGCTCCAGCGGACCGCCGACTTGTTCGATCAAACCCGCCTGCAGCACAACGATCTTGTCAGCCATGGTCATTGCTTCGACCTGATCGTGGGTGACGTAGACCATCGTGGTTGCCAGGTTTTTGTGCAGCTCGCTGATTTCCAGTCGCATATTCACCCGCAGCGAGGCGTCGAGATTACTGAGTGGTTCGTCGAACAGAAACGCCGACGGCTCACGCACGATGGCGCGGCCGATGGCGACGCGCTGGCGTTGACCGCCGGACAGCTGGCCGGGGCGTCGGTCGAGATAATCGCTCAGGTTCAACACCTTCGCAGCATAGGCGATGCGCTTCTCTTGCTCGGCCTTGTCCACCCCCGCCATACGCAAAGGGAAGGCGATGTTCTTGCGCACCGACATATGCGGATACAGTGCATAGGATTGGAATACCATTGCCAGCCCTCGCTTGGCGGGCGACGTCTGGGTGGCATCCTGACCGTCGATTTCGATGGTTCCACTGGAGACATCTTCAAGACCTGCAATCAGCCTTAGCAGGGTAGATTTGCCGCAGCCTGAAGGTCCCACGAAAACCACGAACTCGCCCTCGTTGATCTCAAGGTCCAACGGAGGGATGACAGTCACATCGCCAAAGGTTTTGGTGACCTGTCTAAGCGTAATGCTTCCCATTGTTATATCCCCTTATTTCACCGCGCCGAACGTCAGGCCGCGGACAAGTTGTTTCTGACTGAACCAACCCAAGATCAGGATCGGTGCGATGGCCATGGTCGAAGCTGCCGAGAGTTTGGCGTAGAACAAACCTTCCGGGCTGGAATAGCTGGCTATAAAGGCTGTCAACGGGGCCGCATCGACCGTAGTAAGCGTCAATGTCCAGAACGCTTCGTTCCAGGCCAGGATGATGTTCAATAACATGGTCGAGGCGATGCCGGGTAGAGCCATCGGCGTCAGCACATAAAGAATCTCATTGCGCAACGACGCGCCGTCCATCCGGGCTGCTTCGAGGATCTCGCCGGGGATTTCCTTAAAGTAGGTGTATAACATCCATATAATAATCGGCAGATTGATCAGCGTTAGCACGACGATCAACAATAAATAGCTGTCGTAGATGCCGAGCGCATTAGCGATCAGCACGATCGGGAAAAGCACGCCGACCGCAGGCAGCATTTTCGTTGACAGCATCCACAACAGCAGGTCTTTGGTGCGTTTGCCAGGAACGAAGGCCATAGACCAGGCCGCCGGGACAGCGATCAGCACGCCGATGAAGGTCGAGCCGAGCGACAGTACAATCGAGTTCCATAGAAATCGCAGGTAGTCCGAACGCTCTTGCACCACGCCGTAGTTTTCAGTCGTCCATTCAAAGAAAAAGAACGATGGTGGGTCAGCAATCGCTTCAGCTTCGGTCTTGAAGCTGGTGAGAAAAATCCACAGGATTGGGAAGAAGATCAGCAATCCGATCGCCCAGGCGACGAGGGTATAGATCATCTTCTTTTGTGTAGTAACAGCACGAGCCATGATCAGTACCCTCCTACTTGTCCAGGTTTTTGCCGACGATGCGCATCAAAAAGAGCGCAACAATATTGGCAAGAATCACTGCAAAGATGCCGCCAGCGGAACCCAAACCGATGTTCTGGCTTTCGATCACGCGTTGGAAGATCAGGTAGGTCAGCGTGCGTGTGCCGAAGGCACCGCTGGTGGTTACGAAGATCTCGGCGAAGATCGATAACAGGAAAATAGTCTGGATCAGGATAACAACAGTGATTGCGCGCGACAGGTGCGGCAAAATGATGTGGAAGAACCGCGACAAGGCGGGCGCGCCATCCATCTCGGCGGCTTCGAGTTGTTCACTGTCCAGCGACTGGATCGCGGTTAGCAGAATCAGAGTGGCAAACGGCAGCCACTGCCATGACACAATAGTGATAATCGAGAACAGCGGCATCTGGCTAAGCCAGTCGATAGGCTGTAGCCCGAAGAACTTCCATAAATGTGCCAGCAATCCGTTGACCGGATTCATAAACATGTTCTTCCAGACCAGTGCCGAGACCGTGGGCATCACAAAAAACGGTGCAATTACCAGTATACGAACGATCCCCTGTCCCCAGATTGGCTTATCCAGCAGCAGCGCCAAAAGGATCGCGCCGACCACCGTAATGAGCAAAATGCCGCCCAGCATGATCAGCGTAGTGGTAACACTGTCCCAGAACGAACTTGAGGAAAAGAAGCGCACATAGTTGTCGAATCCCTCGCAACATTCGTACGTCCCTCTTAATGGTCGGTAATCAAGAAATGAAAAATAGAGCGTCATCGCCAACGGGATGAGCATCCACACGAACAACACGAATATCGCAGGCGCGACCATCATGCGTGCTGCGGAACGGGAATGCTGAGTCGCCATGGGGAACTCCTTGCATCTGAACATGTACGGCTGGCTGCGGAGCAGTCTGCCATACGGGAAAATTCCGAGGATTTGTCGAACCAGTAACACTTAGCCCGACAGGTATGGGAGGCCGGAATACCGGCCTCTCCGGTTTAGTTACAGAAGCGGCTTTACTTGTAGCCAGCGGCTTCCATTTCCTCATTGGCCAGCGCCTGGGCCTTCTCCAAGGCTTCTTCAGGAGTTTGCTGACCGGCCAGCGCAGCCGAGAACTCCTGGCCGGCAGAGGTGCCAAGACCCTGGAATTCAGGGATCGCAACGAACTGGACGCCGACATAAGGCACTGGCTCCACGGTCGGGTTGTTCGGGTCGGCCGTGTTGATGCTGTCCAGTGTCATTTTGGCGAACGGCACTTTCTGGTATTCGGGGTTCTCGTAGAGCGAGGTCCGGGTGCCCGGCGGGACGTTGGCCCAACCCTCTTTCGAGGCGACCAGCTCCAGGTATTCTTTGGACGTGGCCCAGTTGATAAACTCTTTCGCTGCAGCTTCTTTCTGAGTGCCGGCCGGAATTGCCAAAGCCCAGGCCCAGAGCCAGTTGGCGCGCTTGCCGAGCCCTTTGTCCGGTGCCAGGGCGAAGCCGACCTTATCGGCAACCGTCGAGTCGTTCGGATTGGTCACGAAAGACGCTGCGACAGTCGCGTCGATCCACATGCCGCATTTACCCTGCTGGAACAGTGCCAGATTTTCATTGAAGCCGTTGTTAGCTGCCCCCGGAGGACCGGCATCGTTCAGTAAATCAATGTAAAAAGTGAGCGTATCCTTCCAGGGCTGGGTGTCGAACTGCGGATTCCAGTTTTCGTCAAACCAGCGCGCGCCAAAGGAGTTTGCCACGGTGGTGAGAAACGCCATGTTCTCGCCCCAGCCGGCCTTACCGCGCAGGCAGATACCGTAGACCTCATTGTCTCTGTCGGTCATCTTGCGAGCGGCCTCGGCAACGAAGTCCCAGGTCGGCGCATCGGGCATTTCCAGTCCTGCTTTTTCCATCAGGTCAGTGCGGTACATGATCATCGAGCTTTCACCGTAGAACGGTGCGGCATACAGCGTTCCATCAACTGACAGACCACCACGCATCGCGGGCAGGAGATCGTCGATGTCATAGGATTCCGGCAGATCGTTCAGCGAGACCAGCCAGTTCTGCTTGGCCCAGATCGGCGTTTCATACATGCCGATAGTCATGACGTCGAACTGACCGCCTTTGGTGGCGATGTCGGTGGTGACGCGCTGGCGCAGGACGTTTTCCTCAAGCGTGACCCATTCGACCTGGTGGCCCGTTTTAGCCGTAAAATCGTCGGTCAGACCCTGCATCCGGATCATGTCGCCGTTATTCACGGTGGCGATGGTGATGGTGGTTTGGGCCAGCGCGTTATGGGTCAGCAGTGTGACACTCAGGGCAAGGGCTCCCCCAAGTAGAGACGGGATAGGCTTCATAGCATCCTCCACAGATGGTTTTTGCAGCAATTATTGGAAAAATCCGGTGCAAACGGATTGCACAATGTGAATGTTAATGCGTGTACTAAAATAAGGACTAGTACTCAGTGAGCCAATATCTATACTATTTTGACTTCTTGAGCTTAATTGCAAAAAAATGATAAGCAAGGAGGAGGCATAACTCATGCGATCCACGCAACAGTCCATACCGGCGGGCACCTGCCAGCGCGATGCTTATTCTGTGCAGCAGGGGCAACCGGAACTGGAACTAAGCGATAAGCAGACGGGTACTATCCGTTATATTGAACATGGTTGCCCAAGCTGGCGGATTCGCTGGCATTATCACGATGAATACGAGTTGCATTTTATCGCAGCAAGCCGAGGGAAAGTTTTCATTGGGGACTATATCGGCAGTTTTGAGCCTGGCAATCTGATCCTGACCGGCCCGTTTCTGCCGCATAACTGGATCAGCCAGGTAACACCGGGCGAAAGCTGCGAATTGCGTGATCAAATCATCCATTTTGATAACGATGTTATCATGGGTATCGCTGATTTAGTGCCCGAAATGCAAGGTCTGATGCCCTTGCTGGAGCGTTCCCGATACGGCATCGAGTTTATCGATCAGACCGAGCTCGCAGAGCATTATATGGCGCATATCAAGCGCAGTACCGGGGTTGCCCGGCTGGGCTATTTTTGCCAGCTGATGGATGCACTGGCCGGCTGTCAGGACTACCGGCTGCTGTCAACCGAGCAAATTCGCCTGCCTGCCGATGAAGCGTTGCAGGAGAGAATCAACCGGGTGGTGAATTATGTCATGCAGCATTATCAAAATAGTATCAGTCTGGCGGAAGTTGCAACATTAGTTAACATGAGCGAGAGTTATTTTTCGCGCTTTTTCCGTAAAGCAACCGGTAACCGCTTCAGCGACTTTATCAATCGTATCCGCATCAGCAAAGCCTGCGAGCTACTGGCGCATACCGATCAATACATCACCACGATCTGCTACGACGTGGGGTTTAATAATGTTGCCAACTTTAACCGCCGCTTTTTTGAGCATAAACGGGTTACGCCCAGTGATTACCGCAAACAGACCCGACAGCGTTACCGGTCTCAGCAGACCCTGCCCGGATGAAAGAACCGTTTGACCAGCACCGGCATTTTTCCAGCCTGATCGAAGCTATCCGTCAAGTTCATCACTCTGCAATAGCGCCGACACTGTCGGCACTATCTGCCGTTTCCCGGAACGCATCTGACAACGCTTACAAATCCTGCGGTGTGCGCTGCTGCTCGCGGGTGGCCTGCTCGTAAGCCCAGCCGATACGCAGTGCCAGTGCTTCCGCCTGGCCGCGAGCGTTGATCAGCAAACCTGTGGGCAGTCCGGTTGCTGTATAGCCATTGGGGACTGTCAGGCCGCACCAGTCCAGCAGATTGCCGGCGCGGGTGAAATACGCCGGGGTGACGTCCTCATCGACCTCGGCGACCGGTATGGCCGCTGTTGTGGTGCTGGGTGTCAGCAGGGCATCGACGCCGTCCATGGCGCGGGCCATTTCCTGTTGTGCGGCCTGTTTATCGCGCAAAGCCAGAATGTAGTCGCGGGCGCTGAGTCGGGCACCTGCCCGCATCCGGGCCCGTACGTGCCGATCCATGCTGACGCTGTCATCATCGATAATAGCCTGCAGTTCGGCATAGCCTTCCGTGCTGATTAATACGGCAACGGCATCGCGATAGCCGGCGAACGAGCGGGGCAGGGGAATATCCAGCAATTGTGCACCGAGCTGTTCCAGCACCTTTAGGGACGCATCATAGTTGGCCAGTACTTCACTATCCAGTTGCTCGCGTTCCTGTTCCGGCAGGACTGCCAGGCGCATGCCTGTCACGCCCGCCCGCAGCCGGGGCAGCGGATCAAGCGGGTCTTGACGGCTGCCGGCTGCCGGCATGCCGCGCAAAGCATTAAACAGATAGGCCGCGTCTTCAACCGCACGGGTCAACGGTCCGGCGGTATCCAGCGTGCGCGATAAAGGCAGAATGCCGTCGGTGCTGATCAGTCCGACCGTGGTTTTCAGGCCTACCAGACCGCAGAATGCCGCCGGCAGCCGGACCGAACCGCCAGTGTCTGTGCCAATGGCAGCGGCTGTCAGCCCGGCAGCCGTGGCGACCCCGGAACCGCTGCTGGAACCACCGGGCGTGCGCCGGGTTTGCAGATCCCAGGGGTTCCACGGAGTGCCCATATGTTCATTGGTGCCCCAGCCGCCGTAAGCGAATTCCACGGTATGGGTTTTGCCCAGCACGATCATGCCCGCTGCCAGCAGGCGTTGTACGATCGCAGCGGTGCTGTCTGAACGGCGTGTCTGCCAGTTCGGACTGCCGCCGGTTGTGATACGACCTTCCCAGTCGATGAGGTCTTTGAGTGCTATCGGAATGCCGTGCAGCGGCCCGAGCCACTGGCCGGCCCGAATCATGCCGGTTGCCGCTTCGGCTGCCTGGCGTGCCTGATCGGCATAGATATCAATATAGGCGTGCAGTTTGGGATTGTAGTTCTGGATGCGATGCAGATAGGTTTCGGTCAGCTCGGCCGGGGTAATCTGGCCGGCCCGGATCAGGGGGGCAAGAGTGTGAATCGGGCTATAGGCATCATAGAGTTTTGACATGGTGGTCTCTCTAGCGTTGGTTTTTGTCGTTTTACAATATTTACTCGTGGCGTAATCGGGCCAGACGGGTGGCCTGCTCTGGATTCACTGCACCGGGCGGGATTTCGCCCTGTAACAGCGCTTTCACCTGGCGTACTGTTTCCAGCGCCTGGTGTTCGATTGCGGTAGGTGTCAGGCCACCGATATGCGGTGTTGCGAGCACATTGGGCAAGGCCGCCAGGGCGGGACTGGGCATTTGATCCGGGGCGCGACCGACATCCATGGCAGCCCCTGCAATCTGGCCGTTTTCCAGTGCTGCCTGCAAGGCATTTTCGTCGATCAGATTGCCGCGTGACAGGTTGATGAAATACGCTGTCGATGGCATCAGGGCAAACTGGGCCGCAGCCAGCAGGTTTTCCGTTTCGGCATTGGCAATAGCCAGGCAGACGGCAAAATCCGAGCGTCGCAGGAGATCATCCAGGCCAAGCACCGTAATGCCGGGTTCGTTTATGGTTTTATAAGGGTCATGCACCAGCACATGCATGCCCAGCGCTTTACCCAGACCGGCCAGATGGCTGCCGATAGCGCCATATCCGATAATACCCAGGGTGCTGCCAGCTAATTGTCTGCCCATCGTAGCGGCGGGGTTGCTCCGCTGCGATAGCTCAGTGCCGCTGTGGTCAAACCACGCGCCAGGTCGACCATCATACCGAGCGCCAATTCCGCTACGGACGTTATAAAGCCTGGGCTGGCCTGGGTAACCAGAACGCCATTTGCCGAAGCTGCCGCGACGTCGATGGTGCGAATGTCGACAGCGCAACGCACGAAGGCGACTAAATCTTCGGCGTGTTCAAATAACTCGGCTGTGCCTGCTGTGGCGCGATCTGAAACAATAATGGCACAGCCCTGGCTGGCTTCGATCAGAGCTGCTGTATCTAAGGGCTCAGGGGCGTGGTGTAACCGCACATCAGCCAGTTGTTGTAACTGTGTCAGTGCTTTATCGCCATAATATAATTGTCGTGCTGCGGGCGGGTGAGTAAGTAAGACTCTGGACATTGGTGGGTTTCCTTTGCACTGGGCTTGCGAGACTGAAAACGCATTATACAGGCGCTTAAATCGTCGTCATCCCGTGCCGCCCTAAGCCAGCGCAGGATTTACCAGGGTTGGTTCGCAGCGGAAAAACATAGCGGAAAGGTTGTCAGATAATATTTTTGCGTAAGGTTTGTTGCAGCTGCTCTATGTTAACGCGTGCGCCGACCGACTGCGGATGAATGCGCAAGACATCCTGATAGGCCCGGATAGCAGCCGGTAAATCACCTGTTGTGGTAAAAATCAGCCCCAATCCTGCCAGAGCGCCAAAATGGCGAGGCTCCAGCGCCAGAGTGCGCTGCACATCGCGCATTGAGGCAGTTAGATTGTTTTGCAGATAATAAACGGTGGCGCGCTTGTTCCAGCCTTCGGCGAAATTGGCGTCACGGGTTGTGACCTGACTGAACAATTCCACTGCTGTTGGATAATCACCCTGATTCATAGCGTTGATGCCTTGTTGCAGCAATTGTTCGATAGCCGGGTCATCATGACTGAGCCAGACTGCCCAGATCAGGCTCTCAATATGGTGTGATGCTTCCGGGTCAGGGCTGTTCTGGAGTTGTTCGAACAAGCTATTCAGGCGGGGATCATTCTGGTCGGCCAGGGCGCAGCCGGTCAGTAGAAACAAAGCGAAGAGGCGGAGCATCATAAGCTGCGTGTCCTGTAACATTCAGTACATTATTGGCAGTACATTACTGGAAAATATACTCCTCAGTGTCGCCAAACGCCGTCCATTGCACAAGCACGACCAGATCGTCTGAATGAAAATCGATTCTGTCGTGCTCGAAATAGCCTTTATTCTGTTCCGTGTAGTCTATCGGCGTAGCGTCTGTTTCACGGTAAAAAAATCGTTTGTGCGCATAGTGTTTTTTCAGGTCTGCTGCGGTCAGTGTTGCCGCATTATAGGCACTGACCGCCTGTTTAAGTTTTTGTTTGTCATCGGAGACGCCAGAGATAACAAAATATTCGTTTTTGATGCTGTATTTTTCGCCAGAAAACGATTCGGACTCACTGACATACGATAAATCCGGCAGCGGATGTATGCTGATGTCATCTGCTTGTTCAGCGCTCTGACAGGCACTGAAAAAAACCATAATCAGCAGGCTGAACAAAAAATTCAATTTCATGATGTTATCTACAATCGTCCGGAAAAAGTATTTTCCCACGCCGCAACAGTAAGAAACGGTCTGTACGCGAAGCGATTCAGATGTTGCAGAATAAACCAGGAACGAAAACCGTTTAAATAACCGTAATTTTTGCTGTTATCCACATCCGGTTCGTCCAGGCCGAAATGATCGTATAAGGTAATTTTATAGGTACCTTTGTACGCATTGTTCAGCAGTTCGTACTCTACAACGTCTACCCGCCAGGCCCAGACATCGTTGATAGCAATCGTTAAACCATTCGCTATATCGGTTTTAGTATTGAAAAAAAGCCCCGTGGTTTTTTGGACATCAATATTGGGTATTATCTGGGTGACATCGCCCTGATATTTTTTTATTGCGACATGCAGTCGCTGACGTGTTTCATTTTCAAACTTCACACATCTTGCATGGGCTTTGACAGCCTGGGTTAAAATAACATCCGAATATTGACCGCCTGTATTACTCTTGAATTTGGCAATCATCCTTTTGATGTTACCTTCCAATGCGCCCATTGCAAAAAGTGAAGTTGCCATCATCTCAAGCTTGTCGAAGAAAATGCTGGCCGGTGCCGTATCCAGATCATTTCTGATGTCGTCCCATTCGAACATTGAGCGGATATTAATAATTCTGTTCTTGCTATAGTCCCCGAACAGCATGTCATTGGCGATGGTGCCATCCCGCTTTTTGCCAGGATCGCGATCTGATTTTAAAATCAATACGGGATGAGCCCGGCTGACTTTGGGCGCTGGTGGTGCGCTAGTGCCGCCACGTCGGCGCACCCATTCACGATGGGTCGGCAGGTGATAAAGCGTTTCACCCGCGCTGATCTGATCTACATTCTGCACCGGTTTGACCGGCCCGCTGGGCGCTGGTGTCTTGCGGCCAAACTCGTTGACATGGTTAAAATCACGATGGATAGCCATCGAATATTTGCTTAACCAGTCGCCAGGTTTTACGACAATGGCACCATCGTCTGCAACGGTGACCGTATGGCCACCGTTTGAATAGACTTTGCTCATCAGGATATCCTCCGTAATTGCCTGAAACCGCAAGAGCGCAGATAGATATCTGCAAGAATTAATTAGACTCTTTTTAAATTTTTGCCAGAAAAATGACTAAATTTTTAATCTGCGTGACTTGAAAGCTGGATTTTCTATAATCCACCAACACCAATATAGAGCGAAAGAATATTTTTGTAAGGCATAGTATAGGATTCAAAATTGACAAAACTCAGAATAACCTCGCTATTTTCATCTTCCGTTTTGATTGCATCATCCATGGGATAGCTAAATTGTGAAGATTGAATCCTTTTTGATAGGAAGCGATCTGAAGAAAATTCGCTACTAAAAATGGCTTCTGCGTCTAAGGTAGTGAATGAATTTTTCCATAAATCTGTGACTTCCAATGTTTCTGTCAGAAAATGCTGTGCTTTTTCTATTGGATAAGATTCGGGTAAAAACAGCGTTAAGGACAGATTGTACATCAAACAATATTTCTGCTCTAAAATGATGACCAGGCCATCATCGTATGTTTGCACGTAGCGCTTGATGGGCTCTTCGCTATATTGGTCTGTCAGGTCGACAGAGATTACTGCTTTGCTTCCGGTAACCGCTTGTAATGCATCAGTAAGATCAGGGATGCTAATAGAGCATGCGTCAGCTTTAAAGCTGATGCAAAAAAATAAAAAAAAGCCCAAAAAATAATTTTTCATTATGAATCTGTCTCTTAAGGAATGGGTTTTTTGTTTGGCTTTATTTCAATATGCCAACACGTGTTTGATTTTTTCGTTTCATCAATGAATCTTTCAATATACCCTTCATTTTTTAATTCATTAAATGCTTTTGTAAAGTTTTCGATATTAAATGATGCACCGCAAGCAGCGCGAGTAGAGTTGACGCCTATGTCAATAATATTTCGATTTTTATATTCATTTTGAGTTACGCAATGTAGGGATGTTCTTCTTCCCTGTTTTAGCAAAGATTCTATCTTTTCTTGCATAAGGCCGATAACAACAGATTTCTCTTTGGTTTGGTTGTTTTGGAATACTTTTAATACCTCATCACCGGTAGACCCATATAGCTGGAATTGTGCAGCCAGATTTTTTTTCGCATTATCATACATAATGCTGGCTTGCTTTTCTGGTGTTCGGATAGTACTTGTCATTACGGCATGAGCCATACCGGCTTTTTTCAATGCTAACTTAATAACATCTATAGAGTAATTTGAAACAATCTGATCAGCAGCTTTTATATTTGTTGAATAGGTAACTTTATAATTGCCGCCCGCCGGTAGCGGAGGTGTAGGAGGGGATGGTGGTGCGGTTTTAGCTTTCTCATTTAATGTCCGCAGCGTTCTCCCATTAGGATCTACACGACCGTCAACAAGCCTTAGTCCAACAACTCGTCGTTGGAAAGCTTCAATAGCGCCAATTGTCATTGGCCCGATTCGGCCATCCTCTGCGAGAGGTCGTAACGGTGTTAGCGAGCCAATATTTTTATTGATCAGTTTTTGTATCGCAAGAGTGTCATTATGGCGATTAACACCGCCTTTACCAACAGATGCTGTAATACTAATCATAATTTATTTCTCCTTGTCAATTTCCGCACACTAAACATACGTTTTGTGCCACTTGATGTTTTTCCTGTTCTATAGAATCCATTTCATTTCGTTGGTGATGCGCGAAAGATATGCAAGTGAGTTGTTTATCTTTCAATGAGTGATGCAGCATATGTCATGCCAGTCAGATTGCTGGCCGTAAGTGGCTGTGAGTGGCTGGAATTGAGGGAATACTTTTTGAACGCATAAAACTGTGGGCCAGAATGAGCGGTTCACTCTGACCCGTACTGCATTAGTAAAAAGCCAATTATGCGAACTGATAGCTGAACTCACCGTCCGTCACTGCAACGTGTACTTTTGTGACCGCATTGCCTTCGACCATTTCCGTCAGGAATTCCTTGCTGATCGCTGGCAGCAGGGTATTGGTCAGTAGTGTGTCGACCATCCGGCCGCCCGATTCGAGTTCAGTACAGCGGCTGACAATAAGCTGGACTACTTCATCATCATAAGTAAACGGGACTTTATGCGTGGCCCGAATACGCTTTTCAATCCGGCCCAGTTGCAATTTAGTGATTTCGGCAATCATGTGATCACTGAGTGGATAGTACGGAATAGTCACCAAACGGCCGAGCAGCGCAGCTGGGAAGACTTTCAGCAGAGGTTCGCGCAGGGCTTGGGCGATACCCTCGGGTTCCGGCATCAAATCCGGGTCTTTGCACATATTCATGATCAGGTCGGTGCCGACATTGGTGGTCAGCAAAATCAGCGTGTTTTTGAAATCGATCAGGCGACCTTCACCGTCTTCCATCCAGCCTTTGTCAAACACCTGGAAAAAAATTTCGTGCACATCCGAATGTGCTTTTTCGACTTCATCCAGTAACACCACGCTATAGGGCCGGCGGCGTACAGCTTCGGTCAGGATACCGCCTTCGCCGTAGCCGACGTAGCCTGGCGGTGCGCCTTTCAGGGTTGATACTGTGTGCGCTTCCTGGAATTCTGACATATTGATGGTGATGACGTTCTGCTCGCCACCGTACAGCACTTCGGCCAGTGCCAGTGCGGTTTCGGTCTTGCCGACACCGGAACTGCCCGCCAGCATAAATACCCCGATAGGCTTGCTGGGATTGTCCAGACTGGCGCGTGATGTTTGGATGCGTTTGGCGATCATTTCCAGGGCATGATCCTGGCCGATGATGCGCCGGCCTATAATCTGGGGCAGATTCAGAACGGTTTCGATTTCATTCTTGACCATCCGGCCAACCGGGATACCGGTCCAGTCAGCGACTACCGAAGCCACAGCTTGTGCATCGACACTGGGCAGCATCAGCGGGTGTTCACCCTGCAACTCGTGCAACTGGGTCTGCAGATCCTGCAGTCGTTCCAGCAATTGAGCACGCTGTTCCGGAGTGATGGGCTGATCGGGCGTGTCCGCTGTGGTTGGCGTTTGCTGTCCGGCTTCTGCCGCGGCTTGTTCCAGCGGACTGCCGGTGCCCTCGACCGGGTGCTTCTCGCCGCGCAATTGTGCCCGCAGATCGAGAATTTCCTGCACCAGATTTTTTTCCTGCTCCCAGCGGGCTTCCAGTGCAGTCAGTCGTGCCTGCTCCTCTTGCAAGGCTTCATTCGCTGATTTCTCGCGCTCCAGTGTATTCATGCCCATCGCTTTTTCTTTGTCGATGATGGCAAGTTCGGTGTGTAAAGCATCGATACGCTTGCGGCTGTCATCCACTTCGGCCGGTACCGCGTGCTGGCTGATCGCGACGCGGGCGCTGGAGGTATCGAGCAGACTGACGGCTTTATCCGGTAGCTGCCGGGCTGGAATATAACGGTGTGACAGGCGCACGGCGGCTTCCAGGGCTTCGTCCAGAACCTGCACCTTATGGTGGTTTTCCATGGTGGAGGCGAGACCGCGCATCATCAGAATGCATTTTTCCTCGGATGGTTCATCCACCTTAATGGTCTGGAAGCGTCGCGTCAGCGCCGGATCTTTTTCGATGTGTTTTTGTATTCAGCCCAGGTAGTCGCTGCAATCGTGCGCAGTGTGCCGCGTGCCAGCGCAGGCTTCAGCAGATTGGCGGCATCGCCGGTGCCGGCCGCACCGCCAGCGCCGATCAGGGTGTGCGCTTCATCGACAAATAAAATAATGGGTTTTTCCGATGACTGCACTTCTTCGATAACCTGCTTGAGGCGATTCTCAAATTCGCCTTTCATGCTGGCGCCGGCTTGTAATAAACCGATGTCCAGGGTTTTGATCGAGACGCCTTGCAAGGGGCGGTACATCGCCACGGGCGATACGCTGGGCGAAACCTTCCACAACAGCGGTTTTACCAACCCCGGCTTCACCGACCAGAATGGGGTTGTTCTGACGCCGCCGCATGAGGATATCCACGACTTGACGGATTTCCTCGTCCCGGCCGGCGATCGGGTCCATTTTGCCGCTGTGGGCTTCTTCAGTCAGATCGACTGTGAACTGCTTCAAAGCCTGTTGTTTACCCATCTGGGCCGGTGCCATGGCACCGCTGGCCTCGCCGGGAACGGCACCACCGCCGACCTGGGAACCGTCGGTCGCATGCAAATCGTCTTCCGGCGAACCGGCGACAACTTCATTAAAACGGTCGGTCAGTGTATCGATTTTGATTTTGTCGAATTCTTTCGAAATGGCGCTCAGGCCGTTGCGTAAGCCCGGTGTCTTGAGCATACCGACGATTAAATATCCGCTGCGCACCTGGGCGTCTTTGAACATCAAGGTGCCGTATACCCAGGCTCGCTCCACGGTTTCTTCAATGTGTGATGACAGATCGGAAATGGAGGTGGAACCGCGTGGCAGTCGATCCAGATTCTCGGTCATATCTTTGACCAGTCGGGCCGGATCGATATTGAACTGCTTGACGATACGGTGCAGATCGGAATCCTGCAGCTGCAGGATCTGATGAAACCAATGCACCAGTTCAACGTAGGGATTGCCGCGCATTTTGCAAAACACGGTGGCACTTTCGATAGCCCGATAGCTCAGGCTGTTTAATTTGCCGAACAGGGCGACACGGCTGATTTCCGACATGAAACTCTCCCGACGGTGTGAACCCGCTGGTGGTGTAATGCACAAATACCCCGCAGCTCGCTGCAGGCGCTATAACATGAAATTATTCAAAAGTGGCGTAATGCATGGCATCAAGTTCAAGGTCGTCGGCGTCTTGTTCCAGAGGACGCGTTGTTGACCAGCTGGTCCAGCCCAGTTCGCCGGTCTGGCCCAGTTGCAAAGGGGGTACTTCGTCTTTTTTCAGGATCAGCTTCAGATCCCAGCTCAGACTGTCATCCTGATAATTGCGCACCAGCGCTACCAGGCGTTTAAGGCTATCGCCACCCGGTAATAAACGGCGATAGTCGGCATAGTTGAGCGGGCCGACGATAATGCGAAATTTATGCTGGCAGTCCCAAATGCGGGAGCCGATCACTGCGGTAACGCCTAGCGCACCCGTCGCGGGAGAGTCGCCTAGCCGGGTCATGCTGTCGGGTGAGAGTTCCAGCCAATGGCCGACAAACTGCTGAATTCTGACCGGAACCTGAAAGTAATCGGCAATAATCGCCTGCAGGCCGTCGGCATGGTGAGTCTGGTTGGCGAATACGCCGGCGTAATACAGTTTGGCCAGATCGGGTGCTGCATCGCGGTTGCGTAAGGCCGGGGCGCCAATACCGAGTACCGCGCCGATGTACTCGCCAAAACGATCTTCGGCCGGCCGATCATAGCTGACAGTGGGCTGCGCATTGGCCCAGGCCCGGTAAAACAAACTCAGCAGACGGTGATGAAACATATCGACGAAGCGGGCGAAGGTTTCGTCGTCGTTGTTACGGATGCGGGAGCGGGCGTGTTCGGTCAAATGCAAAGGCAGTGCGCCATTCGGGCCGAACAGACCGAAGAAAAACACCTCCAGACGGGGCGGGCGATCTTCGCGCAGTTTAAGCGAGGCCAGCGTGGAGGGCGCGAACGCCAGTGAGGGCTCCTGCCCAAACCGGATCGGCTCGTCCTGGGGGCGGGTTGCCTTGCCAATCCGGGGCTTATCGGCAAACAGCGCTTCCAGCCGTCGCAGCGCCTGAAAAAAATCGAAACTGTACGGCCGTTCTGCAATTGCCTGCAGCAGGTTTACAGTATCTGTCTTAGTCCAGTGCGGGCTGGCCATTGCATAATCTCGCCGCGGGATTCGGTGGTAATACGGGTTTGAATGAAGTGATTGATTGATACATAACGGGCAAAAAAGCGTTCCAGAACAGCACTGAGCAAAAAGACGCCACTACCTTCGAACGCGCTTTCCTCGAAGTTAACAGTAATTTCCAGGCCGCGCCCAAACGCGATAGGCCCCGGAATCGGCATGCGGCGTGTCACTGCCCGGGATGAGATCGTACGCAACCCTTCTTCTATCTGTTTGCGGTTTATCTGATCGGTCGCCGGAATATAAAGCCGTAATAACTCGCGCAGGGCTTCAGCACCCTGCTGCTGATCGTTATCTATCAGGCTGAGATAATTCAGGGTCAGATGACTGATCAGACGCCAGCTGATTTCGCGCTCGGCATTGGAGGGTTTGGGACGGGTCGGGCCGGTAACACAGCGTATCGAGGTGACCGGCGCGCCAAACTCCAGGGTAAAGTCAGTATTGCCCTGACCCAGTGGCATATGCAGCGGTAAATCACGGTTTGTGCACAGCAGGCTGAGTGATAACTGTTTTAAATTAGAGTGATAGGGTGCTTCACTGGCATCCACCAGTGACAGAAAGACCTCACTGCCAATATAACTGGAGCGGGCGCCCAGTCTGCGTTGCTTGGACGAGAGCAGGCGAGGGTCGCGGCGCAACGTGTAAAACGCTGTGTGATGGCGATACTGCTCGCTGTCGGTGGTGGAGTAAAATGGCAGAAAATCGGTGTCTTTACTGTGATCGGTTCCGTGTCCGGTGACCTGCTGCACGCTGTACACTTCAAAATCCATGGGACAGGTACGATCCGGCACAATATGATGCTCGGAGTAGCGGTCGCTCAGATCGATACGGTCTGCTCGTTTGTGTAGCAGGTTGATCACTGGCGTGCAGTGCAGGGCGAAGTTTTCCGCCGAAATATTGTTTTCAAGCTGCGGGTCCGAGGTATTCAGCAGAACCAGCAGATCCACTTCGCGGGCCTCGCCACAGCGTTGAAACACGGGCCGTAAACCGCTGAACTCAACGAACAGAAAGCGCTGCGGCAGGGCGAAATATTCATGCAATAAGCGGTAACCGTGGAAAGAACGGTAGGTGTAGGGAATTAACGCATCTTCGTCATCGTAGCCGCGCTGCAGAATGGTGTCCTTCGCCAACGGATGTTTCCATTTAGGCGGCCGTTCTGTCGGTAGGGCCGCCAGGCCGATAGCGTTAGCATTGATCTGCTCATAGAGGCGGAACGGGGCGTTTTCCGGGCCACGCAGATAGACTGTTAACCGGTCCAGCTGAAGGTCTTCCAGCCCGGTGTCCTGCATAAGTTTGAAGCGCAGCCGCAGACCGGCTCGCAGACCGGGTTTGTCATCAATGCCCAGGGCGCGCACTGCTGCTGTCCCCGGTAAATATTCGGCCTCACTGATGGTGAGTGGCGTTAGCGTGACTTCGTGCGCGCTGCGATAACTGCAGGCGGTTTGTTCGCCTTTACCAAGCAGGCTGCGCATTTGCGTGTGACGCGGGATGGTCACGCCTCCCAGTAGCGCACCTTCGCGAAAATCCGGCTCGCACTGCACGATGGCCATGGATGGGGTCGGTGCCAGATAGTGCGGATAAACGCGTTCCAGCAAGTGTTGTGAAAAGCGCGGAAACTCGGCGTCAACTTTAAGCTGGACCCGCGCAGCCAGAAAGGCAAAGCCTTCCAGCAAGCGTTCCACATAAGGGTCGGCAACCTCCAGGTTTTCCATGCCGAGTCGACCGGCAATTTTGGGAAACTCGCGTGCGAATTCAGCACCCATTTCACGCAGATGGCGCAGTTCGCTTTCGTAATAACTGAGTATGCGGGGATCCATTGAATTAATTTAGCGCAGCTTAACGGCCGGATTCATAGACATGTACGTCGCCAAGCTCCAGATCAATTTCGGTTTTCAGATACAATTGCTGCGGCATGGGGCGTGCCCACAGCTCGCCAATAATTTCAAAGGACAGTGCGCTGTGACTCATTTCTTCCTCATCGACGGCGACATGTACGCGCAAGGTATTCGGCAGTATACGGGGTTCAAACTGGCGAATAGCCTCCTGGATGCGGCGTTCAACATGGCTAATATCCATGGATGAAATAGTATGGCCGGTAAATTCCGGCACACCGTAATTCAGCACTGAATGCTGTACTTGCGGAAAATCACTGAGATCCTGCGCAACCTGCAGATTGGTAGTGTTAAAAAGCCAGCCCAGATCGCGCAGCACCAGTTCGCGCAGACGGCGCATGGATAAAACCCGCTGTTCGCGCGACTCAACCTGATGGGTAGCGTCGTCATCGGTCAGACGGTCCAGGAGTGAAGGTTGCAGGCGCTCCTGCGGCGTCAGCTCAGCCATCCGGTTCAGTACTCTTAGCTGATTTTTCGGTGGAATCCTGGATTGTGTTCAGTTCGATAAGACGGGTATCCAGCAGGGCATAGTCGTCCACATCGGTCGCCAGCAGCCGCTGTCCCAGGCCGTACTGGGCAACTTCACCAACTGTCTGCCAGTCGGTTTTGCGGGCGAGCCTGATGGCGTTATCGGTGGATTGCGCTGAGCCGGGATAGCGGCTGGGGATCAGGCCTACGGTCTGACCGCCATTACTCCAGGTGAACTGGGCCGGCAACCAGACCATATCCCGTAAATCTGCCGGTGCCTCGAGTTCTAGTTTGGCGATGCGCTGAAATGGCACCCAATAATAGCGACCGTTGACGATAGCTTCCAGTACGGGGCCAAGACGCGGATCAGCATCGGCGATCCAGGCAAATTCAGCGCCGTCTATAGTGCCGGATATGGCTGGGGTTTGTTCCAGGGCCTGGCCGCGTAAGTCGGCGGCTTGTGCATAGTGACCGGCGGCATCGGGATGTAAAGCTTCAACCAGTAACGCAAGCCAGTGCTCAGGATCACCGAAGATCAGGGGGGAACGTTTGCCCGCGAATACGTCAGCGCGAATGGCTTCGCATTGAATGGCTTCCTGGTAGGTTTGTGCCATCGGCAATGTGCTGGCGTCCATATCACGCAACACATTGAGCTGTGTCAGGGCTTTTTGCCACTCACCGCGGACAGCCTGTAGCTGGAATAAAAAGATGCGATGCCTGGCAACAGCAGGTTCCTTGCGTACCTGCTGTTGCAAATCCGCCAGGGCTTGATCCAAATCACCTGCTTGCAGGGCTTCTTGAGCGCCCATATCTTGACTCCTCGCGCTCTGCGCAACGGCATATTATTTGATTGAATCGTTCACAAACACAAACAACGGGGCGGCTTACGCCACCCCGCTGGAGCCTTACGAATCCGATCAGGTCGGTTCGTTGGCTTGCAGGTTCCAGCCTTTTTCCTCGCCTTCTTCCTCACCGCCACCGTCTGTGAATTTGTTCCACTTCCGGGTGATCTGGGTAAAGTTGATCGAGAAGCTGATGCTGGGACGGTCACCGCCCGTGCTTTCCGAATAATTGCTGATGATGGGGTTTTTCAGCGTGATGATCTCGTAAGGCTTATGCGCATGTTCGCCACTGGTGTTGACCAGATGGATTGTCGCCGTGCCTAACTCTTTGCCGTAGATGGCCTGCATCAGTAATTCGGTGGACGCGATATCAGCAAGCATCGAGAAAGTGACTTCCGAGAAACTGGGCGTGCTGGTTTCGCGGTCACCACCACCGTCCACATTGCTGATGGCACGGCCTACGCCAAATTGCATGGAATCAGCCTGGATCCACTCTTCGTAGCCTACGGTGGTCGCGCCGCCTTTAATGGGTGTTTCAAAACTCAGATAGATAGCCATGATAATTTCCTTTAGTAAGTTAACAGCGTCAGTTGCATCAATAACCAAACTTGTACAGGTTGTTCGTTACCGATAAGTCTTGCCGGTCAAGTCGAGTAACGGTCCAGCCTGTTGACAAGCCGTTTAACAGTGTCGGCATTTAGTATATAGCTACAATCGTGCCAACTACCTAATGCCATGAAATATATAAAAAAATAATGTTTTTGTTGTACTGGCACTGTGTTTTCGAACCGGACCATTTTGAATCGGCCTATTCAAAATGGTCTGCCAGGTGAGCTTATGGCCCGCTGTGAGTTATGGTTTTAAGATGTCCCTTTCTGCGAAGGCAGTTTCGATACCAGGCGCAAGGATACGGTCAGTCCTTCCAGCTGATAATGGGGGCGGAGGAAAAACTTGGACGTATAGTAACCTGGGTTACCTTCAACTTCCTCGACAGTGACCTCGGCACCTGCCAGCGGTCGCCGGGCCTTGTCTTTTTCAGTGGCTGTGCCCGGGTTTTGCAATACATACTGGCTGATCCATTTGTTCAGCCAGCGTTGCATATCATCCCGTTCCTTGAATGAGCCGATTTTGTCGCGCACGATACACTTCAGATAATGCGCGAAGCGGCAGGTGGCGAACAAATAGGGTAGTCGGGCTGCCAGGTTGGCATTAGCGGTGGCGTCAGCATCATCGTATTCGAACGGTTTTTGCAACGACTGCGCGCCAATGAAGGCGGCAAAGTCAGAGTTCTTCTTGTGCAGTAACGGCATAAATCCGTTCTTGGCCAGTTCTGCCTCGCGCCGATCCGTAATGGCAATCTCGGTGGGGCATTTCATGTCCACACCACCATCATCGGTCGGGAAGGTGTGAGTTGGCAGGCCTTGCACATCGCCGCCGGATTCGATGCCGCGGATACGGGTGCACCAGCCGTACAGCTTGAATGCGCGGTTGATATTAACCGCCATTGCATAAGCCGAATTGGACCAGGTGTATTTATTGTGATCGGCACCTTCGGTGTCTTCTTCGAAATCGAATTCTTCCACCGGGTCGGTTTTAGCGCCGTAAGGCAGCCGGGACAGAAAACGCGGCATGGCCAAAGCGATATAACGTGAGTCATCTGCTTCGCGCAGGCTGCGCCAGGCAGCGTATTCCGGGGTCTGGAAGATTTTGGTCAGATCGCGCGGATTGGCCAGTTCCTGCCAGGATTCCATTTGCATTACGGATGGCGCGGCACCGGCAATAAACGGGGCATGAGCTGCTGCGGAGACTTTGGCCATCTCGCTTAGCAGTTCAACGTCTTGCGGACTGTGGTCGAAGTGATAATCCCCCACCAGGCAACCCAGCGGCTCACCACCCAACGTGCCGTATTCTTCTTCGTAGACTTTCTTGAAAATCGGGCTTTGATCCCAGGAGGTACCTTTGTAACGCTTCAGGGTTTTGTGCAGTTCTTTTTTAGAGATATTGAAAACCCGGATTTTCAACATCTCATCGGTTTCAGTATTGTTGATCAGGTAATGCAGACCGCGCCAGGAACCTTCGAGTTGCTGGAAATCCGGGTGATGCAGTATTTGGTTTGTCTGCTCGGTCAGTTTGCGATCCAGCGCTGCAATCATGGACTCGATGGTCTTGATAGCATCGTCTGAAACTACCTGGGCATCGACCAGAGCCTGCTCAGCCAGTGTGCGTACCGCGTTTTCGACCGCTTCTTTGGCATAGTCGGATTTGGGCTTGAACTCTTTTTCCAGCAAGGAGGCAAAGGCACTGGGTTCAAGGGCTTCTGCTGCTTGGGCTTGGGTTTCGGTGCTTGCTTCAGACATCGTTTGTTACTCCTCGGCTGAGCCCTGTTCCTGGGCATCCTCGGGTTTAGGGGCGGACGCTAATGCCTGCAGAAGTGTAGGGTCTTGCAGGACTTTAGTGATGAGATCTTCCGCGCCGGTTTTACCGTCCATATACGTCAGCAAATTGGATAACTGCGTGCGGGCTTCCAGTAATTTGCGTAGCGGCTCGACTTTGCGAGCAATGGCAGCGGGCGAAAAATCGTCCATACTCTCGAACGTGAGATCGACGCCGAGCTCGCCTTCGCCGGTCAGTGTATTGGGTACACGAAACGCTGCACGCGGTTTCATGGCTTTCATGCGGTCGTCGAAATTATCGACGTCAATTTCCAGAAATTTCCGCTCTGCTACCGGTGCCAGTGGATCTTCCGGTTTGCCTGATAAATCGGCCAGCACACCCATCACAAATGGCAGCTGTATTTTCTTCTCGGCGCCATACAATTCGACATCGTATTCAATTTGCACGCGTGGTGCGCGATTGCGCTGAATGAATTTCTGACTGCTTGCTAATGCCATATCGTAATCCTCATACCTTCATATCGATATGCGCGTTGTGAGGCTATTTCGCAGATTCAACGCACATTACATAGAGTTCTGGAGATACAGTCACTTTGCCGCTTAAGCATTCGCATGCCTGCCAATAAAAGTGATTGTATTTCCTGCTCGGGTGCCTGCCACGGCCTGCACACTCTTTTCTCAACCTACCAGCGTGATTCTTGTGAAATTAAAATTATTATAGCGCGTTATGATCTTGTGCTTTGGAAGCATGACGGTTTCAGTGCCATGCTGTCAGCTTTTATTTTGGTTTTACTCGGGTGTTTCCGACGAGCGTCCGCGTACGGCATCCAGCTCAGGCACAGCGCCCGGTGCCAGATCCTGCAAAATCTCGAGAAACGATTTTGACGCCAATCGTTTGGCTCGTTCCAGTAGCAGGGGAATTGGGCTGGAGGGTTCGCACCGGCGGTAATAGTCGCAGATCTGGTCCAGTGCGCGCACAACGTCCGCACGACTTGAGATAGTGCCGCTGAAAGCCTGGCCTGATGCTGTTTGAGGAGCACTGTTTGCTGTCATGTCGGGAGATGCCTCCTGAGCCTGGTCTGCGGAATTGTCATCGGTGGTATCGGTCACAGAGCCCAGACCACGGGCTTGCAAAGGTTCATTGAGAATTTTGCCAGCCTGCCGGAGCTCGCGCAAAATAGCACTCAGGTCGGGAGACTGGGCGGCACCCAGCTTGTCAGTCAAAATCGCATCGCTTTGCTCGATGCTGTCGATAGCCAGTGTGATGGCCTCGGCAGTGGCTTGTAATTGCTCGCCGGGGCACTCTGTGAAAGCGGCGCTGATGACCGCGTCGGTCGGTGCTTCTTCATCGTCGGCAAAGGTAACTTCCAGCTTGCCGTGGGCAATATCGATATCGCGCAGACTGAACTGACCCATCGAGCGCGACTGCACCAAAGGTGAATCCCGCAAGTCTTTGATAAATGTCTGATCGCTGAACTGAGAGGGTTGCTGCGACAAGGTTGCGATGCTATTAACCCTGAATTCCGGGTCTTGGTCATCCGGGTCCAGCTGCGGATAAACGTGATCCCAATATTGTTCCAGCCATGCTGGCATAACGGCGAGACACCGGCTGAAGCTTGGCCAGTCACCCTGATTGAGAGCGGAACGGGCCAGTAACAGCAGAGGTCGAAAATCGCGGGTTCGGGTTAAAACTTTGAGTGCAAGCTTTTGCACTGTTTTCCAATCCGGCGGTTCGGCTTCGCTGAACTGGGTTTCGGGCTTGCCTTGCGCGGCACGCTCCATTTCCTGAAATTCCGGATCGTATTCCAGATCGTCGCCGCAGGGCTGCTCGGCTGATACAGGCTGCAATAAATGCTCAAGATTAATATCGCTCATCCGGTCTCCATCACCTTATAAGAATCCACGCTTAAACAGCTATCCTTCCAACCTTAAACAGAACCATAACTTCTACCCGCTGTCCAGCAACAGCAAGCGACAGGTCGGGAGTTAAGGCCAAAACCCAGTACTGAGATTATTATAATAAACATCAGAAATCATAATAATAGTCCTTGAATTCAATTTTTTATAATTTTTACCTGAAGCTGTTGGAGGCTGTTCACTTATTTTGTTCGGGGTTTAAACAGCGTTCCCGTGGGTGCTGTCTATAATTAGTAGACAATTTGTTATTTGTAAACCTCGTACACGGGTGAAATTTCGGTGGCTTGCGGTACAAACCGGGAATTGCAGGAAAAATGCTGGACTATCGGGCCTCGTAGCCGCTTTATTTGTTTAGAGTCTGTTGTCGTTGCAACTGCCTAAGTTAGGTGGGATACCAAAGCCAAAAGACTATTCGTCAGATGCTTCGAGCGTTCGGTATAAAATATGCTTTTAATATTTAATACTGGAATTAATCCGGGTATACATATTCAGGAGCGATTTCACTGGCGTCAAAAAAGTATTCGGCGCTATGGCAGCTAAGGGATCAAGCGTTAGGAGTTGTAAGTAAGGGGCAAGTTGGCTATGTTCTTTTCAGCAACCGGGCGAACTGAAAAGAGGGCCATTATGGCCCGGTTAATGGTCGCATGGGTCAAATTAACCCATGCTGCGAGCTGGCCATTCTGCAAGTTGACTTGGAGTTAAGCCAGCCTGCAATGAAGCCAGCCTGCAATGAAGCCAGCCTGATGAAATGAAGACTGAGCGAGTGTTATGGCATTAACGTTAACGATTACCAGCTACCACCAAACTTCACTGGAGCAGGATACGGCTAAAACCCTGGATCAGGGGCGATTGACGCTAGGCCGGGCACCCGATAATGATTGGGTGTTACCTGATCCTGAGATGATTCTGTCGAAAAGCCATTGTTGTATTGATCGCCGCGATGATGGTTATTACCTTACGGATACCAGTACGAATGGGGTTTTTATCAACCATTCGGAGCAGCGCCTTGGCCGCGGTAATAGTGTCAGGCTGAATGCGCAGGATGTCATCTCGCTGGGCGATTATGAAATTACTGTTGCGCTGGGCGATGCTCCAGTTAAGCAGACGCCAGGGGCGATTCCCGTTGCCGAACCGGATTTTTTGGACATGGACGAGCCAGAGCCGCAATGGGGTGGGCAACAGGCTGGCGCAGCGGCTGATTTCGATGCCGGTTTCAACGAGATAGCGCCGCCTGACAGTATGGCTGACGACGAAGATCCACTGGGTTTGGATGCTGACGCCCAGGATCAGGCTGAACCGTCATGGGGGCAGTATTCCGAACCCGACCATCTGCCTTCTGACCGGGAGTTTTTCCAACCGCCGAAAGCCATTCTGGATGCCTCTATGCCACCCCCTCAGTCTGTTTCTGATCAGGCTGTTCAGGGGTCTCCGGTGGACGAGTTGGGCCTTGACTCAGGTCCGGCTGCAGAGGAAGCGCCTGCGCCGTCCCAGGCGGCGATCCCGGATGACTGGGAAGACTCACTGATCCAGCGTCTGATCAAGGAAGACGATATCCAGCCCGTCGATGATTTACCCGATGACTTCGCCGGTATCGATGAGCCATTATTACCGACGGCCCCCCCCGATACCCCCCACAATACTCCCTGGCAGCCACCGGCCGAGGTTTTTCCCGAGGCAAAAGGGGAAGAAGGCCCGGCGGAATCAGAACTGGATCCTTTTGTTGACCTGAACGAAGACGACGGATACGAAGAAGACAAGGTCGAAGAACCCGAGTCTGCGACTTACACCGAGCAGATTCCGGTATTTGTCGAGCCGGTGCCGGCTGCTGCTCCACCGTTGAAACCTGCTCCCGCCGCGCCCGTTGCCGCTGCCCCGCCACCGCAAACGACAGCGCCTCCAGTCTCCCCCGCGACACCGGCTGCCGCTGAATTACCGGCCAGTGCGCCTAATATGGCGGCTGGCAATGCTCAGGCAGCCAGCTATGCGCTGGCGGCGCAGACATTCCTGCAGGGGGCCGGTATGCCTGCTGTGGCATTGAGCGAACCGGATGCGCAAAAGCTGTTACACACTATGGGGCAGGTTTTTCGCCAGACGGCGCAGGGGATGATGGAATTATTGCGGGCGCGCGGCAACATTAAAAATGAATTTCACATAGAGCGGACAATGGTTGGGCCGATTCAGAATAATCCCCTGAAGATTCTGCCGACGGTGGATGATGCCATGCATGCTATGTTGTTACGGCGGGATAAAACCTGGATTCCTGCCGATCAGGCGATCGACGAGGGCTTTGATGATTTGCGGGCGCATGAACTGGCAGTCATGGCCGGTATGCAGGCTGCCCTTACGCACCTTTTGGCAGCCTTTGATCCGGCTCGGCTGGAGCAGGAACTGGGACAGAATTCGACTTGGTCAAATTTGTTGGCAGGCGGGCGTAAAGCCCGTCACTGGGATGCATTTACCGCGCTTTACAGCAAAATTGCCGCTAAGGCTGAAGATGATTTCCAGGAGCTGTTCCGTAAAGAATTTTCCCGTGCCTATCAGATTCAGTTGCAAAAATTGAGTCAGAATCGTGAGTCCTGAGGTCGTGGGATTATAGAAAAGGGTTATAGAATTGTATTAACGCAATTCATGGTATTTGCCACAAAAGGTTTTTTATGTCCTGGAATAATAAAGTCGTCTGGACCGAGGGGATGTTTCTCAGGCCCCAGCACTTTCAGCAGCAAGAACGGTATATCGAAACTTTGGTGAAAGCCCGCAGCGATCATTTGCGGCCTTACGACTGGGGGGTTGTTGAGCTTGAACTTGATCAGGATGCGTTAAATCTGGGCAAGCTGGCTGTTGCGCGTTGTGTGGCTATTTTGCCGGATGGCACACCGATCAGCATTCCGGATGATGACGAACCGCCGATTCCGCTGGAGATTGACGATGATCTGCGGGACACGGAAATCATGCTGGCGATGTCCATCCGCCGGCCTGGCGCCGCTGATGCTGACCGCGAGACAGGCCTGGAGTCGGTCGCACGGCATCGCACGGTTGAATACGAAATCCGGGACAATAACGCGGGTTTTGACAGCGCGGTACAAATTGAAATTGGCCGACGACGCCTGCGCCTGCTTCCGCGTCGCGGCGATCTGCGCGAATATTCGGGGATCAGCGTAGGCCGGGTGGTCGAAAAGCGCAGCGATCAAACCGTTGTGCTGGATCGGCAGTTTATCCCGCCGTGTCTGGATTGTCGTGCCAGCCCGTTGCTCAGCGGTTTTCTCAATGAGCTGCATGGCCTGCTGCACCAGCGCGGTGAGGCATTGGCGGGGCGCGTCACCGCATCCGGCCGGGGCGGGGTAGCAGAAATTGCCGACTTCCTCCTGCTGCAAACCGTTAACCGGTTTGAACCGCTGTTTGCCCATCTGGCATCGATGAGCGATCTGCACCCGGAAGGCTTGTTTCGCAACGGGCTGCAACTGGCGGGCGAGATGGCAACCTTTACCAATCGTTCCAAACGTCCGGCCAGCTTTCCTGTGTATGATCACGATGATCTGAAAAATACGTTTCAGTCTCTGATGCAGGAACTGCGACAGTCGCTCAGCATGGTGCTGGAGCAAAACGCGATTCAATTACCATTGCAGGAACGCAAATACGGCATCCACGTTTCCGCGATTACCGATCGCAGTCTGCTCAGTGGCGCAATATTTATACTCGCCGTGCGGGCGGATATTCCGGTGGAAAATCTGCTGAAGCAGTTTCCGCGACAACTCAAGATAGGTCCGGTTGAGCATATCCGGCAACTGGTCACTGCGGCGCTACCAGGTATTGAGCTGCGACCGTTACCCGTTGCACCGCGCCAGATTCCATACCATGCCGGTACCACTTACTTTGAATTGGCCAAAAGTGGTGAACACTGGAAGCAAATGGCCAACTCGGGCGGGTTTGCTTTTCATGTGTCTGGCAATTTTCCGGGTCTGGATATGGCATTTTGGGCAATCAAAGGATAAACCGGCCAATGGCTCTAGAGGTATAAAGCGTGAATCACGACGATCCATTTGCCGATTTTGATGAAGGCGAAGCCACCATCCTGAAACCGATTCCTGGTGGTGGCCGGCGCGCGCAGCCATCACAGGCACCGCAGCCAGATCGCTCGGCGACGCCGGTCAGCCCGGTGGACTTGCCTGAGCGAAAAGGGCTAAGTCCGCTGGAAACGGCGGCTGCACCATTGCTGGACTTGGTGGCCGGCCTGAAGAATACGCACTCGCATCCCGATGTGGCGAGTCTGCAACGGCAGCTGGTGCAGGAGATCCAGGCGTTTGAAAGTAAAGCGCGTCAGCTGGGTGAATTTGACGAGCAGACATTGACCCGTGCCCGTTACGTTCTGTGCGCCACGCTGGACGATATTATTCTGAATACGCCCTGGAGTCAGCAGTTTGGCTGGGCGCAGAAAACCCTGCAGGGCACGTTCTTCAGGAAAGAATGGGCGGGGGACGAGTTTTTCAAATTACTGGATCGGCTGCTGCAAGACCCCAGCAATAATCGCGAGCTGCTGGAGCTGATGTATATCTGCCTGGCCCTGGGGTTTAAAGGCGGCTATAGAGTTTATGACCGGCAGGGCGAGCTGGAAGAACGGCGTGAGCAGCTGTATCGAACGCTGCGTAGCTTGCAGGATGATTTCGAACCGGCACTTTCCCCGCATTGGCGCGGCGTGATCGACAAGCAAAACCCGATTATCCGCAATGTGCCGTTATGGGTGGTGCTGGTCTTCGGGTTATTACTGCTGACGTTGTTGTTCATTGCGCTTAACTTGCGTCTGAACAGTGTGGCCGACCCTGTTTTTGCGCAATTACAGGCCGTGCGCGGTGATATCCCGACCCGGCCGGTTGTGCAGTTTTTTGAGCAGCCCGAGCCGCCGCCGCCACCGCAGGACGAACATCAGCTGCTGCGCCAACGGTTGTTATCCGAAAACTGTCTGAATACCGGCGATGTCGTGATCGGGCAGGGTGCGCAAAAACAGACGGTTGGCACCTTTATCAGCACCAACCCCAGTTGTGGTGGTTTATTCGCTTCCGGCAAGTGGGATGTCGATCCCGAATTTCGGCAGTTATTAAACCGTATCGGAACCATTATCCGGGACACTCTGAGTAATACCACCAGCCGTATTCTGGTCACAGGCCACACCGACAATGTACCGGGGCGTTTTGTCTCCAACGCGGAGCTTTCGCAGCGACGCGCCGAGGCGGTTATGGCAGTGCTGGTCGATCAAATCGGTAATGCCAAGCGTTTTCGGGCCGAAGGGCGCGGCGAAAATGAACCGGTGGCGGACAATAGTACGCCGGAAGGGCGCGCACGTAACCGGCGCGTGGTCATCATGGTGTTATACCCACACGTCGTTATCTGACAAGAAGATAAATTACCGCTATGACCGGATTATTAGCATTACTCAGACTGCCCTTTTTAAGCTCGCTGGCGGGTGCGGTTATCATCATTGCTTTGTTGTGGACACTGGGTCCTTTATTGAGCATCAGCGGTTATAACCCGCTGACTTCCCAACGAAACCGGATTATTGCCGCGATCATCGTAATCGTGCTGTTTGCGCTGTATATGATGATCAAGTCTTTACTGGCTCGGCGCAAAAACCGCAAGATGGCCGAGGATCTGGCCAAAACCGAAAAAGACTCGACCCAGATACAAACCGAAGAAGAGATCGCAACGCTTAACAAATTATTCGATCAGGCGCTGGCCGAGCTGAAAAAAGCCAAGCTTGGCAAAGGTAAAGGCGAGACGCTTTATCAGTTGCCCTGGTATGTGATCATCGGCCCGCCGGGTTCAGGCAAAACGACGGCGCTGATCAACTCGGGTCTGAATTTCCCGCTGGCCAAGCGTCTGGGTACCAATAAAATCAAGGGTGTTGGCGGTACCCGGAACTGTGACTGGTGGTTCACCGACCATGCCGTCTTGCTGGATACGGCTGGTCGCTACACCACTCAGGACAGTCATCAATCAGTGGATAGTGCAGCCTGGACAAAGTTTCTGGAGTTGCTCAAAAAACACCGTCGTCAGCGTCCTATCAACGGTGTCATGGTTGCTATCAGTCTGTCCGATCTGATGCAGAAAAGCGAAACCGAACGTGCCGAGGAAGCCCAGACTATTCGCCGGCGTATTCAGGAATTGCACGAACAACTCGGTATCCGGTTTCCCATTTATGTGCTTTTCACCAAGGCTGATCTGATCGCTGGCTGCATGGAGTTTTTCGACGATCTCAGCAAGGAAGAGCGCGCCCAGGTCTGGGGTATGACCTTTCCGGTGGACGATCTCAAAACCGAAGGTGAGCCGGTCGTCGAGCATTTTCTGGATGAATTTCAGCTGCTGGAAGAGCGACTCAATATGCGCTTGCTGAAGCGCCTGCAGGACGAGCGTGACTCGCAGCGGCGCGATCTGATCTATATTTTTCCGCAGCAGTTCAGCGCGCTGAAAAATCTGGCGAAACAATTTCTGGACGAGGTCTTTCAGCCAAACCGTTTCGAGGAACGCAGCCTGCTGCGCGGCGTATATTTCACCAGTGGTACGCAGGAAGGCAATCCGATTGATCGCCTGATGGGCTCGCTGGCTGCTACGTTCGGTATAGGCCGGCAGTTGTTACCCAGCTTTTCCGGCAGCGGTCGTAGCTACTTTCTCAACCGCCTGTTTCTCAGCGTGATATTCCAGGAGTCCGGGCTGGCCGGCACCAATCTGCGGATGCTGCGCCGTCGCCGCATGCTCAAGGCCAGTGCCTATATTGCGGTGGTGCTGGTGGTGCTGGCTGCAGCCGGTGTCTGGTTTAATAGTTATCGTTATAACCAGGCGCTGGTGGCTGATATCAACAGTCGTACTGCTGCGATAAATGCAACGGCAGCAGAGATTAAACCCGAGCAGCGCGAACCGGTAGCCGTACTGGATTTGCTGGACCAGGCGCGTGCCGTACCGGGGGCGACCGGCGAGCTGGAACGTGCGCCGATCTGGTTGCGGCTGGGCTTGTATCAAGGCGACAAAATGGGGACCAGTGCCCATACGGCCTATCGTAATCTGCTGGAACGGGCTTTGTTTTCGCGTCTGTTTTTGCAGGCTGAACGGCGTATTCAGGATTTGCTGCAGCAAGCCGATGTCGGGGTCGAGTTATACGATGCGCTGAAAGCGTATTTAATGCTGGATCGCAGCGTGCAGGAACGACCTCTGGAAGCGGATTTTCTCAGTAACTGGTTTGCTGAGCAGTGGCGTCAGGATGCCAGTCTTACGGAAGATCAGCGCGTGCACTTGCAGGTTCATCTCAATGCGTTACTGGAAACCCTGCCCGAGACCGCGCCGCTGTTTCCCGATACTGAGCTGATCAAAAAAGCTCGCGACCGCCTGCCCCAGCAACTCAATGCCGAGCAGTTGTACCAGCAGTTGCGCAACGCCGATTACGGTATTGCGCCGTTTCGCATCAGTGAAGTCGGCGGTACGGATGTCTCACTGGTTTTCACCCGTCTCAGTGGCGCGCCGATTAATGAAGGTGTGGCGGGGATTTTCACCAGACCGGGGCAACTGGTGTTTGTGGCGCGCGCACAAGCCCGCATCGATGAATTATCACAAGGCGACTGGGTGCTGGATATTCCGCCTTTGCCCATCCAGCAATTGCAGCAGCAACTGGTTTCGGTGCAGGAACGCTACTGGGCTGAATATTGCCCGCAGTGGGAAAATTTAATGGCTGACCTGGATCTCACTGCGCCGAGTGGTGCGCTGCAGGATGCCATCGATAAATTCTATGTACTGTCCAGCCCGAACTCACCCTTGCGCGCCATCGTGCAGGCGGTGGCCGAGCAGGTGCAGTCGGTTCCGAACTGTCTGGAAACCCTGGGCCAGCTGACTCAGGGTGATGCGCCTACGGCACTGGATAAACTCCTAAGCGAACTGGACGAGGTTGCTGTGCTGTTGGCACCACTGGCCAAAGCCAAAGAAGATGGGCGTATCCTGGATCAGGAGGCATCCAATACGGCACTGGCGCGTCTGGAACAGTTACCGCGCAATAAACCGGCGCCACTGAACCGCTGGCTGCTGAGTTTGACCGAGCCGATTCCGATCTATTTGTTCGAGGGCATTCGCGCTTATATGAACAGTATCTGGCGACGTGATGTTTTATCGTTTTGTCAGCGCTCATTCCGCAACCGCTATCCGCTGGTAAGCGATAGCCCGGACGATATCAGTCTGCGTGATTTCGGTCGGTTTTTCGGCGCTGGCGGCGTGCTTGATGCCTTTATTAATAAGGGTGATCAACGATTTACTGCATTTGTGGATACCAGCAAAGCGCGCTGGGAATGGAAAACCTTTGATAACAATCCGGGAGTTCCGGTAGAAAAGCTGGCGATGCTGCAATTCGGCGACCAGATCAAGCAGGCTTTTTTCCCGACAGGTGGACGCCAGCCTGCGGTTCGTTTCCAGTTGCAACCCGTTTCAATAGACCCGGCCCTAAGTCGGGTTTTGCTGGAAATGAACGGTCAATCAGTAAGTTTTTCCCCGGGTGTATCGCAAGCCAGTTCACTGGTATGGCCGAATGCCAGTGAGGGCGGGCGGGTGCGCGTCCAGTTTTTTCCAGCGGCGGGAGGAACGCCGCCAATCACTATCGAGGAAAACGGCCCCTGGGCGCTGTTCCGGCTGCTGGACCGCGTACGTTTGCGGGTACTGGCAGACAATCTGTTCAGCCTGAGTTTGCGGGCCGGTAATTTCAATGCACAGTTGGAGTTGCGGGCCGATAATGTGCCCAATCCGTTCCGGTTACGCCTGGAGGATTTCCGGTGCCCACAGACCCTATAAACCCCCAAGACACATCGAGCGCAGTGCCTTCCAGCGCTGATCCTGCCGCCTGTGTGGGATTCTACGGCAAGCTGCCGGCACGCGGTGATTTTGTACAGCGCAATCTGCCGCGCAGTTTTATCGACCCCTGGGATGACTGGTTGCAAGAAGCACTGGCGGGCAGTCGCGAGCAGTTGGGGGAGCAATGGCTGCGCAGCTATCTGACCAGTCCGGTCTGGCGTTTTGCGCTGTGCGGCGGTTTATGCGGTGAACAGGCCGTTGCCGGGGTACTGATTCCCAGTGTGGACCGGGTTGGGCGTTACTTTCCTTTGGCGATTACTGCGTTATTGCCGGATACCGTCGAGCCGCTGGTGCTCGCTGAACAGGCCCGAAGCTGGTATGAGTCGGTCGAATCGCTGATTTTGCAAGGTCTGGAAGACGATCTGGATTTCGAGCAGTATGCCACCGAGGTGAGTCAGCTGGCCGCGCCGCAACTCGGTGAGAGCACCGTCGAGGCGGCCGCAAATAAACAGAACTGGTGCTGTCCGGTAACCGATCTTACGACCTTGCGCCAATTGCGTGCCACCTTGACCCCGCTGCTGTTGCGGCGTGCGTTCGGGGCTTATAGCGTGTGGTGGACGCAAGGGTCGGAGCATATCGCGCCCTGTCTGCTATTATGCAGTGGCTTGCCTGCCGTGCCGGGATATGCAGCACTGCTGGCGGGGCAGTGGGAACGCTGGGACTGGTGGGTAGTGCCATTGGCAACGGCAGCAACAAAAACGGATGATCCGCTGGGGGAGTTGTAATATGACAAAACATCTGGTCTGGTCATCGGCAGCATATACTCATGTGGGTCGGGTTCGAAAGATCAACGAAGACTCGTTTTTGGAATTGCCGCATCTGAGTGACGAAGCCGGTCTGTGGTCTGTTGCCGATGGCATGGGCGGGCATGAGGCTGGCGATTTTGCCAGTCAGACTATCGTGGAGAAACTGCGTGCTATCACAGCTCCACCCAGCCAGGACGCTTTGCTGGGGTCGATCAGACAGGCTTTGATGCAGGCCAATCAGACCCTGCAGATGGTATCCGCCAAGAAATACCGGCGTCAGACCATTGGCAGTACAGTGGTGGTTTTTGCAGTCTATCGCCAGCACGGTAGTGTCATCTGGGCGGGCGACAGCCGTATTTATCGCTTGCGCGGCGGTCAGTTGCAGCAGCTGACACATGATCACAGCCATGTGCAGGAGATGGTGGATCGGGGCTTGATCAGTGAACAGGAAGCGCAGCACCATCCCATGTCCAATGTCATAACACGTGCTGTGGGGTCGCAGAATGTTCTGGAGCTGGACGTGGCGAGTTTCCCCTTGCAGCCGGGCGACACCTATATGCTGTGCAGCGATGGCTTGAGTAAAATGCTGGAAGAGCACGAGATCGCCCGTTGCCTGGCGCAGTCGAACAGCTATACCAGCGCCCAGGCGCTGATTCAGGCAGCGCTGGAGCGGGGGGCGGACGATAACGTCACTACCGCGGTAGTCAATATCCGGGCCTCGGACGAGGTCGATCACACCGCCACAACCATTCCCCTGGACAGTCTGATGGAGAAACTCCGTCGTAAATTCAGCTTCTGATCGTGTAGTCATCGTGTATTAGCGATGTCACTGCGCTGAACGGCAGTCCACGGGTCTGGCTTTTATCTGCTAAAAATAACAGAATAGATAATAATAGATATATTAATCAATAATTTGTGTTTATTGAGCTATATCAAATATAAGCCTATACTGTTATTTTAGAGTCTTCTCCCGAAGCTGTTTTACGATGGCTTTGACTATTAATTCTGGTTTTACACGACGTCAATGAATGATTTTGATCTGATTATCATCGGTGGTGGCATGGTGGGCGGCGCACTGGCTTGTGCGTTGGGTAACAGCCCGCTGCGCATCGCTCTGCTGGAAGCCGAGCCAGCCGCTCCGCTGGCAGCGGATGCCCCCTTCGAACTGCGCGTTTCGGCATTCAGCCTGGCCAATCAGCGTTTTTTGGAAAATGTCGGTGTCTGGTCGCGGCTTGAGGCGAGCGGTCGGGTCTGTCCTTTCGATGCTATGCGTGTGTGGGAAGACGGTGGCGCTGCCACGCGTTTTGACTGCGCCGATATCGATGCCCCCGCACTCGGTTATTTTGCTGAAAACCGGCTGCTGCAGGAAAATCTGCTGGAGCGTTGTCAGGATTTCAGCAATATCGAACTCTTGCGCCCGGTCGAGACCCGATCAATCAGCATCGAAGCCGATCAGGTCGTGGTGCGCTGCCACAATCGGACGCTGCGTGCACGCTTGCTGATCGGCGCTGACGGTGCGCGTTCCAAAGTACGCGAAGCGGCCTGTATTGGCACGCATGCCTGGGATTATGAACAGGCAGCGCTGGTAGTCACTATCCTGAGCGATTTGCCGCAGCAGCATATGACCTGGCAGCGCTTCACACCGAGCGGGCCGCAGGCTTTTCTGCCACTGGCGCAACGGCATGCCTCACTGGTCTGGTACCACCGGCCAGATCAGGTGCGACGCTTACGGGCGTTGCCTGATCAGGATTTTCTGACTGAGCTGGAAACTGCTTTCCCGCCGGAACTGGGTGGTATTCAACGAATGGTCGGACGGGCCAGTTTTCCGCTGCGTCGGATGCATGCACACCGCTATGTGCAGGAGCGGGTGGCATTGCTGGGCGATGCGGCCCACACGGTCCATCCGCTGGCGGGGCAGGGCGTGAATATGGGCCTGCTGGATGCTGCTGTACTGGCGGAGGTATTACTCGATGCCACCGCGAAAGGGCGTGATCCGGGGGCATTAAATGCTTTGCGCAAGTACGAACGCTGGCGGCGTCACGACAATCTGTTGATGCTGACCGCAACCGATGCGTTTTACCGCACGTTCAGCAATACCAATCCTGTGCTGCGTCTGGCGCGCAATAGCGGCATGTATCTGGCGGATGGCCTGCGACCGCTGAAACACCAGACCATGCGCGTGGCCCTGGGGCTGGCGGGCCGGCAACCACGTCTGACCTTGCCGGGGCAGACGGTGCTGGCATCCTGAAATAATTCCTGAATCGGTGATCGTGAGCAGGTACTCTTGAAAAAGTGCTGGCCGAATGTCCGCCGCTTGAATAGCCGGGTACGGGCATGAGAATTCTGCATACTTCCGACTGGCATTTAGGGCGCACGCTCTATAATCGCGCCCGTTATGAAGAGTTCGAAGCTTTCCTGAACTGGCTGACCGAGACCCTCGAACGCGAGCAGATCGATGTGTTGCTGGTTGCGGGTGATGTATTCGATAACACCACCCCCAGCCATCGCGCGCAGGCGCTGTATTACCGGTTTTTGCACGCTATTGCCAACTCTGTCTGCCGTCATGTCGTAGTGATTGCGGGCAATCACGATTCACCAAGTCTGCTGGACGCGCCGCAGGCCTTGCTGCGCTATCTCAATGTGCATGTGCTGGGCGGGGCGAGCGATAATCCTGTCGATGAAGTGCTTAGCTTGAGCAATGCAGATGGCAAAACAGAACTGATCGTCTGCGCTGTGCCGTATCTGCGCGATCGTGATATCCGTAAAGCGGAAGCTGGTGAAAGCCTGCAGGATAAAGAGCGCAAATTGCTCGATGGTATCCGGGAGCACTATCAAACCGTCGGCGCGTTGGCTGAGCAGATACGCGCCGGGCTGGCCAGTCCGGTCCCGATTATTGCCCTGGGACATTTGTTTGCGGCAGGCGGGAAAACCGTCGAAGGGGACGGTGTGCGTGATCTCTACGTCGGTTCACTGGCGCATGTCGGCGCTGATATTTTTCCATCCTGTATCGATTATCTGGCACTCGGACATCTGCATGTGGCGCAAAAAGTGGCGGGGCAGGAACATATGCGCTATAGCGGTTCACCTATTCCGATGGGTTTCGGCGAGGCCAATCAGCGCAAAGTGGTGCTGCTGGTGGAATTCACCGCTGCAGGTGAACCGCCTGTAGTCAAGGATATTGCAGTACCGCGCTGGCAGGCGCTGGAACGCATTGGCGGCGACTGGCAAACCATTCAGCAGCGTTTGCAGACCTTGCGGGCGGAACAAAGCCAGGCCTGGCTGGAAATTACGTACGATGGGGCTGAGCTGATCGGTGATTTGCGGGCGCAACTGGACGAGCTGATCGCAGATACCCGGCTGGAAATTTTGCGAGTCAAAAACAAGCGCCTGCTGACGCAGACTTTGCACAGTACGGAGGATGCCGAATCGCTGGACGAGCTGAACCCGCTGGAGGTTTTCCAGCGCTGTCTGGACGCGCATGAGGTAACATCCGACGACCGGCCTGCGCTGGAGACCGCCTACCGTGAAGTCATCAGCGCACTGCAACACGCCGACAGTCAGGCGGAATAATGCGTTTATTGCAGGTTCGGTTCAAGAATCTGAATTCGCTGGCGGGTGAATGGCTGATCGATTTTACCCACCCGGCGTATAGCGCCGATGGTATTTTTGCCATTACCGGGCCGACCGGGGCCGGCAAAAGCACAATCCTGGATGCCATCTGTCTGGCACTGTACGGTCAAACCCCGCGCCTGAAAAACATCAGCAAAAGCAGCAACGAGATTTTTGCACGCCAGACCGGCGAATGCTTTGCTGAAGTCAGTTTCGAAACCACCCAGGGGCGTTACCGTTGTCACTGGAGTCAGCATCGTGCCCGCCGTAAAGCCAGTGGTGACCTGCAAACACCCAAACACGAGATTGTCGATGCGCTTACCGACACCGTGCTGGAGAACAAGCTGCGCGAGGTTATCAAACGGGTGGAGCAGGTTACCGGCATGGACTTTGATCGTTTCACCCGTTCCATGCTGCTGGCACAGGGCGGTTTCGCCGCGTTTCTGCATGCTGATCCTGATGCCAGAAGTCCGCTGCTGGAACAGATCACCGGCACAGCGATTTACAGTCAGATCTCACAAAAAACCCACCAGCGCTGGTCAGAAGAAAACAAAAAACTGGAATCCCTGCAAGCCGAACTGGCGGGTTTGCGTTTATTAAGCGCCGAGGAAGAACAGGTGCTGCGCACACAGCAGCAAACGCTGCAACAGCAGGAAACAGCGCTGTCCGGTCAATACGAGCAGGCTCGCACGGTGCTGGACTGGTGGGCTGAAATCAGCCGTCTGGAACAGCAAGCAAGCGCGCTGGAACAGGACTGGCAGGCGTTTGAACAGCAACAGCTGGCGTTTCAGCCACAGCGATATATCTTGCAACGGGCCAGACAGGCGCTGCGGCTGGATCGCCACTACGACCAGTTACGCAATGCCCGCCAGCTGCGCCAGCGTGAGCAGGAAGCGATGGCGCAAGCACGTGAGCAGCATCGCCTTGCGGCGGCCGCAGCAGCCAGCGCATTGACCGCCCGGCAGGCAGCAGAGGTGAACCAGCAGCAGGCGCAGCAGACACTGCAGCAGGAAACCGGGTTGATCCGGCAGGTGCAGGAGCTGGACCGGGAACTGGCCACACTGCGGCAGCAGCAGCAAACCGGCCAACAGCAACTGGCCGACAGTGAACAGCAGTGCCGGCAGCTGCAGGAGCGGATTAACACCCTGCAACAACAACAGCAGAACTGTCAGACGCAACTGGCGACGGCTGAGTGTTATCTGGCCGCGCACAGTGCCGATGCCGGTCTGGTTGAAAATCTGGCTGGTCTGCAACAACGGTTTGAACGCTGGCGCGCCCTGCAAACCCGGCGTGGACAATTGCAGCATACGCTGGCAATCAGCGCCGAAGTTGTAGCAACCAGCGCTGCACAGTACGCCAGCTGTACGACTGAGGTGCAGCAACAGCGTGACCGCCTGCTGCAGATGGAAAATCAGTTTGATGCTTTGGGGCGTCAGATTGACGAGGTTACTGACAGGCGTGAGCTGGCCGAATTGCGGGCCGAACAGGAGCGTCTGCAGGAACAGAGTCGCCAATGCGAAGCCCTGACGGTGACACTGGCGCGCATTCAGGTTACCGCACAGGCCCTGGCCGAGCTGCAGCAGCGGGAGCAGGCTATGTGCTCGGAGCTTGACGCATTGGCAAGCAGTATCGAGCAGCAGCGTACTAGCCAGCGTCAGCTGGAACACGAGCTTGAGCAACAGCAGGAAAAACTGACGCTATTGCACCGTATCCGGGCTTTGGAAGACGAGCGCAAGCGCCTGCAAGACGGTGTTCCCTGTCCTTTGTGCGGTGCACCCGAGCATCCGTATGCGGCGGGTAACAGCCCCCAGCCCGAGCAGACAGAAGTTGAACTGAAAAAACTCAAAACAGCGCTGCGCACGCTCGGTGGGCAATTGGAGCGACAGCAAATCAGGCAAGCTGAACTGACCCAGGAACGACAACAGATCCAGCGTGAAAAAAACGCCCAGGCTGAGCAGCTGGCGCTTGCCGAGCAGGACTGTCAGCGGCTTTGT
The DNA here is from genome assembly GCA_041396125.1 of Gammaproteobacteria bacterium. Lineage (GTDB taxonomy): Bacteria > Pseudomonadota > Gammaproteobacteria > Competibacterales > Competibacteraceae > JAWKZG01. The sequence goes on along the minus strand of JAWKZG010000004.1, from coordinate 74,950 downwards.
CATGAGCTGGATATCAGCCCGGAGCAGTCTGCTATCGAGTCTTGCCAACTCAGTTTGCAGCAGCGGCTGCAGCATAGCGTGGAAAGCATTCGTACGGCGGAGCAGTTAGCCCGCGAGCAGAAAGAGCTGTTGACCCGGATCAGCAGCCAGCGCCAGGAACTGGACAAAGCCAATGAGAAGTTGCACCAGCTCAGTCGGGAGCGGGAACGGGCTGCACAGGCGCAGCAGCGCGCTGGTGAGGAAGCGGCTGAGCTGGATCAGCAACTGCAGGCTTTACAGCACGACTTAGGCCAGGAACTGGCGCTGTATGGGCTGTCGGTGCCGGCGTTTGCAGCGCTGGACACCCTGCAAGCCGAGCTCAGTCAGCGTCGTGACGAGTGGCGCAAACAGCAAGCCTGGCAACAGGAACAGGAAAAACAAAAATCGCTGCTGCAGGTCGGTTTGCAAGCCGAGCAAACGCGGCTTGAGGCCCTGCACAAAGACCTCGAAAAATACCGCCAGCAGCACGCGGTCCTGGCTGAGAGACTGACGGTTGTCACTAACAACCGCACAGCCTTGTACGGTGATAAAGATCCGGCAGCAGAGGAACAAAAGCTGCAAAACATACTGGAGACCGTGCGTGAAAACCTAGCCCAATGTCAGCACGATTATCAGCAGCGCCATCATGAAGCCGTGCACTGGCAGCGCGAAATTGCACGTCTGGAGACCTCCATCCGGCAGCTTGAACAAACCCTGGCCGACTTGGAGCCGGCTTTCCTCACCCAGTTGAGTGATTGTGGCTTTAAGGACGAGGCGGATTATTGCGCAGCCAGTCTCAAGCATGAGCAGCAGCAGGCGTTGGAGCAGCAGGATGAAGCGCTGCGACGACGTCAGACCGAACTCGAAACGCGGCGTCAGGATACCCGTGCCCGGTTGGCGCAGGAACGTGCCAAAGCGCTGACCGAACAGCCGCGCGAACAGATCCATCAGATCTTTGAACGCAGTGCCGCCGAACTGAAAGAGGTGCAGCGCCAACTCGGTGCCTTGCAGGATCGGCTGGCCGAAAACAGCCGCCAGCAGGCCCTGCAACGCGAACGACTGCAGGCACTGGCAGCGCAGCGTCAGGAATGTGAGCGCTGGAATCGGCTGGAACAGCTGATTGGTTCGTATGATGGCAAAAAATACCGTAATTTCGCCCAGGGCCTGACCTTTGAATTGATGGTGGTGGCGGCCAACCGGCAATTACAAAAAATGAGTGATCGTTATTTATTGATCCGTGATCGTGCACAGCCGCTGGAACTGAATGTTATCGATCAATATCAGGGTGGCGAAGTCCGCTCGACCAAAAACCTGTCCGGCGGCGAAAGTTTTGTGGTCAGTCTGGCGCTGGCTTTGGGGCTGGCGCAAATGGCAAGCCGCAATGTGCGGGTGGACTCGCTGTTTCTGGATGAAGGCTTTGGCACACTGGATCAGGACGCTCTGGAAACAGCATTGGATACGCTGGCTGGACTGCGTCAGGACGGCAAACTGATCGGCGTAATCTCGCATGTCGCCGAATTGAAAGAGCGCATCGGCACGCAAATCCAGGTAATCCCGCTGCCGGGTGGTCGCAGCCGTCTCAGCGGCCCTGGTTGTCAGGCGGTCGGCAGCAGCACGACATCCTGACCGATCACCCGGTATTGTCCCTGCAGGCATAATACGGCACCGTTGATCAGACCATCCTGCTGCAGTGTTGTGGCCATTTTCTGGCCGTTGTCGAGCGCGCGGGCAACGGCAGCGTCATCCAGCAGGCCGACCTCGACAACCACCGGCAGCGTGCCCAGATCGCTGTCCGGGTCCAGCGCACGGGCCGGCTGGCGCTGAATGGCCGGATGCTCACATATCACCGCATTGCCGAGCAAGGTCGCGGCAGCGTCTGCACCAGCCGCATGGGTCGCCAGTACAGTTACCGCATCGGCAATACCTAAACTGAAACTACGCCCGCGCCAGCCGCTGGTCGCTATCCCGCGTACCGGCATGGCGGCGTGGAGGGTGCAGATGCCGCTGATGGCCGGCTGATCAACCCGGCTTACCAGGCCGGTTTTGAAATGTTCGCCGGGATTCAGATAGAGCGCGATATCACCGCCGTTATTGACATAGGCTTTGCGCAGTTCGCGCTGCTGTGTGAGCGCAGCCAGCATATGATCGGCTACCGCGCCGGCCACGGCTGCCATCGGGGTGATGAATCGTGCCCGATGCGGCCAGACTGCGGCCAGCATGCGCTGTGCGATGGCATTATGCAGAACCGGGCAGGTTGTCGCATCAAGCGGGGTGCGCAACACGCTTAGTTCGCTGACCAGACCACTCAGCACGGTTTGGAAAGAATCTATCGCCTGCTGGTAGGCGGCCTCGACTTCGGCCAGCGCTCCGCAGGCTTCGATAATCAGATCAATCGGGCCATGCTGCAGATGCAGGCGGCCGTCGGGCAGGCGGGCGGATTGCGGTGCTGATGCCATCTCAGTCCGATGTACTGTATGCAGACTGGCCGTGTGCCGGCTGGCGATGCACGCGCGGGTTCAGGTTGTCAGGCGGAATTATCCGGCGGCCCCAGTGGAGTGAGAGGCCAGGGGTTGCCGGGCAGCCAGTCGGTGTACTGTGCGGTATCGTCGCAGGTCAGTTCACTCAGTTGTTGCACATTGCCCATATGCCCGCCCAGCGCGGCGTAGTCTTCCAGTCGCAGGGTGAATTCGATGGGCGCGACAATAGCCGGAGTAGGCACATAGCCGAACGCCCGGTCCGGCATCCGGGTGACGTCCACCATAAAGGTAATGCCGCCGCCTGGCCAGATAATCACCGGAGCACCGCCGCAGGTTACGCGGGTGAGCGACTCTTTCACTGAACGGGTCAGGCGCACCGGGTTTTCGGTCACCCCTGAGCGCAGACTGCCGCCCGCACCGGCCATGAATAGCACCGTGGTCAGGGCCGGTTCGCAGTTCTCGCCGATGCGTTCAACCACTTTGCGCACCGCTGCCGGCATGGTTGCGGGCGTTGGGTGCAGCTGTTCATCCAGGATGACATATTCCGCATCTTCGCCGGTGGTGCTGACCAGCAGCAGGCGCAGTCCGGGCCAGGCTGTCTGCGGATCGATAGTTTTAATGATAGCGAGGGGATCGGTAATATCGGTGCCGCCCCAGCCAGTACCGGGTTCAGCCACCTGGAAATAGCGCCCGGCCGTCGAGCGCCGACCGCGCACCTTGATGCCGGCGGGACGCATCGCCAGAAAACGCCCGGCCTGGTGCTCGGTCAGCACGCCGGTGATGTGATCATCCACCACAATTACCTCGTCCACATGACCATACCACTGCTGGGCGAACATGCCGATAGTGGCCGAGCCACAGCCAACCCGCATGCGTTCTTCCTGTACCCCGTTGATCACAGGCGGCTGACCGGCCTGAACGCTCAGGCTGGCACCGCCGTCGATGTTTAAATCCACCCGGCCTTTATTGCACAGGTTCAGCATCATCTCGCAGGTGATATTGCCTTCGCGCCGGCTGCCGCCAGTGAGATGGCGTACCCCGCCCAGCGCCAGCATCTGCGAACCGTACTCGGCGGTAGTGACATGGCCGACCTGCTCCCCCTGGCAGCGCACTGCAGCCTGTTCCGGGCCGATATAGCGGTCGGTGTCGATTTTGAGCTTGACCCCGCAATAACTGAAGATGCCTTCAGTCACCACCGTGACCATATCCACGCCACGAGGTTTACTGGCAACGATAAACGGTGCGGGTTTGTAATCGGGATAAGTTGTGCCGGAGCCAATGCCGGTAATAAAGGTATCGGCCTGCGCGATCAGATGGCCGTCCCAATCCGGGCCTGAGCCTGTATCGCCTGACAGGAAAGGCACCATCGCGCCCTGTTGATCCGCTACTCGCCGGGCCAGTACGACCGGATCGGTGCGTACCAGCTTGCCGTTTTGATTGCCATAACGGTCACAGGCGCCGGTGCGGCCAGGGCGGATATTGCACAGCACAGGACAGGCATCACAACGGATTTTGCGGTCGCCTGTCGCGCTTGAATCAGCGGCTGGCCCAGTATGAGAACCAGCATTAGAGCTGGCATCAGACTCAGCTGCATCAGATGTGTTGGTTGGGGGATCGATAGCGCTCATAGGTTTTATTTTCACCTCTTTAGTGCTTGCCAGCAAGCGTATTCAGCGCCTTGACATAAAGTTAAATGATAATTATTATCATTCTCAAACGTATAACCTGGAGCCACCATGACACTGTATACATCGCTTTCGATCTACACATCCAGAGGGGAGGCGCTATCTTGGCAGCTCTCATGTTGATATCGCTAGTGCGCAAGCAATTGCGGCGGCGGGTAAAAGCGTTGTCACCGCTGGAGCAAGTCACCCTGCGGGCGATCCGGGGACATTATGCCCAACGTTGTTGCGCGACCACTTATGCTGAGTTCAACCCGGTGTTGGGGGCCAACGGGGCGCAGACTGCGACCCGTGCCGTGCGGATGCTGGTCATGGCGCTGGTGCAGGGGTATCGCAGCGCACCGTCGATAGCCGCCACTGCGCACTGGTTGATGACCGATGATGAAATGCGCCTGCTGCAATGTTTGCGGGCGATCCGACACGACAATGAAGCGTTGCTGGAGCAAACCACGACGGCTTTTGTGGTCAGCCCGCTTGGGCCGCTCTTTGCCACCGGTTTGGTATGCCTGGCAGAGTCGCTGGAAATGGCCGAGCAGTCTGATCCGGAGCGTGTAATGCCAGCGCGGGACATGCTGCAGCCGGTCTATACCACGTGATTGTCACGTGATTGCCACGTGATTATTCGATGTTTCTTTGTTTGCAAAAGGCCTGCTTCCGGGTCTGCCATCAGGAGTTGAATCATGTGTGACATGTGCGCTGCACAGAATGTCATTGGACCTGTTACCGCTGCTGCAGCGAAGCAGACGTTGGCTGAATGCCTGCCTGCCACGCTGGTAGCACGGGCGGCTGGTGTGAGCGTACCTGGCATTGAGTTCGACAGCGTTACCGGAAAATCTGCCGGTGCTGCCGCAGTGCGCGGTGGCCGCCGCAGCAAACTCTGGGAGCTGGAAACGGAGCTGCACTGTTCGGTAATCGGTACCTGTGTGCCGCTCGAGGAGCTGCGCAAAATCTATCAGCGGGTGCAGGGTGCCGAAGCCAGCCATTTACACGATTATGCGATTCATGGGCTGTTTGTTTCCAGTGCGGTGAGCCCGCATGCCGGTATCCGTCTGGTACATAAGTATCTGGATCGTGCTTATCGGACTGCTGTGCAGCGTTTCAATCGGGCCAGAACAGATACCGAACTGGCTGAACAGTGGCAGGCAGCGCTCGACAGCGGCGATATCGCCGGCGCTTACTGGGCTTTGCTGACGCACCCTAAAGTCAGTCCGGCGCTGGTCAAACAGGCGTTTGGTGACGTACACATGTTATCCCATCTGGCCGGGCGTAATGCACAGGCTGAAAAGCGCCGCCGGCAGGCTCTGACACGACAGTGCGAAACCCAGCGCCAGACCCTGGCTGATTATAGTCAGCGTCTGCAGCGGCTGCATACCGAACAGGAACGTACCCTGGCCGAGTTGCAGCAGTGCCAGCGCCAGCTCAGTGCCAGCACCGAAACCTGCGAGGCTTTGCAAACCCGGCTTGTTGAGCTGCAACAGGACGAAGCGGCCAGAGCCCTGCGCCAGCGTATTGCCCGGCTGGAGCAAAAACTGGCACAAGCCGAGGCACGCCATCAAGACGAATGGGCTGAGCGGATCAAGACGCTTGAAGAAGACAATAGGGCATTGCGCGAGAAGCTTGAGCTCAGAACGCATGAGTGCGAGGCACTGGCCGCCCGGCTGGAAATGCTGCTGGATGATGCCAGTGCCTGTCCCGGCCAGGATCAGCCGGATCTGTGCGGACGCTGCATATTGTACGTGGGAGGGCATATGCGCGCCCAGGCGCATTTTCGCAAACTGGTCGAGCGGCTTAATGGTAATTTTCTGCACCATGATGGCGGCTTGGAAGATGGCCGTAAACGCTTGCCGGTACTGCTGCAAAGGGCTGATGCCGTGATCTGTCCGGTGGATTGCATCAGCCATCGGGCGGTGCATGATATTAAAGTGCTCTGCAAGCGCGAGGCAAAACCGATGATTCTATTGCGTAAAGCCAGTTTTTCAGCCTTTAACGCAGCCCTGTATTCGGTAGCGCAGTAAATAAAATCATCGGCACGACAGTCAGCGCTGCTGCTTGTCGCTGCAGCAGTTGGCACAGCGGCCATACAGAATCAAACTGTGCGCGGCCAGCTCAAAGCCGAGTTTCGCTGCGATTTCCAGTTGCCGCTGTTCGATCAGTGGGTCGCTGAACTCGCAGATCAGGCCGCAGCTGATGCAGACCACATGATCATGATGCTCACCCTGATCAAGTTCATAGCGCGCGTGTCCGCCTTCGAAGTGATTACGGCTGACCAGGCCAGCCGCTTCGAACTGGGTCAATACCCGATAAACAGTCGCCAGGCCAATGGCCGTATCATTCTTGAGCAATAACCGGTGGATATCCTCTGCACTCAGGTGCTGGTCACTGTGAGTCTGCAGAATAGCGAGGATTTTACGACGGGGCTGGGTGGCTTTGAGGCCGGCCTGGCGTAATTCTTTACTGGACATAGCGTGCTTCAGTGTCTGCTGGACTGACCGCACGGGCTGACAGCGGAACAATCAGGGGGCAGTTCAAGGCAGGATGCGGAATAATCTGTGCGGACATGGCGAAAGTCTGTTCGATCAGCGCCGGGGTTAGCACCTCGAACGGCGTACCTTGTGCCACCAGCCGGCCTTGTTGCAGTAGCGCGATATGGTCAGCATATTCCGCCGCCAGATTAAGGTCATGCAGCACTGCCAGCACGCCGAGACCGCGTTGCCGGGCCAGCTGCTGCGCCTGCCTCAGCGTAGCATGCTGGTGGGCCAGATCAAGGCTGGCAGTCGGTTCGTCCAACAGCAGGTAACGCGGCCCAGATATCCTTTTTTGGACTAGCCCGGTTTGGGCCGGAGCCAGTTTCGGATCTGGCCACAATTGCGCCAGCACCCGGGCCAGTTGCACCCGCTGGCGTTCGCCGCCGGACAGGCTCATATAACTGCGCGCGGCCAGATGCTCCACGGCCGCTGCGGCGAGTGCTTCCTGCGCGACATGATAATCATAACTGCTGCGGCCGCTACCGTAAGGGCTGCGCCCCAGCAGCACGACCTCCTGTACCGTAAAGCCAAAACTAAGTGTTGAATCCTGTGGCAATACCGCCCGTTGCCGGGCGCGCTCAGACAACGGCCAGTCCGGCAGGGGCCGTTCGTTCATCAGGACGGTGCCGGCACTGGGCTGCAGCTCCCCTACCAGCAGCTTCAAAAGAGTCGATTTGCCGGCCCCGTTCGGCCCGACCAGCGCCAGCACCTGGCCTGGTTGTAACACCAGCGAAACCTTTTGCAGCAGTTGACGCTGACCTGTGCTGTACGAAACATTCTGTGCCAGTAACATTAAAAATACCCGCTTTGTCGCTGCCGCAGCAGCAGCCAGATAAAAAACGGTCCGCCCAGCAGCGCGGTGACAATGCCGATTGGTAACTCGGCCGGTGTCACCACCGTGCGTGCCAGCAGATCAGCCAAGAGCAGCAGGGTAGCGCCCAGCAGGGCAGAACCGGGCAGCAGATAACGATGATCGGGGCCGATAGCCAGCCGTACCAGATGCGGCACAACCAGCCCGATAAAGCCGATCACCCCGCTGATGCCAACCGCTGCCCCCACCGCCAGTGCTACCCAGAACACTGCCTGACGCTTGAGACTGGCGCTGTCAAAACCTAAATGTCCGGCCTCGGCTTCACCCAGAACAAATGCATTCAAGCCGGGTGCCAGACGCATCAGGCAGAACAGCGGCGGTACGATCAGCACGCTCGCTGCGGCCAGTGCAGGCCAGCTGGCGCCACTTAAGCTGCCAAGATTCCAGAACGTCAGCGAGCGCAGCTGTTGATCGTCGGCGACAAATGTGAATATCCCCACCCCGGCCATCGCTATGGCATTGATAGCGATACCGGCCAATAGCAGTGTGGCGACTTGTGTACGCCCGTTTGAACTGGCCAGACGGTAAACGATCAGGGTTGTCAGTGCGCCGCCTAGAAAGGCCGCGACGGGTATGGCAAACGGCCCCAGCCAGGCACTCAGGACGCCCAGACTGGTACTGCCCAGCACAATCAGCGAAACCGCTGCCAGCGCGGCACCGGCGGAGACACCAATCAGGCCGGGATCAGCCAGCGGGTTGCGAAACAGACCCTGCATGGTGGCACCGGCCAGTGCCAGCGCGCTACCGACCAGGATACCGAGTACAGTGCGCGGCAAGCGGATTGCCATTACCACGGCGTCGTGACTGGGTGTGACCAGACCCGAGTTTATACCCGTACTTAGGCCAAGCTGGGACAACAGCACGGCCAGCACCTCATGCGGGGCGATAGCGACCGGGCCCAGGCTGATGGAAAGCAGACTGACTACGACTAAAGCCAGCGCCAGCAGAGCTAGACAGAGGCGTATCCGCCAGCGCTGCGCCAGGGCCCAGGCGGGCAGAGGCAGGCGCAAGTTTGCTTGAGGTGTGGAGCGGTGGGGTTGTTGCAGAGTGGGCACGCTGCTCATAGTGGCCGGGCTAATCGGTGGGGGATAACACATGCAGTTGCTGCGCTAATTGCTCGACAGCCTGACCGGTACGCGGCCCGAAGCCGGTTAGCAGCAGGCCATCCAGCACTACAATACGGCCTGTTTGTCCAGCCGGTGTTGCTGCCAGGCCGGCTCGCTGGAGCACACCTGCTACGCCGCCCAGGCTGTCAAAATTGCGCTGGGTCACCAGAATCACGTCGGGCGCTGCCGCGACGACGGCCTCTGCAGTAATGGTCTGGTATCCGTTCAGGCTTGTATGCATAACATTCTCGGCACCAGCCAGTTGCAGCAGACTGTCGACCGCGGTGTCCCGGCCTGCCGACATATCGGTGCCGGAACCGATAGTAAGCAGGAAAAAAACCCGCGGCGGCGTGAAATCCGGCCGCGTCTGTAAGCTGGCAACCTGATGTCGGGCCTGTGCCAGCTCGGCGTCAATAGCTTTCAGCACAGCTTCACCCTTGTCTGGCTGTCCGACCGCTGCGGCTATGGCCCGTAACGTGGTGTGTAAACCCTCTATTGAGGGTTCGGTCGGGACAGTGACCAGTTTGACTCCGGTGCTGGCGATTTGGGTCAGCACTTCAGGCGGGCCGGCATCTTCGGTTGCCAGAATCAGGTCCGGCGTCAGCGCCAGAATGCCTTCTGCGGATAAACTGCGTTTGTAGCCGACATTCGGCAATTGCCGGTCAAGCGGCAGATATTGGCTGGAGCTGTCGGCAGCGACCAGAGATGCGCCTTCATTCAGCGCGAAAAGGGTTTCGGTGATGACGCTGTCCAGCGAAATAATGTGCTCTGCGGCAGCCGTATTGGCCGCCCATAGCAAGGCCAGCCCGAGCGAAACACATGACAGCAGCAAGCGGCCTGGGCTGCGCGCTTGGGGATGAGACGGTCCAGTGCGCGTAGCATGCTGCATACTGTTTTTCATTACAGTATGACCTCGAAGCCTTCAAACACCGGATGCCCCAGATATGTGCCGTGCGGTGCACGGGCTTTGGCATGCGCTTTGCGGAAATGTTCCGAATCGCACCAGGCCTCGAAATGGGCGCGGGATTCCCACACGGTGTGGGATGAATACAGCGTGTGATCGTCGTGACTGGGGCCTTTCAGCAAGTGAAACTCGCGAAATCCCGGCACCTGATCGAGATGCGATTCCCGCTCCCGCCAGAGGCGCTCAAAACCATCTTCAAAACCGGGTGCGATACGAAACCGATTCATGGCGATATACATGTTTACCACTCCGTTCGAAAGTTGATGCTGAAATTACGCCCTGGCTCCGTCAGGCGGGCCAGAGCAGGGTCGTCGGGACTGCGCCCGATGAGCTCTTCGCTCCATTGCCAGTATGCTTTGTCGGTCAGATTGAAGACGCCAAAATTGACTTCGGCGTGCTCACTGAAACGGTAGTAGCCGAGTACATCGACGATGCCGTAACCGGGCGTTTTGAACTGCTCGGCGGTGGATTCATCGACCCGGTCTTTGGCGGCGGTGAGCGTCCAGATCAGTTCGCCGCCCCAGTTGCCGCTGGCGTGGTCATAGGACAGCCCGAGTACGCCTTGCAGGGGATCGATTGAGTTCAAAGGCTGATCGAGAGTGTCGTCCTCGCCGCGGGCATAAGCGACAGCGGCATTGAAACGCCAGTCCTGCAATGATTCGCTGAATTGATCGAGGAACAGCTCGCCTTTGATTTCCGCACCCTGAATGGTGACCTCGGCGCGATTGATTGACTGGAAGATCAACAAGCCGCTGACCGGATCGAAGCCCTGCGGAGCCAGTGATTCGATGAAATCCTCGTATTCGTTGTAATAACCGGTCAGGGTCAGGCTGCCGAAACGCCCGGTGCTGCGCAGGCCAAGCTCAAAACCTTCGCTGGTTTCCGGTTTCAGGTTCGGGTTGGGGACGGTGGTATAACCGCCGACAAGGTTGATAAAACCAACGTTGATATCGTCATAGGGTGGTGCCGGAAGCCTTGGGCGTATTGGCCGAAAATCGACCAGGTGTCATTAAGGCGGAATACAGCGCCGAATTTTGGCGAGAATTCAGTATCATCGAAATCCTCCGGTGAGGCGATGCCGGGATTGCCGCTTTCGTAGACCGGGTCGCTGTTGGCATCCAGCTCGAAATAATCAAAGCGCAGACCGGGTGTCAGTGTCAGTCTGCCGTCAGCCAGGGTGATCTCATCCTGTACATAGGCGGCGTAATGGGTGGTTTCAGACAGCGGAAACGCCCGTGTGGGCGCACCTGCAGAATCATCAACGGGTTCGCCGGTGAGCACATCAACCGTACTGCCGTAGCGATAATTATCGCCATCGATGGTATAGGCTTCGCCACCGTAAACCAGATGATGGGATACCGTTCCGGCCAGGATGTCTTTATCCAGCTGGACCGAAGTACCCTGCAGGTTCTGTTCGAAAGAGGAATCCCGACTGCGCCGGGTGAGGGTGCCATCGGTCAAGCGCTGTAATTGACTCGTATGCTGATCGGTCTGACTGTCCTGCCGGTACACATTAAATTGCAGCTGATCGAAAACCGGTGTGGTCGTGCGCAGGCGATAATCGAGGCTGTAACGGGTGCGCTCGCGCTCGTCGTGCGCGGACTCGTTTTCGGTGATAACGCCGCGACTGCTGGTGCCTATACTGGACAGCAGCTCGGTATCGGTATCGCCCTGCAGATGATCCAGTGTGAAGGCGAGACGATGGGTTTCATTGGGTTCATAAATCAGTTTGGCCAGCGCGTTATCGTGGTGTAGTCCTGTGGATCAGCCTGCTCGCGGGTTGGTCCGGTGCCACCCAGGCCGCCATAGGATTCCGTTTCATGACCATCGCGGTGGGTGTAGAGGAACAGACCGGACAGATCCTGCTGTTTACCGGCCAGCGTCAGGGTGCCTAAGGTACTATCACTGGCACCGTTATAGCCGGCTTTGGCGCTTATATAGACCTCTTTATTGAAAATGCCTAGATAGTCCTCCGGGTCTTTGGTCAGGAAGGAAACCACCCCGCCGATGGCATCGCTGCCGTACAGGGCTGATGCCGGGCCACGTATGATTTCAACCGCTTTCAGGGCATCAAGGTCGATAAAATCGCGATTTGAGTCCTGAAACGGGCCAAAGGAAAACTCATCGGCAATACGAATGCCATCAATGGTGGTTAAGACCCGGTCGCCACCGATACCCCGAATCCGGAACCCGGTCAGGCCAAAACGGCCACTGTTGTCTACGGTAACACCGGGTTCATAACGCACCAGGTCGCTGATATCGTTTGCCAACTGCCGCTCTATCTCGAATTCCTCAAGCACGGAGACCGTGCCGGCAATGTCTTTGACTGCCCGCTCACTGCGGGTCGCGGTTACCGAGATCTGATCAAGCTCGGTTTGCAGCTCAGTAACCGGAGCGGTAGCCGGATCAGTGTTTTCGTTTTCAGTAACTTGTTGCGCGGCAACGGGCGTTATGCAAAGCAGTAATACAGCGGCTTGATGTACAAGACGTAGCTTCATCGGTGTGCTCTCGCTGGTTGTTGTGGTCTAACCCTCAAAAGCCAGTCGGGTAACGGGTTCTATCGGGTGTTGCGTACCCTTGAGGTAAGTCAGCAACGTATCGGCACCGAATATCTCGTCAGTGGTCAGGTCCTGCCAACGATAAGGATTGCTTGCAGCGAGAGATTCATCGCGGACGCGAGTTTTGAAAACGACATCAGGGAGCGTGTTACGGACAATCATGCTGGCCTCGACAATTATGATTTTAAAAATACAGCGCGGATAAAATTTTGAATAATCTGAAAAAAGGAACCAACGCTCAGGCGTTGATCCCATCAAATGCAACGTGCAACAAATCTAGAAGTTAAAACTTTCATTGTTAAGAAAGCGAGATAAATATAAATGATAATTGTTATTATTTGCAATACTGTTTGTGTTTTGATTTGTTGTGGAAACTGATTTGAAGCTTGCGTTATGATGTGCAGCCCTGAACAGCACCCGCTTTCGCCTTGTTCCAAATATCTGGCGTCTGTAACGTGGTGCTCAGGGCCAGTGGTCAGCGTGACGCTATCCAATATCCCTGTATCTGTAATGACATGAATCCAATGACCGAGAAAATTTACACCATGTTGACTATTGCCCAGCTTGATACGAACGCGGCCTCAGACAATGCCGGGGCGACGGGAACTGCCGTAGCTGCGGATGCCGCCAGAACTACGACTGAGGCTGCTGCTGACACAGCTGGAGCTACGCCTGCCGGAGCCGGGAGCCTGGATGCTGATAGCTCAGCACTGCCGTCTCTGGTGACAGATGCCGATATCACGCCGGCGGCATCGGTAACAGACTGGAGTGAACCGGTCGATGCGGTGCGGGGGATCGTGGAAAACCTGCTGGCAGCCGGTGGCCCGGTGGTAGCGATACTGTTGCTGATGTCGATTATTGCGCTGGCTATTATCCTGCTCAAATGGTGGCAGTTTGCAGTGTTGCGGCTGACGGCCCGCAGCCCGGTAGATAAAGCGCTAAGGTTATGGCGGGAGGGCAAGTCCGAAGCCGCTATCAAGGCGCTGAACCGCAGTCGTCAGCCAGTGGCACAGTTGGTGCGATTAACGATGGTAGGCTTATTGCGGCCCGGTTTTGATGCGGCTCTGGTGCGGGAAGAAGTCAGCCGCGTTGCCAGCATGCAACTGGAGCGTCTGCGCAGTCTGCTGCGGCCGCTGGAACTGATTGCAACCCTAAGCCCGTTATTGGGATTGCTGGGTACGGTACTGGGGATGATCGAGGCTTTCCGGCAACTGGAGCTTGCAGGCAGTCAGGTTGATCCTGCGATTCTGTCCGGGGGGATCTGGCAGGCGTTGCTGACCACGGCAGTGGGTTTGACGGTGGCTATTCCTGTGGTGCTGGCGCACGCCTGGCTGGAACGCAAGGTCGAGCGTTGCGGCCATTTGATGGAAGATGCGGTGACGCAAGTGTTTACACGTAATCTGCAGCCGCTGCCGGCACGACATGAAGCGGCGGCTGATCCGGCATTGAACCATGCGGCTTGAGGTATCCCGGCGGGCCAGTAAACAGGCGATAAGCCTGACCCCGCTGATTGATGTTGTCTTTATTTTGCTCTTGTTTTTTATGCTGGCTTCGAATTTTTCAACAGTGGCGCTCAATCAAACTCAATACGCCGGGTGTCAGTGCAGCACCTGCCAGTACAGAGCGCCGCATGCTGCAAGTTGCTATTGCATGCTGACGGCAGTCTTGAGCTGGAGGGGCAGACGCTGCTTATGGGGCAACTACCGACCCGGCTGGAGGCTTACCTTGGCAGCGATCCTCAGCCTGGCGTGATTGTGTTGCCCGATACGGATGTCGCATTGCAGACGCTGGTTAGCGTGTTCGATCTGCTGCAAGCAACGGGTGTGCGCCAGTTAACCCTGGGAGAGCTTTAAACCATGCGATTCCGGCAGCCTGTGCGTAAGCAAAGCAGTGACGAGCATCTGATTCCACTGATTAATGTTGTGTTTTTAATGCTGATTTTTTTTATGATCGTAGGTCGCATAACGGCCTCGGATATTTTTACGGTTAAACCGCCAGAATCAGCCAGTGAAACTGATGTCGAACCCACCAGTATCACGGTATTGGTCGGTAGCGATGGTGCGCTGGCTGTAGATGGCGCACTGGTCAGTCTCGCCGTTCTGCCGGACGCGATTGCCGATAAGCTCCGCCTTGCGCAGGAGCAGAAAATTACGCCGGCCATCACGGTAAAGGCCGATGGTGGTATTACCGTTGAGGCGCTGCAGCCGGTGCTGAATGCCTTGCGCGCAGCAGGCTCGGGCAAAATAACCTTAATGACGGTGCGGGGGCGTTGATGGATTTACGGTTCTCTGTCTGGCAATGGCTGGGTGCCGTGTTGTTGGCGGGCATGCTGCACCTGGCGCTGGCGCTCTGGTTCTACGCGCCACGCGAGGGTGCGCTGGCTGCGGGCGTTGGTGGGGTCGAAATCGATCTTGGACCTGCCGGTGGCGTAGCCGGTACGCGCGCTGCAGATAGCGCTGTCAGTGAAGTGCCGCCCGAGGAAAAACCCGAGGAAAAACCTGAAGAAAAACCTGAAGAAAAACCTGAAGAAAAACCCGAACCTGAGCAAATAGCCCGCGTTGAGCCACCCAAACCTGAAGAGCCGCCAGAAGAGACCGTAGAACCTGTTGTGGCCGAGCAACCTGTGGTGACGCCAACAGTGCCCAAGCAGGTGGAAAAGCCCAAACCAAAACCCAAGCCGAAGCCGAAACCGAAACCCAAGCCAAAACCCAAAAAACAGGTGAAACCCGAGCCGAAAAAACCGGCCAAGCCCAAACCTGTGCATCAGGCAAGCGCGCCAAAACAGGAGCAAAGCAAGGAAAAACCCAGCAAAGCGGGCAGTAGCGGTAGTGGCAAAATGGGTAATCAGGCGAAGCAAAGCACTGGCAGTGCCAGCGCTAATTCGGCTGGCGGTGCCAATCAGGCAGCAAAGCGCAGTTATTATGCGCAGCTTGCTGCCTGGTTGAACAAACATAAACACTACCCGCGGCGCGCCCGCCAGCGACGGCAGGAAGGAACCGTTAAAGTAACGTTTACGCTGGATCGCAGTGGGCATGTGTTGAGCTACCGTATTCTGAGCAGCTCGGGGCACCGATTATTGGATCAGGAAGTTGAAGAGCTGTTACAGCGGGCTTCACCCATGCCGGCAGTGCCCGCCGAACTGCAGCAGGCAAAATTGTCTATTACTGTGCCGATTGCATTTTCGCTGCGTTAGGGATGGCGGTTAGGGATTAATCGTCTTTACCCATCTGCGTTTGCTGGTAGTTTTGCAGACCTACCCGTTTGATCAGGTCAAGCTGGGTTTCCAGCCAGTCGATGTGCTCTTCCTCGCTGGCCAGGATATCGACCAAGATATCCCGGCTGACGTAATCCTTGACGGATTCGCAGTGAGTGATGGCTTCGACATAGAGCGGATGGGCTTCGCGTTCCATGTCCAGATCGCACTGCAGTGCTTCCGGGACATTCTCGCCGATTTTCAGGCGTCCGAGATCCTGCAGATTGGGCAGACCTTCCAGAAATAAAATGCGTTCGATGAGCTTGTCGGCATGTTTCATCTCATCGATAGATTCGTGATATTCGTAAGCTCCGAGGCGTTTCAGACCCCAATTATCGAACATGCGGGCATGCAGAAAATACTGATTAATGGCTGTCAGTTCGTTCTTCAGGGCTTTATTCAGATAGACAATAACCTGCGGGTCGCCTTTCATGCTGTACTCCTCTGTTGAAAAGAGGCGAGTATAGCATTAAATTTTTTAAAAATTTATGAAATCAATAACTTACTAATGATATCTAATGGCGAATCGTTATTGTTCAGCAATTTGGCAATGTCAAATGCCGGCGCTTGCCGATAGTGACGCTACAACCGGATAAGCATTCGGCGGATTCTGTCGGTGTTCCTGCAGCAGATCACGGGCCATACAGGCACATTTCCCGCAATTATTGGCAATGCCAAACTGTTTGTATAAATCGCGCATCGTGGACGCGCCGTCATCAATAGCCTGCCGGATTTGTTTATCAGTCACCGCATTACAGATACAGACGTACATAGCGTGATTAAACTCTGCTGTAAAAAGTAATATAAATAATAATCATTATCGAATAAAAAACAATCTTTTTTTGTGACCACTGTGCTATTTCAGCGTTTGATTCGTTTCCAGCGCCTGACGGTTTTGATCTGCATCGCACTGAGATAGACGGGAGCGGTTTGGCTATTCGACAGGTTTCTGCGTAATTCGAGCAGGCCGGTGCATACGTAGCGGTTACAAATATCCGAACGCATCGCGCGAGGCAAAGTACAGCCTGCTGCGCCATGAAAAACGCAAGATCCTTCATAGGTATGCGTACTGAGATGCGCCATGTATGCAGCCATGATGTCAGTCGCATCACTGGCATGATTGGCGGCGAGAAAATTGTGCAGTGTCGCCGGTTGTAAATAGGCATGATTGCCTGCACTTTTACAACAAAGCCCACCGCATAGCTCGCATGCAGAGGCCAGCACGGTTGCCTCGGCTGACTCCTCTACCGTTGCACTGTCGCCAGTTACGGCTTCGGCTTCGGCCAGATTGGGCTGTTTGCAAACGCTGTCAATCAGATCCTGCAGAATTTTCTGGAAAGCCGAACGCCGTGCCTGGCTGAGTACAGTAAGGGCGGGTCGGATAAACGGTACAACACCCATGATGGCATCCGCCGGTCGGTCAGCCTGGATATTATCCCAGTGTCGTTGCGCTGTTTGCTGTAAATCAGCGCGCTCGGCGGCAATAGTTGCGGCACTGTGCCGGCGTGCAGTCAGCAGGCAGGATGGCTGGTCGCACAGTCCATTCCTTACCTGCTGAGCCTGACTTATCGACGCGCCACAATTATTGCACTTGAAAGATAGCGTATTCATATTGCAATACTCCCTATGGGGCTTGCAACCTGCTGGCAGGCGTCGTTTATGATCTGCCGATTGCTCCCGGTAAGTCAACCTGCGGCACGGGTGTTCACTCCCGTGTTGCCTGCAATGCCTGCAGTACCCGATCCGGCGTGGCGGGCACCTGGTGAATACGTACACCGGTGGCGTGCTGGATAGCTCCCAGAATTGCCGGCGCGGTCGGTACCAGGGCGGGTTCGCCGATACCTTTGGCGCCAAAGGGGCCCAGCGGTTCCGGGTCTTCGATAATGATGACGTCAATCTCGGGCATATCGCCGGCGGTGGGGATCAGATAATCGTGTAAATTCTCGGTCCGGCCGGGAATATAGTCTTCCATCAGCGCCAGCCCCAGGCCCTGCGCGATACCGCCGTGGATTTGTCCTTCAACCTGGGTCGGATTGACTGCCCGGCCCACATCATGGGCAGCGACGATGCGCCGGACCTGAACGGTGCCGAGGTCGATATCCACCTCGACTTCCGCGATTTGCGCGGCAAAACCATAGGTGGCGTAGGGCGCGCCCTGACCGTTTTCGTCCAGCGCGCTGGTGGGTGGGTCGAAGCTACCTTCACCGAGCAGGACATCACCGCCGGGATCGCCACCGGGTAAGGGGGCCAGCGCAGTCAGATCGATGTGCTGTTCGCGCGTGCCGTCGAGCACCCGGATAGTGCCGCCGGCCAGCTCGATTTGTGCACTTGGGCCGGCATTGGTCAGACGCAGAATCTGCTGCCGCAAATCCATTCCGGCGAGTTCAGCCGCCCGACCGGACACCAAGGTCTGGCGTGAGGCCGAGCTTTTGCCAGCGTCGGCTGTCAGGTCAGTATCGCCCATGATGTAGCGGATCTGTCCGGCTGGTACGCCCAGCGCATCGGCGGCAATCTGTAGCAGGATGGTATTGGCACCCTGGCCGATATCGACCGCGCCGCTATAGAGGGTGAGTTTACCGGCCTGGTCAATGCCGATGCGCATGGTGGAGGGATTGGACATCGAGGTATTGCCGCAGCCGTACCACATACAGCCGATGCCCACGCCGCGGCGGCGATTATCGGCGTGCGCGTTATAGCGTTCGGCTTCGGTCCGCCACTTCTGCCAGTGCGGACGCACCGCTTCCAGGCATTGCGCCAGACCGGCCGAGGCGGTCAGCACCTGCCCACTGGCGGTCGCCTGACCAGCACGAATGGCATTGCGCAGGCGAAATTCCAGTGGGTCCAGACCGGCTTGTTGCGCCAGTGCGTCCATCAGGGCTTCATGCGCCAGTGCGGCCTGAGGAACACCGAAGCCCCGGAAAGCCCCCGAAGGCGGCGCATTACTGAGCACTGCCACACTGTCGGCCCGGACATTGGGAATAAAATACGGACCGCTGCAATGAATCGGCACCCGGTCGGCCACAGTTGGTCCCCAGGACGCATAAGCGCCGGTATCGAAATCACCGTGGAACTCGAATGCGCACAAAGAGCCATCAGCATTGCAGGCGGCACGGGCCTGTATGCGGGCCGGGTGGCGTTTAGTGCTGGCACGCATCGATTCGGGCCGGGTATAGACACAACGCACAGGCCGGTTTAAATGCCAGGCGGCAAGGCCGAGCAAGGGCTGTACCGAGATATCCAGCTTGCCGCCAAAACCGCCGCCACAGGCAGAAGGAATAATGCGAATCCGGGTCGGTTCCAGTCCGAGTACCTGGGCGGTTTCGTCGCGATCCATATACGGCGCCTGGGTGGTCACAAAAATTTCCAGCCGATCGCCGACCCGGCGGGCGTAACCGGCTTCGGGTTCAATGTAGGCGTGCTCTACGCAGCTGGTCTGCCATACGCCTTCGGCCTGGTGTGCTGCGTCCCGGAATGCGGATTCGGTATCACCTTTACGCAGTCGGCCCCGTATCAGAATATTGTCCGGTTTGTCAGCCTGCACGCACCCCGCTGCTGGGTCCAGCGCGGCGTCCAGCCCCAGCAGCGGTGCTTCCGGCTGCCAGGTGATGGGCAATTGCTCATCGGCTAATGTGGTGACGCTGCGCTTGTCTCCGACCAGGGCCAGCACCGCATCACCGCGATAGCGCACAATGCCGTCCGCCAGTACGGGCTGATCCTTGATATGCGGGTAGATACCAAAGCCGTTATTGCCGGGAACATCGGCGGCGCTGAAAATGCGTACCAGACCGGGAAACTGCTGGTACACAGGGGCCAGATCACCGACAGTAAACTGGGCCCGTGCGTGCGGCGAACGCACGACCCGTAGCCATAAACTGTCGGCAGGGGCCTGATCGGCAGCGTAAATTTCGCGGCCTGTGACTTTGGCAACACCATCAACTTTAGCCAGGCGTGCGCCAACTGCCTGACCTGCAGCAGGTTGTTCGGATTGTGCCGGTGTGCTGCGGGCAGCTACGGCCAGGACTGCTTCGATAATTTTCAGATAACCGGTACAGCGGCACAACACCCCGCCCAAAGCGTCCAGAACCTGCTGGCGATCCGGTTGCGGATTACTGCAGAGAAGACTGTGCGCGGCCATCAGCATGCCGGGGGTACAGATACCGCATTGGGCCGCTCCGTGCTCCAGAAACGCCTGTTGCAGCAGGCTTAGTTGACCATGTTCGGCCAGGCCTTCTACCGTCACAACCGGTTTTGCACCGACCTGGGCCAGCGGTAACAGGCAGGCGCAGACCTGGGCACCGTCCAGCAATACGGTACAGGCGCCACAGTCACCCGCTTCGCAGCCGATTTTAGTGCCGTAAAGACCGAGTTCGTCGCGCAGTACAGTGGCCAATGGCGTGATCGGGGCGGCGTGCACTGTATAGTGCTGGCCGTTGACCTGTATCGTTTGAACAGTGCTGGCGGGCTTACTGGCGCTCATGGTGTTGTCTCCAGCAGTTGGCGCAGGGCACGCTGCAACAAGGTTATGGCCGCGTTGAGGCGGTAACGGGCACTGCCGCGTACATCATCGATTGGATGTAAAGGGTCCAGTAACGGCGGGCTGATGCGTTGCAGCAATGCTGGCGAGTAGCGCTGCCCACAGAGAACTTGTTCCAGCCGGGGCAGGCGCTGCGCGGTTTCAGAGCAGGCACCTACCGCAATCCGGACATCCTGCAGCACACCGTTCTGATCGCGGGTGACAACAACCGCAACCATAACAATGGAGATGACCAGGTAGCGACGGGCACCCAGCTTCAGGAAAGCACTGCGCCCGCCAGTGCTGGCGGCAGGAATATGCAGGGCACTCAGTAATTCGTCGGATCGGCGTGCGGTGCGGCGATTGCCGAGCACAAAACTGGCCAGCGGCAAGCGGCGCGAACCGTGTGCGGAGAGCAATTCCACCTCCGCATCCAGCGCCAGCAAATTGGGAATGCCGTCAGCGGCGGGCGAGGCATTGCACAGATTGCCGCCGACGGTGCCGGTGTTCTGGATCTGGACGCCACCGATTTCGCGTGCGGCCTGTTGCAAACCGTCAAAACAGGGCGGTAATTCGGTGTGTAGCAGCTCGCTCCAGGTGGTCAGGGCACCAATACGGTAGCCCCGCTCGCTGGTGGTAATGCCGCGTAATGCGTCCAGAGCGCTGATGTCCAGCACCGGTTCGGTCAGTGCCTGACCCACCCGGGCCGGGTAAAAATCGGTGCCGCCTGCCAGCACCGTATAAGGCGCGCTGGCCAGCGCTTTTAGAGCCTCGGTGGTTGATTCAGGGCGAAGATAGCAAGCCATATACTTGTCAATGCCATTCGGTTGTTTTGGATTTTATTAATGATTCCGCACCCTGGCGTATGGTTTCATACTGATGCGTGGTGGATGCGAAATCAAGTATTATGCATGCGCTTTACTTCGAATGCTCGTCAAGGAGTTGTTGTGATCGAACTGATTCAGGCCGGGGGGTGGCTCATGCTGCCTATCCTGCTGTGCTCTATCATTGCTACCGCGATTGCGATTGAGCGTACTATCGCACTGCGCCGGACACGGGTGATGCCGCCTCGTCTGGTTAATGCCTTGCGGGTCGCGTCGCAGGGTAGCTCTATCAATGCTGTGGAGGGCTTGATGCGGTTGAGCAGTTCCTCGCCGCTGGGCCGTATTTTGCGGGCGGGGATTTCAAATTACTATCTGGGCCGGGATGCAGTGAAGGAAAGCCTGGAAGATGCCGGACGCCAGGTCGTACACGATCTGGAGCGCTACCTGAATGCCCTGGGTACTATCGCTGCGGTTACCCCGTTGCTGGGGTTGCTGGGTACGGTAATCGGCATGATCGAAGTGTTCAATGTTATTTCGGTGCAGGGGACCGGCAATGCGGAGCTGCTGGCTGGCGGTATTTCCAAGGCTCTGGTCACCACTGCCGGTGGTTTGACGGTGGCTATTCCGAGTTTGCTGATGTATCGCTATTTTCGCAGCCGGGTCGATGAACTGGTCATCAAGATTGAGGAAGAAGCCTTGCGCCTGGTTGATCTGGTGGGCACGCTGGCCCTGAACGCGGGTAAGTTGCAGGAAGTGGGTGATGTCGCCCGTAATCCGAAACCGGCCAGAAGCTCGTCCGAGTCAATGTCTGTCAATGAATCTACGGCAAAGGTGCTGCAATGAATCTGCGCCCGCGTCGCGCCGAAGAGCCCGATGTCAGCCTGACCCCGCTGATTGATGTGGTGTTCCTGCTGCTGATTTTTTCATGGTGACCACTACCTTCCGCAAGGAAGGTGAATTTGATGTTGAACTTCCCGAAGCCAGCAATGCCAGCGTCGCAGAAGAGGAAAAATCGCTCACCATAGCCATTGATGCTGCCGGTTTTTATCATGTCGATGAACGGCGTCTGCCGGACCGACGTCTGGCAACTCTGAGCTCCGCTATCGAAAGTGCTGTAGGTGCTCTGGGCGGCGATCTGAGCTTGCCGCTGCTGATCCGGGCTGATGGACAGACACCGCATCAGGCGGTAGTGCGGGTACTGGATGCCGCCAGCCAGCTGGGACTGAAAAATGTCGGCGTAGTCGCGTTGTCGTCGCCGTCTGAATAGAGCCATCCGGCTGGATAAACCCGGTTAAGTAAACCAGATGCCTTTTTCGATCCAGCGTATCTGGTATCAGCAGAATCATCCCTTATCCTGGGCGCTAAGGCCATTAAGTGCCGTGTACGGCGCGGTGAGCGCAGCGCGTCGGTATGCTTACCGGATCGGCTGGCTGAACTCTCAACGTGTCCCTGTGCCGGTGATCATTGTCGGCAATATCGTTGCGGGCGGCAGTGGCAAAACACCCTGGTCCTCTATCTTTGCGAGCTGTTGCGGCGCAGCGGTTATCAGCCGGGTATTGTCAGCCGGGGCTATGGCGGTAAAGCGAGCCGCTGGCCACAGCGGGTGAGTACCGACAGTGATCCCGCCCAGGTTGGTGACGAACCCATCCTGCTGGCTACGCGGTCCGGCTGTCCGATGCAGGTCGGGCCGGATCGGGTCGCTGCTGCCAGAGCGCTACTGCAGGATTTTCCCTGTACGGTCATTATTGCGGATGACGGCTTGCAACATTACGCCCTGGCGCGGGATATCGAAATTGCCCTGGTTGACGGGGTGCGTCGCTACGGCAATCAGCACCTGTTGCCGGCCGGGCCGCTGCGTGAGCCACTGCGCCGTTTGCGTGATGTCGATGCTGTTGTCTGCAACAGTCCGGCCCAAACCGCAGCACCTGCCGGTGAATATGTCATGCAGCTGGAATTTAACACGGTGTATTCACTGCGCGATCCGTCTCGCCGGCAAGCGCTGGCCGACTGGCACGGGCAGCAGGTACATGCGGTTGCCGGTATCGGTCATCCCGAGCGGTTTTTTAAACAGCTGGCACAGGCCGGTGTAAAACCCGTCGCGCATCCGTTTCCCGATCATTACCATTATCGGGCCGAGGATTTACAGTTCAGCCCGCATTTACCTCTACTGATGACCGAGAAAGACGCGGTAAAATGTCGTCAGCTCGATTTGTCCGCTGTATTCGAGAAAAATGAGATCTGGGTTGTACCGGTCAGCGCCCGTCTGGAGACATGTTTTGATACCTTTATACTGGAGCGTCTGGCGGCGCTTGCGCGGTAAAACAATCCACTTGTTTTATGGTCAAAAACAGAACAGATATTATTATTGGGCTTGGTGCTCAGGTCTGAAAATTTAGGTACTGAGAATTTAGCCCTGGCAATGCAGGCGTTGATGATTCACGAGGATTGGTATGGATAAAAAACTGCTTGAACTATTAGTCTGCCCGGTCAGCAAAGCGCCCTTGCGGTATGACAAAGAGCGTCAGGAACTGGTGTGTGAACAAAGCCGACTGGCGTATCCGATCCGTGATGGCATACCGGTTATGCTGCCCGACGAGGCCCGCCAGCTTGCACAGGATGAGTCCGCTTGAGCACAACGCCGGTTTTTCGGGTCGCAATTCCGGCCCGTTACAGCTCTACCCGCCTGCCGGGCAAACCCCTGCTGCGGGTGGCTGGCCAGCCGATGATTCAATGGGCGTATAAAACGGCTGAGCAAAGCGGCGCGGCGCAGGTCGTTGTGGCGACCGACGATAGCCGTATCGCTGCTGTTGTCGAGGCGTTTGGCGGGCAAGTCTGCATGACCCGCGCCGAGCATGAAAGCGGAACTGACCGATTAGCCGAAGTGGCTCAGCAACTGGCCTGGTCAGACGATGATATCGTGGTTAATTTGCAGGGTGATGAGCCCTTAATGCCACCGGAATTATTGCTTCAGGTGGCTACAGGTTTGCAGGAAAACCCCGCTGCAGGCATTGCTACACTCTGTACCCCGATTGATGCAATCGACGACGTATTTGATCCCAATATTGTTAAAGTCGTGTTCGATCATGCCGGGTTTGCACTTTATTTCAGTCGCTCACCGATACCGTATCATCGGGCTGAGTTTGCCCGTGGTCGACCGCAGAATTTACCTTCGGACATCAATTACTGGCGTCACCTGGGTATTTATGCTTACCGCGTCGGGGTCTTGCGAGACTATCCGAAACTGCCTAAATCACCCTTGGAAGGTATTGAAATGCTGGAACAATTGCGCGGTTTATGGAACGGGATACAGATTCATGTCCAGCCGGCTGTGGCCGTACCGCCACCCGGCGTGGATACCGCAGATGATCTGAGCAAGGTTAACGCATGGTATGCGCAGAGGATGAAAGCATGATAGGGGTATTAATGGTCTGCACCGGCAATATTTGCCGTTCGCCGATGGCAGAAGGCGTGCTGCGCCGATACGTTCAGGAAATGGGTTTAAGCGATAAAATCCGCGTCGATTCAGCCGGTACCACTGATTATCACCAGGGCGAAGCGCCTGATCGGCGTGCTCAGGCTACCGTTTTACAGCGCGGTGTTGATATATCCGGCTTGCAGGCGCGGCAGGTGCTGGCAGCGGATTTCGACACATTCGATTACCTGCTGGCAATGGATCAAAGTCATGTGCTGTATCTGCAGAAGCTCTGCTCTGATCCGGCCCAGGCCGAGAAACTCCATCTGTTTGCTGATTTTGCTCACAATAATGATGAGCGTGAGATCGACGATCCCTATTACGGCGGACAGGAAGGTTTTGAGCGGGTGCTGGAACTGGTGGAAGATGCCAGCGCCGGATTGCTGGCGCATATTCGCCGCCAGCATCGGCTGTAACAGGCCTTTAGAGTGACTGCCCGGCATGTTATATACCGGGCAGGTTGTCTCCGGTCTAGCGGTTGACGTTGTTGGAATCAGCGTCGGTTTGCGCCTGATTCTTGTCTTCCTTGTCTTTCTCGGCCTCTTCGGTTTCCTCTTTTGACTCAGCATGGTCCTCAGCTGACGTCGTTTGTTGCACCGTATCAGCAGGCGTTTCCTCGTCAGCAGCCTTGTCTTCCGTGTCCGCTGTATCTGCTGCAGGGGATTCCGTCACGAGTTCTTCTGCCGGAGCTGTTTCCTGCGCGACATCTTGAGCGATTTCAACCGGCGCAGCTTCCTGAGCGGTCTCACCGGGGGGGGGTTCAACCTGCTCAGCTTCCTGAGTAGTCTCAGTCGCTGGCACCGTCTCCTGGGTCATTTCGGTTGACTCGACTTTCGGAGCAGTTTCAACCGGCGTGGTTTCCTGAGCGGTCTCAACGGGGGTGGTTTCAACCTGCTCAGCTTCCTGAGTAGCTTGAGTAGTCTCAGTCGCTGGCACCGTCTCCTGGGCTGTTTCGGTTGACTCGGCTTCCGGAGCAGTTTCCACTGGCGCGGTTTCAACCTGCTCAGCTTCCTGAGTAGCCTCCGTCGCTGGCACCGTCTCTTGGGCCGTTTCAACTGGCTCGATTTCCTGAGCCGTTTCAATCGGCGTTGTTTCCGGAGTCACTTCAACCGGTGTGGTCTCCTGAGTCGTCTCGACTGGCGCAGTTTCCTTGACCGTCTCGACCAAGCCAGCAGCAACGGCCGGCAGAGTTTCATGAGTCTCAGTCGGGGCATCAGGCGTAGCTGCCGTCGCTGCTACCTCTGTTTCAGCACGAGTTTCCGTCGGGGCCGTTGTCTCCGGTTCACGAGACTCGGTCTGCTGTGCAGACGTATCCTCTGATTCTGCAGGTATCTCCTGAGTTTGAACGGCAGCAGCGGGTGTTTCCTGCTGCTCCGGTTCCGACGAACTTGCGTCTGATGCAGCAGATTCGGATGCTGCGTCACTGGTCGGTTTGGGTTCAGCAGTGATCTCAGGCTCGGTTGGCGATGCCTGAGTTTCGTTGTCAACCGCCGTTGCTGCCGTTGTTGCCGTTGTTTCTGGGGCCTGCTGCTGTTCCGGTGGCGTAATTGCGGTTTGAGACTCGGGTGTTGCCTCGGTTGCTGCAGATACAGCAGTGCTGCTGGCATCTGCCCGGGTCTCCGCCGGCATCGCGTTCGCTGCTTCAGCAGTGGCGGCAGCTGATGCCGCAGTGGCTGCTGACTGATCCGCTGTTTCGCTGCCCTGTGGGATGCGTGGGCGACCTGCTCTTATCTGGCGAACCTGACCCGTTGGCCCGGTGACTTCCCTGGGTGTAGTCCGGTTGGATTCAGAGCGCCCGGATTCAGAGCGCCCGGATTCAGAGCGCCCGGATTCAGCACGACCGGATTCAGCACGCTTCTTACCGCGTTGCCCTGTTTCAGCAGGCTCTGGAGCCTGTTCAGCGGTTTCCGCTGTTGCTGGGGCCTGCTCATTGGCTGCCTCGGTAGTCTGTCTGTCGTCAGACTGAGTATTATCGCGCCGACGCTTGCGCCCGCCGCGCCGACCGCGCCGGTTCGAGCGAGGTGCGGTTTCGTCGCCTGTTACAGCGACCGGTCCGGCGGTCTCTGCTAGTGTGACTTTCGCCTCGGTTTCTTCGGCTGCTGTGGCAGTTTGCTGGCGTTGTTTGCTGGCCGGTTTATCTTTGTTGGTCTCACGCCGGGGGTCGCTACTGGTGCGTGTACGCGAACGCCGGTTGTCCTGACGTTGTTTGCGCTCTTCCCCTGTGTCGGCTTTGTCCGTTCCGGTCTTTCTTGTACTGGAATCGGTTGTGTCCGCTGTGTCGGTAGACTCGCCTTCGCGCTCAAACAAGGTCGTCCACAGCCACTTCAGAAAGCCCGGTTTGGCTTCTTCAGGTTTGGGTGGAGGAGCCGGACTGCCCGGCTGTATGGCCTGCACCATAGGCTCTTCGCGTGTAACCCGGGTTTCCTTGTTGCTGGTCTCGTCCTGGCGATCTTCGTAACGGGTCAGCAGATTGTAGCTGGCCGTTACCACTTCCTCTTCTTCCGGCAGTTCATCACGACGCTTGCGGACGATCTCGAAGTGTGGCGTTTCCAGTGTTTCGTTGGGAATGACCACAATTTGAACGCCGCGCTGTTTTTCGATGTTCTGCAGCGTGCCGCGTTTTTCATTCAGCATGAACGTCGCCACTTTGACGGGTGCCTGAATGATGACCTGGCCGGTTTTTTCTTTGAGGGATTCTTCCTCGATCAGCCTTACCAGCGCCAGCGCCAGCGATTGCACATTACGGATACTGCCTTGACCACTGCAGCGCGGGCAGAGTACATGACTGGCTTCGCCCAGCGAGGGCCGCAGCCGCTGGCGTGACATTTCCAGCAGGCCAAAGCGTGAAATGCGGCCAACCTGAACCCGGGCGCGGTCGATTTTGAGTTGATCACGCAGGCGGTTTTCCACTTCCCGTTGGTTGCGTGTGGCCGCCATATCGATGAAATCGATGACGATCAGACCGCCCAGGTCGCGCAGACGTAGCTGGCGGGCGATTTCTTCCGCCGCTTCCAGGTTGGTGGTAAGTGCGGTTTCCTCGATATCGGCGCCTTTAGTCGAGCGGGCGGAGTTGATATCAATCGAGACCAGCGCTTCGGTATAGTCGATAACTACAGCGCCGCCCGAAGGCAGTTTGACTTCGCGCTGATAGGCGGTTTCGATCTGGCTTTCGATCTGAAAACGGGTAAAAAGCGGGGTACTTTCCTGATAATGCTTGAGCTTATTCAGATTATGCGGCATTACCTGGCGCACGAAATCTTGCGCCTGCTGGAAAATTTTAGCGTCATCAATCAGGATTTCGCCGATATCCGGGCGTAAATAATCGCGCAGCGCGCGGATGATGATGTTGCTTTCCTGATAAACCAGATAGGGTGCTTTACGGGAATCAGAGGCGTCTTGAATGGCTTCCCAGACCTGCAATAAATAATTCAGATCCCATTGCAGTTCTTCCGCCGAACGGCCTACACCCGCGGTACGTACGATCAATCCCATGCCGTTGGGCAGTTCGAGATCGCGCAAAATTTCCCGAATTTCCTGCCGGTCATCACCTTCTATACGGCGGGAAACGCCACCCGCGCGCGGATTATTGGGCATCAATACCAGATAGCGGCCTGCCAGGCTGGCAAACGTGGTCAGGGCAGCCCCTTTATTACCACGCTCTTCTTTGTCAACCTGAATCAGGACTTCCTGGCCTTCCCTGAGTCCTTCACGAACATTGGGTCGGCCGCTGTTGCCGGCTTTTTCGGGATCCAGAAAACTGCGGGATATTTCCTTGAAGGGCAGGAAACCGTGTCGGTCAGCACCATAATCAACAAACGCTGCTTCCAGGCTGGGTTCGATGCGGGTAATTATACCTTTGTAAATGTTGGATTTTATTTGCTCTCTGGAAGGTGTTTCAATATCCAGATCGAATAGTTTTTGGCCATCCACTAAGGCCACGCGCAACTCTTCCTGCTGAGTTGCATTTATCAACATTCTCTTCATTGCTTCTCCAGCGCTCTACCACTTCCATTGTACTGTTGTCGCTGGATCAAACTGTGAGCCGTGAAACGGACAGGAAACTGGCCGTATAACGTGCATGCGGACACGGGCAGCGAATGGTTACTGTAAGCAACCGGCGCCCTCATCAGCAGTAAATCGGTAGTAAATGAGTACAATGGACAGTGGGAGCGCAGTTGAACGCCGTGGGTGGTTTCTGACCCACAGCGTAAAAAAACACTGAGTTAAAAGCATTCGCCGATTTGCACGGTGCAACAGGCGTAATGCGACTCACCAGGGTAAAATACAACGTTGTTGAGTCAGTTCACTGGCCGCAAGGCGACAACCGACTAAATATAACAGTGTTGTCAAGTGCCTTCAATGATTTTTTAAGCTCCAGCCAGTCGAAAATTTGAGCGTCGGATCAAACTGTTATCGATCCTGCGGAAATGTCCATGACTGGCCGTCTGCTGCTAATCCATCGCAGCCGGTGTTTCAGGGCTCAAGGCGTTCGATAGTCCAGTCGCCGCTGTCGAGCAGACGATAGCGCAGGCGGTCGTGCAAACGGTTGCGCCGTCCCTGCCAGAATTCCAGCAAAGCAGGCGTAAGCCGGTAACCTCCCCAATGTGCGGGAGTCGGAATGTCCTGCTCGCCATAGCGGGCTTCCAGGTCCTGAAAACGAGCTTCCAGAGTGGCCCGATTAGCGACAACCTGACTTTGATTGGAGGCGGCGGCCCCGATCTGGCTGCCGCGCGGGCGAGATTGAAAATAGTGTTCTGACTCGGCGCGACTGATTTTCTTGACCTGGCCTTCGATACGCACCTGACGTTCCAGCTCTTTCCAGAAAAATACCAGCGCAGCCTGTGGGTTGGCAGCCAGTTGCTGACCTTTATTACTCTGATAATTGGTGAAAAATACAAATCCGGTCGGGTCGACACTTTTCAGTAGCACAATTCTGGCGCTGGGATGTCCCTGCGCGTCAACGGTTGCAAGTGTCATGGCGTTGGGTTCCAATACTTCGGCCTTAAGCGCCTCCTGAAACCAGTGTTCGAATTGACGGAAAGGATCAGCGTCAATGCTGTCCCGGGCTAACGAGGCAAGCGCATAGTCGCGGCGCAGTTCAGAAAGGGTCGAACTCATAAAAAGGATACTCAGGCTGTGCTTGAATTAAGGATATTTAGGCAAATACTATTAATAATTATAAACTGAGACTGACTAAAACCAACTAAGTGAGGAGAGTATCATGCCACGATTGTTTTGGGCGGCAGCGTTGCTGAGTGCCGGGATAAGCGCTGGAATAAGCACGGTGGGGCACACTGCAGTAGAATCCCCCGACCCGATCAAGCTCACCCTGCACGACTGGACCGGGCAGCTGATTACCACCCAGATCATGGGTGAAGTGCTGCAAAAAGCCGGTTATACCGTGGACTATGTGCAGGCTGATTATATTGCCCAGTTTGCGGGTCTGAAAACGGGCGATCTGCATGTTGCCATGGAAATGTGGGAAACCACCGGCCGCGATGCCATGGACGAGGCCACCGCCACCGGTATGGTGGAGAATCTCGGCGAAACAGGCATGCAGGCCATTGAGGAATGGTGGTATCCCACGTATATGAAAGAACAATGCCCCGGCCTGCCGGACTGGCAGGCTCTGAACGATTGTGCCGAACTGTTCTCCACCCCGGAAACTGCACCCAATGGCCGTTACCTGGGCGGTCCAGTGACCTGGGGCGGTTACGATGATGAACGGGTCGAAGCGCTGGAGCTGGATTACGAAGTTGTGCATGCCGGCACCGACGCGGCTTTGTTCGCCGAACTGGAATCCGCTTACCAGCGTAAAGCGCCGATATTATTGTGGGTGTATACACCGCACTGGGCACCTGCCAAATACCAGGGTGAATGGGTTGAGTTTCCGGCCTATACACCGGAATGCTATACCGATCCGGCCTGGGGCTCGAATCCCGATATGGCTTACGATTGCGGCAAACCGCGCGGGCCGATCTGGAAAGTTGCCTGGAGCGGTTTGAAAGACAAATGGCCGGGCGCGTATAACATTATCCAGGCCTTCACTATCAATAATGACGAAATGAGTCAGATGATTGTTGAAGTAGACCTGGAAGGCAAAGACCAGGATGCTGTCGTGCAGGCCTGGATGGACGCAAATCAGGCCCGCTGGCAAGCCTGGATCGGGCAGTAAGCTTAGCGTCAATGGCGGAAATCAAACTTGCCTGTCAGGCGGTCTGGAAACTGTTCGGATCGAATGCGCAGGCGTTTTTGCGTCGTCACGGCACGCCTGACGATAGCGCCCTGGACAGGGCCGGACTGATCGGTGCGGTGCGCGATGTTGAACTGTCTGTTCAGGCCGGCGAAATTTTCATCATCATGGGTTTGTCGGGTTCGGGCAAATCTACCCTGGTGCGCTGTCTGTCGCGTCTGATCGAACCAACCGCCGGTCAGATCCTGCTGGACGGCGAGGATCTGCTCAAAGCGAACGAACGACGCATGATCCAGATCCGCCGCCATAAAATGGGCATGGTGTTCCAGCATTTTGCGCTGTTGCCGCATCTGAGCGTGCTCGGCAATGTGGCGTTTCCGCTGGAAGTGCAGGGCGTATCCCGCGCTGAACGTGAGCGGCGCGCTATGGCAGTCATCGAACTGGTCGGATTACAGGGCCGCGAGCGCAATTATCCGCGTGAGCTGTCCGGTGGCCAGCAACAGCGGGTCGGTATCGCCCGTTCACTGGCGGTAGAGCCGGAGCTGTGGTTTCTGGATGAGCCTTTTTCGGCGCTCGACCCCCTGATCCGGCGGGAAATGCAGGATGAGTTTCTGCGGCTGCAGAATGTGCTGCATAAAACCATCGTATTTATCACGCATGATTTTGACGAGGCCATTCGGCTGGCGGATCGCATTGCTATCATGAAAGGTGGGCGGATTATTCAGATCGGCACGCCCGAACAGCTGGTATTGCAGCCCGCTGATGCCTATGTTGCCGAATTCACCCGTCATATTCCGCAGGCCAAAGTGATATCGGTCGCTACCCTGGCCGAACCCCTGAACGCTGACAGCACTGACTTTGCGGGCCAGATCCGGGGACGCGAGCGTGTTGCTGACGTGGCCGCACAGGTGGAAGCTTCGGCACAACCCTATCTAGTCGTGGATGATAACGGTCAGCGGCTTGGTCAGCTCAGTCGCCAGCGTGTGATCGATGTCCTGGTCGGGCGTGATGCTGCCTTTTCCGAAGCAAACTCCGGGACGTTTTCTTGAGCGAAGCGGCACTTAGGGATCCTGCCCGACACTCACGTTCTTTTGGGGCCTGGCGCTGGTTCTGGCTGTGCGCGCTGCTGTTATCGTTTGTATTCGCCTATGGCAGCGCCGACTGGCTGCCCCGCTGGATGGACAAATATCCGCGCTCGTGGACAGTTCCGGTTGCCGGCTGGATCAACGCGTTCATGGACTGGCTGTTGAATGAGGCCGCCTTCGGACCCGTCAGCTTCAAGGATATTACCCGCGGTATTGCCTGGTTATTGGACTGGCCGTTCAGCGCTGCGACCAGTCTGCTGGCGACCGGTTTGCTGCAGGGGCAGGGTTCGGCTGCGGTGCAGCTCACGCCACCCTTATCCTGGATTGCTGTGATCACGGTATTGGTCGCACTGGGGCATTATGCCCGCGACTGGACCCTGGCCCTGTTTGTGGGCCTGTGTTTTTGTTACCTGGCGGTATTCGGGCAGTGGGACAGCGCTATGGTGACCTTGTCGTCGATTTTTATCGCAGTGCCCATCGGGGTTATTGGCGGTCTGTTGATCGGCATCGCCGGGTTTCGCTGGCAGGGGTTGCGGCGGCTGATCAGGCCGGTGCTGGATCTGATGCAGACCATCCCGGTATTTGCTTACCTGCTGCCGGTTTTGTTTCTGTTCGGTTTTGGCCCGGTAGCGGCAATGATCGCCACCATTATCTACGCCATGCCGCCGATGGTACGGATCACGATGCTGGCTTTGGATGCAGTGCCGTCGGAAATTGTTGATTTCGGCCGCATGGCGGGCTGCAACCGGCGTCAGTTATTGTGGAAAGTGCTGGTGCCGGCGGCGCGACCCGGTCTGATGGTCGGAGTAAACCAGGTGATCATGTTGTCGCTGAATATGGTGATTATTGCGTCCATGATCGGCGCTGGCGGTCTGGGCTACGATGTACTGGCCTCCCTGCGTCGGCTGGATATCGGTGCCGGCGTCGAAGCCGGTATTGCCATTGTTGTTTTGGCGGTGGCACTGGATCGACTCAGCCAGGCCTGGGCTACGCGCTCACAACATCCGGCTGCCACGACGACAAACTGGTGGCGTCGACACCCCTGGCTGACAAGCTGTCTGATAGTGATCCTGGGGACGTATTTACTGGGCTTGTTCATAGCGCCGCTGCAGCAGTATCCCGAATTCTGGCAGATCACCACCAGCACCTACTGGGGGCAGTGGGTGGAATGGATCAATGTGAATTATTTCGAGCAGCTGGATGCCTTCAAGAATGCGCTGCTACTGAATATCATGATACCCGCCAAGCGGTTTCTGCTCGAATTGCCCTGGCCCTGGGTGCTGCTGCTGCTGGGCTTGCTCGGCTGGCAACTGGGTGGCTGGCGGCTGGCGCTGCTGGTGTTCGGACTGGCGCTTTTTATTGTTGTCACCCGACAGTGGGACAAAGCCATGGTTACCGTGTATTTATGCGGTATCGGGGTGGGGCTGGCAGCACTGCTGGGTATTCCTGTCGGCATTATTGCCGCCCGCAACGAGCGGCTCTGGCGCTTTATGCAGGGAGTTATTGATACCCTGCAAACCCTGCCGAGCTTTGTGTATCTGATTCCGGTAGTGATGCTGTTTCGGGTTGGGGATTTTTCTGCGCTAATCGCCATTGTGGCCTATGCGATTGTGCCGGCGATCCGCTATACCGCCCATGGTATCCGCCAGATCGATCCGCAGTTGATCGAAGCCGGTATCACCAGCGGTTGCACGCAGCGGCAGTTATTATGGAAAATCCGTCTGCCGCTGGCCTGGCCGGAGATTATGCTGGGCCTGAATCAGACCATCATGCTGGCGCTATCGATGCTGGTTATCACGGCGTTGGTCGGTACCCGTGATCTGGGCCAGGAAGTTTATATTGCACTGACCAAAGCCGATACCGGGCGAGGCCTGGTGGCCGGACTGGCGGTAGCGTTCATCGCCATCATTGCCGACCGGCTGATTGCGGCGGGTGCGCAGCGCACCCGGCAACGTTTGGGACTCGCAGAGTGATGACCATCATGACTCAGAAAACACCTCATACCAGCGCTTACGAGCGTGCCGTCAAACTACCTTGCTGGCAGAGCCGGGTCGATCCGCAGCCCTTGACCGGCGGTATCACTAATGTCAATTTTGTGGTCGAGGACAAGGGTCGCAAATACGTCGCCCGCATCGGTGATGATATCCAGGTGCATCAGGTCATGCGTTTTAACGAGCTGGCTGCCAGTCGGGCAGCGTATGCGGCTGGCCTGTCACCGGAAGTTGTTTATGCCGAGCCCGGTGCACTGGTTTTGCGCTTTATTGAAGGGCATACCCTGAGCGCTGAAGAGATTCGCCAGCGCGCTATGCTGCAACGGATTTTACCATTACTCAGGCGCTGCCACAGGGACATCCCCAGGTTTTTGCGCGGTCCGGTGCTGGCTTTCTGGGTGTTTCATGTGGTGCGCGATTATGCTCACACTTTGCAGGCGGGTAATTCCCCGTACTGCACCATGCTGCCCGAGCTGCTGACGCAGGCCGAACGCCTGGAACACCTGATCGGCCCGGTCGAGCTGGTATTCGGGCACAATGATTTACTGGCGGCAAATTTTATCGACGATGGTCAGCGACTCTGGCTGATAGACTGGGATTATGCGGGCTTTAACAGTCCCTTATTCGATCTGGGCGGGCTGGCATCCAATAACGAACTGACACCCGCCGACGAGAACTGGCTGCTGGAAACGTATTTTGAACAGCCGGTCAGCAGTGACCTGAACCAGGCTTATCAGGCCATGAAATGCGCCTCTTTATTGCGTGAAACGCTCTGGAGTATGGTTTCGGAAATCCATTCGGAACTGGATTTTGATTACGTGACGTACACGCAGGATAATCTGCAACGGTATCGGCAGGCGGTCGCATGCTGTTTCTGAAATCGCAGGTTTTAAATAGAGGCAGGAAAGTCTCTGTTGGGCATTGAAACACTGAAAATTTGATGCCTGATGAAAACAATATTTTTGTTTTCGATTTTAAAAAGTGTCAGGATGATCTTTTTAAGAACGCTAAAGTCGCTAAACTAGCGACTTGACAACCCAAACCCTTGGAGGAGGACTTATGCGATCATTTAAAGCCACTACGCTTGTCAGCAGTGTTTTCGCGGCGCTTGTCGCCGGCGGCATCGCCCAGGCGCAGGATATCACCCTGCACGGCGCGGTGCAGTTTGACGATAACCACGCCTTTAATAAAGCCTTGCTGAAATTTGAGGAGCTCACCAAAGCCTGTTACGGCAAACCTATCGAGTTCGTTCTGCATCGCAACAGCGAACTGGGTCTGGAGAAAGATTATTTTGCGTACATGAACCAGGGTATTTCGGTGGATTACGCCATTGTTTCTCCTTCACATATGTCCACGTTTTCGCAAAAAGCGCCCATGATGGACATGCCGTTTCTGTTCCGCGATCTGGAGCACTGGAACAATGTGCTGGATCAGGACGCTCTGAAGCCGATTGCCGACGATATTTATGAAAAATCCGATAACCTTATTATCGGTTATGCTGGTGGCGGCACCCGCAATCTGATTGTCAATAAGCCGATTCACAATATGGAAGAACTGGCCGGTCTGCCGATGCGGGTTATGGGCGCACCGATCCAGACCCAGATCTTTGAAGCAGTCGGCGCGGCACCTTCAGTTATTGCCTACAGCGAAGTCTACAACGCTATCCAGACAGGCGTTATCGATGCCGCCGAGAACGAAGCTGCCGGTATCGAACAGATGAAGTTCTATGAAGTCGGCCCGAATATCGTACTCACTCAGCATGCGATCACGGTGCGCCCGATTGTGTTCAGCGGTAAAACGTTCCGCGGCCTGCCGGAAGATTTACAGGCATGCATCAAGAGCGCCGGTAAAGAAGCCGGTAAATACGGCCGTGAGATCGAATCCAGCCAGGATTCCGAGAAGCTTGCCAAAATGGAAGCAGCTGGCCTGCTGACAACCGTACCATTTGAAGAGCGTGAAAAACTGTTGGAAATGAGCGAGCAAGTGCGCCGTGATTATGCTGCTGAGCTGGGCGCAAGCGATGTGCTGGACGCGGTAATGGCGGTTCAGTAAACACTGGCTTTTGCAGGGTGACGGCCAGTTGCTGAAGCCCTGCGCATCTTCTTGACAGGGTGGACATTGTCCACCCGCTTTTAATTAAAAAGGGCGCTGCCCTGTTTTAATGTCTTCAGGATTAGTAGGCACGTTGCCAGCAAGCATAATCATGAAAAAATTTTTAGATGGCTATTGTCAGTTACTGCGTCTTCTGCTCACAGTGATGATGGCTGTATTGCTGATTCCTGTAGCAATGCAAATACTGTCTCGTTATACCGGCTTGATTCCGCGCTATATCTGGACCGAGGAGATTGCCCGGTTTTGTTTTATCTGGATCATCATGCTGGGCGCCATGATCGCAGTGCGTGAAGGCACCCACTTCGATGTCGATGTCCTGCCGCATTTCTCACCGCGTATCGAAGCTCTGGTGCGGATATTTACCGCCATAGCCATGTTGTTCGTGGCGCTGACATTTGTCTGGTACGGCTATATCTTCACCAAGTTCGGCGCTATCCAGCGTTCCGAGATATCAGGTCTGCCAATGTGGACGATTTTCATCGCCTGGCCGTTGGCGGGGCTGAGCTGGCTGGCATTTCTGGGCGAAAAATTAATGACTGATATAAAAATTCTGCGCGGGGAGACCGCGCTATGAATCCGGGCGATGTTGCTGCCATTCTGTTCGGGGTGTTCGCCGTACTGGTTATACTGCGGGTACCGGTGTCGTTCGCGCTGGCATTGGCCTGTGTGCCGGTATTTTTCCTGAATGATCGCCTGACCCCGATCATGTTGCTGAACGAAATGTTCAAATCCTACAACGCGTTTGTGCTGCTGGCCGTGCCGTTTTTCCTGCTGGCTGCGAATTTGATGAATTCCGCGGGTATTACACAGCGTCTGGTTGATCTGTCGCGAGCTATGGTAGGCCATCTGCCGGGCGGCCTGGGACACATTAATGTGGTTGTCAGTATGCTGTTTGCCGGTATTTCCGGTTCCAGCACCGCCGATGCCGCAGGGATTGGTTCGCTACTGATTCCGCAGATGAAAAAGCAAGGTTTTGACATCCGCTTTTCGGTGGCGATCACCGCCTGCTCCTCGGTGATGGGGGTGATTATTCCACCCAGCATTCTGATGGTAGTCTGGGGTGGTCTGATGTCGGTGTCTATCGGCGGCCTGTTCCTGGCCGGGGTCGTGCCGGGTCTGCTGATTGCGCTGTTTTTGCTCGGCACTGTCTATGCGTATGCCAAGGTGTATAACTACCCGGTTTATGTGCGCGCCTCGCTGAGGGAATTTGGCCGGGCTCTGTTTCATGCGTTCTGGGCGTTGATGACGCCGGCCATTATTGTTGGCGGTATTGTCGGCGGGTTTTTTACGCCCACTGAAGCTTCTGTGGTGGCTGTTGTGTACTCGCTGTGCCTGGGGCTGTTTATTTACCGCTCGCTGAAACCCAGTCAGTTGCCCAAAGTCTTTTATGAATCAGCCCGGCTGGCAGCGATATCCTTATTCTGTATCGGCACTGCATCGGCGTTCGGCTGGATTCTGGCCTATTTTCAGATTCCGCGTGCACTGGTTGATGAAATCGCCACCTGGGGGCTGGGTCCGGTCGGCTTCGGATTTTTGACAGCGGCAGCGTTTTTACTGATCGGCATGTTCATTGACGCCATCCCTGCCATTATTATCCTGGGTACAGTGCTGTGGCCGGTGGCGGAATCAGTAGGCATGCATTCGATTCATTTCGCGATTATCGGCATTATTTCCCTGGCTTTCGGACTGGTCACGCCGCCTTACGGGCTGTGCTTGTTGATTGCTTGTGCCGTTGGTGAAATCAAAGTGATCCAGGCGCTGCGGGATGTCGTCATCATTCTACTGCCGATGCTGGCGGTATTATTGATCATAATCCTGTTGCCTGATCTGATTCTGGCTCTGCCGCGCTGGGTTATGCCCAAATTTGTGCAGTGACAGCAAGCCTAATCACTGAAATAAAACTGCAAAATCCAAAGCTTATGAATGATATCCCTGCCGCATCCCGCGTAATCATTGTTGGTGGTGGCATCATCGGCTGCTCGACGGCCTATCATCTGGCCCAGCTCGGGCTTGAAGTGTTGCTGCTGGAGCGTGACCAGCTCACCGCCGGCAGTACCTGGCATGCGGCCGGTCTGGTGGGTCAATTGCGCACGAATGCCAATATCACGCAACTGCTGGGGTATTCCGTCCAGTTGTACGACAAACTGGAGCAGGAAACCGGCCAGGCTACCGGCTGGAAGCGCAACGGCGGTCTGCGTCTGGCCTGTAACGCCGAGCGCTGGACGGAAGTCCGCCGGCAGGCTACCACCGCGCAATCATTCGGTCTGGACATGCACTTGCTCAGCGCCTCGGAAGCACGCGATCTATGGCCGGTCATGGATGTGTCCGATGTGGTCGGTGCCGCGTTTCTGCCTACCGACGGGCAGGCCAATCCGGCCGATATCACTCAGGCGCTGGCGAAAGGTGCGCGTATGCACGGGGCGGTAATCCGCACCAATACGCCGGTCGTTCGCATCGAAACCGAGCAGGGCAGGGTTTGTGCTGTACACACAGCCAGTGGCCAGCGCATTGGCTGTGAAAAGCTGGTGCTGTGCTGCGGCCAATGGACGCGGGAACTGGCCGGCACTGTCGGGGTGAATGTGCCGCTGGTATCGGTGCAGCATCAGTACATCATGACCGAGCCCGTACCCGGTGTGACAGCAGGCCTGCCGACGCTGCGTGATCCTGACCGGCTGATTTATTTCAAGGAAGAGGTCGGTGGTCTGGTTATGGGCGGCTATGAACCCAACCCTATTGCCTGGGCTGAGCAGGGGGTGCCAACGGATTTTGCGTTTAGCCTGTTGAATTTCGATACCGATCACTTCGAGCCCTTGATGGAGCAGGCCGTCGCGCGGGTGCCCGCACTGGCGGAGGTCGGTGTGAAAAGCATGATCAATGGCCCGGAAAGTTTCACCCCGGACGGGAATTTTATCCTGGGGGAAGCGCCCGAACTGCGCGGTTTGTTTATTGGAGCCGG
This sequence comes from Gammaproteobacteria bacterium, assembly GCA_041396125.1. GTDB lineage: Bacteria > Pseudomonadota > Gammaproteobacteria > Competibacterales > Competibacteraceae > JAWKZG01. Next base: position 36,350 of record JAWKZG010000004.1, on the reverse strand, counting down.
GTTTAATGCGTTTGGGATCGCCTCGGGCGGCGGTGCGGGCATGGCGCTGGCGGAATGGGTGGCCAAAGGTGAACCCCCATATGATCTCTGGCCGGTGGACATTCGCCGTTTTGGTCGTAATCATCAGGATACCCGCTGGGTGCGGCAGCGCACCCTGGAGGCTTATGGCAAGCACTACACCATGGCCTGGCCGTTCGAGGAATACCAATCAGGCCGGCCCCTGCGCCGATCGCCCCTGTATGAACAATTGCGGGCACAGGGGGCGTGTTTTGGTGAAAAACTGGGCTGGGAGCGGCCCAACTGGTTTGCCGGATCGGGCGAGACAGCGCAGGATCGCTACAGCTATGGTCGGCAGAACTGGTTTGAGGCGGTGGGTCGTGAGCACCGCGCCTGTCGCGAGCAGGTGGTCGTGTTTGATCAAAGCTCGTTTGCTAAATTTCTGCTGCTCGGGCCCGATGCCGAGCAGGCCTTGAGCTGGATTTGTGCCAATGACGTTGCCCGGTCACCGGGCGCGCTGGTTTACACTCAAATGCTGAATGCACGGGGCGGTATCGAATGTGACCTGACGGTTGCCCGGCTGGATCAGAACCGCTTTTACATCGTGACCGGCACCGGTTTCGCGACCCATGATTTCGACTGGATCAAGCGCTCTATCCCGACCGGTTGTCGGGCCGAATTGATCGACATCACCTCCAGTCGAGCGGTGTTGTCGCTGATGGGGCCGAACTCGCGCGCTATTCTGTCCCGATTGACAGACGCTGATTTATCGAACCCGGCTTTTCCCTTTGCCAGCCTGCGTGAGATTACCGTCGCGGGTGCGCCGGTACTGGCCTTGCGGGTAACTTATGTCGGCGAGTTGGGCTGGGAACTGCACATACCGACTGAATTTGCCGCAAGTGTTTTTGCAGCGCTGTGCGATGCCGGGCGGGAATGGGGGCTGGCCAATGCCGGTTACCGGGCTATCGAAAGTCTGCGGCTGGAAAAAGGCTATCGCGCCTGGGGCGCTGATATCGGGCCGGATCATACGCCGCTGGAGGCTGGCCTGGGCTGGGCTGTAAAGCTCAAGAGCGATACGCCTTTTCAGGGTCGCGAGGCTTTGCTTGTCCAGCGTGACAAGCCGCTGTCCAAGCGCTTGGCCTGTTTCACAGTAGATGATCCAAACGTGATATTGCTGGGTCGTGAGACAATTTACCGCAACGGTCAGCGCGTGGGCTGGCTGTCCAGTGCCGGCTGGGGATATACGGTCGGCAAAAATATCGGTTACGGTTATATCCGCAATCCCGCTGGTGTGGATCGGGCCTTCATCAGGTCGGGACAATATGAACTGGACGTGGCTGGCGAACGAGTCGCCTGCCAGCTACAGATGGGGGCTTTATACGATCCCCGTCATGAGCGTATAAAATCATAACAGTATAAAAACCAAAAATTGAACAACCAAAGGAGACCGTTCAATGACGACTAAACTGGTTCGATCCCGGCTCGCCCGAGAGATCGAGCAGGCAACTCCTGCGGCGCCGCAGCGGCGTACGTTTTTAAAACATAGTGTCGCGCTGGCTGGCGCGGTAACGGGGGCTGGTGTGTTAACGCGCGCCTCTGCTGCCGCGCTTGAGGTACCAGCTTCCATGACGACACCAGGTCGACCATTCAGCTCTTATGGGCAGCCTGCTGCTACTGAAGCGGCTGTGCAGCGGGGTATTTTGCAGCCTTACGGCGAACTGGCGCCCGGCGCAGGCGTATCGATGACGCCGCTGCAAGATCTGGAAGGTGTTATCACACCGAGCGGTCTGCATTTTGAGCGTCATCATAATGGCGTGCCGGAGATCGATCCGGCGATGCATGAACTGCTTATTCATGGCCTGGTAGCGCGTCCTCTGCGTTTCTCAATGGCGGCATTGGCACGTTATCCCCGAGCCAGCCGGATTTGTTTTATTGAATGCGCCGGTAACAGCTTCTTTAATGCTTTCCCTGAACCGCAGCAAATGTCAGCCGGTATGATTCACGGTCTGGTGTCCTGCAGTGAGTGGACCGGTGTGCCGCTGAAGTTATTGCTGGAGGAAGCGGGCATAGACCCGGCCGGCAAGTGGATTCTGGCTGAAGGCGCTGATGCTGCCGGCATGAGTCGCAGTGTGCCGCTGGAAAAAGCGCTGGACGATGCGATTCTGGCATTGTTTCAGAATGGCGAGCGGCTGCGCCCGGAGCAGGGTTATCCGTTACGACTGGTTCTGCCCGGCTGGGAAGGCAATATGAACGTCAAATGGCTGCGCCGGATCAAGGTGACTGCTGAACCGACGCAGACCAAAGACGAAACCTCGAAATACACTGATTTACTGCCGGACGGCAAAGCGCGTCAATTCACCTATGAAATGGGTGTTAAATCCCTGATCACACAACCCTCGCTGGGCACGCAGCTGGACGGGGCGGGTTTTTACGAAATTTCCGGTCTGGCCTGGAGCGGCGCGGGCAGTATCAGCCGGGTCGAGGTATCCACCGATGGCGGTGCCAACTGGGTCGAGGCCGAGTTGCAGGGGCCGGTCATGGATAAGGCACTGACCCGCTTTCGCCTGCCCTGGGACTGGGACGGGCAGGCGACACAATTGATGAGTCGCGCCTATGACAGTGAGGGTAACCAGCAGCCGCTGCGCGCGGACTGGAAGCCGCAATATCATGGCTCGAATATTTATCACTATAACGCTATACAAACCTGGCAACTCAGCGCTGCAGGGGAGATCAGCAATGCATTCGTGTAAACCGAAGTGGCAGCGACTTGTTAGCAGCGGTGTAGCTGCGCTCAGCATCTCGGGATTGGCGCTGGCAGCGCCCCCGCAGTTTGGCCAGCCGGTCAGCGGGCAGGAGCTGGCTGCCTGGGATATCAGCATTGGCCCCTCGGGCGAAGGCCTGCCGCCGGGCAGCGGCAGTGCAGTCGACGGCGAGGCTGTGTATCAGGCCAAATGCCAGAGCTGTCATGGCGAGGAAGGCGTGGGTAAACCGGCTGATCCGCTGGTCGGCGGGGTCGGTTCTATCGGTTCCGAGGCGACACTCAAGACGGTCGGCAGTTTTTGGCCGTATGCCACTACGCTGTTCGATTACACTCGTCGTGCCATGCCTTATGATCAGCCGCAATCCCTGAGTGCCAATGAACTTTACGCTGTCAGTGCCTATATTCTGTGGCTGAATGGCATAATCGACCGCGAGCAGAAACTGGATGCGGCAACTCTGCCGCAGGTGCAGATGCCGAATCGGGATGGTTTCATCAGCGCCTGGCCGCCCGGCTAACGCGTTTTGCCTGGCAGCGGATGATCCCGTCTGCCGGGCTTTTGCCATAGACCTTGAACTATGACTGATTTCGTACACCAGGCTTTACTCCGTATCCCGCTGTTCACAAGGCTGCCGGCAGATGCCTATCACGCCGAGCGTCTGGGCGGGCTGACCAATCTGGTCTACCGTATCAGCGTGCAGGATGATACCGATTATCTGCTGCGTATCCCCGGCAAAGGCACCGAAGATTACATCAATCGCGCGGTCGAGGCCCACGATGCCAAAATTGCTGCCGCTGTCGGCGTATCGGCCAGGGTTTATATTTCGATAGCGGCGACGGCTTGATGCTGGCGGAGTATATTCCCGGCTTAACCTTAAGTACCGAAGGGTTTAAGGATATCAACCGGGTTCAGCGTGCGGCCCGCTCGTTCCGGCAGTTGCATCAATCCGGGCAGGTATTCAAAACGCGTTTCGATGTATTTGCGAAAATCGACGAATACCTGGCCCTGGTCGCAAAACTCAACGCCCCCTTGCCGCCGGGTTACCAGCAGGTCAAGCAGGAGGCCGATGGGATACGCCAGCGGCTGGCTGCCCATCCGGTGCCACTCGCACCCTGTCATTGCGATCCTCTGGCGGAGAATTTTATCGATACCGGCGAGCAGGTCTATATCGTCGATTGGGAATACGCCGGAAATAACGACCCGATGTGGGATCTGGGTGATTTATCGGTAGAGGCCGGTTTCGACGCCGAGCAGGATCACGCCTTACTGGCCAGTTATTTTGCTGGCTCTGTGCCGCCTGACCAGGCCGGACGTATGGTGATGTACAAGGCCTTGTGCGATCTGTTGTGGACACTGTGGGGCGTAGTGCAGCACGCTAATGATAATCCGGCGGAAGATTTCTGGGCCTATGCGCTGGAGCGTTTTGAACGCTGTCAGGCGTTAATGGCACGGGCGGATTTTGCAAAGTATTTACAGGCTGTAGAAAAAGCCTCATAAGGTGCTGTCTGGAAACAGCGCCTTATGAGGCAATGATAGGAAAGAGTTAGCGGTGCTATTGGTAAAAACTAGGCTGTAGCCTGTGCACGCCGTCGTCTGATCGCCTGAATCAGGGGCAATAAGAATAAGATGAAGGTGATGGCCATGATGATGCCGGAGATAGGCCGCTCGATAAAGGTCATGGCATCGCCCTGCGACGATATCAGACTTTGTCGCAAGGCGCGTTCAGCCAGCGGTCCCAGTACGATGGCAAGCACTGCGGGCGCGACCGGATAGTTCAGCTTGCGCAGCAAATAACCCGCCACACCGAAGATCAGGATCAGCCAGACATCGTGCATATCCTGTGTTGGGGCATAGCCGCCGACCACACACAGCACGAAAATGACGGGTGCCAGAATCGTAAAGGGCATTCTCAAAACCGCGACGAACATCGGAATGAAAGCGATGTTGATCAGCAGGGTGAAAAAGTTGGCCAGATACAGGCTGCCAATCAGACCCCAGACAAACTCCGGGTTATTGGTAAACAGCATTGGCCCTGGCCGCAGTCCCCAGATAATCATGCCACCCAACAGAATGGCCGTAGTGGGCGAACCGGGTATGCCCAGCGTGATCATGGGCAGCATGGAGCCGGTACTGGCCGCGTTGTTGGCCGTTTCCGGCGCGGCAACACCGGCGATATTGCCTTTGCCGAAACTGTCCGGGTCCTTGGACACGGTTTTGGCGATGCCGTAAGCCATCAGTGAGGCAGGTGTGGCGCCGGCAGCAGGCAAAATGCCCACGAAATAGCCCAGCACCGAAGAGCTCAGAATCGTCATTGCAGAACGCTTCAGTTCCTTGATGGCCGTCCAGACACGTCGAATCGTGAAGGACGCCTGCGAGACAGTGATGCTGCCCTGACTTTTTTCCAGGGTCCAGAGGATCTCGCCGATACCGTAGATGCCAATCGCCAGCACCAGGAAGTTGATACCGTGAAAAAAGCCGGGTAAATCGAAGAAAATCAGCCGTGGCCTGCCGGATACTTCATCCAGGCCCACGGCAGCGAGTACCAGTCCAACCGCTATCGAGAAGATCGTTTTGGCCAGATCATCGCCGCCAAGACCCACAAAAGTCGCGAAAGCCAGCATCATGAGCGCAAATTCTTCGGGCGGGCCGAACTTAAGTGCGAAGCTGGCTAATGGCGGGGCGAACAGTGTAAACAGAATGATTGATACGGTTCCGCCGATGAAGGAACCGACTGCAGCGGCCACCAGCGCAAAATCCGCTTTGCCCTTCATGGCCATAGGGCGACCATCGAAAACGGTTGCCACGGCGGTGGAAGCACCAGGTATGCCGAGCATGATGGAGCTGATCGCACCGCCATACATGGCGCCGTAATAGATCGAGGCCAGGAAGATGATCGCGCCGGTAGGCGGCACCAGGAAGGTCACCGGTAGCAGTATGGCAACACCGTTGACCGAGCCCAGACCTGGCATTGCACCGACAAACAGTCCAATGACGCAGCCAATCATCATGAGGGTAAGATTCTGAAGCGACAGCGCGGTCGCGAAGCCCTGCATTAAAGGCTCAAAAAAATCCATACACAACTCTCCGCTGGTAGCGAAAACCGACATTGGAAACCCTGCACAGCAGGCGCCGGCTCATTATTATGCGGCTGTGCGGGCGTAAAAAGGGTCTAATCAGACCTTAGAAAATGATTTTGTAAAGCGGGATAAAAAGCGGCTCGGCATAGCCTTTAGGCATGATGATTTTAAGTACCGCTTCGAAAAAGAAAAACAGAAACACCGGCATACCGATACCAACTGAAAGCGTCAGCGTCCAGGTGTGGCGTCCAACAATCCGCAGATAGAACAGCATGAACAGCATCATCGAGAAATACATCCCGATAAACTGGATGGCAAACAGCATAAGAAACAGAGACCCGACAGTTACCGCGTTGATCTGCAGGGTCAAGGCGTTCATGTATTCTTCTGTAGAGCGGGATTCCGGCGTTGCGCCCTTGAACCAGCGGATAATGGTGATGACACAGCTGATCAGCATGACCAGTGCCAGCCAGAAGGGCCAGGCACCGCCGCCAGGCCCTTCGCCATCGATCCAGCCGATCGGTAATTCCGCACTTTTCCACATCAGGTAAAGAGAGGATAACGCCAAAATAACAGCCATCAGTAACTCAGCGGCACGAACCGTCATTTTCTACGAAACCTCTCTCTTTGATGCTTTTAATTAGTGATGTACTTGTTACTACAGGAACGTATCCGAGCGTCGATCAGTTAGATCTCGCCCATCCCTTTCAGCAGCTTTTCGTGCTTGAGTTTCTCTTGCTTGTGATACTCAGCCAGATCCGAGCCTGCTAACCATTGATTACAGAACACACCATCGCTGGCGCAGAAGCTCTGCCATTCTTCTGAATCAAAGACTTTCTTGAACAGGTCAATGTAAAACGCTTGCGCATCGGCTGACATCTTGGGTGGTGCGTTGATGCTGCGCTGCATGTAATACACCAAGTCACCATGACCCAGTTCACCGGAGGTAGGAACATCCGGGAATTGTGGTAAGCGTTCCGGGGTCAGGGCCATCAGAGGGCGGGACTGGCCAGCTTCGAAAAAGCCCATTTGCTCGGCGGGATTGTTAACGGTCGAGTCGATATGCTCGCCGACCAGGTTTTTGGCCACTGTGCCGCCACCGGGGAAAGGTACATAGGTCATGCTGAGGCCAAACTCGGTTTCCAGCAGGCCGGTGACCAGCGAATCTTCCTGCCCTTTACCGGTACCGCCCATTTTCCAGTCTTTACCTTTTTCCTTAACCTGGGCCACCCAGTCATCCAGGGTTTCGATACCACTGTTCGAACCGACCCACAACAGGAACGTGTCCAGCGCCATACGGCCAATCGGGGTGAATGCGTCGATATCGACGCCCAGGCTGGGGTTCAGCAGTGGAGTCGTGTAAAAGCTGTTCAGCGTGATCATAACGATATGGTCATCGCCTGCTTTATCCTGCAGATAGCGGAGTGCTTCAGCGCCAGAACCGCCGGGTTTGTTGATGGGAATGAAGGGTTGTGGTGAAAGGTCATGCTTTTCAATGATGCTTTGCATCAGACGGGCCATTTGATCGGCACCGCCGCCCTGACCAGCCATAATGATGAACTCGACGGGCTTATAGGGTTCCCAGGCCATTGCTGCAGATGATGCGGCGAGGGACGCTGCAGCAAACAAACCAGCCGATAAGCCGGTTAGCATTTTCTTGCACAGTGGAAACATATTGTAATTCCTCCTTCGATTTATGGATGCTATTGGGTAAGCAGTAGCGAGCGGCGAAGCCGCCTTACGCACTTTCCAGCCTAGCAGTTACACACCCTTTAAATAAAGAAATAAAGAATATGTACTTTTGCGACGCCCCTACAGGCCGTCAAAAACACAGTCCAGCTAGTCTCGTACATCTTTATCGCCAAACGCTAGAGATGGGTAAGCGTAGCGGTGATGCTTGTTCACATAAATCTTAAGTTAAGTATATTGTGTACAATATACCAAATGTCGTCAACCTTGAATTAACCTGACTTTACTGCTCTGCCAAAGTCCGCTCGATTGGGGACTAGCCTCAGCTAGATAGATATTTATGGTGGTGTTGACGCAGCAGGTGATACAGCGAGGTGATATCATTAGCGTATGCAATATCCAGATCCCTCCAGCGCTGTGCAATGGCTAAAGATTGGCCCCGAATCGCAGGGCCAGCGCATCGATAATTATTTGCTGCGAATCCTTAAGGGCGTCCCCAAAAGTAAAATCTACAATATCCTGCGCAAAGGTGAGGTGCGGGTCAATCGAGGGCGTATCAAACCCGATTACCGGCTGCAGGAAGGCGATCAGGTCCGGTTGCCGCCACTGCGTCAAAGCCGGCCCGATGCGCCTGTCACGCCGTCGCGGGAATTAGTCGAGCGTTTGCGGGCGGCTATTATTTACGAAGATGACGGCATACTGGTACTGAACAAACCCAGTGGCCTGGCGGTGCATAAAGGCAGCGGGGTGCGCTGTGGTGTGATCGAGGCCTTACGGGCCATCTATCCACACTGGCCGTTCCTGGAACTGGCGCACCGGCTGGATCGCGATACCAGCGGCTGTCTGGTATTGGCCAAGCAGCCCACTGTATTGCGTGAGCTGCATCAGGCTCTGCAGGCAAGTGACAGTGCAAAGCATTATCTGGTGCTACTGCGCGGGCACTGGCAAAAAGGTGTGCAGTCGGTCGATTTGCCTTTGCGGAAAAACTCGCTTCGGGGCGGCGAGCGGATGGTCATTATTGACCAGGCCGGCAAGTTCGCACATAGCCGTTTTAGTCCGGTCACGCTGCATCCGACCGCGTCCCTGCTGGATGTTGCCATTACCACCGGACGGACGCACCAGATCCGGGTGCATGCTGCCAGTCTTGAACACCCGGTCGCCGGTGATGAAAAATACGGTGATCCCGAATTCAATAAACTCATGCGCACCCGTTACGGTCTACAGCGCTTGTTTCTGCATGCTCACAGCTTGATACTGAAATTGCCGGGGCGCGATCTGGCCGTCGATGCGCCTCTGCCCGATGAACTACGTGCGGTATTGGATAAGCTGTAAATACTTGTAAAAAATGTTTTATAAACACTTCTGGTCGAAATTTCTCCAGCAGTGATCTTGCCGGTATTAACCTTTATTGAGTATGAGAGTAACGAATGAGTGACAGGGAAACAGGTGTGTCAGACACGCCATCCGCGGGGAGCGATCCATGGACCCAGAATCCACCGGTCGGCTCGGGTAAGAATAGCGGCGATGATGAATGGGCCAGAGGTATTGTCCTGAAACTGGCGACTGCGGCCCTGAAGGAACAACGGCGCGCCCGGCGTTGGGGCATATTTTTTAAAGTTATAACGCTGGCGTATGTTGGCGTGTTGCTGTGGACGGTACTGGATGCCTTGGAGTTACAGCCCTTTTCAACGGCTCAGCGCGAGCTGCATACCGCTGTTGTGAACATCGAAGGTGCGATCAGTAGTAACAATGAAGCCAGCGCTATCAATATCATTGGCGGGCTGCGCGCTGCGATGGAGGCGGAGGACAGTGCCGGCGTCATTCTGCATATTAACAGTCCGGGCGGTAGTCCGGTGCAATCGGGGCAGGTCTACGATGAGATCATGCGATTGCGTGAGCAGTACCCGGATAAGCCGATTTACGCAGTGGCCTCCGACACCTGTGCTTCAGGTGCCTATTATATCGCTGCTGCGGCGCAGGAAATCTACGCCGACAAAGCCAGTCTTATCGGCTCCATCGGGGTAGTGGCTGCCAGTTTTGGTTTCGTTGATGCAATGGAAAAACTGGGTGTTGAGCGACGTTTGTTTACGGCGGGTGAAAATAAAGCGTTACTCGATCCGTTTTCACCCCAGCGACCCGCCGAGACCGAATTTTTCCAGAGCTTGCTGAACGAAGTCCATCAGCAATTCATTGATGCCGTCAAACAGGGGCGGGGCGACCGGCTGGCGAATGATCCAAGCCTGTTTAGCGGGCTGGTCTGGTCCGGAGAGCAGAGCGTCGACCTGGGGCTGGTGGATGGACTTGGTAGCGTCCGCGATGTTGCAGAACAATTAATCGGCGCGGAGAATCTGGTGGATTACACCGCGCGCGAAAACGTTATTGACCGCCTGCTGACGCAGATGGGCTATGGTATCGGCACAGCGCTCCAGCAGTCTTTGGGGCTGGAGCGCCTGTTACTACGCTAGTGCGGCATTAGCCAGCGTTGCTCAAGGCGCGGGCATGATGCGCAATGTGATCGCCGATAAACGTCGCGATGAAATAATAGCTATGATCATAACCCGGCTGCAGACGCAAGGTCAGCGGATGCCCGGCCTGCTCGCAGGCGGTGGCAAACAAGCCGGGTTTAAGTTGGGTATCCAGAAACTCATCCGCCTCGCCCTGATCGATCAGAATCGGCAGGCGTTCCGTCGCGCTGGTGACCAGTTCTGTGGCGTCATAGGCACGCCATTGTGCACGATCTTCACCTAAATAAGCACTGAACGCTTTTTCACCCCAGGGACATTGTGTTGGTGCGACAATCGGTGAAAATGCTGACACTGACTGATAGCGGCCCGGATTGCGCAACGCGATAGTGAGTGCGCCATGACCGCCCATCGAATGACCGCAGATACCGCGCTGATGGGTGACCGGGAAGTGGACTCCGATCAGTTCAGGCAGTTCCTGCACGATATAATCATCCATCCGGTAGTGCGCAGCCCAGGGCGACCGCGTTGCATTAACATAAAAACCGGCGCCCTGGCCCAGGTCGTAAGCCGGGTCGTCAGCGACACTTTCACCGCGTGGACTGGTATCAGGAGCGACCAGAATAATGCCATGCTCGGCAGCAAAGCGCTGGGCACCGGCCTTGGTGATAAAATTTTGTTCATTGCAAGTCAGGCCGCTTAACCAGTACAGCACCGGGCAGGCACCGTGTTCGGCCTGGGGCGGACTGTACACCGCTATGTTCATCGGGCACGACAGGCTTTGTGCGTCGTGCCGGTAAACATCCTGGTAGCCGCCGAACATTTTATTGCGACTGACACGTTCGAGTTGACTCATTGCTATTGCTAACCTTTTATTGGGCTTTAGTAATGAATGACGCTGCGAATGCTTTTGCCGGCATGCATCAGCTCAAAAGCCTCGTTGATTTTATCCAGTGACATAGTGTGTGTGATAAACGGGTCCAGCTTGATTTCGTCACGCATAGCTTGTTCCACCATACCGGGCAACTCGGTACGTCCGCGAACGCCGCCGAAGGCCGATCCGCGCCAGACCCGACCGGTCACCAGTTGAAACGGACGGGTACTGATTTCCTGGCCGGCACCGGCCACACCGATGATGACGCTCTCGCCCCAACCTTTATGGCAGCATTCCAGGGCTGCCCGCATGACATTAACATTGCCGATGCACTCGAAGGAGTAATCCACACCGCCATCGGTCAGATCGACGATAACCTCCTGGATCGGGTCGCTGTAATCGCTCGGGTTAATGCAATCGGTGGCACCCAATTGCCGGGCCAGTTCAAATTTGTCGGGGTTGAGGTCGATGCCAATAATACGAGAGGCTTTGGCCATTACTGCGCCTTGTATCGCAGCCAGGCCGATGCCGCCCAAACCGAAAATTGCCACGGTCGACGGCTCGACTTTAGCCGTGTTCAAGACGGCACCAATGCCGGTGGTAACACCGCAGCCAAGCAGGCGACTTTTTCCAACGGTGCGGCTTTGTTGATTACCGCAACAGAAACTTCCGGCACTACGGTATATTCACTGAAGGTGCTGGTGCCCATATAGTGATAAATGGGCTTGCCGTTATAGGAAAACCGGCTGGTTCCGTCCGGCATCAGGCCGCGACCCTGAGTGGCGCGCACCGCCTGGCACAGATTGGTTTTGCCGGAGGTGCAGAATTTGCACTCGCGGCATTCAGCGGTATAGAGCGGGATAACATGATCACCGACAGCAACGCTGCTAACACCGGGGCCGACTTCGACCACGACGCCGCCACCTTCGTGACCGAGCACTGCCGGGAAAATACCCTCGGGGTCGTCGCCACTAAGCGTGAAGGCATCGGTATGACAGACACCAGTGGCTTTAATCTGGATCAACACCTCGCCTGCTTTGGGACCGGCGATGTCAATTTCTTCGATTTGCAGAGGCTTTCCAGCCTCCCAGGCAATCGCAGCACGGGTTTTCATAGGGTGTGCTCCTTCTGATTAATGGATAGGTATGTGTTAATTAAAGTGGGACGCAACGATAGCTTATCCATCAGGATTAGCCAAGTTGCCCGTGTCAGACTGACGCGGAGACAGAATCGCCTGTAGCAGAATTGTCAGGGAAGAATACGGTCAAAAAAAAGACCGCCGGTTGAAGGGCGATCTTATAAGGGATAACCCAATGGGTTATGGAGGAGAAGTAAAGAACTTAATGCTGTAACGCTGTTCTGTTTGGGACGTTGCATTTGACAGCAGATGTCAAACGCAGTTGTTGACCGATCCAGCGCAGTCCGTGCAGGACTGCTTGACCACGCAAACGCTGCCCCCGTTGTTGCAAAGCCTGCAACTGCGTATACGTCAATTCATGTGGTCGACGAGAGGTATTCATAGCGATGCTCCGGTTAATACTGCAATGCACAATATAATATAGGAGATACCTGAGTTCATAAATATGGCTTTTGGTAAAATGATATATTCCTGAAATTCACAAGTTAAAAAATAGGCAAGCGATGGACAAGGCGAGTGAAATGGCTTTATTTGTGCGGGTTGTTGAGGAGGGAAGCTTCTCTTCGGCAGCCCGTAGCTTGAATTTGACCCCTTCGGCAGTCAGCAAACAGATCGGGCGACTGGAGGATCGCCTGGGCGTACGTTTGCTGCAGCGCACCACACGGCAATTGAGCCTGACCGAAGAAGGGCGGGTGTTTTACGAGCGCTGTGTGGTGATTCTGGCCGAAATTGAGGAAGTCGAGCAGAGTATTATCGCCACGCAGGGCACACCGCAGGGAACATTGCGGATCAATGCACCGGTTGCTTTTGGGCGGGTGCAACTGGCGACCTTGCTGTCTGAATTCATGCAACGCTTCCCTCTGGTTCGGGTTGAGCTGGAACTGACCGACCGGACCGTAAATATCCTGGATGAAGGTATCGATGTGCTGATTCGGGTTGGCGAGCTGGGTGATTCGTCTTATATCGCGCGGCGTCTGGCCGATGCCCGCCGGTTTATCTGCGCCGCCCCCGAGTATCTGGCGCGCCATGGCGTACCGCGTACGCCGGCCGATTTAAAACACCATAACTGTCTGCGCCTGAGTGTGCCTACCAGTCTCAATGACTGGGAGTTCAGTGACCCGAATGGCCGGCAGCAGGTGGTAGCGGTAGCGGGCAGTTTTTCGACTAATATTACCGATATGCTGCACGCGGCGGCGCTATCGGGTATCGGTCTGGCCCGTTTGTCCACGATTATCATAGGAGCGGACATACGGGCTGGCCGTTTGGTGCCGGTACTGACCGATTATGTAAATGAGATCACTACAATTTACGCGGTTTACCCGCATCGGCGTCATTTGTCGCCTAAAGTCCGTGTGCTAGTGGATTTTCTGGCTGATAAATTCGCCCCGGTGCCGCCCTGGGAGACTGATATTTGCCGTAAGCTGGAATCCGCTGCAGCATAATTCGCTGCCGATCCCGGCCAGAACTGAGGGGTCTGCTACGGTCGACATATATATGCGAATAATTTGTATGTATGTATGAGCAACCCTTAGGTGTGATCACTATACTCCGGGTCTTCGGGCCGGGTTTGCGCTACCTGTATTTTGCTATGGGGGGCCTTGGCAGTGCCAGGTGACAATAGCCGACGTATTGCTTACAGCCGACTCGTCGCGGCAACTGCTGCCGCAATAACGATGCTGGGAGGCGGGTTGGTGCTGTGTGGTTGGGCATTCGATATTGCTCTTTTGAAAGGCATCACGTCAGACTTCGCGACCATGAAACCCAATACCGCACTGAGTTTCATGTTGTGTGGGGTCTCACTCTGGCTTCAGGTTGATAGGTCCGATGCTGGAGAGCCTCGACTCCGGCGGTGGCTGGCAATAGGGCTGGCACTGCTTGCCGTACTGCTGGGCCTGGGCAGTAGCGTCGAATACCTGTTCAGGATTAATCTGGGTATTGATACGGTACTCTTTACCGAGTCGCTGCGTGCCGAAACAGGGGATTTCCCCGGCCGTATGGCTACGGCAACAGCCATGAATATGGTACTGCTCGGAAGTGCTCTCATCATGCTTGACCAACGTCCACGCCGGTGGCCGTACCTGAGCACGGAGATGCTGGTACTGCCCGCGCTGTTCGTCGCTGTGCTTGCCATTATTGGCTACGTCTATGGCGTGCTATCGCTTTATCGCATCTCCGCGTTTTCCACCATGGCGGCACATACAGCATTGCTGTTTGTATTTATGGGAGTAGGCACGCTGGCGGCGCGGCCATTGCGCGGTTTGGCTGCATTAATCACCGCCAGTCACGGCGGTGGCCTGACGGCCCGGCTGTTATTGCCGTTAGCTATTACCACCCCTGTTTTAGTAGGCTGGCTGTGTTGGCAGGGTGAACAGGCCGGGTGGTATGACCCGGCTTTCGGGCTGGCGATTTTTACCACCGTACTCATGGTAATGTTCACGAGTCTGGTTATTATTGTTGCGCAGCGACTGGACCGGATTAACGCCGAGCGGAGGCGCGCCGCCCGGTTAATCGAAATTCAGAACCTGGCACTGGAAAGCATTGTGCTCGGTGTGCCGCTTACCCGCACCCTCGAAAGTTTACTGATCGAACTCGAGCGTCTGGAACCGGATATGCTGACGTCCATTTTGCTGGCTGATGAAGAGGGTACCAGGCTATGTCACGGTGCTGCTCCCCGGCTGCCTGCGGCCTATGTGGCGGCGATTGACGGCGCGGCCATTGGTCCTGCAGTGGGTTCGTGCGGGACGGCAGCCTGGCGGCGTGAGCAGGTGGTCGTCACCGACATTGCTTCTGATCCGCTGTGGGAAAACTATCGGGAGATAGCCGCTGCGTCTGGCTTGCGCGCCTGCTGGTCCACCCCGATCATCGGTACGGGTGGCAGTTTGCTTGGTACCTTCGCGATTTATTACCGCACGCCGAAACGCCCGGAACCCAAGCACTACCGCATCGTCGAAACGGCGACGCATAGCGTTGCTATTGCTATTGATCGTGCCCGTGCGGTGCAGGCTCTGATCCAGCGGGAGGCAGATCTTGAGGCGGCGCAGGAGCGCGGTAATATCGGCAGCTGGCATATTGAATTCGGTGCGACGCGCGGTCGCTGGTCGAGACAGATGTATCGTATTTTCGAGCGTGATCCGGCGTTGCCGGTGCCAACCCCAGAGGAGTTTCTTGAGCTTGTCCATCCGGAGGATCGTGAAACTATCGCGCAGACGTTCTCCTCTGACGCCTGGCAGCAGAAGCAGCAGCGCCGCCTGGATTTCCGGCTTGCTGCGCTGCGCGCCGGGCTGCGCTATCTATCGAGCACGGTTGAACTGCTGCGCAATAGCGACGGTCAGCCGATAGCCATGGCCGGCACCGTACTTGATGTCACCGAGCGTAAAATGGCAGAACTGGGCACACAGCAGTCCTTGAGCCGATTACGTGAGTTATCACGTCGGCTGACCGAAGTCGAGGAAGACGAACGGCGCAGCATCAGCCGCGAAGTACACGACCGAATTGGAGCCGATCTGGCCGCTGTAAAGCTTAATCTGTCGCTGATTGGTGCCACGCTGCCAGCAGGCATGCCGGACGCGGTAGAGCGGCGATTGACTGACACCCAGTCACTGGTGCAGAGCGCAATTGATCACACCCGCAATATTCTTGCCGAGTTGCGGCCGCCAGGGCTGGACGATTATGGTTTGCAGGCCGCGCTGGAGATGTATGCGGAGATCGTAGAGCAGCGCCTTGACATTCCGGTATCAGTGAGCGGCAGTCCGCTCGAACCGCCCTTGCCGCATGTCGTGGAAACAGCGCTGTATCGCATTGTGCAGGAAGCGTTGAATAATATTGCCAAGCATGCACGTCCGAATGCTGTCGACATCACGCTGGAACAGGACGCTACGGCGGTCAGTTTGATGGTTGCAGATGATGGCCTCGGCTTCGATGCCCACGCAGCAGCGGGCGGTGGTTACGGCTTCAGAATCATGCGTGAGCGTGCAGAGGCTGTTGGCGCGAGCCTGGAGATCGATTCCACACCGGGGCAAGGGACGCAGATTGCCATCAGGGTAGAGCGCAAGTCATGAGCATGAGCAACATGAGTATGAACGTGCTGATCGTGGACGATCACGCGATAATGCGCGAAGGTTTGAGCGCATTGCTGACAGGCGCTGGCATGCAGATAGCAGGCATGGTCGGGAATGGCCGTGAAGCGACGCAGGCGGTGCGCGAATTGATGCCGGATGTGGTGATCATGGATTTGTTGATGCCCGACATGAACGGCTTCGAGGCCACCCGTGAAATTCATGCCAAATCACCTGGTGTCCAGGTTGTGGTGCTGTCGATGCATGCCAGCAAAGAGCATGTACTCCAGGCACTGATGGCGGGTGCTGCCGGTTATGTGCTGAAGGAAGCGGCGGGTGCTGAAGTCGTCGCTGCTGTCCGTGCGGTATGCGCTGGCCGTCGCTACATTAGTCCGGCGATTGGCCTGCTGCCACAGGATGTGGATTTACTCACGACAGCTGGTGGGCCGCTTGCCAGTTTGTCAGCCAGAGAGCGGCAGGTGCTGCAGCTGGTGGCGGAAGGCAAGTCGAGCGCTGACATTGCACAGCTGGTTCATTTGTCCCGCAAGACTGTCGAAACCTACCGCAGCCGATTAATGAAGAAACTCGGTGTCAGCGACGTGACGGCACTCGTTAAGTTTGCCGTTCAGCACGGTATCACGCCACCCGGCTGACTGGGCGCAGCTGTTCCTGCGCGGCTTTACTTGGTGATTGTCAAACTCTCCCCACAGGCGGTACCCCGACCTGTCCCACTCTCCCTACATACCGCTGTATTGTGATCAGGCATAGTTCGTAATACCCAAATCTGCTATTACGAGAAGTTGACCGCTTATGATCATGACCGACAGCGTGTCGAAGCTGTTTAGTGCGCTGGTAGTTGAGGATCAACCACCGATGCGGGCTGCCCTGTGCGATTTATTGCACATGCTATTGCCGGCAGTCCAGGTACTGGAAGCTGCTGATGGTGCCACAGCACTTGAAGTATTCGCGCGTGAGCGCCCGTTGCTGGTGCTGATGGATGTCTGCCTGCCGGATGCCGATGGCATCGAACTCACACACCGTATTGAAACACTGACACCTGAGACCCTGGTCGTCGTGGTCTCGATTGACAGTTCAGCGCGCACCAGGGCTCAGGCCATGGCGGCAGGTGCAGTCGCCTTCATTCCCAAAGACCGCATTTTCGAAGAGCTTGAACCGCTGCTCTCAGACTTGAACAGATTGTCCAAAGGTACTGCATGAATTCCACGCCTGTTTCCCGCCGCGCCAAGCCGCAGACTATTAGTTTGCTCGTGTTTGCGGTTATTGCTGTACTGGCGCTCGGCTACATGCGCTACTTTCAAGACACCAGACCTACCCCGGAAGCACTGGTTATTGCTGTCGCGCAGTCAGGCCCGGCCTGTGCCCTGGTCTACATTGCCGAGGCCCAAGGCTATTTTGTAGATGCAGGCCTCGATGTAACGCTCAAAAACTTCTTTTTGGGCCGGGATGCGCTCAGAAGTGTGATTCAGGGTGAGGCCGACATTTCGACCGTTTATGAAACGCCAACGGTGCTTAATCTCGGTGCAGGGCAGGATCTCGGTATCCTGTCGACTTTACACACCTCGACGCTTAGCCACGCGCTGGTCGCCCTGAATAGCAGCGGTATCGGGCAGGTGAGTGATGTCAAAGGTCGACGAATTGGCGTTACACCAGGCACCTCCACCGAGTATTTCCTGTCCGCATTGCTGGCAGCGGAAGGTATCGATAGCGCAGATATTACAAAAGTGCCCATCGAACCGAAACAATACGAGCAGGCTTTGTCCAGTGGGACAGTCGATGCGCTGGTTGCCTTTAATCCGGTGCTGTTTCAGCTGCAGCAAACGTTTGGCGACGAGCGCATGACGGCATTCTATTCTGACATTTATGCCGAGGCATCGATGCTGGTCGGCATGCGGGAAGTGATTCTGGCAAAACCTGAAGCCATGACACGCTTGCTGAAAGCTATCGTGCGGGCTCTGGATTTTTCCCGCGCAAACCAGGAGGAAAGTATTCAGATCGTTGCGCGTGGGCTGGCCGGCGTCTACTCCGAGCAGGCGGTTCGCACCGGCTGGAATACTGCTGTACTTGAAGTCAAGCTCGATTATGTGCTGTTGACGATGTTGACGCAGGAGAGTCTGTGGTTCAAGGACACGGGTCGTCTTACCCAGCCCGCTCCCGACATCCGCCGTGCGATTGTCGCGCAATACCTGAAAAGCGTGCGCGCGGCAGCGGTTACTTTGCCGGTCGATATAGCGGCTGATTGAGTCCGGGCGGAGAGTACACGTGAGATTAGGTTTTAAAATTCTTGTCCCGATGCTGCTGGTTACAGTTGTGCTGGCCGGTCTGTGGATAGCGCTGTTTGTGATTTTGCAGCAGCAGCAGCAGTCTCTGGTTGAGGCACGCCACCAATTGGTGGCAACAGTACGGCTCACGAATCAGATCAGCGAGCTGCAGAAATCAACGCGTGCCAATCTGTTGTCTTATTACTTCGATGGCAAGCAGAGTCGTCTGGACGCAGTTGAGAGCGCCGAACGTGAAATTGCGCTCTATCTGGCGACTGACCACAGTGTGACGGAAGATCGCAGCGTAGAACGGCTGATCCATGAATTCAATGAGATTGAGAAAAAAGCGCCCGCAGCCGTGAGAATTTGTCCGCGGTGTTCAAACGAACAACCTGTCCGCCACACACATTGCTTTCGAGAAACTCTCTATTCAGTCGGATCGGGCCGAAGCAAGCCTGAAAGATCTGGCTGCGCACAGTCTCAATAAGCTTGACACGGTACTCAGTGATACGGTGCACGGCCAGCTTTCCTTGCTGCGACTCGGGTTGTACGGCGTCGGTGCTGCAATTCTCATCATTCTGATAACTTTTTCTATCTGCACCGCAATGTGGGCGGTCGTCTGGCAGGACTGGTCGACGGTCTGGAAAATGCTGATCCGGCCAACGGCGATTTACATGTTGCTCAGCATATTGCGGGCTCGGCAGACGAGATCGGCGCATTGGCACGGGCTTTCAATGCGATGACAGACCGTTTGCATGCATCATATTGCAAGATGAAAAGCGAAATCGCCGAGCGCCAGCGAGCGGAAGAGCGTCTGGCCGGCGTGATTATCTCCGCAATGGACGGCATCATTACGGTTAACACCCGGCGTGAGATTGTCCTGGTAAATCCAGCGGCAGAGCGCATGTTCGGCTATCGGGCAGATGATCTTCAAGGGAAAGCCCTGGATATTTTAATTCCAGAGCGTTTTCACGCGGTCCATACCGGTCACGTTGAGAATTTCGGCCGTACCGGTGTAACTAATCGCGCCATGGGGCACCTCGGGCGAATAGTGGCGTGCCGCGCTGACGGCAGCGAGTTTCCGATCGAGGCCTCAATTTCGCAGATGGGCGGATCAGAGGAACGCTTATATACGGTAATCCTGCGTGACATCACCTTGCGCGTAGCGGTGGAAGCCGAAGCGAAGGCCTTGACAACTGCCCTGCAGCGGCGAGTCGAAGAGCGTGACCATGCTATTCAGGAACTCGAAGCATTTTCCTATTCGGTATCACACGATTTGCGCGCACCTCTGCGGGCTATCGATGGTTTCTCGCGTCTGGCACTGGAAGAACACGGTGATCAGAGCGATCCGGAGCTGCAGCGCTATCTGCGCATGTGCTCGGAGAACGCAAAACGTATGGGCCAGCTGATTGATGACCTGCTTGGGCTTTCCAAAGTCGGTCGGCAAGTGCTTAAAAGCCGGGTGGTCGATGCGGTTAAACAGGTGCACGAGTGCCTGGCACAGTTGGAAAGTGAGCGCGAGGGGCGGCAGATCGAGATTACTGTGGGTGATCTGCCGTCCTATGAAGCTGATCCGGGGCTGGTGCAGCAGGTCTGGATGAATCTGATCGGCAATGCTCTTAAATACACCACAAAAGTAGCCACAGCCCAAATCGAGATAGGCAGTCTGTTAGCGCAAAATGACACGGTGGTGTACTACGTGCGTGACAACGGTGCTGGTTTCGACATGCGCTATGCCGATAAGTTGTTTCAGATGTTCCAGCGCTTGCATCGTGCTGCCGAGTTTCCCGGAACGGGTGTTGGACTTGCCACCGTTGCCCGAATCGTACGGCGGCACGGCGGTCGGGTGTGGGCCGAAAGCACACCTGGAGCTGGTGCGACGTTCTACTTCACACTTCGCGAAGGAGAGATCTATGTCCCTCTTCAAGCCAGTTGAGCTGCTGCTGGTCGAAGATAATCCGTTTGACGAAGAGCTGGCGCTTAAGGCACTGCGAAAACATCATCTTGCCAATGATATTGTTATTGCGCGGGATGGTGCCGAAGCGCTCGATTTTATCTTTGGCACAGAGAGTGTTAGCGGTGTCCTGGAGGATCCGCCCCGGGTGATTCTGCTGGATTTGAATCTGCCCAAAATCGGTGGCCTGGAGGTGTTGCGCCAGCTTAAGGGCGATGCACGCACGCGTACGATTCCGGTTGTTGTCATGACGTCATCAGCAGAGGAATCCGATTTGATTGACAGTTATCAATTGGGTGCCAACAGTTATGTCGTCAAACCGGTCGATTTTGAAGAGTATACGGAAGTGGTGCGTGTGCTCGGCAGGTATTGGCTGTTGTGTAATAAAACAGCACCCTCAGCGCCTGATAACACGCTACAGGTCTAGCCGCATAAATAATGCATTTTTTACCCGGCGGGTCATTAACTGTCAAAAACTGGTATAGCAAAAAGCCATTATGTTCGCCGGGGATTTGACAATCTGATTAATCCGATTGATTGCTCTTGAGCGACATTCTCAGAATATCCTCCCGTTTGTAGTACTTTGGATGAGTAAAATCAAAGAATTGTTATAAGTGCAAAAAAAAGTAGCATAACTGCCGAGTGGCGAACTTTTTGCTGGATACTCTGACCAGGCGGCGCTAACACAGTCGTGAGCGACCGAAAAATGAGTGGTGAGTAATGACCAGGAAGTACTCGGGATGGTTGCAAACGGTTTACAGGGTAGGGTACGACTTAATAATGGCAAGTTTAAGTCCGGAGCAATTTGCAAAAACTGCTAAGGTTTTTAGATTTACTGGTACCTGAGAATGGTACTCGAACAGGCAAAGGAGATAGACATGCCTCTCACTAAGCTGACCGGTTTTCTGCTGGCTGCAGGTTCATTCGTTTGGTATAGAGCCGGTAGACCCATGCACCGCGTCAGAAAAGTGTGTGAGTGTACCCTACGTTGTATAAGCCCTATTATCCATCATGCAGTCCCAACACGGCATGGCAAGCGCCTGCGGGCGTTCTTTCGGGACGGAGCCAGCTGCAGTGACTGATCCTCTGAGGATTCTCTTGATTGAGGATCTGGATTATGATGTCGAACTGATCTTTGCCGCCTTGCGGCGTGAGGGTTACCCGGTTCCTGTCCGTGTCGTTGCTTCGGAAGAAGAATTCCTCGATGCGCTGAACGATACGCCGGATATCATTCTCTCGGATTTCAGACTGCCGGGATTCAGTGGTCTGGAAGCGCTTAAATTGCTGCGCGCCCGCGATAAAGTAACGCCATTCATCCTGGTATCCGGCACAGTCGGAGAAGAAACAGCGGTACAAGCCATCCAGCTCGGTGCCACCGATTATCTGCTCAAAGATCGCCTTGGCAGGCTCGTGCCGGCTATTGAGCGTGCTATCGAGCTGCGTCAAATGCAAGCAGAGAAGGCCCTTACAGCGCGGGAATTATTGCACAGCAATTCCGATCTCGAAGTTGCCCAGGAACGCGCTAAAATCGGCAGCTGGGAACTCGATTTGAAGACAGGACGCGGGCGCTGGTCGAAGCAGATGTATCGCCTGATCGGGCGCGATCTGGCGCTGCCACCACCTAAAATCAGCGAGTTTCTTACCTATATCCATCCCGATGATCGGCACCGTGTGTATGCTGAATACGTACCCTCTGAATATGCGCGGACCCAACGCCGTCTGGATTTTCGAACCAATCCCGAACATGGCCCGGTGTGTCATCTTTCCGCCACCATCGATGTGCTGCGCGACGGGCAGGATCAGCCGAGTGTAGGTGGTGGCACCATGATGGATGTCACTGAACACAAGCACGCCCAAGAGCGCATGCTGCGCCTGAACCGGACACTCGAAGTGATGAGTCGAATCAACAGCCTCATTATCCGGGTGCGCAGCCGCGAAGATCTTTTTCGGGGTGCCTGTAATATTGCGGTTACTGAGAGCGATACCGTGTTTGCCTGGATCGGTATTCATGACGCCGTTGCCGGCAAGGTGCGGCCCGTTGCATCGGCTGGCCCGCATGCCGCTATCCTGGATGAGATCGGGCTTGATGTGAACCTCGAGCATAACGGTAAACCCGGTCTGGTCAGCCTGGCGGTAAACGCCCGTGCGCCGATAGCGGTGAATGATACCGCAACTGATCAACGTCTCGTTGTGCCGGCAGCAACCCTGCGCGAGGGTTTCGGTTCAATCATTGTTTTGCCGCTGTTGAACGGCGAACAGGTGTATGGGGTATTGGCGCTCTACTCAATGCAAAAAAATGCCTATGTCGCGGAGGAACTTAAACTGCTGCAGGAACTGGCCGGCGACGTCGCGTTTGCGCTGGATCATCTGGATAAATCCGAGCGTCTGGACCATTTGGCCTATTACGATGCACTGACCGGTCTGCCCAACCGGTCACTGTTTTTTGAGCAGATCGCACAAATTATCCATTCAGCGCGTCGTCAGCAGGGCTCCGCAGCGGTCATATTGCTTGATCCGGAGCGCTTTCGGTCGATCAATATTTCACTGGGTCATAATGGCGGCGATGCGTTTCTGCGACAAGTGGCCGCACGGTTGCAATCCGCCGTAGGCAGGGACGGCAATGTGGCACGTATCGGGTCAGACCTCTTTGCCATTGCCATCTCAGGGTTGGGTAAACCGGCGGAGGCGGCCCATTTCATCAATAATTGTATTCTGCCTGAATTCGAACAGCCATTTTTGATTAATGAACAGGAGATCAGAACGTCTGCCCGTATCGGTATCGCCATGTTTCCGTCCGATGGCACGGATGCCGGTGCGTTGTTCGCCAATGCGGAGACAGCCTTGCGCACGGCCAAAAAAGATCTGGCAAGATTCGCGTTTCATGCGCCCGAGATAAACGCGCGGATCACAGAAACACTTTTGCTGGAGACCCGCTTGCGCTCAGCTCTGAACAACCAGGAATTTGTGCTTCACTACCAGCCCAAGATCGATCTGAACACGGGGGCAGTCGTTGGCCTGGAAGCGCTGATCCGCTGGCGCGATCCTCGTTCGGGTCTGGTGCCGCCAGGAAAATTTATCCCGTTGCTTGAAGAAACCGGCATGATTATTGAGGTGGGCCGCTGGGCGCTTGACCAGGCGGTATCCGACCTGCTGGAGTGGTCGGCACGCGGGATACCTCTGCCCCGGATTGCAGTCAATGTGTCACCGGTGCAGGTTCGACAGCACGATTTTGCCCAGACAGTGCTCGATGCGGTGCAACGCTTGCCATCCTCTGAAATCAGGCTGGATCTGGAAATAACCGAAAGCGCCATCATGGAACGGATTGATGAAATGGTGGACCGGCTTACGATTCTTCGTGAAGCCGGTATCGCGATAGCCCTGATGATTTCGGTACAGGCCATAGCTCACTCGCTTATCTCAGCAAATTACCCATCGACACCCTGAAAATTGACCGCTCGTTCGTCATGGATATGGATACCAATGACTATTCCAGGAACATCGTATCGATGATTTGTGCGCTGGCGCAGGCAGGACAGTTGACGGTGATCGCCGAAGGTGTGGAAAAAGAAACTCAGATTGCCAGGCTGCGGGCGCTGGGCTGCCATCAGATGCAGGGCTACCTGATCAGCAAGCCGCTCCCGTTGCAGGAACTCGAGCCGATGCTGCGGACGCATTATGTATTTGCCCCCGGTGCGGCAATGGCAGCGACCTCGTTGCTGCAGGACAGCAAATGATTACAACCAGGGCAATACGGACACGACGACTGGTAACCGGCTTTGAGCGCTGGGGCTTGCTCGGGCTTGCTGCTTGCTTGCTGGCAGCGCTCTGGGCTTTGTTTGTCGTTTGGGAGACGCTGCAGAAGGATCAGGTTATTGCTGCAGGGCAGCGCGAATTGACCCAACTGGATCAGGCCGTAGCGCTGCAAACCGCTGGCATATTCAGCGCTGTTGAAACTGCCCTGCACACACTCGATCTCTGGCTTGCCGCGAATCCGGATATCGACCCCCGCACTGACGCCCACTTCGTTGCCCTGGTTGACGAGTTGCGCCGTGCCGCAGACGGTCTGATTGACCTGCGGCTGATCGCTGCGAATGGTATAGCGACCCGGATACCGGCCTTTGAGCGTTCGCCATTGACTGACGTCTCTGCTCAAGCTTTTTTTACGGCACAGATGGAGCGTTCGGAACCCCTTTTATACATAGGTCATCCGGCCTTGGGTCGGGCCGCGAACCGCTGGGAAGTTCCTGTTTCATTACGGCTTCAGCGTCCGGTGTCAGGTATTGTTGTCGTCTATGCAACTATTTCTCTGGATCGTCTGTTTCTGTTGCACGAACGTATGCGGCTAAAACCCAATGGCTCTATCGCCCTGATGCTGCTGGATGGCACCATTTTCTCGCGGACACCTGAGCTGAGCGTATTGATCGGCAAAAACGTAGCCGATCGGCCCCGCTTTGCAACCGAGTATGGGACAAAGTCGCAGGGTGTGTTTATCTCTGATACTTCAGTCAGCGATATGCCCCGATTGGTCAGCTATCAGCGTCTGGAGCGTTTTCCGGTGGTTGTACTGGTAAGTCAAAGTCTGGATACGGTGCTCTCTGCCTGGCGTTTGTGGCGCGACAGGGCATTACTCGGGGGGGCGGTATTAACGCTCCTGACGCTGATATTTACCGCCTTTCTGCACCGTGCATTACGCGCAAGAAGAATCGCCGAGCGTGAAATGCGATGGCTGGCGAGAACTGACAGTCTTACCAGTCTGCCTAACCGCCGTGCTTTGTTCCAGTTCGCTGAGCACGAATTCAAGCGGGCGCGACGATATTATCGGCCGTTCGCCTTGCTGATGCTGGACATTGATCATTTCAAACGTATCAATGACACTTATGGACATGCTGCAGGCGACCAGGTATTGCATAGCTGTGCAGCGGGATGGAAGCAGGTGCTTCGCGGGCAGGATTTAATCGGTCGTACCGGCGGCGAGGAATTCTGCGCCATTCTCCCCGAAACCACACTGGAAACGGCATTTCAGATCGCTCAACGATTGCGTGTGGTCACCTCTGAGTTATCCTTCCCTGAAATCTCCAGCGATATCGTGGTTACCGTCAGTATTGGTGTTGCCAGTCTGGAGCCATCCGATGATCAGCTGGCCGAGATGCTTGAGCGAGCCGATCGTGCCCTGTATCAGGCAAAAAAATCCGGTCGGGATCGTGTCGAATGCATTGAACGCAGGCAGAATTTTCAAGTGTTGGCGGAAATTTAACAGAAATAACGGCCTGAATCCCCCTGCGGCAGGGCTTTCGCCTTGCTTTTTGTTAACATGTTATGCTTGGCGTCGCCCGTGCGCTCAGCGGGTTGGCATGATTATCACTTTCTCGAGTATTACTTCTGTATTACTTCTGTATTACTTCTCCAGGGGGGGGGCACAATGAATCAGGCTCAGGAAATATTTGGTGAACCATCAGAGCGGGCTAAGGGTAAAGTAAGACCTTATATGGTGCCGTGGGTTAAGGATTTTATTTGTCACTCACCATTTTTAGTCATGGCAAGCAGTAATGCACAGGGTGCCTGCGATGCATCTCCCAAAGGGGGAAAGCCTGGTTTTGTTAAGGTTATTGATGATAAACATCTGCTGATTCCTGATGTGGCGGGAAACCGGCTTTTTCAATCCTATGACAATATTTCCAGTAATGCCCAAATAGGATTGGTATTTTTTATTCCTGGAATCAATACAACAGTACGTGTGAATGGAACCGTCAGAGTCTTGCGTCGGGGCGAGGCTGAATTTGAAAAGCTGTCACTGGAGGTTTTTCAGCCAGACGAAAATGCCAAGCTTCTGCAGGCCTTGTTGCTGGAAGTGGTCGAGTCTTATAGTCACTGTCCCAGAGCATTTGTCTTTTCCAAGCTGTGGGATGTCGATGGCATCCAGAAAAATATAGAACAACCACCCATCGAAAAATGGGTGGCAGGCACCTGATGCCGATATTAATTATCCGCTAAAAACACATGTCACCAGTCATCAGGTACTTACAGAGCCTGAACACAGGGAAAATCGTACTTTGGTGTTATCTCATCTGGTATCTGGTTACGGTCTTCTACCGTTTTGACCCTGCACCTGCGCTTTGGCTGAACTCACTTGGCATCAGTGCTGTAGTCGGCATGGCGCTTTTACTAAGTGTTACAGGACCGCTCAAACAACCGCTTGATCCCTGGCAAACATTCAGGCTTTTTCTTATACCCTTCTGTGTGTCAAGCTTCTCATCCTTGATTAAAGGGCATGGCTATCTGTTGGTTTTTCCAGCGGCATGGGATGAACTGCTTTTCTCTTGCGGGGCTTGCGGTGTTTTTTTAAGCATCGTTTTCATGCTGAAGTATCTTGCTAAATTCAATTATAAGAAAGAAGCCTGAAGTGAGCAGCACGGGAGTAGTAAAAGCGATAAAACTACCGGAGTTTATCGCGCTTTTTGCACTGATGACATCGTTAACAGCATTAAGTATTGATGCGATGCTGCCGGCGTTGCCGGAGATTGCCCAAAATTTATCAGTTACTAACACGAATGACACCCAGCTCGTTGTCTCGATGTTTATTCTGGGTATGGTTTTTGGTGAGTCTGTTTTTGGGCCGATATCTGACGCCATTGGCCGAAAAAAAACTATTTTGATTGGTATTGCTATCTATTGTTGCGGCGCTGTGCTGGCCATGACAGCTCAGTCGATGACGCTATTGCTGGTAGGGCGTATTGTGCAGGGAATAGGCGTATCCGGCCCGAAAATAGCCTCAAGAGCACTGATTCGTGATCAATATGAAGGCAATGCGATGGCCCGGATCATGTCGTTCATCATGATGATATTTATTATCGTGCCGATGGTGGCACCGGCGCTGGGTCAATTGATTTTGCTGTTTGCCGGCTGGCGCGCTATTTTTTTCCTGTTTCTGCTGCTGGCCATAACCGTTGCTGTCTGGCTCGGGTGGCGACAGCCCGAAACTTTGCCTGCTGAGCGACGTATTCCCTTTTCAATACCGGCTATTATCAGAACGACCGGGTTGGTATTGAAGCATTCCAAAGTGATGGCTTATACCGTTACCGCAGGCTTGGTATTTGGTGTTCAGGTTACTTACTTGAGCACCTCGCAAGCGATGTTCCAGGATTTCTATAACGCGGGTAAACAGTTTCCATTGTATTTTGCCATCCTGGCACTGGGTATCGGTATGGCTTCGATATTGAACAGCCAGCTGGTGATGCGTATTGGTATGCATCGTTTAACAGTAAATGCGCTGGTCGGTCTCATTTTTTTAAGTTGCCTGCTCTTGCTGGTCGGTTTGTTAACAGAAGGTGTGCCGCCATTTAGCATTTTCATGCCGGTTTTTTTCCTGATTTTTTTCTGCATGGGAATTTTGTTTGGCAATATAAATGCTATGGCCATGCAATGGCTGGGACGTATTGCGGGGTTGGGTGCATCCCTGATCGCGTCTGTTTCAAGCTTGATTGCAGTTGCTGTTTCCGTTTCTGTCGGAAAATTTTATAACGGTACCGTTTTTCCTTTGGCGATAGGCTATCTGGTGTGCGCGATGATAGCGCTGTTGTTAGTGCTGAGTGCTGATAAAAGCAGGCTGGGAGAAATATAAAGTTGTTTCTATGGGTACATATTAATCTGGAGTGACATGCTGTGAAAATTCTGGTGACTGGAGCGAGCGGTTTCATTGCGAGTGCAATTATTGAAAAATTACTGGCATCTAATCACCAGATTATTGCCTGTGCGCGTTCCAGCAAGAATATTCCGGTGACTGGTGAGCTTACGTTTCATAGCGTCGATTTTAACGATTACCGCAATCCGTCAGCCTGGCTGCCGCTGCTGGACTCAGTGGATGCGGTTGTTAACTGCGCGGGGATTCTCAGGGAAACGAAAACCAATAGCTACTATACAATCCATTATGAAGTGCCTAAAGCGCTGGCTACGGCCTGTCTGGAGCAGGGCGTACAGAAGTTTATCCAGATTTCTGCCCTGGGTACGGCTGAAGACGGAAAATTCATTGCGTCCAAACATCAGTTTGACGACGACCTGCTGAAGCCGCTGTGCCGGCGGTCATCATCCGTCCTTCTGTGGTGGTTTCGCTACGCGGCTCTTATGGTGGTACATCCTTGCTGCGATCACTGGCGGCGCTGCCGTATTTTATTTTTCTGCCGGAGCAGGGCAATCAGCGTATCCAGCCTATATTGCTGGAGGATCTGGCCGCGCTTGTTGTCGAAACCGTGCAACCGAATACTATCAAAAATACTGTTCTCTATGCGGTCGGGCCGGAAATACTGACGATAAAACAGTATCTTGTGCTGTTGCGATCCTGGCTTAAATTGCCGCCTGCCCGCTGTGTGCACCTGCCTGCCAGCAGTGTCGGCCTGGCAGTATGGTTCCGGGCAGCATTTAGGCGTCGGACCTTTGGGGCAAACGATGCGGGGGATGCTGGAGCGCGGCAATACCGGCCCGGACAACGCATATGCTGACGTGCTGCAAAGCACCGGTTATGCGCCGCGTAGCGTAGCAAAAACATTACGTGAATCAGCCAGTTTTGTGCAGGATCGATGGCATGCGCGGCTCTATTTATTAGCGCCTGCTGTATGGCTGACATTGGTTTTTGTCTGGATCATGTCGGGTCTGGCGGGTTTTCTGGCGACGCCGGCTGACTATCAGACCCTACTCCAGCAGCTGTATGTCCCCGCTGATTACCAGCGTCCGCTGGTCTGGGCGAGCAGTGTCCTGGATATTGTTTTGGGCTGTGCCTTGTTGCTGCGTTACCGGGTGCGGCTGGTCTTGGGGCTGATGCTGTGCTCGGTGCTTGCTTACACGATTGCCCTGGGGATCTGTGCGCCGATACTTTGGCTGGAGCCGCTGGGATCATTATTGAAGAATCTGCTGATCATTTTGTTACTGCTGATGTATCAGGTGCTTGAGGACGGGCGTTGATGATGTCTTATATGGCACTGAAACTGGTGCATATTATTTCCTCGACCTTATTGTTTGGCGCCGGTTTAGGCACTGCGTTTTACATGTGGCGGGCGGACCGAAGCCGCGATCTGACGGTGATAGCCGCTGTATCGCGTCATGTTGTTATCGCCGATTGGTTATTTACGGCACCGGCCGTTATCATCCAGCCTTTAACCGGGCTGGCGATGCTGCATCTGGCGCAGATACCGCTGACAACACCCTGGGTGATCGCCAGTCTGGTGTTATACGGCGTGACCGGTTTGTGCTGGCTGCCGGTGGTATATTTGCAGATCCAGGTTTGCCGCAATGCCCGCCGTTTGTTACAAAATTCGGAAGAGCTGAACGCCGCGCATGATAGATACATGAAGTGCTGGTATCTTCTGGGATGGCCTGCGTTTATAAGTGTTCTACTGATTTTCTATCTGATGGTTTTTAAACCGGCTTTCGGGTGACATACCGTACAGCCAGGCGCAATCCTGGTGTCATAGACTGAATAGGTTAAGCAATGACCAACAACAGGCACGATAATGCATATCTGGGTTGATGCGGATGCCTGCCCGACCGTGATCAAAGATATTTTGTTCCGGGCGGCAGAGCGTACCGGACTGATGTTAACGCTGGTAGCTAACCGGCCGGTACGGGTGCCACCTGCGCGCAATATCAAATCCCTGCAAGTTGCCGCCGGGTTCGATGTGGCGGATAACGAAATTGTCAAAAGGCTGAATGCCGGTGATCTGGTGATTACCGGCGATATCCCGCTGGCAGCGGAGGCCATTGAGAAAGGCGCTTTAGCGCTTAATCCGCGCGGCGAACTGTATTCAGAGAACACCATCAAGGCACGGCTGAATATGCGGGATTTTATGGATACGATGCGTGCCAGCGGCATCAATACCGGTGGCCCGCCGGCACTCAACCAAAGCGATCGAAAAGCTTTTGCGGATCAACTGGACAAATTATTGACCAAACACGCGGGTAAGGCCTGAGCAGATAAATTCAGGCAGGGTTCTGGCGGCTGCGCACCAGACTCAGAAACTGGCTGTAATCGCGAATATAATCGCTGGCATCATAGCCCTGCGACGCCAGCACCAGCAAAACAGCATCAGCAGAATATTTATACTGAATGCCCCAGATCAGTGGCGGCAGGTACAGCCCGATTTCAGGCGAATTTAAAACAAACTCCTGCCGCTGCTGACCGTCATCGGCAACCACATGCACTGTGCCGGCTGCGGCGATCAAAAACTGCTGGCACTGATAATGCGCGTGTTCACCGCGCACGTCTTTGCCCGGCACCGCATGCACCATAAAACAGCGAGCGGGTATAAACGGCAGATCACTGGCAAATTCCGCCACGCTGAGACTGCCGCGTAAATCCCGGAAACTGGGCAGGCGATGCAGACTGACGCCACGCACCTGTGTGGCCGTAACCACTTCTCCGGTTGTTGCTTCTCCGATGGCCGCTTTCGTGCTCATCTGCAGCGCGCCCTCGTAGCCAATGATCCGTCCTGGATTGCCAACCACAATGGCACCGGCCGGCACATCACGGGTGACCACAGCTCCCGCGCCAATCATGGCCTTGGGGCCGATCCGCAAGCCGGGCAAAATGGTGGCGTTGGCACCAATGGAGGCACCGGTTTGCAGCAGGGTTTGCGGATAGCGATCCAGATATTGCCTGGAGCGCGGCAAGGGGTCATTGGTGAAGGTGGCGTTGGGACCGATAAACACGTCATCTTCAACGCGCAACCCGTCCCATAACTGGACGCCGCATTTGACGGTAACATGATCCCCGATGATAACGTCGTTTTCGATAAAAACCTGATCGCAGATATTGCAGTCCTGGCCGATTACCGCGCCGGGCAATACATGTGCAAACGCCCAGACGCGCGTACCTGCGCCGATGTTGCTGCTCTCGCAAAAGAGCCTGGGGATGGATGAACAGACTCATGGCTTGTCCTCGTCGTGCTGCTCCAGACGGTAAGTCTGATGCGAGTGCACCAGCGTGAGCAGCCGCTGCTTAGTATTTTCTGCCGCGCGCCAGACATAACAGCCGATAATGCCCTGACCGAAAATCAGAATTGAGCCGATAAAGGCAATCAACAGCATCACCGGGGTATAGCCTTGTACCGTAATCGCACCCAGCAACCACGCGACAAAGACTATCGTACCGCTCAGGACCGATGCGAAAATGCCAAATACACCCAGCCACAGCAGCAGAAAAATCGGTAGATCGGAAAACGCAAACACTGTCCAGCATATAGCGGATCTTGCGGCGCAGATTCCAGGCACTTTTGCCTTTGCTGCGGGTCTGTCGCTGATAGGGTATGAACAGGCGCCGATGGCCCAGCCAGAACAATTGGCTGACCAGCAGGCTGTTCGTTTCGCGCAGGCTGAGCAGATCGTCGCGCGCGGCGATTACAGGCGAAAACATCGACCCCGCCCGGTGGCATATCGATTTCACGCAAAGTGCAGTACAGTGACCAGAACAGGGTGGACAGACGGGCACTGAGCCAACCGTCTGCCCGCGTCCGGCTGCGGGCGCTGCGCTGTATCCCAGTACCAGATCGGCCTGATCGGTTCGCAAGGCCGCAAAAAACTGCAGAATCAGTTCTGGCGGTTCCTGCAGATCGGCCGCCATCACCGCGATAACTTCGCCCCGTGCCGCCGCCATACCGTGCCGGATGTCCGGAAACGAGCCGAAGTTACGCGATAGCTCAATCAACTGCGCAGGATAGGGCTGCTCGGGTAGCGCGTTTTGCAGCAATTGCAGCGCATTATCCGGCGAACCGTCAACGACCAGTACCACTTCCAGATCGCCGTTCAGCTCAGAATGCAGACGGCACAATGCCGCCAATAAATCGGGGATATTGGCGGCATTTTTGTAAATTGGGATAACCAATGATTGTGAAACAGATGGCATCATTCAAGAACGACTCAGACGGTTAGCGTATGGTGCAGAACTTCGCATATTTGGGTGATTTCCGTGTCCAGGAGTTCCGGGTAGAGCGGCAGCGACAACACCTGTGCACAAGCCTGACGACTGACCGGCAAGGGCAGGGCACGCCAGGGTAAAGCCTGCCAGCCCGGCTGGTCGCAATCCAGTACAGGGTAATGAATATCTGTCCCGATCCCGACTGCCTGCAGAGCACTTCTCAAGCGATCACGCTGCGGATGGCGGAGCACCGCCAGATGGGCCACATACGCCAGACCGGTTTGTCGCACCAGGCTGGCCGGGGTACCTGCCAGGGCAGTCTGATAACGCTCGGCCAGCTCACGGCGACGGGTATTGTCCTCCTCCAGATGCGGCAGTTTGGCGCTGAGAATCGCAGCCTGCAGGGCATCCAGGCGACTATTGATGCCAAATGGCCGCTGCACCGTGTATTTTCCTGCCAGCCATACTGGCGCAGTTCACGCAGGGTTGCCGCCAGGGCGCTGTCCTGGCAGACCAGCGCACCGCCATCACCGAGTGCCGCCAGATTTTTGGTCGGATAAAAGCTGAACACGCCAATATCACCCCAGCTGCCGGCAGGCCGATCCGCCCGGCTGGCACCATGTGCTTGCGAGCAGTCTTCGATCAGAGCCAGTTGATAGCGCTCGGCGAGAGCCCGAAACGCCGTCATATCGGCCATATTGCCGTACAGATGGGTAATAATGATAGCGCGAGTGGCAGCGCTGATTGCCGCTTCGGCCTGAGCCGGGTCCAGTAGCAAAGTCAACGGATCGACATCCGCGTAGACCGGCGTTGCGCCCACCCGGAAACAGGCACCACTAGCATAGCCGCCAGCGTTGGCGGCGGTAATGACTTCTGCCTGCGGGCCAAGATCCAGCGCGCGCAGGGCCAATACCAGCGCATCGGTGCCGCTGGCGACCCCGATACAGTGCGCGCTTTGGCAAAAGGCCGCGAAGGCCTGCTCGAAAGCCTCTACTGCAGGGCCGAGAATGTAATAACCGCTCGCCAGCGTCTGCTCAACAGCCTGCGCAATAGCGTGACGGTGCCGCTGGACATTGCGGCCGGGTTGGTTGAAGGGAATAGGCATGATTTGATAAAGCAGTAGGTTTGGTTGCGGTCTTGATCAATAACACCATTATGATGCATTCGGATGAGATTGTTTGCTAATGCTTGTACAGTTCGGTGAAACGCAGCGGATTAAGCTGCAGCATTATCTGGCAGGGGCGCTGCTGGCGCTGCTGGCTGGCGGAATTTATTACCCGACGCTGTTCTCCTGTTACGGCCTGCAGGACGACTATGCCTATCTTTGGGTGGTCACGTTTGAGCACTGGCACTATTTTGATCTGATCGGGGCGATGGGACGGCCCTTATACCAGCTTTTAAGCCAGCAGGTGTTCGCGTTGGCTGATTCGATCTGCGATTTAAACAGTATTCGGGCGTTTACCTTGCTGACAGCCTGGGGGCTGGCGCTGCAATGTTATGGGATGGCGCGGCGCTATGGCTGGTCGGCCATCATGGCATTTGCACTGGCGGCAGCCTGGCTGTCAGCACCCGCTGTCGGTCTGATGGTAGCCTGGGCGATTACCTTTCCTTTTCTGTTTGCGCTGAGCCTGAGTTTACTGGCTGGTGAACTGGTCTGGCAGGCTGTTGCAAGGTCGCGTTTCCATGCCGGCTGGCGGCTGTCCGTAGCCGCTGCTCTATTGTTTACGGCACTTCTTGTTTACCAGCATGCGGCCATGGGGTACTGGCTGGTGGTCGCGCTGGTCTGTTTTTCGCCGCGCGGATTTCGCTGGCCGGGATGGTCTGCCTTGCTGTTATGGATTGGTTTATTTATCAGTGTATTGCTGATTTATTATCTGGCCTATCAGATTTACTTACAGCACCTGATTGCAGCCGACAGCATGAATCTGCACGCAGCAGAGCGTGCCAGTATCACTACTGATATTCTCGCCAAGCTCCGGTTTCTATACGAGTCTTTACAGTTGACGCTGAGCATCGGCCAGTTCACATTCTGGCCTGTGCTGATCTATGCCGTGAGTGCTGTCATCAGTGCCGCGTTGTTGCGGGAAGTCTGGCGTCAGCGCAGCGTGTGGCCTGTACTGGGAGCGCTGGCGCTGGTTGTGGCCATTTACCTGCCCAGCCTGCTGGTGGTGGAAAGCCTGCTCAAGGTACGTCTGCTGATCGTTTTGGGTTTGCTGGTACTGTTTGGGCTGCTGTGGGCTTTGCAGGTGTTGTTGCCCCAGCATCAGCTGCATAGTGCTTTGGCTTTGATGCTGATAGCTTATCTGGCCATTAGCGAACATTTCACCGTTCAGCGTTTGGTCGAACTGAACCAGGCGGAAGCGCAGGCGGTACAGAGTGCACTGCAGGAGCACTATAGTGCGGCCAGTAGCCAGATCGCCATCGTCCGGCCGGTGCCCGCTAACTGGGATGGCGGCGCGAGCTGGCTGATCGAATACGGCACGCCTACCATGGCGGTGAGTGCGGATTTTGCCCGTGTTCTGGTGCAGCAGCTGTTTGCCGAAACATTCAAGACCCGGCGCTTGCCTGACGTACTGCAATGCCCTGAAGCCAACCGTTCTGATTGCGCGACGCTGCAGGAACAACCCGCGTTGCCGGTGTTGGACCTGGGACGCTTATTACGCCAGCAATTGGCACCGGACTGGCCGGAGACCGTCAGCGATTGAGCTCACCCTGACGCAGGCGCTCAAGCAAGGGGTCTGCTATACCGGCTTCGGCGAATCCTTTGGCTCGCAATACGCAGGCCGGGCATACCCCGCACGGCGGTTGCCGGCCTTCGTAACAGGTATGGGTATAGGCCATGGCCTCCAGGGCACCGACAGCACGAGCCAGCTCGACCGTCTCTTTTTTGGAGAGAAACATCAGCGGCGTATGAATCGCCAGTTGGCAGTCCATGCCCAGCCGGATGGCCAGCTCGAGCGCCTGCAGGGTATTCTGGCGACAATCGGGATAACCGCTGTAATCGGTCTGCGCCACGCCGGTGACCAGATGCTCAATGCCGCGCTGATACGCCTGGGCTGCCGCAAACGTCAGAAAAATCAGGTTGCGACCGGGCACAAAAGTGTTCGGCAAATGGGTGTTCCCGTTCACCCCATTGGCAACCTCGACGGTAGCATCGGTCAAGGCATTACCGCCCAGCGCGTTGAAGGTATTGATCGGCAGCAGCCGATTGGGTACACCGGCCATTGCTGCTATCTGACGGGCGCAATCCAGTTCGATACGATGCCGCTGACCGTAGTCAAAGGTCAGTGTTTCGACCTGGTTAGCGCCAAATTTTTGGAGTGCCCAGTACAGACAGGTAGTGGAATCCTGACCGCCGGACAGAACGACAAGCGCCTGGGGCATACGTTGCTACTCTCTTGACGGTAATGAGCGCCTGATTATGCACGCATCGGGGTACTGCGCAAGTCGGGTTCGACGCAGCGGCGGCAGTGCTGGCCTGTGTATACTTGCCGCTGTGTTGCTGACTTCGGCGGCTGATGATGAAAGAAGAGAAAAGTCATGACTGTTGCTATTGCAAACTCTGAAGCGGAAATTATTACTGATCTGCTGGCTCGCGCCCGCAGTGCCATGCAGACGTTCAGCGAAGCGGATCAGAGCCGGGCGGACGAGGCGGTAACCGCTATCGCCTGGGCGTTGTACAAGCCGGAACGTGCCCGTGAGCTGGCCGAACTGGCAGTGCAGGATACCGGACTGGGCAATGTTGCCGATAAAGTCATCAAAAATCAGCGCAAAACATTTGGCACACTGCGCGATCTGCTGCGGGTGAAAACCGTTGGCATTATTGAGCAGGATCCGGTTCACGGTCTGGTCAAATACGCCAAACCGGTCGGGGTCGTGGCCGCGGTCACCCCCTCGACCAATCCGGCTGCGACGCCAGTTAATAAAACGATGATGGCGCTGAAAGGGCGTAATGCGATTATTATCGCGCCGTCGCCCAGCGGCTGGAACACCACCCAGCATATTGTTGGCTATATGCGTCAGGCGCTGGAGCACATCGGTCTGCCTGCTGATCTGGTGCAGATTCTGCCTAAACCCGTAACCCGTACGCTGACGCAAGCATTGATGCAGGCGGCGGATTTGATTGTCGTCACCGGCTCCCAGAATAATGTCCGTGCGGCTTACAGC
>JAWKZG010000003.1:0-382953 GCA_041396125.1 Gammaproteobacteria bacterium | reverse complement strand
GCAAACGTTGCTGGATCTAGGCTTGCAGGATACGTTTCGCCTGTTCGAGCAGGAAGAAAATACCTTCAGCTGGTGGGATTACCGGGCCGCTGGATTCCGCCGTAATCTGGGTCTGCGTATTGATCTGATTCTGGCCAGCGAGGCACTCGGCGCGCGCTGTCAGTCTTGTGTAGTGGACAAAGAACCACGGCGTTGGGAGCGGCCTTCTGATCATGCGCCGGTACTGGCGGAATTTGCATCAGATTAATTTTGCAAAAAACCGGTAAAAATCATTGCGCCTTTACAGCTTGCAATTAATCTCCTATATAGTAATAGCCTCATAAAATTCATAAAGGAGGAGGTTAATAATGTTTAAAAAAACACTGATCAGTCTTTCGGTACTGGGCTGCATGGCAGCTGCCGGCGTTATTTCGGCACAAGAGTGCTCGCAAGTAAACTGGCAAGCGTGTGCCGGCAAGCCATGGGTTGATGGTGACACCATGGATACTCCACTGGGCAGCAAGTGGTGGCCACATCCATTATGGGGGGCAGACGACGAAGCCGGTTCTACTAACTGGTACACCAAGCCCGAAGTTGTCATGCGTGCACTGAGCCAGGTAAAAGAAGGCAAAACCTATAAATTGGGTTTTGATTATTACAGTGAAATGCCTTTATTCGGCGCCCGCTCGTTCGCGCTGCGGATTCCAGGTACACCGAACGGTGGCCCGTTTGGTGCCAATAAGGTTATCTGGCATGATGATTATTTAGCGACGGAAGTCGGCCAGGTAGGCACCCAGTTTGACGGTTTGGGCCATATCGGTGTGCAGCTCGGGAAAAATGGCGATCGGTCGGAAATGCGTTTTTACAATGGACATGTGGAATCTGAATTTGCCACAGCGTATGGCTTAACCAAGTTAGGTACGGAAAAACTGCATCCGATTATTGCACGAGGTGTCTTGATTGATTTTGCAGGTGCACGCGGCGTTGATGCTTTGGAAATCGGCGAGTGCATGAGCGTAGATGACATCAAGATGGCTCTGGAAAAGCAAGGCATGGCGGATTTCGAGTTCATGGAAGGCGATGCGGTGTTGTTTCGCTACGGCTGGGAAATGTACTGGGAAAATGATCCTGATAAATTCAATGAAGGTACCCCCGGTCTGTGCGCTGAAACGGCGTATTGGCTGGCTGATCAGAAAATCGGTGTAACGGGTGGCGATCATTGGAACGCAACTGACCCTGTGCCTTATCCCAATGGCGAAGCTTGCGCGTTTTGTATTCATCAAATACTGCAAACCCGCAATGGTATCGTGAACCAGGAAAATCTGCGTCTGAAGCAACTGGCGGATGATGGCACTTATGTTTTTGCTTATATCTACAGCCCGACGCCGATTCGTGGTGCGACGGGTTCCATGGGCTCACCGATTGCGATTAAGTAAAATTTGAAATAATTTCTCAGGTATTATTCGGGGCCGGCCGCTAAACGCGGTGCGGCCTTTTTTTTTGAGTGTAAGGTATGTCTCAGAGTCTGGAATTTCCCTTCGATTTACCCCCGCAATTAGGCGAACCCCAGTGTGTCGCAGAAGGTGTCTACTGGTTGCGTATGCCGCTGCCGTTTGCACTGGATCATATCAATCTCTGGCTATTAGATGACGGCGATGGCTGGACAGTTGTTGACACCGGCGTCGCGACCGATGAAGTGATTGATCATTGGCTGGCGCTGTTTGATCGCTGGATGGTGGATAAACCTGTCAAACGCGTGATTGTCACCCACTTGCACCCGGATCACGTCGGGCTGGCCGGCTGGATCACTGCACATTGGCAAGTTGCGCTGTGGATGTCACGCACGGATTATCTGCTGTGCCGGAATCTGCTGGCAGACAGTCATCGTGAAGCACCAGAAGAAGCGCTCCGCTTTTACCGCGCGGCCGGTTTTGATGAAGCCGGACTGAATGCGTATCGGGCGCATTTTGGCGCTTTTGGCAGACTGGTTCGCGCTTTGCCGAACGCCTATCGGCGCTTGGTAGACAATGAAACACTGTTAATTGGCGGGCATGAATGGCATGTACTGATGGGACAGGGGCATGCGCCGGAGCACGCCTGCCTGTATTGTCCGGACAAAAATGTGTTTATCGCGGGCGACCAGCTGTTACCGGGCATTTCGTCTAATGTCAGCGTCTGGCCATATGAGCCACATGCTGACCCGCTGGCTGAATGGATCGCATCCTGCGAACGCCTGCGCGCCCGATTGCCTTCAGATGTGTTGGTATTGCCAGCTCACGAGCGGCCTTTTATCGGTGCCAGAGAGCGCTGCACAGGCTTGATCGAAAGCCACGAAAAATCGCTGGTGGATCTTTATGACTTTTGTGCCACACCGCGACGGGTGGTGGATGTGTTCCCAGCGCTGTTCCGGCGCCCGATTAATAAAGGTAATTTGCTGCTGGCGACGGGGGAAAGCCAGGCCCACCTGAATTGCCTGTTGGTGCGGGGGCTGTTGCGGGTAGAAACGGACGCCAGCGGCGTGAACTATTATCAGCAGGCGTCAGAGTAATTCCAGTTTGGCGTAGGCCAATACCAGCCATTTGCTGCCTTCATCGAAACTGACTTGCAGCCGGGTGCGGCTACCATCTCCTTCACGCGCTAAAATAACACCTGTGCCGAAACTCGGATGCTGCGACATAGCTGCCAACGGTGTAACCATCATCTGGTGGCGGTGAAGCTGCCCGGCTGCTCAGAATGGACGGCCGGCTGAGCGTCATGCGGGCGCGGACTTCCTGCAGTAGCTCAATAGGTATTTCACCCAGAAAACGGGACGGGCTTTGATACGATTCGCGGCCGTGCAGGTAGCGTTTTTCGGCATAGCTCAGCACCAGCTGGCGGCGCGCCCGGGTGATGCCGACATAAGCCAGACGGCGTTCTTCTTCCAGCCCGCCTGCGTCGTTATCGGAACGAAAATGCGGGAATAGACCTTCCTCCATACCGACGATAAACACCAGGGAAATTCCAGGCCCTTAGCCATGTGCAAGGTCATCATCTGCACGCAATCTTCCAGGCGGCGGCCTGGGTTTCGCCGGATTCCAGTGCGGCATGCGCGAGAAAAGCGGTTAGCGGGGTCAGTGGTTCCTCGCCTTCTTCCAGTGGCGGGGCGATCCATTCGCGGGAGAAGCTCTCCGTGGCGTTGACGAGTTCCTGCAGGTTCTCCAGGCGGTCTTCGCTCTTGCCGTCTTTACTGTTGCGAACCATGTTCAGCAGGCCGCTATGATGCAGAATATGCCTGTCTGAGCCGCGAGCGTTTGCTCGTGTGTATCGCGTTCCAGGCGGTCAATCAGCTGCAGAAATTCATGCAGAGATTTGCCAGCTCGCGCTGATAATTTGGCTTCGGTCAGCACCCGTTGTGCCGCGCGCCATAAGGGCAGGCTCAAGTCGCGGGCGGTGGCTCGTACAACTTCCAGTGTGCGTTCGCCGATGCCGCGGGTTGGGGTGTTGACCACTCGTTCAAACGATGGGTCATCATTGCGATTGGCCAGCAAACGAAGATAGGCCAGTGCGTCCTTGATTTCAGCGCGCTCGAAAAAGCGCACGCCGCCATACACACGATAAGGGGCGGGATACCCAGCCGATCAGGGTTTCTTCCAGCACGGACTGGGCATTGGAGCGGTATACCAAATAGCGATCTCGGCACGCCGGCCCTGCCACTGGCGGATACGTTCGGCTACAAACCAGGCTTCGTCAATATCGTTAAAGGCACCGTATAAGGTAATCGCCTCGCCCTTGTCACCGTCGGTCCAGAGATTTTACCAGCCGGCCCTGATTGTGTGCAATCAAACCGTTAGCAGCAGCCAGAATGGTGCCGGTAGAACGATAATTCTGTTCCAGCCGTATAGTGCGGGTGCCAGAGAAGTCTTCACTGAAGCGCTGAATATTCTCGATTTTTGCACCCCGCCAGCCGTAAATCGACTGATCATCATCGCCGACGATGAACACATCGCCCTGGCCGCCAGTCAACAGCTGTATCCAGGCGTACTGGATGGTGTTGGTATCCTGGAATTCGTCTACCAGAACGTGGCGGAAGCGGTCACGGTAATGTGCCAGCAGTTCGGCGTTATCACGCCACAGCTCGTGGGCGCGCAGCAGCAGTTCACCGAAATCGACCAGACCGCTGCGCTCACAGTGATCCTGGTAGGCCCCATAAATACGTACCAGCTGACGCAGAACTGGATCGTCGTTGTCCTCAATATGCTGCGGCCGCAACCCTTCGTCCTTGCGGGCGCT
Source organism: Gammaproteobacteria bacterium (assembly GCA_041396125.1). Classification (GTDB taxonomy): domain Bacteria; phylum Pseudomonadota; class Gammaproteobacteria; order Competibacterales; family Competibacteraceae; genus JAWKZG01. The sequence goes on along the minus strand of JAWKZG010000003.1, from coordinate 378,705 downwards.
GATGAAACTTGCTGCCAGTCGGGGCGGCCATTTTTTTTCATCCAGATTAAGCGCCCGTAATACCCGTTTCAGCAGCCGGAGCTGATCGTCACTGTCCAGCACCTGAAAATCACGCGGCAGCTTTGCTTCCTGCCAGTGAATACGCAATAAACGATGGGCCAGGCCGTGAAACGTACCAATCCACAGCCGGTCAACCGGAGCTTCCAGTAATTGTTCAATGCGGCCGCGCATTTCGGCGGCGGCTTTATTGGTGAACGTGACCGCCAGCACCGACCAGGGAGACGCGCCTTCTACGGTCAGCAGCCAGGCGATGCGCTGCACCAGTACCCGTGTTTTGCCGCTGCCGGCACCGGCCAGCACACGTACCGGGCCGAGTGGGGCAGCGACAGCTTCGCGCTGGGCATCGTTCAGACTATCGAGAATAAGTGAGGGATCCATAGGGGAATTGTACACTGCGCACGCGGCGGTATTGGCATCGGAGTGCTTGCGCAGCCTCGCCTGAAGCTGCGCAAGCTGTTTTCATGATTTTTTCTTGCTGGGGCGCTGCCAGTCTGGAATATTTTTAGCGGGCGAGCGGGTAAGCGCCAGGGCTTGGGCCGGGACATTTTTACTGATAGTGGAGCCGGCACCGATAGTTGCGCCTTTACCGATATTTACAGGTGCCACCAGAGCCGTATTAGAGCCGACAAAAACATTGTCTTCAATGACGGTTTTGTGTTTGTTGGCGCCATCATAATTGCAGGTAATCGTGCCGGCACCGATATTGACGGCAGTGCCCACGTCGGTATCGCCGATATAACTCAGGTGATTAACTTTGGAACCTGCGCCGATCAGCGCATTCTTGGTTTCCACGAAGTTGCCGATTTTTGCCTGGGCGGCGAGCCGGGTGCCAGGGCGCAGACGGGCGAACGGTCCCACCTCGACGCGGGCGGCCAGTTCGGCATCCTCAATTACACTATTGGTATGGATTAAACAGCCAGGTCCGATGCGGCTGTTGCGAATAATACAATTGGGTTCGATGGATACCCCGTCACCGAGCGTGACTTCGCCTTCGAAGACCGCGTTAATATCGATGCAGACATCGCGTCCGACCTTAAGTGTGCCGCGAATATCAATACGATCAGGATCACGCAGTGTGACGCCTTGCAGCAGCAGTTCTGCGGCCTGACGGCGCTGATAATAGCGTTCCACTTCGGCCAGTTGGCGGCGATTATTAATACCTTGTATCTCCATCGAATCAGGCGCGATATGCGCATCTACCCGGACGTTGGCCGCTACTGCCATTTCGATGATATCGGTCAGGTAATATTCGCCCTGGGCATTATCATTATTGAGCTGGCCAATCCATTCACACAGTCTGTCGGCTGACAGCGCCAGAATACCGGTATTGATCTCACTGATGGCTTTCTCAGCGGGGCTGGCATCTTTGTCTTCAACGATGCGCAGTACCTGCTGCGCTGCATCGCGTACGATCCGGCCATAACCGTCTGGTTTGTCCAGCTGCGCTGTCAGAACGCCGAGAGCACCCTGTCTGGCACTGGCCAGTATGGGATTCAAGGTGTCGGCGCGGAGCAGCGGTACATCGCCATACAAAATCAGTGCGATGCCGTCTCGGCGCAACAGAGGTACCGCTTGTGCAACGGCGTGACCAGTGCCGAGCTGTTCAGTCTGCTCGACCCACTCCAGGTCGCTTCGGGCATGTAACGCGTTGGGTACCTGTTCGCCACCATGGCCGTAAACTACGATACATTGATCGGCCTGTAGCGACTGCACGGTATCCAGCACATGCTGCAGCATGCTTTTGGCCCCAATCGGGTGTAAAACTTTCGGTAGATCGGAATACATCCGCTTGCCCTGACCAGCAGCAAGAATAACAACAGATAGGGACACAGGAGGCTCCGTAGTCGGGATGTGAGTAAGGAATTATTATAACGCGCCAAAACAAAACGCCGCGAACCCGATTCGGATTCACGGCGTTTTGCTGCGAACAAAAACTTCAGACACTGTTTAGGTAACAGTGTCTTATTCAGAAAGACGTTTAATGACGCAGTTTGCGCAAGCGCTCGATAGCCTGCAGCTGCGCCACAGCTTCCGCCAGTTCGGCTTGCGCCCGGGCGTAGTCGAAGTCGCCGGCACGATCGGCCAAAGCGGCTTCGGCCCGGCGTTTGGCTTCCTGTGCTGCGGCCTCGTCCAGGTCGCCCGCCCGCTCGGCGGTGTCTGAAAGTATGGTTATTATGCTGGGCTGTACTTCCAGTAATCCGCCCGAGACATAAATCACCTGCTCTTCGCCTTCTGCTGTCTGGATGCGGACCGGACCGGGCCGCAGCTTGCAGAGCATTTCCGCATGTCGCGGAAGAATGCCGACATCACCGGTTTCCGCCGGCGCGTAAACGGCAGCGGCTTCGCCGGAGAATACTTCTTTCTCGGCGCTGACAATGTCCACGCGTATTGTTGCGGCCATGACTAATCCTCCCGGATTACAGTTTCTTGGCTTTTTCCACCGCTTCTTCGATGGAACCTACCATGTAGAACGCCTGCTCGGGCAGGTGATCGTAATCGCCGTTCAGGATACCTTAGACACCGGTAATAGTATCTTTCAGCGAAACGTATTTGCCAGGGAAGCCGGTGAACACTTCGGCGACCGAGAACGGTTGCGACAGAAAACGCTGGATTTTCCGGGCCCGGGAAACTACTAATTTGTCTTCCTCGGACAGCTCGTCCATACCCAGAATGGCGATAATATCGCGCAGTTCCTTGTAGCGCTGCAATACAACCTGCACACCGCGAGCGGTGTCGTAATGTTCGCTGCCGATAACCAGCGGATCAAGCTGGCGGCTGTTGGAGTCCAACGGATCCACGGCCGGATAAATACCCAGTGCAGCAATATCACGCGACAATACCACGGTAGCGTCCAGGTGAGCGAACGTCGTCGCGGGCGAGGGGTCGGTCAAATCATCCGCTGGCACGTAGACGGCCTGGATTGACGTGATAGAGCCGGATTTGGTTGAGGTGATACGCTCCTGCAATACACCCATTTCTTCAGCCAGAGTCGGCTGATAACCTACCGCCGAAGGCATCCGGCCTAGCAGCGCCGAAACTTCGGTACCGGCCAGGGTATAACGGTAGATATTGTCGATGAACAACAGTACATCACGGCCTTCGTCACGGAAAAACTCAGCCATGGTCAGACCGGTGAGCGCGACCCGCAAACGGTTACCCGGTGGCTCGTTCATCTGACCGTAAACCATGGCCACTTTATCGAGCACGTTGGAGTCTTTCATCTCGTGGTAAAAGTCGTTGCCCTCACGGGTACGCTCACCCACACCAGCAAACACCGATAAACCCGAGTGGGCTTTGGCGATGTTGTTGATCAGTTCCATCATGTTGACGGTTTTGCCGACACCGGCACCGCCGAACAGGCCGACTTTACCGCCTTTAGCGAATGGGCACAGCAGATCGATAACCTTGATGCCGGTTTCCAGCAGTTCGGTCGCGCCAGACTGCTCTTCGAAGCTTGGCGCTTTGCGGTGGATGCTCCAGCGCTCCTGCGCATCAACATCACCGGCATGATCGACCGGTTCACCCAGCACGTCCATAATCCGGCCCAGGGTACCTGTACCTACCGGCACAGAAATCGGGGCACCGGTATTGCGTACCGATATACCGCGTTTCAAGCCGTCTGAAACCCCCATCGCGATTGTGCGGACTACGCCATCGCCCAGCTGCTGCTGCACTTCCAAGGTCAGATTGGTGTCTTCGACGATTAACGCGTCGTAGACTTTGGGTACTGAATCACGTGGGAATTCCACGTCGAGAACAGCACCGATAATTTGTACGATTTTTCCAGAACTCATGAGGTAACTTCCTCTCAGAACAAGCAGAACCTAGACAGCCGCAGCGCCACCCACAATCTCGGATATCTCCTGGGTGATGGCGGCCTGCCGGGCCTTGTTGTAGACCAGTTGCAATTCGGAGATAAGCGTGCCGGCATTATCTGTCGCGCTTTTCATCGCGATCATCCGGGCCGCCATTTCGCAGGCAATATTTTCGACCACGCCGCGATATACCCGGGACTCGACATAACGCGTTAACAAGGTTTCCAGCAATTCCTCGGCATCCGGTTCGTAGATGTAATCCCAATGTTTGGTATCATCTAACATGCTGTCCGGCTCGGCCTTCGCGGGCAGTAATTGCTGCAGCGACGGTTTTTGCGTCATGGTGTTAATCAATTCGTTATACACCAGATACAGCCGATCGATGCGGCCTTCCCTGAAGGCGTTGATCATCACGGTAATCGGGCCGATCAGCTGATCAAACGAAGGTGTGTCGCCCAGATGGGAAGTCTCGGCCACAACCTTGCCACCCAACCGTCGGAAAAAACTCAAAGCCTTACTGCCGATAGCACAGATCTCGACTTCCGTACCTTCCTGCTGGCGGTCCCGAAGCTCATGCGCCATCAGCCGGAACATATTAGTGTTCAAACCGCCGCACAGGCCGCGGTCGGTCGAGATGACGATGTAGCCAACCCGTTTTACTTCACGGTCGATCAAATAAGGATGACGGAACTCCGTAGTAGCTCGAGCGACATGGGAGATCACATTGCGGATCTTGTCGGCATACGGGCGTGCAGCCCGCATCCGTTCCTGAGTTTTACGCAGCTTGCTGGCCGCCACCATTTCCATGGCTTTGGTAATCTTCTGAGTACTTTGAATACTCTTGATTTTGGTGCGTATCTCTTTCCCTACAGCCATGAGTGACTCCGCTTACCAGACTTGGTTTTTCTTGAAATCATCCAGCGCCTGTTTAAAGGCGTTTTCGATCTCGTCGCTGAATTTCCGGGTCGTTGTTGATGCCGTCCATTAAATCTTTGTGCTGCGAATTCATAAACGAATGCAGCGCGGACTCAAAATCACCGATTTTGCTGACATCAACATCGTCCAGATAACCCCGGTCAGCTGCAAACAGTGAAATAGCGATATCCGCTACCGACAAGGGCGAATACTGTTTCTGCTTCATCAGCTCGGTAACGCGTTGACCGCGTTCCAGCTGACGCCGGGTGGTTTCATCCAGATCGGAGGCAAACTGAGCGAAAGCGGCCAACTCACGATACTGTGCCAAGGCAACCCGAATACCGCCGGAAAGCTTTTTAATGATCCCTGTCTGTGCTGCGCCACCTACCCGCGATACCGAGATACCCGCGTTGATGGCTGGCCGGACACCTGCATTGAACAAATCGGCTTCCAGAAAGATCTGGCCGTCAGTGATGGAGATCACGTTGGTGGGCACGAAGGCCGAGACGTCACCCGCCTGGGTCTCGATCACCGGCAATGCGGTCAGTGAGCCAGTTTTGCCTTTGACTTCACCATTGGTCAGACGCTCGACTTCGTCGGCATTGATACGTGAAGCGCGTTCCAGCAAACGGGAGTGCAGATAAAACACGTCACCAGGATAGGCTTCACGGCCTGGCGGACGGCGCAGTAGCAGAGAGACCTGACGATAAGCCCAGGCTTGCTTGGTGAGATCATCGTAAATAATCAGCGCATCCTGACCCCGGTCGCGGAAATACTCGCCCATCGCACAGCCTGCATAGGGTGCAATGAACTGCATCGAAGCGGGATCGGAAGCACCAGAAGCGACGACTACGGTGTACTCCATCGCGCCATGCTCTTCCAGCTTGCGTACGACGCCAGCGATAGAGGAGTTTTTCTGTCCAATCGCGACATACACGCAGAACAGGTTTTTGCCTTTCTGGTTAATGATGGTGTCGATAGCGACAGCGGTTTTACCGGTCTGACGGTCACCGATAATCAATTCGCGCTGGCCCCGGCCGATTGGCACCATGGCATCGATGGCTTTCAGACCGGTTTGCACCGGCTGGCCAACGGATTGGCGTTCGATAACGCCTGGTGCGACTTTTTCGATGGGCGAGCTGAGCGATGAATTGATCGGCCCTTTGCCATCAATAGGCTGGCCCAGCGAGTTGACTACCCGGCCCAGCAGTTCCGGGCCTACCGGAACTTCCAGGATACGGCCGGTGCATTTGACCTTGTCGCCTTCCTGTAAATGTTCGTAGGACCCCAGCACTACAGACCCGACCGAATCACGCTCGAGGTTCAGCGCCAGTCCGAAGGTATTGCCGGGGAATTCCAGCATCTCGCCGGCCATGACATCTTCCAGGCCGTGTATGCGCACGATACCGTCCGTCAGACTGACGACGGTACCTTCGTTGCGCAGTTCCGCCGAGGCTTCGAAGTTTTCGATGCGCTGGCGGATCAGATCACTGATTTCCGAAGGATTGAGTTGCATGTGTCTGTTACCCTTTGACTGGCTTTATTGACTTAACCGCGCGCCCAGCTTGGCAAGCCGACCCTGCGCCGAGCCATCAATGACCAAATCGCCAGCGCGAATAATCGCGCCGCCTAACAGCGACTGATCAATTGTGCAGTGCAGCACTACTTCGCGCTGCAGCCGTTGACTAAGCGCTTTAGCTAACTGCTGGCGCTGTTGCTCGGTGAGCTCGAAAGCAGAAGTAACTTCTGCCTCCACCGTTTTCTCGACTTCGGCTTTGAGCTCTTCATAGACCTCGACAATATCCGGCAGGACGTTGAGGCGGTGATTCTCAGCCAGTAACTTAATAAAATTGCTGCTTGTTGGTGACAGTTGATCGGCACACACTTTAAGTAACAGCCCAGCTTTATAGCGGCTGTCGTGATCCGGGCTCGACAAAACAGCCTGTATGGTTTTGTCTTGCACTACTGTCGCAACGAATTGCAGCATCTCCGACCAGCGCTGCAAACCGCCTTCTTCGCTTTGGGCGATTTCGAAGGCGGCGCGGGCGTAAGGCCGTGCGATTGTCGTTAATTCAGCCATGATGATTTAATCCGGGCCGCTACAGTTGCGCGACCAGATCGTCGAGCAATTGCGCGTGCGCTTGCGCGTCGATTTCGCGGCCGAGAATCTGGCCGGCACCTTTGACAGTGAGTTGCGAAACCTGTTGACGTAACTGCTCACGGGCACGGTTGGCTTCCTGTTCAATTTCGGCCTGTGCCGCCGTTAATTGCCGTTTGCCTTCGGCCTGGGCTTCATCCTTCGCCTTTTCGATCATCTCACTGCGCTGCTTTTCGGCTTGCATGAGAATTTCCTGTGCCTGCTGTTTGGCCTCTTTCAACATTTCGGCGGCCTGCGCCTCGGCTTTTTCCTGGGCCTGAGCACCTTGTTCAGCAGCTGCCAGGCCATCAGCGATACGCTTCTGGCGGTCTTGCATGGCCTTCATGATTGGTGGCCATACATACTTCATGGTGAATAACACCAGCAGGCCAAACGTGATCATTTGCCCAATGAGCGTGGCATTGATATTCACGTTTTACCCCCTTTAAGTCTTGTAGTAGGGTGGAATGAATTCAGATTCACTACTATCCGCACATAAGTCGCGTTAAGCGAGGACACGCTTAACCGGCTTGCAGCGGAGCAAGAAAGGGGTTTGCAAAGGTGAAGAACAGTGCCAGACCAACGCCGATCATGGTTACGGCATCAAGCAAACCGGCCACGATGAACATTTTCACCTGTAACTGCGGGGTTAATTCGGGCTGACGAGCGGCACCTTCCAGAAATTTACCACCAAGTAAACCAAAACCAATAGCGGTGCCAGCCGCACCCAGACCCAAAATGATCGCGACGGCGACGGCGGTCATACCTTGAACATCGGCAATTAAAGCAGCCAAGTTTTCCATTTTGCCTCCAGATTTACGATTGAGAGTGAATAAAATAAACGATAAAAATCAATTTGATCAGTGATCTTCGTGAACGTCGTGCGCCATACTCATATAGACAATGGTCAGCACCATGAAAATGAATGCCTGCAATGTAATGATCAGAATATGGAACACTGCCCACGGCCAGCCGAGCAGGAACTGCAGATACCAGGGCAGTAAGGCGATCAAAATAAAGATCAGCTCCCCAGCATACAGGTTACCGAACAAACGTAACGACAGTGAAATCGGCTTGGCCAGCGTTTCCACTATCCATAACAGCAGGTTGGCGGGAAACAACCACATTCCGAAGGGATGGCTGAGAATTTCCTTGCTGAAGCCGATCACGCCTTTGGCTTTGAAGCTATAGAAAAACACCAAAAACATCACGCTGAGCGATAGCGCGAAGGTAGCGTTGACATCGGTTGATGGCACCACTTTAAAATACGGGACACCGAACAGACTCAGAAAACTGGGAATCAGGTCAACAGGAAGCAGATCCATGAGATTCCACAGGAAAACCCAGACAAATATGGTTAGAGCCAGAGGCGCAATAACAGGGTTATGGCCGTGAAAACTGTCTTTCACCTGATTGTCGACAAATTCGATCATGATCTCGACAAAATTCTGTAACGGACCGGGCACACCGTCGGTTACATTTTTGGCGACTTTCCGGAACAGGAAATAGTAGATCCCGAAACCGAGAATAGCCGACACCAATAATGTATCCAGATGAACCGACCAGAACCCCTCAGTACCGATTCTCAACGGCGTGAGGTGGTGAATAATGTATTCGGAACTGCTGTGGCCACCGCTTTCGCTCATAGCGTCCTCATCTATCCATCAAATTGCAATTAGTAAAACTAACCAAAATGCCAGCATGGTAATGGCATACGTTAAAAACAAAGGGAGAAGCGACACATCAAGCCATAGCAATACGGCAAGAAACAGCCCGACAGTCACCAGCAGCTTAATGGCTTCACCCACATAAAATGCGCGCGCCATACGCTTAGCCGGTGCTCCCGGCTTGATGGAGAAAACCCGCAGCGCGAACACCATAGTGGCCAGAATGTTGATTCCTCCGCCAATCAGAGCGGAGTAGGCTGCCTTGAAATCAACAAACAATAACGCTATTAGTGCGGCTATTATAGTGATAACCGCTTGTGCCGCAAAGGTTTTTACAGTCGTCTGAAATGCGCCCATCTGACTCCGCGCGAATCGTCGCGCACATATGTGGGCGCGAGTGCCCTAGACCCCACATTAATCGGGGCGCATTATAGGGGTGGGTAATAGCATGGTCAATGCGGGAATCGCTCAAAATCGTCCGTAAAAACCGCAATCAAGGCGTTAACCAGAACGCAACGCCGTAGTATACCGTGCTTGCCGGTGCTGGGTAGCGATAATATAAATTACTTGATATGTTCGATTATCCCATCCAGTTCATCCAGCGTATTGTACTGTATCACCAGTCGCCCTTTACCGCTGGACGCATGAATCAACGCCACTTTGGCACCTAGCCGTTCGGATAATTCATTCTGCAGGGATTTGATATTCGGATCCAGGGGGCGTCTGGGCGCGCTTGGCTGAGACGGGCTCTGTTGCTGCAGATTACGCACGAGCTCTTCGGTCTCGCGCACCGAGAGTCCCCGGATCATGACCTGCTGTGCCGCTTCTTTTTGCAAGGCTGGCTCGAGCGGTAACAGGGCACGGGCATGTCCCATTTCCAGCTTGCCCTGCTGCAGCCAGTCCTGTACCGGTGGTGAAAGTTCCAGTAAGCGCAATAAATTGGTGACTGCTGTCCGCGAGCGCCCGACTGCGTCGGCGACTTGCTGATGAGTGAGTCCGAATTCCTGATGCAGGCGACGAAAACCGGCTGCTTCTTCCAGCGGATTAAGATCCTCTCGCTGGATATTTTCGATCAGCGCCATGGCCATCGCGGTTTCGTCGGAAACGTCGCGAATCAGCGCCGGCACCTCGCTTAATCCGGCCAACTGGGCTGCCCGCCAGCGTCGTTCACCGGCAATGATTTCATAACGTCCGCCGACAATGGCCCGTACAATAATCGGTTGCACCATGCCCTGGGCTTTGATCGAATCAGCCAGTTCCTGCAGCGTTTCCGGATCGATTTCATTGCGTGGCTGGTAACGCCCCCGAGCCAGGGTTTCGATGGGTAGTTTGCGTAGTGTGCTGTCCACGCTGGCGGATGATTTAGCCGCACCGGTCGAACTTAATAGTGCATCCAAGCCCCGTCCCAGGCCGCGTTTCTTGGCTGCCATCGTATGCTCCCCTAAAGTCCTGAATTATTAAACGGCAATTTTAGTCTGACTTGCCCGCCGGCCCCGTTGCCGGACCTCTTTGGCAAGCGCGAGATAGCTTTCTGCGCCTTTCGAACTGGAATCGTAGACGATAATCGGCTGACCGTGGCTTGGTGCTTCGGCCAGGCGGACATTACGCGGAATGATAGTGCTGTATACATCGTCCCGAAAGTGTTCTGTCAGTTGCTCCGAGACTTCATTCGCGAGCCGGTTGCGCGGATCAAACATGGTGCGCAGCAGCCCCTCGATGCGTAATTCCGGGTTAGTGGAACGGCGCACTTTACCAACGGTGTCAATCAAGGCTGACAAGCCTTCCAATGCATAATACTCACACTGGATGGGAATGATGACACCTTGGGCGGCGGTAAGCGCATTGACGGTCAGCATGTTCAAAGAAGGTGGACAGTCGATCAGAATAAAATCGAAATTAGCATCGACTTTGTGCAAGGATTCACGCAGCCGCAGCTGGCCGGATTGCGTATCGAGCAACGCCACCTCGGCACCGGTTAAATCGCCATTGGCAGGCAGGATCTGCATCTGGGCCGACTCGGAATAATGCAGTGCCTCGCTGATATCAACCTCGCGCAGCAGCACTTCATAGCTGGTCGCTTTGACTCCGTGCTTGTCGATTCCACAGCCCATAGTGGCGTTACCCTGCGGATCCATATCAACCAGCAAAACATTATTATTGATGCGCCCAGCCGCCAGGGCAGCTGCTAGATTGACGGCTGTCGTGGTTTTACCAACGCCGCCTTTTTGATTGGTTATCGCAAAAATCGAGGCCATAATTCTTTACCTACGAGACCGAAAAGCGTTCATCATCCAGTCGCTGCACGACAATCTGCCTGTTTCCGCTCAGGCTTTGTGAGGCAGGGCTGTGACGGCTAATGGCGATAAATCGCACGATTATCCGCTGTTACCACAGGATTTGAACAAAAATCATGAATTTTCATGCCGCTTCTTTAGCAGGTGCAACATGAACCAGATGTCGTTCAGCGTCAAGTCCGGGAACATCCAGGCTGTGCACAGCGACGAGCTGATAACCTGCCGGCAGTGCGCTAAGCTCAGCACCCGGATAGTTTCCTTTAAGGGCGAGCAGACGACCGTCAGCAGCGCAGTATGGACCTGCCAGCGTGATAAAGTCGGCCAGGCTGGCAAAAGCGCGGGATAATACCGTCGTGTGGGGTGTTTGAGGCTGATACTGTTCGATTCGGCTGCTAATAACCGTTACATTATTTAGTCCCAGCTCGATTTTGGTCTGGTTCAAAAAACGGGTTTTTTTGCTGTTGCTATCTAGCAGGCAGAAGTGACGATCAGGATTTAGCAAAGCCAGCGGAATACCTGGCAAACCAGCGCCACTGCCGACATCCAGAATCATATTGCCCTGCAACCAGTCCTGCACCACCAGGCTGTCCATGATGTGACGCACCACCATGTCTTCCATGCGGCGTAACGCGGTCAGATTATAGACCGTATTCCAACGTTCCAGCAGGCCGAGATAGCGAGCCAGTTGTGGTGCAGCGTCAGTATCCAGCCTCAGTGTCTGCAGGCCGCTGCACAAGGACTGAAGTATGCTGTCATCAGTGGCTTTCACGGTGCTGTCTCAGCGCGGTTGAGTGCCAGTAATCCGGCAATACTGGCATCCTGGGCTGAAATGCGCTGGCTGTGCAGGTTGTAGTATTGCAACGCCAGGGCGTAGCGGGGAGCCAGATGATCGGAACCGATCAGGGTAACTCCGGCCTGTGGTGGCAAGCGCGAGCCTAGCTCGGCCAGTTCGGCGCCGATTAGCAGACCGGATAAATACGAGGCGACGCCATCGCCGGGAAGCAGATCCAGCAGACAGTCGGCGCGGGCACTGAACACTGCGCTTAAAATGCCGGGACTGCGCCGGGCAACAACAAGACCGCGCCGGAAGGCGTCGTCATCGTCTGGCAGCTGGCCTGCTGAGCGTGCCGGGATCAGGCGACCAAGAATGGTATGTTGGCACAAGGCGGCGTAAAGTTCGCCGCTCAAAAAAGTGACGAATTCCACGATGGCACCTTGCTGCAACCAGACCCATTTGGAATGCGAGCCCGGCAGGCAGAAAATGCCGTTCTGCACGCCGGCCAGTCCCGCTGCACCGAACACCTGGACTTCCTCTCCCCGCATGACATCAGCCTGTATCACGTCGGCCTGATGCTGTGCCGTGGTATCCGTCAGCGTCCGCCGCAATGAGACGCCGGGTGCAATTTGCACCGGCCAGTCCTGCGGGCCGCTTACTTGTGCTGATAAACCGGCCAGATCGCGCAATCGGGCCGGACAGGGCGCGTAAGGCGTTTCCACCCATCCCTGCCGGCTGCCGATCATGCCGGCCAGCAGGATAGGCGCACTGTTTACTGCTTCGCGCCAGTCGCTGCACAGAGGCGCGAGGGTGGCGGCGAAAGCACCATCACGGACATTCAGAATGCCTTGCTCCGATTCGCGACGCTCCAGTACCTGACCGGATTCGTCTACTAAATACACACGCAGATTACTGGTGCCCCAGTCAGCAATAACACGCTTGCCCGTTGATAGACTAGTTGATGTGGAAGTCATAGGATTTTGATCATTACATTAGGTTTTTTCACGCTGCAGTACGATCCCTTGTGCTGCTGCCCACTGCTGAATATCGCGTTGCGCCAGGGCGGTACCCATCAGTGCCGGAAACTGGTCCGGGGTACAGGCAAAACAGGGAATCCCCAACGCGGCGAAGCGGCCCGCCAGCTTATGGTCGAAGTAGGGTGCGCCATCGTCGCTCAGCGCCAATAGGGTCACGATATTGACGCCCGCAGCCAGCAGCGCGGCGACCCGTTTAAGCAAAGACTGGGCATTGCCGCCCTCGCACAGATCGGTGATCAGCACCAGCGTAGTTTGTTGCGGACGCTCGATCAGTTGCTGGCAATAGCCGATAGCATGGTCAATATCAGTACCACCGCCCAGCTGGGTGGCGAATAATACATCAACTGGATCTTTAAGTTCTTCACTTAAATCCACCACGACGGTATCGAACACCACCAAGCGGGTATGCAATGCCGGTAGTGACGCCAGCACAGCGGAAAACACGCTGGCGTAAACTACACTCGTTGCCATCGACCCGGATTGATCGACACAAACGACCACATCCTGCAGCGCCTGTTTGCGCTGGCGGCTGAAACCAATCAGTTGGGCCGGTATGATAGTGCGGTGCTCCGGCTGATAATGTTTTAGATTGGCCTTGATAGTACGGGCCCAGTCGATGTCGGCCGGTCGCGGACGGTGGCTGCGGCGGGCACGGTTCAGACTGCCGCGCACGGCCTGCTCGAGCGGATTGCGCAGTTGCTCAAGCAGCTGTTCAACAAGCCGGCGCACTAGTTGGCGGGCGCTGTCTTTGGAGCGTTCCGGGATAACCCTGCCCAGCGCTATGATGGTTGCAACCATATGCACGTCCGCTTCAACCGCAGCCAGCATTTCCGGTTCCAGCAGTAACTGCTGCAGGTCCAGGCGCTCGATAGCGTCCTGCTGCATGATTTTAACAACGCTGCTGGGGAAATATTCACGGATATCGCCTAGCCAGCGTGCTATCCGTGGAGCTGAACGGCCCAGACCTGCGCTCAGGCTGGCCGCTTTATCCGTGCCGTCGTCGCTGTTATATAAGGCCGCTAGTGCCGCATCAATACGCTGATCCTGTTCATTCAGCAGCGTGTTGTCCGTACCCCCCAGCAATAACCGCCAGCGGCGCAGGCGCTTATCGGTCTGGATCATTGGAGTCTGAACAATTGGAGGCTTGCTCAAGGTGATTCCTCCTGTAATCCCAATAACTGGGATATCAAGGGCAGACAGGCAGCCGCCAGTGCCGGATCAAATGCCTCGGCACTCGTCGGAATAGTTGTTTTGCCTGCTGGCTGGGTCTGTACTTTTTCCAGCAGCTGCCGGCGTTCACCGAACGCGAACCCGGCACAAGTCCGGCGCAGTAAGGGCAATAATGTTTGAAACATTTTCGGATTCAGGCTGCACAGCCAGGTATCGACAATTGACCATACCTTGGCGTCGTACAATAACAAGGCCCCCCCGCTACCTAAAAAACCATCCAGCCAGGCAGCGGCCTGCTCGGCAGGAACACCACCGGACAACGCGAATTGCAGCCGCACGGCAGCTTGCTCGGGATTGATCTGCTGCGCGTTCAGCAGCAGGCGGCAACAACGTCCGGCCAGCAATCCGTGCAGACCTTGCTGATCTGCCAGCGTGAGCAGCGTGCGATGCCAGTCTGCCAGCAATGCTGACGCTGCCAGTTCATCGCTTGTCCCGACTGGCACTGATAATCCGGGGGTGGGTATATGATCGCCTGAATCCGCCGGGACAGTATTTGCGGTGTCTGTCTGGCTGTCACTGACCGCTTGCTTGTTCGCATCGGGCGTTTGCAATAATTGCAGGGCGTCGTTGACTGCGATCAACTGATGCTGCATGGCTTGTGCCGCTGTGTCGTCCAGGCTGGCGCAGGCCAGCGGCAGTCCACTGCAGATGCGGGCGCTTAACTGCTGCACAATATGTGCTAAGAGTCTGGTGTCTGTATTGCGTACATCGCTGTAGCGCAGAATCCGGGCCAGTTCCGGCAAGGCCGCCATCAGTTGTGCGGTGTCATTTGCCAGCGCTGCTTCCTGCGCCAGCCGCCGCAGGGCATGTTCGACTGCGGTGGGTAGATTGGCCAGCAGTAATGTAGACAGGATTTGCACAATATCGGCCAGGGCCGTGGCGCTGTCGAGTTGCTCGCGTACGCATTGCGCAGCTGCCTGCGCCACACTATTACCCCAGCGGGCGGCTTCGATCAGCCGGATAGCAAATTCGGGCTGCCATTGTATCTGCCAGCTTTCTTTAAAAGTTCCTTTGCCGCTGGACTGGCGTCGCTCTCCCCACGGAATAGCCAATAAGCCAAGCCGATACAGCAGTTGTGAACGTTCCAGGGCAAGCGGTTGG
The DNA here is from genome assembly GCA_041396125.1 of Gammaproteobacteria bacterium. GTDB lineage: Bacteria > Pseudomonadota > Gammaproteobacteria > Competibacterales > Competibacteraceae > JAWKZG01. Next base: position 363,674 of record JAWKZG010000003.1, on the reverse strand, counting down.
CGTAAATCCAGCTCCAGTGTTTTTTCCACTGCTGAAGGGGGTAAGCGCAGGCGTTTCTGGGTTTGCTCCAGATCACGCGCCAAAGGCACACTGGGGGCTTCGGCAGGGGTCTGGCCTAATTCAGTTCCGATGACCAGCGGAGTATGAATGAGCTGTAGCGCTGTAGCGTCGCCAAAACAGAAAACACTGCAGCTGACTTCAGTCAACTCTTCCAGTCCGGGCAACGGTAAACCACGTAATACGGCCAGCGTTTCAGCCAGGCGGACCGCTTCGATTACGCTGGCTGAGGAAACATCCAGACCTTCCACGCGCAGGGCCTGCGCCACCCGGCTTAACCAGGTCACGGCAATGCGGCGACCGGGGTTGTCGTGTGTACTGTTAGCGCCAGGCCGGGATTGCCGCTGGCGCCATAAATGCAGATACCAGCCTGGTGCCTGCACGCCGGCCCGGTAGCCGCTGGCGGCGGCGATTCGACCGTGAGTCCAGGGTGCCCAGGTTGCGGCAGTTTTCAGTTTTGGCAGACCGCGCAGAAGAGCCTGGTCATCTTTCGCTTTGACCGCCTGAGTTAACGCAGGGGTATGCCAGGCACCACAAACGATGGCAATAGTTTGAAAGCCTTCTTTCCGGGCTTGCCGGATGGACTTGCGCATCCAGGCCTCGCGCAGCAGCTCCAGCCGGCTGGGTGGATGCGTGCTTGCGAGTTGTTCGCGTACCGTGCACATGGCCTGATGAATAGCCTCGAAAACGGTCAGATCGTTGGCACGGTGCTCAACCAGATATTCCCACCAGCGTTCGCCATCGCTAAAGCCGGCACTGGCAGCGAGCAAACTGAGCGGGTCGGCCCGATCAGCCTGATCGGCATCATCTTCGTCGGCCTGTAATGCCAGCGCGTGTGATTGTGGCAGGTCGAAGTAACGTAGCGGGATGTGTGCCCGTTGCGCAAATTGTACGGTTTGCCATTCCGGCGAAAATTCCGTGTAAGGGAAGAACACGGCCTGGGTTGGATTATCCACCGCGTAAACCAGCTGCGCGACCGGCGGACGCATATCGGGCATTGCTGCCAGAGCCAGAATGGCATCGGCTTCAGGCGGGCCTTCCAGCAGGATCAGGTCGGGTTGCAAGTGTTGCAGCGCACTGAGCGCGCTGGCGGCCGAACCTGGGCCATGGTGCCGGATGCCGAGCAGGTGCAGAGTCGGTTTCAAAAAATGCCCTCCGGCGCTAGCTGAGTTCGCGGCAGGCGCGATAAAGATCTGACCAGCCGCTGCGCTCTTTGGCCACGGTCTCCAGATATTCGCGCCAGACGACAGCGTCCTGTACCGGGTCTTTGACTACCGCCCCGATCAGGCTGGAGGCAATGTCCCGGGTTTTGACCTCGCCGTCGCCGAAGTGCAGCGCCAGACTGATACCGCTATTGATCACCGAGATGGCTTCCGCGGTACTGAGTGTCCCGCTGGGGGATTTGAGTTTTTCCCGTCCGTCCAGCGTTGTGCCTTCACGCAACTCCCGGAAAATCATCACTACCCGCTGGATTTCTGCTATAGCCGACGGCTCAACCGGTAACTCCAGCGCCTTCCCCATATCCTTGACCCGACGTTCGACGATTTGGACTTCCTCTTCCAGTGTCGCCGGTAGCGGCAGAATAACCGTGTTGAAGCGTCGTTTCAGCGCGCTGGATAATTCATTGACACCGCGGTCGCGGTTGTTCGCGGTGGCGATCAGATTGAAGCCGCGTTGGGCTGAACCTCGTCGTTCAGCTCCGGGATGGGCAACGTTTTTCACTGAGCACTGTGATCAGGGTATCCTGCACATCAGCAGGAATCCGGGACAGTTCCTCAATGCGGGCAATCTTGCCCAGCTCCATCGCCCGTACTAAAGGGCTGCTGACCAGGGCATCGCTGGATGGGCCATGAGCCAGCAGCAGGGCATAATTCCAGCCGTAACGGAGAGCTTCTTCGCTGGTGCCGGCAGTGCCCTGGACCAGGAGGGTCGAATCGCCGCAAACGGCTGCCGCCAGATGTTCCGAGACCCAGGACTTGGCCGTGCCTGGCAGCCCATATAGTAATAAGGCACGGTCGGTAGCCAGAGTGGCGATCGCGATTTCGATCAGGCGCCGGTTGCCAATATATTTGGGGCTGATTTCGAAGCCGTCGTCCAGTGTGCCACCCAGTAGATAGGTTGAAACGGCCCAGGGGGACAAGTGCCAATTGGCAGGTCGGGGTTTGTCGTCAATGCGTTTGAGCGCGTCCAGTTCAGCGTGGAAGGACTGCTCGGCATGTTCGCGTAATACGGCGGTGATGGCAGTATGGCTCATATTTATTCCCGGATGGCAGATAAACTAATCGTAAGCTAATGAGATGTTATCAAGCGAGTGGTATAGCTCTTGCAATCTAGAAATTACAAACGCTGATCTGGGCAACATCCACCGCGCTATGTGAATAATCAATGACGATTTTGGTCAAATTAAGTCAGTTTGTTGTGTACCCCGATTCGGATTAATCATTACTCACGAGTATGAGCATACTTCATGGTTGCAAGTCTTAAAATGGAACGAGCCTCGGCGCATACGCGGCGTAAATTTCCCCGCATTGGCCTGCGCTGCGAGTTTTGCGTTGCGGATGCAGTTAATGGTGAATTTACAGTTCCCACGGTCGATCTGAGTTTTGGTGGTGCCTTTTTTGAAACGAATAATGAGCTGCCCTTGGGCGACGTCATTCGGATCGCGTTAAAAAAAGACGGTGGTGTTACTGAAACCCAGGCTCGTGTTGTGCACCGGCATAAAACCGGCTACGGCATATCATTTATTGATCCGCCCGATGATTTTTACAACAGCCTGACCGATGTGCTGTTCGATCATGTTGTCAGTAATGTCCGGCTGGGCGCGCCCGAAGACACCGTTCCAGCCCGCATTGCCTTGCTCCGTGACTGTCCCAAGGGCTATCAGGTATTGTTTTCCACACATCTGAACCCGAAAGAGGTTTGGGTGCTCACCGAGCAACCTCTGGCCATTAATGAAACCTTCTGGGTTACGTTGTGCGAACACGGTATGTTCGATTGTCAGGTACAAGTGGTCTGGTGCAGCAGCTCGGCAATGGGGCTGGCGTTTGTGGATCCGTCAGATGAATTCCGCACCGCTTATGACCGGGTTTTCAATAGTTTTCTGGGCTGCTGATAAATGCTTGCTGCAACTTTGTGGATCCGTCAGATGAATTCCGCACCGCTTATGACCGGGTTTTCAATAGTTTTCTGGGCTGCTGATAAATGCTTGCTGCAACTGAAAACGCAGCCGGTAAGCATCGTATAGAGCCGCTGGTACCTGCAAGTCCAGACGGTCCAGCAATGGAAAGGACTCGGGAGCAAGAACTGCTGCCAGCTGTGTTGCCACCTGGCGGGCGCTGTCACCATCGCTATGATGCTTCTTCAAGGCAGGCAGACAGTGCCGTATAAGCTGTTCGCTCAAGTCGGCCGGCAGAGGGCTACAGGGTGTTACCAATTCGACCACTTCCCACATTGACAGCGCAGGCAGCTGCAGTAAAGCGCCGTGTAAAAAGTTTGCCAGCCGGTCGACCCGCTGACTGAATTCGAGACCCGATGCCAGCGTCGGGAACAAGTTGATAAAATCCCGATTCTCACAGTGCTGCAGTCGCCAGTTGATATACGCGCCATCCTGATAAGCGACAGCGGCGTTATCCCAGGCAGCCAGTACGGTATCCCGAAAAGCGTGGCTGTGTAAGACCTCGGTAATGGTTTCCCAATCGCCTCCCAAACGTGCCAGCAGCTGCGATGGTGGTAGTAATTGCAGCCATTGACTCAACCAGAATGCTTTTTTGCCTCCCCGCGGCGGTTTTTCTTTAATCCCGAAACGGCTCCAGGCTTTATCGAATTGGCCCGGCAGCTGGATATTCAGGCGGGTTGTCGGGGGATGCTGTCGTAATTGAAAAAAAACCAGTAACTGCTCGCTCAATGTGTCGATGATTATCGGGTCATCTAGCAAAACCAGCTGCCGGGTAGCCTCAGCGCGTACAGCCTGACTGCGGTCTTGCTGGCAGTGTCGCAGAAACTCGGCATCACCTGCATGTAGTCCATGGTGTAGCTGGATGAGCATCCCGGTCCGGGTTTTGGCACCTTCCTGTGGCCACAATGTCTGTAATAAAGACAAGGCATGCGCGGGATCATGGCGGCGTAACCGACCTAAAGCTTGTTCACGCAAGTCAGTCGGGCCTGTTCGCAGCAGGGTTTCGTCATCGACGCTATCGGTTTGCCACAATGTGTGCCAGTCCGGATTGAGCTGACTCAGCCACTGTCCGCGCTCGCCCAGCACGAGCACTGGCAGTTGCTTGCGAAACGCGGGATTTTGCCGGGCGCGATTCAATAACGGCACCAGTAAACCGGATGGTACCCGTTGCCCGTGTTGCTCGATTAGCGTCAGGCATTCGAGCAGTAAATCTTCAGCTGCAGCATCCAGCAGCCAGGCGTGCAGCCAGGTTTGACACTGACTGGCGCAAACGGGGCGGGTTTCTGAGCCACAGACTGGCATTTCAGTCAGATTATCGCGTTGGGAACGGGGATATTGTCGACCCACCTGGCGGTATTGTCCCAGCAGGGCGATCGCACGCAGTACCTGCTGCTCGATGGGTAGCGTTTGCACCTTTGCCAGAGCGTTTGCGAGTTCTGGTTCCAGTGTCGTACCATGCTCCGCAAGCACTCCGGCGAGAGGCTGTTGCTGGCCCAGCAAGGCATGCTGTTTCAGCGCCTCCCAAACCGTCATAAACCTGCCTCCAAGACCGTGTTGTAAGCTGCAGTGTCTGCTACCCCCAGCGCCCGCAACCGGGTGCCATCCCATTCGCCAAACAGTGTGCAAGGTCCCGAACCGGCCAGTGCCAGCAAGTGCCAGAGCGTGGCGTCTGACGCCCGCAGTGGTAGCTCCCGGTGGGCGCAGTCGCGCAGGCATAGCCGCGATTCGCAATACTGCAGGCTGACGTTATCAAGCAACAGCGGATAAGTGTCCAGCCAGGGGTTACGCAACAAGGCCTGATGGTAGGCCCGTAGTGCCTGCTCGCAGTTGGCATGGCCGTTTAGTGCTGGTGCGTTTGTAGTAACAATTTGATGCTCGCCAAGCAAGGCGCGTAACGGCGTCGCAGAGGGGTAATAGTGTATAGCCCCATGTAGTATCTGGCCTGCTAACAGCCCGCTAGGCAGATGGGCACGCTGGCTGGTGGGAGCAAAATAAAGCAGCAGTGCCGGTTGTTGTTGCTGTTGGCCGTACAGCCAGATTTTAAGCGTGATGAGGTTGTCATTTTCGGTTTGCTCGCGACTTAGTACCGCCCAGTTATCGATCTGAGCAGATTGCTGCAGGATAGTATCTTTGAGAAACGGCCAGCCGATCAGGCCGCGCACATCCTGTTGCAGCAAGGGGTCGAGCTGATCCAGGCGCTGATAAGCCTGCAACAGCAGGTATAATTGTCCCAATTGCTGCAACAGGCGTTCTGACCAGTCCGGATTGGCACTGATGACCAGCGCGGCCAGCCCTTGTACCCGGTTTGCCAGACCGGGTGCCTGGGCATCGATCAGACGGGCGCGCATATTGTCCCAGAAGCGGTATGGCTTGCTTGGCAGATCTGCCAGGCCGGCGCGTATCAGATCTTCCAGCCAGCGCTGTAATTCCTCGACGCCACGCGCGACTTTTTCAGCTCGTTGCTCTTGCCGCTTGTTCTGCGCGATCGGATCGGCCGCCTTCGACGCCGTTTTCGTGGCTTGTTTGCTTTTGCGTTGTGCCCGACTGTCCAGCCATTCCTGCACCCAGTCCGGTGCTCCAGTGGGGGGCTGAAAGCGTGTTCGTTCCTGCCCGTACAGCAGCAGTAAAGCAAGTGCGTGCTTGCACGGAAATTTACGGCTGGGACAACTGCATTTAAAGGCTAGCTCATCCAGGGCAACGCGAACCAGGTACGGTTTGCTGCCGCTGCCCAGGCAATGCCCCCAGAGTGCCTGCTCATTGCTGCCCAGCAGCGGCCAGTTACGGCTCGAAAGCAGTTTTTGGGCAGCTTTCAGGGACGCAGCGTCGGGTGCCAGCGTGGCGATATGTTGAGGAGACCAGTCAGTAGTCAAACGTTGCTCTTTCTGGTGAGGACGATGCTGTGCAATTTAGCAGTCCTGTAAGCTATCGCCAAACCTAAACACAGAAATCGGAGCATTTAGCACTGCAATCCTGGCGGTTCAGGTTAAATGGGCAAAGTCCATCATACAACTCGCGTGGTGGCCAGCCGTAGCACTTGACGCCTCTGTTATCGTTGTTAGACAGCGTTTTCCAGTCGCAGCGTATTTTAACCTTGTTGTTTGAGCCAGTGACCGCATACCGTTTGGTAGCTTGGGGTCGTTGCTATCTAATCGGTGCCGGCAGGTCATTGTCTGTCGTTCTGAACTTTTGAGTACAGTATGAATAAAGCCTCTAGCCAGCACAGCGGTTCCTGTATCCAGCTTCGTGGTGCCTGTCAGCACAATTTAAAAAACCTGGATCTGGATTTACCGCTAAACGAATTGATCGTGGTAACCGGGGTCAGCGGTTCAGGCAAATCATCGCTGGCATTTGACACGATTTATGCTGAAGGTCAGCGGCGGTATGTTGAAACCTTCTCGCCTTACGCCCGTCAGTTTCTGGATCGGATGGACAAACCCCAGGTCGAGCGCATTGATGGTATTCCGCCTGCAATCGCTATCGATCAGACCAATCCGGTGCGCACCTCGCGCTCCACTGTGGGCACGATGACCGAGCTGAATGATCATCTTAAGCTCTTGTTTGCCCGTGCGGCCCGACTTTATTGCCGAGGTTGCGGTCAGCCAATACGGCGCGACGATCCGCACAGCATTTGGCGTTCTCTCAGTACGCTGTGGCCAGCTGGCTCAGTCGTGATGATCACATTCGAGGTTACGATACCGGATAATTTCAGTGCTGATGAAATCACCCAATTACTGGCCGCCCAGGGGTATACCCGAATCCACAGCCAAAACGGTCAGCACCTGACGGTGATTCAGGATCGAGTTCGCTTGCAGGTCAATGACACCGACTTGCGCGGCCGTATGATCGAAGCGCTGGAAGCCGCTTTTCGGGCTGGTCGCGGTAAACTGAGTGTGCAGCGTCTGAGTGCTGATCGTGAAATTCTTGAAACCCGAAAATTTTCTAATGGCTTGCATTGTGCTGACTGCGATATTCATTATCAGGAACCCATTCCGAATACTTTCTCGTTTAACTCGCCGGTAGGGGCATGCCCGGGTTGCCGAGGTTTCGGTCGCAGCATTGGCGTGGCGTACGATTTGGTGATCCCTGATCCGGCCAAATCCCTGGCTGAAGGCGCGATCAAGCCGTGGCAGACAGAAAGCAATCGTGAATGCCAGCGCGATCTGATCAAATTTGCCCGCCAGCGTGGTGTACCGGTCGATAAACCCTGGCGCGAACTCAGCGCTGAGCAGCAGGCCTGGGTAATTGAAGGCGAAGGTGGCTGGACACAGGGTGTCTGGTATGGCGTGCGGCGATTTTTCGAGTGGCTGGAAAGCAAAGCCTACAAAATGCACATCCGGGTACTGCTGTCCAAATACCGCGCTTATCATGTCTGTCCGGATTGTCAGGGTGCTCGCCTCAAGCCCGAGTCATTGTTGTGGCGACTGGGTCGACGGGAAGACGCTGACGCGGTTCTGGCACCGGCAGCGCGTTTCAAACCGGCCAGCGTGATAGTACCGGACGCACATTTTCAGCGTCTGGATGGTTTGAGCATTCACGATATCATGCTGTTGCCAATTACTCGTTGTTATACGTTTTTCGCCGGACTGCAGTTGCCTGCCCCACTGGATGAAGCAACCGAATTACTGCTGGGCGAGATTCGTACCCGGCTCAAGTATCTGACCGATGTGGGGCTGGGTTATCTGACGCTGGACCGGCAGTCGCGCACCCTGTCGGGTGGAGAAGTGCAGCGGATCAATCTGACAACGGCACTGGGCACGTCGCTGGTCAATACCCTGTTTGTGCTGGACGAACCGTCTATCGGGCTGCATCCACGTGATATGGGTCGTATCATCGAGGTGTTGCAGCGTTTGCGGGATGCCGGTAATTCCTTGCTGGTCGTTGAGCATGACCCGCAGCTTATGCTGGCTGCTGATCGTATTCTCGATCTTGGCCCTGGTCCCGGCGAGCGCGGCGGCGAGATCGTTTTTTTCGGCCCGCCCGATCAACTGGTTGCGCAACGCGAGGGATTGCCTGATTCGCTGACCGCACGATATCTGGCCGGTCAATTGCGTATCGGCGCAGAACGTGTTGCACAGGTACCGAAGCGGCGCGATCCCAAGCTGATCATTCGCGGGGCTGCCGAGCACAATCTGCAAGATATGGATGTCACGATTCCGCTGCGCCGTCTGGTCTGCGTGACGGGCGTATCCGGCTCCGGTAAATCCACTTTGATTCAGGATGTGTTGTACAATGCTCTGACCAAACAGCTGGGTAAACCTGCCGATCCGCCCGGTCGTCATCGGGCGATCAGCGGTTATGAACACCTGACGGAGGTGGTCATGGTGGATCAGTCGCCGATTGGCAAAACAACCCGTTCCAATCCGGCCAGTTATGTGGGCGCACTGGAGCCTATCCGCAAGCTTTTTGCTGCTGAACCGTTAGCGAAAGAGCGTGCTTACAGTGCCGGAACTTTCAGCTTTAACTCCGGCAATGGCCGCTGTCCAAGTTGCGGTGGCAATGGTTTCGAGTATGTCGAGATGCAGTTTCTGAGCGATGTGTACCTGCGTTGCCCGGATTGTGATGGTCGTCGCTATCGACCCGAGGTGCTGGAAGTCAAAATTTATCTGCAAGATGCGCTGTCCGGCAAATCCATCGCCGATGTGCTGGAACTGACCGTATCTGAAGCATTGCAGTTTTTTGCTCAGCAGCGGGATGTGCAGCGGGTGCTGGAACCCCTGGCGGCCGTCGGGCTGGATTATCTGCGCTTGGGGCAACCAGTGCCAACGCTGTCCGGCGGCGAGGCGCAGCGTCTGAAGCTGGCAGGGCATCTGGCGGCAACCCGCAAAAGCAAAACGGCTGCCTCGTCACCGGGCGGTACCTTGTTTATTTTCGATGAGCCAACAACAGGGCTGCATTTCGAGGATATTGCCAAACTGTTGCAGGCGCTGCAGCGGTTGCTGGATGCCGGCAATAGCATTGTCGTGATTGAGCATAATCTGGATGTGATACAGGCTGCCGACTGGTTGATCGATCTCGGCCCGGAAGGCGGCGAGGGCGGCGGGACACTGGTCTGTGAAGGTACGCCGGCGACGGTCATGACAAACCCTGTCAGTCATACCGGCGTGGCATTGCGCGATTATCAAACGGCTTTGCAGCGCTTGCGTGGCTTGGATCAGGTAGCAGAAGCGAGCCCGCAAGCGTATACCGTGCCTGCCCGGAGCGCTAGCGCGGCTGCAGATGCCATCCGTATTCATAACGCGCGCGAGCATAATCTGAAAAATATTGATCTGGATATCCCGCGGCAAGGGTTTACCGTTATTACCGGGGTGTCCGGTTCGGGTAAGTCCACCGTGGCGTTCGATATTCTGTTTGCCGAGGGGCAGCGGCGCTATCTGGAGTCGCTTAATGCGTATGCGCGCCAATTCGTACAACCGGCTGCCCGGCCCGATATGGATGCTTTGTACGGTATTCCGCCGACTGTTGCTATCGAACAGCGCACCAGCCGCGGCGGGCGCAAATCCACGGTGGCGACACTCACGGAAATTTATCATTTTCTGCGCTTGCTGTTTGTCAAGATGGGTGTGCAGTATTGTCCGGATTGTGCTGTCCCGATTGAGCCACAGAGCGCAGACGAGATTGCTGCCCGAATTCTGCGTGATTATAAAGGTAAAACAATTCAGCTACTGGCACCGCTGATCGTTGCCCGTAAAGGCTATTACACCGATCTGGCCAAATGGGCGGCGGGCAAGGGCTATGATGCTTTACGGGTTGACGGTGAACTATTGCCTACGGCTGACTGGCCCCGACTGGATCGCTTTAAGGAACATGATATCGAACTGCCGGTTGCTACTCTCACCATCACCCCTGAGCATGAGCAGGCGCTACGGGCTGGTTTGATCCGGGCACTGGATTATGGCAAGGGCAGCGTCATTGTGCTTGCCAGCAGCAAATCACGGATTTTTTCCACCCGTCGTGCCTGCTCGGGCTGTGGTCGCAGCTTTAATGAACTGGATCCGCGTCTGTTTTCCTATAACTCTAAACACGGCTGGTGTGAGAGCTGCTATGGCACTGGGCTGCAGCTGGACGGCTTTGATGCCGAGCAAAGCGGAGAGGAAGCCTGGTGGAATGCCTGGTACGAAGGGGAAGCACGGGTATGTCGCAGCTGCCAGGGCCAGCGTTTATGCCCGCAGGCCCTGGCGGTGAAATTCCGTGATCGTTCCATCGCCGCTTTGACCGCATTATCTGTGCAGGAGGCCGAACGCTATTTCCGGGGACTGAAACTGCACGGTCGCGAGGCCGGTATCGGGCGCGATATCTTGACTGAGTTGCGTGCCCGGCTGGCGTTTTTGCGCGAAGTTGGGCTGTCTTATTTGAGCCTGGATCGGACCGCCCCGACCTTGTCTGGTGGCGAGGCGCAGCGGATTCGGCTGGCAGCACAATTGGGATCGAATCTGCGGGGTGTGTGTTATATCCTGGATGAGCCCACCATTGGTTTGCACCCGCGCGATAATAAAATGCTGCTGGATACCTTGAGTCGGTTGGAGCATAAAGGTAATACCGTGCTGGTGGTCGAACACGACGAGGACACCATCCGGCGCGCCGACTATATTATTGACCTGGGGCCGGGTGCCGGTTCGCAAGGTGGCGAAGTGGTGGCGACAGGCGGGATCGAGGCAATCATGGCCAGTCCGCGCTCACCACCGGACAGTTTCTGCGCCAGCCACTACAACATCCGCTGGTAGCGCCGCGCGAACAACAAAGCGCCGGGAGCGCACTTGTTATCCGTGGTGCTCGCCTGAACAATTTACAAGATATCGATGTAACTATCCCTTTGCAGCGTCTGGTTTGCGTAACCGGCGTATCCGGTTCCGGCAAATCCACGCTGGTGCGGCAGATAGTGGGCGGCAGTCTCAAAAAACTGCTGGCGGGCCAGCGCCAGAAAAAATCCAGCGCGGGCCAGGTACAGGGGTGCCGCGCACTCGAGGGTTGGCAAGATGTGCAGCGTCTGCTGGAAGTGGATCAGACCCCGATCGGGAAAACGCCTCGTTCTTGCCCGGCAACGTATGTCGGTTTTTGGGATCATATCCGACGCCTGTTCGCCGATACCCAGGAAGCGCGCCTGCGTGGTTACAGTGCCAGCCGGTTTTCTTTCAATACCTCTGGCGGGCGCTGCAACAGCTGCGAAGGGCAGGGCATACAAAAAATAGAGATGAGTTTCCTGCCAGATGTGAAAGTGCCTTGTGAACTTTGTGGTGGATTGCGGTTCGATAGTGAGACGCTGGCCGTCACTTTGCGTGGTAAATCGGTTGGCGAAATTTTACAGATGAGTGTGGATGAAGCTGTAGTATTTTTTAAAGCTCATCGCAGCATTCATCATGCCTTGTGTTTGCTGCAAGATGTCGGATTGGGGTATTTGACATTGGGTCAGCAGAGCCCGACCTTGTCAGGTGGCGAGGCGCAGCGTATCAAATTGGTCACAGAACTGGCTAAGGTGAAACCTCAGGTAGTCCGGCCAGGTGCCGGCAGCAGCAAATCCCACCACACATTATATATTCTGGACGAACCTACCATCGGTTTGCACATGGCCGATGTGGAAAAACTGATCCGGGTGCTGCACCGGCTGGTGGATGCCGGTAACACCGTGATACTGGTCGAGCATAATCTGGATGTTATTGCCGAGGCTGACTGGATTATTGATATGGGACCTGAAGGCGGCGACAAGGGTGGACGGGTCGTTGTGCAGGGTTCACCAACGGATTTTAGCAAAGTACGCAAAGGTTCACAGACGGCAAAATTTCTGCGTCGTTTTCTACAGGGACGCAGTCGTAAGCCAAAAGTTATTTCAACATCAAGTTAAGCATGGTGTTTTGCTCTGAAAGTTGCAGGAAACTATAGGCTTAAGGAGTCTTACCCGGTATACTTAATTAGTAAGGTTCAGATGCTAAGCGTGTTAGATTACCCTGCCTTTCAGTGATCGGTTTTATCTTTTTGAATTTTCTGGTTAAGTTCATGTGTGTTGAAGTGGATGGGTATTCGATTATTAAGAATAACGCCTTTTTCAGGCACGTTTGCTAAACGGCATTGACATTATTGATTATGAAGCAAATGATTTCATTTTTTTTCCATCACTCAGGCTATGTCCGTCTAGTCGTGAGTACGATGTTCGTTATAGTGGGCATAGTCTGCATCGTGCCTTTTGCTCAAGCTGATCAGAGTTTGGAGCAGCGTGTCCGTGCTTATTGGGATGCTAAAGTTTCAGGTGATGCAGTGCTGGCCTATGAATATGAAGTCGTTAAAGCGAATGGTACAGTGCCGCTATCAAAATATGTGCGTGGCACAGGCAAGCTGATTTACGAAGAAGTCGCGGTTTTGAATGTTGAAGTCGTCGCACCTGAGCAGGCAATCGCACTTCTGGAGATGCAAATCGTGGTACCTGGCATGATGGAGCCTTTGACAACGAAACTGAAGGATAGCTGGGTAGAAATAGATGGGAAATGGTATCATTCTCCGCCTAAACCGCGATTAGGGTCATAAGGCGTGACAACCCATCTGAGATTGTGGTTGTGGTGCAGAGATTATTTGTCCCTAGTTGAGTTGCAATGTAGTATATTTGACACTAGACCAATTATCAGGGATGTAACAGATTGACCGGGATTTGTGGTTTTTTTGAGAAAGCGTTGCGTTTTGGTTATAAAATGTTGTAGATTAGACCAACCTTTATATAATCAATAGGGACGCTGGGGATTTGAGAATTTGAAAAACTGTTGGTTTGCTTGTCGCTCAGGTCTAAAATCCTTTAGTACATGTTCTTGGGTTCATATTCGAAATTGCTTTTTTCGTTGAAAAACAGGAGTCATCCATGAAAAAAATTACGCTAGCTTTGGCTGTGTCCAGCGTGCTGGGAGTTTCGTCTGCTGCACACGCTCTTAATGCGAGCGAGTTTGCATCGGGCGTATTGGTGCCCCATGCTCTCTGGGCTGAAGATGGTTCAACCTCGACTGCAATCAGCTTGACTGATGCTTGTGGCGGTACCGTTTATTGGACTTTCTTTGATGTTGATACCAAACACGTTATTGATGGTGAATTCAAAACCAGCAAAAACGACTGGGTTGCCTTTTCGCACAGCGATACCATCGGCGATGCGGCTGGTAAGTTCAACAATGGACCGAAATTCCCGGGTGATCCCCAGCTGGGCTACTATGTTTTCGTGCATAGCAGTGTGGTCAGCAGTGATCTGATCATCGGCGAATCTGCAGCTCCGTGCTTGGCCGGTAATGCATTCCAGGTGTTTCCAGGGCAGGATGACGTTGCTTATATTCCAGCCATTCCTTTGTATCTGCATGATCTGAAACTTGGCGCTAATGTTATCGATTTAGGTCCAGATTCAGTTGTTGGTCTGTATGCCGGTGCACAGGCGAATGACGGCGACATTCTATATCTGAACTATGTTGATGATATTGAAGTTTCTGACATTGTGATCTGGAGTGCTCAGGATGTGTCGGGTTCGTATACTGTTAATATTTACGATACCGATCAAAACCGTGCCTCGACCACCTTGGATCTGCCTAACAAAGAATTGAACGTTGTCGACAGCAAAGCCATCAATAAGCCGATTGGTTTCAAAGCCGGCTTTATTCGTTGGGATTTGAGCACGGTAGCGAGTAAGAGCGGTGAAGAAGATGGCATCGCCAGCTTCACTGTCTACTACTCCGAGGCTTTCGGTGCGGCACAAACCGTGTTGAACCCGATTCTTCATAACGACTAAATCAAGTTTACTTTGCTGTTGGTTTTAAATCCGCAGCAAAGACCCTTCTTTCAAAGGGAGAGTGCGTAACCGCGCCCTCCCTTTTTCTTGCCAGAGTTTTATCGTGCATCGAAAGCCATTTTCTTGGGCGGCACTCTTGTCGCTGATCGCTCTATTGTCAGGATGCGATCAGGCTGCACCACCGCAACAGGACGCATCGCCTTCCAGCCAGCAAGCTACTCAGGACCTGGCTTCATCCAAGTCTGCAAATCGTGTTGTTGCGCCACAGACAAAAAATACAATGGTGCTGGAAATACCGGCCCCATGGAGCACCTCCGTACTGAAAACAGAGGATGGTGCCTTACTCGCTGGATTAAGCCATGCGGATAGTTATTTGCAGCTCTGGTCCATTAGCACTGAACGCGAAGTAATACCGCTTGCAGAAGGAAAGACCGGGTTTCATCCTGATGCAGTGCGCTGGGTTGATTGGGATCAGGATGGCGCTATCAATGAGCTGCTTGTGACCGCTGAGGGCGAGAAGAAAATTGAAGTCTGGCGTTATCAAGGTGACACTTTACAGAAAATCAATGTACTACTTACCGACGACCCTCCTCAATCGCTGATAATTGCTGATCTTGATCAGGATGGTCTGCCTGATTTAATTTCAGGCCCTTATGAAGGGACGCGAGTCACAGTATTATGGCAGCAATCCGATTTATCTGTTCAGCTACAGTTTCTTGCTGCAGGTCAGGATCCAACCTACCCCAAAGTGGTTGACTGGGACAATGACGGTCTGCTGGATATTATCTGGAGTGATTGGCAATCAGACTCGGTGCGTTGGGCCAAAAATGTAGGCCAGCGTGAGTTCAAAGTTGATGTCTTGCTCGGCCAAACAGGCAGTCGCCCGCGTGAAACAGCCGTTGGCGATATTGATGGCGATGGTCATTCGGATTTGTTGATTGCTCTGGAACTGGGGAAATCAGCCGCTATTTATTACGGTGACGGTAAAGGCCAAATTAGCGGCACCGAATCCATTCCGGCACAAAGCAATGGCTACATTTCTGCTGCCGTTCATCGAGATTCAGACAGCAAAGAAACTATTCTCGCGTTAGCGGAATGGGAGGCTGTCATAGTTGCACAGCGGGTTGATGGCGGTACATGGTCATACTGGCGCCGTGCAACACTAGGTAGCATGCCGCAAGATTTGCAGTTTATGGATATCGATGGCGATAATCAGATGGATTTAATATTTGCCAATTCCGCAGGTAATCAAATCGAAATTTTTTTTGGACCTATTGTTGACAATATGAAAACCATACAGTTTTAGAGCCGGATGATGAAGAATATAGCTTTCCTTGTTCTTTTGTTGCTGGGAGGGGCCTGTCAGGCATCCGAAACTCTTGCTACAGTGGGCAACGATAAAATTACAGTGGATGATCTGCATAATTTTGCAAAAAAATCCATGAATTTAAGAGGATATCTTAGTACACCGAACGGGCCTGAAAAACTACTTACAGTCCTGATTGAGCAGAAATTGCTAGTCTGGGAAGGTGAAGCGCAGCAGATTAAGCGGCCTGATGATGCTGTCAGAAATGATTTATTGTATTCAAGAATAGTGCGCGGCAAATTACTCGAAGCTTGTGAGCAGCCGGGAGAAGCTCAGTTAAAAATGTTTTATCAGGATTTCCCTGAGTTGTTTTCAACCCCTTACTACGTTCGGGCACGGAGAATCAGCCTTAAAGCCAAAACTGTTAAAGACATAAAAAATGCTGAAGATAAACTATTAAAAATCAGAGACGAACTGGCAGATAACGTAATAGATTTTCCGACAGCGGTAGCAAAGTATTCTCAGGATGAATTAAGTAAATCGAAAGCAGGTGATGTAGGCTATATTGCTATCCAGGATGACGAAAATTCGGTTTACGATCAGTTTGTTAGCGCTGAAATCGGTCAGTATATTGGCCCTGTTGTAGAACACTCCGGGCTGGTGAACCTGTATCAGATTATGGCACGGCGAGAGCCGATTCTCGATTCATACGATGCGGTTCAAAACATTATTACAGAAGAATATCTAAAACATTGCAATAAACAGCGTTATAGAGCGCTAATCAATGAACTCAAAAAGAAATGGCCGGTTAATCTTTTGATTAATGATGTATCCTCAGCACTACAACAGCAATGATCATCGCTGATGTTAGGTGTTCCTCCTGTTACGACCACTTTTCCGGGCATTGATGCTATTGGTGAGAACTGTCGTATCTCACCTTCTGTTACTATACTGCGCGAACAGCGGCAAATGCAGGATCATGGCATTTTTTTAGGGCAAGATGTCAGCCTGTATGATCACATCCGCCTCGTCTTGGGGGACCCCGCCCAACATCCCGATACCAACCTGATTTTCGGCAATCATGTCATCGTTAATTCGTTTTGCTATCTTTCGGGTGAAGGTGGACTACGCATTGGTGACGAGGTATTGATTGGTTCGCATGTCAAAATCCTTTCTGCCGGTCATTTAATTGATGGTGCGCACCTTAGCATCTGGCGTAATCCCCTCACTTATCAGTCAATTGATATCGGTCGAGGGGCATGGATTGCTGCTGGAGCGACGGTCCTGCAAGGAGTTACGATTGGCGAAGGTGCCGTGGTCGGTGCTGGCAGCGTAGTAACCCGCGATATACCGAAAGCGGCTATAGCTGCGGGTAATCCGGCTCGAGTGCTGCGTTACCGTAAAGGATTTGAGCCTACTCAGAAACGCTTGAAAAAAAAGCGTTTCTGGGCTGCCTGGTTACGTCGCTGAGACAAAGGTCGGGACCGTGTGCTGTCGCCCCCATCCTTAACCATTTCAATCGTCCTGTTTCGCACCGATACACGCTTATTGCTGGAATGCCTGAGTAGTCTGGCGGGGGCGGTCGGTATCGCTTTGCAAAATAAGTGCTTAGGAACTGTACGGCTTGTGCTGGTGGATAATAATCCAGACTCAACTAGAGCTAACGAGGTTGATGAGCGGCCTGCAGCGATGCTGGCGTCATTTCATAATATCGAATGGATACGGGGACACGGTAATATCGGCTATGGTCGAGGTCATAATCTGGCCATATTGCAATCTTCCAGTGACTATCATCTGGTTCTAAACCCGGATGTTGTGTTGGCGGCTGATGCCATTATTGCCGCTTTGGATTTTATGCAGCGTTATCCGCAGGCAGGTTTGCTGGCCCCCGCAGTACAAGGGCCTGATGGTACGACTGACTATCTTTGCAAACGTTATCCGGCCGTTGTTGATTTACTGCTGCGTGGATTTGCGCCGGCCGGACTACAACAGCTATTCAACCAGCGTTTGGCGCGTTATGAGATGAGGGACGTGATTGATACGAAGCCGGTTTGGGATGTGCCCTTGGTCAGCGGGTGTTTCATGTGGCTGCGAGGTTCCGTCGTGCGCAGCATAAATGGTTTTGATCCGGCATATTTTTTATATTTCGAAGATTATGACCTCAGTATTCGGATAGCTGCTGCCAAAGCCCGCACTGTTTATGTGCCCTCGGTTTGCATTGTGCACTATGGGGGGCATGCTGCACGCAAGGGCTGGCGTCATATCGCAATGTTTATGCGGGCGGCATTACGCTTTTATAACACTCACGGCTGGCGGTTGTTGTGAATGTACTTTACTCACAGCAGATCATTAGGAATAAGAGCGTGTCAAACTGGATAGCAATGAGTGGGATTGTGCTGATCTCAGCGCTGGGGAGCTGGGGAATAGCTCGTTGGGCGTATCGTGGCGGGATGCTGGATTTGCCCAATGCCCGTAGCTCGCATAGTGTGCCTACACCGCGTGGTGGCGGTTTAGCTGTTGTGGTAGCGTTTACGCTAGGTTTGGGATGGCTGCAATTCACCACAAGTCTAGACTCCGCTTTATTGAACGCGTTGTTGTATGGTGGCGGGGGACTGGCATGTATCGGTCTGCTGGACGATTATTATTCTTTAAGGCGTAGTTGGCGTCTGCTTGGGCAGTTTCTAGCGGCTGCTTGGGCATTGTACTGCCTGCAGGGTGTCGATCTGGTATCGAGTCTGCCACCGTTACTGTGGTGGGGGGAACAACTGATACTGCTTATCGCGCTGGTTTGGCTGATCAATCTGTATAACTTTATGGACGGGATTGATGGACTGGCCGCCAGTGAGGCCATCTTTGTCGCTTTAGCCTTCATTTTGCTGACGGCAACCACGCATGATATTAGCCGTGTCATGGCTATACTGGCTGCTGCCAGCGCTGGTTTTTCTGCTCTTGAACTGGGCGCCTGCGCGTATTTTCATGGGTGACAGCGGAAGCTGTTTTCTCGGTTATGTGCTTGGGGTTTGTTTGCTGGCCGGTGCCGAACAGCAATTACTATCGATCTGGGCTGAATTCATCCTGCTGGCGGTCTTCTTGGTTGATGCGACTTACACCTTATTACACCGTATTATCCGCTGTGCCCGCTGGTATGAACCACATTGCAGCCATGCTTATCAGCGGGCTGCCCGCCGCTGCAACAGCCATGCTGTGGTGACACTGGCTGTGCTCATGCTGAATATCGGCTGGTTACTGCCCTGCGCCTGGATGGCTTCCCGGCTGCCACAATGGGATAGCGTGATTGCTGTGCTGGCGGTATTGCCGCTACTAGGGCTGGTATATCGATTGGGGGCTGGTTGTGAAACAGGAGCAACTTTATTAAGCGTCTGTTCAAGGTATTAATTTATACTGTATAAATTAAATTCATAAACACTAAATTCGTGTCTGTCGTAATGATTGATTATTTTACGGGATTACTGAGAACGCTTTGAAGACTGTTGCTATTGGTACTGGATAGCGTGGTGGTCGTTGTTGCTGTCTGGGCGGCTTTTTTGCTATTCGCTTGGGCGAGTGGTGGCCAGATATGTTGGCGCAGGCTGTGTTACTGATGCCTATTTCGCTGGCGCTGGTATTGCCCATCTGCTGGGGGATTGGCCTGTATCGGTCAGTACTACGATATGCCGGTTACGAATTATTCTATACGATTTTAAAGGTGTGACGATTGCGGTACTGCTGGTGATTGCCAGCTGGGCAATGTTACGAATAGCGCTGGTACCGCGCTCTGTCTGGTTCATCTACTGGTTCATTGTGGTTTGCTCTGATCAGCGGTAGCCGGCTCTTGTTAAGAGATTATTTATTGCGTCGGTTTGCCGGTGACGGGATTCGTAAACCGAGTGATTATCTATGGTGCTGGGGTCGCGGGAGTGCAATTGGCGATGGCACTGAGGCACGATCCGGAATACAGCCCGGTAGCGTTTGTTGACGATAACACTGAATTGCAGGGCAGTGTCGTGCTGGGGCTGAAAGTATCTGCTCCCGATCAGTTGGCACGTCTGCTTGAACGTAATCAAGCCGAGGCCGTATTACTGGCTATTCCGTCAGCTTCGAGGCGGCAACGGCGCAATATCCTGTCACGCCTGACCGGTTTGCCTGTGCGCCTGATGGTCATGCCCAGCCTGACCGAACTGGCCAGCGGTACGAAACGCATCGACGATCTGCGTGCAGTGGATGTAGAGGACATTCTGGGACGGGATCCAATCAAGCCGCATCCCGTATTATTGGCAGCATGCATACGCAACAAAGCCGTTCTGGTCACAGGAGCTGGCGGTTCAATCGGCACCGAATTATGCCGTCAGATCATCCAGCTTGGCCCACGCCGGCTGGTGTTGTTTGAAGTTTCAGAATTCGCTTTATACCGGATTGAGCAGGAACTGCGTACGCTCTGCAAAAGCTTAGCTCATCCCCCCGAATTGATTGCCGTGCTGGGTTCGATCAGTCATCGCAAGCGCATGAAAATCATCATGCAGCAATACCGGGTGCAAACGGTTTACCACACGGCAGCGTATAAGCATGTAACGATTGTCGAGGCAAATCCAATCGAAGGTGTGCAGAACAATATTTTCGGCACGTATTACACCGCACTGGCCGCTGCCGAGACTAATGTTGAAACATTTGTCTTCATCTCTACTGATAAAGCCGTGCGGCCCAGCAATGTGATGGGCGCGACCAAGCGTCTGGCAGAACTGGTACTGCAGGGAATGACCAGACAGGCCTATCGAACCCGGTTTTGTATTGTCCGGTTTGGCAACGTACTGGCGTCGTCGGTTCGGTTGTACCTCTGTTTCGTGAACAGATTCGCTGAAGGGGCCCGTAACGGTCTGGATCCCGAAGTTACTCGTTACCTCATGACCATCCCGGAGGCTGCACAACTCGTGATCCAGGCCGGTTCGATGGCACAAGGTGGCGAAGTTTTTTTGCTGGACATGGGCGAACCGGTGAAGATCGTTGATCTGGCACGACGCCTGATTGAACTGTCCGGTTTGCGACTGCGTGATGAGCACAATCCTGATGGCGATATCGAGATTGTTTTTACCGGATTACGCTCCGGCGAAAAGCTGCATGAAGAGCTGTTGATCGGTGATGTTAATGAACCTACTGATCATCCCATGATCAAGCGTGCACATGAAGAAAGCCTGCCTTGGCTGCAAGTGCAGCGCACGCTTGAGCGCCTGACACAGGCCTCGAAGCACTTCGATTACACTCTCATCGATGAGCTTTTACGCGAGACTGTAGCGGGGTACTGCGGTGCCCACCCAGAGGAAGATGCCGAGGATATCCGCCAGCGGCAGATGTCCGGCTAAACGCCTCCAGGTGGTTATCGTTATGCTAAAGCGATAATCCCAGCAAGCCGCGCGTCAACTGAAAGTCCGTATTGCCTTGGGCCAGCAGACGGGGAGTGTAGTCGCCTGAGGCCACTGCCAGCACTTTGGCCAGCAGCTTTTCCGTATTTAGCGCGCTCTTTTCAGCGGCATCCAGCTGCAGATCCAGATCATTCTGATAGCGCTGCTGTGTGTCTGGATCGGCACTGACCTGCAGCACCGGTATCATCGGATGGGCCTGCAATAAGGGGCCTGTCTGATGTGTCAGAATTACCTCGACCCCGGTTGCACCCAAACCAGTCAATGTTTCCACGGCATGATCGGTCGGCGTTTCCATAATATGCAAACCTTGTCCGGGGGCAGCCTGGCCGTAGGCCAGCGTGGGCGAGATATTCTCCGGATCAAGCAAAAGCGTCTGCCGAAATGCTGTATTCTGCAGCAGGCTGGCGTTAGCCGGAATCACGATCAGGCCACCTGCATTTACAACCTGTTGTGCCAGTAACGCCAGACTTTGCGCGCTGTTCACGCTACATTCTGCCCACACTGCCCAGACCAAGTCGCAGATGTTCCAGGCCGACGGTTTCCGCCACGCGATCTGGCATCGTTTCAAGCTGATCGGCAAAACCAATCAGCGGCTTTATCCATAACATTGACAATGCCGCCGTCCAACTGCACGCTGGCCCAGCCCAGGTGTTCGATATCCAGACCTGACTCATCCAGGTAATGGCGCATTGCGTCATTATGCGTCTGCTCACAGCCGTGCTCCAGAAACAGGCCCTTGGCGACGATGGGGTGATTGATGTGGCCTAATACCGTGCGTAAATACAGGTTCTGCGAATAGCCTGGCGCAGCACCGCAGCCTTCGGTGTGTACCAGGGCAACATAACGGGATATCTTGTCGGTAGCGCTGGTTTTGCCCTGCAGGTGTTGCCGGTTAAGCTTCTCGGCCAGCATGCGGGCGACCTGACCGGAGCAAAGACTGGTCGGTACTACCAGCCCGATACGGTCACTGGCATAGCCCTGCTGGGTACGATAAGCACGAAAACGAGCATCGACAGGATCACTGGGGCGTACCGGCAAAGCCTGGCCAGAGGGTGCCGGGCGGTGCAGAATCTCTTCTACATGGCCGCCTTCAGTCTGGCGCCAGTCGCGCCAGATCGAAACCTGGGCATGCCCCGCCTGTTCACCAAGACTACGTTGGCCGGACGCGATTTTTAACGCCAGCTCGAACGTTTCCATACCGAGTTCATCCATCGGCATACCGTCCTGGTAGCGGCCTGCGTTGACATCCATCTCATTGGCCAGCATCTGCCAGCGGCCGGAGGTAGTGACGAATTTCAAGGTTGGCACAAAAGGGAAATTGGTGATGGAGCCATTCCCCGTAATGAACAGAATCAGGTTGGCTCCAGCTGCGACCTGACCGGCGATACTTTCCAGATCATTGCCCGGACTGTCCATAAAATAATAACCGGATTCGCGCATCGGCTGAGCGTAATCGATGACATAATCCAGGCGTACTTCGGGGTCTTTTTTGCGGGCAGCGCCAATTGATTTCAGCGCGATATTGTACAGACCGCGAAACTGGTTGCCGCCAGACGGATTGCCTTCGGCGGAATGGCCGTGCCAGCGAGCGCGTTCCTTGAAATTCTCAATCTTGTCCAGAAACGAGCGGGCTGTATCTATATCGCGAACCTTGGCAAGGACATAAGGCTCGGCACCGATCAGCTCATCGGTTTCGGCCAGATTGGCGCTGCCGCCGTTTTTGATGGTTTCTTTCGCCACCCAACCGGCCAGGGCATTACCGGAAATACCAGAAAATGCATCCGAGCCACCGCACTGCAGAGCCAGTTTCAGGTGTGCGACCGACTGTTCGCTGCGAGTAATCGCATTGACCTCAGGGAGCCACTGTTCGATCTGGCTGGCTGCTGTTTCCAGCATGCTGTGAAAATCGCGATCCAGGCTCAGAAACCGATGGGTTACCTGGTCCAGCGGATAGCCATTGGCCTGCATGAACTCGCGCAGACTCGCGCCATTGACCGGCTCACTGCCATAATCCACAGCTAATACAGCAGCGCAGTTGGAGTGCACCATAAAACCTGCCAGGGTGCGCAGTAACAAGTCCCGGTTATTGGGTGTATCCCGTCCGCCGCCTTCGGTGTGGGCAATGGCAACAACACCATCCACATTCGGGTAATCATGCAGCCGGTCGCGAAAACGCTGTTCCAGGGCACGGGCAAAGCTGCCGGTTAGAGAGCTGACCGCCAGTATGACGATCATATTGCGAGTGCCTACTCCGCGGCTACCATCACGGGCATAGCCCATAAATGTGCGTGCCTGCGGGTGCGGCGGCACTTGCTCGGCGGCCTGGAATTGTTCCGGACTCAGTTCATAGCGCTGCATATGATCACTGAAATTCGGCGCACTTGGCAGTTCGAAATCAATGCTGCGATGCCGCAGTGTGTTCAGAATTTTAGTGTTGCAGACATACTCGCCCGGAGCGATAGCACGCAAAGCATGGCCAAATGGCAGCCCCCAACTCAACAGCGATTCACCCTCGGCGATGGGGTGCAGTACGAAACGGTGGCCTTCCATCACAGTATGCGACAGCTGCAGTTGCTGTCCCTGGTAATGGATGACGCTACCGGCGTCCAGCCGTCGTGTTGCGATAGCGACATTATCGCCATCCATCGGAAGGCGGCCGGCATTTGAAAAATCAAATTCTTGTGGCATGAAAAAACCTTTAGTGGTGTTAACTAAGCTCGCATTTTGCAAATTTTCGACTAATGTTATCAGGTAAGCAATCGATGCGGGACTAGGCAAAATGCGAGTTCCGAAGGTAATCGCCGCATGAGTCAAGATCATAGGCCAGTTTTGGATAATCTCACACAGCGCGCTGCGGAAGCAGAGCGCTGTGCCTATCGCTGGTGTACAGCGGAAGCGCGTGGTTCTCTTTCCGCCCGAACCTTGGCGACAGTGTATGCCAGTATACATCTGGATCAAGCGCGTTTGCTGCGTTTTGCCGACCTGCGGGTATTGGACGATAAGCGGCTGGAGTGGGCGTTAACGCTGATCCGCGGGTATGTAGAAGGGGCGATACGGGTGCCCTGGGCACGGGCCGTTGCCCTGGCCGCATTGTATGATCTCTACTCCGATAACGATTGAATTTTTTTAAATAAATACGTGTTTAAAAAGCGCCCGAGTATTGGTTCGGGGAGTAAGTTTCAGGCCCGATTAGCAACCACGCTATCCAGTAAACCGGTTGGCAGCAGCCGGCGCAGATAAGCGAATAAATAGGTCGGTACCGTAACGTAATAGCGGGCTTTCGGACGCGGGCTTTCGAGCGCATGAAGCAGTTTTTTCAAAACAGCCTCAGGCGTTAAGGTGAAAGGTACGGCCGCCCCTGTTTTTTCCAGGCGCTGCAGAGTGGCGCGATAGGTCTCCTGAAACGGGCTGTGCTCAAAATCAATATTGCGTTTGAACAGCTCCAGTGAATTGGCCCGAAACCGGGTCAGAATCGGGCCAGGCTCGATCAGGCTGACATGGATAGGGCTGCCGCGCAGCTCCATTCGCAAGGTATCGGTTAATCCCTCCAGCGCGAACTTACTGGCACTGTATGCACCCCGAAATGGCATAGTTACCAGACCCAGCACCGAGCTGTTTTGTATGATGCGGCCATGGCCTTGCCGACGCATCACTGGCAAGACCAGACAGGTCAATTCATGGGTGCCAAACAGATTAGTCTCAAATTGCGCCCGCAATACCTCGCGGCGTAGATCTTCGACCGCACCGGTCTGACCAAATGCGGCGTTGTTGAATAAGGCATCCAGGGTGCCGCCGGTGCGTTCCAGGATAGTCTCCAGACAGGACTGGATCGAGTCCGAATCGTTCAGATCCAGCTGCAGGCTTTCCAGTCCCTCTTCTTGCAGGCGGGCGACATCCGCCGCTTTACGTGCGGTCGCGAAGACCCGATAGCCACGGGCGTGCAAACCCTGCGCGGCGCAATAACCAATACCGGACGAGCAGCCCGTAATCAGAATGCTTTTAACTGTCATATAGTAACCCTGTCAGGGTGCCATTGGATGTGAGTTGAAGCGCACCGGGTAACAGCGCGTCGGTCGTGTTTTATACGGCTTTCCAGAGGGCTATTGCCATGAGCAACCAGGCGCTGATAAAAGCGATACCGCCGATTGGTGTGACTGCACCCAACCAGCGTATACCGCTGATAGCCAGCAGATACAGGCTGCCGGAAAAAAGTACGATACCGAGCAGCATCAGTAGGCCTGCCCAGCGCAGGAGAGCAGACTCCGGCAGTTGCATGCTCAGTACGCCGATTACCAGCAAACCCAGCGCGTGATAAAAATGATACTGCACACCGGTCTGATACACCGCTAATAAATCCGCCTCCAGCTTATGCCGTAAACCATGCGCTCCGAAAGCGCCTAGCGCAACGGCCAGCGCAGCGGCAATACTGCCTGCAAGAAGAAAAATTTTAGCCATGAGTGATCACATGTCGTTGTGACGTCGTTTAGTGCAATGAAACCCGGCACAGTTTACCGCGCCTGGCCAGGGCTGTAAGTGAGGATATTCTCATATTTACCCTATTGACCTTGCCTGTTATCGCTTTATAATAAATGAGAATCATACGCATTTGTATTCTTTTGTTGTTCTCCGAGTCCTGTTACCTGTTCGTTATCTCCATATCTTTAATACATAAAGGAGTGTTTATTGTATGAAACATTTGCAGAAAGTATTGCTTGGGTTTTGCAGCACGGCGGCGCTGCTGTCGTCATCCGCTGTTTGGGCCGATGGCGAAGTCAATGTATATTCTTACCGTCAGCCTTTTTTGGTCGAACCGCTATTCGATGCTTTTACCAAGGAAACCGGCATTGATGTCAATGTGGTTTTCGATGATAAAGGCCTGATCGAACGGCTCAAGCAGGAAGGTCGCAACAGTCCGGCAGACCTGATTGTCACCGTTGATATTGGCCGTTTGCAGGAAGCCGTCGATGCGGGTGTCACGCAAGCGGTCAGTGATGCCGTGCTGGAACAGAATATTCCATCCCAATTCCGCGATCCTGCCGGACACTGGTTTGGCCTAACGCTGCGCGCCCGTCTGATTGCTGCATCCAAGGATCGAGTAGCGGAAGGGGCTATTCAGAGCTATGAGGATCTGGCCGATCCGCAATGGCAGGGCAAGATCTGCAGTCGCAGCGGCAAGCATGTCTATAATGTAGCGCTGCTGGCATCCATGATTGCACATCATGGCGAGGAACAGGCCGAACAGTGGCTGACCGGGGTTAAAAATAACCTGGCGCGCAAACCGCAAGGCAACGACCGGGCCCAGGTAAAAGCGATCAAAGAGGGCGAGTGCGATATCGCCGTTATCAATAATTACTATATTGGCCTGATGCTGCACAACGAGGAGCAGAAAGCCTGGGCTGAAGCTGTCAATGTGGTCTTCCCCAACCAGAGCGATCGCGGCACCCACGTCAATATCAGCGGGATGGCCTTGACGCAGAGCGCACCGAACAAAGAAAATGCGATCAAGCTAATGGAATTCCTCAGCGACGATCAGGCGCAGCAAATATACGCCAGACAGAATTTTGAATACCCGGTCAAACCCGGTGTTACCTGGCCTGATCTGCTGCAATCCTGGGGCGAATTTAAAATTGATGAATTACCGCTGGCGACTGTTTCCCAAAATCGTAAAGCGGCTATTCTTATGGTGGATCGAGTTGGTTTTGACGACTGATTATAAGACGCAAAAAGCATGAGCCAGCAAGCCGGTACGGCAACGCTGGTTCGCCACTGGCCGGATACTGGTATCAGTAGTTCCGGTCAGTGGCGTAATCCCTGGCTGCTGGGGGCATTGGCGGCTGCTTTACTGGTAGCTTTGCCGGTTATTTCAATCTTGCTGTTAGCGCTGGCGCCGGAAGAAAATATCTGGCCGCATCTGAGTGCCACAGTCCTGCCGGGCTATTTACGAACTACGCTGTTTCTGTTGCTGGGCGTTGGCGTCGGTACCCTGATATTGGGGGTGGCAACGGCCTGGCTGGTTACCATGTGTCGGTTTCCGGGACGTGGTCTGTTCGAATGGGCGTTGTTACTGCCATTTGCAGTACCGGCTTATGTCATCGCTTATACCTATACCGATTTACTGGAATACGCCGGTCTGGTGCAGTCTACATTGCGCGCCTGGTTTGGCTGGCAGAGCAAAGCCGACTACTGGTTTCCCGAAATTCGCAGTCTGGGTGGTGCGATCAGTATGATGACGCTGGTCATGTACCCTTACGTGTATATGCTGGCGCGGGCGGCGTTTATGGAACAGTCGCCTTATATGCTGGATGCCGCCCGCGTGCTCGGACACAACGCCTGGTCAAGTTTTTTCCGGATATCACTGCCTCTAGCCCGACCTGCTATTGCCGTTGGCCTGGCACTGGTTTTAATGGAAGTCATGAATGACTTCGGTACCGTCGATTACTTTGCCGTGCGTAATCTTACCGCAGGCTTATACGATGTCTGGCTCGGTATGGGTAATTTGGGTGGTGGCGCACAGATTGCCAGTGTCATGCTGATTTTTGTCGCGATACTGATCATGCTGGAGCGCTTGGGGCGGCGACGGCAGGCGCATTATCAGGGCAATCGCCGGTTTCAGCGACTGCCAGGTTATGCCCTGCGTGGCTGGCGCGTTACGCTGGCACTGCTGGTGTGTATGTTACCGCTGGTACTGGGGTTTTTGGTGCCGGCCGGGGTGCTGGTATGGTATGCCATAGGGTATTTTGAGCAATCCTGGACGGCAGAATTTCGAACCTATGCGCTGAACAGTATCATGCTGTCGTTCACGGCTGCTGTGCTGGCGTTGCTGATCGGAATTTTCCTGGCCTATAGCCGGCGTCTGAACAATAACCGCTGGTTGACTGGTGCGGTACGTCTGGCCGGCTTGGGCTACGCGATGCCGGGCGCCGTGCTGGCAATTGGTGTGATGATTCCGCTCAGCCGTTTCGATAATACTATCGATGGCTGGATGCGTGATCTGTTCGGCGTCAGTACCGGCTTATTGCTCAGTGGCACCGTATTCGCAATTCTGTTCGCCTATGTTGTACGGTTTCTGGCTGTAGCCCTAGGTGCGGTTGAATCCAGTCTGGCTAAAGTCACGCCTTCCATGGATATGGCGTCGCGTTCGCTGGGGCATGGGCCCATGTTCACGTTGCGCCGCGTTCATCTGCCGCTGATTCGTGGTGGCTTGCTGACGGCAGCGCTGGTCGTGTTCGTCGATTGCATGAAAGAGCTGCCGGCGACCCTGGTGCTGCGGCCGTTTAATTTCGATACGCTGGCGACCCATGTGTACCAGTTTGCCTCGGACGAATTGCTGGAGCAGTCTGCGCTGGCAGCGCTCTTGATTGTGCTGGTTGGCTTATTGCCGGTGATTGGCCTGAGTTACAGTATTTCCCGCAGCCGTGACCTGAAATGAACCCTAAAAAAGCTGTTTAAAAAAAACAGCTTTTGGATTCCCGTCCGCATGGGAATGACAATATCGTGGACTGAAAATGCGGTAAGGTCAGGCGCGTTATGTATCAGAGCGAGGTTCGGTAAGGACAGTCCTGTTTGGTGCAGTTACCGTATAGAATCAGGCTATGATCTGCCAGGGTAAAGCCGAGTTTGGTGGCAATCTTATGTTGCCGCTTCTCGATTTCAGCATCGACGAATTCCTCGATCCGGCCGCATTGCAGGCACAGAATATGATCATGGTGATCGCCTTGATCCAACTCGAAAACAGACTGCCCACTTTCAAAATGGTGCCGCTTGACCAGACCTGCCGATTCAAACTGCGTCAGCACTCGGTAAACTGTCGCCAGGCCGACTTCCTCGCCAGCGCTCAGTAAGGATTTGTAGATATCTTCCGCACTCAGATGCGAATCCTGATTGTCCTGCAGGATATCCAGAATTTTCATTCTGGGCAGGGTGACTTTCAGGCCAGCTTGCTTAAGGTCTTGGGAACTCACGCCTTTGGCTCCGCCATAAATAGAAATAACAGTCATTTACATTGCGAGTTTGCAAGTATAAATGATTTGACCTGTCAGAGGGGAAAAGGCTCAAATTTGCGCCAGATTTCCTTTCTCTTCCAGCCAGTTCTTGCGATCAGCGGCGCGCTTCTTGGCCAGCAGCATATCCAGCAAAGCGGGCGTTTCGTCGCCAGCTTCGACGGTTAGCTGTACCAGGCGCCGGGTGTCTGGGGCCATGGTGGTCTCGCGCAGCTGCAGCGGGTTCATTTCCCCCAGACCCTTAAAGCGAGTGACATTGACCTTCCCTCTTTTGTTTTCAGCCGCGATGCGATCCAGCACGCCCTGTTTTTCCGCGTCGTCGAGAGCGTAGTAGACCTCTTTACCGACATCAATCCGAAACAGCGGTGGCATGGCGATAAAGATATGACCGGCTTCGACCAGTGGACGGAAATGACGCAGAAACAGTGCGCAGAGCAGGGTTGCGATATGCGCACCATCGGAATCGGCATCAGCCAGAACACAGATTTTGCCATAGCGCAGGCTATCCAGTTTGTCCGAGCCAGGGTCGACCCCGATGGCCACCGCAATATCATGGATTTCCTGTGAACCAAGCACCTGGCCGGAATCGACTTCCCAGGTATTCTGAATCTTGCCGCGCAACGGCATGATGGCCTGAAACTCACGGTTACGGGCCTGCTTTGCCGAGCCGCCGGCAGAATCCCCTTCTACCAGAAACAGCTCGGTGCGGGATAAATCCTGAGCGCTGCAATCGGCCAGTTTGCCAGGCAGGGGAGGGCCCGAGGCAATTTTTTTACGGACAATTTTTTTCTCAGTCCGCAAGCGTTGGCTGGCATTGCTGATAGCAAGCTGGGCGATACGCTCACCGGCATCAACGTGCTGATTCAGCCATAAACTGAAACTGTCCTTGAGAACGCCGGAAACGAAAACAGCGCATTCGCGTGAGGACAGGCGCTCCTTGGTCTGACCGGAAAACTGCGGATCCTGCAGTTTGACCGACAGCACATAGCTGCAGTGCTCCCACACATCTTCCGGGGTCAGCCGAACCCCGCGCGGCAGCAGATTGCGAAATTCGCAGAACTCGCGGACCGCCTCGGTCAATCCGGTGCGCAGACCGTTGACATGCGTGCCTCCCTGCACAGTGGGAATCAGGTTGACATAGCTTTCAGTGACCGCGCTGGTGCCG
The DNA here is from genome assembly GCA_041396125.1 of Gammaproteobacteria bacterium. Lineage (GTDB taxonomy): Bacteria > Pseudomonadota > Gammaproteobacteria > Competibacterales > Competibacteraceae > JAWKZG01. The sequence continues at coordinate 333,813 of JAWKZG010000003.1, read as the reverse complement.
CTGGGCAGCCCTTCCGGCAGCCAGGTCAGAGCCCAGTCAGCCGCTTCGTGGTCACTGCTCATATGGCCTGTAAACGGCGGCTCGGGTAATTGCTCGAAACCCTGCAAAGCTTCGCTCAGATAATCCCGCAAGCCGTCCTGGTAACACCATTCCTCGCGTTCGGCGTTGATTTCATCGCGAAAGCGCACGGTCAGCCCTGGGCACAACACCGCTTTTGCGCGCAGCAAGTGCTTGAGTCTGGGGGTTGAGAAGCGGGGTGAGTCGAAATATTGCGGATCAGGCCAGAAGCGTACTGTCGTGCCCGTATTGCGCTTGCCAACATCGCCGACCACAGTCAGGTCGGAGGTTTTCTCGCCGTTGGCGAAAGCGATGTTGTACTCCTGACCACCCCGGCGTACCCAGACTTGCAGCTGCTGGGACAGTGCGTTGACGACCGACACGCCGACACCGTGCAGACCGCCGGAGAATTTATAGCTTTTCTGCGAGAACTTACCGCCCGCATGCAAGCGGGTCAGAATAAGTTCGACACCGGGGATACCTTCTTCGGGATGAATATCGACCGGCATGCCGCGACCGTCGTCGCGCACACTTAGCGAGCTGTCTTCATGCAGAGTGACTTCGATCAGGGACGCATGACCGGCCAGCGCTTCGTCGACACTGTTGTCAATCGCTTCCTGGGCCAGGTGATTAGGGCGGCTGGTGTCGGTATACATGCCCGGTCGCCGCCGCACCGGGTCGAGTCCGCTTAAGACCTCTATTGAGGACGCATCATAGCTGTCTTTAGTGGTTTCTTTCGCATCTTTCGATTTGGGCAGATTGGGCAGGCTTTGGCTCATACGCGGATAATACACTCATGCAATCAACAGCGGCACAATGCCGCGTTGCGCAGTGTACCCTGAGATGAACGTTTCGGGGAGGGGCCTGACTCAATCGAAGTCTGCGACCAGGGCGTCCCGGACCGGTGCAGGCAAAGTGTCTATTTTTACCTGATAATTCGGGTGATCGATACCGATAGCGATGGCCGCGCCCTGTTTGGCGGCATTAACCATGGGCTGGGTGAACTCAAAACGCAGAAAATGTACAGCGGAGGTTTTTTCGTCAGTTTCACGTTCCAGATCTTCATCGGCGATAGCCAGCACAGCAGCATGTCCCTCGACCTGTACCCAGACTTTGTCCTCGATACCGATTAATTGGGACAAGGCCTGTTTGCGTTCCTCGACATCGTCGTATTCAATCATGAACGTTGCCTTGAGATTGCTGCCATCCGGAATCAGAGGGTTATACGCAGCCAGCTCTTCCTCAATGCCGGCGGCTTCGAAGATGCGCTCGATCCGCAACATTTCCTGAACCTGATATTGGATCGTCATTCGATCTTCAAAGCTCAGCGTGGCATGGTCGCCTAACTGGACATGGCGTTTTTTCTTGTGCGCCATCACCTGAGAGCGGAATTCCGGTCGTTTTTCGGCGTACGTTTCCAAAGAAAATAAATCAGTGCGGGTGAGTTTTTGCATAATCTGATAACGCTACTTTGAAGCCTAAAACAACAGAGGCTGGCGCAGTAGCCAGCCTCCAGCGACAATCGCCTTAAAACTTACTTATATCTGATTGCCCGAAGACAGGTGTCTAAACTCAGGCGTCCAGGTTATCCAGGGCTTTCTGGAAACGATTGGCGTGGGAACGTTCGGCTTTGGCCAGGGTTTCGAACCAATCGGCGATTTCGTCGAAACCTTCTTCGCGAGCTGCTTTCGCCATACCTGGATACATATCAGTGTATTCGTGGGTTTCGCCGGCAATGGCGGCTTTCAGGTTGTCACCGGTGGGGCCGATGGGCAAGCCAGTGGCCGGATCGCCGACCTGTTCCAGGTATTCCAGATGGCCGTGAGCATGGCCGGTCTCGCCTTCGGCGGTAGAACGGAACACAGCGGCAACATCGTTATAACCTTCGACATCAGCTTTGGATGCAAAATACAGATACCGACGGTTGGCTTGCGACTCACCCGAGAATGCATCTTTCAAATTTTGCTCGGTTTTGCTGCCTTTTAGCGACATGTCTATACTCCTGTTGTGGGTCAAGAAATTGTCAGTGAAAAACGTCCGAAAGCTATTTAGACTCAGTCTAAATATGAACGTAACTATAGGATCATTAAGTGAAGTTGTCAATACACCGTTGACCTTGCAACCCATACCCTAAGAATGTCACAAGCGCCGACAAGTCACCTGAAACAGATGAGGAATTCCATCATGCCAGCCAAGAAGCCCACCGTAAAATTTGAACAATCCCTGCAGGAGTTGGAACAGCTAGTCGAAGCGCTGGAGCAGGGTGATCTCAGTTTAGATGAAGCACTGCAACAATTCGCTCGCGGTGTTGAATTGAGCCGCAACTGCCAGAAAGTGCTGGAACAGGCCGAACAGCGGGTGGAAAAGCTACTGAGTCCGGAGGGCAAGCCCGTAACCATCGATCCGGCCGAACTTGGTCAGTAAGCATAAAGCTTGTGCATAAATGCTTATCCGTACTGGACAAGTGCATTTTTAATTGTTATAAATTGTTACATAATTGTTATAAAATGTTACAAATCTGATCCTGCAGTGGATGTATTGATTCAATAATGCTGATGCGTACAGTGTCGGCAGCAAGAAGGATCCACTCGGGAGGCTGTTTTGTGCAAATAACCGACGCTCGCTATCGCTACTGCTTGTGCTGCAGCCACGGAAGCAAAGCTATTGAAGCTGGGATTGCTGCAGGTTACAGAGCAGGCAGGGCAATCTTTGGCGACTTGGCGTATTATTAATGTCGGTAATGATTTTAATAGTTGCTGGCAATATTTAAATTGCTTTTTACTCGATGAGTAATGCGGGTTCTTGGTACGGGAATTTTGATGTCTTATTTTTAAGCTTGCATTAAGGAGTTAATACAGGTTTAATGCGGAAAAATAATAAATGAGAAAGCCAATGGCTTCAGTGTTTTGGGGAATTTTTTTATAATTATAAGATGTTTTTTGGATTTTTGTTTTTTTTTGTTATGAAATTAATTCTCAAATAAGGAAATACTGATGTTATTTAAAACTGCTGGCTTGCTTGGCTTAATTAAACTAAAAATATTTTTACAGTTTTTCTTTATAGCTGCCGATTCCTCACTATTGCATTCCAAATCAAGACACGCTTGATACAAGCTTAAGATTTACTTATGCGCCGAGTGAGGGATTATTTTGGGTTTTATCATTGTTGTTGTCATAACTACCGCGGTAACGTGGGTAGCATTGCATTTTATGTCTGGTGTGGCTTATCGCATAGGCCTGCTGGATCATCCGAACCAAACTCGTAAAAAACACCAGCAATCCACACCCCTGGTAGGCGGTATAGCTATTTATAGCGGGCTGGCAGCTGCGTTATTGTTGTCAACACCCACAATACAAGAACTCTATTTTCTGTTAGCCGGCGCATTTCTGATCGTGATTGGCGGACTGGATGACCGCTTTGAGCTCGGGGTGCGTTCCCGCTTACTAGCTCAACTGACGGCAGCTCTGATCATGACGCTGGGTGCTGGTGTTGTCATCGAATCCCTGGGCGATCTGTTCGGCTTGGGTGAAATCAAACTGGGGCTATGGGCGGTACCTTTCACCACATTTGCCATTGTTGGTGTCATCAACGCGTTCAATATGATTGATGGCATTGACGGTCTGGCTGGCAGCCTGACGTTGCTCGCCCTGTTTGGCATGGGGTATTTATGCTGGTCGGGCGGACAGGCTATGCCCACCCTGTTATGGGTGACGGTGCCGGCGCTAATCCCCTATCTGATCTGCAATTTGCAATTGCCTGGTGGGCGGCATAAAAAGGTGTTTCTAGGCGATGCCGGCAGTATGCTGCTGGGTTTGATTGTGGTTTGGCTATTGGTCGAGCTCAGTCAGCAGGCACCGTCAGTCCTGTCGCCGGTAACCGCTTTATGGTTGATTGCCATACCGCTGTTGGATACCTTAACGGTTATGGCCAGGCGTTTGGGTTGCGGTTTGTCACCGTTTCACCCAGACCGGCGCCATTTGCACCATGTCCTGGTCAGGGCTACACACGATGCGCGTCAGGCATTGCTGTTGATCATATTAATGAGCGCTACGTTGGCCGGGATTGGCCTGTTGGGGCAAGAACTCCACATGCCCGAAGCTGTGATGTTATATGGTGGCGTTGGTTTACTTATTATCTATTACCGTGTGCTGAGCAGGCCCTGGGCGCTGTTTCGCCAACTGCGCGCCCCCGCTTCTGAAGACACAACAGCGCCGCGTTTTAAACGCGCTATTGGATCATTCCGCCGCTAAAATACCCTGATAAATTTCTACTGCAATAGAAGCCAGGAGAAGCAATGAAAATCACTGTATTTGGTAGTGGGTATGTTGGCCTGGTAACAGGTGCCTGCCTGGCGCAGGTAGGCAATCATGTGGTGTGTGTGGATATTGATCAGGAGCGGATCAGCAGGCTGGAGCGTGGTGAAGTCCCCATCCACGAACCGGGCCTGAGCGATATTATCGCTGAAACCTGTCGCAGCGGTCGCCTGCAGTTCACCACCGATGCTGCCAAAGGGGTCGCGCATGGTGTGCTGCAGATGATCGCCGTAGGCACACCACCCGATGAGGACGGCTCGGCAGATTTGCGCCATGTGCTGGCGGTAGCGCGCACAATCGGCGAGCACATGAACGATTATCGTATTGTTGTCACCAAATCCACGGTACCGGTAGGCACAGCAGACCAAGTTCGGGACGCGCTGGCCGCCGTGTTGGCTAGCCGCGAGGCAGCTATCGAGTTCGATGTGGTGTCCAACCCGGAATTCCTGAAAGAGGGCGCAGCGGTCAGCGATTTCACCAAGCCCGACCGGATAGTCGTCGGCGTCGAAAGCCCACGTGCCGAAGTGGTTCTGCGCGATTTGTACGCCCCGTTCAATCGCAATCGTGATCGCATTCTGGTCATGGATGTGCGCTCGGCAGAGCTTTGCAAATATGCCGCTAATGCCATGCTGGCGACCAAAATCAGCTTCATGAACGAAATGGCGGCAATTGCCGAACAGGTCGGTGCGGATATTGAGCAGATCCGCATGGGGATCGGTGCAGATCCGCGTATCGGCTTTCATTTTATCTATCCGGGTATCGGTTTCGGCGGTTCCTGTTTTCCCAAGGATATCCGGGCGTTAGCCCATACCGCGCGCCAGATCGGACTCGAGCCAGCGCTTCTGGACGCCGTGGAAACCCGTAATAAAGCCCAGAAACAACTGTTATTTGCCAAAATAGAGCGGCACTTTGAGGGTCGTTTGCAGGGTCGTACCATCGCGCTCTGGGGACTGGCGTTCAAGCCTGATACCGACGATATGCGGGAAGCGCCCAGCCGGGTCTTGATGGAAGCCTTGTGGGCTGCCGGCGCACGGGTGCAGGCTTATGACCCGGAAGCCCAGGCGGAATGCCGCCGGATTTATGGCCAGCGAGATGATCTGCTCCTGCTCGATGATCCTTATGCTGTACTGGAAAATGCCGATGCATTGGCAGTGTGCACCGAATGGCGGGCATTCCGCAGCCCTGACTTCGAGGAGATCAAGTCTTGTTTGCGTCAGCCGATTATTTTTGACGGCCGCAACCTGTATGACCCGCTTCGCCTGAAGCAGGCCGGGATTCAGTATTACTGTATAGGGCGCGGCTAGATTCGGCGGCTGCCATGACAGGTGATTTGGGTGCCGTTGCCTGGGTAAACACATAGGCTGGAGGCTCCAACGATGACCGAAGAAGTAACCACTTCACCCAACTGGTACGTAATTCAAACCAAGCCCCGACAGGGATTGCGCGCTGAAACAAATCTGAAAAATCAGAACTACACCGTCTTTTACCCGCAGATGACTGTTGAGCGGGTGCGCAGAGGCCAGCGTGTTGTCCTACCGGAACCGCTGTTTCCGAACTACATCTTTATTCAACTCTGCCGCTGGACTGATAACTGGCATCCGCTGCGTTCGACCCGCGGGGTTGCCCGGCTGGTGAGCTTTGGTAACGAACCGGCGGTGGTGCCTGCCGAGGTGATCGACACCATCGCGGCACGGCTGGATCAGACCGAGTCGCGGGCCTTGCTGCAAAAAGGCGACCGGGTGCGTATTACCAGTGGCTGCTTTAGTGGTCTGGAGGCGATTTTTCAGACCTTTGATGGTGAGACCCGTGTAGTGCTGTTGCTGGAGTTACTGCATAAGCAAACCAGGCTGACAGTGCCACTGACAGATATCGATCTCCCTGCCTGAAGCAGGCGGAGTGGAAATAAAATCAGATGTTATCGCGTCTTGTGGGAGTCAGACGATAAACCCAAGGGCGGTAGCGTGAGTTTAGGTGCCCGAGCAAAAAATGCCGGATAATGCAGAACACTGCTTATCTACCAGGATTTTCCTCATGAACCGTTCTATTCTTGTAACCGGTGGTGCCGGTTATATCGGCAGCCATGCCTGCAAAGCGCTGGCGCAAGCCGGTTATACGCCCGTAGTGTTCGATAATCTGGTTTACGGCCATCCGTGGGCAGTGCGCTGGGGACCGCTAGAGCAGGGTGATATTGCCGATCGGCCCAGACTGGACGCTGTATTGCAGCAGTATAAACCCGCTGCGGTAATGCATTTCGCTGCCTACGCCTATGTCGGCGAATCGGTGCAGAACCCCGGCAAGTATTACCGCAATAATGTGGCAGGCACGCTGACACTGCTGGAAGCGCTGCGCGATCACAATATTGACAAGTTTGTGTTTTCCAGCACCTGCGCGACCTATGGCGTGCCGACACAGATGCCCATCCCGGAACAGCATCCACAGCAGCCGATTAATCCGTATGGCATGTCAAAGCTGATGATTGAGCAGATTCTGCGCGATTTCGACCACGCGCACGGATTGCGCGCCATGTGTCTGCGCTATTTCAATGCCGCCGGTGCTGACCCGGCAGGCGAGATCGGCGAAGCGCACGACCCGGAAACCCATCTGATTCCGCTGGTACTGGATGCGGCGCTGGGTCGTCGGCCTGCCATTACAGTTTTTGGTGATGATTACGCCACCCCGGACGGCACCTGTATTCGCGATTATATTCATGTGACCGATCTGGCTGCCGCCCACGTGCTGGCTCTGCAAGCACTGGAGCAGGGCGCTGCCAGCACAGCCTATAACCTGGGCAACGGACAGGGCTTTTCCGTGCGCGAGGTTATCGACTGTGCACGTCAGGTTACAGGCCGGGATATTCCGGTCGAAACAGGGCCACGCCGGGTCGGCGATCCGCCGCGTCTGGTTGGCAATGCCGAACGCATCCGCAGTGAGCTGAACTGGCAGCCACAATATGCTGATCTGAAAGCCATTGTGCAAACCGCCTGGCAGTGGCAGCAGGGTCGTAATACTTAAGCACACGCTATTATGCGCTCGTTGCGCTCAACCTCTTGGTATTAAGGTCTTGCCAAGACACAATTTCCGAGCATAAATTTTATGAATCTGCGAAAACGTATTCTGGTAACCGGCGGCGCCGGCTTTTTAGGCTCACATCTGTGCGAGCGCTTGCTGAATGATGGCCACGATGTGCTTTGTGTTGATAATTTTTTTACCGGTGCCAAGGATAATATTCTGCACTTAATGGACAATCCGCATTTTGAGCTGATGCGTCACGATGTGACCTTCCCGCTCTATGTCGAAGTCGATGAGATTTACAATCTGGCCTGTCCTGCCTCGCCCATTCACTATCAGTTCGATCCGGTCCAGACCACCAAGACCAGTGTCCATGGTGCAATCAATATGCTGGGGCTGGCAAAGCGGGTCAAAGCCAGGATTTTTCAGGCCTCAACCAGCGAGGTTTACGGTGATCCGCAGATTCATCCGCAGCCGGAACACTACTGGGGTCATGTCAATCCGGTTGGCAGCCGCAGTTGTTACGACGAAGGCAAACGCTGTGCAGAGACATTGTTTTTTGACTACTACCGCCAGCATCAACTGAAAATTAAAGTCGCGCGGATTTTCAATACCTTCGGCCCGCGCATGCACCCGAATGATGGCCGGGTAGTCTCCAATTTCATCGTTCAGGCGTTGCGGAATGAACCCATCACGATTTATGGCGACGGCACACAAACCCGGTCGTTTTGTTATGTCGATGATTTAATCGAGGGTTTCATCAAGCTGATGAACAGCCCGGATGATTTCACCGGCCCGGTTAACCTCGGCAACCCCGGTGAGTTCACCATGATTGAGCTGGCCGAGACTATCCTCAAGCAGACCGGCTCACGCTCGCTGCTAATCCACAAACCCCTGCCGGAAGACGATCCCAAACAGCGTCAGCCCGACATCCAGCTGGCCAAGGAAAAACTCGGTTGGCAGCCGACGATCCCGTTGGAAACAGGGTTGCAACGTACGATTGCGTATTTTGAGGCGCTGTTGCGTTAGCGGTAATAAGCTCATCGCAGATAAAAGGCTGTTACAACGGACTCTGCAGCATCGAGGAAAATAGCCCGAGTCTAATGACTAAATATTCTTAAATCGCCTTTTCCAGAGATGTGCATAAGGAAATGAGTTAAAGAATATTTTTAGTGTTATGTCGGGTTCTCCGTCTATTCCAAATTGTTTCCCCTAGCTTGTTATGGGCGGCTGTTTGGTGTACCAATAAAATCGAAGCTCATATGAGGTTTTGTGTGAAATTATGGTTGCCAACCTTTTCGGCAAATTTTTTCATTGTGGCATGTGGGACGCTGAGTGGAATTTTGGCCGCCCGCCTACTCGGAGCAGAAGATAGGGGGCTGTTGGGTGCGCTAGTTTTCTGGCCACATTTCCTTGCGGGCATGGTAGCAATGGGGTTAAATGAAGGAATTGTTATTTACACAGCTAAATTTAGTGTTACTAAAACTATTAAGTCAACTATATTTGCGTTGAGTATTTTTTTAGCAATTCTTGGTGGTGTTGCAGGATTCTATCTTATGCCATTGCTTCTTAATGAATCAAGGCAAGATTATGTTTTATTTTCCAAAATATATTTACTTGTGTTTTTGCCATTCACTTTTTTGGCCCAAAACTATCTTGCTTTAGATCAGGGAGAGTTTAAGTTTCGACGCTTCAACATCCAACGAGGGCTACAAGCTGTTATTTATCCGTTATTGTTACTGGTTTTTTGGTTAACGGATACTATGACTGTAGAGCATGCTGCAATTGCTGTATTAGCGGGTACGGCAATTGTTGCATTAACGCGTGTTTGGCACGTAAGATTTTCGTTAAAAAAATTCCCATCTTTGCTTGAAGCTAATTATTTGTTAAAGATGAGTTCTCGTTTGCATGTCGTAAATATTTTAATGTTCCTCTCAATGCAGTTAGACAAGATGGCGCTTATACTGTTTTCTACCGATTTTGAGTTGGGACTTTATACTGTTGCTGTTACAGTTGCTGGAACAATAGTTTCTCTTTTTGTCCAAACCTTTATCAACATTATGCTGCCAACAGCAGCTCTTTTTGAGTTAGAGAAAGGAAATTTTAAAGAGGTTATTATTCCACTTCGTCGGTTGATTGGTGTCGTTCTTATATCTACTATATTGCTTGTGCTAAGTATTCAATATCTTATTGTTTTTGTGTTTGGTAATGAGTTTGCCGCTGCAGGGTCGTATGCACAAATTTTATTGATAGCTTTTGCATTTGTTGGGGTTAAGAAAGCATTGGTTTATTTGTTGAGATCATGGAAAGAGAACCGCCCTGCAATCTTTGGTGAAAGCCTGTCAACACTTGTTTTAGTTGTTGGAGCATATTCTATTGTGACATGGAAAGGTACTATAGGCTTGTGTGTTTTGGTTGCGATAGCTCATGCAATGGGAGCTGCTCTCGTCAGCTATTTCTTTCTAAGAAAAACAGGTTTGAAATTAAAGCAGTTTGTGCTTTTTAAATCGAATTTATTTTGAGTTTTATCGATTTTATATTAATTAAATAATATAACTCTAATTTTTTTAAGAATTAAATTGAAAAAAAATATTCAATTTTTTTTGCTATTGATGCTAATTTCTCTCAGCATGTTTGAATTAAGCTCTAAGCAATCTGCAGTACTTTTCTTTTGCATAGCCGGGTTGCTGGCAATTGTAACTAAACAATCTAAGACATTAGTTTCTCCAGTAGTTTTTGTTGTTTTGGCATATACTCTGGGTTTTCCTATGGTAGTAGTGTGGCCAGACTTATACCCTAGAGTTTTAGCGTCAATATCGCCGGATGCTTTAGAGCATGGGATGCTTTGGGCTGTGCGAGGGTTTGGTGCGTTTGCTCTAGGGTATATGCTGGTTGAACAGTGTAGTAAACGCGTTAAAAAACGGGTATTACTTAATAAGGTATCTGCTCAAAAGTATATTAATTATACTTCTTATATCCTGGCTAGTATTGGTTGGCTAGCCTTGCTGGCTTAGGGGATTATCAGTAATGCTTTTGGTATCTCCTTAACTTTTGTTGAAGGAGATTCTGCAGATGCAGGAACACTAGGCCAAATATTTACCTTGCTATCCAATCTTCGATATCCATTTTTTTTAGGATTTATAATAATGATATTTTGGAAAAAGGCGAGTACGCATCTCCATTTTATTTTTGTTATTCTGATTTTGGTTTCTATTTTTGAAATTATCGCAATTGGCTCTAAGGGTTCAATAATACGTGGTTTAGTGATAGTAGTGTTGGCCTTTTCTTTTTTTTTCGATGAAAATAACTATAAAACATATAATTGGGAGTGTTTTGGTATTTGTTATAGTTTATAGTTCATTTTCTGTTATAACTGAATACCGATCCATCATGCAAGCTGAACTATCAGCTGGGCGGGATGTATTTGATTTTACTCTGCAAGCAGAATCTTTCGGTGTGGCTTTAGCTCGTAGTGTTCCATTTTTAGAGTCTGCCGAAACCCGACGAACTGAGGTAAATTATGATGATGTCTTTAGTCGATTCGGTAGTGCAATATTTAGTTTTTCAAATTTGATGAAATTTACTGAAGGTCAACCTCCTTATGAATATGCATGGAAAAATTTATTAATTCCAATTTATAGCTTAATCCCGCGAAGCTTATTGCCAAGCAAACCAAAATTTTTTGATTCTGGCCGTAATGCAAAGGAATATTATGGTTGGTCATATGGAGGGTTTCAGTATCTCTTTTAGGTAGTTTTTATTTTGCTTGGGGTTATGAGGGAGTTATTATCGGGATGATGCTTACTGGGGGATTATTTTCATATATTGTGAGTCGGGTAAAAACGTCAGGGTTTTATTCGATAAATTGGTTGATTATTTTAGTGGTAATATTATTAATGTTATTGGATATCGGAGTGACATTTCAAGCTATATTAACTAATTTTATTAGAGCATGGTTACTGCTTGGTATTTTGCATTTTTGTTATCCAATAATTCAAGGATTTACCTGGCGATATTCCAGAAAAGCGAAATACCCAAAACAACGCGAGCGTGATGTCTGATGAGTCGGCTAGCTAAGTTTAATTCAGTTTTCGGGGAAAACTGGGTAGTTGGTAAATACTTATTGCCTATGTTGGGTAGATTGGGGCGAGAGCAACACGGAGTCCTGTTGGATCTAGCGTGTGGTGAAAGCCCATTTCGTGTGTATTTTCCCAAAGTGAAAGCATACTTAAGAGTGGATAGGACCCCCCTTGATCCAGGGGCTATCTCGGGGGATATGCTTGCTATCCCGCTGGCTAACCAATCAGTTGATGTTGTTTTGCTGTTCCAAGCAATCACAGATGTGTCGAACCCTGTTGATGTCTTAAAGGAGGTCAGAAGGGTATTAAGACCGGGTGGGCAATTGCTGATATTCGAGAGTATGGCGTATCCAGAGCATGATACTCCATATGACTTCTACCGGTTGATGCCAGATGGATTGCGCGCACTGGCAGTAGATGCGGGATTAAATTTACAGGAATGTATGCGCTTAGGTGGATTATTTACACGCTTTGCATCATTGTGGAATACTTTTGTAATGGGGGAGTTTAAGCGACATGCTGCGTTACGCCCGTTTGGGTATCTTGGTATTGCTGGTGCTAATTTGCTCTGCTACGCACTAGATCGTTTGTTATTGCACCCTCGACTTGCATCAGATTATCTCGCAGTGCTTACCCATGACAGTGTAACACTGGAAGCGTCGTGCTCTTCTGCCGGAAGTTCAGAGTTATGATGAATTTCAATTTAAGGGCGCTGCGCAACTGGTTTGAGGCGCGCTATTTGGTGGATTGCGGTTATGGTTCTGGGCGTGAGTTCATAGCCCGACTTATTGCCAGCGCAGGCCCTGGCGATGTTGTGCTGGATGTCGGTTGTGGCGAGGGTAGGTTGCGCCAACAATTGTCGCCAGCTGTGCGCTATATTGGGTTAGATCGGTATGCAGGCAAGCAAAGTAACGAATACACGAATTGGAACATGCAGCCGACGGTTCTCGGCGATGTTCATGAACTTCCCTTCGCCTCGGCTAGTTGTAAGACTGTAGCATTGATGCATGTATTGGAACACGTACGTGACCCAGCCCAAGTATTTACTGAAATATCACGTGTCTTGCAATCTAATGGTTATTTATTCGTAGATGTCCCTTTCTTGCATGAAATTCATCATGCGCCACACGATTATTATCGATACACCCCATTCGCCTTAACCATCCTCGCACAATCCGCAGGGCTTGAGGTCGTGGATATCCGTCCGTCTGGGGGCTATTTCCGCGCGTTGTCGCATATGCTAGAAGAGGCACCTTCAGTGATTCGTGGTACTTCGGTGAGTGCTTTTCTGGTCCGACTGTCGGTAGCCTATCCACTCAAAGGGCTAGGCTGGGTATTCCGCAAGCTACAGTATTTACTGGATTTGCAGGATGGCGTACAAACCTTTACTTGCGGTTACCATTGTATATTCAGGAAGTTAGATATTTAGGAAGCCGGCCCGTGAGATCTGTTGAGCCTATGCAGAAGCCGCTACGTTTGGCTGTCCTCACTCTGGGTATCTCGCATTTCGAGGTTCCGTTATTTCGGCTCTGTTCGCGAACTGAAGGGCTGGTTTTTAAAGTGTTTTATATACAGTCGGTGAAAGCAGGGCGTTTGACTCCGAATATAATCAGGAAATCGACTGGGGGAGTGATCTCTTAGCTGGTTACGACTCACTGCAGGTTGCTCATCCAGAAAATCTTGATTATGCAGCACGGGAATGGGAAGCAGATGTTGTTCTACTGTATGGTTACAGTTGGTCTGGTGCGCCGCGTATTATTTTGCGCAACTGGTGGTGCGGTCGAGCTCAGGTTCATCGGGGGACTCTTAATCATCACCTAGATCCGCGTCGACCATTGAAGGGTCAGATGCTGCGTCCTCTGAAGCGGCTGTTATTAAGACTCTTAATGCGCACCACTACGGTGGTGAGTATAGCCTCCAAGTTCTGTTGGGAGCTGGCGCTAAAGAAAAATCCTTGTTCTTTGTCCCTATTCAGTAGACACGCCTTATTTTGTCAAGATGGCCGATGAACCGACGATACAGCAGGCTGCTTTGAGTATTCGAGAAAGCCAAGGCTGGTTACCGGATGACCATGTAATTCTGTTTATTGCCCAACACAACTGGGTTAAAGGGCCGGATATTGCTATGGACATATTTCGGCAGGTGGCGAAAAGTGACTCTAAGGCACGCTTTCTAATTGTGGGTTCTGGCCGTATGACTGATGCCATGAAAATTTATGCTCGGCAATATTTCAGCTCGGGCACGATTCATTTTGCCGGTTTTGTACCCAGCGAGAAGACAGTAGCCTATTATCTTGCCAGTGATTTAGTAATTTGTCCCTCTCGCTATGAAACCTGGGCTCGGATGGTCAATGAAGCTATGTTGTGTCGTCGGCCCTGTTTAGTTAGCCGCATTGTGGCAGCTGCCGGTGGCCTGATCGTGAATGGTGAAAACGGCTATGTGGTTGATGCTCCCGAAGTCAGTCAGTTTGTTACGGCGATCAAAAAGCACTTTATGCTACCTCAGGAGGTGCGGCAGCAGATGGGCGAGTCCGCTCGTGAAAAAGCACAGGATTTTGCCTACGGGCCGCATATTGATAATGTTGTAGCTGCTGCTCGATATGCATTTGAACAGGTCCAGTCCAAGCGGTCGAAGAAAGTTTCTAGATGAATAATAGCCTGCGCTTTATTGCCAAATCGTTTGTTCATGGTGTTATTGACTGGAGTGGCCGATCTCAGCGACAGCGTCGGCGCTTGCGCGGGAAGCTGATCGTTCTCACTTATCATTCTTTTTGTACGGAGTGGTCTCGAGGGTTGTTCCATTCTTTGCCTGTTGATCGCTTCGAACGACAAATACTGTTTCTTCGGTCTAATTTTAAACTGGTTTCCCTGCAGCAAGGCTTGGACTATCTTCAGCAAGGGAATATTGATGATCAGCCTTGGCTTGCAATCACTATTGATGACGGATTTCGTGATAACTATACCCATGCTTGGCCGATATTTCAGCGATACGATGTACCCGTGACTATATTTCTTGCAACGGATTTCATTGATACTGGACGACCACCTTGGCCAACACAGTTAGTAGAAATTTTTGATCGTACTAAAGCCCAAATAATGGAGGCACCTTTTCGAGCAGATATTAAGAGTATCGCCAAAAGGTCAGCATGCGCCCGATATTTGAAGAAAATCTGGTGCTCATTACCTCCACAGGAACGCTTCAAAAGACTAGAAGAACTTCGCAGGCACCTGTGTGTAAGTGAAGAGACAAACTATCCACCACTGACCTGGAGACGAATTCTGCGTCGATATGCAAGGGGAACCAGTTTTGGATCTCAGCACGATCTACCATAGTATGTTGCGATAAGTGACACATCGGTGATTGAGCAGAACTTCAAAGAGATTCAAAGAGCCGTATTGAGGAGCAATTGGGAGAAGCGTGCGTGCTGTTTGCCTACCCTGATGGGAAACATAATGAGCAATCGAAAAAAATTCTCAATTCTTGCGGATACCAAACAGCAGTAACTCAAGTTTTGGCTTTAATTCGAATATTGAAGAGCTTCTAGAAGTTAAACAATATTGAAGTTATTACGCGGTGATCAAAATTCACCAAGCTTCCGCAGTAGGGTGAGTCTTGCATTGAAACCATATCAATTACACATAAATCTAAAAGAAAGCATTGCTTATCAGGTGCTTAAAAATATTTTGGTTGACACATAAATCCTGCGTAGTGATGCCATGAAATCAATGGCTTACAGAGGCTCCTATCATGCTAAATCGCTTTTCCCAGAGATGTATGTAAGGTGATGATCTAGAGTGCTACATGGTCGTTTCAGTAATTTCTCTGGCAAAAAAATTATTAATCTGTGCAGAAGGCAATATGCGAATTTTACTAGTTGGTTCAAGCTTTTCAGGAGGAGGAGCTGAACGTCGATTTAAGAACATTGCAACACAGCTTTTTAAGGGAAAAGTAGATGTTGCCGTACTCACACCATGCCGCCTCACCGGAATGGAATCTGGAGGTCAGGTTTTTTGTCTAAATTGGAAGGGTCGATTTAGTTATCCTAAGGTAATTTGGCTTCTGCGCCAGAGATTTAAAAATAATCAGTATGAGGTTGTAATGGCCTTTGGATTATTTCCTTGTTTTGATTTCTATTTTGGCAAATTTTCTGACAATAGGTAATAGGAAGCTTATCATTAGCGAGATAACTCGTCCTAAAAGTGAAGCGCAGAATAGTCGGATTTGGCGCAGGTTACTTTATAACGCTTTGCGAAAGATATTTTACAAGCGGCAGATCATTTACGATTCAATTGATAGGCTGAGAGAAACAATGAACTAGCTGGTATACCTATCGAGCAAGGTGTTCGAGTTGTCAATGTTGTTAATAATATTCTCCTGACTAAATGTGCAATGGAAAAAACGAAAGACCTTTGCCTGAGGGGAAAATATGTGATTTGTGTCGGGCGACTTGCTTTCATGAGCGTATCGATACGGTAATTAGCCTTTTTAGTATATTAACTAATCTGTAGTGCAAACTTGTAATTGAAGCGATGATGGCGAAGCAAGGCAGGCATTGGAAGAGCAGACAAATACATTGGGCTTGCAAGATTCCGTGCTACAATTTTGGAAAACCTAGAAAATCCTTTTCCAGTGCTGCGTCGTGCAGCCGCTTTGTTGCTTGCTTCCGGTATGGGGGTTTTCAAACTCGGTGCTCGAAGCGATGTTCTGCGATGTACCTGTTGTACAGTCTTTGCAGTTCGGATGCACGAGACATGTGTCACTTAAAGGCCATTAGGTTTGAAGTCAGGAGATTACCAACAGCTGGCGAAACACCCTGGAGTGGAAGTGCTTACCGAAGATAAGCTAAGTCAGGAACTGATACGGTGTGCCCGTATGTATCGTGCTCCGCATGCTATGAAAGAAATGCAATCCATTCTACGAAAACTTGATTTGCAAGCTGGCATATCTGCTGCTGATAAGCCGCAGATGAAAGCCATATGACCTTTATCGTTCGTGCGACCTTTAATCGCTTTCGCTTCATACTGGAGGCCAGCTCGTACGGTAACCTGTCTTGTGACAGTTTGTCGAGGGTAGATAACTTCTCGATTATTTTACTAACCCAACGTCGATCAGAAGATATCGTTGTGAAAGCAGGAAACGAGTCAAGGGTAGATCGTTGGATTGCCAATGGTACCCAGGATTTTGTGCTAAGACGGTGTTCCATTCAAGGTGCAACTCCAAAGCATCATTCGAAAACAAGGTGAGATTATTTCATGGCGGTATTTGGCATCCGACAGGCATTTATCTATGGGGTATGGCAATTTAGCATTCCTTTACTTATACGCGCGGTATGTTGGAGCCTTGGGCACTCCAGCATCGCGGTTGGAAAACGCTTAGCATTGCGGTTCTATCAACGCAGGGATCACAAGAGCGGCAGCTGTTCTTTTGCACCGCAGAGCGGGGAGGTTGGCAGTATTCGACGCCTAGGGCTGCATCCAGCCGATAGCGATTATCGCGGTGGTGGTGCCCGAGCAAGATCGCAACCATTGTCAACAACCGCAAGCCTCGTTACCGGATTCGCATCGCATTACCGCTGTATTCATGAGTCGGATTCACCTATAAAGGTGTTGAATCTGCTAGGAGCTGGGGGCAAATGCGCCCCTCAAGATTGGTGTCTGCGTCTGGCCCGGACGAGGGGGGACATTTGGCCGAGGTTACTGTGAGTCGGACGCTTGGTCTTGATGCATCGGTAAAATACGGCGGGGAAGTCGAAGCGAGACCAAATCAGCATTGCTGGAGAGCGCCGATTTGTTTGTTCTACCAAGTTTTAGTGAAAATTTTGGCGTGGTGATAGCCGAGGCACTTGCCCACGGAGTGCCGGTGATCACCACACGCGGGACCCCGTGGAAAGGCTTGTTGCAGCATGGTTGTGGCTGGTGGAGTCGGGGGAGCCGACAACCGATGCTTTGTCTGGGGCATTGCGAGAGGCGTTAAGCATGGATCCAACGGCCCTGCAGGCTGGGTGAGAAAGGGCGTGTCTATGCAGCTGAATTTAACTGGACACACATCGCCCAACAAACGGCAGAAGTCTATCGGTGGGTTCTGGGGCAAGGGACGAAGCCAGCGATGTGTATGGTCTATTAGCGAGCTTATAAAGCTAGATTCAGCGCCTGTCGAATGTAAAACACTAAGACGTGTGGGTGGCTCAAGCACTAAATTGAGGTGGATTGGTTCCCGAGTGGAGCTGGAGGTTTATCCTTGGATGGCACCATCGAGTTTTATACTCAGGTTAATGCGTTGCTGGGACTGAATATGACGGTTTTGGATTTTGGTGCGGGGCGCGGGGCTGCATTGACGGACGGCGAAGGTGAATACAAAAACAGCTAATGACGTTAAAAAGGGAAAGTTGCGAGAGTGATTGCCTGCGACATCGATAAAGCAGTTCTAAGTAATCCCGGTGCCGATGAAGCGGTGGTGATAAAGCCAGATGAGCGGCTACTGTTTGCCGATAACACCTTCGATATGATCGTAAGTGATTTTGTCTTTGAGCATATTGCTAACCCCGAGCAGTTGCTGCCGAACTTAATCGTATCATGAAGCCTGGTGGTTGGATGCGAGAACTTTTGAACTTAAGTATTGCTTTATATCACTGTTAACCCGTCTGATCCGCGGTTATCGGGTTATTACGCTGGGTGCAGCCGGAACGGAAATCTATCGATGTTTCCAACTATTGTTCAAGCTTAACAGCAAGCGTGATGGCACAAATGGTTTGGCCCGGATTTCGAGCTTTACTATCGCTATAGAGCAGAGCCATATTTTTTGTAGCCGCCTAGTGTTCGCGCTGATGTTGTTAGTTAATCGTTTGTCTCCGCCAGTCGGAAGTCCGGGATTGTTCTTTTTATAAAAACAAAAAGGGATTGTTGATCAGTGACTGTTATTTTAGGTATTAATGCATTTCATGCCGGTTCTGCTGCACACTGGTGGTGGATGGCTGGCTTCTAAGGTGCCCGTAGCTGAAGAGCGCCTCGGTGAGCCATACAAAGCTGCAGCCAAGCGTTTTCAGTCAATGCTATCCGGCACTTGCTTGCCGATGCAGGCCTTGGTTTGCACGAGATGTTACCCATGTTGCCATGGCGCGTGATCCAAAAGCCAACTACACCGCCAAGATGGCCTATCTTGTATGACCGTGAAGGCGGTGCGATAGTTGAGCATCTGCGCCGTAATCGTCAAACCAAAAGCATGAGCAGCTTGCCGAAGTGTGCGATGAAGATCAAGCCGGGATCAATTTCGAAACAATAGGGGTAGAACATCATCCTGGCTCCTTTATCGCAGGCGCTTATTTCCTGTCGCCTTTGAGGGCAGCAGCCGGGCTTTCATTGACGCCTCCGGGTGATTTTGTAACGTGATGGCTGCTGAAGGTAAATCGAATCAGGAGAGTACCGGATCAGGGTAGTGCTTCCAGACATACGGGATTTTCTGCGCCTCATCAGTTCATCGGCTTCGATGCTGGTGAATATAAGAGTGATGGGTTTAGCACCCTACGGCGAAGATAATTATGCTGATTTAATGCGTGAACCATTGCATGGACGATGATGTTAATGGCCGGTCAAAGCTGAACACTGTCAGCCAATAAAAATGACCCACCTGAGAGGACATCAAGGCTTCCGCGGAGCCGTACAGCACGCCGTCACTTGGCGATGATCTTTAGGCGGGAGGCAATCCTTGAAAGAGGTAATGTGACACAAGATAAAAGCGTTATATGACAACGGCGAGGAGCCTCACGATCCGTGCGATGGCGCGGCGAGTTGGGGATATCGCGTACCACAGTCGAAAACTACTGGCGGACGAGCATTTGCCAGCAACAGCGGACGGTTCGGCGGCGACACCAGCGTCTGGATGGTCAACGCGCTTACATCATTCATCTCATTGAAGCGGGCACCGGGACTGAGTGCGACCAGACCTGGGTCAAACTGTGCAAAAGGAACCCCAGTTGGTGGTTTAGAGCGCACAGCTTTGGCATTATATCAACCAACTCAAAGAGCCACCTTTGACGGTGGCCCAGCAACGGCGTTATGAACCGGTGCTGGACGGCAGAGTCTGGATGCGAGTGCCAGAATGATAGCCGGAGACTGCGCGGATGCGCGCGAGGAACTGGATCTTGGCAAATTGCGCTGTTTGTGGTGTTCTTGTCCTACTCACAGCTGGTGCAGCCTGTCGGCCTGTCTCGGGTTCCGATCAACGCAAATGCGCGCAGGCGACCGTTATGACGCAACGTTTCGTTATTTTGGCGGTGCACCCCGAAGTGTCGCGGTCGTCCAAACTAGTGGTACTGCACCGGGCAGTATCGGGAGCTGACCCTGAATCAAGCC
Organism: Gammaproteobacteria bacterium; assembly: GCA_041396125.1. Taxonomy (GTDB): domain Bacteria; phylum Pseudomonadota; class Gammaproteobacteria; order Competibacterales; family Competibacteraceae; genus JAWKZG01. The sequence continues at coordinate 314,007 of JAWKZG010000003.1, read as the reverse complement.
TTCCATGCCTATACCACAGCGGCAGGCTTTCGTATCCAGGCCTGCGAAGGCTACGATCCAGAAAGTAAGAGCCTGCAAGGTCGACGGGGTAGAAGTAATCAAACGTCGCTGGCGGAGAAACCTTTTGTAATTAGTCTTATAAAACACGTAATGCCCAGCAGTGGCTGGAACACCATAATGTCGCCTGCACCTGCCAGCGAATCCTGCCTGCAGCGTTATGCCCGCGATGAAAAGAAGCACATGCGTTCTCTCAACAGCCTATCTAAGCCAGCCCGTTCACCGGGTACCACGCGGCTGTTGAATCAAGCAACACTGGCGTGGAAAGCTCAAATAATCCACTCACGCCCTCACGTTATCAACGGGCTGGGTCAGGTGCGCCGGAGCACAGGTTCCTGCGTTGTTGCTCAGGCCCTCGATAGCGGTCAGGAAGTCTTAATCATACACTCTGTTTGGGCCAGGGCAGTTATCAAAACGCGATCACTATCACCGTAAGCAGCAGCGATCTTGAGTTTGGAACACCCTGATCAGCAACAGCTGGAGGGCGATTGCGCAGGTGAAGCTTGTGTGCTTCCCTCAAAAACCAGCCGCACGCATCTACCGAGATCCGCTACGGACCTGAAAAGCATCACCGGGCATATCCCATGCCACCAGCGCTGCTGCGCGGTTGTGATCCGCAGCGCAGTGACCACTGCCGGATTGCGTTATCTGCTGGCTTCATCAGAGCCATCCTGAACGCTTGCGGGAACGTTACCCAACCCCGTGTCGGGTGGCTCAGACCGACCTCACGCATTGCCGTACCATATCCCGCTCTGGTCGAGCACGCACAGCGCGGAGGTCAATATGGCTCTGCCGTGGTCAGGTCGCCATAATACAGTGCCTCAACTGCCCAACGGTATCGCCTACAGGATTCTGGCGGATTTGCTCACTCAGACCGATAATGAATCTCTATCTGGCCTTCATGATCAACTGGTAACTGAACAGCGGCGGCGTAAATCTCAAGCATCGACTGAATCAGGCGCCAAGCCAGCTTCAGTGATAAGCCTTAACCAGATTCAGTTATCCGTCTCAAACCTATCACCAACCGCCAAGATCCAACAACACTCGGTTCGGCTTCATGACGAGACGCGCCAACGTGGTCTTCATCACTGGCCCGCCGGCCGGTAAAACCCATTTTGGCGATTGGCGTGGTGTACGAGCGATTGGTGCATTCAAAGGTGCTCTTCAGTGCGCGTGGCGCCAGTCGAGATAACCAGGCCCTGCCGAACTCAAAAGCGAACTTAAAAGAAAATCAACAACCTGTCAAGTTGGTCTTGCTCGTAAATGAAGCAGAACTTGGCTATCTACATGAACAAGCAAGGCGTCATAGCCTCTTCAACCAAAGTCAACAGCCTCTATGGAAGTATCATCAGGTCGTTATTGCCCGCCAACTTGGACTTTACCAACTGGGGCGAGTTTTCACGCACGGCGATCACATCGCGGTACCCATCAATGGACCAGCTCATCCATCACTCTATTCTTTTCATGGCCGCTCGAGACAGCTATCGATAAAACTACAAACTGAACTGAAGAGTCAGTTTGATCGAAATAACGCCTCTCCGGTGGGTCAATAGTAATGGCCGCTAGTGGACCGTGCAATACGGCCGTGCGGCAGGTGACACTGGTTTCCGTCTGGGCAGGGGATTTTTTGGGATGCATGAGGGTGGCGAAAGTGGTGCAATCGATGATGATCAGCATATCGCGATGGGCCGTTTGTATAGTGATCGTCTGTGCAAAGCATTGGGCAAGCCACGTGCCCGTCAAGATTCTTTAACCCAGCGAGAGAAGGACATCGCACGCTCAACCCAGGTTCGCTTCGAAGAGGCAGCAATGCATTGCCTCAATCGACTCCATAAACGGGTGCCAACTCAACGGCTTGCTATGGCGGGCGGCTGTGCATTAAACGGTGTGGCGAATGCTCGTGCTCATCGTGAAACACCGTTCACCAATCATTATCTACAAGCGGCCGCCTCCGATGACGGAATATACTTTTGGCGCGGCCTATTATTGTTGGCACCAAGTGCTTGGTCAAAAGAGCGTTTTCATATGGCGCATGCTTTTTGGGGACGGGTACTCTGATAGGAGGCATCTTCGCAGGGTGGATCCGAAGTGGTTTAACGGTCCGACAATGCGTGGACGATGCTGAGCTGGTTGAAGTGGCAGCGGACCTGATCGCCGGGGGATTAGTTGTGGGGTGGTATCAGGGGCGTAGTGAATGGGGGCCAAGAGCGTTGGGCCATCGTTCGATCCTTGCTAATCCAGCTATCTCAACTATGAAAGATACTATCAACGCTAAGATCAAGCGGCGCGAATCTTTCCGCCCGTTCGCCCCTAGTGTGCTCAGCGAAGAGGTGCTACTTCCGGAGCTCATGATACATTAGCCCTTTTATGATGCATGTGGTGAAGATACGTCCTGAATGGCGCGAACGCTTGCCAGCTGTAGCCCATGTTGATGGCGCAGTGGCTGCAGCATGGAACCGCACAGTAAATCCTCTACCACCAATTAATCAGCGCCTTCCAGCGCAAAGACTAGCGTCAGGATGGATTGGAACACCAGTTCAGCAAAACGACCTGTTGTGGATTACCCCGGAACAAGCGTGGACTGCTTTCAGCGTACGGACATGGATGGGCTTTGTCTGGGGCGTTATATTCTGGTAAAGCCTCAGACATAGGGGGAACAGGTATGAATAGCACCAATATCACAGGTTATCGCTATACCCAGCCTAGCCTGAATCAACCTCACAATGTTTTGCTACCAACAGTTCTGCAGTTACTGGATAAGCTTGCTTTGCCTGCAGGGGAAAAACGGCTCAATGATTGTAGTTAGAAAGATTTTAGGGAGATTTGGCCAAAGAGTGCTATTACAAACGTTTCCTACTGGCACCACTATTTTCCTGTCATGCAGTCACAATATGGCTATGATTGTATGTCGTTGACGCAGCTAAAAATTGCAGTGTCTCATGGTGCCCGGACGTGATATCAGTCGTTATTCTTACTTACAATGAGGCTGCTAATTTGCCACGATGCCTGGCCAGTATCGACTGGTGTGATGATGTTTTAGTAGTCGATTCCGGAAGCACAGATGGTACGAGAGATATCGCCCGTAGCGCAGGTGCCCGAGTATTACAGCGTCCATTTGATAATTTTGCAGGCCAGCGCAATTATGCTCATGATCAAGGTAATCTGCGATATGAATGGGTATTGCATTTAGACGCCGATGAGGAAGTGACCCTTGAGTTGCTTGAAGCGATGCACTCTGTAATCGGGTCAGCCAATCCTTTGGATGGCTATCGGATACCCGCTCGCATTCTGTTTATGGGACGTTGGTTGAAGCATGCAGGAATGTACCCATGCTATCAGGTTCGTTTTGGGCACCGAGATCTTTTACGGTTTCACCAGGTTGGGCATGGTCAGCGTGAGAACTTGACTCTAGAGCGCGTTGGTACACTTGATGCCGATTTGATACACCATAATTTTTCCAAAGGTGTATCGGACTGGTTCATACGCCATGCTCGATATGCTCGTGATGAAGCGAAAACGGCCTATTATGACGATAAGAGTGTAAATTTAAGAACTATATTATGGCAGCAAGATATTGTCGAAAGACGTCGTGCTATAAAGCGATTAGCGATGAAAATGCCATTACGACCATTAATACGCTTCATTTATGTATATGTACTGAAATGTGGGTTTCTGGATGGCCGCGCTGGCTTTCGTTATTCACTAATGTTGGCGATTTATGAATATATGATCAGCTTAAATCTTCATGAACTTGAGCAGGCTGAAGAGCTTTACGCAGAATACGGTGAGGAACGGACTACACCTAAGAGGTGATCAAGTAAGTACTAGGAATTCGGGTTTGATGTACTATTTAAAATTAGGAGCTTGATTGATGCGGCCATTTCGTCATTTGACGCCACGTTATATCTGGAATCGCACGGCGCTGATAGTTTACGAGCGGGCTAACCCTGGGCAACCTTGGCTAACCCCGGACATGATTAAAATTTTAGATTCCTGGTTATGTCCTGCTGATGTCGGCCTGGAATTTGGGTCAGGTCGAAGCACTAGTTGGTTTGCTGCGCATGTCAAACATTTGACAAGTGTTGAGCATAATCCTGAGTGGTATTCCTTAGTGCAAAAACAGCTCCAAGGTTATCAGGGCGACTATTTCTTACGTGAAGATGGTTCGACGAATTCGCCGACTAGCGAATATGTCAACGTCGCTAAGCAAATCGCACCTGCAAGTCTGGATTTCTGTTTGATCGATGGTGTGGCCAGGGATCATTGCGCTTTAGCGAGCCTGGATAAACTTAAAGCAGGCGGGCTACTTATCATCGATAACGCGAATTGGTATATCCCCCGAGAGCGTAAAACATTCTCTCCAAATTCACGAGATCTAGCGGATGGGTATGCCTCGGAAGTCTGGGCTCAGGTCGGTGAACAAATAAAGGACTGGCGATGTGTGTGGACAACTAGTGGTGTAACTGATACGGCTTTTTGGGTGAAACCCTAATATCCAAATTAAGAAAAAGCAGCTGCATTGTGCGGCGATCTAATACCACATTTTTGTGCCAGATATTCAGAGATAGTGAAAATAATCTTTATTAATCGCTACTTCTATCCTGATCACTCTGCTACCAGCCAGATTCTTACCGATCTGGCTTTTTTTCTGGCAGGACAGGGGCGGGAGGTGCACATTATTACCAGCCGTCAGCGCTATGACGATCCCGCGGCACGGTTGGCTGCGGTTGACGTGGTCGGGCAGGTTCAGGTGCACCGGGTCTGGACCAGTCGCTTTGGTCGGGCCGGACTGCTTGGACGGACTTTTGATTATCTGTCGTTTTATCTGAGTGCGGGCTGGCGTGCCTGGCGTTTGAGCCGGCGCGACGATCTGCTGGTTAGCAAAACCGATCCGCCGCTGGCTTCGATGCTGGGGGCCTGGGTGGCGCGTCGTCGTGGCGCACGTTTGGTCAATTGGCTGCAGGATTTATTTCCCGAAGTTGCCGTTGCGTTGAATGTGCGGGGTATGGCCGGGCGGGTGGGGCAGTTTTTGCAGCGCCGCCGTAATGCTTCGTTACACACTGCTGCCATAAACGTTGTTATCGGTGAGCGTATGGCGCAGCGTTTGCGGGCGGAAGGCATTCCCGAGCGCCAGTTGTGCGTGATCCATAACTGGGCCGACGGCGACGCTATTCAGCCGGTCGCCGCCGCTACTAATCCCTTGCGTCGTGAGTGGGGTCTGGAAGGCCGGTTTGTCATCGGCTATTCGGGCAATATGGGCCGGGCGCACGAATTTGAAACCCTGCTGAATGCGATGGCGAGTTTAAGCATCGAGCAAAATCCGCTGGCTCCGCCAATCGTGTTTCTGTTTATCGGTGGTGGCCATCAGCGTGAACATTTGCAGGCCGAGGCTCAGCGGCGAGGTATTACCAATGTCCAGTTTCGTGCGTATCAGCCTCGCGAACGGTTGCGGGAAAGTCTGGGTGTGGCGGATGTGCATGTGATTTCATTGCGGCCTGAACTGGAAGGGATTGATCGTGCCGAGTAAATTTTATGGTATCGCTGCCGCCGGTCGCACTACATTGTTCATTGGTGATACGGCTGGCGAGATTGCCCGACTGCTACGGGCGGGGCAATGCGGTTATAGTGTGCCGGTGGGCGCGGACGCAGAACTGACAACGCACATTCTGGCTTTGCGGAACAACCCCTCTCAGTGCCAGCTATTAGGCCGTAATGCACGGGACTTGTTCAACCAGCGCTTCGCCCGGCGTATCGCCTGTGGCCACTGGGCAGCGTTGCTGGACGAGGTGGCAGGTGGTCTGCCTGCCAATCCGCCCCGCTAATATTTGCGCTCCCGACAGACTGCGTTAAATGATGTACAGCATGATCCGAGATTATTCAGGCTTTAGGCGGCATTCAGGAAAACTTTGACATATGACACAGAAAACGGCTCTGATCACCGGTATTACCGGTCAGGATGGCGCTTATCTGGCGGACTTTCTGTTACGCAAGGGTTACCAGGTCCACGGTATCAAGCGTCGTGCCTCGTTGTTCAATACCGACCGTATCGATCATTTATACCAGGATCCGCACGAACTGGATCGGCGCCTGACCCTGCACTATGGCGATCTGACCGATGCGGCCAATCTGATCCGTATTATTCAGCAAGTGCAGCCGGACGAAATTTACAATCTCGCCGCGCAAAGCCACGTTGGGGTATCGTTCGAGACCCCCGAATACACGGCTAACACCGATGCGCTGGGTACGCTACGCTTGCTGGAAGCCATCCGCATTCTGGGACTGGAGCACAAAGCGCGGTTTTACCAGGCTTCGACCTCCGAACTCTACGGCCTAGTGCAGGAAACACCGCAGAAAGAGACCACCCCGTTTTACCCACGCTCGCCTTATGCCGTCGCCAAACTGTACGCCTACTGGATTACGGTCAATTACCGGAAGCCTACGGCATGTAGCTGCCTGCAACGGCATATTGTTTAACCACGAATCACCTATTCGCGGCGAGACCTTCGTCACCCGTAAAAATCACCCGTGCGCTGGCGCGTATCAAACTGGGCCTGCAGGACTGTCTTTATCTGGGCAATCTGGATGCGCTTCGCGACTGGGGGCATGCCCGTGATTATGTCGAGATGCAGTGGTTGATGCTGCAGCAGTCCGAGCCGGATGATTTCGTCATCGCGACCGGCGAACAGCACTCGGTGCGGGAATTTGTCGAACTGGCAGCGACCGAGTTGGGGCTGAACATCGAGTGGCGAGGCGAGGGCGTCGACGAACAGGGTATTGATGTGGACAGCGGGCAGGTGCGCGTGGCGGTCGATCCGCGCTATTTCCGGCCAACCGAGGTCGAGTCTCTGCTGGGTGATCCGGCCAAAGCGCGCGAAAAACTGGGCTGGACACCAACCACTCCGTTCATCGAGCTGGTGCAGGAAATGGCACGCGAGGATCTATCCCTGGCGCAACGGGATGACCTCATTGAACGGGAAGGCTATCGGGCATTTCGCTATCATGAATAATTCTGCACGTATTTATCTGGCCGGTCATCGCGGTCTGGTGGGCGGCGCGCTCCTGCGGCGTTTGCAGGCCGATGGTTATGAGCAGCTGCTGACTCGCACGCATGCTGAGCTGCAGATCTGACCGACCAGCAGGCAGTTAACGCCTTTTCGCGGCCGAACGACCCGAGTATGTCATTCTGGCGGCGGCGAAAGTTGGCGGTATTCATGCCAACAGCACCTATCCGGCCGATTTCATTCGTGACAATCTGCTGATGCAGACGCATGTCATCGACGCTGCCTACCGCAATGGCTGCCGCAAATTTACTGTTTCTGGGCTCGTCCTGCATTTATCCTAAAAATGCGCCCCAGCCCATGCCGGAAGACTGTCTGCTGACCAGTCCGCTGGAGCCGACCAACGAATGGTATGCAATTGCCAGAATTGCTGGCCTGAAAATGTGCCAGGCTTACCGGCGTCAGTATGGCTTTAATGCCATCAGCCTGATGCCGACCAATCTCGTACGGTCCCGGCGATAATTTCCATTTGGACAATGCGCATGTTCTGCCCGCGCTGATTCATAAATTCCATCGTGCTAAAGAGCACGGCGATGACACCGTGATACTTTGGGGCACCGGCACCCCGCGGCGCGAGTTCCTGCACGTGGACGACCTGGCCGATGCTGCCCTGTTTCTGCTGCGGGAATACGACGACGAACGCATTATTAATGTTGGTGTAGGCGCGGACCTCAGCATCACGGAACTGGCCGGGTTGGTGCGTGATACGGTGGGCTATTCAGGACACATCGAATTCGACAGCTCCAAACCCGACGGTACACCGCGCAAACTGCTGGATGTTAGTCGTTTGAAAAATCTGGGCTGGACGCCAAAAATTGACTTGCGTGAGGGCATTGCCGATACCTATCGCTGGTTTCTGGCGCACCACAGCGAGCTGCGCGCCTGAGCAGCCATAGGGCAGTTTTTTGTTATATCTGGATAAAATACTGGCGCAGCTGGCCTATCCGCTCAATCTGTCATTATTGTTGGTGCTGGTGGCTCTCATTTTATTAGGGCGGCAAAAGCGCCTGGGGCTGCCGGTATTGGGCTTTGCCCTGGCATGGCTATGGTTTTGGGCCACCCCTGTGGTATCCCATGCCTTACAGCTGTCGCTGGAAGGGCAGTTCCGCGACCAGGTCGTGACAGCTTTGCCGTCTGCAGACGCGATTGTGGTGCTCGGTGGCGGTATGCGATCTGCCCTGCCACCGCGCTTTGCTTATCCCGATCTGCATTCGGCGGCCGACCGTGTCTGGCATGCCGCGCGTATTTACCGGGTGGGTAAAGCACCGCGTGTACTGGTTTCGGGTGGGAATCTGCCCTGGCTGGGTGAGCGTCAGCCCGAAGCCGACGCAATTCGGGACCTGCTGATCGAGCTGGGTGTCACGCCTGATGCAATCATACTGGAGCGTAACAGCCGCAGCACCCGAGAAAATGCCCGCCATAGCGCGGAATTATTAGCCGGGTTGGGTCTTAAACAGGTATTACTGGTGACCTCAGCTTTACACATGTCACGAGCCTCGGCCACGTTTCAGGCTGTCGGCATCGAGGTCATCCCGGCCCCGACCGATTTTCGGGCGGTCCCCGAACAACAGCATTTACTGCGCTGGTTACCCGATGCACAGGCGTTGCTGGATAGCAGTCTGGCGATTAAGGAATATTTGGGTTTATGGGTATACCGCTGGCGGGGCTGGGCCTGATACAAAAATTGCATAATCTTGCATCGTTCACAGCTATCACCTCTATGCTTAGTCCGTCATTCCCGCGCAGGCGGGAATCCAGAAAAGTTTAGAGCGCAGCAAAATGTCGCAAACTTGTTCGAGTTATGCCTAGATGAATCTGTCGATATCTGCTGACCGGACTGACGCGTTGCCGCAAGCAAATCTATCGGCCTGGTTGCAGACCATCCTGATCGTGCTGACCCTGCTTTTTTTGCCGCTGGCGAATGGCGGCGTATCGGCTGGTGCGCGGGCGCTGGCAACGGTGCTGCTGGTGCTGGCAGTATTAATCAATATGCTGCCGGTGGGTCGAGCGGGCCGGGCCGGTTGGGATGCCTGGCAGCGCGCCTGGTTATGGCCCTGGCTGGGCGTGAGCGCAATGATTGCTGTGCAAGTGCTGCCGTTGCCGGTCGGTTGGCTGCATTATCTGGGTGCCTACCCCGCTGACCTGCTGCGCGAACCGGGATTGCCATTTCTGCACCGGCTCTCTCCCAATCTTCCGGCTACGTTGGGTTACTGGGCGATGTTTACTGGCTATTGGGCAGCGGCCTATCTCGTGGCCTGCCTGCCGCGTCGACTACTGCGCTGGGTGGTGCTGGCTTTGGTGTCGATTGTCGCGTTCGAATCGCTTTATGGCCTGATTGCTCATCTTGGCCGCCATAGCAGCATTATTGGGACTCTGGTCGGCACAGGATAATCATTTCCTGACGGCACCTATTTCAACCGCAATCTCGCAGGTTTGCTCGAACACGCTGGCTGGCCGCTGGGTATGGCTTTTCTGCTGTACGGGGTGAGTGCGTCCGGCCAGTTGCGTGCGCGCGAAGTGCGGTATTTCTGGCTGGTATGTTTTTGCGTGACAGTCGTGCTGGCTTTATTCAATACGCAGTCCCGTCTGGGCAGCTTCGGCGGTTTGTTTGGACTGCTGGTGTTTGTGCTGATCGCACGTTATGAGCAACAGCGTGGCCAGATGGGGTTTATTGAGCGCTTTTGGCTGTGGACAGCAGGTGTGCTGGCTTTGCTGGGTGCGATCTGGTTCGGGCTGGGGCCGCTGTTGAGTCGTTATGCGGATATTCTGGATGATGCTTCCCGCCTGGAGGTCTGGACAAATGTATTCGATCTGCCCGTCAAAACCTGGCTGCTGGGTGCCGGTGCAGGTGCCTTCGAAGATGTGTTCAAACTGGTGCAGACCGCTGAGCTGCGAGCATCCTATGTCTATCTGCACAATGACTGGCTGCAGTTTGTGCTGGAATTCGGCGTGCTGGGTACGCTGTTCATCGGGCTGCTGCTGCTGCTCTGGTGGCGGCGGATTAAACCTTCACGTTATGGCGGACTGCGTGCTGGGGCTTGTGGTGGTATCGCGGCTATTGCATTGCACAGTATTGGCGATTTCAATCTGCAGATTCCCGGTACTGCGTTTGCGTTTTGGGTGTGTCTGGGCGTGCTGTGTAACCGCCATCTGGATTCGCGCGGGCGACGGTGTACAGCCGCCGCTAGCGCAACCAGCGTCGCAGCCAGTGAGTGCGGGTCTGCTGCTGAGCCGGAATAGACGTCGGGATTGATTGCAGCGGCCGGCCTTCGAGCAGGCAGCGTGGATTCTGTTCTGTCAGCACGTCGGCGGCCTCCTGTCCCAGCCAGTGCTGCAGCTGTGTGTAACCCTTGCGCATATCCGGGCTGCGACCTTGCAGACGATGGCCATCGGAAGCAACAAGATGCACCCAGCCGTGCAGACACCAGTCGCGGCTGGCCTGTTGAATCGGGGAGCCGAAATCGCCCGCACAGCTCTGCGCCGTCAATTGTAATTTACATCCCCAATCGACCCACTCGGCAAGTCGTTGCGGGTTACGGATGAGTTCGCTGTTACGCTCGGGGTGGGCAATGACCGGGGTTACATCGCGATACAGCAGTTGTTCCAGAATAGCTTCGGTGCCTAAGGGGATGGAGCGTTTCGGCAGTTCCACCAGCACGGCCTGACCACGGTCGGCATAGGTGAGGGCGTAACCATCCAGAACTTGCCCGGGCAATTCCGGGGTCAGATGTAATTCCGCCCCCGCTGCCAGCAATATTTCGATGCCGGAATCTGCCAGCTGTTGCTGGAGCTGTTGCAAATGTGTGAGGACTGCGGTGCGGGGGTTATTAAACACGCCATTCAGATGGTGCGGCGTGCAGAACAGGATTGTTGTACCGGCCTGGGCCGCGAGTCGTGCCATGGCCAGGGCCATGTTCAGATCTTTAGCACCATCATCAATAGCGGGGAGCAGATGGCAATGTGCATCAATCATAAATGTTATAATTTTTACTCATAATAAACAGAATATCATAGTGTGAATTTTCAAGGGTATCACACGCAAAATGTAGCAGATGATGCCTGTAAAATGTTTTGTATAAGAGCGGTCGTTTTTTTGCAAGAATTTACCGTGTCAGGATGTATTCATGTTTACTATGCAGTCTGGTTTTTCAGCATTTCTGATGCTTGAATAGAGAACCCGCTTAAGGTACTTTAAAGCCAACATTGTCAACGTCGTAACAAAATGAGGATCAGCGGATGAACGCTCTGTTCAAGTCCAGAATATTACGTGCGCTAGCCGGTATGGTATGCGCGCTGGCCATCCCTGCTGCAGTGGCTGAAACACCGGCTATTGTAGGACAACTTATTGGCAATGGTATGGTGCAGGTCACGAGTGCCGGCCTGACGTTCAATGTCGATAGAGGGCACCCGTATTTATTGTTTGCAGGTGATATTATCCGTACCGCAAACACGCCTGATAAACAGAACGCTGCTCAAGACCCTGCAACAGCGCAATTAATTATGGATTCAGTCGGCACTTTAGCTATCGCGCCTAACAGCGAGATCATGGTTGACCGGGTCGGTGACCGCTATCAGATCGAAATCAATGAGGGCCAGCTGGCTTATTCGCTGCAGGATTCTGCCGATATTCGTATTACCACCGTACAGGGCGATTTATCCCCAGGCGGGCAAAGCGGTGCGCTGGTGCAGGGCGCGGTTGCTACACTGGGCAATGAAGTCATGCTCTACGGGCATGAAAACAGCGCGCCAGCAGCTTTCAGCAAGTCTGACAACACCGATCTCATGGAAATCCTGGGTGGAGAGCTCATTTACTCCGGTCCGGCTAAAGATTCCAAAATACCGTTATATGCACAGCTGGGTGCTCCGACGTCACCTGCCCCGACTGCGGGCGGTACCGGTGGCGCTACAGGTGGTTCGTTTTTTGGGGGATTCTCCACTGGCGGCCTGGCGGCGATAGCTGCCGGATTTACCGCGCTGATAGCCGCAGTGATTAATAAATTCATAATCCAGGATGACGAAGAGCCTGCCAGTCCGGTGCAGTAAGGGCGCTTTAATTTTTTATAAACGCTTCTTGATTGTTAGCGAATTTGCTTTTCATAAAGCGCCTTCAATCAGTTTAAAACTGATCAGTAAGGCGCTTTTCTAGTTTTGCATAAAGTACTATTTCAATTCTGCCAGAGTGCCTGTTTAAAACAGCATTGCTGACCCGTGTTTCCGCCAGCAATCATTTTTTCTTTGGGCTGTCGACGATCGATCTTTATTAATGCGTGAGTTACGCGTTTATCACGAGACTATAATCAGCATGAACATGCAACGATGTATCGCACTACTATGCTGCCTGGCCTTAGTAGCGGGTTGTACGAATCTTCCATCAGGCTCTTCTGCAACTGTCAATGATGCAGCTGATCCCATTGTGGCGGCAGCTGAAGAGAGTAGCGAGCTGAATCAAATCATCGCCGCTGCTGAAGCCAATGCACGCTCGAATGATGTGGATACCTTCAACCGGCGTTTGGCCAGTTTATCGGCACAGGCTCCCGTTACTGCCGGCGATTATGAATATCGCCTGGGCATCGGCGATATCATTACGGTCGATGCGTTCCAGGTAGAGGAATTACGCCAGTTCAAAACCCGCATCGAGGGGCAGGGTTCAGTCGCGTTGCCTTTGCTCGGTCAAGTGCGACTGGGGGGTAAAACAGTCGGTGATGCTGAAGCTATTCTGGCGCAGCGGCTGGGCGAATATTTACATGATCCCAAAGTCTCGATTTTCATTGATGAATACCGCTCCCAGGAAATCACCGTCGCCGGCGAGGTTAAAAGCCCGGGGATCTATCCGCTGACCCGGCCGCGTTCACTGGTTGAGATGCTGACGTTGGCGGGTGGTCTAACCGAGAATGCCGGCTATAAAGTCAACGTACAGATACGCGAAGTCGATCCGGCGACCGGTCAGGCTGTACCGCAGAATCTGTTGGTTGATTTGCGTGATCTGCGGAACGATGAAAAAGTCCAACGCGCTTTGGTGCTGCGGGGCGGCGACAGCGTTTTTGTGCCTAAAGCTGGTGTGTTTTTCGTTGAAGGTTCGGTCAAAACGCCAGGTTCTTATCCGATTCAGGGTGAAATGGACGTGTTGAAAGCGGTGGCAATGGCCCAGGGGATGTTATGGGAGGCGGTTGATGAGGAAGTCCGCATTATCCGTCGGGATGATGGAACGTCCCAGGTAATTCCTGTCGATGTGGCCGCTGTGCGTGAAAATCGTGCGCCTGAGGTGCTTATTCGTGATGGCGATATTGTTGTGGTTGGACACAGCAGTTTCAAGCGCGGCTTCGCCGCATTCTGGAATGGTTCTGACCGGTATTTTCAGCGTCGGCTATGGCATCTAGGCAGCGCTTGATATAGCACTGACAAGCTGTTTCAGTTTGCAATATGGTCGATAAGTTTAAAAACACCATTTCTTTTGTATTTTGCTAAAAGTGTATCGCTAAATGGATAAATTGCCCGACTTGGACCGTGCCGACCGCAACTTGCCGCAAGCTTATGCGTCGGATAACGCATTGGCTATGCCGTATGGATACCCAGGCGAGGAAATGGATGATGATGGGCTGGATCTTAAAGAAATCTGGCGGATTATTGCCAAATACCGCCGTACCATCCTGCTATTTACGACAATTGTACTGATCACAACGCTGGCTGCCACCCTGATGATGCGACCGGTTTACAAAGCTACCGCTGTGATTGAGGTTGACCCCCAACAACGCAGTATCGTGCGCTTTCAGAATGTCGACGAAGTTGACGTTAATCCCCGCACCTATCAGCAGACCCAGGCCCGCATTATTCAGAGTGAATCGGTTGCGCAGGCGGTGGTTGAAAGGCTGAATCTGGAGTCCAATGCGCTGTTTATCGGTGCGCAAGACGAGCGCGGCCTGATCAGTGGTCTGCGGCAGATTGCAGACACTTGGTTGAGTCCCTTGTTGGCGGGCTTGCGCGCACTTTTGACAGACCAGCAGAGCACCGCACAACTCGCCTTTGCCGAGCAAACAGATCCGCTGCTGGAAAGCGGTCTGGCTCCTGCACCAAAACAACTGGTCGGCAGAGTGTTGGGAGGGTTGTCAATATTGCCGGTGCGGGATTCCAATCTGTTTGAGGTGAGCTACGAGAGCACCAATCCGGTGCTGGCTGCAGCCATCAGCAATGCTGTGATCGAAGAGTATATCCGCTTGAGTGGCGAAAAACGTTTCCAGTCTAGCGGTAGCGCCAAAGCCTATCTGGAAAGCGAAATCAAGCGCATGCAGGCGCGTCTGGAAACGTCGGAAAAAGAGTTGAACGAATTTGCCCGTACCAATCAGGTGGTTGATCTTGAAGATAAAAATAATATCATCGCGACGCGGGTACAAGACCTCAATCAGAGCCTGACAGAAGTCAAAAATGAGCGTATTTCAGCCGAGTCTTTATACCGTCAGGCTCAGCATGTCCGATATCGATACATTACCTAGCGTGCTTGAAAATGAGCTGATTCGGACTCTGAAGGCGAATTTACAGCCTTGCGCAGTGAGCATGCGCGCCTGAGTCAGATCTACAAATCCAAATACCCGAAATTACAGCAGATCAGCAAGCAGATCGGGGATATTCGCGCAACCCTGGAACGCGGAAGTCAATAATATTAAAACCAGCTTGCAAGTGCGCTACGAGCAGCTGCTGGATAGAGAAAAACTGTTGGAACAGGCGGTCGATCAACAAAAACCCAGTTGCTGGAACTGCAGGATCGGGCGATTCAGTACAATATCCTGAAAACGCGAATGGAAAACCAATAAAGAACCTACAGCGGGTTGCTGGAGCGCATGAAGGAAGTCGGTGTCGCGTCGGGGATGGAGCTGGATAATGTCTCCGTTATCGATAGAGCCGTCATTCCCGCTACCCCGTTTAAGCTCCTCTTTGCCACGCAATATGATGATTGCTCTGGTATTGGGCCTGATGGGTGGCACTGGCCTGGCTTTTCTGCTGGCCTTTCTGGACAACACCGTGCGCACCTCCGAGGAAGTCGAGCGTCTGTTGCATTTGCCCAGTCTGGGACTGGTTCCAAAAGTGGATGTCAAAGCGCTGCCAGCCAATGTTTCACTGGACTTGCTGGCACACCAGATGCGGGAGAAAGACCTGGTCGAAGCGATGCGCTCGATTCGCACCAGTCTGATGTTTTCCAATGTCGGCGGGTTGCCAAAAACACTGGCAATTACCAGTTCTGCGCCTGACGAAGGTAAAACTACAACGGCTGTCAATCTGAGTATTGTATTGGCACAGTCGGGAGCGTCCGTATTACTGGTTGATGCCGATCTGCGTGCGCCGCGTTTGCATAAGGTGTTTCGGTGCCCGCGCGGCCCTGGCCTGACTGATTATCTGGTCAAAGGCGAACTGCACCTGGCAGAGAACACCGGCGTTGAGCATCTTACGCTGTTGACCTCGGGTACCGCACCGCCCAATCCGGCCGAATTGCTAAGTTCCTCAACCATGGATCATTTACTGGAAGAGCTGGCCGACAAATACGATTATGTGCTGATCGACAGTTCTCCGGTCATGGGTTTGGCCGACCCGATCGTGCTCAGCACAAAGGTGAAAGGGGTACTGATGGTTATCGCTGCGGGCAAGGTCAGCAAAGGCGCACTGCGTGAAGCGGTTAAGCGGCTGCGGAATGTTAATGCGCCAATGACGGGGGTAGTACTGAATCAGATCGAGCCGGATAGCAGTGAATATGGTTATTACAGCCGTTATTATTACAGCTATGGCACTGAACAGCAGCTGATTGATCGGGCCGCCTGATAGCAAAAGCCCCTCGACAAGAATAGTTGCTGTGATCCGTAACGCATGAAAACCGCCGTGTTCTGTTCCTGACCGCGCTGTACCAGTCAATAAAAAAGAGGTTGTAATCGGGTGCGGCGTATTTTTGTTTTGCTTATGGTGTTGGGAATAGCGCTGGGCTGGCTCTATGCAGGAACTCTGGCCTGGCGCTCTGAGCAACAGTGGGATACGCTGCCGTCCCGTGCTCCCCTGGCGTCCGCGCTGTTGCCCGTCGGCGAGGTAGCGCTCATCCAGGCCCGCAATCTGCTGGCGCAAGCACAGTATTCCCCCGAGTTGGTTGAGCGTTTACTGCAACAGTCGTTGCAGGAACGTCCTTTGGATGCGCCCGCCTGGCTCGATCTGGCGGAGCTGGCACAGCGGCAGGGCCAGTTGCCGGACGCGGTACGCTATCTTGAATATGCTCGTGCCTTGTGGCCGCAACGGTCAGTTTTTTTATGGCGCCTGGCGTTGTTGCTGATTGGGCTGGGACAGAGCAAACCCGCCCTCGATACGCTGGCAGCATACTGGCTTGCAGTGCCTCAGGACGGCCTGCAGGTTATTGCGCTGGCACGTCGGCTGCAAGCCGAAAAGGCAAGCTGGGTGGAGCATTTGCTGGCATCGGTCAATACCCGTGCTAGTGCCCCTTTGACTTATTACCAGCAATTATTGTCAATAGCGCAGCGCTTGCAGGATGCGGATCTGGCTCGTGTGGTTTGGCACCGTATACCGGAGTCCGCCCGGCAGGAACACACTGTCCTGCTGCCCTATGTCGATTTCCTGCTGGATGCAGAACTGTACGATGAGGCGGCTGCAGCCTGGGCGATTTTAACCGATGCCACGGGTGATCTTTATAATGGCGATTTTGAGCAGCCGTTAATAAACGGTGGTCTGGGATGGCGCTACCGTGAACGAGCCGGATTTCGCATACAACGCGAGCGGCGCGAACACTACACTGGCCAATATAGCGTGCTGATTCAATTTACGGGTAGCGAGAACGTCAATTTTTCAGATCTGCGGCAGCGCATAATCATTACTGCGGGGAAACGCTATCGCTTGCGTGGTTATTGGAAAGCGTATGATGTTTCGACCCGCTCAGGGGTGTATCTGGAGTTGGTCAGTCTGCACCCAGCACAGCGCCTTGCGGTAGCCTCGAGGCCGCGCTACGGAACCTGGCCCTGGGAACCGTTCGAGTTGCTGGTGGATGTACCCGATGGCGTACGTCTGCTAGAGCTGCGGGTGCGGCGCAGAGCGACCAATGCACTGGATAATAAGATTGCAGGCAAAGTGTGGCTGGATGATTTGACGCTTGTGGCGGAGGTCCCCGCTGAATGACGATCATAGGTTCGGACGGGCCGAGTATTTTACTCCGGGCTATCATGCAACAGCGCGTTGGACCAGAGTTCGCAGATCATCTTGATGAACTGCTGGTCTGGCTCAATAAAGGTGGGCCTGAAGGCGAGTTGACAGCGCGCCTGAAATTGCATGGTGTGGCACAGACCGTTGCTTTGCAGCGGGCGTTGGAACTGATCGATCAGCATTTATTCGGTATCAACCGGGCCCCGCACGAAGTCCTGGGTTTGCCTGCTGATGCCAGTGCCAAAACTGTACGCTTGCGTTACCGACGCCTGATCCAGGCGTTTCATCCGGATCGGCAACCTGATCATCAGCAGTGGTTAACTGAGCGTACCGAGCAGCTCAATAGCGCGTATAACGCGCTTAAAAACAAAACTGCACCACCGGTTACCCCTGGGCCGCCTCCTGGGTCAACCCCTGGGCCATCCTCCTCCCGAGTGACTACTCAACGCGTTCGCCCGGCTAAGCCCCGCATGACGCCGGTCAATATCGAGCTGTCCTCAGGTACCACATTAGCGCTGCGACTGCGTAGCATGCTGGGGGCTGGCCGGTCTTTTGAAAAGCGCTTTTTTACAGCTTTATTTGTGTTGTGCTTCGGGTTTCTGGGCTATCTGTATTATCTTAACAAGCCGCCTGCGGGGCGTTTACAGGCCTCAATCGAGCCGTTTGCGACAGCGGTCGAAGAGACAGAACAGCAAACACGGGTACCCCCTTCACCTTTATCACTTTTTGCCGCCGCCAAGACCGATGCCAGCTATCTTACAGCAGGGACAGTCAGAGCTATCGAGGCGGAACTCGATAGTGCCAGCCCGCAGCCAGGATTTTTTGATTTAGGCCCTGTAGCGGTAAGCGGCGCACCTGAAAGCAGCGCTCGCGATTTGGAGCCAGAACCTGTTTTTATAGCTGCATCCCAGCCGGATGAATTAGCTCCCGCGCTTGCAACAGTGGCAGCTTTGCTGCCTGATGAACCAGCGTTGTTCCAGGACGTTGTTAAACCCGGTCGCTCGGACATGATTAACACGGCTCGGTCGGGGACAACTCCAATGCGTCATCTGCCAGCTCAGGTACCGCAAAGTGAGTCTGAAGCACAGCAGCAACCGGCAGGGCAGATCTCTCAATCGAAGCCTGCTTCAATACCCAAGGTTGCGCGGGAAAAGCCGGTGCCGGGTAATTACGAGGTGTCTGGCGTAGCAGCACTTTGGGTCCATGGCGTCTACATCCCGCCTCCAGCCGGACGGGCTGGCAGCCTGTAGTAATTTTCAGGCATTTCTGGCTCAATATACGGTGTTGATCGCGGTGATACCCTGGCCTATGCGGACTTATTCAGTCCGCTCGCGACGGAGAATCGATTGCAGGGCGTGCCCATATCCAGCAGGTCTACCAGGACTGGTTCAGTCAGACTCGCCAGCGTCGTTTACAATTGCAGGACCTGAGCGGTCGCGCTATCGGTACCCAGCGCTGTCACAAGGCCAATACACAGTGTCTTACAGGAAACCAATGGTGACCGCTCTGTGCAGAGCGGCTGGATCGAGTTTCTGTTGGAGCGGACTGATCGCAGTTATCACATTATTTCATTGCGCTATTGAAGCCGTCTTCGCAGGTGCGGCTAATGCTCGTTGAGCATTTCTTCATAGAGCAGATAATTCGATTCCTGCATACCCAGGCTGGCATAAGTGTGCTGCGCGGTATGGTTTTCTTTCTCGACATAAAGCCGGAAGCCGCGTACCGAGCCCTGCGCTGCGGCCAGGGTTTTTACATGTTTGTAAAGCTTGCGGTAAATGCCGCGCCGTCGCCACTGCGGTTTGATATAAACGCTCTGAATCCACCAGATAATACCGTTCCGCCAATCACTCCATTCAAAGGTCACCAGTAGCGAGCCAACGACTTCATTTTGGTCGCACGCCACCATGTAAAAGCCGTACTGGGGCGAATAAAACAACCCTTCCACCCCCGCCTTGATCGTCTCTTCCGGTAACATCCGGTCTTCGGTTTCCGAGGCCATCGCCTGATTGAAAGCCACAATCGTGGCAAGATCATTAAAAACAGCCCGCCTGACAGTAATTGTATCGCTCATAATCAATTGTCGAATTTTCGCTGATAAACCTGTTGATAAATGTTCAGTACTGACTCGCTGAAGCAGCACAGCAGTACTTTGTGAAGCTGTTCATGTGTAGCCAGAAAGGTGCTGACTTCGTGTAAAGCGCGATATGTGCCGCGTCCTCAACCGGATAGCCGTAGACACCGCAGCTGATAGCGGGAAACGCAATGGTTTGCACGCTATGCTGAGCGCCAGCGCCAGACTGTTACGGTAGCAGTCGGCCAATAAGGCCGGTTCGCCGTACTGGCCACCGCGCCAGACCGGTCCCACGGTATGGATGACATACTGCTGCTGCCGGCAGTTGATAGCCCTTGGTGAGCCGGGCCTGTCCGGTCGGGCAACCGCCCAGAGTGCGGCATTCGCGTAACAGTTCGGGACCAGCCGCACGATGGATTGCGCCGTCAACACCGCCACCACCGAGCAAGGTTTCGTTGGCTGCGTTGACAATGGCATCTACTTTAAGTCGGGTGATGTCGCCACTGATCAGTTCGATGCGACTCATGAAGCCTCCTGCAGGTGGTTTTTCGGGGCATTGTAGCGCATTGCCGCTGGCTTGCCGGTAAGTCTTGCCAGGGTTTAATGCAACGGTTAATGCAGCCAGCGCCAGGCAATCAGCCAGGCGATCAGGGCACTGGCTGCCGCCCACAGATAACTCCATTGATAACTGGAAGCCGGGCCGATCAACTGCCAGCTTTGGCCGGCTAGAAAACTGCCCAAAGCCCCACCCAGGCCAAATCCAAAACTACTGAGCAAGGCTTGCCCGCGGCCTTGATAGGCACCGGTGAAATAGCGGTGTACCAGCGTCATGGCGACTGCATGATACAGCCCGAAACTGAATCCGTGCAGACTTTGCGCCAGCAGTAACAGCGGTAATGAGGTAATGAAAAACGCCGTTATCAACCAGCGCAGTGCAGTTAGCAACAGAGTCAGCAGCAATAAATTACGGGCACCGAATTGGAGCAGCAAGGCTGGTGCTGCGATAAAAATCCCGACTTCGGCAATGACACCCAGGGCCCAGAAAAAACCGATCATACCGCCGGAATAACCGACTGCCTCGGCTTGAATAGTAAAAAATGTATAGTAGGGGCCATGACTGGCCTGTAGCAGCAGGCAGACCAGCAGAAACGCCAGTACTGCCGGTTGGCGCAGAATATGAAACAGCGTTGTGCCGGGCGCAGAGACAGTTCTGTCAGGCGCTTCCGGGATCAAAAAACTGACCGCCAGCAAGCCTGCAAACAAGATCAGCATCAGATGCGGCACCAGCTCGATACCATAATGCTCCAGCGCGAATCCCAACGCCATCGCACTCAGAATAAAACCCACTGAGCCCCATAGCCGAATCCAGCTGTAACGGTGTGAGCGGGTGCCAAGATGATTCAGTGTGGTGACTTCGAACTGAGGCAGAGTCGCGTTCCAGAAAAACTGGAAAACAAACATTAGCAGGCCCCAGCCGAGCAGCCCGACGGGTAGCCAGTAGACGGCGCTGAAGCTGATCAGAGCACAGAGGCAGGCCAGCCGCACGATGGCCATACGGCGTTTGCTGCGGTCTGCCAACGCACCCCATAAATAAGGTGCGAACAGCTTGGTGCTCATGCCTAGCGCCAGCAGCAGACCGATCTCGGCCGGGTTGAACCCGCGCGCCAGCAGATAAGGGCTCCAGTACGGCAGTGTGATGCCGGTCAGGGCGAAAAAAAAGAAATAAAACCCCGCCAGCCGGGCTGACAGCGGAAGCGTCGTCGCGCTCACTCCGAATCGGTGGTCGCCTGGCCGGGGATCTGCGGGGTATTGACCTGGACATCAAGATTCTGGGCCCGCTGACGCAGGCAATGATCCATTAGTACCAGTGCCAGCATCGCTTCTGCAATCGGGGTGGCGCGGATGCCCACGCAGGGGTCATGGCGACCTTTGGTGACCACCTCTACCGGCTGACCCTGCAGATCAATGCTGCGGCCCGGTAAACGGATACTGGAAGTTGGTTTCAGTGCCATACTGGCGACGATATCCTGACCGCTGGAAATCCCCCCAATATGCCGCCAGCGTTATTACTCAGAAAACCATTCGGGGTCATTTCGTCGCGGTGCTCGGTGCCGTACTGTTCCGCTGCCGCAAAGCCTGCCCCGATTTCAACGCCCTTAACCGCGTTAATACTCATCAGGGCATGGGCAATCTCGGCGTCCAGGCGGTCGAAGATCGGCTCACCCCAGCCTGCAGGTACACTGCTGGCCGTGACCGTAATTTTGGCACCGATGGAATCGCCGGCTTTGCGCAAACGGTCCATGAAGGCTTCCAGTTCTGGCACCAGATCCGGGTCAGGACAGAAAAACGGATTGTCATACACTCCCGTCCAGTCGATGCGCGTTGGTTTAAGTGGACCAAGCTGTGCCAGGTAACCACGAATGACAATTCCATAACGCTCATACAGGTATTTTTTTGCAATCGCACCGGCGGCTACCCGCATCGCGGTCTCGCGTGCCGAAGAACGGCCACCGCCACGATAATCACGCAAGCCGTATTTATGATGATAAGTGTAATCAGCATGGCCAGGCCGGAACCGATCCATGATCTCGCTGTAGTCTTTGGAGCGCTGATCGACATTCTCGATCAGTAATCCGATTGGTGTGCCAGTGGTTTTGCCCTCGAAGACACCGGACAGAATTTTCACCGTATCGGGTTCCCGCCGCTGGGTGGTATGACGGTTCTGGCCGGGTCGACGGCGGTCAAGATCGCGCTGCAGATCGGCTTCGGACAGTTCCAGACCGGGCGGGCAGCCGTCAACGACAGCGCCGAGCGCCGGGCCATGGCTTTCGCCAAAACTGGTCAGAGTGAATAATTTTCCAAAGGTATTGCCGGACATGATGTTCCATTATGCATAGAAGAAAGAATTATTGTCGCCTGATCCGGCGCAACAGGCAAAAAGTCAATTGCCCAAAGCAACGCAAGACGGTTCAGGGGGAATGCCAATAGCGGCGATTGTGCAGACGGAACTGTCGGGCTTGCGGTGCGACAGTGCCGCCCAGTTGGAACTGAATCGCGCCGCTGCTGGCGGTGTTCAATACGGTCGCGCCGGTTGCGGCATAGTGTTCCAGCGTTTGCTGGCGTGGATAGCCGTAGCGGTTTTTAAACGTGGTGGAAAACAAAACATAGCGCGGCCGGGTCAGTGTCAGCAGGCGTTGATCCGTCAGCGGCCGCCAGCCATGCTGCGGGGCGAGCAGGATATCCACCGGGCTGTAGGGTGTCAGTTGGGGCAGCAGGGCTTGTATGCCGGCTGCTTGCAGATCGCCCGGCAGTAGCAGCTTATGCTCACCCGCTTGCACCAAGAGTACACAGGAGGCATTCGCGTCGCGCCAGTTGGCTGTTGCCGGCGGGTGTAGCAGGCGGAAATCCACCCCATCCCAGCGCCAGTGCCGTCCGGCGTCGCAAGCTTCGGCAGTCGCAATTGCAAGCTGGTCCGGCGCACCGGTCAGAATGGTATCAATGGGGAAAGCTGTGCGCAGGGAACGCACGCCGCCAGTATGGTGGGCGCTGGAATGACTGATAATCAAGCTGTCGATATGATGCAATCCCTGCTGTCGCAAAAATGGAATCAGGGTGGTGCGGCCGGCATCGGATGAGCGCCCCAGGCGTGAGCCGGTATCGTAAACCAGTACATGCTGACGGGTGCGAATCACGGCTGCCAGTCCATCACCGACATCGAGCAGGGTAAACCACGCCTGGCCAGGTGCTGGCAAGGGCTGTGGAAAGAAAAACAACGGCAGACACAGCGGCAAGCTCAGCCAGCGCCCTGGCAATCCCCGTGGAGCCAGCAATAAAATCAGGCCGGGCAGTGCGAAGGCCAAGGTCCATAACGGTGGGGCTGGCAGTTTGAGCTGTAGCCAGTGCAGCGTGCCGAGTTCCCGCAGCAGATACCATAACCATTCCATATTAGTGGCAGCCAGCTGCAGGCAGATGCGCGCCAGGGTGTCGTTCAGCAGGCTGAAAATCGCCCCGAGCAGCGTGAATGGTACGACCAGCGCACTGACCCAGGGGATTGCGATCAGGTTTGCCAGCGGCGAGACGAAAGTTGCGGACTGGAAAAACCATAAGGTAGCTGGCAGGAGCGCTACCGGCAGAGCTAATTGCAGCAAAAGCAATCGTTTGAACCAGGATTTGGAGCGCCCGGCAAGCAGATAAAACAGCACCGCCACTGCGCTGAATGACAGCCAGGAGCCAGCGCTGAGCGGTGCCAGCGGATCAAATAACAAAACCGCGATCAAGGCCAGCGCCAATACCCGGCTGCTTTGCCAGGGGCGGGCGGCAAGCAATGCCAGGGTAACCACCGCCAGCATCAATAGCGCGCGCTGTGTAGGCAGGGCAAAGCCCGCCAGAGCCGCATACGTACAGGCCCCAAACCAGGCTGACAGCATCGCTGCCTTGGGGGCTGGCCAATAGCTCAGCAGTCTGTTGGAGCGGGTCCATAAAGCATAGGCCAGCAAATACATCAGGCCTGCCACCAGGCCGATATGCAGACCAGAAATGGCCATCAAGTGGGTGGTGCCCGTGGCATTGAACAAAGCCCATTGATCTTGTGTGATGCCTTGCCGGTCGCCAATCGCCAGTGCAGCCAGGACACCTTGCAGCGGGTGACCGGACAATAAACGCTGGAATTGAGCTGCGATATACTGACGCAGCCGGGTGATCGGATAACGTGTTGCAGTCGCCAGCTGCTGTGGTTCAGGTTGTGCGCGAATATAGCCGCGGGCGGCGATTTTGTGGCTGAACAACCAGCGCTCGTAATCCATAGCGCCGGGGTTACTGAAGCCGCGTGGACGCCGCAGACGGACAGTGAAACGCCAGGGTTCACCAACTTGCAGCGGCGTCTGGGGGCATCGTACCAGGTCAGTTGCAAATGCCCTGTTAAGGGCACTGTACGTCCGTTGCGATTTAACTCGACCGAGCCAAACTCAAACCGTACATCGCGCTGTCCCACTGGTTCCGGCAGTGAGGCGATCCAGCCCTGTGCGCTGACATCTTCGGTTTCCCAGTCCGCTGGTAATTGCAACTGAATCGGATTGATCCATAACAGCGGCCAAAGCAATCCCAGCATAAACCAGCCTGCCGGTTGCCAATAACCACCTCGCAGCAGCAGCCATGTCGCTGGCAACAGCCCCAGTAACCACCCGTCAGATGGCCACTGTGCACAGCTGTGAAAGACGAGTAAACCACCTAACAACGCCAGCGCGTTGAGTGTCAGGGGTGTGCGCATTTTGCCGGGTGAAGTTATAAGGTATTAATTTTGTGTTGTTTATTAATGTCTAGTTTATATTGAAACAAATTTGGGATATTTTTTAATTAATAAACAGTAAAAATTATCTTTTATAATCATAATTCCATTGAAGCCTGTGGGGTAAGTCTGCAGAGTCAATCTGCAGGACAACTCTATGGGATAACGTTGTAGGACAAACTGCGCCGTGGCAAAGCAGCTTATAAAGCGCTGGATACCTGATCGCACCAAGCTTCGCAAGTATCGTAGCTTGCGCGTGTTCGGTGAGCGTTTGCACGATCCCAATTTATGGCATTTGAATCGCCGCTCAGTCGCGGGTGGTTTAGCGCTGGGGGTTTTCGTCGCTTTCATTCCGTTGCCGGTACAAATGTTGATTGCCGCCGCGCTTAGTCTTTGGTTGCGAGTCAACCTGCCATTGGCAGTGGCAACAGTATGGATCACTAACCCCTTGACCATGCCACCGGTTTTTTATATTTCCTATAAAGCAGGTCACTGGATGCTGAACAGTTGGCCGCTTAATCTCATATTTTCCCTGTCTCCTTCCGATCACCTGATGTGGAAAAACCTGGGCATGTATGCGGGGCCTCTGCTTCTGGGGTCGCTTACTCTGGGAGTTTTGCTGGCACTGCTGACTTATGGTCTGGTGCGTTTTGCCTGGCGCCTGAATGTTATCAGCCAGGTACGCCGGCGCAAGCAGCGCAGTCGTCAAAGTGGCCCTGTCAACGAGAAAACTGTCTGACAGATCGAACTGGACGTTGCATCTACTGCTGACGCTCCAGACGACCATCCTGTAATAGCCAGATGCTGTCCATGCGCTGCGCCAGGGCCGTATCATGAGTGACGATAACCAGGCTGGTGTTCAGTTCCTGGTTCAGATTCAGCATGATCTGGAACGCCTGCTCAGCGCTGTGGCGATCCAAGTTGCCGGTAGGTTCGTCCGCCAGGACGCAGGCAGGTCCGGTAACCAGAGCCCGGGCGATGGCCGCGCGCTGGCGCTCCCCGCCTGATAATTCGCTCGGTCGATGTTGCAGACGCTGCGCCAGCCCTACCTGGGTCAACAGCGTTGTGGCTTTGGCACTGGCCGTTGCAGGTGTTGCACCGCCAATCAGTAATGGCATGGCGACATTTTCCAGGGCGCTGAATTCTGCCAGTAAATGATGGAACTGATAAATAAAGCCCAGCCAGCGATTACGCAGTTTGCCGCGGGCGCTGTCGCTCAGTCGAGTGATCGCCTGACCTTGAATCAGGACATCCCCCGATGAGGGGATATCCAGTCCCCCTAACAACTGTAGCAAGGTGCTTTTACCGGAACCGGATGGTCCGACAATGGCAACGCGTTCACCGGGCTGTACCTGGAAATCGATGTTCACCAATACATCCAGAGTTTGATTGCCCTGCTGAAAGACTTTACGCAGCTGGCGACATTCCAGGGCGAGGGCGGTTTCACTCATAACGCAAAGCCTCCGCTGGCTGGGTCCGGGCGGCTCGCCAGGCGGGGTAGATGGTTGCCAGCAGGGCCAGAGAAAATGCCACGATGGCAATAGTAATCACATCGCCGGGGATAACTTCGGACGGTAAGTCGCTAATCAGATAAAGATCAGGTGCCAGGAATTTAGTCTTGAACGTTTGTTCGATAAATAAGACGACTTCACCGACATTCAAGGCCAGGGAAACACCGCCTGCCAGCCCCAGCAAGGTACCAATCAGGCCAATAGTGATGCCTTGCACCATAAATATCCCCATGATGCTGGCAGGAGTGGCACCCAATGTGCGCAGAATAGCAATATCGGCCTGTTTATCGGTAACAACCATTACCAGGGCGGAAACGATATTAAAGGCCGCCACCGCGACAATCAGCATCAAAATGATGAACATTGCGGTTTTCTCAATTTGTACAGCGCGAAAATAATTGGCGTGCTCGCGGGTCCAGTCACTGAGGTAATAGTTATCAGGGAGTTCGCTGGCCAGTTCCTGTGCGACCCGTGGTGCCTGCATCGCATCGCTTAATCTGAGCCGTAAGCCGCTGACGCTATCGCCGAGTCGAAACAGTTTGGCTGCGTCATCGATATGGATTAAGGCCAGACTGCGATCGAAATCATACATGCCGGAGGAAAAAATTCCGCTGACAGTAAACCGCTTTAAAACCGGCACAGTGCCGAGCGCAGTGGTATTAGCCTGCGGCGTGATGACAGTAATTTTGGAGCCGATAGCCGCGCCCATAGTATTGGCCAATTGTTCGCCCAGGATGATATTGAACTGGCCGGCCTGCAGATCATCCAGCTGGCCAATGACCACTTTATCAGCCAATTCCGACACACTCCGTTCTTGTGCAGGCAGGATGCCCTGCAAAATAGCACCACTGACTCGGTTGCCGACATTCAGCATGACTTCGCCGCGCACAAAGGGTGCGCCGCCGCTGACGCGGGTATCACGCTCCGCCAGCGCCAGTGCGGTTGGCCAGTCCTGCAAGCGGCCATTCCATTGGTAGAGTGTGGCGTGCGGGGTCAGACTCAGAATGCGTTCACGCACTTCCTTCTGAAAGCCACTCATAACCGATAGCACGGTAATCAGCGCGGTAATGCCTAACGCCATGCCAAGCGTCGACGTTAAGGTAATGAAAGAGATAAAGTGATTTCGGCGTTTGGCGCGGGTATAGCGCAGGCCGATGAATAATTCCAGCGGTCGGAACATGCGGGTCCGTTTCAGATTATGGGTGTGGGTCGCAGAAGTGCGAAGAGTAGTGTGTTCGGCGCTAATTGGCAAATGAAGATATGGATAGCGGGCTGGTTTTGGCGGAGTAAAAACTCCGCCAATGTCTGATGAGGGGAGGGTTACAAGCGTATCATGTCGCGGTTTTTCAGTAGCGTTTTTTCACCAATACCTTTGATATTCAGCAAATCATCAATGGTCTGGAATGGGCCTATATCCTGACGATATTTGATAATGGCATCGGCTTTGGCCGGGCCAATGCCTGGTAACGCGGTTAATTCATCAGCACTGGCGGTATTGATATTGACCGGCTGCTGAGCAAGCTTTGGGGTGGCTGTTTTGCTCGGCATTGCCGGTTGTGTTGATACTGCCTTAGCACCCTTGAGCAAAATATTTTCTTGGTTATTGGCGATGGTTTTAGCGCCAACGCCTTTCACATTACTGATCGACTCAAGCGAGGTAAACGGTCCGTTCTGTTTCCGGTATTCGACAATAGCTGCGGCTTGCTTGGCACCCACACCTTTCAGATTGGCAGCGATATCATCGGCGGATGCGGTATTGATATCGATGGGGCCTGCATAACTAACGCTAAGCATCAGCAAACCGAAAATGGCACAGACTACGTTTGTAAATTTGTTCACAATAAGATTCCTTATCGATGGTTTGAACCTGAAAGTAGAATCAGGTTTATTGGCACTGTTATGAAACAGTGGCGCTATTATTAGCGAGCGCAAACCATCACGTCTGTGATATTCATCACAAAATAAGGAAGTACACAAAGCTTTACAATAACAATAATTTACAATGGGTTGTGAGTGCTTGCAGCGATTTCCTGATTTATCTTAGCCACGATTGCAGCGGGATCGGCAGCCCACGTGACCGGGCGACCAACGACCAGATAATCAGCACCTGCTGCAATCGCGGCTTGCGGCGTCATGATCCGGCGCTGATCGTCAGGCTGGTTGGCGACTGTCGGCTCAGTCGGTCGAATACCGGGGGTGACCAGCGTGAAATCCAAACCGCATTGCTGGCGTATCAGCGAGGCTTCCTGCGCCGAGCATACAACACCGTCCAGGCCGGCGCTTTGAGCTAATACCGCCAATCGAGAAGCCAGTTGCTTGGGTGATTCGGCGATACCGAGTTCGGTCAGTTCTGCCTCGCTGTGACTGGTCAAAACGGTTACAGCGATCAACAAAGGGGGATGTGCAACGGTATTTACTGCCGCATAAGCCGCTTCCAGCATGCGTCGACCGCCGAGTGCATGCACATTCAACATCCAGACCCCGCGTTCTGCAGCAGCACGGCAGGCACCAGCTACGGTATTGGGAATATCGTGGAATTTCAGATCCAGAAACACGCTGAACCCGCGCCGATGCAGTTCATCCAGCAGCGCCGGGCCTGCCCGGGTGAATAACTCTTTGCCGACTTTGAGACGGCAGCTGGCCGGATCCAGGTGTTCAATCAATGCTAAGGCTTCTGCGGCGTCGGGGAAGTCCAGTGCAACGATCAGGCGAGGGGCGTTCATACTTTCTAATGCTCCAGTCAGACGTTATTGCGGCACACCAGATCGGGTAATGGTTTGACGCTATTCCATTGTTTGCAACTGGGGCAATGCCAGTGCAGGGTGCGCACGGTAAAGCCGCAGTGCTCGCAACGATAGCGGGCGGCACTGTCCAGCATGTCCCGACTGGTGAGGTAAAGTGCTTGCAGATCGGAGTGCTCGGTGCCGTCATCACGATCCAGTTTTAGTTCGACCATGCGTCGCAAGCCGATAAAAGACGGTTCCTGTTTAAGTTCCTGCTCAAGAAACTGCAACGCTATGTCCGCTCCCTGGTGCTGCGCCATCAGATCAGCGATGGCTGCGGTCAAGCGGCCTGTCCGATAGCGCGCATGCAGATCCATGAGATAGCTAATCAAGATATCGATCTGATGCAGTGCCTGGTAGCATTGTTCCAAAGGCTTGAGCGTCTCGCTCAGGAAATCCGGTTTCTGTTGTGCAACAGCGTGTAAAGCCTGGATTGCTGCTGCATAATCGCTCTGTTCAATCGCTATCCGGCCCAACAGCAGATTGGCGCGTGCACAGTTGCTGTCACGTTTAAGTGATTCTTGCAAGTATTTGATTGCATTTTCTTTATCGTCTTTTACCAGAGCGATTTCGGCCAGTTCACAACAGTAGTGAGCGGACGCGATTTTACGTACTTGCCCGGTCATTTGTTCGAGCAGATCGCAGTGCTTGATCGCCTGTTCCCAGTCTTTTTCCTGCTCATAAAGCTGCATCAGTCGGTGCAGCGCGCTGGCAGTATGTTCTGTTTGTTCACCTTGCCGAATAATATTGTGGTAGAGCGCTTCAGCGCGGTCGAACAGGCCAGCTTTCATGTAGTCTTCGGCCAATTCCAGAATGGCGCGCTGGCGTTGCGCTGGAGCCAGGTTCTGGCGCTGAGTGAGGTTGTAATGGATATGGATGGCGCGATCAACCTCGCCGCGACGGCGAAACAGGTTGCCCAAGGTCAGGTGGGCTTCCACCGTATCACGTTCCATCTCAGCCACTCTGACAAAAACTTCGAGGGCTTGATCCGGTTTGTCATCCAGCAGGTAGTTCAGGCCTTTGAAATAGTCTGAATGATCAGGGCGCCGGCGAGGTGTGAAGGTGCCAGTACTATGCCGGGCCCACCACCATCCGGAAGCAGCCGCGACAGGTAATAATAACCAGAGTAAGTCTTGCATGGTGGCGGAGATCGGTGGTTGTGATTAACACGGGTTTCTCGCAGGACAGCAGATTAGTATAGCATCAGGCGTGCCTGCAAAAACATGTCCCAATGTGGTGGTATGGGCTCGCGTCGTGCGTGCTGCGAGCCTTGTTTGAGACGCTATCAGAAGCTTTTTATAGTCTTGGGGGTAAACTGCGCTGGCGGTACTGTACTGCCTGGGCCGGCATCATGTCCAGGTTTGGGGTGACCCGCACAAACTGCTCTGGACGTTTGCCGGCATTTGCTGACCCAACCGAAGATTGCTTTATGGTCTGTATTTTTGCAGCTGGGTCAGGGATTATTGGAAAATATATACGGAGCGGTTACTCGCCCTGTTAACAGCGAGGTGAGGCGTTTTTAGTTACTGGCCGACTCATTAACCGCGTTAACACGCTGGCGTAATTCTTTACCCGGCTTGAAATGGGGTACCTGCTTGCCACTCAATTCGACTGTCGCACCGGTTTTGGGGTTACGACCGGTACGCGGGGGCCGATAGTGCAGGGAAAAACTGCCGAAACCACGTATTTCTATACGATTCCCTTCCGTCAGGGATTCGCTCATGTGTTCGATGATCATTTTTACCGCATTTTCTACGTCTTTGAATGGCAGTGACGTGTTTTTTTGAGCCAAGGCTTCAATTAATTCGGATTTTGTCATTACTAATACCCGATAGTTCTTGGGGCAAAAGCGATAAGAGGTTGTGCTGGACACGACACCGATTCAGGTACGCTTAAGGCAGCGTACCTGGCTGATCAGTGTCGCGGGCAGTCAAACCAACCCTTATTCTTTGCCCATTTGTTCTTTCAAAAGATCGCCCAGCGTGGTGGTGCCGGTGGCTGTTTTGCGGGTGTAATCCTGCAAAACTTCGGCTTCCTCAGCCTGTTCCTTAGCTTTAATGGACAATGTGATGGCGCGATTCTTCTTGTCCACATTGATGAACTTAGCTTCCAGCTCGTCACCTGCTTTCAGTACTGTGCGGGCATCATCAATGCGCTCACGGGAAATTTCCGAGACCCGCAAGGTACCCTCGACACCGTTGCCCAGATCAACGACAGCACCTTTGCTGTCTACCGATGCAATAATGCCTTTGACGATGCTGCCTTTGGGGTTGTCAGCGACAAAGTTCGAGAAGGGGTCTTTGTCCATCTGCTTGATGCCCAATGAGATACGCTCTCTCTCGGCATCAACCGCCAACACCACGGCTTCCACTTCCTGGCCTTTCTTGTAGTCGCGCACGGCTTCTTCGCCGGGCAGATTCCAGGAGATGTCGGACAGGTGTACCAGTCCGTCGATATTGCCATCCAGCCCGATAAAGATACCGAAGTCAGTGATCGATTTGATCTTGCCGCTAACCCGGTCGCCCTTATTATGCGTAGCGGCGAAATCTTCCCAGGGATTGGAGACGCACTGCTTCATGCCGAGCGAAATACGGCGCCGTTCTTCGTCGATGTCCAATACCATGACTTCGACTTCCTGGCCCAGCGCAACCACTTTATTGGGGTTGACGTTTTTGTTGGTCCAGTCCATCTCGGAGACGTGTACCAAGCCTTCCACGCCTTCTTCGATTTCGACGAAGCAACCATAATCGGCGATATTGGTAACCACACCGTACAAACGATGCCCGACGGGGTAGCGCCGCGTGATATCGATCCAGGGATCATCGCCCAGCTGTTTCAGGCCCAGCGAGACACGATTACGTTCGCGGTCGAATTTCAGCACCTTAACCTGAATTTCATCACCCACATTGACGACTTCGGACGGGTGTTTGACACGCTTCCAGGCCATATCGGTGATATGCAGCAAGCCGTCGATACCGCCCAAATCCAGGAACGCACCGTAGTCAGTCAGGTTTTTGACCACACCGGCCACAACCTGGCCTTCCTGCAGGCTTTCCAGCAATGCTTCGCGTTCTGCGCTGTATTCCGATTCCACCACGGCGCGGCGTGAGACCACCACATTATTGCGCCGTCGGTCGAGTTTAATGACTTTGAACTCTAACTCTTTGCCTTCCAGATAACCGGCATCGCGCACGGGACGAACATCGACCAGTGAGCCTGGTAAGAATGCGCGGATTTCACCGATATCGACGGTGAAGCCACCTTTCACCTTGCCGCTGATAGTGCCTTGTACAGCCTCGTCTGCTTCAAAGGCTTTTTCCAGCACAGTCCAGACGCGCATGCGCTTGGCTTTTTCACGTGACAAGCGGGTTTCGCCAAAGCCATCTTCGACCGCATCCAGTGCGACCTCGACTTCGTCGCCGACCTGGACTTCCAGCTCACCAGCTTCATCACGAAATTGTTCGATAGGGATCAGGCCTTCAGATTTCAGGCCAGCGTTGACGATGACTGCGTCGTCGCGAATTGCCACCACAATGCCAAGTACGATGGCACCGGGCTGCATCTGCTTTTCGTTAAGGCTTTGTTCAAAGAGTTCAGCAAAACTTTCGGTCATTGGGTTAGGGCTCACAGAACAGGCGTACCTGTGGGGTTGTTGATGTTACAGTCCGAGCGGAGTCGGGCTACCAAGTTAAACATAAAAATTGCGAAGTCTATTGATCTGCATCAATATTCGGTGTTGTTTGGCGGTTTCGGATCACGTTGCTCAGCACATCCTGGCCAAGTTTTCGCTCGATCAAGTCGAGTACATGACGCCGAACTGCCGCAATGGTTAAAGTATCTGTATCAAGTATTATCGCATCAGCGGCGGGGCGTAAAGGTGCCACCGCTCGCTGGGCATCTCGCGTATCACGTTCAGCGATGTCTTGCGCGAGGGTGGCAAGACTAGCACTGATGCCTTTTTCAATCAACTGCTTATACCGGCGTTTTGCCCGTACTTCGGGGCTGGCTGTCAAGAAAATCTTGAGCGGAGCGTCGGGAAACACAACGGTTCCCATGTCACGGCCATCGGCAATCAAACCGGGCGGCTGGCGAAAAGCGCGTTGCCGCTCCAGCAAGGCAGTACGCACGCTAGGCAGTGCTGCAACCTGCGAGGCAGCCTGGCCGGCGTGCTCACTGCGGATGTCGGGCGTCACGTCCATTCCGTTCAGTTCAATGCGTTCTCCGCCGCTGTCCGTACTGGAAAATTGCACGTTCAGCGCCTGGGCAATAGCGGCCAGTGCTATTTCGTCATCCAGGGCAGTCGTGTGTTGTTGCGCAGCCAGTGCGGTCAGTCGATAGAGTGCGCCGCTATCCAGTAAGTGCCAACCCAGTTGTTGCGCCAGCTGGCGGCATAATGTGCCTTTACCGACTCCACTGGGTCCGTCTACTGTGATGACGGGCGCACTGTTCATAATGTATGACTGTCGATCTGCAGCCCTGCCGCAGCGGCCAGCGTCACAAAGCCGGGAAAAGAAGTGTTGACGAACTGGCAATCGTGGATACGCAGTTCGCTTTTCGCTCGCAGCGCGGCCATGCTGAAACTCATACTGATACGGTGATCATGATGGCTTTGAATATCGACATTGCCGTTCATCTGCCCACCTTGTATGACGATACCGTCCGCTGTCGGCTCGGCGCTGATACCGAGTGCGCTAAGACCGTCCGCCATGACCTGGATCCGGTCGGATTCCTTGGCGCGTAATTCCTCGGCACCGCTCAGCACGGTTGTACCTTCAGCACAGGCGGCGGCAATAAACAGGGCCGGGAATTCGTCGATAGCCAGCGGCACCAGCTCCGGCGCAATATGAATGCCGTGTAGCGGTGCATAGCGAACCCGGATATCGGCTACCGGTTCACCGCCGGCCAGACGTTGATCCAGCAGCTCCAGGTCGGCACCCATCTGGCGCAGAATTTCAATCACACCCGCACGGGTGGGATTCATGCCGACGTGCTCCAGAATCAGATCCGAATCTGGCGCTATGCTGGCTCCAACCAGAAAAAACGCAGCGGAGGAAATATCGGCCGGCACATCGATTTTTCCAGCCTGCAGCCGACCGCCACCTTGCAGACTGACCGTCGCGCCGTGGTGTTGCACGGGATAGCCAAAACCACTCAGCATCCGTTCGGTATGGTCGCGGGTTGGCGCCGGTTCGGTAATACAGGTCGTACCGCTGGCATAAAGCCCTGCCAGCAACAGACAGGATTTAACCTGGGCACTGGCCATCGGCAAGTGATACTCGATACCGTGCAGTGCCTGGCCGCCACTGATCTGAATCGGGGCGGTACCTTGCGCCGTGGTAGCCAGGCGCGCGCCCATCAAGCCCAGCGGCTCGGTAACCCGGCGCATCGGACGCTTGCTGAGCGATGCATCGCCCGTCAATACACTGTCAAAGCGCTGACCAGCAAGCAAGCCGCTAAGCAAACGCATGGAGGTGCCGGCATTACCCATATCGAGCGGCTGCTTGGGTGCCTGTAACCCGTCGATGCCAACGCCATGTATAACGACGGTATTGGCGTCAGGGGCATTGCCCGGCCTATCATTCGGCCCGTCAATCTGTACCCCCATGGCTTGAAACGCTCGCAGCGTGGCCAGGCAGTCGTCGCCTTGTAAAAAGCCGCTGATCTCGGTCACACCGTCGGCCAAGCTGCCCAGCATAATGGCGCGATGGGAAATTGATTTATCACCAGGCACGCGTAAGCGCCCGCGTAGCGCACCGCCCGGTCTGACATGGAAAATAGTTTCGCTCATAGTAATTTCAGGGCTGGGGTAATTTCAGGGTTGGGGGTGATTTCGGGGTGGAGTTGGAATGAACCTGCAGCAGGCAATCAATCACGATAAAGCGTATCGCGGGCGTGTTTGGCGCGCTGGAAAATCCCCATGATCTCGTCGCCGTCAGCCGTGGCGATGGCCTCGGTCAAATGGGATAAATCATGACGGAAATGCTTGATAACCGAGAGTAAAGCATCGCGGTTGGCAAGACAGATATCCCGCCACATGGTCGGATCGCTGGATGCGATGCGGGTAAAATCACGAAACCCGCCGGCAGCGTAGCGGAATATCTCCGCCCGGTCATCCATACGGGCCAGCGATTCTACCAGGGTATAGGCCAGCATATGCGGTAAGTGGCTGGTTGCGGCCAGCACATCATCATGATGCTTGACCCCCATATCGATCACCTCTGCACCTGTGCACTGCCACATCGCGCGCATCAGTTCCAGCGCCCAGCCTTCAGTTTCCAGCAATGGGGTAAGAATCACCCGCCGGCCCTGGAACAGCTCGGCAAATGAGGCCTCCACTCCACTGCGCTCGGTGCCGGCAATAGGATGAGCGGGTACCAGCGTGGGCGGAATTTCGCCGAACACCTGACGGGCATCTTCCACGAAGCAGCTTTTGGCACTGCCCACATCAGTCAGAACACAGCGCTCGGGCAATGCCGGTGCAATTTGTTCCAGCACAGGGCGCATGGCACCGAGCGGTACGGCGAGCACCACAACATCGGCCTCACGCACGGCGTTACCGAAATCTGTTTCGTAGCGATCGATAACGCCCAGCTTCTGAGCCAGCTGCAACGGCTCAATACGGCGCCCGCTGCCGACGATTTCGCCCACGCAGGCGGCGTTTTTCAAGGCCCGCGCCAGCGAACCACCTATCAGGCCAACACCGATAATACAAAGGCGGGGGATGAATAACGTGTTTTTACTCATAAAACCAGAGTCAATGGATTACCTGCTGTTAGGATTCCGCCGGTTGCGGCTGCCCAACGATCTCGCGCAGCGCGTGAGCTAGCGCGGTATTCTCGGCGGTCGTACCAATCGTGATGCGCAGATGATCAGGCAGGCCGTAATTGGCCACCGGGCGCACAATGATGCCGCGCTGGAGCAGTGCCTGAAAGATGGGTAGCGCCGGTCGACCAAAGTCGATGCAGAGAAAATTGGCCTGCGAGGGCAGATAGCGCAGTTTCAGCTCATCGCAAAGTGCCTGCAGAACCTGCAACCCGGCGTTGTTTTCAGCCTGGCTGCGGGCGATAAACGCGGTATCGTCCAGTGCTGCCAGAGCACCGGCTAAAGCCAGTGAGTTGACATTGAAAGGTTGTCGGACCCGGTTGAGAAGATCAGCGATTTGCGGGTGCGAGAGCGCATAGCCGATGCGCAGTCCGGCTAGTCCGTAAGCTTTGGAAAATGTCCGACAGATCACCAGATTAGGATATTTTTCCAGCCAGGGCAGAGCGCTGGCGTAATCCGGGGTATCGGCGTACTCAAAATAGGCTTCATCGACTACTATCAGGGTCTGGATCGGTGTGGCCGCAATAAACGCTTCCAGTTCAGTCGGAGGAAGCCAGGTGCCGGTTGGGTTATTCGGGTTGGCAATGAATATCAACCGGGTGCGTTCGTTGATCCGCTCCTGGAACGCCTGTAAATCATGGCCATACGGCATCGGGTGATTAGCACCATGGGCGGGTGCAACCCGCGCCACTGCACCGACCGCCTGGGTTGCCAGTGGATAGACCGCAAACGCATGGGCAGAGAATATTACCTCATGTTCCGGTGTCAGAAAGGCCCGCGCCAGCAGTTCCAGTACATCGTTTGAGCCATTGCCCAGGGTGATGCAGGCCGGATCGATATGATGTCTGGCTGCCAGTGCCTGTTTCAGCTCGAAACCGCTGCCTTCGGGATAAC
This sequence comes from Gammaproteobacteria bacterium, assembly GCA_041396125.1. GTDB lineage: Bacteria > Pseudomonadota > Gammaproteobacteria > Competibacterales > Competibacteraceae > JAWKZG01. The sequence continues at coordinate 277,348 of JAWKZG010000003.1, read as the reverse complement.
GGGCCAGTGTGCCCAGTTCAGAACTGAGTGCCGCCAGCGCTTTAGGGCTGGGGCCCAGCGGGTTTTCATTCGAGGCCAGTTTAATAATGTGTTCCAGACCGAGTTCGCGGCGTAGCTCACTTTCCGGTTTGCCGGGCTGATAGGGTTGCAGTGATTGCACACCAGGCGCGGCCAAGGCCAGCATATCGCAGGCCGTAGTGGAACTGGGGTGAACAGGATGAGCGCTCATAATCTAATACTGTCAATGGGGTAAGAGCCAAGTACCGTGCAGAGGTCGGCGCGCTGGCGCAATTCCCGCAGCGCTTTGGCAACGGCCGGATCATCCTGATGACCCTCCAGATCGATAAAAAACACATAATCCCAGACGCCGCGTCTGGAAGGACGGGATTCGATCCGGGTCATATTCAGACCCTGCTGGGTGATGGGTTCCAGCAACTGGTGTAATAATCCGGGCCGGTTTGGGGCCGAGATTAACAATGAGGTTTTATCGCGTCCGCTGGGCTTGATTGTTTGTTTGCCAATGACCAGAAAACGAGTCGTGTTTTGCGGATCATCTTCGATGTTGCGAGCCAGCACAGACAGCTCATAGATCGTTGCTGCGGTGTCGCTGGCGATGGCAGCACAGCTGCTGTCCTTGCGGGCCAGCCGGGCCGCTTCGCCATTACTGGCCACAGCTATGCGTTCGATCTGGCCTAGATTGGCGTCCAGCCACTCCCGGCATTGCGCCAGTGCTTGCTGGTGCGCGTAAATACGCTCGATCTGTTGCAGCCCGGCAGCCTTGCTGAGCAACTGATGATGCACGGGCAGATACACTTCGCCGCAAATCTTCAGGGTTGACTGAATAAAGCAATCCAGCGTCTGGTTAACGATACCTTCCGTGGAGTTCTCGATGGGCACGACGCCGAAGTCGGCGCTGTCAGCCTCGACTTCACGGAAAACATCGTCGATGGCGGGTAGCGAACGGGTGCGCACCGCCTGACCAAAATGCTTGCGAGTGGCGCTGTGGGTGAAGGTGCCCTCGGGCCCCAGATAAGCGACCGTCATGACTTGTTCCAGAGCCATGCAGGCGGAGATGATCTCCCGAAACAGTTGTGCCATGGTGGCGCTATGCAGTGGCCCCTGATTGCGTTGTTGCACACGATGCAGGATCTGCGCTTCGCGCTCGGGCCGGTAATACAGCATTTTGTCGTCCGTTGTCAGATCGGCTTTGTTCTGCTGTTTTACATGGGCGACTTCCAGTACGCAGCGGGCCCGTTCGGTGATCAGGTTCTGGATCTGCTCGTCCAGCTGATCGATACGTTCCCGCAGTGCCTGCAGTGGATCGGGTTTACTCGGATTGCTCATAGCTGTTTGCTCGATCTATTCGTTGTTGTTGTTATCGTCCAGTTCGTCCGGTTGCGGCATAGTGGTCGTCGTATCGGAGGTTGGTGCGTATGGTGCAGAGGAGGCCTCTGTTGCATCAATAGACCCGTCCAGAGCCCCATCCATATCTGGCGCGTTTTCGTCGTCCCCGTCCTCGTCGTCATCTTCCATCGCATCGACCCGGGCAACCCCGATCAGGTTTTCGTCGCCGTACAGACTAATAAGCTTGACGCCCTGGGTGTTACGACCCAGCTGCGAAATTTCATGCACGCGGGTGCGCACCAGCGTGCCGGCATCGGTGATCAGCATGATCTGATCCTGGGCGCTGACTTGTACCGCACCGATAACCTGGCCATTACGTTCGCTGGTCTGGATGGAAATAACGCCCTGTCCGCCCCGGCCATAGAGGGGATATTCGCTGACCAGCGTGCGCTTGCCGTAACCGTTAGCGGTCACTGTCAGAACCGCGCTGTCGTCAGCAGCGTCCGGATCAATTACCAGCAGCGCAATAATATGCTGCTCAGCGTGCAGGCGCATGCCACGCACACCGCGCGTAGAACGGCCCATAGCCCGTACATCGCTTTCCTTGAAGCGGATGGCCTTGCCGGTGTTATTGAGCAACATGATATCGAACTGACCGTTGGTGATGGCGACATCGACCAGCTGATCACCTTCGTCCAGATCGATCGCGATAATACCGTTGGCGCGGGGCCGGGAATAGTCCACCAGCGGGGTTTTTTTGACGGTGCCGGTTGCGGTGGCGAAAAACACAAAGCGCTGCGCGTCGAATTCGCGGATCGGCAAGACGGCGTTGATGCGTTCGTTGCCTTCCAGGGGCAGCAGATTGACCATCGGCTTACCGCGTGCGCCCGGCCCGGCCTGGGGTAAGTCATAGACTTTCAGCCAGTACACTTTGCCCCGGTTGGAAAAACACAGAATCGTATCGTGGCTGCTGGCAACGAATAATTTATCGATGAAATCCTCATCCTTGACGCGCGTGGCGCTGCGACCACGACCGCCACGCCGCTGGGCACGATAGAGCGTCAGCGGCTGCGATTTGGCGTAGCCGGCGTGGGACAGGGTAACAACCCGGTCTTCCTCGGTGATCAGGTCTTCCAGGCTGAGATCCAGCTGATCGTGAATAATCTCGGTGCGACGTCCTTCCGGGTATTGTTCCCGCACCTCGTTGAGTTCATCACGAATGACTCGCAACAGGCGGTCCGGATCAGTCAGGATTTCCAGCAGATCTTCGATAAAATTCAGCAGTTCGCGGTATTCCGCCAGGATTTTTTCCTGCTCCAGACCGGTCAGGCGCTGCAGGCGTAAATCGAGGATCGCCTGAGCCTGTGCCGGCGATAGTCGATAGCCGTCTTCGATAGCGCCGTAACCCTGGGCCAGATCCTCCGGGCGGGATAATTCGGCACCAGCCCGGGTCAGCATGGCGCTGACCACACCGGATTGCCAGGTGCGCGCGAGCAGGGCTTCTTTGGCGTCGGCGGCACCGGGCGAAGCTTTGATCAGGGCAATGATAGGGTCAATATTGGCCAGCGCAACCGCCAGTCCTTCCAGGATATGGGCCCGTTCGCGGGCTTTGGCCAGTTCGAACAGGGTGCGCCGGGTAACCACCTCGCGGCGGTGACGCAGAAACGCTTCCAGGGTTTGTTTCAGATTCAACAGGCGGGGCTGGCTGTCTTCCAGGGCCACCATATTGATGCCGAATACGCTTTGCAGCTGAGTCTGCTGGAATAAATTATTCAGCACCACTTCAGCGACTTCACCGCGCCGCAATTCAATATAAACCCGCAGACCGTCTTTGTCGGATTCATCCCGCAGGTCGACAATGCCCTCGATTTTCTTTTCCTTGACCAGCTCGGCGATTTTTTCCAGCAGCCGGGCTTTATTGACCTGGTAAGGCAGCTCGGTCACGATGATGGCTTGCTTGCCGGCACTGTCCAGGTTTTCGATGTGAGTGCGGGCGCGTACATAAATGCGGCCGCGACCGGTCAGATAGGCTTCACGAATACCGCGCGCGCCGTTAATGATGCCGGCAGTGGGAAAATCCGGGCCGGGCACGTATTGCATTAACTCCGTGATGTCGAGATCAGGATTTTCCAGCAGCGCGATGCAGGCGGAAACGACTTCCTTGAGATTGTGCGGCGGTATATTGGTTGCCATACCGACCGCGATACCGGCTGACCCGTTGATCAGCAGATTCGGGAGGCGGGTCGGCAGGACGGCAGGCTCTTGTTCGGAACCGTCGTAATTGGGAACAAAATCAACCGTGTTTTTGTCGATATCGGCCAACAGCAGATGCGCGATCTTGGCCATGCGTACTTCGGTATAACGCATTGCGGCCGGGGCATCGCCGTCAATGGAACCGAAGTTGCCCTGACCGTCTATCAGGGGATAGCGCATTGAAAACGGTTGCGCCAGTCGCACCATGGTGTCGTAAATGGCTGAATCGCCATGCGGGTGATATTTACCCATGACATCGCCGACCACTCGAGCGGATTTTTTGTGCGCTTTGTTCCAGTCGTTGTTCTGTTCGCTCATGGCAAACAGCACGCGCCGGTGGACCGGTTTCAGGCCGTCGCGCACGTCTGGCAGCGCCCGCCCCACGATTACGCTCATGGCGTAATCGAGGTAAGACTGTTTCATCTCGTCTTCAAGGTTAACCGGCAGGATTTCTTTGGCAAACTCAGCCATAGTGATGCAAGATTCCTTAAATGAGCGTTTCGTAAAATAAACGCGCTATTTTACCATATCTTGTGGGTGCGCGACGGGTTCGCGAACGATGAACAAGGATCATTGAGCGGCTATGGATGAAACGATTCAGATTCCAGGTTATACGGTAGAAAAAATCGGCAGCGGTGCCATGGCAACGGTTTATCTGGCGATCCAGAATACTCTGGAGCGCCGCATTGCTCTCAAGATCATGTCCAGCAGCCTGCAGGCGGACGACACCTTTCAAAAGCGGTTCTTGAAGGAAGGTAAAATCATCGCCCAGTTGAATCACCCGAATATCGTAACGATTTACGATATCGGTGTGGTCGACTCGTATAATTATATGGCGATGGAATATGTCGATGGCGGCGTGACGCTGAGCGATAAAATTATCCCGCATTATGGGATGTCGCCCGAGCAGGCGATACGGATCTTAATTCAAGTTGCCAGCGCGCTGGGCTATGCGCATAAACGTAATTTTGTGCATCGCGATGTCAAGCCGGCCAATATTTTGTTTCGTCAGGATGACACGGCAGTACTGTCGGATTTTGGTATCGCCAAAGCACTGGGCGACGGTACCGCCATGACCCGTCAGGGCTGGGCGGTTGGTACACCCAGTTATATGAGCCCGAGCAGGCACTGGGCAAGACCATCGACGCGCGCTGCGATCTGTACTGTCTGGGCGTGGTGCTGTATGAAATGCTGACCGGCGATAAACCGTATCAGGCTGATGATTCTTTTGCGGTGGCGTTGAAGCATGTCAATGATCCGTTGCCGATTCTGCCGCCGCAACTGGCTCGGTTCCAAACACTGATCGATCATATGATGGCAAAGAAGCCGGAAGAGCGCTTCGACAGTGCGGAAGACCTGATTGCGGCCGCGCGCCAGATTCAGCCTCTGCATGAACCCGCCGGGTTGAGCGGCACCGCGACCTTGCCCCCTCGCACCCAGTCCGCCCCGTCTGCTGACCCGACTACAGGGGCAGGTGCGTCGCAGCAGAACACCTCCGCCGGGGCAACGTTCCCGGATCAGAAACTTCCCTGGCGCTGGTCGCACCGGCTTGCAGGTGGCGTGCTGGTTGCGGTAAGCGTGCTCGTGCTGGCCGGTGTCGTGTGGTTTAATCCTGCTCTGCTGGAACAATGGTCGCTCATTGGCATGGAATCGGGCTTTTGTAAACGGGACGCACCGCTTAGTGCGCAACAGCAGCAACAGATTGACGGGCTGTGGGTGGCTATCGAGATCAATCTCGATCCCGACATTGAACGCCTGGTATCGCCACCGGTCAGTAATGCTGCGTATGGTTTGCAGGAAGTGCTGAAGATTGATCTCTGCAATGAGCGCGCCAAACAGCAGCTTAGTGAGCTTCCTGCGCGGGTATTGGCGCAGATCCAGGCGCGTCGGGCAGAGGGGAAAACCGCCGAAGCACTGGCCCTGGCCAAGGCCGGGCTGGTTTTTTTTCCGGACGATACCGAGTTACAGCGTATGCAACAGGAATTAGAATAAAACGTCGGTGTTGGCCGTGGTACGGATGATCCATGGCGCGGGCCTGGCACGGGCAGGCAGGTGGGGTTTGTGCAAACAACAATAACCAGCGGCAACGTTGTTCGCTATAATTGCCTAAATTTGCAAATCTCTAACTTAAAATCTAGCACGATGACAAAGAAGGAAAACGCGCTTGGATATTGATGCAATCAGAAAGTCGTACCGACGGTACGCAGCGCGCTACGATTTATATTTCGGGGCAGTCTTTCAGCCGGGACGAAAGGCCATTGTGGAACTCATGGAATGCCAGTCCGGTGAGCGTATTCTGGAAGTCGGTGTGGGGACCGGCCTGTCTTTTCAGCTCTATCCCGACCATGTGCAAATTACCGGTATCGATGTTTCCACCGATATGCTGGCAAAAGCGCACGGCAGAGTGCAGAATCAGGCGCTTGAGAATGTGCTTCTGCATGAAATGGACGCAGAAGACATGACGTTTCCCGATAACAGTTTTGATAAGGTCGTGGCCATGTATGTTGCCTCGGTCGTGCCCAATCCGAAACAGTTAGTAGCGGAAATGCGACGGGTCTGCAAACCCGGCGGTGAGTTATTCATCGTGAATCATTTCCTGAGTCGCAACCGATTGCTGGCACGGGTGGAAAAAACCATCGCGCCCTTGTCAAATCTGATGGGATTTCATCCAGATTTTGAACTGGCGGCGTTTGTCCGCGAAACCGAGCTTAATGTAGTGGAGCAGGTGCCGGTCAATCTGCTCGGATATTGGACCTTGCTGCGGGCGTGCAATCAGAAGCTTGGTAGCAGCACAGAAGCAGCAGCGTACTCACCGATGCGGATGGTGGCTTCGCGCTGACGCGTGCTTGTCAAAGAAGCCTGCCGATTTCCTGAAAACATGTTTCCTGGTAACACGGTCTAGGCAGGTGGAACGGATTCATCCAGATAGGTCTGCATCGCCTGCAGCGCTACCCGCACCAGTTCGGGCATGGACTCGGCCAGCTTTTGGTAACGTTCGGCTTGCTGGTCGCGACAGGCTGCTTCCAGAGCTTTCGCGCGGGCCTGCAAGCGCAGGGCACCGAAAGTGCCGGCTGAACTCTTCAGGCTGTGTGCTTCCCGCTGCAGTCGCTCCAGATCTCCGTTACTGCGTGCGGTAATGATATGATCAGCCCGATTTTGCGTTTCCTCAATGAACAAACCTATTATCCGCCGCATGATGGTGGGATTAGTCTCGTCGGCCAGTTTTTCCAGGGTTGGCTCATCCAGAATCGGTAGCGTTTCGTCCTGCTCAATCAGCGCTGTTTCGGTCGGCTGCAACCAGCGTTTGATGGCAGCAAGAAACAGCTTGCGGTCGATAGGCTTGGTGACATAATCATTGATCCCCAGTTTGTGCAGCCGCTCGCGATCTTCCGGGATAACATTGGCGCTGACCGCAATAATCGGAATCCGATTCATGGGTGCAGTAAGCGCCCGGATACGGGCCGTTGTTTCAAAGCCATCCATTTCCGGCATCGACAGATCCATCAGGATCAGATCGTACGGCTGCGAGCGCAGTGCTTGCAGGGCTTCCAGGCCATTATCGACTGCATCGATGCGATAACCTGTATGTTTCAGCATCGCTATGGCAACAGCCTGATTCACATAACTGTCTTCCACCAGCAGAATACGGTAGTGGTGGGGTGCTTCTTCGGCGTTGGTTGACAGTTCCTCAATGAGCCTGTTTTCAGTCTCGTCCCGATTATCCAGACCAATTACCACGCTGAGCCAGCGATACAGCCCGGCCTGTCGGATGGGCTTGGACAGAAAAGCCTGGAACCCTATCTCCTGCATGCGCTGCAGGGTTGAATACGCGCCCATTTCCATCAGCAGTACCATACAGGTATTTTCCAGCCCCGGCGTTTGTCGGATCGTCTGTGCCAGACAGGTTTGTTGCGAATCGCAAAAATATTGATCGATCAGCGCGACATCAACGGCACCGGGCGAGGTCTGCAGGGCCTGCAGGGCTTCGTGCTCATTGTGCGCCAAGGTCACCTGCAGACCCCAGGACAGTAATAACTCCTGATGAGCTTTGCTGCTGACAGGATTGTGCTCGATCAGCAAAACGCGTAATCCGGCCAGTTTTTCGATTGCTAGCGGCGGCTCGGAAATATCCGTTTGCACCGCCTGATAGGGCAGTTCAAACCAAAACGTGCTGCCGCCATCGAGGGTGCTGCTAAGACCCATCTCGCCGTCCAGCAATTCCACCAGGCGCTTGCAGGTAGCCAGCCCCAGGCCCAGTCCGCCGTATTTCCGGGAATATGCGGGCGCATTCTGGGTAAACGCCTGAAATAAGCGCTCCTGATCTTCGGGCGCAATACCAGGACCGGTGTCGGTGACTTCAAACCGCAACAGCGGTTGGGAGCTTGTATCTGACACGGGCATAACACGAATACAGACGCCGCCGGAGGACGTGTACTTGATCGCATTATCCGTCAGCTGCAGCAGAATCTGCCGGATACGCAGGGAATCATTGCGGATGCAGCGTGCTACATCCGGTCGGATCAGGGTGGCAATGGCCAGCTGTTTGGCAAACGCCTGCGGTGCCAGCAGCTCAGCGACACTTTCCACCAGCGTAATCAGGTCGAAATCGGACAGCTTGGGTTCAATACTGCCGGCTTCGAGACTGGTGTAGTCCAGAATGTCATTGATAATATTGCGCAGTGAATCGCCGGCGCTGTGAGCGGTTTCCAGCAAGGAATGCTGATTGTCGTTCAGTGGCGTGTTCAGCAATAAATTCAGAGTGCTAAGCATGGTAGTGATCGGGTTGCGGATTTCATGGCTGATAAGCGCCATGAACTGGGCTTTGGCGACAGCGGCATCGTTTGCCTGGTTTCGCGCCGACAGCATAGCTTGCTGGATGCGCTGATCTGCGCTTAGATCACACAATTCCAGCATATAATAGCGTTTGCGACCCAGCTTCAGCGCCCGTCCGCAAATAGCCAGAGGGAATGTGACACCGTGCGGGCGCCTGACCAGCACTTTTTCAGCGGCCGTTTCTTCATTGACGAATTGATCATTTTGCTCCCACTGCTCCAGTAAAGCCTGAATGCGTTGCTCGGATTCCGCCAGTAACTGCGCCAGAGTCAAGGTCAGCAAATGGTCTTCAGGATAATCAAACAGATGGACAGTCGCTGCATTGCAGCGGACGATAGCTGTTTGCCTGTTAATGATCAGAATCGGTTTGGACAGGGCACTGACAGCCAGCTCATCCAGCTTGTTTGGCATTAAATTCGATCACTCTGTATCACTCCGTGGGGGGTTACCGTGCACCGTCTGGCGCTTATGAGACGGCGCTGTCATTTTTCTGTAACATCAATCGTATTAAATACCGGCGATTATGCATGAAAGGCGGTACTTTAGTGAATGCTCACAATATTTTGATTGTAGAAGATGAACAGCCAATACGCGAAATGCTGTGTTTCGCGTTGGGCAATGCCGGTTTCAATGTCAGTGAAGCCACTGACGCTTATGAGGCGCAAACGCAGCTGGCACAGGGTACACCGGCGCTGATACTGCTGGACTGGATGCTGCCGGGTATCAGTGGAATCGATTTTGCGCGCCGTCTGAAACGACAGGATACGACGCGTGACGTACCAATCATCATGCTGACTGCCAAAGGCGAGGAAAACCATAAAGTCCAGGGCCTGGAAAGCGGTGCTGACGATTATATCACCAAGCCGTTTTCCACCCGCGAACTGATCGCACGTATCAAGGCGGTTTTGCGCCGCAGTGGTGACGATGAACGCCTGCAGGTCGCCGAGCTGCAACTGGATACCGCCAGCCATCGTGTTACGGTAAACGGACAGACGCTGGATATCGGTCCGACCGAGTACCGCCTGCTGCATTTTTTCATGTCCCACCCGGAACGGGTTTATTCCCGCAGCCAATTGTTGGATCAGGTGTGGGGAAGTAATGTATATGTAGAAGAGCGCACGGTTGATGTGCATATTCGGCGGTTGCGGCGGGTATTGGAAGCCTTTGGCTATGATCGCTTTGTGCAGACCGTGCGGGGGGCGGGTTATCGGTTTTCCGAAAAGGAGTGAGCTTGCGAAGTTTATGGTTGCACACCCTGGTTCATATCATTGGGTTACTGGCCGTTGCAACAGGGCTGGGCTTATGGCTGGGGCAGCCACTGCTGGGTTTTGCCAGCGGTGCAGCAGTAGCGCTGACATGGCAAATCAGCCAATTGCGCCGGTTGGAACACTGGCTGCTGCAGAAAGATAAAGAGCCGCTGCCACCTGCTTCCGGTGCCTGGGGTGCTATCTATCGTCAGTTTGGGCGGATGTATCGGCGCGGGCGCAAGCGCAAACGCAAGCTGAGCCAGATTCTGAAACAATTTCAGAAAGCTATCGCCGCACTGCCGGACGCTGCCGTTATTCTGAACGACGAGGGGCAGACCCTGTGGTTTAATCAGGCGGCAGCCCGATTATTAGGGCTCACCGGATCGCAGGATATCGGTCTGCCGATCACGCAGTTACTGCGTCATCCCCGTTTCGTGGCCTTTATTACCGAACGTAGTGATGTCGACAACCCGGCGGCAGTCGTGCATTTTCCTTCCCCGGTCGATGCCAATACCACACTGGAACTGCGTTTGGTCCCCTACGGTAAAAAACAGCAATTATTGCTGGCTGCCGACATCTCGGAATTGCGCCGGCTGGAACAGATGCGCCGCGATTTTGTCGCCAATGCCTCGCATGAACTACGCACCCCGCTGACCGTTATTGTCGGTTATCTGGAATCCTTGCAAGACAGCAATCCACCGGAATACTGGCAGCAGCCCTTGCAGACCATCCGGCAGCAGTCCGGTCGCATGACGCGGATCATTGAAGACTTACTGTTACTGTCGCGACTGGAAAGCGACAGCGATCCGCCGGCCACGAAGCCGGTCAATATTGGTCGCATGCTAGGGGAAATTGTCGAGGACGCGCGCGCGCTTAGTGCGGAACAACAACACCAGATCGAATTACAGCTCGAAACAGGCTCCGGCCTGCACGGCATAGCAGAAGAACTGCACAGTGCCTTCGCGAATTTAATCTTTAATGCGGTGCGGCATACCCCGGCCGGCAGCCGTGTCACGATTCGCTGGTATACCGATCAGGTCGGCATACACGTGGCGGTAGCGGATGATGGCCCAGGCATTCCGGCGCAACATCTACCGCGTCTTACAGAGCGCTTCTACCGGGTTGAACGCTCGCGCCAGCGCGTGACGCAAGATGGCCAGCGCGGGACCGGTCTGGGATTGGCTATCGTTAAACATGTTATGCAGCGCCATGGCGGACAATTGCGTATTGAGAGCGAAATCGGCGAGGGCAGCTGTTTTTATTGTGATTTTCCGGCCGCAAGAGAATATCGCCCTGTGGTTCCTGCGTCATCCCCGCTCGTGGTAGCGGGAGCGGCGAACGAGGAATCTGAGCCTGCTGACGGGGAAACAGCTGCCAAACTGACAGGCTAACGCGCTTTAGCTATTTTTTCTGTGGAGTTTTGTTTTCTGCAGGGCGTTTGGCCCGTTTTGAAGTGATTACCGGCAGGCACAAGGACGTGTCTGCCGGTAATTGATACGCTTGATGCAGGAATATCGCGTACAGAGCCGTTAATGGCCTTCCACAATGTCTTGTGCGGCTTTCGCGCTAAGATGGCGAATATCCTTGCCCTTCACGAGAAACACAATATATTCGGCGATATTCTTGGCATGATCGCCGATACGCTCCAACGCTTTGACGATGAACAGCACATCAATGGCCTGACCGATAGTGCGGGGGTCTTCCATCATATAGGTGATCAGGCGGCGCAGCGCATCGCGGAAATGCTCGTCCAGTTCGCCGTCACCACGCGTGATTTTCAGTGCCCGGTCGGCATCCAGTCGTGCCAGTGAGTCCAGACTGTTACGCAACATACTGGAGGCCAACTGTGCCATATTCTGCACATCCCGTAGCAAGCGTGTTTGTGGTGCACTGCTGCCGTCTTCGTATAAGTGGATGGTCATACGCGCGATTTTCTCGGCTTCGTCGCCGATACGTTCCAGATCCGTCACCGATTTGGACAGCGCAAACACCATGCGCAGATCGCTGGCCATAGGTTGGCGCAGGGCGATCATATTGGTGATTTCTTCATCAATCTTGACTTCCAGCGCATTGACCCGATGATCGCGGGCGGAAACTTCACGCGCCAGGCTGATATCTTCGTCGTGGAGTGCGGTGACCGCCTGATGAATCTGATCCTCGACCAAACCGCCCATTTCCATGATGAGGTTTTGCAGTTTTTCCATTTCTTGATCGAAGCGTTTGACGGTGTGATCTTGCTTACCGGCAGGCATGTTTTCTGCTCCTAAGGTTATCTGAAACGCCGAAATTATCCAAACCGCCCGGTGATGTAGTCTTCAGTCAGTTTGTGCTGCGGCACTTTGAAAATCTCATCAGTTTCACCCACTTCAACCAGATGACCCAGATGGAAATAAGCCGTCCGCTGAGAAACCCGCGCGGCCTGCTGCATGGAGTGGGTAACGATAACAATGGTGAAATTCGAGCGCAGTTCATCGATCAGCTCTTCAATCCGGGCTGTTGCGATCGGGTCCAGTGCCGAGCAGGGTTCATCCATCAGAATGACCTCCGGGCTGACAGCAATGGCGCGGGCAATGCACAGGCGTTGTTGCTGTCCGCCCGATAAACCGGTCCCCGGCTGTTGCAGACGGTCTTTAACCTCGTTCCATAAGCCCGCTTTTTCCAGGCTGGACTGAACCAGTTCTTCCAGTTCGGCCTTATGGTTGACCAGGCCATGAATGCGCGGCCCATAAGCGACATTATCAAAAATTGATTTGGGAAATGGATTGGGTTTTTGAAACACCATGCCGACCCGCGCCCGCAATTGCACGACATCGAGCTTTTTATTATAGATATTATCATCTTCAAGAATGATGTTGCCGGTGACGCGGCAGCCGTCAATGGTGTCATTCATGCGATTCAGGCTGCGCAGAAAAGTGGATTTGCCGCAGCCACTTGGACCAATAAAAGCGACGACTTCGTTTTTGCCTATATCCAGACTGACATCGATAATCGCATGTTTATCGCCATAAAACACATTAACATTACTGCAACTTATTTTGGGATCGGCGACCTTGATTGTGCCGATCGTCGCGCCTACCTCGCGCGTATGCAGGTCGTCATTTGTTGCGGTAATTTGCGGCGCAGTCTGGGCGTCGCTTAAACCGCTGTCAGTCATAACTGTTGAACTCATAAGAAAATCCTCGTGCAAAATAGCCGCAGACGACCGGTTGGAACCCGTCGGACAGGCGCGTAGATAAAATAGCTGCCTGCGGCAGACTGGCCGCGAATAGCCGCTTGTCGCCCGCTGGCGAAAGATGCCAATGTAAAAACCTCAAAACCGCTACCAGCGGCGCTCAAAGCGTTTGCGCAAAATGACCGCCAGGGCGTTCATGGTGATCAGAAAGGCCAACAGCACCATGATTGCTGCCGAGGTACGCTCAACAAACGCACGTTCCGGCAGATCCGCCCACAGAAAAATCTGTACCGGCAAAACGGTGGCCGGGTCCAGCGGGCCGCCGGGGATGTCCACGATAAAGGCGATCATCCCGATCATCAGCAGTGGCGCGGTTTCGCCCAGGGCCTGCGCCATGCCGATAATGGTGCCGGTGAGCATGCCGGGCATGGCCAGCGGGAGCACATGATGGGTAATCATCTGCATTTTTGACGCGCCCATGCCCAAAGCGGCCTCGCGAATCGAGGGCGGCACCGATTTCAGCGCGGCCCGACTGGCGATAATGATGGTCGGCAACGTCATCAACGCCAATACTAGGCCGCCAACCAGCGGAGCCGAACGCGGAATACCAAAAAAGTTGATAAAAACCGCCAGTCCGAGCAGACCGAATACAATCGATGGAACCGCTGCCAGGTTATTGATATTGACTTCGATGAAATCGGTAAAGCGGTTGCGCGGCGCGAACTCTTCCAGATACACGGCTGCGGCGACTCCGATTGGAAAAGCCAGACTCAGCGTAACCAGCAGAGTGAAAAAAGACCCCATCAGCGCGCCGCGGATACCTGCCAGCTCGGGTTCACGCGAGTCACCGTTCGTAAAAAAATTGGTGTTGAAGCGTTTCTCAATGCGGCCTTCCGCGTTCAGCTTGTCCAGCCAGGCGATGGTTTGATCATTCACAATACGGTCGCTTTCCGGTGTATTGCGGTCGATATGGCCTTTGAAAAAGCTGTCCACAATATCATCGGCCGGCAGCCAGAGGGTTTGCTTGGTGCCAATCAGGCCTGGATCGCTGGTCACTCTGCGCTGCAATTCAAAGCCAGCCCCGGAACTAACCATGCTGTACAGCGCCCGTTTATCACGCCGGCCACGAACCTCGGGAAACATCTCGCTGAGGGTGTTTTTGACCAGTGCATTGTAATCGGCCCGCGCCAGTTTCTTGCTATCGCGCTGACCATCAGGGTCGATCACATCGGCACTGTATTCGATATCGAGTTTGACATAGGTCTGCTGAAACGCGCTGTAGCCTTTGCTGACGATGTCGATAAACAGCAGTGCCACAAAGGCCAGTCCCATGCAGATCGCCGCCAGACCGATCAAACGGAAACGGCGGTCGGTGCGGTGGCGTCGGTTCAGACTGGCTTTGATCCGTGCAGTGGTATCACGGCTACTGGCATCGGGCGTACCGGTATTGGTTTGTGTTGAATTACTCATATTGCTCTCGATATTTGCGTACCACGTGCAAAGCCACGATGTTGAGAATCAGCGTCACCATGAACAGCATCAGACCGAGGGCGAACGCCGCCAGCGTTTTTGCGCTGTCGAACTCCTGATCACCGGTCAGCAGGGTGACAATCTGCACCGTGACTGTTGTTACTGCTTCCAGCGGATTGGCTGTTAAATTGGCTGCCAGGCCTGCCGCCATCACCACGATCATGGTTTCACCGATAGCGCGTGAAACGGCCAGCAAGACCCCGCCGACAATACCCGGCAGTGCCGCCGGTATGATGACCTGACGGATGGTTTCCGCGTGCGTCGCACCCAGTGCGAATGAGCCGTCCCGCATAGTCTGCGGGACTGCGTTGATGACATCGTCTGACAGCGAGGAAACAAACGGAATGATCATGACGCCCATCACCAGACCGGCAGCCAGGGCGCTCTCCGAGGCGACTTCCAGGCCAAGTGCGGTGCCTATCTCGCGGACCCAGGGTGCTACGGTAAGGGCCGCAAAAAAGCCGTATACCACGGTGGGGATCCCGGCCAGCACTTCCAGCAGGGGTTTGGCGGTAGCCCGGAATTTGGGACTGGCGAATTCGGACAGATAAATCGCAGATAACAAACCGATGGGCACAGCGACCAGCATGGCGATAGCCGAGATCAGCAAAGTGCCTACAAACAGCGGGATGGCACCAAAAGCGCCGCTGGAACCGGCCTGGTCAGCACGCAATGCGGTTTGCGGACTCCAGTGCAGACCGAACATGAATTCGCTGAAAGGGACTTGTTTGAAAAACCGGGCCGATTCAAACAGCACCGACAGAACAATGCCGATGGTAGTGAAAATTGCGATGGTCGAACTGAGAATTAAAAAAATCTTGATCAGGAATTCAACCTGATTGCGGGCCCGCAGATGCGCGGAAATCCGGTTGTACGTCAGCAGTGCGCCAAGTGCCGCCAGTACCAGCACGACAGCCCATTGGGCCAGGGTACTCCAGTGCTGCAGGCGGCTGTAATGATCAGCTGCGGCCTGCATAGCGGTATCGACATCGCCGGAGACAATATTGCCATTGACCAGGTTTTTAACATTATTCAGAAACAGCCCCAGACGGGCCGGCGGCAGATTCTGAATATCGCTGGGTAATCCGGCAACCACCAGTTGGGTAATCAGGGTGTTTTCCATTGCCGTCCAGACGCCCAGCACCAGCAGGGCAGGGACGACACACCATAGCGCGGTAAGCGAGCCGTAATAGCTCGGTAGCGAGTGCAGTTGCTTGATCGCGCCGCTGGAGACTTTATAGGCGCGTTGACGGCCAATTACATAACTGAATGCCGTCAACAGCAGCAGGATCAGGATCAGATTGGAAAGCTGCATATTATTTTGCTCTTCTACAAGGGCAAAGGCGGCTACCCGCTACAGGTGCCGCCTTTGCCAGGGTGCTGCCAGAATTGAATTAGCTGTCTAAATTCAGCGGACTCAGGTTCTTAACAGAACTTTCAAACTGCTGCCGTTCGGCGGTAGGCATCGGAATCATGCCTTTATCGGCCAGGTAGCCTTCATCGCCCCAAGCTTTTTCCGAAGTGAATTCGGTCAGGTATTCTTCGATACCGGGGATCACGCCGATGTGGGCTTTCTTGACGTAGAAAAACAGCGGACGGGAAACCGGGTAGCTGCCGTCAGCGATATTTTCGAAGGTCGGCTCAACACCAGCGATTTTGACGCCGTGCAGCTTGTCCATATTCTGATCCAGGAAGCTGAAACCGAAAATGCCGAGTGCATTCGGGTTGGCCACCAGTTTCTGTACGATCAGATTGTCGTTTTCACCGGCTTCGATGAAATAACCGTCTTCCCGCATACTGCGGCAGGCGGTTTTCTTGGCGTCCTTGTCCATGGCGTCGATGACTTCGAACGCTTCACAGCCTTCGTCCATGACCAGTTCGACAAACGCGTCACGGGTGCCGGAGGTGGGCGGCGGGCCCAGCACTTCGATTTTGATTTCAGGCAGTGCAGGATTGATCTGATGCCACATTTTGTAGGGATTCGGCACCAGGCCGTCGCCATCGGGATTGGGCACGTCTTTGGCCAGTGCCAGAAACAGCTCGGCTTTGGTCAGATCGTATTCGGTAGCGCTTTTGGCGTTCGCCAGTGACAAACCATCGTAGCCGATTTTGACTTCGATGATTTCGGCCACGCCGTTCTTGGCGCACAGATCAACTTCGGATTGCTTGATCCGGCGGGAAGAGTTAGTGATATCGGGATGTTCGACACCGACACCGGAACAAAACAGTTTCAGGCCACCGCCTGAACCGGTGGACTCGATTTTCGGAGTTTTGAAATCACTGGTCTTGCCGAACTGTTCGGCGACCACTGTTGCAAACGGATAAACCGTCGAAGAACCCACGATGCTGATGTAATCGCGAGCCGATTGGGCTTGGGCGATACCTGCGGTGCAGATGCCGATTACAGCGGCACTAATAAGGGAACGTTTTAGCACAGAAACCTCCGCATAAATAACAAGATAGTTCGAGAATTAAGCGCATTCTCGCTGCATGAAACGAGGCATAGCCTACGCCCGCAATGCGAACAGAATATTGCAGTTTTGTGACATTTTTATGACAACCTGAGGTCGGCAGTAAAAACCGTTATCTTGAGCCGATATTCTCGCGCAGGCGGGGAACCAGCCAGTGTTTGGCAATAAAAACGCTATTCTTAATCCGTCATTCCCGCGAAGACGGGAATCCAGGGCAGCCACACTCGACCGGCAATGGATAAAGTCTGGATTCCCGCATAAGCAGGAATCCAGCAACACCCATAAAAAAACCCCTGCCAGAACACGCGCAGGGGTTTTTCAGGCTAGTCAGCGACGGCTTAGCCGATGCTGCCACCGTCCTTTTTGCTGATGACCATGACCGAAGGCCGCGGCGGCATCGCAGGATCGAAATCCGGCCAGCGGGTGGCAGGATCATCATAGGTCGATTTGCGACCAAAAGCGGACCAGTCTTCCCCGCCGTCGGCCGGATGCTGAACGGCTACGAACAGGGCCGTGTCGTCCGGTGAAAACCAGGGACCACACAGCTCAGCCCCGACCGGACAGCGAAAGAAATGCTTGCCGGTGCCGCGCAGTTCGCCGTCGGTTTCCATGGCCCAGACGCCGTCAGAACGACCGGTATCTTTGTCGTTGTTACCATCGGTAGCGATCCACAAGCGGCCCTTGCTGTCGAAAGCGCAGTTGTCAGGATCAGCGAACCAGCCGTTCTCGGTGGTTGCTTCGCTGAAGGTCGCGCCATCTTTTTCCGGGCTGCCGCACAGCGCCAGGATGTCCCAATTGGCCGTAGCGGCACCGTGGTCATTTTCCGGCGGGGTGATTTCGATGATATGACCGTTCGGATTGGGACCACGCGGATTGGCTGCATCAACCTTGTCGGCCTTGCGTTTGCTGTTATTGGTCAGCATGACGTAGATTTTATTGGTCTGCGGATTGGGCTCCACATCTTCAGGCCGATCCATCGGGGTGGCGCCCAGCAGGTCGGCGGCACGGCGGGTTTCGATCAATACATCCGCCTGGCTGCTGAAGCCATTGTCAGCGGTCAGCGGACCTTGCCCGTATACCAGCGGCAGCCAGTTTACAGAGCCATCATCGTTGAACCGGGCTACATACAACACACCGTCGTCGAGCAGGTTCCTATTGGCCGCCGGATCAGCCGCATCGTAGGCATTGCTGCTGATAAATTTGTAGACGTAATCGAAGCGCTGATCATCACCCATATACACGACAACCCGGCCGTCTTTATTCAGAATCGGGCTGGCACCTTCGTGCTTCAGACGACCCAGTGCGGTGCGCTTGATCGGTTTGGAAGCCGGATCCATGGGATCAATTTCGACGATCCAGCCGAAGCGGTTGGCTTCCCGGGGTTCTTTGTTGATGTCGAAGCGGTCGTGGAATTTGCTCCAGGCATACCAGCCGCCGGGCGCACCGTAGCGCTTGTAATTGGCATATTCGGGATGATCTTCGCTGAGTTCGCCGCCGAAATAACCGTGGAAATTCTCTTCGCCGGATAAAATCGTGCCCCAGGGAGTGACGCCACCGGCACAGTTATTGAGCATACCGATAACGGTGCTGCCACTGGCGTCGGCGCTGGTTTTCATCCGCTTGTGGCCCGCCGCCGGGCCGCTCAGTAGCATCTCGGTACTGCGGGTGGTGATCCGGCGGGCGTATTTGGAGTCCTTAACCACCTGCCATTTGCCGTTTTCTTTTTTGATTTCGATGATCGAGCCGCCGTGTGCAGCCATTTCGATATCGGCCAGATCCTGCGTGGCATTGTTGAATTCTTTGTCGTAACCACCATGACCGGGAAACATCAGTTCGGCATTGGTGTATTCATGGTTGACCCACAGCAGGCCGTGCTCGGGGTTGCCATCCAGCGGCACAAAGCCGATAAAATCATTGTTATAGCCGAACTGCTGTTCCTGCGCATCGGCGGATTGATTGGCCGGATCGAAAGCCGGTGCACCGGGCAGTACCGGATCACCCCAGCGGATCAGAATATCGGCGTCGTAACCGTCCGCGACATGATGGGTTTCATCCACCCCGGCAGTGACTTCGCTGAAATTAAAGCGATCAGCTGTGGTAGCCGTTTTGCTCTCGGACGCCTCGGCGCTGCGGCTGAGGGCACGCATGGCAACCGGGCTGGCGGCCATCAGGCCAGTGATGGCACTGACACCCAGAGCACCTTTGAGCACTTGCCGGCGCTTGAAACGGGTGTTGATTACATCGCCAATAGTCGGGTTTTGAGTCGGATTGCTGGGATTGTCATCCGCACGTTCGAAGGCTTTGGAAAAACTTTCTGAATGGGGCTTATAGTCGGTCATCTGGGTAATACCTCTTTCCGCTTGCGCATCATAATGTTGACATCACTGCTGCCGTTGCAATCTGTTTCGATCAGGTGCAACAGGAGGATAGCCGGGCTTGCACAGTAGCGAAGTTTTTTGAAGCTATGATGACAGCTTGGCGTTGCAAGCCTGTTTCTTTCGCCAGCAGGTGAAAACCGCTCGCATTGGGTGAGCGGGGCGTAGCGGTGTGTTTGGCGGTTGCCAGATCTACCGCAAGCTGATCGTCATATGTGCCTGTCGCCGGTGTGTACGGATTGGGACTGGCCTCACGCTCTTAATAATGAGGCGACCGAATGACGGTAGGCGGTTATGGAAGGAATAAGCGCAAGAAGAAAGCCAATGCCTATCAGGGCGGCAACCATGAGAAATTCTTTAGTGCCCAGACTGACCGGCAGTAGCAGGCCGGTGGTATTGCCGACCCAGCTGGATAAAAGCAGTGCTGTCAGCCAGCCGAGTGCAAGTCCCAGCGCAGCCCCCAACGTAATGACAATAACCGTATAACTCCAGATCGCAGCAAAGAGATAGCTGCGGGATGCTCCCAGGGCCCGCAACACGCCCAATTGGCGACGACGCAGCGCGAGGGCGGCAAATACGGCCAGCAGCATGGCACCGAGCACCAGCACCTGAGTGGCAACCGCCATACTGGCAAATAAAAACCGGGCATCCCCCAGCAGCGCATACAGTTCCAGCAAAACTTCCGCCGGAAAAAACGCCGTTGTGGCGTCATGCCTGCGATAGTAATTGCGTAATACATAAGCATCGCGCACAGAGACAGGCTTAATTACGATAGCGGGGACGCCGGGGATATGCTCAGCATCCCAGGGCGGGCCAATTTTTAACGCCGACCAATCAAGTTTATGGCCTTGCCGGGACGCCTGAATGCTCAAGGTTTCATTTTCCCGATGGCCGGTCGACAAGCCATGGGTTCGCCATATGGCTTCAACCGGTACCATAATCGCCCGGTCCCAGGGGCTGCCCAGGCGCGGCAGGCGGCCGACGACGGTATAGGTAATCTGGCGGTGCAGCAGTTCGTCGTCTTCATCTGCATCCAGTTCATCCAGGGCTATCTGACCATGGCGGGCCTGTAAACGATCCTGCAGGGCCAGTTTGACATCGGCACCGATGACCGCTTCTGTCATGGACTGAAACAGCCGGCCTTCTGTCAGCGTTCGCTGCCCGTCCAAAGAGACAAACTGGGCGGTGGTACCAACTACCGGATAGCCTTGATAGGAATCGCCGAAAGCCAGCGGCGCCGCATAGTGTATTCCCGCCTGCTGACTCATTGCCTGCAGAATACTGCCGTCGATCAGATCAACCGCTGCAGGCTGTAAATAAACCGTGCTCATGAGCAATTGGGTCTGGCTGCCGGGTGCGCCAACCAGCAGATCGAATGGATCTGCCGCCTTGTTACCACCGGTGCGCAGGGCACGCTCCTGGGCCGAAACAGCTACCCCCAGCGCCACTGCTATGGCGATCAGCAGGATCAGTGCGATAACCCCGGTGCGAGTGTGCCGGATATCAGCGATGACCAGGGGCAGGGGATTTATCATGCTGTCGTCGTGCGGGCAGTCGATAAGCAGCCATTGTGGAGAATATGTACGGTGTCCATGCGTTCCAGCAACGCCGGATCATGACTGACGGTGAGCAGCGTTGCCTGATCGCGGGCTTCCAGCAGCAGATCAATCACCGTGCAGCTGCTGGCTGCGTCAAGGCTGGCGGTGGGTTCGTCGGCAACGATTAACGGTGGTGTTTTTAACAGTGCACGGGCAATCGCCACGCGTTGACATTCACCGCGTGACAGCGTGTCGATGGTGTGCCGGTTGGGATTAACGCCAACCCGGTCAAGCAGCTCATAAGCGCGTGTTTTCAAATCGCTGTCTGCGCCGCCAAAGGTCGCTGTCAGTGTGACATTCTGCAAGACCGACAGACCGGGGAATAAATAAAAATCCTGAAATACCAAACCAACATGGTCGCGGCGCCAAGCATCCCGGGCGCTTTCGCCGAGCTCGGTAATATTGATGTCGCCCCAGCGGATGGTCGCCGTATCAGCGCTTTCGATGCCGGTAAGGACGTGAATGAGCGAGGTTTTGCCGGCACCCGAAGGGCCTGTAATCCCGATACTGGCACCTGCGGTGGCGGTGAAGCGTGAAATATCAAGAACGGTATAGTACGTGCTCTGATCGCCGGGAGTCAGCGCGTAGCTTAACCGGATATCAGTCGCTGTGCAGGCGAGCGGTTTCAGCATGAGTCATGCGGCAGCAAGTTTGAATTCCGCATCGACGATACGCAATAAACTGACAAAGCCCGTTTCCGGGTCTGTCTCGAGGCCCACTTCAAGAGTACCGGATACTTCGATACGCTTGTTAAAACGTACAGCTTCGAATGATTGCCTGAGACGCACCAGCACGATGTCATCCGGCCAATCAGCCTCGTTATCACAGAAGGGGCAAATGGCCATCGGCATTTTGGTCATGATGAAGAACATTGCATCCGGCTTGAGTGGCGGTGCCATAAAACCACGCATGATGACGCGTTGACCCGCCAGCTGTTTTACCTTATCCGTAAACACCATCCGCTGACCATAGAGCTCCCGAAACCTTAATCGAGCCGCACTTTGCGCCAATGCGGGAGAGAGCGAAGCAAGGCCGCTGGCAAGGCCGATCAACACACTATTACTTAAAAAGGCTCTACGTGTTGAAGCAGGCATATCGGTACCCTGATTGACCGCTGCCCGGCGAGCGGCTGGTAAATGGCCGGTCGCCGGGCGGAAGGTCTATTGGCTGGTTTGTGCAGCGCGCTCGCGCAGGCTGGCGGCATAATCCATGACATGGAAAATATAGTTCTGCTCCACCACCCCGCGGAACAGATATGCTTTCGGACCCTGGGCGAAAATGCCAACATCTTCACCGGCATGGGTTTCGCTGCCGCGCGGTATGGCGGCCTGCTGAATATAATCAGGGTCTGTTGTGTCAACCTCGGTCAGATCGGGCCGTGCCGCGTTGTCATCCTTGCTTTCCCAGGCTCCCGAACCGTTGGCATAACTTAGTGTGGTATAAGGTTTGCCGTCGCCAGCCAGTTTGAAATCGTTTTTCGGCAGGCCATGCCCGTCCGTTTCCACCACTTTGCCAAGAATGGGATTACCGCGCTGCGGATAGCCGGAAATGGTCAAAACGTGGGAATGGTCAGCGGTTACAATAATCAAAGTTTCTTCCGCATCTGTCAGCTCAAGCGCTTTTTTGACTGCTTCATTGAACGCGACACCATCGTTCAGCATACGGTAGGCGTTGCTGGCATGGTTGCCGTGGTCGATGCGACCGCCTTCCACCAGCAGGAAAAAACCTTCAGGATTTTTCTGCAGAATCTGGATGGCTTTCTCTGTCATTTCGGCCAACGAGGGTTCACCGCCTTTATCTTTGGCCCGATCTGCTACGTAGGCCATATGTGAGCGGTTAAACAAACCCAGCAAATGGTCGGTGGTTGCCGGATCAACAGCGTTGAATTGTTCCTGGTTCCAAACGTAGGCCGGGTAAATTGTTATCCAGCCACTCCTGGATCAGATTGCGGCCATCCTGACGTTCACCGGTTTTACCTTCGTCTTCAGGGTCGGCCATATCGCCAGGTAAGGAAACTGCGCCGGCCACCACCCATGGCAACATTAACGCCATCACCATAAGGAAACTCGATCAGCTGGCGGGCAAAATCAACGCAGCCGGCTGCTTTGGCCGCCATCGGGCATATCTTTATCGTCTTCCCCAGTTCCGTTCGGAGCCGTGCGCGTGGCAGCTGCCGGCGTTGCGGGTATTCTGGCGGTGCTCACCACCCCGGTTGCCATGCCGGCAGTTTCAGCCAGTTCCAGTGCCGATGCCACATATTGCCTCTTTGGAGGATTCGCAGTCAGCCCGCAATGATTTATCGCTCACGCCAATGACACCGGCTTTGGCTTTGACGCCGCTCTGAAGGCGGTGGCCGTGCCGGCGAAGTCGGCAACCTGTTGATTGGTATTATAGGTTTTGGAAAAAGCGGAATAGGGAAACGTTTCCCAGGCGAGGACATTTTCCTCACCACTTTTACCGCGCGCTGGCCTTCGTAGATGCGAATGGCGGTGAATGTGCTTACGCCCATACCGTCACCCAGAAACAGAATAATATTTTTAGCAGGTTTGGTATTGGGTACGACAGTCAGGTTTTTGCAACGTCTCCGAGGCTTGCGAAACCACGGATCATCACTGCGCACCAGCTCAGCGGCATTTTGTGCCTGGGCAGCGCCTACACCTACTGCAGTGAAAGCAGCACAGCAGAACAGGCTGCCTAGTTGTAACAAAAATTTCTTCATAACGCACCTCCAAACAGTGGTCACTATCGATGGTAGCAGAGTGATCAAAATAATCAGCCTGACTGCAATCCGAAGTTGATAGATTATTTTATTGGCGTGAAATTTTGGTATAAATCACAAAGCCCGATAAGTCAACTCGGATCATTTGCGCTGCTTGAGAACAAGAGGTTGCTCAGGCCTTGTATGATGCTGTATCCAGACAGGAAATTAACCCTTGTTGCTGGAAAAATCAGCCAGTGTATCGTAGACAAACTTCGCTCTGAGTTGCTCAGCAAGTCGTTCTACGGATCTGGCGACCGGTGCACAAAGCCCTTCGCCATGGCTGAAATCAGCACCAACAATGCCGTAAACCAGCAATTGTTGCGGCAGCCGGCCCAGTGTGCGCCAGCGCGACCGCTTCGGCCAGGCCGAACTGATGGCTGGAATAATGAAACAAACCGGATGGCAGTTCGTCGCGAACGCAATCGAAGCAATACAGCGTGCCGGCCGGTGCACGGGCGCGTATCGCATCAACGATGAGCACGGTAAATCCTTGCCAAGCTGTCCAGCAGCGACAGTCCTTCGCCGTGATGTTCGAGCAGGCTGATCCGTTCCGGCAAGGCGCTGGCGGCCAGCGCACGAACCAGGCCGGGGGCCAACGCCATCATCGCGCCGCCAGGCGTTGCCGACGCCAATAAGCAGCGTTCTATTCACGCAC
Source organism: Gammaproteobacteria bacterium (assembly GCA_041396125.1). Lineage (GTDB taxonomy): Bacteria > Pseudomonadota > Gammaproteobacteria > Competibacterales > Competibacteraceae > JAWKZG01. The sequence goes on along the minus strand of JAWKZG010000003.1, from coordinate 253,109 downwards.
GATGTTGAGCGTCAGAAAATGGGTGGCGCAGGAGATGCACGGATCGTAATTGCGGATCGTCTGTTCGCAACGCCAGGTTAATTGATCATCCGGCAGCTCGAGATTTTTTTCCACCACTCCGAACAGGTCGCGCTCGATCTGCTTCTGGTTTTGCGAGGTTGGCGGCACGATATTGGCGCTCAGTATCCGGCCTTCGGTGTCCAGCTCATAGCGGTGATGGCAAATCCCGCGTGGCGCTTCGGTGCAGCCGTTGCCGGTTCTGGTGCCCGTCGCTGGGTCGGTACTGGGGCTGAAGTCGACGCAGCCAAGATCCGGTTCCTGATAGGCCTCAACCAGTCGCAGCGCTTCTTCGCAGGCATACAGCACTTCCACCATACGTACCAGAATACTGTGAAACGGGTTGTCGCAGACGGGCCGAGACCGGCTGCCTTGGCGGCCTGTTGTGCCGATGGCGACAACTGGCCAAAATTATTGTTATAGCGGGCGATCGGGCCGACCAGATAGTGTTCCGTCCCGCGCATAACGCCGTGTAGAGCATTGGAATGGGCGACATGCTCTTCACTGAAATGCTCGGCGAATTCATCAATGGCAATATCCAGCCCGCGGTTGGACACAAGCCGGCCCTCGGTGATCGGGTATTCCTCGGGATGACGCAGGGAGACGCAGGTGTAATCGTAGTGATAATCCGGGAATTCAAAACCGGCAAAAACCTGTAGCAGCTCCTGAGCAGCCCCGACCGCCCAGCGCAAGGGCTCGATTAAGGTGCGGATATCACGTCGGCGCGGGGTGCGGTAAAACCCGCCCACTTTAAGATTAACCGGATGCACCGCCCGGCCACCGATGACTTCCAGAATCTGATTGCCGAGTTTTTTCAGCCGCAGCGCTTTTTCCACCACACCGGGATGATCGCGCGCGAGTTGAATCGAGTCCTGGTAGCCAAGAAAGTCCGGCGCGTGCAGCATAGCAGCGTGCAGTACATGGCTTTCGATCCATTCGCCGCAATAAATCAGCCGGCGCAGATCACGCAAAGGCCCCTGCACCTGAATGCCTAGCGCATCCTCCATAGCCTGACTGGCACCCAGCATATAGGCAATCGGGCAGATACCGCAGATACGGGCGGTAATGTCCGGTGCATCGCTGTAGGGACGGCCTTGCAGTAAAGCCTCGAAAAAACGCGGCGGTTCAAAAATGCGGAATTTAAGCTCCTGGATGACGCCGTTTTTAACCCGTACCGTCAGCGCGCCTTCACCTTCCACCCGTGCCAGTGCATCGACTTTTATGGTCCGGGATTTAGCCGTGCCAATGGGTTTGTTTGTGGGTTTACTGGCGGGCTTATGGGGGGACTTACTCATGGCGCAAACTCTCGGCCCGGAACGCCGGCGCATTGGCATTATAGGAGCGATATAACTGTTTAAGCTGGCGCGGGGTCTGCCCGAGGGTCGCCAGTTGCGTGCTTAAACTGGCTGCATTGGGCGTTTCCATCGGGCCGAAACAGCCGTAGCAGCCGCGTGTGCAGGACGGGCATAAATTGCCGCAACCGGCCTGGGTGACCGGCCCCAGACAGGGGGTGCCGTGAGCCACCATGACGCAGATCGTACCGCTCAGCTTGCACTCCATGCACTGGCTGTGACGGGCGACATTGGGTTTGCGATCCGCCAGGTGAGCACTGAGCACGTCCAGCAATTGCTGTTTATTGATCGGGCAGCCGCGCAGCTCGAAATCCACCGGTACATGCTCGGCGATAGCGGTCGACTGTGCCAGCGTATCGATAAAATCCGGTCGCGCGTAGACGGCATTGATGAACTGATCGACATCCTTGAAATTGCGCAAAGCCTGAATGCCGCCGGCCGTGGCGCAGGCACCGATAGTAATCAGGACTTTGGACTGGCGACGGACCCGGCGAATGCGCTCGGCGTCCTCGGAGGTGTGGTAATCGAGCCTGCGACCAGCATCATAAGGGCCGCGGATCTGGGCGCGGGTGGCTTCCAGAAAATAGGCGATCTCGACCGACTCGGCCACCGCCAGTAATTCGTCTTCGCAATCGAGCAGACTGAGCTGGCAGCCGTCACAGGAGGAAAATTTCCAGACTGCCAATTTGGGTTTTCTTGACCTGGATTGGCGCGGGGTTCTAGAGGACATTGGTTTATAACTCCCGTATCGTCAGTAAAGGCTTGATCTGGTCCAGCCGGTATACCGGACCGTCTTTGCAGACAAAGCCGGGACCGAACTGGCAGTGACCGCAAAAACCCAGCGCACATTTCATATTGCGCTCCACCGACAGGTAAATCCGCTCATCACCGACCCCTTGTTCGTTCAAGGCACTGGCGCAGAATCGCATCATGACTTCCGGGCCGCAGACCAGCGCGATGGTGTGTACCGGATCAAAACCGCTCTGGGAGGATGCCCGTGTTAAAAGCTGAGTGACCACACCGACCCGACCCGACCAGTCAGCCGGTGCGCGATCCACCGTGACCTCGACGGTGATATCGAAGCGGCCGCGCCAGCGCTGCAACTGCTGCAGAAATAAAATATCTGCCGGACTGCGGGCACCGTAATAAATGCACACATTACCGTAGCGGGCGCGCTGGGCCAGGATCTGGTAAATCGCGGGCCGCAGCGGTGCCAGTCCCAGACCACCGGCAAGAATAACCACATCGCTGCCCTCGGCAGCCGTGACCGGCCAGCCGACACCGAACGGTCCCCGCACCCCTACGCTGGCACCACGCTTGAGCCGACCCAGTGCCCGTGTGATGGCACCGACCTCACGGATGGTATGAATCAGCGTGCCGGGGTTGGCCGGATCACCGCTGATACTGATCGGAACTTCGCCGTAGCCGAACGCGTACAGCATGGTGAACTGGCCGGGCGCGAAGTGAAACGGCTGATCGGAATTCAGGGCAGGGGTTAATTCGAGGGTAAACGTGTCACGCAGTTCGCGCCGGGTTTTCTGGATGATATACGGTACCGGCAGCATAGGGTCCGCGCCCGGTTGCAAGCCGGAATTTATACTCTCGCTGGCAGGGGCTGTCGCTGTTTGGTTCATGCGCGCTCCGAAGGCTGGGCGTACATATCGATTAACTGCAGCCGACCGGCCTGCAGGCGTTTGGCTGCCACCGGCATGAAGCGACGGTACAGCTCATAACCCAGTGCGTGATCGTTTTCCATCTTGCTGCGCAGGCAGGTGGCATCCAGGCTGACCATACGGCACAGCTGTACCGCACGCGCGTCCAGAAACCACTGGTAAGGCGGCACCAGCCAGGACCAGCCCAGAATATCGCCCTCATGCAGGGTATCGATAATCAGCGGTTCGCGTCCCGGAATGTGGATTTCCAGCGCGACCGCACCGTGCCGGATCAGATAGAACTTATCCGCCGGACTGCCCTCACGGAAAATGGTAGCGCCGGCGTTGAAACGCTCGTTAGCAGCACAACCGGCAATAATGGCCAGATAGTCGGGATTGATCTGATCGAACAGCGGATGCTCTTTGAGCAAGTGTTCCAAGCCTTCAGGTTTCATGCGGATGCCTCTTTTTCGCTGTCTTGAATCGCACGCGCTTCTTCAGTGATATCGATGCCGACCGGACACCAGGTCACGCAGCGGCCACAGCCGACGCAGCCGGAACTGTCGAACTGATCGTGCCAGTGGGCCAGTTTATGGGTCATCCATTGGCGATAGCGTGAGTAGCCTTCGCGGCGGATGCTGCCACCATGAATATAGCTGAAATCGACGCTGAAACAGGAGTCCCACTGTCGCCAGCGTTCGGCCACCGTGGCGCTGAGGTCGGTGCTGTCTTCGACTGTCGTACAGAAACAGGTCGGGCAGACCATCGTGCAATTCCCGCAACTCAGGCAGCGCTGGGCGACGGCTTCCCATTGCGGGTGTTCCAGATTGCGCTTCAGGAGTGTCTCGACGCCGTCCGGCATGGCTTTCTGCATATTTTTAACTGCGTTTTGCGTGACGGCGCTGGCGGCGTTGATATCAGTCATGTCGGCAGGCGTGAGTGCTAACTGCGCCAAAATATCACGGCCCCGGTCGGAGCCGGTTTCGACCATAAAAACGTGGCGCTCGTCATCGAGAATTTCAGTCAGGGCCAGATCGAAGCCCTGGCGGGCTTTCGGACCGCTGTCCATGGAGACACAAAAACAGGTGCCGCCGGGGCGGGCACAATTGACTGCAACAATAAACGCATTTTCCCGCCGGGTCTGATAGCCGGGGTCGGCAAAATGGCCGTTATTGAACACCCGGTCCTGGATCTGCATGGCCTTGATTTCGCAACTGCGCACACCAATGAACGCATAGCGCGGAGTTGCCGGCTGATCGGTATTGATCTGAAACCCTTGGTCATTCCGCTCGGCTTGCCATAAACGCTGCCGGGGTGGAAATAAATAGCGTTTCCAGCTGTGTGGCCCGACCACATAATCGAACAGGGCAGGGCGGGTATTTTGCTGCAGTCGGTAATGGCCGCCAGCCTGTTCATCAATCCAGCCTTGCGGCAGATCAGCGGCAGATTCGAGCGGCTCGTAGACGATTGCGCCGTCACTGATCTGCGGGCCAATAACCGCATAGCCCGCATCGGTCAGCACAGTAATGAGTTCGCTCCAGCGCCGATACGGGCAACAGCGCCGGGGCAGCTTGGGGATCAGACTGATCTGACATGATGGACACCTGTTTGCAAACGCGTCGTTATAGTGTAGTCGATAGTAAATGCTATCAACACTATACCGGCTGATGTGCGGTGACGATGATCTGGATCAGAGCAGACTGTTTTGGGTGTGTGGGACCGGTGCCACTCAGCGTGCTGCGGTTAAGAAAAGCGCGACAGCTGATAGCAGTAACAGGTTTGGACATGATCAGCTTTTCCTCAATGCACGGGCTCAGTCTGTCGCCCGACCCGTGTGATGAATCTGTCTGAGCTATAATGCGTTTTTTTTCCAGCGGATTTTAAGTACAAGCATAATGCAGGTTTATCTGAAAGCACTGGGTTGCCGGCTCAATGAAGCCGAGCTGGAACAATGGGCGCAGGCCTTTCGTCAACAAGGTTATGGTCTGGCCAGCACCCCCGCCGAAGCCGATCTTATGGTGGTCAACAGTTGTGCGGTGACGGCTGAAGCGGTGCGCAAATCGCGCCATTTACTGCGTCAGCTGCAACGCCATAACCCAGCCGGTAAACTGGTGGTGAGCGGTTGTTTCGCTTCACTGTCGCCTGCTGAAGCCGCGCAGCTGGGGGCCGATCTGGTGGTTTCGAACCAGGATAAAGAACAGCTGGTGCGCCTGAGTTGCGAAGCATTTGATCTGCCCAGTGCGCCAATGAGTGCAACCGAGCCGGGTGAGTCGGCGCTGTTTGCACGAGAACGCAGCCGGGCCTTTATCAAAGTGCAGGACGGTTGCCGTTATCAGTGCACGTTTTGCATTGTCACCGTGGCGCGCGGGGCCGAGCGCAGCCGCCCGATTGCCGAGGTTGTAGCCGAGGTGCAGCGCCTGCAGGCACAAGGCGTGCAGGAAGTGATTCTGAGCGGGGTGCATCTGGGCGGCTATGGCAGCGATACCGGCGAGAATTTAACCGCCCTGGTGCGTACGGTTTTACAGGAAACCGCTATGCCCCGGGTGCGGCTGGGCTCGGTCGAGCCCTGGGGGCTGCCGCCGGAATTTTTCGAGCTGTTCAGCCAGCCGCGCCTGCTACCGCATTTGCATCTGCCTTTGCAGTCCGGGTCGGATCAGATTCTGCGGCGCATGGCGCGACGGTGTAAAAGCGCCGATTTTGTCGCACTGGTCGAGCAAGCCCGACGCCAGATCCCGGATTTTAATCTCAGTACGGATGTCATTGTTGGGTTTCCCGGCGAAACTGCAGCCGACTGGCAGCAGACGCTGGCACTGGTCGAATCCATCGGTTTCGGGCATTTGCATATTTTTCCGTACTCGCCGCGCACCGGCACCCGCGCTGCGGATCTGGCCGGGCAAGTCGACGGTGTCATCAAAAAACAGCGTGTGCGTGAACTGCATACACTGGGACAAGCCATGAAACGCAGTACGCTGGCGCGCTATCTGGGACGTCGCTTCGAGGTGCTGTGGGAAAGCAAACAGACGGCAGCACCGGGCGGGCAAGTACGGCGCTGGGGGTATACGCCGAATTTTCTGCGAGTGGCGGTTGATGTGCCGCCCGAACGGGAACTCGCGCATACCATTCGACTGGCCGAGCTGAAAGCAGTGGATGAGTCAGGCGAATTTGCGCAGGTGAGCCTGCTCGACTAGCTTGGGCGTCACTGTCCGTATAGCATAGTCCTGTCCGCTGCCGGAAGTGCGGCATTTGTTCCATAGTGGCCCGTCTGGTTCTCCCGGACGGGCAGCTTTGTTATTTTTCCCCGAAAATCCCCTAAAAAAACCTGAAAACCCTGAAAAAGGACCGCCATTATGATGAAAATCAGTGAGCTTATCAGTCAAGCCGAAGCCGAAATCGAAACCTTGAGTGTCGATCAGGTGAGTGCCCTACTGAATGATGATGACACCGTTATTGTCGATCTGCGTGACGTGCGCGAGTTATGGCGCGAAGGCAAAATTCCCGGTGCCTTGCATGCGCCGCGCGGCATGCTGGAATTCTGGGTGGCACCGGACAGCCCGTATCACCGGGATATTTTTGCTTCCGGCAAACGGTTTGTATTTTATTGCGCCATGGGCTGGCGTTCGGCACTGGCAACCCAGACCGCCCAGCGTATGGGTTTGCAGCCGGTTTGCCACATCCAGGGCGGTTTCAAGGCCTGGGCCGAGGCGGGCCAGCCGGTAGAGACAGTAGAGAAAAAATGAGGCAGTGACGCACTATTCTGGTGCGTCGCAATACCTGTTGCAACTGACCCAGTGCACAAGTGATTTTTTTATAACGCATAATCAGCCAATTACAATATTGGCTTCGGAGTTGCTAAGGCTTGCCTAGCTGGCATGTTCTTTGGAAGTTCTTTGGAATATGCCTATAACTACTCCATTAGTACAAATATTACGTTTTGCCATAAAAAATCGGATGTTTCATTCATGACAACTTCTCTTGCCCGCCTGGGTGATCGGGCGGCCACGGCCAGTGCCCGATTGAACTGGCTGGTTGAACGCGTTTGTGCCGGACTGGCCATTGTGCTGGTACTGGACGTGTGGCTCGGCGTGATCGTGCGCTATTTTATTCCACTGCCGCTGACGTTTACGGAGGAAGCCGCCCGCTATCTGATGATCTGGATGGCATTGCTGGCGATCTCCTGCGGTATTTCCCGCCGCGAGCATATCGGTGTGCAACTGGTGTTTGACCGGTTTCCCCGCCTGGGGCGGCGCGTACTGTTACTGCTGTTCGATCTGCTGGCGTTCGCGTTTTTCGCGTTTCTGGTGCTGTATGGCATTGGCATGGTCGAGCGTGGCATGAAAAGTTTCACCATGATTTATGGCGTCAGCAAAGCGCTGCCGTTTGCCGCAGTTCCAGTCGCCGGCGCGGTGGCCTGTATACAATTGGTGCTGGTGGCGATTCGTGACCAGGCGCGTTTTGACAGCGGAGCCGATAGTAATCCTCCTGAACCCGGTGTACCCGAACCCGCTATCGCTGATGCGGAGGACGCGCGATGATAATCGTATTAACAACGTTTTTCATCCTGCTGCTGCTGGGTATGCCGGTCGGTTTTGTACTGGGTATCGCCGGTGTGCTCGGTTTATGGACGATAGGCGACCGGTTTTTATTGATGGCACCGGAGCGCTTTTTTGCCGGGCTGGATCTGTTTCCGTTTCTAGCCATGCCGTTTTTTATTCTGGCAGGCGAAATGATGAACCGTTCCGGCATTACCGACCGGCTGGTGGGTTTCGCCGATGCACTGGTGGGCTATCTGCGCGGTGGCATGGCGCACTCCAATATGCTGGCCTCAGTGTTGTTTGCCGGTATTACCGGTGCAGCCACCGCCGATGCCGCCGCGTTCGGCAATACGCTGGTGCCGGCTATGGTGAAACAAGGTTACACCCGCCCGTTTGCCTGTGCGGTTACCGCGGCCGGTTCGATCATCGGTCCGACTATCCCGCCGTCCACGCTGATGGTCATTTACGGCTCGATCATGGGCGTTTCCATCGCCGGTTTGTTCGCCGCCGGGATTTTGCCGGGTTTGCTGATCTGTTTATTGTGCATGGCGGTGATTGTTGCACTGGGGCGGCGGCTGAATCTGCCCAAAGCAGAGCATGGCCCCAGTCTGCGCAGTATTCTGCGGGCATTCAAAGACAGTCTGAGTGCACTGGTGATGCCGATTATTATTTTGGGCGGTATTCTCGGCGGTATCACCACACCGACCGAAGCGGCTTCGATTGCGGTGTTTTACGCACTGATTGTAGGTGGTGTGATCTATCGGGCTTTTACCTGGAACGACATCCTCGACATGCTGATTCGCACCACGCGGATCACCGGCGTGATTTTCCTGATTATCGCCTCGGCCTCTATCGTCGGCTGGTGGATGACCTTCAATAAGATTCCGCAAGCCATCGCGGCGGCGTTTCTGGCGGTATCCACCGATCCCAATATGATTATTGCCATGATTCTGGCTTTGTTGCTGATCATTGGCCTGTTCATGGATATTAACGCGACCCTGATTATTCTGGCACCGGTGCTGGCCCCACTAACTCTGAAAATCGGCATGGACCCGGTACACGCCGGGGTAATGATTATTCTGGCGCTGAATATCTCGCTGATGACGCCACCGGTGGGGGCTTGTCTGTTCGTGCTGGCCTCGGTGACCGGTGAAAAACTGGAAGCGATAGCGCGGGCGCTATGGCCGTTTCTGTTGGCCGAAGTGGCGGTATTGTTTCTGATTGCCTACTGGCCCGGTCTGACCTTGTTTATCCCGCGGCTGCTGGGTTTTGCCAGCGGCTAGAGGCTGTGTTGACAATAGCCTCTGATTGGGTACAGGACGGTACTCAACTTAGTTGTACTGCAAACTGAGCAGGGACGTCATTTTGAAACATACGCTTACCCTACAGTAAGGAGAACACATGCAATTCAAACGTACATTACTCGTGTCGGCGGCGCTGGCTGTTGCTGCGTTTACAAGCGCTGCGCAGGCCGAGAAAGTCATGCGTATCGGCCACCTGAACCCGGAAAGCCCGTTCGAAAGCCATTCCGGTGCGATGACTGCGGTATTTAAATCGCTGGTGGAAACCGCCACCAACGGCGAGATCAAAGTCGAACTGTTCGCCAATGGTCAGCTCGGCAAGGATAACGAAGTGATTCAGCAGGTCCGCGACGGTATCGTCGAATCCTGTATTTCTTCGGCTGGCGGGGTGGCACAACACTATCCGCTGATCGGGGTGTTCGACGTGCCGTTCGCCTTTCCGAACATTGATACCGCGCACAAAGTCATCAATCTGAATAACCCGTTCGGCCAGAAACTGGCGGACGATATCCATGCCAAAACCGGTCTGAAAACCCTCGGTCTGCTGGACAGTGGCGGGTTTTTTGCGATCAGTAATTCGAAAAAACCAATCCAGACCGTGGCCGATATGCAGGAACTGCGTATTCGCACCATGACCCTGCCGACCCACGAAGCGATTATCTCCTCGCTCGGTGGCCAGCCCACACCGTTACCCTGGGCCGAGGTCTACACGGCACTGCAAACCGGGGTGGCCGACGGGCAGATGAATCCGATTCCGATCATCGCGTTTGCCAAGTTTGATGAAGTGCAGAAATACCTGTCTATCACCAATCACATCATTACGCCGTATGTCTGGTTCATCAACGAAGACTTTTATAACAGTCTGAGTGATGAGGAAAAAGTATCGTGGACTGGGCGGCGGATGCGGCGGTCGATGCCGGTCGCGGTATTTCGCGGATTATCGAGGCCTCTGAAAAAGGTCTGCCGAAACTGGCCGAGAACATGGAAGTCAATGCCGTGCCTGCGGCTGAACTGGCCAAGTTCGCCGAAGTGGCCCAGCCGGCGGTGGAAAAGCTGATCAGGAAAAATTCGGTGACGAAGGCACGCAAATGCTGGCGGCAATGAAAGAAGCGATTACGGCAGCGCAGTAATTTTCGATGTAACATACTGCCCATCCCTTAGGGTGATGGGCTTTTTTTGCCAGTTCATCAACCATTCGCACTAATAAAAATCCATCAACCTGGTCCCCTCATTGACTACTTCACAGCACAGCTTGGCTCAACCAACGCGGGTTTGTTATGTTATTAGCCGCACTGACGGCATTCGCACCTTTGTCATTGATATGTATCTGCCCAGCCTGCCGACGCTGGTACAGGTTTTTGCCACCGATACGGGTCGGGTGCAGCTGACATTGAGCGCGTTTCTGATCGGTTTCGGCATTGGCCATCTGATTTACGGCCCCTTGTCTGACCGCTACGGTCGCCGCTCGCCCCTGTTGGTCGGGGTATTGTTATATGTACTGGCCAGCGGCTGGTGTGCGCTGAGTGAGAATATCGAAGTCATGATCGCGCTGCGATTTCTGCAGGGGATGACCGCCTGCGCCGGGCCGGTGATCGTGCGCGCCATGATTCGCGATCGCTTCAATCCGGAACAGGGCGCGCAGATGCTGTCCCTGGTTTTTATGGTGATGACCCTGGCACCGTTGTTGGCACCACTGCTCGGCGGCTGGATTCTGATCAGCCTGGGCTGGCAAGCCATTTTCTGGGCGCTGGCGCTGATCGGATTTATCTGCCTGCTGGTCAGTATCTGGCAACTGGACGAAACCTTGACACCGGAGCGCCGTCAGCAGGGCGGGCTGTTCAGTGTGGTGCGCAGTTGGGGACGGTTGCTTAAGCATCGGCGTTATCTGGGTTATGCACTCAGTAGCGGTTTGATCGGTGCGGTGCTGTTTGCGTATTTGTCCGGCTCGCCGTTTGTATTCATTGAAGTGTACGGTATACCCGCCGAGCACTATGGCTGGTTGTTTGCTATTAATGTACTGGGTGTTACCAGCGGCTCTTATCTGAATCGGCGCTGGATCAGCCGGGTAGGGATCGAGCGCATGTACGCCCTGACAACCTGGGTAGCGGCGCTGGCGGGTCTGACTTTGCTGGCGGTGGCATGGCTGGATTTGGGCCTGGTGATCCTGATGCTGCCGTTATTTCTGTGCGTCGGCTGTATTGGTTTCAGCAGCGCCAATGCCGCCTCGGCAGCGCTGGCGGATTTCCCGGATCTGGCCGGCAGTGCCTCGGCGCTGCTGGGAATGTTCGGCTTCGGCCTGGGTGCCTGCAGCGGTGCACTGGTTGGCGTGCTGCACAATGGCACAGCGCTGCCGATGGCTTTCGTGATCGCCTTGTGCGGTGTTGGCAGTTGGCTGGTACGGCGTCTGCTGATTCAGCCCGTGCAAAAAACAGCCAATTGCTGACCGGCCTTTGAAACAGTCGCTTAACGCACTTCCGGCCAGTGCCAATAGACAATAGCCAGGGCCAGCAGGCCTTCCAGCGCAATAATGCTCAGGGCGACCGGTGCCCCCAACTCGCTTGCCAGCCAGCCGACATGCAGAAAGCCGATCGGTCCGGTACCGATACAGACCGACAGCACACCCATAATGCGCCCGCGCGCCTGGATCGGCGCAGCCTGGAAAACCAGCGTGGCCTGCATGGTCGAAAATGCTGCTGTACCAGTGCCCGCCAATACCAGCACCAGCCCCGCCAGCGGTGCCCAGGTGGTTTGTGAGAACAGTAAGATGGCGAATAAACAGATAGCGGTGCCATACAGATACAGTTTGCGGTACCAGCGTGGCGGCACCAGCAGTGCGATCAGAAACGCGCTGCACAAGGCACCGGCCCCTTCGGCGCTGGCCAGCAAGCCGACCGGAAACGGGTTCAGCCCCAGTACATCGCGCCCGATGACCGGCACCATGGCCGTGAAAGGAAAGGCCCACAGGTTAAAAATGATCGTAATCAGCAGTGTGCCGACCAACGCCCGGTTACCGCGAATATACCGCATGCCTTCCAGAATGCTGCGCCACAGACCGAGTCCGCCGCCGGTACCGCTGGTATCACGCCAGGACAGCCAGAATAACGCCAGCAGACCAACGGTATACAGCCCGACACCCAGGAAAAACGTACCATCCAGCCCGATTGATTCCAGCAGCAGGCCACCCAGCAGCGGGCCTAACATTCGAGTACCGTTACTGGTCACTGAATCCAGGCTCATTGCTGCGCCCAGCAGGGTCGGCCCGGCAATTTCACCGAGCAGGGTGCGGCGGGCCGGCATATCAGTGGTCCAGAATACGCCGTTCAGAAAAGCGCCCAGCAGCAGATGCCAGAGCTGGATCGAGCCCTGATACGCCAGCCAGCCCTGCAGCAGGCTGACCAGCAGCATGCAGAGCGTACCCCACAGTTGAATCTTACGGCGATCGAAGCGTTCGCACAGCGCGCCGGATACCGCCCCGAGCAGTGCCAGTGGCAGCATGCGCAACACTGTCAGCAGGGCAACCAGAAACGGCGATCCGGTGCGGTCGAACACATAAACAGCGGTTGCCAGCATTTCCAGCCAGCGTACTGTACTGCTGGCCGCGCCGGTCAGCCACAAGGCCAGAAAACTGCGATTGGCCAACAACCCCAGAGGGTTCAGCCGGGCCGGGCTGGTGGGTATCTGCTCAGACATGAGCGCGACTGGCCGGACGCCAGCAAGAGCCTACAGCGGGCGCAGTGAGTAGCCCGGTGATAGCAGGACAAGTGTTCAAGGTGGTTTCCTCTGTGCTGTTTATTGGTATTTGTTTTTCTGGGGCGTTCGTTATTCTGGGCGGCGGGGCGGATGTTGTGACGCCCCCTGCCGGCCGGCTTACCCGTTACTGATGCGAGAAGACAATGAGCAAAGAACTTGACCGTATCGCCAGCCGGATTCCGTGTCTGGATACTGACAATATCATAGCAACGCTGATCTCCAGCGCCGGCTATCACTGTCATGTCTGGCAGAGCATGGGCATGCTGCGACGTAACCACAGCAGTACCGGGCTTAACTTCGTGATTAAAGTGTACCGGGATTCCTGCTCATGGCGCGAGACCCGTATTTACCAGCGCCAGTACGCAATGCTCAAGACTGCACTGGATGATATCGTCCCGCAGGCCTTGTTTGTTGCCGCTGAAGTTGACGGGCAGGTCAGTGTCATTGTGTTTGCCGAGACAGTCAGCCCCTGGTTCAACCTGGCCAATCCGGCCAACGAAGAAGAAGCCGTGCCGCTGTTGCGCAAATTACCGAAAGCGCGGGCGCAACTGCAGCGTTTTGTCAGCGCGGCGCAACACTGGCAACAGGCTGCCGATGCCCGTGTGATCGATTTATACGGCTATGATAATCTGGTTTTGGATCGTAATTATAATGTTCGTTATATCGATAGCTTCGAGGTGTTTTTTAACCCCGATCTGCTGGTAATTCTCGATCAGCCGGACCCGGTTCTGGCCCAGCGGATCGAGATTGCATTACAGCGACTAGACTATCTGGCGCATTTGCTGCGCCAAAGTGACTGAGCTGGGTTATCCCGCCTAGTGTGTGCTGGACGATGCCGGCCGGCGCTTGCGCGGTCGCCGCCGCGAGGGGTCTTTCGGGGCGCTGAATGCATTTGCCTGCTCTGCTTCCGGCAGAGTCTGTACCTCGCTCCACCACTGCGCCAGTTCAGCCACTGGCTCACCCGCTTCGGCACGCAGCAGCATAAAATCATAAGCAGCACGAAAGCGGGGATGGGTCAGGAACGCCATCGCCCGTTTGCCCGAGCGCCGTTCGAAACGGTTCTGCAGCGCCCATATCTCGCGCATGGGCACACTGAAGCGGCGCGGCAGCGAGGTATGTTTATTCTGCTGTTCGATAAGTTCGTCGGCGGCCTGGTGCAGCGCCTCCTGAGGGCTAAGGCCGCGTTCTTTCAAGATCTCGATGCGGTCGCATAAGGGTGCCCAGAGCAACGCGGCGTACAAAAAAGCCGGGGTGACGGGTTTGTTTTCAAGGACGCGCTGATCGGTATTATTCAGTGCCCGGATCAATAAGGTACGGGGAAAGCCCGCCTGCAGTTTGCGCAAGCAGCGTTCTGTCAGTGGCATCAAATGCCGGAACAGACCATACAGGCGCAGCAGTTCGAACGTTTGGGTGGCGTAACCGCTGATAAACAGTTTGAGAATCTCATCGAACAGGCGGGCCGATGGCACCTGTCGCAGCAGGTGCGCAAGTTTGTGGATCGGCGCTTCGGTATCCGGATGGAGCCGAAATCCCAGCTTGGCGGCGAAACGCACTGCGCGCAGCATGCGGACGGGATCTTCCCGATAACGGACTTCCGGATCGCCGATAACCCGGATAATACCGGTCTGCAGATCGTCCAGGCCGCCGGCATAATCCAGCAGAGAAAAGTCAGCAATGTCATAATACAAAGCGTTGACTGTGAAGTCGCGCCGCTGGGCGTCTTCCTCGATGGTGCCGTAAACATTGTCGCTGCGGATCAGGCCTGCTTCGACCGGTGCACTGTCGTCACTATCCTCCGGTTCCAGCCCCGGATCAGGGCCGTTCAGCGCTCTGAAGGTTGCGACTTCGATAATCTCGCCGCCAAATTGCACATGTGCCAGACGGAAACGGCGGCCGATCAGGCGGCAGTTGCGGAATAATTTGCGGATCTCTTCCGGTGTGGCATTGGTGCCGACATCGAAGTCCTTGGGCTCGCGGCCGAGCAGGATATCACGCACGCCACCGCCAACCAGGCAGGCACGATAACCCGCATTATGCAGGCGATATAATACCTTTAATGCACCGGAGCTGATGTTACTACGGGAGACCGTATGATCCGCGCGGGGGATGACCAGAGGTTGTTGCTGGCGTAAAGAAGTTGATTCGTCCAACGGTGCTATCATGAAATTTATTTTAAAAAACCAATATGCTATCACGCTTGTGCGTATTGAGCAGCAGTTTCAGCGTACTGCGGCTTTACAGCGAGCCTGGCGCTATAGACTGATCCGGTCCACTGGCTGGCATTTGCCCAGGCTCTCTAATATGCTATGACGATGATAGGCCTTCAACCCGCACGAGGATTGTTCCCAGCATGGTAAATACCGGTGTCTCGAACATACATTTTGCTGAACAACGTCGTTTCGGCTGCACGTGCATCAGTTTTGTTAATTTGCCTGTTAGTGTCGAGCATGGTGCTTGTGGTAAGTCCGGTAGCTGCCCAGCAAGATGGAAACTCTGCGCAGCAGGATCTGGAATTTTGGGAAGAACTGGCCTTTTGGGAAACCGTTAAGGACAGCCAGAACCCGCAAGAATTTGAAGCCTATTTGCTGCTGTACCCGAACGGCCGCTTTGCGCCGCTGGCCCAGGTGCGGATTCAGGCCCTGCAGGATCAGCGTGACATTGAGGTACCGGCCGGCGGCGCGGAATCCGGCACGGGCCAGGGCGATAATACTGCCGCGCAAACGCCAGCAGAATCTGACTCGACCTACCGCGATTGCGATGACTGTCCGCTGCTGACGGTTATTCCAGCTGGCGAATTCACCATGGGATCGGAGCAGCATCGGCGCGAGAGCAACCGCCACACCCGTTACGATTAGCACGCCATTCGCACTCCGGAGTGTATGGAAGTCACGCTGGGCGAATGGGATGTCTGTGTCCGTGAAGGCGGATGCCGTTTCAATCCGGAACCGGGCGACCCGGCATTACCGGTCAGTAATCTGAGCTGGGATGATGCACAAGCCTATGTCCGCTGGCTGAGTGACAAAACCGGTTTCGAATACCGCCTGCCCAGCGAGGCGGAGTGGGAATACGCAGCGCGGGCAGGTTCGGACACGGTGTTCTGGTGGGGTGACGAGGCGGGCCAGAACCGGGCGAACTGCAAGGATTGTGGCAGCGCGTGGAGTGGCAAGGGTCCGGCCCCGGTAGGTTCCTTCGAGCCTAATCCGTTCGGCTTGTATGATGTGCATGGCAATCTGTGGGAATGGACCGCTGATTGCTGGAACAGCAGTTATAAAAATGCGCCGGACGACGGCAGTGTCTGGACCAAGGGGGACTGCATCGCGCGGGTATTGCGTGGTGGTGCCTGGTTGTTGGAAGCTGATTATATGCGCTCAGCTCGGCGTTCCCAGTACGACAAGTGATGTGCGCTATTACCTGAACGGTTTACGCGTTGCCAAAACGCTACCTTAAGTTGATATCCCGCATATCAGCACACCCTCTCCTGGGGTCGGTAAGCCAGGAGGGGGCATGACCGTTGTATCAAGCTGACTACAGGGTCTGTGAGCGCTCGCTCAACTTTCCGGCACGATCACCGTAATCTGTTTGGAGGTCACCGGTGGCTCGTGCGGAATATGATCGTGATCGCCCAGTAATAACTGCAGGGTGTGTGAGCCTGGCGCTAATTGCAGCAGATATTCCGTCTGACCGCGCCCGAATGGATATGGTTATCATCCAGGGAATGGGTTCATTCAGCGGCGGCAGCCGGTGTCCACCAGCAAGTGGTGATGACCGGTAAACTGTTTATTTACCCCGGCCGGCGCTACACCCATATTGCGCAGACCAAAACGCACCCAGACCTGCCCGCCCGGAATGATTTCGCCGTCATAGGGCGAGGCGATGTATAAAAATGCGTTTTCTGGTGCCGGTGAGCGGCCGCTGTCGGTTTGCGAGACTTCTTTGGCCACTTCCCGGTTAGTTACTTCACGCGGTGCCTGTAGCAGCTTGGCATAAATAAAAGCGGTACGGCCATCGTTGGTCTCAACCTGAAACCAGTCACCGGCAGTGCCTGTCACCTTGATTTGCTCACCCACCCGTAACAGCCCTAGAATGCGTGATGCGGTGGTTGGCTGCTCGCGGATATTGGAATTATTAAGCGCGGTGTAAACGTCCTGCGCCAGTGCGACGGGACTGCTGCCAATAAAGAGCGCAATAATAAGCGCGGCAATGCCTGGAAAACGGGTTTTCATTTGTATAACTCCTTCTCTATGACTCTAGGCCTATGGGCGGAAAAATGTATTTGCTGAGAGATGCCAGAGAGAACTCCGGCCGTTCAGCGGTTCTGGATTTCATCGCGCAACTGCAATAACTCTGCATGTTTTGGCTCAATTCTGAGCCTGTTTCAACCAGCCGTCAGGCTTTCCTGGAGTTTGCCCTGTTCCAGTAATTGATGTGCGCGTTGTGCCAGGTTGTTTACCTGACGCATTTTGCCAAGCGCCAATAAAGCCTGGCGGGAGGCATTATTGCTCGGGTCGAGGCGCAGTGCCTGCTGGTAGCTGTCAAAGGCGTTGTCTCCCGGTGGTTCGAAAAGTTTGCCGGTATCCCACTGCGTTTGCGCCTGCGCCAGCAGCTGTTCCAGGCTCAGTGTTTGCCCATCTGACTGTCCATCAGATGGGACCGTTTCGTTATTTTGAGAAACCCCGGTATTGGGTGTTGCTGCCTCCGTACTTTGCGTAGCGACAGTGGCGGTTGCCGCCGCTTCGATTTGTGCTTTAAGGTCTTGCAACTCGGCATTATCGGGCTGTAGGCGCAGACCGACCGCAATGGCTTCCAGACTATCCTGGTCGGCCCCTTGCTGGAACAGCTCGGTAGCCCGCTGCACAATATTTTGTGCCTGCGCAATGCGTCCGAGTTCCAGCAATGCCTGCCGGGCTTCGGTATTCTCGGGGTCCAGTTCCTGCACTGCGCTGAAGGCCTTGAAGGCATTACTGTCAGCCGGAGCGGTGTAACGGCCGGCGGCCAAATGTGCCCGCCCTTCCTCCAGCAATGCGGCAATCTGTTGCTCGGGAGACAACTGGGATGGTGTCTCGCCTGCTGTTATGCCTGTCGTTGTCGTGGTACTGGTCAGGGTATTGTCTGCGGTCGTGCTGTCGGGTGCTGTCTGGGTTGTCCCGGTGGTCGCTACCAAATCGGGATCGGGTTGGGGATCATTGCTGAGCGCAGTACCGGAATCGACCGGTGGTTTCTGTTGCTGCAGCATAAAATATCCGCCTGCACCCAGAGCCGCCAGTACCACCAGTGCCAGTGCCAATTTTCCGCCGTTGCCCCCTTGTGACTTACTGGTCTGCGGCTCGCCCTCCTCGGGCCGGGCAGTGACGGATTTACGAGCGCTATTCGACGTTGTCGGGGTGGGGTTGGCTGCTGTAGAGAGCTGGGTGGCATCCTGTGGATTAGGTGGCGGCGGGAAACGGCTTGAGGGATGATCGCTGACGGCAGCTTGTGCCGGGTTGGTTGGTCCGGCCTCAGTGAGCGCAAGATCGAACTGCATCCGTTCGATATCCGCGACAAACTGCTCCGCATTTTCGTAGCGTTCTTCCGGTTGTTTTGCCAGCAGTTTCAGTACCAGCGGCTGAAACATTTCCAGTCCGGGCGGCAGCGAAGGAATTGGTGCGGTGGCATGTTTGAGCGCCAGCGCGAACGCATCGGCCGATTCATACAGCCGGTCGCCGGTGAGAATTTCCCAGAACATCACACCGAAACTGTAAATATCGGCACGATGATCGATCGGCTTGCCCAAAGATTGTTCGGGACTCATATAACCGATGCTGCCAAAGGTATAACCGGTACGGGTCAGCTGGCTACTGGAACCGAGCGCCTTGGCAATGCCGAAATCGGTTAGAACCGGTGAGCCATCTTCCCGAAACAATACATTCAACGGCTTGATATCGCGGTGAATGAAACCGCGCTGGTGGGCGTAACCCAGCGCGTTACCCAGCGCTTTGGAAATTTTCAGCGCCATGCCCAGCGGCATGCCCTGGCGGATCTTGTCGCGCAGGGAACCGCCACGCAGCAGCTCCATCGACAGATAATAGTGATTGTCGTGTACGCCGATATCGAAGACGGTGACAATATTGCTGTGGCTTAACTGGCCAACAATATGGCCTTCGTTCAGAAAGCGTGCCTTGAAGTCTTCATCGGTGGTCAGCACCGGGTTCATGACTTTCAGCGCAACATGACGGTTTAATGATTCCTGCAGTGCCAGATAAACTGTGGCCATACCGCCACGACCAATTTCGCGTTCGATACCATAGCCTGGGATTTTATATCCGGGTACTTTAATGAGCGATTCCGACATAGTGATAGTCTCGCGCGACGTGGAATGTCCTGGTTTAGGTAAATGAACTCATGTCATGCGCTGGTGCCTGTCGAACCGGATAACCCGGAGCAGGCAATTCGAGCCTGGGAATCCCCGGCTCAATAGCCTGCAGCGACCAGCAAATACAACTCACGTACAACCCAAGCACAACTGAAATATTACTATTGTATTTTATGCACCAGGTCTTGCCCCGTCTCTTGCATCTGTGCCATAACAATACTTTAACAGGGTATAAGGTAGCATCCATGACAGAATATACTTCAGATCATAGCACCGACAGTACCATTGCACCTGCCAAAGCAGATAAATCGGCGCGCAAGCATATTGTATTAACGTCGCATCCGGGCGGGCATTATAAACCCTTACCTATTCGGTGGGGTGCCGCCATGCCACAGCAGCGCGGGCCGGTGATCGGTACACTGACTGATCCGTCGCGACGGAATGTGATCGGTGCACATCTGGGCTCATATGCGATTTATCGCGCACTGGCGGTGGCGGCGGGCAGTCTTAGTCCTCTACACCGGGCCGATTTGACCGATACCGCGCCGCCAGTGGATATCGGGCCGTTTCCGCAATGGTCCGACCCGGATAAAATTGTTTCTCTGGACCCTTACGGCCATATGGTCAGCGAGGTTTTCGCCGATTTACGGGACGACGGGCTGGACATCCGCCCGTCCATCGCCGTGACCCGGGCCCGCCTGACCATCCCGGAACTCAACGAGCATATCCGGGCCGGTTATCTGGTGCCGGATGGCGAGATTCTGCTGCCCAGTGGTGAGGTCAACGTCACCAAGATAGCGCTGGAACCGGTCTGGTATCTGCCGGGTGTTGCCAAACGTTGCGGTGCCTCCGAGTCTGATCTGCGCCGCAGTCTGTTCGAGCAGACCGGCGGCATGTTTTCGGAGCTGGTTACCCGGCCTGACCTGAAAGTTTTTCTGCCCCCTATCGGCGGCGTAACCCTTTACATCATGGGTGATCTGGCGGCGCTGACCGATCCGCAGCGCAAGCTTGCCTGCCGGGTGCATGATGAATGCAATGGCTCTGATGTGTTCGGTTCGGATATCTGTACTTGCCGACCGTATCTGATACATGGCATCGAAGCCTGTATCCAGACCGCCCCGGACAACGGCGCCGGTCTGATCGTGTATAACCGCAAGGAAGGTCGGGCGCTGGGTGAGGTGACCAAATTTCTGGTTTATAACGCGCGCAAGCGCCAGCAGGGCGGTGATCGTGCCGAAACTTACTTCGAGCGTACCGAGTGCGTGGCCGGGGTGCAGGATATGCGTTTTCAGGAACTGATGCCGGATCCGCTGCACTGGCTGGGCATTAACAGGATTGACCGGTTTATTTCAATGAGCAATATGAAATACGATGCGATCGTCGGCCAGGGCATCAGCATCGGCGAGCGGGTGCCGATTCCGGATTATCTGGTGCCGGATGACGCTAAAGTGGAAATCGAAGCCAAAAAAGCGGCGGGTTATTACACCCCTGATACCCCGCCCGATGCAGCTGCGCTGGCGGCGACCAAAGGTCGCGGACTGGGCGAATATTGATGTCGGATGACCTGCAATCCGTGCTGACTTGGCTGCGCTCGCCCGAGGCGATCCGCCAGCGTTGTGAGATGCTGTATGCTGCGGCCCTGGCCGGCGAGTTACAGCATCTCACGGTGCATGAAGAACAGCTACCGACGGCGGTGGATTATGTGCTGGCCGAACTGCAGGCCAATTACCCCGATCTGGACGTGCCGTATCATAGCCGCTGGCGACATTTTGGTGCTGGCGGGCGCGAGCGCTGGGCCGAGTTGGCTGCCGGCCTGGACGGTGACCCGCTGGAACGTGGCCGTATTGGCATCGAACTGGTCATTGTCAGTGTTTTGCTGGATGCTGGTGCCGGTCCTGACTGGCGTTATCACGATCCCCTGTGCCCGCAAGCGCTGGTGCGCTCCGAGGGGCTGGCTGCTGCCAGTTTTGACTGGTACCGGCGCGGCGGGCTGAGTGGTTCGCCTGAGCAGCCCTGGCGGGTCGATGCCAGCGCCCTGCAACAACTGGACCCGGCAGCCTTACAAGAAGCGTTTCAGGTAGGATCGGATAATCCGCTGCTGGGGGTGGACGGCAGAGTGCAGTTATTGCATCGTCTGGGCGCGGCGGTAGCGGCACAGCTCGAAATTTTCGCTGCGCCAGACCAATCCGATACCCGCCCCAGTAATCGGCCCTCAAGTCGGCCCAGTGCCCGACTTGGAGGCTTATTCGATTACCTGCTGCAGCTGGCCGGTCCACAGCAGCAGTTAGCAGCCACCCGGTTGCTCAGTGTGGTATTGACAACACTGAGCTCAATCTGGCCGGGACGGATCGAACTGGCTGGCGAGAATCTGGGCGATGTATGGCGTCATCCAATGGCCCGCTGCGACGATCCCGAACATGATTTAAGCACCGGATTGGTGCCGTTTCACAAGCTCTCGCAATGGCTGACGTATTCCCTGGTTGAGCCCCTGGAAGAGGCCGGCGTGACGGTTAGCGGACTGGATCAGCTGACCGGTCTGCCGGAATATCGCAATGGCGGCTTATTTATCGATCTGGATGTGCTGAGGCTGAAAAATCCGGCGGCGCGCTACAATGCGCACCCGGTGGACTCGGAACTGGTGGTGGAGTGGCGGGCGTTAACAGTAGCTTTGCTGGATCGCCTGGCGGCGGGAATTCGCACCCGTCTGGGTCTGGATCAGGAGCAATTGCCGCTGGCTAAAGTATTGCAGGGTGGCAGTTGGAGTGCGGGGCGGCGCATTGCGCGGGAACTGCGGCCGGATGGCGCGCCGCCGCTGCAGATTATTAGTGATGGTACGGTTTTTTGAGGACGAGAGCATGCAAAATTTGACTGTTGTGGAACACCCGCTGATCCAGCATAAATTAACCCTGATGCGTCGGGTGGATACGCCCACTGTGGATTTTCGTCGCTTGCTGCGCGAAATCGCTATGCTGCTGGCGTATGAGATTACCCGTGATTTACCCCTGACCACGCAGCGTATCCAGACCCCGCTGCGGGCCATGAGCGCGCCTGTACTGGCGGGTAAGAAACTCTGTTTTGTGTCGATCCTGCGCGCTGGTAATGGCTTGCTGGACGGTATGCTGGATCTGTTGCCGTCGGCTCGGGTCGGCCATGTCGGGCTGTACCGCGACCCCGAAACCCTGGTTGCGGTCGAGTATTACTATAAAGTGCCGCAGGATATCGAAGAGCGTCTGATTATCGTGGTCGATCCGATGCTGGCCACCGGAAATTCTGCTATAGCCGCAGTCGAGCGCCTGAAGCAGGGCGGAGCGCGGCAGATGAAATTTTTGTGTCTGCTGGCGGCCCCGGAAGGCGTGCAAGCCTTTAACGAGGCCCATCCCGATGTACCGATTTTTTCCGCTGCACTGGATGAACGCCTGAACGATCACGGCTATATCCTGCCGGGCCTGGGCGATGCCGGTGACCGGATGTACGGTACAAAATAATTCATTGAGCAGTTCATAACGTATTATCCATGACAATAAACACCCGCCTTGCCGAAGAGGTTAATGCCCGGCCCCAGCAAATTGATGCTGCGGTTCAGTTACTGGATGACGGCGCTACAGTGCCGTTCATCGCCCGCTACCGTAAAGAGATAACCGGCGGACTGGACGATGGCCAGCTGCGTGTTCTGGCTGAACGGCTGGTGTATCTGCGCGAGCTGGAAGACCGCCGTCAGGTGATCCTGGCCTCCATCAAGGAACAGGGCAAACTCGATGCTGACCTGCAAGCCTCGATTCTGGCGGCAGACAGTAAAACCCGGCTGGAAGATCTGTACCTGCCTTACCGGCCCAAACGCCGTACTAAAGCACAAATTGCCCGTGAAGCCGGACTGGAACCTTTGGCGCTGGGTTTGCTGGCGCAGCCGGAGCAAGCGCCTGAACAGGCGGCGCTGGCGTACATCGATGTGACTAAAGGTGTTGCCGATGTTAAAGCCGCACTGGACGGGGCGCGCCATATCCTGACCGAGCATTTTGCCGAAGACGCCGAACTGCTGGGGCAGCTGCGCGAATATTTATGGACGCACGGCGTACTGAATTCGACAGTGGTAGCCGACAAGGCGGCCCAGGGTTCCAAATTCGCGGATTATTTCGAGTATTCCGAAGCGATCAAAAAAATTCCCTCGCATCGGGCGCTGGCCCTGTTCCGGGGCCGTAACGAAGGCATACTGACGTTGTCTTTGAACGTGCCCGAAGACCCCGAAACCGGTGCCAATCCCTGTGAACAGCGTATCGCCCGGCGCTTTGGTGTCAGTGCTCAGGGGCGGCCCGCTGATGGCTGGCTGTTGGAAACCGTGCGCTGGGCCTGGCGCGTTAAAATTTCACTGCACCTTGACCTGGAACTCAAACAGCGTCTGCGGGAAAGTGCCGAAGCCGAAGCCATTCAGGTATTCGCCCATAATCTGCGTGACCTGCTGCTGGCGGCACCCGCCGGGCCACGGCCAACGATGGGACTCGATCCCGGTTTACGCACCGGTGTGAAAGTCGCGGTTGTTGACGCCACCGGCAAGCTGGTGGCAACCAGTACAATCTATCCGCATGCACCCCAGAAACGCTGGGACGAAGCCCTGCACACGCTGGCCGGACTGGCCCGGCAGCATGCTGTTGAACTGATCAGTATCGGTAATGGCACCGCCTCGCGTGAAACCGATCAGCTGGCTGCCGAGCTGATTAAACAGCAACCACAACTGCGGCTGCAAAAAATGATGGTCTCGGAAGCTGGTGCCTCGGTTTATTCCGCCTCGGAACTGGCAGCGCGGGAAATGCCCGATGTCGATGTTTCATTGCGTGGTGCCGTGTCGATTGCCCGCCGTTTGCAGGACCCGCTGGCGGAGCTGGTTAAAATTGATCCCAAATCCATTGGCGTTGGCCAATATCAGCATGATGTCAACCAAACCCGGCTGGCCCGCAGTCTGGATGGTGTCGTGGAAGACTGCGTTAATGCAGTCGGGGTGGATGTGAATACCGCTTCACCGGCGTTGCTGAGCCGGGTGGCAGGTTTGAATGCCACGCTGGCGGCGAATATTGTCGCTTACCGTGACGAGCAGGGTGCTTTCAAGCAGCGCCAGCAATTGCTGAAAGTGCCGCGCCTGGGGGCTAAAACCTTTGAGCAGGCGGCTGGATTTCTGCGCATCATGAATGGCACAAATCCACTCGACCGGTCAGCGGTACACCCGGAAGCTTATCCTGTGGTGGAGCGTATTCTGCAAGCCTGTGGTCGGCCGGTTGAACACGTGCTGGGCGATTCACAACTGTTGCAAACGCTCGATCCGGCCCGGTTTACCGACCAGCGTTTCGGATTGCCTACCGTACGGGATATCATCGCCGAGCTGGACAAACCAGGGCGTGATCCGCGGCCCGAGTTTAAAACGGCGCATTTTAAAGACGGCGTGGAAACTCTGGCCGATCTGAAGCCGGATATGTTGCTGGAAGGGGTGGTAACCAATGTGACGAATTTCGGCGCGTTTGTGGATATCGGTGTGCATCAGGACGGCTTGGTGCATATCTCGGCACTGGCTGATAAATTCGTTAAAGACCCGCGTGATATTGTCAAAGCGGGTGATGTGGTCAAAGTAAAAGTGATGTCAGTCGAGATCGAGCGCAAACGGATTGCCCTGAGTATGCGGTTGCAGGATGATAGCCGCGAGCATCAGGCGCAGGCACCGGCGCGCAAGCCGACTGCAAAACCACAGCGATCCACACCCCGTCCAAAGGCCAAGGCAAACCCCGCTGGTGCGCTGGCGGATGCCTTCCAGCGCGCCAAACAGCGTTAAAAAACGTTTTCGGACAATGCCGCTCTGCTTTAGTGTGAGTGGATAGTTAACATCACGTTTCAAACAGCTTGCCCTGCGTAGTATTGCAGGGCGTTTTTTTGCATAGAAACAAACAATCAGGTCTGTCGTTTTATACGGCCAGCAACATCGGGTTTCAATGTGCTTGGCGTTAACGTGTTATTGACGGATTGCACGGGTTGAATACTGATTTGTAATCAGTTAAATGCCGTTTTTTTTATTTCTGGGAAGTTATTGCCCAAACAATTTATTGGATTTGATCATGATAAAAGTAAATTCAAGAAAAATAATCATGCTGGTTTGTTTCCTTCTGCCCTGGACCTGGATTTTTGCTTTTGCAAATGATACGCACACTTTGGCTGAAGCCTGCTATTTGAACGCTTCACAGGATATGGAAAGCTGGGTTTTTATGGCATCTACAGGTCTGTTCCTGTTCGTTTTAATCAGCGAGGATATGCAATCATTAATCAATACCA
The DNA here is from genome assembly GCA_041396125.1 of Gammaproteobacteria bacterium. Classification (GTDB taxonomy): domain Bacteria; phylum Pseudomonadota; class Gammaproteobacteria; order Competibacterales; family Competibacteraceae; genus JAWKZG01. The sequence goes on along the minus strand of JAWKZG010000003.1, from coordinate 227,810 downwards.
ATACCGACTTGACCACCGCTTATGAGCAGACCATACAGGGTTGGGTAAATGTGCTGGATTTACGTCATCAGGAGACGAAAAACCATACTCTGCGTGTCACAGAAATGACCGTGGAGCTGGCGAAGTTAGCAGGTTTTACAGAACCGGATGAGTTGGACAGAATAAAACGCGGGGCAATACTGCACGATATCGGGAAAGTGGGTATTCCGGATGCCATTCTCACCAAGCCGGGAGCGCTCAATGATGAAGAATTTGCGCGCATGAAACTGCACCGGAGATTGCTTATGAAATATTATCCGGTATTGATTTTCTGCGCTCCTGTACCGATATTCCTTATTGTCACCATGAGAAATGGGATGGCAGTGGTTATCCGCGTGGTTTAAAAGGTAAAGAGATACCTCGGGCAGCGCGCCTTTTTGCCATCATTGATGTCTGGGATGCCTTAAGCAGCCAACGGGCTTATAAAGCAGCCTGGCCGGAAGAAAAAATTTTGAATTATCTTGCGCAGCAGGCAGGGAGCCATTTCGATCCGGAATTTGTAAACTTGTTTCTGAAAAGCTATAAGCAGTTAAAAGAAAGAGCGCATATTGCTTAGTAACGAGTCATAATTTCTCGTTGCTTGTGCCGCGAGCCCTTTTACCAAACAGGTATTTTCTATGTCACCGTTACGCCTTCGTTATCAGACCATCGAGTTTGGTGATATCGATATTCATGTCCGTACACTGCGCGATAATCAACAATTTCTTGATGTCGACGGGGTGGCCGAGAAATTAGGGATATCGTCGGCCACCTGGCCTTTATTCGGCGTAGTCTGGGCTTCGGGGCAGGTGCTTGCTCATCTGATGTTTGACTATGAGGTCGCCGGCAAACGGGTGCTGGAAGTGGGCTGCGGCATTGCACTGGCCAGTCTGGTGCTCAATCAACGTCTGGCGGATATAACCGCCACTGACTACCACCCGGAGGCAGGCGCGTTCCTGCTGGAAAACGTCAAGCTCAACACGGGCAAAATAATACCCTTCGTGCGTACCGGTTGGAGCGATGAAAACAGTGGCTTGGGGAAATTCGACCTTGTCATCGGCAGTGACCTGTTATACGAGCACGGCCACGTCGAACAGCTGGCAGGTTTTATTGAACAGCACGCCAGGCCCCATTGCGAAGTGCTACTGGTTGATCCGGGGCGTGGCCATCATGCGCGTTTCAGCAAAAAAATGGTTAGCCTGGGTTACGCCCACAGTCAGAATAAACCGGGTAATGTGGATTATTTGCCGCAGCCGTTCAAGGGTCAGGTGCTGCGCTATCAGCGATAGGGCTCTGCTGACCTGAAACGCACGGATCAGAACAGCTGTTTCAGCACAGGGGGCTGAGGGGTTTTAGCTGGCCCGCCAGTAGCGGGCACAATAACCGCAAGGCATTGTGCCGTTAGAGAAAGGGGTTACGTAGTGCTGCGGTTGTTCGTCAAGCCTGTGGCTAATGGCGTAGCCAGTCGTCGATCAGCGCCCGTGCGATACTCATCGTAATGGGTGAGATCGGCAGATTATCGCGTTTATACCAGCCGGCGTCTTCGATTTCCGGGTCTTCCAGCACAATATCGCCGCCGGCGTAATCGGCGCTGAAAGCGATCATCAGCGAATGCGGGAAAGGCCAGGACTGGCTGGTGAAATAGCGCAGGTTTTTAATCTGCAGGCCGACTTCTTCCATGACTTCGCGGTGGGCGGCCTGTTCGATCGTTTCACCCGGATCGACAAAGCCGGCCAGCACGCTGTACATGCCGGGGGCGAAACGCGGTGAGCGTGCCAGCAGGATCTCGTCACCACGGGTAATACGCACCATGACGGCCGGCGCGTGCCGTGGATAGTGGTTCAGACCGCAAGCAGGGCAGTGCTTGGAGCGTTCGTTATTGCGCAGAACAGTGGTCTGACCGCAGCGTCCACAGAATTGATGGCAGCGATCCCAGTCCACCAGCTGCAAGGCCTGGCCAGCCAGCCCGATCGCATCTTCGGTCAGCACGCCCCACAGACTGCGCAATCCTTTGAAACCCAGTTCTGGCGGCGGCAGGGTGTCGGCAGGCACTTCCAGTGCATAGCAATGATTACCGGCATAGCGGCCCATGTACAAGCGGCGCAGTGTGTCTCCTGACAGCGGCGGCGGTTCCAGGCCGAAGGGGATGCGGGCGTGCTGCTCATCCAGGTGAGTCAGCAGACGATCACCGGCGTAAACAAACCACCAGGCGGGTTCAGTCAGATATTCAGGTCCGGCAAAGCCGGGGGTAAAACCATCGGGCAGTAATAGCATCGGGACTCCTGTGGCGGATTGGAAGCAGCGCGTTACAAAAAACCTGCAAAACTTTACCAGTCCAATCTTACACAGCTTTGTCAAAACACAGAATAACCCGTAAGCCGGGTTGATTATCGGCCAGTTCGAGCCGGGCTTTGTGTAATTTGGCGACCGCACTCACCAGACTTAGTCCCAGACCATTGCCCGGCTGGCTGCGGGCGCTGTCCAGACGGACAAAACGCTGTAATACCCGGTTACGGTCGGCGGCGGGAATACCGGGGCCGGAATCCGCCACTATCACGCGAATGATACTGTGCTCGGCCTGTGCGCTGAACTCGATGTGGCCGCCATCCGGCGTATATTTAACCGCATTATCCAGCAGATTGCCAATGGCTTGCGCCAGCAAATGCCGGTTGCCATACAGGCGCAGGGCAGTATCCTCCGGGGCGTGCCATTCGAACTGAATGCCTTTGTCCTCCGCCACCGCGCCGTACAGATCGGCCAAATCCTCCACCAACTCGCGCAGATCGACTTTGCCCCAATCATTACGCTTCATGCCGGCTTCAGCCTGAGCGATACTGAGCAGGGCGTTAAACGTTTTAAGCAGTTCGTCGGCGTCCTGAATGCTTTGTTCCAGCACACCGCGGTATTCGTCCTCGTGGCGCGCTTCCAGCAGCGTGACTTCGAGCCGGTTACGCAGACGGTTCAGCGGTTTGCGTAAATCATGCGCGACATTATCAGTGACCTGACGCATACCGGCCATGAGCTGTTCGATCCGGTTCAGCATTTCATTCAGCTTGCGACCGAGTTCGTCGAATTCGTTATCGCGGCCGCTTAAGGGAATACGCTGACTGAGATCGCCGGCAATGATGTCTCCGGCCGTACGATTGACCGTGTCGATGCGTCTGAGTGAGGCCTGTCCAAACACCATGCTGCCGCCCATCGCCAGCAGAAAAATAACCCCGACCACACTTAAAGTAATGCTGAAGGTATGCGCCAGCATGGCTTGTTCTTCGTGCAGATCACGCCCGACCAGCAAACGATAGCCTTCTGGCAGATCGGTGACCAAAACCCGGACCAGATCATTCTTGTGGCTATCATGGACTTTTATGACATCGTTCAGGTGCAGCGTGGCATAGGTGCGCTGGGCATCCAGGCCGCTCGGCCAGGCGGACAATTGCCCGGCCAGCGCCCGGCTGTCCGGGCCCCACAGGGCATAAAAGTAAATACGCTGCTGATCTTCCTGGGTCCGTCGATGAATAGACTCCAGCAGGGCCGGCAGCGATTGGCGCTGATACAGATTGAGCAGCACCTCGGTTTCCAGCCGCAGACGGGCATCGACCTGTCCTTCCACATAGCTGGCTGTTGACCAGTAAATAAACCCCAGGCCAAGCGCGGAAAGCAGGCTGAAAACGCAGGCATAAAGCAGTGCTGCGCGAAACGCCGTCGTGCGTAACAGGCGTTGCAACTGGCTCATGATCTGCCTCTGGGGCGGGTGTTATGCATGTTGGCCGAGCAGGACTTCAGGCCCCATGTTCAGGCCTCATATAGCGAATAGCCGGCACCGCGCACCGTATGCAGCAGCGGTTTGGCAAAGTCTTTGTCGATTTTGCCGCGCAATCGACTGATATGCACATCGATTACATTGGTTTGCGGATCAAAGTGATAATCCCAGACATTTTCCAGCAGCATGGTGCGGGTGACCACTTGCCCTTCATGGCGCATCAGATATTCCAGCAAGCGGAACTCGCGCGGCTGCAGCAGTATTTTCTGGCCGCCACGGGTGACTTTGCGCTTCAGGCAATCCAGCTCCAGATCGGCGACCTTGAGAAAAGTGCGCTGCTGCTCGGGGTGTACCCGCCGTGCCAGGGCCTGCAGTCGCGCCAGCAATTCGCTGAAGGCAAAAGGTTTGACCAGATAGTCATCACCACCGGCAGTCAGTCCCTGTACCCGATCATCAACTTCACCCAGGGCGCTGAGTACCAGAACCGGGGTGACAATGTTCGCTTCGCGCAGTGTTTTGATGATGGACAAGCCGTCGCGTCCGGGTAGCATGCGATCCACAATCAGGCATCGTATTGGCCTGCCAGGCCCATTTCCAGACCACTGTTACCATCCAGCGCATGATCCACGGTATGACCGCTTTCAGTCAGACCTTTAACCAGATAAGCCGCGGCATCGCGGTCGTCTTCAATAACCAGTACTTTCATTATATTCACGCCATTAAGATGTTGAATCGTATCGCCTAAATATAGGTGCGACAGGGGGGGCTCACAATGACGATTTGTTAACCAGCACGCAAGCTGACGTTAAGGTCGGTGGGGACATAGTAGCGATCAAGCTGATTCAACAGCGAATCGATGAGTCATGAGGAGCAAATATGTCTAGTCAACTAATGTCGTTACGAGCGACCTTAACTCGAGGGCGGCGGGCACAGTACCTGATCTGGGCGCTGCTGACCGCCGTTGCCTTATCCGTTGCCATGAGCGCGCCAGGCTATTCGCGCCAAGGTGAAATGCAGGCCCAACAGCAGGGCTTGCCGCACTTCGGCCAGCTTATCAAAGCGAACCGCGATGCGGTAGTCAATATCCGGGTAGCCGGCTCACTGTCTACGACGTCAAATCGCCAGGGTGGGCAGGGACTACCGGATAATATGCCGGAAGAACTGCGTAAATTCTTCGAAAATACCCCGTTCGGCGAGCGCTTTGGCCAGATGCCGCGCCAGCCGGTAGCAGGTCAGGGTTCGGGTTTCATTATTTCCAGCGACGGTTATATCCTGACCAATGCTCATGTAGTGGATCATGCGGATGAAATCATCGTGCGTCTGAATGATCGCAGTGAATATCAGGCGACGCTGGTCGGTGCCGATGAACGCTCTGATATTGCGCTGCTGAAGATCGATGCCAGCGGTCTGAAAGCCGTGAAAATCGGTGATTCGGATATCGTTGGTGTCGGTGACTGGGTCATTGCCATTGGCTCGCCGTTCGGTTTCGAGCAATCCGCCAGCCAGGGTATCGTCAGTGCACTGGGCCGCAGCCTGCCGGATGGGACTTATGTGCCGTTTATTCAGACCGATGCGGCGGTCAATCCCGGCAATTCAGGAGGCCCTTTGTTTGATCTGGACGGCAATGTCATCGGTGTGAATTCCCAGATTTACAGCCGCAGCGGTGGCTTCATGGGGCTGTCTTTCGCCATTCCGATCAATGTGGCGATGCACGTGGTCGAGCAACTGAAAGAGCAGGGCTATGTGAACCGCGGCTGGCTTGGTGTACTGATCCAGGATATGAATCAGGAACTGGCGCAATCATTCGGACTGGATAAACCGCGCGGTGCGCTGGTAGCCCAGGTGATCGCTGACAGCCCGGCTGCCGCAGCCGGCATTGAAGTGGGCGATATTATCCTCAGCTACAACGGGAAACCGCTTAAGCGATCCAGCGATTTACCGCCCATGGTGGGTGAAACAGCGGTCGGCGAGCGTGTACCGGTAGCTATCTTGCGTGATAACAAGGAACAGGATCTGACCGTGCAGATCGCCAGTCTGCAGGACGACAATGAGCCAACCCGCCTGGCTGCTGCCGATGCGCAGGAGCAGAAACTCGGCGTCGCGGTAGCGGATCTGGCACCGGAACAGCGGGAACGTCTGGCCGTTGATCATGGCGTGCTGATTCAGGAGGTGAACCCGGCCAGTCCGGCTGCCGCCGCAGGGCTGCGCAGTGGCGATGTGATCCTGTCGTTTAACCGCAAAGAGGTCAACAGCGCCCGGCAATTGGCCGATCTGGTCAAGCAGGCGCCGACCGACAAGCCGGCTGTTATTCTGATCAAACGAGATAACGGACGTTTATTTGTCCCGGTACAGATTGGCTGAAATCCTAGCTAAACATAAAAAAACCTCCCCGTCAGCGTATGCCGGCGGGGAGGTTTTTATTGGGTCCGGATGTCGTAGGGTTTACTGTGACAGCAGGCTTCCCAGCTGCTCCAGTCCAGCCCGATAAACGCCGCTCATGGCCTCTTGCGCCATTTCGTCAGGTTGACCTTCCGGCGGATTGGACAGGAAATCACCCGTCCAGATCACCAGCGATAAATCATCCCCTACCTCCACCACGCTGACGGTCGACGCATAGTCTTTGACGGGTAGCGCGTCAGTCAGGTTGATCACGTAGGAAAAACTGCGATCTTCGTCGCTGTAGGCGGTTAAGGTTTCCCGCACCATGCCTTCGTAATTGCCGATAGTCAGTACCCGCTCGGCGCCGCGCAGGGTGGCTTCACCTACCACGAGATTTGTTTTGGTAACGGCCGGATGCCATTTATCAAGCGCGCCGAAGTCTTTGACAATATCCCAGACTTTATCGGCGCTGGCGTCCAGTAAAACGCTCTCGGTAACGGTATAGCGCTCGGCGGCCCAGGCACTGGACGTCAATACCAATAACCCGAGTGTGATAGCTAGTTTACGCATAAATGCCTCCTTAATGTTTTGGATAATTTGCGGTGTACCACCCGATCGATGTTGATCGATGCACGCCTGTAGTGGCAGGCCGTCGCATTATAATAGCAGTGTATTGCGACAGCGCGATTGTACTGCAGGATACTGTTGCAGGAACGGTATCCGAGCAGGTGCTCTGGTCAATATGAAGCGGGTTTGCAAGCCGCTTCTTAAGCATACGCGAAGATTATCCCTTGAAACGCGCAATCGGGACACCTGGTACTTCGACGTCCAGGCTGAACAGGCAACCCGATAAGGGTTTTGCCGCTAACGCCGCTGCTGTCTGACCATCCGTTAATGAGGTCAGAAACAGCGTTTTCATGTCTGGCCCGCCGAAACAGGGCATGGTCGGTGCGCTGCAAGGCAGCGGAATCTGCGCCGCCAGTTTGCCATCTGGTGACCAGCGGTTAAGCACGCCGGCAGAAACGCCGGCACTCCAGTAATAGCCCTCAACATCGGTGGCGGCACCATCCGGGCGGCCGGTTTCATTGGCGACGGTCGCGAGCAGCCGGGGCTTACTGATAGCGCCGCTGGCGCTGTCGTAATCAAACGCCTGGATGATTGCCGCACGGGAATCCGAATGGTAGAGGATTTTGCCGTCCGGGCTCCAGGCCAGACCGTTGGAAACATGCAAGTGGTCCAGCACTTTATGGCAGCTGCCATCGGGGTCGAGTCGATACAAGGCAGCTACCGGTTGGCGATCCGGTACATCATGCATGGTGCCAGCGAAAAAACGCCCGTCTGGCGAGACTTTGCCATCGTTGAAGCGGTTTTCGGTTTGCTCTGCTTCGGGGTCCAGCAGAAATTGCAGGCTGCCGGTGGCGAAATCGAACAGATGAAAACCATTGCGCAGAGCGACCACAGCGCCGCCTTGTTCACGCAGCCCAAATGAACCAATGGCACTGGGCATACGCCAATGGGTGCGGGCACCGGTTGCGAGTTCCAGACGGTGAATGGCGGGTTCCAGAATATCGACCCAGTACAGAGCTTGTTCTTCAGCTGACCAGACCGGGCACTCGCCAATCCGGCTTGGAGTATCAATAACTGTATTAATTTTTGGCATTTTTTCTGGCATGATTAATTTTGGGGCTAAAAGGCGTATAGCTGCCGACGCAGGCATATGCGTGCTGACTTTAGCATTATTTCGGTGCCAAGTGTCTGGCCGGTTTAGCCATCTTAAAATAAATGAAATAAATGGGCAGACTGGTTTTTCCCGTAATTCCCGATATAGTTATACCTGCTGTATCTCGATTACGATCAAATGTCGAATAAGATGAGGAGGAGACTTTACTATGAGGCAGTTAAAACAGATTTTGCCGGTACTGGCTGTGGCCGCAAGTGTTTGGGCAGGCAGCGTACAAGCGCTGGACATTAAGTCCAGCGATGTCCACCCAATGGGTTATCCCACCACTGATGCCATTGAGTATATGGGACAGTTACTGAACGACTGGACCGGTGGCCGTATCAATATCCAGATTTTCCATTCCATGCAATTGGGTGGCGAAAAAGAAGCCCTGGAACAGGTGCAACTCGGCGCGCTGGAAATGACCCGTGTCAGCGTTGGCGTAGTCGGGCCGATTGTTGATGAATTCAATGCCTTTAACCTGCCTTATTTCTTCCGTAGTGTAGATCATATGCATAAGGTGGTGGACGGCGAGATCGGCACCGAGTTGCTGAACAAGCTGGAGGCTGGCGGGCTGATCGGGCTGGGCTATATGGATGCCGGATCGCGCTCGTTTTACAATAATGTACGGCCAATTTCATCGATTGATGATCTACAGGGGCTCAAGGTTCGGGTAATGCAAAACCCGATCTTTATCGACATGGTCAATGCTATGGGCGGGAACGGTCTGCCTATTGCGTTTAATGAGCTTTACACGGCCATACAAACAGGCGTGGTCGATGGTGCGGAGAACAATCCGCCTTCCTACGAGTCCGGTAAACACTTTGAAGTTGCGCAGTATTACACGCTGACCGAGCATCTGATGGTACCGGAAATTTTCGTATTCTCGAAAAAAGTCTGGGATACCCTGTCACCACTGGATCAGCAGCTGATTCGCAAAGCATCAGTGCTGGCAGTGGAAAAAGAGCGAGAACTGTGGGCTGCCCGTGAGCAGGCCTCACTGAACAAGCTGAAAGAGCAGGGCATCCAGGTTATTACCGATATCGACAAGCAACCCTTCATCGAAGCAACTGATTCCGTGCGCATGAAATTCGGCGAAAAATACGCTGATCTGATCAAGCGCGCTGCGGCAGTGAAATAAACAGCCTGTTTCTTTAACCTACTAGCCGTTAAATCCCCAGCTCTGACACGATGTTGCCTCTCCTGGATGAAATAAGGAGGGGCAATATCGTGTGATTTTGTCGAGGGCCGGGTGATAACGGGGAACTGCTCGAATTTCACAGCCCATGCGAACATTCTATATCACGTTAATGAACCGGCTTTATGTGCTTTGTCTGCTGATTTCCGTATTGTCTATTGTGACGATGACAATATTGATCGCTATCGGTGTTTTTTCCCGCTATGTGCTCGGTGTAGGTGCATTTTACGCTGAACCCATCTCGATATTCCTCGCGATTCAATTATCGTTTTATGGTGCGGCGGCGTGTTATCGGGCCAATGCACATCTGAGTCTGGAGGTGCTGATTAATCTGTTGCCAGGCCGGGGGCGGTTTTTCGCGGACTACCTGGTGCATACACTGATGGGCGTGATCAGTGCCTTTATGGTGTATTACGGCATCAAACTGGTTGAGGCGACGTTTTTTCAGACCTATCCGGAATTTCAGTTCATTCGGGTAGGCTTGGTGTATACCGCAATTCCTATTGCCGGTCTTTTTACCTTTTTGTTCGTGATCGAAAAAATGCTCACACCGATGCCAGCAACGCAAGGAGAACCCGGCTGATGGGCGGTACTTTCGGACCGATTTTACTCCTGGGCAGCTTGCTGACCTTTATTCTCATCGGCGTACCGATTGCCTATTCACTGGGGTTGTCTGCTCTGTTGACGGCAGCCTATATCGGCATCCCGCTGGAAGCCGTTTTTCTCAAGGTTTCCGATGGGGTCGACAACTTTGCCTTACTGGCGATTCCGTTTTTTGTGCTGGCAGGTGCCTTGATGGCAGAAGGCGGTATGGCCTGGCGGCTGGTCAATTTTGCCAATATTTTTGTCGGCTTCATGCGTGGCGGGCTGGCGATGGTGAATATTCTGTCCTCAATGTTTTTCGGGGGCATTTCCGGCTCGTCGGTGGCAGATACCTCCAGCATCGGCTCTATCATGATTCCGATGATGAAAAAACAGGGTTATGACGATACTTTTTCGGTTAACGTCACTATCACCTCCAGCACCCAGGGCATTGTCATTCCGCCCAGCCATAATGCGATTATTTACGCCTATGCCGCTGGTGGCAGCGTGTCGATTGCGCAGCTGTTTATGGCCGGTATCATTCCAGGTGTGATGATCGGACTGTCGTTAATGGTGTTGGCGTTTATTATTTCCAGCAAGCGTAATTACCCTAAAGGCGAACTGGTGCCGCTGCGCGAAGCCGTGAAAATCACCTGGGAGGCCCTGGCCGGTTTGCTGACGGTGATCATTATCGTTGGCGGTGTTATCGGCGGCATTTTCACCGCCACTGAATCAGCTTCCATTGCCGTGGTCTGGGCGTTTTTTGTCACGATGTTCGTGTACCGTGATTACCGCTGGTCGCAATTGCCGCAGTTATTAGTTGGCGTGGTTCGCACGGTGGCGATGGTGATGATCGTAATTGGTTTCGCTGCGGCGTTTGCCTATCTGATGACGCTCATGCAGATCCCGGCTAAAGCAACTGCGCTGCTGTTGTCGGTTTCCGATGATAAATACGCGGTGCTGATTCTTATCAATATCATGTTGCTGGTGCTGGGTACGTTTATGGATATGGCACCGCTGCTGCTGATTTGTACGCCGATTCTGCTGCCGGTAGCGACTATGCTGGGTATCAATCACGTGCATTTCGGCATACTGATGATGCTGAATCTGTCCATCGGACTGGTCACGCCACCGGTAGGCACTACCCTGTTTGTCGGCTGTGCAATTGGCAAAGTGCCTATTGAAAAAGCCTCGCGTGAGCTCTGGCCGTTCTGGCTGGCGATGTTGCTGGTGTTGTTGCTGGTGACCTATATCCCGGCGCTGACGCTGTGGATTCCCAGTTTACTGTACAAAGGTATCAGTTATTAGCCGTGTCTGCGGCCTGGGCGCTGTGCAACTCAGCGTTCAGCTCCGCAGGCCGCAATGGACATATTACAAAAGCTGGCGGGGGTGATACAGACGGGCCTCAGGTGTTTGTTCCACGACATGAATGGCATTGGCCAGCAGAGTATCAGCTATGGTAGGGCCAGCGGCCTCGCACAATGCGATATAAAAAATATTGACCAGCAGATGCAGATGTTGGCGGGCAATAGCGCGGCAGTCCGGTTTTTCTTTCTCAATACACCCGAGCAGAATGCCCTCACAAGTCTGTGCTGGCAGCTTGGCCATGTGCATTTTTTCCTGCAACAGCTGTGTGAAATTTATAAAGACGGCAGCTCCCTGTTGCCGAATATCTGTAATGATCTGTTCTACCAGTTTGCTGAATATGAGCAGATCGGGCGCGAGCAGAGCCGGTTCTGGGTGTATAAAAGAACTGTTTTTTCGAGCCTGTGTCGCTGTCTGTGCTGGCGCAGCGGGAACAGCTGCTGTTTGAGCCGGGTTTGTTTGCAAGCACTTATATAAAGCAATCAGTAATTTTTGCTTGCTGTCGTTGCTGAGCGTGATCCGGTTGCTGAGTTCTTTGACAAACGTTACTAAACTGTGAGCCCTGGAACCGGCATAGTTTGTGTTCCAGATCGCTTGCGCAATAGCAGCGTCCTGCTCATCCAAATGAGACAGCAGTGTTTTATAGACGGTTTCACCCGGCATGGCATGAGAATCCATAGTCGTGGACCTTGTTTTTGTTTATTGGTACAGCTGATGGGGTAAGAGTGTTTCAGGCGATTGTGGTGGCTCGCTGCGGCTGCGATTCAGGTAGGTTTTCGAAACCGCGGTTGCTCAGATCAGTTTGAAACTCAGGATAACCGGTCTCGTAATGCTCGCTGATATCAAGCCCGCGTCGTTCGTGGATCGCATTCACCCGCAGCCCCCATATCCGGTCAATGAGCTTGAAACTTAGCAAGGCGACAGGGAAGGACCAGGCAAAAGCTGCCACGACCCCGATTAATTGCACAATGATACGTTCCGGATTGAAGAGATCACCAGTAAAGAAAAGCCCAGCTGCCACAGTGCCCCAGACACCACAGAATGCATGCACTGAAACAGCATCGACCACATCATCCAGCCGAAACCGCAGCAGCAATCTGGAACCCAGGGCGGCGATCACGCCACCCAGCAGGCCGGACAGAATAGCGAACGGCGCTGTCATCGTGGCGCATCCTGCAGTAATCGCGACCAGTCCGCCCAGTCCGCCATTAACAGCAGTGGTTAAATAAAGCGGCTGGCGGGCCAGGCGCATTGCCAGCAGAGCGCCCATAACACCTGCTGCACCAGCCAGTTGCGTATTTGCCAGTATCGGCCCCAGTGTCTCGTTCGCAGCCAGTGTGCTGCCGCCGTTGAAGCCGAACCAGCCAAACCACAACAGAAAAACACCTAGTCCAACCAGGGTCAGATTATGTCCGGCAATCGGGCGCACTGAACCATCCCGGCCGAATCGGCCCAGGCGAGGCCCCAGTACAATGATAGCGGCCAAAGCGCACCAGCCGCCGATAGCATGAACCACCGTGGAACCCGCAAAATCAATGAATCCCAGCGTTTGCAACCAGCCGCTTCCCGTATAGAAACTGCCCCACACCCAGCTGCCATATACCGGGTAGATGAGACTGGTGATAATAACGGTGCCGATGACATAGGGCGTGAAACGCATGCGCTCGGCAACAGCGCCGCTGACAATCGTAGCTGCGGTGGCCGCAAACATGGACTGGAACAGAAAAAATACTGCATTCCGCGTATTTGATAATTCCGGTACAAAGTGATCCAGTCCCAGCCAGCCGGTGTAGTTGCTGCCAAACATCAGACCAAAGCCGACAGCCCAGAAGGCTAAAACGCCGACACAGAAGTCGACATAGTTTTTCATGATAACGTTGATAGTATTTTTCGCCCGTGCACTGCCGCCTTCCAACAGGGCAAAACCGGCTTGCATGGTAAATACCAGTGCAGCGCACAAGGCGACCCAGACGTAATCTACCGGGCGTGACAGCACAGTGTCCGCGGATGCAGTATCTGACAGTATCAGCAATCCCAGACCAAGTGATAAAACGTGCTTTGTTCGTTGTTGTAGCATTTATTATTGCCTCATCTACGGTGTCAGGCGTGAGCGCGACGGATGATCTAGTGATATTAAAAGCCTCTGATTCGTTTTCTTTGGCAAGTCTGACCGATCTTCCGTGTAGGGTCTTCGGTGCCTGGCGCTGTTGGTGTAAGCAAATGATGCGCCATAATATTCAATACAGCGCAGGGATAGGACGAAGTAAGTGGTTTCGCGTCAGATTAACAGGGCTTAATTAGAGCAATTTGGAAATACCGAAACCGGTTCTTTCGGGTAACCGCAGGGGGTTGTTCCCGACATGCCCCAAAAATGCCCGACATTAAAGTGTGGATGATCGATTTTAGTGCGCGAAGTGATTGCCGGATCTTTGCCGGCCTGTTCGCCGGATATGCAAACACCTTACCGTGGGTTGGAAGGTCGGGAAAATTATGCCTCGCGTATGGGCTCGGACTCAGGCTTTGCGGGGTACGGTCGGGGCCGGATTGGGACCGGCTGAGCAGGCTTTGTTGGTGCAGGTTGCGCTTGTTCCTGTGTCGCCGTAGCTGGGACAGCCGGTGTCCGGGGCAGCGTGTCTGCAGAATGGCACTCGAAGAAAATACTGCGCTTGCATTGGGCGCAAATCGATTTGTCGAGCCTTTCGTAAATTGTGGCAATACCTGGCCTTTTTTGGCGAACAGGTTCTCTTCGCCAATATGGCTTAAATAACCGCCACGACGCAGGAAGGCTTCGACATGTTCCTTGGTACGATAAAGATACAGTCCGCCGCCCTCGGATCGTCGCCGTGTGGCTTCCTGGCTGAGGAATTCAGCGCCGGAGATATCAATCTGATTAATGCTGTAGCTGACCAGCAGCAAATGCTTCTGGCGTGGTTCGCGCTGGCGAAAGATGCTGAGCATTTTTTCAATATGATAAACCGAGCCGAAATACAGCGATCCATCCAGCCGCAGTATTTTAAGTTGCGGGCACTCCAAAGCGCCGGGGATTGTATTGAATTTGCTGTTAGGGAGGCTGCGATCCGGAATACGTGAATGGATGCGGGGCCGGGTGCTGTTCATGACAAATAGAAACAGGCTCAGCCCGACGCCAAGCAGAATGGCGAATTCCAGATCAACCAGCAGTGTAGTGATAAAGGTTGACGCTAAAATAGCCGTTTCCGAGCGGCTGGTGCGGATAATTTTACGGATATGCTGGAAATCGATCAGACTCCAGGCTACCAATAACAGCAGACCGGCCAGGGCGCTGGTCGGCAGATAATTGGTCAGTGGTGCGATCAGCACTACCGCGGCCATCAACAAAACCGCAGCAAAGATGGCTGACAATGGTGTCTGTGCGCCGGCGGCATAGTTAATTGCGCTACGATTAAACGAACCGGTCGTGACATAAGCCGAAGAAAAACTGGCCACAATATTGGCCAGGCCCTGGCCAATAAATTCCTGATTGCCATCCAGCTTCTGACCTGAGTGAATGGCCAGCGAGCGCGCTATGCTGACCGCTTCAGTTAGTGCCAGCAGAGTCATCGCTACCGCTGCCGGTGCCAATGTTTTGATAACGCTGAAAGATACTTCGTGGTGCCGATAGTGGTGGCAGCATGGCAGGCAGTGCGCCAACCATACTGATGGCGGTAGTGGCGCTGCCGACGATACTGTCCAGCGCCAGGGCAAAAACACTGCCGGTCACCATAGCGGTCAGCATATAAGGTACCACCTGACCAATAGCGCTTGCTCAGCAGACCGCTCAGCAGCGTTACGATACCAACCGCCAGCGTATACACATTACTATCCGGCAGGCGCTCGCCGATACGCAGTAAGGTCTCGTAGGTATAGCCACCACGGGCTATGGCAACGCCAAGTAAATGCGGTAATTGACTGACCGCAATAAGCAGCGCTGCGCCGGCGGTAAAACCAATCACTACCGTATGCGAGATAAAATTAACCAGCGCCCCCATCCGCGCCAGCCCCATGGCCAGTTGAAACAGGCCCACCATCAGCGTCAGCGTTAGCGCCAGCTGAATATACTCTGCCGACCCTGGCAGGGCATGCGGACTGAGAGCCGAGAACAGAACCACGGAAGCCGCTGTCGTCGGGCCGGAGACCAAATGCCAGGAGGAGCCGAACAATGCTGCAATGATGGCCGGGATCATGCCGGCGTAAAGTCCGTACTGGGGCGGCATGCCGGCAATGGTTGCGAAAGCAACACCCTGCGGCAGCATCAGGGCAGCGCCGGTCAGACCGGCGATTAAATCGAGTTTCAGGGTGGTTCGGTTAACCCGCGAACGCCAGCGTAGTGACGGTAGCAGTATACGCAACCAGCGTTCGGGTACAGACGCCAGTAACCGCCTCACAAGAGCACGCCTCCCGTCTCAGCCGGGATGAATAAACCGTTTTTGGGTAATAATTGCGACAACTCAAATAAGAGGATCAAAAAATGCGGTATGCCCGGATAATCAGATGGTGGTTGCAATAGTTCGATTATTTAATTTAAAACATACTAATTTCATATAGTCTAAAGCGATCTGGCACGTTTGCCCAGAGTGAGTTTGGCCTGGCAGGGGAAGCTTAAATGTTGCTGTATTTCGCGGCATAACTGGCAGTTGTATTGTCAAAGGCTATAATTATAGCAGTCAGGATGTGACAGGTCGGGACAATGTCAATAGATCTATGCAGATGGAAACCGTTACTGCTGCTCGGGTTTTTGCTGGCTGGCAGTGCTGCAACTGTGACTGCCGGGCCGCTGCTGAATGTCTCTTACAACGGCCCTGTTACCGAAACAGATATACGTCTTGGTTTTATCGTTGAGCAAACCGCTACCCTGGTCCTGACGGCGGAAAGTCTGGCCGGTTCCGGCGGCGCGGGAATCCCTGATCCGAGTCTGGACATTATCGCTGTCAATGATGACACGAGTTTCTTCTTTAATGACGACTGCGATGTCGATATACAGCTGTATCTGGGGCGTGCGCTTGCTACCGCCAGGGATGCCTGTGCAGTCATATTACTCGAACCGGGGATTTATGCGGTCCGCGCCCGGGATGCTGCCGGTGTATTCGGGAATGTCCTGCTGAGTGTGGTTGAATCCCGTCTGGATATCGCAGCAATCGATGGCCAGGCAACCCTGAATTGGGACGCCAGCCCAAGTGTAGATGTCGCTGGCTATCGCCTTTATTACGGTCAGCGTAGCCGGCACTATACGTCATCGCTGGATGTGGGCCAGCGTACAGACTATACGGTGCGCGGCCTGGCACCGGGGACGCGATATTTTTTCGCGGTCACCGCGTATGACAATACCCGCACGCTTGAAAGTGATTTCTCCAATGAAGTCAGCATGATTGCACGGGCTTATTTTTAACTGCCTTCATCAATTTTATGATCATAGCACTCGCCCGTGGATTCAACGGTAGAGAGTTTATGCCCGACCTCATCAGTATTTTTCCATAACTCCCGCAAGGCTTTGACGTAGTTGTCGTAGGCGGTATTGAAGGCTTTTGCGGCGGTATCATAACTGCTTGCCGACATACCGATTTTTAACTCGGGCGGTTTGGGCAAAGGATTATTCTTCAGATAATTTACATAATCTGCGCGATGGCAGGATTCATGAAAGCCCAGCGTGATATCGCCATTCTCGATGTCTTCCGGGGTTGTGCCACGCCCATAGCAGGATAGATCAGTGGCTTTGGCCTTGTTATAAACCGTTTGAATGGTAATTTTGCCTTTCCAGGTGAACTTGGCATCGAACTGGGTAATTTTTCCGCCGTCTTCCGAATAACCCGGTAAACCATTGTGCTTCACGAAAGGCGCTGTGGTTTCGGCATCCAGCTCTTCTGTCGTGGTGTCGTCAGCAATGACTTCGGCAGACACATCAACCTCCATGTGGTCATTCTTCATTTTCAGCATAGACCAGGATTGCGTGGTTGTGGCCGGAGGGGTATTGGGTTTTTTCTGTGTGCTGAGTTGTACCTGATCGGGTGAAAAGCGCTGCGGTCCGGGTGCCTGCGGGTGTGGCAAATGAGGGGCGTTGTCGTCGGCTAACGGCTGATTCGTCACAAAACCGCCAGGGCCGCCACTGCCTGTCGGCGCGCCAGGGTGGGCGACCGTACCCTGCCAACCCAGCCAGGTATGGCCTTCAGGTAACAGCGTATGGGTTCGGTTCGGGCAGCGCCGGCCTCTGGACGTATGTGTATGATCGGTCATGATTGCGGTCTCCTTTGTACCTGCTTAACGCTCAAGCTTAAGTATAGACCGCCATGCCGGATGTGCTTCGATCAGAGCCAGGGCTTGTGCCAATAAGGTTTTGCCCGGTTCCATGCGCGGCCAGGGTGAGGCACCGGAAGGATGCGGCAGGGGTATCAGGTCGAATTCGTGTTCGGCGTAGCGACCGCGAAAGGACTGGCCGATATGATTGACCAGACTGCTGTAAGACATGAACTGCTCGATGGCCAGCTTGCCGACCGGAATGACCAGTTCAGGTTGCAATAAACGCATTTCAGCCGTCAGCCAGTAACTGCACTGGGCAATTTCATCCCGATTCGGGACGCGGTCGCCACCACTGGCTTTCTTGCCTGGAAAACAGCGGCATACGGCAGCCATATAGACCCGCTGCCGGAACTGTTCCTCGGTCAGGCCACAGCTTTGTTCGAACCAGCGGAAAAGTGTTTTGCCGGCTGTCCAGGCAAAAGGTCGCTGCAGCTTGGGTTCTTTGTCACCGGGTGCCTGGCCGACCAGCAGCACTTTACTCATAGCCGGCCGGCCAACCACTGCGGGTGGGTGCATATCCGGGCAGCGGGTACAGGCTTTCAGGGCTTGCAGATGGGCCTGCAGATGGGCGTGTAATGTGTCCACTACGCGTTACTTGCCATTTAATTCGTTTTCCTGGGATGACTCCTGCGCCGGGGTAAAACCGTAATCGCGCCGGGCGGCTGCCGGCGAAACCAGTTCGTTTAGCACATCGGTTTGGATTTGTGCCGGTGCGCGCTGGCGCGGATCGCCATAGCCACCGCCGCCGGGCATTTCAAGAATCACGGCGTCCCGGGCCGGAATCGTCTGACGGCCTTTGCCGCGCAGTTCCTGGCCGGATTTTAAATAAATTCGCCCCGCGCCACCGGGCAGACCATTATTGCGTCCTCGTGCCGGGTGTTTTATGCGGTCAAACATGGGTGAGATGGCAAACGGCGCCCCCTCGGCATGAGCGATTTCCATGACCTGTCCAGCCCCGCCGCGAAAGCGGCCCGCACCACCGGAATCAGGCAGATACTCCTTGCGCCAGATGATGATGGGGGCAATGGTTTCGTTGATTTCGACCGGAGTACTGCGCACACCGGAAGGGAATGCGGTGGCGGAAAGACCATCTTTACTCGGGCGGGCACCGCTGCCGCCAGTATGAAATAAATTGATGGTAAACGGGGTAGCGTTGCCGTAATCACCATCGACCAGGCCGTGCCCGCCCATCAGCATCGGGTTCCATAAGCAGGACGAGCCTTCTGCCGGCGTCTGCTCGCCGATAATCTGATACAGGCAGCCCAGCACAACATCCGGCAGCATCTGACCAACAGCATGGCGCGCTGCAACGGCGCTCGGGTGCGGCGCATTCAGGATGCTGCCGAGCGGTGCAGTGACCCGGACCGGTGCCAGTGAGCCGGCATTGTTCGGCACTTTCGAGCCAATCACGCAGCGTACCCCGAAGGAGGCATACGCCTGGGTATAGGTCAGCGGGACATTGATACCGTAGCGAGACTGCTTCGAGCTGCCAGTGAAATCAATGTCGATGCCCGTATCGCTGACGGTTAAGGCCGCGACCAGATCCAGCGCCTCGTCATAACCATCGATACGCATGCTGTGGTGGTAAGTGCCGTAGGGCAGGGCGCGGATTTCGTTTAACATCGCCTGCTGTGATTGTTCGATGATATAACTGGCGAGCCCATCCAGATTATCCAGTTCAAATTCCCGCAGCATGTCCAGCAAGCGGCGGCTGCCGGTATCATTACAGGCGGCCAGGGAATACAGATCGCCGATCACCTGCACCGGCTCGCGCACATTGGCGCGGACAATATCGAGCAATGATTCGTTCATCTCGCCGCGCTGTGCTAGCGGCATGATCGGAATATAAATGCCTTCCTCGTACACCTGCCGTCCGTCCGGCCCGAAACCGATGCCGCCGACATCAACTACATGCGAGGTCGCGGCAAACAAGGCAACCGGTTTGCCGTCCTTGAAGGTCGGCGTGACTACTGTGAAATCGTGCAGATGGCCGGTGCCTTTCCAGGGATCATTGGTAATGTACACATCGCCTTCGGCCATGCTGTGGGGTGGATATTTTTCCAGAAAAAAACCGACCGAAGCCGCCATCGCATTGACATGTCCCGGAGTACCCGTGACGGCCTGGGCCAGCATTGCGCCGTTCAGATCGAAAATCCCGGCGGATAAATCGCCAGCTTCGCGTACCGAGGTCGAAAACGCGGTTCGGATCAAGGTCTGAGCCTGTTCCTCAACCACTGACAGCAGGCGGTTCCACATAATCTGCTGATGAATCTGGCTCAGGGCGGAATTGGGTGTGTTCATGGCATTGGCTCATCAATGGGTTTTAGAGTTTGTTTCAAAAACAGCTTCGTAATCAACGGGAATTCAGGGTTTATCAACACAGGGTTTAGCAACAGAACGGGTTAGCAGGCGATGGGCCAACTCGACTGCGAGTTTGAAAGCTACCCGATCCTGACAGCGCGACGCAGTGGTGCCAGTGGTGCAAATTGCCATCATGACAGCGTGACGGGCAAAAATTACTCCCTGACTTAGAGGAGAGCCATTATGAGTGCAGCACTCAGCAGTGCTGAGGCGGCAAGCTGACAGCGCAGGATTTGATGACTATCGAAGCGGAGGATATTCTGGTCAGCCGGGTTTTTTAAAGAAACCGCCGATATGCACACAGAGAGGTAAAGCATGTTGCCTGTTCCACGCCTGACCTGCTGGATCTGGACGGTGCGCTGGTGGATAGCGTGCCCGATCTGGCCGCCAGTGTTAATGCCATGCTGGCGCAGCTGGACCGCCCTGCCTGTACCGAAGACGAGGTCCGCCGCTGGGTTGGTAATGGGTTGGTCGCCTGCTGCAGCGGGCGCTGACCGGCACTCTGGATGGCATTCCGGAAGCCAGCCTGTTCGCAGGCCAAGCCCGTCTTCGAGCGGGTTTACAGTACCATCAACGGCCGCTACAGCCAGCTTTATCCGGGCGTTGTCGAAGGGCTTGAATCGTTGCGCCAGCTCGGTTCGACGCTGGCCTGTATCACCAATAAACCGGCGCTGTTCACGCAGCCGCTACTGCACACACTCGGCTTGTCGCACTTTTTCAGTCTGATTCTGAGCGGTGACAGTCTGGCGCGCAAGAAGCCCGATCCTCTGCCGCTGTTGCATGCGGCCAGCACCTTTGGCGTCAAGCCTGAGCAATGTCTCATGATCGGCGATTCAAGGCATGATGTAGATGCTGCGCGTGCGGCAGGTATCGCGGTGATCGCTGTCAGCTATGGCTATAACCATGGTCAGCCCATCGCGCAGGCCCGGCCCGATGGCATTGTCGATTCGCTGCTGGAACTGCCCCGGTATTTCGAGTGTAACAACCGGTAAGCGGCTGTTGGCAGCGTTTCCTGGTTTGGCGTTATTTCTGTCTGTGCAACAACCTGTTATTGCAGTGACCGGATCAATAGGTACGGTTATTCGCGCGAAGCGCTGCATGATAATCATCCTGTGCCGCGCCCCGAAGCATTGGCGGCGCGCCTGTGTTGGATACTTATCTGTTCATTTTTACTAGCGTTTTACGCATTTGGGGTTTGATCGATGGCTCTTATTTCTCTCCGACAATTACTGGATCACGCTGCTGCCAATGATTATGGTGTGCCCGCGTTTAATATCAACAATCTGGAGCAGATCCAGGCGGTTATGCAGGCTGCCGATGCCTGCGACAGCCCGGTTATTCTGCAGGGCTCGGCGGGTGCCGGAAATACGCCGGCGAGGCCTTTTGCGCCATATGGTGCTGGCCGCCGCCGAAATGTACCCGCATATTCCGATTGTGTTGCATCAGGATCATGGTGCCAGCCCGGCGGTGTGCCAGCGTTCGATACGCTCCGGTTTCACCAGCGTGATGATGGACGGCTCGCTGCAGGAGGATATGAAAACCCCGGCCTCGTATGACTACAATGTCAATGTCACCCGCCGCACTGTCGAGATGGCGCACGCGGTCGGTGTCTCGGTAGAAGGTGAACTGGGCTGTCTGGGCTCATTGGAAACCGGTCAGGCTGGCGAAGAAGACGGTTCCGGCGCAGCGGGTACGCTCTCGCACGAGCAGCTTTTAACCGATCCGGAGCAGGCGGCAGATTTTGTCAAACAGACCGATGTTGATGCTCTGGCGATTGCTATTGGCACCTCGCACGGGGCGTATAAATTCAGCCGCCAGCCGACCGGCGATATTCTGGCTATTGACCGTATCAAAGCGATTCATCAACGCATTCCCAATACGCATCTGGTGATGCACGGTTCCAGCAGTGTGCCGCAGGAATGGCTGGCTGTGATCCGCGAATTCGGCGGTGACATCAAGGAAACTTACGGTGTGCCGGTGGAAGAAATCCAGGAAGGCATTAAACACGGTGTACGGAAGGTGAATATTGACACCGATATCCGGCTGGCCATGACCGGTGCAATGCGCCGCCATATGATGCAGAATCCCGGCGAATTTGATCCGCGCAAATTCCTCAGCGCAGCGCTCCAGGCATCCCGTCAGATCTGTCTGGCCCGCTTTGAAGCGTTTGGCAGCGCTGGTCAGGCCGGCAATATCAAGCCAATAGCGCTGGACAAAATGGCTGAGTTGTACGCCCAGGGTGAGTTACAGGCCGTTGTGAATTAAGTCCCGGACATCGCATTCGCTCTGAAATTTGTGCCCTTCCCGGGTTTGTCCTTTTCAAAAGACCGCGGCTGCCGATAGCAGTGATCCCCGGTGCGGTCTTCGCCGTTCGGGCAGCGAATTCACCGGCAGATCGATCGGTGATCTGCCCGTCTGTTACTGAATCAGCCCGTTAGCGTTCATATATCATTCCTCAATGAGAACCGGGTATTTCTGTCTGGAATTCCGGCATTGTTTCAAGCTATTCAGCGGCTATCCAACTACCATCGCTACAAAGAGAAAGCGCGCACCCTAGTGGTTTGCAGCCCTGCGGAGTAAAAGGTGGTGTTGCTAGTCGGTACGATATTTGCTGTTTTTATGTATTCATTACTTCAGTAAATAAAAATTAGCGAAATCATGCACTATGGATCGCTAAGTAAGGAACTTATTACCTTGAAAAACATTAATTGGGACTTTATCAACAATGGATTGAATATCGGGCAGCGTGCCTGGGCGGCGATGATGTGCGTATCATTTTTCTGTGGATGGTCGGGTAGTGCGGCGGCGGATAACGCGCCAACTTATCGTGTGCTGCATGTCATGAGTTACCACGAGAGCTGGGAATGGAATCAGGATCAGTTCAAGGGTTTCAAGGATGCGCTTAGCGGACTTGATATCGAGTATCGCGTGGAGGCGATGGACACCAAAAATCACCCTGATAAGGCGTGGAAGGAAACCAAGGGCCAGTCGATTCGGGCGTTGATCGACGAGTGGCAACCGGATCTTGTCTACACCAATGACGACGATGCCCAGAATTACGTGGCCCGCCACTATGTGGGCAGCGCTATCCCCTTTGTGTTCAGCGGGGTCAATGCCGCGCCGGCAAAATACGGTTTTACCGGCAGCCCAAACATCACCGGTGTGCTGGAACAGGAGCATTCACTGCAGACCATCCGGCTGGTGCAGCAGATTGTGCCGGATGTTAAACGCATTGCGGTAATCGTCGATCAGGGGCCGACCTGGCCCGGTGTTATTGAGCGGCTGCAACAGGCGCTGGCAGCTGACAACGAAGTCGAGATCGTAGCGGTGGATACTATCAAGACCTTCGCCGAGTATCAGCGCAAAATTCTTGATTATCAAGGCAAGGCCGATGCGCTTGGCATACTTGGCGTGTTCGGCTTTAAAGATGATGCTGGCAATAATGTTCCCTACCAGAACGTGTTGCAGTGGACTGCCGAGAACAGCATGCTGCCCGATTTCAGTTTCTGGGGAGACCGCCCCGAACTGGGCACTTTGTGTGCGATGCGCGTTTCCGGACTGGCGCAGGGCTATGGTGCGGGCAAAATGGCGCGAGCTATCCTGCTGGGAGAACAGCAGGCTTCCGATTTTTCGATGGAACCGACCCTCAAGGGCGAACCGGTCATTAGCCTGGCTCGTGCGCGCAAGCTAGGCATCCAGGTGCCGACATCGCTGCTGCTCAATGCGCATGTTGTCACGAGCTTCAGGTGGGATCTCTGAAGTGTTCTTTTCTGTCCGGACCAAGTTACTGACAGCGGTAGGGGTGATTGTACTGATTGCCCTGGTGCTGAATACGCTGGTCAATAGTTATGTTTTTCAGCAGCAATACAGCCGGGCAGTGCAGGCGCACGCATTCACGCTGGGCCGCGGACTGGATGCCCGATTGCAGTACCTGCTACGGCTGGGTATCCCGTTGAGTGAGCTGGTCGGCTTCGATAAACAGTGTCAGGAAGTCGTCGCGGTTAATAAGGATGTTGCCTATGCGATGTTGCTCGCGCTGGATGGAACAGTGTTGTTTCATAGTGCTGACGGCACGCCGCGCAATCAGCGCAGCGATGCTTCGGGCCTGCTTGCAGCGTTGCAGGCGGGCGAAGAGACCCTGCTTCTGAATGAGTCAGGGTCGCACTACGATGCGATCGTTCCTGTTCTGGGGCTGGATGGTATGCCGATTGCTGCGGCTGTCGTTGGCATCCCCGTACAGGCCATCAGCGAGCAGGCCACACAACTGGTTGCAGCCGCTTCAGTCACTGGCAGCCTGTCTTTATCGCTTGCGCTGGTGGTGCTGCTGATTGTCATCGGCCGTCTGGTGGTTCGGCCACTTGGCATGCTGGATCAATCGATTCAGGCGATTGCAGCCACCGCAGGCAGCAATCCTGAGCGGCCACCCCAAGTGGAGATTCGTTCGTCAGATGAATTTGGCAATATCGCACGCGCCTTCAACCAGATGTCGCAAACGCTCGACAATAAGGACCAGGCGCTGCGCCAGCATATTGACGAGCTTAAACAGCAGGGTCAGGCGCTGGAGGTGGCAGTCAGTGAGGCGAATGCCGCCAACCTCGCCAAGTCCCGGTTTCTCGCCAATATGAGCCATGAGTTACGCACGCCGATGAACAGTATAATAGGGATGGTCGAGCTGGTGCAGGAGGGCACATTAAGTGCGGAGCAGCGGGAGATGCTGGATACGGCGCTGCATTCTGGCGAGTCATTATTGAAGATTATCAATGATGTACTGGATTTTTCTAAAATCGAAGCGAACAAGCTTGCACTGGATGAGGTTGCGTTTGATCTGCCGCACTCGCTTGAGCATACGCTGACGCTATTATCACAGAGCGCGCATCGCAAGGGTTTGGAGCTGCTCTGCCGAATCGATCCCGAGGTGCCGACTGGCGTATTGGGCGATCCGGGTCGTTTGCGCCAGATTCTCACCAATCTGATTTCCAATGCGATTAAATTCACAGATCAGGGCGAAGTGCTTGTGGACGTTAAGCGCCTGGATTCTGAGCAGGAAACCGGGCAGCCCTGCCGACTGCAGTTCACAGTGCGCGATACAGGTTGCGGCATTAAGACCGAGGATCAATTACGCCTGTTCAACGCGTTCTCCCAGGTCGATAACTCGTTAACCCGGCGTCACGGCGGCACCGGTCTGGGTCTGGCAATTTGCCACCAGCTGGTCGAGTTAATGGGCGGGGACATCGGCGTCGACAGCGAGCCCGGTCGTGGGTCGGCCTTCTGGTTCACTATGCCGCTGACAGTGGTGCCAGAAATCCAGTCGTTCAGCCCTGATGATAGCCTGCAAGGGCTGCATGCACTGCTGATTGCAGGCAATGGCTCAAGTCGCGAAATCCTCAGCGAGCAGCTTACGCAATGGGGTATGCAGGTCGAATGCCTGTTCAATGCTGAACAGGTACAGGCACTGACGCGCGAGCTAAATACCGGCAAACCAGTCCCGGCGGTGGCGATTATCTGTCATAAGCCGCCGGATATCGATGGATTTGCACTGGCCAGGACGTTGCGCGAATTGCCGTTGCTGTCGAGTATGCGACTGATATTGCTGAGTTCGCTGACGGACCGGGATGCGGTTGCCGCAAGTGCCGCCGGGTGTGATGCCTGGTTGACTATAACCGTGCCTCGGGTCGAACTCTATCGCTGTCTGCAGGACGCGCTCGCAACCAGCCCGCCTGACGTCAAATCATTTAAGCATGAACAGGCAAAGCCGACGGTCAGTCTGCAAGAAATACTTGCAGCCAAGCCGCCCGACGTTAAGGTATCTAAGGACGAACAGACAAAGCCGGCGGTCGATAGCGAATCTGTTCCGGCGATGGTATTACAGGGGCGGGTATTGCTGGCTGAAGATTCCCAGGCGAACCGGCAGGTGATGCAGCATATGCTGCACCGACTGGGTTTAACGGCCGACGTCGTTGTAAACGGCGCTGAGGCGGTTACGGCTATCGCCACACAAGACTATGATGTCATTCTCATGGATTGCCAGATGCCGGTGCTGGATGGTTACACTGCCACCCGGCAGATCCGCGAGGCGGAGCGGAACGAACACCGTGCGCGGCGACCTGTTATTGGTGTGACAGCCTATGCATTGGCCGGTGATCGCGAGCGTTGTCTTGCTGCCGGGATGGACGATTATCTAACTAAGCCCATCAGAAAAGCGCAGCTTGCCCGAATTCTGGCACGTTGGCTGCCGACACAGTAGTCGGGTGCTTTTGAACAACAGGCGATGAGCTCTTCTAGCCAGGCACGGCAAGCAAAATAATTAAGATTCTGCTTGCCGGATGAAGACAGTATCGCTCAGACAGATTGAGCCGGCTGGGTGGGCGGACCTTTCAATTCCACGGTATTGCCATCGGGATCCTGGAGATATATCGAGGGTCCCAGGCCTTCCGCGCCATAACGTTCTTCAAGTGGGCCTGCTGTCACACCATGGGCCGCCAGGTGAGCACGAATCGCGGCTTCGTCGAAAGGCCGTACCTGCAGGCAGAAATGATCCATATTATGGCCTTCGCTCCCTGCTGCTGGGCCGCCTTTGCGCCCGAGCGGTGAATCCACCGGCACCAGATCGATCAGTGAATTGCCCGCCCGTAATTGAATCAGGCCGATGTCGTCTTGTCGTCGTTCGATATGACAGCCCAGTGCATTGCAGTAAAACGCTACAGCCTGGTCAGGGTTGGTGACCCGCAGAACGACATGGTCAAGTCCTTGTAGCGTGATGCTCATAGCTTTTAATTACTCCGATGTATGTGCTTTCTCGTTGGCTTTTTCCAGCATTGCGTGCAGCAAAACATTGCAACCAGCGGCGATGTCCTGCGGCGTTGCATTTTCAATTTCGTTATGGCTGATGCCATTCTCGCAAGGCACGAAAATCATTGCCGCGGGCGCTATTTTGGCCATATAGACAGCATCGTGGCCGGCACCGCTGATGATATCCATATGCGCATAACCGGCCTGTTCCGTACCTTTGCGCACGGCTGCCACGCAGGATTCATCGAACGGTGTGGCCGGAGAATGCCAGATCTGCTCAAGCGCCAGTTCCAGCCTGGCGGCTTCTGCAATGTGGGCCAACTCCTGCCGTAAGGCCTGATCCATATCAGCCAGTATGGTATCGTCGGGATGACGGAAATCCACCGTAAACCAGACCTGACCGGGAATGACATTGCGCGAATTGGGCATTACGTTAAGCATGCCGCAGGTTGCACAGGCGTTAGGTTGATGCTCCAGCCCGATCCGGTTGACTGCTTCCACCATGCGAGCCGCGCCAACCAGTGCATCGCGCCTGACCAGCATCGGTGTCGGGCCGGCATGGGCTTCCTGACCAGTGACGGTCACTTCGTACCAGCGCGGGCCTTGCGCACCCTGTACAACACCGATGGTTTTGCCGGCGGCTTCCAGAATCGGGCCTTGTTCGATGTGAGCCTCGAAATAGGCACCTACCGGATGCTGCCCAGGTTGCTCGGGTCCCGCATAGCCGATCCGCTGCAGCTCCTGGCCGAGGGTGTTGCCGTCCTGATCGGCCCGGCTCAGACCGTAGTCCAAGTCAAAAACCTGGGCGAACACCCCGGAGCCGACCATGGCGGGCGCAAAACGTGAGCCTTCTTCGTTGGTCCAGGCAACAACTTCCAGCGGGGCTTCTGTCTGGTAATCGAGATCGTTCAGGGTGCGAATCACTTCCAGCCCGGCCAAAACGCCGTAAGCACCGTCGAACTTGCCGCCGGTCGGCTGGCTGTCCAGGTGGCTGCCGGTCATGATCGGCGGCAGGCTGTTATCGCGGCCGGGCCGGCGGGCGAAAATATTGCCCATAGCATCGTAGCTGACACTGCAGCCAGCGTCTTCACACCAGCGGACGAACAAATCGCGCCCCTGCTTGTCCACATCTGTCAGCGCCAGGCGACAGACACCGCCCTTCGGGGTCGCGCCGATCCGGGCCAGTTCCATCAGACTTTGCCATAAGCGGTCAGCGTTAATTTGCGTATTTTTCATGGCTCGATTTTTGCCTCATTAAACGGTTAAAAACTATAGTACTATTGTGAATCACTCTTCTAGAGGACGTCTATGGAATTGAATTTATCGCCAGTAGAAGTGCGCGTACTGGGTGCTTTGATCGAAAAAGAGTTTACCACGCCGGATAGTTATCCGTTGTCGCTGAACGCGCTGACCAACGCCTGTAATCAGAAAACCAGCCGCGAGCCGGTTATGAATCTTTCCGAAAATCTCGTGCTGGAAGCTGTCGAGACTTTGGCACGTCGCGGTTTGGTGGCGCAGCGTGCCGGATCAGGCAGTCGGGTGCCTAAATATGCCCATCGGCTGGATCATCGCTTGCGCGAGGAAGAGAACTTCAGCCGCGCTGAACTGGCGGTATTGTCTATTCTGATGCTGCGCGGGCCGCAGACGGCTGGCGAATTGCGCATACGCACCAACCGCATGCATGAGTTCGGCAGTGGCCATGAACTCGAACGAACGCTGAAAGCGTTGGCGGAAGAGCGTGACGTGCCGTATCTGCTGCAGTTACCCCGTCAGCCCGGTCAGAAAGAAGCCCGCTACGTTCATTTACTGGGTGGTGAGGTCGATCCGGCGCAATTTGCTGTAGCGCAAACCAGCGAGCCCGTCAGTGATGATGCCGCCCGTATCCTGGAGCTGGAAAATCGCGTGCACAGTCTTGAACAGGAACTGGCAGCACTGAACGAGCAATTGCAGTCCTTTGTCCGGCAGTTCGATTGAAGCTGTAGTACCCCGCCCCGCCCGTTGTCGAGTTGATGGCTGAGCCGATCAGAGTGGTACGGTTCAGCGCGTCTGCTCGTTATGAATACGCCTTATGGTGTGTTGTTGTATCCTGAAAATTGCAATTATGCGCTTTTGAACCTATTGCCTGGGTCTTGTTTAGGACCCTACGATAGTAGGGTTTAGGAGGTATAAAGGCATGACCCTGCTGAGCGTGACGCACGACATCGGGTTTGCTTATGCCATGGCTGACCGGGTGTTGTTTTTGCACGATGGTCATGATCCATGAGCATGGCACCCCGGACGAGGTGCTGGTCAGGCCAAAGCAACAGCGCACACGGGAATTCCTGGCCGGTTTTTCCCGTTTTCGGGTGCCGAAGGCGGTGCTGGACTAAACCGCTGTCAGAAGCCGTACAAAAATACAGTGCGCAGGGTCAGACCAAATGCTCAACGACCTTGCCGGCCCAACTGGCGCATTTGCTCAAGCCATTTTGATCGTTTTGCATCGCTGACGGCCTCGATCATCCCGAACAGGCTTTCCCGGATCGGGTTGATACCGCAAAAACGCAGGATATTGCGCTCCAGGTTTTTTAAGCTGTGGGCGCGAAAATACCAGCGATAGATCAACACAGGCATTCCCATGGTAATAACAATCCGGGCACTTTTGCCGGTCAGCAGTTTTTTGCCGTATTTTCCCTCGGTGGGCGGCTCTATCGCAAAACCGGGCCGTAGAACCTGTTCCAGAAATGCTTTTAGTAACGCTGGCATGGTGCCCAGCCAAAGCGGATAGAAAAGAACCAGATGTTGGGCTTTGCGGATGCTGTCCTGGGCTGACCGGAGCGATTCCGGCACGTTGCCGTCGGTCCAGTCCTGCTGACTGCGCAGCAGCGGAAAATCGAGTTGGGCCACCGTAATGATCTGAACATCATGTCCGGCGTCGCGCGCGCCCTGGGCATAGGCCTCTGCCAGTGCATGCCCCAAGTGGCGGCCGGTAGTATCCGGGTGACCCTGGATAAGCGTGATGTGTTGCGCCATGAGGATTTACCCCGTATGCATTGGATATTCGAAAAATTACGCTAAGCGTAGCGCATAATCATCAGTTGCTACACGGGTCAGGACTATTCTGGGTAGCGTGTATTGACCTGGATTTTAAGATTTTAATACTCCAATGGGCATCTTGCAGATGACAAAAGCACAAGCGATTTATACAGCTGAAACGCTTATACAAGTCGAGCACATACGTGCTCTGCTGAACAATGAAGGTATTCGTACCACCGTCAGGAACCAATACCTCAGTGCCGGTCTGGGCGAATTACCTGCGTTTGAGTGCTGGCCGGAATTATGGCTGGTGAACGAAGGCGATGCCGAGCGCGCGCAGCGTTTTATCCAGGACTACCTGCACGCTGATTCCGGCCTGTTGCAGGACTGGCGCTGTCCGCAGTGTGGCGAAACGATCGAGGGGCAGTTCAGTCAGTGCTGGAGTTGCGGTGCCGAGCATTCCGGTCAAACCGGCTGAGCGTTCCAACAGCAAGCAGCTGTCAGGGCTCCAGACCCGGAAAACGAGCCTGATAGTCCGGGTAGGTCGCACGCAGCTGCTGTAATTCCTGGCGGGCTTGTGCAAGCTGGCCCTGAGCCTGCAAGCGTAATATCCGCTCCCGCCAGCGTTCCGGCGGCAACACATCGGCCGGTGCTGGCTCGGGTGCCCTGAGTGATGCAGCGGGTGCTGCTGCCGGGGGTGGGGCCTGACGGGCAGCACGGCCTGTGCTCAGGTTCGGCGTGCTGGATGGGCTAATCTGCTGCTCTTGGCGTAAAGATTCTGTTGCAGGCGTAGGGCTGGGGGCGAATTGCTGTAAATGTCTGTTTTCATTCGGCACAGGCGCTGCTGATTCGCTGGTCACCTTACTGGCCGCTGAACTCGCTTTGGCTGCCGGTGCGGCTGACTGATCCGATAAAGCTGGTTCTGTTGGTGGGGCTGCCAATGGGGCTGATTCTTGCAAAAGCATACCGGGAACGGCATCGCTGGCCGAGTCTGCTGCCCGTTCTCGCAGTGGCGTTAAAGCCGGCCTTGTACCCAAGCTGTCGTGCTGCGGTAATTCGTGTTGTACCAGGGTCACCAGCCCGACCCCCAAGACCATTGTGGCAGCCAGTGCCAAGGGGACTGACCAGCGTGCTCTGGACTGTCGCACAGGCAGTGTCGTGACGGTCTGCGCTTGTGCGGCGGCAGCCAGAATACGCTGATTCAGTTCGATCGGGGGCTGTTGCTGCGGACTGTGCCGATACACCGCCAGCAGTTCTTCCAGCCCGGCCAGATCCGGCTCGTCGAAATCCCGTTTTGAATCTGTACTCATGACTGCGCTCCCAGCAGGGTTTTAAGCCGGGATACGGCGTAGCGCAAACGGCTTTTGGCGGTTTCCCGGTTGACGGCAGTGGCAGTCGCAATTTCATCCAGTGAAAGTCCGCCCTCTGCCTTTAACAAAAAGGTTTCACGCTGTGCTTCGGGCAGCTCGGCCAGTGCATTCAGCAGGTGTTCCGCCTGTTGCTGGCGCAGGCTGATTGTCTCCGGCTGATGCATTTCACTGCTGGCTAACTGCTCTGGATCGATCTGTTCCGCATTGGAGTATGAGGCCGGTATGCCTCGACCTTGCTGAGCCCGGTAATGATCGATCAAGCGGTTATGCGCCAGGTGATACAGATAGGTGCTGAACTTGGCTTTCACCGTATAGCGGGAGCGGGCGTTAATCACTTTCAGCCAGATATCCTGAAACAGCTCTTCGGCGATGGCGGCATCGCTGCACTGGCGCAGCAGATACCGGTACAAAGAGCCCTTGTGGCGCGTATAAAGCAGTTCGAAGGCCCGGGTGTCGCCATCCCGGTACCGTAGCATTAAGTGTTCGTCGGCGCTGTCCTGATTCATGTCGGCGTCTCAAACTCGCTTTTTTCGCCTGCAGACGAAAACCGCTCGTTCCCGACCATGTTATCAGGCGTGCACGACGTCTCTGTTGTGCACGCCGACATTTGACCGACGGCTTCCTGTTCAGGCTGATTGCCATCGACTCAATGCCCGTATGTCGGTATTCAACCGGCATCAGCGGGTCGCCTTTGGCGTGACAGCGCAAAACTAGCTGATTCATCGACTCAGATAAAGCCTTTTTTCGGTTTGGGGCGGGCCGGTCTTCAGTTGGTGGTCTGGGGCGGTGCGGCAGAAGCACCCAAGTCCGCTGCCAGATCGATCAATTGCAGCAGTTCGCTGCGATAGCCGTTGTCATCATCACCGCGGGCGTTGGCCGCCAGTGTGCGTACAGCTTCCAGTTCCATCCCGTTCAGGTACTGTCCACCTCGCAGGTATTGTCCGAAAGCGGCTACCGCACTGGCAAAGCGAAAGCGCTGGCTGGTCGTATCGAGACTGGTTTGCAGCATGGCTTGTGTCACAGGATATTCCAGCAGGTCGCTGCGGTCGCTGTCAGGCATTTTGTAGCGCAACCGTAAAAATGCCAGTTCCTGGGCCTTGCCGGTTGGTTCAACAGCGGTTGTAGCAGGCTGGTATCGTAAAGGATCGTTCCAGCTCCCGCCGCTGCCGTGCAGGGCGATTTCATACAATGCAGTGACTGAATGACCTGCGCCAATCTCGCCGGCATCCACGCTGTCGTTATTAAAGTCTTCCCGCTGCAAGATCCGGTTTTCGTAGCCAATCAGGCGGTATTCCTCCACTAACACCGGGTTGAATTCGAGCTGGATTTTGACATCCTTGGCAATCGTCAGCAGGGTTGAGCCGAGTTCTTCCACCAGGGTTTTGCGGGCTTCCTGCAAACTGTCGATATAGGCGTAGTTGCCGTTGCCGACATCCGCCAGTTGTTCCATGAGCTGATCATTGTAGTTACCCCGACCAAAACCCAGCGTGGACAGTGCAATACCGCTTTTACGTTTCGCTGCGACCATGTCTTTCAGGGTTTCGAAATTAACCGTACCGACATTGAAATCGCCATCGGTGGCCAGTAGTACCCGGTTGATCCCGTTCGGTA
Source organism: Gammaproteobacteria bacterium (assembly GCA_041396125.1). Taxonomy (GTDB): domain Bacteria; phylum Pseudomonadota; class Gammaproteobacteria; order Competibacterales; family Competibacteraceae; genus JAWKZG01. The sequence goes on along the minus strand of JAWKZG010000003.1, from coordinate 195,336 downwards.
TAAAAGCCTGCTCTGCCACCTGATAGGCCAGTTGTATGCCCGCACCGCCATTGGTCGAGCCGCCGGCGCTAAGCTGATTAAGCGCACTCAGAATGGCATCGCGGCGCGAGGTAGGCTCCAGCACCAGGCCGGAGGCACCGGCATAAACCACAATACTGACCCGATCCTGGGGGCGTAATTGTGCGGTCAGCAGGCGCAGCGCCGATTGCAGCAGAGGCAGTTTATCGGGTGCCCGCATGGAACCTGACACATCCAGCAGAAATACCAGATTGGCCGGGGGAAGCTCGGCTGTATCAGCACGATATCCCTGCAAACCGACCAGTAACAGTCGGGTATTCGGGTTCCATGGACTGGGCCCCAGTTCGGTCGTGACCTGGAAGGGTGTCCGGCGGTTGGTTGGGGCAGGGTAGTCGTAGCGGAAATAATTAATCATTTCCTCAATGCGGACAGCATCGGTCGGCGGCAAACGGCCTTCACGCAGAATTCGGCGGATATTAGTATACGCGCCGGTATCGACATCGATGCTGAAGGTTGACACCGGTGCTTCGCTGACCCGCTGTACCGGGTTGGTTTCGAGTTCGGCGTAGCGTTCACGATCGAGCGATTCGGCTGCCGGGCGTAGCGGCGCGAGCGAATCTGCTGCACGAGAGGTTGGTACAGAGGTCTCGCGTTTTGACAGCAGAGCTGGTGTCGGGGCAGGCGAAACTAACGGAATGGTTGCGGGCTGAATAGCCGAATCCGCCGGCGCTGGGTCGGCCAAGGGTTTGTTACTTGTGGCTTGTTCGCGGCTCTGTTGCGCTGTGTCGTAATGTCCCGGTTCGGGCGTACAGGCAACGAAACTAAAACTGCATAGGCTGACGGCTACAATCCGTACCAGCGCGGGGACAGGGAAGGCGCGGCGAAAAAGCTCGGACATGAGAAAACTCCTGCGTTACTGGGTAAGCTGTCGGGCGTTCCTGATGAGCGCCGTTCTTATGCTTTAACGCAGGCGTTGTGTATTTGGGGTTAAAGTCAGTGTTATTTGAAGTGATTTACCGGCGCAATTGGTCCGGAGATAACGCGCACAATACTGCTGCCTGCTGACACAATGTGTCAGCAGGCAGCATCGGCAGATTCACTTGTTAGCGTTTGCGCGCCTGTTGGGTTGGCTCCAGGCGATAACCGTGCTGATACACAGCCCGCAAGCGCCAGCCATTTTCAGCGCGCAGTTTAAGTTTGCTGCGAATCCGGCTCATATGGGTATCAACAGTACGCGTGTTAAGGTCAGGGCTACGGCCCCAAACGCTTTCCATAATGTGTCCGCGAGACAAAATCCGACCGGCATTGCGAAACAGAAAAAGCACCAGATCGAATTCTTTCTGGGTCATTTCGATCGGATCGTCATTCAGGCTCACAGTGCGGGTCTGCACATCGATGGTGTACGCGCCGAAATCGAGCAGTTGCTGAGAGGGTTCTTGTGCCTGCGAACGCCGACTGACGGCATCAATCCGCGCCAGCAGTTCGAACCGCTGCACCGGCTTGGACATGTAGTCATCAGCGCCTTCCGTCAAGGCCCGTACAATGTCGGCTTCAGAATCCTTGCCGGTTACAAAAATAACCGGCAAGGGCCAATTGACATTCTTTCGGATCCATTGCAGGAGCTGGATACCGTCTGTGTCTGGCAGCATCCAGTCCAAAATAACCGTATCAATGGAATCGTGGCCGAGTTCACGGATAAGTGCTCCACCTTCTTTCAATACTCGGCATTCATGGCCGGCTTCTCTGATCCAGAAAGCCATCATTTCAGCGAGCGCGCTGTCGTCTTCAACTAAAGCAATACGCAAGGTCGCTCCTTATCTGGGTTGTTTGAATCACAACAACTTTTGCAATTTTGCCACAGCGTTGTATCATTACATAACTTAAAACAATTTTTTTGATACAGAAGCTTGTTCTTTAGATTATACTGGTAATCGTAAGTTTTGTTGCGAGCGCGGGCGCAAAATCTTCTCGTACAAACATCTGGTTTAGAATATTTTATTCTCTTAAGTATTGCATTCTCTATTTATTGGTCAACCTTTTGGAGGTTATTTTATGAAATTCAAGTTAGGTACGATAGGTTTGGGTGTGGCAGCGTCAGTCGTTCTGCTGACCACCACCTCGGTCGTTCAGGCCCAGGATAAACCTTCCTGAACTGCGGCAGTGGCGGTGCAGTGCGCGATCCTTTCGGCAATTGCCTGCTGTCAGCCGGCGGCACCGCTATTCCGGAATGTCTGCCTGCCATGGCCAAAGAGCCGGAGCCGCAGCCGGGTCCGATGATTGTCAGCCTGGCCGCTGATGCGACCTTCGATTTCGATCGCTCCGATCTGAAACCCGCTGCTCAGCAAAGACTGTCACAGCTGGCCAGCGATATGTCGCAGGTTCAGGTCAATTCGGTTGACATCGTTGGTCACACCGACAGCATTGGCAGCGAAGCCTACAACCAGGCATTGTCTGAGCGCCGTGCCGCTTCAGCAGCAGATTTTCTGGTGGCTCAAGGCGTTAACTCTGGCCTGATCACCACTCGCGGTATGGGTGAATTGCAGCCGATTGCGCCGAACACCAACCCTGATGGCAGCGATAACCCCGCTGGCCGGGCGCAAAACCGCCGGGTTGATATCACTGTCGATGCCAATCAGCCTCAATAATTATAGACTGATACGCTAAAGCAGCAGCCCCGCCCTGATCCAGGACGGGGCTTTTTTTTTGCCCTATAATCTGGGCAGAGAGTTCGACCAGTCATCTTCGGCCTGACCTGGCAGTTGATTGCGTAGGCGACCCAGACATTGATCCAGCAGTTGTCCGCTGGCACCCAGCAATTTCCCCAGTACCGTTTTCTTGCCGCTGTAGATGATTTCATACAGTTCGGCATCCTTCCGGCTGTCTAACAGATAATCATCACTGGTCTGCAGATCATCCACCAGTTTTAAATCCAGCGCCTGTTTCCCGTACCAGTGCTCGCCGGTTGCAACCTGCGCGATATCAAGCTGGTTGCGATGGGTGCTGACAAATTCTTTGAACAAGGCATGTGTTTCTTCCAGATCCTGCTGGAATTTCTCGCGCCCCTGCGGGGTATTTTCGCCAAATACCGTCACCGTGCGTTTGAATTCCCCGGCGGTGAATTGTTCGAAATCAATTTCGTTCTTTTTCAACCAGCGATTAAAATTGGGTAGTTGCGCCAGCACGCCAATGGAGCCAATGACCGCAAAGGGCGCCGCAATGATCCGATCCGCTACGCAGGCCATCAGATAACCGCCGCTGGCTGCGACTTTGTCCACAGCAACGGTTAACTTGACGTTATGGGCTTTCAAGCGTTGCAGCTGAGAAGCTGCCAGACCATAGGCATGAACCAGACCGCCGGCGCTTTCCAGTCTGACCAGCACTTCATCGCCGCTGCTGGCGACCGTCAGTACTGCGGTAATTTCCTCGCGCAGAGAAGCTACTGCGTTGGCCCGGATGTCGCCATGAAAATTAAGCACGAACAACCGACGATGTGGCGTGTCCGCGCTGTGCTTATGCTGTTTTTTCTGTTCTTTCAGTAATTGCTTGAACTTTTTCTTTGGCAGTATCGCCGACTGCAGTGTCAGCGCGATATCATCATAACGCTGGTTGAGATGCTTGACTTCAATGTGCTCTTTGCCTTTATGTTGGCTTCGTAAGGAGAGCGCGACGATGCCGCCTACGGTGATCAGTATGGCCACGACAATCGTTATCGATTTGGCTAGAAACAAGCCGTAATCGCTGATAAATTCAATCACATAGAACTCCTGCTGGTTATACCGTCAGGCTGAAAACACCTGCGGAGCATAAAATGCGCCACTATAGGTAGCATGCGGGTTTCTGGCAACCATTACAGGCGGGTTTAATGCCGTGTTCTGTCAGTCATACCGGTTGTTACAGGTTTCTGCTATGGTGAATTGTTTGAATCGTTGTTTTTTAAATCTGAGTCGCTGTTTTAAAAAGGTCAGACCGAACTATGAACTATTGCAGTAGCTGTGGTGCTTCTGTTGTGCTGCAAGTACCACCGGGCGATAACCGGGAGCGTCATGTCTGCCAGACCTGTCAGACGATTCATTACAGTAATCCCAAAATTGTGGCCGGTTGTATTCTCAGCTGGGAAGAACGCATCCTGTTATGCCGACGCGCGATCGAACCGCGTTATGGCTTCTGGACACTGCCCGCCGGTTTTATGGAAAACGGCGAGACCACGATGGAGGCCGCTGCTCGCGAAGCGTTGGAAGAGGCGCACGCACAGGCTGAAAAAATGGCGTTGTACGGGATTTATAACCTGAAACACATCAGTCAGGTGTACGTCATGTTTCGCGGTGAGCTGGGACAAGGCTACGCCCGTGCGGGTGATGAAAGTCTGGAGGTCAGACTGGTGACAGCGGATGAAATTCCCTGGTCAGAGCTGGCGTTTCCGGTGGTGCGGGAAACCCTGGAACGCTATCTGGAAGAGCGCGCCAGCGGCGAGTTCCGGGTACATAATGCTGATGTTCTGCGGCAAGAGGATGGGCAATTGATGATCCAGCGGCACGGGGGACACACCACAGCCTGGCCCGATATATCCACATAAGCTCCTGGCGGACGGGGTGAGCATTGCCCTGCTGCCCCGGTCAGGGCAGAGACTATGATCTGTATCAGCTGCTCATCGTATTTAACTTCCCCGCCTGTCTTTGCGCCTGTAAGGTAGTGTTTTGTCGGGTTTGTCTGCCGGAGGATAAATCCTCTGTCCCAATTCCACTCTCTTAGCTGCCTGAATACCGCACAATGCGCCTGCAAACAAAGCTGTTACTAACGCTGTTGCCGCTGCTGACCCTGACTATATTAGGGCTGGGCTGGTGGCTTTATCAGCAGGAGCAGCAGGATAAATACAAGGACGCCTATACGATCCTCGATCTGCTGCTGGATGATTTGCTGCAGGATCATGTCCAGCCTTTGTACCTGCAGCAGCAATCCCTTGAATCGGGAGCTGGAGCGGACAATCCGGACTATCGCCAGCACGCGCAAACGCTGCTTGAGAGCTACCCGCGCCGGGTGCCACGAGTAGAATTATTTATTTTTGCCAGCACCGGGCAGTTATTGGCAAGCCTTCCGGACCAGGCCCATGCTGCGCCAGAGTTGCAGCATGCTATCCAACAGGCTGTCCGCCAGACTGATGTCGCACAACATGGTGATACCGGAAAGATCATTTACACGGCGCGTTACTTTGCGCCCTGGGATTGGGTCATTATTCTCGGTGAGGATGAAACCCATGTCATGGCAGCGCTGGAGCCTGTGCGCATTGCTATGCTGAGTGCTGCGCTGTTGTGTGCATTGCTGACGACGGTTCTGGTCTGGCTATTGTTTCGGCAGTTTCTGCTGCGGCCCATTCGCATTCTGCAGCAGGCGGCAACCGGTATTGCGACGCGCAGCCCGATTCACCTCATTCCCATTCGCGGACATGACGAATTAGGGGCTTTGGCGCGAGATATGGAAACTGCGTCGCAGGCCATCGTCAGCTACATCGCGCAGCGCGACAAAGCCGAGGCCGATCTGATGGTTCGCAATCGGGCGCTGGAGGCTTCAGTGAACGGGGTGGTGATGTGCGATGCATTGCAGGCGGATCACCCTGTTATTTATGTCAATCCGGCGTTCGAACGCATGACCGGTTATAGCGCGCAGGACATGATTGGCCAAAATTGCCGTTTTTTGCAGGGTGATGACCGCAATCAGGCCGCCATTGAGCAGGTCAGTAACGCTTTGCAGCAACACCGGCCGGTCAGCGTCGAACTGCGTAATTATCGTAAGGACGGAACGCTGTTCTGGAATGAACTGCGGGTTGCCCCGATCCGTGATGAAAGCGGCGCTGTTACGCATTTTGTCGGTATTCAAACCGATATTACCGAACGTAAAAAAAATGAGCAGGTGTTGCAGCAAAGCCATCAAATGCTGGAGCAACGGGTAGCAGCCCGTACCGCTGAGCTGGCTACAGCCAATGAGCGGTTACGGCGGGAAAACAATGAACGGCGACGGGCCGAACAGATGTTTCGTCAGTTCATTGATGCCGCGCCGGACGCCACAGTAATTGTTGATCGACAAGGCATTATTCGACTGGTCAATGACCAGGCCGAAATACTCTTTGATTATCAACGTGATGAATTGATTGGCCAGGCAGTTGAATGTCTGTTGCCGGCACGTTTCGCAGCGCAGCACAGGCAGCAGTATGAGGCTTATTTCCGGCAGCCCCGGTTTCGGGCCATGGGACAAAACAGAGCCCTATTCGGGCGCAAAAAATCTGCGGTCGAGTTTCCCATTGAAGTCAGCCTGAGTCCGATTGATACCCTTGATGGTATGCGTGTAGCCGCTGCCGTGCGGGATGTCACAGAACGTGCCCAGGCAGAAGAGGCACTGCACAAAGCCAAACGTGAGGCGGAGCGCGTCAATCAGGCTAAAACACGTTTTCTGGCCGCCGCCAGCCATGATCTGCGTCAGCCCTTGCAGACCATCAGTCTGCTCAGTGGCACGCTGGACCTGATGCTGACAGCGCCGTCTTTGAACGCTATTGTCAAAAAACAGCAGACTGCCATTCAGGCAATGCAGAAACTGCTGGGTGCTCTGCTGGATATCAGCCGCCTTGAAGCTGGTGTTATTCAACCGGCTGTCACCCCGTTTCCGGTGTCTGAACTGTTGCAGCGATTGGCCGACAATTACGCCACAAGCGCCGAAAAGCAGGGGTTGCAATTGCATATTGTCCCTTGTTCGAGGGGGATCTGCAGTGACCGTATTCTGCTGGGACAAATTGTGGAGAATTTATTGTCCAATGCGCTCAAATACACAACTGCAGGGAAAGTGCTGGTGGGCTGTCGCCGGCAGGGTGAGCTATTGCGTATCGAAGTCCGGGATACGGGACCGGGCATCGCCCAGGAGCAGCAGGAAGTGATTTTCGAAGAGTTTTATCAGTCGGATAATCCATCCCGTGATCACAGTAAAGGGTTTGGCCTGGGGCTGGCCATTGTGCAGCGCCTGGCGCAATTACTGCGCCACCCTGTCAGCCTGCACTCGAACTTGGGCAAGGGCTCGTGTTTCAGTGTTCTGGTGCCCCTGGCGTCCCTGCTGCAAACCGGGCTGGCTAACCGTACAAAAACGCCCGGCGGTGAAATAACAGCCGCGGTTCCTGTCAGGCGCAGTATGCCGCTGCTGTTAATCGAAGATGATCCCAGTGTACTGCAAGCCACCCAGTTACTGCTGGAAACCGGGGGCTATCAGGTAGTCAGCGCCGCAAACAGTGAGCAGGCGCTGGCAGCGCTGGATAACGGGGTACCGGCGCTGATTATTTCTGATTATCGCCTGCCCGGTAATTGTAATGGTCTTGAGCTGATCAGGCAGATCCGGGAAACGGTGGCCAAGCATCTGCCGGCTATCTTGATGACGGGCGATATGTCTGTTCATAAACTGCGTTCGGCTGAGGCTAGTGATTGCCGGGTACTGCATAAGCCCATCGAGGCGCAGGAGCTGCTGACCCTGATTCACAACATGCTGGCCTGAAATTGCGGTTTCCCCTTACGTGAAGTTGCGTAAGCGGTTGCTCGGATAGTATCCCTGTGCTGGCGCTGCCACACTGTTACAAAGCATTAAGTTTATAAATTGCAATACAGTGAGGAGGGCCATCGTGATCTATGCTAACCCGCTACAATCAGAGTCGCCTGCCCTGCGGATTGCGCAGAGTCAGGCAGGGCCGCTTCAGGCAGGGCCGCGTCAGACAGCAGCCAGTGCCAGCCTGGCGGCGTTCGAGCCCGCACTTAAAGAGCGTCGCACACTGAAACGGGGCGATCATTTATTCCTGGCCGGTGATTCCTTTCATTCGCTTTATGCCGTCTATTCCGGTTCCGTCAAGATGTTCACAGTCAGTGACGAGGGCGAAGCGATCGTGTTTGGTTTCTACCTGCCAGGCGATGTGATCGGTCCGGAAGCGATTGATAAACGGGTGCACGGTTTTTCTGCGGTGGCGCTGGAAACCAGTTCCATCGGACAAATCAATTACCAGCGTCTGCAGGCATTATCGCAGCGCACCAATACCTTACAGCAGTTATTGACCCAGCTGTACCAGCGCGAACTGGCCCGCGAGTGTGCTTTGCTTTTGTTGAAAAGCAAGAAAAGCGCCGATGGCCGAATGGCCAGCTTTCTGCTGGATTTATCAACGCGCTACGCCAAGCGCGGCTATTCCCCGCAAGAGTTCAATATCAGTATGAGCCGCACGGAAATCGGTGATTATCTGGGTTTGGCATCGGAGACGATAAGCCGCATCTTCGGTCGTTTTCAGGACGAAGCGCTGGTGCGAATCCAGCGGCGTCATGTCCAGATTCTTGATCAAACCCGTCTGGTGATGCTGGCGGGCCTGAGCACTACTGTGGAGCAGCAGCCATGACACTCAAAAAAAACCTGCATGAAGGGGCGGCGGATTTGCTGGAAGACTGGGCTGGCTCACAGCAGCAGATCATGCAGGCCTATTTAACAACGCTGGCTGGTGCAGACAGCAAGCATTTGCGCTGGGAAGATAATCCCGGGTTCAGCATGTGGCAGCAAACCCTGCTGGCGAGCGGGCAGGCTTTTAAAACAAGTCGGCAAAATCGTATTAAATGGGCGCATAACTACTTTCAGACGATAGCCGCGAATAATGGCCACAATCAGGCTGTCGCGGCCTGGGCGAAAGCGATGGATGCCGCTGTATCCGATTGGGCGGAAGCCGAAGAAGCCTGTTGGGATGCCTGTCAGGCGGGCCTGCAACCTGCCCGGAAACAGATAGACATGAACCAGGGGCTGGAGGCCATGCAAAAATTCTGGCAGGCGTATACCGGTGTTGCGCAAGCCTGGCTGGCGATGCCAACAACAATGGCCACAGAAATGCTCAAACAATCGGCCCAGGCTGCAACCGGCGATGCTACGTCAGATGAGCCTGTAACAGACCGAACTTCAGCAAACAGGCCTACCAGGGCTAAATAACGGCAACCGCACCACCTGTTGATCTGGATCAGGGCATTTCGCAACACGCTTTTGAATAATGCAGTGATCCATGCAGGCAGGAGCAGGGCGAATGAATCAGCAGATAGGCTCGGTCAAGCAAGAACTAATACGCCGCCGCGATGAACTGCGCGATTTTTTCGTGTATATCGCCCGTGAAGCTCAGAGCTTATCCGGCAATAAGGTATTGGCACAAGAGCGCGTTATCGTGGATGCTGCAATCAGGGAGATGGCGGATGAATTGGTCAAAATCGAGCAGCACCTGCTGGAATTAAATGACTGAGCCTGAACCCGCGTAAAACATTTTGTAAACCTGCCGCAGTGACAGGCGACCAGGATTTTCAATTTTTAGCCCGGGGATTTCAGCCCGGTGTGTGAAAACCGCTGATAGCTGACCAGCTCCGGGACTGATTGGGCCTGCAGCTTAGCCATGATCCGGGCCCGGTAAACTTCCACAGTGCGGTGACTGATGCCCAGCAGCCGGGCAATTTCCTTGCTGGTCTGGCCTTCGACCACCTGTGTCAGAATTTCCCGCTCGCGCGGGCTGAGTTGCTCAAAACGGCTCTGGAGTGCCGCCAGCCGGGCTGCTTCAGCACGTTGCCGGGCATCCAGTGTGCAAGCTGCGCTGATCCGTTCAAGCAAAAGGTGAGAATCTACCGGCTTTTCCAGAAAATCAAACGCGCCGGCTTTAATCGCCTGCACGGATTGAGGAATCGAACCCTGCCCGCTTAAAAAGATAACAGGAATCGTGTAGCCACGGGCTGACAGTGCCTGCTGCAATTCCAGGCCACTTACTTCTGGCATAGTTAGATCCAGAATCAGGCAACCCGCTTGATTGTCATACGCATCGAGAAAGGATTGCGCATCGGAATAGCCTTTGCTCTGATAACCTGCCGCCTCCAGCAATAAAAGCAAAGCTTCGCGGATGCCGGGATCGTCGTCCAGTACGAAGACCGTGGGTGTAATCTCGCCAGTTTCTGTCACTGTGCGGTTTTCGATCATACTTAATGGTACTCGGGTTCTGTTGTTCTTAACGCTAAAAAAACAGTCGATAGCACCGAAAGGTGTAGCAAATCATTATCAGGCAAACGGCCACCATCCGCCCTGCGGCAGCTGTGATTCGCAGTGCTGCAATTGGCTTTGGTAATTGGCAGCGCTTTGGCTGACCTGACGAGCGACGTTTTGTAACCAGCTGTTGCCCTGATAGGTGCCTGCTGCATAGCCGCCGTGACCGGCATAATAAGCCAGATAAAGACGATACGCGTCATCTTTGCGAATACCGAGCTTACGATGGCTGACATCGTTATACCAACCGATAAAATCAACAGCGTCGGCGAAATCATCGCGCTCGGCCCAGCGCTTGCCTGTCGCCTGACGATACATATCCCAGGTGCTGTCCAGTGCTTGCGGATAGCCATAGGCGCTGGAAGGACGCGGTCCCGGAATAAACCAGAGGATTTTTTTCCGGGGCGGGCGCACTGTGGCGCGGAAGCCGGATTCATGGCGGACAAAAGCCAGCAATACCGGTACCGGCACCCCCCAGCGCTGTTGCGCTGCTTTGGCATCCTGGTACCAGTCGTCTTTTTCCGCGAAAATAGCGCAGATATTATTGATCTGAGCCGGCGGTGCGCTGGCACAGGCGCTGAGCAGCAACCCGGTGAGACAGCCATAAAAGACGTATTTCATTAGTCTACGATATCTATTTAAACCCTGAATTTCAATGGATTTACAGCACTATTCCGAACGCTATCAACGCATTTGGCGCACCGTAGCCGCGATTCCGTATGGCTGTGTGGCGACCTATGGTCAGATTGCCGCACTGGCGGGTATCCCGCGTGGCGCACGCCAGGTCGGTTACGCCTTGCACCAGATCCCGGACGGCATGAAACTGCCCTGGCATCGGGTCATCAATGCCCGTGGCGAGATATCGTTTCCGCGTGATAGCGATGCCTATCGCCGCCAGCGCGAAGGTCTCGACGCCGAAGGCGTGATATTCAAGGCCGGGCGTATTGATTTAACAGTATTCGGCTGGCGCAGTGAAACGCCGGCCAGTACTCTGGATGAATTATTATGGAGACCAAACGATGCCGACCCTTCTGATTAACGGGCGCGATTTCGCAATCGATCTGATCGTGTTTGATAAAGACGGCACGTTGATCGATCTGCATCATTTATGGGGGCAGCGTACCCGGCGCTGCACCAACTGGCTGTGCCAGCGCCTGCCGCAGCTGGACGGGCTGGCGGGTGCGCTGCAACAGGCACTCGGTTACGAGCCGGACAGTGGCCTTATTCTGGCTGACGGCCCGATGGCGACTATCCCACGGGCACAACTGGTGCTGGTTGCCGCCACCGTTTTATACCAGCACGGTATCAGCTGGCACGACGCCAGCCAGCTGGCGAACGAGGCGTTCAAAGCGACCATGACACTGCCACCGCAGCGTGAGGATTTACAACCCTGTGCTGATGTGGCTGGCTTGTTCCAGCGCCTGCGTGCGGCAGGTGTAGCCGTTGCTGTAGCGACCAGCGATGATCGCCATCCGACCGAAGTAACCCTGGATCTGCTGGGTGCCAGCGCAGCGGTACAGATAATGGCCTGTGGCGATGATCCCCTGCCGAGTAAACCCGCCCCGGAGGTTATCTGGCACCTGGCGCGACACTGTGACGTCGCGCCGTCGCGGGTGATGATGGTCGGCGATACAGACTGTGATATGGAAACCGGTCTGAACGCCGGTGTGGGTTGTGTTCTGGGGGTACTGAGCGGAGCCTGCAACGCCGAGGTACTGGGGCGCTATACGGATGTTCTGGCACCGTCTATCGCGTTTATTGAAGTGGCGTCGTAGCGCCCAGCAGCCACAGCACCACTGGCAGGGTCAGTAGCGATAAAGCCGTCGACAGAAAAATGGTGGTCGTTGCTGTTGCGATGCCGACTTTATAGCGCTGGGCGAACAGATACGCGTTCACGCCGGTAGGTAAGGCCGCGATCAGCACGGCTATCGCAGTCCACAGTGGCGGCAGTTGGAACACATACGCTGCCAGCAGCCACACCAGCAAGGGCTGCAATATAATTTTCACACTGACCAGCCATAAAGATTCTGCCAGATTACCGGCAATGCGATACTGGCTGAGTGCCGCCCCGGTGGCAAACAGGGCGCAGGGGGTGGCGGCCTGACCCAGCAGGCGGGTCAGCTCGTTCACCGGAGCCGGGACAGGCAGGCTCAGCAGATTCCAGGTGAAGCCCAGCAGCAAGGCGACAATTACCGGATTACTGAACAGCCCGCGCAAGGCACTGATGGCAACTTGCAGCGGTTTGCCCCGGCCCAGTTCCAGTGCAACGGTCACGGTTGGCATCAGCAGCGGGCTTTGCATGGCCAGCAGCAAAAACAAAGGCACGGTGGCCTGTTCGCCAAACGCGGTCAGCGTTAACGGAATCCCCATCAGAACCGAATTGCCATAACAGGCGCTGAGGGCGCAGATGGAAGCCCCCTGATGATGCCGGCCGGCGTAGCGGCGGGTACTCCAGTAACTCAGGCCGAACAGGCCGAACGCCACCAGAAAATACGAGAGCAGATAGCCCCAGGGAAGATGGGCCGGCAAATCGGCCTGGGCCAGATTGCGAAACAGCAGCAGTGGAATCGCAAAATTAAACACAAACAGGGACAAGCCGCGATTGGCGGTATCGTCAAACCATTTCAGGCGAGCGGCAATAAAGCCCAGCAGCATCACACCGAACACCGGCGTGATAATGGCCAGCATAGTCATAATTCGATAACCCGTCCGCCAGCCGCGGCGGCATCGGCAGGATCATGCGTGACCAGCAGGGTGGGTAGTTGCCTGGCGCGGGCATGTTCGAACACAAAATCGCGAAAACGGGTTTGGTGGCGCTGTCGAGCTTGGCAAACGGTTCATCCAGCAGCAAGGCTTCGGGTTCCGCCAGCAGAGTGCGCAGCAAAGCTATCCGGGCCCGCTGACCGCCAGACAGGGTGGCTGGATCACGTGCGCCGAAACCGGTCAGTTCAGCGTCCTGCAGGGCCGCTTCTATGCGTGCCTGACGTTCCGCCGCTGGCGCAGATGCGGACTAAGCGCAAAGGCAAGATTGTCAGCCACTGACAGATGCGGAAATAATAAATCGTCCTGAAACAATATCCCCAGCCGGCGTTGCTCCGGTGGCAAATCAGTCAGTTCCCTGCTACCCAGGCGGACGCTGCCGTGAGCCTGAATGCCTGCTGGCAGTGTGCCGCACAGATAGGCCAGCAGGGTTGATTTACCGCAACCGCTGGGACCCATCAGGGTAACGATTTCGCCGTGCTCAAGGCGTAGTGAAAAATCCTCGAACAAGACATGTTGCGGTGCGCGCAGATAAATATTTTGTAGTTCCAGCGCGGCGTGGGGTGCTGTCATGATTGCACCTGCAAACCGCGCCGTTGCCGAAACCACCAGGCTGGTATGAGCTGGGCCAGGGCAAAAGCCAGCAACGGCAGCAATAATTGCAGATAGGCGTAGACGCCAATAGCGCGCCGGTCGCCGCCGGCTGCTGGTGCTACGGCTTCGGTGGTCAGGGTCGGGTAGCGGCCGGCACCTGCGAACAGCGTGGGCAGATATTGCGCCACGCTGACGGCAAAGCCCACCGCAGCAGTAGTCAGAATAGGCCGCAGCAACATCGGCAGCTTCAGGCGCAGCCAGACCCGGTTAGCGCTTGCGCCCAGGCAGCGGGCGCTACGGGCGTAGCGCTCATCCCATGCGCGGTAGGCATCGGCCAGCGACAAAAATACATACGGTAATACAAAAATCATATGACTCCACAGCAAGGCCAGCCAGTGACCGTCCAGACGAACGCTGATCAGCAGTACTTGCGCCCCGAACAAAAAGGCCACCTGCGGCACCAGTAACGGCAGATACAACAGCCATAATGCGCGATTGGACGGGCGGCGACCAAACCGGGTTTCGTGCTCCAGACAACAAATCACCAGCAGCAGTGCCAGCGCGGTACTGGCCGTGCCGACCAGCACGGTATGCAGCAAAGGGGTGTGCGCGCTGAGCAGGTAACGGCTCCAGTGATCGAGTGTCAGTGCGCTCGGCAGGGCGGCGGGAAATCGCCAGGATTGCGCCAGCGACCATAACAGTAGCGCGATAAGACCCAGCAGTACGCAGCCGAAGCAAATCAGTATCGGCAGTAAGGCCAGCACGCGCGCCCAGAGATCACAGCGCCAGCGCCAGCCGCGCCGCAGCCAGTATAGGCCAAGTCTGCGGACAATGTGCTCCAGCCCCCACCACAGCGCCAGTGCAAACAGCACCAGCCCCAATTGCAGCAAGGCCCCCGCTGAGGCCATAAAGCGCAGCCGCAGATCGGGCGCATTAAACCAGTTCAGCAGTTGTACCGCCAGCGGTGCCGGTGTAGTGGGGCCGATCACCAGACTGACATCCACCACCGACAGACTGAACGCCAGCACTGCAAAAACCGGCAGCCGGATTTGCAGATAAACAGCAGGTAATAGCGCAGCCAGCCAGGCCGCCATCGGTCCATAACCCAGCGTGCGCGCCAGCGGTCGGGCTTGCTGCTGAACCTGATTCAGCGCCGCCAGGCTCATCAAGAGTAAAAACGGTACTTCTTTCAGGACCAGTGCGGCGATCAGGGCCAGTCCTGCCGGGTCCTGCACGATCAGCCAGTCGGGCGGGCGGGTCATGCCTGTAGCCCAGGGCGAGAGCAGTCGCAGCAGCCAGCCGCTGGGGGCAACAAGGAACGCCAGCGCAAACGCGACCGTCACATGCGGCACCGAGAGCAGGGGTGAGAGCAGGCGTAGTAAGCGCTGGAACCAGGGCGTGCCATGCCAGGCGGCGCAAAACCCGATAACAATCAGCAGTGCCAGCAGGGTAGCCGTCAGACCGGTACTGAGCGACAGCCTCAGTGAGGTGGCGATGCCGGGGGCCTGCAGCAGGTCACGCCACGGTGCCAGCGTGAAGGTGTTGCCGCCCAGCGCCGGCAGATAGCCGAATGCCGGCAGGGCCGTACCCAGCAGCCCCGCCAGCACCGGCCCAAGCAGTAACAGCAGGGTGATGCTGGGACTTAAGGCCAGCGGCGACCAGCGCGACGGATGGTGTTTAGCCGACAAGCGCGTTGCCAGAAAGCCGGCGTACAGCAGATGCCTTGGCGTTGTTCAAGCCTTGTTGCCGGTATTTCGGGTACGGTGCGACCTGATACAGGTACACAGCCGGCTGTTATTGGCCGCTGGCGTAGCGGGCCAGCCAAGTTTGTTCGATGCCTTCCATCCAGCTCGGGTGCGGCTCGGGCAATGAGGTACCCAGCTGTGCCGGGCTGAGCGTGGCAACGCCTAAATCCAGGGTCTCGAAATAGTGCCGCTCTGCCGGTTCCAGCGCGGTGACATCCAGCACCGTGAAATCGCCCCAGTAAGCCGGATCCTGCTTGCGCGCCTGAGCTTGCGGCGAGAGCAGAAAATTGGCCAGCACCTGAGCCCCTTCTTTGGCCTTGGCATTAAAAGGGATCGCGACAAAGTGCGTATTGCCGATAGTGCCGCCGTCCAGCACGAAGGTGCCGCACACTGGCAGGCAGCAAGCCTTGCGCGATAGCGCCGGAGGCTTCGCCCGGTGTAAACGAAATGGCAATATCGATTTCACCGTCGGCCAGTAACTGGCGTTGCGCCGGGCCATTGGCCGGAAACGCCCGTGCGCTGCGCCACAGGTGTGGATGCAGCGCATCAGAAAGGCCCACAAGGTGCCGTCACAGCCTCGAAGCTGGCCTCGTCGGGCACCGGTTCCTGCAGTTTTTCCGGGCTTGGGCTGAGCTCGATCAGGGCTTGTTTGAGAAAAGTCGAGCCGAGAAAATCCGGTGGTTGCGGGTAACTCAGTCGTCCCGGATTGGCCTGTGCCCACTCCAGCATGGCAGCCATCGAGCGGGGCGGTTCGGGCAGGCTGGCCTGATCATACATGAACACGATCTGAGCCATACCCCAGGGGGCTTCCAGACCCTCGACCGGAACCGTGAAATCGACGGTTACCGTGGGCTTGCCGACCACATCCACCCAGCGGTAATTGGGCAGTTGTTCGGCCCAGGGGCCATATAGCAGTCCATTGCGTTTCATGGTGGCGAAATTCTCGCCGTTGATCCAGATCAGATCAACCGAGCCGTCGTCGTCACGGCCAGCGGTTTTTTCCGCCAGCACCCGCGTCACCACACTGGCGGCATCGCTGATTTTGACATGCTCAAGCTGTACGCCGTAATGCTCTGCAACCTGCTCGCCGGCCCAGGCGATATAGGCATTGATGCGCTCATCGCCGCCCCAGGCATTCCAGTACACCGTCTGGCCCTGGGCGCGTTGCAGGATGTGCTGCCAGTCGTCGGCAGCGGGTTCGGCGGCATTGACGCTGCTGCCGAGCCATAGACTGGTGAGGGCTAGCCAGAATAATCGCATGGTTAAGTCTCGTGTTGTGGACGTGTTAGCCTGTACGTTGAGTATCGATAAACCGATGCGTCAGGGAATGATTCGCATGTCCCGGAACTGTTGGAACAGGCGCAAAAACATCTCGTCTGTACGGACGCTATCGTGAAAGCCCGCCTGGCGGATTTTCAGGGTATCGGTCATGACGTCCCAGTCAGTGCCGAACACATAATCGGCGAAGGGCCAGGCCGCAATATCCTGATAAGGCACCGGTTTAAGCTGGTATTTCTGGACGATCTGATCCCACAGAGGGCCTTTGTCGGCCATGAATTCGGTCAGTGAAATGGTCTGCACCGGGCCGACCGGCAGCCCGAAAAAATCGGCAAACTGCGGCCAGAGGTTTTCCCAGCGGAAAAAATCGGTATTGGTAATATTAAAAACCTGATTGGCGGCCGCTGGTGTGATGCCACACCAGGTCATGGCTTTGGCCAGCAAGTCGGCATCGGTCACCTGATATACCGTCCGATAGGCACCGGGTTTACCCGGGAAGCGCAGCGGCAGGCCGAGTTCCTTGGAAATAGTGGCGTAAACTGCGATGACCGTGCTGATATTCATCGGATTGCCGAGCGCAAAACCGCATACCGTATGAGGTCGCAGTGCTGACCAGGTCCAGCTTTTACCTGCCTGCTGACGACGCAGCCACTGTTCCTGATCATAATAAAAATTCGGCAACATATGGGGTGGATCATCTTCCCGCGCCGGAGTTTTGAACGGACCCAGATGGCTGCCGTAAATTTTGTTGCCCTCGACCAGATGGACATGCTGTAAACCCGGTGAAGCCTGTTCGATCACCTCGACTGCATTCACCAGCATGGCAAGATTGGGGGCGTTATGCTCGGCCCAGCTGGGGCGGGCCTGAAACGCGGTATAGAAGATATGCGTGACATCATGCAGCTGAGCCAGCTTGGCCTCGGCATCAGCCCGGTCCAGCAGGTCGACAGCGATGAAATCAGCGCGGCTTTCGAAGTCGGGTTCCCGCCGTGACAGGCCGACCATATCCCAATCCTCGAAGGGCGTCAGGTAATGAATCAGATTACGACCGATGACACCTAGTCCGCCGACAATAACCGCTTTTTTCTTGTTCATACAGGGCCTCACATAGGTTCAGAATCGTAGAGTTTCAGTATCGCGATGGCATCCAGTTCACTGTAACCGCGCGCGATCAATAAACGGTATAGCATGCGCGCCTGATTGGTCATCGGCAGTGGTGTTTTGCTGCTTTGAGCCAGCGCATCCACCATATCCAGATCCTTCAACACCTGGCGGGCATAGCCTGCGGGGGCAAAATCACGTGCCAGCAAGCGCGGGAAAAACTGTCGCAGCATCGCGCTATCAGCATATCCTCCGGCCAGACAACCGGGTATCTGGCTGGCGTCAACGCCATTATTTTCGGCCAGCTTAAGGGCTTCAGCCAGTACGCAGAACTGGTTCAGCACCAGCACCTGATTGATCATTTTGGTGACCTGGCCGGCACCGACCGGTCCCATCAGCGTGACTTGTTCAGCCAGTTCGCGCAGGATCGGCCGGGCACGGGCAAAATCCTGTTCGCTGCCACCGGCCATCATGGTCAGGCGACCCGCTGCAGCGGCTGGCGGACCGCCCGACACCGGTGCGTCCAGCCAGCCGATGTGATGCTCCGAAGCTGCTTGTGCAGCCAGCTGACGGGTGGTGTCCGCTTCGCTGGTGGAGCAATCAATGATCAGTTTGCCGGCGCTGCCGGTACTCAGCAAACCTGCCGGACCGCGCGTCACCTCGACGACGGCGTCCGTGCTGACCAGACATAACAGGACGATATCACTGGCGGTCATAATTTCGGCAGGTGTAGCAGCGACCTGTGCGCCGTGTTCGAGGGCGGTTGTCAGCCGTTCGGGATTACGATCATGAACGCTGAGCGGGTAGCCCGCCTGTAATAACCGCAGGCTCATCGGCTGGCCCATCAAGCCAAGTCCAATGAACCCCAAGCTTGGTTTGGGGGACTGGGGCATGGTGTTGTTCTCGTTTTCCTGGTGATGAATCTTAGTGGTGGTTTGACCGTGCAGGAGCATAACAAAAGCCGGTGCAGTGTGGGATATATTCTAAAAATAGAAAAAATAAGTTAATAATTTAAATTATAGAAATTTTTTTCTATATGTTTTTTGGGGCTATGACTATAATCCTGTATCAGCGAACAGCGGTTCGCGTCGCTGATAGCAATACTGCAATCTTAGGAGGACACTAATGACTGGCACTATTATCAAGCATATCGCAGCGTTCAGCCTGGTCGCTCTGACCGGATTCGGGCTGATCGGGCCGGCCCAGGCCGCTGGTGAAAAAATCATCGTTGTCAGCCACGGGCAGGCTAACGATCCGTTCTGGACGGTGGTAAAGAATGCCGTTGAAATCGCGGGCAAGGATATGAATCTTGAGGTTGATTATCGCGCACCGGAAACCTTCGATATGGTGGCGATGGCGCAACTGATCGAAGCCGCTGTGCAACAGGAACCAGATGGTCTGGTCGTCTCGATTCCTGATGCCGATGCCTTGGGCGATGCCATCCGCAAAGCTGTGGCAGCGGGCATTCCTGTAGTATCCATGAATTCCGGCAGCGATGTCGCAGCTGACCTGGGCGTGCTTTTTCATGTTGGTCAGGAAGAATATGACGCCGGTGTTGGCGCCGGTAAAAAAATGCGCGAGCTGGGCGTGCAAAACCTGATCTGCCTGAACCACGAAGTCGGCAATGTAGCACTGGATATGCGTTGTAAAGGCGTGAACGATGGCTATGGCAGCGAGGTGCCGGTGGTGCCGACAGCGGCCAATACGGTGGACGATGTATACGCCAAAATCAAAGCGACGCTGCAGTCTGATGACAGTATCGATGGCGTGGTCGCCCTGGGGGCGAGCAATGCTGCCGAACCGATCATGAAAGCACTGGACGAACTCGGTATGGCCGCGGATGTCAAGGTGGGTACTTTTGATCTTTCGGCCAATGTGCTGGAGATGATCCGGGACGGCAAAATGGCGTTCGCTATCGACCAGCAGCAGTTTCTGCAGGGCTATCTGCCCATTGTGCATCTGGCTTTGTATAACCGTTATCAGGTGCTGCCGGGTGGCAATTTGCCCACCGGACCGGGGTTTATTACCCAGGACAACGCTGCCACAGTGATCGATCTGGCTGCGCAAGGTCTGCGCTGAGCCAGCTTATTGGCGTGGTGCCAGGAGTTTGCGCGTTTGCGTCGGCACCACGCCGTTATCGCTTATTCCACCCGTATTATTCCACTCGTAAAGCCAGGCTGACAGCCAGCGCCTGGGCCAGACACATGGTGGCCGCCAGCGAGCGGAACCCGCGCACTTCTGCATCCTTGATTTCAAAACAGACATCGGCATGCTCGGCAATCGGGCTGAGAGGACTGTCCGTCAGCACAATAACAGGCACGTTACGTTCCACGGCCTGTAGCACGACATCGGCCGTTTCCCCGGCGTAGGGCTGAAAGCTGATCGCCAGTAAAACATCTTGCTCCGACAAGGCATGCAATTGCTGCGACAGCATGCCGCCAGTATTGTCCAGCAGCCGGGCATCGCAATTAATACGATTCAGTGCATAAGCAAAATAAACGGCGACCGGAAACGAGCGCCGCATGCCGATCAGAGATACGCTGCGGGCTGCGGTCAGCAGCTCAACCGCCTGTTCCAGCTGCACTGCTGAGATAGCTTCGTGTAACTGCTCCAGCGCTTGCGCCCCGGCGCTGGTAAATTCGTGCAGAACCTCTGTCGAGCGGGTTTTAGGTGGCTCTGCGCCATCCTCCCAGTACAGTCGGATGCGTTCGCTGTAACTGTTCGAGCGCTGCACCAGTTTGGTCTGGAAGACCCGCTGCATTTCACTGAAACCGGAATAACCAAATGCTTTGGCAAAACGGATCAGCGCGGAAGGTTGCACACCGGCCTGCTCGGCAATGACCGCAATGGTTTGCAGGGCCATATCATTCGGATTATCCAGCGCATAGCGGGCAATTTGCCGCAAGCGTTTGCTCAGGGCGGAATACTGCTGTGCAATAAGAGCCTGCAACTCATCTGGCTGGTGTGGTGCCGTAAGGGCAGCCTTCATGAATGTACTACCTGAATCAGTTGATAGGGGTATTATCATAATAAATATAGAATATTTATTCCATAAATATCATTAAAAACTCTTTTTTTAGAATAAAAATTCAGCTTGCCATGCACTCAATACAACTGACCTGGCCGCTCTTTACGAAATCCATAGCGAAAAATGCTCAAAAAGAGCGGGTTATCCTTGGGGTTTAAGAAGGTTTCTAACTGGCTCGAACAGGTTCTGGAGACCGTTCGTTCAGGCCGCTGCGTAATGAGCGTACCGCTGGCAACAGCAGTGCTGCCAGAAACGCCAACAGCATGCAGGCTGCGACCAGCCAGTACAGCCAGATAAACTCGCCGGTCCGGGCATGGATATACGAGACCAGTATGACCGCCAGCGGCGCACAGCTGAAAGCCAGTACGAATTTAATACCGTAGGCCAGCGCCCGTCGATGTGCCGGTGTGTAGCGGGCGATCAGCATATTTTCGGCTGGCAGAACGCTGGAGTTGAGAAAAATCGCCATAGTTGCCACCACAATAAGCGGCATCCCGGTTGCCTGCGCCACCAGTGCCAGCATAGGTACCTGCAATAACAGGCCGATCAGATAGACTTGCTTGAGGGCAAAACGATCAGCCAGATGCCCACCGACAATCTGCATGATGCCCGAGATGGCGTAAACCCCGGCGATCAGTGCACCAACCCCCAGCGCACTGTCAGTGAAGTCCAGCCGCAAGCTGAACATCTTGGGCAAAGCCGTCTGCATGGCGTGAAAGGCAATACCCATGACCAGCATGGTGAGCAGTAAAATACCAAAGCCGCGCAGCATGTCGTCGCGGCTGGGTGGTGTCTCGGCTTTCAGGTCGGTTCGGGTATCAACGATGATGCGCCGCCAGCAGCACCACCACAGCAGCAAACCCGCCAGCAGCGAGACCACACCCGGCAGAATAAATGCAACGCGCCAGCTGTACGCGTCGATCAGAAAGCCGGTGAGAATACCCGAACCGGCCACCCCGGCACTGCCGAAAATGCCGTTGACGCCCAAAGCCTTGCCCTGCGCAACCGCATTGCGCATCAGCCAGGCGATAGCGACTGGATGATAAATCGAGGCGAACAGACCCAGCGCACTCAGGCCCAGTAACAGGTCGCCCGGCGTAGTGCTCAGGCCGCAGGCGATCGAGGCGGCACCCATGCCCAGGAACATGACGATCATCATGCCGGGCGCGCTCCAGTGATCGCCCAGCCAGCCGGCCGGAATTGCCCCCACACCAATGAGCAGCGCACCCAGCGTCCACAACTCGATCAACTCATGGTAAGGCAGCTGCCATTCCTGTTCCAGCTGCAGCACAATCACGAAATAAAACGCTGCCAGCAGATGCATAATGGCGTGACCCAGACATGAAAAAACAAGGGACAAACGAGCTGAAAGAGTGGACATTTTTGTTCTCGCTGCGGTCTAACTAATAAAGAGATTTATAGTCTATTGATACGGTTTTTTAAAACGGGCGTTTATCAGTAGAAACGGGATCTTAAAGAGGTTTAAAAAAACCTCGGCTACACATCAAGCCAAACGCGGGAGCAGTGGCAGTTTTGCTGATTCTGAACTATATTCTAGGCATAATAATCAACGTCTTTATTTTAGCAGCAGCGGAACAGTTCGCTGATTATCGACGTCATAAAACTGTCATTGCTACCACGCATACTACTAAACCAATTTATATCAGCAGAGGAGTGATACATGATCCGCAAGAGCGAACTCGCAGTGACGCCGAATCTGGAACAGATTGTTGCCGCAGCTCGTGGCATTCCCGCGACGGTTCTGAGCGCGCCGGAACAACATCCCGCTGCTCGCTTGAGTGCTGCGGTGCGGTTTCAGTATTTGGCGCGGGTGGTGCGGTTCTGGCACCAGGCAGAAAGAAGCATTCATGAGCGTCAGCGTCCCGGCGAGGTGGCGAGCGGTGATGCTGACTCGCGCTAGGCTCGTGAGTTTGTTCATGCCGGGCAATGTTGCCCGGCAGACACGATTCAGTCGCATCACTTGGTACGGGCCGTTGCACGGGTGCGGCCTTGAGGCGGCCTGAGAATCAGGATATTGCCGAGTATAATTAAGGCACAGCCTGCGAGCGCCGAGCCGGACCAGTGGTAGGCTTCGAACACGGTCGAGATCGCCAATGCCACCAGCGGGAACAAAACACTGCTGTAAGCCGCTCGCTCCACGCCAATACGCCCGATCAAGGTCAGATAGCAACCGAACGCAATGACTGAGCCGAATACGGCCAGATAAAGCAGCGAGCCGATATACGCTACGTCCCAGGAAAAATTTACAGGGGTGCCCGCAAGCAGCACATAAACCAGCATGAGTGCCGCGCCATAGGCCATGCTGAATGCGTTCACCTGTAACACCGGCAGCCCTGCCCGCTGATTGCGCGCCGAGACGATATTCCCCAGTGAAGCCGAATAGGTTGCCAGCAGACAGAGCAGCAAACCTGCAAAGCCGGCATCAGCCAGACTGAAGGCCGACAGCTCGGGCCAGAACACCAGCGCAATGCCCAGCAGGCCCAGACCGGCCGGCACGATCAGCTGCAATCGTAGCGGCGTGCGCAGGAAAATCGCGCCATTGATCATATTCATCATCGTGATGGTAGCGAAGGTCACCGCTACCAGACCGCTGGTGATGTGCCCGATGGCCTTATAAAACAGCAGATAATTCAGCCCGAACAAAAAGACACCCAATAACACCATAAAACCGTGATCGCGCAGGGAAAAGCGTAGTCTCAAGCCGCGCAGACCGCACCAGGCAAACAGTAATACAGCCGCCAGGGCGAAGCGATACACCACTGAAAGTGCCGGATCAACCGTGCCTAGCTGGAACTTGACCGCAAACCAGGTCGACCCCCAGACCAGGACGGTTAAGCCGTACAGTAATGCATTATTCATGGTGATTGTTCCATTTGGAAAGCAGACAGAAAGCAGACAAATCGGTATCAGGCAAACCGGGCCGACCTAAAGCGGCAACGTTGTTGTATGCAGGCAAACGGTTTGTCCACATAACGAGCAGGCAACGGGCGGGCGTAGTGTATACCAGTACCGGCGCGGGCTGGCAGTCTGTTCCGTACGGTGGGCAATATCTTGCCGGGGCCTGGCAGGCAGTACACCGGATGCTGCTGAAATTAGCCTTGCTTAATTAACGTTCTTGGGGTTTCATAATTATTATTTCATAAATCACCCTGGACACCGGCAAGCGGTCGGCCGTTCAGGGGCCATAATCCGGTGCTCATCGAGCGATGACCTTGGACTCATACCGTCAAGGCCTCACAATGAAAGCGCCTTAATAATGACAGTTGCATAAAGCGAGGAGTTAAACCATGCCATTCCATCCTATTCGTACAGTTGTTGTCACTAGTCTGTTACTGGCTGCCGCTGGGGTTGCGTCAGGGCAGGAGATTCTGAAAGCGTCACATCAATGGCCCGGCGGCAAGGGTGATGTGCGCGATGAAATGGTGCAGATTATTGCCCGTGATGTCGAGGCGGCAAATGTCGGACTGGAGATCCGGGTCTATCCGGGCGGTTCCCTGGTCAAGCCCAAAGAGCAATGGGGGGCCATGGTCAAAGGGCAGGTCGATCTGTCGGCGTTTCCGCTGGATTATGCCAGCGGTCGCCATCCCCAGTTCAGCGCAACACTGATGCCGGGGCTGGTGAAAAACCACGAGCATGCCAAGCGGCTGAACGATTCGCCGTATATGGATGCGATCAAGCAGATCATCAACGAGGCCGGTATCGTCGTATTGGCGGATGCCTGGCTGGCGGGCGGTTTCGCCTCAACCAAAAATTGCATTCTGAACCCGGCTGACATCGAAGGGCAGGTCACCCGCGCCGCCGGTCCTGCCTTTGAGCAGATGCTGGTGGGTGCCGGGGCCTCCATCGCGTCCATGCCCAGTTCTGAAATCTACACCGCTATGCAGACAGGCGTGCTGGATGCTGCCAATACCAGTTCCGGCAGTTTCGTGTCCTACCGTTTGTACGAGCAGGTCAAATGCCTGACCGCACCGGGCGATTACGCGCTGTGGTTCATGTATGAGCCGGTGCTGATGTCGAAAAAAAGCTGGGACAAACTGAATCCCGAGCAGCAGCAGGCGTTAATGGCCGCTGGTCAGAAAGCTGAAGACTACTTTTTCGAAGAAGCCAAAAAACTCGACAGCAAAATGGAAGACGTATTCCGGGAAGCTGGCGTGGAAGTCGTGAGTATGACCGCCGAGCAGGCCGCCGCCTGGAAAGCGATTGCCCAGGAAACCTCCTATAAAAATTTCGCCAATGATGTCCCCGGCGGACAGGAAATCATCGAAAAGGCGTTGGCGGTTGAGTAAGACAAGATTGCTGCGCACCTGACTTGCAGGAGGATAGTGGGTGGATTTGTTTGTGCGCCTGGTGCAGGGTCTGTCGCGACTGACCGGAGTGCTGGCGGCGCTGTTGCTGGCCGCCGCCTGCATCATCGTCTGTCAGATGGTCGTTATGCGCTATATCCTGAATGCCTCGACCATCTGGCAGACTGAATTCGTCACCTATGCCGTAGTGGCGGCCACATTGATCGGCAGTCCTTATGTCCTGCTGACACGGGGCCATGTCAATGTCGATTTATTGCCTCATTATCTCGGCCCACGCGGGCGTTTTCTGCTGGCTTTTCTGGCCGCCTTGCTGGGACTGACATTCTGCGCAGCGCTGGGCTGGGCCGGCTGGAATTATTTTATTGAGGCCTGGCGCGAAAACTGGACGACAGACACGGTCTGGGCAATACCTCTGTGGATTCCCTTGTTGCCGTTGCCACTGGGCATCGGGTTACTGACCCTGCAGTATCTGGTTGAGATCTTGTGCCTGCTGAGCGGACGCGAACCGCCGTTTGGTATAGCCCCAGAAGAACAGGCCCCGGAAAAACAAACCCCGGAAAAACAAATATGAGTCCACTGGAAATTGGTGCGTTACTGGGTATTGTCACGGTACTGCTGCTGGCAACCGGTATTCCCATCGCGTTTGGGCTGGGTCTTGTAGCGATCGGGTTTCTGGTTGCTTTTGAAGGGTTCGACAGCCTCAGTATTCTGGGTGAAACCTTTTTTTCCGGTCTGGCCGAGTTCAGTCTGGTATCGATTCCCATGTTCATTGTGATGGGCGCTGCGGTGGCTGCCTCGCCCGCCGGACGCGATCTTTACGAAGCGCTGGATCGCTGGCTGAATCGCGTGCCGGGCGGCCTGATCATGTCCAATCTGGGAGCCTGCTCTATTTTTGCTGCGCTCAGTGGTTCATCGCCTGCCACCTGCGCGGCAATCGGTAAAATGGGCATCCCGGAAATGCGCAAACGGGGGGTTCCCGATCAGTTGGCGACCGGCGCGATTGCCGCCGGTGGCACATTGGGTATTCTGATCCCGCCCAGCGTCACCATGATCGTTTACGGTATCGCCACCGAAACCTCGATTGGCCGCCTGTTTATCGCCGGTATTCTGCCGGGCCTGATGCTGACCGGCTTGTTCATGGCCTGGTCAATTTTCTATGCCTGGCGCAGTGGTCACGGTCTGGAGAATGCGAAGCGTCGCTACAGTCTGCGCGAAAAGCTGGAACTGGCACCCAAGGTGGTGCCGTTTCTGCTGATTATCGTGGGTATTTTGTATGTGCTGTACGGCGGCGTAGCCACCCCGTCTGAAGCGGCAGGTGTGGGTGCCATGTTCTGTCTGCTGCTGGTAATAGTGATTTATCGCATGTGGCGACCTCGGCAGATCTGGGCGGTGTTCAGTACCAGCACCCGCGAAAGCGTGATGATCATGATGATTATCGCCGCTTCGGAACTGCTCAGTTATACGCTTTCCAGCCTGTTTGTGACTCAGTCGATTGCCGAGTGGATCGCCGCATTGGGGCTTAACCCCTGGGCTTTGATGGGGGTGATAAATCTGTTTTTGCTGGTAGCCGGCTTTTTCCTGCCGCCGGTAGCGGTCATCCTGATGACCGCGCCGATTATTCTGCCGATTATTACCCAGGCAGGATTCGACCCTTACTGGTTTGCTGTGGTGTTGACCATCAATATGGAAATCGGCCTGATCACCCCGCCAGTGGGGTTGAACCTTTATGTCATCAACAGTATCGTGCCCGATGTGAAACTGCCGACCGTTTTGCTGGGGGCCTTGCCGTTCATGCTGTTGATGGTGCTGGGCATCGTCATTTTGTGCATATTCCCTGGCATTGCCACCTGGTTGCCCGAATTGCTGATGGGGCCAGCGCTCTGAAGAGCCTCTGGCATTAGAGGTAATACCGCGCCGGGCTGACGCGGTATTACGAAGGGCTAGCTGCGGGCGCTAGTGATGGGCGGTAAACGGAAATTGAAAATCGATCCCCTGCAGGGTTTCCCGCAAGGATGCCGCCTGATCGGGTGACAGACTGGTCAATGGCGGCCGCACCGGTCGCCAGCCGGGATCATTGCTAAAGTGCGCGACAATATCTTTCAGGGCGGGTATCAACGGTTGCGCTTCGAATATGCTGCGCAGCCGGGAAACTGACTGATGCAACGCATCCGCCTGCTCGGATTGCCAATGATTGGCCAGCGTGCTGATCTGCGCCACATTAATATTGGCGGTAGCACTGATACAGCCGGCACCGCCCAGTCGCAGCGCATCCAGTAAGCGACTTTCCGAGGAGGGAAACACCGCCAGATGGGGGTATTCCCGCATGATGGCCTGGGTGTTGTCCCAGTCACCGGAGCTGTCTTTAATACCGATAATGGTTTGCGGGTAGGCTGTTGTCAGGCGCTCGATCAGTTTCAGGTTTAGTGGCGCATAACTCATCTGCGGAATATGATACAGATAAATTTTCAGCCTATTGTCACCAACTCGTTGAATAAGCTCGGAATAGCCAGCATATAATCCTTCATCGCTGACATTTTTATAATAAAACGGCGGTAATACCAGAACCCCTTTGCAACCGACAGCCAGCGCATGGCGGGTCAGTTCTACGCTGTCCGGCAAGGCGCAGGTGCCGGTTCCTGGCAATAAGCGCTGGGCGGGAACGCCCGCTTCGACCAGGGCTTGCAGCAGCGACATGCGTTCGCCCAGAGCCAGGGAGTTGGCTTCGCTGGTCGTACCAAAGACCGCCAGACCGTGCGCACCCTGCGCCAACAGCCAGTGACAAAAGCGGGTAAAGCGTTTGGTGTCGGGGTCCAGAGTGCTGGTGAAAGGCGTCAATACCGGGACCAGTACGCCGTGGAAAGCTTGTGATGCAGCGCTCATAGTGGGCCTTTGAGTAGTTTAAAATGGACGGGCACAAAATAATAAGGCGGCAAGTTTCGCATCAGTCGCGGATGACGTCCAGTTGTATAAAACCAAACCGGTCATACTAAAGGTGTTGTGTATACGTTATGCACAAGCTTGGAAATTGTTGCAGGACAGGCGGGCGGATGGGGTAGCGTGATGATGCTCAGATACTGGCTGGTATTGTGAGTAATTTTATGAAAAATATATAAATTTATTTAAAATTCAGATGGCAGAGTCAATCTGCAGCGGCGCGATTGCCGCCGCAGACGTTGGCAAACAGCGTATCTGGCTGTTCTTAGCAATAGCGCTCGGGGCCGATGTTCTGGGCTTCGGAATAGCGATCACCATGGGCGAAGCCGACCGGCAGCAATGCCTCGATCTCAGCCAGTTCGGTGGCACTCAGGGTGCGATCAGCTGCCGCCAGATCTTCTTCCAGATGCTTGACTGAGCGGGTGCCGGGGATCGGAATCAGGTGGTCGCCCTGGTTCAGTACCCAGGCCAGCGCCAGTGCTGCAGGCGTCAGTCCGCAATCATGGGCATAGCTGCGAAATTTCGAGATTATGGCCTCGTTGTAGCTGAAATTGGGTTCAACGAAACGCGGATTGGCTTTGCGGAAATCGTCATCCGGGAATTGTGCCGGATCGGGTGGGGTATCGCTGAACATACCGCGCGCCAGCGGTGAAAAAGGCACAAAAGCAACGCCCAGTTCCTGGCAGGTTTGCAGCATGCCCAACTCCGGCAGCCGGGTCCAGAGCGAATATTCACTCTGCACCGCCATGACCGGATGTACCGCATGGGCGCGGCGTAGTGAAGCCGGCGAAATCTCGGAAAAGCCGATACCGCCAATTTTGCCCTCTTGTTTCAGACTGACCAGAGTTTCCATGACCTCTTCAATGGGCCGGGCCTGCTCGCGCCGATGGATATAATAGAGATCCACATAATCAACCTTCAGGCGCTGCAATGACCCTTCCAGCGCTTCGCGCAGATGTTCCGGGCTGTTGTCGAAAAAACGCCCCCGTTGCGGATCGCGCCGAATACCGACTTTGGTCGCAATCTTGAATTTGCCTGGATTTTGCGCAATAAAAGAGCCCATGACACGCTCGGCGAGCCCCGCACCGTAGACATTCGAAGTATCGAGAAAATCACAGCCGAGATCCAGCGCCCGAGCCAGCGTCGCGTGGCTCTCAGCTTCGTCGGTTGGACCGTAAAAGCCGGCGAAACTCATGCAACCGAGACCGATTGCCCCCACCATCGGGCCGCCGGCCCCAAGTTGACGTTGATGCATGTTATCTCCTTACTGTGAGCAGTTTGCTCTGCTGTTGATTGTCGTGATCGGCCCTATAAAGGCTAAGGCTCAGGTTAACAATAGATCATTTTTCAGGAAATGCCTGTGCCGGAAAATGCCTGCGTGCTTTTGACCGCCTGGGCCCAGGCGTGCAGCAGTTGGCTGCGGGTTTTGGGCGGCAGCGCAGGGTCACAGCGCCGGTCCAGCTGCCAGCCTTTGGCAATCTCATCCAGCGAGCTGAACAGGCCGGTTTGCAGTCCCGCCAGATAAGCTGCGCCCAGGGCGGTAGTTTCGATTACCTTGGGTCGTTCCGTAGGGACGTCGGCGATATCGGCCAGACATTGCAGCAACCAGTTGTTGGCGATCATACCGCCATCGACGCGCAGTGCGCGGGGCCGGCTGGCACCGTCTTTCGCCATCGCAGTCAGTAAATCGTGGGTCTGGTAGCAGACCGATTCCAGCGCTGCGCGCACCAGTTCTGCCGGGCCGGTATCGCGGGTCATACCGAACAGCGCGCCGCGCGCATGCGGATCCCAGTGCGGCGCGCCCAAACCGGTGAAAGCAGGCACCAGATAGACACCTTTATTGTCCGGCAGATTACTGGCCAGCGCCTCGGATTCGGCCGCTGAGCGGATAACGCCCAGGCCATCACGCAGCCACTGTATCGCGGCACCGGCAATGAAAATCGAACCTTCAACCGCATACGTTACCTGTCCGTTCAGACGATAACCCACGGTGGTCAGCAGCTTATTATGCGAGTTTACCGCTTGTGAGCCGGTATTCAAAATAGCGAAACAGCCTGTGCCATAGGTACTTTTCAGCATACCGGGCTGAAAGCAGGCCTGGCCGATCAGGGCGGCCTGCTGATCGCCGGCAATACCGGCCACCGGAAGTGCGCGGCCCAGTACGGCAGTATCCGTGCTGCCGAAATCGGCGGCGCTGTCGTGTACTTCCGGCAGCAGTGCGCGCGGGATATTGAGCAGTTCAAGCAGGGTATCATCCCACTGCTGGGTATGAATATTAAACAGCAATGTGCGGGCGGCATTGGTGGCATCGGTAGCGTGTATTTTGCCTCCGCTCAGCCGCCACAGCAGAAATGTATCCACCGTGCCGAACGCCAGTTCACCGCGTTCGGCGCGGGTGCGGGCACCGTCTACATGATCCAGCAGCCAGGCCAGTTTGGTGCCGGAAAAATAAGGGTCCAATACCAGGCCGGTGCTGGCCGTGACGGCGGCTTCATGACCGGCGTCGCGCAGCGCTTCACAGTACCTGGCGGTACGCCGGTCCTGCCAGACGATAGCGTTGTAAATAGGCTGACCGGTAGTGCGGTCCCATACCAGTGTCGTCTCGCGCTGATTGGTGATGCCGATGGCACTGACTTTGTCGCCGC
Organism: Gammaproteobacteria bacterium; assembly: GCA_041396125.1. GTDB lineage: Bacteria > Pseudomonadota > Gammaproteobacteria > Competibacterales > Competibacteraceae > JAWKZG01. The sequence continues at coordinate 164,846 of JAWKZG010000003.1, read as the reverse complement.
ACTGCTGCAAGACGTGCCGGCTTACCGCCAGTGTGCTCTGCCAGATATCCTCCGGGTCGTGTTCGACCCATCCATCCTGTGGATAAATCTGCCTGAACTCCTGCTGTGCCGTAGCCAGAATAGTGCCGTCCAGGTCGAATATAATCGCGCGCGTGCTGGTTGTGCCTTGATCAATGGCCAGAATATGAGACGTCATCGGGGGCTCCTCGACTGGAAAGTTTTGCGTTGCTATCTGTTTTTATTTTGATTTTACATGACAGAACTAATGATAGAAAATGAAAGACAACAGGTTTGTTTTCAAAAATGAAAATATTCGAAAAATATAACATATCCAAAATAAATACCACTGTACGCGTACAGAGCCCGGATCTGACGGGTAAAGTCACGATTGCGACCGCTGCAGTCGTCATCAACAAGAATAGGGTTAATGCGTGCATAGGACCCGTCGATGCCACCGTTCACAGGGTAACGGAAGGAGTTAAATCGTGGCTTTAAAAACCACATCTTTCAACCAGCGCCAGCTGGAAGTGCTGCAATTGGTGCGTCGCGAGGGATATGCTTCCATCGAGAATCTGGCCGAATATTTTCAGGTTACACCACAAACAATTCGACGTGATATCAACGACCTTTGCGAACAGGGGCTCCTGAATCGCTATCACGGTGGTGCGGGCTTGCCGCCCAGCAGCGTGGAAAATATTGCCTATCCGGCACGACAGGTATTAAACCATGATGCGAAACAGCGGATTGGTCGCCTGGCGGCACGTTATATACCCGATCATGCGTCACTTTTCATCAATATCGGCACCACTACCGAAGAGGTGGCCAAGGCGCTGATTGATCATCAGGGGTTGCGGGTTATTACCAATAATCTGCATGTTGCGACTATCTTATGTTCTAACCCGAGCATTGAGGTCATCATTGCTGGCGGCCTGGTCCGTAACCGGGATCGTGGTGTAATCGGTGAAGCCACTATTGATTTTATCAGTCAGTTTAAAGTCGATTTTGGCGTAATAGGGATTTCAGGCATCGAGAATGACGGGTCCCTGCTGGATTTTGACTATCGTGAAGTACGTGTTTCTGAAGCAATAATCAAACATTCCCGGAAAGTATTACTGGTGGCCGATCACAGTAAATTTAATCGCAATGCGCTGGTTCGGCTGGGTGACTTATCACAGATTCATGCCTTGTTTACCGATCAGCCGGTACCGCCTGATTTGCAACCTATTCTTACGAGCCTGGACACAGAAGTTCATATTGCAGCCGATGATGCTTGATTTTACGAATTATGTTTTCTAATGTGAAAATTAATATTCATATTCAAAAATCATCATGCTACTATTACTGACCATATGATCAGTTGCTGAACGGTTGCACACTGTCTGTCGTCAGTACCTTTTGCCGCCACGCTGGTATTAAGCGCGCTGGTGTTCAGCCTGGCAGACTGATCATCCATTCAACGTGGATTTTGGAAACAAGCGATGCAGTTGCGAGATGCCAATATCGAGCGCCTGGCCGATACTGTTTTCGATGTGCTGATTATCGGTGGCGGTATCAATGGTGCCGTATCAGCGGCTGCCCTGGCTGGCAAAGGTGCCAAAGTGGCGCTGATCGATGAACGTGATTTTGCCGGGTTTACCAGTATGCACTCCTCCAATCTGGCCTGGGGTGGCATCAAATATATGGAAACCTATGAGTTTCAACTGGTGCGGCAATTATGTAAAAGCCGTAATCACCTGCTTAAACACTATCCCTCCACTGTGCAGGAAATACGGTTTTTCACCACCATCAGGAAAGGCTTCCGCTGGCACCCCTTATTGTTATGGTTGGGCACTTGGCTGTACTGGCTGATTGGCAACTGTTATACCCGGCCGCCACGACTGCTCTCGAAACGCAAAATCCAGACTGAAGAACCGGTCGTGGACACCACCCATGTAACCGGCGGATTCGTCTATTCCGACGCGTATCTATACGACAACGATGCCCGGTTCGTATTCAACTTCGTTCGTACCGCGATGGATCGGGGTTGCGTGGCGGCTAATTATGTCAGAGCTGAAACCGCCCGCCAGACGGATCAGGATGGCGGCATCTGGGCAGTGCAGGCCCGCGATCTGTGCGGGGAGCGCAGCTTTGAGATCAAGGCACGGGTGCTGATCAATGCTGGTGGCGCGTTCGCGGATCGGCTCAACCAAACGCTGCAGCAGCAGACGGAACATCACCATGTGTTTTCCAAAGGCATACATCTGATCGTCGATCGGGTAACGCCGAATCGTCAGGTGCTGGCGTTTTTCGCGGATGACGGGCGTTTGTTTTTCGCGATCCCGATGGGCGCGCGGACCTGTATCGGTACCACGGATACTCGGGTTGAAGACCCGCACACGGAAGTGACGGAAGAAGATCGTAAATTTGTTCTGGATAATATCAACAAATGCCTGAAGCTCGATAAGCCTTTAATCAAAGAGGATATTATTGCTGAACGTTGCGGGGTGCGGCCACTCGTGATTAAAGCGGATGGCGGCGGTAACCGAGATTTTCTGCAGCTTTCGCGTAAGCACGAAATTGATGTCAACCGGGCCACCCGGCTGATTACAATTTTCGGCGGCAAACTGACGGACTGTATTAATGTTGGCGATGAGATTTGCGAGTACGTGCAGCAAATGGATATCACTCTACCCGCACCACGGGAGAAATGGTACGGCGAGCCGTCTGCTGATATCCGAGCCGCGTTTTTCCGGCAGGCTGAGCGGATAGGGCTGGATCGCCTGACCCCGGCGTCATCGACCGAGCCGCTGTCCACCCTTTACTGGCGTCGTTACGGTGCCGAGGCTATCACGTTACTGAAGCAGGTCCAGGCGGATCCGCGTCAGGCTGAATTGCTAATTCAGGGCACGGAATATACCCGTTGTGAACTGCAACTGGCCGCACAGCGGGAAATGATCACCAGGCTGGAGGATTTTCTGCGTCGGCGTTCCAAAATTGCCCTGGTGGTACGCAAGGCTGACATCAAACACTCGCAAGGCCTGATGGAGGCCTGTGAAATCCTGTTCGGGGATCAGGCGCAGCAAAAATTCGATGAATACTTTGCCGACAGCGATTCGGTTGAGGACGGGATCGATCAGGCTGATATGTCTCATTCCAAGGCTCTTAACTGGTAGTGGGTCAGCGTTTGCCAATGGGGAATGGACAATCTGGCCGGTGCAATGAATAAGGTCATGGCCCGGCTGGAACGTTCATGGGGCCAGGCGTCCAGGGTGAGTGCGGTCCCAGGCTGAACGAAGAGCAGGACGAAAGTTACTGGCTGAGTCAGCCCGGTGCTCTCAAAGCCAAACTGGACAATATAAAACCGCGAGGTATGACGGTCAGCTACGATGCGCTGCTGCAAGCCTGGAAAGAAGGTAAAGCCATGCCCTGACAGAGGGCAGCCAATAGTATGAAATAATATCGTCGCTGAACTGCGTTATCATAACCGGGCCGTCGCTAAGCGACTGGGTCCGGTTTTTTTTTGAGTCCATCAGGAGCCACCATGCGCCGTTATCGTAAAGCTAAAATCATTGCCACTTTGGGACCCGCCAGTTCCAGTGCTGACGCTATTGCCACGCTGTTCAAAGCCGGTGCCGATGTGTTTCGCCTCAATTTCAGCCATGGCAGTCATGATGATCATCGTCGGCGCTATCAGGAGATCCGTGAGCTGGAGCAGAAGCTGCACCGGCCTATCGGCATTTTACTGGATCTGCAGGGACCAAAATTCCGGGTCGGAAATTTTATTGATGGTTCTGTTGAGTTGCGCGCAGGGGATTGCTTCCGCCTCGATCTGGATACCACGCCTGGCAGCAAACAGCGGGTCAATCTGCCGCATCCCGAAATTATCAAAGCGCTCAGCAGCGGTGATGATCTGCTATTGAACGATGGTAATATCCGCCTGAAAGTGCTTGATGCCGGTCCCGATTTTGTGAATACCGAGGTTATCGTCGGCGGCCTGCTGTCCAATCATAAAGGCGTCAATGTGCCGGGTGTGGTGATTCCGCTGTCACCGATCACCGCGAAAGACCGGGAAGACCTGGCCTTCGGGCTGGAACTGGAGGTGGACTGGGTCGCCATGTCGTTTGTGCAAAGTCCGGCCGATCTGGAAGAACTGCGCGAACTGGTCGGAGATCACGCCAAGATTATGACCAAGCTTGAAAAACCCTCAGCGGTCGAGCGTCTGGATGAAATCGTGGCCTTGTCCGATGCGGTCATGGTTGCGCGTGGTGATCTGGGGGTGGAATTACCGCCGGAGCGCGTGCCGAGTATTCAGAAACGGGTCTTGCGCGCCTGCCGCAAAGCCGGCAAGCCGGTGGTGGTAGCGACCCAGATGCTGGAATCCATGATCAATTCCCCTACGCCAACCCGGGCCGAAGCCTCTGATGTGGCGACGGCCATTTACGACGGGGCTGATGCAGTCATGCTGTCAGCTGAAACCGCAGCCGGTAAATACCCGGTGCATGCGGTTGCCATGATGGACAGTATTATCCAGAACGTTGAGCAAGACCCGCAGCAACAGGAAATGCTGGATGCTGCGCATCCGCAGACCGGTACCACAACGGCCGATGCAATCTGTGCCGCCTTGCGCACGGTAACGCATTCACTGCCGATAGTGGCGACAGTGACTTATACCAGCTCGGGTTCGACCAGTCTGCGGGCTGCCCGCGAACGGCCGCATGCTCCGATTTTGAGCCTGACGCCGCATAACCGCACCGCCCGTATGCTGACCCTGGTGTGGGGCGTGCACTCGGTGCTCAGTAAAGAGGTGGAACGAGTCTCGGATGTGATCAACGATGCCTCTCAGGTGGCGCTGGGACACAATTTCGCCCAGCGTGGTGAGCTGTTGGCAATTACCGCCGGGATGCCATTCGGTGTTTCGGGCACGACCAATTTTCTGCGCATTGCGACGGTGGAATAACGCTTACTTCGCACCGGGCCAGACGGACGGTTTGCAGCGGGCGTACATGGGCGAATAAGCCGTTTCTGCACCCAGCTCCAGCGCTGCCTGCCAGGCCCAGCGAGGATTGAACATCATGGCCCGCGCCAGTGCCACGCAATCGGACTGGCCGCTGGCGATAATATCTTCGGCCTGACGGGGCTGGGTGATCATACCCACGCTCCAGGTGTGCAAACCGGTTTTGGCTTTGACTTCGGCTGCAAACGGCACTTGATAACCGGGCCCAACGGGAATGTTCTGCCGCGGGTCCAGACCACCACTGGTCACATCCATAAAATCACAGCCCAGTTCCTGCAACACGTGCGCCAGCTCGACGGTTTCGGCCAGGCTCCAGCCGCCCTCGACCCAGTCGCTGGCAGAGACGCGGATACCGCAGGGTTTGTCCTGCGGCCAGACCGCCCGCACAGCGGCAAACACTTCCAGCACATAACGGCAGCGATTGGCGGTGCTGCCGCCGTATTCATCATCCCGCTGATTGCTAAGCGGGGATAAAAACTGATGCAGCAGATAACCGTGCCCGGCGTGCAGTTCGGCGACCTCGAAGCCCAGTCGGGCCGCCCGCTCGGCACTGGCGACAAACTCCGCTTTGACTTGCGCCAGACCGGCCCGGTCCAGCGCTTGCGGGGTGTGCCAGTCGGGCGCGTAGGGCAGTGCAGACGGTGCTACGGTTGGCCAGGCTGTCTCTGCAGGCAAAGGTTTGCCACCGTCCAGCGGGCGCTGGGTGGAGGCTTTGCGGCCGGCATGGGCGAGCTGAATGCCGAGTGCGGTAACACCGTATTGGCGGCAGAATTCGAGTACCCGCTGCAGCGCCTGTTCGTTGTCGTCGTTATACAGGCCGAGGCATTGCTGCGAGATACGCCCGGTGGCCGAGACGGCGGTGGCTTCCGTCATGACCAGCGCTGCCGCGCCCATGCAGAACTGGCCCAGATGCATCAAATGCCAGTCATTGGCATTGCCGTGCTGGGCATTGTATTGGCACATCGAGGACACAATAATGCGGTTCGGCAAGGTGAGGCCGCGCAGGGTAACGGGGCTGAATAAATGACTCATAATGCAATGGTCCGGTAAAAAATCCAGTCAGGCGCCGAGGTCATGGCGCAGGCCATGATTCGGCAGTAACGCAACGTCGAACACAGGCGTTGATAGCGCTGCGTTATGCCGCAGATGCTTAATTGAATTGTGCTTATTCGAGCAGAGTGTGGGGCAGCCATAAGGCCAGCTGAGGCCAGTAAATCACGGCTGCCAGACCGATCAGTTGCAGTATCACGAACGGAATGATACCCACATAAATCTGCTGCAGTTTCACCGAGGGCGGAGCGACCCCTTTCATATAAAACAAGGCAAACCCGAACGGCGGTGTTAAAAACGAAGTCTGCAGATTGACCGCCACCAGGATAGCAAACCAGTAGATGATATCGGCACTGGCGATGTGATCGCCAAAGTCCATGATTTTAACAATAGGCGAAAATACGGGCAGCACGATCAGGGTGATCTCGATCCAGTCAAAGAAAAATCCCAGCAGGAACACGGTGCCCATCAGGACAAACAGCAACCCCCAGGAACTCAGGCCCATATATTCAATGGTATCGATAATCAGATCTTCACCGCCCAGGGAACGGAACACATAGGAAAACGTGGTTGCACCGATGAAGATAAAGAAAATCATGCCTGAGGTCAGCGCTGTGCGCTCGCTCACATCTTTCAGGACTTCGAGGTTCAGACGGCGGTTAAACAGGGCCAGCAGAGTTGCGCCGAACGCACCAACGCCGGCAGCTTCGGTCGGGGTGGCCCAACCGGCAAAAATCGAGCCGAGCACCAGTACGACCAGAAACACTGGCGGCATGAAGCCTTTGATGATCATCATGATTAGCGCAATGGTGGTTTTGGGACCGACATCATCGGCCAGGCGCGGTGCCCAGTCTGGCCGGGCCGAACTGACCAGGAAAATATACAGAAAATACAAGGCGGATAATAAAAACCCTGGCACGATAGCGCCAAGAAATAAATTACCGACCGAGATGGACAGCAGATCGGCCATGATAACCAGCATGATACTGGGTGGTATCAGAATGCCCAGCGTCGCCGAGGCGGCCAGTGTGCCGGTTGCCAGCGGTGTGTTATAGCGTTGCCGCAGCATGGTCGGCAGTGCCATCAATGTCATCATCACGACAGAGGCACCGATAATGCCGGTGGTGGCGGCCATAATCGTGCCCATCACGGTCACGGCAAGCGCCAGTCCGCCCGGTATGCGGCGTAATAACACATCCAGAATATCCAGCAGATCGCTGGCGACGCCGCTGCGCTCCAGCATGGTGCCCATGAAAACAAAGCAGGGTACGGCGACCAGCACCAGATTTTCCGCCGCGCCGCCCCAGACGCGAGGCAGGATGTTGTAAAACTCGATGAGCGAGAAATAATCGACGGACCAGCCAATAAACCCGAATAACAAACCGACGCCGCCGACCATGAACGCCACCGGAAACCCGGAGAACAAACCGAGTGCCAGGGTAAGAAACATGATGGCAGGCAGGTAATCTTCCCAGTACATAAATATGAAACCTTTGGTTGTATTGTTGTTGTTTTACGATGTGTTATTAAGAGTGAGTTTGTTGCATCAGTACGCGTTATCGTGCAGGGGGTGGCGTGGCTGAGCTGTCATCCAGATCCAGCTTGACAATGGGCAGGGGCTGGTCTGTCGCGAGCATCGGCATGGGTATTCTGTCGCGCAATTCAGCGGGGCCGAATAAATAGAATATCTGCCGGAGTATGGTGGATATGACCGCCATCATCAGTAAAGATAAGCCGATCAGCACGAACGATTTGATCATCCAGCGGTGGCTGAGACCGGTCATGGCAGCAGAACCTTCGTTGGACTCCCAGGCCTGCATGATAAACGTCCAGGAAAAATAACCGACCACCAGCAGATAGGGGATACCAAAACAGATCAGGCCCAGAAACTCGATCCAGGCCTGTTTGCGGTAAGAAAGTTTCTCGCGTACCAGATCAACCCGCACATGAGCATTTTTAGTGTAGGCGTACCCTAATGCGAGTAAAAAAATAACGGTGTGCAGATGCCATTCCATTTCCTGCAGTTTGGTGGGCGACAGAAAATCATACAGTGCCGAATTGGCCATGATTGCCTGCTGGATAAACTGGAATTTACGGGTCACGACATCAAAAATAATGATGGAGACCAGTGGAATAATCATCCAGGCACCCAGCTTGCCAAAGAACTGGGCGATGGATTCCAATTTGTCTGCCAGGAGCAACAGTTTTGGATGGTTCTGCATACGTCTTTAACCTTTATATTTTTTTGCTGGGAATAGAACTTACAGCGTTACCATGACGCTGTGCAAAAAAGCGTCGCCAGCCTTTTTTAATAAAACCCTAAAGACTGGCGACTGGAGCCTCCTGGGGCCTATTCGAGCATGGCGTTCGGTAGCCATAGCGCGATTTGCGGCCAGTACAGGACGATACTCAGCCCGATTAACTGTAGTATCACAAACGGAATAATGCCAAGGTAAATATCCTGCATTTTAACGCTGGAAGGTGCGACCCCTTTCATATAAAACAGCGCAAAACCGAACGGTGGCGTCAAGAATGAGGTTTGCAGGTTGATCGCGACCAAAATTGCAAACCAGTACAGCACTTGCAATTCGATGGCCTTGATGGGTTCAGTGCCGTCCATGCCGACATGCGCGGCAAATTCCGGCGCAATCACCCTCATGACCGGCGTAAACACCGGCAGAATGATCAGTGTGATTTCCAGCCAGTCGAAAAAGAAACCCAACACAAAAACCACGCCCATCAGCAAAAACAGCAAACCCCAGGGTGCCAGATCGAGATGGTCGATGAACTCAATGATCAGATCTTCCCCATACAGGGCGCGGAAAAAATAAGAAAACGTGGTTGCGCCGAGAAAGATCAGAAAAATCATCGAGGTTGTCAGCGCGGTACGCTGGCAGACATCGGACAGTACCGTTTTACTCAGCGTGCCGTTGACCAGAGCCAGTATGATCGAACCGAAAGCGCCAATACCGGCAGCTTCGGTGGGTGTAGCCCAGCCGCCGAAAATCGAACCGAGTACCAGCACAATCAGAAAAACCGGCGGGATAAAGCCTTTCAGCACCATGCCAAACAGGCTTGGCCCTTCACGCTTGCCGAAAAACATCGACATCCCAAAAATAATAAAAAAAGCGATCAGGCCAAAATCCAGGGTTTCACCAAGTGCGGTATGTGACAGCACTTGAGCCAGCACAATCACGCCGATCAGCAATGCGATGAACAGCATAAGCCGACTTCGGTTGGCTGGCGCGATATCGACCGCATCCTCACTCAGCGGCGGTGCCCATTCCGGTTTCACTGAACTGGTGACATAGATATAGAAAAATACAGCGCTGACAGCACCAGACCCGGCAGGATAGCGCCAAGAAACAGATTGCCCACCGAGATGGCCATCAGGTTTGCCATTAACACCAGCATAATTGATGGCGGAATCAGGATGCCCAGTGTGGCTGAAGCCGCCAGAGTGCCGGTTGCCAGTGGTGTGCTGTAGCGCTGAGCCAGCATGGTCGGCAATGCCAGGAGTGTCATCATGACCACGGACGCACCGATGATACCGGTGGTGGCAGCCATGATAGTGCCCATCACCGTAACGGATAATGCCAGTCCACCCGGTACCCGCCGCAACAGCACCTGCAGAATATGCAGTAAATCGTCGGCAACCCGAGAACGCTCCAGCATCGTACCCATGAAAATAAAACAGGGTATGGCGACCAGCACCGGATTCTGTACGGCGCCACTGGCACCGTCACCGCCCCACATCCGGTTCGGGACATTGAAAAACTCATTGAAGCTGACCAGATCGAAGTAAATGCCCAGGAAGCCAAACATCATGGCTACACCGCCAAGCGCCAGCGCCACCGGAAATCCGGTAAACAGGGCCATCGCCAGGGCCAGGAACATATATCCACCCAGGTATTCATATAAATGGTCGAATAACCATTCAGGCATCATGGCGTGGCCTCCCTATGGGTTTGCTCGGCTGAAGCTTTCTCGAGCTCCTGGCGGTGTTTTTCCAGCTCTTCAGATTCAGCAAATACGGCCAGCTTTCCTTCGGCAGCATGCTGGGTGTTGGCATCGCCGAACAGATACGCGAATAAACGCAGCATCGTGGCGATGAAGGCAGCCCACAGTAGGAGGAAGCCAAAAACCATGGCGGCTTTAATAATATAACGCATTCCGATACCGGTTAATGATTCGGAACCTTCCCCTTGCGAGAAAGAAAGCAGCACAAACCGGATAGCGAAATAAGTGATAAGTGACAGATAGGGAATGGCAAACAGGATCAGACCGCATAATTCAAACCAGGCCTGTTTGCGATGCGATAGCATCTCGCGAAAAATATCCACCCTGACATGAGCATTCATGAGGTAGCCAAACCCGAATGACAGGAACAGGATTATCCCGTGCAGGTGCCATTCCATATCCTGAAAAATAATTGGGTTGAGCCAGCGCAGATTGAGTTCTGCCATACCAATGCGGATAAAGTCGATCTTGCGGGTAATCACATCGAACATGATTACCCCGATCAGCGGCAGCATAATCCACCCAGCAACTTTGCCAAGAAAGCGGGCTGGGCGGTCAAAAAAATCGGCTAAATAAAGTAATTTTTCCACCCTGGGTACCGTTTGTCGTATACCAGATAAAATAAAGGCTGGCTCAAGTTAATCAGCCAGCCTTTGCAAGCGCGATTACACGTCAGCTGATAATTACTTCAGATAGCCGCGTGCACCCCAGACCTGGTATTTCTCATCGAAAGATGTGAAAGAATCCCAGACTCTTTGCAGGTCTTCACTGGCGGCCAGCTCTTCCTGCAGGACTTCATCCCACTTGCTGCGGAATTCCCCGATAACCTCATCAGGCCATGTCAGGTTCTTGACGCCATTGGCTTCGTTATCGATCATCGCCTGGAATTGCGAGGCTTCACCATCGGCGATCATCTGCGCGATACTGGCGGTACAGGCTGTTTCCAGCATGGCCTGATAGTTATCAGGCAGTTCATTCCATTTATCCATATTGATCAGCAGTTCATTCGAGGTCGACTGCTGGTGCCAGCCAGGGTAGTAGTTATATTTGGCAATCTGGTAAAGCCCCAACGTGCGGTCGATTGCCGGCATGGAAAACTCGGTGGCATCGATGGTGCCCAGCTCCAGTGCCGGATAAATATCCGCAGCGGCTAATTGCTGGGTGGAAACGCCGAATTTCTGCATGACTTTGGCACCCAGGCCGAAGAAACGCATTTTCATGCCTTTAAGTTGTTCGAGACTGGTGATTTCCTCGCGAAACCAACCGGAGGTTTCGGGCGGGATCATGCCGCACAGCAGAAACTTGATGTTATCGCGAGCGTAAAACTCCTCCGCCAGCTGCACACCACCACCGTGCATCATCCAGGCTGCAAATTCGGGCGCTGCCGGGCCGAACGGCCAGGTTGACAGAAAGGCATACGCAATATTTTTGCCCTGGTTGGCACCTGGGGTACCGAAAGCGGCGTCGATAGCACCCTGCGAGACCGGATCGTAATACGCATAACCACCAGTCAGCGCGCCAGGCTCAAAGACTTTGATATCGAAATCGCCGTCTGACATCCGTTTGACGGCTTCAGCTACGCGATGTGGGGGGGGACCGATAACCGCAACGTTTTGTCCGAAAGCAGCGTGCAGTTTCCAGCGCAGCTTTTTGGCATCGGCGTTGGGAATACTGGCAAACGTCAGTACAGATGCAACTGTTACGGTTGTAACAATAGATTTCAGGCAAGTTCTCATAACTTCCTCCTTATCCCTTATATAAATAATTTTTTATTTATATAAATATTTAATATAGTAATTAATTTTACCAACGGCTCTGCCAATTGGTGAAAGCATAGTACCGTGTGTTCCAAGAATCTTGCAAACCTTAATAGATTTTGCAAATTTGCAAGATAATGTGCGTGTCTAATACGCAAAGTGCGTTATTTTGCTGGTAGTGTCTGGTCTGTCGTCGGCATTCCTGGCCTCTGCATAGAAGCTATAAACAGACGCCAGATTATGTGGCAGTTTGCTGTCTTTAAAACCATTTTTCTTAAGTCTGTGGTGTTTTATACAAACATCCTGCTGGGGATATATTAATGTCGCGGAATATTACTTTTTGGGCCTATGTGGCAATCATGCTGGGTGTGTTAGGCCATGCATCCAGCGAGTTTGTTGCCAAGTTAACCGGTGTTTTTGGCCCTGAACTGACGGTCTGGCGATTTATCCTGGGCGGCTCTGGCCTGGTACTGGTCGCGCTTTTGAATCCGCGCACGCGCGATCTCTGGACGCCTTTGCGGGAACAGCCGATGCGTATTTTATTGCTGTCGATTTTCGGTATGGCACTGGCGCAGCTGATTTTTCACTGGTCGCTGGAATACGCAACCGTTATCCAGGTCGCTACACTGGTCACCACAATGCCGATCTGGGTGGTTATCGTGCATGCCGTGCTGACCCGCACCGCTGTTCCCGCCGCGAAAATCGCCAGCGGTATTGGTGCTACTGTGGGGGTTATTTTGCTGATGACGGACGGGTATCTGTATCAGCTAGCCGAGGTCGACAGCCTGGCTTTCGTCGGTGTGCTGATGGCGATTGGCTGCGCTTTGCTGGGTGCCATTTATATGGTGATGGTCAAGCCCCTTATTAACCAATACGGTGCCATCCGCATGACCACATTCACCTTCGCGCTGGGCGCTATCGGGCTCTGGTTTGCAGTCGGGGCGGCCTGGGATATCTGGGTAAATCCGCTCACCCTGTTCGACCGTGAACCTTCGCAATACTGGGCCATCATGGCTATGGGCTGGTGGAATACGACCATTGCGATGGTGCTGTGGCTGGGCGGTCTAGCGGCAATGTCGGATATGCCGCGAGCGAATTATGTGTTTTTCCTGAAGCCGGTTATTGCCGCGTTACTGGCGTATTTCATCCTGAACGAAGCGGTTACAGGCATTCAGATTCTGGCCATAATCGTCGTTTGCGCCTGTGTGGTCATCGAACTGTTCTGGGATCAGATCAGCGCCCGTTTCAGCCGTCGCCCGCAAGCGGCCTGAGCCTCGCGGCCGGGCCTGAAGGGCCGAGCGGAAAAGATCGCTGCAGGGTGTAAGAGAGAGCAAGACCATGTGCGAGCTACTGGGTATGAGCGCCAATGTACCCACCGATATTCGTTTCAGCTTTGCCGGCCTGATGCAGCGCGGCGGGCGGACCGGGCCGCATGCCGATGGCTGGGGTATTGCCTTTTATGAGGGCCGTGGCTGCCGCACGTTTCACGATCCCAATGCCAGTGCCGAATCCGAAATTGCGCAACTGATTCGTAATTATTCCATCAAGAGTCTGACCGTGGTGTGCCATATCCGGCGTGCCAACCGGGGTCGGGTCAGCCTGGAAAATACCCATCCGTTTACCCGTGAGTTATGGGGTCGGGTCTGGTCGTTTGCGCATAATGGTCAGTTGCGTGGCATCAAAAAACGACCTCTGAAATATTATCAGCCGGTCGGTACCACCGACAGTGAATATGCATTCTGCTGGCTACTGGATCAAATCCGCCAGCGCTGGCAGAAGCCGCCAGCCCGGCAGGCAACCCTGTGGCGGATGCTGCATACACTCAGTCAGGAACTGAATACCCTGGGGGTTTGTAATTTGTTATTCAGCGATTCACGTTATTTATACGCGTATTGCAGTAATCATCTGTGCTGGCTAACCCGTAAGGCACCGTTCGGTGAAGCCCGCCTGATCGATGATGACATGATCGTCGATTTTGCCCAGGAAACCACCCCGCGCGACATCGTTACGGTGATCGCGACCAAGCCCCTTACTGATAATGAAACCTGGACACTCATGAAACCTGGCGAATTTGTGGTGTTTCGCGATGGCATCGTGCATGAGTGGTCCTGAAAAAAACGAGTAGCAGCAGACCATAAGCTGCCTGATCCGCCCCGGCACATACCGGTCATATTTCATCTGTAGCTGGTGCTCGGCGGGTTACCCGCTGACATTGCCGATACCTGAAAATTTCCCGTCCTGAAGCGCCGCAGTAGACTGCAGTAATCACACTGCAGTCTGCCGCAGTCTGCGCACTGCAGATCAGCTATGCAAAAATATATTCTAGTTAATATTTTTTGTAATTATCTGTAATTGCTATAATTTTTTAATCAAAAAAGCTGGCATCACGCTTGCTAAAAGCCTTGTAAGGTCCATTACGGCAAGGTGCAATAGCGATGACTACAGCGACAAGCTCGTCCTCTCCGGCGAGTCCCCCATTTCTCCGCGTCTCCCGCATCAGGGGATGTTCCTGCGATAGCAGCAGATCCGGTATCTGACTCGATGCGAGCAGCAGGCCCGGCACCTGACTCGGCGCTACTGCGTTTTTTCGACGCCTTTCTGCAAGAACGAAATATCAAATGGCTGCTGGCCATTGGTTCGCTGATTCTGCTCAGCTCCTCGGTGATGCTGGTCGGCAGCCACTGGAACGATTACGCGCCGGTCTGGCAGTTTATGATCATGCTGGGTTATTGCGGTCTGCTGTATCAGGCCGGACTCTGGAGTTATTACCGTCTGGCGCTGCGCCGTACCGGTACCGGTCTGATGGCGCTGACGCTGCTGCTATTGCCGGCCTTGTTCTTTGCGCTGGCCTGGTCACAGGCCGACAATCAGCTGCTGACACTGGCGTTGCTGGCACTGACCAGTGCGTTCACGCTGCTGGCCTCGCGGCGCATATTGCTGCACTTTCTGCATGCCCCGCAGCCGACATTTCTAAGCGCCTATTTAAGCCTCAGTGCGGCCTATGCCGTTTTGCCCTGGCTGTCGGCACCGGTGCAAACACTGGCCTTGCTGGGTTTGTGGCTGCTGGTTTGTGCCGGCACGCTGAAAGTCAGCCGGCATGTGTTCTGGCTGGCCGAGGAACAGCGCGCACCGCGTATTTTCGGTTTTTTCCCGGTCGCTTTGCTGGGCGGTTTGTTTGTCGGGCTGAGTGCGTTATACGCCGTTGACCATATCGCGCTGGAATGGTTGGGTCTGGGCTGCACCCTGGCGGCGGTACCGATTCTGCTCAGCGCCGATGCATTGCACAAGGTATTTGTACAACGCAGTGGCGGTCTGTTAAACGAACGTCCGGTGGCGATCATGCTGCCGGTTTTCCTCGGTTTGATCGTCGCGCTCAGCGGTGTGGTATTGACCGGTGCCGGTTTCATGCCGGGGCATTCGCTGTTGGCGGTAAGCCCAACAGCATTGCTGGCAGCGGGATTGACGTTTATCGTGGCCTGCCGCAGCCGCCTGACGGCACTGATCTGGTTCGGTCTGGTGCTGTTCACGGTCGGCTATAACTTTGCTCCAGCGTATTTCGCCAGCGCCGCCATGCATTGGGCGGATGCCGGTGCCTCACTGCTGGCTGAATCCAGACTGCCTTACGGTTTCTATGGTCTGAGCTACCTGCCTTTATTGCTGGCGACCAGCCTGGGGGCAGTCTGGGCGGCCCGCCGGGATTTGCCGCTGTTCAGCAAGCCCTTGCAGGGTTTCAGTGCGCTGCTGAGCGTGCTTTTACTGGGGCTGGCGTACACCCACAGTAAAGCTTTATTGCCGGTAGCGACGCTGCTGACGCTGGTGCTGGTCTGGCAGACCTGGCTGTTTCGCAGTCGCTGGCTGGGCAGTATGGCGATTTTCGCGCTGCTCAGTGCAGCCCTGGGTTTTTCTGCACTGAACCAGCTGAATGGCTGGGTCGGGTGGATCGACAGTTCCACTATTTTGCTGCTGGCGGCGGCTCTGTTGTTGTTGATCGCCGCGCCGGTTGACCGGTATTTGGCAGCGCTGCCGCTGTCTGGCGATCACTGGCTAGCCGTGCGAGTTGCGTCGTATCTGCCGGACTGCGCCCGCACCAGTGTTGCTTTGAGTGTATATCTGATCGGACCGATGCTGCTGGCCGGTAGTGGGCAGATCACGCTGGCTGGCTGGGGACTGGCCGGGTTATTGGTATTGCAGGCTGCGCGTCTGGCGGACTGGCGTCTCGGGGCGATCACGCTGCTGTATCTGCATGCCTTGCTGTGGTTGTCGCTGGGTTTAGCGATGCCGACCTCTCTGCGCAGTGTGTTGACGCCGACCGTGCTGATTCTCAACGCCGTTCTCCTGGCGCAATGGGCACTGGGTTATGTCTGGCGACGCTATCCGCAGACACGCCTGAGTCGTGCATTCAAGCCCTCCAGTGATGCTATCGCGCTGTTGGGGCTGTTGGTACTGCTCACGGTCGTACACGGTTCCATGTTGTCACTGGGTTTACTGGCATTTGCTTCAATCAATCTGTCCGGCTTGCTACTGGCGGGCCTGACCGGTCTGTGGGCGCTGGACGCGGCCCGGCGTTTTCATCTTTTCAGCCTGACCGTGCTGGGCTTTATCACACTTTTCGCTACCGCCGGGGTGCTGGTATTGCAACTGGGTATCGATGCCCGCTGGTTGCCACTGACCTGGGTGGTGCTGGCGCTCGGCTTATTGGCCACACTGCCGCGTGCCAGCAATCTCGAACTGCCGCCCGGACATCTGCTGTGGCCGGCCCGCACATTGCGTCATTGTGCCTGGGGAGTACTGTTGCTCGCTGTTGCTGTCTCATTACTGGTGTATCAGTTGCCGCTCTGGAGTGCCGGCGCACTGGCCAGCCTGGGCGCGCTGAGTCTGGCGCTGTTGCGGCGGCAGAAAGTGCTGGGTCTGGGTGGCGCTTTATTACTGAATGCGCAGTTGCTGGCGCTGGTGTTGATCCTGAGCACCCCGGTACCGATTACAACAGTGCTTGATCTCAGTCAGTGGCTACAGTTGTCGGATGGTCGCTATGCCACGCTGTTGACCTTGTGTGCCTTGCCGCTGGCTGCTGCGGCTGCCTTGAGTAGGCTGGGCTGGACATTGGCTCTGCGGGCTCCGGAAACCACCCGGCAGCTGGCGTTCCGAGTCTGGAAACACGGGCTGGGTATCCTGGCGCTGAGCGGTTTATGGCTGGCGCTGGCCTTACCCCAACTCAGCAGCGTGCAAATACTGTTTGTCATTACTGCCTTTGCTGCGCTGACGGCTTGTGCGCTGATTATGGCCTATCGGCATGGGCAAAGCGCCCAGGTCTGGCTGGCCGAAGGCTTGCTGGTACTGGCCGGGGTGTATCTGGCCTGGCACGGTGTGATTACGTTTGGTCAGGGTTGGAGTGCCTGGTTGTTGCTGCTGGCCGCAGCGGCAAGCTGGCTGCTGAGCCAGACGACGCAAGAACAGGGGGCCTGGACCGTATTCAGCCAGCCTTTGCGGCAAACCGCACTGGCGCTGCCGGCACTGGCTGTGATCATGCTGTTGTTTCGTCACGCTACCCATTTTGATGCCAGCTGGCTGGGTCGCGATAGTCTTGCCTTGCTGCTCGCGGCAGCCGCCTATGCCTGGTATGGCTATGCACAAGCCCGCCGCTGGGCCATGTTGCTGGCACTGGGGCTGGCGAATCTCACGCTGCTGTCGATCTGGCATGAACTCA
Organism: Gammaproteobacteria bacterium; assembly: GCA_041396125.1. GTDB lineage: Bacteria > Pseudomonadota > Gammaproteobacteria > Competibacterales > Competibacteraceae > JAWKZG01. Next base: position 147,322 of record JAWKZG010000003.1, on the reverse strand, counting down.
GCTGGACCGATCCGCAGTTCTATCTGATCCCGGTCGGGATATCAATCCTGTCGCTGCGGGCACTGTTTCGCGAGCAATTACCGCCACGCTGGTGCGATCCACTGAATTATCTGGGCGCACTCATCATTCTGGTATCACCACTGTTCAATATCGTGAACGGCAGCTGGTGGCATGTTTTCTCGCTGATGCTGATCTCGCTGATCGTGATTTTCGCGGCCATCGGCTGCCGCATCCGCTCGCTGCTGTACACCGGCATGGCCTTCCTGCTGGCTGATCTGGTCGCCATGATCGTGCTGGGCGGTTTGGATAATCCCAGTGTGTTGTGGCTAGCCGGGCTGCTGCTGGGCGGGGCCGTGATCGCGCTGGCCGCGCTGGCTGAGCGGGGGCGGGAAAATCTGGTACTGCGGCTGCAGACCGTTTCGGCGGCATTGGCCGAGTGGCATTAGGACGCGGGCCGAGCGGGATTTCCAGCTGCCTTGTCAGCCGGGAAATTCTGACCGGTAAACCGCACATTTCACTGATCGTTACAACCGTTACACAAGGATTAAGAAAATGAAATTTATGAATAATATTTCACTGATTCTGCGTTCATCCATCACCGCGCTGGAAGAAAAAGTCCAGGACCCAGGCCGCATGCTGCAACAATTGATCATCGACATGGAAGAGGAACTTGAGCGGGTGCGCACCAGTGTGGCGGGTGCTATTGCTGATGAAATCCAGTTGAAAAAATCCTGCCAGCGCGCCCGCGAAGAAGCCGACCATTGGCTGGAACGTGCCAGCAATGCGCTGGAACGCGGTGATGAAGCACAATCCGAAGCAGCGCTGGCGCAAAAACTGCGCTGTGCAGAACGCGCCGATGGTTTGGAGAAGGAATATGCGAAGCAACAATCACAAGTGCTGAAATTGCAGGATGCCGTGCGCGATCTGGAAGACAAAATCCGCCAGGCCCGACAGAAGCAAACCCTGCTGCAAGCCCGTATGGTGCGGGCGCAATCGCAGCAGAATATTAATCAGGCGCTGGACGCCAGCACCCGTAAATCCGCTTTCGCCCAGTTCAGCCGGCTGGAGCAACAGGTCGAGCGGGAAGAAGCCATGACGCAAGCGTATGACCGGCTGGAAGGGCGTGATCCCGATGCCGAGGAACTTGATCGCGAGTTCGCCGAGCAGGAACGTAAAACACGGCTGAAAGAGGAACTCGCCGCGTTGAAGCGGAGATTGAATGATGAAAAAACTGGCTAAGGCACTGGCCAGTCTGGCGCGCAACTGGTGGCAGGTGGACCAGGTGCGCATCAGCCCCAGCGAGGGCCGCTTATTAAACTTGCAGCCGCCATGCTATCTGCGCATTGGCACCCAGACCGTCGAGATTATTCAGCGCCGACCGGCTGAACAGCGTTTAGGTGTTATCTATGATTGCGCTGATGACAGCCAGCTGCAGGTGAATCTGATCAGCCTGAATCGGGCGCTGGATGTATGCTGGATACGACAGGGCCAAACCGTCGAGCTGGCTGCGGCGGATGTGGAGGTATTTAGCAGCAAAACGGGCTCATGAGGCCCAAAAGTTACATCCTGAGTAATGCCATTGGTGCAGACAGGTTCGCCGCGCGGGTAACACGTACCAAGTCCGGAAAATCAGGGCTAAAATAAAGCGACTATTCGCGGCTGCCAGTCGCCGAGGTATACGAAAATATTACATTATCGGACGAAACCACCTGAGTCCATTTGGAGGTTATTTTCATGAGTATCACGATTCGCCAGCTGCACCCGGTTTTTGTGGGTGAAGTCGACGGTATCGATCTGCGCCAACCGCTGACGCCAGACGAGATCAGCACTATCGAGGCGGGTATGGATCAATACGCGGTGCTGGTTTTTCACGATCAGGCCATCAACGATGACCAGCAACTGGCGTTCAGCCGCAACTTCGGCACTATCGAGCCGGCTACCGGCGGCAACGTGATGAAAGATCAGGAGCGGCGGCTGCGGCTTGAATTTGCCGATGTGTCCAATCTGGATCGCAACCAGCGTTTGCTGGGGCGTAATGACCGCAACCGGTTGTTTAATCTGGCCAACCGGCTGTGGCATTCGGACAGTTCCTACCGGGCGATTCCGGCTAAATACTCGCTGTTATCGGGGCGGGTGATTCCAAGCGCTGGCGGGAATACCGAATTTGCCGATATGCGGGCCGCGTACGATGCCCTGGACGAGGCCGGCAAAGCCGAAATCGAGGATTTAATCTGCGAACACTCGCTAATGCATTCACGCGGACTGCTCGGCTTCAGCGACTGGAGCGAAGCCGAGCGCAGGACGTTTGCACCGGTTCGCCAGCGCCTGGTGCGAACGCATCCGGTCACCGGTCGTAAATCCCTGTATTTATCCTCCCACGCCGGCAGCATCGTCGGCTGGCCAGTGCCGGAGGCGCGTGCCTTCCTGCGGGATCTGATCGAACATGCCACCCAGCCACAGTTTGTATATTCCCACCAATGGCGTCAGCACGATCTGCTGATGTGGGATAACCGCCAGACCATGCACCGCGTGCGGCGTTTCAACGAAACAGCCGAAGCACGCGACGTGCGCCGCACCACCATCGCAGGCGACGCACCCACGGCAACGCAGGTAGCTTGATACAAAAAGTAAGTGATCGAGCCTCTACGCCCTGTAAACCCTCGGGTAGGTATAGATTAAAGCAATATATTTATGATTACTGAGTATGAACTCTATTCCGACGAACGATACCAAGACTCCAGTAGTCTACTGTTAGGTGGTGTCATTTGTACTGAACAGCGGCGGGCTATTCTCGAAAATGCGCTTAGAAGAGTACGGAGTGAGGCAAAACTTACCCACGAAATGCGGTGGACGAAAATATCAAAAAAATATCTCGACGCCTATAGGGCGTGGATTGACGTCTTCTTCGATGACCCCTATCCAAGATTTTCTCTGTTACGGGTTAACTTGTCAGGGCCATTATGGCAATCGTTTTGTCCTAGATCTGACAGAAAATCAACAAAGGATGACAAATTAGCTTCTGTTTTTTATCAATTTTTGCTTGTATCTTTTGGGCCATTGCGAGATACCAAGCGTTGGAGTGTTTACCCTGATGCGGGTTTCTTTAGCAAGGATACTGTGCTCGACCGCGTAGAATTCTTGTTTAATCGCACTTACAAAAAAGCGCTTGGTTCAAAGACGAGTCGGATCATCAGAATGGCACGAGCACAAGATTCAAAGTCTGAAGACTTGATTCAACTTGCAGATATCCTGCTTGGAGCAGTTGGCTGCAATATTTCAGGAAAAATTCCTGAAAGTCCCCCACGAGCGGAGCTTGTACATTACTGCCATGAACGGTTTAAAGCCGAACCAACCACTAAGCGAGGCCTGGATAGATTATCTGTGCGTGATTGGCAGATTCCTGATCAGTTTGCATATCTGAGGTAAGCAGCCGATTAAAGCTCAATAAGGACGTATAGCAAGTAGCCCGGATAAAGTGAAACGGCATCCGGGGCTCGTTTAACTCAAAATGTGATCGCCTGACGTTATGTTTTTCCAGCACAGACTGGCATATATTATGAGAAATTATGACGAATTAGATAAACAAAAGTCGTATGAATTTGATGTTTTGCTAGATGCGATTTTATACGAGCCACACAAGGTAAAAGAGATTGTTGCTGCGAATCGGGATTGCCTTTGGGCGGTTAATTATTCTGGTGAAAATGTTTTGCATTGGTTAGCTGTTGAAAATCATACAGAGGGAGTGGAACTGCTAAGAAGTCTTGGTTCCCCAATTCCAGAATTTGCCTTAATACATGCTCTTGAGGCTGGTCATACTGAGATGGTGATTTTACTCCTAGAATTAGGAGCTAATCCTAACATAGAAACATGTAAACGATCTTTAGATAACCCCCTATGGGAATTAAGTAGTAAAACCAAGCGGATTATGCGTAGCTATTTCAAACAGTATGAATATGAAATTTAACAAATTTCTGCAGCAAGTAACCCGGATAAAGTGAAACGGCATCCGGGATTTATTCTGACCCAGCTCTGCGGATGGGCGCATTCACAAAATACATCAATCTAAGCAGATATTTCCCGAGTCATTAAGCTGCTTAATGAAACAGCCAAAACACAAGACGTGCGCCGCACCACTATCGCAGGCGACGCACTCACAGCAACGCAAGTAGTTTAATTCTTGCGAAGAAACTTTCGAATAAGTGCCCTCTATTGTATTTCATTTCATAGGCCTTATTAGCGCAAGGCGTTTGAATTGACTTAAGAATAGCTGGCACGGGTTAATGCAAGCGGTTTTGCGTGGCAGTGGTTATTAATTGCCAGGCGCGGCCATGTTCAAGACCTCGACCAGAGGCTCTCCGACTGAACCGGATGGCGGGTCAATGCCGAGATAACTGGTTACAGTCGATGCCATATCCTCTGGCCCGACTAGCCTGCTGACAGTGCGCTGGCTAATACCAGGGCCGGCAAACATAATCGGCACATACGTATCGTAGGTATAGGGGGAACCGTGCATGGCAGCGAATTCATCGGGGTTCGGATAAAGATACCAAAACGGGTCCTGAACGATTAACACGTTGCCTGAACGGGTAGGGTGAAACGCCCGCTGCAGTTTGTTCATCACTGGGTGATCGGTCACGCGCCCTGCCAGCAGATCGGTGCGGGTTACGGCAAAAGCGAATCCCGGTACCTTGAGGATTGCCTCAACCAGCGCTCTTTCCACCGTTTCCACGGATACGGATAGTTTTTCAACCGCCGGCAGATCAAGATAAAGGCTGGGATTCCAAAACGTGCTCACCAGATCGGCATCCGTATTAAACCGCTGTTTTAGTTCGGCGTTGACCTGGGCGAGAAATTTTTCGGGATAATGGCGTCCTGCAGCCAGGCCCAGACTCTGCTTATATTCGGGAACCGCATCGATACCATGATCGGACGACAATACGATCAAGGTATTCGCTAAACCGACGGTTTCATCGATATAGGCAAAAAAGTCAGCTAATGTCGCATCGAGTCGTAACAGATTGTCTTCAGCTTCGAGACTATTGGGTCCAAACGCGTGGCCGATGTAGTCTGTTACCGAAAAACTAACGGCCAACATGTCGGTTTCTTTACCCTGGCCGAGCTGCTCTTGTTGTATCAACTCTTTAACAAAAGAGAGCGTCAACTCGTCTCCCATTGAGGTATAACGCAATCCTTTATAATAATCTGAGTCCTTTTCGGCATTTAAGGGATGCGGAAAAGTACGCCCCAGGTGCTTATAAGATTTTTCTGATGGCCGGTCATCCTGATCGCGATAAATATAGGTGGAACGGTCATGCAATAAGGTCCATTCCTGATCCCGATAGCGATCAGCATGATTAGCGTTGTTCCAGGCCGTGACCCAGCCCGGATATTCCTGATAATAATAGGTGCTGGTGACGAATTTACCGGTACTGGAGTTGTACCAGAACGCTTTTCCTAAATGCCCGCCCGGCAAAATAGCTCCACGATCCTTGATTGACACCGAGAATACCCTTGAACGACCTGCCGTTGCGAGTACCAGCTCATCACCGATGGTACTGGACGTCAGATTTCGAGGAGAGGTTCCTTGATGCGCTTTAACCTCCTCACCGATGAGCGGATGCCGGTCATCTTCTACACAATACACTTGCTGCCCGGTCTCGACATCGTACCAGTCGTTACCTGCAAGGCCATGCTGGGCACCATTGCCGCCCGTGGCCAGGGTCGCGTGCCCTACGGCGGTAAACGTCGTCGAGTGACGGTAATGAGCATTGCTAAACAAGGTGCCGTTATTGAGTAAATAGCGAAATCCATTCTCGCCAAATCGATCTTTGAATCGTAAAGGCATGTCCCCGCGTAACTGGTCAATCGTGACCATAACTAAGAGCTTCGGGCGTTCAGCACTCCACGCTGATGTACCCGTCAGGCATAAAATCAAGAATACAGGCCACAGTAGAGAAATCATCGACAAATATTTTCTCATCACTCCTCCTCAACCTTTTCTAAAGGTTTTTCTATAGGTAAAAGAACGGGCTGCTCCAATTTTACGCACGTCTGGATTTGCGCATAAAAGTAAATAATTAAGAAATTTATTTATGATGGCATTTAATGCAGGTGATGCTATTTTGCGGAAAATATCATCACCTTTGCAAAATTGGAAAGTACCCGAGAAAACAGCGGAGCCCCCTCGTTTTTGCGGAAGCTCACCTTCAAGCATAGTAGAAAATATTTTTATTGCGATATTTTTAACATTACAGGTAACTGGTGGTGGATCAAATCTGTAATTTTTTTATGAAAATATAATTAAATTTAGTTTTATTAATCAGTAGGTTGATGACTATATTGTGTATTAATTTGCTTTTGGAAAAACAGATCATTTTCCACGGTGCGTTCCCGCCTCGCCACCCGATCGCCTTGGGCGAGTTTTTCTACACCTTCGGGGTTTACCGTTTCGCGTCGGCTCGCTTTTTTTTCAAGGCGCTGATCACGGTGCCTTTGTTGATCTTCAGCACCCGGGCGGTAGCGCGGATACCAGCGCCCTTGAGCGCCATTTCGACCGCCTGCGTCTTAACACCCGGCTCATACGCCTTGTAACGATAGTTCAACATGAACGTTTGGGTAGCACAGGCGGGGTTCCAACAGCGATAGCGCTGCACACCCTGGGCATTGCGCCCTGATTTTTTGATGTCGGGGTTGCCGCAGGTAGGGCAGGTGATTTTTGGGTAACGCGTCATACCGGATAGTTTACGATAAGCTACATATTTAGCCTACTACCCATGATTGATTTCAATCCAGAGCACGCTTATGAGCACCCTGCACGCTAACATACTAATTATTGCTATTGCGTTAGTCACGGTGGCAGGTGATTTTTTTCTAAAGCGGGCTAGTGAGCACAATCCGCTGTTTACCAACCGCTGGTTCTTGGCCGGGGTGGCTATCTATGCATTGACCGCCTTCGGCTGGGTTGTCGCAATGAAGTCAATTAAGCTGGCCACTATCGGCGCACTGTATTCGATCAGCACAGTTATACTGCTGGCTTTGCTGGGCGTTGTTATTTTCGGCGAGCAGCTATCGAGCAAGGAGTTGCTCGGTTTGGTATTTGCTGTTTTGGCGTTGCTGCTAATCAATCATTAAGGCAAGCAAGTAGCCCGGATAGAGTGAAACGGCATCCGGGATTTGTTCGCTAGAGGGCATAATCGCCAAGTCTCATGTAAAAATTGACCCATCCCCGCGAATGGGTACACTCACAAAGCACATCAATCTAAGCAGATATTTCCCGAGCCAATAAACTGCGAAATCCGCTGTTTACTCGCTCTTTGCCTGCTGATCGAAAAACGACGCCGTCGTTGGTTTTTGCGGCAACTCAATTTCATAGGATATTGAGCGCACTTTGTTGGTTTTTTCGCCGCTCACGATCAGGCCTTCGAATTTTGATGGCATCGGGTTGCTCGAACAAGGGATGGCGTCTTCTGCTGAATAAACACAAATAAATAAATTTCTGGATCGTTTCCCGAAATTCGGTGCCGAGCCGTGCAGTAATCGCGTGTGCATCAAGCAGACAGAGCCCGCCGGGCCAACACAGGTTATTGCCTTTTCCTGGCAGTCTTGCGCAACCTCATCTGCAACAGCCCCGGTAAAAATGCCGTTGTGCCATAAACTGAACAGCTCACCTTTATGAGAACCGGCTACGACCTCAAGGGGGCCGTTGTCTGGCGTGACGTCATCAACCATCAGTAAGGCAGTGACCAGATCATCGTTGGTATGAGGGGTAAACGGGAAATCCTGATGCCATTTGACGGCGGTATGTCCGCCCGGCAATTTGGAATTTATCTTTGAATGATGAAACTTGACATTAGGGCCAATGAGATCGACCACGCAATCGGTCATACGGCTTGAAGCCATTGCATCATAATAGGCCTGTGATACTTCTACCGGTGCGTTGACTCTGCGCAGTGCCGGTTTTTCTGGCGTATGCCCAGGTTCCAGATCAAAACGCGGACGCCCGTCCAAGGTATCGCCATAGGGCTTGCTGTATTCCCGGCTTTCCTCGACCCAGGCGGAAAACTGCTCCTGCATGGCTTGTAATATGTCGGCATCGACCACATTCTCGACCACCAAAAATCCTTCTGACCAGAATTGTTGCCGTTGTTCTTCGCTCAATACACGCATGCCTTGATTCCTCTATTAGCGCTTGATTTTCCAGGTATCCTAGCAATAATCGATTAGACTTGCCGATATGGCACAAGAACCCTTCGTCATGTTTGAGGGTTCTTCCAGCCGGGACTATTTTGAAAACATCCTGGCGACTCAGGGCATCAATCCTCTCGTAGCCTACAATTCAAAATCAATGGAATCGGTTCGAAGCGCCGTGTCTAACGGTTTCGGATTTTCCCTGAGTGTCATGAAGCCTGACTATAAAGATCTCGACAACGGAAGTCGTGTTGTGTCGGTGCCGATTGAGGACGATATTAAACCCCTTGCGATTGTCCTGGTTCGCAAGCAGGGTGCGCCACAATCGACACAAATAGAAAAATTTTCGTGAAATACTGAGAATAGTCCTCACACATATGCTACCTGCAGGAAGCATATGTGTGTCTCGGATTTTAGTTCTTGCTCAGCTTATTTTTGCTTCAAGCACGATGTTAAATGGCGTCTCTGACGCACGTCGTAATTTATTGAAGCCGGCGTCCTTCATGACATCTGATAAACGCTTTTCGCCAGCCTGAGCACCAAGCGCAAGTCCCACTTCCTGTGATAGTGAGCAGGGTGTGCACACGGCGGTTGACGCTGCATAATAAAGTCGGCTTACCGGATTGATATTGTCATTCACAGTATCGCCGGCAGCTGGCTCAACCAATAACACGGTTCCGTTAGCTTTAAGAGACTGTTTTGCATGTTGTGCAGCGCCAACAGGATCGCCCATATCATGCAGGCAGTCCATGAAACAGATCAGGTCAAAACCCGATTCCGAGAAGCCCTTTGCATTCGCGACGCTGAAATGAATATTGCCATTAACGCCTGCATCTTTGGCCCGTTGCCGTGCAATTTCCACAGATTCCTTATGGTTGTCAAAACCATAGAAAGTGGAATTGGGGTACTCTTGTGCCAATACGATCGTGGAGGCTCCATGGCCGCATCCGACATCGGCCACCTTTGCGCCTGCTTTCAGTTTGTCTTCAACACCATCGAGTGACTTAATCCAGGTGCTGGTTAGATGGGCCTTGTATCCAGGCCGAAACAGAGCTTCGCTGCCACAGAACAGGCGGTGGTGATGGTCGGACCATGCGATGCCTTCGCCACTGCGAAAAACGTCTGCGACTTTATCTTCATCCAGCCATAAGGAAGAGGCTACATCCAGTGCCGGTACAAGAAACAGGGGGCTTTCGTCATCTACCAGTACCGGAATGTGTTCATCAGGCAGCGTATACGCGTTGGTCTCTGCGTTATAGACGACATACCCCCCAGCTGTCTGATTATTAAGCCACTCGCGCACATAGCGTTCATACGTGCCTGTCTTTTCAGCCAGTATTTGCGATGTTATGGGGCCTGCGCCAGCCATGGCTTTGTAGAGACCCAGCTTGTGCCCGATATTAGTCATCACCCCTGAGAAGGTGGCACTGATATCGGAGACTACCTGTCCAGCAAATTGTTCAACTTTACTCATATCCATGTTCATCGTTTTTTATCCTGTTATGTGTTTAATAAATAGATGTTGTTTTAGGTAGCCTGGTGATGTGTGCCGGTTTTTCGTGCGTACTTGGCAAACTCATCATCCAGCGACGTACCAATCACGTTATTGGCTAGGGTGCATGTGGCGCCTCCTTGCCTCGCAGAGCAAAAGTTGCCGCGATGTGCAAACTATAGAGATGGGGCGCTTTGAGAAATACTTTCAATTGTGTAGCATCCAACTACACAAAATGTAGTAAGTAACTACACTTTCAAAACCCGAGGAGAATTTGCCAGTTATGGAATATGGTCAATTTTGCCCAATAGCTAAGGCTACTGAAATAATTGGAGAAAAATGGACCTTGCTGATTATCCGTGAGCTGCTTATGGGCGGTTCCCGCTTTAATGAATTGCAGCGAGGGCTCGCCCTGATTTCACCTACTATTCTTTCCAGGCGTCTGGACTCACTGTCTGAACATGGTCTGGTACTGAAGAAAAAGATCCCCGGTCAAAGAGGTTTTGAATATTTCCCGACCGAATCCTGTCAGGAGTTATTACCCATTATCCGCAGCCTCGGCGATTGGGGTATGCGCTGGGCTCGATCTAACCTGACAGAAAAAGACTACGATGTAGAACTCCTGATGCTGTACCTGAAGCGCAGCATCGTTCCGGGCAAACTGATAGGCAGGGAAACCGCCATTCGATTCAGGTTTATCGATATCGAAACATACCCTGACTGGTGGCTGGTCGTTACAGGCGAAGAAATTGATATTTGCGTCAAAGACCCTGGAAAAGACATTGATGTTTACTTTACATCTAGCGTTAAAACCATGGCAGATATCTGGATGGGGGATAACACCTATAAAAAAGCTATTCGAGACGGGTCTTTGAAAATAGTCGGTAATAAAGCGCTCACGCATAATATCAGTGCATGGATGAGCAATAGCATATTCGCTGACCTTCCATCAGCAAAGGAAATATGATGTGTTACTTGTGCCCTGATAATTCCATCAAGGGTGCATTCCAAATATATTGAGCAATTACTCCCGCAGCTGAGCTAACACATTATCCACTGAGCTGATCTCGGCCAACACCTGCATGGCTGTCAGCGCGTTCTGGTGCTGCTCCTCGGTGGCCGTTGCGCAGGCATCGGCGATTACCGTGCAGGTATAGCCGATATCGGTCGCCTGCCGCACCGAGCTTTCCACCACATAAGCGGTCGAAACGCCAGCGACATACAGATGCTCAGCCCCGAGTGCCGTCAGCGTATCGGGCAGCGAGCAGCCGTGAAATACGCTATTGCGGGTATGGGTGACGACGATTTCATTGCCGACCGGTTCCAGTCCCTGCAGAAACTCAACACCCCAAGTGCCTTCGCGCCATGCGCCAAGTTCGATCCACTGGCGGATCAAGGGCGTATTGGCGCGTACATTAGCGTAATCCGGATGCACCGCCAGCCGCACATGAATAATCGGCACACCTGCCTCGCGCATCCCGGCAAGCAAACGGCGGGCATTGTTCAGGCGGGGTTCGCGCCAGGGTGCGTCGGCGGCAATGCCGAGTTTGATCTTGCCGTCCGGGTGGCAGTTCTCGTTTTGGTAGTGCAGGGCTAACAGCACAGATGAATGCTCGATCATGGTTTCTCCTATGAGGGTTAGGCATTTCATTCAGTCTAGCCGAGCTTGCCGTTCAAATGCAGCAATTCCACTGCGCAGGGCGCAGTAGTGAAGCGGCAGTCAATAGGGGTATTAATTTTTTATGGTGCTAAATATATTTAATAAACAATTAATTATGATTTTTTGAGTGCCTGGCATCGGCTTTGCAATATCTGCTTTTGTACGAGTTTTCGTGCATTCAAGAGGATATAAACCATGTCGCGTGAAGTATGCCAATCTTTAGTATCAACCCTGTCGCTAACGACGATGAAGGTGAACGCTGACCTTCGCCAAGATGGAATCAGTCGGACGCGCTGCAACGCCAGGCTGCTGCTCGCGTCGCTGCTTATGTCGGTTGCGCCGCTAAGTCATGCGTCTGGCTCCTTTTATATTCCCACCTGGTTTATCGCACTGGTGCTCGGTGTGTTGTTGTTGCTTGCTATGCCGCTGCTATGGTCGCTGGGGTTATTGGCCAAGCGTCTGATCAGTGGTGTACTCAGCGCAAAGCAGCGTACCTGGCTACGGGTTGGGGCAGGGTTCCATTTTGCCTATGCCGCGTGCTACGGACTTATCTGGTTAAGTGAAGCCCGCCATGTATTTCAATTCGCGAATGCTGATTTTTTTCTCATCATTGTTGCGCCGGTGCTGTTTCTCATCGGACTGGGTTGTCTTAGCGCGCAGTTTGGTACAGAGGATTCCTGTTTGGCTGAACCGTTAGCTAAACCGTCGGTGTGACCGGGCGTGCTCGTCGCAGATCCAGCGCGGTGTGGATCAGCAGCGCCAATAACACGATAGCGCCGCCCAGCAGGGCGGCCCAGCCGGGGTTTTCGCCGAGGACCAATAACACCCAGACCGGCCCCAGTATCGGTTCCAATAGTGAAATCAATGCTACTTGTGCGGCCGGTGCCAGCCGTGCGCCGGTGGTGAATAAAGCCAGCCCCAGGCCGAGCTGGCCCGCGCCGAAAAACGCCAACAGGCCGAAATCATGGGTGCTGACGCCCAAGGACGTAGCCAGGGAAAAACTGATCAGCGCGGCGAGCATTGTTGCCAGACAAGTTGCCGGGGCCATGCGAACCTGATGATGGCGGCGGATGGTCACGACTGCAATCGAGAAACTGGCCGCGATCAGCAAAGCGACCAGATCACCGGCTATCGAGCCGTCCGCCAGCGAATCGGATACCATGATCACCACGCCGAAGAGCGCCGCCAGCATGGTTAGCCAACTGCGGCGGCTGACCCGTTCGCCCAGCAAAACACGCCCTAGCAGTGCGGCAAAAAACGGCGCGGTACTCATTAAAATCAAAGTGTTTGCGACGGTGGTGAGACTGAGCGCGATCACCAGCCCCATTGAGGCCACGGTAAAACATGCTGCGACTATCAGACCGGGTGCACCCATGCGGCGAAACAGCGAGAGCGTCTGTCCTTTATCCCGCAGTGCGATAAACACCAGCAGGAATACGCAGGCGAAGGCCGAACGCCAAAAAACAACCGTCCAGACATCGGTATTGTCCAGCAGGCGTACAATCAGTCCGCCGCTGCTCCACAAGATGGCTGAGGCGGCGACCAGCAATAGCCCCCGCTGGACTGGATTGGTTTGTGCAAGGTAATTAGTGGTGCTGCTCATACGATTATTCGCATTTTTTTTCAGACAATTATTATGCACGACTTGCCAGTCAGTGAAGGCATTTTTCGGGGTATGATTAATTGATGTTATCCAGCGATCTGGAAATCTTTCTGCTCGGCGCGGCGGCGGTACTCGATACCGCTTTGCTGCTGATTTTGCTCGATCGCAGCAATCGCCGTCGTATCGTCGCCCCCTTGCTGCTGCTGGTGCTGGGCGCGTGGTTGTTTCATGCCGGGGTCTGGGCGCAGGTGCTGTTGCGCGACGGCCTGGGTGTGTGGACAGCACGCCTGTACTGGCTGGCCTTGCTGTGCTGTGCTGCCGGTTTGCTGCTGATGCCGAGTGCGATGCTGCACGGTGTATTACGCGCTTGCCTGACCGGTGTTGATCCGCGTACCCGACCGGATTGGCGCTATGTGTTGCTGTATGCGCCGTTGCTGTTTCTGCTGCCGCTGGGGTGGATACTGCAGGCCAATACGGCGCTGGATTTTACCGATCAGCTGAGCGGCTGGGGATGCCTTACTGGCTCTGGCTGAGTGCTGTAAACGGGGTATCGGGGCTGGTTTTTTTGCGGATTTATCTGCGTTTTGAACTGCCCTGGAATCGTTTGTTTGTGCAGGTGACCGGTTGGGCCTTGCTGGCGCTGGCGCTGGTGCACAGCATCCTGTTTTTTATCCTGCAGCCAATCTGGCCGGACTATCAAAATCTGTGGCAGTTGCTGGCCACGCTAACGCCGATCCCGCTGATCCTGCTGGTGAGCTATTTCATTGTCCGTTTTAATTTCATGCAGCTGGTGCTGGAGCGGGTCGTGATCTATGGCGCGCTGATGGTGGCGGCAATTCTGTTCCATACGGTGTTTTTGCAGAATGTCTGGGATACACTCAGCGAGCGCTTTCGGGTTAATTTTGTGATTGTAGAAGGGGTTGTAATCGGGGCGCTGGTGTTGCTGGTGCGCCCTTTGCGCCAGCGTAGTGCGGAAGCCTTGCGCTATCTGCTGGGGCAATCCGTCAGTCAGTTTCGCAACCAGACCCGCCAATTCGCCCGGCAACTGGTGGAGCATGGCGACGATTCCAGCAGCGCTATCCTGACCTGGTTTTGCCAGGCCGCCCCGCACGCCTTGGAACTGGGCTATTGCACTGTCTGGTTGCTGGACGACGAGCAGCAGGTGGTTGCTTCGGCCGGGCCACAGTCAGACGCCTTGAGCGCATCCGAGATTGCTGCTTTATGTCATGATTTGAGCGCCCGCGAGCGGCTCGCCTGCCGGCCCGGCGATGCGCCCGGTATTGCGCAGGGGAATCGCATGCTGGCATTGGGCGCGGCGGCTGCGGTGGTGCTGGAGCATCCCTCTGTACGCGGCTTGATATTGCTGGGCCGTGGTCGTGGCGATATGCACGAGGAGCGCCTGAATGCCCTGATCCTGCTCGCCGAGCAGCTGGCGCTGACCCTGCACAGCAGCCAGCTGCAGGCGCAACGTCTGCGGGCCGAGCGGCGGGCCATGCAAAACGATAAATTGTCCGCGCTGGGTCTGGTGGCAGGCTCGATTGCCCATGAAGTCAAAAACCCCTTGTCGTCCCTGAAAACCATCGCCAGTGTGATGCGTGAAGAGCTCGCTGCAGACAGCCCGCACATCGAGGATCTGAATCTGATGCTGAGTGAACTGGATCGGCTCAGCCAGACCGTCAATCGCCTGCTGCAGTTTGCCCGGCCACCACGCGGCGGCGCACAGAGCGCCCGGCTGTCAGATGAAGTCGAGATACTGCTGCAGGTATTACGGCATCTGGCCCGGCAGAAAAATATCGAACTGCAGTGCGAGTTGCCAGAGGCAGTGCCGGAACTGGCAATCGAGCCGCATTCCCTGCGTGAGATTCTGTTCAATCTGCTGGGCAATGCTATCGAGGCAGCCGGTGCTGCTGGCGGTTGGGTGCGTTTAAGTGCCCGCTGCGAGGAGACACAGATCAAAATCCGGGTGGCGGATAACGGCCCCGGTATCGACGCGGCGGTATGCCAGCAATTGTTCCAGCCCTTTGTGAGCAGCAAAGCGCATGGCACCGGGCTGGGACTCTATCTGGTCGGGCTGCGGGTGCGCGAAGCAGGTGGGCGCATCGACTGTGCCAGCACGGCGACCGGCACGGTTTTTACACTCTGCTTGCCGCTGGTGGCAGGTGCATGTTCTACTTCCTGATATACCCTTTTTTCGTTTTCAATCGCGCATCGCACACACTTTCGGTTAACGCCAATCATGCTTACCGTACTTATTGCTGACGACGAAGCCGCCGCCCGTTACGGCGTCAAAAAAGCCCTGGCACGACAGCAGTGCCGCATTCTGGAAGCTGCCGACGGTACCCAGGCCCTGCAATTGATACGGGACGAGCAACCCGATCTGGTGCTGCTGGACATCCATATGCCGGGCCAGGACGGCCTCAGTGTACTGCGGGCGCTGGATAATCAATTCAGCGGTGAGATCGTCATGGTGACCGCCGATGACAGCCTGGATAGCGCTATCGAATGTATGCGGCTGGGGGCCAGCGATTATCTGACCAAACCCTACGAGATCGAGAAACTGCGGGCGCTGGTGCGGCGCAGTGAGCAGCGGGTGCAGACCGAGCGCGAACTCACCGATCTGCGCCAGCAACTCGACCGGCAGACAGCGTTCGGGGCGTTGATCGGGGTCAGTCGGCCGATGCGGGAATTATTCGCCAAACTGCCGAAAGCGGCTGCCGCGCCGCTGGATATTCTCATTCGGGGCGAAACCGGTACGGGCAAGGAGCTGGTTGCACGTGAACTGCACCGGCTCAGCCCGCGCTGTGACGGGCCGTTTATTGCGCTCAATACAGCAGCAGTCAATGAGTCGCTGGCCGAAAGCCAGTTGTTCGGCCATGTCAAAGGGGCTTTTACCGGCGCTGCCAGTGCCCAGTCCGGGGTTTTTCAGCAGGCCGATGGCGGCACGCTGTTTCTGGACGAAATTGGCGATATGCCGTTAGCGCTGCAGGCCAAGGTGTTGCGCGTGCTGCAGGAGCGCGAGGTGCAGCCGGTCGGGGCCAGCCGCAGTATTAAAATTGATGTCCGGTGATCAGCGCGACCCATCAGGATCTGACGGACGCTATTGCTCAAAGCGCGTTTCGGGATGATCTTTACTATCGCCTGCGGGGCCTCGAGCTTGCTGTACCACCTTGCGGCAGCGGCCGGAAGATATTGCCTTACTGGCGGATTATTTCCTGGCCCGCCTGGCTGAACACAGTCACAGCACACCGCAGCGCCTGAGTCCGGCTGCGCTGCGTCGGGTGCTGGAGTATCACTGGCCCGGTAATGTGCGCGAGCTGCAACAGGTTATTACAGCGGCCGGTGCGATGACCGACGCGGCGGATATCGACGTGTCCGATCTGGCTTTGTCAGAGGCCACGCCCGGCAGCGTCGAAGAGCATTTCCCCGAGCTGGATGGGTTACCGCTAAACGCCGCTAAAGCCCAGTTGGTGGAATGGTTTGAACGCCGCAGTATCAGCCATGCGCTGGCTGCCAACGAGGGTAATGTGAGCGCTACTGCACGCCAGCTTGGGTTGCACCGGCAAAGCCTGCAGCAGAAAATGGCTCAACTCGGCATCGAACGGCAAACCGGCTGAAAACAGCGGACAGGTGCCCCGCACCCAGTCGTCATTCACGCGCAGGCGGGAATCCAGGAATTCGCAAGGTGGACAGCTTGTTGCCCACAGGGGTTCACTGTCGTAAAACTATTCGCATTATTTATAAGAGTACCTACCATGCCCATGATTTTATTATGTGTGTTATTACTGAGCAGCAATGGTGTGCAGGCTGACGCCATGAGCGAAGCGCGTGCCGGTCAGGCCGCAGCAGCGCAGCAAAACTGGTCAGCAGCTATCGAGCACTTTTCGCGGGCGATTCGCAGCAATGAGTTTGATAATCCCAATCAGGCTGTGGCGTACTACAATCGCGGTCTGAATTATCACCGTCTGGGCCAGTACAACCGCGCTATAGAGGATTACAGTGCGGCGCTGGCGCTCAATCCCGCCCAGCTGAGCGCATTGTATAACCGTGCAGTCGCCTATACAGCCAAGGCTGAGTATGCTGACGCGCTGGCCCAGCTCAATGCGTTCCTGGTATTACAGCCTGATCATGTCGATGCCTTAGTGCAGCGGGCGGGTTTGTATGTGGAGCAGAAGCAGCCACAGCCAGCTTTGCAGGATTTGAACCGTGCCTTGCAGCTGGCACCGAATAATCCGCAAGTGGTGCTGGCGCGGGCCGATGCCAACCGGCAGCTGGGGCGTTATGATGCTGCGCTGGCTGATTACAATCGTCTGCTGCAGGCACTGCCTGAAGCGGGTCAGGCAACAGCGATGGTATATGCAGGACGCGGCGAGGTCTATGAGGATATGGAACAGCCTGAGCAGGCGATTGAGGATTATCTCAAAGCGTATTCGCTGGACCCGGAAAATCCGGCCATACAGGCCAAGGCCGCCCGCACGGAAAAGCTGTATGTACCCTTTTCCGCCGGCCAGAGACCCCGTTAAACCGGGCTGTCTGCGTGGCTCATCAGGCGGGCCAAGTCAGACCTGCGATCAACTGCTTGCAGTGGCTTCTTCTTCCTGTTCCAGTTGCTCGAAAATTTTCAGAAAAACTTCAGGCGGCTGAGCGCCGGAAGCGCCGTATTTTTGGTTGAACACGAAAAACGGAACACCGTTCACTCCTTGATTGCGGGCCTGTAAATCCTGCTGGCGTATCAGTTCCAGATCCTCTTCGCCGGCCAGCTTCTGGCCGATAAGCTGACCGTCCAGACCGGCTTCGGTGGCGGCCCGAATCAGCACGTCCCGATCACCGATATCCTGCGCATCCTGAAAAAACAGGCGGAATAGAATCTCCACCATGGCATCTTGCACGCCGGCTTGCCCGGCCCAGTGGATCAAGCGATGCGCGTTCAGCGTATTAGGCGTTTTGGGAATAGCATCGAAATTGAACGTAACACCGGCACTCTGGCCAGCCTGACTGACCCGCTCGTAGACCTGCCGGGCGTTTTCCAGGCTGCCGAATTTGGCGGCAATAGCCGTTTTGCGATCCATGCCTTCCGGTGGTATATCCGGATTGAGCTGAAAAGGTCGCCATTCGACCGCAATGTCAAGCTCGGGGCGTTGGGCCAGTGCGGCCTCAAAATTACGCTTGCCAACCAGGCACCAGGGGCAGACAGCGTCGGAAATAATCGTCACTTCAATCATGATGGGTACTCGTGGGTTGTTTCGTGTTTATGCAATAGCGCCATGATACGCCGATCTGCAAGTGAGTGCCTCTACAGCACTGTTTTTATGATGTAATATGCTGTCCAGTCAAACCCATGTGGTACGCCTAAATTATGAAGTTATTGTTTGATTTTCTTCCCGTTGTTTTGTTTTTTGCGGTCTATAAGATTTATAACGACTTTTACCTGGCCACCGGCGTAATTATTATCGCCACAGCAGCCCAGGTTGGCTGGATGTGGTGGCGGCACGGCAAAGTCGAGCGTATGCCGCTGATCACGCTGGCTTTGCTGGTCGTGTTTGGCGGTATCACCCTGATACTGCAGGATGAAATATTCCTGAAATGGAAGGTGTCTGTAGTCAACTGGTTGTTTGGGCTGGTGTTTCTGGGTAGCCAGTTTATTGGCAAGAAACCTTTGATTCAGCGCATGATGGATGCCCAGATCAGTCTCCCGCCGCCTGTCTGGCGCCGTCTGAATATGGCCTGGGTGGTTTTTTTCCTGGCCATGGGCATGCTCAATCTATACGTTATTTACCAGTTCGACACCGATACCTGGGTCGATTTCAAGCTATATGGCTTATTGGGATTGACCCTGGTTTTTGTGGTAGCACAAGGGTTCTATCTGGCGCGACATATGGACGTCATCGAACCTGATTCCTCCAGTACTAAACCGCAAGGAGAAAACGATTAATCATGTTGTACGCCATTATTGCTCACGATATCGCTGACAGTCTGGCGCAGCGCCTGGCTGCCCGTCCCGCTCATCTGGAGCGGTTACAGGCTTTACAGGCGGCCGGACGCCTGGTGCTGGCCGGTCCTTTGCCGGCTGTGGACAGCCCCGATCCCGGTCCTGCCGGATTTACCGGCAGTCTGATCGTGGCCGAGTTCGATTCGCTGGCGGATGCGCAGGCATGGGCCGATGCTGATCCGTACCGGGCGGCGGGTGTCTATGCCAGCGTCGATGTCAAACCGTTCAAGCAGGTGTTCCCGGCATGAGTGCGACAAACCCGACCGCCAGTCGGGTAGCGCAGATCGAAGCCAGGCTGCGAGAGCAATTCGCACCACAGGATCTGGATATCATCGATGACAGTGCCGCGCATGCCGGTCATGCCGGTGCCGCGTCGGGTGGCGGGCATTTTAATGTGCTGATTGTGGCGCAGGCGTTCGCCGGTAAAGCGCCGCTGGCCCGGCACCGTATGGTCTATGCCGCACTCGACGAGATGATGGGCAAAGATATCCACGCCCTCAGTATCCAGGCACTGACGCCTGATGAATGCTGACAGGGGCTAATTCCCGCGCTGTTCTCAGCACCCAGACACAGATCCATCCACGTCTGGCGGAACGGGTACAGCGGCATTTATCGACCCCGTACCGGCGGCCACTGGCGGCGCATAGCCAGGCAGCGTTTGAACACACTCAGCGCTGGCTTGGCGGGCGCGATAACCCGCTGATTCTGGACGCGGGCTGCGGGGTCGGTGTCAGCACCCGCTATCTGGCCGAACAGTTTCCGCAGGCTTTGGTGATCGGCGTGGATAAATCCGCTGCCCGTTTGGCCAAACGCTATGGCACACTACCTGATAATGCGCTGCTGGTGCGAGCCGATCTGAACGATTTCTGGCGCTTGGCCGTCGCTGCCAACTGGCGCTTGTGGCACCATTATCTGTTTTACCCCAACCCTTGGCCGAAACCGGAACATTTACAGCGACGCTGGCATGGTTCGCCACTGTTGCCGTTTATTCTGGCACTGGGCGGGCGACTGGAATTGCGCAGCAACTGGCGTTTGTATGTGGAAGAGTTTGTTGCTGCGCTGGCGCTGGCCGGACTTGTCAGTCACTGCGAAATCTGTCCAGACGCCGAGCCTGTGACACCGTTCGAGCGTAAATACCAGGCCAGTGGGCAATGCTGCTGGCGTTGTGTTTTCGAACCTAAAGCGGGTTATACACCTTTACTATCTGCTGACTAAAAAACAGACTAAAAAATAAATGTGGCGATCAAAACAGCGCCTGAATAGGTATTGAGCGAATAGTGAGTAAATATAATGCATTATTCGGCTCATTATCTGGCGCAGATGGATTCTGTAATCCATTGCTTAATATATAAAGAATAAAAAATATAAAGCTGGTTTTGTATTTCAAAAGGAACACTTCGGATAAAACCCGAAACAGGCTTTTTGAAACAAATGCCTGGAATACTGAGTCTGGTGCTGATCGGTTGCATGTTGTTTGCGATTTTTATCGGCTTTCCGATCTTGTTCGGTACTCTCGGCATCCTGATTTCGCCCAGTATTATGCTGGTGGTGATGGGGCCGATTCTGGAAGTACCGGTAACGGATCTGTTTGCCGCCGCAATCATGCCTGGCATCCTGCTCGGCGGGCCGCTGGAATGGGTACCAATCATCTTGATTATTGTGCCGATCCTGCTGCCTCTGATCATCAGCTTGGCTTCAATCTGACCTGGTTCGGCAGTTCTGGTCGCGGTCAATCTGCAAACCGCCTGGCTGTCGCCACCGGTTGCACTGTCGGCGTACTTTCTGAAAGGCGTGGTACCCGAGTGGGATCTGAAAGATATTTATGCCGGTATGATGCAGTTTATGGCAGTGCAGCTGATCGGGCTGATACTGATTATTTTATTTCCGCAAATCGCACTGTGGCTGCCGGGCGTCATTTATGGCGACTGATACTTACCCTTCGGCCCCCGGAAACTCCAGTTGTCCCCAGACCTGATAAACCGCTACTGCTACCGCATTAGACAGATTCAGGCTGCGTGACTCGGGTTGCATGGGGATGCGCAGCCAGTGCGCGGCTGGCAGGGCGTTCAGTATTTCGGGCGGCAGGCCGCGGGTTTCCGGGCCAAACAGCAGAGCATCACCCGACTGGTAGCGGACTTGCTGAAAAGGCATGCCGCCTTTGGTTGTAAAGGCAAACAGGCGTGGGGGGCGGCGGGTTGTCATATAGGTCTGGAAATCCGCGTGATCGTGCACATTGGCCCACTCGTGATAATCCAGCCCGGCCCGGCGCAGTTTGCGGTCTTCCAGCTCGAAGCCGAGCGGATGAATCAGATGCAGGCTCGCTCCTGTATTGGCGCAGAGTCGGATGATATTGCCGGTATTGGGTGGGATTTCCGGTTGATACAGCACAACGTCCAACGCCAATTTCATATTTTTTTCTCGGGATTCATGTCTCTCATAATGTGTCTGGCCTGCTGGATTCCCGTCTGCACAAGAATGACGGGACTTCCCGAAGTCTAAACTATAAAGCTGTCTGACTATGCATCCATCCGTAGCTCTTTGATTTTTCGGGTCAGGGTGTTGCGACCCCAGCCCAGCAGCTTGGCGGCCTCCTGACGGTGCCCGCCGGTATGTTCCAGGGCTACCCGGATCAGGGTACGCTCGAAGGTGGGCAAGGCGGTATCCAGAATTTGCTGTTCACCTTGACTGATGGTACGACTGGCCCAGTGACGCAGGGCTTCGTCCCAGTCGGTGGTTGCATTTTCACTGTTGACCTGCTGGCGGATATCGACCGGCAAATCGGCCATATGAATATCACGACCCGACGCCATGACAGTGAGCCAGCGGCAGAGGTTTTCCAGTTGCCGGACATTGCCGGGCCAGTCCAGTTGCGCCAGATAGGTTTCGACTTCGAGGCGCGGCCGCTTGGGTTCAACATCCAGTTCCAGCGCGGCTGATTGCAGAAAATGCCGCAGTAGCGGCGGGATATCTTCGCGCCGCTCCCGCAGAGGCGGCAGGTGCACCCGGATCACGTTCAGGCGGTGGAATAAATCTTCCGGGAATAAACCTTGTCGCACACGTTGTTCCAGGTCCTGGTGCGTTGCGGCGATAATCCGCACATCAACATGCGTCGGGGTATGACCGCCGACCCGGTAAAACTCGCCTTCAGCCAGCACCCGTAGCAGTCGCGTTTGCAACTCTTGCGGCATGTCGCCGATCTCGTCCAGAAACAGCGTGCCGCCATCGGCCTGCTCGAAACGGCCCTGGCGCGAAGTCTGGGCACCGGTGAACGCGCCCCGTTCGTGGCCAAATAACTCTGACTCCAGCAGGTCGCGAGGAATAGCGGCGGTATTGATAGCGATAAACGGTTGCCCTGAACGCGGACTGTGTTTGTGCAGGGCACGGGCGACCAGTTCTTTGCCGGTACCGGACTCGCCGTTGATCAGCACCGTGATATTGGACCGTGAAAGCCGGCCAATAGCGCGGAAAACTTCCTGCATGGAAGGTGCTTCACCGATGATCTCCGGCACCGCTTCGCTGCCGGGTTCCGGCTCGTGGTTTTCCGGATGCAGCGCGCAGGCGCGGCGCGCCAGGGCAACGGCCTCATCCAGATCGAACGGTTTCGGCAAATATTCAAAAGCGCCGCCCTGATAGGCTGATACCGCTGAATCCAGATCGGAGTGTGCTGTCATGATGATGACTGGCAACTGCGGGGCGCATTCGCGGATGCGGGTCAGCAGTTCCAGACCATTAATGCCGGGCATGCGGATATCGGCGAAAATAACATCCGGGGTACGCCGCTGTAATGCCTCCAGCGCGCTGGTGCCATTATCGAAAGCCGCAACGTCAAGCCCGTCTGCCTCCAGGGCTTTGCGCAAGACCCAACGGATCGATTGGTCGTCATCGATAACCCAGATTTTTCCTTGCTTTGCTACTGGCCTAGTCATCAATGCTCTCCAGTGGGTGTCCCTCTGGTAACCGTTCCAGAGGTAACAACAGGGTAAAGGTGGTTGCGCCAGGCTGGCTGTTGAATTCAATCAGCCCACCATGTTGATTGACGATAAGCTGGGCGATGGATAAACCCAGTCCGGTGCCGGTTTCTTGTCCGCTGATCATAGGATAAAAAATTTGTTCTTGTAGCGATTCGGGAATACCCGGGCCGTTATCAACGATGTCGAGTCGCGCCAGCAGCTTGTGACGGGTATGGCCGATCGTTTGCTGGCGCTGGATGCGGGTGCGCAGAATGATCAGACCCTTGCCGTCGAGTGCATGTACGGCATTTTGTACAATGTTCAGCACGGCTTGAATGAGCTGATCAAAATCTCCTATCACATGGGGGATACTGGGGTCGTAGTCCTGGCGGATTTCAAGCGTATTGCCGGTTTCCGCCAGCACCAGTCGGCGTACCTGTTCCAGAATTTCGTGAATATTGAGTTGTTCATACACCGGCGGGCGGGTCGGGCCGAGCATCCGGTCAACCAGATTGCGCAACCGGTCCGCTTCGCGAATGATGATGTGAGTATATTCTTTCAGGGAATCATCGCTGAATTCCCGCTCCAGCAACTGTGCTGCCCCACGCAGGCCGCCCAGTGGGTTTTTGACCTCGTGTGCCAGGTTGCGCACCAGTGCGCGCGAGGTATCCTGCTGGGCCAGCAGATGTTCTTCCCGGTTGATGCGTAATTGGCGATCAATCTGTTCCAGTTCGACCAATAGTTCCGGTGGTCTGTCGGGATGCGTGACCCAGGTGACTGTGCAATCAACTTTGATGATCTGGCCGCCGGACACGGTAAAGCAAAGTTCCCGTTCCGTGAACGGATGGCCGTTTTCCAGACTGGAGCGCATGGACGTCAGCAGTTTATCCGGCGGGTGTGCCAGATCGCGAAAAGCAATCCCTTTGGCCTGGCGGAAACTATGTGCAAACAGCATTTCCGCTGCCGAATTCATATAGATCAAACGCAGGTTATGATCCAGCACCAGCAGGCTGGTGGTCATGCTGTCCAGGATCCAGCAGGGCGAGTCAGAGCAAGTCACGGTTTTTTGTTTGATCGACGTAGTGAGTGGTTATAGGCTGTGTTCTAGAGAGGTAGCAAGAAATAAACCAAATTAATGAGCTTATATATATCAATATGTTAAGCGGCAGGATAAACAACAGTATTTAATTTTTGCACTAAAATGGTGCGGTGGCAATTGGCTACCGATTTTAGCTGGCCCAATGCCGTCTGGATAGGGGCATATAGATAGGCTGATAAAAAAAACGCCCCGGTTAGACCAGGGCGTTTGCAGGGACAAAAACCGTACTTTTTACAGGCTGTAGTACATGTCGAATTCGACCGGATGGGTGGTCATCCGCAGACGGGTGACGTCTTCCATTTTAAGGGCAATGTAGGCATCCAGCATATCGTCGGTAAAAACACCACCGGCTTTCAGGAATTCGCGGTCTGCATCGAGTGCGGCCAGTGCCTGATCGAGCGAGTAGCAGACTTGCGGGATCTGTTTTTCTTCTTCCGGCGGCAGATCATACAGATCTTTATCCATCGCATCGCCAGGATGAATTTTATTCAGAATGCCGTCCAGGCCTGCCATCATCAGGGCGGCAAAAGCCAGATAGGGGTTCGCGGTGGAGTCCGGAAAACGCACCTCGATACGGCGACCTTTCGGGTTGCTCACCCAGGGAATCCGGATGCTGGCGGAACGGTTGCGGGCAGAGTAGGCCAGCATGACCGGTGCTTCAAACCCCGGCACCAGACGCTTGTAGCTGTTGGTGGAGGCATTGGTGAAGGCATTCAGGGCGCGGGCGTGCTTAATGATGCCGCCGATGTAATACAGGGCGGTTTCGGACAGGCCACCGTACAGCTCGCCGGAAAATAGATTCTGGCCGTTTTTGCTCAGGGACTGGTGGACGTGCATGCCATTACCATTGTCGCCAACCAGCGGTTTGGGCATGAAGGTTGCCGTTTTGCCATAGGCATGCGCTACGTTCTGCACGCAGTATTTATAGGTCTGAACCTCGTCGGCTTTTCTCACCAGGGTGTTGAACAGAACGCCGATTTCGCACTGTCCGGCGGTGGCCACTTCATGGTGGTGGACTTCCACGCTGACGCCCATCTCTTCGATGGCGCTGCACATTTCGCTGCGCAGATCCTGCAGGGAGTCAACCGGCGGGACGGGGAAATAACCGCCTTTAACGGTGGGGCGATGCCCCATATTACCGTCCTGATAGACTTTTTCGGCGTTCCAGCCGGCTTCCGAGGAGTCAATTTTATAAGACGCGCCTGACATATCGGAGCTCCAGCGCACGTCGTCAAACACGAAGAATTCGTTTTCCGGTCCGAAAAATGCGGTATCGGCGATACCGGTGGATTTCAGGTAGGCTTCAGCGCGCTTGGCGAGGGAGCGGGGATCGCGCTCATACCCTTGCATGGTGCTGGGCTCGACCACATCACACACCAGGATAAGGGTGGGATGTTCGTAGAACGGGTCGATGACCGCACTGGCCGGGTCCGGCATCAGAACCATGTCGGATTCGTTGATACCTTTCCAGCCGGCAATGCTGGAGCCATCGAACATTTTGCCGTTTTCAAACAAATCGTCGTCCACCGTGTGAGCGGTGACGGTGACGTGTTGTTCTTTGCCTTTGGTATCGGTAAAGCGAAAATCGACAAATTTAATTTCTTTTTCTTCGATTAGTTTTAAAACGTCTGCGGGGCTCATTGAAAAGACTCCTCAAAGTCATCAAGCGTTATCTATTAACTAACTAGTGTTGGATCAATCGCTCGAAATGGGAGCATGAACCATGCCAAAGCCTAAAGTCATGATTAATAGGTATAAAGCTCTAAAAAATAAAGGTTGGTTGCACTATTATAGTGCGTAAAAATCAAGCTGTGCACAAAATCAGTGCTATAGCGTGAAATAAATCGTTATCCTGCCCAGATAGGCGATGTCGCCGACCGCATTCTTCAGATTCTGCGCCAATTGACGGGCCTGTTGCAGATCAGTGTCTTGCGATAATTCCAGCAGTAGATCGACATGAATCCTGCCGCTCAGATAATGCAGATTGATCTGTCGTATCTGCGTCGTATTCAATAGTGACTGCCAGCGCTGGTTCAGCGCGGCAGTGACCGTTTGCCGCAGGGGCAGACCGGCGCATAAATAACTGTCGGCATCGTCCTCGGAATCGATATGTACAGTTACATCGCTTACTTCGTCGATGGTCTGGACCAGCTTGGTGCGCACATATTCACCAATCTGGTGGCCTTCCGAAACACTCAGCCGCGGGTCAACCTGTACATGCACATCCACCAGCGCATCGTTGCCCATGCGGCGGGTTCGCAGCATGTGTAAATCCTTAACACCCTGGACCTCGGTGATGGTCGCTCGAATCTTGCTGAGTTGTTCCGGCCTCAAGCCTTGATCGATCAACTCCTGAATAGCCTGCCAGGCCTGATCCCAGCCGATTTTGGCAATCATCAGTGCCACCACGACGGAGGCGAAAGCATCCAGAAAGTCCAGGCCCAGCAAAGTGCCTGCCACCCCGACAAACACTACCACTGACGACAGGGAATCCGTGCGATGATGCCAGGCATTGGCGCGCAGCAGCGGCGAACGGATGCGCCGGGCAATGCGCCGGGTGTAAAAGTACAGCCATTCGTTGGCCAAAACTGAAACCAGGGCAACGGCCAGCGCGATAGCTTGCGGATGCATCAATGAAGCCGGATCCAGTAAACGCTGGCCGGCATCCAGAATGATACCGATCGCCACAGCTATCAGCAGTAGCCCTAGACCAACTGTGGCAGCTGTTTCAATACGGGCGTGACCGTAAGGATGGTCTTCGTCTGCGCCCTGGGTGCTGTGGCGGGCGGCAAACGCAACCAACAGGTCGGTAGCCAGATCAGACAGGGAGTGCAAGCCATCGGCAATCAAGGCGTGTGACTGGCTGATAAAACCAAACACGATTTTGCTGGCTGCCAGGAAGATATTTACTGCCGCCCCGACCAGGCTGGCATTGCGCATGGCCTGGTAGCGTTCGGTGGCTGTGACTTGAACGGGGTCGCTGGCCATTTTATTACTGCCTATCGTGTGAACCTTTCTATTCGCTGGAATTACCCGCTGGCCTCGTCAAGCACCTCGATCCAGTGCTTGACCGGCGTGCGGGTACCACTTTGCAAGTGTGTCAGGCAGCCGATATTGGCTGTGGCGATCACGTCCGGTGAGCCAGCTTGCAGCGCGCCGAGTTTATTGTCACGCAATTGTCTCGACAGCGTTTTTTGTAAAATCGAGTAAGTGCCAGCCGAGCCGCAACACAGATGTGGATCGGCGACAGGGGTTAATTGGAAACCCAGCCGGTTCAGCAGACTTTCCACCAGACCATTGAGCTGCTGTCCGTGCTGCAGTGTACAAGGCGAATGGAAGGCCAGTGTGGTGCCGGGCTGAATCTGCAGTGCGGTGAGTTCCTCGGCGGCCAGAATTTCGCCGATGTCTTTGCTCAGCGCACTGATGCGGCTCGCTTTGTCGGCGTATGCGGGATCATCGCGCAACAGATGGCCGTATTCCTTGACCATAGCGCCACAGCCGCTGGCGGTAAGAACAATGGCCTCGGCGCCAGCTTCGATCTCGGGCCACCAGGCGTCGATATTGCGGCGCATGAAATCCAGCCCTTCCTGGTGCGCGTCGAGGTGGTAGCTGACCGCACCGCAACAACCGGCCTGGGGCGTACTGATGAGTTGAATGCCCAAACGATCCAGTACCCGCGCTGTTGCCGTATTGATGTTCGGGGCCAGGCCCGGCTGCACACAGCCATCCAGCAGCAGCATCCGACGTTGGTGCTGGCTGACTGGCCAGGCCTTGACCTGCTGGCGGGCCGGTATCGAGCTGCGCAAGGCCGGCGGGAGTACGCCACGCACGGTCTGGCCCAGTCGCAGCAAAGGGGTAAAGCGATTGCGGTAAGGCAACAAGGCACGCAGGCCCCAGCGCAGCAGGCGTTGGCGGGCCGGGCGGCGCACCTGCCGGGCCACAACACTGCGGCCGATGTCTGCCAGGCGATGATAATTAACGCCGGAGGGGCAGGTGGTTTCGCAACTGCGGCAGGTCAGACAGCGATCCAGATGCAATTGTGTTTTAGCACTGGCTGCATGCCCTTCCAGCACTTGCTTGATCAGGTAGATCCGGCCGCGAGGACCATCCAGCTCATCGCCCAGAAGCTGATAAGTCGGGCAGGTTGCGGTACAAAAACCGCAATGCACACAGGCTCGCAGAATGCTTTCTGCTTCCTGGCCATCCGGGGTGTCTTTTATAAAATCAGCGAGTTGGGTTTGCATTGCTCTTAAAATTCAGGGTACATCCGACCGGGATTAAGCACCCCGTGAGGATCAAAGCTTTGTTTTAAATTACGGTGTAATTGCATGACAACAGCTGGCAAGGGCTGAAATACCGTGTCAGTGCGGTCACCGCCTCGAAATAACTGGGCCTGCCCACCCAACGACTTGGCAGCGGCGAACACGGCTTCCGCTGACAGTTCGGTAAACAGCCAGCGTTGCGCACCGCCCCAGTCCAGCAGGGTTGTGCCGGGCAGGCGCAGAGGCGCTGTTGCCGGGGGAATAGACAGTCGCCATAAACCCTGTCCGGCAGCCAGCCCGGCGTGGAAAAAGCCAGCTCCTGTTCGCGCAATGCCTGCCAGAACGTCGCCCCATCTGCCAGGATATCACCGCCGATGCTGGCCTGAGCCGCCGTGACTGCGCTGGCTGCGCCGGCCAGGCGCAGATACAGGGTGCCGTCAAAATAAGCCGCTGCTGAAATCGGGTACGGTTTGCCGGCCCAACGGCTGAAACGGTCAATAGCCTCTGCTTCATCGCAGCTCTGGGTCAGGGTAAGTTCCTGCGCCGGTCGCGGCAGCACTTTAAGCGAAACTTCCAGGATCACGCCCAGGGTTCCGAGCGAGCCGGTCAGCAGGCGTGAAACATCGTAGCCCGCTACGTTTTTCATGACCTGGCCGCCGAAATTTAAAATTTCACCACGCCCGTTGATGATCTTCATGCCCAGGACAAAATCGCGCGCTGAGCCGGTATACGGGCGGGCCGGTCCGGACAGGCCACAGGCAATAGTGCCGCCCAGTGTGGCATCAGGGCCGAAATGTGGTGGCTCAAACGGCAACTGCTGGTTACTCTCCGCCAGAGTTTGCTCAAGCGCCACCAGCGGGGTGCCTGCAGCAGCGGTAACGGTTAACTCGGTTGGCTCAAAGCTGATCACACCTTGATAATCAGCCAGCGTCAGCACAGGGTGATTGGAAGCGTCACGGCGGCCATAGAACGATTTGCTGGCACCGCCCTGGATAGACAAAGGTGTACGTTCGGCAGCGGCAGCCTGTACCTGTTCGCTTAACTGCTGTGCGAGGGCCTGCCGGGTGTCGTTAGAACTCGTTGCCATCAGAACCGCTCCAGCTCAGGAAATGGCAACTGGCCATGATGGACATGCATGGCATTGAATTCAGCGCAACGGGCCAGGGTCGGAATGGCTTTGCCGGGATTGAGCAAACCTTGCGGATCGAAAGCTTTTTTCAGGGCATGAAACTGCTCGAGTTCGGCGGGCTGAAACTGGACGCACATCTGATTGATTTTTTCGATGCCAACGCCATGTTCACCGGTGATAGTGCCACCGACCTGGACGCACATTTCCAGAATTTTGCCGCCAAGTTCTTCGGTTTTTTCCAGATCGCCGGTTTTATTGGCATCGAACAGGATTAACGGGTGCAGATTACCGTCACCGGCGTGAAACACATTGACGACAGGTAAACCATACTGCTCGGAGAGTTGTTGTATGCCTTTCAGAATAAAGGGCAGCTCTTTACGCGGAATAGTGCCATCAATGCAGTAATAATCGGGCGAAATACGGCCAGCAGCGGGAAACGCAGCCTTGCGTCCGGCCCAGAAGAGCAGACGCTCCTGCTCATCGCGCGAAATGCGGATATCGTTAGCCCCGGCACGTTCGACAATCGCGTGCACCTGCGCGGTCTGTTCTTCGACTTCGGCCTGTGTGCCGTCCAGCTCGCACAGCAGAATAGCTGCAGCATCGGTGGGATAACCGGCATGCACGAACGCCTCGGCAGCTTTGATGATGCCATTGTCCATCATTTCCAGCCCACCCGGAATAATACCGCCGGCGATGATATCACCCACCGCTTTACCGGCGTCTTCGACATCGTTGAATGCCGCCATGATGACTTGCGCGACTTCCGGTTTCGGCAATAGTTTGACGGTGACTTCCACCACAATACCCAGCATACCTTCCGAGCCGGTCAGTATCGCCAGCAGATCGTAACCGGCTGAATCGAGAGCCGCGCCGCCCAGTTCGATCAGCTCGCCATCAACAGTGACTATTTTCAGGCCGAGAATATTGTGCACAGTCAGGCCGTATTTCAGGCAGTGTACACCGCCGGAGTTTTCCGCCACATTACCGCCGATGGAGCAGGCGATCTGGGACGACGGATCAGGGGCATAGTACAAGCCGAGTGGTGCAACCGCCTGGGAAATTGCCAGATTGCGCACGCCGGGCTGGACTCTGGCAACGCGATTGGCGCTATCAACAGACAGTATTTTATTGAATTTGGACAAACCCAGCAGTACCCCGTCGGCCAGCGGCAGAGCGCCACCCGATAGTCCTGTACCCGCGCCGCGCGCGACAACCGGTATACCCATCTGGCTACAGCTGCGCATAACATGCTGGACTTGCTCGATAGTTTCGGGCAGCACTACTGCCAGCGGCAGGCGACGGTAGACGGACAGACCATCACATTCATAGGGCCGCAGATCTTCTTCTTCAGTCAGGATATTGGCTGCTGACATGCCACGTGCCAAAACAGCGCGTAATGCCCCCACATCAGGTATGGATGCCGGGGTGGATAACTTATCGGACGCTGGTGCCGGGGTGGCTGCTGTCACGGTAAAGTCCTCCTAAGGTCGGTTATAGGGAAAAAATAAAGCAAAGGTTACTCAGAGTGCTTTAATCGAATTTGCAAAATGATAGCCTAGCCGTGCCGAAAGTTTCTCGCCAGCTTGTTTGACAATCGGAACCCAGGCCATATTGCGTCGTTCCATCGGAGCGGAAACTGAAATGCCGGCGATCATCCGGTTAGTGCTATCGAGTACGGGCACACCGATGCAGCCGACCCCGAGCTCAGCTTCTTCATCATCCAGGGCATAGCCTTGCTGCAAAGCGCTTTTGACATTTCGCCACAGCGCGGTGGATTCAGTGATCGAATGCGGTGTGCAGGGTCTCAGGCCGGTGCGTTCGGCGTATTCCAGACAGGCTTCGGCACCGCCTTCGGCCAGAAACAACTTGCCTACGGCGGTAACATGCAGGGGCATATGCCCGCCAATAGCTTGCTCGACCCGCATCATGCGGCTTGGCGTGACCCGTTCGACATAGACCACCTCATCACCTTCGCGCACGATGAGGTTGACGGTTTCATTGATTTCGCTGCGGAGCCATTCCAGAATAGCGCGTGCTTCGCGCCGGATGTCCAGGCGGCCCTGGACCCGGCTGCCAAGTTGCAGCAGTTTAACCCCCAGCTGATAGTGGCCGTTCTCGGTGCGCTCAACCAGCCCGTGTTCGGATAAAGATGCCAGAATGCGGAATGCGGTTGAGGGATGCAACTCGGTTGCGCCGGCCAGTGTTTTCAGGCTGACGGCATCGGTATGGGCTGCTATGGCATCTAGGAGTAATATAGCGCGATCGATGACCTGGATTGAGGTATGCATAGTGGTGGTTGACTGCATTGTGGAAAACGATATCCGTATTAAGAAATTTTTTTCTGTATCGTGAAAATTTTAGCTGATCTAGCCACGCCCGGAAAGCATGTTAAAACAGTCGGTCGTTCATAACTGGGATCTTTCTCCTCACGAGGCTGTTGTGTTGCAGCAGGAACTGCGTGCACGGGTTATTCGCGCTAATCAGTTTGGCCCGGTGCGTTATGTTGCCGGTATTGATGTTGGCTTCGAACAGCAAGGTACAATCACACGTGCGGCGGTCGCTGTATTGAGCTTTCCGGCGCTGGAACTGGTCGAGACTGCTATAAGCCGGTTACCGACAACGTTTCCGTATGTACCCGGTTTGTTATCGTTTCGGGAGTTACCCGCAGTGCTGACCGCGCTGGAGCAATTGCAACAATGGCCGGATCTGATCCTGTGCGATGGTCAGGGTATAGCGCATCCACGCCGTTTTGGCATTGCTAGCCATCTGGGGGTGCTGCTGGATATCGCGACCATCGGTGTTGGCAAAACCCGCTTGTGGGGGCAGCATGACAGCGTACCTGAAGAGCGTGGCGGCTGGGTTGAACTACGCGCTGCCGGCGACGTGATCGGCGCTGTATTGCGTACCCGCGTCCGTGTAAAACCGGTGTTTGTCTCTATCGGACATCGGATTGATCTAGCACAGTCGATCCATTATGTCATGGCTTGTACAACCCGTTATCGCCTGCCTGAAACCACCCGGTTTGCCCACCGTTTGGCGTCCGGGCCGTAATGCTAGCTGAGTTTTACCCCACGCGCCAGTCGTGGCAGTGGTGACCCCAGTCCCATCGCATGGCGCGCCAGCAAGTGTTTGGCGGGCGGGAAGATATCAAACGCCAGCAGGCCGGCATTACGGGCCAGTCGGAACGGTAGCCAGGGCAGGCTGAACAGGCGTGCCAGACCATCGGTGAACAAGGCTGCCCGGCGCTGATCTCCGCGTCGCCAGTGGGCATAGCGGCGCAGTACTTCTGGCGCACCGATATCCGTTTGGGCCTGACTGGCCTGAGCAAGTACATCAGCCAGGGCAGCGACATCGCGCAGACCCAGATTGAAACCCTGGCCGGCAATGGGGTGCAGCGTATGGGCTGCGTTGCCCACCAGAACGACCCGCTGGCGGTAGTGCTCGCGGGCGAAGAGCAGACGCAGGGGATAGGCAGCGCGCTGTCCAAGGCGTTGCAGGCGTCCCAGCCGATCACCAAAACGACTCTGCACATGGGTCAGGAACATCTGCTCTGGACAGGTCAGCAGATGTTCGGCATCAGCCTGCGAGGCGGTATAGACCAGGGCGCAGCGTTGCCCATCCAGTGGCAGTAAGGCGAGTGGCCCGTCCGTTGTGAAACGTTCATAAGCAACATTGCGGTGCGGTAATTCCGGCGTCAGGTTGGCAATAATGGCGGTTTGACCGTAGTCATGCTGCCAGGTGGTAATGCCAAGCTGTTGGCGAATAGGCGATTGTACACCGTCAGCGGCAACCAACAGCCGGCTGCTGAGCTCGCGACGGATGCTATTGTGTTCCAGTTGTATGGTAACGGCGTCCGGGTGCAGTGTGTAATCGAGCAACCGGGCCGGACAGAGCAGCTCGATATCATCATGTTCTGGCAATGCCGAAAATAAACGTTGCCCCAGCTCCCGTGCTGTGGTTACCGCGCCCAGGGCTGCAACGCCTTCCCTGGCGGCGCTGATGCGGGACACGCCGATCTGGCCGCGTTCGGATATATGAATATCCAGGATAGGCGTGCAATTAAGCCCCTTGTCGAGCCCCAAAACTTCGAGAATGCGCAGACTGCTCTGTGATAACGCGATAGCCCGGTCATCGTAACTGGCGTGGGTTTGGGTGCTGGGCGCGACGGCTTCCAGCAGTGCTATGCGCAGACCCAGGCCGCTGAGCGCGCAAGCCAGGCTGGCGCCGATCATACCGCCGCCAGCTATGACAACATCAAAATCGCTGTGCATCGTTAAAATATAAGTAAATCCTGCAACCGATCAATGCAACCGGACATGCGCCGGAGTTGCCGGGCGCTTGCCACGTTGTAATTCCTGGCTTACCAGAAGCACGCCGGCGCGCATGTATTCGATAATTTCGACATAGGCGATTTCATCGCCTTCATCACCGTCTTCAGCGGCTAGTCCGAGGCGTGCAATATGGCTGACATCCTGCAAGAAATCCTTGACCTCCGAGGTCAGGTTATCGGTGTTTTGCATGCCGCCCAGGCCAAGCCCGGCTAGAAAACCCTGACACCAGTTGCCTAGTGATTCAACCCGTAAAGGGAGTTCGATCTCGTCATCCGGCAGCAATAGCTGAAAAATAAAATCATCATGCTGGAGTTGCTGGTAGGTTGATGCAAACAGTGTTTGCAGTAATGTGCTATCGCTGGGGTCGTACTCAGCGTTGATCTGCTGCAGCCAGGTATCTCGCGCCAGTGCCTCGTCGGTGCAGAGCAGGCCGCAAAGCAGGCCGTGGCACTCAGCAGGATCGTGCTGCCCCAGAATATCATACAAGCGCTGATAGCTAGCTGGTTCGCTGAGTTGGTTCATTTTTAGCTCCTGGATAACCCGGTTGGGGTAGACTAATCACATATTATGCCTGCAGCTCGAAAAAAGCATACCTGAAGGAGGGTTAGATTGAGCAAGGTTAGCGCAAAGATAGCCCGCTTGTCTTGCTGTTATCGACAAAAGCCTTATTGACCCCAGCGCCAATCGCACTCTAATATTGCCAGCATGAATAACTCGATATTTAACCCGGAAACAGAACAGGCGTTTGCTGCTTTAGCAGCGCGTGTCGGTGAACTCATTCAGCGCTGTGAGCGCCTGACGAATGACAAGCATGAGCTGGAGCAGCGCTGCGCGCAATTGCAGGCTGAGCGCCAGTCGCTGCTTGATCAGAATGAACAGGCCCGCGCCCGTATCGACGCTATGGTTGCGCGTCTCAAAGGTTTGGAGCAAAACCCATGAGCGATGAAAAACCGATTACTGTCCAGATCCTGGAGAGCGATTATCGGGTGGCGTGCCCTGCAGATGAAAAAGACGCTTTGCTGACAGCTGCCCAATATTTGAACGATACCATGCTGGGTATCCGTGATACTGGTAAAGTGCTGGGTAGTGAGCGCATCGCAGTTATGGCGGCGCTGAATATCAGTTATGAATTGCTGAACACCCGCAGGCAGGCTGCACAGGTGGAAAATGCATTGCGCCAGCGCGCCGAGGAATTATTACAACAATTGGATGCGGTACTTAACGTACAGCAATAACTAGGCTATAGTAATAGGTACGAACATCCTCTGCAGTGTTCGATAGGTACGCCGGGTATACCCCTTGATCCTAAGTATTAATACCCGGGAAACAAGCTGTACAGCGTTGTTGTGCATGTCCGCATACCTGCGGAAAGCCTGAAACGCTACACGAGTTTCCCACTTGGACCAACTAGGTTCAAGGGTAAAGGCTCACCAACGGCACAGGCGGAGGGTGTTCTTTTTTTTGCTTTTTCTCATGATCGAATTAAAAGAATTACGGCGCTCTGTACGCCAGCGCCGCCGCCAGCTTGATCCCGCCCAGCGTGATGCCGCGCAACGTGCCATGCTAGAGCACCTGACAGCCCTCAATGTTTATCAAACTGCACATCGAATTGCCGGTTATTGGGCGAACGACGGCGAGCTGGATATTAGCGCGATCCTGACCCAGGCACAGGCAGAAGGCAAAACCACTTATTTGCCGGTCATGACAGGAGCAGGGCAGCCGCTGCTGTTCGCGCCGTACACGTCCGCCAGCCCGATGCAGCCCAACCGCTACAAAATTCCGGAACCCGTGGTGGCTGCTGAACGCATTATCCAGCCCCACCAGCTTGACCTGGTATTGACACCGTTAGTGGCTTTCGATGACGAAGGGCAGCGCTTGGGTATGGGGGGGGGATTTTATGACCGTAGCTTTGCTTTCCGCAAGCAAGACGACCTACTGCCTCGACCCTGTTTAGTGGGTGTGGCGTTTGAGCTGCAGCACTTGTCGCAATTTTTGCCCCGGCGTGACTGGGATGTCCAGCTTGATGCTGCCGTGACCGAAGCTGGCGTGTATCACTGGCATCCTGAGAGTGTCTAGACCGATTAACTATTATGAGCTATTGGCTATTTAAATCTGAACCCGCTGAATTCAGCATCGATGATCTGGCGCAACGACCTGGGCAGACAGAGCCTTGGGATGGTGTGCGAAACTACCAGGCTCGCAATATGATGCGTGATCAAATGAAGTGCGGTGATCAGGCCTTTTTCTACCATTCAAACACGGAGCCTCCCGGTATCATTGGTATCGTTGAAATTGTACGCGAGGCCTATCCTGACCCTACCGCATTTGATTCCAAGGACAAGCATTACGATCCGAAAAGCAATCCTGATCAGCCACGCTGGATGATGGTTGATGTCAAACTGATACGTAAACTGACGCGACTGATATCACTGGCCGAGCTGCGCGAGCAGCCCGAACTGGCTGATATGCCCCTGGTGCGGCGCGGTAATCGCCTATCGGTGATGCCGGTTGATGACAGCCAGTGGCAGCATATCCTTAGTATGGAATAGCTTTCAGGAAATTTGTTAGCAAGCTGAAGACCCGCTGCCAAAATAATTATAGAGTCAGGTGCTTAGCTCTTGCTCGTCAGAAATAATCCATAAGCAGGATTATTAGCTTCCTTGACATAGGTATAACCCAGCTCATTGAAATAGCGTTCCAGGCTACGGCGTTGTGCATCCGGCACCTGAATGCCAACCAGAACCCGGCCGTAAGCAGAACCGTGATTGCGATAATGAAACAGGCTGATATTCCATGGCCCCAGGCCATTGAGAAACTTCAGCAGGGCACCCGGTCGTTCCGGAAACTCAAACCGATAAAGTTGTTCATCCGCTACGTCCGCAGTAGCGCGACCGCCTACCATATAACGGATGTGCAACTTGCTCATCTCATCATCGCTCATATCAAGCACAGGATAAGCCTGTTTCTGCAGGGCTGCGATGAGCTCGTTTCTTTCACGCAGGCCGCCGCTGAGCTCTACCCCGACGAAGATATGGGCCTGTTGTGGGTCTGCATAACGATAATTGAATTCCGTGATACTGCGCTTGCCGATGGTTTCACAGAATGCTCGAAAACTGCCGGGCCGTTCGGGAATGGTTACCGCGAACAAAGCTTCCCGGCGTTCACCGATTTCCGCCCGCTCAGCGACGTGGCGCAAGCGGTCGAAATTAACGTTTGCACCTGAATTAATGGCGATGAGATTACATGCTGTCAGCTGATGCTCGCTGACATATTTTTTAAGCCCGGCGATGCTGACAGCGCCAGCCGGTTCCGCAATAGAGCGGGTATCATCGTAAATATCCTTAATGGCTGCGCAGATTTCATCGGTATCGACCAGCAGCACTTCATCAACGCATTGCTTCGCGATTCGATAAGGTTCTTTGCCAACTTGTCGAACGGCAACGCCATCGGCAAAAATACCGACTTGGTCCAATTTAATTCGACGCCCTTGCTTGAGTGCTTCATACATTGACGGTGCATCAGCAGGCTCTACCCCGATGATTTTGATGTCCGGTCGCAAGGATTTGATGCAGGCAGCAACACCACCGATCAAGCCGCCTCCGCCAATTGCCACAAAAATGGCTTCCAGCGGTTTCGGGTGTTGGCGCAGAATTTCCATGCCGATGGTACCCTGCCCAGCAATGACATCAGGATCATCAAAAGGGTGAATGAAGGTGAGTGCTTCCTGACTTTCCAGTTCACGGGCGTGTTGATAGGCTTCATCGAAAGCATCGCCATGCAGTAGATTTCTCCGCCCAGATTTTTAACAGATTCAATCTTGATTGCCGGTGTGGTCTGCGGCATGACAATTACGGCGCGACAGCCCAGTGTGTTGGCAGCGAGGGCAACACCTTGGGCATGATTGCCGGCAGATGCGCAGATAACACCTTTGGCTAATAATTCGGCGGGCAGGCCGGCGATTTTATTGTATGCGCCGCGCAGCTTGAAAGAGAAAACCGGTTGTAAATCTTCCCGTTTCAGCATGACACGGTTGTCAAGTCGGCGGGATAGTCGTGGTAAATGATCTAGCGGACTTTCAATCGCAACATCATACACACGGGCTGTCAGAATTTTTTTAACATAACTTTGCATTAGAGAAGCGTTTCCGTCGTCGCGTTAACGTGTGTCCAGTAAGGCAAGCACCGAAAGCGCGACATCTTAACTCAGAGGACACCATGATGACTAATGATAGTCAAAAAAAACAGGCGGCTGAGGCTGCCATCGACTATATCGAAGATGACTGGATCGTGGGGGTAGGGACAGGTTCTACCGTCAATTATTTCATTGATGCCTTGGCTAGAATCAAAAGCCGGGTCGATGCAGCAGTTTCCAGCTCGGATGCGTCAACCTTGCGTCTTAAAGCCCATGGTATTCCAGTTCTGGAGCTCAATGCGGTTGGTCCGCTGCCGATTTATATTGATGGCGCAGATGAAGCCACCCGACATCTGCATCTGATCAAAGGTGGCGGTGGAGCACTCACACGTGAGAAAATTATCGCGGCAGCCAGTGAAACCTTCGTTTGCATTGCAGATCAATCAAAACTGGTTGATGTACTTGGGCGTTTTCCGTTACCGGTTGAAGTCATCCCGATGGCTCGCAGTTTTGTTGCCAGAGAGATACTAAAGCGAGGTGGACAACCTGTTTGGCGAGAGAACTTCATAACTGACAATGGCAATTTCATTCTGGATGTACATAATCTGATTATTTCTGAGCCGGCCCATTTGGAAGCCGAGCTGAATGATATACCGGGGGTGGTCACAGTGGGGATTTTTGCCCAGCGGCCTGCCGATCTATTGTTGCTCGCCAGCGACCAAGGGGTACAAAAAATAAAATCTCAAAATAGCAGGCTTTAAAAATAGGATCAGGAAAAAGACAAAAGAAAACGGGCGCCGAGGCGCCCGTAGAGTGTAACAACTATGTTGTTATTGGTTAGTCTAGCCTGATCTCTTCTTAGAAATCGTGACGCAGGCCAATGCTCAGCAGGCTTTCGTCACCTACGTCATCATCAGTGTATTCAACCCAGACGCGAGTACGGTTGCTCAGGTTATGTTGCACACCCAGGCCCCACTCATCCACGTCATCGCCATTATCGGGATGGGCACTACCCCAGCCAGCTTTCAGGACATTATTGCCGATGGTGTACTGACCGGTGACGTAATAGGTGTCACCTTCATCGCCACCACCAAAATCCCAGTTTTCATACAGGGCAGCAATTGATGCACCGGCGAAATCGAAAGAACCGGTAATACCCCACTGGTCGCTATCGGCAACTTCGTTGTTACGGTAAGCAGCACCGACATAAACCGGGCCAAAATTACCGCTGGCACCGATATCGTAGATATCAATTCCTTGCTCTTTGCCATGCGGATTCTCTAAGGAAGTCGGATCGATACCGGAATCACCGCCATCCATAACCAGCATAACTTCGCCTTTAAACGCGCTGATGCTGCCGGGGGTTTCATATAACAGTGCGCTGTTCTGGCGGAATGGGCCTTGGTATTTGTCAAACCAGTTGGCTTCGTTGAAAATATCAGTGGCACCCAAGGCGTTGTAGTACGGTGTCCATTGGGCACCGATCTTGACCGCACCAAAGCCGCCTTTCAAACCAACCCAGGCTAAGCGACCAGTTTGGCTGTCACCATTGCCATTGTGAGAGTCGGCATCAAGATTGGTTTCAATGTGGTAAATAGCGCTCAGACCGTTACCCAGGTCTTCAGAACCACGTACACCCCAGCGAGTGCCGGCATTACGAATATCCCATACGCCATCGTCGAAAAAATTGATAACGTCGTCGGGGCTATTAACATCTCTGCCTTCTTTTTGTGAATCAGTATAGGTAACTGCAAGCGCGGCACGACCGTAAAACGTGGTTTCGGCCTGAGCAGCGGCAGACGCAGCCAGAGCAGCGGCTACAGCTAGGGCAATAGCTGACTTTTTCATAGATAGAACTCCTAGGTTTGTGTTGCAAACAAACAACTAACGTTAAGTTAAAAACTCTCGTTGTGTATTTTATACTTTTTCAGACGTAGAAACGCAACTATTTTTTTCAAAATATATACAAATTCCGCTAATTTGTTGCTCCTTGGCAACAATTCTTTGGAGGAAAACAACATTCTGGCGCTCTGATACCATAAAAGCAACTGTGCTTTCAATGCATGAAGAGGTCATGTGATTTGGCATCCCAAGCAGCGTATACCATTTTTTGCTTGATTTCAGAGTATTTTAAATACTCTGCCAATCAATCTATTTTATTAATTGTGCCAAAAAGCAAAGAGTTTCACAAATTAAACAACAAAGCCCGCGATCAGCGGGCCATTATTTGGGTCTTACAAGGTATCCGCAGGTTATGTTTTTAGTGTTGTAAACCCAAGGTGATTGCTTTCAGAACACTGCGCCGACCTGACGTTGGTCTGTCCAGCTTTGCTGTTACCCTCCAGACAAGTAGCATTGCTAAAGAGGGCAGCAGGCAAAGCAACGTACAAAGTGCTGACTAGCGCTTGGAGTACTGAGTGGCGCGACGGGCTTTGCGTAAACCCACTTTTTTACGTTCTACAGCACGCGCATCACGGGTAACAAAGCCTGCTTTGCGCAATGAACTGCGCAAGCTTTCATCATAAGCCATCAGCGCCCGGGTGATGCCATGGCGCAGTGCGCCAGCCTGACCACTGATGCCACCACCTTTAACAGTTGCGTAAACATCGAATTTGTCCATCATATCAATGGCTTCGAGTGCCTGCTTGGTGATCATGCGGGAAGTTTCACGGCCAAAATAATCTTCCAGCGATTTTTGATTGACTTTGATGCTGCCGCTGCCATTGGGACGAAGAAAGACGCGAGCGGTAGAGGTTTTGCGCCGTCCGGTGCCGTAATATTGTTCGATCATCATTTAACCTATTGACTGCTAAATATCCAGGGTCTTGGGCTGTTGTGCCGCATGCATGTGTTCAGAACCAGCATACACTTTAAGCTTGCTGAACATTGCCCGACCCAATGGATTCTTTGGCAGCATGCCTTTCACTGCCGTTTGTAATACTTGCTCAGGGGCTTTTTGCAGCAGCTTAGCAAGCGAAATGGATTTCATATTGCCGATATAGCCGGTATGGCGATAATACATTTTGTTGGCCAGTTTATTGCCGGTAGTGTGTATTTTCTCGGCATTAATGACTACGATGTAATCGCCGGTATCGACATGAGGGGTATATTCGGGCTTATGTTTGCCCCGTAAACGACGGGCAATTTCAGATGCGAGGCGGCCCAGCGTTTTGCCATCGGCATCGACCAAGTAC
Organism: Gammaproteobacteria bacterium; assembly: GCA_041396125.1. GTDB lineage: Bacteria > Pseudomonadota > Gammaproteobacteria > Competibacterales > Competibacteraceae > JAWKZG01. The sequence goes on along the minus strand of JAWKZG010000003.1, from coordinate 106,298 downwards.
CAATCCCGTTTTACTTCAGCCGGTTTTGCGCTGAACGTTTTCATAGTGTGCTGCTCCAGCAATCTATCGTCAAATTTATATTGCTAAATTCATGATATCAGCCTGTGCCAACTCTACTAATTAGCAAAAGGCCAAAAAGGGCGCTATCGTAACTAAGCGCTTCGTATTTCGCAAGACCTTGATCGTTTGAATTTAAACATCACGAATCTCGATGCTATGACTGATAGCAACGCTGGCCTTAAACATCAGTGAGGCCGAGCAGTATTTCTCGGCAGATAACTGCACTGCGCGCTCAACCTGTTTTGGGTTGAGGCCCTGCCCGCTAACGATAAAGTGCATAGTGATCGCAGTGAATACCTTGGGAGCGGTAGCAGCCCGCTCGGCGTCAAGTTCGACTTCGCAGTCGGTGACTGGTTGGCGGGCTTTTTTCAGAATATGCACAACATCCACCGCGCTGCATGCGCCCAACCCCATCAGTAGTAGTTCCATCGGGCGCGGTCCCAGATTGCGACCTCCCAGATCCGGTGGGCCGTCAACGACTAGAGCATGGCCGCTACCGGCTTCAGCAACATAGGTCATATTCTCGACCCATTGTACCCGTGCTTTCATACTGCCGGCTCCAGCATGAACAGTTTGGCCAGTTTCTGACCGGGGTCTGGCGCTCGCATGAAGGCTTCTCCTACCAGAAAAGCCTGTACTCCATGGTTGCGCATCAGGGTGACATCCTGCGGCGTGTGAATACCGCTCTCAGTGACCACCAGACAGTCAGAAGGAATGCCTGCTAATAGATTAAGTGTGGTATCCAGTCGGGTTTCGAAAGTGCGCAAGTTGCGATTATTGATACCAATCAGGGACGGCTGCAAATCCAGGGCGCGTTCTAATTCGACCTGATCATGTACTTCGATGAGTACATCCAGAGCCAGCTCCTGTGCCAGCAGGGCTAAGTCCCGTAATAGAGGGTCACCCAGAGCCGCGACAATAAGCAGAATGCAGTCAGCACCTATCCAGCGAGCTTCATAAATCTGATAAGGATCAATAATAAAATCTTTCCGCAGCACCGGCAGTGTACAGGCAGCTTTGGCCTGTTGCAGATAGGTCTCATGACCTTGAAAAAAGTCCCGGTCGGTGAGGACGGAAAGACAGGCCGCGCCGTAGTGCTCATAGCTGCGGGCAATAGCCGCCGGATCAAACGGATCACGCAACAGCCCTTTGCTGGGAGAGGCTTTTTTGATCTCGGCGATTACTGCTGGCCGGTTTTGCTGGACGCGTTGTTGTAGTTGCCGGGCAAAGCCGCGCGGAGCTGGTGCAGCCGGAATCTGTTGGCTCATTTCGCGTAAGCTGAGTTTTGCGCTGCGCTCGGCGATTTCTTCCGTTTTACGCTGCAGAATTTTCTGCAAGATGTCGGGTGTTCCGCTCACGATGGTTTCTCTTCGGCCGATTTGGCTTCCTGGGTGAAGTGCACCAGCTGTTCCAGCACCGCTTGAGCCGAACCATCGGCCAGCAAGCTGTGGGCCTGCGCGACACCACTGCCATGGCTGTCCGCCAGTCCGGCAACATAAATAGCCGCTCCTGCATTAAGGGCAATGACTTCGCGGGCCGGGCCAGGTTTATTGGCTAGTGCCTCGCGAATCAACTGCAGGCTTTGTTCCACGCTGTTGACCTGGATAGAAGCGAGAGTTTGCCGTTGCAGACCAAAGTCTTCTGGCGTGATGGTATAGCAGTTCACCGTGCCGTTTTTCAATTCAGCAACATGCGTGGGGGCGGAGAGGCTGATCTCATCCAGACCTTCCTCGGAGTGCACCACCATGGCATGGTGGCTGCCTAGCCGGCCCAAGACCTGGGCCAGCGGCTCGACCAGATCTTTGGCGAACACCCCGACCAGCTGATTCGGTGCGCCGGCCGGATTGGTTAGCGGGCCCAGCACATTGAAAATCGTACGCACTGCCATCTCCCGGCGTGGGCCGATGGCATATTTCATTGCACTGTGATGCATGGGGGCGAACATAAAACCCACCCCTACGGTCTCAATGCACGTTTCGAGCTGCGCAGGTGTCAGATCCAGCCGTACACCAGCTGCTTCCAGCAGATCAGCCGAGCCTGATTTGCTGCTGGCGGCGCGGTTGCCGTGTTTGGCGACTTGGGCGCCAGCAGCGCCTGCCACCAGTGTGCAGGCAGTGGAAATATTGAAGGTTCCGATACCATCGCCGCCGGTGCCGACGATATCGACAATATGGGCGCCACTGACCTTGACAGGAGTTGCCAGTTCACGCATGACTTTTGCTGCTGCAGCGATTTCCTCGACGGTTTCGCCCTTGATGCGCAGGCCGACCAGAAAGCCGCCGATCTGGGCCGGCGTTGCCTGACCGTTCATGATGATGCGCATGACGTCAGTCATTTCTGCCGCGCTCAGATTGCGACGGTCAATAACGGTACGAATAGCAGATTGCATATCCATGATAACTGTCCCCCTTTAGCTGTTGCTGCGTAAAAAATTCGCCAGCAGCGCGTGGCCCTGGGGTGTCAGAATCGACTCGGGATGAAACTGCACGCCTTCGATGGGCAAGTCGCGGTGCCGAAAGCCCATGATTTCGTCTATGTCACCAGTTTCGGTCTCGGTCCAGGCGGTAATTTCCAGACACTGGGGCAAAGTCGCTCGCGCTACGACCAGGGAATGATAGCGGGTAGCCTGCAATGGATTGGCAGATCGCTAAACACTCCTTTATCAGTATGGTGAATCTGTGAGGTTTTGCCATGCATCACCTGACGGGCATGTACGACATCACCACCGAATACCTGCCCGATACTCTGGTGCCCCAGGCAACGCCAAGCAACGGAATTTCCGCCCCAAAACGGCGTACCACGTCCATGGATATCCCCGCTTCGTTGGGTGTGCAGGGACCAGGTGAAATGACGATTTTTTCCGGATGGAGTGCTGCGATCTGATCCAGCGTAATCTGGTCGTTGCGATAAACGCGAACATCGGCCCCCAGCTCGCCCAGATATTGCACCAGGTTATAGGTAAAGGAATCGTAGTTGTCGATCATCAGTAACATGGTAATCCCTCCTAAACCTGCAGGCCTTTTTCCGCTAATGCCACAGCCCGGAACATCGCCCGGCGCTTGTTGAGCGTTTCTTCCCATTCTGTCGCAGGCACCGAATCCGCGACAATGCCGCCACCGGCCTGAATATGCAGTACGTCATCTTTGATGACTGCAGTTCGGATGGCTATTGCAGTGTCCATATTGCCGGACCATGACAAAAAACCTACCGCGCCGGAATAAATACCGCGTTTGACCGGTTCTAATTCGTCGATGATCTCCATGGCACGTATTTTGGGCGCACCACTGACGGTGCCCGCCGGGTGGGTGGCGCGCAATACATCGATCGCGGTGAGCTCGGGCTGCAGCTTGCCGATGACGTTCGAGACGATATGCATGACATGGGAATAACGCTCGACGGCCATTTGCTCAGTCAGTTTGACTGTGCCGGTTGCCGCGACCCGACCGACATCATTGCGACCCAGATCGATCAGCATCAGGTGCTCGGCCAGTTCTTTGGGATCTGACAGCAGCTCCTGCTCCAGGGCCTGATCTTCCGTTTCGCTTGCACCGCGTGGGCGGGTGCCGGCAATCGGACGTACCGTGATCATATTGTCTTCCAATCGGGCCAGAATTTCCGGCGAAGAGCCTACGATGTGAAAATCCGCCAGATTGAAATAGTACATATAGGGTGATGGATTGACACTGCGCAAGGCACGGTAAAGATCCAGCGGCGGTTTGGAGAAGGGGATTGACATGCGCTGCGAGGGCACGACCTGCATACAGTCACCCTCGATAATATACTGTTTGATGCGTTCTACGGCTGCTTCGTAGCCCTCACGGCTGAAACTGGATTGAAAGTCCCGTTCCTGTACGTCCTTGTCAGCGTCTGCAGCGGATACGGGGCTGTAACCGGAAAGCGGACTGTGCAGTTTATCGATAATTTCATGCAGGCGTTGCTGGGCACGCTCGAATGCACGTTCCAGGGCCGGATCGACCAGGGTAATCAGATACAGCTTGCCGGCCAGATTATCGAATACCACCACGTCTTCCGAGACCAGCAAGAGGATATCCGGAGTATCGAGGGGATCCGGATTGGGGCATTGGGCCAGCCTCGGTTCGACATAACGGATAATGTCATAGCCAAAATAGCCGACCAGTCCACCGGCAAAACGCGGCAGGCCATGGCCCATTGCGGGTACCCGATAACGGCTTTGAAACTGTTCGATCCAGGCCAGCGGATCATCGACGGTGGTTTGCTCGACGATCTCGCCGGCATGCTCGACACTGATACGATGACCGCGCACCCTGATGATCTTGCGACAGGGCAGACCGATAAATGAATAACGGCCCCATTTTTCACCGCCTTGCACTGATTCGAGCAAATAACTGTAAGGGGCGTCCGCGAGCTTTAAATACGTGCTCAGCGGAGTGTCCATATCGGCCAGAATTTCCCGGTGCACCGGGATACGGTTGAACCCCTGTTCAACCAGTTGTTGAAACTGTTCTTTGTTCATGCAATAACGCCTTGATTGAAGCTGACGGAAAAATCCTTAAGGTCTAGCTTCAAAGACGCCATCGGAAGTCGAGCCAATGCCGGTGCAGGATCATCAATCGTTACCTGCCAATTGTGTCCGCATTGCATTGATAGCAGCCGTATAATCAGGCGCGCCAAAAATAGCAGAACCCGCCACGAAGGTATCAGCACCGGCCTGTGCAATCTGACGAATATTGTCGGTTTTAACCCCGCCGTCCACTTCCAGGCGGATGTCATAACCACTGACATCGATGCGCTGGCGTGCCTGCCGCAGTTTTTCCAGCGCTGAAGGGATGAAAGACTGCCCGCCAAAACCCGGGTTTACCGACATGATTAAAATAATATCCAGTTTGTCCATGACGTGATCCAGCCACTGCAACGGTGTGGCCGGATTAAACACGAGACCGGCCTGACAGCCCTGATCGCGGATCAATTGCAGGCTGCGATCAACGTGCTGGCTGGCTTCGGGATGGAAGGTGATACTGCTGGCCCCTGCCTGGGCAAACTGCGGGATCAGGGCATCGACAGGCTGCACCATTAAATGTACGTCAATAGGTGCCTTAATGCCGTAATTGCGCAAAGCTGCACAGACCATCGGCCCCATGGTCAGGTTGGGGACATAATGGTTATCCATGACATCAAAATGTACCCAATCAGCGCCGGCTTCGATCACGCGCGCAACATCCTCACCCAAGCGGGCAAAGTCGGCGGATAGAATTGACGGAGCAATGCGGTACATTCGAGCCATTAAAACCAAAGTCGAGTGAAACGCGAAATGTACCCGATTATAGTGCGTTTGGATAGAGCTTTAGACTAAGCTGTGCGCTTGTTTCCGGTTTTGTCTGGCTTTTTTTCCGTCTCAGAAGTATTGAACGCTTCCCAGAAGGCTTTCTGCAGCATTTCCATCGACTGCATCTGGGCTGGAAACAAGGGCTTCATCAGGCTGAGAGGATCGAATCCAGCCGCGCCTTGCTGCATATTCTGGCGAATCGCTTGCAGCATCTCTTCCTGCAGAGGACGGATATTAGGCAGACCGAGAAATTCCCGCATTTCTTCGGCAGTGGCGTCAATGCTGATATTAATTTTCATGATATATCCTTCGGCTGCTGTTGCAAAAAAGCCAGTCCGGGTATGACGTTAAGGCATTTGCAGAAAATCAAAAGTCGCGATTTTTGCTGCAATAGCCTGGGTTGTTGAGCTGAGGTTTTCAGGCGCTTTGGCGCAGAGTGTCTTTCGGCAAGCCCCGCTTCAAATGCACCAGCAGCAGCGAAATCGCAGCCGGGGTAACGCCGGAAATCCGGCTGGCCTGGCCCAGGGTTGTCGGCTGCAAACGATTGAGTTTTTCCTGCACTTCAGCGGACAGGCCGTGTACCCGACGGTAGTCCAGATCTGCCGGCAGGGTAAGCTCTTCGTTGCGCCGGCTGCGTTCGATCTCATCGTGCTGACGATCAATATAACCAGCATATTTAATCTGGGTTTCAACCTGTTCTGCGACTTGCGGATCGCTTACACCCGGTCCAGCCAGCGACATCAGGGATTGATATGTCACATTCGGCCGGCGCAGCAGTTCACTGGCGCGAAATTCACGGCTGAGTGATCCCGCCAGAACCTGCTCTACAGTGGCAGGGTCGGCTGTCGCTGGCTTGACCCAAGTGTCGTGCAGACGTTGTTGTTCACGCGCAATGGCTTCGCGTTTGCTTTCGAAAGCGTGCCAGCGCGTATCGTCGACCAGGCCGAGCTGGCGGCCGATCTCGGTCAGACGCAGATCGGCGTTGTCTTCGCGCAGCAGTAGACGGTGTTCAGCACGACTTGTAAACATGCGATAGGGCTCGGTTGCGCCCTGGGTGATCAAGTCATCGATCAGTACCCCCAGATAGGCTTGATCGCGGCGTGGATGCCAGGGTTCGCGCTCCTGTGCGTACAGTGCAGCGTTGAGTCCGGCCAACAGACCTTGCGCGCCAGCTTCTTCATAGCCGGTAGTGCCATTGATCTGACCCGCGAAAAACAAGCCTTGCAGGTATTTGTTTTCGAGCGAGTAGCGCAGTTCACGCGGGTCGAAGAAATCGTATTCGATAGCATAACCGGGCCGGGTGATATGGGCATTCTCCAGGCCTGGAATGCTGCGTACCAGCGCTATTTGTACATCAAACGGCAGGCTGGTGGAAATACCATTGGGATAGATTTCGCAGGTGTCCAGCCCTTCCGGTTCGATAAAAATCTGATGCGAATCTTTATCAGCAAAACGCACGACTTTATCTTCGATCGACGGGCAGTAGCGCGGACCTACACTTTCGATTACACCGGAGTACAGCGGCGAACGGTCCAGCCCGGCACGAATGATGGCGTGAGTTTGTTCGGTAGTGCGCGTAATCCAGCAGGAAATCTGACGCGGATGCTCCGCTGCCGAGCCCAGATAGGAAAACACCGGTATGGGCGTGTCCCCCGGCTGTTCGCTCATGACCGAGAAATCGATCGACTTGCTGTCGAGTCGGGGCGGTGTCCCTGTTTTCAGACGATCGACCTGTAAAGGTAGCTCGCGCAACCTCTCCGCCAGCGCGTTAGCAGGCGGATCACCCGCCCGGCCGCCCTGATAATTCTGCAGACCCAGGTGAATCACTCCGCCCAGAAAGGTACCGGTTGTCAGTACCACAGCCGCTGCGTGAAACTCAATGTCAGCCTGGGTTCGAGCACCAATCACCCGCTCGCCCTGTACCACCAGATCGGTTACAGCCTGCTGAAAAATCTGCAGATTGGGCTGACGTTCCAGCATGTTGCGTACGGTGGCTTTGTAGAGCACCCGGTCAGCCTGGGCGCGAGTGGCGCGTACCGCCGGGCCTTTCCGGCCGTTAAGAATGCGAAACTGAATCCCGGCACGATCAGCCGCCTGCGCCATAACCCCGCCCAGAGCATCGATTTCTTTTACCAGATGGCCTTTGCCAATGCCGCCGATAGCAGGATTGCAGCTCATCTGACCAATGGTTTCGATATTATGGGTGAGCAGCAGTGTTCGCAGACCCATACGAGCTGCCGCCATACAGGCTTCGGTGCCGGCATGCCCACCACCGATAACAATTACATCGAACCGTTCTGGATAACGCATGATTTTGCTCGTATTGCTAAACTAAAAATAAAACAGCCTATTGTAGCCAGAATACAAAGCTGCGCCAAATTCAGAGGACATGAACGTGTAATAGACCATCAAACTGCCGATAGTGCTGCCAAAAATTACTGATTGAGGAATTAATCGTGGTATTGCTAACCTAAGATTTATTGGGTTGCATAACGCAGGGTTGTATCGATTTATGAGCATACGAGTGAAATATTTTGCCAGTCTGCGCGACCGCCTGGGGCGGGCTGAAGACGAGCTGGAGAGCGGGCGGGCGACGACCATTGCTGAAGTCTGGCAAGCGCTCTGGCCGGACACGCCGATGCCAGCCAATACCCTGGCGGCAGTGAATCTGGAATATCAGGATCCGGATTATCCGGTTAATGACGGTGATGAAGTGGCTTTTTTTCCGCCGGTGACAGGGGGTTGAGCATGCATATCGAGATCCGCGAACAAGCTTTCGATCCCTGGCAAACCTTGGCGCATTATCAGGAGAGCCGGGACGGGCTGCACGGCAAATTCGGCGCAACGGCGAGTTTCGTCGGTACGATGCGGGATTTCAATGAAGGTGATAGTGTGCAAGGCATGACACTGGAACACTACCCCGCCATGACCGAACGGCACCTGCAGCATATTTTGACCGCTGCCCACGAGCGCTGGCCATTATTGGATGCGCTTGTCGTACACCGGGTAGGACGTTTGCAACCGCACGATCCGATTGTGCTGGTGGCGGTGTGGACAGCCCATCGCGGCGCTGCCTTCGAGGCTTGCCGGTTTATTATGGAAGACCTCAAACACAAAGCACCGTTCTGGAAGCAAGAGTCTTTGGATGACGGTCAGCAGCGCTGGGTTGAACGCAATACTGCAGGCTAGTCAGTCAGTGCTGACAGTGCGGACAATAATAACTTGAACGTTGCCCCAGTCGAATCTGGCGGATCGGCGTTTGGCAGCTGCGGCATGGTTCTCCCTGGCGATCGTAAACGCGCAGATACTGCTTGAAGTAGCCTGGCTCACCTTGACCACCGACGAAATCCCGCAAGGTTGTGCCGCCTTGTGTTATTGCCTCCTGCAAAACTTGCCGGATTGCTGTTGCCAGTTTTTCATAACGGGCTAAGGAAATCCGTCCAGCGGCGCGGCGCGGATCGATACCTGCCATGAATAAAGCCTCACTGGCGTAAATATTACCTGCCCCCACTACTACTGTGCCGTCCATGATAAATAATTTTACGGGTGTCCGGCGTTGGCGCGACAGATCGTATAAATAAGGCCCGTTAAAACTGTTGCCGAGTGGCTCAGGGCCGAGTCTTTGCAGCAGCGGGTGTTGTTCGACAGGCGCGCTGGTCCACAGTAAGGCACCGAATCGGCGAGGGTCATGCAGGCGCAGACAGCGGCCGTTATTCAGTTCAATGCTGACATGATCATGTTTTTTCCACGCTGCATCACGGTCCATGATGCGCAGACTGCCGGACATGCCCAAATGGACTAAGGCGGTGCCTGCCGCTGTCTGCAACAACACATATTTGGCACGCCGGTTGACGGCGGTGATAATTTGTCCCGGTAACGCGTCATCCAGCTCGGCAGGTATGGGCCAGCGCAACTGGCGCTGACGGATGGTGACAGCCTGGACGGTTTGCCCTACTAGAAAGGGTGAGATGCCGCGACGGGTTGTTTCTACTTCAGGTAATTCCGGCATGCTATTGGTTGTTTGAGTAAGATTGGTTACACTAGACTTGACAATATATAATATTGTTGACCTCAATAAAGCAGACGGCTATGCCGATATTTGCTTTTAGCGATGTAGGTAGTTGGTGTATATGTTTAATTACTGTGTATATCGGCGCTTATAGAGGTTGGGCAATATATACATGTTGTCATACTAGATAGTTGTTCATGAGGATGTACATGTTTTTTTTGAATTCGGGTTTACTTGATTTTCCCTGGTGGGGCGTTGTCGCAGCTACGTTGATTATGACGCATATCACCATTGTTGCAGTAACAGTTTATTTGCATCGCAGTCAGGCGCATCGCGCGCTGGATCTGCATCCTGTCGTCAGTCATTTTTTCCGTTTCTGGTTGTGGCTAACCACCGGTATGGTTACTAAAGAGTGGGTGGCGGTCCACCGTAAGCACCATGCCAAATGTGAAACCCCCGACGATCCCCACAGTCCCCAGGTGCGTGGCATACGCAAAGTGTTCTGGGAAGGCTCAGAGTTATACCGCACCGAAGCTACCGACCAGGAGACACTGGCGCGCTATGGGCATGGCACCCCGGATGACTGGATAGAGCGAAATCTCTACACGCGTTACAGTATGTTTGGCGTGCTGCTGATGCTATTGCTGAATGTGCTGCTGTTTGGTGTAATCGGCATCACGGTTTTTGCCGTGCAGATGTTGTGGATCCCGATTTGGGCCGCAGGTGTCATCAATGGCATCGGTCATTATTGGGGCTATCGCAATTACGAATCCCAGGATGCTTCGCGCAATATTCTGCCGTGGGGTATTCTAATCGGCGGCGAAGAGCTGCATAACAATCACCATGCCTTTTCCAGTTCGGCCAAGCTGTCCAGCAAACGGTGGGAGTTCGATATTGGTTGGGCCTACATCCAGCTATTGGCTTTCTGCCATTTGGCACGGGTTAAAAAAGTTGCGCCGGTGCCGCGTCAATTACCTGGTAAACAGGTCATTGATTTAGACACCCTGCGTGCCGTAGTGCTGAATCGTTTGCATATCATGGCTGAGTTTGCCCGCACGGTGGTCATTCCCGTCATGCGGCTTGAACTGGAGCGCATGGATAATTCTTACCGGCAGTTTCTGAAACGGCACCGCCGTCTGCTGCTGCGTGAAGAAGGTCAGATGAATGAGCGTGAGCGGGATCATCTGCAGGATGTATTGAAAGCCAGCCAGACTTTACGCACCGTGCATGATTACCGTAAGCAGTTACAGGCTTTATGGAGTCGTACTACAGCCAGCCACGACAGCTTACTGGCTGCTCTGCAGGATTGGTGCAACCAGGCTGAAGCCAGTGGTATCCAGGCGTTGCAGGATTTTGCCCGTTCATTGCGGACATACTCTTTACAGCCAGCCTGATGTATTAGGCAAAGCCATAAAAAAACCCGCTTGAGGCGGGTTTTTTTATGGGCTGGAAGCCACCAGCTTATTTGATTTTGGCTTCTTTATAGATGACATGCTTGCGCGCAACCGGATCGAATTTCATGAATTCGAGTTTGTTCGGGGTATTGCGCTTGTTTTTGCTGGTGGTATAGAAATGGCCAGTTCCCTCGCTGGAAACCAGCTTGATTTTATCACGTGCAGATTTTGCCATAATAATAAACTCCTAGAGTTTCTCAGACTTTCTCGCCACGGGCACGCAGATCAGCCAGCACCACATCAATACCTTTCTTATCGATGAGGCGCATGCCTTTCGTCGATAAGCGCAGTCTTACATAACGCTTTTCGCTCTCGACCCAGAATCTATGATAATGCAGATTGGGTAAAAATCTACGTTTGGTTTTATTGTTGGCATGGGAAACATTGTTCCCAACCATGGGGCGCTTGCCCGTAACCTGACACACTCTTGACATTGATAATTCCTCGGTTTATTCCGGGATTTGCTCCGGCCTTGGCCGCTGGGCGGATGCGGCAAACAAAGCGCGTCTTTATACCAGAGCGCACCGTTTCATACAAGTCTGCTGCTAAGCGGTTGTTGCAGAATCAGTCCGATTACCTTTCAGGCTACGCTGAACTGTGCGCGATCGGCCCGCCATGCCAGGATAGCCAGCAGCGCGCCGATACAGCCTGCGGTTGCGCTTATAACAGCCAGCGCGGCGAAGCCAAACTGGGTCAGCAACCAGCCGCCCAGTGCCGTAGCGCTAAGCCAGCCAACACTGGCACCGGTGATATTCAGGCCCAGTACCGTGCCGCGTATGCTGCTGGGCACCTCGCTGAGTGCCGCCATCAACGGTGGCCGGCCCAGTGAATTGGCCAGCGAATAGGCGAAACCCAGCGCTAGCGATACTTGCAGACCGGGCTGCCAGAGGATAAGCGGTAATGCCAGCGCTGCGGTACTCAGTGCGGTCACGGCATAAGACAGAGGACGAGCCGGAAAGCGGTCCGCGATCTGCCCGCCGACCACATTACCGATCAGGTTGCCAGCCGCCACCAATCCGAGTCCAAGAGCGAGCTGGGTCAGTGTTATCCCGTAACTTGATTGCAGATACGGTGCCAGGTACACCGCTACTGTGGCAAAACAGGAGCGCTCCATAATACTGGCACCGATCAGTGCCAGCAGGCGAGGCTTCATGATGGTTTTTAGTGGCACGCGCTCAGTTGTTGTGTTCTTGTGTTTGGACGGATCGCGCGGTACCAGCGACCACACTATGACAGCGGTGACCAGCATCACCAGGCCATAATTGAGAATAGCGTAGCGCCAGCCACCCAGCGCACCGAGCAGCGTCACCAGAGGCACGCCAAGCACGAGTGACAAAGACTGTCCGGTAATCAGCCAGCCCAATGCCCGGCCACGGAACTCGGACGGGACATGATCAGAGACCGCGGCAAACACTGTGCCCATGAAAGCCCCACCGCAAGCACCCGTCAGCATTTGCCAAATAGCTGCGTGCGTATAGCTAGGTGCACTGGCAAAACCGGCCTGGGCAATCCCCATCAGCAAGACGGAAGCAATCAGAATCGGGCGGCGGCCAAACCGGTCGGAGGCTGCGCCTGCCAGCAATGAACTGACTCCCCAGGTGAATGCCAGTACCGAAAACAGATTGGCCACAGCGGCAAGATCGGTGTCCAGTGCTTGCGCAATGGCGTGAAAAAACGGTGACATGACCACCCCGGAGGTGCTGATCAAAAATGCGGCAGCGCTAAGCGCCACCAGCATGCCAAGCAGGCGGAAACGAGTCATTGGGTTATTATCTGTTCTATGGCTGCGGTTGGAGAGACGGGTTGTAGCGTAGTCGGATTTTTATAGGTTTTGCTGTCGTTCTGGAGGTTTAAGGCGCGTGCTCTGGAAACAGGGCGGCCAGATCTGCTGCATTGGCCCCGGCAATCCCCCGCTCGGTAATCAGGCCGGTCACCAGCCGTGCTGGCGTAACATCAAAGGCATAATTAGCGGCGATAGTCGCGGCCGGGGTAACGCGGACGCCAGCTACGTTGCCGGCCGGGCCAGTCGGTGTTTGACCGCTGATCTCGCTGACTTCCTGCGGGCTGCGCTGCTCGATAGGGATTTCTCTGATGCCGTCGCGCAGGGTCCAGTCGATGGTGGTGGAGGGCAGGGCAACATAAAAGGGTACACCATTGTCTTTGGCTGCCAGTGCTTTCAGATAAGTACCGATTTTATTGGCGACATCGCCGGCAGCGGTCGTCCGATCTGTACCGACAATGCACAGATCGACCAGACCATGCTGCATCAGATGTCCCCCGGCATTATCGACAATATACGTATGTGGTACACCGTGCTGACCCAGCTCAAAGGCGGTTAGCGCACCCTGATTGCGGGGGCGGGTTTCATCCACCCAGACATGCACGGCGATGCCGGCATCATGCGCCTGATAAATCGGTGCAGTCGCCGTACCCCAGTCCAGCGTGGCCAGCCAGCCGGCATTGCAATGCGTGAGAATATTGACCGGCTCACCAGCGGGTTTGCGTGCGGCAATCGCCTGAATCAGCTGTAGACCATGACGCCCGATAGCCGCGCAGATGGCAATATCCTGCTCGCAGATTTCCCCGGCCCGGCGATAAGCGGTCGCAGCGCGTTCGGCCGGTACCAGCGGAGTCAGCCGGGCGTGCATATCATCCAGTGCCCAGCGCAGATTAACCGCTGTGGGGCGAGTGGCATAGAGCAGCTCATACGCCTGCCGCAAGGCGGCATCGGAGGCGTCCTGACGCAACGCCAGTGCCATTCCGTAAGCCGCTGTTGCACCGATCAAAGGCGCACCGCGAACCTGCATAGTCGTGATCGCTGTAGCGGCTTCGGCCAGTGTGCGCAGCTGGATAATCCGGATGTCGTGCGGCAAAAGCGTCTGGTCGAAAGTATTGACTGACCAGCCATCGTCATTCAGCCACAGGGTACGATAATGAACATTATTTATTTTCATGATCCTTGCTCTGTTTCCAGCAACTCAAAATACACTAGCAGCGTATTCTGCCAGAAGCTGTCATTATCGTCGCTGATCATAAAAAAGCGCCGCCCTTGATGGTGCGCCAGCCCCTCGAAATTATCCAGCCGCCAGCCAGCCCGGCTATTGAAGGTGGCCAGAGTGTGGACGGTGCTGGTTTTGCCCTTTAGCTCAGCCAGCCGCAAACTGATGATCAAGGGCTTGGTAATAGCGACAAAGGCCCGCTCCAGCATTAAGAGCGAGCCATCCGGCAAAGCCTCCATGGCGACCAGAGAATTGCCCGGCAGATCGGTCAGGCGATATGACCAGGAGCGCCCGTTTTGAGCATAAATGCGGCCGCTGGAATCGCCTCGTAATGGGCGCTGCGGGGCGACCAGAAGGCCGTATCTGGGGTGCAGTGTGAGTGCTTCCAGCGCGCTGTTGCGGCCATAATAATTGCGGATATTTTCCAATCGGGCGGGTAATTGTTCGCCGCCGAGTCGGGTGCCATCGGGCTTGTAAACCCGCACACGGGGGCGGATTTCATAGGACACCAGCAGCTCGCTATCGCCTTTTTCCATTCGCTGCCCGCCGCACTGCCAGCCCTTCGGCATCGGCCCAGGGATAACTGAGTGCTTGCTGTTTGCTGTCGGTCAGGGGGTAAGCCGCGAGTGCTCTGGCACTGTCCAGCATACCGTTCTGAAAGCCAAGTTTGAGATGAAACAGCACACCTTTATCCGATACGGCGTACAGTATCTGCTCATCTTCGTCCCAGGCCAGGGCAGACAGACTGGCCAGGCGGTGCCCCTGGAGCTTGACTGCATGCAGGCGCACCGTACCCAGTAAGCGAATATCCTCGAAGCGATCCCCGGCATCAAACCGGGCCGATAAGCGGGTTGATGATGACTGTCCGAAAACAGCCTGCGTGGTGGACAATGCCAAGCTGGCAGCGATAAGAAACGTTCCCCATAGTACCCGACAGAATCTGCTCAACGGCCCAGCTCCGGCAGAAATAAGGCTAGCGGCGGGAACAGTATCAGCAGGCCAACCACCAGTATCGCGCAGGCGATATAAGGCAGCGCGGCCAGATAAATCTCACTCATCCGGGTATCCGGTGGTGCCACCCCTTTCATGACGAATAAAAGCAAACCGAACGGCGGCGTGGTAAAGCTGATCTCCAGCGCCATCAGAATAATCACCGCAAACCAGATCGGATCGAATCCCAGTTGCGCTGCCAGCGGAAAAAAAATCGGCACAGTCAGCAACATCATCGATAACTGATCCATGAACATGCCGAGAATCAATAAAATACCAAACATAATCAGCAACATTACCAGCGGGGGGAAAGCGAAACTGGTGGCCCATTGAAGCAGTCCGGCACTGGCACCGGAAAAGGCCAGTAAATTACTGAAAGTGGCCGAGCCGAAAATAATCAGCAAGGCCATTACGGACACGCGCAAGGCCCCGCGCACCGAGTCCTGCAGGCGCCGCCAGCTGAGCGAACGATACAGCAGGCCCAGCAGTAAAATGCCCAGGCTGCCGAAAGCGGCTGACTCAGACGGCGTAGCCCAACCGTTCAGGATCAATAAAATTACCCCGATGACCAGCAATAGCATGGGCAGCACATCGACCGTCAATAATCGCAATCGGGTGCGCCATGGCGGTGTGTCAAAAGGGTAGAGCGGGGCGGCAGCGGGATCCAGTTTGCACTGCAGGAAAATCAGCAATATGTATAACAGTGCCAGTACCAGCCCCGGCCCGATGCCGGCCAGCAGCAAGGCACCGACGTCGAGTGTCGCCAGTGTTGC
This sequence comes from Gammaproteobacteria bacterium, assembly GCA_041396125.1. Lineage (GTDB taxonomy): Bacteria > Pseudomonadota > Gammaproteobacteria > Competibacterales > Competibacteraceae > JAWKZG01. Next base: position 90,708 of record JAWKZG010000003.1, on the reverse strand, counting down.
CAGCAAAACCGCCAGCGCCGAGGGTGGAATCAGCATGGCCAGGCCGCCGGTGCCGAGAATTGGCCCCATCGACATATGTTTCTTGTAACCGCGCTGGCTCATTTCCGGCACCATCAGCGAGCCCATGAGCGCGGTACTACCCATGGACGAACCCGATAATGTCGCAAACGCGGTGCCACCGGCGACCGTGACATAAGACAAACGACCTGGAATCCGGCCCAGGAGATGTTCAATAGCGTTAAACATACGATTGGCCAGCCCAGTATGAAAAAACAGCTCGCCCATCAGCAAAAACATCGGCACGGGAACCAGATTGAACGAGGTCACTGACGGAATGGCATTATTGGTAAGTTGCCCGATACCGCGCGTCATCTGGCGGAAAATATCGCCGCTGCCACCCATAAAATACACAGCCCCCACCAGATTGGCGGCAATAAACGCCAGAGCCACCGGGAAACCCAGGAACATTAACAGCAGAATCATGCCCAGCAGAAAAGCAAGGGCTTCGTACCAGAGCATCGGGGGTTTACGCCTGTTGTGGCAAAACAATCATTCGTGCACGCCCGCGTCGCCGGTATGCATGATCTCTTTGCCAAACGTAAACCGGGCGAACTGGACGGCCATCAGACTGAAACACAGCGGAATCGACACCAGCAATAACCATTTCGGCATATCCAGCGAGCGCATATCGGCATCGCCCCGTAAATAGGCTTTCCAGGTGGCCTCAGCGGCGTACCAGCTCAGCACTAGGCAGACCAGTACGCACAATCCTGTCACACAACGCGACAGCACAGCCCGCCAGTGCGGTGAGACCGCTGCGGTGAGAAGCTCGATATAGACATGGCCGCGACTGCGAACCAGCCAGGGTGATCCCAGCATAACGATATACAGCAGACCGTATTCGGTGAAGGTGAACACATGCGATGAGCCGGAGTAGCCCAGCGAACGCGCCATGGCCTGAAATACGATACCGAACATGATCGCGGTCAGATAAAGACCGGCCACAACCGCCAGCCACACGATGAGGCGGTCAATAGCATTAAGTACAGCACGCATGCGAAAGGGTCAGCCGGTACGGGGTATTATTCAGGGTAATACAGGGCGCGCAGCGTGTCGTAGTTCTCCATACCACCCATTTTTTCCAGTCGCTGGTGCAGTCGGGCCCAGGCTGCATCAGCCGACATTTTTTCGTATTTCGCGGCGGCCTCGCCTTCCATCGCTACGATTTTTATACCTTTATCGATGAGTTCCTGGCGTTCGCGGATAACGTCCTGCTGGCGTGCGTCATAGGATTTTTGTTCCCACTCGATGACGGTATTCTGGATAATCTCCTGGGCCTCGGTGCTGAGGTCGTTCCAGCTATCCAGGTTCACGATGATGCCGATATCGGTGCTGTAAAACGCGGGATCAATTCGGTATTTAACAAATTTATCCCATTTTAAATCCTGAATACCGATGGACGTCCAGGCGGTCGCATCGACAACGCCTTTTTCCAGCGCGGCATAAACTTCAGTGGAAGGCATTGAGGCTGTCGTCGCGTTAAGCGCCTCGAAAAATGCATGATAAATAGGATTGTCACGCAGTCTGATGCCGCTCAGATCCAGCACCCCGTCGGCACCGAAGCGGGGTTCGTTGAGCATATAAATATGAAAGCGCACGCCGCCATCAATCCAGCCTAAATGTTTGCTATTGAAACGTTGCTGATGGATCTGATCCATCAAGGCGGCACCGCCGTTCTGGCGAACTTCCATCGGGGTAGATCTGGATGCCACTAACGCGTCGGTCTCTGGCACCGCGGCACCATAAAAACTGCCGGGGATGAAGGACATATCGACCACACCGTCGCGCACGGCCTGCGGTTGTTCAAACATGCCGATGGCTTCCGGGCCGCCGCGTACAGTGATCTTGATGATGCCTTCGCCGCGTTGATTAATATCATCGACCAGGGCAAGAAAGGTTTGGGTATAGACCAGAAAAGACGGAAAAGAATGGACTGCGGTAATTTCCTGCTGCGCCCGGACCTGGCAGGTGAAACCGAGTGAGATCAAGACAGTTGCCGACAACAGTGTTTTGAGTTTGGACAGCACAATTTTCCCCTGCCGCTAGTGTGAGTCAGTTCGGATACTGACTTTACCACCGGCAGGAGCATACGCCAATGTCTGCACGCAGTCGGAATCTGCGTACGTTGGCAGCGGGTTAGTTGGGTCTGAGCATGCTGGTCATATCGATGCCACCGAATGGCTGAACCCGAGTTATTGGCCTTTTTGGCTGCTTCTTCGGCTTCCCGGGCCTTGCGTTCCTCTTCTGCAGGATCGCGTTGCAGATTAAGGCCGTAGCCGCCTTGACCTTTTTGATCTGCGCTTTTGGACAGGCTGAGCTTCAAGCGCACATTATTGGCTGAATCAGCGTATTTAATCGCGGTTTCTTCACTGATCCGCCCGGTCCGACACAATTCCAGCAGTGAATCGTCCATGGTCAGCATGCCGCTGTTGACGCTTTTTTCCATCGCTTCCTTGATTTCGGAGATTTCATTGCGTCGGATCAGCGCTTCAATAGTGGGTGTATGGCGCAGAATTTCCAGTGCCGCCGCCCGTTTGCCATCTACTGTGGGAACCAGCCGCTGGCAAATGATGGCTTTGAAATTCGCTGCCAGATCGTTCAGCAACTGTGGCCGACGTTCTTCAGGAAAGAAATTAATGATCCGGTCGAGAGCCTGGTTAGCGCTGTTGGCATGCAAAGTCGAGATTGCCAGGTGACCGGTCTCGGCAAATTGCAGCGCGTGTTCCATGGTGGCGCGGTCACGGACCTCGCCGATCAGGATGACATCAGGTGCCTGCCGTAAGGTGTTTTTCAAGGCATCGGCATAGCTCAGGGTATCAACGCCAACCTCGCGCTGATTCACCACGGATTTCTTATGCCGATGGACATATTCAATCGGATCTTCAATCGTAATGATATGACCGGCGCTATTGCTGTTACGGTGATCAATCAGGGCCGCCAGCGAGGTTGATTTACCCGAACCGGTGCCACCCACGAACAGTACCAGACCGCGTTTTTCCATGACGATTTCGGTCAATACAGAGGGCAGGCCAAGGTCTTTAAAATACGGAATTTCGGTTTTGATATTACGCACGACCATGGAAACTTCGTTGCGCTGGCGAAAAATATTAACCCGGAAACGGCCGATATTCGGTTCGCTGATCGCCAGATTCATCTCCAGTTTGCTCTCGAACTCCAGAATCTGCTCATGATCCATCAGCTGGTAGGCGATTTCCTTGACCTTGCCGGATGGATAAGGCTCGCGATCCAGCGGGGTCAGCACATCATTGAATTTTGCCGAGGGGGGCAGCCCTGTACTCAGATATAGATCGGAACCGTCTTTCAGCGCCAGTATTTTGAGATAATCTTTGAAGTCCATAGCTACCGTTCAGATTGCGAGAAAAAGATACGATAGCGAAAGCAAAAAACCTGCCATGCGTCTAGTAAGATAAATTTGTTTTTTAAAATAAGTCGGTTAGTGTTGTGAGTGACGAAATTTTGTAATTGGCAAGCTAAAAGCTGACCTTCCAACGTCAACATTTAGACAGTTTTCGCCCTGTGCAGGTAGAAAACCAGATAAAACGGGTTAAATACCGACGACTCGAATGAATGCAAAAGCTACAAGAGGCACATAAGCAATGAGCAGGATTTTACTCACCGGCTTTGAGCCGTTTGGTACGCATGCGGTCAACCCGACTGCAGCGATTGTCGGGCAGCTGGATGGTGAGCGAATTAGCGGGTATGAGGTGATTGGCCGGGTATTGCCGGTTGAGCTGGCCGGTCTGCCGGCGCGAGTCGAGCGTCTGCTGGATGAAACCGCACCGGCACTGGTGCTGAATCTGGGGCTGGCGGCAGGGACACCGGCGATCCGGCTGGAGCGGGTGGCGCTGAATCTGGCTGATTTCGATCTGCCGGATAATAGCGGTGCGAATTGCGTGGATCAACCTCTGTTGCCCTCAGCGCCCGAGGGGCTGATGAGTACCCTGCCTTTACGGACGATGTTGACGGCATTGCTGGCGGCAGGTATTCCGGCGTATCTTTCCAATAGCGCGGGGACGTATCTCTGCAATGCGGCTATGTACTATTTCTTGCATGTTTTGCGGCTGCGGGGGAGGACGGTTCCGTGCGGTTTTATGCATGTTCCCGCGCTACCTGAACAAGTGGCCGCGAGTCTGATTGAACACGGTGCGCTGGCCGAGAGCGGTTTGCGCCTGGAACTGGCTTCCATGAGTCTGGATTTGCAGCTCAAGGCCGTGCGAATCGCGCTGGAATCATGTTGTAATACAGCCCCAAAAGTGCAACGTGCGAGCTCGGCGGGGCAGGCTGAATAGTTTCAGCGCATGCCGTGCTTGCGCGGCTGAGACGGCTTCTATACTGTTACACTTTTGATTTGTACCCATAATATTCTTTTCAAGAGGAGGTAATAATAATGTCTATAACGCATCGTTGGTACACGCCGCGCGCTTTATTGGCGCTGGGTTTGTTTTGCAGTATGGCAGCCGGTTCGGCTTTGGCCCAGGATTGCCCGCGCGGCAGCCTGGACGAGCGCTTTTGCGATACTGATGGCGATTTGGTCGCCGACGTACCCTCCGATCCCAGTGAATGGCTTGATCCCGACACCTTGATTTTGCGTATACCCCGGTCGAAGATCCGGCGGTTTACAAAGAAGCCTGGTCGGACTTCTTGACCCATATGGAAGCCGTAACCGGCAAATCCGTGGTGTTTTTCCCGGTACAGTCGAACGCCGCCCAGATTGAAGCGATGCGTTCCGGTCGTTTGCATGTCGCCGGTTTCAACACGGGCTCCAATCCACTGGCTGTGAACTGTGCCGGGTTTGTGCCGTTTACCATTATGGCGAGCCTGGACGGTCATTTCGGCTACGAAATGGAAATTCTCACCTATCCGGGCAGTGGCATTGAAAAAGTCGAAGATATCAAAGGTCGCACTTTGGCTTTTACTGCTCCGACCTCCAATTCCGGTTTTAAAGCGCCGTCAGCTTTGCTGAAAGCTGAGTTTGGTATGGTTGCAGACCGGGATTTTGAAACCACTTTTTCCGGCAAACATGACAACTCAATTCTGGGTGTTGCCAATAAAGATTACGATGCCGCTTCAATTGCCAATTCAGTCCGCGACCGGATGGTGGAGCGGGAAGTGATCAAGGCTGAAGACGTGGTCACTATTTATAAGTCACAGACCTTTCCCACCACCGGTTTTGGTCATGTTTATAACCTCAAGCCTGAGCTGGCTGAAAAAGTCCGCGAGGCATTTTTCAGTTTTCAGTGGGATAAGCCCGACGGCACGCCGACCTCGTTGAAAGTTGAATTCTCGAAATCCAACGAAGGGCAGTTCATTCCGATTACCTATCAGGAACATTGGGACGTGATCCGCAAGATCGATACGGCCAACGATGTTTCTTATACATGCCAGTAATACGGACCTTACGTTATGCTGCGGCTTGAGGCGCTAACCAAGCGCTATCGCACTGGCGATATGGCGTTACAGGGGGTAAGTCTGGAAATTCCTGACGGTCAGGTGCTGGGTTTGATCGGACCGTCCGGAGCAGGCAAAAGCACCCTGATCCGCTGCATTAACCGGCTGGTGGAACCAACCTCCGGCCGGGTAGTGCTGAATGAGCTGGAACTCACCACACTGGGCGCGCGTGGTTTACGCCAGGCGCGTCGGCGGATGGGCATGATCTTCCAGGAATATGCCCTGGTCGAGCGCTTGTCAGTAATGGAAAATGTCTTGTCCGGCCGGCTGGGTTATGTCGGCTTCTGGCGCAGTTATTTGCGGCGTTTTCCACAGACTGATATCGACGAGGCTTTTCGGCTGCTGCAACGGGTCGGGCTGGATCATATGGTAGACAAACGTGCCGATGAACTCTCGGGCGGACAGCGACAGCGGGTTGGCATTGCCCGGGCGCTGATCCAGAACCCCGATATTCTGCTGGTGGATGAGCCGACCGCCTCGCTGGACCCTAAAACCTCACGCCAGATCATGCGCCTGATCTGTGAACTGTGCGCTGAGCGCGGACTGTCCGCCATCATCAATATTCACGATGTGGCGCTGGCGCAGTTGTTCGTGCAGCGCATTATCGGTTTGCGCTTCGGCGAGGTCGTTTTCGACGGTTTGCCGAACACGCTGACGTCGGCTGTATTGACCGATATCTACGGTGAGGAAGACTGGGAAGCCACCATCGAACCCGATACCGACGACGACGAGGAGCCCCTGCTCCTGCTGTGCACGTAACACCGGAGGTTGCGTTGTGAGCGAAGCCCGTTCTGAGCGGCCGGCGCTGGCGCCGGCCGCCCCTGTTCGCAATCCCTGGCAGCGCTATGGCCTGATGCTGGCAGCCCTGATTTACCTGGTATTCGCGCTCGGTTCATTCGAGGTCAACTGGGGCCGGGTGTACGAAGGGCTGGATCGCGGCTGGGCTTTTGTCAAAGCGTTCAGTGAGCCTAATTTCAGCAAGCGCTGGAGTGATTTCGAGGAAGGCATGCTGGAAAGCCTGGTCATGACCGTTACCTCGACGGTGGTCGGGGTGCTGATCTCGATCCCGATCGGGCTGGGTGCAGCGCGCAATCTGGCACCGTTACCGGTCTATCTGCTCTGCCGGGGGATTATCGCGATCTCGCGGGCGCTGCACAAAATAATCGTCGCTATCATCATGGTTGCCATTTTCGGGTTTGGCCCGCTGGCCGGCTTTATCACCTTATCATTTGCTACGATTGGCTTTTTAAGCAAATTGCTGGCTGAAGATATCGAGTCAATGGATCGCAGTCAGGCGGAAGCCGTACGCGCTACCGGTGCCAGCTGGCCGCAGTGGATCAATTACGCGGTGCAGCCGCAGGTTATGCCACGCCTGATTGGCTTGTCGCTGTATCGGCTGGATATTAACTTTCGCGAGTCAGCCGTACTGGGGCTGGTCGGCGCGGGGGGATTGGTGCCACGCTCAACACCGCGTTTGACCGCTACGAATTCGACACCGCCGCCGCAATTATCATTACCATCATTGTGATTGTGATGTTTGCTGAATATACCTCCAGCCTGATTCGTAAAAGGGTGCAGTAATGCCGGTTATCACACACGCAGAGCAAAAACTCTGGCAACGGCGTACCACAGCACGCCAGCTTGGCATCTGGTTCAGCTGGCTGTGCGGCGTAGCGCTGTTCATGTATTGCTGGCAGCTGATCTCCGCCAAGACCACCTGGTATTTTGTCTTCGATGCGCCGCGTATTGCGGGCGATATCCTGTCGCGGGCAGTGCCGCCGCGCTGGGAATACATCAACCAGCTCTGGCTGCCGCTGTGGGATACGTTAAACGTCGCCACACTGGGTACCATCATGGCGCTGGTATTTGCGGTGCCGGTCGCGTTTCTGGCAGCGCGCAACACCACCCCCAGCGCGACCTTCGTCCGGCCACTGGCGCTGCTGCTTATTGTGTCCTCGCGCTCGATCAATTCCCTGATCTGGGCCTTGTTACTGGTGTCCATTGTCGGGCCGGGTATTTTCGCTGGCACCATCGCTATCGCTTTGCGCTCGATAGGCTTTGTTGCCAAGCTGTTATACGAAGCCATCGAAGAGATTGATCAGGCGCAGGTCGAAGCGATCAGTGCCACCGGTGCCAGCAAGCTGCAGGTTATAGCCTATGGCATCGTGCCACAGATCATGCCGACCTTTGCCGGCGTAACGGTATTCCGCTGGGATATCAATATCCGTGAATCCACCGTGCTGGGCCTGGTCGGCGCGGGCGGTATCGGTTTACAGCTGCAAGCCTCGCTGAACGTACTGGCATGGCCGCAAGTGGCGCTGATCCTGCTGGTGATTTTTCTGGCGGTGCTGGTCAGCGAGTGGGTATCGGCCAAAGTGCGTCACGCGATCATCTGATGAAAACCGACTTACTCGATTACAGCAGCGAAGTGCAAACCGCACTGCAAACCGGTCAGGCTGTGGTGGCACTGGAATCCACCATTATTGCGCATGGACTGCCCTGGCCGCAGAATCTGCAGTGTGCGCAGCGGCTGGAAGCCATTGTCCGGTCGCACGATGCGGTTCCGGCCACCATTGCGGTGCTGGGCGGGCGCATCAAAATCGGTTTGTCCGCTGCCGAGCTGGACTATCTGGCGCAGGGACAGCAGCAAGGTAAGCAAATTGCCAAGCTGAGTCGGCGTGATCTGGCCATTGTGCTGGCCCGCCAGGCTGACGGTGCGACCACCGTGGCCGGCACTATGCTGTGCGCACATCTGGCCGGTATCCGGGTATTTGCTACCGGCGGTATCGGTGGTGTGCATCGGGGTGCGGAACAAAGTTTCGATATTTCGGCTGACCTGAGTGAACTCGGCCGCACCCCGGTCGCGGTGGTTTGTGCCGGCGCGAAAAGCATTCTGGATCTGCCAAAAACCCTGGAAGTTCTGGAAACGCAGGGGGTACCCGTGATTGGCTACGGTACCGACGAATTTCCGGCTTTTTATCAGCGCAGTTCCGGCCTGCCGGTGGATACGCGGGTAGATACGCCGGTGCAGGCTGCCGACCTGATTCGCCGCCAACACCAGCTCGGACTGCAAACCGGGCTGCTGATCACGGTGCCAATTCCCTCCACTGCGGCGATTGCAGATGAGCAGGCCGAAGGCTGGATTGAGCAGGCGCTGCAGGATGCCACAGCTCAGGGTATTAGCGGCAAAGCCAGCACACCGTTTCTGCTGGCGCGTATTGTGGCGCTCAGTGGTGGCCAGAGTCTGCAAGCCAATCTGGCTCTGGTTGAGAACAATACCCGGATTGCGGCCCAGATCGCTGTTGCCCTGAGTCAGCAGGACAGCTAGCCGATATGTCGGCGCCGCCCCGCTTTAATGCTCCTGCTAAGGGTTGTCTGGACGCTGCCATGCAGGCGGCATTCGCCGGGACGGGATGCTGGTGCTGGAAAACTGGACCAGTACGGCAGCCTGTGCAGCGTTAGTACAGCGGGCTGAAGAGCTGGTTGATGCATTCCAGCCGGATGCTGTGAAAACAGTATTTTCGACCCGTGATCAAGGCCATAAAGCGGCAGATTATTTTAAAACTTCGGGCGACAAGATTCGTTTTTTCTTCGAGCAGGATGCCTTCGACGAGGCTGGCGATCTGACCCGGCCAAAACAGCTGGCCATCAATAAAATCGGTCATGCCCTGCATGATCTGGACCCGGTTTTCGAGCGCTTTTCGCGCTCACCCAAACTGGCGGCGCTAGCCCGGTCGCTGGCTGTGCAACAGCCTTTACTGCTGCAGTCGATGTATATTTTCAAGCAGCCTTTCATTGGTGGCGAAGTCAATTGCCATCAGGATGCTACGTTTTTATACACCACACCCCAGAGTTGTATCGGGTTCTGGTTCGCGCTGCAGGATGCCACCCGCGAGAATGGCTGTTTATGGGCCATTCCCGGTCGGCATGCACTGCGCCAGCGGTTTCACTATCAGGCTGATGAACTGGTCATGGACACGCTGGATGCCACACCGCTGCCGCTGGCTCAGGCCGTACCGCTGGAAGCACCGGCCGGCACGCTGGTGTTACTGGATGGCTTGCTGCCGCATTTCAGCGGTGCGAATCAGTCGCCGTACTCGCGGCATGCCTACACGCTGCATCTGATCGACGGCGCTTGCGAATATTCTGCTGACAACTGGCTGCAGCGTGCACCCGAGCTGCCGTTACGGGGTTTTAGCGACTTTTCATGATCCGTTCCCCGCGCTGGTTGCTAACAGCGTTCGCCGTACTGTTTTTGCTGGGCCTGACCACGACTGTTGCGGTCTGGTTTGTGCACCAGGAACGCTTGCTGTATTACTCCGATATTCGTTTCTACCATCAGCTGACGCTGGCATCCTGGCATCAGCTGCAAGCCGGTCTGCAGCCCTGGCTGGCATTCCTGCAACATTGGTTCGGGCAGGATTACAATGCCCTGTTTACACTCCCTTTAGTACCCGGTATTGCGCTCGGTGGCGAGTCCCGACCGGTCTATGTGGCTTTGCTGGCACTGTGTTATCTCAGTCCTGCGGCACTGCTTGCGGGCCTGCTCGGGCGTACACTGTATCGGGCCGCACCGCGCCACCGCGTTTTCTGGATGAATGTACTGCTGATGCTCAGCACCGCTGCATTATGGCAGCCGGTATTGCGCGGCTACCCTGATGCTGGCGGGGTGGTTTTGATCAGTCTCGCTTTATGGCTGTATGTGCAGGACAGTACCTTGCAGCACTGGCGTACCGTGCTGGGGCTGGCGGTGCTGAGCGGCTTGACCATTTTATTCCGGCGTCATTTCGGTTATGCCGTGGTAGCGCTGTATGCCGCTATAGGCACGACGCAATGCCTGTTGCTCTGGCATCAGACGTCGGACTGGAGCGCATTTTTGCGCGCCCTGCTGCGATTCGGGCTGCGTCTGGCAGGGGCGCTGCTGGGCGCGATTCTGCTCATGGCGCTGCTGGCACCCGAGTTCACCTGGCGGGCGCTGGCGGTGGATTACGGCGAATTGTATCGTTCTTTTCAGCAAACGCCGGGTGAGACCTGGCAGTTTTTATGGCAGGGCTACGGACTGGTCTTGCCGGGGCTGGCGATGGCAGGCTGGTGGCTGGCCTGGCGGCGCGGTCACCTGGGCACCGAGCACGTTCTATTGTGCGCTTTATTGGCGGGGTTCTGGATTGTCTTGTTTGTGCTGCTGGTGCGCCAGCCCGGCCATCATTACCGTATCCATTGGCTGCCGTTGTTAAGCGGTCTGGGCCTGAGTTTTCTGGTGCTGGAACTGTGGCGCGTTAGCCGGTTGGCGGCGCTGGCTGTGCCGCTACTGGCGCTGGCTGTGGCGGGCTATGCGGTGATTGCCTATAACACCGGACTCAGGGCCGTCGTGGGCGAACCGGATACGCGGTTCTGGCCGGAGCCGGTCGAAGCCTGGCGCTATCATGAAAAAGACTACGACACCTACCTGCATCTGGCCGCAGTGTTACACCGTGAATCGGCTCGAGGTGAGCGGTTGTATGTTGCCACGTCGTCTCCCCTGATCGGTGACGATATCCTGCTCGCGGCAGAAGAAATCATTGCTGCCGAGCGACGTCTGAATCCCTTGCCGGTCGCAACAGTGGATTCGCGCGATTTTTACCCGGTCGTGACCTTGCTGGCGGCCGATCTGGTGCTGATTCCGCAGCCGGCTTTACTGACCGCACCGGCGCAGCAGCAGGTAATGCAGCTCAGTGTGGATGTGTTTGCTCAGCATTGGCCGTTCAGCGATGATTTCAAGCGCTTGCCGGAACAGTTTCAGTTAAGCGAAGGCACGCAGCTTTATCTGTATCGTCGTCAGCGTCCGACCAGCGTGCCGGTCCTGATCAAAACCCTGGCCCGCATGCGGGCTGCACTGTCGGGTGTGGTGCTGGGTACCCAGACGGACTGGATCAGTGCTGACTGGAATACCGTCTCGATCCAGGCCGGGCCGAACCGGCCTTATCCTCTGATCCGTTTAAGCACACATTCCGGCCAGATTACCCCGCCGACTATCGTCTCTGCCGCTCCGCTGCCGCCATCCTTTGTGTTGCGCGGGCAGGTGCTGGCGCTCGACTGTACCGATGCACGCCTGCAGGTGGATTTATACGACGCCGACGGACAATATCTGCGCTCATTGCCAGCGGTGCACTTGCAGGCCGGTGCCGAGTTTGACGTGTCCGCCACCGCACCAGCAAATCATTACCTGGGCCTCAGCCTGACAAGCGACCAGGCGCACTGTTCGGTGGAGCTGACGGCTTTGCAGATTAACAGTAAGGTGTCACAGTGAATAATATATATTAAATTTCAAATGGTTATATTTTAAAAAATAAACATCTGAGGAATGCTTAACTCGGATATCAGGCATCGCGCCCGGCCCGCTCCGGTCGTGCTGGCGGGATAGCGTCCAGCTCAATGCTGTCGGCACCGTGGTAGATCAGAAAATGCCGACCTTTGGCGCGACCAATCAGGGTGACGCCGGTCAGGCGCGCCATTTCCAGACCCATCTGGGTCAACCCTGAGCGTGACAGCAGCAGCGGTACGCCGATCTGGGCAACTTTGATCACCATTTCCGAGGTCAGCCGCCCGGTGGTATAGAAAATCTTGTCGTCGCCGTTGATATTGTTCAGCCACATTAGCCCGGCGATGGCATCCACGGCATTATGGCGGCCCACGTCTTCGACAAATTCCAGAATATCCGTACCCTGGCACAGTGCGCAGCCGTGTACTGCGCCGGCCGCTTTGTAAACGTCGTTATAGGCTGTAATGTTGGTCAGCAGATTGTAAATCAACGATTGCTGATAGCTGCGTTTGGGCAGCCGGATGCGTTCCAGCTGATCCATAACGTCACCGAAGACCGTGCCCTGGCCGCAGCCGGTGGTGACTGTGCGCTTGTCCAGTTTCGCCGAGCTGCCGGCGGTGCCGTCAAAGCTTGTGACGACGACGGATTCCACATCCCAGTCCACTTGTACGGCTTTGATCTGCTGTAAATCCCTGATCAGGCCCTGGTTACGCAGATAACCGATGGCCAGCGCTTCCGGGTGGCTGCCCAGTGTCATCAGGGTGACAATCTCGCGTTTATCCAGGTACAGCGTTAACGGCCGTTCGCCGGCGATGGCAACCTCGCGCAGCGCCCCGTATTCGTCCATCGCCTGCACAGCATGGGTTGGTGCGAGGCCGGCTTGCGTCATTTGCGGCTGGTAGCTGGCGATTGTGTCCGACATAGAGCGACTCCGTTACGTTTATGGGTTTGCCTGGCAGAAAGCGGTGCGTATAGTTTAGTGCATCTCGTCACTTTGGATAATGTAACAATGAACAAGTTGCTGCACGGTTTGCAAATCGTGGAAGGTTCGGCCTTCGTAGCGGCCCCGCTCGGTGGAATGACACTGGCCCAGCTGGGTGCCGATGTCATCCGTTTCGACCCGATTGGCGGCGGTATTGATGCCCGCCGCTGGCCGCTGAATGACGCCGGAAACAGTCTGTACTGGGCTGGACTCAACAAATCCAAACGCTCGATCATGCTGGATATCCGCCAGCCGGAAGGACAGCAACTGGCGTGCTCATTAATTGCGCAAGCGGGCATTTTTCTGACTAATTTCCCGGCCCGTGGCTGGTTGAGCTATGAGGCTTTGCGACAACACCGCGAAGATCTGATCATGGTCAATATCACCGGCAGTCGGGACGGCACTTCGGCGGTGGACTACACCGTCAATGCTGCCACCGGATTTGCCTATATTACCGGCGATGCGCGGCCCGATCATCCGGTTAATAATGCCTTGCCAGCCTGGGATGTAGCGACCGGTCATCTGGCGGCACTGGCCGTGCTGGCCGCTGAACGGCACCGGCGCTCAACCGGAGAAGGACAACTGGTTACGCTGCCGCTGATGGATGTTGCGCTGGCCGTCACCGGTCATCTTGGTTATGTGGCTGAAGCAGCGCTGCTCGGCCAGGAACGCCCACCCAGTGGCAATGATGTGTACGGCGCGTTTGGCCGCGATTTTGTCACCCGCGATGGCCAGCGGATCATGCTGGTAGCGATTTCGGCACGACAGTGGCGGGGACTGTGCGAGGCCACCGGTCTGGGGGAGAAGTTCGCCCTGATCGAGCCGATGCTGGAGGTCGATCTGAACGATGAAGGCGACCGCTATCGCGCCCGGCATGCTATTGCCGCGGTGCTGGAACCGTGGTGCGCCGCGCATGATCTGAGCGATATTGCTGATCGCTTCGATGCGCACGGTGTGTGCTGGGGACGTTTTCAGCGCTTCACTGATCTGGTCAACAGTCCTTTATGCGATCAGCCTTTATTCGAACAGGTCGAACAGCCCGGTATTGGGCGTTATCCCATGCCCGGCTCGGCGCTGGAATTTTCCGCCTGCCCGCGTGTGCCGGTGCAGCCCGCACCGGTGCTGGGGCAGCACACCGAACAGATCCTGAGCGATGTTCTGGGGCTCGACAGCGCCACTATCGCACAATTATACGATAGCGGCGTGGTAGCGGGCGCGGAGGCAGGGATATGACGATTATTCTGGATCTGGACGATGTGCTGGCCAATCTGCGTGAATCGCTTTACCAGGTCATGCATCGCGTGACCCGTATCGACAAGCATTGGCGCGACTGGACCCATTATGATTTGCGCGAACATTATCAGGTCGATAATGCATTTCTGGACGATGTGCTGATGCGCGAGCGGGCGCTGGAATCCTGTCAGCCCGAACCGGGCGCGGCGGCAATGACGCAGGCGCTGGCCGAGCTGGGCTGCGAGCTGATCATTATTACTGCGCGCGGCTGGCACCCGCAGGCCCACGAATTAACGCAGGACTGGCTCAAGCAGCACGGTATGCGGCATGATCGTTTGCACGTTACGCAACTGGGCGGCAATAAACTGGACGTTCTGGCTGCCACCACAACGCCTGTCGACAGCATCCTGCTGGCAGTGGATGATCATCCGAACAATCTGCAGCGTTACCGGCAGGCGGGCATTCCGACCCTGATGCCGTCCATGCCCTGGAATGCGCAATACCACGATGCACCGCGCATTCACGATTTGCAGGCGGTGGTAGACTACACGCAGCGTCGGCTGGCCGGGTCCGAAACTTAACACGCCCTACCGAGAATCACTCATGCAGGCATGAATATGATTCTCGCCGGCAATCAGGAACTAATCACAGCAAGCGTCAAAAGGCAGCTTTTATGCCTCGCAGCGTTTTGCTTACAGTGTGTAGAAATGATGGGGAGGTCGCAGCATGCAGACACAAGCCAATAGTATCGTGGTGAATTACGAACTGAGCGGACCCGAGGGTGCACCGGTCGTGATGCTCAGTCATTCCCTGGGATCCAATTTTTTTATGTGGGATTTCCAGTTGGCGGCACTCGAAGCGCAGTATCGCGTGTTGCGTTACGATACCCGTGGTCACGGCGGCAGTCAGGCTACAGCAGGCCCTTATAGTCTGGACGTACTCGGCGATGATGCGCTCGCACTAATGGACAATCTGGGTTTTGAGCGGGTGCATTGGGTGGGGCTGTCAATGGGTGGAATGGTCGGCCAGAATATTGCCCTGCGACATCCCGACAGACTGCTGAGTGTGTCCTTATGCGACACCATGGCGCAATTGCCGACCGAGGCGCAGCCCATCTGGCAGGACCGTATCAGCACCGCCCGCAGCAAAGGGCTGGAAGCTCTGGTTGAACCCACTATGGAACGCTGGTTTACCGCGCCGTACCGGGCGCAGGAACCCGCCGCACTGAAGCTGATCCGGCAGTATTTTCTGAGCACCAGCATCGACGGTTATATCGGTTGCAGCGAAGCTATCCGGCAGCTGGATTATCTGGACCGGCTCAGCGCCATTACCCTGCCCACCCTGATTATTGTTGGCGAGCAGGATAGCGGCACCCCTGTCGCTGCGTCACAAGCCATGCAGCAGCGTATTAAAGACGCGCAATTAGACATCATTCCTGATGCCGCGCATTTGTCCAACGTCGAACAAACCGGCGCGTTTAACCGAATTTTGCTGGAGTTCCTGGCCCGGCAGGCGTAGGGCTTGCTGTACGTAGAGAGGGGACGGCGACCCGGCGGCGGGTTGGTTGTTAGCTACGGAATTTTATTGCTTAACACAGTCTACTGAGATGTAGTGAGTTATATACAAGAGAGTCCCAGCGCTTTATTCAATCGGGTTATTCGATAATGGGTTTTAGACTATGAACAGCACCGATAGAGTCGCTCTGGTTGCAGGCGTGCGCACTCCGTTTGCGCGCCAGCTGACGGCGTACCAAAATCTCAACGCCATCGAACTTGGCATTATGGCGACCAATGAGCTGCTGGCACGGCAGGATTTTGATCCCAAGCTGGTTCAGCGGGTGGTGTACGGCCATGTTGTCGCCTTGCCGGAAGCGCCCAATATCGCCCGCGAGGTGGTGCTGGGCTGCGGCCTGGATCGGCGTACCGATGCCTATAGCGTATCACGGGCCTGCGCGACCAGTTTTCAGTCGGTCGCCTCGATTGCACAAGCGATCCAGAGTGGGGAAATCGATATTGGCCTGGCCGGTGGAGCGGATTCCACCTCGGTACTGCCGATTCAGGTCAGCAAAAGACTCGGCGCTGCGCTGGTGCGCCTGGGTAAGGCCAAAACCCTGTCGCAGAAATTAAAACTATTGCGCCGTATCCGGCTGCGGGATCTGGCTCCAGTGCCGCCCGCGATCAAAGACTACACGACCAATCTGGGCATGGGTGAGATTGCTGAACAGATGGCGAAAAGCCACGCAATCAGCCGGGAAGCGCAGGATGCATTCGCGTTGCGCTCGCACCAGAAAGCCCAGCAGGCCTGGGATGAGGGCAAACTGGACGACGAGGTCATGACGGCGTATATCCCGTCTTCGCATGACACTTTGCAGCGGGACAATACGATCCGCGCCGATTCCTCGCTGCAGCAACTGGCCCGCTTGCGGCCCGCCTTCGACCGCAAATACGGTACGGTCACTGCCGCCAATTCCACCCCTTTGACCGATGGCGCTGCCAGCGTATTAATCATGCGGGAATCGCGCGCCCGCGAGCTGGGCTATGAACCGATTGCGACCCTGCGATCCTACGCGTTCGCCGCGCTGGACCCGTTCGTCGACGGTTTGATGGGTCCAAGTTACGCCACCCCGATAGCGCTCCGGCGGGCGGGTATAACTCTGAGTGATCTGGCCCTGATTGAGATGCACGAAGCTTTCGCCGCGCAGGCACTCGCCAATATCAAATACTGGCCTGACCGCACCTTCGCCCGCACGGTATTAGGCCTAGACGAGGCGATTGGTGAGGTCAATATGGACATCTTCAATGTGCTGGGCGGCTCGATTGCGTATGGCCACCCGTTTGCTGCCACCGGTGCACGCCTTATTGTCCAACTGGCGAACGAGCTGCGTCGCCGGGGTGGTGGCCTGGGTCTGGCAACGGCTTGTGCGGCGGGCGGACTCGGTGTGGCGATGGTACTGGAGGTGGACCGGTGAATGATTTGAGAGATCAAACTATCCCGGGTCAAGCCATTGGCAACTCCACGTTTGGTGTGTTCAGCCTCCGCCTGGAAGACGATATTGCCATTGTGAGTATTAATCTTCCGGGCGAGGCCCAGAACATCATCAAGGCGGGTTTTGTTGACGATATCAGTCGCCTGTTCGATCAACTGGCACAGACAAGGGGGCTTAGTGGCGTAATTTTCACCAGTGGCAAACCGGGTTCGTTCATTGCCGGTGCGGATATTCGTATGCTGGCAGACTGCAGCAATGCCGCCGAAGCTACCGCACTGGCGCGCAGCGGGCAGGCTTTTTGTGACCGGATAGCCGCGTTTCCGGTGCCGGTGATCGCGGCTATTGACGGGGTCTGTCTGGGCGGCGGGCTGGAGTTTGCGCTGGCCTGTCACGGTCGGGTGTGCAGTGATGATACAAAAACCCGGCTGGGGTTGCCGGAAGTGCAACTGGGACTGTTGCCGGGCAGCGGCGGGACGCAGCGTTTACCGCGTTTGATCGGCCCGCTGGCGGCGCTGGATATGATGCTGACCGGGCGCAAGCTGCGGCCCCGGCAGGCGCTGCAGCGAGGGCTGGTGGATGACGTTGTTCCCGCCAGTATCCTGCTGCGGGCTGCTCGCAAGCGGCTTGAAGAACTGCGTTCGGGCAATCCTGACAAACGGCATAAACCGCTGCTCAGCCAGCTGCTGGAAGACAATCCGCTGGGACGCACGCTGTTATTCAATCAGGCCCGCAAACGTACACGGGGCAAAACCCAGGGCCATTACCCCGCCCCCGAGCGAATTATCAATTGTGTCGAGTACGGTCTGCAGCGCGGCATCAGTACCGGTTTGCAATTTGAAGCCGAAAATTTTGGCGAGCTGTCGCAAACCCCGCAGGCGCGACAGCTGATGCAGTTGTATTTTGCCGTGACCGCACTGAAAAAAGATCGCGGTGTGGCTGACACGGTCAAACCCCGCACTATCGAGCGGATTGCTGTGCTGGGAGCCGGCCTGATGGGAGCCGGTATCGCCTATGTCAGCAGCGCCCGGGCAGGCGTACCGGTTCGTCTGAAAGACCAAGACAGCGCCGGTCTGCAGCGCGGTTTGGCTTACCTGCAGCGGCAGGTTGAGCAGCGCCGTAAACGCCGTTCGATCACCGCATATGAAGCGACTCAGCAGCTCAACCGGATTACGACTTGCACCGATTTTTCCGGTTTTCAAGGGGTGGATCTGGTTATCGAGGCGGTGTTCGAAGATCTGGCGCTGAAACAGCAAATGGTGCGGGATATCGAACAACACTGTCGCCCTGATACCCGGTTCGCTACCAATACGTCGTCCATTCCGCTGGCGCGCATTGCCGAATCCGCCGCACGACCGGAAAATATCGTGGGCATGCATTATTTCTCGCCAGTCGAAAAAATGCCGCTGCTGGAAGTCATTGCCCATAAGCACACCGCCCCCGAGACGATTGCCACTGCCGTTGCTTTTGGTCAGCAACAGGGCAAGACCGTCATTGTGGTGCAGGACAGTGTCGGCTTTTATGTCAATCGCATTCTGGCACCGTATATTAACGAAGCGGGCTGGTTGTTGCTGGAAGGGGTGCCGATCGAGGTGATTGATCGCGCGCTGGTGCAGTTCGGCTTTCCAGTCGGGCCGTTTACCCTGCTGGATGAAGTCGGACTGGATGTGGCCGCTAAAGTCGCTCCGATCCTGCAAGATGCATTTGGCGCACGGATGCAGCCGCCGCCTTTGTTGGAAAAACTGATCCAGAACGGTCGTCTGGGCAAGAAAAACGGTCAGGGTTTTTACCGTTACGATAAAAAACGTAAAAAAGCCGGCAGGAAAGCAGATCGGGCGATTTACGCTTTATTAGGCATCACGCCGAAGAAAAAACAGTCCAATGCTGAACTGTTGGCGGAACGTTGCGTGCTGCCGTTGCTGAACGAAGCTGCGCGCTGTCTGCACGAGGGCGTGATCAGCTGCGCCCGTGACGGTGATATCGGGGCGATTTTCGGCATTGGTTTTCCGCCGTTCCGGGGTGGCCCGCTACGTTATCTGGACAGCCTGGGCGTGTCGACGGCGGTTTCCCGGCTCAGCCACTATGAACAATTGCACGGTGAGCGTTTTGCACCGGCGCAAGCACTGACCCAGCAGTCTTCCTTTTATGCATCATCTTGATCATGCTATCGGACAGAAAAACCATAGATTTTCGACTACGCTAGGGAGGGCATCTTGCCTTTTATGAGGGATCAATATCATGCAACTGACCTACGACTATCAACTTCATGTCGATGTGCTCGATCATCAATCAGTCATCGCTCATCTGCGCAGCGTGCTGAACGCACTGGCCAATAAACCGCAATATAGCGAATTCTATATTGGCATCACCAACGATCTGGAGCGGCGCAAAAAAGAGCATATGGAAAAAGGCTTCAAATTGATGTGCCCGATCTATCAAGAGCCCGCTAATTTTGTGTCCAGCAGTTTCCATAATCTGGAACGCGACGCTATCAACACCTTCCGCTCGGGCATATAGCATCCCACCACCAGGCAGGTGTTGCTGCGTTGCGCTAATACGCCCGGTGGCTCGCTGGCTAAAAACTGGCTGTACATCATGGTGAAATAACCGCTTATTCTGCCAAGCCCAGCTGCCGTAAAAACACCGCCGGATCGCTGGTGGGCAGCTGGCATGTTCCGCTTTCACAGACGTACGCGGTGGGTTTGTCACGTAGTGCACGCTTGCCGGCCAGCAGTGGCCAGTGCTCGGCTTCTTGGGCCAGCGCGCTGTCTGCCGGCATGATCACTTGCACCCGATGCGGGTAAAGATGCTGGCGCAGGGGTGTGAGCAGCGTTTCACCGGTTTGCCCGGCCGGAATCACGATTACGATTTCCTGGCCGCCCTGCAGACGATAATCCAGCCCGATCAGCATCTCGGCGAGCGCTTGCGGCTGTTGTTGAAGCCGGCTACCGAAGGCGCGTAATAGCTGGTCAGCGCGAGCGCGATAGCTGTCATCCAGGGTCAGTTCGGCCAGTCGCAGCAGATTCATCAGGGCGATGGAATTGCCGCTGGGGAGATCATTGTCGAGCGCTGGTTTTTCCCGTAGGAGCAGGGTTTCATGATCGTTACTGGTGGAAAAATAACCACCGGCAGGATCGGCATAATGCTGATCTAAAACCTGTTGCAGTTCACGGGCGGCTTGCAACCAGCGCGGCTGAGCGCGTACCTGCAGCAGTGTGAGCAGACCGTCGATAAGATAAGCATAGTCATCCAGATAGGCATTATAGTGCGCCTGACCGGCATAGAAGCTGCGTTTTAAGCGCCCCCCATCCTGAGATTGCTGCCGCAGGTGTTGCAGGATGAATGTGGCGGCCTGTTCGGCCCGGTCGATATAAGCCGCTTCGTTCAGCACCCAGCCGCCATATGCAAACGCCGTAATAGCCAGACCATTCCAGGCGGTCAGGATTTTTTCGTCCCGGTGCGGTGCCGGGCGCTGGCGGCGGGCCTCCAGCAGGGTTTGTCCGATCTGCTGCAGACGGGTTGTAACAGTGCTTTCGGGCAGTTGCAGCCGGGTTGCCAGCTGAGGCACTGACACTGCCCGGTGCAGCACACTGCGTCCATCCAGCTCACCGTGCTCGCTGACGCCGTAAAATGTTTGCGCCAGCTGAAGCTGTTCGGCGTTCAGCACGGCGCTTAGCTCGTCCGGTGTCCAGCTGAAATAATGGCCTTCTTCCAGCGTGCCGGCAGGCGTGCGTGTCGGCGTCAATAGCGGTGTAAAAACCGCCTTGCGGAGCGCCCAGTTCGCGCTGCATAAAGTCCAGTACGATCCGGGCGATCATCGCAAAATCGTCCCGACCGGTAACCTGGTAAGCCTCCAGATAAATGAGTGCCAGCCGGGCATTGTCGTACAGCATCTGCTCGAAGTGCGGGACGCGCCAGCCCGGATCGATGGCGTAGCGGTGAAAGCCGCCGCCGAGCTGATCGCGCAAACCGCCAGCCGCCATTTGCTCCAGCGTCAAGGTGATGTTATCTAAAATTTTCCGGGATCCTGTCCCTGCAGGTAATAGCGCAGCATGAACCGTAAGGGTAAACCGCTGGGGAATTTGGGCGCACCCTCCAGGCCACCGTAGAACGGATCGCTGTTTTGCTGGTAATACTGCGCGGCCTGAGCAAGACTGGCGGCAGCAGGCAAGGCTGTGCTGCTATCAGGACTGTGCCGGGTGCTCTGCTGCAACAACTGGCTAAGCTGGCTGGCGAATTGTTCGATCTGTTCCGGCTGGCTCTCATAGGTTGCGCTGACGATTCGCAAATAACTTAAAAGGCCCATCGGCATGCCCCGGTCACCATCACGTGGCGGCAGGTAGGTTTCTGCATAAAACGGCGTACCGTCCGGGCGCAGCCAGACGGTCAGGGGCCAGCCGCCCTTGCCATTCAGCAATAGCGCGGCACGCATATACAGCGAGTCGATATCGGGTCGTTCTTCGCGATCTACCATGACAGCAATATAGTGTTCGTTGATAAACCGGGCGATCTCCATATCCTCGAATGACTCCTGCTCCATCACATGGCACCAATGGCAGGTGGAATACCCGATACTGAGCAAAATGGGTCGGTTGAGCGCACGCGCCTGGGCAAACGCCTCATTACTCCAGGGTCGCCAGTCGATCGGATTATGCGCATGCTGCAGCAAAAAGGGCTGTGCGCCAATGCCAGCCGATTGCTGAAGCGTGCTGTGCCGTCGGGATTCAGGTGTCGGCTGCGGGGCGGCTCGTCGGACCGGACGGCTTGTGCTGCCTCCAGCTGTTGCCGTACAGCCGGAGGCAGTGTCGGGGCACCGGGCAGGGGAGTCCAGTCAGCCGCCACGGTGCTGTTGCTCAGGAGCCAGCATAAGCCGGCGATAATCCAGTGCGGAATCATATTGTGCCTTTTTTATAAGCGTCCCAGACTTATACGGCACGGCGTCCGCTTGAGATGCTCGCCGGTTCGCTGCGACGCAAGGCGAAGGCAGCAGTAAAGCAGCCAGCAATCCCAGACCCAGCCATTGCGCTGGCTCCGGCGCGGCATTGCCGACCAGATTGGGGGTGGGCGCTTGCGCCAGCTGCAGAGGTGCGGCCTGCAGAGGTGCGGCCTGCAAGGGTGCGGCGGGTGATGCGGGCCGGTTGACAGCGCTTTTACCATACGCCAGTTCACTGACCCCGGCGACTTGCGATAAAGGCACCGGCAAGGTCGGTAGTGATCTGCGGATTAGGGTTGTAGATGCGCTCGGATACCGCCACGAACGCTGTCCACTGGGTTACCAGCGCATGCTCCAGTCCCAGTCGGGTAATGGTTTGCTTCAGCGCTGTGTCACTGAGACCTTCAGGTCGTAACTGCCGTGGCGTACTGAGCTGATGCATGGCGTGTTTAATTCTGCTGCGGGCCCAGCTCAGTGCCAGGGTGCGGCCTGCCAGGGTGCGGCCTGCCAAGGTGCGGCCTGCAGAGGTGTTATCGTCTGACGCATTGTCGTCTGCAACAAGTTCGTGCCCGGACGGTTGCGGCAGCGCAATCTGCAACGGCAGTGCGGCGCTTTGTCCGGCTACCTTGCCGTGTACGGTAATGACATAAGAACCGGATTGCTGATAGCGGCCCATAATACGCAAAGACTCGCCGGCAAACAGATCAGGCAGGGGATCGGGGGTGACTTCGAGCGGGTTGAGTTCGCCCCAGTCGATGCTGATATCGGTCAGGACCGGGGTTTGCAAGCGACCGGCCAGTTCTTCGACGACTGTGTGCAGTTTTTCGCTGGTCGGGTCCATGATGCGAACAAATCCCCGGCCAACCCGCGCCATTTCGGTGAGCAGAAACCGGTTGACCCCCGCCCCGACCCCGAATGAATATAGCCGGGCATTGCCCAGTTGCTGGTCGATCAGGCGCAGAATATCGAATTCATTGCCGATATAACCATCCGTCAGAAACACCACCAGCCGCAAGGTATCCGGTGCCAGCGGTGCGCCCAGGGCCTGGCGGATACCGGAACTCATTTCGGTGCCGCCGGAACCCTGCAGGGTATCCAGGTAACGCTGTCCCTGCTGGATGTTGGCAGCGGTTGCCGGTAATGGCTGACTGGAAAATTCAGTCGCACGATCGCTGAAGCGGATGATGCGGAAATAATCGTCCGCTCGCAGCCGTTCCAGCATGGTGCGGGCCAGGTTTTTGCTGGCAGCCATCGGCAGACCGGCCATGGAGCCGGAGCAATCCAGTACGAACACCACTTCGCGCGGATTAATCTGGCTGGCGGCTGGTTGCGCCGGTGGTTCCAGCAGCACACTGAAATAGCCTTGCTGCTGTTGCTCATCCCAATAGCTCAGCAGACCGGCTTGTGTTGTCTGTCCCGCCAGGCGATAGCGCAGTATAAAATCGCGATTAGCCAGGGTTCGGCCGCTGGCCAGGCGAAATTGCCAGTATTGTTCGGAGCGCTGTTCCTGTTGTAACACATGGGTCGGGCTGATGGCCTGCTGGATTGGCAGACCCGCCTGCAGTCTGATCGTAAGACCGACCCGCTCAGCAGCAATTTCGGCTGGCAGCTCCAGTCCCGCCACCGGTGGATAAGCCGGCAGTTGCTGCAATTCCCAGCGGCCAAATGCTGTCTGGCTCTCGCTTCGATCAGCGCCACCGGCCAGGGCGGGCGGATTATCCATCTGCCAGCGTGGCACGCCGCCGCCAACAGTGCGTCCGGTATCTGCTGCGTCGGTATCGTTCAGCGCAACCGGATGCAAGGCATCGTCCGTGGCTTGTTGTGACAATGCCGGTTCACCTGCACCCTGGGGTTGGTAACGTGGTCCGACTACCAGCGGGATGACCAGCTCATAGTCTGCATCGATTTTCGGCACCGGCTGCACATAACGCAGGGTGACAATGATCGGTAATCCCGGCATCAGATTGGCGACATCCTGGCTGAACATATTCGGCCGATGTTGACTGAGCAGCGCCGCGCTGCGACCTTCACGCTGGGCTTTTTTGAAGGTGGCGCGGGCTTCTTCGATACGCTGAATCTCGGCCCGCAGGCGTTCCTCACCAACCTCCATGATCATTTCATACACGGCCGCGTCCTGATTGAGCGGAAATAAATAGGTCGCATTGAGTGGCGTATCGGCAGGATTCAGAAAAGTCTGGCGCACGGTTACGGTTGCCAGATCGCCCTGAATATCCGCTTCAATATCGGTTTTCAGATGCGGCAGCAGAATTGTCTCGCCATTCATCCGGGCTTGCAGCACACCGCCCAACGGGTTCTCGGGATTTTTAGGCGGGGCGCTGTTTTGTGCCTGGGCAACGGGTAAATAAACCAGTATGCACAGCAACAGGATACGTAACATCGTAATAACTCCTTATGGGTATTGAGAAAGGGGTAATTCAAGTGCCCGAGCCACCGCCTGATCCCAGCGCTGAGCGTCGGATTCAGGCAGCGCCCAGGCCGTGATACGTTGCACCTGGGTCCAGCGTGCAGCGGGGTTCTGCAACCAGCGCCAGACGGCTTCGGCCACGCTGATGGCGCTGTCGCCCTGATCAGAGACAAAACTCACGGTAATCCGCCACTGCCGACCCTGCGGATCGGTGCTGCGGTATAACGCGCTGGGCAGGCCGGCGTAAGTCGGACCCAGATACTCCACCTGATGACCCAGTCCGCTCAGGCATTCATCCGGGGCATGTAGATGACGTAGCGGTGCCTGAGTGCTGACCAGCAGCAGATTCAGTTCGCCATAACGGGCACGCGCGGCACCGCCACCGTAGTGTTGGAAATAATTTTGCTCGAGCGGGCTGAGCGGCAAGGGTTCAGCCCGTACACCAGCCAGACTGAGCGGTAAGCGGGGCGGCTCACTGGCCTGGGCAACATCTACCGGCCGGGCCGGCATAAGATTGATTAATATGGCTAACAGCAGGAAAGCACTGAGTACCGGCCAGCGATAGCGGGGGCGAATTATGGCGGTCTTAACGCGGCTGGTTTTGTCTGCTACGTGCGATGTCAGACCGGTTCTAGCCCAGAACGACGCCCATAACAACAGTGGCAAAGCACCCAGGCCCAGCGCTGCCAAGCCGATCAGGTCATGCCAGTGCGAGGCCATAACGGAGACGGGCAAGTGCTCGGCAAAAGCAATGCCCAGCGCCAGCGTACAAATTCGCAGCACATTCGCGAGCAATGCCGCAATCAGGCACAGTGTCGCTCCTGCGATTGCCCGCCGCCAGCCAGGGCGTTGCAGTGTCGCCAGCGTCAGGAACAGAATCAGCATGAGCAGCAGGCCACGGCTGCCGGAGCAGGGCAGATCAACCAGTACATCGCGCCCATATAGCAGAATGCGCACACCTTCGCAGCGCACCTGGGTGAAAACGGTGCCGAGCACACGGCACGAGGCCTCGGCGGAAAGCTGCTGTAAACCGTAACCGAGCAGGCGCTGGGCGATTCGTTCCAGCGGCAAGGCGCACAGAAACAATAACGCCAGCCAACCCGGCCCGATGGCCCGACGGCGTTGCGCCAGACCCAGCAACAGTCCCAGCGCATAAACATCCAGCGCCAGCGCGACAGCACTCAGCGTATTGATGGCCAGCACCTGACCGGCCAGACGCACCAATGCAGTAGCCAGTAACAGGCCCCAGGCCAAACGCCGGTGCTGCGGCGCAGCGGTCAGCGGACTGCTGCCGCTCCACAACAGCAAGCCCAGCACCAGTGCAGCAACGATCAGTCCGCTGCTGCCGTACAAGGGATCAAACCAGGACTGAATCAGCCACTGCAACGGTGACCAGGCCAGCGTGAATACAGCACTCAGCAGCAGCAGTGCTGGCAGATAGGCTGGCCGGTCTGGAACGGGCCGATCTGGAAAATGATCAGCGGAGGCGTGGGTAGCAACGCAAGTCATGTACAGCATCCGGGTTGTCGAACAGGCGGACAGTGTGATGAGCGAAAAAGAAGTGACTGTGAAGCCGGGCAGGAGATTGCGTGAAAAAACAGTGAAAAAACCGGCTAGAATAAACCCGTGTCAGATACCACTCTTCTCGAACAGCATGCTCTGGACACGCTTAAGGGCGTAGGACCGAAAATGAGCACCCGATTACAGCGGCTGGGCTTGTATAGCCTGGCCGATGTGTTATTGCATTTGCCCTTGCGCTATCAGGATCGTACCCGGGTGATGCCGATCAGCAGTTTGCAGCCGGGGCTGGATGCGGTGGTCGAAGGCGAGGTGCAAGGCACCGAAGTCACCGGTCGCCGGCGGGCCATGCTGATCTGTCGTCTGTACGACGGCAGCGGCACACTGACACTGCGCTTTTTCCACTTCAGTGCGGCCCAGCGCAACGCCCTCAGTCCTGGTGTGCGCCTGCGCTGTTATGGCGAAGTCCGCAGCGGCGCGGTCACACTGGAGATGTTTCATCCCGAATGCAAACGGCTGGAGCCGGGACAGGATTTGCCGCCGGAGCCGTATCTGACCCCGATTTATCCCACCACCGAGGGGGTACATCAGCTGACGCTGCGTGGTCTGGTTAATCAGGTGCTGGATAAAATCAGTCCCGCCAACTGGCCGGATTATCTACCCGATGCCTTACGTGACAAATTGCACTTGCTGCCGCTGCTGGACGCTGTACACACCCTGCATCGACCGCCGCCCAGTGCTGAGCGCGAGCTGTTGCAAGGGCGTCATCCGGCGCAGCGGCGGCTGGCGTTTGAGGAATTACTGGCGCATCAGCTCAGTCTGCGTCATTTGCGCCAGCGGGTGCGCAGTATTGATGCGCCACGTCTGCAGGCTAATGATGCGTTATTGCAGCAATTTCTGCAGCAACTGCCATTTGCACCGACCCGGGCGCAGCACCGTGTGATCGCAGAAATCCAGCAGGATCTGGAGCAATCCGCGCCGATGCTGCGACTGGTGCAGGGCGATGTCGGCTCCGGCAAAACGCTGGTGGCGGTGGCGGTCGCGTTACGGGCACTGGCGAATGGTTATCAGGTTGCTTTGATGGCACCCACCGAGTTGCTGGCTGAACAGCATTACCGCACTTTACAGGACTGGTTGCAGCCGCTCGGTATCAGCATCGCCTGGCTCAGCGGCAAAACCAAAGGTAAAGCCCGTGCGCAGGTTCTGACCGATCTGCGTGCAGGTACCGCACAACTGGCGGTTGGCACGCATGCGTTGTTTCAGGACGAAGTAATCTTCAAGGATTTGGCGCTGGTCATTATCGATGAGCAGCATCGTTTCGGTGTGCATCAGCGCCTGGCGCTGCGTGAAAAGGGCCGGCGCGGGCAGTATTGTCCGCATCAGCTGATCATGACCGCAACGCCGATTCCGCGTACGCTGGCGATGAGCGCGTATGCCGATCTGGATACCTCGGTCATCGACGAGCTACCGCCCGGTCGCACGCCGGTGACAACGGTTGCTGTCTCGACCACGCGTCGGCCCGAGGTGATCGAGCGTATCCGTCAGGCCTGCGCTGCCGGCCGGCAGGCGTATTGGGTCTGCACTCTGATCGAGGAATCCGATGTGCTGCAGGCCCAGGCTGCTGAAGACGCCGCCGCATTACTGGTTGAAACCCTGCCCGAGTTGCGCATCGGGCTGGTGCATGGCCGTCTGAAAAGCGCCGAGAAAGAAGCCATCATGGCTGACTTCAAAGCCGCCCGACTGGATTTGCTGGTCGCGACTACCGTTATCGAGGTCGGCGTGGATGTGCCTAAAGCCAGCTTGATGATCATCGAGAATGCCGAACGGCTGGGGCTGGCGCAATTACATCAATTGCGCGGCCGGGTCGGGCGCGGCAGCGTAGACAGCCATTGTGTGCTGCTGTATCAGCCGCCGCTGTCGGAACTAGCCCGTGCCCGTCTGCAAATCCTGCGCGAGAGCAGTGACGGTTTTGTCATCGCCCGGCGCGATCTGGAACTGCGTGGACCCGGTGAAGTGCTGGGCACCCGGCAGACCGGCGATCTGAATCTGCGTGTGGCCGATCTGCTGCGTGACGAAGACATGCTGCCGACCATCCAGAAAGCCGCCGACTGGCTGCTGCAAGAACATCCGCAAGCCGCCGAAGCCATCGTGCAGCGCTGGATCGGACAGGGGCGGGAATACGGCGCGGTGTAGGGTACGGTTCCTGTGTCACTGCATCCTGCTGCACTAACGTCGGGATGCGCTTGACCCGTACAACTGTTAAGCCCGTTCGCACAGCACCGATTAAAGCATCGATATCATTACCAACGTGCGTAAGTCGCAAGAGTCTATTTCTTATGACCGAAAACAAGGCCTACCTGCGGGCTGGTTCGCAGATCCTCCTCGTTGTAGCCGTCGGTGGATTTATGGCGGATTACCTGTTCAATGTCGGGCTTTCCAGGCTGCTACCTGCACACGATTACGGCGATTTCAAAGTGGCGTATGCCTTCGCAACACTGAGCGGTACCCTGGTGTTATTAGGCGGGGATCGCGCCGCACCACGCGTGCTGGCCGGCCGCTTTGACATTGGTGACAATAGGGGCATCTGGGAATATTTTCGCTTCTATTGTCTGCTGACGCTGGCTCTCTCTGTGCTACTTATCATGGGCACATTGGTGGCGAGTCGGCTTCATCTGGGGCCGGTGGATTTATACGATCATCATCCCCTGGCGTGGACGGTTTTTGCCGTGCCTTTGATTGCTGTGGGCAGCTTGTTTGGGCGCATTCTGCAATCGGCCAAAAAGTTGGGCATGGCCAGCCTGCCGTGGCGGATTGTTTTTCCGTTACTGAAACTAAGCCTGATCACTTTAGCGGCGCAATGGGTGACCGGATTCAATCTGGAATGGGTTATCGTACTCGCCCTGCTGTCTGTTGCCATTATCGTTATCTGGCAGGGCTGGGTGATCTTGCAATTAAAGCTGGTGCGATTCGTACGCGCGCCTGATTTCCTGATGCCACGGCAGTGGTTGGCACTGTCGATTCCACTGATGGGTGGCTTTCTGCTCGCTTTGGTACTGGCACAATCCGATCTCTATTTATTGGAAATGCTGGGGGATGAGCACGAGGTGGGTTATTTCGCAGCAGCAGCGACCACAGCTCATTTTCTGATGTTGATTCAAGGCACTGTAACCAGTCTGGTGATGCCGTTGATCGGTCCTGCGATTGATGCCGATGCCGCCACCTCGCGCGCCACATTCTGGCAGGGACAACGGCTGATGCTGGCCATATTGATACCGGTCACCGTTGTAATGGGCCTGGCGGGAAAATGGATCATGGCCTGGTTTGGCGCTGATTATGTGGTGGCATATCCCGCACTTTGCTGGTTATTAATCGCTTATTTCGTCTGGGCGGCGAGTAGTCTTTCAGCAACCTGGCTGCACTATAGCGGTCATGGAAAAACAGCCATAATCATCTCGGCTTTTGCCTTGCTGGCAGATGTTATCCTGAATATTCTATTGATTCCGCGCTATGGCCTGACAGGCGCTGCGATAGCAACGGCAATAGCGATGGCAATGGCGGGCATAGCAATGATGCTGACACAGTATTTGCTGAGTCCGAGTGCGCGCAAAGCGCACGGGTAATACATCAGAAAACGAAGCGTGCGTAGGATGCTGTGAGTTTACGAATCGCATCGATCGGGAAACCAGCCCACCTGCGAATGATGCGGTTCCTGTGTCACCGAATCTTACTGTATTTCCCCGACCTGTTTGGGCTGGTAGGGCGCTAATAAGCGAAGCGCATTGCGCCGGATAATGCCCGTTCTAGGCAACTCAACGCAGATTAACCCACTACAAAGCGCAGTCCGATAGCGAGCAGAAACAGTCCGATGACCGGTTGCAGGATCACGCTGGGTACGCGGCGGGCGAATTTAACACCGAGCAGGACGCCGGGAATCGAGCCGGCCAGCAGATGCATTAACAGCACCGTGTCCACCGTGCCGAGATGCAAGTGGCTGAGGCCACCGACGCCGGTCAAGACTACCGCATGTACCAGCTCGGTGGCGATTACCCGCTGGATTGGCCAGGTCGGATACAGTGCCAGCAGAAACGCCGTACCCAGCACGCCGGCACCGACCGATGTGAGCGTTACCAGCACCCCCAGCAGCAGACCGCAGCAGACTGTTGCGACGGCATGCTGATTGCGTGCGCCGGGCGGATTATTGGCTATCGGCCGGTGGCGATTCAGCAGGCGGCCGAAGGTTTGCTTGAAAAGGATGTAGACCGCGGTTAGCAATAAAGCTATGCCAAGCACGCGGGTGGTCAGGTCGCCAGCGGTTTGGGCGTCCAGCTGGTGCAGCAGCCAGAAGGCCAGTGCGGTGCCCGGCATGGAGCCCAGCAGCAGGTAGCCTACGGTTGACCAATGTACCAGGCCGCTGCGGCTATAACCGATGGCACCGAAGAGTTTCGTGATAGCGGCGTAGAGCAGATCAGTGCTGACCGCTACCAGGGGCGCAATGCCAAAGCCCAGCAGCAGAATCGGGGTCATCAGTGAGCCGCCGCCCATGCCGGTGATGCCGACCAGAAAGCCGACCAGCAGACCCGCGAGTGTTAACCCGATATCTTCAAATAGCCATTGTAGCGGCATGTATGTTGCGCATTTTCTTTGCAATACCGGGTCTTACAATAGCTGAGCGGGGTCAGACAATAAATAAATAAAAAGCCATTTTGATATACGTTTTTGGAATAAGGCGAATAAGCTTACATAACTTCTGCCCGGAAAGGCGTCGGCTCAAATACTGCCGGACGGACGCTTGAACAGCCGCCACAGCGGCTCGGTGCAGGTCAGCACAACAATCAAACGGAAGATATGATAGGCCGTCACCAGCGGTACCCCTAAAGCCAGAGCCTGGGCGGTGATGCTCATTTCGGCAATTCCGCCGGGTGCGGCAGCCAGCAGCAGACTGGCCGGATGGGCGGCGAACCAATTCGCCATAAGCCAGGCAAAGACTGCGCATAGCAGCAGGGAAAACGCGACGCTAAGCACAACACCCAGCATAAAACGCGGGGCACGCTGCAAAAAGTCGGGCGCAAAACGAACTCCAAGCGCTGTACCCAGTAATAACTGGCCCAATTGCGAGAATTCATTGGGCAGTGCGCTCCAGATCGTGCCTGTCAGTGCCAGCGCGGCGGTTACGGCCAGTGCTCCCAGCATCCAGGCATTGGGCCAGCGCAGTTGCTGTAATAGCAGCCCGGCCAGTGCAGTGATCGCCAGCAGGGCGAGCAGGCCCAGCGGATCGAATTGATAAAATACCGGGGTATACGGTGCTGAACCGTGCGCATCCAGCACCGTGACCAGTGCAGGAATACTCAGTACGACCAGAGCGATGCGCAGACTGTGAGCGGCAGCAATAAAATCGACCCGCGCGCCATGGCGCATGCCCAATACTGCCATTTCGGTCGCGCCGCCGGGCATGCTGGCAAATAAAGCGGTCGCACCATCAACCCCGGTCAGCCGTTGCAGCAACCAGCCGCAAGCGCCGCCCAGCAGCAGCGAGAACACCGCACCAATGACCAGCAGCGGGGCAAAGTGCACCAGCTCGGCGACGACACTGGGCGAGAAATACAGCCCCAGCGTGATGCCGATTAACCATTGCCCGATCTGGCGGCCAAACAGGGGCGCCTGCAAATTATATCCGGCCAGTCGCAGGCTGGCGGTGATCAGTAGCGGGCCCAGCATCCACGGCAGCGGTATGCCGAGCCATTGGCACAGACCGCCGGCCGCCGCCGCTAGCAAGAGCGTACGGAGTATCAGCATAAAGCGGTTGAAGATCTGGCGACCATCAGTGCTTAACTGCCAGGTAGCGGGATGAACTCGGTTTCGCCGGGCACCTGGCCGAATTTTCCGTCTTTCCAGTCGCTTTTGGCCTGCTCGATCCGGTCTTTGGAGCTGGCGACAAAATTCCACCAGATATGCCGCTTGCCCAGTGGCTCACCGCCGATCACCATCACATGACTGGTTTCGTTCGCGCTGAGCTGGATGGTTTGACCCGGACCGGCCACGGCCATCACACCCGCCGCATAGATCTGACCGTCAATAGTCACAGCACCGCTGACCACATATAGCGCCAGTTCCTGATAGTCATCCGGCAGGGTAAGCTGCGCGCCGGCAGCCAGACGCAGCTCCAGATATAGCATGGATGCATGCGCTGTAACGGGTGAGGTATGACCGTAGGCGGTGCCGATAATCACGCGGATGGTGACCTGATCCTGTTCGAGCTGCGGAATCGCCGTAGCCGGGTAATGCACAAATGCCGGTTCGCATTCTTCCTGCCCTTGCGGCAATGCCATCCAGGATTGAATGCCGTGCAAGCGGGAGACCGTATCCAGATCGGCGCCGGCCCGTTCCGAATGCACGATACCGCGGCCGGCCGTCATCAAATTGACCGCACCCTGCTGGATCGGCTGGGTATAGCCCAGACTGTCGCGATGTATGATCTCGCCCTCGAACAGATAAGTCACTGTGGCCAGACCGATATGCGGATGCGGGCGTACCTGAATCCCCTGGCCGGGTGGAAATTCCGCCGGGCCCATATGATCGAAGAAGATAAACGGACCGACCATCCGGCGCTCGGCCGAGGGCAGCACACGACGGACAGTGAATTCGCCCAGATCCTTGGATTTGGGTTCGATGACCAGCGCAATAGCACCGGATTTGCCAGTACATTGCGGATCTTCGGCAGCGAGATAACTCATAACCTGATCCTCAAAAGGTGTTGTTGAGAACCCGACAGCGGTGCAAGCAGACAGGATGCCAGTCTGTTGCGTCTGGATGTTATACCGATCGGGGTTTTTTTATAGCGTACGGGAACCACTACAGTATAGACGTCTGCTATCCGGTACGCAGTAATGGCTATCCTGCCAGGGCAGGGGCGTGGCAAGATAATAGTCAGTAAAAACTGCCAGAAGCCTGCCGCAAATGATCAAATTAGCCGGCCATGACCGTTATGATTATTCTGCCATCATTGACCGGCCCGATTACGACTGGCCGGAAGGCAAGCGGCTGGCGGTTTACATCGGGCTGAATCTGGAGCATTTTGTGTTTAGGACCGGGCCAGTGCTGCTGAATTCGCTGCTATGATTATAGATAATGTTGATGAAATGCTGCAGCAGGCGCGGGCGCAGCCCTTGGTAATGGGTATCGCACTGCATCCGTATATCGTTGGTCAGCCGTTTCGTTTACGTCATCTGCGGCGGGCTTTAACGCATATTGCACGCCAGCGGGAAAATATCTGGCTGACCACCGCCGGTGCGATAGCCGAACATATCGAACAGCTGGATAGCGCAGCAACCGCACAGCAATAAGCATAAAACATAATAATCAGAAGGAGGTCGTGAGATGTCGCATTACCTGATTGGTGTCGATGTCGGTGGTACGTTTACTGATTTTGTCGCCTATGACCATGACAGCCAGTCCGTGCAAGTGTGGAAAAATCTGTCCACTCCGTCCGATCCGACCGATGGCATTCTGACCGGTTTGGCCCGGCTGGGCGATCTGAACGCCATCGACCATTTGCGTTTGGGTACCACGGTAGCTACCAACGCCATTCTGGAACGCCAGGGTGCCGTGGTGGCGTATGTCGCAACCCGCGGTTTTCGCGATGTACCGTTTATTCAGCGTGGTAATCGCCGCTATCACTACGATATCACCTGGATCAAGCCTGCACCGCTGGTGCAGCACCGGCATTGCCTGGAAGTCGATGAGCGCATTGACCGCGATGGCCATGTCGTTACCGCTCTGGATGAAGACGGCGTGCGAGCGCTGGCGCGTGAGCTCAAGGCGCAAGGCGAGGTCGAAGCGATCGCGGTCAACTTGTTGTTCTCTTTCCTGGAACCCCGCCATGAACAGCGTATCAAGGCGATTTTGAACGATGAATTGCCGGCTATCCCGGTCTCTATTTCATATGACGTTTTGCCGCGCTGGAAAGAATACGAACGCGCCTCGACCACCATCGCCGACGCCTATTTGAAACCGCTGATCACCCGCTATCTGGATACCATGCAGCAGCGTTTCTTACAGGCGGGATTAGGCAAAAACTTCGTAGTCATGAAATCCAACGGCGGCGAAATGACCCTGGACGCTGCCGCCGAGGCACCGATCCAGATGGCGGTATCCGGTCCCAGCGGTGGGGTGATCGGTGCCAAGCATCTGGCCCGTCAGCTGGATATTGATCATCTGGTGAGCCTGGATATGGGCGGTACCTCGACCGACTGCTCGACCGTGGTCGGCGGCGAGGAACACTTCACCACTGATTTCGAGATCGAATGGGGACTGCCGATTCAGGTTCCGATGATCGATATCCGCACTATCGGGGCGGGCGGTGGTTCCATCGCCTGGATCGATAAAGGCGGATTGCTGCGGGTAGGGCCACGCAGCGCCGGTGCGGTGCCGGGACCGGCCTGTTACGGCCAGGGCGGGATTGACGCCACGGTGACTGACGCCAATGTTGTGCTCGGACGGATCGACCCGCAGCATTTTCTGGGTGGGACAATGCAGCTTGATCAGGCGGCTGCCCGTCAGGCCGTGGCCACGCTGGCGGACAGTATCGGCCAAACACCGGAGGATACCGCCCAGGCTATTGTCAGAATTGCCAACAATAATATGGTGGGTGCCTTACGTTCGGTGCTGCTCGAACGCGGTCTTGATCCGCGTGATTTCACCCTGCTGGCTATCGGCGGCGCCGGGCCGGTGCATGTGTGCGATCTGATGCGATGAGGCGGGTATTCCGAAGGGGCTGGTGCCGGTTCATCCGGGCCAGTTTTCTGCCTATGGCTTTATCATCACTGATGCCCGCGTCGACCGCCACCGCACGGTACAGCTCAGTTCCTTGAACTTCGAGCCGGAGCGCGCCAGCCTCGCTGTTGCGGGAGCTGGTCGATACCAGCCTCGGAGAGCTGACCGCGCAAGGCTACAGCGAGAATCTTAGCGTCACCCGGTCGATGGAAATGCGCTATCTCGGCCAGAATTATGAACTGGAACTGCCACTCAGTTTCGAGGCTTTCACCGCCGATAATATCGCGCGGGTATGGCAGGATTTTCTGCATCTGCATCAGGCCCGTTTCGGTTTTTGTGTGCCGAACAGCATCATCGAAGTGGTGAATTTCATGGTGACGGCGGTCGCTCTGTCCGACAAACCGGCATTGCCTCAGCTAGCCCAGGCCCAAACAGCAGCAGAATCCAGCACCAGCCGGGTCGTGCTGTTTGACGGGCAGGCGGTCACCACGCCGGTGTATCAGCGCCCGGCTTTACCTGGCGGGATCGTATCAGCGGCCCGGCTTTGATCGAGGCCGCGTCGGTCACCGTGTTGCGCCCGGATATGTGTCTGACGGTCGACCGGATGGGTAACTGCTGATTGAACAGCAAGATAAGGCTAATAAGAACGGGGGACGCACTAATGGATATGGTCAATCGGACGATTCTGGAATCGACCATGGTGGCGATTTGCCGCGAGATGGGCATCGTGCTGATGAAAACCTCGTATTCCACCATTTTCAACGAAGGCCTGGATTTTACCTGCGCGATTGCTGACCCGGACGGTCAGATGCTGGCAGTGGCCGATTACTGTCCGGCCCAGATCGGTGGCATGCCGCTGGTGATTCAGGCCTGTGTCAGAGAACTGGCCACCGAGCGCATGATGCCGGGCGATGTGGTCGTGCACAACGATCCCTACCGGGGTGGTCTGCATACCCCGGAACACACCTTTTTCACGCCCGTTTTCGTCGCTGGCGAATTAATCGCTTACGCGGTCGCTATCGGCCATGTTTCCGAGACCGGCGGTTCTGTCCCTGGTGGTTTTGCCAGCGAAGCGACCGAGATTTTCCACGAGGGTTTGCGGGTGCCGCCGGTCAAGATCAAACGGGGTGGCGAAGACATTGATGATGTCTGGAAACTGCTGCTGGCGAATGTACGCACGCCACGGCAGAATTACGGTGATTACCGGGCTTTGATCAGCGCTGTGGAGCTGGGCGCGGAACGCATGGTAGAGCTGATCGAAAAACAGGGCACCTCGGTGTTTCGTCAGACTTGTCGGGAGTTGCTCGATTATTCGGAAAAGCGCATGCGGGCAGAACTGGCGGCGATCCCGGATGGTTGCTACCGCTTCAGCGATTTCATGGAAGACGACGGCATCGACGACCGACCGTTTAATATCCGCGTTGCCTGTTTTGTACAGGCGATGAAATTATTGTTGATTTTACCGGCTCTGACCACCAGGCCAGAGGCGCGATCAATGCCACGCTGGGGGTGACCTGGTCGGCCAGTTACAACGCTATTTTGCATCTGACCGATCCGACTATCCCGAAAAATTCGGGTTGCTTCCGGCCGATCAAGATCGTCGCGCCGCCGACCAGCATCGTCAATGTCGATTACCCGGCCCCCGAAGTGGGCGGCAATACCGAGACCCATCCGCGTATCGCCTATACGGTAATCGGCGCGCTGGCTCAGGCGTTGCCACAGCGGGCCCCGGCTACCGATGCCGCCACCCATTGCAATTTCCTGTTCGGCGGCACCGATCCGCGCAGTGGCGAGTACTACGTCTGTTACGATTTTCTTTCTGCTGGCTGGGGTGGTCGACCATTCGCCGATGGCAATAATGCGGTGAATTGCATCAATGGCAACTGCCGCATGATTC
This sequence comes from Gammaproteobacteria bacterium, assembly GCA_041396125.1. Classification (GTDB taxonomy): domain Bacteria; phylum Pseudomonadota; class Gammaproteobacteria; order Competibacterales; family Competibacteraceae; genus JAWKZG01. The sequence continues at coordinate 54,141 of JAWKZG010000003.1, read as the reverse complement.
CGACCGAAGTGCTGGAGGTGCGCTACCCGTTTCTGATCGAACAGTTCGCGCTGGTGCCGGACAGTGGCGGTGCGGGCCAGTATCGCGGCGGTCTGGGCGTAACCAAACAATACCTGTGCCGTGACGTGCCGATCACCATCAGTCATATGGGGGATCGACACAAAAGCGCGCCCTGGGGCTTGCACGGCGGTGGCGAAGCCGCCAAAGCCAGTCTGTATATCAGGCGCGAGGGCAGCACTGAATGGCGCTCGGCTATCGAAAGACAGCGGCAAAATCAGCCCCAGTAAATTCGCCGGTATGACGCTTAATCCGGGTGACCGCATCTGGCTGACAACTGCCGGCGGCGGTGGCTGGGGCGAGGTGCAGGCGCGCGCGCCTGAGTTGATCGCAGCAGATTTACAGGAAGGCTGGGTATCACCCGCCAACGCACAGACAGTCTATGCCTACGCGGCGACAAAGCAGACAGACGAGGATTAAAATGCGTTTTTCCGACCAGCGATATTACGTCGAAGAGTACGTCAAATGCATGAATTGTGGCGTTTTGGTTTATGACACTGACATTCAGAATACAGCCCGCGCCAGCGGCGAGCCGGTTTATTGCTCCGACTGGTGCCAACAGTGGGCACAATTACGCCGGCAGGGCGACGACAGTCAGATATTGCCTTTGCCCAAAAACAAGCCCTGAATTTTTTTAAATATCCAAGGGCAGCGCTGTGGTCGCTTTGAGCTGTCGCAATAGAATGCTCGATTTGACGCTGGCGACGATAGGCAGTCCGAGCAGTTCATCCATCAGAAATACTGTGAAGGCGTTTAAATCGCGGGTGACAACTTTCAGGATATAGTCGCAATCACCGGTGGTGGCCCAGCATTCCAGGATTTGCGGGTAACGGTCGATGGCTTCCTTGAATTCCTGCGAGGGGAAGCGGCCATGTTTTTCGAGTCTGACAGTAATGATCGCCATAACCCCGAACCCGGTTTTGGGGCGATTTAAAACAGCGGTGTAGCGTTCGATGACACCCGCGTCTTCGAGTTTTTTCATGCGCCGCTGACACTGCGAGGCGGACAGCCGTACCCGCTCGGCCAATTCCAGACTGGTGAGGCGGCTGTTGTCCTGCAAGGCCTGCAATAAACGCAGATCAAACGCATCAAGTTGGATAGAGTGCATAATATCCGCATAAACGAGTTGTATGGTGCTGGATTATCGCAATTTCTATGATATATGACCATGATTTTGCACACATTCGTCACCCGCAGCGGCGTAAACTATTAACGTTTGAATGACACCACTGCTATCTTTGCCGCCGCTTATTAGCGGGCCGGGGGAAAGATCGTGCAATCGTTAAGGGCCATATTGGAGGACTGCTTATGACCACCCAACATTGGGACAATCCGCTCGGTACAGACGGGTTTGAATTTGTTGAATACACGTCGAAAAATCCCGCTGATCTGGCTCGCCTGTTTGAGCTGCTGGGCTTTAGTGCGATTGCCCGGCATCGCAGCAAAAATGTCACGCTATATCGTCAGGGCGATATCAATTTTATTCTGAATGCCGAGCCGGATAGTCAGGCCGAGCACTTTACTGAAATTCACGGGCCCAGCGCGAACGCTATCGCCTTTCGGGTCAAAGACGCCGCCCAGGCGATTAAAACGCTGGTCGGTAAGGGCGCGACGCTGGTGGAATCCGGTGCCGGGCCGATGGAATTGCGGATTCCGGCCATTGAGGGCATCGGCGGTTCGCTGATTTATCTGGTGGATCGCTACGGTGAACAGAGTATTTACGATGTTGATTTCCGGCCGTTGCCCGGTGTTGAGCAACGCCCTGTCGGTGCCGGACTGACCTATATCGACCACCTGACCCATAATGTCGAGCGCGGCAATATGGATTACTGGGCGGGATTTTATGAAAAATTCTTCAACTTCAGGGAAATCCGCTATTTCGATATTGCCGGCAAGCTGACCGGTTTGCATTCGCGGGCTATGACCAGTCCTTGCGGCAAAATCCGCATTCCAATCAATGAATCCAGCGACGACAAAAGCCAGATCGCGGAATATCTGAAAGATCATAACGGCGAGGGTATTCAGCATATTGCGCTGGGAACAGGCGATATTTATACAACGGTCGAAACCCTGCGCGGGCGCGGTGTCCGCTTTATGGATACCCCTGACACCTATTACGATAAAATCGATCAGCGCCTGTCCCAACACGGCGAAGACCTGGAACGACTGCGCCGGAATCGTATTCTGATCGACGGTGAGCCGATGGACAAAACCGCTGCCGATAATTTGTTGCTGCAGATTTTTACCGATACGGTCATCGGCCCGATTTTCTACGAAATCATTCAGCGCAAGGGTAATCAGGGTTTTGGCGAAGGCAACTTCAAGGCGTTGTTCGATTCGATAGAAGAAGATCAGATCCGGCGGGGTGTGCTCAGCGCCGAGGCTGGCTGAACTGACGCAACCAGGCCCGCTGCAAGGCGATTAATATAGTTGCTTTATAGTTGCTTTATTGGTGCTTTACTGGCCGGCAGCGGGTGGGTTGTCCTGAGCGTTAGCGAGTGTTGCCATCCGTTCCTGGATTTCGGCCTCCGTGAGCAGATTTTTTTCCAGCAGCAGTGTCTGCAAACCGTGCAGCCAGTGTTCATAATAGCTGCTGCCAAGGTATTCAGCGGGGTCCATGCGTTCGCGGGCATGCCGTGACATGTCCAGATTCCAGGCCCCGTAAGCACCCATCGCCAGTGTGATGGCAAAAGCGCGACGTTCCCAGTCAGCGTGGAAGACCGGCTCGTCCAGCTCTGGATTGATCGGGCCAAAGCCGTGCATGCCGCCCAGATCGTGGGCCCCGTTCATGTTGCTGCTCCGGCTGATTGCCCGGCTGGCGTGAGGGCCTGGGTAACCCCGATCATGGCATCGCGAGTGACCAGATCAGCCAATTGTTCCTCTGACCAGCCTTCTGTGCCGGCGGGCCGCATTGGTAAGACCAGATAACGCAGTTCCGCCGTGCTGTCCCAGACCCGTACTTCGACTTCGTCGGGCAGATGCAGGCCAAATTCACGCAGCACGCCACGCGGGTCGAGCACCGCACGGGAGCGATAGGGCGCTGATTTATACCACACCGGTGGCAGTCCCAGCACTGGCCAGGGATAGCAGGAACATAACGTACAGACCACCAGATTGTGTACGGTGGGGGTGTTTTCCAGCACCACCATGTCTTCACCCTGACGGCCGCGAAAGCCGAACTCGGCAATGGCGGCGCTGGCGTCACTGAGCAGTCGCTGCTTGTAAGCAGGATCTGACCAGGCCCGTGCTACGACTCTGGCACCGTTACGGGGACCGGTTTTGGTCTCGTAGGTTTCGATCAATGCGTCCAGGGCAGCGGGATCAACCAGGCCTTTTTCGATCAGCAGGGATTCCAGCGCCTTGACGCGCAGGACGGTATCGGGCAGAGGATCGTTGTGATGATGATGGCTCATGCTGCAAATCCGGTTTTAATGGGAAAACAGAATGCGGCGTATCCGGCGAAGTTTGCCGCGCGTTTGCTCAACAATGGTCTTCGCCTGATCAGGCGGCAGCGGGTTGTCCTGATCGTACACCGCATGGATGCGCTCCATGAAGCTGTCGACCAGAAATTGATAGGTATACTCTTTGAAATCATCGCTATGGTTCAATTCGTTCGGCTGGCCCGAAATTTTGGCATCGAACAAATCATACATACGCCCCAGATATTCCGCCTGTGCATTGAGCTCATCGGTCGAGGCGCCGTTGCGCTCTAGATCAACCAGTTTGTTGCGTAGAATTTCGTCGATTTCATCAAGTAGATTTATGTCGTCGAATAGCGTTTGTGCGATGGGATTGGCCATAACCGTGCTTATTTCAAATTAGCCTCATTATAATCGTAATAAACGCTTTACGGATATGTGTCAGTGCAGGTATAGCGGCAATTACTGATCGTTGGTACCAATCGACCGTCTGAACGGCATCAATGGCATGAGCACGCATTATAGTGGATCACAAGGCTTGCGTGAGCACGATATTATCGGTAGGGTTTCGCCATTTTTAACTCGCCTATGGGGGCTTGCGGGGTATTTATGCATATCGTTTGCCTTGATCTGGAAGGGGTTTTGGTACCTGAGATCTGGATTGAATTCGCCCAGCGAAGCCAGATTGATGCGCTGAAACTGACTACGCGGGATATTGCTGATTACGATCAGCTGATGCAGCACCGCCTGCGTATACTGGACGAGCATCAGCTCAAACTGACAGATATCCAGCGTGTGATTGCCGAAATGAGTCCGCTGGAGGGCGCCAAGGATTTTCTCGACCGGTTGCGGCAGCAGTTTCAGGTGGTGATTCTGTCTGATACGTTCTATGAGTTTGCGCAGCCGCTGATGCGCCAGTTGGGCTGGCCCACCCTGTTTTGCCATAAGCTTGAAGTCGATGCCAATGACGCTGTGACAGGATACCGCTTGCGCCAGCAGAATCCGAAGCAGCATGCGGTGCAGGCGCTGCAGGGCCTTAATTTTAAAATTGTGGCAGCAGGCGATTCTTATAATGATATCCCTATGCTGCTGCATGCGGATGCTGGCATTTTATTTTCCCCGCCGGACAATGTGCGTGCCGAGTACGCGCAATTACCGGCAGTTTATTCGTATCAGGAGCTGGAAAAATTAATTATCGCCAGCACTGCATCCTGGTGATACGTTTCGGATTTTGCGAATTGGGCGGGCAACTCTTTTCATTCATTATAAGCGCCTTGTGCCTGAAGAATACCGATAAGCCTGCAAAAAAACGCGTTAGACTGCAGCACGGTCGGGGCGAAGCCGGATCAGTGGCGCGCCAGTTTGAGAGCTGTGCACAAAAAGCTATACTGCACAGCGATTGCCCCCCGTATTCCCGGACGGGCGAAATTTTTCCTAATCATTCCTTGAGGTGTGGCTGTGGATCAACAAGATAAAACATTCGTGACGATTATCAGCGCGGTGTTGGGGCTTTTGGTGTTTATCACCATTGCCATTTTCATTATCGCGCATCTGGTAGTCGATGATGATGCAGGCGAGCAGGATGCCTTCCGGGCGGAGCGGGCAGCCCAGCAACTGGCGAAACCGGGCCATGTTGTTGTTGCGGGTACGCCGGCAGCGGAGCAGGAGCAGGCCCGGTTGGCAGGTGGTGGGACGACTGCTGCCGCAGAAGCAGAACTTGGCGGTGAGCAGCTATACCAGCAAGTGTGTGCCAGCTGTCATGCCCAAGGCTTGCTGAATTCGCCTAAACCGGGCGACACCGCAGCCTGGGAACCGCGCTATCAGCAAGGTCTGGATACTCTGGTGCAGCATGCTGTTGGTGGCTTTAATCAGATGCCGCCGCAAGGGCAGGCACCAGGTGCGACGGAAGACAATATTAAAGCGGCTGTTGTCTATATGCTGGAGCAAAGTGGTATCGAACTGGCCGCTACTGACGCGGAGCTTGCTGCAGAAGCCGCGCCTGCTACAACCGAACAGGCGGCTGCAGCCGAGCCTGCCGCTGAAGCTGCGCCCGCAGAAACTGAACAAGCGGCTGCCGAGCCTGCCGCTGAAGCTGCGCCCGCAGAAACTGAACAAGCGACTGCCGAGCCTGCCGCTGAAGCTGCACCCGCAGAAACCGAACAAGCGACTGCCGAGCCTGCTGCAGAAGCTGCACCTGCAGAAACTGAACAGGCGGCAGCCGAGCCTGCCGCTGAAGCTGCGCCTGCAGAAACTGAACAGGCGGCTGCGGAGCCTGCCGCTGAAGCTGCGCCCGCAGAAACTGAACAGGCGGCAGCCGAGCCTGCTGCAGAAGCTGAACAGGCGGCTGCTGAACCTGCCGCTGAAGCTGCGCCTGCCGCGACCGAGCAGTCTGCACCGGTGGCAGCAAGCGCGGGTGCAACTGCCCCGGCGGCAACTGCTCCTGCTGAAGCCGCAGCGACACCGGCTGGTCTGGTCTTACCGGACGGTCTTGACCTGACGCAGGGCCAGCAAGTGTATGACACGGTTTGCCGTTTTTGCCATCTGGGGAACATTCCCAGCGCACCGAAATTTGGTGATAAAGAGGCCTGGGCACCGCGGGCTGCACAGGGTTGGGATACGCTTAAAGGACATGTTCTGAACGGTTTTAAAGGCATGCCGGCCAAAGGTGGGCGTACCGATATGTCGGACGAGCAAATCCTGAATGCCCTGGGTTATATGCTAAGCGAATCACAGTAAGCGAGCTAGCAGCAGAGGCTGCCGCTCCGTCGTATTGAGCCCAAATGCCGCTAGCGGCATGAGCTGTTACAAACCGGTCCTTGCACATGCAGCGGCCGGTTTTTTTTGCCTGTACCTTGAGCCTGCTGTTTTTTGGCCGCTATTGCCGTTTACCATATCGGGCTGATGGCATTAGCCCCTACCGGAGAAGCCGATGGATGATTTATTTGTTGCTGCCCGCCAGGCGTGTGAGCAGGCGTATGCACCGTACTCCACGTTCAAAGTAGGCGCTGCGGTCAGAGCGCGCTCCGGGCGCGTGTACGCCGGTTGCAATGTCGAAAATGCCGCCTATCCACAAGGCTGGTGCGCCGAAGCTTCGGCGCTGGCTGCCATGATTCTGGCGGGTGAGCGCGAATTGATCGAAGTTGCGGTGCTGGCCGATGGCCCCGATCTGGTCACCCCTTGCGGTGGTTGCCGGCAAAAACTGCGGGAATTTGGTGCGGCTGAACTGCCAATCCATTTGTGTGATTCAAGCGGCGTGCGACGCAGTGTCACTCTGGGAGAACTGTTACCCCTGTCATTTGGGCCGGAGCACCTGGCATGAACGGCTATCAGCAGGCTGCCACAACTATTCGACAGCATATCGGTGCTCGCCAGCCGCGTCTGGCTTTGGTGCTGGGCAGTGGTCTGGGCGCTGTCGCCGAACAACTCGAAGATGCCGTTAGTGTGCCATTCAGCACGTTGCCGGGCTGGCCTCAAGCGACGGTGGCGGGGCATGCCGGACGCATCCTGGCAGGCCGCTGGCAGGGCGTGGAGCTGGTTTGCCTGCAGGGCCGATTGCACTACTATGAAGGTCATCCACCAGCGGCGCTGGCCTTGCCGGTGCGCACGCTGCAGGCGCTGGGCTGCCGTGATCTGCTTTTGACCAATGCCGCTGGCAGTCTGCGCCCCGAAATGGGCCCCGGTAGCCTGATGCTGATCAATGATCACATCAACTGGGCTGGTGTTAATCCCTTGATCGGCCCGAACGAAGACACCCTGGGACCGCGCTTTTTCGATCTCAGCCAGGCCTGGGACAAGGGCCTGCAGCAGCAGTTACGGCAGGCGGCAGCGAGTGCTGCTGTCAGCTTGCATGAAGGGGTTTATCTGATGTGTACCGGGCCCAATTTTGAAACGCCTGCTGAAATCCGCGCATTTGCCCGCCTGGGAGCCGATGCGGTCGGCATGTCAACCGTGCCGGAGTGTCTGGTGGCGCGGCACTGCGGTATGCGAGTTGCTGGCGTGTCCAGTATTACCAATCTGGCGGCGGGCTTGTCCGACGGGGCGCTGTCACACGAGGAAACCCTGCGTATCGGGCAGCAGGCCGGGGTTCAGCTGCAAACGCTGCTGGCTGCGTTCATGCAGTGCTACACGGGTCGTTGAGATGACTTTTCTGCCGCAGGATATCATCCGGCGCAAGCGTGATGGATACGAACTCAGCACCGCTGAAATCGAGGCGTTTATCCAGGGCGTGAGCACAGGCGACGTCATTGATGCACAAATTGCCGCGTTTACCATGGCCGCGCTGCTGCAGGGCTTGAACCATCATGAAAGCGTCGCACTTACCCGTAGTATGACTGCATCCGGACAGGTGATTGACTGGACCCCGGCGCAACTGCCGGGGCCTATCCTGGACAAGCATTCCACCGGCGGGGTAGGCGATAAGGTCAGTTTGATCCTGGCTCCCCTAATCGCGGCCTGCGGAGGCTATGTGCCGATGATTTCAGGGCGCGGGCTAGGGCATACCGGCGGTACCCTGGACAAACTGGAAAGTATTCCCGGTTATCGTACCGATTTGACTGTACCCGAGCTGATTGCTGCAGTCAGAGACTGTGGCTGCGCGATTATCGGTCAAACCGACGAGCTGGCGCCGGCCGACCGGCGTATTTATGCCGTGCGCGATGTGACCGCGACCATAGAATGTACGGGTCTGCTTTGTGCCTCGATTCTGTCCAAAAAACTGGCTGCAGGCTTGCAGGGGCTGGTGCTGGACGTTAAAACCGGCAGCGGCGCGTTTCTCCCTGATTCGGCCGAGACGCTGGTATTGGCGCAGGAATTGGTTGCTATCGGTAACGGGGGGGGCTTGCCGACGGTTGCCGTGTTGACTGATATGAATCAAGTGCTTGGTCACAGTGCCGGCAACGCGCTTGAAGTGCTTGAGTCGATCCACTTTCTGACGGGAATGGAGCGTGATCCGCGTCTGTCTGCGGTCATCCTGGCCCTGGCCGAAGCCATGTTGATGCTCGGGGCGCTGGCGCAGGATCAGGCCGAGGCAGCGCAGCGGGTGCGTCATGCTCTGGACAGCGGCGCGGCGGCGGAGCAGTTCGGGCGTATGGTGCAGCGTCTGGGTGGCCCGGCTGACTTGTTACAGCGTGCCTCGGAACACCTGGCGGCGGCACCGGTCAGCATGCCGGTACACCCTGCTCAGAGCGGATTTGTGCACTCTATGAATGTGCGGACGATAGGGCAGGTTATTGTCGCGCTGGGGGCGGTCGGCGCCACACGGCCGATACGATTGATCCGGCCGTCGGCCTGAGTGATATTGCCGGGCCGGGCGACCAGGTCGAACCAAACGGCAGACCGCTGGCGTGGGTTCATGCGCGCAGCCGTCAGGCTGCTGATGAGGCCGCCAAAGTGATCAGACAGGCCGTTACCTTAAGCACAACATCCACATCTGCTTCCGCACCGGTAGGGCAAACCCTGACGGCCTGAGTATAGGTATGTTGTATAAGGTACAGGCTTACTGGCCGGGCTGGCGTGCTTAGTCCTCGCGTTGGGTGCTGTTGGTAACGAACTGTGAGCGGTAATTGGTCTGGGTGACCTGCAGGTCGGTTTCCAGCTCGTTGATACGGGCTTGCAGTTGGGCGATCTGTTGCTGCGAATCCAGCGCCAGTTTGCGCATTTCGGTCTCCTGCTGAGCAGCATGGACGCGTAAATCAGCAATGGTTTTTTGCGCATCGATGCGGGTGCTGTGCTCATCTTCCAGTTTCTGCTGCAGATGCTGACGGTCGCCAATCAATTCATGCAGCTCCTCTCTTAAGTCGGCCCGCAGGCGCTGGATATCTTCGTCCAGCCGGCCGGCTCTGTTCTCGGTGACCAGGCGCTGTTTGCTGAGCACATCCAGGTGTTTGGTCAGGTCACTGAGCTGCTGTTCCAGAACACTCAGATGCTGCCGGGTCTGCTGATGACTGGTTTTTTCCTGCTCGGCCTGGGTGCGGTAGCGCGCCAGATTTTCGGTCAGGGAGAGGTTGTTTTTCTCGAGTAGATCGATTTTCTGGTGCAGGCTTTTGGTCTCGGCCAGCAGACGATCACGTTCGTTGGTCAGTGTGTCAGCGCGTGCTGTGGCGTGTTCGGCCTGCTGCCTGCTTTGCTGATATTCGCGTTCGAGTATATTGTGCTGGCGCTCCAGTGTGGCGATGGTTTGCTTGAATTGCTGATTTTCCGCCGTCAGTAGTTTCAGAGCGTTTTCTTTTTCGGGGCGACCTTGCTCGGCCCGGGTGAGGGCGGCTTCGATCCTGTTGCGCAGCTGGGTTTGTTCATCGCGCTGCTGTTGCAGTTCGCGCGCCTGTGCAACCAGTTGGGCCAGCTGGCTTTTGGCCATCTCCAGGCTGTTTTTCTGGGTGTCGAGCTGTGCCTGCAGACGATGTTTGGCTTCGGCCAGCTTGTTGTTTTCACTGTCGCGCAGTGCCAGTGTCTGGCGCTGTGCCTGCAGTTCCTTGAGCAAACGATCACGTTCGTCGGCAATGGTATCGGCGCGAGTATGGGTCAGCTGGGCCTCCCGCAGGGCGTCTTGCAGCCTGCTGTCCTGACTGCTGAGCTGCTTTTGCAAGGCCTGGTTTTTTTGCTGTAACTGCTGGCGTTCTTCCAACAGGCGATCCAGCGCGACGGCCAGCTCGTTTTGTTCTTGCGCACTTTGTGCCAGCTTGGCATAGGCCATCGAGCGCAACTGCTCATCGTGGCTGCTTTGCAGCTCCAGCAGCGTTTTTTGCAGATCAGCGCTGAACGTATGAATCAGCTGCTGCAGGGGTTCGGCCATCTGCTGGGGCGGCGTGGTTTCGTGCAGTTCAGTCTGCTGCCATTCCCGTAATACAGCGTTGATAGCGGCGAGAGAGCCCTCACCAAGAAAATCGCGGAGTGCGAACGTGGTTGGCCGCGTACCCTGGCTTTGCAGGGTATTGATGGCCTGGATAATCGATTTCTGGGAGATCGCCATAATTGCGTCAGGAATTATTCAATACCGCGCCGACCAACCCAGTCACGGGTAAACTGATAGGCCACCCGGCCGCTGCGCGAGCCGCGTGTCAGTGCCCAGCGCAGGGCTTGCTGACGCAGTTCTTCGTCCATCTCCTCGACCTGTCCCAACTGCTGCAGCCAGTAGCTGACGATGGCCAGGTAATCGTCCTGACTGAAGGGATGAAAGGACAGCCACATGCCGAAGCGTTCCGACAGGGAGATTTTTTCTTCGACGGCCTCGCCGTGATGCAGTTCGCCGTCCACCACACGGGCTTCACGGTTTTCCGACATAAATTCAGGTAGCAGGTGGCGCCGGTTGGAGGTGGCGTAGAGCAGAATATTGTCGGGCGCTGCGCTGATCGAGCCGTCCAGAATTGCTTTCAGGGCTTTGTAGCTGGCGTCATCGGCCTCGAAGGATAAATCGTCGCAGAACACCAGGAATTTTTCCGGCCGGTCGGCGACGAGATCAATGATTTCCGGAATCATGATCAGGTCGTCTTTATCGACTTCGATCAGACGCAGTCCATCGGTGTGAAATTCATTAAGCAGGGCTTTGATAATAGATGATTTTCCGGTGCCTCGCGGGCCCCATAATAAAACATTATTAGCTGGTAGACCGGCCAGGAACTGGCGCGTATTGCGGGCCAGTTCGTTTTTTTGCCGGTCGATACGCTGCAGATCGCGCAAGCGTAGCGTGTGCGGATGTTTGACAGCCTGCAGATAGCCGCGCTGCATGTGGCGGCGCCAGCGGTAGGCAATGCTCTGATCCCAGTCCGGCAGGCTGGGAGCTTCCGGCAGAATGGCTTCAAGGCGGTCCATCAATTGTTCCGCGCGGTGCAGAAATGCGCTTAAATCAGTCATAAGTAGTGTAGAAAGTGGCAGAAAGTTAATGTGGTAAGGAGTAAAAGAGTGCGTCATTTTAGCTTGGATACCAGCTGATCAATAGTGATAATGACAAGAATAAACGCAGTTTGACGACGGAGGTAAATGATGAGCGCAGTTGCAGACGCCAATCCGGCCGCTGAACCTGTGCTGCTATGTGAGCAGCACGGGCCGGTAACGACCCTGACCCTGAACCGACCGCAGCAGTACAATGCCTTGTCGGAGCAATTACTTACTGCCTTGCAGCAGGCGCTGGATCGGATCGCTACGGACCCGGATACCCGTGTGGTGGTGCTGGCAGCACGCGGCAAGGCGTTTTGTCCGGGCCATGATCTGAAGCAGATGCGGGCCAATGAGTCGCGCGAATACCATCAGGATTTATTCGCTCAGTGCAGCCGTATGATGCTCAGCATAAACCAGTTGCCGCAGCCGGTGATTGCCAAAGTGCAGGGCATCGCGACAGCCGCTGGTTGCCAGTTGGTCGCGGCTTGCGACCTGGCTATTGCGGTCCGCAGTGCCCGCTTTGCGGTATCGGGCATCAATCTGGGCTTGTTTTGTTCCACCCCCGCAGTTGCGCTGAGCCGTAATCTGTCCCGCAAACAGGCACTGGGCATGCTGTTGACCGGTGATTTTATCGATGCTGAAACCGCGCTGAGCTATGGCTTGCTGAATCAGGTGGTGGCAGACGAGGAACTGGATGCCGCAGTAGCTGCTATGGCAGATAAAATCTGTGCCAAATCGGCGCTGGCGCTGCGCATTGGCAAAGATATGTTTTACCGGCAACTCGATATGCCGCTGGAAGAAGCCTACGGTTATGCCGGCGAACGTATGGCCTGCAATATGGACAGCGCCGATGCGCGGGAAGGTATCGATGCTTTTTTGCAAAAGCGTCAACCGCAATGGCAGGGACGTTGAGCAATGAATCCTTTTGAGCTGAACCTGGACAAAAATGCAGCCAATTATGCTGCGTTGACACCGCTGAGTTTTTTGGAACGTGCGGCGGCGGTCTATCCCGAGCGCATTGCTGTGGTACACGGTGCTACTCGCCGCAACTGGCGCGACACCTACACGCGCTGCCGGCAGCTAGCCTCGGCTCTGCGGCAGCGGGGGATCGGGCTGGGCGACACGGTGGCGGTAATGTTGCCGAATATCCCCGAAATGTTCGAGGCGCATTACGGCGTGCCGATGGCGGGTGCGGTCTTGAACGCACTGAACATCCGCCTGGATGCCGAGGCTATTGCCTTCATGCTGGAGCACGGCGGTGCCAAAGTGCTGCTGACCGACAAGGAATTCTCCGACGTTATCACGGCTGCGCTGGCACGACTGAAAAATCCGCCGCTGGTGATCGATGTGAATGATCCACTGTGCGAGAGCGGTGAACTGATCGGCCAGCTGGACTATGAAACACTGCTCGCCGAAGGCGATCCGGAGTATGCCTGGGACTGGCCCGCGGATGAATGGCAGGCCATCTCGCTGAATTACACGTCAGGGACCACCGGCAACCCGAAAGGGGTAGTGTATCACCATCGCGGCGCGTTTCTGAATGCGGTCGCAAACAATATGGTCTGGCATATGGGGGATAAGCCGGTGTATCTGTGGACGCTGCCGATGTTCCACTGCACCGGCTGGTGTTTCCCCTGGACGATTGCTGCACTGGCCGGCACCAATATATGTCTGCGGGCAGTGCGCGAAGACGCTATCTACCAGGCCATTAAAGAGGAAAAAGTCAGTCATTTCTGCGGTGCGCCGATTGTGCTGAATATGCTGATCAACGCCCCGGACGAACTGAAAACCGGCATCGAGCATACGGTCAATATTATGACAGCTGCTTCTGCACCGCCGGCTGCGGTGCTGGAGTCCATGGCACGCATGGGCTTCAAGGTGACGCATGTGTACGGTCTGACCGAAGTCTATGGTCCGGCTGTGGTCTGCGCCTGGCACGAGGACTGGGATCAGCTCGATATGGGTGAGCAGGCGCGCCTGAAATCACGCCAGGGGGTGCGTTATCCGATGCTGGAACAACTCATGGTGGCCGATCCTGATACCTTGCAACCGACACCGCGCGATGGTACGACCATCGGCGAGATTTTCTTTCGCGGCAATATCGTGATGAAAGGTTATCTGAAAAATCCTCAGGCGTCTGAAGAGGCGTTTGCCGGCGGCTGGTTTCATAGCGGTGATCTGGCTGTTTGCCACCCCGATGGTTATGTGGAAATCAAAGACCGGGCCAAGGATATTATTATCTCGGGCGGTGAAAATATCTCCACCATAGAAATTGAAGATGTGTTGTACCGGCATCCCGCAGTGCTGGAAGCTGCCGTCGTGGCGCGGCCGGATGAACGCTGGGGTGAAACTCCATGCGCGTTCGTCACGCTCAGAAAGGGTTTCGAAGAAACCAGTGCGGACGACATCATTGCTTTTTGCCGTGAACGGCTGGCGCACTTCAAAGCGCCCAGGACGGTGGTGTTCGGGCCGTTAGTGAAAACCTCGACCGGCAAAATCCAGAAATTCGCCCTGCGCGAACAGGCAAAAAACCTGTAAGCAGCGCCCGCTAAAAGGGTGTGGCAGCTTAGCGCGACGTTGTCAGGTCTTGCAGAGCAGTCGCAATCGTGCGTGCCAGTTGCTGCAGCACCTCAGCATGTGCGGTGACAATAGGGTTTAAAGCTGCCGGCTCTTCCGCTGCTGTTGGTGCACCCGGTGTGCCTGGGCGAATCGGCGCGCTGAAGCTATTGAGCTGTCCGGCGACCGGCTGGCGGTCGCTGTCCTTGATAACCCAGCGCGCTGCCAGCACCACCTCGTGGTTTGCCACGGCATGCAGCCGGATAAGATCGACTTCCACCCGATAATCGACAGTGGTTTCTGGCGGCCACGGATAGCGGCTGATCTGGTCCGTACCGATCAATGCGCCAATTTCGCGGGCCAGAACCGAGCTGATATTGTCGTCCAGCGGGCCGGCCCATTCGCTGTATTGCGCCAGTTTTAGCTCATTGTCCTGCTGTTCCAGCACAATCTTGGTGCGATCCAGATACGGCGGCAGTCTGATCGGCCCGATGCCCAGTGCAATGGCGGGATTCGCTGTATTGACCCCGGTCAGACCTGCAGCAAGGCCCGCAACCGGCTGGATCTGGTAATAGCGGGTGACAGGCGCTGTGCTGCAGCCCGCTACCCATAAGACACTACATAACCATACGATTTTCGGGATAGACATAATTAACTGCTCGTTAGCGGCCAAACAGCACCGATGAAGGATCTTCTTCCAGCTGCTGCACCAGATCCCGCAACTGCTGGGCAACCCGGGTCAGTTCGCGCAAGGTGCGGGTCAGCTCGTATTGCAGGGCTGACTCCGGCCCGACACTGCTGAGCAGGTCATTGCCGCTGCGCAAGGTGTTTTGCAGACGGTCGGCGGTCTGGTTGATCTGTTTATCCAGGCTTTTACTCAGTTGCTGAATGTCAGCCAGGGTTTTATTCACGCTGCCGGGAATTTTCTGGGTGTCACTGGCTTTCACCCAACCGCTGACATCGGCCAGCAGGGTGCGAGCGGTTTCCAGTAACTGATCGAACGGGAGCTGTTCGATTTTTTGCATGATGGCGGTGGCGCGATTGGTAATCTGACCGAGTTTCGAGGCTACCGTCGGCACTTCCGGGTAACCATCCCCCAGCTTGAGTTCTGCTGCCGGTACGTCCGGCTGCATATCCATGGCGATAAACAACTGGCCGGTCAGCAGATTGCCGGTTTCCAGGCGAGCCCGCAAACCCTGTTGCACCAGTTCCTGTAAGAGCTTCAGCGAAGACTGTTCATTGCTGATGCCCCGACTGATGCGTTCCAGCTCCAGCTCGACCAATACCGGCAGGCTGATGGTGGAGGTCTCGGCATCGTAAACCAGACTGATATCCTTGACCCGTCCGAGCCGCACGCCGCGAAATTCCACCGGCGCACCTGGGTTCAGACCGCGGATGGAATCTTCAAAATGCATCACCGCATAGGTTTTGGCAGTGATCGCGGCATCGCCAATACTGGCCTGATCGGGAAACAGCATAAATTGAGCGCCATTTTGTACAGGCGCAGCAGCGGTCGTGGTGGTAATGCTTTCAAAGGTAATGCCACCCAGCACCAACGCTTCCAGTGATTCCGTACGAATATTGAAACCGTCGGCGCTGATTGAAATATCGACCCCGCTGGCATTCCAGAAGCGCGTATTCGTATTTACCAGCTGTTGATACGGCGCTTCAATGAAAACTTCCAGTTTGAACGTCTGGGTGTCCATATCCAGTATCCGGTTTTCGATTCGACCCACTTTAATCTGTTTGTAATAGACCGGTGAGCCGACATTAAGCGAACCTGCCCGTTCGGCGATCAGTGTGAGGTGCAGACCGGGCGCATCCGACGGCGTGATCGGCGGTGATTCCAGTCCCTGAAAGGTGCGCTGCGGATCGCCTGAACCGGGCTCAATAGCGATATAAGCGCCAGAAATCAAAGTGTTTAAACCAGATACCCCGGTCGTATCCACGCGTGGACGCACCACCCAAAAGCGTGTGTTTTCATTCAGGTATGAAGTAAAATTGCGGTCCATACGAGCTGTCACCAGGATGTGTTCCAGAGTGGGGTCAAGCGTGACGCTTTCTACCGTGCCGACCTCGACATCCTTGAACTTGACCTTGGTTTGGCCCGCTTCCAGCCCGCTGGCGGTCTGGAAGGTCAGCGTGATCAATGCGCCCTGTTCGGTAATATGTTTATAGACCAGCCAGGCACCGATCAGGGCGGCGGCCAGTGGCACCAGCCACAGGCTGGAAATACCGCGGCTGGGGGCAATACTAAGCTCGGCGGGTGTATCGGCCGGAGTATTACCCGGCCCGGAGTATTCAGTCATGCCGTGTTGTTCCTTGCGGGTCTTGTGCCGTCTCGAAAATATCCCACATCAGGCGCGGATCAAAGGTCATCGCAGCGGACATCGTAAGGACAACGACGGTCGCGAAGGCCAGTGCGGCCGGGCCTGGAATGATCGTGGCGATCTGGCCCAAATGCACCAGCGCCGCCAATAATGAAACTACGAAAACGTCGACCATCGACCAGCGTCCAATGGCTTCAGTGAAGCGGTATAGCGCCGTGCGCTCGCGCAGGCCGTGTCGCCACTTGAACTGGACGCTGAGCAGCAGATACAACAACACCATCAGTTTGACCATGGGTACGAACACACTGGCCACGAAGACGATAATGGCCAGCGGATACATATCAACCTGCCACAGATGAATCACCCCGCTGAGAATGGTATCGCTTTGCGTCTGGCCCAGAGAAACGACCCGCATGATCGGAAAGACATTGGCAGGGATATACAGAATAATCGCTGCCAGCAGAAGTGCCCAGGTGCGCTGGATGCTGTACGGTTTGCGCAAATGCAGCGGTGCGCCGCAGCGGGGGCAGTGGGCATGGCCGTGACTGAGAATGCTGGTCGGACTGAGTTGGCTGCAGACATGGCAGTTGACCAGTGCCGCCCGGGCTGCACTGAGTGTCATCGTTTTTGCTCCAGGCGTTGCCAGAGCGAGACGCCATCGAGTGCGATACCAGCTGCCGTTTCGCAGATGATCAGTCCAATGAAGGACCAGAAGGATAATCCCAGCACGATATGAGCCAGCTCCATGAGTTTGACCAGCGCGACCAGCGTGCCGATCAGATACACCTCCATCATACTCCAGGGTGTCAGCAGCTCGACTATCCGATAAGTCAGCGGTGACCGTGGCAGCGCCCGGCCCAGACTCAGCGGCAGTAAAAGATACAACAGGCCGAGCAGCTTCAGCAGCGGTGCCAGCAGGATCAGAAAGCCGACACACGAGGCTAACAGCCATTGCTGCTCTTCGTACAGTGACCAGACCGCCGAGAGTAAGGAGATGGATTGCTCCCGGCCCTGTACCTGCATGGACAGGAACGGAAACGAATTGGCCAGCGTAAACAGAATCAACGAGGTCAGTGTTAACGCCAGCGCGCGATTGATGCTATCGGGCTTGCGTTTGTACAAAAAGGCCCGACAGCGCGCGCAACGGGCGGTTTCTCCATCGTGTAACTGACGGCGGTGCTGCAATAAATCGCAATCGTGACAGGCAATGAGCTGGTCGGGTGACATGCGGTGGAATCGGTATCTGACCAGAGCTGTCCCGGCTAATGTTTCAGCAGCACATCGCGCGCCTGATTGATCAGGCTGCACAGGGCGTCGTTGCCGCCATGATCCGGGTGCAGGCGTTGGCTGAGATGCCGGTGCGCCCGGCGGATCTCTTCTTTGCTGGCACCGGGTTGCAGACCCAGAACTGGAGTAGGCCTGGGCCGGTGTCATGGTCGCATCCAGCGTGACGTCATCGCTCTGTCCGTGGCTGGTGCCCGCGTCCGCCGGCTGTCGCCAGCTGTCGCCGAAACGATAATCCAGAAACGCTTCCAATACCGCTTGTGACTGCGGATCGTCGGTGGCATTGCGATACAGCTCCAGCAAGACCGGCAAGTCCAGCTGCGAAAGCGTTGCGCCGGCGTGCGGGCCGGTGCGCACGGTACCTTCAAACACACCGTTGGCCTGATCCAGGGTCATATCAAAATATTTGGTGCTGATCGAACTGGGCTGGGCTGCACTGCCTGCCGCACCCGTGCCGGCACCAGCACGGGCCTGATTGGAGCGTTGGGCCAGATGCGCCGCCAGCCAGTGCGCGAACGGGGTGTAGCGTGATAGCAACGAGAGCAGCATCAGAATACGATTGAAGGCCAGCGCCAGTACCGGCAGTAACGCCAGCAGCACCGAACCGCTGCGCACGGCTAACACCACCCCGGCCAGCAGTAGAGCGCCGATACCCGCTTTTTCAGAACCCGCTTGGTGCGTTCCGGTCCGACCGCCTGGCTCCAGCGCTGGAAATACCAGAGCCCGAACATCAGCAGGCTCAGTAGTAACAGGAAATACCCCATCATCGGTCAATCTGTTTAACCAGTTTGAGTAATTGACCGCCTTCGCGCTGTGCCAACTGCTGCAATGCGCTCAAGCCGCCGGCACTGAAAGCACCGACGCCGCGCAGTAACTGCCGCAGTTGATCAGCCGCAGCGGTGTCGAACGGGCAATAGGCACCGCCGCTGAGAGCTGCGATTTCGCGAAAAACACCAGCGGCCAGAGGTTCTCTGCCTTCATGAAACATGAAGACCGGAATACGTAGTATTTTCAATTGCCCCGCCAGCTCATACAAGCGACCGGGGTCTTCTTCCATGCAATCCCCGACAAAGACCAGGAATGAATCCGCTGCCGCTGCGATTCCTGCAGGGCATGATTCAGCACCCGGGCGATCTGGGTGCGGCCGCCCACGCAGTAGACGTTTTCCATCTGCTTGATCAGTCCGGCAGCATTCGGGGTCCACTCGGCAGCACCGAAATCACCGATGCCGCGATACCAGCATAATTGTACCAGCAGCTTGCCATTTGCCGCCGTAGCTGCTGCGTTGAACATCTCGGCCTGCAGTTCACAGGCACTGTCCCAGGTCGGCTGGCGGCTGGCAGTGGCGTCCAGGGCGAAAATCAGACGACCTGCATTAGCCGCCTGGGTCAAGGCTCGGGCCTGGCCCAGAAACTTGGCCACCTCCTGGGTCGAGGAACGATTTGCGATCTGTTTGTCTTTGCTCGTCACGGTTTGAAATTGCTAGCTGTTTGACTTGTTGGACTAGTGTAGCAATATAAAAATTCAGTGTATTGCAAAGCACTGGCTAATACAGTGCCCGATCACCTGCCGGTGATCAGATGCGGGCGCTCAGATGCGGGTGCTCGGGCAGGGGCGGGCAGTTCAGGCTAGACTATAGCGTAATCTAATCATTCAGCAGCAGGAGGAACCATGCAAGCGTATCTCAGAGCCGATGGCCGCAAAGGTATCCGGAATATTGTGGTCGTTGCCTATCTGGTCGAGTGTGCGCACCATGTTGCGCGCGAGATTGTGTATCCGCATCGCGCCGAGGGTGTGCATCTGATCGGCTTCCCCGGCTGTTATCCGAATGAATATGCCCAAACCATGATGCAGCGTTTGTGCACCCATCCGAATGTCGGTGCAGTTCTGCTGGTATCGCTGGGCTGCGAGAGCTTTAATCGCAACCAGCTGGCACGCGCTGTCGAGGCCAGCGAGCGGCCCGTCAAAACCATTGGCATCCAGGCCACCGGTGGTACCCGTAAAACCATTGCAGAAGGGCAGGACTGGGTTGCCCAGCAGCTGGCGGCACTGACCCAGACACCCCGGGTCGAGATGGATCTGTCGGAACTGGTGGTTGGGACCATCTGCGGCGGTTCGGATGCGACCAGCGGACTGACGGCCAATCCAGCCATGGGGCGGGCATTTGATTTTCTGATTGAACAAAACGCCGCCTGTATTTTTGAAGAAACCGGCGAATTGATCGGCATGGAGCACTGGATGGCCGAGCGTGCGGTCACACCGGAACTGGGCGATGAACTCAAAGCCTGCGTTGCTAAAGCAGCGCGTTATTATGCCACTTTGGGGCACGCCAGCTTTGCGCCGGGCAATGCCGACGGCGGCTTGAGCACGATCGAGGAAAAATCCCTGGGGGCCTATGCCAAGAGTGGCCAGTCGCAGATTAGCGGCATTATCAAACCGGGCGATATTCCGCCGCACGGCGGGCTGTATCTGCTGGATGTAGTGCCGGACGGGGAGCCGCGCTTTGGTTTTCCGAATATTAACGATAATGCCGAAATTGCAGAGCTGATCGCTTGTGGCAGCCATGTGATTTTATTCTCCACCGGGCGCGGTTCGGTGGTTGGCTCGGCGATAGCCCCGGTGATTAAAGTTTGCGCCAACCCGAAAACCTACGCCCGCATGAGCGACGATATGGATGTCAACGCGGGTCGTATGCTGGATGGCGCGGCCACGCTGGACGAGGTCGGGCGGGACATTTACGAGCTGATCCAGCGCGTTGCTGCCGGCGAGCAAACTAAATCCGAGCAACTCGGCCATCAGGAATTTATCATGACCTACAAAACCTTCGAACCGCTGGGGCCAGCCTGCCTGCCTTCGGTGGCCTGAAATAAGCTCTGAGATAAACACAAGATACCCACTAAGAGGAACATTAATGACTAATCGTTACGAAGCCGCGACGCTGCGACAGTTTGCCAGCCAATTATTAACGGCCAGCGGGTTGCCTGCCGAGCGTGCGGAAATCGTTGCCGAGATTCTGGTCGAGGGCGATTTGTTCGGCCATGACACCCACGGTCTGGCGCTGCTGGGGCCGTACCTGAACAGCATCAAACAAGGCAAGATGGCGCTAAGTGAAGAGCCTGACGTTATCACTGATCGTGGTGCCACGGTGGTCTGGGACGGCCTTTTTCTGCCTGGCCCCTGGCTGGTGGTCAAAGCGATCGAGCTGGCAGCAGAACGACTGGCCGAGCACGGAGTCGTGTCAGTGGCGATTCGCCGCAGTCATCATATCGCTTGCCTGCAGGCCTATCTCAAGGCCGCTACGGATCGCGGTTATCTGGTCTTGTTGATGAGCTCCGATCCGGCGATTGCCTCGGTGTCGCCGCATGGCGGTCTGGAGGCGGTATACACCCCCAATCCGATTGCGGTCGGCATTCCTACGGAGGGTGCTCCGATCCTGATCGACGTCAGTGCCTCGACCACCACCAACGGTCTGACCGGTCGTTTGCACAAAGAAGGCGGCCGCTTGCCGGGGCCGTGGGTCAAGGATAATCAGGGGCAAGCGACGGATAATCCATCAGTTCTGTTCGACGATCCGCCGGGCACGATCATGCCCTTGGGTGGGCTTGACCGGGGTCATAAAGGGTTCGCTCTGGGGTTATTGGTTGAAGTGATGACCTCGGCGCTGGCTGGATACGGGCGAGCCGAAAAGCCGGATCGCTGGGGGGCGTCAGTCTTTGTGCAACTGATCGATCCGAATGCCTTTGGCGGGCTGGACGCGTTTACCCGCGAAAGTAGTTTTCTGGCGGCAGCCTGCCGTGCGGTACGGGTACCCGAGGGCGCACCCCCCGTGCGTTTGCCAGGCGAGGGTGGTTTGCAACGGCGCACGGAGCAGTTGCAGAATGGGGTTAAATTGCATTCGGGCATTATGCAAACGCTGACGCAATGGGCGGAAGACATGAAGATTGCCGTCCCCGCGCCGCGCTGAGCGCCTTGTCGGTTTAAGTCTGAATAGAGGTTTTTAATATGGCCATTATCGGAATGTTAGTGCTGACTATCGCCATTGTGCTGGCAGTAAGCTATGTGGCGAGCATCATTTGGGGCGTCTTGTTCGCGGCGGCGTTGCCGGGTTATATCAGTGGTTTGCTGGGCGGGCTGGCAGCCTTGCCCGCCTGGGAAACGCTGAAACGATTGCGCAAGAAGAAGGCTAATAACGAGTCACCAGAGCAATAGAGCAGTGGACCCCAGGCCAACCACCCTGTACGGAGAGCGTGTTATGAAGCAAATACTGTGCTTGATCGTATATCTGACGTGCCATTTTGCGTATGCTGGAATCACTGAAGACATCGGAACCTTGCCGGAAGAGATGGAATGGGAAGGGGCGGTGATTCGCGGGGATGCCGATGAGTATCTGTTTTATGCGCAACCCGGACGGGAGTTATGGGTTGGTGTCAGCGCAGAGGAAGACAACGCGGTGTTTCAGCTGTACGGTGAAGTGGAAGGCAGCTGGACGCCACTCATCGGTGCGGATGAAGGTGACGATACGACCGAATGGCAAGACATACTGCCCGACGGCGGTACAGGGCAGTTCAAAATCATCGTTGGCCCAACCCGTGGTAATGCGACCTATTACTTGCAAACGGAATTTCAGTAATTCTATGTTTTGCGGGTAACTTATAAAAAATAGCTATGGCTTTTCAGAATAATCCTGTTTTCCAGTAGTAAAACAGCCAGGCACCGTATTCGGCCAGAACCCAGCGGATCTGTCGCCCACTGCGCCACCAGTTAGCCGGATCATAAGGATCATCGCGGGCCGCAGCGGTTTGTATCTTAAGCTGTTGGCCGTACAGGTTGCGCCAGATGAATCCGGCACGCCGGGTATGGAACTTGCTGGTCGTGACGATGACTGAGCGTATCCCCTGGGCAAGCAGCTGTTTGCCGACACTGCTTGCTTCGCTGACGGTGTCGTAGGCATCCTCGGCACTGATCGCGATGATATCTTCCGGGTCGACCCCTAAAAAATGCAATATGTGAGCGTTTTCCGCATGCCAGGGCAGCAGCGGCTGGTAGCCTTGCTGTTCCAGTGCACGCAGTTCATCAACCTTGCGATTGCCGTTAAGCACGACCTGATCGACGAAGCCGTCCCGGTAAAGCGCGGCGGCTTCCCGTAAACGGGCGTAGATTTCAACCCCGGTATTCAGGACCAGGGCAGCATCCGCCCGTGTAAGCGGCTCGCTTTGTACCAGCCAGTCGCCAGCGCTGCGCAGCAGATACTGATGAAAAAGAATCACCAAGGCCAATAATACAAGCAGCGCTAGCGCCAGCTTTCGCATGTTGGAACGCAGATTCATCGATACAGGTTCCGGGCCTGGTCAGGCGAACTGTTCCCCGGCCTCGGCGCGCTCGATTAAATCCTTCAGGCTGAGTGTGCCTACAGTTTCGCTGATGGCTGCATCGACTTTATCCATTAATGCAGCGACGCTGGGCAGGCTGGGCATTTCAGTCTGATCACGACCGCGCACCATCTGCAGAATTTCACTGACCTGAATATTGCTCACATCGCGGGCGGGCAGGTAACTGGGTGGCTGGGTGCTGGTGGTGATAATCAGACCGCGTGCTTCCAGCCGGCGCAGTTCGCGCAATAAAATATCCGGTTGTAAATCCTGCCGGTGCTGCTCCAGACTGGAAAACGTCCAGAGCGGTTCATGGCGGTAATGTGCCCGGCCGATCAGGGTCATCAGTTCCAGCGCGACTTCCTCGGCTTCACGACTGGTCAGCACGGCTTTTTCCGTGCGCGGATCGAGAAAGCGCGGATTCTGCCAGTAAAAAGCGACCTGTCCGCCGACCAGAATGATCAGCCAGCCGATATAAATCCACACCATGAACAGTACCGCACCGGCAAAACCGGCATAAATGGCGGAATAATTGGAGGAGTTAGCCACCAGATTGGCGAAGATCACGCTGGCCGCTGACCACAGCAAGCCGGAGAACACGCCGCCCAAAATGGCTGCGCTGAATTTGACTCGGGTATTGGGGACAAAGCCGTACAGGAACGCAAAACCACCGCAAATCAGTAAATAAGGTACCAGTAAACTGACCCCGTATAGCAGTGTCCCGAAGGGTTCGACCGATGCCAGCCATTGCACGAGCGAGCTATGTAGCACCGTACGGCTCAGGCTGACACCGGAAAAGACAATCACCGGTCCGACCAGAATCACGCTCAGATAATCCGCAAACCGGCGCGCCAGCGAACGCGGTTTGGAGACATGCCAAATGACATTGAATGCACTTTCAACTTTGTGCGTCATCGCGATGATGGTGTAAATCAACATCACCATGCCGAGGGTGCTTAACACCCCGAGTCGCAGATTTTCCACGAACGCCACGATTTGGCTGACAATCTCGATTCGGCGATCGCCCAGCGGCGCTAAAAACTCCAGCAGTGCAGGTTCTAACTGATTGTGTATGCCGAAGCCGCGCAATACCGAAAAACTGATCGCGGCCAGCGGTACAATGGACAAGAGCGTGGTGTATACCAGACTCATGGCACGCATATTAAAATCGCCATCCAGAAATTTACGCGCTATACCCCATATCATGCGACCCAAATAAATCAAAATGCGCACCAGTCCAGGGCGCTGGTTAATATCCTGCTCCCACAGTGTGCGCAGAATGATTCGTTGTATTTGTGCTGGACTCTGCATGGATTGCTCCGCTTGCGAATGAGGTTGGGTACAGATGATAAGATCAGCCTATCCGTAGAACAACAACTGATGGTGAACGAGTTATGAATGATGTAACAGCAGCACGCCCCTTGCACGGCATCCGGGTGCTTGAACTGGGACAGTTTCTGGCCGGTCCTTTTGCCGCCACTCTGCTGGGGTATTACGGGGCCGAAGTGATCAAGGTCGAACAGCCGCAGGGCGGAGATCAAATCCGCCGCTGGCGTACTCTAAAAAATGGCACGTCGTTATGGTGGAGCAGTCTGGGCCGTAATAAAAAATGTATCACGCTGGATTTGAAAAGTGCGCGTGGCCAGGAGCTGGTCAAGCAACTGGCGCTGAAAAGTGATGTGCTGGTCGAGAATTTCCGCCCTGGCATTATGGAAAACTGGGGGCTAGGGCCGGACACCCTGAAACCGCTTAATCCAGGGCTGATCTATGCGCGGGTATCAGGCTATGGCCAGACCGGACCGTATGCCAGCAAGCCCGGCTATGCCTCGGCCTGCGAAGGGTTCGGCGGTTTTCGTTATATCAATGGATTTCCCGATCAACCGCCGGTGCGGCCGAATTTGAGCATGGGTGATACGCTGGCCGGCCTGCATGCGGCTTTTGGTGTCTTGCTGGCGCTGCAACAGCGTGGCAAGAGCGGAGCCGGACAGGTGGTGGATGTCGCGCTGTTTGAAAGCGTATTCAATCTGCTGGAATCGGTGGTGCCGGAATATGACGGAGCCGGTCAGGTGCGCGAACCCTCCGGCTCGACCATTACGGGTATCGCGCCGACCAATACGTATCTGTGCCAGGACGGCAAATACGTCATTATCGGTGGTAATGGCGATTCCATCTTCAAGCGTTTAATGACGTGTGTCGGGCGGGCCGATCTGGCTGATGATCCGCGTCTGGCCCATAACGACGGGCGGGTGCAGCACGAACAGGAGGTTGACGCCGCCATTAACGCCTGGACCAGCCAGCACAGCGCTGCTGATGTACTGGCTGCGATGGAGCAGGCGCGGGTGCCGGCCGGGCCGATTTACAGCGTTGCCGATATGTTCAACGATCCGCATTATCAGGCGCGTGGTCTGTTTGAGCAGGTTGAGGTCGATGGCGAGCCGCTGAAGATTCCTGCCATTCTGCCTAAACTGAGCGAGACACCGGGAGGGACTGACTGGCCCGGCCCGGCGCTGGGCAGTCATAACGCCGAGATTTTCGGCACACTGCTCGGCCTGAGTGAAGCCGAGCAGGCCGAACTGCATCAGGCCGGTATTGTATAAGCGCCGGTGCTGTATAAACCAATATTTTAGATTAATACGGAGTTCAGACTGAACAAATCCCCCCGGCCCAGTACCTTTAAACCAGCCTGGTGGCTGCCCGGCGCACATCTGCAAACGCTGTGGCCGGTGCTGCAGCGGCGGTTTGCGTCGGCTGATCGATACCCCGCTCTGCAGCGTGAGCGGCTGACATTGCCAGATGGTGATTTCCTGGATCTGGACTATACCAGCCCGCCATCCGCTATGCCGGCAGGTACACCGCTGATACTTCTATTGCATGGCCTGGAAGGGTCCAGTGAATCCGGTTATGCGCGCGGTTTGTTGCGCGTGCTGCAGCAGCGCGGCTGGGTTGGGATTGTCATGCATTTTCGCGGTTGCAGTGGCGAGCCGAATCGCTTGCGGCGCAGTTATAACGCTGGTGATAGCGGTGATCTGGCTTATGTGATCGACACCTTGCGCGCGCGCTGGCTGGACAGTCCGCTGGCTGCGGTGGGCTATTCGCTGGGGGGCAATGTGCTGCTGAAATGGCTGGCAGAGCAGGGCAGCAATGGTGTCTTACAGGCGGCGGCAGCGGTATCGGTGCCGTTTCGACTGGCCGATGCAGCCCGGCGTATGCAACAGGGCCTGTCGCGGCTTTATCAATGGCATCTGCTGCGCTCCTTGCGAGCCAGTTATCGCGCCAAATTCGCTAGCCGAGACGATGCACCGGTCCCGTTCAATGAACTGTCACAGCTGCGGGATTTTTCCAGTTCGATGATCGTATTACCGCACCATTACACGGTTATGATGGCGTCGAGGACTATTATCGTCGTGCCAGCAGCCGGCAATATTTGCACCGGATCGAAACACCGACCCTGCTTGTGCATGCCCGTAATGATCCGTTCATGTTTGCAGACACGGTACCCACAGCGGCCGAACTGAGTCAGAATATCACCCTGGAACTGAGTCCGGATGGCGGACACGTGGGCTTTGTCAGCGGCCTCTGGCCCTGGCGACCGCAGTATTGGCTGGAGCAGCGTATTCCGGATTTTTTGAGTGAGTATTTAACCGGTGCTTAATGCGGAGGGCGGCCCAGTCTGAGCAGACTTTTGCTGAACTGCCACAGCAGCCACAGAAACAACATCGGAAATACAATGGTCTGGAACACGAATACAACAGCCAGATTAATGGCGTATTGACTGGTTTCGGTGGCGGCGGCTTTGTATTGCTCGATTCGCCCGTCGATGTCGAAGGTGCTGGCGGCGGACCGGTAAAATCGTTTGGCTTTATCCAGCAGTGACGGATCGTCCTGGCCGGTGATGGCCTCTTGCGCAGCCTGGTTGATGCGACCAATATTTTGCGCGGTGGCTTCCAGTTCGGCGGTGGCTTCCTGGTATTGCGGTTGCAGGAATTCATCGAACACCCATTCACTGCTGATTGCCATCAGTGGCACCGCAAAGCGCATAAACACGAATATCAGCGCGAAACGCAATAAAAAACGGCCTGCCTGAGAGCGCCATAGAGGTGCCCAGACTAGCAGTGCAAACGCGGCAAAAACGGCACTCAGGACCTAGTTGAAATACGGCCAGCTGGCTATAAGTAGCAGGGTTTTTTGTACTCCCAGCGAAGCGCTGGCTGCCAGCATGATCCAGGAAAACCGCTCGATAAGATCATTGACCGGGTCCAGAATTTGGCCTGGTGTAAAATTGACTCCGATGCCGGCAGGCTGAACCGCAACCTCGGTGCCCTGAGCAACCGAGATCACGCCGTTCAATCCACGTGCTATGCCGAAAGCAAGCAGCGCACGGCCCAGAGCCTGATCTGCGTATTCAGTGCCTTTGTTGTCCAGATAGCCGCTGTATGCCAGCGCAGCGCTGAGTGCAAACAGGATTGATAAAAAAAGTGTACCGAGTAGTTTTGTGGTCATGAACAAAGTGGATTCCGGGCATGGGGCTTTGTTCCCCGAACTTTGCCCCGAATTTTGCTATGCTTCTAAAATAGCAGACTTTAAAGCCGTGTAATGTAATAAAGAGGTTTATTGTGACAGCAGAAGTCAGCAGCGACATTGTCGCGGATGTAATCCGCAACCGGCGCAGCATCAATTTTTTCAAGCCTGAGCCACCACCGCCGGATATCATTAACAAGGCACTGGATTTGGCGCGCTGGGCACCTAATCATCATTTAACTGAACCGTGGCGATTTTATCTGCTGGGTCGCCAGACGGCTACGGCCATTGCTGAGTTGAATGCTGAGATGATAGCGGCTAAAAAGGGTGCTGCAGCGGCGGAAGAAAAACGGCAACGCTGGCTGGGTATGCCAGGCTGGCTGGTAGTCACACAGATTAAAAGCGATGATGCCTGGCAGACTCGCGAAGACTATGCAGCCTGCTGCTGTGCGGTACAGAATCTGATGTTGTATTTGTGGGCGGAAGGCGTCGGTACGAAATGGACCACGGGTCCGGTCACCCAGGCGCAGGCGTTTTATGATCTGATCTGGGTCGACCCCGCGCATGAAGATGTCGTCGGTATGCTGTGGTACGGTTATCCGGCAGAAATTCCGGTCACGCCACGCCGCCCGCTGGCCGAAGTGCTGGTGGAGCTACCTTGATTTTTGGCGCCGATAAAGTGGCCGCATGAACGGCCTGGCACGCTGCAGTTTTCTGTACTGCTAGGTTGTTTTTATATAATTAAAAAGGGTTGTTTTCGATTTTATTATTTCATATCCCGCATTGATGTCGGTTTTCGATATGAGAAAACGATAAAAGGCCTTGTACCGGTTTTGCACCTGAAGTGCAGGTGCAGGCTTTTTATTATTCATTACCTGATGTATTGGAGGAGAAATACGATGCGTAAATTAATGGCGGTTGTCGCTGCCGGTTGTCTGGGGCTTGCCGCGTTTGCTGTGCAGGCCGAAGAAATTGTTATCAAGTTCAGTCATGTTACCGCCGAGGCGGGTCATCCCAAAGGGGAAGCCGCCAAGTTATTCGCTGATACCGTCAATGAGCGAATGAAAGGTAAAGTCCGGGTCGAGGTTTACCCCAATTCGCAATTATTCAACGATGACAAAGTGCTGGAAGCGATGTTGCTGGGCGATGTGCATATGGCCGCACCATCGCTGTCCAAATTCGAGAACTACACCAAGAAATTCCGCATTTTTGATCTGCCATTTCTGTTCGAAGACATTAACGCGGTTGACCGTTTTCAGTCATCCGAAGCCGGTCAGAAACTGCTGAATTCCATGCAGCGCAAGGGCTTGCAGGGATTGGCCTACTGGCACAATGGCATGAAGCAATTGTCCGCCAATAAGCCGTTGCTGGAGCCAAAAGACGCCGAAGGTCTGAAATTTCGTATTCAGACCTCCGATGTTCTGGAAGCGCAGTTCGAAGCACTGGGCGGCAATCCGCAAAAAATGGCTTTCGCCGAAGTTTATGGCGCTTTGCAGACCGGTGTTGTAGACGGTCAGGAAAACACCTGGTCGAATATCTATACCAAGAAGTTTTTTGAAGTACAGGACGGTATTACTGAAACCAATCACGGCATCATCGATTATCTGGTTATCACCAGCGTCGAATTCTGGGAAGGGCTGCCAGATGATATCCGCACTGAACTGGCTGCCATCCTGGCTGAAACCACCGCTACTCGCAATAAGATGTCCACCGAAATCAATGAGGCAAACAAGCAGAAAGTGCTGGATGCCGGTGGCGTGGTTCGCACGCTGACACCCGAGCAACGGGCTGACTGGGTTGAAGCAATGAAACCCGTTTGGGCGAAATTTGAAGAACAGATTGGCGCTGATCTGATCGAAGCCGCGCAAGCCTCCAATCAAGGCAGTTAAGCCTTAGTCTTTTTGCCGGCCGGCACTTGACTGTGCCGGTCGGTCCTTCCTGTTTGACATGAGGGCTTCGTCATGGGCCGAATTGTTAACGAAATAGAAGAAACGGTGATTGCTGTCCTGCTGGCGGCGATGGTGCTAATTACGTTTTCGCAGGTGATTGCCCGCTATGTTTTTAATAGTGGTGCGGTTTGGGCGCTGGAACTGACCGTCTATTGTTTTGCTTGGCTGGTGTTGTTCGGCATGTCGTATGGGGTCAAGACCGGCGCGCATCTGGGGGTCGATGCCTTTGTTAAATTATTCCCGGCCAAAGGGCAACGCGTCATCGTGGTATTTTCGGCACTGTGCTGCATTGCCTATGGTGTGCTGCTCCTCGTTGGTGCGTGGACGTACTGGTACAAGATTTATCGTATTGGTATCCCGACTGAAGATCTGCACCTGCCGGAAAGCTGGACGCCCTGGTGGAATGAAACGTTTGCGACGGATCTGGAGGATTTGGCGATCCCGCGCTGGATTCCCTATGCCATTCTGCCACTGGGTCTGGTGTTGTTGATTTTCCGTTTTGCGCAGGCTACCTGGCATATTATTCAAGGCACCCGCCAGGGGATGACGGCCAGTCACGAGGCCGAAGATATGGTGCATGAATATGAACAGGCGAAAGCCAGCCCGCCGCAGTAGCTGTCAGCGCTGCACTACACCACTAACTTATAAATTGCGGGAAGTCACATGAACTCAATTATCCTGTTTGTTCTAGTGCTGTTCTTGCTGTTGATCGGTACCCCTATTGCTGTTTCTTTGGGGTTGTCTAGTTTATTGATTATTCTTATTTTTTCGGATGATTCGCTGGCGTCGATTGCGCTTAAAATGTTCGAAGCCATGGAGCACTATACGCTGTTGGCTATTCCGTTTTTTGTGCTGTCGTCTGCTTTTTTATCGACCGGTGGCGTAGCGCGCAGACTGATTCGGTTTGCTATCGCCTGTGTCGGACATATGCGCGGTGGTCTGGCAATTGCCTCGGTCTTTGCCTGTATGTTGTTTGCTGCATTGAGCGGTTCCTCGCCGGCCACGGTGGTCGCGATCGGCTCGATAGTTATCGCCGGTATGTTGCAGGTAGGGTACACCAAGGAATTTGCCGCCGGTGTGGTGTGCAATGCCGGTACGCTGGGGATTCTAATACCACCCTCAATCGTCATGGTCGTTTACGCGGCCGCGACCGATGTTTCGGTTGGCCGGATGTTCATGGCCGGCGTCATTCCCGGCTTGCTGGCCGGGGGCATGCTGATGATTGGTATTTATATCGCCGCCCGGATTAAAAATTTACCCGCACAGCCTTTTGCCGGGGCCGGGGAGATCTGGGATTCGGGTAAAGATGCGTTTTGGGGACTGCTGTTAATCGTCATTATTCTGGGCGGTATCTATGGCGGCGTGTTCACACCGACAGAGGCTGCTGCTGTTGCCGCTGTGTATGCTTTTTTTGTTGCGCTGTTTGTCTATCGCGATATGGGGCCATTAAAGGAAAAGCGCTGGCGTCATGACGGCGAAGGTTTGATCGTCGCCATCCTGCGCAATATCAGCCTGACCCTGATTTATTTTGT
Source organism: Gammaproteobacteria bacterium (assembly GCA_041396125.1). Lineage (GTDB taxonomy): Bacteria > Pseudomonadota > Gammaproteobacteria > Competibacterales > Competibacteraceae > JAWKZG01. The sequence goes on along the minus strand of JAWKZG010000003.1, from coordinate 23,255 downwards.
GCCCGGCATGTTTCATCGTGATACCAAACATACGCTGGTAGAAGCGGGCAAAGTAACGCTGATGCTGATGTTTATCATCGCCAATGCATTGCTGTTTGCTCATGTGCTGACCACCGAGCGTATCCCGCAGATGATCACCGAAACCATTATCGCGGCCGGTATGTCGTGGTGGATGTTTTTGATTGTCGTGAACCTGCTGTTACTGGCTGGCGGGCAGTTTATGGAACCTTCCGGTTTGCTGCTGATCGTCGCGCCTATCGTGTTTCCGATTGCTATTGAACTGGGCATCGATCCCATTCATCTGGGCATCATTATGGTTGTCAACATGGAAATCGGCATGATTACGCCACCGGTGGGGCTAAACCTGTTTGTGACGTCAAGTATCACCAAAATGTCACTGATAGAAGTGGTCAGGGCGGCAACACCCTGGATGTTGATCCTGTTTGTATTCCTGATCCTGATTACCTATATTGCTCCGATTTCGACCTTCTTGCCTAATCTGATGTTCGGGCCGGAAATCGTTAATTGAGATCCTGCGCCAGGACATGATCAGTGCTCCAGGCCAGTAGAGCGGGAGGACAGAGTTGATCTACATCAAGGTAGCGCAGGGAGGCGCTGCCGGATACTTGGGTCTGCTTGAATCCTGTTCCTTATTTTGCTACGGAGTGTAGGTATGAGTACTACCCCCATCGGCCATAACTCAGCCGGTATTGTTGTTCGCGCAGAAGTTCGTATGTTTAATAGTCTGTGGCGCTATGGCGGCGAACAAGGCCATGTGCGTCAGCTGGATTTACGTGCAGGCAGCGATGTCAACGACGTTTTGAAGCGCTTGAAGATTCCCAAAGATGAAGTGTTCCTGGTCTTTGTCAACGGGCGTGATATCACCCCCGAAGTGCTGCCCAGACTCGGCAATGCACGCACCGGTTATATTATCGAAGACGGTGATGTGATTGCCTTGTCCGGACCGGTACCCTACAGCTGGGGTTATGGCGCGCCGATCGTGTAATACCCCGGCTGATCTGGCCGCACTACGTCATAAATTATTGCCGGATCATGAAATCGTTTTGACCGGAACGATCCACCCCGCGCATCAGAAACAAGGTGCGCTGGGAGTGGTCGCCGACTGCGCCCATCTTTTTGTTCTGATGCATCTCAAGTGCCAGCTGGCGGTCGAACACCGACGTTGTCGGCATGAATCGCAAGGTCATACCCCGGCGCGGTTTGCCGGACGGGTTGCCTGCCGAGCCGTGTACCATAAACACATCATGCAGTGAGATCTGACCCGCTTCCAGCACCAGATCGACCGCCTCATTCTGATCGAATTCCGACGCCAGTAGTTCCTGATTCAGGGTCACATCCTGGCTATCCGTGGTACGGTGTTTGAACAGGCGTTTCGCCTTATGCGAACCGGGAATGACCTGCAGACAGCCATTTTCGGGCGTGGAATCATCGATTGCAATCCAGACTGTGCAGGTTGCAATGGGCCGGATAGGCCAGTATTCACCGTCCTGATGCCAGGGGGTGCGGCGTCCGCCGCGAGCCGGTTTGGCGAAAAAACTGCTGTTCCAGAGCGCGAAATCCGGCCCCAGAATTTGTTCCACCATATCCAGAATGGCGGGGTTGCGGGCGTAATTCAAGAAGCTCAGATCGTAGCGCAACAGCATCGAGCAATAATCACTGAACTCCGGATGGCGCTTTATCAGGCGATCGTGATCTTCCCGAATGGCGGCAAGGGTTTCAGCGGGTAAACGGAAATCGGGAATGACATAACCGTTTTCGAAATAGTGGTCGAGCTGGCTCTGACTCAGCATGGAGGAACTCCTTTGGTTCAGTTATATTGTTATGTATGCAACTATTGATGAAGTATATCGTCCTATGCCATTACGCAAAATAGCAATCGCGGTTGGCTTATTGCTGACTACTATAGCCGGAGCAGAACCCGTGCAAGACATAGACAACACCCAGTTACAGGACTTAATCGCGGCCGGGGTGCCGGTTATCGATGTTCGTACCGCCGGCGAGTGGCAGCAAACCGGAATTATCGCCGGCAGCCACTTGATGACGTTTTTTGATGAACAGGGCAAGTACGATGCCCAGGGCTGGTTGCAGGCTCTACAGCGTGTTGCTCAGCCGGACCAGCCGGTTGCCCTGATCTGTGCAACCGGTGGACGGACCAAGGCAATCGGTCAGTTTCTGAATACACAGGTGGGTTATCAGCAAGTGTACAACGTCGGCGAGGGGATTTATGCCTGGATGAAAGCCGGGTACGAGGTTGTACCCGTCGAATAGGCAGGGTGCCCTGGTTCTATCTGTTATTTTGTTATCCGCTGGCGCGTGCGGGAATGCGCGCCGTTCATCATGGCGACGGCTGAGGTATAATCCGCGCCTGCGTCTAAGCAAACAACATCGCCAAAGACAAATCTTATGCCCTTAGTCATATTTTTTTCCGTTCTGTTAGGGTTGTTTACCCTGGAACTAATTAATCCGGTACAGATCTGGGTAATACAGCCGTTAACTGCGGGGATCGCGCATATCAGTGCCAGCTTACTGCAGTTATTCGACAGCACAGTGCATGCCCAGGGCATTCTGATCAGCAACCGGGAAACCGGCCAGGCAGTCAGTATTCAGCCAGGCTGTAATGGTGTCGAGGCCATGATCTGTCTGACCGCAGCAGTAATGGCCACCCCTGCCACCTGGCGACAACGCCTGTTTGGCCTGGGGATCGGCTATCTGGCCATTCAGGCCTTGAATATTTTGCGGGTTATTAGTCTGTTCTATTTACTGCAATGGAACCAGGTCTGGTTTGAATGGGCTCATCTGTATCTCTGGCAAGCCTTGATTATTCTCGATGGCTTGATTGTTTATCTACTCTGGTTGCGAACTTTAAACCGTGTCCAAACAACAGAAACCGCGCCGGCGTAAGTCGAAGCAAAAAACCAGCGCCAGCCGGCCCGTATCAACGCAGTCGGTGTCCCAACCCGAGGCGAAGGCCCGTGTTCAGGCGGCTGCGAAACCATTACCACAACGCTCCCTGCGTGTATTTTTGGGGTTGACGTTATTGTGGCTGGGGCCTGTATTTGCGCTCTGGTATATGCTGGGGCCGATACTGTTGATGCCGGTCGCCTGGCTTGCCAACCTGATCCTGCCGGGGCTGTATCCGCATGCTTTTGAAGCGGTTGAGCTGCAGGCCTATACCTTTGATATCGTCACGCAGTTTAATTATTCGCCACCAGGTGCACAGTTGCCCGCTGGCATGGTGGGGCAGTATGTCTTCTCGTTGAATGGTTTGAAATATGGCTATGGTTTGCCGTTGCTGCTGGCTTTGATTCTGGCCTCGCCCACCCGTATCCCGCACAAGCTGAAATATTTTGCACTGGGCTTTGTGATTATCGTGTTGGTACAGCTGTGGGGGATTTGCTTCGAGTCGATGATCGGCCTGATTTTTAAATCAGATCCGAGCATTGCCATGCAAATGAACAGTTCCACACTAGGGCGTGAGCTGCTTGCTTTAGGTTATCAGCTGGGCTATCTGATTCTGCCAGCGGTGACGCCACTGATTATCTGGGGCTTGTCGCATTATGCGTTTCTGCAAACGCTATTGTCAGACTCGCGGGCAGTGCGATCGTCCGAGCCAACGGCATAGCCGTCAGCCAGCTAAAAACGCATAAACCGCCTGGGCCCTTAACCGGCTCAGGCGGCTGAATATGCAGTGCTGGTATCCAACTGCGAACGCCTTTTGCAGTGAAAAATCGTGTTGGTTTATGAATCCCGACCTAACAGCAGCACGTCATCTGACGCTATTCCCTGTGCGCTGAATGCAGTGCTGTTTATTACTGCGTCGCGCTGTTTGGTCGCATGAGTCTTTTGCCGCCTCATCCTGGCGGCTATCGCATCCCTGTTTACGCTGTCCCTGGCGGTTAATGTTAGCCCGTCCTGGTTCAATATGCCTGTCCTGTTTGTTTTCTGCTGGCCGGTCTTCCTGTATTCCCTGGCCTTAAGCAAACGCCCAATCCTTGCGCAGCCCGGTCGAGGTATCGCTATCCCTGTTTATCAGTCCCTGATGGGTAACCCGATTGAAAATTCCATTTTTACGCCACGTCCTGTGCCGTGTCTTATGCCGCAAGTCCTTTGCTGGCAGGCTGCCTTGCCTGTGCCTTCCTGGCTTACCGAGACGTTCCGTGTTTCGGTGTTGGCAAGAATACGCGGCAGGCGTTAAAGAAGAGTTAACGCGGCGTTAAATAGTCGTCAAAAAGTAAACAAATGTGGCTTTAGACCCAGCCGCCGTCGGCAATATAGTTTTGATTTGTGCAGGCACCACTATCGTCGGAGGCAAAAAACAGCACGACTTTGGCGATATCTTCAGGGTAGAGTTTACGTTTGAGGCACTGGCGGGTCATGAGTTCCTGCTCCCCTTCCGGGGTCAGCCACAAGTCCATCTGGCGCTGCGTCATAATCCAGCCAGGCAGTACGGAATTGACGCGGATATTTTTGGGTCCGAGATCGCGCGCCAGAGCGCGGGTTAGCCCCTGCACCGCAGATTTTGCTGTGGTATAGCAGGGCATACCGCCCTGACCGACCACCCAGGAGACCGAACCGAGATTAACAATGCTGCCACGACCGGCCTGTTCCATATCGGGATAAATAGCCTGGGCAGCGAAAAACTGGTGTTTCAGGTTGACCGCAATGCGGTCGTCCCAATAGTCGGGAGTGACAGAATCAATGCTGTGACGTTCGTCGTGGGCCGCGTTATTGATCAGGATGGTGATAGGGCCGAAAGTTTGGCGCACTTCGTCAATCGCGGCATGCAGGGCAGCAATATTTTTCAGATCACAGTGCACAAAATGCGGTTTGGGCAAGCCTTTAGCGGTCAAATCGGTGATCAGCTGTTCAGATGTTTCGCGGTTAATATCGACAAAACCGACTTTGGAACCCTGTGCACAAAAATGCTCGACGATTGATGCACCGATACCGCCGCCACCACCTGTGACGAATACAACCCGGTCTTTGAGGCTGGGATAGAGTGTGGTTTGCGTCATTATTGGGAATCCTCTGCAATAAAATCGTAATGAAAGCAGGCGCTGGCACTGAGCATCAGTCCGGGTTCCAGGCTGCGCAGACCGGTGTCCGTGCGCGTTGCCAGATTAACCGCATCGGTAACATTGCTGACCGGCTCGACACAGACAACCGGCTTGTCTGCTGGTGTAAAGAGTACCAAATGATCCAGTGGTGGTTCTGCAAGCACTGTCATTTCAGCCTTCCATTCCGGCCATTGGATACGCGCCAGACCGCGCCAGCCTGTGTAATTATTATCCAGCCTGACCTGATCGACCCGGATACCGCGTCTGGGATCGCGTGCCGGTTCCGGTGCTACCAGCTCAAGCGGCATGACTTCGGCGTCGGTTAACCAGATTTGGTCGATCTCAGCGTAGACGCGGGTGCGCGGGGTGCGGATAAAAAACGGATGCAACCCCAAACCTGCCGGCATGGCGCTGTCGCTCAGGTTTTCCAGCTGTAGCTCGATCTGCAGTCGTTGCCGTCCCACACTGAAGGTCTGGCGGACCCGGTAATGCCATGGCCAGGCATCAGCTGGATGCCGGTATTCCAGCGTTAGTTGCTCGGCACTGACGGTGGCGACCTGCCAGTCGGCCTGCCAGCCATGACCATGCAGACTGTGCGGCTGGGGTGCTGCATTCAGTGACAGTTGCACCTGCTGTCCCTGAAAGCTGAACCGACCGGCGCGAATACGATTGCAATACGGCACCAGAGGGTAACTGCCCATATCGCCGCCATGCCGCGAGTGGATAGTGTTTTGCGTGACCGGCCGCAGCCAGTCATGCAGCCGCACACCATCATCGTGCCAGAAGCGGACTATGCCGCCGCCAGCGGCTGGACAGACCTGCACACAGGTGGCCTCGTGACGCAGCGTGATCAGTTCCGGAGTAGTCATCTTACAGTGCGACTTTGCGCCCAGTGCGCAGTGATTCGTAAGCGGCATCGGCCAGCAATAACGCGCGCCGTCCGTCCTCGAAGCTGACTGTGGGGGTTCGTTGCTCGGCAATGGCAGCGATAAAATCGTTGATCTCGGCCTGATAGGCCTGCTGGTAGCGCTCGATAAAAAAGTGCAGCAAGGGGTCACGGCTGCCGCTGTGCTCAGCGGTGTGCCGGGTCAGTGTGGTGGCTCGCTGATTATTGGAACGCACCATGCCCAGTGAGCCAAACGCCTCCAACCGCTGGTCATAACCATACACAGCCCGGCGTGAGTTATTGATATGGCATAAGGTGCCGCTGGCGGTGGTCAGCGTGACCATGGCGGTGTCGATATCGCCCAGCTGGCCGATCATAGGGTCAACTCTATTGCTGGCCATGGCGAAAACCTCGACCGGTTCTTCACCCAGAACAAAGCGGGCCAGATCGAAGTCATGAATCATCATATCCCGCAACAGACCACCCGAGACTTTAATATAATCGGCCGGCGGCGGTGCGGGATCGCGACTGGAGATGATCACCATTTCCAGCTGCCCGACATCGCCATTTCTGACCGCTTCTGCAACTGCCCGATGGCTGGGATCGTAGCGACGGTTGAAACCGAGCTGAATCGGGACATTGCAGTGTTTTATTTCATCCCAGCAGCGATTGACGCGATTAATATCCAGATCGATAGGTTTTTCGCACAGAATCGCTTTACCCGCTTTAGCGGCCCGGATGATCAGATCTACATGAGTGTCGGTGCTGGAAGCGATCAAAACGGCGTCAAGCGCCGGATCGGCCAGCGCCTCGGCAACATCGGTGACAGATGTTGCCTGGTGCTTGCTGGCCACCTCGGTTGCTGCTGTTGCGTTGATATCATAGACATAGCGCAGTGTAGCGGCGGGATTGGCCGCAATCAGATCAGCGTGCATACGGCCGATGCGGCCAGCGCCCAGCAAAGCGAAATTCACCATAATAGTTTCTCTGAAAAAAGGCCTGACGGTTTATCTGAAGCCGTATTCAAGCAGCAAAAACGGCTGTTTTAAACGGGCAGCGAACAGCCGTGTGATGCGACTGTTCGCCGGGTATTCCGGTTAGTGTGCACCCTGCAGGCCTTGTTTTACAGGCTTGCAGGGTAGCAAGGCATATCGGGTTTAGCCGGACAGACAGCTACCCTGATTTTCCGGCTCACAGACATCCAGCCCGGTATAAATCGGGTCATCGATGCTCTTGCCTTCAATAATATCTTTCAGGATGAACATGGCTCTATAACCCATTTCGAACGGCCGCTGACCGACCTGGCCATGGCTCAGGCCGTCTTTGAGGATATCCATTTGCACTGGCAGGGTATCCGCTACGACCAGCAGCGTGTCTTTATTCATAATGCGGTCTTTGTGCTTTTCAGCAACCTGACGATAGGCTTTCGGTACAAACTGCGGGAAGCCACCAGTCGGCACGAACGCGGTCAAGTCCGGAAATTTTGCCAGGATATCGGCCATTTGCTGCACCGATACCGGGAAATCATCATTCGTGTACAGCGGGCAGCCTTCTGCTTCAGTCCAGCCATTCTGCCCGGTCAGACGATCACCGGGCGGCTCTGTACTTTGGGCACCGCTGAGGGTGTCACGAATACCCTGCATGCGCTCATTGTGGTTGGCCGCCGCCGCGCCGCCGGACTGGATGCAGATCGTACCGCCTTCAGGCTTGAGTTTCATGGTGATTTTGGCCAGATTAACGCCAATATCGTAGTTTTTGGTGCCAACGTAGGAAACCCGCAGTGCTTTGTCTTTTTCCAGCAGGTCGGAGTCCCAGGTAATGACAGGGATACCGGCATCCTGCGCGCGCTGCAGGGCTTTGGCCATAGCCGGCGCGTTGGACGGAGCGACAGCGATGCCATCGACTTTACGGGTGATCAGATCCTGTACGACCTGGATCTGCTCATCACCACCGCCATGTTCGCCAGGACCAATATAGAGGCACTCGACGCTACCGCCGAGTTCTTCTTCGGCTTTTTTGCAGCCGTCCCGGGCTAGATCGAAGAACGGGTTATTCATGTTTTTGGGAACCAGGGCAAACGTATAGTCTGCTGCCTGGCTGATAAGCGGCAAACCGATCACGGCAGCCGCTGCGGTTGCAAGTAATGTCTTTTTCATTGGAGTCCTCCAGAGGGTTGGTAAATTCGGGTAATTAGCCCGAACGGCTTCCGCGGATTTTTTCGAGCATAACCGCGAGAACGATAAAAAAGCCTACGAATGCGCCCTGCCAGTTAGGGTCAACACCTGCTAATAAAAGACTGTTGCGAATCACTTCTATCAGCGCCGCACCGATAAATGCCCCATAGGCACCACCGGCACCGCCCATCAGGTTGGCACCACCGATCACCGAGGAAGCAATCACCCGTAATTCATACGTTTGCCCCAGCGCATTGATGGCTGATCCCAGCCAGCCCACAATCAGGATGGCGGAAATACCGGCCATCAGGGCGCTTAATAGATATACCGAGAGTTTTATCCGGTTGACCGGCACCCCGGTCAGGCGGGCGGCCTGCTCGTTGCCGCCGATCGCGTATACCCAGCGTCCCCAGGTGGAATACTTGAAAATAATTACAAAAACAAGAGTCAAAATTACCAGTAAGATGACGGGGTTAGCAATTCCGAAAACGGTGCCGCCGCCAAGTTGCACGAACAGGTCTTCATCAGGGCCAAACTCGTACACCATTCTGTTTTCGGAAAACACCATGGCGAGACTGCGCGCAATACTCAGCATGCCCAGGGTGACCACAAAGGGTGACAGATTCAGGTATGCGATCAGAATGCCATTAACCAGACCGCAGGCCAGAGCGGTCAGCAAACCTGCCGCAATGCCCATCAGTAGGGGATAGCCGGCATTCAGCACCAGTCCGGTGATAATGCCGACCAGCCCCATAATAGAACCGACGGATAAATCGATACCACCGGTAATGATGACAGCGGTCATACCTAGCGCGATGATGCCGATGAACGCAAAATTACGGGTAATATTGAAAAAATTATCTTCGGTGGCAAACACATCTGATATCTGCGACATGATGAGACACATGATAATTACGGCAATCGTGACCCAAAAGGCCTGACTGACGAACATTTTCTGCAGGATGTTTTGCTCGCGCTGCTGGGTGATATCTTCGATGGCTACGCTCATGAACTCTCCTTTTTTCTCCCGTATTTTTTAAGGAGGTGTATGACTTCAGGCCGTTTCAATCGCACCGGTGATCAAACCGGTGACTTCTTCCGGTGAGGTCGTGCCAATAGGCTTGTCGGCGACCACTTTGCCGCGCCGCATTACTGAAACATGATCACAGACCGAGAATACATCCGGCATGCGATGACTGATCAGAATAACCGCCACCCCCTGATCCCGCAGGCGGCGAATCAGGTCCAGCACTTCTGCGACCTGGCGCACACTGATGGCGGCGGTGGGTTCATCCATCAGGACAATGGCAGGGTCAGACAAGCGGGTACGGGCGATGGCAACGGCCTGACGCTGGCCGCCGGACATTTGTTTGACGAGATCACGCGGGCGGGTTTCGGATTTCAGCTCAGCGAAGTGTTTGGCTGCTTCGCGATACATAGTGGGATAGTCGATGAATTTGAACGGGCCGAATCTGCGCTTTGCTTCGCGGCCCAGAAAAACGTTTTCGGCGGCGGTCAGGTTGTCGCATAAAGCCAGATCCTGATAGACCACTTCAACGCCTTTTTCACGGGCATCCACCGGATTATGGAATTCGACTTTCTCGCCGCGCAGGTAGATCTCACCGCTGGAAGCCGGAAAATTACCGGCCATAATTTTGACCAGCGTCGATTTGCCCGCACCGTTATCGCCCATCAAACCCAACACTTCACCGGCGTCGATGCTCAGGTTGACTCCGTTCAGCGCCTGAATGGCGCCGAAGTGTTTGGAAATACTCCGCAGCTCGAATAAGCGCACGGCTCTCCTCCCGTAATTTTTTTAGTTGAACAGGTGGTTCTGGTGGCTGCTGTTGCTGCAATTATCAAACAATCGATGTTGCACCATAACAGGCCAGCTTACTGTTCAAGCCACCCTATACCAAGGATCGATTACTTTGCAATAGCAAGCCCTGCAGCGGTTAACGCCTGGTGCAGATGCGTATAGCCCAGCTTGGCATACTGCAGCGGATTGGCCTGGGCCGGGTCTTGTTCCGCCTCCACTACAGCCCAGCCACGGTAAGCGATTTCAGCCAGGGTCTGGGCGAAAGCATGAAAGTCTATATGGCCGTCACCTGGCACTGTGAATACACCCGCCAAAACGCCATCCAGAAAACTCATATCCTGTTCACGCACGCGCTGCAGCACATCGGGGCGGATATCCTTGCAATGCACATGATTAATGCGAGCGCCGTACCGATGGGTTGTTGCCAGCACATCACCACCGGCGAAGGTCAGATGACCCGTATCGATCAATAAACCCACAGCCGGGCCGGTATGGGCCATCAAGGTATCGATTTCGGCTTCGGTTTCGATGATGGTACCCATGTGGTGGTGGTAAGCCATCGGCACACCGCGCGCGGCCATGTGCTCGGCGACGGCCGTCAGTTTGGCACCGTAGGCCGGATAGTCCTCAGGCGCGAGCCGGGGCCGCTGGCTCAGCGGGGTGGTGCGCTGGCTTTGCACACTGCCGCTGGTTTCGGCATACACCATCACGGGTGCACCCAGGGCGGCAAAGGTGCTGAGTTGTTGCTCCATGCGCTGGATCTCTTCTGCCACGGACAGTTCCAGCAGGCGGCCGGAAAACCAGCCGGATACCAGTTGCAGATCATACTGGCTGAGTAAAGGTCCGAGTACGCTGGCATCGAGCGGAAATTTACCGCCTGATTCGGTGCCGCTATAGCCGGCTGCGTGGCTTTCACGCAGACACACATCCAGTGGCGTATCGCCGCCGAGTTCAGGCAGGTCGTCATTGGACCAGGCGATGGGCGCAACGCCGAGTTTAATAGCCATGATTAGACCCCTATCCGCCGTTTTTGCTGGCCTTGTTCGTGCTCGGCGCGGGCTTGGCGTACTTCATCGCGGGCGCTCACTTCCGGCACACCAACATCCCACCAGGCATCACCCGGGGTCCATTGGTGCGGGTGGGTTTGCAGTGCGATGACATAGGTTTTATCAGCCTCCTTGGCGCGTCGAAAGGCTTGTTCCAGCTCGGTGATTGAATGCACCCATTCGCCACCAGCGCCCATGCTCCGGGCATGTTGTATGAAATCGACGCGGACTTCCTGTTCGATCCGGCAGTCTTTGATCAGATTATTGAACGATGCGCCGCCCTTGAAGTTCTGCAGCCGGTTAATCACCGCAAAACCACCGTTATCACAAACAATGATAATCAGTTTATGGCCGCTCAGCACCGAGCTGTAAATGTCCGAATTCATCATTAAATACGAACCGTCGCCGGTGAACACAATCACATCGCGCTCGGGTCTGGCCATTTTGGCACCCCAGCCGCCGGCGATTTCATAACCCATGCAGGAAAAACCGAATTCGCAGTCGAAAGTACCGATAGATTTTACTTTCCAGTTCTTGCACAGTTCGCCGGGGAGTCCGCCGGCGGCAGTCAGGGCTAAATCAGTGGGTTCGCAGAGACGATTGATGGCACCCACTACATGGGCATAGCTGGGTATTTCGGCATTGGTGGGGCCGGCATGCTGATCGATGATGGCATTCCAGCTGGCGTATTCCTGTCGGGCTTGCTGGCGGCGGTTCTCGGGGGCTCGCCAGGCACCGAGTTGTGCGCTGAGTTCTTGTAAGCCGGCCTGGGCATCACTGACCAAAGCCACGGCACGGTGTTTATGAGCATCGAACCGCGCTGCATTGAGCGCGATCAAACGCATCGATTCATTACCAAACACACTCCAGGAACCGGTTGTGAAATCCTGCAGCCGGGTGCCCACCGCCAGCACGACATCGGCATCCTGCGCCAGAGCATTGGCGGAACTGGAACCTATCACCCCAAGCGGTCCGGCATTCAGCGGGTGGTCATGCACCAGGGCGGCCCGACCGGCAATGGTTTCGACCACCGGGATACCGTGTTTATCGGCAAAAGCGGCCAGTTGTTCGGTCGCCAGGGGTAGTGCACACCGCCACCTGCGATCAACAGTGGTTTTTGCGCACTTTGCAGTAGCTCGGCAGCGGTTTTGAGTGCCTCCAGATCAGGCCGTGGCCGTGGTACACGATGCACTACCGGCTCGAAGAAAACTGCCGGATAATCGAACGCCTCGGCCTGGGTATCCTGCGGCAAGGCGATAAATGCCGGTCCACAGTCAGCGGGGTCGAGCATTGTCGCAATCGCTTGCGGTAAGGATTGGAGCAGTTGTTCGGGCCGCACAATGCGATCCCAGTAACGGGTCACCGCTTTAAAGGCATCATTGACCGTAAGACTGGGGTTATTGAAATGTTCCACCTGTTGCAACACCGGATCGGGCAGGCGATTCATGAAGGTGTCACCCGCCAGCAGTAATAAAGGCAGGCGATTGGAATGTGCCACGCCGGCTGCTGTGATCATATTGGTAGCGCCGGGGCCAATAGAACTGGTGGCAATCATGATCTGGCGGCGTTTTTTGGCTTTGGTGTAAGCGACCGCTGCCAGCGCCATGGATTGTTCGTTCTGACCGCGCCAGGTGGGCAGCTGTTCCTGGACCGTTTGTAAGGCTTCGGCCAGACAGGTTACGTTGCCGTGGCCAAAAATGCCGAAAACTCCGCCAAACAGGGGGACTTCCTGCCCTTCAATCAAGGTTTTCTGGGCACATAAAAATTTGACCAGCGCTTGCGCCATGGTCAGGCGGATTGTTTGCATGCGGGATGTCCTCTTAGCTTAGGGCTGTTGCGGGCTGCGGGGGCGCGTCATAGGTACCGACTACCGATTGATCGAAATCGATGATCGAACCGGTCATCAGACCAGATTCATCTGAGCTTAAAAAGGCGATGGCGCGGGCGACTTCCTGTGGATCGAGTAAACGCCCGAACGGTTGTCCGGCGGCGGCACTCTGCAGCCAATCGTCAGCAGCATGGTGATAGGTTTTCTGGATATGGTCTTCGCCTGGTGTATTCATCCAGCCGATGTTCAGACCATTGACGCGGATTCGATTGCGCATCACTGAATACGCTACGTTTTTGGTAAGTGTTGCCAGCGCGCCTTTGGAGCCGCAGTAGGCACTGATGAACGGCTGACCACCGTGACTGGACATACTGAGTACATTCACAATGGTGCCGTTGCTCTGTGTTTTAAGCATCAGCTTGATTGCGTGCTGCATTAAAAAAAACGGTGCCCGGGTGTTGACAGCGAACATGCGATCGAACAGTTCCGGCGACGTATCCAGAATGGTGCCCCGGTCAGTGATAGCGGCGCAATTAACCAGTGCATGCAGGGCTCCGAAGCTGTCTTCGGCAGCGGCAATAACCGCATGGCAGGCAGCGACATCGGCCAGATCAGCACGTACGAATTCGGTCGGGCAACCCATGCCGGAAATTTCGCGTGCGACGTTTTCGCCACGTTCAAAATCGCGTCCGCAGATAACCAGTCCGGCGGCACCACGCTTTGCGAACAAACGCGCTGTAGCCTCGCCCAGGCCCTGGGTACCGCCGGTTATTACTGCGTAACGCCCCGCCAACGGAAGAGGAGAAGAGTGTGCCATGAGGCCTCCTGGTGGAAAACGATTTTATTTGGAATATATTATCTATTAATTATAAAAAACGGAAAATAAATTTCAAAAAATATCGTGTTGTACTAGAAATAACAGAGTTAAAAAGGCCTGCATTACTGTAGCAAGAGGATCTATAGTGTTTTGGTTTCTCTGACATCCAGGGCGTCGCGCAGTGCATCACCGAGAAAATTAATGCTGAGTACTGTCAGCATGATCGCCAGCCCCGGAAATATCCCCAGCCACCAGGCGCGTGAGATAAAACTGCGGCCTTCGCTGAGGATCAGGCCCCAGGTTGGCGTATCGACTTCCACACCCAGGCCAAGAAAAGACAACGTGGCTTCGCCCAGAATAGCGTAGGACACACTGACGGTAGCCTGGACAATAATCGGTGCGCTGATATTGGGCAAAATATGCCGCCACATAATACGCCAGTTGGAGGCACCGACAGTACGGATGGCGGCGATATATTGTTCCTCCTTGACACTCAATACCATGCCTCGGGCGATACGGGCGAAATCATCGAGAAATGCCAGCGAGATAGCGACAATGACATTGCTGAGACCGGTGCCGAAGATGGCAACCAGATAAACAGCGATCAGGAAATTTGGAAACGCCCATTGCAGATCAATGTAGCGCATGATGATGGTGTCCAGCCAGCCCCCGAAATAACCGGCCCAGACACCCAGCAAGACCCCGAAAAACAGGGCAATAGCAACCGTTGTGATGCCGACAAATAAGGATATCCGGGTGCCGTGGATGATCCGGCTGAGCAGGTCGCGCCCCAGATCGTCGGTGCCCAGCCAGTGTTGCCAGGAGGGTGGTTCCAGCATGTCAAATTCCATGCTGTTCGGATCATACGGTGACACCCAGGGGGCCAGCAGAGCCGCCAGGATGAATGTCCCTAACACAAGTAGCCCGAGTTGGGCCTTGCGATCCCGCAGCAGCAGACGCCAGTGGCTGGGACGCGCGCTGGCGGATTCGGTTGGAAGATCAAGAGAGACGTTGTTTGAGGCGCTGTCGGGATGACTCATGAGTCGTAACGGATGCGGGGGTCGATTACCGTGTAAAGCAGGTCGACCAGCAGGTTGGCGCTGACAAAAATAGCCGATACCACCAGTATGGCACCTTGCACGATTGGATAATCACGATTCAGGATGCCCTGGATCAGTACCCGCCCCAGTCCTTTGATGGCGAATACATTTTCAATGACTACTGTTTGCGACATCAGCAGTGCAAACGCAATACCCATCACCGTCACGACCGGGATCAGCGCATTCGGGAAAGCATGCACCAGAATCAGTGTACGTTGGTGTAAACCTTTGGCCTGGGCGACCCGCATGTAATCGGTATTCAATACTTCCAGCATGGACGAGCGGATCATGCGGGCGATGATGGCGGAAAAAGCAGTACCCGCAGCAATCGCGGGCAGAATTAAATGCTCCAGCCAGGGCCAGAAGCCTTCGGAAATAGGTACATAGCCGATTGCCGGCAGCCATTTCAGGGTGGCGGCAAAAACGATGATGAGCAGAATGCCCAGCCAGAAATCCGGCATGCTCAGGCCGAGGAAAGCGACAATCGTGACGGAGTGATCCCAGGTCGAGTCTTTTTTCAGGGCCGAGATAATACCGGCGGGTATCGCAATGAGCAGTGCGACGGTGAACGAAAGTGCTGCCAGGGAAAGTGTGCGTGGCAGGGCTTCGAGCAGTACCTGGCTGACCGGTATACGGCTGCCGTAGATCGAAGTGCCGAAATCCCCCTGCAAAATATTGCCGAACCATTTGATGTACTGGACAAACATCGATTGATCCAGGCCGTATTTATGGCGCAGTACGTCCGCCATGGCCGGATCGACATCGAACAGCATGGCGGCCAGCGGATCGCCCGGCACGATCCGCAGCATGAAAAACACCAGTGTTGCAACGGCCCACATGACCAGCAGGCCGCCCAGCAAGCGTTTGAGTAAAAAACGTGTCATACGATCACGCTATGAAAGCCGTCAGGAGCCGTAAACCGTGCCTAGCCTAGCGATACCCGATCCAGATCGATCAAACCCGGAATGCGGCTGGATCTGGGGAAGTTAACCTGCTTGTGGTAGACCAGTACATTGCTAGGGTGATAGAGAAATGCGCTGGCGACTTTATCTGAGGTCAAGCGATTGGCTTGCTGCACCAGCGCTTTGCGTTTTTCCAGATCGGCTTCCTGGCGTTGCTGCTCGATGAGTGCATCGACTTCCTGCTCGGAGAAAAAGCCGAACGGATATTGTGCCTTGTCGCGTTTGCGGCCATTGAACTTGGAACTGGTCAGCATCCAGTCCACCAGACCGTCGTCGGGATCGTAGTCGCCACCACTGCCGAGCCGGACCAGATCCCAGTTCATGGTGTCGAAATCGTCGATCAACACGGGGAAATCCTTGGTGATGAGTTCGATTTCAATGCCCAGATTGACTTTGAGAATATTGACCACTACCTGGGATTCGCGCCGATTGCTGGGAATCGTCAGCATCTGCAGCTTGGGAAACCCCTCGCCATTAGGAAAACCCGCTTCGGCCAGCAGGCGCTGAGCTTCGGCCAGATCGAAGCGCTGATTGCTGCTCTCGCCCAGCGTGTCATCGAAGAAATACCCCATGGCTGGATTGATCGTACCGTAAGCCGGCACACCGCGGCCAAACTGAGCTCGTTTGAGATAGAGATCCCGATCCAGCGCTTTCGCGATAGCAAGCCGTGCTTTAAAGCCGGGTTCCTGCATCAGATCGGCGAGCGGCTTATTGAAATCGGTAACTTTGAACGGTTCGCGCCAGGGGTTGATCCAGATGCTCTGAAAGCCGGGGTCGGGAGTTTCATCAACCACCAGATCGGAATTGGCGACAAAGCGGTCAATCAGCTCCGGCGCGATGGGATTGCCGCCAATCAATTGGATGTCACCGGCTTCCAGGGCTGCTGCCAGTGGCTCTGCATCGATGATCGGGCGAATCGTGACCTTGTCCAGCAGAGGTCGGGTCGGGTCGTAATAGGCATCAAATTTTTCCAGTACGACGCTTTGGCCCAGCTGATGCCGGGTGACTTTAAACGGGCCGGTACCGACCGGTGCCAGACCGTACTGTGATTCACCTAGCTGTTCCAGCGCATTGCGGCTGACAATCGTCATGGCTCGTCCGCTGGCGCGTTCCAGCGTTTTGGTCAGAAATGATGCCTGTGGTGCATTGAGTATGAACTTGACTGTGTAATCGTCGATTTTAACAACATCGGTGACGTTGCTCAGAACCCCAGTATGGATTGATTTTTCAGGGTTTTTAGAGCGATTGTAAGTAAACAGGACATCATCGGCGGTAAACGCATCACCATTGTGGA
The DNA here is from genome assembly GCA_041396125.1 of Gammaproteobacteria bacterium. Classification (GTDB taxonomy): domain Bacteria; phylum Pseudomonadota; class Gammaproteobacteria; order Competibacterales; family Competibacteraceae; genus JAWKZG01. Next base: position 6,251 of record JAWKZG010000003.1, on the reverse strand, counting down.
AGACCACGCCTTCGCGCAGTTTAAATGTCCATTCCCTGCCATTGTCGGAAACTGTCCAGGACTCGGCCAGATCACCTTCGGCAATCAACTGGGCATTGATATGGGTTAAGCCGCTCAGCACATTGGACGCAATTTGAAACTGTAGAACCTGGTTGATCTGGGCTGGATCCAGTGTGCGGATTTCGCCTACACCGGACCAGCCACAGCTGAGTTCGCCACCTGCCGCTGCGGCTGGGCGAATTGCCCCGAGCTGCGGCAGTAGGTGCATGGCAGAAAGCGTGCCGGAGGCGGCCAGCAGTCGCAAAACGGCACGCCGGCTCAGGTGAGGGCCGCTCAGGGCGTCTTTGCTCAGCCCAAATAAAGGGTCACGCGGATCGAAATCATAAGCCGTTTGAAGTTCGTCGCGGATACGTTTCTGTTCAAGTGCAGAACGTATTTTGAGATGTTTATCAATCATGCTGTGTGCTCCTGTAGTGAGAGGTCAGGACGTAAGACTGATGCGGTAACTTCGGTGCAGGCAACCCAGTGACCAGGGCTTAATTCCCGCAGTTCCGGTGTCTGTTGGCGGCAGTTGGCGACAGCCCGCGGACAGCGCGGATGAAAGACGCAGCCGGCCGGCGGATCAAGCGGACTGGGTATTTCACCCGTGATCATCTGTTGCGGGCGCTGGCTTTCGATATCCGGATCGGGCACGGGTACTGCTGTTAATAAAGCCTGGGTGTAAGGGTGTAGCGGTGCGTCAAACAGGGTATCGCTAGCGGCAAGTTCAACGATTCGACCCAGGTACATCACTGCGACCCGATGGCAAAGATGGCGTACCACAGAGAGGTCGTGGCCAATGAAAAGGTAAGTCAGGCCCAGATCGACTCGTAACTGATCCAGTAGGTTGATGACTTGAGCCTGTACGGAAACATCCAGTGCGGAAACGGCCTCGTCGCAGACAATAAATTCAGGATTCAAGGCCAGTGCCCGTGCAATACCAACCCGCTGGCGCTGTCCGCCGCTCATCTCATGGGGATAGCGGTTGGCAAGATTGCGCGCAAGACCGCACAGTTCCAACAGCTCCTGCGCACGCTGCCAACGGGTCTGCCGGTCGGGTTCAAGGCGATGAATCAGCAGTGGCTCGGCGACTATTTCGCCGACTTTCATGCGCGGGTTCAGGGAGCTGAAAGGGTCCTGGAATACTGCTTGAACACGACGTCGGAAAGCCTTGAGAGCAGCACCCTCGAGCTGTTGGATATCCTGTCCTGCGAAGCGAATATGACCGCCGGTTGGTGTCTCCAGCTTTAACAGGCAACGCCCTATCGTGGTTTTACCGCAGCCGGATTCTCCCACCAGTCCCAGGGTTTCGCCGCGTGGAATACTGAAACTTACTCCATCAACGGCTTTGACCTGGCCAATTGTGTGTTTGAACAACATGCCTTTGGTGAGTGGGAAGTATTTTTGCAACGCCTGGACTTCGACCAGCGGCTCGGTGTTTGGGCGCGCAGAACTACTCATGATTTGCTTTGATCCGGTGCTCTGATCTGGCGCAGGCTATCGAGCTGCCAGCAGGCGGATCGATGCGCGCCGTGCACAGTTTGCAGGGCTGGCGTTGTGGCACAATCCTGAGTTTGATAGCGGCACCGCGGGCGGAAGGCACAGCCGGTACTTAAGTGTGCTGGGTCAGGGGGCTGGCCGGGAATCGGGTCGAGTTTGAATTGGCGCGGCCGATCCAGTCGCGGAACAGAATTCAGCAGTCCCAGGGTGTAAGGGTGACTGGGGTTGCGGTACACATCGACTGCCGGGCCTTCTTCAACAATGCGTCCGGCGTACATAACATTTACCCGATCCGCGTAACGCGCGACAATGCCCAGGTTATGCGTGATCAGTATCAATGCTGCGCCCAGGCGCTGGGTCAGGGTTTTCAGCAGCAGCAGGATTTGCGCCTGAATCGTGACATCCAGGGCTGTAGTGGGTTCGTCCGCGATCAATAACCGTGGTTCGCAACTGATGGCAATAGCGATCATAACCCGTTGCCGCATACCTCCGCTGAGATGGTGCGGGTATTGTTTCAGTCGCCGTTCGGGGTCAGCGATACCAACCAGATTCAGCAGTTCGATGGCACGTGCCCGGGCAGCCCGGGCGGATAGCCCCAGATGTTGCCGCAGGGTTTCCGTAATCTGTCGCCCGATCGATAGCACTGGATTGAGCGAGGTCATTGGCTCCTGGAAAATCATGCCGATTTTGTGTCCGCGAAGCTTGCGTAATGCTGCCGGGGGCAGGGTTAATATATTTTGACCATCAAATCGGATCTGACCACTGATAATACGCGCGGGAGGCTGTGGCAACAAATTCAGCATCGCCAGCGCGCTGACCGATTTGCCGCTGCCGGATTCGCCTACAATAGCAACCGTTTCACCGCTGTTGATAGTAAAGGAAATACCATTTACCGCTCGCACGATGCCGACCTGCGTTTTGAATTCTATCTGCAAATCGTGAACGGCGAGCAGCTGACTCATAGCGTCGCTATATTATCCTCGGTTAGCCGCACTTCGCCGCGTTCGATTTCAAACATTTCTTCAGCGAAATTTTTCAGTAAAGCAGGGTTGGATTCGGTAATCAGCAGGGTAAGATCACGGTCTTTTTCACGCAGCTTGTGCAATGTTTCAGCGTAGCGCAAGGCCAATGCCGGTGCGAGCCCCTGGAAGGGCTCATCCAGCAGTACCAGTCGGGTACCGATCATCAGTGCGCGACCTAAAGCAACCATTTTGCCTTGCCCGCCACTCACTGATCCTGCTGGCCGATTGCGCAATTCGGCCAGTTCCGGCAGCAGTTCGTAAACCCGTGCCAGGGCCTGCTCAATAGTAGCCGCTGGCAGTTTTTGTACCTGTGCGGGCAGGCGTAAATTGTCTTCGACATTAAACGATGCAAACAGGCGCCGGTCTTCCGGTGCATAGCCGATTCCGCAGCCGGGACGCTGGTGGGCGGGCAGCGTATGTAATGCCTGGTCTGCCAGCATAATTTGGCCTCGGGCCATGCGGACAAACCCCATAACAGTGCGTAATAGCGTTGTTTTGCCTGCACCGTTGCGCCCGATCAGCGCTGCAGTCGCACCTGGCGGCAGATGCAGATTGACTCCGCGTAAGACGTGTACCCCTTCGATAGAGGCGTCGATATCATGTAAATGAAGCATGGTTTTCCTGTCCCACAGCCAGCGGCATTATTAAACGCCAATCACGTCGCGCAGCACATCGGTATCGTTCAGAATTTGCGCGGGTGGGCCTTCAGCCTGAATGACTCCGCTGTTCCAGACGGCTACCCGATCGGCATAGCGGGTGACGACTTCCATGTCGTGTTCCACGAAGACTGATGTTACTTCGCGTGTTCGCAGCGCGTTCATTAGCGTGTCCATGACCGCGAATTTCTCGCTGGAGGCCACCCCGCTGGTTGGCTCATCCATCAATAGCAGACGGGGTCGTAATGCCAGTGCCATGGCAATGTCAATCAGTTTGCGCAAGCCTTCAGGCAATTCCCGGATGGCCTGTTCGGCGACATTGTCTAGTTGGAACAACGTTAGCAGCTGATCGGCTTCGTGCCGGTTTTCGATACGCTGTAAAGGCCGCCAGCCTTGCCATATACCCTGGCGTGCCGCCAGCGCCAGCAATAAATTATCACGTACGCTGTGTTCGCTGAATAATTGCGGAATCTGAAAGGCGCGGGCGATCCCCAGCCGGGTAATGGCTCGGGGCGGACGGGCAGTGATATCGCGGCCTTCAAACAAGACCCGACCGCGCTGTGGCTTGAGATAGCCGGTGCAGATATTAATAAAAGTGGTTTTGCCAGCGCCGTTCGGGCCAATGATGGCCAGATGTTCACCGTTTTGTACATCCAGGTGAACACCGGCCGCCGCCTGCACGCCGCCGAAGCCGATGTGTAAATCACTGGCCTGGAGAAGGGCGCTCATGGGGGTGATCCTCGGCGGCGCAGCCAGTGCTGGGCCATGCCCACCAGTCCCTGTGGTGCAAACAGGATGATCAGGAGCAGAAAACTGCCTAAAATCAATTGCCAGATATCGGCCGCGTAGGCCGCTGCGTACAGTCGAACAACTTCATAGACCAGTGCGCCTATGAACGCGCCTGCAACATGGCCTGCACCACCCAGAATGGCGATAAACACCAGCTCACCGGAGCGTACCCAATAGCCGTATTCAGGAGTGACTAGCCCTTGTGCCAGAGCCAGCAAGGTGCCCCCCAGTCCTGCCAGCAATGCCGAGATGATATAGGCAATCAGCAAAACCCGGCGTGCTGATACACCTAGATATTCCAGCCGGGTTTCATTGGTTTTCAGCGCGGCCAGAGCCTGGCCCAGTGGTGAGCGCAGATAGCGCCAGACAAGCCAGCTCAGCAATACCGCCAGAGTCAATGTGAGGTAAAACAGCCAACGTTCGTAATCGGCCCGCTCCAATTCCTGTCCTAGCAGTAATGGTCGAGGGACACGCATGCCGTCGCTGCCGCCGGTTATGTAGAAAAACTTCTCCAGCACTGAATACAGCACCATGGAAAATGCCAGATTTAACATCCCGAAAAAAATGTATCGATAGCGCACTACAAACAGGCCGACCAGCAACCCCATCAGAGCCGAACAGAGCAGCGCGGCGGGCAGTAGCAGGGATATTTCCAGCACGCCGCTGCGATTGGCTAGAAATGCTACACAATAAGCGCTTGCTGCCATAAACATGGCATGCCCGAAAGAAACCTGTCCGGCCTGCAATAGAACGATGATCCCAAGCACTGCAAAACCCTTGGCCAGCGCTAGCGTGAGCACGACCTCAGTCCAGGGTTCGAGCAGTGGCAATAAAGCTATGATCAGTACTAGAAGAGCGAGCGGAAAGATACCTCGCATTAAATTCTCCGTTGCTCGACCACGCCGAACAGACCCTGTGGACGAATCAACAGTACCAGTACCATGATCAAATAGAGTGTTCAGTACTTCAAGTTCGGGCAGCAGGTAAATCGAAAATGAGCGAGCCAGGCCGATGAGTAGCGCTGCAATGGCCGTACCTTCCACTGTCCCGTCCGGCAGTAGCAGCCACGGCGAACGACAGTACGATCATATCGCTGCCGATGCCGGGTAGCATTGAGGTGGTCGGCGAGGCCAGCGCGCCCCCCAGTGCGGCAAAAGTCGCACCTAAAATAAACGTTACCAGATACACTCGATTAGCATCGATGCCCATAGCCTGTGCGGCCTCGCGGTCTTCAGTCACCGCAAGAATCAGTTTACCCTGCAGGGTATGGCGCAGAAACCAGCGTAATCCGAGCAGGATGAGCACGGCGGCAGTTGGTAGCAGCATAATCTGATAGCGGGTATAAAACACCCCGACAACTTCAGTGGTACCCAATAGCCGCAAAGGCATATCGGCGAAGTATGGCTGCACGCCCCAGAGCAACCGTTGTACATCTTCCAGTATCATGAACACGGCAAATGTGACCAGCAGTTGCAGGACTTCTTCACGCATATATATCCGACGCAGTAACAGGCGCTCGATAGTGAGTCCCAGAATACCGCCGACCAGCACTGCGGCCAGCAGCAAGGCTGGATAGCTTAGCCATTCGGGCAGTCCCATGGCGCTGATAGCCAGCCCTAAACTGGCTGCGGTATAAGCGCCGATAGCGTAAAAGCTGCCGTGGGCAACATTCAGAATTCGTAAGACGCCGAAAATTAACGTCAGACCAACGGCTACCATGAAGATCAGTGCCGCATAAGCGACACCGTCAAGCAGAGCGAGGAGGGCGAGGTCGAGTGTCATTGCATAACTAATTTATGGCGAATTTTCCTTGTCCCTTCTTTATAAGAAGGGACAAACGCGTGACGCGAACAGAAAGACACCATTAATCAAGAGCCATGCTGATAGGTATCGACTTCGAGATTCAACAGATCCGGCGACAGGCTTTGTACCCATTCCTCAGAGACCTGTCCAACCGGTGTTGTAATGGCTTCGGCGGGGAAAATCATCATATTATCCATGACTGCGAAGTCATACTCCGGGACGTGCTTGGTCGTTCCTAGCATTTGATCTTCCAGTCCTTGATGATCCTCGCGTAAGCGTACCGTACGGCCTAGCCCTTTAAATTCCAGACCATTCATGGCCTCAATAACTTGCTCGTGATCCGGCCATTCGCCATTATTTGTGGTGATTGCTTTTTCGTATGCACCTTTGAGTGCAGCCAAAGCCTGTGAGATATGGAATACAGGATAAATCGGATATGATC
>JAWKZG010000002.1:0-733844 GCA_041396125.1 Gammaproteobacteria bacterium | reverse complement strand
CTGCGGCTGACTGAGGTCATCGCCCAGACCGGGCACCAGTTGCAGATACCGTTTATTGGCAGAGACACAGCGACCGTCAGCGGCATACAGAGCAAATGCGCTGTCATTACCAGCAAAACTGTCTTTCAGATCAGGCCACTGGCTGCCGACCCGATTCTCGGTGGTAACATCCGTCCACAATTTCAGCGAACTGCCATCCGGGCCGCGAATGATCTCGGCTTTCAGCCAGTGTCCATCGCGGCGCTGATACACATACGGCTCGCACTGGGTATGGTGTCGATGCAAACCGGCGGCAACATGATGTTCGAGCAGCGGCAATTCATCCGGTGGCAGATTGGTCTCGTAGAAACGCCGCAAGGTTGCTTCGTAGGGCACACCCGGTGCCAGCATATCCGCCTCTTCCGGAAAATAGTGCGTATAGGTCGTATTCCAGCACACCAGCTGGTCGTTGGCGTCGAATAGACACATTGCGGTAGCGCGTAAATCCAGCGCTGCCTGCAATAAAGCCAGGCTGCTGTCGCGATCCGGCAGGAGTGATAGTGAATACTCAGGCATGGTTTGGCACGACCGGAGGCTGCTGCAAAAAGTTATCCTGACACTTTTTAACTTTGAAGACAAAGTATCAGGGGCCCTTTTAAGGTCGAAAAAAGGTCGAAAAAAATCCGGGCAGATCACCCGGATTTATTCTTTCAACGCTCCACCCGGTATACCAGCAAAGCGGACAATGGCCTATTCGGGGCCTATTTACCGCCAGTTGTGATAACCGGTCAAGAAGAGCTTATTCTGCCGGCGGCGCTAACAGCTCGGCATCATCAATGATGGAATGCCGGTGCCAGGCACCGTCTCTGACGACCTGGATCTGGGCCGCTTTGCGCACCTCGCCCAGACTATTGAATGAGATATGCCCGGTCGAGGCATTCAGATCAGTGTCGGCGATAGCGTCCCGCAAAGCCTGACGATCATCCGGTCCGGCTTTACGCAAGGCTTCGATAGCCACGTTCACTGCGGTATGACCCGAAGCGGCTACCATATCAGCCTTGAAACCTGCTTTTTGCTCGAACGCCTGGATAAACGCCTGGGCTTCGGCCTGCTCGGAATCACGATCCAGCGATGTGGTGATAATGACGCCTTCGGCAGCCGGACCGGCGATTTCGATGAACTTCTCGGAATCGTAGCCTTCCTGACCGATAACCGGCACATCAACCCCGGCCGAACGCAGCTGACTGACCAGCGGGCCCGCAGTAAAAAAATACCCCGAGGCATAGATCGCTGTTGGCGCATCGGCCTTGATTTTAGCCACAATCGGGCCAAACTGACGGTCTTTGATGCTGTATTCGTATTCACTGACAATCTCGATGCCAAATTGATCAGCAGCGGATTTAAAACCATTTGCCAGCGAGGTGCCAAAATCATTATTCAAGGTGATCAGGCTGACTTTTTTCTTGCCCAGAACATCACCGATCAGTTTGGCACCGGCACGGCCCTGCACCTCGCCAACAAACGAGGTCCGAAAAATATAATCGCCGGCACGGGTAATGTCCGGGTGCACCGCATAAGCGGCGATATAAGGCACACCGGCTTCCTGAAAAATGCCGGCCGCCGCCCGGGTGGAACCGGAATAACTGCCCGATACCGCTACCGGCACCTGGTCTTTTTCGATCAGTTTGGTGGCAATGGAGACGGCTTCCTTGGCTGCCGCCTGATCATCGTAAATGACCAGTTCCACCGGCTGGCCGTTAATCCCGCCAGCAGCATTGGCTTGCTCCACGGCCAGTTCCGCACCGATTTTCGCGGAATTGCCATCGGCAGCGGCAAAACCGGTCAGGGGAACATTAAAACCGATTTTAATCGGATCGGCCGCCTGCACAGACAGGCTTGAACCACACAGTAACAGTGCTAATAACAACAGCTTTTTTGGCATTATTGATGCTCCTAACCTAACTAATCGACGGTAACTTCAGACCATATTCCCGGGCGCATTCGATCGCGCTCTCATAACCTGCATCGGCATGTCGCATCACCCCGCTGGCAGGATCGTTCCACAATACTCGTTCCAGCCGCCGGTCCGCCGCCTCTGTGCCGTCACAGACAATGACCATGCCGGCATGCTGCGAATACCCCATACCAACGCCACCGCCGTGATGCAGCGACACCCAGGTCGCTCCCGAAGCACAATTCAGCAGTGCATTCAGTAACGGCCAGTCGGACACCGCATCGGAGCCATCGCGCATCGCTTCGGTTTCACGGTTCGGGCTGGCTACCGAACCGGAATCCAGATGATCCCGACCGATGACAATCGGGGCTTTCAATTCGCCATTACGCACCATCTCGTTGAAAGCCAGCCCGAGCCGGTGACGCTGCCCCAGCCCAACCCAGCAGATACGGGCCGGCAGTCCCTGGAACTGAATCCGTTCGCGGGCCATATCCAGCCAGTTATGCAGATGCGTATCATCCGGAATTAATGCCTTGACGCGGGCATCGGTCCGGTAAATATCCTCGGGATCATCCGACAGCGCGGCCCAGCGAAACGGCCCCACACCGCGACAGAACAAAGGCCGGATATAGGCCGGAACAAAGCCCGGAAAATCAAAGGCATGCTCAAGCCCTTCGTCCTGTGCCATCTGGCGGATATTATTACCGTAATCAAAGGTCGGTACACCGGCGCGATGTAGCTCCAGCATGGCTTGCACATGCTTGACCATCGACTGTTTGGCAGCTTTGGCCACGCTGGCCGGATCGCGCTCGCGGCGTTCCTGCCATTCGGCCAGAGTCCAGCCGAGCGGCAGATAGCCGTTAAGCGGATCATGCGCCGAGGTCTGGTCGGTCACAGCATCCGGCCGGATACCGCGACGTACTATTTCAGGCACCAGTTCGGCGGCGTTACCGAGCAGGCCGATAGACACCGGACGGCCTTGCTTTTTAGCGTCGTCCAGCATCGCCAGAGCTTGCTCCAGTGTGCTCGCCTGCTGATCCAGATAACCGGTGCGCAGGCGCATTTCAATACGGCTGGGCTGGCATTCGATAGCGATCATCGAAGCTCCTGCCATGGTCGCGGCCAGCGGCTGGGCACCGCCCATTCCGCCCAGTCCGGCGGTCAGAATCCAGCGCCCGGACAGATCGCCGTTATAATGCTGCCGGCCGACTTCGACGAAAGTTTCGTAGGTGCCCTGAACAATGCCCTGGCTGCCGATATAAATCCACGAGCCGGCCGTCATCTGGCCGTACATCATCAGGCCTTTGCGATCCAGCTCATTAAAATGCTCCCAGGTGGCCCATTCCGGCACCAGATTGGAATTGGCAATCAAAACCCGCGGCGCATCGGTGTGGGTGCGGAAAACACCAACCGGCTTGCCGGACTGCACCAGCAGGGTTTCATCCGCCTCCAGCGCCTGCAGCGCGCTGACGATACGATCGAAACTTTGCCAGTCACGTGCGGCACGACCGATACCGCCATACACGACCAGTTCTTCGGGCCGCTCTGCGACATCCGGATCGAGGTTATTCATCAACATCCGCAACGGCGCTTCGCTCAGCCAGGATTTAGCGCTCAGCGCTGTACCGCGCGGTGCCCGGATAACCCGGGAATTGTCCAATCGGGGATTGTTTGAATTCATAAACTTACTCCGCAGTAACCATGCGTCCTGCCCGCACAATCTGGCGGCAGGGATTGAGTCCGATCTGATAGGCCAGCGCGGCAGGCTCGGTCACATCCCAGACCACAAAGTCAGCCTGTTTACCCGCCGTCAGGGTGCCGACCCGCTGCGCAATACCCAAAGCGCGGGCTGCATTGCAGGTAATACCCTGAAACGCTTCAGCCGGCGTCATACGAAACAGGGTGCAGGCCATATTCAGGATCAATAACAGGGAATGCACCGGTGAGCTGCCTGGATTGAGATCGGTCGCCAGTGCAATCGGCACCTGATAACGACGCAATAAATCCAGCGGCGGCAGCTGGGTCTCGCGCAGACAGTAAAACGCGCCTGGCAGCAATACCGCGACGGTACCGGCTGCGGCCATAGCGGCAACACCGGCTTCATCGAGATATTCCAGATGATCCGCCGACAGCGCCTGATAGCGGGCTGCCAGCGCTGCACCGCCCAGATTGCTAAGCTGCTCGGCATGCAGTTTCAGCGGTAACTGCAACGTTTGCGCACATTGAAAGACCCGCTCGACCTGGGCCGGTGAAAAACCGATGTTTTCACAAAATGCATCGACCGCATCGGCCAGGCCTGCTTCAGCTACCGCCGGTAGGATATGCTGGCACAGCTCATCGATATAGGCATCCGCTTGCTGGGCAAATTCGGGCGGCAAGGCGTGCGCCCCTAAAAAGGTGGTTTGCACCGTCACCGGTCTGAGTTGTCCCAGTCGCCGCGCCACCCGCAGCTGTTTCAGTTCGGTTGCCGTTTCCAGGCCATAGCCGGATTTGATCTCTACGGTCGTTACACCCTCGGCCAGCAAAGCATCCAGGCGCGGCAAGGCGCTGGCCAGCAGATCGTCTTCCGAAGCGGCCCGGGTCGCAGCAACCGTGCCCAGAATCCCGCCACCCTGACGGGCGATATCGGCGTAGCTGGCACCCTGCAGGCGCAGTTCGAACTCGCGCGCACGATTACCGCCGAACACCAGATGGGTATGGCAATCAATCAGCCCCGGCGTGAGCAGGTGCCCGCCACAGTCATGCACAGCTGCCACCGCTTCAGGCGCGCACGGCAGATTGGCAGGCAGCGCCTGTTCCGGCCCTACCCAGTGCAGAGTGTCGTTGTCACAGATCAGCGCGCCGGCTTCGATCAGGCCATAGCCCGAAGCGTCCTCCGCAGTCATAGTGGCTACGCGGGCATTGCGCCAGATGGAGATACTCATGCATGCCTCCGCAATATCATGATCATGAGAAAAGCTGAAAGCTCAAAATTGAAAGCCCGGCGCAGTTGCTGCCCGGGCAAAGAGGGTCAGGCCGGCGGCTTGGCATAAAAGCAATACACGATTGCTTTATCCGGCGCGCCTTTGCCTTCGGCCAGAACCGGATAAGGCACCGGCCCGAGTTTGGCCAGCGCCGCGTTATCAGTAACCTGATAAAGCGCCAGGAAAGAATTGTAGGGCTGCTCACAGTGCAGATAATCAGTGGCACTGATCCAGGGCTGACCAACCCCGGTCTGACTGCTGAAAGATGATGAAAATACCGCATATTCGGCCGCGCCCGCGGCTGCGTCTTCGCCGATTAGTTCGCGGCGCGCACCGATCAGGCCCAACCGGCTTTGCTTGGTAATCAGAAACACCCGGTCACCCAGCGTTATCTGGCCACCGATAATCTCTTCGAGACTGTCGCCGCTGAGCGAAAATACAGCGCTTTGCTCATCCTGCAAGGTCACACTGGCGTGCAGGAGTTCTTCGCTGTAAGCGTTGGTCATGGCGAGCAACAGACTACCCCCCAACAGCAGGATAGTCGCGGACGCTCGTTTAGGGGTAGTCAGAAACATAGAACCTCGTATTTGGTGTGTAAAATCAGGGATTACGTTGTTTGTTAAGAGCGGTTTTGCCCCGTTTCAGACGCCGACCGGCCGCGTCTGGCGGTAAACTGACATGCTGAGTCCCAACAGCACCTGCCCTTTATGTTTGCGGCCGTAGCGCCTTCCACTGCCAGACCCGGTCGCCGTGCAGCTGGTAGGTCGGGATCGAATGCCGCTTGCCGTTGCGTGAGTCAGCCCCTTGATACTTCAGGGTCTCGCGCAGTAACGGCCAGTTGACCGGATCATGGTAGCGCAAGAAATGCCTTGTGTAAACGCCGCTGGCGTAAAGCCCTTGGCGCTTTAGCCGCCGTTTCGCCGCTGCTGCGCCGGATCGATTTCAGGATTGCCGGAATGGTACATCGCCGTCGCCAGTGCCATCGGACCGGGCAGAAAGGCCTGCACCTGATCGGCCCGGAAACCATTTCTGTTTCAACCATAGCGCCAGATTCAGCATGTCGACATCGGTCGTACCGGGATGGGCTGCGATGAAATAAGGAATCAGGTATTGCTCTTTGCTAAGCTTCCTTGGGTATTTATCGACAAGCGCTTGAATTCGTCATAAGCCCCCATACCGGGCTTCATCATTTTGCTGAGCGGCCCCTGCTCAATAGTATTTCGGGGAGCAATTCCAGATACCCGCCCACATGGTGCGTGACCAGCTCTTTGACATACGCCGTATCCTTGACCGCAAGATCGTAGCGCAACCCCGAGGCAATCAGCACTTTTTTGATGCCTGGTAATGCCCGCGCCCGCCGATACAGTTTGATCAGCGGACTGTGATCGGTGTTCAGGTTTTTGCAGATGCCCGGATAGACACAGGACAAGCGGCGACAGCTTTGTTCGATCTCTTTGGACTTACACGCCAGCCGGTACATATTGGCGGTCGGCCCGCCCAGATCGGACACTACCCCGGTAAAGCCCGGTGTACGATCGCGAATGTCTTCAATTTCACGAATAATGGAATCTTCCGACCGGCTTTGAATAATCCGCCCTTCGTGCTCGGTAATCGAACAAAACGAACAGCCGCCAAAGCAGCCGCGCATGATGTTTACCGAAAACCGGATCATTTCATAAGCCGGAATGCGGGCATCGCCATAGGCCGGATGCGGCACGCGCTGAAACGGCAGATCAAACAACTGATCCATTTCCGCCGTGGTCAGCGGCAGTGGCGGCGGATTCAGCCAGACATCACGATTACCATGCTGCTGCAGCAGCACCCGTGCATTGCCGGGATTAGTCTCCAGGTGCAGCACCCGTGAAGCATGTGCGTACAGCACCGGATCATTTTTGACCTGCTCATAGGCTGGCAGACGCACGGCGCTTTTGCTGCGTGGATGGCGCGCATTGCGGCCCTGAAAACGCAGTACCTTGACAGTGCCGGCAGCTGTCTCCGCTACTGGCTTTGCGGCAGCCGTCGCACAGCCGGACTGGGCGGGAGCATCTCCGGCCTGGACTGGTGTTTCAGCACTGTAGGGATCGGGAATCGGTTCGACTGGACCGGGCTGATCCAGGCTGCTGGAGTCGATCTCCTGCCAGTCTTCGGGCAGGCCCGGACTGATAAACGCCGTGCCCCGGATATCATGCAGGCTATCCAGCGTTGCGCCAGCAGCAACGCGGTGGGCGATTTCGGCCAGCGCTCTTTCAGCATTACCATAGAGCAATATATCGGCTTTGCTGTCCAGCAACACCGAACGGCGCACTTTGTCCGACCAGTAATCGTAATGGGCGATCCGCCGCAGCGAGGCCTCGATACCGCCAATCACGATAGGCGTGTTTTTATAGGCTTCCCGACAGCGCTGGCTGTACACGATGACGGCCCGGTCAGGTCGCTTGCCACCTTCGTCGTTCGGGGTATAGGCATCGTTATGGCGTAAACGCCGGTCCGAGGTATAGCGGTTGACCATAGAATCCATATTGCCGCCGGTCACACCGAAAAACAGCGTCGGCTGGCCAAGCGCCTGAAACGGCTCGACCGAATTCCAGTCCGGTTGCGCGATAATCCCGACCCGGAAGCCCTGCGCTTCCAGCAAACGGCCAATGATCGCCATGCCGAAACTGGGATGATCGACATAAGCATCACCCGTCACGACGATGATATCGCAGGCATCCCAGCCGAGCTGATCCATCTCGGCTCGGCTCATGGGCAGAAACGGCGCCGGACCAAACTTATGGGCCCAATGCTTGCGATATGAAAATAAGGGGTTAGGTACGGACATAGTCAACTCACAGAAAGAATACTAGCATTATACGTTATGGTGCTGAGAAATCGGAATTTATCGCCATGCAGATTACGGAATTTAGAGAGTTTGAGCCTAGCGTATTTGCCACTGTGCGTGAGATATTGCTCGATTCGCGACCCAATCCATCAAAGCCAGGTTCAGATGTCCAAACTATTTTGCATGCGCTTATTGAAAATAAACTGCCTGCAAATCCTGAAAAATTCATCGACACTTTGAATTTGTTGAATGTAGCTGCGAACTTGCAGCGATTTTTTGTAATCCGTCCTCCCGAAGCACCAGGCCTATACTTCTGTGGCGGGGAGCTCGCATATGGCTCCGCAAGCATCAGTGTCGGCGGCATGGGTCTGTCTTTTGCTGATGCGCTCAGGCGCTGTCTAGGCGAAGCGGCAGAATTTTTAGCTCAAGTACACGATGCGGAATCCCCAGCTATACAAGCCATTCCACTGCATCAAATCCAGCCTGCATGGCCAGACTATTGGCTGAACTTTATCAACGATCCCGCCGCAAAAACGCTTGACTGCATCGAGGCCAGGCAGCTTGCAGATGGTACAGCGGTTTTTATACCTGCGGATTTGTGCATCCGTAGACCAGACCGTCAACTCACCGTACCGTTCAAATTAAGTTCAGGTTGCGCTGCAGGAATTACCCCGGATAAAGCATTAGCCAAGTCCATTGCGGAAGTGATTGAGCGCGATGCAGTGGCTCTATGGTGGTATGGGGGCACCCCTGCCAGACGATTCAGTCCGGAACAGCTGGAAGCCTTAGGTATTTCAAGCTTGTTGGACGCGTGCCGAGGCCCCTACCAGGGGCGCCAAAGCAACTTCCTAGCAATCCTACCGGCTTGTGGAGTTTCCAGCGTATTTGCCTATTCGTTTGATAAATCAGGCAAACATTTTGCCTGCGGCATGGCAACCCATTGGGATACCCGTAAAGCTTTAGCCTCAGCACTCTTGGAACTTTGCCAAATGGAACTGGGATTAGCGCTCGTGCATCTTAAAATAGAACAACAAGGTATCGATAGTCTTAACGAGGGCGATAAACAGCAGCTACAGCGCTCCACCATTAAGCCGGACTGTAACGCGTTTCTGGCTGATCCGGTAACTTCCATCAATCAGCCTGAAATAAAACCTAACAGACTGGCAGGCGAACTTACAAACCAGCTTAGCAACGCTAATTTATCAGCGTATTACGTTGACATGAGCAAGCTATCACTAGCCGTTCCTGCTGCCAAAGTAATCATCCCCGATCTGCAAGCTGCTACGCCCATTACCCTGACAAATCGACTGGAAGCTGCTATAAAAAAGTATGGTGGTGGTTGGGGAATGCTAAACGAAATCGGAATATATTAAAAAGCAAACCGCTAAATACCGACATTTATATAATAAATGGTGGGCGATATGAGGTCTGTATCAAGCACAAATGATCACGTGGCCTATGAAACCAAGCAATGCGTGTTTTCAGCCACGTTTCTGCGTCATTTCAGCATTTGCAAAAATGCCAAACCAATTGGTATCAAAAGTCGCAAAGCACAAGCAATTCTGGCTTACCTGCTTATCAATGGTTCACTGAACAATTCGGTTTGTGAAAACCGTGACCGAATTTGTAATTTGTTATGGAGCGAATTCGAGGCAAGTAAAGCTCATGATTCATTACGTCAAGCTGTCAGTATTTTAAATAAAGCGTTAGCACCGTTTTTTCAGGCCAATCGCACTGAATTAAGTCTCAATATCAGTGCCTTTGATGTTGATATTATATCAATATATCAACAACTTGAGAACAATAAAATCCACGACTTGCTTTTGTCTAACAAAAGCATTTGCGATTCACTATTGCCAGATTTCGATGATTTTGATCCTGAATATCGGATCTGGCTGCAAATCCAGCGGCAAACGCTGACCGAGAAACTCATCCGCCAACTGGAAGACTATCTGGATGAAGCGGAGCAATCGCAAAATACAAGAAAACGTATCGCCCAAGCGCTCTTGAATATCGACCCCAGTCACGAACCGGCCTGTCGGACACTCATGCAAGTCTATGCGTTGACAGGCGATACAGCAGGTGCCTTACGCACCTATAAAACGTTATGCGATGTGCTGGATGAAGATTATGGAGAAGAGCCATCGGCAACGACTCAAAATCTGGTCGCAGCGATCAAGTTGGGGGAATTAGAACAACAACAAGATAATAACAGCCCCGTAAAAGAAGTTATTGACACTATTGCTGAAAAGCACATCGTTTTCCCGTCCGAAAATCCAATTCCCAAACAAGCCCCTGCGCGAAAACTGGCTATTGGAATGGCCCCATTCATGACTGACGGTGTTGCCGAGGAGAAAGATTATCTGGTTTTTGGATTTCGCCATGAACTGATAGCTTGCCTGGTCAGGTTCCGCGACTGGCTAGTGGTTGATCTGAAAACGCCTCCGGTTGCGCACAACCCAGAGCGATCAAACCTATCGCAATACACACTCCAAACGACAGTATATCAGCACAAAGATACTTTGATTCTGATTCTGACACTGCAAGACAGCGGCGCCCAGACTTACGTTTGGAGTGATCGTTTTGAACTGCGCCTGGAATCCTGGTTTGAGGTGCAACATATGATTGTACGGCGAATCGCCATGGCACTGAATGTAAATCTGTCTGCCGAGAGATTGGCGCAGATTGCCAGCAAACCCGATGTATCTTTGGATATTTATGATCGGTGGCTAAGAGGTCAGAATCTAATATTAAGTTTTAAACCTCAAGAGCATCAGCGCGCATTAGAAATTTTCCGCTCAATTATTGCAGTAGCACCTAATTTTACAAGCGCTTATCTGGGGTTTGTGCAAATTGAAAATTGCCGACATATGGTTAATCCTGGCCTCTGGAGGTCATCTCCACGTTTAGAGGAAGGCCTTACTCTCGCAAAAAAAGCCCTCCAACTTGAACCTCTTAATTCAAGAACTCACTTATATCTCGGTTGGTCTTATGCATTGCTCGGGCATTACGAACATGCAGCTCATAGCTATATAAATGCAAGCAATTTAAATGAAAACGATCCCTGGACTTTGATTTCAAGTGCTCAAGGCCTGGCATTCTGCGATCATAAAAACCGTGCGCTTGAGTTTGCCGATCAATCGCTGATACTGGACCCAAATCCCTCTGCTGTACATTGGGCCTATCAAGTAGGCATAAGATTTTTATGCGGTGATTATATAGCATGCGTTAAAGCTGCTGAACTCGCAGATAATGTAATTTGGAATATACCCATGTGGAAAACATCAGCGCTTTATCATCTAAAGCGCATTGATGATGCTCTGAAAGAGGCAGAATTCATGATGGATTACATTTATCATAACTGGGCAGCAATGTCACAGCCCGATAATTTAACGATTACGCGCTGGCTTCTACAATGCTGCCCGGTTAGCAGGAGCGATGATTGGCAATATCTGCAGCAAGGGCTAAAAAATCTGGGACTCCCTGTACCTAGTCAGCCCGAATATAGCTGCAAAGCAAATTAAGTGCATTGCCCTATAGCGTAATCGCCTACTCGCATTGCTAAAACAGATTTTTTATCCAGATTATCCTGTGGAGCAGCTCTAAACACAATATCTTCATAAAACGATGGCAAAGGGTAGGTTCCTGCTTGCTTCATGATTTCGAACGAATCTTCGAGCATGTCCTTAGGCGGAAGTTTAATAATCAGCTCCGTCTTATCTTTTGCCTGCACTAAAGTAACTTTAGTAATATGCGCAGGAAATTTGACCTTATCTCCAAAGTATTTTTTTAGATCATCTATATTTATATCTTCAAGTGATATGTTATCAGCTTCCATATTACCTTTTTCAGGAATTACAGCTTCATGTTTAGCTAATTTAATTAATTTTTCACCTAATTCTTTATGATCAGAAACAAAAACGCGTTCTATAGCCATAACAGCCTCCTAGGCATAATAAATTCAAATAATTGGGTACTTTTCCGCATACAAGTCTTCATCAGTTATATTTTTTTCGACAAATTTTATTACTTCACTCATAACTGAAGACGGCTTTCCTGACAAATTTGTCAAATCTGACAAATTTTTAAAAAAAATCTCATCATAACTCTCTGTACAAAGAGAGCCGTATTTTTTTAAATTAGCATTATTGCGGTTAGATTCTGACCGCAGTAATTTAAAAAACTCTTCTGCAATAATAATAGAACCAAGAGGTCCTAATGTTTTTCCACTTGAAGTTTTTTTAGCTTCAAACAATGTAAAAAAATACAAAGGTGGATCATTAGACAAAAATTCTTTAATTTTAGACTCTCTATCAAAAACTTTATATTCATCAAGCCATTTTTTTATTTCATAAACCCAAATTTTCCATTCTTTAAAAAGCTTATTACCTGCAATTATTTTTTTTAAATCATTATTGGATTTTTTTTCTATCTCTTTAATCAAATAATGAACGGACCACATACTCATTTTAGATGATGATCCACGAACCAGATCACGATACGGAAGTAACGCCTTACACTTTTCATTTTGTTTTTCACTCCGTTCGAAGGGACAATATATATAAACTTGACCATTTCGCGTCCCTTTATTTAGAAATTTAGCAATGTGCGGCCCAATCACACGACTCATATTAGCAGGTGGTTCAGGGCCCAATTCACAAAAAAAATTAGACCATGCCACCAACCAATCAGATGGCAATGGAAATAGATGAGGGTTACGCAATGACGAATATCGCATTACATCTTCAAGAATAACATTTTCGTTTTTATCAGATAATTTATAATTTGGCCTGACCATAGAATGCCCAAAACGAAAAACTGCATGGCATAATTCCATAGATGGTTCTTTATCGTCTTTTTTCGAAAAAAAATCATTTAAATCATTATTATAATATCCATAGATATCAGGATGAAGTATTTTATTTAAAAAATCTTCACGGATTATTTTATGATAAATGGCTATAACAACTTTTTTAGTTGCTTCAAATTTAATTTCGCTTTCTATTCTAGAATCTTTTTCATAATTTATTTTATTTATAATAATATTATGAAGAAGACAAAAAAGAGTCGTTAGCTGCGAGAGTATTATATTACCGTCGTTCCTAATATCAGCAGCAAGAATATCAGATAGTATTTTTTTCTTTATATCTGGAGAATCTTGTAAATAACAGCTACTACTTCTTGGTAAATCACGAAATGCTTTTTTATTTCCTTTTATAGAAGAAAGTCGGAAATTAGTTTTATATTTTTTTTCATTATACGGAGAATAATACCTATTATGAAAGCCAACAGAATCTGCACCATAAACAGTATCCAATTGCAAATATGACTTTCGAAGATTTTTTTGCTCAAGACAGTTATTTATTGATATTAATGAAGCAGAATTAAAAACGAAATCGTGACCAATTAATTGAGCCAAATAAGTATAACCTGAAGGAATATTTTCGTTATCCCAATTCACATCGATACGATTGGACTCTTGCCCTATACGCTCTGCCAGCAACTTAAGCGCCTTATCAAGATCTTCTTGGGATAATTTATATTTCCCATTAAAACGCTCAGATGGTTTAGGCGTTGTCAAAAAATTCCTGAATCCAACAATATGTGACGCATCATCAGATGACTTTCGTACGCTATGCGAACGAGACATTTCCAGTTCCTCCTGGTAATTATTTTTCAATTCATAATATACATCCCTGTAACCCTGAATCTTCTAAGCTCCTTGTTACCCTGTCGGCTGCTTAATTTTAAATGTACTTTAAAGCACCTTCCGTGAATTCATCGTGAATTATGCAGAAGGTACTCATCGCAAAATTTTTCCGATAATTTTATAAAAAAACAATAATTTAAAAAAATTTTCTCTATATTTATCCTTATATCTCCTTATAAAACACATCATGTTATTGGCTGCATCGAACCATGCCGATTCCACCAATCCAGTAAACTGACGATATCACCGTCTGCAGAGACGATTTGGACATCAGCTTGGGCACCTTTACCATCTGTACTCAAGATCATCTGATCCTGATCAAAACTATTAAAACTGACCGAAACAGATTCAGGGTAAGTCAGCATCTGCTCTTGCAGAATACCCACAGCGATACGCTCGCCCATGCGTATTGAGTCATAATAATCTGTGTAGTAGTGCACACCAGCCATATTGCGACCTATCGAGATATTTGCAGCCAGCTTGTTAAGTTCCCCTTGCAGCGTCAGACAGCGAGCGGGCCGATTAAAAGGATCTGGCTGCAAAGCTTTACTATTTTTGCTGGCGACCCATATTGTGTTTATGCCGATATCGTGCAGTGTTAATGGGTTTGCCCAATCGTTCTTACATTCAAACATTTGGAAGAACGATTTCAGCATAGTGACGCAGGCTCCAGCGACCGTTGCATGACCGGCACCATAAGCAGGATGCATGGGTGAACCTTCTGGAAATGCCATCGGCAACAGATAATTTTTTTGAAACCAGGTAAAAGCCTTATTATCATTTTCCGGATAATGCACAGGATTCCGTCCTGGTTTGTCCCTATTCATTTGGTTTTGACGTTTATTGTGTGCATGAATGAAATCCAGTAAACCCGTTTTTTTAAGCTCCTGCAGTATCTCTTCTACCGTAGCGCTAGCCTGTTTACCAAGCACGTCACCCTTACCATTCGCAACTAAACTCAGCAAGGCACCTAGTACTTCTGGCCGTGCTCTCCGATGATAATTAAACTTCTGTCGCCGCACGGCTTTTAAGGCACGCGTTGCGGCTTCTGTAACCAGAGTCAAGATATGTGGCGGGCCAAAAGTAGCAAATGAATCCCTGGTTGGGTTTTGTATTCGATCACGACCACTGGGAAATCCGAATTGAAACGGTGCATTTAAATTCAGCAAGATCAAGCAGGCATTGAGATACGCCTGATACAGTGCATCATAATGTACATACGATGCCAGATCGCGTGGTGTGGAAATGAACCGCCGACAGGATTCAAACGCAGTCGCACCGACCAGATTAGCGCCGTTTTGCACATCCAGCCATGACAGCCAATCCGTCATGTAGTCCAAATCCTCGCGCTGTGGATACAGGCGCTGGTCTATTGTCTGAGTTCCGTAGACAATCAAACCCTCTTCCGGCTTATGCCAAGTTGGTGTGACGCATTTCGTTACTGTTTTTCCATTTCCAGGACCATTGCGTCCTTGCGTTCCAACTAAAAGAAACTGTGAGATATAAGGACCTTGCTTAGCACCAGGAACGGAACCTCGCAGCAAACTGGCAGCGTCGAGAGGTTTTACTGTAGCCGCGCCATTATCCAACAGCTCGTAAGTCCGGGCTTTGCGTCGTCGTTGCTCTTGCAGCGTTAATTGCCCCGATCCGTCAGGAAACGCCGAATCCGGTGTTGCAGTAGGATCAAACCAGGACAGAGAATTCAATCCCTCCACGATAGAAGAAACGCTGATACCGTCATGATTCGTCCCTGCAGCATTTTCGATCCCGGTGAAAGGTACATCACGCAATAGAGCTGCCGCGTATACTTCCGCTATCTCAGCACACAATTCGCTGGATCCCAGAGTTGGTGCCCGTTCCATAGCCACTGACCCAGCATCCGGTCCTTGCAAATCATACACATGCCCTGCCAGGGGGCTTTCCCAACGGCGTACACTAATTAAATTTTCTTTCTCGCCATCAGGCTTGCAATAGCCCTCCCCATAGAAGTCTTTGACAGCATCCGGGTTTTCACAATATCCCTGCGGTCGATGTGCGCCATGTGCTTCGATCGGCCCCAATGGAACATCAACGCTTGTGTCAGGCCGATTAATAGCATCCACGAATAGTTCGTATGCCCGTTCATCGACAACACCTTCCTCTGTATGCGGTAAGCCTTTGGTGAAGTTCGAGGGCCAGACACCTGCATATTTTTGTTCTTCGCCATTGCTATGAGTAGTTGGCGGTGACACAACGCGATGCGCCGCAAGTGTACTGGCCTGATCGCGACGAGACTTGGCTTGATTATGGCGTTCTGCGCCTTCTGGCTTTGGGCGAGGATGATTAATGCTCATGTCTACTCTCCGGCGTGACAACTCATATGCAAGCGGGTTTTTTTTAGCTATACCGGTGCTTGATTAACAACCTGAAGAGCAGTGTAAAAAGAGGTCGCTATTGCAGCGTTAATTGGAAATTCACGATGGGATTACGGTAGGCATAGAATTATATCTAAACAGTTTAGTTCACGATTTATCAAACGATAGGAGTATTAACAAGCAATTACAATGTGCAATTTGAGCCGCCTTGAAATCGCCTCAATCCACCTACAGGAAAAAATTTATAATAGGATCTCCTCAGAAGAGTTGGTTTTAAAGATATTAATTTTCAGAAAATTAACAAATAATTGGAGAATAAAATGCTGAATCTACACATGGCTATATTATTTTTTATAGCAGTCATATTTTGCAGTATAGGAGGATGCTCCTACACTACTGCAATCCCAATTACAGAAACAAATAAAGAAATTGACGGTTTTCGCGTTTATGGGAGCAAACCAATTTTAGTAATTTCAGATACCGACACCAAAGTTATTTATGTACCTAATTATAGCAAAGAATACGCCATTCGAATTGGTACCTATATAGCGAAAAACGATACGACGTTAGATATCGGGGTCGGTAGCATATTAACTAAGGTAACTTCAAGTATGGATGCTACTACTCCTTTAACTAATCTTCTGAATTTTGCAGGGCAAGCAGTTACAGCAGGAGTCAAAGATAACGTTATTGGTTCTTGTTTGGAGAAGAAGCAGGTGCTGGTGCAGAAGGTAAATTGGGTATTTTTGACATCCGTTTTAATAAAGAAGGCAATATAGTAGAACTTGTACCTTTACTAAACAGTGAGATTCTTAATGATGGTTTTATTAGCATCAAACAAGCAACCAACTTCCAAGAAATCTTCTAACTCACCTCAAAAATACAAACACACTGAATTTTAATAATTTAATAAAATTCTCATGAGTAAGCTGGAGAATTTTATTAATCGAGGCAGTGACTCAAAATGGCAAAAAATAAACTTGATCTTGACTCTTCGGCGCAGTGTTAAACACTACTCAAAAATATTCCGATGGCTAATATTCGATATTCTATTGGACAAAAGTAAATGGTAATCGTACAAGCGTATTCGATAAATTCTATGTAGAAAAAAAGTGAACCCTAAATCTTCTCGTTTACCGTAGACCACCAGCATTGGTAGAGATGGTGAGTCACTTGATATTTTAATTCCAACAGATGTTGTTGAAATAGATCATAAGTCTTTCAGATTGACAGGATTACAAGGAGGTCAAAAAATACAAGGAAGGCTAATTGGCACTTGCGGCCTTATAATAGAGGCCCTTACCAAACCTGAATATATTGTCCAACAGCCATGTTGTAGCTAAAATTGGACGAATCGCCCAAGAACAAGCTGTAGTGGCTCGTCGCTCTAATGGCCAAAGCGTACAAATAGGGCAAGTTCGTGCATTACATCAATTATCATGGAACCAAGTTAATATTGATGCGGCGTTTGTAGACGTTCAAGTTCAGAGCGATCTTATCGAATTCGTGGATTAAATAATGCGGTTAAAAATTTTTCCAATTTTAAATGAACACCAAACAGCAAGCAGAGGTTATTCCTTTCAATATATTAGTGGAAAAAACCACATTAAATGCATTAATCCTGAATATGTACCTGAAGCTAATGTCGAGTAAAAGCAGGTGGAGCAACATTAGTTTTCGGTGACTTCTATAAACTAAACACTATACCAAATTCATCTAATCAACCTCGCCCTGGACACTCAGGTTCACTTAGTCGCATTATCTCCTCGAACAAGGGAATTATTCTGTGTAGGCCTTGTCTTTGGAGGTGCACCAGGCATGGTACGGCTTTTCGTGGGCAAAAGTTAAAAGATTTTTTAATCAAATTTAGCGTATTTTTGGTAGTGTCAATCACCTCTGATAACGTTAACTCATCTCATCACACACAAGCCAAAAAACATTATTTATCAGTCCCTTAAAAATTTTTTAGCTAACCACACAAATCCTGCGTATCGATGCCGTAAAATAAAAGACTTACAGAGTTCACCATTATGCTAGATCTCCTTTTTCAGAGATATGTAAGGAGATGCCTCTGCTGCTTAAATTGTATTCTTATAGCCTATATTTATTCTCATCAAGGGTATCAAACAGGTAAAGCGTTGCCGTGTCGCTAACTAGCAATTTCTTTAGTTCAACATTTATATATACAAATAACCTTACAGAAAATACCCACTACCGGCAGCTGCGCCGTATCATGTATTTGATTATCCCTGGCGCAGCCGCAATCCGGCGCTGGCGGATTTTCTGGACGGTCTGGACGATACGGTTATTGATCGGCTTGACCCGGATTTTTACGCGCTCAGCCAGGCGCTGGCCGCTTTTATTCCGTCAGCCCCGGCGCTTTATCAACTCAGTCAGATGCCGCCACCGGCGGCGGCATTACTTTCCCGAATCGGCTACAACGTGCGATTCCCGGTCGGAAATGGCAGCAGATCAGTGCTTTTGTGGCTCATCTTGATGCTACCCATACGCCCCTGCCCTGGCTGGACTGGTGCGCTGGTAAAGGCCATCTGGGTCGGCTGCTGGCACATCACTCGGGCCAGCCGGTAGATTGTATCGAACGCAACCCGGACTTGTGCCGGCAAGGCCACCAACTGGCAACAGAATTGCCGCTGCAGTTTCATTGTGCCGATGTGCTCGCCCCCGCCAGCGCCGGACTGCTCCAGCCCGAACAACATGCAGTCGCCCTGCACGCCTGCGGCGATTTACACCTGCAGTTACTGCGTTTGAGCGTAGCGCGTGGTCTGCGTGCGATCAGCCTGGCACCTTGCTGTTATCATCTGATTGCCAGCCCGGTTTACCAGCCGCTTTCGCAAGCAGCCCGCAGCACGACCTTACGCCTGGAACGGCAGGATCTGCAGTTACCCAGTCAGGAGTTACTGGTTGGCGGTCAGCGGCGTCGCCGTTTGCGCGAAAACGAAGTGCAGTGGCGACTGGGATTTGATAGTTTGCAGCGTGATCTACGCGGTCAAAATACCTATCTGCCAGTTCCCACTGTGCGCGAAAGCGTGTTAAACCAGGATTTCCAGGCTTTTTGCCAGTGGGCAGCGGTGCGTAAAGATCTGCGCCTGCCCGCCAGCGTGGACTGGCACTATTACGAAACACTGGGCCAACAGCGCCGCCAGCGGGTCAAACGCATGAGTCTGGTACGGCATCTGTTCCGCCGGCCGCTGGAAATCTGGCTGCTGCTGGATCGGGCGCTGTTTATGGCCGAACACGGTTATCGCGTGAGTTTGCAGGCTTTCTGTGCCCGGCATGAGACGCCGCGCAATCTGCTGCTGCAAGCGCGACGCTAAGCCATTTTTTTCCGGAGTTGTGAAGCCATGCATCAAACACAGCATTATTATTTTGATAGCGCACTGCTAGCTGACGGCTGGCACGAACAGGTCACCATCAGTATTGCTCCGAATGGACTGATCAGTGCCATTACGCACAGCGCGCCGCCACCTGTCGAAGCCCGGCGGATAACGGGGGCAGCTCTGCCCGGCATGCCGAATCTGCATTCACACGCCCATCAACGGGCGATGGCCGGACTGGCGGAACGCGCCGGGGCGGGGCCGGACAGCTTCTGGACCTGGCGCGAAACCATGTACAGTTTTATCGGCCAGATAACGCCGGACGATCTGCAGGCGATTGCCGCCCAGTTATATCTGGAAATGCTCAAAGCGGGCTATACCAGTGTGGCGGAATTTCAGTATCTGCATCATGCCCCGGACGGCCAGCCTTATGCCGAGCGGGCCGAGATGTCGCTGCGTTGCCTGGCTGCTGCCGATACTGCCGGTATCGCGATCACCTGCCTGCCGGTCTGGTATCAGCACAGTGATTTCGGCAATGTACCGGCCCAAACCCGGCAACGGCGTTTTCTCAACGATGCCGAACAGTTTTTAGGCCTTTTCGAACACCTGTTAAACGCCTGCCAGCAGCCACAGCACAGTGCCGGTATCGCCCCGCATTCGTTACGTGCAGTGCCGCCGGAACAACTGATGATGGTGGTTGAACAGGCGCGCGCACTGGCTCCGGACTGCCCGGTACATATTCATATTGCCGAGCAGACCAAGGAAGTCGACGACTGCCTGGCCTGGAGCGGTCAGAGGCCGGTGCAGTGGTTGCTTACGCATTGCCCGGTAGCAGCCGGCTGGTGTCTGATTCACGCAACCCATATGACCGCACAGGAAACACAGACCCTGGCGGCCAGCGGTGCGGTAGCGGGACTGTGCCCCACCACCGAGGCCAATCTGGGCGACGGTTTTTCCCGGCGCAGGATTATCTGGCGCAACAGGGTGTGTTTGGCATTGGTTCTGACAGCCATATTTCAGTCAGCCCGGTCGAGGAGCTACGCTGGCTGGAATACGGTCAGCGGCTGCTGCAACGGGGCCGCAATATACTCGCGGGCGGGCCGCACCGGGCGACCGGGCGTACGCTGTACGAACAGGCCCTGCGTGGTGGCGCACAGGCTTTGGGCCGACCCTGCGGACAACTGGCACCCGGTTATTGCGGCGATATTCTGGTACTTGATACCGCAGCGCCTCTATTACTCGAACGCACAGGTGATGAATTGCTGAACAGCTGGATGTTCGCGGGCAATCAGCCGTTGGTAAAAGATGTTATCGTGTCGGGTAAGTGGTTGATTCAGGATGGGGTACATGCTGCTGAAGCCGATATCCAGGCACAATTCCAGGCTGCGCTGAAACGCCTGGCGCACTAAAATCCCGTTCATCTCTCTGCATCGCTGGCAGGCCTGAAACTGCCGCCAGGACGGCCTGCCGGGCCTGACAGCACCACATCGCCTGTCATATTTCTGTCATCTGTACCCGCAATACTATGCCGCTTTAGTCCCCTCTGCATTACAAACCAATCGAGGTTATCCATGCAAAAATCCCTACCCCTGACAGCCCTGACAGCTGCTCTGCTTGCCAGTGCCGGTCTGGCCCACGCTACCCCGGTGTTCAATCGCATCGCGACATTTCCCGTCAGCGCCAATATACCGAAGGACATGGACGCCAAAAGCGAGTCCTCCGCCGAAATTATTGCTGCCAGCGCAGATGGCAGGCTGCTGGTGTATACCGACAGTCCCCTGCAGGCGCTTGGCCTGATCGATATCAGCGATCCGCGCGCGCCGCAGCCCGGCGGCATTATTAAACTGGAAGGCGAGCCGACTTCCGTCGCTGTCAAAAATGGCAAGGCACTGGTCGCAGTGAATACCTCCGCGAGCTATACCCAGCCATCCGGCCTGCTGGCGGTGGTTGAGCTGGCTTCGAAGTCGATCATCGCCCGCTGCGATCTGGGCGGCCAGCCTGACTCGATCGCGATCAGCCCCGATGGTTCTATTGCCGCTATCGCTATTGAAAACGAACGCGACGAAGACCTCAACGACGGTGAGATGCCGCAACTCCCTGCCGGCAATGTGGTGATTTTTTCGCTGCAAGAAGGAGTAGCGGACTGTGCCAGCATGATCACGGTGGATGTGAGCGGCCTGGCGGACATTGCCAGCGATGACCCGGAGCCGGAATTCGTCGATATCAAGAACAATAACGAGATTGTCGTGACACTGCAGGAAAACAATCACCTGCTGGTACTCGATGCGTCCGGCAAACTCCTTTCACATGCCTCGGCTGGTGCGGTTGATCTGGCCAACGTAGACGTACAGGAAGAAGGCGCACTGACTTTTGACGGCGCTCAGCAGGCGCGCCTGCGTGAGCCCGATGCCGTCAAATGGCTGGACGACAAGCGCTTTGTCACCGCCAACGAGGGCGATTATCAGGGCGGCTCGCGCAGTTTTACTATTTTCAATAAGGACGGTTCGGTTGCTTACGAGTCCGGTCTGAGCCTGGAATACGCAATCGCCCAGGCCGGTCACTACCCGGAAAAACGCAGTGGTAATAAGGGCACCGAGCCGGAAGGTGTCGCAGTCGGCAGTTATGGCGACCAGCGCTATATTTTCATCATCACCGAGCGTGCTTCAATCATCGGTGTGTATCGGGATACCGGACAAGCGCCTGAATTCGTGCAATTACTGCCCTCCGGTATTGCACCGGAAAGTGCGGTTACTATCCCGCAGCGCAATCTGTTCGTCTCTGCCAACGAAGCCGATCTGGTCAAAGACGGCGGTGTCCGCGCCCACGTGATGCTGTACGAACTGGCCGAAGGCACGCCTGCTTATCCGCAGCTTGTCTCCGCTACCCAGGCGGACGGACGACCCATCGGCTGGGGCGCACTGTCCGGTCTGGCGGCTGATCCGCAACAAGCCGGCAAACTGTATGCGGTCAATGACAGTTTTTACCGTATGGCACCGTCTATTTATACTATCGACGCCAGCCAGACCCCGGCGCTGATCACTCGGCAAACCACCATCAACCGGGCTGGCTCCCCTGCCCAGCAACTAGATCTGGAAGGCATAGCTGTCGACGGACAAGGCGGTTTCTGGCTAGCCTCCGAAGGGCGCAGCGACCGGCTCATCCCGCATGCGATCTATCACGTCAACAGCGCCGGTGAAATCAAACAGGAGATCAACCTGCCGAAAGAACTGCTGGCGCATGAAACCCGTTTTGGTTTCGAAGGTATTACCACAATCGGCAGCGGCGAGGACCTGACCTTGTTGATGGCGTTGCAGCGGGAATGGCAAGATGATCCGAAAGGGCTGGTCAAACTGGTGTCCTACAAACCGTCCAGCAAAGCATGGGGTGCCGTGCACTATCCCCTGGACAGCGCCGATAAAGGCTGGGTCGGACTGTCCGAGATCACTGCCGTAGGCGATACGGTGTATATTCTGGAACGCGATAATCAGATCGCTGAAGCGGCCAAGATCAAAAAGCTTTATAAAATTGCAGCCAGTGAACTGCAACCGGCCAAACTGGGCACCGAGTTACCGGTCGTCAAAAAGGAACTGGTGCGCGATCTGCTGCCCGACCTGCGCGCTCTGCACGGGTTCGTGGTGGATAAAGTGGAAGGATTCACGGTTGATGCCGCAGGCGATGCTTATATCGTAACCGATAACGACGGCGTCGATGACTCGTCCGGCGAAACGCTTTTTATCAAACTGGATAAACTGTAAGGTTCTCTGCACTACGGGTAGTGCTGCGCTATCAGCGCTACCCGGTTTTCAAGCCATTCGGCTAAACCCAGCATTCTCTTCTGATTTTTTGCTGCCCAACAGCCTGAGCCTCTGCCTGCCAGCAAGCAGCTTCATGACCGCTGCACGTCAACACCACACTGACGGTCTGTAAAACCGCACCCCTGCCCTGTTTTTCGTTACTGGCGAGTGTTATATCATTTCCTATGCGACCCTCTCCGGCTGATCCAGCCAGGTGCAGGATCAGCCAGGCGTGTTCCCGCTGTGTTGCTGTTACCGGGGTACTCGGAAGATTGTTACCAACCGTAACAAACGCAAACGCCATCGTAATCAACCAATATTTTTTATATTACTTTCAATTAGTTAAACAAAAAATAATTGGCCTGTAAATTGCTTATATGAGCCATGTTGAGTCAAATATTATTCTCATCTAATCAACCCAGGACTATTCATGAGCATCAGCAGAATTCCACCTGGCGATAAAGCGCCACAGCAAGTCAACGTCGTGATCGAGATTCCAGCCCACAGCGATCCGGTCAAGTACGAGGTTGATAAAGAAACCGGAGCGGTGTTCGTGGACCGGTTTATGAATACATCAATGCACTATCCCTGCAACTATGGCTATATTCCCGGTACCTTGTCCGAAGACGGCGATCCGGTGGATGTACTGGTGCCGACACCGTTTCCACTGATACCGGGTTCGGTCATTGTCTGCCGTCCGATCGGCATGCTGAATATGACCGACGAGTCCGGTCGTGACACCAAAATTCTGGCTGTACCGATCGAAAAACTGACACCACTGTATAAGAATATCGAAACCCCTTACGACCTGTCGCCGCTGATCCTTGATCAGATCACCCATTTCTTTGACCATTACAAAGATCTGGAGCCTGGCAAGTGGGTCAAAATAGAGGGTTGGGATCGCGCAGATGCTGCTCGTGAGGAAATCATAGCCAGCCTCAAGCGCTATAACTCAGAACCCGAAAAACCGGCGTTCTAGCCCTGATCCCTGCACATACCCACACTACTTTTCATCCAAGGAGTTAACCGCATGTCTGAAAATAAAATCTATCCTGTGCCAGCAGAAGTTGCCGCCAAGGCCTGGATCAATGAAGCGCAGTACAACGCTATGTATCAGCGTTCAGTGGACGATCCGGAAGGCTTCTGGGCCGAGCAGGCCACGGAATTTTTGACCTGGTTCAAACCTTGGGAAAAGGTGTTGGACTACGATTTCAACAAGGCCAATATCCGCTGGTTTGAAGGCGGCAAACTGAACGTCAGCTATAACTGCCTGGATCGTCACCTGGACAGCCGCGGTGATCAGGTCGCGATCATCTGGGAAGGCGACAGCCCGGATGAAGATAAAAAAATCACTTACCGTGAATTGCATGCCGATGTCTGCCGCCTCGCCAATGGCCTGAAAAGCCTGGGCGTGGAGAAAGGCGACCGGGTGTGCCTGTATATGCCGATGATTCCGGAAGCTGCGGTCGCCATGCTGGCCTGCGCCCGGATCGGCGCGATCCATTCGGTGGTTTTCGGCGGCTTCTCGCCCGATGCCCTGCGCGACCGGATCAATGATTCGGCCTGTAAAGTATTGATAACCTCCGATCAGAGCCTGCGTGGCGGACGTAAGGTTCCGCTGAAAGCCAATGCCGATAAAGCCCTGACAAACACCCCCAGCATCCAGAATACGATTGTCGTCAAACGTGGCGGCGAACCGGTCGAATGGACTGAAGGGCGCGATCTCTGGTATCACGATTTGTGCGCCGCGCAATCCACTGAGTGCGAACCCGAACAGATGGATGCGGAAGATCCCCTGTTCATTCTGTACACCTCCGGC
The DNA here is from genome assembly GCA_041396125.1 of Gammaproteobacteria bacterium. Taxonomy (GTDB): domain Bacteria; phylum Pseudomonadota; class Gammaproteobacteria; order Competibacterales; family Competibacteraceae; genus JAWKZG01. The sequence goes on along the minus strand of JAWKZG010000002.1, from coordinate 709,115 downwards.
TCCACCGGTCAGCCCAAGGGGGTATTGCACACCACCGGCGGCTATAACCTTTACACCGCGATCACCCATAAATATGTCTTTGATTATCACGATGGCGATATTTACTGGTGTACCGCTGATGTAGGCTGGGTCACCGGCCATTCGTATATTGTTTACGGCCCGCTGACCAATGGCGCGACCACGCTGATGTTCGAGGGTATTCCGACCTACCCCGACGCCAGCCGTTTCTGGCAGGTTGTGGACAAGCATCAGGTCAATATTTTCTATACCGCCCCCACCGCATTGCGCTCACTGATGGGTATGGGCGATGAACTGGTCAAGAAAACCAATCGCTCCAGTTTGCGCCTGCTGGGCTCGGTCGGTGAACCGATCAACCCCGAGGCCTGGGAATGGTATCACCACGTGGTCGGCGAAGATCGCTGCCCGATTGTCGATACCTGGTGGCAGACTGAAACCGGCGGCATCCTGATCACCCCGCTGCCCGGCGCAACCGCGCTGAAACCCGGTTCGGCAACACGACCCTTCTTCGGCGTAGTACCTGCACTGCTGGACGACCAGGGCAAGGAAATTGAAGGTGCGGCCTCGGGCAATCTGGTTATCACCCGTCCCTGGCCCGGTCAGATGCGCTCGGTATACGGCGATCACAAGCGTTTCCATGAAACCTATTTCGCCATGTACCCCGGCTATTATTTCACCGGTGACGGTGCCCGCCGTGATGAAGACGGCTATTACTGGATCACCGGTCGGGTGGACGATGTCATCAACGTCTCCGGTCACCGGATGGGTACCGCCGAGGTCGAGTCCGCACTGGTACTGCATGAAGCTGTCGCCGAAGCCGCTGTGGTGGGCTACCCGCACCATATCAAGGGCCAGGGTATCTACGCCTATGTCACCGCTGATGGTAGGCGTCGAACCCAGCGAAGAATTGCGCAAAGAGCTGGTACAGCATGTACGCAAGGAAATCGGCCCGATAGCCTCCCCGGATGTTATCCAGTGGGCACCGGGTCTGCCGAAAACCCGTTCCGGCAAAATCATGCGCCGCATTCTGCGCAAAGTGGCCGCCAATGAACTGGAAAACCTGGGTGATACCAGCACCCTGGCCGAACCGGCGGTGGTCGATGATCTTATCGCCAACCGGTCTACCAAATAAATAATTAGAATCCGGCAGGCTGTCAGGTCAATTAGCCCTGGCAGCCTTGTCCCTACGGACAAACTTAAGAGGAGTTTTTAATGGGCAATCAACGTGAAGTCGTCGTACTCAGCGGTGTGCGCACTGCGGCTGACGATTTTGGCGGTAGCCTGAAAGATTTTCCACCCTGCGATCTGGCTGCCACTGTTAGGGTGGTAACGACATGTATTGGTATTGGTGGCGGTCAGGGAATCGCCGCTTTGTTTGAGCGTATCTGACAGGCGGAGATTGCCATGGGCCTATTTGATGAGATATACCAACGCTCGCTGACCGATCCGGCTGGTTTCTGGGGGGAAGCGGCGCAGGCGATTGCGTGGACGAAACCCTGGGACCAGGTCCTGGACGTCAGCACTACACCCTCGGGCCGCTGGTTTGTCGGCGCTGAACTCAACACCTGTTATAACGCATTGGACCGGCATGTTGAACAGGGTCGGGCCGAGCAGCTGGCGCTGATTTACGACAGCCCGGTGACCGATACTATCCGTCGTTACACCTATCGGGAATTACGCGATCAGGTCGCATTATTTGCCGGTGTCCTGCAAGCCCAGGGGGTTACTAAAGGTGACCGGGTCATTATCTATATGCCGATGGTGCCGGAAGCCGCCATTGCCATGCTGGCCTGTGCCCGTCTGGGCGCTATCCATTCCGTGGTGTTCGGCGGTTTCGCTGCCAACGAACTGGCCACCCGGCTGAACGATGCCAAACCCAAACTGATCGTCAGCGCCTCCTGCGGGATCGAGGTCAACCGTATTATCAAATACAAGCCGCTGCTCGATCAGGCGATTGAACTCGCCGCCCACAAGCCTTCGCATTGCGTCATCCTGCAACGGCCCATGGCGGAAGCGGACATGGTCGCTGGCCGCGATCTGGACTGGGACGAGGCCATGGCAGGTGCCGAACCGGCGGACTGCGTACCCGTGGCAGCCACTGATCCTCTCTATATTCTGTACACCTCCGGCACTACCGGTCAACCGAAAGGCGTGGTGCGCGATAACGGCGGTCACGCCGTAGCCCTGGCCTGGAGCATGCGTTATATCTATAACGTCGAGCCGGGCGAAGTGTATTGGGCCGCGTCCGATGTCGGCTGGGTGGTCGGCCATTCGTATATTGTCTACGCCCCGCTGCTGCACGGCTGCACCACGGTGCTGTATGAGGGCAAACCGGTAGGCACGCCCGATCCGGGGGCGTTCTGGCGGGTGATCAGTGAACACAAGGTGTGCACCATGTTCACGGCACCCACCGCGTTTCGCGCCATCATCAAAGAAGACCCGCATGGCCGGCAGCTGAAAAAGTATGATTTAAGCGGTTTCCGAACGCTGTTTCTGGCCGGTGAACGCTCCGATCCCGATACCCTGCAATGGGCTGAGAGCATGCTGAAAGTGCCGGTCATTGATCACTGGTGGCAAACCGAAACCGGCTGGTCAATCGCGGCCAATTGTCTGGGCGTCGAGCCCCTGCCGGTCAAGCATGGCTCACCCACCCGTGCGGTACCCGGTTATGACGTGCAGGTTCTGGACGAAAACGGGCGTGAAGTCGCCCCCGGCGATATGGGCAGTATTGTCGTCAAACTGCCGCTGCCACCCGGCTGCCTGCCAACCTTGTGGCAGAATGATGCGCGCTTCAGACAGTCTTATTTGAGCACCTATCCGGGCTATTACCTGACCGGCGACGCCGGTTACAAAGACGACAACCAGTACCTCTGGATCATGAGCCGGATCGATGATGTGATAAACGTCGCCGGGCATCGTTTATCCACCGGAGCCATGGAGGAAGTGCTGGCCAGTCACCCGGATGTGGCTGAATGTGCGGTCATCGGTGTGGAAGACCAACTCAAAGGTCAGGCACCGCTCGGACTGGTCGTTCTGAAAGCCGGTGTGGAGCGCGACCAGGACGCTATCGTCCAGGAACTGATCCAGCGCGTCCGGCAGCAGATTGGCCCGGTCGCGGCCTTTAAAACCGCCGTGGTGGTACCGCGATTACCCAAAACCCGCTCGGGCAAAGTGCTCCGTGGTACCATGAAAAAAATCGCTGATGGCGCACCTTATAAAGCGCCGGCGACGATTGATGACCCGGCCATTCTCGCGGAAATTGGCGCGGCATTGCAGCAAATTGGCTATCCAGCCAGTTGATAGTTTTTATCTGAAAACAAGTTTTTCTAACGCAACGAGGAATCAATAATGGCAAGAGTAGCTATCGTAACAGGCGGCACCCGTGGTATCGGCGCGGCCATCTCCATCGCCCTGAAAAACGCCGGTTATAAAGTCGCGGCCAACTATGCAGGCAATGATGAGCGCGCCAAGCAATTCAGCGAGAGCACCGGCATCCCGGTTTACAAATTCGATGTCTCCGATTTCGAAGCCTGTAAAGCCGGTGTTGAGCGCATCGTCGAAGACCTGGGTGGCCCGGTCGAAGTCCTGATCAATAACGCCGGCATTACCCGTGACGGCACGCTGCACAAAATGACCCCCGAGAACTGGCAATCCGTGCTGGATACCAATCTGGGCTCCTGCTACAACATGTGCCGCAATGTCATCGACGGCATGCGGGAACGCAAATTTGGCCGTATCGTCAATATCGGTTCGGTTAACGGTCAGGCCGGCCAGTATGGTCAGGTCAACTACGCGGCAGCCAAATCCGGTATCCACGGCTTCACCAAAGCCCTGGCCCAGGAAGGTGCTTCAGCCGGTATCACTGTCAATGCCATTGCACCGGGCTACGTAGACACCGATATGGTGCGTGCCGTGCCGGAACGGGTGCTGGAAAAAATCATTTCCAGAATCCCGGTCGGCCGTCTGGGCCGGGCGGAAGACATTGCCCGTTCCGTGCTGTTTCTGGTTGCTGATGATGCCGATTTCATCACCGGCTCCACGCTGTCGATCAACGGCGGCCAGCATATGTATTGATCCTGTCACCGGATCTCCGGTAGCAGCAGCTGTACGAGTGACCCGTTTCGGGTCATTCGTGCGCATGTCCGAAAACCTTTCCCTCCACAGTGCTTCTGACAGTAATACGCCTTTATCACTGCCTTCCCCACAGCTTCATATGTGAACATTTTTTTCTCTCCCTCTGGATTTTATAAAAATCACTACCTATTATTAATCCTGTCAGAAAGGCCATCAGCCGCAGTGTCGCAGGGCAACTGCGCCAAAGGCACCCGTTTAGGGTATCGACCTGGCTTTTGACAATAAACTTTGGGAGGAAAGAAGAATGAAATGTTGGCAAGTCCTGGCAGCCGCTGCGCTGCTTGTCACTGGGCTGGCGCAAAATGCGTCCGCAGAGTCACCGGCCGGAATGAAGCTTTACGTTTTCAGCTCCGGTGCCCTCACCATCGGCAAAGGTGTCCTTCAGAACTTCGGTCCCATGGACCCGCCGATTCAGATCCCTGTCGGCTTTTTCGTCATCCAGCACCCGAAAGGCAATGTGCTGTTCGATACCGGCAATAATGACAAAATCATCACCGATCCAAGCTATTGGGGGCCAAATTTCGCATCACTCAAGCCGGTCAACACACCTGACGTGGCTATCGATGTGCAGCTGAGCAAAATCGGCCTGACCCCGGACGATATCAAATACGTCGTGGTAAGCCATATGCACCTTGATCACGGCGGTAATGTTGCCAAATTCCCGAACTCGACCCTGATTATTCAGCGCGACGAAATCTATTACTCGATGTTCCCGGATGAACCGTTTACCGGTCCTTTCATCCCTGCCGACACCTGGGCCCTGCGCTCACCCGTGGGCAGCGGCAAACCCAATGCCATGAACATGGTCATTCTGGAAAACGAGGATATGGATATCTTTGGCGATGGCAGCATCGTGGTGAAAAGCTCGCGCGGTCACACCAAAGGGCATCAGATGATGACCGTCCGGCTGCCCAATACGGGTACCATCATCCTGACCGGTGATAACGCCTATTTTCGTGAAAATATCGAGAAAAGCATTCCGCCCAATCTGGTCCTGGCTTACGATCCGGCCGGCATCATGCGTGCCTACGAGTTCATCCGTTTTATGATGGCCTCAGAGGACGCCGATTACTTTACGGCGCATGATCCGGATGCCTTCAAAGCCATGAAAAAAGCACCCGAGTATTATGATTGAGCCTGACGTCAGAACCTGATTATTCCTGTTCACCGCCGGGGCATTTTTGCCCCGGCACTTTTATGAATGAAACCGCTACGCCAGATTGCTTGCAATCAGTCGATGTTCAGCGCTGAAGAGCGCACCGTGATGACGCCAATGAGCAGCCAAAAAATAATCGCAACACCAGACTGTTGGGCATCATGACGCCTGTCATCGCTGCCGATCACCTCACCAAATATTATGGCCGCAGACTGGCCGTGGACGAGGTCTCGTTTCAGGTTGAGGCAGGCGACGTGCTCGGTCTGCTCGGCCCCAATGGTTCCGGTAAAAGCACGATACTGCGCATGCTTACCGGCTACCTGCAACCTACTGCCGGACATGCCCGAATTGCTGGCCTGGATGTCATCAAACAGGGGCTTGAGGCACGCCGCCGGATCGGTTATGTGCCGGAAGATGTGCCGCTCTACAGCCATATGTGGGTGGACGAATTTCTTGCGTTTATGGGCCGGATCAAAGGCCTGAGCGGTGCCGGATTAACAGCAGCGATCAATACGGTATGCACACAGCTGGATCTGGCTGATGTACGCCGGCTTGCTATCGGCAAACTGTCCCGTGGCTATCGCCAGCGCGTGGCTATTGCGCAAGCGCTGCTCAATCAACCGCAATTGTTGATCCTCGATGAACCCACCAACGGACTCGACCCGCGCCAGATTATCGAGGTGCGCGAACTGATCCGCTCACTGGCAGCCCGGCACACGATTCTGGTGACCTCACATATTCTGAGCGAAATTGAAAAAGTGGCTACCCGTGTGGCCGTGTTACTGAACGGGCGTCTGCTCACCGTACAGGCACTTGACCAGATACAGCAACCCCGCCTACGGCTACGGCTGCGCAGTGCTGATCCCGATGCCGTACAACAGGCGTTGCGGACCGTGCCCGGTGTAACAGGTTTAACAGTAGCCGGCAGCACAGAAGATGACATCAGCAGTTTTGTTATCGGAGTGACCGCCCCCGCTGTGGCAGAACAGCTGGCAGCCACCGTGCTGGCCAGCGATTGCGGGCTACTCGAAATCACGCAACTGCACACAGGACTCGAAGAGCTGTTTCTTGAACTGACCGCTACCCCTGCCACATGACGAATCTTGCCCCCTTATTCGCCAAAGAAAGCAAAGCGCTGTTTACCTCACCCATCGCGTATACCTTGATTGCCGTTTTTCTGTTACTGATGGGCTACACCTTCACCGCAGCGCTGTTTCTCACTAAAACAGCAACCCTGGTGCATTCCATTTTTCAGGCCGCCATGTTGCTGCTGCTGATCGTACCTATTATAACGATGCGTTTATTCGCCGAAGAACGACGCAGCGGCACCCTTGAGCTTTTGCTGAGTTCACCGGTGCGCGAGATCGATGTCGTACTGGCCAAGTTTCTGGCCAGCCTGGCGGTGCTTGTGCTGATGCTGGCACTGACGCTGGTCTATCCCATTACCCTGCAGATTTTTGGCAAACCCGACTGGGGACCGGTTTACAGCGGTTATCTCGGGCTGTTTCTGCTCAGCGCGGCACTGACCGCCTTAGGACTCGCGATCTCTGCCCTCAGCGCCAATCAGATCGTCGCAGCAGCGCTGTCGCTGGGTCTGTTCCTGTTGCTGTGGATGCTGGACTCGCTGGGTGCGCTGCTACCTGCCCCTTACGATAATTTCGTGATCAATATGTCGCTGATTGCTCATCTCACACCGTTCGCCACCGGCGCACTGTATTTGTCCGATTTCGGCTTTTTCCTGACCTTGATCCTGCTCGGGCTGTTGCTCAGTGTGCGGGCTCTGGCGAGGCGTTAAGGGCTCTTATGGAACACGCCTTCAGTCCACGCGAACTCATTAATCTGGCCTGGTTTCTGGGCTGGCTGGTAGCCGTCATCGTTTTGTTCCTGGCCGCCCAGCAACTCCCCTTGCAAACGCGTTTCAAGCGCCCGCTCGCGCTCCTTTATAACGCTGGTGTTGTCGTAGTGAGCTTCGCTGTCGTACTGCTTGCCAATACAGCACTGTCACTGCATGACGCCTATATTGATCTGACCCGCGAGCACGTTTTCACACCGTCACAACAAGCCCTGGAAGTGGTTGACCAGCTCGATCAGCCAGTGAAACTCACGTATTTTTATCAGGGCGAGGATCAGAACGGCCGCCGCGCCCGGGATATTGTCGAGGTCATGGGCCGGCGCAATCCTCTGCTCGATGTGCAAACCATCGACCCGGACAAACAGCCCACCTTGGCGCAAAACTTCGGTGTTAAATTCTACAACGCTGCCGTACTCGAAGCCGACGGCCGGCGCGTGCTGGTGCGCAGCACCGATGAGAGTGAAATTGCTATCGGAATCCAGCGGGTGCTGCGTCAGCGGGTGATTCAGATCTGTTTCATAGAGGGGCATAATGAATACCCGATTGACAACTTTGAATTTCATACCCATCTGGAAGGTGTTTCCGGCCACAATCATGACGATGCCGCATCGGCCATCATTCGCACCACCGAGCACGGTATGGGCCGGATGCGCCGCTCACTTGAAGCCCTGGGCTACGATGTGCGGAAAATCATCCCGGCCCGCGCCAAGGCGATTCCACCGGACTGTACCGTGGTCATCAATGCCGGCCCGCGCAACACCTACCTGCCCGCAGAAAGCGAACTGCTGACAGCGTATCTGCAACAAGGCGGCTCTCTGCTGCTGATGTATGACCTGGGTTTTGTGCTGGAACCGCAGCTTGAGCGCCTGTTGCAAACACTCGGCGTGCGGCTGCCGCAACAGGTCGTGCTCGACCCGACCAGTCATTACGGCAATGATCCGGAAATGGTGGCCGTAACGGCTTACGATCCGCACCCGATCACGCGCCGGGTATCTTTTACCTTTTACCCTGGCGTCCGCGCTATCGAGCAGGTTCAGCCAGCACCGGGCATCAACACCTTTGCGCTTATTACCAGCAGTAGCGACAGTTATTCGCAAACGGTAGCCGCTGTAGAACAACGCGAAATTATCTCCCAGCCAATAAGCGGCTCAACGGCTGAACCAGTGAGCGAACCGGCTACCGGCCAGCCGCAGTCACATATTCTGGCGGTCGCGAGCGAAGGCCAACTGCCGGCCTCTCCAGGTCAACCCTCTGGTCAACCCTTTCGGGCCCTGGTGATCGGTGATAGTGATTTTGCCAGCAATTCGTTCTTTCCCTATATGGCCAATAGTGATCTTGCGCTGGCGATGGTACGCTGGCTGGCCCGCGAGGAACGCAATGTGCCCATCGCATCACGCATCCCGGTGCCATCGCTGATTTTACTGACCCAGGCCCAGATGCAGGGCATCTTCCTGCTGCTGGTGGTGCTATTGCCTCTCGCCGTCCTTGCCCTGGGCGGCATTATCTGGTGGCGACGCCGATGATTATTCCATCCAACCTGTCCGGCAAAATCCACTGGCACCGCTTCCGGCTGGCGCTGGCAGCGGCACTGGCCTGTGCTTATCTTGTCGTCATGCTGATAACCGGCGCGCTACCGCAAAGCCGGCAGTTCGTTAAAAGTGAAGCGAAAGGGGTGCTTGAGCTGGCACCTGAAACCATCAGCCGGGTTGTTATCACCGCAGACGGTCAGACGCTGACGCTGCTGCGCCAGGCCCAGGGCTGGCAACTGCAAAGCGATGTCGACCGCCCGCTGGATGCGGCATTCATCGAGACACTTGAGCGGGCGGTCAAATTTATGCACACGGCCAATCCGGTGCGCGTGCTCAGCGCCGAAGATATTCAGACCGCCAACTGGCAGGATTTTGGTCTGGACCCGCCGCAGCTGTCAGTCCTGCTTGGCAACGCGGACGGCACCGTGCTGGAAGCGGACTTCGGCAATCATAACAGCGATGGTTTTCTGCAATTCATGCGCTTAAAAGACAGTGAGACACTGTATTTAATGTCGAATTTTGTTGGCAAGGAATGGCAGACCGTACTACAACAGAGCTCATCCTGATGGCCAGCATTCGTATCCTGACAGGTGCCCTGGCATTACTGTTCGCCAGTGGTGTTTTTGCCCATGATGGTGCCACCACCAGCTATGCTGTAATCCAGATCAGCGGACAGATGGTGCGTTACAGTCTGACCCTGTCCTCGCTGCCGCCCGGCACACTGGCCGACGAAACAGGCATTGGCCGCAGCAGTCGCCCTGATTACCAGCCTCTGCTCAGGGCCATCTCGGAGCAGATTCAGCTCAGCAATAATGGCCAGCCCTGCCAGGCTGGCCCCGGTCAGATTGCACCGGCAGCGACGGCTTCGGCGTCCGTCAGCATCACCGCGCTGGTTGATTTTGTCTGCGCCGAAGAGGTGCAAACCCTTAAAATATATGACCAGCTGCCTGCAGTTCTTGGCGATCAACTGCATACACTGGCGCGTATTGAATGGCCTGAAGGAGCGCAGCAATTTATTTTTTCCAGGGAAACACCGGAATTCAGCCTTACTGTTAATGCTGCCAGCCCGGCAATGTCTGCCACGCTTGAGACTCAGGGCGCAGGCTATTTTTTCACGCTCGGCATAACCCATATTTTGACGGGCTATGATCATTTGCTGTTTCTGCTGGCCTTATTACTGGGTGGCGGTGGCTTGCTGACACTGCTCAAGATCGTCACTGCATTTACTGTCGCACACAGTATTACCCTTGCTATGGCTGTTTTGGGTGTAGTCAATCTGCCCAGTCATTGGGTGGAAGCCGCTATCGCTGCCTCTATCGCATTTGTCGCCGCCGAGAACTTATTAGCTCGCCGAGCCATAACGCAGCGCTGGATCATCAGTTTTTTGTTCGGTCTGGTACACGGGTTTGGATTTTCTTCGATATTACGGGAACTGGGGCTGCCGCAGGATAATCTGCTGCTCGCACTGCTGAATTTTAATCTTGGCGTGGAAGCCGGTCAGGCGGCCGTTGTTCTGGCTGTTGTTCTTATGATTTCACTGGTCTCCAAAACATCTGCAAACGCAACAGCGCATCGCTACAGCACCGCGCTCTCAGGCGTTGTGCTTGCGATTGGTCTGGGCTTATTCGTCGAACGCCTGTTGTTTTTTTAGCACCGCCCGACAGGCATACTCAAGGACGGGCCGCAGGTTTGCCTGCAGGCGTCACTGGCAGGCTGAAGCGAGGTACTTTACTATGCCAGCTGAATGTAAGATCAGAGCAAGGAGATAGCAATTTGGGCTTAAATCCCGACCAACGGGACCTGAAAATCTTAGAGATCCTGCAAGAAAACGGTCGCATCAGCAAAGCCGAGCTGGCGGAGCGTATCAATTTATCGCCCACCGCCGGTTGGCAACGACTCAAACGACTCGAAAAAGCCGGTTTGATCAACGGTTACAAGGCGGAAATCGCGCTGGACAAGATCGTCCCGTATTCGACTTTTCTGGTTCAGATCGAGCTGGAAAACCATCGTGCCGCCGACTTCAAACGTTTCGAAAACGCAATTCAAAAAACTCCGGCAGTAACAAAATGCCTGGCGGTTGGCGGTGGAGTGGATTATTTCCTGGAAATTATGGCAGTCGATGTTGATCACTATCAGCAGCTGATGGATCAATTGCTGGATAGCAATATCGGGGTCAAACGCTACTTCACGTTTATCGTGACCAAGCCGGTCAAATCGAGCCCGGCCCCGGTTGCCGCCCTGCTGGAACAGGCGCAGCAACTGCCTGCCATACCTGACGAAGATAATTAGGCAGAAGCCGGCTCTAAACGAAGTTCGGTCGGTAAACCACCGGTAAAACCGTCCATATCCGGCGTCAGTCCTTGTTAGTATCTCTGCAAACTTTGGAGATATGACGATGAGCCAGCCAGCCGACACCTCCCCCGCCCAGGAACGCATTGCCGTTGCCGACCCGGCACTATTACATACCGCGTCCTATATCCAGGGAAACTGGCTTAGCGCGCCTGCAACCGCTGTTTTGCCGGTTATCAATCCGGCGACCGGCCAGTCCATTGCCACTGTCAATGCAGCCGATGCTAAAGACGCTGAACATGCGGTTGAGGTAGCCCACGCAGCGTTTCCGGCCTGGTCAGCCCGTTTGCCGCAAGAGCGCGCAGACATTTTGAAGCACTGGCACACACTGCTTTTGCAACATCAGCATGATCTGGCACTGATCATGACGCTGGAACAGGGCAAACCGCTTTCGGAAGCGCACGGTGAAATTGACTATGCTGCGTCTTTTGTAGAGTTCTTCGCCGAAGAGGCCAAACGACCAGATATTCTGAGCGTCACCTCGCATCTGCCGTCCGCTGAGGTCGAGGTCTGGCGCGAGCCGGTCGGGGTCGCTGCCTTGGTCACACCCTGGAATTTTCCGATTGCCATGATCACCCGCAAGGCAGCCGCTGCACTTGCGGTAGGCTGCACCGTGGTCGTACATCCCTCGCAGGAAACCCCGTTATCTGCCCTGGCCCTGGCCGAGCTGGCTGAACGGGCGGGCTTCCCGGCCGGGGTGTTTAATGTGGTGGTGGGCGAACCGGCTACTATCGTCGGCACCTGGACGCAAAATCCGCGGGTACGGGCGCTGTCGTTTACCGGCTCGACCGCTATCGGTCGGCTGCTGTATCAGCAGTGCGCCCCAACCATCAAACGCCTGAGTCTGGAACTAGGTGGCCACGCGCCGTTTCTGGTGTTCGCGGATGCCGATCTGGACAAAGCCGTCACCGAGGCCATCAAGGCCAAATTTGCCACTTCCGGCCAGGATTGCCTGGGAGCCAACCGGTTTTATATCGAACGCCCCATTTACGCTGAATTCTGTCGCCGCTTTACCGAACAGACCCAGGCACTGTCCATCGGCCCTGGTATCGACGATCCGGATATCGGCCCACTGATGAACCCGGCGGCAGTCGCCAAGCAGCAGGAACAGGTTGCCGACGCGCTCGATAAAGGTGCTCGCCTGCTGTGTGGCGGTGCGATACACGCGCTTGGCCCGCTGTTTTTCACCCCGACGGTGCTAGCCGATGTGCCGCCTGAGGCCAAAATATTCCATGAAGAAACGTTTGGTCCGATTGCGGCAATAGCCCCGTTTGACGATGAGCAGACTGTTGTCCAGCAGGCCAACGCCACGGAATATGGCTTGATTGCCTATTTGCACACGCGCGATCCGGCCCGTATTTACCGCATCAGCCGGGCGCTGGAATTCGGTATGATCGGGGTTAATCGCAGCAAAGTCACCGGCGCACCCATCCCGTTCGGCGGCATGAAGCAATCCGGTCTTGGCCGGGAAGGCTCGCGGCATGGTATCGAGGCGTTTTCGGATGTCAAATATGTCTGCCGGGATTGGTCTTAGTATCTGTTTCAGAAATATCATCCAGATATTTCAAAATCGAAAATAAAAATCAAAGATTTTCATTTTCTCCGGAAAACAAAATTTTATGGATTCTGTTTTTCCGTTGGGGCGTCCCTGCCCCAAATCAGAAGCTGTTTTCGAAACAGCTTCTTGCATCTGTTTCATTTTCGTAGTTGGCGGGCACGCCTCGTACCTAACAGAAGCTGTCGTTCAGCGACGGCTTAGCAGGAGAACAAAATGCTTAAAAACGATCAACTTGAATCCTGGGATCGGGATCACTTTTTCACCCTCGACCCATTTGGCCCAGTTTGCCCGCGGCGAGCTGGCCCAGCGCGTTATCAGCAGCGGCGAAGGCGTCTATATCAAAGACCGGGAAGGCAATAAACTGCTAGATGCCTTTGCCGGCCTGTACTGTGTCAATGTCGGTTACGGTCGGTGGAGATCGCCACCGCCATCGCCGAGCAGGCGAAAGAGCTGGCCTATTATCACGCTTATGTCGGTCATGGCACCGAAGCGTCGATTACGCTTTCCAAAATGATTATTGACCGGGCGCCGAAGTCCATGAGCCGGGTGTATTACGGCTTGTCAGGCTCGGACGCCAACGAGACCAATATCAAACTGGTCTGGTACTACAATAACGTGCTGGGTCGCCCGCAAAAGAAAAAATCATCTCTGCTGGCGTGGCTATCACGGTTCGGGCCTGATGACCGGCTCGCTGACTGGCTTGGAGCTGTTCCATAAAAAATTTGATTTGCCGCTCACCCAGGTCGTGCACACCGAAGCCTTATTATTACTGGCGCAGTGCCGCTGCCGAAGGGTTCAGCGAAGAGGAATTTTCTGCGCATTGTGCCGCCGAGCTGGACAAACTGATCCAAGCCGAAGGCCCGGACACTATCGCTGCGTTCATTGGCGAACCGGTACTTGGCACCGGTGGTCTGGTACCCCCGCCCAAAGGTTACTGGGCAGCCATTCAGGAAGTCCTGCAGCGCTATGATATTTTATTGATCGCAGACGAAGTCGTGACCGGTTTTGGCCGACTCGGCAGCATGTTCGGTTGTGATCATTACGGCATCGAAGCCGACATTATCACCTCGGCTAAAGGTCTGACCTCGGCTTATGCGCCTTTGTCAGCTTCGATTGTGTCGGAGAAAATCTGGTCAGTGCTGGAACAGGGTACTGACGAATTTGGCGCGATTGGCCACGGTTGGACCTATTCCGCTCATCCGATCTGCGCTGCCGCCGGGGTTGCCAACCTGAGGCTGATCGACCAGCTCGGTCTGGTCCAGAACGCAGCCGAGACCGGTGCCTATTTCAGACAGGCAATGACAGACGCGCTGGCGGAGCATCCGCAAGTCGGGGACATACGCGGCGAAGGTTTATTGCTCGCGGTCGAGCTGGTTGCCGATAAAGCCCGGCGCGAATTCCACACGCCGGTTGGACAGCTGGCTGGCAAAGTCAACGCCGCTCTGCTCAAGCGCGGCGTTATCTCCCGCGCCATGCCGCAGGGCGATATTCTGGGTTTCGCGCCGCCGCTCTGCCTGACGCAGGCCGAAGCGGATATTATCGTCGCGGCAATGACTGAAGCCGTCATCGAAGTCTGCGGCCCGATCTGATAAACCTGAATTAACCGGCAGGTTCGCGCTGCATAGCGGCGCGAACGCATGGGCATGGCTTCAGGTCATTTTCAGATTATTTTTCGCGCACAGCCCGGCAATGCCGGCACGTGCTGAACGACGAGGCGCTGTACTGGACATTCTTGCGTGATGGGCGTGTTCCGCTCACCAATAACGCCGCTGAGCGTGCCTTGCGCTCGTACGTGATCTGGCGCAAGCTGAGCTTTGCCAGTCAGTCGTTACGCGGCGATCAGTTTCGTCCGATGATCCTGTCGGTCATTGAAACCGCCAAACGGTTGAATCTCAATACCAGCCACTTGCTGCGCGAGCTCTGCACCGCCGGACTGCAGGGGCAACCGATCACGACGCGGCTCCCGCTACCTGATCCGCGCGCCTGTCAACTGACCCACGCCTAACCGGCCAGCCGCTGTCAGGGGGCTGGCGCTAACTTATTCATTGTTCTTGTGAACGGTTACGTTGACGACAACCGAACCTTGATGTTTAAACAGGTTGGGGATGGCCAGGCCAACGCATTTACCGCTGCGGGTTAGCGCAAAGACGATTTCATGGCCGGGTTGGCTGGTACGGATGAACTGGTCGTCGTATTTGCCGAGGATGAAGCCGTGTTGGATATACTGCAAGCGGATTGGGAACAGTGGTTAATTGATGACAATACAAAACGCACGCATCGGGGTAAAATGTGTTGTGGTCGAACGCCAATGGGCCAATGGCGACATTGGACGACGGCAAGCGAGTCTGGCAGGAAACGTTCATAGCTTGAATTTGGTCTGACAGGCATCCCGTCTAAATCGGTAACCTGTCAGTTCAAGTCTGAACTTCTACAAATTAGTTTACTCGAAAAACAGTGACAAGCAGAACCGCTCAGGTCATCTCGAAGACTCCGCCTGAGCGGCAACTGCATAACACGTATTTATCGTTATCTATGAGTTATCTTACTCTACGAGGCTTATTTGGATTCTAATCCTAACACCTCGGTAATGCTAATCAGCCCTTGGCCAAGTTCGCCCGTTTCACTCTCTAGCCACGCGAGATAAATACCCGGCTCTAGCGTAATAGCAAATGCAGCATCCGTTAGACTACCCGGTGCACGATCCAGTAACTCGACCTCACTCGCCGTTGGATGCGTTTGCCAATCGTTGTTACTGGCATACTCTATCTCACCTTCGATGTCAGTCAGCCGTAACCTGGGATTGAGCGCCGAACCGTTCATCCGCTCTCCCATAATGACGAAATCCGCACTATCCAGGCCACTGACAATAAAGCCTGCTATTGTCACTGCCCTCCCGACCTCACTGCTAGTCGAAATATTTAATAAGCGCGTAGCATCACCACTAGGTGGTGCACTGATATCCGTGATGCTGAGCAGCCCAGTGCCCGTTTGCCCCGTTCTATCGGACAACCAAGCCAGATAGATACCGGGTTCCAGTGTAATCGCAAACGCCGCATCTTGCGCAGTACCGGGCACCGGCAACTCGGTTTCGATATCAGCGGCACTGGGATGATCCTGCCAATTATCGTTGCTAGCATACAACACCTCGCCGGTGTGATCGGTCAACATCAGTTCAGGATCCGTCAAGTCTTGCATGTTTTCGCCCAGAATCACAAACCGTCGCGTCTCGGTACCTGTCACAATGAACCCCGCTACCATGCCATCTGAATCAACAAAGCTGTTGGTCGAGAGATTGAGCAGACGCCCACCGACAAAGGAGGTCTGTGGTCCCTCAACTTTGACGATGAGTTCGATGATTCTTTGACCCACTATGGTGTCGATTTTTAGGAGTCCGGCATGCAACCCCGCTGGCAAGGGAACACCCACGTCAGGATTGGGGTCAAATCCGATGCCTACGTTACAGGCTTCTTCCGGCTCTAAAATGATTTCTACATCAGCTCGTGTTATTCCCGCTGACTTAGGGCCTCCGCAGACATTATCCGCTGGTCCAAATGAAAAGCCCCGCCCAACCACTTCCAGTGTCTCGATAGTCAGCTCATCGGTCGAGCCATTCTTGATCGCTAGCGTCTTCATGACTGGGGCTGCATTTTGTGACACGGCTCCTAAATTAAGCCCCGCTCTGCCCACTCCGTCATTTGTCTCGGGGATGAGTGTTACCTCCGTGTCTTCCGCTTCCGGATCTTCTGCTTCGGTGACCTGCACGATGGTCGTATCTGAAGCCGTTGTGCCATTGCTTTGGTCAGTTACAGTGACTCTCACGCGATGACTTCCCACAGTAAACTGTACGTTCCCTGGGTCTTCCTGGCTGTCCGAAGACGGCTTACCGCCGGGAAAACTCCAGCTGTAACTGGGATCAAAATTGGGATTGTCGGAGCTAGTCTCGCTGGCAAAATAAATACTATCGCCCGCTTTGACCTGCAGTGGACTCAGCGCCGGTGAGCTGATGATAATCTGCGGGATCGCCTCATTAACCTCTACCACAATGGTGGTGCTAGCGGATGCGGTTTTGCCATTGTCCTGATCGGTGACCGTAGCCGTGACGGTATGACTGCCCACAGTATTGAACTGCACGCCCGCTGGGTTTTGTTCATTGCTGGATGAAGGCAAACCTTCTGGGAAACTCCAACTGTAACTGGGGTTGAAATTGGGATTAGCTGAGCTAGCCGTGCTGGCAAAATTTACACTATTGCCCGCTTTGATCGTCAACGGGTTCGGCGCGTTGATCGTAATACTCGGAACCGGATCAATTACTTGAACGGAGACACTGTCCGAGGCTATCTTGCCGTTGCTTTGGTCGGTCACAGTGACGGTCACGGTATGCGTTCCAAAGCTGTTAAACTGCACATTGCCGGGGTCTTCTAACGTGCTTGAAGAAGGTGCCCCCCCGGGGAAGCTCCAACTGTAGGTTGGATTGAACAGTGTATTCGCTGACGTCGCGTTGCTAGCAAAACTGATGCTATCGCCTATGAAAATCTGCTGTGGCCGTAAAGGCGTGGTAATCGTGATACTCGGCGCGGCGGGGGATACTATTCCGGTGCCTTGTAAGGTGTATTCAATGGATCGTATTGTGCATCCGCTCGTGCATCCGGCTGTTTTATAAAGAACAGTACCGGTCCCTATTTTAGAGCCTGGTGGTGCCGAAGGCTCAAAACGATCCGTAAAAGTGCACGATTCATTAACGTTTACCTTTGTACCTACAGAGCAAGTACCTGCTGACCACAGCGTAAAATCATTTCCTGACACAGTTATCCCGGTAATTTCCACAGGATTGCCAGCTATATTTTCAAATATAAAAATAATATCTTTATATTCTCCGATGACCACCTCACCGAAGTTGAAAGCGTCATCGCCATTAGTGTCATTGCCATTTACGAAACCCTTGTTTCCGTTACTTAGGGTTGGTTCATATTGAGCATACACACCTCCGCTCATCGACAGAGCCAATAACAGCAACGCATAAATACAAACCTGAAAACCATCCAGCACCTTTGATCGATAGAGATAATTCTTCATGGTTAACTCTCCTAGTTAAGGTGGCTTATAGCAGGGTAGCCATAGCATATTGGTCATAAACCTCTTCATGTAACCAATCAATGTCAATGAATTTTTTAATCTTAATTCCTGGATGACTTCTATTTTGTGAAATAGCTAACATTCTTAATAAGATAAAAAATGCACATAAAATAAAAAATTTGCTATGAAATTAATCCAATTTTAATTGGTTGCAAGATTTTACTTTTCTGACACGCTTGGTTTAGCCGATGTCTGTTATCGACTAAATTTACGATATCGCCCTACCGCAATTCATCCGTGAATAAATTGTGAAAAAACCATGAATATTCGATGGCGATAACTCTGATTAGAGGAAATTCAGGTATCCGTAGATGGATTTTCCTTATACCAATTCCGAATAAACCTCATACATTAGATAGGTGGCAATTAAAGCCACCGAATAGCCTCCAAGATATAGCCATATCCTGTGAGCGATTGTAGCTGCTGGGTGGTGTAGCGATTGATGATCCCGGCGATATGCTCACGCAGCGCCTTGAGTTGCGTTCGGATGGTTTGATCGGTGGCGCTGATGCGACGTTTCAGATCTTCCCACACGCGCTCTACCGGGTTAAGTTCGGGACAGTATGGCGGTAGATACAGCAGCACCACATTCTCGGGCAGTTGAAGAGCCTTTGCTGTATGAGCTGGGGCCGTTATCCACGACCCGTACGTTCAGCGTTTCACGACACTGCTCACCGAAGTGCTGCAAAAACGCCTCGAAGCAGGGGCTATCGAGTGCCGGCATCTCCCACCAGCAGGCCTGACCCGTGGCCGGTTCCACGGCCGCGTACAGCCAGTAGTACTGATAGAGGGGCTGGTGCGGCTGGATCGGCTTGATGCCCTGAGCGGTCAAGCGCCGGGGCAACGGTAAATGCAAGCCTAGCCGGCTCTCGTCTTGCCACCACACGCGCACCGCACGCGGCTCGGGCTGGGCTTGCTCGAGGGCGTGTAGGAAACTTACCGCTCGTTCGAGCTGCGAGCCGAATTACGCGCTCGCGGCGGCGGATCTCTCCTCGGGCTAACAGCGCCAACAAGTGCAACCGCGGTTTCTGATACGCATCGCGGCATTGGTTCAGCCTGCGCTCTAACTCGTCCAGCGGTTCGAGGATCTCAGGTAACGCTCGGTGCATCTTTCCAACTCTGTCAGTGATTTACATATCCACATTTTATCATGTAGGCCACTTCTACGGATTTGGTATAACTGCCAACTCTGGCAGCCCCAAATCTAAAGTACCGGTTTGACAATGCGCGATATAGGGCGGTGTTCCGCTCTTAGTCGCCGTGGCTTGTTCCACGACGCTAACCGGCTGACGACGTACCTACAAGGTGACTTTACCCTCGATCAGAATGTGGACCTGCCCACCTACCTGTATGCCGTTTCCGCCTTTTCCGGGCCGGATCGACACGCGACCGTGCCGGCCAATGCTGGTGCCTTGTGCAATCGTGATCGGCCCCGGCAGGCGGCCTTCGGCATGCATCCAGTGCGCGATGGCAGCGTTCAGGGAGCCCGTGATCGGGTCCTCGCTCATGCCGCTCGACGGTGCCAGCATACGTACCTCGTAGTCACATTCTGCTCCCGGCGGGTGTGCACCGATAAGTCCGATTGCCTTGAATGCCGGCCAGCGAACGCGCGACGAATCTGCCGCCAAAACGGCTTGAGCTGAATTGAGTTGCAGCACCTGCCAGACTGGACCGTTATCGAGTTGAACCGTGTGCAGGACTGAGTCGCGTGGAATCGCCAGCCGCTCGACAATAGCGTCAAACTGGTCAGCAGGCAGCGGCTGAATTTTTGTTGGCGGAGCCCCAAACGCCAGTATGTTCTCCTGGCTGATATCGATTTCAACGATACCTACTCCACACTCCTGACGCACAACATCTTGTTCGCGCGGGGTACCTCCCGTATGAAGCCACGCCGCGCAACTTCCGAGCGTTGGATGACCTGCAAACGGCATTTCCCGAGTCGGCGTGAATATACGCACCCTGTAATCGGCGGCTGAATCGTCAGGCGGTAACAGAAAAGTGGTCTCGGCAAGATTCGTCCAGGCGGCGAACCGCTGCATTTTCTCTTCTGAAAGGCCTTGCCCATCGACGACAACTGCGAGAGCATTGCCTTGGGTCGGTATGGGACTGAAGACGTCGCATTGAATGAATCGGCGGGATTCCATCACAGTCACTCTCTCTGGTATCAGCTACTACTGTTGTTCGGTGGCTGTGATGCCGCCAAACACGTGAATAAGCGGTTTATTGTTAAGGTCGGAGCACGGCAAAATAAATCCGTGTTTATCTACTTGTCAGAACCAATTACTGTCCTGAATTGTTCCCGGTTTGCATACTTTTGAAGCGGTGCTGCGTAGCCGCGTCCGGCTGCATACATTTGTTACGAGACTTTGCCCGGTGGTTTCCAGGTGTCGGGGGCTCTTTCTTCAAATTGCGGAAGATCATCATTTATTTCATGCCATTGCGCCTTGGAGCCAATGAAAATGTGTGACTCCGGCCTGATGCCTGGATCGCCGTCAACCGTGCCTAGCGTAATCGTGGTGATCCTGCCTTTGTCGGTTCCTGCTAAGGTCGAGCCACACTCACGACAAAAGCACCATCCGCCACCTGATGGTATTTCGTATACTTTTACCAGGTCTTCACCTGAGATCCATTTAAAATCGCCTGGATTGAATTCCGCATACGTCGAAAATGCTGCACCATGCTGCCGCCGGCACATAGAGCAATGACAGTGATCCGCCCCAAAGAGGGGTCCGGTGACTTCATAGCGAACTCTGCCACATAAACATCCACCTTTAATGGCCATGTTGATTTCCCCTATACGCCCCTAACTCGCGAGTAAACCGGCAGATTATACGAACGATAACGTTTAGCGTGGATAATGAATAAGCAACGTCCGATTCAGCTGTTTTTTTGCTTTTACTCGCAGCATGCTTATTACACAGGTATCCGCACCTTCAGGCATACGGCGTGCCGTCCTTGTGAACGAACCTCCACCTGCCCTCCACGAACTGGGCCTTGAGGTCGTCATCGGGATAGCTGCCCTCGTCCCCCGGCGTTCTGTCTCCCACTTCGAGATACACGACCTCCTCGCTTGTCTCGTTTATCAGACAATGGCCGTTGCCCGTGCCTGCCTTGAAACCCGCACACATTCCTGGGGAAAGCCGGGTTCGGCCTTCATCGGTATGCAGTGTAGGGTGCCCCTGCAAGACGTAGATGAACTCATCTTGCCTGGTGTGAGCGTGGCGAAGCGACGAAACTGCATTGGGTGCCAAACGCGTGAGATTTACCCCAAAGTTCGTGAGACCAAATTGATCGCCAAGTTGGCGTTTCTCTCTGCCAGCCATGCGCGATGCGAACGGCTCCGGATAGACGGATGGTCTGTTTCGCACTGGCACATCGGTTGCCGTAACTGTGATTGGGTTTGGTTTTTCTGACATAAACTCGAAAAATGCTTTGATTTGATAAGTGACCAAGGTTTGAACTGAGACTAAAGCGCGGTTAGGCGTCATTGCGTCTGGAGCAGCGTAGATCGGATCGATATAGATTCGACCGCCGAAAAGGAACTCCTTTTCCGCCACGCCTGGTGAAGCCAGAGCGCTCGTAGAAGCTGACGGCACGCGGAATGTTCCTGTCATACACACCAAGCCACAGGGATTGAGCGCCCCGGCGACGCTTCCCGGTGAACAGCCCGCATCAGTTTGTGCGCCAAAGCTTCCTGCCTGATGAAGTTGCTCAGCGAGATAAAAACGGGCCAGTTCGATGGGCGAAGGCTCCGAGACACAAGATGGCGGCTCACTTCGCGCGAGGACCGCATAACCCGTGCGAGCTCAGTGCCGACTTCGGCGAGTAAAGTTGTTGCGTTCGGGTCGCTGACCACAGACGCCACAGCTTGACGGTTGAAGTTTTCAGCAACGTAGTCGGCGATCTCCTGGGGATCGTCGAGTCCGTGGTACGTATCCGAGAAGGCTTTTGCGGCCAGGGCTGCGAGGGAGCCTACGTCTTCCAGGCCCGCATACCGGATCGTCAAATGCGATGGCATAGGTGCGGTGCCTCGTGTATGACGCCTAGCGTCTTGCGCAAAAGCGAAATACGCTGCACTTTATCTGGCTTGCGCAGCATGTTAAATGGAACATTGCACTGCCCTAAAATGCGCCAATTCTTTAGATAGTATCGTCAAGAGATCTGAGCCATAGAAACAAAGCTCTGATTTGTACGGCGGCGAGGAAGGACGCAGTATGTTTCGCATATCGGGTCGCGATACCACGCCACCGCTTTAGGTGCAGAAACGCGTTTTCAACAAGGTGGCGTAACCGATAGAGCGCGGGGTCATATTCCCGTTTCACTTTGCGGTTTTTCTTAGACGGGATAACTACCGTCATGCCTTGTTCGACAGCCTGCTCAATGAGGGCATCAGTATCATACGCTTTATCGGCCAGCAAGGCTTCGGCGCTGAGTCCCTCGATCAATGCTCCGGCCTCTTGACAATCCGCTCGGGTACCCTTTGTAATACGTATTCGGACCGGCATACCATGCGCATCCACGGCCAAATGTATCTTGGTGTTGAGCCCCCTTTAGTGCGACTCATCGTTTGGTTGCCCCCTCGAGCCCCAGCCGCATGGGGATGCACTTTGACATGACTGGCATCGATCATCAGCCATTCGTAATCCGGCTCATCGACGAAAATTTCCCAATGCTTTTCCTTACATCAACATCGCCCCTTATCTCGCCACCTTGGCAAAACGGCGGTGTACATTCTTCCAGTGACCATAAGCCGGGGGCAGATCGCGCCACGGCGAGCCCGTGCGCAAGATCCAGAGCACGGCATTGATAAACTGGCGATTATCTTTTAAGCCACCATCCCCAGCCGCCTCGCCGGCCCGGTAAATGCGGTTCCAGTGCAACGACCGTAGCCTCTAGATATCATGACGGCGGTAGGCCGGTAGGCTGTGTTCATCGCATTCCTTCTCGGAGAGAGAAACCGCTTTATCTCATAAAATCCATACCTTAGCAACTTTGACGACACTATCTAGGTGAGCGGATGTGAACACCTGCTTATTCGACCTCTGTTTATCTTGACTATACGTATTGATAAGATCAAGAAGCGTTGGGCTAGTATTTATGGTTTATTTGCCACATCATTTTTAATCGTCAGCTCCTGTGCTCTTTAGGCAGCATGGGACAACTCCTCGACAAAATCAGGCCTTGCTCTGAATAAACACATAAACTGACGCTTTGCAGCCCACCAATAATGAATCCATAGCGGAGCTTGTCCACAAATATACGGTATCTCGCTGCCGCAGTTCATTGCCCGATGGATTCCAAGGAAGCAACCCCATCTATAATCCATTTTTCAATGTATGCAAGAATAGGCATCATGCCGGGCATCAAATTCTTCTTGAGGCGTTGGAACCAGCCAGATCTGCAGTTTATCCAGCTGATAAACAGGAAGACCTTTCGCATGACTGGAGAGCTTCTTTACATAAAGCGCTTTTCCCACCACCAGCATTCCCCAGAACGGCAACTTTAGTCATGGATCTCCTAGCCGCTTCTCGATCGCTTACGTATATAAGATAAGTAATGCGCTTCGCTTATTGCCGCCCTACTAGTGAACCTTACGAGTTAGCATCAGACCGCCTATGACACTCAACAGGATGTTAGGGAGTGCATTATTCAGCGTTTCTGGCGCGCTGCTCGTATGTACCTGAGCTGCGCTGAATACGAAATTGCGCCAGTCCGATTTTGTTTCTTCGAGGAGATGGTTAAGTGGATTGCCACTTAATTCGTTGGAGCCATAATCGAACTAATATCTGGGCAATAAGCAAAAGTCCGTATCGCTCATATCGACGATACGTTTGCACGCAGAGTCAGAATGCGTTACTCGCATCAAATTTCAGATTAGGAAGATTTATCTGCGCCCAGAAGTTCGTTTGGGCGGTGTAATAATAGATGGCGATATAGCAACTGATTAACTCAGCGCGTAGCTCGGCATTGTTCGTTTCGGTGGTAGTTTGCCGAAAGCTGGCCGATAGCGAAATGGGCATCTGCGCCATTTTCAGGAGTTCGTTTATTACTTCTGTATGGGGTGGCTTCTGGTTCGGCAACGTACTTCGTTAAGCGGTCAAGTTGTTTCCCCGAAATTTTTCTGTAGCATATCCGTCTGGGTTTTTATTTCATATAAGTTAGTCGAGACCTTTCTTGCGCTCAGTATTCTTGCTCGCGATGAAGAACCATATCGAGATGCCAATTGCAAACACGCCGAGGATCACCGAAACAACACTCGCGACTATGCTCCAAGTTGCTGGGTGCGTCCATGTAACCTCCTAATACACTTGCTGATGCTCAGCGGCGCGCTTTTGGAGCACCCACTGGAGCATTTTGTTAGGCTTGTTGCCAATTAGCGTTTCATGCATGTGCCGTAGATGCCACTGCTTTTGACGCATACTGATCCAGGGCCGCAATCAGTATTAAATGAGCATGTATTTTCCGTATGTACGATTGGTATCTAAAGGAGCATAAACAGGCCTCCTGTCATTGCTATTACCTGGGGATATTCCCAACGCAGGCACCATAGCGAACCTGAAGCTTTCAGGCATTTGCTGCCTGGACTGCAATCAGTATTGAATTGGCACGCATGGCTTAAAGTTGACGCTCCGAAAAAGAGTCCGGCGATTACAGCAAAGCTTGAAAAGTAATGATTTCATCGTTTTCTCCTTAACTCGCGAGTTCGTGCTGCGTAGCGGCGCAAACTAAATTTAGACAGACGAGAAAATTAAATCCATTACTGCCTAATATCAACCAAGGAAAACAAAAAACATTAATTTTCAGACAGATAAACCACAAACAAAACTTATTCAATCCTAAAATTTCCCGGATAAAATAACCATAAGATTTTACTAGACTAGCCCATACAAAAGTATATCAAACCTTCCAGAACGCCAAAGTCCCGGCTGTCCTTCCAAGCCAAATTCTTGATATGCACAGTGTGTGGCGGTTAATGCAGTAGTTACAGAATGATTCTGCCGTTGCAGATGATTAAATGAGCTTCCCGAACTCGCGCGACAGAGACAAAATCAAGCATCCACCACAACAGCAACTACGGCCAGGGAGTCGCCGCTCTGAACCAGGCCGGGAAAGTGCCGGCCTGCCAGTACGCCATCGATTTTGGCGCAGTACTCGACCGGTGGTACGCCGGTGCGGCGGATATTGTGAACGCGGGCAACGGGCTGTCCGGCCTGTACGGCTTGCCCCAGATCGACGCACATCTCCAGCAGACCATCGTCTTCGCAGGTGACGAAGCAGTCGTTGTTCGGCATGTCCAGAAACATTGTTTCACGGGCCACCGGTTCGCCCTGCTTAATCCCGGCGTGTACCAGGAAATTGTGTACCCCGGTGTCGGCTACCTCGACGGTGCGGGCATACGCCGCGCCGCCACCACCCAGTTCGGTGGATACAAACACCGTGCCCAGGGCTTCTGCGGCGGTGTCGTACATACCGACATTATCCAGCTCCAGCAGCATCATGCTGTACGGTGCGGCAAACGCCCGCATAGCCGCAACGCAGCGTTCCTGCTGGGCTTTATCAGATAACACATGGGCAGCCGCAAATGGCACAAAATCCAGCGTTTTGCCGCCCGAATGGATATCCAGCACATAATCTGCCAGCGGTAACAGATAACGCTGAAAAAAATCGGCAATTTTCTCGGTTACCGTGCCGTCCGGCCGGCCCGGAAACACCCGGTTCAGATTACCGCCGTCAATGGGCGAGGTGCGGCGGCCGGCCCGAAACGCCGGGTAATTGAAAAACGGCACGATAATCACCCGGCCACGCACCTGGCTGGCTTCGAGGGTATTGGCAAGTTTCGACAGTGCGATCGGGCCTTCGTATTCGTCGCCGTGATTGCCACCGGTCAGCAGCGCGGTCGGACCGTTGCCGTTCCTGATCACCGTGATGGGGATCATCACTGCCCCCCAGGCGGAATCGTCACGTGAATACGGCAGTTTCAAAAAACCGTGCTGGACACCGTCCTGGTCAAAATTGACGGTCGGGCTTATGGGGGAAGGTCGCATAGCTGATTCAATCCTTGACGAACAGTTGGCGCGGGGTGGTGCAGAATGTTTCAACGCCGGTATCGGTAATCAGAATGCTTTCGGTCAATTCCAGACCCCAGTCATCAGCCCATAAACCGGTCATGAAATGAAACGTCATATTGGCCTGGAGTTCGGTCTTGTCGCCTTTGCGCAGGCTCATGGTGCGCTCGCCCCAGTCAGGCGGATAACTGAGACCGATGGGGTAACCGGTGCGGCTGTCTTTTTCAATACCGTGACGGCGCAGTACAGCAAAAAAGGCATTCGCAATATCTTCGCAGCGATTGCCGGGTTTGGCGGCGGCAAGCCCGGCCTCCATACCTTCCAGAATGGCTTGTTCCGCTGCCAGCATGGCAGGTGGCGGCTGACCGAGAAAAACCGTACGCGATTGCGGACAGTGATAGCGTTTATGGCAACCGGCAATCTCGAAAAACGTGCCCTCCCCTTTACGCATCGGCTGATCATCCCAGGTCAGGTGCGCGGCGCTGGCATCGGCACCTGAAGGCAGCAATGGCACAATAGCGGGATAATCACCGCCGTGGCCGTCGGCCCCCATGATGCTGGTGTGATAGATCTCGGCTACCAGTTCGTTCTTCCGCAGCCCCGGCTCGATTCGCTGCAGGATGGTTTCGTGCATTTTTTCAACGATGCGGGCAGCCCGGCGCATATATTCGATTTCCTGCGGCGATTTCACCGCCCGCTGCCAGTTCACCAGCCCGGTAGCGTCCTGAAAGCGGGCTTGCGGCAAGCCTTCCTGTAAACACTGATAGGCGCGGGCGCTGAAATAGTAATTGTCCATCTCAACGCCGATACGGAGTTTGTCCCAGCCGCGCGCCGGCAGCACTTCTTCGGCCAGCCAGGTCATGGCGTGCAAGGGCGGATTTTGCACCAGATGATCCGGGTAACCGATGATATCGTCGGCCCCCATATAAGTGGTGCGGGTAGCGCCCACCGCGTCCATTCCGCGACCATAAAACACCGGGTCACCCTCTAACCCCAGCAGCACACACTGGTGCACATAAAATGACCAGCCATCATAGCCAGTCAGCCAGGCCATATTGGACGGATCGGACACGATCAGCAGTTCAATGCCGGCAGCGCTCATGGCGGCACGGGGTTTGGCTAGTCGCTGGCGATATTCAGCAAGCTCGAAATTTAATTGGGGATCAGTCATTGGCTCGCACTCGGGTTATCAAGAGTCAAACACCGCGCCCAGCGCGGCGGCTTCCGCACGCTGGCGGGCTAAAGTGGCAATAGCAGTATCCTGCACGCCGGTTCCGGTCAGATCACAGACCGTGATCTGACCCGCATCCGTACGTCCCGATTGCTGCCCGGCGATAATCTGCCCCAGTTCGGGGAACACCGCATCCGGCCGGATCACACCGGCAGCTATCGCATGGTGTAATTCACCGAGCAGGCGCACCTGACTCAGCCGGTCGCAGACATATAAATCGGCACGCTCAAGCAGTGCCGGCTCAAGCTCGTTTTTATGCTCTGCATCCGCGCCCATTGCCGTGACATGCTGGCCGGCTTGCAGAAAATCAGCCCGCAGCAGTGGCTGCTGGCTCGGGGTGGTGGTGACGATGATGTCAGCGTCAGCCACGGTTTGTTCAGGCGTTGCACCGACGTTGACGGTAATGCCCAGCTCGGTGCTGGTCTGGTCAGCATAACGGCGGGCCTTGCGCGCATCTCGCGCCCAGACGGTGGCGGCGCTGATCGGGCGAACCAGGGTCAGCGCGCGGAGTTGCAGGTAGGCCTGCACGCCTGCCCCGATGATAGCGACCCGTGAGGCATCAGCGCGCGCCAGCCAGTTGGCCGCCACAGCACCCGCAGCGGCAGTGCGCAGATCGGTCAGATAACCATTGTCGAGCAGTACCGCTTCCAGCAGGCCGGTACGGGCGCTGAATAGCACCATCATGCCGCTGACACTGGGCAGGCCAAGTTTGGGGTTGTCAAAAAACCCCGGACTGATTTTTATGGCAAAACTGTCGATACCGGGCAGATAGGCTGTTTTAACATCGACCTCGCCCTTGTGTTGGGGAATATCCAGTCGCAGAATCGGCGGCATGATGACCGGTTCTGTTGCCAGCAGCTTGAAGCAGTGTTCGATGCAGGCGATGGTGTCACGATCCAGCGCGATACAGTGGCGCAAATCGGTTTCGTTCAGAAGAGTGACCTGGGGCATTATTGAGCACCTTGCTGTTAGCTTGCGGTTATAGCAGGGGACGTTCACCGTTAATCACACGCTGGTGCAGTCGCATATCAATATTGCGTCCGCTCAGCAGGATGACGGTAGTACCGGGCTGATCAATCAAACCGGCTTGCAGCGCCGCAATACCCACCGCCCCGCTACCTTCCAGCACTTGCTGTTCCTGCCAGTAGGCATGGGCGATGGCATCGGCAATCTGTGCCTCTGTGACCAGCACGGTGTCATCCACCAGCGCCTGGGTCATGGCAAACGTGTACTGATTGTCCAGCCCGATACCGCCACCGAGCGCATCGGCCAGCGACGGCAGTTCTTCCACCAGTACAGGTTTACCCGCCTGCAGACTCTGATGCATGGCGCAACCGCGTTCCATAGTCACACCGATAATACGCACGCCGGGTTTCAGAGCTTTGACCGCGCAGGCAATACCCGCCAGCAAGCCGCCGCCGGACAGGGGAATGATCACCGTATCGACCTCCGGCACATCGGCCAGTATTTCCAGCCCGAGAGTGCCCTGACCGCTGATCACATGCGGGTGATCAAATGGCGGCAACAGCGTCATACCCTGCTGCGCGACCAGCCGGTCAACTTCCACCTGCGCCTCATCCTGACTGTTACCCACGATGCGCACATCCGCGCCCAGGGCGGCAATCCCGTCGATTTTATTTTGCGGCACCAGGCTGCCCATGCAGATCACGGCCTGTATCCCGTTCTGTTTGGCGGCATACGCCAGCCCCCGACCGTGATTGCCGGTCGAGACGCCGACCACACCGCGTTGTCTGGCGGCTGCCGGTAATTGCGCAATCGCATGGGTAGCACCGCGCAACTTGAAACTGCCGGTGGTTTGCAAATGTTCCAGCTTCAAGAACACCCGATGCGCACTGCTGCTCAGGCTATCGGACAGCACGCAGGGGGTGCGTAAAACATGCGGTTTAATGCGTTCGGCAGCCGCTTCGATAGTTTGCAACGAGACGGGCCATTCGATGGGCGGCGTTGTGGCTTGTGTTGTATCAGGGTTTGTCATGGGCTGGATTCACCAAAGTGTGTGCAAACAGACTGCCGTAACCGCTGACCTGATACGGCTTGCCGATCAGTTCCAGCGCATGCCACAGAATCGCCTGATTACTGGTGATGACCGGTTTGCCGAGTTGTGCTTCAACCTTGGCGGCGATTGCAGCGGAACGCAAAGCGGTGCAGGAAATAAACAAGGCATCGGCGTCGGCCCGGCAGGCTTCGAGAGCCGCCTGATAAATTGCATCCGGCGTTACGGCGGTCATGTCATCGTCGTTATCGATGCCGAATCCCACGATATTCAACACCTCGAAACCACGCCCCTGAAAAAAATCCACGACGGCGCGATTTACCGCATCGGTGTAGGGCGTCAGGATGGAAATCCGGCGTGCGGCAAACATTCGCAAGGCACTGACCGCGGCAGTGACAGGGGTGGTACAGGGCAGTAGCCCTCGACCGGCTTGCAGCAGGCGCACGATTTCCGCTTCGCCAATAGCAATGCTGCCGGAGGTGCAGCCGTATATCAGGACATCGATCCGCTGCCCCGGCAGCAGGCAGCGGGCAGCCCGGCTGATGTCAGGCGCCATGGCCCGCAAATTATCGAGCGTGGTCGGATTGGCGTTTTCCACCCGAGTGGTAAATATCTCGACGCCAGGTGGTGTCAGCTGGCGTAAATCACTTTCGCTGTTGAGATCAGTCGCCAGTGCTACCAGACCGATCCGGCCGTTCGGTGCAACAGGCTGAGAAGCCGCAGGTGATACCTGCTTAAAGTCGGTGACAGTCACTTGAATAACAACCCTTATTCACAACTCTGTTGGCCCGGCAATGTACGTGCATACATCGGTCTTTCAGCTTGCGCTGAGAGTGTTTAGAAATGATAGTCAAGCACCAAGAAATATACAACAAAATAATAACATTACAGATCATTAAGTTTTATGTTTTATAACTATATATAAAACAACAAATTTAACACCAAACGCAAAATAAAATATAAAAAAATCAACCTAGAAATATTTTTCTCCTTGAGACCCGGATTTTTTTTTGCTAGTCTCACCACACAATAAAAATACCTGCTGACACCAAAGCAAAAACCTCATTGACGACGATTGAGACGACAATTGACCGGAGTCAGAAACACAAAACTGTGCATCTATTAAGCGTGCATCAACTTTCGGTCGTACTGCACAGATTTGCCGTTCGGCGCAATTACGCCAAATAGCAGTCCAGCCGAGCTATCTGAGGAGCCATCACATTATGTCGAACCGCCATCTGTTCCCGCTTTTTTCCGCCTCTGTTCTTCTGGGTACCCTGCTGACAGGCCCAGCTGCTGCCGATGACTGGAAATATGCGATTGAGGAAGCCGTCAACGAAGTACAGGGGGTTTTCGCCACCAAATTCAAGGAACATATCGAAGCCAACTCCGATCATACGGTCACTATTTATCCGTTCGGCACCCTGGGTGAATCCACCGACATCATGGAACAGGCGCAAGCAGGTCTGCTCCAGTTTGTTGACCAGTCCCCCGGCTTCACCGGTGCTCTGATTCCCGAAGCACAAGTCTTTTTATTGCCGTATTTCCTGCCGGAAGATACCGCTGTGCTGAATGAATTTTTCCGCAGCAGTAAAGCTATCAAGGAAGACTTCCACGAGCTTTACCGGCAACAGAGCCTGGAACTGCTGGCTATGTTTCCGGAAGGCGAAGTGGTGATGACAACCAAAGAAGAATTCCACAGCCCGGCCGACCTGAACGAAGTGAAATTCCGGGTAATGTCGATCCCTCTGCTGGTGGAAACCTACAAGCAATTCGGGGCTATCCCGACTCCCCTGCCCTGGGGCGAAGTGTTTGGCGCGTTGCAGCTGAACATGATTCAGGGGCAGGAAAATCCGACCTCGTTTGTTGAATCGACCAAAATTTACGAAGTGGTTGACGTGATTACCTTTACCGGTCACAACACTTTCACCACAGCAGTGATGGCTAATGCCGACTTCTATGACGGACTACCGGAAGAAGAGCAGAAACTGGTGCAGGACGCCTCACAGCAAGCCTTTGATTTTATTCTGGGCTACCAGAAAGATCTGGAGAAAAAGGCTATCGAGGCCATTCAGGCCAGCAAGCCTGAACTCAAAGTTGTTGTCCTGACCGATGAAGAGCGCCAGCCTTTCCGTGACGCCGCGCAGAAAGTCAAAGACTGGTTCGTACAGGAAACCGGCGACAGCGGTAAAGCCATTCTGGAAAAAATGGAGCAGGAAGCCGCTGCTGCCAAGGCAAAGGTTCAGTAATACGGTAGTTCCTGCGGAGACGACCGGCGCGGGTTCTACTGCGCCCCGATTCGTCTCCGCCTATTTATCGGCTTGCTTTTTCCACATCACCGGGGTGGACACGCGGATATGTCTGAAGATTCCATAAGTAACCGGCGCTCAACTCTGACGGGACCGCTGGGCTGGATCGACAACCTGATCAGCAAAGCCGAGTCGGTTATTCTGGCTATCGGCATTTTGTTGATGGCCAGTAACACCATCGCCAATGTTGTCGGCCGATTTGTGTTTTCGTACAGCCTGTTTTTCAGCGAAGAACTGAACCGGATCCTGATCGTTTTAATCACTTTTGCGGGCATAGGTTACGCCGCCCGCCAGGGGCGCCACATTCGCATGTCGGCGCTGTTCGATGCCCTCAATGTCAGCCTGCGCAAAATACTCATGGTGATCATCGCCTTTGTCACCGCGCTGTTTATGTTTGCGCTGTGTTATTTCTCGATCAAATACATCGGCAAGCTGCAAACCTCCGGCAGAGTGCTGCCAGCCCTGCAAATTCCGGTTTATCTGATCTATCTGTGGGTGCCTGTGGGGTTTGCAGTCACTGGTATTCAGTACTTGCTGACTGGCCATTAAAAACCTCAGCGCCAAAGATGTTTATCTGTCGACCACAACGCTCGATGGCTACGAGGACAGCGAGGTGGAAATATGAGCCAGTTACTCTTGGCAGCTAACAGCTATGGGGCTGACAGCTATCGCTCCGAGGGAGGTGCGGCATGGCCACGGTAATGATTCTGATTATGGTGGTCCTGCTGCTGCTGGGATTTCCGATGATGATCCCGCTGCTTGGCGCGACGATGTACGGCGCTTTCGAGCTTTTTAATGGCGTTGGCAAAATGGATTTTATAGTGCAGCAGATGATGGCAGGCATCCGGCCCGCCTCCCTGATTGCGGTGCCGATGTTTATCCTGGCCGCTGACATCATGACCCGTGGTCAATCCGCTAACCGCTTGATCGATATGGTGATGAGCTTTATCGGTCATATCAAGGGCGGACTGGGCGTCAGTACGGCCACAGCCTGCACCCTGTTCGGTGCGGTCTCCGGCTCCACCCAGGCGACGGTGGTTGCGGTCGGTTCGCCGCTGCGCCCGAAAATGCTCGAAGCCGGCTATAAAGATTCGTTTGTGCTGGCGCTGATCGTCAATGCCAGTGATATCGCGTTTCTGATCCCGCCCAGCATCGGCATGATTATCTATGGTGTAATTTCCGGCACCTCGATCTCTGAACTGTTTATTGCCGGGGTCGGCCCCGGTCTGCTGATCCTGTTCATGTTTTCCGCCTACAGCATTGTTTACGCCACGCTTAATAATATCCCCACGCAACCCAAAGCCAGCTGGAACGAGCGCCTGCTGGCGGTCAGAGATGCTATCTGGCCACTGGGTTTCCCGGTTATTATTGTCGGCGGCATTTACGGTGGCATTTTCAGTCCCACAGAAGCGGCGGCAATCTGTGTGCTGTATGCGTTTATTCTGGAATTTGTCGTTTTCAGATCACTGAAAATACCGGCGATTTACGAGATTGCAAAATCAACCGGACTGATTACCGCTGTCGTGTTCATTCTGGTGGCTGCCGGGGCGGCTTTTTCCTGGGTCATTTCGTTTGCACAGATTCCGCAACTCATACTCGGTGCCATCGGCATCGATCAGGCTGGCCCCACTGGTGTTCTGATCGCTATTTCCATCGCCTTTTTTGTCGGCTGCATGTTTGTCGATCCGATTGTGGTCATTCTGGTGCTGGTGCCCATCTTTGCACCCGTTGTCAAAAGCGTGGGACTCGATCCGGTGCTGGTTGGCATCATCATCACGCTGCAAGTGGCCATCGGCTCCGCGACGCCACCATTCGGATGCGATATTTTCACCGCTATTGCTATCTTTAAACGGCCCTATCTGGACGTCGTCAGAGGCACACCGCCGTTTATTCTGATGCTACTCACGGCGGCAGCGCTATTGATCATTTTTCCGCAGATCGCCCTGTTCCTGCGTGATCTCGCTTTTCGATAACTGAACGGTATATCACTGTTATGCCATTGCATAAAATACTAGTCCCTATGGACGGCTCAGACGGCTCTTTTCGAGCGCTGAGCCTAGCTATTGAGCTGGCCGCAAAATTCAATTCGGAGTTGCTGCTGCTGTGTGTTTACCGGCATCACAGTGCACTGGAAGGCTCCTTGTCGATGGTTCATTCGTACGGGTCACAGACACCTGACGAGGCGCTCAGCGAGCATGCCAAAAAGGTGATCGAAGTGGCCAAAAAGCACGCGACTGACGCCGGTGCGAGCACTATCCGCGGCTTTATCAGAAATGGCCAGCCCGCCCGTACGATTGTCGATTTTGCCAACGAGCATGCGGTCGATCTTATCGCGATGGGCAGCCGGGGTCTGGGTGATATAGGGGGGTTTTTGCTCGGCAGCGTATCGCATAAAGTGACCAGTCTTGCCCATTGCGCCTGCCTGACGGTAAAGTGACGCGCTTTTGGCCACGACCTTAACCCATGACTCCGGCACGACAGCGTTTTCACGAAATCCATTACCTGATCCGGCAACGTATAGCGCTGTTGCAATATCCGCCACAAACGCGGCTGGATATCGATAAACTGGCCACCGAGTTCAAGGTCAGTCGCACGCCGATTCGCACGGTTTTGCAACGGCTCGAATACCAGGGCCTGGTCGTGACCCGGCACGGCGTCGGCACCACCGTGTCGGATATTGACTTCGAACATTTACGCGAAGCGGTCATTTTTCGTCTGCGGCTGGCCGAACTGATCGGGGAACTGTCTCCGCTCGACCCCGCCCCAGAGGTGATTAATGATCTGGCAACAGCTCGCGCCGACTGTCAGCAGTTACTTGCTCAACCGCCCAACCTCGAAGCCTTCGGCCGCATCGATATACGCGTTCACGAAAGCATCTGCAGCCTGATTGGCAATGCGCATTTGCGGCAGATTTACGACGACCTTTACTACCGCACTGTCCGGATCTGGTTTCATTTCCTGCCCCGGCTTAACTGGCAGGATGAAATTGCAATCTTTTTGCGCTACATCGAAGATCAGTTAGTCGCTATGCAGCGCGGCGATACCCGTGCCGTCGGCTTCCTGATTCGCAATGCCGTTTCCGGCGTGGTTATCCGGCTCGATCATCTGTTTGCTGAAATGGAAGTGAACTGAGACTTTCGTACCGGTTTCCAGACCTTTCTCAACCCGACGCCTGATCCCTTTTTATTCTTATCCGCAATGATTAACCGTTTCCCGATTTATCGGGTATGGGGCATACTGCCCGCATGAAAACAGCAATCGCCAGGTAATATGTGCTTGATAGATAGCAACCCGCATCCTTTTGATTACTGCACAACCCTATTAACAGCACACACCACATCCACCCTGACAACACCATGCACGCATTATCTGAAGTAGCCCGCCAGCCCGCTGCTACCCTTCAGCGCTCTTTGCTGAGGCCGGTAATTATCGCGCTCGCCCTGTTATCTCCCGCAGTGGCGCATACCCAGACACCGGCAACACCGGTCGGCGTTGATACCGTCAAAACGGTGCCGATGTCGCAAACCATACCCGTCGTCGGGCGTTTTGTGTCGCCGCAAAGCGGACCGATCGCTGCGCGCTCGCCCGGCCCGGTTGCCAAATTGCGGGTCAATGTCGGTGCCTATGTCGAGCAAGGCGATATTATTGCGGAACTGGATCGCAGCCGTCTGAACTCGGCGCTGGAACTGCAGCAGTCCCAGATAGCGGAATTGCAGGCCCATCTGAAAACCACCCAAGCCACCGCCAAACTGGCCGCACAGGAACTGGAGCGGATGGAGAAACTGCGCAATACAGCCGCTTTCGCCCGCTTCGATTATGACCGCCGCATCCAGGAACAGCGCGTCACGCCAGTGTGGAAGAAGCCCTGGCCCGCCTTAGTCGCGCAAAGTTACCTTCACTGGCGGCAGTTGAACCGGCGGACAGCAATATCCGCGCTCGTTTCGCGGGAGTGGTGACCAGCGCCATACACAGCGAGGCCTGGCTGCGCATTGGTGATCCAGTAGTTGCCTGGTCAATAATATTGATCTGGAAATCGAGGCCGATGTACCCGCCAGCCGGTTTATCAGGCCTGCATCCGGGCACCGAGGTCAGCGCGTCATGCTGGAGCAAAATGGCGGCGGCGCGCTGCAGGGCGAATACTTCCGGGCTACGGTGCGAGGCCAGTCATTCCGGATGAAAACCCGGCCGCCCGCACCCGCCCGGTACGGTTTCAACCCGATCAGCCCCTATTGCAACAAAGCCTGGCCGTCAATCAGCACATCACGCTGCTGCTGCCTGCCAGTGGCAGCCAGCATGTTCTGACCGTCGCTAAGGCCGCTGTTTTACGGCGCGGATCACAGGCGCTGGTGGGCGCTTATAGTCGCGGACGGCACCACTTTTAGCCCCGGCCGGTACAACTGGGCGAGGCTATCGGTGATCGTTTCAGGTGCTGGGCGGTCTGACCGAAAACGATATTACGGTGATTCCGGGGCAATGAACGACTGCGCCCCGGTCAGGCTGTCGTCTACCCTGACATCCCTCCGTCCGAACCCGCTCCCCCCGTTACCGGTCAAAACCAGGCGGCTGAGCGGTCAGCCGGCTAGCCCCTTATCTCACCAGGCATACACGCTCCATTATGAATCGTCCGCTCCGCGATTGACCGGCCAATCGCCGTTATCGCCGCTGTCTGATGATCGTCATGTTCGGCGTATTGGCGTTGCGGACTATTCCGGTGCAACTGGCACCCGATGTGCGCAGGCCCATCATTACCATCAAAACCAGCTGGTTTGGCGCTGCTCCGGCGGAAGTTGAGCGTGAAATCGTCAATCGTCAGGAAGAGGCTCTAAAAGGCCTGGAAGGTCTGCAGGAGATGGTCAGCTCGGCGCAGAACGGACAGGCCGAGATCACCCTGGAGTTCGGCGTTGAAATGAATATGGACCGGGCCCTGCTGCTGAAGTCGCCAACCGGCTGACGGGTCAGTGGCTATCCGCCCGAAGCCGACGAACCAAGCCTGTCCACGGCCGGTAGTGAAGACAATGCGATAGCCTGGTTTATTCTGGAACGCATACCTGGCAACGACCGGCCAATCCATGAATATGGCGATTTTGTCGAAGATACGATTCGCGACCGGCTGGAGCGGGTACCCGGTGTCGGCGGCACCAATGCCTTTGGTGGCAGCGAACGCGAGTTGCGTATCATCATCGATCCAGGCCGGCTGGCCCAGCATGGCTTTTCCGTCGAGCGCCTGGTGCAGACGCTGCAGGCGGCCAATATCTCGCTGTCAGCAGGCAGTGTGGACGAAGGCAAACGACGCTATGTGGTGCGTACCGAGGGTGAATTCACCGCGCCCGAGGAAGTAGAACAAGTGGTGCTATACAGCCAGCTTGATCCGCAAACCGGGCGGATGGCACGGGTGACCGTAGCGGATGTGGCCACGGTCGAATTCGGCTACAAAGAGCCTGGTGCCCGCATTCGCCGTCTGAGCAAACCCGCCATGGCGATCAATACGGTGCGCGAAACCGGTGCCAATGTGATCGAAACCATGCGCGGCGGTTCGCGCCGCTGTAGCCGAGCTGAACGAAACCGCCCTGCCCCGGCAAGCCTTAACCCTGACCCAGGTGTATGACGAAACCACGTATATCGACTCCGCCATTGAGCTGGTGCAGCAGAATATCTACATCGGCGGCAGTCTGGCGGCATTAATTCTGCTGCTGTTTCTGCGCTCACTGGGTGCAACCCTGATTGTGTCTATCGCTATTCCGGTGTCCGTTATCGGCTCGTTTGTGGCAATGGCGGCACTGGGGCGCTCCATCAATGTGGTCTCGCTGGCCGGAATCGCGTTTGCGGTCGGCATGGTAGTAGACGCTGCGATTGTGGTACTGGAGAACATTTATCGCCTGCGCCAGCAGGCATACCGGCACCAGAAGCCGCTTATCAGGGCGCTCAGCAAGTCTGGAGCGCTATTTTGGTCTCGGCCTTGACCACGGTTATGGTGTTCCTGCCCCTGCTGGTGCTGGAGCTGGAAATCGGTCAATTATTTCGAGATATCGCGGTCGCCATCTCGGTCGCGGTCATGCTGTCATTACTGGTCGCCGTCACCTGATTCCAGCCATGTCGAAACGTTTGCTGGGTGGTGAAATCGCCAGTGATCTGGGCCATCGGCGGCTGCCGCTATCGATCCCCTGGCGCGTGTCTTCGGCGCGGCTATTGTAGGCTTTACCCGTGGCGTAGTCCGTTCACGCCTTGCCGCCATGCTGGTCGTTGGCGCGATAACGGTCGCTGCAGGCTATTCGACCTGGCAGTTTCTGCCGAAACTGGAGTACCTGCCCGAAGGCAATCGCAACCTGGTGTTTGGGGTTATCCTGCCGCCACCCGGCTACAACGCCTGGATACGACCACCAGTTGCCGAGAACATGGAGCGGTCGATTAAATACTATGGGCCAGCGAAACCGGCCCTGAGTCTGCGCCTGGTGAGCCACCAAAGATCGATAATTTCTTTTTGTGGCAACCCGCTCAACCACTTTTATCGGCGCTAACGCGGTTGATCCCACCCGGGCCAGTGGTTTGATTCAGCCCTTGCAAGGCCCGATTTTCCATGAACCCGGCACGTTCGGTTTCATCAACCAGCCGTCAATTTTCGGCCGCGGTATTGGCGGTGGCCGGGCGGTCAATCTGGATATCTCCGGGCCTGATCTGCAGCAGGTACTGGATGTGGCACTGCGGGCGGCGGGTCTGGTCAGCCAGGCACTGCCACGGGAACAGGGTAACCAGCTGCGCCCCCTGCCCGGCCTGGAACTGGGCGCACCGGAGTCGGGTTATTCCTGATCGTCTGCGGCTGGCTGATAGCCGTGTGACCGCCCGCGAGCTGGGTTTGACGGTGGACACCTACAATGATGGCCTGCGGGTTGCCGAGATAACGGTCCAGGGCAAACGCATTGATCTAATCCTGCAAGGGCCGGAACGCACGATCACCGAAACCCAGGGGATTGCCAATCTGCCGGTGGTCACAGCCAGCGGCACTATCGTCCCGGCCGGTTCACTGGCGCATATCGAAATGACCGCCGGGCTGACCAAATCGCCACCTGGAACAGGTACGCACGGTAACGCTGGTAATTGGCCCGGCCCCGGAAGTGGCGCTGGAAACCGCCATGGATATCATTAATGAACAGGTTATCCAGACCTTGCGCGCGCAGGGTCTGCCGGATGGTATCCGGCTGTCTTTATCTGGCACGGCCAACAAATTAACCCAGACCTGGGATGCCATGGTACTGCAGCTGATCATGGCGCTGATCATTGTTTATCTGGTTATGGCGGTGCTGTTTGAAAGCTTTCTTTATCCGCTGATTATTATCTTTTCCGGTGCCACTGGCGACAGCTGGTTGCCGTGCTTGGACTGGCGTTACTGAACCGGTTTGTATTCCAGCCTCTGGATATGCTGACCCTGCTCGGCTTTGTGATCCTGATCGGCATTGTGGTCAATAATGCGATTTTTACTGGTGCATCAGACCTTGTATCTGGTGCGCGAACAGGGTCTGGCAGCAGGTCAGGCGATTATCGAAGCGACCCGCAACCGTATCCGGCCTATTTTCATGTCGACCTTGACCTCAGTGTTTGGCATGCTTCCACTGGTATTATTTCCGGGGGCAGGCTCTGAGCTTTATCGCGGTCTCGGTACGGTAGTGGTCAGCGGCCTGGCCTTATCCGCCGCGCTGACCCTATTGATCATTCCGCCGTTACTGGCGCTGTTTTTGCGCACCCGACATACTGCTGCGGCTGGCGCAAATGCGCCTATCCGTTCCGAAGACACCGCCTCTCAGACCGCCTAAGCGGTCCGTGCGGCTTTGACATGTTTGTTTCATTGCATGAAAGTTCTCTTAGTAGGTAAACGTGGCAGTATCGTACTCTGGCTGGAAAATATGGCGGCTGCATTTTCGGGAAGCAGGCACGATACCCGAATGTTCGCTATCAACGGCTTTACCCCTGGGGATTATCTCCAGGTCAAATTAGTCAAACAGTTTCGTAAACCCGCTCTGGACACACTGCTGGCACGGTTCGAACAGACGCTGCGCAGTTCCGCCCTGATTTGATGCTCGTGGTTGGTGCTTTCGGCATACCTCTGGCGATCTACCAGACCCTGGCCACCGCTAATCCAAACCCTGGGTCATTGGTCTGGTGGGCGACAAATTCAGTACCGGAGAGCGGGCCAAAGCTGAATTTATTGATCAGTTTTATTTCAGCGATACCTTTTTCATAGATCTTGCCACCCAGGCCGGTTTTCCGTCAGCGCTGGATTATCTGCCTTTGGCGGTTAATCCCAGACAGTTCTATCCAAGACCGGGAACGCGGATCAACGAGATTTTATTTATCGCCAATCACACGCCGTACCGGGAAGAACTGGTGCGGAGCATTCAGACCCCGGTCACTATTTATGGCCACAGCGATTGGCGCATACTGAAAAAAGACAGTCCGCACCGGGTTCGGGCGCAGCGTATCAGCTACCGTAATGTAGCCCGCAAATATGCCACTTACCGGGCTGTACTGAATATTCTGAACGAGCGCAATGTCAGCTACGGGCTCAATCAGCGCAGCTTCGAACCACTGGCCTGTCGTACGATTGTCATCAACGATTATCTGCGGGATCTGGAGCGCTGCTTTGAACCGCAGCGTGAAATTCTGGCCTATCGTGATCGCGATGAACTCAACGAGCTTTGTGCCAAGATCAACCACAATGCCAGCTTCGGTCAGACCGTGGCGACAGCCGGGTATCGGCGGGTATTGGCCGAGCATACTTACGCGCACCGGGTCAGCAGAATTTGTCAGGATATGAATCTTTGAGCGGCGGTTGACGTGCCTGGCTGCACCCCGGCTCGAATGCAGCTTACGGCCTTTTTCAATTTACCCCCGCAACCAGAGCCGGTAAATATGTCCCGATTTTCCCGCACAGCATAACGTCGGCCAGATCATCCATCTCGGTGGGGCCACCATTAATAATGATGATTTTCGCGCCGGCATTTTTAGCCAGCGGTAGCACCCCTGCAGCGGGGTAAACTGACAGTGTTGACCCAACTGCCAGCAGCACATCACACGTTGCGGCAGCCTGCTCGGCACGCTGCAAATCCGCTGCTACCAGATTCTGTCCAAACGAGATAGTGGCGGATTTTAAAATGCCGCCACATTGCGGGCAGTCGGGATCTGCCTCACCGGCCTGCAAACGGGCGGCGATAATCTCCATCGGGACATAGTAATCACAGCCCATACAGCGGACATAACGCATCGTACCGTGGATTTCGATGACCTTTTCCGCTGTATTGCCCGCCAGCTGGTGCAGACCATCGATGTTCTGGGTAATCAGGGTATGCAATTTACCGCGCTGCTCCAAAGCGGCCAGGGCGCGATGGCCGGTATTGGGCTGAGCGTTCCAGGCCAGCGTATCCAGCCGTGAGCGCCAGGCTTTCTGTCGAATGCGCGGATCACTCAGATAATAATGAATATTGGATAGCTTTTCGGCATCCGGGTCTTTGGTCCAGACACCTTGCGGGCCGCGAAAGTCCGGAATACCCGATTCGGTCGAGATACCCGCCCCGGTCAATACGACCACATTCCGGGCGGCGCGCAGCCAGGCCCGAGCCTGGTTCAAGGCGTGCTCATTAACCATGCTTTTGCACCTTCCATCCATTAATTTTAGTAATCATTATATGCAAAATATTCGTTTGTGAGTTTCAGCGTAAGTTACCAGAATAAGGGCATCTTACAACACTGAGGAACTTGTCATGTCATCAAAAAAACTGCTCTATTCCGGCTTGACTTTCGGTTTGTGCGCGCTGTTGTTAACGGCTGTGTATCCCAACCTGCCCAGATCACAATGTTCGACCCAGGATGATGTCGCCCGGTCCATTGAACGCAGTCGCGACGGTATTGCGCACAGCTGTACCGAATCTATCCGGCTGGTGCAGATCGAGCGCCAGCGGCAGACGGAAAACCGGCTGGCACAATCGCGGCAACAAGATCAGGATCAAGCAGCGCAGACTACAGTGACCGGCACGCCGGAATAAAGGCTTGCACAACGCTAATCCAGCAGTTCAGGAATGAGGCGTTCGATACTGCCGGACGCCTCATGGATATTGATTCAACCCCAATTCACACTGACCTCGTGCCGCTGGCGGTGGCCACAGCCAGGTTGCCGTTTTAAAAAGTTTTGGCATGCAGCCCCTGCCCGGGGTACGCCTGACCCTGGTAAGCCGCGATGTACACACGCCGTATTCCGGTATGTTGCCGGGTTATATCGCAGGCCACTACGACTACGATGCCTGCCATATCGACTTGCGCCCGCTGGCGCGTTTTGCCGGCGCACGGCTGATTCATGCTGCTGTCAACGGTCTGGATCTGGACAACAATACCTTACTGTTTGCCGATCGCCCGCCGCTGCGATTCGACTGGCTGTCAATTAACACCGGTTCACGCCCGCCACTGCTGACAGTGCCGGGTGCCGCTGAATACGCTGTGCCGGTCAAACCCATCGATCGTTTTCTGCTGCGCTGGGCGGAGATTATCCGACAGGTCTGCGCCTCCAGTGGACCGTATCATATGGTTGTTGCGGGTGCGGGCGCGGGCGGGGTCGAGCTGCTGCTGGCCTGCCAGTATTATCTGCATAAACGCCTGCGCGAACAAAACGATAATCCGCAACGCCTGCACTGGACACTGGTATCGGCCAGTCCTGAAATCCTTACCGGACATAACCCCAAAGTACGCGCTATTTTCACCCGGGTTCTGGCCGAACGCGGCATCATGTCCGTGCAACGTGGCGGTTACCCAGGTCGGCCCTGACAGTATACAACTCAGTGATGGCCAGAGCCTGCCTGCTACGACGGTATTCTGGGTCACCGGTGCAGCGGCCGCGCCGTGGCTGCGCGAAAGTGGTCTGGCGACCACCGAGCAAGGCTTTGTCCAGGTCAACGACAGCCTGCAGTCAGTGTCGCATCCGCAGGTGTTTGCCACCGGTGATATTGCCCATGTTGTGAATCACCCCCGCCCAAAATCCGGTGTGTTCGCAGTCCGCCAGGGCCCCCCGCTGACGGCCAATTTGCGCCGGGTGCTGAACGGCAGGCACCGCAGGCAGACGCCCGCAACGACAGTTTCTGAGTCTGATCAGTACCGGTGACCCCTACGCTGTTGCCTCGCGCGGCCGCTGGGCGACTGAAGGACGCTGGTTGTGGCGCTGGAAAGATCGCATCGACCGCGCCTTCATGACGCGTTACCAGCGTTTACCGGGTATGTCTGCTACGGCTGCAGCAGCGATAACAGACATGCGCGGGCTGCGGCGCAAAAATCGGGGCTGCGGTATTGAACAGGGCTTTGGCGAGAATGCCTGCCCCGGTGCAGAAAGATGACATCGTCACCGGCTTGAACAGTCCTGACGACACCGCGGTACTGGCACCGCCAGCCGGAAAATTATGGCTGCAGTCTGTGGATTATTTTCGGGCACTGGTGGATGATCCTTATCTGTTTGGTCAGATCGCGGCCAATCATGCGCTGAACGATATCTTCGCCATGGGTGCCGAACCCCATTCGGCGCTGGCCCTGGTCACGCTGCCTCATGCCGCACCCAGATTGCAGGAAGAAACCCTGTTCCAGATACTGTCCGGTATGCAAACCATGCTGATCCAGCAACAGGCAGCCTT
Source organism: Gammaproteobacteria bacterium (assembly GCA_041396125.1). GTDB lineage: Bacteria > Pseudomonadota > Gammaproteobacteria > Competibacterales > Competibacteraceae > JAWKZG01. The sequence continues at coordinate 666,109 of JAWKZG010000002.1, read as the reverse complement.
AATTGGCGGTCACAGCAGTGAAGGGGCCGAACTGGCCTGTGGCCTCAGTGTCAACGGACTGGTCGAGCCAGACCAACTTTTGCGCAAAACTGGTTTGCAATGTGGCGATCAGCTGATTCTGACGAAACCGCTGGGCAGCGGGGTACTCTTTGCTGCAGACATGCGCCGTCTCGCCAAAGGTCGCTGGATTGACGCAGCATTAGCCGTGATGCTGCAGTCAAACGCCGCCGCCAGCCGGATTTTACAGCAGCACGGCACCCACGCCTGTACCGATATTACCGGGTTTGGACTGGCCGGACATCTACTGGAAACGTTGCGCCCGGCCTGCTGCTCGTATCGAACTGACTGCACTGCCATTACTGGACGGTGCCCTGGAAGTTTGTCAGCTCGGCATTGAAAGCTCACTGGCCCGGCCAATCGTATCCATGAAGCTGTGATAAAAGCCTCCACCACGTTGACTGCCCAGCCGGCCTATACGCTGGCTGAATGATCCGCAGACCGCTGGTGGACTGCTGGCAGGTATACCGGCAGAGCAAGCTCCGCCTGCCTGGCAGCGTTAAAGCAACAGGGGTATCAGGCGGCTATTATTGGTCGTGTTATCGAAGGTGATGAGGCATTGAGCTGACGCTTGATATGGCCTGAACACAAAGCCTATGGATGGGGCGAGTACCCGTTAAAAGCGCTCTTCACCGCTGTGACGGACCGGGTCGGGGAAGTCCCGGTACAAGGCAAAACGTACCTCGCTGACCTGTGACTTGACAGCGTGATGAAACGCTTCGACAGGGTCGCGCCGGGCCGCAACAGTGGTAAACGCCTGATCCAGCTGGGTCAGGTTTCTGAATTCCAGCTGGATGTGAAATTCCGGTAAATCAGCCGGCCCCAGCCCCAGTTTGCGACGGGTGATACGGTAAGTCACGAGCCGATCCTGTGACTGCAAGTGATCCAGATAGCGCCGTACATGCGTGGCAAACTCCAAATCACTGACGCCGGTTTTAAGATTACACCAGACATGGTAGATATCCATTTCTAACCCCGCCTAGCCCTGCTCTACAGGTTCGGGCGTGTGCGATTTTATCAGCACCGTCTTGACCTTATTGCCGGCAATTTTGACAATTTCGATAGGATGGCCGGCCAATTCCAGTCGCGTACCGGATTCAGGGATAGTTTCCAGCGCTTCCATAATCAGCCCGTTCAGAGTCTTGGGACCATCAATAGGCAAGTTCCAGCTCAGCGAGCGGTTCAGGGAACGCACAGTGACACTGGCATCGACCAGATAACTGCCATCGGCCTGACGCCGGATATTGCGACGCACATAGGTCTGCGGATCGGTGGTGAATTCGCCAACAATTTCTTCCAGAATATCTTCCAGCGTAACCAGCCCCTGCAGATCGCCGTATTCATCCACGACCAGCCCGATACGTCGCTGCTGCTGCTGGAAATTCAGCAGCTGGATCTGTAATTGTGTTCCTTCGGGTATGAAATACGGTTCTTCGACCAGCCGCTCCAGATCCTCCCGGCCAAACTCGCTGCCGCGCGACAGATAGCCAATGACGGAACGCATATGCAAAAAACCGACGACATGATCGATGCTGTCGCGGTACACCACCAGCCGGGTATAAGGCGCGCGCTTGAGCTGGAGCATAATCTCGTTCCAGTCTTCATTCAGATCGACACCCTCAACCTCACTGCGCGGCACCATGATATCGTCCACAGTGATTGCTTCCAGATCCAGAATACTGAGCAGCATTTTGCGGTGTCGCGCCGGAATCATCGCCCCCGCTTCCAGCACTACAGTACGCAGTTCCGCCACGCTGAGATTTTGTTCAGTAGCGGTATCGCTGCTGATCCCCAGTGGCTTGAGCAGGACATTGGATATCGCGTTAATACCGGCGACCACGGGATAAAATATTTTCAGCAGCGGTACAGTACAACGGAAGCCGGAAATGCGATTCTCTCAGGATGCAGCGCGGCCAGTGTTTTGGGCGTTACTTCCCGAAAATCAGCAATACGATGGTCAACAGCGGGCAGCCAGCGCAATACCGGCCTCCCCCATCAAGCGAATGGCAATGATGGTTGCCAGCGAAGACGCCAGGATATTAAAAAAATTATTGCCCAGTAGAATCAGGCCGATCAGCCGATCCGGTCGCTCCAGCAAACGGCTGACACGAACCGCACCGCGATGACCGGAACGCGCCAGATGGCGCAAACGATAGCGGTTGATTGCCATCAGACCCGTCTCTGAACCGGAAAAAAAAGCTGACAACATCAGCAATATAACAAGAAACAGAAATAGCAGACCCAGGTGAAGATCGTTCAAGAACCGCACCTCTCAAAGCAGATAGTCATGGAAATTGTAACAGGCTCTGTTAACGCTGCAGAATGAGTTCCAGCACCAGCTTGCTGCCAAAATAGGCCAGCATAAGCACGATAAAACCGCCCAGTGTCCAGCGCACTGCGATCGGGCCACGCCAGCCATAGCGCCGGTGTCCCCATAATAAAATGCCGAATAACAGCCAGGCGATAATCGAGAGTATGGTTTTATGCACCAGGTGCTGGGCAAAAATATCTTCCAGAAATAAAAAACCGCTCAGCAAGGCTATGCTCAATAGCACAAAGCCGATTGTGATCAGCTGAAACAGCAGGCTTTCCATGGTGGACAACGGCGGCAGACTGCGCACAAAGCCACCCGGGTTGCGCTGCCGCAGACGCCGGTTCTGCAGCGCCAGCAGTAAAGCTTGCAACGTAGCCAGAGCGAGCAGCGAATACGCCAGAATGGAAATAATAATATGCACTTCCAGCGGCCATTGCTCGGTGCTGCTAACAAGGCGCTGGATCGGGAAAAGCTGTGCCAATACAACGCTGACCGCACTGAAAGGCAGCAGAATAATGCCCAGATTCTCGACCGGGCGCACTACTGACGCCAGTAGCAATACTGCAGCACTTAGCCAGCCGGTAAAGGACAACGCATTGAAAAAGCCCAGGTCAACCCCGGCAGGCAGTAATACGGTGCGCGCCAGCAACCAGCCATGCAAAACAACGGCAATCCCGGCCAACCACAGCAAGCGGCTCTTCTGCCACTGCCGGACGCTATCAACCTGTACCAGGCGCAAAGTCAATAGCACACCTGCCAGCAAATATAAAAAAGCGGTCAAACCGCCGATAAAAACATTCACCATAAATAGATCGTTAGAAAACTGTGCCAACTATAGCGGATATTGCCCGTACTGGCGACTTGTGTATCGGCTCTCAAAAGCGTCCTGATCAGGGAACCCGCCCATGTAACTTTTGCCAGCACACCTTTTGCAGGTAGGGAATTACACCTGTCACAGTGGTAGCATAAACTGTATTTCCGCAGCAAGCCCTTAAGTGAATATCAGAGCCAAGATGCAACATCATTCATTTTATTCAATTTACCAGCATGGTTTTTTACGCACAGCCGTATGTGTGCCCGAGGTGCAGCTGACCCGACCTGCCGACAATGCCCGACAGATTCTGGACCTGGCCGCACAGGCTGCGCAACAAGGTGCCCTGGTCGCGTTATTTCCTGAACTCAGCCTGTCGGCCTACAGTAACGACGATCTGTTTCACCAGGATACCTTGCTGGACGCCTGCGAGGCGGCGCTGGCAGACGTACTTGCGGGCAGCCGGCAATTAGCCTGTCTGCTGATTGTCGGCGCGCCATTATTGATTGATGGACAGTTATTTATTTGCGCTGTACTGATACAACAAGGGCAGATTCTGGGGGTGGTGCCTAAAAGCTATCTGCCGAATTACCGCGAATTCTACGAAAAACGTCAGTTCAGCGCTGCCCGACAGCTGCTCAGCCGGGAAATTTCACGGCCAGACCTGTTCTGCGCACCGATTTATCAGCTGCCAGAATATCAAACACTGATTTATTCATCGAAGTCTGCGAAGACCTGTGGGTTCCCATTCCGCCCAGCAGGCTATGCTGTTGGCCGGTGCCAGCGTCATCGCCAATCTGTCTGCAATATCACAATCGCAAAGCCGCATCACTTCGCCCGCGCAGCTCTGCCTGTCGCAATTCAGCCCGTTGTCTGGCGGCTTATTTGTATTCTGCGGCCGGGGCCGGCGAATCCACTACAGATCTGGCCTGGGACGGCAAGGTCTGACTGCGAAAACGGCGAACTGCTCGCTGAAACGGATCGTTTTGCAACCACCGGGCAATTGATTGCCGCTGATATCGATCTCGAGCGTCTGGTTTCCAGCAGCGGCTGCGCACCACCAGTTTTAATGACTGCGCCAGTGATCATCACGACCGGTTGCGCACCCTGCGCGATATTGGTGCGCTTGCTGCGACAGCCTGCGATTGCAGCGATCTGCGCCGTGCTGTCGAGCGGTTTTCCATGTGCTCAACATCCCGGCTTTGCCGGCGAGCGCCGCCATGAAGCCTGCGTTTATCTCAGGTACGCGATCAGCTCCAGCGCTTGCAGTCAAGCGGTATAGACAAATTGGTCATCGGGGTTTCCGGCGGCCTGGATTCCATTCCCATGCCTTGACCGTAGCGGCGCAAACCATGGAATGGCCAATTGCCGCGCAGTCATATTCTGGCCTATACCCTGCCTGGCTTTGCCACCAGTGCAACCACACTAAACAATGCACTTGGCCTGATGCAGTCTCTCGGCACCCAGGCCGGCGAGATCGATATCCGGCCGTCCTGTCTGCAAAGATGGTGCTTTCAGCCATATCGGCCACCCGTTTAAAGACGGCGAACCGGTTTATGATATTACCTTTGAAAACGTGCAGGCCGGCGAGCGTACTTCGCATCTGTTCCGGCTGGCCAATCAGCACCAGGCGCTGGTGCTGGGTACCGGTGATCTGAGCGAGCTGGCCCTGGGCTGGTGTACGCATGGCGTCGGTGACCATATGTCGCACTATGAACGTTAATGCTTCGGTGCCCAAAACGCTGATCCAGCATCGGCTGCAGCGGGTGACTGACAGCAAACAGTTCATGATGACTCACCCATACCCTTATCCAGTCCATTCTTGGACACCGAGATTTCACCGGAACTGATCCTATACGCCGACAGCACCCAGCCTGCCCAAAGCACCGAAGCCAAAATCGGTCCTTATGAGTTGCAGGATTTTAATCTGTATTACACCACCCGGTTTGGATTCCGTCCGAGTAAAGTCGCGTTTCTGAGTTATCAGGCCTGGCGTGACCGCAACCAGGGTCGCTGGCCGACGCACTGGCGACAGCCAAACACAATGAATACGATCTGGCGACCATCAAACACTGGCTGGAAGTGTTTCTATTTCGATTTTTCCAGACCAGCCAATTCAAACGCAGCCGTGTACCCAACAGCCCCAAAGCAGTTCAGGTGGCCCTCGTCGCCCCGTGGTGACTGGCGCGCACCCAGCGATTCAAGTGCGGCTATCTGCGCGGATGAATTACGCCGGAATGTGCCGGATGCATGAAGCGGCTAAACGCTGTTTTCCCGGCTCTGTTGCCTGTATCCATTACCCGTTCCGGTTAGTCCGGCCGGCGTCCTGCAGCAGTTGGGTGATCTGCTCGAACGACACCGGCAGACTATTCAGATAGCCCTGAAACTCATCGCATTTGAGCACGCTGAGATAACGCTTCTGATCGTGCGTTTCCACCTTCGGCGATTACCTTCAGCCCTGCGCGCGTGTGCCAGCGAAATGATCGCCGCGACGATACTCATACTGCTGGCATCATCCACCATGGTCATGGTGAACGAGTGGTCGATTTTCAAGGCATCCACCGGTAAACGCGCCAGATACCCCAGGGACGAAACCGGTGCCGAAATCGTCGATAGCGATCTGATACCCATCGTCCGCAGTTGCTGCAATTTGCCCACGGTGGTATCGAGATCCTCGGATCAACGGCCTTCGGTCAGCTCCAGATCCAGCCCGTGCGGGCCGGCGCGGGTGGTTTTAATTGCTCGGCAATACTGTCAACGAAATCTCGGCGCAACTGCACCGCCGAGATATTCACCGCGATACGCGGCGGTTGTAAACCCTGGATATACCACTGATGGTAATCGGTCAGAGCCTGGCGAATGACCCAGCGCCCGACGTCCAGGATCATGCCGTTTCCTCCCAGCAAAGGGATAAAGCAGCCCGGCGGTATAAGCCCCTGCTCCGATCATGCCAGCGCAGCAACGCCTCTAGTCCGCTGACTGCGCCCGTCATCAGATCGATTTGGTTGGTAATGCAACACAAACTGCTGCCGCTCCAGTGCCTGACGCAGTTTGATTTTGCGTCAGGGTGGCCGACACGGCGGCGTTCATTTGCGGCTGGTATGAGCCGGCGCTCACCGCGGGATTTGGCTTCTTTCAGGCGATTCCGGCATTCTTGAGCAGCACTTCGGACTCGCTGCCATCGTGTGGAGCCAGCGCAATACCGAGCGTCAGGGTCAGTCGGAACACCTTGCCCTCAACCTTGATCGGCTGGTACAGCAGCTCGTGCAGCGGGGTTTCAATCCGCTGGGCAATATCGGCCGCGCTCTTGAGGCCCGTAATAATGCCACCAAAGCAGTCGGCAGCAATGCGCCTGATATTTTCGGCTTCCGGCCAGTGCTGGCGAAAGCGCTTCGCCAACTCGCACAATAAGGCATCGCCTCGCCTGGCGGCCCAGCGTTTCGTTACGTGGCGAAACCGGTTGATATCACAGAGCACGATCGCCACCAGGGTTTGATCACGCTGGGCACGGCGGGCTTCGCGATCAATATGGTCGCTAAACAAGGTGCGGTTCGGCAAGCCGGTCAGCACATCGTAATACGCCAGGTAGTCCAGCTGCTGCACTTTGGCCAGGTAATCCAGCGAAGGAAATATCACCAGCCATCTCGGTCAGCAGCTTGACTTCATCTCCGGTAAAGACATTGGCCTCCTTGGACAATAGCGTGAACAGGCCGATCAAAGCACCTTCCCTGAACAGCGGCAAGACGATCAGCGCCCGATAGCCAAGTCGGTGTGACAGACGCCGCCGTTCATTGGTATGACCGCGCTGCGCGTCAGCACCGAGATCATTGATCACCGCCACTTGCCGGGTATTGATTACTCGGCCCTGCCTGCAAGGATGTCCCTTGCGCTCTCAGCGCACTGAATGAAGCCGAATTTGGGCCGGATGCGCGATCGAGTGATCTGTCTGGTCAGCGCATCAACCCCGTCAACCCAGGCCATGCCAAAGCTGCCGGCTTCACCGCCATGCTGCAGGCATCATCAACAGTTCCTGCTGATCACGCACCCGGACGATCAATGCATTGATACCGCTTAACATCGCATACATCCGGTTCAAACGCTGGATTTTACGTTCGGCCTGCTTGCGCTCAGTGATATCACGCCAGACAGAGCGACTGTGCAGCACCCGACCCTGTACACCGCATCTGCTGTCGCGTTCAGGCTGATATCGCGACATTGACCATCTTTACACTGGAGGCGCAACCTCGGCGTTGCGAATCTCGCCAAGCAGGGAAAAACTGTTGCCACAGACGATACATCGCGTCCTGATCGTCGGGATGACAAAGCGACCACACCAATTGGCCAATCACCTCATCACGGGTATAACCGGTAACGTCCAGCAAGCGCTGATTGCAGTGAATGAGCAGCCCGGTATTCGCGTCAACGGAGCAATGCATATCGGGTGCCTGCTCGTAGAGATCGATATAGCGAGCCTCACTGGCGCGCAGAGCGGCTTCTTCGTGATGTCGGCGAATGGTAATAGTGGTTAGATGCGCGGTGCTGTCGATAAGCTGATTATGGCGTTCGGTCGGTCGACCCGGCTGACTGAAATAGAACGCAAAGCTTCCCAGCACCTTGCCCCCCACGTCCAGTAACGGCTTCGACCAGCAGGCGCGTAAACCGTGCGCCAGCGCCAATTCCCGATAATCTTCCCACAGGGGATCGCTTGCAATATCTTCCACAATAACGGCTTCACGCCGAAACATTGCGGTGCCGCAGGAGCCGACCTGCGGGCCTATTGCCAGGCCGTCCAGCGCCTCGGTATAACTTTGCGGCAGGCTGGGCGCCGCAGCATGGCGCATATGCACACCGTCATTATCGAGCAACAGAACAGACGCGTGCAATTTAGGAGCCTGGGCTTCGATCACCTGCAGCAAGGCGTCCAGCGTCTCGGACAATGGTGTGTTTGCGGCCATCAGCTCCAGCACGTACTTCTGGCCGGCCAGCAAGGTTTCCGTCTGCTTGCGGGCCGTTACATCCGTGAAATAACACTCAAACCGCCGTCCTGGGCGGGATACATGCGGCTCTCGAACCAGCGATCCCAGGGCGGAAAGCTTCTTTCTGATTGGCAACCGCTCGGTCATCGCCTTCTGGTAAACGTAGTAAAACTCTTGCCCGACCGCCTCGGGGATCTCGGTCCAGATATGTTTTCCGAGCAACGCTTCCGGGCGACGGTTAATCAGCTCGCCAGCCTTACGGCTGACATAGTGAAACGCCAGTCGCGATCCAGCGCCAGAAGGCATCTGATATGCGCTTTCCAGCAAGGCCGCGCGCTGTCGGTCTGCAATGTGCTGTTGTGCAGCCAGTTGCTGGTGCTCGGTGATACTTCCAATATGCGAGCCGAGCATATGGCTGGCTTTACCCCTCGCGTCATAGACCAGAGAAGCCTGGGTATAAATCCAGCGATAACTGCCGTTTTTATGGCGAAAACGAAACTGTTGCTGGAACCCCTGCTCCGGTTTTGCAGATATGCCTGCACGGCGTAAGTTGCATGCGCGCCAAATCATCCGGATGGACTCGCGATTGCCATTCCGAATAATCACCTGAAATCTCCTGCTCCTGATAGCCGATCTGGCGTTTCCATTCCCTTGAGAAAATTTTACTGGTGCGCAGATCCCAGTCCCACAACCCCACCTGACTAGCCTGAACAGCCGCCTGCAAACGCAGCATAGCGTCTTGAAGTCAGGGGGGACAGGAGGGTCAATCAGATCAGCAGGCGTCTGCCCGCTCAGGTCATGGACTGTGGTTAAAAATACAGTGTCGGACAGCGCACAGCTGTGAATTTGTGCGGGAAAGCGGGAGCCGTCTTTACGCTGATGTTCCCAGCGACTCCGCCTGTAAGCCTGGCCCTGGCATAACAGGTGCTGCAGCGGGTGCGTCAGCTGATGGCTTTGTAGCCGAGCAGCTGATCTGGAAAATCGCAGCTGCCAATTCGTCCTGCGTATAGCCCAGCAGCCTGAGACCCGCCGGGCTGGGTGTTTTTACAGCGACAGTCTGCGCCGATAAGGAACACGGCACTCGTCGAGTGCTCAAAAAGCGTTTGGAAAGGTTGCTCACAGTCTTGCTGAGTGAACTGGCACTCATAGCATCGTATCCTTTGACCATGAATTCCAGCGGGCACCACGAAGATGCAGAAATACACCGCCTCACTGCAATTACAACTGGCTAAAACACTAAAGCTTGATTTGCTCAGCTACTATTCGGCCAGGGCAAGACAAAGATTAAGGAAAAATGAAGTGGATATATACCCGGATAAAAACAGGATAAACGTTTAGCGCGGTAAAAATTTATCCTGCAATACCGTATGCATTTGTTGCAGGCGCTGCAACATGGCCGGGCCTTGTCGCAACGCAATATTGATCGCCAGCGCGTCAATAACCACCATAGGGGCAATGCGCGCCTTGATTGGTGCATAGGCATCATGCCCGGCAGCGCCATCAACCGTCAGACAAACCTGTGCCAGACGAGCCAGCGGCGATCCGCTGGCGCTAATGGCAATCAGGCTGGCACCGCCTGCCAGGGCTAATTCCGCACTGCGCAGCAGATCACGGCTACGCCCGGTATTGGAAAGTGCAAGCACGGTATCGCCAGCCTGCAACAAACTGGCGGAAACGTTATGCAGGTATGGATCGCTGTAAGCAACCGCAGCGAGGCCAAGACGACAGAATTTAAGCTGTGCATCCGCCGCCACAATGCCTGCCCCCCCCAAACCATAGATTTCGACATGGCGAGCCTGTATGAGCAGATCAACAGCCTGCGCCATCGCTGTATTATTCAGACTGCGCCGTACCGACATCAGGCTGGCAATCGCGCCTTCCAGCACTTTATCGGTAATACTGGCGGTATCGTCTTCAGCGCTCAGTTCCCGATGGGAATACAACAAGCTTGCAGACAAGGCTTGCGCCAGACGCAGTTTGAACTCCTGATAACCACTGCACCCCAAAGCCCGGCAAAACCGCATCACGGTCGGTTCGCTGACACCGGCTTGTGCTGCCAGGGCAGCGATGCTCAGTTCTACAGTCTGGTGCGGCTGCGCCAGAACCTCCTGCGCGACGCGCTGTTCGGAAGGTCGCAGCGTCGACTGCAGTGCCTGAATTTTATCTAGCACGCCCGGCTGCTCCAGCCGATGTCGGCATAAAAGGGATCAAACGCCTGCGCCGCGCCGCGTAACGCCGGGGTAGCCGCCGTGATGATATACACCGGAATGGTCTGCAAATAGGCCGTAAAACGCCCGCGCTGTTCAAACCGGTGCCGAAATGCCGAGCTATCGAAATACGTGCCCAGCCGTGGCACGATGCCACCGCCGATATAGACCCCGCCCTGCGCGCCCAGCGTGAGCGCCAGATTGCCGGCAACCGTGCCTAAAGCAGCACAAAATAACGCCAGCGTTTCAGCGCATAATACACACTGATCCTGCAGGCCGCGCTCGGTGATCAGCGCCGGCTGCTGCAGATCGTCCGCGGCGGGATCGTCCAGCTCGCGCAGAGCCTGATAAATATTGACCAGCCCCTGACCGGAGAGCAGACGTTCAGCCGAGACATGTCCCGTGCGCCGGTTGATAACGGTCCAGACGGCCTGTTCGCGGGCGCTCAGGGGACCATAACTGATGTGCCCCCCTTCCCCTTGCAGAGGAAACCAGCCCTGCGGGGTATACAGCAACCCCGACACACCCAGTCCGGTACCGGCACCCAGCAAGGCAATAGCACTGGCGGGCTTGGCCGAGCCACCGCCAATCTGGCGTAACTCCGTTGCGCTCAGATGCGGCAATGACAAGGCCAGAGCAGTGAAATCATTAATACAGCTGAGCCGCTCAAAACCAAGTCGGGCACGGGTTTCGGCGATTGAAAATGACCACGCATGGTTGGTCAGACTGATCGTATCACTGACGGTTGCCGTCGCTACCGCCAGGATGGCTTGCCGGGGCTGCGCAGCCGGTGCTGTGTCCAGATAGGCTTCAATGGCAGCGACCAGGCCGGGATAATCAGCGCAGGCCAGTACCCGTTCGTGATACAACTCACCCTGTTCACTGAGCAGAGCAAAACGGGCATTGGTACCGCCGATATCAGCCACCAGACGACTGTCAGCCCCAGCAGACACAGATCCAGATGCAGACATCTCAGACGCCTCCTCTATCCCTCTTCTTCATGCCATTGACCACCACGCTCGTAAATTAAACGGCTGGCCGCCGCCGGTCCCCAACTGCCGGCCATATAGGCTGCCGGTGCGCTGTCACGCTGCTCCCAGGCGGCCAGGATCGGATCGACCCAGCTCCAGGCCGCTTCCAGCTCATCGTGACGCAGGAACAGGGTCTGTCGATCACGCAGCAGATCGATCAGCAGCCGTTCATAGGCACTGCGCTGACGCTCGGCATGGGCTTGTGCCAAATTCAGGTTTAATTCGACCGGTCGCAAAATCATATCATCGCCGGGCGCTTTGGCCTGCACTGACAAGCGGATATATTCCTCAGGTTGCAGACGGATGACCAGACGGTTCGGGCAGGCGACCGAACTGGCATTACAAGGATAGATCGCATGCGGCAAAGGCACAAAATTGATCACAATTTCAGTCACCCGATCCGCCAGACGCTTGCCGGTACGCAGGAAAAACGGGACACCCGACCAACGCCAGTTGTCGATATGCGCACACAAGGCGGCATAGGTTTCAGTGCGACTGCTCGCCGGCACACCGGGCTCTTCCAGATAACCGATGGCCAGCTCGCCATTGACCGCACCGGCTTTGTATTGTGCGCGCACGGTATTGGCCAGAGCCTCGGCCCCGATCAGCGGTCGCAAGGCGCGTAGTACTTTAAGTTTTTCATCCCGCACCGCATCCGGCGTATCACGGGTGGGTGGCTCCATGGCAATGATGCACAGCAGTTGCAACAGATGATTCTGCACCATGTCGCGCAAGGCACCGGTCTGGTCGTAGAACTCGCCGCGACCTTCCACGCCGATCTGTTCGCTAACGGTAATCTGCACATTACGCACTGTGCTGCGATTCCATAAAGGTTCGAACAGGGTATTGCCAAACCGCAGGGCTAACAGGTTCTGGACCGGCTCCTTGCCCAGGTAGTGATCAATCCGGAAAATCTGCCGTTCGCTGAATACAGCGCCGATCTGTGCATTGATCTGACGGGCGGATTCGAGATTCCGCCCCAGCGGTTTTTCGACAGCGATCCGGGTTGTCGCGGTGGCCAGACCGGCCTGCGCCAGATGTTCGCAAATCGGGGCAAACAGGCTGGGGCCTGTGGACAGATAATAAACCCGCTGATGCTCAGGGCATTCGTCCAGTTTCTGGCCTAACAATGCAAAATCCGCCGCCTGCCCGGCATCCACTTTAAGATAGCTTAAATACTGCTCGAAAGCCTGCCAGCGTGTGGCGTCGAACGCATCTTCAGCAATGTGTTTGACTGCCTGCTCACGCACCAGCGAACGGAATTCCTCGTCACTGTGCTCAGAGCGGGCAACCGCAATAATCCGCCCCTGTTCGGGCAGCAGGCCATCGCAATAATGGTAGTACAAAGACGGGAACAGCTTGCGCATGGCAAGATCACCGGTTCCGCCGAAAATAATCAAGTCAAAGGGTTCAACCGCAGACTGGGAAGACGTAGGCAACACGAGTGGCTCCTTGGAGTCAAGTTTACGTAGTTTTACTACAAAACTATTACACAATCAATCTATGTGTGATTTATTATAGGCTTTTTATTTACGGATTCACGGGGATATACTAAAATAAATGTAGTATTACTACAAACCCATATCGAAATAGCGGTATCCACAGCGAGGATTTGCCCATGTCAGTCACGCTCAATCCTACTCTGGCTGCGGTCACGCAGCGCATTCAGGAGCGCAGCAGAAAAACCCGCGGCGACTACCTGAACCAACTCGCGCAGGCAGCCCGGCAGGAGCCGATCAGGAAAGGCCTGTCCTGCACCAATCTGGCACATGCCTTTGCAGCTGCGCCAGCCAGCGATAAAAACTGGTTGAAACTTTTCCAGCGGCCCAATATTGCCATTATTTCAGCGTATAACGATATGCTGTCGGCCCATCAGCCGCTGGAGGATTATCCCGCTATCATTAAACAGGCGGCCCGTGAAGCCGGTGCCGTAGCCCAGTTCGCGGGTGGTGTACCGGCGATGTGTGATGGCGTCACGCAGGGGCAAACCGGGATGGAACTGTCTTTGTTCAGCCGTGACACGATTGCAATGGCAACCGCGATTGCCCTGTCGCACAACAGCTTTGACGCCGCCTTGTGCCTGGGCGTTTGCGACAAGATTGTGCCGGGTTTGCTGATGGGCGCGCTCAGTTTCGGGCATTTACCGGTTATTTTCGTCCCCGCCGGCCCCATGCCCTCCGGTGTGCCCAACAGCGAGAAAGCCCGCATCCGGCAATTGTTCGCACAGGGTAAAATCGGCCGCGAGGAGCTGCTCGAAGCCGAAATGCAGTCTTATCACGGTCCCGGCACCTGTACCTTTTACGGCACCGCCAACAGCAACCAGTTATTAATGGAAATCATGGGGCTGCATCTGCCCGGCACCGCCTTTGTCAATCCCGGCACCGCCCTGCGCGAAGCCCTGACTCGCGCCACTGCCCAGCAGGCAGCACGGATTACCGCGCAAGGTAATGATTATCTGCCAATCGGACGGATTGTTGATGAGAAAGCGATTGCCAACGCCATTGTGGGTTTGCTGGCAACCGGCGGTTCGACCAATCATACCCTGCACCTGGTAGCCATTGCCCGCAGCGCCGGCATTATGATCAACTGGGATGATTTCAGCGATCTCTCCGCCAGTGTCCCCTTACTGGCCAAGATCTACCCGAATGGCAAAGCCGATGTTAATCAGTTCCATGCAGCGGGCGGCCTGGGTCTGGTGATTGGCCAACTGCTCGATGCCGGCTTGCTGCATAATGATGTGCTCACCGTAATGGGGCCCGGCTTGCAGCATTATCGCCAGGAGCCGTTTCTGGAGAATGGACAGTTATGCTGGCGGGATGCGCCAGACAGCAGTCTGGATCCCGCGATTATTGCCTCCATTGCGTCCCCCTTCTCCACCGATGGCGGCCTGAAGCTGCTCACGGGCAATCTGGGTCGGGCGGTCATTAAAACCTCAGCGGTGCAAGCCGAGCATCAGCTTATTGAAGCACCCGCCCGTGTGTTTGAATCGCAGGATGCGGTGTTGGCCGCATTCCAGGCCGGTGAACTGAATCGCGACTGTATCGTGGTCGTGCGTTTTCAGGGCCCGGCCGCTAACGGTATGCCGGAATTGCATAAATTGACACCCGGTCTGGGGGTGTTGCAGGATCAGGGCTATAAGGTCGCGCTGGTAACGGACGGACGCATGTCGGGCGCGTCCGGCAAAGTTCCGGCCGCCATTCATGTCAGCCCGGAATGCCTGGCAGGGGGTCCGCTGGGTAAAGTGCGCGATGGCGATATACTGCGACTGGACTGCCACAGCGGTCACCTGGAAGCACTGGTTGAGGACGCCGAATGGGCTGCCCGCACGCTACCGACACCCGACCTGCAGGCCAATCAATACGGTTGTGGACGGGAATTATTCGCGACATTTCGTCGTCAGGTCAGTACCGCCGAAGAAGGTGCCCTGGCGTGTGCCTGACAAGATAAACATATGCCTAGCGAGGGAAAACAGTATGGAAATAAGCACGATTATGACTACGGCACCGGTTATTCCGGTGCTGGTAATTGATCACCTGGAGCAGGCTGAGCCGCTGGCACAGGCTCTGGTGGCAGGCGGTTTGCCGATACTGGAAGTCACCCTGCGAACCCCGGCCGGGCTGGCAGCAGTTGAGGCCATGAGTCGGGTCGAGGGCGCTATTGTTGGTGTGGGAACGGTGCTGCAACCGGCTCAGTTTGCCCAGGCTCGCGATGCCGGTGCTCAGTTTGCAGTTACCCCCGGCCTCACACCCCGTCTGGCGGCTGCGGCACTGGGCAGCGGACTGGCGTTATTGCCGGGGATTGCCACCCCGGCCGAGCTGATCGCTGCGCAGGAATGGGGCTTTCAGCATGTCAAATTCTTTCCCGCTCAACAGGCCGGCGGTATCCCGATGCTGCAGGCTCTGGCCGGACCGTTTCCGGAAACGCGTTTCTGTCCCACCGGCGGAGTCAATGCCGCCAATGCACGGGATTTTCTCAGCCTGCCCAATGTGCTCTGCGTTGGTGGCTCCTGGGTTGCACCCAAAGATAAACTCGCAGCAGGTGACTGGGCAGGCATCGAACAACTGGCCCGTGCAGCAGCAGGCTTGCGCTAATCAGTGACGTTCATTGCGCCAGTGGCCCAT
The DNA here is from genome assembly GCA_041396125.1 of Gammaproteobacteria bacterium. Taxonomy (GTDB): domain Bacteria; phylum Pseudomonadota; class Gammaproteobacteria; order Competibacterales; family Competibacteraceae; genus JAWKZG01. The sequence goes on along the minus strand of JAWKZG010000002.1, from coordinate 650,592 downwards.
GCCGGGCGGGTATGGCGCATAGTCGTTATTGTTCCAGAAGCGGTTATCCTGACGGCGTGAGTCCTGCTCCCGACCGCAGCGCACCAAGCCTTTCTCGCATAAGGTCGAGCGCCACTCGTACTTGATGAAATAACGCCCGAAGGGTGAGTGTTCAGGATCGAACTCGACCCGCCGCGATGGTGAGCGCTCGCGGTCACCGAAACCGGTGCCCGGCTCAGCAGCGGGCGCACTTTTCTGAAAGCTGTTCGGCCCGGTCCCTGATCCCTGGGCGCGATCGCTGAATGATTCAGAATATTCTTTCTCTTTATAGGTGTGCTGAGGCCGATCTTCGGCATAGGCCGCGACAGCGATCACCCCCATAGCGGAATAATCCCCCCAACGCCCGGCATATGAATCCGGCGCCTCGGTGAAATAAAACCGGTTAACCTGATTTTTACCCGTCCGCCAGCCCCGGTAAGTGGCCTGCTGGTAGGGGTTCAAAATATACATGCGTTCGTTCGGGCGCAGCTCGGAGCGATCACCGGAAATAATATTGCGTCCGTCCACGGCAATCACCAGACCGATCCGCTGATCGCTGCGATTGTGTACCCGGATACTGTATTCCGCACCCTGCTCGGCCTCCAGATAGGCGCGATAGGTTTTGCCGCGCTGCTCTACCGGGAACTCCGGTAAACTGCGCTGGTAGCGGTCGCTGACGATGTCAATATCGACATCCTTCAGGTTCAGATTTTGCCACGCCGCCAGGGCCGATTGACTCAGTAACAGCGCTGCGGCGCATCCCACGGTCCAACTGATTCGCTTTAACATGACTGATATTCCTTGCTATCGTTGTCGATGCTTGCACTTTACCCGCCGACAACTGAACTTGGCCTGAATGGCGGGTGTGCCCGAAAAACAGATAAATTCACAAGCCGATGAAGTCTGCTATATATATAAACGTGCAAAGCGGCATAAGAGGGTTACAGCACATGCAGCGGGATGCATCCAAACATCTGTTTAAGCTGTATTCATCTAAGCATCGGTATAATAAGCTTTAATAAACACCACGCAGGCGAATGCGTTATGAAGTTTTTCTACTCCAGTCTATTGGGTCTGTTGTTGTGCCTGGGTCCATCAGCCTTATGGGCGCAAAACGCAGCTGATATTGCAGCCGACATGGCCCGTGCCGAAACCGGCGGTCGCGTACTCAGTGTACAACCCAGCCGTCAACCCAACCGGCCAGGTTTTGAAGTCAAGATCCTGTTGCCGAACGGCACAGTGCAGATCCGGTTTTACAATCCACAGTAAACAGCGAACAGACAGCTTAATCTTATGCGCGTTTTAGTTATCGAAGACGAAGCCGCCCTGCGGCAGGATATCGCCCAGCAATTACGCCAGTCCGGCTATGCCGTCGATGTCGCAGGCGATGGCCAGGAAGGGCTGTTTTTGGGGCAGGAATACCCACTGGACGTCGCTATCATTGATCTGGGGCTGCCGATAATGAGCGGTATCGAGGTCATCCGTGAATTGCGCAGCCTCGGCAAAACCTTTCCGATCCTTATTCTGACTGCGCGCGGTCGCTGGCAGGACAAAGTCGATGGCCTGGAAGCCGGTGCAGATGATTACCTAGTCAAGCCGTTTCACATGGAAGAACTGCTGGCCCGTCTACGCGCCTTGGTGCGGCGCGCCAGCGGCTGGGCACAATCCACTTTGCAATGTGGCCCGATCGGACTGGACACGGCCAGCCAGAGTGTCAGTCTGAATGGCCAGGAAGTCGTGGTCACCGCGTATGAATACAAATTGCTCGAGCACCTGATGCTCCATGCCGGCGATGTGGTTTCCAAGACCGAGCTGAGCGAACATTTATACGAAGAAGAGCTGGACCGGGACAGCAATGTACTGGAGGTTCTGGTGGGCCGACTGCGCCGCAAGCTGGACCCGGATCGCAGTCTGAACCCTATCGAGACGCTGCGCGGGCGTGGTTATCGTCTGCGCCTGCCCCGCACACCCGGCTGACACCCCGCGACAGTCTGTTCATGAGGTCAATCACTGCGCGCTTGCTGATTGCGGCAAGCGTGGTCATCGTGGCTTTTTTCGGTCTGACCGGTCTGGCGCTGGATAAAGCCTTCCGCGACAGTGCCTATAATGCGGTGCGGGAACGTCTGCAAGCACAGGTATATATGCTGTTAGGTGCCGCCAATATGGACGCCCAGCAGCAGCTTCAACTGCCCAAAGCACTACCAGAAGTGCGTTTTCTGGTGCCGGATTCCGGGCTGTATGCCATGGTGCTGGATCATCAGGGCCATACGGTCTGGCGGTCCGATTCCCTGCTGGTCAGCCGCTGCCGGCGCTGCCATCTGCCCCGGCCCGCGGCAACGGCTATTTCGGTCTGGTCCACACTCCGGGTCGGGCGGATTTATTAACGTTTGGTTTTTCGATTGCCTGGGAGCTCAACCCGAATGACTACCGGGGTTACACATTCTGGGTCGCGGAGAACGAATCCAATCTGCAGGCCCAGGTCAACAGCTTCCGCCGCAGTCTCTGGTTCTGGCTGCTGGCAGCCGGGGTTTTTCTTACCCTGGCACAAGTGCTGATTCTGCGCTGGTCTTTACAGCCGCTGCGGCAAGTGGCGCGCGAAGTGGTCGAGATCGAGGCTGGCCAGCGCAGCGAGCTGACCGGCCGCTATCCACGTGAACTGCAACCCCTGACCACAAATCTGAATGCGCTGGTGAAACAAAGTCGTACCCATCTGCAACGCTACCGTAATGCGCTGGGCGATCTAGCGCACAGTCTGAAAACCCCGCTGGCGGTGCTGAGCAGTGCAGCCAGTAAACACCATTCCGCCGAGGACCTGCACGCGACCGTACGCAGCCAGGTCGAACGTATGAACAAAACCGTTGAATACCAGTTGCAGCGCGCTGCCGCCTCGGGTCGCATGGCCTTGTCCGCGCCCCTGTCAGTGGCTGATTATGCCAGCAAAATCCGCGATACCCTGAGCAAGGTTTACGCCGCCAAACAACTCCACTTTGAACTGCTGGTTCCGCCCGAGCTGGTTTTTCGGGGTGATGAAGGCGATCTGCTGGAAGTGCTGGGCAATCTGACCGACAATGCCTGCAAATGGGCGCGTCATAACGTTCGTATTCTGGCTTCCCGGCAGGCTGACGGCGATGTCATACTGCAAGTTGAGGATGATGGCCCCGGCATACCGCCGGATCAGCGCGAACGAATCCTGGCCCGAGGCGGTCGGGCCGATCCCTCCACCCCTGGCCACGGCATCGGATTGGCAGTCGTCAGTGATATCGTGCGAGACGTGTATCAAGGCGAACTGGCTATCACGCAAAGCGAGCTCGGCGGTGCCTGTATCCGGGTTCTGCTGCCGCATTGACACGGTAACGCCAATAAAAGCCGTTTTAAAAACCCCCGCTGATTAGGTATAAAGACCCGCATCGCAATAAATCATCATGCGAGTCTCTTTCGATTGCCAGTCCTGCGTATGTATTGCAGGTCGGGCGTCAATGGCAACAATCGCCGCACAACCGGTAATCTGTACTAGTGGAGTATGCAAATGACATATGAATTTATTCTGGTCGAGCAACGTAATAATGTCGGGCTGATTACGCTCAACCGCCCGCACGCACTGAACGCGCTCAACCAGGCGCTGATGACGGAACTCGCCCAGGCGCTGGAGGCCTTCGAGCAGGATGATGCCATCGGTGCCATGGTGATTACAGGCAGCGAAAAAGCCTTTGCCGCCGGGGCCGACATCAAAGAGATGCAACACGCCAGTGCCATGGATATGTACGTACCCGACCGCTTTCAAACCTGGGAGCGCGTTACTCACTGCCGCAAACCCGTACTTGCGGCCGTATCGGGCTACGCCCTGGGTGGCGGCTGCGAGCTGGCCATGATGTGCGACTTTATCCTGGCTGCCGATAATGCCAAATTCGGCCAGCCTGAGATCAATCTCGGTATTTTGCCCGGTGCGGGCGGCACTCAGCGCCTCACCCGCAGCGTAGGTAAATCAAAGGCCATGGAAATGTGCCTGACCGGACGTATGATGGATGCCCAGGAAGCCGAACGCGCAGGTCTGGTCAGCCGCATCATACCGGTCGCTGAGCTGCTCAGTGAAGCCATTAAAACCGCCCAGGCAATTGCCGATAAATCTCGGGTAGCTCTTTTTATGGCGAAGGAATCGGTCAACCGCGCCTACGAGACCACCCTGGCAGAAGGGGTGCGTTACGAACGCCGGTTGTTCTACGCTGCCTTCGCCAGCGAAGATCAGAAAGAAGGTATGGCGGCGTTTGCGGAAAAACGCCCGGCCCAGTGGAAAAACCGCTAAGCGTCGGGATCGACTATACTTCCTGCTGTTATTCATCGTGCCATGGTAGTTTAAACAGGAGCAGTCACAATGAAATTATCACGTAATTTGTTTTGCATAGGCCTGCTGGCAGGGGCCTTCGGACTTGCCGGTACGGTGCAGGCCGGGCCGTATTCCTACGAACCCGCCGAATCCTATCCGCCCGCACCACCACCGACCCGGTACAATGTCCATCCGGTCGTGTGGCATTCACCGCAACCCCTGATCATTCACGGTATCCCCAGCACTCTGCGGGCAACGCCAGGTTTTGCCTTCGACCGCAGCCGCCTGGATGGTGCTGCGCAGGCCGAACTGGACGGTCTGCTGCATCGGGTACATGGTTTGAATTCACATTACGGCATGGGCAAAGCAGGCATCGCGCAAAGCGCCAGCGTGGTGGGTCATACGGATAGCATCGGTTCGCGCCGTTATAATCAGCGACTGTCTGTGCAACGGGCACAAACCACTGCCGATTATCTGGTCATCAACGGCGTTCAGCCTGGCGCGATCAGTGTCAGTGGTGCCGGCGAGTCACAACCGGTAGCCAGCAATCGCAGCCGGGCCGGGCGGGCGGCAAACCGGCGCGCTGACGTGACCGTGCATGCCTTGATTGCACCTTAAACAATCTGTCGAAACTCGCTGGCGCGGTGACCCGTTCCGCGTCGGCAAAACCAGAATAATTGGCCCTATATAATCTGCACAGGCCGGTTACCAATAAAACCGCCAAATTTGGCGGTTTTATTATTCGGGTCAAATTTTTCAGGTCAGGCTTTTCAGGCCGGTTTTTTTAAGAATGCTCCACTTTCTGTATCGCGTCCTTAAAGGCATCCTGTTGCTCTTTCGAGGCCTCTTTCTGATACTTTTCTTTCCATTCCGAGTACGGCATGCCGTAGATGATTTCACGAGCCTGCTCGTAATCCATCGTCAGTCCCTTCTCTTCGGCCGCCGCGCGATACCATTTTGACAGGCAGTTACGGCAAAATCCGGCCAGATTCATCAGATCAATATTCTGCACCTCGGTATTTTCACGCAGATGCTGTACCAGGCGGCGAAATGCTGCCGCTTCCAGTTCGGTTTGGGTTTGTTTGTCCACTTGTTAAACTCCAGTATGCTAACTATCAGTTTGCAATTTATGATCAGCCGGCAAGGCCTGCCTTCAAAACAACGTCCAGCAGCTCTTTCGATAGCGGTTTTTGGAGTGGTTTTTTCGGGCTGCCAGCAGGCTGGCTGTGGCTGTTAAGATATCATAAGGCTTCTTTGAGTTCCTTTTCACACCCCTACACCTTGGAGAATCATAATGACTTTGTTTGACCTCAGCGGAAAAGTAGCTATTGTCACCGGCGGTAATAGCGGTATCGGTCTGGGTATGGCGCGCGGTCTGGTACAGGCTGGTGCAACGGTTGCTGTCGCGGCCCGTAATGCAGAAAAATCCGCCGCCGCTGTCGAGGACCTGCAAGCGCTGGGCGGTACAGCTTTTGCGGTCAGCTGTGATGTGGTTGAGCAGCAATCGGTACAAAATATGGTGCAGCAGGTACAGGAGCGCTGCGGTCGCATTGATATTCTGGTCAATAATGCCGGCACCAGTGTGCGCAAGCGCCCGGAAGACCTGACCGAACAAGACTGGCATCTGGTGCTGGACACCAACCTGAGCAGCGCCATGCTGTGTAGTCAGGCCTGCTATCCAATTATGAAACAAGGCGGCGGCGGCAAGATTCTGAACAACGGTTCGATGCTGTCTTTGTTCGGATCCCCCTGGGGCGCTGCCTATGCTGCTTCCAAGGGCGGTATCGTCCAGCTAACCAAATCGCTGGCAACCGCCTGGGCGGAAGATAATATCCAGGTCAACTGTTTTCTGCCTGGCTGGATCGACACGGCCCTGACGCAAAAGGCACGTGAGCAGGTTGACGGTCTGTATGATAAAGTGCTCGCCAAAACGCCGGCTAATCGCTGGGGGGTTATCGATGATTTCCGCGGTATCGCGGTATTTCTATCAAGCCCTGCCTCGGATTTCATCACCGGCACCGCTATTCCTGTAGATGGCGGTTTTTCGGTTAATGTTTTTTAACCCTGAGCAAAGGCCGGCTCGAACGGGATAACTCTAATGGGATCAGTAGACTGAATGGCAACAAAAAAACAAGCGCTAAACAACCCCTTGAACGAGCGGGTAGCTTTTATTACGGGCGGCGCGACCGGAATCGGTTACGGCATCGCCCATTATTATGCGGAACTGGGTGCGAAAGTCATGATCGCCAGCCGCAACAAGGACAATCTGGCCAAGGCAGTCAAAAACATCGGCAAAGCCAAGGGCGAAGCCAGGTACATTCAGCTTGATGTGCGTGACTACGAGGCCGTCGAAGCCGCTATTGCCGAAACCGTCGAGTGTTTTGGTGGCGTGGATATTTTAGTCAATAATGCGGCTGGCAATTTCATATGCCCGACGGCGGAACTGTCCTCCAATGCCTGGAAAACGGTGATCGATATCGATCTGAATGGCACCTTTCATTGCTCCAAAGCGGCCTTTCAGGCCTTGTCGGCATCGCGCTTCGGGGGACGTATTATCAATATCACCATGACCCGCACTGTACGCGGCTGGCCGGGTTGCGCACATGCGGCGGCAGCCAAGGCCGGCATTCTTTCGCTTACCCGCACACTGGCGGTGGAATGGGGACCGCTCGGCATCCGCGTCAATGCGATTGCGCCGGGCCTGATCAGCAACACTGAAGGGGCCGAACGACTGGTTGAACAACAAGGGAAAATGGCTCAGGCCATAGCGACAATTCCGCTCGGGCGGCTGGGTGAAATCCAGGATATTGCCAATATGGCGGTATTTCTGGCGTCCCCGGCTGCTGATCATATTAATGGTGCCGAGTTTACTGTTGATGGTGGTCAGGCCTGGAATAACAGCTAACGCCCCATTTGCAACGCTACAACGCCAATTATCACAACTACCGCTGCCAGCGTGCGGCGCGCGGCGGCTGGTTCCCGCATTAAGCGGGTACCGATCAGCGCCGCAATTAACACGCTGGTTTCGCGCACTGCAGATACATAGGTCATGGGCGTAGTGCTCATGGCCCAAATCACCAGACCATACGCCGTAACCGCAAACGCTCCACCTGCCACACCTGCCAGACCGTTGCTACTTAGACTCTGCAACAGCGCCCGGCGCCGCAGCCATAGTGCGAAAAGAAATATCGGTGGCCCTTCCAGAAAAAACAGCCAGGCAATATAACCCATCACATCGCCTGCCAATCGACCGCCGATACCATCGCAAACGGTGTAAGCGGCAATAGCTGCGCCCGTACACAGTGCAAAAAAAACGGCTTTCGAACCCGCTGCTCGTCCTGGCTCGAAAGCCAGACTGAAAATCGCAGCGCAAATCAATAATACAGCCCCGATCCCTGTGGCATTCAGGGTTTCGCCCGCCAGAATATAGCCGCCAATGGCAACCAGTAACGGTGCTACACCACGGGCAATGGGATACACCAGGGACAGATCGCCAAAGCGATAACCTTGTATCAGAAAGACATAATAAGCCTGGTGGATCAATATTGAGGCAGCCAGATACGGCCAGCTGGCGGCAGCCGGGAAATCAGCTATAAACAGCAACGGCACACAGCAAAGAGACGCTGTCATATTGATGATGCCCAGACGCACCAGGCCGTCACCGCCGACCTTGACCAAAGCGTTCCAGCTCGCATGCAGAAATGCAGCCAGAAGCACCAGTAACAAAATTGTAGAATTCAAAAAAATAGAAGGACGTTCAGAGTTAGCAAAAAAGCTCGCATGATTTTTTTGCGAGCTTTTTTAAATTGCAGCAGCCAGACGAATAACATCATCTGGCCCTACTGCGAGAGATTACTGTGAGTTTGTTGTGGCTTCCGTTGTGCTGGCATCCGCTGGCTGTTGGGCCTTGATCTCGTCTAACTCGGCTTGCAGCGCATCACGGGCCTGGGTCAGTTGCTCGATGGTTTGCGCACTGACACCCGCCTGCTCTTCCAGCTTGGCAACCTGAGCCTGCAAGTCATCACGGGCCTGGGTTGCTCGTGGTTTGCGCACTGACACCGCTGCTCTTCAGCTTGGCAACCTGAGCCTGAAGTCATCACGGGCCTGGGTCAGTTGCTCGATGGTTGCGCACTGACACCCGCCTGCTCTTCCAGCTTGGCAACCTGGGCCTGTAAGTCATCACGGCCTGGGTCAACTGCTCAATAGTTTGCGCACTGACACCTGCCTGCTCTTCCAGTGTGGCAACCTGGGCCTGCAAGTCATCACGGGCCTGGGTCAACTGCTCGATGGTTTGCGCACTGGCACCTGCCTGCTCTTCCAGCTTGGCAACCTGGGCCTGCAGTTCTTGTTGCGCCGCCTGGGCTTGTTCCAGCTCCGCCTGGGCAGCGGCCAGCTGCTCCTGTACAGCCTGCCATTGCGCCGTGCTGGTATCACGTTCACTGCTGGTCTTCTGCAACTGCTGTTCAGCAGTAGCCAGATTGGCTTCCATTTCAGCAATCCGCTGCTGCGCCTGCGCCAGTTGTGCCTGGGCATCGGCCAGACTTTGCTGGAAACCGGCCTCGGCATCCTGCAATGCTTTTTCCTGCTCGGCCAATTGGCTCTGGGCTGCTGCCTGCGCCTCACTGAGTTGGGCTTCAAGCTGTGACTTGGCCTGCTCGGCCTGTTCAGCCTGCTGCTGAATCTCGACCAACTGTGCGGCTAGCTGCTGCAACTGGGTTTCCAGCCCGGTGGCTTTTTCCTGGCTGGCCGCAACCTCGGCCTGAGCAGATTTCAGGGCATCTTCCTGAGCAACGGTCTGCGCCTGCGCTTCAGTCAGCTGCTGTTGCTGGGTTTCCAGCTCCTGACGAACACTGGCCAGTTCGCTGTTAGCCTGCTCCAGGGCCGCTTTCTGATCATTGTGTTCTTTACGCAAAGCCTCCAACTCTACACTCAGAGCTTTGTTCTGATTGCTTAATTGTTGTTCCATCTCGCTGGGGCCACAACCCGCCAGCAAGATGGCACAAACAGCAACCACCCCCGAACTCATACGAAAAATACGCATTACTATCTCCTGCTTAACATTAGTGTGATGAATGAAAAAAATAAGGGTTTTGTAAACCCGTGTTAAAAAGCTATGTTGAAAACCAGTGTAACGAATACCCTGCACGCGTGAAACCGGCCCGTGTACCTGATCCCATACAGCGGGCCCAAGCAACTGGCGCAATCCAGAAAAGCTACGCCGTGCTGGTAACCGGCACCGATGGCACCGCCTGGAAACGGGCTTCTACTTGCCAGGGCATCTGTTTATGCTGCCGCCGTATGGCAAGAAACGGCATGGCTCTGCGCCATTCGAATTGCCATTCGACCCAACGAATCAAAAAATACAGCCAGACTTCGCCATTCTCATTCAACTCGATGAGTTCCAGCTCAGCATCCCCTGGCACCAGGATTTTATCTACTTCCAGGCCAGCACCCAACTGATGTGGCGCAAACATGGACACACCGACCGGTGCCAGCTCCTGCTTGATAAGATCGCGACTGCTTTGACGCCAGAGGGTTAAATAATGCGACCAGCGTCGGCGCACGTGTCGCCATAGCTCGCGCTGACCGCGCAGGGCATAGCGTAAATAGGAAAACAGCACTATTAATTGTCCCCGCCGCTGATGAGTAATCGCCAGCTCTTTGCGCTGACAATGATAATTCATTCGGCTAGCTTCAGACTCGGGGTCAACCTTGAAACCACCACACAAAGCCAGAGTTCGGCGTGCGCGCTTGGCTTTGCCACCCAGATACAGGCGACTGATGGTGATGTACCACATCAATAGGGTTTTCACAATCTTATAGCCGATATAGCCTATGAATAATAGCGTTTTGCTCACCAGCAAAACAATCTGCAGTACCAGCGCCCCCGCACATAGCAGTGGCCCGCCAAACTTGACAACAATCAGACCGAGTAAACCAAGCACCAGTACCACCGGCACCAGCGTCAGGCCATACACGATACGCAACACGGTATCGTGTGCCAGATACCAGGCCTTGAACTGCCCGATATGGGGCAACAACCAGGCCGAAAAGCGTTGCAATAACCACCTGATGTCGTGCAAAAGCTCACGCGGATTATGGTCTTCAAGCGCGTGGTAAGCATCCGCCGCAGTATGCTCAAGTTCGTGCAGTCGGTGTACAGTGACTTCACTGGCGTGGCGCACCCGGCTGCGCAAACGTCCCTTACTGCCTGCTGACTGCGTATTATGTTGATCCGGCATGAACAAAGACTCCCTACATATTAATTTCTTGAAATTTACCGCACGGGCGCCACCTTGTCGTCTGTTTGGCTCCCCTGATCAAGCATCTCTATCTCAACCGCGTTATTTTAACCGCATCGCCACCGCAAAACCGCTAAATCCACAGCAAAGTAAAGGCTGTGAGAGTTTGCAAGTATCCGTGCTACCCTTCTGCTTCATTTCCCGCTTTGTCGCACCGGGAATATCCATACACATGAAGTTGACGTTTACGTAAACGTAATGTAATTTCTTTGATTCAAAATGGTTCATTGAAACCTTGCGAGCAAGCTGACGAAAACGCTTACGGACAGGGCATTAGCAAAGACCTAGACACACCGAATGGCTCATCGGATTCAGCCTCGGGATTCAGTCTTGCAGCAACGGGTATAAAAACTCTGGATATAAAAAACTACCCGCAAAGCGAGCCTGCGCCGAGACGTATGCCAAGTAATGTGCCAAGCAAAATAGATGAATGACGTGGAGGAGTCACTTATGGCAGCAGTCATCAGTTCTGCCAGCCGCAACCCGGCAGACAGCGAACCCGAGTCGCAGCGTGCAGCACATAAAATCCGCTTTATTACTGCTGCCAGCTTATTTGACGGCCATGACGCGTCGATCAATATCATGCGCCGTATTCTGCAGTCGAGTGGCGCTGAAGTCATTCACCTGGGTCATAATCGCGCTGTCAGCGAAATCGTTAATGCTGCCCTGCAAGAGGATGTCAACGGTATAGCTGTCAGCTCTTACCAGGGTGGCCATGTTGAATATTTCAAATATATGATAGATCTGCTGCGCGAGCGCGGCGGGAGTCATATAAAAGTATTCGGTGGCGGCGGCGGTGTCATTGTTCCCCCAGAAATACGCGAGTTGCACGTGCACGGTGTAACCCGGATATTTTCCCCTGAAGACGGCCAGACGCTTGGCCTGCAGGGAATGATCGATTATATGGTTGAGCAGTGCCGGCAAACCCTTGGCCAACCTCCGCCCCAGCATCTACAGCAGCTGGCGGACGATCAGTTTCTGACCCTGGCACGGGTGATCACCCTGATCGAAAACAATGCCCTTAGTGACGCCCACTATCAGGAACTCGCTACACTGGCGCAACACCCTGACCGGCAACACAAAACCATTCCGGTACTCGGTATCACCGGCACCGGCGGGGCGGGTAAAAGCTCTCTGACTGACGAGCTGATCCGCCGATTTCGTATCGATCAGCAGGATCAGTTAAAAATAGCTATTCTGGCAATTGATCCGACGCGCCGCAAAACCGGCGGGGCATTGTTAGGCGACCGGATTCGCATGAATGCCATCGACAGCCCCACAATCTATATGCGCTCGCTTGCCACGCGCTCTGCCAGTGGTGAAGTCCCCGATTATCTGCACAGTATTATTCTGGCCTGCAAAGCGGCGGCTTTTGACCTGATCATCGTCGAAACGCCGGGTATCGGTCAGGGCGATGCCGGTATCGTGCCGTTCGTCGATACCTCCCTGTACGTTATGACGCCGGAGTTCGGTGCCGCCTCGCAGCTGGAAAAAATCGATATGCTCGATTTTGCCGATGTGGTGGCGATCAACAAATTCGACCGCAAGGGCAGCCAGGATGCCTTGCGTGATGTACGCAAGCAGATGCAGCGCAACCGCGAAGCCTTCACGACCCCGGTTGACGACATGCCGGTCTTTGGCACGATTGCCTCGCATTTTAACGATGACGGCATAACCGCGCTCTACCAGTATCTGCGCTCAAGTCTGCAGGAGCGCGGCCTGCCCTGCCAGGACGGTAAACTGGCCCCGGTCAGTACACACCATCCAGCGGCGAGACCGTCATCGTACCGGCTGCCCGCAGTCGATACCTGGCCGAAATTGCCGAGACGGTACGGCATTATCATCAGACGATTGCCGAGCAATGCGGACTGGTGCGCCAACGCCAGCAACTGCAATCTGTTAAAGCAATGCTCGCCGAGGCGGGCGAACCGACCGAGGCACTGGACACACTACTGGCTCGCACCGAGGCGCGGATCGATCCGCGCGCACGCAAACTGGTGGATATGTGGCCACAGGTTGTCGCCAGTTATTCGGGCGATCACTATGTGGTTAAAATCCGCGACAAGGAAATCCGCTATGCGCTGAACCGAGAAACCTTATCCGGTAATCGCATCCCCCGTGTTGCCCTGCCCAAATTTGAGGATCATGGCGAATTGCTTAAATTTCTGCTGAAGGAAAATCTGCCCGGCAGTTTCCCGTATACGGCAGGCGTTTTTGCGTTCAAGCGTGAAGGGGAAGATCCAACCCGCATGTTTGCCGGTGAAGGCGATGCATTCCGCACCAATAAGCGGTTTCATTATCTGTCCCAGAACTCCCCGGCCAAGCGCCTGTCCACAGCTTTTGATTCGGTTACGCTGTACGGCAACGATCCCGACGAACGCCCCGACATCTACGGCAAGGTCGGCAACTCCGGTGTCTCCATTGCCACCCTGGATGATATGAAGGTGCTGTATTCAGGCTTCGATCTGTGCGCGCCGAGCACCTCGGTATCGATGACGATTAACGGCCCTGCTCCCACTATTCTTGCCTTGTTTCTGAACACCGCTATCGACCAACAGATCGAAAAGTTCGAGCAGGAAAATCAGCGCCCGCCAACTGACGATGAAATCGAAAAAATCCGGGCCTGGACCTTGTCAACTGTACGCGGCACCGTGCAGGCCGATATCCTGAAAGAAGATCAGGGTCAGAACACCTGCATTTTCTCCACCGAATTTTCGCTGCGCATGATGGCCGATATCCAGGAATATTTCGTGCATCATAATGTGCGTAATTTTTATTCGGTCTCAATCTCCGGCTATCACATTGCCGAGGCGGGTGCCAACCCGATCTCACAGCTTGCGTTCACCCTTGCCAACGGTTTCACCTACGTCGAAGCGTATCTGGCGCGTGGCATGCACATCGATGATTTTGCACCAAATCTGTCATTCTTCTTCTCCAACGGCATGGACCCCGAATATTCAGTAATGGGGCGTGTTGCCCGGCGCATCTGGGCCACCGCGATGCGGTTTAAATACGGTGCCAATGAACGCAGCCAGAAGCTGAAATATCATATCCAGACCAGTGGCCGATCGCTGCATGCGCAGGAGATGGCGTTCAACGATATCCGCACGACCCTGCAGGCACTGATCGCCATTTACGATAATTGCAATTCGCTGCACACCAACGCCTACGATGAAGCGATCACCACCCCAACCGAAGAATCCGTCCGCCGGGCCATGGCGATCCAGATGGTGATCAACCAGGAATGGGGACTGGCGCTCAATGAAAATCCGAACCAGGGTTCCTTTATTATCGAAGAACTGACTGATCTGGTCGAAGAAGCCGTCTTGCAGGAGTTCGAGCGAATCAGCCAGCGTGGCGGTGTACTGGGCGCGATGGAAACCGGTTATCAACGCGGCAAAATCCAGGAAGAATCACTCTATTACGAAGCCCGCAAACACGACGGCTCGTTGCCCATCATCGGTGTTAATACGTTCCGTAATCCACACTCCGACGAGCAAAACACGGTCGTCGAACTGGCCCGTTCGACAGAGCAGGAAAAACAAAGCCAGCTGCAACGCCTGCGGGATTTTCAAAACCGCAATGCAACGCATGCCAGCGTTATGCTGGAGCGGCTCAAGCAGGCTGCTATCAATAACGAGAACGTCTTCACGGTGCTGATGGAAGCCGTGCGCTATTGTTCGCTGGGAGAAATTACTGACGCATTTTTCGAGGTTGGCGGTCAATATCGGCGTACGATGTAAAGCTTAAGGGTTTTGGAGGTATCAAATGGATTCTAGAAATCGTATTTACATTAGCACCTTATCTCTGTTATTCATCTTTTTATTACTACCAGCCCCCTCTATCTATGCGGCTGATGGAACCTTGATCAGCGCGGGGCGCTTTCATGCCTGTGCCATTAAAAACGACAATACAGCCGCTTGTTGGGGACGTAATAATAACGGGGAATCCTCTCCACCAAACGATACCTTTCTGAGCCTCAGTGTGGGCTTCAACTTTACCTGCGGCATACGTACAAATGGCACAGTAACATGCTGGGGGGCCAATAATTTTGGTCAAGCCACCCCTCCTGGCGGCACTTTTGTCCAAATCAGCGCTGCTGTTCGCCATGCCTGTGGCGTGCGGACAAATGGGACAGTGGCATGCTGGGGCAACAACCATCAAGGACAGATGAATGTACCCAATGGGTCTTTCATTCAAGTAAGCGCTGCCGGCGAACCATTTGATAACGACGTTTACATCGGTAAACATCATACTTGTGGCTTGCGTTCCGATACCAGCTTAACCTGCTGGGGCGATGATACTTATGGGCAGGCCAATGCACCGGCTGGCGCGTACGTTCAGATTAGTGCCAGCGAAAGTCATTCCTGCGCGATCCGCAATGACGGTAAGGTCATCTGCTGGGGAGATAATCAATTCGGCCAAATCGATGCCCCTAATGGTGCCTTTAAACAAGTCAGCACAGCAGGAAGCCCTCGCCCCGATAAGGATGCATTATTTGGCAGCTATTCATGTGGGGTGCGCATCGACAATACCGTCAGTTGCTGGGGCGATGACTTCTTTAGCCAGTCAAGTCCGCCAAGCGGTTTGTTTGTACAGACCAGCGCAGGTTATAAATACGCCTGTGGCCTGCGCACGGATGGCCATTTTGTCTGTTGGGGATTCAGAGATACAGATGTAACCCAGCCTCCGCCTGACCTACTACCTCTATCAGTTCAACGGATGCCCATTATTGCGGCATCAGCAAAACCGAGGCACCAGTCTGCTGGGGTTGGGATCGTTACGGTCAATCAAGCCCACCGGATGGTGTATTTACGCAAATCAGCGGGTTTCCTTCACACCTGCGGCTTACGCCTCGATGGATCACTCTCTTGTTGGGGCGATGATACTTTTAATCAGGCAAGTCCGCCAAACGGCACGTTTACCCAAATTGATTCGGGTGAAGATCACGCTTGTGCACTGCGCTCTGACGGTACGGCAGTTTGCTGGAGCAGAAATGAAAAGAAAACGGCGATATAACGGGTCAGATCGATCCACCAAACGAGGTCTTCAGTCAGTTAAGTGCAGGACAATTCAATACCTGTGGCGTACTTGTAAATAATACAGTGGCCTGTTGGGGTGACAACACTTACGGTCAATCTTCCGCGCCCAGCGGGACATTTTCAAGTCAGTGCGGCCGATAGAAATACCTGTGCATTACAACTGAATGGCACAATAATGTGTTGGGGAGATAATACAGACGGGAGATCGCAACCGCCTAATGGGCAGTTTTTGCAAATCAGCACAGGTGGTAACCGTTTGGGAAAAGGACATAGCTGTGGGGTACGCAACGATGGCAGCATCCAATGCTGGGGATGGAACGGTTTCGGACAAGCTACCCCACCCGAGGGTGAATTTACAAAAGTAAACGCAAGTTCTTACACTACCTGTGGTATTCGCCCGAACGGTTTAGTGGAATGCTGGGGCTATGATGGTGATGGCCTTGGTGTTGTTCCTGACGGATTGCTTGGGAATCCTAATCAGTTTCAACCGCCCGTGATTGATTACGAACACTCCCGCCTGCTTAATATCTCCACCAATGGTTTCTCGACTCTCGATGGAATGACTGCCGGCTTTATTGTGCTGGGTGGCTCGCAGCGATTCGTCCTTATGGGCGAAAATTTACAAGGAATGCGCAACCCTATATTAAAGCTCTTGATTACAACACAGAAAGCATAGGGCCTTTGCACGCCGAAAATGACAACTGGCTTGATGATCCAACAGCAGCAGAAGTCCAAGCAAAGGATCGTCCGCCATCGGATGAGAAAGACGCCGCGTTTGCAACCACACTAAGCCAGGGGCGTTATCTGGCTAGATTACAAGATGCGGATAACCAAGGACAAGGATTATCAGCGTAACAGCTGTTGATGCAAACCAATTCCAGAAAACGTATCCGATTAATCTTTCCACTCGTGGCCCGAACCCATTAACCACCGGTTTTATCGTGACTGGCCAAGCCTCACGGTGCTTTGTAGTCAAGGCAGAAGGGCCCTATCTAGGTGCGAACGCAATCAGCGATCCGGCTCTAATTGTGCGCGACTTTACGACCAATCGGATCCTCGATTCGAACAATAACTGGGCGGACCATCCAAGCGCTAACCTGATTCAAACAGCAGGTTTGAAACCGCAAATAGGCAAAGAATCAGCTTTGGCTATTCGTTTGAGCGAAGGAATTTATGTGGCTGAATTATATAGCGTTTTTCTGAATGAGGCAGGTAAAGACAGCATCATAGCTGTTACCGAATTACCTGAAGCCTCATTAGAAGGAGCTTCCTGTGATACAACGCGCACACCTACCCCTGCTCCCAAGATCGAAGGCGGCGCTATACAAGCCTTTATCAGCCAGCCAGTAGCTGCAGGACTCGGGGCATTGTATACAGGGCAATTGATTTACTATTCGGGTAACGCGATTACTCAAAGCGGCAATGCCAAGTTTCAATGGGACTTTGGCAGCAGCGCACAATTCAATTCGGATATGGCTCTCAGCGCACCCTCGGGGTTTATCCGATATGGCCAAGAAGGCGAAAAAACCATCAGGCTGACCGTAACCGTCAATGGTGTCAGCAGTACTACACAGACTACAATACGGGTTCGACCAAGCCGTGATGTTCGTAAGTAGACAACACTCAAACTTTTGAAAAAATAATAATTTATTCATTAGCAAGGAATTATACAACTTATGAAGGTTTGGGCTCGGGGTGGAAAATGGCTGTGTACCTAAACGCATTTTCGTTATTAAATCCTTGCTTTTAAGAAAATAATCATCAAAGAGTAGAGTAGCTTCTTATGGCGCAACGTACCCCAATTGACACACCTAGTGAAACAGCGGACACCTTTCCCAAACTGTTGCTTGAGCATGCCCGTCAGCGTGGTGACCAACCTGCCATGCGGGAAAAAGACTACGGTATCTGGCAGGAGTGGACCTGGCGACGGTTGGCCGACGAGGTATGCGCTCTGGCCAATGGGCTGGCGGCCAGCGGGTTTCAGCGTGACGACAGACTGGCTATCATCGGTGACAACCGGCCGCAACTCTATGGTGCAATGGCCGCAGCGCAAAGCCTGGGTGGGGTGGCCGTACCGATGTATCAGGATGCCGTGGCAGCGGAAATGGTGTACGTCCTGAATAACGCCGAGATCCGCTTTGCCATGGTGGAAGATCAGGAGCAGGTCGACAAGCTGCTGGAAATCAAAGACCAGTGTCCACAGTTGGAGCTGATTATTTATGACGACCCGCGCGGGATGCGTCATTACCATCAGTCTTATCTGCACAGCTTGCACACCATTCAGCAAAAAGGTCACGCTTTTGCCCACGAACACTCGGGCTACCTGGAGGATCAGATTGCACGCGGGCGCGGTACAGACATCGCAGCCATGTCTTACACCTCCGGCACGACGGGCAACCCCAAAGGGGTGGTACTCACGTTTGATAATCTGATCAAGACCGCTGCCAATGCCATCCAGTTTGAAGGGCTGACTGGTCACGAAGAAACCCTCGCCTATCTGCCCATGGCCTGGATCGGCGATAATATTTTCTCCTACGCGCAACATTATGTGGCCGGTTTCTGTGTCAACTGCCCGGAGTCCAGCGATACGGTGTTAACCGATTTGCGCGAAATAGCGCCCACTTATTTCTTCGCGCCACCGCGTATCTGGGAAAGTCTGCTGACTACCGTGATGATTCGTATCGAGGACGCCAGCCCGCTTAAACAGCGTCTTTTTCATTATTTTATGGCTCACGCCCGGCGCGTTGGCAGCGCGATACTCGATGGCAAAACGGTTTCAAGCCGGGATCGTTGGCTCTATCGGCTCGGCGAACTGCTGATCTACGGCCCGCTCAAGAATGTGCTCGGTTTCAGCCGGATGCGACTCGCCTATACCGCAGGCGAGGCTATCGGCCCGGATATTTTTGCGTTCTACCGCTCACTGGGCATCAACATCAAGCAATTATACGGCTCCACCGAAGCTTCGGTGTTTATCTGTATCCAGCCGAATGGACAGGTCAAGCCGGACACGGTCGGCACGCCGGCACCGGAGGTCGAGGTCAAGATTACGGATAATGGCGAAGTCCTGTTCCGCAGCCCCGGGGTGTTTCACTCGTATTACAAAAACCCCGAGGCGACTATCGATACCAAGGATCAGGAGGGCTGGGTGCACACCGGTGATGCCGGTTTTTTCGATGAACACGGTCACCTGAAAATTATTGACCGCGCCAAAGACGTCGGCAAGCTCACCGATGGCACCTTGTATGCCCCCAAATACCTCGAAAACAAGCTCAAATTTTTCCCTTATATCAAAGAGGCCGTCGCCTTTGGCAATGGCCGGGATCATGTAAACGCTTTTATCAATATTGACCTGGAAGCGGTGGGTAACTGGGCTGAACGACGGGGTATCCCTTATGCCGGCTATACCGATCTGGCCGCCCGTGACGAAGTCTATACCCTGATCCAGGAGTGCATCGGAAAAGTCAATGCCGACCTTGCAGAGGATGACAAACTTGCCGGTTCCCAGATCAAACGCTTTTTGATTCTGCACAAAGAGCTGGACGCCGATGACGGTGAACTGACCCGCACCCGTAAAGTCCGTCGCAATTTTGTCGCCGAGCGCTATGCAGAGTTGATCGATGCCTTGTATACGGGCGCCAGCAGTCACAACGTGGAAGCCCAAGTCAAATTTGAGGACGGCCGAACCGGAACCATACGGGCAGAGCTGAAAATCCGGGAAGTCGAACGCTTCGGCATCCAGGAGTTGCGTAAAGCCAGTTAAGCCATTGTTTTTCTAACATACTGAAAAAAACTATGAACGATACGACCACCAGTTCCCCCCACAAGAAAATTGGCAGTGTCCTGCTGGATGTCAAAAATATCTCGCTGCGATTCGGTGGTGTGAAAGCCCTGACCGATATCAGTTTCAGTGTCTTCGAGCACGAAATCTGCGCCATTATCGGTCCCAATGGTGCTGGCAAAAGCTCCATGCTGAACTGCATCAACGGCTTTTATCATCCCCAGGAAGGCGAAATTACCTTCCAGGGCCAGACCCGCCGCCAGATGCGACCCTATCAGGCTGCCAAGCAGGGTATTGCCCGGACTTTCCAGAATATTGCCCTGTTCAAAGGTATGTCAGTGCTGGACAACATCATGACCGGGCGTAATCTGGTCATGAAAGCCACTCTCCTGGAGCAGGCGCTGTGGTTTGGCCGGGCCCGCAGCGAAGAACTCAGCAATCGCAAAAAAGTTGAGGAAATCATCGACTTTCTGCATATCGAGCATGTTCGAAAAACCCCGGTAGGACGCCTGCCTTATGGTCTGCAAAAACGCGTCGAACTGGGTCGGGCGCTGGCTGCCGAGCCCAGATTGTTATTGCTGGATGAACCTATGGCAGGCATGAACGTCGAGGAAAAAGAAGACATGTGCCGGTTTGTCCTTGATGTGAACGACGAGTTCGGCACCACCATCGTGCTGATCGAGCATGATATGAGTGTGGTTATGGATATTTCCGATCGGGTGATCGTACTCGACTACGGCCGCAAGCTCGCGGAAGGCGCACCGGACGACGTGCGCAATAATCAAGCCGTTATCGATGCCTATCTTGGCGTCAGCCATAGCGACGCCGCGTAATATTGACACCGGAGCCTGCCGCATGCCGCTAGAACGTTCAACTGTATTCATCCTGGCCAGCACCCTGGCTGCCATGGTCATTATTCCTTATGTTGCTGCCATAGCCTTTCCTAACGACGTCTTTTTTGCCTGGCCGTTTTTCTTCGAAGTCCTGATCGGCGGTTTGCTGGCAGGGGTAATGTATTCCCTGGTGGCTTTGGGCTTTGTGCTGATTTTTAAAGCCTCCGGGGTGTTTAATTTTGCCCAGGGTGCCATGGTATTGTTTGCAGCGCTGACCCTGGTCGGACTGATCGAACATGGCCTGCCCGCCTGGCTGGCGATTGCCGCCACTATCGCCGTTATGATCGTGCTCGCCATTGTGGTCGAAAAACTGGTTCTGCGTAAGCTGGTCAATCAGGAACCGATCATTCTGTTCATGGCCACCATCGGTATCACGTTTTTTCTGGATGGCTTCGGTCAGACCCTGTGGGGCTCAGACGTTAAGCTATTGGATTTAGGCATACCGAACCAACCCCGCTTTTACTTTAATGAGCAGATCCTGATTAATGATTTTGATCTGATCGCAGCTCTGGTAGCTGGTGTTCTGGTAACCGTTCTGGCCCTGTTTTTCCAAAAAACCCGCATCGGCCGGGCGCTGCGAGCCGTCGCTGACGATCATCAGGCCGCCCTCAGTGTCGGTATTCCCTTAAAAACAATCTGGGCTATCGTCTGGTCAGTTGCAGGCCTGGTAGCCCTGGTAGCAGGTATTATCTGGGGCAGCAAACTGGGCGTACAGTTTTCGCTGGCACTGATTGCCCTGAAAGCCTTACCAGTGCTGATTCTCGGCGGTTTCACCTCCATTCCCGGTGCGATTATCGGTGGCCTGATTATCGGCGCCGGTGAAAAAGTGGCCGAAGTGTTCATTGGCCCCCTGCTGGGTGGCGCCATTGAAGACTGGTTTGCCTATGTCCTCGCGCTGGTGTTTTTAGTCTTCCGCCCGCAAGGTTTATTCGGCGAAAAAATTATAGAAAGGGTCTGATAATGATCTACCGCGACGCCGGTCAGTTTAAAACATCTTATGCCGCCGACCAGGCTATATTCCCTATCCGGCAGGACCGGATTCTTTTGGCAATAGGCTTGCTTATCGCATTTATTCTGATTCCCTCGCTGGCCTCGGAATACTGGCTGAATACCATCATGATTCCGTTTCTGGTTTTCAGTCTGGCGGCGCTGGGCCTGAATATCCTCACCGGTTACGCCGGTCAGCTCAGTCTGGGCACGGGTGCCTTTATGGCTTGCGGTGCGTTCGCTGCCTATAAACTGACGACAGCGTTTCCGGATCTGAATATCATTCTGGTATTTCTCGGCGCCGGTCTGTGTGCAGCGGGCGTTGGCATTATCTTTGGTATCCCGTCTTTGCGTATCAAGGGATTTTATCTGGCGGTCGCAACGTTGGCGGCACAGTTCTTTTTGATCTGGATGTTCAATAAATTTCCCTGGTTCACGAATTACAGTGCATCGGGGGTTATCAGCGCCCCGCCACGCGCCATTATCGGTGATGTGATCGTAACCGGCTCCAGTGCGGTGCCATATGTCAAGTATCTGTTTGTACTGAGCTTTGTCCTGGTTCTCACTTTATTAGCCAAAAACCTGGTGCGTAGTAATATTGGCCGCGAGTGGATGGCCGTACGCGATATGGACATCGCCGCAGAAATTATCGGCATCCGCATGCTCAGCACCAAACTGAAAGCCTTTGCCATCAGCTCGTTTTACTGCGGTGTAGCGGGCGCATTGTGGGCATTTTGCTATACCGGCAGCGTGGAAGCGCTGGCGTTCGATATCAATCGCTCCTTCCAGGTACTGTTCATGATTATTATCGGCGGCCTGGGTAGTATTCTCGGATCTTTCATGGGCGCGGCATTTATCGTATTACTGCCGATATTTCTCAGCAATGCGCCGACCATGCTTGGACTTTCTATTTCGGTCGAATTGATCTCTCATCTGGAGTTCATGATTTTCGGCGCACTGATCATTTTTTTCCTGATTGTAGAGCCTCATGGTTTTGCTAGACTGTGGCAAATCACCAAGGAGAAACTACGTTTATGGCCTTTCCCGTATTAACGGGCCTCATCTAAAGTGTAAATAAATTTGGAGGAGAATTCATGCGTTTCAAACACTTATCCCTTGCTGCTTTGGGAGTGGTATTAACCGCTTCCGGTTTTTATGCCAGTTCGGCTATTGCCCAGGATGAACAGTTTGTCCCCTTGCTGGTCTACCGTTCCGGCCCCTATGCGCCGAGTGGCATTCCGCTGGCCGATGGACAAAGCGATTACTATAAGCTCGTTAACGCCCGTGATGGCGGCGTTAATGGCGTCACCATCACTACCGAAGAATGCGACACGGCATACAATAACGATCGTGGCGTCGAGTGCTATGAGCGACTGAAAGCGAACGGCCCCACCGGGGCATCGGTGTTCATGCCTTTTTCCACCGGTATTACCTACGCGCTGATAGAACGCGCAACACAAGACAAAATACCCATTCATTCAATGGGCTATGGAAGAACTGACGCCTCTGACGGACGGGTCTTTCCGTATGTTTTCACGCTGCCCGCCACCTACTGGAGTCAGGCCAGTGTATTTATTAAATACATCGGCGAAAAAGAAGGCGGCATGGATAAGCTGAAAGGCAAGAAAATCGCTCTGGTCTACCACGATAGTGCTTACGGCAAAGAGCCGATCAAAACCCTGCAAACCCTGGCGGACACCTACGGTTACAATTTGTCCCTGTTTCCGGTGCCGCATCCCGGTCTGGAACAAAAGCCACCTGGCTCAAGATTGGCCGGCAGTTGCGCCCGGATTGGGTGTTGATGTGGGGTTGGGGAGTCATGAATTCCACGGCTATCAAAGAAGCTGCTGCCGTTGGTTATCCGATGGATAAATTCATCGGTGTGTGGTGGTCAGGTTCTGAGCAGGACGTTATTCCCGCCGGTCAGTCCGCCAAAGGCTATTTAGCCGGTACCTTCCATGCGCCCGGTGGCAGCTTTCCGGTCCACGACGAGATTCGTAAATACGTACACGAAGCTGGCGATGCTACCGGCGATGGCAGCAATATTGGCACCGTGCTGTATAACCGCGGTCTCACCAACGCCATGATTGTGGTCGAGGCTCTGCGCACGGCCCAGGCCGAATATGGCAATCGTCCCCTGACCGGCGAAGAGGTACGGTGGGGTTTTGAACACCTGAATATCACGGCAGAACGGCTGACAGAGTTGGGCATGAACGACTTTGTCCCCCCCATGTCGGTCAGCTGTGCGGATCATGAAGGCGATCACCCCATGCGGATCCAGCAGTGGGATGGTGAAAAGTGGTCGTTTGTCAGCGACTGGATCGATCCCATGAAAGACGTGCTACGGCCAATGATCGAAGAATCGGCTGCTGCATATGCCGCCGAGAAAGGCATCACGCCGCGTGACTGCTGATTTCAAGCTCTTGTATAATCAGGTGCCCGCCAGTTCGGGCGCCGCTTGATTTCAGGCTGCAACAAGCGCGCTGGTACAGCAGCGCGCACCCTCCCCTGTTTCTAAGCGATTACCCGCTATGAACCCCCTATATGAACCTGTATATGAGCCCCGTTATGAACGAACCATCCAAACCGCTGCTTTCGGTTAATAATATCGAGGTGATTTACGATCACGTCATCCTGGTGCTCAAAGGTGTTTCGCTACAAGTCAGCAAAGGTCAGATTGTAGCCTTGCTCGGTGCCAATGGTGCCGGTAAGACCACAACCTTGAAAGCGATCTCCAATTTATTGGGTGCTGAACGTGGTGAAGTCACCAAAGGCAATATTGAATACCAGGGCGAACAGATTGAACAAATGACCCCGTCTGATCTGGTTAAGCGCGGTGTCATTCAGGTCATGGAGGGCCGCCACTGTTTTGAGCATCTGACTGTGGAAGAAAACCTCCTGACCGGTGCGTATACCCGGCGGGATGGCCGGGCAGCGATCAATGACTCGCTGCAGCTTGTGTATACTTACTTCCCGCGGCTGAAAGAGCGCCGTAGCAGCCAGGCCGGTTATACCTCCGGCGGTGAACAACAGATGATCGCGGTGGGTCGGGCTTTAATGGCAACCCCGTCTGTCATTCTGCTGGACGAGCCCTCCATGGGACTCGCGCCACAATTAGTCGAGGAAATATTCGAAATCGTTAAGCAATTGAATAAAAAAGAAAATGTGACATTCCTTCTAGCCGAGCAGAACACCAATATTGCATTGCGCTATGCCAATTTCGGTTATATTCTCGAAAACGGTCGTGTTGTCCTGGAAGGCAGTTCTGACAGCTTGCAGAATAATGAAGATGTCAAAGAATTTTATCTCGGCCTGAGCGGCAGTGGTCGCAAGAGTTTCCGTGATGTGAAACATTATCGGCGACGCAAACGCTGGCTGGCCTGAGCATTCGGTTTACTCGGGGAATCTGGCACAATAGCCGGAGTTCATTTGTACCAATTATGACGACACATGATGCACCTTTAGTTGAGCACACCAGCACTTCCAAACGTACAAGCCTACGTACAACCTTGCGCGGGAGCATCGCTGGACCACACTATCAGTGCGTACAACGACTGACACCTCCAGCATAATGGCACCTGTTTTTTTGTAATTGGTATTACTGCTACGGCTGCATAACAACGCAATGAGCCGGTAAATTACGATCGGAGAACCTCGATGGAGTATTACGATAACCTGGAAACCCAGGATCAAAAAACCCGTACCGAAACGCTGCGCGAGGCGCTACCGGTACAGATCGAGCATGCTAAGGAACGTTCCACGGCCTATGCCAAGCTGCTGGCAAACGTTACGTCTGATGAAATAGACAGTCTGGACGCTTTAGCTACACTGCCCGTCACCCGCAAGTCCGAAATGCAGACTTTGCAACAGCAGAATCCGCCACTAGGTGGCCTGGCCACCGTAGAAACAGGCCGGGTGACCCGCATTTACCAGTCGCCCGGCCCTATCTACGAACCCGAAGCCCGCCGCCCTGATTACTGGCGTATGGCACGGGCCTTGTTTGCTGCAGGCTTTCGTTCCGGACAGTTGGTCCATAACACGTTTTCCTATCATTTCACGCCGGCCGGTTTCATGTTCGACAGTGGTGCACGCGCGCTCGGCTGCCCGGTATTCCCCGCCGGGGTCGGACAAACCGAACTGCAGATCAAAGCTATCGCCGACCTGAAACCAGACGGTTTTGCCGGCACCCCTTCGTTCCTCAAAATCATTCTGGACAAAGCAGCCGAACTGAAAACCGACGTTTCCTGTCTGAAACGCGCACTGGTCGGTGGCGAAGCCTTGCCGGCCAGCCTGCGCAGTGAGTTCAAATCCCGTGGTATCGAGGTTTATCAGTGCTATGCAACTGCCGATCTGGGCCTGATCGCCTACGAAAGCTCGGCCCTTGAGGGTATGATTGCCGACGAAGGTGTGCTGATCGAAATTGTCCGTCCGGGCACAGGTGATCCGGTACCGGACGGTGAAGTCGGCGAATTGCTGGTGACAACCTTCAACCCGGAATATCCGCTGATTCGCTTCGCCACCGGCGATCTGTCCGCCATTCTGCCAGGCGAAAGCCCGTGCGGACGCACCAACAAGCGCATCAAGGGCTGGCTCGGGCGTGCCGACCAGACCACCAAAGTGCGCGGGATGTTCGTGCACCCGTCACAGGTCGCCGAGGTGCTAAAGCGGCATACCGAAATCAGCAAAGGCCGGCTGATTGTCGACAGTCAGGATCACACCGATATAATGACCTTACGCTGCGAATTGGCAGGCGAATCCCCCGAAGGACTGGCGGCTGCGGTAACAGAAACTATCCGCGAAGTCTGCAAATTGCGCGGTGAGGTCGAGTTCGTTGATGGGGGCTCTTTGCCCAACGATGGCAAAGTCATCGACGATATCCGTCATTACGAATAATCAGCAGCAAGCGAAAGAGCAACGACTCATGAATGAACGGCTTTGGCAACCCGACTCGCAACGCGTGCAAAATGCCAACATCACGGCTTTTAAAACGCAGCTTGAGCAAAACCAGCAACTGCAGCTGCCCGACTATGCAGCGCT
The DNA here is from genome assembly GCA_041396125.1 of Gammaproteobacteria bacterium. Classification (GTDB taxonomy): domain Bacteria; phylum Pseudomonadota; class Gammaproteobacteria; order Competibacterales; family Competibacteraceae; genus JAWKZG01. The sequence goes on along the minus strand of JAWKZG010000002.1, from coordinate 624,214 downwards.
TCATCAGTGGAGCGTAGACCACCCGGCGATCTTCTGGCAGGAGCTCTGGCAATTTGCAGATGTACTGGGCGATCCCGGCGCAACAGCACTGGCAGACGGCGATAAAATGCCGGGCGCACGCTGGTTTCCGGACGGCCAGCTGAATTTTGCCGAGAACCTGCTACGCGCGCATAGCACTGAGCGACGTGGCGATACCGATGCGCTGGTGTTCTGGGGCGAGGATCAAGTCAAACGCCGTCTCAGCCATCGTGAATTGCACGAGCAGGTTTCCCGGCTGGCCCAGGCGCTCAAAAACTGTGGTATCCAACCCGGTGACCGGGTGGCAGGCTATCTGCCGAATATGCCGGAAACCATTATCGCGATGCTGGCGGCGGCCAGTCTGGGTGCAGTCTGGTCATCCTGCTCGCCGGATTTCGGGGTGCGTGGCGTACTGGATCGTTTCGGCCAAATCGAACCCAAGGTTTTATTTTGTGCCGATGGCTATTTCTATAATGGTAAAAGTCACGACTCGCTGGCAAAACTTGCTGATATTCTGACCGAACTGCCCAGCGTACAGCAGGTTGTTATCGTTCCATACACCCGCTCCCAACCACCGCTGGACGGTCTTGCCAACGCGCAACTGCTGAGCGATTTTATCGCCCCGTATCCTGCCAGCGAAATCGAATTCACCCGGCTACCGTTTAATCATCCGCTGTATATCATGTTCTCATCCGGTACTACCGGCGTACCGAAGTGCATCGTCCACGGTGCCGGCGGTACCCTGCTCAAGCACTTGTCCGAGCACTTGTTTCACACCGATGTAAAACCCGGTGACCGGCTGTTTTATTTCACTACCTGCGGCTGGATGATGTGGAACTGGCTGGTCTCGGGGCTGGCCTGCGGCGCAACGCTTTTGCTGTACGACGGCTCGCCGTTTTATCCCAGCGGGAATATTCTGTTTGACTATGCCGACGCCGAGGCCATGACGATCTTCGGCACCTCGGCCAAATACATTGATGCCGTCAATAAAGCCGGCCTGGAACCCGCTAAAACGCATAATCTGGGTACCTTGAAAGCCATGCTGTCGACCGGCTCTCCGCTGGCCCCGGAAAGCTTTGACTTTGTCTATCAGCATATTAAATCCGATATCTGTTTGTCTTCTATTGCCGGTGGCACTGATATTGTGGGCTGCTTTGTGCTCGGCAACCCGACGCTGCCGGTCTATCGCGGTGAGATTCAATGCCGCGGCCTGGGCATGAAAGTCGAGGTATGGGACGACGACGGAAAACCGCTGATTGGCGAAAAAGGCGAACTGGTCTGCACGGTGCCGTTTCCCAGCATGCCGATCGGGTTCTGGAACGATCCGGACGGCAGTAAATACCGTGCAGCCTATTTTGAACGCTTCCCCAATGTCTGGCATCACGGCGATTACGTCGAACTAACTGCGCACGGCAGCATGATTATTTATGGCCGCTCCGATGCCGTGCTTAATCCTGGTGGCGTCCGTATCGGTACCGCTGAAATCTATCGCCAGGTCGAACGCCTGCCTGAAGTGGTGGAAGGTTTGGTGATCGGTCAGGATTGGGATAACGATGTGCGAGTGGTGTTATTTGTCCGCCTGCAGGACGGCATCACACTGGACGAGGCATTGATCAAAAAGATCAAAACCCAGATACGCCAAAATGCCACCCCGCGTCATGTACCGTCCAAAGTGATTCAGGTAGCCGATATTCCGCGTACCAAATCCGGCAAAATCGTCGAACTCGCGGTGCGTGATATCGTGCACGGGCGACGGATCAAAAACCAGGAGGCCCTGGCTAATCCGCAAGCGCTGGAACTGTTTCAGGATCTGCCGGAACTGAACACCTAAGGATCTGATTCTCGAGTCGGCCCAGATCGGGCCGGCAGCGTTTGACAACCGGCTTGCGCTGGCGGCACTGTCAGCTCAGGAAAGCGCGAAAAAATCCCGCAGAACCTCAGCCACTGACTGTGGATTTTCCATATGCAGATGATGCCCGCCGGGTAAATCGACCACCTGCAGTTGTTCAATGCAGTCACAGCGTGCAGCGATATAAGGCCGTTTTATCAATAGCCCGTTCAGCGCCCGAATAAACAGGCTGGGCGCTCGAATTTCGCTCAGCATCGCCTGTATCTGGGCTTCGCTCGAATACGCAGGTGAGGGAACGGTCAAGCGGGGATCACTGCGCCAGCTGAACCCGCCATCTACCGGTTTACAAGCGCGCCGGGCGAGCAGTTCGGCAGCCGCCAGCTGCAGACCGGTGGCCTCATGACGGGCACGGGCAGCCGCCTGGATAGTGGCATAAACCGGAACCCGTTTGTTTGCCAGACGACGCTGTGCCATTAATGACTTGCGCAAACGGGACGGGCCGTCCTGTTCGGGGCCTGCCGCCGGCCCAAGACCATCAATCAGCGCCAGGCGTTCGATGCGTTCAGGCATGGCAGCCGCGATAAAACTGGCTATCCCCGCACCCAGTGAATGTCCCAGCAGGGAAAAACGCTCCCAGCCCAGGTCATCGGCTGCAGCCAGCACAGCCGGGATGTAATCCATAAAATGATAGAGCATGCCGGTCGGATAATGGCCGGAACGGCCATGACCGGGTAAATCCAGCGCGACCAGCTGGAGATCAGGCAAAAACCCGGCGAGCGGCTGAAAACTGGCGGCGTTATCCAGCCAACCGTGCAAGGCCAGCACCGGACGGGCCGAAGTATCACCCCAGCGACAGGCGGCAACTTGCACAGCGGGCGTGCGTAAGATCAATTCGTGCATTAGTCTAAGCATCCAAGCGAAGCCAAAGTCCGTAAAGGTATCGCAAATTCCGCACGCTCGTATAGCACATCGACAGCGTGATAATCCGATACAACATGAGATGTTAGATGAACAAAAACAAACTTATCGTTCTTATTGTCATCGCGGGACTGGTAGCTGCTTTTTTCGCGTTTGATCTTGATCGTTTTTTCAGCCTGGAATTTTTTAAAACCCAGCAGGCTGCAATTGAAACCTATACCGCGCAATATCCATTGCAAAGCGCGCTGATTTACTTTGCGGTGTATGTCATTGTGACTGCCCTGTCGCTGCCGGGCGCGGCAATAATGACCTTGGTCGGGGGGGCTATTTTCGGCCTGCTCTGGGGCACTGTGCTGGTTTCGTTCGCCTCGACAATAGGCGCAACCCTGGCATTCCTGGTGGCACGTTTTCTACTCCGCGACAGCGTGCAGTCACGCTTTGGCAGCAATCTGAAAGCACTCAATGAAGGTATTCAGCGGGAAGGCCCGTTTTATTTATTCACGTTACGACTGGTGCCTTTATTTCCGTTTTTTGTGATTAATCTGCTAATGGGGCTGACCCCGATCAAGACTCTGACCTACTACTGGGTCAGTCAACTCGGAATGCTGCCGGGTACACTGGTCTATGTCAACGCCGGCACCCAGATCGCACAAATCGACTCCCTGCAAGGCATTTTATCGCCGGGACTGCTGATATCCTTCGCACTGCTGGGCATTTTTCCGCTGCTGGCCAAGAAAACCATCGACTTTCTGCAAGCCCGCAAAATACTGGCCAACTATCCCAAACCGGCCCGCTTCGATCGCAATATGGTCGTCATCGGTGCCGGCTCGGCCGGGCTGGTCGCCAGTTATATTGCCGCAGCGGTGAAAGCCAAAGTCACTTTGATCGAAAAACATAAAATGGGTGGCGATTGCCTGAACACCGGCTGTGTACCTTCCAAAGCACTGCTGCGTACCGCCAAGTTTCTGTCCCACGTCAAACGGGCCCCGGAATTCGGTGTCCACAGCGCCACTGCTGACTTCGATTTTGCGCAGGTCATGGATCGGGTACAAAACGTTATCCAGCAGATCGAACCGCACGATTCAGCTGAACGCTATACCCGGCTCGGTGTCGAGTGTCTGCAGGGTGAGGCTAAAATCACATCGCCATATACTGTTGAGATCAATGGCCAGACCCTGACCACTCGCAGCATTGTTATTGCTGCCGGGGCGCGTCCGTTCGTCCCGCCAATACCAGGACTGGATGAATTTCCCTATCTGACCTCGGATAATCTCTGGCAATTGCGCACCCTGCCCAAACGCCTTATTGTGCTGGGTGGTGGCCCCATCGGCTGCGAACTGACCCAGGCTTTTGCCCGTCTTGGCAGTCAGGTGACACAAGTCGAGATGCTGCCGAGAATTATGGCGCGGGAGGATGAAGACGCCGCTGCGCTGGTACAGCAGCGCTTTATTGCTGAAGGTGTGGATGTGCGGGTCAATCATAAAGCCAAGCGGTTTTATCAGGATCAGGGTGAGAATATTCTGCTCTGTGAACATAATGGAGAAGATGTCCGCATCCCCTTCGATCAGGTGCTGGTGGCTGTAGGTCGTATTGCCAATACTCAAGGTTACGGTCTGGAAGAGCTGGGCATTCCCGCCGAACGGGTGGTGCAGACCAATCAGTTCCTGCAAACCTTATATCCCAATATCTACGCTTGCGGCGATGTGGCCGGGCCGTTTCAGTTCACCCATACTGCTGCGCATCAGGCCTGGTTTGCCGCCGTAAACGCTTTATTTGGCGACTTTAAAAAATTCCGGGCGGATTATTCAGTGATTCCCTGGGCCACATTTACTGATCCGGAAGTGGCACGGGTGGGTCTGAATGAACAAGATGCCAAAGAGCAAGGCATTCCCTATGAAGTAACCCGCTATGGCATTGATGATCTGGACCGGGCGATTGCCGACAGCGAGGCGCACGGCTTTGTGAAAGTGCTGACGGTGCCGGGTAAGGATAAAATTCTCGGCGTGACGATTGTCGGCGAACACGCGGGGGATTTGCTGGCGGAGTACGTCAGTGCGATGAAACACGGCATCGGTTTAAATAAGATTCTGGGGACGATTCATATCTATCCGACCCTGGCCGAAGCCAATAAATACGCAGCCGGCGAATGGAAACGCGCTCATGCGCCCGCTACCGTATTGCGCTGGTTAGAGCGCTTCCACGCCTGGCGGCGAGGCTGAATCGCGCGGCGCATTCACTTCGCTGAACAGCCAGTCCCGGAACGCGACAATTTTTGGGCGTCCGGCGGCAGGCTCCGGACACACCAGATAATAGGCATACTCGGCCGGCAGGCTGAGTTCAAACGGCCGCAATAAATGACCGGCTTTCAGTTCGTCTTCGACCAGCACGCTGCGGGCCAGGGCTACACCATGTCCGGCCAGCGCTGCCTGAATCACCATTGCGGAATCGTCCAGAATGGTACCGCGATCAACATTAATGTGATGAACTCCGGCTGCCAGCAACCAGGTCCGCCAGTCCACCAATACATCATCATGCAACAGATGGTGGTGCACCAGATCATCCGGGGTGCGCAAAGGATGCGGCCCTTTCAGCAGGCTGGGGCTGCATACCGGAAAAATATCCTCCGTCATCAGGCGATACACTTTCAAGCCGGGGTAATGGCCCCGACCATAACGAATCCCGACATCCATATCACTCTGACTGAATTCAACCAGTTGGGCGGAAGGGGCCAGCCGGATATCAATTTCCGGATGCTGCTGGCGAAACCGTGCCAGCCGGGGTACCAGCCAGCGGGCGGCGAAAGATGGCAACACAGCCACAGTCAGCACGCCTTCACTATCCTGCTCTTTCAATTGCTGAGTCGCCCAGCGCAAATCATCCAGCGCCTTGCGCACGGGCAATAAATAAGCCTGGCCGGCATCAGTCAGTAATAATTTGCGGTTGCGGCGCAAAAACAAAGGCTGGCCAAGAAACTCTTCCAGTGCCTTGATCTGATGACTGACCGCCCCTTGCGTCACAAAAAGTTCAGCCGCTGCTTTGGTAAAACTCAGGTGCCGGGCAGCAGACTCGAACACCCGTAATGCGTTCAGCGGTGGTAGGCGTGCAGACTTTCTCATTGATTACTTTTATTAATGGTTAGCAATAAAACGATTCGTTTGTACAGACGGTCATACAGGACTACTCTAGCATTGCAGTAAGGCAGGAACAAAGAGGTTTTTTAGTTATGAAACAGCTGAATAATTGCAATACCGTAGCCACTTTACAAGGGCCTGTTGTGGTTACTTATCAGGGCAATCCATTAATTAAATTTTTTACCCGTATATTGGATAATGCCTGGCTCTGGCAACAACGCGCTCAGCAACGCCATCACCTGCAACAACTCAATGACACGATGCTGAAAGATATAGGCCTGACCCGCGCCGATATCGCAGCAGAAGCAGCTAAACCCTTCTGGCGAGCCTAGCCAGTGCCCAGTAAAGATCAAACCGGCAGACTCTGGCAAGGCGAATCAGCCGATCCGCCTTGCCTTAACCAGCTTCAGCGCAGATTAGAGCCGACGACAATACCGCGCCGGATTAAACAATAACCCTCCCGGTCGCGTACCCACCAATTGACCCGCACGGTTTCAGAACCCGGTCCGCCCGCCGCCTCTGAAGAGCGTATCCGCACAGATTCCCGTTGCAGCTTGAGGCGATTGGCAATAAAGCGCGTGCAGGTATATTCCTGGCGGGTCAATGTGCGCTCCTGTGATCGTTCCGAACGCAACACCTGAAAATCGTGCAGGTGGTTTTTACGGTCTATTTCGCAAAAACCGGATTCGTCCGGCGTACGCCAGTTCACCCGCAACCGTTTGCCGGCAGCTTCGGTACTGACAATACTGACATCACGTCGCGCCACCCTGCGCTGCTCCGCCACTGCATCCATACAAACACGCTCGGCAGTACGATATCCGCCGGAATGATCCGCTTCAGCCTGGGTCACCTTGAAATATTCGACCCGACCGCGTCGGCTGACTTCGCAATAACCCTGTTCGGTGCGCGTCTGCCAAGCAACAGTAATACGGCCATTCTCATCCCCGCTGCGACGCTCGACCCGGACATCCTGGCGCGCCACATTGCGCTGGCGGGCAACTTCATCGGCACACTCCTGCAACGGATTATCATCAAGATAGCCAATTCCGCTGTCGGATTCGATCACAAAGCGTTGTAAATCACCACGCGCCGAGACCTCGCAATAGCCGGAATCACGTCGGGTACGCCAGTTGACCAGCACCGCGCCATCGTTCAGAAAACGATCCGCCCGCGCCTCGACCTCGGACCATGACACATTGAACCGACGCGAGACCTGATTCACACAGACTTCCGTCGGCTGGCTGTTGCGTTGCGCATAGACCACTGCGGCTTCGGCCTGGACATTACCAGACTGACCCAGCGCAGCCAGCAACATAAAGGGCAGAACGCTGATTTTATGGCTCAAGCGGCAAGTTACGATTTCAATCATCGCAATACTTCTCATAAGACCTCTCCTGGTAACCGATCCTGCGCTGGTGCGCTGCATCACTGATTTAGGGGATAGCCAACCATGACAGGTCGGCTCACAATAAATAAACCATGCTTTAGAATAATTCTATGGACGTAAGAATTCTTTGCACAGTGCTGCTACTGGCCCTGGTCAAACTGACTCCCGCCACAGCTGCACCGCAAATCAGCAGTATAAAGCCGGTGCGGTCGAATAGCGCTGTTATTCAGGGCCAGGGATTTGGTCAGGCTTGCCGTGAATGCGAGATTATTGCTGATTTCGGCGATTTTAAATACGCCTATACGGTGGAAAGCTGGAACACGCGCCGCATCGTTGCCAAAATTGCCGATATCGGCCACGGCAACCGGGTCAGGATCAGCGTGCAAACGCCAACAGGCACCAGCCCACCCATGGCTTACCAGATCCCTATCCGCCAAGTTCCCAAACGCCGGTTTACGACTACGGTTCGGGCCAATAGCGTACCTGATTTGCTGCTGTTTGAGCACCGCTCGAATCTAACGGTGGGCGATAAAGGCGAACAGCAGTATGATATCAGTCAACCGGTACCACGCTGTGGCCAGACAGGTTATGTATTCGACTCTGCCAACCTGGTCTACGGTCGCGACACGCGTTTCGGTGAAGCCAAATTTGTAGCATTACCGCATGCCGGATGCAGCCGCTGCCAACCCTCCGGGTCCGCTGGTATCACGAACCAACGGGTAAACTGCATTTTCAGGTTCATGTTTATCGCCGCGAGATCGAAGGCATTTGCCCGGCTCAAGTACGCCGCTAGACCACCCTGAACAGCGACAAGAGTCCGCAAAAGCTTCGCAGAGGACACTAAAGATGCCGCCAAGCCATAGTGTATTACTGGTCGAAGATCAGGAGCATACCCGCGAGCGGATAGCGCGCGTCATCGAAGGTCATCCCCAGCTCCATCTGCTTGCCGCAGCCGGCACCTGTGCCGAAGCGCACACCTGGCTGGCCCGGCAAACACCCCGGGTGCTGCTGACTGACCTGGGGCTGCCGGACGGCGATGGCATCGACCTGATTCGCACAGTGCAATCGGCATCCACACCCGTCGACTGCATGGTGATCACGGTATTCGGTGATGAAAAGCACGTCATCGGTGCCATCGAGGCAGGCGCTTCGGGTTATCTGCTGAAAGACGGCAGCGCCGATTATATTGGCCAGTCAGTCATGCAGATGCTGAATGGTGGTTCGCCTATCAGTGCTTCTATCGCCCGCTATCTGCTAAGGCGCTTTCAGACCCCGCCACCACCAGTCGCTGACCCGGTAACGCCCATTCCAAAACTGACCGAGCGGGAACAGGAAGTTTTAAAACTGATCGCCAAAGGCTTTGCGTATAGCGAAATTGCCGACATACTGCATTTGTCCGTGCATACCGTCACTTCGCATATCAAGCAGATTTATCGCAAACTGGCGGTATGCTCGCGCGGCGAAGCTGTTTACGAAGCCATGCAGCTGGGACTGCTTAATTTCAACGATTAAGCGTGGCGACCAGCGTGCTGACACCTGCTCAACGCTGGCTGCACGGTTTGATCCTGTTTGGCGTGCCGTTTCTTTTGAGCTGGTATGCCTTTACTTTTTCCCACACCCGATTACTGCCCGAGGCAGTCCTGCCACTGCAACAGGTACTGCTACTTGAAACCGCTCAGGACACCCCGCCCCCACTGGAAGCACCCAGTACGCTGATTTCCCTGCCGGATCATTGGAACGCCCGCCCCGTCAACAGTGCTACGGCCTGGTATCTTGGCATTATCAATTTGAACGTCCCGCCGAACCGGCTGTGGGGCATATATCTGCCCAGTGTAAACATGAATGTCGAGGTGCATCTCAATGATCAGGCGCTGGGCAGCGGTGGCACTTTCGATGATCCTGTCGCACGTTTATGGAGCCGACCACTGTATTTCGCCATTCCCAATGGCATGCTGCACCCTGGCGTCAATGTCGTACAGATCCGGCTCAAAGCCGACCCGCTGGCCAACGGGCTGCTCGGTCCGGTTTATCTGGGTCCGCACAGTGAATTACGGCCGGCGTATGAACAGCATTATTTCCTGCGGATCGGTTTGGTTGCCCTGATCACCGGCATGTTATTCATTCTGACGGTGGTCATCGGTTTACTGTGGCTGTTTCGCCCGCAGGAAACGCTGTGCGGCTGGTTTGCTCTCGCCAGTCTGACCTGGGGACTGCACAATCTGAATATACTGGTCATCAACAGCCCGCTGCCCACCCGCATCTGGGACTGGTTTTTCAATTATATGATGCTGGGCTGGTTTAGCATTATTTCAACTATTTTTATCCACCGATTTCTCGGTCTGCATCGACGATGGCTCGAGCGCAGCCTGCTTCTGCTCGGCGTATTTGGCAGTGTGCCTTTATTCTTTGTTGAAGGCCCGCTGTTTTACTGGCTGGCCATACGGGTCTGGGATACGGTACTGCTGTCGATCGGCCTTTACCCGCTGGGACTGGTGTATCTGACCTACCGGCAGCGGCGCGATACAGCGTCACTTCTGCTGGCAACAGCCGGCTTCAGTATTATCGCCTTCGCCCTGCACGACTGGCTGTTAATGAATAATCTGATTTCCCGCGTGGAAGGCCTGTATATCCAGTATGCTGCACCCGCTGTGATTATCGGTTTTGGCTGGGTTCTGATTCGCGATTTCGTCCGTGCCCGCGATGAAGCCGAACAATTAAATCGGGAACTGGAACAGCGTGTTGCCGAAAAACCTCTGAACTGGAACACAATTACCAGCGTTTACGAGTGCTTGAAAACCAGCAATTACTCACTGCTGAACGGGATCGTATCATGCGTGATATGCACGATGGCATCGGCGGACATCTGGTGGCGACCCTGTCCATGGTCGAGGCCGGTCAGGCCAGTCGGGAACAGCTCGCGGACGCCCTGCGTACAGCCCTGGATGATTTGCGTCTGATGATCGATTCGCTTGACCCGGTCGAAGATGATCTAAGCCTGGTGCTCGGCATGTTTCGCGCCCGGCTGGAACCGCGCCTGCAGGGCGGCCCTGTGCAATTGCGCTGGCAGGTCAGCGATGTTCCGCCACTGCCGGGGTTCGGGCCACATAAAGTCCTGCAGGTGTTACGAATCCTGCAGGAGGCCATTACCAATGTATTGAAACATGCACAGGCCAGCACCCTGACCCTTCGTACCGGCAGCGTTGATAATCAGGTCTTCATTGAGGTTGCAGACAATGGCTGCAACGGTCTGCCGCAAACGGGCAAAGGGCGTGGTCTGGACAATATGCAGCAACGCGCCCTGGCCATCGGTGGCACACTTGAAATCATCAGCAACAGCAGCGGCACCTGTGTTCGACTGCAACTGCCCTTACCACACACTTGATAACCAAATTTCTGGGTTCCAGCCCGCATAGGCATATCGGTTCCATATCCCCAATTTGGGGGATACATGCTGGTAAAAACCGCTATTTCAGGCGATAGGCACCACACCGCTATTTCGCCATACTGTGCCTGTCCTCGCCAAGGACATCACGGCATACCGACTATCAATATGGATTTTAGAAACTTATAGACAAGGAGTATACCTATGAAAACTCGCAGCACTTTTATCGCCGGTTTGAGCACTGTCATCAGTACCCTCGCCTTCAGCGCATCCCTGACTCTTGTGCCGGTTTCCAATGCTCAGGCCTGGTGGGCTTGTAGCCCAGGCTGGGAATTGCAGGTTGCCAATAACAACAAAGTGCGTTGTTATTTGCCAGGCAGCAATAAAACCAAAAACACCTTGTCCTGCCCACAGGTCAAACTGCCTGGTACGAATGTGAAAGTCGGCACGACAAAAAAGAAAAATTATAAAGGTAATGCGGACAAGTGCGTGGTCCTGCAGTCCGGCTACAATATTCCCGTTGGTTGTTCCGGGGGCTACCAGCTACAGATCAAAAGCAGTTGGGACAAGTGTGTCAAATCTACCCCTGCGCAGCAAAAAGCACCGAATCGCAATGTGAACTAAGCCTGCTGTTCAGTTGCATTGACCGCAAGCTGACTATCAAACGCCTGCGCCTGTGGTAATGCCACAGGTACGGGTCTTGCCAACAACTGATAATTCTGCAGGCCAGCTCTCAACAGCGTTGGCCGCTATCAAGCCCTATAACAATGATCACTGCGATGGGCGACGCCATGATGCATGCATCTATCCGACCACATTTCCCTTTCTTTTGCCTCACTGGCAGGGTTCTCTGCGCGGCTTTACTGGGCTACACCAGCCCTTTATACAGCCAGATCAGCAGTGCGGACTTAAGCAGCGCCGATGGCAGTTATATTGCGCACAATGGCGGCTTTAGCCTAACCGTTGAGGATAGCAGCGCATCGCTGGCGTTCTTTATCGATACCACCGATATTACTGCTTTTCTCAGCCAGGACGGAACACAATGGGTTTATCCGCCGCAGGCACCCCCACTGCCACCCGGCCAGCATGAGCTGATCATCTATCAAACGGACGATCCGGCCCAATGGCAGGAAATCAACCGGCTCCCGCTGAATGTGCTGACACCGTCTGGTTTTGAAGTTTCTGTTATCAGTCCCACACTGGATATCACGCTCAAGACACAGCTTGCCAGCGATACCAACGGTGATGCGACAGCGCTGGAGCGCGACACTTTTCAGGATGGGGAGCTGCAGGCTGTTTTCGCCAGTGAGCAGCAAACCGGCACGATGACACTGCGTTCCAATATCAATATCGTCGGTTTCAGTTATCGCCCCGATGCTTTGCGCTTCGCCGAGATGAACGAAGACGCCCCGAAAATCGATCTGGCCGATTATCTGGTCGAATATGAACACGGCGCAGCCAGCGTGGCGCTGGGCCATATCTCCTATGGCCAGCATCCGTTGCTGATTGACAGTGTCAGCAATCGCGGCTTGCAGGCCCGTTATCAGATCAGCGACGAGCTGGACTTCTCGCTGGGCCTGATGAACGGCAACAGCATTGTCGGTTACAACAATATCTTCGGCTTGAGCCACTACGATGACAACCGGGTAGCAGCCGCAACAATTGGTGTCGAACTGCTACCCACGCGCCCCGGTGGGCTGCGCGCGGAATTCACCTATATGAACAGTGAGCGCCCGTCCGAAGATGATTTCAATACGGGTGAAATCAGCGATGCGGAAAAGAATTCCGGTTTCGGTTTTCGTCTGCTAGGCAGTAGTGAATCAGGGCGGCTGCGCGGCGAACTCAATTACGCCCATAGCCGCTATACCAACCCTAATGATCCGAATCTGGAACTGGATGATCCCGACACCCCTATTGTCGAAGTCAAACCCAGCAGCGACGATGCCTACAGTGCCGAAATCAGCTACGATATCCTAGCTGGCGAATCGATGCTGTGGGACACACCAGTCACGCTGACTTCAAGCCTGCGCTATGCTTACGCTGATGCTTTGTATAACAGTCTGGGGGCGTTCGTGGATGCCAATCTGGCCCTGTATACCCTCGGTCTGGACGGTCAGTTCGGCCCTGTCGGCACGCAATTCGCCTATACCCATGCACAGGATAATGTTGATGATTTAGACACCCTGCTAACCACCCGTACCCGCAGTCTGACTTTTGCCCTCAATCTGCCCTTACAAAGTCTGTTCGGTGCTGCCGAAGAGCCGCAATGGTGGTGGCCTGAACTCGCTTACACACTGGATCGGGTGCATCAGGAAGCAGTCAATACTCCCGATCCGGAGCTGTCCGGTTTCGATGATCCCAGTCAGTTGCCTGATCAGATAACCCGCCTGGACAGCCTGGATTTCACCTGGTACGGCGAGCAATGGGATGCCAGTTACCGTTTTTCCATAGCGGATGAAGATAACCGTCAGACCGGACGCGAACAGGCCGATTTCACAACACTGGAACATGCTGTCAACATCGGTTTGCGGCCAATCAATGACTTGAATCTCACGCTGGGTACGGCTTATCTACGCAATCACGACCGTGAGCAAAGTCTGGTGAATTACTCGAACACCTATACGTTCGGGCTGGACTGGACTTTCTGGAATGACTGGGTCTTTAATGGCTCGGTGACCTATATCGACGAAGATGATAATGCGTCGCTGGCGGCACGCGATACCACCACGTTGCAGGCACAGATCAGCTATCGCTTTGAGCTGCCTGGCCCCGCCAGTCGCAAACTGCCAGGACAATGGTTTTTGCGTTATGACCGGGAAAAACTCAATGAACTGGATACCGAGTTCGAGCTCGACAGCTCGGCGACGACCTGGACGATCAGTTCAGGCCTCAGTTTCAGCTTCTACTAGGAGACAGCGCTCATGACTCACAAACGCCGTGCCACGCTGTTTTTTATAGGCTGCCTGTTCTGGATGTTTTACTTACACCTGCCCCAGGCGCACGCAGTGACAGGGGTCAATCCGAATGGAGTTAATGTGCGCAGCAGCGGCTCCACCTCAGTTTTCCTGACCTTCCAGAATCTGGCTCCGAACGAGGATTCACAAGAGTCCTTCTTCTGTGGCGAACTCATCGCCCCGCTGCCGGCCAATCATGTGTTCGATTTCAACCCCTGCAACCCGGCCACCATTTTTGGTCGCCCGCCAAACCGGCTCGACCGCTCGCAGCTCAGCGGCACAGGTGGTCGCAGTAATCTGACCGATATCATGACGATTCCCAGTTCGGTAACCCGGCGCGCGTTGCAGGCGGCTCAGGCAGGCAGCGCATCGCAGTTTTTCTACGTTCGCCGTTTCAGCAGCGGCCAGTTTGCGGTAGTCACCTGTCGCATGGCCGGCGGCGGTGCCCGTTCCCTCTGGCCTTGACCGATGTGCGCATTGGCTTTCTGAACGGGCAGGACGAGCTGATTCTCGATCCGGTATATCCCATCGCTCAGGGCGCTACCCTGCCACCGTTTGGGGCCCGCATAAAATACAATGGCACGGGCCGTCTGAAAGGCCGCTGGGAGGTCGTCCAGCCGGGCGACAACACGCCAACCGAATTTGATCTGCTCACTGCTGCCACCCTGCCCGCCGAAGAGCGTTCCCTGCAACGCCGCTATACTGTTTTAGAACGCTTCGATGTTTATCTCACACCGGTCGGGGAGGTTTTTCTGCCCGGCCCCCGCACGCTGCAACCGCCCACGAATGCTGGCGGTCTGCACCTTGTTTTATTGCGGATCGAGGCCTCCGATGCGCGCGACAGCCGCTCCAACACCGGCAATGGCCTGGTCGTCAATGCCGGCGGGGTGGCCGGTTTTCCCATGCCGGTCTTGCGTTATTTTGTTGGTGCGGCAGACAGCAGCGGTGCCAGTACCAGACAGCAAACCGCCCCTGTCAATACTCTTGCCTTACTGACACCGGCCGCCCAATCGTCCCTGCCTGTGCAGTCCCTGCAGTTTAGCTGGTCGGGGCCTGACGATGTCGGTTTTACCGGCTGGAGGTGCAGGATGACAGCGGTGTCGATGTGCTCAGTGCCATACTGCCAACTGCTACCCGGCAGTACACCGCACCGCCCTGGCTGGCGGACCGGGCTGGCGAAAACCTGCGCTGGCGGGTTATTGCACTGGACGCCGGCGGCTCCCAGCTGCGCAGCAGTAGCTGGCAGGATTTCTCGATTGAATCCAACTGACCCGACCCAATAAAGCACCACCTATCCATACAAACGACGCTTATAATGCTGCTCAGGGGCTTGCAGTAGTCCTTTAACTTTGCAGGAGATGCGTCGGATGAGTTTTTGTTATCGCCCGTTACGGGATATTTATCAGCAACTGCGCACGGGGCAATTATCGGTAGAAGCCTTGTTCGAGGAAGCGCTTTCCCGCCATGAGCACACCGGTCAGCAGCTGAACGCCTATAAGATCTGGGCACCTGATTTCGCCCGCCAACAGGTCCGGGCGGCGACGGCAGCATTCCAGGCTGGTGCAGACTGCGGCCCACTGCAAGGCATACCGGTCTCGGTGAAAGATCATTTCGGTATCCCGGAGTTACCCACTTTCGCTGGTACAGTGCGCGAATTGCCGGAGAAATTCCGCCAGCAAGGCCCACTGATAACGCGCTTGCGCCAACAACTGGCAGTAATCCCCGGTAAAACTCATGCCGTTGAACTCGCCTTCGGCGGTATTGGCCTGAACAATCACTGGGGCACGCCGCGCAATCCCTGGGATGCGACCGTTTTCCGGGTGCCCGGCGGTTCCAGCAGCGGTGCCGGGGTATCACTCTGGGAAGGTTCGGCATTTCTGGCGCTGGGCACGGATACCGGCGGTTCGGTGCGGATTCCCGCCAGCATGACCGGCACCGTCGGCCTGAAAACCAGTGCCGGACGCTGGTCACTGGACGGTATTGTGCCTTTAAGCACCACCCTGGATACCCCCGGCATTCTGGCCCGCAGCGTAGACGACCTGATTATCGGCTTTGCCGCCCTGGACCCGGCCTGGGGACAGCTGGCTGCACTGGAAGACGCACTACCGAACCTGGACAGTAGCGATCTGCATATCGGGATAGCTGATGGGCCGATGTGGGATCACTGCGAGCCTGGTGTCGTTGCCGTTGTCAAAGCCGCACTGGACGAACTGGCCGCCGCCGGTGCCCGTCTGAGTCCATTGCCACTACCGGAAGCCGCCGAGGCGCAGGTTATGCTGCGCCAGGGCAGCGTTGTCTCCGCCGAATGCGACGCCTTCGTGGCCAGCGAACTGCCCGAATGGCGGGAGCTGCTCGATCCGATAGTTACCTTGCGGATTGCCGAGGGCGGCACCATTCCGGCGCGTGATTATGTACAGCGGCAATGGCGCTTGCGGGAACTGGCCCGGCGTGCTGATGCAAAATTACAAGCCGTGCAGGTGATCGCAGCGCCAACCCTGCCGCTCAGCCCGCCGCGCCTCGATGAAGTCAATACGGTGGCAGGGTATCGTCCCCGAAACGGGGCGGCCCTGAGCAATACCTGCGTAGGCAATATGCTGGGTTTATGCGGTATCAGCATCCCCGCTGGCCTGGATCAGAATGCCATGCCGGCCGGACTGATGCTGCTGGCCCGCCATGGCCAGGAAGAAACCCTGCTGGCAGTGGCACGCGCGATCGAACGCACACTGGGAACACCGGTCCAACGACTGGGTATGCCGCCACTGAGCAGCAGTTAAGCTAAAAATCTGTTTGACCATTCATTTTATACACACCAACAACACACTTGTTCACCCCTTGGGAGCGTTACCATGCAATACCGCAATCTGGGCCGCAGCGGCCTGCGCGTTTCTCCTTTATGCCTGGGCACCATGATGTTTGGTGGCCCGACCGACGAAGCCACCTCGCAAAATATTATTGCCAAAGCCTTTGATGCCGGCATCAATTTTATCGATACCGCCGATGTTTATAATGAAGGCCGCAGCGAGGAAGTCGTCGGGCGCGCTATCAAACAACAGCGCGATCACTGGATACTGGCCACCAAGCTGTGCAATCCGATGGGCGATGGCCCGAATCAACAGGGTCTGTCCCGCCGTTGGGTCATGCAGGCAGCCGAGAACAGTCTGCAACGGCTGGGACTGGACACGATCGATATTTATTATCTGCACAAAGAAGATCACAACACCCCGCTGGAAGAAACCCTGCACGCCATCGCCGATTTGATCCGGTCCGGCAAAATCCGTTATTTCGGAGTTTCCAATTATCGCAGCTGGCGGATTGCCCGGATTTGCCATTTATGCGAGCAGATCGGCATCGACGGCCCGGTCGTCAGCCAACCGTATTACAACGCCCTGAACCGTATGCCGGAAACGGAACAACTGCCGGTGTGCGATTTCTATGGCCTGGGAGTAGTGCCTTACAGCCCGCTGGCACGGGGCGTGTTAACCGGCAAGTACGCGCCGGATCAGGCACCGCCCGAAGACACCCGCGCCGGGCGTCAGGACAAACGCATGATGCAAACCGAATGGCGGCCAGAGTCCTTGCAGATTGCCCAGACCATCAGTCAACATGCTAAAAAGCGCGGTATCACACCGGGCCAGTTCGCCGTTAACTGGGTGCTGAACAATCGCCTCATAACGGCCACAATTGCCGGCCCGCGCACCGAGCAGCAATGGGACGATTACCTGGCCGCACTGGATTATTCGTTCACCGCAGAAGACGAAGCGCTGATCGATTCCCTGGTGCCGACAGGTCATCCCTCCACGCCGGGCTATTCCGACCCGGCCTACCCGCTGGAAGGGCGTCAGCCGCGCACAGCTTGATCGTACAGTAACTGAAGCAACACTAGGCCAGGGTATAGGTCGGCAAGTAATCACTTTGCATATTATGTGTGTGAACGTACTCGCCGGCCTGGATCAGGCGGGTGGCCGAGCCGATAGGTGCCCGGTATTTCATGATTTTCTCGCCCGGCTGGATCGTCCGCAGAGCGAATTTATGGCCAACGTCAATGTGCTCGCGCACGGTCAGGCTGGCAGTGCCGATCTGCACTTGTGTGCCGGCGGCCAGTTCACAAGCGGCAACAGCAATGTTGTCGTCACTGTGCAAAACAAGAATACGGCTATCGTGCAACGCTGTCATAAGCAATCACCGTGAAATATCGTTATTGATTTAAAATTAGAAAATGATTTGTTGGCTCGCTGAGTCTCAAAAACACCGTCCTGCTAAAAAGCACCACCCCGGCGCGCTGGAAGCAAGACTAAAGTTCTATGACTGCAAACAGATGATGTACCATGTTAGCGTAGTAAACGCAGTTGTGTTTAATCGTATGTCGTAATTCAGAAAGGAGATTTCGTGTGAATAAGATCATGCCCTCGCTGGCGATATTATCACTGGTTCTGGCGGTCAGCGCACCGGTGCACGCGCAGAAGATTCATGCCGGCTCGGCCACTGGCAGTTACACCAATGATTTCTGCCCGCAGGTTCAGGCGGCACTTAAAATGCAGTACTTTGAACATCAGTGCGCGACCAGCCAAGGTAGCGGCGATAACGTCGAAAAAGTGCTGGCCACTCCCACCGATGTTGGCCTGGGGCAGTTCGATGTGGTCGCAGCAGCGGTCGATCAGAACCCCGGCAAGCTCGCGGTGGTAAACCCCGGGGTTGGCATGGAGTGCTTATACGCCGTCACCAGTGATCCCAATGTTACCAGCCTGAAAGGCTTGTCACCGCGCATGCCGGTCGCGCTGCCGCCGGAAAAAAGCGGTTCCACCGGCACTTTTCAGTTTTTGCAGTCACTGGATCCGGGACTGGCTGAATTGCGCAATGTCACTTACGTTGGCAGCGCCAAAGAGGCGGTTGAGATGGTGATCAACAATAAAGCTGCGCTGGCATTTTTCGTGCAGTTTCCCAACACCAAAAATGACGTATTCAAAGCCATCAACGACGCCAAGCTGACGTTTATTCCTGTCATTAACCGGGAAATTCTGCGTCGTGAAGTGGCCGGTCAACGCGTTTATCAACCGCAGGAAGTCGTCGTTACCCCGTCGGGTCTGCTCGGTCGCCTGACCGGCCAGGAGCCAGACAAGATCGTCACCACCTGCATGCCGGTTGTCCTGTTCACCGGTGCCCCGGAAAGCATGCCGGAAGGCACCGCCCGGCAGGATCAGGAAGACGTGATCAAACAACTGGCGCAAGTTCAGCCACCGTCCGAAGGCGACTGGAAAGACATTCTGAAAAATACCGTTTCCATCGGCAAAAGCAAACTTGATGAGCTGATGCAACAATTCTGAGCGACCACAGGCAGCGGGCAGGTTCAACCCGCCCGCTGCTGCTCATAATTGGATACTTCGATCAGATTGCCATCTGGATCACGGAAATACACAGACCGGATAGTTCCAGTTGCGCCGGTACGCGCAACCGGTCCTTCCAGAATAGCCACCCCGCAGCGTTGTAAATGGGCAATCACCTGCTCCAGCGGTGTCGCTGCAATAAAACATAAATCCTGCGAGCCGGGCGTTGGCAGTGCCGCTTTCGGTTCAAACTCCTGCCCTTGCTGATGGAGATTGATCTTTTGCTGCCCGAAAACCAGGGCTTTACGCTGGTTGCCAAAAGTCTCGACGCGCATACCCAGCACATCCTGATAGAATGCGAGCGTTGCTGTCAGATCGCGTGCAGTCAATACAATATGATCAATGCCCTGAATTTGCATTAGCTTCTCCAATGTCCAAACACTATGCCTACCCACATTACGTTTTATACCTGTTTACTCGCAGTATTGTTAACAAGCTGCGCCCAATCGTCTCTCACTACGTCAGCAATGCCACAGCAAACCGTTGCTGCTGAGGTCTTGCACAGTTCTCTGTTATGCGGCGAGGATATCCAGCAGCCTGCTGCCATCTGGATCAAGGATCAGCCGCAACTGGCACAACGCTACGAACAGTTCAACGCTCAAGCCAGCGATCCGGTGTTTGCCCCGACCCTGGACTTTGAACACAGTGGTGCCTTGCTGATCGCAATGGGACCACAGCCCAGCACGGGTTACCTGCTGAACTATATCCCAGGTCAGGATAACGTCTGGCTGACAGGCTCAACACTCGTCGTCAGCGTAGACTGGGTCAGCCCTGAACCGGACAGCATGCAGGCGCAGGTCATCACCAGTCCCTGCCTGTTACTGCGTCTGGACAAACTGGCTTTTAAACGAATCAAGGTGCTAGACCAGGATGGCGAAATCAGGCTGGAAAGCACTCGGCATTGACCCGCAAGAGTCCGTTTTGAGTCGCAGCTGACGCCCGGCTGGCATAATCCAGGCTACGCCTATCGTACTTTTGCAGACGAATCGACGTATAAGGAGTTTGATAATGACTAAGCGGTTCTGCACCTATGGCACTATCCTGATTTTGCTGTTGTCGATCAGCCCCGTTTTTGCGACATTACCTACCGGCCTTACATTGCACCAGATCGCCACTGGTTTGAACCGTCCGGTTGTAATCCGCCATGCCAACGATAATTCCGGGCGTTTATTTATCGTGGAACAGGATGGTGTTATTCGAATCATCAACGCAGCGGGCCAGCTGCTTGCAACGCCCTTTCTGGATATCAGCACACGGGTCGATTCAACCGATAATGAGCAGGGCCTGCTCGGCCTGGCATTTGATCCCGATTTCAGCAGCAACGGTTATTTCTATGTTAGTTACACGCGTGATCCGGGTGCCGGGCTGGATCGTACCCGCGTGGCGCGCTTTACCGTCAGCGCAAACCCGGATATTGCGGATTCAGACTCCGAGTTCGTCATTATTGAAATCGAGCAGGACGACACCAATCACAACGGTGGCGACATTCATTTCAGCCCGCTTGATGGTTATCTTTACATCGGTATGGGCGATGGCGGCGGCAGCAACGACACCTTCAATAACGCCCAGGAACTGGACGAATTAAACGGTAAACTATTACGCATTGATGTCAGCGGCGTGGCAGTCCATCCATCAACTTGCGGGCTGGTGAGCAATTATCGTATACCGGCAGATAATCCATTTGTTTCCACCACCGGTGCCTGCGCCGAAATCTGGGCAAGAGGTTTGCGTAATCCCTGGCGCTGGAGTTTTGACCGTTTAAACGGTGATCTCTTTATTGGCGATGTTGGACAAAATGCTATCGAAGAAATCGATCAGCAGCCTGCCAGCAGCAGTGGCGGCGAAAATTACGGTTGGCCCTGCATGGAAGGAAACACGCCCCGCCCAGGCAATTCGGCCTGTTTGTCCACCCCATTAACGGCACCGATTCTGGACTATCAGCAGGGCAGCACACATTGCGCTGTGACTGGCGGGTATCGCTACCGGGGGCAGATTCCAGGTTTGCACGGCTTGTATTTTTTTGCTGATTATTGCTCCGGCTATATCTGGTATGTGGAAAATACCGGCAGCTGGGGTGTACCACAGCTCTGGCTCGATACCAGTTTTCGGATCAGTGCGTTTGGTGAAGATCAGCAGGGTGAGCTTTATCTCGCAGATTTGCAGGGTGGTGCTGTTTATCGCGTTCAGTGGGGTCTGCTGTTCGAGACGTTTGAAAATTAAAAAACGCCGACGGCATTCCGCAATGCGATTCGCCCGGCCGGGTCCTGTCGGTAAAACGCTTTAAGCTGCGCATAAACCTGCGGATACTGACCTCGCAACACGTGCGGTAACTCAAAGAAAGCTTCACTCATCACGGCAAAAAACTCACCGGGATTTTCCGCCGCGTAAGCATCAAATACCGTTTCGAGTTCCGCCTCGACCTGCTCGACAAAATCCTGATAGGCGCGGCTGAAAGCACTGGTCCACAATTTGCGCGACATATCACTGTGCAGCGGCGGGAAGCCGTCGGCAGCGCCGTTCAGCATATCCAGCTTATGCGCCAGTTCGTGCACAATGACATTAAATCCGCCGCCGCTGGTCAGTATATCGGCCCAGGATAACACCACCGGCCCTTCTGGCCAGGCTTCACCGGCACGCGGTTCACGCCAGCTGTGCACCACACCGGCAGCATCAGCTATTTCATGCCGCACCCAGAAACTGCTCGGATAAACAACCAGCGATGACCAGCCGCGATAATAATCGATACCCAGGTTCAGGATGGGTAAACAGGCCTGCGCACTGATCATAGTGCGGGCGCTCAGATCAAGCTCCAGTCCGTCCTGGGCCATAAACTGTTTCTCGTGCAGGAACAGAACCGTCAAAGCCCGGAGTTGCTCGCATGACACGCTATCCAGGCCCCGGAACAGCGCTGACTCGGCCAGCGTCCACTGCCATATCTCATCCGGCAGTTCATAACGCTTCAAAACACGCTGCCGCCGCCACTCTTTCAGACCTAACATACCTGTAATTACCCGTAATCGATGCTCATGGAGACCCCGTTCACACTGCTATACTAACGGTGTTATCCATACAAAATAATCAGATCATGACTATGTTTCCAGAACTCTCCGGCAAAGCCAAGCAACACCATGAACAGGTCAGTGCGTTCATGGATCAGCACATCTACCCGAATGAGGCCACATTTCTGGCCCAGATTGAGCAAAACGGCCAGGCGGGCAACCGCTGGCAGCCCGTTTCAATCATGGAAGACCTGAAAGCCCGGGCCAAAGCCCAGAACCTGTGGAACCTGTTCCTGCCCGCCAGTGAGCATGGCGCCGGGCTCAGCAATTTCGAGTACGCTCACCTGTGCGAAATCATGGGCCGCTCACCGATAGCCCCCGAGGTGTTCAACTGCTCGGCCCCGGACACCGGCAATATGGAAGTCCTGGTGCGTTATGGCACCGATGCGCAGAAAAAACAATGGCTGGAGCCGCTGCTGGCAGGCGAGATTCGCTCGGCTTTTTGCATGACTGAACCAGATGTCGCCTCGTCCGACGCAACCAATATCCAGTCCAGCATCGTACGCGATGGCGATGACTATGTGATTAATGGCCATAAATGGTGGTCCTCCGGCGCTGGTGATCCGCGCTGCCAGCTGTTTATTTTCATGGGCAAAACCGATCCTGCAGCGCCACGCCATCAGCAGCAGTCCATGATTCTGGTGCCGCGCGACACCCCCGGTATCACCATTAAGCGCATGCTGCATGTCTTCGGCTACGATGACGCCCCGCACGGGCACGCCGAAATCGAGTTCAACAATGTGCGGGTGCCGGCCAGCAATATACTGCTGGGTGCCGGACGCGGTTTCGAGATCGCCCAAGGCCGTCTGGGACCGGGCCGTATTCATCATTGCATGCGTTCCATCGGCGCGGCCGAGCGGGCACTGGAAGCGCTCTGCCAGCGGGCGGCGGCGCGTACGGCATTTGGCCATAAACTGGCCGAAATGGGCGGGTTGCGACAGGATATCGCCAGACTCAGAATCGATATCGATCAGGCCCGCCTGCTAACCTTATATGCCGCTCACCGGATGGACACTGTCGGCAATAAAGCGGCGCGCAAGGAAATCGCCATGATTAAAGTGGTGGCCCCGAATATGGCGCTCAGAGTGCTGGATAAAGCCATTCAGGTACACGGTGCCAAAGGCGTCAGCCAGGATACCGGGCTGGCCTGGGCCTGGGCCTGGCAACGCTCGCTGCGACTGGCTGATGGCCCGGATGAAGTCCACCGGCGCAATTGCTCGGTCTCTGTACTCGCTTGCGACTGCATGACCGACGAAGCCTTAACCCAAGTCCGCGCCGCCCATCGCTTTGACGAAGCCAGGCTGGCGCATTATTTAAGCCGGCAGCTGCCCGGTTTTGCCGGACCGCTAAGCGTGCAGCAGTTCGAAGGCGGCCAGTCCAATCCAACCTATCTGCTGAGCACACCGACTCAAAAATATGTGCTGCGCAAAAAACCGCCGGGTAAATTATTACCCTCGGCACATATGATCGAGCGTGAATACCGGGTCATGCAGGCGCTGCAAAACAGCGCCGTGCCGGTGCCGCCGGTGCATTTGCTGTGCGCCGATGACAGCATTATCGGCACGCCGTTTTATGTGATGGGCTATGTCGAAGGCCGTCTGCTGCGTGATCCGACCTTACCGGGCCTGGCCGCCAGCGAACGGCAGGCACTCTATAAGGCTATGATAAAAACCCTGGCAGCACTGCACACGCTGGATTACCCGACCACCGGACTCAGTGATTTTGGCAAACCCGACGGCTATATCGGACGTCAGATCCGGCGCTGGAGCGAGCAGTACCGGGCCAGTAAAACCCGCGAAATTGATGCCATGGAACACCTCATGGAGTGGCTGCCGGCGCATATCCCGGCAGACCACAGCTGTTGTCTGGTACATGGTGATTTCCGGCTTGATAATATGCTGTTCCACCCCGAGGAACCGCGCGTTCTGGCCCTGCTGGACTGGGAACTCTCCACGCTCGGTCATCCGCTGGCAGACCTGGCATATACCTGTATGGTGTATCACATCAGAATGCCGGCCGGTTATCTGGGCGAGGTTGCCGGTCAGCAAGGTATCCCGACCGAACAGGAACTGATTGCTGAATACTGTCGCCTGACCGACCGGGCTTCCATTCCGGACTGGCAGTTTTATCTGGCGTTTTCCATGTTCCGTTATGCGGCGATCGTGCAGGGCGTACATTTCCGCGGTCTGCAGGGCAATGCCAGCTCGGCGTCAGCCCTGCGCTACGGCGAACTGGCTACAACGGTAGGTACCCAGGCTTGGGCCATGATTCACCGCTGAGTCAGCCCGCGCCGCCCGTAGCAACTGATCTGGCTGCTCTGGCAACCCGGCCACGCCATCGCAGCCTGCGAGTGCTGGCCGGTGAGCCGGCCTGGTGTTGCGCTCAGGCGCAAGTCACACTGCAAAACTGGCCGGTACTCTGGCTCGGTGCCGGACCGCATGCTCCGGCCACTGCAAAGCCGGTCAGCTCAGCCCAGGGTTATCTGGGCCAGGAGCTGGATGCGGTGGTCTTCGATGCCTATGCCGGCTTTGACCCCGACGCTTTTGGTGCTATTGCGGGCAGCATCCGCGCTGGTGGAATACTGTTGCTGCTGACGCCGCCCTTGCAGGACTGGCCCGATTATCCCGATCCGGTCAATGCCCGTTTGTGCGTACATCCGGTGCTGCCGGCAAACGGTCAGTGGTCGCTATCTGAACGTCTGGCTGCCATGATCCGGCACAGCCCCTATCTTGTACTGCAGGAACAAAACCGCCCGCTACTGTCCTCTTCCGACCCACGACCTCGCCCCGGCCCGGCAGCAGGCATGCGAGCCGTTACCAGCCCGGATCAAACCCAGGCTATTGCGGCTATCGAGCGGGTTGTGAGTGGCCATCGCAACCGGCCTTTGCTGCTACAGGCTGATCGTGGTCGCGGTAAATCAGCGGCACTCGGCATCGCTGCCGCTCACTTGCTGCGCTCGGGTGAAAAATATCGAATCCTGCTGACCGCCCCGCGCCGGGCAGCCGTCGATACAGTTTTTCAGCACGCTGCCACGTTATTACCTGACGCTGATATTCAGCCCTCACAGCTGCTTTACGGACATGCCAGCCTGCAATTTATGGCACCGGATGAACTGGCTGACAGTCTGCCTGCGGCTGATCTGGTTCTGGT
Source organism: Gammaproteobacteria bacterium (assembly GCA_041396125.1). Classification (GTDB taxonomy): domain Bacteria; phylum Pseudomonadota; class Gammaproteobacteria; order Competibacterales; family Competibacteraceae; genus JAWKZG01. The sequence continues at coordinate 598,985 of JAWKZG010000002.1, read as the reverse complement.
CGACGAAGCCGCCGGCATTCACTTGAATCTATTGACACAGATTTTACGGCGTTACCGGCGACTGGTTTTCAGCAGCACCGTACATGGCTACGAAGGTGCCGGTCGGGGCTTCGCACTACGCTTCAGAACACTGCTGCAACAGGTTGCACCCGGCTGGCGCTCACTCGAATTGCGTCAGCCTATTCGCTGGGACGACAACGACCCGCTGGAGCGCTTTACACTGCGTGCGCTATTGCTCGATGCCGAGCCGCCGCCATTGCCCGCACAGCCGGCGTCCACTTTAGAGACCCGTACGGTCGAACGCTTGAGCCGATCGCAACTGGCGCAAGATGAAACGCTGTTACGCACCGTGTTTGGTTTACTGGTACAGGCACATTATCAGACCCGTCCACTGGATTTGCGCCAGCTTTTGGACGGGCCTAATTTGTCCATTTACCGTCTGACCCTGGCCGGTGATACCGTGGCGGTGGCCATGCTGGCCGATGAAGGTCGCTTTGAGTCACCGCTGGCAAGTGATATTGCAACGGGTCAGCGCCGGCCGCAAGGTCATCAGCTGGCACAGCTGCTGGCCTACCAGTATCACTGCCCGGAAGCTGCCAGTCTGCGCTTTGCACGGGTGGTTCGCATTGCTGTGCATCCGGCCTGGCAGGGCCAGGGCTACGGCAGCTATTTGCTGCGTGGTTTGATCGAACAGGCCCAACAATCACGCTTTGACGCTATCGGTGCGGTCTTCGGTGCCAGCCCTGAGTTGCTCACGTTCTGGCGCCGGCAATATTTGCAGCCGGTGCAAATCGGACTCAGCCGCAAAGCCGCCAGCGGTGCTCATTCTGTCGCGGTGCTGCGCGCCCTGAGCAGTGCCGGGCAACATCTGCAGGCCCGTCTTGCCAGCAATTTTCAGCACCGCCTGCCATATTTACTGGCTGACCCGCTGCGTGAGCTGGAGCCCGACTGCGCGGCCCTGTTATTGCAACAACCCGACGACGGCCAGCCTTTGGCCCTGTCAACATCGGCACATACCGCACTGACTGGTTTTGTGGCCGGTCAGCGCGGCTATGAGCTGGTGCCGGACGCCTTATGTGAACTGGCTCAGTCGGTATTGGCCAGTCCGCTGCTCGCGGCACAGCTTAATTCAGCACAACGCAAGGTTCTGATCGCCAAGCTGCTGCAAAAACGCAGCTGGGCTGATTGCGCGAAATTGCTGAACCTGGCCGGCAGAAGGCAGGTCGAGGCCTTGCTGCGCGACGCCGTACGCTGTATCACGATGAAACACCCGCACAATCCCGTTTAAATAACCATAAGCACAGGAGGATTATATGAAAACGATACCCTTGGTGGGCTATGCCGACCGTTTTTCAGTCGCACCAGGCGCCAGCATTGCATTCAAGGTCAGCAGCACCACACCGTACCGGGCACGGCTGGTGCGGGTAATCTCGGGCGATCCGAATCCGGACGGCCCCGGTATCATCGAACAGGATATTCCGGCGTCGTTTGCAGGTAGTTATCCTGCCCGTCTGCAAAGTGTACAGTTGGGGTCTTACATGCGGGTGCCCGACAGCCCGGCCTTGCACGGTCTTAAAAGCTTTACGGTGCTGGCGACGATCTGGCCCACTACCCCGCAACAGGGCGCACAAGGCATTTGCAGCAAATGGGATGCTTCTTCCAGCAGCGGTTTTGCCTTGGAGATCGATCAGGATGGTGCCGGTCTATTACTGGGCGACGGACAGGGTCAGCGCATCCGCCTCGCGGTAGGCAAACCCCTGCTGGAACGGCGCTGGTATCAGATCTGGGCAAGTTATGATCAGCACAGCCGTAAACTCCAGGTCGGCCAGATACCGCTCCGCCCCGGTTTTGATGCAGATGACCAGGGCACGGTCAGTACGCTGCTTGAACATGCCCCGCAGCTGGATTGCAATGCCGATCTGCTGGTGGCCGCTCTGGGCGGTGAACCAGTCAGTAAGCATTTCAATGGCAAAATCGAGTATCCCGCACTGCTCGACAGCGCCTTGAGTGAACTCGAAATTCCAGCCGTAGCGACCGGCGACGATCATGAGAATCTGCTGGCCGCCTGGGATTTCAGCCGCGAGATCCCCACTCAGCGCACCGTGGATACCGGACCACATTCTCTGCACGGCCAGCTGATCAATCTACCGGCACGGGCGATGAAAAGCGCGGGCTGGGACGGTTCGGAAATGTGCTGGCGGCACCGGCCCGAACATTACGCAGCCATTCATTTTCATGACGACGATCTATACGATTGCGGCTGGCAGACGGATTTCAGCTTTACTGTCCCGGCCGATTTTCGCAGCGGCATCTATGCCGCCCGGCTGGAAGGCGATGAGCCCGGCAGCGCGGAAATGATTCCGTTTTTCGTGCGCCCGGCACCGGGCCAGACGCAGTCAAAAATCTGCGTATTGATCCCGACCTACACCTATATCGTGTACGCCAATCATGCCCGTTTCAATGTCGATGAAGCCTACCTCAACCGTGTTAAAGACTGGAACGCCCGGCCCTGGAATGCCGATGACGCTCCCCAGTTTGGTCGCTCAACCTATAATTTTCACAGCGACGGCAGCGGGATAGCCTATTCATCACGACTGCGCCCGATTATCACGATGCGCTCGGGTTATCTCTCGGTGGTCAATCTGCCCGGTTCAGGGCTGCGCCATTTCCCGGCCGACAGCCATCTCTGGAGCTGGCTGGAACAACAGGGCCACGATTTCGATGTACTCACCGACGAAGACCTGCACAGCGAAGGCGTTGACGCTATCAAAGACTATAAAGTCATGCTCACACCCGCTCACCCCGAATACCATACCCCGCAGACCCTGGACGCCCTGCAGGCTTACATCCAGCAGGGTGGACGCCTGATGTATCTGGGCGGGAACGGATTTTACTGGAAAGTCGCGGTCAGTGAGGCGCACCCCGGAGCGGTTGAAATCCGCCGCGGTGAAGGTGGAATTCGTGCCTGGGCGGCTGAACCGGGCGAATATTACAACAGTTTCGATGGCAGCTACGGCGGCATGTGGCGACGCAATGACCGTCCCCCACAACAACTGTGCGGGGTCGGCTTCACCGCTCAGGGCTTGCTTGAAGGCTCCTATTACCGCCGCACAGCAGCCTCATATCAACCTGATTACCAATGGATTTTTGAAGGCATTGAGGAGGACATCATCGGTAATTTCGGCCTCTCCGGCGGTGGTGCAGCCGGATTTGAGCTGGATCGTGCCGATCCGCGCCTGGGCACGCCCGCCAATGCGGTGGTACTGGCCAGCTCGGAACAGCATCAGGCACATTTTGTGGTGGTACCGGAAGAGCTGCTGACGCATGTGTCGACCTGGACCGGGGCGCCGCCGGAGGAACTGATCCGGGCCGATATGGTGTACTTCGAGACCGCTAATGGCGGCGCTGTATTTTCGGTGGGTTCGATCTGTTACTGCGGCAGTTTACCCTGGAATAACGGCGACAATAATATTTCGCGCCTGACCGATAACGTACTGCGCCGGTTTCGGGATAGCTGAGTTTAATCAGGGCTGCAAGGCCTGATATAAAAACGGCAGACTGCGTTCCTGACGATAATCAATGCCCGAGTGATTATCGTCAAATTCCTCGTACACATGTTTAATACTGTGCTGCTGCAGGCGCTTGGATAAAATCCGGGCGCCATAATGAATATTGTATTGATCGCGCCAGCCGCAATCGATGAAGATCCCTTTCAGCCTGGCCAGATTATCCTTGTAACGCCCGACCAGATTGATCGGATCGTGTTTCTGCCACTGCTTCCAGCGGGCCGGGATCAGCTCACCGGTTTCCAGATTAAAAGGCAGACGAAATCCGTTCGGGGCGGCTGGGTCCGGGTCATAACTGGCAGCCATTGCCAGCGCCATCAGGCAGTGCATTTCATGCCCGCTGATTTTGTCCTGCTGCCAGATTTTAGCCAGAAACCGGGCAACCCGCCCGTCATCCAGGCCCTGTGCCGTATCCTGCCCGGCAGTGTGCTCGCAGGCCAGCACATCGACCGGCCCCGGCGCACGCTTATTGTCCCGGTATTTGGCCAGTTCGGTCAGCACATTCGGCCAATCCGCGTAGTACACAAAATCGAAATAGGCATCGCCGGAATGATTGGCGATAGCACCCCAGTAACGAGCGTATTTCATGCCGTGCAGCATCGCCCCGTAACCGCCGGAAGATTTGCCGAAACAGCCGCGATGTTCACGCGCCGGCAAGGTGCGAAATTCACGGTCGATGAAAGGAATCAGTTCACGGGTCAGATAGTCCGCGTAAGACCCGATGGCCGGGGAATTAATATACTGATTGCCACCCAGGGCGGTAAAGCAATCCGGGAACACCATAATAACCGGCCCCATCTGGCCCTCGTGCAACAACCGGGCAAGCCGTTCCGGCAGATTCTCGTCGAAACCGCGCCAGGCGATATGGCTCAAGCCGGAACCGGTGAAGCCGGCCAGATCGTATAACACCGGGAAACGGCGTCCCGGCTCAGACCCTGTCGCCTGATCATAGTGCGGCGGCAGCCAGACGGCCAGTTTTCGTGTACTAGGATCGTTCAGCGGATTATCCGCCAGAATTTTGGAAGAATATTCCAGCTCCAGCAAACGCCCCTGCGGCCAATGCGGTCTTTTCAAAGCCATAATGATTTAGTGTCCACTATCTTCTTGCTTACTGTTCAATGACTGCTGCACGAACGGCGAGTCGCTCCAGTCCAGATCCGGTTCCCCGCTATGCTGCAGTAAAACTGTCCGGGTCTGATCGCGTAATTGCACAATGCCGCGCCATTCCGCACTGGCTGCCTGCAGCGGTGCAGCAATCTCGGCAGACAAGGGTTCCCGCCGGGGACCGCAGTTACCGGCCCGTAAATATTGCGGCTGCTCCGCAATATCATTGGCTCTCCGGAACAGCGGCTGCTGCCACAAAAGCGCCACTGCGGAAATGGCGGTAATCCGGGAGCACGGTATGCTGCCTTCCGGGAAAAACAAAACGCTATGGCCGGTTTGTAGGGCCTGGATGACCTGATCGGAATCCTGGGCACTTTGCCGGGTATTGAAACGCTCCACCTGGGAATCACCCCCAGTCGGCGCAGCAAAAACCCCAATAACCGGTTATTGGCCAGTTCCCGTTTGGCAATAAACCGGTACGGTCGCGGCAATGTGGCAACCAGCAATATAGCGTCCAGATAGCTGGCATGATTGCAGACCGCCACATGCGGCCCGGCCGGCAGTTGCTGCAAACCCTCACGGCGTGGCGGCAAACCGGTCAGAAAGGCGGCGCTGCGGGCCAGTGCATGCACCACGGCCCAGCGGGTGTACCGACCAGGCAACAACCCGGCTGCCAAAGCTGCCGGCACGGCAAACAAGGCGAAAACCAACCAGGCGTAGAGTCCGTACAGACGCTCGCCAAGCCAGTTCAGCAGTTGGCGGGCCGTAGCCAGCAAGCCCGCCAGACTCAGCCGTAATACCTGCAGCCAGACGGGTAGCGCGCCCTGCCCCAGCCGCTTGCTTTCGTACAGCTCGCGCAAGGCGCTACGGCGAATTTTACCGCTGGAGGTTTTCAACACCGTATGTGGCGGCAGGATGAGAATGTCATCGGCGGGTTGTTCCAGGATGGTGCTGGAGCAGTCCCGGATACGCTGGCGCAACGCGTCAATCGAGGCGGCATCGCGCAGCCTGCTTTCCGCGGCAATCACGATCCGTTCGGTAGCCTGCACCGGATCACCTGCGGCAAACACCGCCACGCAGCCTTTACGGACGTCATCCAGGGCACCGACCGCCTGCTCCAGTTCATAGGGATAGATATTCCGTCCGCCGCGAATGATCATATCCTTGACCCGACCGGTGATATACACATCGCCCGCCGCCAGATACGCACGATCGCCTGATTCCAGCCAGTCACCCGTGAACAGTCTGGCATTTGCCTGCGGGTTATTCAGATAGCCTTGCGTTGCCGAGGGGCCGCGAAACTGCAGGCGACCTTCGCGCCGTTCGGGCAACTCGCGATTAGCCTCATCAACAATGCGGATTTCATGCCCGCTCAAGGCATGGCCACAAGCCGGAATCTCCAGCGTATCCTGCCCGTCTTCGTGTTGATCAGCAGCGGGAGGTTCTACCGCCACCGCAACACCGCGCCGGCTCAGGGCTTCGCGTTGAATACGATCAACTTTGAGGCCGCGCCCGGCTGCAGGCAGGGCCAGACCGACGGAACACTCAGCCAGTCCGTAGACCGGAGCCAGGGCCGCCGGATCGAAGCCATACGGCTCGAAACGTGCGGCAAAGCGGCGCATGGTAGCCGGGCTGACCGGCTCGGCACCGTTCACCGCCAGCCGCCAGCTCGACAGATCCAGGCCCTGGATATCTTCATCCTGCACCATGCGCAGGCAAAGTTCATAGGCAAAATTGGGTGCCGCCGACAGCGTGCCATGATGCTGATGGATCGCCCACAGCCAGGTGGCCGGCCGACGCAAAAACCGCAGCGGCGACATTACTGCCAACGGAATGCCGCGATACAGGCTGCCCAGACAGGCCCCGATCAGACCCATATCGTGATAGAGCGGCAACCAGCTGACGAAAGCATCCTGGTTGCTGACATTCAGGCGTTTGACCATAGCGCGAATATTGGCCAGCAAATTGGCGTGACTGAGCATGACGCCTTTGGGATCGCCAGTGCTGCCGGAGGTGTACTGCAAAAATGCCAGATCCTGCGCCCGAACACGAACGCGGCTGCTGCGGTTGGCAGAAGAGCCATACTCCTGCAACTCGGGCACAGTCAACACATGACGCAGACTGGGCACCTGGGCCCGCAACAGCAAAGCCACTGCTTTCGCCTGTGGCACCGTGATTAACAGCTGCACCTGCGCATTGCCCAGAATGCGGGCATGCCGGCGCAGATGTTCTTCCAGCTGGGACGGCCGCATAGGCGGATAGATCGGTACAGGCGTTGCACCTGCCAGCAGGATGCCAAAAAAACTGGCGAAATAGCCCCGCCCGGTCGGCAGCATAATCGCTACGGTTTGCCCAGGCAGTAAATCGCGCGCACGCAGACCGGCCGCGACCTTTTCTGCATCCCGCAACAGATCAGCGTAACTCAGTGTCAGCGCCTGATCGCCCTCTTCGTAGAGATAGATGGCATGCTGCTCTGGATGCGCTTGCACATGCCAGTCCAGCATCTCGATCAGGGTATGCGCCTGCCGGGGTTCTGAGTCTTTGCGTTCATCACCGGGGCTGGCACGGGCTGCACCGGTCTCGGCAAGACTCCCCAACCGGGGACACCTGTGCAACCCGCCGCTTGATACCCCGGCGCAGACTGCATCGCTATTCGTGCCATGGGCAGTAATGCCAGCACCACGCGGGGTTTCCAGCCAGACGGCTTCCGGCAGACTGACCTGAAAGGTTCTCTCGATTTGCAGCAGCAGTTCAGTCTGGCCAGACTGTCCAGCCCGAGATCGTTGAAGTGACTGTCCAGCCCGACAGCCTGGGCGTCCGCTGCCTGCTGCCGGTCTGGGCCAGAAAGTCACGCACAAGCTCCAGCAAGACTGCCGGATCAATGCGGTTGTCAGCCGTTGATACCTGCATTATTGATTCATGGCTAGTTCATTGGTCCTGGTCGACCCGGATGCCTGCAACTCTGGGCATGCAAGTATCAGTCGGTATACAGAAATACGCAGCGGGAATATTAGGGTTGTCAAACCGATTGAAAACGACCTGAAATAATTGCAGTTCACCACAATCAAACGCGGCTCTAGAACCTGCCAGATACATACGCCATGAGCGGATGAACGATCTGTCGAACATCTGCTGTACCTGTTCGGTATTCTGATCAAAGCGTTCCAGCCAATGCCGCAGTGTCTCGGCATAATGCAGGCGCAGGTTTTCACATCCAGAATGGAAAACCTGAACGGCTCAAAAATGGCTGTCATTTCCCCAGCGAGGGCGGATAGGCACCGGGGAAGATATGCCGCTCAATCCAGGCATTCATGGGCATCGGTCGATTGCGTCCGATGGTATGAATCAAACCGCGACCCTGCGGTCGCAACACCCGGTTTATGGTCTCACCTAGCTCACGATAGTGTTTCACCCCGACGTGTTCGAGCATGCCAACCGAGACAAAAATATCGTACTCGCCCTCGATCTGACGGTAATCGCCTTCAATAAATTCGACCTGGTCAGTCAAGCCTTCGTTGGCCGCACGGGTACGGGCATAGGCCAGCTGCTCTTTGGAAATATTATAGGCCTTGACCGAGACGCCGTAATGCTTAGCCATATGCAGAGCCAGCGCGCCCCAGCCACAGCCGGCTTCCACCACCTGCATACCGGGCTGCAGTTGCAGTTTCCGGCAGACGTGATCCAGTTTGGCAATCTGGGCCTGTTCGAGGCTCATGTCAGCCTGGCGAAAATAAGCACAGGTATAGACAAACTGCTCATCCAGCCACAGCCGGTAAAAATCATTACCGATATCGTAGTGATGGTGGATATTGTCCTTTGCCCGATCCATGGTATTGCGCTTCAGGAGATAGGCATAGGCCAATACCCGATGCATTATTCCACGCTCGGTGAAGTCAGGCAGTGCATCGCAAAGAACGCGAATCGTTTTGTACAGATCACCTTCAACTTGCAGGCGATTGTCTACGTACAGCTCGCCGAATTGAAGGTCCGGATTAAAAAAACAGTTTATACAGCGCTGCCCGGTCGGTGAACCGGATACGTGCTGCGGGCCACTGGCAGAACTGACCTCGGTATCATCCCATAATTCGATGATAAAAAGTGGATTGCCCATATTGCGCAAAAAGTGCTTAAGTGTGGATAGTCTAAAGCCGGTCACTTTACCGCTAAGCATGGCCGAACTTTTCAGGACACTGGAGCTATCGTTAGCCACAGCGGGAATACTCGCGGGCTGGGCTTCATTTCGCTTCATTGTCATTCTCCCAAAACCTCTAACCTCCGCTACTGAACAGGGTGCAGAGCACGATCGGGAATTCTATCATTGCCATCCGGCAATCTTGTATTTTTATCACATTGTTATCACTGCGTTCGCCCCCATAACGATATTTACTGGTTTTACTCGGGAATCAATTGTCGACTGTGGAGAACTTTATGCTTAACAGATCCGCTGGCAACCCGAGCCTGCTGGCTCGCATCGGTGCCGGCATTGCGGTTGTACTGGCCGTTATCGCAGGGCTTGCCTTGTCAGCCTTCTTTTTGGTTTTTTTCTGGTTGTGGCCGGCCTGTTTGCAGCATGGCTGTGGCAGCGTTGGCGGATCAGAAACAAAGGTAAAAACCCTGCGGCCCAAAGTCAAACCACGGTCATCCAGGGTGAATATGAAGTGCTTGAAGACGTAAGCTATCAACGCTCTACGCAAAATCAGCACAGGCAAAAGCAACCTGGACAAAATCAAAACCGTAAGCCGCCGCAATAGCGTCAACACAGCGTGTTGACGAAAAGGGCTGAATAGCTATTGCCGGCAGGTTACCGTCGGGGCCGTTGCCAGCAGCGGTCCCGTGAGCCAGCATTAACTTAACTGTTCATTTAACGGTAAGCTGTACGCTTTGGCAGCTACGCACCTGCCCTGCAAGCATCAAACACTACACACATAGTACCATTAGTTATTCGAAGCTTAAAAACACGAGGTTCTTGTCGATGTTACACGGATTTTCCGGCCGCATGCCAATCACTCACACCACGCTGGCAGCGGTAATTTGTGGTTTTATCAGTTTTTCTGCACTGGCGCAGGACAGCAGCACACCCGCTATTACGGCGCCAGCCATCTCCGCGCCACTGACACCGGCCCCCGCTACGGACACCGACAGCAGCACCCAGCAGACACCGGACGACTCACAATCGCCCCAGCTGTCACCGGCTTTCCAGCAAGCCCTGCTGGCCTATACCAATGGCCTGGCCGCGCTGGATCGCAGTGATTACAACAATGCTATCGAGGCCTTTAACTACGCCATCAAACTCAAGCCAGACGACCCGCAGTTTCACTATATGGCCGCCAAGGCCTACGAAGGTGCAGGCAAGTTTCGCGGCGAATGGTTTCATTTACGCAAGGCCGTGCGCCTGCAGGTGAATCACCAGGAGGCCGCGCCGCTTTTCCTGCGAATGTGGCAAACCGCGCTGGATAAAAACATCCTGAACGTCGGCAGCCCGCTGGCTACAGTCAAGGCCGCCCTGGGTGAGCCTGACGCCCAACAGACGCAAAATACAACCATCTGGCAGTATGGTTTCATGGGCGTCGAGTTTGTCGATGATAAAGTGGTGGGCGTCATGGATTTGCGCGGCACGGGTACACCTGCAGCGCCGCAGGAAACCGTAGAGTTCAAACTCAATGACGATAGAGAATGGGTACTCAAGCTGCGCAGTGCTGCGCGCACCGAGTTTAAACTCATTTACGCGCCGGCCGAAGCCACTGATATGGCGGAAATAGTGACTAATCAACGGCTGATTGGTTTAGGGACCCAGATGACGGTAGCCGAACTGGTGGACAAAATGCACGCGAGTCTGCAGTACGAATTTCCGGAAGTACACTGGCAGGTACTCGATTCAAGTGATAAGGATGTATTGCTGGCATGGTGGCTGGATAGCGACGAACTGCCACATCAGTATGAAGTCGTGCGACTGATGGCAGGCAAGGATGATATTCATCGACTGGCCTATACCAGCCGTGGCGATGCAGCCAGTGATAGCGCCCTGCGCGATCAATGGATTAATCAACTGCAGAACGCTAAACTGGTGCCGTTGACTAACTGATAAAAACCGTTCATGCTGCCCGGAGGTCACGGTTATTCATGTCGATCAGCCTGTTGAGTTCACTCTTACTGATTCTGAATATCGCTCTGGCTTCGCTGGTCGCAGGCCATGCCCTGCTGACCAAAAGCGATCCCCGGGCGGCGTTGGGGTGGGTATCCCTGGCGTTTCTTACCCCTCTGATCGGCTCTGCGCTGTATTTCATCTTTGGTATCAACCGGATCACTACCCGGGCCCGCCGACTGGCCTCGAAATCGCCCTTTGAATCAGGCCAGCCTGCCGCTGAACACAGTGTGGCTGCGGCGCATATTACACCAACTCCCTGCGGCCTTAAGCAAGGCGCTCAGTTAGCGCAGGTGGCCCGCAAAGTCACTGGCAAGCCTCTGCTCAGCGGCAATGCCATTAAATGCCTGCATAATGGCGAAAACGCCTATCCTGTCATGCTGGCAGCCATTGCCAACGCCCGGCGCACGCTGTTCCTGACGACCTATATTTTTGAAACCCGGCAGATCGGCACACAATTTATTGATGCCCTGGTCGAGGCGACACAACGCGGCGTCGACGTGCGCGTCATCATTGACGGGGTGGGGGAATTGACCAATATCCCCCGCGCCAGCACGCTGTTGCAGCGACGTGGCGTTAAGGTGGGCCGCTTTCTGCCACCCCGTCTGATCCCGCCCTCGCTATCCATTAATCTGCGCAATCACCGCAAAATACTGGCTATTGATAGCGAAATTGCCTTTACCGGCGGCATGAATATTACCGCCAAACATCTCGCGGACGATACCAGCAATCCCAAGCGCATGACCGATGTGCATTTTCAGTTTCAAGGCCCCATAGTTTGCCAGATTGAACAATCCTTTCTGGAGGACTGGGCTTTCGTAACAGATGATCGGGAGACCGTTGAGAGTACGCATTGCGAACAGCAGGGTGATGCCTATTGCCGGATTATTCCGGACGGGCCGAACGAATATCTGGATCAATTGAACAAAGTCATTTCCGGCGTATTGTGTTGTGCGCAGCAACGTATCGGTATTGTCTCGCCTTATTTTCTGCCCCCCCGTGATCTGACCATTGTGCTGCGGGCAGCGGCGCTGCGCGGGGTCGATATCCATATCATCCTGCCTGCCGTCAGTGATAACCCTCTGGTGCAATGGGCAACGCGTCATATTTTGAGTTTTTTGCTCGAAGACGGTATTCAGTTTTATCTGCAGCCCGCCCCTTTCAATCACAGCAAACTGCTGGTGGTCGATGATTATTATGCCTTGATCGGCTCCGCGAATATGGACCCACGCAGCCTGCGCCTGAATTTTGAATTAGGGGTTGAGATTTTCGATCAGCAGATCAGTCAGGAACTGTGGACACATATTACTGAAATAATGGCAAAATCCAGCCGCATCCAACACCATGATTTGACCCGGCGCAATGTCCCGCAACGACTGCGCGATGCCCTGGCCTGGGTCTGTTCACCTTATCTTTGATGATTTCACAGGCCTTGCGCAGTCGTAAAACCCCCGGATTGCCACACAATTCAGCTTAAGTGAAAGGCGCAACAAACGCGAAATTTCAAATTTTGTTAGCATATTCACATTTTATTAGCATAAGCGTTGTATCATATAGCAGTAGGGGGTATATGGTTCGCCAGGGAACGTCAATCATATTCTATGTGTTTTCTCTGATAGTTCGTTACATTCTGCAATGATTCAAGTTGTATACAAAAGACGCCGTCTTAGAACGGAACTGCCTCAACCCAGCACTCAACGCGCCGCCGTTGCGCCTGCCTCTGAAGCCAGCAATGATCACAAGGGGCCGAAACCGCGCACCTTGCATCTGAAGCAATATGGCATCACCAGCGACAAAAGCGAGCAGCTCCAGCGCATGCAAAGCGAGCTGGACGCACTGCACAAAAAGCGTTAAACGCAGCGCAAACTGCTTTAACAGGTCACATACGTTATAAAGACACCGCCAGCCTCTCTCCATCACAGCGCGCTGCAGGGTCTTGCAACCTGCCCGCACAAACGTGCTGGCAGGCAACATCTTAATTTGTGACCTGGCGGGTACTGTGTATCGGATATTCGAACAGGCTGGCATTTAAGCCGCGGCTTTGTCGTGCCATAATTTCAGCCTTATGCTACGTGCTCTTTAAGAGGTAAAGCACCATGCCCAAACCCCAGATTATCAACAGTTCTTATCCCAACAGTCGACCGCGCCGTATGCGCCGGGATGCCTTCAGTCGCCGGCTGATGCGCGAAAACGAGCTAACAGCAGCAGATTTAATCCTGCCGGTTTTCGTACTGGAAGGCAGCAAACAGCGACAGGCTGTGCCGTCCATGCCGGGTGTGGAGCGCCTCAGCATTGATCTGCTGCTGGCGGAAGCCGAACAATTACTGCGTTTAGGCGTACCGGCACTGGCGCTTTTTCCGGTGACACCACCCGAGGCCAAATCGGATGACGCCCGCGAGGCCTATAACCCAAACGGTCTGGTACAGCGGACCATCCAGGCGCTCAAAAAAGAGTTTCCTGAACTCGGCGTGATCACCGATGTAGCGCTGGACCCGTATACCAGTCACGGCCAGGACGGGCTGATCGACGCCGACAGCTATGTGATGAACGATGCCACCGTGCAGGTTCTGGTTCGTCAGGCGCTCTCGCATGCCGAGGCCGGTGCCGACATGGTCGCCCCGTCGGATATGATGGACGGCCGTATCCTGGCTATTCGCAAGGCGCTGGAAGAATGCGGCCATATCCATACCCGAATTCTGGCCTATTCCGCCAAATATGCATCCAGCTTCTACGGCCCGTTCCGGGATGCTGTAGGCTCGGCGGCCAATCTTGGCGGCGGCAATAAATACAGTTATCAGATGGACCCGGCCAATAGCGATGAGGCCTTGCGTGAAGTGGCACTGGATCTGGCCGAAGGGGCTGATATGGTTATGATCAAACCCGGCATGCCTTATCTGGACGTGGTGCGGCGGGTTAAAGATCAGTTTGGCGTACCGACTTTTGTGTATCAGGTCAGTGGCGAATATGCCATGCTGATGGCAGCCGGTCAGAACGGCTGGCTGGACGAACGCGCCGTGATCATGGAATCACTGCTGGCGTTTAAACGCGCCGGCGCAGATGCTGTGCTCAGTTACTTTGCCAAACGGGCAGCACAATGGCTGCATGAGGCACGTTAACGCATGCGTGATCAATATGCGGTCATGGGCAATCCCATCGGCCACAGCAAATCACCGTTTATACACCGCCTGTTTGCCGAGCAGACCGGCCAACAGCTGGATTACCACAGCATCCTGGTAGATCCGGGCGATTTCCAGGCTGCGGTGGACCGCTTTCGAACGGCAGGAGGCAAAGGCCTGAATATTACGCTGCCGTTCAAGCAGGAGGCCTACACCTACGCTGGCATGCTCAGTGCGCGGGCAGCCCGGGCCGGGGCTGTCAATACGCTGCATTTCGAAGGCGAGCGCTGTTTCGGCGACAACACCGACGGCGCCGGCCTGGTGCGTGACCTGGTCCACAATCACGGGCTTGCCCTGCAGGGCTTGAGCATTCTGTTGCTGGGTGCCGGCGGGGCTGCCCGCGGGGTTATTCAGCCCTTATTGCAGGAACAACCGGAACGACTGGTCATTGCCAATCGAACCAAAGCCAAAGCAGTACAACTGGAACACGATTTCAACGATCTGGGTCCTGTACACGCTTGTGGTCTGGCTGATTTAACGACGCAGTCCTTCGACCTGATCATCAATGCCACTGCCGCCGGTTTACAGGATGATATCCCGCCCCTGCCCGCCTCCGCGCTCAAGCCTGACGGGTTTTGTTACGACATGGTCTATGCCGACCAGGCCACCGCTTTCGTGCGCTGGGCTTACGCACAGGGTGCCGCCAAAGCTGTGGACGGACGCGGCATGCTGGTCGAACAGGCAGCGGAATCATTTCTGTTATGGCGCGGCATCCGCCCCGATACAGCCGCCGTACTGCAGCAACTGGGAACCTGAGCAACCGACATAAGCGCGGCGCTTGAATAAAGCGTAGGCATTGGCGACAATGCTGCACCTTCGCGTTTCTGTTTTTTTAACATTCGGGCCAATGGAGAGCAAAAGCATATGGCAAGAGCTGATTTCGGTTTTAGTGGATTCCTGTGGCGCTTTATCCCCGCGCTGGCGCTGGTCTTTCTGACTTATAATCCGCTCAAATGGTCGTACTTTCACTGGGTTATGCAGCCGGAAGGCGACAGCATTCCCTTGAAAGTGCTGGTTGGTATCATTTTATTAATCGGCTATGGCGTATATCTGACCGCTACGTTTAAGTCGATGGGCCCGATCGGTGTCATCATCGTTATCGTCTTCTTTTTAGTCCTGCTCTGGGTATTTTATTCCTACGGCTGGCTGCAAATTAACGATCCCAGCGAATTCGCTTGGGTAGCCCTGATAATTATTGCATTAACGCTGGCTATCGGAATGTCATGGTCGGGCTTCTGGCGACGCATGACCGGCCAGGTGACCACGGATTCCGTCGACGACGATCCCCACGATTAAGAGATAGTGCCCTGGCCTTAGCGCCTTTGGGCCGTGTTTGGAACAGCCACCCTGGCTTGACTCAGGGTGGCTGTTTTGGTTTGTGCTCCCGAATTCCCTTGAAAATACCGTTTAGCGACAGAAATACTGGCGCATCAGCGCTGTTTAATCGGTATGTAGTCCCGTGACTCAGGTCCGGTATAGGCCAGGCGGGGCCGAATCAGGATATTGTTATCCAGTTGTTCCAGCACCTGGGTCGTCCAGCCGGGTACCCGACCCATGGCAAATATCGGCACGAATAAATCTTCCGGCACCCCGTGCAGGTAATAAACAACCCCGGCATAAAAATCCACATTCACATTGACGCCCAGCCGCGAGTAAGGCTGCATCGCAGCCACGACTGCCTGCAAAATCTCGTACCATTGCGGCTGCCCCATCTCGATCGAAAGACGCTTTACACCTTCGCGCATATGGCGCGCACGCGGGTCTTCCGCCCGATACACCCGATGACCAAACCCCATGATCGGCTCGCGGTTTTTGCGCTTTTGCCTGACGTAGTCCGCCGCATTGGCCGGATCACCGATCTCCTGCGCCATTTTCATGACGTTCTCTGCTGCGCCACCGTGAGCCGGCCCGGACAAGGCTGCAATCGCGGCAGTCATGCCGGCGTGCAGATTGGCATCGGTACTGACCACCACCCGCGCTGTGAATGAAGACGCATTGGAACCGTGTTCGGCATGCAGCACCATATCGGTATCCATCAGTTTGGCGGCGGCCGTACTGGGTGCTTCGCCTTTCAACATATACAGAAAATTGGCAGCATGGCCCAGCTCAGCGCTAGGGGCGATTGGTGCGCGATTATTTCGAATATGATGGTGGGCACAGACAATCATCGGCACCTGCGAGGTCAGGCGGATGCCTTTACGACGAGTGGCCGCCTGTGAGTTATCGGCCACCTCCGGGTCAAACGCCGCCAGGGCGGAAACCGCCGTGCGCAGTACATCCATCGGATGCGCATCCTTGACTGCCCGAATGATGTCATAGAGGGGTGCTGGCAGTTGCCGGCTCTGGATCAGATCGGCGTTGAAGTCTGCCAGCTGGCTTGCCGTGGGCAACTCACCCATCATCAATAAATACGCCGTTTCTTCGAAGGTGGAGTGCTGCGCCAAATCATGAATGGAATAGCCGCGATAGCGCAGTTCGCCGGCCCGTCCATCGATAAAGGTAGTCGGTGAGCGGTCAAAACAGAGATCTTTCAAACCGCGGTGTACTTCGATTTTCTGTGTAGTTTCCATTGCATTCCTCACACTGGCGCGCTCGCTTGATTGAAGAGTCATGATCCCGTTTACGGTGCCGTAACTGCCGGTTTCCCGGTACAATCTGCGGTTACCCGACGGCACACACACGGCGACATGGTTTTGCCTACGTGCCACAAATAATGGAGACTACGGGCATCGCTTGCCAAGTTCCAGTCCGTACGCCTGGACTGGTCCAACAGCTGAATGAATACTGAAAGGTCAGCCTTGTGGAGCACTACGACTATATTATTATTGGTGCCGGTTCAGCCGGTTGCGTGCTTGCTAACCGGCTGAGCGCCGATCCTGGCCAGACCGTTTTATTGCTGGAAGCCGGCGCTGCAGATAATTATCCCTGGATTCATATTCCGGTGGGTTATTTCAAAACCATGCATAACCCTAAAACGGACTGGTGTTTTCGCACCGAACCTGATCCCGGCCTGAACGGTCGCAGCGATCGCTGGCCGCGCGGCAAAGTCCTGGGCGGCTCCAGCTCCCTGAACGGTCTGCTGTATGTGCGCGGCCAGCCGCAGGATTACGATCACTGGCGCGATCTGGGCAATACCGGCTGGGGCTGGCAGGATGTGCTGCCGTATTTCAAAAAGTCCGAAGACCAGGAACGCGGTGCCGATGCCTATCACGGTGTCGGCGGACCGCTGAAAGTATCCAATATGCGGGTACGCCGCCCGATCTGTGACGCTTTTATTACGGCCTGTCAGGAAAACCAGATTCCGGCCAATGAGGACTTTAATGGGCCACGCCAGGAAGGTGCCGGTTATTTCCAGCTGACTGCCCATAAGGGGCGGCGTTGCAGCACCTCGGTCGGGTTTCTGCGCCCAGTCCAGCGACGCCCCAATTTACAGGTTATCACTCAGGCCCACACCACCCGGATTCTATTGCAGCAGCAGCGCGCCAGCGGGGTGGAATACCGACTGGGTGACACCATCCGGCAAGCCAAAGCAAACCGTGAAATCATTGTAGCGGCCGGGGCTATCAATTCACCGCAGTTGCTATTGCTGTCCGGTATCGGCGATGGTGCCCAACTGCAGCAGCTTGGGCTGGAGACCTATCGGCATCTGCCCGGCGTTGGCCAGAATTTGCAGGACCATCTGCAAATCCGGGCAGTTTATAAAACCACCCGGCCTACCCTGAACAATGAAGTCAATAACCCGTTTCGCAAAATGCTGATCGGGCTGGAATATATCTTGTTTCGCAGCGGCCCGATGTCGATGGGCGCAAGCCAGGTGGGTGTGTTCTGCAAAACCCGGCCAGAGCTGACCCGACCGGATATCCAGTTCCACGTCCAGCCGCTCAGTGCCGACAGCCCTGGCGCAGGACTGCATAAATTCGCGGCCTTTACCGCCTCGGTGTGTCAGCTGCGCCCGCAAAGCCGCGGTTATATCAGTCTTAAATCTCCCGATCCGCTCAGCTACCCGGCCCTGCATCCACAGTATTTATCCGCAGCAGCCGATCAGGAGACGGTCGTTGCCGCAATGAAACTGTCACGCAAAATTGTGTCCGCACCTGCCTTGCGCCCGTTTATCCAGGAAGAATGGCGACCCGGTGCGGCCATCCAGAGCGACGAGCAGTTACTTGATCATGCCCGTCAGGTCGGCACCACGATTTATCACCCCAGCGGCACCTGCAAAATGGGCTCTGACCCACTCGCGGTGGTGGATGCCAGCCTGCGCGTACACGGCATCGGCAATTTGCGTGTGGTCGATGCGTCGATTATGCCGACCCTCACCTCGGGCAATACCAACGCGCCGGTCATCATGATCGCGGAGAAAGCGGCGGATATGATTTTAGCATCCCGCTGACAGCGGCCCTAGCCTATACTTTCACTATTCAACCCAACAAACGAACCCTGCATAAAGATTGCCCATATGACTGTTGAAACTACTGCAACCTCTCTTAACGCCGATGATGAACGCATGATTCTGGACGCGATTGATCGTTTTCTGGAACGCGATGTCCGGCCTTTTGTGCATGATCTGGAAGCACGCGACGAATGGCCGGCTGATATTGTCGATAAAATGCGCGAGCTCGGTCTGTTCGGTGCCACTATTCAGACAAACTATGGCGGCCTGGGCCTGTCGGCAGCGCTTTACAGCAAAATCGTGGAGAAAGTTGCCGCTGTCTGGATGTCAGTATCAGGTATTTTCAATGCCCATCTGATCATGGCCGCCGCCGTCCAGCGGTTCGGCACCGAAGCCCAGCGACAGCTCTGGCTGCCCCGTTTCGCCAGCGGTGAACTGCGCGGCGGCGTGGCGCTGACCGAACCCGATTGCGGCACCGATCTGCAAGCCATCCGCACCCGCGCCAAACGTGAAGGCGACAGCTACCTGGTCAATGGCAGCAAAAGCTGGATCAGCAACGGTAGCAAAAGCCATATTCTGGCCGTACTGGTGAAAACCGATCCTGCAGCCGAGCCGCGCCATAAAGGCATGAGTCTGTTATTAATTGAAAAAGACCGGCCCGGCTTTACAGTCGGCCGCAAGCTGGAAAAGCTTGGCTATAAAGGTATTGATACGGCGGAATTGCTGTTCGAAGACTGCCGGGTACCTGCGGAAAATCTGATCAGCGGCGTTGAAGGCCAGGGCATGCAACATATCCTGGGCGGGCTTGAGCTGGGGCGTATCAATGTTGCCGCCCGCGGCGTCGGCCTGGCGCGGGCCTGCCTGGAAGAATCACTGCGCTATGCGCAGCAGCGGCACACCTTCGGCAAACCCATTTGCGAACATCAGGCTATCCAGCTGAAACTGGCTGATATGGCAACCCGCGTGGAAGCCGCGCGGCTGCTCACCGAGGCTGCCGCCAACGCCTATGACCGTGGCCAGCGCTGCGATATGGAAGCCGGTATGGCCAAACTGCACGCCACCGAAGCGGCGCTGAGCAACAGTCTGGAAGCGATGCGTATCCATGGCGCTTATGGTTATTCCAAAGAGTTTAATATCGAGCGCTACTACCGCGACGCCCCGCTGCTGGCGATTGCCGAAGGCACCAACGATATCCAGCGGGTGGTGATCGCGCGGCAGTTGCTCAAGCGCTATCCGGCATAAACTGCACTAAGCCGGCAGTTGCGGCTCGCCGCCGAGTTCACGCACCAGTGCGCAGACCTCCGCACTGACCTGCTCCAGCAAGGCTGAATCGGTATGGCGCATAACCAGCGAGACACGATATCCGTCAGCGCCGCCGAAACGCGGATAACTGCCGATATCGACCTGCGGATAACGCGCCTGGATTGCGCCTAAGCCTGCCGCCAGGACGCCCTCGCCCAGATTTGCCAGCACCGCTGTGGACAACACCGGCTTGCCGCCCTGTAGTTGCGGCAGCACGTGATCCAGCATGGCCTGCATGATTTTCGGAACACCCGCCAGCACAAAGACATTTTCGACCCGGAAGCCAGGTGCGGTTGAAACCGGATTATCGATCAGTTCGGCGTCTTGCGGGGTATTGGCCATACGCAGGCGGGCCGCTGTCAGCTCCAGTCCCATTTCGGCATAATGCGCCTGCAGACGGCGCAGCGCTTCGGGGTGCTGCACCAGCTGCCGCCCGAACGCCTTGGCGATACATTCCGCCGTGATGTCATCGTGGGTCGGGCCGATTCCACCAGTAGTCAACACATAATTATGCCTGGCGCGCAACGCGTTCAGCGCGCTGATGATTTCTGCTTCCACATCGGGCACGACACGGGCTTCACGCAGGCGTACACCGACCTTATTCAGATGCTCGGCAATATACGGCAGGTTGGCGTCTTTGGTCTGCCCTGACAGTATTTCATTGCCAATAATCAGCAGTGCGGCGGTTACGATACGCTCGTCTTCCGGGGCGTCGTTTTTGGCGTCATTCGTAGTGTCATTCATGGAGTGATAGGCCTCGATTATTCTTTTGGATTGCCACTTTTTGGCGGACTGTACACGGGGAAATGAGCAATATTATCGCCCGTTTCGCCGCTGCCGCGAATTTTGCTGAGGCCTTCTTTTTCGACTTCATCAATACGAATAACTGAATGCATCGGCAGAAACGTGCGTTTTACATCGGCGAATTCATTCCGCAAGCGTTCTTCTGAAGGGTCAACCAGCAATGAGGTTTTTTCGCCGAATATCAGTTCCTCGACTTCCACAAAGCCGTACAGATTGCCTTGATAAACATTGCGGGCATACAGTTCGAACACTTTGCCCTGGTTGACAAAAAGAATTTTATAAATCTGCTTGTTGTTACGTTTAGTAGTGGTCATGATTGGCTCACCGGGTCAGTACTCGCACTCGGTTCATTGGATTGTTGTCTGGCCTGCTCGCGCAGCTCGGATACCGCGTTGGCATGACCGTCGAAACCTTCGTAACGGGCCAGAACGCGCGTATGTGCGGCAAGTTCCGGATAGCCGCCGGCCGTCACATAGCCTACCGATGAGCGTTTCATGAAATCAAATACCGATAACGGTGAAGCAGTGCGGGCAGCGCCTCCCGTCGGCAGAATCGCATTCGGGCCCAGCAGGAAATTGGCAATAACAGACGGTGTATGCTCACCCAGCAGGATTTCACCGGCATTCGTGATCCGCCCCAGATACTGAAACGGCTCGGCGGCCAGGATCTGCAGATGCTCGGGGGCGTAATAATTAACAAAGCGGATCGCCTCACTCATATCGGGTGCCAGAATCACCCCGCCCTGCGCGCCGCCCAGCACAGCCGCCGAAAATCCGGCCCGCTGCTGGCCCATCCGTCCCCAGAATGCCGGGATTTCACGCAGCGCGGCTTCGGCCACACTACGGCTGTCAGTAACCAGATAAGCGGATGAATCATCGCCGTGTTCGGATTCGATGATCAGATCCAAAGCCGCCAGCGCACCACTGGCGGTACTGTCCGCCAGCACGATGGACTCACTCGGACCGGCTGGAATACCGGGGTCAATCACATCCGACAGCAAACGCTTGGCAGCCACGACATAGGGACTGCCCGGCCCGACGAACCTTATCGACCCGAGGCACCGTTTCAGTGCCATAAGCCACTGCTGCAATACCTTGTGCACCGCCACATTTATAAACCTCGTCAACCCCGCTGAGACGGGCTGCAACCAGGGTGGCGTCGTCGATTTCGCCATCTGGTCCAGGTGGCGTGATGATACAGATTCTGGCAACGCCGGCCACGACAGCAGGTATAGCACTCATCATCACCATGCTGGGAAAAGAGCCCTTGCCGCGAGGCACATACAGCGCCACGGACGGAATCGGCAGCCACTTCTCGCCGGCAAAGACCCCCGGATGCATCTCTTTCAGCCACATTTCCTCGGGCTTTTGCGCCGCATGAAAACGCCGGATATTATCGACCGCGTACTCAATCGCTGCCAGCACATCGGGTTGCAGGTGTTGAAATGCACGATCAAAATCGGCCGCATCGGCTTTGATATGCTGCGGATCGACCTCGGCCCGGTCAAACTCACGCGCATAGCGCAGCAAAGCGGCATCGCCCTGCGTGCGAACGGCCTCAATAATTGGCCGTACGGCATCCAGATAATTACTCAGATCCGATTCCGTACGCCGCAGCAAGGCGGCACGATCTTCAGCACTGAGTTGTTCAAGCTGATAAAAACGTATGGTTGAAGTCATTTGGGTAAATACTGTAATTGCAAAATTCTATTGCCAAGCTGTCAGCTCGCTCAGTATGGTGTCGGGGCGAATCGGCTGGAGAGCCCTAGGCGGCTCGGTAACAGCGCCTCGCATCCCGTGAGAAACATGTTTGAGCAAGCAGTAATAACACCAAATGAGGGTATCATGATTCATGTCCTAGCGACTATCCAACTTAAACCCGGCCAGCGCGCCGCCTTTCTGCAAGAGTTTCATCAGGTCATGCCTAAAGTCCATCAGGAACAGGGCTGTATCGAATACGGCCCGACAGTGGATGCCGCCAGTGATATCGGCGTACAGACCCGCGTCGGCGATGACACGGTTGTTATCATCGAAAAATGGGAGAGCCTGGCCGCACTGGAAGCACATCTGACCGCGCCGCATATGCTGGAATACCGGCAGAAAGTCAAAGATTTCGTCAACGGCAGTACCATTCATATTCTGCAACCAGCGTAATTTTCAACTTATAACAACAACCTGTCAGGCCGATCAACGTGTCCAGTATCAGCGCGCCTTTACCACCACCTGCCGACACCCTTGGCGAGCATATTGTCCGCACCCTGAAACTGGCGTTGCCGGTGATGTTTTCGCGGGCAGGCCTGCTGGTTCTGGCTGCGGTGGATTCGGCCATGACCGGCCACGCCAGTTCGACCGAGCTGGCGTACTATGCGCTCGCTGCCGCACCGCAGATTTTCACCATGCTGATTGGTATCGGACTGCTACTAGGCACCGTAGTTCTGACTGCGCAGGCCGATGGCGCGGGGCGTACCCAGGAAACCGGTATCGTCTGGCGTATCGCGCTGCTGCATGCGGCAGGTTACGGCCTGCTAATGCTGGGTCTGATGTACACGGGCGAGGCCTTTCTGCGCGCTATCGGCCAGTCGGCTGACCTCGCCCAGGGTGCCGGCCAGGTCATGATCATTTTCGGCTGGAGCCTGCCGGCAATGCTTTTGTATATAGCCACCACGCTGTTTCTGGAAGGCATTGGTCGTCCCCTGCCCAGCCTGTTGATCATGATCATCGCCAATCTGCTGAATGCTTTTCTGAACTGGCTGCTGATCTACGGCAACTGGGGCTTCCCGGCACTGGGCGCCGAAGGCGCAGCGCTGGCTACAACCATCGTGCGCTGGTTTATGTTCTTCGCGGTTGCGGCCTACACCTGGCTGTATATCGACACTTTGCGCTACGGCGTGCGCGGCCCGCTCAAAGACGGTTGGCGGCTGGCCCGCACCTTGCGTCGTATCGGTTATCCGATGGCCCTGACACAGGGACTTGAGTCCGGTTCGTTTACCGCCATGACCTTGTTCGCGGGCTTACTGGGGCCGATTCAGGTAGCCGCATTTCAAATCATTATGACCTTGATCGCGCTGGTTTTTATGTGTGCGCTGGGTTTTTCCACTGCAGCCAGTGTACGGGTCGGCAACGCTGTCGGACGTCGCGATCCGCGCGGTGTCCGACTGGCCGGCTGGACGGCTGTAGGCCTGGTTATTTTCGTACTGGCGGCGTGTGGGATAGCCTTTATCAGCGTGCCGGAATGGCTGGTCAGCATCTACTCCAACGATCCCGAGGTACTGGCAGTCGCCGGCTCAGCTCTGGCCATCGCAGCCATTATTCTGATTCCCGACGGGGTACAGGCAGTACTGATGGGTTCGTTGCGAGGCATTGCCGATGTCTGGCCGGCCAGTGCGATGTTCTTTATTGCTTTCTGGCTGGTCATGATTCCGCTGGGTTATCTCCTTGGCGTGGTCTGGGGCGGCGGCGCGCATGGACTGGTCAAAGCCATTTTCGCCGGCTGCATCACAGCTGCCGTCTTGCTGGCCATGCGCTTTCAAGTTGTTTCCGCGCGCATTCACAAAACCGTCTGACGCCTGTCTTGCGCAATACGGGCTCGCACGATACTCTGGCAACCCTAACAATAATATTGATACCCATGACCTTGCTTAACGTAGCACTCTGACCTATGCCGTCTGCATCTTTTTACCCAGTTTCGGCACTCACTAAGCGCCGGCACATGCTCTATTCAGGCAAACACAGCAGCACGCTGCTACGCATTCTGCTGCTATTAGTGTGCTGTCTCATGGCGTCCTGCGCGACCCCTTCAGGCTCGCCTGCTCCAGACACTACGACAACCGATCCAGCCGATCTGAGCGAAAGTGGCGAGATCGATGCAGATACCGTGGGAAACTTGCCGGAACGCGATGAAATACGCAATCCGGACGACTTCAAACCGTATTGGTGGTATATCCGCTTCCGCCTTAACTGGCCCGAAGATGAAGCGCCGGACTGGGCCCTGGACACCCTGCTGGCTGATCTGGTCTGTGCGCCCGCCCTGGTCGACTTTGGCCAGACCATCCAGCTGTGGCGCTTCCACCGCCGGGCTGCCCGGGATAGTGCCGGTCGCCAGTTCAGTTTTATTTTCTACACGGATGCTTACAGCGCACAGGCCATTAATCGTTATATCGATACCAACCCGCTGGTGCAGGAATTGCTGCTGCGGGGCTATTTGTCAAAAGTCAGTTTCGAGCAAAACAGCATTCGTCCCAATATAGAAGACACCAGCGATAAAAACTGGTCTGCCATCGTGCAAAAAAGCTGGCCGTTTTTCATTATGGGCGTCAGCGAAACCTGGCTGGATCTGATCGAGCAGGTGGCTATCGAATCACGGCTGGATGCGATGCAGGAACTTCCTGCTCTGATAGAGGGTTACAGCAAAGTCAGCGCAACCATTGATGAAGTCTGGAAATGGCATGGCAAGCATGCTTTCCTGCATCACTTAAACGCAATTTTCGGTTATCAGCCAATGAGCATAACCTACTAATTGAGTTATTTTTTTGCACTTTTTCGGCTCCATCCTGCCTATTCTTGTCTGGTAATCGCATCATTTCGCAGCGCTTTCCGCGCTCATTCCTATATTCAATTTGCCATTCCTGCAGCAGCGGGAACCCAGTCTGTCGGTGTAAGGCAGCAGAGACCAAGCCACCTCTGTCAGCCTTGCTGAATACTACTTCATAATAAATGTTGCACTGCACAAAAAGCGATGCTATGATGCACTGCAACATAGATACACAACTGCAACCGACAGGACCTAAACCATGAAATATTTCTCTTTTGAAGATATGAGCAAGCAACAAGAAGCCTTGGTCGCCAATGCCCAGAAACTGAACAAGCTGGCCATCACCAACTTTGAAAAAATGGCTGCATTACAGATGAATGCGCTGCGTTCGTGCTCCGAGCTTGGCTTGAACCAGCTGAAAAGCCTGGCTGAAGTGAAAAATCCGCAAGCACTGCAAGGTTATGTGCAAAACCAGGCCGAAGCCGTGAAAACACTGGCTGAAAAAATGATTGCCGATGCCAAAACCGTAACCGAAATGGGCGTTGCCTATAATCAGGAAGCCCAGAAAGTCGCGCAGGAAGCATTGAGCAAAGTAACAGCCAAAGCTGCCTGATAACAGCGTTGCAAACCGGCCTTTAGTTACAGGGCCGGTTTATGCCTGCACCAAACACGCCCCCTGCCTAGCGCGCCAGCCCCCTTACCGCAACGGGCCCCAGCGCCACTACCAGTCCCATCGTTGTAAACGCCAAGCCCCAGGCCAGTGTGCTTTCCTGCCCACCGGCAGCATCCAATACGATTCCAAACAGCACCGGCCCGATAAAAGCCCCGATAAACCCGATCAGGGAATGCACCGCCATGGTCGCCCCCCGGTATCGAGGTTCAGCAGCAGCCACCATGCCGGCTGTAATCGTGGCCGAATCAGCGGTTACAGTCACACTGTAAATCGCTGCAATCAGTAACACCCAGAGCATGCCTGAGCCCCCGGCAAAACCAAACACAACGGCCATAACAGCCGATGACGTCATGACCAGAGTCAAGGTTTTCTCGCGCCCGATACGACCCGCCAGTTCATTACCCAGTATGCTGGCCGGCATACCCAGCAGATTGAACACGGCAGCAATACTGGCGACACCAGGCCAGGCCCCAGGCATCAGGGTTCTGCTGCAACTGACAAAACACCAGAAACGCCACAATCCAGCTTCGCAAACCGAATAACTCCGCATTATGTGCAGCATATGCCAGGGTAGCCCAGCGCCGGACGGTTGCGTAATACCGGTCGAAAATCCAGCAGATGTGTTACCGGCTTGTCCTTTCCGGGTGGTTTCGGCGGTAGCAGGCGAAACACCAGTACCGCCGCCAGAATCGGCCCAAGTGCAACCAGGTAAAAAGTCCAGCGCCAGCCCAGGCTATCTGCCAGCACACCGCTCAGAAAAATAGAACAGCTCGCACCCACGCTGAAGCTGGAGGTATAAAAGGCTACCGCACGACTGTGCGACCGTTGCGGTAATACATCCGTTAATGCTTTCAGACCGGGCATATAGGTTCCGGCTAGACCAAATCCTTGCAGCAAACGCCAGACACTGGCGCTGAGCAGGCCATCGGCGCTTAAGCCAAACCCCACCGCAGACAATACACTGAGCAACAATGAGCCCAGATAAACCCGTCGTGGATCAACCCGATCAGTCAAGGCGGTCAGAATACCCACTGCCAGCACATAGCCAAAAAAATAAATACCGCTAATCCAGCCGGCTTCGGTGTTACTGAGACTCCACTCCTGCTGAAAACCGGGCAATAAGGTGGGAAACGTCGCAAAGGTCAACATGCTAAACGCTTCTGCGATACACATACCGAAAATTAACCACGAAGGTGAGAGTGTTTTCATACCTGCACATCGTATTGTTGATTGTTATCGTTCAATACCCTACCCGCGGATATAAGCCGAGGCAATCCACTGTACCCGACGGAACTATGCCCGGCGAATGTGTAACCCGCTCCCGACTGCTACCAAAAGAAATACCACGAAAGTTACTTTTCGTAACAACTCCCCGTTTTTAACGCTAACAATACGCCAATAAAAATTTAACATATTGTAAAAAAACACATTATTTTTATGGCCCATATTTTGCTTTCTGCAGACAGCGGTCTTATTAAGACTGTCGCTGGGCACATTCTCAGCGTGCTAACGGTACAGCGCCGAGCAAACAATGCGGCTTCGGATACCCTGCCCACAAGGCAGGAACATTCATACAGTAGCCACAAGCTAAAAATGATGGCATAACGCGCGCAATGTGGGGTTCGCTCTAGCAGTAATACGAATCAAGACAATTAATTAAGAGTTCCCAGCCAACTAAACACTTCTATTCCGAGGAGTCAGTAACAATGAGTGATGCAAATGACAACGCAGCAGCGTACTGGCAAGCGAATCTTCGCTTGGTTGTATTCTGCATGGTTATTTGGGCAATCGTTTCCTATGTCTGCGGCATTTTGCTGTTTGAACCGCTGAATGAGATCAGGCTCGGCGGCTATAAGCTGGGCTTCTGGTTCGCTCAGCAAGGCTCAATTTATGTTTTTGTGATATTGATTTTTTTCTATGCAGCCATGATGAACCGGCTGGATCGTAAATTCGACGTGCACGAAGACTGAGAGGCCTAAATTCATGGATCTTAAAACCCTAACGTATATTTTTGTCGGCGCGACCTTCCTGGTCTACGTCGGCATTGCCATCTGGGCGCGTGCTATCAGCACGGCCGATTTTTATGTTGCCGGTAAAGGCGTCAATCCGATTGCCAACGGTATGGCTACCGCAGCGGACTGGATGTCGGCAGCATCATTTATCTCAATGGCCGGTCTGATTGCCTTTTTAGGTTACGGCGGCTCGGTATTTTTGATGGGCTGGACCGGTGGTTATGTGCTGCTGGCCATGTTATTGGCGCCCTATCTGCGTAAATTCGGTAAATTCACAGTGCCGGAATTTATCGGCGACCGTTTTTATTCGAAAACCGCTCGTCTGGTCGCGGTACTTTGCCTGATCGTCGCCTCACTGACCTATGTTATCGGGCAGATGAGCGGTGTCGGCGTAGCCTTTGGCCGTTTCCTGGAAACCTCATATGAAATGGGGATTTTTGTCGGTATGGGGATCGTCTTCGTGTACGCCGTATTGGGTGGCATGAAAGGTATCACCTATACCCAGATTGCCCAGTACGTGGTGCTCATATTCGCCTATACCGTACCGGCTGTGTTTATTTCCCTGCAGTTGACGGACAACCCCTTACCCCAGATCGGCCTGGGTGCCACCATGGCTGATGGCAGCGGTGTCATGCTGCTGGACAAACTGGACCAGATTGTCATGGAACTGGGTTTTGCCGAATACACCACGTCCAGCAACGGCAATATGCTGAATATGTTTCTGTACACGCTGTCGCTGATGATTGGTACTGCCGGCCTGCCGCACGTAATCATCCGCTTTTTCACCGTACCGAAAGTGCGTGATGCGCGCTACTCCGCCGGCTGGGCGCTGGTCTTCATCGCTATTCTGTACACGACCGCCCCCGCCGTTGGTGCCATGGCCCGTTTAAACCTGAGCAATACGATTCAGATCGGCCCGGTCGGTGAAGTCGACGGCAACCTGGCCTACGCACAGCGCCCTGCCTGGATGAAGCGTTGGGAGGCCACCGGGCTGTTGAAGTTCGAAGATAAAAACGGCGATGGCCTGATCCAGTACTACAACGACGCAAATCCGGAATTCGCCACCAAAGCCGAAGCCTGGGGCTGGAAAGGCAGTGAGTTGAACGTAAACCGGGATATTATGGTCTTGGCCAATCCCGAGATAGCACAACTACCAAACTGGGTTATAGCACTGGTCGCAGCGGGCGGTCTGGCAGCAGCCTTATCGACGGCAGCCGGTCTGTTGCTGGCAATTTCCTCGGCTATTTCGCATGATTTGCTTAAAGGTGTGTTTGCACCGAAAATTTCGGAAAAAGCCGAACTCCTGGCAGCGCGTCTATCGATGATTTTCGCTATCGGTGTGGCGGGGTATCTAGGCCTCAATCCACCTGGTTTTGCGGCGCAAACGGTTGCCCTGGCCTTCGGTCTGGCGGCATCCTCGATTTTCCCGGCCTTGATGATGGGTATTTTCAACAAGCGCATGAACAGCGCTGGAGCAACCTTCGGTATGCTGGCCGGCTTGCTGGTGACCATCGTCTATATTTTCTGGTTCAAAGGCTGGTTCTTTATCCCTTGCTCCAATTTGGCCCACAATACTGCCGATAACTGGTTTCTGGGGATTTCGCCAGAAGCCTTTGGTGCAGTCGGCGCGATGGTCAATTTCGCGGTAGCAATTCTTATTTCGCGAGTTACCGCACCACCGCCGGAACATATCCAGCATCTGGTCGAAAATGTACGGGTTCCGCGTGGCGCCGGAGTGGCCACTGATCACTAGTCCTCAGTGATATAGAGTGATTGGGTAATATTTTACCTTCTGGAAACCCCGCATTATGCGGGGTTTTTATCCTGCACACCATAATGCGCTGTCAGCAACGCTGTAAGCTTGTATCATGGTGTACTTCACATTATGTCAATACCGGAGAAGGCATCCAGTATGGCCCAGCAAACCGATGTGCTTACCCAGTTATTAGCAACGACCCAACCCTTCGACAGCCTGCCGCCCGAAATCCGCCAGGATTTACAGGCGCAAACGGAGGTCCACGCCTGCCCCACCGGTACCGTTATCATCGAAGCGGGGCAGACCAATCATTATCTGCGCATTGTATTAAGCGGCCAGCTGAGCTGCGCCAGCCTGATGGTGCCACCGCTTCAACCCTGGGTGAAAGCGCCATGTTCGGCTATCGCACCCTGCTGAGTTCCGGACAGGCTTATACTGCCCTGGCAGTTCAGGACAGCCAGATCGGACAAATACCGGCTGCGCTATTTCTGGATTTATGCCAGCGCTTTCCCAGCTTCAAGCGTTTTTCCAGCCCATGCAAGGTAATCCCCACAACGCACACCACCACTGTCCTGCTCACGAGGAACAGGGCACAAATTTACTCACTACGCCGCTGCCCGATTTATTACTGCGCTGGTGCCGATCACCCTGCCCTCCCATACCAGCATTCGTAAAGCTGCGGAGCTGATGGCCGAGCAGCGTATTTCTCCATGCTGGTTGTCGATGAAGGCAAGCTGAGCGGTATTGTGACCCGATCGCGATTTACGCATCCGGGTCATCGCTGCCGGACGTTCGTATGACGAACCGCTCAGCAGCATCATGACCCGTACACCCGTCACGGTGCAGCTCAGCGCGTTCGGCTTCGAGGCCTTGCTGGCCATGGCACGCAGCAATGTCCATCATGTCCCGGTAATGGATGGCGAGCGGGTTGCCGGCATGGTTACCGCGACTGATCTGCTGGAACGACGGGCCAGCTCGGCAGTTTATCTGGTTAGCGATGTTTACAATCGCAGCTCCAGCACCGAACTGACCAAAGTCAGCGCCCGGCTGCCGCTGGTATTACGCAACCTGGTTGAATCCAATGCCACCGCTCGCAGCGCCGGACATGTTATCAGCGCCGTTGCCGGAGGCCATTACCTGTCGCCTGCTGCAACTGGCCGAGCAAAAACTCGGCCCGCCACCGGTTAAATATGCCTGGCTGGCCGCCGGCTCGCTCGCCCGTGGCGAGCAGACTGCACTGTCTGATCAGGATAATTGCCTGCTGCTGGCGGATGATTATCACGCCGACCAGCATGGCGACTATTTTGACGCTCTGAGCCGCTTTGTCTGCGACGGTCTGGACAGAGTGTGGCTATATACTGCCCTGGCGATGTGATGGCGATGAACCCGGAATGGCGGCAGCCGCTAGGGCAATGGAAACGCTATTTCAACCGCTGGATCGAACAACCCGAGCCTAAAGCCCTGATGCTGTCCAGCGTTTGTTGACATGCGGCTGATGTACGGTGATGCCGACCTGCTGCACGATTTGCAACAGCATGTCTTGGCTAAATCGAAAGCGAATCGCATCTTTCTGGCCTATATGGCCAGCAACGCTCGGTCATCAGCCGCCATTGGGGTTGTTTCGGAATTTCGTGCTGATCAAAGGCGGCGAAAATCATCATACGCTTGATCTCAAGCACAACGGTGTGGTGCCCATTATCGATCTGGCCCGAATTTACAGTCTGGCGGCAGGGCTGACTGGAGATCAATACCTGGGATCGACTGTAAGCGGCCGGTGGGCTGGGTGAACTGAGCGAACAGGGCGCGGCTGATCTGCGCGATGCGCTGGAGTTCATCAGTGCCGTGCGCCTGCGCCATCAGGTGCGCCGTATCCGACAGCAATTGCCGCCCAATAACTTTGTGCCGCCGGATCAATTATCGCATTTTGAACGCAATCATCTGAAAGATGCGTTTGCACTGGTACGCACCATGCAGTCAGTGCTGGGGCAACGCTTTCAGTCCGGTCGTCTGGGTTGAGGCAGGCACGCCAAACCGCTAAAACCGGTATAAAAACAAGCTAACCATCAAACCAGAGGAGTACAACAATGGAAACCATCGGTTTCATCGGCCTGGGTGCCATGGGTCGCCCCATGGCCAGCAATCTGCTCAAACAGGGTTTTACCTTTGCACGTCTACGATACCCGCGAGACTGCCATGCAGGCCTTGACCGCGCTGGGAGCGCAAGCCTGCCATTCGGTTGCCGAGCTGACCCGACAGGTTGATATTGTCATCACCATGCTGCCCAATTCAGCCGATGTGGAAAGCGTTGTGCTGGGCACAAATGGGGTGCTGGCGAATGCCCGCGATAGTGCTCAGGATGATTTACTGTTAATCGATATGAGCACGATTGCCCCGGCCAGCACAGACAAACCTGCTGCGGCCCTGGGCGAAGCCGGTGTCGCGCTTGTGGATGCCCCGGTCGGGCGCACAGTGGCTTTCGCCGAACGCGGCGAGTCGCTGTTCATGGTCGGTGCCAGCCATAATGATATGGGTCGGGTCAAACCCATTCTGGAGGGCATGGGTACGGTCATCCATCGACGGTCAGCCCGGCAGCGGCATCCGCACCAAGCTGATCAATAATTTTATCGCCATCGCAGTTTGCCAGATCAATGCCGAGGCCTTTGCGCTGGCACAGAAGTTTGGACTCGATCCAGCCCAAACGCTGACTGTTGTCACCGGAACTACCGCCACTAATGGCCATCTGACCACGGCCTGGCCCGCAAGGTATTCGCTGCGGCGACATCGAACCGGGCTTCCGGATCGACCTGGCGCGCAAAGATCTGGCACTGGCACTGACGCCGCCCGGCAGGCCAATGTCGCTCTGCCAACCGGTGCAGCAGCCTGCGAAAGCCTCACTCTGGCCTGTAATATCGATGATTTTGCGGCCAAGGATTTCTCAGCCTTGCTGGATGTCGCCTGTCAGCTGGCACAAACGGACACAATCCGGCTCTAAATCCAAAGGAGCCAGAGCTGATGCCTTCGAAGGTATCAGTCCTGGTTTATCTGGGCTGTCTGTAGTCCGGGATTAAAATCGTCGCGCTGCCGGATTTAAATAGACCTTATTACAACCGCCACTCGTGGCATTGTTCCAAAGCCGCATACGCCTGCTGCACGCCGCTGAAGTCAAGCTGACCGGTTAAGGTCAGGCTTTCGGCGTAAATTTCGGCAGCAGGTTGGGTTGTGACTTCAAAATCCAGTGTTTCGCCCTGCCAGGACAACACCGCATCACGGTTATTGGTATCCAGCACAGAGACGCCGTCACGCCAGGCCAGCGTCACCTTGCCGAAAGAGTGCGCACCGTAAAAGCCAAAATACGGCTGCGTCTGTTTTTCTTCCCACAACATATAAAAACCCGCGCCACCACTGACCGGCACCACTTGCCAGTCAAATTGGGGCCAGCGTCGGCCATTAGCGGGTTTGACAGCCACACAGCGGGTAACACGCCCCTTCACCCGGCGCCACACCTGCCATCCTTCCTGCTCCTGCAACAGTTTATGCGTTTCGGTCAGATCGGGCTGGCGCATATTTCGCTCATGCGCCCAGTTTATCGGCTGGCTGGGGCCAGCGCAGGCACTAAGCAATAAACCGAGTATTAATGGGGGTACAATTCGCAGAACTGGCTTCATCGACTATCCTTACTTATATATCCGCTAATAATAGGGGTACGGCAGCGACAGGCCTTTAATACACGCCTGCAGGAGGGTTTTTCGTTGCAAGTTTGCCACACTATTCCCAGCACTGAAATCATGTACGGCCGAGTAAATCCTGATCGAGAGAACTATGACTGAAACCGACAACACCCGCCCCAGTCTGGCGGAATGCGCACGCACACTGGCACACGTGAACAATCGCGGCATGCTGTCAACTCTGGATAGCAGCGACGGCTATCCGTATGGCTCAGTAGTCGAATATCTGCCTCTGCCCGACGGCGACGTAGTGATGCTGTTAAGCAGGTTGGCGGAACATCAGATCAATATTATGGCGGACCGGCGCGCGTCGTTGTTAATTGCTCCTGCCCTGGGCGACGGTGAATTACTGTCGCAAGCACGTCTCTGCCTGCTCGGCGACGTTAGCGCAGACAACGACGACAAAACTGCTTACGCCACCCAGTATATCGCATTGCATCCGGCGGCCGAGAGCTATCTGAGTTTCAGCGATTTTGCGTTTTACCGTCTGCAGGTCAATAAAGTACGCTATATTGCAGGCTTCGGTCGCATGGGCTGGATCGGGGGGGCTGACTATCAGGCCGCCAGTATCGATCCGCTGGGCGAGGCCGCAGCCGCCATCGTCAAGCATATGAGCGAAGATCATGAACAAAATCTGGTGGATTATGCCCACGCTTTCGCCGGTCTGCGCTGGGCGGAAAGCTGCGCCATGACCAGCATCGATCGTTTCGGCTTCGACATGTTCTGTCGCGGCCAGGGCAAAGCGGAAATGACCCGCCTGGTATTCGATGCGCCGCTGACTGATCCGCAACAGGTCAGACCCGTCCTGGTTGCCCTGGCGCAGCAGGCGCGGCAATTGCTCAATGCCTGAAAAACCTCAATAATACAAGACAATTCTACGGGCCCGATCGCCTTGAACATCGTGAAACAGAACAACCCGTTCATACCACACAGGAGATGATCTATGTACCAATCACGGCTTGCTGCGGCAGCAGCTTGTACCTTTGCCGCCGCCCTGAGCACCTTCAGCAGCGCCTGGGCAAATGACCCGGAATCCTGCCAGACCGTACGCTTTGCTGATGTGGGCTGGACGGATATCACTGCCACTACAGCCACCGCTACCGTTGTACTGGAAGGTTTGGGCTACCAGCCCAAGACCCAGGTATTGTCGGTTCCTGTAACGTATACCAGCCTGAAAAATAAAGATATTGATATTTTCCTGGGCAACTGGATGCCAACAATGGAAGCCGATATCACCCCTTATCGCGAAGACGGCTCGGTCGAGGTGCTCGGTGCCAACCTGGAAGGTGCAAAATACACCCTCGCCGTACCTCAATATGTGGCGGAAGGCGGGCTTAAAGACTTCGCCGATATTGCCAAATTCAAAGATGAACTGGATGGAAAAATCTATGGTATCGAGCCGGGCAATGACGGTAATCGGCTGATTCAGAAAATGATCGATGACAATGCTTTCGGCCTGCAGGGCTTTGAAGTGGTGGAGTCCAGCGAAGCCGGTATGCTGTCGCAGGTTGCCCGTGCTGCACGGCGTGATGAATGGATGGTTTTTCTCGGTTGGGAGCCCCACCCGATGAACGCCAATTTCGAGATGACCTATCTGGCTGGCGGTGACGACTGGTTCGGCCCTAATTTCGGCGGTGCCACGGTGTTTACCAATGTACGCGCCGGTTACACCGAAGAATGCCCCAACGTCGGTCAACTGCTGAACAATATGAGTTTCACCCTGGCTATGGAAAACGAAATCATGGCTGCGATCCTGGACGACGGCGAAGATCCGGAGGACGCGGCCACCGCCTGGCTGCAGCAAAATCCGGCCGTGCTGGATAACTGGCTGAACGGTGTGACCACTTTCGACGGGCAAGACGGACTGGCCGCTGTCAAATCACAGCTGGGCTTGTAATCCCACATGGCTCACAACGAGTTAACATGCTGCAACAACCGCAGCGTCAACGCCGGCACAACAGGAGCTACTGATGGATTGGCTAAGCTGGCTGACTGAAAACAAAATTCCGATAGGCAGGTGGATCAACACCGGTGTCGACTGGCTCAATGAGCACGCCGCCTGGTTTTTCAACGCTGTATCAGACGGGTTAGGCTGGCTTATTGAGGGTTTTATCGATCTGCTGCAATGGCCACCGCCATTGGTCTTAATCGCTATCATTGCGGCGCTGAGTTTCTGGCTGCACCGCTCCTGGAAGCTGGTACTCGGTATTGTACTGTCGCTCTTGTTAGTCATTAACCTGGGCTATTGGGAAGAAACCACCGAAACACTGGCCCTGGTGCTGTTCGCAACGCTGATCTGCATGCTGATTGGCATTCCCACGGGGATTGCCGCCGCGCACCGACCCTGGCTGTTCGCGCTATTGCGACCGATACTGGACTTAATGCAGACCATCCCGACGTTTGTGTATCTGATCCCCACCCTGATTCTGTTCGGACTGGGGGTAGTGCCTGGCCTGATTTCCACGGTTATCTTTGCCGTTCCCGCACCGATCCGACTGACCTCGCTGGGTATTCAATCCGTACCGAAACCGCTGCTCGAAGCGGGCGAATCCTTCGGCGCGACCCGCCGCCAGTTGTTATGGAAAGTCGAACTGCCACACGCCTTGCCCACCATTATGGCCGGGCTGACGCAATGCATCATGCTGAGTCTCTCCATGGTGGTTATTGCCGCCCTGGTC
The DNA here is from genome assembly GCA_041396125.1 of Gammaproteobacteria bacterium. Taxonomy (GTDB): domain Bacteria; phylum Pseudomonadota; class Gammaproteobacteria; order Competibacterales; family Competibacteraceae; genus JAWKZG01. The sequence continues at coordinate 563,127 of JAWKZG010000002.1, read as the reverse complement.
GGGGCAGACGGTTTGGGTAAACCGGTAGTGCGGGCACTGAATACAGTCAATATCGCCAAAGGTTTCGAAGCCGGACTGGCCATCGTGATTATTGCGATTCTGCTGGATCGGGTGTTTAAACAACCGGCGCGCTCAAATTCGTCGCAGGATCATTGAGGATTATTTATGAGTGCTGTCGAATTTCTGTAACGTCGATATTGTTTTTGGCAATGAACGCAATGAAGCCTTGCAACTGCTGGATCAGGGTGCTGATCGACAAGCTATTCTGGAGCAGACCGGCTGTGTCCTCGGGGTGGCAGATGCCTCGATCAGCATTACCGAAGGTGAAATCTGCGTATTGATGGGACTGTCCGGTTCCGGTAAATCCACTTTGCTGCGTTGTGTCAATCGGCTGAACCAACCGACTCGCGGCGAGGTTTTGCTCGACGACCCGAGCGGTGTCATCGACATTGCCCGCTGTAATAAACGCACCTTGCGCCGTTTGCGCCGTAACCGTGTCGCCATGGTTTTCCAGCAGTTTGCGCTTCTGCCCTGGCGCACGGTGGCAGAAAATGTCGGCCTGGGGCTGGAGTTGCGCGGTATGGGAAACAGCGCCAGACGCGCAGTGGTGGCTGAAAAACTGAAACTGGTCGGATTGGATCAATGGGCTGATAAATACGCCCACGAGCTTTCCGGCGGCATGCAGCAGCGGGTGGGACTGGCGCGGGCTTTTGCCACCGATGCGGATATTCTGTTAATGGACGAGCCCTTCTCCGCGCTCGACCCGCTGATCCGAGATCACCTGCAGGATGAACTGCTGGAGCTGCAGCATAATCTGAAAAAAACCATCATCTTTGTCAGCCACGATCTGGATGAAGCGCTCAAGCTTGGCACCCACATTGCCATTATGGATGGCGGCCGTATCGTACAGTACGGCGAGCCGGAGCAAATCGTACTCAAGCCTGCCAACCAATATGTCGCGGATTTTGTCGCCCATATGAACCCGCTCAATGTATTGCGTGGCGGCTCGCTGATGACGCCGGTCGAAAAACTAAAACGTAGCGACGATGCGATTCTGCTGGATAGCAGTGCTCGTCACAGAATACGCTTGGGGGATCAGGGTCAGGTACTCGATATGTTCAGCGATGACCAGTTGGTCAAGCTGCAAAACTACCATCATTATCTCGATTTGAGTGGCCAGCACATGCCGCTGGCGGTTATCGCGCCGGTCGATATTCTGATGCAAAAAGCGCTGGAGATTAAATACGCTACAGGTCGACCGCTGCTACTGCAGGTGGATGAGCGTATTGTTGGTGTGATCGGGGACGATGAGATTTATCGCGGACTGCTGCGACAACCGCAAGCAACAACCTGAATAGGGTGCAGACCTGGCGGGCGCAATACCGGCAGGTTTTGCGCCCTAAAGACTGGCCGTGCAGAAAAATGAATCGCGAGATTTATTTTCTGAAACCGTATTCCAGCACAAAGTAAGTCGGATTCAGGCCGGCCAGCGGACCGCGCAGTTTGGCGAGTTCCTGTTCCGGTCCGTGGATTTCCAGCTTGGTCAGATCCGAGATAGTCAGTGCTTCTTTCAGCAATGCATCGACATTCTGCAAATGGGCCAGCGCACCTTCGGCATCGGCATATCCTTCACGGCAATGCACCTCGTCACCATTAAAGCAAAAGCCGTAATACAGGCATTTATCTTCAGGCTGGGTTTTTTCGATAAACTTCTCGCAACCTGCTTTGAAGTTATCAAGCTGACCTTGATGAACCTTAAAATAAGGTACGATGCTGACACAGGTATCATTAACTGCCATGCGACTCTCCTCTGATAATGGTTAAAACGACACAAGCAAATGCCGTGAAGCGCAGCTATCTTATAAAAGAAACAGGCTTTTAGCCAGACTGGCACCTGGGCACCAGTCTGTAACGCGGGAGAGGCAAATAAGCGATCAGGCTGCTGTGCTGGCTTTTTCCTGCAGCATTTTCACGATATTGGCGTGTTCGTCCCACAGGCCAGCCGGTAGCCGGTCACCATATTCAGCCAGATAACCATGAATTTCCGACATTTCTTCCAGCCAGCTGTGGTTGTCCACCGACAACAGGGACGCCAAATCCGCCCGGCTCAGATCCAGTCCGCTCAGGTCAATATCGTCAGCCGAGGGCAAATAACCGACCGGCGTCTGCACCGCATGGGCGTCCCCGCTGCAACGGCCGATGATCCAGTTTAATACCCGCAGATTTTCACCAAATCCCGGCCAGATGAATTTACCCTGCGCATTCTTACGGAACCAGTTGACATGGAAAATCTTGGGCAGATGCTCGGATTTTTCAGCAAAACTCAACCAGTGCGCCCAGTAATCAGCAAAGTTGTAGCCGCAAAACGGCTTCATGGCCATCGGGTCACGCCGTACATGGCCCACTTTCCCGGTCGCTGCTGCAGTCGTTTCCGGAGGCGACAGATGCCCCTATTAAAACCCGTGTCGCCAGTCTCTGGATTGCATCACCAGCGGTGCCAGACGTGCCGTCGGCCACCAAAAATAATAGCGGAAATCGGCACACCGTGAGGATTTTCAGCCTGTTCAGAATAGCTTCAGGCATTGTTTGGCCGACACGGTAAAACAGAGGAATTCGGATGTGCCGCCGGCCTGTTCCGGATCGAACGGCTCACCGCGCCAGTTCAAGGCAGGCGTGCGCGGTCAGATCTTCCCACCAGGGCTGATTGTCATCAGTAACCCCGATATTGGTAAAAATCGTATCGTGCTGCAGCATGTCCACCGCATTGGGGTTGGTGCATTGCACTGGTACCCGGTGCGACCCAAAAACCCGCTTCCGGGGTTAATGGCATATAAACGGCCGTCCTCACCCAGATGCATCCAGGCGATATCGTCGCCACTGTCCATACTTTATAACCGGGCATGGACCCTGGCGGAATCAGCATGGCCAGATTGGTTTTACCGCAAGCGGAAGGGAATGCGCGGCGATATAATGAATTTCACCGGCCGGGTTCTGAATCCCGACAATCAGCATATGCTCCAGCCAGCCAGCCTTCCTGACGCGCGCCTGCGGCTGGCAATGCGCCAAGGCATGGCATTTTTTCCCAGCAGAGCATTACCGCCATAACCGGAACCGATGCTCATAATGCTTAGCTCTTGCGGAAAATGCATGATGAAGCGCCGATCCAGGTGCAGATCACCCAGTGAATGCAGGCCTTTGACAAAGCTGCCTTCGCGCTCGATACGTTCCAGCGCTGCCCGCCCCATCCGCGTCATCAGATACATATTGGCAGCGACATACGCGCTGTCGGTCAGTTCCACACCCAGACGGGCCAGCGGTGAGTCCAGCGGCCCCATGCAATAAGGAACAACGTACAGCGTACGACCCCGCATTGAGCCCGCGAACAGTGCCTCCATTTTGGCTTTGGCATCTGCCGGCTCCATCCAGTGATTATTTGGGCCGGCATCGTCTTTATTTTCCGTGCAGATAAACGTCAGATGCTCGGTTCGCGCCACATCGGTCGGATCCGAACGGTGTAAATAACAGTTGGGATGAGTTGTCGGATTGAGCTGCTCCAGCTCGCCACTGGCCAGCATGTGATCGATCAGTTGACGGTACTCGTCCTGAGAGCCATCACACCAATGAATATGATCAGGTTTAGTGTGCGCGGCCACCGATTCGACCCAGTCTAAAAGCGCCCTATTGGTCGTAGTCATTAGTACAAAAATCCCCTAAATCGAAAAAAACTAAAACTGGATGAACACTGCGGAAGCCGTGTGCCGACGCAGCAGGAATATTACTGGCTAATGATTAGCTGGCTAGTTACTGGGAAGAAAAGTTTTTTGCAATGTGAAATATCACTGATCTATCAATACCACAGGAGTCTATCAATACCATAGGCCATGCCAATGCCAGCGCGGCCGGGTCGCTAAACGCCCGGTCTGATCCGGCCGCTGCAGCGTTCCTGGCGGCAATTCCTGCACGTTGTAGCTCGTACTCAGCGCCCGTAATCGTTCGATACGCTCGGCAGAGGTGGGTGCGTGCGCAGCCAGGCCGGTTTCCGGTGTACGCCGCCCCGGCATGAAAATCTGTTCCAGCCAGCTGCCCTGATACTGTTCCAATTGGCGCAAAGCGGCAGCCAGGCCAGCTGGGTCACCGGTCAGCTGCACCGCACCCAGGTCCGCATCGAACTCACGCGCACGGGACAAGGCCAGCTGCAAGAGTGTGGTCAGGGTCGGCGCAAAAATCAGCAGCAGGATCGCCAGCAAGGAGATATCTGCCATCCCCAGCAGCAATAAAGGAATTGAAAACAGCAGCAGAAACAAGCCTGCCTGCGACAAGATAATGGTTATCCGGCTGATCACATCGGCCAGATTCATAACCCACATATCGTTATGTTTGACATGGCTGATTTCATGCGCCAGCACAGCGGCCAGTTCCCGCATGGGCAGGCGGCGCAGCAAGCCATCGGTCGAGACAAGCAATAGCCGCATCATCGGGAGCCGACTGCAAACGCATTCATTATCTGGCTGGGGATATAAAAAAGCTGCGGTGTCCGGGCCAGACCGGCGCGTCGGCCAAGCTCTGCGGTCAGGTGCAGATCGGGCGCCTGCCGCTGGTCAATGGGCTGGGCCCGGTACAGGCTCAACACGAAACGCGGTGACAATTGCGGTCCGAAAGCCAGCACCAGCGCGCATACCGTCAGCGCCAGCCAGATACCAACCGGCCCGGCAAACAACCCGCCCACGACGCCCAGCAGGATAGCCATGCCGGCAATCGGCAAGACCGATTGCAGCGTATTATTCAGCTTATGTTGATGCAGTTGTTGATAGTCATAGCCTGCAATCTATGGGTACACCCGGCAATTGCAAGCGGATCCGGCAAAAGAAACCAGCCCGGACCAGGACGTCGGGCTGGTCAGCTGATAATGGTATTGGCGAGAAGCGGTCAGCGGCGCTGCGCGGAGCCAGCCCGCAATAAAAAACCAGCCAGCATTCCGCCGAGATGGGCAAAATGCGCGACCCCGCCTGGTGCCGGTAATTCCGGACCATAATTCAAACGCGGCGAACAGAATGACAAAATATTTTGCCGGCATAGGAATCAGCGGTATCAACAACATAATGATCCGGTTTGGATAACGCATACCAAAAGCCAGCAACAGGCCGTAGACACCACCGGAAGCACCCAGTGTCGGGTACAGTTGTCCTGATTGCACCGCCCAACTGGCTACGATTAACTGACAGAGTCCGGCCCCCAGCACACACCAGGTAATAAAATACGAACCGGCGCGGCCCCCAGGCCTGCTCCAGCGGGCCGCCGAACATCCACAGACCAAACATATTGAAAACGATATGAAATATCGGCCCGTGCAAAAACCCATAGGTCAGCAACTGCCATAGATGAAAATGCGGTAATGATTGCGCTATAGGCAGGTCGCGGGTCAGTTCCTCAATGCCGGCCGGCCACAACGCCAGCCAAAAAATCAAGTGCGGATCAAAAACCGATTGTAATAAATAAAATACAATATTCAGCGCGATAAGCGCGCCAACAGCGGGAGTTAATGAAGACATTCGTGCAAAAAATATCCTATGTGTTGTAATAGATTCGCGGCATGATCTGGGCTTCATCCAGCGTTGCCAGTCCTTTTTCCTGCGCCTGGAAAAGCCCGCAGCGAACCCGCATTGTCGAACCCTTAAAATGAAGATCAAAAAGAGCTAACACATGCAACTCAGCGTACTCGACCAGTCCTATTCGATTCCGATGCCAGCCCGGCGCTGGCTATTCAGGAAAACTTTGGAGCTGGCGCAATTTTGTGACCAACTCGGCTATCATCGCTATTGGCTGGCCGAGCACCATTCCACCGGTGGTCTCGCCGGCTCCTGTCGGAAATTCTGATCCCGGCCGGGGTTGCGCTCTGACCCGGCACATGCGCATCGGCTCCGGCGGGGTCATGCTCAATCATTATTCCGCGCTCAAAGTTGCCGAACAGTTCCGCATGCTGGAAACCCTGTTTCCCGGTCGTATCGATCTGGGCATTGGGCGTGCCCCAGGCAGCGACCAGAAAACAGCCATGGCGTTGCAACATGGCCCCGGCAGCCTGCCGATTGAATACTTCCCGCGTCAGATCGCCGATCTGATCGGCTTTTTGAGCCATACACTGGCACCCGATCACGCTTTCGCTGGCATCGAAGCCATGCCTGCCGGCACCTCAGCACCGCCGCTCTGGCTGCTCGGCTCCAGCGATCAAAGTGCAGCTTATGCTGCCCATTTCGGCACCCGGTTTGCGTTCGCCCATTTCATCAATCCACAAGGTGGCGACCAGATCATGCAGGCCTACCGGCACTATTTTCAGCCCTCTGCCGAGCTGCCCCAGGCGCAAGGTGCGGTGGCGGTGTTTGCCATCTGTGCCGACACCAATGAGCAGGCGCAATGGCTGCGCAAAAGCCGGGATTTATGGTTGCTGAAACTGCGCAAAGGCGAACTGGGCCCGATTCCCACCCCGGAACAAGCCGACGCTTATCCGTATAGCGAACAGGAAAAATATGTTATCGAGGCCAACCAGGAGCGTTCCATCGCAGGCGATCCGGCAACCGTCAAAGCAGCGCTGGAAAGCCTGGCTGAGCGTTATGGCGTTGACGAAACCATTGTAGTAACGATCTGTCATGATTTTGCGGCCCGCAAACGCTCTTACGAATTACTGGCCGAGGCGTTCGAGCTGCAAGCGTAATACACTTTTAGGCGCTGACAATAATGACCCGACCTGCCCGGCAAGCGGGTCTTAACCGGTCTGCTCGATAGCCTGACATAATAACGCAACATTGCGAGCACCCTCCTGGCCATCGACTTCTGCTGCCCGCTGATCCTTGATGGCTGTCACGAAATCGGCAATTTCACCGGCGTAGGGATCGACGATTTCGAACGGATAATTGCCTTTGTGGGTGTGTATCGATCCGCCACCGTGCCCGCCCAGTGTGCCATCACAGATGGCATAACCGGCGCTGCCGTAGATTTCCATCCGGGTCGGGGCCTGAAACAGCACCGATGAGCACAGTTCTGCCGTCAGACCTGATTCAAATTGCAGTGCCAGCACCGCGGTTTCGTCGTGCGGGCCCTGCCATACGGCGCGATTGACAACGCTTTTCAGCGTGGCAATCTCACCCCCGAACGGCCGTAGAAACCAGCGAATCTGATCCAGACAATGTGTGCCCACCCCGGCCAGGCTCCACCACTGGCCAAGATCAGCAGCGGCCCGCCAGTTAGCCGCATCCGGTGCCAGCCAGCTCCACTGGATACGCATATGTCGCGGGGTGCCAATCAGTCCCTGGCTGACATCAGCCTGCAACTGTCGATGCCCGGCATGCCAGCGCATATGATACGCAACAGCCAGCGTTACTCCGGCTTGCTGACAGGTTGTCAGCATGTGCTCGGCATCGGCTGGCCGGGTCGCCATCGGTTTTTCGGTCAACACATGCTTGCCGGCCCGGGCCGCTGCCAGAGTTTGCCCGGCATGCAGCTTGTCGGGGGACGCGATGATCACCGCATCCAGTTCCGGATCCGCCAGCAAGGCGGCCAGATCTGTATATGCCGGCTGCACCGCCTCGGCTCCATGGCGTTCAGCAAATGAGCGGGCTCTCGCGGCATCGCGACTTAACACACTCCACAGACGGGCCTGCGGCACTTTCCGCAGCGCTGGCACCAGTGCGACATCGGCAATCCGCCCGGTCCCCAATACAGCGATGTTAATCGTCATGACTCGATTCCTTACAGGATAGTGTTCTGTATGTAGTATCAGTCAGCCAGTTCGGGAATCAGCCAGAATAACAGGATTCCTGTGCTTGCTGCCGCGATAGCCAGACTGAAGCTGGCGTGATACGCACCGGTAATGTCGTGCAGCCAGCCTGACAGCCAGGACGCCAGGGCCGCCCCTACCCCCATACCCAGTGTAATGGCCCCATAAATACTGCCCAGCCCGCCACCAGCAAACAGACGGGCTGCCAGCGCAAAAACCACCGGCCCGCGCGAGCCCTGTACGCTGCCAAATAACAGTACGAACAGTACCAGTAAAGGGTAATGGGGCGCGTTCTGCATTAACAGTAATACCAGTATACCGATTATGGTGCTGCAATAGCTCAGGGTGACCACCTTGCGCCGGCCAAAACGGTCGGCCAGCCAGGCCATACCCACCATACCGCCGACTGACAGCATGCCGGTCAGGCCGTAGGCACTGGCTGCCTGGAAGGGATCAAAACCCACTTCGACCAGATACACCACCACCTGCGGCGCAACGGCATACACCGCCACCGCCGTAAAGAAGAACACGCTGGTCAAGGCCCAGAAGGCGCGATCCCGCAAAGCGCGCGACAGATTCCAGTGCCCTTCCCGCTGCGTCCGCAGTGCACTGTCACGGGCGTAGACCGGATGACCGGCACTGAACTGGTTCCAGGGCAAAGCGAGCAGACTTAACAGACCCAGCAGGACTATGCCGAGCACGGTATAGCTGACACGCCAGCCGAATTGTTCAATCAAGACCTGGGTCAGCGGCACCAGCAGCAGCACGCCACACCCGAGACCGCCATAGGCAATGCCCATCGCGGTGGTCAACCGGTCACGAAACCAGCGACTGATCAGGGCCGAGGCCGGCACCATGCTGATCAGCGCCACCCCCAGACCGCCCATCAGCCCGATGCCCAGATAAAAATGCCAGAGCTCTTGCGCCCTCCCGGCCAGCAGATAGCCGAGGCCGAAGACAGACAGGCCCAGCCCATAGCTCCAGCGTGGGCCGAGCCGGTCGAACAGCAACCCGGCCAGCGGTGAGGCCAGACCGTTAGTCAGCATAAACAGGGAGTAGATGCCCGTCAGGGTGGCGCGGGGCCAACCGAATTCGAGTTCCAGCGGGATTAAAAACACCGCGAAGGTTTCACTGATGCCTCGTGCAAACAGATTGAAACCGGTGCAAATGACCAGTACTGCCAGGGCGACGCGAGTTGCCGGTGTGCGTGCCGGCACTAAAACACGCGATATTTTAAATACGCCTGTTCGGGGTCTTCACCGGCCAGAATGGCGTCACGCAATGCGCTCTCGGTGTTGATTTTGCCTTCGGTTTCGGTGATTACCTGCTCGGCGATAGCGCGCGGAATCACAACGATGCCGTCCCGATCAGCCAGCACGTAATCACCGGTGGTGATCGTTACAGCACCAATGGTGACCGGCTCGCCGAGGCGGGTTGGCAACCAGCGGCCAACGATGTCCGATGGGGTATCGAAACGCCGAAAGACCGGAAAATTATATTGGATCAGCATCTCGACATCGCGACAGCCGCCATCCACGATATAGCCCGGCACATCGCGCTGTAACAATGCCTGGGCGGACAGCTCTCCCATCAGGGCAATTTCGGAATTATGCGGCTGACAGACGGGAATCGCCCCGCGTGGTACCCGCGATAATACCCGGGTCCATTCCAGCAGAGTCTGATGCCGGTCAGCCGTATGATCGATATAACCGCTGAAAGTCCACACTTCCCCTGCCAGCCGGGTACCGGGGACTAACGGTTGCAGGGTATAGGGCAAGACACAGTTATGGTGTCCCATAGCGCGCATCACATCGTGCACAGCACTGCTATAGCAGTTTTGTAATCGTTCATTCAGACCCATCGGTCAACTCCTCTGAAGGTTATCATCTGGCCGGGTCTGGGTGCCGGGCCAGATGGTGGTAAAAATCAGGCTGACGCAGGCTCCATCACACGATGCAGAACATGGCGTCGGTTACGGGTATAGGGGCGGACTTCAGCCGGCCAGCGGCCCTTCTCAATCGCATCGGCCCAGGCCTGACTGGTTAACACATCCGGGCTTTCGATTTCGTAAATTGCGCTATAGCGGGGCTCGCCTTCGGCCACGATAGTTTTGTGCTCGCCGCCAATAGCCATGGTTAAGGGTTCTGTGGTACTGCGTGTGACCGCGATAACACCGGGTACCTGCAGTAACATCGGCACATGCTCTGTGTCGTAGATTTCATTAAACAGGGCTTCTTTGGCAGGATCGACATCCATACTGGCAATAAAAAAATAGCGGGTTTTTACGGGCATGTAGCGAACTCCCAATTAGAGACAATCATTCAGATAAACGGGTTCTACAAACCCCGCAAAGGCACGGTTTCAGGCCGCTGCAGCACAACGCAATACCCCGGCGTCTGCATCCAGCACCATATCGACACCGAAAGGTAAAGGCAATGCGCTGCGTTCATGACCAATACGCAAACCGGTCAGAATCGGCACATTCAGCGGTGCCAATACGTCCACCATAACGTCCAGTGCGCTGCGGCCCTGTTCTTTGCCGGGCGGATCATCACACTTGGTCAACTGACCGATAGCCACCGATGCGACATCTTGCAAAACACCGGTCTGCAGCAGCTGGGTCAAACTCCGGTCCAGTCGATAAGGCCGTTCAGCGACATCTTCCAGAAACACAACGGCACCGCGCAGATCGGGCAAAAAGCCGGTGCCGGCCAGAGCGGCGAAAACGGTCAGATTGCCGCCCATGATAGGCCCCTGCACACAGCCACGCCCCAGCGCAGTCTGCCCTTGTAAAGACGGCCAGCTGCCGCGAAACAGGCCTTCGTACAGAGCCAGCCGGTCAGCGGCCTCCCACTCACCCAGGCCGGAGAGATTACAGGCATGCACCGAGCCCCGACCAGCCCGATGCCATAAGGCATGCAACGCGCTCAGATCGGAAAACCCCAGCAAAACCTGATTGCCCACCTGTGCCGGCGTTACACCTGACAACAAACGGGCGGCACCATAACCCCCGCGTGCACCCCAGATCGCACGGGCATCACGATCCGCCAGCGCTGCCTGCAGTTCTGCCAGACGGCGGGTATCGGAGCCTGCCAGATAGGCTTCACGACTCAGGATTTCCGGTTCGTACACGGGTTCCAGTTCCCACTCTCGCAGGCAGGCTACCCCTTGTGCAAAACGCTCGGCCGGTACCGGCCCACTAGGCGCAATCAGGCGAATGCGGTCACCGGGTCGAAATAAGGGCAACGCTGGAACAGTTGTTTGATGTTTCATTTTGCTTGGTATAGGTATTCAGTGGAACGTTTGAATACTAAGATAGCGGTTTTTACAGTTATTCAAAATCCCTATCTTCATTTACTGATCACTTACGTGACATGCTGCAAGCTCAAAAATGACATCATCCACTCGACTCGCTGTTGATATTGGCGGCACCTTTACCGATGTCGCCCTGGAACTGAACGACCATCAATTCACCTATAAAGTACTGACCACACCACGCGCACCTGAACAGGGCGTGCTGACAGGCATCCAGGCCGTGCTGGAGCAAGCCGGCATCGGACTTGATCAGGTCGATTTGATCATCCACGGCACCACCCTGGCGACCAATGCCCTGATCGAACGCAAAGGTGCCAGAACCGCGCTGATCGTGACCGAGGGCTTTCGCGATTCGGTAGAAATGGCTTATGAAAACCGTTTCGAACAGTACGACATCAATATGGAACGCCCCGCCCCGCTGGTGCCACGTTATTTGCGCTGGCCGGTACGGGAACGTCTGAACGCGCATGGTGAGGTGCTGCTGGAACTGGACGAACAGGGCGTTTTTGATCTGCTGCCACGCTTGCAGGAACACGGTATCGAGAGTGTGGCGATTGGTTTACTGCATGCCTATGCCAATAGTGCACATGAGCAGCGTATCGCCGCTATTATCCGGGCGGAAAATCCCGCCCTCAGCATCAGCCTGTCGTCGGAAATCTGCCCTGAAATCCGTGAATACGAACGATTGTCCACGACCTGCGCGAATGCATATGTGCAGCCGCTCATGGCACGCTATTTACGCCGTCTGGATCAGGCCTTGCGTCAACGCGGCCTGGATTGCCCGTTTTTATTGATGACGTCGGGGGGCGGTTTATGCACCCTGGACACTGCCATGAAATTCCCTATCCGGCTGGTCGAATCCGGCCCGGCCGGCGGAGCCATTCTGGCCAGCAGCATTGCGGCTGAATGTGGCTTGAACCGGGTATTGTCCTACGATATGGGCGGCACCACCGCCAAGGTCTGTCTGCTGGATGACGGCAAACCACTGATGTCGCGCACGTTTGAGGTCGATCGTATTTACCGCTTCATGAAAGGTAGCGGCTTGCCGGTTCGTATACCCTGTATCGAAATGGTCGAGATCGGGGCCGGCGGCGGCTCCATTGCCGCAGTGGACACCTTGAATCGGGTAACCGTGGGTCCAGCCAGCGCTGGTGCAGAACCGGGCCCGGCCTGTTACGGTCGCGGCGGCACGGCAGCGACCGTGACCGATGCGGATATGTTGCTGGGCCGGATCGATAGCGCCCGTTTCGCCGGCGGCAATGTGGCGCTTGATGCCGATCAGTCGGCCCGTGCCCTGGCACAGCATATCGGTCAGCCCTTAAATCTGGATTCTACGCTAGCTGCATTTGCGGTCAGTGAAATCGTCGATGAGAACATGGCGAATTCAGCCCGGGTGCATGCGATTGAATGGGGCAAAGAACTGGGCAACCGCACCCTGATTGCATTCGGCGGTGCAGCTCCACTGCACGCTGCCCGGCTGGCCGAAAAACTCGGATTGCAACGGGTTGTGATTCCTGCCGGTGCCGGGGTGGGTTCGGCATTGGGTTTTCTGCGTGCGCCGGTCGCCTATGAAGTCGTGCGTAGCCGTTATCATCGCTTGAGCCATTTTGATGCGGATTTCGCCAATACCTTATTAACAGAAATGCATGCTGAAGCGGCGGCTATTGTGCGCGAGGCTGCACCAGCAGTGGCGCTGGAGGAAACCCGCAGCGCGTTTATGCGCTATCGTGGCCAGGGCCATGAAATCAATGTCAACCTGCCGCTCAGGCCACTCACTGCAGCCGATGCCGCCACCTTGCAAGACGCTTTCAACCAGGCTTATACACAGCTATATGGTCGCCTGATACCCGATCTGGATGTTGAAATCCTGAGCTGGACGCTCACGCTGAGCACACCGCGAGCGCAACCCGAGCCGGTCGAGCTTAGGCCGCCAGCCCAAGAAACGGCCCCTGTGCCGACCGCGACACGGCTTTTATTCGATCCGCGCCAGACCGATTTCGTAACCGCTGCCGTCTATCCGCGTGAAACGCTGGCGCCCGGGATACGCATTGAGGGTCCGGCACTGATTGTGGAAGATCAGACCAGCACGGTGGTCAATCATGGTTTTAGTGCCTGGGTGACACAAACGGGCTATCTGGTGCTGGAAAATACCCGGCTTTAAACCCTGCAGAAAGGCTAAAAGATATCTCCGGTCAGTTCGCTGCGCAGCTTCGAGCGCAGCGAACGGATCGCTTTAAACCCGTCTACCAGGAGTTTGCGTTCGCGTTTGGACAGCGTGCTGACGGCAATATAATTACTGGGTTCGCGCTGATTCCGGGCGTCCGATAATTGTTGCCGCAGCAAGAGAAACGCGATGTGCTGGTAGGCGTTGCGTAAATCGTCTTCTTCGTTGTGACTCAGCACCTGCTGCTCATGCAAAGCAGCAATCCTGGCCAGCGTGGAGGTAGCTGCGATGCGTTCCCGCAAGGCCAGAATGCGAATCGCGCCAACCAGCGGCAGGGTGCCGGTGATTTTCAGATTCACCTTCCCTTTATGCGGACCTTTGCGTCGATCCGGCAATAATATCCCGAAAGGCCCCAGTGCGACGTCGTGCTCCTCATCCACTTTAAACATCTCACGCAGGAAAAAAAGCCGTGGTGCATTACTGACGATATGCATGCGTAATGCGGCGCTCATCTCACCGCTGCTGGCCACATTGACAAAGTCGAAGAAAATATCGCATAAACGCAGCACCTGCCCTTCACTGCGACGTATCCAGCTGCTGATCTGCGCCTGCCATTGCGACAGGGTTTTACGCCACAAAGGATTTATGGCCATAACGTGGCCACGGCAATACTCAAAACCGATTTCGGCCAGTGCATCGGTCAGACGCGTGCTGAACTCAATGAACCAGGCATCAATACGGCTGTGCTCATGGTCCGGATAGTCGGCCAGTATCAAACCATTATCCTGATCCGGCAGCAGATAACTTTCACCCCGTCCCCCTGAGCCCATGACGATAACCTCGAACGGCACCGGCGCTTCACCTCGCCCGGCCACCCGCATCTGCTCCAGACATAAACTCACGGCAGCCTGATAGAGTTGATGGTTCAGACGGGTTAGCAGTTGCTGGATTTCGGCAGCGGGAACCTGCTCGGACAGCAGTTGGGCAGCGATCTGGTACTGATGGCTTTTGGCGCTGCGCATATCCGCCAGTGACGGGCCGTAATTCAGCAGATCGATATGCGCGACAGTCTGCCCGGACAGCTCAGCCAGCACCTGTTCCAGCTCCAGCAACCCGACCACTTGGCCATCCGCCAGTACCGGCAAATGACGAATATTATCCTGCCGCATCCAGGCTACCGCTTTATGCAGGAAATCCTGCGCCCCGATAGTCTGCACCGGCGTACTCATGAACGCGGCAACCGGTGCCTGGCCGTCAGCGCGGAAAGTTACCCGGCGGCAAATATCGCGTTCGGTCAGAATCCCCAGCGGCTGGCCTTGCTCATTGACAATAATCGCGGCCGAGCTGCTGTCCGCGCATAAGCGCTCGACAACGGTGGCAATCGGGGTGGTGGGACCCAGCAGCACAGGAGCAGGCAACATGTGCTCCTGCACCCGACGGATGAAAACGGTAGTATGGGACAGCATCCTCGGACGTATTGCTGGGTCGGTGCGTATCAGCGGCAGCAGCGATCCTGCTTGTCGGGTACCGCTTCACCGGCCAGAATTTTTAGCTCGGATAAATTAAGCAGATTGATATGGCGGCGATTGACCGCTATCAGACCTTCTTCCTGGAAGCGGGCCAGCAAACGGCTAACCGTTTCCAGGGCCAGACCCAGATAATTGGCAATATCGGAGCGCGACATACTGAGGTTGAACTCGTGGGCAGATAGCCCGCGCTCAGCCAGACGCTCGGAAAGATTGGTCAGGAAACTGGCCAGGCGCTGCTCAGCATTTTTGCGTCCCAGCATCCGGAACATGGCGTGATTTTTAGCAATCTCGTGCGCATACATACGATTCATCTGCTGCTGCAGGGCGGCGATTTTACAGCCCATCTGTTCCAGTCGTGCCAGCGATAACTCGCAGATACTGCTGGTTTCCAGGGCCATAGCGGTGCCGTCATGTACACTGCGATCAATCGCTTCCAGACCGATAATGTCGCCAGGCAGATAGAAACCCACCACCTGCTCTTCGCCGCTGTCTGTTACCGTTGATACTTTCACTGATCCGGATCGAACCGCATACAAGCCGCGAAAACGCTCGCCCGCGCTGAAGAGGTGATCGCCCCGTGTCAACATTCGGACCTGCTTGATGGCTGATTCAAACTGACGCAGTGTTTCGGCATCGAATCCTTTGCATAGACATTGCTGCGCACTACTACACTGATCGCATCCGCGTTTCATCTGTTGAAAAGGAATTACACTGTTCCGCTGATTCGTCGACATACGGTCTTGCCCCTTAAACCGATCCTGCAAAATAGAAATAGCCAGAAAGCTATTGGTCATCCGAACCGTGATTACTCGTGAAAACAGCAATTATCCTTATGACATCTCTACTGTTTAATGCGTTTTCATCCTAAAACCAAAGCGATTTCAAGCACCGTTTTTAAGTTTGCACCTAGTCGTAATTCGTAAACATTCGCAGTATCCGTCATCATACTGTGGATATTACGTAATTAATGCGAGAACCGTATAGCGCGGTTTTCACGCCACAGACATATCAGTGGAGACAAGGCGGAAATCAGGGAATCGTAGGGGAATATTTTATATTACTGAGCACTTGCCGCACCCGTGCCAGTAATACGCGGTCAACAAAAGGTTTGTCGATAAAATCAACCGCGCCCGCCTGCATCGCCCTGACCGCAGTGGGCACATCACTGAATCTGGCCAGCAGGATCGTAGGCATCCTGATGCCCTGCTCCTGCACCGTACGCATCAGTTGAATCCCGTCCATACCTGGCAGGCAATTCTCTGCAATCATGCAACGGGTATCGGCATTTATGCCTTCGCGCAGCAAAGCCTCGGCACAGCAGTACGCCTTCACCCTGGTGTCGATTCCGGCCAGCAGGGTTTCAAGTTTTTGGCGCACTTTGACATCATCATCAACGATGATGATGGTAGTTTTATCTCCGGAGATATCAACGGCGCACATGTTCAGCAACAACATCCATAGCAACGCAGTCTGAAAGACTTTTCCCTCGCTCCGAAAGACTGATCAGAATTAGATACCATTGCCAGCAATGCAAACTGGCCAATGACGTGACTGGTCACTCTAAATTCCGTGTCCCGGTTCGGAAATAGGTACTTTCCGCGACGTTACCAGCAGATCAGGCAGCCCGTTTATATTTGCAGACTGCCTGCCAGCAGATCAATCCTGGGCCTGGGCTGGATGCGTTTCGAGAAAGTGCTTCAATACCAGTTTCAGATGTAATGCCCGTTCACGCCGCCCCTGCGCGAGGGCCTCTTCGATATCATCCAGAATAATGCGTTTAATACGCGGAATACCGTCATCACAATGCACCAGATAATTGCCTAATTCGGCCGCAACGATTTCCGGTACATGCTCATGCGCTGCGATTGCAGCAATTTCATCTGCGCTAAGCTCACTCATTTCCAGACATTCATGATAAGTCAACATGGTCACACCCCTTATAATGGCACCCGATACAAACTATAGAATAATCAAGCTGGCGATGAATTCCTTAACCTGGATCAACTAAATTCCAGTTTCCTGACATACCACCATGATCCGCTCGAAGGCGACAATCTGAATTTTTTGTAAGAAATTGTTTTAAATTGAAATTTAATAATATTTTTCTCTAAACTGCAGAAACGGTACGATACGCCTTGAGTTTAGCCTGATCGCCACGATATAAATCGCCAGTCTTTTTCAAACAGGAAATCACTATGCGACGAATTATTTTGTTTTTACTGACCAACCTGGCCGTGATGCTGGTATTGGGTGTTGTGCTCAACATCGTAATGACAGCGTTTGGCATTCCGCGCGACAGCTATGCCGGTTTACTGGTCATAGCGCTGATATTCGGGATGGGTGGCGCGGTGATTTCTCTGCTGATGTCCAAGTCAATGGCCAAGCGGGCCACCGGTGCCCAGGTCCTAACACAACCGACCACTGCCACCGAACGCTGGCTGGTTGAGACCGTGCATCGGCAAGCACAGGCTGCCGGTATCGGTATGCCGGAAGTGGCCATTTATAACGCCCCCGAGATTAACGCTTTTGCCACCGGTGCCAATCGAAATAACGCCCTGGTCGCGGTTAGTACCGGATTGCTCAACAGCATGAATCAGGACGAAGCCGAAGCCGTGCTGGGACACGAAGTCAGCCATATTGCGAATGGTGATATGGTTACCTTGACGCTGATTCAGGGCGTAGTGAACACCTTTGTGATTTTCCTGGCGCGGGTCATCGCGAATATCATCAGTTCGTCCATGCGTGGTTCCAATCAGGAAGGTGGCGGACTGGGGTTCATGGCGTACATAGCAATCGTATTTGTGCTGGAAGCGGTTTTTGGCATTCTTGCCAGCATGATTGTGGCGTGGTTCAGCCGGCAACGGGAATTTCGTGCGGATGCAGGCGGTGCCTCACTGGCAGGACGCCAGAAGATGATTGCGGCACTGGAACGCTTGCAACAGCAATCACAACCGTCACATTTGCCTGATCAAATGGCCGCTTTCGGCATTAGTGGAAAAGGCAGTGGTTTAACGGCTTTATTTGCTTCGCATCCGCCGCTGGAGCGGCGCATTGAAGCCTTGCGGCAGGCTAATTAAAAATCTGTGGACGAACCGGGAAGCTGCTTAATACAGCTTCCCGGAAATCATAAGCAGCGTAGCTTAATGGGACAATAAAACCGGCACGGTCATATGCGCCAGGATATGCCGGGTGGCACCGCCCAGGACGGTCTCGCGCAGACGCGAATGCCCGTAAGCACCCATAACTATCAAATCCATACCCATATCGGCTGCCCGAGATAGCAGCACATCGCCGACGTCCAGATCCTTGGCTACGCTCTGACTAGCCTGGGCCTTGACACCGTGGCGAGCCAGATGCAGACAGATTTCAGCGGTCGGTATATCGCCTTCTCCTGCTCCTGGATTAATGGCAACCACGTCGACCCGATTGGCCTTTTGCAAAATCGGCAACGCATCATTCACCGCCCGCACTGATTCGCGCGAACCGTTCCAGGCCACCATGACATTTTTGCCGATAGCGCCTTTCACACCGATATAGGGAATCATCAAAACAGGCCGGCCCGCGCCCAGCACAACCTGATCGTCCAGATCAGACTGCACCGACATTACGCCGCTTTCTTCAGCCTGCCCCAGAATGACTAAATCTGTATTACGTGCATGCAGCAATAATTGCCGTTCGGCATAGCCACGCACACAATGCCACTCTGCACTGCAACCCACCTGGTCGGTGATAGCCTTGAATTCAGCTTCAGCTTTCTCTGCCCGATCCTGCGCTGCTTTTTCCTGCATTTCTATCACATCTGCTGGAATGCTCACTTCGGCATACATGGGTATGACCAGATTGGGAATAATATACAGTCCGGTCAGATGTGCCTCGTAACTGCGCGCCAGTTCGGCAGCATTCTGCAAACGGTTTTTATTGCCTTCATCGACATCAACGTGAACCAGAATATCTTTGATTTCCACAACAGTAACTCCCACTTGATCATTGTTGATTAAAGTGTAGTGGTTTGCTGATCTGCTTGCATTGATTTACGTCAAGCAAAACGGTTATCGACCTTTGCCTGCGGCGACAAACATCAGCCGCACGCACCTGGCAGTCACTTGCCGCGAGCCCGCATCACCATCTGCACCAGGGTTGCCAATGAACGGGCCTGCATTTTTTCCATAACCCGGGCACGATGAATTTCAACCGTCCGCTGACTTAAATCCAGGTCGATAGCGATGACTTTATTCGCCTTGCCCTCCAGAATCATATCCAGCACCTGCCGCTCGCGCGGGGTCAGTGTGTTCATGCGCTGGCGGATCATCTCGCGCTCGGTGAGTTGCTCACGCCGGTCAGCATCATATTGCAGAGCCTGCTGAATACGATCCAGCAGATCCTGATCACGAAAGGGTTTTTGCAGAAAATCCAGGGCACCCATTTTCATTGCTTCAACCGCCATGGGAACGTCGCCATGTCCGGTAATGAAAATAATCGGCATTAATGAGTCCTGATCACGCATGCGCTGCGCCAGCTCCATGCCACTCAGGCCTGGCATTCTTATATCCAGCACCAGACAGCCGGGAGTATTCAGATTAATCTCGTCCAGAAACGTCTGTGCCGACTCAAAGCAGGTCACCGGCAAGCCGACAGAACGCAATAACATGCGCAGTGAATCGCGCACCGCTTCATCGTCGTCGATAATAAAAACCGTTTGCTTCAACTCAGCCATCAACGTTTCCCACTTCTAGCGGTAAGGTAAAATACATGGTTACGCCTTTTTCTTCGGTATGGCGCTCGAAATTCAAACGCCCGCCATGCGCATTAATAATCGATCGACTGATGGACAGCCCCAAACCAATACCGTTGGATTTAGTCGTAAAAAAAGGACTGAAAAGCTTATCACTTTGTTCAGTCGAGATGCCAACACCTTGATCCCGCACAGATACCAGTGCGAAATCGTGGTCAGCCTGGCGGGTGCCCACACGCAGACAGCCATCGGTCTGCTCCGCTTCCAGCATGGCATCCATGCCGTTGCGGATCAGATTGAGCAGAACCTGCTGGATCTGGATAGGATCAACCGAGACCTGCAGGGGTTGTTGAGACAGTGT
Organism: Gammaproteobacteria bacterium; assembly: GCA_041396125.1. GTDB lineage: Bacteria > Pseudomonadota > Gammaproteobacteria > Competibacterales > Competibacteraceae > JAWKZG01. Next base: position 543,258 of record JAWKZG010000002.1, on the reverse strand, counting down.
CATCTCGATAACAAACGAATGCAGACGGGCATCGGCCTCGGCCAGCACCATGGTATCGGCAACCAGTTTGTTGAGATCCCAGACTTCCCGCTGACTGTCCTGCTTTTTCACAAAACTGCGCAAGCGCTGAATCACATCACCGGCACGGCGCGCCTGCCGACTGATTTTATCCAGCGTGGTCAGCAATTCATCCTGATCGCTCAGACCGCTGTTGAGCAGGCGCTGGCTGGCGCTGGCGTATGTCGCAATAGCCGTCAATGGCTGATTGATCTCATGCGCAATACCTGCCGCCATTTCGCCCATAGTGCTTAAGCGCGCCACATGCACCAGTCGTTCACGATTCTGCCGGGCTTCCAGCTCACGCTGCTGCAAGCGCTGTTCAGCCTGTTTGCGCCGGCTGATATCACGCACAATACCGGTAAAATGATGGGCACCATCAAACGCCAGATCACTGACCGCCAGTTCCATCGGGAAGGTTTCACCATTTTTGCGCAGGCCGGTCACTTCGCGCCCGGCAGTACCGATAATTTTTTTCTTGCCGGTACTGAGATATCGCTGTAAATAGTCATCGTGCTCGTAACAATACGGTGGCGGCATGAGCATGCTGATATTTTTACCGATAACCTCATCGGCACGATATTCAAACAGGCGCTCGGCAGCATTATTGAATGACTCGATAATACCCGTGGAATCGATAGTGACAATCCCATCTACCGCTGTATCCAATACCGCCTGGGCGTGCGCCTCCGTCATGGTCAGACGATGCTCGGCCAGTCGACGCCGTTCCATTTCTGCCGTCAATTGCAATAAAGACGCATTGATCGCCTGGCTGTCAATGGTGTGATCGGTCTGTGGCAAACAGCGCAGGATGATGCCGTGGACAGGCGTCGAAAGTTGCCTGTTGGCGGACGATGACACGCCCCGGCCTTGGCAGATCACCTGCTTGATCGAGTCAGCCAGGCGCAGTTTCAAGACACCTGTCAATGGCGAATCGCTTTCGGCACAAGCGGCCAGATAAGACGTTAGTTTGTCATCCGGGTCACTGACAAAATCACGTAGCGGATGGTTTGAAATGCTGGCGGTATCAATGCCGCCCAATAATTCGCGACCCGCGCGGTTAGCAGCGACGACGGTGCCCTGCCGGGTCAGCAGTAGCATCGCTTCAGAAAAGCATTCGGCGAATGCTAAAAACATTGCGGTTTCCATTACCGTTTTTGTATCGACATTCAGTAAGCCAGGATTAGGATAACAACAGACAGGGCAGATTACTGCACTGTTAGCATTTACGCCAGCTCAGACAGGCTTTGGTGAATTATGTGGATAGTTTGCCGGTTTTTTTGGGAGTTGCCGGATTCACTGGATTTTCCGGCAGTAAGCCACAAGGCTTTTTATAGCCTCCTCACTGAAGATGCTCCTGTGCAAAAGATGGCTCTCCGCACACAGTAAACCCGAACAGCACTGCAGATGGGCCTGACAGTGCTAAAACTGGAAATTGACGACGTTATCCACCGGTTCCTCATCGCGTTGCTCGCGTTCCAGCCCCAGATTAATACGCTTTCTTTGCTTTTGCAGCTCGGCTTCGAACGGGACGACAGTGCCTTCTGCCGCGTTTTCTTCCCGCTCGGGATTATCAGCTGCAGCAGACGTTTTATCGGCCTACAAACCCGGCAGGAAAGCACGCTTTGAGGCCCGCTCCGATGACACCGGAGAGGCGCTGACCGGCGCTTCATCAATCAGGACAGGTTGTTCGCTCTCTGGTAGTACAATGGCCTCCTCCTCGCTGCTCAGAGTCGGCGGTGGGGGTACATCAGCCAACGGCGGGGCTGGCGCTGCCTGACAGCCAAGCAGTGCTACCAGCGAGCCGGCCAGAGCACTGCGAAGCAGGTAATGCAGTTTATAACGAGTAAATATCATGGTGCGTTTCTCACAGCAAAGTATATCGGGTTAGACGTTCGGGTCTGAAAATGGTGCTATACGGCTGCCAGAAACCGTGCCAGATAATCATCAAAGCTTTCCGTATCAGCTTGTTCCAGGCGGCTCTGCTCAAGCAGCGAATCCTGTGTCCATTGCTGCCAGCGCTGCTGCTCTGCGGCGGGCAGCGGGGTAGCCAGGTAGTGCTGTTTATGTTGTTCCGACAGGTGCTGTACAAAATGGAAATAACCTTCTTTATGTTCCCGCATCTGCGCCAGTATGCGCGCCGAGGGTGTACAGTCCGGCTCCTGCAGAGCAGTGATCTGCTGTTCCAGGGCATGGCCATAATCCGGTTGCTGTCGTCCCTCATCCAGCACGCTACAGATTGCCTGCATGGACTGGCAGATCTCCAGGCCCCAGTCTTGCAGTGAACGCTCTCCTCCATCAGCAGTATGCAAACACATACCGGGCTGACGGCCATTACGGGTGGTGAGCAATTGGTTTTTCTCCATAATTTTCTGTTCGGAGGTACTGATGTGGGCACTTTCCTGCAACAAACAGAACAGCAGAAAGGCCTCCAAAAAACGCAGCTGGGTTATATTCAGGCCGGTTGGCTCAAACAGGTTCAGATCATTGCTGCGCAGTTCCACATAGGACACACCGCGAGCACGTAAAGCCCCCAGAACGCGCTCTCCTTCACGCGGTGGCTGCTTGGGCCGAACCAGGCTGTAGTATTCATTCTCGATTTGCAGAATATTGGCATTCAGCTGGCGATATTCCCCATCGACTTTCACGCCCAGCGCCAGATAAGGCGGACAGGTAGCCTGCAAGGCCTGCTGCAGTCCGTCGATATATTGTTGCAGACTGTTATTGGAGACCGTGAAACCACAGCGTTTACGATTAGTGTAGCCGATATCACTCATACGCAGCGAAGTCGCATGCGGCAGATAAAACGTATTACTGTCAAACTCCTGCAGATTTCTGGCTTGCCCCTGGGTAAACGATTTGCACAGTGCCGGGGACGCCCCGAATAAATACAGCAACAGCCAGCCATAGCGTTGTACATTGCGAATCAGTCCGAAATAACTGGCGCTGATAAAATCCTGAGGCTCTTGACTGTCTTGCAGCACGTCCTGCCAGCCTGGCCAAAATGATGGTGGTGGCGAGTAATTAAAATGGATACCGGCAATAACCTGCATGACCCGACCATAACGATGCCCCAGGCCGCGCCGGTAAATATGCTTTAACTGCCCCTGGTTGGACTGGCCATACTCGGCAATACGCACACTGGCCTCACCATTGACCACACACGGCATACTGGCCGCCCACAGCGATTCATCTCCCAGCTGCGAGTAGGTAAAACGGTGTATGCGCTCCATAAACTCAAGCGCCTGAGCAGCATCATCTGCTGGTGGCGTTATGAACTCCAGTAAAGCTTCAGAGTAATCCGTGGTGATATAAGGGTGGGTCAGGGCTGAACCCAAAGCCCGGGGATGCGGCGTTTGCGCAATGCTGCCAGCCGGGTCGATACGTAAACTTTCTTTTTCCAACCCAACCAGACCGCCACGCAGCGTGGCGCCATGACCGGCATTTATAAAACGCGTTAAGCGCTGATCTGAAGACTGCATTACATTCCGTTCTCAAAGTTTATAGCCTAGTTTATAAGCCGGACAGGTCGTCTGCCCCGGATAAGCGCCAGGTCTATCGCGCCAGAGCGCCTCCCCTGAGGTACACCCGAGTCAAGCCTGCCTAGCATCCAGTAAAAAGATGCGACGGGCCTGCACACGGCAAACGCGCACAACGATGGAGAGCATTTTGGACAGGCGGTTATTGCGCCACATGCACAGAGTCGAGACGCCTGCCCGTAAAATCCGCCAGATTATAGTAGCTGTGCCTGCGCTTGGATATGGTGATTACAGCAAAACCGCCAGCAAAGCCCCGTCTGCAGCCTGCCAGCACGGCTTTACCAATCCGTACCAGTCTGCACGAGACAGGCATTCTGCGTATTTATTATTTCGGATCGCCAGAAACTGAAAAGGCATGCCACCGGGTAAAGTGGCACGCCTTCAGAATGACCTTGTCGGGCTATTTTTCAGCCCGCAGGTACAGCCTTTAACCGGAAAAGCTGGCGCGGTCTTTTTTAAATACCGCTGGATCAGCGATCAGCGCCGGTGTCCCCAGCGCATTTTGATCGTCGTCCGTAACTGCGCTGACTTCAGCATGAGGTTGACCGGCTGCACGCACAATCAGCCGTCGCCGCTGCTCTCCGGCGATCCAGTCCTGATAGGCCGAGACAAACTGCTCCAGGCTGATGGCCTGCACTGCCTGTGCTAACTGCTCACGGGTATCGAAAGCGGTATTCTCGCGATCGATCTCCACCCAGTAGCGTTCCGCCCGATCCTGTAAAGTCTGGTCCTGCGTCATCAATCGGGACAGCAATGACGCTTTCAAACGTGCCAGATCTTCCTCACTGAGCCGGGCGATGCGCTCACTCTGTGCAGCGATAAACGCATCGACATGGGCTTGCAACTCAGACGGGCTGGCGCTGGGTGATTGCACAATAAACGCCAGAGCCGGCACGTCCAGCAAGGGCATGGCCGAGGCAAAAACGATATAGCCCAGCTTTTCTTCCGTCCGCAGCTTTTCAAAAAACGGGCTTTCCAGATCTTCCGCCAGCAAACCGAACAGAACCCGGCTGGTGACCGACTTATCCGGCCCTTGTATATACAAGGTCAGTGCCGAATCCTGATGTTCGATGGCCAGTTCACGAATATAATCCCGACCGGGTTCCAGTTTCAGCAGACGGCCCCGCTCCACATGGCTGATCTGTGCGGACTGCAACAGATTATCCGTCAGCAGCTGGCCCAGCGCGCGCGCTTCATCAGCGGTGACATTGCCGTAGGACAGCGAGACCACTTCCATGCGCGCCATGAGCGTCGGGATAAACGCCTGCAAACTGTCTGCCGTCAGGTCTGTCAATGCCGCTAATTGATCCTCATCCGACCATTGCGGTGTCAGTAATAAATCCGATATTTCACTGTAAGTCTGACGATAAGGCGCGTTCTCTCGTGCGCTGAGTAATTTCCGGCGTTCCTCATCCTTGATGCGGGCAAAAACAGCAGGATCGATGCGTGGTGCACGCAGCGCATTGAGCACCTGCTGTAACAGCAACGCCTGTTTCTCATCGTAGCCGGACACGCGGACAGTAAAACCGCGCATATGCTTGTAGATTTTGTAATTCAGTCCCGCGACATAAGCGGGATACGACAATTCGCTCAGCTGGTCTTCCACCATTTTGACAAACAGCGTGGTCAGCATGGCGTGTTCGGGCGTATCGTTGGCCACCGGCGAACGTACCGAAAAATAAAATTCGGCGCGCGGGGTGCCAAAGGACGTATCGAGCTGATGCCACAGTTGCAATCCGGCAGAATTTTGCAACAAGGTCGGGACGCCGGCCTCCTCGTCACCACTCGATTTCAGTGTTAATTGCTCGGGAATAAAGGGGTTCGGTGCCGGAATGGCCAGCGCCGGATCAATCGCCTCGTCAGCCCAGGCCTGGACCTGTTCCGGCGCTATCCGGCTCAGTTTATAGGGTGTCTCGAACCAGGGATCGACCTGATCAGTGGATAACGCCTGTGAGCTGACCGTGATAAGGGTATTATCGGGCCGCAGTTCGCGCAGAAAACGCTGGATCAGTTCCGGTTGATAATCGGTCATTAAATAAGGACCACGCAGCCAGTCAGCCGGTGGATAGTCGTTCATGGCTGATGCCAGACTGCGCACCAAAGAAATTGGCTGGCGCATTTCCTGAAACTGGAAGCCGATTTCAGCCAGTCGGCGCTGCTCGTCGAACAGACGTTCAGATACCCCTTCGCGCTGGATCAACTGAATCGCATCAAAAACCTTGGCGACGACATCATCGACCGCTTGCAAACCGGCTGTCGTCAGATCAATAGAGACGGTCAGCCCCGCTTCACTGTCGTTATCGGCGCTAAGACCAGCCCACAAACTGTTCGCCCAGCCTTTTTGCTTGAGCAGAGACAGCAGACTGCCCTTCCCCTCATAACCCAGCAGGTAGGCAATATACTGCACCGGCTTGGTAGTGTAATACGACTTGACCGGCGGCAACGGAAATGACAGAGAAACACGATTTTCGTCTTTCACCGACACCACGTCCAAACGCGCCGGCAGTTGCTCCGGCGTGAACTGCGGCTGGTCGATAGACAATGCAGGCCGGTCGCTATTAGGTATTGCCGAAAATTTCTCACGCACCCATTGTTCCAGCTGGCTCAGTGGCTCCTGCCCCAAAACGACCAGCGTCATCAGATTGGCTGAATAATTCTGCTGGTAAAACGTGATCAGCTCCTGCCGGATGGATTGTTCCCCGCGATCAGCCAGGGTCTGCTGACTGCCGATGTTGAAACGAGCAGCAGGATGCTCAGGATTCATGGCATGGCGCTGGGCACTACGGATCCGCCAGCCATCGGAGCGCATTTTGGACTGATATTCCGAGTGCACCACCTGACGCTCATTCTGGACGTATTTAGCGGTGAACAGCGGGGCAACAAAAAATTGCGCAAAGCGATCCAGCGCCGGTTCCAGATAAAGCTTGTCAACATCGAAAAAATAATTCGTGTCGAGCAGTGCGGTATAGGCATTGTGATCACCACCGTGGGAGGACAGGAAATTTTTGTACTCACCCGGTTCCGGGTATTTCTCCGTGCCCAGAAACAGCATGTGCTCCAGCATATGCGCCAGGCCCTCGCGGTTGTCGGGTTCGCTGGCACTGCCTACGTTGACATTAAGCGAAGCCGCTGCCTTGTCGGTCGCGGGGTCTGAAATCAACACGACCCGCAGCTGATTCGGCAGCGTTATTGCCGCGTACTCACGCCGATCATTCGGGCTTTTAATAAGGGCCTCGGCTGCTGACGCTGCCTGCGCCAGAACGAGCGGCGGCAGTGCAAAACCTACGCCCAGCAACGCCAGCATACTGTACCAAAATGTCCTGTTTCCCAATCGCATCACCATACCTCAATTATGTAACTGCTAAGTCTGACCATGCCACCTTGCTCCGGTTCGCGCTGCCAAGCTGGTCAAAGCATCAAATTTTATTACGTTTCTGTTAGTGGACTTACTTCTTAGTCATAGCATGTTACGATAATTATCATTGCCTTACTGGTATCAATTCCTGGCAGAACGCACAGACAACCACAGTCCAGCATGCCAATAATGACTAAATCGACAGAATCGCGCATAACACTCACACAGTTCCTGCGTACAGCCTGGCAGCCTGGCACCCCGCAGGACTCACTCCCTACACTGCTGGACACCCTGGCTGCGGCCTGCCGTGAGATTGCCGCCACGGTCTGTCAGGGCCAGCTGGCTGACGTTTTAGGCAACAGTGAGCACTGCAACTCACAAGGTGAGCAGCAAAAGAAACTGGATTTACTCAGCAATGACATCCTGATCCGGCATGCTCAAGCCAGTGGTCTGGTCGCCGCCCTGGTTTCGGAAGAACTGCCGGATATGCTGTCGCTGCGGCCGGCCTCGGCAAGCTGTCCCTATCTGCTGTCATTCGACCCGCTGGATGGGTCGAGCAATGTCGATGTTAACGGTTTGCTCGGCACCATATTCTCGGTGCTACCCGCCCCGCTGACACAAACGCCGGTTGATGCCACTGCCTTTTTGCAGGCGGGTGCCCGCCAGCTCTGTGCTGCTTATGCCATCTACGGCCCGTCGACCATGCTGATCATCACTTTTGGTCAGGGTACGCAAGGCTTTACGCTGGATCACCACAGCGGCGAATTCCTGCTGACTCACCCCGATATCCGCATTCCGGTAGCCACCCAGGAATTTGCTATCAACGCCTCCTACCAGCGTTTCTGGGAAGCGCCCGTGCAGCGTTTTATCGAAGAGTGTCAGGCAGGCCAGGACGGCCCTTTGGGCAAGGACTTCAATATGCGCTGGTCGGGTGCCATGATCGGTGATGTGCACCGCGTGATCATGCGCGGCGGGGTATTTCTGTATCCGCTGGATCAGCGCAATCGCCATCGTGGCGGACGCCTGCGCTTATTGTACGAAGCCAACCCGGTCAGCTGGCTGGTTGAGCAGGCCGGCGGGCTCAGTACCACCGGCAGCGAGCGCATTCTCGCACTGACACCGCACGGTCTGCATCAGCGCTGCCCGTTGATTCTCGGTTCACGGGAAGAAGTCAGGCGTATCCAGGCTTATTACCAGCAATACCAGCCGCCCGCTCCCAGCAAAGCCGCACTGCCCCGCGGCAAAGCCCGTTTCGATGCTTCCCTGGCGGCCAGTCCCCATCATGGCAATTGATGAGCAGGGCTGGCTCGATACAGCCCGGCGACATCCCTCCCCCAATTGTGATGATCGCCCGCCAGGCACAGCTATTGAGCTGATTGTTATTCATGGTATCAGTCTGCCTCCCGGCAAATTTGGCGGTCCCTGGATTGAGGATTTATTCAGCAACCGACTGGACCCCACGGCTCATCCCTATTTTCAGGAGATTTACCAGCTGCGCGTGTCCGCCCATTTTTTAATCCGGCGCGATGCTGAGCTGATCCAGTTCGTGTCCCTGCAACAACGCGCCTGGCACGCCGGAGTTTCCTGTTTTCAGGGGCGCGAACGGTGTAACGATTTCTCGATCGGAATTGAACTGGAAGGGGCCGATACGCTGCCTTATACAGCGGCTCAGTATGATCGCCTGGCCAGGCTTATCACGCTGCTGCGGCAACAGTATCCAAGCATCCCGGCCAGTGGGCTGGCAGGCCATAGTGACATCGCGCCCGGTCGCAAAACCGATCCGGGGCCTGCTTTCGACTGGCCCCGCCTGACGGGACTACTTACGGGATTACGGGATCAGAGTCCCTCAAGACAAACTTAATCCTGATTGAGCAGCTCTGTGGTCTGCTCGATCCACTCCCGCATCAGCTCGGCTGCCGGCAGATCACGCACCATGGCACAGCCCTGACCGGCCCACATCGCCATTAATTCGGGCTTATTCTGCTCGGCAGCCGCCTGGCGGATATCCTGAGTCAGAACATTCTGCATCGGATAACCTGGTAGAAAAGGCTCGGCTTGATGCAGCTCGGTAATAAAACGGTTTTTCAGACTACGCCCCAGCTTGCCCGAGAAAGCCCGTGTCAAAACCGTGGTTAATTCGGTGCTGTGTAACAGCGTTTCCTTGTAGGTGGCATGCGCGCCGCTTTCCGGACAGGCCAGAAACGCAGTGCCGATCTGCACGGCTTCCGCGCCTAGTTTCAGCGCTGCCGCGATGCCGCGTGCGTCCATGATGCCGCCCGCCGCCGCATAAGGTAGATGCAGATGGTCGGCCAGCAGGGGCAGCAACACCATCGAACCGGTCATACCCTGTTCCGGACTGCCCAGAAAGGTGCCCCGGTGCCCACCGGCTTCAATACCCTGTGCCACCACCATATCCAGGCCCGATTCTTCCAGCAGGATGGCTTCCAGCAGATGGGTCGCCGTACCGATGGTCGTAATACCCAATTGCTTGATAGTATCCATTTCCGCTTCACCCGGCACACCGAAAGCGAAACTGATAATTTCCACCGACTCTTCAAACAGGACGCCAAGCTGCTCGATGTAATTTGGCTGTTCCCGCGCCAGCGGATCGCTGTCCGGAATATTCAGCTGCTCACGGTAAGAAGCCAGAAACTCATTGGCCTGAACGATACGTTCAGCGTCTTCCTTGATCGGTTCCGGCACGAACAGATTAACCGCAAAGGGTTTCTGAGTCAGGCTTCGGATATCAATGATTGCCTGGCGTAATTCCTCGGGTTGCATATAACCCGCGCCCAGCGATCCCAAACCACCCGCATTGGAAACCGCCGCGACCAGTGCAGGCGTGCTGACGCCGTCAGCCATAGGCGCCTGAATGATGGGATAGCGAATCTCCAGCAACTCAGTTATTCGAGTATCGGGCCATACTATTTTTTTCATAAGATCCTATTTTCATTGCAATCATGCAGACTACAGCCCAGAATTTAGCCACGTATAATCCTATCCATTGATAGACTGCTGACAGCATCATAACGATTTCATCACGCCAGGAAAACCATCCTGCGTCCAACAACTATCCGCTAACCGGCGCAAACTAGTCACAAGCTGACAGGGCATGTTAGCTTAGCAGGCTGTTTGAAATCATTCCCCCAAATTATTGACTTACTTTATTGGCTTAATTTTATAGAAGGAAACGTAATCGTGGCCGAGGTAACCGAGCCCCAGTTCTGGGTCGCTCTACTGCAAATTATAGGCATTGATATTCTGCTCAGTGGCGATAACGCCATTGTCATCGCGCTGGCCTGCCGTTCATTGCCGCCGCAGCAACAGCGCTGGGGTATTATGCTGGGCACAGGTGCGGCGATAGTACTGCGGATTCTGTTCGCCGCCGGCATCGTGTACCTTCTAGCTATTCCCTATCTGAAACTGGTCGGCGGTCTGTTGCTGCTGTGGATCGCGGTCAAGCTGCTGCAACCTGAACCCAGCTCGGAAAGCCATCAGATTACCGCCCGGAATAATCTCTGGGGCGCTATTCAGACTATTGCCCTGGCCGATGCGGTCATGAGTCTCGATAATGTAATCGGCATCGCCGCTGCGGCCAAAGGCAGTGTTTTACTTCTGGTTCTGGGACTGCTGATCAGCATTCCATTAATTGTCTGGGGCAGCACCCTGATTTTACGTCTGCTGCACCGCTATCCGGGCATTGTGCTGATCGGCGGCGCGCTGCTCGGCTGGGTTGCCGGTGATGTCCTGATCGGCGACCCGGTACTGGCCGACGGTATCGTGCAACGTCTGCCCTGGCTGCACACCGCAGCACCTGTACTGGGCGCTATCGGTGTCGTTGTCACAGGCCGCTGGCTGGCTGCCCGACAACAGCGCCGGCTCAGTAGTGACTAAAAACGGAGGTTATATGCTCAAACTACTTTTACCTGTTGACGGATCACCCAGTGCCGAGCGGGCAGGCGCCTATATCGCCAAGCTCTGGCCACACCAACAAGATACCGAGCTCCATTTACTGAACGTGCAACCGCCCTTGAGCGGCGACATTGCCAGCTTCGTGCCGGCTGCAACCATTGCAGATTTTCATCACGAACAGGCCCTGCGCGAAACCCAAACCGTGCGGACCCTGCTGGAGCAGGCCAATATCCCTTACAGCCTGCATACAGTGACCGGGCCGATTGCTGAAACTATCGCACAATATGCCCAGCAGCTCAGCATAGATCAGATCATTATGGGCAGTCGTGGCATGAGCGCGATTGGCAATTTACTGCTCGGCTCCATCGCGACCAAAGTGATCCATCTGGCACCGGTGCCGGTTACTCTGGTGAAGTAAATAACATGCAATAACAGACTCTGGCCGGATCACCTCCGGCTTAGAGCTTTTTCAGATCGCCGTCAAACTCCTGCGCGCAAAACGTGCCACCCTGAAACAAATCACCGATCGGATCAGGACCGACCTGGGCCTGCGCAGCCAGTGCGTGTTCAGCATGATCTTCGGCCCGGTGTTTGGGTTGGTAACCCAGACGCCGGGCGGTTTCGTTATCCCACCAGGCACGCTCATTGTGTGACATGCCATAGACGATTTCGTAGTGGACATCCGGATGAGTCAGCCCGATGTGCACCAGTTGCGCCAGATCTTCCGGATGTACCCAGATCGAGAGACGGCGATGATCGATCGGACGCAGATCGACATTGCCGATCCGGATGCACATCACACCCAAGCCGAATTTATCAGCATAAAAAGACCCGAGCGCCTCACCAAAGGCCTTGCTGACGCCGTAACGGCTGTCTGGCCGAACGTGTTCATCGACGCCGATCCGGCGCGTCCGACGATAAAAACCGACAGCATGATTGGATGAGGCAAAAATAATTCGCTTCACCCCGGCCCGGCGGGACGCTTCGAACAGATTGTGCAGCCCTACAATATTAGACGAATGAATGACATCCCAGGGTCCTTCTACCGAATATCCGCCGAAATGGATAATGCCGTCCATGCCGTCCACCATGCGCTCCACCGCAGCCATATCGGCCAGATCAGCAGGAACGAATTCCTCATCCGCCGCCAGATCAGCCGGTTCTTTAATATCAGACAGTCTGAGACGCTGGTAACGTCCTTTCAGCAGGCTACGAAAATGGCTGCCGATACCACCGGCGGCCCCAGTCATTAATACATTTTGCATCGTTTTTCTCCTGTTTGGGTTAGCGGCCTGTTTGGATTAGGGGCCTGTTTGGGTTAGGGACCTGTTTGGGTTAGGAACCTAGTGTAAAACGTTGCCATGGTAGCAGCGCAATGCCGGCCCGTCTTTCACTAAACCGTCATCGCAATGTCAACAGTCTGTCATGCCGGGTGCACATACTCCCATCCAGTTATTTCTCACCGCTTATTGCTTACAACACGTCTCGCTCGGCGTTATTCCAACTTACGGCGCAATGGATGCGCAATCGGTCGCAGGGACGCTTTTTTTATATTTTTCATTACCCTTGCCATTATCGTTGATGTTTGCTCTCCTTCTTCTGTTGAGCCGCCTTAGTCGCCGGCCCCGAGCGCTGCTATACTAGACGCTTTATTAGGCGCTTTATTAGGCGCTTTCGGGCAACCGATATTTCCTGCCCGGCCTTTCAATACGGCTTTTACAGCGCTGCAAAAAATTATCAAAATCACGCGTTAAAAAACTAAAATAAGCAGGATCGATAACAGATGTGTTCACTAGCTTCAAAACCGCTCAGCACTGCGCAAATTGAGCGTTACCAACAAGATGGCGTGCTTTTTCCCGTTCCGGTACTGACTGGTGATTACGCCAGACAGTTAAGCACACGCTACGTTGACTTTCAGAATCAGGCCAAGGATCAGTTCGGCTCCGGGCAACGTTTCAAGGTACATTTGCTGGCAACCTGGTTATACGACATTGTCAGCGCAGCACCGCTACTGGATGCTGTTGAGCAAATACTCGGCCCTGACATTCTGTGCTGGTCGACCGATTTTTTTGCAAAACCCGCACATACCCCAGGCTTTGTTTCCTTACATCAGGATTCCACCTATGCAGGACTGGAACCCGCTGATGGCGTACTCAATGCCTGGGTTGCCTTCACGCCAACCAGCCCCGCTAACGGCTGTTTACGGGTGGTGCGTGGCACACACCGGCTCGGTCAGCTGGCGCATGCCAACACCTATGGTGAAACAATATGCTGTTTTTCGGACAGCAGGCCAAACTCGACTATCGGGACGACGATGTCCTTTGATATCTGTCTGCAGCCTGGTCAGGCCTCATTTCATCACATGCAGGTGGTACACGGCTCCGGCCCCAACAACTCGGACGGCCCCAGAATAGCGGATGGTTATCCGCCATATGCGGCCTGACGTGAAACAGCAGGGACCACGCGATTCGGCAACCCTGTTGCGCGGTCACGCTTCCGATCATTTCGATCTGGAGCCCGCCCCAAAAGCAGATTTCGACGCAGCCGCTATTGCTTGCAGATTTCGCGATGCCATAAACCCGCCCCAGCGGGTTGGGCGATAACCCGGTTTAAGCGTGCAGCAGCAACCATCGACCCATGCCCCCCTACTCGATCTGCACCAGCTGCGCAAATCCTTTGGCTCACATGAGGTACTGAAAGGTGTATCACTACAGGTAACAGCCGGCGAAGTTATTGCCATTATCGGTGCCAGCGGTTCCGGTAAAAGCACCTCTGCTGCGCTGTGTGAATCTGTTGGAAACGTTCCTGATTCCGGCACCCTTCAATTCCAGGGTAAAGCCGTCGATTACCATCCCAGACGGCTATCCTGGCGACGGGCTGCGCAACTGCGCAACCTGCGCTCACAGATTGGTATGGTGTTTCAGAACTATAATTTATGGCCTCACAAAACCGTACTTGAAAACGTGATCGAGGCACCGCTTAAAGTCAAACATCAACCTCGAGCACACGCGCTGGAACGGGGCAAAGAGCTACTGGCCAGCATTGGACTGGCAGATAAACAAAACAGCTACCCAAGCCGCCTGTCCGGCGGTCAGCAGCAAAGAGTCGCCATTGTGCGCGCCCTGGCGATGGAACCGAAATTGATGCTATTCGATGAGGTCACCTCGGCCCTTGACCCTGAACTGGTTGGCGAAGTGCTGGATTTGATGCGTGCTTTGGCTGAACGCGGCATGACCATGCTGGTAGTGACCCACGAAATCGGCTTTGCCCGTCATGTCAGTACCCGTACGGTTTTTATCGATCAGGGTGAGATTGCCGAGCAAGGCCCATCCGGGCAGTTACTAAGCGCACCCGCCAATGAACGCACCCGCCAATTTCTACGCCGGGTATTGCACAATAACACTGCCTCGTCAGACCTTGCCTTATGAACGAAACCAGCGACCTGAGTGAACGTATCCTGGCCTACTTGCAATGGCTCTCTGCCTACCTGCCAGGATTTGCCCATGCCTGCCTGATCGCCCTGCAGATCGCTTTTGCAACGATCCTGCTGAGCTGGCTTTGCGGCCTTGTTGGCGCGCTGGCCAAAACATCTTCATATCGATTGCTACGCTGGCCGGCGGAGTTTTATATCTGGTTCATGCGGGGCACACCAACCCTGATCCAGATTTTTATTGTCTATTTCGGACTGCCACAAATGGGTATGCGGCTCTCACCGTTTGTAGCTGGTGTGATCGCACTGGGGCTGAGCAGCGGTGCCTATGTGGCAGAAATCGTGCGGGCCGGGCTGAAGGCAATCCCGCGAGGCCAGTTTGAGTCTGCCCAGGCTTTGGGCATGAGTTACAGTCAGACTATGCGCGACATTATTCTGCCTCAGGTGACACGGATCATTGTCCCGGCACTGACCAACGAAGCGATCAACACCCTGAAAAACACCTCGCTGTTGTCGACAATTACTGTGGTTGAACTGACGCTTTATACGCAAACCCTGATTGCCGCAACATTCAAGCCGTTTGATTTTTACATCGTGGCAGCTTTACTTTATCTGCTGATGACCACACTGCTGAGCTGGTTCGCGAACTGGTTCGAAAAGCGAAATGCCTTTTACCACTGATCCCCGCCAGGAGACCACGCAATGAAACGACGCGATTTTATCGGCTCAAGCCTATCGCTAGCAACGCTAACAACGGCAGCCTCTGTTTTCAACCTTCGCCCAGCCAACGCGCAAGCACTTGAACTACTGCAACCCGGCGAACTCAGCAGCGCCACCGAGGGCACTTTTCCACCATTCAGTCTGCGCGCACCCAGCGGCGAACTGGACGGCTTCGAGCTGCGCATCATGGCAGAAATCGCCCAGCGGCTCGGCCTCAGCTATAGACCCTCAATCGTTAAATGGGAGTCGATCCTGATCGGGCTGCAAGCCGATCAGTATGATCTTGTCAGTAACCCGATGGGCATCACCGCCGAACGCCAAAAAGCCGTGACTTTTTGCGATGCCTGGGTCGAATCCGGTGCCCGCCTGGTAGTGCCGCTGGATTCCCCGATCCAGACACCTGCCGATGCCCACGGCAAAACCATTGGCGTCATCGTGGCATCGACCTTTGTGCCGCTGGCCGAAAAGCTCGACGCCGACATAAAAACCTATAAAGCTGACCCGGACGCGCTGCAGGATCTGGTCAATGGCAATATCGATGCAGTCATAACAGAAAGCATTGCCGCGGCTTACGCCATCAAAACCGCTAACCTGCCCTTACGGCTGGTGGATGAGCTGCTGGATTCGTTTCAGATGGGCTGGGCCGTCAAACAAGGCAAACCCAATCTTGTGCGGGCTATTAACCAGGCATTGGCAGCCATGATAGCCGATGGCACCTATGAGCGTATTGCCATGGATTTGATCGGGCTCAACCCGGCACCACGTCAACCCATTCGCAGTATTCTGTAAAACCACGGAGACCTCGCTTATGCCCGCCGAGCCGGCATTATTGCAAACCGCCCGCAGCAAACTCTACACATCGGTATTGTCCGATACGCTGGACAGTTTTGGCTATCGCCGTCAGGCCTTACCGCCGACTATCCGACCACTGGACGACGACCTGACCCTGGTGGGTCGGGCACGTACCGGCTTGTTTCGTGATGTTTATCATGTCGAACCGGGCGAAAACCCCTACGAGCTGGAAATCGCACTGCTGGATGATCTCAAACCGGACGATGTCGCGGTACTGGCGTGCGGTACCAGCGGCCGTATTGCGCCCTGGGGTGAATTGCTCAGCACCGCAGCCTCAATGCGCGGCGCGACCGGTTGTTTGACGGATGGTCTGGTGCGCGATGTACGCTATATCCGGGACATGCGTTTCCCGGTTTTTGCGGGCGGTATTGCGCCGCTGGATTCGCAGGGCCGGGGCAAGCTGATCGCCATTGATGTGCCGGTCGAGGTCGGTGGCGTGCTGGTGCAGTCCGGCGATCTGGTCTTTGGTGATGTCGATGGGGTGGTGATTATCCCAAGCGCCGTAGAAGAACAGATCCTGAATCAGGCGCTGCTCAAGGTTGAAGGGGAAAATGCCACACGCGAGTGCCTGCAAAAAGGCAGCCGCTGCATAGAAGTATACGAAAAATTCGGGGTTTTATAACGTGTTATACATCGGCAAACCTGACGACAGGCACAATCAACCACCGGCTGGCCGCAAGCGTGATATCAAAGCGGCCATAAAAAAGGTTTCCCCTCGACGGTTGACTCTTCCAGAAAAACCCCGCGCCGGCGCTGAGTTGATTCTGTCCAGATTTTCATCACCCATAAAGATGATTTCAGTTCTGCAGCGGCAGATACGCCTCGTGCTGGACATACACATGGATATGTTTGACGCTGGCGTATTGCCCCGGCAGTACGGTGCCAAAAGCATACCGCCCATCCTGGTCAGTGATCAGATCCGCCTGGATAGCGATCCGGGTGGTACACGCCATTGGCATCCGCCTGACGAACCGACAGGACAGCACCGGCAATGCCCTGTCCGTCTGGTGTTAATACCGAGCCGTCAATGAACAGGCGCTGACCGGGATCGCCCGGTTGCCACAGACTGATGCCTTTAGGGGAGTTGGGTTTTTCGTCCGGCAACGGCGGTAAATCCTGCGCCCTGGTTTGCGCCAGGACTTGTCCCCGGCCAATACCGGCCAGCCCAAGGTTATTATGGATGTCAGCAGTAGCGAACAGATTACACGGTAATACCGCATGGCTCTCCTCCGGCACGGCGACTGAAAAAGATTTTATCCGCCGGAGCAGCGCCAAAGCGCCGCTCCAGCCATTCCTGCCTCAGGTGATATGTGCACCTCTGGTTTCAACATACACTGCATACAGCGACTGGCTGCCGGTCATAAACAGGCGATTACGCTTGCTGCCGCCAAAACAGAGATTTGAACAGATCTCTGGCAGCTTGATCTGACCAATACGAGTGCCGTCCGGTGCAAAGATATGCACCCCATCATAGCCATCGCCAACCCAGCCGGCGCTGGACCAGATATTGCCGTCCTCATCGCAGCGGATGCCATCAGCAAAACCCGATTTGCCATCCAGTGTCATATCAGCAAACGCGCGCGGATTTTTCAGCGTTGCGCCGTCTACGTCATAAGCCCAGATGATATTTTTGGCATCGGGATAATGTGAGGAACCGGTATCCGCGACATACAGGATTTTATAATCCGGCGAGAAGCACAGCCCATTCGGTTTGAAGGGCTCATCGGCAACTTTGCTGACCTGACCACTTTGTGCGTCGATACGGTAAACCGCCTCTTTCTGAAACGGTTGTACTGAGCCGATATTGAAACGATTACCTTCATAGTTCATTAATCCGCCGTAGCCGGGATCAGTGAACCAGATTGCGCCGTCTTCGGGATGCACCACTGCGTCATTAGGCGCATTTAACTCTTTGCCATCGGCTTTATCGGCCAGCACTGTGACGCTACCGTCGTACTCATAACGTACAACCCGGCGGTTACCGTGTTCGCAGGCAATCTGGCGGCCCTGGAAATCGAAAGTATTGCCATTGCTGTTGCCGGAGGGGTAACGGAACTGGCGCGAGACATGACCATCTTCTTCCAGCCAGCGTAACTGCTCGTTAGTGGGAATATCGCTCCAAATCAAGTAGCGCCCGACCCCGTTCCAGGCCGGCCCTTCAGCCCATAAGGTGCCCTTATACAAACGCTGGATCGGGGTATTACCGAGTTTGTACTTAAAGCGCGGATCAAGCCCTATGACATCAGGTTCAGGATAGCGTACCGGTTCGGCGTCAGGACCGAAATTACGCGCAAACGCACTTGGCGCCATTGCGGTTATGGCAGCCACCGAAGCGGCAGTTTGCAGAAAACTGCGGCGGGTTTCCAGACGCTCTTCCTGTTGTTGCTCAGGATCAATTCTCGTTTTCATGATGTCCTCCTCTGGTTTAAAGAACTCCCCTTGCAGGGAGCGTAAAAAAGGGTTTGTTTCAGCTTTTTAGCAGCTTGTTTTTTTACATTATCGCGTGCGCTGAGGAATTATTCTTTCTGATTATAGACCCTACATTTGTGACCAACTACTTTAGCTTATCCAGAATACAGTTACTTGCAATAAATTATTGGCAGGTGTGGGGGATCACTGAGAGATCACATCGAATCCTCAGCCACGTCGATCAGTGAAAAAATATTTCCGGTGTATTCCGTCATCTGCTTCAGTAGTGATTCTATCAACAGCCACTTATCGATCTTGTCGCAGCTGATCTCCCGACCGAATGCCCCTAAAGACTGCGCAATGCTCAGCCCCATTTCCCGAAACACCAGGTAATTCATCGAGGAAACCGAGGTCCGTATTGACTTCAATTTCTCCAGATAAGCCTGCACATAAAACCCGAAATGTTCCTGACAACCCGCCTGTTGCATCTCCTCACGCAAAGGCTGCAGTACATCGGTTCCCCAACGTTCGGTATCATTGCTCCATTGCCGCAGCGAAACCCCTGCTGCCCAGGCAGAATTACCCAGTAACAACAGAATGATCAAGCCGGTTATGATCTTCATTGATGACCTCTTTGAACTAGCATTTTTCTAAGTATTATTTATATAGTAAATAGCAGAGTAACATAGCGTGGCGCCTGACTATTTAGCGCCCAACACTTAACGATAAGCAACCACCACCATATATCAAAGCGCAGGAGCTAATCCAATCATGCAGCGATTGATCTCTATTATTCTAGTGGCAGCGGCACTGGCTGCCGGTTCGAGCAAAGGCACCGAGCAAACGCTGGAACTGCAATGGGCTGATCTGATCCCCCGGGCGGAGGCGCCGGAGGATCCTTTTGCAAAGCTGACCTCAAGTCAGATCAAAATGATCAGCGAAGTGGCCTTTGTACGCTTGCGCCAGCAAATGGGGCTGGATGATGTGACAGCGGAAAAACGGCAGCAGGTGGATGAGTTTACCGCGCAACTGGAGGCTCAGGGCGTTGCTGTGGATGATATTCTCGCACGGCGCGCAGAGATGGTCGCCAAACAACGCGCCCAGGCTGAATCAGTAGTCGATCAGCTGGACGGCCGGGATGTGCGTATTCCAGGTTTCCTGCTGCCGCTTAATTACGAAGGCGAAAAAGTGACCGAATTTTTACTGGTGCCGGTGGTTGGCGCCTGTATTCATGTGCCACCACCACCCCCGAACCAGATGGTGCATGTCCGGTATGAACAGGGCTTCAACCCGAGTGGTCTGTACGATCCGGTCTGGGTCAAGGGGATTATTAAAACCGAGCACTCTACGCCCGATCTGGCGCTGGTCGACGGCAGCGCCGAAGTGAATGTTGGTTATACGCTGCGGGCCGGGCAGGTCGAGCCCTACCGCCGTTAAAAGCTTACTTAATCACGCCGGAGCAATCACTGCCCGATCAAAGCCTCTGGCTGGATCTGATGCAGATGCTCTCGTACCTTGTTCAGCTCGGGTTCGCGGATGCCCAGCTCCTCCATATGCAGCAAGGTGCTGAGCAGATAGTCCGGATTTGGCCCGCTCTGACCATGGGAGCGGGCAACCACAGCCGCTCACCTGAGCAGCATTGAGGCGACCAGCTACTGTACATGCTGACGATCAACGATAAACGTCAGCGTTGGTAGCCTGCCTACCATCGACCGATAACCGGTTGCAGGCGGCCGATAGACCGCCGTCACCATCTCGAAAGTGTGTATTCCACACCCGTTCTTACGACTTGCGCACACCCGAAAAGCCCGCCCTACACAAGAACCGCCGGCATCCAGCCCGAACACCAGACCCGGTTGTTCAGGCGTGCCGCGATGCACCCAGGACCAGACACACAAGGCCCGATGATAACCATACAGGCGGGCTGTCTGTCGCTCCAGAAACTCGAACCCCGGTCGCCACATCAGCGAGCCATAACCGAACACCCACAAATCACCGGGGGGAAAATCCGGCAATTCAGGCTCACGGCTTGTGCTACTTGTTAAATTCAACGCGGCGGCTGCCGGGCGCTTCGGGATACCAGCAGCATGACGATATTGGTTTTTACCCTTCAAAGCAGCTCATACCGACCTGTCAATTGCGCCCCGTCCGTGCAACACACCTTGCCCAGCTGCTGCAGATGAATCAGCGCTGCCAGCGTCGAGCGTGCCGCGGCCGGATACATGCGTTCAGGCAGATCGGGATACATATGCGGGAGCATCGGCTCGATATGCTGCAGCCCCTGCCGCAGACAATCCAGAATCTGCTGTTCCCGCGCCTGGCGATGCTGAATAAATGCCTGCACCAGCGGTTTGGGATCATGGATGGCAGGACCGTGGGTCGGCCAGTACACAGCATCATCGCGTGCCAGCAATTTTTCCAGACTGGCCAGATACCGCCCCATGTCTCCATCAGGCGGTACAATCTCGCTGGTGGACCAGCCCATCACATGGTCGCCACTGAACAGGGTTTTACTGTCACGCAGCTGATAACTCATATGGTTCGAGGTATGGCCGGGGGTGTACACGCATTCCATGCTCCAGCCCGCACCCTGGATAATCTCTCCATCGCGCACCAGATGATCCGGCTGAAAAGTTTGGTCGCCACCCTCTTCCAGTCCCATCTGCTGCTGCGCCTGCCCAGTTATGCTGTTGGCCCGACCGGAACCGTGCGGACCGAAAGCATAACTGGGCGCAGTACAAACCTGTTGCAGCAGCTGACAGGCCGGTGAGTGATCGCGATGGGTATGCGTAACCAGAATGTGCGTGATCGTCTCCCCGCGCAGGGCATCGACTAACGCATCGACATGCTCCGGCAGCGCCGGCCCCGGATCGATCACAGCCACCTCACCATGACCGATGATATAGGTCCCGGTGCCATGCAGGGTAAACGGTCCGGGATTGCGTGCAATCACCCGCCGGATCAGCGGTGCGACCTGCTCTACCACCCCGTACTCGAAGCGCAGCTCGCGCTGGAATGGAATGGCCGCCATCTAGCGTTCCCGGCAGAAAGCCAGCAGACCGCGGGTCGAGGCGTCGTAAGCACCGATGGGCTGCCGCCCCTGAACTTCAGGCAACAGAGTTTTGGCCAGCTGTTTGCCAGCCTCGACACCCCACTGATCAAATGAATTAATGTTCCAGATCAGGCCTTGCACAAATACCTTGTGCTCGAACAGCGCCAGCAGACTGCCCAGCGTACGCGGCGTCAGCTCACGATATAAAATGGTATTACTGGGGTGATTACCCGCGAACACCAGATAGGGTACCAGAGCGTCCTGTTCGTCTTCACTCAGACCGTGCGCCGCCAGTTCCGCCCGCGCGTCCTGTTCAGTGCGACCCTGCATGAGTGCAGCCGATTGCGCCAGACAATTGGCCAACAATAAATCATGATGCTGGCCCAGCGGATCAGGGGTTTCCACCGGTGCAATAAAATCAGCGCTGAACCGTCGCGTCCCCTGGTGCAGTAACTGGAAATACGCATGTTGCGCATTATTACCCAGCCCGCCCCACACTATCGGTCCGGTTGCCCAGCTGATAGGCTGGCCGTCGCGGGAGACCGCTTTGCCGTTGCTTTCCATATCTAACTGCTGGATATAGCTTGGCAAGGCGCGTAAATAATCATCATAGACCAGCACCGCATGGCTTTCCGCACCCTGAAAATTACTGTTCCAGATGCCCGTCAATGCCAGCAAAACCGGCAGATTCTCTGCCAGTGGCGTCGTCCGGAAGTGTTCGTCCATTGCATGCGCGCCTTCCAGCAGATCGACAAAACGATCAAAACCGATATAAATCGCAACTACCAGACCAATCGCCGACCAGACCGAATAGCGCCCTACCACCCAGTCCCAGAATTCGAACATATGGCTGCTTTCGATGCCGAAGGCTTCCACCGCGCGCTGATTGGCAGACACCGCCACAAAATGCCGGGCCACCGCCATATCGCTGCCCAGCGCGGCCAGCAGCCAGTCTCGTGCGGTATTGGCATTGGCCATGGTTTCCGGCGTGGTGAAGCTTTTGCTGGCAACAATAAAAAGCGTGGTTTCCGGGTCGCAGGCGGTCAGAATAGGATGGATATGGGCACCATCCACACTGGACATAAAATGCACTGTCAGGGTCGGATCGCCGAACGGTTTCAGCGCCTGACAAACCAGCCGTGGCCCCAGGTCAGAGCCACCGATGCCGATGTTCACGATAGTGCGTATCGGTTTGCCGGTATAGCCTTGCCAGGTTTGATTACGCACCTTGCCGGCGAACAAACGGATCTGATCCAGCACCCGGTTTACCTGTACCAAGACATCCGTGCCACGCCCATCGTCACTGTCGCTATCGTTTCCGCCGGCGTCATCTGCTGGCGTCGAGGTGGGCTTCAAGGCGGGCTTTAGGGGCAGGCCAGCGCGATTGCGCAACGCCGTGTGCAGCACCGGACGCTGTTCGCTGGTATTGATCAGATCGCCTCGGAACATGGCTTCAATATTTTCCGGCACTTGCGCCTGTTGCGCCAGCTCCAGCAACAGATCCAGGGTTTTCGTCTGAATCCGGTTCTGGAGTAAAATCCAGCAGCAGCCCTTCAAAGCGTCGGGAAAAGCGCTGGAAACGATCCGGTTCAGCTTTAAACCAATCGCGCAAATGCCCTTCAGCGGTGTCCTCCGCGTGTTCGCGTAACTGCTGCCAGGCGGGTAAATCGAGTGGAACAGGCATGCGGAAACCTCAATCAGATACGTACGGGCGAATCGTTACGGTTACGGCAATTAGCCGCCGGTCTGGTGCGTTTTTAACAAGCCACGGTTGTGGATCATAACCGACAACAGCGATCACGAAAAAACACCAGCAAGCTGATCAGCACAATCAAACATGATGTCGCAGCAAATTGACCGTAAAAGGCAAAGCGATCGTTCTGACGGCATGGCTGAATGGATTCCAGGAGGCCAGTTGATAAATCCATTCAGCGCCCGATTCACGCAGTTTCCAGAGCGGATACAGGGCCGGAGAAATAAAAACATTGGAAATATCACGAAATTATGGTGCTTGGCGAAGTTTTCCAGCTGCTTGACATACACCGACAGCACCAGCCCCAGCGCACCCAGCATCATGCCGCTCAAGATCAGTGCTTACAGTACCAGCAGCCAGGACAACCAGGGAATATCGACCGCATACACTGCGGCTGAACCAATGGTCAGCGCACTTGGCATGTCGAGGCCAATATCGATAGCAAACAAACTGGCCAGCAGCAAAAACGCATACGCCTGCAGCACTGACAGAAACGTACCGGCAATCAGTTTCGCCAGCAGCAAACCAGCGTGGCAAAGGTGCCGTCAGCAATAAGCGCATCATGCCCATCTCACGATCGTATACCGCGGCCAGTGAGGACTGCATGCCGTTAAACAGCAACACCATCCCGAGCAGTCCCGGCACAATGTAGACCTGATATTCAATATAGGTTTGATAGGGCGGGATAATCGACACACCAAACACATTCTGAAAACCCGCTGCGAAAACAATCAGCCACAGTGCCGGGCGCACCAGGGCCGAAAACAAACGTCCGGTCTGGCGTACGAACTTGGCGACTTCACGCCCCGCCACAGCATGCAAAGCACGGACTGCATGGCTTAACTTCATGCCGCTTCTCCCCCCGCGTTGGCGCGGCCTGTGCTGCCGCTGCCCGTCATATCCAGAAAAGCTGCCGCCAGCGAGTTCGCGTTACGCTGTTGCACCAGTTCGGTTTACGGGCCTTGAAACAATACATGCCCTGGTGCAGCACAACGCGCTGCGCCTGCTCAGCTTCGTCCACCAGATGGGTCGCCCACAACACGCCGACACCGCGTTCCTGACACAAGGAGCGCACATATTCTGCCAGTTGGTGCCGTGAAGCCGGGTCCAGCCCGACGGTTGCCTGTCCATCAGCACAGCAGGATCGTGCAATAGCGCCCGCGCCAGCTCGACCTGCGCCGGTTACCGCCACTCAGAGAGCGCACGCTGTCGCCGGCTGATCGCTGAGTTCCAGCCGTGCCAGCTCCCTGCCTGATTCGTTGCGTACTGAGCCGCCCCGGCATGCCATGCAGACGGGTATGAAATTTGAGATTGGCCAGCACGGACAGATCTAGATCCAGCGTCGGCTGCTGAAATACCACACCAATTCCCGCCAGCGCCTCGGTCGTAATGCTGCCGGATATCGCAGCCTGACGCTTGATATGGCCGCCATCAGCTACGAACAGACCACTCAGCAACTGGAACAAGGTGGTTTCTTTTCCGGCACCATTCGGTCCAGCAGGGCAACGAACTGGCCGGCTTCCACCTGCAGCGAAATGCCGGCCAGGGCGGTGCGACTGCCATACGACTTGACCACATCCGTAACCTGCAAGGCAATAGCATGCGCCGGCGACGCCTGATGACTCATAAAGATGACTCCTGGGATAAATTTCTGGCATTTTCCGCAGCGGGCTGCGAGGCGGGAGGAATTGCGCCCTCAGACACATCATCGGGATCAACCAGCCCCGCCAGCAACTGCGGATGGGTTGCCAGCAATTCACGATAAAGCTGTTCCACGGCCGGGCTTTCAATACTGCGGGAATGCGCCCTGCTGATAGGCATGTCCAGCACCACAGTGCCAGGACCTGCCGACAGGAAAATGACCCGGTCGCCCAGCGCCAGCGCTTCACGCAGATCATGGGTAACGAATAACACCGTGCTGTCATGCTGCTGCCACATATCCAGCAATAACTCGCGCAACCGGTTGGCGACCGGCATATCCAGCGACACGAAAGGCTCGTCCAGTAACAGGATTTGTGGCCGGATGGCAAACGCCCGCGCCAGCGCAACCCGCCGTTGCATGCCACCGGACAGACGGCTGGGATAAGCCTCAAGCACCGCTTCCAGGCCCATCTGCTTGAGTAACTCCACCGCGCGTTGCCTGCTATCTGCATCAGCTGGCAACACCAACAGCACGTTTTCCAGCACTGTCAGCCAGGGCATCAGGCGGGGGGTCTGAAACAAGGTAGCGACGCGCGCCGGGGCGGCGTCTTGCGCCAGTTTAAGGGTACCCTCAAACTGTGGGTCCAGCCCGTTAATAATATTCAGCAGCGTGCTTTTGCCACAACCGGACGGCCCGATCAGGCAACTGAATTGCCCCGGCGGCAGTTGCAGCGTCACATCACGCAATGCAATATGATCATGACCTTCGGTGCGGGCCGTGAACACTTTGCGCTTTAAGATCAGTTCAAGAGCGTATTGCTGCATGCTTACCTCTTAGCGCCAGGATCCGATACGACGGTCCAGAGGGCGCATAAACCAGCTTTCAACCAGCAGCACAACAGCGGCAAAAACCAGCGTATACGCCAATATTCCGGTGATATCGAAAAACTGGAAGAAAATCCCGAGTTGAAAACCGATGCCATTGCTGCGCCCCAGCAGCTCCACTACCAGCACAATTTTCCAGATCAGTGATAAACCGGCCCGAGCGGCTGCCATAAGATAGGGATACAGCTGCGGCAGATAGACCTTGAACAGTGTTCGTGAGCGGGACAGGTTAAAAGCCTGGGCCACTTGCAGCAAAGACTGATCTACGGCCCGGGCGCCTTCCCGCACCGTGACCGCAACGGTAGGAATTTTATTGATAGCTACCGCAATGATCGCCGCCACTTCCGTCAAGCCCAACCAGACGTAACAGAGGATAATGGTGACCAAAGCGGGAATATTGAGACCGATCACCAGCCAGGCATCGAAAAAATTATCAGCGCTGCGCCAGCGGCCCATGACAATGCCGAACACAGTCCCGATCAACATGGCCAGGGTAAAACTGAGCACCACCCGAAACAAGGTGATACCCAGATGATGTGGCAATTCGCCGCTGCTGACATCTTTCCAGATGCGCAGGCTCACCTGTGCCGGGCTCGGCATGATGGCACCATTCACCCACCATGCAGCCACTTGCCAGATCGCCAGCAATACCAACAGCGATAAAAATCGCAGCCAAGTGCCATCGCGCATGCTCAGGGTCATGCTTTTAAGAACCGGTAAACAAAGTGGGATTTAAAACGTTGAGCCAGCCCAGAACGTGCCGGGATCAAGCGTTTTACTGTTACCAATCAGACTCTCACCACCCAATTCTGCCAGAATGGCAAACACCTGCTCAGCGGCGGCGATTTCAGCAGCGCCAAACCGGGTCGGAATGCCTTGCCGGAAGCTGTCACGCAGGGCGTGCAGGGTGACGTCATCTTCGGCTTTGGTCAAAGGCCGTAAAAAGTCGTCCCAGAGCTCGTCCGAGTCCCGCATTAAGGTCTGTGCCGATTGCACGGCGCGCAGAAAACCCAGTACGGCTTCGCGATTTTCGTTCCCCCAGTCTTCGTAGAACACCCAGCCTAGTAATGGCACCGCCCCCTCCACTCCAAGCGCGGGTAAAATATCATCCACCCCGATCAATTGCTGCATACCCTTGGCTTTGAGCCGGGCGGCGTAATGCCAGAAGTTCAGGGCGGCGTCCAGATCCCCCTGTTCCATCAGCTGATTCAGCAGCGGTGGTGCGGCGAAATTGGGCTGGATTTCATCTGCAATATCCTGCCCCAGCGTCTGGCGGGAATAGGCACGCAGCAGCAGCCAGCTCTTATCGACCGGCCCACCCGCAACGCCCAGCCGTTTGCCGGCCAGATCGGCGACACTCTCG
This sequence comes from Gammaproteobacteria bacterium, assembly GCA_041396125.1. GTDB lineage: Bacteria > Pseudomonadota > Gammaproteobacteria > Competibacterales > Competibacteraceae > JAWKZG01. The sequence continues at coordinate 516,290 of JAWKZG010000002.1, read as the reverse complement.
ATTCCCACATCCGGGCGTACCATAACCGAGCCAACGGTCAGCGAATAAGGTGCAAAGGTGAATTTGTAATTATCGGCCCGTTGGCGCGAAACCCAGATCCAGTCGGTTACAATCATATCGACGGCGTCACCCAGCAACGAAACACTGGTGGCGTTTTTGCTGGACAGGGGTACGACTTCAACATCCACGCCCTCGGCCTGATCCAGACCTTTTTCCTTGAGTACGCTCAGCGTCCAGTTAACCGTACCGAATTTCAAAACGCCCACTTTGAGCTTGAACGGCTCAGCTGCCCCTGCGGACGCGCCAATCAGACTCAAAAGCAGTACAAAACCCGCGCTAAAGCGAAGCAAACGTTGCATGGTGTCCTCCTGGTAATTATTTGATCTGGTAGCGCTAGGCCGCGCAAACCGGACAGTTTGGATTTTTTCTGATCTGTACGCTGTGCCATTCCATCTGCAGGGCATCCAGTAACAGCAAACGACCGCTCAGCGTCTCGCCAATGCCGATAATCAATTTCATCGCCTCGACCGCCTGCATACTGCCGACGATGCCGAGCAGGGGCGAAATCACCCCGGACTGGGCGCAAGTCTCGGCCAGCTCGTCCTCGCTGCGGTACAGACACCGGTAGCACGGCGCTTGCGGCTGATCAGGCCGCACCACCATGACTTGCGCCTCGAACCGGATCGCAGCGCCGGATACCAGCGGTGTGCCAGCCCTGACACAGGCCAGATTGATCGCCATACGGGTGCTGATATTATCACTGGCATCGATGACGACATCCGCCTGGCGGGCCTGTTCGAGCAGTTCGGTCTCATCCAGCGCACGGGCAATAGCCGTGACGTTGACCAGCGGATTCAAGGCCTGGATAGCGTCCCGCGCCGAATCCACTTTCAGCCGGTCGATATCGTGCATAGTATGAATAATCTGGCGCTGTAGATTGCTCAGATCGACTTTATCGAAATCGACCAGCACCAGCTGCCCTACCCCGGCTGCCGCCAGATACAGCGCTACTGGCGAACCCAGTCCGCCCAGGCCGATGACCAGAACCCGCGCACGGGCCAGTTTTTCCTGCCCTTCGATATCAATCTCCGGCAGCATGATCTGGCGGCTATAGCGCAGCAGTGTCTGGTCGTCGAAATCTAGTGTGGCGTTCATAGGTTGGTGGTATATATAGCTTAACTATGATGATGGTATAATAACTATCCGCCAGTAACACTCATATGACGAAAGATCAGCGGCTTGGCCTGCAGATCGAATTCGTGCCCTTCCGGTTTGATATCCATGGATTTGATCAGCGCCTGCTTCAGCGTTGTCAGATCGTTCGGATGGGCTCGCATGATCTGCCGCAAATCGACGGAATGTTCCTGCCCCAGGCACAGCAGCAAGCGACCTTCCGCGGTCACCCGGACCCGGTTGCAGGTGCTGCAGAAATTGTGGCTGTGCGGTGAAATAAAGCCGATCCGGGAGTTGGTATCGGGGATGCGGAAATATTTGGAAGGTCCGCCGGTACTTTCAGTGGTCGGGATCAAATCGAAATGCCGGGCCAGATCCTGCCGGATCTGATCGCTGGAATAATACGATTCGGCCCGGTCATGATCACCGATCTCGCCCAGCGGCATTTCTTCGATATAGCTGATGTCCATCCCCTGATCCAGCGCAAACCGGGCCAGATCAACGACTTCGTCGTCATTGCGGTTTTTCAGGATAACCGCATTGATTTTGATATTTTCAAAACCGGCCTGCTGGGCCGCCTTGATACCGGCCGGACTTTATCCAGCTCGCCCACCCGGGTCAGCTTCCTGAAGCGATCCGGCCGCAGCGAATCCAGACTGATATTGATGCGCTTGACGCCGGCATCCCGTAATCCCTGAGCATAGCGGGGCAACTGCGAGCCATTGGTGGTCAACACCAGTTCCTGCAAACCGGGCAAGGCGCCGAGCTGTTCAAACAGCCACATGACATTATTGCGCACGAGCGGTTCGCCACCCGTCAGGCGGATTTTGTTGACGCCCAGTTCAGTGAACGCCCGCCCGACCTGAGCCAGCTCTTCCAGGGTCAACACCTTGGCGCGCGGCAAAAACGTCATCTCTTCCGCCATGCAATACACACAGCGAAAATCACATCGATCCGTGACCGAGAGGCGGACATACGTCACCCGGCGTTGGAAACGGTCAATGAGCTGGGTCTGGGAGACCTTATTATTAGATACGGCTGACATGATTCTCTCCACCTATAATTCGCTTCGCTTCTGATACGCTGACACTGCTTTTTGTCCTGATATTTTCGGCGCTGATATTTCGCTGGCGTGACTGACGCGAATTATTACGGCATTCGCACCAACAGAATAGCGTACAGCTAAGACCGTCAGGCCGATAAAAAAATCCCAACGGAAAAAACCAGTATACCCGATCCGGGTCCCGCTATGAGCGCCCTAAAGTCGAGGCATTATACTGGTGAAGCAGGTACTGTACCATGAGGGCAGGCAGGATCATGCCTGCAAAAGGCGGGTTAAGAAACCGGAGTTTCAAGCACGCACCTTGCGTCAGCAAACGCAAGGTGCGCAAGTTTGCAGTATTCGAACGTCTTATTTGGCTGCCGACACCAGCTCAAGAATAACTTCAGTCACTTCGCGGGTGCCGTCCTGACCGCCAAACTCGCACGGGTGTACCCGGTTCGAGGCGAAGCCTTCATAGACAGCATCGTCCAGCACTTTGGCGGCGGTCGCCAGACTCTCGTTATCGTGCCGGTCAGCCAGCCAGTCCAGCATCATGGCTGCCGACAGAAACAAGGCCGTCGGGTTGGCTTTGTTCTGTCCGGCAATATCCGGAGCGGTACCGTGTGCCGGTTGAAACAGCGCGTGATTGGCACCGATTTCGGCACAGGGGGCCATTCCCATGCCACCGACCAAACCGCCGCCGAGATCGGAAATGATATCGCCGAACATGTTCTCCATCACCAGGATATCGAAATCCCACGGCCGGCGAATCAGATCCAGCGCCTGCGCATCGACATAGTTATGGTTGTGCTGCACATCGGGATGCAGCGCTGCCCGCTCGTCGAATATTTTGCGGAAAAATGCCATGGCCCGAAACACGTTGGCTTTATCAACACAGGTAACCATGTTTTTGCCACCCCGGTCGCGCCGCCGCCGGGCCAGATTAAATGCGAAATCGAACAGACCCTCACAAACCGGGCGGGTAATACGCAATGTTTCCAGCGCTTCAGTGTCGTCTATGACCTGACCTTTATCGCGAGAATAAAACAGACCTTCGGTGGATTCACGCAGCACAATAAAATCGATATCGGCCGCCCGCTCATCAGCCAGGCGTCGCGGCGTATTGGGATAGGCCCGAACCGGACGGACCCCGGCGAACAGGCCGAATTCGGTGCGCATGGTCAGGTGCGGCGCAATTTCGGTACCGTCCGGGTAGCGCACACTTGGCAACCCCATGGCCCCGAGTAAAATGGCATCAGCTTCACCGGTCGCCTTGAATGAAGCATCGGAGATCGCCACACCGTGCTGCTGATAATACGCAGCACCGGCTTCCAGATGCCTGTATTCGAGCTGATAACCGCCGATACGGCTTTGCAGTTTATCCAGCACGGCCAGGCCGGCCTGCATGATTTCCTGACCGATGCCATCTCCTGGCAGCACCGCGATAGAAAGTGTTTCTGTGGACATGAATGCGTTTCCTTAGAGGTTAATTAAGGGTGAATAAAAGGTTTGCCCAGCCTGGCTGCCTTCACAGCTGGTGCAGACGATGACGCTGCAGAATATCGAGCAGTTCCCGGGTTGCGCGCTCCCGGTGACGGCGGTAGTGATCGCGTACCGCGACTTCATCGCCCTGTAGAATAAGCTGGTAAATAGCGCGCTGTTCACGGGTTGACTGCAGCGGCACCTGACGCAGATGCAGCGTAATCATACGGGCGCGATGCGCCTGGTCGTAAAGCGTTGCGACAATAACGGCAAGGCGGCGATTACCGCAAAGCTCCAGCAGGCTGCGATGAAATCTCGCATCAGCCGCCGCCCAGCGTTCCAGGGCGTTTTCCTCGATGGCCTGCTCCATGTCCTGACAGGCCTGTTCAATAGCGCGCAACTCTTCCGCGCTGTGCCGACGTGCTGCCAGCAAGCCGGCAGCCTCGGATTCCAGGGCTGTCAGGATCTGATAAATCTCCTGCATATCATTGGGCGAGACCGGCAAGACCCGCATGCCGCGTCGTGGAATAAGCTCTACCAGCCCTTCCTGCTGCAAGCGGATCAAGGCCTGCCGTACCGGTGTCCGGCTCATCGCCAGCCGTTCCGCCAGCTCCGGCTCCAGTGCCTGATAACCCGGCGGCATGATGTTGTCTATGATCTGCGCTTTAAGCAGCCGGTAGGCATCATCAGCCAGCCGTGTTTTAGGTCCGGATAAAGGGGTCTCGGTCGTTGCTGTAGTCATCACTTGTTTCACGCATAGCCAAGTAGTCCTGGAAGAAACAATACCAGACTAGGGATATAGGTGATTAGCAGCAACACAATGACCAGTGGAATAAAAAACGGTATCAGGCTTTTAACAACCCGCATTACCGGCAATTCAGCCACATCCGCTACGACGAACAGACAGAGCCCGACCGGCGGCGTGATCAGGCCAATCATAAGATTGAGCACCATTACCACACCAAGATGCATCGGGTCGATACCCATCAGCGAGGTCACCGGCAGCAGAATCGGTGTCAGCATGATAATGACCGGGGCGGCGGCCATAAAACAGCCCAGCGCGAACAATAGCAGATTGATCAATAACAGCAGCACCCAGGGCGATGCCGAGTACGCAACAATCATCTCGGCCAGTTTGATCGGCACCTGCTCGGCCGTCAGAATCCAGCCGATCAGTGCACTGGCCGCAATGATAAACAAGACATTGGCCGCGCTCAGCGCTGTATTGAAAATCAATTCAGGGATATCCCGCCAGTGCAGCGTACGGTAGATGAACTTGCCCAGAATAAAGGCATACAGCACCGCGAACGCACCGGCTTCGGTCGGGGTGAATATCCCGGCCAGTATGCCGCCGACAATAATCACCGGTGTCATCAGGGCCAGGAATGCATGCGCCAGTGCATCTTTCAGCTCGCGCCAGGAAAAACGCTGGGTGCGGCCGTATTTGCGCTTTTTGGAATAAAAAGCGATCAGTGCCATCAGCGAACCACCCATCATCAGTCCGGGCAGGAGACCGGCGGCAAACAGACCGCCAATAGACACACCTGCGGTCAAACCATAAATAACAAACGAGATACTGGGTGGAATAATCGGCCCGATCGTCGACGATGCAGCGGTCAGAGCGGCGGCGAAATCTACCTCATAGCCATCATCTTTCATGGCTTTGATCTCGATCCGGCCCAGCCCGCCGGCATCCGCCACCGCCGACCCCGACATACCGGCGAACAACATGCTGGCCAGTACGTTGACATAGGCCAGACCGCCAGAAATGGCACCCACCATGCTTTTCGCCAGCCGGAAAATACGATCTGTGATACCGGCAAAATTCATTAATTCAGCGGCCAGCATGAAAAAAGGAATCGCCAGCAGCGGAAATGAATCGATACCGGTGGCGACCCGCTGCGCTGCAATCAAGGGGTCCATGGCCATTTCCAGTACTACATACAGCAGACCGGTCGCGATCATGCCCACGGCAATCGGCATGCCGGCGGCCAACAGTAAAAACAGTAAAATAATGTACAGCACTTACCGGTCCTCGAGCTGACGGGTGGAGTCGGGAACGCTATCCAGATTGGCCCGACAAGCCAAACGCAGATCAGCAATCGCAATCGCGACGAAATACACAACAGCACCGGCAAGACCCACGGCAAGGCTGAGGTAAATGTATTTATACGGGATATGCAGTGCGGTCGAAATCTGCCTCGATGCCAGTTCCATCAGACGCAGTGACAAATACCACAGCCAGCCCAGAAAGACGGCTGATGCGAGATTTACGACTGCCGAGATAAACAGCTGGGCACGGCGCGGAAACTGGATGACAAAGGCATCCACCTTCATCAGGCGGCGTTTGCGGACCAGTGTGCCGACCGCCAGAAAGGTGAACCAGAACATCATGATCTGAGCCAGTTCACCGGTCCAGCCGAGCGGATAATTAAAAAAATAGCGGGAAATAACCTGCAGCCAGGCCGCTACCACCATGATGCCGAAGGCAATGACGGTGCCCCAGAATAAGAGCCGGAATAACGGTTCGCGGGTCTCGTCGAACCAGGCTGCCCGTTTAGGCAATTCGTGCATGACTGAGAATCCTGGAATAAATAACCGAACACATAACAGCGGCGGCGATTATAAATACCGCCGCTCGCTGCAACGCCTTACCTGACTACATATTGCGGATAGCGTCGAAAACCTCCTGCCCGTACACATCGATATATTTCTCGTGTACCAGCTTGGCTTTTTCCTGAAAACCCGACACATCCGGATTTTTGTTCAACACCATGCCCTCTTGTTCGAGCTTGACGGAGAGCTCGTCGATCATTTTTTCCAGCTTGCGGGCATGGATGGCTTCCGCTTCCTTGCCGGCTTCGATGACGATGGCACGCTGCTCAGGCGTCAGGCTGTCGAGGAATTGCTGGCTGGCGGTCAGAAACAGGCGGGTCAGCATATGGTTGGTAAACGACAGGTACTTGGAAACCTCGTACACCTTCCAGTGGTACATCACCTCGATAGGGTTTTCCATACCGTCAACCGTTCCCAGTTTCAGACCCAGGAAAAACTCCGACGCTGACATGGGTGTAGGCTGCACGCCGAAGGCACGCCAGGTATCCATGTAAATATCGATTTTAGGCACCCGGATTTTCAGGCCCTGAATATCATCAATCGAATTAACCGGTGCTTCCCGCGTGGTCAGGATGCGTGGATTGCGTTCCAGAAAACCAAGAATCTGGACGCCGGTAGCCTCGCGGGTTTCATCAATCCACTGCTGCGCCAGATCACTCTTAAGAAAGGCCCGCAGATGGTCCTGATCACGCCACAGGTATGGCATGTTAATGATCGACCATTTGGGATAGAAATTACTGATGATCTCGCCATTCAGCGCCAGTTCGGTCAGACCGCCCTGCAGTTGTTCGAAGACTTCGCGGTCTTTACCCAGCGTCGACTTCGGAAAGATTTTGACCTGCAGCTCGCCGTTGGTTCGTTCGCTGATCATGTCAGCAAACTGCACCAGGGTTTCATGGCGCGGATCATCAACCGGTGCCAGATGGGCCAGTTTGATATCACGGGCCCAGGCGCTGCTGGTCAGCCCGGTCATGGCGCTGATAACGCCCACGATAGTCAACCCGACAATTTTCGGTAACAGCTTTCTAAACATTGTCCCCCTCCAGGGTTTTGTACTTGGGTGGCGTACTGTTGGCATAAACAGGCGCTTAATCGCCTGCGCCGACATATACCGTTATTGGTAATCGAAAAATAACCGGAACTAAACAAAGCAGGTTTGTTTTTTTATATTTAACGAATACCTTAACGTATACGTTATAAATACATTAATGCATACATTACAAAAAATCAAATCTGAATCCCTATCAGAGCCTGTCTGACTGCTGCCTAAAAGGCTTGTCCGGAAAAGGTGAATCTGGGGCTGGCCGTTGGCTGGAGAATCAGCCCGCAGCGTTGACTGGGAGACAGATCGTTAGGCGGGAAAATCGGGGGAGCGGAAGGAAGGCCAGCCGTGTCAGCCAAACCGGACTGACACGGCTGCTACCGAACTATGCAGCCGCTGCACCCATCCAGCCCAGCAGATGCGCCACATCCGCGTAATAGGCTGCCAGCAGCAACGCCAGAATAAACAGCACAGGATTGATATCCCTGATTTTTCCGGTTACCAGTTTCAGCACCACATAGCAGACCAGACCAATGGTTATGCCATTCGCAATGGAATAGGTCAGTGGCATGATGACAACCGTCAGAAAAGCCGGAATCGCGTCGTCCATCTGATGCCACTCCAGCTCGGCAGCACCTGCCATCATCATGGTGCCAACAATAATCAGCGCCGGCGCGGTAGCCAGCGCCGGTACAGCGGTAACCAGCGGAATAAAAAACAGTGCCAGCAGAAATAAAAGTCCGGACACCACCGCGGTCAGACCGGTGCGACCACCCTCTTCCACCCCGGTAGCGGATTCAATATACGTGGTCACGGTGCTGGTACCGAACAAGGCACCGACCGAGGTGCCGACAGCATCCGCGCTGAACGCCCGATCCGACCCCGGCAGGCGGCCTTCCTTGTCCAGAAAACCGGCCAGACGGCCCACCCCGATCTAGGTACCCGAGGTGTCGAAGATATCGACTAACATGAACGCGATAACCACGGTCATAAACGTGGCGGTAAACACCTGACTGAAATCCAGTGCAAAAAAGGATTCCTGCGGCAGGGCTGGCAAGCTGAAAAAGGTTTCCGGCATCGGTGCCAGACCGGCATACCAGGCGATCACAGTCAGTACCAGAATGCCGATCAGGATGGCTCCTTTTATGCGTTTAACCAGTAATGCTCCGGTCAGAATGACACCGAGCAGCGCCAGATAGACCGACGGTTGCGTCACATCACCGAGGGTGACCAGCGTGGCGGGATGATCGACGACCAGATGCACGTTTTGCAGGCCGATGATAGCCAAAAACAAGCCTATACCGACGGTTGTAGCGATTTTGATCGCGTGCGGAATGGAATTAATCATCAAGGTGCGAACACCGCCTCGCGATAGCGCCAGAAAGATCAGTCCCTCCACAAACACCGCTGTCAGCGCTACCTGCCAGGACACGCCCAATCCCTGCACGACACCAAACGTAAAATACGCATTCAGCCCCATACCCGGTGCCAGCACAAACGGGAAATTGGCGTATAAGCCCATGATAATGGTGGCAATCGCCGCCCCCAGCGCAGTGGCAATGGCAACATCCGCTGCCGGAATACCGGCCAGGGACAAAATCTGCGGATTAATAAACAGAATGTAGCCCATGGTCAGGAATGTTGTGATGCCGGCCCGAATTTCGGTGGCAACGGTTGAGCCGCGCTCACTGATTTTGAAATAGCGGTCCAGAGTACCGCCCCCGGATGAATTATCAGCTGAATTATTATTTGATGCGTAATCACTCATTAATGAAGTCCTCAGAATCAATTTCTTAGTTGCTATTATCGCGCTCGGCTGCCTGCTCGGATTGCGTTCAACGGCTTTGCAGCAGGGTACGCGAAATTGCTTGATGGCGACGCCGCAAGGGTTCCAGTTCAAGCGTGCTTAAACAGCCCTGCTCGACCACAATACGGCCATTAATCACCGCCAGATCGACATTGACCGGCTGACACAACACCAGCGCGGCAAGCGGATCATGCCCTGCCCCACTAAAGCCGATCCGGTTCAGATTGACAGCGATAAAATCCGCTGCCATCCCCGCAGTCAGCTGACCGATATCATCTCGCCCCAGCACCTGCGCACAGCCACGGGTAGCCAGCTCCAGAGCCTGCCGGGCCGACAGCGCAGCAGCATCACCGGCAAAACCGCCCCGTCCCTGTTCGTATGGGTATCTGACGTGGCGCTGGCTCCGTAACGCGCCGGTGCTATGCGTTGCAAAAGCAGTGCCTGGCGTGCTTCAGCCAGTAAATGACTGCCATCATTAGAAGCCGATCCGTCCACCCCCAGGCCTACTGGCGCGCCAGCTGCGCATAAGGCCGGCAGCGGCGCGATACCACTGGCCAGACGCATATTACTGCTCGGACAATGCGCCACACCGGTGCAGCTGGCACCGAAATGGGCGATCTCTGCCGGGTTCAGGTGCACACAGTGGGCATGCCAGACATCCGGCCCGGTCCAGCCCAGCGAGGCGGCGTAGTCGACCGGACGCTGGCCAAAGCGGGCCAGGCAGAAGGCTTCTTCTTCCAGGGTTTCTGCCAGATGGGTGTGCAAACGCACGCCATAACTGCGCGCCAGGGCGGCGCTTTCCCGCATCAGATCGGGGCTGACCGAAAACGGCGAACACGGTGCCAGCACAATCCGCAACATAGCGTAGCGTTCCGCGTCGTGATAGGTCTCGATTACCCGGCGGCAATCCTGCAAAATCGCGCTTTCATCCTCAGTCACGCTGTCAGGTGGCAGTCCGCCCTGACTGGCCCCCAGCGACATCGAACCACGAGCAGCATGAAAACGCACACCGATATCCTGCGCCGCCCGGATCTGACTATCCAGTGTGCAGTCATTCGGAAACAGATACAGATGATCGCTGCTGGTGGTGCAGCCCGACAGCACCAGCTCCGCCAGCCCGAGCTGGGTGCTGACATAAATGGCCTCGTCGGTCAGTCCGGCCCAGATCGGATACAGGGTTTGCAGCCAGGTGAATAAATCGGCCTCCTGCGCAATCACCCGAGTCAGGGTCTGATATAGATGATGATGGGTGTTGATCAGCCCCGGCAAGACAATATGATCGCGCAGATCCAGCACCCGGTCGGCAGCAGCAGGCAGATCAGCACTGGGGCCGACCTGCTCAATGATGTTGTCCCGGATAAACAGTCCGCCGGCAGGTATTTCACGCCGCTGCTCATCGAACGTGGCCAGCAGTTGTGCGTTTTTAACCAGTAAAGTGGCCACAGGACTCAGTCCGCAGCCCGTTCGACGGGTCTTGAACTGCCCCCAAGCCAGCCCGGAATAGTCAGTTCGCTGATCAGGCGATCGTTATCACTGCAGGCGATATTAGCCATCCTCCGGCTCCGCTTTAGGCAACACAAGGTTCAGAATAATCGAAACCAGTGCGCCCGGTATCAGGCCGGAATGCAGAATGGCCTGCAAACCTTCCGGTGCGCCGGCGTACAGCGCTTCCTGTGAGCGCAGACCAATAGCGAAAGCCAGCGATACCCCGATGATGACAATAGTGCGTTTGTCAAAGGCAATCGTGCTCAGCATTTTGATACCAGCGCTGGTAATCATGCCGAAAGTAATCACCAGGGCACCGCCCAGCACCGCGTTCGGGATAGTCAGAATAACCGCACCGATTTTCGGTATCAGACCGGCAATCACCAGAAACAGCCCGCCAATGGCTACCACCCAACGACTGGCAACCCCGGTCAGGGCAACCAGTCCGACGTTCTGGCTGAAACTGATCTGCGGAAACGCATTGAAAACAGCCGCCAGACTGCTGGCCAGACCGTCGGCCATCACGCCGCCCGACAGTTCCCGATCGGTCGGTTCGCGGTTTGCGCCGCCAATGGCGGTGCCGGTGATATCACCGATAGACTCGGCGCAGGTGACTATAGCCATCAAGACAATGCCGAATATCGCTGAAGCATGGAACTCAAAACCAATTACCATCGGTGACGGGATCTGCAGTGAAGCCGCTGCGGTAATTTTCGAGAAATCCACCAGCCCCAGCGGAATCGCCACGATATATCCGACCAGAATACCAAGCAGTACCGCCACTTCCGACCAGAAACCTTTCAGGTACTGGTGGCACAGTAATGTGGTGATGAACACCAGCGCCGCCAGCGCCAGATTATGGCTGGCACCGAAATCCGCCGCACCGAAACCGCCGCCGGCATAGGCAAACCCTACCGGCAGAAGCAGGATGCCAATCATCAGCACAAACAAACCGGTCACCACCGGCGGAAATAAAAAGCGGACCCAGCGCAGACACAGCCCCACCAGTGCCATCGCCAGCCCACCAATAAACGCCGCGCCCAGAATAGCGGGCAGTCCGAGTGATTTACCGACTGGGATCATGACCGGCACAAAACCAAAGCTGGTGCCCATCACAATCGGCAGGCGGGCGCCAATCGGGCCGATCCCCACGGTTTGCACCAGGGTTGCCACGCCGGCCACCAGCATCGCCATCTGCACCAGAAAGCCGGTTTGATCCGAAGGCAATCCAATAGCACCGGCGATAATCAGGGGCACAGTGACATTGCTGACAAACATCGCCAGCACATGCTGAATGCCCAGTGGCACCGCTTCACGCAAAGGCGGCATGTAATTGACATCTTGCAAACGCGCGTTTTCTGACATAAATCCCCCTTTGGTCGTTGTGTCCGAAGGGTCGCCATTAGTGGGCACTGCACGACCCTGTATGACAGCGAAAGCAAATAGCGAATAGTGAATAGTGAACCGGCACGCGTCTGGCCGTAATTCCGGCCAGGCGCATGCGTATTATTGTTAGATTTATAGCGTTACAGCAGCACTCAGGCCGTAATGATCAGCGCCCGAAAATCGTTGACATTAGTCAGCGTCGGCCCGCTGATGACCAGATCATCCAGCGCCTGAAAAAAACTATAGCCGTCGTTATTGGCCAAGTATTTTTTGGCATTCAGCTCTTGCGTTTCGGCCCGCGCCAGGGTCGTCGGGGTGACGATAGCGCCGGCATTATCCTCGGTGCCATCAATACCGTCGGTGTCGCAGGCAATAGCGTACACCCGCTGCTCGCCCTGCAAGGCCACTGCCAGCGCCAGGGCAAATTCGGCATTTCGACCGCCCCGGCCCTGACCACGCACGGTCACCGTGGTTTCACCACCGGACAGCAATACACAAGGTGCCGTGGCAGGCTGGTCATGACGAATCACCTGTTTCGCAATCCCCGCATGCACCAGCGCCACATCACGCGCTTCGCCTTCCAGGCTGTCGCCCAGAATCATGGCCTGATAACCATTTTCACGCGCGATCCGGGCGGCAGCTTCCAGCGACAACTGCGGTGCAGCGACCATACGGGTGCTGATATGCGCCAAACGCGGATCATCCGGTTTCGGTGTTTCATCCGCACCACGTTGCAGATGCGCCAGTACATTGGCCGGTATCGCACCGGGCTCATGCAGGCGGTATTTTTCGAGAATCGCCAGCGCCTCGCTGAAAGTTGAGGGGTCAGGCACTGTCGGGCCGGAGGCAATGACATCCGGATCATCGCCCGGCACATCGGAAATCAGCAGCGACACGACCTGTGCCGGGGCGCAGGCTGCCGCCAGCCGACCACCTTTGATGGCGGACAAATGCTTGCGCACGCTGTTCATTTCGTGGATGGTCGCACCGCTTTTCAACAGTGCTTTATTGACAGCCTGCTTGTCCGCCAGCGTCAAGCCTGATGCGGGCAGGCTCAGCAGCGAGGAGCCACCGCCGGAAATCAGACAAATCACCAGATCATCCGCGCTCAGGCCCTGTACCAGCTCAAGAATGCGCTGCGCCGCTTGCTCGCCGGCCGCGTCAGGTACCGGATGGGCCGCTTCAACAATCTCAATCCGGGCGCACGGCACGGCATAACCATAGCGGGTAACCACCAAACCCGACAGCGGACCCGGCCAATGTGCTTCCAGCGCTTGCGCCATCGCCGCCGAAGCTTTGCCAGCGCCAATCACGATGGTTTTACCCGACGGTGGATCGGGCAAATGAGCAGGTAGCGCGACGGCAGGCTGGGCGGCTGCTACCGCAGCATCGAACATCTGCCGCAGCAGTTCGGTCGGAGGGATTGCCATGATGTAGTCCTTATAGCTTTATTGTTCTGCCCAGTTTAATACAGCCGGCGCGCAACGCTAAGCCCGGCACGCACATCACTGACAGGGATAACGATCCCAAGAACTCCCGGCCGCTAAGGTATAGTAAGGATTTTGCAACGAGGCTGGCCATGCAGGCAAGACTGTCTAAATACTGGAGCGATATTCACGCCAGTTACTGGTTCATCCCGACCCTGATGAGTTGCGCAGCTGTTGTACTGGCCATTGCTCTGGCTGCGCTGGACAGCCGGCTCGGCGCAGACTGGGCCAGTCCGGACAGCTGGCTGTTCAACAGTCGACCGGAAGGCGCGCGGGCATTGCTGGCCGCAATTGCCGGATCGATGATCACAGTGGCCGGAGTAACCTTTTCTGTCACTATCTCAGCGGTCGCGTATGCCACCTCACAATTTGGCCCGCATTTGCTGACCCATTTCATGCAGGACCGCGGTAACCAGATCACGCTGGGAACCTTTATCGCGACGTTCATTTACTGCCTGCTGGTACTGCGCGCCGTGCGCAATGCCGAAGCGCTGCCGACCGGCAGCGATGCCGAGACGGCTCTGAGCGCAGCCTTCGTGCCGCAGCTGGCTATTCTGGGGGCGCTCGGGCTGGCGCTGGCCAGCGTCGCGGTGCTGATTTATTTTATCCATCATGTTCCCGCCACTATTCATATTTCCAATGTCGCAGCCCGGCTCGGCCTGGAATTGCAGGAACAAATCGAACGCTTGCATCCGCAACACTCAGAGGAGGCTCCGGTCGCGCTCCCGTTGAGCCGGGAACAATTGCAAGCACGCTACCAGGCTGCCACGCCGATCCGGTCCGAACACAACGGTTATCTGCAGCATTTGAACTATGCCGGACTGCTGACTATCGCCGAGCAGCATGATCTGCTGTTGTTTGTGGCCAGGCAACCCGGCGATTTCATTGTCGAACGGCAGCCTCTGCTGTATGCCTGGCCGGCGCTCAAGTCAGAACACAGCGTCCGCGAGCATATCCACGACTGCTTTGCCTTCGGCTTGCAGCGCACCCAGGCACAGGATTTTATGTTTCTGATTCAGGAACTGGTTGAAATCACTGTGCGGGCTTTATCGCCCGGTATCAATGACCCGTTTACTGCCATTAACTGCATGAACTGGCTGGCACCCTCACTGGCCGTGCTGGCCCGTCGCCCACCCCGGTCAGCCTGCCATTACGATACCCAGGGGCAGCCTCGGGTGTTGCTATCAGAAAGAACCTTCCAGACCGTTGCCGCCACGGTTTTCGACAGTTTACGGCCTTATGTGAAGCGTGACCGCAGTGCCGCCTTGCATCTGCTGCGCATTATGGCCGAGCTGGCACCGGATGCCATTCAGCCCGGCGCGCGGGAAGCACTGGCGCAACACGCGCAAGCACTCGGCGATGGTTGCCAGGAGGCACTGGATCAGATCGACGACCGGGAGGCTGTCGGGCGGTATTGCGCTGCGGTGATACAGGCTATTCGTGATCCTCCGATGCAACCTCGCTGGAACAAGCCGCACGTCTTGTGATTCATCCACCTACCGGATTTTTCAGAATTTCATGGCATAAAAAAACCGTCTAAACAGGCTTTTGTGGTCTGAAATTCTTTACATGCCAGAGAGTGATCAGGGCAGAAACTTACCCTTCACAGCAGGCACGTGACAGTTTCTTGTCAATTTTACCTGGTTCCCATCCTGCGTTTTTCGCAACGGAAACTACGATTATCCCCCACGCTTGCCCGCCCTGGCAGCTTCCTTTTTTTCGGCATAAAATTTGCTTTTTATTATATTTAAAATGCCCTTGACCCGCTGCACCCATAACGGTCCGATCCACAATCATGCTGTTTTTTTAATGCCTTGAAAAATCTGAATGACTTATAAAATTCTCTCAAGCGGGCCGAACAACACTGTGCAGCCAGAGCCAATCCTGGTCATCATCAGGGCTTCACCCTGCTCGAACTGTTAATTGCCATGGCGATTGTTGCAATTTTGACGACAATAGCTGTGCCCAGTTACACCGCTCATCTGGACAACCAGAAAATAATCCAGGTGAAAACCTGTCTGCGACAAATTGAGCTGGCGATAGAACGCTATTTCACCGTGCATATGGATTACCCGGCGACGCTCGCGGAAGTACCTTTGGGGGAATGCAAACAAGACCCCTGGGGCAATGATTATCGTTATCTGAAAATCCTTGGGAAAAAAGGCAAAGGCGGCAACCGTAAAGACCGCTCCGAAAACCCGCTGAATACCGATTACGATCTTTACAGTATGGGTAAAGACGGCAAAACCAATCAGTCATTACGCCCCAAAGTCAGCCATGACGATATCATCCGCGCCAAAAGCGGCGGTTACATCGGGCTGGCAGCGGATTATTAGCATGCTTGAGCTCGGCATGCTGCGCAGCAGAGTTGCCAGGCGGGTTTTCATCCTGCTGGTGCTGTCGGCGTTTATTCCCATCATCATCACGGCTGCATTGGCCTTTTTTCAAGTATCCAGGGTTTTAAGTCAGCAGAATGAAGCCATGCTGTGGCAGCTGAGCAAAAACTATGGCATGGCGCTGGTTGATCGACTGCAGCAAGCCAGAGCGATACTTGAAACCATCGCCATCGCACCAGCAGACACCCGGGCAAATCTGTTTGCCACGGTTGATTTCAGCCGTCGCGGCATCGAAAGTCTGGTGCTTATCACGAACGCCGGCGAGCAACTACCTCTGATCGAAGGCAGCCTTATACCTGCCCTGCCACAGCCAGCAGCGCCCATAACAAGCGGTAGCCAGCTGTTTATTTCCTATTTACCCGGTCAACGCCCTGCCATCTATCTGCGGCTGGCGCTCGATCCTCAGAGCAGCGGTGCAGCAGCCCTGCTGGCTGAAATAAGCCCCAAGTTTCTTTGGGGTGAAGCCGAGCGGCTACCGCTGCTGACGGATGTTTGCGTGATTAGTGCCCGCGGCCGGAATCTTTACTGCTCTCGCGCTGTGCCGGCGGAGGTCTGGCAACTCAATCCGTTGCAGGATCATCGCGGAACATTACGCTGGCACTCTATAGGGGACGAGTATTCTGCGGTATACCGGGAGCTGTTTCTGGAGCCACAGTTTCTTTATCCACACCTGAAAATCGTGGCGTTCCAGCAGTCAGCCCAGGCCTGGGCTCCACTTGGCGCGTTTATGCAATCGTTTCCGGCCCTGATTATCCTGGCCCTGCTGCTGGGGCTGTTTCTCAGCCTGAGCCAGATTCGTAAGATTCTGGTACCGCTGGAAAAACTCATCGACGGTATCCGTTTGCTGGCACGCCGCCAGTTATCCCAACCTATCATTGTCAACAGCCACGATGAATTCGACGATCTGGCAGAAGCGTTTAACAGCATGTCGACCCAGCTGGAACGCCAGTTCTGTGCCCTGGATACGCTCGCCGAGGTGGATCGCGCGATTCAGACCGGGGTTGAACTCGACGATCTGATCCAGATCGTGCTGGAACATGCACCCAGCATTGTAGCGGCAGATACCGGTAATATTCTGCTGTTCGATATGCAGCAGCCGGCACAGGCCCGTGCATTTTTTAAAAATTATGCAGTGCAAGAACACATCACTGCTTCCGAGCTGATTTTGCCGAAACAGATGGGGCGCGCCATACCGGACACCGCAACGCTTTTCTGTGGCATTGTTGAAGGCGTCAAAACAACAGAACTGGCCTTATTGACCGGCTGGAACGCTGCCGCCAGCCTGATCGCCCCGATCATTCAGGATAAGCGTACGGTCGGTCTTGGCACTGGCGCTACCGGGGGCACTGCCGGAAGATCAGCCCGGATGACATCCGCCACATCGGCGATCTGGCAGATCGCATCGGCGTAGCCCTGGCCAGCCGGGCGCATAGTCAGCAGCTTAATTACCAGGCCCATTATGATGCCTTGACCGGCTTGCCTAACCGGCCTTATTTCCTGGATCTGCTCGACCGTGCGATGTGGCAAAGCAGCGATAAAACCACCTTGCTGGCAGTGCTGTTCATTGATCTGGACCGTTTCAAGATCGTGAACGACGCCATGGGCCACGCCGCCGGTGATCAACTCCTGGAAGATGCCGCCAGACGGATCGAAAACTGTTTAGACACCAACAGCACAGCGGCCCGGCTGGGCGGCGATGAGTTCACGGTTCTACTCAGTGAGTTGCCCTCGGCTAACCCGGTCGGTGCCTATGCAAAAAAGATTATCGCTGCGTTGTCCCAGCCTTTCCAGCTGCATGGCCAGGAGCAATTCATCAGCGCCAGTATCGGCATTGCGATCTATCCGTCCGATGGTAGCAGCGGCGAGGAATTACTGCGTCATGCGGACACCGCTATGTATCACGCCAAACGCAACGGGCGCACCACCTATCAGTTTTTCAACAAAAAAATGGATACCGAAATGCTGGAGCGCGCCCACTTGGAACGTGATCTGCGCCAAGCACTGGCACAGGAACAGTTCGAGTTGGTCTACCAGCCCAAACTGGACCTGCACACGCAGACCATTACCAGCGCCGAGGCGTTGTTGCGCTGGCAGCACCCTGTACGTGGCCATGTGTCCCCCGCTGTGTTTATTCCACTGGCCGAAGAACTCGGCTTGATAGACGCGATTGGCGACTGGGTGATAGCGCAGGGTTGTCGTCAGCTTCAGCACTGGCAGTCTGAGGCGCTAAAGCTGCAACAGCTGGCTGTCAATGTCTCCAGCCGTCAATTCAAACAGCCCGATTTTGATGAGCGCATTCTCAGCTGGCTGGCGGCTGCCAAACTGTCTCCCGACCGTCTTGAACTCGAAATCACGGAAAGTCTTTTCATGGACGAACGGATGGATATCGCTACGCAATTGAGCCGGCTGCGGCAATACGGCGTTAGCATTGCTATCGATGATTTCGGTACCGGTTATTCCTCCCTGGGTTACCTGCAACGGTTTCCGGTGGATACGCTTAAAATTGATCGTTCGTTTATTATAGATATCCCGCAAAACAGCAGAGCGTGCGTGTTGGTCGAGTCGGTTATTCAAATGGGACTTAATCTGGGCAAGACCGTGGTGGTTGAAGGCATAGAAAGCGCAGAGCAAATGGCATTCATTGAACAAACCCATTGTTCTTTTGGGCAAGGCTACTTTATCAGCCGACCCTTACCCGCAGAGGAATTCGCAGACTTTGTGCGTTCCCACAACACGGCCAGCATGGCACATCCTGAGACGTCTGCCCGTTCACTGGCTGTGTGCTAATAAACGCTACCCTGTCTTGCACCGTATGCACGGTTTCTCTGTCTTCACGTTTTTCCTGCTGGCATAATAATGCCGGACGTAATACACCACCCTCGAGACTGTCACCACCAGGACTGCCACCATGAAACCCTGCTCTGCACACGCCCTCATGTTGTTTTTTGTCAGAGATTTTCCCGGCCGGCTGCTTATAACAGTTATTACCGGCCTTCTGCTGGCTGCAACGCCGTTCCTGACAGTTCGTGCGGCGGCACCGGCACAGCCGCCAGTGCGTGTCGCAATACTCGATTTTGAGCTGAACGACCTGACGCTGCAACCTGGCATCCCCGCCGAACTGGAGCGGACTGCCTCGATTGCACCGATGCTGCGGACTATCCTGGCCGAACAGACAGATTTTCAAATCATCAGCATTGCCCCTGACGCGCAGGCCAAAGCCGACGCCGCTTTCGGCTATTTATTCGAACATGCCAATCTTGCTGCTGCCCTGGGCGCGGAGCACAACGCTGACTGGATTCTGGTGGGTCGGTTACACAAACCCAGTTTTCTGTTTGCCTATATGATGGGGCGTCTGGTCAACGTCCAATCAGGCCAGTTACTGGGCGATTATCTGGTTGAAGTGAAAGGATCTACCCCTAAACTCACGCAGCGCGGCGTCAATAGTATGGCCGAGCGGGTTTCGCACACCATCAAGCAGCAAACGCCGCCCTGAGATCTGTTGCAAAAACAAGAAAATCGCAGAGGTTCGTTTTCACCGCCCGATCCGAAATACCCGGACTAATGGCATAAAAGCCGATTATCCAAATCTGTCGCGCCAGTACTTGCCACGCGCTGCCAGGTATGCAAAATAGCGGCGGCAAAAACTTCTCTTACCGGATTTTCTGAAAACTTATGAGCAACCCGACCGAAACCCTGATTAACCGCTATTACCAAGCGTTCAATGACGGCGATATGGCAACTTTTTTCAGCCTGCTCAGCGACGATGTCGTGCACGACATCAATCAAGGCCGGCGCGAAACCGGCAAAGATGCGTTCAAGCAGTTCATGGCACATATGAATCACTGTTACCGGGAGCATATTCGCGATCTGGTGGTACTGAGCAACAGCGACGGCCAGCGCGCAGCCGCCGAATTTATCGTTGACGGCGAATATCTCAACACTGACAGCGGCTTGCCGGAAGCCCATGGGCAGACTTATAGCCTGCCAGCCGGTGCATTCTTCGACATCCGCGGTGGCCAGATTAGCCGCATCAGCAATTTCTACAATCTGCAGGACTGGCTGCAGCAGGTCGGGGCCTGATGCTACGTCTGGAACGTCACAGCGGTGCCAGTCTGGAACACTACATCCCGGTGCTGGCACAGCTCAGAATCGAAGTGTTTCGTGAATTTCCTTATCTGTATCGGGGCGATCTGGACTACGAGAGTCAATATCTGCAGACGTATATCCGCTCGGCCGGGAGCGTCATTGTGCTGGCGCTGGATGGCGAAGAGGTCGTCGGCGCAGCGACCGGACTGCCTCTGCGGCACGAAACCGAAGAATTCAAACGCCCTTTCAGTGCACACGGCTACGAGATCGGAAAAATTTTTTACTTTGGCGAATCGGTGCTTAGAAAGACCTATCGCGGTCAGGGTATTGGCGTGAAATTTTTCAGTGAACGCGAAGCCCATGCCCGCAGTCTGGGTGAGTTCGATATCACCTGTTTTTGCGCCGTGCAGCGCCCGCCTGATCACCCGCGCCGCCCCCCGAATTATGTGCCGCTGGATAGCTTCTGGCAAAAGCGTGGTTATGCCAAACAGCCCAGCCTGCAGACCGACTATGTCTGGCAGGATCTGGATGAAGATGCGCCCTCCGCCAAGCCCATGGTGTTCTGGCTGAAACACTGGCCAGCCTTGACATGAACGCCCCCTCGCAGGAACCGGCTGACACGCCAAATACCCTGCCCAATCCTCTGCTGGGTATGATCCTGATGGTAGCGGCGATGTTTGTCGTGCCATTCATTGATGGCATCGCCAAATACCTGAGCACGAGCTACCCTCTGGTCCAGGTGGTATGGGCACGCTATTTTTTTCATCTGCTGCTGATGCTGCCATTGACACTTTACTATCATGGCGCACGCAGCCTACGGCCAGCCGCTACACCGTTACAATTGCTGCGCGGCTTATTTTTGCTTGGTTCTACCGGATTTTTCTTTGCTGCGCTGGCGTATATGCCGATTGCCGATGCCCTGTCCCTGATTTTTATCTCGCCGTTTGTGGTCACCGTGCTGTCAGCCCTGTTTCTGGGTGAGTCGGTCGGCCCCCGGCGCTGGACAGCAGTCATCATCGGTTTTCTGGGGGCACTGATTATCATCCGGCCCGGTCTGGGTGTCTTCAGCTGGGCCAGTGTACTCGCGATTTGCGCCGGCCTGTGTTATGCCCTGTATATCGTTACCACCCGGCAACTGGCCAATACAGGCACACCGCCGCTGATTTCGCTGACCGCCACTGGCGTGATCGGGGTGCTGGTAACCAGCTGTCTGCTGCCATTCGGCTGGCATACGCCCACCCTCACCGATCTGCTCTGGATGACGGCGATGGGCATGATCGCCGCCAGCGGTCATTTCCTGATTACCAAATCCCTGCAGCACGCTCCTGCTGCCCAACTGGCACCGCTCAGCTACAGTGAAATCGTGATGGCGACACTCATCGGTTATGTGGTGTTCGGCGATTTTCCTGACCGCTGGACCTGGCTGGGTATGGCGGTCATTGTCAGCAGCGGCATTTACATCTCCTGGCGCGAACGCCGGCACCTGCGCAAGCTCGCCTGAGCTAATGCCCTAGATTCCGCAACGGGTCAGCAGCGCACCGTTCTCGTCAAACGCCAGTGGTTCGGGTTCGGATAAAATCTCGATGTCAGCATGCCCTTCCAGATCGGCCAGCAGACTGGGTGATACCAGGATTTCGTTCAAATACAGGGTTGAATGAATAATGCACAGCCGCGCATTCTCGGGATCAGCCCGCCAGCAGGTCAGCACACAAGCGTTGATCACGGTACGATCATCGGGCAGCACAATCGGAATCCGGGCTTTTTCGCCAAAGGTCGAGATAATGGCATTGGTATAGGTTTTTTGCAGGTCACAGCTCTCGGCCGCCTGGCGGGTAGTAAAGTCCGCGACCCCCAAGCCAATACCGTTGCCGTCTGACTTTGCTGTGATTCCCAGCAAGCCGATCTTATGGATAAACGGTGTCGGCGGATTCGACTTGCCCCGAATGTCTGTGCGAGCGGTCACGGCATAATCCATCCCGGCACCGCTGATTTCTTTGCCGATCCATTCCACGATCAGGGCATCGATCTGCTCGAATGGCAGCCGCGCCAGCAGCTTTTTGGCCTGCTTCAGCAGACGCTCATCCGCCGCCATGAAATTTTCCGGCTCAACGCCTTCGACCGTCACCAGATCTTTACGGGCATTTTCTACCAGCGCAATACCGTAGGCAATCGGGCTATGCTCAATGGCCAGGGCTGACAGCTGCGGCAGGATCTCCGTGTAACCGCGTGGCCCGAGGGTATGCACACTGCGCGCGCCACGATCCTTGCCCAGACCGACCGCAACCATTTTATTGAGACCACTTTCAATCGGCCGGTCGAAGCTGGTGTGGGATTTGACGCGCGCCAGCAGCAAAACGGCATCTGCAGCAGCGGCATTGGCGTCGAAATAACACGGGATACCTTCTTTGGTTGCGCCGTATTCCACAACTTCCATGGTGGCCCGCACTGGCGCACCGACGCGTTCTTCGGTAACCCCCAATTGCGCCAGCACCGCAGCCTGTCCTTCCGCTTTGGCACCACCATGGCTACCCATAGCGGGAACGATAAACGGCTCCAACCCGCGCGTTTTCAGCCAGCTGATCGCATACGTGACGACTTCATCGATGCGGGCGATTCCGCGGCTGCCCACTGCCACTGCCACCTGACTGCCGGCCGGCAGTTGCCGAAAACGGGCAGACTGTTCCAGCGCACTAACCACGGAAGCCTGCAAATCGGCGACCGGATCGGCCTGCGGATGCGACAAGCGCACACGTTGCACAGGCGGCAAGGGCACCTGCTCAAGAATCGGGAAACGAAGGACCGGAAAGGTGGGATTATTAGTTGCCATGAAACTCATCCTGCTAGGGTTCTGAATTGTTGTTCATCATAGGGTAGCGTTATGCGCTAACTACTATGGTAGTGCTGAAATCCACACTCGCAAAGAAAATACCGTCTCTTTAATTCTTACTGTCTCTATCCCCCCCTTCTGGTTAACAGTATAGCTTGGCAAAAAGGCGCTATTTTGCGTGTAGCGCTTATTCCAGCTGATGAGCGGATAGTTCAAACGGCTTTTACTATTCTTATTGGTTATAAGATAGATGACTTATATGAATTGGTGTTATTCACTTAGCTGTCCTAAGCTAGCCGTTTACCCTTAGCAGAGGTACACCACAATGCCGACCTGGGCCTGGATTCCGATCACTTTATTTGCTGTCATGATGCAAACCGTGCGCACGGCGGGACAGAAACAACTGGCCGGCTATCTTGATCCAGTGACGGTGACTTTGGTGCGGTATTTGTTCGGACTGCCTTTTGTGTTGCTGTATCTGCTGGTTGTCATGCAAGTGTTTGATCTTGCGCTGCCTGCTTTCAATAGTACGTTTCTGATCTTCGCGACACTGTCGGCATTAACCCAGATCGGGGCGACGATTTTATTGATTTATCTGTTTTCCTTGCGTAATTTTGCCGTCGGCACAACGTATGCGCGCACCGAGGCATTTTTGACAGCACTGGTCGGGGCACTGGTGTTCGGTGAATTTATCAGCCCGCTCGGCTGGCTGGCGATAATTATCAGCGTGGCCGGACTGGTTATTCTCACCCTGGCGCGCAGCGATATCGACGGCGCTCACCTGTTACAACGGCTGTTCAGTCGACCGGCACTGGTGGGCCTGGGCTGCGGCCTGTTATTCGCCGTTTGTTCGCTGTCACTGCGCCGGGCCAGTTTATCCTTCGGTCTGGATAATGCCCTGTTCAGTGCCGGTTTGACGCTGGTGTACATGGTTATACTGCAAACACTGTCGATGCTGGCTTATCTGCTCTGGCGACGACCGGCGCAATTAACTACCATGTTGCAACATACACGGCTGTGCGGTTTTGTCGGCCTGACGTCAGCGCTGGGCTCTATGGGCTGGTTTGTCGCCATGACCCTGGAACGGGCGTCGTATGTCAAAGCATTGGGACAAATTGAGTTTCTGCTGGCGCTGGGCGTGTCACATCTGTTTTCGTGAGCACACGCAGCGTTTGGAATTGGCCGGTATGCTGCTGATTGCAAGCGGTATTCTGGTACTGTTATTCGCTCGCTGAGGACGTACTAGAGAAACACTATGCTGAGTATCTATGAACCGGCGGTGCGCGGGCTGCGCAAAGTCACCGTTATCGAAGAGGAAGATCTGCACGGCAAAGCCGTCTGGCTTGATCTCTATCAGCCCACGCCAGCAGAAGAATTGCGGGTTGAGAAAGCGCTCGGTATCGACGCACCCAGCTGGGAGGAAATGCAGGAAATTGAAGTATCCAGCCGTTTGTATACCACTGAAGCTGGCGCGATACATCTGACCGCCACTGTGCTGTCGGGCACTGAAACCGAACGCCCGAACAGCTCGGCTGTCACGTTTATACTCATCGGCAGCAAACTGGTCACACTGCGCTATACCGAGCCGATGCCCTTTACCACGTTTTCGGCCCGGGTACAGCGCAACGGCCTTGGGTATCAGCGGGCGGAATATGTGCTGGCCGGCCTGCTTGATGCCATTATCGACCGGGTGGCGGATATTCTGGAACGGATTGGCAGTGACCTGGATCTGCTTTCGCTGGACGTATTCGAGCACCCGGATATGCAACCGACCAAAGGGCGCGATTTTCAGCGGGTTTTGCGCCAGGTCGGCAAGCTTGGTGACCTGACCTCCAAAGCCCGCGAGAGCCTGGTCAGCATCGGTCGTCTGCTCGGTTTTCTAAACCGTCCCCAACAGGGCTCCCAGCAGCGCTATAAACCCACCAAGGAAATGCGCGTCCGCATCAAAACACTCAGCCGGGATGTGCAATCGCTGACCGATCATGCCTCGTTTCTGGTCAATAAAATCAATTTTCTGCTCGATGCCACCCTGGGCATGATCAATATTGAGCAGAACGCGATTATCAAGATTTTCTCGGTGGCCGCCGTCGCTTTTCTACCACCGACCCTGATTGCCAGTATTTACGGCATGAACTTTCATCACATGCCGGAACTGGATTGGTCATTCGGCTATCCATTGGCTATTTCGCTGATGATTACATCTGCGGTCATTCCGCTTATTTATTTCAAACGCAAGCGCTGGTTGTAACACGGGCATTCACCAGACTGCTTCTGATAACTGCACTTTCCTATTCATTCAGGTCGCCATATCCCCAGACCGGCAGCGCGGGCTTGTGCTTCCTGTTCAATATATTCGTCTGTCATGTCGGGTTCGGCTTTAGCCCAGCCGGCCTGCACCTGAGTGGCTGCAATATCCTGCCCGTTCAGGGTACAACTGGCCTGCCAGTATCCATGCCCGACTTTATGGCGCAGTCGGCAGCTTAATTCCTGGCCGTCAATCAAGTCCGCCAACGCCTGCTCGGCCTGTTTACCACAGGCCCAGTCGCCGGCGGCGGACTGACAGCTTGCATCTCGACGCCGGTGCAAACAATACCGAACAGACGCAGTTTGGCACCGCGTACAATCACTGTATCGCCACTGAACGCGTGCGCCGAGCCACGCAAGGTCTTTTGCGCGGCGGTCGCTGTCTGCCAGCCGCCCAACAGGACGGCCAGCAAAAAGCTTATAGCACGCAGTTTCATTGTCCGAATCATTGTCCGGGTCATTATTCAGGGCTGGACTCGAGACGGGGCAAAGCACCCGGAATATCGATCTGACTCGTGAGCTCACTGTCGGCCGGAGCGGCCCCTTCCAGCGCGAAGACCCACAACATACCGCCTTTAGGACCGGCATAATAAAAACTGGGATCGCCTCCCAGACCGGACAGAATGGCAACGTATTGCACGCCATCCAATTCATAGCTGATTGGCGAGGCATTGATGCCGGAACCAGTCTGAAAGCGCCATAATTCCTTGCCGCTCCTGGCGTCCAGCGCCATCGCGTAGCCGCGCTGATCGCCAGTAAAAATCAGGCCGCTCTGGGTAGCCAGAATACCGGCAAACAGAGGTAAAGGATTGGGGGTTTCCCAGGCAAATTCGCCGCTATTGAGATCGAACGCCATCACCCGGCCGATATGATCTTTCGTTCGGTACATCTGGAAATCCACACCCATATAGATATCGCCCGGATTGTACGTGACCTTGTCGCCCGGCCAGGCTGTCATCGCCATCGCCCAGTCATTCGAATTGAGGAAGACATAGTTTAGCTCCGGATTGTAAGCAATCGGAAACCAGTTGGTACCGCCTTCCAGTCCGGGAATAATTGGCTCAACAGTTTTGCCGCCGCTGAGCGGACGCATGTCTTCATTGACAGCAGGGCGGCCGGTTTGCGGGTCCAGTCCGGTAGTCCAGTTAATGCCGGGCACGGTGGGCTTGGCGTAAATGAATTCGCCGTTGGTGCGATCCAGCACATACAAAAATCCGTTGCGATTGGCCTGCACAGCAACTTTGCGCAGTTCACCATTAATGCTGATATCAGCCAGGATTGGCGCGCAGTTACCATCGTAGTCCCAGGCATCGTTGGGGGTATATTGATAACCCCATTCGATCTTGCCGCTGTCGGCGTTCATAGCGATGATCGCGCTGGACCAGAGATTATCCCCTTTGCGCAGATCGGAATTCCACGGCCCCGGATTGCCGGTGCCCCAATACACCAGATTCAGATCGGGGTCGTAGACACCGGTCACCCAGGTGCTGGCACCGCCAGTTTTCCAGGTTTCGCCGGGCCAGCTATCATTGCCTGGCTCCCCGGGTGCCGGAATGGTATAGGTTGTCCAGGCTTCCTCGCCGGATTTGGCATCCAGAGCTTTAATATAACCGCGCACGCCATATTCAGCGCCGGCGATACCGACCAGGATTTTATCCTTGACCAGCAACGGTGCGGCGGTCGCGGTATAACCTGCTTGCCAGTCGCCGATGGTTTTTTCCCAGACCACGCTGCCATCGGTTTTATTCAGCGCGACCAGCCGGGCATCAAGGGTTGTGACATAGACCAGATCGCCGGCCAGTGCCACACCTCGGTTGACCGGGCCGCAACACAGTTTAGCTTCCAGACCTTCCTCGTATTCAGGTTGGTAACGCCACTTGAGTATTCCGCTACGGGCATCAACGGCAAACACATGGGCGTAATCACCGGAAAAATACAACACACCGTCACTCAGCAGCGGCGTTGCTTCCAAACCATCCAGTGATCCGGTGGACAAAGTCCATATCGGACGCAGGCCGGCGACATTGTCAGGGGTAATTTGCGTTAACGGAACATAGCGCTGATTGTCGTAGGTGCGACCATAAGTAAGCCATTCCGAGGTATTGCCGGCGGCCTGCAGAATATCGGCCTCGCTGACCGCCAGAGCGGGACTGCCCGCCGTCAGGCCCAAACACATGGTAAGGGCAAGTGAACAGGGACTGATTTGCATGGTTATGATCCTCCAAACAGTGGTAGCGAACCTGGACGTATCGACCTGCCTGATTAGTCGTCCGATAACAGGCTGCTATCTTCAAGCTTAGAGCAGAATGGCCAATTTACAAGCTGCTCAGGGTGACGCAAGACCGTTCACGGGGCCACTTAACCAAACCGTGGCAGCCGCTGACTGACCGGCACTGTCCAGAACCGTAATATCGACCGCACCAACACCATCGACCGGCCACAGAGCCTGCCGCTTGAAAGCCGAGCTGGCCACTGGCCGACCGTTGACCAGCCACTGCAAAGGTTTACGACCGCCACTGGCGACCAGCGGCAACTGAGCCGTGTTCAATTCGATAGTTGCACTGTCTACAGGAAACGTGATCCGTAACGGCTCGACCCCTGTCTGCCCGTCCGTAGACGTGGTGCTTGACAGATAACGCAGCGTCTGTGGCAATTGCTCATTACGACTGACCTGCAATACCTCTGCCGGTGCCGGATCGGCACTGCCCGGTGCTGTCGGCAGCAGATCAAACACCCTGAACAACAGCGGCGCGGCGGTATTGGCACCATGCCGGCCCGGATTCGGTGTGCCATCTGGCCGGCCCAGCCAGACACCCACGGTATAGCGATTATCGAAGCCTATTGCCCAGGCGTCCCGAAAACCGTACGAGGTACCGGTTTTATAACCAATCCGGCGCGCCGTGCGCTGGTTAGCATACGGTATTGCGCTGACCGGTGGCGGCGTACCACGCAGAATATCGCGCAGTTGCCAGGCCGCAGCCGCTGTCAACAGTGGCACACCTTCTGAATCAGCGACAGATCCGGCAGATACAGCTCCACCGGCTGGTGTGGCCTGGCGATAACGCAAAGGACGGACCCGGCCATCGTTCGCCAGAGCGGTGTACAAAGTAGTCAGATCGGTCAGTGTCATCCCTACCCCGCCCAGCACCAGTGGCAGCCCCGGATCAGTCTGTCCGGTGGGCCAGTGCAGGTTAATTCCCGCCTGTTGCAAGCGCGCTGCCACCCGACCCGGCCCGACCTGATCCAGAACCGCTACGGCTGGAATATTGAGCGACTGCTGCAGTGCTTCACGAACACTGACCTCGCCATGATAAGTGTGCAGGAAATTACTGGGCTGATAATGGCCAAACCGGGTCGGCACATCGTTTACCCGAGTCAAAGGATGGATCAGTTTATCCTCGAAACCCATACCGTACACCACCGGTTTCAGGGTCGAACCGGGCGAGCGCACGGCCAGGCTGAGATCGATCTGCCCGGCCCGCTCCGTAGCGAAAAAATCCGCCGAGCCAAGATGCGCCAGTACCGTTTGATCCCGATGATTCGCCACCAGAATAGCCAGATTTACCTGCGGCCCCAATCCGACCAGTGCTGCCGCCCCAAATCCTGCAACTGACGTTGCAGGCGGCCATCCAGAGTGCTGCGAATACGGCTCTGCTGTGGTGTCTGTTCGTGCAGCCGACGCGCCAGATGCGGTGCCAGCAGGGGTAGTTCCCGCCGCTGTTCGGGTACAGCCTGCTGGCTGGCTTCGCGCCAGACCTGCTCGTTTAACAAGCCGTACTCATAGAGCCGGGTCAGAACTTTATTTCGGGCCTGACGGGCAGCTTCCGCAGCTCGATCCGGCCGCAAACGGGTCGGCGATTGCGGCAGCGCCACCAGTAAAGCGGACTGGGCTGGCGTCAGGTAGGTGGGTTCTTTACCGAAATAGGCCAGACTGGCAGCACGCACGCCTTCCAGGTTGCCGCCATACGGTGCCAGTTGCAGATACAGTTGCAGGATCTCGGCTTTGTCCAAATGCCATTCCAGCTGCAAAGCGCGACCGATCTGCCACAGCTTGCCGCTCAGGGTATGCGGAATGGATTCCAGCAGACGGGCTGTCTGCATGGTCAGGGTGGACGCACCGGAAATGATCCGGCCATGCGCTAGCCATTGCCCGCAGGCACGCAGCAAGGCCAGCGGATCGATACCGGGGTGCCAGTGAAAACGACGGTCCTCAAAAGCCAGCAGCATCGCAATAAAACCAGCATCGACCTGATCCAGTTCCACCGGCAAACGCCAGTAGCCGTCAGCACTGGCAAATCCGCGCAACACTGTATCCTCCCGATCCAGCACCAGCGCCGACAGTTGACTAGCTTTATGCAGCGGAACGGGAAACCAGCGATCCAGCAGTAGCGCTACTGCCAGCAGCAGCGCCAAACTGAGTAAAAACGCACGAGCTTTACGTGTTATACGGATCGGCCAGTTCCGAGGCAACGCTAAGCTCTTCGTGATAGTGCTCAACATAGGCTTCCAGCGAATCGGGTTTAGCCACCCGAGCGACATGAAACAAGGCATCGCCTTCATTCACCAGCGGAATATTACTACAGCCCACCACAATACCGGCAAAGCGGGCGGTAACCGCAGATTCCTGTTCACCGAACGGGTCGCTGACGAAGGCCAGAACTTCGTCTTTTTCCACCTGTGCGCCCAAGGGTTTGGCGGCCCGCACAATGCCGCTTTGCGGCGCTCGCATCCAGCTGCTGGACTCGGCAATGACCGGACGCCGCAGTGCACTGCCTTTATTCGGTTTGCCAGCCGGCAGCATCGCCAGCATGCGCATGGCCGCGATGACACCGCGGACCCCGGCGCGGATGCATAATTCGTCGAAGCGCAGCGCTTCACCGGCTTCGTAAACGATATAGGGCACCGATTGTTCGAACGCCACTTTGCGCAGAGAACCGTCGATCAGTTTATCGCCGCTGTCGAGAATAACCGGCGTGCCGAAAGCCTCGGCCAGCGCGCGGATTTCCGGTACGGCCAGATTGGCCCGAACCTGCGGCAGATTGTCGCGGTGGATCGCCCCGGTATGCAAATCGATGCCGTGGGTGGCTTTGCTGAACAGTTCTTCTACAAACAGATCAGCCAGACGCGAGGTCAGCGAGCCTTTATTCGAGCCGGGGAAACTGCGGTTCAGATCCCGCCGGTCCGGCAGATAACGGGTATGGTTGATAAAACCCAGCACATTGACCACCGGCACCGCGATCAGAGTGCCGCGCAAGCGCTTCAACAGCGGCAACGTCACCAGACGGCGGATAATTTCGACGCCGTTGATCTCATCGCCGTGCAGCGCTGCCGTGACCAGCAGCGTCGGCCCCGGCTTGCGGCCACGAAATACCCGCACCGGCATCGTCATTGGCGTATGCGTGTACAGGTTGGGCAACGGCAGATCGATCGTTACGCGCTCGCCGGGCGCAATCGATACACCGTTGATCTGTAATGGCTCAAACGCGGCGCTGGATATGCTCATGTGTTAGCCCTTACCGCGGGTGCGGGTCTTGCCGGGTCGGGCGTTTTTTTCGATGAAATCAATGATCATGCCGGCCACATCCCGCCCGGTGGCTTTTTCAATGCCCTCCAGACCGGGCGAGGAATTGACCTCCATCACCACCGGTCCGTGATTGGCGCGCAGAATATCCACCCCGGCGACATTCAGCCCCATAGCCTTGGCAGCCCGTACCGCAGTCGAGCGCTCCTCGGGTGTCAGCTTGACCAGCTTGGCACTGCCGCCACGGTGCAAATTGGAGCGGAATTCGCCTTCTTTGGCCTGGCGCATCATCGCCGCGACGACTTTACCGCCAATAACAAAGCAGCGGATATCCGCCCCGCCGGCTTCCTTAATGAACTCCTGCACCAGAATGTTCGCCTTCAAACCCCGAAACGCTTCGATGACGCTCTCGCCTGCCTGCGCGGTTTCAGCCAGTACGACGCCCATGCCCTGGGTACCTTCCAGCAGTTTGACCACCATCGGTGCGCCGCCGACAATATTGATAATGTCCTTGGTATCCCCCAGCGCATGGGCGAATGCCGTCACCGGCAGACCGATACCCTCACGCGCCAGCAATTGCAGCGAGCGCAGTTTATCGCGGGAACGGGTGATACTGACTGATTCATTCAGAGGATACGCGCCCATCATTTCAAACTGGCGCAACACCGCTGTGCCGTAAAACGTAACCGAAGCGCCGATACGCGGAATAATCGCGTCGAAGTTTTCCAGGGATTTACCCTGATAATGCACCTGCGGCTTGTGTGAGGTGATGTTCATATAGCAGCGCAGATGATTGATCACACGGGTGTCATGATCACGCTCTTCAGCGGCTTCCAGTAAGCGTCGGGTCGAGTACAGATTCGGTCCACGGGATAGAATGGCAATTTTCAAAATAACTCTCCAGATGCTAACGTCTGTTTCGCCTATAAAACAGCGTATTACATTACTTCCTGAGGGGGCTGCGCCGATAGGCTTTTCTGAGCTCGCGCCCGCACTGATAAGATCGGGCCGGATCGACTAACAGTCGTCTATGCATAGCAGTGCGTCCAAGCAACATCCGAAACAGCATATCCTCGCGATTGGTGAGTGTCATCTCGATAGACCACTCGACACCACCCAGTCGCAAGGGTGTACGGATAACCAGCCGTTTTTCACGGTGACCACCGGAATCGCTCACCAAACGCTCGTCCACCACCTCGGCCTGGCAGTTTATTGCCAGCGCTGGCCGTTTGCGCAACGGGTGCAGCACAAAACGCACCTGATGCCGCCCATTTTCGAAAAATGACTCCAGCTGGGTGACATGCAGCGCGGAGGTACGCGCACCGGTGTCAATTTTTGCTTTCAGGGCGGGCACGCCCAGTGCCGGCAGCGCCACCCACTCGCGCCAGCCGACAATCTGCTGACCGGAGCATGCCTCGTCCGATCTCTCGCTTAATGGCTCATTCACTTGGTGAATTCCAGCAATCTTGCTCCCGCCAGCAAGGAATAAAATCGGGATTCAACAATCATTTAACCCCCGTAACCGGTACGGTAATCCTGCCATTAATACGCTGCCTGAAGTAGGTTTTAAAAGCAAATTATTCCTGCGGCTGGCCTGCGGTGGGATTAAAAACAAAGTGCAGTTCCAGCCTATTAAATCTTAATAAACCAGGTGCACGTTTGCATTCGTTTATATTGGCGGGTAAAGGCGCTTCGGATTGCTGCGTGTATCCGCTGCCGTGAAGCGCCATGCTATGAGCATGACAGGTTTTAAATCCAGGCTTTGCCCGCCGTTTCTCACGCGGCGAGCTGAGATGTCAGAGTTGCCTGATCCAGGGTGTCCTGATCCAAACCCGGCTTGCTCAGGTGGTCACACTGGATAACTCGCGGGTACGTGCTTTGGCTCGGTGTACCACACGCTGAATGCCCGGAATCGTCAGCAAGGTCGGCTTAACAATCTGCTCCATGGACAGTAGCGAGTAAGGACAGTTGGCGCAGCTACCAACAAAACGCACCTGCAGCTCCCCGGCTGCCTCATCGATACCCAATATATCCAGCCGGCCGCCATCATTGGCCAGCACCGGTTCGATGATGCTTGCCACCACTCGGTTCACCCGTTCCGTCAGCGTACCGGCATACAACTGGTCCGGATCAAAAACCGTTGCTTCCCCTGCACCTGTACCCTCGTACAGGTTCGTGCGGATAGCCTCTAACGCATCAGCATCGCGTTTTGAGTCAAGCACACCGAGGCCTAGCAGCGCGTCGGCCAAGTCAGACGAAACCTGCTGGCTGACCAGGTATTTGCTGAAGCCGCGACTGTTAGCAGGCGAGAAGGACAGCTTGGAGCGATATTCTTCCCAGTCCAGTGGCACGGGTCCCGAGAGTGTAAAGTTATCGTCGCCGGTGCGCACATAATCCACGATCAGCTCGCCCAGGCGATCAAAAAAACGGCGGTGCTCACGCCCGTTCGCGGTACGTTTATGATTGATAACCCGACCCCGCAGCATCGCCAGCTCTTTATCCTTCGGCAACACACCGGTCACGACATCAACCCGCACCGCGCGGTTTTGCCTGCGATCAATAATCATCAGCGCGCTATTACCGATAGCACGCGAGTGCACCAGCAGAGCCGAGCCCAATTGGGCCGGTGAAATGCCCAGAAAATGGGCAGGCACATCGCCCGCACAAGGAATTGCGACGCCACTGACAAAGGCCAGATCATCACGGCAAACCTGCTTACCCTGCCCGTACAGTAAGTCCAGGCCGCGTTTGATGGCAATGAACAGTTGAATCGCGACGATTTCTTCCTTGAATTCCAGCACCGCACTTTTGTGAGCGCTCAGTAAATCAAGTTCGTCCTTATTACCCTTGCTGTCCACTACCGTGACATGACCCACCATATCAGCCAGAATCGGGTGCAGTATGCTTTGATAATCCAGCCGTCGCACCAGGGGCAGGAACACACGCAGAAAGTGATCACGCGTATCGCCTTCCAGCACGTGCAAGATTGAGCCGGCCAGGTTTTTATAATTCGGATCAGCCATATAACGCTGAAAAAACACGGTAAGTGCACCGACCGCCTCACTCAGATTGTGCGCATAGTCGTCCAGCGGATTTCTGAGCTGCTCAGGAGGCAGCCAGCTGAGTGCGTCCGGATTGTCACGCTGCGTGCTCAACCAATCCTCATCGTTCGGAAAAGCCGCGCGCCAATCCAGGTACACGATCTCGATGGCCTTGCTCAGCGTCATCTTGTCGGGTGCGCTCCACAGCGCGGCTTCCAGCGGGCGCAGACCCTGCAACTGAACCGGTGTACGTTTGATCAGGCTTTGATGCGTGAACTGATCAGCCTCAATATAGTTTGTCAGCCGATTCACCTCACCCGGCACGAAATCGATAAATGCCGTGCCCGCAGCTATGCGATCGTTATGGGCAACCTGCGCCACGATGGCACCGTGTTCACTGAGCAAACGCACAGGATCACCGTCGGCCAGGTCAAGGTCCGCCGCAACAGCGGGGTGAATTTCAACATAATGATCGTCCGGGTCCAGACCATAAATCGGCAGCGTCTTGATGCCGGAATTATAGCGTGCCCGCCCCTGCGACGCCCGACGGCCCGGTCGCCCACGACCGCTGATCAAGGATAGCGTGCCCGGCGGTAATGGTGCTTCCAGCCGTGCCATGAAGTCATCAGGCGGGCGTACCAGGCGCGCTAAACCGAGATTTTCCCGATTCAAGCGAGGGAAAACGGCGCCCTGCTCCCGGGCGTAGGAATAGCGACCATTGCCGCCCCATTGAACGCCCACGCCCGCCCGCTGGCGCAGCAGTTCGTGGCTGATCGGCGTGCCTTCCGCATCCTCCAGCCGGCAGTACACATCGAGTTCGCGGTTAACGGCTACCAGGTGATCGAAGATGCGGCCCGGCATCGCTTCGCCCTCCTCGTCCAGATAGCGGGCGAAGGTGCGATGCACGACATCCGGGTCCAGTTCATTGAGCGCGGCGGTGTCCGGGTCGCGCAGGCGTTCGGCGATTTTCAGGGCCAGATGCGCCAGGATTTTACTGTCGGACCACGCCAGATCCGGCGGTTCGGTCACCTGCTGCTGCAACTGTAATGTGCGATCACCGCGCTGGATGACCCCGGTGCGTTCCGTGTAGGTCAGGGATGGCAGCAGGACATCTGCATGTTCAAGCACGCCCTCGCCAAGAAAACTGTCGATAACAATATTGAATGAGCGTCCCAAACGCCGCGACCAATAGCCTACCCGCGGCATGTTTTTGGTCATTTGGGTGCCAATAAACAGAAAACAATACAGTCGATCATCATCGGCCATATGGGCTACCGATGTGCCACTGCTGCTGGGAATATTGGCCTCGGGCAGATCGAGCACCTTTGCCAATGCGGCCCGATGCGCTGCCTGGCCCGGCTCAAGGTTGAAGACTAGGCGACGGCTGTTGAAGCCCATCATCAGCTCACTGGTGGCATTCGATTGACCCGCGATACGCAGCGAACCGGCACCAGGACGACCGACATTGCCAGTCAGCAATAACAGGTTAAGATTGGTTGAAAAGCCGTAACTGCCGGTGGACTGATTGATGCCCATACTGGAAACGAACGCGACCTTGGGCCGATAGTCATCACGGGGTTCGGCAATCAGCGCTGCGTAGCGCCGGATCGTGGCAGCAAGTGTTACCGGGTCCTGACCGGGAAGCGCAATACGTCTGGCCGCCTCCTCGGGCTGACAACGTGGTTCGGCACACAGCTCACGCAGCGCAGCAAGGCTTGCCGGCTCCACGCGATGTGCCAGGCTGTCCTGGTCTTCCCACTTCTGCTCGAAAATGACACCGGTGACAGCGAGATTGAATAAGACATCCCCGCCCTGCCGGAAACGGATGTGCAGGGTGCGCGGATCGCTTTCCTCCAGATCGCTTACGGTATCGCTGCGGGTGGGGTCGATAACCACTTTGATGGCAGCGGTGTTTCGCTTTGCTTTTCGTAGGCCTGGGGAAAGGTCACGAACGCATTCGTACCGTGCAGTACGGCAACATCGCAATGTGCGAGTTCTTCAAACTGCTGCCAGGTGAAGCTCGCTTCATTGCCGAAATTAAGGGTGTGCGCCGCACCGCGCTGGTCAGACAATGCTCCGAATTCGCGCCCATGGTGGGCAGTTTGAACACCAGTTTGTACAAACTGGCCATCCAGATAGCTTCAATTGTTTTCTGGCCGTTACCGTACACCGCCACCGCCTCGGGACCGACCCATTCACGGGCATGCAGGAAAAGCCAGGCGGCCCGATCCAGCGCCTCGTCCCAGCTGACCTCGCGCATCTGTCCATCGTGGCCGCGCAGCATTGGGGCACGGATGCGATCATCCGGCAATCCGCGCTTGGCAAGGCGCTGGGCACGCTCCTTATCGCCACCGGTGAGCAGCGACGTCTTGCCTTTCACGCACAAACCCAGCGGCGAAAGCGGATAAATACGCGGTTTGCCGCGGGCGTCCTGTTCCACGGTATAAGGACAGCCGACACCGCAATAACTGCAGACACTGGCGTGCGCTAACAGATTTTCGTGACGTTGGCGGAGTTGCGGGTTGTCGAGCAAACTCGGGTCGGCGGCAATCGCAGCGACAAGTTGCTCCGGCTCGAGTTCTTTAGCTGACGCATGGTCTGGCGTACGGCCCGACGCACGACTTGCAGAAGGCTGGACGGGTTCGGTTGCGAACATGGCTTGTCCTGTTCTATTTGGCGGAAAGGTGTTGTTGCTATAACAGCAAATTATTTTTTAATTTAAATATAATCGCTTACTTTACATTTATTTCTGAAAAACCATTACATAACTTTAGTAGTAGAACAGCGATTGAGCAAATATGCCTGTACCAGTTCGCACGAAATAGAGCATTTATAAATTTTTCAATGAAGTCTGTATTACAAGGTCCGCGCAATCTCCCGCCATAATGCATCCAGCCGTTTAGCCGAGATCGGTTGGGCGGTTTTCAGCTCCTGCGCAAATAAAGATACCCGCAGTTCCTCTAACAGCCAGCGGAATTGCGTCAGTTCGGCACTAAGCGGTTTATGCTGCCGCGTCAGCGCTGCTTCGGCATTGGTATAAGCGTCCCAGAGCGGAGCCAGCACACCGAGTCGCTGCCGGTCTTTATCCGGAGCATAGCGGAGTTTGTCCAGCCGCAGTTCAATGGCTTTCAGATAGCGTGCCAGATAAGCCCGCCAGGGCTCCGGCGTAGCGCTGATAAAACCCGGATAGATCAGCCGGTCGAGCTGCGCCCGGATATCCTGCACCGCGTCGGTCCAGCTCAGCGGTAACTCGCCCGCCAGCTGGGTGCGCAGGGTATGGTGTTGCGCCAGCACGTCACTAGCCCAGTCACCCAGCTCCTTGGCCACCACCGGTAACCGTGATCGGCCCTGGCTCAGGCAACGCTCGAAATCGTCCGGCGCGCGCGGCAGCCAGGTGCTGCCCGTGGACGGATCACGAAAGCAGGCCCGTTCAATAATGGCATCGAACAGATCGGTCTCCAGCTCGCTTTGTGAGCCAATACCAATATAGTGCAGGCTCATGCGCTGCAGCTGTGGCAGCTTGCGCCGCAGGGTTTTTATCTTGTCTTTCAGTTTCAGGCGCGCCAGTTCGCGCAGACCGGTACGCAAGGCCTGCTCGGCTCGCGCCGGATCATCCAATAGTCGCAAAGCCAGGCCATTGTCCTCTTTGACCAGAGCCGGATAGCCCTTAAAAGCGACCCCGTTACGGCTGAATTCCACCACCTCGGGTAAAGCACCGAAATTCCATTCATTGACCCGCTCGCGCTCAAAGTCGTGGTCGCTGAGCGTCGCAAAACTCTGTTCGGCTTTACCGCGCAGACCTTCCTGCAATGCAGCCAAATCGCGGCCTTGCGCAATTTCATGGCCCTGGGCATCCAGTATCCGCACCCGCATCTGTAAATGTTTGGGCAGCATGTCCGGCTGCCAGGCGTCTTCGGGAATAACCACGCCGCTCATCTGTTGCAACCGCTCGCCCATGGCACGGGTCAGCGGTTGCGGGCCGGGCTGCAATACTTCGCGCAAGGCCTGTACAAAATCCGGCGCGGGGACAAAATTTTTGCGCAGTGCTTTGGGCAGCGATTTGATCAGTGCGGTCATACGTGCGCTCAGCAAACCCGGCACCAGCCACTCCAGCCAGCGCGGATCGACCTGATTCAGTACCGGCAAGGGAATCGTCACCGTCACCCCGTCATCGTCCGCCGCCGGATCGAAGCGATAACTGAGCGGCAGTTCCAGCCCGTCCAGACGCAACTGCTCGGGAAACTGCTCGGCAGCATCCGGTAACGGCTCCTGCGCCAACAGGTCGCTGCGCTGCAGATAAAGCAGCTGCGGTTGTTGCCGTTCGGCCTTGCGTCGCCAGCGTTCAAAGCTCGCGCCACTGTAAATACCGGCAGGAATGCGTTGATCGTAAAAATCGAAGACGGCCTGTTCCGTGACCAGCAGATCGCGCCGCCGGGTTTTTTCTTCCAGTTCGGCCAATTCAGCCAGCAACGCCTGATTATGTTTAAAGAACGGCGCTTTACAATAAAAATCCGCTTCTACTAGAGCATGCTGAATGAACAGTTCGCGACTCAGCTCGGGATCGATAGGCCCGAAATTGACCCGCCGACTGGCAACGATGGGCAGACCGTACAACGTGACCCGTTCCTTGGCCCCGACCTGGGCCGGTTTTTTTTCCCAGTGCGGCTCGGCGTAACTGCGCTTAAGCAGATGGCCGGCCAGGGATTCGACCCAGCCTGGATCGATGCGGGCCACGGTGCGTGCGTACAGTTTGCTGGTTTCGACCAGTTCCGCCGCCATCAGCCATTTCGGGCCACGCTTAAACAGTCCCGAGCCCGGAAAAATAAAAAATTTTCGATGCCGGGCACCCAGCCAGCTCTGGTCCTCCAGCCGCATCCCGATGTGCCCCAGCAAACCGCTCAGCAAGGCGCGATGCACTGCCGGGTACTCCGCCGGCTGGCTGTTCTGCCCTGCCGCCAGACCCATTTCTGTCACCAGAGCGTGCAATTGCTTATGCAGATCGTGCCATTCCCGCATACGCACATAAGACAGGAATTCATCCTTGCACAGTTTGCGCAATTTGCTGTTGGACAGGTGCCGCGCCTGTTCATGGTAGTAATTCCACAGATTCAGGAACGCAACAAAATCGGACTCCTGGTCACGAAAACGGCGGTGTTTTTCGTCCGCCGCCTGTTGCTTCTCCAGCGGCCGTTCACGCGGATCCTGGATAGCCAGCGCACTGGCAATAACCAATACTTCACTCATGGCACCTTCGTCACGGGCAGCCAGAATCATCCGTCCCAGGCGCGGGTCGATCGGCAGGCGGGCAAGCTGTTTGCCCAGTGCCGAAATCCGGTGCTGCTCATCCACTGCACCAAGTTCAAACAATAATTTGAACCCGTCATTGATCAGTCGCCGGTCAGGCGGATCGATGAACGGGAAATCTGCCACCTCACCGAGCCGCAGCGCACACATCTGCAAAATAACCGCCGCCAGATTGGTGCGTAAAATCTCCGGATCTGTGAATTCGGGGCGGGCCAGAAAATCGTCTTCATCGTACAACCGGATGCACACACCAGCACTGACCCGTCCGCAACGACCGGCCCGCTGGGCTTCACTGGCACGGGAGATTTTCTCAATCGGCAGACGCTGCACTTTGCTGCGATGGCTGTAACGGCTGATACGAGCCAGCCCGGTGTCGATCACATAACGAATACCGGGCACTGTCAGGGACGTTTCCGCCACAT
The DNA here is from genome assembly GCA_041396125.1 of Gammaproteobacteria bacterium. Classification (GTDB taxonomy): domain Bacteria; phylum Pseudomonadota; class Gammaproteobacteria; order Competibacterales; family Competibacteraceae; genus JAWKZG01. The sequence goes on along the minus strand of JAWKZG010000002.1, from coordinate 476,869 downwards.
TGGTCGAGAGCACAATCCGGCGTCCTTTATGCGACTGAAACACCCGATTCTGCTCGGCGGCAGACAGGCGTGCATAGAGGGGAACCACTTCGGTATCACGCAATTTATGCTTGCGCAGCGACTCGGCGCATTCACGAATTTCGCGCTCGCCACTCAGAAACACCAGAATATCCCCACTGCCTTCCATGCAGAGCTCATCCACAGCAGCAATAATGGCTTCCTGCATATCCAGATCGCGCTGATCTTCATCCTCACTCAGCAAAGGCCGATAGCGAACTTCTACTGGAAACGTGCGCCCCGAAACTTCAATAATCGGCGCAGCGCTGAAATGCCGGGCAAAGCGTTCGGGATCAATCGTAGCCGAAGTAATAATGACTTTCAGATCAGGCCGCTGCGGCAGAATACGCTGCAGGTAACCGAGCAGAAAATCGATGTTCAGGCTGCGCTCGTGGGCTTCGTCCACGATGATGACTTCGTACTGCTCCAGCAGCCGGTCGCCCTGGGTTTCCGCCAGCAGAATGCCATCCGTCATGAGCTTGATGAACGCCTCGGGATGGCTGTGATCACTGAACCGTACTTTGTATCCGACCTGCTGCCCATTCGGGTCGTCCAGTTCCGTGCGCAAACGGGCGGCAACCGCACGGGCAGCGATACGGCGCGGCTGGGTGTGGCCGATCAAACCGCGCACCCCCAGCCCGATATCCAGGCAGATTTTGGGTAACTGAGTGGTTTTACCGGAGCCGGTTTCGCCGCAGACAATAACCACCTGATTTTGTGCAATGGCACGGGCGATTTCTTCCCGCCGCTGGTTAATCGGCAGATTGTCCTCAAAGCGCGGACGCGGCAAGCGCTCCTGACGCTGCTGTACGCGCTGACTGGCTGCTGTGAGCTTTAGTTCCAGCTCCTGCAAACCACGTTCAATCGGTTTACCCTGGCGCTGCCGATGGCGCAGCCCCGACAAGCGTCGCGCCAGACGCGAACGCTCGGAAATACTGCATTGCGACAGGTCTGCTTCAAGTTTTTCTAGCATCATGGATGAAATTATTAAAAGCCTATTTCGAGTTGTCCGCCATTTTGGCATTTATTGCAAAAGCCGCCTATCCTGGCTCTTCTGTGAGCCTCTTTATGGCATCAGTTTATTGCATCCGCACATCGATAATACTTGCGACACATCGTAATTTACCGTACTTTTTCTGCCGTAGCTGACGCCTGATTGCAGTGGGCTACATCCGGCAGCCGATACAACTTGCTCGCCGAGACATTACGTTAGTTTTAGATAATTTAGTTGTTCGATAAATTAGTTTTGATTGACTAATGCATTGGTAGTGAGTGGTTCGGCCATAAAGTTTGATATCTCGTCGTTGAGATTTGTTCGAGGTTGTTTTTGTATGAGTATTGGTACGGTTAAGTGGTTCGACGAGTCCAAAGGTTTTGGATTTATCGCACCAGAAGATGGCGGAAAAGACGTTTTCGTGCATTACACGGTTATCGAATCGGATGGATTCCGGACTCTCGCTGAAGGGCAAAGAGTCGAGTTCGAAGCGAAGCCAGGTCCCAAAGGCTTATCGGCTACCCGGGTGAAATCAGCCTGATTTTCACAGCAAAAAAACAGCAAAAAACAGCAATCCAAAAAAATAAATATTGTTAACCCGCGATAAAGCGGGTTTTTTCCTTATGGGTGTTCGGGTAGTTTCCGTTATAATGCGCGCCCTAATTCATGCTACCCCGCAACGCCCATGCTCGCCAAACTCCGTAATATCGCCATTATCGCCCACGTTGACCACGGTAAAACCACCCTGGTTGATAAACTTTTACAGCAATCAGGTACCTTTGCCGCTCACAAGCAATTACAAGAGCGGGCAATGGACTCCAATGATCTGGAGCGGGAGCGTGGCATCACCATCCTGTCCAAGAACACCGCTTTACGCTGGCAGGATTACCGAATCAATATCGTTGACACCCCCGGACACGCCGATTTCGGCGGTGAAGTCGAACGGGTTCTGTCAATGGTGGACTCCGTTTTGTTATTAGTCGACGCCGTCGACGGTCCGATGCCGCAAACCCGCTTTGTCACCCAGAAAGCGTTCGCTCTCGGTTTTAAACCGATTGTGGTCATCAACAAAATTGACCGCCCTGGTGCCCGTCCAGGCTGGGTGTTGGATCAGACCTTCGATTTATTTGATCGCCTTGGTGCCACTGACGAGCAGCTGGATTTTCCGGTTGTATACGCCTCTGCCCTGCACGGCTACGCCAGTCTGGACGAAAATGCCCGCGCCGGCGATATGACACCATTGTTTGAAACCATTATCCAGCACGTCTCTGCACCTGCAGTAGATCCGGACGGCCCTTTTCAAATGCAGGTCAGCTCGCTTGATTACAGCAGCTATGTTGGCCTGATCGGCATTGGCCGCATCCAGCGAGGGCGGGTTAAAACCAATACGCCGGTCGTTGTTATTGATCACGAAGGCAAACGCCGCCAGGGCCGGGTGCTGCAGATTCTCGGCTTTCAGGGGCTGGAACGGATCGAATTCAGTGAAGCCAGCGCAGGCGATATTATTGCCTTTACCGGGCTCGATAAGGTCGGTATTTCCGATACCTTGTGCGATCCTGCCTGCCCCGAAGCGTTGCCTGCACTGACAGTGGATGAACCCACTATCAGCATGGTTTTCCAGGTTAATGATTCGCCCTTTGCAGGCCGCGAAGGCAAATACATCACCAGCCGTCAGCTGCGTTCACGATTGATGAAAGAGCTGAGCTACAACGTCGCTCTGCGGGTCGAAGACACCGATGACCCGGATAAATTCCGGGTTTCCGGCCGCGGCGAGCTGCATCTGTCCATTCTGGTTGAAACCATGCGTCGTGAAGGCTACGAAATGGCGATCTCTCGCCCTGAAGTCATCATGCGCGAAATCGACGGTGAAATCTGTGAACCGTTCGAGTCCCTGACCGTGGATATCGAAGAACAGCACCAGGGCGCAGTGATGGAACGGCTTGGCGCACGACGCGGTGATTTGCGCGATATGCAACCAGACGGCAAGGGTCGGGTGCGGCTGGATTATATTATTCCTGCCCGTGGCCTGATCGGCTTTCAGACCGAGTACCTGACAGTGACCTCAGGCACCGGCCTGATTTACCATATCTTTGATCATTATGGTCCGCAAAAGAAAGGCACCATCGCCAACCGCATCAATGGCGCTCTGATTGCAAATGCCACCGGCAAAGCACTGGCTTACGCCCTGTTTAATCTGCAGGAACGGGGTCGCCTGTTTATCGGTCATGGCGATGAGGTCTACGAAGGCATGGTTATCGGCCTGCACAGCCGGGACAATGACCTGACAGTCAATCCATTGCGCGCCAAGCAGTTGACCAATATTCGCGCCGCCGGCACGGATGAAAACCTGATTCTGACTCCGGCAATCCGCATGACGCTGGAGCAGGCGCTGGAGTTTATCGATGACGACGAGCTGGTCGAAGTCACACCAGCCTCGATCCGGCTGCGCAAGAAATTTCTGCTGGAACACGACCGTCGCCGGGCCTCCCGCAAATCAGCCTGACAAGTAGCTTTTCCCTGCGCATTGCCAAAGCGGGGAAATAAGGATCACATAGCTGTAAATCTGGAAAGATCAGTACTATCAAGCACTGGTCTTTTTTTTGCCTGCAGTTAAAGCGACTCTTTTGATGGTTAATCCTGCCACTGCAGTCGCAGTACGCTGCATCAGATTGCCGGTTTGCAATGCCATAAAAATGCCTGCAATACATTTCCATATTTTTGGATATAAAACATCTAGGCTATAGTTGTTAAATAAAAGCCCAAAACCGCCGAGGACCACCATCATGGAGAAAATCTGGCTGCGCGAATATCCGGCCGGTGTTCCTGCTGAAATTAATCTGCAGGAATTTACCTCGCTCAAAGAGATGCTGGAATCCAGTTGCCGTGAATACAGCGAGCTGCCTGCGTTCAGCAATCTGGATCATACTCTGAGTTATGCTGAACTGGATCGGCTAAGTCTTGCGCTGGCGGCTTTTCTGCAGCAGGAGCTCGGTTTGCACAAAGGTGACCGGGTCGCTTTGATGATGCCCAATCTGTTGCAGTATCCGGTAGCCTTGTATGGGATACTGCGGGCCGGGCTGGTCGTGGTCAATGTCAATCCGCTGTATACACCCCGGGAACTGGAACACCAGCTGACAGATTCCGGTGCCAATACGATTATCATTCTGGAAAATTTCGCTCATACCCTGCAGCAGGTGATAGCACGCACGCCGGTTCAGCATGTCATCACGACCCAGATTGGCGATCTGCTGCCTTTTCCGAAACGGACGCTGGTCAATCTGCTGGTCAAGTATGTCAAACGGATGGTGCCTAAATGGCAACTGCCCGCGACCATAAAATTTCGCCATGTACTGGAACGTGGTGCTCAGCTTGAATTGCAGGCGCCCGAGCTGAACCACCAGGATATCGCTTTTCTACAATATACCGGCGGTACGACCGGTGTTTCCAAGGGTGCGGTGCTGAGTCATGGCAATATGGTGGCTAATCTGCTGCAAGTGGAAAACTGGATTAAAAATCTATTCACTGAACAGCAAGACATCATCATTACCGCCCTGCCGCTCTATCATATTTTTTCGCTGACTGCGAACTGTCTGGTGTTCAGTAAGGTTGGCGCGCACAATATACTCATTACCAATCCACGCGATATGCCGGGGTTTATCAAAGAACTCGGCAAGTATCGGTTTACTATCATGACCGGGGTGAATACGCTCTTTAATGGCCTGCTCAACACACCCGGCTTTGACCGGCTTGATTTCAGTTCCCTGAAAGTCTCTATTGCCGGCGGTATGGCTTTGCAGCGTGCGGTCGGCGAGCGCTGGCTGGAAAAAACCGGTACGCCCTTGATCGAGGGCTATGGCCTGACTGAAACCTCGCCGGTCGTTTGTGCGAATCTCACCGATTTGAAACACTTCAACGGTAGTATCGGCTTACCGTTACCTTCAACCGAGATTTCCATCCGTGATGAAAACGGTCAGGAGCTGGGCATAGGTGAGTCCGGTGAATTATGGGTGCGCGGGCCGCAAGTTATGCAAGGCTACTGGCAACGCCCGGAAGAAACGGCCAAGGTCATGCATGAAGGCGGCTGGATTGCTACAGGCGATATGGCTTGTGTGGATGAGCGCGGCTATGTTCGTATTGTTGACCGCAAAAAAGATATGATACTGGTCTCCGGTTTTAATGTTTATCCAAACGAGATCGAGGACATACTGGCTTTGCATCCGCAGGTGCTGGAAGTCGCTGCGATTGGTATCCCGGATGAGCGCTCGGGAGAGGTAGTCAAAGTATTTATTGTTAAGAAAGACCCTCAACTCAATGCCGAAACAGTCATTCAGCACTGCAAACAGTATCTGACTGGCTACAAGGTGCCGAAACAGGTTGAATTTCGCGAGGAACTACCCAAAACCAATGTAGGCAAGATACTGCGCCGGGCGCTGCGCGATGAAGCTATTAGAAAATCCGCCCGGCCCTGAAGTTGTACGTCGCCTGACCGCGACACCAGGCCTATTCAAAGCCTCTTAATCCATTTATTTCACAGGAGAAAAGTGTGAGCATTAACGCATTCAGTCGTTTAACTGTCAGCTCGCTGGTACTGGGCGGTTTACTTGCCGCCGGTCCCGCCGTGGGCGCCGACCCCTGCCCCTGGCAAGGTGCCGAAAATAGCGTAGCCTGTGCAAAATGGGAGTTGATGTCGCATCGTCTGGAAGCTGCCGAAGCCCGTGCTGCCGCTGCTGAAGCCCGTGCTGCCGCTGCCGAAAATGCTCTGCAATCCATGGAGCAGGCCCTGCAATCCATGGAAAAAGCGTTGCAGGGAATGGCAGCACAACCCGCCCCGGATACTGCTATGCAGGCGCCCGCGGTAACAGAGCAAGCAGCAACAGATCAGACGACCACAGAACAAGCGGCAACCACCGCACCAGCCAGCGCCGGTGAGCAGCAGGCACGCGCCCTGATTGACAAGGCCATCATGCAGCTGGAGCAATCGCTGAGCTATGAGCCCGGACGCCTGCTGATCGACAAAGACTATACCCTGCAAGCCGAAGGTAATGGCTACCGGGCCATGTTCAGCGAATTTGCCCTTGAATTCGAAGATATCCGCATTGATGCCTCGCCGGCCAGTCTTTATCTGGAAGCGCAGGATGCTGATCGCACCCAGGTAGCGCTAAAGCTCAGTGACAGCATTCGCATTATGGAAGGCGACGACCTGATGACCACCATCACTATCGGTCAGCAAACCCTGATGGGCGTATGGTCTGAGCAGATTCATAATATGCCCGAGTTCCAGCTTGATCTGGCCAATATCAATGTCAGCGTCACCGATGATCCCGGTACATTAAGCATTGCCCGCGTGGCAGCAACCCAGGCGCTGGACATTGCCCCGGACGACCAGTGGCAGCAGGCTCAGCAAATTCTGATCAGCAGTATACAATTCGACTCCGGAGCGGGTGAATCCTTTACGCTGGCAGAGCTGGCGGGGGAAATCAGGGCCAACGGCCAGCAGTACAGCAAACTGATCACGATGAGTGAGGATATTCAAAAACTGGTCGAAGATAATATCGATGCCCAGCAAGACCCGGAAGCAATACTCGATTACGTCGGTTCCATTCTTGCGTTATTCGAAGGTTACCAGTTCAATTTTGTCGCCAAAGGTCTGGACGTTCGTGGCGGTGGTGCCTCGTTAACCAGCATCGGCACCATTAATGTGGTTAATAATTTGTCCAGCCGGGGGGACAATGGCGGCAGTTTTGGTCTGACCATCGAGTTGGATCAGCTGGGCAGCCAGATGGCACCGTTGCCGCCTGATTTACTGCCGCACCAGATCCGCATGCAACTGGCGTTGGATAATATTCCATCCAATCTGCTCCAGCACTTTGTCGAGGTCGGCATGAACAGCGAGTCGATTCCGGAAGAGCAGCAGGATATGTATTGGCAGCAGCAAATGCTGGGGATGCTGATGAACAGTCAGCTGTCGTTGCAAGTAATCGATACCTATGTTGCTGCTGACAGCGCCCGGGCGGATCTGAATCTGCGCGCCGCTGTCGATCCGGGTTCGGCCATGGGTGGTACCGGCGAACTTAATCTGCGAATCGCCGGCATGCAGACACTGATCGATATGACCGGTGCCCAGCAAAATGAGTCAGCGGCACCGGTGCTGGCCATGATCACCGCTTTTTCCAATCGCACCGAAGAAAACGGTACCACCGTCGATACCTTCGATCTGAAGTTTTCGCCGGAAGGTAAATTATTCCTGAACGGCAAAGACGTGACCGCCATGTTCATGCCGGGTGCCGCACCGCAATAAGAAGCTGTTTCAAAACAGCTTCGGCTTCAGTACAGGGAAGTACTGAACGCCGATCAACAGGGTTAACGTGTTGATCGGCCCCAAAAACGACTAAAAACGACTATTAGGGCGTAACCCGGCCATCCGGCGGCGGTTGCATAAACGCGAAGTCGGCCCCTCCATCAGCTTGCAGAACTTGCTCAAGGTACAGTTTCTTGTAACCCCGATCTGATCCGGCATGCGCAGGTGGCGGCGTCCAGGCTGCCTGTCGGCGTGCCAGTTCGGCGTCATCCACCAGCAATTCCAGCTGCCGGCTGGCCACATCCAGACGGATCATATCCCCATCCTGCACCAGTGCCAACGGACCACCTATTGCCGCTTCCGGCGTTACATGCAAAACGATAGAGCCAAACGCGGTGCCACTCATGCGGGCATCAGACAGGCGCAGCATATCTTTGACGCCCTGCCGCGCCAGCTTTTTCGGAATCGGGATATAACCGGATTCCGGCATGCCTGGCGCACCTTTCGGGCCGGCATTACGCAGCACCAGAATATCGTCTGCACTGACATCAAGTTCGGGATCATCAATGCGCGCTGCCAAATCCGCCAGCGAATCAAACACCACCGCACGAGCCGTATGATTGAGCAGACGTTCCGTAGCCGCCGATTGTTTGATAATCGCCCCACCGGGAGCCAGATTACCGCGCAATACGGCAATCCCGCCTTCCGGGTAAAGGGGCTTTGCCAGCGGTTTGATAACCTCCTGCGGCCAGGGCTCGGGCATTGCATCCAGATTTTCCCCCAGCGTTTTACCGGTCACGGTCAGACAGTCCAGATGCAATAATGGCCGCAATTCACGCAACAGCACCGGCAGGCCGCCGGCATTTTGCAGATCTTCCATATAATGCTGGCCGGACGGTTTCAGATCGATCAGCACCGGTGTTTCCCGTCCCATTTGATCAAGCGCCTGCAGATCCACCTGAATGCCCAGCCGGGCCGCGACAGCGGTCATATGCACCAGGCCGTTGGTGGAACCGCCAATAGCCAGCAGCACCCGGAAAGCATTACTGAACGCTTGTGGCGTCATGATTTTGTCCGGCGTCAGATCGGTTTGCGCCATAACTACCGCCTGCCCGCCAGCTGCTTCCGCATGCCGCAGTCGATCCGCTGCAACTGCTGGTATGGCCGCCCCGCCAGGCAGCATCATGCCTAGCGCTTCCGTCATACAGGCCATCGTACTGGCGGTGCCCATAACCATGCAGGTTCCTGCTGTTGGACACAAGCGCCCGCTGACGGTTTCGATTTCGGCTTCATCGACGTCGCCGGCGCGGTACATACCCCAATAGCGACGGCAGTCGGTGCAAGCACCAAGGCGTTCGCCCCGGTGACTGCCGGTCATCATTGGTCCGGTCACAACCTGCACCGCCGGCACCCCGGCACTGGCGGCCGCCATCAGCTGCGCGGGCACGGTTTTATCGCAGCCGCCGATCAGCACCACAGCGTCCATCGGTTGCGCCCGGATCATTTCCTCGGTGTCGATAGCCATCAGATTGCGCAAAAACATCGAGGTCGGATAAGCGAACGACTCGTGCACGGAAACGGTTGGAAACTCAATCGGCAAACCGCCCGCCAGCATGACGCCGCGCTTGACCGCCTCGATCAGATCCGGCACGTTGCGATGGCAGGCGTTATAGCCGCTGAAGGTATTGGTAATGCCGATAATCGGCCGTTCCAGCGCATCATCGGAATACCCCATCGCTTTAATAAAAGCCTTACGCAGAAACAGCGAAAACTCGTTATCGCCGTAGTTAGTCAGCCCTTTACGCAGGCCTCGATTGGTTTGTTCTGGCATCAAAACGCCTCAAGCAAAGTAAAAACGCCTTACCGTTTGTACTGAGCCGCTCCAGACAACACAGGCCACAGCACCGGTAAGGTACTTAAAAATTGTTCGTAAAACAGCAGTGAATAAAACTCGGGGGCAGGCTGATGGCTGGCAGAACCGGTATGATTCCGCCAGCTGTAAAGTCATCAGGTTCCCCAGCAAAACCCCGTATGAAACAGAGGCTGGAATGGCAGGATTACTGCTGTAGTTGCTGAATCATTCCGCTCAGATTGGCCTGCAGTGCCTGCAATTGATCACTCATGGCCTGCATATGCTCCTGGCTCGCACTGCCTTCCTGCTCTGCCTGGACGGCGCTGGCGGCCACAATATGCTGCCAGGCTACCTGGCCTTTCTGCTGCAGTTCCTGTTGCAGGTCACTCAATTTGTCCAGCAGGCCGCCTTTTTCAGCTTGCAGACTATTGACCACTTCACGCAATTGCTGCTGTCCGCTCATAAGTTGCAAAACCCGGTCGGACATGGCCTGACGACTGTTTTTAACAGCGTGCTGGCGCCGCTCCAGTTCGTTATTCAGGGAAGCTACCCGTTGCTGTTCTGAACTCAGCGAGGAACGAGCCGACTGCACTTGCTGCAACAGGCTGACCACGCGATCTTCCTGGGCTTGACGGCTACGCTGCACCGCAGCCTGACGCCGCTGTATTTCATCCTGCAGCTGAGCCATGGCCTGTGCATCGCTGTTGCGGGCATGCTGCAGGGTCTGATTATCTTGCAACAATGCCAACACCCGGCCCGCCATAGCATCGCGATTGCGGGCAGCTATTGCCTGCCGGCGTTCCAGTTCCTGACTCAGGGCGTCCTGTGCGGCCTGTTCTTCTTGCAAAGCGTGCTGCAAACTGGTCTGGCTCTGCAATAGCTGGCTAACCCGATCGGCCATCGCCTGTCGGCTGCGACTGACCGCAGCCTGACGGCGGCTCAGTTCCTGGGTCAGTGCGTCTTGTGCCGCGCGCTCATCATGCAAGGCCTGCCGCAAACCGGATTGTTCCTGTAATAACTGCCCTACCCGGTCCGCCATCGCCTGCCGACTGCGATTGACCGCGGCCTGACGACGGCTTAGTTCCTGCGCCAGCGTGTCACGCGCTGCACGCTCCTCGTTTAGCATCTGCTGCAGACTGGATTGTTGCTGCAATAACTGGCTGATACGATCTGCCATCGCCTGCCGGCTGCGATTGACCGCTTCCCGGCGCTGTTGCAGTTCCTCGTCTGATTGCAGGGGCAGTGACGCAAGTTTGGCCCGCTCGTCTTCAAGTTCCTGCGAAACGCTCGCCAGCTGCGCGCCCAGGGCTTCCAGTTGTTGCTGCTGACCTTGCGACTGGGCCCGCAATTGCTCAAGTTCCTGCTGACTGCTTTGCAGGGTCTGCTCGGCCTCCGCCTGAGCCGACTGGGCCTGGGTCAGCTGCTCGCGCAGTCCTTCCAGTTCCTGCTGGGTAGACGTTTGCGAGGTGCGTAATTGTGCAAGGTCCTGCTCGAGTTTTTCTCGGGCCGCCTGTAAAGCCAATTCTTCATCGCTAGGACCGCAGGCGTACAGCATTGTGGTCGCCAGTAAAATCACGGCGCTATTTCTGAAAAAGTGCATTAATATCTCCTCCCGGTAGTACTATAAGCTTTGATATTATGCTAGAAAATATGATTCATATCCCCGTACAATGCATTATTCAAACAAAAATCGGCAAGCTGAGCTCACTTCATGGCTATTAATGTGCCTGCACTGACCGTAGAAAATATTCATAAACAGTTTGGCATGGTTGAAGTTTTAAAAGGCATTTCTATGACTGCCAATGAAGGCGATGTCATCTCGATTCTGGGTTCATCCGGCTCAGGCAAAAGCACTTTTCTGCGTTGTATCAATCTGCTGGAAATCCCCAACCAGGGCAGCGTAACCGTGCATGGCGAAACCATCCTGATGGAGCGGGACCGGCTCGGCTCACAACAACCCGCCGACCGGCACCAGGTGGAACGCATCCGCAGCAAACTGGGGATGGTCTTCCAGAGCTTTAATTTATGGTCGCATATGACAGTCCTGGAAAACTGCATTGAAGCACCGGTGCATGTGTTGAAACAAAGCAAGCGCGAAGCCACCGCCAAGGCCGAAGCCCTGCTGCAAAAAGTCGGTCTGTACGAACGCAAGGACTATTACCCCAGCCATATCTCCGGCGGTCAGCAACAGCGCGCGGCGATTGCCCGCGCCCTGGCGATGGACCCCGCAGTCATGCTGTTCGATGAACCCACCTCCGCCCTGGACCCGGAACTGGTCGGTGAAGTGCTGAAAGTCATGCGTGATCTGGCCGACGAGGGTCGCACCATGATTGTGGTCACCCATGAGGTCGGTTTTGCCCGCGAGGTTTCCTCGCAAGTCATGTTTTTACACCAGGGGCAGGTCGAAGAACAAGGCCCGCCGCTGCAAGTACTCGATAATCCAAACTCAGAACGCTGCCGTCAGTTTTTAACCGGCAGCCTTAAAGGCTAGTCCGTCATTTTAACAAAATACTTTTGAGGAGCTGTTAATGAAACGTTTGTTACTTGCTACCTGCACTGTTCTGTTCAGTCTGTCCGCAGCAACAGTCAGCGCCGCTGACATGAAGATCCGCATTGGTGTAGAGGGGGCCTATCCCCCGTTCAGCGAGGTCAGCCCGGAGGGTGAGCTGCAAGGTTTCGACATCGACATCGCCAATGCGCTGTGCGCCGAACTGAACGCCGAATGCACTCTGGTGCAGCAAGACTGGGACGGCATTATTCCGGCCTTGATGGCGCGCAAATACGACGCCATTATCGCGTCCATGTCGATTACGCCTGAGCGCAAGGAAAAAGTCGATTTCACCAACAAATATTACAATACCCCGGCCCGCTTCATTGCCCCGAAAGGCACTGAGATCACCTTCCTGCTGGAAGGCGATGAAAACGGCACGGTAACCGACGAAACTAAAGTCAAGTTCAACACTGAAGCGCTGGCCGGTAAATCCATCGGTGTACAACGCGCCACGATTCACGACAAATTTTTAACCGATGTGTTTGGCGATAGCGTCGATATCAAACGCTGTATGGCACCCAGGACGAAGTCTATCTGGATCTGCAGTCCGGCCGGATCGATCTGGCCGTGCAGGATTCAGTCGCCGCACTGGATGGTTTTCTGGATCGGGAAGAAGGCCAGGGCTTTCAGTTTATCGGTCCGTCGTTCAGTATTCCGAAATGGCACGGTGATGGTGCCGGCATTGCTGTGCGCAAGGGCGATGACGAACTGCGTGAAGCCCTGAACCGCGCTATCGACGCAATTCGCGCCAGCGGCGAATACCAGAAAATTCAGGAAAAGTACTTCGATTTTGATATTTACGGCGGCGAATCCTGAGCATCGCCTTGCGCAGCCGGGGGGTATCTGCGCCTCCCGGTCGCGCCTGACACCTTATGCTGAATCTTGAAGGCTACGGTTACAGCCTGCTGGAAGGCTCGCTGCTGACCATCAATGTTGCCCTGTTTTCTTTGGCTATCGCGCTGGTTCTGGGTATGCTCGGCGCGCTCGCCAAGCTCGTCCTCGTTTGCACCGCGTGCTATCGCCTCCATTTACAACTGACCGTGGTTCGTGGCGTGCCGGATCTGGTACTGATGCTGCTGATTTTTTTCGGCGCACAGGTCGCGATCAACAATATCGCCCCCAAATTCGGCTATACCGACTATATCGATATAAACCCTTATATCGCTGGCGTGCTGACGATCGGCTTTATTTATGGTGCCTACATGGCGGAAACATTTCGGGGTGCCATCCTGGCGGTACCACGCGGGCAACTGGAAGCCGGCTATGCATTTGGCATGAATGGACGCAAGGTTTTCTGGCGCATTCTGCTGCCGCAAATGATACGCCACGCCCTGCCCGGCTTTGGTAATAACTGGCTGGTATTACTGAAAGGCACAGCCCTGGTATCCATCATCGGCCTCGACGATCTGGTACGCAAAGCCGCTCTGGCAGCGGGGCAACCCGCAAACCCTTTACCTTCTATCTGGCCGTAGCGATTGGCTTTCTTGTCTTCACGACGGTGTCCGTTATCCTGCTGCGCTGGGCCGAACGCCGCTACAGCGCCGGCTTTCACCAGCAACAGGCCCTGCCATGGCACGCTTAAGCACAACCCTCGTCTCCGCCCTGCTGACACTGAGCGGTTACGGCCTGTTATTGCTGATTGTACTGGCTATCGGCTATGGCCTGTTCACGCTGGATTATCACCTTATCTGGGAAAATATCGGGCTGTATCTGCAAGGCTTGGGAACACAATCTGGCTGGTCAGCGTGTGTCTCCTGATCGGACTGGTGCTGGCGATACCGCTGGCGCTGGCGGCCAACAGTCCGCTGCCCTGGTTCGAAATGGCCGGTCGCCGGCTACACCTATGTTTTTCGCGGCACACCGTTGCTGGTGCAAATTTACCTGATCTATTACGGCACCGGACAGTTCGACGCTATCAAACAAAGCTTCTCTGGCCGGTACTGAAAGAAGCCTATTTATGCGCCCTGATCGCATTTACGCTAAACACAGCAGCGTACACGACAGAAATTTTCGAGGTGCGATCAAGGCTACCGATAAAGGCGAAATCGAAGCGGCCCGCGCCTGCGGTATGTCACGCTGGCTGGTGATACGTCGCATCATTCTGCCCAGTGCCTTCCGGCGTGCCCTGCCCGCCTACAGTAACGAAGTCATTTTCATGCTGCACGGCAGTTCCATCGCCAGCATTATTACGGTGGTTGATCTGGAGCCGGCGCCGCCCGCATCGTCAACTCGCGGTTTTATGCCCCTTACGAGGCCTTCGTTACTGCAGCGCTCTTTTATATGGCACTGACGTTTATGCTGATCGGCTGTTTTAAACTGCTGGAACAGCACTGGTATCAACATCTGCGGCCGCGCCGGACCTGAGCCTGTCCACCAGCCATCTCAGTTTTTCAGACTGCATACCGGCCCGTTGGATCTTTCGTTGGGTCATCCAGCGGGGTGGCGGGAACCACCCGGTTCCGGCCGCTGCGTTTGGCCTTGTAAAGTGCTTCATCGGCAGACTTGATCAACAGAGCCGGTAACTGCTCGACAGAGGGTACCCAGGCCGCGACGCCGACACTGATCGTCACTATTTTGAACGCACTGGAAGCCGCATGCACAATATCCAGTGCCTGGATTTCAGCACGTACTCTTTCCGCTACACTGACAGCACCGCCAAGACTGGTTTCCGGCAAGATAAGCGCGAATTCCTCACCGCCATAGCGCGCCGCCAGATCGGCCGGACGCTGCAGAGTGCGACTGATCGTCGCTGCTATCACACGCAGGCAGCTATCCCCGGCCTGATGGCCATAGTAGTCGTTATAGGGTTTGAAATAATCCACATCAAACAGCAGTAACGCTAACGGCTGGCTGTTACGGATATGCCGTTGCCATTCCTGGGCAAGGTAGTCATCGAAGCGGCGCCGGTTGGCCAGATGCGTGAGCTGGTCCCGATTGGATAACTGCCGCAAGGTTTTGTTCGCCAGCTCCAGCTCGGCAGTGCGGGCAGCAACCCGCTGCTCCAGTTCACGGGCATGCACCTCCAGTTGCTCGGTCAATACCCGGTATTTGTCACTGAGCGCCATCGACAGCAGGATAATCTCAAAAGCCAACCCGAAAGCCGCCGCATTCAGGGTGAAAAAATTATCTGGAATATAGCCGAGCCGACTCAGCGCCAGCAGTGCCATGCCGGTACCATAAACCACCCAGGCAATGGTAAACAGGCGGGCATATTTATTCCCACGCAACCAGCAAATCAAGCCGGTTACCAGGATAGCCAGTCCGTTGATCAGTGCCGCAGCGGAGGTAAATTGCATAGCCACGGAATAACGCGCTGTCAACGCCAATAGAATAGCGATTCCTCCAATAACGATAAGGCCATCGAGCATCCGCGACAAACGAGGCACGTAACGCCTGGTTTCCAGAAAAAGCTTGGTGAAAATAGCGGTGCCGATCAACCAGAGCGACGATGACAATGGGCTGAAGGTATTGGCCCAGGCAGGCTCATCTGGCCAGAGATACTGGTGCGCATGACCGTGCAGCACCATAAAAAACAAGGTTGCGGAAAACACCGCGAATACATACACCAGGTATGTGGTGTCACGCATCGCAAAATACAGAAACGCGTTGTACAACACCATCAGCAGCAACACACCGTAAAATGCTCCGTAAATAAACTCGGATAAATTACTCTGCTGGAAAAAATATATCCCGGAATAGATGGTGGGGCGGATCTGCATCGAGCTTTCGGTACTGATGCGAATAAAATAGCGATTGACCTGCTCACCCTTGAATGACAGCGGTGCCAGCAAAGTGCGGTGCGGTAACGGGCGGGCGCTGAATGGCAAGGTATCGCCTAAAATAAGCATCTGCTGTTGCCCGTCCGGGGTCAGGGTGTGAACCTCAATGCGGTCCAGCAAAGGATAGGCAAACTCCAGCAGCCAGTCGCTAATATGCGGCGCGCTGTTGCTGGCCTGAAACATCAACCAGATAGCAGAATCGGTAAAACCGAAATTGAGATTAGCTGTTCGAGCCAGTTGGAACCGTTCGGCAAATACTGGACTGCTGACATCGTCCAGGGTCAGTAGCCCAGTTTCATCTTCGAAAAAATGAAAGCGACCTGCCAGGCTAAGCGAGCGTTCGGCTAAGGATAATTCGATCAGCGAATTGTCAGCGTTTTCCTGGGCGCTGACTTGCAATACCACAAAAAGCAAAACGAAAAAAATTATCCGTCGAATACCCATCAATACTCTTCCATCCTTAGATGCGAGCTAGCCATAGCGCTGTAGTCACTAATTATCGACAAAATCCCCGACTAGTTAATAACTCAACCGTTCACGTGCTAACCATCAGGCTATTCTTCCAGCAAGGCCCCATGCTTGCGATGCGGTAGCGGATCGGCTCCGGCGACTTTGCCTACACTGCCGCCAGGGCGCACCAGTTTGTCAGTCACCCGCGCGAACAAAACCCCGCTGGCACGACTGGTAATAGCGATACGGCGGTTGATCTGACTCAAATCATCCAGCACGATCAGATCCGCCACCACGTCACCCGCCCGAATCTGCTCACCCAGCTGTTTACGATAGCTCAGAATACCTGCTGCCGGGGCGCGCAGCACATCCGTACCCTGCAGCAGGGTGGGTTCACACTGCGCAGGTGGCAGATCACCCGGCTCACCGCCAATCACCCCGCGACGCTGCAGAAAGCGAAACAGAGCCGCACTGTCCTGCCCGGCAAAATCGTCACTGACATCGGCTGCACCGCGCAATTCGACCGTGCTTGCAAAACAGGCCAGTGGTAACTCGGGATACTGCTCACGCAGAGTACGCCAGGGGCTGCTATTGGCCTGATCGAACGCACCGCCACCGGGCTCCTCTTCCAGCAACACAGCCCGTGCGCCCAGTTCCGCACCCAGTTCCTCGGCGATCTGTCGCTGCCCCAGCGGCGCATACAAATGCATCAGCGCATCGCTGTCGCAATGTAAATCCAGCACAATATCCGCATCGATAGACAGGCCCAGCAAAGCCAGCTTCATGGCCTGCGCTTCACTGCCCGGTTCCATGCCCTGCAAAATTTCACGCAAGGTCTGCCGGATCAGTCCTACCACCTGTGCGGGGTCTTGCGCAATCTGCTCACCTATCAGCTTTAAAACCTGCTCAGCCAGCGCCGGGTAGTTACGATTGAAATTACCGCTGCCGGCAAAATCATAGCGTCCCACCAGATGATAATTGAGCGACTGGGCCAGCCCGACCGGGCTTGCCGCCGGCACGACCACCACTTCGCCAATCATCTGGCCGGCAGCGTCTGCCTCACGCGCAAGCGCGCCAGCAGTATGCTGCAATACCAGTAAGCCAGGCCATTCATCGGCGTGCAGTGCGGTGTGTATATAAGCTTTCGGCCGCCCTGTTCCGAAACGGTAGGTACTCGTCAGATAGCGCTCGGTGCCGGGCGCTACCACCGGTAAAGGAATACGATCGATAGCATGCATTATTTGGGTGCCATACGAATAGCGCCGTCCAGACGAATCACTTCGCCGTTCAGCATGGTATTTTCAAGAATATGCCGTACCAGGGCGGCGTATTCTTCCGGTCGCCCCAGACGGGACGGAAACGGCACCTGCTGGCCCAGCGATTCCTGCGCAGCTTCGGGCAATCCCGCCACCATTGGCGTTTTAAAAATCCCCGGCGCAATAGTCATGACCCGGATACCGAAACGCGCCAGCTCGCGTGCAATCGGCAGGGTCATGCCGACGATACCGCCTTTGCTGGCCGCATAACTGGCTTGCCCGATCTGACCATCAAAGGCCGCCACAGAAGCGGTATTGATGATCACTCCGCGCTCGCCTTCCGCGTTGGGCTGGCCTTGCGCCATCACCTTGGCTGCCAGCCGGATCACATTGAAACTGCCGATTAAATTAACCTGAATGCCCTTGGCGAACAGATCCAGCGGATGCGCTTCGCCGTCTTTATTCAGCACCTTGCCAACAATCGCAACACCGGCACAATTGACCACGCCATGCACCGCGCCAAAATGCTCGAGCGCCAGATCAATGGCCGCCTGCACAGCGGTTTCCGAGCTCACATCAGTCTGTGCGTAGAGCAGCCTCTCAGCCGTATTTGCAGGGGGTTGCAAATCGAGTACGACCACATTCGCACCTGCGTCCAGCAGCATGGCTGCTGTCGCCCCCCCCAGCCCGGAACCACCACCGGTCACTAAAAACGTATGATCTTGAATCTGCATACAGTCCTCGTAATCGTCACTCAATTACGTCAAAGAAAAACTCCGGTAATTCTACACCAGAGACCACAATGCTGGCGCAAAGAGATGACGCTCAACCCGCGCTGCAAAAACACGGTCTGAGCGCAATTTAGTTGGGCTTATTGGCCCGATAGCGCAGTATCGCCGCAAACACCTGTGCCAGCTCGGCAGCATCTTCACCGGCATGGTGGGTGTGCGGCAGTTTGTCCAGGTCCAGCGCTTTTTTAATCTTGGGTGCCTGGGTCTCGAACCAGCCGCAGCCCTGCAGACCCATCCAGTAACTGCGCAGATCAATGCCCGAACCGGTCGGCCCGAACGGGCTATAGCCGATAAAGCGCACAAAATACCAGTGCACAAACATGCCATCCCAGACCGCCGGCCCGGCCAGAAACACCGGCCTGCCCTGTTTGCGCAAACCGTTGATCCAGTCAGCAGCATTTTGCATAGCCTGCTCGGGCAATGGTGCTTCGCGCAACAGACGGTCACGGTCCAGTCCTGCTACTGCCAGCGCTTCCGGCACGGCCTGATCCGATATGGGCCGCAGTTCGGTATAAAAGCTTAATTCGGGCTGATCAACCACGCTCATCCCCAATGACAGCATGCTGTACGGGCCGGGTATTGGTCCATCCGCCTCCACATCGGCGGCGATATAAAGTTCTGGTAAAGATGTTGGCATAGGTATTTACTCTTTGTCGTCTGGGCCGGGGATTTTCATTTGCTATCCCTTGGGTGCGCTTTTGTACCGGACCAGGCATTGATTTTCAAAATGCTATCCTGCATTGCTAAAATCGATGACAGCATACCAACTCACAGGAGACCTCTCATGCTGGTCGAACAAATCTGGACTGCAAATGCATACCGTAATTTCAATTATCTGATTGCCTGCCCGGACACCGGCGAAGCACTGGCTATCGACCCGCTGGATCATCAGAAATGTCTGGCGGCAGCCAAAGCCAATGGCTGGACGATTACACAAATTCTGAACACCCACGAACACGGCGATCATATCGGCGGCAATACGGCCATGATCAAGGCTACCGGGGCCAAATTACTGGCGCATAAAAACGCCAAGGGCAAAATCCCCGGCATGGATCGCGGCCTGGACGCGGGCGATATCATCAAAGTCGGTAAAACCATTGAACTGGAAGCGCTGGATACGCCCGGCCATACCATGAGCCATGTGTGTCTGCTCTCACATACCGATACGCCGGCACTGTTCTGCGGCGACACGCTTTTCAACGCCGGTGCGGGCAACTGCCATAACGGCGGCCATCCGAACGAGCTTTATCACACGTTTGCCGCTCAGCTCGCCAAACTGCCGGATGCGACGCTGATTTACCCCGGTCACGACTACATTCTGAATAATCTGGAATTCACCCTGGATCGCGAGCCAGACAACGCTCGCGCCAAGGGTTTACTGGAACAAATTTTCGACCAGGACCCAAGCCACGCCATGGTGACCTCACTGGGTCTGGAAAAAGAGATCAACACGTTTTTCCGTCTGCACAGCCCCAGCGTGATTGCCAGATTGCGAGAAGCCTTCCCCGATCTGCCGGACCAGCCGGATGAAAAAACCGTGTTTTTGAAACTGCGGGAATTGCGTAATTCGTGGTGATTGAGGACAGCTACGATTTGAGGTGTGTCACCCGCTTTTTGAGCGAGTTCCTCCCTTAGGAAAAATATTGTTAGTTTAAGGACTTAGGCATGTGCCCCGTACGATCGGATTCAGATCGCACGGGGGTTTAAAACAAAACCGTTAGTCCGGCGCTATGGCCCGGTTCCGGCCCGAGCCTTTTGCGGTATACAAGGCCTGATCAGCCCGGGCGATCATCGTATCAACCGTGTCCGTCTCGCACAGCACACTAACCCCAAGGCTTACGGTAAACGAAAAACAATACTCTCCCTGCACGACGGACATGGCCTCAATGTGCTTGCGCAGTCGTTCTGCCGCCCGTTTTGCGCCGCAGAGCGGCGTTTCCGGTAACACCACCACAAATTCTTCCCCTCCCCAGCGTCCTAAATGATCCGAGGCGCGTAGCATTTTTTGTGCTGCTGCAACGAAATGGCACAGAGCGCTATCCCCTGCAGGATGCCCGTAAGCGTCATTGATGCGCTTGAAATGATCAATGTCGCACAGCAGGATGGACAGCGGTTTTCGATGACGACGTGCCCGTTTAATCTCTACATCCAGCAACGTCACGAAATAACCCCGATTCCAAGTACCGGTCAGCGCATCAACACGGGCCAGCCGAATTAATTCAGCCTCCAGCCGCTTACGCTCGGTAACATCAACCAGCACCGCCAGTGAATGCGCAATACGCCCTTCAACATCACGCTCGGCGATGGCCGAAGCGAGCACATCGATGATCTGACCACTGCGTTTCACAAACTGGTAGGGGACCTCGTGGCAATAACCGGTGCGCAAAAACTCAGGTAAAATCTGTTTTTTTGCATAGTTTATTGACTTTTCTGTCAAGAAACTTCCGACGCTTTGCCCGATAACCTCCTCACGCGTATAACCCATGACCATGAGCCAGTGATTGCTGACGTTGATCAACCGGCCTTTATTATCAATGGACTGCAGCATCGCCGGCGTGCGTATGTAGAGCGCACGGTAGCGGGCTTCGCTCTCGGCCAAGGCGTGCTCGGCCTGTTTGCGGGCGTGAATGTCCTGAATTTGAGAAATGAAATAGTGTGGTTCACCATCCGCTTGCCGTACCAGCGATACGCTCAATAGGCCCCAGATATAATCCCCTGTTTTATGCCGATAGCGTTTTTCCATCTGGTAGGCCGTAATGTCACCGCATAGTATTTGCTGGACATAGTGCAGGTCGCTATCCAGATCATCTGGGTGGGTGATGGTTTGAAAATCGGTAGCGAGCAATTCGTCCTCGGAATAACCGAAAAACCGGCACAGCGCCGGGTTAACTTTCAGCCACCGTCCGCCTGGTGCCACCAGTGCCATGCCAATAGCCGAATACTCCATCGCTGATCGGAACTGTGTCTCGCTTTGCTGTAAAGCCTGTTCGGTGCGCTTCAGCTCGGTAATATCCAGCCCCGTGACCAGCAACTCACCACTCGGCAATCGCTGTTCCCGCAGTTGTATCCACCGGTTATCAGCATGTCGTTGCACGAACGGTCCCTGCGGATTACGGAACCGTTCCAGACGCTGTTCAAGCCAGGCCGTCTCGTGGCCCTTGGCTTCTTCAATCTCGCCATAGCGCAATCGCACCCGGAGCAACTCCTGAAATAAAAGCCCCGGTTGCATCTGCAGGGCATGCAAGCCAAATAGCTGTCGATAGCGGGCGTTGCAGGTCACCAAGCGATCATTGGTGTCATACACTGCGAACGCTTCTCCCACCGCTTCGATCGCCTGGAAGTAGCGCTGTTGCAGCTCCTGGGCCTGCGCTTGAGCGTGCTTGAGTGCCGTAATATCGGTGCCGGTTCCCCGGTAACCCTGAAAGGTGCCCTGCTCGTCGAATACCGGCACGCCGTTAGAGCGCACCCAGCGTAAGCCGTCAGGACCACGGCGGCATAGTTCAAAGTCGCGAAAGGGTTGGCGCGCATCCAGTTGGGCCAGATGCTCTTGCCAGGCCGGAGCATTCACATCTGTACCCGCAATCTGGACGCGTGTTTTACCATAATGCCACTGAGTGGGGATGCCCGTTGCTGTTTCAACATTCGATGAAAACCAGGTATACCGGTGTTCAGCGTCTGTTTCCCATAACCAATCGGTCGCTGCCCGGGTAAAATCCTTCAAGCGCTGCTCACTGTCGCGTAATCTGATTTCCAGCTGGCGGCGTTCAACGAGCGTTTGGCACCGTTCGATTTCGTTCATCACCAACGCAGCCAACTCCTGCAACAGCCGTTGCTCCTGCTCACTCCAGCGTCGGGGGCGATGATCTATGACACAAAAATGACCAAGCCGATCCCCCGCCGGAGTCACCAATGGTATTCCCGCGCAGGCCATAAAATCCAAACCATGGACCGCAAGACTATCGCGCACACGCGGATCAACACGTACATCGTCAACGATCAGAGGGGTGCCCGTCATTACCGGATACCGGCAAAAAAAATGTGATAGCGGTGCCTCACGCTGTGACGCCCAAGGTTCTGGCAAACCCACAGCGCTTTTGAAAAACTGACGGTTTGCATCGACCAGACTCAGCAGAGCAATGGGCGTATTAAGAGCGGAGCTTGCCAGCCAGGTAAGACGATCGAACCCGGTGTCGGACAAGGTATCCAGCAACCCGGTACGGTGCAGCGCTGTCAACCGGGCTGGTGAGTGGAGGAGTTGCTCATCCATGGTCAGGTCTGTGTCAGGAGAATATAGTGCCATCACAAGAATGTTATCAGTGGCCGTAAGCAGGCACCATCATTTATATCCATATACTGAGGTTTCGCCAAAAGTTGTTTATTATTCTTGCCGCTGACGAACCTGCCCTTTGTTCCATTGAGCACCTGTCTGTTGTATCGTCAGCCTGCATCGGTACATTTCTAACAATCAGGTAGCCATGTCTAACTCAAGTGCTCATATTGTCGTCTGCGGTGCCGGCGTGATCGGTGCTGCGACCGCTTACTTTCTGACCCGGCGCGGCGCTCGTGTCACGATTATTGAACAGCACCAGCCCGCCTGTGCTGCCTCCGGCAAAGCCGGCGGTTTCCTGGCGCTTGACTGGTGCGATGATACTGCGCTGCAGGCGCTGGCCCGGCGCAGTTTTGCGCTGCACGCGGAGCTGGCGGAAAATCTGCCTGATGATTACGGCTACCGTCGCCTGCGCACCTGGGCTGCGACAGCCCATGCCAGTGCGAGCCATACCCACGCAACCCAGCCAGAACGGACCGCTGCATCCGATCCGGATCAACCCGGCTGGCTAAACCCGCAGGCTCGTATTTATGCCCAGCTTGGCGATGAGCGCTCAACCGCACAGGTACATCCGCAACTGTTCACCGAGGCGCTATTGAACGCTGCCCTGCGACAGGGCGCACAATTGCTTAAAGGTCGGGTTGGCGGTCTGGAATGGCGGGATAAACGTATTTGTGGTGTACGTATTGACGGCACGGTCATGGCCGCTGACCAGGTGGTACTTGCTCTCGGGCCCTGGACGTCTCAAGCCGCCAGCTGGCTGTCGCTGCCGCCGGTATTCGGTCTGAAAGGTCACAGCATTGTTTTAAAGCCTCGCCAACCGCTTGGTCCCGCTGCCTTGTTTGTCGATTTCCACGGCCGCCGGGGTGAACAACTGTCGCCCGAGCTTTTCTCCAGGCCGGACGGCGAGGTGTATCTGTGTGGTTTGCCGGAACAGTCAGCGGTGCCGGATCAGCCGCAACAGGTACAGAGCGATCCTGCGTCCGGTGCGCAACTGCTGGACATCGCCGCTGCCCTTTCCAGCAACCTGGCGGGTTTGCAGCCCGAACGTTTACAAGCCTGCTACCGACCAGTCACGATGGATGGCTTACCGTTTCTCGGCGCTGTCTCTGACGGGGTGTATCTGGCTACTGGCCATAGTGTCTGGGGTATTCTGAACGCACCGGCCAGCGGCCTGGCATTGTCCGAACTGATCCTGGACGGGCAGACTCGCAGCATCGATCTGACGCCTTTTGACCCTGTCCGGTTGATGAATGGCTGATCGATATTTAGCCGGCTTAACAAAATCTCTGGACGTTCAGGACGTGTTTTGCAGCTAATCAACTATTACACGATAGGCAATCAGATATGGTTGATTACCCTGAGGTTCGGTGCCAAGCGAAATGACGCCACTACCATGCAGTTGGTGCATTTCGCGTTTTACTTTGACGGTGCGCTTTTTATCATCCATCAGATAGCTGCCATTGCTGCTGTGATCGATCAGGAAAACGCGCCTCGCCGACACTCGATAGTGGCATGATGACGCGAGGTGTAGTCGCTATCGATAACCAGATGCGAATCATTGGCGCGGCCAATCGTGACCTCCGACGATGACGCTTTCAATTGAATAACGACGCTTTTGTAGGTCAATTCAAGCTTCAGTTCTTGCTGTCCCTGCGGTAGCGTAAACACTTTATGATAAGCCGTCTGGCTGCCCGGCTGCGATGAGAGCAGATAGACGTCCATAGGTGAGGTTTTACCTTTCAGTGTTAATTCACCAAGCGGACGGACCTGGCTCTGCAGTTCCGGTGACAAAAGCGTCATAACATCTCTGGATAAAAGAATTTCTTCCTTTTTTGCCAGATCGGCCAGCCTGGATGCAACGTTTACGGCATCGCCGTAAATTGAATCTTCCAGTGTAATGACGGTACCGCTATGGACACCGCCGTGTATTGCAATTTGTTGATCGCGAGCCGCGTTTTGAATGTCTAGAGCGGCATGAAATGCCATCTCGGGCATGGTAAAAGTGCACAACACGCCGTCACCAAAGGTGTTAATGATGGTGCCTGAACGAGACTTGATGATTGCTACCATCTTTCTGAGGCAGCGGCTGGTTTTCGCCAACGCCAATTCGTTGCCATAATCGGCAAACATGCGGGTGCTACCGCAAATGTCTACAAACATCACGACCATCCTAGTCCCGTTACCCGCTTGAGTGGCTACCGCATGAGCCTGATAAAAATCATTCTGATCCATTTTCATGGCGTTCATAGTCATTCATTCCTAGCAGCGTAAATCGTTATCGCACAAACCAGGAAAGCATCATACGTACGGCCTGTAATATACCAATAAAAAAAGCGTTATAAATGCGTCAAATTTCACATTTTCTGTCAATTCGGGCGATAACAGCAGAACTTGACTCTTAACGGGGATACGGTCTTTATACGACTGCCATTTGCGGACGTGTCATTTCTCGAACGATGCGCTTCACTTCGTTCAGCGCATCCTACTGCCTTAATTTACCCATCTACGGGTTTCAGGCCACTGCCCCACACCACAGGAAAATCCGGGTGTCTCACGGGCTGTCCCGGTTTTACTTCGATGCCATCAAACGGTGGTGAGGTTGGCCAGGGTCGGGCAGCATAAACTGCATCGTCGCCCAGCCAGCGAGTGGCGAAACCGCGTCGGCGGGTGCTGAGTTCGGCGGTCGCGGGCGCACCGTGCAGGGTCAGCATATGAAATACGATGCAGTCACCGGGTTGTAAATCCCAGGCCAGAATACGGTGCTGGTCGCGTTCGGCATCAATATCCGGTACCTGTTCATAGCCCGCCGGCACGTCAGCGTAATTGCGGTGATCGACAAACATGCGTGGCATAAAACGCTTGCCCCAGCGGTGCGAGCCGGCGACAAATTCCGGGCAGGCACTGAGCGGTACCGGGTCCAGCGGCAGCCAAATACTGCATAACTGCTGACCTTCCAGACCGTAATACGGCAAATCGTGATGCCAGGGGGTTACTTCGCGGGTGCCGGGTTCTTTCACCAGCACATGCTCATGATAAAAACGGAGGGTCGTCGTTTGCAGCAGATCGGCAAGCAGCGCTGCTGCCGGTGAATTATAGACAAAATCCTGATATTCCCCGATCCGCTGCCAGTTACAATAATCGCCATAAAACCCGCCGGGACCGTCCTCCGGCGTGTAGCGCCGGGCATTCGGGCCAGGCTGCTGGAAGTTTTTCTCGATGCCAAGCGCCAGTTGTTCCAGCCAGTGCGGCTCAAATACCGCGCTCAGCTTGATCGCGCCGTCGCGCTGAAAGGTATCGATCTCGTTTTGTGTTACCAGCCCCGTCACCCGATTGCTCATTCGCTTTACCCTCCCATCATCCCAATTCGCCCTCCTCCCGCAACGCCAGCAAGGTTTGCCGGAAGGCCGTGACCGTTTTCGCCACATCGTCGTCGGTATGCACCGCCGAAACCAGTCCGCCCGGCCAGCCACTGAGATGCACCCCGTGCAACAGCATACCCAGCATAAATTTATGCAGAAGCTGCGGTGTGGTGGATTTCAGCTCTTCATAAGGACAGGCGAACGGATCAAAGGTCGCCGGTGTTACTGCGCGCTGGGCCGGATTGGTAAAAATATGAAAGGCGGAGAAGGTCCCGTACACCGCCCACGGCACCTGCAGCGCCGTCAATACCTCATTAAGCTGCTCACGCAGTGTTGCAGCGCACGCATTG
The DNA here is from genome assembly GCA_041396125.1 of Gammaproteobacteria bacterium. Classification (GTDB taxonomy): domain Bacteria; phylum Pseudomonadota; class Gammaproteobacteria; order Competibacterales; family Competibacteraceae; genus JAWKZG01. The sequence goes on along the minus strand of JAWKZG010000002.1, from coordinate 450,802 downwards.
GCGCGTTCGCAGGCGTCACTACTGGCGATAATCTCCAGAGCGGTGGCACCAGCCGCTGCCGAGAGTGGATTGGCGTTGAAGGTACCGGGGTGGGAGATTTTTTCGAAGCCCTGGGCAGCACTTTGCTGATGATCGATATGATCAAGAATGGCTTTACGCCCGACCACAGCTCCGCCCGGCAGACCGCCGGCCAGAATTTTAGCCAGCGTGCTCATATCCGGCGTAATACCGTAATGCGCCTGTGCGCCGCCCGGCGACACCCGAAAGCCGCTGATCACCTCGTCGAAAATCAAAACCACACCCTGCTGTGTGGTCAGCTCGCGCAGCAAGGCCAGATACTCGGGGGAAACCGGCACCCGGCCAAAGGCCGAACCGGTCGGCTCGATAATCACCGCAGCGATATCGTCATCGTCAGTCAATGCCCGGCGCAGTGCATCGGTGTCTTCCGGTGGCACTAAAACAACGCTGGAGGCCACTTCCGGCAATACCCCCGGCGTCGGACTGCCATCGAAATGTGACAGCCAGCCCGAAGTCATGTGATCGTGCCAGCCATGAAAATGGGTCAGCACCCGCAGCAGTTTACGCTTGCCGGTATAGGCCCGTGCCAGTCGCAGGGCCAGATGGGTCGATTCGGTACCAGACGAGGTAAATCGCACCCGCTCGGCGCTGGGAATCAGCTGCTTGATCTGCTGCGCCCAGCGCAGTTCCAGCGGATGGCAGGTGCCAAAATGGGTACCTTGCTCCAGTGCCTCCCGGACCGCCTGTGTCACCTGCGGATGATTATGTCCCAGTAGCAATGCACCATGACCGCCGAAATAATCGACGTACTCATTGCCGTCCACATCCCATTTGCGTGAAGCTTGCGCCCGCTCCACATAGATACCGTAAGGCTGCAGATAGCGACCATCGTGGGTAATCCCGCTGGGAAACAACGTTTGGGCTTCAGCCGCCAGACGCTCCGAGCCAGGTGTTTTATCCCGATATTGAGCGACGATTTTGGAATTCGTTAACAAGGCTTAATCCTCCGCGTGACTGATTTCAGAATAGCTGGACTGCAGGTTCACTGCGATGCGGCCATTTCAGCCGAACGCTGAACATGACGCGGCGCGCGGCGGATTAGCAGCGAATAAACAACCGGAATGACATACAGCGTAAACAGCGTGCCGACCGTCATCCCGCCAACAATGACATAACCGATCTGGTGCCGGCTCTCCGCCCCCGCTCCGACAGCGGTGGCCAGCGGTACAGCCCCCAGCACCATGGCGCCGGTGGTCATCAGAATCGGGCGTAAACGCAAGACAGCGGCTTCCAGTACGGCTTCGAAACGGTCCTGCCCGTCTGCCATGCGTTGATTGGCGAATTCGACGATCAGGATACCGTGTTTGGTAATCAGGCCGATCAGGGTAATCAAACCGACCTGGCTGTAGATGTTCAGCGAGCCGCCTGCCATATACAGAAACGCCAGTCCGCCGGCAATGGATAAAGGCACCGACAGCATAATAATGAACGGCGAGACAAAGCTTTCGAACTGGGCCGCCAGTACCAGATAGATAAACAATAGCGCCAATATAAACGTAAAGACCACTTCAGCGCCGGATTGCTTGAACTCACGTGATTCGCCGTCAAAATCAATCTGCATGCCGGGTGCCATTTTCTCCCGGACGATGCTTTCCAGCTGATCCAGAATAGCGCCCTGGTCCACTCCCGGTGCCAGGCTGGCGGTTATCTTGGCGGCCCGCAACTGGTTAAAATGGTTCAGCTCACGCGGCGCGACGCCTTCCTGCAAGGTGACCAGATTGGATAAGGGGATCATCTTCCCGTTTTCCCCCCGCACAAAAATATGGGTGATATCGGTCGGACTGCTGCGTGCGCTGTCACTGACCTGCACCACCACATCGTATTCCTTGCCGTTTTGCTTGAACGTGGTCACATTGCGCCCGCCCAGCAGGGTTTCCAGAATACGTCCGATGGCATCGACCTGCGCGCCTACAGCAGCCGTTTTATCACGCGCCAGCTGGATTTCAATCTGCGGCTTGTTGAGCTTCAGATCGGTGTCCATATTGATCAGGCCCGGAATCTGCCGCGCCTCCGCCATAACGCTTTGCACGACGGTATTCAGTTCACTGTATTCGCCGGAGGTGAGGATAACCACTTCAATCGGTTTCGACAGCGCGCTGCGACCAGCGAAGGCGGATTGAGCGGAAACGCCATCACACCGGGAATTCCGCCAAAAATCTTCGGCTGCAACTCGGCTACAATAGCCTGCTGACTGCGCGCACGTTCTTCCCAGTCCTGCAGACCAAGAAACGCGATACCCTGATTGGTTTGCGGAAAACCGGCACCAACGAAAAAGCGGTCAACTTCCGGCACCTGCCGAAAAATCGGCTCCATCGGCAGCATCCAGCGACCGACATAATCGGGGGTAGAGCCTTCCGGTGCGAGCGCAAAAACAATCACGATACCGCGATCCTCGACCGGCGTCAGTTCACTTTTCAGGACCCGAAACAATGCCACTGTACTGGCTGCCACCGCGAAACCGATCAGTAGTGTGAAAATGCGATGGCGCAAGGCAAAACGCAAACTGGCCCGATAACCCCGGTTCAAGCCGTTCAGACCGTATTCGATGATGTTATAAAACCAGCTGTGCCGTTTGGTCGGTGCTTGCAGCAGCAGCGAACACAGCATCGGCGACAGGGTCAGCGCGGTAAATCCCGAGATCAATACCGCACCGGCCAGGGTCAATGCAAATTCGGTACATAATTTACCGGTCCGCCCTTCCAGAAAGCCCATCGGGGCAAACACCGCCGCCAGGGTGAGGCTCATGGCAATAACGGCAAAAGCAATTTCACGGCTGCCTTGAAACGCGGCCCGCAGCGGACTCAGACCCTCTTCGACATGGCGGTAAATATTTTCCAGCACCACAATTGAGTCATCCACCACCAGTCCAATCGCCAGCACCAGCGCCAGCAGGGTCAGAGTGTTGATCGAAAAACCCAGCACATACATCATCATGAAGGTCCCGACCAGGGACACCGGAATCGTGACCAGCGGGATCAGCGTCGCGCGCAGATTGCGCAGGAACAGGAAAATAACCAGCACCACCAGCAAGATGGCCTCACCCAGGGTTTCATAAACATTGGTGATGGAACGATCAATAAAGACGGAAGAGTCATACGCCACCTGCACCTGCATGCCCTCGGGTATATCGCTGGCAATTGACGGCAGCAGGCCGCGTACCCCCTCGGACACGGTCAGCGGATTCGCGGTTGCCTGTTTGACCACCCCGAGCGCAACGGTTTCCTGACCCATGAAACGGGCACCACCACGGGTTTGCTTGGGCGCAATTTCGGCTCTGCCGATATCCCGAAAGCGGACAAACCTCGTCCCTTCGCGCTTGATAATCAGATTATCGAACTGTTCAGGCGTACGCAGATCGGTTTGTGACAACACGCTGAATTCACGCGCTTTGCTCTCGATCCGGCCAGCCGGAATTTCCACATTCTGGCTGCGCAATGCATTTTCGACATCCTGCGGTGTCATCTGGAAGGCTGCCAGTCGTTCCGGTTCCAGCCACAAGCGCATTGCCGGTCGCCGCTCGCCCAGAATCTGCACATCGGCAACGCCGTCCAGGTTGCGCAAACGGTCTTTCACAAAGCGATCGGCATAATCGCTGATATACATACGATCATGCCGGTCGCTGTAAAAAGCCAGATAAATAATCGGCTGGGCATCCGCCTCGGTTTTGGCGATTACCGGTTCCTCCACATCTTCCGGTAATTTATTGCGCGCCCGGCTGACCCGGTCACGCACATCGCTGGCGGCATTGTCCGGGTCGCGTGAAATTTTGAATTTAAGGCTGATCTGGCTGCTTTCGGAGCGGCTGATCGAGGTCATTAATTCGATCCCCTCGATCCCTGCCAGTTGTTCTTCCATTATTTTGGTGACTTGCGATTCGACAATCTCGGCATTGGCACCGGGATACGTGGTTGTAACGGTTACAACCGGCTCCTCGATGCGCGGATACTCCCGCACTGACAAACGCTGATAAGCCACCAGACCAAGCAGCACCAGCAGAATATTGAGAACGGTCGCAAATACCGGCCGACTGATACAAACGTCAGATAACACCATACGCTATGACCTCAGTCGCCCGTTTTAGCAGCGGGCGCGGCGTCCCCGGCAGCAGACGATTCTTCTGACGGTGCAGCAGCGGGCGGCAAAACCGTTACCGGACTGCCGGGGCCGACTTTCTGATAACCGGCTGTGATCACCTGATCCCCGACCTGCAATCCGCTGATCACTTCGACCTCGCCGGCCAGACGCAACCCCAACGTCACGGACGCCATGGCGGCTTTGCCGTCCACAACTTTCATCACGACCGCCCCCTGCGGGGTGGGTATCACTGCTTCTTCCGGAATCACCAGCGCATTGGGACGGCTGGCGGCGACCATTTCGACATACGCAAACATACCCGGCAGTAATTTGCCGTCCGGATTGTCAATGATGGCTTTAACCCGGATCGTGCGGGTGTCCGGATCGACCTGCGGATCGATCGCATACAACTTGCCCTGAAAATTAGTTTCAGGCCAGGCATCGACCTTGATATCGACTGTTTTACCAATATCCAGACTGCTGAGATAACGTTCTGCGACGTCAAATTCGACTTTTATCGGATCGGTTTGCACCACTTGCGTCAGTATGCTGCTACTGTCGGCATAATCGCCCGCACTGACATTCCGAAAACCGGCGATGCCGCTGAAAGGCGCACGCACGCGGGTTTTATCGAGCCGGATCTGGGCCAGATCCAGGCTGGCTTTGGACACCCCTAAATTAGCAGCGGCTTCATCAATCTGCTGCGCGCTGGTCACGCCGGTCCGGCGCAGAGCTTCATTACGACGACTGCTGACCCGGGCCAGCTCGTATTCCGCCTTGGCTTTGGCCAGTTCGGCCTGATAAACGCTGTCATCGATGATCGCCAAAACCTCGCCCTGCTCGACTCGCTGACCTTCCTTAAAATCAATCTCGCGCACGATCCCCACGACTTCGGGCCGAATTTCTGCCGCAGCTTCAGCTTCCAGCGTTCCGATGGCTTTCAGTTGATCTACCAGCTCCCGTGTTTCCACGGTCGCCGCAATCACTGGCATACCGCCACCGCCCTTGCCCTGAGCCCAGGCATTGCCGCCGAGCAGTTCAATCAATACCAGCGCCCCCAGCCAATAACGCCAGCGTGTACGCAATTCGGAGTTCATTCTGTATCCCTCTAAAAAAACTGATAAAAACCCGATAAAAACTAGACAGGCTCGCGTCAAACCTTGTGTCAGATAGTCAGTTCAGGAATAGCACAGTAATGGATAAAACTGATGACACCGCCAGGCTCGGCCGCTCAAGCAGTCAGGGTTGCCCTAGAGGTGCCTGCCAGAATGCAGGCAGCACTGGTTAGCGCTCTAGCACACCCCGGAAATGTCCCAGAAACTGCTGCAGGCGCTCCGGCGGCTGACCGAACAATTCACGCGGCGGCCCTTGTGCGGCGATCCGGCCACCGTCCATATAGACCACCTGGCTGGATATTTCACGCACAAACAGCATCTCGTGCGAGACCACCAGCATGGTCATGCCGCTTTCGGCCAGAGCCTGCATAACGCCCAGCACTTCGGCTACCAGTTCGGGGTCCAGCGCTGAGGTGACTTCATCGAACAGCATCAGCTTGGGTTCCATTGCGACCGCCCGGGCGATAGCCACCCGCTGCTGCTGACCGCCGGACAACTGGTAGGGGTAATGATCTTTACGATCAGCCAAGCCCACCCGGTCGAGCCAGTGTTGCGCAATATCGCGCGCCTCAGCGACCGGCTTACCCTGTACTTCAGTGAGGCCGAGCATGACATTGCGCTCCGCATTCATGTGCGGGAACAGATTATAGCTCTGGAAAACCATGCCGATACGCGCCCGCTGGGACGACACCAGCCCCTCGCGCAAGCGTTTTCGCCGACCGCCCTGGCTGCGATAGCCGATCTGTTCCTGTTCCAGATAAATCTCGCCAACCTGGTATTCTTCCAACAAATTGACACAGCGCAATAGCGTGGTCTTACCGGAACCGCTGGCTCCGATCAGTGACACAACCTGACCCTGCTCGACGGTCAGATCGATACCTTTCAATACCTCGACGGTATCGAAACGTTTATGAATATTGACAGCTCGCAATAATGGCGTAGACATTAGTATTTGATATAAGCAAAGCGACGCTCGACTAATGCGCCGAGCTGGGAAATCGTGAAATTGATGATCAGATACAGCACACAGGCTGCCAGATAGAACTGAATCACCAGATAATTGCGCGCAATCGTCTGCTGCGTCGCCAGTAAGAGCTCGACCACGCCGATCACCGACAGCAGCGTGGTCGATTTAACGATCTCAACGGCGGTGTTGATGGCTGGCGGCAACATGCGCCGGGTCGCCTGCGGCAGAATGACAAAACGAAACCGTTTCCAGAACCCCAGTCCCAAGGCTTTGGCGGCCTCGGTCTGGGCATATGGAATCGAGCTGATGGCACCGCGTACCACTTCCGACATATGCGCGCCGCAGAAAGCCGCCAGTGCCACCACGCCAGCGCCAAAAGCCGGAATCGAGATATTGAACAGGGACAGGCCATAAAACGTGAACAGGATCAGCACCAGCACTGGAATACCGCGCATAATATCGACATAGGCCCGCACCAGCCAGCGCAAGGGCGCGACCGCATACTGCAGACACAAGCCGCCAATCAGGCCGATAAACGTGCCGATGACAATCACAATGAATGACATTTCGGCGGTGACCGCCATACCTTTCAACAGCGCATAACGCGCTATCCAGGCTTCGTAAAGAAAAGTACCAGGTTCGCCCATGCTGTTTCCGTTTTATTTAGCGTATAGCTGCATAACGCCGTTCCAGCCGGCGCAGTGCGATTGCTATCGTGTACGCCGCCGCCAGATACAGCACACTCGCCGTCAGCCAGGCCTCGATCACACGGAAGGTGTTGGTATTGACCTGGCGGGCGATAAAGGTCAGCTCCGGCACCGCAATCGCAGCGGCCAGGGACGTGTCTTTGAACAAAGAGATCAGGGTATTCGACAGCGACGGCAGCGTGATGCGGAACATCACCGGCAACACAACTTTGGTCTGACGCTTGATCGGTGTCAGCCCGATAGCCATTGCGGCTTCCACATACTGTTTGGGAATCGAGTTAAGGCCGGCGCGGAAGATTTCCGTCATGTAGGCACCCGCGTACAGTGCCAGCGTCAGGATAAACGACTCGACTTTGTCGAACACAAAAATACCGAATTCCGGCAACCCGAAGTAAACGAAGAAAATCAGTAATAACAACGGGGTATTACGGACAAACTCGACATACAGCCAGATCAGCGCACGCAGTGGCGCAAACCGCGAGGTCCGGCCATAGGCACAAAGCAAACCGATCACAGAGCCGATCAGCAGCGAGATCAGCGCCATGCCCAGACCGAGCCCCAGCCCGGTCAGGAACTCGTCGGCATTACGCCAGATGACCGAGAAATTGAAATTATAATCAAGCAAGACGGCTTACTTAGGAAAATTCGCTCGGGAAGCCGATGTTGGGGGAATTGATATCCAGCCCGAACCACTTTTTGTAGGAGGCTTGCATAATAGGAAAATCAACCCCCATCATCGCTTCTTTGAACACGCTGTTGACCCAGTTCAGCCAGATGGGATCGCCCGGTTTGACTGCAGCAGCGTAAGAGTTCGGCATCCAGCCCTTGCCCGGCTCTTTATAACGATCCGGGAACTGCTTGATCTGCCAGCGCACGGCCGATAAATCCGCCAGCTGGGCATCGGCCCGACGGGCATTCAGGGCCTGCAGCGCAGCATCAATGCTGTCGTACTGATCGACTTTGGCCTGCGGCAGGCCAACATGCACCCAATCTTCGATAAACACGTTTTGCAGTGCACTGACGGTTAAATTCTCGCCGGCCGCCAGCAGATCGTCCATAGTGTTGAGCTCGCTGTCTTTGCGCAGCAGCACGCCGACACCTTCTCGATAATACGGGATGGTGAATTCGGCCTGCTGGGCACGACCTGGCGTAATGGTCATGAACTGCACAACGATATCGACCTTATTGGTGATCAGGTTCGGAATTCGGGCATCGGGATTGCCTTTGACGAATTCGATTTTGTCAGGATCGTCAAACAGGCCTTTAGCGAGCAACCGCGCCATATCGATATCCATACCCTGCAGATTGCCGTCGGCATCTTCGAAGTGCCAGGGTGGGTTGGTGCTGCCGGTACCAACAATCAAGTGTCCCCGATCCAGTACTTCGATCAACTTGCTGTCGCTGATACCGAGTTTTTGCGCATACGCCGGGGCGGATATGCCGACCATTCCGACGGCGCCAGCAGTTGCAGCGCCCAGCGATACACCGGACAGTTTGAGTAGTTCACGGCGATCCATTGAAGTGGGTTTGTCTTTCATAGTCGGATTCTCCGAAAGTTATTGTTGGGGACTTTTCAGTTACATCAGCACATCATCAGGCATAATGCCAAGGCCATCCAGGCCAGGACCATCAGGGTAAAACAGAACTATTGCGGGACTGCATTAACAGCACTTTAGCATAGAGGACTTGCCTCAGAATGCAAGTTCAAAAAACACTGGAGAGTCCGCAGTCATGGGCTTCCACGGCCTTCCCGACAACGGGCATTACTGTTATCGGGAAGCTAAGCGGTTAACAGCCAAATCATTTTGCTGACTTTTGGCTATTGCAAAAAACCAGCTCGCAGCCACAGCAAAGTCCTGCTTGTCTACGCTAGCTACAGCACGCTGCTCTGCTCAATTCGTTTGACGAATGGCAAGCGCGCCAGCTGCACAATAAGTGCTTTGAAATTGTCCTGGTGGGAATTGCCCTGCACCAGCACTTCCTGGCCGCTGCAATTGACTTTACCGGAAGTATCGGGTTTCACCTCGGCGGAAAAATCGATGGTAGAAATCACCGACACCGCCTGCCGGGCACGCGGAATACAGTATTCATAGATAATCGCACGCTTGCCCGTACTGGTCGTGAGCATGCCTTCGTTATCGAATTTGCTCAGATCGAAGCCGATTTTTTGCAGAATCTCGGGCGGAATCCTGACCGTCCGTTTGCCGGGTGCCGGAGCTGGACCGTCGCCCAGGTCGGTCGCGCTGCTTAAGCTGCTTACAGTGGGGCTGGCAGTATCTGCCGCTGCGTCATCCCCTACCGCTGTCGGCTGCTGATTGGCACAAGCGGCCAGCAGGGCAAACAGGAAAAAAACCAGAATTTTATTCATAACAACATGTTCTCCAAAATAATAATGATGCGTTTAATCGGCTACAAATCACTCCGAACGGGCAGCGCTGTTGACTAATTACTGTCCTCTGGCACTGACCGGCAACCCGGTTATTCGGCCCAGTATATTCTGTTTGTATGGACTTATTATTTTATCCTTGCACGCGCACTGTACAAAAACCGGCTGGCAACCGTTCATCCATCATCGCGCCAACAGATCTGTAAAACCGGCTGAAAACGCCACCATAACCCAATAAATCTTTACCATTCATTCTGTTAAAAATAATCAAATAATGATTGAGTGTTCCGACGGGTTTACGGTCAAAGGCTGCAGGCTTGGTACTTCGAGCCCCACTACTGAAGTCAATACTATGAAGGAGACCCGCCATGAGTGTGACACTTAACGTCAACGGGCAAGAACATACACTGGATATTGATGACGACACTCCCCTGTTATGGGCCTTGCGTGACAACCTCGGTCTGACCGGCACCAAATTCGGCTGCGGCATTGCGTTTTGTGGTGCCTGTACCGTACATTTTGATAGTCAGGCTATTCGTTCCTGCGCGTATCCTGTGGTTGCTGCGCAGGGTAAAAAAATCACCACCATAGAAGCCTTATCAGAAGACAACAGCCATCCGATCCAGCAGGCCTGGGTCAAGCTGGACGTTCCGCAATGTGGCTACTGTCAATCCGGTATGATCATGGCCGCCAGCGCCCTGCTGGCCGAAAACCCGCAACCCAGCGATGAGCAGATCGACACCGCAATGAGCAATATCTGCCGCTGTGGCACCTATCAGCGAGTGCGCGCCGGTATTCATGAAGCTGTGCGCTTAATGGCCTGAGGAGAACCCACCATGACACATGCCACGATTACCCGCCGCCGTTTTCTGCAAACCAGCGCTGGTGCCAGCGCCGGTCTGGTACTGGGCTTCTACCTGCCGGGAGCAGGCCGTCTCGCCGGTCTGGCCGAGGCCGCCGAAACCAGTACCCCGGTCGTCAACAGCTGGTTACGTATCGCACCTGATAATACCGTCACCATCCTGGTCTCGTCGTCGGAAATGGGCCAGGGCGTCTTTACTTCCCTGCCGATGCTGATCGCGGAAGAGCTGGAAGTGGACTGGCAGTCGATCAGGGCCGAGATGGCCCCCGCCAATCCGGTCTTCAAGAATATTATTTTCAATATGCAGGCCACCGGCGGCAGCACCACCATCCGTGCCCATTACGATTTACTGCGCAAGGTCGGTGCGCAGGCGCGCGAAATGCTCAAACAGGCCGCCGCACAACGCTGGAATGTCGAGACCGGACAGATCAAAGCTAACGCGGGTTTTATGCATTATGGCGAGCAGAAACTCAGTTACGGCGAACTGGCTGCAGAAGCCGCCCAACTCAGCCCGCCTGAAACCGTTGCCTTAAAGGATCAGGCTGACTGGCGCATTCTCGGGCAACCGATCAAACGCCTGGATACCCCGCTCAAGGTCAATGGCAGCGCCCGGTTCGGCGTCGATGTGCAAATGGAAGGTCTGCTGGTCGGTGCTGTAGCCAATTGCCCGGTGTTCGGCGGCAAACTGAAAAGTCTGAGCGGTGAAGACCAGGCACTGGCTGTCAAAGGCGTCAAACAGGTGCTCAAGCTTGAGAACGCCGTCATCGTGCTCGGTGAAGGTTACTGGCCTGCCACCAAAGGGCTGCGCGCCCTGAGCATCGAATGGGATGATGGCGGTAACGGCAGCATCGACAGTGCGCAGATTCTGGCGGGTTTCCGGCAAAGTCTGGAGCAGGAAAGCGGTGCCAGCGCCCGTAACGATGGTGATGCCGACAGCGCTCTGCAAGCTGCCGCCAAAACCTTGAGCGCAGAATACGAAGCCCCGTATCTGGCCCATTCGACCATGGAACCGATGAACGCCACCGCGCATGTCATGGCTGATAAAGCCGTGCTCTGGCTGCCTACTCAGGCCACCGGACTAGTACCGGGGGTGGTCGGCGGTGTGCTCGGCATTGATCCAGCCAATATCGACGTCCATTGCACATTTCTGGGCGGCGGTTTCGGTCGCCGCTTCGAGCTGGATTTACCCATTCAGGCCGCGCTGGCTTCGAAAATGGCGGGCGCACCCGTGAAACTTATCTGGAGTCGGGAAGAAGACACCCAGCATGATTTTTACCGCCCGGCCTCGGTCACCCGCTTCGAGTGCGGCCTGGACGACAGCGGCCAACCACTGGCCCTGAAATCCAGAATCGCCTGCGAATCGATTTTCACGCGGGTATTTCCGCAGTATGTGCATGATGGCATTGATCACACCTCGGTCGAGGGCATTGCCGACAGCCCCTACCAGTTTGCCAATTTCAAAACCGACTATGTGATGCAGGACACGCCTGTGCCCGTCGGCTTCTGGCGCTCGGTGGGCAACAGCCAGAACGGCTTTTTCATGGAATCCTTCATCGATGAAATTGCCCATGCCGGCAATATCGATCCGGTTGAGCTGCGCCGCCAGCTGCTAGCCGGCAAGGAACGCCATCTGGCAGTGTTGAATGCTGCTGTCGAAAAAGCCGGCAAGCCGGCAGCTGGACATCATCAGGGCGTGGCGATCCACGAATCCTTCGACGGTGTGGTGGCCGAAGTGGTCGAATTATCGGTGACCGATAACAAGGTCAAACTGCACAAAGTAACCACAGTGGTGGACGCCGGCACGGTGATTAATCCCGATACCATCGAGGCCCAGATGCAGAGCGCGATTGTGTATGGTCTGACCGCAGCGTTTTTCGGTGCCATTACGATCAAGGATGGTCGGGTCGAACAGGCCAATTTCGACACCTACGATATGCTGCGACTGCGCCATATGCCGGTGGTCGAAACCCAGGTGCTGGCGCTGGGCGAAAAACTGGCCGGTATCGGCGAACCCGGTCTGCCACCGATTGCACCGGCAGTGGCCAATGCCCTGTTTAAAGCAACCGGTCAGCGGATCCGTTCACTGCCACTGAGCCGGCATGGCATCAGCCTGGCTTAGAACCTGTTTCAAAAAGGTCATCCAGACCTTTTTGAAATCGAAAACAGAAAATCCAAGATTTTCGTTTTCTCCAGAAAACAGCATGTTATCCATCCTGTTTTCTGTTCGGCGCATCCTTGCACCGAAGCAGAAGCTGTTTTTGAAACAGCTTCTTAACGTCACTCGTTTCCCACCTTGAAACTCGCATCACTCCCTCCCCCCTTTTGAAAAAGGGGGGCAAGGGGGGATTTACCTACTCAAAATCCGCCGGACTGCGCACCGGCGGCAAACCGGGCCGGTTCAGCACCTGAGTGTAGATCATGGTGGTGGACAGATCAGCATGGCCGAGCAAGCCCTGCACGGTGCGGATCTCGTAACCGGCTTCCAGCAGATGGGTGTTCAACTTTTGGTGTCACCTGGGATAAGTCTTTACCGCATAACTCCTCGATAAAGTCGCGTACTCTGACCGTGTACCAGCGCATACAGAAATCGCTTCCAATCCGACAGTACCGGGTTTTGCGCCGATGGCGGCGCGCTAACATAGAGTTTTACATAGTGATTTTGTACTTTTTTGACGTTAAAATTACGTACTAGACTGCATGCCAAGTAGCACATTAATATAAAAATGCAGTTTAATTAACTGTTAGCGCCATATATGCTTTAGCTGGGTAATGGAGAGAAGCATGGAGAAAATTCTAGAAAAATTATCTTCCTACAATATTTTCAATTATCTTTTTCCTGGCGCGGTGTTTTGCGTTGTCGCTGATCGTTACTTGGCAATTCCTCTATTGCAAGATTCCATTATAAACGGTTTATTTTTGTATTACTTCGTTGGTTTAGTGATAAGTAGATTTGGATCAATAGCAATAGAACCACTTCTAATAAAAAGTGGCTTCATAAAGTTTACCGATTACCAAAATTACATTAGAGCCGCAAAAGAAGATCCCAAAATAGAATTACTTTCAGAATCTAACAATACGTATAGAACCATGCTATCCATGCTCTCGATTTTGTGTGTCGCTGCTATCGGTGCTCATTTGGTTAAGTGCAGCCCTAACTTTCTGGTTTTCGTAAAATATTCAATATTGCCTGGACTGGCTATTTTATTTGTATTTTCTTACAACAAACAAACTGGATACATTAAAAAAAGAATTTCTTCAGTAATAAACCTTTCAAACCAGGACGAAACCAATTGACAATAAAAAGCAAGCGGACTCGTTTCAGGGCATATCAGTTAGGTAGCGCTGGGTCGTCATTCTCTTATTTCAATGGTTCCATATTCACCCTTATTGAAGCTCGCTACAATGATACAAATGAAGAAAGCATTAAAAATGAGTTGTCACTATGTGGTGCAGATAGGATAAATAATCTCCACATTACTTCTTGGGATATGGATCATTGTTCACCATCGCAGCTTGAAAAAATACTTATAGAATTCAGCCCAAATAAAATTGAATATCCTGGATATTCACCACACACTATCACTGGAAAAGAGAGCCTAAAAATAATTCGCGCATACGAAAAAAAATGGAAGAGTGTCAAAGCAAATAGGAAGATTATCAGTGTAACACCTGAATACATATCAAGTTTAGACAAGGCGGAGAATTATGGTTATAGAGACACTCTGCACCATCCAAGGTCTATTGACAAAAAAAACTCTAACAATAACTCAACAGTAAAGCATTTTAGGTCTGGCTCGTTTAATGTGCTAAGTCTGGGAGATGTTGAGTGCAACAATATCGCGGCTGGTCTGCGTAGACAACAAACGATCAATAAGGAAACGGATGTGATGATTCTTGCTCACCACGGTGCGAGCAACGGATTCACCACATCAGCATTTATTAAAACCGTTCGTCCCACTATCGCGATAGCAAGCGCAGATTATGCAAATAAATTCAAACATCCAAAACAAGAAATACGAGATCTTTTGCATAAACATAATGTAAAGATTTTTACGACAAAAACTGGAGATATCGTTATCTTTTCTACTGGCAATCACACTGGTAGTTACAGGTTGGTGAATCTTAAAGCAGGTAGTTCTGAGGTATCGAGTCAGTGTGATTTTTTCGCTCGAAAATCGAGCTTTCTAAAAAACAATATTGATACTATCAGGGCAAAATTAAGCAGAGGCAACCGTGGGCCAAAACGCTAAAACCATAACTGGCAGCGTTGGGCAGCAATATAGCAAGGATTTGTACACAATGCGCTGTACCAAAAACCGATACTCATTGTTAGTTGATGGGTAACGCAGATGCTCACCGAAAAACAACAGGGCGTGCTCTGCGGCATGGTTACGGGCCTTGTCGCGACAGTATTGGCGCTGGGGCTGGCGATTCTCATCGCGCCAGCCGCCTTGATACCGCAGCAGGGTTATCCGGCAACCCTTGCCCACGCTTTGCAATGGGACGTTCTTCTTGTTATCTGTCTCGCTGCGAATATTGCCCTGTTAGCACGACACCGTTTTTTCACTCCCGAAGACATAGATGGCGGTGGCCTTACCAGGGGAACGCCGCAGGCCCAAGTCCTCCAGGCGACGCTACAGAACACGCTCGAACAAGCCGTATTGGGGCTTGCCATACACCTCATTTGGGCCGCGACGATGCCTCAGTCCTGGCAGGCTGCCGTGCCGGTTGCAGCGATCTTCTTTTTCATCGGTCGCATTCTTTTCTGGCGCGGCTACGCGCGCGGTGCACCCGCACGCGCACTGGGGTTCACCTTGACGTTTTACCCGTCTGTCGTCATGTTCGTGTTAATACTTGGCCGATTGATTTGGGGGTTTTTCTCGTGACTCGTACTACATGCCCAACCGTACGAAGTAGCAGACGCGCCGCTGAGTTCCAGTCGTTAGGTGCCAGATGACCGCTGTCCGAGGATCGGAAGGCTACGAGCGCTCAATTCAGAAATTCATTGAGTTAAGCCAAGCGCTTCGTTTCGAAGAAGTATGCAAAGATTTTCTGGGTTTCCTTCCCGCTCCGCCCTGTCGAATCCTGGATGCTGGCTCAGGTGCGGGACAGAATGCCGCCGCTCTGGCCGAGATGGGCCATTCCGTTGTTGCAGTGGAGCCGCTGGACAGCTTCCGGGAATCGGCCCGTATTATGTACTCGCATCAAAACATTTTGTGGTTGGATGACAGCCTTCCGGAACTCAAGAAACTTCATCCGGATATAGCATCGTTCGAGTTCATTCTCGTTGATGGCGTTTGGCATCATCTAACGGAAAAGGAGCGAGACAGGTCGCTAGAACGCTTTTCACAGCTACTGAACCCAGGCGGTCGATGTGCTTTGTCTCTGCGTACCGGCCCGCCGGGGCTAGGTACCTGTGTGTATCCTACTGATGCTCGGGATACCATTCGTATAGCGAAGGAAAAGAACATGGCGTGCCTGCTCCTGCTGGAGGATCAACCCAGTATTCTTGCTGGAAAAGAGGACGTAAAATGGTCGCGCCTTGTTTTGCAGAAAATCGCCTGAGTGAAGCGCCTGTGTGAAACGTTAAACATTGAACTCTCGTTGTAAATTCCTCATGACTTTGATCCGTGTAGCAAAGAATCTTGATCTCGACGCCATCCGGGAAGTGCACTTACAAGCATTTTCTGGTAACGAAAAACAGCAGGTTGCAACACTTGCATCCCATCTGCTCAGCGAAGAAACGAGCCCCGAAACCTTTGCCCTGGTAGCCGAAATTGATGGCATTGTGGTGGGCCACATAGCCTTTAGTCCTGTGACCATTAATTCAAACAAGAATTGGCAGGGCTACATCCTGGCGCCACTTGGCGTAAAGCCCGAGTATCAGAAGTGCCGCATTGGATCGCAACTCATAGAAAACGGCATAGCGAGACTGTCCAAGCAAAAGGTCAACGTCCTGTTCGTTTATGGCGATCCGAAATACTACGGCAAGTTCGGGTTCAAAGCCGAAACGGCTACCCAATACTTGCCACCTTATGAGTTGCTCTATCCTTTTGGATGGCAGGCGCTTGTCCTGAACCATGAAGAGTCTCCTGAACAAGCTGTCAAACTATCCTGCGTGGCCTCATTGCAAGATCCAGCACTGTGGTAACCCTGCTGCTACCATAAGCTGATTTTGAAACAGTTTCTTAATCCAGCTCGCATAACAAACCGTTCGTGTGGGACGCTTCGCTGCGCCGCCCACAACTCAAACGTTAGGCGCACACTCAAATTCATTTTATTTTGGGGAATGACATGTCAGCGAAGACGGTGAGCAAAGAGGCAGCTCATACAGTATCCCCTCGCCAGTGGATCAGATTAGTTGTGGTGTATCTCCTAATCCCGCTGATTTTATTTATATGCGGTGGGGACCTCGGTTGGTGGCAGGCGTGGCTCTATTCCCTACTGATCTTTGCCGCTGGTATTGGTGGGCGCATGTGGGCGGAACAGCGACATCCCGGATTAACAGCCGAAAGACAAAATATTGAAAATATCCAAAACGCAAAAGCCTGGGACAAAGTGCTTGCACCACTGATGGCGGTGAGTATCGTGTTTCCTATGGTCATTGTAGCGGGGCTGGACCACCGCTATAACTGGTCCTCCGAATTTCCGCTATGGCTCATCGTGATTGGCTTCATTTTGATCTCGCTCGGATATGCTTTCGCTGCATGGGCATTGGCAGAGAACCGCTTTTTCTCCAGCGTGGTGCGCATTCAGACGGAGCGAGGGCATGTGGTGTGTGACAGTGGCCCGTACCGGTTTGTACGGCATCCGGGTTATGCCGGAAATATTCTTGCACTGTGCGGTATTGTTCTTGCTCTGGGCTCGGTATGGACACTGATTCCTGCGGCGGTGGCATCAATTATCACGGTGATTAGAACCGTACTTGAAGATCAGACTTTACAGGAAGAGTTGCCGGGCTATCGAGACTATGCACGACGCGTGCGCTATCGGTTGATTCCTGGGATATACTGAGAGATCTGAATGGTGGGTGTCCCAGATCAGAGATTGAGATCCACCCGAGAGAATTGCACGCCGCCTATCAGGCGGATCAAGCCGACCGTCACACCATTATGACTCCAGGCTGGGGCGCGCTCTGGAGAACTCGTAGCGTAGGAAAAAGATAGTGCATTCCACCGTTAGTAGACAGCACTAACCTGTTACTCTCTAACTATATTCTGCTAGTCGCTATAGGTTTCCCAATCATGGGAACATCAGGTACACCTACAGGGCCTTTCATCACCTTTTCATGCCCGCCTCAAGTGTACACAGAACTATCAAATTGACAGTTTTTCCGTTCCGATTTTTTGTGTTATTAGTCATATTAAATCTACTCTAAAACTGCAATTTATAACGATGTTAGGCACGTATGACCATAATTGAAATTAAACGTCCACAAGACTTGTCGCGTTTACGCCGACTTGCCCTGGCTGCACAAGGTTTGCTGCAGGCTCAACCCTATGGACGTGGTTTGGCGGGGGCACGTAAAGCGATTAACCACATAGGTTATGTACAGATCGATACCATATCGGTGGTGGAACGAGCACACCATCATGTTTTTTACGCTAGAGTGCCTGAGTTCAAGCCAGCCATGACAAATCAAATGTTGCTTGATGGCGACATTTTTGAATATTGGGCGCATGCGGCCGCTTTTCTGCCCATCGCCGATTTTCGCTTCTCTTTACCCTACAAACACGCGATTAAAAACGGCCAAGTCCATTGGTGTAAAACCCGTGATACGAAGCTCATGGATGAACTGTTGGCCCGCATACGCTCAGATGGCCCGCTACGATCCCGAGATGTAGCAACAGACACGACAAAACGGGCAGGCTGGTGGGACTGGAAGCCCGCTAAAAAAGCGCTTGAACAGCTGTATATGGAAGGTGACCTGATGGTCAGCGACCGCGAAGGTTTCCAAAAAACCTATGACCTGACCGAGCGGGTGCTGCCATCTCACGTCAATTCACAAATGCCCAGCATGGAAGAATTTGCGGCGCATCTTGTCGATCAACAGTTACGCTGCCATGGTTTTGTTTCACTCAAAGGGTTGACCTATCAGCGCCGAAACACTGAACTACGCAACGCTGTGAAAGCCCTGGTAAGCGAAAGATTGGCCCAGCGCACTTTAGAACAGGTACAAGTGAACAGTGGTGAGAAATTTATATTGGAAACGGGTGCGCTCGAACGCCCTCTTCCCAGGCTGAGCAATCGTTTATTGATTCTTTCGCCATTCGATAACAGTGTCATTCAGCGCGAACGGCTCAAAGCATTGTTTCAGTATGATTATCAAATAGAATGTTATGTACCCGCCGCCAGGCGTCAGTATGGCTACTTTTGCCTACCGCTACTTTACCGAGATGAATTTATTGGGCGGATGGATTGTAAAGCCCATCGAAAAACCAGCCATTTGGAGATCAAGTCACTGCATTTTGAGCAATACAATTTTGATGAAGATTTAGTCATTACGGCATTTGTAGATGCCATCACAAAATTCTGTCATTTTCAAAAATGTGACTCAGTGTCTTTGACCAAGGCCCATCCAGAACAGTTAACCAAGCGTTTGCGCAATGCGCTAAAACCTCTAGGGTGACACCTTAAGCCGGATGCAGCATGATTGTTGCGGACATTCCACAGGAGTTTGCGATCTTATGCCCGTCCATCCCAGCACCTCAGCCTTGTAGATTTCTGTTCGTTGGCTTACGAATTTGCCGCCTGCCCCTTCAGTCAACACCTCACGGTGAGGCCGTGCCGGGCGTTAGCCACGAGGATTTCTGAATGTTGATTGGATTACTAATGCTGTTTGTGCCACCAGTAATTTATCTTGCGACATATCCTGTCTCGAAGAGATTTACACCGCTTTTACGCAACTTGTATCGAATTGTTGGAGGAATTATTGTTCTGGGAGGCAGCGTAACGTCTTATTACTTTGCAGCTTACACTGGAGATCAAGGCGGTATAGCAGCATATTTTTTTCAAATCGCTGTAATTTTTACTTACGTTTTATTTTCAGCAACGCTGGTAATTTTAAACTGGCTCCTGTGCAGGAAGAAGCGAAATAAGAATACACGCTAACAAGTACGTAGACTCGACTCATTACTCCGCTAACTTTTCAGAATAATTCAGTTACATAAGCGGACACCGCTTCGTTTAGACTCCGATAGACGGCAACGGCAAGCAATAGAAGCAATCTTCATAAAAATATCAAGGGACAAGACAGGCTTAGCTGAACGTCCACTGGAATATATCATTGTCTTGTACGAATCGAGCGGTAATCTCCGAAGACCCTGACACTTCGAGAGTTCCGATATGAGGTTCAAATACAGTCGGTTGTTGCTCATCAACCACCGCCACTGAAGCATAGCAATAGAGTGGGCCAGCGACGAAGGTGGTTCGCTGGCTGCTAAGCGCCTGATGAGCGTACAGAGGCGCGTAGTTGCTGTACAAGCCCACCACGGCGATTCCCGGTGATTGATTGTCACAGGAAATTTCAGCGCTACCGTGATGCCCCTCTTTTTCTGCCAATAGCGTGGGGGCATTGTGAGAATCCAATTGAAACACCCACGAAGTGCCGGAGACCACCTCCACCTGTACCGTTTGGTGTTGAGCGCTCGGGATCAGGCTTCGGGCGACTAGCTGCAGGCTCTGACAGTAGGCGGTGTAGTCGGAACTGCCCGCCTCCAGCTCGAAGCTTTGCCAAGCACCGAAGGTAATAGAGTTGACGTCCTTAGTGTCCAGTTTTTGACCTAGCAAAAAGAAACGGCGCTTCTGCGGGGTGGCATTTAACACGGTCAGTTGCATGGGTATGTGATTTCAATGGAGTTTGTCGCAACGTTCGGGTAGGGCGAGGTCAGTTTATATCTTCATCAGGACTTACGCAGACCGGCGTCAGGTGGCGCATAACCGCCTGCAAAATGGTCTCCGCTGCTCATTTATTACGCATAAACTGCGCTGCTCGCCCACTTTGCGCCTTGTTCTACACTTACCTGTCTTGTTTTGCGTAAGTCCTGTTTATGTTACCTACGAACGCTGGTGAATGTTGTGGGCAACTTCCTTCGTCTCGCTCACTGGGACAGACAGCGAGTTGCGGGCGCAATAGGTATCCGTTACCGGCGACACGTAGCGCACGGTTTGGCTAATCCGGAATTATATTACGCTGAACCCGGTACGGATGACACTACCAAAGCGGGTTCAGGTATTTATATTTTTAACCAGTGAGTTAATGATTTAAATTAACGCTTATACCCAGCTTCTGTGCGGATAGCTCACGACGATTGATCGCTCGTCCATTCACGATAACGACCGAGATATCGTTGTAGGCGTTGGCCTCTTCAAGAGGATTGGTGTTGAGCAGTAGCAGATCTGGCACTTGCCGGGTTCAACTGAACCCAGTTCATGATCGAGCTTAAAAGCCCGTGCGTTATCGAGTGTCGCCGCTTTGAAGATACTGTCCCGGGGGAATCCCCCGCCTCCGCCCAGCTTTGTATCTCCAGATAGCCGTTCAGGCCAGGGTAGATTGCCAATACCATCTTGCGCCGGTGTATCGGTTGCCAAACAATAACGATCCGCCGGCCGATGGAATTCCAGCATACCCGCCGCGCGCTGGACGAAAACATTGATTAACGCTGCTGGGGCGGTATCGTACAGTTGTGCTGTTGATACAAATTCATCAGCGCTCTCTGGCTCCACCGCCCTTTGCCGGATCGCAAATAGCCCATGACGCCCGGTGTCAGCACGTCTGCTATCCGGGGATCGTCTCTCAGATCCCAGGTCAGTGTGCTCATTCTCCCCCAACCACGCGCATCGTTGGTTGCACGGCTACCCCGGCATTTATCGCGCTGGCAATGGTCGCCAGACTTTCTGGCGTAAGTTCAGCATTGCGGCGATCACCCTGCCAATGCCACAAGCCATGGGCAATGATATCCGCACACCGGCAATATGGCCTGCTGCCAATCCTGAGCGCCGGTCGCATGAACAAGCACAATAAGACCCTGTTTATGAGCGGCGTCTGATAGTGCGCGTAAAATCTCAGGACTAGGATTTGGCCATTGGAAAATGTCCCCGAATCCGGATTCCACATAAGTCTTCAAGCAGATTGCGCCAGATTGCACAGCCCGTTGCACAGCAGCATCGACCGAATAATGCGCCGGGTCCAATTTAGCTTCGGCCAGTTGGCGCTATGTCGAGGCCTCATAAACCAGGTTGGGAAAGCTTTGTGCCACGCAAACTCGGGCGGAACAAACACTTGCCGGGCATATCCGCCAGCAACCCGAACACCGCGACCACAATGATAAACGGTCGGCGCCAGTTCGGTGCCAGGCAGCCATCCGTTTCGATCAGGTGCATAGTCAAGGTCAATGACGCTGGTAAAGCCGTGATACAAAAAACTGCGTGGTAATTGCTGTCTGTATTCAATCTGTAATCTTTCGTACGCCTGTTGATCGTCACGATTGATCGAGGTGATTGTGCCAGATGCACGTAGCTATCGATCAAACCGGGGATCAGAAATTTTCCCCGACCATCAATAATGCTCTGCGCGGGGTAGTCGTTACCCCGTTGCCAGGATATCCAGGATTCTGTCGTCCAGGATCAAAACATCCCGCTTTTCCTGAGCGCGATTCAGATGCGCCGAAATGACAGTGACGTTTTTGATAAGTAGCGTTGCAACCGGGCGAGACTCCGCCGCGCCGGCTATCTTCGACAGAATTATGCAGGCAAGAAACGTGAAAATTTTTTCCACTTCACAACAGGACTCCAATTATTATCCTGCCTGGGATATTATGAAGTGACGGGCCTTTTATCGTCCTCTATCGCGATACAGGACATCCGAACAACGGATTTTCGCCGGTTTTTTGCAGGAAATATTTTGATCTTTACCGTTATCCTCTTAAGTGGCACGGCGACACTCGGGCTGGTTATGACCACTCTATCTGATCAGTTTGGCACAGCACCGTAGTTACGTTGTCTCTGCCGTATGTGGCTTTGTTTTTCGCTCTGATATCTGTGTCTGCCGCTTTGCTCGGCATTCATCTGGTTTACAACATTCCCGCATTGATTGAAGACCGTGCGCTTCTGGCGCTGGCAGCAGTGCCCTGCCTTTACCTGTATTTTGCCATGGCCGGCGCAACAGGCCGCGTCCTGTCCGCCCATCACATTTCGTCATAGTCTTCCCTTTTTGGGCGGGATCATTACTGTGTTGGCGAAAGTGCCTTGGCTGCTGGATATTGCGTTGATGTTAACGTACCTGGTTTATATGCTCGCGTTGCTGACGCTTTGGAAAAATCGCGCAAACCACTTCTCCGGGCTGGGGGACAATGCACGTCAGACGGTGAACTGGCTGCTGGTCGCTATTCTGTTTAACAGTCACCCTGCTTCTGGATATTTTGATAGTCATCGATTTGGCGGGGGCGGTTTTTTGAAAAAAATCACTGACCTCGCCCTTTTCAGTCATCATGCTGATCGCTTTACTGGCATTTTCTATACTTGGAGCGCTGGGTCGCCCATCGTTATTTGAACACCTCCACAATCTCAAGGTCGAGGCAGAATTCCGCCCCGATTCGCAAGCCAATAATATCCCCGATGCAACCGATGCAGAACTGGCCGAGCAAGCATTGCAATTTCTCAAAGAGCCCGCCAATCTGGCCGATGAGTCACTGACGATTACACGGCTGGCACGAAAACTGGGGGTTACGGCCCGGCAACTGTCGAAAGCGATCAACCGGGTTCATCAATGCAGTTTCTCCGATTTTCTTAACGACCGGAGAATTCAGCGCTGTCAGGAAATTATGCAAGAGAATAAGGACGGGTCGCTGCTAGATATCATGCTGGATGCGGGCTATGCCACAAAATCCAATTTCTATAAACAATTCTCGAAACGGACGGGACTGACGCCTGCCGCTTACAGGTCGAAACTAAACCAATATGTCGAATAAATCTGCTTTAACGCTACTTGAGAATGGAAGCCTGGCGATAGCCACACTGGTATTTGGAGTAATGGCCGGCTTCTTCTGGACGTATACCTTCAATGTCAATCTGGCGATGCTACAGGTTGATGGCGAGACCTACGCGAAAGTGCAGTCCTTGTTTAATGAAAACGTCCGTCACCTGATGTTTTTCGCGTTTTTCTTTGGTGGCGGACTATTTTCGATCATTGCCGTGGTAATCAATCTGAAACAGTGGAAAACGGTATCGTTCTGGTTAATCGTACTGGCGACTGTGGTTTATATCGCTGGCGTTATCGTGTTCACCCAGCAGGTCAATTTACCACTGAACGACTATACTGAATCATGGCAGCCATCCAACTTGCCGGCAGATTGGATGGACACCAGAAACAGCTGGAATGAAGCCAATGCAGTTCGCGTCGTCACCTCGTTTATGCCGTTCCTGCTTTGCGTTATGGCGCTGGTATTGCGAGCCAATCAACCATCCGTGGCTGATTGACGCACCCTGGATGGCCTGTTGTGAAGCCATACAATTGCCAAATTAGCGCTTGGCAGAAACCTTCGTAAATGCCTGAAGTCACGGGAATCGATACCGAGATAAAACAAAAATGGATATTCAACCGGGCGATCTGACCCACCCGCAGGTTCTTGCTCTACTCAGGGAACATCTCGATAGCATGGAGCTATACTCACCACCGGAAAGCATCCATGCTCTAGCGCCAGATGATTTGTCGAGGCCGGATGTCACGTTTTGGTGTGTCTGGAACAAGTCTGATTTGCTGGGCTGTGGCGCACTCAAAGAAATTGACGATACACATAGTGAAATCAAATCCATGCGTACAAGTTCAAAGCATCTGCGACAAGGTGTTGCATCGCACATGCTGCGCCATCTCATCGCCGAAGCCAGCAACCGGGGCTATCATCGTTTGAGCCTGGAAACAGGTACTGCAGAGGCGTTCCTCCCAGCGCAGAAACTCTATGCCAGCTTTGGCTTCAGTATCTGCGAACCGTTCGGAGAGTATGTCGAAGATCCTTTTAGTACGTTCATGACCAAAGAGCTGCCTGGAATATAACCCGGGCAGGTCAATAATATAGTTATATTTCTACCGTTCTTTGAGTATATTAATACTGGTCTTACCGCAAGGAACGTGCACCTCATGATCCTCATCGTATTATCGCGGCTGCTGAACCCGATATACAAAGAGGCAATCTATATGAGTAATGAAAGAGATCGAGCCTGGAGACGGTTCAAAGATAGCGTCAATCATAATCGAGACATGGGTTCTGCAGGAAAGTGGAAACCCGAAAAGAAATGGAAAATGGTATACCTCCGCTCTGAGAAACTCACCAGGGCAAAACAACTGGGCTTTGAGTACCCCAGAAAAAATGTTCGGCAGCTTCTGGATAAGGAGCTTCCCCGCGATGAATAACCATGAAAAATCTATTGTTCATTTGCAGCCGGAATCAGTGGCGCAGCCCGACAGCAGAAGAAATGTGGAAGAAAAATCCAAATTTCAACGCCCGCTCAGCCGGTACCAGCCCTAAAGCGAGGAAAACAGTCAGCCCGGCGGATATCCGTTGGGCTGATATTATCTTTGTCATGGAGAAAAAGCATAAAAACAGGGTAATAGCTGAATTCACCAGAATGCTGGATCACAAGCCAATTCATGTACTTGATATACCTGATGAGTATAGCTATATGGCTCCAGAGTTGATCTCTGAGCTAGAGACAAGAGTCAATGTGCATCTCGGTGAGTAGATTTTATAGAAGCCAAACTTAGGGAATAACATGATCGTTATTTACGGAATCAAAGAAAATCTTAATCCGATCAAGGAAAAGATGTCAGACACTATTCATGGCTGCATGCAAAAAGTCCTGGGGTTGCCTGCGGATAAGCGTGCTCATCGCTTTATTCCGATGGATAAGGACAATTTTTTTTATCCGGACGGCCGCAGCGATGCCTATACCGTCATCGAAATAAATATGATGCAAGGCCGCAGCAAAGAAACCCAGAAAGCCTTGATCAAATCATTATTTGAGGATTTAGAACGTGAATTGGGCCTGGCACCGGTTGATATTGAAATTACTATCAAGGAACAACCACCGCACTGCTGGGGGTTTCGCGGCATGACGGGCGATGAAGTGATGGATCTAAAATACGATATTAACGTGTAGTCTGAAGTTCGATTCTTCTGAATCCCCGCCGACGCAGCTATGCCGAATCGCTGCATGTCAAAAAAATGGTTTAGAATGGCGCCTTTTCAGCAACCTGGATTGTTATGTTACACGGAGTCGTTGCCCCTTTCCGGCTTGTTTTTACGCGTTTTCTTTATGCCGGCATGCTGTTGTTTTCCCCTCTGCTGGCCGCGCAGATACCGGTCAGTGCCAGCCCGCTGTCAGAGCTGATTTATCAACCACAACGCGAAGCACCGGCGCAGGTTATCGCGCTCGAAGACAGTCGTATCAGCGCCGAGATCAGTGCTGTCATAACCGCTCTGATCGTTGACGTTGGCGCTACGGTGGCACAAGACGATGTGCTGGCCGAACTGGACTGCAGTGATTACGATTTACAGGCACAGGAACTGAGCACCCAGCAGCAAGGAACACAAGCCCGGCTGCAGTTTGCTGAAAGCCAATTGAAACGCGCCCGCTCCTTGCAAAAGCAACGTACCGTGTCGGAAGAACTGGTCGATCAACGGCAGTCCGAACGCGATGCGCTGCGGGCAGAATTGGCCCGGCTGGCCGCCGGGCTGGCACGGGTTGATCGCTCGCGCATGCGCTGCAAGCTGCGCGCACCGTTCGCCGGGACAGTACTCGAACGCCTGGTCAGCAAAGGCGAATATGTCACCCCCGGCACCCCAATGTTCCGTCTGCTGGCCGATACCGAGCTTGAAGTTGCCGCACAAATCCCCAGCACCGATCTGCATGATCTGATACAAACGCAACACGTTTGGCTGCGCACACCAGTAGGCAACTACCCTTTGCAGCTTCGTGCTGTGCTCCCCTTTGTTGATAACGCGGTACAAACCCAGACGGTGCGCTTGCGTTTCAGCGCCGCAACAGCGCCTGCCGGCAGCGCCGGACGTCTGGTCTGGCGTCTCGGCCCGCACCTGCCGGCAAACCTGCTGTTACAGCGAGGCAATCAGCTCGGGCTGTTTCTGGCCATTAATGGTCGCGCTACTTTCCAGCCGCTGCCCGCAGCAAAGGAAGGCCGACCGGCCGCTATTCGCCTGCGCGGCGCGGCATCACCAGCCGACAAGCCGGCAGAAACCCTGACAGAAACCCCAGTAGAGACCAACAAGGTACCGCTACTTTCGCTCACCAGTCTGGTCATTACCGAAGGTGCCCAGAGCCTGCGTGATGGCGACCTGATCAGACTGCAACCTTGACCCTATGCTGACGCGTTTTCTCAACAACCACGTCCTGGCCAATCTGGCTTTTACTGTGGTGCTGATCATGGGGGCGTTGACCTATGCTTCGTTACCGCGTGAGCAGGACCCGACTATCAATTTCAACTGGATTGAGATCTCCACGCTGATGCCTGGTGCCTCGGCGGAGGATATCGAAAAGCAGATCACCGATATTCTGGAAGATGCGGTGGATAATCTCAGCGACGTGCGGTTTGTCTCCAGCAATAGTCGAAACGGTGTTTCCCGGATTCTGGTGCGCTTCGAGGACATCGACGAGCGCACGTTCGATAAACGGGTAACCGATTTGCGCCGGGAGATCCAGAATAAAGAACGCGAACTGCCAGCCGCTGCAGAAACCCCGACCATTATTGAAATTACTACCGCAAACGCTTTCCCGACCGCAACGGTAGCGGTAGTCGCACCTGCTGAAGATGAAAACCTGCGCCGTCAGACCGAGCTGGTCAAGAGCGATATTGAACGGCTTGATGGCGTGGATCGGGTGTTGCCGGTTGCCCTGCCCGACCCGGAACTGCAGGTGCTGTTCGATCCAGCCCGGCTCGAAACGGTAGGTCTGGCGCCCACTACGCTCAGTGATACTGTAGCCAGCAGCTTTCAGGATATTTCGGCGGGCACGCTGCGTCTGCGCCAGGAAAACTGGCTGCTGCGGCTGGTCGGCAAGAGCGCCGATCCGGATTATCTCGGTCAGCTCCCGGTGCTGACAGCCCAGGGCGAGGTGCTACTGGACAGTATTGCCGAGGTTCGGCGCGGTCGCAGTGAGCCGGATCAGCTGGTCCGGCTGCAGGGCCAGCCCGCCGTCATGCTGGCCATCACCAAAAAAGCGGAAACTAATATGCTGGAGCTGGTGGAACGCATCCAGCAGTACGTCAGTCAGCGCAATACGCTGCAGACCAGTACCGGGGTGCAAGTCGTACTGATTGACGATCAGACCGAAGTCACCCGCACAGCACTGAATCTGATGCAGAACAATTCGCTGGTCGGGCTGTTCATGGTGCTCATTGTTACCTGGTTGTTTCTGGGCAGCCGCATCGCCCTGCTGACCTGTATCGGCATTCCGTTTATTCTGGCCGGCACGTTCTGGGTGCTGGGTGCCCTGGGACAGACCCTGAATGTTACTGTGCTGCTTGGCGTTGTCATCGCGCTTGGCATGCTGGTGGATGATGCCGTGGTGGTGGTCGAAGCTATTTTTTATCGCCTGCAGCGGGGTGCCGATGCGATGAGCGCTGCCCTCGCCGCCCTGCACGAGGTGTTTGCACCGGTAACGACCGCGGTGCTGACCACTATGGCCGCTTTTATGCCCTTGATGCTGTTGCCCGGTATTCTCGGCAAATTTATGCTGGTGATTCCACTGGTTGTCACAGTTGCACTCGCCATCAGCCTGACCGAAGCGTTCTGGATGTTGCCCTCGCATATTATGGCGGCCAGGGTAAATTTCCAGAAGCCTTCGCGCATCCATGGCTTGCGTCTGAAACTTCTGCGCAGTATTCGGCGCAATTACTGCCGTTTACTGGTGAAAGTCCTGCGTTGGCCAAAAACCGCGCTGGTCGGTGTCTTATTGTTGATGCTGGGCGCGGTAGGCATGGTTGCTGCCGGCCTGATCCGCTTCGATTTTTTCGCCAGCGATCCGCTGCGGATATTTTATGTGACGGTCGATATGCCAACCGGCACTGCGCTGCCGGATACGATGGCCACGGTGCAGAAAATCGAAGGGCGTGTACGGGCCAATCTGCGCGAGAACGAAGCCCGAGCAGTGATCAGCTATGCCGGTCAGGCTTTTACCGAAATCGAACCGTTTTTTGGTGATCGCTATGGACAGGTATTGGTTAGTCTGAACCCGCGCGGTAGTGATGGCCGGGAGGTGGACGAGATCATCGAAAGCATGCGTGAAGAAGTGGTCAATACACCCGGGGCGGAGCGGATCTCCTTTCTGCGTCTGGCCGGTGGCCCCCCTACCTCAAAACCCATCAGTATCAAGGTACGCGGCGATGATTTTAACGAGTTGCGCGCCGCTGCTGCAGCACTTAAAGCCGCGCTGTCGGAAAATCCGGCGATCCGCGATATCAGCGACGATGACAGTCCCGGCCTGCGTGAGCTGGTGCTGCAAGTGGATCAGGACGCTGCCCGGCGAGCGGGGGTAACGCCGGATCAGATCGCACGCACTATTTTGCTGCTCGGCGATGGCGCTATCGTGGCCAGTCTGCAGCATCAGAGCGAAACGGTCGAGGTACGCGTTAAAGCCCAGCGGCGTCAATTTGATTCACTGGATCAGTTTCTGCAAATCTCGCTGCCTGCTGCCAACGGCACGCTGGTACCACTGGCCGCAGTTGTGCAACAAACCGTGCGCCGTGGTCAAGGCAATATCCGCCACTATAATCTGCGTCGCACGATTACCGTCGAAGCGGATATCGACAAAAACATAATTGACACCGTTGCCGCCAATAATTATGCACGTGAGCGCTGGGTCGATTTACAGGCCCGTTTCCCCAATGCCAGCCTCGATTTTTCCGGTGAACTGGACGATATTCAGGAAAGTCTGGACGCTATCGGGGTGTTGTTTCTGTTCGGTGTCGGGCTGATTTACCTGATTCTCGGCACCCAGTTTCGCAGCTATTTCCAACCGCTGATGATCCTGGCGACCATTCCGATGGCATTTACCGGTGTGGTGCTCGGCATGTGGTTTACCGGCAATCCGCTCAGCCTGTTTACCATGTATGGCGTGGTCGCACTGGCCGGTATCGCGGTCAACAGCGCAATTGTGCTGATCTCCGCCGCCAATGACCGGCTGGAAGCCGGCATGTCGGTACTGCACGCCACGCTGTACGCAGCCCGGCGGCGGGTTATCCCGGTGCTGATCACCTCGCTGACGACCATTGCCGGTTTATTTTCGCTGGCTACCGGTCTGGCCGGTCATTCGCTCATTTGGGGGCCGGTCGCAACCGCTATTGTCTGGGGTCTGGCGATTTCGACCGTACTCACCCTGCTGATGATTCCGCTGCTCTACCGTTTGAGTATGAACTGGCGCTACCGCAAGCACTGATACAAAAAGCGCATGATCTTGCATCGTTCTCGTCATCCCCCCCTATACTCACGCCGTCATTCCCGCGCAGGCGGGAATCCAGGAATGTTCAAGGCGCAGCAAAATATCGCAAACCTATCCGCGTCATGTATGAACGCTTGCAGGAATTATTTCTGCCAGCTGTGTAAACGATTGATGGCTTCCTGCATATCTTCCGTGCTGCGGGCATAGGAAAAACGCAGAAAGCGGTGACCGTCGATGGGGTCGAAATCCACCCCGCTGGTGGCCGCCACGCCAGCCTCTTCCAGCATGCGGGCCGAGAATTCCAGACTGTTATTGCTGAAGCGCGAGATATCGGCATAGATATAAAACGCGCCATCAGCCGGTGCCAGCTGATCAAACCCGGCCTGGGGCAGTTCGCGCAGTAGCAAAGCCCGGTTGCGGGTATATTTTTCGATATGCTGTTCGAGCTCTTCGGTGCAGTCGAAAGCGGCCACCGCAGCCTGTTGCGCCAGGGCGCTCGGACAGATGAAAAAATTCTGCGCCAGCCGCTCAATCTGGCGAATGGTATTGACCGGCATGACCATCCAGCCCAGCCGCCAGCCGGTCATGGAAAAATACTTGGAAAAGCTGTTCACGCTAAAACAGACATCGCTGTAAGCAATAGCGGGCATGCAAGGTGTTGCATAGCTCAAACCGTGATAGATCTCGTCTGAAATCAGCCGGATGCCTTTTTTTTCACAGTATTTGGCCAGTCGGCTCAACTGTTCGGGCGCGAGCATACTGCCGACCGGATTGGAAGGACTGGCAATCACAATTCCATCAATCGGACCTTCGACCGCTTCGAGATCTTCAGGCGTGGGCTGGAAACCATTTTCGGCTTTGGTTGTGACCAGCACGGTTTCAATGCCCAGTGCGCCCAGCATATTACGATAAGACGGATAACAGGGGCGCGGCAGCGCGACCCGTTCGCCCAGCTCAAAAACAGCCATGAAAATCAGCTGAAACGCGCCCAGTGAACCGGTCGTGACCGCGATCTGCTCCGGTTCGACAGCCAGTTTATAGTTGTCCTGATAATAGCGGGCGATGCGCTCGCGCAGCGGTGTTGTCCCCAGCGCCAGGGTATACCCCAGCAACTCGGTGCTCAGGGCTTTTTTGGCTGCTTCCAGCACCTTGCGCGGCGCGGGTGTACTGGGCTGACCGACTTCCATATGGATGATCCGGCGGCCCTGGGCTTCCAGGCGTGCCGCCTCATTCATCACATCCATGACCATAAACGGCGGAACATTGCCGCGTTGGGCGTTATGCAGACTCACTAGAGCTCCTCTTCATGACTTTGAACAGCATTGACCGGAACATACTAACCGATAAATACTGCCATTTAGCATCCATTGATACATAATGAATGGTCAATGTATGCTCAATAAATATCCGGTTTTTTATCCACTCTAACCCGAGCAAGGAGAAACAACGATGCGAAAAACGCTGTATGCGGCCCTGTCGGCTTTGCTGGTGTTGCTGGTGCCTGCCGTGCACGCCGCAACCCCCAAAGATACCGTCGTTATTGCCGGTGCAATTGATGACATCATCACGCTGGATCCCGCCGAGATTTTCGAGTTTTCCGGTGCGGAATATGCCGGTAATACCTACGATCGCCTGATCGGTTACGACCCCGAAGATGTCTCGAATATTTTCGGCGTGGTGGCCGAAAGCTGGGAAGTCGGTGACGATGGCAAGACCTATACGTTCAAAATCCGCCCCGGCATCACTTTCGCATCAGGGAATCCGCTGACCGCCGAAGATGTCGAATTCTCACTGCATCGGGCGATTATCCTGGATCAGTCACCCGCCTTTATCCTGACCCAGTTCGGCTTTGCACCGGACAACCTGGAACAAACTATCAAAGCCACCGATGACATGACGGTGGTACTGACAACCGACCAGGCTTATGCCCCCACCTTTTTGCTATATTGCCTGACTGCCACCATCAGCTCGGTGGTCGATAAACAGGAAGTCATGGCCCATGAGCAGGACGGCGATCTCGGCCATGCCTGGCTGCGCAC
Organism: Gammaproteobacteria bacterium; assembly: GCA_041396125.1. Lineage (GTDB taxonomy): Bacteria > Pseudomonadota > Gammaproteobacteria > Competibacterales > Competibacteraceae > JAWKZG01. The sequence goes on along the minus strand of JAWKZG010000002.1, from coordinate 419,128 downwards.
CAATTACGCCGGCTCCGGCCCGTTCAAGCTGAACCGCTGGATTGCCAACGAAGCCTATGTGCTGGATCGCCACGATGGCTACTGGGGTGGCGAACCGGCCATGAAACGGGTGATTTTTCGCCATGTACCGGAACCGGCAACCGAGCGTCTGATGCTGGAAAAAGGCGATATCGATATCGCCCGCAAGATCGGCGCAGATCAATTGGTTGGCCTGGAGGGCAACCCCGATATCCGCATTCGCAGCGGTCGCAAAGGCGCTGTCTGGTATCTCGGCCTGAACCAGAAAAATGAATTCCTGAGCAAGCCACAGGTACGCCAGGCGCTGAAATATCTGATCGATTACAATGGTATCGAAAGCACCATCATGAAAGGCAAGGCCTCAGTGCACCAAGCCTTTCTGCCTATCGGCTTCCTCGGTGCCCTGGATGAAAAACCCTTCTCGCTGGATGTGGAAAAAGCCAAAGCCTTGCTGGCTGAAGCCGGTCTGGCTGACGGTTTTAAAGTCACCATGGATACCCGCAACACGGCTGAAGTCATGGAAATGGCGCAGTCGATCCAGGCCACTTTTGCCCAGGCTGGTATCGAACTGGAAATTATTCCCGGTGATGGCAAGCAGACTCTGACCAAATACCGCGCCCGCAACCACGATATTTATATTGGTCGCTGGGGCCCGGATTATCAGGACCCGCACACCAATGCCGACACCTTCGCCCGCAACCCGGACAATGCCGACGACGCCAAATCCAAACCGCTGGCCTGGCGCAATGCCTGGGATATTCCCGAAATGACCAAAAAAGCCGATGCAGCGGTGCTGGAACGCGATCCGCAGAAACGCGCCGAGATGTATCTGGAACTCCAGCGTGAGCATCAGCAAACCTCGCCGTTCGTGATTTATCTGCAGGAAATCGAAGTGGTAGCCGAGCGCGCCAATGTGCACGGTTTCGTGATCGGACCGGCCTTTGACGACAACAAATACAACGGTATTACTAAAGATTAAAACCGCTGTGATGACAGAGGTTTCTTTGTCCTTTTCACTGTCAAGCGCGTTCCCCTCCTCCCGCTCCGGCGGGACGGAGGGAAACGCACGCTACCCTTACCCGCCTCAATGCCTCGTTCATTAAGCACATTATTACGTCTGCTCGGCACGCTGAGCCTGACATTTCTGGGCCTGCTGGCCGTCACATTTTTTATTGGCCGCATCCTGCCGATCGATCCGGTACTGGCCGCTGTGGGGGATCGCGCACCAGCCGATGTCTACGAACGGGTACGCATCGAAATGGGGCTGCATCTTCCCCTCTGGCAGCAATTTCTGGTGTATATCCAGAATATCCTGACGGGCGATTTCGGCCGTTCGGTGTTAACCGCCAATCCGGTGCTGGACGACATCAAGCGGGTCTTTCCCGCCACCCTGGAACTGGCCACTATCGCCACGTTTCTGGGTGTGATCCTGGGCATTCCAATGGGTGTTTTTGCCGCCCTCAAGCAAGGCCGCTGGCAGGATCAGACGATCCGCGTGATCGGGTTGCTGGGCTACTCGGTGCCGGTGTTCTGGCTCGGCCTGATGGGGTTGCTGCTGTTTTACGCCAAGCTCGACTGGGTCGGCGGACCGGGCCGGCTGGATACCGCCTACGAGTTTTTATTCGACCCGGTTACTGGTCTGGTGCTGGTCGACAGCTTGCTGGCAGGCGAAATTGACGCGTTCTGGAACGCGCTCAATCATATTATTCTGCCCGCCTCGATTCTGGGCTATTTCAGTCTGGCTTATATCAGCCGGATGACCCGCTCATTCATGCTGGAGCAACTCAGCCAGGAATACATCACCACTGCCCGGGTGAAAGGACTGAGCGAGTTCACCGTGGTCTGGCGGCATGCCCTGGGCAATGTCATGGTGCCGCTGATAACCGTCATTGCCCTGTCGTACGCCAACTTACTGGAAGGCTCGGTGCTGACCGAAATTGTGTTCGCCTGGCCGGGTCTGGGCCAGTACATTACCAACTCGCTGTTGAACGCCGACATGAACGCCGTGCTCGGTGGCACAGTGGTGGTCGGCGCGGTCTTCATCGGCCTGAATATGCTGTCGGAAGCCTTGTACCGACTGCTCGACCCCAGAGCCCGATGAGATGCCGGGCATCTTGGGCAAATGTGCCGGAATCAACAAAAATCCTGCTGTTCTGTCTTGTTAGAGATTTATGTCTAAACGCGCAATATTGACATCTGCTTCGTCGCCCGGCTGGCGTGACTGGCTGCTGAGTGACGCGCCGGCATCACGGCTGCAGGCAGGTCTGGGCCGCGCCTATCTGGGCTGGTCAAGTTTTGCCCAGAACCGGCTGGCCGTACTCGGTTTGCTGATCGTACTGCTATTAGTAGTGGTCGCTGCCGCCGCGCCCTGGCTGGCTCATGCCTCGCCGATTGCACCGGATCTGTCGCAACGTCTGATTGCTCCCGGCAGTGCCTACTGGTTCGGCACGGATGAATTGGGCCGGGATATGTTCAGCCGTATTATTTACGGTGCCCGCCTGACTTTATACGTGGTGGTTCTGGTTGCCATCATTGCAGCCCCGGTCGGCCTGCTGGTCGGTACTGTGGCCGGCTATTTTGGCGGCTGGCCGGAAGCGGTGCTGATGCGTATCACCGATATATTCCTGGCCTTCCCGCGGCTGATTCTGGCGCTGGCTTTCGTGGCGGCACTCGGACCGGGCATCGAAAACGCTATTATTGCGATCAGCATCACCGCCTGGCCGCCTTACGCCCGCATTGCCCGTGCCGAGACGCTGACCATCCGCACTGCCGACTATATCAGCGCAGTACGTCTGCAGGGCGCTTCCAGCGCGCGGATTATCTGGCGTTATATTGTGCCGATGTGCTCGTCCTCGGTGATCGTCAGAGTCACGCTGGATATGGCCGGGATTATTCTCACCGCAGCCGGACTGGGTTTTCTGGGACTGGGTGCGCAACCGCCGATGCCGGAATGGGGCGCGATGATCTCCGCCGGGCGCAAGTTTCTGATCGATCAATGGTGGGTTGCAACAATTCCGGGCATTGCAATTTTTATCGTCAGCCTGGGTTTTAATCTGCTCGGTGATGGTTTGCGTGATGTACTTGACCCGAAAAGTGGACAGAAATAATGCGTGCTAACAATCTGCTTGAGGTGCAAGACTTATGGGTGCGGTTTCGTACCCCAACCGGTATGGTCGATGCGGTGCGAGGCGTCAGTTTTAATCTGGCACGGGAGAAGCTGGGGATTGTAGGTGAATCCGGCTCCGGTAAATCCCAGACCGGTCGTGCCATTCTGGGCCTGAACGGTCCTTCCGCTGAAGTAACCGCCGAGCAGCTGGATTTCGCCGGTATCGATTTACTGCACGCCAGCAAGCGGCAACTGCGGGAATTACGCGGTGGACGCATCACCATGGTGATGCAGGACCCGAAATTTTCACTGAACCCGGTATTGACAGTAGGCCGGCAGATCGTCGAAGCCTATCGCGCGCATGCGCCCAAAAGCAGCCGGGCCGAAGCACGCGAAAAAGCACTGGCGATGCTGGAAGCGGTACACATCCGCGATCCCCGACGGGTTTTCAATACCTATCCGCATGAGGTATCAGGCGGCATGGGGCAGCGCATCATGATTGCGATGATGCTGATCACCGACCCTGATGTGCTGATCGCTGACGAACCCACCTCGGCCCTGGACGTCACGGTACAGTTACAAGTGCTGGCGATTCTGGACGATCTGGTCAGTCAGCGCGGTCTGGGGCTGATATTTATCAGTCATGACCTGAATCTGGTCGCCTCGTTTTGTGATCGTGTACTGGTCATGTACGGCGGCAAAATCATGGAAGCCTGTGCTGCAAAAGAGCTGGAACGGGCTCAGCACCCCTATACCCGTGGCCTGCTCAACTGTCTGCCTCGCATCGATAGTCGCCATGCCGAGCTGCCGGTGCTTACACGCGACCCTGCCTGGCTGGGTAGGAGCTAACGGTGATTACGGTCAAACAACTCAATGTCCACTTTGGCACGGGGATCAATGCGGTACACGCGGTGCGCGATGTCACGTTTCAGGTGCAGGCCGGTGAATCCTACGGCCTGTGGGCGAATCCGGCTCCGGTAAATCCACGGTATTGCGCGCCCTGTGCGGTCTGAATCCCGACTGGCAGGGTCAAATCGAAATCGCCGGTGACCCGCAGAGCAGGCAACGCAGCAAGGATTTCTATAAACGCGTGCAGATGGTGTTTCAGGACCCCTACGGATCCTGCACCCGCGGCACACAGTCGATCGGGTACTGTCGGAACCGGTGCTGATTCATAAGCTGGGTGAGCGGGATCGACGAGTCGAACAAGCGCTGCTAAATGTCGGCTGGATAAGCGCTTCCGCTTTCGTTACCCGCATCAGTTATCCGGCGGCCAGCGACAACGGGTTGCCATTGCCCGCGCCCTGATGCTGGAGCCGAAAATCCTGTTGCTGGACGAACCGACCTCGGCGCTGGATGTGTCGGTGCAGGCGGAAATTCTCAATATGCTGAACCGCTTGCGGCAGGATTTAAATCTGACGTTTATTCTGGTCAGCCATAATCTGGCTGTCATCGCAGATGTGTGACCGCCTGCTGGTCATGCGCAACGGTGAAGCGCTGGAAGAACTCAGCGTGGAACAATTAGCACAGCACCGATCCACGCATCCTTATACCCGGCAGTTGCTGCGGGCAACAGAAGGATACGATAAATCGGTGATTGAGGTCACAGACGCTCCTCTTTAGATAGCTATACTTATTCCTATTAAATATTAAAGAAATCAGAATCCTCTTAATAAGGATTGATCGGACGATCCAAGCGGAGTAAATCATGATGCTGCAAACGGAAATCCATTCCAGGTTTTCGAAAAAGCTGGCCTTGGGCCAGTATCTGGTTTTTTTCCTGATGTTAATAGCAGGCCTGTCAGTGAGTCATCACGCCTTCGCTGCCCAAACGCTTTCTGGGAGCGGGGCTTTCGGCTCCCTGGAAATCGGCCAGTCCAGCGACAAAAACTTTACATTTACAACGGGTACCGACATATATTCGGATGATGTAAGCATCACCTCTATTAGTGTTTCCGGCAACGGCTTTCGCTTGATTTCAGAAACCTGTCCTACTAATCTTTTTAATGCCTCTTGCAGTATTACGGTGCAGTTCAGCCCCTCAGTTTCTGGTGCCACAACTGGCACTCTGCGTGTCGATTACGATTCCTGCTTCGGGAGTTGCCTCAACAACCAGACAATAAATCTTTCAGGTACTGGCATTTTGCCGCCTGATCCGTTGCTTGAAATCACCTCGCCAGAAAATGATATAACGATCACGGAAGGCGAATCGGTCGATTTCGCAGGGATGGCCGAATCCACGAATCTATGTTTACCGGTCAGTTTTTTGTGGGATTTCGATGGTGGTGCACAAAACAGCACCCTGGAAAGTCCCGGTACAACCTTGTTTGAGCAGGCAGGCACCTACAATGTCAGCTTTAGCGCGTCGTATATAACCCAGTCAGGCATTGAGGCCAGTTGTCCCATCGACACCTTGATGGATACAGTCAAGGTCACGGTATTACCGCGTAACAAGCCACCAGAAGCGGTTGATGACAGCGCTGAAACATTATCAGACACGGTTATCAGCATTGATGTGCTGGCCAATGATTCCGACCCGGATGAAGATCCGCTTACTCTGCTGAGCGTTACCCAGCCCCCGTCCGGTCAGGGTTCGGTGCAAATTATTGGGGCGCAGCTGCAATACGATCCGCAAGGTTTTGCCGGTCAGACCCGTTTCAGCTACGCCATCAGCGACGGCGAACTCAGCGATAGCGCGACGGTTACGGTCAACGTAAGTACAGAGGGTAATCATCCGCCCGAAGCTGTTAATGACAGTAGCACCACCTCGCGCGACCAGCCTGTGCTGATCGACGTATTGGCCAACGATTCCGATCCGGATGGCAACCCTGTTTTCATTCAGAGCATTAATCGCATCGCTGCAGGCAAAGGTAGCGCTGTTATTGCGGATGGGCAGATTCTTTATACGCCCGGCAGCTTTATCGGTCTGGTGCGATTTGTGTACGTCATCAGTGATGGGGATTTGACTGACCTTGCAGAAGTCACCGTCCGGGTGACAGCAGAAACGGATGAAAACAATCCGCCAACCGCCATCGATGATCCGATTAGCCTGAATGAAGGTCAGAACAGCATAACATTCAATCCGCTGGCCAATGACACCGACCCGGATCAGGATTCGCTGACGGTTACGATTACCGCTCAACCGGTCAATGGCTCCGCCGTGGTTAACCCCGACAACACCATAACCTACACTGCTGGAGCCAATTTCCCCGGTATGGACAGCTTTGTCTATCAGATTGATGACGGTCGCGGCGGCAGCGCCAATGCTTTGGTCACCATTACAGGCGCAGCGACACCACCCACACCGATAGATCAGATCAGCCTGAGCGCTCAGAGCAACGTTAAGGAAGGCCAGACATTGACTGTCACCGCCACCCGGCGTTCGATTACACGCGCCACTGACCAGCCTTTAAGCATCGGCTATCGCACGGTGGCAGGCACGGCAACTGCGGGGGACGATTTTACCGCTGTCAACGGCACCTTTGAGTGGGCTGCCAACGATTTTCGCAGCCAGGAGGTCACCGTTAAAATTCTGGCTGACGGCACGAGCGAGGAAGATGAAACCTTTGCTTTCGAGTTATTCGATATTCCCGACGACATCGTTATCGAGGGAGAAAGCCGGATTGAAATCACGATCAGCAATGTCAAACTGTTTTCCGGCAGAGATGACCTGACCGATAATCAGCGTGATCTGGCTACTGCCCTGGATGAGCTCTGTCCCACCACCGACAGCCAGGCCCTGCAATCGCAATGCGACGAACTGTCCCGGTTGCCAGACAGCGAACTGCCTGACGCTTTAGATCAGATCATACCGGATGAGATTGCGGCTATGCAGGTCTCGGCTACCACCGGTGTCCACTTTTTCATTGATTTGCTGCAGGATCGGGCCACTGCACTGCGGGCTGGTAAACGCGGACTGGATCTGGACAGCCTGACCCTAACTGCAGGTGACCAAAGCCTGCCGCTGGGCAAATTAACCAGTGCGTTCGGTCAGGAAGTTAGCGGCGGCAGCGCCGGTAACAGCGTCTTCAACGCAGAATTCGGCCGCCTGGGCGTCTTTTTCAGCGGCCGCGTGGTATTCGGCGAACAGGACGATACCGCCTTCGAAAGCGGTTATGATTTCGACACACTGGGCCTGCTGGGCGGGGTTGATTACCGGATCAGCGATCAATTTGTCCTGGGTGGCGCTTTGGGTTATCTCAATACCGACAGCGATTTCAATAATGATGGCGGCCAGCTGGACACGACCGGCTGGACTGCTGCACTCTACGGCACCTATTACTTTAATAACCAGTGGTATATCGACGGTGCGATGCAATACGGCTGGAATGATTACGACAGCCAGCGCAATATTACCTTTGGCAATAATGATACGGCGGCCAGCGGCAGTGCCGATGGCGACCAGTTTGCGATCAGCCTGAACGCCGGTGCGGATTTTTTCCGTGACGCCTGGTTGCTGTCGCCTTATCTGGGCCTTGACTATATCACCGCCTCGGTTGATGAATTCAGCGAATCCGGCGGCGCAGGGCTTGCCCTGACCGTCACCACTGAAGATATCGACATTCTGACGTCCAAGCTCGGGGTCAGGGTGAGCCGTAGCTACAGCATGTCCTGGGGTATTCTGTCGCCCACAGCGTTCGCCGAATGGGCACACGAATTCAAGGATGACAGTCGCGAAATCACTTCCCGCTTCGTGTCTGATCCCCGCGTGCCCTTCACCACCAGCACGGATGATCCGGATCGCAATTATTTCAATCTCGGTCTGGGTGCCTCGGCAACCTTTACCGAAGGGCGCTCGGGTTTTATTAATTATCGTGGCCGTTTCGGCGACAGCGATTATCAAAGCAACACCATCGAAGCGGGTATACGTTTCGAATTTTAAAACGCTTGCAAGTGCGTGCTGTGACTACTGGCAGCACGCGCTTTTAATGGCTTATGCAGTTCAGGTGGATTGCTGAATCCACTGCGCTGCTTTTTCCGCAATCATTAACGTTGGCGAATTGGTATTACCGCTGGTAATGGTCGGCATTACACTGGCATCCACCACCCTCAGCCCGTCAATACCACGTACCCGCAGACGCTGATCGACAACTGCCATGGGATCATCGTCCCGCCCCATTTTGGCACTGCCGACCGGGTGAAAAATCGTGCTGGCAATGTCCCCGGCAAGCGTAACCAGCTCCTCATCGGTCTGGTACTGGACACCAGGTTTCCATTCCTGTGGCCTATAGCGGGCCAGCGCTGCTTGAGATGCGATGAAACGCACCTGACGCAAACTGTCGGCAGCAACCTTGCGATCCTCGTCGGTACTCAGATAATTGGGGGCAATCGCCGGGGCGTCATCGAACTGCCTGGATTTGATGAGCACCGTCCCCCGGCTGGTCGGGTTCAGATTGCAAACGCTCGCGGTAAAAGCCGGGAAAGTATGCAGATCCTCACCGAAAGCATCCAGGCTTAGCGGCTGCACGTGGTATTCCAGGTTGGCGTGGGGGCGGGATGGGTCCGAACGCGAAAATGCGCCAAGCTGGCTGGGCGACATGCTCATGGGCCCGGAACGCTTCAGTAAATATTCCAGACCGATCCGCGCCTTGCCAAACCAGCTGTTGGCAAGCGTATTCAGAGTCTGCACACCTTCCACCTTGAAGACGGCCCGAATTTGCAGATGGTCCTGCAGATTACTGCCCACACCCGGTGAATCCTGCACCACCTCGATACCGTGGGCTTTGAGATGATCGGCCGGACCAATGCCGGACAGCTGCAGCAGCTGAGGCGACCCGATTGCCCCGGCTGACAGAATCACTTCACGGGTGGCCAGCACTGTTGTCGCCGCGCCTGCCCGCTGGACGCTGACACCACTGCAGCGAGGCCGGCCGTCAGCGCCGGTCGCGAAAACCAGCTGCCGGGCTTGCGCTTCAGTCCAGATAGTCAGATTGGCGCGATTTTTCAGCGGACGCAGAAAAGCTTTGACGGTATTCCAGCGCCAGCCGGAGCGCTGGTTCACCTCGAAATAGCCAACCCCGGTATTATCACCGGTATTGAAATCATCGGTACGCGGGAAACCCGCCTGCTCCGCAGCAGCAGCAAATGCATCCAGAATCTCCCAACGCAGACGCTGCTTTTCGATCCGCCACTCACCACCGTGGCCGTGCAAGGCCGAGAATCTGTCACCGGTGTCGTTGACCGGATCCGCTCCATTATCCAGACGGTAGTGGTTTTCATGAGCTTTGAACGCAGGCAGCACATGCGACCAGCCCCATTCCGGATCGCCGGTGAGTTCGGCCCAGTGGTCATAATCCCGCTGTTGCCCGCGCATATAGATCATGCCGTTGATCGACGAACAACCACCCAGCGTTTTGCCACGCGGATAACCCAGTGTTCTGCCGTTCAGACCCGGCTCGGGCTCAGTCTGGTAAAGCCAGTCGGTGCGAGAATTACCAATACAGTACAAGTACCCTACCGGGATATGAATCCAGGGATAATTATCCGATCGCCCTGCTTCCAGCAGAAGCACCCGTTGCGACGGATCCTGGCTCAGTCGATTGGCCAACAGGCAACCGGCCGTACCGGCACCTACAATAATATAATCGAATGACTCGTTGGACATAGCTTACCTGTTCCCAAGCATAGTTTAACGTGCGACTGGCATAGTAAACGCCAGGCTCGCGGATTGGTTTTTTCCGACACTGTCGCACTGCACACAACACTTGAGTTCATCTGCCTCAGCGTATGCCGGCAGGAGCCGGCTATTGATGCCGCTTGTGCTGTGTTACAGCAGGTCTGGCGGTAGGCTAATGCAATCGGCTGGCAGGTGCTAGCGGGGGGTAGTAAAAATCGCGGTCTCAGGGTGAAATGCCGACCAGGCAAACCAGTACGCCATCACACTGGGTATTTCCTCACCGGCAGCGTTCAGTATCCGACCGGTACGATGCTCGGCATCAAATTCGATGCTTACCGGCTGGGTACCTATACGATCCTGCACCGGACTGGGCGCACGCGCCAACTCACTGAAGGGGTAGGCTTTGACGGTGCCATCCAGTGCAACACCCAGTACGATTTCTTTGGGATGAAACCGTTTACTGGCTTTGGGGACCGGGAAGAAGGTGAAATCGCTCTGCTCATAGCCCGTATAGGGATTACGCTGATAATCACGCGCATAGCCTGTTTCTGTCGACAGCACCCGTGTTGCCGGATAGCGCTCGCGCCAGTCAGCCCATGTCGTATGGGTGGTAGGGATTAAGGTCAGCGCTGTACCCGACAGCGGGCCGGAGACGGCGCGCATCATGAGTTGGGACCATAAGGATTCCGTGGTGCGGTCGTACAGCAAAACATCGCTGTTATACAGCAGGCCCGAAACCCCGAAGCTGCGCCGCTGGCCTTTAATATCGGCCAGAAACGCCATACCGGTGCCGCATAAAGGGCAAAATGTTACAACAATGCCTTCTTCACCGAACTGATCATTGACGATTTCGTGCCAGTTTAAAATACTGATTGGGTAAGCTTTGGCGATACCGTTGCGCACTACGCCCAACACCCGTTGCTCCGGCGTCAGAAAATCCACTTGCGTGGCGCTCAGAAAAATCGGGTCATCGATAGCAGGAATGCCATCGCGCGGCGGTCCGCCGGATAGAATTTCGTCGACCGGAATGGCCGCATTACTGAGTTCAAAGCCGTTTTTGCTGTCGGCCCGGGCCGGTAAACTCAGCACGGCTGTCAGCAACAGGAGGAAACCTGTAACAAAAACCCGATAGTGATAATCATACAGCTGGCGACTGGCTGGCATGGATGTGCTCTCCCGAACCCGAGGGTATTGCTAGAGCATACGCAGGCTGGCCCGGCGTGGATTCAGCGTTACCAGACCCGCTTACAGGCCCAGATAAGCATCCAGCATAGCGCCGTCGGCACGCGCCTGCTCCGCTGTGCCCTGCCATACTTTGAGACCGGATTCCAGCACACAAACATGATCGGCCGTACTCAGGGCGCGTTCCGTATTCTGCTCGACCAGCAAGACCGCGATACCTTCTGCGCGCAAGCGTTCCAGTGCCTGGTAGCATTGATCAATAATCTTGGGCATCAAACCCAGCGACAGCTCGTCGATCAGCAGTAAACGGGGTTTGGCCATGAGCGCACGCCCGATAGCCAGCATCTGCTGCTCGCCGCCGGACAAAGACCCCGCCAGTTGTTTTAAACGTTCTTCCAGTCTGGGAAACAAGGCCAGCACATAATCCCGCTGTTGCCGACGCACCGCTGCGGGCTGACTGTAAGCACCGACACTGAGGTTTTCCGCGACACTTAAATCAGCAAACAGACGCCGTCCTTCCGGCGCCAGCGCGATACCGTATTCAACCCGCACCCGTGCCGGGATAGTGGCTATATCACGATCATCCAGCAGGATACGACCACCGTGCTGTTCAACATGGCCGGCGATACACATCAGGGTGGAGGTTTTGCCGGCACCGTTAGCACCCAGCAGGGCTACCAGCTCACCGCTGCCTACCCGCAGATTCAAATCATGCACCACCCGACTGTCCGCATAACCGCAGGATAAATCCTGTAATTCCAGCAGTGTGCTCATGGCTGGCTCTGATCTCCCAAATAGGCCGCACGCACTGCGCTGTCCTGCATAACAGCCGTTGCCAGGCCATCGGCGATTTTACGCCCCTGATCCTGCACTATCAGGCGCGGGCAAATACGCATGACCTCTTTTAGATTATGTTCAATCAGCACCATACTCTGACCGCGCTGGTTCAGTGCCTGTATGGTATCAGCCAGACGCCCGGCTTCAGTGTGATTCAGACCCGCCAGCGGTTCGTCGAGCAATAGCAGGCGGGGTTGCAAGGCCAGTGCACGCGCCAGTTCCAGCCGTTTTCGGTAGCCTAGCGGTAAGGCATCGGGAAAAGCACTGGCAACGTCCTGAATCCCCACCAGGGCGAGCAGTTCCATAGCCTGTTCGCGCTCGCGGCGGACTCATGCTGAGCAGCGCGCGCCAGGGCCGGGCTGTTTAGCGCTGCCTGCCGCCAGGGCGACATTATCCTGCACGGTCATACTGCAAAAGGGTCGCACCAGTTGCTGCGCCAGACCCAGCCCTGACCGGATCCGTTGCGGCACCGACAAACCGTCCAGGTTCTGGCCGGCCAGACTTATACTGCCCTGCTGCGGTTTGACGACACCGGTGATCGCTCGCAGCAAGGTGGTTTTGCCAGCCCCGTTTGGTCCAATCAAGCCCAGCAGCTCGCCTTCAGTCAGCGTAAACGACACCGCATCCACGGCCCGCACCCCGCCAAACTGAACGCTCAGCGCATCAATGTTCAGTAGTATTTCAGCCATGTCATCAGCGCCGTAACGGGTATAGCAGGCCAGCCAGGCCGGCGGGAAAATACCGCATGGTGGCAAACAGCAAACCGCCATACAGCAACAGTTTGTAATCGTCGATTATCTGAAACCATAATGGCAGCACGCTCAGTAGTGCTGCCGCCAGAGCAACGCCCCAGACCGATCCGATGCCGCCCACAATGACCATCGCCAGTACACTGATGGATTCCACAAATCCAAAACTGTCCGGTGCAATAAACCGTACATGATGGGCATACAGACTCCCGGCTACACCCGCCAGCGCTGTGCCAAGTGCAAACGCGGTCAGTTTATAGCGGGCACTGTCCAGACCCAGCTGGCAGGCAGTATCTTCGTCCTCGGCCACGGCATCGAAAACAAACCCGAGCCAGGATTTTTTCAGGTATACGCACAGCATAATCGTCAGCAGAGCCAGTGCCATAACCAGCATCATAAACGCCGGCTTGCCCAGCCCCGAGGCGGGTATCCCGGCGATGCCGAGTTCACCACCCAGCCAGTCCTGCTTGCGTACGATGCCAATAAACAAAAAACCAACGCCCATTGTGGTGATGGCCAGGAAATCATGCCGTACCCGCAGACTGCTCAAACCAACCAGCAGCCCCACCACACCGGCCAGTAGCAGAGCCACCGGCAAAGCCAACGCAAACGGCCAGCCGGCCTGGGTAAGCATAGCGGAGGTATAGGCACCGATACCGTAAAATGCGGCATGTCCCAGACTGATCTGGCCGCAGTAACCGGTGATGATGTTCAGGCTGAGCGCGAAAATCACGCTGATGCCCATGCTGGTCAGTAAGGTAATGGTATAAGCGCTCATCCTGCTTTACCCAGCAAACCGTGCGGTCGCCACATCAATACCAGAATCAAAAACGCGAAAGCGATAGCATCGCGATCCAGCCAGGCATCCAGATAAATCGTTCCGAAAGCCTCGATAACCCCCAGTGTCAACGCCGCCAGCAGCGCACCTCTGACATTTCCCAGGCCGCCCAGCACAATAATAGCCAGGGCTTTATAGGACGGCACGCTGCCCATACCCGGCTCGACCAGATTGTTCAGCAAGGCGACCATCACACCGGCTGCCGCTGCCAGGGCCGAACCGATAAAAAAATTGATATAGCGTACCTGCTGAATATTAATCCCGAAGGATTCAGCCATCTGCGGATCGGTCACTGTCGCCCGCCAGGCGAGACCGAGGCGGGTTCTGGTTGCCAGAATATGCAGGACCAGCAAAGCCAGCAGCGAACCGATCATGACGGCCAGTTCAGCCTGGGTCAGGATGATGCCGCTATTGCCCAGCGTAATCACGGTCTGCAGAGGCGGCGCCTGATAAGACAAACCATAGGGGCCAAATACCAATCGGAACAGTTCCTCTGCGGCAATATACAAGCCAATGGAGGCAATCAGAGCGACATACGGCGGATGCTGCAATAGTGGCTGATATGCCCAGCGATACATCAGCATACCGAGCAGCCCGACAGTCAGCATGGCGCACAACAGCGCCAGCGTCAGGCTGCCACTGGCATTGCTGACCAGAACCCCGATATACGCTCCCAGCGTAAACAACGCAGCATGGGCTACATGCAAAATACGCAGCAAGCCATAGACCAGCGTGAGTCCCAGCGCAATCAGGGCGTAAATACTGCCCTGCACCAGCCCCTGGAGAAATAGTTCAGCGTAGATCAAAGTGATTGCTTCATACGGTGGGATCGGCTTCGAACAGGCCAATGAGATTACCGTCCGGATCGGTGACCTGGGCATAGCGGCCATGACCGGGTACGGCGGTGGGCGGGGTAGCGATTTTTGCGCCCAGCGTCACAGCGGTTTGCAGCGACTGGGCCAGATTCTGAATCTGTATATGGACCAATGTGGCCTGGCTGGGCACAACCTGCGCTACTTCCAATAACCCTACAGCGGTTCCTTGTGCCGGTGTATAGAGCCGGTAGTGCCTGCTGTAAACCGTGAACTCCCAGCCAAACAGACCCTGCAAAAACGCTACACTGCGCGTCAGATCTGTTACCAGCCACTCGACGTGCGATATCGACGGTATGACAGCGGTCACGCCACGGTTTCCTGTTTTGCTGCCCGCAGCTGCCAGCTTGGCTGACCGGCCTGATCGAGCAACTCATGTGCTAGCAACCAGGCACGAGCCTCCGAGGCGTCTTCCTCAAACCAGCGTCGAGCCGAGCCCAGACGAAAGCTATAACCCCATTCATCCATATCCGCCAGCAGCCGGGCCTGCCCTACACCGGGCAGATAATCCGCCAGGATAATTTGCAGATAGCAGACAGCGCATTCCTCAGCATTGCTGCCGCCGGCATCGGTATGCAGGCGTGCCCGCCGAGCCGGGCTCATACAAATGTAATGGCAGGCCTCATGCAACGCGGAATGTACCGGCGTGTCAGCCCGAATAAACAACTGCCCGCCGATCAGACCGGCTTCAGAATCGCCCCAGTAACTGCCGGGTATAGCCTGCCCGGCCTCAACCTGACACAGCTGCAAACCGTAGCGCGCCAGCAGAGTCGCCAACGCCTCTGGCTGCAGCTGCTCGCAGCACAGTACCGCCACTGAAAACTAGCGTCCCTTCTTGGCAGCTATACGCATCCGCAAAGCGTTCAGTTTGATAAAACCTTCGGCATCTTTCTGATTATAGGCCCCGGCATCCTCACCAAACGTTGCGATACTGGCATCAAACAGACTGTTGTCCGAGCGCCGCCCGGCAACCATCACATTGCCTTTATACAGCTTGACCTGCACCGTGCCGTTAACGGTTGCCTGCGAGGCGTCAATCATCTGCTGCAGCAGCTTGCGCTCGGGGCTCCACCAGTAACCGTTATAAATCAGGCTGGCATAGCGCGGCATCATCTCGTCTTTCAGATGGGCGACTTCCCGGTCCAGGGTGATTGACTCAATCGCCCGATGCGCTTTCAGCATGATGGTACCGCCAGGTGTTTCATAGCAACCCCGCGATTTCATACCGACATAGCGATTTTCGACGATATCGGCGCGCCCAACCCCGTTGGCACCGCCCAGTGCATTCAAACGGGCAATCACTTGCGCCGGAGTCATGGCATCGCCATCAATGGCAATGATGTCACCATTGCGGTATTCCAGCTCAACGTAGGTTGGCTCATCCGGTGCCTGCTCAGGCGACACACTCCACAACCACATGTCTTCCGGCGGTTCCTGCCAGGGATCTTCCAGAATGCCGCCTTCGTAGGAGATATGCAGCAGATTGGCGTCCATGGAATACGGATCAACATCGCCGTGTTTGCGTTCGATCGGTATCGCATTACGCTGCGCATAGGCAATCAGGCTTTCGCGCGAACTGAGTGTCCATTCGCGCCAGGGTGCAATGATTTTGATATCGGGGTTGAGCGCATACGCGCCCAGTTCGAAACGCACCTGATCATTACCCTTGCCGGTAGCACCATGCGAGATTGCATCGGCCTGGGTTTCGCTTGCAATCTCGATCAGTCGTTTGGCAATCAGCGGCCGTGCGATCGAGGTCCCCAGCAGATATTCGCCTTCGTACAAAGCATTGGCACGAAACATCGGGAACACGAAATCACGGGCGAACTCTTCGCGCAAGTCATCGATATAGATTTCTTTCACGCCCATGGATTGCGCTTTTTCACGCGCGGGTTCGAGTTCTTCCCCCTGCCCGACATCAGCAGTGAACGTGACCACTTCACAGTGGTAATTTTCTTCCAGCCATTTCAGGATAACCGAGGTATCCAAACCTCCTGAATAAGCCAGTACAACTTTATTAATCTGCGACATTGTGCTCCTCGTAGTAATAATGTCAGCGGTAATATTCGGTGCTGTCAGCCCGGCGGCCAAACCATTTGACGGCCTGCCAGCAGATGTAAATGGATATGAAAAACGTCCTGCCCGCCGTCACGATTACAATTCATGACCATACGGTAACCGGTCTCGGCAACCCCAGATCAGCGGCAATTTGTTTAGCCGCCAGAAACAGTTGTCCGATCAGCTCGGCATCGGCGTCAGTCAGCTCGTTCAAGGTGGAAATCGGCTTTTTTGGGATAATCAGGACATGCACAGGTGCCTGTGGGTTAATGTCCCGAAATGCCAGCACTTGATCGTTTTCGAACACGATATCGGCCGGGATTTCGCGGGCAATAATTTTACTGAAAATGGTCTCGCTCATAGTCGTATTCTGTCTGTTGGCAAGTTTTGCTTAAGGCATCTCACGCCGGCCACTAAAGGCATGCGAGAGGGTGCCGCCATCGATGTATTCCAGTTCGCCACCGAGCGGCACGCCGTGTGCAATACGGGTTGCACGCACATCGCATTCATGGGCCAGTTCGGCAATGTAATGCGCTGTCGCTTCGCCTTCCACAGTCGAACTGGTTGCCAGAATCAGCTCTTGCACATGACCGTTGCGCAGACGCTGCTCCAGCTGATCAAGGCCGAGTTCTTCCGGGCCGATACCATCCAGCGGGGATAAATGCCCGGTCAGCACAAAAAACAATCCGCGGTAGGCCGTAGCCTGCTCAAGTGCAAAAACATCGGCCGGCGTTTCCACAATGCATAAACTGCTGCCATCCCGACTGTCATCGCTGCAGTAGCGACAAAGCTCGGTTTCACTCAGCAAACGGCATTGCTGACAATGGCCGATGCGCTCTACAGCATTATTCAAGGCTTGCGCCAATCGCTCAGCGCCGGCACGGTCGCGCTCCAGCAGGTGCAGCGCCATGCGCTGAGCCGATTTTGGGCCGACCCCCGGTAAACACCGCAGGCTGTTCAGCAGTTCTTGTAGTACGGGCGAATACACGGTGTGATTACATGCTTTGGAACAGCGGCTAGAAAGGTAGCTTGATATTACCCGGCAAACCCATGCCGGAAGTCAGGCCGGAAAATTTGTCCTGCATAGTGCGCTCGATCTTATGGGCGGCATCGTTGATCGCAGCTGCAACCAGGTCTTCCAGCATATCCTTATCATCACCCAGCAGGCTGTCATCAATATGCACCCGACGTGCCTCATGGCGTCCGGTCATGACGATTTGCACCAGCCCACCACCTGCCTCGCCCATCACTTCCATCTCGGCGAGTTCTTCTTGCGCCTTCTGCATGCTTTCCTGCATCTTTTGCGCTTGCTTCATCAGATTTCCAAAACCGCCTTTCATCATCTGTTACCTCTTATTGACTGTATCATTCGTACTTACTGCTTTATTCATCTGGACCCCGTTCATCCGGATTCTACTCACCAGGCTCTATTCACTGAGTTCTACTCATCCAGGGGCTGGACCGAACCGGCCCGGATACTGGCATTAAACGTAGCCTGCAAAGCCTGCACATTGGGGTCGTCCTGAATCAAATGCTCAGCGGCTTGCTGCCGTTTGCTTTTGAGCCGGGCATCGACAGCAGCGGGTGTATCACCCTTGACCTCATCGATCCGGATTGTCAGTTTCAGCGGACACCCGATAAACTGGCTTAAAGCCTCGCGCAAGCGTGTTTCGGTGGATTCCGTGCATAAACCACTATGGCTTTGTGCCAGTGCAAGCGTTAGGTGAGTCCCTGTGACCTCTTTAATCACCGTCTGCTTGGCAAGCTGCAAGGCCATGCCCTGTAAAGACAACGCACCAACGATTTCAGACCAGCGGGACGGCCAGTCTGCCAGATCGACCGTTGTCACGTTCTCTTTAGTCGAAAGCTGGGCTGCACTCTGGGGTATAGCTGTAGATACAGGTCGTGCTGGTATCTCTTGCGGCTCTGTCTCTTGTGAGGTTGGCGAAGCTTGTTGGCGAGCAGCAGCCATAGCAGCATCGGCACAAGCCGGGGCTGGTGTCTCAACCTCATCTACGGAATCCGTCAGAGTTGTCGCAGCGATCTGTTCATACTCGCTATAAGCGGCTATGACTGTAGTTTCATCCAGCGGCTGGACGTTTACAGTCGCCTCGCGGCGAACGGATACAGGTGCTGACATAGCCGGCTTTTCTGTCAGTATATCCAGCTCCGCCACCGGAACATCCGGCTTTTCTGTCGGTATATCCGGCTCCGCCACCGGAACATCCGGCTTTTCTGACGATATATCCGGCTTTGCTGCAGGCGTATTAGCTAGCTCTGGCTTTTCTCTTTGGATTTCAGTACGCCGTTGCCGGTTCTGCGGCACAAAAGCTTGCGCCGAGGCATCTGAGGTGACATCCCGCGGTTCAGTATCCGTTTTACCCTGCCGTTTGCGCATCGCCTGCAAAAGGTCGTGCGCACGACCAGCGCCAGCAGCAGTTGATGTATTGCGTGCTGGCGCAGCTGCCGCCGGCACGGCTGATGTCGACGGTGTTCCGGTCATCATCTCAGGCGCCTGTTCAGCTGTGGTAAAACACAACATACGCAGCAGCACCATTTCAAATCCGCCACGCGGACTTGGTGCCCAAGGTAAATCGCGGCGGCCTGCAATGTGAACTGGTAATACAATTGCACATCTTCCGGGCTCAGACGAGTAGCCAGCCGATGTAAATCGTCGCGTTCCGGCCCATCGTCCTCGAAATGGCAATCGGGGATAGCCTGGATCAGGGCAATACGCTGCAAAGCACCCAGCAGATCGGCCAGCATGTGATCATAATCCGGTGCCGACTCATCCAATTCGGCAACCCCCTGCAATAAGCGCTGACCATCGCCTGTTGCCAGCGCATCCAGCAGATCAATCACATGATGCGGCGCGAGCGTACCCAGCATGGCGGCGACATTAGCTACCTGCACCGTTCCACTGCCAAAGGCGATGGCCTGATCCAGCAAGGTTAGCGCGTCGCGCATACTACCTTCGCCGGCATGCGCGATATGTTTCAGCGCAGCCGCTTCATAACTGATGTCTTCTCGTTCCAGGATGGTCGCCAGATGTTCAGCGATCAAGCGCTCTGACAACCGTTTCAGATTGAACTGCAGGCACCGCGACAATACCGTGACCGGTAATCGTTGCGGGTCGGTGGTAGCAAGGATGAATTTGACGTGCTGTGGTGGTTCTTCCAGCGTTTTCAACAGGGCGTTGAAACTGTGGTTGGACAACATGTGCACCTCGTCGATGAGATACACTTTGTAGCGCCCGCGAGTCGGTGCATACTGGACATTGTCCAGCAGTTCCCGGGTATCTTCGACTTTGGTACGGGAAGCCGCGTCGATTTCAATCAAATCGACAAATCGACCCTGATCCACTTCACGGCAGGAACCGCACTCTCCACAAGGGGTTGCACTGACCCCTCGCTCGCAGTTGAGCGATTTCGCAAAAATGCGCGCCAGAGTGGTCTTTCCGACCCCGCGAGTACCGGTGAATAGCAGTGCATGATGCACGCGATCCTGATCCAGCGCATGCGTGAGCGAGCGCACCACATGCTGCTGCCCAACAATCTCTGAGAAGCTATGAGGCCGCCATTTGCGGGCTAATACCTGGTAGTTCATCACGCCTTATCGAGCTGGGAGTTGAAGCGATCAGTTTACCGCGATTCGTTGACTTACGCCCAAGAGGATAGGTTATTAGAGGGTGGCGCCCTCTACCCGCCACACCCCGGCGCCCGATATCATTGCTACCGCTGCTCCCTTCCGGGCCTGACGGAGTTCACAACTAATCGTCGCGAGGGGACTGATAGAGGCCGCCATTGCAATCGATGCAAACATTGCCAATGAAATGGCGGAGAGGGAGGGATTCGAACCCTCGGTACGCTCATCACGTACACTCACTTTCCAGGCGAGCCCGTTCGACCGCTCCGGCACCTCTCCAAATAATTTTTCCTGGGCTCGTTTTTCCGGGTTGTCTTAACCCTGCTTACCCAAGTATCGCCGATGTTTCGTCAAACTTTTTCAGGTTGCCCTAAAAAAGCCCCTTTGGCACTGGCTTTACACGCACTGCCTGAAAGGGGCGTGAGATTAACCCAATACTTGGCCTAATGCAATGGCTGAAACCTAGTCCAGCCCTTTCATGGTCAAGCGGATCCTGCCCTGGCGGTCAATCTCCAGCACTTTGACCTTGACGGTCTCACCCGTAGAAACAACGTCACTAGCACTTTGCACACGTTCTTCGCTAAGCTGAGAGATATGCACCAAACCGTCGCGTCCCGGCAAGATATTAACAAATGCGCCAAAATCAGTGATCTTGATGACTTTGCCGGAATAAATCTTGCCCACTTCGACATCGGCCGTAATTGCTTCGATACGTTTCAGAGCAGCATCAGCAGCAGATTTATCAACTGCCGCGATACTGATCGTGCCGTCATCGGAGATATCTATCGTGGTACCGGTTTCTTCCGTTATAGAGCGAATCATCACTCCACCTTTACCGATGACATCGCGAATTTTTTCCGGATCAATACGCGTGGTGAAAATACGCGGCGCGAACACCGAGATTTCGGTACGTGGCGCGCTGAGCACAGCATTCATTTCACCCAGGATATGTAACCGTCCTTCGCGTGCCTGGTGGAGAGCTGCTTCCATGATTTCACGGGTGATACCGTCAATTTTAATATCCATCTGCAGGGCAGTAACGCCCTCAGCACTACCAGCGACTTTGAAATCCATATCGCCCAGGTGATCTTCATCACCCAGAATATCGGTCAGTACGGCGAACTGCTCGCCTTCTTTGATCAAGCCCATGGCAATGCCTGCCACTGGTGCCCGCACCGGCACCCCGGCATCCATCAAAGCCAGACTGCTACCGCAGACCGACGCCATCGAGCTGGAACCATTGGATTCGGTGATTTCCGACACGACCCGCATCACATAAGGGAAATCATTCGGGTCGGGCAAGATAGCATGTATGCCGCGTCGGGCTAAACGACCATGACCAATTTCACGCCGCTTGGTACTACCCACCATACCGGTCTCACCGACGCTGTAGGGCGGGAAATTATAATGCAGCATGAAATTATCGCGATATTCGCCTTCGATGGCATCGACGATCTGGGCGTCTTTATTTGTGCCCAGAGTAGCAACTACCAGCGCCTGGGTTTCGCCCCGGGTAAACAAGGCTGAACCGTGCGTACGCGGCAACACACCGACTTTGATCGAAATCGGCCGCACTGTACGGGTATCGCGACCATCAATACGGGCCTGGCCTGCAATAATGCGGCTGCGCACGATTTTCTTTTCCAGTTTGCTGAACGCCGCTTTTACAACCGATTCCGGCCACTGTCCGGACTCTTCACCGGCCAGCGCCGCAACAACAGCATCCCGTACCTCGCTTACTGCCTGCTGACGGGTCTGTTTCTCGGCAATCTGGTAAGCCTCACCAAGACGCGCTTCGGCCTGCTGAGCAACTGCATCCTGCAGTGCCTGATCAGGTTGCGGAGGCTGCCAGGACCAGGGCTGCACGCCAGATTCAGCGGCCAGCTCACGGATGAGACTGGATGGCGACCTGCATCTGCTCATGACCGAACATAACCGCGCCCAGCATAACCTCTTCTGACAGCACCTGGGCTTGAGATTCAACCATTAGTACCGCATTCTCGGTACCGGCAACCACCAGATCCAACGCCGAGCTTTTCAGTTCGGTGGCAGTCGGGTTCAGAATATAGGCACCATCACAGTAGCCCACCCGGGCACCACCAATTGGGCCGGCACAGGGCAGTCCAGCTACTGCGATTGCAGCCGATGCCCCCAGTAAAGCCGGGATATCCGCGTCGACCTCGTTATTCATGGATAACACAGTCGCAACAACCTGGACATCGTTGGTAAACCCATCCGAGAACAGAGGACGCAGCGGCCGATCGATCAAGCGTGAGGTCAGGGTTTCTTTTTCGGTCGGTCGTCCTTCGCGCCGGAAATAGCCGCCAGGGATTCGTCCAGCGGCGTAGGTACGCTCTTGATAATTGACCGTTAACGGGAAAAAATCCCGGCCTTCGACGGCATTCTTGGAAGCCACCGCGGTGACCAACACTACCGTATCAGCCATGTTGACCATGACTGCGCCGCTGGCCTGACGTGCGATTTCGCCCGTCTCCAGCGTTACGGTATGTTGACCGTATTGAAAAGTCTTTGTAAATAAAGCCACTGCGTTTCTCGGTTATTGAATAAGAAATTAACGACGTAAGCCGAGGCGGGAAATCAAATCCTGATAACGCTTGACATCTTTACGTTTCAGATAATCCAATAACTTACGGCGCTGGTTGACCATTTTCAAAAGTCCACGCCGGGAATGATGGTCAGCCTTATGTTGTGCAAAATGCGATTGCAAATCGTTGATACGGTTTGTCAATAAGGTAACCTGCACTTCCGGCGAACCGGTATCGTCATTACCGCGTTGGTAATTCTGTACAATTTGAGCTTTCTGCTCAACAGTCAATGTCATGATAACAATCTCCGAATCCTAAAACATCGATAAAACAGTAAAGAGATAATTGTAATCTTGCCGGAACAAACCGTACAAGCTAAAATATCTTGTTTCCCAATCAGTCTGAACGCACTCGCCGTCGCAATCTCACCCGTCCGTTAGCCAGCACCTCACCCAGGCCAATCAACTGATTATCCGGCCCGAATAAACTCACCTGCCCCATGGCCATTGTCTGCGCCTGTTCCAGTACAATGGCTTGTCCCATACAGATGGATTTGGTATGCGGCGCATCCAGTTCCAACCGTGGCGAACCTGCCAGGGCCGCATCTACCGGCAGCATATAATCCAATAAGGTTTGCGAGCTGCCATCCCCGGGAGTATCTGAACACTGTTGCTCCAGTTGTTCGAGTTGTGCCAGCCCAATCATATTACCCGACTCAAATGGCGCTACCGTCTCTCGCCGCAACGCGATTACATGCCCGCAACTTCCCAAGGCAGTCGCAATATCTTCTGCCAGCACACGAACATAAGTGCCTTTGGAACATTGTACCCGGCATTCGATGCGATCCGGCGTCAGCGAGAGCAGGGTTAACTGCTTGATCGTCACCTGTCGTGGCGGACGTTCGACTTCTTTGCCCTGACGAGCCAGTTCATACAAGCGTTTACCCTGGTGTTTGAGTGCCGAATACATTGGTGGTATCTGTTCAGTTATACCGACAAAATCGGCTAATATTTGCTCTACCTGCGCTCGTGACAAAGCCGGTACAGCCTGGCTTTCGAGCAGCTCACCTTCGGCATCACCGGTAGTTGTGCGCTGCCCCAGCTGACAGACAAACTGATACGTTTTATCGGCTTCCAGCAAGCAATGGGACAATTTGGTCGCTTCACCAAAACAGATCGGCAACATGCCGGTAGCCAAAGGATCCAGGCTACCGGTGTGACCGGCTACGCGCGTTAAACAAGCGCTTAACACGCTGCAAGGCAGCATTCGAACTGAGTCCGACAGGTTTGTCCAGCAACAAGATGCCATTGACCACAACTTTGGCTGCAGCCGGTGACTGCTGCCGTTGCTGTCTCGGAGCAGACCTCGACTGCAAAGACGCAGTGCTGCTAGGAGCCGGTCTCGTCATCGTTTTCTTCATCCCGGTGTCTGGCGAGATCGGACTTCACCGCATTGTCAATTAACTGGCTCAGAGCAGCACCCCGCTCGATAACCTCGTCATAGACAAAGGTCAATTTAGGCACCGTGCGCAAGTGTAGCTGCCTGCCCCAGAATTCGCCGAATATCAACGGCTTTGCGATTTAGTTCCTCGACTACCGGCGCCCGTTGCGCCGGATCGCCCATGTGATATAAACCGTTGCCAGCGCCATATCCCGGGTAACATCGACCGCCGTAATAGACACCATAAGCAGCTTCGGATCGCTGCTTTCGGTACGATCAGTTCAGCCAGCTCACGCCTGAGCTGCTCACCGATACGACGGTTGCGGGGAAATTCTTTGGGCATGGCGAACTCCTATAATGTACTTCTACAGAGAACGTTTAACTTCGGTGCGCTCATAGACTTCAATATGATCGCCAGCCCGGACATCGTTGTAATTGCGCACGCCAATACCGCATTCCGTGCCGGATCGTACCTCATTGACATCGTCCTTGAACCGTCGCAGTGATTCCAGGGCACCTTCGTAGATCACGACGTTATCGCGTAAAACCCTGATAGGATTATTGCGCTTGACTTCACCTTCTACTACTAGACAGCCCGCAATTGCCCCGAATTTAGGCGAACGGAATACATCGCGCACTTCTGCCAGACCGATAATCTCTTCTTTGAATTCGGGCGAGAGCATACCGCTCAAAGCACTCTTGACCTGATCAATCGCTTCGTAAATCACACTGTAATAGTGTAGATCCACGCCCTCTTCTTCGATGATTTTCTTGGAAGCGCTATCAGCCGTACGTTGAAACCGATGATGATTGCATCAGAAGCCACCGCCAGGTGCGCATCAGATTCCGTGATACCACCGACACCGCTGGCAATAATTTTCACTCTCACTTCATCAGTTGAAAGCTTGGTCAGCGCATCATTCAATGCTTCTACCGAACCTTGCACATCAGCCTTAAGCACGACGTTAAGGGTGTGTACCTTGCCATCCTCAAGCTGGCCGAACAGGTTTTCCAGCTTGGCCTGCTGTTGCTTGGCCAGTTTGACTTCACGAAATTTGCCCTGCCGAAATAAAGCCACTTCCCGCGCTTTGCGCTCATCACTGACAACAACGACCTCATCACCTGCATTCGGCGCACCGGATAAACCCAGAATCTCGACCGGCATGGACGGACCCGCCTGCTCCAGCTGATGGCCATGTTCATCCAGCATAGCGCGAACGCGACCATATTCCAGCCCGGTCAATACCATATCGCCTTTATGCAACCGGCCACGCTGTACCAAGATAGTCGCCAATCGGACCACGCCCCTTGTCCAGACGGGATTCAACCACAACACCTCAGGCCAGCCCTTCATCAGGCGCGGTCAGCTCGAGAATTTCCGCTTGCACCAGAACCTGATCCAGCAGATCGTCAACACCTTCTCCGGTTTTAGCGGAAACATACGCAAACAGAGTATCACCGCCCCATTCTTCCGGAATGACATCGTATTTTGCCAGTTCGCTTTTTACCCGATCTGGATCGGAGTCCGGTTTATCGATCTTATTGACGGCGACAACCAGAGGTACGCCCGCCGCCTTGGCATGCTGAATAGCCTCCTGGGTTTGTGGCATAACACCATCATCAGCCAACCACAGAATTACGACGTCTGTGACTTTGGCACCACGTGCCCGCATCTGGGTAAAGGCTGCGTGGCCTGGCGTATCCAGAAATGTAATCGAACCTTTCTCCGTTTCCACATGATAGGCACCAATATGCTGCGTAATGCCTCCTGCTTCACCGGCCGCAACTTTGGTGCGCCGTATATAGTCCAGCAGTGAGGTCTTGCCGTGATCTACGTGTCCCATAATGGTAACAACCGGGGCACGCGGTTTCGCTTCACTGGCTTCTTCTTCAGCGTCAGTCGTGACCTCTTCTTCCAGCGCATTTTCACGCAGTAGCTTGTAGGTATGGCCCAGCTCTTCGACTATGATAGCTGCGGTTTCCTGGTCAAGGATCTGGTTAATCGTAACCATCGTCCCCATTTTCATCATAGCCTTGATAACTTCGGTCGCCTTGACCGACATTCTCTGGGCCAGATCGGCTACGGTGATACTCTCCGGGATTGCCACTTCATGCACGATAGGTGCAGTCGGCCTGGAAAAAGCATGTTTGTTGCTCGACGGTGCGGAGGCTGCTCTATTCCTGCCTTTACCTTTACGCCGATCTCTGACGTTACCGCTACTCGCACGATCACGCGTGGTCTTCAATTTGCCGCCCTCCGCTGGCTTGCGAATACCATGATTCTCAGCCTCAGTCTTGGGTGGACGCACCGGTTTCGGCTTGGCAGGCTTTGCCGCCGTGTCAGGTTGTTTTTTAGCTGGCGCTTGTTGCGGCTTTTTAGCAGGTGCCTGCGATGGCTTTTGGGCAGGTGCTTGTGGCACCGGAGATTTGGCTACAACACTTTCCTTCTGCTTACGCGCAGCTTCTTCCTCAGCCAGCTTGCGTGCAGCTTCTTCCTCAGCCAGCTTACGCGCAGCTTCTTCCTCAGCCAGCTTGCGTGCAGCTTCTTCCTCAGCCAGCTTACGCGCAGCTTCTTCCTCAGCCAGCTTGCGTGCAGCTTCTTCCTCAGCCAGCTTGCGTGCAGCTTCTTCCTCAGCCAGCTTGCGTGCAGCTTCTTCCTCAGCCAGCTTGCGTGCGAGTTCCTGCTCTTTGCTCTCGGTAGGGCGCCGTTGGCTGGCTTCTTCTTCTGCGCGTTTACGTGCAGCTTCCTCAACCACACTACGTTTGACATAGGTGCGTTTTTTGCGCACTTCAACACTGACCGTTTTAACCAAACCCATGCCGCCCGACATCTTAATTTCCTGGTGCGACTTGCGTTTCAGCGTAATCTTTTTAGGCTCGGTAATTTGCAGTGATTCTTTTTTGCCATGGCTTTTCCGCAAATGAGCAAGTAAATCAATTTTTTGCTGATCTGTTATCTTGTCCTGCGCGTCGTTTACGCTAATACCTGCCTCGCCTAACTGGGTCAATAAAAGATCAACCGGGATACCAACATCCTCAGCAAATTGTTTGATAGTCACATCTGACATAAACTCACCTCTCGCACCCCGTATTAATCTTCTTCCACAAACCATGGCGCTCGAGCGGTCATGATCAATTCTGCAGCGCGCTTATCGTCTATCGCTGCATAGTCTGTTAAATCGTCGACCGACAGTTCAGCTAAATCTTCCATCGTCACAACGCCGTGCTTGGCCAAGGTATAAGCCAATTCCTCGTCCATCCCATCCATCGTCAGCAGATCTTCAGCAGGCTCGGCGCCACCGGCCCTTTCCTCTTCCGCTATCGCGCGTGCAACCAGTACATCGCGGGCTCGTCCCCGCAAAGCATCGACAGTATCTTTATCGAAATCTTCGATCTCCATCATTTCTTGTGCCGGCACATAAGCAACTTCTTCAATGCTGGAGAAACCTTCACGCACCAGAACCTCGGCGACATCCTCGTCAACATCCAGATGCTCGGCAAACATGCGCATGATTTGAGCAGCTTCCTGGCCACTTTTCTCAGCCGCCTGAGACTCAGTCATGACATTCAGCTCCCAGCCGGTCAGCTCACTCGCCAGGCGCACATTCTGGCCGCCCCGGCCAATCGCCTGGGAAAGCTTATCTTCCTTTACGGCAATATCCATGCTGTGGGAGTCTTCATCAACAACAATAGACACGACCTCGGCCGGTGACATCGCGTTGATAACATATTGCGCCGGATTATCATCCCACAACACGATATCGATGCGTTCACCTGCCAACTCGTTGGTAACACTCTGTACCCGGGCTCCACGCATGCCAACACAGGCACCGACCGGATCGATACGCATATCATTGCTTTTGACCGAAATTTTGGCGCGTACACCGGGGTCGCGTGCCGCACCCTTGATCTCGATCAAGCCTTGGTTAATTTCCGGCACTTCAATCGTAAAGAGCTGAATCAACAGCTCCGGGTCAATGCGACTGACAAACAGTTGCGGTCCTCGCGGCACGGTACGCACATCCTGCAGATAACCACGCACCCGATCACCATTGCGAATCTGCTCACGCGGAATCATTTGATCACGGGCAATCAGGGCTTCAACACCGCCGCCGACATCCAATATTATGCCGCCACGCTCGGTACGCTTGACAACACCACTGATCAATTCACCTTTACGATCGGCAAAAGCATCAACAACCCGGGCACGTTCGGCCTCACGGACTTTCTGAACAATAACCTGTTTAGCTGTCTGCGCCGCAATGCGACCGAATTCGGCGTTCTGCATCGGCTCTTCCAAGACATCGCCAATCGCTGCATCCGGCTTTTTAGCCTGCGCCTGTTCCAGAGTCAGGAATTGTGCCGGATTCTCTTCCGCTGCATCGTCTTCAGCAACATGCCAACACCGGAATGTTGAATAATCGCCTGTACGCCGGTCAATCGACACACGCACGTCAACATCATCATTGAAGCGCTTTTTGGCGGCGAGCGCCAACGCGGATTCAATCGCCTCAAAAATAACATCCCGCCCAACGCCTTTTTCATTGGAAACAGCGTCCACCACTAGCAGAATTTCTTTACTCATGCCGCTTGCCTCATTCAATCAATCAAAATTCCGGCACCAAGCGAGCCTTTCCGATGAGATCAACAGGTAACCGAATCACATTTTGATCAACTTCTAGGATTACCTGAAAATTCTCAACGCCTTTGATTACGCCAGTAAACTTGCGCCGACCATCAAGCGCCGCATCCAGTTGAATACGTGCCTTGCGACCTATAAACCGCATGAAATCCGCTGCTTCAAACAGGGGCCGATCCAATCCAGGCGAGGACACTTCAAGTGTATAGTGACCTGCAATCGGGTTTTCCACGTCTAATAGACCACTCAACTGATGGCTTACCCGTTCACAATCCTCAATCCTGATACCGTCAGGCTGGTCAATATAAACCCGCAGCAAGCCGTCAGTCTGACCGGCCTGAAACTCCACGCCTACCAACTCATAGCCCATCGCTTCCACCACGGGTTTACATAATTCATTCAGAGCCTGCGTTCTGGACGCCATCGTCAATTCACCGCATTACAGTACAGTAAGGTCACACCATCGCAATGTGCACAAACATTATTCGCACAAACGAAAAATGGGCCTAAGGCCCACCTTTATTATTTGCTGCTAAATCCAGCACTGGTCGCATCCCATCTGCGACCTGAAAATCGCGTGTGGCGCAAACATCGAAAGGGCGCAAAGGCCGAACGCCACAACTAAATATCACACAGCAATCACACAAACCACATAAAAAAAGCCCGCTAGGGGCTTTAGTGGTAGCGGGGGCAGGATTTGAACCTGCGACCTTCGGGTTATGAGCCCGACGAGCTACCGGACTGCTCCACCCCGCAATAGCGGCGCTATAGTAACAATGAACGAGCGACTTTACAAGGTTACTAGCCAGTAATTTTCTCTTGCAGCTGCCGCGCATCCATGCTGATTCAACATACTCTATAATAATCAGCTGTCTTGGCATACACTTCAACCGCTTTTTTATGGAGTTCGGAATTTACCGCATGAGCGAAGCAGCTAACATCCAGACTGAGAAACAGCCCGATCGTCCTGTTTTCCAGGCGTTCAAAACCTTGCGAACAGAAATTCAACAACACATCATCGGGCAGGCAGATCTGGTTGACCGCTTGCTGATCGCCCTGCTGGCAGACGGTCATCTGCTAGTGGAAGGCGCCCCCGGACTGGCAAAAACCACCGCTATAAAAGAACTGGCCCAACGGATAGAAGGCGATTTTCATCGTCTCCAGTTTACTCCCGACCTGTTACCTGCTGATTTAACCGGCACTGATATCTATCGCCCACAAACCGGTACGTTCGAGTTTCAACAGGGCCCGATTTTTCATAACGTCATCCTGGCTGACGAAGTTAACCGTGCGCCGGCCAAGGTTCAATCGGCTTTACTGGAAGCGATGGGCGAACGGCAGGTTACTATCGGTCGCACGACCTATCCCTTACCGTCTTTATTTTTGGTCATGGCGACGCAAAACCCGATTGAGCAGGAAGGCACTTATCCTTTACCCGAGGCGCAACTGGATCGCTTTCTGATGCACGTGCGGATCAGTTATCCCAATGCCGAAGCGGAACAGCAAATCCTGCAACTGGCGCGCGAGCAAGCGCGCGAGCGGATCGATCACCACCAGCGTGATTACACCCAGGTCAGCCAGGCACATATTTTTCAGGCTCAGCGCGAAGTTCTGGATCTTTACCTGGCACCGCAATTAAGCGAATACCTGGTGCAGCTCGTACTGGCCACTCGCGACCCCTCGCCCTATGGCAGCAAATTGGCCAGCTGGGTGGCCTATGGTGCCAGTCCGCGTGCCACCATTGCGCTGGATCGTTGCGCGCGCGCCCACGCCTGGCTGCAGGGGCGCGATTACGTTTCTCCGGAAGACATTCATGCGGTGATCTACGAAATCTTACGGCATCGGGTATTGATCTCATTCGAAGCGGAAGCGGAAGGCATCGATGCCGATCATTTCATAACTGAGCTGCTGCAGCGGGTGCCTATTCCGTGAGTCGTACTGCCTTGACAGGGGTCGAAATCAACCCTGACGAGCTGATCCAGTTGCGATTGCCTGCCACTAAACTGGTATTACCGGGCCAGCGGCGCAGCGGTGCCACCCAGGGTGGCCAGCAGCACTCCCGCTTCCGGGGCCGTGGCATGGATTACCAGGAATCGCGCGGCTATCAGCCTGGCGATGACATTCGTACTATGGACTGGCGGGTAACCGCCCGCACCGGGAAACCGCATACCAAGATTTACCAGGAAGAACGGGAACGCCCGGTCTTGCTGCTGATTGACTGTAATCCTTCGATGGATTTCGGCAGCCGCGTCAGTCTGAAAAAAGTTGTAGCCGCTCGCCTGGCCGCATTGCTGGCCTGGGCCGCTATCCGGCATGGTGACCGGGTTGGTGCCTTTCTGTTTGGCGCGTTCGGGCATCATGAATTACCGCCTCGGGGTGGACGGAATAGCGCTTTGCGTCTGATTAGGGCATTAACGGATTGGAACGCCTCCAGCGCTGATACCTCAACATGTGATATTGCGACTGTTTTGCAAAACCTGCGCCGTGTTGTACGCCCTGGTAGCCTGGTTTTTTTAATCAGCGATTTTTATCAGCTGTCTCAGGACGCCGAGCGACATCTGATGCTGATCCGCCGCCATAATGATCTGGTTGCCTGCCAGATCCTTGACCCTCTTGAGCAGGCACCGCCGCCACCCGGCCTTTACGGAATTTCAGACGGGACCCAGCTGTCTTTTTTCAATAGTCGTTCAGCGCCAGGCCGGCAACGCTACCGGCAATTATTCGAAGCCCGCCAGCAACAGCTGCTGTCGCTCACCGAGCGCTCTGCAATACCTTTACTCAGTTTCACGACGCATGGCGACCTGCTGCTCACTTTACAGCAAGGATTGGCGCAACGGCGCACGACGCCATCGTATGCCCGTGCCGGAACCTGAGCCGTTGTATGAACCCGACCAATTTATTGCAACAACTGCACGATATTCAAACGCCGCCTGAGCCCGATTGGTGGCCACCGGCAATCGGCTGGTGGTTGCTGGCGCTGCTGACTCTCGTACTACTTGGCTGGTTAACGCTGATACTATGGAAAGGCTGGCAACGCTGGCGCTGGCGGCAACGTCAATTAAAACAATTACATGCCCTCTGCGCCAACTGTCCAGCCCCACAACTGGCCAGCGAAATCTCGGTGCTGCTGCGCCGGCTGGCGCTGACACGTTTCCCACCCGAGCAGGTTGCCGGCCTGCACGGCGAAGACTGGCTGCGCTTTCTCGATAGTAGCGGTGCCACTGATCAGTTCAGCCAGGGACCAGGCCGCGCCCTGCTCACCGCCCCCTATCAAAACCCTGACAGCACGCAGACTGACTGGCCGCAAACCTTGCCCCAGCTGGCTGAGCGCTGGATCAAGCGAAACGTCTGACTCCATGCTGCAATTTGCCTGGCCCTATCTTCTGCTCATTCTGCCCTTGCCGCTGCTGGCCCGTTGGCTGCCACCGGCAGCACAGCAGCCCAGCGCCGGCCTGCGCTTGCCATTTTATACAGCGCTGGCGACACAACACGCTCCAACGCGCTCAGGCTGGAGCCGGCGTGCGCTGGCCTGGCTGATCTGGTTATTACTGGTGCTCGCTGCCTGTCGGCCACAATGGTTGGGCGAGCCGGTGCAACTGCCGCTCAGCGGCCGTGATCTGGTGCTTGCAGTGGACATCTCTGGCAGCATGAATACCGCCGATATGGAGCTATCCGGTCGTCATGTCACACGCTTGCGTGCGGTCAAAGCCATCGCCGGCGAGTTTATCAGCCGACGCCAGGGTGATCGGATCGGCTTGATTCTGTTCGGCAGTCAGGCTTATATGCAAGCCCCGCTTACCTTCGACCTGAAAACAGTACGGACCCTGCTCGACGAGGCCGAAATCGGTCTGGCCGGTAAGGAGACTGCCATCGGCGACGCTATTGCACTCACCCTGAAGCGGTTACGTGATCTGACTGTCACAGACCGGGTCTTGGTACTGCTGACTGATGGTGCCAACAATACCGGCGTTATCAGTCCGGCCCGCGCGGCTGATCTGGCAGCACAACAAAACCTGCGCATCTATACCATTGGTGTCGGTGCGGAAGAAATGATAACCCAGGGTATTTTCGGCACCACCCGCGTCAACCCCTCGGCTGACCTTGATGAAGACACACTGCGCCAGATTGCAGACGAAACCGGCGGACGTTATTTCCGTGCCCGTGATACCCAAGAGCTGGAGCGCATCTACGCACTGCTGGATGAATTGGAACCACTCGAAGCCGACACCGAAAGTTTCCGCCCGGTCGATGAACTCTATCCCTGGCCGCTGGCGATGGTATTACTACTCACTGCGCTACTGGTGTGGGCACCACTACTGCGCAGCAGACTAGATCAAACAGGGCCAGAAGAAGCATGAATCCGCTGACGCCTGAACTCCTCACCGACGCACTGGCACAGTTCCATTTTCTGCGCCCCTGGTGGCTGCTGGCCTTGCTGATGTTGCCATTTCTGCTCTGGCAACTGGCGCACAACCGCGCTGGTGAAGCGGCCTGGAGCCGGGTTTGTGACGCTCATTTACTGGCCCACCTGCTGACCCGTGGCAACCGGCAGCGGCAGCGCAGTCTGGGTATATTACTCGGCACAGCCTGGGTACTCGGTGTGCTGGCTCTGGCCGGCCCGACCTGGAGTCAGCAACCTTTGCCGGTTTACGCTAACCAGGCGGCACGGGTACTGATCCTGGATTTATCGCAGTCCATGAATGCCGTCGATCTGAAACCTTCCCGGCTGCAACGGGCGAAGTTCAAGATTAACGATATTTTACTGCGCAGCGAAGATGTACAGACCGGTTTAATCGTTTACGCGGGTGATGCATTTACCGTCACCCCGCTGACTGTGGATACCGAGACCATCGCCAATCTGCTGCCAGCCCTGGACAGCGCACTGATGCCGCTCGCCGGCAGTCGCCTGGAGCCGGCTCTGCAGCAGGCGCAGGACTTGCTGCAGCAAGCCGGTGTGCAGCAGGGACAGGTCATTGTCCTGACGGACTCTGTGGCACCGGCGGCCGAGTACGACGCAACGCTGACACGTGCGGCACAGCTGGCAACCCAGGGCTATAGCGTATCGGTTCTGGGCATTGGCACACTGCAAGGTGCTCCGGTGACGGCAGCATCCGGCGAATTATTAAAAGACGATAGCGGTGCCATTGTCGTGGCACAACTTGACGAGGCCGGACTGCGTGCTCTGGCTCGGCAGGGACAGGGCCAGTACGCACGGATCAGTGTTGATGCCAGCGATCTTGACCAAGTGCTGCTAGAACTAACCGAAGCATTGGCCAATGATGACAGTTTAAGTACCGCGCGCTGGCACGATCAAGGCCCCTGGCTGGTACTGCTTTTACTCCCGCTGGCCGCGTTGGCGTTTCGACCAGGCTGGTTATTCGTACTGGCGCTGCTCTGCCTACCCCTGCCACGCCCGGTAAGCGCCCTGGAGTGGTCTGATTTATGGCTGCGACGAGATCAGCAAGCAGCGCAGGCACTAGCCCAACAAAACGCCGAACAGGCTTTGCAGCTGGCTACCGATCCCTGGCAGCGTGGCACTGCCGCCTACCGTCTGGGCGAATATGAACAAGCAGCGGAGCAGTTCGCCCAGATGCCCGATGCCACAGGCCATTACAACCGCGGCAATGCCCTGGCGCTGGCTGGTCGTCTGCAGGAAGCGCTGGCGGCCTATGACGAGGCACTGACTCTGCAGCCGGGTTTTACCGAGGCGCAGGCCAATCGGGAACAGGTCGAACAATTGCTCAAAGAACAGCAGCAACAGCAGCAGCAACAACAACAACAGCGTGGCGCGCAGGACGAATCAACCAAACAGGAATCCAGTGGGGACGGACAGGCCGACGAGCAGGCCGGCCAGACTAATCCGGAACCCAACAATGCCGATCAACAACCCGGTGATCAGCAGCAGGCACAGGGCGATCAAAGTCAGTCTTCCGGCGACTCGCAAACCAGGACAACGAAAATGAATCGGAACAAAGCGCTGAAGATGCCGCGCAGTCCGAGCAATCGCAAGAGAGCGAAGAACAACAGGCTCAGGAAACCAATAATCAGCAAACCGCCCAGGCTGGCAGCGATCCGTTAACCGAAGAAGAGCAACAGATTATGGACCAATGGCTGCGCCGTATTCCGGATGATCCTGGTGGTCTGTTACGGCGCAAGTTTTTATATCAGTACAAAAACCGGCCGACCGATCCAGCCGATAATATCGATCCCTGGTGAGTTACCGCTATGCCAACAAAGACCATGCAGATGATGAATACGACAGCACGCTCGATAACACTGTGTAGCAAAAATCCGTTTATAAGCAATCCGGTCACGCACTGCTGCAGGAGTCAATGACGCGCATGGTGAAAGAGTTTCGAAAATTGCGACTGACGCCGTTTTTGCGTCTTAGCCTCTTGCTGATTGGATTCTGCAGCAGTTTCAGTGTTTCCGCACAGTCGGTGCGTGCAATGCTTGACAAAACCTCGGTTTTTGAAGGTGAAACAGTCGTGCTGACTATCGAAGTGGATGGTCAGGTCAGTGGCGAAAGCCCGGATGTCGGGCGCTTGACGGAGTCATTCGATATCCTCAACAGCAGCAGCCGCACTCAAATTCAGCTGATCAATAATCAGCAGACGGTACTGAATCGCTGGATTTTTGAACTGGAGCCCAAAACCACTGGTACTCTGGCTATTCCTGCTCTCAGCATTGGCCCGAAACTGAAAACCAACCCCTTGACGCTCACGGTGTTGCCCGCGCCGCAACTGGATGAAGCCGCCAAAGATATTTTCATCGAAGTCAGCG
Organism: Gammaproteobacteria bacterium; assembly: GCA_041396125.1. Classification (GTDB taxonomy): domain Bacteria; phylum Pseudomonadota; class Gammaproteobacteria; order Competibacterales; family Competibacteraceae; genus JAWKZG01. Next base: position 383,799 of record JAWKZG010000002.1, on the reverse strand, counting down.
CCGAACCGCGGAACCCCTACGTGCAGGAGCAGGTGCGCTACAGCGAGCGGATTTTCCTGGCCGCACCGTTGGCTGATGACACGCTGCGACGCAACGGCACTCTGCAGGATGCCCTGTTGCAACCACTGGGTGAGATGAAGCGCTATGTTGCCGAACGTGATGGCCGCAACTATCAGGTCTTCGAGCGCAATTATGCGCTGATTCCGGAAAAAAGCGGTGAGCTGATCTTGCCCTCACTGACGCTACGCGGTCGGGTGGGAAATCGTCAACCGGGTCAACAAAGCCTGAGTCGCGGCCGGCGCATACAAATCAACAGCGAACCCATCACACTGCAGGTGCGCCCCCGCCCTGCTGATTATGGCCCTGGGGATAACGCGGGCGATAACACGGGCACCAATGTTCAGACCTGGCTACCAAGCTGGCAGCTTACACTGCGGGAACAGTGGTCCAGCAATCCTCCTGTGTTTCGGGTCGGCGAACCCGTCACACGTACATTGCTGATCGAAGCAACCGGCCTGGAGGCAGGGCAATTACCGGAGCTGCGCATGCCACCGCTAAGCGGCGTAAACCTCTATTATGATCAGGCAGAAACCTCGACTCGCTATGAGGGTGCCTGGCTGGTTGGTAAGCGCGAACAGAAAATTGCCATCGTGCCGACCCGCGCCGGTGAAATCACACTGCCGGAAATCAGTCTGATTTGGTGGGATACCCAAAGCGATCAGCAACAAACCGCCGTATTACCAGCCCAGACTTTCACCATTTTGCCTGCAGCCAGCACCTCTGCAGCACCTCCGGCCACCCCCGCTCAATCGCCCACAGCAACAAACGCAACAGCACCGCCGCTGACCAGCACAGCCAGGCCGGACCGTCTGCTCCAACCGGATACCGGCAGCTGGCTGACAAACAGCCTGTTATGGCGCTGGCTCAGTTTGTTATTATTCCTATTGTGGTGCGCCACATTACTGGCTTGGTGGCATGATCGACATCACAACCCGCAAGCTGATGCTCCCTCCTCCACCGCCGCGCTCTCCACCAGAAAGCTGCGGCAAGAGGCCCTGCAAGCCTGCCAGGCTAACGATGCCCATGCGGCAGCGCACGCGCTTTTACAGTGGGCTGGCGCCATCTGGCCACAGCATCCGCCAACCAATCTGGGCGCACTGGCACTACGCTGGCCGCAGGCTGCTGCGGTTATACGCGAGCTGGACCGGGCAATTTATGACGCCAAAAGCGACCCGCCCTGGCGAGGCAATGAGCTGGCGGCTGTTCTTCGTCACGGCCCTGCCACAACAGCGCGCCAGACGCCTGTCAAGGCCGTCTCGGAAGACGGTCTTGCACCACTTTATCCGCAGCGGTCATAACGCTTAATACGACTTATTTTTATTACCGTTTTTCCTGGCCAGATCAGTAATACCGTGGAGTAATACCGTGCAGCAATCCCCTACAGAAGTATCCTTCCCCAGCGACCGGCAACCCGTCGTACGCATTCTGGCCATGCCGGCCGATACCAACCCCTCAGGGCATATTTTTGGCGGCTGGATTATGTCACAGATGGATATCGCTGGCGGTATCGTCGCTGCCGGCCGCGCCAATGGCCGGGTAGCAACTGTTGCTGTGACATCAATGGAATTTCACAAACCCGTTTTTGTCGGCGATCTGGTCAGCTGTTTCGCCGAAATTGTCAAAACAGGCAACACCTCGATTACCGTGCAAATCGATGTTTTTGCCCAGCGCTGGCATAAGAATATTCTGCACACCGTCAAAGTTACCCAGGCGGTTATTGTCTATGTAGCGCTTGATCACGAGGGACAACCGAGAGCGCTATCAACACGCCTGCCAGAGTAGTAAACCGGTACCTTAAGTGCGGTTTCCGGGGAACGGGCTTCCGGGTATGGGCATCTGGAGCGATAACGCGTATTATGATTGAGCCCTATAAAAATACGCGGGCGGAGGTACAAGCTCATGATAAAAAAAGATTTACCTTACTTAACAGCTTTCACCAACCTGATCGGCTTAGCATTGCCCTGCGCCGTGTTAGGTGCCGGTTTTCAAGTACAGGAACAAAGCGTAAAAGGGCTCGGCAATGCATTTTCAGGTGGCAGCGCAATTGCCGAAGACGGCTCCACGGTTATGTCTAATCCGGCAGGTTTAGTCCGATTGCCGGCACAAACCGAATTTGGTGTCCACATCATCTCCCCCAATACCGAATTCAAAGATCACAATTCGAGCAATGGTATTGGCGGCCCGACAACGGGCAAACTCAGTGATGATGGTGGTGCAATCGCTACAGTACCCAATTTTTATTACATCCGGCCTATCAATGACAAGCTTAGTTTCGGTTTTGGTATCAGCACCTTATATGGCCTAGCAACAGAGTACGATCATAGCTGGATCGGTCGCTACCATGCCGTGAAATCCGAACTTATCACTATTAATATCAATCCGGCACTAGCGTATAAAGTCGACGAACACTTATCCCTGGGCTTCGGACTGAGCGCACAATACGCCGATGCGACCTTAAGCAATGCACTGGATTTCGGCACTCTGGGCTATCTTTCCGGCGTCCCTGGCGCAACCCCATCGACACCGGCGCTGGACGGGTTTAGCGAGCTAACCGGCGATGACTGGGGCTTTGGTTTCAATTTAGGTCTGCTATACCAGATATCTCCCGGTACCCGGTTCGGTCTGGCCTACCGCTCCCGGATAGACCATTCCCTAGAGGGCGACAATACCCTGACCATACCCGATTTTGCTGTTCCCCTGGCTGGCCCCTCGCGCACTCGCGGCGGCTCGGCAGATATCACCACACCCGCTACGCTCTCGCTCAGCGCTTACCATGAGCTGGACAATCGCTGGGCAGTTATGGGCGATGTCACCTGGACAAACTGGAGCGAGTTTGACGAACTGAGGATCAAGTTCAGCGATGATCCGTTCAACCCCGATCCGAATCCATCCGTGCAACCGGAAAACTGGCAGAACGTTTATCGCTACTCTTTAGGTGTCAATTATCGCCATTCGCCCCAGTGGCTGCTGCGGGCTGGTGTGGCCTATGATGAATCACCGGTTCCCGGTGCCGACTATCGCACCCCGCGTATTCCCGACAATGACCGCCTCTGGCTAAGCCTGGGAGCCAGCTATACTATTTCACAAAACTTCAGTCTGGATTTCGCTTATGTACATATCTTCGTCGACGATACACCCATCCGGGACACCGAAGTCAGCACTGGCGGGCTGGCCGGCGTCCCGGTTGGGAACACGCTGGATGGCGAATATGAAGCCAGCGTCGATTTAGCTGCAATTCAACTGCAATGGACATTTTAAGCGTCTTTGGCGCTTTTATCGCTTTTGTTATCAAGGGATAACCCCATGCTACGCCGATACTGTATTAGTGCGATTCTGAGCATCATCTGCCTGACTGCCGGAGCGCAAACCGCGCCTCCTGTGGCCCGTTTCGATCCCGCCAATGGTGTGTTACCAACACCTAATAATTTACTGTTCGCCGGCTCCGTCGATGGCACCCTGAACATTCCGGTTACCGACCCCAGTGACCCGGCCAGTGCAACCGTGCAAGCCCTGAACGCGCTGGATGGTTTTTCTACAACCGGACCAATGATCGCGACGTTCTCAAGCGCACTGGATCCTGCCAGCCTGGTCGCCGGTGTTACCGTACGCCTGTACGAGGTGGAGCTGGATAATCCCGTTCTGAACCCCGGCACCGACAATCCCTTCGCTGTGACCCGGGTCGTACAGGAACTGAGTGGAGAGATCGATTTCACGGTCAATCTGCTGGCTGCCGATCCGGCACAACGTACTGTTGAAATCCTGCCTCTGCGCCCCCTGAAACCCAAGACCGGCTATATGGTCGCTCTGACTGATGGTATTCGGGGTCAGGTGTCTGCGACATCAGCTTTTCCGGATTTGACCTATATCTTTGCCCGCTATGAACGTGGCCCGCTGGTCAATCCGGATGGCTCCAGCCGTTTTGCCAATCTCAGCGATGCCCAGGCGCAGGCTCTGGAGCCCATCCGGCGGCTGGTCGTTGCCCAGGAGCAGGCCGCTGCCAGCGCCGGTCTGCGCAAAGCGCATATTGTCTTAAGCTGGAGTTTCATGACCGAGTCAACCGGTGATGCACTACGTGCCATCCGCGCCGGGCTGACCGCACTCCCCTTCACACTGGCACCGACAGGTCTCGACACCGCCAGTGTACAAGGTGCTGGCCTGGCTGATATTTACACCGGTACCCTGCAACTGCCCTACTATCTGGATGCGCCCACGCTGATACCCACGGTTATTCTGACGACCCGCTGGCGCGGCGCTAACGAAACTGAAATCACACGCTACAATCCACAGCCTGTTGCGCCGCAAACGCTGTCAGTACCCGTGCTGGCCAGCATACCCAACGCGACTAGCGGGCAGAGCCGACCTGCCAGCGGTTGGCCAGTGGTGCTATTCCAGCACGGCATCACCCGCAATCGCACTGATTTACTGGCCGTCGCAGACAGTCTGGCTGCTGCCGGCTATGCTGCAGTCGCTATTGATCTGCCGCTGCACGGTATTACCGATTCTGGCGATCCCTTTTATAACGCAACCATGGAGCGCACGTTTAATCTCGATCTGATCAACAATGAGACTGGCGCGCCCGGCCCGGATGGTCTTATTGACCCCTCTGGCACGCATTTTCTAAATCTGGCCTCGCTCCTGACCGCGCGCGATAATCTACGCCAGGGTGTCGCTGATTTACTGCAGTTGGCTGCCAGTCTGGAACAAGCGGGTTTCGATACCAATCAGGTTGGTTTTGTCGGCTATTCCCTCGGTGCTATTGTCGGTGTACCACTGCTCGCCGTGGACGATGGACTGATCGGACCGGCCAGCCTGGTTATGCCGGGCGGAGGTATCGCCAAACTATTGGAAAGCTCGGCCAGTTTCGGGCCGCAGATTCAGGCCAGTCTGGCCGCAGCGGGTCTCATACCGGGTACGCCGGCGTACGAATCCTATTTCAGAGCCGCACAACAGGTTCTGGATGCTGGCGATGCCATCAATTACGCACAGGCCGCTGCCGACAAACATCCGACGCATCTGATTGAAATCATCGGCCCCCCACCGGACCAGACCATACCCAATAGCGTGCCCGGTGCCCCGCTGTCAGGCACTGAGCCACTGCTGCAAACGATGGAACTGAGCAGCGCTGGCACAACGCAAAGTGACAGTAACGGGTTACATGTCGCGGTGCGTTTTTTATCCGGTGCGCACAGCTCCTTGCTGGATCCTGGCCCGGACGCAGATGTCACTGCCGAAATTCAGCAGCAAATAGCCGGTTTTATAGCATCCGCAGGTACGCTCCTGCCCATTGATAATACGTCGCTCGTATTCCAGCCCTGAGCAATGGCGCAGTAAAAACAGATGCGTCCTCTTATGATCACCAGCCGGCACAGACTGCTGCAAATTGACTCAGCAGTGATTGATCCTGTTATTATTGGCTGCCTGTAAGCTACAATAGCAGGATAAATTTCAACCCAGGCTTTTTTTCGGGAGGTAAGCATGCCCCAGACCGATAAGAAAATTGAGCCGCTTCAGCCGGAATCCAGCGCGGACGCAGCCAGCGTTATCGCTAGCGATTCAGGCGCCAGCCAGCCTCCCTCAGTTGATGAACAGGATGCTCTGCGCATGGATGAAGAACTCATGGACGACGCTCTCTTAGATGAAGAACACGAACGCCTCGGCCAGGCCCAGGCTATCGTCAAGAATCATGTCATAGGTTCCATGGGGATCTCTCTGGTACCGATTCCCCTGGTTGACCTGGTTGCACTCAGCGGTATACAAATCAAAATGCTGCATGCGCTGGCGCGCTTATATCGCGTGCCATTTTCGGAAAACCTTGGCAAGAGCCTGATCGTCTCTTTAGTAGGCGGCGTCATGCCAACTTCAACGGCCATGACTTTAGCCAGTTTAGCCAAAGCCATTCCTGGCCTGGGCACCGCGACCGGCATGATCAGTGTCTCGGTGCTGGGTGGCGCAACAACGTATGCAATTGGTAATGTGTTCATGCAACACTTCGAATCCGGCGGTACGTTGCTGGATTTTGACCCCAAGACCATGCGCGACTATTTCGCCAACAAATTGCGCGAAGGCAAACAAGTGGCAACCAATCTGCGCAAGAAACCAGAAACCGGCGACAAGCCAAATCCGTAGCAAACACCCGCAAGCGGTTCAGTCATCTGGCCGCTTTAGGAAAAAAAGAACCAGCGGCAGGCTTTATCCAGCCATATGCTGGTAGTCAGTCAGGCCAGAGATGGCGGGTTGTTGGCACGCGGCTTGGCAGATTCAGCCAGAAACAGCAGTATTGCTAACATTAACGGCAAATACATGGCGAACTGTTTCGAATTATACGAAAAGCTAAACAACGCCGCAGACAGCAGTGCTGCTATCGCAGCCAGGTAAATTCCTGCCAGCCGCTGCTCTGAAAGCGTCAGACAATGCCAGTAACGCCTCAGCCTGAGCAGCGGAAATGCGATAAACATCAGTAAAGCGGACAGGCCAACGATGCCTGTTTCGTACCAGGCATCCAGCAAGAAGTTATGCAGATGCCCCAAATGCAGACCGCCAACCTGCATCAGCGCAGTTTCGTAGCGCAGATTGCCCATCCCGATTCCCCACCAGAAAGAATCCGGCGGATTCTCGATAGCACGCTGCCACAATACGCTGCGAAAACTGGTAATTGCTCGTAACAGGCCATGCAGATCACTGTGCTCGGTCATCAGGCGCAAAAATCTATCACTTTGCTCAATCACCCCAAACACAAAAATGCCTATTGCGGCACAAGCGGTCCAGAGCACTTTCCAGCTCAGCCCGATCAGTGCATACACCGCCAGACTCAGTGTTACACCCAATAGTGCAGAGCGTCCGTCAGACCAGAAAATATATGCTAATACCGCGACCAGACAGAACGACAGTAACGCATAGCCATACACCGGACGCAGTACCGTCATAAACCAGGCCAGCATGAACGGCAGCAGCCAGGGTAAATTGTCTTCCCGCAAATAAAACTCCGGCTCAAAGTCCGGTGCGCCGATGTCAAAGAGCAGACGCGCATACAAGGCCAGCACGGTGAGCAGACCTCCCAGACCCAGCATAAGGGTCAGGCGTTGCAGCCGATCCCCGCCCTGACACAAAACGATCAGCGTCAACGGAAAAACCAGAGTTTGATAGGCAAAGCCGATCCATTTATCGAATGCCCGCCAGCTGTCATAGGCATACCAGGCACTCGGTAAATAACTGCAAAGCAAGGCAGCCCACAATAAAATAGCAACATAAAACGTACGATTAAGCTGCACCGGCGCCCGGTACAGCGCAGCCAGTCCCCATAGCACATAAATACCCGCCAGAATCAGATAGGCCGCCCTACCGCCGGCATGCGTGATCGGCAACAGCGTCGGCAGCAACCAGCCGTAGTGAAAGAACGTCCGCTGTACTACTGGCTGCATGTCTGCTCGCATGGATTATCCTGTTGTTTTTCTCGTTGCGGTCCAAGCCTTTGTTCACAAGCTGCTACAGCCTGTATGACCTGAAGCGGTGTAATAGCGGCCATCCCCTCGCCGGCAAGCGGGGTTAGTGCACGGATCAGCGGTGAATGGCGCAGTGGTGCTGAGCCACCGAATAAACCAATACACGGCACCTCTAAGGCAGCCGCCATATTCAGCGCGCCGGTATCGTTACCGATATACAAACGGCAGGCTTGCAGGATAGCAGCTGTACGGGCGATAGCAGGCGCAGGCAGCAAAGGCGAATACCCTGTTGCTTGTTGCACCCGGGCAATAATCGCCTGCCCCAGACCGAGTTCAGCCGGACCGCCCAGCAGGAAAAGGGTCGCGCCATACTGCTCATGCAGGCTAGCAGCCAGCGCTGCAAAATTCTGCTCACCCCACTGTTTGCGAGTCTCACTGCTACCGATGCCGAGTGCGATCCAGGGTTGCGGCCAGTGGCCATACGTTTGCTGTACCCAGTTTTGCTCAACCGGATTCACATACAGCGCAGATTGCTCCGGTATACGCGGTATACCCGCTTGCTGCAGTAATACATCGGCTTTATCAATCGGGTGATCGCGTAATTGGTTTGGTGTCAGCATAACGCCATTGAGCAGATCGCGTTGCCAGCCGCGCCCGTAACCGTGCAATTGCGGAATACCTGCCAGCACCAGCAGCAAGGCGTAACGGGTACTGCCATGAAACAGCCAGGCGCTGGCGAAGCGGTATCGACGTAATTCCCGCACCAGTTGCAGACTGCCGATAATGCCACTGTGCCGTCCTGGGCGCTGCAAAAACAGCAATTGCGCCACACTCGGATCTGCGGCCAGCAGTTCGCCGGCCTGTGAGCGTGGTTTGGTCAGCACTGTCAGTGGTCCCTGCTCGGCTGCCAGCGCATGCAGGTGCGGAATATGCCACACCATATCGCCGATACCCGGTAGCGGTTGCAACACGAGAACGCGCTTACCCGATTGACGCTGGCGGAATAAACGACGCAGAGCCGCGCCCAGAAGGCGTCTACCCGCCCCGCTCATTGCAGCTCAGTCAAGTTGGGACCAGCCAGCTGCTGATACAGCCGGAACGTTTCATCCAGCATAGTACGGCGCGAAAAAGGTGAACACTCAGCGACCGTTGGGCGTGCCTGCAGCAACTCTTCGACCCGCTGTTGCAAGGTCATCTGATCGCCCAGCGGCACCCTGCCCGACGGAAACATGGCGGTCAGGATTTCACCGACACCGCCATGATCATACGCCACAACAGGCACTCCCAGACTGAGTGCTTCCAGCACGGTCCGGCCAAATGACTCCGGTTTAGTGGAAAGTGAAAACACCAGATCGGAGATGGTATAGATTTCCCGCACATCGGCCCGCTGTCCGGTGAAGCTGATATCAACATTTTCAATCAAACCGAGTCGGACACACAGGTCGCGTAATTCCTGCAGATAGGGTTCGCGCCCCACAGCACCGCCGACAATCAAACCATGCACCGGTAAAGCAATTGTCGGGGAACGCGTTTTTAAGCGTGCCAGCAACTGGATAAAGTCTTCATGTCCTTTGCGCCGGGTCAGACGACCGGGCAGCGTCAGCACGCGCCGCTGGCAGGTCTGCGGGAATTCACGTTGCCAGCGGGCCAGCCAGTCGGATGATGGTCGATAACCGTAAGGAAATTCTGCCGGCTCAAGACCATTGTAGATCAGGTGCACATGACTGGCTTCCGTGCGGGGATAGTTCTGCAAAATATAATCACGTACGGTTTTTGACACCGCAATAACCGCATCGCCGCGGGTCATGATCGCGCTATAGCGATTGACCGAATACAAGCCATGCACAGTGGTAATCCAGCGCGGTCTTCGTGCCTTCGGCAACCCGCATAAAGCGCGGTAAGCAAGCCAGGCCGGCAACCGCGAACGGGCATGTACAAGGGTATTTTCAGACGCTGCAAACAAACTGCGTAACGGTCGAACCCAGCGCAGACTCAGCGGTGTTTTACGGCCTATCGGCCAATCAATATGCGTCGCCCCCAGGGCTTTCAGCGGCGTGCTTAACCGCCCGCCGGCAGACACCACAATCGCTTGATGTCCCCGCTCGAGCGCCTCGGCAGCAACTTCCAGCGTGGCACGTTCAACTCCCCCCCCTTCCAGGGCTGGTAATAATTGAATCAGTGTCAAAGGCTGTTCAGCCATGCGGTCCCAGCCACTGCTCGTCCAGCCAGCGGGCACAACGCTGTGCTTCATTGAAAGGCTGCGCCGGTGCAGGCAGCAAACTGCCCGGTTGCCAGGCCGCAAACGCCGTCACATAAGTCGCCGCAATCAGGCTGGCCGAATAGCGGGTAATGCGGGAGAGGCGTTTGGCAGGCACCTGTAATAAGCCCACTCCGGCACCAGCCGTCAGCGCTTCGAAAATCATCGACATGCTGTCCTCACTGACCCAGACCTGGGCTACCTGCGCTAATTGCCGGGCCACCCAGCCGGGTGCTGTTGCACTGTGAGGTATCAATTCCAGGTTACTGACCGGATTAGCTTGCAGCGCTGCCAGAAACGTAGCCGGGGTGCGCCTTGAGGTGGTCAGTAACCAATGTACTGAAGGTGTGGTACGCACAATCTGCTGGATTTGCTGCAGCATGTCCGGCTCTGACCAGGCGTAGTGACTGGACGGCCCGCCAATCAGAAAAAGCCCCCGGCGGGTATCGGCAGCGCTGCCAGCTGTCCGCGCCTTCGTGCGAAGGGTATTCAGCGTATTCAGGGGGCCCTGTGTGATAAACACTTTGTTGCCTGCTGGCACACCATCGTGTTGTGGAATGATACACAGATCAAACCAGCTGCGCGGCAGACTGGGCTTCATCAGTACAATAATGCGACCACCGCGGGCACGACGGGCAGCCAGCAAAGGCCAGTGCGTCGCGTGGCCGGCACCGATCAGCAGCGCTGGTGAGGGCAATGCTGCTCCGCATGCAAACCGTTTTTGCACAAGATCAAGCAGCCCCCGGCGATAATCATTCACGCTCAGCTCATGCACCTGCAGTTGACGACGCTGGGCCAGCGCATTGATCAAACCCTGCGACTGGGCCTCGTGGCCGGGCTTGCCATCACTGAAGCGCCATACCACGCAGGCGGATCGTTGAGCCACTCTCATTAATATCGCGTTGATGCGCGCTAAAGGGCTGTATCTGCAGGCTGCGCGGTAGCAAAAACCCGATTGGCAAACTGCGGGTACGATTCCGCAATGCGCCCGGCAATCACCGATCGGATCAAGGCCAGACGCTGCGGCTCGGGGGTCGGCGTTTGCGGCACCTGAGCCGGGCAGTCAAACTCAAAGCCGGTCTGATCATGCACTTCGTCCACACTGTGCCCCGGATGCACGCTGGCCAGTTGAAAACGAGCCCGCGCCCGGTCAAACAGAAAGACACAGAGATTGGTTACCAGGGCGTAGGGACCACCCGGCCGGTATACGTCCGGCGGACTGACTCCGGCAGCGCTGATAAAGTCTACCTGCGGCACCAGCACCCGGGGGGAATGCTCCTCCCGAAACAGAATCACCCGTGGCACGACATAGTAAAGATACGCCGAACCGAACGAGCCGGGAAAGCGTCGTTCCAGCTGCGGATATTGCCCGGTACCGACCAGATTGATATTGGCCTGGCCATCGATCTGCACGCCGCCCAGAAAAAAACGGTCAATCCGGCCCTGTCCGGCACAATCGAACAACTCGCGCGCGCCATCCGTGAACTGATTGTAACGCCGACTGTGCAGCAAAGTGACGCGGGTATCGGCAGGTTCCAGCGCCTGACAGAGCAAAGCCGCTGAACCGGGTATGGGGGATGCCGCCCCGACAGCGACATGGCGCGCGCCCTGTACCAACCGGGCCAGAACACAAATCAGGAGCTCTTCCCGACTGAAAGCAATCTCTTCACTCATGTTTAAGCCTCAACCGGTGTCAACACATAACGCGCCAGATAGTCGGCAAAGCCGTCATCGCTGCGTGCCAGTCGAGCATAGGCTGCCAGGTGTTCTGCATCCGGCGCATACGCATCACCCAACCCCAACGGCCAGGCACCGCGGGGTGCCAGCGCAATATGGCTGACATACAAACCCGGCAAAACGCCGGCGGCCAGTTGCTCATCATCGAAAAAACAACCCTCGACGATGCGCTCTACCGTGACCAGTGTTGTCTTTGCCGCATGCGCCATTGTGACCAGTTCACGCCGCCGCCCGATCCATACATTGCCTTCGCTGTCAGCCATCGGTGCATGGAACAAAGCTACATCGGGCTGGACAGCCGGTAACAGCACCAGCGGATCGGGCCTCTCGGCGAAAGGATTATTTAGTACTTTCCAATCGTCTCGATGAGCAAGAATATCGGTCCCGAGCAAGCCCCGAAGCGGCATGAAGGGAACGCCTTTTTCGGTAGCCTGCAACATGGCATGTACCGCCGGACAGGTCGTGTCTTTGACGGTCAGGCTACCGTTCTGCACAGCGGCGGTAAAACGCGGTGCCAGGCCGAACTCGCCCAGTGTTACTGCGGCGGCTTCTACGCTGTCAACCATACCGGCACCGATCAGCTGATCAACCTGAATACTACCCACCGGTACACACAGCACTCGCAAACCCTGCGGCTTATGCTGTATCAGTGCTCGCGTTGCGGCCATTGCCACTCCGCTGTAATCAGGTGGAACCGCCAGCAGGCAACCCGACGGAATATGCGTTGCCAGCTCATCCAGCGTGAGTGTACTCATCTCAACCCCCATTCTTGTATTCGTGTGCTATAAAAAACGTTCAACTGCAAACCGGGCGGCTTCTACGCCCTCAGCGCGCAGCGTTTCCGGCAGTGCATCCCCGGCGATCAATGAAGTGGCCAGTGCAGCTGCAGCAGGGCCGCTTTGAATGCCGTAACCACCCTGCCCGGCCAGCCAGAAAAACCCCTCTGCACGCGGATCGAAACCAATCACCTGGGTGCGATCTGGCGAGAAACTACGCAGTCCTCCCCAACTATGCTCAATGCGGGTAACCTCGAAGGTAAGCAACGCCTGCACCTTGTGGATGGCTTCCGCCAGCGCCATATCGTCAGCGTAGGCATCATGCGGTTCGACCGGCGTTTCATCAGCGGGTGAAATCAGTAATTTACCGGCTTCCGGGCCAAAATAATAATCTTCCGCTGCACTGACCACAAACGGCCAGCCCCGGCAATCCTGTCCGGCGGGCAGCGGCGTGATCGCAACGCTACGGCGCATGGGGGTAATTCCCAACGGGTCCAAACCGGCCATTGCCGCCAGCGTGTCTGCCCAGGCACCAGCCGCATTGACCACCAGTGGTGCAGCGAATTCACCAGCCTTGCTGGTGACCTGCCAGAGTCCGTCGCGTCGTTGCAGGGTCTGCACTTCAGCCTTGCATTGCAGTAAACCGTCATGCCGGCGCAACAGTCGGCGATATCCTTGCAGCAATTCATTGACGTCGATGTCCTGAGCGCCAGCTTCGTATAAAGCAGCGGCAATCGTATCCGGTTTCAGCACCGGTATGGCGGCACTGACCGCGCCGGGTGCCACCTGTTCAATACCCTTGCTATCTGCAAGCAATGCGTCCAGTTCATGCTCATGGCCGGGCAAAGCGATATAAAAGGTACCGCGAGGATGCAGCAGGGCGTGTTCCCAGACATCATAGGGTGTCTGCTCGAAAAAACGCAGACTGGCGCGATTCAGTCTGCGCACCTCGGCGTTACCATAATTTTCGATGAACTTGGCCGCCGAGCGACCGGTGCTGTGAAACCCGCACTGCGCTTCACGCTCCAGTACTGCAACCCGCAGGCCTTTACCTTGCGCACACTCGGCCGCCACCGACAAACCAGCCATGCCGCCACCGATAACCAGCACATCAAAACACTGCATCATTAAACCTTTTCGTTATTTGTCCAACAGTTGCAAGTACCCGGTCATTCCTCTGTCCGGGTTATATAGCGTATTATCTGGCGTAGAATACCGCTAAAATCCCATCAACCAGCAAGGGAAACCCATAGGGCACTTATCCGATGACCGAGTCTATCATTATCTGCTTTGGCGACGCGCTGATCGACATGCTGCAAAACCCCGGTGATGCCGATCCGCCACAATTTACCCAGTATCCCGGCGGCGCGCCTGCCAATGTCGCGGCGGCAGTTGCCCGCCTGGGCGGACAGAGCCATTTTGCCGGCGCAGTGGGTGCCGATGCTTTTGGCCGCTATTTGCAACAGACCTTACAAGGGCTCGGGGTTGGCATTGCCATGATGCCGACCACCGACAAGGGCCTGACACCCCTGGCCATAGTTAATCTCAAGGCCGATGGCGAGCGTAGCTTCAGTTTCTATCACCTGAAAACTGCGCCGCAGTTTTTCACCAAGGCTGATTTTAAAGCCGAGCTGTTCCAACCGACACCCCTGTTTCACTTTGTGTCGAATATTCTGACAACACCGGGTTTACTCGCAACGACCCAGGCTGGTGTCGAACTTGCCCGCGCCCAGGATGGCTTGAGCAGCTTCGATGTCAACCTGCGACCCGGCTTCTGGCCAGAACCCAAGCTGATGCGCCCGCATATCGAGATCATGCTCGGACTGGCTGATATTCTCAAAGTAAGCGAGGAAGAGCTGGCTTACCTGGCCGAAAATCGTAATCCCCTGACCTGTATCGAGTCCTGGCTGGCGGCTGGCACCGGTCTGATTTGCGTCACCCGAGGGGAAGCGGGCCTGGATTATTATACGCCTGCACTGCGGGGTTCACTGCCGGCCTTTCCGGTCCGGGCACTCGATACTACCGCCGCTGGCGATGCCTTCATTGGTGGTGTCTTATATGGTTTGTCACAGCAGGTCCAGGGCCGCGCTGCCTTTCGGGCCTGGCAGCAGGATGCCGAGCAAGTGCGTACTGTTTTGCGTATTGGGGCCGCTTGCGGTGCTATTGCGGTCAGCCGATTTGGCGCGATTCCATCATTACCGACCCAGGCCGATATCGCACCTTTTTTGATAGCCGATAATTCAGAATCAGGCTGACATCACGCCCACTCTACAAATTTCCAGGCAACTGCTAAGCTTAGACGAACAGGGTCCGAATGATGGCCCCTGTTCGCCCGCCGTCCACCAGCAGGGGAAACAGAGAGCATGTCGAAAAAAAAATCCGTCACAAATCCACCCGCCAATACACCCTCCCAGCAAGAGAATGCCACGTTTAACCGCAGAGAGTTCCTGCAGGCTTCCGTCAGTGCCACTGCACTGGGCGGTACGGCTTTAGGTACTACCGCCTTAGGCACTGCAGCGCTGGCGGGTTTGCCCGGGCTGGCCAACGCCCAATCCGAGTCTGAAATTGCCATGCTGGAGGAATCCAGTACGCCAGCCTATAAGACTCTTATCGCCGGACAGGATCCAACTGATTCCAGCTTTCCGATCGACACCTGGGCAGAGCCCTGGATCTGGCGGCCTAGCATGTGGCCAAACCAGCAACTGCATCTGAATCTGGTCGAAAACGGCGCCCCGTTTGCAGTCACCGGCGCCGGCTTCGAAAACCTGCGTCCCTTGTTATTCAGCTATAACGGTATCACGCCTGGTCCCACGATCCGCATGAACGGCGATGAAACCTTGTCTGTGGAGCTGCGTAATCTGCTGGGTAGGAATGAGGGAGAGACCGTGGTTGGCCCTTTCCCGGCTCTTGGTCCGCTACCTCCCGGCGTCGATGCAGCCGATGTGCGCACAAGCGGCCAGCCCGGACTGGTGCCTGGGTGAACATACCAATGGCGTGCATGCAGTGCATACCACCAACCTGCACACCCACGGCTTACACGTGCGGCCTGGTGAAACCCGGACGGTACTCAATCCGACAATATCATCCTGCGTGTCATGCCGCAGGCCGATTTCATTGCGCGGGAGAATTCCGACGATCCCAGTTGCGTATTTCTGCGTTTCAATGAGCAGGTCGGCAGCGCAACCTACGAATTCCGGCTGGGCAATATCGGCCCCGACGACGCCCCGCATCCACCCGGTACACACTGGTATCACCCTCACTGCCATGGCGCGACACACAACCAGGTGGCATCCGGGATGGCCGGTTTCCTGATTATTGAAGGTGACGTGGATCAAGCGCTCAATGAACAGTTGGCCGGTGTCAGCGACCCAGATCCGCAAACCCCTACCGGACCGTATGATTATCGTGAACGCTTGATGCTGATCCAGCAGGTTAACCCTGGTAACACAGCCGTAGATCCCGACGCTCCGAATGGCACCCGCACAGCGGCAACATTTCCAACTGTCAATGGCAGTTATCAACCCAAGGTACTGGCAATGCGGCCTGGTGCCGTAGAACGCTGGCGGGTTCTGAACGGCAGCGTTGATGGTCGCGGCTATATCCGGGTAGCGGTGCTGAAAGGCGATTACACGCTCTGCCCGAACGGCCAGCTCGGCATACAAACCGATGCAGAGACCTGCGTACCACTCAGCACTCAGGATTTTGAAGCGCTTAAACTGCCTATTCATCAACTGGCCATGGATGGCGTCACACTGGTGCGTCAGACCGAGACTGGTGATGCTGAATATATGATCAAGGATCTGAATTTCACCGCCGCTCCGAATCCTTTGGATTTTACCCCGAACGATACGGTGCAAGACCGCATCGATAAAATTTCCGCCTGCTACGCTAATGCCGAGAATGCCAGACAGCCTATAATCGCCCCAACGAAGTTTTGCTGGCACCTGCCAACCGCACTGATCTGCTGTTTCAGGCCCCGGCGCTGGCCGAGGGCGAAGACTACGCGGTATACACGCTGGTAACGCAGTTCGATATTCGCACAACGAAAGTTATGAGAAAGGACTGCGCCAGCGCGCCAGCTCCGGCAATAATGCCCTGCCCAGCTGGCCCGGTGATGTCATT
This sequence comes from Gammaproteobacteria bacterium, assembly GCA_041396125.1. GTDB lineage: Bacteria > Pseudomonadota > Gammaproteobacteria > Competibacterales > Competibacteraceae > JAWKZG01. The sequence continues at coordinate 367,408 of JAWKZG010000002.1, read as the reverse complement.
GTTGCTTTGATTGTCGTTAAAGGCGATGCCGTCGATGGTGAGCCGATCGATCTGAGCGCCTTAAGCCTGCCGCCAGTCCCTGCCTATCTGCAACCGGTCAGCAACGATGAATTACGGGTCGACAGCGCTGCAGAAGCTGCCGCGCGCGAGATCGAAGAAGGCAGCTACCGGACCCGGACGATTACTTATTCCGGCTGGGGTAATAATGATTTCCCGATTATCGATGTATCACGCAGTTTTATCCGTCGTAACCCGGACCTGCGTAATGTTTATTATGGGCCGATCAATCCGGGTGACAGCAAGATGGTCTTGCTGCCACCTAATCTGCGTACCATGGCTATCGATGGCTTCAAATTTGATCCCAGCAACTCTGAATACCCCAGAATGCTGCTGGGTAGTGCGGAAGAATGGGTGGTTTACAATAATTCGCTGTCACTCTGGTACAACACCCTGGACTCCGACTGGAGTGGACATGTCCGCGGCGAGCCGGTTGATCGCGCCACGGCACAAGCCAGGGGGCTGGATTTTATCAGCACAACTACGGTCGATCACCCGTTCCATATCCATACCAATCCGTTCTGGCTCAGCCGGCATGAAGTCACACTGGCAGACGGCAGTCTGGTGAATATTCTGGATGAACCACGCTGGCAGGATGTAGTGTGGGTGCCGCGCAACCGGGGACGGGCAGTGTTTCGCTCCCGCTTTCCCGATTATGTCGGCCAGTATGTCAATCACTGTCATATTCTGCTGCATGAAGATAATGGCATGATGCAACTGGTTGAAGTGGTTGCCGCAGCCTCCAGAAGTAATTACGTTGCCCGCGACCAGGTCACCGAACCCGGTATGGACAGCGCGCAGGTTACAGAAATTTATAACCGTAACTCGCTGGGCGAAGTCTTTACCCAGAACGCCAGTTTTATCGATCCTAACCCCAATCACGGTCAGGTTTATCCCGGTTTCGAACCTAAGCGCTGACGTTAAGACGTTAATAAGGGCATGCGCTGCGCTTACCGGGCGCATGCCCTTAAGTACATGCAATCGATACCCTCAGATAACACTAAAAGCGACAGGAGAATCCCATGGCTGAAAAAATACTCATTGTGACCGGTGACGGCGGTGAAAGTTATGAAGTGCTGTATGCACTGCATCGTTTTCAGGAAGCCGGCTACACCACCGATATAGCGGCACCAAGCGCGCGCAGTCTGCATTTAGTACAGCACGATTTGAGCCGGGCTGGGACACCTATATCGAACGCCAGGGCTACCGGGCGGAGGCCAATCTCAGCTTTGATGACGTGAATGTCGATCACTATAAAGCGATTATGTTGATCGGTGGACGCGCCCCGGAGTATTTAAGAAATAACCCAAAATTGCTTGATATCGTCAAAGAGTTTCATAGCAAAGACAAATGGATTTACTGTATCTGCCATGGTATTCAGATTCTGGTCACAGCCGGTCTGGCAGAAGGCCGAACCATCACCTGTTATGAGCACTGCCGTGCAGAAGCTGAAGTAGTCGGCGGGAAATGGATGAGTGATCAGGCCGTTATCGACGGCAAAATTATTTGCGGACAGACCTGGATGTCACATCCCGAGTTTTACCGATTGATTTTTCAGCACAGCTAGTGCGGCCAGTCAGAGGGCGGCTTGATAGGGTCGTATCAGGCTTGCCCGAAGAATTTTTGGGCGGGATCGAGCTTTAACAGAACATACAGAATATAACCACCCACTATAGTGCCGATAGGGATAAACAGCACGCATAGCACACCGGCACAAATCAGTGCCAGGCGACGTGTTTAGCCTTGCACCGTAGCAGTCCAATAGCCGCCCACAAGGGCGGTAAGGCAAAAAGCAGGGCGAGGAGCAAAAAGAAACCGCCGCCGATTACATAACAAATCGTGCTGTCACCGTGCGGCGGATTGTCACAAGCGAACGCGCTCATCAGCAAACCCATCAGCACCGCACCCGCCAGCCCCATCAGACTGGCGAGAATCAGTAAAACGCTGACAAGACGGTAATGGTTACGTAACGTCATTTAGGCTCCTGCTTTCCTTAGGCTATCGTAAATACTGAATTGTGCTGATTAAATAGAGCCACATACGTTCGATCAGAGTCGGCTATAGCAGATACCGACTATCAGCTGCGGGATGGCCGTGATCTTGTCGGATTTCTCCTCTGTTTTTACTTGCCTCAGTACCAACGTGTTGTCCACCGTCCAGGCGCTGCCCCGGTGGATCGCCGACTTGCCCGACGCGCGATCATAGCTGCCACGCAAGCCTCGCAGGCGTCCTATCAAAACCCCTAATGCAAGCAGGCTCGGCAATCGCTCCTCAATATGCAGCTTCGCCAAAATCCCGGATACTTTTTCAAGAATCTTCGATGTCAATTCAACCCAATCATTGTTTTGATCTTGTTCACTGCTCACTCCGTGTTCTCCTGACACATCAAAAAACCACTCGCCAAGCGTCACCAAAAAAGTCTAGCACAGGCCCTGCCACCGGGCGGGCAGCGCTTTCTTACCCGACCTTGTTGCCAGAACGTGATCGTTTCGCTTTCCGCTACCGTGTCCACAAGCCATAGCTTACGCATAAACATTACTTGTATCATGAACCCCAAAGAATCTGCACCAGAGGAGTTTGAAGAACACTATGTACGATCTCATCATCCGTAATGCCCGTCTTATTGACGGTTCGGGCGCACCTGAAAAAATTGGCCATCTTGCGGTAAAAGAGGGTCGAATTGCTGCCGTTACCGATGCCCTTGAAGCGCTTGGTTCTGCCCGGCAGACGATTGACGCTGACGGACTGGCTTTGATGCCCGGCATTATCGACAGCCATACCCATTATGATGCGCAGATTACCTGGGACCCGGCGATGAACCCTTCATCGTCATTGGGCGTGACCACCGTGCTGATCGGCAATTGCGGCTTTACCATCGCGCCCTGCCGACCGCAGGATCGCGAGATCACCATGCGCAATCTGACCCAGGTCGAGGGTATGTCGCTGGAGGCTTTGCAAGAGGGTATCCGCTGGGATTTTGAGAGCTTCCCCGAATATATGGACTTGCTGGAACAACAAGGCAGCGTGCTGAATGTCGGGGCGTTTTTCGGGCATTCTTCATTGCGCACCTGGGTGATGGGCGATGCGGCCACCGAGCGTGCTGCCACCCCGGATGAAATTACCCAGATGGAGCTCCTGGTCAAGCAGGCCATGCAGGTCGGGGCGGTGGGGTTTGCCACTTCGACCGCACCGCAGCATAACGGCTTCGGCGGCACCCCGATGCCGTCGCGATTAGCCTCCCAAGACGAGTTGCAAACCCTGGTTAACGCCATGGGCGCAGACGGTAAGGGCGTATTCATGCTGACCAAGGGGCTGAAAACCACTGTTGATTATCTGGAAAGCATCGCTGCCAGCAGCCATCGCCCGGTGGTTATTGCCGCACTCTTGCATAATCCGCGTGTACCCAAGGCAATTTTCCGTAATCTGGCGGATATTGGTGCAGCCAATGAGCGTGGCCGGGAATTATACGGTCAGGTATCGTGCTGCCCGCTCAGCATCGAATTTACCCTGCAGTCGGCCTATCCGCTGGAGGGTATGGATGCCTGGAAACCGGCCATGAAAGTACACGGCAACGCACTCCGGCAATTACTGCTCGATCCGGATTTCCGCCGTCGGGTGCGCGAAGAACTGGCCGAACCCAATGCGGTACGGTTATTTAATGCCGAATGGCATAAGCTCCAGGTGCTGGAAGTGGTCAAACCGGAGCATAAGCATCTGGAAGGTCGTAACGTGCAGGAACTGGCCGAGGAAGCCGGCAAAGATCCTCTGGATTTCACGCTTGATCTGGCCTGCGACGAAGATCTGGGCACGATGTTTGTCGCCATGCTGCTGAATTCCGACGAAGAGCAGGTTGGTCAGGCGCTGCGTGATCCGAACGCTACGATTGCGCTATCCGATGCCGGTGCCCATCTGGCGTTTTTCTGCGATGCGGCGTTCGGCCTGCATCTGTTGGGACACTGGTGTCGGGATTTAGGGGTATTGAGTCTGGAGCAGACGGTGCATCATCTGACCGGACGAATCGCGTCGATCTATCGCATCCCTGAACGCGGTCTGCTGAAACCGGGTTATTGTGCCGACTTGCTGCTGTTCGATCCGGCCAGCGTGGGCCGCGCTGCGCCCCACCGTGTGCATGATCTGCCGGCTGGTGCAGCGCGCCTCACCACCGATGCCATCGGTGTACATGGGGTGTGGGTGAACGGCCAGCGCATCGTGGATGAATCCGGCTTGCTCGCTGAGGCCGGTCTACCGGGGAAATTATTGCGGGAGTACGGGGCTTAAAACCGGTTGGCCCGGAAAGGCTTCACATCGACAGCCGTTGGCTCACCGGCAATTAACTGTGCGATCAGCTTGCCGGTTTTCGGCCCCGAAGACAGACCGACATGCTGATTGCCAAACGCGTAATACACATCTTTAACGCGGGTCGCCGGACCAATGACGGGCAGGCTGTCCGGCAGGCTGGGCCGGTTGCCGCGCCATTCGGTGTAATGCTCGGTATGAATACCGGGCAGCACTTCCCGCAGACGTTTTAATAATAAGGCGCTGCGGGCCGGTTTGGTCGCGCTCTGAATACCGGCAAATTCCGCCATCCCGGCAATACGGATGCCTTGCTCCATGTCAGCCAGCGCCACTTTTGCCTTGCTGTACATCAAGCAATGCTGCAATGCCACGCCAGCGTTTTGTACGGTAACGTGATAGCCCCCTTCGGCTTCCAGCGGTATGCGATCGCCCAGCTGCCGACTCCAATGAGCCGACCAGGCCCCCGCTGCAATGACCAGAATATCCAGTGACAAGGCCTCACGATCCGTTAGCAAACGTACGGCCCGACCATCGACAACCTCGATGGCTCTGACTTCACGCTGTAACAGCGTACCCCCCCCGTGTTGCAGCCATTGCGCATAGGCTTTGGTCAGTTTGGAGGGGTTTACCGCCTTGCCATGATCCAGCGTCCGCACGGCGAACTGAAAACGCTCTGATAGCGCCGGCTCCAAGGCATGCAAATCAGCGCCGTCCAGGGTGTCGAAGCGTACCCCCAGATCGCGCTTGATCTGCCAGTTGAGGGCATCATTATGATAATCGCGGGCATTGTCGTACAAGAACAGGGTCGGATCATCTGCAATCCAGCGGGCAGCCGGGGTATTGTCCGCCAGCTCGTGATGCTCGGCCAGTGCATCGCGCAGCAAATCCGCCAGCGCAGCGGCTGAATGTCTGAGCTGGGCAGGGTTTCCAGCCCGGATAAAGCGCCATAACCAGGGCATCACACGCAGTCCATACGCCGGCGCGATAAACAAAGGACCTTCCCGATCCAGCAGAAGTTTCAGCCCGTCCTGGACGATTCCCGGCGTGGACAAAGGGATCAGACTGCTATCGGTGATCATGCAGGCATTGCCGAAAGACGTGGCTTCGCCTGGTGCCAGACGATCCACTACGCTCACCCGAAAGCCTTTGCGTTGCAAATGCAGCGCACAGCAAATGCCGACGATACCGGCGCCCAGGACAGTAACATGACGCGCTTGCACGTTGATTCTCCTGCGGTGTATTTGATTTATATTCAGTTATTCAGACTGCCGGCTATGCCTCAGGATAGCGGAATCTTCGGGGCCGCAATCCGGCATGGAACCAGTTGATGAAATTCACAATATCGAATACCGGCAACCCCAGTGCAGCCTGCAGATCAGCGCTGTACGGAGCCATATTGGTGCATTCCAGCAACACAGCGCCGACTTCAGGATAGCGGCGCTGCAAATCCTGTCCGGCCTGCAGCAAATCAGCACGGGCCAGTGCAACATTCAGCGTTAACTCGTTACCCAGAATGGCACGGCTGAATTCGCGCCCGTTTTCTGTACCGACAATGGGTATATCTGCCGGTAAACCGATCGCCGCGAGATGATCCTGACTCAGGCTGGCACTATCAACAGTAATAATGCCGACCTGCCGGTCTGGCGGCAATAATGCTTGGATCAAAGGCAGCTGCAAAAGCGCTGAGCTTGCCACCGGCACCCGGCAGTGGGCAGCCAGTTGCTGCTGGAACAAGGCCAGAAAACCGCAATTGGTGGTGATGCCGTCGGCACCGTCACGGATCAGTTCATCGGCTGCTGCCAGAAAAGCATCCAGCAGGCCATCAGCCCGCTGTCGTACGACACGCTCCGGCGACGCCCCCCGTACCACTTTGTATAACACCGGAAACGGCCAGGTGCCAGCATGTCCCATATCGCCCGGAATACGCGGAAAACGCGCTTCCAGCATTAAAATTCCCAGTGCCGCACCGTAAATCGTTTTGCCGCCCTGAGCGATTGGCAGGGCTGGATTTATCTCGGCTGCATTCATGTCGGCTGCATTCACATCCACTGTATTCAGGGCCGGTCAGCATGTGTTCAGGCAGAAACAGCAAGCTCGGGAAAAGCAACAATCAGCGCTACCGCCAGGCACATCACGAAAAACATCGGTAATGCGGCACGGGCGATATAGGTGATCTGGTGTTGCGTCATACCTTGCAGTACAAACAGGTTAAAACCGACCGGGGGCGTGATTTGCGCCATCTCGACCACCACAACCAGATAGATACCGAACCAGATCATGTCAAAACCGGCCTGGCGTACCATCGGTTCGACCACGGCCATGGTCAACACCACCGAGGATATCCCGTCCAGAAAGCATCCCAGTACGATATAAAACACGGTCAGGGCCAGCACCAGCGTCAGCGGACTCAGCTGCAGAGAATCAATCCATTCCGCCAGATGACGCGGCAGCCCGGTAAAGCCCATGGACAGTGACAAAAACGACGAGCCCGCCAGGATCAACATGATCATGCTGGAGGTTTTCGTCGCCCCAAGCAGGCTGTCGACGAAATTTGCACGCGTGAGGTCACCCATTACAGCCGCCAGAATCAACGACCCCAAAACCCCTAGCACGGCTGCTTCGGTGGCGGTGGCAATGCCCAGATAAATGGAACCCAGCACAGTGATAATCAGCAGGATGACCGGGATCAGATAGAGTGATTCCTGCAGTCTTTCGCGCCAGCGACGGGCGGGCTCTGACGGTGGCATGTGCTCGCGCTTGAGAGTGGCAACGATCATGACATACGCCATAAACAACAGCGCCAGCATGATGCCTGGCAGAATCCCGGCGATAAACAATTTGGTAATGGACTCGTTCACCGTAACGCCGTATACGATCAGGATAATCGAAGGCGGAATCAGCAAACCCAGCGTACCTGCACCTGCCAGCGTACCGATGATCAGTGATTCGGGATAATTGCGCCGACGCAATTCCGGAATCGACATTTTTCCAACAGTGATCACGGTTGCTGCTGACGAGCCGGAAATAGCGGCAAACAGCGCACAGCCGGCAATATTGACGTGCAGCAGTCGACCCGGCAGATTGTTCATCCAGGGCGCCAGGCCGCGAAACAAATCGCTACTGAGACGGGTGCGAAAAAGGATTTCCCCCATCCAGATAAACAGCGGCAAAGCGGTCAGACTCCAGGACGAACTGGTTGTCCAGATCGTGGTGACCATAGCATCGCCGGCCGGTCGGGTGGTAAACAGCAGCATACCGGTCAGCGCCACACCCAGCAGTGACAAGCCGACCCAGACACCACTACCCAGCAGGAAAAACAGTACCAGCAGAAAAATACCGGTCAGCAGCATCTCCTGCATTCAGTCCACCAGACTCGCGGCGGTTTCCACCGGCGCTCCGCGCAATACAGCGATCAGCTTGTCCAGGAGTGCGATAGCCAACACCGTAGTACCGAGTGCCATGGACAATTGCGGAATCCACAGCGGACTGGCGTCCGGTCCTTGGCTGACATCGTGAATCAGATGCGATACCTGTACCATTTTGATGCTGTAATAAGCAAAATAGGCCGCCATAAAAAATCCTACGCCCAGACACCAGATTTCCGCCAGTCGACGCCGCCCGCCCTGCAATCGATTAATCAACAAGGTCACACGGATATGGCCGCCCTGCCCGAACGTATAGGCCAGCGCTAAAAATGACGCCGCTGCCATGCAGTAGCCGGCGTAATTGGACAGGCCTGACAGCTGCCAGCTCATCAGTCGGGCAATAATGCTTAATAGCACCAGCAGGGCAATGGCGACCAAAAACAAAGCCGCCAGGGCACCGCAGACCAGATATAAACGGTCTAGCAAGCTACGCACAATACGGACTTACATAGCCTTGTAAGCATCGATGATAGCTTTACCATCATCACCGGCTTTTTCCAGCCATTCCTGGGTCATGGTATCGCCGATTTTTTTGAAATCTTCAAATAATTGCTCACCGGGAGGAGCGACTTCCATACCGTTGGCGGCGAGTTGCTCTTTGTACCAATCCGACAGTTCACGCGCTTTGGCCCAACCGCGTTCTTCAGCCTGCGCAGCGGCTTCGAGCAAAGCTTGTTGCTGGGCTTCGCTCAAACCCTCGAAAGCCTGCTTGTTGACAATAACCATATTCTTCGGCAACCAGGCATTGATGTCGTACCAGTACTTGGTGTGTTCCCACAATTTACGGTCATAGCCGGTAGAACCTGAAGAGACCATGCTCTCGGCCACGCCAGTGGCGAATGCCTGGCTCAGTTCGGCCGCCTCGACCTGAGTGGGAATAGCACCCGTCAGTTCGGCCAGCCGTGAAGTTGCCGCATTATAGGCACGGAATTTCATACCCTGCATATCCGCGATGGAGTTGACCGGAGTTTTGGTATACAGACCTTGTGGCGGCCAGGGTACGGCATAAAGCAACTGCAGATTTTGCGAATTCAGCAGTTTTTCCAGCGCCGGTTTGGAGGCCTGATAAAGTTGCCAGGATGCATCAAAACTAGGGGCCAGAAACGGCAGAGCATCAATCTCAAACAAGGGGTTTTCATTACCCAGCGCGGAAATCAGGCGTTCTCCGATCTGCGCCTGGCCGGTTTGCACGGCACGTTTTATCTCGTCACCCTTGAACAGGGAACCGCCTGGATGGACAACGATTTCCAGCTCGCCATTGGTAGCAGCTTTGACATCTTCAGCGAATTGCACACAGTTTTCCGTGTGATAATTACTGGCCGCATACGCAACCGGCATATCCCATTTTTCAGCGGCAGCATTAGCGGACACGGACAAGCCTACCGCCAAGCTCATCAAGACAGCATTGATATGATGGTTCACTGGCATACCTCCTCACGGGTTCAAACAAGTTTAAGCGCGTTTTATAACACGCATGAAAAGCACGTTAGAGTATAAGTTTATTTCTTTCGTATTGCATAGGCAGGAATCCTGTACCCATGATCGTCACGGCCTCTTCACATCCCCTTGATCTGTTATCCGCTTTGCAAAACGCTGGCACCGAATTTGATCACAGCACCGCTGTCGGTGCTGGCTGTATGCCTTCTGCACTGTTGACGGCCTACCGAAATTACCGTTTGGTGCTGCGCCAGGCGCGTGCCGCGACGGCATTAACTGAAACTCAAAACAGCACTCTCAAAAAGCTGCTCCTGCAACAAAAAGCATCTGTCGAAAGCGGGCTGACCTTGTGTTATTACCTCGATCACTGTGCCCGCGAAGCGTCAGGAACGCCGACCGCATCGCTGCTGGCGTTCCTGACGCCCGTCCAGCAGCATTACTGCGCGGTTTACAGTCAACGGGTCAATCATCTGGCCGGGCAAACCCTGGCGTTGCTGCCCCGGTCCAGAGATGCACAACTGCAGATAGTGGAACCTGTCGATTATGTGTCCGTCGCTGGCGGGGCTGATGTGCAGCAATGGTTGCAGGATTGTGTGTTTGCAGATACGGAGGCCGGTATTTTTCTCTTTCGCAAGGAATTACGCGCTACCGTTAAACGCGCTAGAGGATTTATTGACGATTCGATCCGACGCTCGCTAAGTCTGCACTGGGATCAACTGGAATCCCTGCTGGCGCAGTGGCAACGGCGCTGGGATTATTTCGATACTGCGCTGTTTCTCAACCAAAGTGAGGCGGTACTGGATGTACTGGCAGTGCTCTGCTCGGCTTGGTTATGGCTGGAACAGGCGACGCGGGCCAGGTGCAGACTGCTCGACCGGCAACCACTCAGCATGGCAGATAAAGCCTGCTGTCGCGGAACCATTCAGACCTGTCTATACGTCTATCAATACGAACTGCCGGGTATCGAGCAACAGCTGGCATTACTCACACAGCTTGACCCTATCTGTCTGGATATGGAACTGGACTGGTTTTAGCAGCCTGGAACCGCCTAGCCTTGCAACAGATCCTTGGAAAAACCGGCCTCTTCCGAAAATAACCCGCATGCGCCGCAACGCATCAATCTGAATCTGCCGGACCCGCTCACGGGTCACACCGATTTCATTACCGACCTGCTCCAGTGTTGCACGCTCCTGCCCATTCAGGCCAAAACGTCGTTCGACCACAATCCGCTGCTTGTCACTGAGTTGCGCCAGCCAGATTTCCAGCTTGTCCTGCAGGTCCTGATCCTGCAACAGTTGCGAAGGGTCGTTATTGATATCGCCGGCCAGACCGTCCAGCAGGGTACGGTCTTCATCCTTGCCAATAAGGGCATCCACTGACGCCACCCGCTCATTGAGACTCAGCATGCGCTTGACCTCACTGGCCGGTTTATCGACAGCCTGGGCAATTTCTTCAGGAGTAGGTTCATGATCGAGCAACTGGGTCAATTCCCGCGATGCCCGTAAATAAATATTGATTTCTTTGATGATATGGATTGGCAGACGGATGGTTCGGGTCTGATTCATGATAGCCCGTTCGATAGTCTGCCGTATCCACCAGGTGGCGTACGTTGAAAACCGGAAACCGCGTTCGGGATCGAATTTCTCGACCGCATGAATCAAACCCAGATTGCCTTCTTCGATCAGATCCAGCAGGGTAAGTCCACGATTCATGTAACGGCGGGCAATTTTAACGACCAGTCGCAAATTGCTTTCCACCATATGATTACGCGCTGATTCGTCGCCGTTTTGTGCCAAACGGGCGTAATGTACTTCATCTTCGGCGCTTAATAGAGATGAAAAACCTATTTCTCCGAGATAAAGCCGGGTGGCATCCATTTCATCCATAGCTGTATCTTCATACCACTTTTTTTTCTTATTCGGAGCCCCTGCTTTCTCCGTCTGCCCCGATACATTTGCCAAAGCATCCGTCACAGTAAATACCTCCAACTCATCCTCTACTTCGTGTGGATAGGCTTCATTGCCGCGTAACTGCCGTGAATCAGGATCTACCCATTTCATTCAGGCCACCTCGATAACTGGGCTTAATCATCCGGCTGCGCGACCCTGGTCTGACGTCAGCCGAGTGTTCTCTGATGATCTCTACCGATAAGCTCTTGGTGCTGCCTTCTCAAGCGCGGTACATGAAGGTCTTCGAGTTACTTTATCTGTTATTCAAAGCAGTATTCTGTCGGAGACAGGCTTAACTCAGGTACGGGAAGGTGTGTCTTAGTGGTCATCATTTGTCATCATCCTTGGTGTGTCTTGTCTCCATCGGGTATCCCCTGGAGCCTGTATTGGACATCCCTGCTTTTTTAGCTTGAATTCCATCTTGCTCCGGAATTCGGGACATCATGATTATTGTTATTTTCTGATGTTATTTTCTATTATTATTTTCTGGGCTGTGGAATCAGCTGGGCAAAAACTGCAGCGGATTAACTGGCCGGCCATTTTTCCTGATTTCAAAATGCAGGCTGGGCTGGCTGCCACTTCCGTTGTCCATCTCTGCAATTACCTGCCCTTTACTCACTTTGTCACCTTCTTCCACGAAGATCCGGCCCAGATAACCGTAAGCGCTGAGCAAACTGTCAGAGTGTTTTACGATAATAAGCCGACCATAGCCACGAAGTCCACTCCCTTTGTAAACAATTCTTCCGCCGGAGGCCGCTTTAATACCCTGTCCAGGCCGCCCGCCGATCTGAATGCCTTTCCCGCCCGGCACCGAAGGATTATAGGATTTGAGCAATGATCCCTGGGCTGGCCATTCCCAGGCACCTTTGGAAGATGCAACGACCGGCGTTTGCTGCGGTGGCGGGGCCGGACGGGCCGGCGTTGGCGGCGTGGCCGCTGCGACAGGCGTTTTGCTGGCAGGCCGAGGCTTGGCGGCCAGCGCCGTCCCCGTACGCCCTGGTGGTGTCAGGCGCAAACGCTGCCCGGCCAGAATCCGGTCCGGCGACGCGAGCCGGTTCCAGCGTGCTACATCACGGAAATCGAGCCCATAGCGCCAGGCGATACGGAACAGGTTTTCACCCCGCTGCACCAGATGGTAGGCAGGTATGTCCTGGTCACTCTCACTGCGATCATCAACCGGCGCCCAGCCGCTACACCCGCCGAGCAGCAAGCCGGTCAGGATGAGCAAGCTTCCTACTACGTTTCTATACACTTAATGCCTCACTACCCAATATCCGGCAATGGCCAGCGCCACCACTATCCAGCCGAGTCTATCGATATAAATTCGCAGCGTTTTTTCCATTCGAGCACCACCCCAGCGCATTAAGGATGCCACCAGAAAAAAACGCGCTCCGCGGCCAATCACGGAAGCCAGCACAAACGGCGCAAAAGCCATCGAAATCGCACCAGCCCCAATTGTGAAGAGTTTATAAGGAACGGGTGAAAAACCGGCCAGAAAGATAGCCCAGAATCCCCATCGGGTAAACCAGTCCCCGACCTGCTGGTAACGTTCCCAGTACCCCCACTGGATCAGGAACGGTTCAATCTGTTCGAATAAAAACAGTCCGATCACATACCCCAGCACACCACCGAGCACCGATGCAACCGTGGTCAGTAGTGCATAACGCCAGGCGTGGTCCGGTCGTGCCAACGCCATAGGCGCCAGCATAATATCGGGCGGGATAGGGAAAAAAGAGGATTCAGAAAAACTCAGTGCCCCCAGGTACCAGGGGGCTCGGGGATGAATGCTCCACCGCATGACCCGGTCATACAGTGCGCCGAATAAACCGCTCAGAGTACACCTCCCAGCAGCGGCACAAAATTGACTTGTTCTATGGGACGGGTCTCGATCCCAAACGCTTTGCGTTCAAACACGGTAAGCTCTTGTACGGTTCCCCAGCCAATCGGCATCACCAGACGTCCCCCTTGTCGCAATTGTTCCAGTAATCCTTCCGGCACCGCTTCAGCTGCTGCCGTCACGATAATACCATCAAATGGCGCGTAACGCGGCCACCCCAGCAAGCCATCATCATATTTCAAACGGACATTATCGAGCCCCAGCTCACGCAGCCGCTCTCTGGCCCGATCCAGCAATTTACCGATACGCTCGACCGAAAAAACCTGTTCGACCAGAGATGCCAATACTGCCGTCTGATAGCCTGATCCGGTGCCAATTTCCAGCACTCTCGGACGCGCCTGATCCGCCAGCAGGAGTTCGGTCATGCGTGCCACCGTATACGGCTGCGAAATGGTCTGACCGAAGCCGATGGGCAGAGCGGTGTTTTCATAAGCTCGTGTGGCCAGCGCTTCATCGACAAACCAGTGGCGCGGCACATTCAGCAATGTGTCCAGCACGTTTTGTTCGCGGATACCGGCCTCTTGCAGCTGTTTGATCAGACGTTGCCGCGTACGTAGTGATGTCATCCCATAACCATGCCGGTTCGGGAATGTTGGATTCATAGCTGATGCAACCACTCCTGCACGGAATTCAGGGCACTGTAGCGTGTCAGATCAACCGTCAGGGGTGTCACTGATACATAACCATTGCGCACTGCAAAATCGGTGCCCGGGCCGGCATCCTGCTCGGCGCCCGCTGGCCCCACCCAATAAATCCGGCGCCCGCGTGGGTCCTGCGCTCTGACGACGGGTTCCGATTTGTGCCGATTGCCCAGACGGGTGGCCTGAAAGCCGGCGAGCTTCTCCCATGGCACATCAGGCACATTGACATTCAGAATCGTATCGGCCGGCAGTGGATTGCGTTGCAAATGCTGCACCAGAACCTGCGCTGCCCGTGCCGCAGTGGCGTAGTTTTCAGCCGGTTGTGTAACCATTGACAGCGCGATCGCCGGCAAACCCAGAAAACGTCCTTCCATCGCGGCCGCTACCGTGCCGGAATAAATGACATCGTCACCCATATTGGCACCGTTATTGATGCCTGAAACCACCATATCGGGTTCCCGCTCCAGCAATCCGGTAATAGCCAGATGCACGCAATCGGTCGGGGTACCCGCTTCAACACTGATAAATCCATTCTCGTGCAGGGTCGTATAAAGGGGGCGGCGCAGATTCAGGGAATTACTCGCACCGCTGCGATCCCGGTCTGGCGCAACCACCGAAATTTCGGCAATTTCCGCCAGCGCTCTAGCCAGATATTGAATTCCGGGGGCTTGATAGCCATCATCGTTACTTACCAAAATATGCATTGCTTGCCATGTCCTCTCATTCCGTATTGCCCCCGGGCACGCTGGTTTCGTATCTACGCATTGACGCCCGGCCATTTTACCGATTAAGTTTGCATTCTCATACCGACTTTGACCGCTGACCTGTTGCGAATATAAACCATGCTAAACGATGACGATCACCCCGACGAGGACCTGTTGCTGTTTCGCACGGTAGTCGGTCCGGTCAAACGCCTGCACCACGACCGTGTCGATCTGACAGCGGCACCGCCACCACCGATCCCGCGACTGACACACGAGGATGAGCTGCTGGTACGGGAAGAGATGCTGTACGGGCCGCTTGAAATCAGTGAACTGGAAACCGGCGAAGAGCTTTTTTATTGCCGCGAAGGTATCCAGCGCTCGGTGTTACGCAAACTCCGGCGCGGTCAGTACCGGGTCCATGGCGCGCTCGACCTGCACGGCATGAATGTCGTAACCGCACGGCGCGAGTTAGTCGGGTTTCTGCTGGAGGCGAAACGCCAGCGGGTGAGCTGCGTGCGCATTATTCATGGCAAAGGCAAGCGCTCACACAACAAAGGTCCTGTTTTAAAAACCAAAGTGAATCACTGGTTGCGCCAGCGCGATGATATTCTGGCGTTTTGTTCGGCAAGACCGGTAGATGGCGGCACCGGCGCTGTTTATGTTCTATTGCGCAGTCAGACCTGAAGCCTGGCCTGAAATTTTGCCGGGCAGCTCGGGCTCCCGGTAATCAATCCACTCCCGCAACAGCATTGTCGCAAAAGCGCCGGGCGGCAATGAAAATTCAATAAGTACCGTATCATCGCTCAGGATTTCGCACTGCAGCTGCTCCGGCCGTACCCTCAGTGCACGTCGTTCCTGCTCCAGCCCGGCCCGCTCCAGCCCCTCGGCCAGTAGTCTGTACTGCGTGGCGACGGATTGCTCCAGTTCTGCCACCGACCCGCCGGAGGCTAATATACCCCGCCCCCACAACGGACCGCTGGGGTGCAGATCAAACTGTTCGACACGCTGCGCCAACTCGGCATCGATCTGCTCGGCCTGGAAATGACTGCGACTCCCGTCCAGTTGCAGCACATCACCCGGTAGCGCACGCTGCCAGCTGTTGTTTTCGACCCGGGCTGCCAGCACCTGATTGAATATCAAGGAACGGGCTGCAGACAGCGCGATGGAACGCTGATTCCGATCCAGCCTGCGCTGGCGCTGAAACCATTGCGCCGCCATCTGCAGATTGCCGCCTGCATGACCGAAGCGCTGCGGTCCAAAGTAATTCGGTACCCCCTGCTCTGCCAGCTCGGCGGCACGAGCAGGCAAGGTACTAATGTCACCCTGCACTGCGCGCAGCACACAGCGAAAATCATTGCCGGTAATCGCCCCGTGTCGCAGTTTGCGCTGATGCCTGTGGTGTTGAAGAATGAGGCAGCCTGGCGCATCAAAAAGAGCCCAGTCGGGTTCGGGTTTACCGGCAAGCTGCAACGAGAACCATTGCTCGGTTACGGCCAGACGATCCTTGCGCCCGGCATAACCTGCCCCTTTTTGCGGCACATTGGCGAATCTGGCTAATTGCCGCGCAGCTTATTCGGTATTAGCCAGGTCTTGCGCACGTACAACAACACATGCTCACCTGACCGTCAGGCTCGAAACCGAGCCGTTCGCGGACTTGAAAATCCGCCGGCTCGACGCGTAACAGTCCCTGGGCGGCAGGTTTCGGATAGGCACGCGGCAAGGCGGCAAGAGCCTCGAGCGAAACAGATTGGACTGTTTCGGAACCTGAGTTGGAATTTGAACGGGAATTGGCGTCAGGCAAATCGTTTGCACTCAAGCGTGATTCCCACGCTATTCTTTTCAGTTAATAGCACTACCGCATGGTTGCGATACCTTCACGACCGATATACCCTAGGCCTTCGGTAGTTGTGGCTTTGACATTGACGCGATCCAGACCGACATCAGTTCGGTCGCAATACCATTGCGCATCGCGGGGAATATACACGGCGCAAGCTTGGGTGCCTGCGCAGCCAGCAATGATATCGGCATTACCGACACGCAATTGCTCAGCATCGATTAGAGTCATCACCCGACGCAGCAGCAAGCGGCTGTCGATATCGGCAAATTCCGCCGAACTGTCAGGAAAATGCTGTCCGATGTCACCCAGACCTGCTGCACCCAGAGATGGCATCGCACAACGCGTGCAAAATTACATCGCCATCCGAGTGTGCTGCAAGCCCTGGCTGTAGGCGATGTCCACCCCGCCTAAGCGAATCTGATTACCCGGTCCAAAAGCATGCACATCATAACCATGCCCAATACGCATAAAACCACCTCAAAACGACAATAACCCCATGGACCAACACAATATTTCTGTGCCGCAGATTATCCGGTGAGCGTTGGCTCTGCCGCGGCATCCTGTCGGCTTAGATAAAATTCGGCCAGCAAAACATCCTCCTGGGTGGTGATTTTAATATTGTCATAATGTCCAGCCACCAGGCGCACTGGCAGGCCCAGCCGCTCAATGGCACTAGCCTCATCCGTCACCAGGCTGCCCTGCTGCAGGGCGGCATTCAAGGCCTGCCGTAATACCGACAAGCGGAATACCTGCGGTGTCTGTGCCTGCCATAGGGTGCTACGATCAACCGTCGTTGTTACCCGCAGCGTCGCATCACTCTGCTTCAAAGTATCTTTAACCGGCACCGCCAGCAGCCCGCCCACAGGGTCATTGCGAATGCTCTCGCAGAGGTGAATCAGGTCAGCCTGACGCACACAGGGCCGGGCCGCATCGTGGACCATGACCCAATCGTCTTCGGCTGCCCGTGTAGCCAGCGCCTGCAAACCGTTAAAAAACCGATTGGGCCGTTCCCCCTGGCCAGCCATAAAGGTTTGTCCGGGCGGTAGTCAGGCTTTCCCAGTGCCGGTCATCTGGTGCCAGCACCAGCACGCCACCGGCTACTAACGGCAGGCTCAGCAGACGGTCAAGAGAGTGTTCCAGAACGGTTTTACCCATTATCTGGAAGTGGCGGGGACAGTCGACGCCATTCTCCGACCGCTGCCTGCGGCCGCTGATCAGCCAGTAACGTGCCACGGTTGCTGCTTAGTTGGAATCTGCAGGTATCAATTGAATCAGGGTTTCACCTTCCCGGATCATGCCTAAATCGACCCGGGCGCGCTCCTCTAGCGCATCCGCCCCCTGCTTGAGGCTGATCACCTCGTAGCGCAGCTGCTCATTGCGTGCCAGCAGCAGGCTGGCGTTCAGACCTGTGTGCCGCTACCGACGTCTGCAGGTGTTCGACATCGCGCAGGCCGCGCTCATCACTAAGCCAGAGTTGCTGGTTTAAATACAGCAGACACGCCAGCAGACCCAGATACAGAATCGGTAGCCCATACCGGCCCGGCCATGTGCTCGGCAGTACCCGGCTCAGCTGCGCCACTGTTACTGCCTGCCCCGACCAGGATGGTTCGGCGCGCTCAACAATTGCCCGCGCAGAAGGTTTATTTTTTCGCAATAAGCTCGCCAAATGCCGCTGGACCTTCATAAACTGCTGCGTCTCCCAGCTCGGCTTCAATGGCCGTGTAATCGATTGTATTTGGCCACCAGGTCGGAACGGCTTAATGACCCGGTCTTGATCTGGGTAGCACTGGTCGCGACATGCCAGTCAGCGATAGTAATATCTTCAGTCTCACCGGAACGGTGTGAAACTACGGCAGTGTAGCCAGCATCGGTAGCCATCGCAATAGCGGCCAGGGTTTCGCTCAGCGTGCCAATCTGGTTAGCTTGATTAAAATCGAATTGGCAATATGCTGCTCGATACCCCAGCGCAGAATCTGGTATTGGTCACGAATAAATCATCCCAACCAGCTGAACGGATTTCCACCTGGCGCGTAGAAATACATAATCGGGTATTGGTCGACCAGACCGGTCAACCAGTCGGCAAAGCTCCCCGGCATCGAACGAGCGATTTTCCGAAGCCAGCGTATAGCGACCATTTTCGTATAGTTCGGAGCTGGCGACATCCAGCGCCAGTACGATATCTTCGCCGACCCGGTAACCAGCACTTTCAATCGCTTGCAGCACCACTTCCAGCGCTGCCTGATTGGACGGCAGATCCGGCGCAAAGCCGCCTTCATCACCAACTGCTGTGTTCAAACCACGCTGGTGCAGCACTTTTTTCAAGGCGTGAAAAACTTCCGCTCCGTAACGCACCGCTTCGGAAAAGCTGGGCGCACCGATGGGAATGATCATGAATTCCTGCACATCCACGCTGTTATCCGCATGCGCACCGCCATTCAGAATATTCATCATCGGTACCGGCAGATGCCATGTGCCGGTGGGATTCAGATAACGGTATAACGGCAGTCCGGCATCCGCTGCTGCCGCCCGAGCCACCGCCAGCGATACCCCTAACAGCGCATTCGCGCCCAATCGGCCTTTATTGGGACTGCCGTCCAGCGCGATCAGTTTATCGTCAAGAGCTTGCTGATCAGCAGCATCCATACCCTGTAGCGCGGCCTGGATTTCACCTTGCACATGACTGACCGCCGTGCGCACACCCTTGCCCAGATAGCGCGTACCGCCATCCCGCAGTTCTACGGCTTCGCGGGTTCCGGTCGACGCGCCCGACGGCACAGCGGCCGTCGCGGTCACTCCGGATGTTAATTCGACATCTACCGCTACGGTCGGATTGCCGCGCGAGTCGAGGATTTCACGGCCACGCAGTGTTTTGATTGCTGACATGCTTGCAAAAATCTCCTAAGCGAAAAAACCTGTATCTGTTTCTCGAAAACAGAAGCTATTAAGCCAGATAAAACCGATAACGCAGCAGAGTGCATACGCTGACTATCACGTTATACCGTGGTTTCCAAAAAACCAGCACGTTTGACTGTCGTGTCCAGTTCCAGCAAGGTTTCCAACAGCGGCCGCATCAGCCCCAGCGGCCAGGCGTTAGGGCCATCACTCAACGCTTGCTCAGGTACAGGATGGGTCTCCATGAACAGTCCGCTGACACCGGCGGCAACTGCTGCCCGCGCCAGTAGCGGCACGAATTCCCGCTGTCCACCGGAGGCTTTGCCCTGACCACCGGGCAATTGCACGGAATGGGTAGCATCAAATACCACCGGACAACCGGTCTGACGCATGACCATCAAGGCCCGCATATCAGATACCAGATTGTTATAGCCGAACGACACGCCGCGCTCGCAGACCATAATCTGTTCGTTCCCGACCGTGCGCGCTTTCTCAACGACATTGACCATATCCCAGGGTGCCAGAAACTGGCCTTTCTTGATATTAACCGGTCGCCCCTGGCGCGCTACATTCTGGATAAAATTCGTCTGGCGGCACAAAAATGCCGGCGTTTGCAGCACATCGACCACCGCTGCAACTTCGTTGAGTGGCGTATCTTCATGCACATCGGTCAATACCGGTACGCCAATGGTACGTTTGACCTTTTCCAGTATCTGCAGGCCCGCTTCTATACCCGGACCGCGAAAACTGGTGTGCGCTGATCGGTTGGCCTTGTCGAAGGATGATTTATAAATGAAATGAATACCCAGCGCCGCTGTCATCTCGCGCAGCTGGCCTGCCGTGTCGAGAGCCAGCGCCTCGCTTTCGATCACACAGGGTCCGGCGATCAAAAACAACGGCTGCTCCAGGCCCACCGATACACCGCATAAATCCATCATGCCACCTCCAGGCCGCGCGAAGTCTGATGATAGCGCAAAGCAGCCTGGACAAAGCTTTTAAACAAGGGGTGACCATCACGCGGGGTGGAGGTAAATTCAGGGTGAAACTGGCAGCCCAGAAACCAGGGGTGGCCCGGTAGCTCAATCACTTCGGCTAACTCATTGTCGACTGACCAACCTGAGAACACCATGCCCGCATCCTGCAGAATGCCCCGATAGCGGTTATTGAACTCATAGCGGTGACGGTGACGTTCGGTAATGAATTCGGCGTCGTAAATCTGCTGCGCCAGAGAGCCAGGAGTCAGACGGCACTGTTGCGCGCCAAGTCGCATCGTGCCACCAAGATCGGATTGCTCACTGCGCCGCTCAACATCACCGCCGTCGGTTCGCCATTCGGTGATCAGTGCAATCACCGGATGCTGGGCGTCCCGACGAACCTCGGTGCTGTTCGCACCAACCAGACCAGCGACATTACGGGCGTACTCAATGACAGCAAACTGCATACCGTAACAAATACCCAGATAAGGCACACCTTGTTCACGGGCAAACCGGGCCGCAGCAATTTTGCCTTCCACGCCACGCTCGCCAAAACCACCCGGTACGAGGATCGCGTCCACGTCCTGCAAGGCACTCAAGTCGCGTTCCAGCTCTTCCGAATCCAGGTACTGGATACGTACTTTGGTGGCGGTATGCATACCGGCATGAAACAGCGATTCATTGAGTGATTTATAGGCATCGGTCAGATCGACATATTTGCCCACCATGGCAATTTTAACTTCATGCCGGGTGCCGTCCAGAAAACCGGCCACCCGCTGCCATTCGCTGAGATCAGCCGGCGGCGCCTGCAGGCCCAGTTTATGCACGACAATATCGTCCAGACCATCCGCGTGATACAGCAAAGGAATCCGGTAAATACTGTCCACATCCCGCGCCGGGATGACGGCGTTTTCTTCCACATTGGTGAACAAAGCGATTTTGCGCCGCTCGGAAGCCGGCAGCTCCCGATCGGTACGACACAACAGAATATCCGGCTGAATCCCGATGGAACGCAATTCCTTAACCGAATGCTGGGTCGGTTTGGTTTTCAGCTCACCGGAAGACTTGATATACGGCACCAGGGTCAGGTGCATGAACAAAGACCGATCCCGGCCCAATTCCACGCCCATCTGACGAATGGCTTCCAGAAAAGGCAGGGATTCGATATCCCCCACAGTACCGCCGATTTCCACCATCACAACATCTGCGCCATCCGAACCGGAATGCACGCAGCGTTTGATCTCATCGGTGATATGCGGGATAACCTGTACCGTACCGCCCAGATAGTCGCCACGGCGCTCTTTGCGGATAACGTTTTCATAGATGCGACCGGCGCTGAAGCTATTGCGACGACTGGCACGCATGCGCACGAACCGCTCATAATGGCCTAAATCCAGATCGGTCTCAGCGCCATCGGCAGTGACGAAAACTTCGCCATGCTGAAAGGGACTCATGGTACCGGGGTCAACGTTGATATAAGGATCCAGCTTGATCAAGCTGACTTTAAGACCACGCGCTTCCAATAATGCAGCCAAAGAGGCTGCTGCGATGCCTTTGCCCAATGAAGAAACAACACCGCCCGTAACGAAAATAAATCGTGTCATGCTTACCGTGTCATGAAGCTTAGGGGTAGAGGGATGGCCTAAGTTCTACAATGAGTTGCATAGAACTAATGGCCGTTTGACGGGGTTATAGGCTAACAGAATCGGTGTTTTTTTGCCATCGCAATATCATGCCGTTTTGCCCTGGCGGGACACAGCAACTGGTCTCAGGCCCAAGCCCCGGTACCCAGATCAATTGGTTGCCGCTGAAAACCAGCGGTAGGCGGTCGCGCTCCCAGGGTGGTACCGCTGCATCCTGCAGCAGTTTCTTTAGACTTTGACTGTGCCTGCGCCCACAAGGTTGAAAGCGTTCCCCGCCGCGCCGAAAGCGGATCGTCAGATTGTGCAGATAGCTTTTGCACAGACCACCACGGCTGTCTTCAACCCACTGCAACCGGCCGATTCCGGGCACATAGAACGCTTCAGGAGGTGCCTCGAACGGTACGTCAGAAACTGGCCAGCGTATGCACTGCGAAGAATCAAATGGGGTGCCTGCCATGGCATAGAGGCGCCTGCGGTAGCGATGCACTTCACAGCCCGGCCAGACAACGCTAGGCTGGGCATCCTGACGCGCTTCCAGCATTTGCCTGCTTAATTGCTGCAGCTGCGCCTGACTGGGTAGTGGCAAACCCAGGTGCTGCAACCAGTAGCGCAATACATTACGCTGGCGAGACGGCGATAGCTTCGCTAATTGCTGCAGACACAGACTGTCAGCAGCGCCTGTGGTCAGAGCAGCCAGATCCTGCTGCGCCAGTTCCGTCAGCAGTTCAGAGGCTTCGCCAGCCAGTTGTGCGCTGCGTGCGAGGGTTTTTTCCGCAGCCGGCCAGCGCTGATGCAATACCGGCAAAATCTGGTGGCGCAGGAAATTCCGGTCAAAACGCTCATCACTGTTGCTGTCATCTTCAATCCAGTGCAGCCCCTGCGCTTTGGCATAGGCCAGCAGTTCAGCACGCCGGCAATCCAGCAGGGGACGCAGCAACCAGCCACAACCAAAGGGCTTGCGCACGGGCATTGACGCCAGACCGGCCGGACCGGCACCGCGCAATAGTTGCAGCAGCAGGGTTTCCGCCTGATCAGTCTGGTGTTGGCCGGTCAACACCACATCATCCGGCGCCAAAACCTGCTGCAAAGCCTGGTAACGTGCCTTACGAGCCGCCGCTTCAGGGCTTTCGCCCGGCCGGGACCGGGCATCGACCGCAATGGCTCGAAAGGCGACCTGCCGGCGCTCGGCCTCTAGCCGGCACCGTTTGACCCATTCCTGCGCGGCAGGCTGCAATTGATGATTGATGTGTACCGCTGTCAGCGCAGCCCCGCCAAGGCGTTCACGCTGACTGGCAATACAGTGTAAAAGCACTTGCGAATCAAGTCCGCCACTGTACGCGAGCCAATAGCGCGGTGCTGGCGGATACGCAGAAAAATGCTGGAAAACCCGCGCCTCCAGCGCTTCAACTGGCGGTTTTGAACTCACCGTATCCCATTAAGCGCGTCTGGCGTTCGGCCAGCAGTTCATCAGTGCTCAAGGTGTCCAGCTCGGCCAGTGCGTCGCACAGAACGCGCTTCAGATTGTCGGCAATCGTGCGGAAATCGCGATGCGCCCCGCCCAACGGCTCGGGCACCACAGCATCAATGAGACCGAGTTCTGCCAGCCGGGTGCTGGTCATGCCCATCACTTCGGCGGCATCGGCCGCCTTGTCGGCACTTTTCCACAGAATACTGGCGCAGCCTTCCGGCGAAATGACGGAATAGGTACTGTAACGCAGCATGAAAACCCGGTCGCCCACGCCGATAGCCAGCGCGCCGCCCGAGCCACCCTCACCGATCACGGTGCAAATAATCGGCACGCGCAGTTGCGACATAACCAGCAGATTCTGGGCAATGGCTTCGCTTTGACCACGCTCTTCAGCACCGATGCCGGGGTAAGCTCCGGGAGTGTCGATAAAGGTCAGAATAGGCAGGGAAAAACGCTCCGCCATCCGCATCATGCGCAAAGCTTTGCGATATCCTTCCGGACGCGGCATACCGAAATTACGGCGCTGACGTTCGCGGGTATCGCGCCCTTTCTGATGTCCGATGACCATAATGGGGCGGTCGTCCAGCCGGGCCAGCCCCGACACAATGGCCGGATCGTCGGCATAGGCACGATCCCCGTGCAATTCCTGGAAATCGGTGCAGATACGTTCGATATAATCCAGGGTATACGGTCGTTCTGGATGACGGGCGAGCTGCGCAATCTGCCAGGAGCTCAACGATGAAAATATTGACTCGGTCAGCGATTTGCTTTTTTCTTCCAGCTGTTCCATTTCCTCGCTGATATTCAGCTCAGCATCCAGGCTAAGCTTGCGCAATTCTGCTAATTTTGCTTCCAATTCAGCGATTGGCTTTTCAAACTCAAGATAATTCATGATGGATTCTCAGGCCGAAAATTAATGAATTTTCACAGTTTTTACTTAGACAAATGTGGGCGATACAGGCAAACTCAAGCCGATGCCGTTAACACCTTTAAATTACCCCTCAACTTATTATGATTATACGCTCACTCGTACTATTGCTAGTCGCGTTGGCGTTAATACTTAGCGTACCGCCCTTGCGGCGGCGCGCCTATCAATGGTTGCTGGCGCATGACTGGCCGGGTTTCAAGCGCACTTTGTTAACGGCATTAGCAATTTATTTTGCGCTCAGTCTGGCTATTACCTTGTACAAATACCTGGGCTCTGCCTAGAATATTTTAACCTTGATGGAATAACGCAGGGACTTTCGCTTTACTTTTGAATCGTAGCTTTCAATTTCTCGCTGCTGTTCTACGGAAAACCTTAAGGAGATCACGTTGATGAAAACCATTCAGTTGCTTGCTCTGATACCTCTCGCCACTTTCGCGTTTAGTGGTTTTGCAGACGAACTCAAAATCGGGGCGGGCCCCGAAGACGGTGAATACACCCAAACTATCGTACCCGCAATTGATGCGGCCCTCAGCAAGACCACTGACCTGCGAGCCAGTGCGGTTATCAGCCCGGGCAGCCAGGCCAATGTCGAACAACTGCTCACCGGTGAGCTCAGCGTTGCGCTGATTCAACTCGATGTACTGGCCTTAAACTCCGCCACTGATGAGAACCTGCAGGTGCTTGGTTTGATCGCTCCCGAAGCCCTGCTGTGCGCGGCCAAGGAAGGTGGCAAAGTACGCAGTTATTATAACCTGACGGATAAATACGCCGATCCGCTGATACTTTCAATTGGCGCACCGGGCAGTGGCAGCGCCCGCACCATGGAATTCCTGCTGTCGCTGGATTCGGGTATTAATCCGGATAAATTCAATCTGGTCTACGAATCGAATACCCTGGCTGAACTGGATCGTCTGGCAGCAGGCAGCCGTGATCTGGTCTGTTTCGTCAGAATGCCCAACCCGGACAATGAAATTCTGAAGCATGTGGTTGATAGCGATGAATTATTTTTCATCGACTTTGTCAATGCCTCGGCTCTGGAACCGACCTATGGCGACGAGCAGGTCTACCAGACCATGCTGGTTCCGGTCAGCAAAGGCGTTTTCGGCCTGGGCGCTGAAAAAGTCGATACCCTGACGACCTGGGTAGCCCTGGTAGCGCGTAGTGATATCGATCCTCAACTGGCTGAAACACTGCGTACTATTGCCGCTGACCCGGAATTGCTACCGCCGACTACAGCTGCTGGCAAAGCAAAGCGCATGTATAGCAGTGCCAAGGAAAAAACCAGCGAGTTCACCCAGTCTGCCAAGGAAAAAGCGGCTGACCTGACCGCCAAGGCGAAAGCCAAAGCCATCGAGCTGAAAGAAAAAGTCCAGGGTGCTGTAGAAACCCAGTAAACCGGTTCTGTCTGCCAGTTTAACGCAATCCCTGTTGTGTAGTTTCAGTCAACACAACAGGGTGGTAGCGTCAGATCAGGGCAGCTACCCTGAATAACGCCCTCCCGGCAAACCCTGTTTGTCTGTCCCCAGGCACAGACCTTTCCCAGGTATAAACCCAGATATAAACTATGCCTCCTCCCTTAGAGTCCAGTATCACATGGCAGGATGCTGCGATCTTACTGGTCATCGCAGCGCTGTGTTTTGCGCTCTATCCCTTTTTTAGCTGGTGGTCACTGCAAGCACCGCCCTGGTTTATGATTTACCTGCTGTGGGCACTGTTGCTGCTGCTTGGTTTCTTGCTGCAACGGCGTTTCAGCGACCATGACGTTTGATTACAACCAGTTGTTACTGGCAGCGCTGATTTATTTATTGCTGCTGTTTCTCATCGCCTATGCGGCAGACCGTAATTATATTTCCGAGAAAATCACCCATCATCCGCTGACCTATGTCTTGTCTCTGGGCGTTTATACGACGTCCTGGAGCTTCTACGGCAGCGTTGGTTTCGCGGAACAGCAGGGGCTGTTGTTTTTGACCATTTACCTGGGACCGACCCTGGCTTTCCTCCTGACACCGCTGTTACTGGCACCCATCCTGCGCCTTATCAAAGACTATCAGCTTACCTCACTGGCGGATCTGTTCGCGTTTCGCTACAGCAGCCAACTGGCCGGTATTCTGGTGACTTTACTGATGCTGGCCGGCACCCTGCCCTATATCGCCCTGCAGATCAGCGCGGTTGCCGAGTCACTCAGTATTCTGACCGCCAAACCGGCGCCGCTACGACAGGGGTTTATGTTCTGCCTTATCCTGATGGTTTTTGCCCTGCTATTCGGTGCCCGCCATATTACCCCCAAAGAAAAACACTCCGGGCTGGTGGTCGCCATTGCTTTTGAGTCGCTGGTCAAGCTGACCGCTTTATTTGCGGTCGGCCTGTTTGCAGTATTCGGCGTATTCGGTGATCTGCAAAGCATGCAGGACTGGTTGCAGGCAGATCCGGCCCGGCTGGAAGCGTTTTACCAGCCCGCCCGTGAAGGACCGTGGCTGACCCTGATTTTTTTATCATTCAGTGCAGCGTTTCTATTGCCCCGACAGTTTCACATGCTGTTTGTCGAAAACCTGCACCGCCGCTCGCTGGCAGTCGCCAGTTGGGGGTTTCCACTGTATTTACTGCTTTTTAATCTGGCTATTCCACCTATTCTGTGGGCCGGACAATACTTGCAAACTGATATTAATTCCGAGTTCTACGTGCTGGCTGTATCCTTGCACGCCGGCCAACCCTGGCTTGCACTATTGGCGTTTATCGGCGGGGTGTCAGCGGCCAGCGCGATGGTGATCATCACGACATTGGCGCTGTCACAGATGGCGCTTAATCATCTGCTGCTGCCCATTAGTTATCCGGACCCGACACTGGATATGTATCGCTGGCTGTTGTGGGGTCGGCGCATGCTGGTCAGCTTCATTATCCTGATCGGTTTTGGGCTGTTTGTGCTGCTGAAACAGCGGCCCGGACTGGTCGAACTCGGGTTGATCTCATTCGTGGCCGTAGCGCAGTGCATACCGGGCCTGATCGGGGTATTGTTCTGGCAGCGCGCCACCCGAACCGGATTTCTGGTCGGTCTGGGTGCCGGCATCCTTGGCTGGCTGATGATTTTTATCCTGCCCCTGTTACACCAGATCGGTGTTTTTCCGATCAAGCTCGACGTACTAGCCTACCTGCTCGGCCCCGACACCAATGTCTGGCAAGGCGCGACGCTGCTCACGCTGGGCTGCAACAGTTTTCTGTTTGCGCTGGTTTCCCTGCTCAGCAAACAGTACGATGATGAGCGACGTGCGGTGGCAGCCTGCTTTGAGAATGCGCCGCTGCTGTCAGAAAACCGGCTGTTGAATGTCACATCGCCACGCCAGTTCAGCGCCCAACTGGCAAAAATTCTTGGCGAGGAAACCGGCCGACAGGAAGTAGCTCATGCGCTCAGCGAACTGCAACTGGACGACCACGAGCGCCGGCCGCATCAATTGCAACGCCTGCGCGATCGCATTGAACGCAATCTGTCCGGCATGCTGGGCCCGACGCTGGCACGGATGATCGTAGACTCGCGCCTGCAGGTGAACGCCAGCACCCGCAGCATGCTGTCGGACCATATTCGTTTTATCGAAGACCGGCTGGAACAATCGCGCAGCCGGTTGCGCGGCCTGGTCGGCGAACTGGATGCCCTGCGTCGCTACCATCGGCAGATTCTGCAGGATTTACCGCTGGCCGCCTGCTCGCTTTCCAAAGACGATGAAATTCTCAGCTGGAATCAGGCTATGGAGCAACTTTCCCGCATCGACCGGCAAGCCGCTATCGGCAGCCAGCTGTGCGATCTGCCCGAACCCTGGTCCACCCTGCTGCGCACCTTTTTGCGCGAGCCGAAACAGCACCAGCACAAAGTGCAGACCCAGATTCACGGCAAACCGCGCTGGTTCAATCTGCATAAAGCCGCTATTGCCGACAAGCCGACCAATGACCACAACCGGCGCGAACCGTTCTGGGCCAGCGTCGTGATTTTGCTGGAAGACCTGACTGAACTGCAGCTGCTGGAAACCGAACTGGCGCACAGTGAACGGCTGGCGTCTATCGGCCGCCTGGCAGCAGGAGTTGCGCATGAAATCGGCAATCCGGTCACCGGTATTGCCAGTATCACCCAGAATCTGAAATACGAAACCGAGCCGCAAATCATCACTGAGAGCCTGGATGATATTCTGGAACAAACCCGACGTATCAACGATATCGTACAATCGCTGCTCACGTTCAGTCATGGCGGCGCGCTGCCAGCACACGGTTTTACCAGCTTTGCCCTGAACCGCTGCGTCGATGAGGCCATTCGGCTGGTGCGTTTAAGTCAGACCGGCAAACGGCTGGAATTTAATAATCACTGCCCGCCACACCTTCAAATCAGTGCCGACCGGCAGCATTTACTGCAGGTATTTGTTAATCTACTCACTAATGCTTGCGACGCCTCGTCGCCCGGTGGCACTATTGAGGTAAGCGCGGAACTGGAAAATGCCGATGTGGCACAGACCGATCATGTGCTGATACAAGTGCGGGATCAGGGCTCTGGCATCCCGGTTGAATTAATGGATCGTATTTTCGAGCCGTTTTTTACCACTAAAGATCCCGGTAAAGGCACAGGCCTCGGTCTGCCACTGGTTTACAATATTATTCGTGACCATGGGGGGATGATCTGGGTGGATGCTATGTATAAACAGGGGACACGGTTTTACATCAAACTGCCCGTGCGGCAGCCAAGTGAATCCACGGCGCTTATGACCTTGCCAGCGGGCCAATAAGTCTATGCCCCGCATACTGATTATCGAAGATGAAAAAGTCATCCGCACCGCACTGCGGCGGCTGCTGGAGCGGAATGACTACGATGTTGCAGAAGCCGGCAATATTCCGCAGGCGGAAGAACGCTACGAACTGGGCTCGTTCGACCTGATTATTTCAGACTTGCGTCTGCCTGGCCCGCCCGGCACCGAAGTGATTCAACTGGCAGCGGGTGTGCCAGTCCTGATCATGACCAGCTATGCCAGCGTTAAATCAGCTGTGGACGC
Organism: Gammaproteobacteria bacterium; assembly: GCA_041396125.1. Lineage (GTDB taxonomy): Bacteria > Pseudomonadota > Gammaproteobacteria > Competibacterales > Competibacteraceae > JAWKZG01. The sequence goes on along the minus strand of JAWKZG010000002.1, from coordinate 338,236 downwards.
TATGCACAAAGGCGCTGCTGATTACATTGCCAAGCCTTTTGACCACGATGACATGCTATTGTCGATCCGGCGTATTCTGGCGCAGACCCGGCTGCAGCGCCAGAACGCCGCGCTGAAATCCGAGCTGGACCGGCATTATCCGGTTTCCGGCATCATTGGTGACAGTCCGGCGATGCAGCAGGTTTTCGACCACATTCACAAGATTGCACCAACCGACTCCACAGTCCTGATTCTGGGTGAATCAGGCACCGGCAAAGAGCTGGTTGCACGCGCCTTGCACGAACACAGTCGTCGCAAAAATGAACCACTGATTGCTGTCAACTGTGCCGCTATCCCGGATAATCTCATCGAATCGGAACTGTTCGGCCATGAGCGTGGCGCGTTTACCGGTGCGGTCGGCGCACGCGAGGGACTGGTCGAAGCTGCTGATGGCGGCACCCTGTTTCTGGATGAAATCGGCGAGTTGCCTATTATTGCCCAGGCCCGTCTGCTGCGCGTTCTGCAGGAAGGTGAAATCCGCCGGGTCGGCTCATCGCGCTCAAAACGGGTGGATGTGCGCCTGATCGCCGCCACTCACCGGGATCTGGAACAACGTGTGCAGGAAGGTTTGATGCGCAGCGATCTCTATTATCGCCTGCGAGTGATGGAAATCGTGTTACCACCCCTACGTGAACGCGGTGAAGATGTCGTTAAACTGGCCCAGTTCCTGTTGGAAAAAGCCTGCAAAAAGCTCAATCGGGCGGCGCTGCAATTCGCGCCGGAAACACTTGATTTAATCCGTCGCTATACCTGGCCGGGCAATGTACGGGAAATGGAAAACGCCATTGAACGGGCCGTTATCCTCAGCGACAGCCCGATCATCGCTCCGGCTATGCTGGCACTGGACAATACCCGCACCGCGTCAATGGCACTTCCCGGCGGCACAACAGCCCATGCTGTCACGGGCTCGCATACGGGTTCACATACGGGCGCAGAAGCGACCGGTACGGCGGCTACGGCAGATAATGATGCCATGTCGCTGGATGATTATTTTGTGCACTTCGTACTGAGCAACCAGGACAAACTGACCGAAACCGAGCTGGCCAAACGGCTGGGAATCAGCCGGAAATCGCTGTGGGAGCGGCGCCAGCGATTAGGAATCCCCAAAGCCCGCAAATAATTGCCAGACCAAATACGGTGTCCGGAGCCACCCGGCGGGTGCCGTCACATTGACAGCTAAAGCAAAGCCTTATACTGTTTGCCCGCTTCGTGGCGGTCGGCCTGCTCTCCGGGTCTGTTGCAAAATAGCCCGGCCGGTGTTTTTCAGCCCGGCTCCCGGTCGCGCTGCCGCAAGGTTGCGACTCATCCTGCTAACTATTGAGTGAAGTGCCGTCTTGAACATTGAATTTCAGCGTATCCAACGTCTGCCCCCTTATGTTTTCAACATCGTCAACGATCTTAAAGCCCAGGCACGCGCCCGTGGTGAAGATATTATCGATTTTGGCATGGGGAATCCGGACCGTCCGACACCGCAGCATATCGTCGACAAGCTGGTGGAAGCGGCCCGGCGCGGCTCGACCCATCGCTATTCGGTTTCGAAAGGCATCTGGCGTCTGCGCAAAGCTATCTGCAACTGGTATCAGACCCGCTACGATGTCACTTTAGACAAAGAAACCGAGTCCATTGTCACCATCGGCTCTAAAGAGGGTTTGGCCCACCTCGCGCTGGCTACCCTGGGGCCTGGCGATACCGTTTTGGTGCCGAACCCGGCCTACCCGATCCATCCGTATGGCTTCGTCATCGCCGGTGCTGATATTCACCACGTCCCGCTGGTGCCCGGCGTGGATTTCTTCGCTGAACTGGAAAAAGCCATTCGCGAAACCTGGCCAAAACCCAAAATGCTGGTGCTGAACTTTCCGGCCAACCCGACTACGCAATGCGTCGATCTGGCGTTTTTCGAGAAAGTTATCGCGATTGCCCGCGAGCATAAAATATGGGTGCTGCACGATCTGGCCTACGCCGATATTGTCTTCGATGGCTATAAAGCGCCGTCGATTCTGCAAGTACCCGGGGCTAAAGAAGTTGCCGTGGAAGCCTTCTCGCTCTCGAAAAGCTACAACATGCCGGGCTGGCGGGTTGGTTTTGTGTGCGGCAACCCGGAACTGATCCATGCCTTGGCGCGGCTGAAATCGTATATGGATTACGGCACTTTCACACCAATCCAGGTTGCGGCGATTGCTGCTCTGGAAGGTCCGCAGGAGTGCGTAACACAGATCTGCGATACCTATCGCAGTCGCCGGGATGTGCTGTGTGATGGCTTAAACAACATGGGTTGGCAGGTGGAAAAACCCAAAGCCACCATGTTTGTCTGGGCACCGATCCCGACCGCCTACCGGGAGATGGGGTCGCTGGAATTTGCCAAAAAGCTGTTGCGCGAAGCCAAAGTGGCAGTATCACCGGGGATTGGTTTTGGCACCTATGGCGACGATCATATCCGCTTTGGTCTGATCGAAAACGAACACCGCACCCGCCAGGCACTGCGCGGTATCCGCAGCATGTTGCGCAAAGATGGCCTGCTACCGGTCACCGAAGGATCTGCTACCGAAGGAGTTGCGCCATGAATCCCGTCAAAGTCGGCCTGCTCGGTCTGGGTACGGTAGGTGGCGGTACCCGTCTGGTACTGGAGCGGAATGCTACAGAAATCGCCCGACGGGCAGGCCGGGCCATCCGCATCACCCGCGCGGCGGTGCGCAATCTGGAGCGCGATGCCGGCACTATCGAACTGACCACCGATGCCCACGCTATCGTCAGCGATCCGGATATCGATGTGGTGGTCGAGCTGATCGGCGGCTACGAACCCGCCCGCTCACTGGTACTGGAAGCTATCGAACACGGCAAACATATCGTCACCGCCAATAAAGCTCTGATTGCATTGCACGGTAATGAACTGTTCGCCGCCGCCCACCAGCGTGGCGTCATGATCGCTTTCGAAGCAGCCGTAGCTGGCGGCATTCCGATCATCAAGGCACTGCGTGAAGGGCTGGCAGGTAACCGGATCAGAGATCTGGTTGGCATTATTAATGGCACCAGTAACTTTATTCTGACCGAAATGCGGGATAAAGGCCGCGCTTTTGCCGATGTGCTGGCAGACGCGCAGCAGCTGGGTTATGCCGAAGCCGATCCAACCTTCGATGTAGAAGGCATTGATGCCGCACATAAATTAACGATCCTGGCCTCGATAGCCTTTGGTATTCCCTTGCAGTTCGACAAGGTCTACACCGAGGGAATCAGCCAGATCACCCCACTGGATGTGATGTATGCAGAACAGCTAGGTTATCGCATCAAGCATCTCGGCATTGCCCGCCAGAGCGGAAGCGGCGACGAACAGGGGGTGGAGCTGCGGGTACACCCCACCCTGATTCCGGAGCGCGAACTGATCGCCAGTGTGAATGGTGTCATGAACGCTATTCTGGTCGAAGGCGATGCGGTCGGTCCGACGCTTTACTACGGAGCCGGGGCCGGCGCTGAACCGACAGCTTCCGCTGTGGTGGCCGATCTGGTTGATGTCGTGCGCACGCTGACGGCTGATCCCGGCAATCGGGTACCGCATCTGGCTTTCCAGCCTGACCGGCTGGCGGACACCCCGGTGCTGACGATGGAGCAGATCCACACTGCGTATTACCTGCGGATGCTGGCCGAGGACAAGCCGGGAGTGCTGGCGGATATCACCCGCATTCTGGGTGATTCGGGCATCAGTATCGAGGCGATCATTCAGAAAGAACCTGCCGCTGGTGTCAGTCAGGTGCCTATTATCATGCTGACGCACCGCAACCGGGAACAGCAGATGAATCAGGCGATTGCCCGGATCGAGGCGCTGAAGGCGATCAGCGGCCAGGTAACCCGGATTCGGCTGGAGTCCTTTACGGCCTAGCCAATAATGCAGAAACGTGCGATCACACTGGTCATACCGGGCTTGCTCGGACCGTGGCCCAATCAGGCACACACAGCCCCCGCACTGGACCGGCTGCCAGCGCTGGAAAAGCTGCTCAGCCGGGCGCAGCAGATGCCGGTTTCCAGCCTGACTGGCCAGCTTAATTATGAAACCGTGCTGTGCCATTTATTTGGCCTGCCGACTGACACTGAACTGCCACTGGCCGCGCTGACCTGACCAGTGGATTGCGGCCAGACCAAAACCGGTTTCTGCCTGCGGGCCGATCCCGTCTTTCTGCAGGCCGATATGTACCGCCTGGTACTGCAGCCTGCCCCGGCACTCAGCCAGGCTGAAGCAGACCAGCTGGGCGCTGCTTTTAACAGCAGTTTTGCCGAAAGCGGTATCAGACTGGAAACCCCGCAGCCGGCACGCTGGTATCTGCAATGCCAGGAGCCGCCCTCACCCGCCTTTCGTACAACACCGCTCAGTGCAGCGCTGGGCCAGGACATCACATCTTTACTACCGAGCGGCCCCGATGCCCGCCGCTGGCATGCCCTGCTGACCGAATGCCAGATGCTGCTGCACAATCACCCGCTCAACAGAGCACACGAAAACCAGGGCCAGGCCATGGTTAACAGTGTCTGGCTGTGGGGTGGCGGCAGCCTGCCTGCTACTGTGCCCAAACCGCCTTATGCGGAGCTTTCGGTAACGATATTCTGCTGCGCGGACTGGCTCGCTGGACGGGGCTGGCCATCAACCCTTTGCCGGACAACGGGCAGGAGTGCCTGGAACTTAATGCAGGAAACGGGCTGGTAGTGCTGACCGATCTGCTGGCGGCGGTCCAGAGCCAGGATCAGCCGCACTGGTACGAGCTATTGCAGGCCGTTGAACAACATTGGTTTGTACCACTCCTGAGCGCTCTGCGGCAACGGCGGCTGGACACACTAAATATTCTCGCCTGCGATGGCCGGCAGTTTGCTGTCAAGCGTGCCAATTTGCGCTATTTCTGGCGTAGATCCCACGTTCTGAGCCATTGGCTATGAATACCACGATCGTCCGCCGCCAGTGTGCCCAATTGCCGGAATTACCGGTTTCACCGCTGCTGCGGAAAATATACGCCCATCGCAACATCAGCCACCCGGACGAGCTCGATAAAACGCTGGCCCGCATGCCCAGGCCCGATTTGTTCAAAGGCATGGAAGCGGCCCTGGATCTGCTACAGGATGCGCTGGAACAGCAGCACAAGATTGTGATTGTCGCAGACTTCGATGCCGACGGCGCGACCAGCTGCGCGGTTGCGATCCGCGGATTACAGGCAATGGGCGCACAACAGGTGGATTTTGTCGTACCGGACCGCTTTAAATTCGGCTACGGTCTGACGCCGGAAATCGTCCAGGTTGCTGCTGCCAAACAGCCCGCGCTGCTGATCACCGTGGACAATGGTATTTCCAGTCTGGACGGGGTTGCTGCAGCTCGGGAGCTGGGCATCAAGGTCTTGATTACCGATCATCATCTGCCAGCCGACGCGTTGCCCGATGCCTCTGCCATTGTCAACCCGAACCAGCCCGGCTGTGACTTCCCGAGCAAAAATCTGGCCGGCGTTGGTGTGATTTTTTATGTTCTGACTGCCTTGCGCGCGCGCCTGCGCGGATGTGGCTGGTTCCATGATCGGCCCGAACCCAATTTAGGGCAATTACTGGATCTGGTTGCTTTTGGCACGGTAGCCGATGTGGTAGCGCTGGATCAGGTCAACCGGATTCTGGTTGAACACGGGCTAAAGCGGGTTCGCGCCGGCAAAGGCTGCGCCGGTATTAATGCCTTATGTGAAGTGGCCCGGCGCAATCCGGACACCCTGGTTGCCAGTGACATTGCTTTCGCGCTGGGCCCGCGCCTGAATGCGGCCGGGCGGCTGGAGGATATGTCGTACGGCATCCGCTGCCTGCTCTGCGACGACCCGCGCCAAGCCCGCAGTATGGCCTGGGAGCTGGATCGTCTGAACCACGAACGGCGCGATATCGAATCCGAAATGCTGCACCATGCGCTGGACGACCTGGATACCAAACTCAGCGCAGCCGGTGTACTGCCCTTCGGTCTGTGCCTGTTCGATGAAAGCTGGCATCAGGGGGTTGTCGGCATTCTGGCTTCGCGCATCAAGGAGCGCACACACCGGCCAGTCATCGCCTTTGCGCTGGAAAGCGATACCGCCACCCGTCTCAAAGGCTCGGCCCGCTCGGTTGCCGGCGTGCATATTCGCGATGCGCTGGACGCAGTCGCCTCTCGCCACCCCGGACTGATCGACAAGTTTGGCGGTCATGCCATGGCGGCAGGCCTGAGTCTGGAACGGGAAAAATTTGATGCTTTTCGTGCGGCTTTCGACAGCGAAGTGCGGCGTCATCTGAACCCGGACGATCTGCAGGGGATACTGCACTCCGACGGCGAGCTCAGCCCGGCCGAACTGTGTCTGCCGCTGGCCGAGGAATTACGCCAGGCCGGGCCCTGGGGACAAGGCTTTCCGGAACCGCTGTTCGATGGCATATTCGAAGTGATCTCGCATAAGGTGCTGGCCGAGAAACACTTAAAAATGGTGCTGGCACCGCCGGGCAGTCAACACCTGGTCGATGCTATTGCGTTTAATAAAGCACCCTTGCCGCAGCCAGCCGACGGCCATTCAGGCGATCCGCACACTCGCCAGCAGGTGCGAATTGCCTACCGGCTGGATGTCAATGAATGGCGCGGACAGCGCAGCGCGCAGCTGATCGTCGAACATATCGAAACGGTCTAAGCACGCTGCGGGCAACGAGCACCGGCACTAGCTGCCATCAACCAGACGATCCCGCTCGCGCTGGATCATATCATCGCGCAGCTGGTTCAGTTTCGGGCTTAAGCCAACCGGATAGATATGCGGAAATTCGAACCGCTGATGGCTGTCATCAAGCGCCGCAAGCTGCTCTTTAACCCGCGTCTGGATAGTGCTGAGTGCCGGCTTTTCCTGTCGCACCTGGCCTGCCTGACAAATAGGCTGCAACAGGGTTTCGCGACGGGCAATGCGACTCAGACGCTTGCGGTGCAGGTTATCGTTCGGGTCGATAATCTGGCCGATATCCTCGATTCGTTCATCGCGCAGACTGATCGCATCAGCGACCATTTTACCCTCGCTGTCGTAACAGCGCTGCACCTGCAGCAGACCCGGAATAGTCATCTTGATTTTCTGCTCTGACAGTTTCATTTTGTACTGCCAGTCGCCATGTTCGTCCTGAATGGCCGAGAGTTTGTACACACCGGATAAGGCCGGATCATCATACGCCGTTACCAGTTTTGTCCCGACCCCCCAGTTATTGATTTGCGCACCCTGGCTTTTCAGACTGGTGATGACATACTCATCCAGCTCATTGCTGGCCATGATGCGTGCATCCGGGAAACCAGCCTCGTCCAGCATCGTCCGCGCGCGCTTGCTGAAATACGCCAGATCCCCGCTGTCCAGGCGGATACCGATGACTTCATGACCGCGCTCACGCAGTGCTTTGGCCGTGGTAATGGCATTCTGGATACCGCTGATGGTGCCGTAGGTATCGACCAGAAAAACGCAATTTTCCGGCATCGCCTCGGCAAAGGCGGCAAATGCCTCCGGTTCGCTCGGAAACGACATCACCCAGCTGTGCGCATGCGTGCCCAGTACCGGGATACCGAGCAGTTTGCCCGCCATCACATTGGAGGTGCCAACACATCCACCGATAAAACTGGCCCGGCTGGCCGCGAGGCCGCCTAATCCCTGGGCTCGCCGCAAACCAAAATCGACTACCGGATCGCCTTTCGCAGCAATACAGATCCGGGCTGCTTTGGTGGCGATAAGACTCTGAAAATTTAATGTATTCAGCAGCAAGGTTTCCAAAATCTGGGCCTGCAGTATGGGCCCTTGCACACAAAGCAGCGGCTCGTTCGGAAACACAATCGTGCCTTCCGGCGCGGCGATCACATCGCAGCTGAAGCGCATATCTTCCAGATAGCGCAAAAAGCCTTCCGCAAACAGGGGTTGTCCGACCCGATCCTGCAAGGACGCCAAATAATCCAGATCGCCCCGGCTGAAACGGAACTCACGCAGAAAATCCAGCAGGGTTCCCAGGCCGGCAAAAACAACAAAGCCGCCCTGGAACGGATTTTTACGGTAAAACATATGAAACTCGGCGCGGCGCTCAGCCATGCCGCTCTTCCAGTAACCGTAAGCCATAGTGAGCTGATACTGATCGGTCAGCAGGGTAAACGACGGATCGTTACGAAACAGATCGGAATACATGAGGGGTCTCCCGCTGCAGCATACGCGGCAGCGCTCGTTTGACGGCGTTACTGGATGCGGTTTTGCAGCGTCTCACCGCGCGCGAGCCGGATCAGATTCGCGGCGACGAAATCCCAGCGCCGCTCCAGCAGCTGGCGAGTCCAGGCTGAACAATGCGGGCTGATGATGACATTATCCAGTTCCCAGAACGGATATTGCGAGGGTCTGACCGAGGCATCGTTACCCGGATCGTGCGGATACTGGTACCAGGTATCCAGCACTGCACCGGCAATGGTTTTGTTTTGCAGCGCCGTATACAGCGCCTGCTCATCGACAATTTTGCCGCGGGCAACGTTGATAATCACGGCGCTGGGTTGCATCCGGGCCAGCTCGGCCGCGGCAATCATGCCACGGGTCTGCTCGGTCAGAGCGCAGGTAATCACCAGATAATCGCTGCTGCTGAGCAGGTGCTCCAGGTCAGCCGCGGTATGACCGTAACTATCCAGCAATTCCGGTGTTGGCCGGGCACGCCGGGCAACAGCATTGACCTGCATGCCAAACGCCTTGGCGCGGCGGGCGATTTCCTCACCGATATGGCCGTATCCCAGCAGGCCTATCGTTTTGCCATAGGCTTCGCCATGAAAAGGCCCCTGCGACGGCATACAATACGTCCAGTTGCCAGCCCGGAAGTCGGGGTCGATCCGGCGCATGCCGATTTCCCATTCCAGAATTCCCAGCATGACATATTCCGCAATCGGGATTTCATGCTCATAGGTATTGCACAGCGCACAGCCTGGCGGCAGCAAAGCAGTATCCAGCCAGTCGTAACCCGCGAACGGGATTTGCACCAGTTTCAGTCGTTTGGAACGCAGCGGCTGACGGCCAAAGCCGTTGGTAATCATGGCATCTGATTCGTCCAGCAAGGCGTGCAGACGCTCAATGCCATCGGCTCGCTGCCAGTTCAGGATACGCCAGTCAGAGCCGAGTCGGGGTGCCAGGCGAGAACGACTGAGTTCGACTTGTTCATCGCCGGCTACGGTTACGGTCAATTGTCCGGTCACGGTTTGATTTTCTCCCGTTTTATTCTAAAAATTGCATGATAGCATCTGCATCGAACGGCCAGCCAAGCTCGGCGCCGGTATCCAGCCGCTGCAGCACCGGAATGCGTATACCGTAGCGTTCACATCAGCGCGTCATCCGTGCTGATGTCGACCTCGGGCACCGCCTGCCCCAGCACCTCGCCGCACAGTTGCTGAGCCTGCTCACAGAGATGGCAGCCCACAGTGCTGTATAACACGTACGAAGCCATCGGCGTCAGTTGCGCAAGCTGTGCAAAGGTGCCGGGATACGGCCGCCAAAACGCACAAACTGATCACTGCCGCCGGCATCGTGCACCGACAGAATGACACTCTCGCCAAACAGACCGCCGAAGCTGACCAGCTCGCCGGCCTGCTTGCCGGGTACGGGGATCAGCCGGGTTGCCGTGGTTTTGTTGTTGATCACCCCGATGGCCATTTCATCGGCCATAATGGCTGCGATAGTTTCGCCGGTGGTATCGCCAGGAATAGCGACCATATCCAGCCCCACGCTGCAGACACTGGTCATCGCTTCCAGTTTGTCCAGGGTCAGACTGCCGTTGGCTGCGGCTTCGGCCAGGGTGGAATCTTCCATCACCGGGATAAATGCACCGCTCAGGCCACCGACACTGGAACTGGCGAACGCGCCGCCTTTTTTAACGGCATCATTGAGCATTGCCACAGCAGCGGTCGAACCGGGCGCGCCAATCGCACTGATGCCCATGATCTGCAGGATTTCACCAATTGAGTCACCGACTTTGGGCGTCGGGGCCAGCGATAAATCCACGATGCCGAATTGCACTCCAAGCGCAGTCGCCAGCTCGTGTCCAATCAACTCACCCACCCGGGTGACCCGGAACGCCGTGATTTTGATTTCTTCAGCCAGATCAGCCAGGGTTAGTTGCTCCGGTCCGGCCTCTTCGATCAGGCGCTGCAGGGCGCGTTTCACCACACCGGGGCCAGACACGCCGATATTGATCACGGCTTCGGCTTCACCGGCACCGTGGGTCGCGCCGGCCATGAACGGATTATCTTCCGGCATATTGGCGAACACCACCAGTTTAGCGCAGGCAAAACCGTGATTGGCGCGATCCGCTTCCGCCATCGCCCGAATGGTATGTCCCAGCTTAAGTACAGCGTCCATATTGACCCCGGCGCGGGTACTGGCAACGCTGATACCGGAACAGACCCGCCCGGTTTGCGAGAGCGCTTCCGGCAAACTGTCAATCAGCGCCACGGCACTGCTGGTCATCCCTTTATGCACCATGGCACCGAAACCGCCCAGTAAATCGACGCCGACGTCAGCGGCTGCCTGATCCAGCCGCTTGGCAATACGCACCATAGCATCGGTCCCGTGCCCCGCAGCAACACTGGCAATTGGTGATACGGCAATCCGCTTATTAACCACGGGAATGCCGAAACGGCGCTCGATCTGGCGGCTGGCCTGCACCATATCGCCGGCGTAACGATTGATTTTGGCCTGAATTTTATCCAGCATATGGGCCAGTGTGGGACTGCTGCAATCGTCCAGATTCAAGCCCAGGGTTACCGTACGCACATCCAGGTTTTCTTCCTGGAACATGCGCAGGGTTTCGAAAACCGCGTCAGTACGGATCATGTTTTTTCTCTCTTTGGCAAACGTCGGAAAGCGATCTCGTTGGTGGCCTGGAACAGGCGCTGATGCTGCAAACGAACGGTCAGACCCACCGCACTGCCGGCATGTTCCAAATCAATCTGCAGTTGATCCAGTGCGACATTTTTCGGCAGATCGATTTCGGCGACCAGATTCATCTCCTGCGCCATGATACGACTGCTCAGATCGGTAAAATTACCGCCTCGTTCAGCGATCAGAGCGCTGATCGTATGCAACACGCCCGTACTGGCAGCACCGTTGGCCGTTAGCATATAAGCCCCGGTGGCCTGTTGTGAACGGGGGCTGGGCTTGTAATCCAGCAAGGACAGACTGGCACCGTCGGCCAGAGTGGCTTCCAGCATTGCCGTCAGTTGTTCGTGGTCAGATTCAGCCGGTACGCGAATAACGATAATAATGGTGAAATAATCGCGCACGACGGTCTGGCTGAGTTCCAGGACAGTCACCTGGTTACGGTCCAGAATTTCAGTCAAGGCAGCGATGATACCGCGCTTGTCCGGGGTGACGACGGTCAGAATATGGCTCGGTTCATTCATATTATGTTTCGATTGTGGTGTTTGCAGGAGAGATGGGCGCTGGGTACACACGCATGCCAACATGGGATATGCAACAGCCGGTTTTTACACCGCCGGATACTTCAGACCCGCTCAATGATCATGGCGATACCCTGTCCTACCCCGATGCACATCGTGCATAAGGCATAGCGACCGCCGCTGCGCTGCAATTGATACAAAGCGGTGGTTACCAGGCGGGCTCCGCTCATGCCGAGCGGATGACCCAGCGCGATCGCACCGCCATTGGGATTGACCTGGGCCGCATCGTCGGGCAGTCCCAGCTGACGCAGTACCGCCAGCGCCTGGGCGGCAAAAGCTTCGTTCAGCTCGATCACATCCATGGCAGCCAGTTGCAGTCCTGTTTGCGCCAATACTTTCTGTGTTGCCGGTACCGGCCCCATCCCCATAATGCGCGGTGCTACCCCCGCCACAGCAGTGGCGACTACCCGGGCACGTGGTGTCAGGCCGTGCTTTTTCGCTCCGCTTTCGGAGGCCAGCAAGAGCGCACAGGCACCGTCATTGACGCCGGACGCATTCCCTGCTGTGACGGTGCCATCGGTACGAAACGGTGTTTTCAGGGCAGCCAGCGCCGCCAGTGTGGTTTCCGGACGTGGATGTTCGTCCTGCTCGATACGCAGTGCTTCACCTTTGCGCTGCGGAATGCTGACCGGAATGATTTCCTGTTGCAGCCATCCGCTCGCCATTGCTGCACCAGCCCGCTGCTGCGAGCGCCAGGCAAAAGCATCCTGATCCTCACGGGCGATGTTGAACTCTGTCGCAACATTTTCAGCCGTTTCCGGCATCGCATCGGTGCCGTATTGCGCCCGCATCAGCGGATTAACAAAACGCCAGCCGATGGTCGTATCGTACATCTCGGCGTTACGATCAAACGCCGCCCTGGCCTTGGCCAGCACAAATGGTGCCCGGCTCATGGACTCGACCCCGCCGGCGATCAGCACATCCTGTTCCCCTGTTTTGATAGCGCGCGCGGCGATATTTATGGCGTCCAGACCCGATCCGCACAAGCGATTCACAGTGGCACCCGGCACGGTCTCCGGCAGACCGGCTAATAACAGGGCCATGCGCGCGACATTGCGATTGTCCTCACCGGCCTGATTGGCGCAACCATAAATCACATCGTCCACGGCCACCCAATCCACCTCACTGTTGCGCGACTGCAGCGCCTTGATCGGCAATGCGGCCAGATCGTCGGCACGCACTGTGGACAATGCGCCACCATAACGACCGATCGGCGTGCGGATCGCGTCACAGATAAAAGCTTCGCTCATTAGGCTCTCCTCAATAATTCAGGAATAATTCAGGCTGGGAATTCAGGGCGAATACAGCTAAGCGTTTGTTGCAAAAACAGGTCATGCTGACTTTCTGAAATCAAATCAGCGCTCAGTACCAACTCTACTATTGAAAAAACGAAACGGTTTTTGAAACAGCTGCTAGGGCGGCGGCATCAGACTGCGCAGACTGAGTGTCTGGCCCAGCCGGTGCGCATAGACAACCGTATATTCCAACACCCGTTTGACATAGTCGCGCGTTTCGGAAAACGGGATCAGTTCTACCCAGATATCAGCCGGTGTGCTGTCCGTCGGCAACCAGTTTTGTACCCGATGCGGTCCGGCATTATACGCGGCACTCGCCAGAATGGGATTATTTTCAAACCGCTCCATACCGGCGCGTAAATAATAAGTCCCGAATCGAATATTCGTGTCACCCGCCAGCAGCGTGTAGGGTCCGCGCCAGGTGACTTTCAGCTCGCTGGCAATTTTCTGCCCGGTCGCCGGCATGATCTGCATCAGGCCAATGGCGCCTGCTCCAGAGCGTATATCCTGCTGGAAGATGCTTTCTTTGCGCATGATTGCGTACACCCAGGCCGGGTTCAGACTATGTTCGCGTGCATAGCGCTCCACCAGGGCACGGTGCGGTAATGGAAAACGCAGGGCCAGATCGTCCCAGTCATTGGCCAGTGCCAGTGTCGCAATCGCCCGATCGTGCCAACCCCAGTTATGCGCTAACTGCGCCGCAGCGCGCAGCGTCTCGCGATCGGCATCGGCAAGCAGCAAACGCCATTCCAGCCGGGCATCCGGATTACGTTGCCAGTACAATAATTCGCGGGCGCGCCGGGCGGTTGCGCTGTCCTGCAATTGCGCGATACGTGTTTTGTCCGCTGCAGTGGGAACGTTGCGAATCGTGTAATCAAGCCCCGCGCGATCCGCTGCCAGAAAACCGTAGTAATCCCGCTGTTGGGCCAGCGCCCGATAAAGTGTATTGGCAGCAGCAGTCTGGCCGCGCTGTTCCAGTGCCCTGGCGCGCCAGTAACGCCAGGCCAGCTGCTCGCGGGTAGCTGGCTGCATGGCTTCGGTCCAGTGTAATACGCCAGCCCAGTCACCGCGCTGCAAAGCGGTGCGTACCCGCCATTCATCGACCGCTTCATTGACCAGTCGGGGGGGCAGCTCTGCCAGCCGGCGCACAGCACTGGGATCGCCCCGGCTGGCGACAAACAAAGCCAGTCGCTGCTGCAGGGCGTCCAGTTCCACACTGGGCGGAAATTGCAACTGCTGCTGCAAACGATCAAACGCCGCCGCTGCTTCAACCGAATCACGGCTGCTCCAGCGGGTCAGTCCATGCAGCACGATACGGGCGGTGATTTCATCCAGACGGGCAAATCGCGCCCGGTCAAGCACCAGCTCGGGCCGGGCATGCACCGCCAGCCAAAGATCGGCCAGCTGCTGCTGTCGCCCGCGCAGCAATCCGCGCAGATAACGCGCCAGACCAGCCTGGCCGGCTTGCATGCTGAGTTCAAAGCGATGCCAGATACGTGCCTGGGTGTAGCCCCCCTGCTGACGCCAGACAGCAAACACCGGGTCACAGGCATCCGGGCGGTAATAACCTGATAGCCAGATCGACTCAATCCCGTTCAGGGCTTGCTGTTGCTGACCGGTCTGCAACAGCGCCTGGCGCCGCAGGCAATCAAGTTCGACGTCCTGGGTTGCACCAAAGTCTCGCAGGAAATCTTGCCATTGCTGTTGTGCAGCCAGCTGTTTAAGCCAGCGCTCACGCAATCGGGGTGCCAGCGGAGTGGCCGCGAACTCGCTCAAAAACGCGCGCACGTCGGCGGCCGGAGAGTCTGCCAGACGTTGCGTCAGATCGGTGTATAGCAGATACGGATACAAGGGGTACGTTTGCAGAGCTTTGTCCTGCGCCACCAGGACACTGCGATCACCCGCCGCCAAGGCTTGTTCCGCAGCTTGATACAGCGACCGCTGCCGAGCCAGATCCGCGGCCTGCAACGGTACCAGTAAAACCAGACCCGCAAAAAGCAAAAGCGCCCGCAACGGGCGCCTGTTAAGCATATGCATGATGTTAAACCCTGAAAAATCAGCCGCCCTTACTGCGATAATGTCGATAAAACTGCAGTACCCGCGACACATAGGTCTGCGTTTCCTTGTAGGGCGGAATCTGATAGTTGTATTTGACGACCGCACCTTCACCAGCATTGTACCCCGCCAGTGCCAGGTTCATTACCGTTGAAATAATTCAGCAGCCAGCGCAGATAGCGCGCGCCGCCGTCAGATATTGGCAACCGGATCAAGCGCGTTCTTTACCGAAACGCTCAGCAGTTGCCGGCATCAATTGCATCAACCCTGTCGCACCCGCATGCGATTTCGCGGTTGGGTTATGAGGCTGACTCAGCACTGATGACAGCATGTACCAAGTACGGATCCAGATTATATTTTTGTGCCGCCTGCCGCACAACGCCCGCATAGCGCTGCTGATTTTTGGCATTGACTGAAAACGGTCGTGTGCTTTTACCGGTACCAATATTGCCCAGCATGGCTGCTGTCATGCGGCCATCATACAGGAGCAATCAGTTTCCAGCCGCTACCGCCGTACTGGATCGTGCCTGCGGTTGCCGGCTCAGCTGTCGCCAGCTTTTGCTCAGGCGCTTTTTTATAGACCGGTGTCGCGATGGTTTTAATTAACTTGAAACCCGCTTCGGTGGTCGGAACATTGGTGATATGCGTTCGACCGCTTTTATCTTTGTAGATATAAGTGTTTCCCGCCATCACGACAGGGCTGCACAACAGGGCAGCCCATATAACAAACTGTTTTGATCGGTGACGAAATACAGGCTGTGTGCGCGGACGCTGCCTTACCGGATTATCCATTGCTACAGTCCTATTGGTAATCGCAAATGATGTCTACGGTCTAATGCTACTATCGCTATAACAGGATCGTAACACGATGAGCATAGTGCTGCGTTATACTTCGGTTGAAAACAGAGAATATTTAGATAAGCTGACCTCAGTTGTCAACCATGACTCTCCAGCCTTGCGATCAAGCATGCAGTTTACGGCTCTCTAAACAAATCGGATTACACTATGACTGATTCCACCTCCTCAACTGACCCACAAACCACGACCAAGCGTCCCAACCGGACCCGCCAGACTCAGCGCGTTGAGCAACCGGCCAAGCCACCCGCAACAAAACCAGCAACAGCTGCAGATACTGCTCAGGCTGCACCGCAAGTGTTCGATTTCAAGTCACCTGAATGGTATTTAAATCGGGAACTGACCTGGCTTACGTTCAATCGTCGCGTTCTGCACGAAGCCGAGGATGAACGTAACCCGCTGCTGGAACGAACCAAGTTTTTGGCTATCGTCGGCTCGAATCTGGATGAGTTTTTCATGAAGCGGATTGGTGGTCTGAAGCAACAAAGCGGTGCTGGTATGCGACAGCCCACCGTCGATGGCCGTACCCCGCCACAGCAGATCATCGAATGCTATGAGCAGGTACGCGAAATCGAGGCGCATCAGCGCACGCTGTTTCGCCAATTGCAGGCTTTGCTGGCCGAGCAGGATATCCACATCAAACGCTACCAGGAGCTGGAGCCTCAACAGCAGCTCGAATTACGCGAGTATTACCTGCGTAATATCTTCCCGCTGGTTACCCCGCAAGCGATGGACCCGGCCCATCCGTTCCCGTTTATTTCCAATCTGTCGCTGAACCTGCTGGTCACCGTGCGCTATCAAGACGATGATCAAACTGCGCTGGCCCGGATAAAAGTACCGGTTGGCAGCGGTGTACCGCGCTTTCTGTCGATAGAAAACCGTATTTTCGTACCGCTGGAAGAAGTCATGGCGGAAAATCTTGACCTGCTGTTTCCCGGCATGGTTGTAGAATCCTGCGAATTATTCCGGGTCACCCGCAATGCGGTTACCGAGAAAAGCGAGGAACAGGCCGACGATCTGCTTTCGATGATCGAATCGGAGCTGCGCGAGCGGCGCTTCGCGGCGATTGTGCGCTTGCAGGTGCAAAACGGCATGAACCTTTTGCACAAAGGCATGCTGGCCGCAGAACTGGGGCTAGATGAAGCTGCCGATGTATTCGAAACCGATGGCATGATGGGCACTCGTGATCTGTTTCAGCTGGTCGGACTGGATCGGCCGGAACTGCGCGATCCGCCACAGCACCCGGTCGACAACCCCAAACTGGTGGGCACGTCCAATATTTTTCATGTCATTCGTGAACACGGCTCCATCCTGTTGCAACATCCCTACGAGTCCTTCGTCACCTCAGTGGAGCGGTTCGTGCGCGAGGCCAGCCGCGATCCGAAAGTCCTGGCGATTAAAATGACGCTGTACCGGACCTCGGAAGACAGCAAAATCATTCAATACCTGATTGACGCCGCGCAGAACGGCAAACAGGTCGCTGTGGTGGTCGAACTCAAAGCCCGTTTTGATGAATCAGCCAATATCCGCTGGGCCAACCGGCTGGAAGAAGCCGGCATCCATGTCACTTATGGCGTGGTCGGCCTGAAAACCCATTGTAAAGTGGTATTTGTGGTACGCCGCGATTACAGCGGTTTACGCCGCTATGCCCATATTGGCACCGGCAATTATCACGCGGGAACCGCACGCTTATATACCGACCTGGGCTTACTGACCTGTGATCCGGTCATTGGCGAAGACCTGACCGAATTGTTTAATTACCTGACCACCGGTTACGTCCCGAAGCGTAACTACCACAAGCTGCTGCCGGCACCCAAAGTGCTGAAACCCGCGCTGCTGGCCAAAATAGCGCGTGAAATCGAGCACCACCAGGCCGGCAAACCCGGTCTGATCCAATTCAAAATGAATGCACTGGAAGACAGCGATATCGTCGAAGCCTTGTACCGGGCCTCGCAGGCCGGGGTCAAGGTGGATCTGATCGTGCGCGATACCTGCCGCCTGCGTCCCGGCATCCCAGGCTTGTCAGAAACTATCCAGGTGATCAGCATCGTGGGCCGCTTGCTGGAACACACCCGCGTCTTTTATTTCCGCAACGCCGGCGAGGAAGAATATTTCATTGGCTCGGCCGATTGCATGAAACGAAACCTGGAAAGTCGGGTGGAAGTCGTTACCCCGATAGAAGCTCCAGAACTGCGCGCCGAATTGCGCAATATGCTGGACACCCAACTGAACGATCAGCGCAGCGCCTGGGATATGCTGGAGGATGGCAGTTACCGGCAGCGCCAGCCGCGTACCGAGGAAGAGCAGCTCAGCTGCCACCAGCGTTTGATGGCGCATGCGGAAAAACGCCAGCACGAGAGCATGCGGCTGAAAAAGCGCCGTCCGCGCGGTATTACCATCAAGCCGTCGCTTTAAGACTGTACAACGCAAAAGCCCGCAAGATTTTATCCTTGCGGGCTTTTGCCAGAAGACCCGGAGTTGCTTAAGCGGCGGGCGAAAGAACCCGCTTATTCGCTTTCGTTGCCGGCTTCGATCCGGTGGTCCATGCGTTCGGCGGGACGATCACAACCGGCGCAGCCAACCACCCGGGCAGGAACGCCAACCACCGTGCAATGCGGTGGTACATCTTTCAGCACCACACTGCCGGCACCGACTCGACTGCCCTCGCCAATGACTACATTACCCAGGATTTTCGCACCGGCACCAATCAGTACACCCTGGCGCACTTTTGGGTGGCGATCGCCGCTGACCTTTCCGGTGCCGCCCAGAGTTACTTCATGCAACATGGACACATCATCATCGACAACAGCCGTCTCACCGATCACCACGCTGGTGGCATGATCGATCATGATGCCCTTGCCAATACGCGCAGCCGGATGGATATCCGCGCCGAACGCCTCGGAAATACGGTTTTGCAGAAAAAACGCGATCTGATAACGCTGCTGTTGCCACAGCCAATGCGCCACCCGATAGGCTTGCAGCGCATGAAACCCCTTAAAATACAGCAACGGTTGCAGATACGTCTGGCAAGCCGCATCACGTTCGTTGACCGCCACGATATCAGCGCGGACCGCTGCCCCGATGGCAGGATCATTAACGAACGCTTCATCGAACACTTCCCGCACCAGCATGGCGCGCACTTCGACACTGCCCAGTTTATGGGCCAGCTGATAGCTCAGCGCACTTTCCAGCGTTGTATGCTTGAGCACAGTGGCGTGCACATAGCTGGCGAGAATCGGTTCCTCGTTCACGATGTCGGCAGCTTCCGCTCGAATGCGCGACCAGACAGGATCATGTGAGGACAGCTTGGGTGCCTTCAATAACATTAGGCTCACCTTTCGATGAATTCGGACGATGCGGGCATAATACTTGATAGAAGCCTAGTACCCAACTCTGCAAGCCGGATTTTTTCTAAGCTGAAACCGGTTTCGATGAAACAAGCTCATACATTTTGCTATCACACCGCCCCCACACCGTGATTTTTTCACTATTCGTTCGACAACACATTGCACGCCTCACTTTCAACCTATTTTCACCCCACTTTCAACTCCGGAGGACATGACCAGCAGTGCAAAATGATGTACATTCTGTAGTTTGCATTCAGGAATGCAGCGCTCTACCCACCAAACCGTGAACTTTACTTTAGGTATCCGATAATTATGTCAGCCCGCAGCTCAAGCAGCCCCGTCAATGACCTTGCGTCGATCCCCAACATGCCCGATACCACCGTCGCGGTGCGGGACGCTTTCGGTATCGACCTCGACCTGGAAGTGCCCGCCTTCAGCGAGTCCAGCGAGCATGTACCCACTCTGGATGAGGCCTATCGCTTTGATCGCCCCACTACGCTGGCGATTCTGGCAGGCTTTGCACACAATCGACGGGTCATGATCCAGGGCTATCACGGCACGGGCAAATCCACCCATATCGAACAAGTCGCCGCCCGTCTGAACTGGCCTTGTATACGGGTTAATCTGGACAGTCACGTCAGCCGGATCGACCTGGTTGGCAAAGACGCTATCGTGATCCGCGAAGGCGTGCAAATCACCGAATTCAAGGAAGGCATACTGCCCTGGGCCTTTCAGCACCCGGTGGCGCTGGTCTTCGATGAATACGATGCCGGTCGACCGGACGTCATGTTCGTTATTCAGCGGGTACTGGAGGCAGAAGGCCGCCTGACCCTGCTGGATCAGTCCAGAGTATTGCGCGCCCATCCCTATTTCCGCCTGTTTGCCACCGCAAACACGGTGGGTCTGGGCGACACCACCGGGCTTTATCACGGCACACAGCAGATCAACCAGGGCCAGATGGATCGCTGGAGCATCGTCGCCACCCTGAACTACCTGGAGCACGATGCCGAAGTGGATATCGTGCTGGCCAAAGTACCCGTTTACAACACCGACAGCGGACGCCAGACTATCAGCGCTATGGTTGATCTGGCCGACCTGACCCGCTCCGGTTTTATTAACGGCGATATCTCCACCGTCATGAGTCCGCGAACCGTCCTGACCTGGGCGGAAAACGCACGTTTGTTCAATGATGTGGGATTCGCCTTTCGGCTGACCTTCCTCAATAAGTGCGATGAAACCGAGCGGCCCATCATTGCGGAATATTATCAGCGCTGTTTCGGTGAGGAATTGCCGGAATCAGGCATTCAACCGACTTTAGTCTGATACCGGTATGGGGCAACAGCAAAATGATCAGTTCCGGCGTGCAACCGAAGCCACGTTGCGCGCACTGGCCGAACGCAACGATATTGATGTCGAGTTCGGTGCTGCCAATCACGCCAATATAAGCGGCACCACAGCCCGCTTTCCGACGCCACCCAAAGGGCTGCCCTATGCTGCGGTGCAGCAGGTGCGAGGCGAAGCCGACCAGATGGCGCTGAAACTGAAATACCATAACAGTAACCTGCACCAACGTTGTGTACCAGCTGACCCCGCTGCCAGAGCTGCTTTCGAAGCTTTGGAGCGCACCCGCTATCAGGCCATTGGCGCGGAACGGCTGAGCGGTGTTGCCGATAATCTCACTGCTTTGCTGAGTTCACGTTGCCGCGATCAGGGTTTCGATTCTGTTCACGAACGTAATCCCCTGCAATTGCCGGAAGCCCTGGCGTTACTGGCCCGCGAAGCCATGCTGGGTACCCCGCCGCCACCGGCTGCCAGCAAACTCATGCAATTGTGGCGGCCGGAGCTGGAAGAAAAACTGGGTGAAAACATCAGCGCCTTGCAGGCCAGCATGCACGACCAGCAGGCTTATGCCAAAACCTGCCAGAACCTGCTGGAGGATTTAGGCTTTGTCAGCGAACCCGCCAGCGAGCAAAGCGATGATCAGAACCCGCTCGACAGCGATGATGACGACCAGCCGGGCGACAGCGGTGACAGCGAAGCCGATGACGCCGCCACGTCTGCTGCTGACAGCATGGCCGGCGAGTCCAGCGAAGAAGCCGATGCCGACGGTGAAGCCATGGAGCAGGAAAGCATCGACATGGACAGCGGCGCGGCTGATACCCGCGAAGGTGAGTGGAGTTACAACATGGACGGCAGCAATCTGCCGGCTACCGAACGCTATCGGGCGTTTACCACCCAGTACGACGAAATCGTACAGGCCGAAGAACTGGCCAGCGCCGAAGAACTCAGCCGCCTGCGCAAGCAGCTGGATCAGCACGAAGCGCATCTTCAAGGCGTCATCGGCAAACTGGCCAATCGCCTGCAACGACGCCTGATGGCCCGGCAAACGCGGGAATGGCTGTTCGACCTGGAAGAAGGCATGCTTGATGCTGCCCGCCTGGCCCGGGTGGTAGCTAACCCCAATCATTCACTCAGTTATAAACAGGAAAAAGACACCGACTTCCGCGACACGGTGGTCACGCTGCTGATCGACAACTCTGGTTCCATGCGCGGACGCCCCATCATTATGGCTGCGGTCAGCACCGATATTCTGGCCCGTATTCTGGAACGCTGCGGTGTACGGGTGGAAATTCTGGGCTTTACCACCCGCGCCTGGAAAGGTGGCCAGTCACGGGAAAAATGGCTGGCCCAGGAAAAACCGGCTAATCCTGGCCGGCTCAATGATTTGCGCCATATCATTTATAAATCCGCCGATACCCCGTGGCGGCGCGCCCGCAATAATCTGGGCATGATGTTCAGCGAAGGTATTCTGAAAGAGAACATCGACGGCGAAGCCCTGCTGTGGGCGCATAGCCGCTTGATTGCCCGCCCCGAACAGCGGCGTATCCTGATGGTCATTTCTGACGGCGCGCCGGTGGACGATTCCACCCTGTCGGTCAATCCCAGCCATTATCTGGATCAGCATCTGCGTCAGGTCATTGATTACATCGAAAACCGCAGCCCGGTGGAATTGCTGGCGATTGGTATTGGCCATGATGTCACCCGTTATTACCGGCGTGCTGTCACGCTGGTGGACGCCGAACAACTGGGTGGGACGATTATGGAAGAGCTGGCCGATCTGTTTGCGCAGGAATCAGCACATTTACCGGCGGCACGACGGCGACAGGCTGGCGTTGCACGGCGCTGATAACAATATAGAATTTTTACAAGCGCCTGTTACAAGCAGTCGGGGCAATCCCTAAAAGATGTTGTATCGCGCATGCGGTGTCGGTAAACAGCGTCACGTTTAGACCGGCGTTTCTGGAAACAGTAACAGGGAAATCGTGCGATGAGTCGTCTGCACTGACCACTAAAGCGACACGGGCCGTTTTATCAATGCCGGGCATTGCCTGCATATCGTTGTAGGCAAATTCATAATTTCCAAAATCAGTATCTGTATTCCTGGCCTCTGTCAAATCCACCAGATAGCAATTGATGCCCAGTCGAGCGCCCAGTTCGTGCGCTTCGATATTCTGTTGCATAACATTTTGGCCGGAAATTTCGCCCTTCGTTTTTATAATAATATAAGGCCCGTCATCTGCAGGGGTAATGGTGTAGTCCATGCCCCGCCCCTCCTCTATTCAGGTAATAGCAAAATCCAGCCGGGACCCTGCCAACAGCACACACCGGAAATGAACACGTCGGTGCCCTGCAAGCGCTGTTTTCAAGCGGGACAACCCCGACCGGACGCTACCATGGCGGTAAACAACCCGCTGCGCTAATGCGCCATCAATACGGGCACGGTGGCGTGCGACAGAATCCGCCGGGTAGCCCCGCCGAAAATCATCTGGCGCAAGCGGCTTTGGGTATATGCCCCCTTGAAGATCAGATCAGCACCCTGTTCGACGACCTCGTCCAGAATTGCCTGACCGACCGGACGACCTTGTTGCTGCACGGTTTTCGACCGCGCATTCAGACCATTACGCAACAGGCAGCGGGCGATTTGTTCACCACTCGGGCCGGGTACGGTTTCTTCTTCCACAGTTAGTACAATAATCTCCTCGGCGCGTTCTAAAAACGGCATACCGAAAGCAATAGTCCGGGCGGTTTCAGTACTGCCATTCCAGGCCACCAGAACCTTACTGCCCAGATTATCCACAGCCTGCGGCGGCGCCAGTATTATTGGTCGACCGCTTTCGAACAGGGCAGCCTCGCAGGTCGCGTTCCAGTCCCCCGACGCCGGTTTTCCCGTCCGGCTGATTACGATTATGTCAAACGCCCGGCCGTAATCACCTACAACCCGATCTTCCAGCCCTTCGCCTTCGTACCAGCCAGCCCGGATGCCGTCTACATCGGTATCGCTGGCGTTCATACGAATACCACGCTGCGCCATGATCGAATTGAAACGCTCACGCGCTTGCGTCGCCATCTGGCGTCCCTCGGCGGCGATCTGAGTGACATAATCACCATACAGAGTGATGCCTTCCCCGGCACCGGCAATAATTTGCGGCGGTTGCCAGACAAAAAGCCCCTCGATATAACTTTGATATTGCCCTGCAATCAGCAGTGCCGTATCAAGTGCCGCTTGATCAATATCATCGTCATGAAATGGCAGTAAAATAGATCTCATCATGGCAGGATACTCGTTGAAAGTGCCTGCTTATAGAGTAACAGTTGATTTTGTCAGACGCTATTACCACCATGCCCGTGCCCTTACTGGCCAGCAGATTATCCCGATAAGCCTGGCGACATTGTGCTACGGCTTTTTTTCAGGCTTGTACCCACTCTGACACCAGTCTGGCTCAGACAATGCGAAAGCAAGGCTTTTGCATTAAAATACGCAATATACTGAAAATAAAAAATATTTATCCATTACTTGTCAATCACAAGTGCTCAAACACCACGTTCAAGCCCGCAAGCGTGTGTTGTCTGGATCATAAAGCGCTGATCCCGGCGCTACGGTGGCGGGGCAGCGTACCCCAAAAATCTCGACCTCCAGCGCGGTTCCGGGCGCACTGCACGTGTGCTGTACAACCGCCAGAGCGATAGATTTTCCAACCCGATAACCGTAATTGCAGGATGTCACCAGACCGACCCGCTGCTCGCCCTGCCAGACGGTCGACAGATAGGGTGCTTCATAATCGCCGGTTTCAACCGACAGTGTCACACCGCATTGCTGCAACCCTGCGGCCTGCTGCTGCAGTAACGCGTCACGTCCGACAAAATCAGCTTTTTCGAAATTAACGAAGCGCGCCAGCCCTGCTTCGAGCACTGTGAAATCGGTCGAGAGATCCTGTTTCCAGCTTTTATAGCCTTTTTCAATACGCATCGCATCCATGGCATAAGCCCCGAAAGGACGCAATCCAAGTGGTTGTCCTGCCACCCACACGGCTTCGAATACATCCGGACTGGCCGCTATATCACAATGAATCTCCCAGCCCAGCTCGCCGACATACGATACCCGCAATAACCTTACCGGCACTCCGGCAATAGTGCTGTTTTGATGGCTCAGCCAGGGCAGAGTCAGATCTGCATCGCACAAACCGGACAACAGCTGGCGGGATTGCGGGCCGGTGATGCTCAGGCAGGTTTCTGTTTCACTCAGATTCTCGATGCTGACAGTCGACCCGGTCGGTATATGCTGTTGCAGCCAGTCACGGTCATGCCATTCGGCAGCGGCAGCGCCCAGCAATAGAAACTCATCTGCGGCCAGCCGCGCGATGGTCATCTCGGTCACTATGCGGCCTTTGCTGTCGGCAAAATAGGCCAGCGCCAGACGCCCCACACGGGGCAGATTGCCGGTGATCAGACCACTCAGCCAGTTCGCAGCGCCAGCGCCCCTGAGTCGCAACCGGGTAAAACCTGGCAGTTCGCATATTCCCACCGCATCACGCACCGTTCGGCATTCTTCCCCTACCGCCTTGAACCACGGTCCAGCCCGCTCGAAGGTTTGACAGGACGCCAGCGCAGTATCATCGCCGGGACGGGCATACCAGGCTGCGCGCTCCCAGCCAGCAGCGGCCAGAAACTGTGCGCCCAGGCCTGCCAGCCGGTCATACAATGGCGAGACCCGTTTCCCGCGCCCTTCCGGCCAGGGATAGTGCGGAAAATGAATCGCGTATTCGTGACTGTAAACCTCAATTCCTTTAGCCGTCGCATAGGCCTGATCGGCGAATCCGGTAAACCGGCGTGGATCGCAAGACCACATATCCCATTCGGTTTCTCCCGCCGTCACCCATTCAGCCAGCACTTTACCCGCGCCGCCACCCTGCACGACACCAAAGGTGAACACACAGGCTTCAAACGCATTCGGTACGCCCGGCATCGGACCGATCAATGGATTACCATCAGGTGCATACGGGATCGGGCCATTGATGACCCGCATCAGGCCCACACTGCCTAGCAACGGAACACGGGCGCAGGCGTCTTCAATATACGGTTCCAGACGCTCCAGATCGTCCGGAAACAACTGAAAGGAAAAGTCCGCCGGCATCGGTTCATTGATCCATTCGGCACGGCAGTGGCGTTCGTAAGGTCCCAGCAGCAGGCTGTCTTTTTCCTGCCGCAGATAATAGCTGACATCAGGATCGCGCAGCAGTGGCAGTTGGGATGAGCGATTCGTCAGCTGTGGAATCGCCTCAGTAACCAGATACTGATGCGCCAGCGTCACCTGGGGCAACTCGCGGCCACCGTAAGGGATAAACCAGCGACTGATCTGCTGGGCATAATAGCCGCCGGCATTAACGACAAACTCACAGCGAATCTCGCCCTGCCCGGTCTGGATGACCCATTCATCGTGTTCGCGCCGTACCCCGGTCACCGGACAAAATCGCTGAATTTTAGCACCCAGATCGCGCGCCCCCTTGGCCAGCGCCTGCGTCAACTGGGCCGGATCAATATCGCCATCCAGCGGATCCCAGCTGGCCCCCTTGATATCGTGCAATTCAATGAACGGATAGCGCTCTTTGATTTCCAGTGGCGTCAGCATCTCAAAATCCATACCCTGCGCCCGCGCCATAGCATTGACATGGGCAAACTCCTGCATGCGGCCTTGTGTATGGGCCAGCCGAATTGCTCCGTTGACGTGGTAATTGATCGGGTAATCCATCCTCTCGGCCAGTTCCCGGTACAGTGCGGTGGAATAGCTTTGCAGTTTCATCAGTGACCAGGAACCGGCAAAATTCGGGCAATTGCCTGCTGCATGCCAGGTCGAGCCGGCGGTGAGTTCGTTTTTTTCCAGCAGCACACAATCAGTCCAGCCTAAACGCGCCAGATGATAAAGGCTGGACACGCCAACCACCCCGCCACCGATAATCACCACTCGTGCTGTTGTAGGTAAACTTGCCATTTTTTTCCTCTTAATTCAGGACGTCAGACCGGCAGTGGATCAGTGCGCCGCGCGCATAGCCTGACGCGGTAATTTAATAGGATACTGCGCCCGTAACTGCTGATCGATAGCCACCGGGATATGCGCCGGATAATGCGTGCTTAAAATCTCGCGGGTTTTTTTCAGGGCATGATCCAGAATACCAGGGGACTGGTTCTCGACCCATTCTTTCGGGCTGGATCGATCCGCTACCAGCGGGTACAAATATTCTGTCTGCATCAGGCTTAAGGTCTGGGCATGGCCCAGATAATGCCCCGGACCGTTCAGACAGACGTCACGAATGGCCGCCAGCGACAGGGTATCGTCGTTCACTTCAATACCGCGTACCGTGCGCAAAGCCGCGCCGATAGCGTCGTTGTCGATCACTGCGCTTTCCAGGCAGAAACCCAGCAGGCTGGCATGCATGCCAGCCGATTCGTAGATCAGATTAGCACCCGCATTACCCACCAGCGCGTGGCTGTAACCCCGTTCAAAGCCCATTTGCGCGTCGGGAATTTTCGAATCGGAAATACCCGCACAAACACCGCCGGTCAAATCATAAAACTGCGCCATCTGGGCACAGGCTGCCATCAGCAGCGTCTGCTCGCCACTGCCGCCGGACATCGCCCCGGTGCGCAAATCGGACACGAACGGCCAGGTGCCGAAAATAGCTGGGTGACCCGGCTTCAGCGCATTCACGTACACCAGACCAGCCAGCACCTCGGCGACGGCCTGGGCAATTGTCCCGGCCAGTGCTGCCGGGCTAGTCGCACCGGCTTGTGCCGCGGACAATAGCAGCACTGGCATACCGCCGTGAACAGCGCTTTCCAGACAGGCACAGGCATCCTGAGCGAACTTCAGCGGTGGCACCACAAAACAATTGGACTGGCTGACAAACGGTCGCGCCCGCCAGGCCTCTTCGCCGCCGGCAATCGTATGCAACATTTGCAGGCAGGCATCCACATGCCCGGGTTTAATAAAACTGGTGCCGACATGTTTGGTGGTGCCCGCGACAGCCGCATAACAGGTATTGATATCCAGCTCGAAGGAATCGCTCAAATCACGCGCTACCAATGGTCGCTGCAGGAAATGAATATGCTCCAACGCATCGACCAGACGCGTTGTGTCGTACAAATCAGCCAGAGTGGAATCCCGGTACACACCGGTTTGTGCATCAACGATATGCACCGCAGCACCGGCCGTGCCAAAATAGATTTTTTTACCCCACGGCTCCATATCGTGAGCTGGCGTCTGGCCGTGCAATACAAAATGCCGGGCGGCCTTGGCCAGGGTATCTTCGACCAGTGCGGCCGGAAACAATAAGCGGCCTTGCGCAGTAAGCTCGCCACCCGCTGCCGTGACCGCTGCAATGCATGACGGGATTGCATCAACCAGCCCGATGGTAGCCAGAATATCCAGCGCAGCATGGTGAATTTTCTGTATATCCGCCTCACTTAACAGCCGGTAACGACCACCTTCCAGGCCGGCTCTCACCGGGCGCATGGCATCCGGTAACGGCGCACTGCGTTTGGCGATCATAGCGGCGCGGGCACCGCGACGACTCACCCCACGGGGGGAACGGCGGGTCTCTGTCTCGCTCATTCTGCTTACTCCTCGAAGGCAATTTTCGGATTGTTTTTCGGTGGTTTACCGGCAACCCTAGCCTGCCAGTCAGCAGCATTTGCAACAAGCGATAGTTTTTAGTCAACTGGTGAATATAATTCACCTTATACATTTGCTTATCTGAGCGCACACGAACATGGAAAAGGGTACGGTTAGCCCATCGCCTGAACGTTTACCACCGCTGGCAGGCCTGCGATGTTTTGAAGCCGCTGCCCGACATTTGAATTTTGGCGCAGCCGCCATCGAGCTGTGCGTTACCCGCTCGGCAGTCAGTCACCAAATCCGCCAGCTGGAACAGCATTTGCATACAGCCCTGTTCTGGCGCCGTGGTCGCAGTGTACAACTGACGCCAGCGGGTAAATTACTGCTGCCGATCGTACGCGACAGTTTCGAGCAGATTCGTCAGGGATTGCGGCTGATACGCCAGACCAGCGGCCACGGTGATCTGACGCTCGGGGTTTATATCACTGTTGCGGTGCGCTGGCTGATGCCTCGTCTGCACCGTTTTACCGCAGCGGATTTTTCCTTGCGCCTGCTCAGCAGCGTTATGGCCTGGGATTTTGATGATGATCAGGCCGATCTGGGCATGATTTATCTGCGCGGCCCGCACAATCCCCGCCTGCATTACCGGTTTTGTTCCGTTCACTGATTTTTCCGGTCTGCAGTCCAGCCCTGCAGCAAGGCGGACTGGGGCTGCGTCAACCGGCCGATCTGACCAACGTCAAATTGCTGCGGGTGTACACCGATGAGGATAACTGGCGCACCTGGCTCGATGCTGCGCAGCTGCCGCAACTGGCTGAGCGGCCCGGACCGCAGGTGGATACCTATCTGCTGGCTTACGAAGCGGCGGCTGAAGGTCAGGGGGTTGCCATAACCAGCGGCCCGTTTGCCGCACAGGATTTGGTCAGTGGCCGACTGTTACGGCCTTTTACGCTGGCGATCCCCGAGCCGGGAGCGTGGTATCTGGTCTATCGCAAGGAATTGCTCAATGATCCGCGCATCAGCACCTTTGAAGACTGGTTACTGGCAGAAATCAACGCCGATAACAGCATCCAGCCTTATCTTTGTTGATATATTGTCCTGACAAGTCCTGTCTATACAAGACGGCCACAACCGAAACACTGCCATGCAAACTGTACCCCACTCAATCCGCCCGGCCCGCGCTGACAACGACGAGGCCCGACAGCTCAGCACTCTGGCTCTGCGCGCCAAGGCCTACTGGGGCTATTCAGCCGAGTTCATGGCAGCCTGTCGGGATGAACTGAGCTATACCCCGGCACAGATCAGCGCTGCCTCAGCACACGTTTATGTAGCCGAACCTGCTGAATTGTCCTTGAAGTCACCCACATCAATACTGGGATTTTATGCGCTTGAGGAACTGGCGGACAGCGATATGGAAATGGAACTGGCCGCTTTGTTTATCGAACCGGCCTATATTGGCCAGGGACTGGGCCGGGCGTTGCTGCGGCATGCGCAACAGATCGCGCAAAAACTGGGTGCACAGGATTTGCTTATTCAGGCAGATCCCAACGCGGCGGGCTTTTATCAGGCAGCTGGCGCTACGCTGCTTGGCCAGCGCGAATCAGACAGTATTCCCGGCCGTTATCTGCCGCTTTTTCAGCTCACTGTCGCAGCGCGCTGAAGCGGACACAGTTTTACAGCACCAGATTCGGTACCCGGCCATGGCGATATAGCAAACGGGGTTTGGAGATACCATAGCCTTGCACAAAATCGACGCCCATGTTTTTCAGCAGACTGACCGTTTCCTTGTCTTCCGCGCTTTCAGCGATAGTTTGCATACCCATGGCATGACCGACATCATTAATAGCCGACACCAGCGTGTGATTGACTTTATCCTGCGCCATCCGACGCACAAAGCTGCCATCGATCTTGAGATAATCGACGGAAAACTCTCGCAGGTAGGAAAACGATGATAAGCCGCTGCCGAAATCATCCAGAGAAAACAAACAGCCCAACTGACGCAACTCCGATACAAAGCGCTTGGCCTGGGCAAAATTTCGGATAGCAGCAGTTTCCGTAATCTCGAAGCAGATACAATCCGGCGGCACTCGGGAATTTTTCAGTTCAGTCTGGATATAGTTGGTCATGTCCGGATCCGTTAACGACAGGCCAGACAAATTGATCGCCATGATACCGCTGCCGTTGACGGCATTCTTGAAAACCGTTGCATATTGCGCCAGCGCGCTGCTGACTACCCAGCGATCTATGGCCACCATCATACCGAAACGCTCGGCGGCCGGAATAAACGCACCGGGCTCCAGGATATGCCCCTCGGTATCGGCTACCCGGACCAGAATCTCGATATGTTCGCAGACACTGTCGCTATCTTGCTGGAGCGGCTCGATGGACTGTCCCAGCAGGATGAAACGCTTATCATGCAAGGCCTGCGACAGGCTGGCAGCACTACGCAGATCGGCTTGCCGTTGCGCCACTTCCTCATCTTCCGGCTGGTAGACATGATAGCGGTTACGGCCACCATCCTTGGCCGCATAACAGGCAATATCGGCCAGCGACAGCAGATGCGACACCGTGCTGCTGGACATACTGATAGGCACCAGACCGATACTGGCACCGATTTCAAACTGATTGTCCTGCCAGGAAAACCGAAAACTTTTCAGATCATCAATCAGAGCCTGGGCAATACGGCAGGCAACATCCAGATTGCAACCATCGAGTAAAACCCCAAATTCATCACCACCCAGACGCGCTACAGTATCGTGTTTACGCACCCGACTGGCCAGCATACCGGCCACCTGGCGCAGCAGTTGATCGCCTGCATTATGCCCTACGGTATCGTTGACAATTTTGAACTGATCCAGATCCAGATAACACAAAACATGCTCGATCCCGCTGGTTTTGGAACGCTCCCGCGCCCCGGCCAGCCGGTGCTCGAATTCGCGCCGGTTAATCAACCCGGTCAGCTCATCGTGGGTGGCCTGATGAATAAGCTGCTGCGACAGCTGATAAGAGTCTGTAATGTCCTGTCCGACCCCACGATAGCCTTTAAACTCGCCCCCAGGGCTCAACACCGGCTTGGCAATCATGCGATAGACCGCGACAGCGTCATTTGGCAGCTGAACCGTCAATTCCGTCGTTGCTGCTGATTTGGCCTCCAGCCGCTGCAAAAAAGACCGCACGCTTTTGGGCTCATGCGTCATCCCCTGCAGCACCATGCTGAAATCCTGCCCCTGCAGCGCCAGTGCGGTTCGGCCCGTCAGTTTGGCCAGTGACTCCGAGACATACACAAGGCGATTGGCGGCATCCAGCTCCCAGGCTACATCGACCGCAATCTCGGCGAAATCCTGAAACCGCTGCAACAGCTCATTACCGCTATTCGGCGCGGGCGCATCGGTATTGGTGCTGGTGCTGGTGCTGGTGCTGGGATTGATAATCAGGCACACACTATTATTGTTGCCAGCATGTTCCAGCTCGGTAATATGCATGACCACACTGAAAGGTTTGCCCGGCAAGGTATGGTGTGTCAGCCGGTTCGCATAACCACTGCCCTGCGCCAGCGCCCGGCCGATAAACGAGATGGCCTCATCGGTATGGGCAAACAAATCCAGTACGTTCAGCCCGACCAGTTCTGCACGCGCACATTCGTACAGGTTAGCAGCGGCTGCATTGGAATCGATAATGCGCAGCGTCCGGCTGTCGAGCAATAACACGGCAGGTGCATCACCACTCGGTACCCGGACTCCCGCAGTCTCGCCGACCTGTTCGTCCGAAGCCGGGCCCATGGGGCTTTCCAGCCACAGCATACGGCCATCGGACAAACTCAGACGCTGGTAATGGCGCCAGCTGATAACATCGTTCAGCCAGCCCCGATCAGCCGCAACCGGCTGACTCAACTGTGCCAGCCGCTGCTCCAGCCAGGCGGCAGCATCCTGCCCGTCGTCCAGACTGATAACGCCCTGCTCAAGCTGCAGCTCCAGCCAGTGACGGATATCCAGTCCAACTTTCAAATGTCCGCCCAGATAGGCGTGGAGTTGGGCAAACCGCGTGTTCCAGGCCAGTAACTGGGCTTGTGGTCCGAACAGGGCCAGGCCACTGCCAACTACGGCACCGTTCAGATCAGGCAGCGTCGCCGGCAGCAATTCGCGCGCACTGCCGCTAAAGCCCAGCATGCCCCCACGGGGCGAAAGCCGGGGCTTGCCGGTAAGAAAAACCCAGCGCAGCAACGATCCGGTCTGCAGACAGAGCAATACATTGCGAAATGCCTGCCCGGCCCTCAATTGCTGGCTGATATACGCCCATTGCTGCGGGCATACTTCGGTCAACACCAGATCGGCCAGGGCGCGATGATGCAGCTCCTGCTCGCGGATCGGATAATCCTGCGATGCCACGGGCGACAGTGCGCTTATACGATGCAATACATCCGTTTCCCATAACCAGTCCACACCGGTATCAACAAGCTCATCCCTGATCTGTTTGCCACCTGTCGCCCCGTTCGTTGCCACCTGTTTTTTGCGTGCATGTCTGGAATAACGCGGCACAAAACCCGTTTGCGCCAGCGCGTCGGAGACCGTCGTGGCAACCCTTGTAGCGACTTTTGTGAATAACTTCACGCGCAAGCTGCTCTGTTCTTCGTTGTTCTCTGATCGGAAAAAGTCATGGTCCTGGATCCTGCCCTACAGTAGTCGTTACCTGCCGCAATGTTGTCATCCTGCAGCCGGTTTTTGTCGTAGCCCGCATTAATACATGGCACCTGCTCTGCAGGACAAGACGGTACAGTGTCTGGTTATTATTATGCCGTCGTGCTGCTGCCCAATGCAGGATCTTGATGTTATTACAATTGCCGTGCCTGTCTACCTTTTATAGTCACTAATCAGGTACTGCCTATCATTACATGTTTATTTACAAGTTTATCATTGGGGATTAGATCGTAAGTTTTTGTCAAAACTAAAGGCTTTTTGTTGTACAAGGGTAGTTTTCTAAGCCCGGATCATTTGGTATAATGTATACCAAATACAATATTCATGATTTTAACGCCGCCATGACCACCAAACTAGCTATTGAACGCCTGGATTCCAATGTCGTTCTCAAAGATCGAATTTACTCGGCTTTAAAAGAAGCCATCAGTACGCTCCCCATATATGCCGACAGCGATAAACAACATCGGCTTGATGAGCGACAACTGTCAGAAAATTTAGGTGTCAGCCGGACACCGGTGCGGGAAGCCTTGTGTCGACTTGAGCAGGAAGGGCTGGTCAAGATGATCCCGCGGCGCGGTGCCTTTGTGGTGCGTAAGACCAAGCAGGAAATCATCGAAATGATCTTCGTCTGGGCGGCCCTGGAAAGCATGGCAGCACGGCTGATTGTGGATCGTGCCAGTGACGAGGATATTGCCAGTCTGCGGCGCATGTTCGCAACATTTGAAGGCTCCCAGGTACAAGCCAAAATTGACGAATACTCCGACAAGAATGTCGAATTTCATCAAACCATATTAAGTCTCAGTCGCTGCCACCTACTCGAAAACATGACTGAAAATCTGTTCATTCATCTACGCGGCATCCGCCGCCGCACGATCACTGAAAACGACCGTGCCAGTCGTTCCATCATTGATCACATGCATATTATCGAAGCCCTGGAAGCGCGTGACGCTGATCGGGCCGAACGGCTGGTGCGCGAGCACACACTCAATTTAGCCAAGCATATAGAAGAAAATGTGCATTACCTAGACTAAGCACAAAACGGGTACCTGCTGTTGCACAAACGGCCCGGACCCCTCCAACCGCTAGAGCCATTTAAATGAAGGAGAACCTGATCATGTCAAGCGCTGAAGCGTCCTCTACCGCAACCGACACCCTGGCCCAGAAAGACCGTACCGGCCAGCTCATTTCTGGCGGCCATCTGGTCGCCAGAGCGCTGAAAAACGAAGGCGTGGATACCATTTTCACGCTCTGCGGTGGGCATATCATCGATATCTACGATGGCTGCCTGGATGAAGGTATCCGCATTGTCGATGTGCGGCACGAGCAGGTTGCCGCCCATGCCGCTGATGGCTATGCCCGCCAGACCGGCAAACTGGGCTGTGTGGTGACCACCGCTGGCCCCGGTTGCACCAACGCGGTTACCGGCATCGCCACCGCATTTCGCTCGGAAAGCCCGGTGCTACATATCGGCGGCCAGGGCGCGCTGAGTCAGCATAAAATGGGCTCGCTACAGGATCTGCCCCACGTCGATATGATGTCTGCTATCACCAAATTCGCGGCCACCGTACCGGCCACCGAGCGCGTTGCCGATATGGTGGCAATGGCGGCACGGGAGTGCTTTGCCGGTGCCTACGGACCCTCTTATCTGGAAATTCCCCGTGATGTGCTGGACCGCGAAGTGCCCGCCGAGAAAGCCGTAGTGCCCAAGCCGGGCCATTACCGGGCATCGACCAAATCTATCGGTGATCCCCAGGACATCGAAAAACTGGCGGATATTCTGTCCAAATCCGAACGCCCGGCTATTTTGTTCGGTCAGCAGGTCTGGGCTGCGCGCGGTCATGAAGAAGCCATTGCCTTGTTACGCGGGCTGGATATCCCCGGTTATTTCAACGGCGGCAGCCGCGGCCTGTTGCCGCCCGGCGATCCACACCATTTCGATCGCACCCGCAGTCAGGCGTTTAAAAATGCCGATGTGATCGTGATTGTCGGCACCCCTTTTGATTTTCGCATGGGCTACGGCAAGCGAATCAACAGTGAAGTAACCCTGGTACAGATCGACATGGATTATCGCACTGTTGGTAAAAACCGCGACATCTCGCTCGGTCTGGTCGGCGATCCGGGTGCGGTGCTCAGCGCTGTGCTGCAAGCGGCTTCCGGTCGGCTCGACCAGGGCAAACGGCAGGCCCGCCAGCAATGGATGAAACAATTGCGCGAGGCCGAAGCGAAAGCACTGGACAAACTCATGCCGCTGTTCAAATCCGATCAGGCCCCGATTCACCCTTACCGGGTCGCCTGGGAGATCAACGAATTTCTGACCGACGACACCATTTATATTGGTGATGGCGGCGACGTTGTCACCATTTCGGCGCAAGCTGTGCGGCCGCGCCGGCCCGGCCAATGGATGGATCCCGGTGCGCTCGGTTCGCTCGGTGTGGGTACCGGCTTCGCAATGGCCTCCAAACTGGCCCATCCGCAGAAAGAAGTCGTGTGTTTTTACGGCGATGGCGCATTCGGCATGACCGCGTTCGATATGGAAACAGCCCAGCGCTTTGGCGCACCCTATCTGGCCATTGTCGGCAATAACTCCGCCATGAACCAGATCCGCTACGGTCAGATCGCCAAATATGGCGCCAATCGCGGTGATATCGGCAATAAACTCGGCGATGTCGAGTTTTCCAAATTTGGCCAGATGATCGGCGGCTACGGCGAGGAAGTGCGTGATCCCAAAGATATTCAACCGGCCCTGCAACGCGCTCGCGAGGCAATCGCCAAAACCGGCAAGTGTGCGGTGGTGAATATCTGGGTTGATCCGAACGAGTACGCGCCGGGCACCAAGAACCAAACGATGTACAAATAACCTTTTGATTTAACGATAGGCGATACGATTCATGAAAGCATTAGAAGGCATCAAAATACTGGATATGACGCACGTGCAGTCCGGCCCTACCTGCACCCAGTTACTGGCCTGGTTCGGAGCCGATGTCATCAAAATCGAGCGGCCCGGCGTCGGTGATGCAACGCGTGGTCAGCTGCGCGACATCCCCGATGTCGACAGCCTGTATTTCACAATGCTGAATCACAATAAACGCAGCCTCACGCTGAACACCAAATCAGAAACCGGGCGGCAGATTTTCGAGCGGTTGATTAAACATTGCGATGTCATGGTGGAAAATTTCGCACCGGGCGCGCTGGATCGCATGGGGTTCAGCTGGGAGCGTATCCAGGAGCTCAACCCGCGCATGATTTATGCGTCCGTTAAAGGCTTCGGCCCCGGCCCGTATGAAGATTGCAAAGTGTACGAAAATGTCGCCCAGTGCACGGGCGGTGCCGCCAGTACCACCGGTTTTGATGACGGTCCCCCGACCGTCACGGGTGCCCAGATTGGTGATTCGGGCACCGGTTTGCATCTGGCCCTGGGTATCGTTACCGCTCTGTACCAGCGCACCCAGAGCGGCCGCGGCCAACGAGTCAGCTGCGCCATGCAGGACGGCGTGCTGAACTTGTGCCGGGTCAAACTGCGCGATCAGCAACGCCTGCAACACGGCCCGCTGAAAGAGTATCCGCAGTATCCCAATGGCGAATTCGGCGAAGCTACACCGCGTGCAGGCAATGCGTCAGGGGGTGGCCAGCCGGGCTGGATCGTCCGCTGCAAAGGCTGGGAACACGACCCCAATGCCTACACCTACGTTATCACCCAGGCGGCAGCGTTTCCGGCCCTGGCTAAAGCTATCGGCCATGAGGACTGGCTCGAGGACCCCGAGTGGAACACGCCGGAAGCACGCCTGCCCAAACTTGATAAAGTCTTCGCTGAAATTGAAAAATGGACGATGACCAAAACCAAATTCGAGGTCATGGACATCCTCAATCCTTTAAACGTGCCCTGTGGACCGGTGCTGTCCATGAAAGAACTGGCCGAAGAACCCTCGTTGCGCAAAACCGGCACGGTGGTCGAGGTGGATCACCCCACCCGGGGTAAATACCTGTCTGTCGGCAACCCGATCAAATTGTCGGACTCGCCGGCTGAGGTCAAGCGCTCGCCATTGCTGGGTGAGCATACCGACGAAATCCTGCAGGAAATCGGTTTTGCCGAACCCGATATCAAAGCGGCCAAAGAGGCAGGCGCGGTGTAAACCGCGCCGCTGCGGCAGTATCAAGTCACAACAGGAGGAGATTCATGCGCATTATTTTTAATGGTCAGCAAGCATTTGGCCAGGCTGTTTTGCAAGCTTTGCTCGAGCGTGGCGACAATGTTGTCGGGGTCTACTGCGGGCCTGATAAAGAAGGTCGGCCGGTCGATCCACTCAAAACCTACGCTCTGGAGCAGGGGCTGCCGCTGTTTCAGCCCAAATCATTCAGAAAACCCGAGGTCTGGGAACAGATCCGCAGTCTGCAGCCGGATATTGGCGTGATGGCGTATGTGACCTTGTTCGTGCCGGAGGAAGCCTTGCATATTCCGACCCACGGTACGATCCAATATCACCCGTCACTGCTGCCGGATCACAAAGGCCCGAGTTCCATCAACTGGCCGATTATTTTCGGCAAGAAAAAAACCGGACTGAGCATTTTCTGGCCTGACAACGGTCTGGATACCGGCCCCATATTGCTGCAAAAAGAAGTCGAGATCGGCCCGGACGACACGCTGGGCAGTCTGTATTTCGACTCATTGTTTCCGCTCGGCGTTGCGGCCATGCTGGAAGCGGTTGATCTGGTCAAAGCGGGTAATGCCCCGAAAATCCCGCAAGATCCGGAAGCTGGCAGCTACGAAGGCTGGTGTCGTGCCGAGGACGCCCAGATCGACTGGAATAAACCTGCACAACAGGTGTACAACCTGATTCGCGGCACCAATCCGCAACCCGGCGCCTGGACTCGCTACCAGGACCAGACCCTGAAAATCTTCGACAGCGCCCTGCCCTCGGAGTCTGGCGAATCCGGCGACGCACCTGGCACCGTCCTGGCCATTGACGACAACGGCATTCGCGTTGCCACGCAAGAGGGGCAGGTGCTGATTAAACGGGTTCGTCCTGAAGGCGACAAGAAGATTGCTGCAAGCGAATTTGCCGCCAAAAGCGGCTTGAGTGTCGGGGATAAACTCGGCTAGATTCGCCCCCAGTTCCCACCCACCAATCGCACTAAGTCCGCAGGAGCCCTGGAGAATATCTATGACCGATGTAAAAAGCGATATT
Organism: Gammaproteobacteria bacterium; assembly: GCA_041396125.1. Taxonomy (GTDB): domain Bacteria; phylum Pseudomonadota; class Gammaproteobacteria; order Competibacterales; family Competibacteraceae; genus JAWKZG01. The sequence goes on along the minus strand of JAWKZG010000002.1, from coordinate 300,357 downwards.
GAAATTGCCCGCGCCGCTACCATGCAGCCGATTGCCGAAATCGGCGCTAAACTGGACATTCCATACGAATCATTACTGCCCTACGGCCATACCAAAGCCAAAATCAGCTACGAGTTCATCGACTCGCTGGCTGATCGCCCCGACGGCAAACTCATTCTGGTCACCGCGATCACGCCGACCCCGGCCGGCGAAGGTAAAACCACCACCACCGTAGGGTTGGGCGACGGCCTGAACCGGATTGGCAAGAAAGCCGTCATGTGTTTGCGTGAACCCAGCCTGGGACCGTGTTTCGGCATGAAAGGCGGCGCAGCAGGCGGCGGTTATGCACAAGTCGTGCCGATGGAAGACATCAACCTGCATTTCACGGGCGATTTTCACGCTATCGGCTCGGCCCATAACCTGCTTTCGGCGATGGTCGACAACCACATTAACTGGGGCAATGAGCTCGGTATCGATGTACGCCGGATACAGTGGCGCCGGGTCGTCGATATGAACGATCGCGCCTTGCGGAATCTGGTCATCTCGCTGGGCCGGCTGGGCAATGGTTACCCGCGTGAAGACGGTTTCGATATTACTGTCGCTTCGGAGGTCATGGCGATTTTCTGCTTGTCACGTGACATGCAGGATCTGGAAAAACGCCTGGGTAATATTGTTGTCGGCTACACCCGCGAGCGTAAACCGGTCACCGCCCGCGACCTGAACGCTGACGGCGCCATGACAGTATTACTGAAAGACGCGTTCATGCCGAATCTGGTGCAAACCCTGGAAAACAACCCGGCTTTTGTGCACGGCGGCCCGTTCGCCAATATCGCCCACGGCTGCAACTCGGTTATCGCGACCAAAACAGCGCTGAAACTGGCCGACTATGTGGTCACCGAAGCCGGTTTCGGGGCCGACCTGGGGGCCGAGAAGTTTTTCGATATCAAATGCCGCAAAGCCGACCTCAAGCCTTCGGCGGCGGTGATTGTTGCCACTATCCGGGCGCTTAAAATGCACGGCGGGGTCGGTAAAGACGATCTGAAAGAGGAAAATGTCGAGGCGGTCCGCAAGGGTGCGGTCAATCTGCAACGCCATCTGCGCAACGTCAAAACCTTTGGCGTACCGGTAGTCGTGGCAATCAATCAGTTCATCTACGATACCCAGGCTGAGATCGATGCAGTACGGGAAATCACCGCACAGCAAGGTGCCAAAGCGATTCTGTGCTCGCACTGGGCCAACGGCGGTGCCGGCACCGAAGAGCTGGCCAACGAAGTAGTACGGTTGTGCGACTCCGACTCCGCCAATTTCGCACCGCTCTATAATGACGATATGCCTCTGTGGGACAAAATCAAGACCATTGCGACCAAGCTGTACCATGCTGACGATATCGTCGCCGATAAAGCCGTGCGGGACCGGATCGCCGGGTTTCAGAAAGATTACGGGCATTTCCCGGTCTGCATGGCAAAAACCCAGTATAGTTTTTCCACTGATCCCAATCTGAAAGGCGCACCCAGCGGCCATGTGGTACCGATTCGCGAAGTGCGACTCTCAGCCGGGGCGGAATTTGTTGTCGTAGTCTGCGGCGAAATCATGACCATGCCGGGCTTACCCCGGGTACCTGCTGCAAACCATATCCGCCTGAACGAGCAGGGACAGATCGAAGGTTTGTTTTAAACCCGTTTTTTCCAGGCAGCGCAGCGTCAGGCGCACAACCGTTACGGCTGTCGTTACTGACAGCCGCGGATAAGGTACTTGTCCTTATCCGGCTTTATTCGGCTCCTTACCCGGCGAATGCATGACCCGCAGGGCACCGATGTCCGGTGAAAACGAAAAGCTTGATATTTTTTGTTTTCGATTTCAAAAAGCGTCAGGATAGGCTTTTTGAGACAGATTCATAGGAGGACGTTTAATGATCAAGACCATTTTGGTGCCGCGCGATGCCGCAGAAATTACCCGCCGGGTACTGGCCACCGGCCTGGCCCTTGCCCGGCAGTTCGATGCCCATATCGAACTGCTGTTATTAAGGCGCGACCCCGATGATGCGGTACCCTTCGTGTTCGGCTCGCTGTCATCCAATCAAATTCCGCAAAACCATTACCGATGTCATCGAACATCAGGAAGATGATCGCGCGGCAGAAATTCGCCACCGGTTTGACGAATTCTGCCAGGAAAATGCTAGTCCACTGGTCGATGGACCAACCCAACCCAGGCAGGGTGTGACCGCATCATGGCGCGAAGGTGAAGATGAAACCTTGCTGGAACGCAGCCGTCTGAATGATTTAATCCTGCTGCAGCGACCGGGCGAAGAACGCCGCGCCAGTATGCTGGAAACCGTACTGCTGCGCGCCAAGCGGCCTATTTTAATGGCACCGCCCGAAGCCCAGGACACCGTCGGCCAGCATATTACTATCGGCTGGAACGGCAGCGCCGAAGCCAGTCAGGCTGTCAGTAGCGCTATGCCGCTGCTGGTACGGGCGGAGACAGTAACCATTCTGGGCTCGCAACGCAGCCAACAGAGCTGTGAAACCTTGCAGGAATATCTGGCCTGGCACGATATCAACGCCAAACTCCTGCTGTTTAGCCGCAGCGGTCATAATGTCGGTGCCACCCTGCTGGAGCAGGCTCACAGCATACAGGCCGATTTAATGGTCATTGGTGCCTATAACCGCATGCGCGCCAGCCAGTTACTGTTTGGCGGCGTGACCCAGCATCTGATGCGCTATGCTGATATCTCTGTATTGATGGCGCACTAAGGTGCTCATCACGACATTATTTAACGAAGAATTGAGTGATTGGATTTTGTTATGAGTGAGGCCACTTTCCCGACGCAACGCCGTCTACACCCTGGCTCCGGCCGGCGTCGCAAGCAGTACCAACCCAAAGGCCGGCAAGCCAGTCAACAAGCGTTATCCGATGTGCAGGCGCTACTTGGCGAGCGACCACGGCGGCGTGATTTATTAATCGAATATTTACACCTGCTACAAGATAAATACGGCTATTTAGGCGCAGATCATCTGGCCGCGTTGGCTCAGGAAATGCGCCTGGCCCTGACAGAAGTCTATGAAGTCGCAACCTTTTACGCGCATTTCGATGTCGTGCTGGATGAATCCCAGCCAATCGAGACGCTCACGGTGCGGGTCTGCGACAGTCTTAGCTGCGAACTCAATGGTGCCCGCGAACTGCTCGAGCAACTGCCGGCTGCACTGGGCGATAAAGTTCGCGTCCTGCGTGCGCCCTGCATGGGCCGCTGTGATATGGCACCGGTTGCCGAAGTCGGGCATCGGCATGTCGATCATGCCAGTGTCGCCAGTATCAGCGACGCGGTCACCAATAAACACATCCATCCTGTGCTGCCGGCTTATCAGGCACTGGATGCATATCGTGCCGAAGGCGGCTACAGCACCCTGCAGAGCTGCCTGGACAATACCACCCAGCGCGATGATCTGATTCAGACCATGCTGGATTCCTCGCTGCGCGGTCTGGGCGGGGCAGGTTTTCCAACTGGTAAAAAATGGCAGTTTGTGCGCGGTTATCGTGGCCCCCGGCTGATGGCGGTCAACGCTGACGAAGGCGAACCGGGCACCTTCAAGGACCGTTTTTATCTGGAGCAAAAACCGCATCAATTCCTGGAAGGCATGCTGATTGCCGCCTGGGTAGTGGAAGCCGAAACGGTTTATATCTATCTGCGCGACGAATATCCGGCGGCGCGGGAAGTGCTGCTGCGCGAGATCGAACAGCTGCAACAGGCTGGACTCAGCCCGCATGTCAACATCGAGCTGCGGCGCGGCGCCGGGGCCTATATCTGCGGTGAAGAATCCGCCATGCTCGAATCAATTGAAGGCAAACGCGGTCTGCCCCGCCATCGCCCGCCCTATGTGGCTGAAATCGGCATTTTCGGGCGCCCCACCCTGGTGCAGAACGTTGAAACCCTGTTCTGGATCCCGGATATCATCCGGCGCGGCCACGAGTGGTTTGTCCAGCAGGGCCGTAATGGCGGCAAGGGCCTGCGCAGTTACTCCGTCTCCGGTCGGGTCAAAGAACCGGGGGTCAAGCTCGCCCCGGCTGGCATCACCGTACAGGAGCTGATCGACGAATACTGCGGCGGCATGCTGGCTGGGCATCACTTCAAGGGCTATCTGCCCGGCGGTGCGTCAGGCGGTATTCTGCCTGCCAGTATGGGCAACCTGCCGCTGGAGTTCGGCCAGCTGGAAAAACACGGCAGCTTCGTCGGCTCGCACGCGGTGGTGATTCTGTCAGACCATGACAATATGAAAGATGTGGCGCTGAATCTGATGCGCTTTTTCGAAGACGAATCCTGCGGCCAGTGCACGCCCTGCCGGGTCGGCACCGAAAAAGCGGTCAAATTGATGCAGACTGAACACTGGGATGTACCGCTGCTGCAGGAACTCAGCCAGGTCATGCGGGATGCCTCAATCTGCGGCCTGGGACAAGCGGCACCCAATCCCCTGCTGTCGGTCATCAAATATTTTCCGGAGGATATGGCATGAACGCCGTTGCGCATGAAACCATAAAATTCACCCTGAACGGGCAGGAAGTCGAAGCCTATCCGGGCGAGACTATCTGGCAGGCCGCCAAGCGCCACCAGAGTGAAATTCCGCACTTATGCTACGCGCCAGAACCCGGCTATCGAGCGGACGGTAATTGCCGGGCCTGCATGGTGGAAATCGAAGGTGAGCGGGTTCTGGCAGCCTCTTGTATCCGCAAACCCGCACCCGGCATGAAAGTCCACAGCCAGAACGAGCGGGCACAGGCCGCACAGAAGCTGGTCATGGAACTCTTGCTGGCCGATCAGCCCGCCCGCGAGGTCGCGCATGATCCCAATTCCAAATTATGGCACTGGGCTGATTATCAGGCGCTCGACAGCAGCCGTTTTCCCAAACGCTCGCAACCTGCGCCGGACGCCAGCCATCCAGCCATGCGGGTCAACCTGGATGCCTGCATCCAGTGCAATCTGTGCGTGCGCGCCTGTCGCGAAGTGCAGGTCAATGACGTAATCGGCATGGCCTATCGTGGCCATAACGCCAAAATTGTGTTCGATTTCGACGACCCGATGGGCGAAAGCACCTGCGTCGCCTGTGGCGAGTGCGTACAGGCCTGTCCTACCGGTGCCCTGATGGAAGCCAACCTGGTCGATGAACACGGTGTCGGCAAAACCGATCCGCTGACCGAAACCAACAGTATTTGCCCTTATTGCGGTGTCGGCTGTCAGCTCACCTATCAGGTCAAAGACAACGAGATCGTCGCGGTACAGGGCCGTAATGGCCCCTCCAACGAGCAGCGTTTGTGCGTCAAAGGCCGTTTCGGCTTCGATTACGTCAAGCATCCGCACCGTCTGACCACACCGCTGATCCGCAAGGACGATGCCCCGAAAGACGCCAATACCGATATCGATCCGGCCAATCCCTGGACCCACTTCCGCACCGCCAGCTGGGAAGAAGCACTCGAACGTGCAGCCAGCGGTCTGGCACAGATCCGTGACACTTCCGGCCCCGATGCACTGGCTGGTTTCGGCTCGGCCAAAGGCAGCAACGAAGAAGCTTATTTGTTCCAGAAACTGGTGCGTATCGGTTTTGGCACCAATAATGTCGATCATTGCACCCGGCTTTGCCACGCCTCCAGTGTCGCCGCGCTGATGGAAGGCATCGGCTCCGGCGCAGTCACAGCGCCGTTTATGGCCGTTGAGGAAAGCGATGTCATCATCGTTATTGGCGCCAACCCGACTGAGACTCACCCGGTCGCTGCGACCTATTTCAAACAGGCGGCCAAAGCAGGCAAAACCCTGATTGTGATGGACCCGCGCGGCCAGGCCCTGCAACGCCATGCCACCCATATGCTGCAGTTCAAGCCAGGCGCTGATGTGGCCATGCTGAACGCACTGCTCAATGTGATCATCACTGATGAGCTGTACGACAAACAGTATGTTGCAGCAATGACGGAAAACTTCGAAGCGCTGAAAACCCATATCAAAGATTTCACGCCGGAAGCCATGAGCGAGGTCTGCGGTATCGATGCCCAAACCCTGCGCACCGTGGCGCATACTTATGCCCGGGCCGAAAAAGCCATTATTTTCTGGGGTATGGGTGTTTCCCAGCATACCCACGGCACCGATAATGCCCGTTGCCTCATTGCACTGGCGCTGATTACCGGGCAGACCGGTCGCCCGGGTACAGGTCTGCACCCGCTGCGCGGACAGAATAATGTCCAGGGCGCATCCGACGCTGGTCTGATCCCGATGGTTTTCCCGGATTATCAGGCGGTGGACGATGCCAATATCCGCCAGCGCTTCGAAGACGCCTGGGGTGCCAGCCTGGACCCGAAACGCGGTTTGACTGTGGTGGAAATCATGGATGCCATTCATGCCGGCGAAGTCCGGGGCATGTACATCATGGGGGAAAACCCGGCCATGTCGGACCCGGATGTACAGCACGCCCGGGAGGCACTGGCAAAACTCGATCATCTGGTGGTGCAGGATCTGTTTCTCACCGAAACCGCGCGCTACGCAGACGTGGTGCTGCCGGCTTCGGCCTGGCCGGAAAAATCCGGCACTGTCACCAACACCAACCGGCAGGTCCAGATGGGCCGCCCGGCGATAAAAATGCCCGGCGATGCCCGCCAGGACTGGTGGATCATCCAGCAGCTCGCTCAGCGCCTGGGCCTGCCCTGGAATTACAGCGGTCCGGCCGAGATATTCACCGAGATGGCCAGTGTGATGCCGTCATTGAACAACATCAGCTGGGAACGCGTGGAGCGTGAAAACTCGGTCACCTATCCCTGTGATGCGCCCGACAAACCAGGCAACGAAATCGTCTTCGCGGAGCGGTTTCCCACTGCCAGTGGGCGCGGCAAGCTGGTTCCGGCTTCGGTGCTGCCACCGGCTGAACTGCCGGACGCCGAATTTCCACTGGTACTCACCACCGGTCGGGCGCTGGAACACTGGCATACCGGGGCCATGACCCGACGTGCCAGCGTGCTGGATGCCATTGAGCCTGAACCCGTAGCCAGTCTGAATGCGCGGCAGCTGGAACAGTTCGGTATCCAGCCCGGCGATCCCATTCGGGTGGTGACCCGGCGCGGGGCCATTGAACTGAAAGCCAAACTTGATAATGCAATCCAGGACGGCATGCTGTTCATACCATTCTGTTATGCCGAAGCGGCCGCGAATATGCTCACTAATCCGCAACTGGATCCGTTCGGTAAAATTCCGGAGTTCAAGTTCTGTGCAGCCCGGGTTGAACCGGTCGCCAGACACGCCGAAACGACGGCTTCGGGCGCTTAGCACCCGGCTGTCCGGAGCGGGCCAGGCACGGTATTGCCGGGGCCGCTCATTGCACCGAGCGGCCGGCAGAGAGGAGATGCAACGGTGAACGTATACGAATACCAGGCTAAAAAATTATTACGCAGCTACGGTGTTGCCGTCCCGCCGGGTGATGTCGCCAGTACCCCGTCTCAGGCTGAGGCCGTGGCGCGCACCCTGCACGGACCGACCTGGATGGTCAAAGCACAGATCCATGCCGGCGGACGCGGACCGGCCGGCGGTGTACAGGCGGTCCATACCCCGGAAGATGCCCGCATGGTGGCCGAGCATATGCTGGGCTCCCAGCTGGCCACCAGCCAGACCCGGCCACAGGGTCAGATTGTGCACAAGGTGTATATCGAACAGGGTTGCGAGATCGTCCGTGCGTTCTACGTCGCCCTGTTACTCGACAGCCAGGACGACACGCTGACCTATCTGGCCTCGCCGGAACGCGGCGGCGACAGTATTGAGGAAGTCGCACTGCGCCATCCGGAACGGGTGCTGAAACTCAAACTGCCGGTCGATGAAGAGCCAAGTGCTGCTCAAATCGGCGAGCTGATCCAGCAAATCGGCCTCAGCGGCGAGCATGGACGCAAAGTAGTGGCTTATTTACAGACCATGTACCGTGTGTTTCTGGAACTGGATGCAACCCTGATCGAAATCAGCCCCCTGGCGGTCGTGGATAACGGTGACGTGCTCGCGCTGGACGTCAAAATGAGCTTTGACGACAATGCTTTATACCGCCATGCTGATCTGCTCGCTTTGCGCGACGAAGCCAATCGCGAACCCAGCGAAGCCGCAGCTGCCAAACACGGTATCAATTATGTCCGTCTGCAGGGCGATATCGGCACGCTGGTCAGCGGCGCTGGTCTGGCGCTGGCAACCCTGGACGCCATCGTTGAACGCGGCGGCCAGCCCGCTAACTTTATGGATCTGCCGCCCGTATCGCGGCAGGCCCAAGTCGCTGCGGCGTTCCGACTGCTGCTGGAAGACAACAACATCAAAGCGATTCTGGTGAATGTTTTCGGCGGCGGCATCATGCGTTGCGATGTGATTGCCGATGGTCTGATTGTCGCGCTGCGCGAAGCCGGTAATGCCAGGCCTAAAGTCCCGCTTATCGTACGCCTGGATGGCACCAATGCCGAGCTTGGCCGGCAGCGACTGCAGGAAGCCGGCCTCGGTGCAGTGCTGGTGACCGATCTGGCAGAGGCTGCAAATCAGGTGGTGGTTGCTGCTCAATCCCAATCCGGTCAGCGCCCATCGTCTTCATTGCTGGGCTCGATGAAAAAACTGTTCTCCAGGGAGGGTAACTGATGGCTATTTTGGTCGATGCCTCCACCCGCGTTATCGTACAGGGGATGACCGGCGCACAAGGCAGTTTCCATACCGAACGGGCGATTGCCTACGGCACCCAGGTGGTCGCTGGTGTGACCCCCGGCAAAGGCGGTCGCTCGCATCTTGGCGTGCCGGTGTTCAATACCGTCGCCGAAGCCATGAGCCAGACACCGGCCGACGCCAGTCTGGTGTTTGTGCCACCGGCCAAAGCTGCTAATGCCATTCTGGAAGCAGCCACAGCCGGCGTTCCACTGATCGTCTGTGTCACCGAGCGTATTCCCATTCTCTCGATGTGGGTACGAGTGAAAAAACCTGCAACAGACCAGCAGTCCACTTCTGATCCGGGCCGAACTGTATCTGGGCATTCTCACCCTCCTGGGCAATGCAAGTTGGGCATTATGCCGACACCGGTTTCAAACCCGGTCGCATCGGCAGTATTGTATCGCGTGCCTCAACGCTGACTTATGAAGCAACCAGCCAGACCAGCAGCGTCGGCCTGGGTCAGTCCACCTGCCTGGAGTATCGGCGGCGATCCGATTCACGGCACCAGTTTTATCGATGCCCTGCAGTTATTTCTGGCCGATCCGGCTACCGAGGCGTGATCCTGATCGGTGAAATCGGTGGTAGCGAGGAAGAACTGGCCGCCGAGTATCTGCGACAACAACGACCGGACAAACCGATTGTCGCGTATATTACCGGTCGGCACGCGCCCGCCGGACGCCGCATGGGGCATGCCGGTGCGATCATCAGCGGCGGCCGCGGCGATGTCGCGGGAAAAGTCAGCGCGCTGCGCCAGGCTGGTGTGCATATCGCGGAATCCCCTACCCAGATTGGCCAGACCATGCTTGAGGCGCTGCGCTGACGCTCATCTTGTACCCTGGCGCCCGTCTTGTACCCTGGCACTCGTATTTCACCCTGATGGCGGGTTAATATACCCGTCATCAAACCACCCTCACCAATACCCGCCCCCCTTGTCATAACAGCGGGCGGGCTATGACAGAATAGATTCTCAGGAGCGAGTTCAATGACCTACCGCAGTGGTCGTCATTTTTTACAAATTCCCGGTCCTACCAATGTGCCCGACCGGATATTACGCGCCATCGACCAACCGACCATGGATCACCGCGGTCCCGATTTTGCGACCCTGGGCCGGGGCGTGATCGATGGTATGAAAACGATTTTCCAGACTGAAGCTGATGTGGTGATTTTCCCCGCCTCCGGCACCGGTGCCTGGGAAGCTGCACTGGTCAATACGCTATCGCCAGGCGATCAGGTACTGATGTACGAAACCGGCCAGTTCGCCTCGTTATGGTGTGAGCTGGCAGGCCGCCTGGGGCTGAAGGTCGAATTATTGCCGGGTGACTGGCGTCACGGCGCTGATGCCGAGGCTATCGAAGCCCGTCTGGCCGAAGACAAACAACACCGGATCAAAGCGGTCGCAGTGGTACACAATGAAACCTCAACCGGTGCGGTTAGCCGTATTCCACTGATTCGCCAGGCCATCGACCGCTGCGCGCATCCGGCACTGCTGATGGTGGATACGATCTCGTCGCTGGCCTCGATCGATTACCGGCATGACGAATGGGGCGTGGATGTAACCATCGCTGGTTCCCAAAAGGGTTTGATGCTGCCGCCGGGATTAAGCTTTAACGCCATCAGCAGCAAAGCCCTGCGAGCCAGCCAGAGCGCCACCCTGCCCCGTTCCTACTGGGACTGGCAGGCCCAGCTCGGCCCCAATCAGCAAGGCTATTTCCCGTATACTCCTGCCACCAATCTGCTATATGGACTGCGCGAAGCGATTGCCATGCTGCATGAGGAAGGACTGCACAATGTTTTTGCCCGTCACGCGCGACATGGCGCTGCCACCCGTGCTGCTGTGCAAGCCTGGGGGCTGGAAGTATTGTGCAACAATCCGGCCGAATACAGTGGCAGCCTGACCGCTGTGCTTATGCCCGCCGGCAAAGACGCCGACCAGTTCCGGGCTACCGTGCTGGAGCGCTTTGATATGTCACTCGGCACCGGTCTGGGCAAAGTTAAAGGCAAGGTCTTCCGCATTGGTCATCTGGGTGATTTCAATGATTTAACCTTGATGGGTACACTGTGCGGTGTCGAAATGGGCCTGCAGCTGGTCGGGGTCAATCTGGCCGCCCCCGGCACGCAAGCAGCAATGGACACACTGCGTTCGCCCGCTACGCTCTGAAATCACCGTGCAGCGGCAGGGCTTAAAGCGGTTGATAGAGACACACCTGTGTACCGCTTTTTTTGGCGGTGTACATCGCCTGATCGGCTTTTTCCAGCAGCTCGGCTTCGGTGTTGCCGTGCTGCGGAGATAACACGCAGCCAATATTAACCGACAGCTGCCCGGCCAGCTTGCCAATAATGAACGGCTTCGCAAGTACACGGGCGATCTGGCGCGCACGTTCCAGCACGATCGGCGCTGAATTGATGCCTACAAAAACCAGCACGAATTCATCGCCGCCAATCCGGGCAGCGCAATCCTGTACCCGGATCAGCGTCTCAATGCGCCGGGCAACTACCTGCAGTGCCTGATCGCCATTGTTATGGCCATGTTGATCATTGAACGCTTTGAAATTAGTCAGATCCAGAAATAAAATCGAAAAACCACGGCTTGCTGGATGTCGCAATTGCAGCTGGATTGCTTTCGATAATGCCAGGCGGTTACCCAGACCCGTCAGCACATCCCGCTCCACCTGAGCCTGTATATTGTCAATATGGGCACTGATCAGCGCCGCATCGCGCACGACAGTAATGGCATAGTTTTCGTTGCCCAGAGTGACCCGGCAGAGCGAAATGGACACCGGAATTTCCGCACCGTCCTTGCTGACCGCACTCAGCACACGCCCGGCACCCATCATGGTAGGTTCGCCGTCCTGCATATACGCGCTGGCCATCTGCTTGTGGAGCTTACGCAAATGCTGCGGAATCAGCAGATTGAGTGGTTGTCCCAGCAACTCGGGCTTGCTGTAACCAAACAGCTTTTCCGCAGCCTTATTGCACAATACGATCTGAAATTGTTGGTCGACGACAATAACCGCGTCGTGCAAAATTGAAAAAACGTGCTCAAGCTGCGCCAGATCATGTGTTATTTCATGTTGCATGGACGTCACCGCGGAACCCGCCAAACCCGAACAGCAAGCCCGATTCCAGCAACCGCGGGCTTCTCAAACCACGGGCTCATGATCGTCAGCATTTTTGCATCAGCGCCAGTGTTTTTATAACTTGCTGGAAATGGCATGTTTGTTAGCCCTACTATCCGTTGTTGGTTGATCCATTGACAATCCTGAGGTCACAGGCCAGAACATCGAACCTGACGTTACGCTATAGTACTATTTACCACTTTAAACTTCACTTGCACGAGCCGAAATCCATGTCGGATAAATACCAAAAATTATGCTATCTCTCCGCTACTGACGCGGTCGCCCCTGCTTCGCAACGGCGTGTTCCCCGCTGGAATTGATTGGCGCAGCTGCCAGCCGTATTGAGGAGACCGACCCGCACACCTTAACGCCATGCCCACGCTGTGCCTGGAGCGGGCACGCAGGTATGGCCGCGCCATTATAGCGAGCCAAACGCCAGCCGGACTGCTGCATGGCTTGCCCATCGCGGTCAAAGATCTGAACGAAGTCGCCGGCGTGCGCACCGTATGGCTCACCCGTTTACCGGGATTTTGTGCCGCGAGTATTCAGATTATATGGTGCAAAATCTGGAAGCCCAGGGTGCTGTGGTCATCGGTAAATCCAATACGCCGGAATTTGGCGCCGGTGCCAGCACGTTCAACGAAGTGTTCGGCAAAACCTGCAATCCCTGGAATACCGGCAAATCGGTCGCCAGCTCATCCGGTGGTGCAGCCGCGCTGGCAGCTGGTCAGGTATGGCTGGCGACCGGTTCGGATCTTGGCGGCAGTCTGCGCCACCCGGCCGGTTTCAGCAGCATTATCGGTCTGCGTCCCAGCCCCGGCCGGGTGCCACACGGCCCCAAAGGCAATCCTGGAACACTATGAGCGTCAACGGGCCGATGGGTCGTACTGCTGCCCCGACACCGCCCTGATGCTGGACGCCATGACCGGCCAGCAGCACTGCAACGACCGTTTCACTGGCAGCGCCCGGCGTGTCCTTTCTGGATCAGGTGCGCCAGGCAAGCCCGCTTGCCAGGTCGGCTTCAGCCGAATCTGGGAGTCGGTCGGTCGATCCGGAAGTGCAGGCAATCTGCCGAACGAGCGGCCCAGCCTTTGCCGGTATGGAGCACCGTGAAGACCGAGCACATGCCGGATTTCAGCGAAGCGGTCGATGCTTTCCAGATCGGGCCATTCTGTTTGCCAATACTTTTTCTACCAGCACCTGCGGGATCACCGCGATCAACTAAAACCGGAAGTGATCTGGAACATCGAGAAAGGTCTGGCCCTGAAAGCCGAGGATATCGTGTGCGCCGGGTGAACCCGCGCCCGTCTGCTCAGCAATATCCTGGCCTATTTCCCGAGAAGTACGACCTGCTGCTATGCCCGGCCGCTATCGTGCCGCCTTTCGATGTGGATATGCGCTACGTGGAAGAAGTCAACGGCGAGCGTTTCGTAATTACATCCAGTGGATCAGCATTGCCTTCCCCGCCACCTTATGCAGTTGCCCGGCGGTGTCCGTGCCGGCAGGTTTTACCGCTACCGGCCTGCCAGTGGGTTTGCAGATTATCGGACCGCCCCGCGCCGAAGGCCCGGGTACTGGCAACAGCAGCCCTGCTGAGCAAGACCCGCTGACCCCGATTGATCCCAGGGTCGACGGGCGCAATCTGCTCGCATGGCTAGCCAGCAAGCTATTCGTCAACAGACCGGCGACACCGCTCTGGCGGCCCGGCTGCGGCGGGAACTGCGCGGCGACGTGCTGTTCGATGCCTTCAGCCGGGGCCGCTACAGCACCGATGCATCGATTTACCAGATCGAACCATCGGCGTGGTTGTGCCCGCTGATGAGGACGATTTTATCAGCGCCGTGCAGATCACGCTGGATGCCGGGGTGCCGATTCTGCCACGCGGCGGCGCCTCTGGTCGCGTCAGACGGTCGGCGAAGCTCTGGTTATCGACACCAGTAAAAACCTTAATCAGGTGCTGGCATTCGATGCCGCGCAAAATGCTGTCACGGTTCAGCCCGGCGTGGTGTTGGAGCAACTGAATAAACAACTCAAAGCGCACGGGCTGTTCTACCCGGTTGATGTGTCCACCGCCAACCGCGCCACGTTGGGCGGTATGGCTGGCAATAACAGCTGCGGCGCGCGCTCCATCGGTACGGCAATATGGTGCATAATGTGCGCTCGATTGATGCCGTAACCACCAGCGGACAGGTGCAGCATTTCGGCACCGTCTCCGGCAATCTGGCCGGGCTCAGCGACCCCGCCCTGCTCGACCTGATCGAGCGTGTGCGTGCGATAGCGGCCCGTGAAGCCGACGAGCTGGCGCGCCGCTTTCCCAAATTATTACGCCGGGTAGGCGGCTATAATCTGGACAGCATCAAACCCGCCGGACACAATCTGGCGCACCTGCTGGTGAGTTCGGAAGGCACGCTGGCCGCGTTCACCCGCTTGACCCTCGATCTGCAACCCCTGCCAAGTCATAAAACGCTGGGGATTTGCCATTTTCCGGGAAAATGCACGATGCCATGGATGCTACCCAGCATATTGTCAAGCTGGGTCCCAGCGCGGTGGAACTGGTGATCGCACCATGATTGACTTGTCGCGTGATGTTGCGCTCTATCGCGACACGGTCGATCTGTTTATCCGTGGCGAGCCGGATGCGGTGCTGCTGGTCGAATTCGCGGGTGAAGACACTGCCGAACAGCAGGCCAAACTGCGCCAGCTGCACGAACTTATGGCCGATCTGGGTTTAGCAACAGCGTGGTGGACGCTATTGATCCGGCGTTTCAAAGCGCTATCTGGGAAGTGCGTAAAGCCGGTCTGAACATCATGATGTCGATGAAAGGCGATGGCAAACCGGTTTCGTTTATCGAGGACTGCGCTGTCGCGCTGGAAGATCTGGCGGAATACACCGACCGGCTTACCCAGGTGTTTCATAAACATGGCACCAGCGGCACCTGGTACGCGCATGCCTCGGTCGGCTGTCTGCACGTGCGCCCCATCCTGAACATGAAAGACGACACCGATGTACGCAAAATGCGGGCGATTGCCGAGGAAGCGTTCGCAATGGTGCGGGAGTACAAAGGCTCGCATTCGGGCGAGCACGGCGACGGGCTGGTGCGCTCCGAGTTCCACGAAGCCATGTTTGGAACGCGTATCAACAAGGCCTTCGAGGAGATCAAAACCATTTTTGATCCCAAAGGTTTATTTAATCCGGGCAAAATCGTGCATCCCTCCAAGATGGACGACCGCCGTCTGTTCCGTTTCAAACCGGACTACAAGGCAGAACTGAAAAATCCTGCATTGGACTGGTCGGCCTGGCACGGTTTCGCCGGGGCCGTGGAAATGTGCAATAACAACGGTGCCTGTCGCAAAGCCGATGGCGGAGTGATGTGCCCGTCCTACCGGGTCACCCGCGACGAACAGCATCTGACGCGGGGCCGGGCCAATACCCTGCGCCTGGCGCTCAGCGGCCAGCTCGGGCCGGACGGGTTCAGTTCGGAGGCGCTGTATAAAACCCTGGAGCTGTGCGTCAGTTGCAAGGGTTGCAAACGGGAATGCCCGACCGGCGTGGACATGGCCAAGATGAAGATCGAGGTCCTGCACCACTACCAGCAGAAACACGGTTTGACACTGCGCCAGAAACTGATCGCCAGCCTGCCGCATTATGCACCCTGGGCGGCCCGACTGCGCGGTCTGCTGAATCTGCGGGATAAATTGCCGGGGGCCGCCAAAGCGTCCGAAAAACTGCTGGGCTTCAGCGCCCGACGGTCGCTGCCGCGCTGGCAGAAACCGTATACGCCCGGCCCGGCGGCCAGCACAGGAGCGGAAGTCGCGCTGCTGGCGGACACCTTCAACCGCTATTTCGAACCGGAAAATCTGCGCGCAGCCGAAAATGTACTGCGAGCAGCGGGTTATCAGGTGCAGGTATTAGAAGCCAGTGACGGCAAACGCCCCTTGTGCTGCGGTCGGACCTTCCTCGCCAGCGGTCAGGTCGAACAGGCCCGCACCGAAGCGCGCCGTCTGCTGGCGGCGGCCAAACCGCTGCTGGAGCGTGGTGTACCGATACTCGGACTGGAACCGTCCTGTCTGTTCACCCTGCGCGATGAATTTTTAGCCTTGCTGCCGGGGGCTGAAGCCCAGAAATTGGCGGAACAGGCCTTGCTGATCGAAGAATTTCTGGCGCGTGAACAGCAGGCAGGTCGCCTGCAACTCCCCTTACAGCCACTCGCATCACCCAAGGTCCTGCTGCATGGTCACTGCCACCAAAAAGCCTTTGCCAGCATGAGCGCGGTGGAAACAACCCTGCGCCTGATCCCGGACATCGAACTCAGCACGATTCAATCCAGCTGCTGTGGCATGGCTGGTGCGTTTGGTTATGAAGCCGAGCATTACGAGCTGTCCATGCGCATGGCCGAACAGGATCTGCTACCCGCTGTGCGTGCGGCTGACGCGACTACCCTGCTGGTCGCCGACGGCACCAGTTGCCGCCATCAGATTCACGATGGCAGCGGGCGCGATGCTCTACATGTAGTGCGCGTGCTGGAACAGGCCCTGTGCTAAGGCAAAACCCAAAGGAACAAGCCGTTTGACAACACACCCGCAGGCGCTGCTGGGCATCGATCTCGGTGCCGGCAGCCTCAAAGCCACATTGATCGATCCGGCTCAGGGTCGGGTGCTCGGTTCCGCCAGTCACCCGATCACCACCCGTATCCCGCATCCCGGCTGGTCGGAGCAGGACCCACAGGAATGGTATCAGGCGCTCTGCGCTGCGGTGCCACAAGCACTGCGCAATGCTGACCTGCCCGCCGCCAATATTCTGGCTCTGGCGGTCAGTGCCGGCGCGCATATTCCGGTCCTGCTGGATGCCTCGGACCAGCCAATCCGACCGGCAATTCTCTGGAACGATCAGCGCAGTGCAGTAGAGGCGGCTGAGCTGCGGGAACAGCACGGTGTCTTGATCGAACAGACGTCATTAAATCGCGCCAATCCGACCTGGACGCTACCGATGCTGGCCTGGTTACGCCGACACGAACCGCAGGCGCTGGCTCGCACGCGCCGTTTATGTCTGGCCAAGGATTATCTGCGTCTGCAACTGACCGGCGTATGGGCCAGTGATTACAGCGATGCGGTCGGTGCACTGCTGGCGGATAATGCCCGCCGCGACTGGTCCGCCGAGTTGTGCGGGCTGATCGACTGGCCGCTGGAAAATCTACCGCCCTTGCTGTCCGCTACCGCCAGCGCGGGACAGATCACCGCACAGGCCGCAGCTGACACCGGTCTGCTGCCCGGTACGCCGGTGATGACCGGCAGTAACGACACCACGGTGGAACTGTTCGGGGTCGGTGCGCTGGAATCCGGTCAGGCCGCGATCAAGCTGGCAACCGCCGGGGTATTATTCCTGACCGTTGATGAGCCACGCGTGCTGCCGCCGATTTCCTGCTATCCGCACCTGCTCGACGGCATGTATTACCTCGCCACCGGCACCAACTCCTGCGCCTCGGCCCATCGCTGGGCGCGCGATACCTTGTTTGCGGAGCTGTCCTTTGACGACTTCGATGCTCTCGCCGGAACCGCGCCAGCCGGTGCGGCCGGGCTGATTTTCCATCCGTATCTGCAAGGCGAGCGCGGGCCACACTGGAATCCGCAGTTACGGGCGAATTTTCTCGGGTTGACGATGCAGCACCAACGTGCGCATTTCGCCCGTGCGGTCTACGAAGGCATCGCCTATTCCATCAATGATTTATTACATGACGCCCGTGGCAAGGGCTTGCAGTTCAGTGCCGCCCGACTGCTCGGCGGTGGTGCCCGCAGCGCGGTCTGGCGGCAAATTCTGGCCGATATTACCGGGCTGGTGATGGAAATACCGGAAAACAGCGATGCCTCGTTCGGTTCCGCCCTGGTAGCCGGTATTGGCGCGGGTGTTTTCAGCAGTCCGCAGGAGGCTGTCGCACGCTGCGTCAGAATTGTCCAGCGGGCCGAGCCTGATGCCGAACGGCATGCGTTTTACCAGACGCTATTTGCCATCTACCAGGATGCCCAGGCTGCTATGGAAACTCTGGATGCGCGCATCGGGCAGGCACTCAGTCAGGCCCCGGCTACGGTACCAGCCCCAGGCGCAACGTGAACACCTCACCCAGCGCCTGCTGGATTTCAGGCAGACTGAGATAACGCCCCTCGCCCCAGGCCTGCCAATGCCGGCAGCTCAGGCGCAATACGTCGGGCTGTTCGGCTGATGCCAGGAAAAAATAACTGGCGTAGACGATAAAGCTGGGGGCATCCTCATCGAATAATCCAGCCGATACCGCACCGGTCGGAATGCGCTGTTGATGGTACTGGCGAAATCGCCCCGATTAATCGCAAAATGAGCGACCGGAAACACGCCCGCAGCCACAATTTGTGGCTCGTTCTGTTTCTGCCGAAGTTCGAATTTGCAGTTGGGCCGGTATTGACTCACCCGCCCGGCAACACCTGACCATCCTGCAGATACACGGCCAGCGCATGCGCAGGAATACGGATATCACGCTGTAAGATCAGCGCAGAGCCCGGCGGCAGTCTATACAGTGGCACGCCAGGTCGCGACCCGGCAGACGGATCGGAATAGTGGCTGCAGCCCACCAGCAGGCTAGCGATCAAATACCTGCCGGGAACAGGGGCAAAACGCTGGAAAATCGGTTAAACATACTCTTGGCCTGTCCGGAAACCGTTTGGAAATTCGCCACAAAGGTAAATCCGCATGTTGTAAACTCCTGAGAGCCCGCATATCGGCTTGTTGCACATTTTCCGATAAGTCCTTACACCGCAGCTACGAGCATCAGCAACCGCGCACTATGACAGCCCCGGCACAACGCATCCGCGTCAAATTTCTCGGCACGTATAACCCGCATGCCTGGATTCGTCAATTCCGATAATATCCCGGTCTGGGGCAATTGCGAATTCGCTTTAGGCCCGGAGGCGACCGAATACGACTGGCTGGTCGTGTATAACGATCTGCCCAGTAAAAACCCGGAACAGCTGCTCCCCTGCCCGCAACAACAAACCATCCTGGTAACCACCGAGCCTTCCTCGATCAAATCCTATGGCACGGCCTTCACGGCCCAGTTTGGTTATGTGCTGACCAGTCAGGAACCCTGGGCACTGCCCCATCCGCAGCGCATTTATTCACAGCCGGCCCTGCAATGGTATTACGGACTGGGACAAACCCGCCTGCGCTCTTACCGGCAAATGGCTGACGCGCCGCCACTGGATAAATCCAGACTGTTATCGACGGTCTGCTCGACCAAGCAACAGCGTCATACCCTGCATCAGAAGCGCTACCGTTTCACCCAGGCGCTGAAAGCACGTATCCCCTGGCTGGATATTTACGGCCACGGCGTGCAGGAAATTGATGATAAAGCCGAATCCCTGGATGCCTATCGCTACCAGCTGGCTATCGAGAACCATATCAGCCTGCATCACTGGACCGAGAAACTGTCCGATGTGTTTCTGGGCGCGGCGCTGCCGTTCTATTGCGGTTGCCCGAATGCAGCCGATTATTTCCCGCCCGAGAGCTTTATCCCGCTCGATATCAATGACGTCGAAGGCTCCTGCAATATTATTCTGCAAGCCATTGAAGAACAACAATACGAACGCCGGCTAAGCGCCATTCTGGAAGCACGGCGGCGGGTGCTGGAAGACTATAATATTTTTTCAGTACTAGCGCGGATCATTACCGAACAGCACCCTGTCAGCCCAACCCGGCACTCCGATGGAGTCGTGTTATCGAGGCGGCTGTTGCGCAAACGTCGGCCACTGGTTGCACTGCAAAGTGTTTATGAGAAAGCACGGATACGGGCGCTGAATGCCTGGCGCTAAACCTGTCTCCTGTTCGTTCCCTGCCCTGATACAAAAAAGCTTTTGCATCGTTTATAGTTTTCACGCCTATCTCCAAGCCGTCATTCCCGCGCAGGCGGGAATCCAGAAAGGCTTTAGGTGCAGCAAAATGTTGCAAACCGGCGTTTGCAGCGCTTCCATTCGAAATAAGAAACTGTTTTAAAAATTTTTTTAATCCCGCCGCTGTGATTTCCTATGCTTTTTCTTATGCTTCTTCTTGTGCTTGTTGTTTTTGGCATTAACCGGCTTATTCACTCTGAATTCAATGCGATACCGGGCATTATCCAGCCGCAGCCGATCCAGTTTACGCAGCAGCCGTTCGACCGGTCGTAAAGCAGTTGGCAGCGGTCGGCGATGGGGCAGAATATCGTGTGCGGGTGGTACAGGCCGGTCCAGCTCCCGAATGGAGGATTCACGCTGACGGTAGGCCGAATCGTCAATCGGATCGTAGATAAGATGGACGGTTTGCTCGTTACTGTCCGGCTGTCTCGGCAGTGGACGGGGTAATGGCTCAAGCGACTCGAATTCAACCCTGGCGCGTGAATCCGGTACCGCTACATCCGCTTGGATAGGACGTTCCGGAATAGCTTCGGCTTGAGTGGGTTTATGCTGTGGTAGTGGATTTGTACCCGATACCACGGGTGCAGGTCGCGGCTGCGCTGTCCCGGCCAGCTGGTTTGGCAGCGGGGGCGCACCGCGTAAATCGCGTGCCACCCGTATGCGGGCCACCCGTATCAGGCGCTCATTGCGCTCCTGCAGCGCGGGATTATTCCTCGCCAGGGCACTGGATTTCTCGCCCATGGCTTCAGCTTCTGAATAACGGCCCTGATGCAAACGTACCTGCCCCAGCAAATGCCAGATTTCCGCATTTTGGGGTTGAATACGCAAAGCCCGCTCCAGTGCTGATGCGGCTGTGTCATAGTGACCTTGATCGACTGCTGCAGCCGCGTCATCCAGCAAATACCCGACCCCGGCAGAAGCTGCCGACTCAGCCGCCTGAGCGCTAATAAAAGGCGCTAAAATCGCCGGCCACAGCAGACAGGCAAACAGTATCAGTCGCATGATTTTTCTCCCGTAGAGACACTTCTGGGCGTCAGCATGGCCGCAAACGGCTGAATCCAGACTGAACCACCGGCATTGATGAATTTTGCTAAGATGCCCACACTCGGCCGAGCCCTCTATTTTTTTGCGTTGCAGATAACGTCCTTACCGTGTTAGCCCAGCTGATCCGCACCCTAAATCCCCGCCAGTTTTTGCAGGCCCTCGCAGCGATAGAGCACGAGGCACAGCAACTTCCGGTAAGTCGCTCGCAGGCGCAACGTCAGGCGGCGCTGACCTTATTACTGGTCGCCGTATGCCTGTTAGGTATCCATTATCTGAAATTCTTTGCCACGTTCCGGGCCTGTTTGACCCAGTTGTCGCTGTGGCAGGGTTTAGCGCCCGATGCACTATGGCAGCAGCTTGTTAACAGTGGTTTTGCTCATCTGATCGGTCAGCTGTGGTGGGGCGGCTGGCATGCCGTCGGCTATGTACTGCTCCCCGGCCTGTTTATCCGCTATGTATTACGCCAACCGCTGCTGGATTTCGGCCTGGGCCTGGGGGATGTACGCCGACATTGGGCGGGTTATCTGCTGCTGCTCAGTCCCATTTTAGGGTTTGTCGTGATAGTCAGTTTCCGGCCGGATTTCAGCCAGCATTATCCTTTCTACCGGCTGGCCGGCCGGAGCTGGTTTGATCTGCTGGCCTGGGAGCTGATTTATCTCAGTCAGTTCGTGTTCCTGGAGTTTTTCTTTCGCGGCTTCATGCTGCAAAGCCTGCGCCCGGCCTTTGGTGTTAACGCCATTTTTGTCATGTGCCTGCCGTATCTGATGATTCATTTCTCGAAACCCTGGCTGGAAGCAACCGGCGCCATCCTGTTCGGCCTGTTTCTGGGCGTTCTGGCGATGCGGTCGCGCTCGATCTGGGGCGGCGTCATCGTCCACGCCGGTGTAGCCGCCAGTATGGATATCGCGGCTTTACTGCAGACACAGGGCCTGCCGCAGAAAGGGTGGCCTTTTTAAACCGTCAGAACCATTACAGTACGCGAATCCGGATCTGTTTGGCGTCGATATCATTTGAGTTTTATGATAGATATTATATATTGCATAACACCTCATACCTATAAGGGCTTCAATGCCTGCCCGTCTAGTACATCACCAAGACAGGCTTTACTTACCACCTGGAGATACATATGAAACTAGCTGTTACTTCGATGCTGGCCTGCTCACTGCTCGCCGGCCCTGCCATTGGCATTGCCGCCTCCGATCCCACTACCGGCCCGAAAATCACCGCCAATGTTGCCTCGGTGTATCCGCCCGGCTCGCCGTTGGACAAAGGGCTGGACAAGTTTAAGGAAACCCTTGCCAGTCAAACCGGCGGGCGTATCGACATCCAGATTCATCGCAGCGGTGCCATGGGTGACGAAAAACAGACTTTCGAGATGCTCTCGCAAGGTTCGGTTGAAATTGGTGCCCTCGGCAGCGGTGATATTTCGACCTACTTCCCGAAATACTTTATCTCGGAGGTGCCCTACATCTTCTCCAGCCAGGACGACTTCTGGAAGTTCTGGAACGGCCCGGGCAAGGAGTTATCTGCTCTCATCGAGGAGCAGCGCGGCGTGCGTACCGAAGGCATCATCTTCCGTGGTGCGCGCTATCTGACCTCCAATCGGCCGGTCAACAACGTGGCCGAAGTCAAAGGCCTGAAAATGCGCCTCCCCCGATCAAGACCTGGTTCACGGTCTGGGAGAGTCTGGGCGCAGTGCCGCAAACCATCGCGTTCAGCGAGGTCTACATGGCCCTGAAAACCGGCGTGGTCGAGGCACAGGAAAACCCGCCTGAGACCATCCTTGCCTACAAAATGTACGAAGCACAAAAGTACCTGATCGCCACCGAACACGTTTATGGTGCGGCCAGAATCGTATCGTCCTCGGCCTGGTGGGACACGCTGAGCAAGGATGACCAGGCCTTGTTCGCCAGCGCATTCAAAGACGCTACCGACTATGCCAACAGCATCACGCGCGATGGTGATGCCGAGATGGTCAAGCAGCTGCAGGAAATCGGCATGACCCTGATCAAAGTTGACAAAGCTGAGTTCAAGGCGGCCACGCAACCGGCTGTCGATAGCATCGCCGAATCGCAATGGGATCCTGACTTCTACCAAAAAGTAAAAGACGCGCTGAAGTAATCCAGCGGAGACAGATGACCGTGAAGAACGCGCTTGAAAAGCTGAACGCACTGATTCTGCTGTGCATGTTTTGCATCACTACCCTGACTGTCATTTTCAGAAGCGTTCTGAGCACCCCGGCTTCGTGGTCCGAGGATCTTGCTCAGTTGAGCTTTATCCTGCTGGTCTTTGTCGGGGCTGCCACGGTCATGGAGGACGAAGGGCACATCCGGATCACAACACTGGTCGAACGATTCGGTCCGCGCACCCGGCGCGCCATCCGTATCGTTAACCGTCTGCTGATGATCACGTTCATGGTCTTGTTCGCCAAAGGTGCCTGGACCAACGCGATGTTCAACTGGGAGGTCGATCTCGGCACGGTCGACTGGATCCAGATTGGTCATATGTACATGTCTTTGTTCGTATGCAGCCTGCTCATGATTCTCTACCTCACGCTGAACATCGTGCGCGACATCAAGGGCACCTACCAGCAATCTGACCGACTCAACGCGACGATATGATTTTTGTACTCACACTGGGCATGCTGGTGCTGTTGCTGGCAGGCATGCCGGTAGCCATGGCGATGGCTTTGTCGTCCGTGGCTGCCTTGCTCGTTTCGGGTATGCCGTTCAACCCGACCATTCTCTCCACCAAAATGCAGTTCGGCCTGCAGAACTTTGTATTGGTTGGCATCCCACTGTTCATCCTGGCCGCCAAACTGATGAACACGGCCGGCATCACAGACCGTATCTTCCGCTTCGCGGGCACGATGGTTGGCTTTCTGCCAGGTGGCCTGGGCCACTCGAACGTCGTGGCCAGTCTGATTTTTTCGGGCATGTCCGGCGCGGCAGTTGTCGATGCCGCCAGCCTCGGACAGATCGAACTGGAAGCCATGAAAAAGGCGGGATACCCGAAAAAATTCAGCGTTGCGATAACCGCCGGCTCGTCAACGATCGGCCCGATCTTCCCGCCCAGCATTCCGATGATCGTGTTCTCGTTCGCCTCGGGTGAATCGGTTGGCCGCCTGTTCCTGGGCGGTGTCGTGCCCGGCCTGCTGATGACGCTGGCCCTGATGACCATCATCACGATACGCGCCCGCAAGGAAAATCTGCCGCGCGAGCCTTTCCCCACGCTGGCCATCGCCACGCGCTCGTTTATCGATGCGCTGCTGCCGATGCTGACGCCGGTGATTCTGCTCAGCTGCATCTGGTCCGGCATCGTAACGCCGACTGAAGCGGCGGCAGTAGCGGTCTGCTACGCGCTGCTCATCGGCCTGTTTGTCATGCGTGAGCTGAGCTTTAGGCAACTCGTCCATGTTTTTGTCGAAACCGCCAAGGAAAGCGCTGTTATCGGCTTTGTCATTGCCGCAGCGTCATTGTTCGGCTGGGTGCTGCTGCGCTCGGGTATGACCACCCATATCGCTGATGTAATGCTGGCATTCAGCCAGGATCCACTCATCGTACTGCTGATCATCAGTGTCTTTCTCTTTGCCATTGGCTGTTTTCTCGATTCCACCATCGCTATTCTGATTTTTGCGCCAATCTTCCTGCCGGTGGCGATGAGCGTCGGTATTGATCCGATTCACTTCGGTGTTGCGATGGTTTTGAATCTGATGCTCGGGCTACTGACACCGCCATTCGGCATGGTGTTGTTCGTGATGACGCACATCTCTGGTCTGAAGTTCGACGAGGTCGTGCGCGCCACTCTGCCGATTCTCGTGCCTTTGATCGCTGTGCTGATGCTCATTATTGTTTTCCCGGTGCTGGTGACAGGTCTGCCCAACATGCTGATGGGTGTTGCTCAGTAGTTTTTTAAAAAAACCAGATGAGATTTTCCGATGCAAGCCGTTAACGCCATTACCGTTGCCGATCTCCGCCAGATTGCCAGACGCAAGCTTCCCAGGGCCGTTTTTGATTTCATTGACGGCGGTGCCGAAGAGGAGATCACGCTGCGCGCCAACATGGCCGATTTTGATGCGATCCTGTTGAAACAACGGATTCTCACCAACGTGGCGCACACCGAGCTTGGCCGCGACATCCTGGGCAGCACGGCAGCAGCCCCGCTGATGATTGGACCGACCGGGCTTGCCAACCTGGCCTATCCGCACGCCGAAGAGGTGTTGGCACGCGAGGCCGCCAAGGCCGGTATTCCGTTCGTATTGAGTACCGGTTCGGGCAGCACGCTGGAAGAAGTTGCCAGCACCGGGCCGGGGCGACGCTGGTTTCAGCTGTATGTGTTCAAAGACCGCAGCGTGACCGAAAAGCTGATTGAACGCGCACAAACCTCGGGCTACGAGGCACTCGTCATTACCGTCGATGTCCCGGTCGTGGGCAAACGCCGGCGCGATGTTCGCAACGGTTTTACCATTCCACTCAGGCTGAGCGCAGCGAGCATACTGGATTTTGCGCTGCACCCGGCCTGGTGCCTGAACATTCTCCGGCACGGTGTACCGGCACCGCGCAATTTTATCGATGTGGTCGGCTCAGCCAGCGCTGAGTCTCATGCCGCCTTCATGAACAGCCAGCTCGACCCGAGCGTCGACTGGCAGATCATCCCCTGGTTGCGCAAGCGCTGGGACGGCAAGATTCTGCTCAAGGGTGTGCTCTCGGTTGAAGACGCCACCGAGGCCATGGCACAGGGTATCGACGGCATCATCGTGTCAAATCACGGTG
This sequence comes from Gammaproteobacteria bacterium, assembly GCA_041396125.1. GTDB lineage: Bacteria > Pseudomonadota > Gammaproteobacteria > Competibacterales > Competibacteraceae > JAWKZG01. Next base: position 274,843 of record JAWKZG010000002.1, on the reverse strand, counting down.
GTCGCCAGCTCGACAGTGTTGCCTCTTCAATACGCATGCTCAGCAAGCTTGCCAAGCACACTGACAAATCGACACCGCTATTTCTGACAGCGGGATCGCGCGGCAGCGATATCGTTAAGGCGGTTGCGCTGGGTGCGCAGGCGGTACTGATCGGCAGGCCGACACTGTATGCGGCAGCAGCAGGCGGCCCGGCTGTGCGGCATTGTCTGAACATGCTGTTCGACGACATGCACCGCACCCTGGCACAGATCGGGCGCGCATCAATCAACGACGTGGATGAAAGCTGTCTGGAACAGCTCTAGGCACGTTGCCAACTCACTGGGTCTTGCGCCTCGCTGGTCTTATTCAAACCATGTCGTTTGATAAGCCGGTAATCAAGAAACCATACGCAAGCCGTATGAAGTTCAGTTCATGCACCACCAGCTTTTTCGAAGTTCACCATCGATATAAACTGCGAGTGATCCGGTCGTTCCCGCTGGAGGCATTTCCTCAGTGCACCCCAATGTGCTGACCACATATTGCACATTACCCTTTGCAAACGACCAAGTGGCATAGCGACAAGGTCCTGTACCTTCCACTGTCTCGGTGCCGCCGGTTATCTCCATATCCGGTTTCTGTGTGACGTGTTTAGGCTTATTCCACGCCCGATATAGATATTCGCCGGAAGAAGTGGTGCTAACAATAGCGGTGTGCTTCGCCGCATCGCAAAAGAATCTTTCCTCCGCTAAAGCATTAACATAGCAAAGGCTGGACAATAAACTAACAACAAGAAAGCGTTTGAACATGATTAATCCTCATACACAACACGCATGGTTTCATATCGTTTTTAATTACGATGCTGTCAGTCTGGCATCGGCAGAAACCCATTTACTCTAAAATATTACCACTGTAATAGATTCCGTCATTCCCGCGAAGGCGGGAATCCAGAAATCGTCAATACAGACCACATTTACCGCTTTACATTCTAGTTTCTCTAGCCTCAAATTTTCATGTAAACATATGCAAGCGAATTATAAATAAAAACAAAATTCATCTAAAAAAATACCTTATAATAAAAATATTCAAGATAGCAAATGCCCTAAAGAGCAAGCCTTACCTCTGGCAACATCCTTTTCAAAACTTCGCAATAACTTACTTTCTAAGTTCTTTATTTTCGTTGGGCTCTTAAAGTCACCTTTATAGTCAAATTGATCACCCATATCCTGCACTTCATAATTCAAATCTATAACAATAGAGTGCAATGTCAATTCTATAGCTTCCATGAATTTATCTACCTTACATTCTGAAAAAAGTAAATTTGGATTCTTGGAATATCTTAACGCAACATTATCTGTCTTTACTAACTCAGATACAACAGACATTAAAAAAAACCTTGTTAACCCATACCTCGATAAAGGTCTATATTCAATTTTTGGTGTGATTTTTTGAATACGCTCCATAATCAAGTATAGAAATATAATTCGATGGGCTGTAACAGCTGGCCTAGCAAATATATCAGCATATTTATCATCAAAAATCTTGTAAACTTGATGACAGGACTCCGGCTCCATAAGATCGTATGCAAGCAAAAGCCTACCTGCTTCTTCGTTAGTAATTAGAATTGTGCCATTAGCTTGTTTCTGACCTCGCTTAATTTCAAGTTCATATTTTCCATTTTCAACACTAATAAATTCTTCTCTCAAGCGAAGTTGTACTTCATTCGTTGATTTTAGATCTCTTGGTTTTATTGCGTTTTGATTATTACTATTTATTGTAATTTTTCGTGAAAGCTCGTTATTCTGTATTTGTATTACTTTAGCAATTACCCTCAGATTTTCTGTAAGAGAGTTAGATAATTTTTTAAATGTTGATATACTTTGCGCACCATTCACAACCACATAATTCTTAATTTTCAATCTTTCATTGATAAGCTCTGCATGCTCACAAAGTATGTTCACCCCATTATGATATAATGTAAAATTCTCATGTTCTTTTTTATCATTAACACTTTGCATCAATGCTTTATTAACTTTAGTATTTCCTAATGACTGCCTTACGTTTTGCGCAAACAACTTGCCGCCGTCAATACCCTGCATGCCTATTAGCTCCAAAGCTTGAATAGGAAGAATATACGTCGTTGCGCGATCAGATGTTCGGATTACAATAGGATCCACATAACTCGCATCAAATGTATACTCTTCCTTTACTCCCCCTTCAACTTCAATATCAATATACTCATTAACAATTCTTTGTCTATCATATACTTCAATTGATCCTCCTTGCCTTAAAAACTCTTCGCCATTAGCGTCCAGCTTTTGATTTGATACAAACAACCCTTCAACTTTATATCCTTTAGATATTAGACCTTTAACATTATTTCTTTTTAGAATTCTTTTTAGTTCTTCGTTTGCTCCGCCATCAAGCAAAGCTTGTACTGATTCCTCATCATCAAACTGCGTTATAGTACCTGCAAGTTCCCTTAACGATGCATCACCAACAGATGATTCTTTCTGTTTTATTTTTCCTTGCAACACGAAAATTTTTTCTTGTGTATGATCAACAAATAAACCATCTACTCCTCGATCATTAGGTCTATCACAAATTGCATCATCTGCATCCACACCATCTAATCTAAAAATGTTCTCCAAGAACCAATTTAGAAATGCAATAGATTCGCCACGACCCTTCTCTTCGTATGGTGCCAATAATTTTTTAAGGTTAATATATTTTAAATCTTCTACTTGCACTTTATATTTCTCCTAAATAATTTTTCATTGCATAAATTTTGATATCTGTAACAGCTCCTATAAGACGCACTCATAAAAAAAAATACATATTATTGGTAAGTTAACTTTCGAATGATGCGCTTCCTTCCTCAGCGCATCCTACATAAATACTAAATCACATGAACTCTAAACATTATAATTAAACTCAATCCTCCCGACGTTCCAACTCCTGCAACTCCTCGATAGTAATTGTGCCGCCTTGTTGCTCGGCTTTGCCCTGATCCTTGGATGGCAGGATACCTTGTATTTTATCGAGTTTTTTCCAGTCTGGCAGGGGTGTTTCGTGGTCTGTCTGGGGGACGTACTTTGATGTTTCCACTTTTTTATATTTATGAACGTAGCGTGGGCAGTTTCTCCACAGTTCGGTGATTTTGACTGTCACCAGCAATTGCGCTTCCTCGTATTGATCCAGCAGCGGATTATCGGCGGAAACTGTTGCCTCTCCGTAGGCACGTAATCTATGCGGATTCTCGAAATCGATGAATAACAGACCGATTTTACTGCAGGTTTTGATGTTTCCCATTGAAAGAAACATGCCGTTTCCATCATAACTGGGAAACACCAGTGTGTTTTTATCAATGACTTTAATAAAGCCCTTCTCGCCCCCTTTATAAGAAACGGAGGGCCGGCCCAGATGATCCACTGTGCTTAGAAAAAACATATCCCGGCTTTCGATAAACGTTTTATCTTTATCCGTGAACTCGTCTTGCAGGATGATGTTTTCTACGACGTCAGCCAGTGTGCGGGTTTCAAATTCATCCTGAAAAGCTCTATGTTCTTCGTTATAGAGTCTGCTCATTAGGTATTCCCTCGTTTGGTGGTTTATTGGTCGGCTAATGCCTTGGCTTGCTCGCGCAATACGAATTTTTGTATTTTGCCGGTAGACGTTTTCGGTAATGGCCCGAACACGATGGTTTTCGGCACTTTGAAATGGGCCAGATGATCGCGGCACCATTGAATAATGGTTTCAGCTTCGATGTCAGTGGCCCCGGTTTTCAGGGTGACAAACGCGCACGGTGCTTCGCCCCAGCGTTCATCAGGGCGGGCCACCACAGCAGCATCCATCACCGCCGGGTGTTTATACAGGGTTTCTTCCACCTCCAGACTGGAGATGTTTTCACCGCCAGAAATAATGATGTCTTTGCTGCGGTCTTTGACTTCCAGATAACCGTCCGGGTGCATGACGGCCAGATCGCCGGTGTGATACCAGCCACCCTGGAACGCTTTTGCCGTGGCAGCCGGGTTTTTCAGATAACCTTTCATCACGGTATTGCCGCGCAGCATGATTTCACCCAGCGTCGCGCCGTCAGCCGGTACCGATTGCAGCGTTTCGGGATCGGCCACGATGATGTCTTCGGAGGTGGTGTAACGGACACCCTGGCGGGCCATTTTGGCAGCGCGGGCGGGTAGATCCAGTTCGTGCCAGTCGGGTTGTTCAACGCAAATCGTGGCCGGACCGTAGCATTCTGTCAGCCCGTACAGATGAATCACATGAAAACCCAGCGCTTCCATATTGGCAATCACCTGACTGGGCGGCGCTGCCCCGCCGGTGCCAACCGTAATAGTCTGCTCGAAACGGCATTTGATCTCGTCCGGTGCATGCACCAGCATATTCAATATAATCGGCGCACCGCATAAATGCGTCACCCGCTCCTGCTTCAGCAGCGGAAAGATCAGCGCCGGATCAATCCGCCGCAGGCACACATGCGTGCCGCCCGCCGCGGTAACGCCCCAGGTGTAGGTCCAGCCGTTGCAGTGGAACATCGGCAGCGTCCAGAGATACACGGAACGGTCATTCAGTCCCAGCGCCAACACATTGCCCAATGCGTTCAGATAGGCACCGCGATGATGGTATACCACGCCTTTGGGATCACCGGTCGTGCCAGAGGTGTAGTTCAGGGCGATGGCCTGCCACTCATCGTCCGGCGGTTCAACCATAAAATCCGCCGCGCCTTCCTGCAGCAGAGCTTCGTAGTCCAGCTCACCGAGCAGGGTGCCACCTTCATACAGTGGATCGTCAATGTCGATCACCAGCGGCGGCTGGCTCATACCTGCCAACGCCTGCTTGACGGTGGCGGAGAACTCACGGTCGGTGAGCAGAACCCTGGCTTCACCGTGCTCCAGGATAAACCGGATAGTGGCCGCGTCCAGCCGGTAGTTCAGCGCGTTCAGCACCGCCCCCAGCATGGGCACGCCGTAATGCGCTTCCAGTAAGGCGGGTACATTGGGCGCGATGACCGCGACAGTATCGCCCCGCCCTACGCCGCGCCGTTGCAAAGCACTGGCCAGCCGCCGGCAACGCTGTTCGAACTGGCGATAGCTATAACGGGCAGCGCCGTGGATAACCGCGATTTTATCCGGATAGACGGCAGCGGCGCGTCGCAGCAGGCTGAGCGGCGACAGCGGCACATGATTGGCCGCACAGGGATTCAGGTCAGTGTCATATTTATTTGGGGTCATACATCTTCACCTTTGGCCTTTGGGGTCCACGCCCGGGATCACTCTACGACCAGTGCCGTCCAGCCCTGGTCGGGATAACCAGCCTGCGCCAGCGTCTTACTGCAGCATGACAACGGTGCAGTGCACCAGTCGGACAACCGTAAACGCACCATTTCAGAGCACGTCAACAGCACTGTCATTTTCCCCCAGGCGGCTATAATTAACTGTTATATAAAAATTTATTTAAAATAATAACGGTTCTTAAAAAATTTCAGCAAGCTGGTATTACATTTGCAAATGTTCCATTTGCACTAGTTTTGTTCTATGGTGTTTGGGCCATCAAACAAGAACTCTTTGAGCGCTTCATAAACTACTGGCTTAGATAATCGTCACCGCACCGGGCAATGCCATCCGGCACGGTCTCAGGCGGTGGTTCTTTTACCTATTAGAGGTAATAATAATGCAAACCAGAACCTTTGTTCGCGGTGTATTATCCGCGGCTATACTCAGCGCCGGTCTTGCCGGTTTCAGCACAGCCAGTGCTGAAACTGTGCTCAAGGTTATACCGCACGCTGATCTGAAAAACATCGACCCTATCTGGACCACAGCCTACATCACCCGTAACCACGGTTACATGGTGTACGACACCCTGTTTGCGATGGATGAAAAGCTGCAGCCGCAACCGCAAATGGTTGATACCTGGACTGTCAGCGATGACAAACTGACCTATACGTTTACCTTGCGTGACGGCCTGAAATGGCACGATGGCACTCCGGTCACCGCCGAAGACTGCGTCGCATCGCTTAACCGCTGGGGCAAGCGTGATGGCATGGGACAGAAACTGATGGGCGTCGTCGACAGGCTGGAACCGGTAGATGACAAAACCTTTACCCTGGTGCTGAAAGAAACCTACGGTCTGGTGCTGGAATCTATTGGTAAAATCAGTTCGAACGTACCGTTCATGATGCCCAAGCGGCTGGCTGACACTGATCCCTTCGAGCAAGTCCCCGAAACCATTGGCTCCGGCCCTTATATCTTTGTTAAAGATGAGTGGGTACCGGGCAGCAAAACCGTGTATTTGAAAAATGCCGATTATGTACCCCGCGATGAGCCGTCCAGCGCTGCAGCCGGTGGCAAACGGGTCTTTGTGGACAAAGTCGAATGGCTCTACCTGCCCGATTCACAAACGGCGATAAACGCACTGATCAATGGCGAAGTCGATTATTACGAAACCCCGCCACCGGATCTGGTTCCGATGCTGAAATCCTCGCCCGGTATTGTAGTTGAGGTCCTCGACCCGCTGGGCAGTCAGGGTATGCTGCGACTGAATCACCTGCAGCCACCGTTCGACAAGCCCGAAGCTCGTCAGGCCGTGCTGTACGCCATGGATCAGCTCACCTACATGCAGGCGGCGGTCGGTAATCCCGATTTCTACACCACCTGCTATTCACTGTATGCCTGCGGCAGCCCGCTGGAAACCGACGCTGGTTATGAGCCCTTCAAACAGCGCAATCTGGAAAAAGCTCGCGAACTGGTCAAGCAGGCTGGCTATGAAGGCCATAAGGTCATCATTATGCAGCCGACCGATATCCCCATCACCAACGCCGCGTCGCTGGTAACCGCACAAAATCTGCGGGAAATTGGTTTCGATGCCGAACTGCAGGCAATGGACTGGAGTACCCTGACCTCCCGCCGGGCCAAAAAAGATCCGGTTGATCAAGGCGGCTGGAACGTGTTCCACACCTGGTGGATTGGTGGCGATATTGCCAACCCCGTCAGCCATATCGGTCTGTCAGGTGGCGGCGACAACGCCTGGTTTGGCTGGCCGAACGACCCCAAACTGGAAGAAATGCGTGACGCTTTCGCTCGCGAAATTGATCCGGAAAAACAAAAAGCCCTGGCTACCGAAATTCAGCTGCGGGCCCTGCAAGTGGTCACGCACGGCAACTTCGGTACCTGGTTCAATCCAGTGGCCTACCGTGACAATGTCAAAGGCCTGATCAAATCACCGGTACAGTTTTTCTGGAATGTCGAAAAGCAGTGAAATTATTGATTAATACCAGACTTCCCTCCACCACTGCCCCCTCCCCTCGGGTGGGGGGGGCGCTCGCGGAGGCCTGAGTCATATGTTTGCCTATATTATTAAACGTATCCTGGCCACCATCCCTGTCATGCTGGTGGTGGCCTTGTTTGTTTTTCTGCTGCTGCGCCTCAGCCCCGGTGATCCGGCGGCGGTTATCGCCGGTGATTATGCCTCCCCGGACGACATCGAGCGTATCCGCACCCAATTGGGTTTAAGCGATCCGATTTATATCCAGTTTTTCCGCTGGTGCGGACAGCTTTTACAGGGCGATCTCGGTATTTCGATTTTTTCCAATCTGCCCGTTTCCCAGCTTATCGCACAACGCCTGGAACCGACTGTAGCGCTGGCCAGTGTAACGCTGATTCTGACCATCCTGATCGCCGTTCCGCTCGGTACGCTGGCAGCCTGGAAAGCCAATACCTGGATTGATCGCAGCATCATGATTTTTGCCGTACTGGGCTTTTCCATGCCGGTATTCGTGTTTGGCTATATTCTGATCTATGGGTTTTCGATCCAGCTGGGTTGGCTGCCGGTGCAGGGTTATACCCCGCTGGCGGAAGGTGTATGGCCCTGGTTGCGTAATCTGATCCTGCCCAGTATTGCGCTGAGCGCGATTTACATCGCTCTGATCACCCGTATTACCCGCGCCAGCGTGCTGGAAATTCTCGATGAAGACTATATCCGCACCGCCCGCGCCAAAGGCTCAACCGAACGCAAAGTGCTGATGGTACATGCTCTCAGAAACGCTGCCGTGCCAATTGTCACCGTGATTGGGCTGGGAATAGCACTGCTGATCGGCGGCGTAGTCGTCACCGAAAGTGTTTTTAATATCCCCGGTGTAGGCCGTTTGGTAGTGGATGCCATTCTGAAACGCGATTACCCCATCATTCAGGGTCTGATTCTGGCTTTTTCCGGTGTCTACATTCTGATCAATCTGCTGATTGATCTCAGTTACACTTTACTCGACCCGAGGATACGCTATTGAGCGCCGTTGCTGAATCCATCCCCCGACCCCGCAGCGGTCTGAGCAAACTGATCAGCCGCCACCCCACCATGCTGATTGGTGGTCTGGTGCTGGCCCTGATAGCGCTGCTGGCCCTGTTCGCGCCCTGGGTGTGGACCACCGATCCGATTGCACTGAATCCGGTCAATCGTTTGAAACCCATCTCCGATCAGTTCTGGTTCGGCACCGATATGTATGGCCGCGATGTGTATACCCGCACCGTTTATGGCGCCCGCATTTCGTTGATTGTCGGCATCAGCGCCGCTGTGCTGAGTATTTTTCTCGGCCTGGTCATCGGCCTGATGGCAGGCTATTACCGTATTCTGGACGCCATCCTCATGCGCGTGATGGACGGTCTGATGGCCATCCCCGGCATTCTGCTCGCTATCGCCATGGTGTCACTGGCTGGTGCCAGTCTGAGCATTGTCGTACTGGCCATCACCATCCCGGAAATTCCACGGGTCGTGCGGCTGGTTCGCTCGGTGGTACTGAGTGTGCGGGAAGAACCCTATGTTGAAGCAGCTATCGCAGCCGGCACGCCGATTTATAAGGTGCTGATCCGGCATGTCTTGCCCAACACCATACCGCCGCTGATTGTGCAAGCGACCTATGTCTGCGCCTCGGCCATGCTGACCGAAGCCATTCTGAGCTTTCTCGGTGCGGGCACGCCACCGGAAATCCCGAGCTGGGGCAATATGATGTCCGAAGGCCGGGTCTATTTCACGCTGGCGCCCTGGATTATTTTCTTCCCTGGCATTTTTCTGGCCCTGACCGTGCTGGGAGTAAACGTACTGGGCGACGGTCTGCGCGATACGCTCGATCCCCGTATAGCCAAACGCATGAATGCCTGAGGTCCGCAACCCGACCATGAATAACCCGATATTAACAATCAATAATCTCACTGTCCGGTTGCCTGCGGACGCGGATCGCAGCAATGCGATTGAAGATGTCAGTCTGCATGTCAACCCTGGCGAAATCCTCTGTATCGTGGGCGAATCCGGCTCCGGTAAATCCGTCACCGCACACACCGTCATGGGCCTGCTGCCGCGCCAGCAGCTGCGCCCTACTGCCGGCCAGGTGCTGCTGCAGGACGAAGACTTGCTGCTCGCCAGCGATGAACGCCTGCGGGCGCTGCGCGGGGTCGGTATGGCGATGATTTTTCAGGAGCCGATGACTGCCCTTAATCCGGTCCTGCAGGTCGGCCGGCAGATCGAGGAAATGCTGCTGAACCATACTCAACTGTCATCCCGCGAGCGGCATCGCAAAGTGCTGGATCTGATGCATTCGGTCAGTCTGCCCGATCCCGAAAAAATGCACAAAGCCTACCCGCACCAGCTGTCCGGCGGGCAGCGCCAGCGTGTGATGATCGCCATGGCGCTGGCCCTTGATCCTCCGCTGCTGATCGCCGATGAGCCAACCACTGCGCTGGATGTCACCACCCAGGCGCAGATTCTGCAACTGATCAAGGATCTCAACCGCGATCACGGTACCGGCGTCATGTTTATCACCCATGATTTTGGTGTGGTGGCTGATATCGCCGACCGGGTGGCGGTCATGCAGTGGGGCCGGATTGTGGAAACAGGCACTGCCGAGCAGGTGTTGCGCAATCCGCAGAATGACTACACCCGCATGCTGGTGTCTGCTGTACCCAGCCTGAAACCGAAACAGCGTGAACTCGACCCGGAGGCACCGGTGGTGCTGTCTACCCAGGATCTGCGCAAAGTATACGGTCAGAGTGGCTGGCTCAAGCGTGGCCGGGTGGTTAACGCTGCCCACGATGTCAATATTCAGGTTAAACGCGGCCAGACTTTGGGCATTGTGGGCGAATCCGGTTCCGGTAAATCCACCGTGGCGCGTTGTATCGTGCGCTTGATTGACCCCAGTGCTGGCGCGATTTATCTGGATAATGACGAAATCGCCAGCCTGCCTGTGAATCAGCTGCGCGCACATCGGAAACGTATCCAGATTGTTTTTCAGGACTTACTGATCGCTCAATCCGCGTATTTCTGTCGGTGCCTCGATTGTCGAAGGACCGATGAATTTCGGCTTGTCCAAGCGCGACGCCTGGCAGCGGGCGCGTGATCTGATGCAAATTGTCGGACTTGATCCGAAAGCGGTGGATCGCTTTCCGAACCAGTTTTCCGGCGGGCAGCGTCAGCGCATCTGTATCGCCCGCGCGCTGGCCATGGAACCGGAAGTCCTGATTGCTGATGAAGCCGTCTCCGCACTCGATGTTTCAGTGCAGGCGCAAGTGCTGGAACTGCTGGATGATGTGCGGGTCAAGTTCAATCTGGCGATGTTGTTTATCACCCATGATCTGCGTGTCGCCGCTCAGGTTTGCGATGATATTGCGGTGATGTATAAAGGCGAAATCGTCGAATACGGCCGAACCGTTGATATTTTTGCCCATCCCAGCCATGAGTATACCCGCGCCTTGTTCAACGCGGCTCCGGGTAAAAACTGGGATTTCGGCGTCTTCGAAGCAGCCTGATTAGCATACTGAATCATTCGCTGGGATTATGTACCAGAAACGCTTATATCTGCCCATTTCTCATTGGGGGGATTGTTCCGGATGTATACCCGAATACGATCCAATTCCGGTTCGCTGCGGATGATGCGTTCCCAATAATTGCGTTGCCATAATTTCCCGGGAAACGGCGGCCAGTCGTGCTGCTTCACGCCACGGATAGAGTTATTGGTGGACATGGTTTTAAACCATTGCACGATGCCATGTAGGGGCGGACCTGTGTGTCCGCCCTGATTCCCTACGGATTTTGGCCGGATACATAGGTCTACCCCTACGTGACCGGATTCGCTGTCAATAATAAGGTTGTGAAATACATCTGCTGATTTTGCAGACTGCGGTAGTTTTCCCATAGCGTATCGATACGGCTGTCCACCCGGCTCGACTGCTGCATTAAATCGTCCACCTGATGCATATTGCGCTCGACGAAGGTGTGCACAATCAGGGCTGAAACGATGTTCATAATCACCCCGCTAGCAACCAGTACCCAGGGTTTGAAGAATTTCCGCATAGTACGCTTAGAAACCATTGCTGATGCCAGTGCTGATGCCTGTGCTGATCTTATGATCGCTCACCGATTACGGGTCAATTGTATTGGAAGTCGGCAAAAAGCATCGTAAGATTTCACCATGGACGCTATCACCCTGCAGCAACAGGCGACTGCCCGTCTGGGCGAATTACTCGACACCGCCTGTCAGCGCTGGCCCGCCCTGCCGCAAACCGTACTGGGTCGCAGCGGCGGCCAGTGGCAAACACCCGCATTATCTGGTATCAGCGCGGCCGGGCCGCCGGTCTGGCTTACCCGGCCCAGTGCCTGATTCGGCTGTCGCTACCGCTCGGTCTGCAAAATCCGCCGGAATTACTGCACGATACGCTGCCGCATGAATTGGCCCATATCGTCGCGGTGCGGCTGCATTATCCGCAACGCATCCGGCCGCATGGCAAAGAATGGCAGGCCGTCTGCGAAGGGCTGGTTGGGCGTCGCTTGCAGCGCACTCATCAGATGGATGCGCGGGCGCTCAAAGCACGGCGCACACGCTATATCCGGTTTATTGATGCCGGTACCGGCGAGGAACATTGGGTTAGCGCAGTGCGGGTCAGACGCTATGGCAAGCACGCATTCAGCAGTCGCCGTACTGGCAACAAACTGCTTTATCAGGGTGAACAGCGTTTACTGTAATGTTGCAGGGAAGCGGCGGGGAAGAAAATGGATTGCGAGGAACTGGAACACTGGCCTGGAAAATAGTGGAGATACAATGATCCCCACTATCTTGAAAATCCGTCTTAACCGAAAATTTTAATCTTCTGTTTTACAAATTCGGTTTTATAAACCAGGGATGGCTTAATCTTCATCGCCGCCGCTGATCACCCGATAAAGCGTTGCGCCGATCACAGCACCGATAATGGGCGCGACCCAGAACAACCATAGCTGATCCAGCGCCCAATCGCCGACATACAAGGCCACACCCGTGCTACGAGCCGGATTGACCGAAGTATTAGTGACCGGGATACTGATCAGGTGAATCAGAGTCAGGCACAGACCGATAGCAATCGGCGCAAAACCCGCCGGGGCGCGTTTGTCGGTGGCACCCATGATCACGAACAGGAACATCCCGGTCATGACGATTTCACAAATCAGCGCTGCCAGCATTGAATAACCACCCGGCGAGTGTTCACCGAAACCGTTCGACGCAAAACCGGCGGACACATCGAAGCCGGCTTTACCACTGGCGATCAGGTACAGCACCCCGCCGGCTACAATGCCGCCGAGCACTTGCGCCACGATATAAGGAATTAAATCTTTCGCCGGGAAACGGCCACCGACCAACAGGCCGATCGAAATTGCCGGATTGAGATGGCAACCTGAAATATGGCCAATCGCAAAGGCCATCGTCAACACCGTTAAACCAAATGCCAGCGCAACGCCTAGCAGTCCTATGCCTACATCGGGGAATGCTGCCGCCAAAACCGCACTGCCACACCCCCCCAAAACCAACCAAAATGTACCGACGAATTCAGCAAAATATTTGTTCATTGGAGTCCACTCGATGAATTATCCATAAAAACTGCCCGCTTATGCGAACAGCAAAAGAGCATACTCCAGTTTTAAAAACCTGTTTTAAACAATTGTCGATACAGAAAAAAATTTTGTTACGCTGATTTTTTTGCAAGACTGTTCAGGACGCAAACTCGACAATCACGCGTCGGTTCATACGGCTTTTTTTCTCGATTTTGCGCACCCGCACCGGGCCTATTTCACCGGTAGCGCGTACGTGAGTGCCGCCGCAAGGCTGTAGGTCCACATCCTCTATCGCCAGCAATCGTACCCGCCCCGAACCACGCGGCGGCTGCACCGACATGGTCTTGACCAGCTCCGGCTGGGCGTCGAGTTCGGCTTCGCTGATCCAGCGTGTACTGACCGGGTGGTTTTCCTGTATCAGCCGGTTCAGCTCGGCGGTGATCTCGTCTTTGGCCAGAATCGGATTCGGCACATCAAAGTCCAGTCGGCCTTTTTCCGCACCGATAGAACCACCGGTAACCGGTGCGTCTACCAGCGCGCAAAGCAGATGCAAACAGGTGTGCATACGCATATGGGCATAGCGGCGCGACCAGTCGATTTCTGCTGTCAACTGCTCACCGGCTTGCGGCAGCGCGCTGTCCGGGGCAGGAATATGCACAATACCGTGTTCGCTTTTACGGGTATCGGTTATCACGATTTCGCGACCATCGGCCAGTCGCAGTAAGCCGCTATCACCCGGCTGGCCACCACCCATGGCGTAAAATATCGTGCGATCCAGAATAATACCCTGCTCGTCGGCGCGCACGACGTTTGCCGTACAGGTTTTTAAATAGGCGTCTTCGCCATACAGTGCTTCCGTCATAGATTCCTCCTGAATATTATTGAAAAATAGCTGAAAACCGGCTTAAGCCGTCTTATCCAGATGGTGCAGCAAGCCATCCAGCGCGCTTGATAAACGGCTGTGCGACTGCGCGAACGACAAGCGGATATGGCCATCAAAACCCGGTCCGAAAGTATAGCCGGGCGCAACGCCGACGTTTTCCTGTTCGACCAGGGTCTGGGCAAAAGCCAGACTGTCGTTAAGCCCTTTAATACGGGGGAACGCATAAAACGCACCTTCCGGGCGCAGCACTTCAATGCGCGGATGCCCGCCCAGCCGTTGCATGACCAGTTCCCGCCCGGCGCGGTATTGCTCGCGCAGTTCCCGCACCAGCGGTTCGCCATCCTGCAGTGCGGCGATACCGCCGGCCTGGATAAAGGTCGGCGCACCGGTGGTAAAACACTGCGCCATCACCATGAATTGTTCCAGCCGGTCGGCCGGTACCACCATCCAGCCGAGCCGCCAGCCGGTCATGGCCCAGGATTTGGAAAACCCGTTAACGACAATTAAAGGATCGTCATCGCGGGCGATGCTCAGAAACGACGGCGCGACATCGCCCTCAAACACCAGCCGGTGATACACCTCATCCGCCAGTAACAGGATATTCCGGGCACGGCAGAATTCGAGCAGCTGCGCCTGCTGCTCCGGCGTCATTACCCAGCCGCTCGGGTTACACGGCGAATTAACATAAATCAGCCGGGTGCGATCTGTTACGGCGGCGATCAAACCATCGACATCCAGAAACCAGCGTCCATTGCGCTGTTCCTGCGCATAACTGATCACTTCGGCCCCGGTGATCTGGATAGCGCGCTCGATATTCGGCCAGTACGGGCTAACGACCAGAGCCTGATCGCCCCGGGTCAGACTGGCTTGTGCCGCCATCGCAACGGTGATCATGGTCGGCCCCGGCACCAGCAGCCGATCCGGATTCAGATCGAGGCCATACAGGCGATCCAGATAGGTTTTAAGGGTATCGCGCAGCGCCGGGATACCGCGAGCATTGGCATAAAAAGTCTGACCATCATCCAGCGCCTGCTGGGCGGCCCGGCGGATAAACTCCGGCGTTACCGCGTCACCTTCGCCAAACCATAGCGGCAGCAGATCGGGTTTGCCCATGTTCGGCACCGCAATACGGCTGATACCGGTAAAATCCAGGTCGTCGAATTCGGGTTTAAAAAAAGAGTCGGGTTTAAGAAAAGACAAGGGGATACTCTCCAAAAAAATTGCCATATTCAGGCAAGGCATGTCGTACACAGGGTAATAATAATGCCGGCAGGCCTAACCGGTGTTTCGGTATTGTAATCCGCAATGCGTCGCCGCAGTATGTGATTTCCTTATGTGATTTCCTCAGGCCGAGCACCTGCCAGGTCGGCAGATCACAAATCATTTGAACCAGCGTGCGGTTCACTTTGAACCATTATCCTGTAATACAGTGCGATACTTTTTATATCTATCTGTATTTTATAAAAATAAATTTATGGCATGAAATTCGCTTTTTCTTCATGCAAATACGATACTGATTTCCAGACAGCGGAGTTTACGACCATGACACAATCCCTCAGCACCCTCATACTTTTAGCGGTCTGTCTGGTGTGTCCGGTGCAGACGCTGCAGGCTGCCGTCCCCGCAACGGATCTTTCCGGGCTGAATTCCTATCCGGGTGAGTATCGGGTGGCTCTGGTGATCGGTAACAGCACCTACCCGCAGGCACCACTGGTCAGTCCGGCCAACGACGCTCGCGATATGACAGAAGAGCTGCAGAAAGTGGGTTTTCATGTCATTAATCTGGAAAATGCCAGCGCAGCGCAAATGTTTGTCGCATTGCGTGAATTTGGCGATACCCTGCGCCGGGTCGGCGGCATTGGACTGTTTTATTATGCTGGTCACGGTGTTCAGCTGGACGGCGAAAACTATCTGGTTCCGGTCAATACCGATGTACAACGACTGCATGAAATCAAATACCAGTCGCTGAATCTCAATCAGGTGCTGGACGAGCTTGGCGCCGCTGGCAATCGTCTGAATATCGTCATTCTGGATGCCTGCCGCAATAACCCTTTTACCCGCAACAGCCGCTCGCTGCAAAACGGACTGGCCCCGATCAATTATTCCAACACCCCGAGCGGCACGTATATTTCGTTTGCGACCGGACCGGGGCAAGTAGCCATTGATGGCGATGACAATGGTCTGTTCACCAAGCATCTGCTGGCTAATATGAACACGCCCGGTTTGCCGATTGAGCAGGTTTTCAAACGCGTGCGGGCCGGTGTTATGGCGGAAACCGATGGTGCTCAGATTCCGTGGGAAAACTCCTCGCTGACGGGTGATTTTTTCTTCCAGCCGAAACCGGCTGCCAGTCCGCAAGTGCCGGTCAGCCGCGCCCCGACACCCGTATCAACGCCAGCACTAACGCCCGTATTGCACACGGAATCGAAAACGCCTGAAAAAGCGCCGGCAGCGCAGTATCCTCAGCGCCTGGAGCTGTCACTTGATCAATTGCAACTTGAATCCCCGGCAGCAGCACCGGTCAGCAAGCAGCCATCACTGGACATGCTACTGAGTCAGGCACAACAGCAATTGCGCGAGGGGCAGTTCAAAGCGGCCCAAAAATCGCTGGACCAGGCTTTCATGCACTATCAATCGGCCAATCTGGACCAGTTGCAGATCATGACCGGTTTGACCCAGTCTCTGACTGACCAAATGCTGAACCGCATTCAGCGGGCAAGCCAGGATTGATCCACACTGACTGTTCGGCCCCCTGAACGAGAGACGCCGCACTATATCAAAACAATATAGTGCGGCGTCGCCGTTTGTTGCGCCTCAGCCGGAAAAGCTCCGGTCAAGGCAACGACCGGACTTATTTGCTAGGGTAACTGATAGCCGTTTTTGGCCATCCTGATCCGATACAGGCTGTGACCGGCGGTTACATATAACAAATTGCTGTCTTCACCGCGACCGAAGCCGACATTGGTTGGCAATTCCTCACCGGTTGGAATAAACGCCAGCTCTTCCCCGTCCGGGGTATACACAGCAATACCGGGGCGATGCTCGCAACGCTCGGCCACGTACAGATTGCCTTCGACATCGGTAATCATCCCGTCCGGGCCGCTGCAGGCAGGCTCTCTGGCCTCGCTGTAATTGATCAGCACACGACGGTTGCTGATGCTGCCATCGGCTGCCAGATCAAATACCTGCAACAGGTGTGCGCTGGGGACCGGTGCGGCGTCACCTTCGTGCAGGCGCGGGCCATCGAACCAGCCGTCATCGTTACTGACGATATAAAGCCGCTGCTGATCGGGTGACACCAGAATGCCGTTACATTTTCCGCAATTGGTCGCGATCCGGTGGACGGTGCCGTCAGTATCCAGCCGATAAGCCGCATAGCCGGGCTGAAATATCGGCTCATGGCCCAGATAGCGCGGATCAGTGAAATAAATACGGCCTTGCTCATCAATGGAGATATCGTTTAGAGAGTTATAGGGTTTGCCCTCAAAAAGGCCACTGAGGATATAGCTTTTACCGCTCTGCATATCGGTTTTCAGCAGCATGCGGCCGCCGTAATCTGCGCCCAGCGCCGCAATCATATTGCCGTCAGCGTCAAACTTGATACCGTTAGACATGCCGCTGGGGCTGCGGAAAATCGTGGTTTCGCCGGTCTGCGGATTGTATTTCCAGATATTGCCGGCCTGCAGGTAACGGTCATCAGCGTCCTTGCAAAAGCGGGTAAATGTGATATCACTGAAATACATCATGCCGTCATGGCCGGCGGCAACGTGCCTTCGGTCAATACGCAACCGCCATCGAACAAGCGTTCCAGCTTGGCGCCGGCTGGCAGCACACTGGATCACCCGTTGCTGCCGGGAAACCGGGATCTTCCTGAGCATGAGCGCCCAGCACAGCACCGAGTGCGACAACTGTCGCCAGCGTGGTGCGGGATAAAAAACGGAATTTCATAGTTACTCTCCTCCAAAGGAAGTGGTACAACAAGCACTGACCAGCCGGTGCAATGCCGACTGTTCAGCAGAGGCTGTGGTTATAGGTCAGTCCACAGCAAAAGTGCACGAGCTGTTGTCGGACAACAGCCCGTGCCAGACGCCAAAAGAACTACCTGACTCTCGTTTTTTATTATTGACTTAATCCGGGTAGCCATAGCGCCAGCTGGGGGAAAAACAATACCAGCGACATACCCACAATCTGCAGCAGCATAAAAGGCCATAAGGCCTTATAAATATCCTGCAGACTGATCTCCGGTGGGGCGACACCTTTGAGATAAAAGGCGGCCAGCCCGAAAGGCGGAGATAGATAGGAAATTTGCATATTCATGCAAAACAGAATGCCGAACCAGATCGGATCGTAACCGAGCGATTTGATGATCGGCACAAAAATCGGCATGGTCAGCAGCAATACCCCGACCCAGTCCATAAATAGACCGAGCACGATCAGCATCAGCATCATCAGCACCACAACGACCAGCGGATCGAACGGCAGACCGGTCATCAGATCACTGATAAAACGGATGCCACCCAATAGATTGTAAACGCCAATCAGAGCGGTAGCGCCGAACGTCAGCCATAACAGCAGACCGCAGGCGGCCATGGTCTGCTGCAGCGATTCCCGCAGCATCTGCCAGCTCAGTTCGCCTCTGATCCAGGCCGCCAGTATGGTACCCGCCACCCCGACCGCAGCGGCTTCACTAACAGCAGCAATGCCGGCGTAGATACTGCCCAGCACGCCCAGCGCCACCCCCATAGGCAGCACCAGTGAGCCCAATAATTTAAACTTCTCCCGCAGCGGAATATCGCGCTCTTCCAGGGGCAGCGGCGGACCGAGTTCGGGATTCAGATAACAACGCGTCAGAATATAGGCGAAATACAGGCCGGCCAGAATCAGACCGGGAATGATGACCGCCAGAAACAGATCACCGATTGATACATTGGTGGTCAGACCGTAGAAAATCAGCACAATACTGGGCGGGATCATGGTGCCCAGTGAGCCGCCAGCGCAGATCGTGCCAATAGCCAGATTTTTGTTATATCCCAGGCGCAGCATTTGCGGTAACGCAACCAGCCCCAGCAGGATGATCTCGCCGCCGATAATACCGGTGGTCGCTGCCATGAACACCGCGGCCACCAGCGTCATGATCGCGACCCCGCCGCGCAGGCCACCGGCCCAGACACTCATAGCAGTGTACAGATCGCGCGCTACACCCGATTTGTCCATGATCGAGGCCATCATCAAAAACATCGGTACAGCTACCAGCACATAGACGTTGACGAAGCCATAAATCCGGCTGGAAATGATCATCAAGGCATCCCAGCCATAAAAGCCGAAGGTAAACGCGACCCCGACAAAACCCAGCGCAAACGCCATCGGCATACCGATGACCAGCAGCAGCAGAGTGCCGAGCATCACAAGCGTAATGGTTCCAATATCCATCTTAGTGCGTAGTCCTGTTGCGGATCAGGTAATACAGCTGGGAGGCAGCCTGCAGCACCAGCATGGCGGCACCAAGAAACAGGGCCGTGCGGATCACCATCGGCATGGGGAAATCCCAGGCCCGGCCACTGCTTTCAACCCGCATGATGGAGTCCAGCGCCTGCATGCCGGTGAAGGCGGCCAGCGCCAGCAGATAAATCAGCGTCAGGACTAACGACACGAGATCGCAGACCCATTGCCACCAGGGGCTGAAATAATCGTACAGAACGGTGATACGAATATGTTCGCGGCGTTGCAAGGCATAAGCGCCGCCAAACAGGAAAGCGGTAGAACACAACATAATGGACGAATCATGCACCCAGATGGTCGGCGCACGAAACAGCCAGTCCATCATGACTTCATAACAGGATAGCGCAGCGGCAACCAGGAATAACCAGGCCAGCTTATCGCCCAAAATACGGGAAACACGGTCAATAACAGGCGGTTCGGACATCACAGCCTCATCGTGAAAAAAAAGGGCAAAGCAGACGCTTCGCCCTCAATGCCAATGAAACAGAATTTACCCGCAGCAAGCTGCTTAGAGCAGGCCGATTTTGCTCATATAAGCAATATGGCTGTCGTAGATTTTTTTCGCCATGGGGCTTTTCTCGGCCCATTCGGCCCAGACTTCTTTGGCAACTTCACGCAATTCGCGGCGCTCTTCCGGTCCCCATTCAATCAGGGTGGACGGATCACGCTTGGCTGCCATGGCCTGATCCAGTTCGGCGTTCATGCGCAGGCTGTTTTCGTTGAAATCCTTGGTGGCTTGCTCCAGTACGGCTTTCAGATCGTCCGGCAACTCGTTCCAATGCTTCATGCGCACCGCAACATCGGACAAGGGCATCGAATGAATACCGGGATAAATCGCATACGCGGCAATACTGTCGTAGCCGAGTTCGTCATTCATACCCAGCGTGCCCCAATCGGTGGCTTCGATCTTGCCGCGTTCCAGTGCGGTATACACTTCTGTACCCGGCAAGGTGGAGACACCGACACCGAGTTTGCGCCAGATCGCTGCACCCATGCCCTCGGGTGAACGCATTTTGATACCTTCAAAATCACGGATATTTCTGAGCGGCTTTTTAGAAGGGATAGATTCAGCCCCCCACATTACCGGTCCCAGCAAATAAGCCCCGAACTGGCCATAAAGCTCGCGCGCCAGTTCAGCGCCACCGCCCTCCCAGAACCAGTTGGTCATCTGCTCGGGCGACTCATAACCGGCGTTGAAATCAGCCAGCAAAACAAAACCCGGATCTTTGCCGACGAAATAGCCGACGCCGGCGTTCATGCAGTCCAGAATACCGGCATTCAGGGCGTCCAGCATCTCGCTTGGCGGGACAATGGTGCCCACCGCCAAAGGCTCGATTTCGATGCGCCCGCCAGAGGCCTCTTTGACATCGGCGGCAAATTGCTCAAAGGCTTTTTGATTGGTGGTGCCAGCCTGCCAGAATGACTGGCATTTCCAGTTGTAGTCGGCAGCGTTAGCAGTGGAAAAAGCACTAAGGGCCAAACACGCGGTGCTCAGTACAGCACCCAGAGATTTCATTGTCAGCATGGGACAGATTCCTCAATAGTGATTGTTATCGAATGTATCGCTTATAGTTATAGTTTATGGCGCAGCAATTAGCACGAATCGCTAAGCTACTCCGTCATACAGAATGGCATTGACTCTCGTCACTGCCTCCTGCTGTGCTCGAATGGCAGCCGGATCGAAGGGCCCGGCGGGTCTTGGTTCCCCATCAAAATGCTGATACTCGTCAACACCGCGCACCAGTATGGCCGATGTTCTGGCACTTACCTGCCGCACATAGGTGGGGATATAACGGATGGCAAACCCCATCCGGGTGATCGGCGAAGGATTCGCCTTGGAGCCATGTACAATCTTGACATGGTGCAAAGACATCTGACCTGGCTGCAGCTCGATATCGACCGCATCAGCTTCATTAACCTCGACCTGGATCTCCTGCCCCCGGCTGAGCAAATTGCTTGCTGCGTGGGTATCCTGATGTGGCAGCTGATCAAATTTCTGTGTCCCTGGCACCACCCGCATGCAGCCATTCTCACGCGTGCTGGGAGATAGCGCGACCCAGGCGGTGACGATATCCAGCGGTTCCAGTCCCCAGTAGGTGGAATCCTGATGCCAGGAGACAAAGGATTCATCATGGGGAAGCTTCCAGAAAAACGAAGCCGCCCAGCACAAAATGTTCGGCCCGATAATAGACTCTACGGCGTCCAGAATATTGGCATCAGCAACCAGATCGTAAAGCTCGGGAAAACGCAGATGAGCCTTACCGCCCAGCGCTACTTTAGCGTCATCAGCGTGCTCGCTTCTGAAGGTTTCCACCATCTGTCGAAGTGTGTCAGCCTTGGCTTCTGACATCACTTGAATAGGGGAATAATAGCCGTTTTCGGCGTAGAAACGCTGCGCGTCGGAAGATAAATGCGCCATACGCGGGGCCTCCAGTGGATAGTAAAAATGGATTTGTTGTAATTGTCACAAGTCATTTACAATGATTTTATATGTGAAACATATTTTTTTCAATAAAATTTAAAAGCGATAACAGCCATGACTGAACCACCCCCCCAGGACTCAGCGCGGGACACGACAGGCTCGGCCTCCAGGGCAAAAACAACGCGCTATAGCGCGCCTGCACTGGAAAAAGGGTTGCAGATTCTGGAATTACTGGCAGATCAGGAAAGCGGGTTGAGCCAGAACCAGATTGCCCAGCAATTAGGCCGATCCGATAACGAAATCTTCAGGATGCTCAACTGTATGGAACAATTTGGCTACATCTACCGGCAACGTCCGGAAGATCTCTACTATCTGACCTTGAAGCTGTTTGAACTCGGTCATCACCAGCCACCACTGAAACGTCTGCTGACGGCCGCTCAGCCGCCGATGCGCAAACTGGTTAACCAGATTCGTTCATCCTGCCATCTGACCGTCCTGCACAATCGCCGAATGATGGTGGTTGCCCGACAGGACAGTCCGGAACCTCTGTCGTTTATTGCCCGGCTGGGTTCACTGTACTCTTTGGCCTCGATTCCGGCCGGACGGGTCATGCTGGCGTTTCAGCCGCCTGAGGTACAGCTCCAATGGCTGCAGGAACTGGCCGAGGATATTGCTGAGTGGGGCGATCCGGCCGCCTTTCGCGAGCGGCTGATACTGATTCGGCAACGCGGCTACGAACACACCCATCAGGAAGTTCATCAGGGTGTCGTATCGCTGAGTTTTCCTATTCAGGACAGCACCGGTCTGGCCCATGCGGCCCTGACCGTACCGTTAATCATTACAACACGGACACCACCGGATATTGATGCGGTCATTGCAATGACGGCTGCCGCAACCGAGCACATCCAGCTGGCTTTGGGCTGGCTCAGAGCAGACGACTGATAACAAAGCCAACCACCAGTGCATAGACCAGGCGCGGCAGCCATTCAGCCAGACTGTCGAGCTGTTCGTCCAGCTGCCGATCCAGATCGCTGACCACCTGCTGCAGACTGGCTTCCAGCCGACCCGCCAGCTCGCCGCTGGCAATAAGCTGTTCAGCCTGCGAATCGGGCAGCAGATTCCCCTGTGCCAGCGCCTCGGTCACACCGGCACCCTGGCGCAGCGCGTGCTGCATACGACGCAATCGCTGCTGCAGCCAGTCGCCCTGCAAATGCTGGCGTAAACAGGCACAGGCATCATGGGCAGCAAGCCCGGCCTGCAGCAGCAAGGCCAGCAGCGCCAGCCCATCGCGCTGTTGCTGGCGGCGTACATAAGCCAGTCCGCTCAGTGCCGCCGGCATGCCCCGCAGACCGGCCCGCCACTGGCGCAGCTGTGCGGCCAGTAGAGCCTGTCCAGCGAACAGCAACAGCAAAGGCAGCAGTGTGCGCAACAGATAACCCGGGCCATCGATTGCTCCCCGCGCCAGGGCCGGTAGAGGGCCAAGGACAAGGGCAAAAATGAATACGGCATAAGGGTACAGCATGCGCGATTTAAGCTTGCGCATGCGCGTCGCCCGACTGGTGTAATATTGCACCAGACGCTGGTAAAAAAGCTCACGCCGGCCGCTGTGCTCAGCCGCCCCCAGCACACTGGCCTCCCACGGCAGCCAGACCCCGCTGCGCTGACCCGCCTGACTGAGAGATAAGCTACCCCGCAACAGACTGAGAAGTCGCTCCAGTCTGGGCCGGTAAGCAGCGGGAACAGCCTGGGCCAGCATCGGCAGGGCCTGCAATATCGGAATACCGGATCGCTCCAGCACCGCGAATTGCTGCCATAAGCGCGCCCGGAAATCGTTGCGCAGCTCGTATTGACGGTAGGCTGTTGCCCTGCTTTTTGGCATTGTGCTCAGCGCTTCTCGCCGCGCTTTTGCCAGCGACTCACGATGTCCCCCACCAGCGCCAGCTCACCCGGTGACAAGGCCGGGCTGAACAGATTTCCCTGGCCGTAATCGCAACCCTGTTGTTGTAGGAAATCGCGCTGCTGCCCAGTTTCTATGCCTTCAGCGATGACTTTCAAGCGCGAGACTGTGGGCCAGTTTAATGATGGTTCTTACAATGGCAGCATCATCCGCGTCCTGTATCATGCCGCGCACAAAAAGCTGGTCAATTTTCAACAGATCAACCGGAAAACGCTTCAGATAGCTCAGCGATGAATAACCGGTGCCAAAATCATCCAGCGCCAGCGTCACCCCGATGGCTTTCAGATCACCCAGAATCTCGATGATCTGACGTTTGTTATTACCGATATCGGCCATCAATACGCTCTCGGTCAATTCCAGCTCCAGGGCGGCGCCCGGCAACTGATGACGATCCAGCGCCTGGCGCACGGTCAGCACCAGATCCTGCTGGATGAATTCCCAACTGGAAATATTGACCGCGACAGTCAGATCTGTTTTACCCTGTTGCCGCCAGCGCTTGAGTTGACGACAAGCCGCATCCAGCACCCAACGACTGACCGGCACAATCAGCCCGCGCTCTTCCGCCAGTGAGATGAACTGCTGGGGTTGCAGCAGGCCCTGCTGCGGGTGACGCCAGCGTACCAGCGCTTCGACGCTATGCAATTGACCGGTGGCCAGCACCACTTTGGGCTGAAAATTCAGAAACAGCTCATCCCGTTCCACCGCCCGGCGCAAAGCCTGCTCCAGATGCAAGTTTTCGCGCAACTGCTGATTCATATGTTGTGACACAAACTGATAGCCGCCCCGGCCCTGCTGGCGGGATAACATCATGCTCATGGCTGCGGCCGCGATCAGCCCTTCGCTGTCCTGCATCCTGCGGAAAAACACTGATACCGATGCTGGCAGTCAAACGCATTTCCCCGGCCTGACTGAGCATCGGTGCCTGTATCGCCTGCTGAATCTGATCGGCTGTCTGCGCCAGCTCAAGAATGTTGCAGCACTCTGTTTGCACAATGATGAATTTATCGTTGCCCATTCGTACCAGCCGTCGGCACGGGTCGGGTTCCGTCATCAGGCGCAGGCGGGTAACGGCTTCCTGCAGCAGCAGATCCGTGACTCTGGAACCCAGGGTGCTGTTGATCATCTGGAACCCGTCCAGATCAATATAAAGCAGCGCTACCGATTGTCCCCGCTGGCGGCTTTGGCGAAGTTCATCGGGTAAATACTGGTTGAGATAGCGCTCGTTGGGCAGCAGGGTTTGCGGATCGTACAGGGTCAGGAATGCCAGCCGGTCAGATTGTTCCGCCAGCTGGCGAAACTGGTTAAGACGTGTGATCGTACGTAGCCGGGGGCATACCTCGGTGAAGCTCAGGGGCTTGCTGATAAAATCATCGGCACCGGCCTGCAAACTTTGCAGCCTGGCCTGATGATCTTCTGCGGCGGCAATCAGTAAAACCGGTAATTCCTCCAGATCCGGCTGTTGCCTGATTTGCCGGCACAGTTCAGTTCCGTCGCTATCTGGCAGGCTGATATCACCTATCACAACATCCACCTGCTCGCGTTCCAGCATGTCCAGTGCCTGCGCTATGCCGGCCGCAGCCAGCAAGTGGTACCCCTCGTCAGCCAGCAGCGTTTGCAGTGACACCAGATCGTCGGGGGCAAGGTCAATCATCAATAAGGTCGATTGTGTGTTCAAACCGCTATCTCGTTATTTTTGTGTCGCGCATAAATTATCATGATTTCAATGGGCTATAACGTAGACTTTTGTGCTGCCCTCAGCATATACTTGAGACATGAGTGCAAAAGCCAATAACTTACCGTTACGAAAGACTGACTGCAAAGCTGTCCTGGAAGCAGCCGGTATTATCCCGACCAAACAGCGTCTCGATATTGCCTGCACCATCCTGAGCCGGCCTCAGCATCTGTCTGCGGATCAGCTCCTGTTGCTGGTCAATGCTGACGGCTGCAATGTATCCAAAGCCACTGTGTACAATACACTGAGCCTGTTTGCCCAAAAAGGTGTGGTGCGGGAAGTGGTGGTCGATCCGGGGCGTACCTTTTACGATTCCAATACGGATCAGCATTTCCATATCTATAATGAAGACACCGGCACGCTCACCGATGTTTACGGCGATTGTCTGCTAGCCGATGCACTCCCCGGCGCTCCTGACGGCACCGTCCTGATCGGGGTGGACGTCATTATCCGGGTGCGTAACGCAACCGGCACCTGACACCCTGCCCCTCCCGGCTGTTATTTCTTCCTGATTCCGATCACGCTGCCGGCCTGCGCCGGTTTTGGCAGCGCTTTCTGTTGCTCCCAAAGCGCCGCCAGTTTGGCCTGCACCGCCGCTGGCATCGGACTGCTGCGACGCTGACGCATATCCATGTGCAGAATAATCAACTCGGTCGTTGCCGCCAGAAAACCCTGCTCGGCATGATGCATATGCTGAAAATAATGCACCCGCTTGGCATCATAATCGAGCAGCTGTAGCGTGAGTGTAAACGGCTCATCCAGGCGCAGCTCGCGCAGGTAATTAACATGCCCTTCCAGGGTGAACACCGAACACTGTTCGCGTGCACGATATGCCTCGTCCATACCCAGCTGCTCCAGCAGGGCATCCGTCCCCTTATCGAAGGCCAACACATAAAACGCCACGTTCATGTGGCCGTTATAGTCGATCCATTCGGGTAGCACCTTGCCCTGATATAACGGTAATGCCTGTTTGTCACCTGTCATTTTTTATACCTGATTTTTATACCTGAAGATTATTGGCAGCCTTTGCAAAAGATACTGCGCGTTGCGCGTAATAGCTGATTGTCGCGCTGCAAGCATGCTTCACGCGGCAGTATGTGACAAGGTCTGCAAACGCTGCCTGCACTTGATACGCAGTTTTTGAGTCAGTGTCAGCTCCTGCTCGCCACGCTCGAAATAGTGCACCTCGGGCGTACCGGAACGCAGTTCCAGTGCACTGAGATGACCACTGTAAAAGCGGCAGATACCAGTATCAATAACCGCCACCGTATCGCCAAATACGGGATGCGGACAGGCGGCACGATACTCCAGATGCAAGGTCGGATTATGGCCGGCGACAATGCGCTCGAAATCCCACGCCTGACCCAGCTTGTGCAGCATTGCTCGGGTCGCTCTGGACTCACCGGCAGACTGCCGTCCGACCCGCAAACAGCGGGTCCAGATCGGGCTGTGACTGTTCTGTTCGGTCAGCCAGGCGGTCGCTTGATCCGGCGCCTCGCCCATACCCTGGAAATACGCCATCCAGTCCTGCAGGATCTGGTTGATAACATCCGGCGTATAATCCAGACACCCGTCGCCCAGACCACCGTGGGCAAATACGGTACGGCCAATTTTTAACAGTGCAGGCCGCTGTCGTAACCACCGTGCGTAAGGGCTGTCGCCCCGGTAAATCGCGCTCAGCCCGGTGCGCTCCTGATACTGGAACGATTTGGCAGCCAGCGCTTCGACCGGACTGAAAAAACTGAAATTACCCTCGGCAACCAGCATTTCGTGATTACCCAGCAGTGCGTAGACCACCGCGTCATTTGCACGCGCCAGCCGTTCCAGTTGCATGACTGTGTCCAAGACCGGTATGGAGTCCGGCCCCCGGTCGTTCAGATCGCCCAGCAGTACCAGGCAGGTTTGCGGCGCGATCCAGCCCCCTTCCGGGTTGATCAGTGCCATACCGATCAGAATCCGCAGCAGCGCGTCCAGATCGCCGTGAATATCCCCTATCGCCACAACCCGCTCGAACTCGTCCGGGATATGCCACGTTGGCAGACGGTTTACAACCATGGTTTTCCTTGCTATTGCTATCATCAAAAATACAGCGGCACTACACCTGATACACGTCAGTCTACAAACTGAATAATGCAGCAGAATAACTCTGCTCATCGGAAAATTTCAGCCCGCCCCACTTGCATGCACTGGGTATTTTCCCCATTATCGGGCTGATTCCCAACAGTAAGCAATCACGCGCCATGTCTCAGTTACCCAACATTTCATTACGTGTTTTTCATAATCCTTTAGCAACACCCGACGCGCCTTATAGCTCAGCCTTGCAGGCTATCCTGAATGAGCAGGATCTGGCTCAGGCCCGTACCGAAATCAGCCGCTGGCCCGGCTATGCGCCAACGCCGCTGCTCTCGCTGCCCGCTCTGGCGGCTCAGCTTGGTGTGGCAACCGTACATTATAAGGACGAGTCGCAGCGCTTCTCGCTGAACAGTTTTAAAGCTCTGGGCGGTGCCTATGCTGTGGCGCGTCTGCTGATCCGCGAGATCGAGGCGCGCACCGGCGCAACAGGTGTCAGCACCACCGAGTTGCTGAACGGCCGCTATCGCTCGATTACCGGGGACATCACTGTAAGCTGTGCGACCGATGGTAATCATGGCCGCTCGGTCGCCTGGGGCGCACAGCAGTTTGGCTGCCGCTGCGTGATCTATATCCATGCCACGGTCAGTGCAGGCCGTAAACAGGCGATTGAACACTATGGTGCCGAGGTTGTACGCACACCCGGCAATTACGATGATTCGGTACGCATCGCGGCGCAGGATGCCGAGCGCCATGGCCGTTTTGTGGTGTCGGACACCTCCTACGAAGGTTACACCGATGTCCCCAAAGATGTCATGCAAGGCTACACCGTAATGGTGGATGAAGCTATCGGCCAGCTCGGTTCGCAGTTACCGACTCATATTTTTATCCAGGGTGGTGTTGGTGGTCTGGCGGCAGCGGTCTGCGCCCCGTTCTGGCAGCGCTTTGGCAGTGCGCGTCCGCGCTTGATTATTGTCGAACCGGAACGCGCCGATTGCATTTTCCAGAGTATTCAGGCAGGCCGGCGGGTCGCACTCGAGGGCGATATCGATACCGTCATGGCCGGGCTGGCGTGCGGTGAGGTTTCGTTGCTGGCCTGGGAGATTCTGCGCCAGGGTGCTGACGATGTGATCACTGTACCGGATCAGGCGGCGCTGGACTGCATGCGTCTGCTGGCTGCCGGCAGCGCGGGCGATCCGCCTGTTGTAGCCGGTGAATCCGCCGTCGCCGGACTGGCCGGTTTGATCGGCAGCGCGGCCGATAGCAGCCTGCGGCAAGAGCTGGCACTCAGCGCAGACAGTCGCATTCTACTGTTCGGCAGTGAGGGCGATACTGACCCCGAACTGTACCAGTCGATTGTCGGGCGCAGTGCTGCAGCAGTACGAGGTCAGGCATGAGCGACAATCTCCGTATCAATACCCAGCGCTTGCTGGATCGTATTCAGGCCCTGGGCAAAATCGGCGCGCTGGAGGGTGGCGGGGTCTGCCGGCTGGCGCTCAGTGACGATGATAAAGCTGGCCGTGATCTGGTCATCAGCTGGATGCGCGAGCTGGGTCTTCGCATCAGCATCGACGGCATCGGCAATGTTATCGGGCTGCGCCCCGGCCGGGAAGACGGTGCCCCGGTAATGACCGGTTCCCATATCGATACCGTGCGCACCGGCGGTTTATACGACGGCAACCTGGGTGTACTGGCCGGACTGGAAGTCATCCAGGTGCTGAATGATGCCAATATCCAGACCCGGCGACCGCTGGCCGTCGGTTTTTTCACCAATGAAGAAGGTGCCCGTTTCGCCCCGGATATGATGGGCAGTCTGGTCTATGTGGGCGGGCTGGAACTGGAGCAGGCGCTGGCAACCACAGGCATCGACGGCAGCAGTGTCGGCGATAATCTGGATCGCATTGGCTACTGTGGCGAAGCAGCCTGTGGCACGCCTGAAGTCCATGCGTTTGTGGAGTTGCACGTCGAACAGGGGCCACTGCTGGAACAGGAAGGCGTAACACTGGGGGCCGTCACCGGCGTGCAGGGTATTTCCTGGACCGAGTTCACCGTTTACGGCGTATCCAACCATGCCGGCACCACCCCGATGTCATTGCGTCACGATGCCGCTTATCTGGCCGGAGCGACCATTCAGTTCGTGCGTATGCTGAGTGGCCAGATTGAAGGCCAGCTCGCGACAGTGGGCCATCTCAAGCTGTTTCCCGATCTGGTCAATGTTATTCCCAATAAAGCCGTGTTTACGGTCGATTTACGCAATACCGACAATGCGCTGCTACAGCAGGCCGAGCA
This sequence comes from Gammaproteobacteria bacterium, assembly GCA_041396125.1. GTDB lineage: Bacteria > Pseudomonadota > Gammaproteobacteria > Competibacterales > Competibacteraceae > JAWKZG01. The sequence goes on along the minus strand of JAWKZG010000002.1, from coordinate 245,157 downwards.
ACGACTGCATGATTTTTTACGCGAGATGGCGGTCAAGGAAGGTGTCCGGGTCGAACACCGCTCGCTGGCCCGGTTCGAGCCGGTGGCGTTCGAGCCGGCGATGGTCGAACGGATCGAGCGTAATGCCCGCGCCCTGGGTCACAGCATACGCCGGATGCCCAGCGGTGCCGGCCATGACGCCCAAATGCTGGCGCGGGTCTGCCCGACCGCGATGATCTTCACACCCAGCGTTGGCGGCATCAGCCATAATATCAAGGAATACACCGCCCCGGCCGACATCGAAGCCGGTGCCAATGTGCTATTAAGCACGCTGCTGCAATTGGCCAACGAATAAGTCGATAAATCGACACACACCGCAAACGTTTGCATCCGGCATGACGTTCGAAGACTTCGAAAGCCTGATCGACCCCCCGCATAAGGCAGCGGCCCGGACGCTTTTGCAGACCCTGGCTGAGCAGCACAGTCAATTGCCACCGGATGATGTTGTTGCCCGGCTGCGAGACGCTGGTTTATTAAGCGATGCGGCATTTCAGCAATACCACGCCGACGCCACGCTGGAAATCACTCAGCCCGGTCAACCCCAGCCTGATCCTGTTTGGGCCGATACGGTTGTCCGGGGCACCGCTGACACGGTGGTACTGGCAGCACCAATTGCCCCACAGACATCAGAGCCAGCACCAGAACAAGAGGCAGCCGAGCACACGGCAGCGTCGACTGCCAGGCTGTCGAATTATCAACTCTTAGGACGTTTGAACGCTGGTGGCATGGGCGAAATACAGCTGGCCAGGGATACCTCGCTGTTGCGCAAGGTGGCCTACAAGCAACTGCTTGACAGTACCCTGGACGTACCTGGCCTGTCACAACGTTTTCTGCTGGAAGCGCAGGTTATGGCACAGCTGGATCATCCCAATGTAGTGCCGGTGTATGCCCTGGAAAGCCGGGGCGATGACCGTTACGCCTACGCCATGAAGCTGGTACGCGGCCATACCCTGGCCGAGCTGCTCGACAGCGCCCGGACGAGTCTGCGTCAGCACACAACGCGGCCTGCAGCAGTAAGCCGCGATACCCTGCTGGAACATTTTCTGAAAGTCTGCGACGCAATGGCATACGCGCATGCCAAAGGCGTTATTCACCGCGACCTGAAACCCGCCAACATCATGGTAGGCAGTTTCAATGAAGTGTATGTGATGGACTGGGGGCTGGCCCGACTGATTGCCGGCCCAACGGATGATTCGCCCGATAATTTACTGAATGACCCCGCAGCGGTCGACCGCAGCACCCTGACTGCCACCTCGGGACAAACTGCCAGTAATACGGGGCACAGCCACACCCGCCTGGGTGAAGTGCTGGGCACGCCGCGCTATATGGCACCGGAACAGGCTGCGGGGGCGAACGCCAGCCTGGATGAACGCAGCGATATTTACGCCCTGGGGCTGATTTTGTATGAGTTGCTCAGCCTGCGCAAAGCGCGCCCGCAGGGTTATCTCGAAACGTTACTGGAAAACGCCCGCCAGGGTATCCTGCCGCCCCTGCAGGCACCTGCACCGGGTTTGTCTATTGCAGCGGAATTACACGCTATCGTTGCCACCGCCACCGCCGTGATGCCCGCTCAGCGCTATCCAACGGTTGCCGCTCTGGCAGATGATATACGACACTTTCTGCGCGGCGAGCCGGTCAGTGTTCTAGCTGACAGCTTACTGCGCAAAACCCAGCGCTGGATCGGTCGTCACCGGCAGGCCACGCTGCTCATGCTGATGGGGATCGTGATGATAGCCCTGGGAGCGACCAGTCTGAGTCTCTATCAGCGTTATGTTGTGCTGGAACAGGCGCAATTCCAAAAAGCCCTGCTCAGCCGCTTTGTTACCGGCTTCGCTGACCAGAAGGATCGCATCGAAAAACAGTTCCTGCTGTTCTCAACCCTGTTGGAGGATTTGGTAGCGACCGCAGCTGCCACCCGGCTGTACGGCTTGCCCGCTACAGAGCCCATCTTTACCCTGGAGGACTACCGCACGCTCGATAGTGGGCCACCCGACCTGTACCCTGCCAGTCGCTATGCCGATAACGTCATCAGCATCGATTACCCGGTTGCTTTTATCTCGCACGATGCGCAGCCAAACGCCATCGCTCTCTTGCGCCAGCTCACGCCCTTACGGCATCAATTCCGACGTATCGCACTGATGAGCGAGGATGCCAGCATCGGTTACCTCGATCCGCCGGCGGCACGACAGCTGATTGCTGAACAGGGGGTACCGCTGCACTGGTCTTATATCGGGCTGGAAGAAGGGGTGCTGTTACTCTATCCCGGCACAGCGATCAGTGGTTTACCGCAAGACTACGACCCCCGCCAGGCACTCTGGTACCAGCAGGCACTGGCTGATCAGGACGGTCGATTCTGCGGCAGCTTTCGATCTGATTCGCTGGGCGAAGGCTTGTTATTATCATGTCATAGCGTCATACGGGACGAAGCCCGCCACCCGCTTGGCGTTGCAGGCGTTGATATTCCACTGGATTATCTCATCGATACGCTGCTGCGTTGGCCCGAGCCCAATATTATCGAGACCTTCCTGCTCGACAGTGACGGTCACATCATGATTCGTTCCAGCGATTATCAGCAACACGACCAGCAGACACGATCACTGGAAGGCCCGCTGTATACCGAGCAGGAGGTTCTGGCAAATCTACGCCAGGGCCGTTTTGGCCATCTTGAAACCGAGCGCGACGACCAGCCGCTATGGATTGTCTATGACGACATCGCCAGCCTGGGCTGGTCGTACGTGGTTGAATTCAATCCCGCCGACTGACGGTCTTGCTAGCGGTGACAGCACCCAGTAACAACGCGGCCGTCAACTGCGGCGCTAGAACGTTACCGTGCAGTCCACCCACTGGCCGCTGGACCGACTGGATTCCAGTGCGGCCTCGATAAATTTCATCCCCCGTGCGCCATCTTCCACGGTTGGAAAATCCAGCGCCAGCGGGTCTGCGGGATGACCACTACGCTGCGCAATAATAGCTTCAGCGACATCGGCGTAAAGATTCGCAAAGGCTTCATAAAAACCTTCCGGATGACCGATGGCAACCCGTGTTGCACGCTCGGCAGCCGGCAATAGCCCTGGCCCGCCCCGGCTGAACACCTGTACCGGTTGCCCCAGCGGCATATATTTCAGATGATTCGGCTCTTCCTGTTGCCATTCCAGCCCGCCTTTTGTGCCCTGCACCCGTATAGACAGACCGTGTTCCGCGCCGGCAGCAGCCTGGGTAACCCACATCACCCCACGGGCACCATTATTAAAGCGCAATAATGCACCGGCATAGTCATCAAATTGCCGATTTGGGACAACTGCACCCACATCAGCACAGATTTGGGTTAATTGCAGTCCACTGACAAAACAGGCCAGATGATGGGCATGGCTGCCAATATCACCCAGAATCAGGGACGCCCCGGCTTTGTCCGGTTGCATACGCCAGCGCAGCCCGGCAGGTGGATCGGTTTCTACAACTGCCGCATTATGACCTTGCACATAAGTCACATGCACCATACGGATCTCGCCCAGCAGACCGGCCTGTACCATGGCGCGTGCCTGCCGCGCCAGCGGATAGCCGCTGTAATTATGAGTCAGACAGAATACCCGGCCGGATTTCCGCACCCGTTGTACCAAATCCAGCGCGTCGGCCAGCGAGGTGGTCAGCGGTTTATCACAGATGATATCCAGGCCCTGCTCCAGACAAGCGCAACACAGCGGATAATGGCTGTCATTCGGGGTCATAATGGCGATCACATCGATGCCGTCGGCACGAGCGGATTCGCTCTGCAGCAGCTCGTCGATATGGGCATAAGAACGGGCGATGCCCAAGGCCTGGCCCGCCTGACGAGACCGTGCCGGATCGGATGACAACACCGCGGCAACCACCTCGTAGTAATCATCCAGGCGGGCGGCCGTGCGATGGACTTCACCGATAAACGAGCCCGGTCCGCCGCCGATCACACCGAGTCGCAAACGTCGGCCCAGGGCGCTGATAACAGGGTTGCTAGTCATGCTGCTGGTCTCCTCTTGAATAGTGCTGGTCAGATTCTGATTTCGGAACCTGAATTTTGTTTTCGATTGGGAAAAATGTCAGGATAGCTGTTTTACAACAGATTGTGACGTGATGCCTGCAACAGATTTCTGCCGAATGAAACAACGTTTGAGCGCGTTCCCTGCCCTGCTGGCGCTCGCGCTATTCATGCTCACGGGCAGCTTCAGCACCGCCAGTGCCGGACAGCTGCTGCCATTCAAGCTGCAGATTCTCGACTACGACGCTGAGCTGAAAGCCGTGCTGTTATCGGGTGAATTCGAAAATCCGCTGCCTGCTCCACTGATCGCCTGGCGCGGCAAACTGCGCCTGCATGATCGCATCAGCGGCAATGATTTAGTGCTGTATATCGAACATCAATCGCGCCGTCCCATCTTTACACAGCAACGGGGCGTCTGGAATCAGTGGATTGATATCAAACCCACAGTGGCCGAATTGCAGCCCTTGCAACACTGGACGCTGCAGCAGCTCGATACCGAACTGCAATTACTGCGGGTTTTATACGCGGACGGCTCGCAGGAAGGGTTTTAGAAGCTGTTTCAAAAATGGAAAACCAGGATTTTCACTTTTCCAGGCTATCAAAATCTTAACGATTTGACTGCCGTTCAGTGCATCCCTGCACTGAACTCGGATTACAGCTTGTGCTCCAGCCGAAACGGGTGCGCCGGATAGCAGCCCAGCACTTTCATGCGGGTAGAAAAATACTGCAACTCGGCCAAGGCGTAATCCATATTGCGCTGGGCGACATGACCTTCGATTTCGGCATAAAACTGCGCCACCGTGAAAGCGCTGTCGGTAATATAGCTTTCCAGTTTGATGGTATTGATGCCGTTTGTCGCGAAACCGCCCAGTGCTTTATACAGTGCTGCCGGCACACTGCGCACCTGAAACAACAGACTGACGATGCTGGGCGTATCCGGCGATGGATCGGAACGCTGTGGCGACATAATAATAAAGCGGGTGGTATTGCCGAGCTTGTCTTCGATGCGGCTGCGCAAGGACTGCAAGCCGTAAATCTCACCGGCCAGCGCGGACGCAATAGCGGCTTTACTGGGGTCACCCAGCTCGGCGATCTCTTGCGCCGAACCGGCCGTATCGGCACGACTGACAGCAGTCAGTTTCAAATCCCGGATCAGCCCTCGGCACTGAGCCAGCGCCTGCGGATGACTGTAAACCGTTTTGATACTGTCCAGTGTGGCCCCTTCGGGCGCCAGCAAATGGTGTTCGACGCGCTGGAAATGCTCGCCAATAATGTACAAGCGGGCTTCGGGCAGCAGGTGATGAATATCCGCCACCCGTCCCCCCAGCGTGTTTTCGATCGGGATCATGGCCAACTGCGCACGACCATCATGCACAGCCGCCATGGCATCCTCGAAGCTTTCACAGGCCAGTGGCTCCAGTTCCGGATGCACTACCTGGCAGCTGAGATGCGAATAAGCCCCCGGCACCCCCTGGAACGCGATCACCTGATGCTTCCCGGATGTAGCCGTACTCATGCTGCGATGACCTCGAGTCCACCCATATAGGGTTGCAAAATCGGCGGCACCCGGATCGAGCCATTCGCCTGCTGGTAATTTTCCATTACGGCGATCAGGGTGCGTCCGATAGCCAGTCCCGAGCCGTTCAGGGTATGCACCAGTTCCGGCTTGCCGGTCTCGGGATTGCGCCAGCGCGCCTGCATGCGGCGGGCCTGGAAGTCTTCACAATTACTGCAGGAGGAAATCTCGCGGTATTTGCCCTGACCGGGCAGCCACACTTCGAGGTCATAGGTTTTAGCGGCCCCGAACCCCATATCACCGGTGCATAAGGCCACGACCCGATACGGCAGTTCCAGTAACTGCAGCACCCGTTCGGCATTGCCGGTGAGCTCTTCCAGCGCGGCATAGGAATGCTCCGGTCGGGTGATGTGCACCAGTTCGACCTTCTCGAATTGATGCTGTCGGATCATGCCGCGCACATCCTTGCCGTGCGAACCGGCTTCACTGCGAAAACACGGCGAATGGCAAACAAATTTCAGCGGCAGCTCGGCTTCATCGACGATTACATCGCGCACCAGATTGGTAACCGGTACTTCCGCAGTAGGAATCAGGTAATAATTCTGTTCACCGCGCAGGGCGAATAAATCCTCTTCGAATTTCGGCAGCTGACCGGTGCCGCGCAGCGTATCCTGATTCACCATGAACGGCACCATGACTTCGCGGTAGCCGTGTTCGCGGGTGTGCAAATCGAGCATGAACTGGGCCAGCGCCCGATGCAGCCGCGCCAGTTGACCCTGAATGACTGCAAACCGCGCACCCGTCAGTTTTGCACCCAGTTCAAAGCTCAGTAAAGGCTCCCCCAGATCGACGTGATCGCGCGGCTCGAATGCCAGTGTTTTCGGCTCGCCCCAGCGGCGCACTTCGTGATTGTCGCTTTCATCCCGCCCGATCGGTACCGACTCATGCGGCAGATTGGGGATGCCGAGTTGAATTTCGGCCAGGTCGTCCTGCAACCCGCGCAAATCAGTCTCGGCCTGTTTCAGTTCATCGCCCAGACTGGCAACTTCGGCCAGCAACGGCGCAATGTCTTCACCCCTGGCTTTGGCCTGACCGATGGATTTCGACCGGCTGTTGCGCTGGTTCTGCAGTTCCTGGGTTTTGACTTGCAGCGCTTTGCGACGGGACTCCAGCTGCGACAGGCGTTCCACATCCAGCGTAAACCCGCGTGTTGCCAGGCGGGCTGCGGTTTGTTCCAGGTCTTGTCGCAATAATCTAGGGTCCAACATAGTCAAACAGTCTCCGAGTATAGTGAGCAATAAATTTAGGCTGCCGGCGGGGTATTCTACGCCGTCATACGAAAAAACGCAGGATGGTCTGGCACCGGCCGCGCCAGACAGCTGTCATAAAGCAGCCAGCAGGCGCATGATTATAACGGGGATATTCCAGCATGACACGAATCCATAGACGGACAATAAGCACTTAACGTAGTCTACGCCGCGCGTTAGCCAGTCTGTGTCTCGCGCTAACAGGATAGATCACGGAGATATTGATCCAATGACGATAGAAATGACCTTCGAACAAGGTCTTGTGTGTTCCCTGCTAGTTATTCTGCTAGTGTTATTCGCCTGGGGTCGCTGGCGTTACGACCTGATCGCGGCGGGTGCCATGATTACTGTCGTAGCGGCAGGACTAATCTCCGCCGAGCAGGCGTTGCAGGGTTTTGGCCATCCGGCGGTGGTGACAGTCGCTGCGGTGCTGGTGATCAGCCGGGCGCTGCGCAACTGCGGCATTGTGGATCTGATCGCCAGCAAGCTGGTGCCCTACACGCACAGTACCGCCGGGCATATTACTGTGTTGACCGGTGTGGTAACGCTGGCATCGGCCTTTATGAACAATGTCGGCGCGCTGGCGCTGATGCTGCCGGTAGCACTGGCAACAGCTGCCCGGCGCGAGCGTTCACCATCGATTTTACTGATGCCGCTGGCGTTCGGCTCACTGTTAGGCGGCCTGATCACGCTGATCGGTACCCCACCCAATATTATTATTGCCAACTTCCGGGCTCATTCGCAGGGCGAGCCTTTCAGTATGTTTGCCTTTTCCCCGGTAGGACTGGGGGTGGCCCTGGTCGGTGTGGTGTTTATTGCCACCGTTGGCTGGCGGCTGATTCCGCAGCATCGTACCGGGCGTCGGGCTGCAGAACGTTTGTTTGAGATCAGCGATTACATCGTTGAAGTGCGGGCCGTGGAAGGCAGCAAACTGGTCGGTAAAAAACTGGCTGAAATTGCAGCACAAACCAATGAAGAGGTCGTGCCTGTCGGCATGGTACGGGGCAAAGACCGGTTTATCCATCCGGCCGGCTGGCGCCTGATACGCACCGGCGATCTGCTGATTCTGAAAGCCGATCCGGCGCAGCTGAAATCCCTGATTGATGCCAACGGGCTGGAACTGGTGGCCAGCAAAGCCTCTGCCCTGAAGGGTTTGAAAATGGAAGATCTGCGGCTGGTGGAAGCAACCGTCACACCGGGTTCAGTGCTGGAGGGACGCAATACCGCCTTTCTCAACCGTCGCTCGCGCGGCAGTCTGAGTCTGGTAGCGCTGGCACGGCAAGGGGAAACCATCCGCAGCCGCTTGCGCAATCAGTCGTTTCAGGCCGGCGACGTGATGCTGGTGCAGGGCGAAGCCGATATTATCGACGACGTGCTGGTCGAGCTCGGTCTATTGCCACTGGCCGAACGTGATCTGCAGATTGTCCAGCCGCGCCGGGCCGGTATCGGTCTGGGTATTTTTGTCATCGCTTTGCTGGCAGCCACCTTCGGCCTGCTGCCGGTGACGATTGCTTTCATGGCCGCAATCGGCGCGTATATTCTGGTGGACATCCTGCCGCTGCGCGATCTCTACCGCGATATCGACTGGCCGGTGATCGTGCTGCTGGCAGCCATGATACCGGTTGGACAAACCCTGGAAAGCACCGGTACAACCACCCTGATTGCCGAAGCCATCGTTAATCTGACCGCTTCATTCAGCCCCATGCAGGTGATGGCGGTACTCATGCTACTGACGATTGCCCTGTCCAGCGTGATCAATAATGCCGCGACAGCGTTGGTCATGGCACCGATTTCCGTCGGCATCGCCAACCAGATCGGGGTCAATAGCGACGCCTTTCTGATGACTGTTGCTATCGGCGCATCCTGCGCGTTTCTGACCCCGATCGGGCACCAGTCCAATACTCTGGTCATGGGGCCGGGCGGTTATCACTTCGGTGATTACTGGCGCCTGGGCCTGCCCCTGACCATACTGGTAGTGGCGGTTGCGGTGCCCTTAATCATACTGGTCTGGGGACTTTAACAACATCCTGCTGGCTGCCGGTATGCATCGATATCCCCCCATCAGACTGACACCGCCTCTACAGCGTTTTGGCAAAATCCTGGCGCTTCTGACCGTAGTGCTGAGTCCGCTCACTGCAGTCGGCGAACCGGCCCCGACTGCCGCAATCGACTTGCCGCGGCCAGGGGCCGCTGACGCTATCCGTACCCCGCCGCTGGCAACGGTCAAACTCGGCCGGTTGTTGTTTTACGATCCGGTTTTAAGCGGTAACAAAAATATTGCCTGCGCCACCTGCCATCATCCCCGCTTCGGTACCTCGGATGGCGTTTCGCTGTCCTTCGGCGAGGGTGGCCAGGGACTTGGCCCGGAGCGTCGCCCAAGTGACGGTGAGAACCGCCCGGAACAACGCATTGCCCGCAATTCCCCGGCGCTGTTCAATCTTGGCGCGGCGGCGTTCAGTTCATTGTTTCATGATGGTCGGCTGGAAGCCGATCCGACCCGGCCAGCAGGCATCCGGACACCGCTGGAAGACGATATGGTGCAGGGTTTTACCGGCGTGCTGTCAGCTCAGGCGATGTTTCCGGTGCTGTCCGGCGACGAGATGGCCGGGCATTATTCGGAAAACGCAGTCTCAACCGCTGTACGGCAGGGTCTGCTGACCCATCAAGGCGGTGCCTGGGACATTATCGCCGGGCGCATCCAGGCGATCCCGGACTATGTCACGCAGTTTCAGCAGGCATATGAGCGGATTGAGCAGGCTGCGGATATTCGCTTTACCGATATTGCCAATGCGATTGCCGATTTTCTGATCTTCGAGTTTCGCGCCGATAACAGTCTGTTCGACCGCTACCTGCGCGGCCAGGCGTCGCTGCCACCCGCTGCACAGCAAGGACTGCAGTTGTTCTATGGCAAAGCCGGCTGCAGCCAGTGCCATAGCGGGGTTTATCAGACTGATCATGCGTTTCACGCGATTGCGATGCCACAACTGGGGCCGGGCAAGCACGCCCGCTTTGAAAGTCATCAGCGCGATACCGGTCGTATGCGTGTGACGGGGAAAATCGAAGACATTTACAAATTCCGCACCCCCAGTCTGCGCAATATCACACTGACCGCGCCGTATGGTCATGCCGGAGCTTATGCCACACTGGCGGCGGTTGTACGCCATCACCTCGATCCTGTGGCCAGCCTGTATAGCTATGATCGACGCCAGGCTATTTTGCCCGACTTTCCGGCCGCGCAGGATTGGTGGGTACTCGATTCGCCGACAGAACTGGCCGCTATTGCAACCGCCAATTCACTGCCAGCGACAAGCCTGTCCAAACAGGAAATTGAACAATTGCTGGCCTTCCTGGCCACCCTGACCGATCCCGTCAGCCAGACTGGCCGTCTGGGTATACCAGAACAGGTGCCCAGCGGCTTGCCAGTCGAGTAAAACGGTCGATTAAAGGCGCGTCTGGCGCAGTCCCCGACCGGATCGGGTAATAATGAGATGCTGGTTGACCGGGCTATCCTGCCAGGCGCTGGTCACGCCATCGGGCCAGGTAATACGATAGCGAACCGTCGGCGCAGCGCCCAGGCCAAAATGCTCGAAGCCGGCCCGACCACTGGCATGTCCACCGCCGATGCTGATTTCCCGAAACCAGTGTTTGTCGCCGCTGCTGACTTCAATCCAGGCACCTGCAGCATAGCGATTGACACCCGGCTGGCGCAGTTCAAGCTGCAACCAATGGCCACTGAGCGCACTGCTGTTTTCATACAGCTCGAAATTGGCGCGCCGGTTGACGACCACAATATCCAGCTTGCCATCAAGATTCAGATCCACCACACCGGCCCCGCGACTGCGTTCAACCGAGCCGATACCGGCGGTGTCACCCACCTCGACAAAGCGCCCGTCGGCCTGCTGCAGCAGTAGATTATTGGGGTCATGCATGGCCGAATCCGGCATCTGATCGACATTGCCCTTGGCGATAAACAAATCGTCCAGCCCATCATTGTTCACATCGCCAAACTCGGCATGCCAGCCCGATGAAGGTCGGCCTTCGTCACCGAAATACGGCCGGTGTGCGGTCGCACCACGCTGGTACGGTGCTTCACGATAGCGCGGCTGGCCGGCAGTGCTGTCCAGCATAAGCAATTTCTGATCACCCATACTGGTCAGGACAATTTCAGGAATGCCATCGCCGGAAATATCGCGGCTGCTGATTCCCATGCCCCAGATACTGAGGGGCTGCCAGCCCTCTTCCGGTCCATAAAAACGCAATGGCGTATCCAGTCGCAGCAGTTGTTCCTGCCCGCCCCGCACATAGTAATGACGATCATTGCTGATCCGCAGATCGGGCGTGCCGGTGCGCCCCCAATCGGAAATCAGCATCGACAGCGCGCAAAACCCCGGTGTCAGCGTTTGTGCTTGGGTATAGCGACGCCCCAGCGGCCGGTACACGGCATGGTTGTCGCAGGCACGGAACGGACCTTGCGGGTTGGTGCGATCAACATAATTGCCAACTACCAGGGTCGGCCACTGCTGGTCTGCTTCCCAGGTCGCGGCAAAGGCCGTACTCCAACGGTCAGCGCTGTCAAAATGCCAGGCGGCGTTGGCACTCTCGAAATGGCAGTCACCCAGCCCGCGCAGAATATAATTGGTGCCTGCCCGCAGAACAAATAGATCCAGAATGCCATCACTATCCACATCAAGGGGATACGCGCCGATCACCTGCTGCAGGTCAGGCGTGGTCGCCGGTTCAAAATGTAAAGCCGCACCGACAGCACCGGTTCGGTTGAGCAGGAGACGGGCCGGATTTTCGCCACCGGCAATATACAGATCGGGAAAATGATCCTGATTACAATCGAATACCGCGACCCCGCCACCGACGAAATGCTCCCAGCCGCCGTCATAAACCTGTGTGAAAGACTGCTCTGGTGCCCGATTCACAAACACCGGTCCGGCTCGAGACGACGTTGACAACAGCAGCAATGAAACGAGCAGTACAAAGGCAAAAGACAGGGTTTTTGCTGACACGGAAGCAGCCTTGCTAACGCCGGTAAGACATCGTCCAGCCACTTCGGTCAGCCACTTTACTGCGGCGGCACGGTCTTGATACAAGGCTCGCGCAGACCGAACAAGCCTCTGGGTCGCCACAACAACACCATGATCAACAGCAACGCGATAATAATCTGCACCAGACCGTACAACTCCAGCGATTCTTCCAGCGGTTTAAGAAATTCGCTCAGACTGCTGATCACCAGCGCGGCAATAATGGCCCCGACAATACTGCCCTGACCGCCGACCACCACCATCGCTACCAGGTTAAACGCCAGAATCAGACCAAAGGATTTCGGCGTCAATACGGCTACGACATGCGGCGTCAATGCACCGGCCATGCCGGCAACTATCGCACCCAGCACGAACGCGATTAACTGCAGGCGAAAACCCGAAATACCGAAACAACTGGCCGCCAGTTCGTTCTCGCGCACGGCCAGCATCGCCCGCCCCAGCGAACTATGCTTCAACCGCCAGGCGATCGCGATCACCAGCAGCACCAGCGCCCCGATCAGCCAGACATCAGCCAGCCGCGGGATACCGGTAATGCCACGCCCGCCGCGGGTGATGCCATCCAGATTATTGGCAAAACCCTGCACAATAATGATCAGCCCCAGAGTCGCTACCGCCAGATAATGGGTTTTCAGACGCAACACCGCAGCACCCACAATCAAGGCCAGCAGACCTGCCGCCAGTCCACCTGCCAGCAGAGCCGGCGGCAGCGTCCAATCGGTTTGGGCCAGCCAGGCCGGCAACTCCGGCAGCATAAAACTCTTGCGCGCCTGCGGGTAGGTCAGAATTACCGCCACATACGCGCCCAGCGTCATAAACGCCGGATGCCCCAGGCTGAGCAGGCCGGTAAACCCGTTGGTCAGGGTCAGGCTGACCGCCAGCATGACATTGATTAGGGATAGTGCCAGCAGGGTTTCCAGATAACGGTTGCCAAACCACTGTGTGGCGATAATCGCACCCGTCAGCAGCAGCAAAAACAAAATAAACGCACTGCGTGGTCCCAGCCTCACGCCCGCTCTCCTTCATCTACGCCCAGCAAGCCATTGGGCTTGACCAATAACACCAGAATCAACAGACCGAACACGAAAGCATCGCGATAACCGGCGTACTCGGACGGCAACAAACCGACGAACAGCACCTCCGCCAGCCCGAGAATATACCCGCCCAACAACGCGCCGGGAATCGAGCCTACCCCGCCGATAACGGTGGCGATAAAAGCTTTCAGGCCGGGAATAAACCCCATCAGAGGATCGATCTGGCCGTATTTGCCGCCCCAGAACAAACCGGCGACAGCAGCCAGCCCGCCACCCAGCCCGAAGGCCAGCATCACCGCCCGATTAATATTGATGCCCATCAATTGCGCTGCCAGTGTGTTCTCCGATACGGCCCGCATCGCTTTACCCAGGCGGCTGCGCAGCACAAACAACAGTACCAGTCCCGCCAGCAGCAAAGCCACCACCGGAATCACCAGATCAATGACTGCGACGTTGACCGGTCCGATATCCAGTCGTTCCCGGAACAGCGCCGGAAACACAAAATTTCGCGGCTGACCGCCCAAAATCAGCAACGCGGCGTTCTGGATCGCCACCGATACCGACAGGGTCACGATAAAACCGGTCACCATGGGTGCATTGCGAATTGAATGAAACGCCACCCGCTCGATGGCTGCTCCGGCCAGAAAGCCTGTCAGCAGCACCAGCAGTACCAGCAACGGCCAGGGCAGCAGATTGCTGGCGACCAGGCCCAGCGCGGTAAAAGCCCCGATCATGACCAGATCACCATGGGCGAAGTTAACCAGCCGGACGATGCCGTAAATCAGGGAAAAACCAATCGCCACCAGGGCGTATAAACTGCCCAGGGTTAGACCATTAACGATTTGCTGCAACAGGTACTGTGTCACCCGATCACCCCCAGGTAGGCTTCCTGAATACGCGAGTCCGTCAGCAATGTGCGGCTGTCGCCCTGTTGCACGATACGACCCTGTTCAATGACATAGGCGCGGGAAGCCAGCTCCAGCGCCAGCATTGCGTTTTGCTCGACCAGCAGAATACTCATGCCCTGTTCCTGATTAAGCTGCGCGATCAGCTCGAAGATCTGTTCTACAATTTTCGGTGCCAGCCCCAGCGAAGGCTCATCCAGCAGCAGCATGTGCGGTTGCGCCATCAGAGCGCGCCCCAAAGCCAGCATCATCTGCTCACCGCCGGACAGTGAGCCGGCTTTCTGCTGTCGCCGTTCGTACAAAATGTCAAACAGACCATAGACCTGCTCCAGGCTGCGCCGCAGCTGCGCTTTGTCTTTTTGCAGATAGGCACCCAGCGCCAGGTTTTCCGCCACGCTCAACCGGCCGAAAACCTGTCGTCCTTCCGGGCACTGCACCAGACCGGCACGCACAATGGCCTCCGGCTTGCTGCGACGCAGATCGAGCGTTTGCCCGCCGCCACTGAAGCGGGCCTGACCGGCCCGGATCGGCAACAAGCCGGACAGCATCAGCAGGGTGCTGCTTTTGCCTGCACCATTGGCACCGATCAGGGTCACAATCTCGCCCGGCTGAACTGCCAGACTGAGCGATTTCAGGACATGGTTCGGGCCGCGGAACAGTTCAATATCCTCAAGTTGCAGCATGATTTTCTGCTCCTTTAGCCCCACCACTGATAGGACTGTCCGCTGCGTGGGCATAGCTGTCCGCTGCCCGACTAGGAGACTGGCGACGACCTAGATAAGCCTCGATTACCGCCGGGTCGCTCAATACCTGCGCCGGTGGCCCGGCGGCCAGATATTCCCCTTTGCTCAGCACCACCAGGCGCGGGCACAGGCTGGCCACTAATTGCACATTATGTTCGACCAGAATGACCGCAATACCCTGTTCACGGAACAGGCTTTCGATCAAATCGCCCAGCTCGCGGGTTTCGCGGTCATTCATACCGGCGGTCGGCTCGTCGAGCAGCAGCAGACGCGGTTCGCTGGCCAGAGCACGGGCGATTTCCACCCGCCGCTGCTCACCGTAGGACAGCTCATCTGCCCGCCGGCCGGCTTTGTCCTGCAAGGCGACCAGTTTCAGCGCAGCCTGCGCCCGTTCTGCAATCAGCCGTTCCTGACGCCGCCAGCCGGCACCACCCAGCAGCGTCCGCAGCAGCCCCGCACCATGACGCTGGTGCGCACCCGCCATGACGTTTTCCAGCACGGTCAGTTCGGCAAACAGACGGATATTCTGAAAGGTGCGGGTCATACCGGCCCGCGCCCGTGCCTGCGGGCTGGCCCGGGTGAGATCCTGTTCAGCAAAAATGACGGCCCCCCGAGTGGGTTTGACGACACCGCTGATAGCATTAAAGGCACTGGTTTTGCCGGCACCGTTAGGGCCGATCAGGCCAATCAGTTCACCCGCAGCCAGCTCAAAAGACACCTCGTGCAGGGCCACCACACCACCATAGTGCAGACTCAGCTGGCGCACTTCCAGCAAAGGCGCAGAAGTTACCTCAATAGGCATCGTTGTAACGGGCGCATTGCGCTTCCGGCGTTAAGCTCTGCATCAGCTCCAGTTCACAGCGTTTATGGCGCAAAAAGGCTTCCATGAAAGTCGCACCGAACCAGTCAGTCAGCGCACTGCTGGCAGCCAGCCGATCCAGCGCCTGGGCCAGACTGCGCGGCAGGCGTTCAATACCTGCCTGTTCCAGTTCGGTAGTCGTCCAGTTACTTAAATCGGCGCTGGTCGGGGCCGGCGGCGGCAATTGTTCACGCAACCCGGCCAGTCCGGCATTAATAAGGGCTGCCAGCACCAGATACGGGCTGGCGGCGGCATCGGCAGCGCGGTATTCAAAATGGTACTGGCTGGCAATCTGCTCCGGGCGCAGATCGAAAACCGGACAAATCCGCAGTCCGGCTTCCCGGTCCTGCTTGCCCAGATTATTGAACGCTGCGCTCCACCGGTGCGGCGTCAGGCGCAGATAGGAGGTAACCGCCGATGCGGTCAGGGCCAGCATGTCCGGCATATATTTCAGAACACCGGCCGCAAACGCGCCAGCGCTGGCCGCCATACCATGTTCACTGGCCGGGTCGTAAGTGGCCGGGTCGCCCGTCAGGGTTTGCAAGCTGAAATGGACATGTACGCCATTGCCGACAGCGTCCGGATCGCGAATCGGGCTGAAGCTGGCCCGCGCCCCCATGGCACGTGCGGTTGCCCGCGTTAATTCGCGCAGAATAACCGCTTCATCGGCGGCCCGCAGCGCTGGCTGGTGCTTGACGGTTACTTCGTACTGGCCCGGCCCGTATTCGGGCATGAAGGTGTCCGGTTCCAGTCCGGCTGCGGCCAGCGCTTTTATCAGCCGGTCGCCGAATTCACCCTGGCGGCGGAAGCTACGCAGGCTGTAACCCAGGCCGGGTTGCCCGGTGACACCACTGTAATGGAACTCATGTTCGAAAGAGGCTGACACGGCCAGACCAAACTCGGTGGCCAGCTGTGCCAGCGCATGTCGCAGCTGGCCGCGCAGGCAACAGGCCCAGCGCTGACCGTCCAGTTCCAGAATATCGCCGAGCACAAAGCTTTCACTGAAGCCATGCTGCCCGGCCGGCAGATCGACCTGGGTTGTCAGATCCGGGCGCAGGATCAGATCACCCAGGGCACCCCAGGGACTGGGCGCAATCGGCCCGAAAGACGTGATGAAGACATTGGTTGGCGTCCAGCCCACCCCGATCTCGCGCCGGGCGGCCAAAGCGGATTTCGGGATGGCCTTGCCGCGCACCTGACCAGCGATATCACTGGTGCAGATCATGATTAATTTATTCGGATCGGGAACGATAGACGTCATGAGCAGGTTTCTCGTATTGGGACTGGTAAAATGGTGTGGTGAACTATAATAATACATTCATATTTGAACTGTCTGGCTGTGTCCAGCACATGCGGCCAGCAGGCCTGGATGCCGTTGCCGCCAATGCCGGTCGGGTATCGCACCGATGCCCTGACGGCTGGCAAAACAATAAAGCCCTGATTACAGAATAAAAACGCATAGCGTTCGGCTTGCGCTATGTGCAGGCGTTGGCCAGATTATCGGTGAGCGCTTTTTCACCTGCCCCGGCAGACAATCCACTCATCACTCGAGAGCAAACAGGAAAAATATATTATGAAACGATTCATGCTTGCAGTTACGCCGCTACTCGCCAGCATCGGTCTGGCTTCTCCGGCCATGGCCCAGGAACCTATCAATATCGCTGCGCTGTATAATGTGACGGGCGGTATGTCATCGCTGGATGGCCCGTCTTTACAAGGTGCCAAGCTGGCGGTCAAACAGATCAATGCCGCCGGCGGGCTGTTGGGACGCCCACTTGAACTCATTGCCATCGATACCAAAACCGATCAGCAGGAAACCGCTAAAGCCGCCCAGCGGGCACTGTCTGAGAATGTGGTAGCCGGTATTGGTATGTCTGATACCACCTTTGTTATGGCCTGCGCACCGTTGTTTCAGGAAGAAGGCATTCCATTCGTCACCTCCGGCGCCACGCATCCGATGCTGCCGCAATGGGTCGGCGATTATATGTTTATGACGCCATTTGGCGACGATGATCAGTCTTACGCTATCGCTGATTACGCTGTTGACACGCTGGGCGTGAAGCGGGTGGCGGTCTGGACCGATCAGTCGATGGATTTCACCAAAGCGCTCAGCAAATTTTTTATCGAGCGGATGGAACAACGCGGCGGCGAAGTCGTTGCTGAAGATTCGTTCATGATCGGTGATACTGATTTTTCCGCCCAGATAGCCCGTCTGAAAGCCATTGACCCGCTGCCGGATGCGGTTTTTGTCTCTGCCATTCCGACCGAAGCCGGTCTGTCAGTGAAACAGATCCGGGAGTCCGGCCTGGAACTGCCGATTGTTTCCGGCGACGGGTTTGACACTGAACTGGTAGCCAGCACACCGGGTAAAGAACTGGCCAATAATGTTTATTTTTCCACCCACACGTACCGCGCTGATGATCGCCCCGAAGTGACCCAGTTTATTCAGGACTATACCGCCGAGTACGGCCATGCTCCGGAAAACGCGTTTGCCCCGCTCGGCTACGATGCCTTGCGCCTGGTGGCAGCCGCGATCGAACGGGCTGGCAGCGCCGAACCTGCCGCAATCCGTGACCAGCTGGCTAAAACCATGGGATTCAAAGGTGTAACCGGCGAGATTTCCTACACTCGCGACTCCGGTGTTCCCCCCAAGCCGATCTCGGTTATTTCCGTCAACGGAGGTAATTACAAGGTCGAAACGATCTGGCGCCCCTGAGCGGATCGGATTTGTTTCTCTGACTGCCGACAAGGCAGTCTTTAATTTATCCCGCTTCCCGGAATATCCGCCGAAGCGGGCTTTTAGGACGTAGTTAGGACATAGTGACAATGACCATTGCAGCAGCTGCCGAACTGACCCGCGAAGCAGCTATTATTCCAGCCCAAAGTGCCCTGTTATTCATTGATGTACAGAATTACAATGCCCTGCCCGAGGGTGGTGAATACCAGGAAGCAGGCCTGAACGCCGACCAGGCCCGCAGCCAGCATGATTATTTTTTCAGCACGCTGGAACAAACGGTTATTCCCAATATGCAGCGCCTGCAGCAAGCCTGTCGGACGGCTGGTGTTGAAGTTGTGTATACCGTGATCGAAAGTCTGACCCGGGACGGGCGTGATCGCAGCCTGGATTACAAGATCAGTGGTTTTAACGTCCCGCGTGGCTCCTGGGACGCCCAGGTGCTGGATGCTATCCGCCCCGGTGACGACGAAATAGTTTTTCCCAAAACCAGTTCCAGCGTGTTTATTTCCACCAATATTCACTACATTCTGGGCAATCTCGGGGTTAAACAGCTGATTGTCAGCGGTCTGCTGACGGATCAATGCGTCAGTTCCGCCGTGCGTGACGCTTGCGATCTGGGCTATCTGGTGACGCTGGTGCCAGACGCCTGCACCACCTACAGTCCGCAACGGCACAGCCAGTCTATCGACCATATCAAAGGGTATTGCCGCCAGCGCAGCACCGCGCAGTTGTTGACCGAACTTACCTCAAGCCCGCGCTGAACACCTCGCCTAGCACGACTTTTTTGGCTGGACACACGCTGCTGACGCTTTTAACAGCAGCGTGTAGCCGGCGTATAATCCCTGCTGATATATTATTTTTGAGGATTTCCCCATGCGTATCGAAGCCGATCTCAAGCTTGGATTCAAGGACGTTTTGATACGTCCCAAGCGTTCGACTCTGAAAAGCCGCGCCCAGGTCTCCCTGGAGCGCACCTTTACCTTCAAGCACACAGGTAAGAGCTGGACCGGCGTACCGATCATAGCTGCCAATATGGATACCGTGGGCACGTTTCCGATGGCCGGTGCGCTGGCCAGACAAGGCTTGCTGACGGCCATTCACAAACATTACAGCATCGACGAATGGGTGGATTTTGTCGCCAGTGCCGACACCGATATTGTCCAGCATATTGCTGTCAGTACCGGTATCACCGAGGCCGATCTGGCCAAGCTGACGGAAATCATCGAACGCATTCCGCAGTTGCAGTTCATCTGTATCGATGTTGCCAACGGCTACTCGGAACACTTTGTGGATTTCGTCAAAAAAGCCCGGCAGGCGTATCCGCAACATATCATCATTGCCGGCAATGTGGTCACTGGCGAGATGGTGGAAGAACTGCTGCTGGCGGGCGCTGACATCATCAAGGTGGGTATTGGCCCCGGTTCAGTCTGCACCACCCGGGTCAAAACCGGCGTGGGCTATCCGCAACTCTCGGCCATCATTGAGTGCGCTGATGCCGCCCATGGTCTGGGCGGACAGATTATTTCCGACGGCGGCTGCACCAACCCCGGCGATGTTGCCAAAGCCTTTGGTGCCGGGGCGGATTTTGTCATGCTGGGCGGCATGTTCGCAGGACATAGCGAAAGCGGCGGCGAAGTGGTCGAACAAAACGGCGAGCGCTTTATGCTGTTCTACGGCATGAGCTCCGATACCGCGATGCAGAAACATGCCGGTGGTGTGGCTGATTACCGTGCCTCGGAAGGCAAAACTGTACATGTCCCCTATCGCGGTCCGGTCGAAGAGACGCTGAAAGATATTCTGGGCGGTGTGCGCTCGACCTGTACCTACGTCGGTGCCCGCCAGTTGAAGGAACTAACCAAACGCACCACCTTTGTCCGGGTGATGGAGCAACATAACCAGGTATTCAGTTAAATCTCCTATTCAGGCAAAGAGATATCAGGCACGCGCCGGCAGCTGCTGCACACTACTGGCAAAATGCCCGGCACGCTGGCGGATTTCAGCCACGGTCATGCTCGGCGTAAACAAGGCGGAGCCCAGCCCGAAACCACTTGCGCCGGCCTGCCAGTAAGGCAGCATGGTGTCCGGTGTGATGCCGCCAACCGGTAACATCAGGGTATCTTTGGGAAACACTGCCCGCCAGGCTTTCAGCACAGCGGGACTCAGCTGTTCCGCCGGGAACAGCTTCAGACCCGAGGCCTCGGCCCGTAATGCAGCAAAGCCTTCGCTGGGCGTCGCCACGCCGGGGGCGCAGATCATACCGCGCAGTCTTGCTGCCGTAACCACATACTCGTCGAAATGCGGCATGACAATAAGGCGGCCGCCGGCACGCTCGACATCATCGACGTCATTCGCACTCATGACTGTGCCCGCACCGATCAGCGCATCGGCACCGAAGCGCTGCGCGAGCATTTCAATACTGCGCAGCGGCTCGGGTGAATTCAGCGGTACCTCGATAACCCGAAACCCGGACGCCAGCAAGGCCTCGCCGACAGCCAGCACTTGCTCCGGCCGCACACCACGCAGAATGGCAACCAAAGGCATAGGATTCAGATAATCATGTAACTCTTGACGCACAATGTTCTCCTTGGAATCAACAAACGGCTAGGTTAGTCTAGCGCCCGCTTACGTATCACAACTGCAGGAATCATGACATGGCGTCTTCCTCGAAAAAAGTAATCATTGCCGCACTCGTTGGCAATTCTCTGATTGCAGTAACAAAGTTTATCGCTGCGGCGATGACCGGCAGCTCAGCCATGCTGTCGGAAGGTATTCACTCGCTGGTCGATACCGGCAATCAAGTGCTGTTACTGTACGGCCTGAAGCGGGCCCAGCGCCCACCCGACGAACGTTTTCCATTCGGCCACGGTAAAGAAATTTATTTCTGGAGCTTTGTCGTGGCTATCCTGATTTTTGCGGTCGGCGCGGGCGTGTCCCTTTATGAGGGCATCAAACATATGATGCATCCCACGCCGATCACCAATCCCATTGTGAACTATGTGGTACTGTCACTGGCGATTGTGTTTGAGGGCTTTGCCTTTGGCTTTGCACTGAAAGAATTTCGTAAGCAAAAAGGCCGTATGGGCTATTTCGAAGCGGTACAACGCGGTAAAGATCCGTCCATTTTTGTGGTGCTGTTCGAGGATTCCGCCGCCATGCTGGGTCTGCTGGTCGCGCTGGCCGGGGTGGCGTTAACCGATGTAACCGGCCTGGGCCTGTTTGATGGGCTGGCATCGGTCATCGTAGGCCTTATTCTCGCCGGTACCGCAATCTGGCTGGCAATCGAGACCAAAGGCTTGTTAATTGGCGAAGGCGCTGATCAAAGCACCATTCGCGGCATTCGGGCACTGGCTGACTCCAAACCCGGCGTGATGCATGTCAATGAAATACTGACCCTGCACATGGGGCCGAATTATATTCTGGTCACCATCAGCATCGACTTCGATGATCAGCTCGCCACCACCGAGATGGAACGTGTCATTACCCAGGTTGATATGGAAATCAAGGAAAGCTATCCGGACGTCAAACGGGTTTTTGTTGAAGCAGAAGCCCGCCGACACACGGAAACACCACCGCCTACCGCTGCCGAGAGTTATTCTGAAGCTGATTAGGGGCTAAAAATCCTTCACGACTTCAGGATAGATCTGACCGGCGTCGTTAATCTTGAACTGATACAGTTTGCCAGGTTCCAGCTTGGTATACACGGCATTACCGTACACCGCGGTGATGCCGAATTCCTTGAGTTTGTCGGTGTCATTGGCCAGCCCCCAGATAGCGCGCCAGAACTCCTCGCTGTAATCCTTTTTCAGCATAATTTTGTCCCAGAAGGTCTGCTCACCCAGTAAATCATCATACCGGGCCGGCTCTTTTCCCTCCTCGGCCAGCGGGAAACCCTCGCTGGGCGGCATATAATCACCGTAGATGCGCCGCCAGAGATAAATCGAACGGGCTTTGTTATCCATAACCATCTGGTTGTCAAATTTCACCACCAGAGCATCGAAATGCGCAATATCGCCCTCAATGGTAAACTCGCCTTCCAGCACCCGGGAGTCAGGGTCATTGCGGGCTGCCTGGTAAAATACCAGCGTTGTCATTAGCTTATCGTCAGCCTGTTCCTGTTTGACGACTTTGGCATAGCCAATCAGGTTCTCGTCGGTAAGCCGTGTCAAGGCCTCCTTAAGCTGCTTGTTCTCGGTCAGAAACTCGTGGAAAGTCTCGACCGAGCGACTGACGGTATAACCCCAGAAACCAATCGCCAGCACTAGTGCCAGTAATAAAAGGCGCGTGATAAATCCGCCTTGCCGTTGCATATTCAATCTAGCCATTACGACTTACCCAGTCCTGCCTTAACCATAACCCGATTTTACTATGACACAGCCGGTCCGCCCGACCAAGCACCGCCGCATCGCGACTATGACGAATCGGCGCTTATTCCCTTCAGTGTTTCAGTGAATATCGGCCGAGTCCTGCATGGCAGCCTTCAGGCTGTCGATGGAAAATCCCGGTGCTTTGCAGGCATCCAGGATGACTTTCTCGCGCCGCCCCAGTAGCGCCGCCACTTCAGGCACCTGCCGCGCCAGCTCTGAGGACATGGCCACGGCGCCATGATGATCCGCATGAATCAAGGCCCCTGGCGGCACTGCCAGCCCGTGGACATGTACTGGAATCGCAATATCGACAACATGCACATAGGCATGGCTCGGCCCGATCAGCCCGCCCAGAATCTGGAACCCTTTGGCACAGGCGTCGGTATCCACGGAACGGCCATTGGTCAGTGCGCCCTTAACGCCCAACGCCTGATGCACCGTAGTATTGACCTCGCCCAGAAGGCACCGAAGCCCGGACTGGGGTCCATATCCTGAATCACTACGATAGCGGGACGCGGCCCGCTGGCAATGTATTCGTAATATTCAAACCGGCGTGCGCGCAGCTTCTCGGGACTCAGCAGCGGTTTCTCATGGGCCCGGATCGTCGCCGTCATCGCATACCCCACCAGTGGCTCCAGGGTGGCGTCCAGACTGACGAAAGGCTGGGTGGTAAAACCGTGGGTGCGAAAACGCTCGTCCAGATACTCCAGGGCATACACACGGTCGGAGTATCAATTTTACGCAAAGCATCGAGTTCAGCCGAGTTTAGTGGATCTGTCATGATGGTTCCCAATTGGCCTGATTCTGCTAATGTGTCTACAACATTATAGTTCAGCAAATCCACTCTGGGCGCATAATCCGGCAGCTCAGACCCGAAGCGCAGGAAGTCCCGGAGGCGCAGGAAGTTATATGTCCCAGCAAGACCCATTAGCCACTATTTCACTGTTCGCGGAACTGGCGGTTGCCGAACAGGCTGCTTTATATGAACGCTGCCTGACCCAGGTGGTACCCAAAAAGGCGGTATTGATTACTGAAGGCGACCATGCAGACTCTTTGTATCTGATCTTGTCCGGTGCCGTGAAAGTCTATGCCTGTGACGAGGACGGCAAGGAAGTGCTGCTCAATATGCTCGGACCCGGCGAGTATTTCGGCGAACTGGCCATTATCGACGAGGAACCCCGCTCGGCATCCGTCATGGCCTTACAGCCGTGCCGTTTACTGATCATCAAGCGGCAGGATTTTTTCGCCTGCCTGCAGCGCAATCACACGATTGCTATCAGCCTGTTACAGGTGTTGGCGCGCCGCCTGCGCCAGCAAACCGATCACACCAAGAATCTGGTGCTGCTGGGTGTGTACCAGCGCGTTGTCAAACTCTTGCAAGAGCTGGCCGAGGAACAGGACGGGGTTCTCGTGGTGAGCGGCGTCTCCCAGCAGCAACTGGCCGATCAGGTTTATGCATCCCGCGAGATGATCACCCTGATCATGAAAGAGCTGAAAGCCGGCGGCTATATTGACGCTGACCGCAAACGGATTATCATCAGGAAGCGCCTGCCGGCCAAATGGTAACGGACAATCCTGCCCCTTTCCTGACAAGGACTGTCGATCGGTCTGTTACAGGGGACGCACAGGCTGGCGGCCGGTTGCGGTGCAGGCACGGATCACTTAAGCTTAAGTCTTATAACCACCTGTTGCTCGGGCCGTCCGGCCTTCACAAAATCACAATAGCTCACAGTCTTCTATTTTATGCACGCAAATTTTTGGCACGAACGCTGGAAAAATAACCAGATTGGTTTTCATCAATCGTCCGTCAACCCCTCGCTACTCCGCTACTGGCCTCAACTGGGCATTTCGCAAGGTACGGTATTTGTACCACTTTGTGGCAAGTCGCTGGATATGGTCTGGTTGGCCGGGCAGGGTTTACAGGTTCTCGGCGTTGAACTCAGTCGCCTGGCACTGACCCATTTTTTCGAGCAACAGCAGCTGACGCCCCGGATCACCCGGCAGCAGGACTTCGAGCACTGGCAAGCCGGTTCGTACACTCTGTTATGCGGCGATTTTTTCCAACTGACCGCGGCGCAGTTGCGCGCTGTCAGTGCGGTTTATGATCGCGCCGCACTGGTTGCACTGCCGCCCCCACTGCGGCAACAGTACACCGCCGCGCTGCAGAGCCTGCTGCCAGCGTCCGCGCCTATTCTGCTACAGACCTTCGAATACGATCAGGCACAGATGGACGGCCCGCCGTTCTCGGTCGATGCCGCTGAAGTCCAGACCCTGTTCGGTCACTGGCGTCAGATCGACTGTCTGTCCTGTGCCGACACCCTGGCGCAGAACGAGCGCTTTCAGGCCAAGGGGCTACGCACCTTGCACGAAGCCGTTTACCAGCTACGCGGAAACGCTGATGAATAGCGCTGCCAGCCCGACCCAGCCCGCACTCACGCTGGCTTTCACACTGCGTTTGCTGCTGCCGTTTGCCTGCGGCTATTTCCTGTCTTACTGTTACCGTTCAGTAAATGCGATTATCGCCCCTGATCTGGTCGCTGACCTGAATCTCGACGCGGCTGATCTGGGCTTGCTCACCAGCGTGTATTTTCTGGCTTTTGCCTTGTTCCAGTTACCGCTCGGCATCCTGCTGGACCGGTTTGGCCCGCGTCGGGTGGAGACCATGCTGCTGCTGGTTGCGGCCAGTGGTGCGTTGCTGTTTGCCTACAGCGAAACCTCCGGTGGTCTGCTGCTGGGTCGGGCCTTGATCGGGATGGGTGTCTCGGCTTGCCTGATGGCCAGTTTTAAAACCACAGCGAGCTGGTTTCCCCGCGCCCGGGTGCCTGCCATGAATGCCTGGATCATGACGGCCGGCGGCCTCGGCGCACTCAGCGCTACCCGTCCGGTGGAACTCGCGCTGGATTTTACTGACTGGCGCGGGGTGGTCAGCATACTCGGGTTCACCACCATCGCCGTAGCGGCATTACTGTTTTTTGTCGTGCCGGAACGCGGCGATCAGAGTCGGCATGGTTTCCGTCAGCTGGTCAGCGGGGTGGCACAAGTTTACCGTAGCCCTTATTTCTGGCGGGTGGTACCTTTGACCGTGCTGTCCCAAAGCGCCTACCTGGCTATCCAGGGCCTGTGGGCCGGCCCCTGGTTGCAGGATGTTGCCGGCCTGGACCGGATCGCCGTGGCCGATTCATTATTATGGCTGGCCGTTGCCATGGTCAGCGGTTTTCTGCTGACGGGTAATATCGCCAGTGCGCTTGAAAAGAAAGGTTTTTCGCTGCGCAACATCACGGCTTTTTCCTGATCATTTTCATGCTGACACAGTTGGGGCTGGTGCTGGGTTGGACTGAGCATGCCCTGCCTTTGTGGTTGCTGTTTGGCTTTTTCGGCAGTTCCGGCGTGCTGGCTTTTCCCCTGTTGCAGCGTCATTTTTCTGGTCAACTGACCGGCCGGGTCAACACCTGCGCCAACGTACTGGTATTTTTATGCGCCTTCGCAACCCAGTGGGCTATCGGCATTGTGGTCAATCTATGGCCGGATGCAACAACAGGCGGTTATGCCATAACAGGTTACAGCACTGCCTTCGGACTGTCGCTGGCACTGCAAACCCTGGCTTTTATCTGGTTTATGCTGGGGTCTGCGCCGCAACCCACTAATGAGCACTAAGCCGCGCTACTGGTTGATTTTATTCAATCAGCGCAGCTGGGAAACCTTCCTGCGTATCGGCGCGGGTACAGCAGGGTTTCGGGCACGGCGCTGGCGCACAGTACAGCGTTTTAAAACGGGCGATTACCTGCTTTGCTATCTGACCGGCGTATCGCGCTGGATCGGGGCGTTAACTGTAACCGGTGCGCCTTATCAGGACGATACCCGACTCTGGCCGGATGCGGTGCTGCCCGTGCGGGTCGCCGTCAAGCCTGTGGTATTGCTGACTCCGGAAACAGCCGTACCCATTACCGAGTTACGCGATCAACTGTCAATTTTCAGCCCTGACACCCTGCACTGGACAGCCCGCTTGCGCCAATCACCGGCATTATGGCCCGACGATGACGGTGAAGCCGTGATGGAAACCCTGCTGGAAGCACAGGTCAGCCCGGTCGTGCGGGAACTGGATATGCGTAAATTGCGCTATCAGCCGCGGGCCTTTCGCAGCCTGCAACCCGCGACGGCAGCAAGCGCAGCAGAACCGGTCAATATCAGCAGCTTCCGGGAACCCAGTACACACACTGAAATCCAGTGGCTATTACTGCATCTGGGTAGCGCGATGGGTCTGGATGTGTGGGTGGCACGTAATGACCGTGGCCGCAGTTATGCAGGGCAACGCTTTGCCGACCTGCCTGGCATGTTGACCGAGCTGCCTCGCCAGTTCGACCCTGCCAGTATGACTATCGTGGAGTTGATTGATGTGCTTTGGTTGCAGGAACAAAGCATTGTCGCGGCGTTTGAAATCGAAAGTACCTCAACGATTTATTCTGGCTTGCTGCGCATGGCTGACCTGGTCGCGCTGCAGCCTAATCTGCATATACCGCTGTATCTGGTAGCCCCGGACAGTCGCCGCCAGAAGGTGCTGTCGGAGGTCAACCGGCCGACGTTCAGACGTCTGCGCCCTGCTCTGGCCAGCATCTGTCGCTATATCCCTTTCACCGGGCTGCGCAGCCGTTACCAGGAAGTCCTGCCACTGCTGCCGCATGTCAATCCCAGTATGTTGGACACGATCGCTGAACCCTGCGACAACGTCTGAATGCCTCTTGCAGGATATCCGTATCCCTTATATACAGGCCGTGTATATACAACGCGAATTAGCGTAACCGCCCGTAGTAATCTTTCTGGATTCCCGCCGGCGCGGGAATGACAGTATCGGGGACCGACAAACTGTTGTGGGGCAGGTTGGGTATTAATGCGGACGGATGGTTAACTCGCCCCGACTCTGAATCAATTCGAAACGCTCCAGCACGTTCATCCCCAGCAGCACGTGATCCTGCATCGACATGCGTGGCAGAATGATCGCCTCCACCTGCCCCAGTACCAGC
Organism: Gammaproteobacteria bacterium; assembly: GCA_041396125.1. GTDB lineage: Bacteria > Pseudomonadota > Gammaproteobacteria > Competibacterales > Competibacteraceae > JAWKZG01. The sequence goes on along the minus strand of JAWKZG010000002.1, from coordinate 217,575 downwards.
CCCGGTCCAAGCCGGACATCAGGCAGCACGGTCTGGTGGCCACTGGTTTGACCGTTGGCGGTCGATACCGTGCGCCGGGCACCAAAACGCAAACCCAGGCGACAGCGCCAGTGGCTCTGACAAGGCTACTACCGAGGCCCCCGTATCGATCAGGAAATTTACCGCACGCCCGTCAATCGAGCCCTGAGTGCTATACGGCTGTTGTCCTTCACGTCGCAATACCAGCTCGGCAGCTGCAGCCGGGGACGGCGACGGCTTGGAGGCCACGGCAGCTGTGTTGGGTTCAGGACGCCGATCAGCTTTGCGACCGAGCAGGGTTACATGCGGATAACGCTGTTGCGTGGCGCTGTCCTGGCGGTATTACAGACATAATTATAATCACCGAGCAGCCGTTTCAGCCCCTCATCCAGACTACGAGCGCTGAAATCGACATCTACCGGATCACTGGCCTCGAAACGCAATTCAAAGCTGGCGCCGGTTGTGGCCTGCAGATCGTCCAGCACCCAGTACAAAGGCATCCACTCGTAATGAAAATACCAGCGCCCGTCGGAAAACTCCGCGCCTGCCGCCACATCCGTGGTTAGCAGAACAAGACTCAGTAGCAGACTGGATCGCATGGCTCTTCCTCGCTCAGTGATTTCGCCATAATCAGCGCATCCTCGCGGCCACCGGGCGTAGGATAATACGCTTTACGCAGCCCGACTTCGCAGAAACCGGCATTTTGATACAGGGTCACCGCAGCCTGGTTACTGGGTCTGACCTCCAGAAACAAACTGCGAGCACCCCGTTTATACGCCACAGCGCATAATTCCCGCAATAACCGTCGCCCCCAGCCCTGCCGTCGCATGCCTGATCGCACGCACAGATTCAGGATGTGGGCTTCGTCCAAAGCCAGAGACCAGATCAGGTATCCCTGGAGTTCGGCCCCCTGCTCCAGCACCCAGCAATGATAGCCACTTGCCAGACAATCCTTGAATATTTGCTGCGTCCAGGGATAGGTATACGATGCGCGCTCAATCTGCAGGATCTGCGGCAGATCAGCCCGCTGCATCAAGCGTCGCAACGGTGCGATATCTGACATCGTGGAGGGGTTCGAGACCATACCGGTCAGGTTCCACGCAATAGGCGTTGCGCCAGCTTCAGGTCTTCCCAGGATTTACGCTTTTGCAGCGGCGAACGCAATAAATAAGCCGGATGATAGGTCACAATCAAGGGAATCTGCTGCTCAAAGCGATGCACGCTGCCGCGCAGGCGGCCTACGGGAACATCCAAATGCAGCAGATTTTGCGCCGCAATACGCCCCATCGCTATTATCAGGCGCGGTTGCACTAGCTCAATCTGTCGCACCAGAAAAGGCCAGCAGGCTTCAATTTCAGTGGGCTTCGGGTCGCGATTATTGGGCGGTCGGCTTTTCAGAATATTGGCGATATACACATCCGCACGATTCAGGCCGATGGCTTGCAGCATCAGATCCAGCAATTTACCGGCCCGGCCTACAAAAGGCTCGCCCAGGCGATCTTCATCCGCGCCCGGTGCTTCCCCGATAATCATGCAATCGGCATTTTGATTGCCAACCCCGAACACCGCCTGGGTGCGGGTTTGATACAAGGGACAGGCGGTGCACTGCTCGACCTGCTGACGCAGTGCAGCCCAGGCTTGTTCAGGTGCTTGCTCGGGTGTCTGTGGGGGCGTCTCGCCGGACTCTGCTGTATTACTCCTGGTTACCGCAAGGCTCGGAGTGGCAGGTGGCTGTTCTGTCATAAGCGGGAGATCAGCGGTATGGCTTGCCGTTCCAGCGGGCGGCCCTCTATCGGGTAAAGCAGGAGTATCGGCCGGAGCTGGCACGGATTGCGGCTCGGGCACAGCAGGCGTATCAGCAGGACGGGACGCACTGACCGTGTCGACTGGCAGCGACCGGCGCTGATAAATATCGATCCCGAGAAGCTGCAGATAATGCCGTTGACGTCGATCCATTGCACTTACGCTGTGACGGGCTAAATAGCCTAGGTGCCACCCCGGCGCAGACTGCGCTGCCGACGCCGCCACAGGGCCAGCATCGGGCCGGAAAGGCCATACCCCAGAAAAGCGAGAAACAGCACTTTGGGTGGATCCAGCGACGCCAGTACAATCAGTAACACCGGCACCAGCACGACTACGAAGGGTACTTTCCCTTTCAGATCCACCTGCTTAAAGCTGTAGTAAAGAATATTGCTGACCATCAGCGCACCGGTGCCGACGGTAATCAGGAAAGCCAGCCAGACCAGGCGGTTGCCGGGGACATCCACATCGGCTCCCACCCAAACCAGGCCCACCATGATAGCGGCCGCCGCCGGGCAGGCCAGGCCGACAAAAAAACGCTTGTCGGCATGCCCCAGCTGGGTATTGAAGCGAGCCAGTCTGAGCGCTGTCGCGGCAACATAGAAAAAAGCCGCCAGCCAGCCCAGTTTAGCCGGCACCCAGCCCAGTCCCGCCATACTGGCAAGGGCCCATTCATACATGATCAGGGCGGGCGCAACGCCAAACGAGACGATATCGGCCAGACTATCGTACTCAGCACCAAAATCACTGGTGGTATTGGTCATGCGCGCAACCCGTCCATCCAGGCCATCAAAAACCATCGCGATATAAACCGCCACTGCAGCAGCCTCAAAGCGGCCACTCATGGCAGCGACAATGGCGTAAAACCCGGTAAACAAAGCTGCCGTTGTAAACAGATTAGGCAGCAGATAAATACCGCGATGCCGCTTGTGGGGCGCGTCTGCCCCGTCGGTATGATCGTTATCGCTCATGCTCTTGCTTGTCCTGACAGACTGTGTCTACACAGTTGCGCGACTGGCCCGCCGATATAATGATAAAGGCTGCTACTGCTTAGTTTTTGCTTTTATCAACCAGGCGGTTGGCGGTGATCCAGGGCATCATGCTGCGCAGCCGTTCGCCCACTTCTTCCACTTCCTCGGCCTGACTGATGCGCCGCATGGCTTTCAGGGTAGAGGCACCGGATTGATTCTCCAGCACGAATTCACGCGCGAACTGGCCAGTTTGAATCTCGCGCAGAATACGCTTCATTTCAGCGCGGGTTTCGTCAGTAATGATACGCGGCCCACGGGTAATATCGCCATATTCGGCAGTATTGGAAACCGAGTAACGCATATTGGCAATACCGCCTTCATAGATCAGATCAACAATCAGCTTGACCTCATGCAGACACTCGAAATAAGCCATTTCCGGCGCATAACCGGCTTCGACCAGCGTTTCAAAACCGGCCTGGATCAGGGCCGTCAGTCCGCCGCAAAGTACGACTTGCTCGCCAAACAGATCGGTTTCGGTTTCTTCCCGGAAATTGGTTTCGATGATGCCGGACCGGCCTGCACCGTTCGCCACTGCATAGGACAGCGCAATGTCTTTGGCCTGTCCGGAGGCGTCCTGGGCAACCGCGATCAGGCTGGGCACACCACCGCCTTCGACATAAGTCGAACGGACGGTATGACCGGGGCCTTTCGGGGCAACCATGATGACGTCCAGGTCAGCCCGCGGTTCAATCTGGCCGAAATGGATATTGAAACCATGCGCAAAAGCCAGCGTCGCGCCCTGCTTGATATGGGGCAATACCTGCTCGCGGTAAATCCGCGCCTGATGCTCATCGGGGGCCAGCATCATGATGACATCGGCAGCAGCTACGGCATCCTCTACGCTTTTGACCGTCAGACCGGCCCGCTCGGCTTTAGCCACCGAGGTTGAATCCGGGCGCAACGCGACGATTACATTATCGACACCGGAATCTTTCAGGTTATTGGCGTGCGCATGACCTTGCGAACCATAACCGATGATAGCCACGGTTTTGCTCTGTATCAGGCTCAGATCCGCGTCTTTATCGTAATAGATATTCATAGCCATGGGATATTCCTCTTACTTAATTGTTGGATAGTGAGAATATACAGGCACCCGGAGGCTAGCCGGATGCCCGTCAGTTGTTCAGATACGTAACGCTTTGGAACCGCGGGCGATACCGGTAACGCCGGAGCGGACAACCTCCAGCAGGCTATCGCGCCCGATACTGTGGATGAACGCGTCCAGTTTTTCACTGGTGCCAGTCAATTCGATTGTGTAGGTGGCATCGCTGACATCAATAATACGACCGCGGAATATATCCGCCAGACGTTTCATTTCATCCCGCTGCTCACCGATGGCTTTGACCTTGATCAGCATAAGCTCGCGCTCGATGTGGCTGCCTTCAGTCAGATCAATCAACTTGACGACGTCAATCAGCTTATTCAACTGCTTGACGATCTGCTCAATGATATCCTCAGTACCTGTCGTGACCACCGTCATGCGTGACAGCGAAGCATCATCGGTCGGTGCCACACAGCGTTTCGATGTTATAACCACGCGCCGAAAACAGATTGGACACCCGCGACAGGGCGCCGGCTTCGTTTTCCATCAAAATAGAAATAATATGCCTCATGCTATGCCGCTCTACACCAGGACCATGCCATCTTCGTGAGTTGATCTCATTTCATCGCGCCCCGCCAGCAACATTTCATTGTGAGCGCCGCCAGCCGGGATCATCGGATAAACGTTTTCTTCCGGATCGGTGATGAAATCCATAAATACAGTCCGGTCTTTCAGGCTGAACGCCTCGCGCAGGGCAGCTTCGACATCGCTGGGCCGTTCGATTTTCATACCGACATGACCATAGGCCTCAGCCAGTTTGACGAAATCCGGCAGCGCATCCATATACGACATGGAGTACCGCTTGTCGTAGAAGAACTCCTGCCACTGCCGCACCATGCCGAGGTAACGGTTGTTCAGATTGACGATTTTCACCGGTGCCTGGTATTGCAGCATGGTGGAAAGCTCCTGCAACATCATCTGAATGCTGCCCTCGCCAGTCACACAGGCCACGTCGAGATCCGGAAATGCGAGTTTTGCGCCCATCGCCGCCGGCAGACCAAACCCCATAGTGCCAAGGCCGCCCGAGTTGATCCAGCGGCGCGGCAGATCGAAGTGATAATACTGCGCCGCCCACATCTGGTGCTGTCCGACATCGGAGGTCACGATGGCGCCGCCACCGCTTACTTCATACAGTTTCTCAACCACGAACTGCGGTTTAATGATGGTATCGCTGTTACTGTACTTGAGCGACTCCACCCCGCGCCAGGTATCGATCTGTTGCCACCATTTCGCCAAAGCATCCCGATCCGGCTCCAGTTTTTCTTCCTTGATCACTGCCAGTAAAGAGCGCAGAACATTGGAGACCTCACCCACGATCGGCACTTCCACTTTGACATTTTTGGAAATCGACGAGGGGTCAATATCAATATGCACAATACGGGCGTAAGGGGCGAATTTTTCCAGATTGCCCGTGATACGATCATCGAAGCGCGCGCCAATGGCAATCATGACATCACATTCATGCATACACATATTGGCTTCATAGGTGCCGTGCATACCCAGCATGCCAACAAACTGAGCGTCCGTGGCAGGATAAGCACCCAACCCCATCAGGGTATTGGTGATCGGATAACCGAGCAGCCGGGTCAGTTCGATCAACTCCTTGGAGGAATTGCCAATGACGACACCACCGCCACTGTAGATGATCGGACGCTGGGCCGAGGTCATAAGCTGAGCCGCTTTGCGGATCTGACCGGTATGTCCTTTCACCGTGGGATTATACGAACGCATCTTAATCTTTGACGGGTACTCGAACTGCACCAGTGCATTGGTCACATCTTTCGGCAGATCAACCAGAACGGGGCCGGGACGGCCTGTGCTGGCGATATAAAACGCTTTTTTTATCGTCAGCGCCAGATCGGCCACGTCTTTGACCAGAAAATTATGCTTTACGCAGGGGCGGGTTATGCCAACGGAGTCAACTTCCTGAAAGGCATCGTTACCGATCAGCTTGGTAGGAACCTGACCAGACAGTACAACCATCGGGATAGAATCCATATGGGCCGTTGCAATACCGGTTACAGCATTGGTCAACCCGGGCCCGGACGTCACCAGGACAACCCCCGGTTTGCCGGTTGCTCTTGCGTATCCATCGGCGGCGTGCGTCGCCGCTTGCTCATGGCGAACCAGGATGTGCTTGATATCATTCTGCGCATAAAAGGCATCATAGATATGCAATACCGCACCACCCGGGTAGCCGAACACAAACTCGACACCCTCTTCTTTCAGACAACGAACAAGGGCCTCGGCGCCAGTCAGTTCCACAGCGTGAGTCTCCTCAAAAATGCGAATATAACGTGAGTCGGAATAACAGCAGAAACGTAAACTCAGTAGCTATCTCTATGGGCGACCAGCCGGAACATTCTCGCCAGGGAAAACCCTGTGAAAAATACGAAATGCCAACACCTTAAGTGACAAAATCGACAACTGCGGTACCAGAGCTGTTAAGAAAAGCCCATTCAAAAAATGAGCATTTAGTTTTGCTGAGACGCGGAAAGTTAATGGTATTGCGGGTAAAGGTCAAGCAGCGCACATAGAATCCGACAATTTCTTATAATAATTATAATAATCTGAAGACTTAGATATGATGCCAGAACATAACCCTGAATCTAATCCCGAATCTAACCCTAGGTATTTACCCTGAGAGTCCACTATGAACGCTAAAAACCTGTCTGCAACATTGCTGCTAAGCCTGGGCCTTGGTCTGCCGCTGTTTTTTTCGCCGCTGCAGCCTGCCCTCTCGGCCGTGACCTACAAGTGTGTTACACCTGATGGCAGTATTGAATATCTTGATTTACCTAAGGAAGGCTATTCCTGTATCCAGCTGCGTACTATACCCGCGCCGACACCGGTCGCCGCTGAAACGCCAAGCAGCGAGCAATCCGAAGCTGACAACAGCAGCGACAATACGGCTTCTGATGATCCGAAGCAGAAGAACTGTGAGGTGGCGCGCGCCAATCTGGCCACCCTGCAGAGCGGCAAAGAGGTTGTCGTCAGCGATGAGGACGGTAACAAATCGCTGCTGAACACCGAACAACGCCAGGCCGCACTGGCGCAAGCCCAAAAAGATGTCAGCTACTGGTGCGACTGAGCGCTTGCTGCTTCACAGCTGGAGTGGCTCACCGTACTATGACGCGCTCAGCGCTCGCTGCAGCGCCCGTTGATTACTGCTATTTAAGACTAATCCACCTATAAATTCCGAGTATACGCAATGCGCACATCCCAATTTCATCTTCCCACTCTTAAGGAAACACCGACCGATGCGGAAATCGTCAGTCACCAGCTGATGCTTCGGGCCGGCATGATCCGCCGTCTGGCCGCTGGCATCTATATCTGGCAACCGCTGGGACTGCGCGTAGTGCGCAAGGTCGAAGCTATCGTACGCGAAGAGATGAACCGGGCCGGTGCGCTGGAAGTCTTCATGCCCTCCGTACAACCTGCCGAGCTCTGGCAGGAATCCGGTCGCTGGGAAAAATACGGCCCTGAACTGCTGCGCTTTAAAGACCGTCACGCGCGGGATTTCTGTCTCGGCCCCACCCATGAAGAAGTCATCACCGATTTGGTTCGCAACGATATCAGGAGTTATAAACAACTGCCGCTCAATCTGTATCAGATCCAGACCAAATTCCGCGACGAAATACGCCCTCGTTTCGGCGTAATGCGGGCGCGGGAATTTATCATGAAAGACGCCTACTCATTCGACCTGGATCAGGCTGGTATGCAACGCAGCTACGAGATCATGCGTGACGCGTATATCCGCATCTTCGACCGGCTCGGCCTGGAATATCGGATAGTGGTCGCTGATGGTGGCTCGATCGGCGGCAACCAGACCCAGGAATTCCATGTGCTGGCGGATTCCGGCGAAGACGCCATCGCCTTCGCCAACGACTACGCTGCCAATGTGGAAATGGTGCCGACCCGGCCGCCTGCGAAGACCCGGCCGGCGGCGAACGCAGCCCTGGAAACCGTAGCCACACCCGGCGTACACACCATGGCTGAATTATGCGATTTTCTGCATGTGCCGCTGACTCAGACCCTCAAGACATTGCTGGTTGAAGGCAGTGATGGCGGCCTGGTTGCGCTTTGTCTGCGCGGGGATCACGAGCTGAACATCGTAAAAGCGGAAAAACTGCCACAGATCGCCAAACCATTAACCTTCGCCAAAGAAGAGCGCATTCGGGCAGTCACCGGCTGCGCTCCGGGCTCGCTGGGTCCGGTCGGTCTGGATATCCCGGTGCTGGCCGACTACAGCGCAGCCCATTGTGCAGATTTTGTGTGCGGTGCCAATCAGGATGGCAAACATCTGACCGGTGTCAATTGGGGCGTGATCTGCCGGAACCGGAAGCGCTTGATTTACGCAATATTTGTGAGGGTGATCCCAGTCCGCATGACGGTAGTCCGCTGCGGATTGTGCGCGGCATCGAAGTTGGCCACATTTTCCAGCTGGGCGATCAGTACAGTAAAGCCCTGAATGCTGGCGTGCTCGGCGAGGATGGTAAACAGATCACTCTGCAAATGGGCTGTTACGGCATTGGCGTTACACGGATTGTAGCGGCCGCCATCGAGCAGAATCATGACGATAAAGGCATCATCTGGCCCAAGGCACTGGCGCCTTTTCAAGTGGCATTGTTACCTATCAATATCCAAAAATCATTGCGTTTGCGCGAGCAGGCTGAAAAAATCTATCAGGAATTGACCGCAGCCGGCATCGATGTCTTGATGGAAGACCGTAATGTACGGCCCGGTGTAATGTTCGCTGAAATGGAGCTGCTTGGCATCCCTCACCGGATTGTCCTCAGCGATAAAGGACTCGATACGGGCCAGGCCGAATACAGGGCGCGCACCGACACGGAAAATACTTTTGTTGCTCTGCAGCAATTAACGGAATTTGTCAAGGCGCGGTTGGCTTGATTTAGGCCCGGTATTCGACAATTACTGTGGCGGCGACCTGCCGTCACAAAAATGTCACGCCTAAGCCTTTTGCAAACATCAAATTTTTCCAGTTATCCACAGAACCTGTGGATAACTTTGTTTTTTAGACCCTATTGACAGCATCCAAGCTCACGAAAAAGCATCTGTTTCTTTAGATTGGAGATTTTTTCACCAAACAAAAACAATTAATATATTTCAACAACTTAAAAAATATTGAAATTAATTTATAACTGTTATCGATGCAAATTTTTAAAAAAATTTAACGGACATTGGTAATCTGTCGCTTAGCTGCTGTGTTTGATCAACAAACTGTAAAACTGGCGTAAAATTGAGCTTCACAGGCGTGTTCTTCAACCCGGTCGACCCGCGCTTGCGACGGGCCTTGACAAAGCCACTCGTGCAACTGTTGCAGCTGCTCCAGATCGCCGCAGGCGATGACCTCTACCCGACCATCAGACAGGTTCATGGCATAACCGGTCACACCAAGTCGCTCGGCCTGGGCACGGGTTGATGCCCGGAAAAACACCCCTTGTACTCTGCCGCTGATGATGAAACGTTTAACCATCGTATTGCCGTATTATTGATCGTGTATGACAGAACCCGTGTGTTATTCAAGGCGCAGGGTATTGGAGCCGTTGTTACGGAGAGCACCTTTGGATAGCGCAATCTCGCGCGCGACAATAGCTTCATCACGTGCATCCAGGGCATACTGGCGGGCATTACCATAGGCTTTCTGGTCCAGCCAGCGCTGCGCCTGTTGCAACAGACTCTGAGCCGTCCCCAGCTTCTCCGGCGAGAACTGGCTGGCACCGGCTTCCTCAGCGGATCGGATCGCCTGTCGGGCATCGCTCATTTCTTGCACCGGCGCAGCAAATACGCAACCTGTCAACAATACGAGATATAAAAGTAAACTGTTTTTTTTCATGCTTAAGCTGAACCATCGCCACCTCCGACAAGGAGCCAGCGGCAGTGTGATAATCATAGTCCTGAATTCTGGTGGTATTTCACACTAGCACTAGGGCAATACACCGTCAATAGCATTCAACATACTGTTTTTACGCCTATCCTACGATGCTCGATATATTGATTCTGTACTATAGCCGCAGCGGCAATACAGCTGCACTTGCTCACCAGATTGCGCGCGGTGTGGACAGCGTAGCCGGCACGCAGGCACGCCTGCGCACAGTGGCACCTGTTTCCACAGTCTGCGAAGCTGTAGCGGACGCCATTCCAGCCGACGGTCCCCGTATGCCACTCTGGACGATCTGGCGCAATGTGCCGGTCTGGCGCTGGGCAGCCCGACCCGTTTCGGTGCCATGGCTGCTCCCTGAAATATTTTCTGGACAGTACCGGCGCACTTTGGCAGCGTGGCACCCTAGTGGGCAAACCTGCCGCCGTATTCACCTCCACCTCGACTCTGCATGGCGGTCAGGAGAGCACCCTGTTAAGCATGATGTTACCTCTGCTGCACCATGGCATGCTGCTGCTGGGTCTGCCCTACACCTTGCCTGCCCTGAGCACGACCCGCAGTGGCGGTACGCCTTATGGTGCCAGTCATGTTGCCGGTACGGCCAAACCGCAACCCTTGAGTGAGGACGAGAAAAAACTGGCCGTGGCGCTGGGTGAAAGACTCGCCACGATAGCCATTCGCTTACATGAACCCTCTCCCAAGGATGCCAGGATATGACATTATTTGGTAATGCATCGGTCTGGCGCTGGCTGACCCTGCTGGCGTATTTCAGCCTGTTTTTTTTGCTGATCGCCAAGATCAGCTGGCTGGCACCGCCGCACTATTTTCCACCTGCGTTGGCGCTGCTGGCCCAGGTTGGTCCTTTACTGCTGCCATTGCGTGGCCTGTTATATGCGCGGATTTCCACACATACACTGACCAGCCTGCTGGCACTGTATTATTTTGTCTGGGGGGTGTTTGAATTTTCAGGTGGCGACGACCTGAAGCTGAGTGGTGCGGAAATACTGCTGAGCGTATTGTTATTTGCTACTGCACTAGGCTATGTGCGCAGCCGACGGCTACAACAGCAGGTTAGCGCGGAGTAAGTCAGCGGGTGTTGATCAGTGCGGCAATGACCCGGCCGTCGTATGGTTGTGACGACCGGGTCAGGTGGTCGGAGAAACAGGCATAAAAATTGATAACTCAGTGGACTTTGTAACCCGCACTACTCAATACATCATCGAAGTCATTCAGCCCCCAGCTTTCCGGGGCTTCTGGAATTTCACTTTCCAGATCGGCATCCAACCAGCGTTGCGGTTGTTCCTGCTCAAGTTCATGGTCGATGTCATAACGGTCGCTAATAATCATGATAAATTCCTTGTATCAAACTATTTAAATGCTAGGTTTCAGTGGGTGGTTACTGCAGCAGCAGCTTGTTCACGGGTATAAAACTGGCCCGCTTTGACGAATCCGGCAACGACTGACTCTTTAATCGCAATGACCCGACCTGAAGCACTGCGCGCCAGCACAACTTCAGCGGGCAAACCATCCAGTAAATGCATCGGGGCGGGCCGACCGTCAGCAAAGCATGACGGGTAAATCGTACCGGTGCTGGTATCGCTGAAAGCAGGCCGGAACCCTTCACTGCGGTTTTCCTGGCTACGGCCACCGGTATTTTTAAAGCGCTTGTTCTGTTCCTTCAGGACGGCAACCGACAGCATCTGCTGGTGCTTTACTTGGTACTGTGTGCTGGCTGTCGATTTCATCGTCGTATTCCTTTGCTTGCCTTATGGCTTTAATTGCCGATTCGTGATTTTCTGAATTGCATTCCTTATGCCATATCTATAAAAACAAATAAATTTCAATTATTTATAAAAATAAAAAGAAAATATTACATCTTTCCTTTTTACAAAATAAGTAAAAAATGACTATCTGAGTCCAAAATGAACCGGGTCGGGTAGTCGAAATGGGCAGCCAGATTGAGTGGCCAGGTTAGAAAACAGCTCAGGAAGAAAGCAAAAACAGCCCGCAGTGTTCTGGATCCTGCTGTTTACTGCGTTTTATGCGCAGAGCGCCTGGCATTGGTATCACACGCCAGCTTTCTTATAATGGCAGTTTATCCAGTTGCCTTAACCACCCCTTACCAGTAAAGGAATCCGCATGAGCCACTCTTTTGTCCCGGAAACCTGGAACCTGTCCAAACCTGCCGTTACAGGGCAGCAAGGCCTGGTTGCCAGCCACCATTATCTTGCGTCAGAAATCGGTGCCAATATTTTGGCAGACGGTGGTAATGCAGTAGACGCAGCGGTCGCTGCCAGTGCTGCTATCGGTGCTGTCGAACCCTGGATGAGTGGCATCGGTGGTGGTGGTTTTATGCTGATCCATCAAGCACGTGAGAACAAAACCTACGCGATCGATTTTGGCATGCGGGCGCCTCAGGCGCTGAACCCGGAAGATTATCCGCTGGCCGAGGGGGTTGGTGCCGACCTGTTTCAATGGCCGGCTGTGGTCGAGGATCGCAACCTGCTGGGCTATAGCGCTATCGCAGTGCCAGGTTATGTAGCCGGGATCAACGCCGCCTTGCAGCGCTTTGGCAGCCGTTCCTGGGCCGACAGCCTGCAGCCCGCGATTGAACTGGCGCGACAAGGCATGACAATAGACTGGTACGCTACTTTAAAAATCACTGCTGCAGCACGCGAGCTGGCACAGTTCGAGGAAAGCCGGCGCGTTTACCTGCCGCACGGTTTCCCACCGGTCGGAGAATGGGGTGGTCCGCTTCCACGCATTCAGTTAGGCCGTCTGGCCGATACGCTGGAACGCCTGGCAAGCACCGGGGCGCAGGATTTTTATCAGGGCGAACTGGCGCAGGCACTGGTTGCCGATGTACAGGCCGGTGGTGGCAAGCTCAGTCTGGACGATCTGGCAAGCTACCAGCCCCGTGTTATCGAAGCAGGCCAGACCCGTTATCGCGATGCTGAGGTGTATTTTGCTCCGGGCTTGACCGCCGGGCCGTCTCTGGCCCGTGCGCTGGAACTTCTGAGCGCACAGGTGCCGGCCGGTACGCCACTGGCCGCAGACAGTTATCGCGGCTATGCCGACAGCCTGCTGCAGACGTATGCCGAACGGCTGGCCACCATGGGCGACAGTGACGAGGCGCGTCAGCCGTCCTGCACCACCCATCTGAGCGTGGTGGACAAAGAAGGCAATTTCGTTGCAGTGACCCAGACGCTGCTGTCAATATTCGGTTCGCGGGTCATGTTGCCGCAGACCGGCATACTGATGAATAACGGCATTATGTGGTTTGATCCGCGGCCGGGCCGGCCCAACTCCATCGCACCGGGCAAAAAACCCCTGTCCAATATGTGCCCCACGTTTGTCAAACGCGATGACGGGCTGCATTTTGCGCTGGGGGCCTCTGGCGGCCGCCGGATCATGCCAGCAATTTTCCAGTTATGTTCTTTTCTGATTGACCACCGTCTGAGTGTCGATGCCGCGTTTCATCAGCCGCGGCTGGATGTCAGCGGCAGCGATATCGTCACGCTGGATGCCAAACTGCCGGCCGCTGTTCGTACCCAGCTGGCGCAGCAGTTCAAGACCCTCGATGCCCAGCACGGCGTGTACCCGGCCCTGTTCGCCTGCCCTAATCTGGTCAGTTTTGATCACAACTCAGGGCAGCAGACCGGTGCGGCTTTTGTGCCCTCGCCCTGGGCCCAGGTAAGTGCTGCCTGAACGAAAACCGAGTGCAATATCACCCGTGCCTTAGCCCAGGACACTGTTATGTCACGTTATTATTTTGATGACTTAACACTTGGGCAACGCTTTCGCAGCGAGGCTATCCATGTCGACGAAAGCGAGATCATCGCCTTTGCCCGGCTGTACGATCCGCAGAGTTTTCACACCGACCCGGAATTGGCCAAGCAAACGGTCTTTGGCGGCCTGCTGGCACCGGGCCTGTATACCCTGTGTCTGAGTTTTGGACAGTGGTTCCGGCTTAATAACTGGGAAAGTTTCGGCTCGCCAGGGCTGGATAAGCTGCGCTGGATGAAACCGCTGCGACCAGGCGATAGTCTGCATGTTGAGACGGAAATACTGAGTTTACGCGCCTCGCAATCCAAACCGGATCGCGGCATCGTGATCTTCCGCCATGAGGCTTACAACCAGAATCAGGAGCTCATCATGACGCTGGAATGCACGGACTTTGTCCGCCGTCGGCCAACGCCGACCAGTTCAGGCGACAATACGGAGAACAGCGCGGGAGGCAGCCATGGCTGAACGCTCTTTTGCACAAGAGGTTGAGCAGCTCAAGCTCGGCCAGGGCCAGCATTTTCATGGTGAGGGCATACTGGCGATCACCAAGGCCTTATTGCAGGCCGGGGTAAGTTATGTCGGCGGCTATCAAGGCGCACCGGTATCGCATCTGATGGATGTGCTGGCCGATGCCAGGCCTCTGCTGGATGAGCTGGGTGTACATTTCGAGGTCTGCGCCAATGAAGCCGCTGCTGCTGCCATGCTGGGTGCTTCCATCAATTATCCGATGCGCGGCGCGGTAGTCTGGAAATCCACAGTCGGCACCAATGTGGCCTCGGATGCGCTCTCCAATCTGGCCTCGGCGGGGGTTCGTGGTGGTGCGCTGATCCTGCTTGGTGAGGACTACGGCGAAGGTGCCAGTATCATCCAGGAGCGGACCCATGCTTTTGCCATGAAATCCGCTATCTGGCTGCTCGACCCGCGGCCCGATCAGCCTCATGTCGTGCGCTTGATCGAGCAAGCTTTCGAACTGTCTGAAGCCAGCCAGACGCCGGTCATGATGGAGTACCGTATCCGGGCCTGCCATCTGTACGGCAGTTTTGCCTGCAAGGACAATATCAAGCCGGCCATTTCACGCAATAATTTATTGTCCGAACCGGATTTTGATTACAACCGGATTTGTCTGCCACCTGCTACTTATGCGCAGGAAAAGCACAAAATCGAACAGCGCCTGCCCGCCGCACTGGCGTTTATCCAGCAGCAGCAACTGAACGAGGTCCTGCCTGGTGATATCGACGATATTGGCATTATCTGCCAGGGCGGTCTGTACAATACGCTGCTACGAGCCTTGCAACAGCTCGGACTGGCAGATGTTTTCGGTGCCAGTCGCCTGCCTATTTACGTTCTTAATGTAACCTACCCGCTGGTGCCGGCAGAAGTCACCCGGTTTTGCGCCACTAAAAAAGCCGTTCTGATGGTTGAGGAAAGCCAGCCTGATTTTTTGGAACAGGCGCTCAATGTCATTCTGCGCAAAGCCGATTTGCCCACCCGCGTGTATGGTAAAGACGTGCTGCCCATGGCTGGCGAGTACACCGCCGCAGTCATGCTTGAAGGTGTCACCCGGTTTGTCGAGCAGGAATTACCGCAGGCACTGGATAATCAGCCGCTGCACGCCGCGCTGGATCGCGTCAACCAGCTCAAAGCCCGCGCCAAGACCTTATTGGCCGGCCCGATCCCGCCGCGCCCGCCCAGTTTCTGCACCGGCTGCCCGGAACGCCCGGTCTTCAGTGCCATCAAGCTGGTGGAAAAAGAGCTGGGCAAAATTCATATCGCCAGCGATATCGGCTGCCATACGTTTTCCACCCTGCCGCCGTTTAATCTTGGCAACTCTGTGCTGGGTTACGGTCTTGGACTGGCCAGCGCCAGCGCCGTCGCCCCGGTTTTTGACAAGCGGGTCATTACCGTCATGGGGGATGGCGGGTTCTGGCATAACGGGCTGACCTCCGGGGTGGCAAACGCCGTTTTCAATAATAATGATTCGGTGCTGATCGTCATGAACAATGGCTATACCTCGGCCACCGGTCAGCAGACCATTCCCTCCTCGACCACGCCTGCCCAGACGCAAAGTATCCAGCAGGCATTGCGCGGCTTCGGGGTGCGCTGGGTGCGCACCGTCACGACCTATCAGGTCGGCGCAATGATGAAAACACTGGAAGAAGCTATGCGCAGCAAACAGGGCGGCCTGAAGGTCATCATTGCCGAAAGTGAATGCCAACTGGCCCGCCAGCGCCGTCTGCGTCCGCTACTGCGACAACGCCTCGCAGCGGGTCAACGCGTCATCCGGACCCGCGTTGGTGTTGATGCAGAGACCTGTACCGGCGATCATTCCTGTATCCGTTTGTCTGGCTGTCCGTCGCTGACCATTAAACCCAATCCCGACCCACTGCGTACCGATCCGATAGCCCATGTCAATAACGGCTGTGTGGGCTGCGGACTGTGTGGTGAAGTAGCGGACGCTGCGGCCCTCTGCCCGTCCTTCTATCGAGCCGAAATCATCCAGAATCCCAAACCCTGGGAGCGCTGGCTGGATCGCTTTCGGCGTGCCCTTATCGGCAAATTGCAAAGCGCATAAACCACGCCTGTCATAACGCACTTGTCCGTGCAGCCCAATGGCTGCACCAATCGACTGCACCCACCGGTTTACTCTCTGGCTGTGACAACGGCAATGCAAATACAGAGCAGCCTGTATCTGCATTGCCGTTGTCATTTCTGTCCTCTTTACTGCTGTCGTCGGATTTTAGCTTCGGGTCTCTATTCTCATTCCAGATTGCCAGATAAATTTCTATTTTAAACAATATATTTCATTAAAAATTGACATGAAATAAAAATTCTATAAACTGCAAATTACACATCTGTCAGCTACGCAGACGAGCAAACACTAACAACGATACAGGCCGGTATCAGGTATTAATCAAAAGGCCGGCCTCAACCAGAGAGGAAAGTCATGTTGTGCAATATCCAAACCGCCCTGCCCGGTACGGCAACCGCAAACATGGTGAAACTGGCTTTTTCGGGGTGGCATTATGTCTGAGACGACTGCATCAACGGCAAGCGCTGCGCCGGCAGCCGATGAACGCCTGATAAAAATACCCTGGTATATCAAAATCCTGCGCCGTCCTGAGCTCGGAGCAATGGCTGGCACAGTACTCGTTACCCTGTTTTTTCTGTTTTACGCCCGTGAGCAGATGTTCACCCTCGGCGGCATGATCAGCTTCCTGGAGCCGGCAGCACAGCTGGGCATCCTAGCCATTGCCGCCGCCCTGCTGATGATTGCCGGTGAATTCGATCTGGGGGTCGGTTCCATGATTGCTTTTGGCGGCATGATGGTCGGCATTCCGCTGGTCGTCTGGGGGTGGTCGCTGGAACTGGCACTGCTGATGGCTTTTGGTTTTGCCATTGCTGTCGGCATCATTAGCGGAACGATTGTACTGCGCACTCACCTGCCCTCATTTATTGTCACCCTGGCGTTTTTATTCATTCTGCGTGGTGCAACACTGATCGGTCTGAAATGGGCCACTGGCGGCAATACACAATTGCGCGGTATTCAGGATGCTGCAGGCGACCATTGGCTACTGGACTATCTGTCCGGCAATGCGTTTGAAGGCGCTTTCGTCACCTTTGCCGAATGGGGCCTGATTGACACGTTCAAATCCGGCCTGCCCAAGGTGCAAGGCATTCCCGTCGAAATTATCTGGTTTGTGCTGCTGACTGTGCTGGCCACCTGGGTGTTGCTCAAAACCCGCTTTGGCAACTGGATCTTCGCTGCCGGTGGTGATGCCGTGGCAGCCCGCAATGTCGGGGTTCCGGTCGCACGGGTGAAGATCATCATGTTCTGCACCACGGCCTGCGCCGCCACCCTGGTCGGGGTCATGAACGCGCTGGACTTCGGCTCTACCGATGCCTCTCGCGGCCTGTTGAAAGAATTTGAGGCGATTATTGCTGCTGTTATCGGTGGCTGCCTGCTGACTGGCGGATACGGCAGCGCGGTAGGCGCTTTTTTCGGCGCTATTATTTTCGGTATGGTCTCGATTGGCATTACCTATACCGATATCGATCAGGACATGTTCAAGATCTTTCTTGGCGCCATGCTGCTGGTTGCCGTGCTGTTCAATAATTTCATTCGCCGCAAAGCGATGGGAGGGCGCTGAGATGGCAACTCAAAGTACATCCGACGTACCTCTGATTGATGTCCGCAATGTCACCAAGCATTTTGGCTCGGTCATTGCGCTCAGCGGTATCTCGCTACAAGTCAACAGCGGTGAAGTCCATTGCCTGCTGGGCGATAACGGGGCCGGTAAATCGACCCTGATCAAAACACTGGCAGGGGTGCACAAACCCACTACCGGCGAGATTCATGTCGAGGGGAAACGGGTTTCCTTCAACTCACCGCGCGATGCTCTGGATGCCGGTATTGCCACGGTTTATCAGGATCTGGCGATGATCCCGCTGATGTCAGTCACCCGAAATTTTTTTATGGGACGGGAAATCACCAAGGGTATCTGGCCATTTCGGCGCTTTGATCTGGAGCGCGCCAATGCAATCGCCAAGGAAGAAATGAAAAAAATTGGCATTGACGTGCGCGAACCGGAACAGTCTACCGGCACGCTTTCGGGCGGTGAACGCCAGTCACTGGCCATTGCCCGGGCGGTGTATTTCGGGGCCAAGCTGTTAATCCTGGATGAACCCACCTCGGCGCTGGGCGTCGCCCAGACCACTATGGTACTGAAATACACCAATCTGGTGCGTAAACGCGGTCTGGGGGTGATTTTCATCACGCATAATGTGCGCCATGCCTATGCTGTAGGCGATAAATTTACGGTACTCAACCGCGGTCAAACACTCGGCACCTACGCCAAAGGCGAGATAGATATGGACGCTCTGCAGAATATGATGGCGGGCGGCAAGACACTGGAGGATTTATCCGCCGAGCTTGGCGACGAAGTGGCAACGGTCTGAATTCCAGACATCGGCCAGATACTGGGCAGGCACCGGCCGACCCGCAAATTTCATTCTTAGCGCGAGCATTCATACAGTGCAAACATTACGCATCGGACTGATTGGCACCGGCTATATGGGCAAGGCACATGCGATTGCCCTGCAAATGGTCGGTACGGTGTTTCCATTAACCGCCCGGCCGGTTTGTGAACTGGTCGCCGATATCAACCTGGAACTGGCGCAACAGCAGGCGCAACTGCTTGGTTTCAGGCGGGCGACCGATGACTGGCGTCAGCTGGTCAATGATCCCGCCGTTGATATTGTCGATATCTGTTCACCCAATTATCTGCACAAAGACATGGCGCTGGCGGCTATTGCCGCTGGCAAACACGTCTATGCCGAAAAACCCCTGGCGCTGAATGCCGCAGACGCGCTGGAGATGACCCAGGCCGCCGAGCGGGCCAGCGTCAAAACCCTGGTCGGCTTCAATTACATGAAAAACCCGGCTTCGCAACTGGCCAAAGAAATCATCGCCAGCGGCGAAATCGGCCAGGTGCTGCATTTTCGCGGTACCTTCAACGAGGATTATTTGGCTGATCCGGCCCGGCCGTTCAGCTGGCGCCTGCAACGCGAGTTTGCCGGTTCCGGAGCACTGGGCGATATGGGCTCGCATATTATCAATATGGCGCAATATCTGGTCGGCGAGATTGCCGAAGTTAACGGCGATCTACAAACCGTTTATAAACAACGCCCCCTGGCTGACGGTTCGGGTTTTGGCACTGTTGAAAATGACGATCAGGTGCACTGTATGGTGCGCTTCGCCAACGGCGCAACCGGCACGCTGGAATCCAGCCGGGTCGCCTGGGGACGCAAGAACGGCTTGTGGTACGAGATCAATGGCACCCAGGGCAGCCTGATCTTTGATCAGGAACGCCTCAGTGAGCTACAACTGTTCAGCGCCCGGGACGCAGCCAACCGACAAGGATTCAGAACTGTGCTGATGGGTCCGACGCACCCCGACTACCTGAACTTTTCCCCGGCACCCGGTCATGGTCTGGGATATAACGACATGAAAGCCTGTGAAATCCGCGATTTACTCGAAGGCATCGCTGCTGACAAACCCTTATGGCCCGATTTTCGTGCCGCCTACGAAGTTAACCGGGTGCTTGATGCCATCGAGCGTTCGCATGCTGCCGGGCATTGGGTCAGCGTGGCGGACTGTTAAAACGCAATGCGCTTTTTTGTAACAGATTTCTGCAGGACATCGGCATGACTACCGAGCGTAAATACGACATCATCTGCATGGGCCGGGCAGCCGTGGATTTTTATGGCGACCAGATCGGCAGCCGACTGGAAGACATGTCGAGTTTCTCCAAATACCTGGGTGGCTCGGCGGCCAACACCGCTTTTGGCTGTTCGATTCTGGGCCTGCGCGCAGCTATGCTGACCCGGGTTGGCGATGAGCACATGGGCCGCTTCGTACGCGAAGAACTGGCCCGCGCCGGGGTCGATGTCTCCCACATCAGCACTGATCCGCAGCGGCTGACCGGTATGGTGGTACTGGGCATCAAAGACCAGGAAACGTTTCCGCTGATCTTCGTGCGCACGGATTGCGCTGATATGGCGGTCAGCGTGGACGCTGCCGACGAAGATTTTATCGCGTCCAGCCAGGCCTTTCTGGTCAATGGCACCCATTGCTCGACCGAGCACACCTACCGCAACGCCAAAACCGCCCTGACGATGGCGCGGCGAAACGGCGTCAAGACCATTTTTGATATCGATTACCGGCCGGTCTTGTGGGGCCTGACCAGTCCCGGCGATGGCGAGACCCGATTTATCTCCAGCGATGGCGTGAGCCGGCACCTGCAGACCCTACTGCCGCTATTTGACCTGATTGTCGGCACTGAGGAAGAAATCCATATTGCCGGCGGCAGCACCGATACACTGCAAGCCCTGCGCACAATCCGCTCGCTCAGTGATGCGGTTATCGTCCTGAAACGCGGTCCCTATGGTGCCACGGTCTTTACCGATGTGATTCCCGAGCAACTGGATCAGGGCATTACGGTAAAAGGCGTCAAGGTCGAGGTGCTCAATGTGCTGGGTGCCGGCGATGCCTTTATGGCCGGCTTCCTGCGCGGCTGGCTGCGTGACGAGGGCTATGTCAAGGCCCTGACTTATGCCAATGCCTGCGGCGCATTGGTGGTCTCGCGACACGGCTGTGCACCGGCCATGCCAAGCGCCGAAGAACTGACGATTACCTCAGTCGGGCACAGAACATCGCCCGCCCCGAGCAGGATCAACGCCTCAACTATCTGCACCGGGTCACCACCCGCTATCCGCGCAACTGGCCTGAATTGTGTGTGCTGGCGCTGGATCATCGACGCCAGTTTCTCGCTATGGCACAGGCTGCCGGGGTTAGTGAAGAACACATTCCAGCTTTGAAAAATTTGCTCTTGCGCGCTGCCGAGCAAGGCGCGCAACAGGCCGGGTTGCGAGGTCAGGCCGGGGTACTGTTGGATGATACCTATGGCCAGGCGGCACTCAATGCTGTCACCGGGCGCGGCTGGTGGATCGGACGCCCGGTGGAAGTGCCCGGCTCACGGCCGCTGGAGCTGGAAGGTGGCCGCAGTATTGGCTCAAGACTGCGCACCTGGCCACGCGAACATGTTGTTAAATGCCTGCTGTCTTATCATCCTGATGATGCGCCCGAGCTACGATTGGCACAAGAGCGGCAGATCAGAGAGCTCTATCAGGCCTGCTGCGTGAGCGGCCATGAACTGCTGCTGGAGATCATACCGCCCGCCACCATGCCCCAGGACGAGACAACACTGGCACGGGCTATTGAGCGGTTCTACCATCTGGCTATCTATCCTGACTGGTGGAAACTGGCACCGCAGTCACCCGTTGTATGGGATACGCTAAGCGGACTGATCCAACAACGCGCCCCGCACTGTCGCGGTATTGTATTACTCGGCCTGGATGCGCCGGATGCTGAATTGCGACAGGGCTTTCGCGACTGTGCCCGATTCCCTCTGGTCAAAGGTTTTACCGTCGGCCGGACCATTTTTGCCGCGCCCAGTCGCCGCTGGTTTCAGGGCCAGTTGAACGACGCCGGCTTAATCGAGGAAGTCAGCAGCAACTACATCCGGCTGATTGATTACTGGCGCACTCGCGGGCAGTAATCCCCATAAATTCCAGAGGAGTTAACCATGAGCTTATTAGTCAAAGCCAATCCGTCAGGCCGGGAGATCGTGCAGGTAACACCGGCATCGGCTGGCTGGCGCTACGTGGGTTTCAGTGCCTTCAGACTCGCGCCGGGAGAGAACCTGGAGTTTGCGGCCAATGATCGCGAACACTGTGTGGTGGTGCTGAGCGGCGTGGTCACTGTTAGCAGCGATAGCTTGTATTATCGCGAGATCGGCGAGCGCCAGAGTGTCTTTGAAGAGCGCTCGCCGTATGCTGTGTATCTGCCGAATGGCCGACCGCTGCATATTACCGCGCACAGCGCGGCGGAAATCGGTCTGGCCAGCGCGCCAGGGCAAGGCCGGCATTCACCCCGCCTGATCGAACCGCACAGCATGCAACGCTCTGTGCGTGGCAAGGCGCTGAACACTCGCTATGTGTGCGATATTCTGCCTGAAAGCGAACCGGCTGACGCCCTGCTGGTGGTCGAGGTCATCACCCCCAGTGGCCATGCGTCCAGTTATCCGCCGCATAAACACGACACCGATAATATTCCGCAGGAAAGTGTACTGGAAGAAACCTACTACCATCGTCTGAAGCCGTCACAGGGCTTTGCCTTTCAGCGGGTATATACCGACGACCGTAGCATTGATGAAGCAATGGCAGTGGAGGATCATGATGTGGTGATGGTGCCGCGTGGCTACCACCCCGTCGTAGCGCCGTATGGCTATGATGCGTATTACCTGAATGTGATGGCTGGTCCCAAACGCGAATGGCATTTCAAAAACGATCCGGCCCATGCCTGGATCATTGAGCAGTAGGGCTATCTGATTCAGGGCATCAGCACAGGCCCATAGTCTGCTGAAAACGGCTCCCGACGGTGAACATCGGGAGCCGTTTCAGATTTAAAACACGGGTAAGCTGGGTGGCAACCCGGATGACCGCTTTTTACGCGCTGACCGATTTCAGCAGATTATCCACGCTGTCCTTCGCATCACCAAATAACATACGAGTGTTCTCTTTGTAGAACAATGGATTATCCACCCCCGCATAGCCGGTTGCCATGGAGCGTTTGAGCACCACGACTGTTCGCGCTTTCCACACTTCCAGCACTGGCATCCCGGCAATAGGACTGCCCGGATCTTCCTGCGCAGCCGGATTGACAATGTCGTTGGCGCCGATAACAAGCACGACATCGGTATGGGCAAAATCGTCATTGATTTCTTCCATTTCCAACACAATGTCATACGGCACTTTAGCCTCGGCCAGCAGCACATTCATATGCCCTGGCAGACGCCCGGCGACCGGATGAATACCAAAGCGCACATTGATCTTCTTGGCGCGCAGTCTTTTGGTAATCTCGCTCACTGCACTCTGTGCCTGCGCCACTGCCATCCCGTAACCCGGCACAATGATCACTTCGCTGGCATCCAGCAATTGCTGGCCAACCTCTTCCGCACTGGTGGCGATGATTTCGCCCTCTTCAGCCGCCGCCGTACTGCCGCCACTGGTGCCAAAGCCACCCAGGATGACCGCCAGAAACTTGCGATTCATGGCACGGCACATGATGTAACTCAGGATTGCACCACTGGAACCGACCAGCGCGCCGGTCACGATCAGCAGGTCATTGCTCAGCATGAAACCGGTAGCTGCTGCAGCCCAGCCGGAATAGCTGTTCAGCATCGACACCACCACCGGCATATCAGCGCCGCCGATAGCCATAACCAGATGCATGCCGATCACACAAGCAATCAGGGTCATAATCAGCAGCAGCCAGGCACCGCCCGCGGTACTGGTCGCATTAAGAAACAGATAACCCAGTGCGATACACGCAATCAGCGCGATCAGATTCAGTACATGCCGGGCCGGCAGCAGCAGCGGTTTACCGCCGATAGAACCCTGCAACTTGCCAAACGCAATAATCGAACCGGTAAAGGTGATTGCACCGATAAACACACCGAGAAAAATCTCCACTTCGTGGATGGTTTTCTCCACGCCTTCATGATGTGCACCCGGGTCAATATAACCCGCAATACCGATTAAAACCGCAGCCAGACCGACAAAGCTGTGCAACATGGCAACCAGCTGCGGCATCTGGGTCATCTCGACGCGCTTGGCGACTGTCGCACCAATCAATGCACCGATAATCATAGCCGGCACCAGCAGCGCGTAGCCGCCCACCTGGGGTGCCAGAATGGTAGCGACAATGGCGATAGCCATGCCGACAATGCCGTACCAGTTGCCGCGGCGGGCGCGTTCCTGATTACTCAGTCCGCCCAGACTGAGGATAAATAAAATACTCGCGCCGATGTAGGCGACGGTGACTATACCTGGATTCATGACGTCGCCCTCTTAGTCTTTACGGAACATATTCAGCATACGCTGGGTAACCAGAAAGCCACCCACAATATTGATCGTGGCAATCAACACTGAAAACGTTGCCAGCGCCACCACCAGCCAGGATGAATTACCGATTTGCAACAACGCGCCAATAACGATAATACCGCTGATAGCATTGGTGACACTCATCAAAGGTGTATGCAGGGCCGGTGTTACGTTCCAGATGACCTGATAACCAACAAAACAGGCCAATACAAAGACCGTAAAGTGCGCCATGAAGGCCGGCGGAGCAACACTGCCCAGACCCAGCAGGGCCAGCGCCGCTACGGCAACGGCCAGTAATTGTTTGATGCCTTGCTGGCGCGGACTGGCTTCAACCGGTGCTGGCGGTGGTGCCGCTTTGGGCTTGGCCGGTTGCGCAGAGACCGACACGGGCGGCGGTGGCCAGGTGATTTCACCCTCTTTGACCACCGTTGCGCCACGGATGACAACATCGTCCATATTGACATTGGGCTGGCCGTTTTTGTCCGGCGTCAATTCGCCCAGCAAATGCCACAGATTGGTACCGTACAACTGACTCGATTGTGCTGCCAGCCGGCTGGGCAGATCCGTATAACCAATCAGGGTCACGCCGTGCTTGACGGCCACCTCGCCCGGCTCGGTCAGTTCGCAGTTACCGCCCTGCTCGGCTGCCATATCGACGATCACACTGCCAGGTTTCATCAACTCGACCATGTCGGCCAGAATCAGTTTCGGCGCGGGTTTGCCAGGAATCAGCGCCGTGGTGACGATAATATCGACATCCTGTGCCTGTTCCCGAAACAAGGCCATTTCAGCGTCGATAAACGCTTTGCTCATTTCCTTGGCATAACCGCCTGCCGTGGAGCCGCTTTCCTCTTCCTCGTAATCGAGTTCGAGAAACTCCGCCCCCATGCTCTCGACCTGCTGCTTGACCTCCGGGCGGGTATCGAAAGCACGCACGATAGCCCCCAGACCGCGGGCGGTGCCAATGGCCGCCAGCCCGGCTACGCCGGCACCGATGACCATAACCTTGGCCGGTGGTACTTTACCGGCGGCCGTGATCTGGCCGGTGAAAAAACGCCCGAAATGCTGCGCCGCCTCGATAATCGCCCGGTAACCAGCAATATTCGCCATAGAGGACAAGGCATCAAGCTTCTGCGCGCGGGATATGCGCGGCACCGCGTCCATAGCCAGCGCAGTCACCTTGCGTGCCTTGAGCTTTTCCAGCAGTTCCGGATTCTGTGCCGGCCAGATAAAACTGGCCAGAATCGTTCCTGGCCGCAGCAGTTCAGACTCATGCAGTTCGAGCTCAGGGTGTAATTCCGGGGCACGTACCTTGAGGATGATATCGGCCTGCTCATACAGTGCACGGGTATCCGGAATGATCTTGACGCCCGCTGCTGCATAGGCTTCGTCGCTAAATTGCGCCGCTGCGCCCGCGCCCGTTTCCAACAGCACGGTATAGCCAAGTTTCTGCAAGCGCGCTGCAGTCTCGGGCGTCGCCGCGACCCGGCGCTCCCCCGCGTGAACTTCTCGTGGTATTCCAATACTTGTCATGGTGCTCGCTTATCGAAAATGTTGTTGAATGCACTGCACAATCACAATGCTTGTGCAGCAAATATAGCTTGTGCAGCGCACAATTTTCAATTTATCGGGGCAAATCGTTTACTTTTTCTTTTTCGGCATATAGAGGTCGGTAATCGTCCCTTCAAAAGCCTCAGCCGCCATTGCAACGGTTTCAGACAGAGTCGGATGCGGATGCACAGTCAGGCCGATATCCGCCGCGTCGCAATGGGTTTCGATGGCTAAAGCGACTTCAGCGATCAGATCACCCGCGTTTGGCCCGACAATCCCCGCACCGATAACCCGGCCGGAGTCCTCGTCAAAAATCAGCTTGGTTATACCCTCATCCCGACCCAGACTGAGCGAACGCCCGCTCGCAGCCCACGGGAACACACCTTTACCAATTTTCAGGCCCTGAGCTTTAGCCTCGGTTTCGGTAACACCCACCCAGGCTACTTCCGGATCCGTATAGGCCACTGAAGGAATAACCTTGGCGTCAAAATGGCTGTTATGTCCGGCACAGACTTCGGCAGCGGTTTTGCCTTCGTGCACCGCTTTATGCGCCAGCATAGGCTGACCGACGATGTCACCAATCGCAAAAATATGCTCGACATTGGTCCGCTGCTGGCTGTCAACCGGGATAAAACCACGTTCATCAACCACTACACCTGCTTTATCAGCATCGATTTTTTTACCGTTCGGGGTACGTCCGACTGACAGCAGAATGCGGTCGTAAACACAGGCTTCCGGTGGTGCGTTCTTGCCTTCAAAGCTGACTTTCAGACCTTCTTCGCTGGCTTCAACCGCCGTCACCCGGGTTTCCAGCCAGATATTGTCATAGCGCTTTTTGATCCGGTTATGGTAGGGCTTGACGATGTCTTTATCCGCCCCGGCCATCAGCCCGTCCAGCATCTCGACCACGGTAATCTTGCTGCCCAGCGCATGATAAACCGTCGCCATTTCCAGGCCGATAATACCCCCGCCGATCACCAGCATATGCTCGGGTATACCGTCCAGTTCAAGCGCACCGGTAGAGTCGATAATGCGCGGATCGTCCGGTATGAATGGCAGTTGTACCGGCAGCGAACCCGCTGCGATGATGCATTGCTCAAAGCCGATAACGGTTTTTTCACCATTATTATCCACTTCGATATGGTGCGGATCGAGGAATTTCCCATAACCCTGCACGGTCTGGACCTTACGCTGTTTGGCCAGCCCGGCCAAGCCACCGGTCAGTTTTTTAACCACGCTGTCTTTCCAGGACCGCAAACCATCGATATCAATTTTCGGCGCCTCGAAGCTGATGCCGTGGCTTTTGAACGAGGCCGCTTCGTCGATCACTTTAGCCGCATGCAATAAGGCTTTGGAGGGGATACAGCCAACATTCAAGCAGACCCCACCGAGGGTGGGATAGCGCTCGATCAGCACAGTTTTCTTGCCCAGATCAGCCGCCCGAAAGGCTGCGGTATAACCGCCAGGACCAGAACCCAGTACCACCACTTCGGTCTGGATATCAGCATTGCCGCCAAAGCTGTCCGCTGTCGGGGCAGACGCCGCACTGCCGGCCCTGGATGACGCCTGGCCCGCAGGCGCGGCAGAAGCCGACTTGGGCGCTGCACCGGCGACTTCCATCACCAGAATCAGCGCGCCTTGCGCAACTTTGTCACCAACGCTGACCTTGAGTTCTTTGATTGTACCTGCGACCGGTGAAGGAATATCCATCGACGCTTTATCGGATTCCAGGGTAATCAGCGAATCGTCTTTGTTAACGCTGTCGCCGGGCGCTACCAGCACCTCGATGACATCGACATCCTTGAAATCACCAATATCCGGCACCACAATATCCTGCAAACCGACACTGCCAGCATCGCCTGGTGCGTCACTGGCAGCGCCCGCACTACGGACGCCGGGTTGCGGATCATGATCGGCGACTTGTGGCTGATCGGCCAGTTCCAACAGCAGAATTGTGCTGCCCTCGGAAACTTTATCCCCCACGTTGATCAACACCTCTTTAACGGTGCCGGACATCGGTGCCGGAATATCCATCGACGCTTTATCGGATTCCAGGGTAATCAGCGATTGCTCAATATTGACCGCATCACCTGGCGCTACCAGAATCTCGATGACATCGACTTCCTTGAAATCGCCAATATCCGGTACTTTGATTTCTTGTATTTGACTCATGAGCAATCCTCCTTACAGCAAAATTCGGCGAATATCAGTCAGCGTCTGACACAGGTGTACCATGAAACGGGCGGCTTCTGCGCCGTCAATCACCCGGTGATCGTAGGTCAGATCCAGCGGCATCATCAGGCGGGGGATAAACTCCTTGCCATTCCAGACGGGCTTCATCTGGGAACGGGTGACACCGAGGATCGCGACATCAGGGGCATTGACGATAGGCGTGAACGCCGTCCCGCCGATACCACCCAGACTGGAGATACTCATGCAGCCTCCGGACAGGTCCTTGGGCGAGAGCTTGCCATCACGTGCTTTTTTGCTCATCTCGGCAAGATCTGCCGACAGCTCATAAATGGATTTCTTGTCTACATCGCGAAAGACCGGGACCACCAGGCCATTTGGCGTATCCACCGCAATACCGATATGGATGTACTTCTTGTAGATCAGGCTTTGGCCATCCGGACTGAGCGAACTGTTGAACTTGGGGAAAGCCTGCAGCGCATTGGACAAGGCTTTCATGATGAACACCAGACCGGTTACCCGCAGACCCTTTTTCTCGGCTTCGGCCTTGAGGGATTTGCGAAAATCCTCCAGCTCAGTGACATCGGCTTCGTCATGATGGGTCACCATCGGCACATTGAGCCAGACCCGATGTAAATGCGGTCCGGAAATCTTCTGGATCCGAGTCAGCGGTTTTTCTTCGATCTCGCCAAATTGCGAGAAATCCACAGCCGGAATCGGCGGAATTGCAGTCATGCCGCCGGCAGGAGCCTGAGCACCCGGCGCTGCAGCTTTGCTTACACTACCCTTGACCGCGTTTTGCACATCACTTTCGTGACACGTCCCTTCGGACCACTGGCCGGTACTTGAGTCAGATCCACGCCCAGCTCACGGGCCAGACGTCGCACCGAGGGACTGGCGTAAACCCGACCGCTGCCACTTGAGCCGGTACCGGCGGCAGGCGCAGTCGGCGCATTGTCAGCTTGTGCGGGCGCTTGTTCCGGAGCTTGCGTTGAGACCTGGGTCTGTTCTGGGGTTGCGGCAGCTTTCGTCTCTGTCGCGGCGGTATCAGCAGCAGCATCTTCGCTGTCCAGCATGAGAACTGCCGAACCCTTGGACACTTTATCGCCCACCTTGATCATAACCTCTTTGACGGTACCCGCTTTCGGCGCGGGTATTTCCATCGAGGCTTTGTCCGATTCCAGCGTGGCCATCGGATCATCGACCTGAAGTGTATCCCCAGGCTGCACCAAGACTTCGATGACATCGACTTCTTTAAAATCGCCGATATCCGGTACATTGATTTGTTGCAGGGCCATTTTTTATACCTCCTTCTTTTTAGCCGTTATGCCAGGCGCGGGTTGGGGCTGTCAGGATCGATACCGAATTGCTTGATCGCAGCACTAACCTGGGTAGCGGCTATTTTCTGCTCATCGTGCAAGGCATTGAGTACGGTGACAGCAATGTGATGGCGATCCACCTCAAAGTGATTGCGCAGTGCCGCCCGACTGTCTGAGCGGCCGAAGCCGTCGGTGCCCAGCGTGTAATATGTACCTTTCACAAAGGGGCGAATTTGCTCGGCAAACAGCTTGATGTAATCGGTTGAAGCAACGGTCGGATCCGCCTGCTCACCCAGGCACTGCTCGACCCAACTGCGCCGTGGCTCGTCTTCGGGATGCAGGCGATTCCAGCGGGCCACATCCTGGCCGTCGCGACAGAGCTCATTGAAGCTGGTGACACTCCAGACATTCACATTAAGGTCATAGCTTTCTTCCAGCAACTCAGCGGCAGCCAGCGCTTCGCGCAGAATCGTGCCGGAGCCCAATAAATTGACTCGATGGCCCTTGCCGCTGCCTTCACGCAATTTATACATTCCTTTGATGATGCCTTCCTCAGCACCTTCCGGCATGGCCGGATGGCTGTAGTTTTCATTCATCGTGGTGAGGTAGTAGTACTCGTCAATCTGCTCTTCGTACATCCGCTTCAAACCATAATGAAAGATCACCGCAACTTCGAAGTGAAAGGTCGGATCATACGAGCGACAATTGGGGACAAAGTGTGCGAACACCTGGCTATGGCCATCCTGATGCTGCAAGCCTTCGCCGTTCAGCGTGGTACGACCGGCGGTGCCGCCCACCAGAAAGCCGCGCGCCCGTGAATCCCCTGCCGCCCAGGCCAGATCGCCAATGCGCTGGAAACCGAACATGGAATAAAAAATGTACACCGGGATCATGGTTACGCCATGATTGCTGTAGGCGGTCGAGGCAGCGATCCAGGACGACATGGCCCCCGGTTCGTTAATGCCTTCCTGCAGCAGCTGGCCTTTTTTATCCTCGCGGTAGGGCATGATCTGATCGGCATCCTGCGGGGTATAAAGCTGCCCTTTGGGCGAATAAATACCGATCTGACGGAACATGCCTTCCATGCCGAAGGCGCGACTCATCCGGCACAATCGGCACCAGTCGCGGACTGATATTTTTATCGCGGGCGATAGCGACCATAATCCGTACCAGCGCCATAGTGGTGGACATCGTACGCTCGCCGGTAGCCCCCAGCAGCTGGCTGAAAATTTTCTCCAGCGGGGGGATAGTGAGTTTGTCAGCATTACGACGGCGGGCTGGCAAATGACCGCCCAGTGCCTGGCGCCGCTCGCGCAGGTATTTTAATTCCTCCGAATCCGGCTCGGGTTTGACGAATGCAGCATCAGCGACAACATCGTCAGAAATTTTCAGTCCAAACCGGTCGCGGAATTTTTTCAGTTGTTCGGCACCCATCTTTTTCTGCTGGTGGGTGATATTCATGCCCTCACCGGCTTCACCCATACCATAACCTTTGAAACTTGTCTTGGCCAGAATGACGGTGGGGCGCTCGGTTTCCTGCACCGCGTTGAGATAGGCATTGTAGATCTTGACCGGATCATGACCGCCACGCACCAGATCGTAGTAGATCTCGTCGTCGGACATGTGCTCGACCATTTTTTTCAGTTCCGGGTATTTACCGAAAAAGTGCTCACGCACATAGGCACCGCCGCGCGCCTTGAAAACCTGGTACTCGCCATCTACGCACTCTTCCATGCGTTTTTTCAGCAGCCCGTTATGATCCTGGGCCAGCAATTTATCCCAACCCGACCCCCAGATAACCTTGACGACATTCCAGCCCGCGCCGCGGAAGTTGCCTTCCAATTCCTGAATGATTTTGCTGTTACCGCGCACCGGGCCATCCAGGCGCTGCAGGTTGCAGTTGACCACGAACACCAGATTACCCAGCTCTTCGCGGGCCGCCAGCGCAATCGCACCCTGTGATTCGGGTTCATCCATCTCGCCGTCACCCAGGAAAGCCCATACGTTGCGCCCTGTCGCATCAATCAGACCGCGGTTATGCAGGTATTTCATGAAGCGGGCCTGATAGATTGCCATCAGCGGCCCCAGGCCCATCGAGACTGTTGGAAACTGCCAGAAATCCGGCATCAGCCACGGGTGCGGATAGGAAGACACACCTTTACCATCGACTTCGCGCCGGAAGTGCTCCAGCTGTTCTTCCGTTAACCGCTCTTCCAGAAATGCGCGCGAGTACATGCCAGGTGCCACGTGCCCCTGGAAATAAATCAGATCACCACCATTGCTTTCGCTGGGTGCATGCCAGAAGTGATTGAAACCAACTTCATACATCGTTGCCGAAGACTGAAAACTGGCGATATGACCACCCGGTTCAGCTGGCTTGCGGTTGGCCCGCACAACCATCGCTGCGGCATTCCAGCGGATATAAGCCCGCAGCCGGTGTTCGATATCCAAATTGCCTGGGTAGGGTTTTTCACGGTGCACCGGGATGGTATTCAGATAAGGTGTATGGCTGGTATCAGGCATTTCTGCACCACCCATATACGCTTTCTCAACTGTTTTCTGCAGTAGAAAATGGGCTCGTTCACCGCCTGCCCGTTCGATCACAACATCAATCGATTCTTCCCATTCACGGGTTTCACCTGGGTCATTGTCCTGATACTGCTTAAGGCTCATGGTGGGTCTCCTGAAAATTTAGGACTCTTGGGAGTTTTTCATATTTCATATTGCGAATTAAATTTTAATTTATTTTTGTATTATGAAATTATCGATGATTTTATTAGCGCCTTCAAGATACTTTGATGTCTGTTTCGGATATTACGGATACCTTCTATCCAAACAGTTCCAATCAGCACGTTAAATCTTATTCGGACATACCGCTTGGGCATATCATGACCCGCTCCTGCTCACTCCTCCAACAAGGCCTTTAATAGGGATTATTTGTACGGAAAAATACAGCCTGATATTTTTTCACTCATAGTAACATGGGCCTAAACAACATGCGTTCAAGCAATGCATAATTCAGTTGGCACAGATATCGACACAGATAAATGAGGCTATTGAGTTTTCGTCACCGTCTTTATTTCCGAAGCGGGCAAGCGTCACGATTGAACACCAGGTCGATGCTGTATCTTATTTTTTTGCTGCCAGACTTAAGCTATGACCGCGAAGCATAGAATTCGTAATATCATTATCCAGGTCTAGTATTTCTCGGTTCTTCTGCTACTCTTTCCTACAAAATTTTCATAAAAACTTTAAAGCACCTCGATATACGGGGTAATGTCCATAGATGGGAGGAGAATCAGTATGTTCAGACCTATTACACTGAGTTTGGCGCTATTGAGTGTCGTTGGCACAGCCAGCGCCGCCGGACCTGAAGTTGTCAATGGCCCGGGAGTGATGCCCGAGTGCTTTGCACCGTACAGCAGCGATACCCAGTATTTTCGCTTCGAGAAAAAAGAACCGCCCTACCGAATTGCACTCGCCAATGGTTTCGTCGGCAATACCTGGCGTATCCAAATGATTAAAACGCTGAAAGCCTATGCTGAACAAGATGATGTCAAACCGTTCATCAAAGAGCTCAAAGTTGTTTCTACCGGCACTGATGTCGCCGCGCAGGTCGCAGCCATCGATAATTTTATCAACGCAGGCTACGACGCCATCCTGACCATTGCGGTAAACCCCACTGCTTTTACACCGGTCATCAAGCGCGCCAATCGCGCCGGCGTGGTACTGGTGCCATTCGATAATGTGCTGGATAGCGATAAGATCCTGCAGGTTAATGAAGATCAATCCGAAATGGGCCGCATCATGGCGCGCTGGCTCACCAAAAATGTAGGCTCCAGCGGCAAGGTTCTGGAAGTGCGCGGGCTGCCTGGCAACTCTGTTGACCGTGACCGTCACCTGGGTTTCCGTGAAATCATGGAAGCTTCGGGCAATACGTTCGACATTATCGAAGTGGTCGGCAACTGGGACGATGGTACAGCGCAAAAAGTCGTTGCTGATGCGGTGGCTGTGCACGGGCAGTTCGACGGTATGTACGTACAAGGTGGTTCCACCGGTGCAGTGCGGGCGCTGATGGACGCGGGCCATCCGTTCATTCCGATAGCCGGTGAAGCGGAAAACGGGTTCCGCAAACTGTGCGCCGAGCATGCTGCTGATGGACTGCTCTGCTCCTCGGCCGGACAATCCCCCGGACTGGTCGCCATCGCGGCTAAAACCGCCATCACCGCCCTGCAAGGTGAAGTGTTGCCGCAGTACGTTTCGGTGCCGATTCCACTGGTTGAGCATCCCGATTTTCAGGCTGACGTCAATTACTTCCCCGAGTTGGGCGATAATTTTTTCACCCCGAACGAATTCCCGCCCTGTGGTGTCAATATCACCGCGACGGAAATCATGGCGAAATCCGAGCAAGACCAATAAGATCTGACCTGCTCTGATCACAACTGAAGCGGGCTCTGTAACGGCCCGCTTTTCTGACTCAGTACAATAAGAAAACGCAGAACAAGCCTACAATGACCGACTCCATTCAGGCGTCCGATGTACTTGAGACATCCGATGCATCTGCTTTTTGCCGTATGCAGGGAATCAGCAAGCAGTACGGTGGTGTTACCGCACTGGACAATGTCAACTTTCAATGCGCACAAGGCTCCATTCACGCCGTACTGGGCGAGAACGGGGCCGGCAAATCAACACTTATCAAAATTCTGTCCGGCGTAGTCCAGCCCAGTCAGGGTGAGTTGTTTTTGCAAGGCCGCCGTACCCGCTTCGTGTCCCCTAACGACGCCACCCGTCAGGGTATCGTCTGTATTTTTCAGGAATTATCGCTGCTGCCGGATCTCAGTGTTGCCGACAATATCTGCATCACCGATCCACCCAAGCGCTTCGGCCTGATTGATCGCAAAGCCCAGGATCAAAGAGCGCTGGAACTGCTGGCCCAGGTAGGCTGCGAGGATATCCATCCACAGCAGCGGGTGCGCAGTCTGTCGCTGTCACGCCGGCAGCTGGTAGAGATCGCCAAAGCGCTCAATCGCAAGCCCAAGCTTTTGATTCTGGATGAAGCCACCTCGGCCCTGACCGCTGCAGATGTGGAAAAGGTGTATACGATCCTGCATAAACTGCGCGATCAAGGCCTGTCCATTCTCTATATTTCCCATCGCATGCACGAGATCGAAGCACTGGCCGATGTCTGTTCGGTTTTTCGCAATGGCCGTCATATTGAAACCTTCAAGAAAGGCGATAAAGGCGATGATGAGGTCGTCGAACTGATGATCGGACGCGAATACAGCCAGGTCTATCCGCCCAAACCCCAGCGCACAGAGCAACCCGTCCCGATTCTCGACATCGAGCACCTAAGCTGGGGCGATCACCTGCGTGATATATCACTGACGCTGGGGCGAGGTGAAACTGTTGGCCTGGGCGGCCTGGACGGACAAGGTCAGCGCGAATTTTTACTTGCCTTGTTCGGAGTGCTGCGCGGCGTTTCCGGCACCATCAAAATTGATGGTCAGCCAGCCTCGATCAACAGCCCGCGCGAGGCCAAATCCGCCCGCTATGGTTTAGCGCTGATTCCAGAGGACCGTAAAACCGAAGGTCTGCTGCTACCCATGTCGGTGCGCGCCAATATTTCGCTGGCTTCAATCGGCAAACTCAGTCGGGGTATCACGGTTGATCACAACGAAGAAAATCGAAAAATTGATGCCATGCTCAAGCAGTTGTCTATCAAGATCGGTAATGTTGAAGACCCGGTCTCGACACTGTCCGGCGGCAATCAGCAGAAAGTGGTTATTGCCAAATGGCTGATGACCGAGGCCCGCATTATTTTACTGAATGATCCAACTCGGGGTATTGATGTTGGCACCAAACAGGAGATTTATCAGTTGCTGCGAAAACTGGCTGACCAGGGCGTTGCAATTCTGTTTTACAGCACCGACTATGAAGAACTCATCGGTTGTTGCGACCGCGTTGCTATCTTTTATGACGGCCAGCTGACCCGTGAGCTGAGCGGTGCATCAATTACTGAACACAATATTGTTGCCAGCAGCCTGAACCTGCCCCTGGAAGCAACACTGCCAGAGGAGCAAGCGCTATGAGCGGCGCACGGATGACCGGACTGCGTCTGTGGCTGACGCACAACGCCGGTTTGCTATTGGCAGTGCTGGTGTTTGTAGCGATGTTTTCGCTGTATATCAGTAACCATTCCGCCGGTCTGACCGTACCGGTACTCACAACTGCCGCCAACAAAGCCGTGCTACTGGCCCTGGTTGCCATGGCACAAACCCTGCCGGTACTGACGGGCGGGCTGGATTTGTCGGTCGGGATGATCTTTATCCTGGCGAACTGCATCGCGTCCAGTATTGTGGTCGGCAACCCGTTCATGACGGCACTGGGCATCGTATGTGTCCTCGGTGCAGGCATGCTGGCCGGCCTGATTAACGGCATGATTGTTGTTTACGGGCGCTTGCAGCCGATTATCACCACACTGGCAACCGGCGCAATTTACTATGGCATCGCACTGCTGTTACGCCCGGTTCCCGGCGGTGATGTTAACGAGGAACTGGCCGATTTCATGACGTATACCCTGTTCGATACCGTACCGACCTCACTGGTGCTGCTGCTGGTAGTAGTCTTGCTGGTATGGCTGCCATTTCGCCGCTCGGAACTGGGGCGTGGTTGTTATGCCGCTGGCTCATCGGAGGGCGCGGCCTATATGTCCGGCGTCAATATGAATCGATCCAAACTTGCCGCTTACACCATGGCCGGGTTTCTCGCAGCCCTGGCAGGCCTCCTGCTTACCTTCGTGACATTTTCCGGAGAAGCCAGCGCGCCAATCGGCAATACCTATACCCTGAATTCGATTGCCGCGGTGGTAATCGGCGGCACGTCTCTGTATGGCGGTGTTGGCAGCGCAATAGGCTCAATTTTCGGCGCCTTCATTCTGCGCACGATTGATGATTTACTTTTCGTGTTCGACCTGCCTCCCCTGTGGCAACCGCTGTTTCAGGGTGTGGTGCTGCTGTCAGCGGTCAGTCTGGGCGCGCTTCGGGTCTTGCGTGTGCGCAATCGACTGGAACTGTTCCGCTAGGAGGCGCCACCATGAAAATAGATAAACCCGTACTGATCGCCTTTACTTTTATCCTGGTATTACTGGTCGCAGGCAGTCTGTATTCCAGCAGTTTCCTGTCGGCTAATTACCTGCTGCAACAACTGCAGGTGGCTGCTTTTCTCGGCATTATCGCCTCCGGTGTTATGCTGATTATCCTGATGGGTCATATCGACCTGTCCATCCCCTGGATTGTGACCGTGGGTGGCATGATGTCCACGGCTGCGGCCGGCTGGTGGCATCCCGCTGCCGCTATTCCGTTCGCCTTGTTTTGTGGTCTGATGTTTGGTGTCGTCAACGGCATTGGCGTTGCTTTTCTGCGTATCCCCTCCATGATTTTCACTCTGGGTGTCAATGCTGTCGCCCAGGGACTGATGGTGCTGCATACCGGCGGTTTCGCCCCGCAGGACCACGCTACCGATCTGATGCACTGGCTGGCAGTGAACCGCAGTCTGCTGAATATTCCCAACGCGTTATTCATCTGGTTGCTGGTGGGCCTTGCGATTGTCTTTATTCTCAAACGCAGCCCGCTGGGACGCTATATTTACGCGATTGGTAATCAGGAAGGCGCAACCTATCTATCCGGTATCAATACCCGCGCTGTCATCGTAGCCTGCTTCGCTATCAGCGGTATGTGCAGTGCGTTGGCCGGCGTACTGCTGGCCGGTTATTCCACCAAAGCCTATCAGGCGATGGGAGATCCCTATCTGCTGCCCGCGATTGCTGCTGTGGTGCTGGGTGGTACGCATATTCTGGGCGGTCGTGGCACGTACCTGGGTACCGTTGCCGGTGTCATTCTGATCGGCCTGCTGCAAAGCATTTTATCCGTTATGCAAATGCCGGAAGCCGGCCGACAGATTATCTACGGCGCGGTCATTATTATTATGCTGCTGGTTTATGGCCGGGGCGAGAAACAACACAGCTAATTCCTATGGAACACGAATACCAAATACTTGATGAACGTTTCCGGAACCTGATCCTCAATCCGTCGACGGTACACATTGAAAAGCTCTGGAGCGATGGCCGCTGGACTGAGGGGCCAACTTATTTTCCGGCACACAGGGCGCTGATCTGGAGTGATATTCCCAATAACCGGATGCTGCGCTGGACGGAAACCGGCCTGACCGAAACCTTCCGCACGCCCTCCAATTACAGTAACGGCAACACCGTTGACCGACAAGGCCGCCTGATCAGTTGTGAGCATGGTGCCCGCCGGATCACCCGCACCGAACATAACGGCAGTATTACAGTGCTGGCGGACAGCTATCAGGGCAAACGGCTGAATTCGCCGAATGATGTCGTTGTGAAATCGGATGGCTCAATCTGGTTCAGCGACCCGCCCTACGGCATTCTCAGTGATTATGAAGGCGGCCGGGCCAAACAGGAACAGGCCGCCTGTTATGTCTATTGTCTGAACCCGCAAACAGGCACACTGCGGGTTGTCGCGGATGATTTCATCAAACCTAATGGCTTGGCTTTCAGCCCTGATGAACATTATTTATACATTGCGGATACAGCCCGTTCGCACGATCCCGACGGCCCGGCGCATATTCGCCGCTTTGAAGTCACGGACGGCAATTTGCACGGTGGCGAGATTTTTGCCACGTGCGACGCCGGCCTGTTCGACGGTTTCCGGCTGGACGAAACGGGTAATCTATGGTCCAGCGCAGGCGATGGTGTGCATTGCTATGCGCCTGATGGCACGTTGCTGGGCAAAATCCTGATTCCGGAGATTGTCTCGAATGTCTGCTTTGGCGGCAGCCTGCGCACCCGTTTGTTTATCACCGCCACGACCTCTCTGTATGCTGTGTATGTTGCGGCCCGTGGTCAGGCGACGTTCTAGCCGACAGCTTGCAGAATCATCAGTGCGTGACCCGGGCCGTGTCATAGTCGTATAAAATTCTTACCCGCTCGCCAGGCCGGAAAGGTTCGTCCGCGGCCTGGGTAACGGCGACAGTGCGTCCGCTGTCCAGCCGCACAATGATTTCAAGTCCGGGTTGCCGGGTCATGGCCTCTTCCGCCGCCGCGCCAGCCACACCGCCGATCAGTGCCCCGCCGATAGTGGCGGCAACCTGGCCTCGACCACCACCAATATTACTGGCGGCAAGACCGCCCAGTGCCGCGCCCGATGCGCCACCCAAGCCGGTTTTGGTGCCTTCGATGAACACCTGACGTACGCTTTCGACGGTACCTGTTTCGACTGTTTGCAACGTGCGCGCCTGATTTCGTGAATAAGCGCTGCCGGAAAGACTGGCGGGACAGCCGCTTAAACCCATAATCAGCGCGCCTAATAAAATTGTCATACCCAGAGTTTTAAGTGCGTTGATAACGGTCATTACATGCTCCACATTGTTAAAATTCGGTGTCCTTGGTTTCACAAAACAATCTGTTATCCCAGCCCATCAAGGAATAAACAACTCGCCACCATCCAGTGCCAGAAATTCCACCCGACTCCCCAGAACCACCACCAGTCCTGCCTGTCGGGTCGCCCCGGTACTGGAAAACTCAAACACATAGCGCCGCTCAATACGCACCTGTCCCGAGCGATCACGCCGCAATCGGATACCTTCCAGGGCGACGGTATCATCCAATAACTGAACGCCATAGTGCTGACAGGCGCGGCGGCAGGATTGCTGCGCCAGTTCGCGGGCGCGCAAATTGATCTGCCAGACCCACACTCCCAAGAGCAAT
The DNA here is from genome assembly GCA_041396125.1 of Gammaproteobacteria bacterium. Classification (GTDB taxonomy): domain Bacteria; phylum Pseudomonadota; class Gammaproteobacteria; order Competibacterales; family Competibacteraceae; genus JAWKZG01. The sequence continues at coordinate 178,583 of JAWKZG010000002.1, read as the reverse complement.
GCGAGCAAGGAAAAAAAGCCGGTTGTCACGTCGGCCCGGCGACCGCTGCAGGACGCTGGACCACCTGATCCCGCAAATACACCGGCAGCGCCTGCTGCGCTGGCACAGCCATACCATTGCGCCAGTACAGTGCACCCAACAAAGCTACCGTGGCCGCTGCCGGAAAACGATCCGACCAGATTTGCTGCACAGCAAGATTCACCTGTAATACCGGCGCGTAACATGTCCAGCCGCTGCCAACACCATGCCAGACAGCCCCTTCCAGAAGCTTATCCCTTTGCCTCTGCGGGACCGGTACCGCTTCAGGTTTAGCAACAACCTCGGTACCCAGCAAGTGCACGCCGCTAACAGCATCAGCGCTATAACAGGCCCAATAAACCTCGCCCATACGAGCATCAATCGCACAAGCCAGATGATCAACACTAAACTCAAGGTGGGCTCCATACGCCAGTGCCGCCAGATCGGAGACCGGGATCACCGGCAAGTCGGCGGCAAACGCCACACCCTGTACGACGCTGGCTGCCAGGCGCACGCCCGTAAAGCTCCTGGCCCGCAACCATACGCCAGAGCGTCAAGCTGTTGCAGGCTGATACCGGCCTCATCCAGAACCGCATCCAGCTGCGGCAAAATCAGTTCCGCATGCCGCCTCGGTGCCAACTCGAAGCGCTGCGCAACCACTACACCATCAATGACTACGGCTGCAGAACAGGCTTCAGTGGCGGTATCCAATGCTAAAATTCGGTTACTCATGATAACTCTGACAGGGTTCCTGTACTTGGGGTTCTCTGTAGGGGTTCGCTATGCTTGGGAAGCGCTATATCAGTCTTGCTAGACCAGGTTTTTCTGCGGTGAGAGTGCGATGTCAGACTGCGTGTCTTCAGACAGTGATTTGCCGGATTTTGCTGCAACCTCAGTCGCAAAGAAACGCTGGACTTTTTCCAGGCTTCGGGTCCGCGCCATCGGTGGCAGGCTGTCCAGAAAAATCCGGCCATATGCCTTGCTCAGCAATCGTGGGTCACTCAGCATCAGCACACCGCGATCACTGACATCACGGATCAGACGGCCAACCCCCTGTTTCAAGGCAATCACGGCCTGCGGCAACTGGTAATCCATAAAGGGACTGCCGCCACGGCGACGCAGCGCATCCAGGCGCGCCTGCATAACAGGATCGCCCGGTGCAGCGAAAGGCAACTTGGCAATCACGACACAGGACAGCGCCGCACCGCGTACATCGACCCTTCCCAAAAACTGCTGGTGCCCAGCAATACAGCCCCGGACGATGCTGCCCCCAACTGCCGGAACCGTTCCAGTAAAACGGTCTTGGGCAAACTGCCCTGCACCAACAGCGGGTAATCGATACGCCCGGCCAGATAGTCGGCCGCTTCACGCAAGGCCTGGTAGCTGGTAAACAATAGAAATGCCCGTCCCCGGCTTGCTTGCAGTACCGGCAAAGCCGTTTCCAGCATTGCAGGTTATAGGTCGGGTCGGTTGGATCAGGCAAGCCTTTAGGGTGATACAGCAAGGCGTTACGTGCATAGTCAAACGGGCTTGCCAGATACAGGGTACTGGCATCCTGCAAGCCCAGACGGGTACTGAAATGGCTGAAATCTTCGCCGATTGCCAGAGTCGCCGACGTGAATATCCAGGCACTGCGATATTGCGACATGCGACCGTTAAAGGCGGCACTGACATCCAACGGCGTCTGCTGCAGACTTACACTGCGGCTGCGGCTTTCAAACCAATAAATATACTCGTCTTTTTGTTCTTCGCTGAAAGCTTGCAAGCGTGCTTGCAGCACTTCACAGCGCACCCGACATTGTTCCAGCCCTTTACCCCGCACAGCTGCCTCGGTCAGAGCCTCCGACAATTGCACCAGTTGTGCTTCCAGCGCCTGCAAAGCCAGACGAACCCGCTCAAGCAGCGCCACCGAAGACCAGCTTGCACGCTGGGGAGTGGTGCCAATAGCCTGCCGAAACTGTTCCGTAGCGACCAGCAAACCCTCCGCATACTCTGTTAACGCGGCAAAATCCGCCGCATCGCGCTGCTGCTCAATGCTGATATCGTGCGCCAGATCCGTCAGTTGGTAGGTACTGATCGATTGTCCGAAAAACTGGCTGGCGACTTCCAATAGATGATGGGCTTCATCGATGATGAACGCGTCAGCCCCCGGTAAAATCTCACCGAAACCTTCATCTTTGATGACCATGTCGGCGCAGAACAAATGGTGATTAATAACCAGGATATCTGCTTCCATCGCCTGTCGGCGCGCTTTCAGCACAAAGCATTCGTTGAGTTGCGGACAGTTTTGCCCCAGACAGTTTTCAGCGGTTGAGGTCACTCTCGGCCATACCGGCGAATCCTCCGGTACGTCTGTGACTTCGCTGACATCGCCGCTACGGGTGCGTCCTGACCAATCCTGGATACGCAATAATTGGTTAATCAGGTTGCGATTTTTCACAACACCACCCGCCCGGGCAAGATCCAGTCGGTGCCGACATAGATAGTTCGCCCGGCCTTTTAATAAAGCGGTACGAACTGGAGCAGCCAGCGCCTTACGTACCAGCGGCAGGTCTTTGTGGAACAGTTGATCCTGCAGATTACGGGTGCCCGTGGAAATGATGACTTTCTGGCCAGAGAGAATAGCCGGTGCCAGATAGGCGAAGGTTTTACCGGTTCCGGTCCCCGCCTCGGCGATCAGGACACCGCCCTGCTCCAGCACGTTGGCGACCTGAGCCGCCATTTTTTGTTGCTGGATGCGCGGCGCAAACCCCGCCACAGACTGCGCGAATGGGCCATCCGCGCCTAATAGTTCGGCGAGGTTCATGAGCAGGATCCATCGTGGCGCGCGCCGTCAGCGTTCCAGAATAACAGCCTGAGCCTCGGCCGCATCGGCGCCTGCGGTATCACCAGCGGCACGCCGCGCTACAGCGATCAAACGCCAGTTACGTGCCTTCAAAGCGTTATTACCACCCGCCAGACCGTTGGATTTCTCAGCCATCGATTCAGCCTGGGTAAATTTGCGCTGATGCAGACGGATCTGGCCAAGATCGTGCCATATGCTGGCGTTACGTGGCTCGATCCGCAATGCACGTTCCAGTGCTGATGCCGCCTGATCCAGATTGCCGGAGCTCACTGCTTCAGCCGCATTGTCCAATAAGGCCACAACCGCTTTATTACCTTCAGGCTCCGGGGCCAGGCTAGGCTCTGCTGGCGGCGGTGCCGGTTGTGCAGCTGGCGGTGGTGGCTCTGGTCGCACCGGTACTGGTGGTGCCGGTGGCGGTACCCGTGCTATTTGCTGTTCCGGCACAATAGGGGTTGGCTGTTGCAGAGGAGTTACCTCAACCGTCGACTGCGGTGGCAACGGGCTTGGCTGCGGCTGTGCATTGCGATAGACACTGCGATCTACCACGGGTGCAGCACCTCCCGGATAGCTCGGTACCGCACACCCTGCCAATCCGGCCGCCATTATGGCAGCACCCAATGTCATCCTAAGGGCAAATAGCCCACGTTTTACATGTATCATTTTTGCTCAATCCTAGCGCAACAATCGTCTGAAGAAAGATCCCATAGCCTCAGGATCGTCGCCCGCACCGCTATCTTGAGTATAGCTTTCACGGTATGCACAATTAGACCACTGCGCTGGCTCGGAACCATTGATAAAAGGCACTTTTATTGCACCAGAACAACTTTTATTGGCCCGCAAACCATTTTTGGGGTCTACCAGTGCATAAGTAATTCCGACCGGCTCGGTCAATTCCAACGGTACTAAAGGCAAATTTTTCATAATACTCAGCCACAATGGCAACGCACCGGTGGAACCACTCAGGTTAGCCGGTTTGTTGTCATCTCGTCCTAACCAGACAACCGTCAGCAAATTGCCGCTAAAACCCGCAAACCAGCTATCGCGCAAATCATCCGTGGTACCGGTTTTACCAGCAATACCAAAGTCTGGCAATTCTTTAGCTATCAGTTTTGCGGTTCCGTCCCGTGCTACTTTTTGCATAGCCTTGATAATCAGAAACGCCGGCTCGGGCTGAATTGCTTTTTCCAGGCTCAGTGAATACTGCCTGGGCAAAGGCTGACCACTAGCCGCTGTAACTTCGGTGATTGCCCGCAATGGGATGCGGTAACCGCCGCTGGCGAACGTTGTGTAAAGCTGAGTGACCTCCAGAGGAGATACGTCCACCGCGCCAAGCAGTAAAGAAGGATAGGGTTTAAGCTCTTGCTGCAATCCGAGCCGCTGCAGGGTTTGTACAACCCGCATAACATCCAGTTCCAGCCCCAGGCGCGCTGTCGCAATATTGTAGGAGCGTGCCAGTGCATCCTGCAGCAACACATTACCATGGTAGCGCTTATCATAATTTTTGGGCTCCCAGGGTTTACCCTGAGACGGCCGGTAAGTAAGCTTATTGTCGTTTAGTAGGGTACTGAGCGTGTATTCCTGCGGACTTTCCAGGGCTGTCAAAAAAACGGCCGGCTTTAATAATGAGCCAGCTGGCCGTTTGGCGTCCAGCGCACGATTAAACCCGTCCAGACGGGAGTCGCGCCCCCCGACAATTGCCCGAACTTCACCTGTCTGGGTATCTGCGACAACGCTTGCGACTTGCAAAGTACCCGCTTTCAGCTTGGCTTTTTTATCCAGCTTGGGCAATGTTTTAATCAGCGCCTCTTCGGTCAGAGCCTGAATACGTGGATCCAGGGTCGTAAAAACCTTGAGCCCTTCCGACGTCAGATCCTCATCCCGATAGTTCTCCCGCAATTGCCGCCGAACCAGATCCAAAAACACCGGGTAATGACCTCTGCCACGCGGCACGCCCGGCGTGACATCCAACGGCATGGCCTTGGCGATTGCGGCATCCTCGGCACTGATCAGATTCTGTTCAACCATAATGTCCAGCACTACCCCGCGCCGCTCCAGGGCAAGCTCAGAATTACGCCGCGGATCGTATTTGGACGGCCCTTTGATAATGCCGACCAGGAGCGCGATATGGTGCAGATCCAGTTCGTTCAATGTGCGGTCAAAGTAAAAACGGGATGCGAGGCCAAAACCATGAATAGAGCGGCTGCCATCCTGGCCAAGATAAATCTCATTGCTGTACGCTTCCAGAATTTCTTCCTTGGAATAATGCCACTCGACCAGCAAAGCCATTAATACCTCGTTGACCTTGCGTTCTACGGTGCGTTCATTGGTAAGAAAGAAATTTTTAACCAGCTGCTGGGTAAGCGTGCTTGCTCCCTGCTCGATCCGGCCAGCCCGCAAGTTGGCCAGGGCAGCCCGCAAAATCCCTTTGGGATCGATACCAAAATGATTGTAAAAAGCCCGGTCTTCCACGGCTATCAGGGTGTCAACCAGGACTGGCGGCAGATCCTGATAGCGCACCAGCACCCGGTCTTCTCCATGCGTGGGGTAGATACCCGCAATTTCAGCCGGTTCCAATCGCATCAGAGCAGGTGCTTCATGACCGTCCAGGCTTTCAATACCGCTCAGGACACCATCAGCAAATTTCAGGCGCACCTGCCGCGAGGGTTCTTCTCCATCCCAGAACGCAAAGCTGCGGGTATAGAGATCGAACGCATTATCACCACGGCGGAAAAACGTGCCTGGCTGATTCAGTCGCTGCGAAACCCGGTAAGGCAGTAATTCCATTTCCTGGGCCAGCTGATCTGCACTGATTTCAGCACCGGGAAACAACTGCAAAGGGCGTGCATACACCCTTGCCGGCAAGGCCCAGCGTTTACCCTGAAACTGCTGTGTAATCGTTTTGTTCAGATCCGTCATATAGACGGTCAAAGCCACACCACCGACAACGGCAGCACCCAGGAAAAGAATCCCAAACAGCCGGAACAAGCGGGTAAACAAACCCACTGTAACGATAGGCGCGGCAGGGCGTTTCTGCCGCTGCCGACGCGCGTGGCGTGCGCGCCCACGCCTAGTCATAATGCTTACCCACTAAATTATTTACCAAAAACATTACCATTCAAATTAAACAAAAGGGCAACTCAAACATGCAGGGAATGCTTAACGACTTCAGCCCATTAAGTGATAACCTGCCTGCTCTGCCACCACCGCCTCGGAAACACGATTAATCGCTGCCCTATCTGCAATATCAAATCTGCCTCACACAATGCGCCCGCGCGAAAGATTGCGTAAGATAGCATGCCTGTTCAATTGCTTGAGCCAAACAATTGTAAATTCTGTTGGCAGAATAGCCGCTCTCCACCCAAAAGCAGTATAGTCTTGCAGGCAAAACCAATCCACGGCTTGTATCAACCTATCCAACCGCTTTTCATGTCCATATTGTGCACTACACTGTGTATTCTGAACCGAACTATATCGATGCCTATTATCCTACGTTTTGCTAGTTTCTTATACCTGCCGTGGCGAACTACCCTTCAGCGGCAGCGGGAAATAAAGATCAGCAGGCCCGGCTTGCCAGCGATCACCTGCTTTTTTTTCTGTCTGATAGCTGTCTCATCAAACCCTGCGACAGCGCAGTCCGAGACTTCCAGCGCTGATGAACTACTTGCCAAAGATACGTTAAGCGTCAGTGTAACGGGACTTGATGAGCCGCTGAAAGATAACGTCGAGGCATTTCTGCAAATCGTGCAGCTGGCCGAATCCGATCAACCCTTACCGGGTGAAGCACGTCTGCGCTGGCTGCATGAGCAGGCAGATGATGATATTCAGCAAGCTTTACAGCCTTTTGGCTACTATCGACCGACGATTCAGTCTGCACTGGAAACTACTCCCGAAGGCTGGCACGCGCAATATTCTATAGATCCTGGATCGCCCCTCAAAATTGAGCAAATATCAGTGCGTGTCACCGGACCTGGCAGTGACGACAACGCATTCCAACGGGTCTTGAACAACCTGCCCTTGCATCCCGGCGATGTTCTGGAACACCAGAAATATGAGGAGATCAAACAAAAACTGCAGGCTGTTGCCACTGAGCGCGGCTACTTCGATGCACGCCTTACAAGCAGCCAGATACGGATTGACCTTGAAGCCTATCAGGCCATTATCGACCTGGAACTAAACAGTGGCGAACGTTACCGTTATGGACCAATCACGTTTGAGCAGGACACACTGCGACAGGAGTTTTTACAGAACTACCTGCATTTCAAACCGGGTGATCCCTATTTCGCCCCCGATCTTTTACGGCTGCAAAGCGACTTGATCAATAGCCAGTTTTTCGATCAGGCTCTTATCGACGCCAGCCCCGAACACGCTGAGGATTTGCGCATTCCTGTTAATGTACAGCTGACCATGCGCAAACGGACCAAATATACCTTTGGCCTGGGTTATGGCACCGATACCGGGGTACGCGGGCGGGCGGATATGGAGCGACGCTGGGTTAACTCCCGCGGGCACCGGCTGGATTTGCGGGCGTTGATCGCAGAAAAAAAATCCGATATCACAATGGGTTATTACATCCCCTCTGACGATCCTCAACGCAATGCCTTAAAATTCGGGCTGCAATTTGAAACTGAGAATTCTGACGTCAAGAACAGCGTCACAGGGCGGGTACGGGTTAGCCGTGATGTCAAATGGGGCAAATGGACCGGCGAGTATGGCGGAGAATATTTATGGGAGCGGTTTGATATTGCTGACGAGGAACAAATCACACGATTACTCGGCTTTGAGATGACGCTTGGCCGGGTCAACGCCAAAAACCGCTTGCGCGTTAAGAACGGCTATGCGCTTAACACCAGTTTTTACGTTGCCAGTGACGCTTTTGTCTCGGACATCTCGTTTGTGCAACTGGCTGCTGATGCAAAATGGATTACTTCTTTCAACGATAACAACCGCTTGTTGCTCCGGGCCCAGGCCGGTACCACCTGGATCAGTGATGATGATTTCGATAGCCTGCCCAGTTCCAAGCGGTTCTTTACCGGTGGTGATAACAGTATCCGCGGCTATGCCCTGGACACCGTTGCCCCACGCGACGACGAAGGCAATGTCCTGGGTGGACGTCATCTGCTGGTTGGCAGCGTGGAATATGAATACCGCATACTGGAGCAATGGAGCATCGCCGCTTTCATCGACACCGGCGACGCGTTCGACGACACCATTGATCTTCGAACCGGCGTCGGCTTCGGCTTGCGCTGGCAATCGCCCGTTGGCCCCATTCGCGTGGATCTGGCCCATGGTCTGGAAGAACCCGGCGATACAGTAAGATTACATCTCAATATCGGCCCCGATCTTTGACATTTTTCTATAAGGATTACCATGCTACGGATATTGTTCGGCGTCGTATGGCGTTTAGTATTGCTTTTGCTTCTGCTGACAAGCCTGTTAGTAGGGTTCGTACTGGGCAGCGAATCCGGCTTGCGCGGTGCCTTGCACGTCGTTGACCGGGTCTTGCCGGGAGCGATCCGCTATCAGGCCATTAATGGGGCATTTTTCAATGCGCTTACCATACAGGGGCTGGAAGTCCGATTCGGCGCTTTTCAGCTTGATCTGGGCCACTTCGAATGGGCCTGGCAACCGACCGAGCTATTCTCCCGCCACCTCCTGATCGAACGCCTGCATGCGACCGGTATCAACCTGGTTTTACCCCCTGCGGCACCGACACCGGACAGCGACGAGTCACTGCAGCTGCCCGAGCTGGCGCTACCGCTGGATATCAGTCTGCTGGATATGCAGGTCGAAGGATTCGCGTTACGCCAGCCGGATCAAACACCGGTATTTGTCCTGAACCAGCTCAGCGCCGCTTTGCATACCGAGCAGGACAAATTGCTGCTGGATCGCCTTGCACTGGAACTGCCGCAATTGCAAGCCAGCGCTGACGGCCAGATCATCCCGCAGCACGACTATCCGCTGGAGCTGATGCTGGACTGGCAATTCAATCATGCACAATTTGGTGATTTCAGCGGACACGGCACACTGACTGGTGAACTGGGTCGTCAGATCAAACTGAATCATGCCTTGAATGGCGCTTTGACTGCCCAGCTGGACGCAACGGTCAAGCAGCCGCTACTCGCGCCCAGCTGGACATTATCACTTACGGCCAACAGCCAGGATTTAGGCCTGTTTGTACCCGATCTGGCTGCCACGCCCATGGCGCTGGAACTACACAGCAAAGGCCAGTTAACAGATTTTAGCGCGACCGGTGAACTGCAAAGTACGATTCCACAGTTTGGCCCCTTGCAGGCCAATTTTGAGCTGAGTGGCAACCCCCAAAACCTGCACCTGCAAACCTTACATTTGCAGGCCACCGAGCAGCCCCTAAAGTTTGACCTCGAAGCTGAGGTCGATCTGGCCAGTCAGGCAGTCAAGGCAAACGGTAACTGGCAAGCCCTCAGCTGGCCACCGGGGAGCGACACACCTCAGATCGCCAGCCCCAGCGGCAGCTTGAATGTGACTGGCACGCTCGATGATTTCCGCGCCGATCTGCAGACAGCTCTGCGCGGCGAGCAGTTCGGCGCTCTGGAACTGGCACTCAGCGCTGTCGGCAGCCAGCAGGAACTGCGTCAACTGCAACTGACCCTGAACGAACCCGACGGTGAGCTGGAATTCAATCTTAACGGCTCGGCGCAAGTGGCGGATCTGTCTTTTGACGCCACGGCAGACTGGCAGCAGCTACGCTGGCCGTTGACTGCAGCAGCCCAGATTATCAGCCCCAGTGGCAGTCTGACCGCCCAAGGCCAGCCACGCGACTATCAAGCCAAGCTAAGCGCCGTCCTGGATGGACCACAGCTGACGCCGCTGGATGCCAGTGCCAACGTTAAGGGCGATCAACAAACACTGCGTTTATCCAAGCTGCAGTTGCAAGCCCGCGACAGTCCCATGCAACTCAGCGCGCAGGCTGAACTGGCCCTGCAGTCACTGGATTTCAAGGCCAGTGGTGAATGGCAGGAACTCAGCTGGCCGATGAACGGACCGGCTGAATATCAAAGCGAGCGCGGTCAGTTCAAGGCGGACGGCAATCTGCAGGATTATGATTTTACCCTGGAAAGCACCGTCGGCGGGCGTAGCATACCGAGTGGCACCTGGCAATTGCAGGGACATGGCAACGTCAATGCATTAAATGATTTGCAGATTACCGGTGACACCCTGGCAGGCACACTGCAAGGCGCAGTACAGGCCAGCTGGCAACCGCAAGTCAGTTGGCAGGCCACGCTCGACGGTACAGGCATTAACCCCGGTGAGCAGTGGCCGGACCTGCCGGGCAAACTCGATTTCAAACTGAGCAGCCAGGGCCAGCTGGAATCCGGCACCGTGCGCGCTGAACTGCAATTAAGCGGACTGCAGGGCCAGCTCAGCGGACAGTCGGTGCGCGGCGGCGCGGATGTATCCTTAGTGGGTTCTGAGCTGAGTATCCGACAACTGGAGCTGCAAGCTGGTCAGGCTAAATTATCCGCTAGTGGCGCTCTGGCTGAACAATGGAACGTCAACTGGCAGCTGGCAGTGCCCGAGTTGCGCGGCTTGCTGCCCTCCGCCAGCGGCAGCCTGAGCGGTCAGGGCACACTCGGAGGTACCGCGCAGAAGCCGCAAGCCACGGCCAAGCTGAATGGCCGGGCACTCAGTCTGGGTGAACTCAAACTGGCCCGACTGGACGGGCAAATCCAGTTTGATCTGACCGGCTCATCCAGCCTTAAACTCACAGCCCAGCAACTCAGCGCTGCCGGTCAGGAATGGCAACGCATCACGCTCGACGGCTCAGGCACCCAGCAACAACACAATCTGAACCTGATAGCTGACGGCACATTGGGTGAGTACCAACTGGGACTAAGCGGCGGGCTGCAGGATCAGACCTGGCAAGGCCAAGTGCGAGAACTGAAACTGCAGCAAACACCGGCCGGTAACTGGCAACTGGCGAAGGTGGTTGACCTGAATGCCAATGCCAGTCAGGCCAGCCTGAACAAGCTTTGTCTCAGCAGCAAACCCAGTCAACTCTGCCTGCAAGCTGACTGGAGCGCCAGTACCGGCGGACGGATTAATCTTGATCTTGAACAGCTCACCCTGAACCGCTTCGAGCCCTTTCTGCCACCGGATTTAAGCGTTGACAGTACCCTCAGCGGCAATCTGCGCGGAGAGCTCGGACCGGCCGGCCAGCTCGACGGGTCGCTCAATATCCAGCTCAGTGAAGGACAGATTGAAATACTGGTCAACGGTCGACCGGTCAAGCTCGCTATTAACGGCGGTGTGATCAAAGGCCGCAGCGATGGCAATGCGGCAGAATCAAGCATTGAACTGGATCTGGGCCGTATAGGACGGCTGGACAGCACCGCTAAAATTAGCGATTTACAGCAACAGGCTAAAATACAAGGCAGCCTGCAGGCAACTATCAATGATTTTAGTATCGTGTCCGAACTGGTGCCGGATGTGCAGGACCTGAGCGGCCGTCTGGCGGCAGATGTCAAGTTCAGCGGCGACCTTTTATCACCAGCGCTGAACGGTAATGTAACGCTTACCGATGGCGGGGTATCGATCCCGCAGACCGGTACTCGTATCGAGGCGATTCAACTGCAGACCACCAGCACTAATCAGGGCGAACTCCGCTTCACCGGCACAGCCCGTTCCGGCACCGGTACGCTCACCCTGGACGGCACGGTAGAACCTTTTGAGCAGAAAGCTGAAGTGACTATCAAAGGTGAGAATTTCGAGGCGCTGGACACGTTTTCACAGATGGTTGTCAGTCCTGATATGCTCATCACCGCAGACCAGGGCCAGATCCGTATCAGCGGCACAGTCACCGTACCTTCGGCACAGCTTAGCCCGCCCGCCTCAGGCCGCAGCCGGATCTCACCGTCCAGTGATGTCATTATTGTCAAAGAACAGGCAGAGCCGGCCGTAAGCGGGCCCGAATTGTATGCCAAACTGCGCGTCGTACTGGGTGAGAATGTCTGGGTCAACACTGATGCGTTCACTGCCCAGCTGAAAGGCGACCTGCAAATTGAACAGACGCCTCAGCTGGCCCCGCGTGGCAGCGGATCAGTGGAAGTGGTCTCCGGTACTTACACTATTTACGGCCAGGATCTGAATATTGAACGCGGCCGTATCCTGTTCAGTGGTGGCCCGATCACCAATCCCGGCCTGGATCTCAGGGTTTCGCGCAAATTTGATCAGGATGAAATCGAAGTCGGTGCCCAGATTATCGGATCGGTAAAAAAGCCGGATCTGAAATTATTTTCCAGTCCTGCCATGCTGGAAAGCAATATCGTGTCGTACCTGATTTTTGGCCGCCCTCCCAGCGGCAGCGGCGATGAAAATGCTCTGCTCTATCAAGCTGCCGCCCTGCTCGGTGCCAGCCAGGGCAATAAACTGACCGATAATCTGTCGGCGGGGCTGGGGGTAGATCTGTCGCTGGATACCGGCAATGCTCTGGAGGATACCGAACTGGTCATCGGTAAATATCTCTCACCCGAGCTGTATGTCAGTTACGGGGTCGGTTTGTTTGAAGCGGTCAATACGTTTAATTTACGCTACCAGCTCACCAAATGGCTAACCTTGCAGGCTGCATCCGCCACCAGCGGCGATAACAGCGCGGATTTACTGTACACTATTGAGCGTTAGAAGCGTTTTCATAAACCGCTTCAAAAGGGGCCACAGGCTGCACCCGAGGGGATCAGTAGTGAATAACATACTCCCTGTCGCAGGCAAAAATCCGCAAAAATTCCAACGCGTATTTGCGCTTGCCGGGCGCATCCTGATGCGCTTGTAAAACAGACACAAACGAACAAATGTTGTTTATTTTGGTCTGTCTGATACAAACGGGCTCTTGCATGTCGTTCCCGATTCCCTGTACCCACAGATCGAAGGCTTGACGCGCGCCACAGCATTGCCTGTCGCGCTGGAGATAGTTATGAAGCAATATTCTGTACACGCTTTTTTGGGTTTACCGCTGCTCGGAGCACTGCTCATGCTGCTTGCGCTCAGCCCTCTGCAGGCGGCTTACGCCCAAGCCGGTTCGCAATTTCCGGACTTTGTGCAGCTGATCGAGCAAAACAGCGCTGCTGTCGTCAGCATCAACACCAGTGGCACGCCGCGACCACGCGGAATGGAAGACTTGCCGATACCGGAAGACAGCCCGTTTTACGATTATTTCCGGCGTTTTTTTGAAGATCAGCAACCACCAACGCCGCGCCGACGCGCACCGGCTTCGGTAGGCTCGGGCTTCATCATTTCATCCGACGGTTATATTCTTACCAATGCCCATGTGGTTGCCGACAGCGATACCATTATTGTCGGCCTGAATGACCGCACAGAGCTTGCCGCAACCCTGATTGGTGCTGACGAACGCAGCGATGTTGCCTTGATCAAAGTTGATGCCAGCAATCTTCCGACCGTTAATATCGGCGACAGCAGTACGCTCAAAGTCGGTCAGTGGGTACTAGCCATTGGTTCGCCATTCGGCTTTAATTACACAGCCACCCAGGGCATTATCAGTGGCCTCAGTCGCAGCTTGCCCGGCGGTAATTACGTACCTTTTATTCAAACTGATGCGGCGGTCAATCCCGGTAATTCCGGCGGACCTTTATTTAATCTGGCTGGCGAGGTCATCGGCATCAATTCCCAGATATACAGCCGAACCGGTGGCTATCAAGGTGTTTCCTTTGCTATCCCGATTGAAGTCGCTATGGATGTTGTCTCGCAGTTACGCACCTCAGGCCGTGTCGTGCGTGGCTGGCTGGGCGTGCTGATTCAGGAAGTAACGACCGAACTGGCCGAATCTTTTGGTCTTGATCGCCCGCGCGGCGCGCTGGTCAGTCAGGTGATTGAAAACAGCCCGGCTGCCAAAGCGGATCTGCAGGCGGGTGATATTATCGTTGCGTTCAATGATGTGCAGGTTGATGCCTCCAGTGATCTGCCACCTTTGGTAGCGCGGGTGCGTCCAGGCCAGGACGCGGCAGTGACGGTAATCCGCGGCGATCAGGAGCAGACCCTCACCGTCACCATCGAAGAACTGCCGGAAAATCCACGTCAACTGACCATCACGCCTGCAGCACCCAAAGCCAATCCCTTTAAAATTGTGGTTGAACCGCTCAGCGAAGAGCAATTGCAGGAGGGTCTCAGCGGTGTGCTGGTGCAGGAGGTACATGAGGGTCCAGCGTCAGAGGCCGGTGTGCAAAGCGGCGATATCATTCAACGGATCAATAATCAGCCGATTGCCGACATGGCTGATTTTGAGCAGGCATTGAATAATCTGCCCGCTGGCAAGCCGGTGCCGGTCTTGATCAAACGCGGCGAAGGCTCACTGTTTCTGGCATTGACTGTGCCAGAGTAAAAAACGCCCCGGCCGGCTGCCAATCCTGCAGCCGGCCGGTACCTCAGCAGCGTTTATTCCCGCTGGCAATATAGCTCGTATAAAACAGCAATAATCTGGCTCACCTCGGCGCTGGCCAGGGAATAATAAACGGTTTGCGAAACACGACGGGTTTGTACCAGCTGTTCCTGCCGTAAACGGGCCAGATGCTGTGAGATAGCGGACTGGCTTAAGCCGATCAAGGACTGTAATGTGCCAACCGATTTCTCGCCGTTGACAAGATTGCACAGGATCATGAGCCGGTTAGGATTACTCAGGACTTTCAGTAAATCACAGGCTTCACGGGCAGCGCTCTGCATCTGCTTTAAATCAAAATTAGACATAGGTGGGTATATAAAGACGCCATTTGAATGGTTTGTTTATTCTTGGGTACAACTTGGGTACAACAATAAATTTCGATCACTACAGAATTAATAGCACAAATCCCCGCAATATAAACTATAATGCTCACAAACTCCGGCACCGCTACCTGCAACAATGTCCAACATCCTGCCAGTTACTGATTCTCTCCTGTTTCTTTAGTGTCTGACAGAAGCATGCCCTCGCCCTTCTCTGCGGTGGCCGCCCATTTGATCCGGATGATCCCGGCGCAAATATCCAGCTGTTCAAACCGGCACAACCAATACAATTGCTGATCGCTGAGCCGGTCCGTCGGTGATTTAACCTCCAGTAACTGATATTCATCATCACGCCAGAGCATTAGATCCGGAAAACCGTGTGCCTGATCCCGCACATTGCTCAGGATATCCTGCAGAATCGCCTGCAACTGCGCGCCCTGCAACCGTATGACTAACTGCCGCAGCAGTTCCGGCAACTCCGGCACCCAGACCACTAAAGGGTTGGCGATTCCCCATTTGGCACGCATTTTTTGCTCCAGACAGGGCCAGCGCTGTTTTTGGGTGCACCAGGAGGACAGTATCTGGTCAATACCTTGTTGATGCTGCAGATAAAAATCCGGCGACCATAAATCAGTCGGGCCGCGCTGCAAAGGATTCATGAATCCGCCCCTGCGTGCATCGAATAACACATCCCATAACAGCAAACCCAGTAAAGCGCGCCAGGGCAGATTCTCGGCAAAATGTCCTTGCCAGCCCCGTTCTTGAAAATGCCTCAACACCGCCTGTTCGACCCGCGGCAAGCGCTTTTGCAAAGCGTCAGGTAGCACCAGTTGCGGTGCTGTTTTCAGATATCGGGTAACCGCCCGCCGGGTTTGCCCGGCACGAATCGCGTTCCTGAAATCCTCGGCAAAAATCCGTTCGCCACCGTGACCAGGGCTGGCCAGAATAGTCTCGCACAGCGCCAACGCTTCCGCGCTGCGCTGGGACCGCTGCAATAGTCGTATGCGCCGCTCACGCGCCGGCGGCAGTTCGCATTGTGCATAACAGGCCAGCGCAGCAGTGATTAACCCGGCCCGCTCCAGCACCTGCCCGACCCGTACAGTCAGCCGCGCCAGCACGCGCTCGGCATCAGGATGCAGCTTCTGATGCTGCTGTTGCCAGGTCTCAAACCATTGTGCCAGTGCTGCTGCCGGCAGACGCTCAGACAATAACAGAAACTGCTGATAGGCCTGGCGAACTGCCAGACAATCCTGAACATGCTGACGATTCAGGAAATAAGCGGGTACCAGGTGGGTATCCAGCGTTTCAAACTGTACCTGCCCCAGATCGCGCAGGACGAATTGTTCCATATCACGGTTCAGTGAGCCGAAAAACAAAAACTTCAGAACCTGCAGTTCAGGCACCACCGTCAGCAGCAAGACCGGATCGTAGTCGGTTAAGGTCTGGACGATATGACTAGAATCGAAATGGCGAGGAATATGCTCCAGCAGTTCGGCTTTGCTGAGTCGACGCGAAATCACCTGATCGGAAAACAATTGCAGCAGTTCCGTGCGGGTGAATGCATCCAGCCAACCGAGTTGGTCCGTCAGCAACTGCTCCGTCTGACGTGTCACCAGATCAGCGGCTTCAAGCACCGTAAGCGCCTGGCTTAAAGCGGGAATTTCCGGGTAATTTAAGCGACTTGACCGAAACAGACTGCGCCGCCGGTTAGCCAGACGCACAAACAGACAACGGGCTGGTTCCGGCAAAGCCCGAAAACGCGCTATCAATGCGCTTTCAGCAGGTAATAACAGCGACTGATAGCGTTGTTCTACAAACGCCAGCAGGGACGCGAAATGCTCAAGATAGTATTTGGGCGGGAGTGCGGTGACAACACGCTTTTTCAGCGATACGTACCTGACGGCTCAGCGACCTGCGGCAAATCGTCCGCTACATAGCCGGTATCGATCGGTAACTCAGGCACCTGTGCGGCCTGCCGCGCCAGCTCGTCACAACGCTCGTTTTCGGGTATGCCGGTATGCCCGCGCACCCACACCCACTTCACCTGATGGCGCTCAGCAGCGTCCAGCAAGCGCTGCCAGAGATCGGGGTTTTTCGCCGCGTCGCCGCGTTTATTACGCCGCCACTGATTGGCTTGCCAGCGTTTGGCCCAGCCCGCATTCATAGCATCCACCAGATATTTTGAATCGCTGTGCAGCGTTACCTGACAAGGTTGCTTGAGTGATTCCAGCGCGGTAATTGCCGCCAGCAATTCCATGCGGTTATTCGTGGTCCAGCGAAAACCGCCGGAGAGTTCCCGTCGATACTCGCCATACAGCAACACCGCGCCGTATCCGCCAGGGCCAGGATTGCTGGGGTTGCAGCCGCCATCGGTGTAGATCGTAACCTGTTTCAAAATACACTCCTGCTGTCGTTCTGCCGGATCAAATCAAACCCTGGCCTGAACAACGGCATTATTTTAAAGCCTGAGCCAGATCGGCGATCAGATCGTCCAAGTCTTCCACCCCGACCGACAAGCGCACCAGACCGTCATCAATCCCGAGCGCTGCACGTTTTTCCGGCGGGATTGAGGCATGAGTCATGATAGCGGGATGCTCGATCAGGCTTTCCACTCCGCCCAGGCTTTCCGCCAGCGCGAAAATTTCGCAACGCTCCAGAAAGCGTCGGGCACGTTCCAGCCCGCCTTTCAGTACCGCCGTCACCATCCCGCCGCCTGCGTGCATCTGGCGACGCCCGAGTTCGTACTGCCGGTGACTGGGCAAACCCGGATAGTACACCCATTCAATTTGCTCCTGCGCCTGTAGCCATTCGGCCACCGCCAGAGCACTCTGACAGTGCCGTTCCATCCGTAAAGCCAGGGTTTTCAGGCTGCGCAAAACCAGGAAACTGTCAAACGGACCGGCAATACCGCCAACCGCATTCTGCAAATACCCCATCCGATCGGCCAGTTCCTGATTCGGGCCGACCACAACAACACCACCGACGATATCGGAATGACCGTTAAGATATTTGGTGGCCGAGTGCATGACCATATCGAAGCCGAATTCCAGCGGCCGCTGCACCCAGGGTGAGGCAAAGGTGTTATCGGCAACGGACAGAATATGTTTGCTGCGGGCAAACGCCGCAATGCGTTCCAGATCAGCCAGTTTCAGCAGCGGATTGGTGGGTGTTTCCACCCAGATCATTCGGGTATTGGGACGCAGTGCCTGTTCCAGCTGAGTCATATCGGACAAATCGACAAAGCTGAACTCCAGACCGGCTGACCGTTTGCGAACATTTTCGAACAAGCGATACGTGCCGCCGTAGACATCGTCCATGCAAATGACATGGCTGCCGCTGTCGAGCAATTCCAGAATTGTTGCCGTTGCAGCCATACCGGAGGCAAAAGCAAAACCGGCTGCGCCGCTTTCCAGATCAGCGATGCAGCGCTCATAGGCCAGTCGGGTGGGATTGCTGGTGCGTGAATACTCAAAGCCCTGATGCCGTCCCGGACTCTCCTGAACATAGGTCGAGGTGGCGTAAATCGGCGTCATGATCGCGCCGGTACTGGGATCAGGCTGCTGACCGGCATGAATACTGCGGGTGGCAAACCCCAAACGGTTATGTTTCTGGTTCATCTGACGGTTTCAAGGTAGTTGAGTGGTGATAATGCTCGCAGCCGGGAGACGCCGGCAATAACGCGCTGGGCGGTATAGTCGATATCCTGCGGACGGGTAAAACGTCCCAGACTGAAACGGATTGAGCTGTGCATGCGGACGTCGCTCAAACCCATCGACCGCAATACATGCGAAGGCTCAGCCGTAGCGGACGTGCAAGCTGATCCGGTTGATAGCGCAATATCATCCAGTTCCATCAGCAATGCTTCAGCATCCACCCCGGCGAAACTCAGATTGAGAATATTCGGTGCAGCATGCGTCGCTGAACCATTCAGGTAAACCCCGTCAAGCGTTTGCAGCTGTGTCAGTAATTGCTTCCGCAGCGCCTGAATATCCTGCTGCTCGGCCACCATCGCAGTGTGTGCCAGCGCACAACATGCGCCCATACCGATAATCTGATGCGTGGCCAGCGTACCGGCCCGTAAACCGCGTTCCTGCCCACCACCATGAATCAGGGGCTCGAGCCTGACCCGGGGCCGGCGCCCGACATACAGCGCACCAACACCTTTGGGGCCATAGATTTTATGACCGCAGAGACTGAGCAGATCAATCTGCATAGCTTTGACATCAATGGGTATTTTGCCCGCGCTCTGGGCCGCGTCCACGTGCAATAGTACGCCACGCGTACGCGTCAGCGCGCCGAGTGCAGCAATATCCTGCAACACGCCGGTTTCATTGTTGACGTGCATCAGCGACACCAGAGCCGTATCTTCGCTCAGCGCGGCTTCGAGACTGGACAGATCGATCCGGCCATCCGCCTGCGGTGCCAGATATGTTACCCGGTAGCCTTCCCGTTCCAGGGCCCGGCAGGTATCCAGCACAGCTTTGTGCTCGCTCTGGCAGGTAATGAGGTGACGCTTGGCAGGTCCGGTTTTAGGACCGTTAAGGGCGTGCAACGCTCCTTTCAGAGCCAGATTATCGGATTCGGTCGCGCCAGAGGTCCAAACAATTTCACGCGGATCGGCATTGATCAGTGCAGCGACCTGTTCGCGGGCCTGCTCTACAGCCTGCCGGGCGCGCTGGCCATAGGCATGGGTGCTGGAACCGGGATTGCCAAAATCGCCTTCCGGTCCCAGATAGGTCCACATCAGCTCGGCAACGCGGGGATCAACCGGCGTAGTGGCCGCATAGTCCAGATAAATCATGCGTTAAACCGATGAAGCAAGTGGCAGAACAAGTGTTGAGGGCGCAAGTTCGAAGCGGTGACCTTGGTGCAGGCAATATGTCAACCATTTGTATAAAAATCGGTTGGCCCGCCAGCGCAGCCAGAGTTCCGAGCAATGCTCGGTGTCGAAGCTTGGCCAATGCCGCAGATGCGCAGCGGTGACCTCAGCCTGGCGCGCGTCGTGATAAACCCGGATATGCAGATTGGGTTCGTGCTTGCGCTTACCCTCGCGCTCAAACACATAGGTCAGTACCAGATCACTGGTGAAAGGAAACCGGTCGGAAATCTCCAGATGCAAGGGCAACGCTCCCCCGGCGGTGGACAATAATTCTTGCGGCGCCTCGGGCCAGCACGGCACCAGCCGTCGCAGGCCAATATAATTACGCTCATACAGGTCCATCAAGCCGGCGAAGGTGCCGGCCAGCTCGAATGGATTCTGAGCCCGTGGTGGTGAGACCTGTAACATAACTCAACTATTGATTGTGTTTCTGACTAGTAAAATGTACGCATCGCATCAGCCTTTTGTTGCTGTGTGGCCGTGCTGTTAATGATTTGCGTAACCCCTATGAAGCCAGCGTGTCATGACACACGCCGCCGGAATGCACTTTACAGCCTAGACCGATTGCAAGCAAATCGCTACTATTCGCCTCTCGTTGTACAGGTGATTATGAGGAAATACGGTGGATTACACGCTGAAGTTCGAACAATTGGGTATGCGCGATGTCGAGCGCGTAGGTGGCAAAAATGCTTCTCTGGGCGAGATGATTCATAATCTTGCCGATGCCGGTGTGAGTGTACCCGGCGGTTTTGCCACTACGGCGGAAGCTTACCGTGAATTCCTGCATTATAACGACCTTACCGGACGCATCAATAACGTTCTGGACACGCTCAATGTCGACGATGTCAATGCGTTGACGGCAGCCGGCACACAGATCCGGCAATGGGTTACCCAGGCACCGCTGCAACCCGCTCTGGTCGAAGCAATTACCGCGTCGTATCAGGAGCTGGCAGCCAGCGCCGGGCAGGACTTTGCCGTTGCCGTGCGCTCTTCTGCGACCGCTGAAGATATGCCGGACGCGTCGTTTGCAGGTCAGCAGGAAACTTTTCTCAATATCCTGGGCCTGGAGCAGGTACTGCAGGCCGTTAAAGAGGTTTTTGCCTCGCTCTACAATGACCGCGCTATCGCCTATCGCGTTCACCATAACTATGCGCACGCCGATGTCGCCCTGTCTGCCGGGATACAACGCATGGTACGCAGTGATATCGGTGCCAGTGGCGTCATGTTCACGCTGGATACCGAATCGGGCTTCGATCAGGCCGTCTTCATTACTGCAGCCTATGGCCTGGGAGAAACAGTCGTGCAGGGTGCTGTCAACCCTGACGAATATTATGTCTTCAAGCCAACCCTACGCGCCGGTAAGCACGCTATTTTACGCCGCAATCTGGGCGCTAAAGCCATCAAGATGATCTACAACGATGACAGCTCATCAGGGGAACGCGTCAAAACGGTCGAGGTTGCCGCCGCCGAGCGCCAGCGTTTCGCGCTGAATGACGACGAAATCCATGCCCTGGCCCGGCAGGCGCTGATTATCGAAGAACATTATGGCCGTCCGATGGACATCGAATGGGGCAAAGACGGTAACGACGGCAAACTCTACATTCTGCAGGCTCGCCCCGAAACTGTAAAAAGCCAGTCGCAGGCGCAAACCCTGCAGCACTACCAGCTCAGTAAACGCACGGATGTGCTGACCAGCGGCCGCAGTATTGGCCAGCGTATCGGCAGCGGTGCAGCCCGTGTGATTCATTCCATCGATGAAATGAACCTGGTCGAACCGGGCGATGTTCTGGTCACTGACATGACCACTCCGGACTGGGAACCGATCATGAAACGGGCAGCGGCGATTGTTACCAACCGCGGCGGGCGCACCTGTCACGCGGCTATTATCGCCCGCGAATTAGGCATACCGGCGGTGGTTGGTTGCGGTAATGCCACAGCACTGATTCCGCACGGTACGGATGTTACGGTGTCCTGCGCCGAAGGTGACACCGGCTTCGTTTACGCCGGCCTGATCGATTACCATATCCGCGAAACCGATCTGAGCGAAATGCCAGGAAATCGGCTTCAAGCTCTCCATGATTGTCGGCAACCCGGATCGAGCCTTCGATTTTGCCCACCTGCCCAATCATGGTGTCGGGCTGGCACGGCTGGAATTCATTATCAACCGCATGATTGGCGTGCATCCAAAAGCCCTGCTGCAATTCGATACTCTGTCCGCTGATTTGCAAAACCGCATTCAGGCGCATAGCGCGGGTTACGCCGATCCGGTGTCTTTCTACATCGAAAAACTGGCCGAAGGCGTAGCCACTCATTGCGGCTGCGTTTTACCCTAAGCCGGTCATCGTGCGGTTGTCAGACTTCAAGTCAAATGAATATGCGGCCCTGTTGGGCGGTGATCTGTACGAACCTGACGAAGAAAACCCGATGCTGGGCTTTCGCGGTGCCTCGCGTTATCTGTCGGACGATTTTCGTGATTGCTTCGAGCTGGAATGTCGCGCTATGCACAAAGTGCGCGAGCAAATGGGCCTGACCAATGTTGAACTGATGGTGCCATTCGTGCGCACGCTGGGTGAAGCACGCGGCGTCGTAGAGGTGCTCAAGCAAAACGGTCTGGAGCGCGGCAAAGACGGGTTGCGGCTGATCATGATGTGCGAACTGCCTTCCAATGCCTTGCTGGCGGAGCAGTTTCTGGAGTACTTCGACGGTTTTTCCATCGGCTCCAACGATATGACCCAGCTGACGTTGGGTCTGGATCGTGATTCCGGGTTGATCGCCAATTTATTCGACGAACGCGACCCCGCCAGTGAAAGCGCTGCTGCATCTGGCTATTCAAGCCTGCCGCAAGCAGAATAAATATGTTGGTATCTGCGGCCAGGGACCGTCGGATCATCCTGATCTGGCACGCTGGCTGATGGATGAAGGCATCCAGAGTGTCTCGCTGAACCCTGATTCAGTGGTAGAGACCTGGCTGTTTCTGGCCAATGACCCGAAGTAAGAAGCACTGCTGAAAGACAGACGGGCGGGCGGGCGCAACATCTGCGTCTGCCCGCCTGTTTTATCACCTAGGCCCTGGCTCTTTGGCTCTTTGGCTCTTTGGCTCTTTGGTTCTTTGGCTCTTTTGGCTCTTTGGCTCTTTGGCTCTTTGGCTCTTTGGCTCTTTGTTTTGCAGCACGGCTTGGACGCTTAGCTGGCCTCGTTCAAAACCTCTATTAATCGGCCCACACAACGCCGTAATTCACTGCTTAGTAATACAAAACCGGCATCGAACGCAGCGACAGGGTCATCCAGACCCTCAACATCCAGCTCTTTTTCCAGCACATCCAGCATTTTTAGACGACGTAGAATCAGATCATCGCTGACGACCAGAGCCAGCCTGTCATCCCATTCCAACGCCAGCCGGGTCACCTGTTTGCCGGCATCCAGATGCACTTTTATTTCTTCGCCCAGCAAATCCTGACCCTTGCAGCGCACGACGCCATCGTTATCACGCAGCTCGCATTCGTCAGCCAGGGTAATATCAGACGGTAACTGGCGCTTGTGCAACCATTCGGTCATTACTGCAGCGGGCGAATTCTGACTGTCCAGCGGTGTAATCGGCAAACTGCCCAACGCTTTGCGCAACCCTTCGGTCACTTCGCCAATCCCTTTCGGGCTGGCGCTATTGAGCACTCAGCCAGGTGCTTGTGCAGATCGAAGTAGGCATAGCTCTGGCGATGGCGGACAAAAGCCCTGGGTAATAAATCCAGCATCAGCTCATCGCGCATGCGTTCTTTCTCGGCCCGGCGCAGATTGCGCTGCTCACGCTCTTCCACCATCACGACCTGCTCTGCCAGCAATTCTTTCACGACTGCACCAGGCAAGACTTTTTCCTCCGTCTGCAGGCAGACCAGTAAACAGTCATTGATACTGTGCGTCAGTTCCGCACCTATACGACCCAGTGGCGGCACCCAACCGGCACTACTCATATCCTGGCTCAAACAGGGCGTAAACGCATTCTGCTCCAGCCGGGCAGCCAAATCCTGCGGTGTTACTTGAAAATCTTCCGCGACCTGAAACACACAAACATTGTTAAACCACATAGCGCCTTTCCATTGGGTTATCCAGCTTCTGTTCAAAAAGCGGGCATTATACGAAAGACGGGGTATATCGTGACGCATCGTGGAAAAGAATTACTCGGATGAGTATCAGACAGCCTGAAACAACAATATTTTGACGCCATTTTTTTGACAAATGTGAAAATCATAAAAACCGCCAATATAATGACAATCAAGCGTTGGTCAGTGTGCGTTTCTTTGCACCAACAGCCGATATCAGTATGATGCGAGCCCATGCAACTACTCACCCGAAGCACCTTACGCAGAGGCTTGTAACCCGCCATGATTGAATTCCACTGGCTTGATATCCTCGCCTTGGCCTGGTTTCTGTTGTGCTGGTTTGGCTACGTCTGGAGCGTGGATCATACCCGTCTGCACAAACAAAGCGTCAGCGCGGTGATGGGCTATTACCGGCAACTCTGGATGCGCAATATGGTAGGGCGGGATCCGCGCATGCTGGATGCCATTACGCAGGGCAATCTTCTCTATGGCGTAGCATTTTATGCATCTACATCGATTTTTATTATCGGCGGATTATTGGCCATGCTGGGGGCAACCGATAAAGCGATTGCAGTGCTGCAGGCATTGCCTTTCACAGAGACCGCCAGCAAGACACTCTGGGAAATAAAAGTACTCCTGCTGGTTATCATTTTTATTTACGCGTTCTTCAAATTTGCCTGGTGTTACCGGCTGTTTAATTATTGCTCCATCATGATTGGTGCAGCGCCTCTTGAGACCGAAGCAACCCCTGACAGTACCCGGTTTGCGGACCACATTGCCCAATTGCACGGCCTGGCCGCCAGTCATTTTAATAGTGGCTTACGGGCTTATTTTTTCGCCCTGGCTGCACTCAGCTGGTTTTTACACCCCATTTTATTTTTGGCTGCCAGCACCTGGGTAACCCTGATTTTGTATCGCCGGGAATTCCGTTCCCGCTCGTGGCACCTGCTGCAATCCGCCCGACCGGACCAGTCCGCAGACTGAGCCGTTCAATATGAACGGTATCCGCTAACAACAAAGTATTAAAAAAGCAACAATATGTTACTTTTCTGCACACGTAACACTTTTGTGTTACTCAAATAAACAACATAAGTTGTTATTGTGCAAAAAACAACAAATTTATTTTGTACTATTTTACTACATTTAAATACTCTAATATTTACATCTATTTGATTTTATTGCATTTTAAAAAATACATCACGGAAAAAGCTCTTTTTTTACCTTAATCTGGCACGATCATCGCTATATATAAATCGAGCTTGATCGAAACGTGCAACGTTAGATTAATCTCAGTCCTCCTTCTGGGTTATTTACTTTTGTTCTCCTCCTGTTGGGTGAGGCGATTGTTGCATAAACAATCGCCTTTTTTTATGGTTGTCTTGCGCTTAGCTCAAGCTTTCCCCGCCAGCGCCTGCGCCCGGATATCGCTTAATGAGGCACGGGGCGTTAGTGCTTCCAGATCAAGGCGTAATTCCAGTAGTGCGGGCTTGCCCGCAGCCATAGCCTGCTCAAAAGCCGCCGGAAACTCATCAGCACTATTCACAATAGCCCCAAAGCCCCCATAGGCTTGCGCTAAGGCGGCAAAATCAGGGTTGAACAGTTCGGTGGCAATCACACGTTCCGGGTATTCCCGTTCCTGATGCATACGAATTGTGCCCCAGGAACCGTTATTAACCAGTACAACCACGATGTTCGCGCCAAATTGCACCGCAGTGCCGAATTCCTGCATGGTCATCTGATAACAACCATCACCGGCAAAGCAAACTACCGTGCGCTCGGGTTGCGCCAGTTTGGCCGCCACCGCTGCCGGCAGACCATAGCCCATAGAGCCACAGGTCGGAGCCAGCTGGCTGCGAAAATGCCGGTACTGATAAAACCGGTGCAGCCATACTGTGTAATTGCCTGCACCATTGGTCAAGATGGCATCAGAGGGTAAATGCTCACCCAGCCAGTTCATCACTTCGCCCATCTGCAGCGCACCGGGAACTTGTGGCGGTTTGATCCAGTTCAGGTAATCAGCATGGGCCTGGCGGGTGCTTTCCGCCCAGGCTGGTGCCTGCAGCGTCGGCATCTGTTCCAGCATGGCCGCAAAGTGCTGCATACCGGAATTGATCGCCAGCGTTGCCTGATAAACCCGGTTAAGCTCTTCAGCGCCACCATGGATATGCACCAAGGTCTGCTGCGGCGTCGGAATATCCAGCAGGCTGTAGGCATTGGTCGGTATTTCACCCAGCCGCCCGCCGACCGCGATGAGTAAATCAGCTTCTTTAACCCGTTTACTCAGCGTCGGATTTGCCCCCAGGCCCAGATCGCCGATGTAACAGGGATGGGCATTATCGAATAAATCCTGACAGCGGAATGTTGCTACAACCGGCAGCTGATTAGCGCTACAAAAGCGCTGCATGGATGCCACAGCAGCGCTGCTCCAGTCGCCCTCACCCAATAACAGCAGCGGCTGTCTGGCCTGTTCCAGCAGGGCCATCAAACGCTGCATATCCGCTGCTGCCGGAGCGGCCTGGACAGCAGCATAAGGCTGGCAGGGCGCAGCAGTGGTCAGTTCCGTCAGCATGTCTTCCGGCAATGCCAGCGCTACCGGGCCTTGCCGGCCGGAGGTGGCGACATGAAAGGCACGACTGACAAACTCGGGAATACGGGCGGGATCGTCGATTTCAGCGGTCCATTTGGTCAGTTGCCCCAGCATGCGCCGATAGTCAATTTCCTGAAACGATTCGCGCTCGGTCATGTTCCGGCCCACCTGGCCAATAAACAGAACCATCGGGGTGGACTCCTGCCGCGCAACGTGTAAACCGGCACAGGCATTGGTCGCGCCCGGTCCGCGTGTGACAAATGCAATACCGGGTTTGCCGGTCAGTTTGCCATAGGCTTCTGCCATCATCGACACACCGCCTTCCTGACGGCCGGTTATGAGACGAATCTCCGGTACATCATAAAACGCATCCAGCACGGCCAGATAGCTCTCGCCTGGCACCGCAAAAGCCAGCTCAACACCGTTGGCACGCAAACACTCAACCAATAGCTGACCACCGGTTCTCCGATTGTCCCCCTTATTCATACTGTTATGCTCTCCTAAACAAATAAAAACAAAAATTAACTTAATATATTAACCTACATTTTCCGCGCATGATGGCCTTTTTCAGCGCCACGACATAGTGCTCGCCTCGACCCTATTCATAGTGCGGGCTCATGCTGTATAGGTCGAATACAGATCGAATACAGGTGATATGGGCTTGCTCACTGCAAGCCTTCCTGTTGCAACCGCAACGTCAGCTTTTCAAACTCGCGTTTCAGCTCCAGATTCTGGAAACTGAACAAGGTCGGTATTTGTTTACTGAACAGCTGATCCAGCAAATGCTGCCCGGACTGCATCAACTGCACCAGCTCTCCTGATACCTTGACGGTTTCGTAAGTATTGCGCGCCACCGCCAGATCGCGTTGCAGCTCCTGCTGGGAGTGGGCGACATCAACCGCCTGTTCGCGCAGATACTCGCGATACAGCTTGGCGCTCTGCAAGGTCAGGCGCTGGGCCTGGATATTAGCCGCCAGTACCGCTTGATGCCGATCACTGTTACGGCGCAGTTTTTCGCTCTCCTGCAACAGGGTTCGGGTTTTCTTATCAATAGCCTGCAGCTGCTCCTGATAGTGCGCAACTGTATCCAGCAGTTGTTGGTGCATTTGCACCAGCGAGCGTAACAATACCGTGTAAATTCCATAATAACGGCGGGCAGCAGCCAGGTTTTCACCACTTTCAACCAATAAAAGCTCCAGTTGTGCAATGAGATCTTTAACATGATCGAAGGCCATACTCATGCTGATCAGATCGTCACCAATGACGGTGGAAAGCAGAAAATCCAGCTGCTCATCGCTAATTGCCAGGCCGGATTGGCGCAATTCTTCGGCAAACTGTTTTTTCAGCTGGATAATCTGCTGCCGGTAGGCAGCAATTTGCTGCCGCGCCCGCTCAATGCGCTGATCATAATCGGCTACTGTCGTGCCCCAGAAGCTGTCCGTCGGGGCAGTAACCCGCAAGCGCTGCGCCTCGCTGATATCGTGCTCGAGTTCGGTGATAGCGGCCTGCAGTTGTGCCATCTGCTGCCGGTAACGCTGACCGTCATTATCGCCCAGCAACGTCACTGCTTCATCCAGTAAACGATTAATAGCATTTTGGTTGGATGCTTTATCCGGACTCAGCCAGGCGCTATCCGGCAACTGGTCGTGTTGCTCCTGCAAATCAACAATGGTTTCCAGCCGTGGCAGCAGTTCCTCCCATAACCGGACAAAGTCGGAATTGTCGGCATCCGCTGCCTGGGCTGCAACATACATCGGGTTGATTGCAATGACCGATAAAGCCAGCCAGACCAAACTGAAGATAGCGCTGTTTGACTGCCAGAAAGGTTTCCTCGGACATGTCATTTTGCATAAGATCATAACGTGGTCCTGCCGGAATAAAGTTGTGATTAATGGTACACTTCATGCTAAATCAATCAAAATTCAGACTGCCCTTTTAGACTACCCAAAGTTGAGAGAATCCATGCCGAAAAAAATTAATCGTACTCTGCTCTGGGCTCTGTTGTTCGGTATCTTTTTTCTGCCTAGCACATACGCCAAAGATTCACTGGTTATTGGCATGAGTCAGTTTCCAGCCACATTCCATCCCAATATCGATTCCATGCTGGCGAAAAGCTATGTGCTCGGTATGGCGCGCAGGCCTTTTACCGCCCATGACCAGGACTGGAAACTGATCTGTCTGCTATGCACAGAACTGCCCAGCCTCGAAAACGGCAAAGCAGTGCTGGAACCTACCCCGGATGGCAGCCAGGGTATTGCTGTAACCTACACGATCCAGCCCGACGCAACCTGGGGTGACGGTACACCGGTCAGCACCACAGATGTGTTATTTACCTGGCAGGTGGGTCTTGAACCCAGCTCACAGGTCGCCAACCAAGAAATGTACCGCCGTATCCTGAGTATCGACGCAGTTGATGAGAAAACTTTCACACTGCATATGGATCGGGTCACCTTCGATTACGCAGCTATCAACGACTTCCAGCTCTTGCCTGCCCATCTGGAGCAGTCTATTTTCGAACAGGATCCGGCCCAATACCGTAATCGTTCCCTGTTCGAGACGGCACCGACCAATCCCGGCCTCTATTTTGGACCGTACCGGATCAGCGAGGTACAACGCGGGGCGTATATCGTGCTGGAAACCAACCCGACCTGGTGGGGCGAGCCGCCCGCGTTTCAGAAAATCGTCGTTAAAGCCATCGAAAACACGGCTGCGCTGGAGGCCAATCTGCTGTCCGGGGAGCTGGACATGATTGCAGGTGAACTGGGCCTGACACTCGACCAGGCGCTGGCTTTTGAGGAACGCCATGGCGATGCTTACACTATTATCTACAAACCGGGCCTTATCTATGAACACCTTGATGTCCGCCTGGATCAACCCGGCCTAAATGACGTTCGGGTTCGTCAGGCTCTGTTATATGGCGCTGACCGGCAGGCAATCAGTCATCAGTTATTTCGTGACAAACAGCCGGTGGCAGACAGCAGCATCAATCCACTCGATACCGTCTACAGCACTGATACGCCGCGTTACAACTACGACCCGAAACAGGCGGCTGCCTTACTGGACGAGGCCGGCTGGAATGTCATGAAACAAGGCTTCCGGCACAATGCGCAGGGTGAAAAGCTGTCCATCGAACTGATGACCACTGCGGGCAACCGTTCCCGGGAACTGGTACAGCAGGTCCTGCAAAGCCAGTGGCAACAACTCGGCATTGATGTGCGTATCCGGAATCAGCCGGCACGGGTGTTTTTTGGCGAAACACTCGATAGACGGCTGTTTACCGGCCTGGCCATGTTTGCCTGGCTGTCAGCGCCGGAAAACGTACCGCGTACGACCTTGCACTCGAGCGAAATTCCCTCCGAACAGAATGGCTGGTCGGGGCAAAATTATCCGGGCTACCAGAACCCGGTTATGGATCGTTTGCTGGATCAGCTGGAAGCCGAGCTGGATCCGGCAAAACGCAAACCCTTATGGGCTGAATTACAGCGCATTTATGCCACTGATCTGCCCGCGTTACCGCTATATTATCGCGCCAATGCCTATATCCTGCCAAAGTGGCTGCAAGGTGTCCGTCCTACCGGCCATATGAGTGTCAGCACCCTGTGGATTGAGACATGGCACTCCACGCCCTGAAATCACCCGCGCCAGACAGCGGCGGCCTGAGCGAGCCGCTGCTGCGGGTCTGCAATCTCGGCGTCAGTCTGGGCGAGTCACAGATAGTACGGGGCCTGAGCTATGACCTGAAACGGGGCGAAACCCTGGGTGTAGTCGGGGAGTCCGGCTGCGGCAAAACCATCTCGGCGCTGGCACTGTTGCACCTGACGCCTTTACACGCCGAATTAAGCGGCCAGGCCTGGTTCGCCGGACAAGATCTGCTGCAGGCTGACGAGCCTACCTTACAAAGCATTCGCGGCGATCAGATCGGGGTTATTTTCCAGGAACCAATGACCGCGCTGAACCCCTTGATGAGTATCGGGGCTCAAATCGCCGAGATGTTTATCCTGCACAGTAAAATGACCTCACGACAGGCGAACGCAGCAGCAGCGGATGCACTGGACCGGGTCCATATTGCAGACCCCAATCGGTGCCACTGCGATTATCCGCATCAGTTGTCCGGCGGTATGCGGCAACGGGTCATGATCGCCATGGCGCTGGCCTGCCAACCCCAGTTATTGATCGCTGATGAGCCCACTACCGCCCTGGACGTCACGGTGCAGGCCCAGATTCTGGATCTGATTATGGAAATCCAGGAAGAGTTAGGCATGGCGGTATTGTTTATCAGCCATAATCTGGGCGTCATATCCCAAGTAGCTGATCGCGTCATGGTGATGTATGCGGGTCGCGCCGTCGAAATCGCCAGTACCGAAACGATCATGCATGAACCCCATCATCCCTATACCCAGGCCTTGCTGGCCACCCTGCCCCGACTCGGTGCCCGCCGGGGCCGTTTACCCGTTATCAGCGGCAGTGTGCCAAGCCCCGAGTCACGTCCTGCCGGTTGCACCTATGCTCCCCGCTGCCCCTTGGTTGAACCGGTTTGCCGGACCAAAGAGCCAACCCTGGCGACACTTGACCAAGGCTCTGAGGTAGCCTGTTATCGTGCTCAACAGCTGTGTATTGCAGAACCCGTGCTGGGAACAGGCGCACCTGCCATCCCGCTGCAACACGTTTCCATGCGCTGAACTTTGACCCGGCTTAGCCTTCAACCTTATAGTGTTGACGTCATTGCCAGAAGCTGACGGTATGAACGCGCCTGTTTGCATACATTACGGATTTTTACTAGTCCCCAATTTCACCATGGTCGCCTTCAGTTGCGCGATTGAACCCTTGCGTATGGCGAATTATCTGGCGGATAGGGAACTTTATCGCTGGTCCACGCTGACACTGGACGGCGCTCCCGTGCAAGCCAGTAACGGCATGACGGTAATGCCGGATCACGCGCTCAGCGAAGGCCTGCCGGAACTGCACACCCTGTTCGTCTGCGGCGGTATTAAAATCGAGCAGAACGCCAACCGTGATGTCGTCAATGTTCTGCGCAAGCTGGGCAATCGAAAAATCAATCTGGGTGCGCTCTGCACCGGCACGTATGCCCTGGCCCTGGCCGGACTGTTAAATGGTTATCGCTGTACGATTCACTGGGAAAACCTGGCCAGTCTGCGCGAAAATTTTCCGCAGCTGGTAATTTCAACCGAGCTGTTCGAAATCGACCGCAACCGGATTACCTGCTCTGGCGGCACCGCACCGCTGGATATGATGCTGCAGCTAATCAGCCGGCAGCAAAGCCATGAGCTGGCCGGCGCGATCTCTGAAGAATTCACTTGTGAACGGATTCGCGGTCGCCATGATCGCCAGCGTATCCCCTTACGCCTGCGTCTGGGCACCAGCCAGCCCAAGCTGGTCGAAGCCGTGTCGCTGATGGAAGCCAATATCGAAGAACCCATGAGTCCGGACGAACTGGCCCGCCACATTGGCCTGTCACGCCGCCAGTTGGAACGCCTGTTCCAAAAATACCTGAACTGCGTACCGACCCGATATTATCTGGAATTACGCCTGCGCCGCGCCCGTCAGCTGCTCTTGCAGACCAGTATGTCGATTGTGGATGTCGCGTTTGCCTGCGGTTTTGTTTCCGCCCCTCATTTCAGCAAATGCTACCGCGATCATTTCGGTATTCCACCCCGCGATGAAAGGCGCTTGCGGCGGCCTGCCGAAATCGTTGACAGCACGATCCTGCTCTGACTAACTAGGCCTTCGGCCGCTGTTACCCTTGCTGCATAATCTCTGGAAAAACAGTCGATTCCGCAGGCTTTAGGCGTTAATCTATTGCACTCTCCCGCCACGGAGTTTACTGCCATGTCAAACATTACCGGTACCGATCCGACCGGCCAACGCCTGCCGATCAAACTTGACTCCACCTCAAACGGGGAATTCGCCCCTCTACCCTTGAGTACGGCCAACCATCAGGCCAATCAGCTGGCGCAGGCAAACGCCAGCGCTAACGCCCACCGTCTGCATCTGGGCCGGCGGGCGTTTATGGTCTCACTGTGCGGCGCAGCCAGTACCCTGCTCGCCTTTAATAAGGCAAACGCCGCCTTCGGCAAGCGCGGCGGCTATTTTGATGTGCCTGCCGATGCTGCGCTGGACCCGCAACTTGCGCAAGCGACGCTGGACGGAACAGAATTTATCTTCGATGTGCAAGGCCATTATGTGCGCCCCGGCGGTGCCCAGGCGCTAAAAGCCCGCTGCACGGTGGCGCATGAAAATCTGGACCGGGACTACATGCACTGCATCGGTGCCGATCAGTTCATTAAAGATGTTTTTCTCGATAGCGATACCGACATGATGGTGTTGTCGTTTGTCCCCTCACAGCGTGATGCCGAACCGCTGAGCATCGAAGAAGCCGACGCCACCCGGCAAATCATTGAAGATATGCAAGGCAGTCCACGGCTGCTGCTGCACGGCCGGGTCAATCCCAATCAGGATGGCGATCTGCAAGCAATGGACGAACTGGCCGAACGGTGGCAGGTGTCAGCCTGGAAAACCTATACCCAATGGGGACCGCATGGCCAGGGCTTTTTCATGACCGATGAGAACAGCGGCATCCCCTTTGTCGAAAACGCGCGCCGGCTAGGCATCAAAAATATCTGCATCCATAAAGGCATTCCGTTTGGACAGGAGTCCTATCAGCATTCCCTGTGCGATGATATCGGTCCGATTGCCCGCCAGTTTCCCGATGTTAACTTTCTGATCTACCATTCCGGCTGGGTGCCGGGTAAAGCCGAAGGCCCGTACGATCCGCAGCACAACGAAGGACTGGATTCACTGATTCGTTCCCTGCAAGCCAGCGAGATACCACGCAACAGCAATGTTTACGCTGAACTCGGCAGCACCTGGCGCGGTTTGATGCGTGATCCGGACAGCGCCGCTCACGCTATCGGCAAACTGCTCAAGTATGTCGGCGAAGACAATGTCTTATGGGGCACCGATTCCATCTGGTACGGCTCGCCGCAGGATCAGATCCAGGCATTTCGCACTTTTCAGATCAGTCCTGAATGGCAGGAACGCTATGGTTATCCGGCGCTGACGCCTGCGGTGCGTGCCAAAATTTTTGGCCTGAACGCTATCCGCCCTTACCCTGTAAGGCCTGATCTTATCCAACATATCGCCGCGACAGACCCTATTGGCGTGCAAAAGTCGGTTTATCAGGCGCAGCCCGATCCGCATTTTTCCACCCACGGCCCCAAAACCCGGCGTGAATTCCTGGAACTGCTGCGCCAGCACGGCGGCTCAATGGTATAAACCAGTACGCCTGCGCTGCCGGCACTGACCATATATCAGCGTGTTGATTCAAGTAGTTGACGAGCAGTGCAAGCTACAGTTTCCTGAATATCCAGGCATAGGCTAAACTGCGCCCGCCAGACCGCATAGCCTGTCTCTGGGAGCGGACTATGCCAAGGTCAATACTGAGCCCACCGTGAAGCAGCCTTCGCACTGCCTCCAGAGGGTTCTGGTTTTAGTGTTAACGTGTCGAAAACAAGCGCTTTTTTGTCCCGTGCCCCCTACGGGTAAATGAGGCGAGTTTGCGACTCCAGATTTACAGGAGTCATTATGACTGAAGGTTCAGTACGCCGATCATTTATCACCTGCGGCGTGATTTTTTTCGCGGTGTTTATCGGCCTGTATATTATTTATGGATTGGCCGAACCGCTTATGGAGCATTATTTCAACTGGCTGGCGACTACCGTGGCCGCAGCAGCTGCCTGGTTCGATCCAGCAGTCAGCGCTCGTGGCAACCTGATTTTTTATGAGGGTACTGCTGCTTTACGGGTCATCGAGGGCTGTGACGGGATAACGGTGTTTATTTTGATTGCGGCGGCGGTGCTATCCTTTCCCAAACCGTTCAAACAGCGGCTGCTCGGTATCGCCATCCTGATCCCCGTGCTATTTGTGATCAACTGGTTGCGTTTGTTCATCCTGGCTGAAGTGCGCTTTTACGTACCGGACTGGTTTCAGCTCTTTCATGTATACCTGTTTCAACCGTTTATGATCTTCGCTACTTTCGCATGCTTCATTATCTGGATTCTACGACATGAAAAAACGGACGTCGCCCATTAAGCATTATTTGCTGGCCTTTGTACTCTGGCTGGGTATTTCGACAGGGGTTTTTTATCTCATTTTCCCTTATTACGCCCAGGCCATATTATTTCTGGCCGGACACCTCTTAAGTCTGATAACCCCGATCGGCGTTGACCTGGCTTATGTCGATCGTGTGGGTATCACCCTGACTTATCCGGGCATTCCGCAAGCCATGGTGTTTCGTACCAACTTATTCAGCATTGCGCTGAACTGGATTTTCGCGCCCGCTTTAGTGCTAACAACAGTAACGTTTTCATTCAAGGGACAAGCCGTAGTGCGTGTGGTCAATGCACTATTAATTATGCTGGTTCTGCACACCCTGCATGTCACCCTGATCCTGCTGTACTTTCTGACGCAAGCCACAAATCCGCTGATACCACCGGATTTTCCCACTATCCTGAGCGGACTCATTCACTGGCTGTACGTATTTATCGACAAAATGGGCTACACCCTGTTCCCCTTTATTGCCTGGCTGGCCGTCTGTTTCAAGGACATTGTCAACCTGTTCGAGAAATCACAAACTGCTCGCTAATCATCATAACGGCTATACCCCTGTTCATAAACCCGGCCATCGGCCCGGTCGTGCCCGCGCGGGTATATACGCCGGGTCCACTTTTCTGAAAATTTACCGTTGCTGCGATAACACTTCCGATAGGCATCGTAGCAATCAATACCGGCGACCGGATGCCGCACCCGCGCATGCTGGTGATGATGATCATCGCGTCTGTCATCATCATCGTCATTATCCTTGTCAATCGCATACGCGGCAGCCCCTGCCAGAGCCAGACCGCCCAACAAGGCAGCGGTACGGGCTTCGTCTACACGCGCCTGCCCGGTGTAAGGATCAACCGTCGTACATGCCGCCAGACTAAACATCAGGCAGGCGGAGCAAGCCAGAGTTCTTAACATTGGATTTTCCTTCCCGTTAGTACTGTAATCATGGTGTTTTTAACATCAAAAGCATGAATAGCAGCTTAATGATGATCCTGTCAGTCAGATTCCCTGAGCAGCAAGCTGCTAATAACTAAATTGCATATAAAAATAAATTTTTATTCTTTTTTGTTTGCAGATGCATGGCCTATAGTTCCGCCAACGTTTTTATTCCGCTGAGGACAGCCATGTACCGTTATGACGCTTATGATCGCCAGTTCGTGCAGGAACGCGTTGCCCAGTTCCGCGACCAGACCGCACGTTTTCTGCGCGGTGACCTGAGCGAAGACGAGTTCAAGCCGCTGCGTTTAATGAATGGCCTGTATATACAGCGCCATGCCCCTATGCTGCGTATCGCCATTCCGTATGGTCTGCTAAGCGCAGAGCAATTACGGATGCTGGCAACTATTGCCCGCGATTATGACAAGGGTTATGGTCATTTCACGACACGCCAAAATCTGCAGTTCAACTGGATTCCGCTGGAACAGATACCTGACGTGCTGGCAGATCTGGCTACCGTTGATATGCACGCTATCCAAACCAGCGGTAACTGCATTCGCAATGTGACTGCCGACCAGTTGGCCGGGGTTGCTGCGGATGAGCTGGAAGATCCCCGTCCTTACTGCGAACTGATTCGGCAATGGTCCACCCTGCACCCGGAATTTACTTTCCTGCCACGCAAATTCAAGATCGCGATCAGCGGTGCCGAGCAGGATCGGGCTGCGATCATGGTGCACGATATCGGTCTTTATCTGGTGCGCAATGCGGCCGGCGAGACCGGTTTTCAAGTGCTGGTCGGAGGCGGTCTGGGCCGCACGCCGGTCATCGGTAAAGTTATCCGTGAATTCCTGCCCAAACGCGACCTGCTATCTTATTTGGAAGCCATTCTGCGTGTGTATAACCAGCATGGACGGCGCGATAATATCTACAAGGCGCGTATCAAAATTCTGGTCAATGCACTGGGCATCGACCAGTTCCGGCAGCAGGTAGAGGACGAATGGACACACATTCAGCATAGCGCATTGCGCCTGGACGACGCTGATATTGCAGCCATGCAGGGCCATTTCACGGCACCGGCGTATGAACAGCTGACTGATCTGGATTTATTTACAGCAACCGAAAAAGCCTCCGACCGGGCCTTTCAGAACTGGCTGCAACATAACACGCTGGCACACAAAAAAACGGGCTATCGCATTGTAATGGTTTCGCTCAAAGTGCCAGGACATGCCCCCGGTGATATCAGGCACGAACAGATGGAACGCCTGGCCGCGCTGGCAGATCGCTACAGCTTCGGCCTGTTGCGGGTAACCCATCAGCAGAATCTGGTGCTGGCCGACGTCAAGCAAAGTGCTCTGCGCAAATTATGGCGTGAACTGATCAACCTGCAGCTGGCAACGCCCAATATCGGCACTCTGAACGACATGATCTGCTGCCCCGGACTGGATTTCTGTTCGCTGGCAAACGCCGGTTCCATTGATGTTGCGCAGCAGATTCAGGCAAGTTTCCCGGATCTTGAGCAGCTTTACGACATCGGCGAGCTGCGGATCAATATATCCGGCTGCATGAACGCCTGCGGGCATCACCATGTTGGCAATATCGGCATTCTGGGCGTCGATAAAAACGGCGAGGAATGGTACCAGTTTACCCTGGGTGGACGCTCCGGCCGCGAAGCCAGACTGGGCTTGCGGCTAGGACCTGCCATTGCCAAAGATCAGGTTGCAACAGCCATCGAACGTATCGTTGCCGTCTACCTGAGCCATCGAGAAAACAACGAACGATTTGTCGATACCGTTGATCGCATCGGTATTGACCCTTTCAAGGAGCACGTTTATGCGGCGCATCATTAAATCCCGACAACTGTTCGACGATAACACCCACCATCTTGGGCTCGATGATCCGCTGCCTCTGAGCCCCTGCACAGTGCCGCTGGCACGCTGGCTGGATGAGCGCGAGCAGTTGTGCAAGCACCCGACGCCTGTCGGGGTACGCCTCAGTGCCAGTGATGACATCAAGGCGCTGCTGCCTGACTTGAGCACATTAACCCTGATCGCGCTGGAATTCGAACGTTTTACTGACGGGCGCAGCTACACCCAGGCCCGACTGCTGCGCGAACGCTACGATTACACCGGTGAACTGCGTGCAGTCGGTGCTGTGTTACGCGATCAGTTACAGTTCATGGAGCGCTGTGGCATGGATGCCTTTGAACTTAGCGCCCACCAGGACGCCGCAGATGCGTTAAAGGCGTTCGAGCAGATCAATATTTTTTTCCAGCCAGCAACCGCTGCGCCGGCAGCGCTTACCCGCTTGCGGCAACGACGCTCCGCAGCCCATGTCTGAATGATATTGGCGCATCGGCCGTGCAGGCCGATAGCGTCCTGGTCGGCAACGCACGCGACTTAAGGTCGCGCGCTCGTTCCACCATCCACATCCACCACTGTTCCGCTCACATAACCAGCCCGCTCGGATGCCAGAAATGCTGTCATATCCGCTATTTCCTGTGCTGCTCACATGCGCCCAAGCGGCAACCCGGCAATAAATTCATTAACATAATTTGGATTATCACTATTGCGGCTCGCCTTGAAAGCCAGGATCCGCTGTGCTCTGGGGGTATCAGTCAGAGATGGATTGATCCCGACCACCCGCACCCCGAAATCCACCGAGCGTGAGCCCAGCGCCTTGGTAAAGGCAATCAGCGCGGCATTACCGGTAGTACCGGCAATATAGCCCGCATCGGGTCTTACTCCCGCCGCGCCGATGATATTGATAATGACCCCGTCACCGCGTGCTTTCATTGCAGTATAGAACTCACGGCACAGATTGATATAACCAAAGACTTTCAGCTCCCAGCCCGCACGCCATTGTTCTTCCGATAACGCATCCAGTTCGCCACTGGGAATATCGCCAGCACTGTTGACCAGAATATCGGCCTGCGCACAGCGCCCGGCAAGCGTCTGCTGATCCTCGGAAAGGGCCAGATCCAGCGCATGAATGGTGACATTCCCGGCGCCGCGCTGCTTCAGCTCGCCCGCCAGCTCGGTCAGGTCGGCTTCACTGCGCGCCACCAGGTGCAAAATACACCCCTCAGCGGCCAAAGTTTCCGCAACAGCCCGACCGATGCCTTTACTCGCGCCCGTAATGACAGCCTTGCGGCCTGCCAGCTTAAGATGCATATAATATCCCCCTCTGGTTTGTTGTCCTATCTATCATAACTCTGTTACTGCCCAGCGCAATCACTGGCATCACCGCCAGTTCGTACCGTTAAGCAATCAAACCACCAACCGAGGAGGAATTTTTATGAGCGATGCTGAAAAACTTGCCAACGATACCCCAGTCGGCGATTATTCCCGCTTCCCGAAAGGCAAGTTTCATGTTACGCATGCCAAAGACTGCCATTGGGATGCCGGGCTGCGAAATTATTTCGAATATCGCGATCTCGGTATGACCAAAGCCACCGGCGGCAAAGTGCAGGCAAACGTTATCCGACCCAACGGACCGTGTCCTGGCGCAGGCGATTTGCACTATCATAATCTGGACTTTCAGATGGTGTACGTGCTAAAAGGCTGGGCCAGAGTCCACTTCGAGGGCATTGGCGAAGTCCGTTTCGAAGAGGGTTCCTGCATGTACCAGCAACCCGAAATCAAGCACCGGGTGCTTGAATATTCCGATGACTACACGGTCATTGAAATCACCATGCCGGCTGATTTTGAAACGGTTTCAGTTGCACCCTGACTTGGCTGACTGGACATAAAAAAACAGCAAAAGGGTGCCAAATCGCCCACTCTTAAGCATACATACAACCATAAAACACTAACCACAGTGAGGACCTCCAATAATGAAAAAACTACTTGATAAAACCGTCTCGCGCCGTACGGTATTGAAAACCACAGCAGCGACTGGCGCAGTAGCCTTTTTTGGCCCGTGGAAACACAATCGGGTATATGCAGCTGCTTCTGACAAGCCGATTAAAATCGGCCTGACCATGGATGCCAGCGGCCAGTTCGCTAACAGCGGCCAGTCGGAAAAACGCGGTGCCATGATGGCCGTGGATGAATTCAACGAGGCAGGCGGCGTACTCGGTCGCAAAATCGAAACCGTCTGGATGGATACTGAAACCACCCCCCAGACCGGTACCCGCGTTGCCGAGCGCATGATCACCCGCGAGAACGTCCATTTCCTCGTCGGTGCAGTACAGTCAGGCACCGCTAACGCCATCTCGCAGGTCTGCCAGAAATACGGCTGCGTCTATTTCAACACCAATTCCAGTTCCCCCACTGAATCCGGCGTCAACTGCCATCGGGTCAAGTTTGTGTGGGACGGCAACGGTGAAAATTTCTCCCGTGCAGCGGCCAAAAACGCTATCAGCACCTTCGGCAAAAACTGGTTTTTGATGTACAACGACTACGTCTGGGGGCAGGACACCAATCGTTCCACCAAGGCCGTTGCAACCAGCTATGGCGCAGAAATCATGGATGAAATTGCCATTCCCGTAGGCACTCGTGATTTTTCCAGCATACTGCTCAAGATTCAGCAGACCAAGCCCGATGTTGTCGCGGCAGCTGTTGGCGGCGATGACTTCAAAGTCCTGCGCCAGCAGGTCAAAGAAATGGGGCTGGACCGCAACCCGGCCTGGCTGAACAACCAGCAGGACTGGCCGGATATCTTCGGTTTGGGCACAGATGCCGCGTTCGGCGTGTTTGGCACCACCTGGTACCATTATCTTGATCTGCCCGGTGTAGCGGATTTCGTCAAGCGTTACCAGGAACGCTACCCGACCACCCGTATTACGGTGCCGGGCAATGTCTTCTATGAAGGGTATGTCGCCATGCGCGAACTGCTGCGTGTAGTTGAAGAAGTCGGCAGCACCGATAACATTAAAATTATCAAAGCGCTGGAAGGCCGGGTAATGAAAGCCGAAGACCGCATGCAACACTACGATGCGGTCATCGATGCCAATTCGCACCAGGTCCAGCAGACCATCTATCTGGCCAACGGTAATGACGCACCACGCGACGACACGGATTACTTCAAAATTCTGAGCTGGGCCAATCCCGACGACGTACGCAGTGATTCCTTGCAGGAGTGCACACTGGAATCTTATGCAGACACCCCGAGTTACGATCAGGGTTAAGCGTCAACCCCGGCTTTACTGATCTGCCTCGCGCCTGCGCTGATGCAGGGAGGCGGATCAGACGGGTTGGGGTTGCCCGACTGCGCGTTTGTTACGGCCCTGCCCGTCCAGGCAGGGCTGTTTCTCCATTGACATAAATCATACGGCACGATGCCACGCGTATCTGCACCGGCCTGTCCTGCTGCATCTGCATGACCCGTATAACGGGTGTATTTGCGGGTAATACGGCAAGGTAGGCTTGAGCAATTCCGGTACGCCTGCGTTTGCATGCGCCATCAATCATCAGATTCAGCTTTGTTCGACACATCATTATGGATTTTTTCTACCAACTAATCCCTCATATTATCAATGGCCTGGCGCTAGGTTTGCTGTTTGCTCTGCTAGCGCTGGGTTTCATGCTTATCATCGGGGTGATGGAAGTCATCAATCTTGCGCACGGTTCGCTGTTCGCGCTGGGTGCTTATTTCGCATTGGCTATCATGGCGCCTGACGGCGGCTTGCCATTCGAGTTCATGCAACCGTATTACGACTTGCCGGTAGTGGCGCGCTATGTGCTGGCCCTGCTGCTTGGTCCACTGCTGGTCGGTCTGGTGGGTATGGTGCTGGAACTGTGCCTGCGGCGCACGTATGGTACCGACCCCCTGTATGGTCTACTGCTGACATTTGGTGCGGCACTGGTGCTGGAAGAGCTGATCCGTGAAATCTGGGGTTCCAGTGAATACGCCTTACCGATTCCTCGTGGTATCAGTGGCGGGTTTATCTTTGGTGATCTGATCTACTCCACGTACCGCATCTACGCTGCGATTTTCGCGATGGGCATGATCGGTCTGCTCTGGCTGTTTCTCAACCGGACGCCGTATGGTGCTGTGATCAAAGCCGGGGCACATGACAGCGAAATGGTACGCGCCCTGGGCTACAACCTGCAGCGCCTGCGCTTATATGTCTTTGCTTTTGGCACAGCGCTGGCCGGAATCGCCGGCATAATTATGGCGCCAATCTGGGGAATCCGTCCGGTCGTCGGGGTGGATGCCGTGATACCCGCTTTTGTCATTATTGTCATGGGCGGTGTCGGCAGTTTCTGGGGCGCGGTATCGGCCGGCATTCTGGTCGGCCTGGTGGTGGCCCTCACAGCAGCGTTTTTCACCGACTGGTCGCTGCTCTCGATGTATCTGCTGCTGTTGGCTGTGGTGACCTTTCGTTCCCGCGGCCTGGCCGGCCAGGCCAGCGTACTGGAGCATTAACACATGACGCTACTGAAACAATGGATTACGCTGCCGATGCTGTTGAGCTTCGCCGTATTTGGCACCCTGCCGCTGTGGATCGAACAAGTCGGCCTGTACCAGTACCTGGGGCTGGAAGTGCTGATCTGGGTTATTTTCGCGCTCGGCTTCAATTTACTGCTGGGCTATACCGGCCTGCCTTCATTCGGTCATG
This sequence comes from Gammaproteobacteria bacterium, assembly GCA_041396125.1. Taxonomy (GTDB): domain Bacteria; phylum Pseudomonadota; class Gammaproteobacteria; order Competibacterales; family Competibacteraceae; genus JAWKZG01. Next base: position 136,793 of record JAWKZG010000002.1, on the reverse strand, counting down.
GCGCATTTCTTGGCATTGGCGCGTATGCCTTTGGCCTGATTCAGTTCAACCTGATTGATAATTTATGGCTCTGCCTGCTGGGTGCAATGCTGGTCAGCGCCGCATTCGGGGGGCTTGTAGCGCTGTTCATTTCGCATCGTCGGGGTATTTATTTTGCCTTGATGACGATTGCTTTCGGACAGATTTTTTTCACCATCGCCAGCAAATGGACCAGTGTTACCAAGGGTGAGGACGGATTGCTTAATATCGCCCGCCTGCCGGTGGAGTTCGGACTGACCAGCTTTTCCATCCAGGATACGGCCTCACTGTATTATTTCTGTTTCGCCGCTTACGCCGTTTGCGTCATTGTCTTGTGGCGTGTGGTCAATTCACCGTATGGACGGATTCTGCGTGCGATCAAGCAAAACGATCAGCGGGTAGCGTTCCTCGGCTATAACGTCGTGCTGTACAAATGGTCGGTATTTACCCTGTCCTGTGCTATAGCGGGCCTGGCCGGGGCGTTGTTTGCCATGGCGCAGGAAGGCGCTTATGTGCAGATCATGAGTCTGCAATGGTCCGGCATCGTAATTCTGATGACACTGATTGGCGGCGGTTTTATCAGTTTCTGGGGACCCGTGCTGGGCGTCATTCTGTATTACCTTGCACGCGATATTCTGGGCGCTTATACCGATGCCTGGCTGCTGTGGTTTGGCCTGATGTTTATGCTGCTGGTCATGTTCCGGCCTACCGGGCTGGCCGGCATCTGGCATGATCTGCGCCGCCTGTTCGGCTCGACAGAACGCGCCGATTCGCTGAACCAACCGCTGAGGTAAACATCATGGCCTTGTTTGAAGCCCATCATTTACATAAGCGCTTTGGTGACCAGGTCGTGCTGGAGGACATCAGCCTGCGCTTCGAAGAAAATCAACTCTCCGGCATTATGGGACCTAACGGTGCTGGCAAAACCACTTGCTTTAATGTGCTGACCGGGCGTTATAAACCCAGTCGTGGCAAAGTGCTGTTCGACGGCACCGACATCACCGGCCTGCCGCCACGGCTGATTGCCCGCAAAGGCATTGCCCGTTCGTTCCAGATGATGAATCTGTTCGATGAATACAGCGCCCTGGAAAATGTCATTTTGGCTTTGCCGGAAGTGCGCGCCCGCGGTTTTAACTGGCTGCACAATCTGGCCCGCAACACTGCTGCACGCGACCAGGCAGCGGCGGTACTGGCGCAGATTGGTCTGCAGGGACGCGAGCATGAACTGGCGCGTGATCTCTCCTATGGGCAACGCCGCGCACTGGAAATCGGTATCGCCCTGGCAGCCCGGCCACGTTTACTGTTTCTGGATGAACCCACCGCCGGACTCGGTACCGACGCCACTCTGGCGCTGGCTGATCTGATCCGGCAGATGCGCCGCTCTACCACGATTGTGATCATCGAGCACGATATGAAATTCCTGTTCAGCCTGGCCGATGAGATTTCGGTCATTCACTGGGGTCAGGTTATCGCCCAGGGTACGCCCGATGAACTGCGCGCCAACCCCTGGGTGCAGCGCTCCAATCTGGGAGAACTGCAATGATCCTGGATGCAACAGCCATACACACCTATTACGGCGAAACCCAGGTGCTGTTCGGGGTCGACCTGAATATCGAACAAGGAGAAGTAGTGGCTTTACTGGGTCCCAACGGGGCCGGCAAAACCACTACGTTGCGCTCGATTCTGGGGCTGACGCCCGCACGGCACGGCCAGATCCGCTTCGACGGTCGCGACATTACCCAGGCACCTACCCACAGCATTGCCCGTGCGGGTATCGGCTGGGTGCCTGATGACCGGCGGATTTTTCCCACCTTGACGGTAGAACGCAATCTGTCCATCGCCCGCAAGAAAACCCGTTTTCGGGCCTGGCAGATGCAGGAAATTTTCGACATTTTCAGCCCGCTGGAACACCTGCGTCGGCGCGAGTGCGAAAACCTGTCCGGCGGCGAGATGCAAATGGTCGCTATCGGCCGGGCCCTGCTTGGCTCGCCCGGGCTGGTTTTATTTGATGAACCCAGCCAGGGTTTGGCTCCCAAAATCGTACAGGATGTTTTTGCGGTTATCCGACGCCTGAAAACCGAGGGGATCGCTGTGCTGGTGGTAGAACAGAATGTCAGTACCGCCCCGGCTGTCGCAGACCGGGTCTACATCATGGATCGGGGTCGTATCATGTATACCGGGCCAGCGCCCGAGCTGCTGCACGATACCGCCAAGCGCCAACATTTGCTGGGAGTTTGACATGAGCCCGTCACCAATGCTGTCTGTTCAACAACTGGTCAAAGAGTACCGGATGGGTGTACTGCGCAAGCAGGTTACCTTCCGTCTGGAGGCCGATTTCGAGATCGTACAACCGGCTATCGTGGGCATGATGGGACCCAACGGTTCCGGCAAAACCACGCTTTTCGAACTGATCACCGGGAGTAACAGCCCGAGCGCCGGCCGCGTGCTCTGCGCCGGGCAAAATATCCATCAGGTCAAGACCCATGAGCGGGACCGGCTGGCGATCCATTACCATCAGTCGTATCAGGTCCGGCACTTCAGTCGCCGCAAGCCCAATTTTCTGCTGCAAAGCGCGCGCTCGGATTATCCGCTAATCCATTTATTCGATGAGCCGCAATTCAATACCCAGGACGGTTATATCGGCTTTATGCTGGATTTTTTCCGCCGCTTGCGCAGCGAAAACCGCCTGGTATTTGTGTGCGTGCACCCGAATGAACCGTTTCATCTGGATATCATGCGTGAAATCTGCGAACGCTTTATTTTTGTCTCCCATGGCCGCCTGCAGCTGGCGGACAGTTTCGATGAACTGCTTAAACAGGATGACGCCAGGGAGTACCTCGGTCAGCTTTGCTGAATACGCCGTCAGGTGTGTACCGCCGCAAGTCTCTTGCAAAGCGGCGCGACTTAGGCCACGATTATTGCTACAGAACATTAAGTAACGTGATAATTTAGTAAAATCGCGTTTTACATAACCCACATAATCCAATCTAAGGAGTATCAACGGTGAAATATTCACTCACCCTGTCCGCACTGGCTCTAGGTGTTGCTCTGACTTGCAGCGCCAGCGTCAGCGCTAAAACTCTGGTGTATTGCTCCGAAGGCAGTCCGGAAGGCTTCGATCCTGGCTTGTATACTGCCGGCACCACTTTTGATGCCTCATCGCGTAACGTTTATAACAAACTGGTCGAGTTCGAGCGTGGCACCACCAGAATCGGACCTGCTCTGGCTGAATCCTGGGACGTTTCTGACGATGGTCTGGAATACACCTTTCATCTGCGTCAGGGTGTGAAATTCCACAGTACCGCTTTTTATACGCCAAGCCGCGATTTCAACGCTGATGATGTGATCTTCAGCTTTACTCGCCAATTGAATAAAGACGATCCCTGGTACAGCTACGCCGGCGGTGCCTGGGAATATTTCAACGGTATGTCGATGCCTGATCTGATTAAAGACATCGTCAAGGTGGATGACTACACCGTTAAATTTATTCTTAACCGGCCGGAAGCACCTATGATGGCCAACCTGGGTATGGATTTCGCGTCAATCCTATCCAAGGAATACGCCGATAGCTTAATGGCGGATGGCAAAGCCGAGTTGCTCAACCAGCAGCCCATCGGCACCGGACCGTTTAAATTCCTGGCCTACCAGAAAGATGCTGTTATCCGCTATCAGGCGCATGAAGAATACTGGGCCGGCCCGGCCGCAATCGACACCCTGATCTTCGCCATTACCCCGGATGCCTCGGTACGCTATCAAAAGCTTAAAGCTGGCGAATGTCACATCATGCCCTACCCCAATCCGGCCGACCTGGAAGCCATGCAGTCCGACCCGGATATCCAGCTGCTGCAGCAGGAAGGATTAAATGTCGGTTATCTGGCGTATAACACCCAGCAACCGCCCTTTGATAACGTCAAGGTGCGCAAAGCCCTGAACATGGCGATCAACAAGCAGGCTATTCTGGATGCAGTGTTCCAGGGTGCCGGCAAAATCGCCAAAAATCCGATTCCGCCAACCATCTGGTCCTATAACGATGCTGTGCAGGATGACCCCTACGATCCCGAAGCCGCCAAAGCGCTGCTGGCCGAAGCCGGTATCAGCGATCTAAGCGCCAAGGTCTGGGCCATGCCAGTGCAACGTCCGTATAATCCCAACGCCCGCCGCATGGCTGAACTGATTCAGGCCGATTGGGCCAAAGTCGGCGTGAATACCGAGATCGTCTCCTACGAATGGGGCGAGTACCTAAAACGCTCCAAAGAGACCGATCGCGACGGCGCTGTGCTATTGGGCTGGACCGGTGACAACGGTGATCCGGACAACTTCCTGGCCGTACTGCTGGGCTGCGATGCTGTTGGCGGTTCCAACCGCGCGCAATGGTGCTATAAACCTTTCGACGATGTGATCCAGCAGGCCAAGATTGTGTCTGATCAGGCCGAACGCAGTAAACTCTATGAGCAGGCCCAGGTGATTTTCAAAGAGCAGGCACCGTGGGCCACAATTGCCCATTCGGTGGTATTCAAACCGCTGCGGAAAGAAGTTATCGATTTTAAAATCGATCCTTTTGGCGGCCATATTTTCTATGGCGTCGATATTCAGGAATAATTGGATTTTAAACGGGTCTTTCCGACCACAAAATAAAAAGAGGGGCTAACGCCCCTCTTGCTGCTTATAAAAACCTTATGCTTCGCTTTTTACTCACCCGCATCGGTTTACTGATTCCGACTTTTCTCGGTGTCACTATCGCGGCTTTTGCCTTGATTCATATCATCCCCGGTGATCCCATTCTGATGATGGCCGGCGAGCGCGGTGTTGACCCCGCACGCTACGAAGAGCTTAAACAGCAGATGGGGCTGGATCTGCCTGTCTGGCAACAGTACCTGCGCTATCTGGGGCATCTGGCGGACGGTGATCTGGGGCAATCCTTCTATACCAAGAAACCGATTCTGGATGAGTTCATGACGCTGTTTCCGGCCACGCTGGAGTTATCACTGTGTGCGATTATTCTGGCGGTGACAATCGGTCTGCCAATGGGCATGCTCGCAGCCGTACGGCAGGGTTCGATACTGGATCATGGCGTGATGACACTGTCACTGACCGGCTATTCCATGCCTATTTTCTGGTGGGGTATTCTGCTCATTTTCCTGTTTTCAGGGATTCTCGGCTGGACACCCGTTTCGGGGCGAATTTCCTTATTGTATTACTTTGAACCTGTTACCGGATTTATGCTGATCGATTCCTGGCTCTCCGGTCAGAAAGGCGCTTTCAGCTCGGCCTTAAGCCATTTGATTTTGCCAACTATCGTGCTGGGCACGATTCCGATGGCCGTCATCGCCCGCCAGACCCGTTCTGCCATGCTGGAAGTGCTCAGCGAGGACTACGTCCGCACAGCCCGTGCCAAAGGCCTGCCGCCGCAGCGGGTTATTGGCCTGCATGCCCTGCGCAACGCCCTGATTCCGGTAGTCACCGTGATCGGGCTGCAAGTCGGGGTCTTGCTCGGTGGCGCTGTCCTGACCGAGACCATTTTCGCCTGGCCGGGTATTGGGAAATGGATGGTTGAGTCAATCAGCCGGCGCGATTATCCTGCCGTGCAGGGTGGCCTGCTGCTGATCGCCGCGATTGTCATGATCGTCAATCTGCTGGTTGATCTGCTGTACGGTCTGATTAACCCACGCATTCGCCATACGCGATAAGCAACAGCTTCAGGTTCACTCCAACTGCCACACAACGGCTGACTCACTATGTCCGATACCGCCGATACGCAAGCAAGTTCCGATAATCCGCTCGCCCAGGTCCTGGCAGAGTTCTGGTTTTATTTTTCGGAAAACCGGGGCGCCGTGATCGGGCTTTGCATCATCGTTCTGGTCGTACTGACCGCGATTTTTGCCAACTTTATCGCGCCGCATTCACCTATCGAACAATATCGCGATCACCTGTTAACGCCGCCAGCCTGGCAGGAAGGCGGCGACTGGGCATTTCCGCTGGGAACCGACCCGGTTGGACGGGATATGCTGTCACGACTGATCTTCGGAGCACGCTATTCACTGCTGATCGGCTGCATCGTGGTGGTACTGTCGTTGAGCGCCGGTATAGTACTGGGCCTGGTCGCGGGCTTTTCGCAGGGTATAGTTGGCACTATTATTATGCGGCTGATGGATATTATTCTGTCTTTTCCCAGCCTGTTACTGGCACTGGTGCTGGTCGCCGTTCTCGGCCCCAGTCTGGAAAACGCCATGATCGCCGTTGCCGTGGTTATTCTGCCGCATTTTGTACGTCTGACCCGGGCCTCGGTACTCAGTGAGCTGAACAAGGAATATGTCATCGCCAGCCGGGTAGCAGGTGCCAAACTGCCTCGCCTGATGTTTTTAACCGTACTGCCCAACTGCACCGCACCTTTAATCGTACAGGCCACCCTGAGTTTTTCGACCGCCATTCTGGATGCGGCCGCATTAGGCTTTCTGGGCATGGGCGCACAACCACCAACCCCGGAATGGGGAACCTTGCTGGCAGACTCACGCGATCTGATCCTGCGCGCCTGGTGGGCAGTCACATTTCCGGGATTGGCCATCCTGATCACCGTGCTGTCGATCAATCTGATGGGAGACGGGCTAAGAGACGCCCTGGACCCAAAACTGAAGCGTTCTTAGAGACTATGTGCAAGATCAACGGGAGAGCGCTATGAGCCTGCTCGAAATCCGCAAACTGACAGTTGAATTCCAGACTGCGCACGGCTTGTTCCGTGCCGTGGACAAGATAGATCTGGACGTCGACCAGAGTGAGATCGTTGCCATTGTTGGTGAATCCGGTTCCGGCAAGTCCGTTGCTATGCTGGCTATTATGGGTCTGCTGCCCTGGACCGCCAAGGTCAGCGCTGAACAGCTGCAGTTTGCCGGCCGTGACTTATTAACTATCGCTCCCGACCAGCGGCGCCAGATCATCGGCAAAGAAATGGCCATGATTTTTCAGGAGCCGATGAGCAGCCTGAACCCTTGTTTTACAGTAGGCTTCCAGCTTACCGAAGCCATTAAAGTACATTTGGGTGGCAGTCGGGGTGATCGCCGTCGACGTGCCCTGGAACTGCTGGATCAGGTCGGCATACCCGATCCTGCCAGTCGCCTGCGGGCTTTTCCGCATCAGTTGTCCGGCGGTATGAGTCAGCGGGTCATGATCGCCATGGCTATTGCCTGCCGCCCGCAACTGCTGATCGCCGACGAGCCAACAACAGCGCTCGATGTGACTATTCAGGCGCAGATTCTGGAATTGCTCACCGGGTTGCAACGTGAACAGGGCATGGCTTTGGTGCTGATCACTCATGATATGGGCGTGGTTGCGGAAACCGCCCAGCGCGTGGTGGTGCAGTATGCCGGCCAGCAGGTCGAACGGCAGCCGGTGGTGGAGCTGTTTACACACCCCCGCCATCCCTATACCGAAGCCTTGCTGAATGCCCTGCCGGAGCGCGCCCAGGGTGGCCGACTGCCTTCGATTCCCGGGGTTGTACCCGGTCAGCTGGACCGGCCCCGCGGCTGCCTGTTTCATCCGCGCTGCCGCTACGCTGATACGCGCTGCCAGAATGAAGCGCCGCATCCGGCCAGCGAACGCCTGGGCGCTGCTTTATGCCACTATCCCCTGAATACACCGACAATGATGAGCACTGAAACATGAGTGTGGTACTGCAAGCCGAAGATCTGGCGCGTTTTTACGAGATCAAGCGCGGCTGGCTGGGACAAACGGCCACCGTGCGGGCACTCAGTCAGGCCAGTTTTGCCTTGTATCCCGGTAAAACACTGGCCGTCGTGGGTGAATCAGGCTGCGGGAAGTCTACCCTGGCCCGGCTGGTAACACTGATTGAGCAACCGAGTGCGGGGCGTCTTGTAATCGCCGGGCAGGATGTCGCCGAGCTGAGCGAAGAAGGCCGCCGGCAACTGCGTCAGGCGGTGCAGATCGTGTTCCAAAACCCTTTTGGTTCACTCAATCCGCGTAAAAAAATCGGCGCTATCCTCGAAGAGCCTCTGGTCATCAATAAAACCATGAGTGCTTCGGAACGCCGCGCAGTCAGTCGCGAAATGATGGCCAAAGTCGGTTTGCGTCCGGAGCACTACAATCGCTATCCCCATATGTTCTCCGGCGGCCAGCGCCAGCGCATTGCCATCGCCCGCGCCCTGATGCTGAACCCGAAAATTCTGGTGCTGGACGAACCGGTCTCAGCACTGGATGTCTCCATCCAGGCCCAAGTGCTGAACCTGCTGGCTGATCTGCAGGATGAATTCAACCTGGCTTACCTGTTCATTTCACACGATCTGAGCGTGGTTCGCCATATCGCCAATGAAGTCGCCGTCATGTACCTCGGTCGGGTGGTTGAACACGCCAGCCGCAAGGAACTGTTCGAGCATCCGAGACATCCTTATACACAGGCCCTGCTATCGGCTACACCGATCGCCGATCCAACCCGCAAACGCCAGCGCATTCGACTGGCAGGCGAACTGCCCTCGCCGCTTAATCCGCCTTCGGGCTGTCTGTTCCATCCGCGCTGCCCGTATTCTGACGAACGCTGCAAGCGTGAGCTACCGGTGCTGCTGCCTGCTGAATCCAGCGTTGTAGCGTGTCATGCGGTGCAGGAAAATCGTTTATCCATCCCCCCTAAAGTGGCATGAGAAAAGAACTGGTCACCGTTTATTTTTTGGAAATGACCCGCCCCGAGCACTTACAGCCTGTCTGCCCGCCGCGGGATGATCTGGCGCTACGCCGGGCACAGTTACCCTCCCCTGAATTCAATCGCTTCCTGTATACAGCGGTAGGCGCTAACTGGTATTGGCTGGATCGTTTGCAATGGAGCTATGCACAGTGGCAGCACTGGCTGGAACAACCCACCGTACAAACCTGGGTGTTGTACGTGGCGGATACACCAGCGGGTTATTTCGAACTGGAACAGCAAATCAACGACAATGTCATGATATGTTATTTTGGCTTGATGCCACAGTTCACCGGTCAGCGTCTGGGTGGTTATTTGCTGACAGCGGCCATTGAACAGGCTTGGTCCATGTCCGCCAGGCGCGTCAGGCTCAACACCTGCACGCTGGATCATCCTGCCGCTTTATTGAACTATCAGGCACGCGGCTTTAGGATTTATCGGGAAATCACCGAACGGCGCACGCTTCCCGATCAACCCCTGGGCCCCTGGCCGGAACCCTGGCCCCCCGCAAAAGGTTAATCCGATGCACATCTTGCTACGTTTTTTTCTACTGCTACTGGCCATGAGTTTTACACTTGCGCCGGTAGCTGCCAAAAAGTTGTACAAATATCAGGATGCCAGCGGCAACTGGGTGTTTACCGATAAACCGCCCGGCGATAATGCGACCAACGTTGAAACCCAGCAGGTCGACATCAGTTCCCGCCCGAGCAAGCTGTCAGTGCGGCAACGCGGTGCACAATCCGAACCCCTGCTGTACATTGTCAATGAGTACTTCGGCCCGGTTGAAGTCGAGATTTCACTCGCTGAAGCACTCAATATAGAAAGTTATCCTGCCTTGCCAAAACGCTTTATCGTGCCCGGCGCGAGTGAAATCCGGGCGGTCAGTCTGCGCCCCGGCCAACCGAACAAAACCTGGCAGTATCGCACCCAGTACCGCGCCATGCTGGGCGATCCAAAGGCAACTCATCGCCCCCAGCAACCCTACCGGGTACCCTTCGCAGCAGGCGCATCATTTCCTGTTAGCCAGGGTTTCAATGGCCCGTACACGCATAACACCCCTTCCAGTCAATATGCTGTGGATATCGCCCTGCCGGAAGGCACGGATATCTACGCGGCAAGAGAGGGTATCGTGATGGACGTCGCCAATGATTTTTTCAGTGGCGGTGCCAGTCAGAAATTTATGGAGAGGGCCAATCTGATCCGCATTCTGCATGATGATGGGAGTATGGCGTTGTATGGTCACCTGCGGCTGGAATCAGCACGCGTGACGCCAGGCACACGGGTCAAACGAGGACAACACATCGGCAAATCCGGTAACACAGGTTTTTCTACCGGCCCGCACCTGCACTTCGTGATACAGCTGAATCAGGGACTGGATATGCGCTCAACGCCCTTCGAATTCGCTGGCAAAGACGGCAAACCTCTGTCACCCCAGGCGGGTATGATGCTCACCGCCTATCCATAGCAGGATCAGTCTGGCTAGCCGCGCTCCATTTCGGCCCGCAGTAAAGCTTCTATGCGTGGATACACCGCGTCCACTTCCTGCGCCAGCGCTTCCGCCCCCTGCAAGCTCCCCGTACGCCCTATCGCTTCCAGATCTTTGGCTAGTTCCGTCAGAATGCTGGCACCCACATAAGCGCTGCTTGATTTCAGGGTGTGGGCCGCCATATAAACCGCCTTGGCATCCTGTTGGGCCACGCCTTGCCGGATATTTTCCAGCAAATCCGGGGTTGTGTTTAGATAGCTGGTCAGGAGTTGCCGTAATAAATCGCTGCCGGTTTCCTGCTGCAATTCACGCAGTTCAGCCAATGCTTCTTGGTTCAGTTTGATCTGATCAGACACAATCGCCTCTTAAAAATAGCTTAGCACTGCTTATTGATAATTCCCGCTGGCAGGCATTAATAGTTAGCCCTGCTGTGGGAGTCCGGCTATGAAATACGGTCATTGGGTAACACGTCCTGAATCATAGCATACCCATCTGCTCCATATCGTTTCCAACAAACGGATAGCACATGCGTCAATGGCCATGCTCCCGTAACAAAATCCGCCGCACTTTATTGAGGCCAAACCATATTACGGCACAAACCACCGGTACGGACACCCCTGTCAGCAGTTCAGGATCCAAGGCAACACCGCTGGCCTTAAGCGCTTTCAGGCAATACCCGATCAGGCCAACCAAATAATAACTCAACACGACTACCGACAGCCCTTCCACCGTTTCCTGCAAGCGCAATTGCAGCTTGGCCCGGTGATCCATGGATTCGAGCAAATCCCGATTCTGCTGCTCCAGAGCAACATCGACCCGGGTACGTAACAAATTAGCGGCGCGCGATATGCGATCCGACAATTGCGTCATACGTTCACTGACCGATTCGCAGGTTCGCATGGCCGGAGCAAGCCGCCGCTCCATAAACTCCTGGATGGGCGCATGCCCCTGCAGACGCTGTTCGCGCAGTTCCGTAATACGCCGCTGCACCAGCAAATAATAAGCTCGCGCCGCGCTGAAACGATAACTGCTAGACGCCGCCAAACGCTCGACGCCCGAGGCCAGGCTGGTCAACTGTTCCAGCAGCACATGTTCATTTTGCAGCTTATCGCTGTCTGCCATTTGCTCAGTCAAACGCATCAGCGCATTTTCGGCCTGGCTTACTTCAGCGCCAACCTCGCGCGCAACAGGCAAGGCCAGCAGAGCCATCATCCGGTAGGTTTCTATTTCCAGCAACCGCTGCACCAACCGTCCCGCCTGGCGCGGTCCGAGCTGCTGATCACGTACATAAAAGCGGGTATAACCATCACCTTGTAAACGGAAATCGCTCCATGCCACAGCCGCGCCGCCTGCCATCATGCTGGCGGCAATATTATCTGAAGCAAACAGCGCACTCAGCTCCTCACTATTGCGCCTGGGCGCATCGTTCACCTCCATGGCTAAATGGATAGCGACTAATACCTGCCCGGTCAGTTGACGCAGCCAGTCCCGCGGTACCTGCTCAATAACGGGCTCTCTGAAAGGGTCCTGAAACACGCCCTGGCGTAGAAAAGTATAGGTCGAAAACTCGGTATGCCGTTCCCAGTTCAGCCTGAACGGCCCCAGATCGACATGCCAGTAATTGGCCTCCGGCGGTGGCTCGGCCGCGCCGAAACGTTGACATAATTCGGCCAGATGCCGTCGTTCACTATCGCCGGCACCCTCCCCTGACAGCAGCGCCAAATGCGTTACCTTAAGCGGTGCTTTAACAGCCAGAGAAGGCCGGGCGTGAATCTCATTGGTAAGGCGATCCCGTAACGGATGATCGCTGACCCCCGGTACCGCCCATTGCTTGTGCTCATGCTCACTTAGCGTCATCATTGATAGCTATTACTCTAAATTGCACAATAGTTTCAGCATACTGGCTCCGGCCTCAGACAGCCAGTTTTCCCAGTACTTATTGTGCACTGCAACGGACACAGCGTCATGCCTAAAATTGCTCTGCTGGATGATTACCAGAAGGTCGCTCTGCGAATGGCGGACTGGCACCGGTTACCGCCTGAGTTTACAGTCAGCTGTTTGCATGATCATTGCAGCGACCTTGACGTTCTGGCTGCCCGGCTGGCCGACTTCGAGATTATTTGCGCGATGCGAGAACGCACACCCTTTCCGCAAGCTTTGCTGCAACGCCTGCCTAAACTCAGATTGCTCGTTACCGCCGGCCCGAAAAACGCATCAATCGATGTCGCCGCAGCGGCTAAACAAAACGTATTGGTATGTGGCACGGAATCGCTGGGGCATACCACAGTCGAACACACCTGGGCTCTGATTTTGGCCTTGACACGCACTATTCCACACGACCATCAGGCCTTGCATACCGGTCAATGGCAGACCCGGCTTGGCATGCAATTGCACGGTAAAACCCTCGCTATCCTGGGATTGGGCCGACTGGGCAGTCGTGTCGCAACGATCGGTCAGGCTTTTGGCATGCACTGCATTGCCTGGAGTCAAAATCTGCGCCCGGAACAGGCCGCGGCTTGCGGTGTGGAGTATGTCACGCGGGAAGCACTGCTGCGCCGGGCTGATATTCTGACCATACACCTGCGTCTGAGCGAGCGCAGCCGGCACTTAATCGGAGCAGCTGAACTGGCACTTATGCCAGCCAACGCATTTTTGATCAATACCTCACGCGGTCCAATTGTTGCCGAGCAGGCCCTGCTTGAAGCGCTGCGAGAACGCCGCATAGCCGGGGCAGGGCTGGATGTCTTCGACCAGGAACCACTACCACCTGAGCACCCTCTACTCAGCCTGGATAATGTCGTGCTGACACCGCATACAGGTTTTGTTAGCGATGACACTTATCGTGTATTTTATGGTCAAATGCTCGAAGCCATCGAAGCCTGGCTGGCAGGGCAACCGGTTCGGGTGATCAAGCCCTGAATTTTATCCCGGACAGCTCCCGAAACATTGCCAGGCACTTTTTTCAACCCCACAGCACACACTTGCAGGAGACAAAACCATGTTCCTGTTTCAAAAGAAAATCACCCTGCCAGGCCCGGATGAGGCCTTACCGGGGCGCACGACACCTATGTCTGTACCTGAGCGGCATTTCGTCAACGGCAACCCGCTACAAGCGCCTTTCCCGGCAGGTATGCAACAGGCATTGTTCGGTTTGGGTTGCTTCTGGGGCGCAGAACGCTGCTTCTGGCAAATCAAAGGGGTCTATTCGACAGCGGTCGGTTATGCTGCAGGGATCACCCCAAACCCGACTTACGAAGAGGTCTGTACCGGACTAACCGGCCACAACGAAGTGGTGCTGGTGGTATTTGATCCAAACATTATCAGCTACGAGGGCATCCTGAAAGTGTTTTGGGAGTCGCATGATCCGACCCAGGGCATGCGCCAGGGCAACGATGTAGGCACCCAGTATCGCTCGGGCATTTATACCTATTCCAGCACTCAGCAGGAAATCGCTGTAGCCTCCCGGCGCGCCTATCAGACGCAATTGGATAAAGCCGGTTACGGTCCGATTACAACGGAAATTCTACCGCTTTCCGAGTTCTATTATGCCGAGGACTATCATCAGCAGTATCTGGCCAAGAATCCGGCCGGTTATTGCGGTCTGGGAGGTACCGGTGTGAGCTGTCCAACAGGCCTGGAACTGGCCGCCGGTTGAATGCGGCCAACCGGTCGGATATTGATTTTAAAGCGCTCAGGATGGCGCTTTAAAATCAGCTGCAGAAAATTCCAAGTGACTGTAAAACCTAAACCAATGGATTAAAACGGGCGTCACCATCACGCTCGATCTGCTCAACCAGATTAACCTCCCAGGTCAGATAGTCGCGCATCGCCTGCTCTACCGCACCACGGTGTTCATAAGGCTTGTACCAAACCTCATTGGGCTCGCTGGTAAACTGTTCGTCATCCTGCGAAAGGTGATACCCGGCCTCCTGCCAGGCAGCATTACCACCTGCCAGCACGGCAATCGTCAGCTTCATCGAACGCGGGCAGAGTTCCCCCAGATCGGACGCTGCCAGATGTGCCAATGCATCCTGATCAGCCGTGCAAATCAGTCGTGTTGGGGTCACAGGTGCCGCCTGCAATTGCTCGACAACCAACTGCAGCCGCCCCCGTAAAGCCCACCAGGCACCGGGAATATGGCCTTGCCGATAAACCAGGCTGGTGGAGAAATCCAATACCACGGTCGTCTCATCCGCCAGACAGGCGTGCAACTGGGTCGCGGTCAGGGTAGGTTGCGATCGCAGGCCCAGCACAGCAGGTTGATGTGAACCGCTTACCAGATTCATTCCACTGAATCCGTCCGAGCGCAGCACGCGCACATCAGTCCAGCCCATCTGGAGCAGCCAGGACGCCGTCATCAAGGCTCGCACATAAGTATCATCGATCAACACCACACGGGCATTGCGGGTGGCGATATATTCGTCGGTAGCCTGCACCAACTGCCCACCCGGCGCATTTCGACTGCCGGGCAGATGGCCGGCCTCGTATTCCGCCGGGGTGCGTACGTCGAGCAGATACAGGCTGTGCTGCCCGGCTTCTTCCTGCCAGGCGCTCAAACCGGTCGAATCCAACCAACTGACACCACAACGCCGGGCAACCTGTTCAGCACGTTCCAGTGCTATTGCACGTCCTTGTTCGGACGGTTCGGGAGCATGCTCGGTTTTACCGTGGGCGAGTTCCAGGCCAGCCAATGCCCATCCCATCGTGCCGTCTTTTAGAGCGACGACCGGATTGGGAAGTCCGGCATTACGCAGCGACTGCGCACCAATAATACTGCGCGTGCGACCGGCGCAATTGACCACAACCGGGGTGGTGGCATCCGGGGCAAGCTCCTGCACCCGATAGACTAGTTCAGCCCCCGGGCAATCGATACCACCTGGTATACTCATACGTTGAAATTCATTCATGGGCCGGCTGTCCAGGATAACCAGCGGCTCGCCCTGCACCAGTTTGTTGTGCAGCTCTTGCGCCGAAATATGCGGCGTACCGCAACGCTGTTCGACGATTTCTCCAAACGCCTTGCTCGGTACATTAATACCGGAAAATAATTCATAACCCGCTGCCCGCCAGCCTTCGACGCCCTGCTCCAGTACCGTGACATCGCTGTACTCGTGTGCCTGCAGAATAGCCGCTGCCCGATTCGCCAGGCCTTGATCAGCCGGGCCGCCATCACATACCACCAGTCGCACATTGCGACGGGGCACCAGGTCGTCGATCAGCAATTCCAGCCGACTGAACGGCACGCAACTGGCAAACAATAAGTGCTGATGGAAATAATCGCCCTGCTCGCGAACATCAATCAACGCCAATTCACTGCCATCGCGTAGCCAGTGCTTCAGGGTTGCGGCAGAAATAGAGGAAACACTCATGTACGCGCCTCACGAATATCGCTATGGGCAGGAAAGGTATGCCAGCTGCCATCCCGCTCACTGTAGTATTGCCGCTCATGCAGCTGTTCCAGCGCCAGGCCATACATATGGAAATTCAACAGGGGCTGCTCGCCTGTGATATGGATCGAGTGCAGATCGTCCGGCATAAATGCCACACCAGTGCCGGCGCTGACCGTGTCGCTGCCGATTTGCTCTACCCCGCCCTGCTCGGTGCGACGATAAAAGCAATTCAATTCGTGGCCACGGATACCGACGATGACAGCCCAGGTCGTGTGATTATGCGCAGGTGTATCCCATTGCGCGTGGGCGGAATTAACATACAGCGCGAAACGATGGTCGGCATCCTCGCTGATCCGGTACAGACAGGAGTTACGTGGTTCGTCCGGCCCGGGCGGCGGGAAATCCTGCTGCGGAAATAACGCTGTTTGTGCAGCCAGCGCCAATAACTGCTGTTTGATTTGGTGCAGAGAATACGGCTTGATGCCGAGTTCATGTTCAATTTTACGAATCTGTGCAACCGTTTCGGCAATCGCGGCAACGCGTTCATCTGCGCGCGCCGCAGACTCGGCGGGTGTGCTCATTAGTCTTCCTCCAACGGGGTAAATTTACATTAGAAACCACTATTTTAGCAGGCTAAAAAATAAGCGTGCTGCTACTGGCCGATAATCTGCGCCGAAAAAATCACTTCAGCAGCATTAACAATAAAATGCTGGCCCTAAAATACTGAATCCAGAAGATCAGGCATAAAAAAACCGGACGGGGTTAGTGATCCCGTCCGGTCTGCCAGTATCGCTGGATACGATGCTACGCCACCATATTGGCCTGCAGTTTTTTGATCGCACTGCTTTCAATCTGTCGGATACGCTCGGCGGATACGCCGTATTCTTCCGCCAGCTGATGCAATGTGGGCTTGTCCTCATTCAACCAGCGCCGCTGCAGAATATCCCGGCTCCGTTCGTCAAGCTCTTCCAACGCAACCAGCAGGCGCTGACTGGCGTCTTCTTCCCAGTCTTCCCGCTCCAGCACCAGGGCCGGATCAGCACCAACATCTTCCAGATAAGCAGCGGGCGAATAATAATCGCGCTCTTCGCTACTGTCTGACTCCGGCGCCGGATCGAAAGAAACATCATGGCCACTCAGACGTGATTCCATTTCCCGTACCACAGTAGTGCTGACACCCAGATCCTGCGCAAGCGCTTCTACTTCCTGGTTATTCATCCAGCCCAGACGCTTCTTGGCACTGCGCAGATTGAAAAACAACTTACGCTGGGCTTTGGTCGTCGCTACTTTGACAATACGCCAGTTACGCAATACATATTCGTGGATTTCAGCTTTGATCCAGTGCACCGCAAACGATACCAGTCGCACATTTTGCTCAGGATCGAAGCGTTTAACTGCTTTCATCAGGCCAACATTGCCTTCCTGGATCAAATCACCCAGAGGCAAACCATAACCTGTGTAACTGCGAGCCACATGCACCACAAATCGCAAATGTGACATCACCAGTTGCCGCGCCGCATCCAGATCGTTGTGCTGACGCAGTTCCCGGGCCAGCTCCTGTTCTTTTTCAACACTTAGCATCGGGATGCTATTGACGCTTTGGATATACGCATCAAGGCTGCTTATCGGAGCGGGCAAGTTGATCGTTTTAGCTAATAACGCTGTACTCATTGATCTTCACCCCTTAACAATTCAAGACTATTTAATTTCTGCCTATAATTTTAGCACTCATACTAATAGAGTGCTAAAGACATGAGAAGTTCCTTGTCAGATACAGGGTTACCATACTGTAAAACAGCCCTTAAACCATTATTATTACTATGTTTTACCTAACAGAGCGTCGACAAATTCGACAGCTTTGAAATCCCGCAAATCATCCACACCTTCACCGATCCCGATAAACCGGATCGGCACCCGCAGTTTCTCGGCAATAGCAAAAATAATACCGCCCTTGGCGGTGCCGTCCAGTTTGGTCAACACAATGCCACTTAAACCAACAGCATCATTGAACTCGCGGGCTTGATTCAGTGCATTCTGCCCCGTGCCGGCATCGACCACCAACAGGATTTCATGCGGTGCGGTCGCATCCAGCTTGCCGATTACCCGTTTGATTTTTTTCAATTCTTCCATCAAATTGACCTGAGTGTGCAAACGACCGGCTGTATCGGCAATGACCACATCAATTTTGCGCGCTTTCGCCGCTTCGATGGCATCGAACAGCACAGAGGCTGAGTCCGCGCCGCTGTGCTGGGCGATAACCGGCACCTTATTGCGCTCGCCCCAGGCTTGCAGTTGCTCTACCGCCGCGGCCCGAAACGTATCACCAGCGGCCAGCAGCACCGAATGCCCTTCACCCTGCAGGCGCTTGGCCAGTTTGCCAATCGTGGTGGTTTTACCGACCCCATTAACGCCGACCATCAAAATAACAAACGGACGCTGCTCGCCGATACTGAGCGGCTGCTCACAGGGTTTCAGCAATTCAGCCATACGCCGCTGTAGCGCACCAATCAGCGCCTGACCATCGGCCAGCTCTTTGCGTTCCGCCTGTTGGGTCAGACTATCGATAATCGTGCGGGTTGCGTCCACACCGACATCGGCCAAAAGCAGGCGGGTTTCGAGTTCTTCGAGTAGCTCTTCGTCGATCTTGCGACCGCGAAATAAATCCCCCAAACCGCCCAGCAAACTGCTGCGGGTTTTCACCAGACGGGTTTTAAGACGTTCAAACAAACTCATAATTAGTGACTTCTTTGACAGTTATATTGCGAACAAAGCGCTTATCCTACCATTGCCGACAGCTTTACAGTAAGCTGCGCGATTTTGCGGGGATACTGGTAATGGCAATGATTTTCGCACAGGCTGTTAACCCGTCCGGCAGCAACAATCGGTGGTACTGAGCGGTATGGATCGTCAACTCCAGGCATATGGCCTAGCCTTGCTGACAGTGCTGTGCTGGGCGACTTCAGCCAGTGCCTTCAAACTGTCATTACGGTTTTTAGAGCCGGATGTCTTATTACTGTATGCAACACTGGCCTCATTGCTGGTATTACTGATCTGTCTGGCTCTAACCGGACTGGCCCGCACTTTGCGCGATTGGGGCTGGCGCGATTATGCGCATTCGGCTTTGTTGGGGTTGCTCAATCCGTTTGCGTATTATCTGATCCTGTTCAAAGCCTACGATTTATTACCGGCGCAGGAGGCCCAACCGCTTAATTTTGTCTGGCCAATCGTACTGGTTCTGCTGTCAACGCTCATCTTGCGCCAGCCGCTGAAACTCAGCAGTCTGTTAGCCATGCTGATAAGCTTCAGCGGGGTCATCGTCATCGCCACTCGCGGTGATGTGTTCGGGCTTCGATTCACCAATGGGCTGGGGGTTAGTCTGGCGCTAGCCAGCACGGTGATCTGGGCCCTGTACTGGTTGTACGGGGTCAAGGATGGACGTGATCCGCTGGTACGCCTGTGTCTGAATTTCGGGTTCGGGTTTGCCTATATTCTGAGCTATCAGTTACTCTTCGCCACATGGACTATCCCTCCCCTAGCTGGACTGGCCGGAGCGGCTTATATCGGTTTGTTTGAGATGGGCTTTGCGTTTGTATTATGGCTGCAGGCCTTGAAGCGCTCTCGCACAACAGCGCAGGTCGGCAACCTGATCTATCTGACGCCATTTTGCTCACTGCTGGTTATTCACTGGGTCGTTGGCGAACCGATCTATACCAGCACATTGAGCGGCCTGGTATTAATTATCAGTGGTATTATTTTACAGCAATACGGTCGCCAGATCTGGACCTGGTGCAAGCGTGCCCCATGATGCCAGCTTCACTAGACTCTTCTTTGTTAACGGATTTCACGAGACAAACATAATGCAAGCTTCGGCTAGCAAACAGCAAATCAACCAGAATAAACTGCATAAAAAACTGCGCCGGCAGGTTGGTCAGGCGATTGAGCAGTTTCGAATGATCGAGGCCGGCGACCGCGTTATGGTGTGTCTGTCTGGCGGTAAAGACTCCTACACCCTGCTGGATATGCTGCTTAATCTGCAACGCAGCGCGCCGGTCGAATTTGAATTGATCGCTGTTAATCTGGATCAGAAACAGCCCGGTTTTCCCGTCGAGGTTTTACCAGACTATCTGCGCCAGCTGGGTGTGCCGTTCCATATCATCGAGAAAGATACATACAGTGTTGTGAAACGGGTGATCGCGGAAGGGAAAACAATGTGCAGTCTGTGCTCACGCCTGCGCCGTGGCAATTTATACACCTTTGCCGAACAGCATAATATAAGCAAAATCGCCCTTGGGCATCACCGTGATGACATCATCGAAACCCTGTTTCTAAACATGTTTTATGGCGGCACCCTGAAGGCCATGCCGCCCAAGCTGCAAAGTGAGAACGGCAAACATATCGTGATCCGTCCCCTGGCTTACTGTCGTGAAAAAGATATCGAACGTTATGCAGCTTACCGTCAGTTTCCGATCATTCCGTGCACACTTTGCGGCTCACAGGACAATCTGCAGCGACAGGCCATCAAGCAGATGCTGCAAAGCTGGGACAAACAGTTTCCCGGTCGTCTGGAGACGCTGTTTGCCAGCCTGCAAAATGTCGTACCTTCACATTTAGCAGATACTGAGCTGTGGGATTTTGCCAGCCTCGGTAGCCAGCCAGATACACTTAAACAGCCTGCTGCTTCGTGGCTGCGCTAGTGCGCTATTTTTTATCAGGAAAACTCTTGCCGGCCCAGACCTGATCTTCCTTGCGCCGTCCCACATTCGTCCGCCGATCTTCCGAAAACCGTACGGCTTCGCGGCGGTCATCACCACAACGCCGGTCCCCCTGAGCGACGTTCCGGTCGGTTCTGCACGCTGAAATCATCAGGCGGTCTGGTACGGGGCTGAATATCCTGCGCCTGCATAGGAGGCTCTTGCTGGTGCGCATTGACAACAGATAGCTTGCGGCGCCGGCCTCGCATAAGCGATATGAAAAGCGCCAGTACAATTCCCAAAATGCCGGCTACGATCAGTCCTTCAATCATGACATGCACCAATTCATAGAATTACATTCTATGCAGGGAGACAAACTTAAAGCATGGGCCTTTGTGCATCCCTGCACCGGGTTCGTTACGGTAAAACCGCTCGTCTCCTGGCAATTATTTATGGCCCTGGGTTGAATATTATAGTCCTCTGTCGCCAACATGCACTGCAGTACGTTAGTCCAGTAAGCCCATTTGCCGCTGAATCGCGCGACTAAGCGCGCTGTCTGCCGTTTCCAGTTGGGCAGCGATTGAAAAATGATTGTGTTCTGGCAACAGCCAGACCTGTGGGGGTGTTACTTGCTGGCCCCAGTGTGCTGCCAGTGCTTCTGACTGGCGCAGGTATTCCGGTCCTTCCAAAGCGCCGAGGGGTAACAGCAAAGGCGCCGGATTCCGACAAGGCAAACGGATCGGGCTATGCTGCTGCGCCTGCTCTGCGGTCAGCTGTAAATCGTCGTTCAGAAAGCACAGCTGAATCGGTTCCAAATCGTACAGCCCGCTGATACCGCAAGCGCCCTTGACCAAATTTGGCGGCAAATCCGCTGCGAAAGTCGGCCAGTCTGTCGCCAGCATCATTGCCGTTATATGCCCGCCAGCGGAATGACCGGAAATATAAATTTGCTCGCGATCGCCTCCAAACCCAGCCGCATTGCGCCAGACCCAATTCAGCGCAGCCCGACACTGGCGAATCAGCTCTGCCATACTGACCTGCGGCATCAAGGCATAATTGACGACGACGGTGATCGCACCCGCAGGGCGCAGTCCGTTAACCACGAAACTGAAGTCATTTTTGTGCAGTGCTTTCCAATAACCACCATGAAAAAACACATGAACCGGGGCCTTGCTGGCGCCAGCGACTGGAAAAACATCCAGGGTTTCATCCGCACTGGGACCGTAGGCGATATCGAGTTGGGCCGGCCCGTCGGTACGTACTTGCGCGCTCAGCGCCGTCCAGCGGCTGATATAGTCAGCAGCGTCAGAAACCTTGCTGCGGTTATCATATTCACGATCCAGATCGGTCTTATTATAGTTCATAAACAAAGGTTTATTCATAAATCCCCTCGCACTATACGGCTTTTCATTGCAGCGTATTCTGCACAGCAGCTAGTCGGTGTGATGTTGCGAATTCTGGTATTCATCGCACAGTTTTTTCTGGATATCGCTCGGCACCGGGTCGTAATGGCTGAACTCGATTTCGTAGGTGCCCGCGCCACCCGTCATAGAGGTTAACTGGGACTGGTAGCCGTCAATTTCGGCCAGCGGCACCAGACCATCGATCACAATATTGCCGCCCGACGCACTTTCTGAACCATTGACCCGGCCGCGTCGACTGGATAAATCACCGGTTAGTGTGCCCATCGCATCGGGGGGTACGGTGATGCGGATTCTTACGATGGGCTCCAGGACGATCGGTTTCGCTTTGCGCACAGCATCCAGAAAGGCCTCCCGTCCAGCGGTTGAAAACGCAATTTCCTTGGAGTCTACCGGATGGTGTTTACCATCGGTGGCAACGACCCGGATATCGTGCAGGGGAAATCCGGCAACCGCACCGTGCGGCAAGGCTTCCCGGATGCCTTTTTCCACTGCCGGAATCAGTGAAGTTGGAATGGCCCCCCCTACAACTTCGCTGGCAAACTCGAAACCCGCACCATGCTCCATTGGCTCTACCCGCAGGAACACTTCGCCGAACTGCCCGGCACCGCCCGTCTGTTTCTTATGGCGATGGTGACCTTCGGCACTCAGGCTGATCGTCTCACGATAGGCGATTTTTGGCGGACGGGTATCGACATCGAGCTTATAACGCTCGCGCATTTTCTCCAGCGTAAGCCGTAAATGCAGATCGCTCAGACCGCGCAATACCGTTTCACCCGTGGCCTGGTTATGCTCGATCGCCAGGCAGGGGTCTTCTTCTGTCAGTTTATGCAGCGTGTCAGACATTTTCTGTTCGTCACCTCGGGTTTTCACGGTAATCGCGAGTCCGAACAGCGGGGTAGGAAATTTCAGCTCAATGAGCCGCATCTGGTCTTCATCGTGGGAATCGTGCAAAACCGCCCAACGGTGAATATCGTCAACTTTGGCAACTGCGCAAATATCGCCCGGCACACCTTGTTCGATATCCTGGTGCTCCTTGCCATGTACTTGCAATAAATGACCTACTTTAAATGGCTTGCGGCCATCACCAATAAACAGCTGGCTATCCTTGTTGATGGTGCCCTGATGAATACGAAACAGCGCCAGTTTTCCGATAAAAGGATCAATGGCGACTTTGAACACATGTGCAATCGCATGCTGGGCAGGATCCGCCGCTGGCTTGAATTCAACTTCCGTATCGCCGCTCCCTTTATAGAAAGGTTCTGGATTGCCTTCCAGCGGTGACGGTAACATTTTGGCAAAAATATCAAGTAGTTCCGGCACACCAACACCGGTACGTGCCGAGACGAAGCAGATAGGTACCAGGTGGCCTTCGCGTAAAGCCAACTCAAAGGTATCATGCAATTTACTGGGATCGACTTCCTCGCCTTCCTCCAGATAAAGCTCCATTAATTCTTCGTTCATTTCGATCACTTGATCGATGATGGCCGTATGCGCATCGCTGACACTGCCGAAGTCACTGGCCCCCTCTTCATTGAAGAAACAGTCCACTACCGCACTGCCCCCCTGAGTCGGCAGATTAAGCGGCAGGCATTCACTGCCAAAGCTATCCTGCAACTGGCTGACGATATCTTCCAGATCCAGATTTTCAACATCGATTTTATTAACGATAATGATCCGGCACAGCCCGCGCTCGGCGGCGTGTTCCATCATGCGGCGGGTGACTGTTTCGATGCCGGTCTGAGCATTGACTACAACAGCAGCTGTTTCCACGGCGGACAAGGCTGAAATGGCAGGTCCAATGAAATCCGGAAAGCCAGGAGTGTCAATCAGATTGATATGGGAGCCGGCATGATCGAAATTAACGACGGCTAAATCCAGGGAATGCTGATGTTCTTTTTCTAACGGATCGAAATCAGTAACGGTGTTGCCTTTTTCAACCGAGCCGGCGCTGCCGATTCGACCCGTTTGTAGCAATAGCGCCTCGGTCAGGGTGGTTTTGCCCGAGGCGCCATGCCCGATCAGAGCAATATTACGGATATCATCGCTGGTATAGGCCATGGCCGTCCCCTCTCTGGTTCTGGGTTATTTGTGACAGTTTAATGACAATTCGCTTACAGTATAAACGCCATAGGTCTTCCACAGAACCAAAACTAAACGGGTTTTCCGCCCGGGCCCGGCTACGGCTATACTATTTGGTGTCCGAAGCATACTCACGATCAGGGTGCCCGATTACCCAACCCCGAATACATGTCCCTAATTGCCAAACCAGGAGATGACTATGTTGTCAAAGCTAACTATCGCGCTACTGCTGGCCATTATCAGCACAACCTGCTCGGTGCGTGCAGCCGAGCCGATCAAAATCGGCGAAATTAACAGCTATACCCGGCTACCGGCATTTACTCAGCCTTATCGCAACGGTTGGGAACTGGCGGTGGAAGAAATTAATGCAGGTGGCGGTGTCCTGGGCCGCCCTCTGGAAGTCATTGCTCGCGACGATGACGGCAAACCGGGCGACGCTGTGCGCATTGCCGAAGAACTGGTCAGCAAGGAAAAAGTCGCCTTACTGGCCGGAACGTTCCTGTCTAATATCGGCCTGGCAGTGGCGGATTTTGCCAAACAGCGCAAGGTGTTTTTCCTGGCTGCCGAGCCTCTAAGTGATGCGGTCACCTGGCAACAAGGCAATCGCTACACTTTCCGACTGCGTCCCAATACCTATACCCAGGCCAATATGCTGGCCGCCGAAGCCGCCAAACTGCCGGCCAAGCGCTGGGCAACTATCGCTCCGAATTATAAATACGGCCAGGATGCCGTCGCTACCTTCAAGGCCTTGTTACAAGCCCGCCGCCCGGATGTGGAATTCGTGGCTGAGCAATGGCCTGCACTGTTTAAAATCGACGCAGGGGCCGAAGTACAGGCCTTATCAAATGCCAACCCGGAGGCTATTTACAATGTCACTTTCGGTGGTGATCTGGCTAAATTCGTGCGCGAAGGCAAACTGCGCGGCTTGTTTGAAAACCGCGAAGTGGTCGGGCTGCTCACCGGTGAGCCCGAATACCTCGACCCATTAGGCGATGAAACCCCGACAGGCTGGATTGTGACCGGTTATCCCTGGTATGCCATCAATACCCCCGAGCATGAAGCCTTTGTGGAATCGTATCAGGCAAAATTCAATGATTACCCGCGCCTTGGCTCCATCGTTGGCTATAATACTTTTTTGGCGCTGGCCGCTATTATTGAAAAAGCCGGCTCTACCGATACCGAAGCCCTGATCAAGGCGGCTGAAGGTATTGAGGTCGACTCCCCCACCGGTACATTCAGCTTCCGTGCAATCGATCACCAATCCACCATGGGTGCCTACGTAGGCCGTACTGCGGTTCAGGATGGCCAGGGCGTTATGGTCGACTGGTTTTATGCCGATGGCGCTGATTATTTGCCGAGCGACGATGAGGTCAGAAAAATGCGGCCGCAAGAGTAATTAATAACGCGATCACACCGTAATTTGCCGTGCTGAAAACACTACATATTATCGGCAGCGACGAATTAGGCGGCGCTGAACGATTTTTTTTACGCCTGGTCAGCGCGCTGCATGAAGACGGCTGGGAAACTGCCGTGATATTACGCCATGGCAGTGCTCTGGATGCCCAGCTGCCAGCAGCCCTGACACGGTTCAGGCTCGGTATGCGTACCCCGCTGTCACGCTGGCGTATCCAGAGGATTGTCCGCTCCTGGCAACCCTCAATTGTGCAAACCTATATGGGTCGTGCCACAGCACTGACGCGATTGCCGGAAAATGGCTCGACGGTTCATCTGGCTAGGCTCGGCGGTTATTATTCTCTCAAGCGTTATCGTCATGCCCATGGCTGGATTGGCAACACGCACGGACTTTGCGATTATCTGATTGAACACGGACTGCCGGCAGATCGCGTGTTCCAGATTTATAATTTTATTGATATGCCAGCCGAATCAGCGATAGCGCCGGCCCCCCCCCTGCTACCAGCATTACCCGAAAACGCTAAAATCATGCTGGCAGTCGGCCGTCTGCACCCGGTCAAGGGTTTGCAGTTTCTGCTGGAAGCCTTCGCCCGTCTGCCTGAACATCTGGATGGCCAGCCAGTATATTTAGTGATTGTGGGGGACGGACCACTGCGCCAGGTTTTACAAAACCAGGCTGGCACACTGGGTATTGCCCAGCGCATTCATTGGGCGGGCTGGCAAAATGAGTTACTGCCCTATTATCGGGCGGCAGATCTGGTGGTATTTCCTTCCCTGAAAGAGGAAACCCTGGGCAATGTCATTCTGGAATCCTGGGCTTACGGTAAACCGCTGTTAACCAGCAACAGTCGGGGCGCGCGGGAACTCTGCGCACATCTGGAAAATGCCTGGTGTGTACCCTGTCAGGACACAGAAGCCCTCGCCGCAGGTATGCAGCACCTGCTGACGCAACCAGAACTATGCGGCAGGATCGCACGTGCAGGACAGGACAAAGTTCGCCAGCAATTTAATCGTCATCGGATACTGCAGCAATATCAGCAGCTGTACCAGCATTTGCAGGGATCAGATTATCCAGCTGCAAGCGCCTGAAAACAGTTTCGGCAGTAATATTTTGCATACAACGGTGGATATCGGTGCTCAGCGGACAACTGGTTTTAAAACACGGACTGCAGTCAACACCCGCCTGTATCACCCGATCAGCCTGCCCCAAAGCATGACTCAATCGCCAGTCTGTCGGCCCAAACAGGCTGTAGACCGGAATATTCGCGGCCGCCAGCGCATGCATAGGGCCGGAGTCATTGGTAATCGCAAAGCGGGCATAGCGTCCCAGTGCGATCAAGCCGGAAATGCTGAACGCATCGCAGGCATTCACGCCAACTTGCGCAGAAAGGCGCGCGTTCAGCTCACGATCATCCGGCCCACCGATCCAGATCACAGTAAGCCCACCGTCTGACAATTTGCGGGCTAAACCCAGAAACTTCGCTTCGCCCCAGCGTTTGCTCTGCCAGCGGGCGCTGCAGCCTGCATGAATGAGTACTAATGGAGCCGCATCGAGTCCGTGACCACTGAGCCAGTGTTGCGCTTGAAACCGGGCTTCGTCACTGCTTGGCAACGGTGAATATTCCTCGGCAGGCGGCATACCTACAGCGGCTAAAACACTGTTCATCCTCAGCCAGGGATGCACTCTTGGACGACGGGGTAATGGACTGCTGTGGGTATAGGGCCAGCCAGGCCATAAACCAATCCGTTCAGGTGCACCACTAAGCCAGCTCAGCACCCGACTGCGCTTATTGCCTTGTAAATCATAAACACGTTGCAGTTTTGAGCGACGCAATTGCCAGCCGGTTGTTAGTACCTGCCCCCAGTCCTGAATCGGGAATCCGTTTGCTTCAAGACCACTCCAGGCACTGAATAACGGTACAAAAGCCGGTGCGGTCAGCAGCCGGATCTGCTGCCCCTGATGGTGATCAATAATACGCTGCAAAGCGGCACTGGCAATCAGCACATCGCCCAGAGCACTTAATTTAATGACAAGGATTGTCGACATTGATAATAGCCATTATTGAGCTTTTGACTAATCTTTTCCTCAATGCAGAACGAGAGAATAGATATGTCTGTTGTATTTTTTGTAAAGATAGAGAATATCTTAAGAAGAATTTGCGTGTGCAAGCATTAAAAAATACTTAAAGAATTGAATAAATCTAAATAAAAAACAGACCATAAAAAAAGCGGGATCATTGATCCCGCTTTTTGACAGCTAGATAAACCAGCTGATTATTACTTCTTCATACGGCGACGTGCAGCGAAGAAACCGGCAATCAGCGGCAGACCCAGGACAGAGGCAAGCAAACCAAAGCTGGTCATACCCGGCACTGCAGGCGGGGGCACACAAGCTGGATTACTGGCCAGAATATTGGGGTTGAATTCACAAGGTACACATAGTGGATCATCTGCCGGTATACTGGGATCAAGCGGACATACTGGCACTTCTCTTTCGCAAGTATAAACGACGCTTACGCTGGCTTGCCCAAAATGATTCACGACAGAGTTAACATTGGAGGCATTGCGCACGATTGAGTCGCCGACTGCAACAAAGCGTACGTCTACAGCGCCAGATCCGAAAGCACCCGTAGAACTGAAGGTCGTTGTGCCCGCGATATCGGTCAATGGGTCTGTAGCATCCGTTGCTGTCTCACCTGCATCCAGGCTACCTGTTACATTGACACTGCCAGGGCTCTCAGAAGCGATTACATTGACACCGCCAACTGTCAACGTCAGAGGGCTTTCAGAAACCGTTACGTCGTAGGTACGCGTTTCACCGCTGGTATTATTAGTTGTTTCCAAATCAACCCGGGTACGTACAGTGTAATCAGCCCTGACGGATACCAAGCTCAGGTCAGTGCCCGTACATGCTGCAGGCAAGGTTTGAGTATCATCAATATCAAGGCGCCCTTCAGGAAAGGTCACGGAGAACGGACCTTCTGTGACAGTCTCTTGCGCACCGGCAAAACCACTTGCCAGTAAGGCCGCAACCCCTAATCCAGCAATAAAATTAAATTTCTGCTTCACGTTATTACTCCTCGCAACTACGATTATTTCCAATACACGTAAACTACTTAAGAAAATGCTACCAAAAACTTTCAGCCTTTCAATGCCAATTCTAACAGATTAGAAGTCAAAAGATAAACTCATTTTTACGAATTTGTTATAATTTAACAACAAAAATTATCCAGTTTAATACCATGAAGTGCTTCTAATAATTCCTGCGTCATGAATTATAATCCTTCGCATTAGTACCTACCGGATACTGTACCGTCAAACCTGTGTAAATTTTTACATAGCCATTGATTTTTTGTTAATTTTTATCAAATCCAAATTCTGGAACCTTACGTGAACCAAACCCTACACCAAGCCCTCCGACATCAGCACGCTGGTGAGCTTCAACACGCGGAACAACTGTATCGCAAGGTGCTGGCTGATGATCCACGCAACAGCGAGGCGCTGCATCTGCTCGGCACGCTGGCGCTGCAGGCTGGCAAGCCCGCCGTAGCATATCAACTGATCCAGCAGGCCATACAAGTATCCGCAAACATTGCGGAGTACTGGCTTAATTTAGGCATAGCCCAAGCCGGTCTGAATCAACCACAAAATGCACTGCAGGCACTTGAACGCGCCCTGCAGCTTAAACCTGAATTTGCCGAAGCCTGGTATCACAAAGCCAATGCATTGCTGCGCCTCGGACGCCCCGAGGATGCTGCAGACTGCTTGCGCCAAGCTATCAAACTACGCCCTAAGTTTGCAGCAGCGCTGTATCGGCTCGGAACAGTACAGCAGCAGCAGGATAAGCTTGAGGAGGCCGAATCCTGCTATCGTAAATCCCTGCAACACAATCCAAAGCAGCCGAATTTACTGGTGGACCTGGGCAACCTGCTGGCATCGCGCAACCACTTGGCAGATGCTGCCGCCTGCTACCAACGCGCGCTAAAGTTACAGCCTAACCATCTGGCTGCTCTGGATAATCTGATTGGCACCCAGCTTAAACTATGCGATTGGCGGCGGCTGGATACCATCCGGCCGCGTCTGCTTGAGTCTATTTTACAAAACTGGGAGACCGGCAGAGTCGCAACCCGGCCGTTTCTGGTCGCGCAACTGCCCCTGGAAATCAGTAGCGTCGAGCGACAACAACTGGCCCGCGCCATGACCAGGATCCGCACTGAACCGCTGCTTTCTTTACGTCCTCAGCTGGGATTTGAGCATCGTCCAGCGGAACGCACAAAGCTGCGTATTGGCTATCTATCGACTGATTTTAATAACCATGCCACGACCCACCTGATCCAGGGACTGTTCAGTCGGCATGACCGTACCGGCTTTGAAGTGTTCGCCTATTCCATTGGCAAAAATGATCACAGTGCTTACCGGCAACGGGTTGAGACTGACGTGGATACTTTCCGCGAGCTGCGTTCCCTTAGCCCGGTTGAGGCGGCCCGGCGTATCTATCAGGATGGCATCGATATTCTGATCGACCTGAACGGGCATGCCGGGCTCAACCGAATCGAGATTCTGGCACCTCAAGCCGGCACCGATTCAGGTCACGTATCTGGGCCATCCCGGCACTCTCGGCGCAACCTTTATCGATTACATTATTACCGATGCCATTGTCACACCGCCCGCCGAGCAGGCTTATTACGACGAGCACTTCGTAACCTTGCCGGACAGTTATCAGGTTAACGATTGCGACCGTCCGATTGCCACGGATACCCCGGACACGCGCCGACTGCAAGCTGCCACCTACCGGTTTCGTATTTTGCTGTTTCTGCGGCCACCAGAAAATTGAACCATTGATGTTCGATGTCTGGATGCGGATTCTCAAGCGTGTCCCTGACAGTGTTTTATGGCTGCTGGACGGTCCTGCGGAAACCCTCGCCAATCTGCGCCGGGAGGCAAACAAACGGGGCGTGGCAGGCGAGCGCTTGATTACCGCCCCCAGACTTGAGCCAGACAAGCATTTGGCACGTCACCGGCTGGCGGATTTATTTCTCGATACCTATTTTTATAATGGCCATACGACGCTTAGCGACGCACTTTGGGCAGGCTTGCCGGCATTGACCTGCCCTGGCCAGAGTTTTCCATCTCGAGTGGGTGCCAGTCTGCTCAATGCAGTCGGTATGCCGGAGCTGATCATGCCTGACTTGGCGACGTTTGAAAAAACTGCCGTGCGCTTGGCCGAGAATCCAGCTGAATTACGTGATATGCGTGACAAGTTGGATCAGCAGAAGCAGACCGCCGCGCTCTTCGATACCGCGCGCTTTGCCAGACTGCTGGAACAGGCCTATCGGCAAATGTGGACAGTGTATCAGGCCGGTGAAGATCCCAAGGCTATTACTATCGTATCGTAGAGTAAAAAAATTAAATAGGCGTTGAACTGGAATAACGCATCACACATTCCGGTTCAGCGACCAGATATTGAAGATGGGTTAATCCGGCGTCCAGATGGATTGCCAGGTATTCCCGTCACACCAGGCTTAACGGTACCTGCCCCGTTGGTTAATCCGGCGTCCAGATGGATTGCCAGGTATTCCAGTTCCACCAGGCCCAGGAGCACGGATTATATCGCGCTGTAACTCGCCCACGGCAGCTTCTACGGCTTGATAAGGATCTTCTGGCAATGATCGCAGCTCGGCGTTGATACGCCAGCCGTTTTCATGCGGTACGCCGTACACAATACCGGCACCGGTTTTCTCGGCCAGACGCGCAACACCTCGCGCAACGGACAAAGAGCCCTCGAAAAACGGCATCCGCAGTCTTTTCTGCGCGCGGTCAGGTGTATGCGAATCCAGCAGCAACACGATAGTTTCACCCTGCGCCAGCGCCTGATATAACACCCGCATATCATCCCCGAGCGTGATCCATCGCCCCTGGATAAAATGTACCAGGGTGCCAATTTTGAACTGCAGATAACGCCGGCTGACCGGGTCCAGATCGCGATTGCGCTCATCGGTGACCATGGTCAGCATCCCCAGACGCTCACCAGCCAGAGCCAAGGCTAGCAGCAGCATATTGATGCGACTGAAATGATTCATTGCGATAATTACACCACGCCCGCCGTGCCGTGCTGCGTGCAACACATCCAGCGAGCCTGCCGCCAGAGTGAGCAGATTCTGACGCTGTGGTCGCATCCGCGCCATGACGAAGGTATCGAGCAGCTCCCGCGCCATCATGCCGAAATAGGCTTGTATATATTGCTCACGCTGGGCCGGATCAGCCAGATGCGCGGGCAATATCTGCTGCATGCCGGTTTCGATATACTGCCGTGCAGCCGGCTGGCGGTGGTAATCGAGCTGACCGATACGGCTGGCAGCACGGTAGGCAAGCGGCAGAGGCAGCCGGGCCAGATTCTGGAAAACTGCGTAATAACGCAGCCAAAGCAGCCACTGGGGATTCATAATTGCCACTGAAACGGCAATTGCACAAAGCCGAAGCTGCGGCCCGGATTGTAGACGGTAAACGGGCAGATCAGCTCAGCCATGTCGTACACTTGCAGGCCGGAATCATCCAGCACATAAACGCTGAGCCAGTATTCGCCCGACAACAGACTTAAGCGCGGCAATTGCAGAATAACGTCCCGACTCCCCTGCAGGGGCTTGCTGTCCGGTTCAAAGTGCGTACTGGTGCCAAAGATATTTTCCTTGTCGTTACGCACGATAGCGATACCAACGTGATACAGCGTTGCGAGATCGACACTTTCAAGTTCTACCGTGACAGCAACATCTTGAAAGGTTTCCAGATACACAACATCATCGCTCTGCCCGCCTGACAACGTGACCTGGCGGACCCGTACCGGCGCAGAACTGCTCGCAGCCAGCGGCCGATAATTGCTCAGGCCCGCCATACCGTCAGACGCTGCCGCATCATTCTGCTGCCTGTATTGCGCCTGTTTTTCACGCTCATGGCTTTCGTAAGCAGTCACCACCTGTTCGGTATCACCCAGCGCCCGCACACGCCCTTCATGCAGCCAGGCGGCACGCTGACACAGACTGCGGATCTGGTACATATTATGCGAACAGAACAAGACCGTTTTACCAGCTTCACGAAACCGCATGATCCGGTCCAGACTTTTTTTCTGAAAATACATATCGCCAACGGACAGTGCTTCATCAACAATCAGGATATCGGGATCCACTGCCGTAGCGGCTGCAAACGCCAGCCGCATAAACATGCCCGAGGAATAGGTTTTCACCGGCCGCGCCAATACTTCATCGCTGAGTTCGGCAAACGCCGCGATCTGCTCAAAATAGTCCGCCATTGCTGCAGCGGGAATACCGTTCAGCGCCCCCATCAGGTAGACGTTCTCGCGTCCGGTTTCCTCGGGATGGAATCCTGCTCCCAGCTCCAGCAACGCCGTGATACGGCCCTCACAACTGACCTGGCCCCGGCTGGCTTTACTGGTGCCCGCAATCAGCTTCAGTAAAGTGCTTTTACCCGCGCCGTTTTCGCCTATCAGACCGAACGTCTCGCCAGGCTGAACCAGCAGATCGATGTCCTGTAAGGCCCAGTGTATGGTATGCAGAGGGCGTCGCCAGAGCAGCTCCCGCAGCCGGTCCGCCGGCCGCTGATAAAATCGATAGCCTTTGGCTACGTGCTCCAGCCGGATGGCGGGGTTCATAGATAATCCCCCAGCGTGGGCTTCAGGAGCCGAAACAACAGCCAGCCCCCCAGTCCCAGAACCAGCACCCAAAACCCCAGCGCCAGCGCGGTTGCCAGATTAATAGGGATACCCAGGAGTATCCAGTGATAGGCTTCGATCAAGGCGGTAAATGGATTTAGCAGAAAAAATTTATGATAGCCCGGTGCAATAAAACTGCGGGAATACAAAATCGGGGCGCTGTAAAACAAAAACTGCAGCAATACGGGTGTCAACTGCAGTAAATCTTTCACATGTACCCCGAGAATAGCCAGCGCACACCCCAGGCCAAGCGTCATAATCAGCTGGCAGGCAAGCACCACCGGCAATAACAGCCAGCGAAATGACACCATGCCCGCAACGACCAGGAAGATAAGCAAAAACATCATGCCGATGAGTTGCGTGACCAGGCTGGTGATGACTGCGGTCGCGGGAATGATTTCAATGGGAAACACGACTTTTTGCAGAAACTGTTCCTGCCCGACCAGTGCTCCGGTCGACCGGGCCAGTCCATCGGAAATACTCAGCCAGGGCAGCAAACCCGCCAGCAAATACAGAAAATAGCCGGATGTGCTGGCTAGTTCCGGCACTCGCACCTGCAAAACCAGCGCGAACACGACATAGAACAAGGCAATCGTAAAAATCGGTTGTAACAAAGCCCAGAACAGGCCGCCAATAGAGCCTGCGTAACGACTTTTAATATCCCGCTGCATCCATAGCAGAAACAGATAGGCATGTCGCCGTAAAGCGCCGAAATGGGACCGAAATACCTGCACTAGCGGCTCCGTATCTGTTCCAGACAGGCATGCACCCGGCTGCCTTCCCGGCTCCAATCGCTCGCCTGGGCAAAGGCAAGGCCATTGGCAATAATGCGCTGTCGCAGCTCTTCTTCTGTCAACAAGCGGATTAATGCAGCCGCCAAGGCTTCCGGAGTGGCCGCAGCAAGCAGTGCATTGTCTTCATGCTTGAGCTGCCATTCAACATTGGGGCCGTCATTAGAGACGACCGGACAACCACAAGCCATCAGTTCCAGCGGTAACAGAGAGAGATTGGTCAGAGACAACACCAGCGCAGCATCACACATCTGATAATACTCTGGCAGCTTGGCAGCGGGCACAACACCCGGATTGATATGCTTGAAAGGAATTTCATACGCAGAGGCATCCCAGCCGACCAGAACAAACTCCACCTCGGGCAGAGCCTTGTGAACCAGACTAAGCGCCAGTAAACCGAGTTCAAAGCCGCGCCGTGGCGTCACCGAACGCGCATACAAAAATACCCGCTGCGGCCCCGGTTGATGCGGTTTAAGCTGGTGTTGCGCTTTATCGTAGGAAAAACCAAACGGATAAGCTTCCATCCCATACTGCTCACGCATAAGCTGCGCCAGCCAATCGCCAGCAGTAATGCCGATGAAACCGAAGCGGTAAGTGGCTTCAGCAAAGGCATAAGTACTGCCATGGGCGTAAAAATATGGCTCCATATCCTGCACGAAATACAGTTTATGCCGGGTGTCAGCGAAGCGCCGCACGGCATATGCCGTTTCCCAGGAGGTGGCCACAGTGAACTCGGCGGGTTCCAGACTTTCTTCGCCCACACTGGCACTCGCTGTCAGCGGGATGAAATGCTTGCGAATAGTACGGGTCAACTCGGCATTATTGCGGTAGGCACTGGGTCCTACCAGCACGATGCGACATTGATAACCGCGCTGTTCGAGTTGCTGAATCATGCGAAAAGCGGTCATATGGCCGCCGCTGCCGATTTCAAAATGCGGAATAACCCAATTCATCGAGCGCGGCGGTATAGCCGAAGCCTCAACGCTAGCAGGGCGGGCCGGACGAATCAGGAAATCATAGAACGCAATGACATTATTTTTAGGCGTTGAGGACTGCGGTTCGCCACGGATGAGCCTGCCCAGCCGGCGAGCCAAATAGCCCAACGCACCACGCCAGCCGAGATGACGAAACAACAAGGGGAATTTATGCCAACGCCCAGCAATACCGCAAAGTTGGCGTATATAGGAAGTTTCAGCGCTCACGCCCGACAGACACTCCGACTATTGGATGAGTTATGACCGCTGCAGGGCTTTATCGCGCGAGGAATGCTCTTTGAGCCAGTTGGGTAAGCGAGTTTGCTTGACACCGGCATAAAACCCCAGTAAGCGGGAAAAATTTGCAGCCGGCGTTTTTACCATACCCAGGCATTTATTGCGAGCTGGTAGTGTCGATTCGGCTATCCAGCACCAATCTCGCCGACTCAGCAACCAGCTGTGCTTGAGCAAATGTTTGACACTTGGAACCAACTCATAACCAAACAGTTGGCGCAAGGCACTCGACTCATCATAGGCTCGCCGATACGTTTCCAGCACACCGAATTTATGCGAGTGGAATACGCATGCATCCGGCGCGTAGGCTTTGGCAAAGCCCGCTTCGATGATAGCTTTTGCCCATAACTGATCTTCGGCGAAATCAACCTCTGGCAAGGGTATGCGCTGCCATACGCTACGCCGGATACACGCGTTATTGCTGGAAAAAAAATGTAAAAACTGACGATACCCCTGCTCGTGCCGGTAACGCTCGGAATCGTCCATTTGCACCGTGTGGGCCTGCGCGCCAAAACCCGAAAAATGGGTTTGCAATTCACGCGCGATGACAGGTCCATGCTCTGGATAAGCCAGATGTCGGCCGAACGCACCGGCGGTATCGGGAGACAGCTCAGCGGCGCTCACCAGATTATTCAGCCAGTGCTCGTTCGCCGGTAAAGCATCCTGTGTAATGAAAACAACAAAGTCGCCTGTCGTCAGGCTTGCGCCGAGATTTCGGGTCTTGCCATGGCCGAATTCAGCAGGTGGAATTTCATGCAGGCGGATGCCCAGATCCCGCACAACAGTCTGCGAACCATCACGTGAGCCCGAGTCAATCACCAGCACCTCATAGGGCCAGGGGGCTTGCTGGCGGCATACAGCCTGCAGGACTTGACGCAATAACACACCGCCATTTTTGACCGGAATAACGACTGACGCCTTGGCCGCCGCCTTGAACTGTGTACTCATATGCTGTTATTCACTGCGTTATCAAGGCGCTTGAAAAAAGCGACGCTGCCGACCGATTTCTTCAATAGGTTGCTTCCAGGGACTTTCAATAGGGATAACTCCACGCATACGCTCTCTAAGCTCGTCGGCAATCTGCACCGCATCGGCACTGGTTTCAATGACGGTCGGGGTAATCAGAATGACCAGTTCCCGACGCTGATAATCATCCGATTTAGAGCCGAATAATCCCCCGAGTACCGGTAAATTGTGCAAGCCTGGCAGACCTGCACTGCTGTCCAGGCTGGTTTCTGTGATTAAACCGCCCAGCACAATAGTCTGGCCGCTTTCGACTGCAACATTGCTTTCCACGCTGCGCCGGTTTAATGGTGGCTGGTCGATGCCTTCAGGCGTTTCACCCAAGGTGATAACTTCCTGACTGATCTCCAGGCGAATCAGGCCACCGGCTTTAATTTCCGGCTTGACGCTCAAAATAACACCGGTGTCTTTGAATTCGATATTCGAGGTTGTACTGGTCGTGGTACTCGAGGTCGACGTCCGGAACGGTACCTGATCACCCACCTGGATTTTGGCCTCCTGGTTATCGATCACCAAAACCTGCGGCGACGATAATACTCTCGCTCTGGATTCTGAAGCGAGGGTTGTCAGAAGCGCTCTTACAATACCGGCGGTATCTGAAATTGCATAAGCAAATTGGTTAGCACTTATCGCATCGAATAACGAAGTATTATCAATGTTCGTTGGCAGCCCCAACGAGCCAGTGCCACCTTTGCTGCTATTGCTAAAGCCATTCTTGAAAAACCACTGGATGCCATATTGAAGCTCGTCAGACAGACCTACTTCCGCGATGGTGGCTTCGATCAACACCTGGCGCGGCCGTCGATCCAGGCGGGCCAACGCACTGAAAATCTTGTCATAGGTCTGGGTATCTGCCCATATCAGCAGGGAATTATTCTCTTCGTCGGCAATGATGCGCACATTGTCATTGCTCCGCCCTAATCCTCCGCTGATTTGAGAACTTTGCACAGGCGGAACACCGGATAATTCATCAGGTTGTTGCAGCTGAAAAACCGCCAGGTTTGCGCTGGTGGTTCCGCCAGAACTGATCTGGCTTGGCGTCTGGCCTGGAGCAACCTGACCGGAAGTTGACTGCACCTGCTGCCCCCCCCCACTACTATTGGCATCAAACACATCACCGAGCAAACCCGCCAGGTATGCCGCACTGCCGTTCTGCACATCATAAACGTACAAGCGCTCACCGCCGCCTTCATCCAGGCGCTCGATCCAGGCTGTCACTTCTTTTAAATACTCAGGCTGCGGTGTGATGACCAATATCGCGTTCAGTCGGATAATTGGTACAAAGCGGAACAAACCCGCAAACGGCAATCCCGAATCCGGGCCAAACAATTTACTTAATTCGTCGGCAACATCCTGGGCATCCACATTTTGCAGGGGATACATCCCGACAGACATCCCTTTCAACCAGTTAACATCAAAGGTTTCGATCGTTTCCTGGAGATAATTCAACTCCTGATCGGTGCCTGCCAATATCAGTAAGTTACGCACCGGATCAACCAGCTGAATACCGCCCTCAGGCGCAAATGGCTGGAGTATGGTTTCCATCTCGGTGACGCTGATATAGCGCAATGGAAAAATCCTTACACTAAACCCCGGCCCCAGTTTGGTACCTCTCAGCTTGGGGGTCAGATTACCTCGCACGGCAGTGCCTACCGGCACGATCTTATATACACCCTGGCTGCGGACAATAGCCGCTCCGACCTGGCGCAACAAGGTCTCCAGCGTCGGCAATAACACCTCTTTGGGCAGCGGGCTGCTGGTTTGTACGGTAACCTCACCCTGCACGCCAGGATCAAGAATATAATTTTCCTGTAATGTATCAAAAACAACTTTGACAACATCCCGAATATCCGCCAATTCGAAATTCAGGGTGATTTCGCCTTGCTCATTACGTATGACCGGCGCACGCCCGGCGATGCGGGTATTAACAAACTCCCCGCTGCCCAGAATTACTGAAGATGGTTCCTTGTCGACCACTTCACTGGGCCGAATGTCATTGCTTAGTGCTTGATAACGCGTCGTAGTGGTCAGATCATCCGACAAGAGTGAGTCCTGACTGCGCGTTTCCTGTGTCGGCGATAACGTCGAGCAGGCGCTGAGCAAGCATGCTACGGCTACTGCTCCCCAAGATTTGAGCCGTGGCTTATAGTTAGTAATCAACAACATTAGCTCCCATAGATTCGGAGTTTCAAACTCCCTTCTTGCCCCCGTATCTTGTTCACAGGGTGAAAACTGTTTGTTTTCGATGGCTTTGTTTCCCGTATTCAACACCAGCAGCGTCTTGCCAGTACCTTTTTTAACCCAAACAGTGCCGGGGTCGATCCGGTATTTTGGTTCTCTTCGGCTGCCATCATGGCCGATGCATTGCTCCGGCCGACACTTAATTTTCATTGCCAACCGCATCATTTTTGCGCCGTGTATTTTTCGACCGGGCCCGTTGTTGCTCCAGTAATTGCCGGCGACGTTCAGCAATTGCTTTCAAACGCTCCTGACGCAAGCGTAAACGTTCAGCAATTGCAGCTTGATTATCCTGCGTTTCGGGGGATTGATTCTCGGCTGTTGTTGCATCTGTATTCGGTTGCTGACCAGCCGGTTGTTGCGCCGGTGGCTGTAATGAATGCGGTCTCATGGCGGGCTGGCGCTGATTGCGTTCCAGCGTCAGCTCTTTGGTTTTCTCACCTTTTCGAAAAATCACGCTTTCGGTTTTGATCTCGGCCAACTGCCAGGTTTCAACTTTATCACCGATTTTCAGCAGGTCCGTTTTTTCCGCATTTTCGACCCGTACCATCGCCGTGGTCGATTGCGGTGTAATTAATACCCCAATCAGGGTCATTTCGGATTCGTCCGGTGGCGGCGCAGGCGGTTCCGGCACTGCGACCGGTTCCGGGTCCGGCTTTGGCGGCCGGCGCTCAGGGTAGAACAAAGGCCGGTCGACTGTTTCGGCATATTGCGCCAGCGCGGGCAGTTTAAAAATATCAAAGCTCTGCAAACCGTCGGCTACAGATTCTGCTGGCATGACCGCACCGGATGTGACCAGATAATCATCCAGGCGTGGTGGTGACAGATAGGTCAGCACAACCCAGCCAAGCAGCACTAGCCAGCCCCCCAACAACAGCAGAACAATGCTTTTTGAACGCATCAGTTTGTCCCTTTGCGCATATAACCTGCTAGTTCGAACTGCGCTGTTAACTGGATTTCGGTCTTGATCTCAACCCCACCATTTTGCTGCGCTGATCGACTCGGCACACGCTGGCGAATAGTACGGGCACGAATCTGAACATTATCAATAAACACAGTAGGACGGGTGGACTCCAGCACATACAACGCTTTATTTAAAGCATCCACGCTGCCATTCATTTGCACCCGGATACCCACTTTACTGAAGCCGTCTTCTTCTTCCACCGGTAAAATCTGGCTGCTGGTCAGACTGCCACCATTGTTTTGCACCACCTGTCCTGCCCGGCGCTGCAATTCAGTTGCTGCCAGGGTCGGTGATGTCTGGTTCAGATAATACGCATCGACGGTATCGTCTTCCCGCACTTCCCCTAATTTCTGTTCCAGTAATGGGCGCTGCGCGATCAGGCGCTGATAGCGCATCAGGCGATCCTGGAGTTGTTCTGTGGCTTCAGCATAATGTTGCCGCAGGCCCAGCCAGTAGCGTTCGAACAGCCACTGTCCGCCCCCCAGTAGCAAGGCCAGCAGTAATAAAGCAATCAGGCGATGAGCGCTAGTTGACATTGTCCCGCTCCGGATCTTGTAAAAGTATGTCGGACTCAGGTGACGGGGCCAACTCTGTCATCGGTACAGGTTCGGCTGGCGGCTCTGCTCCAGATTGCTCTTCGGACAACTCTTCGGGTGATTCTCCAGATAAATCCTCAGGTAAATCTTCGGTTGATATACCCTGTTGCGCGGACGGGGCATGTTCCGGTACCGGAGTAACTGTAGCACTTATGACAAACCGATCCTGGCCGGTTCGATTGTCCTTGACTACTGGTGAGCGAAAGGTCGTCTGGGCAAACAGCTTGGAGTCTTCAATCAAGCTGATCAGCGCCGTGGCTTCAGCCGATTGACCACGCAGTTCAAGCTGACCATTGCGTACACTGAGTTGTTCCAGATAAGTATTATCGGGCAGTAGCGCTGTGAGCTCATTCAAAACATCGACCATTAAAGCCGACTGGCGGCGCTTTTCCAGCAAAAACTGAGATGACTCTACCGCATTGTCCAGGCGGTCACGAAAAGCCAGTACCGACTGAGCTTCCTGCTCTGCGGCATCGACCAGCGGCAACAAGCGAACCACAATACTGCGCTGTTGCCATAATGGCAGAGCAGCGGCCACCAGCAGGGTCAACGCGATCAGCAGCAACAAGGCGCGCCCCCACCACTGTACGGCATTTAACCGCCGACG
This sequence comes from Gammaproteobacteria bacterium, assembly GCA_041396125.1. GTDB lineage: Bacteria > Pseudomonadota > Gammaproteobacteria > Competibacterales > Competibacteraceae > JAWKZG01. Next base: position 96,399 of record JAWKZG010000002.1, on the reverse strand, counting down.
GCGCTTGCCGGGAGGTAATAAATTGAGTCCGCTGGTATCTCCTTCAATAACAACAGCTGCAGGCGTCAACCCCAGAGTTTGCAGTTGTGTCAGAATAGCGGTCAGGGTGGTACGCGGCACTACTGCCAGGCGCGCCCGTAAAATACGATTATCCGGCTGCCGATCTACGATCTTGGCATCGTAATAGACTTTATCCGCACTGAACGGAGTCAAGCGATCAATTTCAAAACCGACCACCTGATGCAGATTATTTTCCGCTGCCAGAGGAAAAGGTTACGGTCGTACAAAGCGCTTGTTCCGGTGTCAAACCAAGCACGACCTGCCGATCACCCACTTTCGGTAAACGATCAGGCTGGGCACTTGTGCTCAACTGTTTGCGCTCATAAGCCATCAGCTCGCGCCGTTCAGCACCGCGTTTATCGTATAATTGCAGCTGTGTCTCGCTCGCAAGCACCAGTAACTGCGGACTGGACAGCGTCAAGCGCTGCCGCCATGAAGCCGGCAGCCACAGCAATAAACCTTGCATCCACCAGCGCAGAAACGCGGATACATCCAGCCAGCGCTGCAGCGACAAGTATTTATTCGATAGCGTTATTGCCAAAACCTAATCATCCTAAACTTACCGGTAAAACGATCAGAAGTTATTTTCAAAAACAACTTCTGAACGGCCACCAAAAAATATAACCAACGCAGGATCGACAGATACTTGTCATCGATCCCCATAAAAATTCAAAACTGCAATATGCCGTCCAAAATGATTTATTGCCTGTTTTTGCGTTATTCCTGAACACTGTCTTCAGTCTGTGTTGCCAGTACAGCAGGACCCGCCCGCCAATGATTGACAAAAAAAGCCTCATTGACGCGTCGCCGCCGGCTGATAACCGCCTCGACATAATCTTTGGCCGCGCTATTATCAAGCTGGGCTGAAACCTGAACATGATAAGCGATCCCCAGTTTATTGGACACAAATCCCTCCCCGCCCGGAAACGGTGGCGGTGGCAAATCCTGTTCCAGGTTGCTCTGCCGCTCGGCGATGAAGTTGTCCACCAGTGCAGGATCAATGCTGGGAATGGCGTACAACACCTTCGCCGGAGCAGCATCCGGATTTACTGTCTTCTGGCGGGAATCGACCGTGATGGCATCGGCAATCCGGCTGAACAATTCAGGTGTCATATCCATGACTTGCTGCAGTTCATCAATGCTCTCAAACAGATTATCCTTCGGATCGCTGAGACCGGCGGCGGCATAATCGGACGCTTCTGCGCCATTACTGTGGCGGGCATCATCGGCATCGCGATAATCTTCGATTTTGTCCATCAGCGCCTCAGCCTCTTCCTGCGACAAGCCACCGGCTGTCACCAGCAACCCCGTCAGCAAACCCCGCTCGGCCTGATTGATATCGATCAGGCCACTGGTATCACGCGCCCGAATAATGACTGTTCCCTGACCGAACCGCCACTCACGGGTACTGCCTTCAATCGGCCAGGGATCTTCAGGATCCGGCTGTAGCAGAAGTTTGAAGGCTGCATAAGCAACCCCGGCATCGGCTAGCGCGCGGGCCTGGGCTCGCTCGTTGCTGCTGGTGACCAGCCGGGTTTCAGCTCGCATGGAGTACGCAAAGCTGCCTGCCATCAAGGCCAGCAGCGTGATAATCCATAACACAATCACCAGTGCGATACCGGACTGGCGGACACACTGCAATCGAGTGACGGTTCTCATTATCGTTCAACCAGCCAGCGCGACTACTAACGGTGGCCAGTCAATGCCCGGTACCGTCAATTGCAGACGAATCAATTGCGGACGCTCCAGCGGATTCTCCCAGTCATCGTGCCAGTCCGGCTCCTCATCAGGCTCCGTAGCGCCAAAATAACTGATTTCGAAACTTGAAACCCGAGGTAATAATACGGTTTCCTCAATATTGTCCGGATCACGCGGCTCGTCTTCACTGTCATCAGGGTGGTAAGGATGCCAGCGCATACGCAGCACTTCACCCTCACGTTCCTTGACAATATCCAATTGCACAAAATACAGGCCGCCGCGCCCCAGATATGTCAGCATCGGCGCGACCCATCCCAACTCGTCGGACTGACCTTTGAAATAGACCACGCGGCCATCGGTTGGATCATTACGATAAACGGTGACAGACTGGCGCAGCTGGGTACGCAAAAATTCCTGCACCAGCCGTAATTCATTAATCAGTTCAGCCCGCTCGTTTCCCTTATCCCAGCTTTTCATACTGGTATTCAGGCCACCGTAAATCACCACCAGCACCATGCCCAGCAACACCATGGCGATGAGCATTTCCAGCAGCGTAAAACCGCTCTGTCTGGTGCCGGCAGGCATCAGCGAAACCCGTCCGGCATGCCCAGCCGCAGTGTGTCCAGCCCGACATGGCGTTCTTTATCTTCGTCGCGCCAATACACCTCAACGCGGATGTGGTAGGGCAGCAAGCCGTTATCTTCAAGTTCCGGAGCATCCGGCTCCTGATAAATCGAGACCGTACCGCGCCAGGCGTATTTATCATCCAGCTCGCCGCCCAGGCTGCCCTCGTCCAGCGGTTCTTCCACTCCCAGTCCGGCCAGTACGGTTTCAGCGTAAAGCGTAGCCTGGGTGTATTCCTCGGATAAGGCCGTGTTACGCAGACCCAGTGCAAAAGTCTGCAGTAATGTGCCGAGTGCAATACCTAAAATCGCGAACGCGACCAACACCTCCAGCAAGGTAAACCCCCGCTGCTGCTGGTGACGCAGATGGATACTGCGCGGAGTCGCAGCAAAAACCGAAATACCGGACTTACGATCGTTCATGCTCAGTCCTCGGCATTGCGCGTTTCGATGCTGATATGGCCTGTCACCCAATCGACTTTCACCCGGTATTCAACCTTGGTGTCCGCCAATGCGATATATCCTCCGGTAGAACTGCCATCAGGAAAAAAACGGATATTGCCGCGCGTCCCATCCAGCAATTCGGATTGTGCGGTATACAGCCTGATCGTTACATCGTCGTCGTCAGGCAAATTACGGGTTTTACCGGCCACACTGAACCGCCGCTGCTCGACATCAACGGTCAGGGCTTCGGCTTGCTGCTGGGTGACCGCTTCGTTACGCGCCAGTCGCAACCCTGCTGCCAGCTGGCGGGCAGCGCCACGCAGCTCGGTCGTCAGGCCGATGCCAGACAGCAAGGGTGGCGTGGCGGCAAAAACGATGGTCATTAACAACAACACCACCAGCAGTTCCAGCAGGGTAAATCCGCGCATTGAGGCAACTCGGGCGTTGGCTTCAGGGTATCAGTACCGGGGGCTTACTCCCAGCTGACGATATCGGCGTCATAACCTTCCCCGCCGGGTGACTGATCAGCGCCATAGGACAGCAAGTCGTAGCCGCCATGTTCGCCCGGCGCACGGTAAATAAACTCCTGATCCCAACCGTCTTTAGGCAATACGCTTTTCTTGAGGTATGGCCCGTTCCAGCGGTCAAGTCCGCCAGGATTGCTGACCAGCGCATTTAACCCCTCGGAGCTGGTGGGATAACGCCCGTTTTCCAGCCGGAACATATCCAGTGCAGCACCCAGGTTTTCAATCTGCGCTTTGCTGGTATCCGCTTTGGCCTTGTCCACGTTACCAAACAGCTTGGGACCGATCAGACCGCCCAGCAGTCCGAGAATAACCAATACCACCAGGAGCTCGATCAGGGTAAACCCGCTTTGCTGACCGCCTCGCATTACATTCCTCGACATATCACAACACTCCACTTCATTAATCATGTTCATAAATCAAAATGCTAAGTCGTTAATACTGATGATGGCCATCAGAATCGACATGATGATCCCGGCAATCACCAGTGACAGACCCAGGATCATCACCGGTTCCAGCAGCGTCAGCATACGCTTGACGGTGGTCTGGACTTCGTCATCATAGGTATCAGCCACCTGGATCAGCATGTCATCCAGTTGCCCGGTTTCCTCGCCAACCCGGATCATGTGCACCGCCAGCTGCGGGAACGAACCTTGCTCCATCAGCGGTTCGGCCAGACTCTGGCCCGCTTTGAGATTTTCCGCCACATTGCCGATCGCCTCCGCCAGTACCAGGTTGGTCAAGGTTTCCTTGACGATAGACAACGCTGTCAACAAAGGCACCCCATTGCGCAATAAAGTTCCGAGTGTGCGCGCCAGGCGTGCCATCTCAACTTTTGCAATCAGATCGCCAAACAGGGGCAGACGCAGAAACAGACCATCCCAGCGGTAACGGGTTTCCGGCTGGCTGAGCTGGCGCTTCATATACGCCACGACCAGGAGCACCAGCCCCAAGCCAAGCCACCAGTAATCACGCAGCGCATCACCGACAAAAATAACAACCTGGGTGGGTACCGGCAGCGCTTCGCCGGCATCTTCGAATAACTGCTCAAACTGCGGCACAACGAACGTCAGCAGCACAATGACCGAGGTGCCCGCTACAAACCACAGAATCATCGGGTAAATCAGCGCCGAGGTGACGGTATCGCGCAATGCTTTGGCGCGCTCCATGAATTCAGACAGGCGCGCCAACACCACTTCCAGCGAACCGCCCGCTTCGCCCGCTCGCACCATATTCAGATACAACCGGGTGAATACTCCAGGTTGCGCCTCCATCGCATCGGCCAGCGTCGAACCGCCCCGCACTTCTTCCTGAATACGCGTCAATACTCGCCGGACTTCACCTTCCTCGGCGATACTGATCAAAATGGTCAAGGCCCGATCCAACGGTAATCCGGCTTGCAGCAGTTTGGCGATCTGCTGGGTGAAAATAGCGACGTCATTCTGATTGACTCGCCCTCTCGTACCCATGAACGGCAGTGAGAACTGCTGACTCAGCAGTCCACCGGAGGCTTCTTCAATCGAAAGCAGCAACAATCCCTGGTCGCGTAGTTTTTCGATGACCGTGTCCTGATTCGGGGCGCTCATCTCCTGTTTGACGATATCGCCCGCAGTATCCACGGCCTCATAGCGGAATAAGGGCATACTTAACCTTCCTGTGTAACCCGCAATACTTCTTCAATAGTGGTCTGACCAGCCAGCACTTTGCGCAGGCCATCCTCGTACATGGTCAGCATGCCTTCGCTGCGTGCCTGATCTTCGATATCGCCGGCGTCAGCATGTTTCAGCACCAGGGCACGCATGCGATCACTCATGATCAGAAATTCCAGAATGGCCATACGCCCGCGATAGCCGATACCGGCACAATGTTCGCAACCAACCGCACGGTACAGCGTTATATTCGGTTCGTCGCTATAACGTCGCAACTGCATTTCCTCGATCATTTCCGGCAAAGCCTGATACGGTTCCCGGCAATGCTGACAGAGGATACGCACCAGTCGCTGCCCCAGAATGCCATTGACAGTGGAGGTCAAAAGATAATCATCGACCCCCATATCGAGCAGCCGGGTGACGCCACCGGCAGCATCATTGGTGTGCAGGGTGGATAACACCAGGTGGCCCGTCAAGGCAGACTGCACAGCGATGCGGGCTGTTTCCAGATCGCGGATCTCACCAATCATGATCACATCGGGATCTTGTCGCACAATAGCGCGCAGAGCATTCGCAAAAGTCAGATCAATTTGCGGTTTGACCTGGATCTGATTGACCCCTTCCAGATGATATTCGACCGGATCTTCCACGGTCAGGATTTTCCGATCCGGCGAATTCAGCTCGCTCAAAGCGGTATACAAGGTGGTACTTTTACCACTGCCGGTCGGGCCGGTTACCAGAATAATACCGTGCGGCTGATGCAGGACATCACGAAAACGCTCCAGTGCGGCCCCCACAAAACCCAGTTTGGCGAAATCCAGCACGACATTGGCTTTGTCCAGGATCCGCATAACGACGCTTTCGCCGTGCATGGTCGGCACCGTGGACACCCGCAGATCAATATCTTTGCCCTGCACGCGCAATTGAATACGTCCGTCCTGCGGCAGGCGGCGCTCTGCAATATTGAGTTTGGCCATGATCTTGACCCGGGAAATAATCGCGGCTGACAACCGTGCAGGTGGAGATTCGACCTCGTTCATTACGCCGTCAATGCGATAACGTATTTTCAGCCGGTTTTCAAAGGGCTCAATGTGAATATCGGACGCCCGCCCTTCCACAGCACGGGTGATCATCAGGTTCACCAGGCGGATAACCGGTGCCTCCGAGGCCAGATCCTTCAGATGCTCGATGTCCTGCTCGTCATTGCCGTCTTCGCGCAGATCCAGCGATTCTTCAACGATCAGTCCCATGGCGCTGCGATTGCTGCCATATAACCGCTCATAAGCCATTTCGATATCCGACGACACACCCACACGCGGCAGCACCTGTTTACCCGACGCCATCTGCACGGCAGAGATGGTAAAGTCGTCTGATGGGTCCACCATTGCGAGCACCAGATAGCCTTCTTCCGCATACAACGGCAGCGCCCGTGCCTGCTTGTAAAACCGGGGCGATATGACTTTATCGTCCAGCACCGGAATTTCCGGGTAGCGTTCCGGCTGCACCAGCTGCAGTTTGTACTGCTCGGCCAATACCTCGGCCATATCGCGTTCTGACACCATGCCCAGTTTCAGCAGCACGGAAGACAGTTTCTCGCTGCTGCGTACACTGAGCGCTCTAGCACGATTCAGGTTATCCAGCGTCAGCTTGCCACGCTGAACCAGTGATTCACCCAATTGTTCTGACATGTCGAATCCCTTGGGAGTGCTTTGCCGAGAAAATTACTACGTTTACGAAATCACCGTCATACAGACCGTAACCAGGTTGTCAGCGTCTCGCGCAGATCAGGTCGCCAGTCGCTGGGTTGAATAGCGAAAACATCCTGCAAGCGACTGCAATCCAATACCGAATTAGCAGGCCGGGCCGCCGGGGTAGGATACTCAGCGGTACTGATTGGAACCACACGCTGCACCGTTAGCGCTGTCAAAGATCGTGCCTCAGCGACAACAGCCTCAGCAAAACCGTGCCAGCTGGTTGCTGGCGAACCGCAGTAATGGTAGGTGCCGAAAACTGAACTGCAGCTGAACGTGAGTTGTCCGGCGATGTTTAATAGCACCTGGGCAATCGCACCAGCCGGAGTCGGACAGCCGCGCTGATCGGCTACTACCCTCAACTCTTCACGCTCTCGCGCAAGCCGCAGCATACTGCGGACAAAGTTCTGCCCGCAGGCCCCGAAAACCCAACTGGTGCGCAGGATAATATGCTGCTGGCAGAGGGCCCGGATCTGCTGCTCGCCCTGCCATTTACTGGCACCATACACCCCTAGAGGAGCAACCGGATCGTCTTCACGATAAGGTGTTTTTTTATGTCCATCAAAGACATAATCGGTAGAGATATGCAGCAACGGAATAGCCTGCGCAGCACAGGCCCGGGCCAGATTTGCAGCGCCGTCGCGGTTAATTGCAAACGCCATTTCGGCGTTCTGTTCGGCTTTGTCAACTGCCGTATAGGCTGCGGCGTTGATCACCAGATCCGGTGTATTACTGCTGATACACGCAGCGACCGCCGCCGCATCGGTAATATCCAGTTCAGTGCGATCCAGTGCCTGCAGGGCATGTCCTGCCAGCATACCGTGACGTTGCAACTCGCGCCCGACCTGGCCAGCCCCGCCCGTTACCAGAATGTTCATGCTTGATACCCGGATCGGCTTGCAGATGGATACTCAGGCAATTGCGTCTGCTGCGCCAGGACTGGCAACCCGGCATCTTTATCCGAGATCTGCACGCTGGCTTCTGGCAATGGCCATTCAATGCCCAGCGCAGGATCATTCCAGAGAATGCCTTGTTCAGACTGCGGATGGTAATAATCGGTGCATTTATAGTTGAAATCGGCGCACTCTGACAGCACACAAAAGCCGTGTGCAAAACCCGGCGGAATATATAACTGGCGCTGTGATTCGTCGTCCAGCTCAACCCCGACCCACTGGCCGAAACGCGGTGAACCACGCCGGATATCCACTGCCACATCGAAAACCCGGCCGCGACTGACCCGCACCAGTTTGCCCTGGGGCTGTTGCAGCTGATAATGCAAACCGCGCAATACCCCATAGCGCGAGCGGGACTGGTTGTCCTGCACAAACCGCACCTCCAGACCATACTCGGCGTAACGCTGCTCATGGTAGGTTTCGGCGAAAAACCCTCGGGCATCGCCAAACACCTTTGGCTCAAAGATTAGGACCCCGGGCAAGGCGGTCTTGATGACATTCATCGCGCCCCTCCATGGTGTAATAAATCCATCAGATAATCCCCGTAACCGCTTTTCGCCAACGGCTGCGCCAGACGCTGCAATTGCTCGGCGTCAATAAACCCTTTGCGATAGGCGATTTCTTCCGGGCAGGCAATTTTCAACCCCTGCCGTTGCTCGACTACCTGAATATAATTGGCCGCCGCCAACAGTGACTCGTGGGTACCGGTATCCAGCCAGGCATAGCCGCGCCCCATTAACTCGACCCGTAACTGGCGGTCATCCAGATAGACCCGGTTGACATCAGTGATTTCCAGCTCACCGCGGGCCGACGGTTTAACCTGTTCGGCAATGGGTACAACCTGATTATCGTAAAAATACAAGCCGGTCACGGCATAATGTGACTTGGGCTGTTGCGGTTTTTCCTCGATATCGATAGCTTTGCCGTTGACGTCGAAGTTCACCACCCCATAGCGCTCCGGGTCTTTTACATAATAGGCAAATACGGTAGCGCCCCGTGTATGGCTCACAGCACGCTGCAGCATTTCGGCAAAACCATGCCCGTAAAAAATATTATCGCCCAGAATCAGACAGACCGGATCCTGGCCAATAAAGGTCTTGCCGATAATAAACGCCTGCGCCAGACCATCCGGATTGGGTTGCACGGCATAGTTTAGCGCCATGCCCCAGTGCGACCCGTCCCCCAGTAATTGCTGGAAAGCCAGCTGATCCTGCGGTGTTGTGATGATTAGTACATCGCGAATACCCGCCAACATCAGGGTGCTGAGCGGGTAATAAATCATCGGTTTGTCGTACACCGGCATGAGCTGCTTGCTAACGGACATGGTCAGCGGATGCAGCCGCGTCCCGGAGCCGCCAGCAAGAATGATTCCTTTATGAGTCATTGTAATCGCATAGATAGTTTGTTATTCCACGGTAACCGATTTCGCCAGATTGCGCGGCTGATCGACATCCGTGCCTTTCAAAACCGCCACATGGTAAGCCAGTAATTGCAGCGGAGCCGTAAAAACAATTGGCGCGATGGAGTCAGGCACCCCGTCCAGGCTCAGGGTGTGGGCATGCTCCGGTGCTTGCACCGAGCCGTCCGCAAATAAAAACAACTCGCCGCCACGGGCGCGCACTTCCTGTAAATTCGACAGTAATTTTTCCATCAGGCTGTTATTCGGCAGCACACAGATCACCGGCATGTCTTCATCCACCAGCGCCAGCGGGCCATGTTTGAGCTCTCCGGCCGGATAAGCCTCGGCATGAATATAGGAGATTTCCTTCAGTTTCAAGGCACCTTCCAGCGCAATCGGATACTGCCCGCCACGGCCCAGAAACAACGCATGCTGTTTGTCCAGAAAACGTTCCGCCAGTTTTTCAATGGCGTCATTCAAGGCCAGCGCATCTTCCAGTTTTCGCGGCAGTTGCTGCAGCTCATCGACCAGTTGGGCCTCCTGCGTATCACTCAGACCATGCTGTCGGGCCAGCGCAAGGCTCAACAGGCGCAGCACCACCAGCTGCGTGGTAAAGGCTTTGGTCGATGCGACGCCGATCTCGCGCCCGGCCCGCGTCATCAGGGTAACGTCAGACTCTCGCACCAACGAGCTTTCAGCCACGTTACAAATAGCCAGTGAGCCGATACAACCGCGCCGTTTGGCTTCTCCCAGCGCGGCCAGTGTATCGGCTGTCTCGCCGGATTGGGAAATCCCGACAAACAGCGTGCCGGGCCGGGTAACGGTGTCGCGGTAGCGGTATTCACTGGCGATCTCGACCTGACAGGGCACGCCCAGCGATTCCAGCCAGTGACGAGCCACCAGGCCGGCATGATAACTGGTGCCGCAGGCCACAATCAGGACATCGCGGGTTTGCGCGAATAAATCCTGCGCTTGCGGACCAAAACTGCTGTCCAGCACATGACTGTTATGTATCCGTCCGGCCAGGGTATCGCTGATCGCCTGCGGCTGCTCGAAGATTTCCTTCAGCATGTAATGCCGGTATTGACCCTTGTCGGTAGCATCATGACTTTGCTGGGACTGTAACAGCGGCCGCTCGACCGGCTGCCCCTGCCGGTCATACAGGGTATACGTGGTGCGCCGAAGATCGACCATGTCGCCTTCCTCAAGCACCACAAACCGCTGCGTAACCGGCAGTAAAGCATAGGTATCGGAGGCCAGAAAATGCTCTTCCAGACCAATACCCACCACCAGCGGACTGCCCTGCCGTGCGCCAATGAGTCGCCCCGGCTCGGCGGCGCTGATAACAGCCAGACTGTAGGCACCCGATAACTGCGCCACGGTTTGCTGTACGGCTGCCAGCAGATCCCCCTCGCGGGCCAGATGGTAATGCACCAGATGTGCGACCACCTCGGTATCGGTGTCGGAATCGAAGGGGTACCCCTGCGTCTGCAACTCGGCCCGCAAGGCCAGATAATTTTCAATGATGCCGTTATGCACCAGGGCTATCGAATCCTGGCTGAAATGCGGATGGGCATTACGCTCATTAGGCACGCCATGGGTCGCCCAACGAGTATGCGCAATCCCCAGGCCGCCGCGCACCGGCTTTTGCGCCACCTCGGTAGCCAGCGCCTGTACCTTGCCAACCGAGCGGATGCGCTGCAACTGATTATCCGCTGTCAGCAAAGCCAGCCCGGCAGAGTCATAGCCTCGATACTCCAACCGTCTGAGTCCTTCCAATAATATTGGCGTGACATTACGCTCGGCAACAGCACCTACTATTCCGCACATGATGTATTACTCCGTAAAATAAAGGGGCTTCACAGGGAACACCGTGAAGCCTCAGTCAACCGGACGGGATACCGGATTAATGCCTCTGCCTGCAGGCGCAGACTCGGGCTGGCCAACGCGACCGGCGAGGAACGCACCTTATAACATGGCCTGGAGGGCCCTCAGGGCAAATTTAATTCTCTGTCTGCGCAGCCGCCAACATGCCCTGCAAGCTTTCCAGATATGTGCGAAACTCCTGACCCAGCTCGGGATGTTTGAGGCCGTACTCGACTGTCGCCACCAGATACCCCAACTTACTGCCGCAGTCATAGCGCTTGCCCTGGAACTGGTAGGCCAACACCTGTTCTTCCTCCAGCAGACGAGCGATGGCATCCGTCAGTTGAATTTCATTACCCGCACCACGCGGGGTATTGGCCAGTAAATCGAAAATACGCGGTGTCAGAATATAACGACCCACGACCGCCAGATCAGACGGTGCGTCTTTGGGTTTGGGTTTTTCGACAATCCCTTCCAGATTGCTGATCCGTTCGGCAAAGGGCAATGGTTTAACAATACCGTATTTTTGCGTCTCGCTCTTGGGCACACGTTCAACCCCCAGAATCGAACACTGGTACTTGGTGAAATGCGTGACCATCTGCTGCAGCGCATTGCCCATGCTATTGCCACCTGATGCAGCTGGCTCGTCAATCAGATCGTCCGCCAGCAATACCGCAAACGGCTGTTCACCGACCACTGATTTAGCGCATAAAACAGCATGTCCCAGACCCAGTGCCTCGGCCTGACGGATGTAGACGCAATCCACATGCGCCGGCACAATCCCCTGCACCACTTCCAGCCACTCGGTTTTACCACGGGCCTCCAGCTCAGCTTCCAGCTCATAGGCTTTATCAAAGTGATCGGCAATTGCGTTTTTGGTACGCCCGATAACGAAGATCATGGTTTCAATACCTGCCGCAACCGCTTCCTCAACAGCATATTGAATCAGCGGTTTATCAACAATCGGCAGCATTTCCTTGGGACTGGCTTTGGTCGCTGGTAAAAATCGGGTACCTAAACCCGCTACCGGGAAAACAGCTTTGGTAATTTTACGCTTCAAGTCTTAATCCCTCAAAAATGATGTCATAAAATGATAAGCGGCGTTTCAAGCTCGCCGCTTTCAACCACACTGTCGCAAGCGCACAATCTATCGGGTCACGACTCCCCTGATCCTTAACCCTTTAAACCACTAACCTAACCAGAGGCGACGGGTCGCTTGCGACACCTGTGTATTATCGCATGATCAGAAATCCGCCGCAGTGTTCGACAACCCATGCCCAAGCGTTCATTTACTGTTCAGTTTCCGTTTCTTAAAGTTCTGGTTTTTGAAATTTGGAGCTTACGTTCTGCATGTTTCAATATCTGTTGATACCGCGTACCCAAACAGGATCAACTGCATTTTAGCTATTCTCTGAACGACGGGCAGTCAGGCGTTATGGACGTACACCAGCCTTTTTAGCTCCGTGTTTTTGCCTGTCTGAAACTAATAGCCCAGATACAAAAAGGCCCGCCGAAGCGGGCCTCAATATCAGATCTCAATAATCAACTGACCACTTACGCTGCAGCTCGTACCTCGCGCCGGAACGTCAGGCTCTCGCCATCGGTACCGATTACGATGGTATCGCCTGCGCCGAATTCGCCAGACAGAATCTTCTGTGCCAAGGGATTTTCCAGCTGCTGCTGGATAGCCCGCTTGAGCGGACGTGCGCCATAGACCGGATCGAAGCCCGCTTCGCCCAGCTTGTCCAGTGCTGCCGTATTGATATCCAGTCCGATATCGCGGTCGGCCAGACGCTTGCGCAGACCACCGATCTGAATATCAGCGATGGAGCGAATCTGCTCGCGACCCAGCGGATGGAATACCACCACCTCATCGACCCGGTTGATGAATTCAGGCCGGAAATGCGTCCCGACGACTTCCATCACCGCGCTTTTCATCTGCTCGTACCGTTCTTCACCGGCCAGTTCCTGAATGAGTTGCGAACCCAGGTTGGAGGTCATGACTATTACGCTGTTGCGAAAATCCACCGTGCGGCCCTGACCATCGGTCAGGCGGCCATCATCCAGCACTTGCAGCAGCACATTGAACACATCCGGGTGGGCTTTTTCCACTTCATCCAGCAAAATCACCGAGTACGGCTTGCGACGCACGGCTTCAGTCAGATAACCGCCTTCCTCATAGCCGACATAGCCGGGCGGTGCACCGATCAGACGTGCCACCGAGTGCTTTTCCATAAACTCCGACATATCGATCCGCACCATGGCCTCTTCGGTGTCGAACAGGAACTCGGCCAATGCCTTGCAAAGCTCGGTTTTACCGACCCCGGTCGGCCCCAGGAACAGGAATGAACCGTTCGGACGATTAGGATCCGACAAACCGGCCCGCGAGCGGCGAATGGCATTCGAAACCGCAGCAATCGCTTCCTTCTGACCGACTACGCGCTGCGCAATAGCCTGTTCCATCTGCAGTAATTTATCGCGTTCGCCTTCCAGCATTTTAGATACCGGAATACCGGTCCACTTGGAGACGACCTCGGCGATTTCCTCATCAGTCACTTTATTGCGTAATAAATGATGTTCTTTCGGTTCCGCCACACTGGCCTGATTGAGCCGCTTTTCCAGCTCCGGAATACGACCGTACTGTAACTCCGCCATCCGGTTCAGATCGTTGGCGCGGCGGGCAGTTTCCAGCTCCAGTCTGGCCCGTTCGAGCTCTTCCTTGATATGCGCATTACCCTGCAGAGAGGCTTTTTCAGCCTTCCAGATTTCTTCCAGATCGGCATATTCACGCTCGATCTTGTCAATATCCTGTTCCAAAGCCTGCAAGCGTTTTTTGGACGCGTCATCGGTTTCTTTCTTAACCGCCTCACGCTCGATTTTAAGCTGAATCAAACGCCGTTCCAGCCGATCCATTGACTCTGGTTTGGAGTCGATTTCCATGCGGATACGGCTGCCCGCTTCATCAATCAGATCAATCGCTTTATCAGGCAGTTGTCGATCCGAAATATAGCGGTGTGAGAGCACGCTGGCGGCAACAATAGCCGGGTCAGTGATTTCGACACCGTGGTGCACCTCGTAGCGCTCTTTCAGCCCGCGTAGAATGGCAATCGTATCTTCCACGCTGGGTTCGTCCACCAGCACTTTCTGGAAGCGACGTTCCAGCGCGGCGTCTTTTTCGACGTATTTACGGTATTCATCCAGCGTGGTCGCACCGATACAATGCAGTTCACCGCGCGCCAGGGCAGGTTTCAGCATATTGCCGGCGTCCATGGCACCTTCGGCTTTACCCGCGCCAACCATGGTGTGCAACTCATCAATGAATAAAATAATATTGCCTTCCTGCTTGGCGACATCGTTCAGGACGGCTTTCAGGCGTTCTTCAAATTCACCGCGGAATTTTGCCCCGGCAATCAGCGCCGCCATATCCAGAGACAGCAAACGTTTGTTTTTCAGACCTTCCGGTACTTCGCCATTCACAATACGCTGCGCCAGACCTTCGACAATGGCTGTTTTACCCACCCCCGGCTCGCCGATCAGCACCGGATTGTTTTTGGTCCGGCGTGCCAGTACCTGGGTGACCCGGCGGATTTCGTCATCGCGCCCGATCACGGGGTCCAGCTTGCCCTGCTCGGCCCGTTCGGTCAGATCAATGGTATATTTCTCCAACGCCTGGCGTTGTTCCTCGGCATTCGGGTCATCCACATTCTGACCGCCACGCATCTCATCAATGGCTTTACTGACCGCCTCTTTGCTGGCACCGGCTTTGCGCAGCAAGTCGCCCAGCTTGCCTTTGTCTTCCAGCGCGGCCAGCAAAAACAGCTCGGATGAGATATACGCATCCTTACGACTCTGCGCCAGCTTGTCGGTCACATTCAGCAGTCGGCCCAGATCATTGGAAATATGCACATCGCCAGCCACGCCCTGCACCTGCGGCAAGCGGTCCAGCGCCTCACCCAACTGCGAGCGCAACAGGTTAACATTGACACCCGCCTTACTCAGCAACGGTCGCACGGTACCGCTGTCCTGATCCAGCAGTGTCGCCATCACGTGCAAAGGTTCTATGAATTGATGATCGCGCCCGACAGCAAGGCTTTGCGCTTCGCTGAGCGCGATCTGAAATTTACTGGTTAATTTATCCATTCGCATTGGTTTTACCCCTTGTATTAAGCTTTCCTTAATAATGGGGGTGGTCCGATTTTTATCAATATGGCTTGTTCAGTAAAGATTCGGTCTCTAGCATTATTTTTGCACCAGGCCATATTTCAGGGAGTATATTCAGGACATGGACATCAAACGCTGCTTGGGTTCTGTCGGGCGATCCGCCGGATTGCGAAAATATATACCCTGGGCTCTGTTGCTGATAGCCATAGTGCTGATGATTGCACTCGCCAGCTGGCTGGTGTTATCCAGCAAGATTTTTTACTTCTGGGATAACCGCCACTACCAGCAAATAACTTTCGATGCCTGGCAGGCGGCAGAGAAAGTTTCAAAACCTGGCGGCGTTATATCCGCACCACCCTGGTGCTGGTGCCATTTATCTTTATCTGAGAGATCGTGCGCTGGCACGGTTCGGCACATTGCGCGGTACTCCCTGATCCGGTTTTACCGCTGAATGATCATGCCCTGGATTTCGCCCGCTTCCAGCACCTGCTGAACACCCTGCAAACACGGCTGCAAAACGACGAACGCCTGTACCCTGGCCGCCTCGCACGGTGCCATGAACAGAGACGTGCTGCTGAGCGCGGAAGAGCAACTGTATGGCACGCATAAACTACAGCGCAGCTTCTGCTTACGCCAGATGTTGATACGCGCGACTGGTTGCCATTGCACGAGCTGCTGCAAGCCGATTTCCTTACCATCACCGTGCCCTTTATTCCGCATTTGCCAGCCCGGGAGCAGGATATCGTGCAGGTGGTCATGCAGGCTTTCGTCGAAGACTGGCCCTTCAGTCGCGATTTCAAACAGGTTGAACAATTCGTTTTTCAAGCAGGCTTCCAGTTACAGCTCTATCAGCGCCTGCGCCCTACTCCGTTAACGACCGTGCTGGATACATTCTGGCGTATGCGGGCACAGGTTGAACCGACCGGCTGGTGGCAGCAGCCCTGGCTCAATTTAAACGCTGGCCAGGACTGGCAAATCATCGGGCGTATGGCTGAGCCCAACCGTTTAATAAGCACCGCAAGTACCGCCAAGCCCCGTCTGTTAGCCTATTATCCGGCCGTATCCGGTACACTAAACCTGCAAGCTCGGGTACAAGCCTCTGGCTGCAAGCAGTGGCAACTGGATCTGATAATCTGGCAACCCGCATTCTTTGCAACCCGTCAGAGTCTGCCTTTACAAGCGGCGTTGCAGCAGGACTGGAGCGTGCAGTTCGAACTGCCGGACAGCGCTATGCTGGTTCTGGCCCTGCTACCGGCAGCGGAACAGCCTGCAGCGGGTTCTTGCCACTTAGACTTATCTGCTGTACGCGTTACTACTCATTAAGGATCAAGCACGCTGTGTTAGCTTTTCAACTGACTCTACTGGTCCCCTGTTACAACGAAGAAGCAGCGCTGCCTCACA
This sequence comes from Gammaproteobacteria bacterium, assembly GCA_041396125.1. Taxonomy (GTDB): domain Bacteria; phylum Pseudomonadota; class Gammaproteobacteria; order Competibacterales; family Competibacteraceae; genus JAWKZG01. The sequence goes on along the minus strand of JAWKZG010000002.1, from coordinate 79,870 downwards.
CACTGCAGGCCTTGCTTGAGAAGCTGGACTCGCTGCAGGCGCAAGGCAAAATCAGGTCGGACAGCCAGCTGTATTGCATTGACGACGGCAGCAATGACCGCTCCTGGGCCATCATTCAGGCGCACGCAGCACAAGACCCGCGTATTCATGCCCTCAAGCTGTCCCGTAATTTTGGCCATCAGGCGGCCTTGCTGGCTGGCCTGCTGCATGCACAAGGCGATGCGCTGATCAGTATCGATGCCGATCACGCAAGATGATATCGATGCTATCGATCACATGGTCGAGGCCTATCAGAACGGGTTTGATGTGGTCTACGGCGTACGTGGATCGCTCCAGCGATTCGTTCTGGAAGCGATTCGCAGCCGAGACCTATTATCGGTTGCTACAGCGGATCGGCGTCAAAACCGTATTCAATCACGCGGACTATCGCCTGCTAAGTCGGCGCGTAATTGAGCATCTGCGCGATTTTCGCGAGGTCAATCTGTTCCTGCGCGGACTCATTCCCATGCTGGGCTTTGCGGCTACCGAAGTACGTTATAACCGCCGCCCGCGGCTGGCCGGAGAATCCAAATACCCCCTGCGACGCATGCTGCATCTGGCGCTGGACGGTATCACCTCATTGTCGAGCTGGCCGCTGCGGATGATCACTCTGATCGGTCTGACGGTTTTCCTGATCAGCACTGCGTTGGGACTCTGGGCGCTCTGGACCGCTTTTTTCGGGAGTGGGCTGGTGCCGGGCTGGGCCTCAACCGTTATTCCGATGTATTTTCTGGGTGGGATTCAGCTGCTCTGCATCGGTGTGATCGGCGAATACCTGCGCAAGCTGTATCTGGAAGTCAAAGCGCGGCCACGCTTTATTATTGAGGACAAGCTGTAGAGCCCGTTACGCAGCGCCTCATCTTGTATCATTGAGCACGGTCATGCCCGCAGTACGCCCGTCATTCCCTCGCTGCGGGACTCCCGTTTCACGCTTGAGCAAACGCGGCCCTGCCCATCGATCCATAGAAGGGGCAATAAAATTGTAGCGTACACTGAGACTGCATTCACTATAATGCCGGCAGCGCTGCAGCTGGTGCAAACAAACTCGAAAATACCGCTAATTTGCAATAACACTCACGAATCGTTAGTCATCAACGTGTATTTATAGTTAAATTACACGTAACTTGACAGACGCGGGTTTTTAACTCTGCTATCACTGCCATCAGCATATAAGCGCTACCATCTGACCGATTTTTTTCATGCAATACATTGAGGAGACTTCGAATGCATAGCCTGCATCGTCTGCTAGCACCTTGGCTCTTGTCAGCTATGCTACTGCTATCAGCCTGCGGTCCCAGCCAGGAAGAGCTTGACCTGCAAGCCCGCACCACCGAACGTGACCAGTTGCGATCCGAGCTGGACGCCACCAAAGCGGAACTGGACTCAACCCGGGCCAGCCTGCAGCAACTCGGGCTGGAACATGACAACAGCATCAAAGAACTGGACGAGTTGCGTGCAACTCTGGACTCAACCGGGCAACAGCTAGCCGCGCTCAATGACGAAAAAAGTGCCGCGGAAACAACCGCCAGCCAGGAGCGACAGGCCCTGCAAAATCAAGTCGCAGAGCTGCAGCAGGAGCTGGCAGCCAGCCAGCAGCAATCCCAGACACTGACCGAGCAGCTGGCCGCGTTCAAAGATACGCAGACGATTCAGCAAACCCAGCTCAAATCGGCCCTGGATGAATCGCAAGCACAGCTTGCAGCAATGGGTTCGACAGTCGCAACCCTGCACGCCGAGCTGGCGGCCAGTCGCACTGAATTCACCACCAGTGATGAGCTGCGCGGCCTGATGGCAAGCGAGCTGGACATCCTGCGGGATCAGTTCAAAACTGCACAAGAGCAGAACACCGCGCTTAACGCCGAATTACAGCGCACCCGGCAATCGCTGGCGCAAACAACGACGGCCCGTGACACCCTCCAGCAAGAGCTGGAGCAAGCCCAGGCAGCACTGCAGCAACGTGACGATGCCCTGGCCAAAACCAGCGCCGATCTGGCCAGCCTGAGCACAGTCAATGCAGATTTGAACGCCAGTATGGCGCAATCACGCCAGGTTTTGGCCAGGCTGGTACAGGATGCCACCCAGATTAAAACCCGGCTCGGTCAGCAGCAACGCACCTTTCAACATACACAAACGTTGCTGGCGCAAGAACAGGCCCACAAGAAACAGCTGCAGCAACAACTGGTCAGCACCTTGCAGAAACTGGCGCAGAGTGAAAACAAACTCGCGCAAGACGAAACAGCACTGGCAACAGCCACACATGAGCTCGCCAGATTAACCCGCAGCAACCTGGACTTGAACAATAACCTGGCACAATCCAGCCATATTCTGACAGAACTGCTGCAGGATTCAGATCGCATCAAAACCAATCTGGGCCAGCAACAGCAGGCACTCGCACAGACCAGCGCGCTGCTGCAACAAGAGCAGGCCCATAAACAGCAGCTGCAACACCGGCTGGTTGATGCTTTACAAGATAGCCAGCTGTCTCAGGCCGAGCTGGATCAGACAAAGCAACAGTTTTCCACCACCCGCTCCCTGCTGGCAGCACGGATAGCGACTGTTGATAATCAGATTCAAGCGACCCAGACGGAACTGTCGAGCAAATTGAGCAACGCACAGAACGAAAATGCAATGCTTAATGAACAGCTGGAGCTGTTGAATCAGCGCAACGCCCAACTCAGCACTCAGCGTGATCAACTGCAGGCTGATTTAGACGCCCGCACAGCAGAGCTCAACAATGCCCAAACCGCTCAGATCAAACTGAACGCTGAACTCGGTGCCACCCAAAACGATAAGACTGCCCTGCTAACGCAAAATACTCAGCTGAACGAACAACTGGCTGGTTTGACCGCACAGCTGGACAGCGCCCATAGCGAACAGGCCCGCCTGAAAACCGATCTCAATGCGATCCGCGATGAAAACGCAGCACTGCTGACACAAACCGACAAACTGCAGCAACAACTGGCCGATATCAACACGCGCAAAGAAGGTCTGGCGACACAATTAGCCAGTACCGCCGAGATTTACAGCCGTCAAGCTACTGAATTGCAACTGCAGCTGGACGCTACGCAGCAAGCACTGACACAGCAAACGGTCACCCGGGAAGCTCTGCAAACAGAGCTGGCAACACTGCGCCAGCAATTACAAGCGACACAGGCGGAACAAGCTGCGCTGAACAACAACCTGCAGCAGACTCAGGCAGATTTAGCGGAATTGAGCGGTGAGCGCGATCAGCTGCGGGAACAACTGGTCAGTCGCGACTCGGAGCTCGAGCAAATCCGCCAATCACTGGATGAAGCCAAAGCCGGTGGGCAGGAATTTGAACAGCGCCTGAGCGCTATTCTGCAAGATCATCAAAAGCAGAAAGCGACTTTTGAGGAACAACTCAGCGCGGCACAAAGCGCGCATGAAAAAACCAAGGCCGCCCGCCAGGCACTGGCGGAGGAACTGGCTCAAACCCAGAGCTCGCTGGAGAGCGCGCAAAATGCTCGTGACCAGTTAGCCCAGCAGCTGCAACAAACCCAGGCCAAGCTTGCTGAACTGGATACCAGTCGCAACCAGTTGCAAACAATGCTGGCGGAACGCACCGCGACCATCGAAACTTTGCAAGCCTCCCTGCAAGACAACGAAGCACAGCGCACAGCGCTGCAAAGTCAGTTCGACGAGCAGGAACAACGCCTGCAAAGCCAGCTACGGGACACTGATGAGGCTTATCAGACCGCTCTCGGCGAACTTAACAAGACCCGTCAGCAACTGCAGGCCGCCGAGACCACTCAGGTTGGCCTCAAGCAGGCGCTGGTACAGACACAGCAGAAGAGTGACGAGCTGACGGCGGAACGTGAGCAGCTGAAAATTGCACTGTCTGAGCAAGAAGCTCACTACAGCGCCCGCCAACGCGCTTTGCGCAGCAATCTTGAACAGCAGACCAATGCATTGCAGCTGCTGCAAACCGAGCGTGATCAGCTGCAAAACCGGCTGGTACGGCGTGAAAGTGAGCTTACCGCTGTGTTGCAGGCGGCCCAGAAAGAAAACGCTGAACTGGACTCAGAACTGGCACAGGCGCGCACCTGGCTGGTCAATTTTAAAGCTGATCGCAGTCAGATGAACACCCGGCTGGCAGCCCTGGAATCCAGCAATGCGGCGTTACAGCAGCGCTCGGCCGTGTTACGCCAGCACCTGCAGCAGCGCAACGCGCTCATGCAATCCCAGGCACAGGAACAGCAGGCTTTAAGCAGTGAGCAGACCAAACTTCGCCAGCACCTGCAAACGCTGGGCACCGACTACCAGCAGCTCCAGCAAAAGCTGGCCGAGACTCTGCAAACAGCTACGGCAACCCAAGCCGAACAGACCGAACAGCTCGGTGCCCTCAAGGCGCAACTGGCTACTGCTCAACAGATCAATTCCGATCTGGAACACAGTCGCCAGGATCTGCAGACTCAAATCAATGCCCAGACTCAGCAGATCGCTGCGCAGGCGGCACAAATCGCTGCGCTGGAACAGACCCGGCAAACATTGGCGACTGTTCAGACCGAAGCCACTGATCTGCAGCAGCAACTCAATAATGCACAGACGGAACAATCGCAGCTCAATGCCCAGCTGAATGACCTGCAAACGCAGTATCAAAACCTCAGTGCTGAGCGTGATGGCTTAGCTTCAGAGTTGGCCAGTGCCACGCAAAGTCTGCTTGATACCCGGGCCGAAGCGGTAGAGCTGCAGCAACAACTTAGCACGGCTCAAGCGGAACAAACCGAGCAGGCCCAGCAGCTCAATGCCCGGATATCTGATCTGCAAACGCAGTATCAGAACCTCAGCAGCGAACGCGATAATCTGACTTCAGATCTGACCAGTGTCACACAAAGCCTGGCTGATACCCAGGCCGAAGCGGCTGAGCTGCAACAACAACTCAGTAGCAGGCAGGCGGAACAATCCCAGCTCAATGCCCAGCTGAATGACCTGCAAACGCAGTATCAAAACCTCAGTGCTGAGCGTGATGGCTTAGCTTCAGAGTTGGCCAGTGCCACGCAAAGTCTGGCCGATACTCAGACTAAAGCAGCTAATCTACAACAACGGCTCAACCTCTCCCAGTCAGAGCAGAGTGAACAGGTACAGCAGCTGAATGCTCAGCTGAACGACTTGCAAACCCAGTATGAGAGCCTCAGCGATGAGCGCGGCAACCTGGTTGCAGATCTGGCCAGCATCACACAAAGTCTGGCCGACACCCAGGCCGAAGCAACAGAGCTGCAACAGCAACTCAATGCCACACTAGCCGAACAGACCCAACTCCAGGCACAACTAAGCGACTTGCAGGTTCAGCATAAGAACCTCAGTGGCGAACGGGACGGACTGACTTCGGAACTGGCCAGTGTCAAACAAACGCTGGCCGATACCCAGACTGAAGCGACGGAACTGCAACAGCAACTCAGTAGCACACAGGCCGAACAAGCCGAACAGGCCGAGCAGCTCAATGCCCAGATCGCGGAACTGCAAACGCAGTATCAAACCCTCAGCAGTGAACGGGACGGGTTAGCCTCGGAACTGGCCAGTGTCAAACAAGCTCTGGCCGATACCCAGACCGAAGCGGCGGGACTGCAACAGCAACTCAGCCTCGCACAATCAGAGCAGAGCGAACAGATCCAGCAGCTCAATGCTCAGATTACTGAATTGCAAGCGCAGTCCCAGACGCTCAGCAGCGAGCGTGACGGGCTAAGCTCGGAACTGGCCAGTGTCAAACAAAGCCTGACCGATACCCAGGCTGAAGCGGCAACTCTGCAACAGCAACTCAGTGCCACACAGGCCGAACAAACCGAGCAAGCCCAGCAACTCAATGCCCAGATTGCGGAGCTGCAATCCCAGTATCAGACCCTCAGCAGCGAGCGGGACGGGCTGAGCTCGGAACTGGCCAGTGTCAAACAAGCTCTGGCCGATACCCGGGCTGAAGCGGCAACTCTGCAACAGCAACTCAGTAGCACACAGGCCGAACAAGCCGAACAGGCCCAGCAACTCAATGCCCAGATCGCGGAGCTGCAATCCCAGTATCAGACCCTCAGCAGCGAGCGGGACGGGCTGAGCTCGGAACTGGCCAGTGTCAAACAAGCTCTGGCCGATACCCGGGCTGAAGCGGCAACTCTGCAACAGCAACTCAGTAGCACACAGGCCGAACAAGCCGAACAGGCCCAGCAACTCAATGCCCAGATCGCGGAGTTGCAAACGCAGTATCAAGCCCTCAGCGGCGAGCGGGACGGGTTAGCCTCAGAACTGGCCAGTGTCAAACAAACGCTGGCCGATACCCAGGCTGAAGCGGCAACTCTGCAACAGCAACTCAGTAGCACACAAACGGAACTGACTGAGCAGGCTGAGCAACTCAATGCCCAGATTGCTGAATTGCAATCCCAGTATCAAACCCTCAGTGGCGAGCGTGATGGACTGAGCTCGGAACTGGCCAGTGTCAAACAAAACCTGGCCGATACCCAGGCCGAAGCCGCTGATCTGCAACAGCAACTCAGTGCCACACAGGCCGAACAAGCCGAACAAACCGAGCAGGCCGAGCAACTCAATGCCCAGATCGCGGAGCTGCAAACGCAGTATCAGAATCTCAGCGGCGAGCGGGACGGGTTAGCCTCGGAACTGGCCAGTGTCAAACAAATGCTGGCCGATACCCAGGCTGAAGCGGCAACTCTGCAACAGCAACTCAGTAGCACACAGGCCGAACAAACCGAGCAAGCCCAGCAACTCAATGCCCAGATCGCGGAGCTGCAAACGCAGTATCAAACCCTCAGTGGCGAGCGTGATGGACTGAGCTCGGAACTGGCCAGTGTCCAACAAATGCTGGCCGATACCCAGGCCGAAGCCACTGATCTGCAACAGCAACTCAGTGCCACACAGGCCGAACAAACCGAGCAGGCCGAGCAACTCAATGCCCAGATCGCGGAGCTGCAAACGCAGTATCAGAATCTCAGCGGCGAGCGGGACGGGTTAGCTCGGAACTGGCCAGTGTCAAACAAACACTGGCCGATTCCCAGGCCGAAGCGGCTGATCTGCAACAGCAACTCAGCAGCACGCAAGCGGAACTGACCGAGCAGACCCAGCAACTCAATGCTCAGATTGCGGAGCTGCAAACGCAGTATCAGTCCCTCAGCGGCGAGCGTGATGGATTAAGCTCGGAGCTGGCCGGTGTCAAGCAAACGCTGGCGGATACTCAGGCTGAAGCGGCTGATCTGCAACAACAACTCAGCAGGCCGAACAAGCCGAGCAGACCCAGCAACTCAACGCTCAGATTGCGGAGCTGCAAACGCAGTATCAGAACCTCAGTAGCGAGCGGGACGGGCTGAGCTCGGAACTGGCCAGTGTCAAACAAACGCTGGCCGGTACCCAGGCTGAAGCGGCAACTCTGCAACAGCAACTCAGTAGCACACAAACGGAACTGACTGAGCAGGCTGAGCAACTCAATGCCCAGATTGCTGAATTGCAATCCCAGTATCAAACCCTCAGCGGCGAGCGGGACGGGTTAGCTTCGGAACTGGCCAGCGTACAAGCGCAATCACAAACACTGCAAACCACGCTGGCCAGCACGCAGGAACGTGTTTCTGAGCTGAGTACACAGCGGGATCAGTTAGAGCGCCAGTTAACCGATGCCAATCAAGCGCGGGAAGCGCTCGACGCCGAACTGCGACAGCGCATCAGTCAGCTGGAATCCGACGTCAGGGATGCCAAGGATCAACGTAATGCACTGGGTGTGTTACTACGCGAGACCCGCACGGAAAAAGATCAATTGGCCAGCACGTTACAACAGCTGAAAATCGAGCAGTTGGGAGCGACCCAAACGGATCAAGGATTGCAGCTCACCCTGGGTGGTGACCTCTCTTTCGAGGTCAATAGCACTGCGTTGAAAGCTGCAGCGATTGAGCGCCTCGCACCGCTGGCCAGCTATCTGCGGGATAACCCACAGCTGACGGCAAGCATTGCCGGTCACACCGATGACCGCGGCCCGGCAGCGTATAACCTTAACCTGTCGCAGCAACGTGCGGATGCGGTCAAAAACTATCTGACCGAACAGGGTATAGCGGAAGATCGTCTGCTGACCCAGGGTTTCGGGGAAACGCAACCGATCGCGTCTAATGGCACTGCAGCAGGTCGGCAACAAAACCGTCGTGTTGAAATAGTGCTGCAATAACAAGACCGGCGTCCAGACAGGATTGTCAGGACGCCGGCAATTTTAGGAAACGCTTAAAAGGAACCCGCCCCAGGGCAAGGTGGCGGGATACAGGGGGATTAACGTGTTGCCCGCTGTTCGAGAATCTCTACAGCGGGTAATTTTTTACCTTCCAGGAATTCCAGGAACGCACCGCCGCCGGTCGAGATATAACTGACCCGGTCGGTAATACCGTATTTGCTGATCGCGGCCAGTGTATCGCCACCGCCCGCGATAGAAAACGCATTGGAGCGGGCAATCGCCAGCGCCAGCGTACGCGTCCCTTCGCTAAACTGGTCAAATTCGAAAACGCCAACCGGACCATTCCAGACAATCGTGCCCGCCCGCTCCAGCTGCAGCGCCAGAGTCGCAGCGGTTTCTGGCCCGATATCCAGAATCAGGTCGTCTTCAGCGACGTCTGCCGCTGCTTTCACAGTGGCTTCAGCATCAGCGGAAAACGTTTTGGCCACGACCACATCGGTTGGAATCGGCACATTCGCGCCACGTTCGCGCATCATGTTCATGATCGCTCTGGCTTCCTCCACCAGATCAGCTTCCAGCAGCGACTTGCCCACCGGCAGACCCGCCGCCAGCAGGAATGTATTGGCAATACCGCCGCCGACAATCAGCTGATCGACTTTCTCGGCCAGACTTTTCAGAATGGTCAGTTTGGTCGAGACTTTCGAACCGGCGACGATGGCCAGTAGCGGCCGGGCCGGTTGTTGCAGCGCTTTGCCTAACGCTTCCAGCTCGGTGGCCAACAGCGGCCCGGCGCAAGCCACCGGCGCATACTGGGCAATACCATAGGTGCTGGCCTGAGCGCGATGAGCGGTACCGAAAGCATCCATGACAAACACATCGCATAACTTGGCCATTTTCCGGCTGAGTTCCGGGTCGTTTTTCTTTTCGCCCTTATTGAAGCGGCAGTTTTCCAGCAACACCACCTGACCGGGCTGCACCTCAACACCTTCCACCCAGTCACGCTTCAGGGTGACGGGCTGACCGAGCAATTCTGTCAATCGATCAGCGACCGGTTGCAGTGAATTCTCGGCTGAGAACACGCCCTCCTCCGGCCGGCCTAAATGCGATGTCAGCATCACCGCCGCGCCGGCCTTTAGCGCCTGCCGGATAGCCGGCAGGGAAGCACGAATGCGGGTGTCATCAGCGATTGCGCCTTCTTTTAACGGCACATTCAGATCGGCACGGATAAAAACACGTTTACCGGCAAGATCCACGTCTGCCATTTGCAAGACAGTCATCATTAACTCCGGGTTGTCACAACGGGTTATCTCACTCTGTGTCAGCTGCTCGGGGCAGACGGGCGCACTTAGCGGGCGTTCATCAAAGCCTGCGTGGTATCCAGCATGCGGTTGGAAAAGCCCCACTCATTGTCATACCAGCTCAGCACTTTGACCAGTGAACCGATGACTTTGGTCTGGGTGGCGTCAAACACGCTGGAACGCGGATCGTGATTGAAATCCATCGACACCAGCGGCTCGGTGTTATAGCCCAGAATACCTTTCAGTTCGCCTTCACTGGCGGCTTTGAGAATGCTGTTGACCTCGTCCACACTGGTGGCACGACCGGCAATGAAGCTCAGATCGACAATCGAAACGTTAATGGTCGGCACCCGCATCGCAAAGCCATCCAGCTTGCCGTTCAGTTCGGGCAGCACCAGTCCTACCGCAGCCGCTGCACCGGTTTTGGTCGGGATCATGGACTGGGTGGCGGAACGCGCCCGACGCAGATCCGTGTGATACACATCGGTCAGCACCTGATCATTGGTGTAGGCATGGATGGTCGTCATCAGCCCCGATTCGACGCCCAGATTATCGTACAAAGGCTTGACCAGCGGTGCCAGACAATTGGTGGTGCAGGAGGCATTGGAAATAACGGTATCGGACGCTTTCAGCACATTATGGTTAACACCGTAAACCACCGTGGCGTCCACGTCTTTACCACCCGGCGCTGAAATAATCACTTTTTTGGCACCAGCCGTTCTGATGCGCGCCGGCTTTGGCCTTGCTGGTGAACAGCCCGGTGCACTCGTAAACAACATCAACGCCCAGCTCGCCCCAGGGCAGTTTGGCCGGATCGCGTTCGGCAAAAACCTTGATTGCGTCGCCATTGACGGTCATGGTATCGCCAGACACGCTCACTTCGCCCTGAAAGCGCCCGTGCACGGTATCGTAGCGGGTCAGGTGAGCATTAGTATTGGCATCGCCCAGATCATTCAGCGCTACGATCTGGATGTCCTGGTTACGGCCCGATTCGTATAAAGCCCGCAGAATATTGCGTCCGATCCGCCCGTAGCCATTAATTGCAACCTTGATAGCCATCATTTACTCCTGTTCAGTTAACTGCGTTCAGTTGAGCATGTCGTCAAGCGTACGGACAACCTCCGCCGCCGTAATGCCGAAATGCTCGAATAAGACACCTGCCGGTGCCGACGCACCGAATCGATCCAGACCGATAACCCGCCCTTCGGTGCCAACGTACTTGTACCATGCCGCGCTGACGCCGGCTTCGACTGCCACCCGTGCTTTAACTGCAGCGGGCAGCACTGACTCACGATAAGTTTCGTCCTGCGCCTCGAACGCATTTACCGCCGGCATGGACACCACCCGGATGCGTCGCCCCTGCTCATTGAGCTGGCGGGCCGCCACCATGGCCACATCGACCTCCGAACCGGTCGCGATAATAATGGCCTCGGGCGAGCCGTCAGTATCCAGCAGAATATAGCCGCCGCGACGGACTGCCTGCAATTGCTCGGCGGTACGCGTCTGATGCTGCAGCTTTTGCCGCGACAGGATCAGACAGGTCGGGCCATTGCGCCGTTCCAGTGCCACCTGCCAGGCCACTGCCGTTTCCACCGCATCGCAGGGTCGCCATAAAGCCAGATTGGGAATCAGCCGCAAACTGGCCATGTGTTCGACCGGCTGATGAGTAGGTCCGTCTTCGCCCAGACCGATAGAGTCATGGGTCAGAACATAAATGACCCGCTGCCCCATCAAGGCACCCATGCGAATCGCATTACGGGCATAGTCGGAAAACACCAGGAAGGTGCCGCCGTAAGGAATCAGACCGCCATGCAGGGCAATACCGTTCATGATCGCGCCCATGCCAAACTCGCGCACACCATAATGCAGATAATTACCGGCCTGCTCCGCGCTGATCGCGACCGAGCCCTGCCAATTAGTGTTATTGGAACCGGTCAGATCAGCCGATCCGCCCAGCATTTCCGGCAGCAGCGGCCCCAGTGCATTCAGCGCCTGCTGCGACGCCGACCGGGTGGCCAGCGACGCACCGGCGGCCGCGGTCTGCTCGATATAATCCGAATAGTGTTTGCTCCAGTCAGCCGGCAGCTCGCCAGCCAGACGGCGCTCGAACTCAGCCGCCAGTTCCGGATACGCCTGCCGGTATAACTCGAACGTTTCCTGCCAGGCAGCTTCCCGACGGGCACCTTCGGCACGGGCGTCCCAACCGGCATAAATCGACTGCGGCACCTCAAACGGCGGATACGACCAGCCGATATGGGCACGGGTTGCGGCAATCTCGTCTGCCCCCAGAGGCGCACCATGCACCCCGTGGGTGCCTGCTTTATTGGGCGAGCCGTAACCAATCTGGGTTTTGCAGCAAATCAGACTGGGGCGATCCGTCGTTTGCCGGGCTTCGGCAATGGCCGCTTTGATCGCTTCGGCATCGTGTCCGTCGACATTGCTAATAACCTGCCAGCCATAAGCCCCAAAACGCTTCGGCACATCTTCGCTGAACCAGCCCTGCACCTTGCCGTCAATCGAGATACCGTTGTCGTCGTACAGCGCAATCAGTTTGCCCAGACCCAGCGTACCGGCCAGTGAACAGGCCTCGTGCGAGACCCCTTCCATCAGGCAGCCATCGCCCAGGAAAACATAGGTGTAGTGATCAACAATCGAGTGATCAGGCCGGTTAAACGTGGCCGCCAGCTGGCGCTCGGCCAAGGCCATACCCACCGCATTGGCCAGCCCCTGACCCAGCGGTCCGGTAGTGGTTTCCACCCCAGGCGTATCGCTATATTCAGGATGCCCCGGCGTCTTGGAATGCAACTGCCGGAAATTGCGCAGCTCCGCCAGCGGCAGATCGTATCCTGACAGGTGCAGCAGGGAATACAGCAACATTGAACCATGCCCGTTCGATAAAACAAACCGGTCACGATCCGCCCAGTCAGGGTTGGTCGGGTTATGGCGAAGGAATTCATTCCAAAGTACTTCAGCTATATCGGCCATTCCCATAGGCATACCGGGATGGCCCGAGTTGGCTTGCTGCACAGCATCCATACTAAGAGCACGAATCGCATTAGCCAGTTCTCTGCGCGAAGGCATCAATCATCTCCTAACGAACAAGCGCTCATGACAAGCGCTCAGTAAATAAGTGGCGGTGTTGAAAAAATCATTGTTCAAAACGAGGGGCGATTATAAGGAAAATTAGCGCAAGCAAACACTGGTAGATGCCGAATTGACCCCGAAACCGTCAACAAAGCCCGGTCAGGGAGCCCGAACAGGCCGTAAAACCCGCGACCCACAGCAGCATCCTGGTGATTATTGCCAACCAAGATAAAAATATCCGGTCGCAGCAAGCGGCACCTCACAAAGCGTAAGCTATGCCTGCCCGCTACAAAGCCCTGCCAGAAATCCAACGGAGGCCAGAAACCCAATCGAGGTACGTATGGACAATGATCTTGAGCACCTGAGCCGCTGATCGCAGAAATCAAAAAGCTTCGGAACGCAATCCGGCAGTAGCGGACATAATCTACGCTGGTATCATCCTAAATTATGGAGTCTGCTACCAGCAGCAAACCGATTCAACACCGTCAGTTCCGGAATGGCCCCGCTTTATGGAAGGCCGCGTGCGATATCGGCAGTCACTGGATACGCAACTACCCGATGCACCCCGTACGAAAGAATCGTATGAGGAGTAAGTGCGACTTGCTTGTCGTTACGGTTTAAAAAAATAGAGTAGCAGTTTGCAAAAAACCCAAGTGAGGTCTACGCTTTAAGACATAGCATTAGAAATGGATATCTGCGCTAGAGAATCACCTCAAACCACCCGCATAAAATAAACATTCCACACGTTCACAAGTCTGGTCAGCGCATTAGAAACTGAACAGGAGACTTGTTTTGAACACATCAGCACCACCTGCAATTATTTCTTATAGCAGCCATGCTGCACACCTACCGAATCGTGGCCTAGTAACGCCGAGTAAATATCCAAATCTCGATATCCTGCTTTTTTTCATACTTTATCCAGTTAAAACGTGGCCTATATTTTCCGAAAAATTCTGTTGGAATGGAAAACCGGCAGAGATATCAAATTTTTTACAATAACTTGCAAAATCGATGAAAACATTATCCACCAGCAAAACCGAATTTAAAGAGTATTGATCCATGTATAGTAAAAAGAGGCCAATTTTGAAAATGGTTAAGGCCAAATGGGCTATTATCACCATTCTACTCCCTGCAACAATTCTAGTATTTGATTTTATAACTAAAGCTATTGGTGTAGCAGATATAATTAAGAATATATGTTGTGCTCCGAAGCCGGTGCTACCAGTCGTCGCAGTGAGAAAAACAGATACAGATTGGGGAGGGCAATGCCTTGAGTTTGCGTTTTCAAATCTCCCAGAAAATTTTGCTTTAGGACGGATTAACCTTGATATAAATTCTTCCAATGGCCCAATACCTATTGGTGGCTTCCAAGCCGCAGAAATATTGACGCGAAAAATCAATCAAGAACTACCAGCTACGATTTTTACGTCACCAAAACTAATAAACTTTGATGTCCGTGCTCAAGCAGATAATGACAGCGATGTTCTTTATGTTGACTATTGCCCAACATTAGATCGGCCAGGGCTTAAAGGAAGTTTGACAGTAACTCCAGAGTTTTTAAGCCCATCCGGAGAGAAAATTAAAAATCTCGAAATCATATTGCCTGATCTGCAATCAAAGGGTGTGACATTTATTTTAAGCAGGCCCCGCAACCTTGCACCTCACATAGTACCTAGTCAATTAAGGAGTTTACCATGACATCTTCGTTGAGAGGAACAATTATTATTTTTGCTTTTTTGTTTGTACAGGAAGCGTTTTCTGACTTAAATACAAGTACGCTTGCGATATTGGCAGAAATGAAGTCAGCCAACAATGATGCTGACTTGTTGAAGATCGCCTCAGACTTTACCGCTCTTCGCGGAGATTCAGTGCTTATGCGTGACGCTATTGCTATTTCTCACAGCGATCTTAGTGATAAACCTGCAGGTCGTGCCGCGATTATCCGGCTACTTCGTCTATCGCTTTTATTAAATAGCATTGGAGAAAAAGGAGAAATTCCTAAGTGGGTAGTTATGGAGGAATTAATTGACACTTTAACGGATAATGACTTGTCTGCTTTACGGCGAGCTACGGGCTTTCCACAATTGAGCGACTCAATTTACTATCTATTAGATAGAAAACCAAACCTTAGGTTTTCGCCGCTTTCAGGCGAATATACTGTGGTTCGAATAGCATTGAAATCAAGGAAAACAATCGTATTTGAACGAAGTACAGTACCTTTTATGGATTTAGGCCCTGAATGGACGAAACGTGAGATTTTAGCCGATATGGATTTGGTACAAATTCAAGACACTGAGCAAGCTCAAACTCGCCGATTTTCGATCAGGCAATTGCCAAATATAGTACTCGCAGCCAAAGCATTCCGGATAGCAGAATTAACCAAGACACCGCTAAGAGGCTACGCAGCCTATGTGGCCAGTGAAGCAATTGCTGATGGTCTTTCAGGGTTGGGGTTAGAGACTGCCGAAAGAGGGGAAATTGGATTATCAGTTTGGGGAATCCAACAATGGACCTTAAATATCCTTAAAGAATATCCTAGCGATTCATTTCTCAGCCAACTCTCCAAACAGGTTCACATTAAGCTACCAGCAACGGTCTTTTCGGCGCGAGCCTTTCCAGAGGCTGCTAAGTTCTATAAAGACGCCTTAGGTACTAACCAGGAACGCAAACTTTGGTCAACGTGGGGCGAAGGCATATCAAGTTTTGCAGCGCGAGAATATGAGAAATCTACTGAAGCATTTCAGCGTATGAGTCCGTTATTTTACCGCGCTAAAAATGCTGACTCTTATGCTTATATTTTTATGTCGTTTTATCGTAATTTACCAGAGAGAGATATTGCAGCACTAGGCGAATTATATTCTGTATTGGAAGCGGCAAATAAAAAGCTTTCGTCTACTAAATTTTCTTTAGAAAAAACAATTTCTTTAGACAAAGACTTTACCAACATCATGGTTACTATTGGGCGAATTGACATTGCTATTCTTCATCTTATCAAACGACTCAACACCATAAACAAAGAATCTAGCGTAGATAAGATAAATGCAGAGACTAGCTACCTTTGGGAGCTGGGTGCACTCTCTAGAGATCTTTGTTATGACATTTCTTGGACAATGTCATCTTCTTCAGGATGGATGGTGCGGCCTACTATAGGTTATCCATCGCAACTAGATTTTCTCCATAATAAAAAAAATGGACGGTTAGTAGCTCCTGGTGAGGTAGTAACTCTTGAATCAGGCACTCCATATGGAATGCTAAATCCAGAAGAGGATTGTGCTACCGTAGTAGCCGTTTACGGTGTAATTGAACCTTCTCAAACATCTGCTGTATTTCTTCCGGCAACTCCTATCCAAGAGAAAGGTAAGGTTTCTTTAGGTTTTAAAAAATGGACTATTAAAGCTCTAAATAGAAAATCACCAAAACCGTCAATAGCGCCGCTATTGAAGCTAGTTTGGGTAGAATGGTTTTCACAACAATTTGAATCACTGAAGACAGGGATAACTGCTAGAGAATTCATTTATCGCCCGAAAAATAATTCTGGAATAACTGATCTACAACAAGTTTCATCACTCAAGCTACACACTGCAACAACTTCTCAGCAACGAGAACTAATAGATTTGTTTCTGACTGTTCGAGAAGTTCTTGAACAGCGATATAATTACGCCATGGAAGGTAAAAAATAAGTTTATACTATTTGTTGATTGAAAAAATTGAATTTACGAATGAATCTGGTAATTATCAAAAAGTCTGATGGTGCTGTGGTAATTTGCAAGCCCATCAGCTTGCGATCACAATTAATTGGCCTCTAACAAAAGTAGATTTACCCCTCATGTAAAAAGCATGAAATACGAACAACTGATAGATTTTAGTGACGCGGCATTCAAACGCTACTGTGGTGTTAAATGTATGCTGTTTGACGAGATGGTAGAGGTGCTGGAAGCAGCCGAGCAGACCAAACGTAAGCCGGGACGACCCAGTGAGCTGTCGGTGGCCGATCAACTGCTGCTGACGCTGCAGTACTGGCGTGAGTATCGCACATTGTTTCATGTTGGGGCGTGCTTTGGGGGTATGAATCCACTGCCCAGCGGATCGTGAGCAAGGTGGAACGGCGCTTGCTGGACTCGGGGCGCTTTAACCTGCCCAGCCGCCACCGGGCACTGCAACTGGGCGAGGGTTTGGAACTGGTATTACTCGATGCCACCGAGACCCCGATTGAGCGCCCTAAAAAAAACAGCACCGCTACTCTAGCGGCAAGAAAAAGCGCCACAGCCTCAAGGCTCTGCTGCTGATCGAATCGCACAGCGAGGTGGTGTTGTCGAGTGCCTTGGTGCCCGGCTCGTGCCATGACAGAGCACTGTCTACCCAGCAACCGCTGCGCTTGAATGAGCGCACCCACTGCGGCGCGGACATGGGCTATCAGGGGTTGCAACAGCTTCATGCGCTAACCTGGCTGCCGTTCAAAGCGACGCAATACCGCCCGCTGGATGAGGAGCAGCGCGCCTATAATCGCGCCCTGGCGCGGGTGCGCATCAAGGTTGAGCATGTGATTCGCTCGTTGAAAATATTTAGCATTTTGGCTGAACGTTATCGTAACCGCTGTCGGCGGTTTGCACTGCGGGTGAACTTAATTGCGGGACTCTATAACCGGTTCTTGCTCTACTCATGACTTTTGCAAGAGGTCTAATGAGTTGGACTAACATTGAAGCGAATAGCCCCAAACACTGGCATGAAGAAACACGCAATTCCAGCATAAGTAGCTGGGTAGCACACCAGGATGCGCTAACGCAGAGAGCTTATCGTTCGAGTGGGTAACGACTCAATGGAATGCCAGCATCACACCCTGCCAGAATTCAACTCAAACCACGCCGTGAGATCAGTTTCGCTCAAGGTTCCGGCGGCAAGACCTTCAAAGGTCAGCGCGGCGTCTGGCTCGGTCGCTGTGAATTTTAAGCCGTTTAACTCAAGCAACAGCGTGCCGCACAAAAACGCTGTTCGCTTATTGCCATCGATGAAGGGATGGTTCTTGGCCAGCCCGAAACTATACGCGGCTGCCAAATCAAACAGACTGCAATCATCCTCATACGCATATTTATTTCTGGGACGTGCGAGTGCGGAGGCGAGCATATCCTGGTCTCTGATACCGCCTTCTCCGCCATGCGCCTCCAGCAGCATCGTGTGTATTGCCAATACAACACTTTCCAGCAACCAGCGTGGTTCACGCATGGCTTATTTGGCTAATTCGCGCAGCGTGTTTTTGTAACGCTTCATCAGACTTTCGGCTGCTTCCATTTGCTGCTCAAAGTCCTGCTCGTAGGGCGTTAAGGTGTAACCTTCCGGACTTTCTACCAGATAGAGCGTGTCACCACGCTCAACTTTTAGCTTGGCTAAGGCTTCTTTGGGAAGCAATATTCCCATTGAATTGCCAACCGGCGTGATTTTTACTTTCAGCATGACGCATCACCGTTATAACGTATGTAATAACGGAATGTAGGACAGCAAAGCTATAGCGTCAAGAACCGAGCCCTAACCCTTAATCTGATCATAAGCGCCCAATGCCCGCTTGCGACTGGTGGCAAGGTCGACGATAGGCAATGGATAATTCACGCCCGGCTGAAATTTGGCTTGTCGCTGCTGCTCAGCTGGCAAATTCCAGGGTTGATGCACCCAGCGTGTCGGCACAGCGGCCAGTTCCGGCACCCAGCGGCGGACGTAATCACCGTTCGGGTCAAATTGTTTGCCTTGCCGTACCGGGTTAAATACTCTGAAATACGGTGCAGCATCGACGCCACAGCCGGCCGTCCATTGCCAGCCCATGCTGTTATTAGCCAGATCGGCATCAACCAGCGTATCCCAGAACCAGCGCGTGCCTTCCTGCCAGGGAATCAGCAGATTCTTGCTCAAAAACGAAGCGACAATCATGCGTACCCGATTATGCATCCAGCCGGTCTGCCAGAGTTCGCGCATCCCGGCATCCACCAACGGAATACCTGTGCGACCGCGCTGCCAGCGCTCCAGATCAGCGGCGTAATCCTGCCGCCAGGGCATGGCCCGAAAGCGTTCATTCATTGCTTGTACGGGTGATTCCGGCCAGTAAAACAGCACGTGATGGGCAAACTCCCGCCAACCCAGTTCGCGCAGATAGGCAGCAGAGGACAGATGTTCCAACGGGGTACCGTCAAAACGCTCGGCGACGGCCTGCCAGATCTGGCGCGGTGACAGCTCACCAAAATGCAGATAAGGCGACAGCCTCGACACCCCGTCCAGCGCCGGTAGATTGCGGGTGTTGCTGTAATCATCCACAACCTGCTCGCAGACCTGTTCCAGCCGCGTCCAGGCACCAGTTTCGCCCACTTGCCAGCTACTCTGCAATCCACCATCCCAGCTTATTTTTGGCCGTAATTCCAACGCTTCCAGTGGCAGGCTGGCCAATTGATTAAGCACATCATTAGCAGGTGGGGCTAACACATCCGGTGCGGCCAGCGGAGACGTTGGCAAGTGTCGGCAACAGCGGCTTTCCAGAACGGCGTAAACACTTTATACGGTTCGCCCGCCCGGGTTTTGACGGTCCACGGTTCCCATAACAGCGCGCTGTTAAAACTGTCTGCCTGCCAGCCCCTCCGCGCAGGGCCTGCTTGATCTGCTGATCGCGGCTGCGGGTCGCCGGATCATACAAGCGGGTTCCAGTACACGGCGTCGGCCTGACTGGCTTCGAGCAGCGACCGCAATTGCGTCAGGCTGTCGCCCTGGCGAATGATGAGTGGCTCACCGCGTTCCCGTAACGCCACCTGCAATGACTGCAGACTGTGATGCAGCCACCAGCGACTGGCGGCACCCGGCTGCCAGGGTGATTCTTCGTCCGGTGCGTGGATATAGACAGGGATCACCGTGTCATGTGCCTGTGCTGCGTAATACCAGGCCGGATTATCGTGCAAACGCAGGTCGCGTCGCAGCCAGATGATAGCGCTAGACACGGCTCCCCCTTTTTTTGATTACGGGATTAATCCCTTCTTAAGCGATCAGAAACCGCTACCGGCGTGGGATAATTCAAGACCACATAATAGGTCGATGCGATAAAGGTCAGCAGCGTCGTGGCTTGAATCAGAAACGAGCCGGCCTCCGACAGCAGACCTGACTGCCAGGCCAGTACGGCAATCAGCAGCGAGAATTCACTGACCTGCCCCAGCCGCACACCAACTTCCAGCCCCAGTTTACTGGATTCGCCAGACCAGACCAGCAGCCAGCGAAATACCCAGGGTTTGCCGAGCATCATCAGGGTGGCCAGGATGAAAGCCGGCAGCAATACCTGACTGACAACCCCCAGATCGAAACCTGCCCCGAGCGACACGAAAAACAGGACCAGAAAAAAATCCCGCAGCGGTCGCAGGCTTTCGGCGATATACACTGCAATCGGACTGGTTGCCAGCGCGACCCCGGCAATAAACGCACCGATCTCATGCGACAAGCCGAGCAGCGTTGCCAACTCCGCAACTCCCAGGCACCAACCGATCGCCATCAGGAAAATATATTCACGGATTTTATTAAATTTACGGATCAGTTTGATCAACACATAGCGTTCGAAAGCGAAGGCAAACAGAGCCAGTGCCGGTAAGGCCACCAGCAGCAAACCCAGACTCTGCCAGGAAAACCCCTCGCCGCCGAAGCCGCCGATCACCAGCAATAGTGCGATAGCCAGCAAATCCTGCAGCAGCAGCACGGCAATAATGATTTCACCCATATGCTGATGGTGTAAGGCCGTGGTGGGCAGCAGCTTCAGACCAATAATGGTGCTGGAAAACATCATCGCGCCGCCGACCAGCAGGCATTCCGCCCAGGCAAAACCAAATCCGTAGGCCACCACAAACCCCATCAGCGCAAACACCAGCGCACTGCTCAGAGTGATAACGGTTGTTTTGCGCAGCATGTGCAGCAGTTCCTGCGGGGTCAGATCCAACCCCAGCAAAAACAATAAAAAAATAATTCCGATCTCGGACATCTGCCGGATCAGGTCCGGATCGGTCAATACACTAACCCCGTAAGGTCCGATCAACACTCCCAGCGCGATATACGCTACCGGCAGCGCCTGACGGGCGAATAAAGCCACGGTCGCCAGGATCGCAGCACCAGTGAAAATCAGAAATAAGGAGAAGAATATTGACTCGGACAAAGTGGCACTCACGCTATGGATTCGCGCACCGGGCGCAGCTCAAAACCATTGGATGGAGCCCTCAGCTTAGCGGACTTGCTGCGTCAGGTCGATAATTTATTGCAAAGCAGCAAAAGCGCTGTAGAATAACTTTGGAAGGTCGAAAAACGATCTTTTCCGGGCAGGATTTACCTCGCAGCACCTGCCATAGTGTGCTATAAAAAACTTTATGAAACGTGTAATTGCGATTTTATGCCTGTTACCGGCGCTGAGCTTTGGCGCGCCCGAGTGCAGTTGTCGCAGCAAAGGCGTGGTGGCCTACGAAGGCCAGATTATCTGCCTGCAAACACCTAATGGTCCGCAGCTGGCACGCTGCGAAAAAGTGCTTAACAACACGTCCTGGCGCTTTCTGCAGCGGCCCTGTGATGAGCAGATTACTGACCAATCCAATACGCCTGACTACCCGACGACAACGGCCTCGTCCCTGCCCCCGGCACTCAGTTAACGGTAAAACGCATCAGCGGCACAGGCCAGTGACAGAAATCCGCAGTTTGTGCGGTGCCCCTTTTTTTTGTCAAAATACTCTCTTATCAAAATACCCCGGCATTCCCTCTAACTCTTCATATTAAAGGCTAACCATGAACTGGACCGTCTATTTATCCGGCGAAATTCACACCAACTGGCGCGATCAAATCAGCATCGGTGCCGCTGAATACAAATTACCGGTCACCTTTACCTCGGCTGTTACCGACCATCCCGCCAGCGATGCTGCGGGCGATGTGCTAGGGGCGGAATCCAACGGCTTCTGGCGTGATCATAAATCGTCCAAAGTAAACGCAATCCGCACGAAGACCTTAATCCAGAACAGTGACCTGGTGGTCGTGCGCTTTGGTGATAAATATAAGCAATGGAACGCCGCTTTCGATGCCGGCTACTGCGCGGCCCTGGGCAAACCGTATATCACCCTGCACGATGAAAACATTGTGCATGCCCTGAAAGAAGTCGATGCCGCCGCGATGGCCTGGGCGCAGACGACCGAACAGGTAGTCGAAATTTTAAAATACATCACCTTGAAATAAGCGCCTGCTTTTGTTGGAACATCCAGCCTTGTCTACGCCATCACCGTCAGCAGACGGTCAGCACCTGTTCTATTTTGCTTACGGCTCCAATTTGCATCCGCACCGGCTGCAATTGCGGGTTCCGTCCAGTCAGCCGGTCGCGCCTGCGGTACTGCCAGGGCATCAGCTGCGCTTTCACAAACGCGGCCGCGACGGCTCCGGCAAATGCAATATATGGCGCACAGACAACCCAGCCGATCGCGTCATTGGTGCGCTTTATCGCATGCTGGCCCATGAAAAACCGCTACTGGACAGCGCCGAGGGGCTGGGACACGGTTATCAGGTGACGACCTTCCAACTGCGCACGCTGGCAACTGCTGGACAGGATTGTCCGGCTGAGCTGCCCGGTTTCTGTTACGTGGCACAACCCGACCATATTGACGATACGCTGCGCCCTTTTAGCTGGTATCACGCGCTGGTGGTCAGTGGCGCGCGTTATCACAGACTGCCTGCTGACTACATCGATCATATCGACGGCATCGAAAGCCAGCCTGATCACGATTTCGAACGACACGCCCTGCACCAGCGTATACTGCGGAACCTGTGAATTGTTTGGCAGTCTTTTAGCGCATGATGAAAAAATTTCGCGTTGTTATCACTTCAGGCTGGTTTCTGCTGACTGCGCTGCTGTCCCTACAGGCAACAGCCGAAACCTTTATATTGCCACCGCCCGATACGGATCTGATCGGTCAGGACCGGGTGGTCTATTCCCGCTACGAAGATACCTTGATGGATATCGCCCGTACCCACAGTATTGGCTACGATGAAATCCTCACGGCCAATCCGGAAGTAGACCGCTGGCTACCGGGCGACGGCACGCCGGTGGTTTTGCCCACGCGCTATATTCTGCCGGATACGCCGCGCGAAGGCATCGTGCTCAATCTGCCGGAAATGCGGATGTATTATTATCCGCCCGCTGGCCCCGGCGACATTCCAACTGTGCAGACTTATCCGGTGGGCATCGGACGGATGGACTGGGCGACCCCGCTCGGCGTGACCAAGGTGGTTACCAAAATAAAAAATCCGCAGTGGCGGCCACCGGCTTCGATCAAGCGGGAACATCTGGAAATGTACAACGAAGTCCTGCCCGATGTGGTCCCGGCCGGGGTGGATAATCCACTGGGTTTGTTTGCCATGCGGCTCGGCATTCCCGGTTATCTGATTCACGGCACAAACAAAAAAGACGGTGTCGGCAGCCGCGTGTCACACGGCTGTGTGCGCATGTACAACGACGATATCGCCCATCTGTTCCCACAGGTGCCGGAAGGTACAACCGTGCGCATTATCAATCAGCCGGTCAAGGTGGGTCGGCTGGCCGGCACGCTGTTTATCGAGGCCCACGCACCGTTTGTGGAAGATCTTGATCCAACGCTCGAACCCTATCCGCCCAACGAAGCGACCATTCAGGAAGCGATGCGGGTGATCGAGCAAAAATACGGTTCGCTGTTTCAGGATCATATCGATTGGGAAGCCGTACACCAGGCCATCGAGCAGGGCAATGGCATGGTCATCCCGATCAGCCGCTGAGCAGGTCGAAACCTAACCCGCTGCACCAGGGCCGCCAGGCGCTTGATGCCCTCGTCGATACGGTCGACGGGGATGGCAGAAAACCCAGCCGGAAATAATTGAGCGGTGCCGGATCGGCCTGAAAAAGACATCACCCGGCTCGATCAAAATGCCCGGACTGGCCGCTTCGCGCTGCAGACGGCGGCAATCCAGCCCCAGCGGTGCATGCACCCAATAAGAGGTACCGCCAAACGTCGGCGGGCGGGAAGACTCTGGCAGATAGCGGTTCAGCGCATCGCCGAGGGTACGACAGCGCAGCCCAAAGGCGTGGTTCAGTCGGCGCACCAGCGAGTCATGATGCCCCCGCGCCAGAAACAGCGCGATGGCCCGTTCGTTATTGGCTGGCGGATGCCTTAGCATCAGGCGGCGCAGGCTGCGCGCTTCATAGATCAGGTCTTCGGCACCGACCATATAGCTGCCGCAGCCCCGGTGCCAGTGTTTTCGACAGACTGCCGACATAAATAACCCGTCCTTCGTTATCCAGACTTTTCAAAGCCGGGATCGGCTGGCCGGCGTAGTTGGTCTCGCTTTCGTAATCATCTTCAATGATCACAAAACCGCGCTGCCGGGCGCGTTCCAGCAAAGCCTGACGACGCTCCAGCGATAAGGTTACCGTAGTTGGCGACTGGTGACTGGGGGTAACATACACATAATCGCAGGCATCCAGCGCAGCTCCCATCTGCAAACCTTGCGCATCGACCGGCAAAGGCACAATCTGCGCAGCGTGCAATTCAAAAATATTGCGCGCGTCCGGATAGCCGGGTTCTTCCATGCCGATGGTTTTACCGCTCAGCAGCAGACTGGCAAGCAGGTACAACGCATGCTGAGCTCCGACAGTAACCAGAATTTCTTCCGGCTCAGCCCACACACCGCGGCGCGGCAACAGACGGGTGTGCAATTGCTCGATCAACAGCGGATCGTCGTTGTCAAAATGATCCGTTGCCCAATCCTGAATGGCCAGTGTGCTGAGCGCCTGACGACAGCAATCGCGCCAATCCGCACTGGAAATAACTGCGGATCGATCTGACCGTAAATAAACGGGTACGGATAATTATTCCAATCACGGGGCTTGATGATATTGCGCTGACGTGACATTCGGTTCGACAGCCGTTGCGACCAGTCGATCTGCTTCTGAGCAGCTGCCGCAGGCGGCGCGCTAACGTTCACCCGACCGTCCAGGATATCCTCAGCCACGTAGTAACCGCTGCGCTCGCGGGCGATCAGATAACCTTCGTCCACCAATTGCTGATAGGCCAGCACCACGGTATTGCATGCGATCTGCAATTGTTCCGCCAGCTTGCGCGGCGACGGCACCGCTTCGCCGCCCGGAATATGAGCATTCAGGATCGCTCCGACCAGCATCTCCCGCACCTGGGCTTGCAGGGTCAGAACGCTTTTCGGGGGTAAATGAAATAACTGATCACGCATGGTCACATCATTACAAAAAAACGCCAGCCGTGCATGATAATCGATCGCTACGGCGTGCGCCGTATGTCCGGTTTACACGACCTAATCACGAACACGCCTGCATCAGGTGTAGCTGGACGCCGGGAAGCTTACTGTCACGCACAAACCACGTCCCTGCGCTGCAGGACCCAGTTCGATAGTAGCCGCATGAATCTCGGCGATACGCTTGACGATGGATAAACCCAGCCCGCTGCCGGGTGCACTGTTGCCCAGCACCCGATAAAAGCGCTGCCAGACCCTGGTCTGCTCCTGCTGTTAAACCAGGCCCCTGATCGCTCACGCTCAACGTCGGTCGGCCAGCAAGTAGCGCCACCGCAATACTGACGGTTGAATTTCTGCGGACTGTAGCGAATGGCATTGTCGATCAGATTACGTAACAGTACCCGCAACAAGGCCGGTTCGCCGCGCATGTTCAGAGCTGAACCGGCTCGAGTTCAAGTTCGATCCGGCTGGCCCAGGCCTGCGGTGCAAGATCCCCGATCACACTGGCCGCCAGCGCGTGCAGATCAAAACAGTGCCAGCTGGCTGTCGGCTGCGCTGGCTCCAGCCAGCCGCGTGAGTAACTGCTCGACCAGATGGCCGCCCGGTCGCAACCGACAATCACCTGCTGCAGCGCATGCCGTCGCTGTGTCATCGGCAGCGCCCAACGCGACCTGGGCCTGCGCCCGCAGGCGCTCGCGGCGTGCGTAATTCATGCGCAGCGTCGGCGGTAGCGGCGTTCGCTTTCCAGCGATTCGCTCCGCGCAAACAGCCGGGCACAAACCAGCGGCATGACTTCGCTGGGCATTGGTGGCAGCCAACGGGGCAAGATTATCCGGATGCGCTGAGCAACCTGTCCGCTTAGCGCTGTTAGCGGGCGCAGACCCCGGCCGATGCTAAACCAGATAATCCCGCCAGTACCACCAGTGCAAACAATACGGGCTGCAGCAGTGCTCGCCGATCTCATGAGCGATCTTCTCCGCGCCGCCCGACGCTCGCCGATCTGGATCAGCAGCCGCCGCTATCATCCAGCTGCGAACACCCGCCAGCGCTCGCCGGCAAAATCGCTATCGCTGAAACCTTCCTCACGCTTAGCCAGGCGCCGATTGGCGCATGCACAGAATGCAATAACAGGCGGCGGCCACGCCACCAGATCTGAAACACCACCTGGCGGCTGTAACGATGCTGCAGCGGGACATGCTCAGTATCGATATCGTCAAACTGTTCGAGTATTTCGTCATCATCATCATCGTCCTGCTCAAGCAGACTGCTTGACTGCACCAGCAGCAAGGA
Organism: Gammaproteobacteria bacterium; assembly: GCA_041396125.1. Taxonomy (GTDB): domain Bacteria; phylum Pseudomonadota; class Gammaproteobacteria; order Competibacterales; family Competibacteraceae; genus JAWKZG01. The sequence goes on along the minus strand of JAWKZG010000002.1, from coordinate 53,719 downwards.
TGCTGACTGCGCCAGATGCGCATCCAGTAACTTGTTAATCTCACTGCGCGCATCCAGGAAACTCACCAGCGCCGTTAGCAGCCAGATCAGTGTCACTGCTCCCAGAATACCCAGCACCAGCCGCTTCGCTTAGCGAAAAACCTGCCGGTGTTTCTGGTCCTGACAAATATTTTGCCAAACACCTGGGCACATTTTTTAAAAGCTGTTTTAAGGCGCATGCGGGGTGTCTGCTGCAAGCATATAGCCCACGCCCCGAATCGTGCGAATCAGCGCGGGCGAGAGTTTACGTCGCAGATGGTGGATATGCACCTCAATGGCATTGCTTTCGATTTCATCGCCCCAGGCATACAGGCTCTGTTCCAGCTGAGCGCGCGACAATACCCGCCAGGTTGCCGCAGCAGTTCATGCAGTACGGCGAATTCGCGTGGTGAGCTCGACGAGCGTGCCCTGGTAATACACTTGATGCGCAGCCGGTCCAGCCGCACCACCGGTTTGCAGCACCGGGCTGGCTTCTCCGGCCACGCCGGTCAAGGCCTGCAGGCGCGCTGCCAGCTCGTGCATATCGAACGGCTTGACCAGATAATCATCCGCGCCGCTGTCCAGCCCTTTGACACGATCTTCGATGGCATCCCGGGCGGTCAGGATCAACACCGGCACCGAATCGTTGCTGTTGCGGCGCTGGCGCAGCAGATCCAGCCCGCTCAAACGCGGCAAACCGAGATCAAGTACGACCACAGCATACGGTTCGGTGCGCCAGGCATGCGGCCGCCACCCCGTCACACACCCAGTCAACGGCAAACCCAGCCTGCGCCAGCCCCGCCTGCACAGCATCGCCCAGCAAGGATCATCTTCGACCAACAGCACACGCATAACAGGACTGACTCAGCTTAGGGATTACTCAGATCAGGATTAAACTCAGAACAGCTTGGTCCAGTAGGCCAGTACTGCCAGCAATAGCACCGCACCGAGCAGCCAGTGGGCATGCCGCACTGCGGTCCCCGGTTCGCCGGCTTTATAGCCTGTCAGCATTGACCGGACCAGCCATGGTGCAGCACACGCTTATGATGACACCCAGAATGTGCACAATAACTACTGCCAGCAGGGTATTTGCCGCGCCTTCATGCAGTTCTTCAGCCATTCACCACCCAGCCCTGATACGTATAACCGGACAGCCCAGCCAACAGCCCCAGCCCGAATCGCGAAAATAGCCCAACTGCCAGCCGGATTATGTCCGACATAGTGCTTGTTTTCACCGCCAAGCAGCGATTTCAAATACGCTAAAACCCTGCCCGGACCGTATAAAAACGAGGAAAAACGGGCATAGCGGGTACCGATTATGCCCCAAACCAGCCGAAACACAATCAAGCCCAGCATGGTATAGCCAAACATGATGTGCAGATCGCGCCAGCGTTCCGAATCACCGCTGATATAAGCTCCCAGAAAAGATAGCGCCAGCGACCAGTGAAAGACACGTGTGGGGACATCCCAGACCAGTATTTTTTGCATAATAGTCATACCTCAAAACATCAATAATTTTCGCAATAACTTCTTAGGCCTGCCGCACTGATTTAACGAGGCACGCGCACCGTATCGTCGTCATAGTCACCCTGCGCGGCTTGCCGGTGACAGGCTTCGCAATTAGCCGGACTTTTGACCAGCGGGTGCTGCCAGATCGATGGCGGTAGCTCTTCCTCATGCTCGTGCCTGAACCAGCTCGTCTCGGTGATACGCAGAACCGGCTGACTGGCCCTGTCACGCGGCTCGCGACCGGCGTACTGCACCAGAAAATCAGTGATCTCGGCCTGACTGGCGGTATCAAGACTGGCATCGACCCCGAAATGATCCTGCAGCCCTGCCATCAAGGCCCGCCAGGACGACGCCGGCAACAGCACAGGCGGATAAGCCACATGGCAGTCGCTGCACTCACTGCGCCAATTCGCATTCATGACTCTGGGCAACATCAACTCATCATCATGATCATCGTCCGGGCGCTCCGCAGCAGCGGATACGCCACCCCAGTACGGCAGGAACAGCACCGTCACCACCCCCAGCAGAATCGCGCTTGTGGCAAGCGTTGTCAGAACGTTTTTTTGCATCGCTGTATCCTCATGTATTTTCAGGGCTGTAATGACAGCAGATAGGTCAGCACATCGCCTTTTTCACGGGCCGAACAGACCCGGCCAAGTACATCGTTACAATTGCGCCGAAACCATTTCCTGACCTGCCGTTCGCTGGTGAAGCGCTCTGCATTCACGGTCGGTGCCAAGGGGTCGATCCGCTTACCGGTACGGGCATGCTCGCCCGGCTGGCGGGGATCACGGGTATGGCAGGACGCACAGCTCCAGTCGTTGCCGTGCGTCGCGCTGAAAAACTGCTCACCACGGCGGCTGGAAAACCCGGCAAAAGCGGGTTCCTCCTCGCTGGCCTCGCTGGCAAACTGTTGCAGAAAATCCGCCGGTGTTGCGGCCTCAGACTGGCCCAGCAGTAACATCAGGGCAGCTGCACTCAAGATGCGATATCTTTTCTCCATAGCGATCTCCAGTAAGAATAATTGACTGGCAGACAGCTTAGGAGGGTTAGCTTAAGATGGGCTTAAGAGACTGTTACAAAAACAGCTGACGCCATTTAATTCGATAGAGATAGATAACTATCCGGTTATTTCCACCCATGAGGAGCAACACGTGTCCGATCCGCAAAAATCCGGCGTTATTCACTATTACGACACCCACCCGATCAATGAAGACGAGATTCTGAGCCGGCTCAAGGCGCAGGGTATTGCTTTGGAAACACTGACAGAAGACGCCCTGAAGGATTTTGATCAGGATCACTACGGCGGTATCGATGTGGTCGATGTGCTGGCCGAACGGGCCGGTATCCGGGCCGAACATCATGTACTGGACGTGTGCAGTGGCATGGGTGGCCCAGCGCGCTGGCTGGCGCACCGAATCGGTTGCCGCGTGACCGGGCTGGATTTCACCCTGAGCCGGGTCGAGGCCGCCCGACGCCTGACCGCCCTGGTCAAACTGGACGATAAAGTGGACTTTGTACATGGCGACGCCACCGCGATGCCGTTTGCCGCTGCCAGTTTCGATATTCTGATCAGTCAGGAGGCCTGGCTGCACATCCCCACCAAACCGGCGCTGATCGCTGAATGCGCCCGTGTGGTCAAACCCGGCGGCATCATCGCCTTCACCGATACCGTTATTCTGGAACCCTTGTCGGCTGAAGACGAAGCCCGGGTTGCCAGCGGCATGCACGCACCTGCACTGCCGCCGGTCGAACGTTATTTTGAGCTGTTACGTGCCAATAACTGTCAGCTTGAACAGCATGATGATCTGTCCGCCCAATGGCGCGATACCCTGGTGCAACGACTGGCGATGTATCGCTCGCTGCGGGAGCTGACCGTGGCCAAGTTCGGCCTGGCGCATTTCGAGGACTGGGATCACATTTACAGCCATTACGTCGGCTTGTTCGTTGCCGGCAAGCTGGGAGGTGCCCGCATCGTGGCACGGCGGCTGCCCTAGGCCGCGTCGTTCAATGGTCAGTGGTCTATAATGTTCAGTCATGCATGAGGAAACTGTCGCCACGCCCGACCCGCTTACCCCGGCCACGGTCTTTCAAACCAAAGACCTGTCCAAGGTCTATACCATGGGCGAAGTGCAGGTGCATGCCCTGCGCGGCATCGACCTGACCCTCAAGGCCGGCGAACTGGTGGTGCTGCTGGGCGCTTCAGGCAGTGGTAAATCCACCCTGCTGAATATTCTGGGCGGTCTGGACACCGCCAGCAGCGGTCAGGTCTGGTACCGCGACTGGGAACTTACCAGCGCCTCTGACCGCGAGCTGACCGAATACCGGCGCTACCACGTCGGGTTTGTATTCCAGTTTTATAATCTGATTCCCAGCCTGACAGCGCGCGAAAACGTCGCTATCGTCACCGATATCGCCCGTACCCCGATGACGCCGCAGGAGGCACTCGGTCTGGTCGGGCTGAGCGACCGGCTGGATCATTTCCCGGCCCAGCTGTCCGGCGGACAACAGCAGCGGGTGGCGATTGCCCGCGCAATTGCCAAAAATCCGGCGGTTTTATTGTGCGATGAACCGACCGGCGCGCTGGACTCGAAAACCGGGATCATCGTTTTGGAAGCCCTGCAACACATCAATCAGACACTGGGCACACTAACGGCAGTAATCACCCATAATGCAGCTATCGCCGAGATGGCTGATCGTGTGATTCATCTCAGCGATGGCCACATCAGCGATGCTTTCCAGAATACCCACAAAAAAGAGCCGCAGGAATTGAGCTGGTGAGCACGCTGCAACGCAAACTGCTGCGCGATCTGGCCGGCATGTGGGGTCAGGCACTGGCGATTGCCCTGGTGATTGCCAGCGGGGTGGCGACTTATGTCATGTCGATAACCACGTTCGAGGCGCTATACGCCACCCAGCAGAATTATTACCGCGACTACCGGCTCGCCGATGTGTTCGCTAACCTCAAACGTGCCCCGGAACGGCTGGCCCGGCGAATTGCTGAAATCCCCGGCGTCGATCTGCTGGAAACACGGGTCCAGACCCAGGTCAATATCGATATTGCCGGCTTCAGTGATCCGGTCAGCGGTTTACTGGTCTCGCTGCCCGACAATGCCGAACCGCAATTGAATCTGCTGCACCTGCGCCAGGGACGTCTGCCGGTGTCCGGGCGCGACGATGAAATCGTACTCAGCGAACCGTTTGCACTGGCTCATCAGCTGCGGCCCGGTGCCAAACTCAGCGCCATTATTAATGGCCACCGCAAAACCCTGACCGTAGTCGGGATCGCCTTATCGCCGGAGTACATCAATATCATTCAGCCCGGTGCCTTGTTTCCGGACGACCTGCGCTATGGCGTACTGTGGATGGCGCGCACACCGCTGGCGACCGCGTACGATATGGAAGGCGCTTTTAACGATCTGGCACTGACTCTCTTTCCCGGCACCCCGCTGGAACCAGTCCTGGAACAACTGGACTTTATCCTGACCCCGTATGGCGGCCTGGGCAGCTATGGCCGTGAGGATCAGCTATCCAACCGCTTTGTCACCAGCGAACTACAAGGCCTGGAGGTGATGGCGGCCGTGTTTCCTGTCATTTTCATGGGAGTGGCCACGTTTTTACTGAATGTGGTCATCAGCCGCCTGGTTGGTCTGCAACGTGAACAGATTGCTGCCCTCAAAGCGTTTGGCTATCGTAATTACGAAATCGGCTGGCATTACTGGCAACTGGTGATGCTGATCACCCTGCTCGGGGTGACGCTGGGCATTGTTTTCGGGGTCTGGCTGGGACATGGCCTGAGCAACCTGTATCAGACCTTTTATCACTTTCCCTATCTGGATTATCACTTGCGCACGGGTGTGGCCCTGAGCGCCTTTGCCTTCAGTCTGGCCGCCGCCCTGCTCGGCACTCTGCACGCACTGCGCCGGGCGGTCCGTCTGCCGCCGGCTGAAGCCATGCGACCGGAACCACCCGCTCGTTACCGCCGCGGCTGGCTTGACCGGCTGGGGCTGCAGCGCCTGTTGTCACAGCCGGCCCGGATGATTCTGCGCAATCTGCAGCGACAACCTCTGAAAGCCCTCTTCTCCGTTATCGGTATCGCGCTGGCCTGCGCCATTCTGGTGGTCGGTTCGTTTCAGGAAGACTCCATCGATTATATGGTGACGGTGCAATTTCGGCTCAGCCAGAAGGACGATCTCAGCGTCGCGCTGACCGGCCCCAGCTCGCACCGGGCGCTGTACGAACTGCGCAGCCTGCCCGGGGTCAACCATGCCGAGCCGCAACGGGCCATTCCCGTCCGTTTACGTGCCGGCCAGTACCACTATCGCACCGGGGTTCAGGGTCTGACCACTGACGGTGTCTTATATGACTTGCTGGACACCGATCTGCAGATCATCCGCCTGCCGCCCGAAGGTGTGGTGCTGAGCGAATATCTGGCCCGGCAACTGCGGGTCAAGGCGGGCGATAGTGTCACGCTGGAAGTCCTGGAAGGTGCCCGACCGGTACGCCAGGTTCCTGTCGCTGCCGTGGTACAGCAATATATTGGCGTGGCCGCGTATATGGACATCGACGCGCTGAACCGGCTGCTGGGTGAAGCGCAGGCACTGACCGGCGCGGCCCTGCTGGTCGATGCCACGGCCCGTCAATCCGTGTATCAGCGCTTGAAAGAAATGCCCAAGGTCGCCGGCGTCACCAACAAGGCGCACGCGATCAGCGGTTTTTATGACACCATGGGCGAAAATTTGCTGGTTTTTGCGTTTATCAATACCCTGCTGGCCGGCACCATTACGTTTGGGGTGGTTTATAACAGCGCCCGTATTTCGCTGTCGGAGCGCAGCCGCGAACTGGCCAGCCTGCGGGTACTGGGTTTTACCCGCGCCGAGGTAGGCTATATTCTGCTGGGTGAGCTGGGCCTGCTGACACTGCTCGCCATTCCACTGGGCTTTCTGCTCGGTCGCGGCCTGTCGTGCGCGTATATGGCGTCAGCGCTGTCGTCCGATCTGTACCAGATTCCGCTGATCACCAACCCCAGTTCCTACGCTTTTGCAGCCAGTGTGGTATTGGTTTGCAGCCTGATCTCCAGCATGCTGATCGGGCGTCAGCTGAAACACCTGGATTTAGTCGGCGTGCTGAAAACACGGGAGTAATTTATGCGCTGGCAACGTTGGCTTGCATTGGCTCTGCTGCTGTCGGTTGTAGTATTGGCGACTATCTATGGCTTTATGCCGCAGCCGGTACTGGTGGAAGCAGCGGTCGCGGAACGCGCGCCGTTGCGCGTCACGCTGGAGGCCGAGGGCAAAACCCGGGTCAAGGATCGGTACGTGATCTCCGCACCGGTAGCCGGTGTCGCACGCCGGATTCAGCTGGATGTCGGTGATCCGGTCAGCCAGGGCCAGATTGTGGCCTGGCTGGAACCCCTGCGCTCACGGGTACTCGATCCGCGCAGCCGGGCTGAAGCACAGGCCCGCCTGGCAACAGCCGAGGCACAATTGCGCATGGCACAGGAGGACGCACAGGCCGCCAGCGCGGCGGCCGAATACGCCCGCGCCGATCTGGCCCGTTTACGACGCTTGCGCGGTGCTGGTGTAGTATCGCAGGAATCGCTGGATCAGGCCGCTACCGAGGCACGTCGGACTGACGCCCGCGAACGCTCGGCCCAGTCGGCCGTGGAAGTCGCCCGGTTTGGACTGGAAGCTGCCCGCAGTGCGTTACAGTTTTTCTGCCGCCAGCACGCCCGCTGCAGATGAACCTATCGAGCAAGTCACCCTGAAATCCCCGATCAATGGTCAGGTACTGGCAGTACAGCAGCGCAGCGAGTTTGTGGTCGAGCCCGGCCGGGTACTGCTGGAAATCGGCGATCCGCGGCAACTGGAAGTCGAAATCGAAGTGCTGTCCGCCGATGCGGTACAAATCGCACCCGGCGGCAAGGTGTTGTTTGAACGCTGGGGCGGCTCAGACGTTTTACACGGTGTGGTGCGTACTATCGAACCGGTCGCCTACACCAAAATATCAGCCCTGGGGGTAGAAGAGCAGCGCGTGCGGGTGATTGCCGATTTCGTTTCCCCGCACGAGCAGTGGGAACGGCTGGGCGACGGTTACCGTGGAAGCTACTTTTATCCTGTGGCAAGGCGAGGATATGCTGCAAATACCCACTGCGGCCCTGCTGCGCCATAACGGTGGCTGGGCCGTCTATACCGTTGAAGACGACAGCGCCCGCCTGCGCCCGGTCAAACTCGGCCAGCGCGCCGGTCTGATCGTGCAAATTACCGAGGGACTCAGTGCTGGCACCCGAGTGATCACCCATCCCGGCGATGCTGTCAGTGATGGCACGCCGGTTCAAACACGCTGATTATTGCAGGTATAAATCATGAACAACTTAGCCCCAAACGATACCTTACATATCCAGCATTTTTTGCTGCCCGAAGACAGCCGGTTCCCGAATAACCCCAGCCTGCCGCTGTTGCTTTATCCGCAGGCGGTCACACTCACCGGACCCGATCCGGCAGCGATTTTTGAACGCCTGTTTATGACCCATCAATGGGGAGGCGGCTGGCGCAACGGGATTTTCAGTTTCCACCATTACCACAGCACCGCCCATGAAGTATTGGGGATTTACAGTGGTGAGGCTGAGGTGCAATTCGGCGGCGAAGACGGCATCAAAACCGTCGTGCAGGCCGGTGATGTTGTGCTTATTCCGGCCGGCGTGGCACACAAAAAACTGCGTAGCAGTGCTGGTTTTGCGGTAGTCGGGGCCTATCCCGTCGGGCAACGGGCAGATATCTGTACCGGCGAACCGGGTGAACGTCCCCAGGCTGACCACGCTGTCGCCAGGGTTGCACGACCCGCCGCCGATCCGGTGTTCGGAGCAACGGCCGGTTTATGCCATTACTGGCCCTGAAAACAGCAGATCCGTCACTCCCGCCCAAGCGGGAATCCAGAAAGTGCGTTTTGAGAGCACGCAGGAGCCAGCCCGCTAGCCCCTGCCCTCCTATTAGCTTACTCGGTCGCCGCTTTGGTGAAATTTGCCAGCGCGCCGCTGACTTTCTTCAGCACCTCGGCGCAGGCATCCAGACCATGCCGCTGATTGAGGTAGGCGGGATCGTTATAGCTCAGCCAGACCTGACCTTCGGCGTCTTCCCAGGCCAGCGCTTTTTGCGGCAGATCAATCGCCACACTGCGCTGACACTGCATCAGCGGCGTGCCGATTTTGGGATTGCCGAAAATCAGCAGTTCTGTCGGCGGCAATTCCAGACCGGCTTTTTCCGCACCGGCGCTATGGTTGACCCGCGCCATGATCGTCATGCCTTTGGATTCCAGTACTGCCTGCAATTTATCCATGGTTGCCGTGACGCCGTGCGCGCTCTTGACATTGATCATGCCCTCTGCGGCATAGGCACCCGTCATGACGGCCAGACTTAGCAATACACTAATGATCATTCTCATTGTTAATCCTCCCAAATAGACCTGTTAAAACCACACATAATACGCACAACAACTACAGTTGTACGTGCATCAGACACTCTTGGATGCTCTGTTTTTGCGCCAGACCAGCAGTTGGTTATTGGCTGGCATGGCATGATCAGCCACCAGAGACATTCCGGCCTTCTGCGCCAGTGCATCAACGTCTTCAAAAGCGCGGATGCCCATTACTGTATCGCGCGCCCGCAAGGACGCGTCAAACTGTGCATTACTCGCGCTGGTGAACTGGCCCTGATAGCTGAACGGGCCGTACAGGCAAAAACAGCCGTCGGGCTGCAGGATCGCTCCAACACCGGCAAGACAGGCCTCAACCATCGCCCAACTCATGATGTGTGCGGTATTGGCCGAGAAAACACCATCGGCCTGCGCCAATGGCCAGGGCTGGCGAGTCACATCCAGCGCCAGAGCGGGCTTGAGATTGGCCAGACCGGCCGCCTCCCGCCACTGTTCGATACCAGCCAGATTGGCCGCTACATCACTGGGCTGCCAGGTCAGATGTGGCAATTGTTCGGCGAAGTACACCGCATGCTGGCCCGTGCCACTGCCGATTTCGAGAATCAGCCCCGGCGTGCTGAAATAATCTCGCAACAGTGCCAGAATCGGTACTTTATTACGTTCAGGCTTCGGAATAAGCTCGCATGGTTTAAGAATCCAGTTTGGGTTGATCGTCAAAGGTACTACATAGTCTCCAGCCAAATCACCAAGGTAATGCTATGTTCGTTTTTGCCTGTTCAGCTTTACGTATCTATCCAGCAGCAATGACCCGAACGTTTTTGCGATCAATTTTAACTGTTTCCAGCGTTGCTGATGTTATGGCGCATCGACCGACTGCCCAGGCCGAACTGATCACCCCCGAGGTAAGCCCCGCAAACAGCAGACTACCCTGTTGGAACTGTATACCTCTGAGGGCTGCAGCAGCTGTCCGACCGCCGACAACACAAGCGGTTTACAGCAAGATCCCGATTATGGCAACAGGTGATTCCGGTGGCATTTCATGTCGATTATTGGGATTACATCGGCTGGCCGGATCGATTTGCTGCCGTTGATTTTACCGCCGTCAGCGCGATCATGCCATGAACTGGGGCAATGGCCGGGTCTATACCGACTGCACAGAAATCTGGCCAGGAATGGAGCGGCTGGTTTCGCAAATCGCGAGCTGCAGCTGGATAACTGAAACTATCGGCAGTTTGCAGTTGCGTATTGACGGTAATACCTATCAGGCGCGCTTCGAGCCAGCTCGCCGACAGTCCGGCACAACTGGAATCGAACCTCGCGCGTTAGGTTTTGATCTGCAACCGGAAATTGCTGCCGGCGAAATCAGGCCGCACCCTGCACCACGATCTTCGTGGTCCTGGCTGAGCGGTTCCGCTGCAACCCAGCGGCAGCGGTTTCGTTCGCGGTGAACTGCCCACCCAGCGCTTTCAGAGCAACCGTCGCGCTGTCGCAGCCTGACCAGCGCACCACATGATCCGGCGTCCCTGCAGCAGTGGGGCTGGTTGTAAGGCCCGTGGTTCTGTCTGCCGCGCGCGGCGGTCAGGTCGAAGTCATCCGGCATTGACCAGGCTTGGCACGACCAGCAGCACCAATGGCGGTCGCCAGCAGACTGAAAGACAATACTGGTGACCAGCGGATTAAAACTGCGCCTGCAGGCTTTCTCGGCCAGCAGCGGCAGCAGTCCAAGTGATGGCCATGAGGTCAGCACGGCCCGAAAACGGTCGCGGCTGGCCTGTTTGGCGGCGTCCATCGTGGTGCCATCCTCTCGCTGACGCAGCTTCAGGAAGGTCACCAGCAAATAGAATCGTTGACCACAATACCGGCCAGCGAGACAAACCCTACGATCATACTGCATGGACAATCGCCCCACGCCAGATGGCCCTGGGGACGACGCCGATCAGAGCCAGCGGAATGGCGGTCATGACAGCGATCGGCTCCAGATAATGAAATTGAAAACTCAGCAGGATAAAATTTCAGCAGACTGAGCGCAAAAACCCGCGTTGCAGTGAATTGCCGGTCTTGCTGGTTTTGGCGGCCTGCTCTTCCAGCGCGATCTGCACACCGGGAAACGCCACAGCTCGCAAAAGCGCTGCTCGGTATCCTGAATCACTATGGGTATTGGCCAACCGGGTGTCTATATCGCCTCGTATCGTAACGGTGCGCAGGCCATCAATGCGGTTAATGGGCGGTAGCCTCGATCCTGGCTGATCGTGGCGACTTCACTCAAGAATCTGCAGCCCGCTGGTGCAGTGGCGGATACAGATCGCATCCAGATTGTCCTCAGGCCGCCCGCAAACGCACGTCTTAATATTCGGCAGATCTGCGCCCGACCTGTATTTCCAGGCCGACACCCTGAAACGCCGCCTGCACCTGGGCAGCGACTCAGGCTACATCCACCCCCAGCGCCAGCGCACCATCGCGCAGGGCCAGCCGCAGCTCCGGTTTACTGACGCAGATCATCGCTCAGATCAACTACCCTGCCGATAGTGGCCCGAGTCATCTCCTGCAGCGCCAGCGAGCGCTTAAGGCGTCCAGATCAGAAAGCCTTGCAGACGGATATCGATAGCCAGACCGCCCGGGCCTGCCGATGGTGGTTCCTTGAAAGACAAGCTGATCACCCCCGGCGTTGGACCGGTAGCCTCACGCCAGCGTTGCAGAATGTTTTCCACGCCATTGCGATGTTCGGCTGTCAGCAAATCAGCCGTGATCGGGCCACATGCGGGCCATTCTGCAGGTATCCGAGTTACTGTTGCTGTAGCGGATGTGCTGACCTGGCGGACCAGCGGCTGTTGCTGCGGCTGCAAAGGCTGAAATTCGGCGTTCACCCGGGCCAGTCTGTTGGGCTGAGTTGCTCGATAATCTGTTCGGTGCGCCACAGCGGCGTACCTTGCGGTAGCAGTCGCGCTTCGAGATCAGATCGCCTTCAATATCGGGAAAAGCCTGGAACTTCAACTGGCCACTGAGCAGCATCCCCAGCGAGATCAAAACACACCGATGACCACCCCGACAAACAGATACCGGGCATGGATCACGGCATCAATCAAACGTTCCAGCAGCGTTTCGCGCACCCAGTCCAGACCTTGCTCGAAACGCTCCCAGCGGCTGCCCGTCTGCTTATGATCAGGCTTGATGCACATGACGCAGGGAATGCGCCAGGATGATGCGCAGAATCAGAAAGGCTTCCGATCAAACCGACCGCCAGCACCAGAATCAGCACGACCGGGATGACTATGACCTTGCCGATATCGCCTTCCAGAAAGGCCAGCGGGCCGAACGCCACCGAGGTCAAAAACGGAAGACAGCACACCGGGACAACCCGCGGGCACCACTGATAGCCGCTTCCATGGCAGATTTACCTCGGTTTAACTGGGTGGCGATGTTCTCGGCGATAACAATGGCGTCATCCATCAAAGCAGGCCCAGCAATCAGCAAGGCCACCATGCTGGAGCATATTGATCGATATACCCAGCCAGGCCATATGCCGAACAAACCACCCAGAAACGCGACCGCAAACCCATGGACACCCAGAAGGCAAAACGCAGCTGGAAAAACAGCCACATGGTCAGGAACACCAGAACCAGCCCCTGCAAACCGTTTCTGTCAGCAGGCGCAAGTTAACAATACTGGCAACATCCTGGGTCAGGCTGAGTTGCACACCGGGGCAGCCAGTTGACGCTCGCGCTCGACAAACTGCTTGACCTGCTCGACGACAGTCAGCGTATCTTCCGACTTGGTTTTGGTCACACAGGGCGGCACGCTGGCCATCGATTAAAATGCGTTCTTCATCCAGCGTTCGAAACGATCCGTAATCGTCACGTAATTTCACCGAGCCGGATCCTACCGCCGCTGTCGCCCGCAACCACAATCAGGTTGGCCAGCGCCAGAGCATCCCGGCGCCGATCGTCAAAGCGGGATCAGGATATCCCGCTCGCGGTTTCCAGCGCGCCGGCCGGCAGACGCAAATTCTGGCGGGCGATGACATATCCGCCACAGCTCATACTCAGACCGTACTGATGCAGCATACGAATCGAATCTCGATGCGCAACTGATGATCGGAAAATCCCTGCACGGTGACTTGCGAGACGTTCGGCAAAGCCTGCAAAACGGTTCAAGCTGTTCGTTCGGCATACGCTTTCAGAGAGCAGTCGGCGTCATCGGCCCAGTCAGCGCGATTGAACCACCCGGTCGGTCCGCCCCAGCTGTCGGATAGTCGGTGTTTCCGCCCCTGTTCGGGCAACGTGGAAATCGCCTTCGATCTCGCTTTTGACATCATTCAGAAAGCGGTCGATATCGCCGCCATCATTTTTGCGACCAGCGTCGCCAGCCTTCGCGGACTCGCAGCGGGTTTCACTGACTTCACTGATGCTGTCTACAGCGTCTTCCAGGCGCTGACAGATCGCTTCTTCGACATCCTCCGCGCTGGCACCTGGATAGACCACTTTGGCTTCGACTTCCTGCGCGGCAAAATCGGGAAAGGTCTCGCGCTTGATGCTCGGCAGTGAACTCAAACCCAGCGCCAGCAACAGCAGCAGACTGGCCAAATTGGCGACCGGTATCTGCGAACATGATCACGGTTGCGTTCCGCTGACAGCCTGCTGCAAACGCGCCTGCGCGGCGGGATCAGGGACGGGTTCCAGCAGCATGCCATCAATGGCCACCGCAGATCTGGATACAACACTTTGGCACCCGCCTTCGCAACCATCACGACCGCGAAGGTCTCCTGTGCACAGACGCCAGCCGTAGGTGCGCTGCCGCAGACGCTGTTTTCTCGGCATCGACCACATAAACCCGGCTGTCATGCAGTGCCGGACAGCGGCACCACCAGACTGTCCGCGCGCCCGGCCGCGCAGCTCGACTTCGGTAAACATACCCTTGATCAACGGCGGACGCAGGCCGGGCTGGGCTTGCTGGTAGGGTTCATCCACGGCGACGACAATGCCTGACTGCGGGTGCGCAGATCAAACCGCATCGGTGGTGCCAACAAAAACGGGCCGGCCAGCTGACATCCAACTCCAGTCCCGGCACTCGCACCACTGCTTGCAGTGCCAGCACGCCGGGCCGCAGCCATGCAGCTCGCCGACCGGGCGGTCGTCGGGTTGAATCAGGGACGCATCCGGCCGGAGCGGCAACTGCACCGCACTCAGCTACATCAATACTGTCAGCCACAGCCAGCACCTGCCCTGGCGCACAAATTGCGCCCGTTCCACATTGCCGGCGATGCGGCCGGTAAACGGCATCTTGATCACTGTCCGGTCCAGATTCAGCCATAATTTTCCTGCCGCACCCGCAAGGCCCAGCTGGGCTTCCAGCAAGGCGCGCTGAGCAGGCATCAGATTCAGGGTATTGGTCAGACTTGAACATTCTGGCGCTGGTTTAAAACTGTGCGTTGCTCCTGCTCGAAAGCAGACTGGGTAACGGTGCCATCACGCTGTAATTTAGCCAGCCGGGGCCAGATCGGCTTCGGCCAGACGCAGGGCTTCACGCTCGATCGCCAGCGAGGCGCTTCGGCATTGGCGGCACTGACCGTCAACCAGCCAGTTGCAGCCTCGCTGGCCTGAATATCCGCTTCATAACCTGCCGCAGTGCCAGCAGATAACGCTGGGTATCAATCCCGACAATTACGGTATCCGCCGGAAAATCAACTCGCCTTTTTCAGCTCGGACGCAGTCTGACAATGCGCCCGCTTACTTCGGCGACCGCGTCCCACACCCGTCCCGGCTCCACACGCCACAAGCGGTAGCACGCGGCGTTACGGTCAAACTGGGAACACTGATAACCTGTACCGGGTGAGCGATCTCGGTCAGTGCGATCTGTTCCGGCGCACTGCGATTGCGCAGCAACAACACCAGAACTGCAACAGCCAGCACCAGCGGTACCAACAGCAGCCATTTCCGCGGCTTGCCAGACATGGCTCAGTCACCGACTTCCGTGACACTGATCAGGCCCCGGCCAGTGGCACCATTTTTACCCTGCAGAATGGCCAGATACACGCCCGGCTGTAAGTGATGGCCAGTGCAGCATCCTGGGTACTGCGAGGAGCCCGGTCTTTGCTGAGCACTTCGTCGGCGGTCGAGTGATCACGCCAGTCATCGTTACTGCCGAAAATCTGGCTGCGATCCAGACTGGTAACTTCGATAACAGGATCGGCCAGACCCTCTGACCTTCCCGCCCATGATGACATAACGCCGACTGTCCTTGCTGACAATAAAACCCACGCCGCCACGGCGCCTTCGCGATCCACAAAACCGGGCGAAAGGAGATATTCAACAGATGTGGGTCGTTGTACTGTCATCAACCTGGTCACGCCCACCAGACCGTCCGGTGGTTCCTTCAACCCCGCTCAGCGTGGCCAGATAAATACCTTGCGAGAGAGGCCCGCAAAAGCGGCGGCAAGAGGTGAACTGGGTTCACGGTCACGGCTGACCACTTCACTGGCGGTTGTACGGGTTTCCCAGTCATCATTAGAAGGCCAGCTGCTCGCCGGTTGTCATATTGATTGTCTGCTGCGGATCCTGCAGCGGATCCGGCATCTTCGCCCATCAGCACAAAGCGTTGCGGTTCGGTACCTGTTACGATGAAACCGGCGCTCGCACCGCTTTTATCAACTTCCAGATTGGTTTGCAGAGATGTTTTTCAGCCGCCCTGCTCAACTGGCTGACCAATGTCATCAGGTGCCAGAAAATCAGCCAGGGCCGGATAGGCCGCGTATACATCGAAGCGGCCATAATAATCCGGGGAGTTCGGTGCCTCAATACGAATAGCCACTGGTCAGAGTGCCGATCAGACGTAATTGACGTTGCTCCTACCCATAAGCCTGAACCGCTGCTGCCGCCTTCTGGTGACGCCGGCATCAGAAACCAGTGATTTCAATAAAAAATTCGGATCATCCGGATCGCCCAGACCATCATTCGATCGTAAAGGGCTTCGTCCCCCGTCCATCGCCCCGGCTGATTTTTTTAATATCCTCACGAGGGTGATGCAAGCCGACTAAACCCGCCTGCAGCGTAAGGACGCTGTGCTCCAGCCGGAAAAGCCCACTCCGGCGGGCGGGGCGGAACTGAGTCGCAGCAGCGTGTAATCAGCATGACTGCCGGTTACCAGCAGGTCGCACCGCTGTTTTGCTGACTACACTGGTCGGATTGTGGGCCACCGCAACTGGTACGCCGAAAAAACCAGAACAGACCATACTGAGGCCGAGAACTGGTCACTAACACAATGATGCTGTATAAAAATAAGGGGATAAAGCCGCTGTCAATGGTATCGTTCAAAAGCGTACCGCTGCACAGAAAAGTCCTCCCGTCAAACCACTGGGGCGACTTTAGCCACGCTGTCAGATCAATGCACCGGGAAGCATCACCGTTATCACAGGCCACACTACCTGCAATCGCCGGATTTACCCAGCTGTGCCAGACTTTTCAGATCAGGCTGCACCGGCAAGCAGCAGATGCGACAGCAGCGGCAAACGGATGGTAACGTCCGCTGGCAGCACGGTGCGGGCAGGTAAATCTCCAGCTCCGATGCTGTCGCCTGCAATGACAGGCGACCATAACGGTGCCCGCACCTGCAAATTGCTGACATCATCCACTGACAGATTTTGCGCCGCCTGCTGTGCCTGTAACTGCGTGATGGGCGCAGAGACTCGTCAGCCGCCGCTGCACTGGGGTTGCCGCTGGCTGGTGGCACCAAAGTTCCACTCTCAGCCGGCAGATCACCCAGATCAACCAGCAAACGAATCGCGGCGCATCCGGCGAGCGCACGGTCAATACAGCAGCCTGACCGCCATCTGCAAGCGGCATCCAGTCGAGCTGGGTCATGTCCAGCGGCTGATCGTGGCAAGGGCAGCGTTCGCCTGAACTGATCTGAGTTTGTTTGCCGAAGCCCTGGCTCGCCTTCACCGCTTGCAAGTCCTCGTCAGACGGTGCAGCCAGTTCAATACTCAGCGGGATACGCCCAGATTCGGCGCTTTTCAGTTGATAACTCGCACTGGTGCGGGTTTTACTCAGACTTTCACCCGCGTCTGCCGGGATACACCTGCGTATCTGTTTCAACGATATCTGTTTGCGCCTGTGCCGCAATACCAAAGCAGAAACCCCAAAAAACCAGTGCCAGAGACATACCGAATGTCAGTGCCCGGCGTGCTGCGTGTAGTTTCATAAAATAATCCTTATAACGATTCCAGTGCCCAATAGACTAACGGTCTGCGGGTGAATCCAGGCTTAATCGACAGCACCTGGCAGAGACCACGATACCGTGTCAAAATCGACCATAGAGTCTAAAACTTGATGCGCTGGCTGGTAGTGCGCACGGTCCATATTGGGGTCTGGAATCACCACCACCGCCATCTCTGCAGCCAGCGCGGCACGCATGCCGGAAGGTGCATCTTCAAATACCAGACAGCGGTCGGGTGGCGTCTGCAAACGCTCGGCAGCGGTGAGGAAAATATCCGGTGCGGGTTTACCCTGTTTGACCGCTGGATCATCGCCGGTCACAACGCAGTCGAAGACCTCAAACCAGTCATGACGCTGGGTTTTTATTTTAAAAAAATCCCGCGAGGAACTGGTTGCCACCGCTTGCGGCACACCCTGCGCTGCCAGATGCCGTACCAGCTGTTCCGCACCCGGTTTCGCCTGGGCAAAAGCAACCCGTTCCAGCAAAAGCTGCTCGCGCTCGGCCAGATACTGCTCCGGCGTCAGCGGCAAATCCCGTGCAGCGACCAGGTAACGTGCCGAGTCCATGGCCGGTCGGCCAATCATATTGGCTTTAATCGACCAGTCAAAAGTTTTGCCGTAACGTCCGGCGATATGCTGGGTGACTTCGGTATAAAACCCCTCAGTGTCCAGCAACAGACCGTCCATATCATAGATAACCGCGCTGATTGAGCGAAAAGTTGTCGTCATTGGAAAAAATCAGATCCGCATAGTGGTTGAACAAGTGCCAAAAGCATAGCGCCCTGGACGCCAAAAAAAGGCGGCAAAATGCGTTGGCGCAATACAATTAGTTTACCGGAGTATGGTCTGGAGTTCCTGTCGGGAAATCAGGTTTTATCCACCAGGAATTAATTTTAGCGATTAATCCCAGGGATTCAGTAATGTCACACTGGTAGGTGCAAAATCGGCAATATTGCGCGTTACCATCACCATGCCATGCGTCAGTGCTGTAGCAGCAATAAGCGCATCGCGTTCAGACCGTGGATCAGGTACATGTAAGGCGGCACAACACCGCGCAACAGCACTGTCAATCGCCAAAATGCGACCGTCAAAGGCCGGCATTACCCGCTCCTCAAGCCAGCAACGCAGCAACATTCCTTGCTTTGCATCACGCCGTTCAACCAGCAGTATGCCCATTTCCAGCTCCAGCACAGTCATTGCTGACAGGTACAGACTATTTGCTGCAACGCTGCCAGCCCAGGCTTTGACCTGCTTATCAGCCCCGGTTTTACGCAACTCGGAGATGACATTCGTATCCAGCAAATACATCAGGCAAAATCTGCTGGCCGACTCAGCTCATCGCCTAGGCGCGGGGGGTCAAAGTCAATCGCATCACCCTCCGGCATAACCAGCAAATCGACAATACTGGCCTGACTACCGGTAAGCCGCTGATAGTCTTCAATCGTCAGCAAGACATGCGAAGGCTGGCCCCGATCCGTAATAAACACCGGGCCGGATTTGGCCGCTTTTTTAGCCTTGCTCGCATCCTGGTTAAAAGCTCGACTGGACAATGTAGTAATAGACATGTCATTTCTCCGAAAATCTATGTAGGTATGTTACTACATTATACTTGTTCAGACTATGCAGGCTATGCAGGCAAAGAACATCAACTCATTCCGTCTCCAAACGCTCCAGCAACAGAATAATCTCGGCGGCATCTTCATACCCCAAAGCCGGATCGTCCGCCAAGGCGGGATCACGATTGCCAGTTAAAATCGATTGCAATGCTGGGATCAGTGCTTTGAGAGAATCCGATACATCATCTTGCTGACTATGTTCCTGCAGCTCCTTTGTGACCTCTGTCACCTTGCCAGTTCGCAACGCTTGCGTAACCGCCAAACACAATCGCCCACTCAAATTATGATTTTCCCCACCAGCACGCCGGTAGGCCAGAAAACTCTCAATTGCTTTGCACCGAGCCTGCGCGGCGTCTGCAGAATTGCCGGCAGCAATTTCAAGATCGTGTAATATGCCCCAGCTTCTCCATAACTCAAATGATTTTCGACAGTTAATTACGCGCTGGATTTCCTGACGCGCATCGTCCAAGCGTTGGAGTTCAAACAAAGCATGGGCGAGATTGCTACGGGTTTTGCTTTCGTTGTACATGTCTTGCGCAGCAACAAATTTCTCCACTGCTTGATGGTAAACCATAACCGCTAGTTCCGGGCGTTTCCAAAAATCGTACAATAATCCCAACATAGTAAGTGTCATGGCCTGACCGGATTCATCACCGCATCGCGTTCTAAGTGCCAGCGATTCACGAAAAGCCTGCTCGGCATCATCGAATCGTTCAGTATCCATATACACCATTCCGATCTGATGCCAAGCCGTAGCCACGCTGGCGGGCTCATTCAATTGCTCAAATAGTTTGCGGGCCTCGTGATGACCATCCAGTGCATCCTGAAAGCACATCTGCAACATCCGTACAGTGGCTAGTTGGCCTTTGCCAACCGCAATGCTCCGTGTATTTTTGAGCACTTCGGCCTTCTTGATACTTTCCTTATATTTTCCCGCCGCCTCCTCATAACGGCCCAAATCCCGCAAACAATCCGCTTGGTTGGTGATGGCTGCCAAGACCATGTTTTTGGCAGATTTTCTACTTTTTGCATCGACGATAGTTTGAAAAATTTGCTCGGCTTGTTGCAAAAAACCAAAGCCTGTTCCGCCGCACCACTAACTAATAAAATCTGACCCAATAAGAAATACGCCCCAGCGGAATCATAATCCGCATTCATATACGCTTGCTCACCAGCTATCTGTGACCGCTGTAGCAGGGCTTGAGCGGCTTGCAAAGCGGCTTGTAATTGATTGTTCGCCAATAATTGCTCGATCCGGATGCGTTCGGCCTCAAAACTAGCATGGTTCCACTGCCCTCGCAGTTGTTGCGCTGCAAAATCCCTCGTTTGCGCTACCCGCTGCAATAAGCCGGCGTTTGCCCAATGCTTGCAATAGTGAATACAAATCGGTGCACACACTGATAATGTCTTCAGCATTCTTCTGGGCTTGCACCTGATCCAGCAATGCGAAAAGATTGGGTAGTTCAAGTTGGGTCCAGTGTGGCGGCGAGTTGAATATCCTCACTTTGCTGCCTTTCCAGAACCGCCACAAAAGAACGCATCGTCGTTTGCCAGCGATTTTCCAAGTCTTGTCGTTCGTCAGCGCTTAATTGGACATACAAATATGGACATAATGCCGGATGCAAGCGCAGATGATTATAGGGGAACAGCTTGGCAAGTCCGGTTTCGAGTAATTCTTTAGCTAAGTATTCGGCAAGTGATTTATCCCAGCTCATCATTAGCCCAAATACTGCCAGATTAGCCACCCCATGAAACACTCCCAATACACGCACTTTCTCACGCGATTCCGGCGACAAACGCAGCAAAGACAATTCCACGCTGGCGAATAAAGACTGCTCACGCTGGCCAGGAAAATCCCGTTCCATCTGCGCCATGAGCTTAGCCATATCAGCATGGGTTTGAGCAACACCGTGCTGCTGAATATTCGGCGCGAGCAAGGCCAAGGTACGGGCGTGTCCATTGACCGCATCGACTAAATCCTCGATAGCCTCGCGTTGAGCTTTGACATCAACATGGGCTTGGTGCAATACCCGTTCGATCAGTTTGACCGCATCGGCTTTGTCTAAACGATGCAGTTCGATGCAGATTGAAAGCTCTATCAAAAGGCGTGGGCAGGACTTCGCGGCTGGTAAATACGATTCGGGTTGCGCCGACTTGCTGTAAACGCTGTACCAACTCAAACAAGTCTTGTAAATCAGCTTGGGATTGCTCCCGCAGGCTTTGATCCTGTTCGATAAAATCCGGCGGCAACAGCGATTCCATATTGTCCAATACGATAATGGTCGATTGTTCCTCCAGCGCCCGGATAATCTGCTGAATGGCTCGCTCACTATCGCCGCCGCAATCCACAGCAATTGAAAACTGATTCTTAATCAACTGTCCGCCCAGCGCTTCCAATACGCTGATAGTGGTACTGGCTTCCAGACCCTCGACGCTGACAAATGCAGCCCTTCGCATTTGCCGCGAGCGCACTTGCCAGCGAGCGAATTCCACCGCCAGCGTGGTTTTGCCTCACCACCGATGCCGCGCACCACGGCGTAGTCATGCTTGCGTAATAAGCGCTGCAGTTTGAGCAACTCCCGGCTACGTCCGATAAAGCCGGTTTCGGGTTCGACGGGAAGCGTACCAAAACGACGCTGATCGCCTTGCGCCGTAGTGTCTTGAGTATGACGCGTTGGGATACGGCGGAATAATTGCGGATCAGCTTGTTCCTGGAACAATACCGGCACGAACCAGTCTTCCAGAGTAAAATCCGCGCCGACAAAAGTTGCGCCGCGCCGGGTATCGTCTTTGAGATACTTCTGCCCCGCCAGCATAGCGTCGCCAACCCGCTCTCCTTCAGCCAGGGCAGCATAGAATTTCTCGACAAAATGCCGAGCAGTTTCGACCAATACGCTATGGCTCATCGCTACCACTGAAGCCACACCTTGTTGGAGCAGTGCCGCAGCGACGGAGGCGGTCGGGTCTTTCTCAGCCTGGGCGGTCTGGCAGGCTTCAAGAAAGAACAGGGGAATGCGATGATCCTGCATTATCGGTCCCAGTTGGTCGGTATAAACTACCTCGTGGCGGCGTTTTTCAAGCTTATCCACATCGCCAGGGTGCTCGAAACACAAACCACCCAATCCGACGTCGGGCGAATACACGCCGTGACCATCGAAATGCACGATGTGATAAGGCTTCTCTCTCGTTCGGTCGAGTTCTTCCTGCAGGGCCGCGAACGTCGGTGGATCGAGTAGTTTCAATTCCACTAGACCGCCCAGGTTTTCGATGGCCTGAACCAGTGGCATGGCGCTGGCGCGGTGATCGATATAGCCGCAGGCTTGGTCTTCGGGTCTCGCAGTGACTAATAATACCCGGATCGGTGGATCGGTAAGCAAAACGTCCTGATTGAGGGTATTCGGCAAACGCCGACGCACCCGCACCGGCTTCGCGCCTTGGAACAAATACGCATTGCCGTCGTGCAGCAACTCCCAAGGCAGGCTTAACAAGGTTGTTGCGGCTTGTTTGGCTTGAATTTCTTCATTCTTGCTGCTGCCTGCCAACACCGAATCGTCAATCCATACTGAAAACCGACGTGCGACCTTTCCACTTTCCGCCTGCCAGCCTTGCAGAACATTAGTGCAATACTGCACCGGCAAAGCCTGTTGAAAAAGTGCTTGCCCCCACCGCCTAAGATCTTGCTCGATTTTGCGGGCGCGATGCCGCACCACCTCGGCGGGCCATAGATAATATTCTTCCAGATACCAGCGCAGCTCTTCGGCTTCGATAAGTCCCAGTGGTGCACGGAAGAAATAGCGTTGCATGCTGTTCACCTCACGCTTACCGGGTTCCGACGGCACATACACCAGTTCGGCTTCTGCACTGACGTGCTGCACGCCTTTATCGCCAGTCAATGCGGGCCGACTGAGTTTTAACAGTAATTCCGCCAGCGGATGTTCGGGTTTTTCTTCGGCTACGGGAAGTGCGTTGGGCAGTCTCTTACCCAAAGCAGCCAAGATCGCGCGCATGGCTTCTTCGATGCCGCCTGGCTGACTGGAAACCGGGATATGCAGCGGTTGTTCCGGAAAATAGCCTGAAAATGCGCCTAGCTTGGTGCCATCCAATAGCAGTGGAATCAGTGGATAATCTGTATGCTCATTTTTAATTTTCTGAGCATGTTGCAGCTCGCGCGTAACCCATTCCGATTGCAAAGAAGCTGTACTAACCAACAGTAGATACGCGCTGGCTTGCTCAATAGCCGTAAACAAGCCGCTTCGCAGCGGATCGCTGCCTCGCAGTTCACGGGCATCCAGCCAACCTTGTAAATTGTGCCGTTCCAGCGCCTGTCGCAATTGCTCGACAAATGGCTTATCCACGCTGCTGTGTGAGAGAAAAATCTTCTTATCCCAAGTCATAGTCTACTTTCACCGTGTATTTAACTATCTGGATAGTATCGAAGCACCCGAATTTTCCCGGAAAACATCTTCATCAGCTGGATTGTTTGGTAGGCTATTTTATCCATCCCGGCTTTACCCTGCCCTTTCCTGTCAGCCGGGAGCACACATTCAATAAACAAGATTGATGAAGGCATACTCATGACTCAAGCACATATTCGTCCCCGGCGCAGTTTTCTGTTTGTACCAGGCACTGATCCGTCGATGTTTCCGAAAGCCTTGCGGGCCGGGCCTGATATTGTCTGTATCGACCTGGAAGATGCGGTTGCGCCGCAACACAAGGACGCAGCCCGGCACGCCACACTGGAGTTGTTCCGCAACTTGCCTGACGGGGCCGATGCCTGCGAGTTGCTGGTGCGGATAAACTCATTGCGCAGCCGGGAAGGACTGGCCGATTTGCTGGCTATTCTGGACAGTGACGCGCCACCGCCGGGGCTGATGCTGCCGAAAGTCAAAACGCCGGACGAAGTCGCGCAGCTGGACGAATTATTAAGCTCGGCGGACAGTACCTTGCGCTTGCAGGTTATTATCGAAACCAATCAGGGTTTAGCGGCATGCCACGAAATCGCCCAGGCCAGTCCGCGTATCGATTCGTTGTTGTTCGGTGCCGTGGATATGGCGGCAGAGTTGCGCATCGAGCCGGTCTGGAATGCACTGCTGTATGCCCGTTCGCGGCTGGTGCATGCCGCTGCCAGCGCCGGTATCGACCTGATCGATGTGCCGTTTCTGGATTTGAACGATATGGACGGACTGGCACTGGAGGCCGAACGCAGTGCCGAGTTAGGTTTTACCGGTAAGGGCGCTATTCATCCCAAGCAACTGCCGCTCATCGAGCGCTGTTTCTCACCCAGCGAACAGCAAATTGCCTACGCACGGCGGGTAGTACAGGCCTTTGCCGATGCCGGCACCGGGCTGGTACTGATCGACGGCAAACTGATTGAAAAACCGGTGCTGCGCAGTATGCACCGAATCCTGGCTATCGCGGATAAAACAGGACAGTAGTGCCGTATGCAAGAATTTCTGCACGCTGCGCTGCGCAATAAAAGTTTCAGCCTCGGTGCGATCATTACCGGCCTGTTTGTGCTGATCGCACTACTGGCTCTGTTCTGGACACCCTACCCGGTGGCAGAGCTGAATATCGCCGCTCGTCTGCAAGGTCTGTCAGCCGAACACTGGCTGGGCACCGATCATTTTGGTCGCGATGTCTTGTCTATGCTGATGGCAGGCTCGGGCAATTCGATTGCCGTTGCGCTGATCGCGGTCGGCGTGGGTGCCGGTCTGGGTGTGCCACTGGGCGCACTGGCAGCAGCTCGCCGGGGCTGGGTTGACGAAGCCGTGATGCGCTTCAATGATTTTGCGTTTGCGTTCCCGGCATTGTTATCTGCCGTCATGATTACCGCAATTTTTGGTCCTGGCGCGATAAATTCCATTATTGCTATCGGTATTTTCAATATTCCGGTGTTCGCCCGCCTCACCCGTGGCGCAGCACTGGTGTTGTGGCAGCAGGAATTCGTACTGGCGGCACGGGTTGCCGGTAAAGGCGCACTGCGCATCAGCATCGAGCATATTCTGCCCAATTGCCTGTCGCTCCTGATCGTGCAGATCACTATCCAGTTTGCGCTGGGCATTCTGGCCGAAGCCGGTCTGAGCTTTCTCGGGCTTGGCACTCAGCCGCCTATGCCAAGTTGGGGCAAGATGCTGGCCGGAAGCGCAGACCCTACTGTTTCTGGCCCCGCAGCTGGCGCTGTTTCCCGGCCTGGCGATCGTCCTGACGGTATTAGGCCTGAATCTGCTGGGTGATGGTTTACGTGATGTGCTGGACCCCAGCCTGCGCCGCCTGCGTTGAATAGTAGTGACACCTTCATTGCTGTCGCACTGCAACAATGAAAAGACCTCTGCTTTTATAACACTTTTTCACATTCATTAAATTGCCTAATGTTGGCTAATAACTAACCGATAAAAGGGATTCGCTATAGCTTTTTTTGTTAATTTTTGTCAATGAGGTCTTTATTTATGGAACAAGCAAATGTAATTCTGGATTTTGTATTGATATTTGTTGCTATTTGGATGATTTTTGCCGCCAGACGCAGCGGCCTAGGGGGTGTTATTGGCACAACGCTCACCTATATCACTATTGGCGCGCTGGTATTGGGTTTAGCGCATTTAGTTGAAACTATTACAGTCGAACAATTGGGTTGGGATATTGTATTGGTAGAACTCGTGCATAGAATTCTCATCTTGGTCGGTTTTATTTTTCTGGCATTTGGCTTTCAGGGCCTGGGCAAAATGCGCCAGACAGCCTAGAATTTTTTCCAGCGTGGCCGCTTATCCAGTGGCCACGCTTAATATTTTCATTATCGATATACACCTATCTCTATGTTTATAAAAAATAAGTATCTTGAATTTATTGTATTTGCATTGTTATTTGCAGCCGGTGGCTTTTATGCTGCTACGACAGCGTCCTCCACCAGTTCACATCATGCAGCGAAATATCACAACATGGCGCATCCCCCAATTAACATACCGGCGGGTACGCAAGGGCCAACAGTACGTTTAACTGCGACGAAAGACCCCATGTCGGGCTGGAATCTGGAAATCATTACCGAAAATTTCCGGTTTGCACCGGAACATGCGAGTCAGTCCGCACATTCCAGGCGAAGGACATGCGCATCTATACGTGAATGATGTTAAAATTGCACGGGTGTACGGACCCTGGTTTCACTTGGCAAAACTGCCTCCCGGTGAGCACACAGTTTCCGTTTCACTAAACGCTAATAGCCATGGACAGTACAGCGTGAATAATCAAGCCGTCTCTGACAAAATAGTCGTTTCGTCCAGTAATCCCTAAGGTGCATCCAGGATCAATAATGCCTAATAAGAAAATTTTGATTGATGAGTTGACTACCATTCAGAAAGAGGCCTCATCAGGGCGCTTGGTAGTTTATGGCCGACTGCCAAATAATCCGGACGCGTTGTTGAACGCACAGCTTTATTTAATTCGGGTAATCTGGTGCGGATTACCCTTGGCACGGCAAAGGATGCAGACGCTCTGCCACAGCTGTTGGCCTTGGCTCCCGAGCGCGTTGTTTTTCTGAAAACCGCCGGTGAAAGTACCTCTGGCACGACACCCCTGCCCAGCATTGCTGACTTGACCGCACGTTTTGCCGGTGGATCAGCTCCAACCATCAATACCGATGAGTTAATTGCCGATGCCACGCAGGCCTTAGCCTCGATATTCGGCAAAAATGCTAAGGCCGAAGTCACTAAAGCAGCCGCCAAAAGCCCACCGGAAACAGACCCTGTCGCGTTTCTGCAAACCTGTCAGGCTCGCGCTGAAGTCGTCTTCGGCAAAGGCATGGCGAATAACCTTTTTGATGCGTTATACAAAAAAGTTCGCGGCTAAGATTATTCTGTCCCCAAAGCCTGCTGCTTTGGCAGCAAGAACCATACCCCTTACCTAAAAAACCAGCAACAGCGATACCAGCACCGGTACCAGCACCGATGTCAGCAAGGCATTGAGGCCGATGGCGATACCGGCAAATGCGCCGCTTTGCTCGCTCAGCTGAAAAGCCCGCGCCGTGCCGATACCATGCGCGGCGACACCCAGCGCAAAGCCCTGCACACTGGGATCACGCAGCTTTAACCAGTGCAGCAGACTGGAACCGCTGACCGCCCCGGTAATTCCGGTCAAAATCACCAGCACCGCAGTCAGCGACGGCAAACCGCCGATTTTCTCGGTGATACCCATTGCAACTGGTGTCGTCACGGATTTCGGGGCCAGCGACAAGATCGTCTCCCAACTGCCACCGAGCAGCCAGGCGATGGCCATCGCACTTATGACCGCTGTCAGCGAACCTGCCAGCAGCGCCAGCACCAAAGGTAGCAGCAGTTTACGGATGCGCCCGGCGTGCAGGTACAGTGGCACGCCCAAAGCTACCGTGGCAGGCCCGAGCAGAAAATGCACAAACTGCGCGCCCTCAAAATAAGTCGGATAAGGGGTCGAGGTGACCAGTAGTATCCCGATCAGCAGCAGTACCGCCAGCGCGACCGGATTGCATAAGGCATTCTGCCCGCTGAGCCGGTACACGAATTGCCCGACCAGGTAGGCCAGCAAGGTAAGGGTCAGGCCCAGCAGCGGCGATACGGCCAGATACACCCAGATTTCACGTAATTCCTCAGTCATGACGGTTGTTCTGCCAGTGCATGACGGACTGCATCACCCAGGCGGTAACCGCCAGTGTCAGCCAGGTGCTCAGCACGATAGCCACGAGCAGCGGCAACCATTCCGCCTGCACCCGTTCCAGATGCAGAATCACCCCGACCCCGGCCGGCACGAACAACAAGGCCAGATGCGACAGCAAGGTCTGGCAGGTCTGGCGTAAACGCTCCGGCACCTGACCGCGCAGGGCCAGTAGCAGCGCCAGGGCCAGCATCCCCACGACCGGACCCGGCACTGGCACACCGCTGAGCTGTACCATAATTTCACCCAATAGTTGCAATAGTAATAATACCGTCAAGCTCTCAAGCATTGGCTGCTCTCCCCTATCCTGCCAATTGACGACACGGGCGGCAGGCGCGCTACACTAGCAGCCATGAGCCTGTTAACCCTTTCCCAGCTTAGCATTCATCTGCCTGACCCAGCGGGTCCGGTTGCGCTTGTCGATGGCCTCGATCTGACCCTGGAGCGCGGTCAGGTACAGGGCCTGGTCGGCGAATCGGGCTGCGGTAAATCGATGACCGCACTGGCGATCATGGGCTTACTGCCGCGCCTGACAAGCGCCAGCGGACAGATCGTGCTGTCCGGGCGCGATCTTTTGCAACTGCCCGAGCGCGAGTTATGCCGGGTTCGCGGCAAAGCGATTGGCATGATTTTCCAGGAGCCCCTGACCGCTCTGAATCCAGTCAAAACCATCGGCGCACAGATTGCGGAAAGCATTCGCCTGCACTTGCCGCTCAATCGCACCGACGCCGAACGCCGCACGCGCCGCCTGCTGGATCGGGTCGGACTGCCGGCACCGCGTTTTTCACCGCATTTGTACCCGCACCAGTTATCCGGCGGGCAGCGCCAGCGAGTTGTTATTGCAATAGCCCTGGCCTGTGGTCCGCAGCTCCTGATCGCTGACGAACCGACCACGGCGCTGGATGTGGTGGTACAGGCACAGATTCTGGATTTACTGCTGGATATCGTGACTGAACAAGGCATGGGCCTGTTACTGATTACGCACGATCTGGGGGTGGTGGCCGAATGCGCCGACCGGGTTGCCGTGATGTATGCCGGCCGGATTGTGGAAGCGGCTCGACCGCACAGGTGTTTGCCCGCCGTGCCCACCCGTATACCGAAGAGGCTGTTACGGGCGATGCCGCAATTCGATCTGGACGCTGCCGGTAAAACCCGTCTTGCGACGATTCCCGGCCTGGTGCCGGCCCCCAACGAACGCCCTGCAGGTTGTGTGTTTTCCAACCGCTGCGACTATCGTCAATCCCGCTGCCAGCAACAAACGCCGCCGCTGGACAGCATCGCCAGCCAGCACCAGGCGGCCTGCTATTATCCGCTGGGCTGACAAGCAGTTTTATCGCTGTTCAGCTGTCAAAGCTGTTTAGGATTGTTTGTTAGGGAAAACCGCCAGATTATCCAATAACCGCACCCCGTTCAGGCGGGCTGTTACCAGTAATCTTGCCGGACGATCCAAGAGGTTCATGACCTGTAAGGTTTCTGCATCACGCAGGCTGAGATAGTCTACCGCCTCGAATCCTGCCGTCAGCAGTGCGCGCTCGGCCTCGGCCAGCGCCGCGTCTACCGGTGCTCCCGTTTGCAGGCGTTCGGCCAGCGCCCGCAGGATTTTATTGAGCTGGATAGCGATTTGATATTGCCCGGCGCTCAAATACTGATTGCGAGAAGACAGTGCCAGACCGTTTTCATCGCGTATGGTTGGGCCGGCCAGAATCTCGGTCGGTATCGCCAGATCGCGCACCATGCGCCTGATCACCAGCAACTGCTGGTAATCTTTCTCACCGAACATAGCGACATCCGGCAAACACTGCAGCAGCCGTTTGGTGACAACGGTCGCGACGCCGTCGAAATGCCCCGGTCGGAAACGGCCTTCCAGATCATCGCTCAGGCCACGTACCTGCACCGAACACAGCCGCCCTCCGGGCCGTCAGGATACATTTGTTCCAGGCTGGGATTGAACACCAAATCACAATGTACCTTGCCGAGTGCCGCCATATCGTTTTCTAATGGGCGTGGATAGCGGCTAAATCCTCCTGTGGTCCGAACTGGGTCGGATTGACGAAAATACTGGTTACCACACGCGCACAATGACGCCGGGCCAGTTCAACCAGCGACAAGTGGCCGGCGTGCAATTCGCGCCCATGGTTGGCACCAGTGCGACCCGTTCACCGGCTTGCCGCCAGCCATGCACAACCTGCCGCAGCTCGGCCACGGTGGTCACCAGCGCCGGTATGGTCTTGTTCGTCGTACTTGATATTGATTGCCCCATTGCTATCCTTCCGTAAGGTCTGTTCAAAAAAGCCCGCCGGGCGCTTTTTGAAATCATAAACAGTGCGATTTTTGTTTTCTCCGAGAGGCCAGGCTTTGTTAGCATTGCTTCTCACCGGATAGCGCCCTCTAGCCGGGCAAAAGCTATTCTTGCACTAGTACCCTCTGCTGCGCCGAGTTTTATTATTTTCCGGGATGCCTTGATGCTTTTACAAGTAGATCGTCTGATCGTCGATTACCACTTGCCGCGACAGCAGTTATGGCAGCGCGCACCGGTTTTTCGCGCGCTGCACGGTGTAAGCCTGAGCCTGGCGGCGGGTGAAAGTATCGGCGTAGTGGGCGGTCGGGTTGCGGCAAATCCACCCTGGCCCGTACCGTCATGGCGCTGGAAACGCCCACCTCGGGCAGCGTTCGGGTACTGGATCATGACCTTTTTCACTCCCCGCCAAAGCATTGAAAACCCTGCGACGGCATTTCCAGATGGTTTTTCAGGACCCTTACAGTTCGCTGGACCCGCGCCAGAAAGTGGGCCGGATCGTGGCCGAGCCTTTAACCGCACTGGATACCACACTGAGCAGCAGCGAGCGGCGTGACCGGATTGCCCAGGCTTTGCAGGAAGTCGGGCTACGCCCGGCCGATGCCGAGCGCTACCCGCATGAGTTTTCCGGCGGGCAGCGCCAGCGTATTGCGATTGCCCGCGCCCTGATCACCCGGCCGGCACTGATCGTTACTGATGAACCGGTCTCGGCGCTGGATGTATCGGTACAGGCGCAAGTGCTGAATCTGCTGCTGGATTTACAGCAGCGCCACGACATCAGCGTATCTGTTTATCAGTCACGATCTGAGCATCGTGCGCCATATCAGCGACAAAATTGCGGTGATGCAGGCCGGCCATATCGTCGAACAGGGTGCAGCCCGGATATTTTCCGTGACCCGCAACATGCCTACACCGCACTTTGCTGGCAGCGATTCCCCGTCCTGATCCAGGCCGGCGGCGACGACGACCAAGCTGCCCGATAATCCCGCAGCACATCAGGGTCTGGTTCGCAGCCCAGACCGGGGCCGTCGGGGATACTGAACTGACCATCGACCGGATCAATCAGACTGCCGTAAAGACTGGCTTCCAGCTCCAGATAAAAGCGCTCGACCAGTCCCGGATGCGTCATCGCTCCCATTAATTGCAGCGTAGCCAGAAAACCCGGCCCGAAGTACGGTGCGTGCGGCATAACCGTCACCGCACTGGTTTCGGCCAGGGTGACTATTTTCCGAAACTCGGTAATACCGCCGACCTTGGTGACACTGGGCTGGGCGAATTTTACCGCGCCAGCGGCGAACATATCGCGAAACTGAAATGCAGTGCAGGCATTCTCTCCCGCCGCCAGCGGAATACCGACCTCACGTTGCAGCGCAGCCAGCGCGGCGTAATCTTCCGGCGGGAAAATGGGCTCTTCCAGCCAGTACGGATCGTAAGGCTTGAATTTCAGCGCCATCTCGCGCGCCTGACCCGGTGTCCAGGGGCAATTCGTATCGATCATCAGCGGTACGGCTGCACCAATTACCTCCCGTGCGGCATGCACCTCGCGTACCCCGGTTTCGTGCAGTTTGATGTGGCTATAACCCTGCGCCAGCGCCGTCCGGCAGTGCTCGGCCACGATCTCCGGATCACCCAGGAAGAACAGGCTGGCATAGCCCGGCAAGGCTTTGGGTGCTCCACCCCAGAGTTTACACAAGGGTTGTTGGGCTGCTTTGCCAGCCAGATCCCACAGTGCGATATCCAGTCCGGACAGGGCGAACAGCGTAATACCGTAACGCCCCCACAAATGCAGTTTCTGCTGCAATTCATACATCAGCGGCGCGATGGCACTTACCTCGCGTCCCATAACAAGCGGTTTGACCATCGTATCCAGCGCAGCCTGCACCGAGGCTGAGCAGTGGTAACTGAAGGCATCGCCCCAGCCCACCAGGCCGTTATCGGTTTCCAGCCGCAACACGACCATTTCCAGCGTATTCCAGCCGGTACTGCGTGAGCCGGCCGGACCGCCGACTGAGAATGGAATTTTAAGTGGAATAGTTTCAAAGGCCGTTATTTTCATGTGTCCTCCTGTGGTTTGCCGGCTTGAACGCCAGCCTGATCTGACAGCGGGTGCTGACTTGTGCTTTGAGCAGATACCACAAACTGCCGCTGAGTGCTAGCTGCGACAAGACAGCGCGAGCGAGCACCAACGCGGATGAGCACATAAAAAACCGGCGCTGGGCGCCGGTGCAATTGCAGCTGCGTATTCTGGAAAGAGTTGTCGCAAAGTTGGTTGGCAACAGCAGTTAATGCCCGATCATCCACGGCCGCTTGGCAGCATGACCATGATGATGCGGGTGATGGTGTCCGTGACCGTGGCTATGGCCATGCGAATGCGCGGCAGCCCCGCTAGCAGGCCCGCCACGCCGCTCCACACGAGGTTCATGTGCGCTGCGTTCGTTGCGCTCATGGGCAATGCGGGAATGTGGATTCATGGTAGCCAGAAACGGCGATGAAAGCACCCGCCGGGCGGGCTGCTGGCAACTTGGACAAGCCATGGGCTGCGTCGCTTCGCTCATGCGGCGAAACTGCTCAAACGGACCACAGGTCTCGCACTGATAATCATAATAGGGCATATCGACTCCTCGTTTTTCTATTCGGTTCTAGTGGGTTCCATCGGCTTTACTGCGGGTTGATCATCCGCCGCTGGCTGCAGCTACAGCGACATTCGCTGCCGGCCCCATAATGCCATCAAGCAGCAGATAACCAGGCAGCCAGCCGGTCAAGATACCTTCCAGGACCGTCACACCGCCGGTCAGTCTGGCGATTGGTTTTTGCAGGGCCAACAGCAGGAAGAACATAAACCACAGCACTGCCCAGGCAGCCCAGCACAGGCCAAACCAGACATCCCAGATACCTTGGGCATTGGCCAGGGTGTCCAGTGAGACGGGGACAATAGTGATCGCGACAAACAGGCTGAACCAGCCCAGGCCGCGCCCATCGGCACCGTTCCAGCGATTCCAGGCGACCCAGAGATAAGTGAAGGTGAACAGCAGCGTCAATGCGCCCGCTTTGATCGAAGCCGCGTCGGCCTCCGGTCCAAAAGCAGAAAACAGGGCGACGGCCATGGTTAAGCCACCGACAAACACATTGATCACCGCAATTTCTTTATCACCAATCCGGTCCAGTAACCAGAGACCGTTCAGAAATAAAACCGCACCCACATACAGTAAGGCGAATCCTAGCAACATAGCGCTCCCCTCAGCGCCGCCGCCGTATTTGCGACGGCGCATTTGCAATGTTTCGACTTACTCAGGTGGTTCTGGCAGCATCCACATCGGCTGGAACCTGACGGGTTGGTCCGGAAGCGTTCGGACGAATATCGAAATCAAAAATCTCCGTCGGAATCGCTACCGTGCAACAGGCATTGGGGATGTCGACAATACCGCTGATACGCCCCTCTATCGGAGCCGTTCCCAGCAACATATAAGCCTGCACACCGGAATAGCCGAACTTCTTGAGATATTCGACTGCGTTCAGGCAAGCGCGCCGGTACGCGATATGCGCATCCAGATAATGCTGTTTACCAGTAGTCTCATCCACCGAGATACCTTCGAACACCAGCCATTCCGAAAAGCGCGGTTCGATCGGGCTGGGCTGGAATATCGGGTTGGTGATACCGTATTTTTTGACCCCGTCCTTGATCAGACCAACGCCGATATCGATCCAGCCGGCCATTTCAATCGCGCCGCAGAACGTGATTTCACCATCGCCCTGCGACCAGTGAATATCACCCATCGACAGACCGCCGCCATCGACATAAACCGGAAAGTACACGCGTGATCCGCGCGACAGGTTTTTGATATCACAATTTCCGCCATGCTCACGCGGCGGCACAGTACGGGCGGCTTCGCGGGCTGCAGCCTGGGCCTGACGGCCGGTCATCTGCCCCATCAGGGCGGTGTCGGCATAAGGTGGCGCCAGTAGGGGCGGCACCCGGTCAGGATCAGTTGCCAGCAGTTCGTTTTCGCGTTTATTCCAGGTTGCCAGCAGTTCGGCGGAGGGCAAACAGCCAATCAATCCAGGGTGAATCATGCCCGCCCAGCGCACGCCGGGAATATGCCGTGAGGTGGTATAAATACCGTGGAAATCCCAGCAGGATTTACGCGCTTCAGGGTAATGATCGGTTAGAAACCCGCCGCCGTTTTCACGCGCAAAAAGGCCATTAAAGCCCCAGGTCGAGTTCGGCAAGGCACCGACATCCAGAATATCGACAACTAACAGATCGCCCGGTTTGGCACCTTCCACACCAAAAGGCCCGCTCAGGTAATGGACTTTGGTCAGATCGACATCGCGAATATCGTTGGCGCAGTCATCATTGGCAATCTGCCCGCCGGTCCAGTCGAAACATTCAACCCGGAATTCATCGCCAGGTTTGAACATCTCGACCATGGGAATATCCGGATGCCAACGGTTATGCGTTTTAATATCTGCTTGTTCGGGTGGTTTGGTTAGATCTACGGTGAATTTGGTTTTAGCCACGAAATGTCCTCCTTTCACATTGAATTCGTCGCGAACGTGCAACGTAATAACATGGTAAGGACTGACGGAGACTTGCGAATCACCCGCCGTTATACAGGCATATCACCCAAACAGGTGAGACCGGCTTCACTATAATGGGTGAGCCTTCATCCAATACAAATCCGGGTGTGCAAGTGCACCAATTCCATCTGGCTATGGGTTTCAGTTTTCTGGAAAATCTGTTTCAGGTGGCTGCGCACCGTATTTTCCGACACTTTGAGTTCGCGGGCCGCGTGCGCAAGCGTATGGCCGGCTACAATCAACGCGGTCAGGCGGGTCTGGGCCGGAGTCAGTTGATACAACTGGGTCAAGGCGCAATCGTGCGTATCCTGGGCTGTGGCCGGGTTGTTGATCACCAGCGCTGCCAAGGAATGTCCGTTGCCTAGCTCGCTGGCCCTGGTGTTGCCTATTGCACGCACCGTAACCACCAGGGGCGGCAGTTTACGCGCACTCAGCAGGGTGATGATTTTAGTCGCGGGTTCGGCGGCAGACGACGGCATCCCGGTAGGGTTATCCACTGCGGCCATTTCCTCGATCGCCTCCAGCAACGCACGGTTTTCAGTACGCGTGGCCGCCCTGACGCAATTATTATGCAGAGACAAGCCATCATGCTGCGCCAGCAACTGCTCTGCCGTCTGGTTGCTGAACACCACCCGTGCTTCGCTATCGACCAGAAACACCGCCATGCTGATACGGTCAACTACAGCCTGGACAGCCTGCTGCAGACTGTGCGCACGCAGCCAGTCGCGCTCACTGGCAAAGGCCAGACTGCAATGCTTGAGCAGGATTTGCAGCGTTGCCTTGTCGCTGCTGTCAAACGCAGGCTGCTGTGGGCTGCGGTACAAGGCCAGATAGTAGACGATATCGTCTTCGCGCTGCAGTACACCGCATAAACGGTGTAATAAATTGTAACGGCGCAGAAAACGCTGGTAGAAATCACTGCGCTGCAATTCGTTCGGGTGCAGCAGCTCCTCGCCGCTCATGACCCGGCCGGCCGGATAATCCTGACTGGAAAAGAACCAGGGATTGCGAATGGCGTATTCGGCGGCGTAGGCTGTACGGAATTCGTCGCAGGACGGCGTCACTACCAGTTTTTCACCACGCCCGGTCAGGAAATGGTATTTAGCCAGCGTTGCCAGTTGTCCGTGCAGTAGCTCGCGCATCCCTTCCAGCGCAAGGCTCCAGCCCCCCTCCTGGCGGCTTGCCGCATGAATCTGATAGATGATGGCGTCAATTTTTGATGCGCGTTTTGCGTCAGAATTTATAGTGGGGATTGCCTTGCTCATGCAGCGTACCTAAGGATTTCTCCGCCTAATTTTGCCGACTTGACTCCAACAACAAGCAGGTCTTAACTACGATGCTAATCGATCAAAAAAGTAGCGTGGCGCTGATTCATGATCAGAGTTAAGCGCAATTACCGGGCCTGGGTCGCCAATGAAACGCTGGAAGACTACGCCTTGCGTTACGCCGCCCGCAGTTACCGGCGCTGGCCGGCCTGGCTGCTGGCCAATACCGCACTTGGCGGTATCTCGTTTCTGGCGCTGGAGGCCATCGGCGGCGCAATCACTTTAAGCTATGGATTTCACAATGCATTTGCCGCCATTTTATTGGTTTCATTAATTATATTTATTACTAACTTGCCCATCGCGTATTATGCCAGCCGCTACAATATCGATATGGACCTGCTTACTCGGGGCGCGGGTTTTGGTTATATTGGTTCGACCATAACTTCGCTGATTTACGCCTCGTTTACGTTTATTTTTTTTGCGCTGGAAGCCGCCATTATGGCACAGGCGCTGGAACTTTATTTCGGCTTGCCGCTGGTTTTTGGCTATGTGCTGAGTTCACTGGTGATTATCCCGATCACGTTTTTTGGCGTGACCCTGATCAACCAATTGCAATTCTGGACGCAACCCTTATGGATCGTGCTGTTCGTGCTGCCATTGTTCTGTATTTTTTATAAAGACCCCGCTATTTTGTCGAAATGGGCCAGTTTCGGCGGTAAATCCGGTACTGATACCGGTTTCAATCTGTTGTCTTTCGGTGCCGCCAGCGGTGTTTTGTTCGCGCTGGTAGTACAGATCGGCGAACAGGTGGATTATCTACGTTTCCTGCCCGAACGCACCGAACAGACCCGATCACACTGGTGGAGAGCGATGCTGGCGGCAGGTCCTGGCTGGATTGTGCTGGGCGGCACAAAAATTCTGGCGGGCAGTCTGCTGGCCGTTATTGGGGTCAGTGCCGGCGTCAG
This sequence comes from Gammaproteobacteria bacterium, assembly GCA_041396125.1. GTDB lineage: Bacteria > Pseudomonadota > Gammaproteobacteria > Competibacterales > Competibacteraceae > JAWKZG01. The sequence continues at coordinate 17,161 of JAWKZG010000002.1, read as the reverse complement.
TTACAACAGTGCGATCGAGCCGATTCATATGTACAGCCAGGCCTACGAGTTCGTTTTCAGTGATCCAGCGCTGGTACTGGCATTTGCGACCTTATTCGTGGTGTTGTCACAGATCAAGATCAATGTCACCAATGCCTATGCCGGCTCGCTGGCCTGGTCGAATTTTTTCTCGCGCCTGGCACATTATCATCCCGGCCGGGTGGTCTGGCTGGTGTTCAACGTCATCATCGCGCTATTACTGATGCTACTGGGCATTTTCGAGACGCTGGAAGCCGTCCTGAGCATTTATTCTATCGTTGCTATCGCCTGGATCGGCGCTATTGTGGCGGATCTGATGGTGCTAAAACCACTGGGTATCAGCCCCCCTTATATCGAATTCAAACGCGCTTATCTGCACAATGTCAATCCGGTTGGCTGTGGCGGTATGCTGATCGCATCGGTGCTTTCTCTGTGCGCTTTTTTTGGCCTGCTGGGTGAAGTATTGCGGGTGTATTCCGCGTTTCTGTCGCTGGCGACTGCCTTTGGCAGCGCGGTGCTGATCGGCCTGCTTACCCGTGGCCGGTATTACATCGCCCGCCCGGCACCGGCAGACTGGCGCGGTCAGCCAAACCCTCAGCCCATGCGCTGCTGTATCTGCGAACAATTTTATGAACCTGACGACATGGCACAATGTCCGTTTTATGACGGCCCGATCTGTTCACTCTGTTGCAGTCTGGACAATCACTGCCATGATGTCTGCAAAACCCCGACACTGCTGTCACCGCACAGTCCACCATCGCTGGCTGAACCGGTTTTCCAGCCGAGTTTTGGCCGTCGGATCGGCTGGTTTTTAGGACTGTTCAGTCTGGTGGCCATCGCAACCGGGGTGTTTCTCCTGCTGGCTTACCGCTTGCTTGATACCGATCCGGCTTTGCAGAATGTCGATTTCGCAGGCATCATGCTGCGTATCTATGCCGGCGCGCTGGTGTTGATTGCCATCGGTGTGTGGTGGATCACGCTGGCCCATGAAAGCCGGGATCTGGCGGAAAGCGAATTGGTAAATTCTCTGCATTATCTGGAACTGGCGCAGCGTGACCTGGCCCAGGCCGAGAAAATGGCCTCTTTGGGCAGCCTGGTCGCAGGGGTCGCCCATGAGATCAATACCCCGGTCGGCATCATGGTCAGTGCCGCTTCCTTTTTGCATGATCGCAGTGAAGCACTACGCCAACGCGTGCACAACGGCACCCTGTCGCAGGCGGAACTGCAGCAGCTGTTGCAGCAAACCGAAGAATCAACCCGTTTACTGCTGGCGAATGCCAACCGCACCGCCGCTCTGGTGCACAGCTTCAAACAGATCGCCGTTGATCGCACCAGCGAGAAACAACGCCCGTTCAATCTGCAGGAATACATCCAGGAAACGCTGCTGAGTCTGCAGCCGAAGTTAAAAAGATCGCCACACAAGGTACTGGTCGACTGTCCGGCGGATATCCAGATCGACGGCTACCCCGGCCTGTTCGCCCAGGTAATCACCAATCTGGTCATGAACAGTCTGCTGCACGCCTACGAAGCCAGCATCGCCGGCACCATCCGCATCAGTGCGCGCAAGCTCGATGATGACTGGCTGGAACTACGTTATCAGGACGACGGCAGAGGGATTCCAGCCGAGTTGCATGACAAGATTTTTGATCCTTTTTTTACCACCAAACGCGGCCAGGGAGGCAGCGGGCTTGGCCTGCATCTGGTGTATAACATTGTCACCGGGCAATTACAGGGCACGCTGAGCGTTGACAGCACGCCCGGCCAAGGCACCACGTTTCTGATGCGACTGCCGCTGCGGCAGGCAACATCCGCTCCAGGCGCTCCAGGAGATCTCGTATGATCAAATCCCTATTCGCGACAGATAAACCGGCCCGGCAAAAGGCTTCAGGCTGGTTGGTGCTTATCGTTGATGATGAACCGCAGGTGCATGAGGTCACGCGAATGTTGCTGGCCGATATCCAGTTTTGCGGCCAGCCGGTTGAACTGCACAGCACCTATTCCGCCGAAGCAGCACGATCTTTCCTGCAGAGGCATCCGGAAACGGCACTGGTGCTATTGGATGTAGTTATGGAGACCGATAACGCCGGGCTGCAGTTGATCCACTATATCCGGGAAACGCTGGCCAATCATGATGTGCAAATCGTGCTGCGCACCGGTCAACCGGGCCAGGCACCCGAGCAGGAAGTCATCATCAATTACGATATCAATGGCTATTTTCTGAAAACTGACATTACTGCGCAGCGCCTGCATTCGATCCTGATTGCCGCACTACGGGCTTACCATTACATCAAAAGCCTGCAGAAACGCCCGCTCGGCAGCCACGACAGCCGTGGTGCCCGCACAGCCGTGACACCCGCACAGCCGCCGGCGACGGCACTTGCGCTATCCAGAGCTCTGCAAAACGGCGCCCTGCAAGTGCAGCTGCAAGCCCAGGTCGAACTGGCCAGTAGTCAGATTACAGGTGTTGAGGTGTTTCCCTGCTGGCCGCAGCAACAGGGTGGCAGGCTGACAGCAGCCGATTTGTACGCTCTGGCCAACTCAGCCGGACAGCTGGCCTTATTAGGCGAGTGTCTGATTCAGGCCCTGGACACGCTATTGCAAAACTGGCATAGCAGCGGCGCGGCAACGCCGCGGATAGCCCTCGACATGAGTCTGGAGATGCTGCAGACGCCTGCTTTCTGCCTGCCCTGAAGCAGCTGCTGGCCCGCTATGCTGTCCCCGCCAGTCAGCGAGTTTGAATTTTCAGAAACCGCCTTGCAGCAGAATCAGGCCAGTCTGGACACCTTGCAGACACTGCATACGCTGGGGATTAGCCTGGTGGTGGATTATTTTGGCAATGGCGCCATGACCTTGTCACAGCTTAAACATCTGCAGCCGAAACGGCTTAAAATCGACCCCGCTTTCGTAGCCGAATCGGTCACCAACCCGGACAGTGCCGCTATCACCCGCGCGATTATTGCGCTGGCGCATACCCTGGACATCAGCGTCGTCGCCCTTGGCGTACAGACCAAAGAGCAGCTGGAATTTCTCAAATGGGAAGACTGCGAACTCGGTCAGGGTGATTTCCTGGCACCACAGACAGCAGCAGATGACATCGCGCAGCTGCTAAACCCGTCACCGGGTTAACTGGCCTGCTCCGGTCAGTTTATATAAAAAACTTATAAATAATTCAGGGGCAGTTCGGTGGTGTTTTTCAGCTCTTCCATGGCGAAATACGAACTGACGTCGTAGATGTCGATATTCGAGATCATTTTCTTGTATACCGCATCATACGCCTCGATCGTCGGCACCACGATTTTCAGCATATAGTCCACATTACCGCTCATGCGGTAAAACTCGACCACTTCGGGAATCGCATTGACCACTTCGGCAAAACGTTTCAGCCAGTCGGCGGAATGCTGGTTGGTGCGTACATTAACGAAAACGGTTACTCCGAGATTCAGCTTTCCGGGGTCCAGCACAGCCACCTGCTTTTTGATATAGCCCTGCTGCTGCAGTTTCTGCACCCGCCGCCAGCAGGGGTTTTTGCTCAGGCTGACCCGCTCGGCCAGTTCATGCAAGGACAGTGTGGCGTCCCGCTGCAGATAACCCAGGATTCTTAAATCAATTCGATCCAGCATTATTTTCTATTGAAATGTATTTTCGTGGGACAATTTTATAATATTAGTCCATAAATATGGATAATTTGGGCTAATATTCCCAGGCTGTTTTGATAATCGGGTGCGCATTCAAACTCAACCTGGAGAAGATCTGTTATGCGCCAGTTATTTACCGCCCATCCCGCCAGTGTTAACGAAACCTATTTCGAACATATGGCGGTCGCACTCGGTTTTTTTGCCCGCTTTGTGCTGGGTGCAACGGTACTGCTGGTGCATGCATTTCTGCCGTTTCTGTTCTGTCGCAGTGGCAGCCGTATTATCAACGATCTGCATCAGCGCATGATCCATCAGCGCCGACGCAACCCGCCAGAACATGCTGCTGGTCTTGGCACTCCTGGCCAATAACCCTGGACAATGCTCTCACTCAATACCTGACTGTATTCGCAGGTATGGCAGTGTGCGCCTGGATTGGTTGGGGAATCAGACCGCTGGCGCAGGCTCTAAGCGGGCAACCTGCTGTTCCCGGATCGGCCAGTGGATCAGACCGGCCAGAATGCCTAAAGCGACGCCCATCCACCAGACGACTTGATAGGAACCGGTGCTGTCATACAGTAAACCGCCCAGCCAGACGCCCAGAAACGCGCCGATCTGATGGCTGAAAAACACGATTCCGAATAATGTTGCCATATAGCGCGGCCCGAACATCAGCGCTACCAGCCCTGACGTTAAAGGCACTGTCGACAGCCATAACAGGCCGATGGCCGCCGAGAACAGATACACCGTCAGCGGCGACAACGGCAACATGATAAACAGGGCGATAACCACCGCACGAGCGAAGTACAAAAAACTCAGCAGATATTTTTTGCTGTATTTGCCGCCCATCACCCCAGACATATACGCGCCAACGACATTAAACAGACCGACCAGGGAAATAGCCCAGGCGCCAATCGAGCCACCCAGCCCCATATCACTCAGATAAGCTGGCAAGTGGGTCTGGATAAATGCCACGTGAAAACCACAGACAAAAAAACCAGCAATCAGATACCAGTAACTGGCATGCCCGCCCGCCTCTTTCAGCGCCTGGCGCAATGATTGCTCCATACCGACCCCCGTCATCTGCGGCTTACCAGCCAGCACACTAGCCAACGGAATAACGGCAGCCGCCAGACCGGCCAGCAGCAATAATGCCGTTGACCAGCCGTAAGCACTCAGAAAAGCCTGTCCGAGTGGTGTCAGCAGAAACTGCCCCAGTGAGCCTGCTGCTGTCCCCATGCCCAAGGCCCAGGAGCGTTTTTCCTCTGACACAATCCGGGTAATCGCGGCCAGCACAATGCCAAAAGCCGCCCCCGACAAGGCCAGACCAATCAAGACACCCGCTGACAGATACAGCATTACTGGTGACGAGGTAAATGCCATCAGCACCAGTCCCAGCACGTACAATATGCCGCCCCCGGCCAGTACCCGGCCCGCCCCGTAGCGATCCGCCAACGCACCGGCAAAAGGCTGGCCCAGCCCCCAGAGTAAATTCTGGATTGCTATCGCCAGGGCAAACACTTCACGGCCCCAGCCCAGATCGCTGGACATCGGCTCAAGAAACAGGCCAAACCCGGAACGGACGCCGAAAGTAAGCATGGCAATCAAGCACCCTGCACTGATGACCAGCGTCGGCGTGCGCCACATGGTTGTATTATTCATACGGGGATAATCTCTTGAGCGGTGTCTGTGAATGGTCGGGCATTATAGAATGATTCGTTTCGACAAATCTTAAACCAGTATCGCAACACCCTATCCGTAACGGCACGAATAACTTAAAGGCAGCACAATTTTATGGCAGATTCATCAGCATGGCATCCAGCCACCAAAGCCGCCCAGGCACTCGGCTGGAGCGATCCGCAAACCGGCGCGATCATTCCGCCACTACAACCCTCCACCACCTTTATCCGCGATCCGGACAATCAATACCGACGCGGCTTCAGTTATACCCGTGATACCAGTCCGGGCGACGATCAGGCGGAAGCCCTGCTGGCCGAGCTTGAAGGGGGCACGGCAGCCCTCACCTTCGGCTCCGGTCACGCAGCAGCGGCGGCGGTATTTCAATCGCTGCCAGCGGGTTCACATATCATTGCCCCCAGAGTCATGTATTGGGGCTTGCGGCAATGGCTGTTGGACATTGGCGAACCGGCCGGACTGGATATTGAATTCGTGCCGAATGACGACCTGGAAGCCTTAGCCCGGACGCTGCGCAAGGGCAAAACCCGACTGGTCTGGCTGGAAACGCCGTCCAATCCGATGTGGAGTATTGCCGATATCCACGCCGCCGCCGAACTGGCGCATATTGCCGGGGCCAAAATTTGCGTCGACAATACCGTCGCCACACCCGTGCTCACCCGCCCCCTGCAACTTGGCGCCGACCTGGTGATGCACTCGGCAACCAAATATCTCAATGGCCACAGCGATGTGTTAGCTGGGGCGCTGATCACAGCGCGAGCAGATGAGTGGTGGCAAAAGATTGTGCAACTGCGCAAGATGAACGGCGCAATGCTGGGCCCGTTCGAGGCCTGGCTGCTGGTACGCGGCATGCGCACCCTGCATATCCGGGTGGCTGCGGCCTGTCAAAATGCACAGCAGATTGCCGAGCATTTCGCCCATCATGAACGTATTGCCGAGGTGCTTTATCCCGGTCTGCCCAGTCACCCCGGCCACGCCCTGGCGGCCAAACAAATGCAGGGAGGCTTCGGCGGTATGCTATCGCTGCGTGTCAAAGGCGGCGAACAGGCTGCCATTGCGACTGCCGCCAAGGTTAAACTCTGGAAACGGGCAACATCACTGGGCGGCGTGGAAAGCCTGATCGAACACCGCGCCTCGATTGAAGGTCCGGGCAGTCCGGTCCCCGCCGATTTACTGCGCTTATCCGCCGGCATTGAGCATGCCGAGGATTTAATCGCCGATCTGGAGCAGGCGCTGGATTAAACTGTCATTCCCGCACAGGCGGGAATCCAGATGCTCTACACGCCAGCACAGCACGACATAAAAGCTGGCTTAGCAACAGTCTCTAAAGCCCGCCCCAGACTTCCTGAGCGATTTCGACGACTAATTCCAGCTTGCGCCATTGTTCGTCCTCGGCCAGCAGATTGCCCTCTTCGGTCGAGGCGAAACCACACTGCGGACTCAGACAGAACTGGTCGATATCGGCATATTGACCGGCTTCCTCGATGCGGCGTTTGACCGCGTCTTTGTCTTCCAGCGTGCCGAATTTTGAGGTCACCAGACCCAGCACTACCCGTTTATCGCCTTTGGGTAAAAACCGCAGCGGCTCGAAACCACCGGCCCGATCGGTATCATATTCCAGGAAATAGCCATTGTAATGGGTGCCCGCCAGCAGCGTTTCAGCGACCGGCTCGTAGCCGCCTTCGCTGATCCAGCTGGAACGGAAATTACCCCGGCAGACATGGGTAGTAATCGTCATATCAGCGGGTTTCCCGGCCAGCGCGTAGTTGATCATTTCGGTATAGATCGCCGGCAGTGCATCAGGCTCTTCCCCCCGCGCCCGAACCGCAGCACGCTCTTTCTCCGAGCACAGGTAAGCCCACACCGTATCGTCAAACTGCAGATAGCGGCAGCCAGCCTCGTAAAATGCCTGCACGGCTTTGCGATAGGCGGCAGCGGTATCCTGATAAAACGCGTCCATATCAGGATAGACCGTTTTGCTGATCGCCTCTCGCCCGCCCCGGAAATGCAGCACGGTTGGTGACGGGATGGTCATCTTCGGTGTGACCCGGGTGGTCTTTTGCAGAAAGCGGAAATGATCCAGCATCGGGTGATTGCCGAAATCGACTTTGGCGGTCACCGCAATGCTTTCAGATTTGGTCTGTACGCCCTGAAACTGGATGCTTTTCTGGCCCTGGACCAGTTCTACCCCGTCCAGACCAGCCAGAAAATCGAAATGCCACCAGGCGCGGCGGAACTCGCCATCGGTGACGGCCTGTAAGCCGACAGACTCCTGTTTACGTACCGCAGCACGGATGCAGTGATCTTCGATGGCGTGCAATTGCGCGTCGTTTATTTTGCCGGTGGCGTAATCAGCGCGGGCTTGCTTGAGTTCAGCCGGACGCAGCAGACTGCCGACTTCGTCAGCTCGAAACGGGGCGGTATGACTCATGCTGATGCTCCTCTGGTTTACAGGTATCGGTTTGTTTGTCCAGTATAATACCGGATGCCTCAAACCGTGTGCCGCGGCTTCTGGCTCCGCACCCAATCAACGCATACCGGCTTCAGTTACAGGGCAGCGATTGCAGAGCATATGATTATTTATCCATCTTCAAAAATCGACCTTTCCATTGGGGGTATTTCCGCTTGAAACCTTGCCGCGCGATCCGGCCGTAGCCGCGCAGGAAATCGCCCGCCCGGCCCGGCCCTTGCCAGACTGCCGACCACGTTCCGCAGAGCCTGACGGGCAGTACAATCTGCTGGGCGCAGCCGTGCAACGCTACCATGCCCTGTTCGCCCGTTTTGCCGAGGGCGATCCGGCCCCGGCGCGAGCGCCCTTACCTGCTGATCCGGCGCGTCGGGCCGAAGATATTAAAGGTGCCGCTTATTTTATGGATGCCAGTCAGGTCGGCATCTGCCAGATCCCCGCAAATGCCTGGTTCAGGGTGTTGAGCAATCCGAGCATACACACGCGATTGTGATTCTGGTCGAGCATGCTCGGGTACCGGAAGGGACAATCCGGCACATGCCTGGACAGTGCCGGCAGTGGCTGACACCGCAGCCATGCGGGCGGGTGAAATTGCTGTGTGTATCGCTGGCCACATCCGCATGATGGGCTTTGCTGCCCGTGCCCACCTGGCCGGACAGACACCACAGCTTGATGCCGAACGCCTGGCGGTACTGGCTGGTCTGGCGGTACGGGTCGAGACACCCGCTCCGGCTATTGTGAACCCGTTTCTGGGACAACAGTTTGCCCTGGCGCTGGTGTCTACTGATTATGCGCTGGCGACGGAACAAGCGCTGAGCGCCAAGGCCCTGCGGCGTGCCCGCGGCATACGTTACTGGTGGGGTATTAACGGCGCACAGTCCGGACGAGAGCGCAAACGCCGCGCCCAGCGCCCCAGCCATGACAGCCGTTACCCCATGGAAACGGTGCGTCGGGTTGAACGTCCGACCACCCTGATACTGGATCAGGAGATACCACGGGTGCCAAAACGCGCTGCGTTTTTTGAGCGCGCCGTGCACGGTGACCTGGGCGAGCGGGCCAGGCACGAACGCCGCCGGTTCGCGTTCAAGCATCCATTATCGTTCAGCCAGCTTGGTATGATTCGAGCCATGGTGCCCTGGCAGGATGGCCCCATCGCGGAAAACCCGAGCGCGAAAAACGATACCACCGCGTATCAGGATCCTGCTGCCAACACCCGCGCCATCAAGGCACTGTCGTATTTTCTTGGGGCGGATCTGACCGGCATCTGTGAGATTCCAGACTAGGCCTGGTTTTCCCATAAGGAAGACGGCACACCTATTGAGCCGTATCACCGCTATGCCGTGGTGATGCTGATCGATCAGGGCTATGACACGATGGAAGGCGCCAGCGGGGACGACTGGATTTCCGGGGCGCAATCAATGCGCGCTTATCTGCGCGGGGCGGAAATCGCCGGCATCATGGCCGATATGTTGCGCGGACTGGGCTTTCCGGCGCGCGCCCAGACCAATGCGGACAGCGATGTACTGCACATTCCCCTGCTGCTCTGGGCCGGACTGGGCGAACTGAGCCGGATCGGCGAACTGGTGCTCAATCCGTTTGTCGGACCGCGCTTTAAATCAGTGGTATTGACCACTGACATGCCGCTGGAGGTCGATCAGCCGATTGATTTCGGTCTGCAGTATTTCTGCAGCCACTGCCGGAAATGCGCCCGTGAATGTCCCTGCGATGCGATTTCATTCGGCGATAAAATCGTCTTCAATGGCTATGAAATGTGGAAACCTGATGTTGATGCCGTACCCGCTACCGGCTGACCAACGCTAAAGGCTCGGCCTGTGGTCGCTGCATGAAAACCTGCCCGTTGAATAAAGTGGTCGATGCCGACGGTGCAGTTGATCCGCATCGCCCACTGGCTGGGAATCAGGGCGACCAGGCTGAAACTGCTACTGGTACCGCCTGCCAGCTGGCTGGATGATCTCTGGGGTTATGGCAAACGTAATCCTGCCAAAAAATGGTGGTTTGATCACGACATTGTGAAAGGCGTTACCGTGGCGGCGCGGGGCACGAACGAACGCGATATCAATCCGCAACGCAAAATCGACCCGGGTCGGCATAAAATCGCTTATTACCCGGCTGCCAGCATGCCGCCGCCCGATGAATCCGGCCCTGTAGCGCTGGATCGCAAACCGCCCTGGCCATGCAAAACCTGCAGGAGACACCAGAGCAGGCCCGCCAGCGTGCCGCCCGTAAAGGTGCCATACCTTTGCACTACATACCGACGCCGCCGCGTAACCATCGGCCTGGATAAAATAATTGTCCAGACCGGTATTCGCAGTGCCGTATCAGCCCTGCAGCACGGGCCGGGTAGTATGCACTTTACGAAACCGCTGTAATAGCCAGGCTGCAATGATCATATTCATGATATTAAAGCCGATAGCATTGATAAAAGCGGCCTGATAAGAACCGGTAAGATCATACAGCGCACCAGCCATCCAGCCGCTCCAGAGCCACCTGATCATGGTAAAAAACAGCGCTGTACCGATACGCCAGCCAGCCTCGCGCGCCGGGAAAACGTCCGCACTATGATGGCATAGGAAGGCACGACCGCCTTGCGACAAACCAAATGCGATAGCCAGCACATACAGCGCGGTCAGGGTATCGGCGGTCAGAAACGCCGCCAGCACCAGACACTGCAGGCTCGAGCCCAGCAGCAGGGTCTGCAGACCACCGATCCGGTCCGGAAATCCAGCCTGGACAGCAGGCGGCTGATAATACCGCTGGCCAGCATCAGTGACAGCATCTGCGCACCCTGCGCGGCGGCATAACCCAGGTCGGTTGCGTACGCGACAATATGCACCTGTGGCATTGCCATCGCGATACAGCAGCCCAGGCCCGCCGCGCAGCAGTACCTGCAAGGTATTGGGCGCGAGTTGTAGGTCGAAACGCTGCCGTCATCTGCCACCACCAGGACTGACGTCATCGTGCGACAACGGCGGCCGGCGGTACAGTACCCCGCTCAGCAGCAACATCGAACCGAGCGTAAAAAACCCGACACCGATAAAAGTTTCGCGCCAGCCATGAGCATCGATAAAGAACTGCAAAATCGGCGGCCACACAGCCCCCGCCAGATAATTACCACTGATGACGATACCCACGGCCAGGCCGCGCCTTGCGGTGAACCAGTGCGAAATATCCGTCACCAGCGGCGCAAACGTGGTCGATGCTCCAAAGCCGCCGGCCAGCACCCCGATAGCCAGACACAACTGCCACAGTGTGCTGGCGTGTGCTGCCGCGAAAAAACCCAGTGGCAAAGCCAGGCTGGTTACCAGCAAGAGTGGCAGAATCCCGATCCGGTCGGCAATATGACCATTGACGACGCCACCAATACCGAAACCCAGCATAAACATCATATACGGCAAGGATGCCAGGCCCTGACTGACCCCGAACTCTTCGGCAACCGGCACCAGTATCACAATACTGCCATACATGGCTGAACCACCGACGGTCATCAGCAGTAAAGCAGCGATTAAGCGAATAATCGGATACATCGATCCAGATGTGGTGGTGTTAATGGTGGTTTTCCTCGTACAAGCAAGCGTTTTATATGTTCTGATAATAGTTGTGGCCAGGCACGCGGGCTGGACTACCCACGGCTGGCATGCTGCGCTGGCTACACGCCAGGAAGACACAAAAGTATAGTGGGTATCAGGCAGCCCAGACAGTCTAAACCGGCAGAATTCAGGCGTCGTCTGATGGCACCAGAACCGAACGGATAAACGGAATCGTCAAACGCCGTTTGGCGGCCAGTGAGGCTTTATCCAGACGATCCAGCGCATCGAACAATTGTCCGCTGTCGGCGCCGTAATGTTTCAGTAGATAGCGGGCCGATTCCGGCGGCAGTTTTACACCCCGGCGTTTGGCGCGCAGTTCCAGCGCGGTCAGTTTATCGTCTTCTGTCAGGGATTTGACCTGAAACACCATGCCCCATTGCAGGCGCGACGCCAGTTGCGGCAGTTTCAGGCCCAGCTCTCCGATCATACCCTTACCCGCCACGGCCAGCGCACAACCGGACTCATGCGCTCGCACATACAGGCGTAATAGCGCATCTTCCCAGTCGACCGAACTGGCTACCGCATCGACATCATCGATACAGATCAGCGCTGTTTGTTCCAGCCCGAGCAAGGCTTCGCAGGGGAATTCAGACACCATATGCATGGGCAGATAAACGGCCGACTCACCGCGCTCGCTGGCGGTCTGGCACAGAGCCTGCAGCAAATGCGTTTTGCCGCAACCCGGCTCGCCCCATAAATACACCAGCGGTGCGCTTTTATTGCTCGGATACGTTTGTAAAAACGATAAAATCTCGCTGTTAGCACCCGCTATAAAATTAGCGAATACCGCACTGTCTTTTAGCCCCAGCGTCAGGGGAAGTTGCAAATTCATATAACTTAATTCTGATACAGATCGCTTTCCAGATAATGCCCATAGGCCCGGCGCAGTACCACCATGATGACCGCTGCTGCAGGTAACGCCAGCAGGATGCCAAAAAGCCGAATAACTGCCCGCCTGCCAGTACGGCAAAAATGACCGCTACCGGGTGCAGACCAATTTTATCGCCTACGAATAACGGCGTTAACGCCACGGTTTCCGCCGCCTGACCAATACCGAATACGATCAATACCGGCAACACGGCGAAAAGCTCCTGATACTGTACCAGAGCGGCGATAGTTGCTGCCGACAGACCGACTATCAGCCCCAGATACGGCACAAAGCTGACAATGCCGGCGCTCATGCCAATCAGCAGAGCGAAATCCAGGCCGATGATCATCAAACCGACGGAATAGATCAGGCCCAGCGCCAGCATGACTAATAACTGCCCTTTCATGAAGGCCCCCAGCACGCTGTCGGCCTCACCGACCAGGCTGCTGATAGCCGGCTCCAGGCGGCGCGGCAGCATGGTGTGCAACTTGCTGATAATGCCGTCCCAGTCACGCAATAAATAAAAGGTGATGACCGGAATCAGGACCAGATTCACCAGCACCTCCAGTAACACCAGTGAAGAGGAGGATAACGCACGCAATAAACCACCGACGACCCCACCAAGTGCCTGCATGTGTTTGACTAACTCATCACGCAGCGTCACCAGATCGTATTGTGAGGTATCCATGCCCAGTTTTTCATGCAGCCAGGGCAAGCCGCGTTCCTGCAGCAAATCCAGATATCCCGGTAAACGTCGCAGCATGGCACTAACCTGGCCCTCCAGCAACGGCACAAATAATAAAAACAGCAACAGCAGCCCCAACAGCAAAGTGACAAACACAATGATCACCGCGCTGGTACGGGAAATACGAAATTTTTGCAACCGGTCAGTGACCGGATCACCCAGATACGCCAGCAAGGCGGCTGCCAGAAAAGGCGTTAAAACCGGGGCCAGCAGATACAAAAACAGACCGATAGTCAATATAATGCCTAGCCATATAGCAAGCCTTAACAGCGCGCTCATCGACGCCGGAACAGGCAGCTTGGGGTTAGTCGTACTCATGTTTTGCTCATACCGTGCTTGTGGTGATACTCCGAGTCATACTAGTGGGCATACCACTGCTTATGCTGTTGGAATGGAATACCGGGATACGCCTTACTTTTTGATTAACCCGTGTACAATAACGCGCTTTAGCCGCCGTCGCTACCGGTGAACAATTTTGGAAACTATCAGTAACGCTTTAGATTACCGCAGCGCTGGCGTCAATATCGATGCCGGCAATGCTCTGGTCGAACGTATCAAGCCCCTGGCACGCGCTACCAGACGCCCGGAAGTGCTGGGCGGACTGGGTGGATTTGGCGCTTTATTTGAATTGCCGCTGGAGCGCTACCGCAAACCCGTTCTGGTCTCCGGTACCGATGGTGTCGGCACCAAACTGAAACTCGCGCTGCAATACGCCAAGCACGATACGATCGGTATCGATCTGGTCGCCATGTGCGTCAACGACATCGTTGTCAGTGGTGCCGAGCCTTTGTTTTTCCTGGACTATTACGCCACCGGGCGGCTGGACGTCGAAACAGCTGCACAGGTTATCGGTGGAATCGCCGAAGGCTGCCGTCAGGCAGGCGCTGCCCTGGCCGGTGGTGAAACCGCCGAAATGCCCGGCATGTACGAAGGCGAAGACTACGATCTGGCCGGTTTTTGTGTCGGAGTGGTGGAAAAAGACGCGATCATTGACGGCAGCCAGGTCCAGCCCGGTGATGTGCTGATCGCACTGGCCTCCAGCGGACTGCATTCCAATGGCTATTCCCTGGTGCGCAAAGTGCTGGAACACAGTGGTCAGTCCCTGCACGATGACTTCCATGGCCAACCCCTGGGTGCCAGCCTGCTGACTCCGACCCGGATTTATGTACGCAGCATTCTGGCTTTAATCGCACAAACCCCGGTTCACGCGATGGCTCATATTACCGGAGGCGGTATCAGCGAAAATCTGCCGCGAGTGTTGCCCGCCTCCTGCAAGGCCGTGATCGAACGCAGTTCCTGGCAGTTACCGCCGTTATTCAGCTGGCTGCAGCAGCACGGTAATATTCAGGATGATGAAATGCTGCGCACCTTTAATTGCGGGGTAGGTATGATTCTGTGTTTACCACAAGCCGGTGCCGCGAAGGCTTTGCAGCAACTGCGCGCCAATGGCGAAAAAGCCTGGCGTATCGGCCAGATTGAGCCGCTCGCCCCGGCGGCAAATGAAACACAGGCTGGTAGCCAGACTCAGGTGGAGTATCGCTGAATGACCCAGGCCGTCATCGTTGCCCTGATTTCTGGCCGGGGCAGCAATTTACAGGCTGTTATTGACGCGACTCAAAACGGTGCTATTCCAGCCCGGATTGCCGCTGTGATCAGTAACGAGCCGGACGCAGCAGGACTAGACCGTGCCCGCCGGGCCGGTATTGAGGCCATTGCGCTGAATCATCGGCAGTTTCCTGATCGGACGGCTTTTGAAGCCGAGCTGCGCAGCTGCATCGACACCTTCCAACCCGATTTACTGATCCTGGCCGGTTTCATGCGCATTCTGGGGGCAGCATTCGTGCAACATTATCACAGCCGCATGCTGAATATTCACCCGTCCTTACTGCCTAAATACCGAGGGCTGGATACCCATGCCCGCGCCCTGGCAGCAAACGAGTCCTGGCACGGTGCCAGTGTGCACTTCGTGACAGCCGAGCTGGACGGGGGGCCGGTCATTGTCCAAGGCCGGGTGCCGGTACTTGACTCCGACACACCAGACAGCCTGGCTGCTCGCGTATTACAGCAGGAACACCGGATTTATCCAATGGTAATCAGCTGGTTCTGTGAAGGTCGGCTGCGCTGTCAGGATAACCAGGTGGTATTGGATGGACTGCCCTTAACCGAACCGAGAATAATGGATGCCTAAGATCAAGCTGATACCTGTTCTGCTGCTGTGGCTTGCAGCGGGCCTGTTTGGGTCCGGCGCGCACGCTCAACTGCGCCCGTTTACCGCCGTCTATGCAGCCGCCTATAAAGGCAGTGAAATTGGTCAGGGAACGCTGACACTTGATGTAGCCAATGGCCGTTACAGTCTTGATCTCAAGATTGAGCCAACCGGGCTGCTGGCGATCATACCGTTTGCCATTCACGAGCAGGCGCAAGGCACGCTCGATAGCGCTGGGGTACATCCCTCGCGTTATGCCTATACCCGCAGCGGCCTCGGTAAAAAGCGCCAGGAAACCGTGGTTTTTGATCCCTCCGGCATTCAGCGCGAGGCCAAAGACACGTCCAGCACCTTACCTTATGACGCGAATCTGACTGATCCGCTCAGCCTGATTCTGCAGGTCATGAGTGACCTGCAAGCAGACCGCCTGCAAACCAGTTACCGATTACTGAATCGGGGTAAAATCAAAAATTATCCAATTCAGGATAAAGGTCCGGAAACGCCGCAGACCGCGCTGGGTCAATTACCTGCACGCCATATCCAGCGCGGTGCGGACGATCAGATAATCCGCTTCTGGTTTGGCAGCAGTGTAGCTTTCGTGCCGCTCAAAATCGTGCAGTTTGAGGACAATCGCGAAGAAATCAGCCTGAGTATCCGCAGTCTGGAATGGCGTTAGGCTTTCGGCAGTGTTACGCCAAGCTGGCCCTGGTATTTCCCGCCACGATCCTTATACGACACGTCGCAATCCTCGTCTGATTCCAGGAATAACATCTGCGCTACGCCCTCATTAGCGTAGATCTTGGCAGGCAGCGGCGTGGTATTGGAAAATTCCAGGGTCACATGGCCTTCCCATTCCGGCTCTAGCGGTGTGACATTCACGATGATACCGCAACGTGCAAATGTGCTTTTACCCAGACAGATTGTCAGCACCCGGCGTGGAATACGGAAATACTCCACCGTGCGAGCCAGTGCGAATGAGTTGGGCGGGATAATGCAGTGTTCACCCTTGAAATTGACGAAACTGCGCTCGTCAAAGTCTTTCGGATCGACAATCGTGGAGTTGATATTGGTAAACACTTTGAATTCGTCGGCGCAGCGTACATCGTAGCCGTAGCTGGATGTGCCGTAAGAAATCACCTTTTCACCGGCGACTTCGCGCACTTGCCCCGGTTCGAACGGCTCGATCATGCCGTGCTCACGCGCCATGCGCCGAATCCATTTATCCGCTTTGATAGTCATGAAGGCCTGATTTTGCAGTAATTGTTCTGAATTAATTGTTCTGAATTACGATATTCGGAAACATCTGGCTGTAGCTGCGTGCCTGCAAGGCCAGTCTGGCAGCTGCGCGCCGGGCGATATCGTGATAGGCCTGCGCCAGCGGACCGTCGGGGTCAGCGACTACAGTCGGGTGGCCACTGTCGGACTCTTCCCGGATGCGGATATCCAGCGGCAGACTGCCCAGAAAACGGACTGCATACTGCTCGGCCATGCGCTGGCCACCACCTTCGCCGAAGATGTGCTCCTCATAACCACAATTACTGCAGATATGGGTACTCATGTTTTCCACGATACCAAGCACCGGCACTTCGACTTTTTCAAACATTTTTAATCCCTTGCGCGCATCCAGCAAGGCGATATCCTGCGGTGTGGTGACGATAACCGCACCACTGACCGGAATTTTCTGGGCCAGGGTCAGCTGGATATCGCCGGTGCCAGGCGGCAGGTCAATGACCAGATAATCCAGCTCGTGCCAGCGGGTATCACGCAGCAATTGTTCCAGCGCGCCGGTTACCATCGGTCCACGCCAGATCATCGGCGATTCCTCGTCGATTAAAAAGCCGATCGACAGGGCTTGTATGCCGTGATTGACGATAGGTTCTAGGCTTTTACCATCCTTGGATTCGGGCCGCCGGTTTGCACCC
>JAWKZG010000001.1:0-1114352 GCA_041396125.1 Gammaproteobacteria bacterium | reverse complement strand
CACCGTTTTGAGGGGCAGTTCACGGCGCGGTTTGGGGCTGGGGTAGCTATGCTCCTGGCCTTGCATATGTGCCAGACAATGGCTTTGCAGTGGACAGACCGGGCAGTGCGGGTGGCGTCGGGTGCAGACCAGCGCGCCCAGATCCATCATGGCCTGGGTATAGTCGGCAACACGCTGAGCAGGTGTGTAACAGGTCGCCAGCTCCCAGAGCTGATTGAGTGTCTGACTTTGTCCCGGCCAGCCGTCGATGGTTGCAAACCGCGCCAGCACCCGTTTGACATTGCCGTCCAGTATCGGGTGATGCTGATTAGCTGCCAGGGCCAGAATCGCACCGGCAGTGGAGCGACCGATACCCGGCAGGGCGGTCGCCTGCTCGAAATCCAGCGGGAACTGGCCTTGATGCTGATCCCGTATAATACCCGCGGCTTTGTGCAGATTGCGGGCGCGGGCATAATAGCCCAGACCGGACCAGTGATGCAGTACAGCGTCCAGCTCGGCCTCGGCCAGCGCTACAATGTCCGGGAAGCTTGTCATGAAACGCTGGTAATAGGGGATAACAGTGGTTACCTGGGTTTGCTGCAGCATGATTTCCGACACCCATACCCGGTAAGGGTTGCGGGCCTGCTGCCAGGGCAGGTTTTTGCGGCCATGGTGATCAAACCAATCCAGCACGCGCTGGGCAAATTGATCGGGGTCGAGCAGGGCAGGGTTTCGTGGCATAGTCATTGTAGTTTATGGTTGGTAAGGAGGTATCATGGCGCGCATTCTAATCGCTGGTTGCGGCGATGTGGGGACTGCTCTGGGTTTGCAGCTGATCCAGGTCGGGCATACGGTCTGGGGATTGCGACGAAATCCGTCCAGATTACCCGCTGGTCTGCAACCGCTGGCAGCAGATCTGACCAAGCCGGCCACCTTACGTTCCCTGCCGCCGGAGCTGGATTATATGGTCTACGCGGCCGCCGCTGGCGGTTCTAGCCCTGAGCGTTACCGTGCCGCCTATGTTGATGGGGTTGCCAATATACTGCAGGCTCTGCAGGCACAGGGGCAGCGTTTGCGCCGTCTGATTCTGACCTCCAGCACGTCGGTTTACGGACAAGAAGATGGTGCGTATCTGGATGAGGACGCGCCCGCACAAGCCAGCGGCTTTGGTCCGGAAAGTCTGCGAGCTGGTGAGGAACTGGTCTGGAACAGTGGGCATCCGGCGCTGGTGATCCGCTTTGGCGGGATTTACGGGCCGGGTCGCAGCCGCTTGATCGATAATGTACGCAACGGTCGTGCTGTATGTACGCCTGGGCTTTATACAAACCGGATTCACCGTGATGATTGCGCCGGTGCAATTGCCCATCTGTTACAGTTGGAAAATCCTGCCAGACTGTATCTGGGCGTGGACGATGAGCCGGCACTGCAATGCGATGTCATGAGCTGGTTGGCACGCCAGCTGGGGGTGGCAGAACCACAACAGAAAGCGGCTGCAGGGAGTGCTGCTGAACGCCGGATGCGCGCAAATAAGCGCTGTAGTAACGCCCGTTTGCGCGCCAGTGCTTATCGTTTTCGCTATCCAAGTTATCGAGAGGGTTATCGTGCCTTGTTGAACAGTGTCGATGCCGATTAAGCTGCTGACAGTTTGCGCAAAATCGCCAGCTCTGTAAAATACGCAGGCTAGGTTATACCATACGTGCTTAAGCCTGCGGGCTTAAAACACGCCCATCCTTTATCATAATGATTAATCGAGTAGAGAGAATTCCCGAATGAGAGCATCATTGTTAAAGCTCGTCCTGGCTGGCGGGGTGTTGGCTTTGAGTAGCGTTGCACAAGCTGAAGGCGACGCCGCAGCGGGCAAGTACGCGTTTACGACCTGCTCTGGATGCCATGCCATCGCTGGTTATACCAACGCCTATCCTACCTACCATGTACCACGCTTAGGGGGGCAGCGGGCAGATTATATAGCAGCGGCTTTGAAGGCCTATAAGGCTGACGAACGCGATCATTTGACCATGCACGCCAATGCGGCCAATTTAAATGATGCCGACATGCAGAATATTGGCGCTTTTTTAAGTGGTTTTGAAGTCACTGATGACACTCCACCGGTTCACGGTGATGCTGCAGCCGGTGAAAAGAAAGCCGCTGAAATCGGCTGCGCAGCTTGTCATGGCGAGGGGGGTAAAGCACCGCAACCGACCATGCCGGTGCTGGCCGGACAGTTTGAGGATTATCTCGTCAAAGCGCTGCAAGATTACCGTGCTGGCACGCGTAAGCAGATTATCATGCAAAGTCAGGCACAGAATTTAAGCGATGAGGATATCGCCAATCTGGCCGCTTATTATGCCAGCCAGTCACCTGGCCTGGCGGTCATCGAATTTCATGGCGGGCAATAATTATATCCGTTAACTGGTTTTGTCCGGTCGAAAACGTATAAGGTTTTGCTTTGCCCTGACAGGGGCACGATGTTGCCTGCACTAAGAACAGAAGCTGTTCCAGCAACAGCTTCTGTTTCTTTGTGCCACTAAACTCAAAAACTTGTTATCACCGCTACAAGAAATCCCCGACCCTCTATTTAGTTCTCGCAGGGTGCGCCTGCTGATCAAGCGGGACGATTTGCTTGATCCGCTAATCTCTGGCAATAAATGGCGCAAACTCAAATACAATCTGCACGCTTTTCGCGAGCAAAATCACACCCGCCTGCTGACCTTTGGCGGTGCTTACTCCAATCATATTCATGCCACTGCGGCTGCCGGCCTGCGTTATGGTTTCGAGACCATTGGCATCATTCGCGGTGAGGCTGATACGGCGCTGAATCCTACCCTGACATTTGCCCGCTCCTGTGGTATGCGACTGGTGTTCTGGTCGCGGGCACGTTACCGGCAAAAAGACAGTGCTGAATCCCTGGCAGATTTGAGACAGCAATTTGGCCGGTTCTATCTGTTACCGGAAGGGGGCAGCAATGCGCTGGCGGTGACAGGTTGTCAGGAGATTGTTGACGAATTGATGCTGCAAACAGACGGGCATTTTGACTACGTAGCCTGCGCCTGTGGCAGTGGCGGTACGCTGACCGGGCTTGCCCTGGGGGTTACGGGTTCCCGTCAGGCGCTGGGCGTTGCAGTGTTGAAAGGGGCCGGCTTTTTGCGCGAGCAGGTGAGTGTTTTAAGCCAGGGGGCAAGGCTGGGGCAGTGGCATTTATTACTGGATCAGCATTGGGGTGGATATGCGCGCGCCAAACCGGGGTTAACAACGTTCTGCGCGCGCTTTGAGGCTGAATACGATGTGCCGCTGGAACCGGTGTATACCGGCAAATTGGTATACGCCTTGTACCAGTACTGCGAAGCGGGGAGGTTTCCCGTTGGCAGCACGGTTATTGCGCTGCACACGGGTGGTTTGCAGGTTAGATCAAGCCCATGATGCCCGCGACAATAATGCCGATTGCACCCAATGACAACAGAATCGCCAGAATTGCCCAGGTCATGGCCGAACCGGCACGTTTGAGCGCATTGGCGGCAGTATCATCGCTGCCTTGCGCAGCCAGATGCTTTTGTACCGCGTTGGTGGCAGCACTGCTGGCTTTGCTGTCCAGATCAGCGGTCTGTGCCCGAACCAGCTCAGCTAGTTGCTGTTTAACGCTATCGCCACGCAGCGCTTCGGCAACGGCGTTGCCGATCTCCTGCTGTACCGTTGTCTGCACCTGAGTGCCGAGTTGCCGCTGCAGTTCAAGTTGCAGTTCGCCACGCAGGGTTTCGACATCGATAGGCGCTTGCTGGGGAGCACTATTGCGCAGCATTTCCTCAGTGATTTTGCGGGCCGCTTCTTCAGCGATACCACGGCTGGCCGTTTTGGCAGCATGCAGGGTAACCTCGGCTGTTTTCCGCGCCACGGCTTCTGCCGTTGTGCGTGCGATCTCTTCGATAGTCTCGGTAGAGATTGAGGGGGCAGCCGCCTGGGTACTGCCAGTAGCAGCGGGAGCTGGACGTGCCATTTCCGGCTGCAGTGTTGGCAGGGCAGGGGATGGTGCCGGCTCGCTGGCTGTCGGCCTGGCTGGTGCTACCGTAGTAGCTGCACTGCCGCTGACACGTTGCAGGATAGTATCGAGTTCATGGCTGGTGTAGGGCTTGGATAAAAAATCAACAGCGCCGTTTGCACTGGCGGTGTTTTTGTCTTCGTTGGTAGCGTTGGCCGAGCACATGATAATGACGGGTTTTTCGATATCCGGGCTTTGATTGATCGCCCGCAGAGTTTCGAAACCGTCCATGCCCGGCATCATAACGTCCATGAACACAACGTCCGGTTTTTGCTGCTTAAGATAAGCGAGGCTTTCTTCTCCAGAACCCACCCAATCTACTTCGATATTTCTTTCCATCAACATTTTTCGAAGTGTTAAGTGGGCAACCTTGGAGTCGTCGACGACTAACGCCTTGGTTATACTCATGCCTTATCTCCTAAATGGCTTTTTACATAGAATGTCTAAAAAAATAGATGGATCAAGCAGCTGAAGCGTATGCCGGACCACAATCGAAAGTTTTTGCACTAGTTTTGTACTGGGGGCAGCCGTGCTTTGTTGATGCTTATCGTCAGATACGCATTGATGTTTAATATTAGCGGCATGCCGCAACTTGCGCTACTTATCTCGCCAATGCTTTCCCGATCCTGTGTGCAAATAATGGTAAAGATTACACCGTTGCCTGAATTCAAGCGATAGCTGCGGTACTTCAAGCACCTTCCAGGCAGGTAGTCAGTGATTGTACCAACTGCTCCAGCAGATTGAGATAAGCGTCCGGGCCAGGTGTCAGCTTTGCTCCCAATGGATCCAGTGTAGCGCTGCGGACGGTACTGTTCACGATCAGTGTTTGTACCAGTGCGGGCTGGAACTGGGGTTCACTGAACACGCAGCGGATTTTATTGTTTTCAATTCTGGTTCGTATTTCTTGCACTCGACGGGCACCGGCCTGACGATCAGGGTGCAGTGTAATTGATCCAGCCGGCTGCAGGTCGAAATACTGCTCAAAATAATGATACGCATCGTGGAATACGATATAAGGTATGTGCTTGACCGGGGCAAGCCTTGGTATTAATTGTTTACTTATATGCCTGATACGTTCCTGATAGGCGTTGGCATTAGCTGCATATTGTGCACTATGAGCAGGATCTATTGCACTTAGCACTGTGGCGATGTGAGCGACCATGTGCTGGGCATTGGCGGGATTTAGCCAGATATGAGCATCCCAGTCCGCCTGTTCTTCATGTTCTTCATGTTCTTCATGTTCTTCATGTTCTTCATGCTCTGCTGCATCGTGGCCATGCAAATCGGTTTCCCAGATACCGCCTTCGCGCAGTGGCAGCAGAGTCAGGCCAGGGGTCTGTAATAAAGCCTCGACGCGCACATTTGACACTTGTGCCAGCGGCCTGGCGAGTGCTGTTTCCAGCTCCGGGCCGATCCAGAATACGATATCAGCGTTGTGCAAGGTGCGCATATCGGATGGGCGCAAGGCATAATCGTGCGGTGATGCGCCCCCCGGCAATAAGAGTTGTGCGTCTGTGACGCCTTGCAGCACAGCAGCAACCAGCGAGTGAACAGGTACAATACTGGCTACCACTTTGGGGGCAGCACCGGATTTTGCACTGCAGGCAAAACCGAAACATAGCAGCAGGATATAAATTTTTTTCATAAGTTTCTTCCGAGTCAAGTGAAATGTTATATTATAACAAAACTGTATTTCGTGTTCAGTTAGTACCGCCGACTATCGCCACGTTTCCACTGAGCCAAAACGCATTAACATACTGTGCCGATGACCGATCCGACTTCACTGCAAACTGCTCTGGCTCAGGCAGAACAACTCTGCCGGGTCCGGGGGGTGCGTTTAACTGCCTTGCGGCGCCGGGTGTTGGAACTGGTGCTGAGCAGTGACACACCGCAAGGTGCCTACGCCATCCTCGACACACTGCGGCTGCAAGACGGTCGTGCAGGCGCGCCACCAACGGTGTACCGGGCATTGGATTTTTTGCTGGAACAAGGGCTGATTCACCGCCTAGCCTCCTGCAATGTGTTTATTGGTTGCTGTCAACCAACCGCGCACCACAGCGGCCAGTTTCTGATCTGCCGATCCTGTGGCAAAGTCGCTGAGCTGGATAGTCAGGAGGTCGAAAAACTGATCCGGAAACAGGCGCAAAAGGCTGGTTTTAGGGTGGAATCACAGATGGTCGAAATTGCAGGATATTGCCAACAGTGTCAAAAACAACCATGAACCAGCCGCCGGGTGTTGTGACCCCCTCGACTAACCCCGCTACACTCCTGGACGTTACTGGCGTCAATCTGAGTCTGCGCGGTAAACCGATCTTGCAGGATATTGCATTGCGTTTGGAACAAGGCCACATTCTTACGGTAATCGGCTTGAACGGTTCCGGTAAAACCACCTTGCTGAAAGTTATTCTGGGACTGGTTAAGCCTGATCAGGGGCGGATCTGGCTGCGTCCCGGCAGTCGCATCGGCTATATGCCGCAACGTTTGTCTATAGACGAAACGCTGCCTATGACCGTGCAACGTTTTATGCAGTTAGGCGTGCATCAGGCTCGCGGTAAAGCAGGCTTGCAAAGAGTCCGGGCGGCGTTGGCTGAAACCGGTGCCGAAAACGTGCTGGGTACACCTCTGCAAGCGCTCTCGGGCGGGGAGTTGCAGCGGGTATTGTTGGCGCGTGCGCTGCTGCGTGAGCCGGATCTACTGGTGCTCGATGAACCCGTGCAAGCGGTCGATGTTGCCGGACAGTACGAATTGTATGATCTGATCTCGACGATCCGTGATCGGCATCACTGCGGTATTTTACTGGTCTCGCATGATCTCCATCTGGTCTTACCAGCGTCTGATCAGGTCATATGTATGAACCACCATATCTGCTGTGCCGGCACCCCGGAACACGTTACGCAGCACCCGGCCTTCCGCCAGCTGTTTGGGCAGGAGCGGTCGCGTCATATGGCGATTTACCGCCATCATCACGATCACCAGCACGACCACCACGGCACCGTAGTGAATATAAAACCCTGATGGACGATTTCCTGTTACGGGCATTGGCCGGCGGTATGGGGCTGGCGCTGCTGACCGGGCCATTGGGTTCGTTCATTGTCTGGCGGCGGATGGCGTATTTTGGCGATACCCTGGCACACTCAGGCTTGCTTGGTGTGGGATTGGGTATCATGCTCGGGATCGATCCTACCCTGGGCGTGGTTATGGTGTGCATCACTATCGCGCTGTGCCTGGTAGTGTTGCAGCGACAGCGGCGCCTGGCCAGTGACACCCTGCTGGGCATTATGTCTCATACGGCGCTGTCGCTGGGGCTGGTCGCACTGGCTTTTATGCAAACCGTGCGAGTGGATCTGATCAGTTATCTGTTTGGCGATATCCTGGCAATCAGCAGCACTGAAGTCTATTGGATCTGGGGCGGTGGAGTGGTGGTTTTGCTCTGGCTGGCACTGCTCTGGCGGCCTTTATTGGCGCTGACAGTGCACGAAGAATTGGCGCAGGTTGAAGGGGTGCCGGTATTTGCCGTAAGGCTGATGTTTATGCTGCTGATGGCAGTGGTGATTGCGCTGGCCATGAAGATTGTAGGAATTCTGTTGATCACCTCACTGCTTATTATCCCTGCCGCTACTGCGCGCCGGTTTGCCCATAACCCGGAAAGCATGGCCATACTGGCCAGCATAGTCGGTATGTTGGCAGTTGGCACCGGGATCTGGGGCTCTCTGACCTGGGATACGCCGACCGGACCGTCCGTAGTTGTAGCAGCAGCGCTATTTTTTATACTCAGTATGGTGGTGCCCCTGTCGCGCCGCTGACAGAGTATTGAAAACGTGGAAGGCTAAATCGTTAGCGTAAAGCGGGTTTGGGCATCAGTCATGCTGGGCGCAGCTGATGCGTTCATGCCCGGCCAGATCCGTTTCTGTGCTGACTGTCTGATAGCCTGCCTGGTTGAGCAGTGCGCACGCTGGCACCCTGGTCAAAACCATGTTCCAGCAGCAGCCAGCCACCAGGTGCCAGATGTTGTTGTGCCTGCATCACAATGCGTCGGATCGCATCCAGACCGTCGGTGCCACTGACCAATGCACCGGCTGGTTCAAAACGCACATCGCCATGCTGCAAATAAGGACTGCTCGCTGCGATATACGGTGGATTGGACACGATCATCTGATATAAACCGGCCGGCAGAGCGGCCAGCCAGTCGCCGGTGCAGAATTCAACAGTAGATACTTGCAGCCGGGCGGCGTTTCGGCGGGCCAGGGCCAGCGCTTCCGTGCTGTAATCTGTTGCAATAACCCGACAATCCGGGCGCTCGCTTGCCAGTGCCAGGGCAATCGCGCCGCTGCCGGTACCCAAATCTGCGATCAGTGCGGGCTGTGCAGGTAAACGCAGCAGTGCCTGTTCAACCAGTAGTTCGGTTTCCGGTCGCGGGATCAGCGTGGCTGGCGACACCTCCAGTTCCAGCGACCAGAATTCCCGTCGACCGGTCAGATAGGCAATCGGCTCGCCCTTTGCGCGTCGTTGCAGCAGTGCCTGAAAAAGTGCCTGCTGGGTCGTGTTGAGCTGTGTCTCGGGCCAGCTGTAAAGATAACTGCGAGAGCGTTGCAGTGTTTGCGCCAACAGTAACTCGGCATCCAGTCGGGGGCTATCGCTGCAGCCTGCCAGAGTGCGCTCAGCGGCGCGCAGCAGGCTGGCAACAGTCGGCGCTTGATGTGCCACGGTGGGTTTAGTCGTCGCCCAAAGCAGCCAGTTGATCGGCCTGGTATTCCTGGTTAAGCGGATCGATCACGGGGCTCAGATCACCCATCATGATGTCAGGAAGTTTATACAAAGTCAGATTGATACGATGATCAGTGACCCGGCCCTGTGGGAAATTATAGGTGCGGATGCGCTCGGAGCGATCACCGCTGCCAACCAGTGAACGTCGGTTCTGGGCCTGCTCGCTCTGCTGTTTTTCCTGCTCCTGACGAAGCAGTTTGGCGGCCAGCAGGGACATGGCGCGGGCTTTGTTTTTATGCTGCGAGCGTTCGTCCTGACACTCCACCACAATTCCGGTGGGCAAGTGGGTGAGGCGCACCGCGGAATCGGTACGGTTAACGTGCTGACCGCCCGCGCCGCTGGCTCGATAGGTATCAACACGTAAATCAACAGGATTGATGTCGACTGATTCGACGGTTTCCAGTTCTGGCATTACGGCTACGGTTGCCGCTGAGGTATGAATGCGACCCTGTGCTTCTGTTTCCGGTACTCGTTGCACCCGATGTGCGCCGGACTCGAATTTAAGCTTGGAGTATGCGCCGCGCCCGATCAGCCGGGCGATGATTTCCTTGTAGCCGCCGTGCTCGCCTTCGTGCTCGCTCAGGACTTCGACCTGCCAGCCCTGCGATTCAGCAAAACGGGAGTACA
The DNA here is from genome assembly GCA_041396125.1 of Gammaproteobacteria bacterium. Classification (GTDB taxonomy): domain Bacteria; phylum Pseudomonadota; class Gammaproteobacteria; order Competibacterales; family Competibacteraceae; genus JAWKZG01. The sequence continues at coordinate 1,104,952 of JAWKZG010000001.1, read as the reverse complement.
TGCGAAACAGATCGCCGGCGAAAATGGCTGCTTCATCACCGCCGGTGCCTGCCCGAATTTCCAGAAACAAATTGCTATCATCGTGCGGATCAGAGGGAATCAGATGCAGTTTAAGCTCGCGTTCCAGCTGCTCCAGCTGCTGCTCCTGTACGCTGATTTCATCTTCGGCCAGGGCCCGCAATTCGGGGTCGCTGTCGCGTGCCATTTCTTGCGCGCTGGCCAGATTGTCCTGCGCCTGACGATAGGTCGCAAACGCTTTGGCGACCGGCTCGAGCTGGGCATATTCTTTTGACAGAGCGCGGAACTGATCCTGATCGTTGATGATGCCAGGATCTGACAGCAAGGCCTGAACTTCCTCATAACGGGCTTCCAACTGTTCCAATTTGGCCAGCATAGAGGGGGTCATGATTTCTCCGGTACAACGTTGTGATCGGCTTAGCCAGGCAGCTTGAACAGCCGTTTGATGGTTTCTTCCAGTTCGACATCGCCTTGTTCCGCCGCCTGCCGCAGGCCGGTACTGGGTGCATGCAGCAGTTTGTTGGTCAGGGTGTTAGCCAAAAACTGTAAGGTCTGCGCGGGATCTTTGCCCTGCTGCAACTGCGCCATCGCACGGGCCAGCACTTCATCGCGCACCGCTTCACCCTGGGCACGCAGCGAGCGGATATGATTGACGCTACTCTGGGCGCGTAACCAGGCCATGAAGTGATCGACCTGCGTGTCGACAATTTCTTCAGCCTGTTTGGCGGCGGCCTGACGGGAGCGGATATTCTCGGCAATGATATCTTGCAGATCATCGACGGTATACAGATAGGCATCTGCCAGTTCGGCCACTTTCGGGTCAATATCGCGCGGTACGGCAATATCCACCATAAACAGGGGTCGGTGCCGGCGCGCTTTAAGCGCCTGTCTAACCAAATCGTAATCCAGCAAAGTCGTGCTGCTGGCAGTCGAACTGATCACGATATCGGCCTCGGCGAGGTGCAGAGGAATCTCGTCCAGGCTGATGGCATAGCCGCCATAATGGGTTGCCAGAGCGCGGGCACGTTCGAAGGTGCGATTGGCGACAATGATGCGGTGAATTTTATTTTCGTAGAGATGGCGAGCGACCAGTTCAATGGTTTCGCCAGCACCGATCAACAGCGCTTTCTGCTTGCTCAGATCAGCGAAAATCTGCTTCGACAGGCTGACCGCTGCGAACGCGACCGAGACCGGACTCTCACCGATAGCGGTATCGGTGCGAACTCTTTTCGCTACAGAAAAAGTATGTTGGAACAAACGTTCCAGCAGAGAGCCTAAAGTACCTGCCTTGTTGGCGGCCTGATAGGCGGTTTTGACCTGGCCCAGGATTTGCGGCTCGCCCAGCACCATGGAGTCCAGGCCGGAAGCCACCCGCAGCATATGGCGGACAGCTTTCTGGTCCGGGTAATGGTACATATAGTGCTGCAACTGATCCACCGGCAAGGCGTGATAATGGCTAAGCCAGTTGACTGCGCGCTGTGCATCATCGCTGCTGGCCAGATTGCAATACAATTCTGTGCGGTTGCAGGTGGATAATATCGCAGCTTCATGCGCCCCGCCGTTAGTGCGCAAATCGAGTAAGGCCGTCGATAGGCGTTCCGGCGGGAATGCAACTTGCTCGCGAATCGTAACAGGAGCTGTTTTGTGATTGATACCAAGTGCCAACAGAGGCATGATGATCGCTAATTCGGCAAAGAGTGGTAAATTTTCCGCTATCCACTCAGATAATATCAAGTGAGCGGATTATTTACGGTACCCAGGATTGTTTTCCGAGGTGAGTTTTGGCTCAAAATACTACGTTTCTTTCAAAAACATTATTACCCGCTTGCTGTTTACTGTTTGGTTTGATTGGGCTGTCACTTACAGCGCTGGCGCAAACGCCTGCTGCCGAGCCGGCCCCGGCCACGCAACCCGAATCTGAGCCGGTTTCTGCTGAGGTTCCGGGCGCTGAGGCGAAAGCTGTGACAGAGCCAGCTGCTCAGTATACCGCCCAAGACACTGTCAAAGCCATGCCTCTCTTAACCGAGCGGGCGTTAATCTACAATGTCCTGGTTGCCGAAGTCGCAGCGCGGCGCGGCAAACTGGAAGAGGCGCTGGCGTATTATAAGGCAGCAGCTTTGGGCAGCGATGATTACCGGCTGGCGGAGCGTGCAGCCAGTATTGCCCTCTTTATAAAAGATAACGCCGCATTACTGGAAATAGCGCGCCGTTGGCATGAACTGACGCCAGATCAGATTCAAGCCAGTCAGACCCTGGCATTGGCATTATTACGCAATGACCTGGTGGATGAAGCGGTCGACCTGCTGGTCAAACAACTGCTGGATAAATATGACGATCAGCAGCAAGCCTATGCAGTATTAGGCAATCTGTTAAATCAATTGCAGGATCGACAGCTGATTCTGCAAGTCATGACACGTATTCTGGCGCACCAGCCCGAATCCCGCTACGCCTTGTTCAATCATGCCCTGGCCGCATTGGGCGCGGATCAGATAGAGGTGGCGCTGGAAGATCTTACTAACGCGCTGAAGGTTGCGCCCGACTGGCGTGATGCGCATCTGCTGCGGGCACAAATCCGGGTACAGAGTGATGACATAGATGCAGGTCTGGCCGATTTGCAAACTGCGGTGGATGCTTACCCGGAGGATGCCGAACTGCGCATGGGCTATGCCCGCCTGCTGATCAGTGCCGAGCGCACCGATGCCGCCCGCCAGCAATTCGAGCTGATTGCCCAGGCTAACCCGGATGACGCCGAAGCCCTGTTTGCGTTGGGCGTACTGGCTATGGAATCTGACCAGTACGATCAGGCCAAACAGTATTATCAACGGGTGCTGGAACTTGGTCATCGGGTGCAGGATGTCTATTTTGAAATGGGCCGGGCGGAAGAATTACAGGAAAACTATCAGGGTGCGCTGGACTGGTATGATCGGGTCATCCAGGGCGAGCGCTATATTTCCGCGCAGGTACGAGCTGCAGCGATGGCGGCCAAGCTTGGCGATCTGAATGAAATGGCGCTGCGTCTCAGTGAACTGCGCCGGGAAAATCCTGACAACGCTGTGCAATTATATATTTCGCAGGCAGATATTCTGCGCGACGAAAAACACTATCAGACGGCGTTTGATTTGTTGAGCAGCGCCTTGCAGGAGTTTCCGGACAATCACGATCTGCTTTACAGTCGTGCGCTGGCCGCTGAGCGTATTGATAAACTCGATGTGCTGGAAGACGATCTGCGTCTTATCCTGGCGACTGATCCTGACAATGGCCATGCGTTGAACGCACTCGGTTATACATTGGCGGATCGCACTGATCGCTATCAGGAAGCCTTGGCATTGTTGCAGCGTGCTATTGAGTTGTTGCCAGACGACCCTGCTGTGCTCGATAGCATGGGTTGGGTCAATTATCGTCTTGGCGATAAAGACACGTCTCTGGAATATCTGCGGCAGGCTTATAAACTGAATCAGGACCCCGAGATTGTCTCGCACCTGTGTGAGGTTTTATGGGAAGCCGGGTTACAGGATGAAGCCCGCAGTATCTGGCAGAAAGCGTTTGATGAGGCTCCTGAAAGTCAGCATTTGTTGCGCCTCAAAGACCGCATGCAACCAGATCGGGTAGAGCCAGATCGGGTAGATAATGATTAATCTGAATCCTGTTGTGCAGTTCGCTGTAAGCCTGGAATCCCGCTGTTGTTCTTTCATCTGAGGTGCCGTGGCGCGCGCTTGCTGCTGGGCGCTTGTGCTGTCAGCCTGCTGTCGGCTTGCGCCAGTCTGACGCCTGTAGCGGATCAGCCCCCTGTGGTCTCTGCGGCCACGCTGCAGAACTGGCAGGTGCAGGGGCGACTGGCCGCTATCAATGGTAACGAGAGCTGGCCGGCCAGTGTGCGCTGGGAACAGAATCAACAGATCTATGCAGTTGATCTGATCGGCCCGCTTGGACAGGGCCGGATCAGTGTGCGTGGAGACGCCAGCAGTGTCGAGCTCAGTACCGGACAGGAACGTTTACAAGCCCGTGATCCGGATGCCCTGTTAGCGCAGGCAACAGGCTTGCAGGTGCCTATCAGTGGGCTCAAGTACTGGATTCGGGGGATACCTGACCCGGCGACGCCAGCTCGAATCGAGCGCAATGCCGACGGCCGTATTGCCAGACTGGAGCAAAACGGCTGGCGTATCGATTATCCCAACTGGATTCAAGAGCAGGGCATTGATCTGCCCAAACGCATCCAGGCTGTACAGGATGCACTCAAAGTCAATATCGCAATCACCACATGGACCTTGCCCCAGTAGACGCCAATGCTGCGCTGCAGGCCTGGCCTGCGCCCGCCAAACTGAACCGCTGGCTGCGTATTATTGGTCGCCGGCACGATGGCTATCATCTGCTGCAGACGGTGTTTCAGTTTCTTGACCATAGCGATCAGCTTTATTTTGAGGTGCGCGAGGATGGCCGTATCGAGCATCTGAATCCCCTGCCCGGTGTGCCGGCCGAACAGGATTTATGCGTCCGGGCAGCTCGTTTGCTGCAGCAGACCTGCGCAGTTCGGCGCGGGGTCGGTATCCGTATCGATAAACAGTTACCCATGGGAGGCGGCCTGGGTGGGGGCAGTTCCAATGCGGCCACTACCTTGCTGGCGCTCAATCATTACTGGCAGACGGGTTTATCGCTTGACGAACTGGCGGCACTCGGTGTCCAATTGGGCGCCGATGTACCGGTATTCGTGCATGGTGAAGCGGCCTGGGCTGAGGGTGTTGGTGAGCAACTGACCCCTTTGCCGATGCTGGATCGGCCCTGGTTTACAGTGCTGATACCGCCTTGTTCGGTACCGACCGGGAAAATTTTTAGCGATCCTGCATTGACACGAGACTCGTCAGCCATCAGAATACGCGCCCTCGTGACGGACAATGATGGAAATGATTGCGAAGCAGTCGTATTTCAACAGTATCCGCAGGTGGCTCAAGCGGCAGACTGGTTAGGCCGTTTTGCCAAAGCTCGTTTAAGCGGCACTGGCGCATGCGTCTTTGCTGCATTTAATGAGCGTGTGGAGGCTGAGGAAGTATTGGCCCAGGCTAGAATGGATTTATTTGGGTTCGCGGGATTTACTGGATTTGTTAGCCGAGGTTGTAATAAATCGCTATTGCATCAACGGCTGCAACAAGCGAAAATACGGTTTTAACCCATCCGATCAGATTATTGGGGTGTAGCCAAGCGGCAAGGCAGCGGGTTTTGATCCCGCCATTCCCAGGTTCGAATCCTGGCACCCCAGCCATTTCCTCTGTCACTACATATAGTCTCTGGTGCCAATTACTTTTTTTGGTGTAACAAATCATCATCAACAAGGATAAACAATCCGTGTCCGATGGTCGAATGATGGTATTTGCGGGTAACTCGCACCCGCAACTTGCGCAGTCAATCACCGAACACCTCCATATCCCGATGGGTAAGGCTATCGTTGGTCGCTTCAGCGACGGCGAGGTTATGGTCGAGATATTGGAAAATGTTCGTGGTCAGGACGTTTTCATTGTCCAGCCGACCTGCTATCCCACGAATGACAGCATTATGGAATTGCTGATCATGGCGGATGCGCTGCGCCGTTCCTCGGCAGTGCGCATCACTGCAGTGATTCCCTACTTTGGTTATTCGCGGCAGGACCGGCGACCCCGCTCAGCGCGGGTGCCTATCTCGGCTAAAGTCGTGGCCAATATGATTGTCAAAGCCGGTGTGGATCGGGTCCTGACGGTAGATTTGCACGCCGATCAGATCCAGGGGTTTTTTGATCGTCCGGTGGATAACGTCTACGCCACCCCGATCATGATCACCGATATCCGTACCCGCCAGTTTCCCAATCCGGTAGTGGTTTCGCCCGATGTTGGTGGTGTGGTGCGGGCCAGAGCGCTGGCCAAGCGGCTGGATGACACTGAACTGGCGATCATCGATAAACGCCGCCCGGCCGCCAATCAGGCCGAAGTGATGAATATCATCGGTGATATCGAAGGTTATGACTGTATTCTGATCGATGACATGGTCGATACAGCCGGGACCTTGTGCCAGGCTGCGTCTGCGCTGAAACAGCGGGGCGCGACATCAGTGCGGGCTTATTGCACGCATCCGGTGCTGTCGGGACCGGCGATCAATAATATCAGCCATTCGGAACTGGACGAACTGGTAGTCACTGATACTATCCCCTTGCGCCCGGAAGCCCAGGTCTGTGACCGGATCCGCCAGCTCAGCGTCGCTTCACTGCTGGCTGAGACCATGCGCCGTATTCATAACGAAGAATCAATCAGTTGTTTGTTTAGCTAGTTTTTTCAGAACAACTTTTGTTTGGGCATAACCGTCGAAAGTTTTGCCCGACAGCGAAAACAGAACATCAGAATTTCTGTTTTCGATTGCAAAAGCTCGGCTTGTCTGGTCGCGGACAGGCCGGTTTCATTTACAATTATTGGAGTTGCAATCATGAGCGTTGAATTTGTTGTAACCGCCCAGCCGCGGACGGATGCGGGGAAAGGTGCGAGCCGCCGCCTGCGTCGTCAGGGGTTGGTGCCGGCTATTCTGTACGGTGGTCATAAAGAGCCTGCCAATCTGACGATTGAGCAAAACCAGATCATCAAGCAATTGGATAACGAGGCGTTTTATTCCCATATCCTGACGCTCGATATTGGCGGACGTAAAGAACGCGCAGTGCTGCGCGATATGCAACGTCATCCTTACAAGCCGCTGGTGCAGCATATGGATTTCCAGCGTGTCACCGAGGATGAAACCATCCGCGTACAGATTCCGCTGCATTTTGTCAATGAAGAAGCCTGCAAAGGTGTCAAAGACCAGGGCGGTGCGATCAGTCACTTGCTGACTGAGGTGGAAATCGAGTGTCTGCCGAAAGATCTGCCCGAGTTTATCGAGGTTGATGTGCTTGAGCTGGAAATGGGGCAAACCCTGCATCTGTCTGAACTGAAGCTGCCGGAGGGCGTTACGCTGACAGCCTTGGCACATGGTGAACATGATACCGGTGTGGTCAATGTGCACCACGTCACTCGTGTTGCCGACGACACTGAAGCGGCGGATGAGGCCGAAGACACAGAGGATTAATTATCCTCTCCCAGCTGTATTGTGAAGAGAATCGTCCGCTTTGGCTGGTAACGCCATACGACTCATTGCTGGTCTGGGCAATCCCGGTCAGCAATACGCCAGAACCCGGCATAATGCCGGGTTTTGGCTGTTGGATCGGATTGCCGAGAGCTATCGGACTGCATTTCGCGCAGAAGCAAAATACAAGGGTGAACTGGCCAAAACCGTAATTGGTGAGCATGAAGTCTGGCTGCTGAAGCCGATGACTTTCATGAACCGCAGCGGTGAGTCCATCGCGCCACTGGCGAAATTTTACAAGATTCCGCCGCAATCCATTCTGGTTGCACATGACGAACTGGATCTGCCTGCCGGGGCTGTACGGCTCAAGCGCGGCGGCGGTCATGGTGGTCATAATGGTCTGCGCGACACGATTCGCTGGCTGGGCGGTAGTGATTTCGCCCGACTACGGCTGGGGATCGGTCATCCTGGTTTTGCCCCCGAAGTTGTCAGCTATGTCCTGCGCAGCGCGCCTGCGGGTGAGCAGCGTCTGCTGGAGGAGGCTATTGACGCCGTCCTGGCGGAGTTACCACGGATTGTCGCCGGTGACTGGGAAAAAGCGATGACAGCACTGCACAGTCATAAGCCCGGCGCGGGCTAATCTATTCTATTCAATTGCTATTTCCATTGTTATCGGACATCGAATATGGGCTTTAATTGCGGTATCCCATTAGTATGTTTTATTTTATTATTTATCAATATCATATAAAAAACAAAAACCCAATATTTTAAATTGGGTTCCTTTGTGGGTTCCTTTTTTATATCTGCTGGCCTATGTGGAAGTATGAATCAAATTCAAGATGATCCGCGTTCGCGCCGCGTCGCCAGGGCGGGCCGGTAACGGATCTCAAACGGTTCTTCTTTGAGGGCTTATCGAACCGTTCGCCGGTGCACAACGCATCACTATTCCAGCACCCTTTTATGCTGGTTGACGGGGTTCCGGCTATGCGCGCGCTCGGTCGCCAGAACCCCGGTCTCATGCTAAGCCGCTTCGAGCACAATAGCGGGGTCAGCATCGGCCCGGCGGATGATTTCATCACCAGCGGCTTCGAGTTCACAAATCAATTTTTCTTCTTCCCGCTCCAAACGCAACAATTCAGATTCGATTTTTTTCAGCCGTTTGTTGCGCTCATTCAGGGAGATTCCCGCGTCTTTGGGCAAACGCTGCTCAACCAAAGTCATTAGCGGGTCAATTAATGTTTCACCGTGCACCCAGCACGCCAGGGACCACAGCGCTTCTTGTGGCCGCTCCGGCCCATTTATGGGGCCAGTCGGTAGTTTTAAAATCGCGCCGGCAGCCAGTGGATAGAAAAGCTGGCTGGTGTTGAAACTCTGTTCGAAAAACGAGCGATTACCCGCAATGTTCGCAGCGAGCTGGGTGCGAATTGAATCAATATCCAACGGTTGATCGGGCAGCGCATCGCGTTCAGCGTGCAGGGCGGCAATTTTTTCACGCAACGTGCTGATGGTCTGATGAGTCGAGGGTTCCATAATCAGGCTCCAAACGGTGGGTTTTAACAAACTCCTCGCAGCGGGTCAGCAAGGCGCGGGTGGGTGCCAACTGGGCAGCAATTTTTTGCTGACTATCGCGTAACGCAGCAATATCTTTGTCCAAATTTTTCAACTTGTCCTGTAGGCCGATTTCCTGTTTCGATAGTGGGCGGGGCTGGCGGCGGTATTTATCGTCAAAAATATGCGATGGTGTTCCCTCCTGCACCCGGCTCAAATGCGCCGCAATTCGGTCGCGTTCATCCCCGCGTTCCATTATGGAACGGCTTAGGCCTGCACTCATCGCCGTTAGCTCATTGACGCGACGGCGTAATGCATCCAGTTTGTGTTTGGCGTAAGTTTTCATGACCGGCCCGCCACCGCCGCAAACGCGGCCCCCCAGCCATCGTCATCATTGCCGGTGTGTTGTGCCGGTGGGGTTGCACCAGGCGGCGGATGATCCATTGATGTGGGCGGTGGTGGTGGCAGCCCCAGGCGGGTACTGACCACCGTCATAATTGGTATGTTTTGTTGTCGGGCCGTCGCGGCCAGGGCTTGATAGGTGTCGCCACTCACATCTAGCGAGAGTGTACCGCGTGCATGCGCTTTCATGATAATCATAAAGAGTCTCCTGAGTTGACAGGTTTAACGGTTGGTTTGGGCATTTCAATTAAATTATCAGAGGCGGCATCGCGCAATGCTTCCTCCACCAGACGCCGTAAACTGATCCCCTGTTGGGCTGCGGTTACGCGGACAGCCTGGTGAACCGTTGCCGGAATCTTCACGTTTAGATGCGTCATATCCGCCATCTGTTTTTCCTCAAGTGATGACTACAAATAAATAGTTTAAATAAATTTAAATTATTTAAAATATTAAATCAATAGTTTTTTTGTATTATAAAATGCACATTGATCAATGTGGACAGGCAGAATATTGATTTGCGGGTATGTACAAAAAAGCCCGCAAAGAGCGGGCTTCTGAAGGAGAGTAGAGGTTCTACGCTGCTATGTTAGCCCGTGTATCAATTAAATCTTTGCGGCTAGCCAGGCGCAATACATGTTCAGCATGTTATAGGCATGAACACTCACAACCAATGCCCGCTGCAGTGCTATTCTTTGTGTATACGGCGCTGACTGTTCAACCAGATCGGCCACCCGTTCACGCAACCGCGCCCGCATGCTCTAAAGCATCATCCAGCAATACTTACATAGCATCAGAATCCGCTTGCTGGCCCCACTGACCACCCTCGCGACAATTCGGATGTGCTGTACCACTGTAGTGCAGCGTTTGTCGGTAATGTCGCACGCTCACTACACTGAGAACACCAATATTCATCAGCGGTTATCCAGCAACGCCAGTACAGACCGGATATGGTCTGCCCTTCTGCAAAAGATTGGTGGGTTTTTTGCACTGCTAACCTGCTCAACCAGTGCCAGCGCCCGTTCTAAAATAGCTACGGCTTGCGCGTCTTTCTGTGCAGCAACAGAAAGCTGGCGTTCAAGAATAGTGCGCGTCTGGTACAACTCATGTGAGTTACGAGTTTGCGGTGACTCAGCAACAGGTTTGCGCCCGAGATTCGAGTTTGAATGATCTGTCATAACGAATCCTCTGCCTTTTTTGTTGTTTAAGATTTTGAACTTGTGAGCGTGCCTGTCAGTGTTCAGTATTTCCTTAACAACTGAACTATTTTCTAGGATAACGCCATGCCTTTCCAACAGCAATGGAAGGTGCAACCGTCAGCCGCCTATCATGGTCCCGGCCATGCGCTCGCCATTTATTTGCTACTTGCGGCCCCGTCCTGCCCGCCTGCGCTCAGGGCGGCACCTTAAACAGCGGCTCCCGTCCTGCCCGCCTGCGCTCAGGGCGGCACCTTGGCAACAGAGCGGTAAGACACAACAACCCCCCATAGAGCTGAAATGTCTGCAAAAAACCTGCGCTTCCCGCTTTCGCAGCTTAGATTCTGCTGGTAAGTACCTTTTTAATTAGGCAAAGGGGGGCTTATTTAACCAGGCCAGCAACGCCGGTTTGCGTTTGAGCAACAGCGCGCCCGGTCTTTCGGTCGTAACCGGCTGGCGAACGGTCATTTCCAAGTGACCCCATAATTCAACACAATCACAATATATGTATGTGTACCTTCAATTACCGGTCTTTACGGTCTTATCGGTCTTACCCCTTTTTAAACAATAGCTTATAAGCCATTTTTGAAGACCGGTAATAATTTTACCGGTCTAATCAGCAGTAATTACCGGTCTTTTGGGTTGGATTACGGCTAAAGATTGGGTTCATGGTCATGCTGGATTCCCGTTATGTTTGGATAGGAATTCGGGGCAGAACCGTTCGACTGCAGGCCAGAGCGCCCGGAGCGGTATACAGCCCGCCAGGATAGCGAGTGCTGGATGGTGCCCGCTGGCGCTCTGGCGAGTTGATTACGCATTGGCCAATACCTTGGCGGGGGCTGTGCGGGTTGGGTTGGAAGTGCTGGCACTGCTGGCAGGTTACTCGGGCGGGCTGGCCTTCAACAGCGGGTGCTGTCGGTACAATCTCACCGGTCGCCAGCAGGGCGCGTGCAAATGCGAGCAGGGTGGACTGGTGTAATAGGTCGGGCCAATCCCCAGGGTCAGGGTCTGTCGCGGGCTGTGCATGATCCAGCACAGCGGTCAGCAGCACAGCGCACCCCTCAGACAGCGGCAACCGGGGCGGATAACACTGTTCAACATCAGCCCGGCAGACAACAGGCCGGGGCCGGTTCAGCCAGGCCAGCAACGCCGGTTTGCGTTTGAGCAACAGCGCCCGGTCTTTCGGTCGTAACCGGCTGGCGGGCGGTCACTTCCAAGTGACCGCATAATTCAACACAATCACAATATATATATGTGTAGTCTCAATTACCGGTCCTTGCGGTCCTTGCGGGCTTAACCCTTTTAAACAATATCTTATAAGCCATTTTTGGGGACCGGTAATAATTTTTACCGGTCCATTCAGCAGTAATTACCGGTCCATTACCGGTCCTTTGGGTTGGATTGCGGCTAAAGATTGGGTTCGTGGTCATGCCGTGATCTCGGTGTTTTGGATAGGTATCCAGGGCAGAACCGTTCGACTGCAGGCCAGAGCGCCCGGTCAGCATACCCCCGCCAGGATAGCGGGTACTGGATAGTGCCCGCTGGCGCCTCTGGCGAGTTGATTACGCATTGGCCAATACCTTGGCGGGGGCTGTGCGGGTTGGGTTGGAAGTGCTGGCACTGCTGGCAGGTTACTCGGGCGGGCTGGCCTTCAACAGCGGGGGCTGTCGGTACAATCTCACCGGTCGCCAGCAGGGCGCGTGCAAATGCGAGCAGGGTTGGCCGGTGCAACAAGTCGGGCCAATCCCCAGGGTCATGGCCTGTTGCGGGCTGTGCATGATCCAGCACAGCGGTCAGCAGCACAGCGCACCCCTCAGACAGCGGCAACCGGGGCGGATAACACTGTTCAACATCAGCCCGGCAGACAACAGGCCGGGGCCGGTTCAGCCAGGCCAGCAACGCCGGTTTGCGTTTGAGCAACAGCGCCCGGTCTTTCGGTCGTAACCGGCTGGCGGGCTGGATCAGCAGCCCGTCACCTTCAACGGCCAGGCGAATACCCCGATTGGACAGCGCCTGGATCAGTGGGCCAGGGGTCATTAAATACGCTCCACATCATCCGAATTAGACCGGTAATTATTTTCTAAGACCGGTAAAATTTCTTTCCGGTCTTCAAAATCGCATTCTATCTCATTGTTTTTATTACTCTCTAGACCGGAAAGACCGGAAAGACCGCTATCTGATACTACAGTCGCGCGTAGAAAATGGAGAACACGCCGCTGTGTGCGATTGATTGTTTTACGTGTTAATGCGCGTTTATGTGACCCGTCGGTCTCATAGGTGGCCAGCAGGCCACGTTCCAGCAACCGCTTAGCCATCGTGCGTTGGGCAACCGGTAAAGTTTCGCCTTGATCCTGGGCTAGTTGTTTCGCTGCAGTGTAGGCGTTCTCGGGGTGCAGGAAAATGTCATCACCGTCATACCAACCGATCCGCGCCCCCTGGCTGTGCCATTCAGTGCGCGCATACTCACCGCTGCCGAAATTGTAAATGCGCCAGCCCAATGCGCCGTCACGCTCGTTGCCGTATGCTGCATCAGCGGTGTCTTTGTCCGGTTCATCAACCGGGGCAAGATGGGCGCGGCCCGATGACAAGGCTGCCCGGATCAACTCGACAAACCGGCTGGCAGGTTCCTGTTCGTGCTGAAATTGCCCCTGCCGTTCACCAGCGGCCAGCAGCGCCGTCCAGATGCGCGCCAGCCAGTCCGGCCCCAGCTCAACCCCCTGCTCGGCAGCAAACGCGGCGAACACCTCAGCGGCCAGATACAGGCTGGCGACAATATCCGGGGTGCGGCTGTGGGCCGTCAGTGCAGCCGCCGCGCCGCGCAATTCCCGCGCGCGGGCGGGCAGTTGCGTTTTCAGTTCATCCATGCGTTTGGCGCACCACTGGATAAACAGCGCCAAAGATTGAGCCAGCAGGCCAGCGCGGGCATGCGCCTGCAGTTGGGTCAGGACTCCCAAATCGACGCTGCTGCCGTCCATTTCGAAAATCAGCAGCCGGGCGCGGACGCTCTGCCCGCGTGGAATATCTTCCCCAGTAGCTAGAATCAGGCCGCGCGGGTGGTAAGTCGCTTGCAAGCCACCATCGCCTTTCATGCGGGCGCGGCCCGCGCGGTTGCCTTGCGCCCGTAAAATGCGGTCTGCGTCACGGTGCAGCCGGTTCACGTCCGTCTGGTTGCCACCCGGTGCGAAATCATCAATGGTCAGCAGCGCGTCTTTGGTGGTGAAGGCCAGGCGTTCCAGTGCATTGCCGGTGCTCGACCAGCTGGCCGGTAAATGTTTGCCGTGGAATTCCGGCCCGTAATGGGCTTGTGCCAGCGCCGCCAGCTCCGATTTACGGCAACCGGTCGCCCCGGCCAGGAACAGCGAAAAATCGACCGGGTGCATTTCGGTTAGTACCGCTCGGTACACGCCCAAAAACACGGGCGCGGACAACCACAGGGGGGCAATCGCCAGTAGCTGAACACTGGCGGAAATCGCCGAGCGATCGGGGTGCGGGGCGGGCAAAGCGTAACCCGCTAAACTGCCGAGCAATTCCACTTCCACATTCTGCCGGTTGCCGGTCGCACTGATGGCCCCGGCCTGGTGCAAATAGCACCACTCACCGGCCATCTGTCGCCAGCCGGTGTGGGCGTAAATATGCCGCTCGGTGGGGCTGGATAGCCACTGAATCGCCGCGCGCAAATGATCCTTTTGCGCCATACCCGCATACACAATTGCCCGGCTTCCCCAGCGGGCGGACACCCAATTCATATTCGCAAACCGGTCGGATTCAATTTCAATTTTTGGTAATGGGTGCCCGCCCGCCAGTTTGCCACTAACGGTCATCAGCCGTTTCGGTTCGCCACTGCCGTCATCCAGAATTGCATCTTCGATAATTTCAGCGGTGAAATTACACAAGGGGACGGGGACGGGTTCTGACGCGTCCCGGTTGGGTTTCAGGTGGGTCATGCACCCGTACCGAATGGCGTAGAAGGGCGGGCGCTCTGGCGATTTATCAGTACGGGTAGTCGATCGTTTTTGGCGGGTTTTTATCGGGGTCACGGTGGCCGTGCGCTGGGGTCGCTCAATGCCCAACTGTTCAGCCAACCAATTCGCCGCATCGAGCGCGGTACGGGCTGATCCGAATGCCAGCACCGTATCAACCGGTGTCAATCCCGTCTCAGTGCCAAAGTCGCGGATGCCGCCCGGCTGCAGGCTTAAATCCTCTTCCAGCGAGCGGTTCAAATCGGTCGACCGCACCCGAAACCCCTGCTTATACGGTCGCGCTTTTGCGTCAAACAGCGCTGGTACCCAAACCGCCAGCTGCTGCATTGCCGCCGCGTTGACCTGTTCAAAATAACCGTTGCCCGCTGGCGACTGGCGGGCCGGTTTGGGCTTTTCTGCCGGTTCGACAAATTGCGCGGCCAGCGCCTGCAATTGTTCATGCGGTACCGGGGTTACCGTTTCCGGTACGTTCAATAGCCGCGCCAGGCGGTGCGGGCGCTCCGGTGTGCTGTCGCCTTTTCTGGCCAGCGTGCCGTAAATTTTGGTAATGCGGGCGGCATTGAACACGCTGGTATCAACCGTCACCTGTTCATCATCGAACTTTTGCGCCAGCGCCTGCAAGCAGCGCTGTACCAGCTGGCCACTGGCCGGATTGTTCGGCAGCTCGATCCGATACAACAGGTGCCCACCGTTGCCGGAATCTGCGGCAACGGGTTGCGGCCAGCCCTGTTCTTGAAGGGCAGCCCGAATGGATTTAATCCGTTCCAGTGCCGCCGCGTGTTCAGCATCGCTGCTGCTGATACCGGACGGCCTGACCGGGTCACAATCGACCAACAGCCAGCGGCGGGCTGGTATATCCGTATCTACGGTGGTGGTTTCGGCATAGGACTCCAAGCGATTGGCAGAGCGGGCCAATAAGGCGGGGTTGACCGGGTTCAGCGTCACGTATATCGCCGGGGCCTTGCCATTCCAATAATGGCAGTTTTTGGCGGCAGCATCCACATTATCGAAATACCCCCGCACCGTTTTTTTGCGGCCCGTTTTGAGAATCCTAATCTCAAAAACGGTACCCGCTGGATGCAGTAGTTCCAAGGTACGGCGGATATCCGCCAAATTTGATTCAAATTTCATGGCTGGATGTCCCCCAATGCCGGACAATTTCAATCACATAAACCCGGCCAAACGCCTGATATTTCAGTTTTTGCGCCTCCCGCCAGGCCTCGACTTTGGTTGCAAAATACCGCGACAGTCGGCGGTCGTGAATGGCGCGCCCGTGGCGGTCGTGCTGAACGCAGGCCACCGCGTATTTGTGGGTTGAATGTGCCGGAATGGGCAACGGTTTAGCATGGCGGTGTTTAACCGCCAGGTTCAAGGTTGTCATGATGAAACACCTCGTTTCAAAAAATGTGAGGCGTGACAGCTGAGGCGGGGCGCTATATAATTGATATGCGAATAATTGCCCCGGCAGCTATCACACGCCGAATTAAAAAACCCGCCCAACAGCGGGTTTTTTTATGGAGTTATCCCGGTTCGGCGTTTTTGGCCAGGCGTTTTAAATCGCTGGTCACCAACACGCCCTCGGCTAACGTAATGAGCAGATCGGAAATGTTGCTCCAGTCGCGGGCGTTTAATTCGTCAGTGTTGCAATGGGAAATTAATAGCCCGATGCCACGTAAACCAACTGCAAATGCATCATGGGCGGTGTCGGCGTTATCCACCAGGGCCGCAAGCTCCTCAGCACTGGCACGATAACGATATTTTTTGGTGTTGGAGTCGTAGCCGCAAGGGGCGGTGCGACGCGCTCTAACAACGCGTGCAATGCTGAATACGGGGCGTAGTGCGCAGATAATAATGGGTGGCCACCTGTCATACCCGCTGCTCCAACAAATTTTCAACCCGATTCAGCTCGGCAATTAGCAGACACGCGATGGCGTCCAGATTTGCTTCAGTGTGGATCTGGCGCGTTTCCGAATCGGTGAGCATAACGGCCAGTGCGCGCACTGTGGTAATGCCCAGCTGCGCATTGTCATACGTTTCCATTGAAAACGTCACAGTGGAGTGCCGTGCTGTGACGTCGGTTGTGATTTTTAATAATGCGCTGGTCAGTTGGTTGCAGCGTTCCGACATGTCGGATAATAGAAAAAATGTTCCCGCGATGGCGTCATCATCGACGCCGCTGATCGCGTCGCAAACGGCCCGCATTTGCGAATGATGACGGGATAACTGATCTATCAAATCTATTAGTTGCGCACCGCTGGCAATGTTGAAAACGTCATCGTGAATATGGGTTTGTTCTACGGATTGCTGTAAATTGTGGACAGCCATTTTCAGAGCCTCAAAATCTGTGGATTGGTCAGAGCCTGTCGAGTGCTACCAACACCCGGCAGGCTTGTTTGTATCGCTTTGGCGATACGTTGTATCATAAGTCGCGGAAATCTATTGTCAATATTTATATCGCTTTTTAGGTACAACGTATCGTTTATGACTCCTATACAATGCAAAATGGCTAGAGCGGCCCTGAATTGGACTGTGCGCGAATTGGCTAACATCGCTGATGTACGGCCAAACACTGTATCGAATTTTGAAAACAATCGCGGCGTACAGCTAAATACGGTGAGAGCACTTAAACAAGCCTTTATCCAGACCGGCAGAATTAAATTCGAGGGTGAGAACTGCGTGTGCGTTGATAACACAGAATAGGCAACCAGCCCGCTGGCATCTGTGACGCCCATCACGCGGCATCCAATTCAGCAGATTTTTTTTTCGCTCGTTTTGCCGCACGTTCCCCGTTCAGGCGGGCAATGTGGCGATTCATGCGGTGGGGGTCAGGCCCGTTTTTCTGCAGCTGTTGATTGATATAGTTTTCGACGTGCGACTCCAACCACAAGCCGGGCGCGTTCAGCGCATTGCCCAAATGGGTATCGGCGGGCGGAAACTCGCCGCGATTGATCAGTTTTTGCAGGTGGGTGGTACCGCAACCCAGGCGGGCGGCAACTTCACGTTTACGAATGAATGCCATGACTGAATTGTTCCGTTGTCAGTTGAACACGGAACAATTAAACACAGGCGTTTTTTCGCCTGCAATGGTTTAAAAAGGCGGTATTTTTATTTTAAAATCAATAACAAGCGCGAGGGGCGAGAGAGGCGATCAGCGCCCGCTTTTCTCGCCTCAGGTTTTTTTTGTTGGAGACACTCTGACATTCCGTTCGATTAGACCTGAACTTATGTCAAGCTCAAACTGGCGTAAATCGTTTGCAATAAGAGCGGCTGCCTTTTTTTTGCTCTTATTATGCTCACGATAGTAAATCTCGAACACCCTTTGTAGATAGCCGTTGCGGGTGGCCGTATCACCTGCGCTGGCGGCTGTGGCGCAATTGGCCAGCCATTGCGTTTTTTTATCCTGTTGAGGACAACCCATTGCTGACGGTATTACTGGTGGCGCGGGTTCGATATTCCTTCCCAAAAACGCTTGTAAGTCCCCAGCGGGAATAAGCAGTTCTGATCGATGGATTTGCAGTGGTTCATCCAAACGAATTACGATCCGGGCATCCGCTGGTACTTCGGGGCGTTTTGCTCGCACACTGCTGAGAAATCCTAGTTCATTGTTGGGTGTTATAAAAAGGGTCTTAATCTCGACTGCTTCAGATTGCCGTAAGGTAAGCGCTGCGTTGAAATCAATACGATAAGGCCCGGTTGGTCGAACACGCCAAAAATCATATTGAAGGACACCGTTTACCTGGCATCGTGGAGTATAGGACATGATATCGTGCGGGCGGGCGTAATCATTCTGACCCTGAACCCAAACTAAACGCCCGTAGCACTTTGTATGCACTATGATACAAATTGGCAGTTGACCACAAGCAATCAGCACATCATCCACTGACCATGGCTCGGCGCTTTGCTGGGTAAGCTGGGTGGCAGCGTGTTCCAGATTGAGAAATTTTTTAAGCGTCATTGCACCTCTGCCGTGCAGCTCTGCTGGAAGGTTGTCCGGCCAGCCTGGTGCAGAGAACCAGACGTTCGGCGGCCAACCTAGGCCGGACAATTTAATTATCGCTGCAATATCACTACATTGCTAGCCGGGGGCGCTTGCCCCGTCAGCTGATCGAGGTGATCGGCCCAGCGTTGCAGTGCCTGACCGATTTCGGCCAGATAATCATGCTTGTTGTATGTTCGAACAAGTTTCCCTTGGCTGTGGTCAAGCGCCCGTTCACTGATAAATGGATCGATACCAATACGCTCCAGGCCGGTGCGCACCGTACGCCGAAGGTCATGCGCGGTAAACGGTGCCAGCTCGCCAAATTCTCCCAGCCTTGAAACACAAGTCAAGGCCTTTTGTTGGCACATTGGCGTTCAGGGGTTGGCCAGCTTTCAACGGGCTGGGAAATACCCACTGATCAACCGCCAGGTGCTGGCGTTCTTCCAGCAGCTGAACCGCTTGCTGTGGTAGTTTGAACGTGAAGTCACGTTTCGATTTATTCCGGTGTGCGGGCAGCGCCCACAGTTGGCGGTCGAAATCAATTTCAGCGAACGGTAAACCAGTCACTTCATTGACACGCCGGGCCGTCAGCAACATAAGCCGGATAGCGGCTTTAGTAATAAGGCTCAGGCTGGCGTGCGGCAGGTGTTCAAACAGCAGCTGAATTTCCAGATCATCCAGCGCCCGCTGGCGGGGTTTGGTGGCACCAATTCGATTAACCAGGCGGGCAGGGTTGGCACTCATGCTGCCCTCGTCAACCGCAAATTTAAATAACTGGCGCGCCAGGCTTAATACCCGGTCGGCCTCGTTGGGTGCGCCGCTCCACTGGCCTTTTACTTGATCAAACACACCGCTAACAGATCGCCGCAGTGCAACCACATCCCGTGGTGTAATGGTATGTGCTTTGCGCTGTCCCCAGGCGGGCAGAATGTAGCGTTGAAAACGGCTTTCGTATTGTCGCAGTGTATTGGGTCGAAACGTGGTAGGCGCATGATGCGTGAGAAATTCATGTACCAGTGTGGCCACAGTGGGCGCTTTCTGGTCGATTTCATAGCGTTGCTTGGCCGTATCACGTTCGTGCTGGCGCTGGGCAGCAGGATCAATACCGCGAGCCAATAAAACGGCAGCCTCATCACGAGCGGCATTGGCCGCTTTCAAGCTCATAGCGGGATAACGGCCCAAACTCATGCGGCGCTTACGGCCCAAATACGTGTACCAGAAGCACCAGGTCACCACACCTTGGGGCGAAACCCGGACACCCAATCCCCGGCCACCCGTCTCGCGCAAATCATAACGTTTGGCCTTTGGTTTTAATGAACGGATGAAAATATCTGTGAATTTCGCCACAATACCCGCCCTTAGATCGCCTTAAGATAACCCCCCGATTGTGGGTTCCTCTGTGGGTTCCTCAAAAACCGTCACTGGAAATGTTCAACGGTGTTCTGAAATGAGCGGTAACTATAGGGTTTTATTGGATAAATGGCAATAAATGGCAATATTAGCGTTCTACAGTAATCAAGGAAAATCAAGTTATGGGCTTTAATTGCGGTATCGTCGGCTTGCCTAATGTCGGCAAATCCACCTTGTTCAATGCGCTTACGCAGGCTGATATTCAGGCCGAAAATTATCCATTCTGCACTATTGACCCCAATGTCGGCGTTGTCGCTGTACCCGATCCCCGACTGGATGAGCTGGCACTTATTGTCAAGCCGCAGCGAACGCTCCCGACGACTATTGAATTTGTTGATATCGCCGGGCTGGTAGCCGGTGCATCTAAAGGCGAAGGACTCGGTAATCAGTTTCTGGCCAATATCCGGGAAACCGATGCAATTGCGCATGTGGTGCGTTGTTTCGAAAACGATGATGTGATTCATGTTGCTGGCAAGATTGACCCGATAGCCGATATTGAAGTCATTAACACAGAACTGGCCCTGGCCGATTTGACCACAGTTGAGCGTGCCTATCAGCGTACCGAGAAGGCGGCCAAAGCTGGTGGCAAGGACATTCTGGCGCGCAAAGAACTGTACACTAAAATATTGGCGCATCTGAACGAGGTCAGACCAGTGCGCAGTCTGGCGCTGACGAAGGAAGAGCAGCTCTTGCTGCGCGAGTTGCACCTGTTGACGGTCAAACCTGTCATGTACATTGCCAATGTTACGGAAAACGGCTTCGAGAATAATCCGCTGCTGGATAAAGTACAGGATCTGGCTGCATCGGAAAATGCTCTGGTGGTGCCAGTCTGTGCGGCTATCGAAGCTGAAATTGCGCAATTGGACGATGCTGACAAAGCCGAATTTCTGGCGGATTACGGTCTGTCCGAACCGGGCTTGAACCGGGTTATTCAGGCCGGCTATAAATTATTGGGGCTGGGCACCTTTTTTACTGCCGGTGAGAAGGAAGTGCGCGCCTGGACGGTGCGTCAGGGTGCGACCGCACCGCAAGCTGCCGGTGTTATCCATACTGATTTTGAGCGCGGTTTTATACGTGCCGAAGTGATTGCATATACCGATTTCATCACTTACAAAGGCGAAGCTGGCGCTAAAGAAGCGGGTAAATGGCGTCTGGAAGGCAAAGACTATATTGTCCAGGAAGGTGATGTAATGCATTTTCGGTTCAATGTATAGACTCATCATAGCTTATGACGCGACCCACTTACGCTGAGATAAATCTGGCCGCGCTGCGGCATAATTACCAGTATGCCAAGTCCCTGGCCGGTGGTGCCAAAGCTGTTGCTGTGCTGAAAGCTGATGCCTATGGCCATGGTGCAGTTGTCGCTGCGAAGGCACTTGCGCCCGAGGCTGATGCATTCGGTGTGGCCTGCAGCGAAGAAGCACTGGAGTTGCGTGCTGCCGGTATCGAGAATCCTATTCTGCTGCTGGAAGGTTTTTTCGAAGCGGCAGAACTGGCGCTGATCGAGCAGCACAATTTATGGACCGTGATTCATCACCCTGAGCAGCTGCAACAGTTTCTGGCTGCGCGCCCCGGTCGCCCGCTCAATGTCTGGCTGAAACTGGATAGCGGTATGCATCGCTTGGGATTTCCGCCTGCTGACTACCAGGCGGCGTATGAGCAATTACGTGCTTGCAGGCATTGCGGTGAAATTGTCCTGATGAGTCATTTTGCCCGTGCCGATGAGCTGAGTTGCGATTACACAGAGCAGCAGTTAGCGCTGTTCGAACGCTCTACGGATGCTTTGCC
The DNA here is from genome assembly GCA_041396125.1 of Gammaproteobacteria bacterium. Taxonomy (GTDB): domain Bacteria; phylum Pseudomonadota; class Gammaproteobacteria; order Competibacterales; family Competibacteraceae; genus JAWKZG01. The sequence goes on along the minus strand of JAWKZG010000001.1, from coordinate 1,083,566 downwards.
CGGACCGCGCAGTCTGGCGAATTCCCCGATAACCCTGGCCTGGCCAGACGCCCGTGGCCGCGCCGAGCGGGGTGACTGGATTCGGCCCGGATTTATGTTGTACGGCTGGTCGCCGCTGGATCGGATTCACCCGTCTGTGGGTGGCTTGCAGCCGGTGCTGAGTCTGAAATCTGCCCTTATCAGTATCCGTGAGCTGGCTGCAGGAGAACCCGTCGGCTATGGTGCACGCTTCGTCTGCGAGCGGCCAACCCGGGTTGGCGTCGTCGCAATTGGCTATGGCGATGGCTATCCACGTCACGCCATAAACGGCACACCATTGCTGGTGAAAAATAAGCGAACCCGGCTGATTGGTCGGGTCAGTATGGATATGTTGACGGTAGATCTGACAGGGCTGCCAGATATGCGTGTTGGTGATCCCGTCGAATTATGGGGGACATCGATATCGATACTGGATATTGCCCGCGCCAGCGATACGATTGCCTATGAGCTGCTGACCGGTATTACCCGTCGGGTGCCGCGGCGTTATCAGGACAGCGACTAGCCCGGCTGCATTCGCAGGTCGGCTCTCACATATATTATTCCAGCTATTCCAGATCCACTTGCACGCGCTGCCAGAACGCGTGACCATCCCAGATCGGGCGGGTACGGCCATACAGGACCCGGTCCAGTTCCAGCAAAGCGCTGCGATGCTGCGGCCAGTGTCGGGCCAGTGCGCCCAGGCTGGCTGGCGGTTGCTGTTTCCAGCGCTGCTGCGCCCAGTGCAATAAGGCTTGCCCGGCCTGACGCGGATCGTTATCCAGACAGGCCTGGCGCAGTTTGGGAGGGGTTCGGCCGGAACCGCGCGCTGGCAAAGAGATGGCCGCCGGTGCTGCGAGCCGGGGTTGCTGCCGTTTCCAGGCCCAGGCAGTGGTCAACCATAAACTGAGCAAGCCCAAATTCAGCAGCGGCCAGAAGGCAGGCTCCAATGAAAGCCTCAATGAAGGCCAAAACGAAGACCCAATCGCCAGCGCATCCGATTTGAACAGGAAACGCTCGGGCAATGTCTCGCTGACTGTCGCTAAATCCTGGCCAAGTTCTGGCAGGGCTGCGACCTGGAGCGCCTGTGCAGGTAATTCGGCCAGTCGCAATGTATCAGCGCTGGTATCCCACCAGGCGAGTTGCCAGGCAGGCAGTTGCAGCGCACCTGACCGCACCGGTACCAACGTAACAGGTTGCACATGTCGCACCTGGAAACCGTCTGCCGTGGTTATTGTGTCGGTTGTTGCAGCCGCAGCATAGCTGCGCAGACCAGCCTGTTGCAAAATGGCGCTATCTGGCCAGTCGAGCGAGGGCAGCTGGAAGCCGCGCAAACCATTGGCTTCCAGCACCAGTTGCAGCGTGATCGGCTCACCGACCCGTGCAACCACTTGCCGGTCCGGCCATTCCAGCTTGAGCAGTACCTGACTGCTCGGTAGCCAGTGCGAACTGCTGTATTGTTGTGGTCGGGGCTTTATATGCAGACTGATCGGCTGGGTGACAATAGTAACGCGGCGCTTGAGTGCACGGCTGCCAGGTTGGCGATTCGTATCGAACAGTTTGGCCCGGAAGGTTATCGGGGGCAGTTTGATGGTGCCGCTTTTTTCCGAAAACAGCGCATAACGCTGCTCGATCACATGGAAGGATTCCTCTGCCTGTTGCGAGCGATAATTACGCTCCTCGTCCAGCGCCTGCAGGTTTAGACCGGGCGCGGGCGCAGCCGGGATAAAATCGTGCTCCAGCACATTTCCGGTGTGACGGACCCGCACGGTATACAGAATCTGTGCCTGCACATACGGTTGCTCTGGACTGACCTCGGCCTCGATAAAAATGCCTTTGGCGGCCATCAGCTCCGCCACATCCTGCTCTTTGACCGTAAGCGACAGGGTGCGGGTTTGCTCTTCGCCCACGCTCAGGACGGAATAACAAACTGGCCGTGACGCCAGGATTGCAGGCGAATCGCCCAGCGGGTGCGCGTTAGCAGCTGGCCACGCTCAAAGCGAAGTTGCGTGCTGTCAGTAACACTGAGCACCTGAAAATCAGCCTCCAGCGGTTGCAGATCCAGTTCTGAGCCGGTCCACTCGCCATCGGCCAGCAGTGTTAACAGCACGGTTTCGCCGCTATAGATTTCGTCGTTATCGAGATAGGCTTTGGCCGCCTGCGCTGTTTGTGCCATACCGCCCAGAATAAGCGATAGCACAAACAGGACAAAGTGAGGTAGCCAGCGGATGTTTGATTTACTCAACATGCCTGTTGTTCAGGAAAGTGCATGCGGTGTTGCCAACGGATTAATTTTCACCTCGTAGCCATTTCGCGCTTAAAGCGTCGAAAAAACCTTCCGCATGCTTTAAATCCACCCAGTGATTGATATAGTTGATCCAGATCTGGTCATCCTGCGGCAGCAGAAACGCACCGGGTCGCATGCTGCGCATGCTGTCGATAGGAATCTGCGTCAGCTCGGGGTAAGTCTCGACCAATGAGGCTGCCTCGATATTGCTGGTCACCGACACCTCAGCCCGGTTTGAGAGGACCTCCTGATAATCGCGGGCCGGCGCTTCGACTGCGACGATCTGCGCATTGGGGAAATAGTCCCGTGCCTGCTGATCAAACACCGTACCCAGTGTTACCGCGACTTTAATACCGTCCTGATTGATACTATCCCAGCCGTTAAAGCGCGACAGATTTTTCTTTAGTGTCAGCGGTACAGTACCAAAATAAACATACGGTTTGCTGTAACCTGCCACTTTGGCGCGCGCCATATTTAGCGAGGCGCTGGTGGTCATATCGTATTTGTCGGCCACGATCCCGTTGATCAGGGTCTTCCAGTCGGTGGGTACAAATTCCAGCTCGACCTCCATATCTTTGGCCAGTTGCCTGACCGCATCGATATCCAGACCGATGTAATCATTAGTTGCGGGATCACGCAGGCTCATCGGTTTGAAATCACCGGTTGTGCCGACCCGCAGTTTGCCGGTTTCCAGAATCCGGTGCAGGCGCGACTGATCAGCCGCCTGCACGGCGCAAGTCAGCAGCAGAGCCAGGATGGAAATCAGCAGATAAGACGTACGTCGGATCATTGGTGTTGCCTCCTAAAGTGTAGCGGCATTCATAAAGGCCGTGGTTTTTGTTGCTCTGGCTGGCAGGGCCGACAGGGCGCTGCACTCAAGGTTTTTCTGCGGGGCCTGGCCGGAGGAGGGCATAACACTGCTGACCTCTTACCCCGGCGGCTCAAGCTCACAGGAAAACGGATTGTCCTGAACATACGCCGATTTGACGCAGGCGGCAACTTTCGCTTAGATGGCTTTTTCAACCAGATAGACGACCCCAGATAAACAATCTATGACGCTTACCAAACGATGGATTCTAATCGCGTTCGCGCTGCTGGCATTAATTGGCCTCAGCGGTTGCGGCGGCACCTACAACTGGGGTTGGCATGTGATCCTGCCGACCACACCGGCAGGGCGTAATAATCTGCTGTTTTTGCTGGGTGGCTTTGGTTACACCATTGCCTTGTCCCTGATCGCGTTTGTGATCTCCATTATTTTGGGGCTGGCGGTTGCCTTGCCAGGTCTGAGTCAAAAACGCTGGGCGCGCGCCTGTAACCGGATTTATGTGGAACTGTTCCGGGCGATTCCCTTGCTGGTGTTGCTGCTTTGGGTTTATTACGGCCTGCCCGTGGTGCTGAATATCAATCTCGACCCCTTCACCGCCTCGGTGATCGCGCTGGCTGTCGGGGAGAGTGCCTTCCAGGCGGAAATTTTCCGGGCCGGGGTACAATCCATTGAGCGTGGCCAGCATGAAGCTGCTGACGCTCTGGGGTTAGGCTATCTTAATAAGATGCGGTATATCATTTTACCGCAGGCGATTCGCCGGGTACTGCCGCCGTTGGCGAACCAGTTCGTATATGTACTGAAAATGTCCGCACTGGCATCCATTATCGGCATGCAGGAACTGGTTCGGCGTGCTAATGAACTGGTGGTCAGCGCGTATCGGCCGCTGGAAGTCTATACCTTCCTGGTGTTGGAATATCTGGTGTTGGTATTAATTGTCTCCTGGCTGGTACGCCGGCTGGAACAGCGGATGGGCGCGAATGAGTCCCTGGGTAGAGCTGTTTAGGCGTTAATAAGCACAAACTGGGAATTAATATACTTAATTATCATATTATCATTGATTATTAATCGTTTGCCGAATGTATTGTCGAGTCATAGGGTAAGGCCGTGTGCTTTCCTGATACTTGACTACGAGGAGGTGGGCGATGAGTGGAATCACTGCCGAATATCCTGATCAAACGACCCGTTTACGTGCAGACGACACTGCTGATTGCTATCAGCAGGCCAGAATAGACCCGGAAGCGTTCTGGTCGGCACAAGGGCGGCGTCTGGATTGGTTCAAGCCGTTCACGCACGTGCGTGAGGTGTCTTATGATCCGGCCGATGTGCATATCCGCTGGTTTTACGACGGCGTTCTGAATGCTGCCTATAACTGTCTGGATCGCCACCTGGCCGAGCGGGGCGAGCAGATTGCGATCATCTGGGAAGGTGATGATCCATCCGAACAGCAGACCATCACCTACCGTGAGCTGCACCGCCAGGTCTGCCAATGCGCTAATGCGCTCAAAGCGCTGGGGGTGCAAAAAGGTGACCGGGTTGCGATCTATCTGCCGATGATCCCGCAAGCTGCGGTGGCTATGCTGGCTTGTGCCCGCATCGGTGCGGTGCACTCGGTGGTGTTTGCCGGTTTCTCTGCGGAAGCCCTGGCCGGACGTATCCGCGATAGCGGCGCCAGTATTCTGATTACGGCTGATGAAGGTATTCGTGGCGGTCGTCACATTCCGCTCAAGACTTATGCCGAAGAGGCGCTGGAGATGAGTGATTCGGTGCGCTATTGCCTGGTTGTTAAGCGCAGTGGTGCGCCTGTTATCTGGAATGAAACGCGCGATCGCTGGTTCCATGAACAACTTGCGGCTGCGTCGGCTGACTGTCCCGCCGAGCCGGTTGACGCCGAACACCCGCTGTTTATCCTGTATACCTCCGGCTCTACCGGTAAACCGAAAGGTGTGCTGCATACTACCGGCGGCTATCTGGTTGCGGTCGCGCTGAGCCATCAGGCGGTGTTTGACTATCGCCCTGGTGAGGTCTATTGGTGTACCGCCGATATCGGCTGGGTGACCGGGCACAGCTATATTGTCTACGGGCCGCTGGCTAACGGTGCTACCACGCTGATGTACGAAGGGGTGCCTAACTACCCCGATGAATCCCGTTTCTGGACCATATGCGATAAACACCAGGTCAATATTTTCTATACGGCACCGACAGCGATCCGGGCCTTGATGCGAGCTGGCGAGGCACCGGTACGAAAAACCCGGCGCGATTCATTGCGGGTACTGGGTTCCGTGGGTGAACCGATTAATCCACAAGCCTGGGAATGGTATTACCGCACTGTCGGTGAGCAGCGTTGTCCGGTGATTGATACCTGGTGGCAGACCGAAACCGGTGCCATCATGATTGCACCGCTGGCCAGTCAAACACCACGCAAACCCGGTTCAGCCACGCAACCCTTATTCGGTGTGCAGGCTGTGCTGGTGGATGAGAACGGGCGCGAAATTGAAGGCGCGGGTGTGGGTAATCTCTGCCTGCGTGATGGCGGACCAGGCATGCTGCGCACCTTGTATGGCGATCATCAGCGCTTTGTGCAGACCTACTTTACGCCTTATCCCGGCCTGTATTTTTCCGGTGACAGGGCGCAGCGTGATGCCGATGGCGACTACTGGATTACCGGTCGCATCGACGATGTCATTAATGTTGCCGGACACCGGCTGGGAACGGCCGAAATCGAATCCGCACTGGTGGCCCATCCCGACGTGGCAGAGGCTGCAGTTGTGGGCTATCCGCACGACCTGAAAGGGCAGGGCATCTATGCCTATGTCACACTGATGCAAGATACCGTCCCAAGCGATCGGTTAAGCCGCGAGCTGGTGCAGTGGGTTCGTAAAACCATTGGTCCGGTAGCAGCACCGGATCATATTCAGTTTGCGCCCGTGCTGCCGAAAACCCGTTCCGGCAAAATCATGCGGCGTATTTTACGCAAGATCGCTGCCGGCGAGTTTGCCCAATTGGGTGATACCTCTACGCTGGCTGATCCGGCGGCAGTCGACCGTCTGGTGTAAATCCGCCGCAGCAGCGACGCCGTAACAACTGCCTTGCGTCAGGCGTCCGGTGCCTGATCAGGATCAGGTTTATGGCCGGGTAGTGGTTGCCCGGCCTCCTGCGCCACCTGATGCATGACTGCGATGGCCGGGTCCAGCAAAGTGTGATCCCGGTCCAGCGGATAAACAATATAAGCGGGCAGTTTAAACGTGGGGGCTGACAGCACCCGGTGCAATGTGCCGGTAGCCAGATAAGCCTGTACCAGGCGCAGCGGGAAATACCCTGCGCCACCATTGGCAAGCAGATAGCGCAGGCCCAGCCAGCCAATGCCCACGGTCAGGCTGGGGTTACTGAATTCGGGCAGACTGAGGCTGTGGTGGGCATGAAACTCAGGCCCCCACTCGACGAGTACATAGTCCCCGGCGGCAGGGGGTTGCCCGCCGGTGCTGGTGACCAGCACCAGCTCTTCAACCAGCAGCGGTTCGATTTCAAGTCCGGGCCGCTGCTGGGGCGTGTACATCACGCCGATATCGATACTGCCGTCAATCAACTGCTGCATCAGCCCTTCTTCAAACCCTATCTGGGCGCGTAGTGCGACGTCGGGAGCCCGTTTGCGCATTAGTGGAAGCCAGCGCAGCAGCAGGTCATCCCACAAGCCAAACCGCCCCCCCACGGTTAACGAGCTGCGATAAGGATGGGTCACGCCGACATCGTGTCGGGCCTGCTCCAGCGCCTGTACCAGCTTGACCGCATGTTTTTGAAAGCGCCGCCCGGCCGGCGTCAGCACCGTACCGGCTTTATTGCGCACAAACAGGGTGCAGCCGAGATATTCCTCCAGCGCCTTGATACGCCGACTGACAGCGGCCTGCGTGATAAACAGTTGTTCGGCAGCGTTAACGAAGTTGCCGGCGTCGATGACTTTTAAAAACGTACGCGCTAATGCGATATCCATACAGCACCCGATTTATTTTATATAACAAATAATCATTAATTATATTCTAATTTATAGTTTGTGTAATATTAAAGGATGGCTTAGGGTGAGCATCAGGTTCTTCTGGCTTTCGCAAGGAGGTTCGTCATGTATTCCGCTCGTTTAACCCCGTCTGCAACACAGCGTTTTTCCAGACGCTGGTCCGATCTGCTGCTGGTTGTGCTGACACTGGCCGCATTTGCTTTAGTGCTGGTGGCCGGCCGCTCACCAGCAACCATTGAACAGCCGACGCGAGCTGAGGCCGAACGGGTCTATCAGGCCAGTGAACAGCTGGTACAGGTGGCCACGCATCTGGCGCAGGAGCGAGGGCTGGTCTATCTTGCACTGTATGCGGATGATGCCATCACAGCGCAAATACGGGAGGCTATCCTGGTGCAGCGGCAACAGGCTGCTGACGCATATCAGGCCACCATGCAGCTGCTGCGCGACAAGCTGGAGCTCAAGATGTTCTGGCCTTACGGACTGAACAGTCAGACTACCCAGGGCCTGGATTTTTTCCGCCAGAGCATTGATGAACAGTTGACCCGCGCGCGTTCAGAACGTGACACTCATATGGCTCATAGCTGGTTTAATCAGACGACCGAGACGATTGACTCCATCGATCGGCTGCTTGGCCTGGTGCACTATCAGCTATTGCGTTATGACACCGCACTGCGCCCGGCACTGGATTTACAGCGCTTCGCTTTCAAGGCAAGTGAACTGGTGGGGCGGGAGCGTGCGCTGTTCAGTGCGGCAGCGGCCGGGGCAACCCTATCAGCGCGTCAACTGGCGCAAGTACAGCGTGACCGGCGGCGGCTGGCGAATTACTGGAGCCAGGCCGAGTCCGCCCTGCAGCGGGACGCGCCGGATGCACAGTTACTGAGTGCCCTGACAATCGCGAAAACAGCCTTGTTTGTTGAGTATCAGGCGGCATCAACCGGCATGCTCAATGCGGCAGCCGAGGCGCTTGATGCACCCGATACACCCGCTGGCACAGCTTACCCGCTGACACCACTGGACTGGTTTGAACAGGCCTCGCAAACAGTGGATAGCTTACTGGCACTGGCAACGACCGCCGGTAATCACGCCTGGGCCACCCTGACCACAAAATTTGCAGCGACCCAGGCCGCGCTCTGAAACTCGCAGTTCGATTATTGCACCGTGCAGATCGAGAAGTTGCTGGGCTTGAAAAAGATGTATTTAAGATGTATTTTTATACAATGCATACACCAAAAGTCTACTCTGGATGCGCCTGACCCACTACACCGACTATGCATTGCGGGTATTAATGTATGTCGGACTGAAGGACCAAACCCGTACGGAACTGGCGACCATCACCGAAATTGCCGGGGCTTATGGTATTTCCCGTAACCATCTGGTGAAGATCGTGCACGATCTGGGCGGACGTGGTTATCTGTACACCCTGCGTGGTAAGCACGGCGGTATCCGGCTGGCAAAGCCGGCGGCAGACATCAATATTGGCACACTGGTGCGCGAGCTGGAGGAAGATATGCGCCTGGTGGAGTGCTTTGGAGACACCACGGTGAATGGCTGCTGTATCGCGCCGGCGTGTGTCTTGCGCAATGTCCTGCACGGTGCGCTGGAGGCATTTTTGCACGAACTCGACCGCTTTACCCTGGCCGATTTGTTACTGCCGGGGTGCCAGCTGAGCGGTTTACTAGCCCTGCCACCTGCTGCCCGCAACGTAGTCGACAGCAAGCTATAAAACAGACAGAACAGGTCTTGCTGTCTTTTTAAACATGTATATTTTATGCATCTTTAAGGCATCGATCTTTAATGCAATAAATGCAATAGAGGAGTGCGAATTATGACGTTTGTGGTGACTGAAGCTTGTATCAAATGCAAATACACTGACTGCGTCGAGGTATGCCCGGTGGATTGTTTCCACGAAGGCGAAAATATGCTGGTTATCGACCCGGAGGAGTGTATCGACTGCACCTTGTGTGTGCCCGAGTGCCCGGTTGAGGCGATTGTGTCAGACGATGATGTGACAGATTCGTACTGGCTTGAGTTGAACCGTCTACATGCTCAGCACTGGCCGGTCATATCCAGCATGAAAGAGGCACCACCAGATGCGGATGAATGGGCCGAAGTCGCTGATAAAAAGGCCTATTTCAGCCCGCAGGCGGGTGGTGGTGACGACGACTGAAAACCCGTATGGAGGTAGTGATGATGAGCACAGCAATTACAATTCTGCAAGGCGAGCATACGCGCTTCCAACGCCTGCTGACGCTGCTGGAACACCAGCTTGCCAATCTGCAGCAGACCAAAACGCATGATTTTAGCGTGCTGCAAGACGGCTTAAGAACGCTGGATGGCTATCGTGAATGCATCCACCAGCCTTTAGAGCAGCAATTACTGGAGCGGGTAATGCGTCGGATAGGGCGTAGCCGTTCCTTGTTGCGACCTTTGATCACAGAGGACCAGCTTGCCTTTAGCAGTCGTTATAACGCTTTTCGTGACAGTCTGGACGAGGTGCTGGCGGGTGGCATTGTGCCGAAGGCAACGCTGATGCAACGTGGCAGTGTGGCTATTGCGGGGCTGCGGCGGCAGATTCTGATAGAGGAGGGTGCGTTGTTCCCGCTGGCGACAACCGTCTTGCAGCGGCGGGACTGGCAGGCTCTCGAGCGGCAACTGGCCGGGCTGAAACAGCGTTCTGCCAATGCTCAACGCTGCAGCGGCATGGCACACACTGGCGGGCTGATTGAGCGCCCGCCAGCCCGCCTCGGATAACCGTTGCGGGATTAATAACCTTATTTCGGTTGCGGCACGATGCGCAGATAAGGCTTGACCGTATTCCAGCCGTTCGGAAATTTTTCCTTGGCGGCTTCGTCGCTAACGGCCGGCACGATAATGACATCTTCACCGTCTTTCCAGTTGACCGGGGTGGCTACCTGATGCCGCGCGGTCAGCTGGATCGAATCCAGTACCCGCAACACTTCGTCGAAATTACGGCCTGTGCTCATCGGATAGGTGAGCATCAGTTTAATTTTCTTGTCCGGGCCGATTACAAACACTGATCGTACGGTTGCGTTATTGGCAGCGGTACGTCCTTCCGAGCTGTTGCCCTCATCGGCCGGTAACATATCGTAAAGTTTGGCGACCTTCAGCTCGGGATCACCAATCATGGGATAGTTCACCGCGTTGCCGGTAACTTCCGCGATATCGTTAGCCCACTTGGCATGGTTGTCGACCGGATCAACGCTCAGACCGATAATTTTGCAGTTACGCTTTTCGAATTCGGGCTTCAGACCGGCCATATACCCCAGTTCGGTAGTGCAGACCGGGGTGAAGTCTTTCGGGTGAGAAAACAGAATGGCCCAGCCATCGCCAATCCACTCATGAAAATTGATCGTACCTTCAGTTGTTTCCGCCGTAAAATCAGGCGCGGTGTCGTTAATACGTAGAGACATGGTTTACCTCATGCTGGATTGTTTAACTTCGTAGGCTTTCGGCTGCAAGGGCAGGAAATAAGGCGCTGGTGCTTTAAGAAAACAGGCAGCACCGGTATCCGTTTTTCCCGTGCAAGCCTTGGCCCCTCTTATTATAGTACATAGCCTGTGGACTGGACTATTGATTGGCATGACAGTAGCCATCTTGGCGTCGAAGGGCAGATGCTGGCTGGGGCCTGTTTTGGTTTTGCCGCTGCGGCAACATTCGGTGATTTCTGGTCTGAGCGGCGCACGCAGCAGCGGTATGCCGGCTGGTTTAAAAGCAGTCTTCAGGCAAAACCGGTGATCCCGGCTTTTCGGCCCGATGAGCGATATCCGATGGTTTTACGTCTGCCGGGCAGCCAGTAAAGACGGTAGTGCCGCACTGTTATGCAGGACCCCGCGGGCCAGAAAAATCTCGGTAATCGCTTCGACAGCGGACTCGAAAGCACCGGATTTGCGCGCCTGCAAACCCCGCGGGCGTTCGAGCGGAATATCGAACACCTGGTCGATACTGCCTGGCCGCGGCGACATTACCACCACCCGATCAGCCAGCAATACTGCTTCGTCGATGCTGTGCGTGATAAACAGCACGGTTTTACTGCCGGCCAGCCACAAAGCCTCCAGATCAATCCGCATCTGCTCGCGGGTCAGCGCATCGAGTGCGCCGAATGGCTCATCCATCAGCAATAAGGGCGGATCGTGCAGCAAGGCCCGGGCAATCGCAGCCCGTTGCTGCATGCCGCCGGACAGTTCGTGCGGATAACGGTCTTCAAACTCACCGAGGCCGACCGCTGCCAGTAGCTGGCGTGCCTGTGCCGTGTAATCCGCCGCCTGTTTACCGCGCATCTCGATTTGCAGCAATACATTGCCGAGCACGCTGCGCCATTCCAGTAATACCGGTTTCTGGAACACGATGCCGAGATCCGTTTGCGCACCGCTAACTATTTTGCCGCCGCGTTTGATGTGACCCTGGGTCGCTGGCAGTAAACCGGCCAGCAAGCGCATCAATGTGCTTTTACCGCAGCCGGACGGGCCGACGATGGCGATAAACTCACCCTCGTTAATCGTCAGGTCAACATTTTGCAGCGCGACCGTCTCGGAACGGCCGCGCTGAAAGGTTTTGCCGACCTGGGAAAATTCGATATTAATAGGTATCCCCCTTCTGGCTGGTCTTATTATTGGGGCAGGAATTCATTGGTGAAAAACGACGTGGCCGGGCGATCGGTCTGCAGATTGCGGTATTTCTTCAATAGATCAATCGTGCGCGCCCAGTCTTCTTCAGCGGCATAGCCGATAGGCTTGTCCTGGGTAAGCTTCGAGTGCAACAGAGCCAGGTCAACCATTAACTGCCCTTTAATGGTGTCGAAATCAAGTTCCGGTTTTGCCTTGAGAGCAGCATTAACTGCTGCATCCGGGTCAGCCTGGGCCGCTTCGAACGAGCGCATAGTCGCTTGCACAAAGCGTTTTACCAGATCCGGATTTTCCGTGATCGTGTCTTCGTGGGCAATGACCGTCAGGCCGACGGTGTTGACGCCGATATCGGCAAAATTCAGATAGCTGGCCTTGACGCCCTTGGCTTCGATCTGAAAAAACTGTGCATCGGCACTGCCGAGTAAGGCATCAGCTTTGCCTTCAAGGACGGCAACGACTTTACTGGCCGGGTCGAGAAACACCATTTCAATGGCATCCTGATCCAGATTATTGGCCTCTATGACCGCAGGAAAAAGCTGCGTCAGCGCGTCACCGGCCGTCACTGCCAGTTTTTTGCCGGCCAGATCCTGCGGCGTCCTGATATTGGCATCATCGCGTGCAACAATACCGAACGGTGAGACATTCATCGGTGTCATCACGGTTTTGATCGGGATACCTTTGGCGGCAGCCAGCACCATCGTGCCGCCATCAGCCAGACCAAAGGTATCGCTTTTAGCGCCAATCGCCTGTGTGGAAACGCCCGAACCGCGCCCTTCGTTAATGGTCAGATTGATTCCTTCCTGCTCGTAAAAACCACGTTCTTTGCCCAGATAAACAGGGGCATGAAAACCGACCAGGTACCAGTTCAGGCGCAGTGAGACATCATCCAGTGCCTGCGCCGAGGTGCTGCCCAGCAATATGATCAACAGGGCGGAAAACAGGGCAAATCGCTTGCTTTTCACGAGTGTTTCTCCTCATCTTTAATGGTTGTCGTTAACTGGTTTTTATGAAATAAAATTTACACGGACGGGATATCCGTCTGTTGCGCGCGGATCGAGACATGCCAGGGAATGATCAGCCGTTCGAGCAGTTCCACTGCGTAGTAGACCAGCAGACCGATAATGCTGAGTACGATAATGGTGGCGAACACCATCGGGGTCTCAGATCGCCGTTGTAGATCAGCAGCAGATAACCAAGACCGCGATCCGAGGCGACAAATTCAGCGACCACGGCTGCTGTCGAGGACAGAGCGGCGGCAACCTTCAGCCCGGTGAAGATGCTGGGCAGCGCATGTGGCAGCCGGATTTTGCGAAAGATGGTCCAGCTGCTGGCACCGGTCGAACGCGCCAGCTCCATGATTTCCTGATCGATCGATTTGAACCCGGCGATGCTGCTGACCACGATTGGAAAAAACGACAATAAGAACACCAGCAGCACTTTCGGGGTGAAGCCAAAGCCGAACCAAATGATAAACAGGGGCGCAATTGCGATTTTCGGCACGATTTGCAAAAACACAATCAGCGGATACAGCGTGACTTCGACCGCGCGTGAATAGGCCGTAACCAGGGCCAGCGGAATACTGACCACCACGGCCAGTAAAAAACCGGCCACAATCTCCTGACTGGTAATCCAGGCATGCTCCATCACCCGCGGCCAGCGCTGTACGAACTCGCTGTAAATCAGTGAAGGTGGTGGCAGCAGATAAGATGGCACCTTGAAAACATACGTCGCCAGTTCCCACAGTGCGAACAACACCACAAAGCTGAGCAGAGCGTAGCGAAAGCGCAATAAAGGTTTCAGGTAGCGTCGCAGCGGGGACATAGCGGGTGCAGCGACAGACGTAGTAGTGCTCACGGGTTCACCTTTTTCGTTTTGACTGCCGGCACCGGTTGCGATAGCTGTGTTCTGGTTGTTGCCAGATGCTGGCGAATCGGCCATAAACGCGCCAGGGCAGTGCTGGTCTGACGTAATGCCGGCAGGATAGCGATCAGCCGTTCCTGTCCCAGTCGCATGACCGGGCCGGCGACGCTGACTGTGCCGACCACCGGATCATGCGGGTGCAGGCCGGCAATGGTCACGGCAATGGCCGCAATACCGGGTTCTGCCTCCTCGTTGACGATACCGTAGCCTTGTGCCCGGGTCTGCTGCAGGGCTTCCATAAGTTGCGGTACGCTGCTCATCGTATTGGGGGCTGGTGCCGCGCGCTGGCCCAGACCTTCATTGAGCGCGATACGAACAGCGCTGGCTTCATCCAGTGTAGCCAGCCAGGCTTTACCATTGGCCGTAGCGTAGGGGATGACGTCCTGACCATACAGCGCATCGTAGCGCAGACCGTAACGCGAGCCCTGCGCATCGGCGACCCAGATCAGCTTTTCACCCTCAACCACGGTCATCCGTACCAGCTCGCCGGTTTCCTGTGCCAGTTGTTCCAGCACCGGCTGACAGACTTCGTTCAGTCGGGTGGCCGAGAGATAGCGAAATCCCAGCACCGCCAGCCGCATGGTCAGCCAGTACCGCAGACTGGCTGCATCCTGTTTGACATAGTCGCGCTCGGTCAGTTGGCGCAGCAGTCGATGAGTCGCGCTTTTCGGCAGCCCCAGCCGGGTGCTGATATCACCTAAGGCGAGGCCGTCCGGTTCATCGGCCAGAATTTCGAGTATGGCCAGGACGCGATTGATTTGTTGAGACACCAGATAAAAAAGCTCGGTTGACTATAAATAAAACATCTTTCAATATTGGAATAGCATTCCAATTTATTGTTGATGGGTTTTTCCATCCTGTCAACAGCCCGATTATTAACAGCGAATCTGGAGGGGGTTTTGCAGATGATTTGTCAAGGCAAAGGCATTCTCGCCATTTGGCATGATTTGGATCCTGCCGGCGAGGCGGATTTTCGCGAATGGCACACTCGTCAACACATGCCGGAGCGCTTATCTGTCCCCGGTTTTCTGCGCGGTTGCCGCTATATTGCTGTAAAAGGCACACCACAGCTGTTCAATTTTTATCAGACAGAAAGCCCCGAGACGCTGACGTCGGCGGCTTACGTCGAACGGCTCAATAATCCTACGCCGTGGACTCAGCAGGTGGTGCCGTATTTTCGCAATATCAACCGCTCGGCCGGGCGAGTACTGGCGAGCCTGGGCGCCGGTGAGGGCGGGGCGATAGCAACCTTGCGAATAAAACCTCGCGAGGAAGCGCGTGAAGCGTTGAGCAACTGGTTGCAGGCAGAGGGGCTGGCTTCGGCCCTGCAGCAGGCGGCTATTGCCGCTGTCCATTTATGGAGTGCCGACCCGGCGGCCAGCCTGATTGAAACCGCTGAAAGCCGGGCCCGGGTTGGGGCAACCGCAGTGGCGGACTTAACCGTGGCCATCGAAGGCAATGATGCCGAATTTGCCGAAGCCGCCGCGAACTGGTTGCAGCAGCAACCGGTGTTTAGTAATGCATTGCAGAGTCCCGCCGAACTGGGTGTTTACCGGCTGCAGCATCGTATCGGCAGCTGATCATTGCGCCGCTGTATGCACTCGTGCCTGCAATGCGGCATAGCGGCCCTGTCGGGTCAGCAGTTCGCAGTGAGTACCCTGTTCAATGATCCGGCCTGCTTCCAGCAATACAATACTGTCCATCTGTTCCAGACCGCTCAGACGGTGGGTGATCAGCACGACAGTACGCCCGGCAAGGCGTGCTGTCAGTGTTTCCAGCAGTGCCTGTTCGGTCACAGCGTCGAGGCCTTCGGTCGGTTCGTCCAGCACGATAACCGGAGCATCGCGCAAAAGTGTCCGGGCCAGTGCCAGGCGGCGTTGCTGACCACCGGACAGGTGCATACCGGCCTCGCCGGTGAAGGTGTCGAGGCCGGCCGGCAGACTGTCCACGAAATCCAGTAATTGCACCTCGGCCAGCACCTGGCGCAATTCGGCGTCGGTCGCCTCGGGCCTCGCCAGCCGCAGATTGCTACCGATACTGGCATTGAAAATATGCGGTCGCTGCGGCAGTACGGCAATGCTGCTGCGCAAATCGGATTCGGACAGACTGCGGATATCGACCCCGCCGAGCAGAATACGTCCCTGCTGCGGGTCCCAGAAGCGGGCCAGCAGGTGGCCAAGCGTGGATTTGCCCACCCCGGTCGGTCCCAGAATAGCCAGCTTCTGTCCAGCCGGGATAGCAAGCGTAATCGCCTGCAGCAGCGGGCGCGCGCCATACCTGAAACTGACCTGTTCAAACTGTATATCGAATGTCTGTGCCGGGGGGGGAGATGCGGTTTTTGCGACAAAACGCACACTCGGCTCGGTGGCTACCAGCAGCAGCAGCCGGTGGGCCGCAGCCCGGATCTGGCCAAGGTATTGATAAGCCGATGCCAGCGGCGCAAGTGTCTCGAAGGCTGCCAGAATGCACAAGCTGATCAGCGCCAGACTGGCCCCCGCCAGAGTGCCCTGCTGGAACAGACCGATGGCCAGATACAGCGCTGTCATGGTGGCCAGACCGCTGAGCATTATCAGCGCCGCTGCCGAGCCGCCGGCAAGCCAGGCCTGGCGCTGCTGCAACTGCAGCAGGGTGTGCTGACTGTTGGCTATATGCTGCTGTTGACGATCACTGGCCGCGCAGGCCAGCAATTCGGCCAGGGCCTGAAAATAGTCAATCAGCTGGCTGCGCAGCTCGGCGTTAAGCTGAGTCAGTCCACGACTGCCGGCCCGTCCCAGCCGTTCACTCAGAATTGGCAGAAACAGCCCTCCCAGCAGCATAAACAGAAATGTGCTGAGCGCGATAGTCAGATCATAGGCAGCCAAAAACAGCGTCACCAGCAGTGTCATGATCAGTGCAATCAGACTGGGCGAGAGCAGTCGTAGATAGACCTGATCCAGCACATCGATATCGGTCACGATGCGGTTCAGCAGATCGCCGCTGCGATAATCGAACAAACGCGCCGGGGCCAGCGGTTCCAGCCGCCGATAAAACCAGACCCGCAGATGCGCGAGCAAACGCAAGGTAGCATCGTGACTGACTACCCGCTCTCCGTAGCGCCCGCTGGTACGCAGAAGCGCGAAAAAACGCACCATGGCACCGGGCCGAAAAATATCAAATCCGGCGGCGCTCACGCTGCTCAGACCGGCCAGTGCTGCGGCCGAAATAAACCAGCCAGCCAGCGTCAGCAGACCCACACTGGCGACCGCCGTAAGCAAGCCGAGCACAATTCCCAGCAGTAGCCAGCGGCCCAGCGACGGTTGCAGTCGCAACAGCCGGGCTATTGAGAGTGGGCTTTGTTTCATGAGATTTGCCCATAATAATGCTGGCGTAGTTGGTCATAGCGTCCGCGTGCGGCTATCAGCGCGGCGGGAGATCCCTGTTCCACGATGCGACCCTGTTCCAGCAACAGCACCTGATCAGCGCTCTCGATCTGATTCAGACGGTGTGTCAGCAGTAATACAGTACGTCCCTGCGCCAGTTCATCGAGGCTGTTAATAACCCGCTGTTCGCTGCCGGCATCCAGGTTGGCGGTGGGTTCGTCCAGCAACAAAACGGGCGCATCCTGCAGCAGTGCCCGCGCCAGTGCTACCCGCTGGGCCTGCCCGCCGGACAGGCTCAGGCCGCGTTCACTGATCACAGTGTCCAGCCCGTCGGGCAAATCGCGGGCGAATTCCCAAACCTGTGCTTTGCGCGCTGCCTGGTCGATCTGTGCGGGGCTGGCATCCGGCCGGCCCAGCGCGATATTGTCGCGGATGCTGCCCTGCAAAAGTAAAGCGTGTTGTCCCAGCCAGGCGACCCGGCGGTGCCAGTCCAGCGGATCGAGTGCCGTCAGATCGATCCCATTGACCCGTATCCGGCCCTGCTGGGGGATTAAAAATCCCAGCACCAGATTCAGCAGCGTGGTCTTGCCAGCACCGCTGGCACCGATCACCGCCACCCGCTGACCGGCTGGTACGGTAAAGCTGATGCCCGCCAGCGCAGGACGGCTGCGCTGCTCATAGCTGAGATACACATCCTCGAACTGCAGGCTGATTCGGCCCGGATCAGGCACCGGCTGGCGCGGTTCGGCGGGCAACGGCGGGCGGGGCAGGGTCAGGATTTTAAGAATTTCCTCGGCGGCTCCCAATGCCTGGGCACGGGCATGGTAGTGAGTACCCAATTGGCGTAAGGGAGCGTAAAACTCTGGTGCCAGCAGCAGTATAAACAGACTGGTCTGCAAGTTAAGTGGCTGGCCGTAATGACCGAAATCCAGCCTGCCCAGCAGGCTGAGGCCCAGATAAACCGCAATCAGGGCGATAGCCACCGCGCTGAAAAATTCCAGCACCGCTGAGGATAAAAACGCAATCCGCAAAACTCGCATGGTGCGTTTACGGTAATCCTCGGACACCTCGGTCATGACATCAGCTTCGGCACGGGCACGATCCAGCAGTTTCAGCGTGGTCAGCCCCTGCAAGACATCCAGAAAGTACGCACTGAGTCGGGCCAGTGCCTGCAATTGACGTTGATTGACGGCCTCGGCACCCATCCCGACCAGCATCATGAAAAGCGGGATCAGCGGGGCCGTGAGCAGAAAAATTGTGCCGGCAACCCAGTTCAGCGGATAGACAATCAATAGCATGCTCAGAGGCAGCAAGACGGCCAGTATCTGCTGCGGCAGGTAGTCGGCAAAATAGCCGTGCAGCGCTTCGACCTGTTCCAGTGTGCTGCTGGCCAGAGCGCCGGCCTGCTGACTGCGGGTGTAGTGCGGGCCGAGGGCGGTAATGTGATCCAGCAAAGCCCGCTGTACTGTGCTGCGCACCCGGCGTGAGGCCTGGAAAGCAGCCACGTCGTTGGCCCAGCGCAGTACAGACCGCAGCATGATCACTCCGAGTAACCCGCCGAACGCGCCCAGTAGCGCCGTCCGGGGCAGACCATCGATAAACGCCGCGTGGATAATATAGGCCAGTAAGGCGGCCTGCCCGATCAGCAATAATCCACTGCTCCAGCCCAGCAGCACCGTCAGGCCAATCCAGCTCCGCACGCTGCGGGCATGTTCTTTGAGCCAGTTGCGCGGTGAGCTGGCGGTTGCTGTTGTCAGCATGACGCAAGGTGTTTCAAGTTATTCTTGTGCATAGAAAAACAATAAATATCTAATAAAATATTTTATAAATCAAATTTTACTAATATAATAATATAGTCATTTACTAACAAGGGATCTTGTGTCATGAAAAACATAGGTACAGTAGATCGTATCCTGCGCATCGTCGCGGGCATTATATTGCTTAGTCTGGTGTTCGTCGGGCCGCAGACGCCATGGGGCTGGATTGGTTTGATCCCGCTGGTCACCGCTTTGATCGGTTGGTGTCCGCTGTATCGTTTGCTGAATATCAAAACCCTGAAACAGCAGCATTGATCTGGCTGCCGCGTGCGAGGAGAGCAAGGGATGAAACCTGATATCAAGGCTTTTTTTGACCCGGATACCTATACCGTCAGTTATGTTGTCGCCGATCCGGACACCCGGCAGTGTGCGATTATCGATTCGGTGCTGGACTACGAGCCGAATTCGGGGCGTACCAAAACGCAATCGGCGGATCAGCTGATCGCCTATATCAAGGCCAATACGCTGACGGTGGAATGGATTCTGGAAACCCATGCCCATGCCGATCATCTGTCGGCTGCGCCCTATTTAAAAGCGCAGCTGGGCGGGCGCACCGGCATTGGTCAGCATATTACGCAGGTGCAGCAGGTTTTTGGCCAGCTGTTTAACGCTGGTGCGGGGTTTCATCATGACGGCAGCCAGTTCGACCGATTGTTGGCCGACAACGAAACGTTCACTATCGGCAAGCTGACAGCAAAAGCCCTGCATACGCCGGGGCATACGCCGGCCTGCATGAGCTATCTGATCGGTGATGATGCTGTTTTTGTGGGCGATACCCTGTTCATGCCGGATTACGGTACCGCCCGCTGCGACTTCCCCGGCGGCGACGCCCGCGTTTTGTACCGCTCTATCCAGCGGATACTCGCGCTGCCCGAGTCAACCCGCATCTTTCTGTGCCACGACTATAAAGCGCCAGGGCGCGATGAATACTGCTGGGAAACCACGGTCGGCGACGAAAAACACCATAACGTGCATGTGCATGAGGGTATCAGTGAAGACGACTTTGTCCGCATGCGCAGTGAGCGCGATGCCACGCTGGATATGCCGCGCCTGATCCTGCCGTCAGTGCAGGTCAATATGCGGGCCGGCCAGTTGCCGCCAGCAGAAGACAACGGTATTCAGTATCTGAAAATTCCGCTGAATGCCATTTAACGCCATCTGACAAAACTGTTCCATCAACACTGTTGCGCACCCTTAATCGGGTGCCGAGAAAAGAGGAGAGTGCATGACAAATTACGCTTCACTGACGCCCGGTTTATCGGTCACAGGCCAGATCAGCGCCGAGGATATCCCGGCTATCGCAGCGCGCGGTTTTAAAAGCATTATCAACAACCGGCCCGATGGCGAAGAGTATGCCCAGCTGAGTAGTACCGATGCGGCCGCTGCCGCCCGTGAACACGGACTGGAATATCATTATCTGCCGGTCGTGCCCGGCAAGATTACCGAGGCTGATGTAGCCGCTTTCAGCAAACTGCTGGCGGAACTGCCGCAACCGGTGCTGGCGCACTGTCGTTCAGGCACCCGCTCGGCCTCTTTGTGGGCGCTGAGTGAGGCCCCGCAGCGTGCTGCAGACGAGATTATCGCCACCTGCAACCAGGCGGGTTACGATCTGAATGCCCTGCGGCCACGTCTGCTGGCGCGCCAGGCGCAAGTCGCTGGTGCTGCCATACCAACTTACGATGTGCTGATTGTCGGCGGTGGTACTGCCGGGATTTCTGTCGCTGCCAGTGTTCTGAAGCGCCGTCCCGGTCTGAAGCTGGCGATTATCGAGCCACGCGAGATCCACTATTACCAGGCGGGTTTTACCCTGGTGGGTGGCGGCGCGTTCCGCCAGCAGGATACCGAGCGACCGGAATCCAGTTGTATTCCGAAAGGGGCGCACTGGTTGCACGCTGCAGTTGCTTCCTTCGAACCAGCGCACAACCGGGTCGTGCTGGAAGATGGTGAGCGGATTGGCTACAAAACCCTGGTGGTTTGTCCCGGCATCAAACTGGACTGGAACGGGGTGGAAGGTTTGGCCGAAACTCTCGGT
The DNA here is from genome assembly GCA_041396125.1 of Gammaproteobacteria bacterium. Taxonomy (GTDB): domain Bacteria; phylum Pseudomonadota; class Gammaproteobacteria; order Competibacterales; family Competibacteraceae; genus JAWKZG01. The sequence goes on along the minus strand of JAWKZG010000001.1, from coordinate 1,062,661 downwards.
AAAAACAATGTGAGCTCCAACTACCAGCCCGGTATGGCCCGCTACACCTGGCAGTTAATACAGCAGACCCGTACCGGTACCGCTTTGTTCACCCAGCCGCCGATGCCGATAAAATGTGCTGGTGCGCCGCAGAAAATCATGTATCTGGCCTGTGATTACTGGCGTCGGCAAGGCATTCTGGATGCTATCGAAGTCGAGTTCAATAATGCCGGCGGGGTGTTGTTCGGGGTCAAGGAATTTGTGCCACCGCTGATGAAATATGTCGAGCGCTATGGCATCGATCTGGCCTTCAACAGCCAGCTTAAGGCCGTTGACGGCCCGGCCCGTAAAGCCTGGTTTGATGTCACCGATACGGACGGTTCCACCCGTAGCGTTGAAAAATCTTTTGATATGCTGCACGTGGCACCGCCGCAGTGTGCACCGGATGTCGTGCGCGAGAGCCCTCTGGCCGGGGCAGCGGGCTGGGTCGATGTTGATCCGGAATCGCTGCGTCACAGCCGCTACGAGAATATTTACAGTCTGGGCGATGTCTGTTCGGCACCAAATGCAAAAACCGCCGCTGCTGTGCGCAAGCAGGCACCTGTCGTGGCCCATAATCTGCTGGCGACGCTGGATGGACGGGTGCCGCGGGCGGTGTATGATGGGTACGGCTCATGCCCGCTGGTCGTTGAGCGCGGCAAAGTTATCCTGGCCGAGTTCGGTTACGGTGGCAAGCTGTTGCCGAGTTTTCCGCTCGATCCGACCAAACCGCGCCGCAGCATGTGGCTGCTGAAGGCCAAGCTGTTGCCTTACTGGTATTTCGAGGTCTTGTTCAAAGGCCGTGAATGGGGCGCACAGCCCGCTTTGCGTGAGCTTGCAGAGGCCGAACAAGCGGTTGACCAGTCCGGCGATCCGGCTGCGGCCCAAGACAACAATAAAAACAACAACAGTAAAAACGACAAAAACAAGGACAACACCCAACAAGCCGCGTAAAGCCTGATGACTAAACTCAAGCGTTTCATCCCTGCTGTTGACTGGCTCAGTCGCTACGATCGCGGCCAGCTCAGCAACGATCTGCTGGCCAGTATCATTGTGACGATTATGCTGATTCCGCAGAGTCTGGCGTATGCCATGCTGGCCGGTCTGCCACCGCAGATGGGCCTGTATGCCAGTATTCTGCCACTGGTCGCCTATGCCGTGTTTGGCAGCAGTCGCACGCTGGCCGTGGGGCCAGTGGCGGTGGTCTCACTGATGACAGCAACCGCTGTCAGTCAGGTGGCCACACCGGGCAGCCCCGAATATATAGCAGTAGCCATCCTGCTGGCTCTGCTGTCGGGTCTGTTTCTGATCGCAATGGGGCTGCTGCGCCTGGGTTTTCTGGCTAATCTGCTCAGCCATCCGGTGATTTCCGGGTTTATCAGTGCATCGGCGATCCTGATTGCGATCAGCCAGCTTAAACATATTCTGGGTCTCAAAGTCGAGGGTCAGGTGCTCAGTGATATTGTGCCGGCCCTGTTGCAGGGACTCGGCGCAACCAGCATTCCCACCCTGATTATCGGCGCGCTCAGTGTTGCGTTTCTGTTCTGGGTGCGCAGCCGTTTGCAGGCGCTGTTGCTGGCGCTCGGGATTGCACCACACTGGGCCAGTATGTTGGTCAAAGCCGGCCCGGTGGCCGCAGTGCTGGTGTCGATTGGCGCTGTGGCGGGCCTGCAGCTTGCCGATCAGGTGCGGATTGTCGGCGCGATTCCACAAGGTTTGCCGCCACTGACACTGCCGCCTTTTGACGCCGAACTATGGGGCAAATTATTGCCGGCGGCGATATTGATCAGTGTGGTGGGTTTTGTGGAGTCAGTATCGGTAGCGCAGTCGCTGGCCGCCAAACGCCGCCAGCGTATTGATGCTGACCAGGAACTGGTCGGGCTGGGTGCTGCCAATGTGGCGGCGGCGGTGACGGGCGGTTATCCGGTAACCGGTGGCTTCGCCCGCTCGGTGGTCAATTACGATGCCGGGGCGCAAACCCCGCTGGCTGGTGTGTTCACCGCCGTCATGATCGCGATCACAGCGGTTTTTCTGACCCCTTTGTTTTACTATCTGCCCAACGCCGTGCTGGCGGCAACCATTATTGTTGCTGTGCTGTCGCTGGTCGATCTGGACGCTATCCGGCGCATCTGGCATTATTCCAAACAGGATTTTGCGGCCCTGGCGGGTACTATCGTCATGACTCTGCTGGCGGGTGTCGAAGCCGGTATCGTGACCGGTGTGACGTTGTCCATTCTGCTGTTTCTGTGGCACACCAGCCAGCCGCATATGGCGGTTGTCGGCCAGGTACCCGGCACCGAGCATTTTCGCAATATCGAGCGCCATCAGGTTATTACCAGCGATAAAGTCCTGAGTATCCGGGTGGACGAGAGCCTGTATTTCGTCAACGCCCGTCATCTCGAAAATCAAATTGGTAAACGGGTTGCCGGTCATACGGCACTCACTGATGTCGTGCTGATGTGCCCGGCGGTCAATATGATCGACGCCAGCGCACTGGAAAGTCTGGAGATGATTGCCAGCCGACTGGCCTCTGCCGGTATCCGGCTGCACCTGTCAGAAGTTAAAGGGCCGGTGATGGATCGGCTGGAGCGCTCCGATTTTTTCGAACATTTTACCGGGCAGGTATTTCTGAGCCAGTATGAGGCGATGCATACGCTGGACCCCGAGGTTACTGAGCGCGCTGCAAAAAGCGTCAGAACCGCTCTCAAACAAGTCGTTTAAAAACCGCCCCCGGCGTCCTGGCAGAGCTGTTGTCGCGCCAAACCAAAAACGCACAGTGCTGCCGGTTTTGCCGGTATGCGCCGCTGCAGATGTCTGGCTGTTCTCGCTGCTGTAAAAAAGCAGATACCAAAAAATAAGGTAACACGCAATGATCTCCGACACGCTCGTTGAATTGTCGCGCTGGCAGTTCGCCGCTACCGCGATGTATCACTTTCTGTTTGTACCTTTGACACTTGGTTTGTCGTTCATCCTGGCCATTATGGAATCGGTCTATGTGATGACCGGCAAGCAGATTTATAAGGATATGACTAAATTCTGGGGCAAGTTGTTTGCTATCAACTTTGCGCTGGGCGTCGCTACCGGGATTACCATGGAGTTCCAGTTCGGTATGAACTGGGCCTATTACTCGCATTATGTCGGGGATATTTTTGGCACACCGCTGGCGATCGAAGGATTGATGGCGTTTTTTCTGGAATCCACTTTTGTCGGCCTGATGTTTTTTGGCTGGGATCGATTAAGCAAAGTCCAGCACCTGCTGACCACCTGGCTGGTGGCTATTGGCTCGAATCTGTCAGCGTTGTGGATTCTGATCGCCAATGGCTGGATGCAGAATCCAGTCGGTGCGGCGTTTAATCTCGACACCATGCGCCTGGAACTGACCAGCTTCGCAGAGGTGTTTTTCAATCCGGTCGCTCAGGTGAAATTTGTCCATACCGTGTCTGCCGGTTACGTCACCGGGGCGATGTTCGTGCTGTCGATCAGTTCGTACTATTTACTGAAAGGGCGGGATTTGCCTTTCGCCCGGCGCTCGTTTGCTATCGCTTCCGCGTTTGGATTTGCGGCGGTGCTGTCGGTTATCACGCTCGGTGACGAGAGCGGTTATGAGCTGGGCGATGTGCAAAAAACCAAACTTGCCGCTATTGAAGCCATGTGGGAAACCGAACCGGCACCGGCGCCGTTTACGCTGTTCGGTTTTCCCGATGACGCCAGCATGACCACCCGTAATGCATTGCATATTCCCTGGCTGATGGGGCTGATCGCCACCCGTTCCGTGGATGAGGAAATTACCGGCATCAAAGAACTGATCGCTACCAATGCCCAGCGTATCCGCAACGGAATGCTGGCCTATGTGGCACTGGAACAGCTGCGCACTGACACCGATAACGCAGCCCTGCGGGAGCAGTTTCAGCGCTACCAGCATGATCTTGGTTATGGCCTGTTGCTGAAGCGCTATACCGAGCAGGTGACGGATGCCAGCGACGCGCAGATTGCGCAGGCTGCGCGTGACACGATTCCTGCGGTCGCCCCTTTGTTCTGGGCGTTTCGCCTGATGGTCGGGTTTGGTTTCTGGATGCTGCTGATTTTTGGTTTAGCGTTTTTCTTCAGCGCGACCCGCAGTGCTTACCATAAACGCTGGCTGCAGTGGCTGGCATTGTTCAGTCTGCCGCTGCCCTGGCTGTCTTCCGAACTGGGCTGGTTTGTGGCTGAATTCGGCCGCCAGCCCTGGACAGTATCGGGCATGTTGCCGACCTATCTGTCGGTATCCAGTATCAGTGTCGGTGAGGTGGTGTTCAGCCTGATCGGATTCACGCTGCTGTATGGCGCATTACTGGTGGTGGAGATGTATCTGATGATCAAATATGTACGTCTGGGGCCGAGCAGTCTGGGCACCGGGCGCTATCATCATGAGCGCGGGACAGCCGGTGCCGGCCTTGGCAACGGCAGTGTGATAGCGGCCCAGCCGCAGCAGAAAATGGACAGCGGGGTATAAGTCATGGCCGAGTTTTTCGAATTTCTGCTTGCCTACGATACGCTGCGGTTAATCTGGTGGCTGTTTCTCGGGGTATTGCTGATCGGCTTTGCCATCATGGACGGCTTCGATCTGGGGGTCGGAATACTATTGCCTTTTCTCGGCAAAACCGACCCGGAACGGCGCGTCCTGATCAATGTGATCGGCCCTACCTGGGAAGGCAATCAGGTCTGGTTTATTCTCGGCGGCGGGCCGTGTTTGCAGCCTATCCAATGGTCTATGCAACCGCTTTTTCCGGTTTTTTTATCGCACTGATCCTGACCCTGTTCGCCTTGATTCTGCGCCCGGTGGGCTTTGATTACCGCAGTAAAGTGGATCATCCGCGCTGGCGCGGTTTCTGGGACTGGGGCCTGTTTATTGGTGCGGCAGTACCGGCGGTCGTGTTCGGCGTGGCTTTCGGCAATCTGCTGCAAGGCGTACCGTTCAGCTTCGACCCGGATCTGCGTGTGACCTATAGCGGCAGTTTCTGGGGTCTGCTCAATCCGTTCGGTCTGCTGGCCGGAGTCGTGAGCCTGGCGATGCTGGTCATGCAGGGGGCGATTTATCTGCAACTGAAAACCGAAGGCATACTGCAGGCCCGTGCGGCACGGGCTGCACAGCGCTTTGGTCTGTTGCTGATCGCCGCCTTTGCGCTGGCGGGCTGCTGGGTCGCGTTCGCACTGGACGGCTACAGCGTTGTGGCCGGCACGGTCGATCCGGCCGGGCCGTCCAATCCGCTGCATAAAGAGGTCGTGCAGGCCAGCGGGGCCTGGTTAAACAATTACAGCGAGTATCCCTGGATGCTGGCCGCGCCGGGACTGGGCTTTGCCGGGGCGATTCTGACCGTGCTGCTGGCGCGTTTCGGGCGGCCGGGGCTGGGGTTTATCAGCAGCTCACTGGCGCTGACCGGAGTGATTTTGACCGCAGGGTTTTCGATGTTTCCTTTTCTGATGCCGTCGAGTTCGGACCCGAACAGCAGTCTGTTGCTGTGGGATGCGACGTCCAGTCATTTGACCCTGCAGTGGATGTTTGCCGTGACGGTGTTTTTCCTGCCGATTATTCTGCTGTATACCAGCTGGGTGTTCAGCAAGCTGCGCGGCACTGTCACCGTGGAAGGCGTGCAGCAAAGCACGAATAGCCTGTATTGAAGCGAGCTTTTATTAAACAGGGGAGATCATTCTGATGTGGTATTTCAGCTGGATTCTGGGGGTATTGCTGGCCTGCTCGTTCGCTATTATCAATGCGATGTGGCTGGAACTGCAGGGTTTCGAAGACGAACAAGAGGCCGATAACAGGCCCGATAACAGGCCGCCGCAATAAAAGCTGTTCTGATAACTGTGTCGTTTGCAGGCGTTCGCGCAGGAATTAATAAAACGCTGGATCGGCGGGCAGTAGCCTGCCAGACCACGTAAATCGCCGCTGCCTGCAAACTCCATTTTATTCATCTTATTGGCAACACGGGTGACGCCTGTCATCAGTGCTTGCATAGCCGTTAGTGAATTGTTAATCTAGGCAAATGCTGCGGTGCAGCAATTTGCTTAAATGCCTGCCTTTTCAACCCGTTTTTTCATTTTGTCTACGCTAACAACAGGGCGTCAAACCTTTGTTGTGCGGCGCGTTGGCCGGACAGTCCGCTCGTGCGGGGTCTGCTGTGCCGGTGCGTGTATCGCGCCAGAGGCCAGTGAGTTTGACGGGGATATTGGTTATAGCCATGTTTAAATCGGAGCTAATGACCGGGTGATTCCGGCAGCTTTTAAGTTGACGATACAGTTTGTGGAAACTGTTGGCATTTTCATCACCAGACAAGCATTTATGACCGTCATGGCGTTAAAATATCACAGTTATTAACTTTTATTCTTAAACGAGGCATCCAACACTGCTATGAGCGCTATTATCGAAGATAAGCAGCAGACCTTGCGGCATACCGTACAGTGCGCGGGGGTAGGGCTGCATACCGGGCAACGCGTTGCGCTGCGCTTGCGGCCCGCCCCGGCTAACACCGGCATTACCTTTTGCGCACCGATGTGCCGGTGCCTAATGCCACGGGTCTGATCCGGGCAAACTGGCGCCAGATTAACGCCACCCCGCTGGCCACCGTTATTGGTAACAGCTACGGTTTGAGCGTGACCACAGTAGAACACCTGCTGGCTGCACTAAGCGGCTGTGGCGTGGATAACGTGCGTATTGAACTGGACGGGCCGGAAGTGCCGATACTGGATGGCAGCTCTGCACCGCTGGTGGCTTTGATACAGCAGGCTGGCATTACCAGTCTGCCGGCATCGTCGCTATATCCAGGTGCTGAAAACGATCGAGGTGCAGGATGGTGATAAATGGGCCAGCTATGCGCCCGATCAGCTCAGACGATTCAGTGTCGGTATTGACTTTGCCAGCCGGGTGATCGGTCAGCAACATTACTCGATGGTTTTGCAGGGCGATGCCTTTTCGCGAGAGATTGCCAGCGCCCGTACCTTTGGTTTTCGCGAACAGATCGACGCACTGCGGGAACGGGGCCTGACGCTGGGCGGATCGCTGGACAATGCCATTCTGATCGATGGCGATCGCATCATGAATCCGCAAGGTTTGCGTTATCCGGACGAATTCGTGCGCCATAAGCTGCTCGACAGCATCGGTGATCTGTATCTGGCAGGGGCGCCGATTCTCGGTCATTATCGCGCCTATAAACCTGGCCACGGCATGAATGCTGCGCTGTTGCGGGCCATGTTGTCTGATACCAGCGCCTGGCGTATGGTCACCAGTGCCGAATCGGTTGCGCAAAGCGCCAGTCGGTCTGACTCAGAGCGTCTGCGGGAAACCGGCTAGACCCGGTTCTGTCGGAGCGGCTGCAAAAACAGCTCCGGTTTCAACACCTGCTTCAACACAATAATGTACTAAACGTTCATCAATATTTTTAAGACGTTGATCAATAGAAAAATAAAATGCTTTTCCTGAGATAAAACCTTTGGAGGAAGCCGGATGCATACTCAAGTTGGCATTATCGGCGGCGGGCCAGCCGGCTTGCTGCTGTCACTGATGTTGCACAACAACGGTGTCGACAATATTGTGCTGGAGCAGCGCAGCCGTGCGTATGTGCTGGCCCGTATTCGGGCTGGGGTACTGGAGTGGGGGTCGGTCGAAGTGCTGCGGCAGGCCGGGGTAGGCGAGCGTATGGAACGCGAAGGCCACGCCCATGACGGCACCTGTATTGCTTGGGCCGGCAAAAGCCTTTTTTTCATCGACACCCGGAAATATGCCGGCAAGCAGATGATGGCATACGGCCAGACGCAAATCACCGAGGATCTCTACGCTGCGCTGGATGCGATAGACGCTCGCATTATTGATGAGGCCGAGGCGGTGACCCCGCATGAAATCAGCAGCGACAAGCCTTATCTCAGCTATCAGAAAGACGGCCAGAGGCACCGTATCGATTGCGATTTTATTGCCGGTTGTGATGGTTTTCATGGTGTCAGCCGGCAGGCGATTCCGGCTTCCGTACTGCGGACGTTTGAAAAAATTTACCCGTTTGGCTGGCTGGGCATTCTGTCAGAAACGCCGCCGTTGAAAGATATCATTTATGCCAGCCATGAGCGTGGTTTTGCACTGGCTTCGCAACGCAGTCCCATGCTGAGTCGCTACTATATTCAGTGCGAGCTGGATACCAGGCTTGAGGACTGGCCCGATGAGCGCTTCTGGGACGAGCTTAAAGCACGATTCCCGGCCGAGATCGCCAAGCAGATTGTGACCGGGCCGGCGCTCGAAAAATCCATCGCACCACTGCGCAGTTTTGTTGCCGAACCGATGCGTTACGGGCATTTATTCCTGGCCGGCGATGCAGCGCATATCGTACCGCCAACCGGTGCCAAAGGCCTGAATCTGGCCATCTCGGATGTTTATTATTTATCCCGCGCATTCATCGAATTTTACTGCCAGCGCTCAACGCGGTATCTGGACAGCTACTCGGATATGGCGTTGCGGCGCGTCTGGGGAGCAGCCCGCTTTTCCTGGTGGTTGACGAAGCTGCTGCACCGGTTTCCCGATCAGACTGCCTTTGACCAGCGCGTCCAGGAGATCGAGCTTGACTATATCGCTGCCTCCGAATCTGCTCAGCACTCGATGTGTGAGCAATACGCCGGTCTGCCGTTCGAATAATGTGTTGCTGACGGGTGCCCGCCGGCATTACAGAATCTGGCTGAGAAACTCCCGCGTGCGTGGATCTCTGGCCTCGCTGAAAAACGTCTCTGGCGGGCCGTGCTCGACGATAACGCCACGGTCAGTGAAATAGATGTGATCGGCCACTTCGCGGGCGAAGCCCATTTCATGGGTCACCAGAATACAGGTCATGCCTTCAGCCGCCAGTTCTTTAATCGTGATCAGCACTTCCTTGACGGTTTCCGGGTCCAACGCCGCGGTGACCTCGTCAAACAGCATGACATCCGGGTTCATCGCCAGCGAACGGGCGATAGCCACACGCTGTTGCTGGCCACCGGAAAGTTCACCGGGATAGCTGTTTTCCTTGCCGTCCAGACGAACTTTTTGCAGTAAGGCGCGGGCCCGTTGTTCGACCTCGTCCTTGGGCTGTTTCAGCACCAGCAGCGGTGCCATCATCAGATTCTGCAAGGCGGTTTTGTGTGGAAACAGATTGTACTGCTGGAACACCATGCCGACTTTCCGGCGCAGTGCCAGTTTGTCCAGCTCCGGGTCGTGTACCTCCTGCCCCTCGACCTTGATCGAGCCTGCCTGAATCGTTGTCAGCGCATTGATGCAGCGGATCAGGGTTGATTTGCCGGAGCCCGAAGGCCCGATGATACAGACGACTTCACCCTTCATGACATTAAACGAAATGCCTTTAAGGACTTCCAGCTCGCCGAACGATTTATGCACATCGTTGATGGCAATAATGGGTTGATCAGGTGTCCACGCGGATTGTGCAGTCATGGCGTTACCTTAAAACTTGATGGCATAGCGGCGTTCCAGCGCAATGGTCAAACGTGCGATGGGATAGCAGTAGGCGAAAAACATCACCAGCGCGAAACCAAAAAAAGGTAACAGCAGCTCCGGGTGATTGTTTTCGCTTTCCATCGCCTGTCGAATTAATGTAATGAGTTCCTCGACCCCCAGCAGCGAGCACAAGGGCGTTGCCATGGTGAGGATCGCGTACCAGTTCATCCACGGCGGGATCATCCGCTTATAGCACTGCGGCAGAATGATTTGCCAGAGCGTCTGGCGGCGACTGAAAGCCAGGCTTTCGGAAGCCTCCCATTGGGCGGTGGGCACCGAATTGACCGCGCCGCGCACGATTTCGGAAATATTCGCCATCACCGGCAGGCTCAGGCCAATCACTGCCTTGATCCAGTCCGGCACGGGAATGATCAGATCACCAATCCTGATCTCGAACGGAAAAGCCAGCAGCACGATAAACAGAATCACCAGCCAGGGCGAGTTGCGAAACAGTTGGGTGATGAACCAGGCCAGCCGGCGCACAATCGGATTGAGTGATATCTGCGCCAGTCCCAGCACAGCGCCGACAACAGTGCCGATGGCCATGGCGAGTACCGAAATCAGCACATTGAAGAAAAACCCGGACCAGATCAGAAACGGCATCCAGCGCCATAATGCCGCGCTGGCCTCGGCATAGCCAAAGCGCGATTGGGCATGCGCGACAGCGGCCCAGCCGAAGCAGAGCAGCAAAATTACCAGCGGTGTCCAGACCGGCAGTCCGGCCAGCCAGCGGGTAAACAGCATCGGGTCCGGCCCGGTGACAGTCGGGCGAAAGGGTTTGAGTACTGCCAGACGGGTATGCGCCGGCGCGCTGACACCGGGGATTTTATTGGCCATAACCGGGTATCCTCATCGCGCGTTCCCAACGGTGCATGCCAAATACCAGAATGGCAACGAGCACGATATAGACCACGAACAGCAGCAGCATGGTCGGATTCTGGGCGCTCGGAAAATCATTCCAGATCGTAACCGACTGATACAACAGTTCCGGCACCGCAATGGCGAAGGCCTGGGTGGTGGTCTTGACTAAATTGACAAGATTATTGTTGAGGGCCGGCAGGCTGATCCGGAAAGCCAGCGGCAAGACAATATAACGGTACGTCTGCAAGCGCGTAAAACCGAGGCTTTCACTCGCTTCGCGGGTGGATTCGGGGACCGTCTCGATGCCAGCCCGAAAAATCTCGATATTGAACGCGCCGGCGAAGAAAGAGAGCGAGATAATCGCCCAGCCCACATTGGAAATAATCGGCACTTGCAGCCAGCCGTCGGGCGAGTAGGTCGGTGTGAACTGGCCCAGCGCAAAATAGAAAAACAGCAACTGCACCAGCGGCGGGGTGTTGCGAAAGAACTGGATATACCCCTGCACCAGTGCCCGGACCAGGGCCGAGCGTGCGCCCTGCAGGGCGGCACCGATTACGCCAATAATGACCGACAGGATCACACAGGCTACTGACAGTTGGATGGTCATCCAGATGCCGCTGAGAATTTTTTCGGTCTGGCGTGCCTCGTACAGCCAGATGAAATTCCAGCGCGGATATTCTTCTGCAAGCTGGCGGAAAAATTCCTCGAAACCGCTCATAATGATGCCTCGATTAGCGCACCGCCAGTGGTCATAAAAACCGTAGCGGTGCGCTTAGTCAGTATCACTCGGCCAGCCAGTCCTTGAGGTGTTCATGCTGGGCTTGCAGATAAGCGGTGGGCTGGATGCCCCATTTTTGCTCGAGATCAATCAGGCGGCCCGACTGATGCCAGTTATATTGCATGCCTGACATGAAGCGACCGAAGATGCAGTGTTGCTCGGCTTTCGGTACCGCCAGACCCCAGGGGTTATCGTCCTCGGACGGGAGTGGCATTTCAAAGTCCGGATAATTGCCCGAGGCGATATCGGACATGATCGAGGAATCGTCATAGACCCAGGCGATGCATTTGCGGTCGCGCAGTGCCTGTTTGGCTTCGGCGTTGCCGGTAAACGCAATAATCTCGGCGCCATAGCGTTCTTCGATAATCTGATTATAAAATGCGCCCTGCTTGCCGCAGACCGGCTTGCCGCGCAGTTCTTCCCAGTCTTTCAGGCCCAACGCCTTGGGGGCCATCACATTGGTGCCGGAGGTGTAGTAATTGGGGCCGACGATGCCGACAATCTCGCGCCGATCCGCCCGATCCGACATGGTAGCAATCATCAGATCAATCTTGCCCTGCTCAAGAAACTGCATTCGGTTCGACGACTGGACCGGCACCAGTTCAAGCGCAACTCCCATGGTGTCAGCAACGTCTTTGGCCATGTCGACTTCCATGCCCACAAGCTCGCCCGATTCGTTGCGAAAGCCCCACGGTTTGTAATCAGCCTTGACGCCGACCACTAATGTGCCGCGCTCCATGACTTTGTTCCAGACCTCGTTGCTGCATTGCTCAGCACTGGCTGTAGCAGTGACGAAAGTGGTGACAGCGGCGGCCAGGCCGATGATGATTTTTTGCATGATAATTATCTCCTCGTCTTCTGGGGTGCAGGCTAAAAATAACATGCCTCGGTATATTCGCCTAGCGTATGCCCTGGCGGGCCGGCCATAATGACAAACGGCGCGCACCAAACGCCATTCTCGGGCCGGAATATCCTGGTCGGATACTTTTATTGACGGTTAACGCTGCTGGCTGAGTTCGTCCGCCAGGCGATTGCCGATGATATTGGCAATATTGAGAAACAGCCGCGCCGAAATCATCGGCAGGAAACTGCCCAGCCGCTCCAGCGCTTTCCATTCCAGTACCAGCACTTGTAAATCAGTCTCGGCGACGACATCAGCGGTGCGTTCGGCCTGGGATACCAGCGCGACTTCGCCAATGACCTGACCCTCATGCAGGGTGATAATGAGCTGCCGACTGCCCTCCGTGCTGACAGTCTCGACGCGGGCCGTGCCGGCCAGAATAACGTACATTTCGTGACCGACCTCGCCCTGCTGGATAAATACCGTGCCGGCCTCGATGTGCTGTACCTGCGACAGCAGAATAATTTGCTTGATCTGCCAGGTATGCATGTTTTTGAACAGGTCGCAGTTATTGATAATCTCGCGCTGACATTCACGGTGACCATGCCCCACAACGTGACAAAGCGCATCGAGCCTAGCAGCAGCGGGGTGATATACACATTGGCCAGCAGCATCGTGAGCAGGATGAGTACCGCCAGACCGCCGCTCTGGGCAATCGGCTTGAGGTCGGCGACCAGCAGAACGCCAAACCCTAGAATAAGCAGGGTTGCACTGGTAAGGATAGGGGTGATTTCGGTTCGCAGCGTGCGTTTTATGTCCTGTTTGTCCTGGGCGGAGGTGCGGATTTCTTCATTCTGCCGCAGCATTAAGCGCAAGGTATAGCCCAGTCCGATAGCGAGACCGATGACAGTTATCGGCGCAGTCAGAACCGTGAAGGGATGGCCAGATAACCCATCACGCCAAACAGGATGGCAAGCGCTGCAAGATTGGGCAGCAGGGCAATCAGCCCGGCTTAAATTTTAAAACAGCAGCGAAATCAAGACAAACATAGCCAGCATCAGTGCTGTCAGCGACTTCACCTGACCGCTCAGCAGCGAATCCGCCGCTGCCGCCAGCAGAATATCGGCACCGCTGAAACGTACTTCCAGACGCTTGTCCAGCGAATCGGTATAAGCCTGCAGACTGGTCAATGCCTGCTGTAAGTCCTGGGATGTGGTGTAGTGATGCCAGACCCGCACAATAGCCTGTTTGTAATCCGCCGATACAAACGGTTTGATTGCAGTACTGTCCCACAGGGCCGGTAGGTAATTCGGGGCAGGCCCGGCAGTACCCGGCAAACCGTAATAGGGCATATCTCCGCCGCCCGTTTCCCGCTGGAGATAGCTCAGCAGATCAGTGACTGCCAGGCTGGTATCGAAGAGTTTCAGTTGCTGGATGAAGTCCTGCACTTTTTGAATCTCATTCAGCAGGGCCGGATCTTTGAATGCGCCATCCTGCTCGCTGCCGAACACAATCGTAAAGGTCTGCATGCCGTGCAAGCGCTCAGTCACCAGATGATTGCGGGATTGCAAAAGCGCTGACCGACTCAAAAAATCGGCCGGATCATTATTGCTTTTGATAGCCACCATACCAGCGCCCAGCAGCACGGCCAGCACGATAGCCAGCAGTGGCACGGTCATCTTATTGGTCGGCATGGCTTGAATCAGGGCGTCGGCGGCACGGCTAAACAGGCCCGACCCGGTTACCCGGTCTGGGGCCGATTCGGCGGTATTGCCCGGTACAGGCTGAGGGGCCAGCCGGTGGCCGAATGTGGATAAATAAAGGGGCAGTAAAATGAGCGTGATAATAAAACTGAACAGCAAGGCCAAAGAGGCGGCTGTCGCGAATTGCTGCAAAACCAGAATGTCGTTCAGGCGGAGAGACAATACGGCCAGCCAGCTGCAGGCAAAGGTCAGGAAAAATGCCGGGCTCAGCTTGTCCACCATCGACCACAACGCCGCTTGTGGAGTCTGGCCCTCGCGCAGACCAGACCTGTAATGATCAAGCAACCGGATACCTGGCAGCGATCCCAGTGCGATAAGCAGCACCGGCAGCAGGGCAGTTAAAAGCGTGACCGGCAGTTGCAGCAGCGCCATGCAGGCCAGACTCCACAAGCCGCTCAGAGCGGCGGTCACCACCAGCACAAGCAGGCTGCCCGGTGATTTCAGATAAACACCCAGACAGAGCAAAACCACAACCAGGGTCAGGACGACAAACAGCGTCAGATCGCTGCTCAGAGTGGTGGCCAGTAAATGGCGCTGATACGGTGCGCCGACCTGAAACGCCCGCTCGAAGGTGTTATCGTCCGGGGCAAAAGTGACGACCTCTCTGATAAGCGGCGCTATCGCCTGCTCGATAGCGTCTACCAAATGTGCATCAATGGCTGTGCCGGCCAGCGCGTGGCGGAAATGAATATAGAGGGCGGTGGCGGTGCCGTCAGAGGAAAGAATATTGCGGGCGAACGGGCTGTTCAGGGCCGTACGGCGCAAGGATTCCAGCGCCGCATCGGTTTCCGGGATCGACTCGATCAGCAACGGCGCTTGCAGCCTGGTATCTGCAGTCTGAACGTTTTCCAGCGTGAACAGACTGGTTACTTTTTCCACGCCTTCGATGGCTGCCAGCTGCGTCGTGACGCTCTGCAGGAGCTGCAGTTTTTTGCGGCTGAAAAGCGCTTTATCCTCGACGTAGACAATAGCGATATTATCGGAGCCGAAGGTTTCTTGTAGCGTCTGGTAAAAGGCTTTGTCAGGGTCGTCAGCCAGCATCAGTACAGAGGCGCTGGTATCAACCGTAAGCTTGTCCAGCTGTAATACAGCCCCAGCGGAAATGAGCAAGAGCACTGCAAAGACCAGCTTCGGCCACTGGGTCGCAATTTTGACTATTTTTTCCATGTTTTAATCTCGGGAAGGGTAGCTCAGGCGCAATAGGTACGACAGGGAAATGCCTTTGTTTTTATGGCTAAACACGCGGTTATGGTGTGGTGTTGTTATGATGTTGCAAGGATAAGCCAAACCACTAAATTTAACCAATACCCATCAGTGCTGTAGCAAAGAACACCATCGGTACTTACCGCCTATTCTCATCCCCCTTTTAGCAGAAGCGAAATAAATTGCCGTGTTAAAAAAGTGATAGTTGGTGAGTGTGCGAGCAGTGGATTAAAGCAACTCTTGATCATGTCTGATTTGCCCCTATTTTAGCGTATGGCGTGACTGAACGGTGTTCGGACGGAAGGTTTTGCGTTGTCCGGGGGACGACCCCGTGACAGGATGACATCGCCCATCGCGCATAAGCTGTCCTGTATCAGGATAGCCAGCGGTTTGACTGTCCGCCCGATTTCCCGCCCGAATAGCCCGCGTAGTGTACGCAGCTGTCACCCGGTCCCGCCCCAAAAATCAGGTTTTTTCACAGTGTAATTCTGAGGTTTGCTTATACAGCGACAGACGTCGCAGTCGGCGATGTTGCGCTGAGACAACTGAGGAACCAATGGAGTATGCAGGCGAAATGAAGATTGCACAGATTTCACCTTTGTTCGAGAGCGTTCCACCCAAGACCTATGGCGGCACGGAACGCGTCGTCCATTATCTGACCGAAGAGCTGGTGCGCCAGGGGCACGATGTGACGCTGTTCGCAAGCGGCGATTCACGCACCAGTGCCAAACTGCAGACGATCATCCCGGAAGCGTTGCGACTGAGCCGTGAGCCGCGCGACCCGACCATCTGGCACACGCTGCAGCTGGCGGCGGTGGCGCGCCAGGCGCAGCAATTCGATATCATTCATTTCCACACGGACTATCTGCATTTTCCGCTCTGGCGACAATTGCGCGTACCCCAGCTGACGACGCTGCACGGACGTCTGGATCTGCCGGATCTGCAAGCACTGTACGCCGAGTTTGCCGATATGCCGCTGGTGTCCATTGCGCGCCATCAGCGGTCGCCGCTGCCGATGGCAAACTGGGCTGCCACGGTTTATAACGGAGTGCCCGAAACCTGCTACGACTGGCAGCCGCAGGCGGGTGATTATCTGGCTTTTCTGGGGCGGTTCTCACCGGAGAAAGGGCCGGAGACTGCTATCAAAATCGCCCAGCGCACCGGTATGCCCCTGAAAATGGCGGCCAAGATCGATCCAGTGGACCGGGACTATTTCGAGGCGTGTATCCAGCCGCATCTGGCCGACCCCCTGATCGAATATATCGGCGAGGTGGACGAGCAGGGCAAAAATGCGCTGCTGGGAGGCGCCCGCGCGCTGCTGTTTCCGATTGCCTGGCCGGAGCCTTTCGGGCTGGTGATGATCGAGGCCATGGCCTGCGGCACACCGGTCATTGCTTTTCGCCAGGGCGCGGTGCCCGAGGTGATGGCGGATGGTATCAGCGGTTACATTGTGTCCTCGATCGAGGAAGCGGTGAATGCTGTCGCGCGCATTGACGCTATTGACCGGCGCGCCTGCCGGCAATATTTCGAAACCCATTTTTCGGCGCGCCGTATGGCGGCGGATTACCTGGCCGTTTATCGCCGCCTGATTGATGCCCGTGAAACTCGTGTGCAGCAGCAACCGGAGTTGCGCTTTGAGGCGCGCCGGAACACCGCCCGGATACACCGTTCCGGTCCGGAACAACAGCGTTTGCCAGGCCTAACCCCGGTGAGTGCGCGGGCCGATCTGTCAACCGCACTAGATGACGGTTCGCACTATGGATGATGCCATTCAAATCGACAGCCAGTGGTACATTCCGGCCACCTCGTCGGCCATTGATGATCGCACCCGGGTGCTGAAACAGGACGATACCTTTGCGGTGTTTGACCGCAATGGCGCTGTCGGGCGCGCGGGCATCGGTGAACACGGGTTGTACTGTCTTGGCACGCGTCATCTTTCCCGCTGGGAATGGATGGCAGCGCAGCGCCGGCCCATGCTGCTGAACTCCACCGTCAAGCTGGACAATAGCGTCCTGGCGGTAGATCAGACGACGCCGGATATTTTCCAGGCAGAGCAACTCTGGTTACCCAAGGGAACACTGCACCTGCACCGCGATATCGCGGTGCAGGATCGCGCGCTGCACGAGCGGCTGCAGGTGGTGAACTATCACGATCAGCGTCTTGGTTTCGAGCTGGAAGTGTCCTTTGCTGCCGATTTTCGGGATATCTTCGAAGTGCGCGGAGTACAACGCCCGCAGCGCGGCGAGGCACTGCCGCCGGTGCAGGAGGATACAGCGCTTATCCTGGCGTATCGGGGACTGGATAAGGTCTTGCGCCAGACCCGCATCGGTTTTGACCGAGCGCCTGAGCGCTGGTCGAATACCTCCGCGCTGTTTTTCGTGGAACTCGATCCCGGAGCAGGGTTTGAGCTGGAAGCGACCGTGTCCTGTGCCAGTGGCAGCGCTTATTTCTGCCTGGGTAATCATGCCCAGGCTATCGATGAACTGGATCGGGCGGTCGCGGCGGATCTGGCGGAGCGCACCGAAATTTTCACCGATAACGAACAGTTCAACGACTGGTTGAACCGCTCCGCCGCTGATTTGCAGATGCTGATCACCCGGACCCGCTACGGGTCTTATCCGTTTGCGGGGGTGCCCTGGTTTGCTACCCCGTTTGGCCGCGACGGGCTGATCACCGCACTGCAGACGCTGTGGGTGCATCCCGCCATGGCGCGCGGTGTCCTGACATTTCTGGCCGCTAATCAGGCGAGCAGCGAAGAGGCTGCGATGGAAGCCCAGCCGGGCAAGATTTTGCACGAGTTGCGTGAAGGCGAAATGGCGGCTTTGGGCGAAGTGCCGTTCCGGCGTTATTACGGTACGGTGGATGCCACACCACTGTTCGTGATGCTGGCCGGGCGTTATCTCCAGCGTACCGGTGATCGCGCATTTATCGAGCAGTTATGGCCGCATATCGAGCGAGCTATCGCCTGGATAGAGCAGTATGGCGATCTGGATAACGATGGTTTTGTCGAGTATGCCCGGCTGGGCCCGAGCGGTCTGGTGCAGCAGGGCTGGAAAGACTCCGACGATTCGATCTTCCATGCGGATGGCCGCGCCGCCGAGCCGCCAATTGCGTTGTGCGAAGTGCAGGCCTATGTGTATGAGGCCTATGCGCTGGGTGCCGAGATCGCCGAGATTTTGGGTCGCTTACAGCAGGCAGCGCGCTGGCGAACCCGCAAAGAGGTCCTGCGCGAGGCCTTCGAACGGGCTTTCTGGGTGGAAGATATCGGTACTTACGCGCTGGCGCTGGATGGTGCCAAAAAGCCCTGTGCGGTGCGCAGTTCGAATCCCGCGCATGCGCTGTATTGCGGCCTGAGCACGCCGGCGCATGCGGCTCGTATTGCCCGTGGTCTGGTCGGATCGCAGGGCTTTAATGGCTGGGGGGTACGCACCATTTTTGCCGGTGAGCCCCGCTATAACCCCATGTCTTACCATAACGGTTCGGTCTGGCCGCACGATACCGCACTGGCAGCGGCCGGGCTGGCCCGGTATGGTTTCAAGACAGAGGCTTTGACGCTGCTGACCGGTCTGTTTAATGCCGCTATCTTTCTGGATTTGCATCGTTTGCCGGAGTTATTTTGCGGTTTTGAGCGGGTAGCAGGGCAGGCGCCAACCCTGTACCCGGTGGCCTGCCTGCCGCAAGCCTGGGCCAGTGGTTCGGTGTTTATGCTGGTGCAGGCCTGTCTTGGCGTGAGTTTTTCCCCGCAGCCACCGCATATTCGTTTACACCAGCCCCGCTTGCCGGACTATATCCACAAGATGCAGATCAAAGGCTTGTGCTTCGGTGACAGCAGCATTGATCTGGTGATTCGCCGGCGTGGTGACAGCGTAGCGGTGCACACGCAAAGCCGCAGCGGCAAACTGGAGGTGGCCGTGCTGGTTTAGGCGGCTATTGCAAATCTGTACTGATACCGAAGCGGTTTTTGAGAGCCTGTCAGGCCTGCAGAATGGCCTGGGCAGCGATCCGCAGCACTTTGGCGACTTCGTCCTTGTCCATCACGGGGTTCTGAATAATGCGGTTTCCCAGGCCTTCGAACAAGGCCATGATGACTTCCGCTACGGCTTCCGGTTTGACCTTGGAGTCGATGCCGCGTGATTGCCGCGCAACTTCTTCCAGACAAGTCACTCGCTGGCGCATTTTCTGGTCAGCGGTTTGGACTATTTGTGCCATTTCCGGGTTGCGGGCCGCCTCGGCCAGTACCTCAAGCCACAAACAGACAAACTCCCGGTCGGTATGTTCTTTAAGGGCCTGGCCAATTTTTTCAACAATGGCTTCGAAGACATCGGCCTGATCTTCAAAGTGTTTGATTAACGCCAGCGAGTACGCCACGTTCTGTTCTACGATAGCGGCTATGATCGCTTCTTTATTATCGAAAAAATGGTAGATATGCCCGGCACTCATACCGGCGGCCTTGGATATCTGGGAAATGCTGGCACCGTGAAAGCCACAGCGCCGAAAACAATCGGTGGCGGCATCCAGAATCTGTTGCCGACGCAATTCGGAGCGTGTTGACGGCACATTATCTACGGGCTGATTCATGAAAAGTCTCGTTATTACAAGTATTGCTGACACGCGCTGCGGTGCCTTGCACAGGGGATTGCGAAGCCGCAGAGTAATGCAGCGTAGTCGTGTTCAAAAAATAGAATGATCATTCACTCTATAAATTACTCTAGCAGATTTCCAGGCTGCAGCAAACGTCCCTGCGGGAATAACTGCGGATATTTTAGTGAGGTGAAGAAAAAAGCAGTGCAGGGCAGGCTGAAAGGGTCAGCATCCGGCCAGCCCGGATAAGTGCATCAGGCCTGCAGGATGGCCTGGGCGGCGACCCGCAAAACCTTGATGACTTCGTCCTTGTCCATGTCGGGGTTCTGGACGATACGATTGCCCAGACCTTCAAGCAGCGCCATGATCACTTCGGCGACCGCTTCCGGCTTGATCTGAGAGTCAATACAACGGGATTGGCGGGCGATTTTTTCCAGCCGGGTGACCCGCTCGCGCATTTTCTGATCGGCTGTCTGCACAATTCGCGCTATTTCAGGATTGCGGGCCGCTTCGGCCAGAACTTCAAGCCATAAGCCGACAAACTCCGGATCGGTTTTATCCTCCAGCCCTGTATCCATCCGTTCAACCATGGTGCCGAACACGTCTGCCTCGCTTTCGAAGCGGGTGATCATCTCGATGGAGCGCTCTACCTTCTGCTCCACAATGGCACCGATAATGGCTTCTTTATTATCGAAAAAATGATAGATATGCCCGGCACTCATACCGGCAGCCTTGGAGATCTGGGAAATGCTGGCGCCGTGGAATCCATACTCCCGGAAACAAGCAGCAGCGGCGTCCAGTACCTGTTGCCGGCGCAATCTGGAGCGTTCTGACTGCACATTGTCAGCTGGTTGATTCATGTCATTTGCCTCGTTTGCTGGAAGGGGGCTGGCCCTGTTGTTTTTGCTTATGCACGCATTTTTAGCGGCGACAGGGCGTGTCTGCCACCCGCCTGAGCGCACGCTTGTTATCTGTCTCATGATACCTGAATCGGGCTGCCTGAAAATCTCGCAAGCTGCTCACCTGTCATTTTGCGACATTGTCCTAAACCCCCTATTTCAGGCTTGACTTTGTCAGGCGTGATAACTAGAGTAAACGTACATTCTAGAATGATTATTCATTCTATGCAATCCATTTCATAATACAATACTTTCTTATCGCGTGTGTGAGGTAAATCATGCAACACCCTGTTTTGCATTCAATATTTGCAGTTTTTCTAATCGGTAGTGCGGGTGTGCTGCTGAGTGGGTGTGATACCACCCAGGCTCAGGGGCAGCCCGCTCCGGCTCCGGTTCCCGAGGTTGGCGTGGTGGAAATACAACCCCGCGCAGTGACCCTGTCTACCGAGCTGGCAGGTCGTACCGCCCCGTATCTGATCGCTGAAGTGCGGCCGCAGGTCAGTGGCATCATTCAGCAGCGGCTGTTTTCTGAAGGCGGTGAGATAGAGGCCGGGCAGGTGTTGTACCAGATTGATCCGGCCACTTATCAGGCCGCTTATGACAGTGCCAAAGCAACGCTGGCGCGGGATGCAGCAGCGCTGACAAGCGCTCAGCTCAAGGTCAAGCGCTATAAAAACCTGGTGAAGATCAAGGCAGTGAGCCAGGAATCCTACGACGATGCCGTGGCGGCCCTGAAGCAGGCGCAGGCGACTGTGGCGATGAGTGAAGCGGCGGTCCAGACAGCCCGCATTAACCTCGACTATACCCAGGTGAAATCCCCGATTGCTGGTCGTATCGGTCGTTCGGCTGTCACCCCCGGCGCACTGGTGACCGCAAACCAGAGCGAAGCACTGGCCACAGTACGGCAGCTCGATCCGATTTATGTCGATGTGACGCAATCCAGTGCGCAATTGCTGCGCCTCAAACGCGCCCTGGCGAGTGGTCAGCTGCAGCGCACAGAAGATCTGAACGCCAATGTGGAACTGATCCTGGAAGACGGCAGCCGCTACAGCGAAAGCGGGCAGTTGCAGTTTTCCGAAGTGAATGTGGACGAAAGCACGGGCACCGTGACGCTGCGGGCGGTTTTTCCGAATCCTGAGCAGGTTTTGCTGCCGGGTATGTATGTGCGGGCTGTGATCCATGAAGGCGTCAAGCCCGAAGCCATTCTGGCACCGCAGCGCAGCATCACCCGCGATACCAGGGCAATGCCACCGCACTGGTACTGAACGAGCAGGGTGTGGTCGAACTGCGGTCGCTGACGGTCGATCGCTCGATTGGCCATCAATGGCTGGTAACAGCGGGGCTGGACGCCGGCGATCAATTGATTGTGGACGGTCTGCAGAAAGTGCGGCCGGGTGCGCAGGCGCGTGCGGTCAGCGTAACGCTGGATACAGACAGCGCCACCCTGGCCCGTAATTAATCGCTGCCAAGACATAATAAGGACAACATCACATGGCCAGGTTTTTTATTGATCGACCCATTTTCGCCTGGGTTATCGCTATTCTCATTATGCTGGGCGGAACGCTGTCGATCCTGACGCTGCCGATTGCCCAGTATCCCTCTATCGCGCCGCCGCAGATCAGCATCACGGCTACGTACCCCGGTGCTTCAGCGAAAGCAGTGGAAGATACGGTCACCCAGGTGATCGAGCAGCAGATGACCGGGCTGGACGGGCTGCGGTATATGTCGTCAACCAGTGAGTCCACCGGCACTGCGACGATCACGCTGACCTTTGACAATAGCACCGACCCCGATGTGGCGCAGGTACAGGTACAAAACAAGCTGCAGCTGGCCACACCGTCACTGCCGGTGGAAGTGCAGCAGCAAGGCATCAAGGTCGCGAAATCAGTACGCAACTTTTTGATGGTGATCGGACTGGTGTCCGAGGATGGCCGGCTGGACGTCGGCGATCTCGGTGACTACATGGCCAGTCGTTTGCAGGACCCGCTCAGCCGCGTCGAAGGCGTCGGTGAAGTGCAGCTGTTTATGTCGCAGTACGCCATGCGGATCTGGCTCGATCCGGGCAAATTACACCAGTACAGACTCACCCCGTCTGACATCGCAGCTGCGGTGCAGGCCCAGAATGCCCAGGTTTCAGCCGGTCAGCTGGGCGCGGTGCCGGCTGTGCCCGGTCAGGACCTGAACGCCACCGTCAATGTGCAGAGCAGTCTGAACACGCCGGAACAGTTCGGCGATATTTTGCTGCGCAGTGCGGCTGACGGTGCAACCGTTTATCTGCGTGACGTGGCGCGGCTCGAACTGGGCAACGAGAACTACAACGCCACCGCCCGTTACAACGGGCAACCGGCTGCCGCTATGGCTGTGCGGCTGGCGACCGGTGCCAATGCGCTGGATACTGCGGCCGCCATACAGGCAAAAATCGAAGAGCTCGGGCAGTTTTTCCCGGCTGGCGTGAAAGCTGTTTATCCCTACGACACCACGCCCTTCGTGCGGATCTCGATTGAAGAAGTGGTTAAAACACTGATCGAGGCCATTTTATTGGTCTTCCTGGTGATGTATTTGTTTTTACAGAACTTCCGGGCGACACTTATTCCCACTATTGCAGTACCAGTAGTTTTGCTTGGCACGTTTGGGGTATTGGCCGCATTCGGCTATTCCATTAATACCCTGACCATGTTTGCCATGGTGCTGGCTATCGGGCTGCTGGTGGACGATGCCATTGTGGTGGTGGAAAACGTCGAACGGGTTATGCAGGAAGATGGACTGACGCCGCGTGAAGCGACCCGTAAATCCATGGACCAGATCACCAGCGCGCTAGTGGGTATTGCCCTGGTACTGTCGGCAGTCTTTGTGCCGATGGCCTTTTTCGGCGGTTCTACCGGTGTGATCTATCGCCAGTTTTCCATCACGATTGTCGCTGCCATGGTGCTGTCGGTACTGGTGGCGCTGATTCTGACACCGGCCCTGTGTGCCACCATGCTGAAGCCGGTTGATCCGGCTAAACACGCCAACCAGCGCGGCTTTTTCGGCTGGTTCAACCGGGGTTTCGAGCGCGCCACGCTGGGCTATCAAGCCGGTGTGGCCGGCATGTTGCGGCGCGGCGGGCGGTTTTTGCTGATCTATCTGGTGATAGTGATCGGCATGGGCTATATGTTTCTGCGTTTGCCCACGGCTTTTCTGCCGGACGAAGATCAGGGCATTGTGATTGCGCAAATTGTACTGCCCACCGGTGCCACCCGGGCGCGCACCCTGAAGGTTATCGAGCAGGTCGAGCAGCATTTTCTGGAAAATGAAGCCGAACTGGTTGACCAGATGATGGCCGTGGCCGGTTTCAGTTTTGCCGGTAGCGGGCAGAATATGGGTATTGCGTTTATTCGTCTGAAAAACTGGGATGAGCGGACGCAGCCGGAGGCGCATGTGGATGCGGTGATCGGACGGGCCATGCAGGCGTTTTCGCAGATTCGTGATGCCCGGGTTTTTGCTTTCGCGCCGCCCGCTGTTATGGAGCTGGGCAACGCCAGCGGGTTTGATCTGCAGCTGCAGGATCGTGGCGGTATCGGGCATGAAGCACTGATACAGGCGCGCAATCAACTGCTCGGCATGGCAAGCCAGAATCCGCAGCTGGTGGCGGTGCGGCCGAACGGTCTGGAAGACACGCCGCAGGTGCAGATTGATATCGATCAGGCCAAAGCCGGTGCGTACGGTTTGACTGTCGCGGAGATTAATAGCGCGCTGGCCAGTGCCTGGGGCAGTTCGTACGTTGACGATTTCGTCCAGGCCGGCCGGGTCAAGAAAGTCTATATGCAGGCTGATGCGCCATTTCGCATGCAGCCGGAAGATCTGAATGACTGGTATGTGCGCAACAGCAGTGGCGAGATGGTGCCTTTCTCCGCCTTTGCCAGTGCCCATTGGGTGTACGGTTCGCCGCGTCTGGAACGCTATAACGGTCTGCCGTCGGTACAGATTATGGGCGCACCGGCACCAGGGGTCAGCTCGGGTGATGCGATGGCCGCCGTTGAGGGCATTGCCGACCAATTGCCGCCCGGCGTGAGTTATTCCTGGACCGGGCTGTCCTACGAGGAACGCCTTGCCGGTAACCAGGCACCGGCCCTCTATGCCTTGTCCATTCTGGTGGTGTTTCTGGCCTGGCAGCGCTGTACGAGAGCTGGTCGGTACCCTTTTCGGTCATGTTCATTGTGCCGCTGGGAGTACTCGGTGCGGTGTTGGCGACCAGCCTGCGCGGGCTGCCGAATGATGTCTATTTTCAGGTCGGCCTGCTGGCCACCATCGGTTTGTCGGCGAAAAACGCCATCCTGATTGTGGAATTCGCTAAAACCTTGCAGGAGCAGGGCAAAGACCTGGTCAGTGCCACCCTCGAAGCGGTGCGGATGCGCTTGCGTCCAATCCTGATGACCTCACTGGCGTTTGGCTTTGGTGTGCTGCCGCTGGCGATCAGCGACGGGGCCGGTTCTGGCAGTCAGAATGCTATCGGCACCGGGGTGCTGGGCGGCATGGTTGCAGCGACCATTCTGGGGATTTTCTTTGTACCGCTGTTTTTTGTGGTGATCCGGCAGTTGTTCAAGAGCCGGCAGGCCAATGCGTCTGCGGACGGGTCTGCAACCGGAACAACGCCACCGTTACAGGAGGCCGACGCATGAGCCGCGTTTTATCGTTAAGCGCTATTTCGCTGGCTGCTGTGCTGGCTGGCGGTTGCGCCAGCATGGCACCGGCCTACCAGCGACCGGCTGCGCCAGTGCCCGAGAAATGGCCCGAGCAGGGGCCGACAGGCTCAGGCTATCCGACGGATGCTGAATCTGCTGAGACGGCGGTGGCCAGTGTGGCCGAGCTGGGCTGGCGCGAGTTTTTCACGGACCCGCAGTTACAGCAGCTGATCGGACTGGCACTGGAAAATAATCGTGATCTGCGGATCGCCGCGCTGAATATCGAGCAAGCGCGGGCGCAGTACCGCATTCAGCGTGCCGATCAGCTTCCCACCCTCAATCTGGGGGCGTCGGACGCGGTGCAGCGCACGGCGGCTACACTGTCAGAGAGCGGCTCGGGCCAGACCAGCCGGCAATACGATGTAAATCTGGGTGCCACCGCCTACGAGCTGGACTTGTTCGGCCGGGTGCAAAGCCTGGAAGAGCAGGCGCTGGAAGATTATCTGGCGACCACAGAAGCCCGTCGCAGCACCCAGATCAGCCTGATTGCTGAAGTCGCGAATGCCTATCTGACGCTGGCGGCGGATAGTGAGCAGTTGCAACTCGCGCAGGAAACGCTGTCGAGTCAGCGCGAATCTTATGCCTTGACCCAGCGCAGCTTTGAAATGGGTGTGGCCTCGGAACTTGATTTGCGTCAGGCCCAGACCAGTGTTGATGCGGCCCGCGTGGACAGTGCGGATTTCAGCAGCCGGGTGGCACAGGATCGCAATGCGCTGGCCTTGTTGCTGGGCACCTCAGTGCCGGCGACAGTCGCCCCCGCTGAGCTGACCACATTAAACGTGATCCGGCAGACCGTGCCGGTAGGTCTGCCGGCAGAAGTCCTGCTGCAACGGCCTGATATTTTACAGGCCGAGCACAGTCTGCAGGCGGGCAATGCCAATATTGGCGCAGCGCGGGCTGCGTTTTTCCCCAGCATTACGCTCACTGCGCTGGCAGGCACTGCCAGTAATAATTTGTCTGCCTTGTTCGATTCCGGCTCGGGCAGTTGGCGTTTTATTCCCCAGGTTACCCTGCCGATTTTTGACCGGGGCCGTAATGAAGCCAATCTGGCGGTGGCGGAAACCGGGCGCGATATTCTGCTGGCGCAATACGAACAGTCGATTCAGACAGCGTTTCGCGAGGTGGCTGATGCGTTGGCGTTGCGCGGGACAATTGATGCGCAGATTGCTGCCCAGCAATCACTGACCGAGGCGACCGAGGCCAGCTATCGTTTATCGGATGCGCGCTATCGGCAAGGTGTTGACAGCTATCTCAGCGTACTGGATTCGCAGCGCTCGCTGTATAACGCCCAGCAAGACCTGATTGCGACCCGGCTGGCGCGGGCGAGCAATCTGGTCACTCTCTACAAAGTGCTGGGCGGCGGCTGGCAGGAAACCGGCACGATCAGCGAGCGGACTTCACTGGCTGCTGCCGGCTAAACAAAAATAATCGGGAAAAATATGACAACAAGCTCTGCAGTAACAACCGCAGCTGCGACACGGATTACAGCATCGCAGCTGCCAGCCTATTTTTTAGTGTTCGTCGGTGCGTTGATCGCGCTGGGTCCACTCACCATGGATGCCTATCTGCCGGCATTGCCGACGCTGGCGGATTTTTTCGGCGTGGATATCCGTCTGGTCAGCGCGACGGTCAGTACCTATCTGCTCGGTTATTCAATCGGGCAGTTTTTCGGCGGTCCGATTTCCGATCAGATCGGGCGCAAGGTGATCGGCCTGAGCGGGCTGGCGCTGTTTTTTTGCGCCACGATGGGCATCCTGTTTGCCAGCAGCGTGGAGCAAGTGCTGGTCTGGCGTTTCGTGCAGGCGCTGGGTGGTGGCTTCGCGACCGTTATCTCTATGGCGCTGGTGCGTGATGTGTTCAGTCCTATCGAAGCCGGCAAGCGCTTTGCTATCGTGATGATGATTGTGATGCTGGCCCCGCTGGTGGCACCGGCTGTCGGCACCTACTTATTGCATTTTGGCTGGCACTCGATTTTCTGGCTGTTCGCCGTCTATGCCCTGGTGCTGGGGCTGGTACTGACGCTGGTCATACCTGAAACCAATACCGTAGCGCGTCGCTCGATATCGCTGCTATCGGTTTTTCGGCAGTATTGGGCTGTGATTTCCCACCGCCAGAACGGGCAGCGGATTGCGATCCGGTTTCCGGTCGCGATGGCCCTGAGCGGCAGTGTGATCATGATTTTTATCACCCAGTCCGCTTTTTTGTATATGGATTATTTTCAGGTCAGCGAAACGCTGTTTCCGATCCTGTTCGGGGCCAATATTCTGGTACTGATAAGCAATAACTTCATCAGTATGCGCTTGTTGGGGAAGTGCGATCCCCAGGCTTTGTTCCGTTTTGGTATGCGTTTTCAGCTGCTGGTGGTGGCTGCTTTTTTTCTGGTGGTGTTGTTCGATCTGGCCCGCTTGCCGGTAGTTGTACCCTTGATCATGCTGAGTGTCGGCAGCATGGGCCTGATCAATCCGGCCGGTATGACTTTATACATGAGTTTTTTCCCGACCCAGGGCGGTAGCGCCTCGGCGGCGTTCACCACGCTGATGTTCTCGCTGGGCGGTCTGCTGGGGGCACTGCCGAGCCTGTTGCCAGGGCACGGCTTGTTACCGCTGGCCAGTGTTATGCTCGCGGCGATTCTGAGCGGCAATCTGATCAGTCGCACCATACCGCCGGTCAGCCTGGACGATGCACCGGTTGCTGCACGGGCTTAATAGAAACCGAAGCGGGTTAGTGTTTTTCCCTTATTGTGAATTTGCTGTGCAAGAGTAAGTTGTGATCAAGCGTCGAATTTAAACTTACAGGAGTATTGCGCCATGCCCGAGGGCAAGACACTGACAACGTCCGAGGTGGAAGCCAGTCTTGGCCTTGCCAAGCGTACCGGTCTGGCGCGCATCAGGCCCTGGTGGTGGCTGGCACTGCTGTTGCTGGCACTGGTGGTGTGGTGGTTCTGGCAGAGCAGGCAGACCGACGACACGGTGCATTATCAGACCCAGGCCGTGCAGCGGGGTGATCTGACGGTTTTGGTTACTGCGACCGGCAATCTGGAGCCGACCAATCAGGTGGATATAGGCACGGAAGTATCCGGCACCATCGCCCAGGTCGAGGTTGACTACAATGATCAGGTCGAGGTGGATCAGGTACTGGTGCGGCTGGATACCAGCAAGCTCGAAGCACAGCTGCTGCAGGCCAGGGCCGCACTGGATTCGGCGCAGGCCAGAGTGCGGCAGGCGCAGGCCACTATTGTCGAGGCCAGCAATGATCTGAGGCGGCTGCGGCGTGCGTACCAGCTCAGCGGTGGTAAAACGCCTTCGGAAAGCGAGCTGGACTCGGCGCAGGCCACGCTGGCGCGGGCCGAGGCCGATGAAGCTATCGCCAAGGCGTCGGTGTCGGAAGCCCAGGCATCGCTGGTTATTCATGAAACTGATCTGAAAAAAGCCATTGTGCGCTCCCCGATCAACGGGGTGGTGCTGCAGCGCAATGTCGATCCCGGTCAGACGGTAGCCGCATCGCTGCAGGCACCGGTTCTGTTTACGCTGGCGGAGGATCTGACCAAAATGGAATTGCATGTCTTCGTGGATGAGGCCGATGTTGGCCAGGTCAGGGCAGGGCAGGAGGCTACGTTCACGGTTGATGCCTACCCGGAGCGGGATTTTCCGGCGCACATTATTCAGGTCCGTTACGGCTCGCAGGAAGTTGACGGCGTAATCACCTACGAGACAGTGCTGCAGGTGGACAATTCGGATCTGTCGCTGCGACCGGGCATGACTGCTACAGCCGAGATTGTCGTCAACCGGGTCGAGGATGCGATTCTGATTCCCAATGCTGCGCTGCGCTTTGCGCCGCCGGTGCAGGAAGAACAAGCATCCGGCGGCGGCGGGTTGCTCAGCCGACTGCTGCCCCGGCCCCCGCGCATAACAGCCGGACGGCGGGAGGAACCGGCTAATGGCAAGTCGCAGATCTGGATACTGCAAGCTGACCAGCCGGTTGCGCTCACGGTGAGCACGGGTGCCAGCGACGGTATCTGGACGGTGGTGAGTGCCGGTGATTTGCAGCCCGGCACGCCGGTTATTATCGATATGCTGGCGGCCTCCGATTAAGTATGGCCAGCGAAGAAACGGTATCGACCGGGCCGTTAGAGCCTGAACCTGCGGGCGATGTCCTGCTGGAACTGCGCGGGGTCACCAAAGTCTACGGCACCGGCATGGCCTCGATGCAGGCTCTACGCGGGGTTGATCTGCGTATCCGCCAGGGTGAGTTTGTAGCGGTGATGGGACCGAGCGGCTCCGGCAAATCCACCTGTTTGAATATTCTCGGTTGTCTGGATACCCCCAGTGCGGGCGACTACTTTTTCAAGGGCGTAGCGGTGGGGCAGTTGACGCGCAATCAGCGTGCACTGTTGCGGCGTCAGTATCTGGGCTTTGTGTTTCAGGGCTTTAATCTGTTAAGCCGTACCTCGGCACTGGAAAATGTCGAATTACCGCTGGTCTATCGCGGCACACCAGCGGCGCAGCGCCGTACAGCCGCACTGGCGGCACTGGCTGCGGTCGGACTGCAAGAATGGGCCCACCACACCCCTGGTGAACTTTCCGGCGGACAGCAGCAGCGGGTGGCAATTGCCCGCGCTATCGCAACCCAGCCCACGGTGCTGTTCGCGGACGAGCCGACCGGCAATCTGGACACCGCCCGCAGTCAGGAAATCATGAGCTTGCTGAGCCGTTTTAATCGTGAGCAGGGGATTACCATCGTGATGGTGACGCACGAGCAGGATATGGCGGAATACGCCAAACGCAGCATTATTTTCCGGGATGGACGGGTGCAGTCGGATACCATCCAGCGAGGCCGCAGCTGATGTTATGGAATGCACTGTTACTGGCACTGCGCGAGATACGCCGCAATGTCCTGCGCTCGTTTCTGACGATTCTGGGTATCGTGATTGGTGTGGCGGCGGTGATTATCATGGTGACGCTGGGCGGCGGCGCGACTGCCCAGGTGACCGAACAAATCGCCAGTCTAGGCAGCAATCTGCTGCTGGTCACGCCGGGGCAGCGCATAGGTATGGGCCAGCGCTCTGGTGCCAAGGCGTTCGATCTGGCCGATGCCGATGCCATGCTGCGGGATATCAATACCATTGCGATTGTGGCGCCATCCGCTTCAGCCGCGGTGACGGCTGTATTCGGCAATAAGAACTGGTCCACTACGGTCAGCGGGGTGGATAACCGCTATTTTCAGGCCGCCAACTGGCAGATCGAGTCCGGTCGCCAGTTTGCCGAGGCCGAGTCAAGAGCCGGCAAAGCGGTCTGCATTCTGGGGGCGACGGTGCGCGATGAACTGTTCGGTAATCAGGACCCGCTGGGTGCAAAAATCCGCTTCAAGACGCTGTCCTGCCAGGTGATTGGCCTGCTGCGAAGCAAAGGCCAGTCCACCATGGGCACCGATCAGGACAATCTGATCCTGCTGCCTTTACGCACCTTTCAACGACGGATTGCCGGCAATCAGGATGTAAGTCTGATCCAGGTTTCGGTCAAAGACGGCGCATCGACAGAAAAAACCGAGCAGGCGATCACCGAGCTGCTGCGTAAACGGCGTCATATAGCCCCGGCTGAAGATGACGATTTTTCCGTCATGGACATGAAAGAGATCAGCAATATGCTGAGCGGCACCACCCGCATACTCACCATGTTGCTGGGGGCTGTCGCCGCCGTCAGTCTGCTGGTGGGTGGCATTGGCATCATGAATATCATGCTGGTATCAGTCACCGAGCGCACCCGTGAAATCGGTATCCGGCTGGCTATCGGCGCGCTGGAGCGCGAAGTGCTGCTGCAGTTTCTGGTGGAGGCGGTAGTGCTGTCTTCGCTCGGCGGCGTGATCGGGATTACTCTGGCGCTGGGCGCGTCGCTGCTGCTGTCCGATTTGATGCAAATGCCGTTCGTGTTCAATGGCACCATTGTGCTGGTAGCGTTTCTGTTCTCGGCGGCTGTCGGAGTCGTTTTCGGCTATTTTCCGGCCCGCCAGGCGGCCAGTTTAAATCCCATTGATGCACTGCGGCATGAGTAAATCGGCTAATGGGTAGCGGGTAGTGTTCTAAAGATGTGTATTTACTGGCTTTACAAGATATTGCTGAGTCGCTAGGGTTGGGTGAGTTTGAAGTCACTTATGAGATAAGCCATGGTATTAGAACCGGTTCACTGTCCGGCGTGCAACAGCACGGATATTGTTAAACATGGCCAACTCGCTAGCGGTCAGCAACGCTATCGTTGCCGTAACGCGGCTTGCGCTCGGGTCACCTTCATCGGTCATTATAAGAATAGAGGCTACGTGCTGGAGGTCAAAGAGGCGGTGGTGGAAATGGCGCTCAACGGCAGTGGTATCCGCGATACCGCCCGGGTTTTAAAAATCAGTCCTTCGACGGTGATTAGCGAACTAAAAAAAAGGCTGACGTGGTCTACTGTATGAGTACCAGTCAGTTAAGGGATAATCGACTTAACTGAGGTAGGTAACTATGACAACTCGTAAGAAATACACGAAAGAATTTAAATTAGACGCGGTCAGCTTGGTCACGGAGCAGAATTACCGGCCGAGTGAAGCGGCCACGCATCTGGGCATTGATGCCCGTTTGTTAAGCCGCTGGGTCAAGGAATCCAAGCAGCAGGGGGATGGCCAGTCGTTTCGTGGCAACGGCACATTGACCGCTGAGCAACAGCAGATACGCGAGCTCAAAGCGCGGGTCAAGCGCTTGGAGATGGAGCGTGACGTATTAAAAAACCCTTCATCCGATGTATCGAACCTTGTCTGGACAGAAACACGGTTTGGCGCGAGACTGATGGCGTTGCAAGGACAGTGACCGTTCGCTTCTTGGTGATGATGATCCCGTCAAAAAACCTGGTCCAGGGAGAGCTGCGGACTTGACTGTGGTGGCGTTCAATCGACCCCGTTTAGGAAGGTAATGTAATCCGCGATCCCGTCCTTGCACCGATGCTCAATGTTATCGGAGGTCAGACGATGGCTACACGGCGTAAAAAGTCGGCACAAACGCAAGAACTCTCTATTCTCCATGATCACGCAGCGGGTATTGATATCGGCTCGACGTTTCACGTGGTGGCGATTTCTCCAGAGCTAGATGAACAGCCCGTTCAAACCTTCGGCACCTTCACCCAAGAACTCCATCGGCTGGCCGAGTGGTTGGTCAAACACAAGATCACGACCGTAGCGATGGAATCGACGGGCGTATATTGGGTCGCGGTCTTTGAGATTCTCCAAGATCACGGCATTGATGCGCAATTGGTTAACGCACGAGAGGCGAAAGCAGTGCCTGGCCGCAAAACCGACATCAATGATGCCCAATGGCTACAGAAGCTGCATGCGTTTGGTCTGCTGCGCGCCAGTTTTCGCCCCGACCGGGATATTGCCGGGTTGCGCGCCTATTTACGCCAGCGCGAACGGTTACTGGATTATGCTGCGGCGCATATTCAGCATATGCAAAAGGCGCTGTCGTACATGAATATCCAGCTGCACCAGGTCGTGACCGATATCACCGGTGCGACGGGGATGAAAATTCTACGGGCCATCGTGGCGGGTGAGCGGGATGTCGAGGTACTGGCGGCGTTGCGCGATAGCCGCTGCAAAGCCTCGGTAGAGACCATCGGCGAGGCGTTAACGGGCAACTACCAGCCAGAGCATGTATTCGCGCTGACCCAGGCGATTGAGCTGTACGATTTTTACCAGCGTCAGGTGACGGCCTGCGATGTCGAAATTGAACGTACACTGGCGCAGCTTTGTGCCCCAATCCCCGTGCCTGAGGTGCCGGTGCCCAAAGCCCGTTATCGCGGCCGGCAACCGAATGCGCTGGCCTTTGATGTGCGCCAGATGCTGTATCATCTGCTCGGAGTCGATCTGACGCAAATTCACGGCTGTGGTCCGTATCTCGCGTTGAAATTGATCAGCGAGTGCGGCACCGATCTGAGTCGTTGGCCGAGTGCGAAGCACTTTACGTCCTGGCTCGGCTTATCGCCGGGCAGTAAGATCTCAGGCGGTAAAGTGTTATCGTCACATAGCCGCAAGACGAGTAACCGGCTGACGGCACATCTTCGTCTGTCGGCGGTGACCGTTGGGCGTACGGACACGGCGCTTGGTGCCTTTTATCGACGGCTGGCTGCGAGGATTGGTAAGGCCAAAGCGGTGACCGCAACCGCACGTAAATTGACCGTGTTGCTCTACCATGCACTACGTTATGGTCAACCATACCAGGACGCTGGAGCTGACTACTACGAGCAGCGCTACCAAGAACGGGTTGTGAAGCAGCTGCGCCGGCGCGCAGCGGCGTTCGGGTATGCGCTGACCGAAACGGTGTCCATCGCGGGTGTTTCTTAGGAAGCGACGGTATTCTTTGCCAGCGAACCGCGTTGAGATATCGGTTCATCACCCAACACAAGAATACCTATCCCATCCGCCTGCAATGTGAGGTGTTGGGTGTGACACGCAGCGGCTATTATCGTTGGCTGCGCGTGCGTCTCGTGAGCGAGTCAGAGCATCAGGTAAGGTTGCTAGCCATCAAGGCCATCGATCAACGCTGTGGGCATTGTTACGGCAGTCGGCGGATGAAAAAGGCCTTAGCAGCACAAGGCATCGCGGTCAGTCGTACCAAAGCGCGCCAGCTGATGAAAGACGCGGGTGTACAGGTTCGCCATCGCAGAAAATATAAGGCGACCACGAACAGTCATCATGCCCAGCCGGTGTTTGCCAATCACTTGGCTCGTCAGTTTGAGGTTAAGCAGGTTGACCAGGTCTATGCCGGTGATATCACCTACCTCTGGACCGGGGAAGGTTGGTTGTATCTGGCCGTCGTGATGGATTTATGTTCACGCAAGGTCGTGGGCTGGAGCATGAGTTCTCGCATGACCGCCCAGCTGGTGTGCGATGCATTGACGATGGCGATCTGGCAGCGGCGACCCAAAGCCGGGCTAATACATCACTCGGATCGGGGTTCACAATATGCCAGCAAGCATTTCGCTCAATTGCTTAAAAACCAACGTTTTCAAGGCAGTATGAGCCGAAAAGGAAACTGCTGGGACAATGGTGTGCCACGAAGGCGTGTGGAAGGAATTTATCCACATGGCTGTGCTGCATAAGAGATGAGGGTGGGCCCCTCGAAGTCTGGTTACAGGACCCGGCTTCAAACCACTACGAGCTGCTGTGGTCAAAAGCCATGGTAGTGAGCGTCGTAGGAAAAGGCACTTTGAAAGTGTCAGGTATGGATCAAGAAGATGAACGAAAGTGAACCGTCGATGACATGTCGAAAAGCAAACCAACTAACGTCAAAACCGGATAGCGTTGTTGATCCGGGACAAATCCAGACATTACCTGTTTATGGGCTGGGTGGCGTTCGGTGTGGAGGCGGCATGAGCTTGATCCAGGCTCTTTTGTGGAACGTGGGAACCTGCTGGTTTAATGCTAAGGGAAGAGGTGTAGCTCTATTGAGTGACGTTGCAAGTACCAATGTAGACCAGAGGGGCGGAGCAACTCGTAGTAGTGTTGAAACTGTTGTAATGGCAGCGGAGCGAAGGGGTTGCGTTATTCAGTCAAGCTTGGCTGTCAACCAGTAATGGGAGGAGCAGTTAAACTTGGCAAGGTCATTTGAACTATCCAAATTTGCAGTGTGGGATGCCTATCTAGCTGTCAAAGCCAACAAAGGCTCGGCTGGTATTGATGGGCAAACGATGGAGGACTTTGAATCTGATTTGAAGAATAATCTTTACAAAATCTGGAACAGGTTGTCGTCAGGAAGCTACTTTCCGCATCCGGTACGACGGGTCGAAATTCCCAAGTCCAATGGAAAAATAAGGCCACTTGGGATACCGACAATTTCGGACAGAATCGCACAGATGGTTATCAAGAAACGCCTGGAACCTTTAGTGGAACCGTACTTTCACGATGACTCATATGGCTATCGTCCGGGAAAATCGGCGCTTGATGCAATTGCTCAGGCGCGGCGCAGATGCTGGCGTGATGACTGGGTTCTGGACATGGACATTCGAGGTTTCTTTGATGCGTTGGATCACAAATTAGTGATGATAGCAGTGTCGAGATTTACGCAGTGTAAATGGACAATGCTGTATATTGAACGCTGGTTAAAAGCGGATGTAATAATGCCAAATGGGGAACGAATACAGCGTATGCAGGGTACTCCGCAGGGCGGTGTTATTAGTCCACTTATCGCAAATATATTTCTCCACCTTGGTTTTGATGATTGGATACAAAAGGAATTCCCTTGCATCCATTTTGAAAGATATGCCGACGACATCGTTGTGCATTGTCGAAGTCAAAAGCAGTTGGAGTTTGTAGAGCGGAATATAAGGTCGAGGTTTGCACAATGCAAGCTTGAGCTTTGCCCAGATAAAACCAAGATCGTCTACTGTAAAGATTCAAACCGATCAGGCAGCTACCCCATCCAAAGTTTCGACTTTTTGGGGTATACCTTTAGGCCGAGAAGTAGTCGAGATAGGGAGGGGAAATTCTTCGTGAGTTTTTCTCCAGCGGTTAGCCGTAAATCCCTCAAGGCTATTCGGCTCAAGATTAAGGAACACCCGATGGTAAAGGGCTGTTTTAGTCAGGGTATCACAGAGTTGGCCAGAGCAATTAATCCGATGATACAAGGCTGGATTAATTATTACGGTGCTTTCCGAAAGTCAGAACTGTCTTCTGTTTATGACTACATAAATGAGAGAATAATGAAGTGGGCGATGCGCAAGTTTAAGCAACTGCAACGTCGTAAAAAGTGTGCAGGGCATTGGCTTCGTACGCTGTATAGCAAAGCCCCTTCTTTATTTGCTCATTGGCGTGTTTGGAAGTGGGTGGCTGAATAACAAGAGCCGTATGAATCGAGAGGTTCACGTACGGTTCCGTGAGCAGCTGAGGGGGGAGGCTCCCTTCGGCTGACTCGACCGGTCGTCGAAAGCTTTTTTGGCAGCCTCAAACAAGAGTGCGTTCACTGGCGTCACTACCCGACGCGTTATCAAGCCCAACAGGATATTCTGCACTACATCACGGTGTTTTATAACAGCCAGCGGCTACATTCATATTTAAATTACCGCTCGCCCAATGATTTCGAGCAACAGCTTCTAGCAACTCAATACGCCGCTTAACTGATTGGTACTAAAATCCTTGACCAGGTCACATCGCCTCTGAGCGGGTGTTGAGCGTCTTGGCTTCCTTTGGCGCGGGCAAAGAAAATACGCGAGGCTTTCAAATCAAGATCAACCAAACGCACGTTGCATAACTCGCTTGCTCGCATCCCATGCCAGTAGAGTATCAGCAGAATGGCACGGTTACGATGCTAGTGGCGTGAGTGATCGGTGGCTTTCAGAAGTTCCTCAAACTCGGTCGCGGTCAGAAAATCTTTGCTAGTCGATTGACTCGGGACAGTTCGCCCGTTGGGGGGGTAGATATGCTTGTAAGATTTTGTTTTTATTGACCTAAATATACCGAACTCAAGACAGAAAGCTTATTGTGTCCTGAGTAGGGGAGTCTTGTATAGGGACTAGAAAGAGAGTTTTTCTAGACATTGGTCTAATACTTACTGGGTAAAAAAGGGGATCGATGCAGGATTACGGTCCTGGCCCGATCAAGTCGCGCACTTTAGTCTCAATCAACTGCATCAGATGGCGCTGCACCTGGCTGGTGGGCCGGCGCGAACTTACCGCCATGCTGAGCTTGGCCAGCAGCTGAGGCTGGATGATCGGGCGGATGGTGAAATCGTCCGGGTGACCGGAGACCTGGACGGTGCTGCTGGGCAGAATGGCGCAGCCCATACCCTCGGCCACCAAATCGAGCAGTCCCGACACTGTATCGACTTCGATCGCGATGTGCGGGTGCAGTCCTGCGCTGGCCAGCTGGGTTTCTACCTGCATGCGAAACGCGTTGGGGCGACTTGGAATGATCAGCGCCTGCTGGGCGATGTCTCTCAGTGTTACCGGGCTTGTGTCGAGCTCGGCATGGCGCGGCTGCACCAGATGCAATGTCTGCTCCAGCAGAGGACTTTGATCGATCTCCGGTGACGGGGTAGCGTTGTACAACAGCGCCACATCCAGGTTCCCGTTCATCAGCGCATCCTGCATGACCGAAGACAAACCCTCACTGATGGAAATCGTGGCGGCGGGCAACGCACTGCGAAATGCTTTTGTTAGTGGAACGGTCAGAATTCGCGTCAGACTCGGCGGCAGTCCAACCGCGACCCGACCCAACAGGCCGGCGCGTACACGAGTCAAATCCTCGCGCAGGCGCTCGATCTGGTGCATAACACCGCGACCATGTTCAAGCAGGGATTTGCCGGCATCTGTTGCAATCACGCCGCGACCGTTACGAATCAACAGACTCTGTCCCAGTTCCACTTCCAGTAGCCGTACCTGGCGGCTGAGCGCGGGCTGGGCCACGTTCAGGTCTATCGAGGCCCTGGTGAAACTGCCCAGTTCGGCAACGCGGATAAAATACTCAATTTGCTTCAGATCCATGCCATGAGCCGGTGTGGATTTGTTTAGGTTTTAAAAACCGGTATTACTGCATAGCTATTATAACAAAATTGTATATCAGATAGATCATTACACGGCTGTCTGAAGCACTGCATGCTGCCTAGAATAATCGCAATTCCACTACAATCATGAGCGCGAGAGTCGCAACGAGAGGAGCTTACCCAATGATCATCGACTGTCACGGTCACTACACCACCGCACCCAAAGCGCTGGAGGAATGGCGCAATCGCCAGATCGCCGGTATCAAGGAGCCGTCTGCGATGCCGCAGGTGTCGGAACTCAACATCAGTGATGACGAACTGCGCGAATCAATCGAGAGCAACCAGCTTGCGAAAATGCAAGAGCGCGGTTCGGATCTGACCATTTTCAGTCCGCGCGCCAGTTTTATGGCGCACCATATCGGCGATTTTCAGGTATCTTCCACCTGGGCCGCGATCTGCAATGAACTGATCTATCGGATCAGCCAGCTGCTGCCGGATCATTTTGTCGGCTGCGCGATGCTGCCGCAGTCGCCGGGCGTGGACCCGAAGACCTGCATTCCAGAGCTGGAAAAGTGCATCAATGAGTACGGCTTCGTCGCGATCAATTTAAATCCCGACCCCTCCGGTGGTCACTGGACCAGTCCGCCGCTGACCGACAAACACTGGTATCCGATTTACGAAAAAATGGTCGAGTACGACATTCCGGCCATGATTCATGTCTCGACCAGCTGCAACAACTGCTTTCACACCACCGGCGCACATTACATCAATGCTGACACCACGGCGTTCATGCAGTGTCTGACGGGCGATCTGTTCAAGGATTTTCCGGACCTGCGTTTGATTATTCCGCACGGCGGTGGCGCTGCGCCTTATCACTGGGGTCGCTACCGGGGTCTGGCGCAGGAGCTGAAAAAACCCCTGCTGAGCGAGCATCTGCTCAAGAATATCTTTTTCGACACCTGCGTGTACCACCAGCCCGGCATTGATCTGTTGACCAAAGTCATTCCGGTAGACAATGTCTTGTTTGCCTCCGAGATGATCGGCGCGGTGCGCGGCATCGATCCGGAGACCGGTCATTACTACGACGACACCCGGCGTTATATCGAAGCTGCGGCTCTTAATGCCGAGGATCGCAGCAGGATTTTTGAAGGCAACGCCCGGCGCGTGTATCCACGCCTGGACGCTCTACTCAAGGCGAAAGGATTATGACGGGTAGTAAGACGCCGGGCTGGCTGGACTGGTACGCCAATCCGAGCAAGCCGCGTTTTAAGCTGCCATCGGGCAGTGTGGATGCGCACTGCCATGTGTTCGGCCCCGGTGCCGAGTTTCCGTTCGCACCCGAACGCAAATACACACCCTGCGATGCCTCCAAAGCGCAGTTATTTGCCTTGCGCGATCATCTGGGTTTCGCCCGTAATGTCATTGTGCAGGCGACCTGTCACGGCGCCGATAATCGCGCCATGGTCGATGCCTGTCTGGCAGCCAATGGCAAAGCGCGCGGCATCGCCACCGTGCGCCGCTCGGTCAGCGATCAGGCCTTGCAGGATTTACATGAGGCCGGCGTGCGCGGGGTGCGCTTTAATTTCGTCAAACGCCTGGTGGATTTCACCCCCAAAGATGAACTGCTGGAGATTGCCAGCCGCATCAAGCCACTGGGCTGGCATGTGGTGATCTATTTCGAGGCGCAGGACTTGCCGGAATTATGGGATTTCTTTACTGCGCTGCCCACCACAGTTGTGGTCGATCATATGGGCCGCCCCGATGTGAGTAAACCGGTAAACGGGCCGGAATTCGAGCTGTTTCTTAACTTCATGCGGCAGCACCCGAACGTCTGGAGCAAGGTCAGTTGTCCCGAACGCCTGTCCGCCAGCGGGCCACCTGCGTTAAACGGTGAGCAGCATGCCTATCGGGATGTAGTGCCGTTCGCACGCCGCGTAGTCGAGGCATTTCCGGATCGGGTTCTGTGGGGCACCGACTGGCCGCATCCAAACCTGAAAAACCATATGCCGGATGACGGGCTGTTAGTCGATTTTATTCCACATATTGCCACCACGCCCGAACTGCAGCAAAAATTACTGGTAGACAATCCGATGCGGCTGTATTGGCCGGAGGAGCACTAAATGGCACTCGACAAACCGTACCAAGACGTCCCCGGCACGACCATTTTCGATGCCGAACAATCGCGCAAGGGTTACTGGCTGAACCAGTTCTGCATGTCGCTGATGAAAGCAGAAAACCGTGCCCGCTTCAAAGCTGACGAACGGGCTTATCTGGACCAGTGGCAGCTGACTGAGGAACAAAAACAGGCCGTGCTGGCGCGCGACCTGAACCGGTGCATCCAACTCGGCGGCAATATCTATTTTCTGGCCAAAATCGGTGCGACCGACGGTAAAAGCTTTCAGCAGATGGCGGGCAGCATGACCGGCATGAGCGAGCAGGAATACCGCGACATGATGATCAGCGGTGGCCGTTCTGTCGAAGGCAATCGTTATATCGGCGAGGCTGGCGACGCCCAGGCCCACCGCCAGCCGCAAGGCACGGCTGGCCGCAACGCAGGAGAATGATGATGGCGCATATTACCGCCAGTGTTTACACTCGCATGTCCCCGCTATCGGCGCGGCACTGGATCAGGGCAAAGACCACGAACCTTACTGGCAGAAGGTCTTTAAGGGATACGAATATTCCAAACAGTGGATACAGGACAATACCCCGGACGTGATTTTTCTGGTTTATAACGATCACGCCACGGCCTTCAGTCTGGACATCATTCCCACCTTCGCTATTGGCACCGCCGCCGAGTTCGCGGTCGCTGACGAGGGCTGGGGGCCACGGCCGGTGCCCAAGGTGATTGGCCATCCGGAACTGGCCTCACATATTGCACAAGCCGTTATTCAGGACGATTTCGACCTGACCATCGTCAATAAAATGGATGTCGATCATGGCCTGACCGTGCCGCTGTCACTCATGTTTGGCAAAACCGACGCCTGGCCCTGCCCGATCATCCCGTTCGCAGTCAATGTCGTGCAGTACCCGGTGCCTTCCGGCCGGCGCTGCTTCCAACTCGGTCAGGCTATCCGCCGCGCTATTGAATCCTACGATGAGCCGCTTAAGGTGCAGATCTGGGGCACCGGTGGCATGAGCCATCAACTGCAAGGCCCGCGCGCCGGACTGATCAACCGGGAATGGGACAACGATTTTCTCGACCGCCTGATTGCCGATCCGGCGGCGCTTGCGCAGGTGCCGCATATCGACTATGTGCGCGAAGCCGGTTCCGAGGGCATTGAGCTGGTCATGTGGCTGATCGCGCGTGGTGCGATGAGTGATGTTGCAGGGGCTTCCACCCCCGCCGGTAGCGTGCGCCCAGCACCCACAGTCAAACACCGTTTTTATCACGTTCCGGCGTCCAATACGGCAGTCGGACATCTGATTCTGGAGAATAATTGATGAGCGAATCCATCAAAGTCGCATTGGCCGGTGCCGGCGCATTCGGCATCAAACACCTGGATGGCATTAAAAATATCGACGGCGTTGAGGTGATCTCTCTGGTCAGTCGCAAACTCGACAAAACCCAGGCAGTCGCTGACAAGTATGGCATCGGCCATGTCAGCACCGATCTTGCCGACAGTCTGGCGCTGCCCGAGGTCGACGCCGTCATATTGTGTACGCCTACGCAAATGCATGCTGCGCAGGCCATGCAGTGTCTTAAAGCGGGTAAGCATGTGCAGGTGGAAATCCCGCTGGCGGACTCACTGGCCGACGCCGAAGCCGTCGTGCAACTGCAAAAAGACACCGGGCTGGTCGCCATGTGCGGTCATACCCGGCGCTTTAATCCCAGCCATCAGTGGGTTCATCGCAAGATTGAAGCAGGTGAGTTCAATATCCAGCAAATGGATGTGCAGACGTATTTTTTCCGCCGCACGAACATGAACGCACTCGGTCAGCCACGCTCCTGGACCGATCATCTGCTGTGGCATCACGCCGCGCATACTGTGGATCTGTTCGCCTACCAGTGCGGCAGCCCGATTGTGCAGGCTAACGCGATTCAAGGACCTATCCATCCAGAACTGGGTATTGCGATGGACATGAGCATTCAGCTGAAAGCAGCAAGCGGGGCGATCTGCACGCTGTCGCTGTCGTTCAATAATGACGGCCCACTCGGCACGTTTTTCCGCTACATCGGTGATACGGGTACTTATATCGCCCGGTACGACGATCTGTTTACCGGCAAGGACGAAGCGATCGATGTTTCTAAAGTCGATGTCTCAATGAACGGTATCGAACTGCAGGATCGTGAGTTTTTCGCCGCCATCCGGGAAGGTCGCGAGCCGAATTCCAGC
The DNA here is from genome assembly GCA_041396125.1 of Gammaproteobacteria bacterium. Lineage (GTDB taxonomy): Bacteria > Pseudomonadota > Gammaproteobacteria > Competibacterales > Competibacteraceae > JAWKZG01. The sequence goes on along the minus strand of JAWKZG010000001.1, from coordinate 1,020,658 downwards.
GTCGCCCAGGTGCTGCCCTGTTATCAGGTGCTGCACGGACTGGAGCAGCAGTTGGAAGGGACATAAAGCCGTCGCTCGAAGGCTTTAAATCCGATTTTTTTCTGTGTTTTCCTCTTTAGCCAAAGAGGGCGGAAGCGTTGTCGCCTGTTGTTTAACCATTATTTATTAAAAGTATGCGTCTAACGCTTCCCTTAAATCACCCTGACTGCCATTCAATTGATTGATATCTGGAGGAATTTATGTTTCGTAAACTTACCGGCATCGCCGCCCTGGCGGCTTGTCTGAGCGTTACTCAGGCGCACGCACAAGAGGTCGTGCTGACGATCCATCATTTTCTCGGTCCCAAGGCGCCGCCGCACACAAAGTTCATCGAGCCATGGGCGGAAGCCGTCGAGCAGGATTCGAAAGGCCGCATCAAAATCGAGATTTTTCCTGCCATGGCCATGGGTGGCAAGCCGGGGGAACTGTATGGCCAGGTGCGCGATGGTCTGGCCGATATCGTCTGGACGCTGGGCGGTTATACGCCCGGGGTTTTTCCCCGTACTGAGGTGTTTGAACTGCCTTCGATACACCAGGGCAGTGCCTTGGCTACAACCCAGGCCATCCAGGATGACTTTGCCCTGATCGCCGAGGATTTCAAGGATGTGCACCCCTTGCTGGTGCATGTGCACGCCGGCAATCTGCTGCATATGCGCGATAAACGCGCGACATCACCCGCCGATCTGAGCGGTCTGAAACTGCGTACCCCGACCCGCACCGGTGCCTGGATGATCGAAAGCTGGGGCGCTGAGCCGGTCGGCATGCCGGTGCCTGATGTACCGCAAGCACTGTCTAAAAACGTCATCGACGGGGTGCTGGTGCCGTTTGAAATCGTCCCGGCGCTGAAGCTGCAGGAACTGACGGAATATTCCATTCTGGGTGAAGACGGTTCGCGTTTCGGCACCTCGGTGTTTCTTTTCCTGATGAACCAAGAGCGCTACGAAGAATTGCCGGATGACTTGAAAGCCGTCATCGACGCGCATTCGGGTGCCGCGATTGCGGCAATGGCGGGCAAGCTGTGGGACGAGATCGAAGAACCCGGTAAAAAAATGCAGCTTGATTCGGGCGGCGAGATCGTGGGAATCGACGCGGCCGCCAAAGCGAAATTTGATGAACTCAGCCAAAGCGTCGAGCAACGCTGGATAGCGGAAATGCAAGACCAGGATATCGACGGCGCGGCACTGGTGGAAGCGGCCAAAGCGGGCGTTGCCAGGCATTCGCAATAAACCCTGACGGGCGGCGCTTGCGCTGCCCGCTGACTGGAGGAGCTGGAGACCGTTATGGGTGAGAAACTCGAGCAGCTGATCAGCATCTGGGCCTTGCTGGGCGGCGTGCTGCTGATCGCTATTGTGCTGGTGACGACCCTGAATGTCGGCGCATTTACGCTGGATCGCGCGGCCAGACTCATGGGCGCTACGGTATCGGGTCTACCGGGCTATGAAGATTTTGTCCGTCTCGCTATCAGCGCAGTGGGCTTGATGTTTTTTCCCTACTGTCAGTTACGCCGCGGTCATGTCAACGTCGATCTGTTCGCGCAGCATTTCCCGCATACGGTGCAGCGTGCTCTGGATGCACTGTGGCTGGTGGTGACTGCGGTGATGGCTTTGGGTCTGGCCGGCTATATGGTGCTGGGCTTACAGGAAGCCAAAAGCGACAATATTGTATCGCCGGTGCTCGGCTGGCCGGAATGGCCGTTTTACGCGCCGGGTATCGTTTCCCTGATTTTGTGGGCTGTCGTGGCGCTGTATCAGATCGCTCAGGGCGAGCGTCATGGGTGAACGTGAGCTGATCGGCGTGATCGGTCTGGCGTCGCTGTTCGGCCTGCTGATTTTCCGCATCCCGGTCGGTCTGGCGATGATCGCTATCGGCATCGGCGGCAATTACGTGTTGAGCCTGTACGTGCCTTATTTGCGCTTTGAACCGTACATGAAGCAGTTCAAATCGCTGTTGTGGAACAATATGGCGAGTTACGATCTTTCTGTCGTGCCGCTGTTTGTGCTGATGGGCTATCTGGCCAGCCATGCCAATCTCAGCCGCGATCTGTTCCAGGGCATGAACGCACTGCTGGGGCGTTTTCGTGGTGGTGTGGCAATGGCGGCCATCGGTGCCTGCGCCGGCTTTGGTGCGGTGTGCGGCTCTTCGCTGGCGACTGCCTCGACCATGGGGCGGGTAGCCCTGCCGGAACTGAAGCGGCTGCGCTACTCGCCACGGCTGGCTACCGGCGCACTGGCTGCAGGCGGCACCCTGGGCATATTGATTCCGCCCTCGGTCGCATTGGTGATCTACGCCATCATCGTCGAGGCCTCGATCATTCAGATGTTTCAGGCCGCTGTGCTGCCAGGACTGATGGCGGTGGCGTTTTTTATCGCGGTGATTCTGATTTCGGTGCGTCTGAATCCGGCACTTGCACCCGCCGTAGAGAATTTTCCCTGCCGCCGAAAAACGCCAGGCTCTGCGTCGTTTGGGGCCGGTGATTGTGATTTTCGGCTCGATCATCCTCGGTCTGGGTTTCGGCTTGTTCACCCCAACCCCGGCTGCAGGAGTCGGGGTGTTCATGATCATGGCTTATGGATTTTATCTGTATGTCCGGCGCGGTGAAGGGTTAACCCTGCCAGGGCTCAAAGCGTCATTACTGGAAACGGCGGTCACCGCGGGGATGATTTATTTCATCATTTTTGGCGCCGAAGTCCTGAAGACGTTCTTTACCCGCTCCGGTCTGCCGGCGGCATTGTCGACCTGGGCCGGGGCCAGCGGGCTGGATCCGTGGATGATTCTGATTCTGATGCTGATCATCTTGATCTTTCTCGGATGTTTCATGGAATCGCTGGCGATGATTCTGGTTATCGTGCCGTTTTTCTGGCCGACCCTGGTCGATCTTAATGGCGGCGATATGGCTACGGTTGCTACGGCGGCTTATGGCATGGACAGCGAAAGTCTGAAAATCTGGTTCGGCATTCTGGCTTTGATTGTCATCGAACTCGGACTCATCACCCCACCGGTGGGTTTGAATGTTTTCATCATCAATATGCTGACCAAGGACGTACCGATGGTTGAAACCTTTCGCGGCGTCATACCGTTTATCGGTGCCGAGATCATTCGCATCGGTTTGTTGTTGCTGGTGCCTGGTCTGGTGCTGTTTCTGCCTGGCCTTCTGGCTGGGGGCTGAGCCTGTCTTTGGGGAGCTTACACACAAAGCAGGCTGGAAAAATTCTTACTGGGTTCCAGCGCGGAAAAAATCGTGCGCCACGCTCATTGTTCAGTGATGGTGTTTCGTAAACCCGGAAAACCCTGAAGAGGTTTATTAGCATGCGTAATTCACACACCCAAGTTGGCATCATTGGCGCTGGCCCGGCCGGGCTGTTGTTGTCGCAGTTATTACACCTGCAGGGCATCGATAATGTGATTCTGGAACGGCGCAGCCGCGAGTATGTGCTTGGCCGCATCCGCGCCGGCGTTCTGGAATTCGGTGCCGTTAATTTGCTGCGTGAGGCCCAGGTGAATGCCCGCATGGAGCGCGAGGGCCTGGTGCACGACGGTTTTGATATCGCTTTCGACGGCCAACGCCACCGCATCGATCTGAAAGGTTTGACGGGTTCCTCGGTAATGGTCTACGGACAAACCGAAATCACCAAGGACTTGATGGACGCGCGTGACGCCGCCGGAGGCACGGTGATCTATGAAGCCGAGGACGTCAGTCTGCACGCTATCGACACCGTCCAGCCGCTGCTGCGCTACCGTAAAGACGGCGAGGCGTGCGAGCTGCGCTGCGATTTCATCGCCGGTTGTGATGGCTTCCATGGCGTGAGCCGCAAGAGCATCCCTGCTGCGGTATTGCAGGAGTACGAACGGGTCTATCCGTTTGGCTGGCTGGGGGTGTTGTCCGATACTCCGCCAGTCTCGCACGAGCTGGTCTATGCCCGTCACGAGCGCGGCTTCGCCCTGTGCAGCCAGCGCTCCAGAACCCGCAGCCGTTACTATGTGCAGTGCACTCTGGCCGAACATATCGAAGAATGGCCGGACGAGCGGTTTTGGGACGAGTTGCGGGCGCGCCTGCCGGCGCAGGTAGCCGACCGTCTGGTGACCGGCCCGTCGATCGAAAAAAGCATCGCTCCGCTGCGCAGTTATGTGGCCGAGCCGATGCGTTATAAACAATTGTTCCTGGCCGGTGATGCCGCCCATATCGTGCCACCCACCGGTGCCAAAGGCTTGAACCTGGCTGCTTCGGATATCTATTATCTGTCGCGGGCGCTGATCGCTTATTATCAATCCGGTGCTACCGAACTGATGGACCGTTACTCCGCAGACTGCCTGCGGCGCATCTGGAAAGCCGAGCGTTTCTCCTGGTGGATGACTACATTGCTGCACACGTTTCCGCAGGAAGGTCTGTTCATGACAAAAATGCAGAATGCCGAACTCGACTATTTAACCGGCTCAACAGCGATGATGAGTGCGGTAGCGGAAAATTATGTCGGCTTGCCCTACTGAACCCATCCCAATTAATGTGAATTCGAGGAGAAGTCTATGCAACACGTCGCTGTCCGTACTATAGAGCGCACCGATCAGACCACTATTACCGCGCTCGGCCACCTGGGCGTTGCCACCGTGCACGAGGCGCAGGGTCGGATCGGGCTATTAAAGCCTTACATGCGGCCGATTTACGCTGGCGCACGGGTGGCCGGCAGTGCCGTCACGATTCTTACCCAGCCAGGTGATAACTGGATGGTGCATGTGGCGATCGAACTCTGCCAGCCGGGTGATGTGCTGGTAGTGGCCTGCACCGCCGATAACACTGACGGCATGTTCGGCGATCTGCTGGCAACATCTGCCAAGGCGCGTGGCGTCGTAGCGCTGGTTACCGACACCGGAGTCAGGGATGTCGCCGATCTGACCGGCATGGGGTTTCCGGTCTGGGCGCGTGCGATTTCAGCCAAAGGTACGGTCAAGAGCACGCTTGGCAGCGTGAACATCCCTGTGGTATGCGCTGGCCAGCTGGTTAATCCCGGCGATGTCATCGTCGCCGACGATGACGGTGTGGTGGTGGTCGAGCGCAAAAACGCCGCTGCGGTACTGCAGGCAGGTCAGCAGAGGGAGGCCAACGAAAGCAACAAGCGGGAAAAACTGGCCGCCGGTGAACTGGGGCTGGATATGTACAATATGCGCGCCGGCCTGGAAGCGGCCGGTCTGGTCTATGTCGACAGCCTGGCTGACCTGGAAAAATAAGCCGGGATAAATAAACATGAACCAAGGCATTCCCTGCACCTGGATGCGTGGCGGCACTTCCAAGGGCGCGTATTTTCTGCAACAGCATCTGCCTGCCAGTGAGTCCGAGCGTGACCGGCTGTTATTGTCCATCATGGGTTCGCCCGACCCGCGCCAGATCGACGGCATTGGCGGGGCCGATCCACTGACCAGCAAAGTGGCGGTAGTGTCCGGCTCCGAGCGCCCCGGTGTTGATATCGATTATTTATTCCTGCAGGTCTTCGTGGACAAAGCTATCGTCACCGACCAGCAGAACTGCGGCAATATCCTGGCCGGGGTAGCGCCGTTCGCGGTCGAAAAAGGCCTGATTCCGGCCCGGGACGGCAAGACCGAGGTCGCTGTGTACATGGTTAACAGCGATCAGGTCGCTATCGTCACCATCGATACGCCGAACGGACAGGTCACCTATCAGGGTGACGCCCGCATCGACGGGGTGCCGGGCACCGCTGCACCGGTACTGGAAAATTTTCCGGATGCTGCCGGTTCGACCTGTGGTGCGTTGTTGCCGACCGGTAATACCGTCGATGTTCTCGACGGGGTGGCAATCACCTGCATCGACAACGGCATGCCGGTGGTCGTTTTGCGGGCGCAGGATATGGGTATCACAGGCTACGAAAGCCGCGAAGAACTCGATGACGATACACGACTGAAAGCCGACCTGGAATCAATCCGCCTGCAAGCCGGGCCGCTGATGAATCTGGGCGATGTGAGCGATAAATCCGTCCCGAAAATGACCCTTGTCGCCCCACCGCGAAACGGCGGTGCAATCACCACCCGCACCTTTATTCCGCACCGCTGCCATGCCTCGATCGGGGTACTGGGTGCGGTCAGTGTTGCCACTGCCTGCATGCTGCCCGGTTCGCCCGCCGCCGCAATGGCCGTGATTCCTGACGGCGCGGAAAAGCTGATTTCGGTTGAGCATCCGATCGGCGAAACCAGTGTGCTGATGAACGTCAGTTTCGAGAGTGATCAGATCAACGTGCATAAGGCCGCGATTTTACGCACTGCGCGGAAACTGTTTGAGGGTCTGGTGTTTCCCTGAGCACTTGCCGTGAGGCGTAATTCTGTAAGGCTTACATGCCGGGATGCTTGAGCTGCACACCGACCGTACGGTAAACGTCCTGGCAATAAACGGTCATTTCTTCGTACAGCCAGCTGCGAAACGCCATAACTCTGGGGTTTTGCCTGTCTGCAGGGCGGGTCACGAAATGGTATGAGAATTCTGTACTGCGCCAGGGAAACAGGGGACGCAGCTGTCGCTGCCGTAGCAGATCATGAGCAAGTGACATCCGCCCGATACAAATACCGGCCTCTTCCCGACAGGCCAGAAGCGCCAGACCGCTGTTTGAAAAGCGCAGTTTCCGGCGTTTAGTCTGAGTGTGCAGGCCCGCTTCACGGAGCCATGGCGACCAGCCCATCCAGGGCTCGTTAGGCGTTGTTCTATAGTCTTCCAGTAAGGTGTTCTCAGTCAGCAGGGTTTTAGCGCTGGCGTCTGCCTGTGTGCTGTAAAAACCTGCCGGTGCCAGCACGGTTACCGCATCGCCGATGACATACTCCACCGCCAGACCCGGATAACTCCCTGTGCCAAAACGCAAGCCAATATCGGCCTGACCGTCTCGCAAATCCACCAGCTGGCTTTCGCCGATAACTGTCAGCTCGAGTCCGGCAAATTGCTGCGTTAACCGGGACAGGCGCGGTGCCAGCCAGAACTGAGCAAACGACTCGGGCACAGAGACCGTCAGCGGGCCGTCCACGGTGATCTGATCAATCGTGCTGGTGGCCTGCTCAATGATCTGAAAAGCACTGGCGATGCTGTCCCGATAGCGCTGTCCTGCAGCGGTGAGTTCAACACCGCGCGCTTTGCGCTTAAACAGCGCGATGCCCAATGCACTTTCCAGTTCTTTTATGCGATGGCTGATCGCGGCGGCAGTCAGGTGCAGTTCGGTCGCTGCCCGGACAAAACTGCCATGACGGGCGGCGGTTTCAAAAGCCCGTAACGTATTCAAAGGCGGGGTACGAGGTGATGGCATGGGTTAAAAATTCTAAGCCTTAGACAAAAATATTATACGTTGATATGAAAAATTCTAATGTACAGAATGTACCCCTATTAACTACATCACACGAGGATTTCAGAATGAAGGATTTCAGAATGAAGGATTTCAGAATGAAGGATTTCAAAATGACTGATGGCACATTGTATCGTCTGGCGGCATTTGCTGAAGGGAATTCAGGTGGCAATCCTGCCGGTGTTTGGGTAGGTGCCGCCTTGCCGGAGCCCGACGCCATGCAACGCATTGCGGCCGAGGTCGGGTTTTCTGAAACCGCGTTCGTTGCGCCCGCCACCGGCAAGCTGCGTCAGGTCAGGTATTTCAGTCCGCAGGCCGAAGTCTCATTCTGCGGCCATGCCACCATCGCAACAGGGGCGGTGCTGGGGCGCGCCGATGGTGAGGGTGTTTACCAGCTGACCACTGCGGTTGGGGAAGTACCGGTCACCGTCCAGACCCGCAATGGTCGCACGGAAGTATCCCTGGTCTCGGTAGAACCGCGTGATGAACCGGTGTCATCAACGCTGCTCAGTGAGGCGCTGGCCATTCTCGGCTGGCAGGAAGATGAACTGGACAGTTCAATCGCACCGGCCAAAGCTTATGCCGGAGCATGGCATTTGGTGCTTGCCGTTGCCCGGTCCGGCCGCCTGGCCGCACTGGACTATGATTTCGAGCAGTTAAAGGCCTTGATGCTGCGTGAAAACCTGACCACCTTGCAGCTGGTATGGCGTGAGCGAGAAGACCTGTTCCATTCCCGTAATCCTTTTCCGGTAGGGGGCGTCACGGAAGATCCCGCTACCGGGGCGGCGGCGGCTGCTTTGGGGGGCTATCTGCGAGCTGCAAAGCTCATCTCAGCGCCGACCATGTTCAGTATTCGACAGGGCGAAGCCATGGGCCGTGCCAGTCTGCTCAGCGTGGATGTTCCCGTTACCGGCGGGATTGTCGTGAGCGGTTCGGTGATTGATATCTGAAAGCACAGTTCTGGTTTAGAGGCCCGCCTGCCAGGTACGCTGACCATATTAAAGGCGTGAAGCGAGAGATCAAACAGCAATTTGATGCTTTTTTGACGCAGTGTTGACCCTCAATTCACGCTTTGGCAGTAGGGTACGACCTGCTGGATTCAGCAGCGTCAACGGGCCTTCTTTGTCGCACAGTGTGTTTACACTTTGCCGTACCAGGGATGAACGGGCGTAACCAGGTTTATTGAAACAGGGAGATTACACGATGAGTACAACGCCATGGGATCGTTTTGAAACGGCCGCAATGATTGCCAAAAACGCATGGAATACACAACAGAACCGGAATCTGGGATCCGCTTACGAGCGTGCCGAAAGAACCTACCTGACGACGCTTAAAAAGCAGGAAGAGGCTGATAAAGCGGCGGCTGAACGAAAAGCTCAATTGATTATGCTGGCCTTGTCACTGGCCGGTGGTAGCGCACTGAGTGTGCTTTTTGCGAAAACGACTGCGAAAGAGGTCGTGGCAGATCTGATCCAGGATGTCACTCTCAAAGTGGTGGTGGAAAAAGGTTGGGACCGCGCTTTTACTGTGCTGGCCTGGACCAATAAAAACGCAACGGCCAAGTTTGTTCTCGGCAAGCTCTGGGATGAAGCCGGGTCGAAGCTGTCGAGCAAAGTTTCAGATAATTTCAAGCAGCTCGAACAAGGTGCAAAAACCGTTGCGCCAGGGGTTAAGGCTATACAGAATCCCGGCCCTCTGGAGTTTCAGAATGGTCTGATGAATTTTACCGATCGGTTGCACAGCAGTGTCTTGCTGACCGGACAATGGTTATACGATGAGATGGGTGGTGAGAAGGTGTTGGAGCGGTTCATGAAGGTCAGTCCGTTTTTTAAAACACCGCCACAGCAAATGGACGTCGCCAAAACGGCTATCAACATTGAACTCATTTTCTGGATGAAATATATGCTGAGCCTGGATTATATTGTAGGCCTGAAATGGCATTCTTCAGGGATGGTCAGTATGAGCTCGCGGGTGGTCAGCAAAACCTCGATTGATGTCTCGCCCTGGAGCAAAAATTATCCGACAATGCCGCGCCGACAACCTTTTGATATGCCGAATACGGAGATCCGCTATCAGCAGGCAGGTGATATTATTCGTAAACGCATCAATGAGTTATATGCCACTGTAATTGGCGGGCAACTTTTCAGCAAAGCGTATGGTGGTGCTGACAGTGTGTACAACCGCGTCTCGCAAGAGACCCTCCGGCTGGCTGATACCACCCTGAATCAAATGGCTGTGCGCAATGCACAACTGCTCAAAGCCATGCAGGCCTAACGCAGCGAGAAGATCCCGTTCAATACCAGTAGCGACACCACCAGAAACAGCAGGCTCATCAGGCTGCCCGCTTTGATGAAATCGGCCACACTGTACCCGCCTGGACCCACCACTAAGGCGTTGACCTGATTGGTGGGTATTAAAAACGCATTGGAGGTTGCCAGTGCCACGGTGATTGCGAACAAGGCGGGATCAGCGCCGACCGAAAGGGCGATATTAACGGCCAGCGGCACCAGTAGCACGGTTGCCCCGACATTAGACATAACCAGTGAAAAGCCGGTGGCCAGTACAGCCAGTACGGTTTGCAGTCCCCAGGCCGGCAAATCGCCGCAAATCAGCAACACCTGCTGTGCGATCCAGGCGGCCGTACCCGAAGACTGCACCGCCTGGCCCAGGGGAATCAGGCCCGCGAGCAGAAATACCGTCTTCCAGCTTACTGCCGAGTAAGCCTCATCCATGCTCAAAACGTGTGACAGCACCATTCCGGTAGCGCCAATCAGCAGCGCAATGGACAGCGGCATGTGTGAAAACAACACCAGTCCAAGCGAAAGCGCAAAAAAGAACAAGGCAAAACCGGCTTTATGGGGCCGCCGTTCTTCGCGCGGGTAATCGGCTGTGACAATGACAAAATCACGGTCTTTTTCCAGTCGTGCCAGGTTCTCCCAGCGGGTGTGACAGACCAGACTGTCACCGGCCTGGAAAGGGATCTCTCCGAGCGGCGGGGCGTTTTCAATATCGCTGCTTATATTTTTACCGGCGCGATGGATAGCCAGAACCGTCAGACCATAAGTGACACGCATGCGGATTTCGAACGTTGTTTTGCCAATCAGGCTCGAATCGGGCGGAATAATCAGCTCTGCCACCCCCGCTTCAGTTTGCACCAGGGCATCGGCAAAGGTGCTCAGATGCGTGCGCAGCAGCAAACCATTTTCCTTGGCGAAGCGCTGCACGGTGTGGGCCTGCGCGACAATACCGAGTACCGCAGGTGCTTCGATCTGGACAGATACGGGAGGGGCAATCCGGGTTGTGCCCTGAAAGCGCGAAGCGATAACCCGCAAGCGATAAGCGTTCTCGATATCCATGATGGGTTTGCCGATCAGCGGACAATGGGTGGGAATCACCACCTCGTACACAGCCGCATCCAGATCGTACACCCGTTTGAAAAATTCCAGCGTGCTGCGGCGGCGGGCAGCGCTGGTCTCACGCGGTGGCGGAAGCAGCCGGGGCCCCAGTGTCACAAAAAACACAATGCCGGTTGCCAGCAGAGCCAGACCAACCGGCGCAACGTCTAATAAATGGAACGTTGCCAGGCGTTGTGACGGTGCCAGCGTGCTGTTGATATGGATAATCAGATCATTGAGCAGAATAAGCGGACTGCAACCAATCATGGTGATGGTGCCGCCCAGAATGGTGCAGAATGCCAGGGGCAGCAGTAGGCGTGCCAGCGGCACTTCGGTGCGAGTGGCAATACGTGCGGCAACCGGCATAAACAGCGCAATCACCCCGACATTCTGCACAAACGAGGAAAACAACCCCGCCACACCGGTCAACAGTCCGATCAGACGGCGTTCGCTGTGTCCGCCCAGTTTGATCAGCCGGGCAGCAACAGCCGTCATTAAGCCGGTTTTGTCCAGCCCGGCACCGATGATCATTACGGCAATGATGGCGACCACCGCATTGCTGGAAAAACCGCCTAATAATTGTTCAGGACTGAGTAATGGCGTCAGTCCGGGGATCAGCGTGGTCGCACCCAGCAGTCCCAATACCAGCATCGCTGTAACGTCGGTGCGTATAATGTCAAAAACAAACAGGATGACGGTGAAGACCAGCAGGGCCAGCACCAGCATCATTTCAGGAGTTAGCGCCACGCCAGCCCCTTTGCAGTGGATAAGTGCTTGCAGTGGTACATATAAGGGAAGGACGTTATGAAAATCATGTTCATGGCAGCGGCTTACCAGGCACCGAAAATAATGCCGCGCTTGTGCGCGTTGCCGGTTCGTGCTTCGACCCGGGCATCATCAATGCCGAGTCGCATCTTGCGTGACATCGCCCAATCGTACAAATGCTCGCGCAAGTCGGCGCGGACGGCGGCATAAGCAGGATCAGCGCCCAGATCGATGAGCTCGGCCGGATCGTCACGGAGATTGAACAGTTGTGGCCGGAAGGGCGGATACTCGATGTATTTCCAGTCTTTGCTGCAGACCATAGTGCCACGTGCCTGTTGCGGGCCGAGCCGCAGCAAACGGCGAGCCGGGCGGGCGGCATAATCCACTTCAGTGAACACCGCCTCGCGCCAGTGGGAGACGGTCTCGCCGTGCAGCAGGGGACGTAATGAGCGGCCCTCCAGAATGTGCTCGGGAATGCTGCCGCCGAGCAGATCAAGAAAAGTCGGCAGCAGATCGATAGACTCTACCAGAGCATCGTTCACCGTACCTCGCGTGGCATCGGCTGCCGCTGTCGGATCGACGATGATCATCGGCAAGCGTACCGAGGCGTCGTGAAAAAGCTCTTTTTCCCCTAGCCAGTGGTCGCCGAGATAGTCACCATGGTCGCTGCTAAAGACGATCAGAGTATGGTCGAGCCAGCCCTGTTGCTGCATAGTTGCGAAGAGCCGGCCCAGCTGGTCGTCGATTTGTTTGATCAAGCCCATATAAGCTGGAATCACTGTCGCACGGCACTGCGGATCGGCAAACGCCTGTCCCTCAGCGTGCGTCATGAACGCCGCCACGACCGGATGCGGGTCATTGCGTTCAGGTTCGCTGCGGTTGGCCGGCAGGATTTGCTCGCGAGTATAAAGATTGTGGTAGGGCGCCGGTGCGATATACGGCCAGTGCGGCTTGATATAGCTTAAATGCAGACACCAGGGCTGAGTACCGGCTTCCCGCATAAAATCTATGGCCCGGCTGGTCATATAAGGGGTTTCGGAATCTTCCTCGCGTACCCGTGCCGGCTGGTCAGCGTGGCGCAGATACCAACCGCTTAATAGCTCGCCGTCCGGGCCTTGCGCGGCGTTGGCATAGTGATGCCAGGGATTGGGGCTGTCGTAACCGCGCTCACACAGATAACGGTTATAGCGCAGATTGGGGGAGACAAATTTGTCCGGATGCAGTCCGTCGTCACGTTCATAGGGCTCGAAGCCGACCTGGGCAATTAATTGGCCCTGGGGGCTGTTCGGGTCGATTCCCAGTCGGGACATCTCGGCGTTATTGGCTTCCATATGGGTTTTGCCGACCACAGCGGTGCGCAAACCCAGTGGCCGCAGATAATCACCCATGCCGCGTTCATCCACCCGCAGCGGGAAATTATTGTAAGTCGCACCGTGGCTGCTGACGTAGCGCCCGGTATAAAACGAAGCCCGCGAAGAGCCGCAGGTCGAGCCCTGCAATACGCCCGATTAAACAGGACACCCCGTCAGGCTAGGGCATCGATATGCGGTGTTTCCAGGTACGGGTGGCCGGTGCAGGCAAGATAGTCCGCCCGCAGCTGGTCGGCCATGATGAATAAAATATTACGAATCTGATTCATGTCTGTTTCAGGGGCGATATAAGTACAACAACAGGATTAAGCTGATAATCCAGCTTTTCTGCGGGTGTCGATTGCCAGCATAAAGTTGAGAATTATCGTTATCGCTGGAACTCTGGTACTACGGCTTGACGCTGTAAACGATGTTTACACCGGTGCACGTTAGAATTTTACAGTGTTTTGACAGCCGGTGTCTGGCCAGTCCGCTGTGGGACCAAAATAAAGACTGCGGAGGTGTACTGTGCGCAGGCACAAGGGTACGCCGCCCTGATTTGGCTTGTTCCTCGGTTTTAACCGCTAACGCTGTTAATGAGCGTTCAGCACGTCCTTATGCTGAATCCGAAGCTGTTTCAAAAACAACTCCTCATACAAAAAGCGCATGATCTTGCATCGTTCACATCAACCACCTCACTCCGTCATTCCGCGCAGGCGGGAATCCAGGAATGTTCAAGGCGCAGCAACATGTCGCAAATCTATCCGCGTCATGTATCAGGCCGCCCGGTCTGTCAGCTTAACCGGTGCCAACAGGCCGTAGGCTGTCAGGATGTCCTGCCAGCGTTGCCGTGTGTCCGGCTGCATGCATTCCAGCGGCAGTCGAAAGACATCCTGTACTTCACCCGTTAGCGCCAGGGCTGTTTTGATCGGGATCGGGTTGGTTTCCAGGAAACAACCATAGGCGAGTGGCAACAACTGAAAATGCAGCCGTCGCGCGGTCGCGTAGTTTCCCGTTAATACGGCATCGACCAGGGCTTTGACATCGCCTGGTACAAGGTTAGCCAAGGTGGAAATCACCCCGTGACCGCCCAGACACAGCAGCGGAAAATTCAAATGATCGCAGCCGGACAGAACGAGAAAATCCGGTGCTAGCCGTTGCAGCACGTCGCTGATCTGTTCAATGTCGCCGCTGGCTTCCTTGACCCCGACAATATTCGGGTGCGCACTCAAGGCAAGCAGCGTGTCCGTCTCGATATTGACACCTGTCCGGCCGGCAATATTGTAAACCAGCAGCGGGATTGAGACGGCGTCGGCAACTGCTTCAAAATGTCGCTGAATGCCCGACTGGGTCGGTTTATTATAGTAAGGGCAGACCAGCAGCAGACCGTCTACGCCCAGGGTTTCCAGCCGTGCGGGCCTGCGCTATGCTGCTGCGGGTATCATTCGTGCCGATGCCGGCCAGTACGGTTACCTGGCCCTGACTTCGGGCTTGTACCTGGGCCAGCGTATGTTCAATGATGGCGCTGAACTCGTCAGGGGTGACGGTCGGGCTTTCCCCGGTTGTACCCAGCAGCACCAGGGCTTCGACGCCGGCATTCAGCAGACGCTGCAGCAGTTGATCGAGGGCGGGGTAATCCACCTCACCGGCGGTTGCAAAGGGGTCACTACAGGGACATAGGTTCCCTGCGGTAATGTGGGGTCAGACATGGGCGGGTGCTCCTGTATTGAGTAACGGTATGGGTATCGGAACAGAAGCCTAAGTGGTGCCTGGCAGGCCGCAAAATTTTTCGATAAATAAATTGAAATTTATCAGTCAACGTTATATTTATAACAAATGATCCGAGTCAGCGAAGCCCTACAGAGCATTATTAAAGCAATCCCTTGCTGGAATTCGGGATTCACCACGGGCTTTTAATCTCACTCAACTGGCCTATCTGCAGCCTTCTGGTGATCGCCCGCATTCAAAAAGAAATCAGCATCAGTGCTATCACCATGAGTCTGTCCAGGCTGCAGTGTTCGCTGCTTGCTGCAACACCGACTGCTGAGCACTATGCTATTGAAAAAATAGCGATTGTGTCCGGGCTTTGTACAGCGACATTTCCGCGTAGTCCGCAAGCCCATGAGCGCCTGAACAGGCTGTATAACGAAGTGCAGAAGAACAGTGGCTTCTGCAATCTGGCGGAAAGGCATGCGTGAGATCACGATTATCGTGGAGAATCGCTACCAGACCCATTTGCAAAACATGCTGGAACAGCCACCGCTTTATCTGCATTCACGGCTTGCCTCGGTTGGCTGCAGTTCGGGACGCACTACGCTGATGTGCCGGGGATGCTGTATACCCTGTTGCAGCGGGTGGCCTTGCAGAACGTCAACCTTATCGAGATCAGTTCCACGTATACAGAAATCGTGTTTTTTATCGCTGAGAAGATCCGAATCGTGTTCGATACGCTTTTTCAGAGCTTTGTGGTTGAGCAAAATGCCAAGATACGCGGATAAGCGGGCCGGCTGAAGCCTATTACTGCCAGGCAGGGCAGGGGATTTATCCAGCGTACAGCTGCTGTGCCAGCTGCAGGGCATCAACCGGCCAGAAGCATTCGGGACGTGGGTGATGGACACCAGTCGTGCCGGCTTTGGGGCGACAGTTCAGTAGCCGCTCCAGCCACTGTGCGGGCAGGGCCTGGCGGCCATATACCGCGCCTAGCAAGGCGCCACAGATAGCCGCATTGGTATCCGTATCGCCGCCTTGCATGATGGTATCGACTATTGCTTCTTCCAGGTTCGGGGCATGCAGTAATTGCCAGAGAGCATTGTGAAACGCGATCAATACCCAGCCCTGTTGCCGCACATACTCATCCGGCGGTGCCGTGCTCGCCTGCTGAATAGTCGCTAATAGTGCGGGATCGACTGCCAGTTCAATAGCCCATTGCAGGAGTGACCGATACAGCGCCTGTGGATCGGCTTCGGTTTTTATAGCGTGTGCAATCGCCATGGCGAACAAGGCATTGGCATCCTGGCAAAGTGGATTGGCATGAGTCAGCGTGGCATCGAGTCGCGCCCAATATGCAACCTGTTCTAGCGGATATCTGGCCCCGAAAATACCCAGCGGACTTACCCGCATCATCGCACCGTTGGCCTGACTGGCAGGGTTGGGCTGACCCTGCAGGGCTGCAGCGATTGTCATCCCGCAGTCAAACGGACCGGAGTCGAGCCAGAAAATATATGCCGTGCGTGCCGCTTCAGCGACGTAAGTGCCGCGTTCAAGCAGCATTCGGGCCAGTAATAAGGCCATCTCGGAATCGTCTGTGGGCTGTCCGGCAACAGTGTTCCAGGTGCCGCCATCGGCTAATTCCCGCACCCCCGCGGGATATTTTCGTCGAATCTCGGCAGGGGATTGAAACTCAACCAGGCTACCCAAAGCATCGCCAGCCAGCTGGCCGAGTAAACAACCCTGCGCGCGGGCGAGCGACGTCACACGATGTGTCATACGTATTGATCTTGTTTTGCTGTTGCACAGGACACACATGCTAGGCCAGGCAACCGCAAATCGGCAAATTTAACTGCTCTGGGGCGGTATCCAGGTGTACTGCGTGAGAGTGTGCCAGCCTTTTGGCGGACCGGGTAACAGTCGGGCCTGGGAATGCCGGGACTGGAGCGCCGAGGGCTGTGTGCTGCCGCTGTGTACATGCAGACTTAGAAACGATTTTGAACTGCATGCCGATATCGTTCTGCATGTCCCATTCCATAAGCCGGATAATCAATAAAACACCCTGGTTGCGAGCGAGAATACTATTGATTGCTGCAGCGTGGGTAGTTTCGAGGATTCCTTACCCAATTTTCATTTCAATCCCTTTTCCACCCAGCCAGAGTGCCAGGCCGCCCGGCGCAACGCCTACCATTGCGGCGGCGGCCTGATTGCCTGCGGCTCGTCGCAATCCACTGGCTGGTCTGAGAATTTTGACAGCGCTGGGCGGAATAGCGCTTGCGGCATTGGGCGCAGTAACAGGACGTGGAGCCATTTCTTTACCGCCCTGGTAATACAATTGATAGCTGGCCCGCAGCTGGGCATGCAGCAGGGTCTGCTGGCCATTTTTAAGCAGAATGCACAGTTGCTTGCCGCCTCTGACGAACTCAGGGCCAATAATAGCGTTGTACTGCTTGAGGTTTATTTTATGCTGCGTCACAAACGTGTTAAAAAAACGGCCATAGTTTTCATTCGCCATTTTGATTAACTGCTCTACCGTCAGAGGTTTCGCTGCCGGTTTGCTGCACGCAGGAAGGTATTCCATCTTGCATCCTGGGTCAGATCAAGAACCGTAAGCGGGTGCGGTCAACTGGTACCTGATAGGCGCGGGAACTGGCCGGGTCGTTTTTTCGCCCGGGTGTCTGCATACTGTTTGGCTATTTCCCGATCTGATGTGTAATAGCCCCTTCGCCAAGGTCATGGATGGCGCCGCCGCGGCTGGAAACAGCGCCTCCGCTGCTTCGCCGCGATACCATGTTTCTGTGCCCATATTCATACCCTCAAATTTAGAGAACGAAAGCCAGAGGGGTAACTGGATTGTTATCTGCTGCCGCCCGCTGGGAAACGTGACTTTGGGTGAAGACCACAAGTATCTCTGTAGCAGGAACGGTTGGTTTACGCCTTAGTTAAAGGCCGGTTGTTTACGGGTAGGGCGATGAAAGCGATTGGCGCTCTCGTCAGGCGGCACGGTATGCGGGAAATCACTGCAAGGGAACAACGTCTGGTCAAGGGTAAGATCAGAAAAAGAGCATGATTTTAACTCCGTGTCGAATCATTAATTTGCACGTCGAGATATGGCGTGCACGTACCGAACCTTCTCCAGTTCAATCCTTGTTTTGTATAACTATTGTTTTTATAACTGTTTATGTATTCGTCTGCAATGTGCAGGCAGCGCATTAATAAATATAGCAGTGCAGTCAAAGTCTGCCTATCCCATAAATAGGTGATAGATCTCTTCAATTATCCGTAATGAGGTTGATTTTACGGCCCGCCAGCAGTCTGCCAGCGTTGCTGGCAGGCATTCTTTTTGTCGGACTCATTTATCTTTGGTGCATCGCGCTGCATGACCTTAAAAGTAAAGGTAGTATCATTTTTGACTGCGCTCGAGACCTCGCGAAGTTCTCGGACCAAATCTTAGCGCATTTTGTCCGGCAATTTTGCCAAAAACCGTTGGACCCATTGGCTGCTTCGTAATAAGAGACTATCCAAGGGTAACGGGGAGCGTTGGTTCCGTGCCTTCACACTCGGCTTCGGGGTGATGCTTCTTAACCAGTTCCTCGATTTCCGCTACCCGATCTTTCGGCACATCAACCAACATCAGCAGCTCACCTTTTTTAACTGCCTCTTCAAACGCTTCTACGCGGGGCCGCGGTACATCGGAACCCACCACGCTAGCAAACCACGCGGCAATACCGGCACCTAATAACGAGAGCATCAATACCGCGCCACCGCCGAGTGCGATGCCCGGAACCGGGAAGCTGACCGCGACTAAACCGGCCATCAAACCGGTAACACCGCCCAGGGCCACGCCCTTTTCCAACCCCGGCACAAAATCGGTCTTTTCCAGCATGGTTGCTTCTGGTATATCTTCCAGAGGCGTTCCTTCGCGAGCAACAACGTGGATAAAGCGCTCTTCTATGGCGGCGAGCTTAAGTTCATCGACTATTTTATGTGTGGTTTCCAGATCGGGAACTAAGAAATAGATACGTCTCACGGTATTACCTGCCTTTGTGAATGTCCAAACAAGGATTCGACTTGCCATGAGAGCGCGCAAGCTGATGATCCAAATCGCAAGCTTCACGTTGATTCAACGGGAAACCTTATTACTTGGAAACAATAATCAGGCTGGATGGAAAGCGCATTGATCTTGATCAAGTAAGCGATCGCTATGAATTATTTAACCTGCCTCGTGTTTCTGATTTTACTTGTCTTGCAATCACTTAGGGTGCTATGAAATAAATATCTTTTATGAAAGATAAATAAATGATATTTTATAAATACTGGTGTGATATGACTCTGAGAATATGGATTCACAAAAACCAAATCCTGAGACAGTCCCTGAAAAAAGCTCTGAAAAAAGCCCTGAAATAACCCTTCAGAGCGACACAGCTAAGGCTTCTGAGCTGGATATCGTCGACAGAGGTATGGCGCAGTGGGGTCAGGAGCGTCCCGATATTAATTGTTCGGGTAAAGCGATTGTTGGCCGCATACTTCGTCTGCAGGACGTTATCATCCGGGCCGTCAACAGCGCCCTGAAACCGCACGGCCTGACCTATTCCACCTACGCCGTACTCGCCACATTGAGAGTCAGTGGCGCACCCTACCGAATGTCACCCTCCCAGCTCGTTGATACCTTACTGCTTACCTCCGGGGGCACTTCGAATTTATTGACTCGCCTGGAACGCAAAGGGTGGATCAGACGCTTGTCCGACCCGCAGGATGGCCGGGCTGTCATCGTCGAACTGTCCCCAACAGGCAAAGCACTGGTGGATCGCGCCATGACGGATCACGCGGCGATGGAGCGTCAGTTGGTGAATACCTTTAGCCCGAACGAACAAGCTGTGCTGGCTGGACTGCTTAGCCGCATGCTGGTCCAGAACAGCTCTTCAGCACGCTGGATACCCCTGGGGCCGACCTCTACCGATCATTCGCCCTAGGTCGAAACCACAGTAGCCTGTGAAATAAAACCGCTGATACATACCTGAGGAGAGCATCATGAGATCACGCTTTACGTTTGCACTGTTTGCCGCTGCCGCAATTACTGTGCCCAGCCATGCCGCCGAACTGGTGATCGGCACTTTTGGTGGTTCGTTCGCGGACGATACCAAAACCTGTCATGTGCAGGCTTTTGAAAAAGCCACTGGCGCAACGGCCATTCTAACGCTGGGCAGTTCGGTCGATATGGCGGCAAAAATCCGCGCTACCGCAAATAATCCCGAAATCGATGTGGCGTATATGGACATTTCCATTGCCAAGCAAGTCAAAGCCGAAGGCTTATTGGAAAGCCTGGATTTTGCCAGCCTATCGAATTTTGCTGCAGTCGCCCCGCAAGCATTCGACGCTGACAATCAATATGTTAACTTTATGACAGCGGCGACGGTTATTGCCTATAACCCAAACGAAATCACCACTCCGCCCACCTCCTGGAACGACTTGTTCGATCCGCAATATGCCGGGAAAATCGCTCTGGGTGACATCACCGGCACCTCCGGTATGCATTTTCTGCTTGCGGTCAATCGCATGAAAGGCGGCAGCCTGGAAAATCAGGATGCCGGTTTTGCCGCTATCCAGGAACTGATGCCGAACGTGCTGATGCTCTATACCCAGGCTGATCAGGTGGTGCAATTATTCGAACGCGGTGAAGTGGTGATGGCACCCTGGTACCCGGATCGTATCGGTTCCGCCGCTGACAAAGGCGTCCCGGTCGCTGTAGCCTATCCCAAAGAAGGCGCGGTCGGCATTCAACCAACAGTATCCGTGCCTAAAGGTTCGGCCAATAAAGAGTTAGCGATGCAATACATCGATATTCTGTTATCCGCCGAAGGCCAGAAATGCTTTGCCGAAAAGAAATACGCCGGTCCGGTCAACACGCAGGTCGAACTGAGCGATAAAGTTAAAGCTATCGTGCCGTTTGGCGAATCCTACGATAATCTCTGGTATCCCGATACCGACGCTATCGCCAAGCTGCGCTCTACCTGGACCGAGCGCTGGCAGCGCGAAATCGCTCGTTAAGCGTGGTTTAATTATTATCATGGCTGATCTTGCCATTTCTGGCCTGAGCAAAGACTTCGGCGATTTCAAAGCCGTAGATAATGTCTCGCTGCACGTTGAACAAGGCGAGTTCCTTTCTTTGCTCGGTCCTTCCGGCTGTGGCAAAACGACGATTTTGCGGATGATTGCCGGTCTCATTGAACCCGACGCAGGCCAGATCCGGATCGCAGACGATGACATCACCTGGCGACCCGTACATAAACGCAATATCGGGCTGGTATTTCAGTCTTATGCACTGTTTCCGCACATGAGTGTGTTCGAAAATGTCGCATTCGGGCTGCGTCAGCGCAACGTCAATGACACTGACATCCGTAACCGCGTCGGCGAAGCCCTGCAGCTGGTGCGCCTGCAGGGGCTGGAGCAACGCATGCCGCGTGAGCTCTCGGGCGGGCAGCAACAGCGTGTGGCACTGGCCCGCGCCATTGCACCCCGGCCTGCGTTATTGTTGCTGGACGAGCCACTCAGCAACCTCGACGCCAAACTGCGCGATACCATGCGCATCGAACTGCGCCTATTGCAGCGTGAACTGGGTCTGACTACGGTTTTCGTCACCCACGATCAGGAAGAAGCGCTGACCATGTCGGATCGCATTTGCGTGCTGTATGCGGGCAAAATGCAGCAAATCGGTTCGCCGCGTGACGTTTACGACCATCCCCGCACCCCTTTCGTGGCGGAATTTTTTGGCCGTTCCAATACGCTGGAAGGCCGTGTCCAAGGCACCGGGCTACCACTGCGAATCCGGCTTACCGACGATGCTGAACTGATCGCACAAACTGCTCCGCAAGGCTTGCAAGACGGCGCGCCGGTACGCGTTACGCTGCGCCGGGAAAGCCTTCATCTCAGCCTGGAACATCCCCGCAGGCGCACAACTGTTTTGCCGGGGTGCTGGAGCTGTCTTCCTTTGCCGGTAATACCATGATTTATGTGGTGCGTCTGGCGAACGGGTTGGAGCTTAGCGCCGAGAAGCAGGTCGGCCGGGGCCGCGAAGCACTGCCCAACGGTGCGCAGGTGTACCTGAGTATTGACCCTGCTGACATCATTGTGACGGCGCTGTAATTCATTATGCAACCAACAGCATCAAGCAACAGTACACCACGAGGCAGCGTAAAACGGCGATTTAATCGATCCGGTTTCGGTCTGCTGTCACCGCACTATTGGTGTTATTGCTGATTTTTTTGCACCGCTGGCCTTATTGTTGCCCACCAGTCTGCATCCGTATATTCCAGGAACCGGTATCGGCAGCAGCTGGACTTTCGAGAATTTCAGTCGGGTACTGACCGATTCTTTTTATCTCGAAATCATTGGACGCACCCTGATGCTGGGGCTGGTGGTGGTAGCCATAACCCTGTTGTTTGGCTACCCGCTGGCGTATTTTCTGGCCCGCACACGCTCGCGTTTACGACCCTGGTTGATCATTCTGGTCGTCTTCCCGCTGCTACTGAATCTGGTAGTGCGTTCGTTCGGCTGGATTGTGCTGCTGGCCAATCGGGGGCTGATCAACGACGGCCTGATCGCCCTCGGTATCATTGAAAAACCGCTCAAGCTATTGTTCAATTTCACCGGTTTGCTGATCGGTTTGAGTCATATTTTTCTGCCCTTTATGGTGCTGATGCTGCTCGGCGCGATCCAGAATATTCCCCGCGATACCGAAGACGCTGCGCGTACCCTCGGTGCATCGCCGTTGACGGTATTTCGTAAAATCACTTTACCGCTCAGTCTGCCCGGCATTTTGTCCGGCGGCATTCTGGTGTTTGTACTCACCATCAGCGCGCTGGTCACGCCACGCTTACTGGGCGGCCCGACCTATCAAGTCATGTCGACGCTGATTTTTGACGAGTTTCTGAAATTGCTGAACTGGCCGCGTGGTGCGGCTATGGCCTATGTGCTGACGGTGATCGTATTATTGCTGGTCTGGGCTGCCAGCCGACTGGCCAAACGGCTGGGGGAGTTTCGCTGATGCGCCCGCCGTTGGCCCATCGTCTGCGGAACAAACTCGCAGGCAGTCTGCTGCCGCTGGTTGCCGGATTTGTACTGCTGCTACTGCAATTGCCGGTTATTATTGTGGTCCTGGCCTCGGTTACTGAAACCTCGTATCTTACCGTACCGCCCAAAGGGTTTACGCTGGACTGGTATGCCCGGGTGCTGGGTGATGCAAGTTATATCAAAGCGATTTTGTTCAGCTTCACGCTGGCGGTCGCAACCACGATTCTGGCACTCATCTGCGGTACCGCGGCGGCTTATGCGCTGGTGCGACGCAAAGTGCCGGGCGGAGAGGCCATATCGGCCTTATTGACCGCGCCTTTGGTGTTTCCGGCGGTGGTGATCGCAGTAGCGCTGCTGCAGTTCTATACCTTGACCGGCGTGCGTGGCACTTTTGGGGCGCTGGCAGCGGCACATTTGCTGATTACCCTGCCTTATGTGGTGCGCAGCGTGCTGGCCAGCCTGAGCGGGGTCGATCCGGCACTGGAAGAAGCTGCCCGTACACTGGGTGCCAATAGCTGGACCGCTTTTCGTAAAGTCACGCTGCCGCTGATCCGACCCGGACTGGTCGCAGGCGGGATATTTTCGTTTATCGTCTCGTTCGATAACGTCCCGGTGTCGATCTTTCTGGTCAGTGTGCGTCAGACCACCCTGCCGGTAAAAATATTCGCTGCGGTCGAACACGGCATCGATCCCGGCATCGCAGCAATTTCCACGCTGCTGATCCTCGTCACCGGGCTGGGTCTGGTCTTGGCCGAACGCTGGGCCGGTTTTCATCGCTTTACCTGAACGTAGAATACTTACCTCATCACAAGGAGATTCATCCATGCCCATGACGCCGCAAGGTTTTCCGGTCATGCTTACCTTTGACCTGGATGCCGAGACCATGTGGACCGCGCGCGATGCCAAAAACCGCGAACGACCGGTCGTGCTGTCGCAAGGGGCTTATGGCTGGAAAGTCGGGATGCCGCGTATTCTGGATATGCTCGACCGTTACGGTATCAAGGTCACTTTTTTCATTCCGGGGCTGGTCATTGAGCAGCGCTGGGCACTGTGCGAAGACGTGCTCAAGCGCGGTCACGAAATTGCTCATCATAGCTGGTCGCACGCCTGGATTATTGGCTTGAGTCCGGAGGAAGAACGCGAAGAAATGGAACGCGGCCTGGAAATTATCACCCGTCTGACCGGCAAACCGCCTGCCGGGTGGCGCTCGCCTGCTGCCGAGTTCAGCCCGATCACCATGCCGTTATTGCTGGAAAAAGGCTTTCGATACTCGTCCAATTTTTTCGATGACGATTCCCCGTATCTGCATGTCGTGGATGGCAAAGTTACCGAGCTGGTCGAGTTTCCGTTCGCCTGGGTGCTGGACGACGCGCCGTTTTTTCAATATTCCATTACGTTGCCGGGACGCACGTTGCAACCACCTTCCGCCGCGCTGGAATCCTGGCGCGCCGAATTCGACACCCTATACCGCGAAGACCGTGCGTTTACGCTGGCCATGCATCCGCAGATTATCGGACGCGGCTCGCGACTGGTCGCGCTGGAAGGATTAATTCAATACATTCTTGGCCACCCCAACGTCTGGTTTGCCCGCTGCGATCAAGTCGCCGAAGCAATACGCCCCTGTCTGCAGAAAACCCTGCAGGAAACCCTGCAGGAAACCCTGCAGGAAACCTTGCAAGATACTATGGGTAGCACGCAGGCATGAGACTGGCTGGGCGGCGAATCATTATCACAGGGGCGGCCTCCGGCATCGGCAAAGCGACGGCTGTAACTTTTCGCCGTGAAGGTGCAGCTGTCGCATTGCTGGATAATCAGGAGGCATTGCTTGGAGCGACCCTGGATGAGCTGAATAGTCAGGACGGGCCAAAGCTGTTTGGCTTGCCGGTGGATGTCACTGCTCCGGCAGCGCTGCAAGATGCAATGGCGCAAATCAATGACGCTTTGGGTGGCATTGACGGCATCGTCAGCAGCGCCGGTATCGATTGCCTGAAACCGTTTGCACTGATGAGTTACGAAGACTGGCACAACACGCTGGAGGTTAATCTCAGCGGGCCGTTTAATCTTTGCCTGGCGGCCTTGCCGTTTATGCAGCGGGAGCCACAGGGCACGATTGTGCACATTGCATCGGGGGCAGCGCTGCGCCCACTGGCCGGGCGTACCGCATATTGCGCCTCGAAAGCGGGTCTGGTCATGTTTGCCAAAAACGCTGGCGGTGGATCTGGCCCCCTGTTCTATTCGCGTCAATGCGATCTGTCCGGGCATTATCGACACACCGTTATTTCGCCAATCCCTTGAGGGAGCCGAAGACCCCGAAGCGGCACTCGAACAGGTGCTGGATCGCTATCTGATCCGCCGTATCGGGCAACCCGAAGACATCGCCAATGCGGCTTTGTATTTGTCTTGCCAGGAATCCGCCCATGTCACCGGTAGTGCCTTGGCGGTCGATGGCGGTCGCACGTTTCACTAATGCATTAAATGAACACGACCCACTGGATGGAATGCCTATGAACTCTCCATTTACAGTTGATGGCATTGCGCTGATTACCGGTGCGGCCAATGGCATCGGGCGCGCGACAGCGTTTGCTATGGCCAATGCCGGTGCTGATCTGGCCTTGCTGGATATCGAAACCGAGTCGTTACAGCAGTTAAGCGATGAACTGCAGACACAAGGCTGCAAGGTATTGGCTATCAGCGTGGATTGCACCCAGGCTGATGCGCTCAAAGCGGCTTTTCAGCGCATTGAACAGGAACTCGGCCCGGTTGAGGTGTTGTTCAATAATGTCGGACAAAGCGCACGTGCTCAAGCCAGTGCCTTCGTCGATTCGGAGGAAGACACCTGGCGATTTGTGGTCGAGGTGTCTTTATTCAGTACCCTGCGCATGAGTCGTTTGGTCGCTCCCGGCATGCTCGAGCGAGGTCGTGGCTGTATCATCAATATGTCCACGGAGTCGGCTTTTTACGGCGATACCGGACTGGCCGATTACGCAGCGGCAAAAATGGGCGTGGTGGGATTCACGCGTTCGCTGGCGCGTGAACTGGCCGCCAGTAACATACGTGTGAACGCGATTGCACCCGGCGCAATCCGCACCCGCGCCCACGACCGTTTACCCAGTGAACTTATCGACCGAATCCGCCAAAGCGTGCCGCTCGGTTTTGTGGCAGAACCCGAAGATGTGGCTAATGTGGTGGTATTTCTGGCTTCCAGCGCCAGCCGTTATATCACTGGCCAGACCCTGCTCATCGATGGTGGCCGCTGGATGATCTGAGAAGCTGTTTCTGAAACTGAGAGATTTGTATGACGCCTGAAACCTATACCCAACTCAGTGCCTGCGATATCGCCAGCCAAGTCGCCGCCGGTCAGGTATCGGCGAGCGCAGTGATAGAAGCCGCGCTGGCCCACATTGCCGCGACCGAGCCACAGGCCAATGCTTTTATCCATCTTGATGCGGATGGCGCACGCGCTGCGGCCGCTGAACTGGATCGAAATCTAACCGCAGGTCAGACCGCCGGGCCGCTGGCAGGTGTGCCCGTATCGGTGAAAGATCTGGTGCATGTGAACGGGATGCCAACCAGCGGCGGCTCTGCTGTGTTCGCCGGCACTATAGCCGCGGAAGACGCCGTTCCGGTGGCTCGTTTGCGGGCAGCAGGCGCGATCATCATCGGCAAAACAACAACACCGGAATTTGGCCATAAGCCGATCACGTCCAGTCCGCTGTTCGGTGCAACCCTAAACCCCTGGAATCGCGCGTATACCAGCGGCGGCTCCAGCGGCGGGGCTGCCGTATCTCTGGCCGTGCGCCAAGTACCGCTGGCCATCGGTACAGACGGCGGTGGTTCGATCCGAATACCGGCCAGCGTATGCGGTGTATTAGGTTTGAAAGCCACGCTGGGTCGCATCCCGCACGTTCATGCGCCCGACCTGTTTGGTAATAATTCCTATATTGGCCCGATGGCGCGCAGTTTCAATGACCTGGAATTAATGTACCGCGTGATGGCGGGTGCTGATGCGCGCGATCCCTGGTCACGCCATATTCCGGCAGCGGAAGACAGCGGCGAAGTCAGCACGTTACGCATCGGCTGGGCGCTGCAGGTCGGCAATCCCAGCATTGAACCTGAAGTAGCCGAGGCGATTGAAAAAAGCATTGCTGCTTTGGCTGAGCAAGGTTTTTCGCTTAAACCAGTAGACATTGACTTCTGCCAGTATGAACCCGCTTTTCGCACCCATCTCGAAGCGCTGCTGGCCAGCCGTTTCAGTGTACAACTGGCGCAAAATCGTGATCGCTTCGATCCGAGCTTTGTCAAAACCATTGAAAATGGCCTGCAGCGCAGCGGTGTCGAAGTGGCTGCCGCAAACGCCTCACGTACCACACTGTTTCGCGAAATCGAAGCGCTGTTTCAAGATATTGATATTTTGCTCACACCAAGCTTATCGGCAGCCTCTTTGCCTGCTGACACTGATCCGCATGGTGATACATTGATCAACGGGGTTGCCAGCGGACCTATCCGGGCGGCCTGGTATCCGTATACCTTTCCGTTCAATCTGACTGGCCATCCGGCGCTCAGCATGCCGTGCGGCTGGACTTCCGAAGGCTTGCCCATAGGCTTGCAGCTGGCTGGACGCTGGTATGATGAAAAAAGCCTTATCGCCCTTGCTCAGTGCATTAATCCGGATATTGCCTGAGATGCTCTAATGGTCGCACTGACAATTATTTATCACCGGAATAAAAAGTGACGAGTGTGCTGCCAGCGTGTATCACCGCTAAGGCCGTTATCCCGCAAAAAGGCAGACATTCCCGGTCTGCCTGTATTCTGCTCAGCTTGACTGCAGGCGTTGTTCACGTGCAAACGCATACAGGCTGCTGCTGATAATGATCAAGGCACCGAACAGCGTCCAAAAATCAGGCAGTTCAGTAAAAATGATAAAGCCAAACACGGTGGCCCAGATCAAATTGGTGTAGTTAAAAGGTGCGACCACGGCTACCGGCGCGGCGCTGAACGCTTTGATCAGCGTGAAGTGCGAAATGCTGCCAAGCAGACCCATACCTGCCATCAGCATCCAGCCGTACAGATCGGGCGCTTGCCAGATGAAAGGCATAGCCAGTGTTGTGACCGGCACACCGACCGCTACGGTATAAAACAGTGTGGTCAGAGGGGGATCGGAATGGCTTAACTGGCGCGTGGCAATTTGATAAAGGGCATAACTGCAGGCTGCCCCGAGCGGAAAGAGCGCCGCCATTTGCATAACCCCCAGACCGGGCCGGATGATGATCAGCGCTCCCATAAAACCGGCTGCAATACAGCTCCAGCGACGCAGCCCGACCCGTTCGCCGAGCAAAGGGACTGACAACGCAGTTGCCAGCAGCGGACTCAGCAGCAGGATGGAATGTGTCTCTACCAGCGGCATCATACTCACCCCGGCCACAAAAAAGGTATTTGCTGCCAGCATGTAAAAGCCTCGGGAAATCTGTAACCCCAGACGTTGGGTGCGGACGACCGAGATGATCCGCCAACGTAAAAATACGAGCAGCCACAGCGCGTGAAAGAAAAACCGCGCCCAGGTGACTTGAAAAACAGGGTAGGACTGGGTCAGATATTTCCCAATCGTATCCATACTGACGAACAGCATCGCTGTCAGCAGCATCCACAAAATACCTCGGTGTACATCCTTCAAGCGGAACACTCCCTGCAAGACGACAGCTGCTGCTGCCGGTAGATAATTATGAAATAGTAAAATTGGTGTCTTTGTTGCTATGCCGACGCCGCTATCAATACTTGTGCGAATGCCGTGCGTCCCATCGCATTGAGCCCATTTCTCATTGATACGCAAACAGCGAGTGCTGCCGCATCGCTGGCGAGAAACTAGAGCGGTGTGAGGATAAACGCCACTACAGGGACAAGTACGGGTGCTGCCGGACAGACCTGAGCATTGTGCGTCAATCCGTGCCCGACAGTTGCGGTGCAAGGCCGGGATCGTGTGTTCAGGTCTGGAGCTGAGCGCCAGTATACGCGATCCGTCGGGCACCGTGGACACTGCAGCTCGGGAGATTAGGGTGTCAGATTCGATTAGAAAATGGCATCAACCACTTGGTAGTCGTCATGTAAGCGGAAACTAAACCACATTTACCATTACCCGCTCGTTATTACGATACGACAGACTTAGTGCACGGAATAAAATTTGTATGGGCCTTTTGGCAACGATTGTGAGAATCTACAGCAATTCCCGGTTATGACTTAAGATCTTGATTGGTTATGATTTTTATCATGAGTTTTTCGTGAGCAGAAAATCTAAATAATTCAATGTATTATGTGATATTGGAGTAGAGCAGTTTTTCCTGGTGCTCTAACAGATTGATTGTATAGCATTATTTTTTACGAAAACTCAATAAAAAGACATTCTATTTCATATGTTGACGCCGTCACCGGGAATTGCTGTCAAATCTATGAAACTTAAAAAGCTGCGAGAGGGGAGGTCACATGCGGGTCGTCGTACTTGGAGCCGGTATCATCGGCGTTACTACAGCTTACTATTTGGCGCGCCTTGGTGCTGAGGTCAAGGTCTTGGACCGCCAGCGTGGTCCTGGCCTGGAAACGAGTTTTGCCAATGCAGGCGAACTGTCATATGGCATGACGTCGCCTTGGGCGGCGCCCGGTATTCCATGGAAAGCGGTGAAGTGGATGTTCATGAAACATCGGCCGCTTTTCATCCGCCCATCCTTGAGTCCAACGATGTGGTGCTGGTGCGCGCAGATGTTGGCAAATTGCAACGCAGAAGCCTACGCGACGAACAAAGGCCGGATGGTTCGCGTATCTAATTACAGCCGTGATTCGCTAACCGAGCTAATGAAAGAGCTGCAGATAGCATTCGACCAGCGCGAATTGGGCACGTTGCAGTTATTTCGCAAACAAAAACAAGTCGACGCCTCTAAAGCGGATCAAGAAATCTTGGCAAAATATGATTCCCCGTTTGAGGTTTTAGACCGTGATGGGTGTATCGCGGCTGAACCCGGCTTGATCCATGTGGCGGATAAATTCGTCGGGGGTTTGCGACTGATGGCTGATCGTACCGGAGACTGCCGGATGTTCACTCAGGCACTGTCAGAAAAAGCAGCAGAGATGGGTGCCAAGTTCCACTATGATGTGAACATTCAAGGCGTGGTGATGGAAAACAATCGCATCGTCGGCATTGACACATCTAATGGCCGGGTATCGGGTGATCGCTATGTGTGTTCGATGGGGCCATACGCTCCCATTTTGCTGAAAACTATCGGCATTCGAATCCCGGTATATCCGATTAAGGGCTACTCTATTACCTTGCCGATCACTGACCCTGACGCCGCGCCGCGTTCGACGATTATGGATGAGACATATAAAGTTGCCGTCACCCGGTTGGGCGACCGCATTCGTGTTGCAGGTCAGGCGGTGATCGCTGGCTACAATCACAAACTGGGCAGCGCTGCCACCAATAGCGTGCGTCATGTCGTGAGCGATTTGTTCCCGCGCGGCGGTGATGTTAGTAAAGCCGAAGGCTGGACAGGTCTGCGCCCCATGACACCGGATGGCACCCTGTCATCGGCCCGACGCGTTACGATAATTTGTTCCTTAATACCGGGCACGGCACGTTGGGATGGACGATGGCCTGCGGGTCTGCGCGAATCGTCGCCGATATCGTTATGGGAC
Source organism: Gammaproteobacteria bacterium (assembly GCA_041396125.1). Classification (GTDB taxonomy): domain Bacteria; phylum Pseudomonadota; class Gammaproteobacteria; order Competibacterales; family Competibacteraceae; genus JAWKZG01. The sequence goes on along the minus strand of JAWKZG010000001.1, from coordinate 990,331 downwards.
AAATACCGGATGTTGATATTAATGGCCTGACAATTGCCCGCTACGGGCAGGCGGTGACGGCATGAATTAAGAGGCTCTGTAAATGGTTCACGCGAACTAGCAGGTTACGCGGGTGGCCTACGACGCTATCCCAAGGCACCTCATCTGTCCGCCATTCCCGCGCAGGCGGGAATCCAGCAAAACAGCAAACACCCCCAACCGTCATTCCCGCGCAGGCGGGAATCCAGCCAAACAACAAACACCCCCAACCGTCATTCCCGCGCAGGCGGGAATCCAGCAAAACAGCAAACACCCCAACCGTCATTCCCGCGCAGGCGGGAATCCAGAGGAATAGAAACCTCCATTAACACGAACCTTGGTTTATGCATATTCAATACGCATACTATTCAGCATGGAAATCGAATACGATTCGAACAAAGCTGCTTCGAATCTGGCGAAGCACGACATTTCTTTCGCGGAAGCGGAAACCGTGCTCTTTGACTCGAATGCTTTGGGTTTTGAGGATTATGATTCGGAAGAGGAACCGCGCTGGGTACTCTTGGGTATGAGTTCTCAAGGTCGGTTATTGATAGTTGTCTATACCCTCCGTGGCGAGGATCGTATTCGTTTGATTTCGGCCAGAAAGGCTACAAGGCGTGAGGCAAAACAGTATGCGTGACGAATACGATTTTTCCAAAGGTAAGCGAGCGAAAGATATTCCACACCTGGCAAAACTGCAAAAGGAAGTTAAGGGCAAGTCTCGAATCACCATTATGTTAGACGATGACGTGCTTGACTTTTTCCGTGCTCGGGCGGAAGAAAGAGGGATAGGCTACCAAACACTTATAAACGCAACCCTGCGTGAAGCTCTCGGGTCACGACCTGTAGATGAAGCGACCTTGCGACGCGTGTTGAGGGAAGAACTCCAAACATCGTGAGCTATTTCTCTTGAAAGTGTTGCTCTTGTTTATCAGACCGGGTTAGCCCATTTAGGCTGGAGCGTAAGCGGTAACCCAGCGTTGATCGAATCGTTAGGCGCTGGGTTTCGTTTTTCTTGATTACCAAGCTACTGTCGCAGCGGGTGCCATAAACTCAACAGCACCCTCTCAGCCCGTTTCTTCGGGGACTTTATAGACCCAGAATCCGCCGGTCTGGTAGACCAGTTGCAGGGTTTGCAGCGCCAGCGGATTGGAGGTGCTGAAGGACAGGGTCCGGGCCAGCAGGGTGGTCGGGGTGGTGGCATCGGTCAGGTAATACACTCTTGCTGACTGGACTGCCGAGGCATCTACGGTATAGCTCGCGTATCCCTCGCTGTGCAGCCATTCCTTGACCCGGCTGATCAGGCCGTGGATTTGACCGCTATTGGCGAAATCCCGGTAGCCCATGCCAAAGCGCTGCGGTTGCAGCGCCGCCACTTTGAGAATATCACTGAGATGCACGACCAGATACGCGGGCTGATCACCGGCCAGGTCGCGCAGTTTGGTGACCCCTGTTTGTTCATCCAGCAGCAGCGCTTCGATGTAATCTTCAAACTGGCCTGCCTGCGGTGGAGTCAACGGTGGGGAATTAACCTGCCAGAAGGCCTGCTCCAGCTTTTCGATGTCCGCCCGCTGTCCCTGCCACGGTGCCGGTAGTAACAGCGGTTGCACCAGATTATCGCCAAACAGCACTTCGCGGCCCGTCAGCAGCGCCAGCTGGCGGGAAACATCCCACCAACCCAGAATCAGCGCGTCAGCCGGTGTATGCTGTTCAATGGCCTGCGCCAGGGTCACCAGATCGGGCAGTGGTGCAGTTTGTGTCAGCACCGGCTCGGCGAGCTGATTCTGCCAGTCCAGCAGTACCGGCTGTCCGCTGGCATCGCGACTGGTGTGCAGCACGGCCAGCGGGTGTTCAGCGCCGGTGGCGCGTAGCTCAAAGGTCTGCACCGGCAAGTCCGACCAGTGGCTCAGCCCCAGCTCTGGAAAGTCCGCTGCTGTACCGTTCTGGATCAGACTGTACTGATACGGGGGGGGCAGGGGATGCAATACCGACCAGCCCACCCAGGCCAGCGTGGCCAGCCCTGAACTCAGCAGCAGGGCGGTCAGTAGCACGTGCGGTCGCCGTGTCATGAGGCTGACCGCCGCCGCCGGGTCAGCAGCAGACTGGCGATGCCGGCACCCAGCAAGATCAGTCCAAGCCCGCCGGCCGAGGCTTGTTGCGCCGGGCTGTCGAGTCGCCAAATAGCCTGTTGCTGTGCTGCTTCGAGGCGTGCCACGCGGGCTTTCAGCGCTGCTTTTTCCCGCAACTGGGTATCGGCGTCGCGGATGTCAATGGACGCTTTCAGCAGTTGTGACCAGCCTTCGGTGTAGGTGTAACCACCCGGATTGACGTGCGCCAGCCCTTTATAGTGCTTCAGCAGATCCTGCTCCCACATTTCGGCGTAAATCCGTTCCACGGCGCTGGGATTATTGCCTTCAGCCCACACTAACTGGAAGAATCCGCCCGGTGCATCCTGCTCGGGAGCGGGTGGTGGCGGGCGATTGTCCTGCTGGCCGGGCAGCAGCCCGTCGTCATAGAGTTTGGTCAGCACCTTTTTGGCGTCCTGTTCAACAGCCAGTCCGTCTTTTACGCCGTTATCAATAAACTCAAGATACGCCTGCGCGAAGCGGGGTGAATGACAGGTGGAGCAGGTCTCCTGCCATGCTGCCTGACGGTCTTCAAACCAGGGATGGTCCAGATTGTCGGCAATGGCTGGCATGGGATTGAAACCCCAGCGTACTTTGCGTACTACGTTATGGCTGAACTCGCCTTGATACTCCATATGGCAGAGCTGGCAGGTCGGCGCCTGCTGTCCCTGTTCGACCGCGTCGGCAAGGCGTACATTCCAGTCCCAGCTGTCGCCGCGAGTCTGGTAAATCGTGCCGTGCTTGGAGAGCAGAAAGTTCTCATATTCATTGTGATCCACCCCGTTGTGGCAGGTGGCGCAGGCTTCCGGTTTGCGCGCTTCTACGGTAGAGAATTCATGGCGGGTGTGGCAGGTATCACATTTGGTCTGATTGTTATGGCAGAAGGTACAACCTTCGGCAATTTCGCGTTGTGGCATCCCCGCCCAAATGGCGGTTTCCACATTGGCCCGATAATCCAGCGCATGCGAGGGGCGACCGGCGGGCCACTGGTCATGCGGCCAGTCCAGGGTATCGCGCTCGGATTCGCGTTCTGCCCATTGCTGCAGGTGACAGGTACCACAGACCGCGCCATCGGGCATGCGGAGCTCTTTGGCATGATCACCCTGCTGCGCGCCAATATCAATATGGCAATCAATACAGCTGACTTCTGCCAATGTCATATCAGCAGCCAGTTTGCCCATACTGCGCAAATTGTCCTCGACCTCGGTAATGATGTCTTTTTTGTAGGCCCGCGGATCATCCCCCGGCAGTTGCCGGATCTGCTCCAGATTGGCGTGCACACTATTACCCCAGGAATGCACCCAGCCGGGTGTAACACCGCTGTGGCAGTCGATGCACTGTTGCCGGGTAGCCGTCATCTGCAGGGTTTGCGGGGGTTCGTAAAAGGTATGCGGATTAAGGTATTTACTGAACGGAATAGGTTCCCATAGCTCGCCGAATTTGCCTTTGCCGGCACCTTGCTCCGGATCGTAATAACGTTGTTCCAGGGCTTCAAAAAGCGCTTTTGGATCGGCATTGCGGTCGAGTCCGAGATTGTCGTACAGGACTTGGGGAATATCTGCCCGGGCAGTGCCAATAACGAACAGCATGAGCAGCAGGTAACCCCAGAGCGCAGCGTAAGAAGTCAGGTGGTGGTGTTGACGCCTCATTATTCTCCTCCAACCGTTTAACGGCGAGTGTTTTTGGAACAGGCTTCTAGCCTCGCCTAACACCTTAGCGGTCTGCCCGGCAATGGGTAGTGCCGCCTGCTGGAAAAGATATGGAGCCAGTGGTACCGGTTGTAGCAGGTAACGTGGTACCAGTTGTGGTCAGGCCTGTGGTTCTACCGTGCTGCGTCTCGGGCAAACTATAATAGAACCAGAATACTAATGATGCGCGGGTCGGCCTGATCACTTGCTGCGTTGTTTGCAGCTGCGGGGGGAGGACATGCAATTACCTATACAGATCGACAGCAGCAGTCGACACAGCCTGCAACAGCAGATTTTCGATGCCATTCGTGCGCTGATCCTGGACGGCCGGCTGCCACCGGGAGCCGCTCTGCCGGCCAGTCGCGCCCTCAGTGAACAATTATCCGTATCCCGCAACACAGTGCTGCTGGTTTATGAGCGCTTATTGGGCGAGGGTTATCTGCAGACCCAGGCCTCCGTGGGCACATTTGTTAATCACAGCCTGCCCGAAGCCACTTTGCAGGCCCGGCCGGGTGAACACCGGAGCCAGGCCGGGCAGCGCTCGATGCGGCGGCAAACACTACCGTTTCGGGGGCGTGCCCAGGCGCTGGTCAATCCGAACCGGCACCGGCTGGCCTTCGATTTCTGGGTCGGGCGGCCTGATCCGCACAGTTTTCCCGGTAAAGCCTGGCGGCGATTGTTGCAGCATTATCTGAGTATCGGTGGTCGCCGCCTGACCGAATACAGTGATCCAGCCGGTTTGCTGCAGCTGCGGCACGCGCGATTGCGGAGCATCTGGGGCCTGCCCGTGGCATCCAGACCGGGCCAGGCCGTATTGTGATTGTGTCCGGTATCCAGCAGGCGCTGAACATTGTTGCCGCCTGTTCATTCACCCGACGGCTGACGTTGTGCTGGAATGGCCCTGTTATCAGGGTGCTGCCTATCTGTTTGAAAGCTATGGCGCAACCGTCCGGCCGGTACCGGTGGATGAGCATGGACTGGATACGGCACGGTTGCCCGATGGCACGATCAGTCTGGCGTATGTCGCACCATCGCACCAATACCCGCTGGGCAGCACGCTGGCGCTGGAGCGTCGGATTCGACTGCTGGAATGGGCCTGGGAGGTCGGCGCGTATATCGTCGAAGATGATTACGACAGCGATTTCCGCTATTCCGGTTCACCGCTTACCGCTCTGGCCGGACTGGATGCCTGCGGCGCGGTTATCTATCTGGGGACTTTTTCCAAATCTATCGGGGGCAAGTTTACGGCTGGGCTATATGGAGTGTTGCCGGCGGAACTGGTCGAGCCGGCGCAAATTGCCAAAGCCTTACTGGATAACGGTCAGCCCTGGCTGGAACAGGCGGTATTAGCTGATTTTATCGCCAATGGCAGTTATGCCAACCATCTGCGCCGTATCCGGCAGCTTTACCGGCAGCAGCGCGATTGTCTGGTGGCGGCCTTAACCACCATTTCGGCCCGGTGCGGCTCGGCGGGCTGGAAGGCGGCATGCACATTGTCTGGAATCTGCCGCCGCAGCTGCCTGATGCGCCGCAGGTGCAAGCGCTGGCACTGCAGGCCGGGGTCGGGGTTTACGCGCTGGACGGTGGCGCTGCCACAGATTTCGATCAACCCGGCTACCGCGAAAAAACCTTACTACTGGGCTATTCATCCTTAACCGAAGACGAAATTCAGGCCGGCATCGCCCGGCTGGCACAGGCTTTAAAATAAGGCTTGCAGGCAAATAGCCAGCGGTTGCTGTTGAGGATGGTATCTGCCGGCTGTGTGAGTTCGTACTGTTTTGCAATCTGACCGGTCGTATACTAATATTAATGGTCTATACAGAAGTAGTCAGACTTCGCCTGATGGAGCTAAGCAGTGCAAATACAAGCTTTACCTTCTTTGGTGCTTACGAGTAAGGACGAAGAGCGTCTTGGGGCGTTATTGCACCATGGTTATCGGGGCGATCTGCGCGGCTGTTCGCCGGCGGTACTGGATTTTCTAAGCAAAGAATTAGCCCGTGCCGATGTTGTTGATCCCCGGCTGGTTCCCCCCGATGTCGTCACTATGAATTCCCGTGTTTTATACAGCGATGACCAGCGCGGTATTCGCCGTGAAGTAACACTGGTTTATCCCGGTGCTGAAAAAAACGGGCAAGGCAAAATTTCGGTGTTGTCCTCGATTGGCAGCGCGCTGATTGGACTGAGCGAAGGGCAGAGCCTGAGCTGGCTGTTACCGGATGAGCCATGGCGCACAGTGAGCGTCCATGCCGTCACCTATCAGCCGGAGGCGAACGGCCGGTTCGCGGTGTGATGGCATAAATTTTCCTGTCTGCTAAAACAGGAAGAATTAATTTATTGTATTAGTGTATTTGTATGTTTTAATATTCTATAGGTGACCGGTCGTATTTAAACCGCGATCCGCATGTAGACCAAGCTCTATCTGCGTAAAAAGCACACTGCACCTGATTCAAATCACATTGGGAGGAAAAACTGATGAAACGGTTATTGGCCGAGAGCCGCCGAACCCGCAATAGCATCGTCCTGTCTGCACTGGCAGCTGCAGTTTGTCTGGCCACGGCATTGCCCGGGACCAGTCAGGCTGATGAAACCTGCCTGTCGCCCTATATGGCCAAAATCACCGGCCAGGAACAGTTCATGTACATCTGGACCCTGGGCATGGAAGGGGTCGGTGATGGCTCTGACAAACTGGTCACGGTCGATGTCGACCCGGCCTCGGAGCACTACGGCACGGTGATTGACAGTGTCTCCGTCGGGGGCCGTCATGAAGCGCATCACATGAGTTTTACCGACGACCGCCGCTTCCTGTGGGCGGCCGGACTGGATACCAGCCAGATCTTTATCTTTGATGTGGCAACCGACCCCGCCAAACCAAAACTGGTCAGAACCATCACCGATTATGTGGCTGCTACCGGTGGCATGGTCGGCCCGCATACCCCGTATGCCATTCCGGGCCGCATGCTGATTTCATCGCTGTCCAATAATCAGGACTTCGGTGGACGTACCGGTCTGGCCGAATACAGCAACTCGGGCGAATTTATCGCGGCCCACTGGAACCCAACGGCAGACGATCCGCGCGGTGCGAAAATCTCCGGCCAGTACGCTGATGGTTTCGGTTATGACATCCGGGCGGTACCGCATAAAAATATCTTCATCACCACCTCCTTCACCGGCTGGAACAATTACATGATGGATTTTGGCAAGCTGCTGGAGGATGAGGATGCCGTCAAAGCAGTTTGGTAACACCGCTGTAATCTGGGATCTGCACACCCGGCAGCCGAAAAAAGTGCTGGATGTTCCCGGTTCACCGCTGGAGTTGCGCTGTGCCTGGGGTGCGGCCAATCAGTACTGTTTCACCACCACCGCGTTGACTTCAAAAATCTGGCTGATCTATGAAGATAATGACGGTGAATGGCAGGCTGAAGCGGTCGGCGATATCGGTAATCCCTCTGAACTGCCCTTGCCGGTTGATATCACCCTGTCCTCGGACGATAAAATTCTGTGGGTGAATACTTTCAATGAAGGTATGAGCCGGGCTTTCGATGTCACCAATCCGCGTCAGCCGAAAGAGATTTACAGCATCAAGCACGGCGATCAGGTCAATATGCATTCGCTGAGCTGGGATGGCAGCCGGGTGTATGTCACCACGTCTCTGCTGGCGCGCTGGGACAAGCCGGACGCCGACCAGTTTCTGAAGATGTACGACTGGGACGGCAAAGCCTTGCACAAGCGCTGGGAAATTGATTTCGTCGAACAGGGGCTGGGTCGGCCGCATCTGCCACGGTTTGGTTCGCGGGCTTTGTACGCCGCCAATAACACACCGGTGCACGCTGCTTTCAGCCCGGTTGCGGACGAGCCGGTAAAATTGCTGGCTGACCAGCGCTGACGCGGGCGCATAGATATGTCTGCTTTTGCCCTGCCGGGCTTGCTGAGCAGGGTGATGCTGGTAATGAGCCTGGGCGGGGTGCTGTTTGCCCTGCCGGCTCAGGCGCAAACCGAACGGTCGACGAGTGAACCGGTTATTCTGGCTCCCGCTGACCGTTCGGTGACGGCCCCGGTTGGCCGCAGCATGGACTTTACGCCGCCGCCGGTGGGCAGTTACAGCCTGCCGGCCATTGGTCCTGCGGCCGACGCGGAGGTGTTGCAGACGGACGGCAGCAGCATCCGTCTGCATCAGCTGTATGACGATAAAATTATACTGTTGAGTTTTATCTTCACCCGTTGTCAGGATGCCTGTCCGCTGGCACAGGCTGTTTTGTACCGCTTATACCGTGCGATACAGGCTGATCCGGAACTGGCTGCGAAAACACGCCTGCTGTCACTGAGTTTTGATCCCCGCTTTGATACGCCGGCTGTTATGCGCAGCTACAGCAAAGGACTTGGTGAGCCGCAGGAATGGCGTTTTCTGACCACAGAATCTGAAGAAAAACTGGCCCCGCTGCTGGCAAAATATGATCAGAATCGTATTGCTGAATACGATCAGGATGGCAATTTCACCGGCAATTATGCCCATGTGATGCGAGTTTTTCTGATTGATCGCAACCGGGACATCCGCAATGTTTACAGCTCCTCGTTTTTATTCTACGAACTGTTGCTGAATGACATTAAGACCCTGTTGCAAGAAGAAAAGTTGCAGGAAGAGAAATCGTGACCAGGTTCTATTATGTTCTGCTACGGTTGTTAGCCTGTTGTCTAGTCTTTCCACTCAACGCGGCCGCTCAGACGGGTGCCGGCTCGTCCGCAGAGCCGGTCGAGTCGGCGGTATTTGAGCCGGGGTCAAAGTCGGATCTGGTGCTGGCGCTGCCGCTGGGGTTGCCGCCGTTGCCGGTGCCTGCCGATAACCCGCTCAGTGCGGCCAAAGTGGCGCTCGGGCGCAAGCTGTTTTTTGACCGGCGGCTGTCACTGAACAACGCAATTTCCTGCGCTTTGTGCCATGTCCCGGAACAAGGCTTCACCAATAACGAGCTGGCGGTGCCGGTCGGTTTTGAAGGTCGTACCGGACGACGTAACTCACCCACCTTGTATAACGCGGCTTACCTTGAACATTTGTTTCATGACGGGCGTGAACGGGCGCTGGAAACGCAACCGATTGACCCTCTGCTGGCCGATCATGAAATGAACAACCCCTCGCTGGGGGCGATCCTGGATAAGCTGGCAAAATTGCCCGATTACGCCGGTTTGTTCGAAGCGGCTTTTGCTGGCCGGGGGCCAACCGCTGACACCCTCGGAATGGCATTTGCCAGTTATATGCGTACGTTGATATCGGCTAATTCGCCGTTCGACCGCTGGTATTACGGCGGCGAGGAAAACGCCATCAGTGCGCAGGCAAAACAGGGTTTTCAGCTGTTTGTCGGCAAAGCCGGTTGCGCGCAATGCCATCTGCTCAATGAGCAATCGGCCCTGTTTACCGATCAGCGCTTTCATAATACCGGCATCGGGGTGCCCAAAGACAGCCGGCAAACGCCGGCAACGCGCCAGCTCAGTGCCGCGCCAGGGGTTGTGATTACAGTGGACCAGCGCTTGATCGATGCCCTGAAAGCGCAGCGTATGCCGACTGATCTCGGTCGCTATGAAGTGACCCAGAATCCGGCTGATCGCTGGGCGTACCGGACCCCGATATTGCGCAATATCGCGCTGACTGCGCCGTATATGCATGATGGTTCGCTGCGCACGCTGAGGGCGGTGATTGACTATTACGATCAGGGCGGCGTGGGACATGCCCTGCAGTCTCCCCTGATTCGCCCGCTGGGGCTGAGCGCTGACGAACGCGAAGCTTTGCACGCTTTTTTGTTAACCCTGACCGGCGATAATGTCGATCTGCTGGCGCAGGATGCCCGTCTGGTCGAGGTGGGTGAACTGCGTCCTGATGATCCGCACTGGCGGCATGAAAGGGCGGATTAAAACCTGCCTCAGCGGTTCAATCTGAAGGGGAATTGATGAAAAGAATGCCTGCCCTTATAGTATGGTAATGGCAAGACCGAGACGCAGTGAAGAAAATCGCCAACGCCTGCTTGCGCAAGGCGTCGAGCTATTAAGCGTGCAGGGCTATCACGGTACCGGTATCCAGCAGGTACTGGATGCGGTCAACATCCCGAAAGGCTCGTTTTACAATTACTTTAAAAGCAAGGAAGACTTTGCGGCTGAAGTGATCCGCAGCTATACCGATGCGGATCTTGCGCCGCTGGAGGAATTGCTTAAAACGCCGGGGATAGATGGATTAACCGTTCTGAAACGCTTTTTTAAAGCGTTCATCGCGGCGGCTGAAGAAGACGGTTACCGCAAAGGCTGCCTGCTGGGCAATATGGCGGCTGAGGCCAGCGAGGTTGGCGAGATCGTTGCTGCTGCCTTGCGGACTTCGGTGCAGCGGGTGCACAACCGGCTGGCAGAATGCCTGCAACGGGCGCAGACGGAAGGGACTATCCGCCAGGATATACCGGCCGACACGCTGGCCGATCTGTTGCTGAATACCTTTGAAGGCAGTCTGCTGCACATGAAAGTTGTAAAATCCGTGGCTCCGGTGCGCGAGGCGCAACGCCTGTTGCTGGATGTCTTGCTGAAACCCCAATCCTGAATTAAATCCAGAATCCCAGAGCTGCGCCGTGCTGGACGCAGCTCTGGTGCCAGACTGTTTTAACCGGCAGCCAGACGGGGCAGCCACAAGGCGATGTCGGGGTAAAACAAAACCACCATCAGTGCAATAAGCTGCAGCAAGATAAACGGTATCAGCGAACGGAAAATATCTGCCAGACTGATGCCGGGCGGAGCGACAGATTTCAGGTAGAACGCCGCCGGGCCAAACGGTGGTGACAGATACGACACCTGCATGTTCATGGCGAACAGAATCCCGAACCAGACCGGGTCCAGTCCCAGCTTGACGATAATCGGTACAAAAATCGGCATGGTCAGCAACGCGATACCGATCCAGTCCATGAACAGGCCGAGTACGATCAGGATGGCCATCATGAACAACACAATAACCGTGGGCGAAGCGCCCAGACCGAGAATCGTGCTCTCGACGAACCGGTTACCACCCATCAGATTGTAAACACCCACCAGTGCCGCCGCGCCCAGACCGATCCAGATAATCATGCCGCAGGTTTCCAGGGTTTGACGCAGACTGCTGCGCAGCAATGTCCAGGTCAGTTCCCGCCGGATGAGAGCGGCAAAAGTTACCCCGATAACCCCCAGGCAGGCCGCTTCTGTTACCGAGGCGATACCGCCGTAAATGGAACCGAGCACCAGAAAAGCCACCCCCAGCGGCAGGATCACACCTTTCAGTTTAGCCAGCTTTTCGATCCAGGGAATATTGAGTTCTTCCTCAGGAATAGGCGGTCCAAGCTGCGGGTTAAGCGTGCAGCGGGTAAAGATATAAATGACATAAAAACTGGCCAGCAGCATGCCCGGCACAACAGTGGCCAGGAACAGATCGCCAATGGAAACACTGGCGGTCAGACCGTACACAATCAACACAATGGACGGCGGGATCATAGTGCCCAGCGACCCGCCGGCGCAAACTACACCAATCGCAATCGAACGGTCGTAACCGAGGCGCAGCATCTGTGGCAGGGCGATCATGCCGAGCAGTACGATTTCACCGCCGATGATGCCGGAAATTGCGGCCAGGAACAGCGCTGCAATCAGGGTCTGGATAGCCACACCGCCCTTGATACGACCGGCCACCAGACGCATGGCATCGTACAGATCGCGCGCCATACCGGAACGATCCAGAATCGAGGCCATCAGCACGAACATCGGCACGGCCACCAGCACATATTCATTGATGAAGCTGTAAATACGGCTGGACACCAGCGACACCCCGAGCGGCCCGAACCAGGCCAGGGTGAAAATAATAGCGATCAGACCGGTGACAAAGGCTAGCGGTATGCCGGTCAGAATCATCAGCATAATGCCGCCGACCAGCATCAGCGAGCCGGTCTGGATGCCCAGTGACTTGCCCTGGGTGATCAGCACATAAGCGCCGGACAGCAGGAGCAGCAGCACCAGCCCGAGGCCCAGCAGCACCAGAATGTTCGGTTTCGCCAACTGGTTGTTGGTGTTGGTACGGCTGGATATCCGGCCTTGTAAAATATGCCAGAGGTGAAGCGGATTGCAGCGCCAGTACGATAGCGGTGACCAGAAAAGCCAGTTTGACCAGCGCCGGAATCGGCGGATTCCAGGCGGTGCCGGAGCGTTCAGCTTGAAATCACCAACCGGTGAAAACCAGGACTTTTCCACCATAAACCAGCTGGCGTAGATCATTGCCAGAGCAAAAAACAGTGTCAACGCGCTGTTGATGGCATCCAGTATCCGGCGTGTGCCACCATTGGTACTGTAATACAGAAGACCGATGCGGATATGCTGGTCGCGGGCCAGACAGAACAGGCCGCCAAACAGGTAACAGACAGCCACCAGACCAATGGTGGTCTCATGGGCCCAGACGGTAGGGGCGTTATAAAAATAACGGACGATGATCTCGTAAAATGAAACCACGACAGCCACGCCGAAAAGCAGGCTTACCACGCCGCCGAAGCGATCAATAATCTGGTCTAGCGCGGTGCGAGGCTGGGAAATCTCGTGCTCAATATATTCGCCGATACTCTCGTCGACGAGTAAGGCTTCAGCCTTGTCATTTTGCGGGCTTGCAGACACAGCAGTCTCCAGGAATACGCGTGTGATAGGTGTTGCTTAATACCGGAACGGTGGTTTGACGCACCGTTCCGGCCTGCTGCGTAACAACGTTTAGTCGAGCAGCCCTTCTTTTTTCAGATAGGCGGTAACGGCCTCATAGGCTTTGGTGGCCATTTCACTGCGCTCGGCGTATTTTGCCCACTGGCTTTGCGCGATTTTGCGAAACTTGGCCCGTTCTTCCGCGCTCCAGTTGATCACGGTGATATTGGGATCGGCTTCCGCTTCAGCCACGGCTTTCTCGTCGGCTTCGCGCAATTGCGAGATCATGTCGATAGCAAACGCGTTGACCGTTTCTTCCAGCGTAGCTTGCAGGTCAGCGGGCAGGCTGTCCCAGATCTCTTTGTTCATGGACAGCTCGAGCACCGGCATCGAGTGAAAACCGGGGTAGAGCGGGTAGTTGGCGAATTTATGCATACCCTGGATATGGTTGGTGGAAAATACCGTGTAGTCGGCGGCGTCAATAACGCCTTTTTCCAGCGAGGTATACACTTCGGAACCCGGCAGGTTGACCGGCGCAGCACCGGCAGCGGCGAAGATGTCCTGCACCATCCCTTCCGGTGCCCGCAGTTTGAGCCCTTTCAGATCGTCAATGCCGTACAGCGGCTTGGATGACATAAACGACTCCAGGCCGGTGGTTCCTGCGCCGATGAACTGCAGGCCATAAGGGTTCAGCAGTTCGTTAAACAGCTCTTTGCCGCCGCCCTCGTTGATGAACTTAAGCATCTGTTCCGGTGCGCTCCAGGCTCCAACCAGGTTGCCCAGCATGCCGAAAGCGGCGTCTTTACCGGCAAAATATGACGGGTCCGTAATGTGGCCCTGCAAAATGCCGGTGCCGACCGCTTCCAGAGTTTCGTTGTATTGCACGACGGTGCCGACCGGAACGACTTCGATCTGGATACGGCCATCGGTTTTTTCGGCGACCTGTTTGGCCCAGTTCTGCTGGATCGGGAAGAAGTTATCGCCGGCCTGGGCGGAGGTCTGGAAAGTCCACTCGTACTCCGCGGCCAGCGCTGCGGTGCTTAGTGTCATGCTTAAAATCAGGCCAAGTGCGATACGTGGCGCTGTTGAAAAACGCATAGTAGTTCTCCTGCTAATGGGTTTGATAAAACGGGTTTTTACATCGTGGAATAATGGGAGCCACGGCGGGCTCTGACTACGAGGGAGCGGAGTATACGCTTTTTCGAAGCGCTTTTTGAACTCGCCCGCAGTGAATCATCAAATGCTCATGAAACCCTCCATCTGATGTATTGACAAGGTATTGCCGACGGCAAAACCAGTAGCTCCCAAAAGTTAGCCCCAGAGCGATTTAAACGCGCATTGGGACACACTATTATAAACCTAGTTTACATATTAAGCAGTTAATGAAGAAACATTTTTGGGAGTCGGCGCTGGCTAGAACGTGCCCGGCGACGCGAGGTGCTGCGGGTGGCAGGGGGCCATATATCGGACGGGTTTAGCTCACTGCTTCACGAATATTTTGATTTCTCTTCGCGTGGTTGAGGTCGAGGTACTCGGTCCCGGCACTGGCCGATAATCTACTCGGTCCTCCCGCTGTTCAAAGTGCCGCCGCTGAGCTACGAGCGTGAATCCGGACAGCCGCTACCCAGTGCTCTATTGACTTGGTCAAGGATTTTAGTACCCGTCCGTCAAGCGCTGTTGCCAGCGTGGTTCTGCGCCAACCAGTCGTTTACCTTTCCTCGGCGATGTGCAGCGCGTCCTGCGTAAACACGCCCCGCCGAGTACCCGAATGGCGACAATTAACGCCAGGAGTGTTTTAGCCGTAGCTTCCGGTTCAGTTCTTTGGCCATTTCACCACGAGCCTGACCGACTTCAATACTGCGCCGAAAAAACGCTTCAATCTCTTTTACACCGTTAGCCACGATGTCATGTACTTGTTCATCGTGCGTGCTGATTTCCAGGGCGGTATTGAACAAAAAGCAGCCCTTTTTCTTTGATCCGCTATGGTTTCATTCACAACGGTGTCGAAAAATGTAGCGATGGCTTTTGTTGGATTGTCCAAAGCTTCCAGGCTTGCCAGCAAGGGTCTTCGGTTATCCCGGTCATACTTGAGCAGTGTTTTGACAAACAACCGCCACCGCTACCGTAGAGGCTGCCTCTGTTCAGCCCTGTCCCTGCAAGCAAGTCCGCGATGGATGCAGGCTCAAACCCTTTGCCCAAAACACCTGCATGGCTTTTTCCAGGGCAGTTTCTTCATTAAATGATTTTTCCCAGGGCATTTTTGGTCGTCCTATTACTCGTGGCAGCTTGCTTTACAGTTTTATGATTATACCATTCGTTCTATAAAATTTGTAGCAATCATCCTGCCCAGGTAATTAGGGTGAATTACGATAAATATTAATATAAATATCTATATTAAATAAATATTTTTTATTTTTAATTTTTCATGGAAATTATTTTAGATAAAAATGAAAAAACAAATGTTGACCGATCGGTTTAAAAATATATTGTTTGTACCGATCGGTACATTTAAGCCGAACAACTTATACCTGACCACGGGTAGCAACGCAACATTGAAACCAGGAGCTCCGATGACTACGTTTACCTTACACAACGAAACAACCGCCCCTGCTGAGAGCAAAGCACTGCTGGTCAGCTCGAAAAAGCCTTCGGAATGATCCCTGGCCTGCATGCGGTCATGGCCGAAGCACTGGGGTTGCTGGAAGCCTATAAGAAGGTCCACGAACTGTTCCTGAACTCCAGCTTTGATAAGGACGAACTGACAGGTCTGGCAGACGGCCAATGGAACACGCCTGCCATTACTGCGTTCCCGCCCATACCGGCATCGCCAAGAGCATGGGCGTAAGCGATGCGATCACGGATGCACTGCGCACTGGAACAGCGCTGCCCAATGCCCGGCTGGAAGCCCTGCGCACGTTCACTTTGCATGTAGTGAGAGACCGTGGCAATGTGGATGACAGTGCAGTACAGGCCTTTCTGGATGCCGGCTTCAGCAAGCGTCAGATCCTGGAAGTCATTCTAGGGGTTTCCCAGAAGGTGATGTCAAACTACACCAATCACCTGGCACAAACGCCGGTCGATGCCGCGTTTCGCAAGTTTGAGTGGCAACAGGCCGCCTGATAAAGGCCCGCAGCCTGGCTTGAACCAATCCAACAGGGCGGCACTTGATTTTGACGGTGAGTGCGCCCTGAATTTACCCGATACTGGAATCGAATCTAAAATGAAAAATGAATTGACTTACACACCACCTGCCGTCTGGACCTGGGACAAGGAAAACGGTGGTAAATTTGCAAATATTAATCGCCCCATTGCAGGGCCTACCCACGACAAGGAACTCCCCGTAGGCAAGCATCCCTTGCAGCTTTATTCGATGGCAACGCCGAATGGTGAAAGTTACCGTAATGCTCGAAGAATTGCTGGCTTTGGGGCATTCCGGTGCTGAGTACGACGCCTGGTTGATCCATCTCCGATGGTGATCAGTTTTCCAGCGGTTTTGTTGACATCAATCCGGAATTCAAAATTCCGGCCCTGGTGGATCATAGTACTGATTCGCCTACGCGTGTCTTCTCGAATCCGGCTCCATTCTGCTTTATCTGGCAGAGAAATTCGGTGCCTTTCTGTCGTCCGTGATGGGCCATCCGCACGGAGACATTGAACTGGTTGTTCTGGCAAATGGGCAGTGCTCCTTACCTGGGCGGCGGTTTTGGCCACTTCTATGCCTATGCACCGACCAAAATGGAATATCCGATAAACCGCTTTGCCATGGAAGCAAAAACGCCAGCTCGATGTGTTGGACCGCCGGCTGGCGGATAACGCATATCTTGCCGGCAGCGAGTACAGCATTGCTGACATCGCCACCTGGCCCTGGTATGGCGGCCTGGTACTGGGCAGGCTCTACGAAGCCGGTGAGTTTCTGCAAGTACAAAGCTATGAAAACGTGCAACGCTGGGCACAGGAAATCGACAGCCGCCCGGCTGTAAAACGCGGTCGAATGGTTAACCGTAGTTGGTGAAGTGGAAGAGCAATTACCTGAACGGCACGATGCCAGTGATTTTGCAAAGGTGTCCGATGGCGTATAACCCCTGCCATTGATCGCTCATGACTGGAGTTCCCGGAACTTCATTTCCATAAAGTCGATGAAGGCGCGCACGCGCACCGGGGCCACCTGTCCGGGCGGTCGGACCGCCCACAGACTCCAGACGGGTTCGACCGTGTAGCTCCTGAGCACGGGGAGCAGCGAACCCGCAGTCAGCAAGTGGCGGATATCCCATTAAGGACTTGAGCGCGATGCCGCCGCCGGCAAGCGCCGCTTCGGTGATGATTCGCCATAGTTCGTGGTGAAATTTCCGGTCACACGAACCTCGTGAACCTCACCCGTCGTGTCGCGTAATTTCCAGTTCCTGTTCTCGCCCAGCACAATACAGTTGTGTGCTGCCAGATCTTCCGGCCGTTGCGGTCGTCCCGCAGCATCGAGGTAGGCTTTTGTGGCGACCAGCAGACGCGGGTTCTCCGCCAGCTTGCGGGCGACCAGGGTCGAAGACGTCAAGGTGCCGATCCTGAGCGCCAGATCGAAACCCTGTTCAACAATATCAACGACGCCATCGCTGAGCTCCAGACGTACGCGAACATCCGGGTAGGCACGCAAAAATTCGGTGATATAAGGGGCGATATAACGCCGTCCGAACGAGGCCGAACCCGCCACCCGCAGTTCACCCTTGATATTTTTCGTCCCGCCAGAGAGGTCAGAGCGCGCGTCCTCGATACTTTCAATGATGCGTTTGGCATGAACTAAAAACACCTCGCCGTCTGCGGTCAGTGCGACAGCCCGTGTTGTCCGGTTAAATAATTTCACACCGAGCTCGGTTTCGAGCCCCTGAATGCGCTGCGTAGCGGCCGTCGGCGATAACCCGAACTCGCGCCCGGCTTTGCCGAACGCGCCGAGTGCTGCGATCCGTGCGAAAAGTTTCAGAGTGCTGGGTTCAAATGACATTATTTGAATTTATCAAATAATGATTACCAAACAAACCTGATTATTTATTAAGTTGAGCGGTGTAAGCTGCCTTTATCAAGATTTCAACAGGAGCAGCGAATATGAAAGCCGTCGGCATAATTAACTATCTTCCCGTCGAAGATGCCAATGCGTTTGTCGATTTCGAAACAGAAAAACCTGAGCCTGCGGGCCGCGATGTTCTGGTCGCGGTCAAGGCGATCGCGGTCAATCCGGTGGACGTGAAAGTGCGCGCCGGACGGGGCAAGGAAGGTGTCACCGAAGATCCGCCGCGCATCATCGGCTGGGACGCCAGCGGTGTCGTCGAAGCCGTGGGGCCGGACGTTACCTTATTCAAACCCGGTGATGAAGTCTTCTATGCCGGCGATATCACGCGCCCCGGCAGCAACGCCGAATTTCAACGGGTCGATGAGCGCATTGTCGGGCACAAGCCAAAATCGCTCTCATATGCCGAAGCGGCAGCGCTGCCACTGACGACGATCACAGCCTACGAGGCCTTCTTCGACCGGCTCGGTATCGACCGCGACGGCGGCAACAAAGGCGAGTCCATCCTGATTATCGGTGCCGGCGGCGGAGTCGGATCAATCGCCATTCAGCTCGCCAGACAGGCTGGACTCGTCATTATTGCGACCGCGTCGAGACCGGAAACCACGGCCTGGGTCAAGGAACTGGGTGCTGATCATGTCGTCAATCACCGGGGTGATATGGTCGCAGAGACGCGCGCACTGGGGTTTGAGCATGTTGATCATATCGCCATCTTCAATGACATGCGGCATTGGAACACGGCAGTCGAGCTGATTCGTCCCCAGGGTGGCATCGTGAGCATTGACGATACCCATCTGCCCATGCCGATGGATGGCATGAAAATGAAGGCAGCCAGCCTGCACTGGGAGTTCATGTTTGCCCGCGCGATGCATCAGACGCCGGACATGATCGAGCAACACAAGCTGCTGAGCTGGGTCGCCGCCGAGATCGATGCAGGCCGGATTCGGACCACAGTGTCCGAGGTTCTGTCGCCGATCAATGCGGCCAACCTGCGTGAAGCGCACCGTCTGATCGAGACCGGCCAGGCTAAAGGCAAGATCGTGCTGGACGGCTTCTAAGCCGGTATCGCTCCCATAGCCAATGGCGGCAGGGCGCCGCCGTTGGATCTTCAGCCCTGAACAACCCAGTAAAAGGAGGCAGTCATGCCTAAGCTCACCATCGTTGCCAATATTATTGCCAAAGCCGACAAGATCGGGCTTGTGCAGGCAGAGCTCGAAAAGCTCGTCCCGATCACCCGCGCTGAACAGGGTTGCCTGCAGTACGATTTACATCAGGATAATGAAAATCCGGCGCATTTTATGTTCTATGAGAACTGGGAATCGCGCGAACTTTGGCAGACACATATGAACAATCAGCATTTGAAAGATTATATGGCTGCGACCGACGGTGCGGTTGAATCGTTCACCCTCAATGAAATGAGTCACATCGCCTGAGCAGTAGATCCGCGTGGGCTATGAAACTGCTTCCGGAGATGAATAAGGCCCTGGATTCCCGCCTGCGCGGGAATGACGGCATTTTTACTGGCCAGGACGGTGCGGGATGGCCCTGGATTCCCGCCTGCGCGGGAATGACGGCATTTTTACAGGAAAGTAGTCCCGTAGCCCGGATAGAATGAAATGGCATCCGGGATAAATTAACTGCAGATCCGCGTGGGCAACAAGTTGCCCACCCTACGAAACTCAACTGTCCAGGTCAAGGTCTTGCTCCATCTCGTCCAGAGTCCAGCGTTTGCCGGGGTTCTCGATGCGATTGATTGCCAGATACTTATCTTCGATCTCGTCGATATGTTCGAGAATCGCTTCCTTGGCATAAAAGGTCTTGGTGCGACCTGTTCTGGCAGCGAGTTCCGCCAGGCGGGCTTCAATCTCTTTGGGTAGTCTGATGGAAAGCATGGGAACCTCCATGGCTATACGTGTATGACATGTAAAGCATAGCAGTGTAAGCGTTCATTGAGAACCGCTTGTCAACCTGATAAGTGAACGCGAGCAAGGCGTATCCGGTAGTAGTCCCGTAGCCCGGATAGAATGAAATGGCATCCGGGATAAATTAACTGCAGATCCGCGTGGGCAACAAGTTGCCCCCCCTACGAAACGCATCCACTTCCCCCTTTGAAAAAGGGGGATTGAGGGGGATTTTTCAGTAGCCAACACGGCGCAATGCGCTGCGGTTATTGACGCCTTACTCGTTACTCGTTATTTCATAACGCCTGATCGCCGACGCATGATAATCAGCAGCAACGCCCAGGCGGCCACCAGCACACCCAGGCCGAAGGGCGTGAGACTCGGAATAGGGGTCGGACGCGACTCGCCTCCTTCACCTATGGCCAAAGCTGCGGCCCCAACCGGGTCTTGTATTTGGCCGTCTACGGCGCGGTCGTCGTCATACGGGCCGCCATCGCTCAGGCTGTAGCGGACGATGGTTTTGTCTCCGCTGTGATCCACGCTGCCCAGCACGTCCCAGCGTTGCGTCAGATGGTTGTATTTCACCACGCCCACCAGGCTCAGGTTGCGTGGTGAAAAGTACAGCGTGACGTGCAGCTCGCTCTGCGCCGGGGCCAGCTCCACCGCAAAATCCAGAAAATCGCATGGATACACCAGCAGTGACGACACGTCCGCTGGCACCGCAGCCGGTTGCACGTCGTGGTGTTGCTGGCCGTCGCTTTCCAGTGTCCACCAGCAGGACCCGTTCTGCACCGAGCTGACATTCGCCTGCAGTTTGTCGGCGATGCCATCGCCGTTGCCATCGCCTTGAGCACTACCGTTGTAGCCCGGTACGCCGTCTTCTTGCGCGGGTTCGATACCGTCGCCATCGTCGAAGGTGTTAGTGAAGGTACAGATCACCTCGTCTGCCGGGGCCAGCTCAATGCTTTGGCCGTTTTCAATCGGGCTGATGATCGAGCTGCCGGTGCTGCTGCAGCTGACATCGGTCAGGGTCCAGTGCGCTGGCACGGTTTCGCTCAGACTGTAGGTGCTGTTGGCTGGCAGTTGGCTGAATACTTGTTCGCCTTGATCTTGCAGGCTAAACGCGCCCAGGGCGTCGCTGGCGAAGATAAAGTCTACCCCGCTGGGGGCATCGGCGGCGTTACTCGCCACTTTTTTGATCGTGATGGTGCCGCGCCGGGTGTTGGTGATCGTGCAGCTGACCGTGTCCGCTAACGCCACGGTGACGCTGCCGTCTGCCGCACAATCGCCGCCGATTACACGGTCATAGTCGGCCAGGTCGGTGCCGCTGGCCCCGGTCTCGCCGATGCTGCGAGTGCCCGCGCTAACCGCAATGGCGCCGGTACTGGTGCCGTCGCCACCCTCGGCGTGGGATACGTCATCGATGGTCAGGCTGAAAACGCCCGTATCGCTGGCCGGCACGACCACTTTGGTGACGGTGATGGTCGGCGCGATGTCGTCGTTGGTAATGGTACACGTGATGTCGTCTCCCACTTCAACGCTGATACTGCCCTCCAAGTCTGCCGGACATTTGTCATCGCCCGTGATGCTGACGAACTGGTAGCCGCTCAAACCGGTTTCGTTGATGGTGACGCTTTGCCCTGCGGGAACCGCAACGCCTTGGTCGGAATTTACCGCGGTGTTGCCAATGTGCAGACCAAAGTCGTTCGAGCCCGCGGTGCCGCCGTGGTTATTGATGACATCCTTGATGAGGGCCACCATGCCGAATCTGGCTTCAAAAGCCCCGATATCGCAATGGGTGCCCTGCGGTCGGATAACTCCACGCTGGTCGGTGGTGATGCCACTGTCGTTACAACTGCCGTTGACCACGGGAATGACGTCCAGCGCATCGCTGTTGACGCCCAAAGCGTGGGTGGCGGTGGTGCCGGGGGCATTGAGCGCCAGTGGCTGTAAATCGGCCGTGCCATTAGAAATATCGCCGGTGCCGCTCAGACTGCACGTCCCATCGCTGTCCAGGTTGTAGCCGTTGGAGGTGATGCTGCTGCCGCTGCCGATGTTGACGCAATCCGCCCCGCTGGTCTGGTCTGGTCTGGTCGGCGATGATGCTGTTGCTCAGCGTCAGGGTGCCAAGGTTGTTGATGCCGCCGCCGCTGAAGCTGGCTGAATTGCCGGAAACCGTGCTGTTGCTCAGGATCACCGTGCCGTTAATGTTGAAAATGCCGCCGCCGTTGTCGGCTGAATTGCCGGAAACCGTTGCTCAGGGTCACCGTGCCGTCAACGCTAATGTTGTAGATGCCGCCGCCGAAGGTGGCTGAATTGCCGGAAACCGTGCTGTTGCTCAGCGTCAGGTGCCAGCGTTTTGACGCCGCCGCCGCCGCCGATTGATTGCCGCCGCCGCTAATGGTCAGAGCGTTGATCGTGACGGTGGTGTCAGCCGCAATCTCGAAGGGACGCACGCCGCTGATGTCCTGCCCATCCACGGTGAAGCCATTGCCGTTGATGATGATCTCGGTCGCTGTCGGATTATTGAGTTGGGGGTGCTGGCGCTCAGGTTGGATGTGTCGTCGGTAATGGTGATGGTGATGGTGTGGGTGCCCGCGCCCGCGCCGTTTACCCCGGTAATGGCCGTGTTGAGGCTGGCTTCGTCGCTGGCGGTGAAATCAGCCCCCAGGGCGGAGCGGTCAGCGAGACCAGGTGGAATGGGTACAGCATGAAAATTATTCGTCTGAGGGTCTTTACCCGGAAGACATTGAAATGGACATCTGGAAAAAACATAATCCCGGCATTTTCAGCTGAGAAATTTTAACGAAACGCTGCAAACAGCAAATCTTCAAACTTTGGTAGTCCTAAAAAGGTAAGGATTTAGAGGCATTGTAGTGATGAACGAAGTACCAAATCGCGCCGATATGATTGTCCACCTTTTTCGAGAACGATAAGGTCTTGCGCACCAATCGCCCTACCCGCTGGCGTAACGTACCATTGAAACGCTCAATATAGCTGGTGTGACCACTTTCTTTGCCGACGGCCCGGTGCCGTTTGTTCGGGATAACCAAGGCGTAAGCCGCCCAGAAATCGGTATAACAAACGGCACATTGGCGATAGACACCGGGCAACGAGGCCCACAACCCTCGGGCACCGGCTTCATCGCGCGACCCCACATAAACCCCAACAATCTCACGGCTCTCAACGTCCAGGGCTAACCATACCCATTGTTTGTTGCCTTTGTGGCCGACAAACGACCATACCTCATCACACTGGAGCGTCAGCGGGCCTTTTTTTTAGTGACAGAAACGGTGCGCGGAACACCCCCCAGTTTCTCATTCACATAGCCTTGCAACCAGGGCTCTGAGACGCCTACCACGCGCGCAATACCTGCCAACGGCAACTTCTCCAGCAACAACCTGTCAATTAATGCTTTGCTCTCATCCGTCACCTGACGCCAGCTCGGATTCTCAACAAACTGACGCCCGCAGAGAGTGCACTTATGGTTCTGTTTACCGTTGTGAATCTTGCCATTTTTGACCACCTTTGAAGAGCTACAACGGGGACAATTCGGCATCTGATCAATCCTATTTGCTATATCGATCCCTTAGTATAAATTATTTCCTTACCTTTTTAGGACTACCGCCGTTTTTAAGCGGGTCCGTTCCACGTGTATTTGCGTTTTCAGATGCTCATATTGGCGTAGCAAATTCAAGAGTTTCTGAGCGCCTGGTGATAACGCTTGCCAAGCGTCAGGCTGCTCTCGCTGGCAGTAGCGGGCGATCAAGTTAGCGTCCAGTTTATCGGTTTTGCCACGTTGCAGACGACACTTAGCATAAGCCGAAATCTGCAGCGGATTGAGCACACTGACCGTCCAATGCGTTTGGCGCTGGCAGAAGGTGGCCAGCTCGTACCAATAAATGTTGGTCGCTTCCATAGCGATATGGGCCTTGACGACACCTCTCGCCTTCAGCATTGTGAGTAAGTCGTTAAACCCCTTGGCGTTATTCGCAAATGTTCGATAAATATACTTGCCGTTAGCTTGTGCCAAAGCCATATCAAATTTCGCTTTGGCGATATCAATACCCATATAATCTGTTTTATCCATCGTCACTTGACCTTGTCTATACGGGCTGCACCGCAAGGGCGCGCCTGGGATACCGTTCGAGGTAGTGATGGTTTCGACAAGGCAGGCGTCATCTACGTTGCGAGCTTTTCGCTCAAGGGCGCAATCATCTCTGCCTTGCCGACATGTCGAATTATCCAGACTTATCCGACATATCTATAATACAAGGGTGCAATAACCCAAGGGCATTGCACCGAATGACTGGGCATAGGCGTGCTGGCTGGGAACGATGCAAGAGCATGCGCTTTTGGTTCAGAGTCTTTTTCAAAAAGATCATCCCCCGTTGCACGGCGCGACTTTTTGAAATCGAAGATGTTTGTTTTCTTTAGTTATCAGCGTTCAGTACATCCTTGTACTGAAACTCAAGCTGTTTTTTAATCAGCTTTTTACACTCCGCCGGCCTGTCGCCGTAACTACAGCAAGTCAGCAGCCGGCGCACACTTTCAATTACTTGGCGATGGTGGTTGTTTCCAGCATGAAACGGCCCATCGGGTTTTGCACAAACCCGCTGACATAATTCCAGGAGGCGTTGCGGAAGGGGCTGTAATACAGATCAATCCAGTGCACGTCGTTTTTGGCGATTTTCTGAATCTCGGCATAAATCGCCCGGCGTTTTTCCGTATCGAGTTCGGTGCGACCCTGCCCGATCAGTTCGTTAACCTTGGGATTGTTATAACGGGTGTAGTACGACAGGGCATCCGGATCTTCGCCATACAGCACAAAGCCGGTTTTCTGATCAGGATCGATCACATCGTTAGTCCAGTAATTGGTGCTCAGATCGTAAGCGCCGTCCACGATGGTCTCCCAGGCCTGACCGGCTTCCTGCTTGATGATATTGACCTGGACGCCGATTTTGCCCAGCTGATCCTGTACTAAAACGGCAATCTGCTCGTAGTTGGCATCACCGGCCTGCACTACAAAATCCAGTACCAGATCGTCTACACCGGCTTCGGCCAGCAAGGCTTTGGCCTGCTCCGGATCGAACGGGTAACGCGGATTATCCGGGTTATAGAACATGCCGCCAGCCGGAATATACGAATTGGCCGGGGTGCCGTGGCCAAACGTGACCGCTTGTACAACAGCGTCGATATCAATGGCCATATTCAGCGCTTTGCGCACCCGCACATCATTCAGGGGCTCGTGCGAATGGTTGATCAGGATATGATCCATCCGGCTGGACGGATCGAGATGAATATCAATATCGGCATTGGCCTGCAGCTCGGCGATACGGTTGAACGGCACGAAAATCATCGCGTCCAGCTCACCGGCCTGCAGTTTCAGCATGCGGGTATTGTCGTTCGGAATATAGTGCCACTCGACCCGATCCAGTTTCGGCAGCCCGTCTTCCCAGTAGTGTTCATTCTTTTCCAGCACGATTTTATCGCCCCGGCTCCATTCGACCAGACGAAAAGCCCCGGCTCCGGTCGAGGTTTTCAGGAAATTATCGTAATCGCCCGTCACCTGCTGTTCAGGCAGAACAGCGGCGGCAAACAAGGCCAGAAACGACAGAAACGGCGTGGTCGGTTCGGTCAGGGTGAATACAATGGTTCGATCATCCGGCGTCTGGATATCTTTAATGACAGAAAACATCGAGCCGAACACCGAAGCTTCGTCATCCCGCAAACGGGTAATGCTGAACTTGGCATCGCTGCTCTTGAGCGGCGTACCATCGCTGAATTTAAGCCCTTCGCGCAGCGTGAAAGTATAGGTCAGGCCGCCATCCGTGATGGTCCAGCTTTCCGCCAGATCCGGCACAATTTCGGTCGCTTCCGGGTTATTGCGCACCAGGAGCGCATGGATATTGTTCAGAATCCAGACATCCGCGTTCTGGCTGACCAGAATCGGGTCCATATGCACACTGTCCTGATCACGACCGATCTTCAGCGTGCCCTGGGCCTGTACAGCAGCGCTGACCAGCAGCGCCGGCAAGACCACAAATGACATCAGGCAACGGTTTAATAGATTCACTTTTTTGTCCTCTTGTTAAGCATAGCTCTGGGTATATACGCCATCAGTCCAAGGTCGGGATCGCCTCGATGAGCTGACGGGTATAAGGGTGTTGCGGGGCGTTGAAAATCTGTTCAACCGACCCCGACTCGACAATGCGACCGCTTTGCATAACGGCCACAGTGCGGCATAAATGGCGCACTACGCTGAGATCGTGCGAGATAAAAATCAGCGTCAGTTGCATCTGCTCACGCAGGTGCATCAGCAGATTGAGGATCTGCGCCTGGATTGTGACATCCAGCGCCGACGTGGCCTCATCCGCGATAATAAGCTGCGGATTGAGCGACAGGGCACGGGCAATACCGACCCGCTGGCATTGTCCGCCGGACAACTGATGCGGACGCCGGTTGGCCAGTGCCGGGTCCAGTCCGACCCGCTGCATCAGGGCCTGCACCCGCTGCGGAATGTCATTGACAGGACACACCTGATGCACCCGCAAGGCTTCGCTCAGGGTAGCCTCAATACTTAATTTGGGATTGAGCGAAGACTGCGGGTCCTGGAACACCATCTGCACCTGTCGGCGCAGGGTCTGGCGTTGCGCATCACTCAATGCGCTTAAATCGTGGCCGTCGAAACGAATACTGCCGCCATCCGGCTGAATCAGATCCACCATTGTCCGCGCCAGTGTGCTTTTGCCGGAACCGCTTTCACCGACAATGCCCAGCGTATCGCCACGCCGGATCTGCAGGCTGACCCCATCGACCGCACGGGTAACACGCGGCGCGCGGCGCAAAAGCGTGCTGAGCAGACTGGACGGCTGCCGAAACCGGACCTGCAAATCATTCACGACCAGCAAATCCTGCCCGCCTGACTCGATACTGGCACTGGCAACCGCAGGGTTGGATCGGGCGCTGTCTATCCGCTCAGCCGTTTTATTATGGATATCGGGATCGAGATCGGGATTAATACCGGGATCAATGCCGGGAAACGGTTGACCGGGCGTGGTCATTTCCGGCTGCGAGTGAATCAGTTTGCGGGTATAGGCCTGCTGCGGATGGCGCAATAATTCGCGGGTTGGCGCGGTTTCGACAATCCGGCCCTGATACATGACGATAACCCGGTCGCACAGCCCGGCAATCACGCCCAGATCGTGACTGACCAGAATAATCGACAATCCGTCCTCATCCCGCAGACGACGCAGCAGATCGAGCACTTTGGCCTGCACCGTAACATCCAGCGCTGTGGTGGGCTCGTCGGCCAGCAGCAGAGCGGGACGACAGGCCAGTGCCGCCGCGATCATCACGCGCTGGCGCATACCGCCACTGAACTGGTGCGGATAAGCGCTCACATTGCGTGCGGGTTCGCTGATACCGACATGATCGAGCAGTTCGATAGCCGCCTGGCGTGCCTCGTTGCGGCTCATATTACGATGCACGATAAGCGCTTCGGCAATCTGCTCGCCGACCCGCATCAGCGGATCGAGGTGACTGCTCGGGGTCTGGAAAATCATCGCGATCTGCTCGCCGCGTATCTGGCCCAGCGCTGGCGGATCGAGTTCCAGCAAATTCTGCCCGCCGAACTGTACCTGGCCGCTCACCCGGGCCAGACGGGGTGGCAACAGCTGGATCAGCGAGCGGCACGTCACCGTTTTACCGGAGCCGCTTTCACCGACAATGCCGACGATCTCGCCGGGCTGAACAGCAAACGAGACCTGATCCACCGTGCGCTGCCAGCCGCCCGGTGCCCGAACATCCCGGAAATCAATACTCAGGTCCTGCACCTGCAAAAGACTGCTCATGCTTTGGTCCCCAAGCGTTCGGCCAGCCCATCGGCCAGTAAGGAAAAGCCCAGCGCCAGGAGCACAATCGCCAGTCCGGGGAAAACGCACATCCACCAGGCGGTGGCGATAAAAGCCTGTCCTTCGGCAATCATCACGCCCCACTCCGCAGCCGGCGGTTGTGCGCCCAGACCGATATAGCTCAGCGATGAGCCCAGCAGCACGACCAGTACGACATCGGTCATGGAAAACACTACCGCCGGGGTAATCGCATTCGGCAGCAGGTGGCGCAACATGATACGCAGCGGGCTGTAGCCCATAACGCGCGCCGCCAGAATAAAATCGCTGTGTTTCAGCACCAGCACCTGTGATCGGGTCAGGCGCGCATAAGAGACCCAGCCGACCAGCGCGAGTGCAATATAAAAACTGTTCAGCCCTGGCCCCAGCACCGAAATAATCGCAATCACCAGCACAAAAAACGGAAATGCAATGGTGATATCCAGCAAGCGCATCAGCACTGTGTCGGTCAACCCGCCAAAATAGCCCGACAGTACGCCGATGATATTGCCGATGATGAACGGGAACAGCACACCCAAAATGCCCATTTGCAGATCAATACGGGTGCCGAAAATAAGCCGCGACAGAATATCCCGGCCATAATTATCGGTGCCCAGCCAATGCTCGGCACCGGGTGCCTGAAACGTTGCCGTCAGATCATGCGCCAGCGGATCATAAGGTGCCAGCCAGGGGGCACAAAGCGCAATCAGCAGCCATAGCAGGGTAATCAGCAGACCGGTTATCAGCGTGACGGACAAGCGTCGCCGGGCCGGTTTGGCTGGCATGCTGTCACTCGGTTCAGTACTGTCAACCGGCCCGTTGCGGTCGTAAATCTGGCCACTCATAGCTTGATTCTCGGGTCGATCATGGCACTGACGATATCGACAAAGAAATTGGTAAAAATCACGGCCAGCGCAAATACCAGTGTGATTCCCTGCACCACCAGATAATCGCGTGCGAAGATTGAGGAAATCATTAGCGAGCCCAGCCCCGGCACCGAGAACACGGTCTCGATCACCACCGTGCCGCCGATCAGCCAGGCAAAATTCACTCCGAGCAGATTAAGCGTCGGCAATAACGAATTGCGCAGCACATGGCGGCGGAAAATATAGCTTTCCGGCAAGCCTTTGGAACGGGCCGCGTTGACATAATCGGCTTCGTTCTCGCTGATCAGGGTAGCGCGCAGATTACGGGTCAGCACCGGTGCCAGCGCCAGGGCAATCGTCAGCGAGGGCAAAAAAAGATGATGCAGATGACCCGTAAAGCCCTGACCGAAACCCGAAACCGGAAACCAGCCGAGGCGCACGCTGAAAAAGATAATCAGCACGATACCCAGCCAGAATGCCGGGATACCAAGGCCGACGGTACAGAACACCCGCACCAGCTGATCCGGTAAGCGGCCCTGTTTACGGGCTGCCGTGATCGCCAGTACCAGGGTTAGCGTCAGCGACAGCAGAAGTGCATAGCCGAGTAAAAACAGGGTTGGGGCAACCCGCTCGCCAACCACTTCCAGCACCGGCGCACGGTAAATAATCGAGCGCCCCATTTCCCCCTGCAGCAGATTGACAATGAAGTAGAAATATTGCACCAGTAGCGGCTGATCCAGCCCGTACTGCGCCCGCGTGGCGGCGATGACCTCGGCGCTGGCGCGACTGCCCAGCATGATGCGCACCGGATCGCCAGGAATCATCTGCACCAGAATAAACGTGATAACGCTGACTCCGAACAGCACCGGAATCATCTGCAGCGGGCGATAAAGGACGAATTTAAAGCGTTCCATTGGTTATCAGAAAGGCATTTATCAATTACCGGAAGCCGCAGCGCGGTGCTGATCGAGAAAATCGAGCAGCGTGGTGAAATAAGCCTCCGGCTCTTCGTAAAACGGCATATGCGCGCTGTTTTTAAAGACCTTGATGGTCGAATCCGGTAGTGCGTTATGCAACAGCATGGAACAGGCCGGCGTCAGTTCATCGTGCATACCGCATAACACCAGCGCCGGTTCCGTGATCCGATGCAGATCGGCCAGTCGCGACCAGTCTTTGTAATTGCCGGTAAACGTGAATTCATTCGGCCCCTGCATGGTGCCGTAAACCGCCATGTTCCAGTCATCCAGTGAGCGCTTTACCGGTGCCGGCCAGTCATCCAAACGGCACACATGGCGATAGTTCAGAATGGTGATGGCGGCCTGATATTCAGGGTGATCAATGCTGCCTTCCGCTTCGCGGCGTAACATCATTTTGACCGTCTCGCTGCCCAGCGCGCCACGCAAACGATCCAGTTCGCTGACCAGATGCGGAATATCGCCCGCGCCATTGGCCAGGATCAGGGTTTTAATCCGGTCCGGATAATTCAGCACATACTCAATCGATAAAAACGTGCCCCAGGACTGGCCAAGCAGATGCACTTTGCCCAGACCCAGCGCCTGCCGCACGGCTTCCACTTCGTGGATATACCGGTCGATATGCCATAAGGCGGTATCGTCGGGCCGGTCCGAACGACCACAGCCCAGTTGATCGTAAGCCACCACCCGGTAACCGCGATCAGACAGCCAGGAATGGCAATCGCGCACATAATCGCACGGCAGGCCGGGACCACCGTTCAGACATAACAGGGTTTCATCACCCTGGCCGAAACTGTAGGCGACGACCTTATGGCCATCGACATCGACGTTAATGACCTCATCCGGTTCTTTTTCGTACCACATTACTTTGCTGGTCTCTTGTTGTTTCATTGACGGGGCTAGCCGCAGCAGGCGCTGTGCAACAGGCGCTATGCTGCTACGGGAAAAAATCGGTTATACAGGATACAGGCAGCCGTTCAGACCGTAGCGTGAGCGGCCAGAAACGCCTGCAGTTCGGCGTAATAGGCGTCAGGTTCTTCGTAGAACGGCATGTGCGAGCTGTTTTTGAAAACCCGCAGCGTGGCATTCGGCAGCGCGGCCTGCATCCGCATCGCACAGGACGGCGGCAGTTCGTCGTGCATGCCCACGGTAATCAGTGTCGGGCAGGTGATCCGGTGCATATCCGCCAGCCGGTTCCAGTCTTTCAGATTACCGACATAGAGGAACTCGTTCGGCCCCTGCATGGCGCCGTAGACGTCCATATTCCAGTCATCCAGTGAACGTTTTACCGGTGCCGGCCAGTCATCCAAACGACACACATGCCGGTAGCTGAGCAAGGTGATCGCAGCCTGATATTCAGGGTGATCGAGGGTGCCTTCCGCTTCGTGGCGCAGCATCATTTTGACCGTCTCACTGCCCAGCGCGCCGCGCAGCCGGTTCAGCTCCCCGATCAGATGCGGCATGTCGCCACAGGTGTTTTCCAGAATCAGTGTTTTCAGATGCTGCGGATAGGTGATGCCGTATTCAATGCCAAGCCAGCCGCCCCAGGAATGCCCGAGCAGATGCACCTGGCCCAGTCCCAGTGCTGTACGCACGGTTTCGACTTCCTCGACATAACGCTCGATAGTCCACAGTGAGCGGTCTTGCGGTTTGTCGGATCGGCCACAGCCCAACTGATCAAACGCCACCACCCGATAGCCCAGATCCGCCAGCGGCGCATGCGGCTCGCGCAGGTAGTCGCAGGGCAGACCGGGGCCACCGTTCAGACATAACAGAACCTCATCACCACTGCCAAAGGTATCGATATAAATGTCATAACCCGCCACTTTCAAGGTTTCGGTCCGGTCGGGTTTACGCTCGTCAAACTGCATAGGGAAAACCTCCAGATTATTTTTTTATCAACTTAACGTTTTTATCAAACCAGGTTTTATAACA
Organism: Gammaproteobacteria bacterium; assembly: GCA_041396125.1. Lineage (GTDB taxonomy): Bacteria > Pseudomonadota > Gammaproteobacteria > Competibacterales > Competibacteraceae > JAWKZG01. Next base: position 959,217 of record JAWKZG010000001.1, on the reverse strand, counting down.
ACGGGTGCCCGCTATTCAAATGCTCAGATGGCGGTTGATTCGCGCCAGACTGTCGCGCTCGTCGGGTTGGCCCTGATCGACGATCTCGCCCAGGTTCAGCACAGCGTAGCGATCCGCCACCGCCAGGGCAAACGGCACATTCTGCTCGACCAGCAGTATCGACACACCGCTGCGCTCGCGCTCGTGCCGAAACACCTCGGCCAGCCGGGTGATCACAGAAGGTTGCAGACCTTCGGAGATTTCATCGATCAATAACAGACTGGGTTGTGCCATCAGACCGCGTGCCACCAGCAGCATTTTCTGCTCACCACCACTCAGCGTACCGGCTTTTTGCTTGAGTCGCTGCACCAGCACCGGGAAATATTCGCCGATCCGGCGCAAGCCGTCCTCGAACGGTGCCCGCGCCTGATCACGCAGTCCGAGCTGCAGATTCTCGGCCACGGTCAAATCCTGAAACAGGGCTTTTTCCTGCGGTGTATAGGCAATTGCCCGTCGCGCAATCAGATGCGGTGGCAGACCACTGATCGGCAACCCCAGCGCCTGTACGCTACCGGTCTGAGCGGGCAGATAGCCCATCAGCGTTTTGAGCAGGGTGGATTTACCCATGCCATTCTTACCCAGCAGGGTGAAAATTTCGCCTGAGCCGACCTCAAAGCTGACATTACGGATGACTAGTGCCGCGCCGTAACCACTGCTTAAATCACTGACTTTCAGTGCGGCGGCTGCCATGGTGCGCTCTTCGGTGCTAGTCATGCGGCGTCCCCGGTTCCTGTAGCGTACCCGGTGTGGATGCACCGGACGATTGCGCGTCCGGCTGTGCCTGACCGGCATAAACCGCCTGCACCAGCGCCGAATCGACTACCTCCTGCACTGAACCATCAAGCATGACACTGCCCTGGTGCAGCACAATCACCCGCGAGCTGATATCGCGCACAAAATCCAGATCGTGTTCGATCAGCACAATGCACAAGCCATGCTGCTGCGCCAAATCGAGCAGAATCGTGCCGATCAGACTGCGTTCGGACTTGATCAATCCGGCGGTCGGTTCGTCCAGTAGCAACACACTGGGCTCCAGTGCCAGCACCATAGCCAGTTCCAGTGCCCGTTTCAGACCATGTGGCAAGTGCCGGACTTCGAGCCCGAGGCGCTGATCGAGTCCGGTAGCACGCACGACCTGCAGCGCAGCATCGGGCAGTTCCAGCACACCGGCCCGACCCCATAAACTGGGCTTTTGCAGCCGGAACCGGGCCAGTCGCAGACATTCCGCTACGCTTAGTGTATCGAACAGACTGGTAGTCTGAAAACTGCGCCCCAGTCCGAACGCCACTAATCGATGCGGTGGCAAGCGATTGATCGGGTGACTATTGATCAGAATTTTCCCGCTACTGCGTTCATAACCATCACTGATACAGCGCATCAAGGTGGTTTTGCCGGCCCCGTTCGGGCCAACCACACTCAATAACTCGCCGGCGCGGGCCTGAAAGTCAATGCCATCCAGCACCCGCAGACTGCCGTAATAACGCTGCAACCCCTGAATATCAAGTGCGGCTGCCGAGTCGGCCCGGTTTTGCGTTGCCGCAACAATCGAGTCAACTATTGGGGCCACCTGCAAACCGGCGTTGCCTGATCCATTGGCCGGATCAGGCTGAGTGCGCATGAACAGCTTGCGCCCCAATTGGATAATACCCGGCAGTAAACCCTGCGGTAAGGCCACAATCACCGTCACAAAAGCGATGCCAACGAACAGCTTCCAGACAAACGGCAGACTGCCGGACAGATACGAACTGGTCACATCGATCAGGAGCGCACCCAGCACCGGCCCAATCAGAGTGCCGCGCCCGCCCAGCGCAACCCAGATCAGCAACTCGGTGCCGAGCAGAAAACCGGTCAGTTCCGGTGCCACCACATTGGTAAACGCGGCATAGCCGAAACCGGCTATCGCACCGATAGCGCCCGTGACAACCATCAGCAGAATCTTGATGCGGGATACCGGAATGCCCAGATAGGCGCAGCGTGCTTCGTTCTCGCGGATCGCTACCAGTACGCGACCGAAATCACTGCGCACGAACAGCCAGGCGGCAGCAGTGACCAGTACCAGAAAGCTGCCGGCAATCCAGAACCAGATTTCCAGCGTCCAGTAATAGGTTGGAAACCCGGACAGGCCGCTGCTGGAGCCGGTAAAACGCCCGCCGGAAAAGATCACCTGGGTCAGCACAATCGGCAATGCCAGTGTGACAATAGAGCCATACAGGGGTGAGGCACCATGGTAAAACGCCAGCCAGCCGACCAGTGCAGCCACGCCCATTGCGGCGAGGATACCGATGACCAGAGCCAGCAGCGCCCAGCCGGCACCAAAGCCGTAATGGCTGAAAATCAGTGCGCAGGCATAAGCACCAATGCCAAAAAACGCCGACTGGCCGAAAGTCAGGATGCCGGTATAACCCCACAGCAGATCGACCGTCAGCGCCAGCGCGGCATACAGCAACGCGCGAATCAGAATATTGACGGTGTAAATATCCAGCACGTAGGGCGCGAACCCCACCACCAGCAAAGCCAACACTGCCAGTATCACCACAATGCGCAGATCGCTGCAAAAGACGGGTTGGTTTGTCATCGGGGTTGATGTGGAAATTGTTTCAGGCACGGGATAAGCCCTGTGGCCGGATGCGCAAGGTCAGCGCGGCCAGAACAACTATCGTCAGGCCGCCGATGATCGGGCTGACAAACGTGCTGACAAGCACCTGGGCACCGCCGAAAATAAGCGCGGCGACCAGCAACCCCGGAATCGATACGCCGGAAACCAGCACCAGCATGAATGAATTGACCAGCCAGGGCAGCCCCATATTCGGATCGACCGACAGCAGCGGCGTGATCAGTGCGCCCGCCATACTGGCCAGCGCCGCACCGAAACCGAAAGTGATCAGGCGCACGCGGGTGCTGTCGATACCCAGTCCGCGTGCCAGATCCTCGTTCATGATCACAGCTCGCGCATTCAGTCCGAAGCGGGTGAAATACATCAGCCCGATCAGCAGCGCAGCCAGTAATAATGCAGCAGCAACCAGCAGCAGCCGATAGGACGAATACGACTGACCCATAAAATCTATCGCGCCGCTGATCGGGCTTTGCACAAACTGCACTTCCCGCCCGAATCCGATGGTAATCAGCTGACCAATGATGATGCCCAGACCCCAGGTCGCCAGAATGGCATCAAGCGGGCGGGCATACAGCGGCTGCACGATCAGTTTTTCCACCACCAGACCAAGCACCAGACCGACCAGAGCCGCGAACGGAATCGCCAGCCACGGACTCCAGCCCAGCGCAGTGATGACGTAAGCAGAATAGCCGCCAACCGTGAGAAAGGCACCGTGGGCAAAATTGATCAGCTTCATGATGCCAAGAATGATCATGAGGCCGGACGCCACCGTGAACAAAATGGCGGCAGTGGTAATAATATCGAGGGCGAGAACAGTCAGAATCAGCGCTCCCAAACGGCAGTTAACAAACAGCCGCCGTCAATCAGTTGGTCACGGCGGCGCGGCGTTTAATACAGGGTTAACCGAGCGCTGGCATAACCCTATTGTCAATCAGAGATTCGGGCACTGCTCGCCGGGGTCGACGTTCTCGAATTTACTGATAACAGCGACGCTGCCGTCGTCCTGTACCTGACCGAGGTACATGGTCAGCGGGGCGTGCCGCTGCTTGTTCATTTTGATCAGACCACGCGGGCCCATCACTTCAACCTCACCCAGCGCGTCGATAACGGCCTGCGGATCGGTGCTGCCAGCTTTTTCCAGCGCGGCTTTGTACAAATAAACGGCTTCGTACTGCGGCACTGACAAATCGTTCGGGGTTTTCAGATCGTCCCCGAAATGCTCGGCCATCGCGGCCAGGAACGCTTTGTTTTCGGCACTATCGATGCCGGTGATATACGAGGCGGAAATATAAATACCGGCGGCGTCTGCGCCCATATTCTTGGCGGTGCCTTCATCGACCGCCAGATTACCGTAGGGGATATTGACCCCGGCTGCCCGCAACTGCTTGGTCAGCGTAACATTGGGCGCGCCGCCGGCGGTGGAGGTGATCAGGGCATCCGGATTGGCGGATTTCAGCTGGCTGATGACCGCTGTCCAGTCGCTGCCGTCCATCGGCAGATACTCTTCGCCCAGCACTTCACCGCCTTTTTCCTCGATATATTGGCGGGTGAACTCCAGCATGCCGCGCCCGACAGCATAATCACTGCCGATCAGGAAAAAGGTTTTCGCACCTTTTTCAGCCATGAAATGATCCACAATAGGCGCAACCTGCTGTTCCGGCACCCAGGCATTGACGTACATCCACGGACTGCAGGAGCGGCCTTCATAGAACGACGTATAGATATACGGCACCCGGCCGCGATTAACGATGGGCAGACCGGCATTGCGGGCGGCGCTGGTTTCCATGGAAATCAGCACATTGACTTTTTTCTGGAATACCAGCGAATCGAAGGCTTTTTGCGCACCCTGAGCACCGCTGGCGTCATCCGCGACCACCAGTTCGAGCTGCCGCCCGAGCACCCCGCCTGCGGCGTTGATCTGTGCGGCAGCCAGTTCCGATGCCTGCACTACAGATGGCGCGACCACGCTGTTTGCGCCGCTGAGACCCACGGGAATGCCAATCTTGATAGGGTCGTCCTGGGCTAGCGCGGTGGAAAATCCGCCAGCAAGACAGCTGGTCATTGCGGCAAGGCGGGCGAGGCGCACTAAAGGCTTGATCATGGACATCGTTGATGTCTCCTACGTGATGAATTTTATTGTCACAGGGTTGCGGCAAAGCAACGCCAGCCCTTGTATGGCACAACTTGTACCAACCCCTATACAGAGCCCGCGCTAATCCTACAGCTACTTGATATCGTATTAGTTAATCGCGTATTGTCAGTAACAGCACCGGGTTTGTGCAGCCCGGCTTTACAAAGTATAGCGCGTTGTTGGTGCAACACACGCTGCCGCTGCACCTTTTTTGCCCATAGCGCACAAGACGCTGATCGCCTGCTGCAACAGCACGCAACGCGCATACAAGTGCTGTAATACTCACTAAAATACCCAATCAATAAAGTAACGGGCCAGGTCTGGTCTGGCCTGGCCTGGCACTACCCTGGAGGAATTGGCATGACTGCAGACTTTTCCGCAACCGTACCGACCACCGCTGGCTGGCGGCCACATCCGCGTTATCCGGACCCGGCCATTCAGGCGCTCGACCCGCGCTTTGAACAATACTGGTTAAAACAATCCGCTGTTGAGCGACTGTACACAGGCTGCCGCTGGGCGGAAGGTCCGGTCTGGTTCGGCGACGGGCGCTACCTGCTGTGGAGCGATATCCCCAATAACCGTATGCTGAAGTGGGAAGAAGAAACCGGCGTTGTCAGCGTCTTTCGCAAGCCCTCCGATTACGCCAACGGCAATACCCGCGACCGGCAGGGTCGGCTGGTCACCTGCGAGCACGGCGGTCGGCGGGTAATACGGACCGAATATGACGGCTCGATTACCGTACTGATGGACAACTGGCAGAGGACGTGGAGCCGAGATGTAGTCGTGAAATCCGACGGCTCGGTCTGGTTTACTGATCCGCCGTTCGGCATTCTGGGAGACTACGAAGGCCACAAAGCCGAACCTGAGCTGGGCCAGAATGTCTACCGCATTGACGGCGAGACCGGCGTCGCCAGCATTGTGGCCGATGATGTGCTGGGTCCCAATGGATTATGTTTTTCACCCGACGAATCCATACTCTATATCGTCGAATCGCGCAGCGTGCCGCACCGTAAAATTCTGGCTTACGATGTCAGCGCGGATGGTCGTGAAATCAGCAATAAACGGGTCTTGATCGATGCCGGCCCCGGCGGTACCCCGGATGGCATGCGCTGCGATATCGACGGCAATCTGTGGTGCGGCTGGGGTATGGGCACAGAGGCACTGGATGGTGTGCTGGTATTTGCACCGGATGGCACCGCCATCGGCCGCATCGCCCTGCCCGAACGCTGCGCCAATGTGTGCTTCGGCGGCCTCAAGCGCAACCGGCTGTTTATGGCGGGAGCGCAGTCAATCTACGCGCTGTACGTCAATACCCAGGGCGTGGCGGGCGGCTGACATGCACGCCCCCTGCCCGCTTTATCTGCCACAGATCCAAACCCGCTATTGTTTGCGCTTACCTGCAGAACGGAGCCCAAGCCATGCAAAACACGGCTGAAATCGCCCCCTTTACCATTCGCCCGCTGCATCCGCATTTTGGCGCAGAGCTGCTTGACGTCGACTTGTCACAAGAGCTCGATGATGCCTTGTTCGCAGCTATCTATCAGGCTTTTCTGGATTATCAGGTGCTGCTGTTTCGCAGTGGTGAGATCCCACCGGGACGCCAGGTCGAGTTTGCCCGCCGCTTCGGCGAGGTGCAGATTCATGTGATGAATCAGTATCATGCCAACGGCTATCCGGAGCTGTATTTTCTGTCCAATCTGGACGAAAACGGCCAGCCCAGCGGCAAACATCCGGATAAAGGCACCATGTCCTGGCATACCGACGGCTCCTGGCGACCGGAAACCGGACAGGCCACGATCATGTATGCAGTCGAAGTGCCGGAACACGGCGGCGAGACGCATTTTTGCGATATGTACGGCGCGTATGACAGGCTTAGCGAGGCGTGGAAAACACGGCTGGCCGGATTGAAGGCGATCCATAATCTGGATTTTTCCCGCCGCCGCCGGCATGGCGAGGACCCCATGACCGAGCAGCAGAAACGCGAAGTGCCACCGGTCGCCCACCCCATTATTCGCACTCATCCGGAAACCGGCCGACGCAGTGTCTTCCTGGGGGATCATGCGGAAACCATTGAGGGCATGGACTACCAGGCCGGGCGCGAACTGATCGAACAACTCAACGCCATGATCACTCCGCCCGAGCTGGTCTACCAGCATCACTGGCAACCGGGCGAGCTGGTCGTGTGGGACAACCGCTGCCTGCTGCACCGGGCGACAGCCTATGATGCCGCCCGCGATCGCCGTGTCATCCGGCGCTGTACCGTGCTGGGCGATGCACCTTACTAACAACAACAACAGCGCATGCATAACTGCAGTACGGTATCGACCGCTACCGTACTTGCGGTGTCATTCGCTGCAAGATGCCGTATCAGGTATTAACGACTATCCATTGAACGCGACCGGCAGATCGACGGAGTAAGTATCGGCGGCAGCTCGCAGGCGCTTAATCGCTTCCCTGCCGACAGGTACGCCGCGCGCCAATGCCTCGTGGCGATTGCGGGCGGCACTGTCACCCGGTACCCGGACTGCGGACACGCCAGGTGCAGGCGGATTGGCGCGACAGGCATCAGCCAGCCAACTGGATTGGCGCAGGAACACCTCGCGGCCACCAAAGGCATCCGGGTCAATGACCTGGATGAACAGCGACTGGGCCGTACTGGACAGCGCATCTGCACGACCACGGCCGGACAATCCCTGGGTCAGCATCTCGACGATTAGTGCCAGGCCGTACCCCTTGTGCCCCTTTGATACGCCACCAAGCGGCAGCAGGGAACCACCACGTGACACGACTTCATCGGGATCGTCTGTTGGCACGCCGGTGGCAGTCAACGCCCAGGCCTCAGGGTAACGGCCACCACGACTCGCCAGGAGACTGGTCATGGTGGTGGTCGTGATCGAGCAGGAGATATCAATGATGACCGGGCTGCCGTGGGTAGGAAATCCCGCAGCAATCGGGTCGGGCGTGAGCAATGGCTCGGTGCCACCGAACGGCGCCATGCGGCAGGCGGCCGGATTGGATGACTTAATGATACCAATGTAGCCACGCTCGGTTACCGGCCTCAGATAAGCTGCCAAAGCCCCAGTGTGATGGCTGTTGGCAATAACGCCGGTTACGATGCCATATTCGCCCACCCGCCCGCTGGCCAGCTCCAAGGCCTGCCGGATCAACCAGGCACCGGGCAGTTGCTTGCCGTCCCAGGTAAAACAGGCCTACGGTCTGCCACAACTCGCATCGTCCCCACGCCGTTCATCGTTCCGGCCGCAAGCTCGTCGAGGTACCAACCCAGCAGCGACACGCCATGGGTATCGTGGCCGATCATATCCCCTTCTACCGCCACCTCAGCCACCGCCACGGCCTTATCATTTTCCATGCCCGCCGCACGCAGCAGTCTGGTTGTAAAGGATACGAGCTCCGCGGCCGGTATGCGTATTAGTTCACCTGTTGGGTCATCTGTTGCGGGGGCGGCGACACCACGCCGGGTGCCTTCCGATCCGGTGGATTCGAATATTTGCGACATCTTCTCTCCTGTACTCAGGTGCTGGCCAGACCGGACATGACCAAGCCCCTAGAGCTGGACTCGATTTTCGCAGGGCTGAATACAGCATACAGACTTGCGAGACAATTAATTTTCACCATAAGCCTCATGCATGGCGCGTCCGGAAGCGATGACGCAGCGCTCGATACATCGGAAATACGCACACCAGGATTGTCAGCAGGAGTATGACGAGCGAGATGGGCCGCTCGATAAGAAAACTGTAGTCGTTCTGGTGGATCAGGAGTCCCCGGCGCAGATTGACCTCTGCCATAGGCCCGAGAATCACCGCCAGTACGGCCGGTGCTACAGGGATGTCAGTCTTCTCCATGGCATAGCCGATCAGGCCGAAGGCCAGGCACATCCAGATGTCAAATACGCTGTTCTGGATGGCATAAGCACCAATGAAGGTCATCGGCACCAGCATCGTTGACAATAACACCGGCGGTATACGAAGCACCTGGATGAATAATCGCGCACCGTACCGGCCAAGCACAAGCATAATGATGGCGGTGAGCAGCATCTCAATCATGAAGCCGTAGATCACTTCGGGGTTGTCGCGAAAAAGCCCAGGTCCGGGCTGCATACCGTGTACCAGCAGTCCGCCGAGGATCACTGCAGAGACCGCATTGCCGGGTATTCCCAGCGTTACCGCCGGGATCAGCGCAGTCGACGAGTCGCCGTTATTGGCACACTCGGCAGCGGCCAGCCCCTGCGGCTCCCCCTTGCCGAAACGCTCGGGATTTTTTGAGGCGCGCTTGGCCTCATTCCAGGCCATAAATGCGGCGATGTTACCGCCAGCACCCGGGATGATGCCGATCACCACGCCGATTACTGAGGACCGGACCCAGGTTTTCCAGAATATCAGCCACTCAGAGAGACGCGTGTGGGTCTTCCTCAATATCAGGACATCACCCGAGACACCGTGCTGGATCGCCTTTTCCGCCATGATCAGTGCCGGTGGAATAGCATAGAGGCCGGTCAATAGTACGACCATGTCAAAGCCGCTGATCAGGTACATGCTGTCGAAGGTATAACGCTCATAGCCGGTCATAGGATCAATTCCGACAATACCGACGAACAATCCGAAGCACGCACTCAACAGCCCCTTCACCGCGTTTGCGCCGAGCAGCACCGAAATACTCGCCAGGCCAAACACCGCCAGCATAAAGTATTCTGCGGGTCCGAAGCTCAGGGCGAACTCTGACAGCGGTGGCGCTAACGTCATGAGCACGATCGCGCTGACCACGCCGCCGACCGCCGACGACACCAGGGCCACGCGCAGCGCATAAGCCGCCTGCCCTTGTTGTGCCATGGGGAAACCATCGAACGTAGTAGCGATGGCTGCTGGCGTACCGGGGATCCGCAGCAGGACTGCCGGGATCGCACCGCCGTACATGGCGCCCTGATAGATGCCGGCGATCATGCCTAGCCCGGTAAGTGGAGCGAGCGAAAACGTCACTGGAATCAGCACCGCGATACCCAGGGTCGCGGTCAGACCAGGCAATGCGCCAAAGGCAATGCCGCCGATAACCCCAATGACCATGGCGAACAGCACCTCGAAGGTCAGCACATGGGGCAAGGCGGTTATGAAAGGATCGAACATAGCAGTATAGGAACCTTGTTATGGTTGCTAGGCAAGCAGGAGTCGCGGCGCACCGGCTTTATTGAGGTTGAAAGAATTCCAGCGGTAACGGCCGCTCGAATATCACGACGAAAACGACATAAATGAACAGCACGAAGGCAGCGGCAGTCGATACGACAACCAGCGGGCGTCGGTAGCCAAGCAGCAGGCTCGCACCGATCACAAACAGCGCTGAGGACGTGAAGTAGCCGATAGTATCGATCAGGATGATGTAAGCAACCAGGCAGGCGGAGAACACTGCAAAATTACGCGGGTTCTCCATGAAAGTCCCCGCAGATGCGCTGCCGTCGACAGCGTCAGCGTCACCTTTTTGTTCCGGCGTGTGTGCCCACAAGGTTGAAAATCCCCAGATCACCGACAAGGCCATGGCGAAGCCGACGATCAATCTTGGGAAAAACGCCGCTTCAGCGGGCATATCGTCGAGGAAAGTCCACGCCACCGCGCAAAATATGAACACGATGAGAGAACCGATGCGATCCTTGTCCAAAGTCATGCGATCTGTCCGGGTAGGAGTTTATGCAAGTATGCTACTGGCGGCAGCAAGACCCGCCGCCAGTCAGCGTGGATTTATTGCTTCCAGGGATCCTCGTCCCAAAGCGTCCGCATACTCTTGTCCATATTTTGCAGGAGCACCAGATACTCATCATGTGGCAGGTAGTTAAGCGGCAGCTTTTGCTCTGCAGCCTTGGCCTGGAACTCAGGATCGGCCATAGTCTTCTCAATAGACATGCGCAGCAGCTCAAGGCGGTCGGCGGGTACGCCCTTGGGTGCCGCCATACCGCGATGAGCGGCGATGATCACGTCGTATCCCTGCTCTTTAAACGTGGGGACATCCGGTGCCTGCTCCCAGCGCTTGTTGTCCATGATGCCCAAGGTGCGGAGCTTGCCTTCTTTGACGAAATCAATCGCCTCGCTGATGTTGAACGCCCCAACGTCGATGTGGCCACCCATCAGAGCGGCGCGGACAGGCGCGCCGCTGGCGAACGGCACGTGTGTCATCTTAATACCGGCAACTTTCTCAAACATCAACATGGCAAGGTGGTCGTCACCACCGATGCCAGAGGTTCCCACCGTCAGCTTACCGGGGTTCTCTCTGGCGTAAGTGGCCAGATCATCAAGTGTGGCAAAAGGGCTATTCTCGCTCACATTGAAAGCGGCGGCGTCGGTCACCAGATTGGCCAGCGGCTCGAAGCTTTCCAACATGTGAAAGGCGGCCTTGCGCTCGATAGGAATAGCAATCATATGTGGCAGATTGGTCATGCCAATGGTATAGCCATCAGGCTTTGCCTTGGCCAGCGCAGTCGCGCCGATCTCGGTGCCCGCACCGGGCTTGTTAATCACGCTGATGGTGGCACCGTTGAGGTATTTCTCCATAAACGGCACCATGGTGCGCGCCATGATGTCAGTACCGCCACCAGGAGCTGCGGCGACGATCATGCTGATCGGGCGTTCCGGGTAATCGGCCCAGGCCGGGCTGACGAGGGTGGCCATAGTGGCCAGCGTCGTCAAAGCACCCAGTATTTTTCTACGAGTAATCATTGATGTTCTCCAGGTAGTAGTGGTTGTGGTTGTGCTTATCGAATAGTCATCATAGTGCAGATGGTCTTAGCGATTTTTTATCGGTTCTCTCGGCGCACTTCCTGCCAGGGGATCCTAGCTAATCGGTCGACCGCCTCGGCATCAAAATCGAAGCCAAGGCCGGGCTTGTCGGACAGCACGATGCGCCCATCCCGGACCAGCGTGGGCGTATCAATCATCTGTTGCAGATTTACGATGCGCTCGTCGGCGAAGTACTCTACATACAATCCATTGGGAGCCGCGGCTATCAGCGGTGCATGGAACTCCTGCCAGGCATGTGTGCACACGGGCAGGCCACACGCAGCGGCATAGTTGGCGATGCGACGCCACTCGGTGATACCGCCGCAGGCAAATACGTCAGGTTGCAGAATGTTCGCCGCTTCGTTGCGGACGATTTCGCGAAAACGCCAGTGTCCCGCCTCAACCTCGCCAGTAGCCACAGGCACCGGGCTGATCCTGGTAAGACGCGCGTGATTGTCAATATCGTCCGGGCCAAATGGCTCTTCGATCCAGTATGGCTCGTAATCGGCCACGCGGCGCAGAAACCGCATGGCTTCGGGCACGTCCGACCAGGAGTTGTTGGCGTCCAGCATCAGATGGCGATCAGGCCCCATCGCCTCGCGAGCCGCGGCGACACGCCGGGTGTCAATGCTGTGGCTCATTCGACCGACTTTCATCTTCATTGCCGCAAAACCGGCCGCACAATTACGCGCCATCTCCTCGGCCAGATGCTTCTCGTCATTCTCCTCGTAGTAGTACCCGCCGCTGACATAGGCTGGGACAGAACCCTCATGAAAGGCACCCAGATACTTCCACAGCGGCACAGCCGCCGCCCGTGCATTGTGATCCCAAAGGGCGATATCAATAGCGCCGAGCGCGCGCAGAACGGAACCTGCCCGACCCTGCAGCAGCGACTCCTGATACATGGTGTGCCACAGCGCTTCGGTAGCGTGCGGATCGCGTCCCAGAACCACTGATGCCAACAACCCCTGCACCGCCTGTTGACAAAGTTCTCCGCCGCGATCTCCGCAGTAGGTAGCGCCAATACCTTCGACGCCATCATCGCAGCGCACACGTACCAGCAGGTATTGCCGCGAGACCACGCGACGAGTGGAGAAAACCGCAGCGGCCGGCAGCGGACAATCGACCAGGGTGCTACGAACGGATTCAATGATTGACATAGACTGCAATATCTCCAGTTGGGTCCCCCGATGGAATTTTGGCGAAACTCCGTTTCAGCCTTTTCTTTACAGGGGCACAGCGTCTTGGTAGGGATCGCTCGGCAAGTTAAGGTGATCTCACACCTACTTAAGTTTATATTTAAGAAAAATTATTATACTAGTATACTAGTACGTCAATAAAACTTTGGCAAGCGCGGATTTGCTTCTCCATGAAACAAGCCGGTGTTGCTCCACGTTAACGTATTAACACTTTTGCGGTACCATTAAGCCCATGACCATGCGACGTGCAGACAAGTCGAAGAACGGCGGTTACACCCTGATTGAAGAGCCTTCAGAGAAAAGCTTAAGAGCGGGGAAAATCGATAGAACCCGCGCCGCCCGCGGGCAGATTTTCGATCAGCTCCTGGAAGACGTGGTATCACTGCGCCTGAAACCCGGCGAGCTCGTGTCTGTCAAGGATCTTGCGACCCGTTTCGGTGTCAGCCGCTCGCCGGTTCGGGAAGCCATCATCCGACTGACCAACGCCGGCCTTATGGAGATTTATCCTCAGTCCGGCACTCGGGTGGCACCGATTCGCATGAACGTGGTGCGGCAGATATATTTTGTACGCACAGCAATCGAAACGGCCTTAGTGGAGGCTCTTGCCGACGCCCCGCTACCCGAGCAGATTGAGGCCCTTCGCGGCATCATCGATCAACAGGCGAAATGCGCAGACGATGGAAATTTAGAAAGGTTTTACAGCGTGGACGAGCGCTTTCATCAAACAATTGCCGACTACGCGGGCTTTCCGCATGTGTGGGAAACTATCGACGGACAAAAGCCACAAATGGATCGCTTGCGCCACCTCGTCTTGCCTCAGCCCTCCCGCCTGCGCGAGATCATCGCCGAACACACGGCTATCGTGGCTGCCATTGAACTGCGTGACGCCGCTGGCGCACGCCAAACCATGGCACACCACCTGCAACAAGTCCTCACACTCCAAGGCGTGCTGCACGAAAAACACCCGGACTACTTCGAGTAACCCGCTCGGATTACTCTGCAACACAATCAATGACACGTTTACGCAATGACACGTTTACGCACTTTGCGTCGCATAATGAGACCTTCATAAGCCGTTTTTGAAACAGACGCGTAATCCGACGCTGTACCGTACTGATAGATTTTACTTGCAACACTAGCCGGAGAATATCTTATGATCGATGTCTATACCTGGCCGACACCAAACGGGCACAAAGTGCACATCATGCTGCAGGAAACCGGGCTGGAACACACCATTCACCCGATCAATATTCAGAACGGGGATCAGTTCAAGCCCGAGTTTCTGCAGATCAGTCCGAATAATAAAATGCCCGCCATCATCGACCGTGACGGTCCCGGCGGTAAAGAGATTGCCATTTTCGAATCCGGCGCGATTCTGATCTATCTGGCCAACAAAACCGGTCGTTTTCTGCCGCAGGAACCGCATCAATACTACGATGTGCTGCAATGGCTGATGTTTCAGATGGCCTCAGTCGGGCCGATGCTGGGCCAGGCACATCATTTTTATGCCTACGCGCCGGAGCGTTTCGAGCGTGAACGCCTGCAGTACGGCATCGACCGTTATACCAACGAAGCCAACCGCATTTATGGTGTGATCGATCGTCGTCTGGCCGAACACGAATGGATCGCCGCCGATCAGTACACGATTGCCGATATGGCGGTCATGCCCTGGTTGCGCGATCCGGCCAAACAGGGCGTGGAGATTGAAAACTATCCGCATCTGAAGCGCTGGCGCGATACCCTCTGGGCTCGCCCGGCAGTCCTGGCCGCGCTGGAAACGCTGGCCGAGCAACGCCGTAAAAGCAACGCCATGAGCGACAAAGCCTGGGAAATGATGTACGGCAAAGCACAGGTCACCCAAGGCAAAGCGGATTAAAGTCCTGTTTGCTGATTTCCAGCGAGGTGTTGAAACGGGATTTAGGCGTTAAATCGTCTAAACCCAACCGTACAGCACGAATACAATAAAAGCGGGATTCGGGATTTATTCTTTGCCGGGGCGGCCCGGTTTATCCTTCAACACCGCCAAACAACCCCGGCGACTGCGTATCGACCATACAGGCCGCCAGGCCAGCCGGATAACCCGATCCCATTCTTCTGCAGATTGCGCTTTTTGCGGGACTGTTATCGGGTTCTTTTTGCTTGCTGATTGTTTTTTCACGCCAGTCAACCTCTGTAAGCCGGGGTTAGCGATTCGGCAAGATAGTAAGTGCACTATAATACTGCAACGCTCGCCAAGACACTGTTGCTAATACAACTCATTTATCCTGATCTGTCTGGCTGCGACAATTCATTGCTTTAGTCAGCAGGGCTCGCTCGCCTGACACGACGCTCACCATATTCTTTGGCACAAGCAGTATGCTTTGGGTTTATCGTAGCGACAGCGCCCTGTCAAAACACCACACGGAGACCCCGCAAAAATCATGAATATTATTGACCAGATCGCCCGTTACGAAGGCGAATTAAGCACCTGGCGACGCGATATCCATGCTCATCCCGAACTCGGTTTCGAGGAAAACCGCACCGCCGATATCGTTGCCGACAAACTGTCATCCTGGGGCATTGACGTGCATCGCGGCCTGGCTAAAACCGGTGTCGTCGGCACCTTGCGAAGCGGCAATTCAACGCGGGCGATTGGCTTGCGCGCCGATCTGGATGCGCTGCCTATGGCTGAACACAATACCTTCGATCATCGCTCCCGGCATGACGGTAAAATGCATGCCTGCGGTCATGACGGCCACACCACGATGCTGCTGGGTGCGGCTCGTTATCTGGCCGAAACGCGCAATTTTGAAGGCTGTATTTACTTTATTTTTCAACCGGCTGAAGAAGGCATCGGCGGTGCCAAAGCCATGATTGCCGACGGACTGTTCGAGCAGTTTCCGATGGAAGCGGTATACGGGATGCACAACAGTCCGGGATTGCCGGTCGGGCAGTTTGCTATCCGGCCCGGGCCGATGATGGCGGGCGGTGCGTTTTTCGATATCCATATCACCGGCAAGGGCAGCCATGGCGCACGCCCGGAAGCCAGTGTCGATCCGGTGGTGATCGCCGCGCAACTGACCACCGCTTTACAAACTATCGTGTCCCGCAACAGCAATCCCAATGACACCGTGGTACTGAGCGTGACGCGCCTGCAGGCCGGCGATGCCTATAATGTGATCCCTCAGAGCGCGCAACTGGGAGGAACTGTGCGGGTATTCAGCCGCACCACCATGCAACTGGTCGAGCAGCGTATGCGTGAACTGGCCACGGGTATTGCCACGGCTTTCGGGGCCACGGCCACGGTAGATTTTCGCGAGAACTTTCTGCCGCTGGTCAATACCCCGGCAGAAGCTGCATTTGCCGCGGATGTCGCAGCCACGCTGGTGGGCGCAGATCAGGTCGAGCGCAACCGTTCACTGATCATGGCCTCGGAAGACTTCAGCTATATGCTGGACGTCTGCCCCGGTGCGTATATCAATATCGGTAACGGTGATGCCGAGCACAGCTGTCAGGTGCATAATCCGCGCTACGATTTCAATGACAGCGTACTGACGCTCGGCGCGAGTTACTGGGCGCGTCTGGCGGAAACCAAACTGGCTCGCACAGACGCTTAACAGCGCTCTTGCTCAGTCCACCAGATACGGCACGCTGACCCGGTTTACCAACGGTTTCAGAAAATCAGGATGGTACAGGCTGCGCATTTCGTGTTCGAATTCAAACAGCAGCTCGCCGCTCTGCGGATCAATAATTCTGGCAAAGCGAAACTGCTCGTTCTTGTCTGGCGCGAGCAGCAGGTTGCGGCGCTTGAGTTCAGCATAGACGGTCTGATAACGGGTCAGGTACACCGCCACGTGATTGGGGTGCTCGGTTAATGTCAGATCGCGTTTTTCCACAAAATGAAAATGCTGATCAACACCCACATTGACGGATGTTTTCTGCAACCGGCCATTTTTCCGTACCCGCGCCGGCACGCCGAGCACATCCTGATAAAACGCCCCAATGCCTGCCGCTGTGCCTACAGGCACCCAGAAAGTCACATACGGCAGCGCCTGCGGTAAGACCCCACCAGTTCCCCCCGCTTCGTGCAGACGGATGCAGTGCCCCCAGGGCGAGCGCGTCAGCAGGGTTTTAGCCTCTTCCCGGCAATCGAACTCAGTGTCTTTGAGCTGCGGTGCGATGCGCTTAAGCGTCTGCTGGGCAATTGCCAGACTCGGCACGGTAAGGCCAATTTCGCCGGCAAAAGGTTTAGCCTCGCCGAGCGGCAGATGAAACTGCTGTTTGCCGCTGTTTGCCCACATATTGCGCACACTGACCATGCGCATGGGGTCGCGGGTCAGTCCCAGTCCCTCAATAAAGAACAGGGTGGCAAAGTAGTGATCAGGAACCCGTAAATTGACATGTTCAAAGTGCGTAAAATTGCCAAGCTCCCGGCTGTCGATTCGTGTTGCCATGATTTCGTTCCTCTTTGGTTTATTTTATTCAGCGCAGCAATCTCATTCTTCCCTGTTAAAAAAGCTACTTACTGGCATTTGCACGTGCCTCGTAAGCTCTAATGACCTCATCTGTCGAGCCTTCCGCTTGCACTACACCTTTTTCTATCCAGATAGCCCGATCACAAAGTTGCTTAATCATTAACGGATTATGCGAAACAAGCACAATAGTTTTATCTGAGCGAATCTTCTTTCGCATCATATCTGCGGATTTCGTTCTGAATTCCGAATCCCCAACACCTAAAACCTCATCCACTAAAAGGATATCCGGATCTAATTGGAAAGCTACCGAAAACCCTAACCGGGCTTTCATTCCAGAAGAGTATGTATTTATTGATTGTTCAAAAAAATCACCTAGCTCTGAAAAGGCTTTTATCTCTTCAATCCGTTCAGCTATAAGTGATTTTTCCAGGCCTAGCAGCAAACCACTTAGATAAGCATTTTGCCGGCCAGTCAAGTACGGTATAAAACCAAGCTGGAGTGACAATAAACTCGCGGTCACTCCATAATTAACAAGTTCACCACGATCTGGTTTTATAATACCAGCCAATAATTGTAGCAGCGTACTTTTCCCTGCACCATTGCGACCAATAACGCCTAAAGATTCGGAGTGATAGAGATTAAATGAGACATTGTTTAATGCCCAGTAACGAGATCTACGAAAATACCCTTCCTGTCGCCAGTAATAAGCACCAACATTACTCAGTGATATTGCCAATTGATGAGACATATTTTTAACCAGCGGCCAGTTTTGGTAATAATAATCCTGGCTTTTTACCAGTCTAAAAGCAATTTACCATACCTAATCCTACTAAAATATAACACTTAATGCACTCCAATCCGGCCATTGGCCATACATCAGAATACTGCGATAAGCCTCAACAATATTTGCCATAGGATTTAGATAAAAATACATTTTATACTGCTCTGGAATCTGGGAAGCATCATAAAATATTCCAGAAACAAAGAACATTAGCTGCAGTATATGCTCGACCAACAATCTCAAATCCGGCAAAAACGGAACCAAACCGGATAACAGTATTGTTAATCCTGCAATAAGTGTAAATTGAACAAGCAAAACCAATGGAAAAGCCAAATAGGAAACATTAATACCAAAACCATAAAACCATAAAAAAACCAGCAAAATAGCCAATACAACAATAAATTTTAATAAATCGGTCATTATATTAATCAGCGGGAATAATATTTTTGGAATATAAACCTGCCTCATCAAACCTCTGCCAGCCAGAATCGCATTTGCACCATGAATAATAGTTGCTTGAAACCATCGCCAGGCGACCAGGCCTGTTAGTAAAAAAGGCACATAATTTTCCGTACCACGTTGCATCAAAAGTCCAAACACAATATAGAAAATGGTCATAAAAATGATTGGATCCAACACCCACCAAAGGAAGCCAATATAGGTTTTTGCCGCTTCCGAACGCAGATCAGCAAACGTTTTATAAATGATTAAATCAAGATATCGACGTAAATTCATTACTAATCCTTTAGCTAGAAATTGATCTTCCAAGCCCGCCAGAAAATTTTACAGCAGGTTTTTCTTGTTGGGATAGAGTTTTATTTTTAATCATAAAAAAATCTTTATAGGCCCAAAAAAGCGCTTTTATATGAGAAAAGCGTCTTCTCGTAATTAACAAAATTATTTTTGCCAGCAGCCGAAACAAGGCAACCAAAATAAACAAATGAGGATAATGTTTCGCCGTAAACAATAAAGTGCTTAAATTTTCATGGTAAGCAGCCAATGGTATTTTTGAATTATTCGCAGAGCGCGTTATTGGTTCACTAGTGCTTACACCGCCTTTATGAAATACAACACTGGTCCTACACCAACCTAAATACCAGCCTTTTTGACGCAGGCGAAGTGCGTAATCTGCTTCTTCATAATACAGAAAAAAGCGCTCAT
Organism: Gammaproteobacteria bacterium; assembly: GCA_041396125.1. Lineage (GTDB taxonomy): Bacteria > Pseudomonadota > Gammaproteobacteria > Competibacterales > Competibacteraceae > JAWKZG01. Next base: position 940,062 of record JAWKZG010000001.1, on the reverse strand, counting down.
CCAGCAGACCGACTGACTTGATAGCAGGAACTGATAGCAGCATAGCCGCGCCAGAAATATAGTCCAGCCTGGGTGCAGATGCCAGCTCGGCTACTGTTATAGCAGTGACGGATTTTCCCGCCCAAACAGGTTTTACAATAGTTGTAATAGGCCAATATCGATAACCACCAGCACATTGGACTTTTTCAGGATTATCCCAATCAACCATAGTGCTGCCAATCGCACCCAGATCGGTATTCTTCCGGGCATACTGCAATAATTCACTTAAAGCATCCGGCTTAACAATAGTATCGTTATTGAGAATCCAAATATAATCGTAGCTTGCCTGTTCTAAGACATAACGTATGGCAGCATTATTGCCGGCTGCATAACCTGCATTAGCTTGATTCACTAGCAGGATAAATCTCGCTACTGCACTGCTGCATGTCTTATCAAAGTGTATTTTGGCCCACCTCAAAATTTGATAAACAGAATCATCGCTCGAGCAATTATCGCAGCAAATTACTGTGCACTGGGTTGAACGCATGGCGGGTAGTAGCGATGTTAAACACGCCAGCGTGTCCCGACTACGATTCCAGTTGAGAACAATGACAGCAACATTTGCCAAAATCAGGGTATTTCTCTTAACAGATATAAGACTAAAAGTAACAGTGTTAGCACGAAGGCAACATAAGCCCAAATATCGCTGCTGAAAAACAACCGCTTGTAACACTAGAAAAGGTCTGGAACGGGTTCATGCACAGCATGCTTGAAAGCACGGATAATACATTATAATCCGTACCCCGTGCCTCAGGCTGCTTGAGTGAACGGCGGCGGATATTACCACGCGGTAAGATTGCACCCAAATCCTGCTGCTCTGGCTAGGTTTATCCGGCCATTGGGCTTCCCAACAAAACCTGACGAAACCTGCAGGCAGGGTTCATAAGCAGGCCGTATGGGTTAATCCGCGCTGAAATAGATATCGCCATACCAAGCAGTTGCGCTCTGCCCGCTATTATCGGTGTCTGTCATGATCGCAACCGCGTCAATCGTCTCGATATCTTCACCGAACACGCGTTTGAAATCCTCCCGGATATTGCGTTTTTCGCTTAGCCACTGGCCGACTTCGGCAGCACCGCTACGCACCGCGATATGGCGGGCGTTGCCGGTAAACGGATTTTCCCAGCTGCTGTTCACAGGCTGGTTGCTGGACCAGACATAAACCAGCGAGCGGGTTTTCCAGAACAGCGCACCACCGGATACCACCAGATAAACGCGGGCGGCAAAATCATCCCCGGCTTTGCTGTGCTCGTCGATACCACTAAGCACATTAGCGACTTTCCAGGACCAGTTCAGATACGGTGTTTTAACCAGATTCACCGATTGCTCGTGAAACAGGCCCGAGGCTGTTGCCTGGCTTTGTGCCTGCAGGACCTGTTTACCGTTATCGGTTGTCAGCGTATAGCGGGTTTCACCCTGAAACGATTTTTCCTGCCAGCCATCCAGGCCATTTTGACTGAAACGGCCCGGCTGCCCCTCAGCCGCCATCGCTGTCATAGTTATTGTCAAGCCTAAAAGCGCTGTCAAAAGACCTGTATTTCGTTGCCTACTCGCCATAAATATCAACTCATTTCCTGTCTGATAATAACTGTGCATCTGGTGCGATCTTAAAGATTCTTGCGCTGCGCTGCCGCTATCCAGAAGCGTCCTGTGCGGGCTTTAGCTGCAGCATGATCACGGCCAGCGGCGGCAGTGTTAAATATAGGGAGTCCGGTCGGCCATGGCAGGCTTGACCACTGGTCTCGACCTGACCGGCATTGCCGATTCCGCTGCCGGTATAAACCTCGGCATCGGTATTCATAATTTCCTGATACACACCGGCCATAGGAACTCCAACCTGATAAGCGTAGCGCGGCAACGGGGTGAAGTTACAGGCGACAATCACAACATCCTGTGGCTCACGTGAGCGCCGCAGAAATGTAATGATGCTTTGATCCTGATCGTTACAGTCGATCCACTCAAAGCCTTCCGGCACGCAGTCCTGCTGATGCAGTGCGGGCAGCGTGGTATACAGCCGGTTCAGATCCCGCACGACCTGCTGGACACCGGCATGCCAATGAATCTCCAGCAGCGACCAGTCCAGTGCACCGTCATGGTTCCATTCGCGCCCCTGGGCGAATTCGCCGCCCATGAATAACAGCTTTTTACCCGGATAGGCGTACAGTAACGCCAGATAGGCCCGTAAATTGGCAAACTGCTGCCAGGTATCGCCGCGCATACGCGTCAGCAAGGAGCCTTTGCCGTGTACCACTTCATCGTGTGACAGCGGCAATACAAAATTTTCGCTGTAGGCGTACATCATGCCGAAAGTCAGCAGATTATGATGGTAGCGCCGGTAGACGGGATCGGTCTGCATATAATTTAAGGTGTCGTGCATCCAGCCCATATTCCATTTGTAACTGAAGCCCAATCCACCCAGATAGGTCGGCCTGGACACCTGCGGCCAAGCGGTCGACTCCTCGGCAATGGTAAAGCCACCGTGCTCATGCACCAGTTCGTTCATGCGGCGCAAAAATGCCACGGCCTCCAGATTCTCGTTGCCACCATGCTGATTCGGCACCCATTGCCCTGGCTGACGGGAATAATCCAGATACAGCATGGATGCCACCGCATCGACCCGCAGCCCGTCGATGTGATATTCCTCAAGCCAGAACAACGCGTTGGCAAGCAGAAAATTCGCGACTTCGTGACGCCCGAAATTGTAAACCAGCGTGCCCCAGTCAGGATGCTCGGCCTGGCGCGGATCAGCATGTTCGTACAGCGCCGTGCCATCAAACCGGGCCAGGCCATAGGTATCTTTTGGGAAGTGCGCCGGCACCCAGTCCATAATCACGCCCAGTCCGGCCTGATGACAGCGGTCGATGAAATATTTGAAATCATCCGGCTCACCAAAGCGCCAGGTCGGCGCGTACAGACCGATCGGCTGATAGCCCCAGGAACCATCAAACGGATGCTCTGTGACGGGCAGCAGTTCCAGATGGGTATAGCCCATCTCTTTGGCGTAGCTCACCAATTGCTCGGCCAGTTCACGATAACTCAGCCACTGGTCATTTTTATCCCGCCGCCAGGAACCCAGATGCACTTCGTAAATTGACAGGGGTGCGCTTAAGGCTGACGTAGCCTGACGCGTGTCGAGCCAGTCCTGATCGTTCCAGACATAGTGACTGCGGTGCACAATGGCAGCATTACCCGGCGGCGCTTCCATCTGTCTGGCACACGGGTCGGCCTTCAAGGGCAGCAGAGTGCCCTGCGCGCTTTTCAGCTCGAACTTATACTGTTCGCCCACGGCAAGACCGGGAATGAAAATGTCCCAGATGCCGCAGTCGTGATGTTTGCGCATGGGATGACGACGGCCATCCCAGTTATTAAACGAGCCGACCACGCTGACCCGGCTTGCATTGGGCGCCCAGACCGCGAAATACACACCGGTAACGCCATCCAGCGTCAGCGTATGCGCGCCCAGTTTGTCATACAGGCGCCAGTGTTGGCCTTCCGCGAACAAATGCCGGTCAATCTCACCCAGGGGTGAGGCAAAGCGGTAAGGGTCGTCCAGTCTGACGCACTGCTCGCCATACTCGACCGACAGCCGGTAGTCAGCCGGTAAGGTATCCAGCCCGGCAACGAAAATGCCGGCCTCATGGACCTGCCGCATTCTGGCCAGTACAACATCCTGCGCATCGCTGACGCTAACAGCTGTGGCACCGGGCTGAAAGGTACGCACCACCCAGCGTTTTTTACTCCCTGTTTTACTTGAATGAGGCCCAAGCACTGCGAAGGGATCAGCGTGATCGCCCGCTGCCAGAGTCGCGTAATGGGTGCTGAGTTTATCGCTCATGAAAACCTCTTCGGGCCCGCAGCACTGTCTGCCTTCGCGCCCATATTCAAATCACGCCGAATCAGCCCGTATCGGGCAGCGCATAGAGCTGATGCAGATAGGCCGTTATGCTGTCTTCCCAGCTGAAACGGGCAGCGCTTGCGGCTTCGCATATCGCCTGCCAGCGTTGCGGCTGATCACTCTGCAGCACCAGCGCTGCCTGCAGACAATCCACCATGCCCTGCGCCTGCCCGGTCAGACTCGGGCCATTAAAGCCAAACCCATTAACGCCGGGCTGCACGGTATCTTTCAACCCGCCCACCTGATGCACCAGACAGGGCTGACCGGCACGCATAGCCAGCATTTGACTGATACCGCAAGGCTCAAACGAACTCGGCATCAGGAATAAATCACCGCTGGCGTACAAGGCCTGCGCCAGGGTATCGGAATAGCCACGCAGAAAAATAAGATTGGAGCAGCGCCCGGCGATAGTCGTCAGAAACTGCTCATAGTCCGTGTCACCACTACCCAGCAATAACAGCACACCGCGTTTGCCCAAAACCTCCAGTAACGCTTCCAGCGCCCAACGCCCGTCCGCCAGGCGCGTTTGCAGCAGACGCATTTTCTGATCGGTAATACGACCCACGCTGGTCAATAATAAACCCGGCCGGCGACGGGTCAGTTTGCTGAGACGCGCATGCGCAATAAACTGCGCACTATTCACGCTGCTGCCCTCCCCGACCCAGCGCAGCACCTGCTCACGCAGCAGCTCCAGCAGGGCCGGCCAAGGTGTCGCTACAGGTGGGGGATTGGGATATTCGCAACCGTTCAGAATACCCTGCAAGCGCTGCTGCTCATGAGCAACCAGCAAATCACCTTCAAGGCCTTCACCGCCATAATAACCGTTTGCTTCTACTGCACTGGAGCGCAGAATTTCATTGGCGTAGGAAGGCGATACCGTATGTACCGCATCCGCCAGCCGGATACCGACAGCCATAGGGTTCAGGCAATCCGGCCAGCGTGGATCAGCGACCAGTGCATGCTCGCAATGCAGACCGGGATACCAGGTCGCCAGCGAGGAGCTGTCGCCCCCCAGCGGACGGATCCCCTGCAAAGCCAGATTATGGATCGTGAACACACAGCGGACTGTTTGTAGCTGCCGATACGCCGGATGATAACGGCGCAGCAACAAAAACAGGGCCGCATGCCAGTCATGCAGATGAATCACATCCGGCAGCGGGCTTTGCTGCTGCGCGATGAGCTCCGCTGCAGCCAGACAAAACAGGGCAAACTTGCTGGCATCTGTCGCAAACGGTCGTTGTGGCGGGTCGTCGCAATAGATTTTACCCGGCCCGCCGGCGGCGAATAAAGGATGCTCCAGCACCCAGTGTTCAACCCCGTCGACCTCACGCTTGCCCGGTACCCGGTACAGTTCGACATGCTGGCTGCTACCACCAAAACCGACTTCCAGGGCAGACAGACGTACCGCCCCCGGCAATTCCGCCAGGGTACCGTAGGACGGCGTTAATACGGTCACCCGCACACCGCGGCGAGCCAGGACTGGCGGCACATCCCGCACCACATCGCCAATACCGCCCACTTTACCGCCGGGCAGGGCATCATTCTCGGCGGCGAGCATCACAATATGCGAGTTCACCGCCACCTCCAGCCCAGCCGGGCTATACGCGTAGAAACGTTATTCCTGTGTAGTAGTGGCATCGTAGTATCAGGTGATGACAGAAGGCGCGGTGCGCCCGGTATAGTGCTCGATACGCGCCAGTTCGCCCGCCAGTCGAATCAGCTCGGCCAGCGCCTGCTGCGGATCGCGGTGATGCTGATCTGGATCTGCCTCGTGGCGTTCAATATACACTCTGAGTGTTGCCCCCTCGGTGCCGGTGCCGGACAAACGATACACAATACGAGCACCGCCGCCAGCACCGGCAAAGCCGATGCGTAAACCCTGCTGACTGCTGATACTGTGATCAACCGGGTCGGTATAGCTGAAGTCATCAGCCCATTCGACCTCATGGGCACCGAAACGCTGCCCGGACAAGTTGTCGAGTTTACTGCGCAGATCCGCTATTAATTGATTCGCGCCATCGCTGGCCACTCCTTCGTAATCATGCCGGGTATAGAAATTGCGCCCGAACCGTCCCCAGTGGCTACGCACAATGGCTTCGACCGATTCCTGCCGGGCCGCTAGAATATTCAACCAGAACAGGACCGCCCATAAGCCGTCTTTTTCCCGTACATGATCCGACCCGGTACCGAAAGATTCCTCGCCGCACAGGGTAATCTGTCCCGTATCCAGCAAATTGCCGAAAAACTTCCAGCCGGTCGGCGTTTCAAAGCACGGGATACCAAGCGCTTCTGCCACCCGGTCCACAGCCCGGCTGGTCGGCATCGAGCGCGCCACCCCGGCCAGACCCTTACGATATCCAGGCACACGCTGGGCGTTGGCGGCAAGCAGCGCCAGACTATCGCTGGGTGTTACGTAGAAATCGCGCCCCAGAATCATATTACGATCGCCGTCACCGTCCGAAGCAGCGCCCAGTTCCGGCGCGTCTGCTCCACTCAGCGCAGCAACCAGGTCCCTGGCATGAGCCAGATTGGGATCGGGGTGGCCGCCGCCAAAATCCAGCAGCGGCTCGGCATTGATTACCGTACCGGGTGGTGCGCCCAGCCGCCGCTCCAGAATTTCCTGGGCATAAGGCCCGGTGACTGCGTGCATCGCATCAAAACACATGCGAAAACCATTCTGGAAGCGCTCGCGCAGTTGGTCAAAATCAAACAGGCGTTCCATCAGCTCGGCATAATCGTCGACCGGATCGATGATTTCCACCGCCATCGTGCCAAGCTGCTGTATACCGTTGTGATCGAGATCAATAGCGGGTGCTGTGAGCGTGTAATAACGCTCAATCTGCTGGCTGCGCTGATAAATGGCGTTAGTGATCTGTTCCGGCGCAGGTCCGCCATTGCCGGTATTGTATTTGATCCCGAAATCTTCATCCGGCCCGCCCGGATTATGACTGGCCGAGAGGATAAGCCCGCCGAACGCCCCGTGTTTGCGAATCACACAAGACGCCGCCGGCGTGGATAAAATACCGCCACGCCCGACCAGCACCCGGCCAACGCCGTTGGCGGCCGCCAGACGCAAGATGATCTGCAGGGCCTCGCGGTTGTAATAGCGGCCATCACCGCCCACCACCAACGTCTGACCCCGCAAACCCGGCAGCACATCGAAAATCGATTGCACAAAGTTTTCCAGATAATGTGGCTGCTGGAATACCTTAACCTTTTTGCGCAATCCGGAAGTACCAGGCTTTTGCCCCTCAAATGGCTGACTTGGAATCGTGATAATGTCAGTGCTCATCCATCACTCCTAACGCACGAAATGAATCGGCTGTCCCAGCATATCGGGGGTAACTAAAGTGATCCCTTGCTCGGAGACCCGGAAACCGCGTTTTTTGTCCTCCGCGTGATCGACACCGATTGTTGTTCCGTCCGGAATATTGCAGCCACGATCAATGATCGCACGATGAATCGTGCAGTGGCGGCCGATCTCGACTTCGGGCAGCACCACAGTTTCCTCAATGGTCGTATACGAATGTATTTTGACATTGGAAAACAACAGTGAACGGCGCAGTTTCGCACCGGAAATCACACAGCCGCCCGACACCATCGAGTCAACAGCCATCCCGCGCCGCTCGTCGGAATCGAACACAAACTTGGCGGGCGGAAGCTGCACCTGATAAGTCAGAATCGGCCATTCGGCGTCGTACAAATTCAGTTCCGGTGATACACCGATCAATTCCATATTGGCCTGCCAGAATGCATCCAGGGTGCCAACATCACGCCAAAACGCCCGCTGACCGGTTTCTGCATCCCGAAACGGATAAGCAAAAACGCGGTATTTTCCGATAATGCCGGGAATAATATTTTTACCAAAATCATGCTCGGAATTGGGGTCGTCGTGATCCCGAATCAACTGCTCATAAAGAAATTTGGTGTTAAAGACGTAATTTCCCATCGATGCCAGACATAAATCGCTCTGTCCCGGAATCGGCGTCGGGGCGGCGGGTTTTTCATCAAAGCGGACAATACGGCCGGCATCATCAACCGTCATGACCCCGAACGATCCGGCCGCTTCAGACAGCGGCACTTCGAGGCAGGAAACGGTCATATCAGCCTGCTGCTCGACATGAAAAGCCAGCATCGCGCCATAATCCATCTTATAAATATGATCCCCGGACAGCACCAGCACATACTCGGGCTGATGGGTGCGAATAATGTCCAGGTTCTGATAGATGGCATCTGCCGTACCGGCATACCCTTGATCATCGGTCCGTTGCGAGGCCGGCAGAATCTCCACGAACTCACCCAGCTCGGTCTGCATGCCGCTCCAGCCATGCACCAGATGGCGAATCAGCGAATGCGCCTTATATTGTGTCAGGACACCGATCCGACGAATGCCGGAGTTGAGGCAGTTGGACAACGGGAAGTCAATGATACGGAATTTACCGCCAAACGGTACTGCCGGCTTGGCCCGCCAGTTGGTCAGTTCATACAGACGTGATCCGCGCCCGCCGGCCAGCACCAGTGCCAGGGTGCTACGCGTCAGGCGGCTGACAAAACGAGGGTCGGTCTTGAAGTTCATGTCGTCCTCCTCTCCAGCATTATCGGGTCGATTGCCTTTATAATCATGGCTGGTTTCTCAGGATTTCTCTACCATGCCCACACCAAATACATTAATAAATACAGTAAATAGTTTACCCACCCCCGCGCTGCTGCTGGATAAAATCGCGCTGGAACGCAATATCCAAACAATGCAGGAGCGCATGGCGCAGCTCGGCGTGACGTTACGACCACATCTGAAAACCGCCAAATCGGCTACCATCGCACACTTGGCCACAGCCGGTCAGGCCGGTGGCATAACCGTGTCCACCTTGCGCGAAGCCGGGTATTTTTTCGAGCATGGTTTGCGTGATCTGCTGTACGCCGTCGGCATAGCACCCGGCAAGCTGGAGGCCGTTGACGCACTGACCCGGCGCGGTGCAGATATGAAAATCATTACCGATAATGACACAGCGGCCCGAGCCATTGGCGACTATGCCCGCAGCCACGACGCAAGCTTTAAGGTCATGATCGAAATCGACAGCGGCGGACGACGTGCCGGTGTACTGCCCGACAGCGATGCGCTGCTCAGCATCGGTCATATTCTGCAGCAGGCACCCGGCGTTGAACTGATTGGCGTACTGACCCATGCCGGACATTCCTATCATTGCGACGCTGCAGACGCTATCCAGGAGGTCGCCCGGCAGGAACGCGATGCCATCGTGCTGGCGGCCGAGCGCTTGCGGGCTGCCGGCCTGCCTTGCCCGGTCGTCAGCGCCGGTTCTACGCCTACCGCCTGCCTGGCCGAGGATCTAAGCGGCGTCACCGAAATGCGACCGGGCGTGTTTGTCTTTTATGATCTGGACCAGCTCGCTATCGGCGTCTGCCAGCGTCAGGATCTGGCGCTCAGTGTACTGGCCAGTGTGATCGGGCATAACCGCCATGCCGGTCATCTGATTCTGGATGCCGGCGCACTGGCCTTGTCCAAAGACATCAGTGCGCAGGAATTTCGCACCGAAGTGGGCTATGGCGAACTGTGCGACAGTACCACCCAGGCCGTATTGCCGGGATTATATGTGCAGTCGGTATCACAGGAACACGGACTGGTGCCGGTCTCCGATCCAGACTGGTATGACCGTTTACCGGTCGGCGCGAAAGTACGCATCCTGCCCAATCATGCCTGCATAACGGCTGCCGCGTATGACTGCTATCAGGTACTGGAAGGTGACGAAGTCATCGCCCAATGGGATCGTGTCAACGGCTGGTAATCGAGCCCGGTTTTCGCCTGCAGATCACCTCAGGTCGCTTCTGGTCATTCGAATGCAATACCAGACCAGTAGACTAATTATCAATAAGGCCGAAAAGCTGTTATTCACAGCGCGCTTACTACGTCAGAGTACATTAACACCTGGCTAGGGCGACGTTTTCAGAGAAGCGAGACCTCCATGCGGAAAGTACTTTTCATCAGCGCCGATCAATGGCGTGCCGACTGCCTGTCATTGTTAGACCATCCCACCGTGCAGACACCTCATCTGGACCAGCTGGCTAAAGACGCTGTCCTGTTTCGCCGCCACTATACGACAGCAGCCCCTTGCGGGCCGGCGCGCACCAGTCTGCTGACCGGGCTGTACCCGATGAATCACCGCTCGATTCTGAACGGTACGCCGCTGGATGCCCGCCATACCAACCTGGCCACAGAAGTCCGCAAAATCGGTTTTGACCCCATCCTGTTCGGCTATACGGACACTGCCGTGGATCCGCGCCAGTTGCCCCCGGCCGATCCGGCTCTGACCACATACGGTGGTGTGCTGCCAGGCTTTAAGGTCGGCTTCATCTATCAGGATGCCGAACTGCTGCTGCCCTGGCTGCAGGAGCTGCAGAACAAAGGCTATCAGCTGCCCGAAAAGCTCTTCGATGCCTATCTCGGCCAGGCCGATTACCCGGGTGCGGAAGAACGCGGCCACAGCTATGCCGCGCCTCTTTACCGGGCCGAAGACAGCGATACCGCGTTCACCGCCGAGCAGACCCTAAACTATCTGAAACGCTTCAGCCAGCAGCCCTGGTTCGTGCACAGCGTGTTTTTGCGGCCCCATCCCCCGTTGTATGCGCCTGAACCGTATAACGCGATGTATCCGCCGCAGCAAATCGCCCCGCCGGTACGTGCCAAACACCCGGAAATCGAAGGCAAACAGCACCCGTTTCTGCACTACTGGCTGCTACGGCAGACGGAACCCGGCTATTATCATGGCCATCCGATGAACATCCAGGCTTTGCCGGAACACGAAATATGCCAGCTCAAAGCCAGCTACTATGGCTTGATCAGCGAAGTCGATGCCAATCTCGGACGCTTGATCGAGCACCTCAAAGCCAGCGGTGAATATGACGAGACCCTGATTGTTTTCACGGTCGATCACGGCGAAATGCTGGGCGATCACTGGTTGTGGAATAAAGGCGGTTATTTCGATGCCAGCTATCATATCCCCCTGATTATCCGTGACCCTCGCGCCGACTCGGCCCGTGGTCGTCAGGTAGACGCTTTTACTGAATCCGTCGATATTATGCCGACTATCCTGGACTGGCTGGGGATGGACGTTCCGGTGCAATGCGACGGTGTTTCGCTGCTACCCTGGCTGACCGGTGACACCCCGGAGCGCTGGCGTGATGCCGTGCACTGGGAATACGATTTCCGCGATCCGGTTTATCAGCTGGCAGAACAGACTTTAGGCCTGAGTTCGGATCAATGCACTCTTAACGTGATCCGTGACGAGCAGTTTAAATACGTCCATTTCACGCATCTGCCACCGCTGCTTTTTAATCTGGGCCGTGATCCGCACGAGTTCGAAAACGTAGCCGAAGACCCCGCCTATCAGCATATTACCCTGCGTTATGCACAAAAACTTCTGAGCCTGCGTATGACTCACGCTGAACGGGTGCTCAGCAATACCCTGCTAACACCGGAAGGCGTCATCGAACACCGTGGCCCTCGCTGGTAACACGTAAAATTATAATAAATATTTACTAATTTAGTAAAATTTAATATTATGATCTCCTCATTAGCAGTCTCGCTACCCTTACTTTATGAGGAGACATCGTCATGCGCACAATGCCCTTGCTGTCGAACCGGATCACCCGTTCTGCCGCCACCCTGACCCTTGCTCTGGCCACTGTTTTAGCGGTTGGGCCAGCGCTGGCCCAGGACGATACCGTCGCCCGCACCGAGGCGGCCAAGAAAACTATCATGGGGTTTGCCAAAGAACTCGGCGGCGCGCTCAAAGCAGAACTGGATGCCGGCGGCCCGGTTCAGGCCATCAGTGTCTGCCGTGATATCGCACCGGCTATCGCCAATCGGCTCTCACTGGCTAATGGTTGGCGCGTCACGCGTGTCGGCACCCGTGTGCGCAATCCCATGCTGGGTACACCGGATGCCTGGGAACAACAGGTGCTGCAAGACTTCCAGGCACGCGCCGCGCAAGGCGAGAGCTATGCCGATATGCTGCATACGGCCGTTGTCGACGAACCGGGTGGGCGCTATTTCCGCTTCATGAAACCCATCCCGGTACAGGCGCTTTGCCTGAACTGCCACGGCAGCGAGCAGGAACTATCGGCCCCGGTCAAAAGCGCGCTGGATCAGCATTATCCGCATGACCGCGCCATCGGCTATCAAACGGGGGAGCTGCGCGGCGCATTCAGCATCAAACAGCCCATGGATTAAGCCCGGCCCAGCAGATGGCTGGAGGTAAACCAGCGGGCTGGTTTTTGCGTCATAATACGTGCTCCCTTCATAAAACCCAGAGTAAGGAGAGCACACATGTCCAAACCCGCTTTTGCCACCGGTCGCTGTGTCTGCGGCGGCGTAACCTACACCCTTTATGCCGAACCTGCCAGAATGGCGCAGTGTCATTGCAAGGGCTGTCAGCAGTCGTCTGGCACCGGCCATATGTCACTGGCTTTTTTTCGCGAGGCCGATATCGAAATACAGGGCGAAACCCGTGAATACGGCGCAACAGCAGACAGCGGCAATGTCAACTACCGGATCTTTTGTCCGACCTGTGGCAGCCGGCTGTTCAACCGCAATTCAGCCCGGCCTGGCGTCATGGGCGTCACAGCAGGCACACTCGATGACAATTCCTGGTTCAAACCGCAGGCCATCGTTTACCACAAAGACAAGCCCGTCTGGGATTTAATGGCCAGCGACATCCCCACGTTTGACACCATGCCGCCCCCACCGCCCACAAAATAAGGTGTAGCAACCGGGCTCATCACCGACACGCCGTCAGCCTCACTGCCAAGTCATCAAACTGCAACGTTGCCCTGCCAGAATTCCTGCTGGCTCAGCTTGATGATCTGCGGCATGAAACTCATCCATATTACTGATACGCATTTTGTGAAACCGGTCAGTCAGCTTTACGGACTGGCCCCGTACACACGGCTGGCGGCGTGTATTGACGATATTAATAGCCAGCACGCCGACGCCGATCTCTGCGTCATCACCGGCGGTCTGGCGCACTGGGGTGACCTCGAAGCCTACCGGGCGCTACGCGATAATCTGCGGGCGCTCAAAATTCCGCTGCGTCTGCTGGTCGGTAAGCCGGATCAGCGGATTGCGTTTACACAGATTTTTCCGGAAACGCCGGTCGACGGACACGGCTTTATGCAGTCCACTCTGCAGACGCCCGCCGGTGTCTGTATTTTTCTCGATACGGTCGAAGCCGGTGCCCATTCCGGCCGCTACTGCACCCGGCGGCAAGCCTGGCTGCGACAGGAACTGCAGTACTACCGCGACCAGCCGGTATACCTGTTCATGCACCACCCGCCGTTCCGGATCGGTCTGAAATCGATGGACCAGCGGGCCTTACAGGATCGGGAAGCACTGGCGGAGCTCTTGCAGGATCAGCACAGCGCCATCCGTCATTTGTTTTTTGGTCATACCCCTCGACCCATCTCGGGCAGCTGGTGCGGTATTCCTTTCACCACCTTGCGGGCCACCAGCCATCAGGTCTGGCTGGATGTCAGCCGGAAAGACATTCTGCTCGGCAGTCAGGAACCACCAGCCTATGCCGTCGCGTTGCTGGACGCCTCGCACAACGTTGTGCAGAGGCACGATTACCTGGACAGCAGACCGACGGTCGAGCGGATCAAACGCCAATTCCCCCTGCCTCTATCTAACACGCACTTGTCGGGAGGATACCGCCACGTTCGCTGACCGTGGCTCAGCGCAGAATGCACTGGCGGATTATAATCAGTTAGCCAGTCGCTTGCGTACTTGCTCCACTTGACGACGACGTGCTGCGGGCATCTGCTCATCCTGTTCCAGCAACGGCAATACCGCACTTTCCAGTTCCGCCAATAAGGCGTGCAGCTGGCGGGTCTTGTCTGTACCGAAGGCCTGCTCAATCCGGTGCTGCCGGGCATTGATCTTCGGGTCTACCCGACGCACCAGCAGAAAGCCGTCCTCGGTCAGTGACATCAGTACCCGGCGCTGATCTGCCTCATCCGGCGTGCGCTGGATCAGGCCACGACATTCCAGCCGTTTGAGAATACCGGACATACTGGGCAGCAGGATGCAGCACTGCCATGCCAGTTCGGTAATCTCCATACGTTTACCCTCGGCCAGCACCCGGATAATGCGCCATTGCTGCTCAGTCATATCGTGCTGGGCCAATAACGGCCTGAAACATCCCATAACTGTTTCACGGGCACGCAACAAGGATATCGCCAGGGAGTCCTCGAAAGCCCGCAGTGACTCAGACTGCTCAGAATCCTGCTTGTCACTCATCAATTCCGCTTGCTTAATACTCATCGATCACCGTTTCAGCTCGCTGTCATGTCCAAGACGTGGTTGCAGCAGCTTTAGCGCCTTCGTGTGGAAAAGTGATAATGCTACCATAAAGCAAGTGGTCATCTTTTAAATCATTACCTTACGCGATGGCTCAGCCGGGCGCTGCCGACTTGCCCAGTGCTCATCCAGATAATAGGGCGCATTCGACGCCGCCAGTGGCTCTTGCCCACGGATCAGATCAGCCGCTTTTTCCGCCACCATAATGGTAGGCGCATTCAGGTTACCGTTCGTGATGGTCGGGAAGATCGACGAATCGACCACTCGCAGATTTTCAATTCCGCGCACCCGGCAGTCGGCATCCAGCACCGCCATCGGGTCATGGTCCCCACCTATCTTGCAGGTACAGGAGGGATGGTAGGCACTTTCGGCATTGGCCCGTACCCAGGCGTCAATATCCGCGTCCGAGCTGACGCTGCCGCCCGGCTGAATCTCCTCACCGCGATAATCATCCAGTGCCGCCTGGGCAATAATTTCGCGGGTCAGACGGATGCAGGCACGCCAGTCGGCACGGTCTTCCTCGTGTTGCAGATAATTAAACAAAATAGCCGGCTTGGCACGCGGGTCAGCCGAACGAATACGTACCCAGCCACGACTTTTGGGTTTGTTTGGCCCGACATGCACCTGAAAGCCATGCCCGTCGAATGCCGCATTGCCGTCATAACGCATCGCGCCGGGCAGGAAATGATACTGAATATCCGGCCACTGGCGACCGGCACGCGAGCGGATGAACGCGCAGGACTCGAAATGATTGGTCGCCCCCAGGCCATTTTTGAACAAGATCCAGCGAGCACCAATCAGGGCTTTGCTGAGCGGACCGAGTTTGCTGTTCAGTGAGATCGGCTGCGTGCAGCGGTACTGGAAATAGACTTCCAGATGATCCTGCAGATTGGCACCGACCCCCGGCAGATCGTGCACCACAGGCACACCGGCATCCTCCAGCACAGCGGTCGGGCCGATACCGGACAGCTGTAACAACATCGGCGAGCCGATTGAACCGGCGGCCAGAAGCACTTCGCGTTCCGCCCGCACCTGCACGGTCTGGCCGCCCTGCTGATACTCGACCCCGACGGCACGTCGGCCTTCCAGCAGCACGCGACTGATCAGAACCCGGGTCTGCAGCTGCAGATTGGGCCGTTGCCGGGCGGGTTTCAGATAGGCATTCGCGGTTGACCAGCGAACCCCGTTTTTGACCGTCATATGCATCGGTCCGAAACCTTCCTGCTGATAACCGTTGTAATCCGCAGTCACCGGATAACCGGCCTGGCGACCGGCTTCAATGAACGCCTGATAGAGCGGATTCAGTTTCATCTCATTGCCGTTACAGGTCGCCAGCGGCCCGTCGCCACCGCGATATTCATCCGCCCCGCCGGCCCAGCTTTCAGCCCGCCGGAAATACGGCAGGCAGTGACGATAACCCCAACCGCTGGCACCCTGTTTTTCCCACTCCTCGAAATCACAGGGATGGCCGCGTACATACACCATACCGTTGATAGACGATGAACCGCCCAGGACTTTGCCGCGCGGACAGTGCAGGCGGCGCTGATCCATATACGGTTCCGGCTCGGATTCGAAAAACCAGTTAAAGCGCGGCATGTTCATGGGAATCGACAACGCTGTCGGCATCTGAATAAAAATACTGTTGTCCCGTCCACCGGCTTCCAGCACCAGCACACGCAGATCCGGGTCCTCGCTGAGGCGGTTGGCCAGCACACAACCGGCTGAACCCGCACCGACAATGATGTAATCGTAGGATTGTTGCGACATTGAAATTTCCTGTTCCAGTTTTTTTTACGGCTTAATCTGATTTGGGACAGGGATGCCCCAAACGGAAAGCAGAATCCTTATGATTTTGCTTTCCGGAGAAAATGAAAATTTTTGATGCTCTATTTTCGATTTCAAAAAGTCGCGCCGTGCAACGGGCGCCGCGCAACGGGGGATAGTATTTTTGAAATAGACGCTAAGCGCGGATAAAATCGATCAGGGCATCCAGCGTTTCATCGGGTTTCTCGATCATCATCATATGTCCGCAGTGAGGAATTTTAACCTGCTGCGCCTGGCCGATCGCTGCGACCAGCTGCTGCGCCACCCTGACGGGTGTCATCAAATCCTGCGCACCCAGCACGAACAGCACCGGACAGCTGACTTTGGCCGCACTGTCCAGTCCTGCCTGATAACTATTGCAGGCTTGCAGATCCTGGTACAGAACGCCGTCGGCGGCCCGTTCCAGCAGACGCTGGCTGATACCCGTCAGCCATAGCCCCGGCGCCCGGTTGCCGCCAAAATGCGCGCGCGGGCTGTGGCCCCAATGCACAATCATATCAATCGCAGCCGGGTCATTAGCCTCGGCAGCTTCCAATAGCGCCGGCCCTACAGTCATCGGTACTGCCGTCCCCAGTAAGGCCAGTGCCTGTACCCGCTCTGGATAGCGTGCGGCACACTCCAGCACAGCCAGTGAGCCCATACTGTGGCCGACCAGCGTTGCCGGTCCAAGCCCGGTGGTCTCAATCAACTGTGCCAGCCAGTCCGCCAGCGCGCCGATAGTGCTCAGTGGTGCACCGGAAGAACGACCGTGACCGGGTAAATCCAGTGCCAGCACGTTATAACCGTGATAGGCAAAATAACGGCTTTGCAGTATCCAGGCCGAGTGATCCATGCCCGCCCCGTGCACAAAAATTACCGTTGGCTGACCGGCGCTTAGCGGCTTGGTGCCGGTATAGGCATATACGGTCTGTCCATTGATGCTCAGTTCCATCGCCGCCTACCCTTTCTGGCTGGCGCGCAGGGCGCGTTTCAGATCATTGATCAGGTCCTGCGGATCTTCCAGTCCAACCGACAGGCGCACCATACCTTCCGAGATACCGGCCGCCGCCAGATCCTGCGCACTCATGCGGTGATGGGTTGTGCTGGCAGGATGAATCACCAGCGATTTGGCATCGCCGATATTGGCCAGATGGGAAAATACGGTCAGGTTTTCAATCAAGCGTCGCCCTGCCTCACGGCCGCCTTTGAGGGTAAAACTGAAGACCGCGCCACAGCCTTTGGGCAGCAGCTGCCGAGCCAGCTCATGGTCAGGATGCTCGGGCAATTCCGGATAACTGACGGACGCTACCGCCTCCTGCTCACGCAGAAAAGCGACCAGCGCCCGGGTATTGTCTACGTGTCGCTGCATTCTGAGCGGCAGGGTCTCGATGCCCTGCAGAATATGAAATGCAGTGGTTGGACTCATGCAGGC
Organism: Gammaproteobacteria bacterium; assembly: GCA_041396125.1. Lineage (GTDB taxonomy): Bacteria > Pseudomonadota > Gammaproteobacteria > Competibacterales > Competibacteraceae > JAWKZG01. The sequence goes on along the minus strand of JAWKZG010000001.1, from coordinate 922,524 downwards.
ACCGAAATCGCGCAGCCCTTCCTTGCGCGCCCGCAGCAGAAACGCGCTGGGACCGTATTCCTCGGTGAAATCCATATTATGAAACCCGGCATAGGGCTCGCTCAGTTCAGGAAAATGCCCCGAAGCATCCCAGTCGAAGCGACCGCTATCCACCAGCAGCCCGCCGATAGCCACCCCGTGACCGCCCAGAAACTTGGTAGCGGAATGGAACAGTAAATCGGCGCCAAATTCGAACGGTCGACAAAGATACGGCGTGGCGAAAGTCGCATCAATCAACAACGGAATACCGTGGGCATGTGCAATATCAGCCAGGGCCGGAATATTCAGCACATCCAGCCCCGGATTACCGAGTATTTCGCCGAACAGACAGCGTGTCTCGGGCCGGATCGCCTGCTCGAATGCTGCCGGATCGCCCGGATCGACAAACGTGGTCTGAATGCCGAAACGCGGCAGGGTGTAACTCAACAGATTATGCGAACCGCCATACAAGGCGCGGGAAGCAACAATATGCGAACCCGCCCCCATCAGCGTGCTGAGCGCCAGATGCATGGCGGCCTGACCACTGGCGGTAGCAATGGCCCCAACCCCGCCCTCCAGCGCGGCAATGCGCTCTTCCAGTACGGCGTTGGTCGGCTTGGAGATACGTGAATAGACATGCCCGGCGCGTTCACCATTGAACAGCGACGCCGCATGCTCACTGTCGCGAAAGACAAACGAGGTGGTCTGGTAAATCGGCGTGGCGCGGGCACCGGTCACGGGATCAGGCTGCTGCCCGGCGTGCAGACTGAGTGTGTCGAACTGATAATAATTCTTCGCCATGCGGGGTGGCTCCTGATAAATTTTGTGCGGTTAGCAGGGTATTCTACCTTGCCCGCAAGCACAGCACGCAAACACCGCTATTACGCTCTTGCAACCAGGTTAATTTACAGGTTGATACAGCCGTCATATTTACGCCCGCCGCCCGACATCGAGCCACTGCTACCGCCCGTGGTGATCCGGGCCCGTTCGATCACAGGCGTGTCCAGTGTGCCACTGACCGCATAACGCAAGCTGACCGCTTTTTCCAGGCCCGGTTTCAACACCTGCCCCGCCAGCAAGACCGCCGCGCCTACGGCCGGGCCACCTGCCACTGCTCCGGCCAGGGCCAGCGATGAGGCAATCTGGGGCATGACGGTAACCGTTTGCTGCAGCTGCTGATCACGCAGGTCGAGCCAGCCCTGCACAGCAATATTCACCGCCGGGCCCTGCAGCAACAGATCATCGGTGCTGGCACGTCCGCCAGTAAAATCAATGGTTCCGTCAATCTGATCAAAGGCCAGTCCCGTCTCCACCAGATCACTGAAATCCAGTGTCAACCGCCGCGCCAGACTGGCCACATTAACCAGGCCGACCAAACGGCCCAAACCCGGTTTGATTTCTGCCAGCAGGCCTTCCTCAATGTGCACCTGCAAGGTACCGCGCAACTGCGCCAGATCGGGTGCACGGAGCGTCCCTGGCCAGCTGATATCCAGTCCCAGCGCAGTTTTAGCCCGCTCCACACTGACAGGAATATCCAGTAAAGCCAGCGCCTCGCCCAGCGCCTCACTGTAGAACTTAGCTTGCAGCCAGGAGCGGGAGCCCGCTCCGCCTGTGCGCCATTCACCGCTGGCGCTAAGCTGCTGCCCCGGCGCGCTGAGTTCCAGCGTATTCAGTTTGAGACCGTCCGGCAAAGGTCGCACGCTAAGCAGCAGAGGCCCCACGCGCTGCGTGTTTAATTGCAGGGTATCGATATTGACATGCAAGGCCGGCCAGACGCCGGGCGACATAACCATTGGACGATCCGCTGCACGATCTGCTTCAGCCTGACTGGCAACATCTGGCACACGCCGCAAATGCAGTGTCTTCAGCGCCAGATGCACCGGCTCGGCCGCGCCGATTTGCTGCGGTAAAAACAACTCACCGGCAAGGTCAGTTCCACCCAGTCTGAAGTGATAACCATCGGCAACCCGCTGCCCTCGTAGTTGCACATCTGTCAACTGCCAGTCGCCCAGCACCAGTTTGTCCAGCGTAAGCTCGCTGCGATCAAAAACAGTCAGTCCGGCTGCTCCACCCAAACCTGGCGAGTCCGTACCGACTGGGCCAGTATCAGACTGTCCAGATGAACCAGACGCCAGCCGATAAAGCGGCAGATGGACCTGCAATATCAATTCATTGCGCGCCGGCAATTCGGCCGGCCCGCCCAGCAGCTCATCACCAATCCGCACCGTGCCTCGCTGTATCTGCCAGTCGGTAGCGCTTTGCTTCAGTCTGAGCGCACTGCTCAGGTCGGCATCCGTCCGCATAAGAACCGTCAGCTGCTCTTGTTCCTGCAGCAGCTGCAGATGGGATGTCCGGGCACTTGCTGCCACTTTACCCAGGGGAGCCGGGCAGCAGTATCGCCGTACCTTGCAGATCGATTGCAGTGCCAGCTCAAACCGGTTTTGCCTGGCCCGGTTCTGCTTGGGCAGTTTAAACTCGATAGCCCAGTCGCTGACGCCGCGGAGATACTCACCTAACCGCAGCACTAAAGGGCCGAGCCGCCGCTGCCGCGTCAAACCGGCCAGCAAGATTAAAATCAAACGTCTGTTTGCCGGTCGCAATAGCCAGACGTGCGGGTGCATCCAGAAAGCGCAACCGCAAATCACGCCCGGACCCCGACGTCGCTTTTCGAAATCCAGTTCACCCTGCAAATTTTCCAGTAGCCGGTGCCGATCCGGGCAATTGCACCCGCCCGCCGGTAAAGCCGACACTGCCAGCCACTGGTACCGGTGCCTGTTCATCTTCGATGGGATCAACAAGTTAAGATTGAGCCGGTTATCTCCACTCGCTCTGCAAATCGGACAGGCGGGTCCAGATTTTTTCCCGCAGCGGGCCATTTGCCAGCACCTCCAGCATTGTAGCGGTGGCTCCCTGTAACTGTGCGTCGACGTGCAATCTGATTGGCGCATGTCCGGGATGCGCACCCGTACCTGTTGCAGATCGACTTCAGTAGCCGCCATCAGCCAGCACCCCAAAACCTGATTGCGAAAACCACTGCAGCACTCAGATTGTCGATAGCAGGCCAGCCCGGAAAATAATTCAAGCGCAGCGCCGCGACTGATGTACGTGCTTCGAGCCCACCGTTGTTGTGCTCGAAGCGGGGAAATCGCTGACACGCCCGCGCAATACCAGCTGACCTTTGCGGTATCTGCCCTGCCCCAGCGCATGATCCAGCCAGGCGATCAGTTTCGGGTTCATCCGCGCAGCGGGCGGATACGTGGCTACACGCGCACTGTTCGACCTGCTCGAAGTCCAGCCGCAAATTGAATTCGGGATCAGTGGGATTTTGGTCTGCTTACTTCGACACTGCCATTAAGGCGCGCAGCGTGAAATCCGGATTGTCGAGTTGCAGATCATGGGTTCGAGCGTCCAGCTGACGCTGCCCGATGCCAACGCAACTGGCCGGCCAGCCGCTGCAATGTGATGGGCTGGCGCACAAGCGGCCAATCAATTTCGACCTGTGTGCCCGTCAGCTCAAGCTGGGCGCTATCGCCACTTAACTGCAGTCGGGCGTCCACACCCTGCAGACCGGGGATATCCGCCAGGGCTGACTGTGCAAATCCTGGATAGCGGCAGTGAGCGTCAATTGCTGATGCTGCTCACGCCAGGCGATATCCAGGTTGGCCAGACGCCCCGCCGGTTGCAGGGCGAGCCAGCCACGCCTGGTATTCCGGCCGCGGCCAGAACTCCTTCCAGCAGGTCGCTGAGATCGCCAGTTGTAAGCCGCGCAGGTGCTCCTGCCAATCACCGTCAGGCTGTTGCGCCCATTCCGCGTAGACATCCAGACTCGGCTGCGACCGGGCCTGATCCTGCACCTGCGCGCGCCAGTTCCAGCGTCTGGTCCCGGGTCCCGCTGCCCCTGCAGCGTCAGACGGACCTGCTCTAAATGTTGCAGCCGCGCCTGTACAACCTGCATGGCGGGTATGTCCAGCAGCTGGAGTCCGCTCAGCTCGCTTTGCAAAACAAGCGTGTCCAGCTGTCCGTCGCGCCAATCGCCCCAGAGTTCGATCTGGCCCTGGCCGGTTTCAAGCAGGCTGATGCCCGGCCAGGCACTGAGATTCAAGTCTTTGCCGTGCAGATAAAAATGCCCGCCGGGTATCTGCTGAGCGTCCTGGTCGAGTTGTGCCTGCACCCTGAGAGATGACCCGAAAGCGGGTGCCAGCGTCATTTCAGCAGCTACCTGACGGGTTCCGCCAGCTGCTGATGCAGGGCTGATATGCAGGGAGAAAGCACGACCCAGTTCGCGCCGTCCGGTCACCGGCGATTGCAGCCAGATCTGATCCAGCTCAATAACTACCCGTTCCAGGCTGTGCAGCCGATCAAGCAGTTCGGGCAACGATATGGCAGGTCGGCCAGTTTGCCAAAAAGCAGGGCTCTCGCCAAAGAGCGGGGTGCCAGTGGACGGGGTCGGCCAGTTCAGCGTGACATCACCGCCCTGCAGGCGAACCTCGGACAGAATCAGACGCCCGCGCCACAGTGACTGGCTCAGATCAATCCGCAGCTGCGCCTGTGCAAACTCGAATAACGGCTGTTGATTTTTATGCAGGCTCAAGCCGCTGATCTGCAGTTCCGGCCCCCAGCCCCACCAGTCTACGGTGAACTGCTCCAGCTGGACCGGTTGCTGCAGATAATCGCTTAAAAGCCGTTGCGCTTCAGCCCGGTAATCGCCCAGCAAGGGTAACGCCAACCGCACACTCAGCAGGGTCAGCGCCAGCAGCGGCAGGCTCAGGGTGACCGCGAACCACGACCAGCGCCAGGTGAAAGCCAGGGTGTGATGCGCGGTCTTGAGCAGAATTCGCATGAACCTACATCATCAGGACCACATCGTACTGTTCCTGGGTGTACAGAACTTCGGCCTGAAACTTGATGGGGATACCAATAAAACCTTCCAGCTCGGCGACGCTGCCGGACTCTTCGTCCAGCATCAGATCGACCACTTCCTGCGATGCCAGCACCAGGAATTGGCTCGCTTCATACTGGCGCGCTTCACGGATGATCTCGCGCAGAATTTCATAACAGACGGTTTCGGCGGTTTTCACCGTGCCGCGACCAGAGCACACGGCACAGGGTTCGCACATGATCTGTTCCAGGCTTTCGCGTGTGCGCTTGCGGGTCATCTCTACCAGGCCAAGCGCCGAGACCTGCGAGATATGGCTTTTAGCACGGTCTTTTTCCAGCGCCCGTTCGAGTGATTTGAGCACTTGCTGCTTGTGCTCATCGCTGGACATGTCGATGAAATCCAGAATGATAATGCCACCGAGATTGCGCAGGCGAAGCTGTCGGGCGATAGCCTGGGTAGCTTCCAGATTGGTCTTGAAGATAGTTTCTTCCAGGTTGCGATGGCCGACATACGCGCCGGTGTTGACGTCGATGGTGGTCATCGCTTCGGTCTGATCAATAATCAGATAACCACCCGATTTCAGTGGCACTTTACGGCCCAGCGCTTTCTGGATTTCGTCCTCGACCCCGTACAGATCAAATAAGGGCCGGTCGCCGGGGTAATGTTCGATACGGGCCAGCATTTCCGGTACAAACTTCTCGGCGAAGCTGCGCAGCCCGTTCACAGGACTCACGCGAATCCACTCATTACTTTTCCATATCATCGCCGACAAAATCGCGCAGTACCCACCAATTCCAGCGGTAAATCAGCATAGATAAGTTCACCGGTGCGGGCTCTGGCAGATTTATCCTGTACAGCTTCCCACAGTCGCTGCAAAACTGCATATCAGCCCGCAAAGCCCATGATTCAGTGCCTTCCGCTGCGGTGCGCACGATGCCACCCGCCGAATTCGGCCCGGAATTTATTGACGATATCTTTCAGGCACGCTGGCGTTCGGTTTCGTCGTCAATCTTGACCGATACTAATCGCGTCGGAATTCGACAGCAGCACCAGATGGCACGACGGAATGGAGATGGTGGTCGAACGCCCCTTTGGTACCGATCGAAGTCTTTGATCGCCTGTACGACCAGGTCTTGCCCGAGCCGCAGCCAGTTCGTTGATGGCAGCCGGGCAGGCCAGCGCCGACTCCTGCTCGTCCACCGAGAACGAATGCTGTACATCGGATACATGCAGAAAAGCCGCCCGCTCCAGGCCGATATCCACAAAGGCCGCTTCCATTCCGGGCAGTACCCGCCAGACTTTTGCCTTTATAGATATTGCCACCAGTCCCCGGCGCCGCTCGCGCTCCGCGAAACTTCTTGCAACATGCCATTTTTCGACCACGGCGACCCGGGTTTCTTGGGGTGTGCAGTGATCAGAATTTTCCTTCAGTCGCAAATCCTTCGTCACCGGTCGCAGGTTTTCAGTCGGGTTTGTCAACCCCGGGCTGCAAGAATATTGATGCCAAACTCGTTTAATAATTCAACCGTTTCGAACAGGGGCGATCCCATGACACCGGGAATGACTGCCCTGCAATTGCTGCCACAAACCGGCACCCAGGCCCTGAATGGCATAGCCACCAGCTTTATCCGCCGGTTCACCGCTTTACGCCGATAGAGCTCTCAGCTCCGCCGCGCTCAGTGCCCGCAAACGAACGCGGCTGACCTGCAGGCGCAACTGCTACGTATTGCGCCATCGCGCCACCGCGCTGAAGACCTGATGTTCACGGCCGGACAGACGCGCCAGCATAGCCAGACCATGCTCACGGCTCTCCGGCGCCAGCATTTCACCGTCGATCACCACCGTGGTATCGGCCCCAACACCGGTTGTTGTGCTGACCGCCAATAGCCTGCAAACCAGCCTGTGCTTTAGCCAGCGCCAGACGGCGGACGTAATCAGCCGGCGGCTCGTTTGGCAGCGGCGTTTCATCGATCGGTGCACTGATCAGCTCGAAGCGCACCCCGATCTGTTGCAGCAATTCGCGCCGACGCGGCGACGCTGAGGCCAGATAAAGCTGAAATACGTCTGTCATAAATTCAATCCGGTTCCTGTTTGACCTGCGGCTGTCTCAATAAACGCCAGACAGCACGGGACAAAACGGCGCATAACCAGCCCCTCATTCCCGGTGGTACGGATGATTCTGCAGAATGCTCCAGGCGCGGTAGAGCTGCTCCAGCAAAATAACCCGTACCAGCGGATGCGGAAACGTGAGCGGCGATAATGACCAGCGCTGCTCGGCCTGACCGAGCAGACTCTCGTCCAGCCCTTCAGGGCCGCCGATCAGAATGGCCACATCGCGCCCGTCCAGTTGCCAGGCCTGCAGCTGCCGGGCCAGTTCGGCAGTACTCCAGGCCTTGCCTTTCACATCCAGTGCGACATGGCGCAACGCGGTCGCTGAATTCGGCCGCAGCTGGGCCCGTATGCGCTCGCCCTCAGCGCGCAGAATACTGGCGCGCGGTGCCTGTTTGCCGAGCCGGGCCGGTGCCACTTCGATCAGTTGCACACCCCATTCCCGCGGCAGACGCTGTAAATAATCGGCACAGCCCTGCTGTATCCACTGCGGCATCCGTGTCCCTACCGCCACAATACTGATATGCATAAGGACAGTGATCCGAGGTTAGCTGCCAGCGCCGGACTGAGTGCCATCCTGACGGTTTGCCGGTGCCATTTCCCACAGTTTTTCCAGATTGTAGAAATCGCGGATCTCCGGCAACATCACATGTACGACGATGTCGCCCAGATCCACCAGCACCCACTCGGCTTCGCGGTCACCCTCAACGCCGAGCGGGCGCACACCGGCTTTTTTGCATTCGTCCGCCACTTTGTCCGCCAGCGCTTTCACCTGACGGGTGGAACTCCCGCTGGCAATCACCATGATATCGGTGAAGCTGGACACGCCACTAACATCCATGACCTTGATGTCCTGGCCCTTGATGTCTTCCAGTGCGGTTACTACGACCGCTTGCAGTTCAGATATTTGCATGCTTTGTTACGGTTACCTATAGCTAGTCAGGCTGCGTATACAGCCCGTATTGTTTGATGTAGTCGAGCACGACTTCGGGTAGCAGATAACGGGGGGAACGCCCCGCTGCGAGCAGAGCGCGGATACGAGTTGCGGAAATATCCAGCTGCGTTGCCTGCCAGGCGAACACCCGTCCTGCACATGACTGGTGCAGTAAGGCCGGGTCGGTAATCGTACGACCATTGAGTTCAGCGCATAATGCGGGGGGCATTGCCGGTGCGCTACCGGGTCGCTCCAGCACCAGGAAATGCGCCAGTTGGAACAACTCCTGCCAGCGGTGCCAGGTTGGCAGTTCATTGAATGCATCACGACCGATCAGCAGACAAAGCGGGGTATCGGGCAGATCTGCCCGCAATGAAGCCAGCGTGTCATGCATATAAGACGGGCCGGCACGCTCCAGTTCGCGCTGATCGACAGCCAGGCCAGGCTGTCTGGCCACCGCGGCGGCAAGCATCGCCAAACGCTGCGCCGGTGTGGCTCCCGGCGTAACGCGATGCGGCGGCTGCCGGCTGGGCAATAGACGGACTTCAGCAAACGCCAGTTCTTCCAGCACATCCAGCGCAACCCGCAGATGACCATGATGAACAGGGTCGAAAGTGCCGCCTAATACCCCGATAGGCTTAACGCTCAAAATAAACCGGTCTGATAAGACGCCTCAGCCGCGCGTCTGACCGTCGCCCAGAACGATGAATTTCTGGGTGGTCAAGCCTTCCACCCCCACTGGGCCGCGTGCATGCAGTTTACCGGTGCTGATGCCGATCTCTGCACCCAGGCCATATTCAAAACCGTCGGCAAAACAGGTGGCCGTATTGACCATGACAGAGCTAGAGTCCACTTCACGCAAAAATCGCCGCACCTGCGTGTAGTCTTCACTGACAATGGCGTCGGTATGATGTGAACCATAGGTTTCGATATGCTCGATGGCCTGCGCCAGACTGTCCACCACCCGAATGGCCAGAATCGGTGCCAGATATTCGGTGTACCAGTCCTCTTCGCTGGCTGCCTGGGCATCGATAATAGCCCGGGTCTGCTCGCAACCGCGCAGTTCCACACCATGTTCAGCGTAGGCTTGCGCCAGTTCCGGCAGCACCTGCCCGGCGACTGCCTTATGCACCAGCAGCGTTTCCATGGCACCGCAGATACCGTAGCGATAGCACTTGGCATTGACCGCAATGGACACCGCCTTGGCCAGATCGGCATGCTCGGCAATAAAGACATGGCAGACGCCGTCCAGATGCTTGATCACCGGCACTTTGGCATCCCGACTGATACGTTCAATCAGACCTTTACCACCACGCGGCACGATAACATCGACGTAGTCCTGCATCCGGATCAGCTCACCCACCGCAGCCCGGTCAGTAGTCTCGATCACTTGCACCACATCACCCGGCAGCCCGGCCTGTTCCAGTCCGTGCCGGATACAACCGGCGATAGCACGATTGGAATGAATGGCTTCGGAACCGCCGCGCAGAATCACGGCATTACCCGCTTTCAGGCACAATCCGGCAGCGTCAGCGGTGACATTGGGACGGGATTCGTAGATGATTCCGATGACACCCAGCGGCACCCGCATTTTGCCGATCTGCAGACCGCTCGGGCGATAACTGAGATCGGTAATCGCACCGATTGGATCGGGTTGCTGGGCGATCTGACGCAGCCCTTGTGCCATACTGGCGATACGACTATCGGTCAACTCCAGCCGATCCAGCAGGGCGCTGGCCAGATTATTGGCCCGACCTGCAGCCAGATCCTTGCTATTTTCCGCCAACAAAGCAGGCCGCGCCTGTTCGATGGCTTCCGCGATAGCCAGTAATGCCGTGTTTTTGGCATTGCTATCAGCAGCACTGATCATGCGGCTGGCAGCACGGGCGCGCTGCCCTACTCCAAGCATATAATCGGCAATTGAGCCGATTGCATCATTTGCTGTGTGCATAACTGCCTCTATAATCTTTAATTACGGTAATTATAGCGCGCTCGGCACAGGGAACGCTAAGAGTGTTGCGTGAAATATGAATTGCTGCTGCGACCTAATTTCACCCTGTAGCCAAAACCACAGCGAAAAATAAAAAGCCCCGCCGAAGCGGGGCTTTCAGTCCTGTTAAGCAAACTGCCTAGCAGTCCACTGCAGGGCTGTCGGGATTAATAACGTTCCCAACCGCCGTAACCGGCACGTACATTGGTTTTAACTTTCATGATTTTCTCCTGATTGGAAACTGTAGAAACTATCCTACAAAAACGCTTTTAGTAGCGTTCCCAGCCGCCGTAACCGGCGCGTACATTGGTTTTAACTTTCATAATCTTGCTCCTTACAATCTTACGTTGAAAACAATTACAGCTTACCTAGTCCGGCAATAAATTTCCAGTTTTAAGCATTGTCTCAAATTACCTCTACATGGTCTTTACACGCCAATTAAATTCTATTAAGACATGATTCAAATGAAATTAAAAAAAATAATAAATCCTTGTCCGCCATGCATTGTCTGCACGCGCCAATCATGGCTTGGGCTACCGGATTATCGCGCTGCTCGTGCAATTTCGGTAGCGATCAGACAATAATTGAGCCACGCTATCAAGCAGGAGGAAACAGCATGCTCGAGCCAAGCGGAGTCCCTGCACTGGCGTTTAGCCATGTGGGATTTTATGTCCATGATCTGGTCATGATGGAAGGTTTTTACCGCCGGGTATTGGGATTTACAGTAACCGATCGCGGCGAATTGCCCGGCCCGGTGTCTTTGGTGTTTCTGAGCCGCGACCCGCACGAGCACCACCAGATCGTGTTGGCCAGCGGCCGGCCTCAAGCGCTGCGCTTCAACCCGATTAACCAGCTTTCGTTTCGCTTGTCCGATCTGTCCGCGCTGCGTTATTTTCATACCGTCCTGCAGCAGGAAGAGGTTAGCGACATCGCGCCCGTCACCCATGGCAACGCGATCTCTTTATATTTCCGTGATCCGGAGGACAACCGGGTCGAGCTGTTTTTTGATACGCCCTGGTACTGCCAGCAACCCTGTCGCGAGCCCATTGATCTAAGCCAGCCAGATGACGCGATCCTGGCCCGTACCGAGCAACTCGCGCGCAGTCTGCCCGGTTTCAAGTCGCGTACGGTCTGGCAGGATGAACTCCGCGCTCGTCTGCGCCCGCACGCCGATCCTGATCCGGCATGAATTCGCCGTTCCCTGATAACCCGTCAGCCCCTGCTGTTGATGTCGCTATTGTCGGCTACGGCCCGACCGGTGCATTACTGGCCAACCTGCTCGGGCAGGCCGGTCTGTCAGTCCTTGTTTTTGAACGCGAAGCCACCATTTATGAATTACCACGCGCGGTGCATTTCGATGGTGAAGTCATGCGTATTTTTCAATCCGCTGGTCTGGCCGAACAGGTCGCTGGGGTGGCTCGCGCCTCCTCCAAGGGCATGCATTTTGTCAACGGCAGCGGTCAGACCCTGCTGATACGGCGTGGTGCCCCGGGCCCCGGCCCGCAGGCGTGGGCCAATAACTGGTACTTTCATCAGCCAACACTGGAGCGTGTTCTGCGGGCCGGGGTTAAACGCTTTGCCAAGGTACAGGTCAAACTGTTCCATGAGGTGTTTGCTATCGAGCAAAACGACACGCATGCGGTTTTACACGTTGAAAGCCAGGTTGATTCCAGCCAGCAGCAGTACCGCGCGCGCTATGTGGTCGGCTGCGACGGCGCCCACTCCCTGGTGCGGCAATTGATCGGCCCGGCTTTACAGGATTTCGGCCTGCACCAGCCCTGGCTGGTCGTTGATCTGCTGACCGATACGCGTTCAGCACGGGTTCAGAGTCTGCCGGATTATTCCATCCAGTGGTGTGATCCGGCCCGGCCCATGACCCTGGTATACGTTGCTGGCGAACGACGACGCTGGGAAATCATGCTGTTGCCGGGCGACGATCCGGCCCAGTTACAGCGTCCCGAGCATTTCTGGCCGTTGCTGGCGCGCTGGCTCCGCCCCAATGATGCAATCATCGAGCGCGCAGCGGTATACACTTTTCACGCGGTCTTGGCCGAAAACTGGCGTGACCGACGCCTGTTGCTGGCGGGTGACAGCTGCCATCAGACGCCGCCCTTTCTGGGTCAGGGCATGGGGGCAGGTCTGCGCGATGCGGCCAATCTGGCCTGGAAACTGGCCCTGGTGCTGCGAAATCGCGCTGCTGAGTCCTTGCTCGACAGTTACACTTCCGAGCGCCACCCGCATGTGCAGGCGTTTATCGAACTGGCGGTGCAGCTCGGCCAACTCATCCAGACGACCGATCCCGCCCAGGCTGCCGTCCGCGACCAGCATTTCGCAAGCGCGCAGCCACAGCTGTTTGATTTTCCACAGCCCGCGCTTGGACCCGGTCTGCACAGCGGCGCACCGCCACCCGTAGCAACCTTGCTGCCACAGCCTCGACTGGCCGATGGCCGGTTATTAGATGACGTCAGCGGGGGGCGCTTTACGATTATCGGCAACCCTGCCCTGCTGCAGGCGGTTGATAGCGCTACCCGGCAACGCTGGCGTGCGCTGGAGGCAGTCGTGATCGATCAGCCCGGCAACACGCTCGACGCCTGGCTGGAGGAACAACAGGCGCAGGCACTGATTCTGCGACCGGATCGTTATATCCTGGGTCTGGCCGGCAACGCAGCCGAGCTGATGGCGCTCAGTCAGCTGCTGCCCGCGGTCGGATGCGATCCGGTCTGAGGCAGGTTACACTACACCTTAATTTCTACAGATTAATGACTACAGACAAGGAGATTCGCGACAGCGGAAAAACACACTCATCGGGTGTGTACAGACACCACTCATTTACTGACGGATATAAAGGAGTTTTGCGATGACCAAAATTTGGGTACTGGTCGCAGACAGCAGTCGTGCGAAGTTATTAGGGGCGAAGTCGCCCATCGGCGCTCTGCAGGAACTTGAATCCTTCGACCATCCGGCGGCACGCCAGCATGTGCATGATTTAACTACCGATCTGCCTGGTCGAACGTTCGACAGTGCAGGTCAGGGCCGTCACGCGATGGAGCCGAAAACCGATCCCAAACAGCACGAAGCCCTGAACTTCGCCAAATTCCTCAGTGAACGACTGGCCACCGCCAGCGCAAACAATACCTTCGAACGCCTGGTCCTGGTCGCAGCACCTGCTTTTCTGGGTCTGTTGCGAGGACAACTCAGCGCCTCGGTACGCAAGCGCATCAGCGTCGAAATCGATAAGGATCTGGCCGGACTGAATGCACAAGCCATCCGGGCGCATCTGCCAGACCGGATCTGACCGTCGCAGCGCCACCACTCAGGTAACGCCAGTGGTGGCGCTGTTTACTCCCCAAAATCTTATTAATTACCAAATCAACAGATCCTATCAGCAAACTCATGCCTGCCCCTAAAGCACTCAGCAGTACCTCTTTACGCAAATTTTCTGACCCGGCCCAGTTTACTTTTCAGAGCACAGATGAACTGGAACCCTGCAGCAACGCCTTCAGCCAGGCACGCGCTTTAAGCGCCATTCAGTTCGGGCTGCGGATTCACAACGGCGGCTTTAATATCTTTGCCCTGGGTCCGGCGGGTGTTGGCAAACTCACCACGTTGCATCAGGCCGTCACGCAAGAGGCGGCCACCCGCCCGGTGCCGCCCGACTGGTGTTATCTGCATAACTTTGACGATCCGCAGCGCCCACGGGCGCTAAGCCTGCCGGCCGGGCGCGGAGCGACTTTGCGCCGTGCCATGCAGCATCTGGTCGAAGAGCTCAGCGCTTCGATTCCGGCCGCGTTTGAAAGTGAAGACTACCGGGCCCGGCTCGAAGAGCTGGAACAGGAGTTCAAAGAACGCCAGAGTGAAGCCATCGACCAGCTGGGAGAACAAGCCAAAGCCCAGAATATCGCGCTGTTGCATACGCCCTCCGGGTTTGCCTTCGCGCCCCTGAGTGCGCACGGGGAAGTCCTCAAGCCGGAGCATTTCCAGCGACTGCCCGCCAGCGAGCAGCAGCAGATTGAACAAACCATTACCGCCCTGCAGCAGGATTTACAAAAACTGCTGCGCCAGTTTCCGCTCTGGGCCAAAGAGGCACGCGAGAAAGTCAAAGCCCTGAACCGGCAGATGGCCGAGCTGGCGGTGACCCACCTGATCGAGGATCTGCAACACCAGAACAGCGATCTGCCCGCTGTTTATGACTATCTGATGGCGGTGAAAAAAGATGTCGTCGAGCATGTCGATGCCTTTCTGCAATCCGGCGACAACCGGACCGCCGCAGCAGGCCCGCAAATTCACGCTGGCACAGCGCAGCTGCAGCGCTATCAGATCAATCTGATTGTCGATAACAGCAGTCTTGCCTGCGCGCCGATTGTGCAGGAAGGCTTGCCCAGCTTCGGCAATCTGCTCGGGCGGGTCGAATATCAGGCCCAGATGGGCACACTGGTGACTGATTTCACGCTGATCAAGGCCGGTGCACTGCATCGCGCCAACGGCGGTTATCTGCTGCTCGACGCCCGCCAGCTGCTGCAGCATCCACTCAGCTGGGACGGTCTGAAACGCACCCTGCAAACCGGCGAAATCCGGCTGGACACACTGGAACGCAGCCTGAATCTGTTCAGCACCGTATCGCTGGAGCCGGAACCCATACCGATCGAGGTCAAAGTACTGCTGTTTGGCGACCGGCAGTTGTATTATCTGCTCAACGAACACGATCCGGATTTCCAGGAACTGTTCAAAGTGATGTCCGACTTCGATGACAGCATTACCCGCACGCCCGACACCGAACGCTGCTATGCTGCCTTGTTCGCCTCCATCTGCCGCGACCATCAGTTACGCCCGCTGAGCCGCGAAACAGTCGCCGGACTGATCGAACATGGTGCCCGGCTGGCCGGTGATGCCGACCGGATTTCAACGCATTTACGGAATTACACCGATCTCCTGAGCGAAGCTGATTATTGGGCTGATGCCGCAGGCAGCGAACAGATCCGGCGCGAGGATTTACAACAGGCTATCGAGCAGCAGATTTATCGCGCTGAGCGCATGCGCGAGAACATCTATCGCACCATCAGCGACGGCACTATGCTGATCGATGTCAGCGGTGCTAAGACCGGGCAGATCAACGGGCTTTCCGTTTTGCAGCTGGGCCAGTTCGCCTTTGCCCAGGCGGTTCGCATTACTGCTACCACCCGTCTGGGCGATGGCAAAGTCATCGATATTGAACGGGAAACCGAACTGGGCGGGCCGATTCACTCGAAGGGGGTGCTGATTCTGTCCAGTTTTCTGGCCACGCGCTATGCCAGCGAACACCCTTTGTCCATGAGCGCCAGTCTGGTATTCGAGCAATCCTACGGACCGGTCGAGGGTGACAGCGCCTCGCTGGCCGAATTATGCGTTCTGCTGTCGGCACTGGCAGACGCACCGATCCGGCAATCGCTGGCTATCACCGGCTCGGTGAACCAGCACGGTCAGGTGCAGCCTATCGGCGGCGTCAATGAAAAAATCGAAGGCTTTTACGATATCTGCTGCAGCATCGGCCTGGACGGCACCCAGGGCGTCATTATTCCTGCCGTCAATCAGCGCCACCTGATGCTGCGCGAGGATATTGTCGAGGCCGCAGCAGACGGTCAGTTTCATATCTATGCGGTGCACAATGCAGACGAAGCTATTGAGCTGTTAACCGGTATCCCGGCCGGGGAAGCTGATATTGCCGGTGGTTTTCCGGCTAACAGCCTGAACTGGCGCGTCGCCAACCGGCTGTTGGAACTGGCACAACTGCGGCACGATTTTGCCCAGCGCAACAACGGCGTATCCGGCGATGCCTGAAGCTGCCGCTCGCCTGTTGCAACGGGTAGTGATTGCGCTGCAGACCGGCCGGCCGCAGCAGGAGTTAATGCAGCTGGCACTGACGCTGGCGTCGACCAATCAGGCTGAATTGACGGCACTGCTGGTGGAAGATGAGAGTCTGACCCAGTTGATGCGCCTGCCCTTCGCGCAGGAAGTCCAGCGTCTGTCGGCCAGTGTGCAAGCCCTGGACAACAGCGCCTGGGACCGGCGCAAGCGGCGTCAGACAGAACACATCCGCCAGCAGTTGCAACAGATCACACAACAGCACGGTCTGCCAACCTCACTACAGATCACCCGGGGCCCTTATCTGACCGAAGTGTTGCGTGTCGCGCACACGCACGATGCCATCTTTCTGATGGGTCAGCATGTAACTCGTCAAATACTGCAACGACCAACCGCACCCAGGCCGGTCTGGGTACTGCTGGATAATTCCGGGCAGTCGCTGCAGGCACTGCATATCGGCCTCGCACTCTGCCAGTCTGGCCGCTATCGGCTGCGACCCGTGCTGGAGGCGCAGGCCCTTGCCGCCCATACCGTGTCCGCACCGATTGCCGATCTGCTGCGCCAGACCAGTCCGGACAGCGCTGCGCTGGCCATGCCGGAACTCAAACTGGCACCCCTGCTGACGGTATTGAACCGGCAGGCAGCCGGCCTGCTGATCATGCCCCAGGCGTTGCTGGCAACAGACACCGAGCTATCGGTACTCGAAAAAGTACCCTGCCCGGTGCTGCTGATACAGTAGCGCGGGCGTTCAATTACATCAGGCTTTACGGGCCAGGTAATAATTATTCTGAAAATCGTGTTCGAGCTGTTTGACCTCGACCCGTTGAAACCCGGCGTCTGCCAGCATCGACAAGGCCATCTCCTCGCCCCACATAGCACCAAGTCCGGCACCGCCTTGTGCCAGCGACACGGTGGTACAGTGCATACAAGAAACCGTATACAGGAGCGGCGCAACCGGATGATCCATATTCCGGTGCAACTCGCTGGAGGCACGAATATCCTGCATCAGAAACACCCCATCGGGGCGTAACGCCGTGTGAATTTCACGCAGTACCCGGGCCGGATCGCGTTGATCGTGGATAGCGTCAAACGCGGTGATCACATCGTAGCGCCCGATTTCATTCAGCTGACTGGCCTCTTTGACCTCAAACACGACATTCTCAAGGCCTTTATCGGTTGCCTCCTGCAAGGCATTGGCAATCGCCTGCTCGGAAAAATCATAGCCACTGAACCGACTGGCCGGGAAAGCCTCAGCCAGCGTGTTCATTGCCCGGCCACTACCACAACCGATATCCAGCACATCGATACCGGCAGCCAGCTGATCGCTCAAGCCTGGCACCAGCGGGAGAATATGATCGAATAAAGCCGCTACCACCGTCTGCCCGCTGTCCTCGGCCATGATGCGATGAAAGTGCGTAAATTGCTCGTATGGCACACCGCCACCGTGCTGAAAGCAGTGGATAACAGGGTCTTCGACCTGCCCAAGCTGGGGAATAAATTGCGCAATCGCCGCGAGATTATTGGGACTGGCAGCGCGGGTCAGCAGCGCAGCGTGTTCCGCCGGTAAGCGATAAGTCCGGCTGGGGGCATCGTACTCGACGAAACCACCGGTTACCATCGCGCCCAGCCACTCCCGCACATAACGCTCTTGCAGCCCTGCCCAGTCCGCGATCTGCGCGCTGCTGGCGGCTGGCGATTGAGCCATGACATCGAACAAACCCGTGCGGTGTCCGACCGAGGTCATCAGTGCGAGTGCGCCGCTGTTCAACATCGCCAATAAGCGCTCGCCGAACGCCTCGACCCGGCTCTGATCCAATTCCATCGTCATAATAAAACTCCTTTGCTATAAAATGAGAAGCGTTGAATTACATTTCCGAGCGGTAAACTTAGCCTCTCAACGTCAAGACGAGAGGGATCAATATGTCAAGAAAGCGTCAAACCTGAATCAATATCACTTATGGCAGCTCTGCAACTGGATTTACTGGGCGGATTTCAGCTCCGCGATGATGCCGGCACGGTGTTGACGCTCAGCAATAAAAAAGCCAAGGCGCTATTAGCCTATTTGAGCTTGCACGCGGGTGAGGCACATAGCCGCGATAAACTTGCCAGTCTGCTGTGGGAGGATCGCAACGAAACCCTGGCCCGCCACAATCTGCGCCAGGTGCTGACCAGCCTGCGTAAAGTACCGGGTCTGGCAGACGGACTGCAGGCGGATGTGGACAGTGTCATGCTCACGCCTGATTTCATCGCCAGCGACGTGCTGCAATTCGAGCATTTACACAGCCATACACAGCCCGCTGAACTCAGTCAGGCGGTAGCGCTTTATCAAGGCGATTTCATGGAAGGCTTTAATCCGCGCTCATTCAGTTTCGAGGACTGGCTGATGGAGCAGCGTCACCGGTTACGGGAAAACGCGCTGAGCGCGATGAACCGTTTACTGGCGCATTATCTCGCCAGCGACGAACCTGCCAGTGCCACGACACTCGCGCTGCGATTAGTGGCATTGGACCCGTTGCAAGAACCGGTGCACCGCACGCTGATGACACTTTATGCCCGCAGCGGCCGGCTGGCGGCGGCCCTGAAGCAATACCGCATCTGTCGCGGCGTGTTGGCGCGGGAACTCGGTGTAGCACCAGAAGCGCAAACCGAACAGCTGTATCGGGATATTTATCAGCAGCGCCGCCAACCGGCGACTACGGCCCCTGAGTCAGTACCTGCTGCCACTAATACACAGGCAGGGCCCCGGCCCGCACAAACAGAGGCCAGACCACTGCCAGCCGCAACCACCAGCGGTCTGGTCGGTCGGCGGCAGGAACAACGCTTGTTTGTAAGCGCGCTGGATGCCTGCCAGGAACTCGCCTGCGGGCAGGCGTTTTTGCTGCGCGGCGAAGCCGGTATCGGTAAAACCCGGCTGGTCGAGGAATATCGACGTCTGGCCAGCGCACGCGGGTTTAGCGACCATCAGGCACTGGTGCTGGATTTCGGTGGCCAAAGCGGGTATGACGCCCTGGCCGATCTGCTGCGCAGTCTATTGCAGCTGCCAGCCGTCACGACTGCCGAACAGGTGCGTAGCAGCGCTGCCCGGCTGCTCGGTGCTGACACCCCGGAACAGCAGGCCTTATTGATCGATTTGCTCGGCCTACCGCAAGCGCCGGATTTGCGGGCGCTGTTCGATGCCATGGACAATACCGCCCGGCGCCATGGCAAGCACCGCTTGCTGAACCGGATAGTGGGCACACTCAGTCAGCAGCAGCCCCTGTTATTGATCGTCGAAGATATCCACTGGGCTGACGCCATGACCTTGCACTATCTGGCACAGCTCGCCGCCGCCGTCAGTACCCATCCTGCCCTGCTGGTCCTGACCTCACGGGTCGAAGGTGAGCCACTCGACCCCGACTGGCGCGGCATGATGCAAGGGGCGGCGCTGACCACCCTGGATTTGGGGCCGCTGGCTGAAGACGAAGCCCAAGCTCTGGCACAACAGTTTCCGCACGCAAATGCTGCGTTTGTCCAACGCTGTATCGCTCGCGCAGCAGGTAATCCCTTATTCCTGGCAGAACTGTTGCGCACCGCCGCCGACGAGGACACTGCTGCTCCCCACAGGGTGCCGGATTCCGTGTCAAGTCTGGTGCAAAGTCGCTTAGAACGTTTGCCGCCAGCCGACCGACAGGCCGCTCAGGCCGCTGCCGTACTCGGTCAGCGCTTTGAGCTTGCAACGCTGCGCGCCCTGCTCGATCAACCCGACTACCACTGCGGTAATCTGCTCACCCAGCGTTTACTCCGGCCGGATGGTGAGGCGTATCTGTTCAGCCATGCCCTGATCCTGGACGGCATTTACAACAGCCTGCCGCTGCCCCGGCGGTGTGCTCTGCATGGCAAGGCAGCCGAATGGTTCCAGCCGCGCGACCCGATCCGCTACGCGGAACATCTTGAGCGGGCAGAGGATAAACACGCTGCCAGTGCTTTCCTGCATGCCGCCAGCGTGCAAGCCAAAGCCTATCATTTTGAGCGCGCCCAGGACTTACTGGCACGTGGATTACGCCTGACCAACGAGCCGCAGACCCGCTTTGAGCTGCTCTGCCTGCAAGGTGAACTGGCCTATGCCAGTGGTGAGACGGCAGCGTCACTCAACGCTTATCAGCAAGCGCTGGATTATGCCGAAACCCGCGCCCAGCGCTGCCGGGCACAACTCGGCAGCACCGACGCACTGCGGATACTGGATCGCTACGAAGAGGCCTTGCAGGCACTGGAACAAGCCGGCCAGCAGGCTGAAAACGAGGCGGAACACGCCCAGATGCATTATTTACGCGGCAGCATTTTATTTCCGCTGGGCCAGATCGAAGCCTGTCAGAAAGCTCACAGCGATGCGCTGACCGCCGCGCGTCGAGCCGCCATTCCCCAACTTGAAGCCAAAGCGCTCAGCGGCCTGGCCGATGCGTATTATCTGCAAGGCCGGATGGTGAGTGCTTACCGGTATTTTGATCAATGCATTGCGCTTTGCCGCGAGCATGGCCTGCTGCGCATTGAACCAACGAATCTTGCCATGCGGGGTCTGACCCGGTTTTTTCAAAACGATTTGACGGGCGGTCTGGCCGACAGCGAACAAGCCGCAGCGCTGGCGGCCCGCATTGGCGATCAACGTGGCGAGTGCATAGCCCGCAATATTCTGACGGATTTGCATTATTTCCACGGTGACTACGTCAGCGCCAGCACACAAGCGTCACAGTGCCTGCAACTATCCAGACGGATCGGCTCCAAACGCGCCGAAGTGGATAATCTGTATATGCTGGGTCTGTCTCGGATAACCCGCGATCCGGCCAGCGACGGCCTGGCGTTGATCAAGCAAGCTTACACATTATCGCAAGAGCATGGTGTATTGCGTTATAACGGCCCGATGATTTTAGGCACCTGGGCTCTGGCAGCCCGTACTCCGGCTCAGCGTCGCTGGGCACTGGACGAAGGGGAACGTTTGCTGAGTCAGGGGTGTGTCGGCCATAACTATCTGTATTTTTACGCATTCGCTATCGAAGTTTCGATGCGGGACAGCCAATGGGACGAGGCCGAACGCTATGCCGACGCACTACGCGCTTATACCGCGTCTGAACCTGTACCCTGGAGCGATTTCATCAGCGTTCGTGCCCGTACAATGGCGGCTTTTGGCCGCGGTCAGCGCAACCCGACGATCACAACCATGCTGCAGCGCCTGCAGATCAAAGCACAGACGGTAGGACTGCAGTTGGATTTTCCAAATTTTTGATATTTAAACAATTAACCAAATCCCCCCGAGATTTTTTATGATTCCACTATTGCTTGTTCCCGGCACTTTGTGCGACCAGCGTCTCTGGCGCTACCAGATAGAAGATTTAAGTGATATCGCTAACTGCCGTGTGGCCGATGTCAGTCAGGATGACAGCCTGCCCGGTATGGCGCAGCGGGCACTGGCCGATGCAGACACCCTGAACGCTTCGCGCTGGCAGGGTTTTCTCTGGGTGCGATGGTCGCGCTCGAAATTTACCGGCAGGCACCAGAGCGGGTTTCGCATCTGGCTTTGCTGGACGGCACTCCTTACCCCGATCTGACGCACCGGCGCGAAGCCGTTTTACCCTGCTGCGGCAGCTGCGCGAACAGAGCATGGAGCAAATTATGCGCGACACGCTGCTGCCGTTGTACCTGCCTCCCAATCGCCAGAAAGATGCCAGCGTTGTCGATGTGATTATCGAGATGGGCGTGGAGCTGGGTGCCGAGGTGCTGGAACGGCAAACCCGGGCATTGCTCAACCGGGACGATTATAATGGCCTGTTCACCCACATCAGCTGCCCCACGCTGGCACTTTGCGGTGATGCGGATCAGTTGTGCCGGCCGCAATGGTATACCACCATGACTGCACGCATGCCACAGGCGGAATGCGTCATTATTCCCGACAGCGGTCATTTCACCGTCCTGGAGCAACCGGATCTGGTCAATACAGCACTGCGTCGCTGGCTGGAAACAGCGGCCACCCCCGGCTGATGTAAAACGTATAAAAACTGCTATAAGGCGCTACTAACCATGCAAGATACAGAAACCACCTGGGATAGCGAGGCTGATTTTATTATTGTCGGTGCCGGTTCGGCCGGTTGCGTACTGGCCAATAAACTATCCGAAAATCCGGCGCATAAGGTATTGCTGCTGGAAGCCGGGCCGCGCGATTCCTCACCCTGGATTCATCTGCCGATCGGTTATTACAAAACCATTTTCCATCCGGTGCTGAGCTGGGGCTACCAGACCGACCCTGATCCCGGTATCAACAACCGCAGCATCACCTGGCCACGCGGGCGGGTACTGGGCGGCTCCAGTTCCATTAACGGTCTGGTCTATGTTCGTGGCCAGCAGGAAGATTTCAACCACTGGCGGCAGCTCGGCAATACCGGCTGGAGCTACGACGATGTGCTGCCCTTGTTTAAAACGCTGGAAAATCAGCAGCGCGGGGCAGATGATTATCACGGTGCAAACGGCCAGTTACAGGTCTCCGATTCCATGCAGAGTGAGCTGGCGGATGCTTATATCAAGGCCTGCGAGGAAGCCGGTATCCCCCGCAATGACGATTTCAACGGTGCCAGCCAGGAAGGCGCGGGGTATTTCCAGCTGACCAATACTCACCAGGGTGCCAAAGGCCGCCGTTGCAGCAGCGCGGTGGCGTTTCTGCGCCCGGCCGAAAAGCGCCCGAATCTGCGCGTTGTAACCGGTGCGCTGACGCAGAAAGTGCTGTTTGAAGGACGACGCGCGCGCGGTGTGCTGTACAGCCATGAAGGCCGCCAGCAACGGGCCCGTGCCAGCCGCGAAATTATTCTGTGCAGTGGTGCGATTAACTCGCCGCAGTTATTGCAGTTATCCGGCGTCGGCCCGGCAGAACTGCTGCGCGCGCACGATATCGCGCTGGTGCACGAACTGCCGGGCGTGGGTGCCAATCTGCAGGATCACTTGCAGATTCGGTCGGTTTACCGCTGTACCCGCCCGCTCACGCTGAACGATGTGCAGAATAATCCGCTCAAAAAGATCAGCGCCGGACTGCAGTATGCGCTGCGCCGGCAGGGGCCACTGACCATCGGCGCGGGTCAGGTTGGTGTATTTGCCAAAACCCGGCCAGAGCTGGCGTCACCGGACGTGCAGTTTCATTTTATTCCGTTCAGCGCCGAGAAAGCCGGCGAGAAATTACACCCGTTTCCCGCTTTTACCGCGTCGGTCTGTCAGCTGCGTCCGGACAGTCGCGGTACCGTGCAGATCAAATCCGCTGATCCGACTCAGCATCCGTCTATCCAGCCGAATTATCTGGCCACGGACAACGACCGCCAGACCATGCTGGACGGTCTGAAACTGGCGCGCAAAATCGCCGCTGCGCCCAGTCTTCAGCCCTATATCGCCGCCGAGTATCTGCCCGGCCCCGAAGTGAGTGACGATGCGGAACTGATGGCCTATATCCAGGACAAAAGTAATACCATCTTTCATCCGTCCGGCACCTGTAAAATGGGACCGGATGATATGGCGGTGGTAGACGAAAAACTCCGCGTCAAAGGGATTGAGGGATTAAGGGTGGCAGACGCGTCGATCATGCCGACGGTCATTTCCGGCAACACGAATGCCGCTTGCATCATGATCGGTGCTAAATGTGCGCAGATGATTCTGGACGCGGCGGCACACGGTTCATCCTAGATTTTCCGGTTCGGCTTTTTAGGCCTGGCAGGATGAGTGACAAAAACACAGTGGCATTATGCAGACAAAACCAGGCCAGATAAAACCCAGCCAGACAAAACCCGGTAAAAAACGCTTTTGGACACTTTTCATAGCGCTGTTATTTATCGCACCACTGTTTTTTTCCTACGGTGTGTACAGCATTACCGAAGCGCACGGCTTGCAGTGGTGGCAGGCTCGCACGGATTCTACCGGCATGGCACCCGATCCGCGCAGCACCACTGACGCTATTGTGCAGGTTTACGCCGCCCGCGCTTTCAGCTGGCGCGGCGTGTTCGGGGTACATACCTGGTTTGCTGTCAAACCCAGTAACGCCCGCAGCTATACCCGCTACGAAGTGTTCGGCTGGGGCGTACGACGTGGTCGCCCGGCGCTGCTGGTTCGCTCCGACGTGGCACCGGACGGCTACTGGTTCGGTAGCCAGCCGGAACTGCTGGTCGATCTGCGCGGTGGGGCCGAAATTGACCGCATCATCCAGCATATTGACCAGGCCGCCCGTGCCTATCCGCATATGCACGAGTACCGTCTCTGGCCTGGCCCGAACAGCAATACCTTTACCGCTTTCGTCGCCCGGCAGGTGCCGGAATTGCGGCTGGATCTGCCGCCGACAGCTATCGGCAAGGACTATATCGCCGGCGGTGGTATTCTAGCCACCAGCCCCAGCGGCACCGGCGCACAATTGTCCGTCTTCGGGCTGGCCGGGTTGATGGTTGGCCTGGAAGAAGGCATCGAGATTAATTTGCTCGGTTTGACCGTCGGCATCGACCTGCTGCGCCCGGCCCTGAAGCTGCCCGGACTGGGGCGGGTCGGCATGCGGCCCTGAAGCCCGGACAAGCAGAATACTAGCGGAATATATCCAGCTTCAGCGGGACGGATTCACCCAGCCATAGTGTCAGCGCGGTGTGATCGAACAGATCGTCCCCGCTGAGACCATGGACAAATACTGTCAGCCCATCGCGGTTTAACATCAGCCAGGGGATCAGCGTATCGAACAGCGCCGTCCTGAACGCAACCTGATAGCTCCAGCGCGGATGCGGGCCGACGTTTTTTTCGTGAAAACGCCCCATGGTAATCTCGAAATTATCGCTGATGCGTTGCTGCAGTGCGCGCGCCTTGTCTGCCGTGGCGGCATCAAAATACACATGGGCGTGATAGCCTGTAATCGTGTCAATCGTCATAACGTTCAGTATCCAGCTTGTGCCATCAGTTCCAGAAACTGGCGCGTTTCAACACGGGTCGGGTGATCGGGCGGTAATTGCTCGGCAGCAGAGCGCAAGGCTTCGATACCGAGCCGGATATGCACCAGCCCCAGATTATGCTGGGCTTTAACATTCGAGCCGTACCGTAAGGCTTCCCGGTAAGCTGCTTCGGCGTTGATCAGCTGATCGTTCTCGGCAAAACCATTGCCGAGCTGAAACCAGGCGTCGCTGTCGCGCGGATTAGCCCGTATTGCCTGAGCCAGCTCGGGTGGACCCTGACTCAGCAGAGCGGTATTAAAGCCGACATCAGCAACATTGCCAGACGGCACCGTGGCACAAGCGCTCAGCCCTATTAGCAACAGACCAGCAAATAGAGATTTCCCTCGCATGATTGGTTCCTTATCAGTGGTTCAATTAAATATGGGGTTGATACTAGCCCTATCCGGCAAGTTTTGCCAAAATCTGCCGCTTTCCTAAACCTTCAACCGACGCAAATACACACTTCATGCAACGTTCGCACTTTCGACACTGGCTTGCCATCCCCATTCGCTGGGGTGATATGGATGCCCTGAAGCACGTTAATAATGTGCAGTTTTTCCGCTATCTGGAATCCGGCCGCATCGCTTATTTCAACGAGGTGCTACCACCAGCCTGCGCACCTGACCGCTATACCGTACTGGCTGATCTGCAATGCGCTTTCCGTCAGCAATTGCATTATCCGGGCACGGTCGATGTCGGCACCCGCATACACCGGCTCGGCAGCAGCAGCATCCATCTGGACTGCGCGATTTTCCGCCAGGGCGACGAACAGCCTGCCGCCACTGCCCGCGCGGTGATTGTCTGGTACGATTTTGCTCAGTCCCGCTCGATCCCTCTGCCCGCGCAAGTCCGGCAGACCCTGCTATCATTCGAAGGCATGCCAGACGAGACGTCCTGATAGGAATTATTATGATTAATTACTCGATTGCCGATTTATTCCAGGGCCAGCAGTCACTGGGCAGCACGGTTAGCGTGGCCGGCTGGGTGCGCACGCGGCGAGACTCCAAAGCCGGTCTGTCATTTATCCATGTCCATGACGGCTCCTGCTTCGATCCCATCCAGATCGTTGCGCCGGCTGATCTCGAAAATTATGAAAGTGAAATCAAGCACCTGAATACGGGTTGTTCGATCATCGCACACGGCAAACTGGCCGAGTCGCAGGGCAAAGGGCAAAAATTCGAAATCCAGGCTGAACGCATTGAAGTGATCGGCTGGGTGGATGACCCCGACAGCTACCCCATCGCGCCCAAGCGGCACACCTTCGAATATTTGCGCACGGTCGCGCACCTGCGCCCGCGCACCAACACTATCGGGGCGGTGACACGGGTACGCCATTGTCTGGCCAAGGCGATCCATGATTTCTTTGACGCCAACGGCTATACCTGGATTCATACCCCGATCATCACTGCCTCTGATACTGAAGGTGCGGGCGAATTATTCCGGGTCAGCACGCTGGATCTGGTCAATCTGCCGCGTAACCCTGACGGCACAATTGATTTCAGCCAGGATTTTTTCGGCCGCGAGACCTTTCTGACCGTATCCGGCCAGCTGAATGTCGAAGCCTACTGTCTGGCGCTCAGCAAAGTGTATACCTTCGGCCCGACCTTCCGGGCCGAGAACTCCAACACCAGTCGGCATCTGGCGGAATTCTGGATGATCGAGCCGGAAATCGCGTTTGCTGATCTGCACGATAATGCCGATCTGGCCGAGCAGATGCTGAAATCCATTTTCCAGACCCTGCTGGATAAGCGCAGCGATGATATGGCGTTTTTCAATGAGCGTATCGATAAAACCTGTATCCAGCGGCTGGAGCAGGTCATCAGCGCGCCGTTCGAGCGCATGGACTATGCCGAGGCGATCAAGATTTTACAAAACGCCAAGAAATCCTTCGAGTTTCCGGTGCAATGGGGGCTGGATCTGCAGTCCGAGCACGAGCGCTACATCACCGAACAGCACGTCGGACGGCCTGTGGTCGTGATGAACTATCCGAAAGAAATCAAAGCGTTCTATATGCGCATGAACGACGATGAACGCACTGTAGCGGCCATGGACGTACTCGCGCCCGGCATCGGTGAAATTATCGGCGGCAGCCAGCGTGAAGAACGTTTGGATGTACTGGATCGGCGCATGGCCGAACTGGGTATGGAACAGGAAGGGTATGGCTGGTTTCGCGATCTGCGCCGCTACGGCAGTGTGCCACACGCCGGTTTCGGACTGGGTTTCGAGCGCACTATCAGCTATGTCACCGGCATGGCCAATGTGCGCGATGTCATCCCCTTCCCGCGTACCCCCGGCAATGCTGATTTCTAGTTCAATGACCGCAGCAGCTCGATAATCGTATGCAACTGGCACATATTCTGGCCCGCAGTGGGCGCGTCTATGCTGAACGCCCGGCAGTCATGCTGGGTGAGCAGCAAGTGCTGGATTACGCCACCCTGGCGCAACGCGTCGCGATCATCGCGGGATGCTTGCGGGCGGGCGGTCTGCAAACTGGTGACCGGATCGGTCTGGCGCTGAAAAACTGTCCGGAATATCTCGAACTGCTGTTCGCTGCCTGGCATGCCGGTCTGATCGTGGTGCCGATTAACGCCAAGCTGCATCGCAACGAGTTTGCCTACATCCTCGATCACAGTGCCTGCCGCTGGTGTTTTGTCACCCCCGATCTGGCCCCGGTCATCGGCCCGTTGGCGGAAGACCTGCCGGCACTGGAACGGGTGATCGTCACCGCCACGCCAGACTATGCCGCCCTGCTGCAGGGGTCGTCGTTGCCTATTCAGGCGCGTCAGCCCGAAGATACCGCCTGGCTGTTTTATACCAGCGGTACCACCGGCCAGCCCAAAGGCGCCATGCTCAGCCACCGCAATCTGCTGGCCATGTGCTGGTGTTATTACACCGATGTGGATCTGATCGGGCCGCACGACTGCATTCTGCACGCCGCCCCGATGTCGCACGGTTCCGGTCTTTACAGCCTGCCCCATGTGATCCAGGGCGCAGCCAACGTGATCCCTGCCAGTGGTGGTTTCGATCCCGCCGAAACTCTGGCTCTGATCGAGCGTTATCACGGTCTGACCATGTTTCTGGCGCCCACTATGGTCAAGCGTCTGAGCGAACATCCCGACGCGGTAAACACCGATAGTTCGCGCCTGAAAACCATCGTGTATGGCGGTGGCCCGATGTATCTGAACGATCTGGAACAGGCCCAGCAGGTGTTCAGCTACAAACTGGCACAGATATACGGCCAGGGCGAAAGCCCGATGACCATCACCGCACTCAGTAAATATCACCATCGCCACCTGGATCATCCGCGTTACCGTGAACGCCTGAATTCAGTCGGGATACCGTTTACTGGTCTCGACGTGATCGTCGCCGACGCCGATGAGCAGCCGCTGCCACCCGGCGAGGTCGGGGAAATACTGGTGCGCGGTGCCACCGTCATGAGCGGCTATTGGCAAAACCCCGACGCCAGCGCCAGCACCCTGCAAAACGGCTGGCTTCATACCGGCGACCTGGGCCAGCTGGACGAAGATGGTTTCCTGACTCTGACCGACCGCAGCAAGGATATGATCATCAGCGGCGGCAGCAATATCTATCCGCGCGAAATCGAGGAAGTACTGTTGCGCCATCCGGCGATCAGTGAAGTCAGTGTCGTCGGCGCAGCCGACCCCGACTGGGGCGAAAAAGTCGTCGCTTTTGTCGTCACCGCAGCAGATCAGCCCGTCGATAGCACCGAACTGGATCGTTTTTGCCTAGAACACATAGCCCGCTTCAAGCGCCCCAAGACCTATCATTTTATTGATGCACTGCCTAAGAATAACTACGGCAAAGTGTTGAAGACTGAACTGCGCAAGCGGTTGGATAATAATAAATAAACAGCGTTATTTTTTACGTATCGTCCAGCTGGAATCTGTTATTTCCGCTGGATACAGCATAAAACCACACGACCAATAAAGCCCATCGAAATACAACAGGGACATACGCCTCCCCTCTAGCAA
The DNA here is from genome assembly GCA_041396125.1 of Gammaproteobacteria bacterium. GTDB lineage: Bacteria > Pseudomonadota > Gammaproteobacteria > Competibacterales > Competibacteraceae > JAWKZG01. The sequence continues at coordinate 893,798 of JAWKZG010000001.1, read as the reverse complement.
ACGGCGTTGATAAGTACCAAGATATTGGAACCATCAAGTCAAGGAGGTCCTATGCGTAAAGTAGTCATTGTTACGGGTGGTAGCCGCGGTATTGGCGCGACTACATGCAGGCTTTTGGCAGCGCAGGGTTACTCGGTTGGTGTCAATTACCGTAGCCGGGCTGATGAAGCACAAGCCGTTGTTTCTGAAATTGAATCCTCAGGCGGCAGGGCTTTCTCTTATGCTGCTAATGTATCAAATGAACAAGACGTTATGCTTTTATTTGATGCAGTCGAAGCTCATCTTGGCCCAATTACGCATCTGGTTAATAATGCAGGGATTCTTTTCCCGCAATCCCGTTTGTCCGATCTGACAGCAGAACGGATTAATAAAGTACTCACCACCAATGTCACCGGCTACTTCTTGTGTTGTCGTGAAGCTGTCAAGCGTATGAAAAATGGTGGTGCAATCGTCAATGTCTCTTCTGTAGCTGCCAGGACGGGCTCACCGAACGAGTACATTGATTATGCAGCCTCAAAAGGGGCGATAGATACGCTGACCAAAGGCTTGTCTCTTGAAGTTGCTGCACAGAATATTCGTGTCAACGGTGTGCGCCCCGGGTTTATCTATACAGAAATGCACGCCGATGGTGGTGAACCCGATCGCGTTGACAGACTGAGTCCTCAAATACCTTTGCAACGCGGCGGAACCCCGGAAGAGGTTGCCAATGCTATAGCGTGGCTCTTATCCGATGAAGCATCGTATGTAACGGGCTCGTTGATAGACATAGCAGGCGGTAAGTAACTGTTTAATAAGTTTTCTGTTGATTCGCAGCACGCTGCACTTTCGATTTGTCCGGTTGGCCTTAGCAACATCAGAAAATATCCTGCTATCCTCAGACCTTTATTTTCAGAAAGATTTTTTACAGTGGTGCTGCTGGAACGCCCAACGGCAGGATACGCTGGCGCTCTCCTGCCCTGCCACAGCTTATCTCGCCACCCGCTTGGCTTCACGTCAGATATTTCAGGTGATATTTATGGATAATTATGAAAAATGGGGATATTTGCTGCTGGCAATTGTCGCCGTCGCTTATGTGCTTGCCATGTTAGCAGGCATGATCGTGGTATTTCCTTTTGGCCTTCTGGGTCTTTTATTAATGGGCGGGTTTGGAATACTGCTGATCAAGGTTGTAAAAGAAAGATTACATAACAAAGAAGATGATTATTACTCCAAGGAGATTGATAAATAATGCTGATTACAACGCAAGATGAATTTGCAGACTATGAAATTATAGAAACACTTGGCCTGGTTCGGGGCAATACCATCAGATCACGGCATGTTGGCAAAGATATTCTTGCCGGCTTGAGAAATTTAATTGGCGGGGAAATTACTGAATATACCAAAATGCTGGCAGAATCCAGAGAGCAAGCCATAGACAGAATGATTGCCGAAGCACAGAGCAAGAATGCCAACGGTATTGTGGCCATGAGATTTGCCACTTCGCCTGTCATGCAGGGTTCGGCGGAGTTACTTGCGTACGGTACTGCGGTGAAACTGAAACCCAAGAATCCCTGATACCCGCTACCGGACGCTAAGGAGCGTACAAAATCATGCAAATTACACAACCCAATCGGGTCACTCGCAGCTATACCCAACGACTGGAGGTAGAGCCATGATGACAGCAGTAAACAATAACAAGATTTTGTGCTTAATATTATGAGACGAGTATGAGCAATTTATCTGACAAACCGGTTGCGTTGGTTACCGGTGCCCGGCGCGGAATTGGCCGGGCTATCTGTTATGCCCTGGCTGAACGCGGGTTTAATCTGGTGGTTAATGACTTACTTGACGGGCCGGATCTGGAAGGCACGCTGACCGGGATCGAAGCCCGCCATGCCCGTGCGCTGGCCCTGGTGCGGGATATAGCCGATCTGGCGACGCATGAGGAACTCATCCAACAGGCACTGGATTATTTTGGGCGTCTGGATTGTCTGGTGAATAATGCGGGGGTTAGCGCGTTGGCACGCGGCGATTTGCTGGATATTTCGGTCGAGAGCTATGACCGTTGTCTGAATATCAATCTGCGCGGCACGTTTTTTCTGACGCAGCGTTTTGCCCGTTACCTGCTCGCCAGTGCCCCCCCGAATAATCAGCATTATAATCAGCACCGCGCTATCGTCACCATCTCTTCAGCCAATGCCGAAACGGTTTCGGTGACCCGCGGTGAATATTGTATTTCCAAAACCGGGCTGGCGATGATGAGTAAATTATTCGCCGCCCGGCTGGCCGAAGCAGACATTGGCGTCTATGAGGTTCGGCCCGGTATTATCGCGACCGAAATGACCGCGCCGGTCCGGCATCGATACGATCAACTCATTGCTGAACACGGCATCCCTATGCCGCGCTGGGGGCAGCCGGACGATGTCGCCCAGACGGTTGCAACGCTGGCCAGTGGCGCACTACCGTATTGCACCGGCGAGACCATCAATATCGATGGCGGCCTGCATTTACGCCGTTTATAGCCAAAAGCTGCCGTCGTCAGAGTTCGATGACGACCACATTAACGCCATCTTCGGGACCAAGATCGTAAGTATTGGCGCTGAGCTTGCTCACTTGACCGATGGTTTTCTGTCACATACGCCGGCTCTGCTGCCGCATTGATGATGAGGCCGTTGTTCTCGCCATCAGAGATAACCAGCATACCTTCACCGGGACGTGCGATCTCGATACCCTGCGAGGGTGAAACAATGCTCAGGCGGGCGTTGAGAAACTGCACGCGAAGCGAAGCCGGATCAGCATTGGCTTCAACAAAAGTCTGAGCAGCATCCAGTGCGCCGGCCTTGAGCTTCTGAGTCAGGCCATCAGCAGTTTGCCGGGCACGGGTGGCCAATTTGCGGGCGGTTTCGCTTTCTGCTGCTTCGCGCAGAACGCTAGTCGCTTTGTTCAGTTTGGTTTTCCAATTCATAAGTCTTGCTCTGCGTAAGTCCTGGGTCATTTACCAGCACAACTATAGTGCCGCAGACGCCAGTCAGAGCGCAAACATCCCTATCCCGAATCCCGCCTGGATAAGTATATTTTTCGATGAATTTATAAGGATTTAAGATTATTTTCGCCAGGCCTGCAAGGCTATCAAAAACGGGCGAAAATGAAGAGGAGTTGGAAAGCGATGGAGATTATGAAATTTGACCCGCACGGAGTCAGGCTTCCCTGCCTGCATAGCTATTTATTCCTACTGCGATCGGCGGCAAGTAGCCGCCGTTCCGGAGTTACACCGTATCCGCTGCATTCATCACTACATCCTGGCGTCCCTGCTGATGCTGCAATCCCTGCAGTACCGACATCCTTCGTCCCTGTGTATCCCTGATCCTAATGTCCCTGTTAATGCTGCAATCCCTGCAGTACCGACATCCTTGCCGTGACGTCCCTGTATATCCCTGATCCTAATGTCCCTGTTAATGCTGCAATCCCTGCAGTGCCAATATCCTTGCCGTGACGTCCCTGTGTATCCTGATCCTAATGTCCCTGTTAATGCTGCAATCCCTGCAGTACCCCGACATCCTTGCCGTGACGTCCCTGTGTATCCCGATCCTAATGTCCCTGTTAATGCTGCAATCCCTGCAGTACCGACATCCTTGCCGTGACGTCCCTGTGTATCCCGATCCTAATGTCCCTGTTAATGCTGCAATCCCTGCAGTGCCGACATCCTTGCCGTGACGTCCCTGTGCATCCCTGATCCTAATGTCCCTGTTAATGCTGCAATCCCTGCAGTGCCGACATCCTTGCCGTGACGTCCCTGTGCATCCCTGATCCTGGCTTCCCTGCTGATACTGCAATCCCTGCAGTACCGATATCCTTAGCCGATTCATTCCCTGATTACGACGTCCCTGTCGTTTTCCCTGAAACCCGCCGAGCTGCTCAGCAGCGCTATCTGGCTGGGACTAACCACTCAGTAGGCCGGATCCATCGGCCTCGCCTTCCCTTGGCGTTGAGTGCATCAGTTCTCTTCGCTACCGATGACTGTTTCCCTGACGCTGTTGATCAATCCTTGATCATCCCTTGCATCGGTCATCATAGCGTCGATTGAGTTATTGCAGAAACGATGCCAATCTTATCATTTCATTATTTTTCATGCTGTTACAAATTTTTACAGAACTGTCACACACTATTACCCGTGCTGTCGGGCCACCAGGCTGACCCGGTCAGCGGTTCAAACTGAACCGGAGCGGGTCAAATGCGGGCCAAAACGCTAGCGCCCGCCACGCAACAGCGGATGCTCCGGTAGTTTGCAGGTCGACCGGTCCAGTTGGCTGGTATCTACTGGCACGGCCATAGCGCGCTCTTGTTCACTCAGCGGGTCGCGGTTCTGGCACTGCGCAGCCAGTACATCGAGTGTGGCTTCGGAAGGATCGCCACCTCGAATCTCGCGCTGTCGCAGCCGTTCCTGTAACACTGCCAGTGGCGCCTGTAAATCCAGAATCAGCACCGGTACGCCAAGTCGTTCGGCCAGTTGCAGAAACAGCGCCCGCTGCCACTGGCGCAGAAACGTTGCATCGATCACAGCAGAAAAGCCGGCTTGCAGTACGGTTTCTGCTAATTCGGTCAGATATTGATAGGTTCGTCGGGTAGCATCTTCGCTGTAGATGCCATCATTCAGATTCGCGCCGGAAGCAGCTTCGGCCTCCAGACCATGCAGCCGCTTGCGCTCGACGTCGGCGCGAATGCGTACTGCGCCAAGCTGCTCAACCAATTGTCCCGCCACGGTAGACTTACCAGACGCCGACAGACCGTGAGTCAGGTACAGACACGGCGACGAAGCGCTCGACAATCGCCCCGCTAACGTCATATAACTCTGAAACTCGCGCCAGATAGTTGCTTGCTCGGCAGCGCTCAGACCATCCTGCTGTAACCGCAGCAGACCCACTTTGGCGCGAACCAGTGCCCGATACACCGCATAGAAAGGGTGTACCTGTAACCCGGCGTAGTCACCGCTGCGTTCCAGATAGCGATTGAGCAAACGATACGCCAGTGCTGTCAGGCCACGATCATGCAAGTCCATCACCGCGAAAACCAGATCGTTCTGCACATCAAGCCAGCGCAGTTCCGGGTTGAACTCGAGACAATCGAACAATTTAACCTGACCGTCCAGCAGTACAATATTGCCCAGGTGCAAATCGCCGTGGCCTTCGCGCACCAGACCTTGTTGTCGGCGAGCACTGAAGCAGGATTGCAATGTATCTTGCCAATGTCGGCTCCAGGCGTGCAGTTGATCGAGTTCAGCCCGCTGCCGATCGTTTTCCAGCAAAGGCGCAATCTGGCTGAAATTCTGCTCGGCCCAGCGCGCAATCTGAGCCGGCTCGCCGTAATCGGCAGGGACAGGCTGACCGGCAATACGCTGATGGAAATCGGCAATGCCATCCGCCAATTGATCGATATGCGCGGGTTGCAACTCACCGCGCTGGGCCAGCCGACTTAATAAACCATGCTGATCGAACTGGCGCATCTGTACGGCATATTCCAGCGCCGGTTCAGCATCAAACTGCGGTTGCCCCGCACTGCCGCCGATGGGCACTACACGCAGGTAAAGTTCTGGTGCCAGACGTTGATTCAGACGCAGTTCTTCATTACAGAACCAGCGCCGTTTGGCCAGACTGCTGAAATCCACAAAGCCTAAATCAACAGGTTTTTTGAGCTTGTAGGCATAACGGCCTGTCAGAAATATCCAGGAAATATGCGTTTCGACCAGTTCGATCTGCCCGACCGGATGAGGATAAAACGCGGCCTCGCGCAAAGCTGCCAGGAGGAACTGCTGCTGTTCCGTCATAGTGTCTCCGTCATGCCAGGAATGGCGGTTTTAAACAATATTCACAGCAACTATACCGGCTTGCCATGACAAGACAACGCAAGGCTGTAAAATGCACCCAATACTCCAGGACAATACCCGACACCCTTATGCAAAGCCCATCTTATAATCGCTTATTCGAACATTGCGAACCCTTGTTTGCCGAGCTGAGTGCAAGCCTTGATTTCGCGACTTTACGACTTCAGCGCAACGTTCACGAAACCCTGAGCGTGCAACGCGGCGTGGTGCAACCACCTCGACGCCGTGTTCAGTGTGGTGCCATGTTAACGGTGGTGGATCAGGGCGGTATCGGCTACGCAGCAACAGCTGATCTCAGTATGGCGGGCCTGCAGCAGGCTTTGCAGCAGGCCCGCCACTGGGCCGATCTGAGCGCCCGTCATGGTTTATTCGATGCGCAAGCGCTGCCCCGCCCCACCCAGCAAGGCGAATACCACAGCACTGTGCAGCAGGACTGGCACGCTACGCCGCTGCGCGACAAACTTGAGCTGTTGCGCGCTGCTGCAGATGCGCTGCACTGCGATGCACGCATTGTCGACTGGCAGGCAGAACTGAACTATCTGACCCAGGAAAGCCTGCTGCTGACCAGTACTGGCGGGCGGATTTATCAGCATATCGCCGCACTGGAACCCCGTTTGAGCGCTACAGCCCAGGCTGACGGCGACGCGCAAACCCGCAGCTCGGGTGGCGATGTGCAAATCGCACAAGGCGGTCTGGAAATCCTGCACTGGCGTCATTTCCATGAGCGTCCACGCCAGATCGCCGAGCAGGCACTGGAATTACTGGCAGCCCCCAACTGCCCCGACGCGACGCTGGATCTGGTACTGGCACCGGATCAAATGGTGTTGCAGTTGCATGAATCGGTCGGCCATCCGCTGGAACTGGATCGCATCCTGGGCGATGAGCGCAACTACGCCGGCACCAGTTTTGTAACCCCCGAAATGTTCGGTCATTACCAGTATGGCTCGACACTGCTCAATGTCACCTTCGATCCGACCCGCAACGGGCAGATCGCCAGTTATGCTTTTGACGACGACGGCACCCCGGCGCACAAGGAATACCTGATTCAGAACGGCTTGCTGCTGCGCCCGCTGGGTGGTGTGTTATCACAGCAGCGGGCCGCTTTGGCAGGTGTCGCCAACAGCCGTTCCTGCGCCTGGAACCGCCCCACTATCGACCGTATGGCCAATCTCAATCTGGAGCCGGGCGACAGCTGCTTCGAGGATATACTGAGTCAAATCGAGCACGGTGTTTATATGGAAACCAACCGCTCCTGGTCCATCGACGACTCCCGCAACAAGTTCCAGTTCGGCTGCGAATGGGGGCGCCTGATCGAACTGGGCCAATTAACAACTGTGGTCAAAAACCCCAATTATCGCGGTGTTTCCGCCAACTTCTGGCGCAGCCTGGCGGCCGTCGGCAATACCGATACTCTGCAGGTGCTCGGTGTAGCCAACTGCGGCAAAGGCGAACCCAATCAGGCCATCACCGTCGGTCACGCCACCCCGCCCTGTCTGTTCCGGCAGGTGGCAGTATTTGGCGGAGAATAAACCCATGCAAAACGTCGTTAACACACTGGCGCAGCTTTTGTTTCTTAAAATCAATTTTTCAGAAGCCTTGCATATCTTTTAATGCTCAAAAGCAAAAATGCTATCCGTTTGAAGCCTTATTTTTATCCTAAGCAACAACCATCAAATCGGCTTAAGGCGGTAACAGGCAGTCTGGAAGACAAGATTCTTCTTTGCTGCGCGCGCACTGCAATAGATACAAATACAGTGGAATCACTCCGGGTTTTACTTGATAAGAATATTGCCTGGCCGACTCTTATCCAGAGTGCTATACATCATAGAATAATTCCACTTTTATACCATAATTTAAAAAAAATAGACGACGTTAATATTCCTGAAAACCCGCTACAGAAACTGCAATACCTCTATGGAATTATTGCAAATCATAATCTATTTCTTACTGCACAATTGATACAGCTTATCGAGTTATTCCGGGCGGAGCACATTGCAGTAATTCCTTATAAAGGCCCGACCTTAGCTGTCAAAGCTTATGGAAATCTCTGCCTGCGCCAATTCGGTGATCTCGATATTCTTGTTCATTCACGGGACTACCCAAGAGCAATAAAATTCTTGTCCAGGCATGGCTTTCAGCTAGATAAGGATTGGGGTTGGGAGTGCAGTCTGGTTGACAGAACCCGACGGGTTTGTGTGGATATTCATAGAGCGCTTGCACCGCGCAGCACTTTCCCCATTCACCTTGATGTTGAACGGTTTTGGATGCGCTTGACACCGGTTTCGATGGCCGCCGGAAAAATGAGCACATTCTGCACTGAAGACCTGCTGATTGTATTATGTATCCAGCTGAGTAAGGATGCGAGCGGGCAGCACCCTTTAAGGCTGAGTAAATTATGTGATATTGCTGAAGTGCTGCGCGCTCATCCAGGTCTTGACTGGGATTATATCGATGCTGAAAGCGGTCATCTGGGTTGCAGACGTATGGTATTACTCGGTCTCTACCTTGCCCGTGAGCTGCTTGATGCGCCCGGACCTGAACTGCCTGCTCATGTCACCAAGGCCACATGGTTAAATGATTCCGCCGCCTATGTTTGCCACAAGATTTTCTTGCCAACCGGCTGTAGTGAAAAAGCAATCCTGTCAAGTAAAGCATTTCATTTTAAAATAAGAGAGCGCTGGCGAGATTCACTTTACCCTGGTTTCCACACGTTCAAACAGCGTTTAATTCCCAATGACAGAGATTTTGCATTTTTGAAATTACCTCCCTCATTACATTTTTTTTATTATTTTATCCGACCTGTAAGGCTGGCTAAAGATTATGGGTTGCAAGCACTACAAGCATTAAAGAAAAAAATACTCAATTAAAAATCAAAAGACTCTTGCAATGCAAATTCATACAGCCTGCGACAAAGCGTATTTTATTCATAATAAGACGCCTGTTTCCGGTACAGATGCGCATAAAGACCGTCAAGCGCTAAAAGAGATTTATGAGTTCCTTGTTCGACTAATCGCCCTCCATCAAGAACATAAATACGATCAGCAAGGCGCACGGTTGAAAAACGGTGACTGATAATAAGCGCTGATCGATCCTGTACCATATCCCGAAACTTCTCAAAAAAATCAAACTCGGCAGCCGCATCAAGCGAGCTGGTAGGCTCATCAAGCATAACCAGCTGGGCGTCACGAACCAGTGCTCTGGCCAAAGCCAATTTCTGCCACTGCCCGATGCTCAGTTCCTGGCCGTCCGCCAGAGTACGACTCATTATCGACTCATAACCCTGTGGAAGACGCAATACGTCCTCGTGTATACCGGCCCATTTAGCAGCGTTGACAATGAGCGGGGCATCAGGGCTGAGCTCCGGCCGACCCAGCATAATATTCTCCCTGGCAGTCATAGCATATTGCCCAAAATCCTGATAGATGACGCTGATTTCCTTGCGTAAATCTTCCAGCTTGAATTCGCGAAAATCCATACCGTCGATGGCAATACGCCCCTTATCAGGGTCATAAAGACGGCACAAAAGCTTTGTCAGTGTTGTTTTCCCCGAGCCGTTGCGCCCGACCAAGGCAACAATTTCACCAGGTCGAATACTCATATCGATACCATCGAGTATTAACCGCTCGGTTCCAGGGTAACTAAAACTCAGTTTTTCAACGCTGATACCTGTCTTCCATGGACGCGGTATCTGTTTTGGCTGTGCTGGTTCCAGAACGGTTGCAGGCACATCAAGGAACTCATATAGCGTCGATAAAAACAGATTATTTTCATACAGCTCAGAGAAACCACTAAGTGTGGGCCGCAATGCCCCTTGCGCAACCTGAAAAGCTCCGAAATACATCACCAGCTCGCCCAGGGTAATAGATTCATACAAAGCGGCATGCGCAATAAAAGCCAAGGCGATATAACCGGCAAGGGCAGCCGTTGTTTCAGTAAAAAACTGTCGGCGCGCACCTTGCGCAGAGATTCGGCGCAAACCAGCACGGATTTGCTGACGCAATTCGCCAAAGCGCTGAATCATGAGTGGGCCGAAGCCGAAAACCCGCACTTCTTTCGCGTTATCCACTGTAGTGATGACGCGATTGTAATACCTGCTCAATCGATCGCTTGCGGTTTTCTCACGATGCAATACAAAAAGCGCATCAGCGTGTTTAATCCGGTAGTATAAAACAGGAATAGCTGATAGAAAAACAGCGACAACTACACCCCAGTGAAAAGCCAATAAAAGCGCGAACGCACCTAGCAGGGTCAGGCTATTACGGGCCAGTTGTGTTAGCCCCTGAACAATTCGAAGTGGCCGAGAAGGTGCTTCCCGCTGAGCCCTGTGAAGTTTGTCGTAATATTGGGCATTTTCATAATAGGCCAGATCCATAGCAATGGATTTTTCCTGCACAATACGCTGCATATAATCAGCAACGAGAGAAGCCTGAATGATATTGGTATGGCCGAGCATAGCACTGCAGAAACTGCCTACCGTGGCGATTCCGAAAGCGATGCCAAGCAGAGTCGCCAGATATTCAAAATCGCTGTTGGATGCAAGACCGGTATCCGCACGGGTAAGCTGATCGACAATCAGCTTGAGGATATAAAGCGTAACGAGAGGCACGAGCCCCTGGATAATGATCAGGAACGTGCTGAGTACCGTCCACAGCGGCGCAGCGTGCCAGACGAAGCGCAGTGCGCGGTCGACTCGAAGCCCTTCAAGCAAAAGTAAGAGCCGGTTCTTATTGTGCTGGGCGATCAATGTGGATGAAAACCCATGCTGAGGGATTACCGGCAATCATTTAACGGAATCCGTTGGTGAAGCCAGCATGACATAGCTATCCACCTCGGGACCACCAATCACGACAATACCGTTACTTTCCAACCACGCATGTGCGATAAAGCGCCCCTCGATTTTACGCGGAACACCGTAACGAAGCTTGGCCGGATAACCACGCCGCATGAGAAATATCTGCGCAGTAATAGCCTGGGTCAGGCAGTGAGTAGCACCAGGCACCAGGCGTCCCGCTGCGTTAACAGCCCAAACAAGCTGCTCTACCGTTGCAGGGTCAGCTGCGAGCCGTCGGGAGTAATGAGATATCCATTTAAAAAATCGACGGGCATAAGCGAAAGGCAGGAGCAGCACGAGACGAACAATAACCAAAAGAGCGGCTGCTTTAAAAAACAACCAGCGCTCCTGTCGTGGCAGGACGAGCAGTTTACGGATTTTCTCCATTTTTAAGTTCAACCAGGCCACGTGTGATCAAATCATCGAGCAACAATAATAAATCTGATTCGCATTGTTTGGCATCGACCTCGTATTTCGCAAGCAGTGTGTCAAGCATCGTCTGGATATCAACAGGCTTTTGCATCAATTTCCAAACGCAGGTGCCTGTTTCGTTGAGTTCGTAGTAGGTCCCGTTCTGTAAATCCAGAATAATCATCTGGCCGGCAGGGTCAGGAGAAACATCCGCAGAAACCTGGTTTTCGCTGACAACCAGGATTGAATTTTTGGTAAGACGCTTACTCATAAGTCAGCTTTCAAACCTTTTAAATTTTTGCTGCACACTCATGAAGCACCCAAGTCTTCAAGGATCGCATATTCTATCGCTCCGGCAAGACCAGGATCACTTAGCAGCGTTGCCGGTCGCTGCAATCGACGTACCGGTACAGTGCGTGCGAGTTGTGCAATGCGCAGGAAATGCTGTCGAAGATCAAGTGATTTGACAAAATCCGGGCCAAAACGAGCACCATACCAATGGCAAACAATATCCTCAAAAGCCTGGGTTGGCGGAATACTTTCAATGGTAACTGTTTCCCCAATTGCCAATATATAAAGCCGCCGAAGCGGTACTGAGGAGGTCGCAAAGCCTTGTTTGAATCGTAGAGCTCTTTTTTCGAGCGCTGGGTGTACTTGTGGCAGAACAGCAGGCGAACAGCCTAAAGAAGAAAGTGCATCGGGCCATAATTTAAGCTGAGGAAACGCCGGAACGATGCTCTTTCCGCTCTGCTCAAGCGCTGTCAAATCGTCGCTGATCAAAGCATGGCCGCGTTCCCGCAGTATGGCCGCCATGGTCGATTTACCCCAGGCATGGCCGCCCAGAAAGGCTACCCCGGCACCAGCGACAGCAACGGCACTGGCATGCAGGGTAAAAAAACCGCGCTGATGCAAGGCCAGACCTAAAGCTGGTCCTAGAATACACAGCCGCAAGGCCTCTTCAGGTGCCTGAGAATGGGGTTCGACCAGAATATGACGCCCTGCAGTGACCAGGAAGGTACCGACATCCCGCAAAGAATAACAGGCTTGATCACCCTCAACCCAGAAGCCGCGACCGGCCTCATCTATATTTTCAGGATGTGATTCAACATCGCCAAGGGTTATTTGAATATCACAAAATTCTGACGAGGGAACAGGGACAGGAGACAATTCAGGAAGATATAAATATGAATGGATTTTTAGCTGGTAACCAACATACTGGAAAAGGCCTTCATTTGTATTTTCGCTTTGCTGGCGGCCATCAAGTTTCACAAACAGCACCTGATTACATCACTTGCTTACCAACTATTACTTAGCCTGAAAAGAAAAAAGGCTACAAAAATGCAACCTGTTTCTTTATTTCAAATAATCTTGCGGCATATACTCCACCGCACTACGCTAATTTTTATGAATAGTGGGTAATATTATCAATAATGTTGGCAATATTATCCGGGATAGCATCTATGCTGAGAATAAACGAATCCCCGCTACCCCATGATTTACCTTGAGTGAGCGTTGCAATATCGCCCTTAACAGAAAGCTTGGGCGCTACATAAACGGCTTTATCGACTACTGCCGAGGCACTTGAATTTTTCATTGTTGATACCTGTTTTGATAATCGCATAGCGCAAATTTTTCTTAATGATCAATATCATAACATAAAAATCACACGAAACAAAACCAAAAAATATTTTGTTTTTCAATAAGATACGTCGCAATCATTTCTCTTGATCATAAAAATCACTCTGGGTCAAAAATATTATTCTTGAACCACACAATAAATGTCAAAGGTGTGAATAGCGCCATCGCATAAACATTTGAAGGTTGGCTCATGTATTTTGCAAAGCATGTTTTTAATGCATGAAAATCAATAAAATCATTAACAAATAATTCATTTTCCTTTATCGTTTTAGTTATTATTTCTTTATTAAACCCCAATAAATTAAGATAAAAATTGGGCGATAAATTTGCCTTGCCTGCACGCCATTGAATCTCTCGTGGCAGGATGCCCTGCATTGAGCGGCGTAAAATAGAGCGATTCCAGCCTGATCGAAATTTCTGATCTGCCGGCAGAGCTAGGCAAAATTCCATTAAACGCCTATCAAAAAAAGGATAGCGTGGTTCAAGCGAATAAGTTATTGCTGACTTATCTGCCATCTCCAATGAATAAGGTATAAGGGGTGATTCAAAACCCTGCAAATGAAATTTGCGAGCACTGGTAGGATACTGGCAATTTTTATATTGAGCCCCATACATTCTTTTTTTAATATTAATTTTAGATATAAAATCTTTAGATACAACTGAATTTTTATCAATAGAAATCGCTGATGGCCCCAAAATTTTTTTCCACCAAAAAACGAAACTATCTATTACCAATGGATTAAACGTAAAGTGCTGGAGAAGCCTATATAGCGCACGCATTTGGTTTTTAGACTGGGCAGTCATACTATGCACTTCTTTAAGTAGCGTACGCCAGTGCAACTGGATAGCCAGTTCCGCAAGACGTTCGTAACCGTGCGAAACTGTTGTATCGCCATCGAATCCGTCCAGAATTACCCGCACCCCCTGCGCTCGGGCAGCATGATAAATCCCTCTGTGCATATAAATATTGAAGGGCACCAGAGGATCATCCTGATGCCAAAGGATTTGCTCCAGATCGCCTAAGGGATTAAGCCGATCAGCTCGTATTTCATGGGGTACAACATCGCCATCAGCCAATACAGCCTGAATATAAGCACGCTCATCAATCCGGCGCAGCTCAGGTTCTGGCAGGCCAGGAAAAATGGCGGAAAAAGTATGCAGGCGCTTGTGCGGCTCGTTTTCTTTAAGATAATTGCGTGCGATGCAGGTGATGGACGAAGAATCCAGTCCTCCACTTAAGGCAGTACCGACCGGGAAGGCACTGCGCAGTCGACAATGCACTGCTTCGCTCAGTAACTCACGAAACGCCTCTTCGTACTCGCCATCTGATCTTAACGTCAGTTCATACGTCGGATCCCATGTCCAATAACGACGCAAGCGCATTCCACGGGTGCTGATTATTGCGCAATACCCGGCAGGCAAGCGGTAGATCTCGCGATAAAATGTGCTCGCCTGATCATCAAACACGAAAGCCAGGTGCTCGGCGACCCGCTCTTCATTCAGTACCCGAGGAACTTCCGGCACCTGGAACAACGCCTTGATCTCCGAGGCAAAAGCAAACAAGCGGTTTTGATGATGATAATAAAGACTTTTAACCCCCATTGGATCGCGGGCACAAAAAAGCTCCCGGCGAGCTTCATTCCAGATGGTGAACGCGAAGTCACCAATCAGCTGCATGGGGCACTCTTCTCCCCATTTCTGGTAGGCTGCAAGAATTAATTCCGCATCGGTAATCTGCGCGGCAGGGCGATCATACAATCGCAGGGTGTTGATCAGTTCCTGCCGGTTATCGATACGGGCATCGCACACCAGCACCTGCACACCGTCCCGACTGCATAAAGGCTGGCGCTCAATGAGTGATTCGGGCGTTGTCCACAGCATGGCATGCCCCAAACCGATAGTGTTCTGGCACCACACGTTCCTGCCATCAGGCCCCCGATGGATCAGCGTCGCTAGCATCTGTGCCGGAATTTCAGCATCCAGTGGTTTGGCATCAAGATGCCAAACACCTATGATCGCACTCATTTACATTCGCTCAATTATGCCTACTCTTCTGCGTGTCAGGTTCGGCCGATTGCATTGCAGCAACCGAATCGGTTTCGGTTAATATTACATCCAATTCTATGCTACCCGGCCTCATGCACTGGAAAATCGTTTGAGACAATGACTATCAGCCGACATACTACTCGCCTCTGTCAGCCTCAATCGCAGGGACAAGCAAGCTTGCAGAGCCGCATATCGCATACGCTTTCCTCACCTCTCGGTAATAAAGTACTCGCCTGGCCAAAATTCGAGGGCACGGCATCAGGGAAAACAACCCATGCAAAACATTCTTAACACGCTGGCGCAACAACTGTTTTCGCAGTTAGCCGGGCATGAAATACTGCTGCTCAGTTATCACGGTGAGCAGTCTGATTTCGTGCGCTTTAACCGCTCCAAAATACGCCAGGCGGGTTCGGTCGAGCAGCATGTCCTGACACTGGATCTGATTCAGCGTCACGGTCAGGATCTGCATCATGCCCTGACAGAGGTCAACCTGAGCGGTATGCTTGAGTATGATCAGCAGATGCTGAGCCAGCAGCTTGCCGAGCTGCGCGAGCTGTGCGCACTGGTTCCGCCCGATCCGCATTTGCTGTTCGCGACCGAAGTGCATAACAGCGAGCAGATTCAACAGGGCCGCATAGCACCGCCAGATGAGCTATTGGACGCCGTGCTGGCAACTCCGCAGCAGCATCAGGCCGACCTGGTTGGGATACTCGCCAGCGGCACCTTATACGACGGCTTTTGCAACTCACTGGGACAGCAAAACTGGCATCAGAGCGAGAGTTTCAATCTTGACTGGAGCTTGTATCACAGTGCCGACAAAGCGGTAAAATCGCGCTATGCAGGCCTAATTTGGGATCGCGCCGAACTGGACCGACGCATGACACAGGCGCTGACCCAGTTGGAGCAATTAGCCCAGCCGGCCCGCACCCTGACCCCTGGCAGCTACCGCGCTTATCTGGCACCGAGTGCCCTGGAGGAGCTGACTGATCTGCTGAGCTGGGGCGGTTTCGGGCTGCGCAGCTATCGGCAGGGCGCATCACCGCTGGCCCGACTGGTCGAGGACAAAACCCGCCTGCATCCGCAAGTCAATCTCAGCGAACGTGCGGACAACACCGTCGCCCCTGGTTTTCAGGAAACCGGCTTTGTTAAACCGGACACTGTAGCGCTGATCGAGCACGGCGCGTTTCGCCAGCATCTTGTCTCGCCCCGCTCCGGTAGCGCGAATACCGGATTCCCAATACCGGCTCGGACAATGCAGAAATGCCGCAGGCCTTGAGTATGGCGGGCGGCGAGCTGGCCAGTTCGGAGGTACTGGACTGTCTGGATACCGGTCTGTATATCAGCAATCTCTGGTACTGCAATTATTCCGACCGTAACGCCGGCCGCATCACCGGCATGACCCGCTTCGCCACCTTCTGGGTGGAGCACGGCCAGCTGCGGGAACCGGTTAATGTCATGCGTTTCGACGATACAATTTATAACCTGCTCGGGCAGGAATTGCTGGCGCTGACCCGCGAGCGCGAACTGCTGCTTGATGCCGGCAGTTACGAACACCGCTCCCGTCGCAGCAGTGAACTGCCGGGCCTGGTGGTCAAACCTGCGGTTTACGTTATGAGTGATAAACACACGAGGTCGTTAGATTCAATGCCCCCAACGCGCACAGCATGCAGCATAAGCCTGGCCGCCACGCTACTGCTGGTGGCTTGCACCGGTACAGGCCCGGTTAATCCGGCGGTAGCCCCTGCTGCCACCGTTGCACCCGTTGCACCCGCTGCCGATCCCCTGCTGGATCGCATTATTGCCACCGCCGATGGTCGTCCCCTGCAACCGACCGAGCTGTACGAACGAATGGCGCAGACAGACGTGGTTTATCTGGCTGAAAAACACGACAATCCGCGCCACCATGCGTTGCAACTGGAAGCACTGCGGACCCTGCTGGAAGCCGGTAAACGCCCGGCCCTGGGGTTTGAGTTCTTTGCACGTGAGCAGACCGGTTATCTGCAGGATTTTGTGCAGCCACAGAATAGTTACGGCAAACCCTTGAGTCCGGCCCAGGTCGAACAGAAACTGCGCCGCGAACTGGGTTGGGGACCGCAGCGTGATGCGGAATGGGCCTTTTATTTCCGCTGCTGCAAGTGGCGAAAGAACACCAGTTAGCGGTGTTTGGGGCTGATTTGCCAGACAGCCTGAAGCGGCGCATCTCCCGTCTTGGACAGGACAAACTATCACCGGTGAGCAAAACCTGCTGCGCGATAGCGGATTTAATGATCCTGCTTATCGCGCATTAATGGAACAAACGCTGATTGATGCGCATTGCGGCTGGAATGACCCGGAATTAATTGATCATTTATATCAGACCTGGCTGGCCGTAACGATGCCATGGCGCAGTCGATCACAGCCATGGCACGCCGGCACCGGACAGCCGGTATTAGTGATTCTGGGCGGACATACCCGCCACAATATGGGCGTTGTCGAGCGGGTCCAGCATTTGTGGCCGCAGGCACGGCAGCTCAATCTGGGTTATCAGGAACTGGCGCGCGAACCGCAGCCCGCTGCCGCGTACTACGATAAGGTCGTCGTGCAAAACCGCGAGTTCGCGCCCGCGTTTGAATACGTCTGGTTCACCCCGAGAGTATCGTTCGAAGATCCTTGCGAGCAGTTCAAGAGCCAGCTGCAAAAGCACAGCAGCTCTGCCCCAGACTAGCAGGCTCAACCGGCAGGCCAAAGCCCCAACAAAGGTAAAGTCCGCTGCTTACGGGGCCGAACGCAATAGCTTCGGGTCGATAGCTGGCACAGCCGTCACCCTGGGCACGCCAGGCACTGACCCGCCCTTGTGCATCGGTAATGAAGGTGAATTCGCAGTGTTCTTCGTAGTAGGTCGGCGGGTAGTACAGGCCAGGCATGATGCCCACATAATATCTGTCGTGCCGGTTCCAGCGTGAGGAATACACAGTAGTCGGCATACGATAACCCGGTGTAGCCCCTGCCGTGACCATTGCCAGGTGTAGGCCTTGCGTCCATCATCCAGGGTTCGCTCGGTGAAATTGTAGCCAAACGCGTCCTGCACCGAGGCAATCGGCTGACCGATATAATGGTCCATAAATTGCTGGAACTGCGCCAATGAGGCACAAGCACTTAACAGGAGTACAGCCAGAATACTGGCAAGGATTGACTTGATCACAACACCGGCTCTTTATCACTCAAACTACCAGTTTAGTGCATTGTCGGGCAGAAAGATTCAGGCGCGGGTTTCACGTCTCTGACAACACGGGAAAAGCGACAACAACCCGGGTGCCGTGGCCGGGTTTCGAGGTAAACGTTAATTCGCCCTGATGCTCTTTAACCAGGGTATAAGTAATTGCCAGCCCCAGACCGGTGCCACCGCTCGCCAGTTTAGTGCTGAAGAAGGGTTCACAGATGCGGTCCAGATGCTCTGGCGCGATACCGATCCCGCCGTCCTGAACGATCAGTTCGACCCGCTTTGTGGTCGGCTCGTAGCAGGTCTGCACGGTTACACCTTGAGCCCTCGCGGGCAGCGCTTCCAGGGCATTGACCAGCAGATTGACCACGATCTGCTCCAGTCGCTGGGCATCACCACTGATGGCCGGCAATGCGGGTGCCAGCGTCAGCGTGAAATGATCGGTTTTAGCGCGGATCATATGGGCCAGCAATCGGATCGCAGACTGCACGACCCCGTTCAGTGCAACGGTTGTATGCAGGGGATTCTGGCGTGGCTGGGCAAAGGATTTCAGATCAGCAATAATTTTTTCGATACGCCGGGCACTGGTGCGGACATCCGTTAATAACACCGGTATTTCGTCGCGAATCTCGACATACGGCAATCCGCCAAGTAAAAAATCCTCATTCAGTGCTGCGTATTCATCCAGGATAGAACCGGCGTCCTGCCAGATAGCGAGCAATAAATCGGCGTTCATTGCAATCAGGTTATTCGGGTTGTTGATTTCGTGCGCCGCGCCTGCCACCAGCGTCCCCAGCGCTGTCATTTTATTAGCCTGAATCAGTTGCAGTTCCTGCTGTCGGGATTTGTCCTGCAAGTGTTTGCGTTCGGTGGTATCGCCAATCGAGCCGGCGATACGATAAATACGGCCACGCCCTTGCTCACTGGCATCCCGCAACCCCAGTCCGTGAATATACACCCAGCGATAATCGCCGTTTTGATGCCGTACTCTGAGTTCGCATTCAAAAAAAGCGCTAACGCCCTTCAGATGGTCTATAAAACGCCGCCGCCACAGTTTTCGATCAGCCGGGTGCAGACAAGCCAACCAGTCCTTGAGCGGTATTGTCGAGCTTACGCTAAAGCCCAAAATCGCGCAGGCATGGGCCGAGACATGCACCGTATCCACACCGACGCGCCAGTCCCACAAACCTTCATTGGCACCACGCATGGCCAGCGCGTAGCGTTCCTCGCTTTCCGCCAGCGCCTGCTCGCGTTGTTTCAGCTGTGTGATATCGCTGGTGATGATTAATCGCCCGCCACTGTCAGTGGGATAATCCCGCACCAGCAACCACTGATGTTCTGCCGCATATTGCAGAAAAATGTGTTTGCCGCCCCGGTGCCGGGCCAGCCGCTCCTGCAGCCAGTCATCTTCCCGCCCAATGCCTTCAGCCGCCAAACCATATTGCAGATTCAGCTGCATGATGCGCTCGAAGGTAATACCGGGCTCGATTAATGGCGCGATTTCAGCATTGATATAGTCGCGCCAGGTGCTATTGCTGTAGATCAGACGGTCCTCAACATCGAACAGCGCACAACCGTCGGAGACGTTCTCAATGGCGTTTGCCAGTAGCGCCTGGGTGTCACGGGCGCGTTCCAGCTCCTGCCACTCTGCCGTGATGTCCCGCGCAATCCCGAAATAACCGCCAAACCCTGCCACAGGATCGGTTTTTGGCTCGCCGTGCAACACAAATCCGCGTTGTGAATCATCATGCAGGCGGCAGTACAAACCCCGGAACGACTGCAAGCGACTCAATGCTGTCAGCGGTGTGCGCAGGGTGGCCACCAGCATCGGCGGCGGTGACGGTAGTTGGTCCAGGCGAGTCCCCAATAACGCTTGCAGGTCGTCGAAGGGTGCGTCGGTTGTACTGACAATGTTTTGAATGCGCAACGAGGTATCAGTTTCCCAATACACATCAGCGCCCAGGGCTAGTAGCTTCGGGGCCAGCAGTTCCAGGGCCGGTATGATGCGCTGTGGCGGCGGCTTGTTCATAGGCAATGTATAGGGTTACTGGGGCTGCGAGCAGTTGCTTAATGGGCTATCACTGGATTGTGGTGGCGGACAAGCGGCGCATCGTCGGGATCGTCCGTCGCGGCAGGATCCGGCAGACAGGGTGGCGGATTGGGCTGGCTTAAATCAGCATTCGGCGCTTCCTGTGGTCGGATCAGCCGAGCATCACAGCTGGCGACATCGCCGCTGGGACAACATTGGGTTTGGTTTTCCCCATTAGACAATACACACTGGTGTCGGTCGCCAGCACACCCAGAACGGTTTTATCGTAATGATAACTGCGCTGCAACGCCGGGAAATCCCACCTCCCCGGCCTGAATGCTGACACAGGCATTGGTCAGCTGCACATCTCTTTACACTACTGGCGCCAGTAAAGTTCACCCCCGCCAGCCACGCGCCATTAAACGTGGCTTCGTCTAGCACGCTGTTATCAAACTCGGCATTAACCAATACTGCACGGTCAAATTTGGCGTTTTTAATCGACCCGCTGAATTTGACCTGCGCCATCAGCGCGCCCGAGAAATCAGCCCCATCCAGCGTTGCGAGGGTTAGATCGAGGTGCGAATCGCCTATTTGGTAAAGATGTGCGCCGGTCAGTGTGGCATCCGTCAATACGGCATCGGCTAACACGGTCTGGCGCAGATCGGCACCTACCAACGAGGCACGGCTGAGATCGGCTCCAGTCAAATCAGCCTGACGCAATTCGGCGTAGTTGAGATTGGTATCGCTGCCGCTGAGCAACGCGTCGTTAAATTTGGCTTTGCGCAGCTTCGCTTTGAATAGAGTAGCACCGCGCAGATCGGCTTTGCGTAAATCGGCATTTCTCAGGACTCTATTGCTCAAATTCACGCCTGGTAGCTTGCAGCCGATGCAGCTATTCGAGGAAATCAGGATATCGATTGCACTGTCGCCGATTTTTATTGATGAGGCCGTATTGCTGCCTATGGTGGTACCGTCCAGGCATGTTTGATCGCCGATTATTTGTTGCTGCGACCCTTTGTAAAACTCTTCGGTATAGAGGGTAGCGGTTGTAAGCGGTCCCAGCCTGATCGAAGCGATATTATTATTCAGTTTAAAATCGGAACCTTTATAATAAGAAAAATATCCATTCGCATCCCAATTAAGCCTATCGCCTCTGCCCAATACCCACATATTGCCCTTAAAGTTGCATTCTTCGAATAAAGCCACTTCACCTTGCTGCAAATCCAGCAGTGGTTCATAGTCAGGATCACCTGGGAAAAACAAACGCGCCATCAGCTGAAACGTCAACTTCTGCTCATCTCCCTGACGAAACGCATTATCAAAATCGGCAACAAATTTTCGAGTACCATCATGATCATACTCGATCAAGCGCTTGCGTCCTTGCTGATCGACGACATAAAGCTGCCCATGATAATTCCCCAGATCATTCACGCCGACTTGCATCATATTCTGGTCGATCAGAGGATTCTCAGCGCAGAGAATGTGCGGTGTCGGTGTCACGGCAGAAAGCAGAAATGCAATCCTGGTTTCAAGGTGGCTGAGGAGGAGCATTCCAATAGCAGGGTACGAACGTCCAAGGATTGGAGCCAGTAGTGGCCGTCGATCAATTTGGGGTCGGACACAGGCTGGCCAAACGTATTCGAGCTGATCACCATCGGCGTGTATTGCGGATTCTCGCTGCTGCTAAACGCCAGTGCTGTTCTGGCCACCATCAGCGGCACGGCGTCTTGGTCACCCAGGCGCTGGGGATGAGCAAATTTGAACAGGGTTTGATTACTGATTGTTTGAGGGTCAATGGCCTCCGCAGAAGAGGTGCAGGAATAGGAAGCACACTGTCTATTGTGATATAGATTGCCATACGTTGGCCCCGGCTCCACCACACGCATTATCCACCAGCCACCCAAAGGCTGGCCTTCATTATTCGTCACCCGCAAGGTATTGGTTGCCTGTGCAAAAGCAACCCTACTCCGTGGTGTTTCACCCTCTTGCGCAGCAAGAGTCACAATCACATCACCATCGTGCCGAATGCGCTTGGTATAGATTCCGGCGGTAACTCCAGCTCGCTGCATCCGCTGAACCGATCCAGCATCAATACCGGCTCACCCAGGTCGTTTTCCAGGGTAAAACCGGTAATGAATTCGTCATCGGCATCAATGCAGAAACGATACGTTCCCGCATCAAGCTCATAGCGCACCAGGTTTTCCAGCGGTTCGCCGCGATAACTGGCCGGTTCCAGATCCAGCACAATCGTATGATGGTAACGCGCAGTGGCGCTGAGATCGTGTTTAAAAATCCGACTCGTACCAGACACCGCCTTCAGGAATACCGCGCTCAGCGGGATTATTTTCGCCGTCACCGCCGCAAGCCGTTAGCAGCACACACAGCAGACCTGCCAGACCATGATGTAAGTTCATCGTTGCATGGCTCACCCGCAACCGCCAGGCGTGACCGGGATCCACTGCGACACCGTGGGTTCGGTGCGGGTGGAACCGGTCAAAGTTTCGAAGTTCAGGGTATGTACGGTGCGAAATAAGCCCACCGCCAGACGTCCTGCTGCCATACCGCTAGTGCGGGTGATGAAATTACCCTCCGGATCATACACATCCAGACGGTAATCATTCGGACTGCGTCCGCTGTTGATAGCATTCAGTAGGAAAATATAGCCTAAACCGTCCACACCCAGATCGAGGTACTCGGAGCCGTCCTCAGGCAGTGGCAGGATATTAGTGCTCTTATTCCTGAACTGTTTGACCGGATTAGCGCTGATATCAAACGCCTGAATGCGGCGGAATCCCCTGCCGTTGCTGCCACGTTCCAGCACCAGAATCGTACCTTGATATACGGTAACGGCAACTGGCGTGTCCAGCAAACCGGAGCGGCCTCCAAGACCTGATTTCATAACGGCAAACGGCACCGCATCCTGGGCATCGGAAAAGGGTACGGCTTGTTCCGGCAATTGCAGGATTTCCATTTTATGCTTCTCCCGCGAAACCCCCACCACAAAGCCCTGCGGATGCAACGCCAGCGAAGTCGGTGGCAACGTAAAGCGTCCCCAGCTGACGGTTTGAGCAGGATCAATCGCGCCTTTGCCGGGCACCATGGAGAGCACATGAAAATGGCTGTCTTTGGGCCGAATGAAAAAATTTTTTCCCGGCCTGTCCTGAGTACCCTGAGCGGCGTAGACCACTGCCGACGACTCGCGGAAACCGCAGCCCGAAAATTGCAGACCCTGATCGCCAGAGCCGTCCGTCGCCAATGAGATATTCTGCACCACATGCAGCGGGCCGCTGGCACCACCATCGCAGGCGCTGATATTCTGCCCGGCAGCTCGAAAACTGTAGCCCAGCATACTGGTATAGGTTTGCACGCTGACATCGTTCAAAACGCTGAGACCACTGGCGCTGAGATTACCCTGCACAGCCGTCGGGGGCGTATCAGTTCGCTGCCAATTGCGTTTGCCACTTACCATGGCTAATTTGTAGCGATGCTGATACTGGGTATTGGCGGTCAATGGCAAAGCGACCTGCTCGATGTCGATTTCGAGCTCACTCACCTGCTCGGGTTGATTGTCCAGTTCACCCGAGCTGCCCTGGCCGACCAGGCAGCCGTCCGCGCTCGTTAGCGTAACTGTAAACTCAACCGTGCCGCCGATAGGGGAATCTTTCCACTCCAGCGCGATGGGATTCGTACTGCCGCCTTGCACAGTGCCTTCCAGGGTTCGTGTTATCGATTGATTATAATGTGCCGTAATCTTGTAGTGACTGGCCGCGGTGGCAAAGCTGGAACCGGCAGGCGTGGGTTTGAGTTGTAGCTTAATGTCTTGCACCAGGGACAACCGATTCGTAAACAGCGGCGGACTGGTGAGGGTTTCAACGATAGTTTCGGCCAGCGCTGCAGCTGTAGCGATGGCTGACAACACGGTCATAGCAATGCCCACGTAGGGCACAGCGGCGGCCAACTTATCAGCCGCCGCAATCGCGGCAAGCTTTGCCAGTGCTTCGGGGAAAAGCTCGAGAAATAAATTAATAGCGACATTGCCTACCGCAATTAAAAGTTCGCCCCCACCGCCTGCTACAACGCCCCCTAATATCTCATACAGATCCTCTAACGCCTGCAGCACTAGTGCGAACTCTTCAGCACTTTTAATGACCGCTTCGGCAGCCTCGGTAATCACCGCATGCGCTGCACTAGCCCCCGCACCAATCCCTAACGCCAGCAAAAGAGCGGGAATACCGATATTCACGATACTGGTCAGGATAATCGGTGACATGGCTTCATTCGGTATTGGTGCGTTTATACCCAAGCCGGTAAACCGCAACATAGCGCTGCTGGCCTGCTCCGGCATAGGCAGTGTTAATTCAATCTCTTCGGGGTCTAAGGGGATACCCGCAATCGTATCATTGGTACTGAGCAGGCGCAGGTAACGCGCCGTCGCGGTATCGAGTTTATTCTGCTCACTGAATAATGTTTTTATATTTAAAGGCTTGTCGTTTATATCCCGATATTCAACATGGGCGTTCAGATAGCGTAGGAAGCGGTTTTTAAGCGCGACTTCAATCTCTCGCTCGGCACCTTGTTTCACCTCGAAGCTGAGCATCTCAACGCCGTACAAGGTAGTCCCTGCCGAATGCTCTGGCGCTATCCGAAGCGGCCCTTCCCCGCCAATCGGTGTGCCCAGATTAGCCGCACTTTGATCAATAGATCCCAAGCCCTGCGTGGCTTTCCAGTTAGTGCCCTCAAATAAGGTATCGTCAAAAATATTTTTCAGAATTACTTGCACGACATCACCGATCCTCTCGACAATATCGGGATCGATGTCGTAGCGGTAAACAGGCTTGCCATCCGACTCCAGCGGCACTGCCGGGCCGAGATTGCCGTTTTCATCGAAAGTTTGCCGCGTAGCCTGTACTAATGTCGCCCAGCCGCCGGGGGTCGTACTGGCGCAACCTGCCTCTGCCAAGTCTCTGCTTAACGCTGAGAGATTTGTGAAGCATCCCGTGTCACCATCGGCACAGGGCAGGCTGTAAATACGCTGTAGAATATCGCAACCCAGATCGGCATTCAGATTCATGATCTCGGGATGATGGAACACCAGAAACGCCGCGATATCGTCCCAGGTCGAGAGATCATTGATATCGGTGAGTGCTTCAGTCAGCGCTTTGACTGAACTAGCCTGGCGTGCTTGATATTGCCCGAATAAACTTTGATTGACGGTTCTGCGCCAAACGCCAGGGCGCGTTCGGCAAAGGCGTTCAATGAGGCTTTGGGAATATGAATCTGCGCCGAGCACAGCACCGTATCCCCCGTGTCCATCTGGGTGCCGAAGCTCATAATGGTTTGCAGCGCATCGGCGGGTAAATCAACGTCTTCAATATAGTGCGTCAGCCGGGCATCATCGATAGATGCCAGCAAAGGGTTTTCCAGCCGGAAGCGATCACGTGTCTCATTACTGTGCGGTAATAAAATCCGCTGATCGGCTGGGCTGCGCAACGCCATCAGGCGAATATCCGTCACTTCCGGGCGATCGGAAAAATCGAAATGCAAATCGCGCAGCTCGCGGCCCGCAGCGGGTGGTTCGGGCGCGTCATTGTGATCATTATCGCCGCCGCAGCCGGTCAGCCAGGCGGGCGTGGTGGCTGCCAGTCCAGCCAGTGAGGTGCTTTTTAGAAAATCGCGGCGTGAGAGGGGCGGTAAATTCTTGAGAAACATGTGTATCTCCATTTTCTTTGGCTATGACGTCAAAATGGCAGAGTCAGCCGATAAATTGCAGCTTTCACGCCACCGGCAGAAATAGCTATAAACCCATGAAATACAGCGAATTTAGATCGGCTCTGCACACGCTGCTAGTGCGACTTTTTTTGCTTATGCAAAACACACTGCGCTTATTGTCGCTACGGCTGCAGCATGCCGGCTTACTTTTGCTCGGCCCACTCTCGTCCCTGGGCAGCAGCCCACCCGCTATCTCTTGGCGGGCATGGAGAACAGATACATGGTATTACTGGCATATACACGCCGTATGACATATCGGTTATTGCAGATCGGTTATTGCAGATTCGAGCAGTTCTGCAACCCGATACCGCCCGGCTGGGGCGGCGGACACAATAAGGATTCGTCCGCAGCGGGATCGTCCGTCGCGGCAGGATCCGGCAGACAGGGTGGTGGATTCGGCTGGCTCAGATCGGCATTCGGCGCTTCCTGTGGTCGGATCAGCCGCGCATTGCAGCTGGCGACATCACCGCTGGGACAACATTGGGTTTGGTTTTCCCCATTAGGACAATACACACTGGTGTCGGTCGCCAGCACACCCAGAACGGTTTTATCGTAATGATAACTGCGCTGCAACGCCGGGAAATCCCACCTCCCGGCCTGAATGCTGACACAGGCATTGGTCAGCTGCACATTCTTTACACTACTGGCGCCAGTAAAGTTCACCCCCGCCAGCCACGCGCCATTAAACGTGGCTTCGTCTAGCACGCTGTTATCAAACTCGGCATTAACCAATACTGCACGGTCAAATTTGGCGTTTTTAATCGACCCGCTGAATTTGACATCTGCCATCAGCGCGCCCGAGAAATCAGCCCCATCCAGCGTTGCGAGGGTTAGATCGAGGTGCGAATCGCCTGTATGGTAAATATGTGCACCAGTCAGTTTGGCATCCGTCAATACGGTATAGGCCAATACGGCCTGGCGCAGATCGGCACCTTCCAGCGAGGCATGGCTGAGATCGGCTCCAGTCAAATCAGCCTGACGCAATTCGGTGAAGTTGAGATTGGTATCGCTGCCGCTGAGCAACGCATCGTTAAATTTGGCTTTGCGCAGTTTCGCTTTGAACAGATTGGCACCGCGCAGATCGGCCTGGCGCAGATCGACACCCCTCAGATCAGCTTGTTGTAGATCCACACCGGCCAGTTTGCAGCCCACGCATTGATTTGAAGAGATAAGCACATCAATAGCATGGCCAAACTTTAAAGCTGATGCTGTATTGTCGCCAATAGATGTACCCTGCAAACAGGGTGTGTCGGCGATGAACTCCTGCCGGGTTCCCTGATAAGCACTGCCTGAATAGAGAATTGCGGTTGTATCCTGGCCAACCCGAATAGAAGAGATGGCGTTGTCCAGCTCAAACCCTGGCCCGGATAACGCACTGAAATCCGGGGTCTCCTCGCCAAGCACCCACATTTTGCCGCCGTAATTGCAATCCTCAAACAGCGCAACTTCGCCTTCTGGTAAATTCCTGGAAATCTCAGCAGTATCATCACCATCCTGCGGACGAAACAAACGAAACAGCGTCTTCAGTGTGGCTGGCTCCCAATCTCTTCCGCCCAACACTTCCAGGCTATAATCACCAAAAAAATAAACTCCCGCTTTGGTTGGCGGCGATTCATACGGCTCCAGCACATAAAACTGGAAGGTATAGTCGCCCAGATCGTTAAACACCAGTGTTCCAGTCTCACAGGCACTGTTTAGTGCGCTCGCGCCTTGCGTCGCCAGAAGATAACCCGCTGATCTACCGTAGACATCGATAGCGCAAGCTGTCGTAGCATTATCGTGGGTATGGGCTGATATAGAACTGCTGGCGAAATTAAAAAATACAAATAAAGGCGACGGAACTGTTTTGTTAATGACTCCGGGTTGCATGGCAACCGGCACTGTCGCACTGCCCATGGGATGGTCAAAACGAAATAGCTGCGCCGATGAGATGGCTGACTGCACTACCCCGCCAAGCTTCGAAGGACAAGGCACCGGGCTGGGGTAATCGTCGGGGCCACAATAATCTTCAGGTGGCAAGGCCGCGATAATCCTGCTGCTTTCAGCGTTTGGCACGATCGCCCACCAGCCACCACGCGGTTGCCCTTTTTGGTCTGTCACTCTGGGCGTATCCTGCGCTTGCACGAACGCCACCCGGCTCCGTGGTGTTGCACCCTCGGCAACCGCTTTTGTAACCATCGCGTCGCCATTGTGCCGGATGCGTTTGGTATAAATTCCGGCTGGCAGCACCAGTTCAGAGCACTCGCTGAAGCGATCCAACTGCACGACCACTTCGCCAGCTTTATTCTCCAGGGTAAAACCGGTGATCAGTTCATCGTCGGGATCGATACAAAAACGATACGTTCCGGTATCCAGGCGATAGCGCAGCAGATTTTCCAGCGGTTCACCCATATAGCTGGCTGGTTCCAGATCAAGAATGATAGTGTGATGATATTCCGCAGCCAGATCGGGAGCGTGCTTAAAATCTGCTTCGTACCAGACGCCACCTGCCGGGATGCTACGTTCAGCAGGATTATCCTCAGCACCGCCGCAACTTGCCAATAAGCAGCAAGTCAGGGTTAGGCTTACCCATCGGAGCAGCATGTTTTAATCACTCATTCAGCCAGTCCACTACCGTCAAATCCATTGGCAGTTCATTAGTGTGTTGGGTAGGCGGATCGATAGGCGTAATGGCGACCGGCACACCGGTCAACGCCGCGTTATCGAAATCTTCCGTACCGGCCAGATCAATACCGGTAATCTGAAACGTATCGAACACATACGGCACTCCATTGGCAACCAGACCCGAGGGCGCATCCATAACGTGTAAATGCAGGTGTGGCTCCGAGGTATTGCCGGAATTGCCGACCCGGCCGATAAACTGGCCGCGTTTGACTTTATCGCCGGTCGCAACCGCTACGCTGCCGGGCTGCAGATGGGCATACAGCGCATATAATCCTCTGCCGAGAGACAGAATGATGTGATTGCCGTCAGCATCGGCGACATCGATACCGCTCGGTAACGCACCGGGAATCTGATCGGGGTATCCGTCGATAGCGAACGCCACTGTTGCGTCGGCTACAGCGAATACTTCATCGCCATAAATGTGATAGCTGTTGACGTCCGCCGCATCACCTACGAAAAGCCGGTTTTGTTCATCGACTTGTTCCCAGTCGATAGCATAGCGCTGCGCCAGCCACTGGCCGCCGTTGAGCGGCAGTAACGCACGGATATGGCGAGTGGATTCGCAACAGCCGTCGGCCGCGATATAGCCTTTACCACGCAAGGGCGCCCCCAGCGCGGCGACCGGTTCGAGTTGTACGTTAGTAACGCCACCGAGCGATACCGCAAACTCCGGCGGAGCAGGAATTTCCAGGGCAGCACGAATACGGTGCTGCAACCGGAACGGCACGGTGTCACTACTGGCAAACGACAGATGCAGATACATTACCCCGAACTGTGCCGCTGCCAGACTGCTGGTACGTGCGCCACCGCCACCAACCTGCAAACGATCCATGACCTGCTGGCCACTGAAACTGGCCAATACCTGCTCTTGCTCGGCATCTAGCACATCGACCTGTTCAATCACCGCATTGCCCGGCGTGATGTTACGCAGCTCCAGTTCGTAGACCAGATGGTATTGCCGATCCGATCCTTTTACCACAATGGGCGTTGTGCGTACCTGCGACAAAATCGGCGTGATTTTGGGCGCATCGACCGACGGTATGACAGCAGTGTTGTGATCGTTGTCGCCACCGCAGGCAGACAGCCCGATGCTCAGCAGCACAGCCATCGAGTACAGGCTATTTTTCATATACTTTTCTCCGGCATATAGCTGAAAAAGTATGATTTGACGTAATTCTTCAGCTATATCTTGTTGATTTACCTGGCAAGTTATCCCTAGCGCGTACCAATCTATAGGGCTTGCGTATAACTTTTTGGATCTGATTCAGTCTTCGGGCGAAAACGGATCGTTAATGAACGGCACATCCGGATCAAAATCTTCCAGCAGCGGACTTTCGCGGGCCGCAATATCGATGATGACATCGCCCACAAAATAGGCCGGATGCGCGCCATCTTCGAGTTCATCGGAATTGGCAATAACAACCATTACGGCATCAATATCAGGCCGGTAGAAGGTCATGCTGTTGTAACCGGGCAGCTCCCCCCCGTGCCCCCACCAGCCTTGGTTATAGCCAATACCGACGGCATAAGCCCGAACCCCGGGCTGATGTCCGCCGACGCTTACCTGCTCCTGACGTAATGCCTGTGTTTCGGGTTTTAACAGATCACCCCGGCCCACCGCGCGTCCCCAGATGCGTAAATCCTCGAAGTCCGAGGTCAGATCGCCCACGCCGAAACCCCAGCTCGGATTCCAGTCAGTGGCGTTCTGCAATACGTTGTCATCACGCCCCTGAAAGGTGTAACCCTGGGCAAAAGGCTCCGGGATGGTGTTGTCGACAGGCTGATCGGTTTCCTGCAAGCCCAGCGGCGCAAGAATACGTTCGTGCAGTACCTCGCGATAAGGTTTACCCGTGACGTGTTCAACGATCAGACTGAGCATGACCGCATTAGTATTGCTGTAAAACCAGCTCTCGCCCGGTTCGAAGCAGGCTGTTGGTGCGAACGGACAGCCGGCAACCGTATTGGCAATACCGATATTCACCATCTCCAGCGGTTGCCATTGCTGCTGGGGGTTATTGAATAATCGATCCTGAAAATCGGGGTCGGCGGTGTAACTGGCAATCCCGCTGGTCAGGTTTGCCATATGTCGCAAGGTAATTCGATCAGCATTGGGGATCGCATTCTCCAGCACAATCTTGCCGCTGGCGGGATCGGTACCGAAGTATTTGCTGACGGGATCGTGGATATTCAGCAAGCCTTCATCGTGCAACTGCAGGATTAACGTTACGGTGTAGGTTTTGGTGACACTGCCGATGCGCACATGCTGATCAAACCGCATCGGGGCCTGGGTGTCCAGATCGGACACACCATAAGACTGCGTCCATTCCCCGACGCCCGGCACCCACAGACCGACCAGCAGCCCCGGCACACCCAATTCCCGGTACTTTTCACCGACGGCTGTTTCCAGATCCCGTAGGGTGCGATCGCTGAATTGCGGGGTATTACTGTCATTATTATTGTTATTGTTATTGTCACTGCCGCAGCCCGACAAACCGAGCAGCAAAGGCGTAAGCAGCCATAGTTTATGTATTTTCATATCATTACCCTGATTAATAATTTTTTAATCTTAAAAGGCGGTTTCGCAACCACTGGCAGATGCAACGGCAGCGCAGGTATCATCGCCCGCACCGGCATTGATTAAATCATCGCCCGCACCGCCCAGCAGAGCATCGTCGCCCGCGCCGCCAATCAGCACATCCTCACCCTCGTCGCCAAACAACATGTCGTTACCCGCCTCGCCCTGCAGCAGGTCATCACCTGCGTTGCCGAGCAGCAGATCAGCGCCAGCACCGCCACTGAGGATGTCGTCGCCCGCGCCGCCAAACATCAGATCAGCGCCGTCATCGCCTTGCACCAGATCAGCGCCGTCATCGCCATGCATTTCGTCATCGCCCTCACCACCCAGGAGCACGTCATTTCCCGCACCGCCGGAAATCCAGTCATTGCCGCCAAACCCGATAATCTGATCATCGCCGCCGAAACCTTCGATAATGTCGTCGCCCTCGGTGCCGAGAATCCGCTCGGAACGCTCCGTGCCGGTGATATAGGTGTTTTTGGTATTGCCCTCGGTGCCGTCGGGGTTTTTACAGTCGTCGCCAGCGAGGTCAGGCGTGGCCAGTGTAAACAGCTTTTCACCGGTCGGTGTGATACGCCAATGTTCATCGGGAAAGGGCTTTGCAGGCGGACGCGGATTGAGCGCCGGATTAGCCCACTCAGCGGCGGTCAAGGTTTCAAAGGTATCCGGCAGTGTAAAAGCAAAGCCATAACAGCGCCGCCCTCTGGGCAATCCCATCCACACCTGCCTAGGCGCAGGCTGCATCGTACTCTTTGATTTGAGTCGCGCTTAGCTCTGGATGGTCTTTTTTAAATTGCGGCGAGCTGACACATTGCTTATTCTCATTCAGATCGCAAAAGCTTTTGGGCTGGCAGCTGTTTTCCCTGGCTTTTTGGTAGTCCTTTTCGAATTGGCTAAAGCCCATACTATATTCACGCTCAGCACCCCGGTACTGTCATCGTGTTCGGCTGCCCAGACTGATGGCCACGCTTTCTCAGCGAATGTCAGATTGGCGGTTTTCAGCGGGGTAGTCACGGCCTTTAACGTGTTGATATCGAAGTCTCTGCCAACATAGATCTGATAGGTCTGCTCGGTTTCGGGGGTGGCAAAGACCAGATACACATAGTAGGTCTCGCCAGCCTGGAATACATTGAGTTGATGCGGATTAATCGCCTCCGGACCTACCGGTGGTGGCCGTGAGATACTTAAAGTATCCTCCTGTACCTCTCTGGATACAGTGGCATCGATATAGAACATGCCGTGATTGGGCGTCAGATTACTGCGCTGCCAAATACCCTGCCCCATCAGCGGATATTCGGAGCAGCCTGCTCGCTTATCTCTTCATCAGTCAGATATTGCCGGTATAAAGGTACGCCATAGCAATTGGGATCAGAGCAGGATCGCCCCCAGTCCACAGGTGGTGAACCTTTTCGTTCACACCGCAGTTTTCGCGCCCTTTAACGGCACAGTCTGGATAAATCGCTGTTGTCAAATAGTGGTACGGGCTGGTTTTAGCGGTGCCGTCTGACAAACACTCGACAACCTCGACCGGGGCATTGAAGAAAGGGTCTTCGTTGACGGATAACGTATTGACCAGACCGGTCAGCGAGCCATCGTCGTCGTTCAGAACGGTTTGCCGATCAACGCTGGTGTAGTCGTTAAAGGTCCCTTCCAACCATGTGTGCAGTATGTTGCAAGTACCGCGTCCAGTTGGATATTCGCGTACCGGGTTCAAACAAGGGCTCCACCACAAAATGACGAATTTCGACGTCTTCAAAATAAAGATTGCGGGAATGAAACGAGGGTGGATAGTAAAATCCATTGGGTTGCTTCCAGGCAATAGCCGCATTGGGCAAATAACAGCGCCCTTGCGCCTCGTTTTTCACGAGGCCCGTCATCGTACAGAACCCCAAGAGCCCGGCCATAGATATAGCGACTGTCCTTGCAGTTGCCCTGACCTTGTGTGCACTTATCCTTTTCAAGATAGGTTTTTGTAATATTCAAAAATGCATTCTGGCTCTTGTTGGGCGGGACCATCGTAGATATTGAACAAGCGCTGGTTGACCGCCCAGTTGTCAATTGGAACGCTGATCCTTCTTCTTCAGAGATGCAGTAGTTGCCCGTTGTAGCAGCGGCTGTCACACTCAAGGCCCTGTGGATTAAACGGTCC
The DNA here is from genome assembly GCA_041396125.1 of Gammaproteobacteria bacterium. GTDB lineage: Bacteria > Pseudomonadota > Gammaproteobacteria > Competibacterales > Competibacteraceae > JAWKZG01. The sequence continues at coordinate 860,630 of JAWKZG010000001.1, read as the reverse complement.
GGCATCAGACGCGTAGGGGTTATCGTCCTGGGTATGCCCGATAAAAACGTTTTTCCTTGCCAGTAACCAATTACCCTCTGGCGAAGAGGCTTTGGTGTAATCACCGCCAGTCACAAAGGTCAAACCCGCATTTTGCACATCAGAGATCACACTGTTCTGCACCAGCGACCACAAGGGCCGCAGCCAGATAGCGGAAAAATTATGCTGCGCCCAATGGAATGCAGTGGTATAGCGGTCAAGTACGGTGACTTTGCAGTTGGTGTCAGCATTGTCGCCGGAACAACGCGCAACCTCACTGCAAATAAGATCGCCGTTGTCATCCAGAAAGGCGCCGACGGCTTTGTCATTTTCGCTGTTGTAATAACAATTCGTGGCAATCCGCGATCCCGCATCTGCGACCTTTGGATAGTATTTAGCGGCTCTAGCGGCTTCAGTGGGGGGGGTTTGATGCCTCGGCACGAGCGGATTGGGTACAAGATCAAGCACGACATCACCGGTTACGCCACCAACACCATGACATTGAGCACTATTACCCACCGTATTGAATGAATTCATGGCTGAGGTGCAGAAATTGCCTTCGAATTTCTTTAAGGGCGTTGTGCCGGCATTACTGAATTTGGTTTGCAATGAGGCATAGGAGTCCCATTGTTGCTGCAGCGAAAGACCACTGTTAGCCCCCGGCACCAACCAATAGCAAACGCCACATGCAGTTGCCCCCGCAGCCATGTTGTACTCGAAGTCGTTCCAGCCATTCATGATCCAGAACACACTGGGGTGTTGGAAATCGGAATGGTACGGCACCTGTTCGATACCTGGATTTTCGGCCGACGCCAGAATGCCCGGCACTTGACGCGGATTCTGCGCATTATCAACCGCCGCGCGGGCGAAAATGCCGATGTTCGAGTACAGCTTGTTGTTGATCTCGGTGCCGTCTTCCAGATAAAAACCGTGACCGATGGATTTATAGCCCACGTTACGCGCCAGGGTAATATTCTGCGCCCCGTGCAGCACCACCCAGCGGGTCATGGACTCGTTTATCGAGCTGTCTTTGACAAAAGTGTTTGGCGGCGCTTTGCGGGTCAGGTGAAAATGGATCGGATAATGCCCCATGCGCCCGCCCTGGCCCATTTGCTTGAACTCCACGCCCTGAATCTGGGCAGCTTTCACACCCTGGCGAATGACCGTATGACCACCGAAATAATAAGGGTGTTGCGTGCCCGGTTTTTCCTTTGAATCGACCAACACGTCGGGTTCCGGAAATGGATCACCGAAGTCATCGCCGGCCGACACAATCCGAATACTGCGCGTCAGCAAGGCCACAGCAGCGCGGGTTTCCGCAGCGGGCTGGCCGTTGACACGGATGTCCAGTCCAAGACGATCCGGCACGGAATCCAAGGGGAACACCTCACCGTTGTGAATATACTCGGCGGTTTTCGTGACTGTGATGGTTTTTTTATCCGCGCTGACCGTGTCAATGATGAATTCCTCGGAGTGACCGGGCAGATAATCCGTCGTGGTGACAACGATGTGGTCATCCTTGGCCCAGTCCACCGACCGATCCAACACCAGTGTGTCCTGACCAGGAAGCAATGTTTTATCAAGCCGTACCCAACTGTTGCCGGACTTCGCAGCATCGACATCGCCGTAAGTTGCCCCTTTTTTGCCAAACAGTTTGAGCGTCCCGCCATAAGACACACCCAGGACTTTATAACCGAAATACGCATTGGGATTGCCATCGTCGTAGGGCATGGGGTCGTAGCGGTAAAAATAATCCTCACCACCTGGCAGCGCGCTTTTCACATGTTCGTTTTTAGGCTTAAGCTGATCGGTATTGCTGTCATAGTTCGCATTCCAGATGGTCGAGGGAACACCGCAAAAATCATCGGATTTGCAGGTAATACCCATACCGCGCGGCCCCTGATCGGTGCCAAACGGACGAGCACCCTGGTCCGCGCCATACAGATGAATCGTGACCACGCCACCCGCCGTGCCAATGGGCGCTTCAGGCGATCCCGCGAGCAGACTGCCTTCGTTTTCTACCAGAATCGACTGCGCCCAAAAATCGATGGCGGCATCCTCGAATTTCAATATGCCGCCGTCGTAAATATTGACGTTGTTGTAGTGATATGTTCCGGCCTTGACGATGAGGCATTCGCCCGTCACTGCCAAATCTTCGCCGCTGCCTGCTGGCAGCTCGATGGCATCGTCACCGTCGCACGGGTCAGTCTGCGCCCGGGCGGGACTTACGCTGATCACGAACAATACCAGCAGCAACACACCACATTGCATCAAGCTTTTGGGTATTTCAGCCATTTCGTTTCGCTCCATTTTTAAATCCAAACTATCAGTCGTCTGTGACAATTCTGTTGTTGCGCTCACGCACCAGTCGTTTGTTCAAAGCCTGGCGAGTCAAACCCAGCATACTGGCCGCGATACCTTGATTACCTTTGGCGCGCTGCAGCGCTTGTTCGATTAAATACTGTTCGGCTTCTTTCAAAGTCGGCAGATGATCCGCAAACAAATTCGCCGCTGCCGCCGGCACCTCTGTGCGTTCCAGGCTATCCAGTTCGCTCCCGATCACAGCCTTGAAACCTTGCAGCGACAGCACACCGCGCTGGTGGCGGGCGACAGCGTCGAACACCATTGACTCCAGCTCGCGCACATTGCCGGGAAAGTGATAGTTGCTCAGCATGGTCAATAATTCGGACGGCACGGTGGGTTTGTCTTTGCCCAGCTGCGCCGCCACTTGACCAAGAAAATGGTCGAGCAGTCCAGGCAGATCGTCTTTGCGCTCGCGCAGGGGCGGCAGTTGGATATGGTGGCCGCGCAGACGGTAGTACAAATCCTTGCGAAATCCACCCTCGACGATCAGGCGTTGAATATCACGATGCGTGGCCACGATCACGCGCGCCTGGCTGCGACGCGGCTGATCGCTGCCGAGCGGATAATAGGTGCCATCCTGCAGCAGTCTGAGCAATTTGATCTGGGATGCCTGGGTGAGATCGCCGATTTCATCCAGCAATAAAGTGCCATTCGCCGCCGTGGCGATCAGCCCTTCGCGCACCTGTTCCGCGCCCGTAAACGCGCCTTTTTTATGCCCGAACAAGGTGTCTGAAAAAACCTGATCGTCCAGCCCGCCGGCATTGACCGCAACGAACTCGCCGGGCCGGCCGGACAAGGTGTGAATAGCGCGGGCAATCAGCTCCTTGCCGGTGCCGGTTTCACCGCTGATCAGTACCGGCTGTGACGATCCGGCAATCGCCTCCACGTACTGAAAAATAGCCGTCATGGCTTTATTTTGCGTCACGATTTCGGAAAACGCGGCCGGCTGACGCAATTCACCCCGCAGTAAATGATCCTTCAGGGTCTGCACTTCCTGCTGCAGCGCACGCACTTCTATAACCCGTGTCACCGCCGCGATGAAGCGACTTTTCTCTACCGGTTTGACCAGATAATCCTGCGCACCCTGCTGCATGCATTGCACCGCGATATCCAGCTCGCTGGTAGCGGTGATAATGATAACCGGCACCTCCGGGTGCTCCGTGACAACCTGCTGCAAGACCTCCTGGCCGTGTATATGCGGCATGGTCAGATCGAGTAACAGCAGGCTTATAGGCTGGCGTGCCAGCAGCGGCAACACCTGACGACCGTCCTCCAGAGTCTGCACAGCGTTGAAACCGGCCGCACGCAACATCAGGCTCGCACTACGCAGCAACGACGGTTCATCATCAACTAATAGAATTGGAGCGGCGGTCAAATTGTGCATGCTTCAGTTCAATCCCTCACGCGTGTTACAGGGCAACTGTTGCCCCAGGTACAGCAAGGTCTTCAGCAAAAATGATACCGCCACATCAAATATCAATAACCATTTGATTAAACTAAGTAATTAAAAATTAAAAACAGATACCAGGGTTGCAACATAGGTTGCGCAATGGCAATAAATGTCGCAGCCAATCGGTACAAACGCTGCTGGCTGCTCAAAAAGGGGAAATCGCCCCCAGCAGCGTGAAATCACCTGCGGTATCCAGTCGCAACACAATGATTTCGCCGGAAACAGGATAGTATCCGGTCAAGGCGGTGATATTGACCTGATGCGTGACCAGCACCACGCTTGGCCCGCTGCGCTCAAGCTCTGTCAGATACTGGCGCAGCTGCGCGGTTTGAGGTGCGCGTTGTGTGCTGTCAGCAAAAAACGAATTCAGCGCTGGCAAGTCTTCGACTGGCGCGAGATCGAGCAATGCCGCCGTTTCCCGGCAGCGGCACCACTGACTGGACAGTACCTGCGCTACTTTAATATCCCTGGTGCGAAAGGCAGCCCCCGTCCGACCGGCCTGCTCGCGCCCCGCGTCGTCCAGATTACGCTGGGTTGCGCAATCGTTCAGCTGAAACCGGGCCGGATCACCCGTGCCTGGCGCACGCGCATGCCGCATCAACGCAACATGTCCGCCCTGCGCCAATGCGGTCCACAGCTCGGCTTGCTCTGCTGCCAGCAAGGGCAGACTCAAAAGCATGCCAAGCAAGCAAAACAGGTATTTGTTCATCCGGCATTTGCGTCGCTTGTTGCCACAGGCGAGCCCTCCGGGGTTTCACTGCCGGTACGGTAACGATATGTACCCTGCCCTACAGCAATCAAATCGCCCTGTTCGCTGAATACCTCGACACTGGCGAAAAAAATCTTGCGCCCGCCCGCACTGCGCCGGGCAACCGCTTTGATCACACCGGATTTGGTCTGACCGGTAAACTGCGTGTTCATGGACAGGGTCAGCGCCCGCCGGATATTGCCCGGCACGCTGCAATAGCAACCCGCAAAACCGCCGGCAGCATCAATAAGCGTTGCCAGCACACCGCCATGCACTACACCGGAACGGTTCAGGTGCATAGGCTGCAACTCCAGCAACAGCTCCACATAGTCTGCCTGCCAATTGGCAATCCGAAACCCGATAACGTCGTTAAACGCACTACCTACTACATCTTGAATCGTCATAAGTTTCCATATATCCAGTATTGTGAATGCTGCGCATTGTACGCAAAAACAATAAAACCCTTAAAAACCCTACCGCTAAAAAATCCAGTGATACTGTTACTGCGAACTGTCAAAAAACGGTCATGCTGCCGCTATCCATCCGGTGCTTTTCCGCCGTAAAACCGACGCTGCGTTAATTCCGCTTCCAAAACAGGTTGGATCGCTTAAGCTAGCGCCAGTAAATCAGTAACGGCATTAAGGGAAACCACTATGGGAAAGAAAAAAGAGCGGGCGTTACGCCAGGAAATCATTGATTGCTGCTTGCAAATGAACGCGCTGGGTATCAACCAGGGTACCTCCGGCAATATCAGCGCGCGCTGGCAGGAAGGTCTGTTGATCACCCCATCCGGCGTGCCTTACGAGCAGTTGGAACTGGATGATATTGTGTATATGGATTTACAGGGTCGGCATGACAAGACGCAGACACCATCCAGCGAGTGGCGTTTTCATGTCGCCATTTTGCAAAATCGCAGCGACCTCAACGCAGTGGTGCACACTCATTCGCTGTACGCGACAGCTATCGCCATCATGGGCTGGGATATTCCTGCTTTGCACTATATGATCGCTGCCGCCGGCGGACCGACTATCCGCTGCGCGCCTTACGCCACTTTTGGCAGTGAGGCACTGTCAGAGCATGCGCTCCAGGCACTGCAGGATCGTACCGCCTGCCTGTTGGCCAATCACGGGGTGATTGCTACTGGTCCGGGTTTGGCTAAAGCGCTCTGGCTGGCCAAAGAAGTCGAAGTGCTGGCCCAGCAGTTTTATCTCAGCGCGCAAATGGGCGGCCCAAATCTGCTGTCAGATCAGGAAATCGAACGGGTCGTGGAAAAATTCAAAAGCTATGGTGCCCGACCGAAACCGAAAACCAAAAAAAAGCTGAGCGGATAATTAACCAGCCGGCGTAATTCTTAAAGCTGCTGCTCAATGCCGGATTTTTTGCCTGCTGAGGCTCGCCGGCATGCTCTTATCGCGCCTGTTCTCGCCCCATAACCAATATCGATTTCAGCAGTAGTCTCCAAACTGATTCTTGCTTTACCAGCGCTATATCACTGGTATGGAATGTGCTTGTTCTCTTCAAAGAAAATAATTACGTCAGCAGTTATATTTTACATGAACATAATTGTTACAAATTGTAAAATAACATTCAGCGACACATTCACCTCTTTGACGCACGGTGCCAAACCATTGACACAAAATACAAATTTTTGTCAGTCAAGGTCGTCTTAAGGATAACTTCAAGTAAGGACTTTATGGCACGTTTTTTTACCATCACTGATCACTATGCCAGCACACCCGACCGGGCAATACGCCCTATGCCCCGGTCTATCACGAAGGTGCTGTAACACTGTGCCATTACCTCATGCCCTGCCCGCGACATCAGTCAGTCGCCACTGGCCCAAGCGTTTTCCAATCGCACATCAGCTGCTGGTGCTGGCCCTGGTGGCAGGCTTACCTTTTTTTCTGCTGGCCCTGTTTTATTTTAAAGCCTATCTGGATACGGTGATCAGCGAGGCGCAACACAATGCCCTGGATCTGGCCCGGCAGGTCAGCCAGGATATCGATGGTCATATGGAAGGTATAAGTATGCTTTTGCTCAGCCTCAGCAAGAGCATCTCGCTTGATCCCGCCGAAGCGTCACATAATCAACAACTTTTCCAGGCGATAAAAGCCGATTTGCCGGCGCATATTCAGGATATCCAGCTAAACGCGATGGATGGCAGTGCGCTGGGCTCAGCCTCCGGTCTGCGCTTCAATGTTATTGACCGGCTCTATTTCCAGCAAGCGCTTGCCAGCAGTGGCACTACTATGATTGCAGGCAATCCAGTAGCATCGCGCGCCACCGGTGCCTGGACGCTGGTGATTGCCCGCCCGGTTCTGAACGCAAACGGTAGCGTAACCGCTGTTATTTCAGCCTTACTTCGGCTTGACTGGCTGCAAACACTGCTGGCCAAACAAAAGCTGCCGGCTCAGACACTGGTAGGCATACTGAACAAAGAGGGTGTAATCCTGGCCCACTCCAGCCGGCAAAGGCAACAAACAGGGCGTAATGTCAGTGATGTGCAAGGTATGCAGGACGTCTTGCAGGCGGGTGAAGGCGTCAGCGAATTGATCACCAATGATGGGGTGCCCCGACTGGCAAGTCATGTTACAGGTGAGCAGATACCATGGCTGGTAGTTGTTACCGGGAATAGCGATATCGCTTTTGCCAATTTTTCCCGTTTGCTGCAGTTTGGCGTACTGATCAGTGTTGCGCTGTTACTCATCGTGATTCTTCTGATCTGGCGCATGGGACGCAATATCCTGCGCCCGATCCAGCACCTGGTGTTCGACACTGCGCACTTCGGCCAGGGTGATTTCCAGCACCGCAGCCCGGTACACTCGTGCAGCGAAATCGGCGATCTTGCCCGTTCCTTCAACAGCATGGCTGTGCAGGTCGAGGCGCATACCCGCAGTCTGCGCGAGCGCGAACAACAACTGTTTGTAACTCTGCAAAGCATTGGCGATGCCGTGATTGTTACTGATCCTCAAGGGCGGATCAATTTCATCAATCCGGTAGCCCAAAGCCTGACCGGCTGGGCCGAGTCCGAGGCGGTCGGTCGCCCCCTCAGTGAGGTTTTTCAAATCATCAGTGAAGACACCGGCCAAATCGTCGAGAATCCAACCGAGCGCGTACTGCGCGAAGGTATTGTCGTCGGTCTGGCCAACCATACCGCCCTTATCCGCCGCGATGGCCGGCAGCTGTCGATCGAAGACAGCGCTGCGCCAATACGCGATGCACAACAGCAGATTTTGGGTGTAGTACTGGTCTTTCATGATGTCAGCGCACAGCGTGCAGCGTCGTCCCAGCTCCAAATCCAGCAAGAACTGCTACAAACCATGTTTGATCACCTGCCGGTCATGCTGATGCATTTGAATCGGCAGGGTCAGCCGACGATGGTTAACAAAGCCTGGGAGTATATCCTGGGCTGGTCACTGCATGAGGCGCAGACTCGCGATCTTCTGACTGAAACCTACCCCGACCCGGTGGAGCAGCGACGGGTGCGCTTGCTGATCGAGCAGGCCAATGCTGACTGGCTTGATTTCAGAACCCGCGTGCGCGATGGTCACATTATTGATACAACCTGGGCGCATGTGCGTCTCTCCGACGGCAGTATGATCAGCATTGGTCAGGACATCACCGAACGCAAGAACTATGAACGGGAACTGGCGCACCAGGCCAATCATGACAGCCTGACCGGATTACCCAACCGGAATCTGTTGAATGATCGCCTGGAGCAGGCCATTGCCTGGGCGCGTCGGCATAACGAAATGTTCGCGGTTTTGTTCCTGGATCTGGATCGCTTCAAAACCGTCAATGACAGTCTGGGACACACCATTGGCGATGCACTGCTGCAGGCTCTGGCACCGCGCTTGCGCGCGTCACTGCGCGAGACCGACACACTGGCCCGGGTCAGTGGCGATGAATTCGTCATTGTTTTGCCGGAGCTGGATCAGGGCAAGTGCCTGGACACTATGCTCAAAACCTTGCTACAGACCTTGGACCATTCTTTTATTATTGAGGATCATGAGCTGTTTCTCAGCGCCAGCATCGGTATCAGTCTATATCCCAGAGATGGCACTGATCCACAAAGCCTGCTGAAAAACGCCGATACGGCACTCTATCGCGTCAAGGCACGCGGGGGACGGGGTTTTCAATACTATGCGCCAGCAATGAATAGCTGGGCGGTGGAACGGCTGCGGCTGGAAAACGATCTGCGCTACGCGCTCGAACGGCAGGAGATGGTGCTGCACTATCAGCCTCAGGTCGATGTGCACAGCGGTACCCTGGTGGGTCTGGAAGCCCTGTTGCGCTGGCAGCACCCGCAACGAGGTCTGGTTCCGCCTGACGACTTTATTCCCCTGGCCGAGGAAAGCGGCATTATTATCGCGCTCGGCGAGTGGGTGCTCAAAACCGCCTGCACACAGGCCCGGCACTGGCACGAAGCGGGCCTGACAACGTTCACGCTGGCGGTCAATATCTCCTCGGTACAGTTTCTGCAGCAGGATTTTGCCGAGTCGGTCAATACCACTCTGAACGAGACCCGTTTCGAGCCTACCCGTTTGGTATTGGAAATTACCGAAGGCGCGCTGATTCAGAACACCACCCGCACCCACGCCCTGTTGCAAACCATCAAGGCGCGCGGAGTCAATCTGGCCATTGATGATTTTGGTACCGGTTATTCCTCCTTGACCTACCTGAAAACCTTTCCGGTCGATATTCTGAAAATAGATCGCTCTTTTGTACAGGATATGGCCGCAGATCACGCCAGCGCCGAGCTGGTCTTCGCCATTATCGCTTTGGCCCGCGCGCTTGGCCTGAGAACGGTTGCTGAAGGGGTGGAAACAGCCGAGCAATTGGCGCTCTTGCAAACCCAGCAGTGCGATGAAGTGCAGGGCTATTTCTTCAGCCGGCCACTGCCCGAGGCCGCCATTACTGCCCTGCTACAGGAAAACAAACGGTTTTTTGAAGTGCCGGAACATTAATTACTGTTGGAATTACTGTTGGGATCACAGTCTTGTTCCAACCCTGAAAAAAGCAGCTTCCAGGTGTTCAAACGAGTCGCAACACGTCATGCTTTTGCACTGCTGCTTGTCGCTACTCCCAAAATTGCCCGCATCAACCGCTGGATGCGACAACTTGAAGTGACTTGAAAGACAGCGGCAAAGCCGACGCTTTTATGGTATTTCTATGGGTCTTAACCCTACAGGAGGCCCACTATGTCGCGTATTATCGATTTATCCATGCCGATCACCGAACATTTCCGCTGGAAGCCGGAATTAACCTTTAAAGGCGATATCAGCGCCGGTGATCAGTACCGTATCACCCGCATCAATATGTCGGTGCATGGGTTTACCCACACCGATGCACAGTCCCATATGATGACGGACGGCCCGGATATGGTCGGAGTGCCGGTTGAGCGCACGGTCGGCGATTGCGCGGTGGTGGATTTATCCGATCTGCAGCCGAACGAAGCGATCAGTGGCGAACGTCTGGCGGCCCGCGCCCAGCATGTCAAGCAGGGTGATCTGGTGTTATTGCGCGCCTGCTGGGACACCCAGCGTGATCCGCAAACGCCGGCCTACTGGCGCGATGCGCCGTATATGACCCGGGCGGCGGCAAGCTGGCTGCTGGAACGCAATATCCGGGCGATTGCCTACGATTTCCCACAGGATTATCCGATCCGGCTGCTGCTGGACGGCAAAACCGCACCGTTTGAAGAACACGTCACCCACGATATTCTGCTGCGCAACGGTGTCACCATGATCGAATACCTGTGCAATACCGCCGCTCTGAAAGGCGAGCGCACGTACCTGGTTGCGCTGCCACTGAAGATTCCGCAAGCCGATGGCGCACCGACCCGGGTTATTGCCATTGAGGAATTCTGATGGCGGTGACAGCCGATTTTCCGCGTTCTGACCTGACCGGAGTCGTGCTGGCAGGCGGGCGGGCGACCCGCATGGGCGGACAGGACAAAGGACGAGCTGCCGCTGCAGGGTAAGCCGATGGTGGCACACTGCGGTGCAGCGGCTGAGGCCACAGGTTGACACCTTGCTGATTAATGCCAACCGCAATATTGATCAGTACCAGCAATACGCAACGCAGGTCGTGCGGGACGATCTGGAAGGTTTTCAGGGTCCGCTGGCAGGCATGCTGGCGGCCATTGCAGTCGCCCGCAGCGACTATATTCTGACGGTTCCCTGCGACTCGCCACTGCTGACAGCAGATTACGCGGCCCGCATGCTGCGCGAGCTGCGCCAGCACAAGGCCGAGATCTGCGTCGCCAGCGACGGGGAACGCCTGCAGCCGGTGTTCGCACTGATTGCTACTGCGCTGCAGGATGATCTGCACGCTTTTCTGAGTGCCGGTGAACGCAAAATTGATCGCTGGTTTGCCCGGCATCGGATGGTGCAAGCAGATTTTTCCGATACGCCTGCAATGTTTCGCAATATCAACACGCCACAAGAGTTGGCGGCGCTGGAAACAGAATTGATGTGATAGGGACTATCTTACTGGCGAGTAATTACCCACAAGCCAGCCGCAACGGTTAGTAAACCCAGCAGCAGATGCCAGGTCATCGGGTCGCCCAGCAGCATAATACTGAGCAGCACACCGGACACCGGTGCGACAAAATTAAAGCTCATCATGATGCTGGGACGGTAGTTTTTCATCAGATAGGACGTCACCATGAAGCCCAGTCCGGCGATGACGACCCCTTGATACAAAATACCGGCTATTGGCTGCCAGCTGAGTGCTTCCCAGGCGATGTCTTCCTGCCACCAGCCGCCCAGCGCAAACAGCGGCAGGGAGACCAGCATTTGCCAGATCAGGACCCGTACTGCGTCGATCTGGCGCAGCAGACGGGCGCTGAACGCCAGACGAGCGCCCAGCAACGCGGCACTGAACAGCAGTATCCAGTTACCCACATTAAATAATTGCAGCGAAGTCAGTGAACTGCCCTGTAACAGCACAATCCCGGTGCCGCAGAATGCTATCGTCAGACCGATCAGTTTAACCCCGGTCAACCGGTCACCCGGAATAAAAAGGTGCGCAAAAAATGCGGCAAACAGTGGATTGGTTGCAATCAGAATCGAGGCAATCGAACCGCTGCTAAAATTGATGCCGGTGTTCATGGTGCCTATCTGCACCGTAAATAACAGGCCCAGAGCCAGCAGTGCCGGCCATTCCTCGCGGTTGGGCCGAATGCGGATACGATGCAGCAGTGCCCAGGCCGTGATGCACAGCACGCCGATGGAAAAACGAAAAAACGAAGTCCACAGTGGTGGAAAAACCAGCAAACTGTATTTAACCGATACAGCGATGCCACCCCAGAGCGTATGAATGCCGATGGCGATCAGGATTGCCCGCAGCGGCACCACCGCGATGGGATGCTTCATGCGGCGGTATCAGGCAGCATTATCACGCTCTGGCGCGGCGTCTGCTACGGGCGGGGCGGGTTTTGCCGTCACGACCGGAGGCCGAACCGCCAGCAATCGAAAAATCACCGTGCAGTTGCGCCCGCGCGCCGGTGGAAATCTCACCCAGACAGGCAGCAATAGCCTCGGCATCAGGGCGTGCACCGGCCTGATGCCGGTCCAGTGCTGTGCGCATAGCACGGATGTGCTCGGCTGTGGTGCCGCAGCAACCGCCGATAATGCGTGCACCGGCATCCCGCGCCAGCCGTGCGTAGTCAGCCATCAAGGCAGGCGTGCCGTTATACACGATACGGCCATCGACATACTCCGGGATACCGCAATTGGCTTTGGCAACCAGCAGCGGGAGCCTGTCTGCCGGTTCTGAATCATCCGCTTCAGCTAGCTGGCTGATGATGACAATACTGGCGACTACTTCTGCAGCACCGACTCCGCAGTTACTGCCACAAGCATGCGGACTGGCCGGATGCTGATGCGCAAGCTGCAGCAAATCACCCGGCGTAAAGCCCATCATGGTACGCCCATTGGTATCGAAGCTCAGCGTGCAGACGACCGGCAGACCAGCACTGGCAGCGCCCTGCAGGGCAGCATCCAGTTCTTCGCGGGAGGACAGGGTTTCGAGCCACAAAACATCCGCGCCGCCGTCAGCCAGGGCCTGCGCCTGCTCGGCAAAAGCCGCCGTGGCATCTGCGCTACTGAGTGGGCCGTTCGGGGCAAGAATTTCCCCCGTCGGCCCCATCGAACCGGCAACGATTACCTCGCGCCCGGCCCGGTCAGCTTCAGCGCGGGCAATACGGGCTGCGGCCTGATTCAGCTCGGCCATCCGCTGGGCGGACTGATGCAACTGCAGTCGGTAGCGATTGCCGCCAAAAGAGTTGGTCAGAATAATATCGGACCCTGCCTCGATAAACGCCCGATGATTGGCCGCCACCCGCTGCGGGTAAAGCACATTCCAAAGCTCGGGCGAATCGCCGGTCTGCAGGCCCATGGCAAACAGATTGGTACCGGTCGCGCCATCTGCCAGCAAACAGTCGCGTTGGTTTAATAAACGGGTAAAACGGTCATTCATGCGATAGCTTCCAGCTGGGGTAAAAACGCGCACATTGTAGCGGTTTCACCTTGGTCCGGGCGTGAAAAAAATGATGCTCGCAGCTGAATGAAATTTGGGGCCGTGCAGGACAAACCCTTACGGGCCGGATTGCGCAATCGCAGCCGGCCTTCGCGATGCCGACCGGCGGCTTGTCCGCACTGCCGGCACCGCTCCGCAGCAAGACTATTCCGGGGCCGGAAAGACGCGGTCTTCGCGGGGACGCAGATTGAGCTCTGCCGGTGCAGAACTTGCGGCAGGTGCCAGATTAACCTCTGCCGGTGCTTCGGCCACCTGCTCGACAGCCACGGGGCGGGGCGCTGCGCTGGCCGCCGTGGCGGTTGGTGGCTCTGCGCTGGCAGGTGCAGCAGCCGGCTTTGTCTCGGCTTCTACGATGACAGCGCCATTTTCACAGTAGCGGGTTCGCCCGATCATGAGACGGCCTGTGTCGTAGGCCAGAGTCGGGTAGGACAGATCGATCGGCGGACTGGTATAGGCCGTGATAGACCCGTCATTAGCCACCCAGTAATAACAGAAGGGTTGGCTATAACTGATAGCTGGCAGCGACGCCAGACAGGCAAGAACCGTGGTTGCGACTGATAATTTCATGTGATCCCGCTCCCCTTTAATAGATCATTCCGCTAAGTATAGCTCGAACAGCACACTGCGGCGGCAGTTGTTCTGCCCGACCAGCGCCGCCGCATCAAGCCTGCTGGTATTGCTCGACCAGGCGTTTGAGTTCATGCATCGGGCCATCGGCCACGCCGAGTTCGTCCAGATGCTGCACGGTACTGAATAAATACTCGGCGCAGCTGCCCAGCCAGCCTTCCGCCTGGGCAATCATCTGCGCGGCTTCAGTCAGTTCGATGTGTGCCACAAAACGCGGATGCTGACGGTTAACGACAAAGGCAATCGCCTGCTTTTCACCCTGCGGCGTCGCCAGTTTCAGTAATCTCGGTTGATACGCGCCGCTGACCATTTCCCGATTCCAGACGATGCTGAGTTCATGCTCGGCGATGCTCGGGTCAATGCGATAAGCGATGCCACGGCAGGAACCGCCGTTTTTCAGCGCCAGCATCAGGCCTGGTCGTTCCGGTGAACCGCGTCCGGTCGGCGCACGCAGGCAGAAATTGCGGTGAAATCCGTGCAACAGCGCTGGCTGTCGATCGAGATAATGGATGCAGGGATTCCACATCAGCGATCCATACCCAAACAGCCATACTTCAGCATCACCGATGGCTTCCAGTATGGCGTGCCTGGAAGCATCGCGCTGCTCGGGCGGCAGCCGCGTTGTCAGCCCCAGCCGCTCGGCTTCTTTGACCTTTTCTTCGATATGCCCCGCCAGAATGTCTTCACGACTCAGTCCCATAGTGCTCAAAACCTACTTGAATTCTATTTCTACGAAAACGAACTCAAAAGGATTGGCATTGACGACATCATGCTCAACCCCCGCGCTGCGAAAATACGACACTCCCGTCTGCAAGGTCGCCATGCTTGCCGCACCAGCGCTGTCAATCAGTTGCAATTGACCGCTGGTCATCGGTACAACCACATAATCATAGTCATGGCGGTGAAATCCGGTAGCGGCACCCGGCGCGAAACGCCATTCAGTGACACGCGTACGATCATTATCAATTTGAATTGTCGGAACAGCAGACACGGACATTCTAAGGCGCTCCATTTAACAGCTTGACCAGAACAGGCAAGATACACCACCCCACGCCCGAATAAAAATGCCTCGTACCATAACGCAATCGCCTGCCCTGCGATGCCCGCAACTTCTTATACTATAGATCAGCTCACCGTCACTACCGCAGGAACAGCGTATGTCTTACCGGTTTTTTATTGTCGATGTTTTCACCGAGCAGGCTTTTGGCGGCAATCAACTGGCTATACTGCCTGCTGCCAGTGGCTTGAGCAGCACCCAGATGCAGCGTATTGCCCGTGAGTTCAACTTCTCTGAAACCACTTTTGTGCTGCCGCCACAGGATGCAGGCAATACCCGTCAGGTGCGCATTTTCACCCCGCAGCATGAATTGCCGTTCGCCGGCCACCCGAATGTGGGTACCGCTTTTGCCCTGGTCGCCAGCGGCGAGATCATCGCACCGGCACAGAGCATTCCGACCGACAGCATAATGCTGCGCTTCGAGGAAATCGCCGGACTCGTACCCGTTCGGGTTGAATTAAACGCCGACCAGCCGCGCCGGGCCGAACTCACCGCACCGCAAACCTTCAGCCGTGGCCAGGAGCTGGCGCCGGAACAGACTGCAGCACTATTCGGGCTGGACACGGCAGAACTGATTACCCGGCAGCATCTGCCCTGTCTGGCGTCGGCCGGGGCGGATTATCTGTGTGTGGAATTGCGCGACCTGGCCGCGCTGGCGCATTCCAAAGTAGTGCCGGACCAGATACCGAACTTACCAGCAGCCATCCGCCAGGCCGGCTTTCTGCTCTACACGCGGGATGTCAGCAATACCCACGATGTGTCTCGCAATACCCCATTCGAGGTCGATCTGCGCGCCCGCATGTACGCGCCCACCCACGGCGTGGGCGAAGATCCCGCTACCGGCGGCGCAGCCTGTGCGCTGGCTGGTTTGCTGGGAACGCTGGCACCGCAACAGCAGGGCGAACTGCACTGGCGCATCGGGCAAGGCATTGAAATGAGCCGACCCAGCCTGCTGCAGGCTTCGGTCGATAAACGCGACGGTCAGGTGACCGCTATCCGGGTCGGCGGTGCGGCCGTTATGGTGGCTGAAGGCTGGATTGAAGCCCCGGCGGTGTAGTAATTAGTCACCCGGAGGTATTAATCCTCAGCGCGGACTTCAGCAACGGCGGTCAATTGCAAGCCGCCGCGAATACTCTGCTGCAGCGTAACCTTGCAATACTTGGGGCGCAGCGCTTTACCCAAATCCTGCGCGATGGTGCTGGCCAGCCCCTCACCGAAAATCTGCTCATCCCGGAACGTCCACAAATACAGCTTCAGGCTTTTGCTCTCGACGCAAAGCTGAGCCGGCTGGTATTCAATCGTCACCGTATTAAAATCCGGCTGACCGGTGACCGGGCAGAAACTGGTCAACTCGTCGGATGTAAATGTCACCAGACTGACATGCGGCGGCGCCGGAAAGGTATCCAGCTCTTTACTGGGCTGGTTCATCGGTTTACCGAGGTGTTTAAAATCCATACTCATAGCTAAGTCACTTGTTTTGAAGGTGATTACGGGCAGAAAAGGCGCGCAGCATAGCATAGATACCGGCTTTGACCAGCGTCACCCGTCTGGCATGGTTATGAGTGAACGTTTGATCGTAAAAAATTTCTCGAAATAAGCCGAAGCAGGAGGCATTCTACGAAACAAACAGCAATCACACCTGAAGATGCCCCCTACTCCACGAGGTTTTAAAATCCCATGACCGACAAGGTACGCCGGCTGCTGCTGCAGATTAATGAACTGGAAGACGAGCTTCGCGATGCCTTGCATGCGCAGGAGACGCGTCTGAATTACCGCATCCAGTGGGGCCAGGATCGAGTTCGAGCAGGCTGTGCGACAGGCCCACCGGGAACTCAAGATGAGTGTGACAAACTGGTTTCGTACCAGCCGCCCGCAAAATGTACTTTCGGCGCCGGTCATCTATTCGATGGTCATTCCGTTTCTGCTGCTTGATGCGAGTCTGAGTGTCTATCAGGCCATCTGTTTTCGGCTGTATGGCATTGCGCGTGTGCGTCGCTCCGATTATGTTGTGCTGGATCGCCATCATCTCAGTATTTGAATGTATTTGAAAAACTTAACTGTCTGTATTGCGGCTACGGCAACGGCGTGATCGCCTACGCGCGGGAAATAGCAGCCCGCACAGAACAGTATTGGTGCCCGATCAAGCATGCACGTAAGGTCCTCGGTTCACACAGGCGGTACGAGAAATTTCAGGCTTATGGTCTTGCTGAAAGTTATCATGAGAACCTGCAAGCCTATCGCGATGAGTTGGCCGACGACACAACGCGGGCAGAGAAATAAACCGTTACGCAGCACACAGGAGTCAACATGAAACCCCGTATCAGCATGATTACCTTGGGTGTTGAGGATCTGGCAAAATCCGTCAAATTCTATCGGGACGGTCTGGGCTTCCCGCAAATGGAATCGCCGCCGGAAGTTGCCTTTTTTACGCTGAAAGGCAGTTGGCTTGGCCTGTACGGGCGTGCAGCATTGGCCGAGGATGCTACAGTGGCCGCAGAAGGGAGCGGTTTTAAAGGCTTCACACTGGCCCATAATGTTGCGTCGGAAGGTGAAGTCGATCAGATCATTGCACAAGCGCTGGCCGCAGGTGCCACGCTGGCCAAGGCAGCCCGGAAAACCTCCTGGGGCGGCTACGCCGGCTACTTTAAAGACCCGGATGGGCATTTGTGGGAAATCGCTTACAACCCTTTTTTCTGGGTTGGTCCGAAAGACGAAGAGGCATAACGCGAACGCCTTGCGAACTTCTACTTAATACGCAGCTCCGGCACATGAATGACATTCCCGGTACTCTATCGATGACATTATGAACATTCAGGACGCTTATACCAACTGGTCGGCAAGTTACGATTCTGAGCGCAATCTGACCCGCGATCTTGACCAGACCGTTACTCGCGACAGCCTGGCTAATCTGCGCTACCAGTCCATTCTGGAACTTGGTTGTGGCACCGGCAAAAACACGGCTTTTCTGGCCCGCATTGGTGCCCAGGTGCACGCTCTCGATTTTTCCACCGGCATGCTGGCCCAGGCCAGAGCAAAACGGCCTGCCGCGCATGTCAATTTTAAACAGGCTGATATCACCCAGCCCTGGCCTTGCGCCAATCAGTCTGTTGATCTGATCGTCTGTAATTTAGTGCTGGAGCATATTCAAGAATTGTCGTTTATTTTCTCGGAAGCGGCGCGGGTTCTGATGCCCGGCGGGCGCATGTTTATTTGCGAGCTGCACCCGTTCCGACAGTATCAGGGCTGTCAGGCCAATTTTCAGCACGGCCCGGACACCGTCGCCATCCCTGCATTTACGCATCATATCTCGGAGTTTATCGACACCGCTGCCCGGCATGGCCTGAAACTGCAAACACTGCGGGAATGGTGGCATCAGACAGATCAGAACAAAGCCCCGCGACTGGTGTCATTCCTGTTTGAGAAATAAAACGGTCGGTTACGGGATCGGCTCGGACAGCTTATGCAGCCGTTCGGCAAAAGCGCTGGCTGAAGGCGACAGCGAATCACCCTGACGGGCGATAATCGCCAGCTTGCGTTCAATCGACAGGCCGCGTACCGGCAGCTCGCGTATTTCGTTCTGCCCTTCCAGACTGACCTGACTGACAAAAGCCAGATTGCCAGTGGTTGCGACCATGCGCAGTATCGCAGGAATAGAACGCAACTCCATCACCACATTCATCTCCACCCCAACCGCGCGCAACGCCGCATCGATAATTTGCCGGATCGCGCTGCCCGCTTCGAACCCTACATAAGCGTACCCGGCCAGATCCGTACTGTGCACCTGACGTTTCGTGGCCAGCGGATGGTCCTGTCGCGAGACCAGCACAATACGATCCGTAATAAGCTGGCGTACATCGAGTTCGCGCGTTTGCACCGGCAGGGTGACCAGTCCCAGTTCCAGCCGGCCACTGGCAACGTCGGCTGCAATCTCGCTGCTGCCCGCTTCTCTGAGGTGAAAACGAATACCGGGAAATTCGGCCTGGAACGCAGCAATAGCGGGCGGCAGCACGAACGATACTGCAGTTGCGCCACCACCAATACGCACCGTGCCACTGTCCAACCGCAGATGCGCCCGCACCTGCTGGCGCAGGTTATCGTAACGGCTGACCAGCACCCGTGCTTCGGCTTCGACCAGCCGGCCAAGCGGTGTGAGTTCCACCCCTTTGCGCCCGCGCACGAACATCTCTGCCCCCAGATAGGCTTCCAGTTGTTGCAAACGACGGGAGAGCGCTGATTGTGAAATACCAATCCGGTTAGCGGCTTCGGTAATTGCACCAGTATCCGCAACTGCCAACAGTGAGCGTAATAATAGTAAATCCATACATGCAATTTTAGCATGATAAGCATGCAAACAATCCATTTTACGCATTTTTATGATTTTGCTATGCTGCATTGCATCAGTTATGCATCGGTATCCGGATCATGGTCGCCGATGCACCTAGGAGAGTGCTACCGCGTCTCCCTCCGAAACCCCTTTGGTAGCCCATTATTCACATCACACATCGAGGTGAGCCATGTTAGAAGCCTATCGAGAGCACGTCGCTGAACGTGCCAGCCAGGGCATTCCGCCCTTACCCCTCAGTGCAGAACAAGTCGCCGCTCTGGTCGAGCTGCTGAAAGCGCCACCAGCCGGTGAAGAAGAAACCCTGCTTGAGCTGCTGACCGAGCGCGTACCGCCGGGCGTGGACGATGCTGCTTATGTGAAAGCCGCGTTTCTGGCAGCCATTGCGCGCGGCGAAGCTCACAGCCCGCTGCTCGATAAGCGTCGTGCCGTTGAACTGCTGGGCACCATGCTGGGTGGCTACAATGTCGCACCACTGGTCGATTTGCTGGATGATGCCGAGCTGAGCGAAGTCGCCGCCGAGCAGCTCAAATTTACCTTGCTGATGTTCGACGCCTTTCATGACGTGGAAGAAAAAGCGCGAGCTGGCAACGCCAATGCCCAGGCGGTGTTGCAATCCTGGGCTGACGCGGAATGGTTTACCCGTCGGCCACCGGTACCGGAAGCCATCAAGCTGACCGTATTTAAAGTGGTCGGCGAAACCAATACCGATGATCTGTCGCCGGCACAGGATGCCTGGTCACGTCCGGATATTCCCTTACATGCGCTGGCCATGCTGAAAAACCCGCGTGAAGGCATTACCGATGCCATCAATCAGATTGAAACGCTGAAAGCCAAAGGCCATCCCGTCGCCTATGTCGGCGATGTGGTCGGCACCGGCTCGTCACGTAAAAGTGCGACTAACTCGGTTATCTGGGCCACTGGCAACGATATTCCCTATGTGCCGAACAAACGCCAGGGTGGTTTCGTGCTGGGCAGCAAGATCGCCCCGATTTTCTTTAATACGCTGGAAGACTCGGGCGCACTGCCCGTCGAGTGCGATGTTGATAAACTCAATATGGGTGATGTCATTGTGCTCAAGCCGTATGCCGGCCGCATCGAAAATGAAGCCGGTGAACTGCTGATCGAATTCGCCCTGAAAACCGAGGTGCTGTTCGACGAATTTCAGGCCGGCGGCCGTATTCCGCTGATCATTGGCCGCACCCTCACCGGCAAAGCTCGCGACTCACTGGGACTGGCTGCCAGCGACGTTTTCCGCCGTCCGGTCGTGCCTGAAGACAGCGGCAAAGGCTATACCCTAGCGCAGAAGATCGTCGGCAAAGCCTGCGGCACAGAGGGCATCCGCCCCGGCACCTATTGCGAACCGCGCATGGGCACCGTAGGCAGCCAGGATACCACCGGGCCGATGACCCGCGATGAACTGAAAGAACTGGCCTGCCTTGGCTTCAGCGCTGATCTGGTGATGCAGTCATTCTGCCATACGGCGGCGTATCCCAAACCGGTTGATATCCAGACGCAACACACCTTGCCGGATTTTATCCGTAACCGTGGCGGTGTGTCGCTGCGTCCCGGCGACGGCATCATTCATAGCTGGCTGAACCGTATGTTGCTGCCGGATCAGGTCGGTACCGGCGGTGATTCGCACACGCGTTTTCCACTCGGTATTTCGTTTCCAGCAGGTTCCGGTCTGGTTGCCTTTGGCGCAGCGCTGGGAGTCATGCCGCTGGATATGCCGGAGTCGGTCCTGGTACGTTTCAGTGGCGAAATGCAGCCCGGTATTACGCTGCGTGACCTGGTCAACTCGATCCCTTATGAAGCGCTCAAGCGTGGTCTGCTGACGATCGAGAAAAAAGGCAAGAAAAATGTCTATAACGGTCGCGTCATCGAGATCGAAGGACTGCCAAATCTGACTGTGGAACAGGCTTTTGAGCTGTCCGATGCCACCGCTGAACGCTCGGCCGGCGGCTGTACCATTGAGCTGTCGGAAGAGTCCGTTGCCGAGTACCTGCGTTCGAATATTGTCATGCTGCGCTGGATGATCGACAACGGCTATCAGGATGCCCGTACGCTGGAACGACGCGCTCGTGCAATGGAAGACTGGCTTGCCAATCCGGTGCTGCTGCGTGCGGACAAGGACGCTGAATACGCCGAAGTGATCGAGATTAATATGTCTGACATCAAAGAGCCGCTGCTGGCCTGCCCGAATGATCCGGATGATGTCAAACCGCTGTCCGAAATTGCCGGGCGCAAGATCGACGAGGTTTTTATTGGTTCCTGCATGACCAATATCGGCCATTTCCGCGCAGCCGGAAAATTGCTGGAGGCAGCTGGTGGTGTGATTCCAACCCGTTTATGGATGGCACCTCCCACCAAAATGGATGCCCACCAGCTGAAAGAGGAAGGCTACTACAATCTGTACGCCAGCGCGGGTGCCCGCACCGAGAATGCCGGGCTGTTCCCTGTGTATGGGCAACCAGGCGCGGGTGGCAGCAAATTCCACCGTGGTTTCGACCTCAACGCGGAACTTCCCGAACCGCCTGGGTCAAGGTGCCGATGTATTCCTCCTCGGCTGAGCTGGCCGCGATTGCAGCGGTCATGGGGAAACTGCCCACCGCAGACGAGTACATGACCTACGCTCGCAAAATTGACACCATGGCGCCAGAGATTTATCGCTATCTGAATTTCGACCAGATGCCGGATTTCTCGACCGCCGCAGAGCGCGGCAAAGCACAGGCTTCAGCCCTGGTTGCCTGATACGCCATCTCCCCTTCTCGCCACTGGTGAGGAGGGGATTTCCGGATTAAGAAGCTGCTTTTGAAATAAATTCCAAGCCTGGGGCGATTCTGCTTTGTTCAACGCAACCCCAGGTTTTCAACACCCCTACCCAAAATCTACTGTTGTCAGTCGCTGCCGTGTCATAGCGCATATACAGGCAGCGACAACACTTCCAGACCTGATCCATACCTGACAAATTCTGTCCTTTTATTTACCAAAATAGCATGTTAATGTCCCGCATCGGTCGTTATCCGAAATTCAGGTGCTGCTTGATACGTGCTGTCTATACCTCGATAAGTACCGCATTAACGGCATCCTGTACGCTATGGCAGGCGAAAAATAATCGTTTAACAAAAATTTATAACCTATAAAAAGAACGGCATGGAAGCTGCGTGTTCTAATCCGATTATGGATACGTTTTATTCCAGTAATACGCCCACATTTCCGTCACTCAAAATTGCGACGTACAACAATAGCCTTTTAGAATAAAACGTTACGTTATATTGATAAAAATAATTATGATAATGAACTTACCGGAAGGATTTAAGTTATGCAGGCTGTAAATAATTTTTTTAGCAAAAAAAGTTTTATTTTTCGATAATTATTTTTTTGATGTGTCCACTGCTATCGCCAGGTATCGCTGCTGAATCGGCAGACTCGGAAGACCTGCCCAATCGCCTGACTAACCAGGAATTGATCAGCGCCTTGCAAAAAGGTGGATATATCCTCTATTTCCGACATGGTATAACCGATCATAATACTTTCGACACCGATAGGGAAAATCTTAGCAACTGCGCCAGACAAAGGCTTTTATCCGAAGAAGGCCGTCAGCAAATGGCATAAAATCGGATTGTCGATAAGACAGCTGCGTATTAAAATCGATGTGGTTGAAAGCAGTCCTTATTGCCGTAGCATCGACACAGCAGTGCTTGCTTTTGGCAGAATGAAAATCAATAACATCTTGCGGCACACCGTAACAGCTGATGAAAAAACGGCACTGGAGCAAGCCCAAGCTTTACGCAAACGCTTGTCACAAGTCCCTACCCCTGGCTTCAATGATGTACTGTCAAGCCACACCGCTAATTTACAGGAAGCAGTGGGTATCTGGCCGAAGCCGGAAGGGGTCGCTGTTATTTTCAAACCGGATGGAAATGGCAGTTTCATGTATATTGCCACCGTTCTGCCTGCGCTGTGGACTGAACTTGCAAATGCTTATAAAAATTAGAATAAAAACAATAACTTTATCCAATAACCGGCTTATGCAGCGCTTATATACAGGGTGCCTTTATGCAATGGCTCTCTAATTTAACCATTCGCAAAAAGTTTTTATTACTGCCACTTATAGCAACAACATTAATTATTATCCTTGGTGTTATTTTTTTATATGGCATAAATTCAGAAAGCCGATTGCTAGTAATGCTTACCACTGAAAATGTGCCAAAATTACAGAAAATATCATCTCTTTCATCTAAGTTCTCTACAAATAATGTTGCATTCATCAGCCTTCTTGCAACAGCGCTAAAAGACAAGTTATCAGAAAGCAGTTTTTACAGATCCGGCAGGAAAAATATCGTTGTATTAAATCAGCAAATTGAAGATCTCAATAAATTCAAATCTCAATTTTATCTCAATGAAGAACAAAACAAAATACATGATTACTTATTGAGAAATTTAATAAAATATAGAGATTACATGGGCAATGCCGTATTAATGTCATCCGTGGACATAGACCTGGTTGCAGAACACACTCTCCGCGTCAATGAAGCTTATACCCTGGCAAACACAGACTTTTTGAATTTTCTGGCAGCGGTTCAACGAGAAACCGAAGCAGAAATTATTAAGGCTTACGATGAGCTTAACGCTTTTCAGATTCGGTCACTTATCGTACTTGGTATCATTTTACTATTTACTATCATTATCAGTTTGTTCTTATCGAGAATCTTTACCATAGATCTTAAAATTCTCATAGCACGGTTAAAATCACTTGCTGCAGGAAACACATCAATCGGACTACCCGAAGAACATCGTAAAGATGAGTTTGGTGATGTCAATAATGCAATACGTGTTTTCAGGCATACGTTGGTGATGCGGGATGAAGCAGAAAAAAAACTTAACAAGGAAATTATCACACGTAAAAAAATTGAACATTCACTCAGAGAAAGTGAAGAGCGTTTTCGCACCCTTTATGACGACAACCCATTAATTCTTTTTACGATAGACCAAAACGGAAAAATACATTCCATTAACAGGCGGGGGGCTACTCAGATCGGCTTTTCGTCAGAAGAGCTGGTGGGTTCCTCAGTGCTAAAACTGGTTGTGGAGGAAGACCGTGAAGAAGCCTTATCCCTGATAAGACGTTGTGCGAGTACACCCGGCACAAGACATCAGCTTACCTTGCGGAAAAGCCATAAAGACGGCAATGTCATATGGCTGCGGGGAACCGGTCAGGCTATTCGAGGTCGGGGAAATTCATTAATGTTGCTGGCTTGTGAGGATGTCACTGAAACGCATCAATTATCCAGGCAATTATCCTATCAGGCAACTCACGACAATTTGACAGGACTGGTTAATCGCTGGGAGTTTGAACGACGTCTGACCTTTTATTAGACGACGCCCGGATAAAAAATCAGAACATATTTTATGTTATATAGATCTGGATCAGTTCAAAATCATTAATGATACGTATGGCCATAAAATAGGCGATAAACTGCTAACCCAATTAAGTCACATGTTAAAGCAGTTTGTTGGCCCCAACGACACACTGGCACGACTTGGTGGTGATGAGTTTGCCATATTATTAGAAAACTGCTCGTTATCATCCGGCTGGCGATCTGTGAACAGCCTGCTTAAAAAAATCCAGGAATTCAGATTCCCCTGGAAAGAACATAATTTTCAAATAAGCGCCAGTATTGGTATTGTACAAATCGACGAATTAAGCCAGGATGCTGACACACTGTTATCAGATGCTGATACTGCCTGTTATACCGCTAAAGATGAAGGCCGCAACCGGATTCATGTTTATTCACCGGATGATAAATTACTGTCCGAACGCCGTGGACAGATGCAGTGGGCCAATGAAATCCCCCGTGCCTTGGAAGAAAACCGTTTTGAATTATTTTTCCAGACAATTGAACCGCTAAACGATAGCGTGCCTGAAAAAGGGCTCAGCTTCGAGATTTTACTGCGCATGCGTATGCGCGATGGCAAACTTATATCGCCTGATCAGTTTTTCCCGGCAGCAGAGCGTTATAATCTTTCCGCCACACTGGATAAATGGGTTATCTCCAACACGTTTTCCAGTCTGCAACAATTAAAATCAAAAACCCTGCATGTCAGCCAATGTTCCATTAATCTTTCCGGGATGTCGCTGGGCAACGAAAATCTGCTTGAGTTTATACTCGCGGAGATCGAAAAAAATGGCATTGATCCCCGATCAATCTGCTTTGAAATCACTGAAACGGCAGCCATCACGAATCTAAATCGTGCGGCCGGGTTTATTGAAAAGCTTAAAGAAAAAGGCATTCTTTTTGCGCTGGATGATTTTGGTACAGGCTTGTCATCCTTTGCCTACCTTAAGCAGCTTGCCGTAGACAAACTGAAAATCGATGGTGTTTTTGTCAAGGAGATTGACACCTCTCCTATTCAGCTGGCCATGGTCAAGTCCATTAATGATGTTGGCCATGTCATGGGTCTGCAAACCATCGCAGAATTTGTCGAAACGCCGGAAATTTTGCAAAAGCTAAAAGAAATAAAAGTTGATTTTGCGCAAGGCTATTATATTTCCAAGCCACGCCCGTTATCTGAATTATTAAATTGACTTAATCACCCCACCAATCGCAGTAACAGATTGCCCAGTGCATCGATACTCATCTGGCAGTCTGGCGGCACAACGATGGTTGTATCCAGTTGTTCAACTATTGCCGGACCTTGCAGTTGGCTGGCCAGTGGCAGTCGTTCGCGCCGATACAGCGGGGTCTCGTGCCAGCCGCCCTGGAACCAGACCGGACGCGTCCCCAATCGGGCCAGCTCCAGACTGTCCACGCGCTCATCAGCGGGCAGTAATTCACGCGGATCAACACTTTTACGTCGACCCAATACAGCCGTGTGCAGATTGACCAATACCGGCCGGATAGCGGGCAGTTCGACTTCAAAACGATCCCAGTAGGCACGCTCAAACGCGCTTTGCAACATCTCCCGGCTAACCTGGGATGATTCCAGTGCGATGCTTAACAGATGGCTTTGACCCTGAAACTGCATATCGGCGGAATGCAGAATGATGATCTCTTCCACGGCCACCCGTTCTGCCTCGATCAAGGCCTTGCCTTCCGCTACTTGCGCGTTCAGGATCGCCTGCACCTGCGCCATGTCCAGTTCGGCGACTGGCGTATTAACAGTATTCACAAAATCATGCCGCAAATCAGCCACCAGGCAGCCCAGAGCATTGGTGATACCGGGTCGGGCCGGAACCAGCACCTGCGGTACACCGAGCTCGCGCGCCAGGGCGGCAGCATGCAATGGCCCTGCCCCGCCGAATGCGAACAGCGCGAAATCACGCGGATCATGCCCACGCGCCAGCGATACCAGTCGCAGCGCGCCAGCCATGCGGTCATTGGCAATCCGCAAAATGGCAGCCGCTGCGTCATAGGCATTCAGCCCCAATGCCTGACCGATATCACGCTCGATAATCGAACACACCGTGTCCAGCGAGACCGGATTTTCTACCGCCAGTAGCGCTGTCGGATTGAGTCGGCCCAGTACCAGATTGGCATCTGTGATCGTCGGGCGCTGACCACCGCGGCCATAGCAGATCGGCCCTGGCGTTGCGCCGGCACTTTCCGGCCCGACCTGCAGCAGACCGGCGTCATTAATAAACGCGACTGAGCCACCGCCGGCACCGATAGTATGTACATCGACCATCGGCACATGAATCGGCATGGCGTATTCCAGCTCCAGCTCCGAACTGACCGCCGGCACGCCACCGAGAATAAGTCCGACATCACAGCTGGTCCCGCCCATATCGTACGTAATCAGGTTGGCAAAGCCCGCCTGCCGACCGGTATACGCGGCTGCCATCACGCCCGAAGCCGGCCCCGACATAACCGTATTGACCGCAGTTTCGGCCACCATCCGGGCCGATACCGTGCCGCCATTGCCACGCATGACCAGCAAATCATGCTGATAACCACGCTCACGCAGACCCGCGGCCAGTTGTTTCACATAGCGATCCAGCACCGGCTGTACAGTCGCGTTGACTGCAGCGGTAACCCCTCGCTCGTATTCCCGGTATTCCGATAAAATCACATGCCCGGCAGTCATATAGTCATTCGGCCACAAAGCCCGCGCCAGCTCCAGCGCGCGCTGTTCGTGCAGCGGATTTTTATAGGCGTGCAGAAAATGGATTACCAGCGATTCGCAGCCGCGTTGCAACAGGGCCTGCACAGCGGCAATCACCTCATCTTCAGCGAGTGCCTGCACGACAGCGCCATCGGCATCCATCCGTTCACTGACTTCATAGCGCAATTCGCGCGGAATCAGTGGCTCGAACCCGCCGGTCAGGCCGTACGCCTTGGGGCGGGTGCGTCGCCCCAGTTCCAGTACATCGCGGAAGCCGCGAGTGGTGATCAGTCCGGTGCGCGCCAGTTTGCGTTCCAGCACGGCATTGGTTGTGGTTGTTGTACCGTGCACGATCACGCCGACCTGTGCCAGATTGGCCCCGGTCCGACCGATGGCCGCCAGCACACCGTGGGCCTGGTTATCGAGGGTTGTCGGTACCTTGGCGATACTGACCCGGCCCTGCTCGTCCAATTGAATCAAATCGGTGAAAGTGCCGCCGACGTCAACGCCGATACTGGTTTGCTGCATAGCTGATAGATCTGACTGGTCTGGGTTTAGAAGGATTCTCGCGTAAAGCGGGACTGACTGCACCATGTTATTATAAGTGATCTTTTTCTTTCACGATCCTAGCGGCAATTACCTCGCCAGAGAATTTCCAATTCACTGCTGTACAAACGGGTAATCAACAATCTGCACAGCACAGGAGCGTCCCATGCAAAACAGTTTCAATGCTCGTTCTACCCTTACTGTTAACGGTAAGGATTATCAGATCTTCCGGCTCGATGCCCTCCAGCAACACACTGATCTGGCACGTCTGCCTTATTCGCTGAAAATTCTGCTGGAAAACCTGCTGCGACACGAAGACGGCGAGACTATTACCAAAGATCACATTCTTACGCTGGCCAAACACGATCCACAAAATCCGGCCGCCACGGAAATTGCGTTTACCCCGGCGCGGGTCGTCATGCAGGATTTTACCGGCGTGCCGGCGGTGGTCGATCTGGCCGCCATGCGCGATGCCATGCAACAGCTGGGCGGTGATCCTCAAAAAATTAACCCGCTGGCACCGGCCGAGCTGGTCATTGACCATTCGGTTATGGTCGACCATTTCGGTTCCGCTCAGGCACTGGAACAGAACGTGGCGCTGGAGTTTGAACGCAACGGCGAACGCTATGAGTTTCTGCGCTGGGGCCAGCAGGCTTTCGACAATTTCAAGGTAGTACCGCCACGCACCGGTATTGTCCATCAGGTTAACCTGGAATACCTGGCGCAGGTCGTGTTCAGCAAGGAACAACAAGGAACCTGGCAAGCGTATCCGGATACGGTGGTCGGCACCGATTCGCATACCACCATGATTAACGGCGTTGGCGTGCTGGGCTGGGGTGTTGGCGGTATCGAAGCCGAAGCCGCCATGCTCGGGCAACCCATCACCATGCTGATTCCGGAAGTGGTGGGTTTTAAATTAACCGGCAAGCTGCCGGAAGGCGCGACCGCAACCGATCTGGTACTGACAGTCACGCAGATGCTGCGCAAACTCGGGGTGGTCGGTAAATTTGTCGAGTTTTTCGGCCCCGGCCTGACTCATATGCCGCTGGCCGACCGTGCCACGATTGCCAATATGGCACCCGAATACGGCGCGACCTGCGGCATTTTCCCCATTGATGACGAAACCCTGAATTATCTGCGCCTGACGGGCCGCTCGGAAGAGAACATCGCGCTGGTTGAAGCCTATGCCAAAGCGCAAGGCCTGTTCCGCGACGCGACCGAAGCCGAATACAGCACCACCCTGGAACTCGACATGGGCACCGTCGTACCCAGTCTGGCCGGCCCCAAACGCCCGCAGGACCGGATCAGCCTGACCGATATGCAAGACACAGTCGGCCAGGTCTTGCATGAATTCCAGTCCAGCCGGGCGGGACGGCCTTCTGTTAACCCCGAAATTGCCCGCCTGCAGGATGAGGGTGGCACCACCGCTATCGGTGCCGAAGAATCCCACCATACGGGCACCGTTAAGGTCAATTATCAGGGTAAAACGTTCAATCTCAGCGATGGTGCCGTGGTGATCGCCGCCATCACCAGCTGCACGAACACCTCTAACCCCAGCGTCATCATCGGTGCGGGGCTGCTGGCCAAAAAAGCGGTGGAAAAAGGGTTGCAGGTTAAGCCCTGGGTTAAAACCTCACTGGCACCCGGCTCGAAGGTGGTCAGCGACTATCTGCATAAAGCCGGTTTGATGGATGCACTGAACCAGCTGGGCTTCAATATCGTGGGCTATGGCTGCACCACCTGTATCGGTAACTCCGGTCCGCTGCCCGAGCCGATCAGCCATGCTATCCACGAAGGTGAACTGGCCGTTGCATCGGTCCTGTCCGGCAATCGCAATTTCGAGGGCCGGGTGCATCCGGAAGTGAAAATGAACTTCCTGGCCTCGCCGCCGTTAGTCGTTGCCTATGCACTGGCCGGTATGGCAACAGTCGATATGTACCGGGAACCACTCGGTCAGGACCAACAGGGCAGCCGGTGTATCTGAAAGATATCTGGCCTTCCCAAAAGACATTCAGAACACTGTTGCAACCTGCGTTAACCAGGCCATGTTCCGCAAGAGCTACGCCGATGTGTTCAAGGGTGACGAACGCTGGGCCAGTATTGCCACGGCCAGCTCGCCCAGTTATCAATGGCGGGCGGATTCGACCTATATCCAGAATCCGCCGTATTTCATCGGTATGAAGCAGCAGCCGGAACCGGTTAAACCGATCAAAGGCGCACGCGTGCTGGCCCGGCTGGGCGATTCGATCACGACCGATCATATCTCGCCGGCCGGCGCTATCAAGGCCGACAGCCCGGCGGGTCAGTATCTGCTCGAACAGGGCGTACAGGCCAGGGATTTCAACTCTTACGGTTCCCGCCGAGGTAATCACGAAGTTATGATGCGCGGCACGTTCGCCAATGTCCGTCTGCGCAACGAACTCGCCCCCGGCACCGAAGGTGCCTGGACCCGCTATCAGCCCAACGGTGAGCAGATGTTCATCTACGATGCCGCCATGCGCTATCAGGCTGAAGGCACGCCGCTGATCATTCTGGCTGGCAAGGAGTACGGCACCGGCTCCAGTCGCGACTGGGCCGCCAAAGGTACGCTGTTACTCGGCGTACGGGCCGTTATTGTCGAAAGCTACGAGCGTATTCACCGTTCCAATCTGGTCGGTATGGGGGTGCTGCCACTGCAATTTTGCGCTGGCGAAGACCGCAACAGCCTGGGACTGGACGGCTCGGAAACCTATGACATAGAAGGGTTAACCGTTGGTACCGAGGAAGTCACCGTGCACGTCACCAGAACGGACGGCAACCAGCAGGCATTCCAGGCTAAAGTGCGCATCGATACCCCCAAGGAATGGGAGTATTATCAGCATGGCGGGATTTTGCATTATGTGCTGCGCCAGTTGGCAACATAAGCTTATCGGCGCAGGGCGCAGCCTAAAACAGAAGTAACCACTAAAAAGTGCGGGCAGGATGCGGGGGCAAGCTCACCGCATCCCGCTGGCTTAACGCAAAAACCGGCCGGCCAGCCCCATCAGATCGTCCACGACCGAACCATCACCATCGGCATCCAGCAAGCCCATCAGCGGCCCCAGCGATGAGCTGGACTGAGCGCTACCGGCCATGCTGCCGCCTGTCATGCCCCCTCCCGTCATACCCATTGCATGGGTCTGCTTGTTGAGCGCCCCCATTGCCAGACCTGCCACCATCGGCAACATCTGCTTGAGGATCGAGCTGTCGACACCGGTTTGCTGGGAGGTACGCGCTGCCAGCTCGCGGCTGACCTGCTTGTCGCCAAACAAATGTCCCAGGATATTATTGCCGTCCTGGACCGCACCCGGTTGCGTAATGCCCGCCGAGTCGTCGAGATAACGCTCGTGCCCGCCCCGATTCAAGGCGCCAAGCAGACTGTCCAGACCACCGTCCTGTTGCACGTTTTTCTTGACGCCGTTGGTGAGTGCAGGCAGAAACTGCTGCATGACATTACCTACGGTGCGCTCATCCAGACCAAACTGACGGGCTATCTGGCCAACCGGGCTGCCTTGCGAATTCATGATGGTATCCAATAGATTCATTACGGGTTCCTTTCAATAACAAAGTCAACGGGAAAATTCCCCAGCCCTAGTTTAGCCCATACAATCGTTAACTATCTTTTTGTTTTGTAAAAATTTGTTTATCCATCACGCCCTGAAATAATCCTGAATGTACGCACGCAGCTGCGCCAGCGGCAACGTAATCTGCTGCATCGTGTCCCGATCACGCAGGGTAACCGGCGACTCGTCTTTTTCGATGGTATCGAAGTCCACGGTCAGGCACAGCGGAGTACCGACTTCGTCGTGACGGCGATACGCTTTACCGATATTGCCCGTGTTCTCGTACAGCATCCGACCAATACCAAGCTTTTGTAAGTCGTTCTTGATCGCTTTAGCTTTCTCGACGATACGCGGCTCGTTTTTCTTCAGCGGCACCACCGCGACTTTGATCGGCGCGAGATGGGGCTTGAGTTTCAGTACCACCCGTTTCGAACCATTCTCCAGTGTCTCTTCGGTATAGCTTTCGGTTAATACCGCCAGCACACCGCGATCCAGTCCCGCCGACGGTTCAATACAGTACGGCACCACCCATTTTTTGCTCTCATCGTCAAACACTGCCAGCTTGGCTGTGGAGTGCTTGTTTGGTTTGACCTTGGCCTGAATATCGAACTCGTCCTGCGCTTTGGTGTGGTTACCCAGATCATAGTCGGTGCGATTGGCCACCCCTTCCAGTTCTTCCACGCCATGCGGGAAGTGGTACATGATGTCTACCGTAGATTTGGAATAGTGTGCCAGCTCATCGCCGGTCACAGATAACAGTTCCAGATTCGACTCAGCCAGCCCCTGATCCAGCCACCACTGGCGGCGCGACTTGACCCAGAAATCGTGCCACTCTTCGTCCTCGCCCGGTTTGACGAAGAATTCCAGTTCCATCTGCTCGAACTCACGCACCCGGAAAATAAAATTACGCGGCGTAATTTCATTGCGATAGGACTTGCCGACCTGGGCAATTCCGAACGGCAGTTTGCGCGACGTCGAATCCAGCACATTCTTGAAGTTGATGAAGATGCCTTGCGCGGTTTCCGGGCGCAGATAGGCGTAATTCTCATCACTGGCGACCGGCCCGACCTGGGTACGGAACATCAGGTTAAAATCGCGCGGTTCAGTCAGATCGGTCGAGCCGCAGTTATCACAATGACCGGGGTTTTTAATATGATCGGCACGCATCCGGTGTTTGCAGCTGCGGCAATCCACCAGCGGATCAGAGAAGGTTTCTTCATGGCCGCTGTAAGCATAAATCAGGCGATTGCCCATGATGGCGGCGTCCAGCCCCTCGACATCGTCGCGCTCGTAAACCATCGCCCGCCACCAGGCGCCGCGCAGATTATTTTTGAGTTCAACCCCGAGCGGACCGTAATCGTACACACCCTGCAGGCCACCGTAGATTTCGCTGCTCTGGAAAATAAACCCCCGCCGTTTGCACAAGGACACCAGATCGTCCATCGATTTTGCTGGCATAACACGTCTCACTGATTCTAGATTGGCTAAAAGCGCCTGATTATGCCACAGGCGTTACACTTTGGTGTTTCTCCACTTGCTCAGAGCATTCGGAAACTGCTTGATCAGGCAAAAGAAACTCTCATGGAAAAAGATCATATTAGGATATTATTAAAAAACTAATAGTGAATTTATAAATAAAACAGTCAACTTTGGGTGGTCGATCGTTATGAAAACACTTGATGCAGTGATCGCATCATCGAACCAGCCGGACGAGAAGCTTCTAGCCTGGCTTCTGGTCATACAACGTCTCTGTTTCATCATTACAGGGATAATAGCAGTGACCATCCTGTGCGGCTGGCTGGTACCTGTTTTTGGCGCAATGCTCCCCGCCGGCTGGGCTTTGATGAAAGCCAATACGGCGCTCGCCATGCTGCTGAGCACCGTAAGCCTGGCGCTGATACAACAAGAACGTTCAGAGCGGCGCATGCTCGCCAGCCGGATTTGCGCCGCTCTGGTGGTAGTGCTGGCAGGCGCGGCGTTGTTGGGACATCTGACAGGACGCAGCGTCGGCCTGAACACACTGCTGGCAGCAGACAGCAGCGCCGATATGCCCGGCCGGATGTCCATCCAGACAGCTGCGTTTCTGATGCTCCTGGGATTAGCGCTGGCCTTCGAGGGCCAGTGGCAAAAACGGCATAGTCATGTGGTCGACCTGCTGACCATCATATTGGGCATGATCACGCTGGTCATTATTGCCGGTTACTGCTTCGGGGCAGCGCAGTTGTTCGGTCAGTCGCCTTCTACCCGCACCTCATTGCAAACCCTGATCTGCATGGCAACGCTGGGCTTTGCAATCGTTGTGCGCAGGACGCAGGCCGGCTTTTTCTCTGTGTTTGTCGGTACAGGTATTGGCAGTCATATTGCCAGAATAGCCTTACCGTTCGCACTGCTGCTGCCTTTTCTGGTGGTCGGGAGCGGTGCTTATCTGATGCTGACGGGCTCGCTCTCCGCGCCTTATGCTGCTGCATTAACAGCATCCATAACCACGCTTCTGCTGTGTATTATCGTGGTACTGATGGCGCGCCGGATTAACGATCTGGAACAGCATTTACGCGAAGTATCGCTCACCGACGAACTGACCCGGATTTATAACCGCCGGGGCTTTTATCTGCTGGGTGAACCCATACTGAGCGAGGGACGCCGCCTGCTGATGCCTCTGACGATCCTGTATTTTGACCTGGACGGATTGAAAGAAGTCAATGATACCCTCGGACACGATACCGGCTCGCAACTGGTGCTGGATTTCGCCAATCTGCTACGCGCGACTTTTCGCAGCAGTGATGTTGTCGCACGGGTTGGCGGCGACGAGTTCGCCGTTGTGGCCCGCAGTCGGCAGGCCGATATCATGATTGCATTGAAGCGTCTGGATGCCGCTATTGAAGCGGCCAATAACACCGGCGAGAAACCCTACCAGATCAGCTATAGCGTGGGTGAAGCAGCCAGCGAGCCGACTGCTGATGAATCGTTTGCCGAGCTGGTGGCCAAGGCTGATGCCGTGATGTATGAGCGCAAGCGGCTGAAAAAGGCCGCCCGCGCCAGTACCGCTGCCGAGGTCATGGACACTGATCCGGCGGGGCCGGAGCATTTACCCGATACCACCGTGCAGGAGCCGCGGTAGCCATAGCACAAAGTCAGGGAAATACGTGACCAGAATTAACGCCAGGACCAGTGGAATATAAAAGGGTGCCATCGCCCGGATCATCTGCCGAAAACTGATTCGGGCAATATCCATCATGATAAATAACAGCACCCCAAACGGTGGCGTGGTCGCTCCAATCAGCAGATTCAACACCACAATCAAGCCAAAATGCACCGGATCAACCCCCAGCGCCAGAATCAGGGGCAATAGCGCCGGCACTGCAATCAGCAAAATAGCGGTAGTTTCCATCACACAACCAACCACCAGTAACAGCAGGTTGATCATGAACAGGATCACATAGCGGTTATCGCTCAGCGACAGCATGAAATCTGCCAGCTGCGCCGGTACATTATTGACCGACACCACCCAGCCAAACGGCACCGCTGCTGAAATGATAAACACCAGCACCCCGGCGGTAAGCAGAGTTTCCTGCACACAGTGCAACAGTTTTTGCCAGTTCAGCTCGCGGTCCCAAAAACCCAGCACCGTGGCGTAAATGACAGTGATCGCACCGAGTTCAGTCGGCGTGGCGGCGCCGCTCAGCAAGCCGGCTACCAAAATAATCGGGGCCAGCAGGGCTGGAATCGCCCGGATAAAACTACTGCCGACCTCAGCCCGACTGGCCCGCGGATAAACCGGCGCAGTGATCCGGCCGGTACAGGCCAGAAAGTAAATCAGGCCCATCAACAACAGACCGATCACGATACCCGGCAAAATGCCGGCCAGAAAAATATCGGCCACCGAAACCTGCGCCATCACGGCGTAGATCACCATGATCACGCTGGGTGGAATAATCGGCCCGATAATGGCTGACGCAGCCGTCACTGCTGCACTGAACGGCGCATCGAAACCAGCCCGGCGCATGGCCTTGATCTCGACGGTGCCAAGTCCGGCCGCATCGGCCTGAGCAACGCCCGACATACCGGCGAAAATCAGACTGGCGACCACGTTGACATGGCCCAGACTGCCGCGCACATGCCCTACCAGTGCTTGCGCAAAATCAAAAATCCGGCTGGCAAGACCGGCTTTATTGAGCAGGTTGCCGGCCAGAATGAATAAAGGAATAGCCAGTAAAGGAAAACTGTCCAGTCCCGGTGCCATGCGCTGTACCACAATGGTCAGTGGCACGGTTTGCTCCAGCAGCAGATAGCAGACTGCGCTAAGCGTCATCGCAAACGCGATCGGCACTTCGATCAGCACCAGCAGTGCGAAAATCAGAAACATCAATCCCAGGCTCATTGTGCCTCCCAGGCCGGCTGGTTCGGATTTTCAGGCGGGTCTTCGGTTGGGAACAGGATGGGTTCCGGGCGCGTCTGGCCAACCGCAGCCATCAGTTCAGCCAGCAACAGATAAAGCGCACTCAGCGCCATCGACGCCGCAAACACTAGTAAAGGAATGGAATAAAACCAGCTGCGCGGTATCGCTACCGGCAGCGAGATAGACAGACTGCGTCCCTCCACGCCCATAACTTTCCAGGCTTGCGGCAGCAAAGTCAGCAGCAAGACCAAAATGGCAAGCAGGCCAAATGCCCGCACCCAGGCCTGATAGCGCGGCGGCAAGCGACCGACAAAAGTTTCTATTTTGACGTGTCGGGCCTGCTTTAAACCAAGGCTGGCACCGATGAACGTGGCCCAGATAAATGAATAGGTCGCCAGTTCCTCAACCCAGATCAGCGGATAATCCAGCACGTAACGGGAAAACACCTGGACGCCGATGTTGATCACAATATTCAAGATCAGCAGGACGCCCAAAACCTTCTCCAGTACGGCAATCGTCCGCAACAGACGACAGTACTGAGCCATAAACGCAAACATCGCGAACGTATCTCTCTTTAATAATTATTGATGTGGTACAAATTTATATGACAAATCAGGCAGCGCTTACAGATCGCGAATCTGCTGCCACAGACCGGTGCTCCATTCGCCATCGGCTTCCATCGTCTCGACGCCGGACTGCGCTTTCACAGCGAAGGCATCACGATCCACCTGCACTTCGGTAGCACCGTCCTGCACCATTTTCTGGATGGTGTCTTCGGTCTCGGTCTCGGCCTCTTGCCGTGCCCACTGAGTGGCTTCCCTCGCCGCCTGCAGCAGAATTTGTTGCAACTCCGGCTCCAGCGCCTGAAAAGTCGCATCATTCATGGCGATATCATAGGTCGACACCAGATGATCGGTGCGCATTACGAAAGGAGCGGCCTGGTGCATTTTCTGCGCGTAAGCTGCTGATACCGGACCTTCAGCCGCTTCGATCGTGCCGGTTTTCAGACCCAGAAAAACCTCTGCCCAGGCGACCCGGCTCGGACGGGTGCCGAGGGTTTCCCACAGCAGCAGATAGGTGCGGATTTCCGGTACCCGCATTTTGATACCGGTCAGATCATCCGGCGTCTCGATTTTTTTCTGGGCGAACAACACCCGCGGTTGCGTCGGTGCGGCGGCCAGAATGCGAATGCCCTGCTCGGTGCGCAGTTGCTCGGCCAGTTTGTTATAGGTTTCGCTCTCCAAAAACGTCTGCATATGGTCGTTATCGCGGAACGTGAAACCCCAGTTCAGAATGGCAAAATCTTTCACCCAATTGGCATACCAGCCGAGTACATCGCCATATAAATGTACCGAGCCCTGCATCATTTGCTCGATCACCTGGACATCATTACCGAGCTGTTCGCCCTGGATAAAATTGATCTTGAGCTTGCCCTCGGCACGCTCGTTGACCAGGTCGGTAAACTTTTTATTGGCCCGATCCAGCAGCGAGCCGATAGCATCGGAACCGCCGAAAGTCAGTGTGGTTTGGGCGTTGACCAGGGTGCTGAACAGAACGCCGGCCAGAATGCCGGCCAAAGCGCCGCCGAAGCGCCGGGTTGATTTGCGGGCTAACATGAATATCTCCTTCGCAGTGGGTATTAGCTGTCATTATTAGGTCGCGCTGATAGCGCTGTCATTCACTATAGCGAGCGCATCGCGCTTGTCAATATCAAGCCGTTTCCCGCTGGATAATTTCAAATCCCAGATCCAAGGTGACCGGCTCACTGATGGCACCATGTAACCGGCCCAGCACCAGACGGCCTGCTTCACGGCCCATGTCATAGCCCGGAATACGAACCGTAGTCAGCGCCGGATAAAGTTTGCGGGCCATGTCCAGATCACAAAAGCCACTGATGGCAAACCGGTCCGGCACCGGCCAGCGCTGGCGCTGACAGGCGAAAACCACATTAAAGGCGATGATATCGTCGGCACAGCAGACCGCATCAATATCCGGATGGGCATGGACCAGTTTGATAAATTCCATTTCCGGATCAGTCAGATCGCGCACCGTAGCAGGCATGGCAATTAACGGAAGCTGCCCCTGACCGTGCTCACGCAGACATGCTATATACCCTTCCTGGCGGGCCAGCGCACGCGGATTGCGCCGGGTACTGATGAAGGCAACGCGACGCCGACCGGTCTTCAGCAGATAATGCGTCATAGCGTACATCGCATTAAAATTGGAAAACCCCACCACGCTGTCGATCGGTTTTTCCGGCAGTTCCCAGATTTCCACCACCGGCACCCCCGCATTCGCCAGCAAACGCCGGGTCGGTGGCAGATGCTCCCCGCCAACCAATACCAGACCGTCCGGGCGGCGGCCCAGCAACGTGCTGATCAGGGACGCTTCAATTTCACTGGAATAGCCGTTGTCACCGACAATCAGTTGATACCCTTCCAGTCGCAGCATATCCATCAGGCCCTGGATCGTATCGGCAAACAGCGCCTGCGTAATGGTCGGCAAAATGATAGCGACGACCTTGCTGCGGCGCGACGCCAGACTGGCAGCAACCAGATCAGGCACATAACCGAGTTCCTCTACCGCCATCTGGATTTTCGCGCGGGTTGCCGGCGACACTAGGTCAGGCGTGCGCAAGGCGCGCGATACCGTAATCGGCGACACGCCGACGCGCTGGGCGATATCGTTCAGATTGACGCGACCGGCAGAGCGTTTGGCTTTGCTGTCAGGTTTGGCGGGGTTAGCAGGTTTGGATGTAGTCATAGTGTTCAGAGTAGCCTATCGGCCTGATTTTATGAATTTGACAGCGCTTGAATGACAGCGCTATCATTCGTAATATTAGTCTATGCTTCAATAACCACCCGTATAACCACCTGTCATGAAGAGTAAAAGAATATGATCTCAGACCGCGACGTTCAGTTTTACCGCGATAATGGCTATCTTGTTGTTGAAAACGTCTTTTCAGCGGATGAAGTCGCCGCGCTGCGTGCTGATACCGAGGCGATGGTTGCCAAGGCTGCCGAAGTGACCGCCAACAATGACATCTACGACCTGGAAGACAGTCACAGCCCGACAGAACCGCGCGTACGCCGGATCAAAACACCGCATAAGTTCATGTCCAGCGCCAACTCCCTGGCTCGCCACCCCCGGCTGGTCAGCATCCTGACCCGTCTGATCGGCCCCGGCGTGCGACTGGACACCAGCAAACTGAACATGAAGTCAGCCGGTTTCGGCGCAGCTGTCGAGTGGCATCAGGACTGGGCATTTTACCCGCACACCAATGATGATCTGCTGGCTGTCGGCGTTATGATGGATGATATGAACCTGGAAAATGGTCCGCTGCAAATCATTCCGGGTAGCCATAAAGGCCCGATCCACGACCATCACAGCGACGGTTATTTTTGCGGTGCGATGGACCCGGAAACCTGCGATGTGGATTTCTCCAAAGCGGTTGCTCTAACCGGCCCGGCCGGCTCGGTAACCTTTCATCACGTGCGTGCCATACATGGCTCGGCGCTCAATACCTCGAACCGGCCGCGTCGCTTATTGCTGTATCAGTACACCGCTGTGGATGCCTGGCCTCTGGTGCAGAAAGTGGATGATATCAATGCCTATGACGAAATGATCGTGGCGGGCGAACCCACTCTGGAACCACGCATGACTGCCGTACCGGTGCGCTTGCCCCTGCCACCTGCGCCAAATCAGGGTTCGATCTACGAAAATCAGCGGATTCTCAAGCACCGTTTTTTCAAAGCGGAGGCTAACACGGCTGAGGAAGTGGCCTCCTGAGCGAGTCAGCGCCGAACCAGCGTCAGCTATCGTGCCTCCTCAGGCGCTAATGGCTGACGCTGGCGGGTGGCGATAAACGCAGGCCTGTATACCACGCAGCGGGATGTTTTTTTCAAAGCCTGCGCCGAGCCGCTCCGCCACCCGTTTGGACGGTGTATTGTCCGGATGAATATAGCTCACCAGGGTGCTGGCGCCGAGTGTCTGATAGGCATAAAGCCGCGCCCGGCGGGCAGCTTCGGTGGCATAACCCTGCCCCTGGCTGGCCGGTAATAACCACCAGCCGACCTCAGGCTCCGGCCAGCCTTCGGGATACCAGAGACCCGAACTGCCAACGGCCCGGCCACTGGTTTTTTCCTCCAGCACCCACATGCCAAAGCCCCGCAAGGTCCAATGTCCGACGACCGCGGCCATCCGCCGCCAGGCTTCATCGCGGGGACAGACACCGCCAATATAACGGGCTGCCTGTTCATCAGCGAATAGGGTTGCGAACATCTCGAAATCGTCTGCCCGCCACTGCCGCATCACCAATCGTTCGGTTTCCAGTTCACACATCATTGTGTTGTTCTCTCAATAAATGCCGGCTTCCAGCCCTGCCGCCAGGGTCATGCCGAGTTCCTCACAAGGTTCGATAAACGCGCCCTTAAAATCGCCCTGCAGGATCAACGGCTCGGTTACCGCTCGCCAGCGCAAGCCGGTCACGATCCGTTCAACCGCAGTACGCGTACCGCTGCCGTCCAGTCCGGCCCGGATAAACAAGCCATACGGACGCCCTTCGGTCTGTTCCAGACAAGGATAATAAATTCGGTCAAAAAAATCTTTCAGCGCGCCACTCATATAACCGAAGTTTTCCGTCGTGCCCAGGATCAGGCCATGCGCCCACAGGACGTCCTCCGGACCAGCCTGCAGCGGCGCGACCAGACGCACCTCCACGCCGTCGATAGCAGGATGCCTGGCCCCGCGCAGAACGGCTTCGGTCAGCCGGCGGGTATTAGCCGACGGGGTGTGAGAAACAATCAGCAGATGCTTAGAATCAGCCATACTTTGTGCTTAGATTTTGTTTCAAAAACACTATCCAAATATTCTTGAAATCGAAAATAGACAATCATAGATTTTGCTTCCTGCTTGAGGCATCCCTGCCCAAATCAGCAGCTGTTTTTGAAACAACTTCTTACTGTTTGATACCGCCCTGGGTCAGGCCCATCGGGTCCAGCAGCCGTTCCAGCTGTTCCCGCGACAGGTCGGTGTCTTCCAGCGCAACATCGATAACCGGACGCTGTTCAGCGTAGGCGCGTTTGGCGATTGCTGCGCCCTTTTCGTAGCCGATGACCGGATTCAGTGCGGTCACCAGAATCGGGTTACGCGCCAATTGCGCCCGCAGCCGTTGTTCGTTGACGCTAAATCCCGCGATGGCTTTGTCAGCCAGTAGCCGACTGGCATTGCTCAGCAGCTCAATGGACTGCAATAAATTATAGGCGATGAGCGGCAGCATCACATTAAGCTGAAAATTGCCGGATTGCCCGGCAACCGTAATCGTAGTGTCATTACCAATCACCTGCGCACAGACCATCGCTACAGCCTCCGGGATCACCGGATTGACTTTGCCCGGCATAATGCTGGAACCCGGCTGCAACGCAGGCAGCTCGATTTCCGCCAGCCCGGTCAGCGGACCACTGTTCATCCAGCGCAGATCATTAGCGATTTTCATCAGACTGACCGCTGCTGTCTTGAGCTGGCCGCTCAGTTCCACCGCACTGTCCTGGCAGCTCAGGCTCTCGAAATAATTGCTGCTGGCGCGAAACGGCAGACCAGTACTGGCACTGAGCGCGTCGGCAAAGCGCTCACCAAACGCCGGATCGGCATTCACGCCGGTGCCGACTGCCGTGCCGCCCTGGGCCAGTTGCAGCAGCCGCGGCATAGTTTGCTCGATGCGCGCAGCGACATGACGGATCTGCGCCGCCCAGGCACCGAGCTCCTGCCCCAGCGTGACCGGCATCGCGTCCATCAGATGGGTACGACCGGTTTTTACCGTGCGGCCGAGTTCATCAGCGCGCTGTTCCAGCGTCTGGGCCAGATGCGCCAGAGCGGGCTGCAGCTGTTCCTGCAACTGCAACACAGCACTGACGTGAATAGCCGTCGGGATCACATCGTTACTGCTTTGCCCCATATTGACATGATCATTGGGGTGCACGGTTTTGCCCGCCAGCGGACTGGCCAGATGCGCAATCACCTCGTTGGCGTTCATATTGCTGCTGGTCCCGGAACCGGTCTGAAACACATCGATCGGGAATTGCGCGTGATGCTCGCCGGCCGCAATAGCCTGCGCGACCTGCACGATAGACTGGGCAATGTCCGCATCCAGCAGACCCAGTTCCTGGTTCACAGTCGCCGCCGCCGCTTTGATCAGTCCAAGCGACCGGATAAAACTGCCGGGCATAAGCAGTCCGCTGATCGGGAAATTATCCACCGCGCGCTGGGTCTGTGCGCCCCAGCAGGCATCAGCAGGAATAGTCACCTCGCCCATGCTATCGCGTTCGGTACGGTGTTGCGTCATTAGGCACCTCCTCGGATGCAAGTTAAGCGTGTCCACAAAAACCGCACATGGCAGCGTGCCCGCATCGCGCGGCTTAGCATAAAGAGGAGATTACGGACTACCCCGAACCTGCACAACCTATTCGTTGCTAAACTATACGTTTGCAGGCCTGAGCCGCATAAAGGCTTCTTTGATCAATTACCGGTTGTCACGCCAAGTTTCAGCAGCACGTCCCGATCCGGCGCAAAATTGGAATACAGGGGCAGGATTGCTCCCCCCAGAGCACGGGCGTCATTGCCCAGCGTACCGGCTACCAGTCGCGGGCGCAGCAGGCCCTCCAAATCCATCCGATCCAAAGCGTCCTCGATCAGCGTCACTAATTGCAGAATCGTCGTGGACGGAAAAATACCGTCGATAATCACCCCCTCAAAATCGATAATACTGATCGCGCTGGTAATCGCAAACGCAATTGCCGCAGCAGCATTTTGCAACCACGTCTCATAGCACTCAATCGCCTGGGCCGGTATATCCTGATAATTTTTGGCTGCCAGTTGCTGTAGTACCTGCTCAGGGTCCAGACCGCAACTACGCAGCTGATCCTCCAATAAATAACGGGAGGCACAATTGATTAATTGTACTGGTGCCGCACTGTCAGTTACCGTGCCCAATCCCCTGGGCATCGTCGGCATGGGCATGGAACCCACCGCGCCAGCGTTGTTATTGATGCCCGTATAGAGCGTGTTATTCAACACTATCCCACCACCGATGAACGTCCCCACAAATAAATACAGATAGCTGCTGAACTGCATGCCGTGGTCGAACACCAACTCCGCGATACAGGCTGCAGTGGCGTCATTGGCAAACCAGACGGGCAGATCCTGCCGGGCCTCGATTTGCTGCCGGATATTGATCTCGTTCCAGCGCGCCAGCATTGCAGCAGGCGCATTAAGCTCTTGCTGCCAACCGCCCAAGGCATTCGGTGCAGCGACGCCAATACCCACCAGGCGGTGTCGCTGAGCAGGTTTCAGAGTTTGTATGATGGCACTGATTTCCTGCTCAATCCGGGCAAATATAAAATCAGGATCGGGGAAGTCATAGGGGTGATTGACACGCGTTAACACTTTGCCGAGAAAATCGATCATCAAGACATCCAGACTGCGCCGACCGATTTTCACACCGATAGAATAAGCGCCCGCCGGATTCAGGCTGATTGGCACGGAAGGCTGCCCGACTTTGCCTTTTTCGCGTTGCGGGGCCTGTTTGCGCAGTAATTTATCGTCCAGCAGACGGTTTATGATGACGGAAACCGTTTGTGCACTCAGATTCGTTAAGCGGGCGATTTCGGCCTTGGGCAGGCCGCCGCTACGGCGGATCAATTGCAATATCACCCGTTCATTATATTGCCGCATACCCAGTTGATTACTACCACGACTGTCGCCGCCAGGCGGGCTGTTTAGTGCATACTCGGATGTGCTGGTCATCGGAAAACTCCCGCAAACGCCATAAGCAACGAAGCTGCTATTAGTGATTCAAGATTAGCGCTCAATAATTAATAAATCAAATTGATTTATTAATTGACAGTACTATTTTTTCCTACTATCTTAAGCAGCAGATAGCGTCAGTCGGGTTATTTATTGACCGCACCGTTTATCTGGATTAGCTTTGCGGATAGCGTTTCACCCGGGAATGAAACGTTTTGATGGCCGTAAACCTGCAAGCAACAATCCCCGGCAAGAAAAACCCTGGCCCAGGTCAGCGTCAATGTTGCTTAAATTGTTCGCCATAAGTTCGCCATGAGGAGAAACCACCATGTCAAGAATTAAACCCCGTACTCTTGTCGCGGCGTTAGCCGCCAGCCTGTTCCTGCCCAACCTCGCGACAGCCCAGGACGACATCGTCTGCCTGATCACCAAAACCGATACCAATCCCTTTTTCGTCAAGATGAAAGAAGGCGCTCAGGCCAAAGCGGCCGAACTCGGCATGACACTGCAATCCTATGCCGGCAAAATTGACGGCGATAATGCCACCCAGGTCGCGGCCATTGAAAGCTGCATTGCGGCCGGTGCCAAGGGGATACTGCTCACCCCGTCAGATTCCCGCGGCATTGTCCCGACCGTGCAGAAAGCCCGCGAAGCCGGTCTGCTGGTCATTGCGCTGGATACTCCGCTGGAACCTGCCGACGCTGCTGATGCGACTTTTGCCACCGATAATTTCAAGGCTGGCGAGCTGATCGGCCAGTGGGCTGCTGCCAAGCTTGGTGATGCTGCCGCCGATGCAAAAATTGCTCTGCTGGATCTCAGCCCCAGCGGGGTTTCGGTCGATTACCTGCGTGATCAGGGGTTTCTCACCGGCTTCGGTATCGATGTTAAAGAACCCACCATTATCGGCGACGAGGATGATCCGCGTATCGTTGGCAACGAGGTCACCAACGGCAACGAGGAAGGCGGTCGCACCGCGCTGGAAAACCTGATGCAAATCGATTCCGGCATCAATGTGGTGTACACCATTAACGAACCGGCGGCAGCGGGTGCCTATGAGGCGCTGAAATCATTCGGTAT
Organism: Gammaproteobacteria bacterium; assembly: GCA_041396125.1. Classification (GTDB taxonomy): domain Bacteria; phylum Pseudomonadota; class Gammaproteobacteria; order Competibacterales; family Competibacteraceae; genus JAWKZG01. Next base: position 815,971 of record JAWKZG010000001.1, on the reverse strand, counting down.
GCAGGACGGGGTTCTGATTGTTTCGATTGATGGCGGCTGTCCTGGGGTGCAGAACGTCAAGGAAGGCGTGATTGGTGCCACTTCGATGCAGTTTCCGTTGCTGATGGCATCCATGGGTGTGGAAGCTGTTAAAAAATTCATCGACAGCGGCGAGAAACCGGCCAACACGCCGGGGCTGGATTTTTTCAATACTGGCGTTGAATTGATCACCGACGAGCCGGTTGACGGGGTGCCATCGATCACCTCCGAGGAAGGTTTGCAGAAGTGCTGGGGCTAAGCACGCACTAAAACAGGGGGGGTTGCGTTACGCGCGATCCCGTTGATCTGTCAATCTGTTGCACCGCTCTCTTGCCTTATCGCAAGGCAAGAGAGAATTCTCGGAGGACACCCCTAATGAATTCAGACCAAGAACCTGCATCTCCCTCGCGTCGCATGCAGGAATTCGAGACGGTACTGGAGCAAAGCGATAAGCGCGTCGCCGAGTTCGAACCACAGCGCCGTTCACTGTTGCAGAATCTGCAACATTTTCTGCACGGTAATCCTACGGCTGTACCCGTCATCGTACTCATCCTCGGCGTTGGCGTTTTCGGCCTGATTGCCGGTGACCGTTTTTTATCGACGTTTAATATGTCGCTGATCATTCAGCAGGTCTCCATCATCGGTATCCTGGCAGCCGCACAAAGCCTGATTGTGCTGACTGCCGGCATCGATCTGTCGGTCGCCGCTATTATGGTGCTGGCTTCTGTCGTGATCGGCAAATTTGCCGTTGTCGTGGGCGTCCCTGCCCCGCTGGCTATTTTGTGCGGACTGGTGCTGGGTTACTTGTGCGGCATGTTGAACGGTTTGCTGGTCACCCGGATCAAACTGCCGCCGTTTATCGTTACCCTGGGTACCTGGAATATCTTCTTTGCGTTGAACTTATGGTATTCCGGCGCGCAATCGATTCGCAGCCAGGACATCGATGCAGAAGCGCCATTACTCAAACTGTTCGGTGAGGGAATGCTGATCGCCGGTGTGAAATTCACCTACGGCTCGTTCCTGATGGTCGCGATATTTCTGGTGCTGTGGTACGTGCTGAACCGCACTGCCTGGGGCCGGCATGTGTACGCAGTGGGTGATGACAAGGACGCCGCCGAGTTGTCCGGCATCCAGACCGATCGCACCCTGCGCTCAGTGTACGCAGTAGCCGGTGTGATCTGCGCCATCGGTGCCTGGGCGTCGATTGGCCGGGTCGGCTCGGTGTCGCCACAAAGTTTTTACGAAGGCAATCTGGAATCGATTACTGCCGTGGTGATCGGTGGTATTAGTCTGTTCGGTGGCCGAGGCTCGATCCTGGGACCGCTGGTCGGCGCGCTCATTGTCGGTGTATTTCAATCCGGCTTGCGTATCGCCGGTGTCGATGTGCTGTGGCAGGTATTTGCGATTGGTTGGTTGATTATCATCGCTGTGGCGATGGATCAATGGATTCGGAGGGTTTCAGCATGAGTGCTGCTGCTACGACAACACGCGTCCCTATTCTGCAGGGCAAGAATCTGGTCAAGCGCTATGGTCGGGTAACCGCTCTGGATCGTGCTGATTTCGAGCTTTATCCCGGTGAAGTCCTGGCTGTCATCGGCGATAACGGTGCCGGTAAATCAACCCTGATCAAAGCCCTGTGCGGTGCGGTCATCCCCGATGAAGGCGAGATTTTACTCGACGGCCAGCCGGTGCGCTTCAGTTCACCGATGCAGGCGCGGGATGCCGGTATCGAGACGGTTTATCAGAATCTGGCTTTATCGCCGGCGCTGTCGATTGCCGACAACTTGTTTCTGGGCCGCGAAATCCGCAAAGAAGGCTTTCCCGGCCGCTGGTTGCGCCAGTTGGATCGCAAAAAAATGAATCAGTTTGCCCGTGACAAACTGAGCGAACTGGGCCTGATGACGATCCAGAACATCAGTCAGGCGGTAGAAACATTATCTGGCGGCCAGCGGCAGGGTGTCGCGGTGGCGCGGGCAGCGGCGTTTGCCAGCAAACTGGTGATCATGGATGAGCCGACCGCCGCGCTGGGGGTAAAGGAATCACGCCGGGTGCTGGAACTGATCCGCGATGTGCGTGACCGGGGCATGCCGATTATTCTGATCAGCCACAATATGCCGCACGTGTGGGAAGTAGCGAACCGGATTCATGTTCACCGGCTCGGTAAGCGCATCGCTATTATTAAACCCGATACCCATACCATGGCAGAAGGCGTGGCCATCATGACCGGCGCGCTGGACCCGAACGATCATCCTGCCGGTGCCTACGCCGCGCTTTAAGAAGCTGTTTCAAAAACAGCGTTGCTTGCAGCACAAGGATGTGCTGAACGCTCAGCGATATCGTTAACGTGTTTCAGTGTTTACAGCCCGTTACGTCCGGAATCGTCCGGCAGCAATCTGGCTTGAGCTGTAACATTTCCGGGTAATTTCAAACACCGCAATAGCACAGGCTGTAGCCACGTTCATCGACGCATTCCAACCCAGCATGGGAATATGAATCGTGTCATCCGAAGCCTCCAGCAAGGCCCGGCTCACACCGTCTTTTTCCGATCCCAGAATCAGGCAGATGCGCTCATCACCAGATCCTGCAAAATGCTGGATATCGGTGCTGTCCGGCGTGATTTCCAGGCTGACAATCCGGTACTGCTCGGCTTTCAGTTGCCGTACCAGCGTCAACACATCGGCCGTATAGACATACGGCACATATTTCTCGGTTGCCCGCGAGGTTTTTCTGATTTTGTCATTGGGCGGGCATGGCGTGTTGCCGCACAGATAAAGCTTTTCGACCCCCAAAGCGTCGGCAACCCTGAAAATACTGCCGACATTCATCGGCACCCGCATATCGTGCAGCAAAAGGCAAAGCGGGTATTTTTGCCCGGCCGTGTCATCTCCGTTCATCACACCAGTTCAAGCCACCAAAATCCTGTGCTATCAGCTACTGCGCTCATGCCGCCGACGCCACAATAACCACAGGAAAACGATACCCAGCACAGCCCAGGTGAGCGGCAGACCGTCCGGGTCGAGAGCGGCCATGCCCAACCCGGCGCATAAAGGCCCGAACAGACTGCCAAGTCCCCACAACACCCCAAACGCGGCGTTGGCCGTTACCAGATCAACACCGTGAAAACGCTGCCCGACCATAATCAGGGCCAAGGTGTACACACCGCCTGCGCTGATACCGAGCAGTACCAGCAGCGGCCATAGCAAAATACTGCTCACCACCAGCGGCAACAACAGGGCTGTAGCGGTAAAACCCAGTCCGCAGGCAAACAGTAAACGATCCCGGTTAAAACGATCAGCCAGCCAGCCCAGGGGATATTGCAGCAGGATATTGCCACCGAGCATGACACTGATCATCAGCGCCGCTGTCGCCTCGTCATGGCCATGCCGCAAACCAAACAGCGGCAGCAGGGAAAGCCCGGAACCGTCCAGAAACGAAAACAACAACACAGCTGCCGACACCGCCGGTGCCACCCGGAAAAATCCAAGTACACTGAAACCGGGCGATTCAGTTTCCATCCGCAACCCGTCATTAGCCCACAGCAGGGGCAGCGCGGCACTGCAAAAAATCAGGCCCGACAGCACGAATGGCAGCGCCCCCTGCGAACCGACCAGCGCGATCAGGCCCGGCCCCAGTGCAAAGCACACCGACAGCACCGTGATGTACAGTGCCACCAGTCGACCCCGGTTGCGTTCATGCGCGATGTGATTAATCCAGGTTTCGCTGACCGTAAACAGCAAGGCATCGGCCGCCCCCATCACAGCCCGCGCCAGCAGCCAGACAGCATAGTGATCGAACAAGGTCAGGCTGAACACCGAAGCGGCACCGACCACCACCGCTCCGAGCAAGGCCAGACGTGCCCCCAGACGGTTAACCAGTGCTGGTACCAGCGGTGAAAACAGCAAGATACCGACTGCCGGCATACCTGCCATCACACCGATCAGCGTACTGTCGACACCACGCTGCTCCAGACTGAGCGATACCAGTGGAATGGTCAGTCCGAGCGACAGACCAACCGCTGAGATACTGGCGATAATAGCCAGCAAAGGCCGCCACTGAATAGTGGAACTGGCAGTAGTGATTGACATAACAACCCGTTAGAACGCACTCATATACCAGCTATGTTCCAGCGGGCTGACGTGTTGATTGAACAGCTGCCATTCATGGCGTTTATTGGCCCGGTAAACGCGCCAGAAATCCACTCCGAGATACGCCGGCAGAATCGTGGCCTGATCCATCGCCGTCAGCGCATCCTGCCAGCTGACCGGCAGACCGGCCTCTACCTGCTGATAGGCATTGCCCGTAACCGGCGGGGCCGGCTCCAGCTGCTGCGTGATGCCATAATGCATACCACCCAGCAGCGCCGCCAGCAGCAAATACGGATTGGCATCCGCACCGGCCACCCGATGTTCGACCCGGCGTGAGTCTTCCGAGCCGGTAGGAATGCGCAACGCCAGAGTGCGGTTATTGGTGCCCCAGACCGGACTTAAGGGCACATACGACTCGCTTTGAAAACGCCGGTAGGAGTTGGCATTGGGGGCGAACAGCCCCATCCCTTCGGCCATGGTTGCCGCCAGTCCGGCACAGGCATGGCGCAGCTGGGCATTGCCCAGTGGATCAGGATCAGCAAAGACATTCCGACCCTCTCGATCCAGCAAACTGATGTGCACATGCAGGCCGTTGCCGGCATGGCGGGCATACGGCTTGGCCATAAAAGTCGCGTCCATGTCGTGGCGGGAAACGACGGCTTTGACCAGACGTTTCAGCAGTACCACATCGTCACAGGCAGCCAGCGCGTCCGGCACATGCTGCAGATTGATTTCGTACTGGCCCGGCGCGTACTCGGCCACGATGGAGGTTACCGGCACTTCCTGCTGCTCGGCGACACTGTCGATTTCGTCCAGCAGATCACTGTAGGCATCCAGCTCGGCAATCCCGTAAACCTGCGTTTGATGCTCGCGCTGCCCGGTCAGCGGCGGCTGCGGCCCGCCCATGGCGTCGCGTTGTTTGTCCAGCAGATAAAATTCCAGCTCCAGCGCCACGACGGGAGTCAGCCCCAGCGCCTGAAAACGCGTCAGCACCTGGGCCAGCACGTGGCGGGGATCGGCAAAAAGGGCCGCCGGTCGGCCTCGAACATGCTCATGAACACCTGTGCCATAGGCCGTGGCTGCCAGGGCGCGGGTTTCAGCGTACCGCTCACCGGCCAGCAGAAACGGTCCGCATCGCCTTCATCAAAACCCAGTCCGGTCTCTTCCACGGTGTCACCGGTGATCGTCAGCGCAAACAGGGACCCCGGCAGCGGCACCCCTCCTGATAGACTTTACGCAACGCATCGCGCTTGACCCGCTTGCCACGCAGAATACCGTTGGTATCAGGCAGCAGCAGATCAATATCTTCAATCTGGATATTTGTAAAAACGCTTCCGCTTCGATGAAATCGGCTTTTTCAAACAGCGTTTTTTCAGGCAGGGAGCCTGCAGGCTTGGCGTCAGAATCCGGCATACATTAAGACCTAAATGGGGAAAGGGGCAAGATACTCCGAGCCACTCCGGCTTGCAATTATGCGACCGGAAAAACCGCGCCTTTCGGCCCGGCAAGCGGCGCTATACAAGCATTGTGGACAGGTTATAGTTGAACCGCGCAGGGATCGCTAGTCAAACGCCGGCGCACGCGGAAAGCGCGAGTTGAATTCCAGCTCGTTCAAATCCAGGTGATTACGCATATAGCGCTGACTGGCATCCTGTTGCGGCTGGAAATCCCAGGACTGGTAGGCACCCTGACTCAGCGTGTGCGCCAGAAAACGCCGCCGTTTCTGATCCTGCAGCACTTGCTGGCGCAACGCGACCGGGTCCCAGCGCTGCAGCACTTCGGTCTGAAACGCCGCCGCCAGCGCTTGATATTCCGGTTTGGCAGCAAGGTTATCGCACTCCAGCGGATCGCTCGCCAGATCGAATAATTGCGGCGGATCAACCTCGCAGTAAACATATTTATACTGCTCACGACGGATCATCAGCAGCGGTGCAATACACCCCTCGCCGGTATACTCGCCAATTACCTCGCGTGTCTCCTGGCCGCCTTCCAGCAATCCCTGCAGGCTGTGACCGGCGACCGGCTCGACCGGCTCCATCCCGCCGGCCAGATCCAGCAGCGTTGGCAGGATATCCACATGCGAGACCGGCTGTGTCACCCGATGTGCGGCATAGCGACCGGGCGCATAAACCATCAAGGGTACCCGGCAGGCCCACTCGCGGAAGGTCATTTTGTACCACAGCCCGTGTTCGCCCAGCATATCGCCGTGATCACTGGTAAACAGAATCAGCGTATTTTTATCCAGCCCGGTGGCGCGCAGCACGTCCAGCAACTGACCGAAACAGTCATCGATATAGCTCACATTGCCGTAATAGGCCCGCCGCGCATTACGGATTTCCTCGTCACTGATCTCGAACCGGCCCATATCGGAAATATGATGCAGGCGCTGACTGTGCGGGTCTCGCTGTTCATAGGCCGGCGCGGGCACAGCGGGCAGATCGATGGAATCAGCCGCGTACAGATCCCAGTATTTACGGCGGGTGGCATAAGGATCGTGTGGATGGGTAAAGCTGACACACAGCGCAAACGGCCGCGGATCGGTGGTGCGGGCCAGATCATATAATTTCTGCCGGGCCTGGGCGCAGGTCTCGTCATCGAACTCATACTGATTGGTAATCTCGGCCACGCCCGCCTGCTTGACGCTGAGCATATTGTGATACCACCAGTCGCTGCGCTCGGCGAAATTTTCCCAGTCGGGCACCCAGCCGAAATCGGCGGGATAGATATCCGTGGTCAGACGCTGCTCGAAGCCGTGCAACTGATCCGGCCCGATAAAATGCATTTTGCCCGCCAGACAGGTCTGATAGCCCGCCGCCCGCAAATAATGGGCAAAGGTCGGCACAGTACTCGGAAAATAGGCAGCGTTATCGTAAGCCCCGATCTGCGACACCTGCTGCCCTGACATCAGCGTAAAACGGGCCGGCGCACACAGCGGACTATTGCAATAGGCCTGCTCGAACACCACGCTCTGCTCTGCCAACCGGTCCAGATGCGGGGTGTGACTGATACGATTACCGTAAGCTGACAAGGCAAACGCGGTCATCTGATCGGCCATGACCATGACGATATTGGGCTTGTTGGAATGCTGAGAAGGCATACACATTCTCCGATAATGAAATGACAGAACTTGTTATGCTTTGGCGGTTTTCCGCATGGGGAAAAGCCTGCAGGTTGCGGGGGTTTCCCATCACGAGACCTTGAGACGGAATAGTATGACAGACTGGATTACAGATTATGTTCCCGGTGCGCCCCGTATTGCATACGATCACTGCGGCAGCGGCGAGCTGGTGGTTTTTCTGCACGGCATTGGTGGCAATCGCAGCAACTGGCACGATCAGCTGCCGGATTTTGCAGCAGCCGGTTTCCATGCCCTGGCCTGGGATGCACGCGGTTATGGCTTGTCGGATGATTATGACGGCGCGCTGGATTTCGCAGATTTTTCTCACGATCTGGCCCGCCTGCTGGATCACCTCAACGTGCGTCAGGCGCATCTGGTGGGTTTATCCATGGGCGGGCGGATTGTGCAGGATTTTTATCCGCGTTATCCGGAGCGGGTTAAAACGCTGGTGTTATGCGATACCTTCCCCGGCTTCGACAGCACCTTTAAGCCGGAAAAACGGGCCGAATTCGTGCGTCTGCGCACCCAGGCGTTGCGCGCGGGCAAAGAACCCAAAGATATCGCACCGGCAGTAGTTGAAACGCTACTCGGCCCGCAGGCAAGCGAGGCCCATCGGCAACGTCTGCTGACCAGCATGGCGACATTGCATAAAGAATCCTATATCAAAACCGTGGAAGCGACTGCGTACTACGATCGCAGCGCAGATTTACCTAATATCAAGGTGCCGACACTGTTGATTTATGGTGCCGATGATCGCCTCACACCACCTAAAATCGGCCGACGTATGCAGGCGGATATTCCCGACGCGGAATTTGCACTCATTGCCGCTGCCGGGCATTTGGTGAATATCGAACAGCCAAACGAATTCAATCGACGGTGTTGGCGTTTTTACGCGCTCATGCAGACTGAAAATATTAGCAGCGCTGGCTAAACGCCGTTTTTCTTGTAATACATAAAGGCATGGATCACATCGATCACATATCTATTGGTCGCGGGAATACGCGGAATCGTGCGCCGTCCACGCTGCACACGGCCTTCGCCAGCATGGTACGAGGCCAGCGCGAGCTGAATGGTGCCAAAACGATCCAGCAATATGCGTAAATAACGCGCCCCGGCATTGATATTGGCCGCCGGATCGAACGGGTCCGCCACGCCGAAACGCTCAGCGGTGCCAGGCATGAGCTGCATCAGTCCCATCGCCCCGGCTGACGAAACTGCTCGCGGGTTATAGGCCGATTCGACCGTGATCACGGCGTAATAACAAGGGGTCCAAACGATGGCGCTGCGCCGCCCGCTGGATATGAGCGGAATTTCTTGCGATTCGCGGTGTTGATTCTGGGCACCGGCAGTTTCAGTGTCGGGCTGGAACTGTCAGCCGCCCGCACCGCTTCGCTCATGCCAAAGGCTGTCAGCAGCAACGTTAATGATGCTGCCAACGCAGCAATTCGCAGATTCCGTGCTTTGATAATCATAAGACTTTGACCGTAGACGCCGCACGTTGAAAATGTGATGTGATGATAGCAAATACTGCTTGAATAGCACTTATATCGAAAAATACTTCCATGAAGCACAAGCCATTGTGGCGACTCCATATTGAGTGCACTGCAGATATCTGACAGCTCAGCTTAAAATCGCTACACTTTTCCGTCCGTGGATAACCCAGAAGAGTTAAGCCCGCGGCAAGAGCGTTATCGATTGCAAAACACTGGACTGGTGGCCCTTGATACGTTCGCTTATCAATAAAAGCTGGAGTTCATGGCTAATATTTTTGCCATCATTAAATAAACTTGTGGGCCACAAAGCGAGGGAATAGGCCCTTCCGATAAAAGGGCCGTTTGGTGCCAAAAGGACTGGTGGATGCACGTTGTGCCGGGCACCCTCAAACCTTACGCTTCTATTCTGTCCCAATACTCGTTCAGCGCTCGGCAATAACCAGACCCAGCTCGTCGCGCAGTACCGCCCCGTCATCTACACCATGCTTTCGTATTAACGGCTCCAGCTACGCAGCTTGGCAACCATAAGCGGCGCATCATCAGTGGCAACATCAGCTATCATTTGTGTGTCGCATCAAAAACGTAGCCATGTTCATAGCGAAAGGGCGGCTGGTAAAGTTGCTTTAGTTTTTCTCTCAGGTTTGACATAAGCAATCCTGACCAGCTATTAATTCCCGGCAAATATTCTTCCAGCCATTTGTATATTGCTGCATCTCACATACTCTCTTTTTCTTTTGGCTCAGTGGTATAAAGATTGTGTTTTTAGATTGTGCCCAAAAGATAATTATCTGACCTTCCCAGCCGTGCATGCAAACAACAAACGGGAAATTTTGTAAACATTTATGAAGTTACCCTCCCTGTTAAGGCGCGAACAAGCTTTTCAGGTTCGCCCGCCCTTTGGACGGGCGATGCATGTAGAGCATGTGTTTTTTCATGGTGGCCCTGTTTCAATCCACGCCTGCCCTTTTGGACGGGCGATGCACGCCGACGTGTTTTCGTCCTGGCCCGCGTTGTTAATCCACGCCCGCCCTTTTGGACGGGCGATGCCTTTCGGTTTCAGCGGCAGGTGCGGCCTCGCCCTGTTTCAATCCACGCCCGCCCTTTTGGACGGGCGATGCATCGAGGATGATGGCCGCACGATGTTTCAATCCACGCCCGCCCTTGGACGGGCGATGCGAGGGCAATCGATGTGGTGGCGGCATGGAATCCACGCCCGCCCACGGCGATGCCATTTTATCGGCAATTGAGCACTTATTTCTTGTTTCAATCCACGCCCGCCCTTTGGACGGGCGATGCACATTGAAATACCAGCTACGGGCGTCCCTATGTTTCAATCCACGCCCGCCCTTTTGGACGGGCGATGCGCACTGAGCGGATAATTACAGGCGCGTTTTCATCCACGCCCGCCCTTTGGACGGGCGATGCGACGATGGCGCGGTTGGTGCCTGTGTGGTTTCAACCACGCCCGCCCTTTGGACGGGCGATGCCGCTGCGGTCGAAAATCCTGCATCATCGAGCCAATCCACGCCCGCCCTTGGACGGGCGTGCTTGGGCCTTATCGCGCATCGTTGCATGTTTCAATCCACGCCCGCCCTTTGGACGGGCGATGCTTCCTGAACCTGGCTGGCCTGGATATATGTTTTCAATCCACGCCCGCCCTTGGACGGGCGATGCAGTATTGCGTGACGCTGGAGCGCTGGCGGCAGAGGCGTTTCAATCCAGCCACCCTCTTTTGGACGGGCGATGCAAGCAATATCCCGTACCGGTTTCATCCACGCCCGCCCTTGGAGGGCGATGCGCTGCGGCAGGCGGTTCGCTGGCAGCGGTTTCAATCCCGCCCGCCCTTGGACGGGCGATGCCTGATTTTGACAACGCCAGCGATAGGTTTCATCCACGCCCGCCCTTTTGGACGGCGATGCGCGACCGTCTGGACCCCGAAGCCTGCAGGGCGCTCAATCCACGCCCGCCCTTGGACGGGCGATGCCTGCAATATAACCGGGCGGCTTGCCCGACCATGATAGTTTCAATCCACGCCCGCCCTTTGGACGGGCGATGCGATTTCGAACCGCCTGATTGCACCGGTGACGTAGCCGTTTCAATCCACGCCCGCCCTTTGACGGGCGATGCGCAACTGACCGGTCGGGTTCCTGCAGTGACCGGTTTCAATCCACGCCCGCCCTTTTGACGGGCGATGCTGGGACGTGATGCCCAGATCTATGCTAACGCCATGTTTCATCCACGCCCGCCCGACGGCGATGCGCGGCGGCACATGGTCTGACTGATGGAAAGCTGTTAATCCACGCCCGCCCTTTTGGACGGGCGATGCGAGATTGGTATCGCTGGACGAGTGTTTCAATCACGCCCGCCCTTTTGGACGGGCGATGCCCAAAGACATGGTTTCAATCCACGCCCGCTGGATATGAGAGCGGAATTTCTTGCGATTCGCGGTGTTGATTCTGGGCACCGGCAGTTTCAGTGTCGGGCTGGAACTGTCAGCCGCCCGCACCGCTTCGCTCATGCCAAAGGCTGTCAGCAGCAACGTTAATGATGCTGCCAACGCAGCAATTCGCAGATTCCGTGCTTTGATAATCATAAGACTTTGACCGTAGACGCCGCACGTTGAAAATGTGATGTGATGATAGCAAATACTGCTTGAATAGCACTTATATCGAAAAATACTTCCATGAAGCACAAGCCATTGTGGCGACTCCATATTGAGTGCACTGCAGATATCTGACAGCTCAGCCTTAAAAATCGCTACACTTTTCCGTCCGTGGATAACCCAGAAGAGTTAAGCCCGCGGCAAGACGTTATCGATTGCAAAACACTGGACTGGTGGCCCTTGATACGTTCGCTTATCAATAAAAAGCTGGAGTTCATGGCTAATATTTTTGCCATCATTAAATAAACTTGTGGGCCACAAAGCGGGGGAATAGGCCCTTCCGATAAAAGGGCCGTTTGGTGCCAAAAGGACTGGTGGATGCACGTTGTGCCGGGCACCCTCAAACCTTACGCTTCTATTCTGTCCCAATACTCGTTCAGCGCTTCGGCAATAACCAGACCCAGCTCGTCGCGCAGTACCGCCCCGTCATCTACACCATGCTTGCGTATTAACTGGCTCCAGCTACGCAGCTTGGCAACCATAAGCGGCGCATCATCAGTGGCAACATCAGCTATCATTTGGTGTGTCGCATCAAAAACGTAGCCATGTTCATAGCGAAAGGGCGGCTGGTAAAGCTGCTTTAGTTTTTCTCTCAGGTTTGACATAAGCAATCCTGACCAGCTATTAATTCCCGGCAAATATTCTTCCGGCCATTTGTATATTGCTGCATCTCACATACTCTCTTTTTCTTTTGGCTCAGTGGTATAAAGATTGTGTTTTTAGATTGTGCCCAAAAGATAATTATCTGACCTTCCCAGCCGCGCATGCAAACAACAAACGGGAAATTTTGTAAACATTTATGAAGTTACCCTCCCTGTTAAGGCGCGAACAAGCTTTTCAGGTTCGCCCGCCCTTTTGGACGGGCGATGCAGCATTACTGCAAGTGCATAATAATATGGCACTTTTCCGATGAACAGCGCGAACCCTATAGAGTTGTATCGGTATTTTCTTGAAATCACTTTTAAATTATCAAAAAATTTTGTAATTTCATTGAGTTAAAAAATACGCGAATCTGTTTATAAAATTGCAGTAGCTAGAGGTTCGCGCTATATGATGAGCGGACCATCAAAATCCGTAGCACGAAATTTACCAAACTCTTGTACATTCTTACTGAGTGGCTCGGTTAAACGGTAAAAACGCAGATTATCCACATCTTCATCGATAATCTTTAAAAGCGTACGCTGCAAAGCCTCGTAACCGGCTTGATCAACCTGACATTCAAACACCGATTTTTGCACGCGCTGGCCATAGTTCAGGCATGCCTTGGCGGCCTGCCGCAAACGCCGCCGACCAGCCGTAGTTTCGGTAGATACATCGTATGTCACCAGGATCAACATATCTGCCACCTAACGGGTTAAAAACGGTACATAAGCATCCATATCGCCGCGCAGAAAACGCGCCAATAATCGGGCCTGCACATGTGGCAATAAACCGATAGGGGTACTTTGTTCCAGTAAAGCATGCGTAACCTCCTCCTGCTTGCGTTGCTGATATGCCGTCAATACCGTCTTACGTCCCTCGTCATTTAGATACACTGCACCACCGGATCGCGGTGCAAAATGCTTTGCATTAAGCTGTCCCCGGTTAATCAGCGTCAAAGCCAGACGATCCGCAATTGCCGCCCGAAATTCTTCTACCAGGTCCAGCGCAAGCGCGGGCCGTCCGGGCCGCACAACATGCAGAAAACCCAGTTGCGGATCGAGTCCGACGCCTTCCAGAGCAGATCGACAATCGTGCGTAAGCAGCGTGTACAAAAATGAAATCAAGGCATTGAAGGCATCGCGCGGTGGCCGTCGGCTGCGTTGGGCAAAGCTGAAGTATTCTCGCTGATCCAGTCGCATCAGCGCTGTGACCGCACCAAAGTACACCCGTGCCGCATCGCCCTCCAGACCACGCACGGTGTCCAGATCCTCTGCCAGCGGCAATTTATGTAAATGGCCTGCCAACAGTCTGGCTGCTTGTCGCAAGGTGTGTGCGTCAGTTTCTGTTTTAGCCTCGCGTGCCCCGCGCACCAGCACTTGGCGGCTGTTGCGAATCTTACCGGCAACGCAAGCTCGTGCGACAGCCAAAGTGGCGATACTTTCTTGCGCGCTTCGATACTGCGCCTGACGCAGCAAAATATTTCCGCTGACAGGGCCTTCCAAGCGTGCTCCAAACGTGCCATTGCGATCCAGCAATACGACACTGCGACCATCACGGGCACAGCGTCGCAATAGAGCAGGGGTAAGCATCACGTCGCCAAATACTGCAATAGATCCCAAATGATGCAGCGGCACCTGCAGCTTTTTTATTTTCTCGATTTCTACGCAGACAGTTTCGCCTTCCAGCCGGAGATACGCGCCTTGGGTGGTGATGAATAAAGTATTCAGGAGTTGCCGCATGGCTTACCGTCTTCTGATAGGTCTTCTGATTGGAAAAGCGTCTCCGCCAGTTGCCTCAGACGACTCTTGGCTGTGACCGCTTGCGGCTGACAAACATCTTTGAGTGAACATTGACGACAACGAGCGTCATTAACTGGTGGGGGTAACTTACCCGTTGCCAGCATGGTGCGGATTAAAGGTGTGATGCGTTCGACTTCAGCGCGCAATTCCGAACTAATCTCAACTTCGCGTCGCCGCCGAGAACTATGATGAAATAATGCGCCCCTGGCTACGACATGGCCGGTCATTTCCTCCAGGCACAGCGCCTGGGCAGCAAGCTGTAATTCATCATGCATCCGCTGTCGACGCGGCCCGTGCTTGTATTCAACCGGATAGGGCTTGCCATCCGCGTGGAATTCCACCACATCAGCCTTGCCGACCAAGCCCAACCGATCACAATACAAGGGCAACGCTCGCTCGACTCGCACTCCACGTTCGCGGGCACTGCCCGGTTCATCCACCAGTTCATGTACCGCCCGCCCACGCAGGGTGTAAAGATTCTCATCAAAGACCTGCTCAACATGAATCAACCCACACTGACGCGGACAATAGCTGTAATGCTGCAGAGCAGAAATGGGAACGAGATCGTCTTCGGTCATGTTTTTACGGTAAATTCCCGCACCGCACCACTCTCCTTATTGCGTTAACCGGGAATATGAGTCCAGTCAATTATTGCTAGCTGAACCACCGACCAGGCAATTCAAGCGTAGCTCAATCGACTGGCGCATATATCTGGTGGCAACCTTCCCTGCTTGCCAACTCATCAGTGTTATCTAGCGCAGAAGCTCAGGTCCGCTCAACAAGGTCACGCCGCCAGGCAAATCATCTTGTTTGACAGTAACTTCGTAATCGCTGAATGCACGTGCTGCGATAGTACCCGGTTTTTGCTTCACGTTGATGCGCTCAAATAACTCATGCGCTGGCGCATTGCCGAGTTTACTGTCGTGCCGAAACACATATAAGCCCCGTGTTGACATCTGTCCGCGCGCTGCTGAGCGATCGTGCTCGAACATATTCATCAAAGCCTGCCAGAATAATTTTAAATCATCCTCGGAAAATCCGGTTTGCTCGGCCAAATGTGCGGAAATAAAACCGTGGGCGCGATATAAACCGTAAGGAACGGTGAATTTTCGACCCATCGTGCGGTTGTCACCGCTTTGCTTTTCAGCCTCGTCTTCGGTAGCAACCGCCATACGGGTAATCGCATGCTCAGCCGCAATAACCGGATCGATTGAGCGAGCGAAGGTCAGTTGCACCGGGCCGCGCACTTGACCGCAATTAACCCCTGTGGACATAACCGCGCCAAACGTGCGCACATCGTAGAAATTCTGGCAAATCCAGGCGCGGGCTTTATTGACGGCATCCGCCGAACCTTTACGTTTTTTGTCCTTTTTATCGCCTTCCAGTTCGTCGGCTTTGCCGATGGCTTTGTATGCCCGTTCATGAGTACTGTTAAGCACCGCTTTCTCTTTAATGTAAATTTCGAACGGTGGTTGCTCGCCTTGAGTCAAGCCGACAAAGTTGCGAATTTTGCGCTTAAGACAAACATCAGTGACCAGGCCACACCCCGTTTCTGCGTCAACGCGCGGTAGATTACCGGCGTCAGGATCGCCATTAGGATTGCCGTCCTGCACATCAAATAGCAGTACAAAGTCGTAACGGTTTTGAATGACAGTCATGACCTACTCTCCCTGAGAAGTAACTTCAGATTTAGTGTAAAACGCTTGTCGTTGATGATAATAGCCAATTGAGAAAAGCCCTTGCGCTGCCAAATCAAGCTGATTGGGATAGTTATCCAACCCGTTCATGATTTCACCAATCAAAGCGCTGAAATAGCGCTCGCGGCCCGGTTTATCACGCTTGAGCTTATTGAGATGGTGTTTATGCAGCTTTAATAAGGTAGAAAAAACTGCTCGCGGATTGCTACTGGCAGCGCCGAAGTAGCTTTCACCAATAGTACGATTGATATCGCCTTGTGCTTCGTTTTGCAATTTTTCCAGAGCAGCGAATAAGCGCCCCAGCCGATAAGCGGGCTCGGTACGAGTAGTGTCCAGTGACACGAGCTTACCTCCTTCCAAAATGTTAAAACAACGAATCAGACAAGCCTTGATCAGCGCTGCCCGATTGGGTGTGATTCTCTGCTCAGCACGGTTACGACGCAGTGCTGCTTGCAACAGCGTCAGCGGATACGGGCGGCCTTCGAGGATCGTGCGTAACGTGTCGCCCGCCAGATTGGGCGGAATATTGTCGGCTTTGTTTTGCGCTGCGATGCTGAGCAACACGCGAAATAACGACGGTGGACCAGAGTCAAAATGAGGCCGAATAATTTCTATATCGTTAAAATAACGCACGATACGAGGTGCCAATTCAGCCACTGTCGCCACTTGCCAAAAGCGGATGCTGATACGTGAGGCGTTTGGTGCCAAACCCAGCACATAAAACCGTGTATTACTATCGTCCGGCGTATACCCTCCTTGCTCTACCGCACGGTACAAGGCGCGTACAGCTTGCACACCCTGGCCCGGATCGCTGTCCTTCGGTGGTTCGCCGAACAAACTGGTGAACGACTGCTCCAAGGGATGGTTTGTTTTTTCGGCCCAGAACACCGTCGAGGCGTCGCCGACTTGCAGACAGTGCACCACGCTGGCATCAGGCGCGCGCTGTCGCAACAAATCATTGAGCGCAGTAGTGTAAGCGAATGCGGACTGTTCGCTGATGGGGGCATTTGCACCCTGATCTTTGTTGTATGAGCTAAATGCAGGCAGATTGAACGAAATAATATTTCCGCCCGAGGATTGACCGCCCCACACCCCTTTGATAGATGGATGCAAGCGAGCCAAAGGGCCCGATTTACCGCTGACCAGGCAAATATCGACATCTTTGCTGTGAGTATTGGCCAACTGTTCAATGGCAGCAATTACAGCTTCTCGCTGACACAGTAGCGGAACTGGATCACCGGCCAGTTTGAAGCTGAGGTTTGCCGATTGTAACTCGTCTCGTTTTATAAATCGGGTGACTTGCTCAATAAGCGCAAGGCTGTCCTGCCGCAACCATACATCGACAGCAGCGAGCCCTGGATCATTGCAAATAGGCAGTAATTCGTCTGTCAGTCGGGCCACGAACGCGGTATGAGCCATTGCAGCCCGTTCCGGTTTTCCCTTAGT
Organism: Gammaproteobacteria bacterium; assembly: GCA_041396125.1. Lineage (GTDB taxonomy): Bacteria > Pseudomonadota > Gammaproteobacteria > Competibacterales > Competibacteraceae > JAWKZG01. The sequence continues at coordinate 799,011 of JAWKZG010000001.1, read as the reverse complement.
GTCCATGCCCAGCACATAATCGACATTATCCCAGAGTAAATTAGCAGCGATACCGGAAGAACGCTTGACCGCTTGCGGTAATAAATACGATACGGGAATCTTCTTGCTGCCTTTAGTTTCTCGCACATCAGCAACATCGATCAGTTCCCCTTTACCATCCAGCACCAACACAAAACCAAGTTTTTCCAGACTAAAGCCAAACGGCGCGATACCAGAACTAGGGTCAGCAGCGCGGCGCTGGTAATAATCCGTCAGGGCTTGCAGAATCATGCGACCACCTCCGGGCTGTCCCAGGCCGGCACCTGCACTACGCCCTTATTCATGGTCGCCCGGAAAAAACGTGGTTGCGGATTAGCGGGGTCGGTGTAGTCCAGATCGTACAGCATCCAACCGAGATCACGGCTTTCTTCTATGGGCGGCACGGTTTCGACGGTTGTATCCGCCAGCCTGAAATACGCAGCAAATTCTCGGCAGCCCAGATATGGCTGGTTGAAGCACTGCCCTTTACTGGCACGACGCGTAAAAATTTCGTGATATTTAGCGGGCGATCCATCGGGGTCGCGAGCTGCAATGTATTCAAGCTCGGCATGCAAGCGGTAATGCACATCGCGTAAGAATAAACCGGCCCGCTGCTGACGCTCATCTTCGATAAAAAGCCCTAAACTGCCGCTGCCGCTTTTCATCGCTGCGCGTAAATTATTGACTGGGATTTTGCCGCCGACTTCATTACGCCGTAGCGATACCCAATGAATTGGGTTCAACACTTCGATTTTGCGTATATGCCAACGCACAGCGGGTTTCCACAAAATCGCCTCAAACACAGCACGGGCGGCAGAAGGGGTGATGACATCGTATGATACCCGTTCAACTTTCATCTCCGGGCGAGTGAAACAGGCGAATTCACCTGTTATATCCAGGCAAAAGATTCGCATAAACCGCTCCTGACACTCCCTCTTTATTCATAGAATCAAAGCATCGGCTGCATAGGAAAAATCCAGGCTCAGACCGATTTTTTCATTATAAATACCCGCCGTTTTTTGCACAAAATACCCATGCACCGACTCAATCACACCATCGTGCAGCAGCCGGTTAAATTCATTCTCATAAATGGAAACACTGAAACGCTGCAATTTGCGCAGCAGCCAGCGTTCCGGCCCCTTGTTGCGCAAAGTTTCGATCCAGTGTTCACCTTCTCTATAGCACACAAAAACAGTGTGTTGATCTTCGTCATCAATCAATTTGAAACGGGACGCCAGGGTGCGAAATGACAATCCGAGTGTTCGGTCATCCAGGCGAACCAGCTTGCTGATGTCCTTGGTATCAATATCAACCGATCCGTATAGCAGTTCGAAATAACGCTTAAACAGCGCCGGAAGCAAGGGATCGCCGCTAAATCCGTGCAATACCTCCTGTGCACTGCTGGCACGCATTCTTGCCAGCTTGCCTGGACCGGTGGCACCTGGTGCAAGAAAAATTTTAACCTTGCCCAATTCCGGCAATTCACCATGACGATTGCAGCGTCCCGCTGCTTGTGCAATAGAATCCAACCCGCTGAAAGCCCGGTAGACAACAGGCAAGGAAATATCCACACCCGCTTCGATCAAAGGGGTACTCACAATTCGCACCGGATCACCGCGCTCTAAACGCGCGCGAATTTCGGCCAGTTGATCGGAACGATGTTGACCGCACATCAGGGCTGACAAGTGATAAGTGCCTTCCGGCATAAGCCGGAATAATTCCCGGGCATCTTTACGGGCACCATTAACAATACAGAGCACTTGTTCATGCTCGCTTAGTTCAGCAGCTAAATCAGGCCACGTCAGCGGACTCGAATAATCTCGCGGTAATTCCACCGTCACACGGCGTAAAGACTGATAGAGTGCAGTCGGCTCCGGGATAATCTCTTGTGTTTCCAGACCTTTGAAAACACGCCCAAGCTGCCGTTGTTGACCGAGTTCCGGCTGGGTCGCGGTACAAAACACAAAGCTGACGCCGTAATATTTGCGCAGCAGATCAATGGTGTGGGTAATCGTCTGTAAATACTCCGGCGGCAGCATCTGCGCCTCGTCCAGAATGACAACGCTGTTGACGATATTGTGCAGTTTGCGGCAACGGCTGGTTCGGGCGGCATAGAGCGATTCGAAAAACTGTACATTGGTCGTCACGATCAACGGCGCGTCCCAGTTTTCGCAGGCTAGCCGCGACTTCGAGGTTTCCTGTGAGCTGTCAACATCGGCCTGACTGTGATGTTCAATGACGATATCACCCAGCGGCGCAAAAACTTCCCGAAATACCTCGGCAGTCTGTTCGATGATGCTGGTATAAGGGATCGCGTAAATCACACGTTGTTTGCCGTATTGCTTGGCATGTTCCAGTGCGAATGCCAGGCTGGACAAGGTCTTACCACCACCAGTGGGCACGGTCAGCGAGAACAATCCAGGGGCCTGTTGAGCTGCATCACGGCAATGCTGCAATACTTGTTGGCGAATATGATCGACCGGTTTGATCACTTGAGGTGCAGCAAACGCTGCCATGTAGTGATTAAATTGCTGCAGCAAGGCAGTGAGGTTTGGATAATCCGATCGTAACGCCGCCCGCTGGTCGTCCATAAATGCTTCAGTGTCCAGAAAATCGGCATCCACCAGGCAGGAAAACAACATGCGTACCCACAGATGGAATCCTTCAGTACCGCCCAACACTGGGCTGGTCGGCGCTTTGGCAACCCGAACATCATCCGGAATCGCAGCGCTGAACGCTTCTTCGAGATGTCGTTCCTGCTTCGCCTTTGCCAGACGTGCCTTCAGTGCGCCGCGAGAATATTCATCCGGTTCGTAATCAGGCAGCCCAGCATGATGCCCGGCAATCAAATAGGCAAGAATTCGTCCGTGTTGTTCACCGAGCATTTTTTCGGCATACACGGCACCAGCGGCAGAATGCTCAACCCGCCCTTTAGCAACGCCCTCAATATGCGCTTCGTTTTTGTCGTTTGATTGCTTGATATAGCGCTGAAAGGCAGGCCGGTATTTACCCAGATCGTGCCAAAGCCCTGCCAGTTTCGCCCAATCCTCGCTGCCAAAAGCTTGCGCATGGCAGGCAGCTAATTCAGCTACTTTGCGTAAATGTGCCGCCAGCGCATGAGTGCGACCATCTGGATGCGTATGAGCCAAATACTCCTGTGGTTGGGACATACTTTTCCTCCTTTCGAAGTCTGGAGGAAAAGTATAAATCACACCTAATCTAGCGGACTATCGCTCTCTTGAAGACATAACGCAGATAGGTTTGCAAGGTTTTGCTGCGCCTTAAGCATGCCTGGATTCCCGCCTGCGCGGGAATGACGGACTGGGCACAGGAGTAATCGCTGCAAGCGATGTAAAATCAGGCGCTTTTTGCAGAAAAAAAACCGACACCTGATCAGTGGTTCGCGTCAACTACCACAGTTTTCTCGGTATATGGATGCCGAACTGATGCTGTCGATGGTGGGTGTGCCGGCCAGGGCCATGGTAACTTCCAGTTCTTCGCGCAGTAGTCGCAGCATATGTGCCACGCCCAGCGCGCCGGCTACAGCCAGTGCATACAGTTGCGGCCGGCCTATCAATACCGCGTTGGCTCCCAGCGCCAGCGCCTTGAACACATCGGTGCCGCGCTGGATCGCACCATCCAGCAGCAGCGGGAAATCGGCCCCGACTTCGGCCCGAATCCGGGGTAATACCTCAATGGCGGCGGGCAGGCAATCCAGCGTACGGCCACCATGATTGGACACGATGACACCGGCCAGTCCCAGCTCGGCAGCGCGCAGCGCATCCAGCGGATGCAGGATACCTTTCAGGATAATGGGCAGGCTGGTGCGCTGTTGCAGCCAGCGGATATCGTCCCAGTCCGGCGCTTCGCTCATCATGCCTTGCAGGACAATACTCTGGCTCGATTCCAGCACCGCACGCGGCAACGGCGGACGATCCCGCAGATTAACCGCTTCGACGCCGGCCGGCAGTACGAAACCGGCACGCTGGGCGCGGTTGCGGATACCGTGTAAAGGTGCATCGACTGTGATCACCAGTTTGCTGTAACCCGCTGCTTCGGCGCGTCTGATCAGGCGCAGCGTGAAATCGCGGTTTTCCTGAAAATAAAGCTGGAACCACTTGGCGCTGTCAGTTGCGGCGGCGATCTCTTCCAGCGTGGCGGTTGCCAGCGTGCTGACGACCATACCCGCTTCCAGCGCGCTGGCTGCCTGTGCGGTGGCGATTTCACCTTGCGCATGCACCAGTTTGTGAAATGAGACCGGAGCCAGCAGAATGGGATGCCGCAGCGTTTCATCCAGAATGCGGGTCTGCGTGCCACCTGCCGTGCAATCGGTCAGCACTCTGGGCAGCAGCAGGATACGATCCAGCGCCTGGCGGTTGCGCGCCAGGGTAATTTCATCGGCCCCGCCACCGGCAATATAGGCATAACTGGCGGGCGCGATATGCTGTTTGGCGTAGCGGGCGTAATCCGCCACGCTGACCAGATCCGGCGGAATCGCTGCCAGTGGTGGCGCAGGCGATGCCGGTGACGCGGTTTCTACAGAGGGCTGAGCAGCTTCTACAGATGATCTCATGGCGTTCTGAAATAGTCCTTGATTTGATGGGCCCATAACCCGTTCAGGTATCGGCCCATTGCCGGATCAGGTTGTGATAAAGCCAGGACAGCCGTACCACGTCTTTCTGCTCATGGCCGTGCAGTGCGGTCAGCGACTGGACACTCTGATCCAGGTCAAACAGCATGGCGCGCCGCTCGTTATCACGCACCATGCTTTGCAACCAGAAAAAAGAGCTGACCCGCGCACCCGCCGTGACAGGCGTCACTTTATGCAGGCTGGTGGCGGGATACAGAATCAGATCACCGGCGGTCAGCTTGACGCTGTGCGAACCAAAATTGTCCTCGATCAGCAGCTCGCCACCCTCGTACTCCTGCGGCTCACTCAGGAACAGCGTCGCGGACAGGTCGGTACGCACCCGCGTGCTGCTGCCAGGCACAATGCGAATAGCGTTATCGACATGCAGACCGTAGGTTTCCCCCGCCTGGTAGCGATTGAACTGCGGCGGGAAAATTTTCAGCGGCAGGGCGGCGGAAATAAAAACCGCATGCCCGGCCAGTGCAGTCAGGATCAGCTCGCCGAGTTGCTGCGCCAGCCGGGAGTCCTGCGCCAATTGCTGGTTATGCTTGACCGTGCGGGCCTGCGCACCGGCCGTCAGGCTGCCGTCAATCCAGTCGGCCTGCTCCAGATGGGCGCGCAACTGGTGAACCTGGGCAGGTTTAAGTACCTGTGGCACCGGTATGATCAAGGGTGCCTCCGTCGCGCCAGCTGAAACGGTGGGCAACGCTGCGCTTTTGCACACCCTACCAAGATTGATTCGGCCGCTTTTTGCAGGGGGAACAACTCGTTGCCTACACGGTGCGCTAAGATTGATCCAGCTTCGTAGGGTGGGCAACTCGTTGCCCACGCGATGCCCAGATAATGCACGGTTAGAACTCGTAGCTCAGCGTCAGATTGGCCGCCCGTCCATCACCGATGTAAACAATACTGCCGCCCCGATAAACCGCTGTGTAGTAATCCTCATCGGTTATATTCTGGATATTGGCGCGCAATACCATGTCATCGCTGATTTCATACGTGGCAAACAGATCGAACACCGTGTAACCCGGCAATTTAATATTGGTTCTGGCAGCGGCATCCGGCTGGCCGCCGTAGATTTCGCTGGAATACGTCATCGTGCCGCCGAAGGCAAACTGAGGTGTCATCTGGTAGCGCAACTGAAAATTGGCGCTTTTCTCGGCGAAATTGGCTTTTGGCTTGCCAATATTGTCCGGGTTGTAGGATTCCAGCGTTTCGGAATCCATGATAGCAATCCCGAATTGGGCACTCAGATCCGGCGTGATATTACCCGACAGCCCCAGTTCGACACCCTCCACCCGGTTTTTGCCGGTGTTCAGATTACCGCCGGTGGCGTAGGAATCGCCGTTATCTTCAATGACATCATCTTTGGTAATCTGAAAGACAGCCGCCGTCAGCAGCAGCTGTTCGTTCATCAGATTCCATTTGGTGCCAATCTCGTAATTGACTGACTGCCTGGGCTTCGCCGCCGCATAATTGCCATCCGCATCGGTGCAAATACCGCCATAACCGCAATTGGTGCCGGCGTCTGCTTCACCGCCGTTGATGTTGGATGAGGTGCTCCAGCTGGCGTAAATATTACCGTGCTGCCAGGTGAATAGACCACACCGAGGTGACCGTTCCAGAAGCCGTCGCTGTAGCTGTAGGTTTTAGCCGGTGTGACAGAGCCATCACGATTGGTTCTGCTGGCCGCCCACAGTTCGTAGTCGAAGTAGTCGTAACGGGCACCAGCGAACAGTTCCCAGTCATTAAAGGTGATGGTATCCATCAGGTAAAACGAAGACGTTTGCAGGGATAACTCGGAGCCCGCATCGTTGCGGCTGTAGGACCCCACCCAACTGCCGTTATCCGGGTTATAGGGATCGATGCTGGCACTCTCGGTGTCAACGCTGTAATTACCGGCATCGGTGTCTTCATCAGCGAATTCAGCACCGGCAATAATCGTGTGGCGCATACCGCCCAGTTCTTTATCGATGATCAGGTTGGTCTGGTTGCCGACATAATCGTTTTCCTGCCAGCCGGTAAACGCCCGCAAACTGCTGGAACGGGCATTGTAGGCGGAAATAATGTACTCATTGCTGGTACCGCCGATGCGGGTCTTGTTTTCCAGCCGTACGCCGTCAGTAATCTCGTAATCAAACTTGAGGGTAAAAATATCCGCCCGGTTTCCTTGAAATCCAGTCCGTCCTGGCCCACATACTTCACATTACTGTCCGGCGAGCCATCGACCAGATAGGTGCCGACGTCGGGCCGGTCATCGCTGCGAAAATAGTAGTAATCGCCGGTCACCAGCAGGTCTTCGGTGGCCTGGAAAACGGCCCGACAGCAACGCGCCGCTGCGCTCCTCACTGGCCGGTGAGCGGTTCGGGATGTCGGCATCATGGTAGAGCGCGTTAAAGCGGATCGCCAGATCCTCGCTCAGCAACTGGCTGGTATCCACCACAGCGTTTATACGAGTCCGTGCCCAGGCCGCCTTCCAGACTGCTGAAACTATCGTCCAGGCTGGCTTTCTTGGTGACGTTATTGATCGCCCCCCGGTCGAACCGCGTCCGGCGAATGTCGAACTCGGCCCTTTGGTAATCTCCACTTGCTCCAGCGCAAAGTTTCGCGGGTGATCGCGACCCGGCTCGCGCAGACCATCGGTATACACATCGCTGCGGGCTTCATAACCCCGGACAGGCCGTAGCGGTCACCGAATGAATTTCCCCCTCACCGGTGCCGAGTGTAATACCGGGCTGGGCGCTGAGAATATCTTTCAGTTCGGTCTTGCCCGGAATCCTTGATTTCCTCTTTTGGTCAGCACCGTGATGGTTTGCGGCGTTTCGCAATATCCCAGCTGCGCCGGCTGTCCGACAGGCTTTTGGCCTTATACGGCGCGCCGGGTTCGGCATAGGGATCGGCATTCGCACGTAAGGTACTCTCTTCAACGAAAAGGGTATCGAGCACAACTTCGTCTGTTGTTGCCTCCTGCGCCTGCAGATTTCCTACCATGGCCGTTGAAATAGCCAGCGCCAAAGTGCTCAATACAGGAACCGAGTTGGAGCGTTTCAGGCTGATTACGAAGTGTTAGCGTGGGTTTTGTTTTACTTGTAGACACTCTCATGGTTCTCGCATTGTTGTTTTAAAACACTAACACAAATGATACATATTCGCATTTGCGTTTACAAGAAACAAAACCAATACCGTAGCAGTCATATATTTTGTCCAGGCGGCGGGGCCTGCGTAAAGCGTGGGCGTTAGCGCAACGTATTTAGTATCATAGCCACCACTTTTAGCTATGCGTTTAGCGCTTACGGGGCAGGTTTGGAATCGGTCGATTGTCTGGTAGTGGGAGCAGGATTCAGCGGTGCGGTAATTGCCGAGCGCCCGGCGCGGCTGCACCAGCGCAAGGTATTGCTGATTGACCGGCGCGAGCATATCGGTGGTAACGCCTATGATTATCCGGATGCGCTGGGAATTCTGGCACATCGCTACGGGCCGCATATTTTCCATACCAACTCGCCAGAGTGTGGGAATATCTGTCACAGTTCACCACCTGGCGGCCCTATGAGCATAAAGTTCTGGCGCATCGATGGACAGCTGGCACCCTGCCGTTTAATCTCAACACCCTGCAGTGTCTGTTCCCCGCTGCACAGGCCGAAGCATTGACGCAAAAGCTGCTCAACACCTACGGCTACAACAGCAAAGTACCCATTTTAAAACTGCGCCAGCAGTCTGATCCGATGCTGCTGGAGCTGGCGCAATTTGTCTACGAGAAGGTCTTTCTGGGCTATACCACCAAAATGTGGGGACTGACCCCGGAGCAGCTCTCCCCTGCGGTTACGGCCCGTGTGCCGGTACTGGTCGGGCATGACGACCGGTATTTTCAGGACACCTATCAGGCCATGCCGGCAGCAGGTTATACCGCTTTATTCGAGCAGCTGCTGGATCATCCGGCTATCCAGGTGCGAACTGGTGTGGATTTTTTCGCGCTCCGGCCCAAACTCACCGCCCGCCAGATTTTCTATACCGGCCCGATCGATGCCTATTTTGATTACTGCTACGGCAGGTTACCGTACCGCAGTCTGGAATTTGTCCATCAGCAACTGCCGGCGCAAGCCCGCTTCCAGCCGACCGGCACGGTGAATTACCCGAACGATCATGCCTACACCCGCATCACCGAGTTCAAATATCTGACTGGTCAGGATCTGCCCGGCACGTCAACCGTCACCGAATACCCGCGCGCTGAAGGCGAGCCTTATTACCCGATTCCGAACGATGCCAATGAAGCGTTATACAAGCGTTATCAGGCGCTGGCCGAGCGGGAAAACGGCGTGAGCTTTGTCGGCCGGCTGGCCCGCTACCGCTATTACAATATGGACCAGTGCGTCGCGGCGGCGCTGGTTGCGGTCAAGGCAGACACCCCGCTATGAACGCCATAAATCTGTAATGACGCCACGCCTCAGTATTGTTTTTTTAAACTTTAACCGTGTCGCCGAAACCCGTTACAGCGTGGACTATCTGCGCCGTTTGCTGGCTGAAAGGGACGATATCGAAGTGATCGCGGTGGATAATGGCTCCCATGACGGCACGGCGGATTATCTGACAGCACAAAACGATTTTCTGACCCCACTGCTGTTACCCGATAATGGCGGCATCGCCGGCTATAACGCCGGTTTTGAGCTTGCTCACTGTGACGCTATTCTGGTGCTGGATGATGACTCCCATCCGTTCGACAATGCCTGCCTGGATCGGCTGATTGCACTGTTTGACAGCCAGCCTGAACTGGGCCTGATCGCTTGCCGGATCGAGGACAAACAGGGCCAACGGGCCTGGTCCTGGCATCTGCCGAAAGCTGATCAGGCGGGCCCCAGCATGGCTTTTGTCGGCTGCGGTTTCGCCATCCGGCGCACTTTATTCAAAACTATTGGCTGGTATCCAGCAGCGTTTTTTTTGTACCAGAACGAGCTGGACGTCGCGATTCAGACCCGCCTGCAGGGCTTTAAAATCCATTACGAGCCGGCCTGCCGGGTGGTGCATCGCAGTGAGGGTGCGCCCCGCCCCGGCTGGCGGCGGGTTTTTTACGCCACCCGCAACACGCTCTGGCTGATCCGGCGTTATTACCCTTACCCACAGGCGTTTTACCTGATCATGTCCCGACTGCTGATCAGTCTGGTCAGAGCGGTGCAGTTTCGCCAGTTTTCCGCTTACTGGCGTGGCCTGCGGGAAGGTCTGCTAACACCGCAGACACACCAGCCCCTGCCCACCGAACTGCGTGCCGAATTCAAACCCTTCTGGCGTCAGAACAGTATCTGGCATCAGCTGCTGGGCCGAACTTGAACCCGAACATGAAGATACTCTTTGTTAACTGGGCACCACTGTGGCGGGGTGCGCAAGCCGGCGGCGGTGTGAATGTCTATGTCCAGGCCATGGCGACTGCGCTGGCGCAACGTGGCCATCAGGTCAGCGCGGTGAACGCCGGCTACAGTTATGACGCACTGCTGCGACCGCGACTCCGGCGGGCGCGCTTGTTTCAGGGCATCAAATGCTATGAAATCGTCAACTCGCCGATTATCGCCCCCGGCTTTTTCAACGCGCACAAGCCCTTGTCCGATGTACAGGAAACGCGTATCGAGGCCATATTCCAGCGCTTACTGGATCGCTTGCAGCCGGATATCGTGCATTTTAATAATATCGAGGGATTTAGCGGGCACTGCATCCCGCTGGCAAAAGCGGCCGGCGCGCGGGTGATTTATTCACTGCATAATTATCACCCCTTGTGTAATCAGGTGAACCTGCTCTATCAAAACCGCACACCATGCACCGATTTCCAGCAGGGACAGCGCTGCGTGGACTGTCTGCCCGCAGTGCCCTCCCGCTGGCGCCAGCAATTGCGCCGCCGTATTCTTTACTATATCCGCAACCTGCCCCAGGCCCAGCGCTTGCGCCGTATCGCAAGCCCGTCTACCGCTACCCTGGCTGCGGCAGCAACGCCCATTCGAGCAGCAGTGTCTGCGCAGGATTTTCGCCAGCGCCGGACTGAGTTAGTCGCGTGCCTGAACCAGGCCGATCTGCTGCTGGCCGTCTCCAGCTGGGTGCGTAAGGTTTATGTCGAGTACGGCCTGCAGCCGGATAAAGTCCGTGTCAATGCCATTGGCAGCGCTATTGCCGCACTCGGCCGCGCCCGCCCGGCACGCCCCCCAAAACCGGCCCAAACGCCACTGCGGCTGGTGTTCATGGGCGTGGCTGACACCTACAAAGGCCTGCCCTTACTGCTGCAGGCGCTGGCGCAATTAGAGGATGCCGAACTGAAACAGATTGATCTTGCGCTGTATGCCCGCGAGATAGACCGTCTGGAACCGGCCTGGCGGCCTTTGCAGACACGTCTGGCCGCCTTGCATATACAGGACGGTTACCGCTATGCCGACATCCCGGAGCTGCTGGCAGACAGAGATCTTGGTGTTGTTGCGCCGATCTGGTGGGATAACGCACCGCAAGTGGTGTTTGAGTTGCTGGCGCTGGGCGTACCGGTGCTGGGTGCCCGCATTGGCGGTATTCCCGACTTCGTCAACGACGGTCACAACGGGCTTTTATTTGAACCCGATAACGCCGCAGACCTTGCCACCAAACTGCGCCAGGCCCTGCGCGAGCCGGATTTTATCAACCGTATGCGCGCCGGTATCCAACCCATGAAAACACTGGCCGAACATGCCGATGAGCTGGAAGTCTTTTATTCGGGTCGCTGCGACTGAGCTCACCGCGTTTTTCTTTCGTGCCGCACGCACACTGAAACGCGATTCGTTTTACTGGCTGCGAGCGGAAGATCCGCTGTATCTGCTCTGGCTGCTGCGACATAAACGCCGTTTCGATCCGCCTGCAGCATCGTCTGATCGCTCGCCGGTTTTCTCGATTCTGACCCCGGCTTATAACACCCGTCCGGTCTGGCTGCGTGAGCTGATCGACTCGCTGCGCCGCCAGACCTTCGGTGACTGGGAACTGCTGCTGATTGATGATGCGTCCAGCGATCCGGCCAGTATCGCTGCTCTAAGCCAGCTGGCCGCCAGCGATACGCGCATTAGATTGCTACGCAATGAGGCTAATCTGGGTATTGCCGCCAGTACCAACCGGGGCGCTGAGCACGCCACCGGCGACTGGCTGCTACTGCTCGATCACGATGATTTACTGTACCCCGACGCACTGGCCACTCTGCGCGCCGGGATGCAACAGCAGCCGCCAGCCGATGTGCTGGATGTGCTGTATGCCGATGAAGACCGTTTATCGCCCCGCGGTCTGCGCTACCGCTATCATTTCAAGCCGGCGTTTTCTCCCAGCCTGCTGGAAATGTGCAATTACATCCTGCACCCGATGTGTATCCGCCGCAGTAGCTGGCATGCTGTCGGCGGTATGCGTCCAGAATGCGATGGCTCACAGGATTATGATTTATTACTGCGACTATGGGATCGCGGTGCCAAAATCAGGCATGTACCCGGTGTGCTTTATACCTGGCGTGAAAGCAGCGAATCGATGGCGGGCAATGCCTTCAAGCCACATATTTTTGTAGCCGGCAAGCGGGCATTGCGCGAGCATCTGACACGGCGGGGCGAGGCCTTTGCGGCCATTGACGACAACCCCGAAACCGAGCCGGGCGATTACCGGATTCAGTGGCAAATCCCTGTCCACACCCGTGTCTTGCTGATCAGCGACAGCCATCCCGCCTGGTCACCCGCCTGGCAGCTTACGCACCTGACAGCCGGCCCTGCACTCTGGCGCAAGGTCCAGGCTGCTGCGAGCAACGACTATGATGCGGTGGTTTTGCTTGAGCACAGCGTACAAATCGACGATCAAGCAAGCATCGAAGAACTGATCGGCTGGTGTCTGCGGGCCGATGTCGGGGTTGTCGGCGGGCGCATTCTGGATCAGCGGGGACATATTCTGCATGCAGGTCTGAGCCTCGCGCCGGACGCTACCCTGCGGGCTGATTTTCACGCCAGACCACTGGCGCGCTACCCGGTTGCCCGGCGACTGCGCGATTGTCTGGCAGTACACGGCGCACTGGCGCTAGCCGGCTCTAAACTGAATACACTGGCGGCCCAGTGTGAAGGCGTAGACAACTGGCCACTGGCGCTTTGTCTGGCTGCCCATGCCAGCGGCTGGCGAGTGGTTTATACGCCGTTTGCAAGCTTTCAGGCAGAGCACTGGGACGGCACCTGCCAGAACAGCGCCAGCACCCGGCAACTGCTGACAGCACATGATATTCATCGGGACCCTTTTACCAACCCTTATCTGGCTTCAAGGCGTTGTAATGACCTGCGCCTGCCACTGCTCACTTGACACCCCGGCCGGCTGGCGTAGGCTAAACGCTTTTCCAACCCACTTCCCAGACAGCGAGAGATAGCCATGGTCAGTTTGAACCCACCTATCTGCGATTTCGGCCGCGCCGCCATTGACTTCTCATTACCCGGCGTAGATGACAAAATATGGACGCTGGCACAATGCCGGGGCCCCAACGGGCTGTTAGTGATGTTCATCTGCAATCACTGCCCGTATGTCAAAGCCATTCGTGAACGCCTGGTGCGTGATTGCACAGCATTACAGCAGCATGGCATTGGCAGCGTCGCCATCATGTCGAACGATCCGCAGGACTATGCCGAAGACTCGTTCGAGAACATGCAGAAGGTCGCCCGGGAATTCGCGTTTCCGTTTCCCTATTTGTTCGATGAAACGCAAAATACCGCCAAAGCGTATGGCGCGGTATGCACACCGGACTTTTTCGGCTATAACGCCAATCTGGAGCTGCAATACCGGGGTCGGCTGGACGCCAGCGGCACCCGAGCTGCAGCACCGGACGCCAAACGTGAACTGTTCGAAGCGATGGTACAAGTCGCGACAACAGGCCAGGGCCCGAGCGAGCAAACCCCAAGCATCGGTTGCTCGATCAAATGGCGTAAATAATAAACTGTCGCGGCTGTCTGGCAATAAACCCGAACCCAAAACCAATAAGGTACTCACGCATGACAAATACCACCTATTCACACTGGAAAGAACGCATCGACTTGGCAGCAGCGCTACGCTGGGCCGCCCGTATGGGTCTGAACGAAGGGGTCGATAACCATTTTTCGCTGGCCGTCGCGGACGATGATGGCGTGATTCGCGGCAACCGATTTTTAATCAACCCCTACGGCTGGCACTGGTCAGAGATTACCGCCTCCTGCCTGGTGTTATGCGATGCAGAAGGCAAAGTGCTGGAAGGCAATAATGTGGTCGAAGACACCGCTTTTTTCATCCACAGCCGGATTCATGTCAAAGTGCCGCACGCCACCTGCGTCCTGCATACCCATATGCCGCACGCAACCGCGTTAACCTTGCTGGAAGATGGCCGGCTGGAAATGTGCGAACAGAATGCACTGGCGTTTTATGGCCGCGTCGCCTATGACGATGTATACGGTGGTCTGGCACTGGACTGCGATGAAGGCGACCGCATCGCCAGCAAAATGGGGGATGCCAGTGTGCTGTTTATGGCCAGTCACGGCGTGACCGTTGTCGGCCCCTCGGTGCGCGATGCTTTTAACGATCTGTACTATCTGGAACGCGCCTGCCAGTTTCAGATTCTGGCCCGCTCCACCGGCCAGCCCCTGCGTAAATTATCGGATAATGTACTCAAGAAAACCGCCGCCCAGATGGTCGATGAAATACCCAAAGTCGCCGAGCGGCACTTTACTGCTCTGAAACGGATGCTGGAAAAGCAGGAACCGGAATTCGCGAGTTAACGCGTTTATTGTAAGTCTTTTATTGCAATCGGCCGCTGCAGGGCCATCTGCAAGACATGCAGTCATGCCCTTGCCAGCGTCTCCAGCATTAAAGCCATATGCCGCTCACGGTCCACCTGCAGGCAGACCTGATGCGACGGCCGCTCATTCCAGGGGCCGGGCGGATCATTGACAGCGGCGGGGGCGAACAGCGTCTGGCCCACGGCAACGCCTTCGGTCAGTGCCAGTACAGCCCCCTGCTCGACACTGAACAAGGCCGGTTCAATCGCGTACATAACGGCCGCGCTGTCATGCACAAAACAGCCGTCCACACCGTACTGAGCCTGGTAAAAATCCATGTAAAACTGCGCCGAGGCGTGCAGAAACCCGCCATAGCGTGAGTTGCGCAACTGCGCCAGCACGGCGCGTTCCAGCACCAGTTGCATAGTGACATCCAGCCCCACCAGCGTGAGCGGCCAGGGCGCGCTGAAAACCTGCTCGGCAGCATGCGGATCGCAGATAATATTGGCCTCGGCTGCCGGCGTGACATTGCCCGGTCGGAATACCGCGCCGCCCATAACAATAACCTGTTCAACCAGATCGGGCAGTTGCGGCTCCAGTTCCAGCGCCAGCGCCAGATTGGTCAGGGGACCGATGGCGATCAGGGTTACCGCACCAGGATCAGCCCGCACACTGTCAACAATAAACTGTGCCCCTGTACGGTCATCGGTCTGTCGCGCCGCTGCCGGCCAGTCGATATTGCCGAAACCGTCCGCACCATGGACAAAATCAGGATGTGCCCGCGGGTTTTGCTGCACCGGTTCGGCCGCACCGACTGCCACCGGAATCGGTTGCCCGATCAGCTCGGTCAGACGCAAGGCGTTCGCGGTGGCCAGCGTCACCGGCACATTGCCAAATACGGTGGTCAACCCGATCAGCTGCAAGGCCGGATGACTGGCAGCCAGCAGTATGGCCTGCGCATCGTCTATGCCCGGATCTGTGTCGATAATGATTTTTTTAGCCATACCTTACCCGCCCGTCTGCCAGGCCAGAACCTCGTCCCGACTGGGAATGGACGGTGCAGCACCAGGCCGGGTGACACACAGCGCTGCCGCACAACAAGCCAGTTGCAAGGCCGGCAAGACATCCTCGCCGGCGGCCAGCTGTGCCAGCAGATAACCGGTAAAGGTATCGCCGGCAGCGGTGGTATCGACGGCTTTGACTTTATGGCCCGGTACCCGGTGCCGTTCGTCACCCTGCAGATAGAGCGCACCGCGCGGCCCCAGCGTAATCACGAAAGCGGTGTCGGGAAACTGCGCACCGAGTTTACGCAATGCCAGGTCTGAATCCGCCTCGCCGCTGATCTGGCGCGCTTCAAGCTGATTGACGATCAGCAGATCCAGTTGTTCCAGCGGCAGTTTGCGTACGGCAGATGTCATCGGGGCGGGATTGAACGCAATTCGCAAGCCACGGCTATGAGCCAGCTCAATGGCAGCGGCAACTGCGCTGGTTTCATTTTGCAGCAGCAACCAGTCATTCGTCCCGACTTCTGTCAGTTGTTTGTCCAGATCGGCCGGCGTCAGCTCCACGTTCGCGCCCGGATGCAGCAGAATGCAGTTCTCGCCCTGCCGATCAACCTGAATGATGGCATGTCCGCTGACGCCGGTAACGGTACGAATGGCGCTGATATCAACGCCCAGCGCGGCCAGTTCCTGGGTAATCCAGTGGTCATCCTGACCGATAGCACCGACGTGGCGCACGCTGGCACCTGCACGCGCCAGTGCAATCGATTGATTCGCACCCTTGCCACCCAGCACACGCCGATAAGCCTGGCTGGCCAGCGTTTCACCGGGGCGCACGAAGCGTTCTACCTGATACACATGGTCGATGTTGATAGAACCAAAATTGAACACCGTCACAGTAGCTTGCCCTCCTATTTTTTTATGACAATAGCAGAAATTTGATGGTAGATTTAGGCGTCTTGCAGCATAACCCGCACAGTCCAATATAAACACGAAACCAACACGGAGATGCACCATGAAAACACGCCTGCTATCCGCCCTGCTTGCCTTGAGTAGCTCGCTGGCGCTTACCGGGGGGCTTAACACAGCCTCCGCTGCCGAGGACATCAGCCCCGCCGTCGTATTCGATATGGGCGGCAAATTTGACAAATCCTTCAACGAAGGCGTCTATAACGGCGTCGAGCAGTTCAAGCAGGAAACCGGCGTTGCTTACCGTGAATTCGAGGTCACCAATGAAACCCAGCGCGAACAGGCGTTGCGACGGATGGCCCAGCGTGGTGCCGATCCGGTACTCGGGGTAGGTTTCGCCCAGGCTCCGGCCATTGACAAGATCGCGCAGGAATTCCCCGAGCAGCGCTTCACGATTATCGACGCGGTAGTCGAACAACCCAATGTGCAATCAGTCGTTTTCAAGGAGCACGAAGGGTCTTTTCTGGTCGGTATGATTGCCGCTATGGCCTCCCAGACCGGCAAAGTCGGTTTTGTCGGCGGTATGGATATTCCGCTGATTCGTAAATTTGCCTGCGGCTACGAACAGGGCGCGAAATACATTAGCCCGGAAACCGAAGTTATCCAGAACATGACCGGCACCACACCGTCTGCCTGGAACGATCCGGGGCGTGGCAGCGAGTTGGCCAAGGGCCAGTTTGACCGTGGCGTCGATGTGGTTTATGCCGCTGCCGGCGGCACCGGTATCGGGGTTTATCAAGCGGCTGCCGATGCCGGCAAATACGCCATCGGGGTGGATTCCAACCAGAATTTCCTGCATCCGGGCACCATGCTGACGTCCATGCTGAAGCGGGTGGACGTGGCCGCTTATAATGCCTTCAAAACCGCCTATGACGGCACCTGGCAGCCTGGCATCCAGGTCCTTGGTCTGGCCGAGGGTGGTATTGGCTGGGCGCTGGACGAACATAACCAGGATCTGATCACCGAGGACATGAAAGCCAAGGTGGCGGAAGCCCGCCAGAAAATCATCAGCGGCGAACTCTCGGTGCACGATTACATGAGCGATAATTCGTGCCCTGATTGATCTGCAGCCGCAGACTTTAAGCAGGCAGGGCGGCGTATTTATCCCGGAAACCGCCGCCCTGGTTCAAGCCAGGTATGCAGATGAGTCGGACAACACTGGCCCGCCCTGTCAGCTGCCTATCCTGTCATCTCTTAGGAGTCACCTGTGACGGCCTCCGCCACGCTTGCTATCGAACTGCGCAATATCAATAAAACCTTTGGTGCCGTGCGCGCCAACCACGACGTTAATCTTCAAGTCCGCAAAGGCAGTATCCACGGTATCGTGGGTGAGAACGGTGCCGGCAAATCCACTCTGATGAGCATTCTGTACGGTTTTTACGAAGCCGACAGCGGCAGCATACTCTGTGCCGGCAAGCCCGTGCGTATCCGCAGCTCGGCGGATGCCATTGCCCACGGTATCGGCATGGTGCATCAGCATTTCATGCTGGTGGACACGTTCAGTGTGCTGGAAAACGTTATGCTGGGGGCGGAACAGGGCGCGCTGCTGCGAACCAGCAAACGGAAAGCCCGCGCCAGTCTGGAGCTGCTGGAACGCGAATACGATCTGCGGGTTAATCTTGATGCTGTTGTCGGTGACCTGCCGGTCGGCGAGCAGCAGCGGGTCGAAATCCTGAAAGCGCTGTATCGTGGTGCCGAGATTTTAATCCTGGATGAACCGACCGGTGTGCTGACTCCGCAGGAAGCCGATCAGCTGTTTCGTATTTTGCGTGCACTGCAGACCCAGGGGGTAACGATTTTGCTGATCACCCATAAATTGCGCGAGATTATGGATGTCACTGATCAGGTCTCGGTCATGCGCCAGGGTGCCATGGTGGCACACTGTGACACCGCCGCCACCAGCGCCGGGCAACTGGCTGAACTGATGGTCGGGCGCAAAGTCAGCAATCAACTGGATAAATCCGCCGTCCAGGCCGGCCCGGAACTGCTGCGGGCAGACCATATCACCCTTTATGACAGCCAGGGCGTGGCCCGCCTGAAAGACATCAGTTTCAGTCTGCGCGGTGGCGAAATTCTGGGGGTGGCCGGCGTCTCCGGTAACGGGCAATCGGAATTACTCGAAGTATTGTCGGGGATTCGTGCTTTTGATCAGGGTCAGCTGAGTGTCAACGGTCAGGTACTGACGCCCGAGCAACCCGGCAGTCCGCGTACCATGCGCGCCATGCGGGTTAATCATATCCCGGAAGACCGCCTGCGACTGGGACTGATCAAAACCTTCAGCGCAGCCGAATCCAGTATTCTGGGCTATCAGCAATCACCCCGCTACAACGGCCGCTGGCTCAGCAATGGCCGTATGATCCGCGACGACTGCCAGCGCATCATGTACGAATTCGATGTGCGTCCACCCGATCCGAAGCTAAAATCCGCTAATTTCTCCGGCGGGAACCAGCAAAAGCTGATTATTGCCCGCGAACTGGACAAACAGCCACAGGTGCTGCTGGTCGGTCAGCCCACCCGCGGGGTAGATATCGGTGCCATTGAATTCATCCATCAGCAGTTACTGGATTTACGCGATCAGGGCTGTGCAATTTTGCTGGTGTCGGTCGAACTGGACGAAATCATGGCCTTGAGTGATCGCATCATAGTATTGTGCGGCGGGGCTATTGTCGGCGCGATAGACGCAGCCGGTGCCGATAAACAGACCCTGGGACTGATGATGGCCAATGCGCTCTCCCCTGACCCAACGGATACACCCACGGAGGCCAGCGCATGAGTACTGCCAGTATTCCGCTGCCCCGTTGGATCGAAATCGGTTTGCTGCCGATTTTAAATATCCTGCTGGCACTGCTGGTGTCCGGGCTGGTGATTCTGGCTATCGGCGAAAATCCTGTTACAGCGGTGCAGATTATGCTGATGGGTGCCTTTGGCTATGATGAAGCCATCGGCTACACACTGTACTACACCACGAATTTTATTTTTACCGGGCTGGCGGTGGCAGTGGCCTTCCATGCCATGCTGTTCAATATCGGCGGCGAAGGCCAGGCCTATGTCGCGGGGCTCGGAGTCGGGCTGCTGATGCTGGCTCTGGATGGCGTGTTACCGGGTATTTTGCTGTTGCCACTCGGCATTCTGGCGGCAGCGCTGTTCGGTGCTGCCTGGGCCTTCATACCGGCTTGGCTGCAGGCATATCGTGGCAGCCATATCGTGATCACTACCATCATGTTTAATTTCCTGGCCTCGGCGCTGATGGTGTATCTGCTGGTTAATGTCTTGATCGAACCCGGCAATATGTCGCCGGAAACCCGTGAATTCGCCCCCAGCGCCCATCTGCCGTTTATGCACGAGGTGTTTGCCTGGTTCGGGGTCAAAATTACCCGCACCCCGCTCAATATCTCGATTTTCTGGGCCTTGATCTGCTGTGTGCTGGTCTGGCTGTATGTCTGGCACAGCCGCTGGGGTTACGAACTGCGCACCGTGGGCCAGAGCGAGCCAGCCGCCGTGTATGCCGGTATCAGACCGCAGCGGATCGTTATCATTGCCATGTGTCTGTCGGGCGCGCTGGCCGGCTTTGTAGCTGTGAACGAGGTCATGGGTGTACATCACCGGCTGTTGCTGAACTTCACGGCAGGCTATGGCTTTACCGGCATTGCGGTCGCGCTGATGGGGCGCAACCATCCGATTGGCATTGTTTTGGCCAGCCTGCTGTTCGGCATTCTGTATCAGGGCGGCGCGGAACTGGCTTTCGAGATGCCCAAGATCACCCGCGAGATGGTGGTCGCCATCCAGGGCTTTATCATTTTGTTTTCGGGCGCGCTGGCATTGATGCTGCGCCCGCCTGTCGCACTGCTCTACCGGCGTCTGCGACCGTTACAGGGGACCCACTCATGAGTCTGGACTGGTCGGTTGCTCTGCTGACGCTGGATGCCATGCTGCGGGTCTCCACACCCTTGATCCTGTGCGCTATGGCAGGCCTGTTTTCGGAACGTTCCGGCATTATCGACATTGGCCTGGAAGGTAAAATGCTGGCCGGCGCTTTTGCCGCTGCCACGGTGGCCGCGCTTACCGGTTCGGCCTGGCTGGCGCTGGGTGTAGCTATTCTGGTCACGATCAGTCTGGCTCTGGTACATGGTTTTGCCTGTATCAGCAACCGGGGTGATCAGGTTGTCAGCGGACTGGCTATTAATATCATCGCATCGGGCCTGACCGTCGTATTGGGCATCGCCTGGTTCAGCCAGGGCGGTCAGACTCCCTCACTGCCCAGCACAGCCCGTTTCATGCCGACGCCCTTGCCACTGGCCGAAACGCTGCGTGACATACCGTACTTCGGGCCGTTTTATGCCGAAGTACTGAGCGGCCATAATCTATTGGTTTATGTCGCTTTGCTGGCGGTACCGCTGACCTGGTGGATTGTGTACCGCACCCGCTTCGGACTGCGGCTGCGAGCAGTCGGGGAAAACCCGCTGGCAGTGGACACCGCTGGCATCTCCGTGATCCGCATGCGCTACAGCGCGGTGCTGATCTGCGGCGTCCTGACCGGTATCGCCGGCACTTATCTGTCTATTGCGCAGAACGCCGCTTTTGGCCGCGATATGACAGCGGGCCAGGGCTATATTGCACTGGCCGCGCTGATTTTCGGTAAATGGCGACCGTTTCCGGCCTTTTTCGCCTGCCTGATGTTTGGCCTGCTGGACGCGATTTCGATTCGTCTGCAAGGGGTCGAGATTGAAGGTATCGGCGAGATTCCCGTGCAACTGGTGCAAGCCCTGCCCTACGCACTCACGGTCATCCTGCTGGCCGGCTTTATCGGCCGGGCGGTCGCCCCCAAAGCCATCGGCATACCGTTCAGCAAAGAACGATGAGGCGATGGCCTTGCGTTTTATTTGCCCCAGCGCAGCGCCAGCGGTTGTAATTCCTGTGCCAGTTCCAGCAGTCCCTTGCGTGCCAGATCAGGCAACGGGCTGAAAGGGTGGCGCACAAAATCGCTTTTAATAACGCCGCCTGCCATCATCACCGCTTTGGTCGCACGCAGATTGCACTGCCGGTTTTCGAAATTGATCAGGGGCAAAATCTCGGCATATTGCGTTACAGCCTGCTCACGCCGGCCGGCCAGATGATGCTCAACGACCGGTTTGATCAGATCCGGTAATAAAGCGCTCGGCATGGTACCGGTGGCACCGGCATCGAGATCCGCCAGCAAGGTAATGGATTCCTCGCCGTCAAACGGCCCTTTGATCGCATTGCCACCCGCCTGAATCAGGCTGTGCAGTTTTTGCGCTGTGTTCGGCGTCTCGATCTTGAAATAGCACACTTGCGGCAGTTCCTGGGCCAGTTTGACCAGCAGGGGAATCGACAGATTAACCCCGCTCAAAGGGGCGTCCTGCACCATGATCGGGATCGATACCGCTTCGGCCAGCGCTGCGAACTGCTCGAATACACCGGCTTCGTCCGCTTTGATCAGGGTGCCGTGATAAGGCGGCATCATCATCAACATGGCTGCACCGGCCTGCTCCGCCCGTTGCGCCCGTTCGACCGCAAGCCGGGTCGCATAATGACTGCAGGTCACGATGATCGGCACCCGGCCGGCTACATGGCTGGTGCACAGATCGAGCAGAATATCGCGCTCGGCGTCCGACAGCGCAAACTGCTCGGAATAATTGGCCAGGATGCAGATCCCGTCAACGCCCTGGTCGATCATGCAATCGAGCACCCGGCGCTGGCCGTCCAAATCAAGCTCACCGCTGGCGGTAAAAGGAGTCGGCGCAATGGGGAAAACGCCAGTGTAGATTTTTTGTGAAGTCTGGGTCATGAGAATCTCTAGTATTCAGTGGTTTTAATAGTCAGTGGTTAAGAATATCCAGGCCTTAAAATTCACTGCGCAGCTGGCGATACAAGGCGCGAAAGCGCGGCAGACGCTCACCATAGCGGGCGGTATTGGCCAGATCAGGTTCAATCATCTGTTCCAGCGTCGGCTGCAGACAGACTGTTGCCGGTTCAGCTCCGCTCAGCGCCAGTCGGGCCAGTCGCGCCGCACCGAAAGCCGGCCCTTTGGCCCCGCCCTGATAGCGTTGCAACGGCCGGCCCAGCACATCGGCCATAATCTGCGCCCATAACCGACTGCGCGCACCACCGCCGATGATACCCGGACAGGCGCAGTCGGTACCGGCCTGGCGCAGGCAATCCTGCGCATCAGCGAAGGAAAAGGCAACCCCTTCCAGCACGGCCTGCACCAGATCGAGCGGTCCGCTGTCAGCGTCCATGCCAAAAAACACCCCGCGTGCATAGGGGTTATTATGTGGCGTGCGCTCGCCGGACAGATACGGTAAAAACAATACAGACGACGGCCCCTGATAAGCCGCTTCGACCTGCTCCAGCAAGGTTCCGATATCGTTTTCGCCGACAATCCCGGCGACCCAGGCCAGACAACTGGCACCGTTCAGCATGGCCGCCATCTGATACCAGCGGGCAGGAATACAATGCGCGAAGCTGTGCAGCAAGACCTCCGGCTTGGGCTGGTAATTGGCCGTGACAACAAATAACTGTCCCGAGGTGCCGAGCGAAATAAAACCATCGCCATCGTTGATCGCGCCAACCCCAATACCACCGGCAGCCGCATCGCCGCCGCCGCCCGCGATAACAATACCGGCCGGCACACCCCAGCGTTGCGCAATATCAGCGCGCAAATAACCGCCCGGTGCCGAGCCCTCGACCAGCGTCGGCATTTGCGCGCGCTGTAGACCACAGGCTGTCAGCGCGGACGCGTTCCAGTCGCGTGCGGCCTGATCCAGCCATAGCGTACCGGCAGCATCCGACATGTCGGCAATGCATTCGCCGCTCAGCAGCAGACGGATATAGTCCTTCGGCAATAACACTTTGTGGATAGCGCGAAAAACATCCGGCTCGTGTTCACGCAACCACAAAAGCTTGGGAGCGGTCAGTCCTGGCATGGCAACCACGCCGGCGGTGGCTGGCAAGCTAGGCACTTGTTGCTCCAGCTGGGCGCAATGCGCGTGCGAACGACCGTCATTCCAGAGTATGGCCGGTCGCAGCGGCTGCATATCGGCCCCCAGTACGACGGCACCGTGCATCTGCCCAGACAGTCCGATGGCCTGCAATCCGTCTAATGCCGCTCCAGCCTGGGACCGTAAGGCCAGCACACTGGCGTCCACAGCCTGCCACCAGTCAGCCGGGTTTTGCTCACTCCATAAAGGTCGCGGCCGGCTCACTGTCAGAGGGCTGTCAGCCTCGGCCAGAATGGCACCGCTGTCATCCATCAACAGGGCTTTGACAGCCGACGTGCCGATATCGATTCCTAAGTACATGATATTATGAGTTATAGCGCCTGATTTATAGAACAGAATTTACCGGATAAACGGGCCTGGTTTAAATATCGTCTTGACGCGCCGGCGGGAGAAAAGGCTGGCCGCTCAGAAACGTATTGAGCATCGCCTGTGCGGCTTCGGGTACATCGGTGGCGACTAAATGGCCGGCATCAACCAGGAGCAAAACGGTCAGATCCTGCACCGACTGCACATGACCGAAATGCTTGCGCCCCTGCACCCAGGGCAAGCGCTGGCTGTGCAGGAAGTCATCCCGGAACGACCAGTCCAGCGCATGCAGCCAGATATCGGTACCCATGAAGTTGCTGTCCAGATCGTAAATACCGTTGTACAAGAGCACCCGCAGCTGTTCGAACAGCGCCGGAAACAAGTGCGCGGTAGAGTTCTGCTCACCCTCTTCCAGCGCGTAGGCAACCGCTTCCGATGTGAATGTCCAGGGCCCGGCCGCCGGGTCCACATGCAGTGCAGCGCGCACATCCGGACGATTCAGGTACTCGCTCATCCACTGCAACTCGTTCTCGGCATCGTTATAGGTGGTGGAAAACCGGATATCAAATTTTTTCAGCGGGTCATCAATACCGCTGACTTGCAGAATATAGCTTTCGATGCGTTCGCAAATACGGTTGGTCTGGCGGGAAATTACCGGTCCCGAGGCTTCGATAGCCGCTTTGCATTCAGCATACAGGGTGTCCACTTCGCGCCGCTGATGCGGGCCGATCAAACCATGGCTATAGGCATAATCGCTGTAAGTGCTTTGCTGCAACAGTGGATCAACCCAGCCATTACCGATGCCAATACCGCGCAGATTGATGGCCGGTTCGCCACGCTGATTACCCGCTAAAATAGCCGTTGCCAGCCGTGGTACGTAGTGCCCGCCGAACGATTCGCTGAAAATGTAGAAATCCAGCGCCTGATACTCCGGCCAGCGCAGGAAAAACTGCTGCAAACCGAAATACAGCTGTTCGGTACTGAGGGTTTCATTGAGTGCGCTGGCATCGCCGCCGAACGAGTAGCCGACCCCGACCGGTTGATCGATGATCAGATAATTGGCCCGCTGGTTCCAGCTGTAGGGGTTAGCGACCAGCTGCAGGCCGGTACTATCCCGCGTAATCCGATACGGACCGTTCTCCACCAGAACCCCGAACAGGCTGGAGGCACCGGGCCCCCCGTTCAACCATAAAACCAAAGGGTCTCGGGCAGGATCATTGCGCGACTCGAAAAACCAGAAAAACAACTGCTCGGTGCCTGCCTCTGTAGCCGGCAAATGCCCGGCGAGCTGCCGTTCTCCGACAGCATGAGGATAGGCCGGCAAGTCATTGACAGGCCCTGGATCAGTGGGCTCTGGATCAGTGAGCCCTGGATCAGTGGGCCCTGCGTCAATAGTCATGGTGTTATATTCCCCCGGTGCTTAACTGTCGTTGCGCATGACGCATTGCAAATAGCACATCATTTGCCTGCAGTCCGCAATTTCATTTTGTTCTTGCCCGCTAAATTTGTGAGGCAAGGCCTGAAAATTAACCCCGGGATGTTTGGAAAATGTCCAGAGCTCTTCCGGGACCATCCCTGAATCTATCAAAAACTCTTTATCAAGAACTATTGATTAAAATCACAGGAATATCTACTTTCCACCTTACGCATTATAATAATTAATAACAGCTCGGCAGCGCTTTTGACAGTCAAACTTAATGAATGATTTTTATGCCTTACTCGATCAAGCCATTGCGTTACTGCAGGAACGGGGACGTGTCTCCTACCGGGCACTCAAACTGAATCTCAAGCTGGATGATGATTACCTGGAAGCACTGAAAGACGAGTTGATCTATGCCCGCCAACTGGCGCTGGATGAAAACGACAAAGTACTGGTTTTAGCAGACCCTCAATCTGCTGGCCAAGCCATTAACCAGCTGGGCAAACCTGTTGCTAAATCAGACACCCTAACCGTTCCTGCAGCCGTCCCGGTATCAGCGCCGGCACGTATTTCAGACGCAGGCGTAGAACGCCGCCAAATGACCGTCATGTTCTGTGATCTGGTTGGCTCAACAGCACTTTCGACCCGCTTTGATCCAGAAGATCTGCGTGAGATCATGCGCGCCTACCAGGTCTGCTGCGAACATACGGTCGAGCGCTTTGAAGGCCGGATCTCACGTTTTATGGGCGATGGAGTGCTCATTCATTTTGGCTACCCGCAAGCTCATGAATACGACACCGAACAGGCGGTGCGGGCTGGTTTGGCTATTATCGCCGGGGTACGGCAACTTAAGCTGTCTCCCGGCCTGACCCTGCAGACCCGGGTGGGCATCGCCACCGGCCAGGTTGTGGTGGGTGAGCTGATCGGCAAAGACGAAGCGCAGGAACGGGCTGTCGTCGGAGAAACGCCCAATCTGGCGGCACGACTGCTGAACCTGGCCAAGCCGGACGAAGTGATCATTGCCGAGGCAACACAGCGTCTGGTCAGCGGCCTGTTCGAGTACGATGACCTGGGCTACCATCAGCTCAAAGGCTTCACATTACCGGTTCGGGCCTGGCGGGTGCGCGCGGAGCGTGCGGTGGAAAGCCGCTTTGAGGCTACCCGCGAGAACCACGATCTGATCCCCCTGGCCGGACGGGAAGAAGAAATCGCCCTGCTCCGGCAACGCTGGCAACAGATCAAACAGGGCGACGGTGCTGTGGTTTTACTGGTCGGTGAACCCGGCATCGGCAAATCGCGCCTGGTACAGGAATTACGCGACTATGCGGCCAGTGATTCAGAGCCGCATCTGTCACTGCGACATTACTGCGCACCTTACTTTCAGGCCAGTGCGCTGCACCCTGTGATTGATCATCTGGAGCGCGCGGCGCATTTCAATCGTGACGACAGTCCCGAGACCAAGCTGGATAAACTGGAACGGTTGCTGGGCGAACTGACCCATCAGATTCCCGATGCAGTGCCCTTGCTGGCGGCGCTGCTGTCGATACCGACCAAGCAGCGTTATGCGCCGCTCAATCTGGCCTCGCAGCGGCAAAAAGAGAAAACCCTGGGCACGCTGCAAACCTGGATGACCGAGCTGGCCTCTACGCAGCCCGTGTTACTGATCTTTGAGGATCTGCACTGGATCGATCCGACCACCCAGGATTTGCTGGGCCGGTTTGTCGAATGCTGCCAGACGTACCCTATCCTGATTCTGCTTACCTGCCGGCCCGAATTTCATCCCCCCTGGATCGAATCGCCCCACCAGACGACTCTGACCTTGCGCCGGCTCAAAACCGACAGCAGTATCGAAATCGTACACCGGCTGACCGGCGGCAAAAAACTACCGCCCGAAGTCATGTCGCAAATTATGGAAAAAACCGACGGTGTGCCGCTGTTTATCGAAGAATTAACCAAGACCATACTGGAAGCAGGGTTTCTGCAAAACAGCGGTGACCATTACACCCTGAACACCCCGCTGCCACCACTGGCCGTCCCCACCACACTGCAGGACTCACTGATGTCGCGGCTGGACCGGTTGGCACCGGTACGCGAAGTCGCGCAAACCGGTGCACTGATCGGGCGACAGTTTTCCTACGAGCTGATTGCCGCCATGTCACCGTTGAGCGATCTGGCCTTGCAGAGTGCGCTCCACCAGCTGACCGAAGCGGGGCTGATTCACAGTCGCGGCACCCCCCCTGAAGCGGAATACACCTTCAAACACGCGTTGGTGCAGGATGCGGCTTGCAACAGTTTGTTGCGCAGTAAACGGCAGACCCTGCATGCACGGCTGACCAAGGTACTTGAAGAGCAGTTCCCGGAAGTGCTTACCTCGCAGCCCGAACTGCTCGCTCATCACAGCACCGAAGCCGGTTTGCTGGAAAAAGCGATCGATTACTGGCAGCGGGCCGGCGACCAGGCGCTGCAACATTCCGCCAATGTTGAAGCCATCGATCATCTGCGCCGCGGCCTGCAGCTTGTGCAGCAATTACCCGATGAGGCAGAACGCAAGCACCGGGAACTGGCCTTGCAGATGTCACTGGGAGCCGCGCTGATCACCATCCGCGGCTATACCGATCCGCTGGTCGAAAAAACCTATGCACGGGCCGAAGCCTTATGCGAACAGGCCGGCGAAACACCCGCGTTGTTTTGGGTATCCATGGGCCTGCATTTGTATCACACGGTGCGTGGTGATCTGCCCGAGGCGCTGCAGCTAACCACCCGGCTGGAAACCCTGGCTGACCGGTTTCCCGAATTGCTGCCCAACGCCCTGATCGCTATCGGCTCATCACACTTTCTGGCCGGCGAATTCGAAATCGCACAGCGTGAACTGACGCGTGCCTATACCCTGGCCGATCCCGACGATCACGCCTATCTGATCCATACCGGAATCGATTTGCGAGTACTGGCGCTGGCCTTCGGAGCCCTGGCTTTATGGCATCTGGGTTATCCCGAACGCGCCCGGCAGCAGGCCCAGCAGGCGATTGAGCTGGCCGATGCAATCAAACACCCGCATACCCAGGTCGCAGCCTATGTTTTTGCAGGCGCAGAAATGGCGCACTACTGCGGTGACAGCGCAACACTGTGCCAACTGGCGCGCCAGATCGTCGATATATCCGATAGCCTGGGGTTTGCTCACTGGCTGCTGGAAGGCTATATTTTTCTGGCCTGGGGCGTACAATTTACCAGCGCCGATAGCAGCGACGACAGCACTGCCAATAGCCCTACCGACAACACGGCTGACGCCGCCACTGATCTGCCCCGACTGCAAAGTATGATCGATCAGCACGGCGGGGTGGCCAATACCTATTTTCTGTCCATGCTGGCGCAAATCCAGCTGGGTCGGGGACAAGCGGATCAGGCAGCGAAAAGCCTTACACAAGGCATTGCCCATATCGAAACACAGGGTACCCGCTTCTGGGATGCCGAGCTGTACCGCCTGCGTGGCGAGATGGCTATACAGCATAACCAGACCGACGCCGATAAATCTGCCCCGGAATTTGCCGAGCACTGTTTCCAGCAAAGCCTGCAGCTTGCCCAGCAACAAGGCTCACGAACGCTGGCTTTACGGGCGGCACTGAGCCTGGGCCGACTCTGGCATGATCAAGGCAAAACGGCAGCAGCGCAAACACTGGTGCAACACCATTACGAACCGTTGACAGAGGGTTTTTCGACCCCTGACCTGCAAGCTGCACAGGCTTTTCTTAGTATTGCGGCCTAATAACTTAAAATCGGAACCCGCTTATGAACAGCACTGAAATCACCGCCTCAAACGACGCTTTCATCAAAGCCTGGCGCTATTGGTCGGACCGCTCGCCAGCCGGTACGGTGGCGCATCTGGAAGGGGTGGTGGCACCCTGGATGAATCACACCTGGCCCATCTGCAACCTTAGCTTTCTGGCTGATGAGGTACGCGACGAAGCCGATTTGACAAGCCGGATTGAAGCCGCCCTGGCACATGCCCAAACCCGGCAGCTGGGCTGGATATTTTTTGTCAGTGCCGATTTTCTGCCAGCCGCCCTGCGCCCCCGGATGGAAGCAATCTTTGCCCGTTATGCATTGACCGCAGGATTCACCATGACCGGCATGGCAAGCGAGGCCTTACTGCCGCCGCGCCGTACATTACCCACACTGGATATACGCCCGGTCAATGATTCTGCCAACCGCAGTGCGGTGGGTGAAATCAATTGTCAGGGTTATCATATGCCGGAGGAATGGGGCATCGAAGCCCTGGATGTTGCGCCTTTGTGGGAAACGCCGCCTGCTTACGGCTATGTTGCCTATCTTGACGGCCAGCCGGTCAGCTGCGCCAAAACCGTGGTGCTGGATGGTCAATTGTATGTGGGATTAGTCGCCACCCGCCCCGAGCACCAACGTCATGGCTACGGTGAAGCCGTGATGCGCCATTCCATTATGCAGGCCCAGCAGGCGTGCGGTTTGCAGCGGATTGTCCTGCACGCAACCGATCAGGGTCTGCCGCTATATCAGGCCATGGGCTTTCATGCCATCACACCGTTTCAGGGGTTTATGCTGCCGCACGAAGAATAAGCGACAGGATTAAACAGTGCCTCACGCAGTCGTTTCGCCAATGCCAGTTGATTCCGGTAGTGCTCGAAATCCGCCCAGGGATACGGTGCCGAGTCGCTGTTTTGCCGCAGCATGCGCCAGGAATGAAAGCCATGCGCATGGGCAATCTCGGCTTCTGCCAGAAACACATCCGCACGCCGCACCTGCAAACCACGCTGGTGGGCTTCACGGGCACCAGCAGTAATCGCACGCCAGCGAAACAGTTCGGCGCTCAATTCACCGCTGGTCTGCAATTCGGCCCAAAGACATTCGGCAAATTCGACTGTTGCCGCAGTCTGCCACAGCTCCAGCAACACCCAGCGCAAAGCAACGCTTTGCTGGCGCGCCAGGCGTGTCGCAGCAGCCTCACCGACTTGTTCCCGGGTAAACGCCAGGCCATCCAGGATGACATCCAGCTCGCGCTTGCGCGCCAGGCGCTCAGCCAGTTCAGTGCTCGGGCTGGCAGCCGCAATAGCTGCGATATGGCGCGTATAACGGCCGCTGATCAAGTGCCAGCGAGCCACCCCCTGTTTCAGGGCAACTGAATTAGAGGCGGCTGACTCCAGCCCGGCCGTCACGGCATAAGTCTGCTCCCGTTGTGCCTCGGACGGCACAAACGCGTGTTGACTGCAGCGTGGTGCCAGCGTATACGCCGAGCGGGCCAGCCCGTGCGCAACTCGCCGCAAGGCCCGGACCGCATCCAGGTGTTTCAGATCCTGATTGCTCAAAAAAGTCTGTAAAGCGCTATCCTGAATACCGACATGGGCCAGCAATGTCGGCCAGCGGCGGGCACTGAAATGCAGGGTTTCGGCGTATTCGATGATTTGTGCGGCCTGCCCGGCGTCTAAACGCTGGTTTTGCACGGCACGGCGCAAGGCATAGCGGATATTGATCAAAGCAACCGATAAAGGCCGGTAATCGTCCTCAGCGGCAAACGTTAAAATGACTTCATCATCGGAATGCAGGCTACCGCGCCGGAATAAGCGATAAATCGTACCCACCCCCTGCATACCCGCTGGCCAGCATTCGGCAGCCCGTAACGCACCCATGCTAGAAGCGCCGATGATCGTCGCGCCATCCTGCAGCACATCCATGATCTCCCGCAGCGGCAGGGCAGGCTCCTGGATTAACACACCATCCAGCAGCACAAACAAGGCTCCGCCCTGCTCACGATCACGGTACAGATCGCCACGCCGGATCGGGGGCCGCAATGTGCAGCCCGGTAGCAGGGTTTGCACAAGCCGGGACGACACACTGGGACCAGCATAAACAATGACCGACTGGCTTGTATTCATCCGGTATTATCCCCGTTACAGTAAATGTCGCAGACAGCGCCAACCCACCCGGCGCTGGTTAACGCTGAACTGGGCCAGCCCCGGCACCCGCACGCGAACGACCGGAATGCCCAGATCAGCCCGGCTCAGATCGGTCACAATAACGCGCTGCAAACCTGTTGCACGCAGGCGTGATAACAAAAACTGCAAATCCTCGTACAAGTCTGCATGATTGAATGAGTTGACCTGGCGAAAATCGATGTAGCGCTGGCTCTCCAGCAAACGGCGTCGTTGCGCGCGGGTCTGTGCGCGGATGCCCAGTGGCGTGGTATTGAATGAATCACGCGCCGCCTGGATCACACCCAGACGCGATTGCACCGCTTCACTGATCGCGCGCAGCAGGGCCAGTTCGCTGTTCGGCGCACTGCCCCAACCGATAAAATGCTGCGTTACCGCACCACCCGGCGTGGGATAGTCGAAATCGCTGATCAGGGCACGAATCGTCGCAACGCCCAGATCATTAGTAGCGTCGTGCAGGCGCAACGCCAGGCCATGCTGCTGCAGCCGTTCGAGCCAATGCCGCGCCGCAGCCGGCAAACTGTCAGGGGCTATTGCCGGACAATGGACGGGTTGATCCTGCGGATCGGCGAACAAAGCATGAAACTCCAGCTGGCTTTGCACATCGCGCTCAATGACTTCATTCAGGCCGTGCACAACCGCTTCCAGATAAGTATTGCCGGAAGCCAGCCCGTTGCTGTCCACGGCTCGTAACAAGCCTTCTGACGGCGGATTGAGCGCCAGGTCAAGCGGCAGCAACACGTTCTCGCCCTGCATCAGATCATGACTTTCCACCCAGCTGAAGCTGCGCTCCGGTGCATAATCGCTGTCGTCCGGCAGAATACAGCTTTGCGGATCAATCGGGCACAGTCCGCTGTCCAGCAGTTCACGGTAGCTGGCGCGGCGCTGGCGGGCCGGGTCAATCGATTCAGCGCTGATACGCTCAACCGCTTCCATTAAAGCACTGACTCTGGCGCTGAGTGCATCAGCACCTTTGCCCATATGCGTCGTCAGGTCGCGGGCCAGTGGTGTCACCACGGCATACACCGGCAGCCGGATCGGATCAAGCGGGGTCAGATCCGTTATTCGCGTTACCGGCAGCTTTTCCAGCAAGGGCCGCAAGCGCTGTTCAGTCTGCTCGGGTGACATGACGCGACCTGAGACAAGGGCGATTTTAGGGCTGGCAGTGAATGCCCAGGGCGTTTTGTTCGTTACGACGTGCGACTCCAAAAACACTCCCGATTATTGGCGCATTAACTTGCGGAATCAGTATTCGTCTGCTAAATAAAAAGCTCGTGCCGCAAAATATACACAGGTTGCGGGCGACGCATCCAACTACACGCAACCATGCTATTTAGGAGACTATTATGGCCACGCCCTCAAGAGTTGAACAGTTGCAAAATTTAGGCGTTATCAAAGACGATGCCAGCTTATCAGCGAATGCCAAGGCTTTGATCGAGAATATGACGGATGACGAATTCCATGCTGTAGTCACCGCCCGCGCCAAAATTTCCGATGGCGGTCACCGGGATGACTACGATCAAGCCATTCAAATGCATGGCTTCTGACAGCCTGCCACATCGACTATAAAAACGAACACTACTTATCATTTTGCCACCCCCGGGAGACTATCCTCCGGGGGAATCGATGAATTAACAGTTACGCTTTTACAGCGCCCTCTTCCGCCATCCCACAGTAACGACAATTCAATATGCAAAACAGCGCACAGTTCAATCTCAAGCGGCATCTGGTAAGCGCCCGTTTACGGGCTGCCAGCCAGCAGCTTTGGTCACATCCCAATATCGTTCAGCTTTACCCGATTATGCTGTTTCGCATCCATTGCATGGCGCGCGCCACGGTGCCACTGATGGAAGCCGCGATAGAGCAATTGCGCAACAGGCCAACGGAGCCGGTAACGGCTGATCTGATCGATTATTTCACACGGCAGATTCCGCAGGAAACCGGCCATGATGGCTGGCTGCTGGAAGATCTCGAGGCACTTGGTATTGCTCGACAAGACACTCTGACACGAATGCCGCCACCGACCGTGGCAGCACTGATCGGTGCTCAATATTACTGGATTAAGCATCATCACCCGATTGCCCTGCTGGGCTATATCGCAGTGGTGGAATCCGAAACACCGACACTTGAGCATATAGAGCAGACCGTTCAGCGTACCGGCTTGCCGAAAGAGGCTTTTCGCAATTTTTCCCGCCATGCCATTCTGGAACCTTCGCATAATCAAGCGCTTGATCGTTTGTTCGATACTTTGCCGCTTAGCCCGGAGCAAACGGGCCTGATCGGTGTCAGTATCACCCAAAGCGCCAATATGATTGCGCAGGCCGCCGAGGAAATTCTCGAATTTCACGCGCTGACCCAATCTGCTGCGTCCCCCTCCACACCTGCTACCATAACAGCAGCGGTTTAAAATCTGCTGCCAGCTTGGCGCGCTGTGCTGCAGCAACACCAGCGCACGGCTGCCATAGCACGTACACCGATACGGCCATGGCCGGCAGATAACGCTGAAACCTTGGCGACTGCGTCCTCAAGCGCTAGACTTGTGCTCTTTTCCAGAGCTTTCCCTTACAGCTAACGAGACTTACCATGAGCGATAAAAAACTCAACCGCGTCAGCGCGAACATCACCCAGCCGAAATCCCAGGGTGCCTCCCAGGCCATGCTATACGCCACCGGCATGAGCAAAGAGGATATGGACAAGGCCCAGATCGGCATTGCCAGTGTCTGGTATGACGGCAATCCCTGCAATATGCATCTGCTGGATCTGGCCACCCAGATCAAGGAAGGCGTGCTCGGCGCCGGCCTGATTGGTTTTCGCTTCAATACCGTCGGGGTCTCGGATGGCATCTCAATGGGTACCCGCGGGATGAGTTTTTCACTGCAATCGCGCGACCTGATCGCCGATTCCATTGAAACCGTAATGGGTGGACAGTGGTACGACGGTTT
Source organism: Gammaproteobacteria bacterium (assembly GCA_041396125.1). GTDB lineage: Bacteria > Pseudomonadota > Gammaproteobacteria > Competibacterales > Competibacteraceae > JAWKZG01. The sequence goes on along the minus strand of JAWKZG010000001.1, from coordinate 765,003 downwards.
GATCACCGTACCCGGTTGCGACAAGAACATGCCCGGCGTCATGATCGGTATGGGTCGGGTCAACCGGCCTGCCATTATGGTGTATGGCGGCACTATCCGCCCCGGTTACGACAAAGCCAAGAATCCGATCGATATCGTGTCGGCTTTTCAGTGCTACGGCCAGTTTCTGGCCAAGGCTATTGATGAAAATCAGCGCAAGGATATCGTACGCCATGCCTGTCCTGGCGCAGGTGCCTGCGGTGGTATGTATACCGCCAACACCATGGCGTCAGCCATCGAGGCCATGGGCATGAGTCTGCCTTATAGCTCCTCGACGCCGGCTACTGATCCTGCCAAGATTGAGGAATGCATGCAGGCGGGCCAGGCCATGCGCCATCTGCTGGAACACAACATCACGCCGCGCGATATCATGACCCGAAAGGCATTCGAAAATGCCATGACTATGGTTATGGCATTGGGTGGCTCGACCAACGCAGTACTGCATTTACTGGCTATTGCCCGCTCGGTTGATGTGCCGCTGAGCATCGATGATTTCCACGCGTTCAGCGAAAAAGTCCCGTACATCGCTGACCTCAAACCCAGTGGCAAATATGTTATGGAAGATTTGCACCTGGTTGGTGGCACACCGGCCGTCATGAAATATCTGCTGGAGAAAGGCCTGCTGCACGGCGACTGTATGACGGTTACCGGCAAAACAGTCGCCGAAAATCTGGCTGATCTTCCCGGCCTGCAGGAAGACCAGAAAATCATTCATGCGCTGGAAGAACCGCTGAAAGAAACCGGACATATCCGCATTCTCAAAGGCAATCTGGCACCCGGCGGCGCGGTGGCCAAGATCACTGGCAAAGAGGGCCTGGAGTTCAAAGGTCCGGCGCGGGTCTTTGATCAGGAAGAGGACATGCTGCATGCACTGGAACAGGGCAAAATCCAGAAAGGCGATGTTATCGTCATCCGTTATGAAGGCCCGAAAGGCGGCCCTGGTATGCCGGAAATGCTGACTTGCACCTCGGCAGTCATGGGGGCGGGCCTGGGCAAGGAGGTCGCGATGCTGACAGATGGTCGGTTCAGCGGCGGTTCGCACGGCTTCATCATCGGCCATATCGTGCCGGAAGCCCAGGAAGGCGGTCCAATCGCGCTGATCCAGGATGGTGATATGGTGACCATCGACGCCGTAGCCAACCGACTGGATGTGGACGTCAGTGAAGCAGAAATGGAACAACGCCGCGCCCAGTGGACAATGCCGCCCTATAAAGCGAATAAAGGTACGCTGTACAAATACATCAAAACCGTTAAAACCGCGTCAGAAGGCTGCGTCACCGACGAGTAAAGCGGTCATATTTTAGCAGCATAAACAAGCTGTTACCCTCTGCCCGGGTACTGTTTGACAAAGCAGTACCCGAGGGCTTTGCCAACAGCCAGGAGCGCTTTGATGGCCTTGGAAATTGAACGCAAGTTTCTGCTTCAGAATGACAGCTGGCGTGCGCATATCCTGCGTTCAAAACGCATGCGTCAGGGCTATCTGGTCAGCGATGAACTGAACTCGGTACGAGTTCGCATTGCGGGCGATAAGGCCCATCTGAATATCAAAAGCGCGACGGTCGGCATGACCCGCACCGAATTTGAATATCCGATGCCAGTGGTCGATGCTGAAACGATGCTGGACACCTTATGTCGTGGCCCTTTGGTGGAAAAAACCCGACATTGGGTTGCACACGGTGCACATGAATGGGAAATTGATGAGTTTGAAGGGGCGAATAAGGGCTTGATTGTTGCCGAACTGGAGCTTACTGCACCGGATGAGGTCTTCGAACGCCCCGCCTGGGTGGGACTTGAAGTGACAGACGACAAGCGTTACTACAATGCGTCTTTAGCACGTTGCCCGTATCAGGAGTGGACCTGAAAACAGCTTAACCGCTACTGGCCAGACGGCTTCGCAGCGCGCCCACGACACCCTGAAACTCTTTCCGGTTGTGTTCACTGATATTGCATAAAACCGTATGTGCATCCAGCATAATGCGAGCCATCTGACCTTTGCTGGCATGACATTCTTCCAGCTGCCTGGCGGTACTTTCCAGACAGTGCTCGCAATCGCCACAGCGATCAAAGACATCATCGAACCCCATGCTGTCGAGCACACGGTTGACATTATCATTGGTTGAAATCAACACTGGCTTGCCCTTGAAGCGGGTGCGCATGAAGTTCGCAATTTTTGCCAATAGACCTAAATTGGTGCTGTCGATATTCGTGGTTTCAGTCAGATCGATCGTGATCTGGCTAAAATCGTTCTGCTGAAATAAACGATCCAGAAAGTTGTCTAGTGAACAACTCAAAGTATAGCGAATATCTCCAACAAATTTAATTATATAGGCGCTTCCTTGCTTGCCATAATAAATCTCACCAAATTGCATTGATCAAAAACCTCGCTTGATCAACATCAGGGTTATATCGTCCGGTAAAGTATTACCGGCGCTATCGACCCCAAGCCCGCGGCTTAAGTGATTAATGGTAATTCTGTCCCTATTAAATAGAGACAACAAAAACGCCAGTTTATCCTTTATTTCCAACTGCGGCAGTATCTCGAATACGCCATCGGACAATAAAGCCAATGCAAAATTTTTGGGCAGTGTTATGGTTTCGTTACGATATTCAGCAAACTCGAACATGCCCACCGGCTTACCTCGACTTTCAATAAAATCCGCCTGCTCGCCATCGTACAGAATCGGGTACGGATAGTGCCCGGCATTGCAATAATGCAAGCGGTTCGAGGTAAACTCGATGATACCGTAGAACATGGTCAAATGCTTACCCAAATGGCTCTGTAACACATTGTGGTTCATGCGGCTCATAATTTTGGCCGGATTCAGTACACCGCGATTTTTAGCCTGGCGGAATAACTCCAGGTAACGGTTCATATAACTTTTCAGCAAAATCGTCACAAACGCTGGCGATACACCATGCCCTGCTACGTCGGCGATATAAAACCCCAGATGATCATCGTCAATCCTGAAATAATCAAGGAAATCACCACTTAGGTATAATGAAGTCCAAAGCCGCCGACTGCAATATATATTACCGAAAGTCTGGGTCTCGGGCGGCAAAAGCTGGAACTGCAGGCGCCGACCGGCTTCTTCGTCTTCACGCAGCTGTTTCAGATTAGCCTCAAGACGCCTGTTCGCCTGTTCCAGCTTGCTGCGATAGTCGCGATTTCGCTGCCGCAACTGGGCATGTTCCAAAGCCTGCTTGATCGCATGTTCCAACACCCCCAGATTGGCCAGGGGTTTACTGAAATAATCCACCGCGCCTAATTTCAGTGCGGTAACGGCATCGTCAATCTGGCCAACGCCGGAAATCACAATAATCGGCAAATCCGGCATTGACTGCAAGAGCAACTCAATGACTTTGAAACCATGAATATCGGGTAGCTTCAAATCACAGATAACGACATCCGGACGCAGTTTCAGTGCGGCGTCCACCCCGCGCCTACCCTCATCGGCACTCTGCACCAGGAAGTGCCTGGCCTGCAGATGGGAGCAGATAAGCTCCTGCATGACTGGCTCATCGTCAATTACCAGCACCTTGATCCTGTCAACGCTAGCATTCATGGGTCTGAACGAAAAGCCGTCACATGGCCGTCATAAAATGAGGAACAGGAAGGAGAAAACGGCTAAACGCCGAGAGATAATCATGGCCTGGAAGTTGCCCTTGATACCGTGCGATAAGCGCTGAAACTGTTGACGTGTGATATCGTTTAGTTCTGCTGTTGACAAACATGTTTAGACTAAAAAAACGAGTGTACTCTTAAGTTTGCGCCCTAGCAATATACCGCATCTCCAAGCCATCCGAATTACCTGTACTATGGCTTTTTGCGCACCGCTACGCCATGGTATATGATGCCCGCATTGTTTGCTTCTTACCGCCGCTATCAACAACGCAACATGCCGCAGCTCAACACCTCTTGCCATCTCACGAAGAATCGCAGCTGATGCTCTCGGGTCAGGTTATGATCGGGCTCCTCGGGCTGGAACTCAGCACTGAGGAACGCGAGCTGTTACAGCATCCACAGGTAGCCGGCGTTATTCTGTTCAGCCGCAACTATCAATCACCGCAACAGCTGCGCGCGCTCACTGACGCCATTCATAGTGTACGGCAACCCTCTCTGCTGATTGGCGTTGACCACGAAGGCGGCCGGGTGCAGCGCTTTCGGGATGGCTTCACACCGCTTCCCGCAGCCCGCCGCTTGGGCGATTGCTATGATCGCGACCCGACCCAGGCTTTACTGCTGGCACGCGATTGCGGCGTACTCCTGGCCAGCGAAATCCGCGCTGTTGGGGTTGATTTCAGCTTTGCACCAGTGCTGGATCTGGACTACGGCTGCTGTCCAGCTATCGGTGACCGGGCACTGCATCACGATCCGAATACTGTGGCTGAACTTGCCTTTGCTGTCTGCCAGGGCTTGCGCGACAGTGGTTGCGCCACAGTGGGCAAGCATTTCCCCGGCCATGGCGCAGTCACTACCGACTCGCACCTGGAAGTCCCGCTCGATCAGCGCCATTATGCGGATCTGGCGGCTGCCGATTTAATTCCTTTTGCCAGCCTGATTCAACGCGGCTTAAGTGCCGTTTTACCCGCCCATGTGATTTATCCGCAGGAAGACGCCAATCCAGCGGGGTTTTCCCTGTTCTGGCTACAGACCGTCCTGCGCGAACGCCTGGGTTTTACCGGAGCCATCATCAGTGACGATCTGGATATGGCAGGCGCAGGTTGGGCCGGCGCTCCCCCTCAGCGAGCCAGCCTGGCCTTGGCTGCCGGCTGTGATCTGATTCTGGCCTGTAATGACCGGGCAGCAGCCTGCGCTATTTTGGACAGTTTGTCTGCACCGATCAATCCACTCAACCCGCAACGTCTGGAACATCTGCGCGCCCGTGGCCCGGCCGCTGCCAGCCTGAGCGATCTGCACAAGCAACCGCACTGGCAGCAGGCACACCAACAGTTGCAAGCTCACGGTTTGCTGTGATGGGTCGAACTGTTGCAGGATTATTTGCAGAAACGAGCCAGGTTTCTATAATGTCGCGTTTTAATTAATGCGCTGAGTGAAAAGCCGAAATGGCAGAGAAATTACTCATCATCATGGTCAATACTGACCCCAAAAACCCGTCGGAACTGAGTTCACCGTTTTTCCAGGCAACCGTAGCTGCTGCCATGGAGTACGAGGTTGAGGTCATTCTCACCGGCCGTTCCGGTGAACTCGCTGTGAAAGGGGTGGCAGAAAATATTCGCCTGCCCAGCGATGCCAGCAAAACCATTTACAATCTGATTCAGGAAGCTCATCAGGCCGGTGTCAAACTCAAGGTTTGCGCCCCCATTCTGGCCGAGTGGGGCAATGAGATGATTCCTGAAATTGAAGAAACCGTAGGTGGCGCGTACCTCATCAGCGAAGCGATGGACAGCGGCACGGTAACTTTTACCTACTAGGAACTTTCTAAATGACCATTACTGCCGAGCAGGCGCAAGCCGTATTGCACGACGCCGAGTTGCTTTATTCACAAGAACACATCGCTGCCACGCTGGACAACCTGGCGCAAGCCATCAGTGCCAAGCTGGCGCAGTCCGACCCCCTGATGCTGGTGGTCATGAACGGCGCGCTAATGCCAGCCAGCGAGTTGTTCATGCGGATGGCGTTTCCCTTCCGTACCAGCTACATTCACGTAACGCGCTATCGCGGTAACACCTCCGGCGGCAGCGTGTACTGGGTCGCCAAACCTGATCTGGATGTAGAGGGCCGGGTTGTGCTGGTTATTGATGATATCCTGGATGAAGGCACCACCCTGAAAGCGATCATCGATGAATTACTGGCAGCAGGGGCCAGTGAGGTTTACAGCGCGGTGCTGGTCAATAAACAACATGATCGAAAAGAAGCCGGGCTGAAAGTCGATTTCGTGGGCATGGATGTACCTGACCGCTATGTATTCGGTTTTGGCATGGATTACAAAGAATACTGGCGCAATCTGCCAGCAATTTATGCTGTGAAGAATGCGTAATGCCACGTCTGGCTATTATCGGTGGGACAGGCCTGGATCAGCTCGACAGCCTGCACATCAGCCGACGTGAAACGCTTACCACACCCTATGGTGAACCTTCCGCACCACTGAGTTACGGCGAACTGAATGGCCGCGCCCTTATTTTTTTGCCCCGGCATGGTGACGCGCATCATTTGCCCCCGCATAAGATCAACTACCGCGCCAACCTGTGGGCTCTGCAGCAGGCAGGGGCGGAACAGATCATTGCGATTGCGGCGGTCGGCGGTATCAGCGCGCAGATGGCACCAGGCAGCCTGGCACTACCTGATCAGATCATCGACTATACCTATGGCCGCGCGCATACTTTTTTCGATGGTCAGCACACGACTGCTGATGGCCTGCAAGTAGAGCATATCGACTTTACCCAGCCATATTGCGAAACGCTGCGCCAGCGTCTGCTTGCCGCCGCCCGTACCAGCAATATAGATTTAACCGCTCAAGCGGTTTATGGCGCGACTCAGGGGCCACGTTTGGAAAGCAGTGCCGAGATTCGCCGCATGGCCAGAGACGGCTGTGATGTGGTCGGCATGACAGGCATGCCGGAAGCAGCGCTGGCACGCGAACTCGGGCTTTGCTATGCCGCCTGCGCAGTAGTGGTGAACTGGGCTGCCGGACTGACAGCCGAGCCGATCACTATGGACGAAATCAGCCGTCATCTGGTTACCGGCATGGCCCAGGTCAAGCAACTGTTGGAAGCCGTTACACACGACACCAGCCACTGAATGCAGCATTGAACCCAATGACCCATTGCAGGCGGGAAAGATTATGCTGAGGAATGACGGGTTTTTGCTGCTGTTTTCGCTGCGTCGCCGGTCCACACCTTGACAATTTTTTCCAGATCCTTGGCCAAAAAAGGTTTTTTCAAATAATCATCCATCCCGACAGCCAGACACTTAGTCCGATCTTCCGCCATGGCATTGGCCGTCAACGCGACTATCGGAGTGTGCTGCGGCCGTTTCTGGGCGGCTTCCCATTGCCTGATATAGCGGGTCGCCTCGTAACCGTCCAGCTCCGGCATCTGGCAATCCATTAATATCAGGTCATAATGCTTGCTTTGCACCGCCTGCAGGGCCAGCCGACCATTCTCGGCCGTTTCGATTTTGCACCCCAGCGAGCTGAGTATGCTGCGTGCAACCAGCTGATTGACCGGATTATCCTCGACCAGAAGAATCTCGACCTCATCGACAGCAAGCTGAGCAGCCAGAGGGGTAAGCGGCGCTTCGGACGGCCGCTCTGAAGTGGCAGACTTGACTGTGCGACCAGACTCACGCGCTGCCGTCGCTGGCGCAGAATGGACGGATGCAGCTATACGGGCAACATTTGCTGCTGCCTGAGACGGCAATGGCGAGAGTGTTTCTGTTCCCGACAGCGCTACGGCCAGAGGCTGACCGGCAGCTAATAATCCGGCGTAACCGAACTGACCTGTAAACCAGAACGTCGTACCCTGACCCGAAATACTGCTGATGCCGATCTGCCCGCCCATCAAATGCACCAGCTGGCCGACTATCGCCAGCCCCAAACTGATGCTGTCCATCTCATCCGTACGACTAAGCTCCCCCTGGGCAAGCACAGCAAGCAGCGTCTGCTGCCGATCCGCAGCGATATCGCTGCCGGTAACCTGTATCTCAAACCGCATCAGCACGCTTTTACCCAAGAATTGCGCTACGCTCACCTTAAGATTGATGTCATTAGTTTCGGTAAATTGCAGCGCAATTCCCAGTAGCTTACTTAAAATCTGGCATAAACGATCCGCATCACCAAATAGCTGCTGCGGCATTTTTTGCGGTAGCTCATAGTGGAAATTCAGGTGTTTGCAATCAAGCTGTTGCGCTAATACGCTATTTAACTCAGACAGGGTTTCCGGCAGATCAAAATAATTATTGATCAGTTTTAACCGGCCTGCCCCGATATGAAAAAAATCAAGAATATCGTCGATCTGCGTCAATACAGATTTCGCGGCGTGGCGCAGACCGTCAGCCACTTCACGCTGTGGCCCGGCCAAACCACTGTGCAACAATAACGTCGCCGTATCGACCATAGTGTACAGTGGCGGGCGAAGATCATGGTTTATATACGCCGCCAACAACCGTGCACTCTCCTGGCGGGCCTGGCCGGCGGCTGTCCGACCAGGGTACAACTCACGTGCGCCAGCAGGACAGACCATGATTTCTTCATAAATAAAGATATAACCTATCGATTCACCATCCTGCTGCACCGGCAAAACCCTTTGCGAGATCCGACGGCCGTCTGCTGTAGCAATATCGGTGTAGTGCGGGCGTGCGCCAGGCGGATTACCCGACCATTGCTCTGCTAACGGCGGTACTGTCCGCATAACCTTTTCGACTGGCTGAGCAATGATCTTTGCTCGATCGGGGAGACTCCATAAGCGGATCACAGCCGGATTGGCATAGCGTATATGATCGGCTGCATCCACAAACAGGATGCCAAACTCCAGACTATCCAGCAGCGCCGCCAAGCGGGCCTGTGCCTGCTGTCCATCTGTCAGCTGTCGTTGTTGCAACAGATGGCTGCGAACGAGTTCCTCGATGCGGTTTTCGAGTGTGGTAACCATGCGGCTGAAAGCCCGGCTCAAGATACCGAGCTCATCACGATTCCATGCCGCTATGGGTGCCTGAAAATTCCCCTGACAGACCTGCTCACTGGCTGCCGTTAACTGGCGCAACCCCCGTGTCAGACGATAACCAATACCACCCAGCACCAGCAACAGTATCAGCAGTCCGATGACAGTGATGCCCAGCCCCTGCTGCCAGAGCCGGGTTCTGGTTTGCGGCAGAGCCTGCAACGATATCGAATACAGTAAAGTGCCTATACGCTGACCCGCCACTTCAATAGCCAGAGTACTGAACAGATAATCTGCGCTCAGTATGAGTTCATCTGCAGGCGTTTGAGTAGATCCAGGCAGTGGTTTTTTCCCGGCATCCCAGGCACTGTCCACCAGGCTCTGATTGCGCTGATTGAGCACAACAACGCCCGCTAGAGCATACTGTTGCTGTAACTCGTCGACAATATGGCGCAGAGCTGCGATATCCTGCTGCTCCAGAGCCGTGGATACACGGCTCTGCAAAATCGGATTCAGTTGCGCGACGTAGCTGTACGCCTGGGTTAATACACCATTCTCAGCCAGGCGGTTGCTGTTTAAAATCAGTAAGATGGCAAATATGCTATTGATCAGGCCAGCTGCCAGCAACAGCTTGGTCAGCAAGCGCACCGGCGGGAAGTAATGGGTCTTTCGCATTAGATCTTACACATTAGGTTTTACTCATTCGAAATACAGCGCAAATAGGGCAATTGCTCATCTCCTGCCTGAGCGCAGAAAAACCTGAGCGCAGAAAAACCTGAACACGTAGAAATAATCAGTAGACGCAGTACTATTGGATGTGCCAGCCAGCTGCCCGATAGACGGGGCCAATCGTAGCAAGCATAAAAATAATTTAAAAAAACAGCAGCTAAGATACATTTTGGCGCATTAACGTTTATATCAAGCCTGATTAACCCGTTATTATCCCGACTATATTTGCAATAACAGCGCTAAATGCTTTTTTTGACAAAATTTTTCATTCTGAGTGCCAAACCGGATGTTATTCATATGAGGAATATTCCGCTATCTGGCTTGGTAGACGTCCATCAGCAATGCTGCCGATGGACAAAAAAACAGCAAGCGATATCTATGATTAGCAGCGCTCAACTTGCACTTTTTACACTGTTTTCTGAGGATGTATCAGCACTTGGTGCGCGCAGCATATGCTGTCGGTAGTGACGTAATTCATTAATAGAATCATGAACATCTGATAATGCCAAATGAGATGATTTTTTACTGAACGATGGCAAATCGGAGTACCAGCGCCGCGCCAGTTCCTTCAATGTGCTGACATCCAGATTACGATAGTGGAAAAACGCTTCCAGCTCAGGCATCAGGCGGGCCAGGAAACGGCGATCCTGGCAAATACTATTACCGCACATCGGTGATTTGCCGGCCACGGCATACTGTTTTAGAAACTGCAGGGTCTGGGCTTCCGCCTCGGCGGCGCTTAATCGGCTCTCCCGCACCCGCTGCAATAGACCGGACCGGCCATGCTGACGGGTATTCCAGTCATCCATACCCGCCAGCACGGATTCACTTTGATGAATAGCCAACACCGGCCCCTCGACCAACTGTTGTAACTGATTGTCGGTGACCACAGTGGCAATTTCGATGATATAGTCATGCTGGGTATCGAGACCGGTCATTTCCAGATCGATCCAGATCAGATTATCGTCCATACATTGAAGAGACACTACCATTCAGTCCTCATACATGATTGTTAATTGGATACTGTTGTCAGTTTACGCTGTTTATTGGACGGGCAACCAGCCCGGCCCCGCAAACATTCATGACTAAACGCCGACTCAGCCGCCAGCAGGTGGCCCGTATCAGACAGATACATGATCGCAGCCGGGAACGCGCCAGTACCCGGGCTGCCCGCCAGGTCGAGCGACTGGACAGCGCCGCGCTGGGGTCAGAACAACACGGCCTGGTGATTGCCAACTTCGGCACTAATGCGATCATCGAAGACAGTGACGGTAATCCGCATCGCTGCGTACCGCGTCAAAACATGGATACTCTGGTCTGCGGCGACCGTGTAATCTGGCAGAGCTCAGGCACCGAGGAAGGTGTGGTGGTCGCACTGGAGCCGCGTCGCACCCTGCTGACCCGTCCGGGCTACGACGGCCATCCCCGCCCGGTCGTCGCCAACCTGGATCAGATGGTACTGGTGATTGCACCAAAGCCGGATTTTATCGAATCCCTGCTGGACCGCTATCTGATCGTACTCAGCAATCTGGGCATCGATACCTTGCTGGTACTGAACAAAATTGATCTGCTCAATGCGGCTGACCACCAGGCGCTCCACGCACGCCTGGCCACTTACCAGCGCATCGGCTACCAACTGCTGGAAGCCTCTAACCGAAGTGCTCACGGCCTGGATGCCTTGCGCGCCCAGTTGCAAAACCGCACCAGCATACTGGCCGGTCAATCAGGCGTGGGGAAATCCTCTCTGATCAAGTCCCTGCTGCCAGATCAGGATATTCGTATCCGTGCCTTATCCGAGGCCACCGGCCTGGGCACCCACACCACTACGACCAGCATGCTGTACCATCTGCCAAATGGCGGCGATCTGATCGATTCCCCCGGCGTGCGCAGTTTTGAACCCGGTGAAGTTTCCCTGCAGGATCTGGAACACGGATTTATCGAGTTTCAGGATTATCTGGGACACTGTAAATTCAGCAATTGCAGCCACACGGTAGAGCCCGAATGTGCGCTGCGGGAAGCAGTTGCACAGGGCGTTATCGACCCGCGCCGATTTGCCAGCTTCCAGCAATTGCGCAAACGAATTACGACTGGTAATTAGGTTACTTTTTGCCTTTCTTCGAGCGTTTTCTGGTTTTGATCCGAACGCGCTGCCAACGCCGCTTGGCCGCTTTCATGATCAACACGTTTAGCGGTGGCGCGACATGTAATTTCAGCTCTTCCATATAGAGCACATGCAGTAAATCCAGCGTTGGTTGGTCGGTTGGCAGATAGGTACCCGGCTCGACAAAATCCTCCCAGGCCAGACGCGCCTGATCCTTGGCATAACGAACTGCAGCTTTCTGCTTGGCGCGCCGGGTCTTGCGCGCCGCCACGATGCGCAAATCACGCTGATAGACCAGATTGATCGTGGTATATACCCGCCATAGCGACTGGCTGACACCAATAAAAACCGGCACCGCAAACATAAACACATATGGCAACCACTGGGCTCTGATTCTTTGCCCGTCGCTCATCTCGGTACTCGCCAGATCGACCCCCCAGCGGGTAAGAAAAAAGCTCATGCCCATAAAGCCCAGCACCCGTACCAACCATTTCAGTATGCCGATGTTGATCTGGCTTTTTACCGAGGCGCCCAGCAAGGCATTTTCATAATCCTGCTGCGCCCGATCAATTGCAGCTTTGGCCTCCTGATCGGCTTCGATCATGGTTGCGGCTGCAGAATAGGCAACCCGCTCCAAACGCCCCAGAAAAATGCCCTCGGCAGAATTTGGCGGATAAGACGATACCAGGCCTTGAAACTGGTTAACCGCGTGTGCACCCTGCCGCCGCACAACTGCAGTCGGCCCTTGCGCTGCCAGCAGGCAACTCATTGCGATTGGCCCAACGCTATCAGGTGTAAAAACACTCAGAAGATGACTGCTCGTTTGTTTCTCAGCTGTAATTTCTGCGTCGGTCATTACTGTCTACATTCCATCAACATAAGCACAGTTTCCTAGTCTGCTGCAGCGCACTACATATTTAGCCTGTTCACTTCGCCACTGACGGGCACTAAAACCTGCAATGAACAAGGTAAAGCATCACCCGCGCACAGAGTTTAAAAACATGGCATAAATAATGCTTATTTTTTGTCGAACCATCAAGGACAGGATAACAGATGGCGCAATGACGGATCGCGGCAGGAATTTCGCACAATGCATCGTAATTTTGGCAGGATGCTGAAAAACACAATTTTTTATTGTCAATAATATGACAATAAAACGCAAAAATATGACCTGTAACGTCAATACATTGACATTTTAGGTCAGCTCGAAGCAAATGTTTGCATTGTCTCGCCGCAGCTAAGAGACCAGTCTGTGATTTATGCTCAGGAATATCAGTATTCACAGATTAAAGGGATGATCAGGACACCGCCCCAATGGATTCAGGTCATATGACCTGAACAGGACATCGGATCAGGGACAAGCAGTACGCTATGGAATGTGACACGGACAGCTTACGTTCTGCTGCGCCAAGACAGGCAGAACCAGAGACTGGCATATATTCTACGCTGCTGGGGCAGTGTCCGGCAGGGATTACAAGGTATAAAGTAACAGGGATTCCGGCTGACAAACTGTTAACCGGACCGCTCAGGGAAACGAGCAGCAGGGATGCCCTTACACAATAGCAAGATGGCAGTTTTATATTATCAGTGAGTCTGCAGCGCTCAGCGCCAGCGATACCAAGCTGGCGACTGAGTGCATCCTCAAGTAGTTACACCCAATTTTTATTCTGGCTATTCATTGCATAGCAGGCAGCAGGCTACTACGCCCGCTTTCTCCGCCGGGGTTCAGTAAATCCATCATAACCGCAGGTTTGAAGGGATAATCCAGTGACTCCAGTGCAAGCTGCCATTGCTCGACGTTATAGCCCTGAATAATCCTGGGGCCGACCGCAGCAACCGGCACGCCCCGCCCCTGCAACAACCAGAAACCCAACCGTCCCCACAATGATTTTTCTACATCGTATTCAGTGTAAGGAATCTGGTTGTGCGTCAGGCGGGCCCGAAGCTGAGCGCAATACGGGCACCAGCTGGTCGTGTAAATAGCAATGCGTTGCGAACCGGCACCAGGAATATGGACATAGCGAGCGCTGGCATAACCGGCTGCGATCACGATTAATACCAGCAGCTGTGCCAGCAGCGCAACCTTGGCACCACGTCGCCAGTCATAACGGGCTGCGGTCATGGCGGCTCAGATCAGACCTTCGAAAGGTTGTACATACACTAAAGCCCCAGCCTCCACATCAGCACATTCATCCGGCAGGATAATAAAGCAGTTGGCGCGGCTCATGGTGCTGAGAATCCCCGATCCCTGATCACCCGTACCATGGACGATCAAACCACCATCAGCTTGGCGCTCCAGAATACCGCGCTGGAATTCCATCCGCCCAGGCCGTTTTTTAAGCCGCCCTGAGACCGGCACCTGAAACATCACTGCGGCTGGCTCGGTCTGACCAAGCATACGCCGTAACGCAGGCTGCACGAACTGGTAGAACGTTACCATCACCGATACCGGGTTACCGGGCAGACCAAAAAACACGGCGTCTTTAATCTTGCCGAAAGCTAACGGGCGACCGGGTTTCATCGCAATTTTCCAAAACCAGACCTGCCCCAATTGAGTCAGGATATCCTTGACGAAATCAGCCTCACCCACGGACACACCGCCCGAGGTAATCACCGCATCAGCATTGTCTGCTGCATCCTGAAAAGCGCGTACCAAGGCGTCCTGGTCGTCACTGACCACACCCATGTCAATAATATCCACACCGAGCCTGGTCAACATACCGTACAGAGTGTAGCGGTTGCTATCGTAGATTTGCCCCTCAGCCAGCGGCTCGCCAAGCGAACGCAGCTCATCGCCGGTCGAGAAAAACGCGACCCGCAAACGACGCCGTACTGCCACTTCGGCAATACCCAACGATGCAATCAGCCCCAAATCGGCTGGTGTCAGCAGACGGCCAGCTTCCAGCACCAGATCGCCAGGCTGGATATCCTCGCCCGCTTGTCGGGTATTCTGGCCACGTTTGTTATCGTCACCGATACGGACTGTTGCACCCTCGCGCTCGACCCGCTCTTGCATAATCACGGTATCAGCACCTTGCGGCAACACCGCCCCGGTCATGATGCGTACAGCCGTACCCGCCACCACCTTGCCTTCGAACGGTGCCCCGGCCAGCGCTGTGCCAATCACCTGCAGATCTTTGCTGCCAGTCTCAGGCAAGTCATCACTGCATACCGCGTAGCCATCCATCGCAGAATTATCATGCGCGGGGACAGCCAGTGGCGAAATAATCGGCTCGGCCAGCACCCGCTGCAAGGCCGAGCGCACAGCAACGCGCTCTACCCCGCTAATCGGGGAAACCAAAGCATCAATATGTTCCAGCGCTTTGCTTACTGGCAAAGAATTGGGATCGTAATCGTCAGCACAGCTGAATTCTGTCTGAATAGCACTTAGTGTCATAGCGGTTCTACTCGGTAAATAAGCCTATTTTACCAAGCCTGCCGCCCTACTGTCCCGAACTCACTGCTCGATTGTACAAGCCTGGTGTACAACCCTTCCGCCCAAGCCCCCAGCACAAGCGTGAGGACAGGCGGATTCAGGGATACGATTAATAGTGCCAGAGATCTGGTCTGGCCAGACCTTATATACAGTGGGCCAAAGCGGGCTGGTTCATGTTGAATCGGTTGCTGCGCGTTTGAGCCAGCAACCCAGTTTTTTTGACCCGGAATATGGTTTAGAGCGCGTAAAAAAACATATTTTCCAAAAACTTAAAACTGGCACCACTTGTGCTTATTAACTCTTGGCACTCAATTAATGTGTATCACTTTCTACCTTACAACACGGAGTTCGTCTGGAGATTAACAACCATGAAATGGTTGCTGGATTTTTTCTTGCCGCGGCTGCTGCTTGGCATGCTGATTTTTTGTCTGATGATCGTCATGGGTTTAATTCAACCCTCCAGCGCGGCCCAAACACCGAGTGCTCCGTATTCTGCAGCATCGACTCTGCTGCCTGGCAGTCATTCATGACTGCGCCCTGAAAGCCAAATGCCAGCACACAAATAAATCTTTCCACTGCATGATCATGAACACGCGCCAGCGCCGCCAGTCCTGCTAAACTTGCATTTTTAGTCTAGTCAATCATACAGCTAACCCATGCAATTTGAACTGCTTCACAGCGACGGTCTGGCCCGCCGCGGCCGCCTGTTGTTTGCCCGCGGCGCGGTACAAACACCCGCCTTTATGCCGGTTGGCACCTATGGCACGGTAAAAGCCATGACGCCCGAAGAAGTGCGTCAGAGCGGCGCAGAGATTATTCTCGGTAATACCTTTCATCTGATGCTGCGACCAGGGCCGGAAATTATTCAGCAACACGGCGATTTACACGACTTCATGCACTGGAACGGACCTATTCTGACCGATTCCGGCGGTTTCCAGGTGTTCAGCCTGGCAACCATGCGCAAGATCGATGAACAAGGCGTCCATTTTCGCTCGCCGATTGACGGCAATCTGGTGTTTCTTGGCCCGGAGGAATCCATGGCGATGCAACGAGCGCTGGGTTCCGATATCGTTATGCAATTCGACGAATGCACGCCCTACCCGGCCAGCGAGCAACAGGCCCGCGACTCCATGGCTTTATCCCTGCGCTGGGCGCTGCGCAGCAAACAGGCCCATGCCGGCAATCCATCCGCTTTGTTCGGCATTGTCCAGGGCAGCGTGTACCCGGAACTGCGGCGGCAATCGGCGGCAGAGCTGCAAAATATCGGCTTTGACGGCTATGCTATTGGCGGCCTGGCGGTAGGGGAAAGCAAGCAGGAGCGCGAAGACATGCTGGAAATTACCAATCCTTTACTACCTTCCACTGCACCGCGCTACTTAATGGGCGTCGGCAAACCGGAAGACATTGTCGAAGCGGTGCGCCGCGGTGTGGACATGTTCGACTGTGTTCTGCCAACCCGCAATGCCCGCAACGGCCATCTCTTTACCCGCTTCGGCGATCTGCGCATCCGCAACAGCCGGCATCAGCGCGACACCCGGCCTATCGATCCGGATTGTGCCTGCTATACCTGCCAGCATTACAGTCGTTCCTATTTGCGACACCTCGATAAATGCGGGGAAATTCTGGGGGCGCGCCTCAATACTATCCACAATCTTTTTTACTACCAGTATTTAATGCAAGGCTTGCGCGATGCGATCAGCGCGAACCGACTGACTGCGTTTATCGATACCTTTTACGCTGAACGGAGCCAGGGCCTTGCCTGATCAGATACGGGTTTTGTGGCGTTTATTGGGCTGGTGTGGTGTCGGCTTGCTGCTGCTTTTGTCCCTCATGCCCGCACCACCGGATATAGCAGGCCCGCTGGGTTGGGACAAAGCACAGCACACGCTGGCTTATGCCACACTTACGCTCTGGTTCTGGCAGGCGTATCAGCCGGGCTGGCGCTGGGTGCTGTTTTTTCTGGCGCTCGGCGCAGGGGTTGAATTATTGCAAGCCTGGTCAGGTTATCGCAGCGCGGAGCTGGGGGATATGCTTGCCAATGCGATCGGGGTGGCTATTGGCCTGGGTCTAGGCGCTTTCACACCACTCGGACGCATGCTCGACTGGCTTGGCAAAACCTTCACTCCCTAAGCTGAATAACTGCCCCGAAAATTGAACTAATCAGGTAATTTACGGCGCTGTCTGTCGTGTCGCCACATCACCTCGGAGCCGCCTTCCTCACGCGCCAGAACCCGACTGAGAACAAACAGCAGATCAGACAAACGGTTCAGATACGCACGGGCAGCCGGGCTGAGGGTTTCCTCCCGGGTTAATGCCACCAAATGGCGCTCAGCCCGACGGCAGATGGCACGCGCCAGATGACAGGCTGCCGCTGCAGGCCCGCCGCCCGGCAGAATGAACTCCTTAAGCGGGGGCAGATCAGCGTTGTAATGATCCAGCTCCTGTTCCAGCCAGCTGATGTCATCAGCGCTGATTGCAGCATATCCGGGCATACAGAGCTCACCACCCAGATCAAATAATTTATGCTGCACCTCGCTCAAAGTTGCGCGTATCTCGTCACGTAATGACGTGGCCAGAATCATGCCGATAGCACAATTCAGTTCATCAACATCGCCCATGGCCTCAATACGAAGGCTGTCTTTTGCAATGCGACTGCCATCACCGAGGCCGGTTGTACCTTCATCGCCGGTACGTGTGTAGATTTTGGAAAGCCGATTTCCCACCTGTCTGACTCCTGGGTAGCGTGCTCAGTTCGCTGCCATTCAGTGCTTTCCTGCAAACAGCACCTCAGTGACCATCCTGAACGTTAACAATTGCTAAAAATACTAATAAGGCATTACTAATGCATAATCTATTCAATATAGTAATTCTCATGACAAATCTTTGTCACACACACGGCAAATAAAATAGCCTCGTCATTATAATCCATGACTATAAAGATATTGTTTAGATTTAGTTTTTATGACACTCGACGATTCACGCTGCTGTTGCGCACCATGCTGTTGTGTGGCATCACTTTGCTAAGCTCGGAAGGTTTAGCATGGCCCATAAACATACACGATAATGTTACCTTATTACGGCTGGGTACAGGCAGTGAAACAGGGGTTTATTTCCCCTTGGGTACGGGCCTGGCGACTATTTTCAATCAACAGATCATTCCGCAACACTGCGCTGACAGCGCCCCCTGCAAGCTGGTAAAAACACTGGCTTTGCCGCAATTATCGAGTGGCTCAAAAGACAATATTGAAAGCCTGGCCCGCAAATCCATAGAAATTGGGCTAGCGCAGGCTGACATTGCCTATGGAGCCTATACTGGCGCAGCAAACTTCGGGTTTGATGATGCATATACTTGTCTACGGGTACTGAGTAACTTATATCCGGAATATTTGCAGATTGTGGTACGCCAAGAGTCTGATATTTTCCAGCTTGATGATCTGCGTGGCCTCAGCATCGCGCTGGATGATCCCGGTTCAGGCACCCTGATAACCGCCCGCTTAGTGCTCCGAGCCGCCGGTCTTCTGGAGTCTGACTTTGAACCCGTGTACCTGAAACCGGAACTAGCCGCCCAAGCCTTCGCTGACGGCGAACTCGATGCGCTCATCATGGTTATTGGCGCCCCCGCCAGACTGATCAGTCAACTGGCCACCACCGTGCCACTGCGTCTGCTACCGATCAGTGCGAAAATTGCTACTGAAGTGTCTACCGCACACCCCTATCTGTTACAGGATCGGTTGCCCGACAATGTTTATCGTGGTGTAGCAGGAATTGAAACCCTGACTGTAGCGGCACAATTGCTGGTACACGCAGATTTGGATGAAGCCTTGGTATACCGGCTTAGCAAAATTTTGTGGCAACCATCTACACACACTAGCATGGCGCAGATTCGAACAGGACTTTATCTGGGCACCGAAAACAGCCTGAAGGGACTGGGACTACCGCTACACCCTGGCGCTTTACGCTACTTACAGGACCATAACTTGTTTATGGATCAGATACCGCAACCACCGCGCCCCTGCCCGGTCAATGCCTACCAAAAACCTAGCGGCCTTTTTTGAATGCTATTAACTAACCGGTCGCACGTTATCATCAGCACACTGCTCTCGCTGGTGATTGTTCTGGCTTTAGTACTTGCCATCTATGTGTATCGCACGACAACCCAGATCCGACAAGCCCTGCCGCAAGAGGTGCTGGAGCAACAGCATTCGATTTTCTCCATCCTGGACGATATAACGCACTTACTGCATGCTGCCGAACTGGCTAAACTCAGCCCCTCGTCAGCGGCGATTTCCCGGGTAAAACAGGCACTGGAGCAAGCCAGCTCACGCCTGCAGACCATCCGGCGTGATTATCAGTTTGACTTTCTGTTCGGGGCAGCAGCCACCTATGCCATCGTCAATCCTGCCCTGGCAGACATCCAGCGCTGGCTGCAGCAGGGACTGTATGCGTTTCCGCCAGACTCGGCCACCGTCAGCGAGATCGTTTATCTACGCATCAGCGATGTTTACCAGCAGGTACGCGCTTTGTTCCAGGAAAGCAACACCATGGCATTCCAGGCAGTCATTAGCGAGCGCGCAAACCTGGATCGCTTCCGTCTCAGTATGGCCTGGGGAAGCGGTTTTTTCCTGCTGCTGCTGCTGGGCAGCCTGCTGTTATATTGGTATCTGCGTCAGGCCACCGCCGAGGCGAACCGCATGCAGCAGTATCTAGCGCAATCCATCGAGAGCCTGCCTGAGGGCATCGCATTATTTGATGAGCAACATAAACTCGTCACCTGTAACCAGCACTTTCGCGCTTTATTCGATCTGGCTTCATTTTCATCCAGCCAAGCGCTGACCCGTGAAGCAATTCTTAGGCACAGCATCAAAGCCCACCGAATCCAGGCTGTTAATGACTGCACCCATTCAGAAGATATTGCACAATTGCTGCTGCAAACGCCGAAGCAGCAACCGCTGGAATTTGCGCTCTACGATGGCCGCTATATTCAATTCTGTGAACACCTTACCCAGCAAAACGGCTTGATCGGTATTTGCGCTGATATTACCCATCTGAAACAGACGCAATCTTTACTCGAACACATGGCCACCCATGATGCGCTGACGGGTCTGGCCACTCGAAGACTGTTTGATGACCGCCTGGAGCTGGCCATCAACCGGCATCGCCGCCAGCACCAGGATATCGCTATCATGTTCATAGACCTGGATAATTTCAAATCTATTAATGACGTCTACGGTCACTCAATCGGCGACAAATTTCTGCAGCAAGCGGCCAGTCACATCCAGTCCTGTTTTCGCGATACCGACACAGTGGCCCGCCTGGGTGGCGATGAATTTGCGGTATTACTGGAAGGTATCGGCAGTCGTGACCAGCTAGCTGATTTTGCCGAACGCGTGCTCAGCAGCATGCAGCAGCTGACCGTTAAACAGAACGGCACTACGCAGAGCAGTCAGGCTTTAAAAATCGGTGCCAGTATCGGCATCGCGCTGCTGCAGGAAGGAGAATCCTCTGCCAGCTTGCTGCGCCGGGCCGATAGTGCCTGCTACCAGGCCAAAGCCTTGGGTCGCTGCAATTATCAGTTTAATGACGACCAGAATGATGTGCTCTTTTCACCATCACCGCAATCCGCCTCATTCAGGTCATAGCAGCTATAAGCCCAAGCCCTCGCAGGCACACACAGATTCGGCTTTGCAGGCGTAATGGCAGCAAAGCTGCGCTGAGATTCAGCCTTTTTATTTGGTATTCTGTTACACGTTAGACTCGCAGCGCCGACAATACCGGAAAATCCAAGAGCACCACCGCAACCTATGAACAAAATAAATCGCGATCCGCTGCCCAACCCTGCGCAACGTCTGGCTGAAGCCGTCAGTCGCCGCATGTACGAACAGGATAGTGCCACCCGGGAACTGGGGATAGAACTCGATACCATTTCACCTGGCTATGCTCGCTTACATATGCAGGTGCGGGAATCCATGCTGAACGGCCATCGGACCTGCCACGGCGGCTTTATCTTCACCCTGGCGGACAGCGCGTTTGCCTACGCCTGCAACAGCCATAACCAGAACACCGTTGCCGCCCGTGCCAGTATCGATTTTCTTGCTCCAGCCCGTGCGGGTGACCGCTTGACCGCTGTTGCGGAAGAACGCACAATCGCCGGGCGGACAGGTGTTTATGACATCACTGTACGCGATCAGCAAGGCCGCCTGATTGCTTTGTTTCGTGGCAACTCGTATCGCATCCAGGGGACTATCCTGTCTGAGGACGAGGTGCACAAACTTCAGACCCCGGAATCTTAGTCTTCCAGCAGAACAGCCCGCCGCTGCAACAGCAATAACATCAATAGCCAGGAGCCAGGAGTGAGACATGACCCGACGACACCCCACGCCCGAAGAGCTGGAGCCGATCGAAACCGGCAGCCGGGATGCGCTGTGCGCCTTGCAACTGGAGCGACTGCGCTGGAGTCTGCAACACGCCTATGACAAAGTTCCTCATTACCGGACCAAGTTTGAGCAGGCTGGCATCAATCCCGGCGACCTGACAACACTCGATGATCTGGCCGCCTTTCCGTTCACCACCAAGCAGGATCTGCGTGAGACTTACCCCTTTGGCATGTTTGCCGTGCCCATGCAGGATATTGTACGTATCCACGCCTCCAGCGGCACGACCGGCAAGCCAACCGTGGTCGGTTATACGAAACACGATATTGATATCTGGTCGCAGGTCATGGCGCGCTCGATTCGCGCGGCCGGTGGCCGGGCCCACGATATTATTCATGTAGCTTACGGCTATGGTCTGTTCACCGGCGGCCTGGGCGCGCATTATGGCGGCGAAGCACTCGGCGCGACGGTCATTCCCATGTCGGGTGGTATGACCGAGCGACAGGTGCAGTTGATTCAGGATTTTAAGCCGACCATCATCATGGTCACGCCTTCCTATATGCTGGCACTGGCCGACGAATTCGAGCGCCAGGGCCTGGATCCGCGCCAGAGCTCACTGGAAATCGGCATTTTCGGCGCTGAACCCTGGACCAACGCCATGCGCCAGGAAATTGAACAGCGCTGCGGGCTGGACGCCATCGACATTTACGGCCTGTCTGAAGTAATCGGCCCCGGTGTGGCCAATGAGTGCATTGAAACCAAAGACGGTCTGCATATCTGGGAAGATCATTTTTACCCTGAAATCATCGATCCGGCCACCGGCAAGGTACTGCCCGATGGCGAATATGGCGAGCTGGTTTTCACATCCTTGACGAAACAGGCACTGCCACTTGTGCGCTACCGGACCCGTGATCTGACCCGCCTGCTGCCCGGCACTGCCCGCACCATGCGGCGCATGGAGAAAATCACCGGCCGCAGCGACGATATGCTGATTATCCGTGGCGTGAACGTGTTCCCCAGCCAGATTGAAGAGCAGATCCTCAAAATTGCTGCGCTCGCGCCGCATTATGTGCTCGAACTTTACCGCGACGGTCCGCTGGACGCACTTGATGTACTGGTCGAGCCCAAACCCGACTGGATCGGTGACAGCGCCGCGCTGGCGGCTGACTTGCAACACCACATCAAATCGTTTATTGGTATTTCCAGCCGGGTGCGGATCGTGCCAAACGGTACGGTTGAACGCTCTATGGGCAAAGCCAAACGTGTCATTGACAGACGATCTAAAAACTAATGGATACTACTCTGCGGCAAACTACACGTCTTAGCACCCTGATATTTATTGTCTTGTCACTCACCAGCGGCTGCAGCTGGCTCGGCAGCCAGCCGACGCCCGAGAGCAACAGCACTGTGATCGATATCCAGCATGCCGGGCTGCTGGTGAATGATCAGGGCGGACGCGAACTCGGCCTGAGTCTGCGCAATATCAGCACACAAACCCTGTGGGTGGCTGTGCGCTTTCAGACGCCGGACAACAGCAGTGATTGCGAACTTGGCTCCGAACTCGCCCCCAATAGCGAGCACGTTTTTGTCTGCCCGCAGAACAGGCTGCTCCCCGCTGTCAATTATCCGATTCTCATCCGGGCCTATAGTGACCTGGAGCAAAGTACGGAACTCACCACGCTGGAAACCGGTCTGCGCTTCGATGCAGCAGATATCCAGGCCGCTGGTTTATAAAGCTGATCACGGGCACATTCATACTACGCCAGACCTGCTTCAATCCCTGACTGAATACGTTTTATCCCATGGTTGCGAACACTTCCGGCGTCACTTCATAACGGAGTGCTTCGCCGGCTTGCCAGCGTTCGAATTCTTCCAGTACGCAATCAAACAAACGGGCTACTTCATCGCCGATAGTCCCGCCAATATGCGGACTGATAATCACATTGGGCAACGTCCAAAGCGCAGAATCGGCGGCTGGCGGCTCCGGAAACGTCACATCCAGCAAAGCCGTCAGATCCGGCCGCGATCGGAAAACCTCAATAAACGCGTCTTCGACCACCTGCGCCCGCGCCCGGTATTGATAAACGTAGCCCCTTCACGCATCGAGGCAAACAAATCGCCGGTCAAAACACCTTGCGTGGACGGCAGATCCGGTATGTGGTTGCTGACGATATAAGCACGCTGAAAAAGCGCTTGCAGCGAAACTTTCTCCACCGCCAGTTCGGCGGCTCGTTCCTCAGTCAGAAAAGGATCGTAGGCAATGACCTGCAAGGGATAATCACGCAACACTTCCCGCAACAACGCGCCTATTTTACCCAGGCCAAGCAAACCGACAGTCTCACCGTATACACCGGGCCGGGGAAACACTTTGGCCTGATGCGTTTTCTGCTCCTTATACTGACGCACGCTACGAAAATAACCCCGGCAGCTGAGCAAAATCTGCGACAAACACATTTCCGCCACCGGAATGGCATTAATTGCCCAGGCGCTGACCAAGGTAATATTGTGCTCAAGCAACGGCTGGGCAAACGCCTTCACATTGCCCGCCGCGTAAAAAACCGCCCGCAGCTTCGGCAACTGCGCCAATTGCTCCGGACTGAAGCTGGGCATGCCCCAAGTGGCAAAAATAACCTCAAGATCCTGCAGTTTTTCCACATGCTGGCTGAAATTACCGGCATTCACGACTGTCGGATAAAGCTCGGTCAGTGCAGCAAGCTTTGCCCGCTGTTCAGGTCCATAGACGACACCGTCAGTGAGCGGATAGTCAAAAAAAATAGCGGCTTTATGAGGCATATGCAGAGTCCTGTCGTGTTTGCTGGCCACACAGTTTACTGAATTTGACCTTGCCTGACCCACTTGATCAGCCGGAGAGTGAAGTACGGGCAATATATCAAGGCTGGCATCAGGAAGTATGAGGATTTAAACGTTGCGCCAGATGCAGAATTTCATCCTCCGGCACCTGCTCCGCGTTCACCAATGATCGGCGAGCCTGCAGGCTGCTCACCTGACCTTCCCGTATGACATAAAACTGGCCGGTTTCCTGGGTGGGCAACCTGGCTTCGATATCCGTTTTCGCTTCACTGAGCATCGGTTTCAGCTTGTTCAGCGCCGTGGATTCTTTAATCTTGCCGAGGAACCAGTTACTGATCTGATCACGGGATTTATAATCGAGATCGCCCGGACTCTGCGTCGCCAGCATTAACCCGATACCAGCCGAGCGGGCACGTCTTAAAAGATTCTCTAACGGCTCTTTGGTGGCAGGTTTACCCGTCGCCGGAAGATAGAGGTCTGCTTCATCAAACAACACCACACATTGCAACTGATTTGCGGGCTGGCGGCGGGCATAACGCCCCAGTTCCAGCAGCAACTGGGAAACCCAGAACAGCACATTGGCATCGTGCCCGAGAGATAAAGTACTGATAATACTCAAACGGGTACGGTCCGGTTGTTGCTGCGACCCCAGTCCCAGCAGCGTTTCGCAGTCCAATGACTCACGCTGTTCAGTAAAAAGTTTTCCATTCAGCAAGCGCAGGGTTTCCAGATCCTCCACCAGTTTCTTGAAGTGCCTCGTCTCCAGTTGACCGATGGCGTAGATCAGTTCACTGTTCTCGCTGGCGATGAATTCGATCAAGTCATCCAGCCCGATTTGCAGGCCCGCGCTCAGCTCAGCCAGTACAAAAATCGCCTTGTTCAAAATAGCAAGGCGCGTTTTGGCCAGCCCTTGAGGCCTGTAATTCATCATACCGCCCAAAGCCAGTGCTGCATAAGCGGCCATCTGCTCGCGCTCGTTAGTCGGCAACTCTCCCATCCCTTTTGGAATGATGGGAATACCGAGAGGTCGTCCTCGTGCGTTTCCAGGGGTATAAAGGGCGACATCGATCTGCGCCAGAAAGCGCTGCAAAGCCGGATTATTGTCTTTTTCAGAAGTCATGCCCGCTGCCTGAGTAGCCTGAAAAAGCTTGGCGTAACTCGATAGATCACCTTTTCGATCAATGAGTAAAGCGGGAATACCCTGCTGCAACAGCTGTTCAATGATATTGAGTGCCAGCGTGGTTTTACCACTGCCAGAACCACCCAAAAACGCCGCATGGCGTGTCAGATCATCCTTGCCCAGAATAACCGGTACAGGTTTGAAATCGCGACTCTGACCAAGCTGAATCGCTGCTGGATCTATCGGATTAGGATCGTCAGGAATAGGAGGTTCAGGAGGCCCCGGATCGCCAGTATTGCCCAACACCTCCAGTCCCAGAATGGTTTTCAAAGCCGGTCGTAAACTCAGCGGCTGGCTGGCTGCAAGCCACCCAGCAAACCCGTTGCTGCCAAGGTGCTGCACTTTGAACGCCTGCATTGCGGCCATTGCACGCCAGTCGGAATCTTCGATGACCACCCGTTTCACACCCTGGCTTATTAACTGTACGATCTGTTGTGCAATTTTGGTGTTTGGGTTCGATGGGAACGCGGTGCTGCGGGCGATAATGAGTGGTTTTCCTGCAGCGGCCACTTCGACTTCACGAAGTTGTTTACCGAGCGCACCGCCGATTGCTGATTTATTGCACAAACCGACAAACGAGCTGGCCGACGTCTGCTCATGAGCGCTGATAACAAGGGTAATTCCTCCCTTCGCCGGCTGTGCACTAACGTGATAGCTCGACAGTTCATCTGTGCAGTGATTCAAAGTCTGCACCAGCACCTGCTGCATATCGTTATCATTATCAGGCGGCGGCAGCGTGGCCTGCACCAGGAAATCGTTCCAGCGCTGTTCCCACTCAAGAAATGGCTCACCGCCCGTATTACCCGTTCCTGGAGGTTCATTAACATCTATAGGCACCCCATCGAGCACAGGTGCCTGCTGCGTCATGATGCTTTGTTCACGCAGTTCCCGGCAGCGATTCAGAATGTCACGCACCCGTAACCCGGCAAGGGCATCAAGCACACCATCCGGGAACGGGTACAACGGTGTTTTGTTGTCAAAAGCGACGGCGCTGAAATCGTATAAAACCTCCAGTCGCCGGGCAATCAGAGCTTCCGTAGCCTCGCGTTCAAGAATAGCATTCAGTCTAGTTGGTTGTGGATCGTGCTCAATACGATCAATGTCGGATTGTGAAAGCTGATTTCGTAGTGGCGCATAGTAGTCCTCCAGGCAACTGACTAATATAAGTAAGCGCGGACAGTAGCTAGCCAACGCCTTGACGGTTTGGATAGCGTTGCGAAAGCGCTGGGCAGACTCGGTGTTATCCCGATACATATCTTCGAGCTGATCTAGGCATATCACCAACACACCAGCATCAAGCGCCCAGATCAAACAGGCTAATCCTTGTAGAAGTCTCTGCGGATCATCGTCCGCTGTTAGCGCAGGCATCATGCCTATCCATTGCCGATCACGTTCCGAAATGTCTTCGCAGCGCAAATACTTCATCACGTTCGATTTGAATTCGACTTCATCACGCTGGAGAAACAAAAGCGCTCTAAGTAAATCACGATCAACTTTCTTATATTCTTCTAGATTAACTAATTGATATGCCAGCTTATCAACAAACTCGATAACTTCATCAATACCCATCTCAGCTTCACAAAGCTTTTGCTGCTCTTGCCGCGAAACAGCGCGTCGCTCCTCAACCAGCGCACGGGACAAGCGCATTAAACCGGTTACGCTACCGGTCGGATCATCGACATATGGCTTCTCTAAAGAATCCAAAGTCTGACGCAGGATATAGCGCGGGTAATTGCTCTCCGCCGAGGTCATTTGCATATAGCTGAAATAACCGTATCCCGTTTCGTGCAGGCGATTACGAAATACCCGCATCAGATG
Source organism: Gammaproteobacteria bacterium (assembly GCA_041396125.1). Taxonomy (GTDB): domain Bacteria; phylum Pseudomonadota; class Gammaproteobacteria; order Competibacterales; family Competibacteraceae; genus JAWKZG01. The sequence continues at coordinate 737,899 of JAWKZG010000001.1, read as the reverse complement.
GGTTTTACCGGCCCCTGACTCGCCTTTGAGCAACCAGATTTTACCGGTTCCTGCACGCTCGTCTTTGATCTGGTTGAGTAATCGCTCAAAGACTTCGCGCGCATGGCTATGAATGCTTTCGACATCATAGGGGTCCGGTTTCCAGATCTCGCTTTCATGCACGATGGACTGAAAGCAGTCCAAAACTTCGGCGGAACAAAACGCGTTTAAACGGGCATCCTTGGTCATTTTTTCTCTCAATCCACGCGTAGAAAATGGAATGTCGCTCCCCAATACTCAATTTCTGACGAGGCCACATCAGCTGGGTCCATAGCCTGCTGTAAATCAGCCCGTGCGAGCTGTAACAAACGCTGACGATGCGCCTGCAGAAGCCGTTGCTTGAAGGTTTCTGCGCGTGCCTGTGGGTGCTGCTTGTGGTATTCGGTCCAGACATGAGAAATAAAGATTTTATTATCGCCAAACCACCCGGTCTGACATGCCTGGGCAATCGCTATGACATGCTCGGCAAATTCCGCCAGTGCTTGCTCACCAGTAGCAGACTGGCCGGTTCCGGCAGATTGTAAGGCCTGGCGTACGATAGCCAGCCGTACCTCGCCAATATCCGTCCGCTCCGCCCCAACCGCTCTGGCTGCAAGTTGTCGCAGTGCTGGCAGAGGTGCCAGTGTGCGGGTCGATGCCAATAGATTGCTGAACAGCACACGGGCAATAGCATTAACGGTAAACGCATCGCTCATGCGCCCGGCACAATCACGGGACAGGGCCGGGTTAGCCTGCGCCTGGCTTAAGCAATACCATATCAGGCTATCACGCACCTGAGTCAGGGTCGGATAGGCTTTAAGGGGTAAGGCGTAAGCATGGCGCAATACCGCAGCCCGCAAACCATCCGCGCTGGCGAATCGGCGACGCTCGGCCGCATCAGGTGCTGGTAAGGATAAGGCCCGCAACGGCAAATCAACACGGCTAAGCACTTGCCAGCGCAGGTTCTGGGTGCTTTCTTTTAAACCCAGTTGTTGCAGAATATGTCGTCGTCCTGACGCGGACAACTTAAGTTTATTCTGCCCTACCCGCTCAACCCAATGTTCTTGCAGCAACTGATCAATACCCGTCGCCAGCCGCGTCCGCTTTTCTGCCGCCGCCATACCCGGTTCCAGATAAGGTTCCAGACTTCTGAAAATAGCCGTTACTGGTAAATCACCTTGCATTCCGCGCTCAAGCAGACGCGTTAAAATCAAATCGTTGACAGTCAATGCTTGCATCATTGTCATCATTCTTTAAGTAGATCAGTGTGCTTGCTGCTGATGAGCAAGTGCCTCTTTGAGGGTACTAAGAATTACTTCGAGCTGGTTCACCATATCATCGGCTAAGAAACGCACGATCAAATAGCCCTGTTTTTGCAGCAATACATCTTTGCGACGATCACGGCGGTAGGCGTCAACATTCTGAAAATGGTAATAACCATCGATCTCGACAGCAAGCGCATGGGATTCACAGTAAAGATCAATCTCAAGCCATGTGTTGCCAAATCGAACCGGCAACCGCGCGTTGAGCCTGAATAATCCTTTTGTTGCCGGCAGCCGCTGCAGGCATTCAAAGAGTAATCGCTCGGCATGACTGCGTGCTTGATCATCGTCTTCTGCTGTTATATCACCAGCGTGTGAAGTGCGGGTCGAGACACTGCTGGCCAGACTGACAAAATGTTCAACCATTGCTGCTGACGGTGCCAGCTGCGCCAGGTCATTGATAGTTTGTGCAAAAGGTTCAGGAGCAACACCGGCCTGCAACAGCGCCTGACTGATCATTGCCGCATCCCAGGCCGACACATTCACACGACCTTCCAGCACCCAGGCTTTTTCCCGGGAGTTTGGCATTGCTGCCTTGTACGAACGGTACAGCGGTGGTTCTAACAGCAAAGCGATAGGGAGGAAAGGACATGCAGAAGCCAACCGGTATAGCTGCTGGATTAATGCACTCAGCGCCTCGGGCTCAAGCAGCCCGGTGGTCACAGCCAGAGCGGGTAAATATTGACTGTCAACCAATGTGCTCAGCAATAAGATAATTTTTAAAGGATCAATATCTGACCAGTATGCAGCATCCGACTTGACGGACTCCGTCTGCAGCAGACAATGCAACGCACGCAACTCGGGCGGGGTCAGGTGTATTTTAGGCAGATAAGCAGCCAGCAGTGTGGTCAGCTCGTAGTGCGTTTTTCCGGCCAGTTCGATGGCAGCAGTATGGAAGCTCTCGTTTTGTCGCAACCACTGATACAGCCAGGTTTGCAGTGGATTGTCCGCAGTGGCTAACAGAACCTGGCGCTCGCAGCAGGCGGCCCAGCTCTGCCAGATTGCAAGAGCCTCTGTGTTATGCCCAACCAGTACGGATAAGGTCGGGATATGCTCAACACGACGGCGCTGCTGCAAATCAAGTTGCAGCAGCGCCGTCGATGCAGTGTGCGCCAATAACGCCGTCATAGATCAGGCATGACTGGTCATTGTTAAACTCGAAATCAATAAGCCTGGATATTTACAATAGCATCTCTTCGGCAAAAAGCCCGGATAAGGGTGAATAAAAGCCCAGCCTCATCTTGCTCAGCTCTTATCTAGGCATCAGTTCCAACACCACTCGCACGCCTTCATCGACCAGTTTGAAGCTAACCTGCAGCCGGTCCAGATCTTGAAATGGCCCGATCCGGCGCTGCTCCGGCGCCAACTCATGGTATGCCGGCAGCTTGAACTCCGGCAGCAGGTTTTGCCCGCGATTCTGCCAGCTGGCTGCGTCCGGCCAGGGCCAGGGGGAATACGAGGGCAGCTCGGGCCGATAGCCATACAGCTGCTGAAATGTCGCTTGCGCTGCTGCAGGATCGCCCGCGCCCAGCCAGCGCAGGGGCGCGAGTTGGCCGATACTCCGACGCCAGGCACCCGGTAAAGCCTGCATCGCGTGCAGATGCAAGGTCGGCGCTAATTGCTGGATTTGCGAGAAATTAACGCTCAGTGCCGCATTGGCCTGCACCGGGGCACTGTCGTTCTCGACCGGCACCAGCGGCATAGAGCGATTGCTGATAATCAAATAATTGCCCTCCTGGCGCAGATACAAATGAAATCGCACCAGATTCTCAATCGTATAGGTATACACCCAGCTGTTATCACCATAGGGCTGCAATACCCGCTCGCCGAAATCCCAATCCAGCAGTGCAAACAAACGCTGCGCCCAGGGCTCAACCTCGGTGCCGTCGCGTAATTCAACAAAAATTGCGGTGGGTTGCGTCAGCAAGGACGCCAGCATGCCACCGTACAGAAAGATACCGCCCCGTCCACGCCCCACCTGGCGCATGAAAGCACCCGAAAACGCGCCCATTAAATCAGCCGAACCAAAAGCGATGATCGGTTCATCGTCATATAAAGCGATATGCATCTGCCCGGTAAGTGCCTTGCTTAAATCAGGTATTTGCTTGCGATGACGATAACTGAACAGATTACGCGTCAAGTCCTGCAGAACCGCTTCAGGCAATCTGAAACCCAGGCTGGTAACCGGAGCCGGTGTCATGGCAGGCAAACCCAGCGGCCCGGCTTCTTCGTCGATCATGGCCCGCACGGCATCGTAAATAGAATTATTGATCAGCGGCAGAATCAGGGTTTCCACTCGTACCGTATCAGCCACTTCGATGCGCACCCCGATGGGATCAAAGGTCGTGCGCCAGAAACGCGAATACTCGTCAACATAGGCTTGATAGCCCGCGGCTTCCTGTGCACTGATCGCCGTAATGTCCAGTTCGCTGAGGGCGTCATTAGCGCCAGATTGCCGTACCTGGCCGACTGTGCCCGGCCCTGTTTATCGAGACTGATCTGATCGCCTGCAACAGTTTGCAGCCAGCCCGGCGCAACAAAACCTTGCGCGATCAACTCGTCCAGTACAGGCGGCTTGCCATAATCGGCCTCATACAGCAGCGCTGCCGCTGTGACCAGTTCCAGACGAGCGCGTGCCTGCTGGCGCCGTAGTTGCGCGATTTTAATGCGTGGTCCGGTCATGGCGCGGATAAACGGATCAGATAAATAGACATATAAACCGCTGGCTGCCGGCGCTAACTGCTCCAGCATATAACGGAACTCGGCGCTCGCACCCAGACTGTTCTGGGCCTGGTTTTGGGCCAGTTGCAGTGCCTGTTCGGCCTCGGCCCGGCTGGTCGAAAAAATCAGCCATTGCTGATGTCGGGCAAAATATGCCGGCCTGCCCTGGCCATAAGCCTGCACTCCGTGCTCACCTCGAATACCCAGCATCAGTTTTAGCAGGGTGTTCAACGCAGGCGCGCTGGGGACTTCAGCAATCAGGCTGATATGTGAACCGTGCTGCACATATAAATCCGGCCCGAATACCGCCGCCTGTTTCGCCAATGGCCCCAGCCGCTGGACAAATTCGGGGGTAAGTTTCAATTGCCCCAGATAGCGCTCCAGCAAGGCCTGATCAACGTATGAACGCGTGCTCAAGCCAGCCAGCTGCGCGCTGCTTTCGCTAAGTGTACGCAGCCAGTCCAGCGCTTTTCCCGGCTGACTGATATGTACAAACCAACGTTCAGCAGGCACCAGTCTGGCAATTTCCAGTTCGCCGCCAGCCCGCCCGTCCAATAAATCCTCGAATGGATGAGAAGGCACGTCAGGGCCTTGCAAGGTATCAATAGAATGATCCAGCACAGCGTTTTGCGAGTCGCTGACCGTCAGCAATTGCTGCTGCAGGGTTTCCTGAATAGCCGCCTCACCGCTGAACAGGGAAAACGCATTCAGCGTATCACCGGGACGTGGTTGACGTGCGCCGCTCAGAGCATCGGGGGATTGAACACCGTAGCTGTGCGCGGCAATGGTCTGCCAGTGCGCGAATAAATTCTGTGTACCAGGTGGCTCGGGTTCGCGCCGGGATGAACGATCCGCCGCGAAATACGTGTATTGCTGCGCTCTGAGCCATGCATTGCGCGCTTCGGCCCAGGCCTGCAATAAATCCGCACTACCCGGACGGGCCTGGGCGGGGTCAAGCGACAGCTGCAGGGACGCACCAACCGCTTGCTCTGAATCATGACTGGAGATAGTGATCTGGCTGGGCTGTGAATCACGCAGCAGCGCATACCCGGTGATTGCCGTCTCGGCGGACTGCTGTTGCGGCTGCCAGCATTGCGGCTCGGTCACCAGCCACTGTACATTGGACGTTGCCGCTTCGGCACTGAAACAAACCCATTCAGCTGCCGGATCTGTCTGTAATGAGGCGATTGGCAGCTCGAATTGAACTACCGTCAAACCGCGCGTTTGTGCCGGATCACTGATAAACAACGCCGAAGGCGCGATAGCTGTCGGAGCGGCCTGGGTGATTGGTGCGACCAGACATAATACGGTCCAGAACCAATACGGCCCACTGCCCAGTTTACCGCTACCCCATTTGTCTCTATACGAACTGAATATTCGAGTGCGCATAATATGCTTCTCCTGTTGGATGAAATATGAGCATTACTGCAAAAGCGTTATTGCAAGCGTCAGGCCATTCCGGGTAAATTTTTATGTAACTGATTACTAATAGTTTATTTATACTGATAGTGGTACCGGACAGGTCTGTGCAGTCAATTGACTGCAGCAGGGGCAGGAAACAAACTGCAGCGGCAGGGTCTATGTCGGTATGTCCGCATCGTCAAAGATTTAGCTCTTTGCTAGAATTCGGAATTATAAAACTTTCTTTATTAAAACCAGCGAGACCATCATCATGAGAATTGTTCTGCTCGGCGCACCAGGATCAGGCAAAGGCACACAAGCTGAAAAAATCGTCCAGAAATTCCAGATTCCGCATATTTCTACAGGCGATTTATTGCGGGCGGAAGTCGCTGCGGGAACCGAGTTGGGCAAACGGGCCGATGTCATCATGAAATCCGGCGCGCTGGTATCCGACGAAATCATACTCGACATGATCCATAGCCGTTTGAGCAAAGATGACGTCAATCAGGGATTTATGCTGGACGGCTTTCCACGCACCCTGCCCCAGGCCGAGGGTCTGGATAAACTGCTGGTGGGTATGGACCAGCCACTGGATATCGTCCTGTTTCTGGATGTCGATTACGGCGAGATCATGCAGCGCCTGCTGGCCCGAAAGCGGGCCGATGACAACGAAGACACTATTCGCAAGCGCTTGCAGGTCTACGAAGCGGAAACCGCGCCGCTCATTGACTACTACAAGGCCAAAGGCAATTTACGGTCGGTGCAGGGTACCGGCACGGTTGATGAGATTACCGCCCGTATCTTCAAGGTATTGGGCAGTACCAGCTAACCGCTTTTTTTTGCCGCCACCCAGCAAAGCCCATTTGGCCCCATGCCGATTGGGCTTTGTTATTTCCATTCCAAATTAAATATTTATAGCGCACAAACTGCCAATACAGCCGGGGCAGGTAAGCCATAACACCTAAAATCATTCATGACGCGCTACAATTGCCCCATGCGGCGGGTTATTCGCTCTGACAACCCGTGGAACGAGCGCCTGTGACGAGATGCCCGAACGCCCATCTGCGGCAACGGCACCACACAGGTTCCAACGCATGCTGCCACAGCCCTGTGACGCTTATTTCAATAATCAATATTACTTAAGGAAACGCTCATGAAGATAAATGACGCCAATACTGCGTTATTGGAACGCGATGCCGAACATCTGATCCACCTGCTACACAGCCGCGCCATGCATACCGCCGGTGGCAAAGTCTGGGTACGCGGTGAAGGTGCTGTCCTGATTGACGCCAATGGTGACCGCTATCTGGATGGTCTGGCCGGTTTGTGGAACAACACTGCCGGCAACGGCCGCCAGGAATTGGCCGATGCAGCCGCCAAACAGATGCTTGAGCTGGGCTATGCCTCAGGCTATACCGGCAGCTCCAACCCGCAGGCGATTGCGCTGGCCGAGCGCCTGGCAAAGATAACCTACCCGAATATTAACCATTTCTTTTTCACCTCTGGCGGCGGTGAATCCACCGACAGCAATATCAAAATGGCGCGGTATTACTGGAAGCTGCAAGGCAAGCCAAACAAAACCAAGGTTATTTCCCGCCAGTGGGGCTATCACGGGGTCACCCTGGCCGCCATGTCCGCCACCGGCATCAACAGCTACTGGCCAATGTTCGAGCCGCGCGTGCCGGGTTTTGTACATATTCCTTCGCCCTACCCTTACCGCTATCAGGTACCCGAGGGCAGCGCGCCGGGGATCAGTCAGGGCATAGCCGCCGCCAATGAGCTGGAACAAGCCATTCTGCGCGAAGGTGCGGACACGGTAGCCATGTTTATCGCCGAGCCGGTACAGGGCGCAGGCGGCGTGATTGTGCCGCAGGATGATTATTTCCCGCGTATTCGGGAAATCTGCGACCAGTACGACGTATTACTGGTTGCCGATGAAGTCATCACCGGTTTTGGCCGTACCGGCAAAATGTTCGGGCTGGAGCACTGGGGTGTGCAACCCGACCTGATCCAGTACGCCAAAGCGATTACCTCGGGCTATTTCCCGCTCGGCGGTATCGGCGTCAGCGACAAAATCGCCGCCGCCATGGATGACAGCAATTCCGCCTGGATGCACGCCTACACCTACAGTGCCCACCCGGTTGGCTGCGCGGTTGCACTGGCCATGCTGGATATCATCGAAAACGAGGATTTCGTCGCACAGGCGGCCAGCAAAGGTGCCCGTTTACTGCAAAACCTGCAGGAAGCACTGGCTGATCATCCGCATGTCGGCGATGTGCGCGGTAAAGGCCTGATGTGCGCGGTCGAACTGGTCAAGGACAAGGCCACCAAGGAAGAATTCGACGCTGCTGAAAAAATTGGCCCGAAAGTGTACAACGCTACGGTAGAGCGCGGTTTGTTCAGCCGGGTACGAGGCGATGTTTATTGCCTGGCACCGCCGATTGTCACCACCGAGTCGCAACTCGATGAGATGGTCGACACCTTGCAGCAATCCATTGTGGCTGTACTGGGCAAGTAATCCGCTGTGCCACTGGTTGACACCCGGCGATGAATCGTACCGAGACGGTCGAAACGTTTCGCCAGCGTCTGAGTGAGGTCATTGAACGGGCCGGGCTGAACCGCTCGGCTTTTGCCGCTGAACTGGGGCTGGACCGCTCGACGCTGTCGCAATTACTGTCGCCGGGTAACGACCGTCTGCCGCGTGCCGAGACTATCGTCGCTATCGCCCGACTGGCGCAAGTCAGCGTGGATTGGCTGCTGGGACTCAGCCAGGATGAACAGCAAAGCGGCGCACAGCTGCTGGAAAATGCGCTGCAGATCGAATCTGCCGCAGGTCTGCCGGCAGATGAACGGCTGCAGCAATGGCACGCCGAGGCCAGTGGCTACAAAATTCGTTATGTGCCAATGTCGCTGCCCGATCTGCTGAAAACCCAGGCCGTGATCTCTCACGAATACCGCCTGAGCGATCAGCGTCTGCCGGCCCTGCGGCTCGAACAGAGCGAGGCCCGGCTGGCCTACAGCCGGCGCTCGGAAACCGATTTCGAGATTTGCAGCTCACTGCAATCCGTGGTCGGTTTTGCGCGCGGCGAAGGGATCTGGCGCGATCTGCCGGTCAAAGCCCGGCGTGAGCAATTAGCACATATCAGCCAGCTGCTGGAAGAGTTGTATCCGTCGCTGCGCTGGTTTCTGTTTGATGGGCGACGCCAGTTTTCCGTGCCCTATACCATTTTTGGCCCCAAGCGCGCGGCCGTTTATTTCGGCAATATGTATTTTGTTTTCAACGCTACCCAGCAGATCCGGGTGCTGACCCGGCATTTTGAAGACCTGATTCGCGCCGCTACCGTACAACCCACCGAGCTGCCGGCCATGCTGCGGGAATTAGCCAGCGGTAAAAACGCGGATGACAGGCCAGCCGATGCCACTGGCCAGTCTGCCAATGTACGATCTGCCGGAGTTACAGGCAGCCACCGATGCCTGGTGGGACGGACTGGCACAGGCATTTCGCCGCGAGGACTGCGCGACGTCCCTGCCCGGCTCAGTCGGGCAGGACCCTTCGGCGCGGAATGGCGCAACCCCGATCTGCTCTTCAGCCAGTGTTGCGGGATGGATTTTGTCACCCATGGACAGGCTCATCTGCGCCTGCTGGCCACGCCGGTTTACGCGACTGATGATTGCAACGGCCCGGATTACTGCAGCCTGATTGTGGTACGTGCGGATGATCCGGCGCAGACCCTGGCTAATCTGCGCGCCCGCCGGGCGGCGGTCAACATGCCCGGTTCGCACTCCGGTTACAACGTCCTGCGCTATCTGGTCGCATCACTGCTACAGTCAGACGACGCCTCGCAAGTACGCCCTTTTTTCAGTCAGGTGCTTGGCAGCGGCAGTCATGCGGCTTCACTCCAGTTGCTGCAAACCGATCAGGCCGACTGCGCTGCAATTGATTGTGTGACGTTTGCACTGCTGGCCCGGCACCGACCCGCCGCCATCCATGGCTTGCGCGTTCTGACCCGCAGTCCGCAAGTACCGGGGCTGCCGTATGTGTGCCATAACACTTGCTCGGAGGACACTGTGCAACGCTTGCGCAATGGCTTGTTCGCGGCACTGAACGCACCGCATCTGGCCACCGCACGCGCCGAGCTGCTTTTGCAGGATGCGGTCGTGTTACCGGCAGAGGCCTATCAGCCTGTCCAACAAATGATGGTGCACGCACAGCGCGCCGGCTATACCGAGCTCAGCTAGCGGCTGTCGGGCATATCTCAGGCGTTTACATCTACTAACACGCGGCCCTGCACCTTACGCGCCAATAACTGCTGGCAAACGTCTGCCACTTCACTCAGACCAACAACCTGCTGGCTCATCTGTTGCAGTAAAGCAGCGGGCAGATCTTGCGCCAGTCTTTGCCAGGCAGCACTGCGACGCGCCAGCGGACACATGACGGAGTCAACGCCCAATAGTTTGACGCCACGCAGAATAAACGGCATGACCGTGGTCGGCAGGTCAAATCCCCCGGCCAGACCACACGCGGCTACCGCACCGTTATAGTCGGTCTCGGCCAAGACCCGAGCCAGCACCTGGCTGCCGACAGCATCCACCGCACCAGCCCAGCGTTGGGTTTCCAGCGGGCTCGGCGGCTTATCCCAACCTTCACTGCTGATAATTTCCGCAGCGCCAAGGGCACGCAGATAAGCATGGCTCTCCGGCTTGCCGGTCAACGCCGCGACGGTGTAACCAAGCTGGCTTAACAACGCAACGGCAACACTACCCACCCCGCCGGTCGCACCGGTGACAAGCACCGTACCGGCGTCCGGTTTGATACCGGCGTCTTCCAGCGCCATAACGCAGAGCATGGCGGTAAAGCCAGCCGTACCGATCGCCATGGCAGCACGCGTGTCCAGACCGTTTGGCAAAGGTACCAGCCATTTGGCTTTGACACGCTGCTGTTGGCTGTAACCACCCCAGTAACGCTCACCGACACCCCAGCCGGTCAGCACCACTTTATCCCCTGGCTGATAATCAGCTGCGCTCGACTCCAGCACTGTGCCGGCCAGGTCAATGCCCGGCACCATGGGCCACTGGCGCACAATTTTGGCCTTGCCGGTCACTGCCAGCGCATCTTTATAATTGATGGTGGAATAATCCACCGCGACCAGAACATCGCCTTCGGGCAGATCGCCCAGGTTCAATTGCTCGACAGCAGCCAGGGTTTTTTTATTTTCCCCCTGCCGTAAAACCAGTGCATTAAAAGTCTGCAGTGTCATGTTCAACTCCGGATTTAAAAGTCCGGGCAGGATAAACCGAATTGTGCAGGACAGCAAAATCTCCGCAATAGCACCGTGACAAGCCGGAAAAATCATTTAGTATTGTCCGATAGGGCTAGCCTGCTGGGAGAAACGTATGGCCTGGTTTATAACATTGCTTATCCTGTTGATCGCTGCGACGATCACCCTCTGGTTTCTCAATCGCTATTACCGCAAGGCTACGCGTGAAATTGCGCTGATCCGCACCGGTTACGGTGGCAAACGGATTGCGCTGGACGGCGGTTGTCTGGCCCTGCCATTCCTGCACCGCATTACCGAAGTTAATATGAGAACCCAGCGGCTGGACGTCCGCCGCGAAGGCCCAGACTCGCTGATCACACAGGATCGGCTGCGGGTCGATATCAGCGTCGAGTTCTACGTCCGGGTACAGGCTGATGCGGAAGGGGTTGCCACCGCAGCCCAGGCTTTAGGCGGCAAGACCTTCCGCGCCATTGAGTTGCAGGAAGTGCTGGACGGCAAGCTGATCGATGCCATCCAGAGTGCCATAGCCCAGCGCACGCTGGATCAATTACACGAAGACCGGCCCGAATTGGTACGGCAGGTTCGCACGACTATCAGTGACAGCCTCGCCCGCAACGGTCTGGAACTGGAGTCTGTCTCGCTGACCCGGCTCGATCAAACTCCGTTTGATGCTCTGGACGAAAACAATGCCTTCAATGCGGTAGGCATGCGCCGACTGGCCGAAGTCATCGCCCACAATAAAAAACAGCGCGCTGCTATCGAAGCCGAAGCCGATACCGCTGTGCGTCAGACCCAGCTGGAAGCTGCCAAGCGACGGCTGGACATCGAACGCGAGGAAGAAGCGGCAAAAATCGAGCAGGCGCTGACGCTTAACAGCCTGCAAGCCGAGCAGGATGCCCAGCTGGCAGAACGCCGCGCTAACGCCGAACAGCGCAGTGAAGCCGCCCGGCTGGACAAAGAACGACGACTGCGCGAGCTGGCCCTGCACAGCAAACTCAGTGTGGAGCTGGCCGACAAACAGAATCAGATCGACCTGGCCCGTAAATCCAGCGATGTGGCTGAAGCCGAGTCCGAAGCCGCTGCAAGCCGCGCTGCTGCGGCCGCTGCCGCTGAAACCATTCAAACCGAGCGCGATAAAGCGATTGCCGAACGCGCCCGCCAGATCGCGCTGATTCGCAGTCTCGAACAGGCTGAAGTCGATGAACTGCGTGATCAGGCGGCCGCCACCACGGTCCGCAGCCAGGCGGAAGCCGCAGCGACCGCCCGGCGGTTACGGGCGCAGGCGGAAGCTGAAGCCAGACAAGCCGAGCTGAGCGCCGAAGCGGTTGGCCGTAAAGCGCTGGCCGAAGCCGATAACACCTTGTCCGAGCGGGCGGTCAATCTGCGCCTGCAACAGCACAAGCTCGACCGCCTGCCTGAGCTGGTCGGACAGATGGTCAAACCGGTCGAGAAAATCGACAGCATTCGCATTCATCAGATCAGCGGCCTGGGTGCTTCCGGCAACACCCATTCAGGTAGCACTGCGTCGGGTTCGGGTAATGCTCCGGTTAATCAGGCGATTGATGGATTGCTCGGCATGGCGGTGCAACTGCCGGTACTGCAAAAGCTCGGCCGCGAACTGGGCTTGTCATTTGAGCAGGGACTGGCAGGGCTTGTTGATCCGCCGGAGTCCCTCACGCCGGAACCCCTCGCGCCAGAGTCACCAGAATCAGGTACAGCAGACTCGCCAGACACCGTGGCAAAACCGGCCAGCAAAACCCGTCGCCCCCGCCCGGGCAGCGGGTAATGTCGCTATCTCAAGCATTATCAACGGCTCAAGTTCACTTTTTACGCCATCCGGCGGAACGCTCCGCCAGCCCCACGGGAGAACTCGTATGACACTGAAACGCCGTCAATTCCTGCAAACCAGCTCGACTATTGCCGCCACTCTGGCCGCCGGCCTGCCACTGACCAGCCGGGCCCAGGATCCGATCAAAGTCGCCAGCATCCATGATTTATCCGGCCTGTTTGACCTCTACGGCAAACCGATGGAAAAAGCCATGCAACTGGCCGCTGAGGAGATCAATAACAGCGGTGGCCTGGCCAGCCGGATGGTTGAAATTGTGACCTATGACACCCAGTCGCAAATGCCGATGTACACCCAGTTCGGCCAGCAGGCCGCGCTCAAGGACCGGGTTTCAGTGGTGCATGGCGGTATTCTGTCGGCCTCGCGGGAAGCGATACGACCAGTGCTGGACCGGTTCCAGACCTTGTATTTCTACAACACCCAATACGAAGGCGGAGTCTGTGACCGCAATATTTTCTGCACCGGCGTAACCCCGGCGCAATCGGTGGAAGTATTGGTGCCGTATGCGATGGAGCAGTGGGGTAAGAAGGTCTATACCCTGGCAGCTGATTACAATTACGGTCAAATTATCTCCAAATGGGTGCAGAAATACGTACAGGACAATGACGGTGAAGTCATCAGTACCGATTTTTTCCCGCTTGATGTGGCAGATTTTGGCTCGACTATCGCCAAAATCCAGGCTGCCAAGCCTGACTTTGTCATGTCAGCTCTGGTCGGCGGTGCGCATTTATCGTTTTACCGACAATGGGCTGCAGCCGGCATGAAAGACAAAATCCCGATGGCTTCAACCACACTGGGCGCGGGCAATGAGCAACAGGTACTGACCCCGGCGGAAGGCGACGGTATTTTGCTGGCATACAATTACTCGCGTGAGTTGGATACGCCTGCAAACAAAGCCTATCTGGAACGCTGGCAAGCCAAATTCGGCTCCGTGGACGATATTCACGAACTGGTGACCGCTACCTATCAAGGCATGCTGTTATGGGCTGAAGGGGTGCGCAAAGCCGGCTCGGCAGATCGCATGGCAGTGATCGAAGCCCTGGAGAGCGGAATCAGTATTCAGGGACCGGGCGGTAAAATTACCGTCGACCCGAAAACCCATCACTGCGTGCTGGATGTGCATATCCTGGAAGTCAAAGATCAGAAAATGACTGTTGTGCAGAGCTTCGATCAGCGTCCCCCGACCGATACCGCAGCTGTATGCGATCTAGAAGCGAATCCGAACGACACCACCCAGTATGAGATCAAGGTATAGCGAAAAAGAGCAGATCACGGGTTTAATATTGTTTTCAGAATACGCTTATGGATCTCGCCGTTTTTATTTTGCTTGAAATCATCTACGCCATCGCCGGGCTGGTGCTGATCAGCTTAGGGCTGGCGGTGGTATTCGGCATGATGCGGGTCATCAATCTTGCCCACGGCGAGTTCCTGATGCTGGGCGGTTATGCAGCGATTGTCTCGACCCAGGCCGGTTTGAATATCTGGCTGGCCATGCTAATTGTTGCACCGCTTACGGTCGGGCTGGTCGGGCTGATCGTCGAGCGATTGATCATCCGGTTTCTGTACGGACGCATACTTGACACCATGCTGGCTACCTGGGGACTGAGCTTATGCCTGGTTGGACTGGTCACCCTGATTTTCGGCAATACCACGACTGGTATTTCCACCCCGATTCCGGCCTTGCAGATCGGGCAGTTCCAGGTCGTCGGCTACAATCTGTTCATTATCGCGGTCGCCGCCGTCATGCTGGCCGGCCTTTACGCCTTGTTACGCTTTACTGACTGGGGTCTGATTGCCCGCGCTGCCATGCAGAACGCCGATATGTCGGATGCGCTGGGGATTAACCCAAGCCGGGTTTATATGCTGACGTTTACCTTCGGTGCTGCGCTGACAGGGCTGGCTGGCGGGGTGCTGGCGCCGCTGACGGGCATCGTCCCCAGCATTGGCGCAACCTATATTGCCAAAGCGTTTATCACGGTGATTTCGGGCGGGGTGGCGATAGCCACTGGCACGCTCAGCGCAGCGCTGTCATTCGGCCTGGTAGAGCGCATTACAACCTTGCTCAGTAGTCCGGTGCTGGGCGAAGTGGCGCTGCTAATCGCTGCGGTGCTGTTGTTGCGCTTCCTGCCACGTGGCATCACCGGCCGGTTTTTCCGGGGGCGGCTGTAAGCTATGATCACCACCCGTCGTGCACAACTGATTCTCGCCACTGTGGCCGGACTGGCCTTTATGTTAATCACCCCGCTGGCGGTGGATTTATTCACCCTGCTGAACCTGACTATCTATGTCATTCTGGCGATTCTCGCACTCAGCCTGGGTTTAATCTGGGGCTATGGCGGAATTTTATGCTTCGGCCAGGCTGCGTTTTACGGTCTCGGCGCTTACACTTATGCGGTCAGCGCGATCAATATCGGCGAGAGTACCGCACCGCTTTTGCTCGCTATAGCCTTGCCGGCAGCTTTTGCAGCCCTGCTCGGCTGGTTTATGTTTTATGGCCGGCTCAGCGATGTTTACATGGGGGTGATCACGCTGGCTGTAACATTAATTCTGTTCAAGCTGATCAACGCGACAGCAGGCGATCAATATGTCATCGGTATAGCGCGGCTGAATGGCTTTAACGGCATGCACGGTGTTCCACCTTTGAATATTCCCGGTAATGCCAGCGCGATTTTGCTGCCGGATGGCCTGTTCTATGTCTGTGTGGCCTGCCTGCTGCTGATTTATCTCGGACTGCGCTGGCTGCTGGCGAGTCATTTCGGACGGGTTATCATCGCCATCCGCGAAAATGAGCAGCGCGCAGAACTCCTGGGCTATGACGTACGCTGGTATAAAACCGTGCTGTTTGCCCTGGGTGGTGCCATTGCCGGGCTCGCCGGGGCGCTATTCGTCAATTGGGGCGGCTACGCCGATCCCGGTCTGTTTTCCTTGTTTCAGTCGGCCCAGATCATCATCTGGGTCATTGTCGGCGGTCTGGGCACACTACTGGGACCTATTGTTGGTGCCGTGCTGATCCATTATCTGACCAGTTTGATCGGCTCACCGGAACTGGTCTCGCTGTTGTCCAATCTGCTAGGCATCGGTCGCAATCTCGACAGCAATCTGCTGTTGGGCGTTATTCTGGTGTTATTCGTACTACTGGTGCCGCGTGGCGTGGTACCGGGCGTACAGCATCTGTGGCAGCGCTACCGGATAAAATCCGGCGCTGAGAAATCTGGTGATAACTATTGATGAGGCTATTTGATGGACAAGAAAATGCAGCTCAACCTCTGGTATTTTGTCATTACCTTTGCGTTGATCCTGTTGTTTCAAGGCTGGTATACGGCGCGCCAGATTGAGCAGATCCCCTACAGCGAATTCGAGCAACTGCTGAAAGATCAGCAAATCGAGGAAATTTACGTCCGCCAGAACTATCTGGAAGGCAAGCTCAAACAAGCCAAGGATGGCCGTCAGCTTTTTATTACCACGCGGGTCGAAACCGACCTGGCCGACCAGTTCAGTCAATACGGCGTCAAATACACCGGGGTCGTCGAAAGCAACTGGCTGTCCAACCTGCTGTCCTGGCTGCTGCCAGTTCTGCTGTTTTTTGGAATATGGATGTTTTTATTCCGAAAAATAGCAGAAAAACAAGGCTTCGGCGGTTTGATGACCGTCGGCAAAAGCAAAGCCAAGGTATACGTTGAAAAAGACACCAAAGTCACCTTCCGTGATGTCGCCGGCGTGGACGAAGCCAAAGACGAATTGAAAGAGATCGTCGAGTTTCTGCAAAACCCGCAACGCTATGGCCGGCTGGGTGCCAAAATGCCAAAAGGCGTGCTACTGGTGGGACCACCGGGCACGGGCAAAACACTGCTGGCAAAAGCCGTTGCCGGTGAAGCAGGGGTGCCGTTTTTTTCCATCAGCGGCTCGGAGTTTGTCGAAATGTTTGTCGGGGTCGGTGCTGCCCGTGTGCGTGATCTGTTCGAGCAAGCCCGAAAAACCGCGCCCTGCATTATTTTCATCGACGAACTTGACGCCCTCGGTCGGGTACGCGGCATTGGGCCGCAAGGCGGTCACGATGAAAAAGAACAAACCCTGAACCAGTTGCTGGCGGAACTGGACGGCTTCGACACCGCGCAGGGTATCGTACTGCTGGCGGCGACCAACCGGCCGGAAATCCTCGACCCGGCACTACTGCGAGCTGGCCGCTTTGATCGTCAGGTTCTGGTGGACCGGCCCGACAAAATCGGCCGCAAAGCTATCCTGGAAGTGCATCTGAAACGGCTTACCCGGCTGGCGGATTCGGTCAGCCCGGAGCAGATTGCCGCGCTGACACCCGGTTTTACCGGTGCCGATCTGGCCAACCTGGTCAATGAAGCCGCTCTGCTGGCAACCCGCCGTAATGCTGATGCTGTCACCATGGAGGATTTCAATAATGCCGTTGAACGCATCGTTGCCGGCCTGGAAAAACGCAACCGCCTGCTTAATCCGCACGAACGGCTGGTCGTCGCCCATCACGAAATGGGCCATGCACTGGTAGCACAGGCGTTGCCAAACACCGACCCCGTGCACAAAATTTCCATTATCCCGCGTGGCATCGGCGCACTGGGTTATACCATCCAGCGTCCGACCGAGGATCGCTATCTGATGACACAGGCCGAGCTGGAAAACAAAATGGCGGTGCTGTTAGGAGGTCGGGCGGCGGAAATTCTGATTTTTGGCGAAATAACGACGGGTGCCTCGGATGATCTTGATAAAGCAACCGATATTGCCCGCAATATGGTCACCCGCTACGGGATGCACGATAAACTGGGTCAGATGACCTATGAGGAACGCCGCCATTCTTTTCTGGGCGAAGCCGGCACAACGCTGGAGCGACACTACAGCGAGGAAACGGCTCGTGAAATCGATTGTGCAATCCGCGAGCTTACCGATCAGGCACGCGCCAAGGCACTCACGGTGCTAACAACGTTTCGCCCGCAGCTGGAACAGGGTGCGCAACAACTGCTGCAACAGGAAACGCTGCTGGCCAACGAATTACCAGTACTGGATTTAAGCAAGCTGAAACTGGACGGGTCGTCAAAATCTAAAGTGGAAGCGGACATCGGTTAACACCAGTAACTGGCGATTTTAAATTAAAAAGCCTGACATCCAGACTGGTCTGCCGATTGGCGCTTGTCCATACGGTTCATCTGGTATCGGGCGACATCGCCTAAAACCTGCAGCAAAACGCGGGCGAGGCAATCCCGTGCCAGCGAAATTTCGGTGAAATCGTAGGTTTCGACTGCTTCATCGTTGACCAGAATAGCAGGCAAGGCCGGCCTGTCAGCTTTGATGGAAGACCAGGCCCTTAAGGCATCGGCGTCATCAGCATCGACCAGAAGGATATCGGCATTGTCCACCTGCGCCCACTCGACAGCGTGGAAATGCAGTAGCGACGGCTGGCTGCTGCGGCTGGACATTGCCCGAGATAATTTGCACATGCAGCTAACCTGCGTTTTCTCAATGGAAGAAAACCCAATCATCGCGACTGTAAATGTTTTACCCGCCATATAGCCTACCAATCCAGTGATGTGAAATTATCCAGCCTGCCCAGGTCAGCTTGCGTCATACCGCTGGAGTATTGTCAGTTTTTCCAGTGACACTGCGCCTGTTTTGGCATACAAGTCCCAGGCCATCTGTAGTTTTTCAATACAACATTATATTTTTTCAGTGAAAATTATTTTTTTATTTTTATTCTTAATAAATAGTTATAGCCAATTAATAAAAAATGTTACAAATTTCACGGCGATTCAAGCTACGGCTAAGACAAGTAGAGATATGTCAGGGCAGTGTTCAAAAAAGTCACAAACTGTCAGCTGTTAGTCAGCTGTAGCCTGCTGCCGGTGTATCGATTGCCAGCAATATCTCAATGGCCTTCCTTAGTGTAGAATTTCAGCGGCCCCCCTCGCACGTCTCGTTCAGCAACAGCGGCATCCGATTCAACTATCGGTAGAAAATCGTGCAATTAACTCGGCTCTATTACCAATTACTGGCAGAAATCCGGGCTTTGCCGTATTGCGTAACATACTGACTTACCGTGAAAATACCAAACGCTCCCAGTCCCTGCATGCACTATCGCTCGGAAATACGCGCCCGGTTTTGATGAGCGAGTTTTTCATGTAACTGGTAATCTTGCATCAGCAAGGGATCGCTCAGCAGCCGAGAGGCTGTTCTGACTATCGGCCACCGGATTGCCCGCGCTGGTAACCATTCGTTGTTTGTTTTTCAAAATTCATTATCAATGATTTTTTAATAGTTTTTTTTAATTTTCCGTATGCACAATGATGTCGTTTTAGAAACACGCGAACTGAGCATGCACTTTGGCGGTGTAGTCGCTGTTGATAACGTAGATTTTTTATTGCGGGAGCGGGAACTACGCTGTCTGATTGGACCAAACGGTGCAGGGAAAAGTACTTTTTTCAAATGCCTGACGGGCCAGATCAGCCCCAGTGCAGGCCGCGTGCTGATTCGCGATCACGACATCACCGGCATTGAGGCGCACCAGATCGCCCGGCTTGGAGTAGGCATTAAGACCCAGGTTCCGAATGTGTTCGAGGGACTGTCAGTGCAGGAAAATATCTGGTTGGCAGCGCGTCGTACTCACTCTCCTGGCATGGCCCGGACGCTGACCGAACAAACTCTGGAACGATTGCAATTGACGACTATCAGTCAGCGCACAGCCAATACACTGGCACACGGGCAACGGCAATGGCTGGAACTCGGTGTGGTGCTGGCGGCCGAACCCTGGCTGATTTTGCTGGACGAACCCGCTGCCGGCATGACTAAAGACGAAGTCACCCGCACTGCTGAGCTGATTCGCGAGATCAACAAAACCGCTACCTTGATTGTGGTTGATCACGATATGCCGTTCATTCGCATGATCGCCGACCGCGTAACGGTTTTCCATCAAGGGGCGATATTAACCGAGGATCACGCGGACCGGGTATTGCGCGATCCCCGTGTACGTGATGTTTATCTGGGACAAACCCATGGGCTGCAGCATGAGTGATCGGGCTTTATTGGACGTGAAAAACCTGCGCGCAGGTTATGGCCGTATCCCGATCCTGCATGGCATCGATTTTACCGTCCGGGAAGGCGAGTTTATTGGCATTCTTGGCCATAACGGCATGGGCAAAACTACCCTGCTAAAAACCCTGATCGGCCTGCTACCGGCCAGCGCGGGTGAAATTCATCTGGCAGGGCGCGAGATCAGCCGTTTCAAACCGCACCAACGACAACAACTGGGCTTGGGTTATGTACCGCAGGGACGGCAGATATTCCCCCAGCTCAGTGTGCTGGAGAACCTGCGGGTGGGTGCTTTAGGGGCACAACAAAACAGTGATCCCGCTGCAGTTCTGGCTGAGTTTCCACGGTTGGAACGACTGCTTGCACGACGCGGCGGCGCGCTGTCTGGTGGCGAGCAGCAATTACTGGCGCTGGCACGCTGTCTGGCGGGACAACCGCGTCTGATGCTGCTGGATGAACCGACCGAAGGCATACAGCCCTCCATTATTGAAGAAATCATCGCCACGCTGCTGCGTCTCAAACAAAGCCATCAACTGACCCTGGTGCTGGTGGAGCAAAATCTGGAATTTCTGACTGCGCTGGCGGATCGCATTCTGCTGCTGCAAAAAGGCGAAATCAGTGGCGAAGTGGGACGCGATGAAGAAGCCGCCCGGCAGACCCTGCTGCGCGAATACGCCGGTTTTACCAACACTATGGCTGACACACCCTCGCCTGACACAGTGTCATCATCCGGGCCGTCATCCGGGCCGTCAGCACACACGATCCATCCGCCGCAGCTGCCACGTTATCAAGTTCCGCAACAGGCCCCAGACCGGCCTTTGCAGTATCCAGAGTACCGGCCTGACCATCAGCCCCGTAAAGCGGTACAACCCACACTTTCTTCCACTGTTTCCAGCAGGAGTCCAGCCATGACTGTCAAGCGCCCTACGCCCGCGCAGCTGCGCGCTATCGTGCAAGACTTCGGCATGCATCTGCAAGACGACACACTGCGCGAGTATCTCACTCTGATGGAAGATACTTTTCAAGCCTATGACCGGATCGATGCCCTGCCGGACTATCTGCCGCCAGTAGATTATCCTCGCACGCCCGGCTATCGCCCCAGCCCGGAGGACAACCCCCTCAACGCCTGGTATGTCAAAACCGAGGTGCACGGCGCACCACGTGGACCATTGGCAGGCAAGTCCATTGTGCTGAAAGACAATGTCTGTCTGGCCGGCGTACCCATGATGAACGGTGCCTCCACCCTTGAAGGTTATACCCCGGATGTGGACGCCAGCATCGTCACTCGTATCCTGGACGCAGGCGGCACCATTGTTGGTAAAGCCCATTGCGAATATTTTTGTCTGTCGGGCGGCAGCCATACCAATGCTACGGGGCCGGTGCACAACCCGCATAAACCAGGTTACTCGGCAGGTGGCTCCAGTTCCGGCAGTGCTGCCCTGATTGCGGCAGGCGAAGTAGACATGGCTATCGGCGGCGACCAGGGTGGGTCGATCCGTATTCCAGCCTCATTTTGCGGCTGTTATGGCATGAAACCCACGCACGGCCTAGTGCCTTATACCGGCATTATGCCCATAGCTGCCAGCATCGATCATACCGGTCCGATTACCGCAACAGTGGCCGATAATGCCTTATTGCTCGAAGTCATTGCTGGCGAGGACGGACTGGATCCACGCCAATATGCGCCGCAGGTGAACCGTTATACCGCCGCGCTCGGCAAAGGCGTGCGCAGCTTGAAAATCGGCCTGGTGCAGGAAGGTTTCGGGTTAGCCAATTCGGAGCCTGCGGTGGACGCCAGTGTGCGCGCCGGGGCTGAATTATTACGCGAGATGGGTGCGCAGGTTGATGATATATCCATCCCTATGCACCGCGATGGTCTGGCCATCTGGACCCCTATCGCCCTGGAAGGCCTGACCGCACAGATGATGCAGGGCAACGGCTTTGGCAGTAACTGGAAAGGCCTTTATGTCACCAGTTTGCTGGACGCCCACGCCAACTGGCGCAGCCGCGCAGATGAACTCTCCGACAGCCTCAAGATTTCGATGTTCATCGGCGAATATTTTCTGCGCCATTACCGGGGTCACTACCATGCCAAGGCACAGAATCTTAGCCGCAAGCTGCGCGCATCCTATGATCAGGCGCTGCAGGATTATGATCTGCTGCTGATGCCGACACTGCCCATGACCGCCACTCCGTTACCTCCCCCTGATGCACCGCTTGCCTTGATTATTCAGCGTGCCTTCGAGATGATCACCAATACCGCACCGTTCGATGCTACCGGCCATCCGGCCATGTCCCTGCCCTGCGGCAGGCATGACGGATTACCGATCGGTTTGATGCTAATCGCCCGTCACTGGTCGGAGGCCACGATTTATCAGGCCGCCCACGCCTTCGAGCAGCACACCGACTGGCGGCAACGCTAAACCCTGCTCAGGCTGCATTTTCACACGCTGGCAACCACCCGGATTCACCAAAAACTACAATTCTTTTCCCATTCAAGTAGGGCTTGGGTATGTTAAACTGACACCCGCTTTAACGTTGTGTAAAAAGTTGTTACATGCGTATTTAATACGCGGTTTTATGCGCATTCTTTTAGGAGATTTCATGGCAATCGAACGTACGCTTTCCATCATTAAACCTGACGCCGTGGCGAAAAACGTCATCGGCAAGATTTATTCCCGTTTTGAAGATAACGGGCTGCGGATTATCGCCGCAAGAATGCTCCATTTAAGCCGGGAGCAAGCCGAAAGCTTTTACGCCGTACACCGCGAACGGCCTTTCTATAATGACCTGGTCGAGTTCATGACCTCGGGCCCGGTTATTGCGCAAGTGCTTGAAGGCGAAAATGCGATCGCCAAACACCGTGACATCATGGGTGCAACCGATCCGAAAAAAGCCGAACCCGGCACTATTCGGGCCGATTTTGCGACCACTGTGGATGAAAACGCAGTGCATGGCTCTGACGGGCCGGATACCGCGGCAGCGGAAATCGAGTTCTTTTTCGGTACGGACGGCGTTTGTCCGCGTACGCGCTAAGACGCGGGCCGGAAAACAGAGAACGGAAAAACGTAGTATGAATACCGCTTTGCTGAGACGCACATGAGTAAACTGAATCTGCTGGATCTGAATCGGGCCGAGCTGGAAGCTTATTTCCTTGAGTTAGGCGAGAAGCGTTTTCGTGCCGAACAGATAATGAAATGGATCTATCACGAAAACGTGACCGATCTTGCCGCCATGAGCAATCTCAGCAAAGCGCTACGGACACGGCTGGAGCCTTTGGCCGAGATCCTTCTGCCCCGTATCGTGCAGGATCACCAGTCACAGGACGGCACGCGCAAGTGGCTGATCGAACTGGCCGGCGGCAACTGCATCGAAACCGTTTTCATACCGGAACCGGATCGTGGCACCCTGTGCGTCTCGTCGCAGGTCGGTTGCATCCTGGACTGCACGTTTTGCGCAACGGCCCAGCAAGGTTTTAACCGTAACCTGAGCACTGCCGAGATCATCGGCCAGGTCTGGCTCGCCCATCAGGCCCTGGGCGGTGGGCGCAACGGCGAACGCCAGATCACCAATGTGGTCATGATGGGTATGGGTGAACCACTCTACAATTTCAAAAGCGTGGTTAAAGCCATGGATTTGATGCAGGACGATCTGGCTTTCGGGTTGTCCAAGCGGCGGGTTACCCTGAGCACTTCCGGCGTTGTACCGGCACTTTACAAGCTGCGCGAAGTCTCTGATGTCAGCCTGGCGGTTTCATTGCATGCCGCCAACGATGCGCTGCGCAATGAACTGGTGCCGATCAATCAGCGCTATCCTATCGCCGAACTGATGGCAGCATGTCGCGCCTATATCGCCGGCAAACATCCGCGCCGCATTACCTGGGAATACGTCATGCTGGATGGCATCAATGACAGCGAAGCCGATGCCCGTCAGCTGGTGCGTTTGCTGCGGGATATCCCATCCAAAATAAACTTGATTCCGTTCAACCCGTTCCCCGGAACCCAGTACCGCTGCTCCAGCCCGCAAACCATTGATCGTTTCCGCGCGATATTACTCGCGCATGATTTCGTCACCATAATCCGCAAGACCCGCGGCCAGGATATTGCAGCAGCCTGCGGCCAACTCGCCGGTCAGGTGCAGGACCGCACCCGACGGGTATATCCAGCACACGAACTGTTGGCGGCGAGCTGATTTACCGACTCACGCAAATGGGGACAGACACAGTGCCTAGACTCTATTTCAAAAAGCACGGCCTGGCGCTTTTTGAAGTCGAAAACAAACCCGTACACTTTTTGTTTTCTCCGTGGATCAAAACCTTGGTTCACACTGTGCACACGCCCATTTTCGAGTATGATTATTTTGTGAAACAATACATTAAACAGGACAGGCTGCGATTCAGTCTAGTGCTGCTTGCGCTACTGGCGATGACAGGTTGCGCCAGCCTTAACCCTGAGGCCTCTGTCGAGCCCTCCGACAACGCCGCTGCGCAATTGAATCTCAAGCTGGGCATTGGCTATATGCAGGCTAATCGCATCGATATCGCTATCGACAAACTAAAAAAAGCGCTGCAATACGACAGCTCTCTGGTCGAGGCTGAAAATGCGCTGGGGGTGCTCTATGAAGCAACCAAGGTGAACCATCTTGCCGAGCTACACTACCAGAACGCGCTGCAGCTGAGGCCCGATTACCCATTGGCTAAAATGAATTATGCTCGCTTTCTGTGCGCCAACAATCAGACTGCCAAGGGTGAAGCCCTATTTTTGGAAGCCGCTATTTCACCACTGCAGGAGGCACCTGAGATCGCCTATACCGGTGCCGGTGTCTGTGCCCGCCGGGCCAATCAAATCGATCAGGCTGAACAGTATTTTCGTCAAGCCCTGCAGATAAACGCATTTGCCAGCTCGGCGCTCTATGAACTCGCGGTAATAAAAAAAGATCAACAGCGTTATCAAGAAGCACGCGATTTTCTCGATAGTTATCATAAACGCGCCGGATTTAGCCGTACCAGCCTACAACTGGCAATCGAGATCGAACAAGCGCTGGGTAATAACGAAATGAGCGAGCAATACGCCAGCATGCTGCGTCAACAGACTCCCGCAGCTACCGCAACCCAGTAACTGATACGCTACTGCTTTACTATTGACCATGAACATGCAACATTCAATCAAGGACTTAGGCCAAGAACTAGCGGATGAGCCGGTTGAAACACTGGTTTTGCCGGAAGAAACCCTCGGCTCGCTGCTACAGCGTGCCCGCTTGGCCAAGCGACTGCAAATCGATGATGTCGCCATTCGTTTGCGTTTTAAGCCCGGTGTTATCCAGGCGATGGAAGACAATAATTTTCCGTCACTGGGTGCCCCGGTTTTCGCGCGCATGTATTTATTGCGCTACACCCAGTTGCTGGGCTTGCCGGAGCACGATATCCTGGCTCGCTACAAAGCGCTCGGTATCGATGAACCGCCTCCGTTGCGGGTAAATCCGTCGATCAAACCGCAAGCACGAACCAGTGATCTGCGCTGGCTCGGGCTATCCGCTGATGTTTCTTGTGCTGGGCTGGTTAACCTGGACCGGCTCGCAACAGCTGTCCATCGATCCTTACTGCAGAAACTCGGCTGGGCAGAGGAGCCGGCACTCGATACCACAACACAGAATGCTGACACTGCAGGATCATCAGCTATGACCGATACTGCCGCCAATCTGAATGCAGTGGGTGCAGAGTTAATTTCACCCATGATCGCGACGGACAATCCAGTGTTCGACTTCACACCCAACACACTGGACAGTACAACGCTGAACACAGACCAGACCGTCGCACCCGGTGACGCTGAAGAACCCGCCTTGTCGGTTGCTGCAATCTGGCGCAAAAAATGATGCGGACGAGCTTTCTGACGACTCGAACCTTCTCCTTGGCAGGGCTGATCCTGCCCTTACCGATTCGACTGCAACCGGACTAACGTCAGGTTCTGCAACAGACCGTTCAGCAGCCGATCCAGATACCAGAATGGCTGTTACCGGCACGGGCAACAGCGAACCCATCAGCCTGTAAGCCTGAATGACAAGCATGAGCTATTGCTGGAATTCAGTGATGACTACTGAGTCGAAAATCAAGACAATGATGGTGAGCGCCTGATTTACGGCATTGTAAAGGCCAATGAAGTTCGCACTGTTACCACCAGGCACCCACCGTTTCCATCAAGCTGGGCAATGCATGCGGCAGCTTGAAACTGGACGGCAAGGAGGGTCGATAAAGCCTTGTATACCCAGTCGCGGCAGCGTCAGCCGGTTTTCCCTCGAAAACGCTGCCGTGCACCATCCAGCCGGGCTGATTAAAACCCACGTACTGACCTCCGCGCCCCACCGACTTACCGGCGCTGACGCTCCTGTAGCAAACTAGCCGGTAGCAGTTTTATTTTTAATTTAACCGATTGATATGACACAGAAACACAAAATATCCGTGGCATGAACGATATCCTGCCGACGGATACACCGCTTTGGGTTCAGGTCGAGGCAACTGTCCGCAAAGCTTTTAAACCGCTATGCGTACACGGAAATACGCCTGCCCCTGGTTGAATCGACCGAACTGTTCCAGCGCTCTATCGGTGAAGTTACCGATATCGTTGAAAAAGAAATGTTCACGTTTAGTGGCCGCGGCGAAGAAAATAACGTCAGCATGACGCTGCGTCCGGAAGCCACTGCCGGTATTGTGCGGGCGGGCATCCAGCATGGCCTGCTCTATAACCAGACCCAGCGACTCTGGACCATCGGCCCGATGTTCCGTTACGAGAAACCGCAAAAAGGCCGCAGTCGCCAGTTCCATCAACTCGATGTTGAAGCCTTCGGGCTGGAAGGGCCGGACATTGATGCCGAGCTGATCGCGCTGAGTGCGCGACTCTGGCAGGAACTGGAGTATCAGCGCGGGACTGCGCCCTGCATCTCAATTCACTGGGCTCCGGTGCAGCGCGGAGTTAATTACCGGGAACTGCCTGATCAACTATTTCGAGCGCTATAAAAAACGACCTCGACGAAGGACAGTCAGGCTCAGTTATATAAAAACCCGCTGCGCATTCTGGACAGTAAAAATCCAGCGATGGCTGTGGTTGCCGATGCCCTGTTCTGCTGGATCATCTGGATGCTGAATCGAAGGCTCACTTTGAAAAACTGCAAGCCCTGCTTGACGCACTAGGTATTGAGTACACGCTCAATTCGCGCCTGGTACGCGGCCTGGATTATTACAATCGCACAGTCTTCCGAATGGATGAAGATCACCTGGGTGCCCAGAACACCGTGTGCGGCAGTGGACGTTATGACGGCCTGGTTGCACACCTGGGCGGTCGTGCCACAGCAGGGATCGGTTTTGCCATCGGCCTGGAACGGCACTACTGCTGATCTTAAGTGGAAACCAACCAGGGCGAAACACACTACCACTACCGTACCTATCTCGTCCGGGTTGGCGGGGCTGTGAACAACGCGCTCTGGTGCTGGCGGAAACCCTGCGTGAGCAGTTGCAGAGCTGCGTCTGCGGTTGCATTGTGGCACCAGCAGTCTAAAGAGCCAGTTTCAGGCAGCCGATCGCAGCGGTGCTCAGTTCGCCCTGATTCTGGCTGAATAAAATTAACCGTGGCTGTGTATCGCTCAAACCACTGCGGCGATGGTGAGCAACAGTCTCTGAGTGAAGCGCAATTGATAGATTTTCTGGCGCGCAGCACTGGCGCGCCCCTGATCCCAGGCATAATCCGCTTCCGTTTAATAATTCTATAGTTAGCGCCCCATACACGGAGAAACGAATGGCAGAATTGCTTTCCGAAGACGAACAGGTCGAAGCGATCAAACAATGGCTGAAGAAAAACGGGCCCGGTATCGTCGCTGGCATCGCGATTGGCCTGGCAGCTATCGGCGGCTGGCGCTGGTGGCAAAATTATCAAGCCAATATCACCTATACCGCCTCAAGCTATTACGAGGCTATGCTGACAGCCCTGCGTGAAGACGCACCCAAGGCACGCGGACAGGCAGCGGTATTGACTGATAACTACGCTGATACCACATATGGCGTGTTTGCCGCCTTTATGCTGGCCAAGCTGGATGCAGAAAGCGGCGATCATGAGCAGGCTATCGCCTGGCTGGAGTGGGTTCTGGCTCACACCGAACAACGCGATCTGGTCGACATTGCCCGCCTGCGCCTGGCCCACGTGCTACTGGCCGCGAATCGTCTGGATGGGCTGAAACCCAGCTTGATCAGGTACTCAGTGCTACTTATAGCGCTGAACAACAGGAGTTGCGAGGCGATGTATTGCTGGCCAAAAATGAGATCGATAAGGCGCGAGCTGCCTATCAGGCTGCTCTGGCCTCACAGGGGCTGGGCACACAGAATATTGCTCTGCAGCTGAAACTGGATAATCTTCCGGCAAATGGCGCGAACTAATCGCGCCATCAACGGCGAGCCGGTCATACATCACTCTCAATACGACACCGAAAACTATCTCATGAGCATTCATCAGCTATGGCGACTCGTCGGTCTTAGCGCAGCATTGGCAATGCTGCCCGCGTGGCTGGATAATTCCTTTCTGCTGGGCTCGGATAACTCCACCCCGCCGGCCGAACTCAAGACCATCGAACAGACTGCCGGAGTCCGCTCTTTATGGTCCAGTAACGCCAGTTCAGGCTCGGGTGATAATCTGGTGCAGTTCACGTTGGCCAGCACCGGCAGCGGTGCCGATCGGCGCTTGTTCGTCGCGGGTTATGACGGTGATGTGAGTGCGCTGGACAGCCACGCAGTGGCTTTAGGCTCTGGCGGTACGAAACCGGTCTGCCGCTCTCCGCAGGTGTAGGGCTGAGCGCGAAGCTCGTGCTGGTGGGTTCCATTGACGGTGATGTTATCCTGCGTCAAGGACGACGATGGCAGTGAGGCCTGGCGTGCGCAGTTGACCAGCGAGAATCTCACACCCCCGTCAGCGCGGAAGGAATCATCGTAGTGCGGGCTATCGACGGCACATTTTCGGGTTTAAGCGAGCTTGATGGCAGCGTACTCTGGACCTACCAATACACGGTGCCTGCGCTGACATTGCGTGGCGCTTCACGCCCCATACTGGCGCAAGGCTTGGTGATCTCTGGTCTGGACAACGGCAAACTGCAATTGCTGGCGCTGGACAGCGGCACGCTGGTGGGTGAGCGACGTATTGCGCCACCACGCGGCCGTACTGATCTGGACCGTATGGTCGATATCGACGCCGAACCTCGCCTGGTCGGCAACGAACTTTATATTGCTGCCTACCAGGGCAATATCAGCGCTATTGATCTGGAAGGTGGCCGCCTGCTGTGGAGCCGGGATTTTTCCAGTCATGCCGGTCTTGAAGTCGATGCTGCCCAGGTCTATGTGGTGGATGCAGAGGACGCGATCTGGGCGCTGGATCGCCGCAGTGGCAGCGGTTTATGGAAACAAACTGATCTCAGCGGACGGCGTCTGTCTGCGCCGGCAATCAACAGTAATTACGTCATCGTGGGTGACTTTGAAGGTTATCTGCATTGGCTGGATAAAACCAGTGGACGGATAGTCGGGCGCGCCCGTGCCGATAGCGATGGCATCGCCAGCGCCCCACTGATCGTAGGCGAAGCCGCCTTTGTCCTGGGCAATAGCGGCACCATCAGTGCCTTCACAACTGCACCCTGAGCAATAAAACTCCATTATGCTTCCTGTCATCGCTCTGGTCGGCCGGCCCAATGTGGGCAAGTCCACCTTATTCAATCGTCTGACCCAGACCCGGGATGCGTTGGTAGCAGATTTTCCAGGCCTGACCCGTGATCGCCAGTATGGTCTGGGAAAACTCGGCCCCGAGCCTTATCTGGTAGTGGATACCGGGGGGTTGACCGATACTGCGGAAAAACTGGCCGATCAGGTTACTCAACAGGCGCTGGCAGCGGTTAATGAAGCCGATGCGATCTTGCTGCTGGTGGATGCTCGCGGCGGTCTGACCAGTGCTGACGAGGCCATCGCGGCGCAGCTGCGCCGTACCGGCAAGCCTTTGTATCTGACCCTGAACAAAGCGGAAGACTTGCGCTCCGAGCTGGTTGGAGCTGATTTTTACAGCCTGGGGATAGGCCAGCCCTATCCTATCTCGGCAGCCCATAACCAGGGCGTGCAGGCACTTATCGGGCAGATCCTGAGCGAGCTGCCGGGACGTGAAACCGGAACCCCTGATCTGCCTCAGGACGGCAGCATCAAACTTGCGGTTGTCGGCCGGCCCAATGTTGGCAAATCCACACTGATCAACCGCCTGCTGGGCGAAGAACGGTGTTGACGGGCGATCTGCCGAGAACAACCGCGACGGTATATCCCGTTCAGTAAGAGTGGCCAGGCCTATGTACTGATCGATACCGCCGGGGTGCAGCCGCCGCAGCAAGGTTCACGAAACTATCGAAAATTCCAGTGTGATCAAAACACTGCAGGCGATTGAGCAAGCCCATGTGGTGTTATTGCTGCTGGATGCTCGTCAAGGCATCGCCGAGCGGGACGCTCACCTGCTCGGACACACGCTGGAACGAGGTCATTGCGCTGGTCATAGCGGTCAATAAATGGGGATCGGCTGGGAATCCGAGCTGCGCCAGCACCATTCGCACGGAACTGGATCGCAAGCTGCATTTTGTCATTTTGCTCGTCTGCGACCATTTCGGCCTTACACGGATCGGGCATTATAGAGTTACTCGATTCGGTCAAAGAAGCCTATGATGCTGCGACCCGCAAGTTGTCCACCCCAGAGCTGACCCGTATCCTGGAAGACGCTTTGGCCAGCCACCAGCCGCCGCTGGTACACGGCCACAGCATCAAGTTGCGCTATGCCCACCAGGGCGGCCAGAACCCACCTTTGATTATTATCCACGGCAACCGCACTGAACATGTCCCCACCAGTTACCGGCGCTACCTGAGCAATACCTACCGTCAGGTGCTAAAATTGCGCGGCACGCCGGTGTTAATCGAGTTCAAAAGCAGCGCTAACCCTTATAAACCCAGCAAACCGAAACGCCCTCAGCAGCATCGGCCTGTCAAAGCCAGCGGCCCAGGAAAAAAACTGCCAGGGAAGAAAGGCCCCAGTAAAAAAAGCCCGGCTCAAAAAAAGCCAGGCCCAAAAACGCTGGATCAAAAAGCTCGTAATACAAAATCGCACAGCCGCAAAACCTAGCGTCAATGTTCACTCGCTACGTTTGTTTTTTCAATGGCCAGCACATGATCCAGCCATAGCGCACTGACCGTATCCGCTACACTGTTCTGACGCTGTCGGGCAGCCAAGTTGTCCAGGTCAATCCAGGCCAGCGGCTGATCCTGCTGCGCGCAGGAGAATACGGCTTTAGTGCGCTGGCCAGTATTGGGATCAATCTGCCAGTTCAGGCATTGCGCGCACACCCCTTTCAACATACATTGCATAGGGCTGCCAACCGTGCCGAATGCCTTCACATCGGGTTTAAATACCGTACTCAGCGCGCCATCTGCCGCCAGCGCATGTTGCATACCGCGCAATAATCCGGTACCGCCCATGACCATAACTCGATCGACCCGGTCCAGCCCGATGGCCCCCGCACCCAATTCGCCGGCACTGTAAGCGCGCAATAGTTCCACCATATCTGTCGCTACCACACTGCGGTCCTGTTCACGATGAACGCTGATTTCCGGCCCTTTCGCAACCGCCCAGATAATCTGATCGGCGCCTTCTTCCAGAGCAGCCTGATAATCAACTTCCTTTGCGCTGGCAAATGCACCGACGTAAAGCACCTGATTACCCGCCGCACGCAGGGCTGGACCGATATCCAGCATGACCGCTGCGCCCCAGCGCCCGGCGATAACCAGAATGGTTTCATTGCGTGGCAGTTCGACCGGGGCGCCGGTTGGCCCCATCAGAACGACCTGCTCACCAGGCTGTAAACGATTGACCAGGCGGGCACCAGTACCCCACTGCAACACCAATAAGCGCACTTGATCGTTACGGATACCCGCTCCGCTAACCGTCAAGACCGGAATTTGCAGGCGGGTACCAGCAACTACCGGGCTGGTCGATTCAAAAGTCTGCAAGCGAAAAAACTGCCCAGGTTTGAATTTACGCGCCGCCATGGGGGCTTTGATCCACAATTCCGTGACAGCAGGATTCAGGGCATTAACCTCAGCAACGGTGGCCGTCAGCAACGCTTTGATACGGGAATGAAAGCGTCCGCAATCCAGATCTACCGCCGCTGGCAGATGCGCCAGCGCCGCCATAACCTTCGGATAGCTGCGTTTGCTGGAAGCAATCGCTTTCACCACGCTGCCGTTGAACACCGGGTGGGTATCACCCAGAAAACTGACCCGTTTCTGATCCTGCTGATACGAGGTAAACGGCCCAAACTGGGGCGCTTTACAATGCTCGGCCACCTGTACCGGTTGTACCCGGTCACTGTGCTCGACATGCGGCAGAAAATGATTCCCTTCCAGTACCAGCGATCCGGGATGCTCGCTTTCGTAAATAATGTTGGGAATGGTGCCTGCTGCCACAAAGATACTGCGCGCCGCTAAAGTGTGCTCTTCCTTGGTCGCCAGCCAGCGCCCTTCGCGCCACTCCATGCGGCGGCAGATCAAGGCTTTAACATGATCATGTGAGTCCAGCACGGCATGAATCGGATCCATGCCCTCAGCGTAATACAGTCCCTCTTCCATCGCCTTGATGACTTCTTCGTGGTTACGCACATAGGCCGGTGAGGCATTCAGACTTTTCCGGTAGGCCAGCGTTACCCCGCCCCAGGCTTGCAGCAAGGGAATAAAATTCGGCGGCTCACCAGCTTCAGCAGCGCGTGCACGCTCAGCCCGCACCGCCTGACCATGGGTAAGAAACTCGTCCAGGATAGACTGCTCCTCCGGGCCCAGACGCGCACGAATAGTGTCGATGCCAAGGGTTTCGCAGCGCAGCAGAATCTTTTCAACCTGCTTGATGTAATACGCCTGTACTTCGGTTGCGGTATCCACGCCAGTCAGACCGCCGCCGATCACTACGGCGGGCAGACGCACCTGCAAATTGGCCAGACTGCTGGCCTTGCCTGCGCCGGTCAGCTGCAGCGCCATTAAGAAATCATTGGCTTGCCGCATGCCCCGTGCCAATGAATTACCGATATGAATGACCCGAGGATAGCCGGCACCGGTGGCGATACAAACATGGTCAAAACCCAGCGCCCAGGCATCTTCCAATGTAATGGTGCCACCCAGACGCACCCCGCCATAAACCTGAAAACATTGCCGTCGGGCCAGACTGAGATAAATCAGTTTCAGGAAATTTTTGTCCCAGCGCACCGTGATACCGTATTCTGCCACACCGCCAAAACCGTACAGAATACGTTCGTCCAGCGGCTCTTTCAGACTGCTCCAGTCGCGTATCGGCTGCTCCAGCAAAGTCTGCGGCAAGGGTTCAATTTTGAGTCCGTCAATGCCGACCACACTACAGCCTTCCATGGTCAGATGATGGGCCATGGTGAATCCGGCCGGTCCCAGCCCGGCGATCAGAACCTTACGTCCATTGTAGGGTTGCAGCAGATACTGCTCACGCCGCAGCGGGTTCCAGCGTGTGAGCAGGTCATAAATCTCAACGCCCCAGGGCAGTTCCAACGCATCCATCAGCACGCGGGTTTCTACCTGTGGAATATTGACCGGATCCTGTTTCTGGTAAATACAGCCTTTCATGCAATCGTTGCAGATACGGTGCCCTGTGGCGGGCAGCATAGGATTGTCGACCATCGCCATCGCCAGGGCTGCGATGGTACGGCCGTCTTTTTTGAGCAGATGCATCTCGGAGATTTTTTCCTCCAAGGGGCAGCCGGTCAGGATATTGTTCAGGGGATCGTGCTTGAGGCCAAGCTCGGGCTTACCTTTCTTTTCGGGAAAGCCGATGGAACAGAAATCGCCTTCATGATCATGGCAGTATTTGCAATAGGCCACTTCAGACTGCACTTCGCGTGCAGTAGCACGGGTATCGGTCAGCGCGAAACCATCACGCCTGCGCAAATCTGCAGAATCGCTTTGTAGCGGTGCCAGACGCTCATTATCGGCCCGCGTCAACGGCACCAGATTAGCGTGATCGATCCGCTGTGGCAGCGTAAAACTTGGCCAACCGCACACTGCCGCCTGGCCGGCAGGGTCAGTCAGGGCCAGTGCCGCCCATTGCAGCAAACGTTCACGTTTCGTGTCGATATCATCGCTATCGGACTGCCCTGCGTCTTCAAATAAGCGCAACGCATAGTTCGCCACAGCCAGTTCACGATCCTCACCCGCGTCAATCTGCATACTGAGCCAGACATCCAGCTCCGCAAAATGGGCCGTAATCGGTTTGCGGTAACGCCGTGCCTGCTTCAGGACAACTGTTTCTTTAAAACGCAATACGGGATCATGACTCAGCGTAGCCGCACGTGCGGCAGCCAATTCAGCTGTGATACCGAAAAGCTCGGCGATATAGCGCTCGAGCTGAGGCGCAAGGTCTAATAGCAGCGTGCTGCTGTCGAGCGGATTGAGTGGTGCGCCGGCGCGGTAATCAAGCAGGTGCTGAGACAGTGTTGGTGCTTGCCGGGACAGCCAGCTGAGGAACTGTGCGTCCAGTCTGGCAAGCCCCTTGGCCTGCAGTAAATCGTGAAAGGTAAACCCTTGCGCCTGTAGAGCGGTTGTTAAGGTCATTGCTGAGGGCGATCCTGAATTGCTGGATGGATAGCCCTATTGTGCCAAAGCTACGCCCAAAAACCTTCAGGAATTTTGTTGATCCACCCGCAGCAACAAGTCTTCGTTGCTCAATTTTCAGAAATGTTTACCGACTAACCTGCAGCCGGTGCTATCAAACGGCGCGAGGAAATCCCGCTGGAGCAAGACCCGGCGAGTTCTGTTCCAGAAGGATAATCTTCAGCATTACGCCACATCGCGAAACTGGTTCTTGTTCTGCGCCTTGGCCAGCGCATCCCGGCGCGAAATCAAGCCGCGCTGCACCAGCTGGGTCAGATGCTGATCCAGCGTCTGCATACCATGAGCCTGACCGGTCTGGATAGAGGAGTACATCTGGGCGACTTTGTCTTCCCGGATCAGGTTGCGGATGGCTGGAATACCAATCATGATTTCCCAGGCGGCGACCCGACCGCCGCCAATCCGCTTCATTAGAGTCTGCGAAATCACGGAGCGGAGAGACTCTGACAGCATTGAACGAACCAGCGGTTTCTCGCCGGCGGGAAACACATCGATAATGCGGTCAATGGTTTTTGGCGCTGAACTGGTGTGCAAAGTACCAAACACCAGGTGACCGGTTTCGGCGGCTGTCAGCGCCAGTCGAATGGTTTCAAGGTCACGCATCTCGCCAACCAGGATAATGTCCGGGTCTTCCCGCAGAGCGGAACGCAAGGCTTCGGTAAATCCCAGCGTATCACGGTGTACTTCGCGCTGGTTGATCAAGCACTTATTGCTTTGATGCACGAATTCGATGGGATCCTCAACGGTGAGGATATGGCCATGTATATTTTCATTGATATGGTTGACCATCGCTGCCAGTGTGGTCGATTTACCCGAGCCGGTAGGTCCGGTAACCAGCACCAGGCCGCGTGGCACATCGACAATATCCTTGAAGGTTGATGGACAACCCAGATCTTCCAGCGTTTTGATCTTGTCAGGAATGACCCGGAAGACCGCTCCGGCACCGCGATCCTGGTTAAAGGCATTAACCCGGAAACGCGCCAACCCCGGAATTTCGAAAGAGAAATCGGTTTCCCAGAATTCATCGTAGTCTTTGCGCTGACGGTCGGTCATAATGTCGTACACCATGCGGTGTACATCGCCGTGTTCCAGCGAAGGTAAGTCAATCCGGCGCACATCACCGTCGATCCGTACCATGGGAGGCAAGCCGGCGGAAAGATGCAAATCGGAGGCGTTGTTCTTTACCGCAAAAGTCAATAAGTCATCAAGATTCATATACTTCAAATCCGTACTGTTGTCTGTTGAGACCTTCTTCATCCTGCGCGTATAAAATAGCCTGTCCAGGTCAGTCTACCCGCGAAATACTGTCCGCTGAGCGCTGTACTTAGTATTATTGGATGCAGATAAGTATAGTGACTCTATATCGTTTAAAACACCGTAAAACTTTACACTTTATGCGCAAAAAAAATCATTGCCGGCTCAAGATCAGAGTCCAACTCAAAACCCAGAACAGAATTTAGATCGCACAGCATGCCAAATGTAGCTCCAAATTTAGTTGAGAATCTCGCCCGCGTCCAACAACGGATTCGCACCGCTGAACAACGCTACGGCCGGACGCCGAACGCTGTCCATTTACTGGCTGTTAGTAAAACGCATCCGGCAGAAATGGTTGCCGCAGCCGCCGCTGCAGGTCAGACCTGTTTCGGTGAAAACTACCTGCAGGAAGCAGAGGGCAAAATCCAGGCGCTCCGCACAGCCGGTCTGGAATGGCATTTTATAGGGCCTATCCAGTCCAATAAAACCCATCGCATAGCCGAGCTTTTCGATTGGGTGCATAGTGTGGACCGACTTAAAATTGCCCGTCGCCTGAACGATCAACGGCCTGCCGAACAACCGCCGCTGAATATCTGCCTGCAGGTTAATATCAGTGCCGAGGCCAGCAAAAGCGGTCTGTCACCGGACGAGCTGCCAGCTGTTGCCGCTGCCGTCGCCCAACTGCCACGCTTGCGACTGCGGGGATTAATGGCCATTCCAGCCCCAACCGCTGACTTCGAACAACAGCGTCGATCGTTTCAGGCTGTGCATCAGTTACAGCAGCAACTGCAGCAAACCGGCCTGCAACTGGATGCCCTGTCCATGGGCATGTCTGACGATCTGGAAGCCGCTATTGCCGAAGGTTCCAATTGGGTTCGTATTGGCACGGCAATTTTTGGCCCACGACAATAAGTAACCGGAGCATTTTGTTCATGAGTAATACAATCGCTTTTATCGGCGCCGGCAATATGGCGCGCAGCCTGATTGGTGGTCTGGTGGCCAGTGGGCAACCTGCAGCCACAATCTGCGCCACTGACCCGAACCCGGAACAGCGCGCCCAGATCAGCGCCACGTTCGGTATCCAGGCCTATGCCGACAACCCCACTGCCATAGCGCAAGCCGATACCATTGTTCTCGCTGTCAAACCGCAGGTCATGCGCGATGTCGCCGGGGCACTGGCCGCCACCGTACAAGCCCGACGCCCGCTAGTGCTCTCCATCGCCGCCGGTATTCGTGCCGCTGACCTGGAAAACTGGCTGGGCGGAAGCATACCTCTGGTACGCTGCATGCCCAACACCCCGGCCCTGATCCAAAGTGGCGCTACCGGCTTGTACGCTAACCCCCAGGTCAGCGCCGAGCAGCGTCAGCAGGCGCAAGACATCATGGCCACGGCGGGCATTACCGTGTGGGTAGACGACGAAAGCTTGCTGGATGCGGTGACCGCGCTATCCGGCAGTGGTCCGGCCTATTTTTTCCTGGTGATGGAGGCGTTGGAACAGGCCGGCGAAAAGATGGGACTGGCACCACCCGTGGCACGACAACTGGCTCTGCACACCGCCCTGGGTGCCGCCAAGATGGCCATTGCCAGCGATGAAGGACCGGCCCAGCTTCGCACCCGGGTAACCTCACCCGGTGGCACCACTGAACGCGCGATCAGCATTTTACAGCAGGGTGATCTGGAAGCTTTATTCGAGCGCGCGCTGCAAGGCGCTAAAACGCGCTGCCAGGAACTTAGCGATCAACTCGGTAATGCGACCGGGGGCTCGGCATGAGCGGTGCGTATCTGGGTAATGCCGGTGTTTTCCTGGTCCAGACGCTGTTTGGACTTTATATCCTGGCCTTGATGCTCCGGTTTTTACTGCAATGGGCGCGGGCTGACTTTTATAATCCGCTGGTACAACTGCTGGTCAAACTGACCAACCCGCCACTACTGCCGTTACGCCGCATTATTCCCGGCCTGTTTGGGCTCGACATGGCCACCGTGGCACTCATGCTGATCATTAAACTGGTGGAATGGTCGCTGGTATACGCTATCGTTGGACAAAGCAGCAGCCTGGGCGGGTTAATTGTGATCGCATTCGCTGATTTGCTGAATCTGCTCGTCAATGTCTGGTTCTGGTCGATTCTGATCCGGGCGGTCATGAGCTGGTTCAACCCGGATTACCGCCAACCGGTAGTCACTTTGATTTTTCAACTTACCGAGCCGATTCTGCGCTCTGCCCGGCGGTTAATTCCACCATTTTCGGGCCTGGATTTGTCACCTATACTGGTTTTATTGCTTTTGCAGTTAACCAAAATGTTGCTGATCGCGCCACTTTGGGATACCGGTCGCCAATTGCTATAGTTAATAAATCACCGCGCCATGACGATAAAGTAAAAATAATAGAAGCTGGGGTTACAATGACTATGCACGGTTCCGCCGCCATTGCTCTTTGAGCCATATTATCAAACAGTTAAACAATAAAGAGGCTTAGCAATGTTTAAATCCAGCTCGCTGTTTCGTCTAGGTTCATTATTATGCGTATTACAGATTCTGATTGCACTGATCTGGTTATGGCAGCTTTGGTCGGCAGGACTCACCTTGGACGAATTTCATCGGCGACTGTTTCGGGATCATAGCGTCACGATCGCTACCGCCCTGGAACCTGCGTTAGCCTCCGCTGATGCTGACAAAGCACTGGCGGTCCTGGACGCACAGATTGCTTTACCGGAACTGAAACATGTCGGCATTTTCGATCAGGCCGGCCAATCAATCGCGACCTGGGGCACACCACTGTCGTTACGGGAGTTCAGCACCGGCTACCGTGAGAGAATGAGCGGAGATTTATTTGTCATTGAACAAAGCATCGCCGCCAACAAGACGCCACTAGGTATACTGCAAACCAGCTATCAACTTGTTCCCTACAATCTGACCGCTTTACTGCTCCAGGCATGGCCCGCGCTACTGGCAATTCTGCTCGGTCTGGCAGGCTTTATGTGGACGCTCAAACGCAGCTTGTGGCCGCTCGATACGCAGATTGCCGGGCTCAGCCTGCAGCTAAGCGCGCTGCGCAATAAATCTATCCCGGAAACCCTGGAAAGTCAGGGTCCGTTAGAGCCCATCTGCGAGCAGGTCAACATCCTGCAACGTTTCTGGTATCAAAAGCTGAATGCTGCGAACAAGCAACAGGCACAGCAGCGCAACGAGCAGGAAAACCTGCGCAAACTGTTGCTGGGACTGGATGCCGTCTTATGGCAGTCCGAACCCCGTACCGATCGCATCAAGGATATCAGTGCAAATGTCGAAAAGCTGCTTGAGTATGACTCCGAGTACTGGCTTGGCAGCACTTTTTTGCGTGATCATATTCATCCAACGGATTTCAATCTGTTGCGGGAGTATCTCGTGCACCCCAGCAGCAATGATGATCCCGATGTGCTGGAGATCAGGCTGCGCGACAGGCAGAATGAATGGCGCTGGCTACGGCTGGCGATATCAGTCCAGGGGCGCGATGAAAATATCACCGTTAGAGGGGCTTTGGTCGATATTACAGAATCCAAAAAACTGGAACAGAATGCCATCCAGCTCAGCAATACCGATGCGCTGACAGGGCTTTATAACCGGCAATATTTCCTGCGCTGCCTGCAAGATCATATTACTGATCAGCGACGCAGTGATGGTATCGGCTCCGTGCTTTTTATGGATCTGGACCGATTCGAGTTTGTGAATGCGATGTTCGGGCAAAACGTCGGCGATCAGTTTCTTTGCCAGTTTGCCAAGCATTTGCGCGATTTGTTCAAAGATAATGGTGTTTTGGGTCGGGTCGGCGGAGATGAATTCGGCGTCATTCTGGCCAATTACGACAGCGAGCAAGCCACCCGCATCACACAGCAATTATTGAACGTTTTGCGGCGAGTCGGATTTAGCCAGGACAATACCAGTATCCCGTTCAGCGCCAGCATTGGCATTGCTTTGTTCCCCACTCATTCTGATGATCCCGACCAATTATTGACCCTGGCGGCAGCAGCCATGCATCAGGCTAAAAAACGCGGTCGCGGCACTTACCAGATGGCGGCTTCCAACGAAGCCACTGTCACCGATACAGACTTGGGCGTTATTTGGGATGAGCGCCTGCGCAAAGCGCTGGAACAGGAAAACATTGCCCTGTTTTTCCAGCCGGTAATCGATCTCGATATCGGCATGATTCACTACTACGAATGCTTTCTGCGATTGTTTGACGATATCGGTCGCAGCATCGATACCCATATCTTCATGCCACCGGCAGAGCGCATTGGCTTGCGCGATAAACTGGAACGCTGGGGTCTGGTCAATGCCTTACGCACGCAAGGCATCAATGCGCGCATCGGTCAGAAGATCTCGCTGATGCTGAATCTGTCCAATCGTCAGATCAATCATACCGACCTGATCGATACGATACTGAAAACCTGCGAGGAAAACGGCACGATAGCCGGTGATATTGTTTTTGAGATTGCGGCCGAAACTGCTGCCAACAATATTAATCGGGTACGACAACTGATTGTCAACTTACGAGAGCACGGTTTTAACTTTGCGCTGGATAATTTCGGCATTGGTGCGCTGTCGTTCGATGATCTGCGCTCTCTGAAGGTTGATTACCTGAAAATAGACGGCGATTTGGTCAGCAAAATCGTCTGGAGTCCCGCTGACCGCGCTATGGTACAAGCGATTACCGATCTGGCCGAAGGTCTTAACTTGAAAGTGATCGCCATGGGCGTGGAAAGTGATCAGGTTCTGAAATTATTGCGCGAGCTTGATATCGGCTTCGGACAAGGTCGCCTGTTCGCCGAACCAGCGCCCCGTTTTCACGAACACGAACGCATCATATTAACCGACAACAGTGATGACGAGTGGCATTGATAATGCGGTTTTGGCAACGCCCGAGACGGTGACTTAGCGTTCCAGTAAGCGCGGCATTAACTCCACCAGATTACAGGGGCGGTGGCGGTAGTCAGCTGGTCCTGGATGATCCGGTCCCAGGCGGTGCGGCAAGCGCCGGTTGAGCCTGGCAGGCAAAAAATGTAGGTGCCATTGGCAACGCCAGCGAGGCACCGCGACTGCACGGTAGAGGTCTTGATATCCTCCCATGACAACATCCGGAAGAGCTCGCCAAAACCGTCGATTTCTTTATCCAGTAACACCCGCACGGCTTCTGGCGTGCCATCCCGACCGGTCACACCGGTACCGCCCGTCGTGATGACAGCATTCACATTGTCAGCCGCAACCCAGTTCGATATTACCGCGCGAATCTGATAAATATCGTCTTTGACAATTTGCTTGTCTGCCAGCTGATGGCCACTGGCCTGCACTCGCTCAGCAAGTAACTGACCCGATTTATCGTTTGTTTCGTCACGGGTATCGGAAATTGTGAGCACCGCAATATTTATTGCAATGAACGCACGTTGTTCGGCCATGGTGAAGATTCCTCGGTTAAACTGTTTCAGTAGCAGCTGAAAAACGGCTGCTGCTTCAGGCAGACAGATCATGATCTGACAAACTTTATGGCCTGTTTTCAATGTCCCTGTAAAACAGGCTGCCAATGGCAAGACATCATAATACAGAGCATATGATTGGGCTAATGCAACGCTATTGCATGATATTCAGAATACCAGATAAGTGCCGCCGGGCAGTCCTCCGATCCGCAGGTGGCAGCGTCCTGAGTGCGCTTTTGCTGGTGGCTTGCGCACTCCCCCCCGGCCCGCCGGTAAGTACGCCAGCGGATTTTTCAGCAGGACTGGACAACCCGCAGACCCAGCCTGCACTGGCAGCGACCGGTTCCAGGCTGCCCCTGGTGCCAAGCCTGGCACCGGTGCTGAGCAAGGTGTCACCTGCTGTGGTCAA
The DNA here is from genome assembly GCA_041396125.1 of Gammaproteobacteria bacterium. GTDB lineage: Bacteria > Pseudomonadota > Gammaproteobacteria > Competibacterales > Competibacteraceae > JAWKZG01. Next base: position 696,432 of record JAWKZG010000001.1, on the reverse strand, counting down.
CATCTCGACCGAAAGCACAGAGCTACAACCTGCCAATCCACTACTGGACGATCCCTTTTTCCGGCGCTTTTTCGATCTGCCAGAACAGCAACCGCAGGAACGTATCGTGCAAGGCTTGGGTTCCGGCGTCATTATCAGCGCTGCCCAGGGCTATATTGTGACCAGTCAGCATGTGATCGAGCAGGCCAGCAGCATTACCATCACTCTGCACGATGGTCGTCAGCTGCCGGCTACAGTCATCACGGAAGATGCCACTAATGATCTGGCCCTGCTGCACATCGAGGCGAGCGATCTACAGGCCATTGATCTGGCCGTGAACGATCCGCTGGAGGTAGGTGATTTCGTCATTGCAATCGGTAATCCATTCGGTCTGGGGCAGACTGCCACAGCGGGCATCGTCAGCGCTCTAGGGCGCAGCGGCCCGGCAGATCAGCGCGATTTCATTCAAACCGATGCATCGATTAATCCCGGCAATTCCGGTGGCCCGCTGGTCAACCTGAACGGCCAGTTGGTCGGCATCAGTTCCGCCATTCTGGCGCCAGGTGGCAGCAGCGTCGGGATCGGTTTTGCCATTCCGGTCAGCCGGGTCCGACGCTGGCTTACCCCCTGGCTCAGCTAGCGCCGAACACCGCCTCGTATGCCTTGCTAAAACGCTGCTCCAGAGTCTGCGCCAGATCATCCCCCAGCGCACCGGTCAGGAACCATTCTTCCGCCGCTGCCTGAGCTTCGGCAATGCTGTTTTCTGCTACCGGACGAACGCTGCGCTCGGTCAACGATTGCGATAAACGTGCTACCTGATACTGCATACGCTCCTGTGCAAATTCCGGCGGCGATTCCAGCCGGGCGGCAATCTCCATGCGCAGGCAGAGCTGACGTTTCTGCGCCTGCTGCGCCTGCAGGGATTGCACCAGTGCCTGACGTGCGTCATCCGAATCTGACTGCAATGCCTCGCACAGCTGCGCAAATCGCGCCTCGATTCGTTTGCTCAGCGCCGGTTTGACAGGTGGCAGGTGCTGCCACGTCGAGCATGCTGCCTCAAGTGCGGCAGAGGCTTCAGCCGCTGGGGCTGTCAGCAGCGCTTCCAATTGCTGGCAGATTTGCGCACGCTGTCCCAGTGCCTCCAATTGCGCATTTTCTTCACGTTGACGCTGCTGCTGTAAAGCCTGTTCAAAGGCAGCGCAGGCGGCTTTATAAGCGCGTTCGTTAGCAGCTTGTGCATTGCGCGGTACAGGCCCGGCATGTTCCCATTGTTCGCGCAATTGTTGGTACTGCGCCCGGGCTTGCATGAGCTCAGTCCCGCGCAGTGCCGCCAGCTCCTGAATAGCAGCAACTGCGGCTTCGCGCTGGGCCAGATTGCTTTCCCGTTCGACCTGCTGCGCCTCCTGGACGGCCTGGCGGCGCGCGAATACAGCATCGCAAGCTGCCCGAAACTCTTTCCACATGCGCTGTTCGCGCCGTCGTGGTGCCAGCACTCGCGGCTTCCAATCGGCCTGCAACTGCTTGATTTCTTCGATCGCTGCATGAACATCTTCAAGCTCGGCCAATTGACGTGCCCGCTCAATCAATGCAGTACGCCGGGCAAGCTCCTGCTCGATCTGTGGCTGCAATTTGCCCTGCACCTGCTGTAACAGGCTCTGGTAGCGTTTTTCGATTGCCCGTCGCTCGGCGCGGTTAACCGCGCCAATCTGCCGCCACTGCTGCTGCGTTTTCTGGATTCGGCTGCTGACCTCACGCCAGTCAACCGAACTGGAGGACCAGTCGGTCTGTTCCAGCCATTGCTGCAAGTCGTCGCATAGCGACTGACGTTCCGCCAGATGTTGCTGTCGCAGCGCGGCCTGCTCCTGAAAATAGGCGCGGCAAGGTTCGTAAGCCCGTTCGCAAGCCGTATCGAAGCGTTTCCATAGCGCTCTCGGTGCAACACCGCCAGAATCCATCTCTTTCCAGGCCATACGAGCTGCCTGTACCTGACGGGCCAGCTCAGCCGGCGCGAGATTCTGCTCAAGTAATTGTTCAACATTTTCGATCAGGTGCTCGCGCGCCTGATTCGTCCCCCAGCGCCGCCAGCCATTCAGTTGACCGATAACACCGGCAGCGGCCTGCAGACGGTGTTCGACCTGGCTGATCTGGCGCCGACTGAGCGAAATATTGTGCTCCAGCAGCTCTTTGATCTTTTTTTGCAGATCCAGCGCCTGCTGCAATTCACCCTCGTTCAGAGCTTGCTCCAGTTCATCCATACTGGTTTGCAGCGCTTCCTGTTCTTGCTCTTTGCGCTCTGCTTGTCGTTGCAGGCGGGCACGTAACTGGCTCAGAATCCGTTCAAACTGCTGCTCCAGTTCCGTTTGTAAGGCTTTGGTTTCCAAGCGAGGCAAATGCCGCCAGCGTTGTTCCAGCTCAGTGACATCAGAGTCCAGCACCTGCCCGCTGCGCTGTAGCAGGTGTTCTGCATCTGCCAGTGTCAGGCGCATTCGTCGGCTTTGGGCAAAATGCTGGCCCAGCTTGCGCCACTGCTCGCGCAGCTGCCCGCAAGCCTGCTCAAAATCACGTTGCAGCCGCCTGGCTTCAGCATCATCAGCTGGGCCCAAGGCATCCCATTCAGTGCGGGCATCGGTTAGAAATGTCTGTAAGCCGGAATCCTCAGGATCGTACTGTTCCAGCTGCTGTAGCTCCTGCAATTGCGCCTGCACACGTTGCAACAGATCCAGGCGCGCATGGCGCCGAGCCGCGCTGGTTTTAAAATTCGCATTGAAGATTTCGCGCGCTTTTTGAAACCGCTCGCGCATTGTCTCTGGCGCAAATTCTGCGAGCCCCAGCCAGGCTTCATCAAGCTTGGCAAATCGGGCTGCGTTGGGGCCCGTTTCACCATCCCAGCGCAATGTTTCCATAGCATCGCAAAGCTCTTCTATCTGCTGCTGTTGGTGCTGCTCCTGCCGGGCGCTTTCAAAACGCTCGCGGGCCGTGCGGCTGATGCGCTTGTCGCGCTTGCGCGATTCGCGGGCGATCTGCTCCAGCAACGGCAGACTGTGTACCTGTGCCAGTGCCTGCAGACGCACCTGGGCGGCCGGATCCTGCACCGCCCGCTCAGCATACAGCGATTCCTGATCAAGTCGCTGTAACGCAGCCAGACGCAGTTCCGGCTCCGCGCCATCGCGCGCCAGTTGCGCAATAACTCCGTTGTGGCAGATTGCTCCAGCAACCGTAAACGCTGCTCCAGATTAGGGGCGTCCGGGGCTTGACCGCTAAGCAAGACCGCCAGACGATTGCGGGCGTAATCGCGCACCTCGGCAGCAGGATCAATGCTGGCCCGCAGCGTCAGCAAGGTCAGATCATTGATCTTTTCCAGTGCACTACGCCGCACTTCGGGATCTTGATCCTCCTGTGCCAGTTGCTGCAATGTGGGATCGGCAGCGGTCAATTCTTGCACTGCCTGCTTGCGCACAGCAGGATTGGCGCTCTGCCACTTAGGCTTAATGGGATTGAATAAACGGCTCAGGATCATGACTTAATCAGTCTCAAGCATTTGGGTTGGCATTCGGATTGGATTGCTATCATTTTGTTGTTTATCACTGTCGGCTAGCCAGCTTCGTTTTATTGCTGCCGGGTTTATTGCTACGGGTTTATTGCTGTTGGCAAGCCAGCTCGGTCCAAGCCAGCGATTTGGCTACGCTATACTACTAAAGACCTTTCTCAAAGCAAAAAATGAGATGCCATGTTGTTTTTTGATTTTGCCGAGTTCTATCGCACGATCTGTGAATTTGACCGCCTGTTAGGTCTGCAATTAACAGTGCATGAGCCCGGTCATTATTCATTATCAGCTGACCGTCAGCGAGCAGCATTTAAGCATGCTCTGGCGCATGCCATGGTGGTGTACTCGCAGCGATGATGGATGCCGTGCTGGGATTAACCGCATTGTCCAAAGTTTTTCCTGCCGGCAAGCTCTGCCAGACCGTTGAATTCAAAATAAACTACCTGAGATCCGTGACACCGGGCACCAGCTGGAAGGCGCAGGCAAAATCGAATTTTCCGGCAATAGGCTGCTGGTTACTTCAGCGGAAATCTACGATCTGGCAGATCGACGTTCAGTCGCCAGGGTATGGGGACATTTTCACTTTACCCGCTTGACAAAAAAGCGTATTTGTTCAAATTTCTGCCGCAGCAACCGGGCCAAGAACAACCCGTCGCGACCGATCCCTATCTCGCACCGTAACAAGCCGCTGACTGTCGCCAGCGACCCTTAAATAACCTGGCCCAAGCGAACTGGCTCAGGGAGCTAAACCGGTTTTTACAGCTTAGCCAGAATGGCGTCGGCACTGCTGACTTTGAACTCCCGCGGCTGCTCGATTTCCAAGGCTGTCACAATACCGTCTTGTGCAATCAAGGCATAGCGCTGCGAACGTTGCCCCATCCCGAAACCGCTGCCGTCCATCTCCAGACCGACAGCGCGGGTAAAATCGCCATTACCATCCGCCACCATCAATACCTTGTCGCCGGCGTTCTGCTCCTTGCCCCAGGCATTCATAACGAACACGTCGTTGACCGAAAGACAAATAATGCTATCAACACCTTTAGCCTTGATGGCTGCAGCATGCTCGATGAATCCCGGCAGATGTTTGGCCGAGCAAGTCGGCGTAAATGCACCCGGCAGCGCAAACAAAACCACTTTTTTAGCGCCGAAAAGCTCCTCGGTAGTGACTGCCTGCGGCCCGGATTCGCCCATGATAGTCAGCGCGTCACCTCAGGTAATTTATCACCTACTTTCAATGTCATAATACAATCCTTCTGTCAACTGATGGGTAACCCGATATACTAACTGTGAAAGTATGTTTAAAACAGCAGGCGGCGAGCTTGGATTCTTATGCAAAAGCCACGCATTCCGCACCGCAACATACTTTTACGGCTGCAATAGCCAAGCCGCGCAACACAGCGTATCACACGATAATTTAACGGTTTTTACAGGCGATAACGACTATTTTCATACTCATTCATCACACACTAACAGTACCTATTCATATTTTCGTTCAAACAATAACGCATATTAGCGTTTCCATTATCTGTTCACCCATTATCTGTTCACTATGAGTTTATTGATCCAATCCCATGCCAAAATCAGCGTCTATGTGGACGCTGCCAATATTTCGCGCAACGGCGGCCAGCGCATGCAATACGATATTCTGCGCGAATTTGCCTGCCGTGATTATGCAGAACCTCTGCGCCTGAATGTTTATCTGTCCTACGATGAGGAAAAAGCTGACAGCAATACAATCTACCGTGAAAAAGCCCGCGCTTATCAATCTGCACTGCGCGAAATGGGCTACAAGGTTATTGAAAAACGGGTTAAATGGTATATCGATGAAGCCGGTAACCGCTATGGTAAAGCCAATGCCGACCTGGACATGGCGGTTGACCTGCTGCTGCAATCGGAAAATCTGGACCGGGTGCTACTGGTAACCGGTGACGGGGATTTTGTCCAGGTGGTGCGCGCCTTACAAAATAAAGGCTGTCGGGTGGAAACACTGGCCTTCGATAATGTCTCCGAGGAATTGCGACGCGAATCGGATATGTTTATCTCAGGCTATCTGGTGCCGGATCTTTTACCGCCCCGACTGGACGAAACAGGTGATAGCTGGGGTCAGATCGGTTCACGGGTACGCGGTTACTGTTATCATCATGATGACAATAAAAGTTTCGGCTTTATGCGATTCCTGGTGAAATTATCACCCTATTTATGGAAAACCGACTCCCGCGATCAGGATTCACCTTACCGCACTGCTTTTTTTCACGATTCCAGTCTGCCAGAGGGTTTCAATATTATGAAACTGCCTTCACGCCACTATATTTTTGAATTCACGCTGGCTGAACCCAATGGCAAACAACCGGTCGCTACCGATATTACACTGGTGCATCCTGTCTAAAAATCACTCAACATAACGGCATGGTAAGAATATTCTTGTGCTATCGAGAGACCATCATGGTCAAATTAAATAACTGGCAAACTACCTGACGACAGAAATGCGCTATTATTGCAATGACCAAAAGCAACACCATCGAGTAGCGATTATGTATCTTCGCACCTTATACCGGCTTTTCGCCGTATTGTTCATCACACTAGGTACCTGCATGAGTGCGCAGGCACTCAACAGTGCCAAGACACTGGCACCGGTCGCCCCGATCCATCCGACCAGTGATCATGTGCAGCTGGATAAAACCATCGCCAATCTGCTGTCGTACTACCATTACCGGCAGGCGCAGCTGGACGATGAGCAATCCTCGGCGATTCTGGACGCGTATGTGAATGCGCTGGATCCTAACCGCAGCTTCCTGCTGGCAAACGATATCAAAAGCTTTGAAAAATATCGCTCCCGGTTAGACGACTATCTGCAGGATGGCAATCTGGAACCTGCCTATGAGATTTTCAACGTGTACTTGCGCCGCCTGGCCGAACGCACCACGCGTCTGCAAACCCAGCTAAACCGCGATATCAACTTCAATGTCGATGAAACCCTGGAACTGGACCGGAAAGATCAGCCCTGGGCAAAATCGAAAACCGAGCTGGATGATTACTGGCGCAAGCGTCTGAAAAACGAACTGCTGCAATTGATGCTGGCGGGCAAAGAACTGGATGCTGCCAAAGACACCTTACGCACCCGCTATGAAGGCCGCTTGCGGCGAACGGCACAATATAACAGTGAAGATGTTTTTCAGGTTTATATGAACGCTGTTGCCGCCAGTTTTGACCCGCACACCAGCTATTTTTCACCCCGTGCTTCGGAAAACTTCAATATCCAGATGAGTCTCTCACTGGAAGGCATCGGTACGGTTTTACGCATGGAGGAAGAGCAAATCAGCGTGGTGGAGCTGGTACCGGGAGGCCCTGCCGCACTGAGCGGGCAGCTATTGCCGGAAGACAAAATCATCGGTGTCGGTCAGGGTGACGAAGCGGCTATTGTGGATGTGGTTGGCTGGCGTCTGGATGATGTCGTCGAACTGATTCGAGGCCCACGCGGCACCGTAGTACGGCTTGAAGTATTACCGGCAGGCAGCACTGCAAGCAGCAAGACTGTCCGCTTGGTGCGGGATAAGATCAATCTGGAAAAACAGGCTGCCAGCAGCGAAATCAAAACCATACAGCGGGACGGACAGACCCTGCAGGTCGGGGTAATCGTTATTCCCACGTTTTACAGTGATTTTGCTGCCGCCCAGCGGGGCGACAGTGATTACCGCAGCACTACCCGCGACGTGCGGCGGCTGCTAACCGAATTACAGCGCCAGCAGGTAGACGGCATTGTCATTGACCTGCGCCAAAATGGCGGCGGCTCGCTGCAGGAAGCCATCGAGCTGACAGGTTTGTTTATCCCGGAAGGCCCGGTCGTGCAAGTACGTAACTCGCGCGGTAGCATTGAAGTCGAAGAAGATCCTGATCCAGCGGTCGTTTACAAAGGTCCGTTGGCCGTGCTGGTCGATCAGTTCAGCGCCTCGGCGTCGGAAATTTTCGCAGGTGCCATACAGGACTATGGCCGTGGCGTTATTTTGGGCAATCCGACCTTCGGTAAAGGTACGGTGCAAACGCTGGTGGATCTAAACCGCTTCATGCCCAGCGCGGAAACGACCCTGGGACAACTCAAACTGACCGTCGCCAAGTTTTATCGTATTAACGGCAGCAGCACGCAGCATCGGGGCGTCACACCGGATATTTTATTTCCGTCACTGACCCAAAGCGACGAGGTAGGTGAAAGTTCGCAGGATTTTGCACTGCCATGGGATGAAATCAATCCGCTGCGTTATCCGCGCTACAAGAATCTGGATACACTGATTCCCAGACTGCGTCAGCAACATCAGCAACGTGCAGCTCATGACCCAATGTTTCAGACCTTGCTCGACGACATCGAACAAGCCCGGAAAGAACGCGATCGTACCCACGTGTCTTTATTACTCAGCACACGCAAGACAGAACGCAACAAAGCCGAACAGGAACAGCTGGAGCGACGCAACCGCTGGCGTGCCCTGCAAGGACTGCCACCGCTGGATCGCGCTGACGATGACAAAACCCCTGACAATCAGAATGCTGATACTGAACAGCCGGATCCGCTGTTAAATGAATCCACGCAAATTCTGGCTGATCTGGTGACTTTCAGTCAGGACATTGATCAAACCCTGGTCATGAGCCAGTAACAGGGTTCCGTGTACGCCTCAGGTTCCACACCTGAGGCTTCCTGAGAACTTGTTTAACCCCAAACCTCGGGGGTGAGCGGCTCGATACAGCTACCGTTAAAACGCAAGCCTGGCTGGCGATCCTGTGCCAGCCAGAGCGGACCGTCCAGGTCAACCCAGCCCGCGCCCTGCGCTACCAGCAGAGCGGGGGCCATCGCCAGCGATGTTCCCAGCATACAGCCCACCATGATTTGCAAGCCCTGCGCCAGCGCTGTCTCACGTAAAACCAGTGCTTCGCTCAGACCGCCGGTCTTATCCAGTTTGATATTAACGACATCGTAACGCCCAAGCAGGCGGGGCAGATCAGCACTGGTACAGCAGGATTCATCCGCAGCAACCGGGATAGGTCGCGGCAGACTGGCCAGCAGTGCATCGTCCACAGCTTTGAACGGCTGCTCGATCAGGTCAACGTTCAGCTGGCCGAATGCGGGTATCAAAGTCTCGTAATCTGTTTTTGACCAGCCTTCATTGGCATCAATAATCAGCCTGGCCGCCGGCGCATTGCGTCGCACTGCCTCGACCCGCGCCAGATCAGCGCCATCGCCGTTGAGTTTGATTTTTAATAAAGGCCGTGCTGCATGTTCATGGGCAGCCAGCGCCATTTGTTCCGGGCTGTCTACACTTAAGGTATAGGCCGTTATGATGGGTTCGGGCGCGCTTAAACCGGCCAGCTTCCAGACCGGCACCTGCTGGCGCTTGGCCTGCAACTCCCACAAGGCACAATCAATGGCGTTGCGGGCCAGTCCCGGCGGCATGTACTCGGCAAGCTCGGTACGATCCAGGCCGGCTTCCAGGCGGGGTACGATATTGGCAATAGTGGCTTTTATTTGCTCCAGGCTTTCGCCGTAGCGTGAGCCGGTAGAAAAATTGGCCTCACCTCGACCACAGACACCGTCTTCATGGATTTCCACCAGTAGCGGTTCGATGCTGCTGCGAGCACCACGCGCAATACCGAAAACTCCTTTCAGCGGCCAGGACTCCTGCCGCACCACAACATGTCTGGACATTGTCAACTAACCTTAGAATTCTGTTTTCCGTTTAAGGCATCCTCGCCCCAAATCATAAACTGTTCTTGCAACAGCTTTTTACTGCAAAGCATCGACCAGCGCCGCGACCCCGTCACGCACTGGATCGGTACAGGGCAGCCCCAGCCGCTGAGCGGTCTCTTCGAGCAAACGCCTGGCAGCACTTTCTTCCAGCGCAGCCGTGTTGATGCTGACTCCGACTACGCGTGCAGCCGGATTAGTCAGGCGGGCAGCAGCTTCATTGGCAGCAATGCAGTCGTCCAGGCTGGGCAAGGCATAATCCGGCAACCCACGCATATGGGTTCGGGTGGGCTCGTGGCACAGGATCAAGGCATCCGCCTGAGCACCATGCAACAGCCCCAGGCTGACACCGGCAAAAGAGGCGTGAAAACAGAGAACCCTGCCCCTTCGATAATATCCCAGTGATCGGGTTCATTGGCAGGACTTAGCGATTCCACCGCACCCGAAATAAAATCGGCTACTACCGCATCAATAGAAACGCCGCTGCCGGCGATGAAAATACCGGTCTGGCCGGTCGCACGGAAATCTGCCTGCATACCTCGCTGGCGCATCTCGCGCTCAATGGCCAGAGCCGCGTACATTTTCCCCACCGAGCAATCCGTGCCAACTGTCAGCAGCCGTTTACCACTGCGTTTTTTGCCATTACCGACATCCAGCTCCACTGCCGGATGGCGCACATCTATCAACTGCCGTCCCAGGCGCTGAGCGGTGCGGGCCAGTACCGCCACATCGCCAAGGCGGTTATGCAGGCCGCTGGCCAGGTCAAAGCCGGCTTCCAGCGCCTGGGTCAGGATGTCGATCCATTGCGGCGAAAACGCCCGCCACGGTTGGCAACCCCGACGATCAAGGTACGTACACCGCGTTCAGCCGCTGCGGCCAACGTCAGATCAGGCAAACCAAGATCAGCTTGGCAGCCGGGCAGGCGCAACTGGCCCACGCAATCATCCGGCCGCCAATACGCCACCCCGGCAGCTGTTTTAGCAGCTAGCTGATCCGGAGCATCGCCCAAAAATAAAAGGTAAGGTTTTTTGATGCGCATAGGTTTTCTCGCAAATCCTGCAAATTATTTTTTAAATTTTGTGATCTTCGTCACAGACAGTCGCGTCGTCTATGCGACAAACTAGGGATGCGTTGCAGGAAAGCCGTAACAGGGTGACTTAAGGATAGCTCATCCGCAACGGTTTAGGCTTGTCAGACTGGATGACGCTTCAAACCAGTGTGTTAGGAAAACACGGTTCTTCTGCTTTCGCAAGCATAGTGAACGTGCCTGGGCCGCTAACTCTAGGCAGTGGAGTTAGCGGTCATTTTTCATTGTGCAGTTACATATAACTACTACTGTCAGCTCATGCTGCCCGAAATGAACCCCGTAATACCTCTTCTGAGGCATGCTGTTTTCCCTCCAGTACTTGCTCAAACCGTGTCGCCAGTTCGGCATCCAGCCAAACCTGCCACCGCCCCGACTGCCCGCCTGGTGAACGCCGCCATTCGCAATAATGAACCAGTGACCTGGTGCTCGACATATGATGATCTTCGCGCAGACGCAAGGCAGTAGCCAGCAGCCGTTCCAGACAAGTCCGCAAACGCAGCACATCATGCCGGCTATGTCCCCAGCCCAGCGCCTTGAGAAAACTAAGTGATGAGAATTCCAGCCGGTCTTTACCCGTCAAGCACCGCCACTGCACCAGTTGTAACCACACGGCACGATCGTCGCTGCGCAATTGCGGACCGCTATACAACGCTTGCTCATGGGTTGGCAACCTGACCGGTCGGGCGTTCAAATAAACCCTCGGCGACTCAGCGCCAGGTTCAAAAAGCCACCCTGGTCGTTTGGGGCTGTTACCCGGCAAACCCAAGGCAAGCTGCCCGCCAACCGGGTTGATGCGCTCCTGGGTGGGCTCGAAGCGCTGACCTGTGCGTTCTGCAATAGAACGCCCAGACGATTACCGCATCCTGTAAGCGATCCATATCATGCTCTCCCTGTTCGACTACTAAGAATCCCCCATGAGCGCTTGTATTTAATGAGCGCTTGTATTTATATGAGTGCTTGTATTTATTGGATTCTTGTATTGTTTCTTCAGCGAATAGCACGGATTACACCGACCGCACGGCCTTCGATAGCAATGCCGCCCAGGATCACGCTGTAACTGATCAATGTCGATCGGCGCATACGCAGGATTCGCGAGCAATAAACGGATACGCTGCCCACGCCGTTCCAGCCGACGGTAACTTCGTCGTCTAGCCGGGCAATGACAATCTGGCCATCCTGGACGTCAGCGGTTTTGTGCACTGCCAATAAATCACCGTCTTCAATACCAGCCTGAATCATGCTGTCGCCCTGCACCCGCAATAAAAAATGGGCCGGTGGACTGAACAACGCCACGGTGCTGATATGGGTTTCGATGTTTTCTACTGCCAAAATCGGCGACCCGGCAGCAACCCGCCCGATCACTGGTAAACCCTGAACGCTCTCCGAGACAGCGGGATCCGGCCTCGCTAACAAACGAATATTACGGTTTCGCCCCGGCAACAAGGCCAGCATCCCCTTGGCTGCCAGCCGCCGCAGATGACCTTCAACGGTGCGGGCTGAACGCAGTTTCAGTGCACTGGCAATTTCGCTGCGTGAGGGTGTTGCGCCGTAACGGTTCTGGTACGCCGCAATCCAGTCCAATATTTCCTGCTGACGCCGGGTGAGTTGGCTCATAGGGTTGATCAAAAGCTTGTTGAAAAATGGTTTTCAAATAAATTAGCGTATATATATATGGCGCATATATATATGCTATTGCAAAATAGCTGTCAATGTGGGTTCCACCTTGTGCAATAATAAAATGTACTCATAAGCGTCCCTCCATTCAGAATGCAGATATCGTCCGATATAGCCTGAGCAATGCTGACATTAAAATTTACCGTTTTCGGCGGCTGCGAAATCTACCTTCCAGGTAGCGCAACCTTACCGATCAGTACCCGCAAGAACAAAGCACTGTTGGTCTATTTGGCGATGACTGCGGGACAACCACAAATGCGGGGCAAACTCACCGCCTTGCTGTGGGATCGCAGTGCTGAAGAGCAGGCCCGCGCCAGTCTGCGCCAGACCCTGTGGAGCCTGCGCAAAACAATGGCCGCGGTGGATGCCGATATTCTGCGCGCCAACGCGGATTTAGTATGGCTGGAAGCAGACAGCTTCGAGGTCGATGCCGTGCGCTTTCAGCAGCTGCTGGAGCAAAACACTATCGAGTCCCTGCAGCAGGCGGTAGGACTTTATCGCGGTGATTTTCTGGCCGGTTTCAGTCTGCGTGAGGAAAGCTTCGAAGAATGGCTGATGAGCGAGCGCGAACACTTGCGCGAACGCGCCATGCAGGCACTGCGACGACTGCTGGAACACTACGAAACCCAAGGCGAACTGGAAGCCGGTCTTAACATCAGCCGCCAGCTTTTGGCACTGGATCCACTGCAGGAGAGTGCTTACCGGGCCATGATGCGCTTGTACTGGCACAACGGACAGCGCAGCTCGGCGCTACGCCAGTATGAAACCTGCGCCCGCCAATTGCGGGACGAACTCGGTATCACCCCAGACCCCCAGACCCGGGAGCTGTACCAGCGTATTCTCAATAACCAGCCTGCACAGCATCCGCCAGTCGCCCCTGAGCGCCTGAGCAGCATCGACACGGGTGCCCAGACCATTCACTATTGTTACACGCCGGATAAAACCCGTATTGCGTATACCTCAACCGGCACCGGCCCTGCGCTGGTAAAAGCAGCCAACTGGCTAAGCCATCTCGAATTTGACTGGCAACTACCGGTCAGCCGGTCCTGGCTGGACACCTTGTCAGCTCACTATACTCTCACCCGCTACGACGAACGTGGCTGCGGTCTGTCGGACTGGACAACCGATGATTTTTCCTTCGACACCTGGGTACGCGACCTGGAAGCCGTAGTGGATGCCGCCGGTCTGGACCGGTTCCCGCTGCTGGGAATTTCCCAGGGCGGCCCGGTTGCTATCGCCTACGCGGTCAAGCATCCGGAAAAAGTCAGCCATTTAATTCTGTATGGTGCCTACGCACGCGGCAAATTCGTCCGCGATCCATCCCCCCGTGTCCGGGCTGAGGAAGAAGCCCTGATCCAGCTGGTGGAGTTGGGTTGGGGGCAGGAAAATCCGGCTTTCCGACAACTTTTTACCGCGATGTTCATGCCCGGCGGCAGTACACAGCAGCAGCACTGGTTCAATGAACTGCAGAAAGTCTCCACCTCGGCGGCTAATGCGGCTCGGTTTCTGCGCGAATTCGCGACTATTGACGTGCAGCAGCTGGCACAGCAGGTGCAAGCACCAACCCTGATCATGCACGCACGTGATGACAGCCGGGTGCCTTTCGCCGAAGGCCAGTTGCTGGCATCACTGCTACCCAATGCCCGTTTCGTCGCGCTGGAAAGCAATAATCATATGCTGCTGGACAGCGAGCCGGCCTGGCCGGTATTTTTTCAGGCATTAAAAGCGTTCATCGATACCCCGACGCCGATGCTCGGCGCAGTAGCAAGCGATGATCCGGCGAGCGGTTTTGCTGTGGATTCAAACCCTCCAGCATCATCACCTGATAAGGCGGAAACCATCCTGATCGTTGACGACGACCCACAGATCCGCGAATTACTGGCCGAGTACCTGAGCAGCAACGGTTACCAGATACTGGAAGCCGACAGCGGTCAAACCATGCGCCAGCATCTGGCGACACAGGCACCGGCTTTAGTGCTGTTGGACGTGCGCCTGCCCGGCGAAGACGGACTGGATCTGACCCGTTACCTGCGCCAGCACTACGATCTCGGTATCATCATGGTCACCGGTGCGGGCGAAGTGGTTGATCGCATCGTAGGCCTGGAAATGGGTGCCGACGATTATGTCGCCAAACCCTTCGATCTGCGCGAATTGCTGGCGCGGATTAAAAGCGTATTGCGGCGCGCACGGAGTCCCCGTTAAAAACACGCTGAAGACACGCTGAGCGGAACAGGAGGAACCGATGACAACAAGGAGTCAAGACTTGGCGCAAGACGAGGATAGACGTTCACGTCTATTGCAGGCTTTACAAGACACCGCGCTGGTCGTTTCGCAGCTGGGCGACGAGGATATTTTCCTGCAGCTGGCAACCCACCTGGCACATACGCTTGGCACCAGCCAGGCGATGATTGGCGAACTGTGCGCACCCGGGCAGATCGCCACACTGGCGGTATATTATCGCGGCGAACCACGCGCCAATTTTGTGTACTCCATACGCAATACACCCTGCCAGGATGTCATTGGCCAGCGTTTTCAACACATTCAGTACGGCTTGCTGGAGCAATACCCGGAAGACGATCTGGCACGCCGTTTCGGCTTCAACAGTTACGCGGCTTATCCCCTGTTTGATACACAGGGGAAAGCCCTGGGCCTGATCGCAGTACTGCACGAGCAGGCACTGAGCGACATCGAACTGCTCGAGCCCATCTTCAAAATTGTCGCGGTGCGGGCCGCTGCCGAGCTGGCGCGAAAACAGACTGAAGCCGCCCGCAGCGAGCTGGAAACCAGCTATCTCGGTATTTTTCATGCTATCGAAGACGCTGTTTTCGTACATGATTTTGAGACTGGCGCTATTATCGACTGCAATGACAAGGCCTGTGAAACCTACGGTTATAGCCGCGAGGAAATACGCCAACTCGATATCGGTGCACTCAGCTCCGGCGAATCACCCTACACGCTGCAACATGCGCTGCACTTTATCGAGCGGGCCAAAGCCGGCGAGACAGTCCGTTTTGAATGGCAGCGCAAAAATAAAGACGGCAGTCTGCACTGGGACGAGGTCGTCCTGAAACGAGCCACTCTGGCCAATCAGGAACGCGTGTTGGGGTTTGCTCGCGATATCTCCGAGCGCAAACAGGTTGAGCAGGCGTTGCAAACCAATGAAAAACAATACCGCAGCATTTTCAATGCCTCAGTTGATGGCCTTGTGCTGTGGAACCCGCAAGGTCACATCGTTGACGCCAATCCGGCGTTTTGCCAGCTCTTTGATTATGCGCACCACAGCATACTGGAGATGAAACCGCTGAGTTTTGTGCCACCTCAAAGCCACGAGATTTACCAGCAATTCATGCAGGCCGCAAACGCCGGCCTGAGCTTTCACACCCAGACCACGGTCCAGCGGCGCAATGGCAGTTGTTTCGAGGCGGATATCCACGCCGTATCGATGCGCTATCAGGGTAAACCGCACTGGCTGGGCATCGTGCGCGATATCAGCGAGCAACGCCAGGCCGAGCAGGAACGCGAACGACTGGGCAGCCAGCTGCGACAGGCACAGAAAATGGAAGCGCTGGGCCATCTGACTGGCGGTATTGCCCACGATTTCAATAATATACTTACCAGCATCCTGGGCTATACCGTGCTGGCCTGCGAACACGTGGCCAAATTGCCGGAGCCACGCCTGCAGAACTATCTGGAGCAGATTCAGAACGCCGGTATCCGGGCTCGCGACCTGGTTCAGCAGCTCCTCACGTTTAGTCGCGGTCAGCGCGGCGAACGTCGTCCCCTTGCCTTGCCCACGCTGATTCAAGAATCCGTCAAGCTGTTCGGTTCCACCTTTCCATCCACAGTGGAATTTTCCACTGCGGTCAATCAAACCGCCAATCTGGTCATGTTCGATCCGATTCAGCTGGAACAGGTGCTGATGAACCTCTGCATCAATGCCCGAGACGCTATCCGCGGACACGGTACCATCAACTTGCATGTCAGTAACCGGACCGTTAAAAATCTGGTCTGCACCTCCTGTCGGCAGACGGTTAACGGCGATTTTGTCGAATTGACTGTCGCTGATAACGGTCCCGGTATTGCAGCGGATCTGCTGGAACGTATTTTCGAACCGTTTGTCAGCACCAAAGAAACCGGCAAAGGCAGCGGTATGGGTCTGGCTACCGTACACGGTATCGTGCACGAGCACGGCGGCCATATCGAAGTTCATACCGCGCCAGGCCAGGGCGCAGCGTTCCGGGTTCTGCTGCCACCCTTGGGCAGTACTGATTGCAGCCCCGTCAAAGCACCGCTTGCACCGCAGGAAAATACGGCGGGGTTGCGCTTTTACGGCCATGTACTGCTAGTTGAGGATGAACCGTCGATCACTGACTTCATGCGCGATCTACTCAGCAGTCGTGGCTTTCAGGTAACGACCGCTCGCAACGGCCGCGATGCGCTGGCTTTATTCCAGGCCGATCCCGCCAACTATGATCTGGTCATTACCGACCAGACTATGCCCAAGCTAACCGGCCTGGCGCTCGCCCGCGAACTGCAGAGACTGCGGCCCCAGCTGCCGGTAATTTTATACACGGGTTATAGCGAAAGCTTATCTGAACAGGCTGTGCAAGCGGCGGGGCTGCAGGGTTATCTGAGAAAACCGCTGGATATCGAGAAATTATTCGGCGCGATCAAACAAGCGCTGGGACGGCAGCAGTGATGGCCTTTTAGCGCTCCGCCAACTGTCGCGGCACATCACTTGCCAGCCATGCGTGCAACGCAGAATGAGTACCCTGGAATACTACACGCGGCTGCTTGCGTGCTAATTGATAATCGTACATCGGGTCATAGTAATCGCGCAGCAGCGTCTCGATCCAAAGCCGGTGGCCGTCAGCCGAACCGGTATCGTGCTGGAGCATCAGGGCATCGCGCATACTGTTTTGCAACTCACGATAGCGCAGCGGGCCGAGCCGCTTCCGAATCCGCCCCAGACTATCGAGCAGATAATTACTGAACTGTTCAAAACCCTCGGCCACACCATAGCAGCGCTGATAATCCGCCTGTTTATCGATGACATATTCCTGCAAAATATGCTGTACCCGCGCAACCAGTGTGGTTTCCAGAATAAGCAGCGGGGCAGACGCCATGGCATCGACCAGAGTCCGCGGTATCGACAGGCTGCCAACATTGCTGCCCTCGTCTTCCAGCAGAACCCAGGGCGCATTCTGTGCCCGCAACCGCAGTAATGCCAGCGAGAGTGTATTTTCAAAATTGATAGGGGTGGGTTGCGGACTGAGTTCACGCCCGAACGCTGAGCCGCGATGATTGGCCAGCGCTTCCAGATCCACACTGTACTGCAGGGTGTGCAGAAAGCGGGTTTTGGCAACTCCGGTACGCCCGCCCAGCACCAGGATCGGTAAGCGCTCGACCGAATGATTTAATTCATCCAGTAAAAACCGCCGCATGGCTTTATACCCGCCGCTGATACGCGGGTAAACCAGCCCGGCTTCGGCCAGCCATTGCTGGCTGATTCTGGAGCGCAAACCGCCCCGGAAACAATACAGATAGCCTTGCGGATTGGCCTCGGCAAAGCGCCGCCAGGCCGCCACCCGCTCGGCTTTAACCGTGCCACTAACGATAGCGTGTCCCAGTTCGATAGCCGCCTGCTGGCCATGCTGCTTGTACTGAATACCGATCTGCTCGCGCTCGGTATCGTTCAGCAAAGGTAAATTGACAGCTGTCGGGAAAGCGCCCTGGGCGAATTCCACCGGCGCACGGACATCCAGCAGCGCGGCACCGCTGAGCAGAATGCGTTGATAATCGTTGCTACTCGGTAAATCCATTCAAAAAAGTGTTTTCGGATCCATGCCCATGTAAAGGTGCGCGACGTGTTGACTGTAGCCATTGAATGGCAGCGTATCACGCTTGAAAAAATCGCCGATGCGCCGTTCTTTGGCCTGACTCCAGCGCGGGTGACTAACATCCGGGTTCACGTTAGCGTAAAAACCGAATTCACGCGCATTTTGCTGCTGCCAGGTATTGAGCGGTGGATCTTCGCGAAAAATAATCTTAACGATTGATTTGATGCTTTTAAAGCCGTATTTCCACGGCACAACCAAACGCAGGGGAGCACCATTCTGATTGGGTAATACATCGCCGTACAGGCCGACACCAAAAATTGTGAGCGGATTCATGGCCTCGTCCATACGCAAACCTTCGCGATAAGGCCAATCCAGAATAGGCCGTTTCTGGCCGGGCATCTGTGCAAGATCGACCAGAGTGTGGAACTCCACGTATTTGGCATTACCC
This sequence comes from Gammaproteobacteria bacterium, assembly GCA_041396125.1. Classification (GTDB taxonomy): domain Bacteria; phylum Pseudomonadota; class Gammaproteobacteria; order Competibacterales; family Competibacteraceae; genus JAWKZG01. The sequence continues at coordinate 678,132 of JAWKZG010000001.1, read as the reverse complement.
GTGGGCTCGAAACGCTTGAGGGTGTCTGCCATTGAGATACCTACCCAGGGGATCACCATTGACCACGTCTCGACACAACGCAGCCGGTAAATACGTTCTTCCAGCGCCTGCGGCCGGAGGAAATCTTCGATATCGTAGACGCCGGGTTTAGCACACTCGCCTTCAACCGTGACCGACCAGGGGCACGGTTGCAGCGCTCCGGCATAGCGGGCCGGATCTTCTTTACCGGTGCCAAACTCATAGAAATTATTATACGAAGTCACTGATTCGTATGGTGTGAGCTCTTCGTCGGTACTATACTCACTGGCGGGCAAATCAGCGAAGGTCTGCGCTGTTGCAGCCTGTGCTGGCGTGCCGGTTATCAGATCAGCCAGGGCGGCGCTGCCGATCAGGGCGGCCGAGGTTTGCAGAAAACGGCGGCGGTTATGGTAAAGCGCTGGCGGTGTGATTTCGGAAGGTTGAATGTCCGACGGTTTTTTGATCAACATGGGCTTGTAACCTCTGTGTGCTCGGAACCTGTTTAAAAAACCCGTACCGTGTGGCGCTTTGCCTGTCACAAACAGCACCAGGCAATGCCTGTTTCCTCCGAGAGTTGCGGGAGTAAGCGCTACTGTTGGTTGGCACCAGCGATTGCATCAGAGCTACCGTAGCAGCGCTTTATCACTTTTTTATAACATGCGCTCTTTTGGGCTTCAGACGCCGCCGGACCGACCGTATTCCAGACGCACCTGCTGCTCTCCAAGCAGGTGGCGCAATTGCTGCAGTAAAGGCTCTGCCGGTTTGACGCGCCACTCCTCACCGAAGTTCAGCTCGGCACGTGCACCGATGCGTGTGTAATCGACCATAATCCGGCACTTGCCTTCCCGGTATGGCGCTAATGCACCGGCCAGTTCATCCAGTAAACCATTGCCGAACTGCTGCTCTGTCATCTTGAGCACCAGCCGCCGGGCATAATCGGCACGAGCACTGTCAATATCCATAATGCGTTCGGCGGTCAGGCGCAGACTATCGGAAAAATTATCATAGGTCAGGCTGCCTTCAACGACCAGTACCCGGTCTTCCCGGATCAGGTCACGAAACTGCTCGTACGCCTCCGAAAATACCCGGATTTCCAGCCGGGCACTGCGATCATCCAGCGTTACAAACGCCATCCGGCCACCACGGTTGCCATTGCGGGTACGAATTTCCACCACCAGACCGGCCAGCACAACTTTCTGCTCATTACCCCGCCCCCGACCTTGTCCATAGCCGCGTTCACTGCCGCTCGCACGGTGGCTGTCACCACTGTTCATGACGTCGGCCAGACGACCGGTTATGATGTGTTTGAGCTCGGCCTCATACTGGGTAATCGGATGTCCGGTCAGGTACAGGCCCAGCGTTTTTTTCTCCTCGGTCAGGCGCTCTGCTTCGGTCCATTCCGGCCAGTTTTGACTGGACATGCTGATTTCCGGTGTCGGTGCCAGCGGGCTTTCCAGACCGAACATATCCAACTGCCCCGCCGCACTGGCGCGAGAACCCTGCTCGGCCAGCGCCAGGGCATCCGGCAGCTGCGCCAGCAAGCCGGCCCGGTTGGGATTCAGGCAATCGCAGGCACCAGCCCGGATCAGCGCTTCCAGCACCCGGCGGTTGACTTTGCGCAAATCCACCCGCTGGCAGACATCGACCAGATCGCGAAACATACCGGCCCGACGCCGCTCTTCCAGGATATTCTCCAGCGCGCTGTCCCCAACGCCTTTGATCGCGCCCAGACCATAGACAATGCGGTTTTTCTCGTCGACCGTAAAACGGTATTCGGACTGGTTAATCGACGGCGGCACAACCTCGAGCTTCATCTGCCGGCATTCTTCGATAAAGATTAAAACTTTATCGGTATTGTCCATATCCGAGGACAACACTGCGGCCATGAATGCCGCCGGATAATGCGCTTTCAGCCAGGCAGTCTGATACGACACCAGGGCGTAGGCAGCCGAGTGCGATTTATTGAAACCATAACCGGCAAACTTCTCCATCAAATCGAAAATATAACCGGCAACAGCAGGATCAATCTCGCGTTCAGCAGCCCCTTGCATAAAAATTTCGCGCTGCTTGGCCATTTCTTCCGGCTTTTTCTTACCCATGGCCCGGCGCAGCAGATCGGCACCGCCCAACGTGTAATTGGCCAGTACCTGGGCAATCTGCATGACCTGTTCCTGATACAAAATCACGCCATACGTCGATTCCAGAATCGGCTCCAGATCGGGATGCGGATAGGCCACTTCAGCACGGCCGTGCTTGCGGTTGATAAAATCGTCCACCATGCCGGATTGCAGCGGGCCGGGTCGAAACAGTGCCACCAGCGCGATAATGTCTTCAAAGCGATCGGGCTGCAGTCGTTTGATCAGATCTTTCATGCCGCGCGATTCGAGCTGAAATACCGCCGTGGTTTCGCACCGCTTGAGCAGGTCAAAAGTGGGTTTATCCACTAGCGGTATAGCACTGATATCAAGCGCCGGTTGATCCGGTTTGGCCTGCTTCTGATTGATGGTCTGCACGGCCCAGTCGATGATAGTCAGGGTGCGCAGACCCAGAAAATCGAACTTAACCAGACCGACCGCTTCCACATCGTCTTTATCGAACTGCGTCGCCGGACTGTCGGAACCCGCTTCACAGTATAGCGGTGAGAAATCAGTCAGACTCGAGGGCGCAATTACCACCCCGCCGGCATGCTTGCCGACATTACGCGACAAACCCTCCAGCTTGCGGGCCAGATCGATCAGATAACGGACTTCCTCGTCCTCTTCGTACAGTTTGCGCAGTTCTTCCTCTTCCGCCATCGCTTGTTCCAGGGTGACGGTTACACCGGGCTTGAAGGGAATTAACTTGGCGATACGATCGACGTAACCATACGGATAACCGAGCACCCGGCCAACATCGCGCACCACCGCTTTGGCCGCCATGGTGCCATGGGTGGCAATCTGGGAAACTTTGTCGCGGCCATACTTGCGCGCCACGTAATCGATCACCCGGTCGCGCCCTTCCATGCAGAAATCGATATCGAAATCCGGCATGGAGACCCGTTCCGGATTCAAAAACCGTTCGAACAGCAAGTCATACGCCAGTGGATCCAGATCGGTAATGCCCAGCGCATAAGCCACCAGCGAGCCAGCACCCGAACCGCGCCCCGGCCCGACCGGCACGCCGTTGTCCCGCGCCCACTGGATAAAGTCAGCTACAATCAGAAAGTAACCCGGAAAGCCCATTTGATTGATTACGCCGAGTTCGATGGCCAGGCGCTCATCATAGGGTTGGCGTTGCTGCGCAAAATCCGGTGCACGAGCATTGAACAGTTGCGCCAGGCGCTTTTCCAGACCCGCCTGCGAAACCTGCTCCAGATACTCGGCAGTGCTCAGCCCTCCGGCACCGGAAAATCGGGCAGCACACTGTGGCCAAGTTCCAGTTCCAGATTGCAGCGGATAGCAATTTCGACACTGTTTTCCAGCGCCTGCGGCAGATCGGCAAACAGCTCAGCCATTTCCTCGGGGGTACGCAGATACTGCTGTTCGCTGTAAGAACGGGGCCGGTTGGGATCGGTCAGCACACAACTCTGGTTGATGCAAACTCGTGCCTCATGCGCCTCGAAGTCATCGGCCTGCAGAAACCGCACATCGTTACTGGCCACCACGGGTACGCCCGCAGTGCCGGCCAGCTTTACAGCAGCCTGCAGATAGGTTTCCTCGTCAGGTCGGCCGGTACGCTGCAGCTCCAGATAAAAACGATCCGGGAACAACTGCAGCCAGTCATCCAGACAGGTTTGCGCCTGAGCCTGATTGTCATGCAGCAGCAGTCTGCCGATTTCACCCTCACGTCCGCCGGACAGGGCGATTAGCCCGTCGCTATAACCATCCAGCCAGGCCCGGCGGACAATAACCACGTCGCGCTGCCGCTCTTCCTGATAACTGCGACTGATCAGGCGGGACAAATTACGAAAGCCGGTCATATCCTGGCACAGTAGCACCATGCGGCTGGCAGGTTCGTCATTACGCTGCAGCCAGATATCAGCGCCTATAATCGGTTTCACGCCAGCGGCCAGGGCTGCTTTATAGAATTTGACCACACCGTACATATTGGCCATATCGGTGACAGCGACCGCAGGCATACCGGCCTGCACCACCTGTTTGATCAAAGGCTTGATCCGCACCACGCCATCTACCAGGGAAAACTCGGTATGTAGATGCAAATGGATAAAGCGTGCGCTCATAATGTTCTCCGTGCCTGCCGTACCGGCGCAAAACTCTGTCGGTGAATCGGTGTTGGGCCGTGTTCGGCCAATGCTGCCAGGTGTTGGGGGGTGCCATAGCCCATGTGTCGGGCAAAACCGTAAGCGGGATAAATTTTATCGCATTCGCGTAATAATGCATCCCGGTGGGTCTTGGCCAGGATCGATGCTGCACTGATACATGGCTCCAGCGCATCGCCCCGTACCAGTGCGCGGGCCGGGCAAGGTAGATCCCGTGGCAGGCGGTTACCGTCGATCAAAGCCAGCTCGGGCACACAGTCAAGGCCCGTCAAGGCCCGTCGCATCGCCAGCAGCGTGGCCTGCAGGATATTCAGCTGGTCTATTTCAGCAACCGAAGCTTCGGCGATGTACCAGGCCCGTGCTGTTCCCTTGATAATAGCGGTAAGATGTTCGCGCTTGGCGGCACTGAGTTTTTTGGAATCGGCCAGGCCGCTGATCGGCCGCAGCGGATCGAGTATCACCGCCGCAGCGACCACCGGGCCGGCTAACGGACCACGCCCGGCTTCGTCAATACCGGCAATTAAATCATTCTGCATAGTGTTATTGTCCTGCCCCCCCAAAGCCAGACCCACAAGGCCAGAACCCCGGGGCTGCACATGATATGGAAGCGTTGCGTATTGAATTATTGGTATTACGCCAGACCTGACGGCAGCGATTAGATATTCTGGCTGCTGGAATCGGCTAGCAAAGCCTCGATTGCTGTCGCCGCCTGGATACTGGCATTGCGCTGCAGCGTTTGATGCAAGTCCATAAAACGTTGCTGCAGGCTTTGCACATGCTGCTTGTCGTCCAATAAGGCAAGCAGCGCTTTGGCCAATGCGTCAGCTGTTGCCTGTTCCTGAAAAAACTCCGCGACCAGACGTTCGCCAGCCAATAAATTTGGCAACGCAAAATACGGTGCCTTAACCAGCCGACGGGCCAGCCAGGCGGTCAGCGGTGCTGTCCGGTAAGCCACGACCATCGGCCGTTTTAACAGCATCGCTTCCAGCGTCGCAGTGCCTGACGCCAGCAGTACAGCATCGGCCGCCGCCATCACCGTGTGTGCCTGCCCGTCAACCAGACGGGTAACGGCCGCCAGCGCAGGATCTGTCAGCAAAGCGCGCAGGCGCTGCGCCAGGGCCGGGGTCGCCGCCGGAATAATAAACTGCACCCCGGAGTGTCGCTGGATCAGCTGCTGCGCTGTTTGTAAAAACAAGGGCGCGAGCCGCTCGACTTCACTACTGCGGCTGCCGGGCAGTAACGCTACCAGCGTTGTCGCGGTATCACACGCTAACGCCCGGCGGGCAGAATCGCGATCAGCCTGCAGCGGAATCTGATCCGCCAGCGGATGCCCAACGCAACGCACCGGGATGCCGGCCTGTTCATAAAAGCGGGCTTCAAAGGGAAACAGGGTCAGCATCAGATCCACACTGCGAGCGATTTTTTTTATGCGCCAGCGCCGCCAGGCCCAAACCGAAGGGCTGACATAGTGCACAGTTGCAATACCTGTTTGACGCAGGCGCTGCTCCAGCCCCAAATTGAAATCCGGGGCATCAATGCCGATGAAAACGGCTGGCGGATGCTGGCTAAAGTGCTGGAATAAGCTACGGCGAATACGGAGTAATTCCGGCAGGTGTTTAAGCGGCTCGACCAGTCCCATGACCGACAATGCTTCCATCGGTGCCAGCGACTGTAAACCCAGCGCCTGCATGCGCGGACCACCGATACCACTGAAAGTAAACCGGGTTGAACGCTGTTGAAGCGCCTGCATCAGGCCCGCACCCAGGATATCGCCGGACTGCTCGCCAGCGACCAGGGCGATTGTCGGCTTGTTGGCAGCAGCCACGCTCATCGCGGCAACCTGATAGCTCAGCGGATAATGCCGTGCTCGGCAGAAGCCAGAAATTCCCGCAGCAAGCTGATACGGGGATAGTTTTCGGCCAGTGAGCGCATCTGCTCGACAGCTTGTTCAAGTCGCAAATCGGAGCGATAGATCAGTTTATACGCCTGTTTGATAGCCGCAATTTCATCGGCTGTGAATTGGTGCCGCCGCAGCCCCTCAATATTGATGCCGCGCGGTTCAGCCCGATAACCCGCTGCCATTACAAACGGCGGAATATCTTTGTTCACACCGCAGGCAAAGGCGCTGAAACTGTAAGCCCCCAGACGGCAAAACTGGTACACCAGGGTATAACCACCCAGAATCGCGTAGTCGTCGATACGGACATGCCCGGCCAGAGAAGCGTTATTGGCAAATATCGAATGGCTGCCAATAATGCAGTCATGGGCAATATGGCAATATGCCATGATCCAGTTATCGTCACCGAGCCGGGTCAGCCCCTGATCCTGCGCGGTACCGCGATTAATCGTACAGTACTCACGAATGGTATTGCGGTCACCAATTTCCAGTCGGGTAGGCTCGCCGCGATATTTTTTATCTTGCGGATCCTCACCAATCGAGGCAAATTGAAAAATGCGATTGTCTCGGCCGATCCGGGTTGGTCCTTTGACAACCACATGTGGCCCGATCCAGGTTCCCGCACCGATTTCCACCTCGGGGCCAATGATGGAATAAGGCCCGATGCTGACGGAATCAGCCACTTGGGCACTGGGGTCCACCACAGCACGGAGGTCTATCATATGTTGATTCCTCGCCGGGCGCACATCAGTTCAGCCGAGGCTACAATTTTATCGTCTACCCGGGCCACACCCGTGAACATCCCGATGCCACGTTTGATCCGGCGTATCTGTACATCCAACAATAATTGATCGCCCGGTTCTACCGGTTGTTTGAACCGGGCATTATCCACACCGACCAGGTAAAACATTTCGCCATCGGTTTTATCCTCACCGCTGACAAATGCCAGAATCCCTGTTGCCTGCGCCAGCGCTTCGATGATCAGCACGCCCGGCATAATGGGCCGCTGGGGAAAATGCCCCGTAAAAAAAGGCTCGTTATAGGTAATGTTTTTCAGGCCCAGCAAAGACTCGTCAGGCACATAATCCAATACCCTGTCGACCAATAAAAACGGATAACGATGCGGCAAATACTGCAGCACCTGACCAATATCTAATTTTTTTTCCGTATTCACCCACGTTCTCCAGAGGCTCTTTTTTCAAGAGCTATAATGCGCCGCGCCAGTTCATCAATGCGGCGCAAGCGGGCGCTTATTTTATTCCAGGTCCGGTTTGATTCAACCGCAAGGCCGGAGGAATATACGCCAGATTCCAAAATTGACTGGGTCACCAGGGACATCCCCGTTACAGTGACATGGTCGGCAATTTCCAGATGGCCTGCGACACCTACACCACCGCCCAGCATACAATGGCGGCCGATTTTGGCGCTGCCGGCAATCCCGACACAGCCGGCAATAGCGGTATGCGCACCGATATGCACGTTATGCGCAATCTGAATCTGGTTGTCCAGCTTGACCCCGTCTTCGATCACGGTATCGTCGATCGCGCCACGATCAATAGTTGTATTGGCTCCGATCTCAACATCATCGCCAATACGGACACTACCCAGTTGGGGGATTTTAACCCAGCGGCCCTCATGCTTGACATTGCCAAACCCGTCGCTGCCGATCACCGCGCCCGGATGCACCAGTACGCGCTGTCCCAGCATCACGCCATGGCACAGTGTTATATTGGCCAGCAATTGCGAATCACGCCCAATAACGGCGCCGGCCCCGATCACACAGCCCGGTCCGATCGAGACACCCGCCTCAATAACAGCGCCCGCCTCGATTGTGCATTGCGGTCCAATCCAGGCCGAATCTGCTACCCTGGCGTCAGAACTCACCCAGGCACTGGGGTGTACACCGGATGGAGGCTGCCGGTCACCGTTGCGGGCATCATTGTAAAACAGGGTAGCCACTTTGGTGTACGACAGCAGGGGATTAGGCGCAATCATAGCTGCACCCGGACAAAGTACAGCGTCTGCTGCCGCTACAATAACAGCACCGGCCTGGGTTTTAGTCAGCAGCTGGCGGTAACGGGAATTCGCCAGAAAGCTGATATGTTGTGGCCCTGCATGTTCCAGCGTGGCAACACCGCTGATCATCAGCTCGCTATCGCCCTGTAATTGCGCTTCGGCAACCGCAGCAAGTTCGGCCAGACTGCGTTTCACCACACTGCGCTCAGTGCGGACGCCTCTGCAACTCGCGCTCTCATTGCAAACGCTCTAATACTTTTTCGGTAACATCAACGCGTTGACTGGCGAAAATAACCGAATCCTGATTGACGATCAGATCGAATTCCTCAGCCTTGGCCAGGCTGACGATTGCCTCATACACCAAACGCTGCAACTTGCCGAGTTCTTCGTTGCGACGCAGATTAAAATCTTCTTTAAACTCTTCTTCCATGCGTTTGAGATCACGTTTTTGGTTACGGATCTCACGTTCCAGCTTGCGCCGATCGTTGTCACTCATATCCGAGCCTTCGTCAATCAAGCGGTCTTCCAGCTCGCGGACGAATTTTTGCGCTTCTACCAATGCCAGATCGCGCTCGTCAAACTCTTCTTCCAGCCGTTTGCGTGCCTCTTCGGCTTGCGGCGCTTTTTCCAGAATGATACTGGCGTTGACGAAACCGATTTTGAGCGGTATTTGCGCAAATGCAACGGGCGCCAGCAAGCCAGCGCTGCCCAAAATGCTCCAAAACATAACCGCCATGACTAGAGGGCGGGTCATACTGTGCACGCGTAATTTCATGAACTACCCTGAACGTTTAGAACGGGACACCGAAGGAGAATTGAAAATTTTCGACATCATCGTCATCTTCATCGTTAATTGGCAGCGCATAGCTCAGCGACAAAGGCCCCAGGGGCGATATCCACATGAAGCTCAGGCCGGTGGAATAGCGCAGCTCACCCGCATCAAAATCACTTGGAGTTTCAAACACATTACCAATGTCAAAAAAGCAGAAATCCGGAAATTATCGGAATCTGCCAGAAACGGCAATTTACTGATTACCTCAGTGCCGCCAACCACCCGCACACTGCCGCCGCTAGCTTCGCCGTTGCTGTATCTGGGGCCCAGGGTATTGGTCTCGAAGCCACGCACTGTGCGTAATCCGCCAGCATAATAGTTTTCAAAAAACGGCAAGGAATCCTGATCGCCATAACCATCACCATAGCCTAGCACACCACGCCAGGTTAACGTCAGGCCGTCATTCAAGGGGAAATAACCGCGGTGCAGATAATCAATTTTATAGTATTCGGTATCGCTACCGGGCAAGGCCACTTCCAGAGCCACGCGGTTTAAATACCCTTCTGTCGGGAAAATAATCCGGTTACGGCTATCGCGCGACCAGCTGCTTTCCAGTTTGATATTCCAGAAATCATCGCCATTCTCATCCAGATAATCGAAGATTTCCTGCGGTGAGCTTTCGGTCGTTTTGATGTGCAGGTTTTCCAGGCCGGCCCCCACTCGCCAGGTATCAAATTCGTTTAGTGGGAAACCATAATTCAATAAGCCGACCAGTCTGTCCACCACATAATCTGCCGTGTTGTTTTCCCCGGCATCGGTTTCGCGGTAGCTCAGACGGAACCCCCTGCTGACGCCATCCGGTGTGTAGTAAGGGTTATTGTAGGTCAGGCTGTACAGGGTGTCGGAATCACTATTGTTAAAAGCAAATCCGACCTCATTGCCGGTACCGAGAAAATTACTCTGCGATACAGCAGCATTAAACAGAAAGCCTTCGGTTTGACCGTAGCCCAGACCTACGTTCAGGCTACCGGAATTTCGTTCTTCGACGGCAATATCGATATCCACCTGATCAGGCGAACCCGGTACCGGCTGACTGTCGACCTGCACATCAGCCAGATAAGGCAGGCGTTGCAGGCGTACCTGCGAGCGCTTGATGTCTTTGGTCGAAAACCAGCCACCCTCGGCCTGGCGCATTTCCCGGCGCAGGACATCATCGTTGGTTTTGAGGTTGCCGCTGAAATTGATTCGCCGCACGTAAACGCGCCGACCCGGGTCAATCACAAATGTCAGGTCAACCTGACTGGTGGCATCGTCCAGATTCGGTACGGTATCGATCACCGCAAACGCGTAGCCATCCTCACCGAACCGGTCAGCCAGTGCCTGCACAACCTGGTTAGCCTCGCTGCGGGAGAAAACTTCGCCTTCCTGCAAGGTAATCAGGTCTCGTAGTTCTTCCTCGGGAATCAGCAGATTACCGCGCAAATTAACATCACGAATGGTATACGGTTCGCCTTCGGTGATATTAATCGTGACATAAATATCTTTTTTATCGGGCGAAATCGAGACCTGCGTTGAATTGACATTGAAACGCAGATAGCCCCGGTCCAGGTAGAACGAACGCAGCGCTTCAATGTCCGCTTCCAGTTTTTGTTTGGAGTACTGATCCGATTTGGTCAGGATAGTGATAATACCGGATGTGGTCAGCTGAAACTGATCCAGCAAATCATCATCGTCAAAATCCTGGTTACCCACGATGTTGATTTGTCGTATGCGGGCAGCAACCCCTTCCGATACGGTCAAATCGATGGCCACCCGATTACGCGGCAGCGTGCGCACAGCCACATCCAGCTTGGCCGCATATTTACCGCGACCAAAATACTGATTGACCAGTTCCTGCTCGACCCGATCCAACAGGGCGCGGTCAAACACCCGGCCTTCGGCCAGACCGATATCGCGCAGAGCAGCCAGCAAATCATCGGTGGGAATATCTTTATTGCCACTGATATTGATTTCCGCAACCGACGGTCGCTCTACCACATTGATGACCAGCACATTGCCATCGCGCGCCAGGCTGATATCGGTAAAGAACCCGGTTTTGAACAGGGCTCGGATAATTTCAGCGTAATCCGCCGGGCTGATGGTCGATCCGACACCGGCCGGTAAATAATTGAACACCGTCCCGGCAGAGATACGCTGCAGCCCTTCAACGCGAATATCGCTGATGGTAAAAGCCGCCGTGGAATCTACTGCCTGCGAGCGAACCTGCGGCATCCATACCAAGCTCCCCAGCCCCAGCAACCCGACAAAAACCAAGATTGTTTTTTTCATATTTCAATCAATTAATAATGTTTAGAGTATCGCAGCAGAGCCAAGATGCACGCGCGCGCATTCGCCGACTGAATGAATCGGCTTATTGTAGCAGGCGCACAAAATCATTAAACAAGGCCAGCCCCATTAAAGCCACAACCATCGCCAGTCCAATGCGCTGGCCCAGGTATTGGGCTGTTTCGGATAAGGGCTTACCTTTAATGATCTCGATGAGATAATAAAGTAGATGTCCGCCATCCAAAACCGGTACTGGCAGTAAATTCAGCACACCCAGGCTGATACTGACCAGCGCCATGAACGATAAAAAGGCATTCCAGCCCATGCTGGCTGACTGACCGGCATATTTGCCGATAGTAATCGGACCACTGATATTTTCCAGCGATGCCTGACCGATCAGCATCCGACCCAGCATCCGGAACGTGAACAAGGACATATCCCAGGTTTTTTCCACACCATGCCACAGTGCCTGCAATGGCCCGTAGTGAATCAGCACCCGATTGGGATCAGCACTACTATTGGCAGGCACCTGCGCCATCGCTCCGACCCGACCGATGTCCCCCTGCTCGGTCGTGACACGCTCAGGCACAACTTCCAGCACCTGCTGCCGGCCGTCACGCTCGACCATGACCTCGATGCGCTGTTCCGGTCGCGCCTGCACATATTCCGCCCATTCAATCCAGTTGTGCACCGCCTGTCCGTCTACCGAAAGCACCAGATCGCCCCCCTGCAAACCCGCTTGCGCGGCCGCTCCAGCGGGAACGACATCGGCAATCAAAGCAGGAAACGCCGGCCGCCAGGGCTGTAAACCAAGCTGCCGTAAAATATCGGTTTCCCCTGCCAGATCCTGTTCTGCCAGATCCAGAATCCGCAGCTGCCGGCGCTGATCACGATCCAGCACTTCCACCTCAACCTGACCACCGGCCAGACTGCGATCGATCAATCTCAGCAGGGCAGCCTCCAGGGTTTGCACTGGCTCATTATCGACGCTGACGATCAGGTCATCAGGCTGAAAACCGGCAGCTTCTGCAATAGAATCCGGTCGCGGTGCGTCCAGCAGCGGCTTGATGCTGTTCACGCCCAGCATGTAAATAACGCTGAACGCCAGTATGGCAAAAATAAAATTAAAGGCGGGTCCGGCAACCACGATCGCGATGCGTGATCCTACCGGTTTACGATTAAACGCACGTGATAATTCCTGCGTCGGGACATTACCTTCGCGCTCATCCAGCATCTGCACATAACCGCCCAGGGGAATGGCAGCGATCACATATTCGGTGTCATCCGTTTTACCACGCCGGGACCAGAGCGGTTTACCAAATCCAATGGAAAACCGCAGTACTTTCACGCCGAGTCGGCGGGCCACCCAGAAGTGGCCAAATTCATGAAATGAGATCAGTACCCCAAGGGTTACGATCAATGCCAGTAATGACAGCAAAGAACCATTCATTCGCGCCTCGTAATAAGAAAAATGCTGCGTGGCCCTTCATAAGGCCAGCACAGCTTAGTCGATGACAGCATCAAATCCGGCGTGTACTGATCAGTTGCTCAGCCAGGCCTCGTGCCCGGCTATCTGCATCAAGCACCTGCTCCAGACTCTCTACAGCTTGCACCGGCAGCGCATTCAGAACTTCTTCGATAAGATGTGGAATCTGATCGAAACGCAGCCGCTCATGTAAAAAGGCGTCGACCGCAACCTCGTTGGCGGCATTCAGTAACGTCGGCCCGACACCGCCGGATTGCATGGCTTGACGAGCCAGACGCAGACAGGGAAAACGCTGTTCATCGGGCGGCAGGAAGTCCAGCCGCCCGACTGCGCATAAATCCAATGCGCTAACCCCGGCAGCCATTCGCTGCGGCCAGGCCAGAGCATGGGCAATAGGCGTACGCATATCCGGATTACCCAATTGAGCGAGCACCGAGCCGTCACTGTACTGCACCAGTGAATGCACAATGCTCTGTGGATGAATGACCACATCCACCTGGTTCAGTTCGGCCCCGAACAGCCAGCAGGCTTCGATCACTTCCAGCCCTTTATTCATCATACTGGCAGAATCGACTGAAATTTTGCGCCCCATTGCCCAGTTCGGATGAGCACAGGCCTGCGCCGGGGTAACCGCCGCCAGTTGTGCCGGCGGTGTATGCAGAAAAGGCCCTCCCGAGGCCGTCAACAGCAGACGGGTAACGCCGGCGTGCCGCAACGAACCGATTAGTCTGGGGTCGACAGTGCTGTCCCCGGCCCTGCCTGTTGCCTGGGTAAATGTCGATGGCAGGCATTGAAACAAGGCATTGTGCTCACTGTCGATAGGCAGTAATTCAGCGCCAGCCCCGGCTACCGCCTGCATGAATAAATCACCCGCCATGACCAAAGCTTCTTTATTCGCCAGCAGCACCCGTTTGCCAGCCCGGGCTGCAGCTAAAGTAGGCTGCAGTCCGGCGGCACCAACGATGGCTGCCATGACATAATCGCTTTCATCCAGCGTAGCCGCAGTTATCAAGGCCTGGTCGCCACTGCAGACCTCAATACGACTGCCGGCTTCGCGTAAACGTTGTCGTAATTCCTCTGCTGCAGCGGGATCAGTCATAACTGCCAGGCGCGGTTGCCATTGCAGACATTGCTGCAGTAGCCGCTCGACATTGCGTCGGGCACTGAGCGCAACCACCTGATAATCGTCAGGATGACGAGCCAGCACATCCAGCGTGCTGACGCCGACCGAGCCGGTCGCGCCGAGAATGCAGACGCCGATCACGCGCTCACTCCAACAGCCACAACAGCGCCAGCAGAAACAAGGGGGCAGCGGCGGTCAGGCTGTCGACCCGATCCAGCACGCCACCGTGTCCAGGCAATAAATGGCTGCTGTCTTTAACTCTGCGCTGGCGCTTGATCATGCTTTCAAATAAATCGCCCGCGATCGAAAAGAGCACGATACCCAGGCAGATCAGCACAAAACCTGGCCACTGTGCAGGCTGTAGATCGAAGACCATGGCGCCTGTCAGTGTGACTACCAGACTGACCACCAGCGCACCCAGCACGCCTTCCAGAGTTTTGCCAGGACTGATATGCGGTGCCAGTTTGTGCTTGCCCCAGGCGCGACCTGCGAAATAAGCGCCACTGTCAGCGAACCAGATCAGGAGTAGCAGAAACAACACATACTCGGCACCAAAGCGGGGTGACTCACGCAGCACCAGTAATGCCAGCCAGGGCGGGGCCAGCACAATCAGACCGATCAGGCTGAGCAGACCTGTCGTAACCTGTTGCGTCGGCGCACGATTGAAACGGTACAGCCACAGCAAGGCCAGGCCCCAAAAAACAGCCGAGAACCCGAGCAGCACATGCAGCAGGACGGTATGCTCACGCTGCCACCACAGACCGCCTAATAGCACCAGAATCAGGACGGTATAGCCTAGCGCGACAGACCGCCCCCGACCTAATAGTGCGCCCCACTCCCAGGCGGCAAGTGCCACCACCACACTAAGCAGCAGGGCAAAGCCCCAGTCCGGCAGGCGCAACACCCCCCAGATAACCAGACTGGCCAGGATCAATGCCGTGATAACGCGCTGCTTAAGCACGCGGATCTCGCAACAGTTGTTCGGCTGTTTTGCCAAATCGGCGTTGACGACTGGCAAACGCAGCGAAGGACTGCTCCAGAGCATCGGTATCGAAGTCGGGCCAAAGCCGGTCACAGAAATAGAGTTCGGTGTAAGCGAGCTGCCACAAGAGAAAATTGCTGATTCGTTGTTCACCGCCGGTACGAATAAACAGATCCGGCTCCGGCAGATCATGCAGGCAGAGATAGGGCTGAAATTGTGCCAGATCAATATCAGAGGGTTGCAAATCCTGCTCTTTGGCGGTTTGCAATAATTTTCGAACCGCTTGCAGAATATCCCAGCGGCCACCGTAGTTGGCGGCTATGACCAAGGTCATGGTGTGGTTGTCGGCGGTCAGCGCTTCGGCGTTATCAATTTGACGCTGCAGGTTACTGCTGAACGCACTACGATCACCAATCACGCGCAGACGGATATCGTTTTCATGTAATTTTTTGACTTCCGAGCGCAGAGTGTTTAGAAAAAGCTCCATTAATAAGCGAACTTCCGGCTCAGGACGGTACCAGTTTTCACTGCTGAACGCGAACAGGGTAAGCACCTGGGTACCGCGTTCGCGACAGGCGGCCACAATCCGGCGTACCGTCTTGGCACCTTCACGATGCCCAGCCGGACGCGGCAGGCCACGCTGCTGCGCCCAGCGCCCGTTGCCATCCATGATGATGGCGACATGGCGCGGCAATGCCTCACTGCGGGTAGTATCATCAGCCATGAATCAGTAACTGGCGTCGCTATGCCGTTTAAATTTCCATTAATTCCTGTTCTTTGGTGTGCAGAACCTCTTCGACTTCAGCGATATATTTATCAGTCAGTTTCTGGATCTCATCCTCAGCCCGCCGTTCTTCATCTTCCGTAATTTCTTTGTCCTTAAGCAGCGTTTTGAGATGGTTATTGGCATCCCGCCGGATATTGCGGATAGCCACACGGGCATTCTCACCTTCGCCTTTAACAACTTTAACCATGTCCCGCCGCCGCTCTTCGGTTAACGGTGGTAACGGAATCCGGATCACCGTCCCGGCAGTACTCGGGTTCAGCCCCAGATCCGAGCTGATGATAGCTTTCTCAATCGCCGACACCATGGGTTTTTCCCAGGGAGTCACCACCAAGGTGCGGGAATCGGCTGTCGTTACCGAGGCCACCTGATTAATAGGCACCTCAGAACCGTAATACTCCACAGTAATATGGTCCAGCAAACTGGTATGTGCACGCCCGGTACGGAGTTTGACAAGTTCCTGTTTGAGGCTATCGATACTTTTCGCCATGCGTTCAGCGGCGTCTTTGTTGATCTCTTTAATCATCGGAATCCTCCTGCTAACAGCAACGAAACAATAATCATGCGTACAGTACAAAGCGGCGGGGAACGCGTACAGCAAATTCCGTACGCACCGCCGCCGAGCTGTTTCAGCTCGTGACTGTAGTGCCGACCGGTTCGCCGCACATCACCCGCATCAATTCGCCTGGACGAAACATATTAAACACTTTCAGCGGCATATGGTGCTCTTTGCACATTACCATTGCGGTTGCGTCCATAACTTTTAACTCACGCCGCAACGCTTCATCATAGGTCAGTTCCGCATAGCGTTCGGCCGTCGGATCCAACATCGGATCAGCGGAATAAATGCCATCTACTTTAGTGGCTTTCAGCATCAGTTCGGCATTAACTTCAATCGCCCGCAAACTGGCTGCTGAATCGGTGGTAAAAATCGGATTACCCGTACCAGCGGCGAATATTACAACCCGCCCTTTCTCCAGATGGCGGACTGCCCGGCGGCGGATATAATCCTCGCATACTTCATTGATACGGATTGCTGACATCACTCGGGCGTAAATGCCGATGCGCTCCAGTGCATCCTGCAGCGCCAAGGCATTCATGACGGTTGCCAGCATACCCATATGGTCCGCAGTAACCCGCTCCATACCGGCTTCAGCCAGACCAGCACCGCGGAACAGATTGCCGCCGCCGATCACGATAGCGATCTGTACACCCAGGCGATTGAGTTCCATCACCTCGGTCGCGATACGGCGAATAACTTTGGGATCAATGCCAAAATCGGCATCGCCCAGTAAGGCTTCGCCGCTAAGTTTAAGAAGAATACGTTTATAGAGCGGTTTGGGTGTCTGCATCAGCTATGCGCATCTGGCTAGAATTAAGAAGAATCACTAAGGATTGTACTGTGTTTGCCGGACGGCGTCAGTCCGCCCGGCAGGATAAACATCTTACTTATCTATGCGCCACGCGCTTGAGCCATGACTTCTTCGGCAAAGTTATCGACTTTTTTCTCGATCCCCTCGCCCAGCTCCATACGCTCAAAATGTACGACACTTGCTTTCGCCTCGGCCAGCAGTTTTTCAATGCTTTGATCCGGGTTTTTAACAAAAGGTTGACCCAATAAAGTCACCTCTTTCAGATACTTGCGCACCCGACCTTCGACCATTTTTTCGATGATATCGGCTGGCTTGTTTTCCTGCATCGCCTGAGCACGGTAGATTTCGCGTTCTTTGGCGATAATATCAGCCGGAACCTGCTCGGCACTCACACATAATGGCCGACTGGCGGCCACATGCATGGCGATATCTTTGGCCAGCTCGGTATCGCCGCCATTTAATTCCACTACCACACCGATACGACCACCATGCGAATAGCTGTTCAACAAGCCGTTTTCCGTGTTGATGACACTGAAACGACGCACCTGGATATTTTCACCGATTTTGGCAATCAGATCGCGACGCGCTTCATCCACTGTACGACCGTCAGCCAGCTGCAGTGCGGACAAGGCTTCAACATCAGCCGGACCTTGAGCAACCACACTTTCTGCCACTGCTTCGGCAAAGGCTTTGAAATTATCATCCTTGGCCACGAAGTCGGTTTCACAATTGACCTCAACCATAGCCATGGTACGACCATCGGCGCTGGCGTGGATCACGATCTGACCTTCCGCAGCAACCCGGTCGGCCTTCTTATCAGCTTTAGCTTGTCCGGTTTTACGCAGATGTTCGATAGCGGCTTCGATATCGCCATTGGTTTCCTGAAGTGCGCGCTTGCACTCCATCATGCCAGAGCCGGTCCGCTCGCGCAGTTCCTTGACCAAGGCCGCGGTAATCTGTGCCATTATTCAATACCTCTTTAAAACAATTTATTAACTGGAGTGCTGGGAATATCGACTGACTGTCCTTCTGCTGCCACGCTTAGCAACGACGCCATCAACGTGCCGCTGCCTGCAGTTCAGGCACCCGAACATGCAGCAGCATTTCAATTTCACTTATTAGGTTCATTGATCTGGCCGCTATCTGAGCGACTGCAACCCTGGCCTGCTATGGCGGAGCCCTTATAAGCTAGCCTGCCTCGCAGTTAGTCATGGCTGGCAGAATCAGCGCTCCATTAGGCGCTGCGCCAGGCGGATATGCAGCGATGCAGTCCGCCTGGTCAGGGTGTATAAGCTACTCTTCCGTACTTTCAGCGGGTGCCGCTTCTTCTTCCGCCCGGCCGATTTGCTCGACTTCCACGAACTCTTCGGTATCATCCCCGGTGCCGCTGGCAACCACGGTATGTCCGTCGGCGATAGCAGAAGCGGAGCTGTCGGTATACAGCTTGATGGCACGAATCGCGTCATCGTTACCCGGCACAATATACGCGATACCTTCCGGGGAATTGTTGGTGTCAACCACGCCAATAACCGGAATACCCAGCTTATTAGCTTCCTGTATGGCGATTTTTTCGTGGCCGACATCAATAACAAACAAAGCATCCGGCAGGCTTGGCATATTTTTGATACCACCAAGACTGCGTTCCAGCTTCTCCATTTCGCGGCGCAAACCGATAACTTCTTTTTTGGAGAGCCGGTCAAAACTACCGTCCTGCTCCATGGCTTCCAGATCTTTCAGACGCTTGATCGACTGGCGGACCGTTTTGAAGTTGGTCAGCATGCCACCCAACCAGCGATGGTCAACGTAAGGCATATTGCAGCGGATGGCTGCTTCGCGTACAGCCTCACGCGCTGCACGCTTGGTACCGACAAACAGGATCTTGCCACCTTTGGACGCCAGACGACCCATATAATTCATGGCGTCATTGAACATCGGCAGCGTTTGTTCCAGATTCACAATATGGATTTTGCTGCGCGCACCAAAAATATAGGGCGCCATCTTAGGATTCCAGTAGCGTGTCTGGTGCCCGAAGTGCACCCCCGCTTCCAGCATTTGGCGCATGGAAACATTAGCCATTTAATAAACTCCCGATAGTAATAAGGGTTAAGCCTCCACGCATCCCGGACAACGATCCCATTATTGCCCCGCTTACTGCACTCTGTTACCGTGCAGGCTAATGATAATCCGCAAATTGCGTTAGCGCGGATTCGTCGCGGGGAATGGCAGGAACACCCAGTCGCCGGTTAATGATACGTGTGTGTCTCTTGCCTAAAAGGCGGGCGCTTTATACCATAAAACATCCCCCAGCACCATATAAGCCTTATTGTTTTCCCGGGTTACCTGCGGGCATTTGCACCATGCTTTGCACTGCCGCCCGACCAGACGGTGCAACGGAACCCTGCACTCACAGATAGTCAAATAATTATCTGGAAATGCAGTAAAATTTTAAGGACAGTGCCTTAACTGCATCCGTTTTGACGAGGGCACGCAGCCCGGCAGGACACAAAGTTTGCAGAGTCTGCACCTGCCCATATTGACAATGAGTTCAAAGGCGGCTCATATCACAGCCAGTACTAACAGTCTGCTAAAACCTGACGAGTATTAGATGAGCATTACAATCAAGACCCCTGAAGAAATCGAAAAAATGCGTGTAGCCGGCCGCCTTGCAGCGGAGGTGCTGGACATGATTGAGCCGTATGTGCAGGATGGCGCCAGCACAGAGGAACTCGATCAGATCTGTCACGATTACATCGTCAATGTCCAGCAGGCCATACCTGCGCCGCTGAATTATCGCGGTTTTCCAAAATCCATTTGCACGTCGATCAACCACGTTGTTTGTCACGGCATTCCCGGCAAGAAAAAACTCAAGCGTGGCGATGTAGTCAACATTGACATCACGGTGATCAAAGACGGTTACCATGGCGATACCAGCCGTATGTTCTTCGTCGGCGAGCCATCGGTCACCGGCCGGCGGGTCAGTGAAATCGCCTATCAGTGTATGTGGATCGGCATCGAAATGGTACGTCCTGGTATCCGGCTCGGTGATATCGGTCATGCTATCCAGCGTCATGCCGAAAGCCACCGCTGTTCGGTAGTGCGCGAATATTGCGGGCACGGCATCGGCAAGCGTTTTCACGAAGATCCGCAGGTGCTGCATTACGGCAAACCTAATACCGGCGTCGAACTCGTGCCGGGCATGACATTTACTATTGAACCCATGATCAATGCGGGCAAGCGGCATACCAAACTGTTACCGGACGGCTGGACCGTGATCACCAAAGATCACAGTATTTCCGCACAATGGGAACACACGATACTGGTGACCGAGACCGGCTACGAAGTATTCACCCTGTCACCGCGCCAGGCCGCCGAACAAAGCACCGCACCATCGACCGATGAAACCAGTCCGGTGGTATCTAATGCCATGACGGCCCGTGCATAGTCCGGCCCGGTTATCGTGAGCAGCGTCCACAGCAATTCCCGTACAAACGACAGAACACTTGATCAGTTAACCTGCGAACTGCTTGATGTTGCACAGCTTGAACCTGCCTCTGAAAACGACCCGCTACTGCCACAATTACGCCATGCGCTAAAACAAAGCACGCAGCGTTTGAGTGAATGGTTCCAGCAAGATGTGCCGGTTGGTCAGTTACTGGCAGCGCGGGCCAGACTGCTGGACAGCGTGCTCGGCCAGGTATGGGAACATTTCCTGCCTGCACGGGCACAAGACGCAGACCGTCCGGCGCTGGCCCTCGTGGCAGTCGGCGGCTACGGCCGCGGCGAACTGCATCCTGGCTCTGATATCGACATCATGATTCTGGGCGATAGGGACGCTATTGCAGAACAGCAGGCTGCCCTGTCGGATCTGGTCACGCTGTTATGGGACATCGGCCTGGAAATCGGCCATAGCGTGCGTACACCGGAAGAATGCAAGAAAGAAGCGCTGGCCGATATTACTGTGGTCACTAATTTAATGGAAGCGCGCCTGATTTGCGGTTCGGAAGCTCTATTCGAGCGTATGCGCACGCTGATCGGCCCAGGCAGCATCTGGCCTAACCGGGCTTATTTTGAAGCGAAAAAAGACGAGCAGAAAAAACGCTACCATAAATTTCACGAAACCGCTTACAACCTTGAACCGAATATCAAGGAAGGCCCCGGCGGTCTGCGCGATATTCAAACCATAGCCTGGGTGGTTAAACGCTATTTCGGTGCTGCCACCCTGGTCGAGCTGGTTAAACATGATTTTCTGACCGAGAGCGAATACCAGGATCTGATTCGCTGCCAGGAATTTCTCTGGCAGGTGCGTTTCGCTTTGCATACCCTCACCGGACGGCGCGAAGATCGCCTGCTGTTTGATTATCAGCGCCAGCTGGCAGAGCAATTCGGTTATCAGAACGATTCCAGCAATCTGGCGGTCGAGCAGTTCATGCAGCGCTATTACCGCACTATTATGGAAATCAGCCGGCTCAATGAAATGCTGCTGCAATTGTTCGAGGAAGCGATCCTGCTGGCGAACGACACCGATGAACCGATCTCGATCAACCGCCGCTTTCAGATCCGCAAAGGCTATCTGGAAGTGAAGCATGCGGGCATTTTCAAGCGGTATCCCTTCGCGCTGCTGGAGTTATTCTTCATTTTACAGCAGCGACTCGACCTCAATGGCGTGCGCGCCTCTACCGTACGCCTGGTGCGTGATCACTGCCACCTGATCGACGATAATTTCCGGGCTGATCTGCGCGCCCGCAGCCTGTTTATGGAAATTCTGCGCCACCCGAACCGGATTACCCGGGTATTACGGCGGATGAACCGCTATGGTGTTCTGGCCGCTTATTTACCGGCCTTCAGTAAAATCGTCGGGCGCATGCAGTACGATCTGTACCACGTCTACACAGTCGATCAGCATACTTTATTCGTGGTGCGGCATTTGCGCCGTTTTTATTTACCGCGCTTTGAACATGAATTTCCGCATTGCAGTAAAGTGATGCAACGGCTGCCAAAAGTCGAACTGCTTTATATCGCCGGGCTTTATCACGATATTGCCAAAGGTCGCGGCGGTGATCACTCCGAACTGGGCGCTGTCGACGCTGAAGAGTTCTGCCAGCGGCACGATCTGAGTGCTTTCGATACCCGGCTGGTAGTCTGGCTGGTCCGCAATCATTTGTTCATGTCTCTGACTGCTCAGAAAAAAGACCTGCAAGACCCCGAAGTCATCACTGAATTCGCACGCTTCGTCGGTGATCAACTGCATCTTGATTATCTGTATCTACTGACCGTTGCCGATATTCGCGCCACCAATCCCAAGCTTTGGAACGCCTGGCGTCAATCACTGCTGAGCGAGCTGTACGAGGCCACACGCCGCAGTTTGCGGCGGGGACTCAATAATCCTATCGACAAGGAAGAGCGCATCCAGGAAGTCCAGATCAAGGCCTGCCAGCGGCTGCGTCGCCATCGCATAGACCGGGAGCGGATTCTGAACGTCTGGAGCGGTTTCAGCGACGACTACTTCCTGCGTTACTCAGTGGATGAAATCGTCTGGCATACCCGCGCCATTCTGAAAAAAGCCGACGATGGCCGGGCTTTGGTGATGGCGTTGCAGGATCTGGCCCGTGGCGGCACAGAGCTGTTTATTTATACGCGTGACATTGGCGGCATTTTTGCGACCACAACGGCTACGCTGGATCGACTCGGCCTGACCGTGCTTGACGCCCGCATCATCACCAGCAACACCGGTTATATTCTGGACAGCTTTACCGTCATTGAGCAGGATGGCAAACCCATCGAGGAGCGCCGCCGACTGAAGGAAATTCTGGATGCCTTGCGGCAACAACTGAATCATCCCGAGCAACGCAATCTGCAGAGCAACCGGCAGATGCCACGTGTGCTCAAACATTTTCAGACCGGTTCCGATATCAGCTTCGGGCAGGATGAAGCCAATCGGCGCACCTTGCTGGAAATCAGCACCTCGGACCGCCCCGGCCTGTTATGCCGGATAGGACAGGCTTTCATCGACTGCGGCATTCAGCTGCAAAATGCCAAAATCGCGACTATCGGTGCCCGCGCCGAAGATATTTTCTATATCACCGACCGTGACGGCCAGCCGCTGACTGACGCGACTGACCAGCAAGCCCTGCGTGAAGCCCTGCTCAAGCATCTGACAGATTCATAAATAAATATCCAGAACAGGGTGTAACAGACGCTCAGCAGCCCCAACGCAAAGCAGCGGTATGCACCGGCGCATCCCAATATTTAAGCATTTCATCGTCCAGCAGCGTCAGGGTGAGCGAACAGCCGGCCATATCCAGCGACGTCACATAATTTCCGACCAGACTGCGTACGATAGCAACCCGCCCGCCCAGGGCTCGCTCAGCAGCATCGTACATCAGGGTCAACTCCATTAACGGAGTAGCCCCAAAACCGTTGACCAAAAGCAATGCTTTAGCCCCGGCAGCAGGCTTCAGGTCGTCCATAATCGCCGTGATCAGCTCCTGGGCAATCGCGTCGGCACTGGCTAAAGGCACCCGGCGACGACCAGGTTCGCCGTGAATACCGACGCCCATTTCCATATCTGCTGTGCTGATCTCGAACGTGGGTTTGCCCGCAGCAGGGACCGTGCAACTGCTGAAAGCCACCCCCATCGACGCTGTATTCTCGTTCACACGACTGCCCAAAGCCTGACAGGTCGCCAGATCAGCACCGGCTTCAGCGGCAGCACCGACAATTTTTTCCACGATCAGGGTACCTGCGACGCCACGTCGCCCGGTGGTAAAGAGGCTATCCTCGACCGCGACATCATCATTAGTCAATACGGTTGCGTTCAGGCCGTCGTACATTTCGGCCGCCATCTCGAAATTCATCACGTCGCCCGAGTAGTTCTTGACGATAAACAAGACCCCCGCCCCACCAGCCACCGCTTCGGCTGCCGCCAGCATCTGATCCGGTGTGGGTGAGGTAAAAACCTGGCCCGGACACGCGGCATCCAGCATACCTCGACCTACCAGACCGCCGTGCAGCGGTTCGTGGCCACTGCCACCGCCGGAGATCAAGGCGACTTTACCTTTCACAGGAGCATCCGCACGGATGATAAACGCCGGTTCGGTATGCAGGCGTACGACATCACGGTATGCCGCGGCGAAACCGCGCAGGCTTTCCGTCAGCATATTATCGACAGTATTGACAAACTTTTTCATAGCAGGTCCTCCTCAGCAGCGATCTCAAAAAAAGCCTTATTGCATTAAAACAATGTTGCATTGCGCGCTTCAGTCTTAAATTACTGTAATCTAAATCTATCCGTAGCAGCCCCGCTTTCAGGTATCGACCAGGCCGCATAAACGCCGCACCGTATCGCGAATAAACAACTCCAGCGCCTGCTGCCGTTCAGGATCATCCAGCACCGGAATCTGGACATGCAGGGTTTTGTAATGCCGGGCGTTATCGCCAGTCGCCAGACGCTGGCGCGGATGCGCCTGCCGATACGCCTCCAGAAACTGGCTACGCTCGGACTGCGATAAGTGGCAACTATCGATAATGACATCAAGGTGACGGGCCGGTATAGGGGTCGGGTCATTCGGATTAGTGATCTGCGAAATAAAGCTTTTGTGGGTTCCCAGCAACTGCGCCAGCTTCTGCCGTAACCCGGACGGACGCTGATCAATATAGTGCCGCAAGAGCGTTTTATAGGCAGCCGTTCGAGCCTGTTTGCCAGCTACCGGTTTTCCTGAATCAGAAGTTGCCATGCGCCGCGCTCAATCGGCCGCCAGCTGACACGTGGCCAAAGCAGCCTTGACCCGTCCCAACGCTGCCGCCGGCACTGACAGACAGCGTAAACCGGTGTTCAGCACGTCCTGCAGATACTCGGTCTGGGCCGCCAGCTCTCCGCATAAACTGACCGCACGTCCGCTGCGCTTACCATGCGTAACGACTCGTGCGATGAGTTCCAGCAATGCTGGATGCGCAGGCTTGTGCAGTGCAGTCAGTTCCTGGCTATCGCGCGCTGCTGCCAACAGATATTGCAACAGATCATTGCTGCCGATGGAATAAAAATCAGCGTCAAAATCGCTGATGGTGAGTGCTGCTGCCGGTACCTCGACCATAATCCCCACAGCGGGCATGGCAGCCGCGATACCCGCGTCGCGCAAGGCGGCATATTCGGCCTGCAACAAGGTACGCGCCTGTTGCAACTCGGATGGTGTGGTCACCATCGGCAGCATCACCTGCAAAGGCCCATGCACCGCCGCCCGCGCCAGAGCACGCAACTGCACGCGAAACACGTCGGGTCTGGCCAGCATAAGACGCAGACCACGCAAACCCAGAAACGGATTGCGTTCCCCTACCAGCGTCAGCCCGGCAACCGGCTTGTCGCCACCAGCATCCAGGGTGCGAATGGTCACCGGTTTACCGGCGGCCCATTCGACAATGCGTCGGTAGACATGATATTGACTGGCTTCGTCAGGCAAACCGTGCTGGAATAAAAACTCCGTGCGGGTCAGACCAATACCCTCGCAATGGGCGGGATCAGTCTGCTCCAGCAGAGTGGGGTCATCGACATTCAGCAGCACTTTGATCGCCGTGCCGTCACCGGTCAGCGCGCTCCGGGTCAGATACGATCGCGCCTGTTGGCGGTGTGTCTGCTGCTCTGCCAGCCGCTGCTGATAAGCCGCACTGAGCGCGACATCAGGTGCCAGCACGAGCTGCCCGGCAGTGGCATCCAGCACGCTCGGGACACCTGCCGGCAACTGTGCTATCTCGGCCTGCAACTGGATCAGCAGGGGTACACCATGCGCCCGTGCCAGCATCGCGATATGGCTGTTATGACTGCCACCCCGCATGACCGCCCCCCCCAACTGTGACCAGTCAAGTTCCAAAAACTGCGAGGGCGTGAGTTCATCGGCTAGCACAATAGCCTGTTCCGGCACTACCGCATCGGCGCTGGCATCAGACTGTACCAACAACCGCAGCACGCGATCCCGCAGATCTGTCAGATCGACCACGCGGGCTTGCAAGGTATCGTCTCCAGAGGCGCGGTGGGCATCGCTTTCCTGCTCAAACCGGGCGCTCCAGGCCGTGACTGCATTCTGGCCTCTGGCTATCGCCGCCCATACCGGGGCGATGAATTCTTCATCTGCCAGCAGACTGCGCTGGAAAGCGACAATTTCGGTGCCTATAGCACTACCGCTGTCCGCGCCAAGCCGGATCAACTGCTGATCAGCCTGACTGATCGCCTGCTGCAGCAGCTGGCGCTGTTGTGTCGGTGGCAGCGAAGCTGTTTCGGCTGCCGAAGCAACTGCTGCAGCACCCGAATTTTGCGGTATCCATAAAGGCCCAGCGCTAACCCGGGCGAGGCGATCTGCGCGGGAATGTGTCGTGCAGTATTGGCTGGCAGGGAATCAGCCGGATACGACCCTGGGTGTAGCTCATTCGGCTGCAGCTCATGCCCGCCATTCACACGGGCAGTAGCGTCATGATCGGGATCGGCACTGCCGGGTCCTTCATCGAAATCGCGCCGGATAAAATCGCTCAGCGCGGCCAGCGCGGCCTCGGCCTGCTCGCCGTCGGCCCGCACACAGAGCAAACTGTTTGCCCGTGCTTTCAGTTTCATGACTTTGGCTGTGCTTTTGGCGCGTACCCAGGTGCCCTGCTCGTCAACCCGCAACCAGACCTCTGCCTTGAAGCGGGCCGCCAGCTGGGCCAGCTTGACCGCTGGACGGGCATGCAGACCGGTCGGATTGGTAATGCGCAACCGCACCTCAAGGCCGCTAAAAGCCCCGTCCTCAGCACCTGATGTACGGGCTGTCAAAGTGCCTCCTCGGCAGCCTCTTTGACGCTATTCAGCGAATTGCCAGTGGAGGCTTCAGTGGCCGCCATAACCGCGCCTTCCACCACTGGCGCATTGCAGATCAGCACGCCGGCACGGTGCGACTCAGGCAGTAATTCCAGCGCCATTTCGGCGTTCATCTCGGCACCTCCCAGATCGACCAGCACCACGACTCCGGCTGCGGACCAGACCCGCTCAATGCAGGTTTTGATCGCTGCCACATCGGTGCCCAGACCGCCTTCAGGATTACCACCGCAATACGCCAGTGGCACACTGTCGCCGACCATCTGCCGTACCATATCAGCAGCACCCTGTGCGACCAGAGCCGAGTGCGACACAATGACCACTCCGACCGTCATCAGGCGTCTCCCTGTTTACTGCAATGGGAATCACAGCAGCCACATACCGCATCGATTAACAAAAAACTGGACCTCGCGCCGGGATCTAGATGACCGATGCTGCGCTCACCGAGAAATGAAGCTCGCCCCTTGGTCGCCAGCATTGGCCCGGTCGCCTGCAGACTCTGTTCGGCAGTGACCCGGATATGCTGCACCAGCGCACTACTCGCCAGCTGTTCGGCCAGTCCCTGCTGCAACGCTGCACTGACAGGCACCAGCACATCGAGCATGGTCTTGGCACCGACATCGGATTTACCACGCTGCTTGACCGCCTCAACCCCTGCCGCCAGCGCCTGGGCAACATCAGCCAGCCCCAGATCAGCCAGTCCCGCTTCCGCCGGTAAAGCCTTGCCCATCGCCATCAGAAAACTGCCGTACAAAGGCCCCGAGGCACCGCCGACTTTCATCACCAGTGTCATACCCATTTTTTGCAGCGCCGGGCCCGCAGCCAAAGCCTCCAGCTCGGGGCGGATCGCTGCGATAGCGGTAAATCCGCGCTGCATATTGATACCGTGATCACCGTCCCCGATGGCTTGATCCAGCGCGGTCAACTCATCGGCATGAGCGCTGATGACAGCAATCGCCGCGTCGATGAACGGTGCAAGTGCGAGTCCGGACTGTGAATTCATGCAGATACCTCTAATCGATAGCCTGTGTGGTCGAAAAACAGCGCTGTTTGAGGTGGGCTCGACAGCGCAATCTGTGCCCCTGGACGCAGCCCGGCATCGAGCCTGGCATCTTCCGGCGCACCGGGATCAGCTAATGCGTGCAGGGTTTGTCCGGCGATATCCAGCAGTACAACAGTCTCTGCACCCAGATGTCCGACCTGCACAACCGTGCCCGTCAGCGCGCCCTGCCCGAGCCGCACATCTTCCGGACGCACGCCGATCTGCGCAGTGCCGGCTGGCAGGCTCAGCGTCGGCAAAAACAGCTCTGTCAGTGTTGGCGGCACTAAATTGAGTGGCGGCAAGCCCAGTCGCTGAGCGATATAAATACTGGCGGGTTGGGTATACATTGTTTGCGGTGCAGCCAGTTGAATCAGACGACCGGCGGACAGCACACTAATACGGTTCGCCTTTCGGCCAGGTGGAATAGACATGCACTGTAGCCGGCAGAAAGTCATCCATGGAAATACCTTCCTGCTCAAAGAAATCATTCAGTTTGATGTAATAACCGTAAGTTGCCGCACCACCCAGCCATTGGCTATCGCCGATCAGGAGGTCACAAAGTTTACCGCCAGAGTTTAGTTAATTTAGAGGACGGTCGGCAAAACTGGTCCAGGGTACAAATTCAAACTGCATCTCGATACCACTTTACGCGGTGAAATCCTTGGACAACTGCGCCAGGGCATTGGCCAGGTCCTAGGTCGCCTAAAATAGGTGTTAACTTATTGTATTATTCTGATTAATTAGCTCTACGGACAGCAATATTAAAGCGGACAGCAAGCGTAAATAACGCATGTACAGACCTCCTTTGCGTGGATGAACTCAGCACGGTAATTATTATTATGTGCGTATCAATTACTAAACTAAACTTCGCCTTATAACCTGTCAATAAAATCCTGTTGTGCAATGCGCCATACACGATGCTTGGCAATTATTAGCCCGGCAGGCTTAATGGTTCTCTCAGCAGCTGCAAAGAGAAAACCAGTATGTCTAAGCGCTTACACGATAAAGTCGCCCTCGTCGTCGGAGCGGGTTCGATTGGTCCCGGTTGGGGTAATGGCAAAGCCGCAGCGGTATTATTCGCCCGCGAAGGGGCCAGCATTCTGGCGGCAGACCTGAACCGCGATGCTGCCGAGGAAACCGCCCGACTGATCCGCGAGGAAGGCGGTCACTGTGCAATCGTACAAGCCGATGCCGCCGATCCGACGCAGGTCGAAGCCATGGTCAAAACCTGTATTGGACTCTATGGCCGCATTGATATCCTGCACAATAATGTGGGTATTGCCGAGTTGGGCGGGCCGGTGGATACCTCATTGGAAAGCTGGGACCGGGTGCATGATGTCAATCTGAAAAGTGCATTTCTGAGTTGCAAATACACGATTCCGTATATGCAAAAACAAGGTAACGGCGCGATTATCAATATTTCGTCCATTGCCGGTATTCGCTGGACCGGTATCGATTATATTGCCTATAGCAGCAGCAAAGCGGCCCTGATCCACTTCAGCAAAATGCTGGCCTATAAATACGCGCCGGATCACATCCGTTGCAATGTCATATTACCGGGATTGATGCACACGCCTCTGGTCGAGGCCAGTTTGCAGCAGGCGTATGAAGGCGATATCGAAGCGATGCTCAGGCAACGCGATGCGCTCTGCCCGATGGGGCATATGGGCGATGCCTGGGATATTGCGCAGGCTGCGCTGTTTCTGGCCAGCGATGAAGCCAAATACGTCACCGGCGTTGCGTTGCCGGTCGATGGTGGTATTTCCCTGCGCTGTTAGTACGCTGGCAGACTGGGCGCTACCAAATACACCGGGCTAGTTAAGCACCACTCGTGCGCAGACCCAGACCTGCACCCGTTTAACACCAACAACGCGCAGCACTCGCGCAATTTCGTTCACGGTACTGCCGGTGGTCATGACATCGTCGATAATCGCAACATGCTGCAGCGCCAGTGCCTGCGGCAAGGCAAACGCGGCGCGGATATTGCGCTGACGCTGGGGCAACGCCAACTTCGCTTGTTGCGGGGTGTCACGCAGTCGCTGCAGGGCATTCGGCAATAACGGTATGCCCAGGCGTTGGGCAATCGGTCGGGCCAGTTCCAGTGCCTGGTTATAGCCTCGCTCGCGCAAACGGTTAGGGTGTAGCGGCACCGGCAGCAAGGCTTGTGGTCGTTCCCGCCCGTCCAGAAAATCGGCCATCAGATCCGCCAGCAACCGGCCTGCTTCCAACTGACCATCGAACTTGAAGGCTTTGATCAGACGATCCAGCGGTGGCGCGTATAAAAACGGCGCACTGGCCTGATCGAACAGCGGCGGCACACGCAGGCAGCGGCCACACAGCCCGGCACTGCTTAAAGGCTCGGCGCAGCATTGACAGCATGGCCCTAATCGGGGTAATTCGAGCGCACAGGCAGAGCATAAATCGCGGCGACCGGTGCCTTCTCCCGCACAAACCAGACAGCGCGGGGGAAAAATCCGCCAATGCAGGCGTGCAATCCAATCCCCGGATGCCGTAAACGATGCTTTAATACTAGCTGCCATAACATACTGTCAGGATTGTTTCATCATGAGTACACTGGTTTTTCATCATCCCATCTATGCCGAGCATCAGACCGGTGCCGGCCATCCTGAACGCAGCGCTCGTATCCAGGCGGTCGAACGCGCATTGCGCAGCCCCGAATTTCAGGCGTTGAACTGGCGCAGTCCGCCACCTGCCGAATTCGACCAATTAACACTGCTACATGCACCGGCATACGTCGAGCAAACCCTGCAAGCCATCCCCGGTGATGCGGACAGATTGCATGCATTGGACAGCGATACCATCGTTTCGAGCGGTTCCGGCGAAGCCTGCCTGCGTGCAACCGGCGCAGTGTGCAGTGCAATTGATGCCATTGTCGATGGGGCTGCAGACAATGCATTTGCGCGGTGCGGCCACCAGGACATCATGCGGAGCCGGCGCAGGCTATGGGATTTTGCCTGTTCAACAGTATTGCTGTCGGCGCACGCCATGCCCGCCAGCAACATGGCATGGAACGCATCGCGGTAGTTGACTTCGATGTCCATCACGGCAATGGCACCCAGTCGGCATTCTGGTCCGATCGCAACGGTCTGTTTATTTCATCGCACCAGTCGCCGCTTTATCCCGGCAGCGGCAGTCGCAGCGAACGCGGTGAACATGACAATATCGTCAATATCCCGCTTTCGCCAGGCAGCGGCTCGGCGGAGATCCGAGCTGCCTGGCAGGAGCAGATGGAACCGGCACTGCGCGCTTTCCAACCGGAGCTGCTGCTGGTGTCAGCCGGTTTCGATGCGCACAGTGCCGATCCTCTGGCCTCGCTATGCTTTAGCGAGGACGATTATGCCTGGCTCACCGAGCGCCTGCTGGAAGTTGCTGCCGATTACTGCGACGGACGGCTGGTCACCACTCTGGAAGGCGGCTATGACCTGACTGCTCTGGCAGCCAGCGTAAGCGCTCATGTGCGGACACTGCTGCAAGCCTGAACACACATATGTGTAAGACACAGACTGCGCGACTACGGCAGCAAAATAGTGGAGCCCGTTGTTTTACGGGCTTCCAGATCACGATGGGCTTGCGCCGCTTCAGCCAGGGGATAAGTCTGGTTGATCTCGATTTTGACGGCACCGCTACTGACCACATCGAACAGCTCATTAGCAGTGGCGAGTAAGTCTTCCCGCTTGGCGGTATAGTCCATCAGGGTGGGCCGGGTCAGGAATAAGGAGCCTTTCGCGGCCAGCATGCCGGGGGGAAACGGATCAACCGCCCCTGAAGCATTACCGAAACTGACCATCATGCCCATTTTGCGCAAACTGTTGAGTGATCCTTCCCAGGTATCCTTGCCAACCGAATCGTACACAACGGGCACACCCTCGCCGTTGGTGACTTCCTTGACACGGTCGAGGAAACTCTCGCGCGTATAGATGACCGGATAATCACAGCCGTGCGCCTTGGCAAGTTCGGCTTTGGCCTCGCTGCCCACCGTACCGATAACCGTTGCGCCCAAATGCTTAAGCCACTGGCAGGCGATCAGGCCAACCCCGCCTGCCGCCGCATGTAGCAATACAGTATCGCCAGGTTGCACCCGATACGTGCGCCGGATCAGATACTGCGTGGTCATTCCCTGCAACATCATGGCCGCCGCTTTTGAGAAATCAATGCTATCCGGTAACTTAACCAGGCGATGAGCCGGTATCAGACGGCTTTCAGCATACGCGCCCAGCGGTGGTGAGGCATAAGCAACCCGGTCACCAATCTTGAGATCGCTGACATCGGCACCGACCGCTTCGACCACGCCGGCGCCTTCCAGGCCTATTCCACTGGGCATTTCCAGCGGATATAAACCGGTCCGGTGATACACATCGATAAAATTCAGACCAACAGCATGGTGTTTGACACGAACCTCACCCGCTGCTGGCTCACCGACCTCCACCTCCTGCCATTGCAGAACCTCGGGGCCGCCATGTTGCTGCATACGAATTGCTTTAGACATTGCTTGATCTCCTATTGCTTATAAATTATGGGTGACTACTTATTAAAACGTAGTCTATTTTTATCACCCGTTGTCGAATCGTAGCGTATTATGAAAAAATAGAAATAATTAACTTAGAGATTATGGTCTGGTGATTGACGCGGAGGGTTTTCGAGCTAACGTAGGTATTATACTTTGCAATGCGGACGCACAACTGTTGTGGGCCAAGCGCATCCGACAACGGTCATGGCAATTTCCGCAGGGCGGCATTCGCGCGCACGAAACACCGGAACAAGCCATGTACCGCGAACTCAATGAAGAAGTCGGCCTGAAACCCGAGCATGTCAAAATCCTCGGCTGCACCAAAAGCTGGTTGCGTTATCGTTTACCCAAACACCTGATTCGCCGTCACAGCAAACCTACCTGTATAGGGCAAAAACAAATCTGGTTTTTGCTACGCATGCAATGCGCTGAATCCGACGTCAAGCTGGATATCAGTAAACAGCCCGAGTTCGATTACTGGCGCTGGGTGGACTACTGGTATCCATTGCGCGCCGTGGTGCCCTTCAAGCGCGATGTTTATTTACGCGCACTGCAGGAACTCGCGCCGTTGCTTTTTCCCAACGATCACAGCAGGACGCGCCCCCCCAAACCGCGTGCACGGTCACGACAGGGCCATTACCGGCATTCACAAACGCTTTATTCGGCCCGCTCCCGCTAAGCGCAACGCAGTCCTTATCAGGAACCACACAGATGCTGGACTCTTTGCGCCGTATCGTTCATGAAGTCAACGCCGCCCATAATCTCAACGAAGCCCTGACACTGATCGTCGAACGCGTCAAGTCAACTTTCAAGGCGGACGTTTGCTCGGTGTATCTGAACGACCCCGAAACCGGTGAACACGTCCTGATGGCTACCGATGGTCTGCGCCCGGGTGCGGTCGGTCAAGTGCGTCTGTCCCCTGGACGTGGACTGACCGGGCTGGCCGCCAGCCGGTCAGAGCCGGTTAATGTCGACGATGCCCCTAGTCACCCGCATTTTGAATTCATTGCCGCTACCGGGGAATCGCCTTATCACGGTTTTCTGGGCCTGCCGATCATTCGCCGCGGCAAACCGCTGGGCGTACTGGTTGTACAGCAACGTCAAAACCGAAAATTTACCGGCGAAGAAGAATCCTTCCTGGCGACACTGGCCGCCCAGTTGGCCGGCTCGATCACCCAGGCCGAGATTCGCCAGAGTCTGGAGCGACTGGATACCGGGCTATCGCAGCAGACCCTGTTTCTGGAAGGCGTGGCCAGTGCGCGCGGTCTGGGTATCGGTGAAGCCGTGGTGGTTTTCCCGGAGGCTGATCTGGATTCGGTGCCGGATAAAGCCATCAGTGATACAGCGGACGATGAAGCTAATTTCCGTCATGCTGTCGCGACCGAAACAGAAGAACTCAAACGCCTCAGCAAACAGCTGGAAGGTGTACTGGCGGCAGAAGACCGCGCTTTATTTGACGCTTATGCCTTGCTGCTCAGCAGCGACAGTCTGGTACAAGGTACGCTGCGCCGCATCCGCCAGGGCAACTGGGCACCGGGTGCCCTGCGCGCGACCATCACCGAATACGCCAATATTTTTGAAGAAATGGACGACCCCTATCTGGCCGGTCGTGCTGCCGATATTCGAGATCTGGGCCGTCGCCTGCTGAAACGCCTGCAGCAGGAGCGTCCGGAAATCCGCCAGTATCCGGAGCGGACCATTCTGATGGGCGAGGAAATCAGCGTATCGAATTTCCTGGAAGTACCACCGGATAAACTGGCCGGGCTGGTCTCGGTGCGTGGCACCAGCGCTTCGCATGTGGCCTTACTGGCGCGCGGTATGTCGATCCCGGCAGTATTTGGTATCCGCGATACGCCGCTGGAACGCATCAACGGTCGCCAGGTTGTGGTCGATGGCTATCTGGCACGCATCTGCATTCAGCCGGGGCCGACCCTGCTGGAGGAATATCACAGGCTGGCTGAAGAAGAGGCCCAGCTCAGCAAGGAACTGGAATCCCTGCGTGATGAACCTGCCATCACGCCGGATGGACGCCGCTTTGCACTGCTGGCTAATTCCGGTCTGTTTGCCGATATCGCTGCTGCCCGTGAGCGTGGGGCCGAAGGTGTTGGCCTGTATCGCTCAGAACTGCATTTTTATTTGCGCGACCACTTCCCCAGCGAAGATGAACAAACCAAAACATATAATCGGGTGATGCGGACCATGGCGCCCTGCCCGGTTACGCTGCGCACACTGGATGTGGGTGGCGATAAACCACTGCCGTATTATCCAATTGCTGAAGAAAACCCTTTTCTGGGCTGGCGCGGAATCCGTATCAGCCTGGATCAGCCGGATATTTTTAAGACCCAGGTCCGGGCCATGCTGCGAGCCAGCGCCCAGCATCCCAATATGGGCATCATGTTTCCCATGATTTCCTGTGTATCGGAACTGCGCGAAGCGCTGGCCATTCTGCATAGCGCCTATGCAGAGCTGATCGAGGACGGCATCCAGGTTAACTTGCCACGCACCGGCGTGATGATCGAAGTGCCATCAGCGGCGTATCTGGCAGGCTCATTGGCACGGCTGGTGGATTTTGTCTCGATCGGCAGTAATGACCTGACCCAGTATATTTTGGCCGTAGACCGGAATAACGAACGGGTTGCAAAACTCTACGACAGCCTGCACCCGGCCGTGCTGTATGCCTTGCAGCATATTGTCAGGCAGGCCCACGAGGCGATGCGCCCGGTCAGCGTCTGCGGCGAAATGGCCGGCGACCCGGCGGGGGCGATACTACTGATGGGGATGGGGGTAGACAGCCTGAGCATGAGCATGGGCAATCTACCAAAAATCAAATGGGTCGTGCGCAGTGTGGAATATCAGGAAGCGAAGAAATTACTGAAAGACGCCTTACGCATGGAGAACGCTGCCGAGATTCGGTCGCATGTTTATGAGTTACTGGAACAGCGTGGCCTGGGCAGCCTGGTACGAGCAGGACACAACTAAACAGGGCCAGAGATTTTGAACAACACGGCTGCGCTTCTCAGCGCAGCTGACGTGCGTCGCGTTCTACCTGGAAAAAATCGATGGGATAGGGTGCGCAAGCCTGAAGAGCGTTGCTGCGCAGCCTACCCCAGTCAATCTCCTCACTAAGCGGCCCAGCTTTTCTCGCGCTGTTCTTCCAGTTGTTTACAGTCGATACACAGCTCGGCTGTGGGACGTGCTTCCAAGCGGCGTATACCAATTTCAATGCCACAGGAATCGCAGTAGCCATAATCGTCTTCGGCCAGGCGTTTCAGGGCTTTTTCTATTTTTCGCAATAGCTTACTTTCACGATCTCGGGTGCGTAGTTCCAGTGAAAACTCCTCTTCTTGGCTGGCCCGATCATTGGGGTCGGGCAAATTGAGGTGCTCATTCTGCATGTGTACGACAGTGCGTTCGATTTCCTCTTGCAACTGCTGCTTCCAGCTCAAAAGTATCTGCCGGAAATGCTCCTGCTGATTCTCATTCATGTACTCCTCATTTTTTTTCGGCTGATAAGGAGCAAATTCTTTCAAAGCATCACCTGCCATGCTTCGGTTTCTCCGTTGGCTTGTCGTTGGATAATCAAGCATCTGTGCTTACGTCAGTCTAGTCTAAAAACAGCTTAGGCCGACATCGCGCATAAAAGCATAAAATCTCATCAGATGGAACATTATTTTGCTGTCAGAGTGATCAAAATACGTTAATTTTCATCACTGCGATGCGTTTATTGCCGTTTTATGGTGCAACTTGTAACCAAAATGTCACGGGGCCGTCATTAATCAGGCTGACCTGCATATCAGCCCCAAAGCGACCGGTCGCCAGCGGCGTATGCTGCATCCGTGCCTGCTGTACAATATACGCAAACAACTGCTCACCCTGCGCCGGTGCAGCGGCCGGTGTAAAGCTGGGCCGGTTGCCCTTGCGGGTATCGGCTGGCAACGTAAACTGCGGTACCAGCAGCAAACCGCCACCGGTATCACGCAGACTAAGATTCATTTTGCCATTCTGATCCGCGAAAACCCGATAATTCAGGATGCGTTCCAGCAAACGATCAGCCTGTTGCTGACTATCATCACGCTCCACCCCGATCAGTACCAGCAGCCCTGCGCCGATCGCGCCAATCTGCTGGCCGGCGACCTCTACATGAGCCTGCAAAACACGCTGTAGCAGCCCGATCACGTTAGTTGTTCCACCAGTCGGGTTGTCGCGGTCACCAAAGCGTCTGTAACACCGGCCTCGCTGGCAGAATGTCCAGCTGCCCCGATGATACGCAGTTCCGCATCCGGCCAGACCTGCGCCAGTGCCCAGGCGTTATCGAGCGTGGTCACAACATCGTAGCGGCCATGGACAATATAGCCGGGATACCGGCCAGGCGATCAGCATGACGCAGCAGCTGATCCGGTTCCAAAAGCAGTTATTGACAAAATAATGTGCTTCAATACGCGCCAGACTGAGCGCTTTATGGGCATCGGCAAAACTGTCCAACACATACTGGTTACGTTCCAGGGTCAGAGTCGCTCCTTCCCAGCTGGCCCAGGCGCGAGCAACCCGCAGCCGTTCCAGTTCATCACAGCCGGTCAGGCGCTGATAATAAGCCTGAATCAGATTGCCCTGTTCTGCTGCCGGGATAGGTGCCAGAAAGTGCTCCCATTGATCGGGAAATAAACGCCGGGCACCATCCTGATAAAACCAGCGCAGGTCATCCTGACGGGCCAGAAAGACCCCGCGCAGGATCATGCCCAGCACGCGTTGCGGATGGGTTTCAGCGTAGGCCAGCGCTAAGGTGGAGCCCCAGGAGCCACCAAATAAAACCCACCGCTCGATGCCCAGTTTTTGACGGATAACTTCCATATCCGCAACCAATTGAGCGGTGGTGTTATCGGTCAGCTCCGCATGCGGTGTGGATTGCCCGCAGCCACGCTGGTCGAATAACACAATACGGTACCATTCGGGATCGAAAAAGCGGCGGTGCGTAGGCTCACAGCCGCCACCAGGCCCGCCATGCAAAAAAACTACAGGTAGTCCGTCTGGATTACCGCACTCTTCGACATACAGGGTATGGAGATCACTTACCGCAATATGCTGGTAAGTATATGGCTGAATACTGGGATACAAACTCTGCATCTGAAATACCTGCTCGGCTGTGGTATGGCCTTAAACTACAAACGAAACCGTTCATCACGAAACGAGAAACCGCAAAGCGGCTCGGTCAATCCGCGTCCGCACGCCAGCACTTTGAACCGTTCGCCCATTTCGCCCGGTAGCGTCAGTTGCTTGATCGCTCCGGTCAACGCCAGATAGCGTACCGAATCACTCGGGTCAGCTGTCGCCAGCAATTTTTCAAGTCCGCAACCAAACAGGAAATAATTCTGACTGGTATAGCCCAACAACTCCAGATCGGCAGCCAATGCCGCCTCTGCCAGAGCACTGAAATCCACATTGGCGGTAATATCCTGCAAACCCGGATAAACAAACGGATCAGCATGCGCCCGGTGCCGATAATGGCAGACTAAAGTACCCATACTGCGCTCGGGGTGGTAGTACTCACGGGCTGGATAACCATAATCAATGAACAGCATGACACCACGACGCAGGCTGTTGGCCAGCCCCTGCAACCAATCCGCCAGATGCGGATTGCGTTCCGACTCATAGCCTAGCGGCAGCGCGTAGCCCAGCGCCTGCGTTAATGCCTGATACCAGGCGGTCAGAGCCACGCTGGGCGTGTCCAGGCAGGTGCGAAACCGCGTGCCAGTCCACGACACCGACAAGGACTGCAGACCTTGCGGTGTCATCTGGAACCGCTCTACCGGCATCGCATCAATCACTTCATTGGCCAGGATAACACCCTCTATCGGTACCGCTGGCAAACGGTCCAGCCACTGCACACGCGGCAACAGCTCCGGTGCGTGCTGCTGCAACGTCTGGCGCTGGCGCTGGCGCAGTTCGGCGCTGATTTCCAGAATCAGGTATCGCTCTGGCAGGCACGATAACGACGCCAGCTCGAGTAAAATATCGGCTGCCATAATACCTGAGCCGGCGCCCAGTTCCAGAATATCGCCGCCCGTTGCCGCCAGCACTTGCTGGCATTGCCGGGCCAGACAGCGTGAGAATAACGGCGACAGCTCCGGTGCGGTGATAAAATCGCCAGCCGGTCCAAATTTACGGGCACCAGCACTGTAATACCCCAGACCCGGCGCGTATAAAGCCAGCTCCATATAACGCTGGAACGGCAGCCGACCGCCACTGGCCTCGATTTCAGCACAGATGGTACCGATCAAGCGGATACTGTGGGCAAGCGCGTCCGGCTCGGGTGGCTGGCTGCCCAGTTCATCACAGGGAGCCTGATCACTTTGTCTCATAAAATAAGGGCAATACCAGGGTTAATGAATAATTACGCTACACTAAAAGAGGACATACCATAGCGGCCTGCGGCGTCTCGGGCAACCAGCCTATTGCAGCCGCAAACGGCATGATT
The DNA here is from genome assembly GCA_041396125.1 of Gammaproteobacteria bacterium. Taxonomy (GTDB): domain Bacteria; phylum Pseudomonadota; class Gammaproteobacteria; order Competibacterales; family Competibacteraceae; genus JAWKZG01. The sequence continues at coordinate 639,221 of JAWKZG010000001.1, read as the reverse complement.
GATCAGTCGTCAGAGCACGCTACAATAGCGTCCGGCTTGCCGCACGCCCATAATCCAATTTTATTCATAATTCCTATATTACAATGCGATCCTATACGTTATTGCTGTTAGCGCTACTTTGTTTCCCTCTGCTCAGCCAGGGCCAGCCCGAACGCTATATTAGCGATGAGCTGGAAATTCCCTTGCGCGCCGGCACGTCCACCCGCTATAAAATTTTACGCATGCTGCCCAGCGGCACACCGCTCACGGTGTTGGACAGCGATGCCGACAGCGGTTATTCCAAAGTCCGGCTGCAGGGCGGCGTAGAAGGTTTTGTGCTGACGCGCTACCTGATGGATACACCGAGCGCCCGCACACAACTGGAAGCAGCACTGCAAAGCGTCCAGCCTCTGCAGGAAGAAAATGCGCAACTCAAACAGCAACTACTGGAATTAAACACCAATCAGCAGCGCCTGGTGGGCGAGTACGACAAGCTGCGCAGCACCAACCAGCGCCTGAATCAGGATCTGGCGCAGATTCGTAAAACGGCCGCCAATGCTCTGGCTATCGACGAGCGCAATAAAGTGCTTGAACGACAAACGGTTGAACTGGAGCGTTCACTGCAAATCGTGCAGCAGGAAAATCAGGCTTTACGCGATAATTCGAATCAAACCTGGTTTCTGTATGGTGCCGGAGTCATCCTGAGCGGCATTCTGATTGGTTTGATTCTGCCCAAACTTAGATTGCGTCAGCATAATCGTTGGGGGGATTTATAGTTGTCCGGGCACACGCTACAGCGCATGCCCCAGATCGATCAGTCAGGCAGCTGACGGCGGTGAACCCGCATTTGTGCGCGCACCGCGCTCGATGATAAGCCCTACCTCGCGTGCTCCGGTCACCGCTCCTGGCTTACTCAGTGTAAGCCGCAGCCAGGGCACCTTGAATTCCTGCTGCAGCAGTTCCGCAATGCGTTCAGCCAGGCTCTCCAGCAGCAGGAACTCGCTGCTGCCAACGAACTCAGCCAGACGCTTGGCGACTGTTTTATAGCTCAGGGTATGATCGATCTGATCGCTGCGGGCTGCCTGCTGTATATCGGCTCCCAGCTCCAGATTGATGACAACACTCTGGCGAATGCGTCGCTCCCAGTCGTAAATACCAATAACCGTGTCGACCCGCAGGTCGTGAATAAAAATGATATCCATGTTTTGTCCAGTCAAAAGCTGCTGTCACTATAACGCGCCAAATCCACTCAGCAAACTGCTTGCTTTTTACCTTGCGATAACGCTTCAATACGCACCATGTTCGAAAACACACCCGTAATCCCGCTTCTGTTTATCGCTGCTGCCTACCTGCTCGGTTCATTGGCCAGCGCGATTATTGTCTGCCGCCTGCTAGGTCTGCCCGATCCCCGTCAACAGGGATCGGGCAATCCTGGTGCGACCAATGTCTTGCGCATTGGTGGCAAAAAAGCAGCGGTGATCACCTTGCTGGGTGATCTGCTGAAAGGGCTTATTCCTGTTGCTCTTGCCCACTGGCTCGGACTGCCTCCCTGGGCTATTGCCGTAACTGCCTGCGCTGCGTTTCTGGGGCATTTATTTCCGGTTTTTTTCGCCTTTCAGGGCGGCAAAGGCGTCGCTACCGCTTTTGGCGCGGCGCTTGGGTTATCCCCCTGGGCTGCCCTGGCCGCCCTGTTAAGCTGGCTGGTCATGGCGGCTTTATTTCGCTATTCGTCACTGGCTGCGCTCACTGCCGCTGTCCTGATGCCACTTTATTTGTGGCTGCTGGGTGCACCATATCCTTTTTTGATCGCTATGGCGGTGATGGCAGTCTTGTTAATCTGGCGCCATCAGGCGAATATTCAGCGTCTGCTGGCGGGCACGGAAAGTCGCATCGGCGGCAAGCGCTGAACGAGAGTGATTACAGGTTCGCCCGATGACTTATACTGGCGGCAACGTATCCAGCGGCCAGCGGGCCCGGGCCCGGATGCAAGTATCGTCTATCTGCCCGGCAGCCAGACGGCAATACCCCGCATAGGCGATCATCGCACCGTTATCAGTGCACAAAGCCGGACGCGGGAAATATACCTGTACGCCCTGCTCTTTTGCTAACGCTCCCAGACGTTCACGCAAACACCGGTTAGCCCCGACGCCACCGGCAATTATCAGTCGTCGCTGCCCCGTTTCGTGCAATGCACGGCGACACTTGATTAGCAAGGTGTCGACTGCAGCATCTTCGAAAGCGCGCGCGATATCCGCTCGATCCTGCTCATTTTGAGCGCTATTTTGCCAGGTGTTCAGGGCAAAGGTTTTCAAGCCGCTGAAACTGAAATCCAAACCTGGTCGATCCGTCATCGGGCGGGGAAACCGAAACCGGTCCGGATTCCCGGCTGCCGCCAGCTGCGCCAACGCCGGCCCGCCAGGATAAGGCAAGCCGAGCAATTTGGCAGTTTTGTCGAAAGCCTCACCCACCGCGTCGTCCAGCGACTCCCCCAGAATCCGGTAACACCCGAGCGCTGACACCTCCACCAGCTGGGTATGTCCGCCTGAAACCAGCAGGGCGACAAATGGAAACGCCGGTGGATCAGGCTCCAGCATCGGTGCCAGCAAATGCCCTTCCATGTGATGCACACCCAGCGCCGGCACGCCCCAGGCCCAGGCCAGACTGCGCCCCAGCGCTGATCCCACCAGCAAGGCTCCAATCAGACCTGGCCCTGTCGTGTACGCCACACCTTTTATCTGCTGCGCGCTCACCGCAGCCTCATCCATAACCTGCCGGATTAACGGTAATGCTTTACGGATATGGTCACGCGAAGCCAGCTCAGGCACTACACCGCCGTATTCGGCATGTAATTCGACCTGGCTGTACACCTGCTGAGCCAGCAGGCCGGCTTTACCGTGATACAGTGCAATGCCGGTTTCATCGCAAGAGGTTTCAATCCCCAGCACCAGCAGATCAGAGGCAATAATCGGTTTACTATTCAAAAGCTGAACTCACGAAATAACTCAGTAAATGAAATGATTCATCGCTGTATTTTCTTTGCATTTACAGCGCCAACGTTTTAGAATTGCGGCCCTTTTACAAAGATCTGTTTGATCTATGAAGCTATCTATGAATCAGCGAGGTGACGATTTTCATGCCAGCCGTTAAAATCAAGGAAAATGAGCCTTTTGACGTTGCGTTACGACGCTTTAAGCGTTCCTGCGAAAAAGCGGGTATTCTATCGGAAGTACGTCGTCGCGAGTACTACGAAAAACCCACTCAAGAACGCAAGCGTAAAAAGGCCGCCGCAGTGAAGCGCCACCTCAAGAAACTCGCCCGCGAAAGCGCCCGTCGCACCCGCATGTATTGATTGCACGCTTAGCGCGCCGATGCGCGTTAGCCTGTCTATACCGCCACACCCCATTGACTTACGTCGCTAGAAGTTTGCTGTTATGACGTTGAAAACCCGTTTGCAAGACGATATGAAAACCGCGCTTAAAAGCAAGGACAAAGATCGTCTAGGTACGATTCGGCTGATCCTGGCCGCGATCAAACAGCGTGAAGTGGACGAGCGCATCGATCTGGATGACGCTGCCATTATCACCGTGCTTGACCGCATGGCCAAACAGCGGCGTGAGTCAATCAGTCAGTTTCAAAACGCAGGTCGTACCGACCTTGCCGACAAGGAAGAGTTTGAACTGGCTGTGATCCAGTCTTATTTACCGGCCGCACTGAGTGACGCCGAGCTGGATCAGCTGATTGAGGCTGCTATGACAGAAAGTGGTGCCAGCAGCATCCGCGATATGGGCAAAGTCATGGCATTGATCAAGCCCAAGGCCCAGGGTCGTGCTGACATGACCGCGCTTAGCGCCCGCGTCAAAGCCCGACTTGGCGCGACCGGTTAAGTCGCCCGCACAAGCGGGTGGCAACGATTATTTTTTAATTATAACTGGAACATTTGCGGCTATCGCCTACACTCAAGTTTATGGCGAGCCGTATACCGCAGGATTTTCTCGATCAACTACTCAATCGCATTGATATCGTAGAGCTCATTGACAGCCGCGTGTCCTTGCGCAAAAACGGGCGTAATTACGCTGCATGCTGCCCGTTTCACAATGAGAAAACCCCTTCGTTTACCGTGAGCCCCGAGAAACAGTTTTATCACTGTTTTGGTTGTGGTGTGAATGGTAATGCGATCGGCTTCCTGATGGACTATGAACATCTGGAGTTCCGTGATGCAGTAGAAGAATTAGCACGCCACGCCGGCCTTGAATTACCCTGCGAAGCAGATCAGCCATCGACTTCTTCTACACATGCGGATGAATGGCGGGTGCTTGCGCTAGCGGCTAATTTTTTCAGTCAGCAGCTGCGGACGCATCCACAGCGGCAACGGGCAATTGATTATTTGCGTGGCCGTGGCTTGGACGGTACGACTGCAAAAATCTTCGGACTCGGTTATGCGCCACCCGGCTGGGATAGTTTGCTGCTGGCCTTGCAACAGGCATCGATCAGTCCCGCTTTGGCCGTTACCGCGGGGCTTGCCATCAGCAAAGATAACGGTGGTGCCTATGATCGTTTCCGTGACCGGATCATGTTTCCGATCCGGGACCGGCGCGGTCGGGTAATTGGCTTTGGTGGACGGGCACTGGATGACAGCACACCCAAGTATCTGAACTCGCCGGAAACAGCTCTGTTTCATAAGGGCCGGGAACTCTACGGCTTGTTCGAAGCCCGCCAGCAGCAACGGCAGCCGGAACAGTTGCTGATCGTAGAAGGATATATGGATGTTATCGCCCTGGCCCAGCACGGTGTGCCTTATGCAGTAGCAACGCTGGGCACAGCAACCACCAGCGAGCACCTGGAACGTTTATTTCGCGTTACGCGTAACCTGGTGTTTTGTTTCGATGGCGATAACGCTGGCCGCACGGCAGCCTGGCGAGCATTGCAAACCACGCTACCACACCTGCGGGACGGTCGTCAGGTAGGTTATTTATTTCTACCCGAAGGCGAGGACCCGGATAGCCTGATCCGGCAGGAAGGCAGCGCAAAATTTCAGCAACGTATGGCGGATATGCTCAGTCTATCGGATTATTTTTTCCAGCAACTTGGCACACAGCTCAATATGGATAGCATAGACGGTCGCGCCCGCCTGGCCGAGGTGGCCAGACCGCTGCTGGAAACCATTCCGCCCGGTACATATCGGGATTTAATGCGTGAGCGACTGGAAACTGTTATCAAGATACCGGTTCGGCTTACCGAGCCTGAACCGGCTAGACCGGCTCGGCCGATGGGACTGTCCCAGGTTCGCCGGACACTGCCGCGTTACGCCATTTCTTTGCTACTGGCACGCCCTGCTCTGGCCCAGCAGCTTGATGCAAATGAGCTTGCAGTCTACCGTCAGATCGATATGCCGGGACTGCCACTTTTAATCGAACTCATTGAAATATTCAAAGAGAATCCCCATCTAACAACTGCAAGTATCCTTGAACGTTATCGCGACTCCGAGACTGGCACTATTTTGGCCAAGCTGGCGCAAGCAGAACTATTGCTCGACGACGCACTTTTCGAAGCTGAATTTTTCGGCAATATGGAAAAAATTCGACGCCTGTATTTTGATCGCTACCTGTACGACAAAGCTGCGCGTGGTGAACTGAGTGCCCAGGAACGGGAGTTATTGCGCCGCCACAGCCAGCAGAGTCTATCGCACCGCGAATCAAATCCGCATTCTCTGGATGAAAAATAACACCAGAGTGTTCTATAATATTAGGTTTTACTTCCTATCTCTAATAGGGTGAGCGCTGTTAATGAGCGAACATGAATCACAACTGAAGAAGTTGATCGCACAGGGTAAAGAGCAGGGTTTCCTGACTTACTCTGAGGTTAACGATCACTTACCCGATGATATCGTCGATCCCGAACAGATCGAAGATATTATCGCGATGATCAACGATATGGGAATCGAGGTGCTCGAATACGCGCCCGATGCCGACAGTTTGCTATTAAGCGAAAACTCCGTCAGCACCGATGACGACGTTGCCGAAGAAGCGGCCGCCGCCCTGGCAGCTGTTGACGGTGAGTTCGGTCGTACGACCGACCCTGTCCGGATGTATATGCGTGAAATGGGTACAGTTGAATTACTGACCCGTGAAGGTGAGATTCAAATCGCCAAGCGCATTGAAGAAGGCATGAGCGAAGTGCTCTCAGCCCTCTCCTTCTACCCGCTTGCCACCGCTGAATTGCTGCGCCAGTACGATGCTGTCGTCAACGGCGAGATACGGCTGTCCGATATTATCTCCGGCTTTGACGATGAACCCGAGCCCGAGGCTAATTTACCCGCTGCAGTTGAAGAGACAGATGCTGAACTGAGCGCAGATGACAATGCTTTGGACGATGAGGACGACGATGAGGACGGCGACAAGGAAGAAGTCGTCGATACCGGCCCCGATCCGATCGAAGCAGCGCGTCGTTTCGGCGAACTGCGCGTGCTGTACAATGAATTTATCAGCAATACCGACAAACACGGTGTTGCCCACGCTGAAAATCGCGCCCTGCGTTCCAAGGTTGCCGAGTATTTCAAGGAATTTCGGTTAACGCCGAAAACACTTGATCAATTGTTTGGTCTCCTGCGTAAGGATATCGATCAGATCCGTACGCAAGAACGCATTATTATGAACATCTGCGTCACTAAAGCGCATATGCCTCGGCGGGTGTTTATTAATTCGTTCCCGCAGCAGGAAACCGATCTCAAGTGGCTCGACAAGCATATCGATGCGCAGCAGCGCTACTCTAGCGTACTGCTTCAGTACCAGGATGAAATCCATAATGCGCAGCGCCGCCTGCAAGAGATAGAACAGGAAACCTTCCTTACAATTCCGGAGATCAAGGAAACCAATCGTGCCATGTCGATTGGTGAGGCCAAGGCACGCCGCGCCAAGAAAGAAATGGTTGAGGCCAACCTGCGCCTGGTAATTTCCATTGCGAAAAAATACACCAACCGTGGCTTGCAATTTCTGGATCTGATTCAGGAAGGCAATATCGGTCTGATGAAAGCGGTGGATAAGTTTGAATACCGACGCGGTTACAAGTTCTCGACCTACGCCACATGGTGGATACGTCAGGCCATCACTCGTTCTATCGCCGATCAGGCACGCACTATCCGTATTCCGGTGCATATGATTGAAACGATTAACAAGCTGAATCGGATATCGCGTCAGATGTTGCAGGAGATGGGTCGGGAAGCTACCCCCGAAGAGTTGGCTGAACGAATGGAAATGCCCGAGGATAAAGTCCGCAAGGTGCTTAAAATAGCCAAAGAGCCGATTTCCATGGAAACCCCGATCGGTGATGATGAAGATTCACATCTGGGTGACTTCATTGAAGACGCCAGTGTCCTGTCACCACTAGATTCGGCTACAGGGGAAGGACTCAAGGAAGCTACCCGCGAAGTGCTATCCTCGCTGACACCACGCGAAGCGAAAGTCTTGCGGATGCGTTTCGGTATTGATCTGAATACTGACCATACGCTGGAAGAAGTCGGCAAACAGTTCGACGTCACCCGCGAACGGATTCGTCAGATCGAAGCCAAGGCTCTACGGAAATTGCGCCACCCCAATCGTTCGGAGCAACTGCGCAGTTTTCTTGATCTGGATTGAAAAGGTATACTAATCGTTTAAGGGGCCCTTAGCTCAGTTGGTTAGAGCTGCGGACTCATAATCCGTAGGTCGTTGGTTCGAGTCCAACAGGGCCCACCACAAAATCAAGGGGTTGCGTTTTACGCAACCCCTTTTTAGTATCTGGAGGCTACAACCAGGGCGCAGACTCTGCTGAGTCGAACGCAAGCATCGTTTAACAAACAGAAAAATTGCAATCCGGTAATAAATCGTTAGATACTGTAACTAATGAGATAACTATCTCAATTCATAGGGTTCGTATTATGAAATCAGCGGTTGAACGGCTCAAAGAAATTGAAGCGATGTTACGCCAAAAGTGGCCTGATGCTTTCAGCAGACACCAACCTCTTGCAAAAGGCTGTCACTCGGAGCTGCTTATCGCGCTTCCTGAAGTACCCAAGCAGGATCTGCTACGGGTATTAAACGCGTGGACGCATCACCCCTCTTACTTGAAAGAAGTGATGACCAAGCCATTTCGTATTGGCCTGGACGGTCGGACAAGGGATGAAATCAGCGAAGAAGATCGGAGCTATGCCCGCATGCAGTATCACCGCTATCTCCAGCGCCAACGGTTACGAAAAACAACAAACCAAAACAATCCCCGAGGTTATACCATTTTGCATCAGGAAAGGGATAATCCGTAACGGCAGGTACCTGTCTTCGTCCTGTCTCCCCGCAGGGTGGAGCGTAGCCTGACAGCAGCGCTTATGACGATCCTGATTTTTGCCTCTGTACCAAAGCCAAGAACAATATTGCAAACACCACAAGTAATACCGGTGTATCGCCATAGCGTCCATAGGGTGTCCGGCCATGCATAGGCTGCAATTCACCGCGTAATACATCGACGACAAATTGCGGGCCTCGCTGAATGATTCGGCCATGCTCGTCGATCAAGGCGGAAATGCCTGTATTGGTTGAGCGCGCCATCGGCCGACCCACCTCAAGCGAGCGCATACGGGCGATTTGCAAGTGCTGATCAGCCGCCAGTGAGCGCCCAAACCAACCATCATTGCTGACGTTCACCAAAAAGCTTGCCTGCGGCAGCGCCCGGCGAATTTCGTTGCCAAAAGCAGCTTCAAAGCAAATCGATATGCCCACAGGCTGGCCAGCTGCGTGTAATAAAGGCTGCTCGGCAGCGCCTGGCGTGAAATCGGCCATCGGGATATCAACAAAACGGTGAAACAGGTTAAACAGAAACCGCAAGGGCAAGTATTCCCCAAATGGCAACAGGCGGCGCTTCTGGTAAAAGCCCGGCGGCGAATCAGGCGTGGCGTCGGCACTGATAGCCAGCACACCATTGTAGAATTCCCGCTTTTCCCAGGAGCCGGACGGTGCGCCAATCAAATAGTCGGTTTGACTATCCCGCGCCTGTTCCAGCAGTGCCGCACTAAACGCAGGGTTCAGGTCTTGATAGAAGAGCGGAACAGCGGTTTCCGGCCAGATGATCAGATCACTGCTTGCAGCGACCTCCTGGCTGCGCTCCAAATAGAGCTGCAAAGTCTGCTCCAGCGTTTCGGGTAGCCATTTTTGTTTTTGCTCGATATTGCCTTGTACCATACTGATCCGTATCGGCTGACCAGCAGGCATCACCCATTCCAGCTGCGCGGCCCATTTGCCACCGAGATATAGCGCAACCAGACCCGCCAGTGCACCCCAGGCTCGCGGCTTGCGCCAACCGGCCTGCAACAGCAGTAACAGCAAACCAGCACCCAGCATAACCAGCGCTCCCAGCCCATACACACCAAACAACGGTGCGTAGCCAGCCAGCCAGCTGTCAGTTTGACTGTAGCCCAGTGCCAGCCATGGAAAACCGCTCAACAGTATCCAGCTGCGCAGCCAGTCCAAAACAGTCCACAATGCCGGAGCTAGCAGCAACCAGCGCAACACGCCGGGCTGAGGCCAGAAACGGTTTAACAAATAACCGGTCAGGGCCGGGTAAAGCGCTAGATAGATGGTCAGTAGAGTGGTTGTCAGCGCTGCGAAAAATGCCGGGGCACTGCCGTAATCATGCAGACTGATATAAACCCAGGAAACGCCTACACCATATAGTCCCAGACCAAACAGGAAACCGCGCCAAGCTGCCCGTCGAGGACTGGCTCCCTGCCAGGTCCAGAGCATTAAAGCCAGTGCCGGCAGCACCAGCCAGAACCAGCCGAAGGGCGCAAAAGCCAGCGGTAATAATGCCCCTGCCAGCAAAGCCAAGGTGTCCCGACCCCAATGGCTTAAGCGTTTACCATGACCATGACGGAAACGAGTGTCCGCATCGACTTCCTTATTTTTTTGCACACACTTACCTGTTCTGGCACCTGTTCCGGCTAGGCTGCCTGGTCATCCGTTTTGGTACTTACGGGCGGATTGCTGAGTTCCAGTAAATGCAGTCGACGGTTGTCTGCCCGTACAACCCGAAAATTATACCCATCGACTTCGACCGATTCGCCACGTTTGGGCAGATGTCCCAGCTCCATCATGACCAGACCACCAACCGTGTCCGCTTTTTCGTCACTGAGCCGGGCACCAAAGTGCTCATTGAAATCCTCGACAGGTGTCAATGCTCTAACATAAAAATGCTGATTACCCAGTTCCCGGATATAGTCATCGTCGCTGATCTCATCATGCTCATCGTCAATTTCGCCGACAATCTGTTCCAACACATCTTCAATGGTAATCAAGCCAGCCACACCGCCGTACTCATCAACCACAATCGCCATATGCAACCGGGTATCACGAAACTCCTTCAGAAGCACATTAAGCCGCTTGCTTTCTGGAATGTATTTGGCGGGCCGCAGCAGATCGCGCAAATTCAGCTCACCGCCACCTTCCGCGAAATACCGCAGCAGATCTTTGACAATCAGGATGCCGATAATATCGTCGCGATCATCGTCGATAACAGGAAAGCGCGAGTGACCGGATTCGATCACCTCAGCCAACAGCGCCGGCAGCGGCGTATCGACGTCCATAACAACCATTTGCGAACGCGGAATCATCACATCACGCACCCGCATTTCTGAAACTTCCAACACGCCTTCGATCATTGATAGCGAATCGCCATCCAGCAGCTTACGCTGGCGTGCGTCCCGCAACAGTTCGATGAGCGCTTCTTTATCTTTAGGTTCGTTACTTAACCAGACATGGCTTAATCGTTCTAACCATGAGCGTCGACTAGGAGGGTCATTCTGCTCGTCATTCATGTTCGTCACTTGGATGAGCGTTACCGCAAAAAGAAATCATTAGCTAATATTGTCAATACCGTCCCGATACGGATCGGGAAATCCCAGCTGATCCAGCAGTGTCACTTCCAGCGCTTCCATGATGTCGGCTTCAGTTTCAGTCTGATGGTCATAACCTTGTAAATGCAGCACACCATGGATCACCAAGTGAGCCCAGTGTGCTATAAGCGGTTTGTTCTGTTCAGCAGCCTCATGCTCTACCACAGGCACACAGATTACAATATCACCCAGCAAAGGCATGTCTATTTCAGGAATCGGTGCCTCAAACGGAAACGACAACACATTGGTTGGCCCCTGCTTATGCCGATAGGTTTCATTGAGCATGCTGCTTTCTGCTTCGTCCACAAGCCGAATGGTGAGTTCCGTGGCGGTTTGTGCGCGGGGATCCACCAAAGCGGCTCCAGCCCAACGCTGCAGTTGTGTCTTTGTCGGCAGTGGCGGAGCCGCTTGAGTTCTTTTTATCGCCCGCTGTACGGTTAAACTGAGTTTCAAAGGATTAACGGGCTTCCTGGCTTTGATCGAACCGATCATAAGCGTTTACGATACGCTGCACCAGGGGATGGCGCACCACATCGCGGCCGCCGAAATGCGTAATGCTAATGCCATCGACTCCCTGCAAAACATGCAACGCCTGCTTCAGGCCGGATTGGGTATTACGCGGCAGATCAACCTGAGTAATATCGCCGGTCACGACAGCTGTCGAGCCAAATCCGATCCGGGTCAGAAACATTTTCATTTGTTCCACAGTGGTATTCTGCGCTTCGTCCAGAATGATAAAAGACTCGTTCAGGGTACGTCCACGCATAAACGCCAAAGGGGCGATTTCAATGACGCTGCGCTCCAGCAGCTTGGCTACCCGCTCAAATCCCAGCATTTCATACAGAGCATCGTATAAAGGGCGCAGATAAGGATCAATTTTCTGCACCAGGTCACCGGGCAAAAACCCCAGACGCTCACCCGCCTCCACGGCGGGCCGCACCAGCACTAGACGCCGCACCTGATCACGTTCCAGCGCTTCTACTGCACATGCCACAGCAAGAAAAGTCTTGCCAGTGCCGGCTGGACCAACGCCGAAATTAATATCATGGCGCAGAATGCTATGCAGATAACGGCGCTGATTCACGCCACGACCACGGATCAGGCCGCGCCGGGTACGAATGACAACATCATCGGCGTCCGCCAGTTCATCCTCACCGACATTTGCGCCGGCTTCCTGCAGCAACAAATGTACCCGTGCCGGCGCAAGCGCCTCTTCATTGGTTGCCCGGTAGAGGGATTCCAGCACTGTATGCGCCGTTTCCACCGCAGGGGGTGGCCCGGATACCCGGAACTGATTACTGCGGTTGCTAATTTCCACGCCAAGACGATCTTCGATCTGACGCAAATGCCGATCAAAGGGACCACACAAATTGGCCAGCCGTTCGTTGTCGACTGGTTCCAGGGACAGATCTCGAATGGCCGTATCGGAGTTGGAACGGGCATGATCGGAACTGCTGTCAGCGTCTGCGGGAGGGGCTACTACACTTGCCATTAAGCAGATAGAACCTCTGGTTGGGGTGGTAGTGAGTTGGCACCGATCACTGCCGCGTCCGCTTGCAGTCCAAGCTCGGAGCATGCAACAAAGCGTCCGCGCAGGGAGTTTGGAAGCGCTTCGGTAATCAGGACATCGGCAAACTGCCCGATAAGTTGGGTCGGGCCATGAAAATTCACCACCCGATTGTTCTCAGTGCGCCCTGCCAGCATCTGTGGATCCTTGCGCGCAGGGCGTTCGACCAGGATACGCTGTGTGCTGCCGACCATGCCTCGACTGATTGCCTGCGCCTGCTCAATAATCAGCGTCTGCAGCCGAGCTAGGCGATCTTTCTTGACCGCAAGCGGCACGTCATCCGGCAGTGACGCGGCAGGTGTCCCTGGCCGCGGACTGTAAATAAAGCTGAAGCTGGTATCAAAACCGATTTCTGCGATTAGATCCAGCGTGGCTTGAAAATCAGCTTCGGTTTCACCGGGAAATCCCACAATAAAATCAGATGAAAAGCTGATTTCCGGCCGCAGCGCTCGCAGGCGGCGCAGCTTGGATTTATATTCCAATATCATATGGCCGCGTTTCATCAAGGCCAATATTCGATCCGACCCACTCTGCACAGGCAGATGGAGATGGCTGACCAATTCTGGCGTCACGGCAAAGGCCTGGATCAGATTATCCGAAAACTCCACCGGATGTGAGGTTGTAAACCGGATGCGATCTATACCGTCAATTGCTGCCAGCACATTTATCAAAAATGCCAGATCAGCCACACTACCATCATGCATCATGCCCCGGTAGGCATTGACATTCTGCCCCAGCAAATTCACTTCCCGCACGCCTTGTTCAGCGAGCATGGCCACTTCGGCAATTACATCATCAAAGGGGCGGCTAATTTCTTCACCACGAGTATAGGGCACCACACAGAAGGTGCAATATTTGCTGCACCCTTCCATCACCGATACGAAGGCCGTTGGACCTTCGGCACGTGGTTCCGGTAAATGATCGAATTTCTCGATTTCCGGGAACGAGACATCTACTACAGCATCCCGGGTAAACTGCGATTGACCCAGTATCTGATTCAGCATCTGCGGTAAGCGGTGTAGAGTTTGCGGCCCAAACACCAGATCCACAAACGGCGCACGCTCACGCAGCGCTTCACCTTCCTGACTGGCCACGCAACCACCAACACCAATCACTACACCCTCGCGACGTTCTTTCAGTGGTCGCCACCGGCCCAGCTCGGAAAACACTTTCTCCTGGGCTTTTTCGCGAATAGAGCAGGTATTAAGCAACAACACATCAGCGTGCTCTGGATTGTCTGTGACAACCAGACCATGCGAGGCTTTGAGCACATCCGCCATTTTGGCAGAATCGTACTCGTTCATCTGGCAACCGTGGGTTTTAATATAAAGGTATTTCACAAGTATCCGTTGTTAACTGATTTCATGCATTCTGCAAACTAGTAAGAGCATCGATAAAAACACCGCAAAATCACCATGCATATTATCGGTATAGATGATAAGCGGTTTGCAACTTCTTGAATTAGACAATCCTATTCTATAACAATCACATGTTCTCCGTCAGTGGATAATCATATCTGAATACCAGCACAACGCCAGTCTTACAGGCGGAACCATCGTGTTCGACAAAAAATTGACACAAAAACGACAATAAATTGACTAAATCAAAATACCCAGGCAGCCACCATCTTTCCGCAAAGTCGAAAATACTTATACTTATCAACAGCAAGCTATCGTCGTCAGACACAAGCACCGTAAAAAATCATGGCATGGAATATGCTCATTCTTAATTACCGTATGCAGTAGCTCAAAATATCTTTGCAACCGGTGCATCTCAGGTCTTTTAGGGGACGCTAGCCAAACTGTCCCGCTACTTCACCTTATTTTCCAAAGGGTACTGAGATACTCCTGATAGTGTAGAAGATAAAGAGCCGCATAAATTTAACCGACTGATATCTTAAGCAAAACACCCGGCAGGCCTGCCAAACAGCCTTGTCAGTGCTTTATTCGCGAATAATCTTGCGGCGCCCTCAGTTAATCGTTATGGAACAGCGTGTGCTAAGCGCTTCGAATTATTCGTTAACAATGACAGGAGAGGATCTATGACAATCAAAAGCAAATCAGGTTGCGTCGCGTGTGGAACGCATAACGAGAAAAACGCCCTCTACTGCACCGCCTGCGGCAATTATTTGCCACATAATTACTTCGAGATGCTGGGCATTGAGCGGACAGCAAATGTCGCCGATATCCGCAATGCTTACATTAAGCAAGCCGTTGATTGTCGACCCGAGAAAACCCGGCATCTCTCGCCTGAACTGCAGGAATTAGCAGCCAGCAAACTGCAGCCGCTGAACCTGATCTGGGATACGTTGCGCGATGAGCAAAAACGCCTCGACTACATCGCAGATCTTGAGCGTGAAGAACACATCGCGGACGCCGGTAACCGGCGCGCCCTGGAAGCCTTGCTGTGGCGGCGCGGTTGTGCCCGCCATATCGATTATATTCTCTTCGCTGCACTGTTGAGCACCCCCTTCAAAAGCTTCTATCCAAGCATGTTTGAATGGCCCTCGCAGGCTGCTGCGCTTACCGATTATCTGCCGTTGGTGGCTATATTATTCAGCTTTGCACTGCTCACTGTTCTCGCCTGGGTTCCACTTGAGGCGATTTTGTTGGCGACGCTGGGAACCACTCCTGGGAAATGGTTGTACCGACTTCAGGTAGTTGATGCAAATCAAAACAAATTACCATTCAAGATAGCTTTAACCCGCGCCTTGAAAGTCTGGAGCGTCGGCATGGGCTGGGGAGCATTGATTATTGCGCCCGTGTTGAACGTAATGTGGCATGGCCGCGTTAAGCAAGGCAAGCTGACAGCTTGGGATGCGCAATGCAAAAGCACTATTATCGAGCAACCCGTCTCGGCTTTCCGCCTAGCGGCATCCAGTGTCATTGTGCTGCAATCACTGTCGCTCACTTATTTCATGCTCGGGCCGCTGCCCAATGGCGAAGATGTTGCTTATGCGCACAGCAGCAATGTGGTGGAATCCGAAAATACCGTACCCACATTACTTGACTCTGTGGCCGCTTCGGCACCGCTGAGCACAACCCAAGCTTCGCAAACGATTCCTAATGCGCTGGCTGACATCAAAAGTGACGACGCCGAAACTGATACAAGCGAAGTTGCTTTGATGGCACCTGAGCTTACAGGACAGGGATCCGTTGAAAATTCTACAACCGCCCTTATGCCTTCAAATAGCGCGGTAAACACTGCTAGCAAAGTGGAGACAACAGCTGTTCCAACTCTTGTTTTACCACCCAGTATGCGTGCCAAGCCGATGTCTGCGTTGTCAACCGAAGAGGACGATAGCAACAGGCTGACGACAAACACCAAACCACCGCTGCAGACCGCCGCACAAGGCAACACATCTAGCGCGCGCCGGCTGAGTCAGGAACAGTGGCTGAGTTGCACCCAGCGCTATTACGATACAATGAGCGAGGCACAGGAAATGCCCTTGGGCGATTACGCCCGCATCAACCGGGAAGCAATGCGCGAACGGGAACGTTGCCTCTCTGGCAGTTAATCAATCGTGCTGTAAGCCGACAGTAAAACCTCTCTTGCATTGGCGCAAGAGAGGTTTTTTACATGTAGCTCCCTTGCGTGCGGTGTATGCATGGGAACAAGTCACCTGATACCCTGTTATTAGCATTCCTGCCCGACTCTCGCCGGTAACGTCATCATGTTTTACCCTGGTTTCGGATTCGTTATTTTGCTGCTCAGCCTGTACGCCAGTGCCGAAGTAGCACTTCAGCCCCCCTCAGTGTCACTCAACCGGCCAAAGGCGTGCTGTTGGTCGCAGACCATTCCATGCCTGATTCCCGCTTCCAGGAAACGGTGATTTTAATACTGGAACACGAGAACATGCGCGGCACGCTGGGACTAGTTCTGAATCGACCGACCGATATAACCCTGGTTGATGTCTTACCCGAATCGCCATACCAAGACGCGTCCTTAGCACTGGATTGGGGTGGTCCAGTCGGCCGGGAAAACCTTTTCATGCTACTGCGCACAGACCAGCTACCGGAAGAATCCGAGCCGGTCTTCGCCGATATTGTCTGGAGCGCCAGCGCCAAGGTACTGGCCAATACCTTGGCCGAGCCGGTAAACGATGCCACACTGCGCGTATGTTTAGGTATTGCCAGCTGGGCACCGGGGCAACTTGACAAAGAACTCAGTCGCGGCGGCTGGAAATTGTTCCAGGCTCAGATCGGTGCCGTCTTTAATGACCTCGCCCCGGTTGAGTTATGGCGTCACTTTATCGACGCACCGACACAGATTTTGGCGCAAACAGGGATAGCCCCCGACTCAGGTTACCGATGAGCTTGTATCAAAGTTGCTAAGCGTTCTCGCTGTTGACCATCAGCGTCAATATTATCCGGGCTTAACCAGCGCTGGTAGGCCATTTTCAAAGTCGGCCATTCAGTATCCAGAATGGAATACCAAGCCGTATCGCGGTTGCGGCCTTTGTACAAAGTAGCTTGCCGGAACAGACCTTCATACTGAAATCCCAGACGTTCGGCAGCAGCGCGTGAGGGTTTATTCAGCGCATCACACTTCCATTCGTAACGCCGGTAGCCCAACTCGTCAAACACCCGCGCCATCAGTAGATACATCGCCTCGGTTGCAGCCGGTTTTTTTTGCAGCAGCGGCGAATAATTGATATGCCCGACCTCGATCACGCCGACTGCCGGCTCAATGCGCATCAGGCTGGCCACGCCGACCGCCTGGCCGGTGTTCAGATCGATGATGGCGTGAAACAGAGGATCATCGGCTTTAGCACTGTCTTGCACCCAATTGCGGTAATCCGTCAGTGTTGCGAACGGCCCATAGGGCAAATAAGTCCAGTTACGGCCTTCGCGATCAACACTATTGGCAGCGAATAAAGCGGCGCTATGACGGGCAGCATCCAGCGGTTCAATGCGGCAATAGTGGCCCTGTAGTGCTGCTCGCGGGGGCCGGGGTCGCGGAGTCCAGTCCGCCACCGGAAAACCAATTGGTTGACCAAGCTCGTTAGTATGCATGCTTAAGCGTCCAGATAAAAAGAAAATAGAAATCGTAATAAAATCAGTCATTCTCTGCTTGTGGCGGCATATAGCGCACTACTGTTTGCTCAATGGCACCGAAAACAGATGCCCCGTTATTATCGAGCATGTCGATCCGCACCCGATCACCAAAATGCAGAAAGGGTGTTCTGACTTCACCGCTGTTAATCTTTTCGATCATCCGCAGCTCAGCCACACACGAATAGCCCCTGCCACCCTCTGCCACAGGTCGGCCGGGACTGCCATCGGGGTCTTTGTTCGATACGGTGCCGGAACCGATGATCGTGCCAGCGCCCAGGTGACGGGTTTTGGCCGCGTGGGCAATCAGTTGCGGAAAACTGAACGTCATGTCCTGACCAGCGTCGGCGCGCCCGAACGGTTGCTCATTGACATCTACTCGCAAGGGCAGATGCAGTTTTTCACCGTCCCAGGCCTGGCCTAATTCGTCTGGCGTGACTGCGACCGGTGAAAATGCGGTAGCCGGCTTACCGTGGAAAAAGCCAAAGCCCTTAGTCAGTTCAGCCGGGATCAAATTACGCAGAGATACATCATTCACCAGCATCAACAAGCGGACATACTGCCCGGCCTCTGCAGCGCTTATCGCCATCGGGACATCATCAGTGATTACCGCAACTTCAGCTTCCAGATCAATGCCATAGTCTTCCGATGTCACCAGAATGTCATCATTGGGACCGATAAAACCATCGGAACCACCCTGGTACATCAGTGGATCCGTCCAAAACGACGGCGGCAATTCCGCTCCCCGGGCCCGGCGCACCAACTCAACATGATTGACATAGGCACTGCCATCGGCCCATTGAAACGCTCGTGGCAGCGGCGATGCAGGATTCAGCGTGTCGAACCGGCTGGCATTGCCGAGTTCGCCATTATTCAGCATCCGGTAGATTTCCTGCAAGCGCGGTTCCAGCCGGTGCCAGTCGTCCAGGGCGGCCTGTAAAGTGGGCGCAATGGCCGGTGCCGCCACGCAGTATTTCAGGTCGCGCGAGACCACTACCAGCGCCCCGTCTCGAGTACCATCTTTGAGTGTTGCAAATTTCATGTTTCATGCTCCTTTAGCACCGATCCCCTCCCCGGCAATGCTCAGCACCTGTGCCAAGTCTGGATCAGATTGCCAGACCGCGCCGCGACCAGGCATGGATTTCTTTTCGCTTATACCCGCGACTGTTGTCTGGCGTCGGGGAAAGGCGGCGTTACGATATAAAATAAGGCATTGAACCGCGTGGACAGATTCATTGCAAGAAGGCGCTGTTTCTTGACCATAATTTAACCTGTACGGGACGTCTGGCCTGGGCTGAATAGCAGAGTCATTATCTTCGCCTGCTATCCAGACCTGTTATTATCACGCGACGTTGCGTCTAATCCGGCTAAGAAATACAGTAAACCTGGCCTGTAAATTGGCGATATAGTCTTAGAACCTTAGACATAGTGAAGACCTTATGAAAGTTGCAAGGAACATTACCAGCCTCCCCATTGGCATTGCCTTACTCACCGCCTGCGCGACACCTCCCCCCACACCACCGGAGTCGACCGGTCCAGCCTGCGTTGAAGGTGAAACCCTGGCTGAAGGCCTGAATATGCGTGCCGGCCCCAGCACCCAGGACAGCATTATTGTCACCCTCCCTCGCGGTACCCCGATAAGACTGGCGGGCTGTACCATGGAAGCCTCGCAACAAGGACGTTGGGTCGAGATCATCATCGGTCCGCGCGGTGAAGAAATAACGGGTTGGATCAGTGTCAATCCCCGCTTTGTGGAACTGCGGGAACCGGAATAACATCGAGCAGCATAACAGCCCAGTTCATGCTATGATTCGCCGGTTTTGAAACTAGCTTATAGCGTCATTATCAGGCTATAGCACTATTTATCTGAACTGAGGATTTATGGCGGAATTCATCGACTTTGCCTTCCGGCATTGGTACTTGTTTGTAGCCTTGTTTGTTATTCTGGGGATGTTGATCGGCGGCGAAATGCTACGCAAGATTCGCGGCATCACAGCCTTGAATCCAATGCAAGCGCTGCAGCTTATTAATCACCAGGACGCGGTTGTTATTGATGTGCGTGACGCCGCCGAATTCAAAACTGGCCATCTGCCGGATGCCCGGCACGTACCTATGAGTGAACTCGGGCAACGCTTGAAAGAACTGAATAAGTTCAAAGAAAAACCCGTTATTCTTTACTGCCGTACCGACACCCGCGCCAGCAGCGCTGGTGCCCGACTGAAAAAAGAAGGGTTTACTTCAGTGCATACTTTGCAAGGTGGCCTCACAGCCTGGCAAAGCGCCAATCTGCCCCTCAGCAAAAGCAAGAAGTAAGCAGCTATGGCCGCATCTGAAGCACATGTAGAGGTCTACGCCTCACCGTTTTGCCCCTATTGCCATTGGGCCCGTGCCTTGCTCGATGGCAAAGGCGTCAAATACACTCTGTATGATGTCAGTCGGGACTCCAGCAAGCGCGAAGAAATGCGCGCCCGCAGCCAGCGTCATACCGTGCCACAAATTTTTATTAACAATCAGTCCATCGGCGGTTTTGATGACTTGTCAGCGCTGGACCGGGCAGGCAAGCTCGACCCCTTACTGGCAGCTGGCAGCGTCGACTGATTACCTACCTAATGATGAGCAGAGAGTAACCTCATGAGTGATCCAAGCAGCGCCGCCGACGGCGCCCAACAGGAACCGCAACAACGGTTCCAGATTCAGAAAATCTATATCAAGGATGTCTCCCTGGAAACGCCGAATTCACCGGCTATTTTTCAGCAACAGCAATCCTGGAAACCCCGTATCGATGTGCAGGTGCGGGTCGATTCGAACCCGCTCGATGATGCTGTGCACGAGGTTGTTATCGTTATTACCGTGACAGCTACCCAGGACGATAAAACTGCTTTTCTAGTGGAAGTGCAGCAGGCCGGTATCTTTACCGTGCTGAATTTTCCTGAGCCCCAACGCGGTCCCATGCTGGGCGCTTACTGCCCCAACATCCTGTTCCCCTACGCCCGTGAAGCTATCGATGGTCTGCTTCTCAAGGCCGGCTTCCCGCCGCTGCAGCTTGCACCAGTTAATTTCGATGCCTTGTACATGCAGCGCAGTCAGGCAACGCAGGAAAAACAAAGCGCAACAGCACATTAATAATTCAACTCTGATACTGGCCCCCCGGAGTACGTTCTGATGCTTTCGGGCAAGCAGACAGCGCTATCCGCATGGCATTAACTATTGTGTTTTGTGGTAGCAGATTCGGGATACCGGCATATGGCTAGCAATACTGTTGCGGTACTGGGTGCCGGTTCCTGGGGCACAGCGCTGGCACTGCAGCTTGCGCGCACTGGTCAGCAGGTACGCTTATGGGGCCATAACCCCGCTCACATAGCCCAATTGCAAACAGACCGGTGCAATACACGCTATCTGCCAGATGCACCGTTTCCCGATAATCTGCAGGTGCAGGACGATCTCGCTGCTGTCAGCGCCGGGGCCGATTATGTACTGGTTGTGGTACCCAGTTCATCCTTTGGTGACACCTTGCTCGCGCTACGACCGCATCTGCGGCCCGAGACTGGTTTCTGCTGGGCTACCAAAGGGTTGGAACACGGCAGCGGACGCTTTCTGCATCAGCTGGTCCGCAGCACGCTATTGTCAGCAGGCGGGCATGCGCGCCACTATGCGGTTATTTCCGGACCCAGTTTCGCGCGTGAAGTCGCGGCTGGACTGCCCACCGCTTTGACCATCGCCAGCCCGGATCAGGAATATGCTCATCAGGTTGCCCATCTGCTGCATGGCCAGGGCATGCTGACATATATCAGCGATGATGTTGTCGGGGTCGAGCTGGGCGGGGCGATCAAGAACGTACTGGCTATTGCAGCCGGGATTTCTGATGGTCTGGGCTTTGGTGCCAATGCCCGCGCAGCGCTGATCACCCGCGGCCTGGCCGAACTGGTGCGACTGGGCGATGCGGCAGGCGGCAAACGCGAAACCTTCATGGGTCTGACCGGGCTGGGCGATTTGATGCTGACCTGCACGGATAACCAGTCGCGCAACCGTCGCTTCGGACTGGCGATTGGCCAGGGTCAGTCGCCGGCACAAGCCAAAACCGGCATTGGGCAAGTTGTGGAAGGTGCTAACACGGTGCATGAGATTATGCGCCTGGCGCGCCATTACAAGGTTAAGCTGCCGATTTGTGAGCAGGTTGAACTGGTCTTACACCATGACTTGCCACCGCGCCAGGCGGTAGAAAATTTATTGTCGCGCCCTCCGAACCTGGAATACCGTTAAACCGTCAACCGCTGTCCGCATCAAAAAACCTGTTCGGACTCAGGAAAAACGCCAGTAATAACGCCCCATCCTGCGACCAGGCCTCGTGTCGACTGCCAGCGGGTCGCCAGACAAAATTACCGGCACTCACCACGCCCGCTTCATCTTCGAAGCTGCCTTCCAGCACAAAAGACTGTTCGATATCGACATGCTCGTGCAGCGGCAAACGCGCACCAGGTGCCCAATCAAATAACGCGGTCATCAAGCCTGTTGCTTTATCCTCCAGCAGAATTTTCATTCTGATACCAGGATATTTGGTTTCAATCCAGGGCAGCTCGGCCACCTCAACCAGGCGCGGGTCCAGCGGCCCTAAAGCTGTATGCTGCGTGGTATGTGGGGTGACAGCGCTCATGTCTGCGGCTCCAGCCCTAATAAGGCCGGTAATTCAGCCAGACTTTGCAGTTCTGCATGCGGCACAGCCGGCAAGCGCTCACGGCGCTGGGAAAAGCGATTGATCCAGGCTACCTGAAAACCAAAGCTGGCAGCACCGGCAGCATCCCAGGCATTGGATGACTGAAAGCTGATCTGTTCCGCTGCCACCCCAGCTGATCAACTGCCAGTTGATAAACCCGCGGATCAGGCTTGAATATCCCGACCGACTCTACTGACAAATTGGCATCCAGCAACTGATCGATCCCGGCGCTGGCAGCACCGGCTTCCAGCATCGGCGGACTGCCATTGGAAAGAATCGCCAGACGCAGGCCGGCCTGTTTCAAAACGCCCAGAACCTGCCTTACTTCCGGATAACAATCCAGCCGCAGATAGGCTTGGAGCAGATCATCACGCAGGCCCGGATCCGCTATATTGAAGGTATCCATAGCATAATCCAGCGCATCCGCCGTCACTTGCCAGAAATCGGCATGCCGCTGCATCAAAGACCGCAGCCAGGTGTATTAGCTGCTTGGTACGCCATAGCGCTGATACCTGATCGGCGTTTTCACCCAGCCTTGACCGGTGCCGGCCAACCGCCGAGTGCACATCAAACAACGTGCCATAAGCGTCAAAAACGCAGGCTTTTATCGTAGAAAACTCAGTCATAACACTCCTCCTGCCCGCCACTGATTGGTTCTACATTAAGGGTAGCATAGCGCCATATACACTATACTTATGGTCTTATCAGCGTTTTTTATACTGCCGACGGCAGCGATTCGCCTCCACAGGGTCTGCGTGAATTATCCGCGCCGATCAAAAAACATAAAAACATTATAAAGTAATGACTAAATCAAGTGATCGCGACGATTCACCGCCATCAGATATGCAAACGCGTTTGCACAATGAGGTTTTGCACCGTGAACGGCTTAAGCGTGACCTGCACACCAGCGAGCAGCGCTTTCGGAATCTGGTGGAAAGCTCTCTGCAGGGTGTTTTCGTACACCGTGACTGGCAGCTGCTGTTCGCCAATCAGGCGCTGGCTGATATGCTCGGCTATGATTCACCTGAGGCCGTTCTGGCGCTATGCTCGCCGCGTGCTTTTATAGCGCCCTATGAACTCGAACGACTGCAGAAAAACCTGCAGTCGCGCCTGCAAGGTATACATCTTCCAAGCTATGAATACGACGTTGTGCGCCAGGATGGCACTGTTATCACCCTGCAAAATCAGGCCAGTCTGGTTGACTGGGCTGGGGAAAGTGCCGTGCAGGTTGCCGTCATCGACGTCACCGAGCGCAAACGCGCTTATCAAGAGCTGGAACACCGGGTTGCCGAGCGCACCCGTGACCTGTCCGAGACAAACGCATTACTGCGGCAGGAAATCCAGCAGCGTAAACGTATTGAAGCAGAGCTGGAGCAGGAGCGCAGTCTGCTCTCGCAACGTATCGCCGAACGCACGGCAGCATTGCATGAGGCCAATATCAATCTGCTCGCAGCAGCTCGTGCCAAAGATGAATTTCTGACCACGATGAGCCATGAATTGCGCACGCCCCTGAACGCGATTATGGGCTTTGCGGAAGTTTTGCTCAGTGATCTGACAGAACCTCTGGCAAAGGAGCAGCAACGTTATATTGGCATTATCTATGACAGTGGCAAACAGTTACTGTCATTGATCAACGACATTCTGGACGTCGCCCAGCTGGAAAGTGGCACCATGCAGCTTGAGCTGACGGACGTCAATATCGCTGCCATCTGCCAGGCCAGCCTGCGCCTCATTCAACCCATGGCCGCCCAAAAGCAGCAGATGGTTAGTGTGCAAATCGACCCTGCGGTAGAATCCATCACAGCCGACGAACGGGCGCTCCGGCAAATTCTGCACAAGCTGCTCAATAACGCGGTCAAATTCACTCTCGCAAGCGGCTATATCGGCTTGGAGTGCAACACTGATCCGGCCACCGCAACAATGGCCTTTACCGTCTGGGATAATGGCATCGGCATTGCCGAGCAAGAGCGGGAGCGTCTGTTCCAGCCGTTTGTACAATTGCGCACCGGTCTGCGACGCGAACATGGCGGAGCCGGCCTTGGTTTGGTACTGGTCGACAAACTGGTTAAACTGCATGGGGGAAAGATTGCTGTACACAGTACACCGGGTGAAGGCAGTCGTTTTACGATAACACTGCCCCAGACTGGCCCGCCCCGGATTGTCTGACATTGCCATGCCGGTTGCACAACTGGTTACAAAATACGGGCTGCGGCTTATCCGCTTGAACGGGACCGTCCAAGCAGATACGACAGCGACACAAAAATAATCGAGACGATCAGCATCAGTGCCGAAATAGCATTGACTTCCGGGGTAATACCGATACGGATCATGCCGAAAATATAAACCGGCAGCGTGGTGGCACCCGCGCCCGCCACAAAATACGTAATGACAAAATCATCCAGTGAAATAATAAACGCCAGCATCGCACCGGACAGAATGCCTGGCCATAACAGTGGCAAAGTAACGCGCCGGAAGGTTAACCATTCATTGGCGTACAGATCCATCGCCGCTTCGTGCAGACTGGCATCCATACCCACCAGCCGGGCGCGGATTGGCAGATAAGCAAACGGAATACAAAACACCGTATGCGCGATAATCACCGTCAATAATCCCAATTGCAGGCCGAGCAGCACGAAAAACAACAGCGTAGCCACTGCCGTGACAATTTCCGGAACAATCAGCGGCAGACTGATAATGCCATTGATGGTATTCGTACTGCGCTGTTGCGCCGCGCCGGTATTCCGGCTCATACCCAGCGCCGCCAGGGTTGCCGCCAGAGTTGCCAGCAATGTGGCCGAGATTGCAATTAACAGCGAATTGGAGGCCGCCCGCAGGATATCGTCATTGCCCAGTACCACACCGTACCAGTGCGTACTGAAGCCCGTCCAGATCGTCGCACTGTCATTGAGATTGAAAGACAGCACCAGCAAAATAATAATGGGCAGATACAGATAAGCGAAAAACAGCACTGTTACCGGCCGCACACCTGCAAAGCGCCAGAGCGGATCAGTCCGGCTGGACAGATTCATATCATTTGCCCCATCGTACGGTTCTCAAGTGGTTTCTTCCGGTGTTCGTCGAAAACGCAGCAGATACAGCATCATGGCCAGTAATACGATACCCAACAGCACAAAAGCCAGCGCCGAGCCAAATGGCCAGTTGCGGGCCGCCCCGAATTGATTCTGGATTAGATTACCAATCATCAGCGACTTGCCGCCACCGAGCAGCTCCGGAGTGACGTAAGCGCCCAGGCAGGGCACAAAAACCAGCAGGGTACCGGCGATAATACCGGGCAACGCCAGGGGAATAATCACCCGTGTCAGGGCGCGGCGGCGATCCGCACCCAGATCGAATGCGGCTTCGACCAGCCGCAGATCGATTTTTTCCAGACTAGCGTAGATCGGCAACACCATGAATGGCAGATAGCTATAGGTCAGGCCAACACCGATGGCGAACGGTGTGTACAGCATTCGCAGCGGCTCCAGTCCCAGTCCCTGCAACAGATCATTGATTAGCCCGTTATTGCGCAAGAGCAGAATCCAGGCGTAATTACGCACCAGCAGATTGGTCCAGAACGGCACCGTTACCAGAAAAATCAGTAAATTGCGATAAGGCTTGGGTTGCAGTGCCATATACAGCGCTACCGGAAAACCGATCAGCAGCGCCAGCAGGCTGGTTATGCATGACAGCGTAAACGACCGCAGAAAAATCTGCAGATAATCAGTATTCAGCAGCAGGCTGTCATCCAGGTCACGCTCGAATAAAAACTGGATATACGCCTCGGCGGTATAACTGCCCCATACCACGCCACCGTTCACACCGCGTTCCAGAAACGAGACATACGCCATCAGGCCCAGCGGTAACAGCATGAAAAAGCCGATCATAAACAGGGCCGGCAGCAACAAACCAACGCGTTTCATAGGCTGCTCTTCAGTCCGTTAAAACCCGCACCGCTTCCGGCGCGATGTTGAGCGTGACGTGATCGCCCACGCCAAGCGCTGTAGCTGCACCGTACTGATTCTGACTGCGCAGCTGAAAAAGCGTATCAGCACCGTCCAGGCGCAGATACACAACGGTGTCAGTACCCAGATAAATCACATTCTCAACGACGCCTTGCAACTGCCCACTGCCGGCATCACACAGACTGGCCCGTTCCGGCCGTATCACCAGCGTGACTTTCTGACCGTTGCGGTAACCCTGCAGGGGGTCTTCCAAGGCGCTCAGTTCGACACCACCAGGCAGCCGGAAATGCGCCCAGCCATCATTGGCGGCAATGTATTCAGCTTCAAGAAAATTGCTTTCACCGATAAAATCAGCCACAAACCGCCGGCTTGGTTGTTCATAGATAGTTTTGGGTGAGCCGATCTGCAGAATTTGTCCATGCTGCATAACCGCGATCCGGTCCGACATGGTCAGCGCCTCTTCCTGATCGTGGGTAACAAATACAAACGTAATGCCGGTTTCAAGTTGCAGGCGCTTGAGTTCGATCTGCATTTCTTTGCGCAGTTTCAGATCCAGTGCCGACAAAGGCTCGTCCAGCAACAAGACCTTGGGTTGATTGGCCAGGGCGCGAGCCAGCGCCACCCGTTGCTGCTGGCCACCCGATAATTGCGCCGGGTAACGGTTTTCCAGGCCGTGCAATTTAACCAGCGCCAGCATCTCCTGCACACGCTGTGCGCGCTCCGCCTGTTCCCGGCCCTGCATTTCCAGCCCAAAGCCGATGTTGTCGGCAACGGACATATGCGGAAACAGCGCATAGCTCTGGAACACGGTATTAACCGGACGCCGGTAAGGTGGCAGTCCGGCCAGAGACGTCCCTTCCAATAACAGCTCGCCGCTAGAAGGTTGCTCAAAACCGGCCAACAGCCGCAGCAGGGTGGTTTTACCGCAACCAGACGGCCCCAGCAGGGTAAAGAACTCGTTTTCGCGGATAATCAGCGACACATTATCCAGTGCTGTTACCTGCTCCTGGGCATGGCCAAAGCGTTTACTGAGGCCACGCAGCTCTATTGCGGCCGACTCAGCCATGCTGGCTTGATCCTGTCAGATTATTTGCACGCAAGGCTTTCTCTCCAGCAAAGTGTAGAAATACAAAACGCGCCTGGATGGCCTTATTAAAATATATTTAAAATCATAAGTTAACCGCAAAGCGCACGCTGCAACGCTGCCGCCGCTTCGCGCTGGGCAATGGTGGCCTGCTTGAGTGCCCCCGGCATCCCGACAAAGCCATGAATCATCCCGTCAAAACAACGGTATTCGACCGCAACACCCGCCTGCGCCAGTTTGTCGGCATAAGCTTTGCCCTCGTCGCGCAAGGGATCGCAACCCGCTGTTAACACCAGCGCCGGCGGCAGACCCGTCAGATCCGGTGCCAATAAGGGAGCAGCCCGAGGATCATTACGATTACCCTGCGGCCCCAGATAATGCTCGATAAAGCAGGCCATCGCGGCACGGGTCAGACGATAACCGTCGGCAAATTCCTGCATTGAGGGAAAGCCCAGCGACAGATCGGTAACCGGATAGATCAGCAACTGAAAAGCAATCGCCAGCGCACTGTCGTCACGCCCGCGCTGGGCGACCGCCGCCGCCAGATTGCCACCCGCGCTATCGCCACCTACCGCCAGTCGGGCCGGATCAACCCCTAGCTCAGCGGCATTGGCTGCGACCCAGCAGGTAGCGGCATAGGCATCGTCGAACGCGGCCGGAAAGCGATGTTCCGGTGCCAGACGATAATCGACCGATACCACCACGCAATCACCGTACTGACACAGCGCGCGGGTGATATTGTCATGGGTGTCGAGATCCCCCTGCACCCAGCCACCACCGTGGAAGTACACCAGCACAGGCAAGTCAGTGTTAGCTGAAGGTCGGAAAATGCGTACCGGGATTGCGCCGGCTGGCCCTGGCACAGTGCGTTCAATCACGGCATGCACCGGTAGCAGCGGTCCGGCCACTGCTGCCCGTCCCTCGCGCATTTGCTGTCGTGCCACCTCGACCGGCAACTCTACAATATCCTGCACACCCAGGCGGGCGGCTTCGTCCAATAACGCGCGAGCTTCGGGGTCTAATTGATCTTTCATTATTATTATCTCGATGGTTGAATACTGCCTAGTATGGCCCTGGTCAGAAACACGCACAGACGAACGGCGAGATTGCACAGAGTCGGCCTACAGCGGCTACCCTTCGCTACTCTGCTTGGTTTCGACCACCCAGGCCATGAGTTTATCAGCCAGCTGAGAGCGCGAAAACGGCTTACTGAGATAATCATCCATACCGGCATCAAGGCATTGCTCCCGCACCCCTTTCACCACATCGGCCGTTAACGCAATAATCGGGGTAGGCGTGCGGTTTTGCAGAGCTTCCTGCCGACGCAGTTCAGCTGCGGCCGCAAAGCCGTTCATTTCCGGCATGTGGCAGTCCATCAGCACCAGATCGAACCGCGTTGAACTGAAGGTATCTACCGCCATTTGTCCATTAGAGACTATGACCACCTGGCAGCCCAGTGTTTGCAGCATACTGCGGGTGACTTCCTGATTAACCGGATTATCTTCAGCCAGCAGAATAGTGGCTTCGAAACCGCCTGAGTGTTGCTGCGTCAGACTGGCCGGCTTGCTGTCGTCAGCGATCAGCGGCAATGTCAGATAAAAATAGAACGTCGAACCCTGTCCTATCGTACTTTTCAGCTGCAACTCACTGCCCATCAGTTGCAGCAGGCGCTGACAGATCGCCAGACCCAGCCCGGAACCGCCATAACGCCGACTCACCGAACTGTCAGCCTGGGCAAAAGCTTCAAAAACATGTGCCTGCAAACCATTGGCGATACCGATACCGGTATCACGCACCGTGAAACACAGCGTACATGTGTCTTGAGTACGCTCGCTGAGTGACAAGGTCAGCACCACCTCGCCCTGCTCCGTAAATTTGATGGCATTACTCAGTAAATTAAGCAGCACCTGGCGCAGGCGGTTTGGATCACCCCGTACGCTCAGGCCCGCACCGACGTCCAGTTCGGTACGCAACAGCAGGCCTTTCTGCTGCCCCTGTTTGGTCAGTAGGGCGACGGTTCCCTCGACTATCGCACGGGGAGAAAAAGCAATGTTTTCCAGCTCGAACTGCCCGGCTTCGATTTTGGAAAAATCCAAAATATCATTAATGACCGCGAGCAGTGACTGGCCGGATTGCTGCAGCATCGTGGCGAACTGCCGCTGCTTCGGGTTTAACTCGGACGTGAGCAGTAATTCGCTCATGCCTAATACGCCGTTTAAAGGGGTGCGAATTTCGTGACTCATGACCGCCAGAAACTCGCTTTTGGCCTGACTGGCAGCTTCGGCCGCTTCGGCTTTGTCCAATAAGGTTTGCTGGGATTGCGTCAGGTCATCCTGATAACGTTGCAAATTATGGCGCATCTCTCGCACAGACTGTGTTAACTCGCCGAGTTCATCACGACTCTGTTCAGGGATGGGGACATTCATATTGCCGGCACCGATTTCCGCTGCAACGGCACTCAGAACCTGTACCGGTTGCACCAGCAGCTTTTGCAAAACGACTAGCAGCGTGCCGATGATGGTCAGAATAGCCAGCGTGGTCAGAATGAGCACCCATTGTCCCAGCTTCAGGCTGGCAGCCAACACTTCCTGTTCGGGCTGCACACCGATCAAAAAGAAGTTGTTATGCAATTGCCTGACACGCCAGAAAGCTGGAGCGCCCTGCTCATCTTTGCGCAAAATCTGATCGGTTTCGGCAGCCTGGCGCAAAGATGCCAACAGATCTGCCGGTAACATGCTGCCAATAGCCGAGTTGACCGGATGAAACAGCACTTCGCCGCGCGCATCGGTAAAGAAAACAAACCCTTCCGCACCGATCCGATCCATGATCGCCGCCCGGGCCAGGAAATCCAGCGCCACTGTGATCAGCAAATAACCGCGAAAAATCGGCTTGGCCAATTCCGGGTCAACCGTCAGATCTTTGACGTACAGCTTTTTGGCCACCAGAAGTGAGACACTATCATTGTCCGGGTTACGTAAAAAATCCGTGTAAAAATCTCCAGTTTCCTGCTGTAAAGCGCGAAAGAACGCCGAATGACTCTCATCGCCGCTTTTATTCGGGATATTCCCCAGCGTCAAACGAACCTCTTCGTAACCATCGGCCGCCAGCAGGCGAATTTCATAATAATCAGGATAAGCATTCTGATAGCTGGCAAACAACTGTAAAAGCGCCGGCTGCAGCAACTGGTAGCGGGACTGCTCATCGGTGGTCAGCAAGTATTTTTTGAGCAACGGTGAATTGGCGAAGAGATCAAGATTAGCGTAGCTGGTCTGCAGGGTGGTTTGCACCCGCTGCTCCAGTTGCTGCAGCACCAGTTCCATCTGATGCAGCGCACGCTCACTTGAAATCGTGTGTAACTGGATATAACCGAGCCAGCCGATAAGCAGCATCGGTGCCGCGATAAGCGGTACTATGACGGCTATTATTTTACTCTGTAGCTTCATTCAGTTGGCAACTTAGCGCAGTATTTGCGCAATGATCCTGTTGCGTGCGTGCAGCACGCGCGGCGGAAGACTGGTATAAAACTCCGATTTCGCCAGCACGCCCGGACTGGGATAAATCAGCGGGTTATGCAAAAACGCCGCCGGCAGTAAGTGCTCCGCACTTTTGTTGGGCGTGGCCATATACGTATACTCTGCTAGTTGGGCAGCATTCTTCGGATCATTCAAAAAATTGATAAAGCGCAACGCCAGTTCTTTACGGTCAGAGCTAGCCGCAACCGTCAAGTAATCGACCCATAACGCGCTGCCCTCTGCCGGAATAACGAACTCAATGGCAGGCTGATGCTCCTGCAGCATCAGGGCATCACCGTTGTACATCAATGCGGCCTGCACTTCGCCGGTAACGAGTTCAGAAGCTTCCGTCAACGACATATAAGAGTAGGTTTTGACATAAGGCTTCTGAATCCACAGCAACTCAGCTGCAGCGTCCAATTCCTGCAAATCGGTACTATTGACTGAATAATTCAATGCCTTGAGGGCAACGCCCAGAATATCCCGATAATCTTTGATCATCGTGATCTTGCCGCGCAGATCCTTGCTCGGTTCAAGCAATTGACGCCAGTGATTTATCTCACCGCTCACCAGATCGCTGCGATAAGCGATACCCAGAGTACCCCACGCATACGGAACGCTATACGCACTGGCCGCAGTGTAGGCATTACGCCAGCGCTCACCGATATGTTTCAGATTGGGAATCAGCGTTTCATCCAGTGGCGCCAGCCAGCCGCGCTTGCGGTACACATCAATTTCGAGACCCGTTACTAATATCACGTCATAACCGTGACCTTCAGACTCGATCATCATACGGTCACGCGCCGGGTCATCCGCATAATAGACAAAGCGGACTCTGGCGTTAAATTGCTGCTCAAACGCCTCGATGAGCGCCGGGTCCATATAATCGGTCCAGGTCAGAAAGACCAGTTCCCGGGCGGATGGGTCGCTGGCAGGCGGGCCAGCATAAGCCAGGCGAGTCAGGTTCAACGAAGTTGCTAACACAACCAGCATGAATACTACCATTCGTGACATAGCATCTTTTTCCCTGTCGTTACTCTGCAAAAACCGGCTACGGCCGTATCACGTCGCTTATATCGGCACCTGCTGTGACTTTTAAAGGCTATCGGTAGTGTTCGGTTGCACGGGCTGCTGTGGAAACAGCCCGCCTTCCGGCCTATGAATCAGCCCGGAGGCAGGCGTTCCAGATACCGCTTATTTTTTCAGGCGCGTCCAGACCCGATCACGCAGCTCACGCGCTGCCGCCGAGCAATTTTTGGCTGGCCGCAAGCGATCGGCGTACTCAGCCGGCATATTCACCGCCGGGTCAGCTTTAATTGAGTCATCCAGAAATTCATCAGAACCGTTAATTGCATTCATATAGCCGGTGAAATTGCTCGCTGCTGCGGCATTTTCCGGCGCCATCATCCAGTTGATAAATGTTTTTGCGTTGGCCACATTCGGCGCACCTTTGGGCACGGCGAAATTATCGTTCCAGAAACTGATGCCTTCTTTCGGATAAATATAACGGGCCGTTTCCAGTTTGGCGCGGGTACGGTGCGAAGCGCCATTCCATTGCATATGCATGATCACTTCACCCGCGATCATACGGTCGATGGTACCGTCCGACTGGTACATGGCAAGATGTGGTTTCTGCTGTTCCAGCACGCCCAGAATGGCTTTGGCATCGTCAGCGCTTTCGGTACATTTGTCGATGCCGAGGGAATACGCAGCGGCGTTCCACATTTCCACTTCGTCGTTCAATGCTGCAATCTGGCCTTTGAGTTCATCACGCGGTTCGAAAAATTCTTTCCAGGATTCCCCTAATTGTCCGCCCGGCACCCGTGCCGAGTCATAGGTTACGCCTGTGGTACCCCACATATACGGTGCGGAATATTCCCGCTTGGGATCAAACGGGGTGGAATCGTGCGGTGGCATGACCTTGGCGAAATTCTCCATCTGTGCCGTATCGATTTTTTCCAGCATGCCCTCATCGATCATGATGCCAACCATGTAGTCCGAGGGTACGATCACATCGTAACCAGCCGCACCGGCCTGCAGTTTGGCCAGCAGGGTCTCGTTGGAGTCGTACACATCCAGAGTCACTTTAATACCGCTCTCCTGCTCGAATTTTTTCAGCAGCTCGGGCGGAAAATAATTAGACCAGTTATACAGATACAGCTCACCTTCGGCATGGGCCAGCGGTCCAGACAGGCAGGACGCTGTAACCGCAATTGCAGCGATAAACGTTCTCATGAAATTATCCTCGGTGTTAGGGGAAAAGCTGCCTGTTACCGCCAGACAGCTGGCAACATTCTAGCAATAGAGCGGGCACGGACGCGTAAACATTTGAATTGTGAACAGGCCAGCTGCAAACGATGACGGATATAATCCGCCAAGGCTGCTTGCGGGTGATTGCCCAGGCCCACCTGTGCAGCTCCCCAGGCCGCAGCCAGTGTATGCAGGCAGGCCAGATAGAGCTCGACCCGGCGCTGCAGATCCGTATCGATCCGGCCCGCATAGTAATGCACCACTTGAGCCTGCCGGGTGCTGTCCAGCTCCGCTTCTGCCACCAGTCCGGCCAGATCCCAGGCCGGCTCAGCCCGGGCCGAGTACTCCCAGTCCAGCAGCCACAAATGGCCATCGGGCTGGCGATAAAAATTGCCGGGGGTCGGATCACAATGGCAAGCGCAAAACGGTTGTGCATACTGCTCCAGTTCTGATCGCAGCTGCTGCATATCCGCTGCCGGCCCGGCCAGCTCGGCGCGCCAGTTCGGCGGTGCCCAGCGCAGATAATCCGCCAGAGTCTCGAATAAGGGCCAAGCGCCCTGAAACACGGCCTCGCTTTGATGCAAACGTCGCAACAGGCTGACGGCATTGCGCCAGCCAGTCTGCTGCAAATCGCGGCGCTGCAGGCTGCGACCGGGCAGGTACGCACTCAATTGCGCCCCGCTGCGCTGATCGGCAAATAATAATTCGGGCGTCAAAGCCAGTTGCGCAGCCTGGCGGCGATTATGGATTTCACCGCTGCGATCAATATAGCGCTCGCTGCCTACGCCCGGCAGGCGCAGCACGTAATCGACTCCGGTTCCATCTGCCCTGCTCCCCCGCAGGCGATAATTGCGATTGCTCAAACCCGGCAGACGCTGAATGTCCAGGCTGGCGGGGTCTACTCCCCGCATTAGCGGAATAGTCGCCAGGATCGCCCACAACTGTTGCCGGTCTTTCATGCGTGGTTCGCTGACACTCTATTTTGCAGGATTCTGCAGCAGGCGAATGGCCCGGATACGCTCATTGCGCGCCCAGATAATCCCGCAGTTCCGGCGGGCCGGGCTGATCGAATACGGTACTGACCGAGCCGGCCAGCAAAATTTTACCGTTCCAGACAAAAGCCACCTGCTGCGCCAGCCAGCGGGCATCGTCGGGATGATGACTGACCAGCACTACGGTCAACCCTTGCTCCGCCTGCAAACGTGCGACCAGCGTCAGCATTTCACGGCGCAGTGCAGGCCCCAAAGCGGCAAATGGCTCATCCAGTAACAGCAGGGGACGACGGCGTACCAAAGCACGCGCCAGTGCCACCCGCTGTCGCTGTCCGCCCGACAGCTGCCCCGGCAACCGGCGTTCCATACCCGTCAGCCCGACCTGCGCCAGTGCAGCCGCAATGCGCGCTTGATCAGCGCGCTGCAACCGTAAACCGGGATCAATGCCCAGGCCGATATTGCTCTGCACATCCAGATGAGCGAATAAATTATGCTCCTGAAACACGGTGGTCACAGGTCGCTGAGCCGGGCTGAGAGTGGTTACATCCCGCCCTTCGATCAGAATGCGCCCGCTCAGTGGCGGGACAAAGCCGGCGATCAGATTGAGCAGCGTGGTTTTACCAGCACCACTGGGACCGATCAGTGCCAGACAATCTCCTGCTGCCAGCTGCAGATCGAATTCCAGCAGCATGTCCTCGTACTGAAAGCGCAGCTGCTCCACCCGCAACATGTCAGTCATGCGACGTCCCACCGATGACTTTTTCCAGCCCAGCGAATAACAGCAACGCCAGCAGCAACAACAGCAAAGCCGTTACCCCGGCCGCCTCCATCTGGTAACTGGCCAAACGCTGATACAGTAATAGCGGCAAGGTCTTGGTCTGCTCCACTCCGAACAGGGCAATTGCGCCCAGATCGCCGATGGCCAGCGCCGCACCCAGCGCCAGTGCCAGTCCCAGCGCCCGCCGCAGCTGCGGCCATTCCACCCAGCGCCAGCGTTGCCAGCCCCGTATGTCCAGACTCGCGCACAAGCGGTCATAGCGCTGCGCACTTTGCAGCAGAGGCGGTGCCAGCAAACGCAGTGCGAACGGCAGCGCCAGTAAAGCCTGTACTAACACGACCAGCCACAGGCCCGCCGCCAGCACATCGATATGCGGCTGCAATAAAATAAACAATCCGGTACCGAGTACCAGTGCCGGTACTGCCAGTGCCAGCGAACCGCTGAATTCGAGCAGATCAGCCCAGCGCGGACGGTGCCGTCGCAAGCGCAGTTCGCAGCCGGTCAGCGCCAGCGCCCAGGCGAGTGCAACCGCCAGGCTTGACGCACTTAAAGCCACCCATAGACTACGACCGCTTGCCCACCATAAACCGGGGTCGGCCAATACCCTGGCCCATGGCCCGGTCAGACCACTCCACAACACGGCCGCCAGTGGCAGCAGCAAGCCGGCCGCACAAACGCCGATCAGCAACGCATCCAGACAGCGGCCCCACCAGCTGGCATTATCTGGCCGGAGCTGCTGAATACCGGTACCAGCCTCAACCGTTTGCACTTGCGAGATGCGTTGCAGGCTTAGCGCCAGCGTCGCACAGATCGTCATTTGCAGTAGCGCCAGCAAGGCTGCGCGGGACGGCTCAAAATCGAAACGTAGCGCTTGGTAAATAGCAACCTCCAGGGTTGTCGCAGCCGGTCCACCCCCCAAAGTAAGCACCACCGCAAAACTGGTGAAACACAGCATAAAAACCAATCCGGCCACGCCGGGCAGAGCTTGTCGTAATAAAGGCCATTCCAGCAATCGCCAGATCGCGCCGGATCGCATGCCCAGCTGACTGGCGATGCGCCAGGATTCGCCCGGTATGGTCTGCCATAAGGGCAGCAGCAGACGTACCGCCAGCGGTAAATTAAAAAACACATGCGCCAGCAGAATGCCTCCCAGCCCGTACAGAGACGGCCAGGTTGTCCAGCCCAGCGCCCGCGCCAGACTGCTCAGCCAACCCTGCTGACCAAAGACTTCAACAATGCCGAACACAGCCACAATAGCCGGCGTTACCATCGGCAGCCCCAACAGCCGGATCAGCACTTGCCGTCCGGCAAAACGCCGCCGCGCCAGTGCCCGCGCTACCATCAGCCCAAGTCCTACACTCAGCAAGGTAGACAGGGTGGCTTGCCAGACGGTGAACAGCAGCACCCGACGCAGATACGGCTCCTGCACCAGGGCCAGCACATCGAGCGCCGAAGCATCCCGCAGCAAGGCTGCGACAGCGCTGCCAAACAGCATCGCAATCAGCAGCAACGCCAGTGCACCGGGCAACAGACCTGGCATTACACCGTTCAGGAGGGCGTTATTGGACACGCTACTGGCTCATAACCTCAAGCCAGTCATTAACCCATTGCTTGCGTCTGGTTTTTATATCTGCTGCTGGCAACAACAAAGTTTCGGCAGCACTTGGCGGGGTGTCAAAGCCTTCCGGCAAGGGCACATCAATGACCGGATACATCCAGTTGCCAGTGGCAATTTTGTCCTGGAAACCAGGCCCGATCATGAATTGCAGAAACTGCCGGGCCAGTTCCGGCTGCGGCGCTGTCTGCAGCCGGCCGGCCACTTCAATTTGCAGATAATGTCCTTCACTGAAGCGAGCAGCGGCATAATCCTGATCGTCTTCAGCAATACGGTGATACGCCGGCGACGTGGTATAGCTCAGCACCAGCGGGGCCTCGCCTTTGAGAAACAGACCGTACGCTTCACTCCAGCCCTTGCTCACCGTTAGCACATGCGGTCTCAGCTGTTGCCAGGCCTGTTGTGCCTGCTCACCGTAAACGGCTTGCAGCCACAACAGCAGACCCAGACCGGGCGTGCTGGTGCGCGGGTCCTGAATCAGAATTTTTTGCTCTGCCGGACTGGCCAGCAGCTCGGCCAGACTTTGTGGCGGCTCGGATAATACCGACGGTTTATAGACAAACGCAAAATAGCCGTAATCGAAGGGGACAAAGGTCGGATCGGCCCAGTCCACCGGTAATTGCAGTCCGCTCAAATCCAGCTCATGCGGGGCGAACAGACCGCTGGCGGCAGCATCGGCCAGCAGATTATTGTCCAGCCCGAGCACAATATCGGCCTTGCTATTGGCACCTTCCAGCCTGATCCGGCTCAGCAGTGCCACGCCGTCTTCCAGCCCGATGAACTTCAGGTCGCAGTTACATTCGGCTTCGAAAGCCTGTTCTATTGCGGGGCCTGGCCCCCAGTCAGCCGTAAACGAGTTATAGGTATAAACGGTCAGGACTGGTTGCGCCCAAACCAGTCCGGCCAGCAGCCATCCTGACACTAAGGCAAACACACGCATCGTGGCATTCTCCATCTTGCAGTTAACAGTAGATACCGCTGCAAAACGATATTGCAGCAAACGCACCAGGGCCGGAGGAGTGGAGAAGGTGGGGATAGGTTCTGTTCCTCACTCGCTCCCTCCGCCGGTATTATCCGGATCAGGTTCAGCGGGTTGGCGCAATGCTCCTCTCAGCCCCAAATTAACCCGGGGCACCCCGTTGAGTGATGAACTAACTATAAGACCTGGGTCGCTCTGGCGCAACGCCGAAGCGCAGCAACAAACCTATCGCGCTTGATCACATGGTCAAGCTGATCAGGCCATCCGGCACCCGCCATACCACAAACTAAATATTTTGCATGGTCCAACAGAGGTCTTTTGACCACCGGGAAGTACCAAAAGCAGACGCTGCAACTAGGCCTTTTCGCTTAACTGGCCTATTCTACAAACCCTTTTACCACCACCCAAGAGACATGCTTTGAACCCCCTGCTCGCGGCACTGCCACTGATTATTGCTATTGTTTTGATTGTTATAGCCCGTCAAAGCGCGCTGACAGCAGGTCTTGCCTTGCTGGCCAGCGCACTGGCGCTCGGCTGGTTTAGTGCCACGGGGTTTGACTTCGCCAGCAGCTGGCAAGCGCTTTGGCTGGCTGTCGCGATTACCGCGCCGATTGCCTATATCCTGTTGGGCGGTGTTTTCCTGTACTGGGTATTGCGCGCCGGTGGCGCACTCGATGCGATTGCTCGCATGACCGCCGCAGCCGCACCGAATCCGGGCCTTCGCATACTGCTGCTGGTCTATGGGCTCGGGGTGTTTTTTGAATCGGCAACCGGTTTCGGGGTGGGGATTATCGTCACCGCACCGCTGTTTCTCAGTCTTGGTTACAGCCCCTTGCGGGCGGGCCTACTGGCGCTGTTGGGCCAGTGCGCCGTGCCCTGGGGCGCGTTAGCAGTCGGTACGACGCTCGGCGCTCAACTGGCTGGATTGTCGCTGACAGATGCCAGTCTGCATGCCTTGCTGCTTTCGATACCCTCACTGGTGTTATGCGGTGCGGCTGCATTGTGGATCGCGCAGGTAAAGCAAAGCCTGTGGCTAAGTATTGCTCAGGTGGCAAGCCTGGCGCTGGCCTTGATGAGTGGCATAGCGCTGTGTTCGCTGGCTGGCGCAACCGAGTTGGCCGGTTGCGTCGGCGGGCTGACGGTTATTGTGCTGGTACTGGCCTTGCGCCGTACAGGCTCAACCACAATACACGCAACACAACAAGACTCGCTGCGGGTCCTGACGCCGCTCGCGGTACTGGTAATCGGTCTGGCACTGACACGCCTGGTCACGCCATTGGGGGATGCTTTAAAACGCTATACCATCACGAGTGCTGATGGTATTTTTCAGCTGGCACCGGTGTATCACGCCGGTTTCTGGTTGTTAGTGGCTGCTGTTGTGGGGATGCTGGTATTCCGCTTGCCGTATCCGCAAATCCTGCAGATCAGTCGCTCGGCCAGCAGTCAGTGGGTAAAAGCGGTGCTCGCTGTAGCCGGTTTTATCGCCTCGGGTCAGGTGATGTCGCTGGCCGGCATGACCGAATCACTCACCCAAAGCGCAGCGCTTGCACCGCAGTGGTCACTGCCCCTGCTGATGCCACTGGTCGGGGCTCTCGGCGGCTTTTTAACCGCCAGTAACGCAGGCTCGAATGCGATTTTCATGGGGTTTCAGGTGCATCTGACCGCGTTGGCGCAATTTGATCTGAACTATACCGCAGCAGCGCAAAACGCCGCTGCCTCGATAGCCTGCATGATGTCGCCGGGACGTCTGGCCCTGGCGCAACTGCTGATTGGCCAGGAGGTACGCGAGCACGAGCTGTTACGCGCTATCGCACCGGTTGCACTGCTGGGCGTGTTGTCGATGATGTTGCTGTTATGGCTTATAGCCTTATGAAAAACTTAGCTTGAAATCTACTTTTTTCAAAAGCTGCGCTTCGGCCAGCAGGTCGGCCCGGGTCAGCGGATGCTCGTCCAGCCAGCCGTCCGGAAAACCTAGCTCGAGTTTACCTTTGCGGGCCTGAGCCTGAATAGCCGGCAAATGCTGGCGTCGGTGACCACGGTGCAAAATAACCGCCAGACGCAGCAGCACGCACAGGCGCCGGGTGGGTTCGATCAGGCGTTTAGGCAAATCCTTGAATGCGTCCACTGGAAACTTGCGCCGGTGACCGCGCACCAGTACCGCGATTAGCTGCTGCTCACTGCGGGAAAAACCGGGCAGATCAGCATAACGCAACACATAACCGCCATGTTTATGGTACTGGCTGTGGGCAATGCCCAGCCCCAGTTCATGCAAACCGGCAGCCCAGTTCAACACCTGCTGGAAGCGCTGTTCGTCCAGCTCCCAGGCGCTGCGCACCTGCTCGAATAAGGTCTGTGCGGTTTCCTGCACCCGGCGCGCCTGAGCGGCATCGATGGCATAGCGTCGGGTCAGCATGGCAATCGTGCGTTCGCGCACATCTTCGTGCCG
Organism: Gammaproteobacteria bacterium; assembly: GCA_041396125.1. GTDB lineage: Bacteria > Pseudomonadota > Gammaproteobacteria > Competibacterales > Competibacteraceae > JAWKZG01. The sequence goes on along the minus strand of JAWKZG010000001.1, from coordinate 599,377 downwards.
GATACGCCCGAGCAAATCGTACACTACGCCTTCGCGCAGAGCGCCGTCAGAAACCTGCATCAACTGCAGGTTCAAGCCCTCAAACAGGCCTTGCAGTATCGCGAAACCGCCTGGCAGCACTGCAGCGCGCTCGGGGCTGAGATCCCAGCGGCTGGCTAGCGCATCCAGCCGGCTGGTGTTGATCAGCGCGTCGCGCAACTGCAGCATGGCGTCCCGACTGATACCGTCCCGGCTCCAGTTTTCCTGTTGCACGATATCGCGGATGGACCGGATCGTGCCGGAAGCCCCGGTCGTAACTTCCCAGCCCAGCTGCTCATACACCGACTGCACCGGCTCCAGTTCCAGTCGGGCCGCCAGTATCGCCTGTTCCATCGTAGTCTGAGTGATGCGATCGCTGTCGAAATAACGCCTGGTCATACTGACGCAGCCCATATACAGACTTTCCAGGTGCAGCGGATCAAAGCCTTCACCGGCAATGAGTTCAGTGCTGCCGCCGCCGATGTCGATGACCAATCGTCGACCCTCTACCGCGGCAGTGCTATGCGCTACTCCCAGATAGATCAGACGCGCTTCCTCGATTCCGCTGATAACCTCGACCGGACATCCCAGCAAAGCCTCGGCCTTGGCCAGGAAACCTCGACTGTTGCGGGCCTGGCGCAGAGTATTAGTGCCCACAACACGAATCTGGCTGGTCGGGATCTGGCGCAAGCGCTGACCGAAGCGGGCCAGACAATCCAGGGCGCGCTCGCGGGCTTCCCGGCTCAGCCGCTGCTCTTCGTCCAGCCCGGCGGCAAGCTGGACCATTTCTTTCATCCGGTCCAGCACTTGCAGATGACCGTCTACCACCCGTGTGATAATCATATGAAAGCTGTTGGAGCCAAGGTCGATCGCCGCAATATTATCGGTTGGCATGGGGCACACGAAGGTTGCTGATCAGGGGCGCCAGTTTAACGGAGCACAGGCGCAGACCCAACCTGCAATTATCTGCAGGATTTTCGCGTCATTCGGTACTTAATCCAGCAGCCTGTTGTGCATGGGCTATTCAGCAGGCTCTGAGGACGGAAATTCATACTGAAAATCGCAGTGTGAAGCGCCCTGCATAATAGTCTGATTACGCGTCAGCCTGGCTTTAGCGTTAAAGCCGTCAATCAGTGCGAAATCCCGATTGCATGAAAAGACCGCACCCAGTTCCGGGATACCCAGCGCTTTATACATTTCGGCATAGCGACAGCGCTTCACATCAAAACGAAGCGTCTCGTCGGTCTGCTCCAGCACCTCAATTTGCAGGGCATCGTCCTGGGTCCAGTACTGTAGTGACTGCATGAATTCCCGACTGCCGCAGCCTCCCATCGCCTGTGCCAGCTCGCCTCCTTGCTGGCGGGCGATGGCAACGACCGCAGCGCGGATGACCTCAATCACCTCAGCACGGTCAAAGCGTGCACTCAAGGCCTCGATGACAGGTGCGAGAATGCGCGCCTCGACTTCGCGACGAGTCAGCACACCAATTTGCTGAGTCAGTGTATCCGGTGGAATAGTTGCCTGAGATTCAATTTTTTCAGCCATGCGGGTCCTCGCTAATCTGCCACTCGAAATCTTGCCGGCTAAACAGCTGTACTGGCCGAAAGGCGTATACTGGAACTGCTGTAATCAGCCAATTCTGGCACTCGGCCCGACTGTGCTTAACCGCGCAAGTATGGTACAAGAATACAGTGACTAGAGGAGCATTTCGATGGCAAGCAAGCTGGAGCAAGAAACCTTTTTGTACCGACGGGCGATTGATATTATCGAATCGGTTGATACGGATGATATGAAAGAAGAGTTATTATTCCAGGAAGTCTGGGTGCCTTTGGCCACCTTGTATAAACACCGGAAAGCACCCTATACCGACGAAGAAGAGTAAGCCGCCTGGTTATTTTTGCAGGCTCGTTAACCTGCGTTCACTGCACGATTGTCAGCCGGCAAATCCCGGCGGATTAAAAATAGTCCTGCCCTGGCGAATAAACAGCTCATGTCGGTGCCACCGGCCAGTGTCCCGCTGTTCTGTAGTCGGCATCCCGTAGTCCAAGCCCTGTACTACCTTCACTTCAAAGAGTGTTGTATTTTAGAGAAAATATGCAGCGCTCATGTACCCGTAACAGGCCGAGCGCGAGTCGCCATGATGTCTCGGACGAGCGACTTTTACAGGATAGAAAAAATGAGGCCGAGACGCCGATTCATGCAGGTGTAATGTCAAATGCAGAATACGCAAGCCCGTCTTTATATTGCTCATATCAGTATCCATGGTCTGATCAGAGGTGAAAAACAGGAACTCGGCCGCGACCCGGACACCGGGGGACAGGTCAAATATGTAGTTGATCTGGCCAAAGCATTAGCTGCCTGGCCAACTGTGGAACGGGTTGACCTGTTCACCCGCCGTATTATTGATAACAACGTCGATCCGCATTATGGCGAACCTCTTGAACCCTTGTGCGAGAAAGCGCAAATCGTGCGTTTACCCGCCGGACCGGATGACTATATCCGCAAGGAAGAACTCTGGGATCATCTGGACAATTTCGCTGATAATTTAATCGAATGGCTGTACCAGCAGCCCCGGTTACCCGACCTGATTCATACCCATTACGCCGACGCTGGCTATATCGGCTGCCGGATCGCCAATCAAACCGGTATCCCGCTGGTTCACACCGGCCATTCACTGGGTCGGGACAAACGCAAACAACTGCTCGCCAACGGCCTTAGCGCCAGCGAGATAGAAGCCCGCTATAACATTTCACGCCGCATTGAGGCGGAAGAAGAGACCCTCGCGACGGCCAATCTGGTGATCACCAGCACCAGCAATGAAATTGAAGATCAGTACGGACTGTACGATTGCTATTCACCCGAACGCATGGCAGTGATTCCACCGGGCACCGATCTGGAGGCCTTTCATCCGCCGTCGGACGATGAACAGCAACACCCTTTCGCCAGGCGCTGGCCCGGTTTCTTAATGATCCTGACAAACCGATGGTGCTGGCTCTGTCACGGGCCGACGAGCGTAAAAATATCGCATCACTGGTCACAGCTTATGGCGAGTCCGAGCGCCTGCGCGACATCGCCAATCTGGTGCTGGTGCTGGGTAATCGCGAGGATATCCGCGATCTGGGAGACGGCCCGGAAGCGGTGCTGACAGAAATCCTGGTGTTGATCGACAAATATGATCTGTACGGCAAAGTCGCTATCCCGAAGCATCACGACGCCGATGATGTGCCCACTATTTACCGCCTCGCCACAGCCTCCAAAGGCGTTTTTGTAAACCCGGCGCTGACCGAGCCGTTTGGACTGACCTTGCTGGAAGCAGCAGCCAGCGGGTTGCCTCTGGTTGCCACCGAGAACGGCGGTCCGGTCGATATTTTACGAAACTGCCAGAACGGTTATCTGATCGACCCGCTGGATACCGAAGATATCGCCGCCAAACTGCTGAACATCATGACAGCCCCGCAACAATGGAAGACATTTTCCGAGCAAGGTTTGAGCGGTGTGAAACACCATTATTCCTGGCAAGCGCACACGCAGAGCTACCTGGAGCATATCAAACCGCTGATTATCCGGCAGGCACCTGCCCCGATCCGGGATCCGGCGCAAAAAGCCGGCCGCAATAACCTCGGTGCCATTATTTCCGATATCGATCAGAATCTGTTAGGTCATCCTGAAGGACTCAGCGCGTTTGCCGCAACCTTGCAAAAGCATCGCCGACGCATCAGCTTCGGGATCGCCACCGGTCGTACCCGTGATTCGGCTTTGGCGATCATTCGCAAGCACAATATCCCATACCCCGATTTTCTGATTACAGCTCTGGGAACCGAGATTTATTACACCAAAAACCTGATCTTCGACCGCGAATGGGCCAGGCATATTGATCATCTGTGGGCCCCAAAACAGATCCGCGAATTACTGGCCGAAACACCGGGACTGTTGTTACAGGATAAAAACAAGCAAAGCCGCTTCAAGATTTCCTATTATTACGATACGGAGTTGGCACCCTCCATGGAGGAAATCGGCGCATTACTACGTCGCCATGATCAATCCGTCTCGACTATCCTGTCATTCGGTCAGTTTCTGGATATTATCCCGATCCGGGCATCCAAGGGCATCGCCATGCGCCATGTGGCGCAGCGCTGGGATATCGCGCTGGAGCATATTCTGGTTGCAGGGGGCTCAGGTGCCGACGAGGACATGATGCGCGGCAATCCACTGGCGGTAGTGGTGGCGAACCGGCACCATGAAGAGCTGGCGCAGCTGGAAGTAATGGAGTCCATCTATTTTGCCAATGCGCCACATGCGCTGGGCATTCTGGAAGCTATCGAGCATTACAAATTTTTCCAGTTGATCGACCCGAAGCAAGACGCCGCATGAACACCGACAGGCTGCTGCTCTGTACCGACCTGGACCGCACGCTGCTGCCTAACGGGCCGCAGCCGGAATCGCCGCAGGCACGTGCCCGGTTCGCCGCCCTGGCCGCACGCCCGGAAATCGACCTTGTCTATGTCACCGGTCGGGATCAGGCCCGGGTGCGGGAGGCCATCGCATCTTACCAGCTGCCGCAACCCGATTATGTAATCGCTGATGTCGGCACCAGTATCTACCGCAATGAGGACGATACCTGGCACCCCCTGCACGCCTGGCAGACAGAAATTACCCGCGACTGGCGCGATATCAGCGGGCCAGAAATTCGTGTATTCCTGCATAACCTCGAGTCGCTGCAAGCACAGGAAGACAGTAAACAAGGCTTATTTAAACTGAGCTACTATGTGCCGCTGCAGACCGATAAAACAAAGCTGTTGTCCGCCATCAACGCCTTATTACAGCAACACGGTATTCGCGCCAATCTGATCTGGAGCATTGATGAGCCGGCCGGCACAGGCTTGCTGGATATACTGCCGGCCAGCGCCACTAAATACCATGCGCTGGATTTTCTGCGCTGCCAGACCGCGCACGCAGTGAGCTACACCCTGTTCGCCGGCGACAGCGGTAATGATCTGGACATCTTGGGCAGCGAAATTCCGGCCGTCCTGGTCGCCAACGCCAGTGCCGAGGTCGAGCAGGATGCACGCACAGCAGCAGCAACACGCGGCCATACAGCGCGTCTTTATGTCGCTAAAGGCGACTTTCTCGGTATGAACGGCAACTACAGCGCCGGTATCCTGGAAGGTTTTGCCCATTATTTTCCGCACCTGGCACACTGGCTTTCCCCATAGAGTTAGCACGGGATAGGATGAGCGTCAGGCGTGCCCCCAACAGCACATTTCCAGAAGCCTAATAAAACGCGGAGCTGATCGCATGTATGAGCAGGTATCTCATTCATTATTAAATGAAATCATTGAAAGCTTACCCGCAGATATCAAACAGCAGGGACTGCATTATTTTTATATCCGCCTGGGTGCTAATTTTTACGCGATCCACTCGCTTTTTCAGCGTTTATATGGTCAACGTGATGACTTCCGCGAACAACTGCAAAAGTTGGTTGAAATCCTGGCTCGCAATTATATCGCCCGCGCGCAAAGCGACCGGGAGTTGGATCGCGAGCGGGAAAAAAACCACAACTGGTTTCTCGATCAGAAATGGGTTGGCATGGCTATGTACACCAATGGCTTCGGTGAAAATTTAGCCGATATTGAGACTAAACTGCCCTATCTGCAGGATCTCGGTATTAACTTCGTGCACCTGATGCCGATCCTGAAATGCCCCCAGGGTGCCAGTGATGGCGGTTATGCAGTCAGTGATTTCCGCCAGATCGACAAACGGGTCGGAACACTCGAAACCTTGCGTGCGCTGGCCCAGCAGATGAAAAAACGCGATATGCTGCTGGTTCTCGATGTGGTCGTCAACCATACCTCGGACGAGCATGAATGGGCGCAAAAAGCGATGCTCGGCGATCCCACCTATCAAAACTATTACTATATTTTCGATAATCGCGAAGTGCCGGATATGTTCGAGCAAAGCATGCCCGAGGTTTTTCCGGAAACCGATCCAGGCAATTTCACCTGGAACGAGGCCATGCAAAAATGGGTTATGACCGTGTTTCATAACTACCAGTGGGATCTGAATTACAGCAATCCTGCCGTCTTTATCGAAATGCTGGACATTATTCTATTCTGGGCCAATCAGGGCGCCGATATCGTGCGTCTGGACGCCGTGGCATTTCTGTGGAAACAGATCGGCACGATCTGTCAGAACGAACGCGAAGCCCATCTGATTCTGCAATTGTTCAAAGACTGCAGCCAGGTTACAGCACCGGGCTTGCTGTTCATTGCCGAAGCGATTGTCACACCGACAGAAATCATCAAGTATTTCGGCGAAGACGCTATCATTGCGAAAGAATGCGAAATTGCCTACAACGCCACATTCATGGCGCTGTTGTGGGATGCGATGGCGACCAAGAACAGCAAACTGCTGTCACAGGGCATTAAAAGTCTGCCCGACAAGCTGGAACGGGCAACCTGGCTGAATTATGCCCGCTGCCATGATGATATCGGTTTCGGCTTTGACGACAATGATATCCGGGCTGTTGGCTACGAGCCTTTCGCCCACCGGCGCTTTCTGCTGGATTATTTCACCGGCCGGTTCGAGGGCTCCGATGCGCGCGGTTTACCGTTCGCGCAAAATCCCAAAACCGGCGATGCGCGCGTGTCCGGCTCACTGGCATCGCTGGTTGGGCTGGAAGCCGCGGTCGAACTGAACGATGCCCAAAGCCATTGATCTGGCTGTGCGCCGCATATTGCTGCTGCACAGTCTGATCCTGTCCTTTGGCGGCATTCCGCTACTGTATTATGGTGATGAAATTGGCACCTTCAACGATTACCATTACCAGGAGCAACAGGACAAGGCGCACGATAGCCGCTGGGTACATCGGCCAAAAATCGACTGGGAAAAAGCCGAGCTGCGCCATAAGCATGGTACGGTTGAACACGCTATTTTTTCCAATCTGAAAAAAATGATTGCGGTTCGCAAAGAGCTGCGTGCCTTTGCCGATTTCAATAATCGCGAGTTACTCGATTTCGACAACATCCATTTATTCGGTTTTATCCGCTTCAATCATGAGCATTTAACCGATCGCGTGCTGGTATTGTGTAACTTTGACGGCAAGCCGCAGCGCCTGCATATAGACCATCTGGCCCAGCAAGGGTTTAAAACCTACGGTCAACTCACCGATGCTATCTCCGGACAACGGCCAACCCAGTTTCGCGACCATATCGTGCTGCAGGCCTATCAAGCCCTGTGGCTGACGGACAGTTGACCGCCCGGCCAATGCAGGCTCTCAATCCAACACTAAAAACTGTTTTCTGCTGCTCTTGGAAAACCCTTCCACAAGCACCATCTTATGCAAGATGGCAATGCTGTTGCAGGCAATAGGCGAACGCTTGCAGCACGCATAGAAAACTACCATAGTGCGATTACAATGATTTTTTAAGGGAATTTATATGACCCAGCTCAAACACAACCGCCTAGTCATCCTGGGCTCCGGTCCCGCCGGTTATAGCGCAGCGGTCTATGCTGCCCGCGCCAATCTCAAGCCGGTGCTGATAACCGGCATTCAGCAAGGCGGCCAATTGACCACCACAACCGATGTCGATAACTGGCCAGGCGATGATCAGGGCGTGCAGGGGCCGGAACTGATGCAACGCATGCAGCGTCACGCCGAGCGCTTTGACACCGACATTATTTTCGATCATATCCACACCGCACAGCTGCGCGAAAAACCATTCCGGCTGATCGGCGACTCGGGCGAATACACCTGCGATGCGCTCATTATTGCCACCGGTGCCAGTGCCAAATATCTGGGTCTGGAGTCAGAGCAGGCGTTTATGGGCAAAGGCGTCTCAGCCTGCGCGACCTGTGATGGTTTTTTCTACCGCAATCAGAAAGTCGCGGTCATTGGCGGTGGCAACACAGCTGTCGAAGAAGCCCTGTACCTGTCCAATATCTGCTCTGAGGTCATCCTGGTACATCGACGCGATCAGTTCCGCGCCGAGAAAATCATGATCGACAAGCTGATGGATCGGGTCGAAAACGGCAATATCCGCCTGCAACTCGACAGCGTGCTGGACGAAGTATTAGGCGATGACAGCGGCGTAACCGGTATCCGCATCCGCAATGTAAAAACCGATGAGACCCGTGATTTAGCTGTGATGGGCGCTTTTATTGCTATCGGCCACAGTCCGAATACCCAGTTATTCGTGGATCAGCTGGATATGGAAAACGGCTATATCAAGGTACGCAGCGGCCTTAACGGCAACGCTACGGCAACCAGCATTCCCGGCGTGTTTGCTGCGGGCGATGTGATGGATCATGTATACCGACAGGCGGTTACTTCGGCGGGGACAGGTTGCATGGCAGCACTGGATGCCGAAAAATACCTGGATGAACTGGGCTAAGTACAAATAACTGGGCTAAGTACAAATACTTGATAACGCTAAAGCCCGTGTCCGATTATCGTCTCTGATCGACGCATACCCGGCGCGGGTATTAGCGCTTGCTGTTTCGCAGGCGGAGTTCCCGCAAAATATCGGCCACGAAATCAGCCGTTTTGTTAGCCTCGCCGATTTCGTCTGCAATTTCGGTTAGCGCACGCTCGATGTTCGTCAACGACGTATTCAAACCAAAATCTGCCAGCTTTTCATCCACCAGCATTGGTCCGACCGGACCAAACAATTCACTGGCACGCCCACTGGCAAGTACTTTCACTGCAGCAACACTCACGATCTCCGCGTCGTCTGCTTCGAGAACCGGTTCGGGAGGTTCAGAAGCGCCAACGGATTTGGCATTGGTGCTATCCAATTCGGTTGGATCGCTGGTTGTATCATTATGAGGTAATATGAGGTGGCAGCACTGGATGATACGCCAGCCAGTTCGGCCAGAAGCGTATCGGTCGGCGGCAATTCGGGATCGGTCTTGAGTATGATTTAAGGCGTGAACCGTAGCTTGCAGCCATCCAGTTTTTGTAATTCACCCAGCGCTTCAATACCCACACTGTTGCGGTACGCCAAGGACACAATAGCCGTCTTTCATACTGATAGTCGCTGACGTACCATCCGTCGTCACGATAAACAGCGTGCCTGTTTGAGCATCAGCACATAATTGACTCAGGTTTGAGACAAATTGTGTCTGACTGTGGGATATACCCGGATCAAGATTTATATCAGTCATCAGACGATTAACCTTACTTGGCGTTGCAGTGGCAGTATGCGATAAGGATCATTCTGCAATGACATAACAAAGCGGATACAATCAGCATGCTTCTATTTTGCTCTGTATAACTGTATACCGTCGCCTGCGCAGGAAATCAAGCCCGGGCTTGTGATACGGCAGATCCAGGCCTTCAGTAAGGTTCTCAGCGGTTTTCTTATGCCGCTGATTTAGTTTCGGCCTTGCGGGAGTAACGAGCTACCAGGGTTTTCTGGGAAATCCGCAGGCGCTCCAGAGTTTGCGCCAGACTGTTGAAATCCTGGATGGCAGCTCAGTCGGCACACTCTTCTCGAGTTCACCTTTACTCATATCTTCAGCGGCTTTTGAAAGCGCCTGTATCGGTCGAATGATCGCACGGGGCACGATATTCATCACCAACAGAGTCAGAGCCAGCTCAACACCAGTAAACCTACCAGCACCTGATTAAGGCGTGCTGCTGACGAGAATTGTTTGCTCTGCCTGCTGGGCCGCGACCAGTTTCTGTGCGCTCGCGGCAGCAGTGCCGTCCAGCATGACACGAAACGCGTTTTTACCTTCTTGAATCGCCGCATTGGCAGATAAGGTATTGGTCAGCAAACCGCGGTTTACGTCTTCAATAACCTGCTCGAAATTCTCGCCATAAGCCCGCAATGACTCACTCCAGGCCTTGACATTTGCCAGATCGGCAACACTCCAGACTCCGGTACGATCATTTCGCATACTCTGCAATTGATCACTCAGCTTGTTATAGGTTTGACGCCATTCATCCTGGTATTTAATCTTCTTCTCGGCATCGCCAACATACATAAAGTATTCTTTTTCATAGCGGCGTATTTTTTGTGCGTCTAGCGCCAGACCACTGATAACATTACTACCCTTAAAATCCTGGTCAATAGCTTGTGCCACCAGTTGGTTATTTTGCTGGGTAAACCAGAATGTCGCCCCCACGATGCCAGCAGTAATAACTGCAAGCATGGAAAAACTTATCATTAGTTTTGAACGAATGGTGTTGAACATAAAAATGAGCTCCTGATATTTCCAATTAATTTTGTATGACTGAAAACCCAATTTACGCCACTGCGACTTGCCTGTAACTGTGACTTGCCTGGATTCCGCAATTTTTTACAATTCCCTGGGTACATGCACGCATCACACCATATAACGGCACTGGTTTCATTCAGATACAACACCCTGCATCATCTTTATAATCATTTAGCTGTTTTTTATAAAAAAATACAAATGAAAACATATATTGCAACGCTGAGTTGTTACCAGGCAGACCATATTTTTTGATCTCTCTCACGCCCTATCAGAAAACACATTGTTGCAATTGACAAAATTATGCAGAACCCAACCTTTTTTATTGGTGCGCATAACGCGCCCGTCCTGTTTTTCAGTGTTTGTATCTGAAAATGCAAAACATTAAAAATGTGATCAATGCGTGATAACTCCGCGACTCTGGAAGTGTAGTATTTTGCACCGGACGCTTGCTCAGCGTCCGGTTGTATTAACCACGACTAACCCGGTTTTACACCGGGTCTTTTTACGTCCGGAATTTACATCCGCTTTGTAGCCTTGAGGTTCTACACCAGGTAGAAAAAAGGCAGCCGTGCTTTTTTCCCAACCTCCAGGGTGCTGCTGTACCGGAGCTCCAATCGCTTTCCTACGAGCTCGATGCCGAAGGTTTCAAGGTGGTCGCGGACCAGCTGGTTGAAGCAGCAGGCATTCATCCCGTGCTGCACCGTTTCTTCGCTGCACCGATCATGGATGGTGACATCATCACCGGTATTATCACTGAATCAAAAGCAGGCCATGCCGCGACACGCAATATGAACTGCTGTGCAGTGACCGGTCAGGACACAGGTATCGCTGCCGCGCTATCACTCAAGACCAACAAGGCATTGGAGCGGATCGACATTGCTCAGCTGCAGGCAGTGCTCGACCAGCAGGGGGTTCGTTTTACCTGATATATGGAGATGCGACTTTCTGTTGAACGATGCGTATTGCTGGATTCCCGCCAGCGCGGGAATGACGGGCTGAGTGTGTAGTATGGCAGATATGAACAACTCATAATCGATGCTGATTTTATGCTAGTCTCATAAAGTAATTGTCAAGATGAATTTTCAGACTGGTGAGTAAGCGTAACAAAGCGATCAGCTGGCAATACGCACCAGGGAATACCGAACCTGGTCTGATCAAGCCTGAAGTCAACCAAGTCTAGAGTTAACCAATTGATACACTTGGAGGAAGCACAATGAGCAAACACGATTCCACACGTGGTTTTACGCGCCGAGATGTCCTGGCCACGGGTGCCAGTAGCATTGTTTTACTTGGCACCGGTGCACTAACTGGCCCACTGGCTCAAGCTGCAACGCCCAAGCAGGGCGGCCATCTGCGACTGGGCATGGGCAGTGGCTCCACCTCGGACTCGCTCGACCCGGCCACGTTTGACAGCACCTTCAACCAGGTCCTGGGTTATGGCTGTCTGCGCAATTCGCTTACCCAGGTCACCAATACCAACCAGCTCGGACCGGAACTGGCGGTCAGCTGGGAGTCCTCACCTGATGCCAAGACCTGGATTTTCACCCTGCGTTCAGGGGTGGAATTTCATAACGGCAAAACCATGACGGTGGAAGACGTGATCGTTTCGATCAATCATCACCGCAAGGAAGATTCCAAATCTGCGGCTAAAGCCTTGTTAACCGCCATTACGGATATTCGGGGCGACGGGACGGATAAAGTTGTTTTTGAACTGGATGGCGGCAATGCCGACTTTCCGTTCCTGATGAGCGATTATCACCTGTGTATCCTGCCCACCAAAGATGGCGTTGTCGATGCCACATCAGGAGTCGGCACCGGACCGTTCGTACTGGAAACCTTCGAGCCTGGCGTACGCGCAGCCATGAAGCGCAACCCGAATTACTTCAAGGAAGGGCAGCCCCCATTTCGATTCAGTCGAAATGCTGGCGATTCTGATGTCGTCGCCCGCACTAACGCGCTCAATACCAACGAAATCGACTGGATGGAGCGCTGTGATCTGAAAACCGTGCACTTGCTCAAACGCAACCGCAACCTGACGATCACCCAGGTGGACGGCACCCAGCATTACAGCATACCCATGCACACCAACGTTGCTCCTTCGACAATAACGATGTGCGCCTGGCCTTGAAATATGCTATCGACCGGGAAACTCTGCTGGAAACCATTCTGCGCGGTTATGGCGCAGTCGGCAACGACCATCCGATTGGCCGGGCCAACCGCTTCCATGCCAACGAGCTAGAGCAACGCACCTATGACCCCGACAAAGCCAAATTCCATTTAAAACAAGCCGGGCTGGATTCGCTCAGTGTTGACCTGAGCGCTGCTGACGCCGCTTTTGCAGGCGCTGTCGATGCCGCGATTCTATTCAAGGAACATGCATCCAAAGCCGGTATCAATATTAACGTTATTCGCGAACCCAGCGACGGCTACTGGTCCAATGTCTGGCTGAAAAAGCCGTTCTGCATGTGCTACTGGGGTGGCCGCCCGACGGAAGACCTGATGTTCTCGACCGCTTACGCCAAAGGGGTGCCCTGGAACGACACGTATTGGGATCATGAGCGCTTCAATAAGCTGCTGGTCGAAGCCCGCGCCGAACTCGACGAGGCCAAACGACGCGAAATGTACGTCGAAATGCAGCGCATCGTGAAAGACGAAGCAGGCACCATTGTGCCGCTGTTTGCTTCCTATGTTGACGCACACCAGAATACCCTGACGCATGAGGAAAGCATCGGCGGAAACTACGCGATGGATGGCTTCAAGCTCGCTGAACGCTGGTGGTTCAATTAAGCCGTTGTTAATTCTTACCCCTGCCCCCTCTCCCGTCAGCCGGAGAGGGGACTTCCCATCTTAATACAACAAGAAAAGGGTTTCCCATGCTTCCGATACTCAAAATGATCGCACAGCGGCTGGGACTCGGATTGTTGACCTTGTTCGTAGTCTCGCTGGTTATTTTCTTCTGTGTCGAGTTATTACCCGGCGATCTGGCGCAAGCCATTCTGGGACAATCCGCCACCCCTGAAACCGTAGCGGCGTTTCGCCAGGAACTCGGTCTGAATCAGCCGGCTGTAACGCGCTACATGAACTGGCTGGGCGGCATCATCAGCGGTGATATGGGTCGATCACTGGCTAATCAGCGCGAAATTTCCGATCTGATCAGCGCGCGTCTCGGCAATACCTTGTTTCTGGCAGGGTTTGCTGCTGTTATTGCTATTCCGCTGGCACTGGTGCTCGGCATAATGGCAGCGCTGTACCGTAACAGCTGGTTTGATCGCAGCATTAATATCCTGACGCTCAGCTCGATTTCATTCCCGGAGTTTTTCGTTGCTTATATCCTGATTTATTTTTTCGCGGTGCAATGGGGCTGGTTCCCCAGCATTTCCAATATCAGCAGCGCGGACTTGTCACTTGGCGACCGGCTTTATCGCACCTTTCTACCCGCTTTGACCCTGACGTTGGTAGTGGTCGCCCATATGATGCGCATGACCCGCGCCGCGATTATTAATTTGCTTGCCAGCCCGTATATCGAAATGGCGCGGCTGAAAGGTATCAGTCGGCGACGGGTCATCGTCCATCATGCACTGCCGAATGCGCTGGCACCGATTTTTACGGTGATCGGCCTGAATCTGGCGTATCTGATCGTCGGGGTTGTGGTGGTGGAAGTGGTGTTTGTCTACCCCGGTCTTGGCCAGCTACTGGTCGATTCGGTATCCAAACGCGATCTGCCGGTCGTGCAGGCCAGCGCAATGATATTTGCCGCTGTCTATATTCTGCTCAATCTGACCGCAGACGTGCTGTCCATCGCGAGCAATCCACGCCTGTTGCACCCGAGGTAGCCTTATGGACACTGTTTTAAAAGAGCTCTGGAAAGCGCCGCTGAGTGCAAAATTCGGGATGCTGGTCATTCTGGCCTATGTCTTTATCGCATTGTTTGCACCCGTGCTTGCTCCTTATTCTGAAACTGAAATCGTCGGGTCGCAATTCGAACCTTGGGGCGAAGGCTTTGTACTCGGTACCGATAACCTGGGCCGCGATATGCTGTCGCGCCTCTTTTACGGTGCCCGCAATACGATTGGTATTGCCCTGGTTACCACCCTGCTGGCCTTCCTGGTAGGTATTACCACTGGTTTTTTAGCGGCTGCCATAGGCGGCTGGATGGACCAGTTGCTGTCGCGTCTGGTCGATGTGCTATTGGCGATTCCAACCCTCATTTTTGCGTTTGTACTGTTGACCATCACGGGTACCTCAATACTGTCTTTAATCCTCGTTATTGCGCTCTTATACGCCGCACCGGTCTTTCGCATCTCCCGCGCTGTTGCCATGAACATTGTTGTGATGGATTTCGTCGAGGTGGCCCGTCTGCGCGGCGAAGGCTTATGGTGGATCATGCGCAGTGAGATTCTGCCCAATGCGCTACCGCCGCTGGTGGCCGAATTCGGCCTGCGTTTCTGTTTTGTCTTTTTACTGATCAGTGCCTTGAGCTTTTTGGGTTTGGGCATTCAACCGCCCAGCGCCGATTGGGGCAGTATGGTGCGGGCTAACGCCACCCTGATCACCTATGGCGATGTCACCCCCTTGATTCCCGCCGGCGCGATTGCACTGCTGACGGTCGGTGTCAACTTTGTGGTTGACTGGTTTTTACATAAGACCAGCGGACTGAAAAATTGAGCGAGGCACGAACATGAGCAAAACAGACGATATTCTGCTGCAAATGCGCGGCTTGCGCATCGAGGGCCAGGCCGAAGAGGTATGGCAGGAAATAGTCCACGGCGTGGATTTAACCCTGCACCGCGGCGAAGTACTCGGCCTGATCGGCGAATCCGGTGCCGGCAAATCCACCATCGGTTTGGCAGCAATGGGCTATGCCCGTGACGGTTGCCGCATCAGTGGTGGTGAAATTATTTTCGATGGTATTAATCTGACAACAGCCTCAGCAACCCAAAAACGCAAGCTGCGCGGCTCGCGCATCGCCTATGTCGCGCAAAGTGCAGCGGCTGCCTTCAATCCGGCACACAGGCTGATAGAACAATACTGTGAAGCCCCGATCCAGCACGGTATAAAATCCCGTGCCGAAGCCGAGGCCGAGGCCATAGATTTATACGCCCGGCTGCAACTGCCCGAACCGGAAACCATCGGTTTTCGGTACCCGCACCAGGTTTCCGGCGGCCAGTTGCAGCGCGCCATGACTGCCATGGCGATGGCCTGCCGACCGGATCTGATCATTTTCGACGAACCCACTACCGCACTGGACGTGACCACCCAGATCGAAGTCCTGGCAGCAATCCGTGATGTTGTCGAACAGTTCAACACCGCTGCAATCTATATTACCCACGATCTGGCTGTGGTAGCGCAAATGGCGGATCGCATCATGGTGTTACGCTATGGCGATCTGGTCGAAGAAGCGGACACCCGCACCATGCTGTCCGACCCCCAGGAGGACTATACAAAATCCTTATGGGCGGTACGCTCGTTTCGCAAAACACCGCCTACCGACGAACCACCGGAAACACCGCTGGTGCAAGTCGAAGCCGTCACTGCCGGCTATGGCCCGGTGCCGGTACTGCATAATGTCAGTATTTCCATACCCCGCCAGCGCACGGTTGCTATCGTCGGCGAATCCGGCAGTGGCAAAAGCACCACTGCACGGGTGATCACCGGATTACTGCCGCCGACTGAGGGGCAGATCTTCTGGAACGGTGAGCCCATGCCGGCCAGCTATAAACAGCGCAGCAAAGCCGAGCTGCGCAAAGCCCAGATGATTTACCAGATGCCGGACACTGCCCTGAATTCGAAACAGCGCCTGCGCGATGTGATCGGGCGACCACTGAGTTTTTATCTGGGCATGAACGCCAAGCAACGCGATGAGCGGGTGCGCGAGTTATTGTCGATGATCGAGCTGGAACCCGATCAGTTCATTGACCGTCTGCCCGGCGAGCTGTCTGGCGGGCAAAAGCAGCGGGTCTGTATTGCACGGGCGCTGGCGGCGGAGCCCGAGCTGATCATTTGCGATGAAGTCACCTCAGCCCTGGATCAGCTGGTAGCCGAGGGGATTCTCAGACTGCTCGACCGTCTGCAGCGGGAGTTCAAGCTGTCGTATATTTTTATCACCCACGATATCGGCACTGTACGGGCTATCGCCGATGAGGTCGTGGTGATGTACCAGGGCAAAGTGGTCGAACACGGCCCCAAAGACGAAATGTTCAAGCCGCCGCATCATAAATACACTGACCTGTTACTCTCTTCGGTGCCGGAAATGGACCCTGATTGGCTGGATAAGCTGCTGGCCGAACGCAGTGCAGGAGCAAACTACCTGAATGTTCTACTCGACTGATCAACAACACGGCCTCAAACACAACCCCTTCAATGCGCTGGTCATTCCCCGCCCGATTGGTTGGATTTCCAGTATCAGCGCTGACGGTCAGGTTAACCTGGCACCGTATTCATTCTTTAACGGTGTGGCCTATGCTCCGCCGCAAGTGATGTTCGCGGTCACCGGCGCACACACGGAAGGTGGTTATAAAGACACGCTGGAAAATATTCGGGCAACGGAAGAATTCGTGGTCAATATTGCCACCTGGCCGTTGCGCGAAGCGATGAACCGCAGCTCTGCCCCGGCCCCGCGCCAGGTCGATGAATTCAGTCTGGCTGGGGTGACACCGTCGCCCAGCCAGCTGGTACGTCCGCCACGAGTACAGGAAAGTCCAGTGCATCTGGAATGCCGACTGGTACAAATCGTACCCTTGCCAACGCTCGATTCTCCCACCCGGAACACCGCTGTTTTCGGCCATGTACTGGGTATCCACATCGACGATGCCATCATCCGCGACGGCATGATCGACTATACCCTGATGCAGCCCATTGGTCGTTTGGGGTATTTCGATTATGTGCGTGTCAGTGACGTATTTTCGCTGCAACGGCCCGGCTGGCCGATGTCGGAATAGCCTGCTGTAACGTGCTCACCAGAGCAGGCTGCGGAAATAAAGCTTGATTTCCCAGCGCCAAAGCCTATGATACGCGCGGCAATATTGTGCGGAGCAACAATGGCATGGCAATCGATTTATCCAAACCGGTACGGGTCTTTAAAAACCCCAAACTCGGCTGTTACAACATCATGCAAGGCGGGCTGATAAAAGCAACCGCCCAGCGGATTCGTTTGTGCGATGCCGAGTTTCTGGTGCGCGAATCCGGCCGACAGCGCATGCTGCGGGAAAACCGGCGCACGATCCACGCCTATGTGCAAGGTCGTCTGGTTGATTACAGCCACCCCGACGATATCCAAACCATCAGTCATCTGTCAGGTCGCAGCGCCACCTATAACCCGTACCGGTTCTCGTCCTTTGTAGACCGCGAAACGGAAGCCCCTTTACTGCGGGCACCCTGGGTACAACTGGACGAACACGGCGTAACCTACAGCGACGCCGCCTGAAAGCTGTTTCCTGCACTGTCTGAATCCCCCCTCTCAAACCTGATTTAGGTACGAGCGCCGGCATTTAGTTCCGCGTTAAATTACACTACCCCGCACACTATCATTCTGACGACCAAAGCCCCTGCTTAAAGCCGCTTTCCAGCCACTACCTGTGTACCTCGCGATAACGCTGAGCTATTCCGACCCGGCCAGCTGAGCAGGGCTTGACTCCCTCTGCTTAATGTTTATGCTGTATTTTGAGTCGCGTTTCCAGTTTGCTTCATCATCAAACCGATTACGCCAAGCTGACTGACAACATATTCATACCTGTCCCAAATAAACACCAATACCCAGGGGGATCGGCAATCTTGATAAAAATTTATATTGGTATCAGCACTTTGTGCGCGGCCATATGGCTGTTGCTCTCGGGCTTCTACACGCCGTTTCTGCTCTCACTGGGTGCGCTGTCCTGTGGTTTGGTGGTCTGGCTGGCCCAGCGCATGGGATTGCTCGACGATGACGTACCCAGCATCGGACTGTTGCTGCGTTTTTTGGCTTACTTGCCCTGGCTTATTGGTGAAATCGCTAAAGCCAATATTGATGTCATTAAACGTATCCTGTCGCCACAGCTGCCCATCAGTCCGACTCTGTTCCGCGTACGCTGCACCCAGCGCAGTGATCTGGGACGGGTCATCTTCGCCAACTCCATCACCCTGACGCCAGGTACCGTCGCCATAATGGTGGAAGACGACTACATCGAAGTACATGCGCTCAGCCAGGAAACCGCTGATGACTTGACCAGCGGCATGATGGATCAGCGCGTCAGCCGGGTCGAAGGACCAGGGGTACAGGTCTAATGTTTATTGCCGCTGCCCTGGCCATTCTGATCACCATGGCCTTGGCCATGACCCGCGCCCTGCTCGGCCCCACGGTATACGACCGTATCCTGGCCGCCAATATGTTCGGCACTAAAACCGTGCTGATCATTGCGGTGCTGGGGTTTTTGAACGGCCGACCCGATTTTCTGGATATCGCTCTGGTCTATGCCTTGATTAACTTCATTGGTGTGGTCGCCGTGCTTAAATTCATCCGTTACGGTGAGCTGGGCTGGGCTGATCCGGAACAGGCCGGGCGCGAGGACGAGCTATGAACTATCTGATTGACGGGCTGAGCTGGGTACTACTGCTGACGGGCAGTTGCTGCGTCATTATTGGTGGTGTTGGCGTGATTCGTCTGCCGGATTTCTATACCCGGCTGCATGCCGCCGGAGTCACTGACACAGCTGGTGCCAGTCTGATTTTGCTGGGCCTGATGCTGCAGGGTGGAATGACCCTGATCACCGTCAAACTGATCATGATCCTGATTTTTTTGCTGATCAGCAGCCCGACTGCCAGCCATGCCCTGGCCAAGGCAGCGCTGAGTGACAAGCTGCAGCCCTGGCAGCTCAAACCCCGGAAAAAACCGCCCCAGGAGGACTCATCATCGAATCCTTAGTCGATATATTTCTGCTGGCACTGCTGGCACTGACCGCGTTTACCGTAATCCGGCTGAACGATCTGTTCGCAGTTGCCATGCTGTCCGGTATTTACAGCCTGCTCTCAGCAGGTCTGTTCGTTACCATGGACGCCGTCGATGTGGCTTTTACCGAAGCGGCGGTCGGTGCCGGAGTCTCTACTGTCTTCATGCTGGGTGCTCTGGCCCTGACTACCAGTAAGGAAAAACGCTCATCCCGCACCCGTTTACTACCGCTTGTTGTGGTATTCATTACAGGTGCCGCACTGATTTACGGTACCGCCGATATGCCCCCCTTTGGCGCAGCGGAAAACCCGATTCATCAGCACGTTGCGCCGCATTATATTCAGCAATCCGGGCAGGAAATCGGGATTCCCAATATCGTGACTTCGGTACTGGCAAGTTATCGTGGCTTCGATACCCTGGGTGAAACAGTCGTCGTATTCGCTGCAGCCATCGGGGTTGTGTTATTGCTGGGCGGACGGTTTCGCAATCCGGCCAATGGTACCGCTAACAAGCCCGTCAAAGGATCTGCCCCCGAGGAGAATAAATGAAGCAGCACTCCGTCCTGCGTGTCGTCAGCAAAATACTAATACCACTGATCCTGCTGTTCGCGTTGTATGTCCAGTTTCATGGTGATTTCGGACCCGGCGGCGGCTTCCAGGCAGGCGTTATTTTTGCTGCCGGATTTATTCTCTATGCACTGGTGTTTGATCTGGATCGAGCCCGGTGGGTTGTGCCGGCCTGGCTGTTACGGGTCGCCGTCTCACTGGGCGTCTTGCTGTACGGTGGCGTTGGCGTGGTCTGCCTGCTGTTAGGTGGCGAGTTTTTAAACTATAACGTCCTGGCGCATGAACCCAGTCACGGTCAGCATCTGGGTATTTTTCTGGTGGAACTGGGAGTCGGCATAACAGTGGCCACCGCGATGATCACGATCTTTTTCACCTTTGCATCACGTGGCCGCCCCAAACGTGCTGTCATTCCAACTACCATTCACGAGGACTGAAGCATGCAGTTGCTCGGCCATTACAATTACTGGATTGTCGTTGTATTGATGATGAGCGGGTTTTACCTGGTTATTGCCTCTGATAATCTGGTCAAAAAACTGATCGGCCTTAACCTGTTTCAGACTTCGGTCTTCATTCTTTACATCAGTATGAGCAAAATTTTCGATGCCACGGCACCCATACTGGTTGAAGGCGAAAATCTTTACTCCAACCCGCTGCCCCATGTGCTGATTCTGACCGCGATTGTGGTTGGTGTCGCGACCATGTCCCTTGGACTCGCGCTGGTAGTACGCATTCATGAAGCCTATGGAACCATCGAAGAAGACGAAATCCACGCCCAAGACGACGCACCCTGAGCGCCTGTAAATTACCATGAGCCATCATCTACCGATTCTTCAGGTCATCCTCAGCCTGTTGGCAGCACCATTATGTGCCCTGTTGCCGGCAGGCCGCTTACCCTGGCTGCTGGCATTAGTCGTCAGTACGCTTTCTTTGCTTATCGCCGGCACCCTGCTGAGCCAGGTCTGGGACGGCGCGGTTATCAGTTACGCTCTCGGGGGCTGGCCGCCGCCGATCGGGATCGAATACCGGGTCGATGTGCTGAATGCCTTTATCCTGTTGCTGGTAACAATCATCGGCACCCTGGTCATGCTATATGCCTATGCCAGCATCAACAGTGAAATCGAACGCAAACGGCAGCCGCTGTTCTATGCGGCTTATCTGCTGTGTTTGTCCGGTCTGCTCGGCATCACGATTACCGGCGATGCGTTTAATGTTTTCGTATTTCTGGAAATCTCGTCGCTGTCCACTTATACCATGATCGCCCTGGGCCGGGACCGACGGGCGCTGACCGCCAGTTACCAGTATCTGATCATGGGCACGATTGGTGCCACGTTTATCCTGATCGGCATCGGCTTGCTGTATGCCATGACCGGTACCCTGAATATGGCCGATCTGGCAGTACGTCTGCCGGCAGTGGATGGCGCCCGCACCGTGCAAGCAGCGTTTGCATTTTTAACCGTAGGCATCTGTTTGAAGCTGGCCTTGTTTCCGCTGCATCTCTGGTTACCGAACGCTTATGCCTATGCGCCCTCAGTGGTCACGGCTTTTGTCGCCGCCACGGCCACCAAGGTTGCCGTGTATTTACTGCTGCGGTTTTTCTTCACCATCTTCGGCAATGAATTTTCGTTTGGCAGCATGCATCTGCATTTTGTGCTGTTGCCATTGGCCCTGGCAGCCATTCTGGCCACCTCAACAGTCGCTATTTTTCAAAACAACATTAAACGCCTGCTGGCTTATTCCAGCGTGGCACAAATCGGCTATATGATTCTGGGTATCGCCTTCGCTTCGGTCACTGGCGTGACCGCTGGCATTTTGCACCTGTTTAATCACGCCCTGATGAAAAGCGCCTTATTTCTGGCCTTAGGCTGTGTAGTCTATCGCATCGGCTCGTGTAACCTGAATGACATGGCGGGACTAGGCAAGCGCATGCCCTGGACGATGGCCGCTTTTGTCGCCGGTGGGCTCAGTCTAATTGGTGTACCGCTCACAGTAGGTTTTATCAGTAAATGGTATTTGATACTGGGCGCGCTGGAACGCGGCTGGTGGTGGGTTGCCGTGCTGGTGCTGATTGGCTCTCTGCTGGCTGTGATTTATATCTGGCGAGTGGTCGAAACCGCCTATTTCAAACCCGCGCCGGAGGGTCAAACCGCACGCTGTGAAGCTCCGCTAAGCATGTTAGTTCCTATGTGGATTTTGGTTCTGGCAAATTTCTATTTTGGCATTGACGCCTCATTAAGTACCGGCGCAGCAAGGTTCGCGGCGCAACAACTGCTGGGAGTCGCGCCATGAATCCTGACAACGCGATTCTGCTCGCTTTATTTCTACCTTATGTCGGTGCGCTTGGCATCTGGATAACCGGCCGTGATCCGAATCTGCGCGAAAGCATTACACTGGCGACAGCGCTCATGCTGCTGATCAGCGTACTGACTCTGCTGCCGGCAGTGGCATCGGGTGAGCGCCCCAGCCTGACACTGCTGGAGATCGCACCCGGCTTAAACCTGAGCTTTACCATTGAACCGCTAGGCATGCTGTTCGCTATTGTTGCGGCAGGGCTCTGGCCCTTGAATTCGGTGTATTCGATCGGTTACATGCGTGGCAATCAGGAGAAAAACCAGACCCGGTTTTATATCTGTTTTGCTATCGCTATTGCCAGCGCCATGGGTATTGCCTTTGCAGGCAATATGCTGACGCTGTTCATTTTCTATGAAGTGCTGACACTGTCGACCTACCCCCTGGTCACCCATAAAGGTAATGCGGATGCGATGCGATCGGGACGTGTATACCTGGGTATTCTGCTCGGCACCTCGATTGGCTTTTTATTGCTTGCTGTTATCTGGACCTGGTATCTGGCCGGCACGCTGGATTTCACCGCCGGCGGCATTCTGACCGGCAAGATCGAAGGGCTGTTGTTACCGATACTGCTGGGACTATATATGTTCGGCATCGGCAAGGCAGCGCTGATGCCGTTTCACCGCTGGCTGCCGGCAGCAATGGTTGCCCCGACACCGGTCAGTGCTTTATTGCACGCAGTGGCGGTAGTCAAAGCCGGTGTGTTCACTGTGGTCAAGGTTACTGTGTATATCTTCGGGATCGATCTGCTTAGCAGCACCGGGGCTTCGGAATGGCTGGTCTGGGTGGCGGCCATCACCCTGACCCTGGCCTCGCTGATCGCCCTCAGCAAAGATAACCTCAAAGCCCGGCTGGCGTATTCCACCGTCAGTCAATTGTCGTATGTGGTACTGGGTGCCATGCTGGCAACCACTATGGGTGTGATGGGCGGCGCTTTGCAGATCGCGATGCACGCAGTCGGCAAAATTACACTGTTTTTCTGTGCCGGCGCAATCTACACCGCTACTCACAAAACCGAGATCAGCCAGATGGATGGTCTGGGTCGGGCCATGCCGTTCACCTACGGTGCTTTTCTGATTGGCTCGCTCAGCATCATTGGCCTGCCACCGCTTGGAGGTTCCTGGAGCAAATGGTATTTAATGGTTGGTGCGGCAGATGCCGGACAATTGATCATGATCGGCGTGCTGATGCTGAGTTCGCTGCTGAATGTGGCGTACCTGTTGCCTATCGTGGCACGCGGTTTTTTCCTGCCCGGTCCCAATTACGCCAGCCAGGACGAAGAAACCAGCGGGATACGGCGCAGCACCATCCGGGAAGCGCCTTTGACCTGTGTGATTCCACTCAGCATCACCGCGATAGGATGCATTCTGCTATTTTTCTTTGCGGATTCTCTGTACGACTTATTACAGCCTATTGTAGAAACACCACCGACCTCTACTGCCAGCGAGGTGACCCCATGACGGCATCTACCAATGCCCCCAATTCACAACCACCTGTATCTCCGCCGAAAGTCCCCCCGAAGACTGCAGACACGAGTTACTGGTTGGATCAGCCCCGCAATGTGGAGAAAATTGTCCACGCTTTATACGCGATCTGCGCCTTTTTGGTACTGCTGGATTTGTTCTATCACAAGCACGCACATTTTGCGTTTGAGAATTGGTTTGGTTTTTATGCCGGGTACGGTTTCTTCATGTGTGTCGCACTGGTGTTGATCGCCAAATGGATGCGCATTTTCCTCAAACGGAACGAAGATTACTATGATCATTGATGGACTGAATCCCGCCTTTATCCTGATCGTTGGCGGTCTGTTGGTGCCGCTGCTGTATGGCACTCTGCGCAAGGCATTTATGCTGGCACTGCCATTGCTCGGCATTATGCAATTGTGGGGATTGCCCTATGGTGAGATGGGGCTTATTCAGATCTTTGATTTTCAACTGGTCACCTTGCGGCTGGATCAGCTCAGTTTTATTTTTACACTGATCTTTTTCATCGCTGCTTTTTTGGGTGTGCTGTATGCCTTGCATGTGAAAGACACGATACAGCATGTAGCGGCTCTTGTTTATTCCGGGGCCGCCATTGGTGCAGCGCTGGCAGGCGATTTGCTGACCTTATTTGTTTATTGGGAACTGACGGCTATCGCTTCGGTATTTCTGATCTGGGCGCGGCGTACACAACACGCCTTTCGGGTTGGCATGCGTTATTTGATTATCCAGATCGGCTCCGGCGTGATTTTACTGGCGGGCGTTGTACTGCACGTCAGCGCCACTCACTCTTTGGCCTTTAATCATATTGGTCTGGAGGCCCCGGGCGGCTGGCTGATTTTTATTGCTTTTGGCATTAAATGCGCATTTCCTCTGCTGCATAACTGGCTGCAAGATGCTTATCCCGAGGCCACCGTTACCGGTACGGTGATTTTGTCCGCATTTACCACCAAGCTGGCGGTTTATGCGCTGGCGCGGGGCTTTGCCGGTACGGAATTGCTGATTTATATCGGTGCCACAATGACAGCTTTCCCGATTTTTTATGCTGTTATCGAAAACGATCTGCGCCGGGTATTGGCCTACAGTCTGAACAACCAGCTCGGTTTTATGGTAGTCGGTATTGGCATTGGCACCGAACTGGCTCTGAATGGCACGGCGGCACATGCCTTCTGTCATATCTTGTACAAAGCGCTATTGTTCATGAGCATGGGAGCGGTGCTGCTGCGAGCTGGTACTGTGAAGGGTTCCGAGTTAGGCGGTCTGTATAAATCCATGCCGTGGACAACCGGATTTTGCATCATAGGTGCCGCATCCATCTCGGCGTTTCCCTTGTTCAGCGGTTTTGTGTCCAAATCCTTGATCCTGACCGCTGTTGCCGTAGAACATCACTGGTTTGTGTGGCTTGTTCTGCTGTTTGCCTCGGCGGGGGTCTTTCATCACTCCGGCATAAAAATTCCGTATTTTGCTTTTTTCGCCCATGACAGTGGCATACGTTGTCAGGAGGCTCCGCGCAATATGCTTATTGCAATGGGTCTGACGGCTTTTCTCTGTCTGTTCATTGGCATGGTACCCAGCGCATTATACGCGCTGCTGCCTTACGAGGTGGATTATGCGCCTTACACCACGGCCCACGTCATCACCCAGTTGCAATTGCTGATGTTTTCAGCATTGGCATTTACTATCCTGATGCGTACAGGGCTGTATCCGCCCGAGTTACGATCGGTCAATATTGATTCTGACTGGTTTTACCGCAAATTATTGCCCGCCGGCATACAGCGGATCATAGCCATTGGCAGCTATTATCAGCCACGTCTGAGTGCCCGTCGCCAACGCCGGATTGCGGCATTCATCGATGAGCTTTACAGGCATCACGGCCCGGAAGGACGGTTTGCCCGGACGTGGCCAACAGGCAGTATGGTATTATGGGTCGCCATTTTATTAGCCAGCTGCCTGCTGTTTTACTATCAGTAATTTTTGGCGCAAGTTCATAGAGTTTAACAGTTTAATGCCTGACGCCCAGGAGAAGGATAGCTATACTATTGAGTCGGTTTGTTTAAATTTTTAAACAATGTTATTGTTTTACCGCACTAATTAAGAGGAGTACTACATGAAACAGATCAAGCTATTAGCCGCTAGCGCTATGGTCGCTCTAGTCAGCACCGGAGCAATGGCCGAAGACAAGTACATCACTATCGGCACTGGCGGCCAGACCGGCGTGTATTACGTGGTCGGGCAGTCGATCTGCAAACTGGTCAATCGCGGCACCAAAAGCCATGATATCAAGTGCACCGCGCCCTCAACCGGTGGCTCAGTGGCCAACCTGAATGCCATTAAAGCTGGCGAGCAGACCATGGGGGTCGCCCAGTCTGACCAGCAGTACAATGCTTATAACGGTAAAGGCCCGTTTGAAGAAAGCGGCCCATTCCCGGATCTGCGCGCAGTATTCTCGGTGCATCCCGAACCTTTTACTGTGGTAGCACGGGCTGACGCCAACATCGCAAGCTTCGATGACCTGAAAGGCAAGCGTGTGAATATCGGTAACCCCGGTTCCGGTCAGCGCGCCACCATGGAAGTCGTCATGGGCCTTAAAGGCTGGACCAACGATGATTTTCAACTAGCCTCTGAGCTGAAATCCGCCGAGCAGGCACAAGCACTGTGCGATAACAAAATCGATGCCATTATCTTCACAGTAGGCCACCCCAGCGGTTCACTGCAAGAAGCCTCCGCCTCCTGCGAAACCGTGCTGGTGCCGGTAACCGGCGACGATATCGACAAACTGGTGTCTGAGAACTCGTACTACGCCAAAGCAACCATTCCCGGTGGTATGTACACAGGTTCTGATGCCGACACCGAAACCTTCGGCGTAGGCGCAACTTTTGTATCCTCCGACAGCGTGGATGAAGAAATAATTTATCAAGTTGTCAAAGCCGTCTTCGACAATTTTGACCGCTTCAAAAAACTGCATCCGGCATTTGCCAATCTGTCCGAAGAAGGCATGATCAAAAACGGTCTGTCCGCACCGTTGCACGATGGCGCAGTCAAGTATTACAAGGAAAAGGGCTGGATGTGAGCACCGGCTCACATCGTTAGCGAAGAAGGGGCCATACGGCCCCTTTTTGGCATCAGTACAGGCTCTAATCTTGTTTTATTACTGCATTCAGGTTAATTCTCGGCGCGATTCCAGCTCTTTTTCTCCCACTGTCGCCTGCTGAGATAACCATGCCTTCTAATCCATTCACAGGGGGACTTGTATGAGCGATAACCATCCTGATACGAAACCGATGTCCGATGACGCATTACAAGATTTAGTTGCATCATCTGATACCGGCGCTCGCGCACCTGGCGGCTTTGCAGAAAAATTAATCCTCTGGGTCGCCGCGATCTGGTCACTATTTCAGCTGTGGATTGCCTCACCATTACCGTTTATCGACTGGCCGGTCATTGGCAGTTTCGGCGTCTTCAATGATACCGAAGCCCGCTCAATCCACCTGGCATTCGCGATCTTTCTGGCTTATCTGGCTTACCCGGCGTTCAAACGCTCACCACGCGATCGCATTCCGATCCAGGACTGGATCCTGGCTATCGTGGGCGCGTTCTGCGCCGCCTATCTGTTTATCTTTTACCAGTCCCTGTCAGGTCGTCCCGGTGCTCCGATTACCCAGGACGTCGTCGTAGCCTGTATCGGTATGGTCTTATTGCTGGAAGCAACCCGCCGCGCCCTGGGCCCGCCGCTGATGATAGTGGCCAGTATCTTCCTGCTCTATACATTTCTTGGCCCTCACATGCCCAGTCTCATCGCTCATAAAGGCGAAAGTCTAAACTCCGTGGTCAACCATCAATGGATCACCACCGAAGGGGTCTTCGGGATTGCCCTGGGGGTTTCCACCAGTTTTGTATTCCTGTTTGTATTATTCGGTGCCCTGCTGGATAGAGCTGGTGCGGGCAATTATTTCATCCAGGTCGCCTTTTCCCTGATGGGTCATATGCGCGGCGGCCCCGCTAAAGCTGCCGTGGTTTCGTCCGGCATGACCGGCCTGATTTCCGGCTCCAGCATCGCTAATGTCGTAACAACCGGGACATTCACGATTCCGCTGATGAAACGGGTCGGATTCAGTGCAGAGAAAGCCGGCGCAGTGGAAGTCGCCTCGTCCGTCAACGGCCAGATCATGCCACCGGTCATGGGGGCGGCAGCATTCCTGATGGTGGAATATGTCGGCATTTCCTATTTCGAGGTGGTAAAACACGCGTTTTTACCCGCTCTTATTTCGTATATCGCGCTGGTTTACATCGTGCACCTGGAAGCCATGAAAGCCAATATGCAGGGGCTGCCGCGCGCGGTCGAGCCTAAGCCCTGGGTGCAGCGGATACTCGGCTTTTTATTCGGTTTTCTCCTGCTCACCGGTGTTGCCTTCGCGGTTTATTACGGCATTGGCTGGCTACGCCCGGTGTTCGGTGATGCGGCCTCCTGGATTGTCGCATGCGGCATTGGTGTGATTTATCTTGCTTTGCTGATATTTGGTTCGCGCTATCCCGAGCTGGAACTGGACGACCCGAACTCGCCCATTGTCAAATTGCCGGTACCGGGTCCGACGATTAAATCCGGCCTGCATTATATTTTGCCGGTTATCGTGCTGATCTGGTGCCTGATGATAGAGCGTCTGTCACCGGGTTTATCCGCCTTCTGGGCCTCAGTACTCATGATGAGCATACTGGTCACGCAACGGCCCTTAATGGCCATCTTTCGCGGTACCGGCCATATCGGCAGCGCTATCAGTTTGGGCTGCAAGGAACTGATCGAGGGCTTGATCGCAGGCGCGCGTAATATGATTGGTATTGGTATCGCCACGGCAACTGCCGGCATTATTGTCGGGGCGGTCTCACAAACCGGCGTGGGTGCAGTGCTGGCCGATCTGGTCGAGATCCTGTCCTTCGGTAATCTGATGCTGATTCTATTTCTAACCGCCATCCTGAGTCTGATTCTCGGCATGGGGCTGCCTACCACCGCAAACTACATCGTGGTATCCGCATTGCTGGCTCCGGTTATTGTCCAGCTCGGCAC
This sequence comes from Gammaproteobacteria bacterium, assembly GCA_041396125.1. Lineage (GTDB taxonomy): Bacteria > Pseudomonadota > Gammaproteobacteria > Competibacterales > Competibacteraceae > JAWKZG01. Next base: position 570,766 of record JAWKZG010000001.1, on the reverse strand, counting down.
CGAAAACGGCCTGATTGTGCCCCTGATTGCGGTGCATTTGTTTGTGTTCTATTTCGGCATCATGGCGGACGTTACACCCCCGGTTGGATTGGCCTCATTTGCTGCTGCAGCGGTCTCGGGCGGTGACCCGATCCGAACCGGCTTCGTGGCGTTTTTCTACAGTCTGCGCACGGCTGCACTGCCCTTCCTGTTCATCTTCAACACCGATTTACTGCTGATCAATGTTGACTGGTTGCACGGGATTTTCATTTTTATCATCGCCACCGTCGCAATGCTGTTATTCGCTGCCGCAACGCAAGGGTATTTTCTGACCAAAAACCGGTTTTATGAATCGGCTCTGCTGTTGCTGGTAGCCTTCACGCTGTTTCGGCCCGGCTTCTGGATGGACATGATTTACCCGCCCTATAACGAAACCGAACCCGCGCAATTAGAACAGGTTGCCAGCGAACTGCCGCCCGGTGCCGAGCTGCGCCTGCATATCTCGGGGGTCGATGATATTGGTGATCCACGCAGCTTTGTCGCTGTTTTACCCCTGGGTGACGGTGCGACCGGAGCGGAGCGGATTGAGGCCGCGGGTCTGGAAGTGATTGAAAATGATGGCCAGATCATCGTCGATAATGCCGTCGCTGGCAGCCCCGCTGCAGCCGCTGGTCTGGACTGGGATCAGGTGATCACCGGGGTATTGGTACCCAGCAATCCGCCTTGGAAGGAACTGATGTTTATCCCGGCATTGCTCGTGCTGTGGCTGATTATCATGCTGCAGCGCCGCCGGCGTGATAGTAGCAGCGCATAGATCTTTTCAGAAACAGCGCCTGCAGGCGGTCGGTGATGGATTTTCCACCGACCGCCTGAAACCGAATAGTCCGACAAGGAGATATGAGCGATGTATAACGATATCTTGATTCCAGTCGATATGAGCGATGAGCATGCGTGGAAAAAACCGCTGTCTCAGGCGATCGATCTTGCCAAAATGCTGGGGGCCCGCCTGCATGTGATGACGGTTGTACCTGCTTTCAACTCAATGGTCGAAACGTTTTTCCCGGCCGATTTCGAGCAAAAAGCCCGTGCCAAGGTTAATCAGGAACTGCATACTTTCGTGCAAACCCATGTGCCCAGCGACATACAGGTTCAGACTATAGTCGCTGTCGGCACGGTCTACGAAGAAATCATCAATACTGCCCATCAGGTCAATTGTGACCTGATCGTCATGGGGCGCAGCGGTGCACACCACAATACCTTCCTGTTCGGCCCCAATGCCGAACGGGTCATACGTCACTCGGATCGATCCGTGCTCGTGGTGTGTTAATGCTAATCCGGCTGCCCGGTTACGGGTTCAGCCAGAGGTCCGGCACCTGAATCGCCCGGCAGCAGGCCGGCTTCCCGATAATACCGGAGCGCGCCAGGATGCAATGGCGCGGTCCGGCCAACCTGCACCATTTGCGCGGGCTGCAAGGTAGCCAGACTGGGGTGCATGGTTTTAAACGCCGCCAGATGCTCAAATACACTTTGCACCACCGTATACCCTATCTGCTCCGGTAAATCTGTACTCGTCAGTAATGTCGCAGTAACCCCGAAAGTCGGAATATCAGCTGGATTATTGCGATACATGCCGCCCGGAATAACCGCATAGGAATAATACGGCTGAAACAGCGTCAGCTTGTCAACAGCCGGCCCTGTTGCCGCCACAATGACCGCATCGCACAGTGTTGTAGCTTCCAGGACAGAACGGTTCGGATGACCACCGACAAACACAATGGCATCAACCTCATCATCGCACATGGCACCGGCCTGCTGACCGACGGGCAACTCCAGAGTGACGGCGAAGTCATCCAGCGTCCAGCCTAACGCAACCAACAACACTTGCATGGTGGCCCGCTGGCCGGAACCGGGATTGCCGATATTCACCCGCTTCCCGCGCAAGTCGGCAATACTGCTGATATGCGCATCGGTACGTGACACAATGGTCAAGGGTTCGCTGTGCAGCGACAATAAAAATCGCAGGTCAGGATTGTCCCCTTCACCAGAGAACACGCTGGTACCGCGATAGGCATGGAACTGCCAGTCAGACTGCACCATCGCCAGATCGGCGTCGCCCTGACTCAGGCTGCGTAAATTGGCAATCGAACCTTCGCTGCTGGCAACCGCACAACGCAAACCGTGCCGGGCCGTCTGTTCATTTACCAACTGACATATTGCACTGCCAACCGGATAATACGCCCCCGTCGTACCGCCGGTAGCAATCGTGATAATACGTTGATCCTGGTGGTCCTGAGTGTAACCGGTAGCGTGGATAAGATAAAACAGCCCCGATAGCACAATCAGCCTAACAACGTGGCTAGACACAGAAGACTCCTCACTGCTGGTGGTATGGACTCGCACAGCGAACCCAGAAAGACAGGATACCGCTCCCCCATCGAATTTCAATCCCGCAGCAACTATTACAACCGTTTGCAGCTGAATGTACGCTGAAAATCATTTTTACCTGACAGGCAACCCGAAAAAACAGACCCACGGGCGGGGCACTATCGCGCAGCATGAGTATCAGAACGTTGTGGGTATCGTTAGAATACCCGTTTTGACCACCACACCAGAATAACTCTCAAGGAGACCGGAATGACGCTCAAAGCCGTCACCATCAATGATAAATATACGCTGCGCGAGGGACGCGCGTTCATGACCGGCATCCAGGCGCTGGTACGGCTGCCTATGATGCAGCGCCGGCGTGATCAGGTGGCTGGGTTAAATACTGCGGGCTATATCTCCGGCTATCGCGGCTCACCGCTGGGCGGTCTGGATCAACAGATGCTACAGGCACAGGCTCACCTGCAAGAGCATCAGATTGTGTTCCAGCCCGGCGTCAACGAAGATCTGGCCGCAACCGCGATATGGGGCACCCAGCAGGCCGGCCTGAGCGGTGAAAACCGCTACGATGGCGTATTCGCCATGTGGTACGGCAAAGGTCCCGGCGTTGATCGCTCCGGCGATGCGCTCCGCCATGGCAATCTGGCCGGCTCGGCCCAAAACGGTGGCGTACTGGTCCTGCTCGGTGACGATCATACCGGCGAGTCCTCAACTACTGTGCACCAGAGCGAGTACGCCATGATGGACGCCATGATTCCGGTTCTTAATCCGGCTGGCGTACAGGAGTTTCTGGACTACGGACTGTACGGTTGGGCAATGTCGCGTTACAGCGGCTGCTGGGTCGCGCTGAAATGTATCCACGACACCGTCGAATCCGCTGCATCGGTGGACGTCAGCGATGAGCGCATCCAGCTCCGCCTGCCCGACGACCATCCGCTGCCGCCGGACGCTCAACATCCGCTGGCCCGACACCTGGCATGCGCAGGAGCGGCGTCTGCACGATCACAAACTGGCTGCGGTACAGGCCTTCTGTCGGGCCAATCAACTGGATCAGGTCAAGTTTGACAACCCCGACGCCCGACTGGGCATTGTCACTACCGGTAAATCGTATCTGGACGTCTTGCAGGCCCTCGACGATCTGGGCATCAATGAGCAGGTCGCCCACCACCTCGGTGTACGACTGTACAAAGTCGCGCTTAGTTTTCCGCTGGAGCCACAAGGCGCACTGGCATTTTGCCAGGGACTGGATATGGTCATTGTGGTCGAGGAAAAACGCGGCCTGATCGAGACCCAGCTAAAAGATCTGCTGTATGGTCAGCCCGATGCCCCCGCCACTATTGTCGGCAAGCGCAACGAACAGGGCGAGGTGTTACTGCAATCCCCCGACCGGCTCGACAGCAACCAGATCGCACTGGCTATCGGCAGCCGTTTATTGCGCCTCAAGTATGATCAGACTCTGGCCGTCAAAGTTAATCAGCTGCGTGGTCTGAACGAAGCCGAAACCAAACCACCGGCCATGCAGCGCACCCCATATTTCTGCCCCGGCTGTCCTCATAACACCTCGACCCGGGTGCCCGAAGGCAGTCATGCGCTGGCCGGCATCGGCTGCCATTTCATGGCGCAGTGGATGGATCGCGATACCGCCCGCTACACCCAAATGGGCGGCGAAGGTGCCAGCTGGATTGGTGAAGCGCCATTCAGCAAGCGCGAACATATGTTTCAGAACATCGGCGATGGCACCTATTTTCACTCTGGCCTGCTGGCCTTACGGGCAACCGTCTCGGCCAAGGTCAATGTCACCTATAAAATTCTTTACAACGATGCGGTCGCCATGACGGGCGGCCAGAGCGTGGATGGCCCGCTTACCGTGCCACGCATCACCCAGCAGGTTTATGCTGAAGGCGTGCGACGGATTGCTGTGGTCAGCGATGAACCTGACAAATATCCGGCTGATGCCGAGTTTGCGCCAGGTGTCAGCATTCATCACCGGCGCGATCTGGACGCTGTGCAGCGCGAATTACGGGAAGTCCCCGGTACCAGCGTACTGGTCTACGATCAGACCTGCGCCGCCGAAAAGCGCCGCCGCCGCAAACGCGGTAAATTTCCTGACCCGGACCAGCGGGTCTTTATCAACGATGCAGTCTGCGAGGGCTGTGGCGATTGCGGGGTGAAATCAAACTGTGTTGCCGTACTGCCGTTAGAGACCGAATTCGGGCGCAAACGGATGATCGATCAGTCTGCCTGCAACAAGGATTTCTCCTGTCTGGAAGGATTCTGCCCCAGTTTTGTAACCGTGCGCGGCGGTCGTTTGCGCAAAGCCAAAGCTATCACCAACGATGACTTCGGGCCGTTGCCCGAACCGGCAAAACCCGGGCTGGAACAACCCTATAATATTGTCATTGCCGGGGTCGGCGGCACTGGTATCGTCACAATCGGCGCGCTGCTGGGCATGGCGGCGCATATTGAAGACAAGGGTTGCTCGGTGCTGGATATGATGGGGCTGGCGCAAAAAGGCGGCGCGGTTACCACGCACCTGCGCCTGGGGGCTACCCCGCAAGCCGTGACCACCAGCCGTATTGCCGCCAGCAAAGCCGATCTGATCCTGGGCTGCGATCTGGTTGTGGCGGCCAGCCCGGAATCACTCAAAACCGTGCGCCATGGCCAGACCTGTATCATCGCCAACGGCCAGGAGATAATGACTGGCGATTTCACGCGCCAGCCGGATTTCAAATACCCCAAGCAGGCACTGCTGGAAGCGCTGCGTCAAAGCGCCGGGCAGGATCAGGTCGATGCACTGGAAGCCACCCGGCTGGCTAATGCCTTGCTGGGCGATGCGATTGCCACCAACCTGTTTATGCTGGGCTATGCCTATCAAAAAGGCCGGGTGCCGCTCTCTGCCGAGGCGCTGGAGCAGGCGATAGAACTTAACGGTGTGGCTGTCGAGTTTAATAAAAAGGCTTTCCTGTGGGGCCGGCGCACCGCGCATGATAAGGAACACGTCATCCGTGTCGCGTTTCCCAGCACGCCGGTGGCGCTGGCTGAACGTCGGCCTGCCAGCCTGGACGCGATTATTGAACAGCGCGAGGCCTTTCTCGGTCAGTACCAGAATAAAGCCTACGCCAAACGTTACCGGCAATGGGTCGATCGCGTACGCAGCGCTGAAACCGCCGCTGTCCCCGGCAGCACTGATCTGAGTATTGCAGTGGCCCGCTATTACTTCAAACTGCTCGCCTATAAAGACGAATACGAAGTCGCACGTTTATATACCGATGGCGATTTTCAGCGCAAGCTGCAAGATCAGTTTGAGGGCGATTACACGCTGGAATTTCATTTGGCACCACCGTTATGGGCACAGCGTGACCCGCAGACCGGCGAACCGCGTAAAAAAGCCTATGGCCCCTGGATGCTCAAAGCATTTGGCGTCCTGGCCAGGCTGCGCTGGTTGCGCGGTACGCCACTGGACATTTTCGGCTACACCCAGGAGCGCCGCCAGGAGCGCCAGCTCATCAAGGATTACGAGGCCCTGCTGGGCGAGCTGCTGGAGCACCTCTCGCCGGACAAACACGCGCTGGCCGTCAAGCTGGCCTCGTTGCCGGAACATATCCGCGGCTACGGCCATGTCAAGCAGCGACATATCGAACAAACCCGGCAGCGCGAAACGCAATTACTGGAACAATTGCGCCGCCCTGCTGCACAATCATTAGCAGCGTAATGGTTGACGCTGAGAACGTAGCAGTAGAGAATCACACCGCATTCAATTGGAGTATCGACGATGTTTTTATCTGACCGCGCTGTTGCCAGACTTTCCAGAATTTCGCTGCTCACAGCGCTTTGTGTAGCGGTGACGACTCCGCTGGCGCAGGCTGCCGAGCAAGGCCAACGTTTCAAGGACTGGACGGTAGGTTGCGATAAATTGCCTGGCACCACAGAAGAACGCTGTTTTATTTATCAAACGGTTGCGACCAAAGACAAAGATCAGCCGATACTGCAAATGTCCGTCGGTTATCTACCTGGTGATGACGGCAAGGATCGACCGGCAGCGTTTATGACTCTGCCCCTGGGTATCGCCCTGCCACCCGGTATCGGCTTTAAAGTCGATGAAGGGAAAATGGCGCGTATTCAGTTCGAACGCTGCATCCCGACCGGCTGTGTGGCAGGTTTCCCGCTCACCGATGAAGTGCTGGGCCAGTTTAGAAAAGGCATAAAATGGAAGTCCGCTTCCATGACGGTGTCGGCATTGTCGCCGTGCCGGTTTCACTGAGCGGCTTTACCGCCGGATTTAATTCTTTGAAGTAACTTACACCGAGCCGTTGAAATCCCGCAGGCGCACCGGCAGCCGTTTGCTCCCCCAATCGCCCGGCTGCGCCTCAAACCGGCCCGCACAGGGCGTACCGCAATGCTGACAGCCGCCATGGGCATCCAGCGCCCAGCCCGACAGTTCATACCAGTCGCGCCGGATCAGGCATTGGCCGCAGCCATGACAGTAAGTGCTGCCGCCTTTGCTGTCGTGAATATTACCGGTATAGACATAACGCAGCCCGTTCTTGAGCGCGACAGCACGGGCCCGCTGCAGTGTGGCAGCCGGCGTATGGGCACGGTCGCGCAGTTTATAATCGGGATGGAAAGCCGTGAAATGCAGCGGTACGTCCGGTCCCAGTTCTGTTATTACCCATTGGGTCAGGGCCTGTAACTCGGCTTCGGAATCGTTTTCACCCGGAATCAACAGAGTGGTGATCTCCAGCCAGACGTCAGTGTCATGTTTGAGATAGCGCAGAGTATCCAGCACCGGTGCCAGATGACTGCCGGTCAGACGATAATAAAAATCCTCACTGAACGCTTTCAGATCGATATTGACCGCATCCATACTGCGATAGAATTCAGCCCGTGGTGCGGGACAAACATAACCGGCACTGACCGCAACTGCGCAAATCCCCTGCTCCCGGCAGGCTTGCGCGACATCGATCGCATATTCATGAAAAATCACCGGATCATTATAGGTAAACGCGACGCTGCGACACTGCAGCTGACTGGCAGCATGCGCGATCAGCGACGGCTCCGCCTGATCCATTAAGGTGTCCAGTTCGCGCGATTTGCTGATGTCCCAATTCTGGCAGAATTTGCAGGCCAGATTGCAACCGGCCGTACCGAACGACAATACCGGCGTGCCGGGCAAAAAATGATGCAGTGGCTTTTTCTCAATCGGGTCCACGCAATAACCGCTGGAACGCCCGTAGCTGGTCATGACAAGAGCGTCATTCAAACGGCCCCGCACGAAACATAAACCGCGCTGCCCCTCACGTAATTTGCAATAGCGCGGACAAAGATCACATTGAATACGACCATCGCTCAACGCGTGCCAATAGCGCGTTGCTACTACGCCGGGATCGGTCGCCTGAATGACATCTGTGGCTGTGTGCATTGCTGTCTCGCAAATTTGCATAAGGGTTTATAATATAAATGGATGCTGAGTAATGCGATTACAAGCAAGAGAGCATGATTTTAGACTGTAGCTCCATGCAATACAGCGCAACCAGAGGATTCATAATGACGCCTGTCAAGCCAACACAGCCACGCCAGCCGGCGGTGGCGGGTTTGTTTTACCCGGCTGATCCTGCCGAACTGCGTACACTGGTGGACAAGCTGCTTAATGCCGAACCGGTTGACGTTGGCCCCGCCCCCAAAGCATTGATTGCTCCGCATGCGGGCTATGTTTACTCCGGCCCGGTGGCAGCCAAGGCCTACGCCCGTCTGCGTCCGGTGCGCGACCGTATTCAGCGGGTAGTGCTGCTCGGTCCGTCGCACCGGGTACCACTACAAGGCCTGGCCTACAGTACCGCAGATGCCTTTCAGACCCCGTTAGGCAACATTCCGGTTGATCGCGCCGCGCTGGCGACTCTGCAGGATCTGCCTCAAGTCCGACCGCTGGATCAGGCCCATGCCCAGGAACACAGTCTGGAAGTGCATTTGCCGTTTCTGCAGGCACAACTGCAGGCCTTCAGTCTGGTTCCTCTGGTGGTTGGCGATGCCAGTGCCGAGGCCGTTTGTGCAGTGCTGGAACGCCTCTGGGGCGGGCCGGAAACCCTGCTGGTGATCAGCTCCGATCTCAGCCATTATCATGACTACCGTACCGCACAGGCTATTGACCAGACCACCTGCCACACCATCGAAGCACTGCGCGGACAGGATATTAATTACGAACAGGCTTGCGGCCGGGTACCACTGCAGGGCTTGTTGCTGGCCGCCCGGCACCACGGACTGCAGGTTGAGACGCTGGATTTACGAAACTCTGGTGACACAGCCGGTCCCCGGCACCAGGTTGTTGGTTATGGTGCCTGGGCTTTGCACGAAACCGCTCATGTCAGTGCTTAAGGCTCGCTATAGCGAATCCGAACGGCGGCTGCTGCTGGATATCGCCCGCGCATCTATCCAGCACGGTGCCAGTAGCGGTCGTCTGCTGGATGTCAATCCGAAACGCTATCCCATCACGCTGCAGGAACATCGCGCCAGTTTTGTCACTTTGCACAAACAGGGTGAATTACGCGGCTGTATCGGTACCCTGGAACCGTATCAGCCGCTGGTCTGCGATGTTGCCGAGCAAGCGTATCAGGCAGCTTTCGCCGATCCGCGTTTTCCGCCGGTCGTAGCGCTGGAAATCGACTATCTGGAACTGCATATTGCTGTGCTGACACCGCCGGAGCCGCTGCATTTTCGCAGCGAAGACGATATCCTGAGCCAGTTGCAACCGGGGATCGACGGCTTGATTGTGGAAGCAGGCCGCCATCGCGGCACGTTTCTGCCCTCAGTCTGGGAATCGCTGCCAGAGCCGGAAGATTTCTGGCGCCAGTTGAAACAAAAAGCCCATCTGGCACCGGATTACTGGTCAGATAAATTACGGGTCTGGCGCTATCAGACCGAAGAGCTTAACTAAGCGCTAAGCGCACATTAATAAATATCTGGCTCGCCGGGATCGGGGCCGAAATCCCGTTCCAGAAAATCAAAATCGCAGCCTTTATCGGCCTGACTGACATGGCGCGCAAACATCCAGCCATAGCCGCGCCCGAACTTGGGCTCCGGGGCCTGCCATTCACGCCGCCGCTGTACCAGCTCGTCCGCCTCGACCAGCATATTAATGCTGCGGTTCGGTATGTCGATTTCGACCATATCGCCATTGCGCAACAAAGCCAGCGGACCACCGACATAGGATTCCGGTGCCACATGCAGCACACAGGCACCGTAGCTGGTGCCACTCATGCGCGCATCGGAAATGCGCAACATGTCGCGACAGCCCTGTTTTAATAACGCCTTGGGCATGGGCAGCATACCCCATTCCGGCATACCCGGTCCGCCTTGCGGGCCTGCATTGCGCAACACAAAAACATGATCGGGCGTGATGTCGAGATGTTCGTCATCAATAGCGGCTTTCATCTCAGGATAACTATCGAATACCATCGCCGGGCCTTTATGACGATGGAATTTCGGATCACAGGCTGCCGGTTTGATAACACAGCCATCCGGTGCCAGATTGCCTTTCAGAACCGCCAGTGAACCTTCGTGGTAAACCGGATTATCGAGACTGCGGATGACGTCCTTATTGTACACCTCGGCATCAGCCAGGCCGTTGCCCAAAGGTTCTCCGGTGACCGTCAGGACATTGAGATCGAGTTTGTCCTTTAACTGCCCCATCAGCGCGCGCAGACCACCAGCGTAAAAGAAATCCTCCATCAGATAACCTTTACCGGAGGGGCGCACATTGGCGATCACCGGGGTATGACGGCCCAGCTGGTCGAGATCATCCAGGGTCAGATTAATTCCGGCGCGGCGTGCCATAGCCAGCAGATGCACCACGGCATTGGTGGAACAACCGGTCGCCATAGCCACAATGACCGCATTTTTTACAGCCGCATCGGTGACGATTTTATCGGCGGTGAGATCTTCCCACACCATATCCACGATGCGCCGCCCGGACGTCGCACACATGCGCTGGTGATTGGCATCCGCCGCCGGAATGGAACTGGCACCCGGCAGGGTCAGACCCAGCGCTTCGGCAATTGCGGTCATGGTTGAAGCTGTCCCCATCGTCATGCAATGACCGTAGGAACGGGCAATACCGCCCTCGACGCCAACCCATTGCTCTTTGCTGATGGTGCCGGCGCGGCGTTCATCCCAGTATTTAAACGAATCCGTGCCGGAACCCAGCACCTCACCGCGATAATTGCCGCGCAGCATCGGCCCCGCCGGCACATAAATGAACGGGATACCCATCGACAGCGCGCCCATGATCAACCCTGGCGTGGTTTTGTCGCAACCGCCCATCAGCACTGCGCCATCTGCCGGATGCGAGCGCAGCAATTCCTCGGTATCCATCGCCAGCATATTGCGATACAGCATGGTGGTCGGCTTGACATAGCTTTCCGACAGTGACAGCGCCGGCAATTCCATAGGAAAGCCGCCCGCCTGGAAAATACCGCGTTTGATATCTTCCACCCGGTGTTTGAAATGGGCGTGGCAGGGCTGTGCATCCGACCAGGTGTTGATGATCGCAATGACTGGCTTGTCGACCCAGTCTTCCGGCCCATAGCCCATTTGCATGGTGCGGGAACGGTGCCCGAATGAGCGAAAATCATCCGGCGCAAACCAGCGTGCGCTGCGCAACTCGTGCGGTTTTTTCTTTGTCTTTACTGTCATGCTATATCGTCGTCTATCGGGTTGTTTATCTGACTTAAAGAAAACCTGTTGCCAGGCCGAACATCACCCCTGCCAGAACAGCGGCCAGCACATAGCCGGCAAGCCAGGGCCAGGGGCCGTAAGCATTGAGTTCCTGCTGACTGTTTCTACCAAGCATATCGGTCTCCTCTTCTTGTTAATCAGCTGCGCAGTGTCAATTAACTACCTAGCGCCTGCGGCAGCCACAAAGCAATTTGCGGAAACATCATCACCAGAATCAGGCCGATGATCTGCAAAACAATGAACGGCAGCACCGAGATAAAGATTTCCTGCAAGGTAACGTCTTTCGGCGCCACCGATTTCAGCCAGAAGCAGGCGGGTCCAAACGGGGGGGATAAAAAGTAAATCTGGATATTCATCACAAACAGGATACCGAACCACACCGCAGCCCAGGTGGGATCGAGCCCCAGTGCGGGTGCCAGCTCCTTGACCACCGGCGCGAACACCGGCACGGTGATAAACACGATTGCGATCCATTCCATGAACGTACCGAGCACAACCAAAATCGCCATCATGACCAGGATCGTACCCAGTGGCGGCAGTCCCAGGTCGAGGAACAAACTGCGCATGAAATCGCCACCGCCAACCAGATTGAAAATACCGACAAAACTGACCGCACCCAGAATCAGCCAGATAATGGTGCCGACGGTGGACATGGTGCCTGCCAGTGCTTCCTGCAGTACCGACCACTTCATCTGATTACGCACCGCTGCCACAAACAGCGCGCCGATCACACCGACACCAGCGGATTCGGTAACCGAGGCAATACCACCGTAAATCGACCCCATGACACAGGTGATCAGCAGGATGCAGAGAATTACCGCCATCAGGCGCTCTTTCGAAAGTTTCTGATCCTTGCCGGTGATCGCGGCTACTTCTGCCGCGGTGGGTGCCAATGTCGGATTGAGGTTGACCCGCACCAGCACATAACCGGCATAGAATACGGCCAGCATGACACCGGGCACCGCACCGGCCATAAACAGACTGCCAATAGCGACATCTGCCGACAAGCCATAGACGATCATGATGATCGACGGCGGAATCAGCGTTGCCAGGGCACCAGAGGCACAGATCAGGCCGATCGTCAGTCTGCGGTTATAGCCGAGTCGAAACATCTGCGGCAGCGCAACCAGACCCAGCATGACGATCTCCCCGCCCATTACCCCGGACATAGCGGCAAGAATGACCGCAACGACCACCGTCTGCACTGCCACCCCACCGCGCAGATTGCCGGCGAAGATCGACATCGCATCGAATAAATCTTCGGCAATCCCCGCCCGTTCCAGGATCGACGCCATCAACACGAATAAAGGAATAGCCACCAATGAATAGTGATCGAGCAGACCGGCGGCGTTGGTTGATACCAGATACAGGCCGCGCGGGCCGAAAAAAGCAATCGCCATCAGCACCGAAACAATCAGTGTCACGATACCCAGCGGCATGCCGGTCATCATTAAGGCGATCAGGATGACGATCATGATCAGGCAGATGGTGCCCAGACCATAGGAGCGGATATCGAGCATTTCTTTCGGATTCAGCGCTTCGCCAATAGCACTGAAATAACCACTTAGCGTACCGAAAATCGTGCTTTCGCCGAAAATATAGGCGAGCAATGCGACGGTAAAATAGAACACCATGAGCGCACCAACAGCCAGCACGATCTTGCGAGCCCAGTTGCTGTTCAGGTGGCGGTGCAGATTTACCATCAACTGCGCCAGATAAATGCTGGCGCCGAGCATCAGCATCGTTTTCAGCAGCATCGGCATGGGCGAGTTAAAGGCGCTGCCAGTGCGTTCGATCATGCCGACCGCTTTGTACGCACGTATAGAAGCATCCGACAGCAGCAGAAACAACGCGGCAATGCCGACCAGCATAGCGAACAGATCCAGCCGCCAGCGTGCTCGATCCGACACCAAAATGTGGAATACGGTGATACCGATATGACGCTTTTTCAGCGTTACATAACCGGCTGAAATCATCCAGGCCGAGGCGCACAGCACCATGACCATTTCGAACGCCCACTGGGTAGGCGCATTGAATACGTAACGCGCAACTACTTCATATAAAGTGATGAACGCACTAATAATATAGAACTGCGCAACAGCCAGGCCGGAGAAATGGCTGAAGTGATCCATAAGCGTGTAAGATGCCCGCGCAACACCTTCTTCGGTATGCAGCGGATCCTGCGCTGCGATTTCCAGCTCCGTATCTTCGATGGTTTTAGTGCCACTCGCCATGCCGTCCCCAGTTATCATCTCGTCAATATATCAGGCGCGATCCATTGCTCATGCAAGCATCAGTCTCAACGAGCCGTGCCCGCAGCGCCAATGCATTGAATACTGCATTGAATTACTGCAATGGTTTTGGAAATACCGCACGGCAGGGTTATACCGTGCGGCCAAGACAGTCATCATTCGGACAGGGCAAGATAAACGCCCTGCAGAATTAATCTGCCTGCAAAAGCCCCATACGCTCCATGAATTTCACGTGTGTAGCGTAGGTTTCTTTGGCGAGTTCTGATTTAGCAGCGAAGTCTTCCCACGCGCCCTTGGCAATGGCGCGGAACGCATCGCGGTCTTCCTGCGACCAGTCGACAATAGTGATATCACCGGCTTTACGATCACGTGCGACCAGATCCTTATCCTTCAGATCGGCGATCCGGCGCAAATCGGCCCGTGATGCCAGATACCATACGTCAATAGCGGTCTTCTGCCCCTCGGTCAGGGAGTCCCACACATCCTGGTTCAGGGTAAACTGGATAAACGCCATCGAATGGATACCCGGATAGATCGGATATTTGGCTATGGTGTGCATGCCGGAGGCATCATTATTAGCGTAAGCCGACGCGTCAGCGGCATCTACCACGCCTTTTTCAAGTGAGGTATATACTTCTGAAAACGGCAGCGAGACAGGTGCTGCACCGGCACGCTTGAAAACCTCAGCGGCCAGTCCTTCCGGTGAGCGGATCTTGACACCTTTCAGATCAGCCAGGGTTTTGATCGGAATCTTGGCAACCAGCGCCTCACGGGTATAGGCATCGCAACCGACCACATGCACGTTTTCCACCAGTGTGTCGTAGATTTTCTGCAGCATCTCTTTGCCGCCGCCCAGCATACAGAATGTCTGGATCTGCTCCGGCGTATCGTAACCGGCGATCAGATCGCCCATTAGGGCAAACGCCGGGTCGCGGCCGGAAAAATAGGCGGTTGCTGTCAGGTCGCCGTCCAGAATGCCATTCGCCACCGCATCGGGGGTTTCACGGTGCGGTACAACCGACTTGGTCGGCAGCAGTTCGATCTCGATTTCGCCATTGGTCATGGACTTGAGTTTCGGTGCCCAGACGTTTGTTAAATGCTCAAACGTAAAGTCGCCCGCGTTCTGACTGGTCTGTACTTTCAGTACTCTGGCGTGTGCCGTTGCGGTAAGCGCAACACTTGCCACAGCAGCAATCGTGAAGGCTTTTGACGCCATTAACAGACTTTTTTTCATACTCACTCCTCACTTGATGGGTAGCTCAAAACCGAGCTTTATCTATAGGACGTTATCTTTATAATGCCCATCGCATGCTATATTAATATATTAGTATTATCAAGATTCTACTCTGCCAGGCAGATGCAGGCGTCTGTTGCGCCAGCAAATCAATAAAACACATTGTCTGCGAGTCACTCACCATGAGATCCATGCAGCCTAAAATTGCGGATTTACTTCCGGAGTTAAACGTAGCCAGGCGTAGTGCGCGTGCCCCTACCGCCGCCGGGCATGTCTACAGCGGTCTGCGCGAGCGTATTCTGAATCTGGATTTACCCCCCAGGACTACCTTGGTGCGCGCCCAAATCGCGAGCGACTACGAGGTCAGCCAGACCCCTGTGCGCGAGGCTCTGCTGCAGCTGGAGCAGGACGGGTTGATTAAAACCTATCCGCAGAGCCGGACCGTGGTTACCGAAATTGATCTGGAACAACTGGCTGAAGCTCATTTTCTGCGTGTTGCGGTGGAAACCGAAGTGGTGCGAAGTTTATGTCTGCGACATGATCCGGCACTAACGCGCAAAGCCCATGCGATACTGCAGATGCAGGCAACACTGGAAGGTAATACGACGGAAACCACACTGTTCAATGAGCTTGACACCGCATTCCACGAGGCGCTGTTTTTAGCTGCTGGTCAGCCGAATCTGCACCTGTTGCTGCGCTCAAGAATGGGTCATCTTGCCCGCGCCCGCCGCCTGGATTTGCCGAGCGAGGGCAAAATGAAGGCTATCCTGCACAGCCACCGGGCTATTCTCAAAGGGATCGACTCCGGCATTGAGGCGCAGGCCACCGCTGCTATGCGCGAGCATTTGAGCGGTACGATCTCACGCCTTGACCGGCTGGTAAAAGAACATCCCGATTTCTTTAAATCCAAAAACCGGGATTAGAAGCATAAATTCTATAGCGCTTTAGTTCTCATACACCTGCAAAGCGGTGCGGTTTTTCTCAATAAAATCCCAGTCATAACTCACCCCCAGACCAGGACCATCCGGTACCGGCACGCAGCCGTCCGCACCCAGACCTTCGGGTTGATCGGAATAACCACAGGTATACACCGGCGGCACCGCGTTCGGCATACCCGGTCCGATCAAGGCCATCTCGTACATATGGGTATTGCGCAAGGCAGCCACTACCGCCCGATGGGCCGGCCCGCAGGCATGCATTTGCACATCCAGACCCAGTGCCTCACAGAAATGAGCGATTTTCATCGCGCCAGTGATACCAAGATCGTATTCCGGGTCGGCATGCACCATATCGCAACCACCGGCCAGTACAAAACTGGCCTTCTGTTCCAGACCGCGTACATGTTCGCTGACCAGAAGCGGGGTATCGAGTTTCTCCCGTAAACGCTGCTGGCCGAATGCCGACACGCTGGCGTCACGATACGGATCTTCGTACCAGAAATAGCCCGCCTCGTCGCAGGCACGACCGACATACAGGGCATCCATGAAGGTCCGCAACTGGCAGGCCGGATCAATCATCAGGTACATATCATCGCCGACCCGCTGCCGCACCTGCAGCAGATTGCGGGCTTCTTTGCGTGCATCACCCTCGTGCCAGCCATGAATTTTAAAGCCGACAAAGCCGCGCTCCTGACAGGCCTGGGCATAATCCGCAAACGCTTGCGGCGTATCCAGTCCGCCCGGTTCGCTCTGGCCGTGATAAGTGCTGGCATAGGTCGGCAGACGACTGCGAAACGCCCCCAGCATGCGCGCCACGGAAATACCGTGCTTCTTGCCGGCCAGATCCCACAAGGCAATATCCAGCGGGCCGTGACCCATATGATCGTAAGCCCGCACTTCGCGTTTCAGATCGTCGTAGATCAGTTCCCGCTGCTCGGGATCGCGGCCCAGCAGGTTCGGTGCCAGCATCTGTGCTTGCCCGAACGCGGAGGGTGTTCCCACCCAATGGGTGACATATTCACCTTGCGCACCATCGTCGCAACAAATGCGCACCGCAAAACGGTTGACGGTCAAACTGCCACCCGGCAGGTAAATCATATTGCCAACGCCCGCTGCTGCGTGCGCGCCCAGGCCCATGCCGTTGACCGTAAAATTAAAGGCATGCAATTCAACACGTTTGATAATACTCATGGGGTACCTCCTGTCAGTTGATTTTTTCTTTTTGTACTGTTTTGCGCCTACCAGGGCAAATGATCCAGATCCACATTGCCGCCCGACAGTATCAGCCCGATTCGCTGCCCTTGAAAACGCTCGGGAGCAGCCAGTACAGCCGCCAGTGGTACGGCCCCGGACGGCTCGACCAGCAGTTTCATCCGTTCCCACAATAACCGCATGGCCTGGACAATCTGCGCTTCTGTCACAGTAATAATCGCACTCACCTGATCCTGGATAATGGGAAAGGTCAGATCACCCAGTGCGGTGCGTAAACCGTCCGCAATCGTGTTCGGATTGTCTGGTGGAATAATCCGCCCGGCCTGCAGTGAGCGATAGGCATCGTCAGCCTGCAAGGGCTCCGCGCCGAACACCTGCAGCGTCGGCTGCAGGGCTTTGGCCGCTAGCGCTGTGCCACTCAACAAACCACCACCACCGACCGGCGCCAGCACGCTGTCCAGTGCCTGTTCCTTAAGCGCTAGATCGTCCAGCAGCTCTAAAACGGCGGTCCCCTGTCCGCTGATAACCGCGTGATCATTATAAGGGTGGACAACATACGCACCAGTGCGCTCAATAACCGCTTGCAGAGTGGTTTCGCGGGCTTCCAGGGTGGCCGGGCAGCTGATGATTTCGGCGCCGTAACCGGCCACCGCAGCGCGCTTCACTGCTGGGGCATTTTCCGGCATGACCACATAGGCCGGAATACCCCGGTTGCGAGCGGCCAGGGCCAAAGCTGCCGCGTGGTTACCGGAAGAATGCGTTGCCACACCCTGCCGAGCCTGCTGCTCACTGAGCTGCAGCACCGCATTGCTCGCACCGCGAATTTTAAAAGCGCCGATTTTCTGCAGATTCTCGCATTTAAAGTAAAGCGTAGCACCGCTCATCTGATTCAGCGTCTGGCAGGTAAAAACCGGCGTTCGGTGCACATAAGGTGCAATCCGCTGCGCGGCAGCGCGAATAACACTCAGGTCGGGCCGGGCCATATGCTAGACAGCCGCCAGTTGCTGCGCCTGCTCGCGGCTCAGACCGAGCGTCTCGCCAGCCACAAGCAATTCTTCCCAGGTGGCCGGATCGACCGGGATACCTTCGGCCTGACGTTCAGCCATTGACTTGCGCTCAGGATCACCGGCCACCATGACCGGAACAGCTGGATCGGCCGGCGTTGAGGATTTGACGTAGGTCATCAGGGCATCGATCTCGGCGTTCAGCCAGACCTGATCAACCAGCCGGGCCGGGTCCACCACCAGTGTGAACATATTATTGGTAATACCGCCCCGGCGGGGATTGCCCGGCTGGATCGTACCGCCGCCACTGAGCGCACCACCAAGCAGTTCGCAAAACAAGGCCATGCCGGACCCTTTATGCTCGCCGAAAGGCAGCAAAGCGCTTTGTTTGGGATTGGTAAACAAGCTGCCAGGGTTATTGGTCGGCTGCCCCTGGGGAGTGATCAACATGCCATCGGGCAGATCAACCCCTTTATTCATCGCCACCCGCACCTTGCCGGCGGCTATCCGGCTGGTCGCCATATCGAGCAGAATCGGCTGGCTATTGTCGGTTCCTGGCATGGCGATACAGACCGGATTAGTGATAAAACGCGCCGCACTGCCGCCAAACGGCACGACCGCAGGCTCATGATCGACCACATTGACAAAGTGCACAGACACCAGACCTGCGGCAATACTGTACTCGCCGTAAGTACCGATGCGCCCGATATGATGGGCGTTACGCAAGGTCATCAAGACAACGCCGGTCTCGTGGCAACGGGCGATAGCCGCATCCATGGCATCCTTGGCAACCCGCTGCCCGTAACCCGCCTGTCCGTCGAAGACCATAATCGCACCATCGTCTTTCACCTGCAGCACGGGCGTATTGGGTTTGAGCAAACCGGCGCGAAAATTTTTGACATATTGCGGCAGCATGCCAACGCCATGACTGTCATGCCCGCTCAGATTGGCACGCACCAGGTGATCGCTGACAATCTCGGCCTCCGCCGGGTCACTACCCGTGTGCTCGACAATAGCCTGAGATAATTTTCTTAAGGGATGTTCTTGGATCAGCATTATGGTCTCTCATTGTTAGAAGGCTGAAATAGAAAGGGGGGTTCTGCCGTGATTATCCAAGCAGACGCTGGCTTGGCGCAATCTGGAATTATTAGGGGAACCGATATTTTCTTGGTTATCCAGTAAAATTACCTAAACATCACGGAAGAAACTCCAGATGACCACTGGTGGCAGATTGCCAGGCAATTTCAAGACAACGATACCGTATCCGGCTGATCACATTGTAGTATGTTATTATGATGTATAAATTTATACATCACTTAAGAGGTGTTACATGCACCGCACCCAAATTTATTTGCACGATGAGCTCTATCAGCAACTTAAGCTTCGTTCACAGCGCCGGGGCTTGAGCATCTCTGAGCTGATTCGCCGCGCGGTAGAAAAAGATTTACATACCGAACCCGCTGATAATGCACGCGCTTTTTTTGATCAGGCTGCACCGTTGCAAAGCTTCGCTGAAGTAGAACCGGAGTCTTACGTCCGGGAGTTACGCAGCCAGAGCCGCCTGCTTAGAGAAGCATATGACAGCGACGTTTGAACGGCTATTGCTGGATACCGATATCGTTATTTTTCTGCTGAAAAAAGATCAGGCACGGGTCGAACGGTTTCTCGATCTGCAGGAACAAAGCGTTATTTTTCTGCTGTCGCCGCTTGTGGTTGCTGAAATCTATGCGGGTGCATTCAAGCGGGAATACCCGCAAATCGAGCGCTTTTTCGGCTTCTGCGAGCATTTGCAGCTGGATATCGAAACTGCCCGGCTGGCGGGTCAATACGCCAATCAGTACAGGAAAGCGTATCAAGGCATTTCGCTGGAAGACTACCTGCTGGCCGCGACGGCAAAACGCAATAAGTGTCCGCTGTGGACCGGTAATCGCAAACATTACCCGATGACGGATATTACCTTATTCACTGAATAAGCATGAGCGCTCCGCCACATAGCCCCCCAAAACCACCAGTCTGCGAACTCTGCCAGCGCCTGGAACCCTTTAACCCGGCATCATCTGGTGCCGCGCACTCGCCATCGCAAGAAAAGCGCCCGCAAGCGGTTTAGCCTGGAGGAAATGCGTGCGCGTATTTTATGGTTGTGCCGTCCCTGCCATAACCATATTCATGAGGTGCTCAGCGAGAAAGACCTGGAGACGCGGTATCATTCGCGGACAGCGCTGCTGGAACATCCCGACATCCAGCGTTTCGTGGACTGGTTGCGCACGAAACCGGCAGGTTTCAAACCGGTCAGTGCAGCCCGACGACGGCGTTGAACATAAAAAGCTGTTTTAAACAGCTGCTACTTCAGTACAGGGAAATACTGAACGCCCATCAGCATCGTTAAGATGTTGATGGGCTGAGAAAATAAAAATTTTTGATTTTCTTGTTTTCGATTTCAAAAAGTCGCGCCGTGCAACGGAGGGCGGTATTTTGAAACAAACTATAAAGCTATTCAGCTGATCGCAAATTGATAGCGTTTTAACTATGGCAGACACGCACTACGAAGATCCCCGCCTGGCGGCTATTTATGATGCGCTCAATCCCTGGGCGGCAGATACCGATTTTTACCTGTCATTAGCGCCGGCACCGCCCGCTCGCATTCTCGATCTCGGCTGTGGCACCGGACTGCTGGCCTGTGCCTACGCGAACGCTGGTCATGCCGTCGTCGCGGTTGATCCGGCCGCGCCCATGCTGGCTCTGGCCAGGGAAAAACCCGGTTCCAGCCGGGTTAGCTGGATTCAGGCCGATGCGCAATCGTACCGGTCGGCGCAACGATTCGATCTTATCGTCATGACAGGGCACGCGTTTCAGGTATTACTGAGCGATGACGCTGTTCAGGCAACGCTGACCGGCATGCGGCAACATCTGGCTCCGCACGGTCGCATCGTCTTTGAAACCCGCAATCCGAATATGCAGATCTGGCAACGCTGGCAGGCTGAGCAGTCACGCCGTCAGATCACGGTTGATGAGATCGGTGTACTTGAAATCTGGCACGAATTAAACAGCGTGGACAATGAATTGGTCCGATTTTCGACGCATTACCATTTTTCGCAGGACAAAACCACTCTGAGTTCGACCAGCACCCTGCGCTTTCTGGCAGTAGAGACACTTCTGACCCAGCTCGACCAGGCTGGTTTGACGACAGAGGCGCTATATGGCGACTGGAACCGCTCGCCCTTCAGTGCGGACAGCCCGGAGATTATTGTTAGCGCCAAAACGAGTGAAGAACACGGGTGACACAGGACGGGCCATATATGGCCTCTGGAGCTACCCCAAAAGTGACCAACCCGACGCTGAAAACCGACGGCGGCTGGACAGCGATTTGATGCCACAAGGGCAAAACTGCATGGTTCAATTGTCAGAGGCAGGCTCTTGAGGAACGCTAATGGTGAAATAGGCAGACTCCCCAATTTGTCCTGGTTTGGAACTAATAGGATTGTCCGAGTTCCAGCGGAAATTGTGAATACGATGGTTTCTTTTGAATAAATCCGAGATTTTATCCTTGCTAAAGCCTAACTCGGATAGCAGGCATGCAGCCAGTATGTACTTTAACGTTGTACTGACAAAATAGAGTTCCAAATCTCGGGCGGCGTTTTTTTCTCCTCTCTCATCCCAATGCGTAAGATAGTTTCTTGTCCTTCTTACTCGGGTTGCAAAATCTTTTTTATCAGCAATGAGTAGCGAGGTTGCCGGGCCTAGTTTTTCCAGTAATTCTTCAAGGCGGCTTTGTAAAGTTAATTGATTCGACCACATCAATTTCTCACTCAACCATTTTCTTTCACTCTCAGGGACTGCATCAATAATGCGTTTCACTTTATCTTTCCATTCTTTTTTTGGAAGTATGCCATTATCAAATTTGGATCTATGATAAAGTTCAGCTGCTTGAGCAAGGTTTATAAATTCCTCTTCAAGATACTGTTCTCGTATACTTGTTACCGAGGAGTATAGATTGCAAACCATCGGTAACTCTTGTGTTATTCTGAACCAGTTATCTACAAGGGTTTTTATACCACCGTCGATATCCGTTTTTGCGAAGAGCATATCATTAACATTGAGTTCTTTATGCGTTGCTTCTGTTTTTCTTCCTTTGAAATAAACTCTGCATTTTCTGGGATTTTCAATTTCTCGATCGTCAAAAGCAATAAACTGAGATACATCAATAGGTCTATCAATCGCCAGCGATAGCAAATCGCGCATCGGTTTGACTACATCACACCACCACTCTACTATAGACTTTGGTAATTCAGTAGAAATTTCCAGCAAAACCAAAGGGGTAATTGTTATGGGTACAAAACAGCCACCCTTTGTATTGATTCCAAAGATTATCCGGAAATTCAGAGCATGCGCTGAAAAAGTTTCCGTGGGAAGCGAACGGTATTGATAGCAAAGTTCATTGCCAATAGGTTTTTTCTGATCATTCTCCCAGAAGGTAGCGGTACGTTCAATAATTGGTTGCCTAACCCATTCTGGAAAATGCTGAAACTGTAACTGTATCCGGCTGAACCGTGCTTCATCTTCAGAATTAAACAGTGCATCAAGTATCAAAAAATCAGCACGACCTAATTGATAATTGATAAGTGTTGCAGGGCCATTTTCTGTGCGACCACATACGATTGGAAACAATTCATCAAAACTACGGTTTGTATAAGTGCCATTTTCTGGCTTAGAAAGGAATCTCAATTTATCAAAAAGCCTGAGAGTCGGACCAATATCTTTGGAGAATTCAAGGGTACCTGGGTGGGGCGATTGTTCTCTTCCTGGCACCCACCATTTGCCTACAATGTTTATCTCTTCTCTTTCATCGAGACGCATAATAGTAACCCTGCTACTACATTGATATTTTTCTCAAATGCTGGATTGACTTCAAACCTTCCAGCCGCATTCCGAATATGAATCTCCAGCCCAAGCTCTGCCGCGTTAACCATGTTGAAGAGCGTATCCAAACTGAACAAGCCGATTTTGCCCTATTTTAAATCGGATAGGCGCTGCTGCGTAACCCTAAACAAAATCGAACCGCATCCATCTCGAACGATGCGCTTCTCTTCGGTCAGTGCATCCGGGTTCAACGCACTTCCCGGTACGCGATTCGTTACTGCGCACCTCCTATTACGCTGCTGCTAATATGTTTTGCGCACGCCACATTATTTCCCGTAGAACGTCTGGGGTAACCACAAGGCGATCTGAGGGAATACCATGACCAGCACCAGACCGATAATCATCACCGCGACAAACGGGATGATAGATCGATAGATATCGATCAGTGACTTTCGGCGGTGCCATTGCCTTCATCAGGAACAGGTTGTAGCCAAACGGCGGGGTCATGTACGATCTGACAGGTACGGTGTACAGCACACCGTACCAGATCGGATCAGCTCCAGCTCTATCACTAACGGAACATACAGCGGCGCGACAATGACCAGCACAGGGTATCGTCCAGAAAAGTGCCGAGCAGCAGATAGGTCAGCTGCATCATGATCAGCAATACCCCACGGACTCAGCGCCCAGCGCTCGATAAACAGGGATTCTATCGCGTGCACTGCGCCCAGACCGTCAAACACCGCGCCAAAGCACAGCGCCGCCAGAATCACCCACATGAACATGCAGCTCACGGCGAGCGATTTATGCAGCACATCATCCATGATCTTGCGATTTAAACGGTGTTTGACGAGGGCGGCGACAGTCGCGGCAGCGGCACCGGCGGCTGAGCTTTCCACCAGACTGGTGACGCCCATCAAAAACAGTCCGGTTACGGAAAAAATAATCAGCAGCGGCAGAATACCGGCCCCAAGCAGGCGGAACTTTTCACGCCAGCTCATCTGCCGTTCTTCCGGTGGCAGTGGCCGGCCCAGTTCCGGTTGCAGCTTGCAGCGAATAACAATGTACAACACGAACAGGCCGGCCAGCATCAGGCCCGGAAAACCCCGGCCAACCAGAGCGTCTCTACCGGCTGGCGGGCGATCATGCCATATAACACCAGCACCACACTGGGCGGCACCATAATCCCCAGCGAGCTGCCAGCCTGGATTACACCGGTGACCATGTTTGTCGTAGCCGCGTTTCAGCATCTCGGGCAGGGCGATACTGGCACCGATAGCCATACCGGCGACACTTAAGCCGTTCATGGCCGAAATAGCGACCATCAGACCGATCGTGCCGATCGCCAGACCGCCGTTGAGCGGGCCGAACCAGACATGAAATGCCCGGTACAGATCGCCGGCGATGCCTGATTCAGACAGCATATAGCCCATATAGACGAATAAGGGCAGCGTCAGCAGCGGATACCAGTTCAGCAGGATAAAACTGGCATTGAAGGGCATCTCATAACCACCGGTCCCCCACAGCAGCAGCGCGGATGTGGTGGCGACAAAACCAATCGCGCCGAAAACGCGCTGCCCGGTCATGAGCATCAGCATCATGGACACGAACATTAACAGGGCAATCAGTTCATAGCTCATGCGCCTTCCCCTTTCGGCTCGTGTTTTTCCATTTTGGCAATTTCCTTGCCTTTATAAGCGGCCCAGTCCTTGAAAAACATGGATATAGCTTGCAATAACATGAGCAGGATGCCGAATGTCATGATGATTTTTATGGGTGCCAGCGGCGGCCCCCAGGAGGAGTAATTCTTCTGGCCATATTCGAGGGCGTATTCGGTACTGGACAGACCACCCACGAGCAGAAACACCAGATAGAAAATCAGGCAGAAGGCGGTGATGGAGTCGGCAAAAGCCTGTTTTCTGATCGGCCAGCGACCGTAGAAAATATCGACCCGGACATGGGCATTCAGCAGCATGGAATAACCGCCGCCCAGCAGATAATAGGCAGCCATCGTGAACTGCGCCATTTCCACCACCCAGATATGCGGTGTATTGAAGCCTGCGCGGGAAATCGAGCCAAACAGCAGGATGCCCATCATCGCAAAGATTAAATACATGGCAAACTTGCCAACCACACGGCTTAGTGCATCGACATAGTGCACATAGATTCGCACAGCTTGAGGCAAACCAACCCCCTCGATCTTTTATAGTTGGTGTTTAAGAGGTTCGCTTACTCTGGTGGCTTATTGGGCAGACAATGTCTACCCAATAAGCCACCAGAGTAAGGCTTTGGGGTATCACTCAGGTGTAGCGGTAAGGACGCCCGGCTTTAGTCATGGCAGCGTTATATTCTTTGAGAATACTAACCACTTTGGCCGTTCTGGGGCTTATTTCGGCGATCTCGTCCCAGAATTTAAGCGCTTCGTCCTCAACTTTCTGCCACTCGGCATCGGGTATTGAGGTGAGTTCCAGCTTTTTGCCATTGACGCGCAGCTTCGCTTCACCGCCCCAGTACCAGTGCTGGCGGTAATAATGCGAGCTGTCCATGCACAAGCGGAACAAGGTCTGCAGATGTTCCGGCACGGCATTCCAGGCATCACTATTGGCGAAATAAGAACCGCACCAGGCACCGGAAATATTATTGGTCAGGAAGTAATTGGTCACATCGGCCCAGCCGACGGTATAGTCTTCGGTGATGCCGGACCAGGCAATGCCATCCAGTTCACCGGTCTGCACCGCCACTTCGATGTCTTCCCAAGGCAGCGTCACCGGTACAACACCAAAGCGGGACAGAAACCTGCCGGCAGTCGGGAAAGTAAACACCCGCTTGCCCTTGAGATCCTCCAAGCTGCGAATCGGCTCGACGGTATTGAAGTGACACGGGTCCCAGGCACCGGCGCTGAGCCAGGTCACACCGTCAATCTCGCCATAAGCCTCTTCCCAGATTTCTTTCAGACCGTATTGATGAAACAGTACGGGTACATCCAGGCTGTAACGGGTGGCAAACGGGAAATAACCGCCAAAGACAGAGATATCGACCGGTGCGGCGATGGAGTCGTCATCACTCTGAACAGCGTCAATCGTACCTTTCTGCATAGCGCGGAACAGCTCACCGGTGGGCACCAGCTGATCGGCGAAATACAGTTCGATGACCATTTCGCCGTTCGCCGCTTTATTGAATGCCTCGATGGAAGGTTTGATGACATGCTCGCCCAGCGCAGGACCGGCATAGGTCTGCAGACGCCACTTGATGGGCGTTTTCGACTGCGCTTGCACGAAGGGCGCATTGACCGCCGTAGCGGCTGCTACGGCAGCACCTGCACCCGTTGTTTTTAGAAATTCGCGCTTTTTCATTCGAGCTGACTCCTCTCAAGTCATGGGATGAACATCAGAGGAATCAAGCATATCACAGCTAATTGACAATCATGCCGCGATTCCGCTATGCCTTAACAGCGCATCGACAGTCGGTTCGCGACCACGAAATGCCTTGAAATTCTCCATCGCATCACGTGAGCCACCCACTTCCAGCACACTGTGCAAAAACTGCTGGCCGGTGGTCTGATCGAAGATGCCGTTTTCCTCAAATTTGGCGAATGCATCAGCCGATAATACTTCGGCCCATTTATAGCTGTAGTAACCGGCCGCGTAGCCGCCCGCGAAAATATGCAAAAAGCTGTTGGCAAAACGATTCCAGGCTGGCGGCCGGATGACCGCAACCTCGTCGCGTACCTGCTCCAGAATCTCCTGCACGCGGGCACCCCGAGCCGGATCGTATTCGGCATGCAGGCGGAAATCGAACAGGGAAAATTCCAGTTGCCGCACCATCTGCATGGCGGACTGAAAATTCTTGGCAGCCAGCATACGTTGATAGAGTTCTTCCGGGATCGGCGCGCCAGTCTCGACATGGCCCGAGATCAAATCCAGTGCTTCACGCTCCCAGCACCAGTTTTCCATAAACTGGCTGGGCAGTTCGACGGCATCCCATTCGACCCCGTTAATACCGGCTACGGCAGCATAATCGATCCGGGTCAGCAGATGATGCAGCCCATGCCCGAACTCGTGGAACAGCGTCAGCACTTCGTCATGCGTGAGCAGAGCGGGCTTGCCGTCCACCGGTGGGGTGAAATTGCACACCATATAGGCCGCTGGAATCTGCACATGATCTGCCAGCTTGCGGCGCGTTACGCAGCCATCCATCCAGGCACCGCCGCGTTTGTTGGAACGGGCGTACAGATCGAAGAAAAAGCGACCGCGCACCTGCCCCTCGGCATTGAGAATTTCGAAACATTTGACATCTGGATGCCAGGTTTCAAATTGATCAACAGGTCGAATCTTCAATCCGTATAAGCGTTCCACCACGGCGAATAAGCCTGGAATAACTTTGCTTTCCGGGAAATACGGGCGCAGTTCTTCCTGCGAAATCTGATAACGATGCTGACGCAGCTTTTCCGAGTAATAGCTGATGTCCCAGGCCTGTAAATCCTCTAGCCCGTGTTCGGCAGCAGCAAATTCACGTACTTCGGCCAGATCGCGCTCCGCCTGCGGTTTGGCGCGGCGGGCCAGATCGTGCAGAAAATCCAGTACCTGGGTGGTTGATTCAGCCATCTTGGTGGCCAGCGAATAGTCAGCGAAACTAGCAAAACCCAGCAGTTGAGCTGCTTCGTGCCGCAATGCCAGAATCTCCGCCATCAGCGGCGCATTATCCCAGTCCTTGCTGCTCGCTGCAGCGTCTGACGCCTGCGGCTGAAACTGATCGGAGGCACGGGTGCTGTAGGCGCGATACATCGTCTCGCGCAAAGCCCGGTCATCGGCGTATGTCACCACCGCGAAATAACTGGGAAACTCCAGTGTCAGCAGCCAGCCGTCGAGTTCTTTCTGCTGGGCCGCCTGCCGCGCCATAGCTTTGGCGGAATCGGGCAGGCCGGCCAGGGCAGATTCGTCGCTGATATGCTTGCTCCAGGCCTGTGTCGCGTCCATGACGTTATCCTGAAACTGCGAGCTGAGTTTGGACAAAGCCTGCATGACGGCTTTGAAACGCTGTTTTTTGTCCTCTGACAGGCCGATCCCGGCCAGTCTGAAATTGCGCAGGGTATTGTCGATAACTTTGCGCTGGGCAGCATCCAGGCGCTGGTATTCAGGCCCGTCCGCAATTTGTTTATAGGCTTGAAACAAGGCTTCGTTCTGGCCCTGTTCGGTGTGAAAGTCGCTCAGTTTGGGCAAGCAGGCGTTATAGGCCGCCCGCAGCGCTTCATTGTTCATCACCGCGTTTAAATGACTGACCGGCGAAAATGCCTTGTTCAGCCGGTCGTCCATCGCTTCGATAGGATCAACCAGATTGTCCCAGGTGTACTGCGTGTTAGCCTGCAGCAATGCCTCCAGCTGAGCGCGGCTGTCAGCCAGAATCTGATCGATGGCCGGTTCAACATGTTCGGGCCTGATCGCGCTAAACGCGGGTAATTCGCGATTTTCCAGTAAAGGATTAGTCATCTTAAGCTCTGCTCCAGGGTGTTTAATGCTTAGTTAATAAGGGTCTGCACCGACAATTGCAAGAGCTTGCGCAAATGTTTGAATAAGGCTGCCTAAACAGCGGTATCGAACAGCACCCGCACGCTGTTCTGATAGGCCTGAGTCAACACGGCTTCAACGTTCAGCGCTTTCACCTCGGCGATTTTCTCGGCAATAAACGGCAGGTAACAGGGCGCATTCTCCCGGCCCCGATACGGCACCGGAGTCAGATAGGGTGCGTCGGTTTCCAGCAGGATCTGCGCCAGCGGCGTGGCGTCAACCACTTCGCGCACATTGTCGGCCTTATTAAAGGTGCAGATGCCGTTAAACCCCAGACAAAACCCTTCGCTCAGACAATATTCCGCCAGCGCCAGGCCGGAGGTAAAACTGTGGATAACGCCTTTGCGGCGCATGTGGCCAACAAAATCGGCCAAAATAGCGCGCGTGTCATCATCTGCATCACGAGTATGAATCACGACCGGTTTGTCATGCTCGACGGCTAACTGCAGCTGCCGCTCAAAAGCCTTGCGTTGGGCCGCGCGATCGCTGTGCTCATAATAATAATCCAGCCCGATCTCGCCGACCGCCAGAATACGTTCAGAATCCAGATGCGTGCGGATTTCGCTTTCGACCTCGTCGGTATAGTCTTTGGCATCATGCGGATGAATACCCTGGGTGGCCCATATCATGGCATGCTGTTCTGCCAGTGCGCGCACCGTGGCCAGATTGTCGGGCGCCACACTGATGGTTACCACCCGCTCCACGCCAATCGCCTGGGCCTGCTGCAAAATGTCGGTCAGCGGGGCCTCTTTGAGGTAGTCCAGATGACAATGGGTTTCGATGATAGGCTGGTGGTAAAAAGGGATTTCGCGTCGTTTTTTGCTCATAAAAGTCGTTCTATAACTACTTTTAAGGGGCGAGCACACTGCCCGCCCCACACTTAGGGATCATATTTTATCCGACTGTTGCGCCCAAGCCGATTACTCAGGAAGGCCATCTGGTCGGCCAGAATATGGCGGTTAGCCAGCACCAGACCCTCGGCCCGGTTAGGCCGGTACGGCACTGCCAGCAAACGCATGCCAAGCCGGCGTTCGGCCTCGGCCAGACTCATATTGCCTTTACGCTGATTGCAGCTTTTGCAGGCGCTGACAACATTTTCCCAGTCATCTCTGCCGCCCCGCGAACGCGGTACGACATGGTCACGGGTCAGGTCGCGGGCACTGAAGCGCTGACCACAGTACAGGCACAGATACCGGTCACGGCGAAACAGGCCCGCATTGCTCAGCGCCGGCGTGCGTTCGTAGCCAATTTCCGAGCGATTGACGCCACGGGTGGCAATAATGGAGTTAACCGTCAGCACCGAGCGCTCGCCCAGGCGGTTCCAGCCGCCGTGCAGATCGACGCTGCGCTCGCCGGCCTCCCAGATCACCTGATCGCGGGCGTAGTAACACACCGCAGTTTCCAGCGTGGCCCAGGCCATCGGACGGCCACCGATATCTAATCGCAATACCCACATTATCGTATTCCTCATGGTATTGCCAAAAGAGCCTCCCTGCCCTGCTGACAATCGTTGCTAGGCTTTACGCAAGCTGACCAGACCGTTCAGCACGCCTTCCAGGCCGCCAAACACAGTCAACTTGTCGATTTTGCCGGTCACTTTTTCCAGTGCTTCCAGTTCCTTCAGGCGCAACAGCGTTGGATTTTCATCCATCAGCCTGGCGGTATTCAGCAGCGAACGGGTGGCGGCCGTTTCCTCGCGCCGCCGGATCACATTAGCTTGCGCTGCTTTGTCCGCTTCCACCACCTGATTCAGAATGGTTTTCATCTCACCCGGCAGGATGATGTCCTTGACCCCCACACTGACCAGCTCCACCCCGTGCACTGCCACTTTGGCCTGTGCATAGGCGGCAACTACGCCATCCAGCTGTTCTTTATCCGCCAGCAGTTCATCCAGACTGCGACTGCCGACGGCCTGACGCAGACCGAACTGTAATTCCCGGTACAGATAATCCTTATAGTTGCCCAGTTCAGCGCGCACCTGTACTGGGTTTTTGACCCGAAAATGCGCACTTAAATTCAACCGCAGACTGACTTTATCCTTCGTCAGAATTTCCTGCCCGGCCACTTCAAGTACCTGCAGCCGGGTGTCAACCAGCTCGACCTGAACCTCACGCTGAAAGGCCCAAAAAGCATAACTGCCCGGTGCCAGCAGGGTTTTCAGCTCACCGTTCACCAGCAGCAAACCACGCTGATAGTCGGCTACCATCGCCTGCACAACCCCGACGGCACTGTCCCGCACCAGACGACCGCTCTGACGCTGACGCAACAAGGCGGCGATAGCTGCCGGCAGTTCCAGGGTAGCCGCGATGTCGACCGGCTCGACGCGCAGCTCAATCGGGCCCCGCCAGTACAACTGACGCGTCCCCGGTGGCAAAATACCGTACAGTTTGTTATTGCGATATTCCAGTCCGGCTTGCTGCTCACCCAGTTCGATCAGCTCAAAGTGCTGGACGCACAGCTCAGAGCGCTCTTTGATCAGGAAATCTTCCCAGGCATGTCTGAACGCTGGTTCGCTGATATCAACCGACTGCACATCAATCCGCCCACGCGGATCAAAATAGCGGTATACGCCGGGTTTCAAGATGGTGTCCAGGCTTTTATCGCGAAACAACAGTCCGCGTTCATTCTGGGCAATAACAAACCGTTTATAGCCGAGCATTATTACGTCCTCATGTCGATCCATCAGTCTCTGCTTCAAAGGCACCATCCCGGTGCTTATTGAAACTACAGGCAAAACTCAAGGCGGTTGCCCTGACAAATAAATCCAAACCCTAAAATAAAGGGATCACCCCACACCCCATGCACGGATGACGGCATGCACAGTCGCGGACCCGCTGCACGGGCTGTCACCGGCGGAACGGCCTTATTCCGTAGCAACCGCAAACTCCGCTGCGGCTGGTGACAACTCCTTTTACAGCGCGCTGGCAGCTGTTCTAAGCCCTCATGCGAAGCGCATCGGGTGCTGTGTCAGCCTTTATTCGCAGCAGGCGCTACATCACTATTGCCTGCTGCAAAGGCTGACACCGGGGCTACCCAGGTGGAATGCTTGCGCATTCCGGTACTGATTTTCGGATGGCTATCCGAGTAATCGAAAGGCAGGATTCGAACCTGCTACCGACTGGTTATAAGCCAGTTGCTCTACCAATGAGCTACTTTCCAAGCTGCAAAGTGTGGGAATCGAACCCACGACCTGCGGATTAAACATCCGCTGCTCTACCGCTGAGCTAACTTCGCCTTGCTGCTAATGCCGAATCACCACCCGGTACACATTCCACCGACGCCCAACATCGATCGACAAGGCGGGCAAATGCGCCAGCCGGCCATCAGAAGCCGGTCCGCTGGGCGGTTATTCTGCACATCAACACCGGTTATGCCTGTATCAACAGGCTGAATGACATTCCCTGGGGCATCAAAATCCCAGGGGATAAAAAAACCCCGGCAGGCCATAGACCTACCGGGGTTTCGGTATTTTCGGAAGGCCTGTAGCAGCAGACCTCCCTGCAGGGAAAATCTACTTCAAATTCGGATTCTCGGCATGAACCTGACATGTCCCGCGCAACGATTTCAGCGCACGCCGGCATAGCAGGGTGAAACCGCATAAACGGTAGTCGCTTGCATTGGGCATATGACTGACTATCAAAGGTTGATTCATGGTAAAAACAGGTTCGCTCTTTGTTGTTACTAAAGTGGGCGCGGAGTGTACGCTGCTCGCGACCCAGGCGCAAGTATAATTACGTATTGACCGACTAACGGCTTAAAATGCGTGACTAACGAGCTCGTTTTCGATGGCGAAAAATTCACGGGTGAATGCGCCGGCGCGATCTTCGTCGAAACCTTTACAGGTATAGATCACCAGCGATACAAAGCGGGCTTTACTCCAGACGTAAATCGAGATACCGGAATCAATCAGCGGCACAAAGCCATCGAAACCTGCATTATCATCCCGCCCCATACCACTGGCAGGTGCGAACACGACGGGCTCACCATACGTACGCAGTTCCAGCTCGGCGGCCAGTGCGACCAGAAACCGGCTGACCGTTTGCTGGTCAACCGCAATGCTGTAATACCCTTCCAGCAGCAGGCGCTGACGGAAAATTTCGGGTGCCAGACGCAATCCGGCTTTGGTGCTCATCGGGGTTCTCCTTCTTTGCGTAGAAGGCACAATGGTAACCTGTTTATTTATTCCAGAAATATAAGGATTCAAAGCATGAGCAAGCATTACGATTATATCGCCCTGGGCGGTGGCAGCGGTGGCGTGGCAACCGCCCGACGGGCGGCCGAGTACGGCGCCAAAGCCCTGGTCATCGAAGCGGGCCGGTTGGGCGGCACCTGCGTCAATGTTGGTTGCGTACCGAAAAAAGTCATGTGGTATGGCGCCAGCATTGCGCAGATGCTGGACGACGCACCGGGCTACGGCTTTGAGATTGACAGCTGGCGTTTTGACTGGGCGCAACTGAAGCAGGATCGGGATGCCTATGTCAGCCGATTGAACGACACCTACGATCGGCTGTTAGCCGACAGCAAGGTGGATCTGGTGCGCGGCTACGGACGGTTTGTGGATCAGCGCACCATTGAGGTCAACGGGGAACATTACACAGCTGATCATATTGTGATCGCCACTGGCGGCAAACCGGTGCTTCCTGATATTCCGGGTGCAGAACTGGGTATCACTTCAGACGGTTTTTTTGAACTGGAACACCTTCCCCAGCGGGTGGCCGTGGTGGGCAGCGGTTATATCGCGGTCGAACTGGCGGGCATGCTGAAAGCGCTTGGGGCTGACGTAACCATGTTATTGCGCAAACATCATCTGCTGCGCACATTCGACAGCATGCTGCGCGAAGAGCTGATGGAACAGATGCAAAACGACGGCATCAACATCATAACGGGTACGCAGGTGCAGACACTGGAACGTCTGGATGACAACACGCTGGCAATTCAATGTGACCAGGGCGATACAATCCTGCATGCCGATACCCTGCTGTGGGCGATCGGGCGCGAACCCAATACCGCAGGCCTGAATCTGGCAGCAGCGGGGATCGAAGCAAAAGCCAATGGTTATATCCCGACCGATGCCTATCAGAATACCAATGTCCCCGGCATCTACGCGATTGGCGATATTAGCGGCCAGGCCGAACTGACCCCGGTTGCCATTGCCGCTGGCCGACGCCTGGCAGCACGTTTGTTTCTGGATCAGCCGGACAGCAAGCTGGATTACGACAATATCCCGACTGTGGTGTTCAGCCATCCGCCTATCGGCACGGTAGGCCTGAGTGAAGACGAAGCGCTCGAGCAACATGGCGCTGCCGTGAAAGTCTATCAGACCCGTTTTACGGCGATGTACCACGGTTTTACCCGGCACAAACCCAAAACCGCCATGAAGCTGGTTTGTGTTGGCCCCGAAGAAAAAATCGTCGGCTGCCATATCATCGGCCAGGGGGCGGACGAAATGCTGCAAGGTTTTGCAGTAGCCGTGAAAATGGGCGCGACCAAGCGGGACTTCGATAATACCGTGGCTATTCACCCGACCAGCGCAGAAGAGTTGGTCACTTTGCGCTAAAAAACACGTTCAAACAGTTGTTCAGGCAACATTAAAAAAGCCGGGCTCAGGCCCGGCTTTTTATGCCGTTTCAGTGCACGCTCGCACCGAAACGCGTCAGCATGATTACTTAAGGCAGATTTATCAGCCTTCCTGCTCGATACCGGCAATAAACCAGTCCGCATTAGGCTCAGAAAACGACCGCTGCACATGCCAGATTTCGCTGAACGGCTTGGCTTCGGCGTTTTGCTCCTCACGGATCAGACCGCTATAACGTACGCTCGCCACCACTTGGTCGCCTTCGCGTGCAAGCCCCAGCAATTCCGCGTCCAGGGTTACCACTTCGGTGAATTGGTTGCTGCCATAGGATTGGCGCTCCAGGGTTAATTGCGCGAATAGTTCCGGCGTCGTGTATTCGCGGATATCTTTGGTATCGCCTTTATCCCAGGCCGCCTGCAAGCGGACGAAATGGGTTTTAGCAGCTTGTAAAAACTCCTGTTCGTTAAACCAGGCGGGCCGGTCACGACCTTCCAGCAAGGCGCTGTCGGCATTCCCGCTGCTGCTGCCGCCGAACGAGGCTCCTTCACGCATCTGCGGCGCGCTCATAGACGCCGGCGCATTACCCGCACTGCTTGCCGCCACCTGCCGTGGCATAGCGGCTCCGGCACTGCTGCGGCGCAGTGTGCGGAATAACCAGATAGCGCCAAATATTAGTCCGGCAATAATCAGAATATCGAATAATTGCAAATTCTCGAACCCATCACCAAACAACATTGCCGCCAGCAAACCACCAGCAGCCAGGCCCGCCAAAGGCCCTAACCAGCGTCGGGCGCCTGAGGTGGCCGGTGCCCGGGCCGGTGCTCCCGGTCGTGTCGGCGCAGCATTCTGCCGTTGTTGCACAGCGCTCGGCGTAGAACGGCCAAAGCTCTTACCACCACCCAAACGGCGCGCATCGGCTTCCGGCATAATCATGATGGTACAAAGCACTGTGACAGCAAGGCCTAAGAGTAATTGTTTCATCGGTTTCCTCTGGAGTAGGGGTATTCACATAAAAATAATAATTGTTCTAATAATGGGGGCTTTACGTAAAAATAATAGCCCTTAGAACCTTTATTTTTTCTTTTCATTAGATAACTACTTGTGCACGGTACAGGGTTTAGGTTTAAGAAACCACCGATCGTTATTCACAACTACGTAACCTCTGTTCGCAGATCACGCGCTAAGGCACTAACCTCTGCAATTGAGCCGATAGCGGCCTGATTCATAATCAACTCGCGCCCGGCGCGCAATCCACGTCGCTCACACTGAGCGCGTTGTTCCGGGTCTTCAATCCACTCCAGATCAATGTTATGGGCTAATCCGAGAATTCTGCGGATCATCTTGGCACCCGCAAAGCCCAACGCATCGGCGAACACGTTTTGCATATAGCGATCTTGTGCTAAAGCCTGTGCCTGAGCATCATCCACAAATAAAGCTTGAGGATAGGCATCGCCTTGATGTTGCTCACGCCACAGCGCACGAAACTTGGCATCAAAGCCAGCCCAGACTGCTTCGACTTGTTGCAGTATCCATTCCTGATAATCGGTACGCGGGTCCTGCGCTGTTGCATGACCATCCTGGCTGAAATAATTGAGCAATAAATTAGCAATACAAGCGCCCAGGTCAAACCCTATCGGGCCATAAAAGGCAAACTCGGGATCAATCACACGGGTATCAGTCTGTGTCAGCATGATCGACCCGGTATGTAAATCACCGTGAATCAAGGCCTGGGCCGAGGTCAGAAATTTTAATTTCAGCTCGGAAACACCCACTTTTAGCGCACTATCGGTGCGAATTGCCTGTGCATCAGCATCCAGTTGCGGACTGGTCCAGCGGTTATTCTCAGCCAGCATATAAGGTTCTGTAAAAACCAAATCCTCGGTGATTTTGCACAAGGCGGTATTACCGCAAAAAACCGCCATACGGGCTTTTTTTCGGCCGCTGACAACGCCAGATCAGAACTGAAAAACAGGCTGCGAGCCATAAAGTCAGTGATGTGCTCGGCAAACTGTGGATACTCAATACCTTGAATCATCCCTTTACGCATGATGATATGGGGCTCTAGCAATTCCATAGCAATTAACGCCAACGCTTCATCATAATGATAAATCTCGGGCACCAGGCCCGGCGCATGCTGCGCCTGCTCACGCAGTGCCAGTTGTTCAAAATGGGCACGACTAAGGGGCAAAGGCCAGGATTCACCGACTAAGCGCACATACGGCAAAGCCTGTTTAACGACAATGCCGTTGCTCGGACCACGCACAATAAAAACCAGGTTCAGATTACCATCACCGACTTCCTGAACACGCCAATCATCGGGTTTGCCCCCCAACAGATTGGCTACCTTAGGAATTTCGTTCAAATAAGGTGTCAGGCTTGCTTCGTTGTGCGGGTAATAGCGGGCAGACGTTGCCATGCTCATGCATACTCCTGATTACGTTATACTTTGCGCAATCCCACTGTCAGTGTCTCGGCATCAAACTCATCACTGGCCGTAAAGGGCAGTGCGGCCGGATCACCTGCGCGGAATTCATCAGCCAGGGTTTCATTGCAGATATACGCCTGGAAGGCATCGATTGCTGCGCTTAGTTTCGCACTCGCCTGATAACTCACCGCAATGCGATCCGCAATGTCCAGATCAGCGTCTTTACGTAATTGCTGCACCCGGCGCACCACTTCACGAGCCAGACCTTCCTGGAGCAAGGCCTCAGTCAACTCGGTTTTGAGCGCTGCCAGAATGCCGCCGGATTCCGCTACGGCATAGCCTTCCGCCCCGGACTGCTGAACAATAATCTGCTCTTTGCTCAGCGTGAAGGTTTTGCCATTTGCCGCCAGATCAATGCTCTCATCCGCCAGCAGCGCTTTACCCCAGATTTTGGCCTGAGCCGGGCTTGCCTCGACGATAGCCTTGCGCACAGCAGGAAAATCCTTGCGCAACTCACGGCCCAGCGTATCGACCGGTTTCAGCCGGTATTCAACCATCTCCGCCCCGGCTTCAAGGATTTTGACGGCTTTGACATTCAGCTCTTCGATGATCGGATCGCGATAGCGCAGCGCGACTTCGGCATCGTGCGTGGAAGGCACCCCGAAAGACACCTCGGCCAGCGGCTGACGCACCCGGATACCGGCATTATTGCGCGCTGCATGACCGGTACGAACCAGATTTTTCACCAGCCGCATTTCATCAACCAGAGTCTGATCGATACGGGCCGGAGTAGCTTGCGGCCAATCGCATAAATGCACGGAATCAGGCGCGCTGGCATCGATTTGCGCCACCAGTGCCCGATACAGGGACTCACTCAGAAACGGCATGGCGGGTGCCAATAGCTTGGCGACCGTCACCAGACATTCATACAAGGTTTGATAGGCGGCGATTTTGTCCTGATCGGATTCGGTTTTCCAGAACCGCCGGCGCGAACGACGCAGGTACCAGTTCGACAGATCGTCCACGAATTGCTCGATGGGCCGGGTCGCGTTGGGAGCATCGTAGTTTTCATAGGCTTCGGTGATACGCTGCACCAATAAATGCAGCTCGCCCAGAATCCAGCGATCCAGCGGGTCACGCGCACTCAGTTCAACCGCCGGGGCGGTCGGATCAAAGCCATCCAGTTCGGCGTATGTGGTAAAAAAACTGTAGCAATTCCAAAGCGTCAGATAAAAACTGCGCACCACATCACCGACCAGTTCCACCGAGAACCGGCGCGGCTCACCCGGTGCGCCAGACGTGTACATATACCAGCGAAATGCATCCGCACCGTATTTGTCCAGCACATCCCACGGCCCGACGAAGGTTTCCGGGCGCGATTTGGACATTTTGCGGCCTTCCTTATCCAGGATATGGCCGAGCGAGATGACATTTTTAAAGGCCACGCTTTCGTTCAGCATGGCTGAGATCGCGTGCAGACTGTAAAACCAGCCACGGGTCTGGTCGACCGCTTCGCAGATATAATCAGCCGGGTACTGCCCCTGAAACCGGTCCTGGTTTTTATAGGGATAACCCCATTGTGCAAACGGCATTGCACCGGAATCAAACCAGACATCAATCACTTCCGGCACCCGGCGCATGACGCCTTTTTTGCCGTCGATCTCGATCTCCCAGGTGATTTCGTCGACATAGGGCCGATGCAGATCCAGATCGGCCAGCTCCCGACCACTGAGTTGTTCCAGTTCGGCCCGGCTGCCAACACAGACACTGTAGTCAATTTCAGGATTATCGCAGCGCCAGATCGGCAGTGGTGTGCCCCAGAAGCGCTCGCGCCCGATAGCCCAGTCCTTGAGGTCTTCCAGCCAGTTGCCAAAACGGCCGGTGCCGGTATGCTTGGGCACCCAGTTGATGGTGTTATTCAAAGCCACCATTTTGTCGCGATAGCTGGAGGCGCGGATATACCAGGTTGAGCGCGCCAGATACATCAATGGCCCGCCGTCGCGCCAGCAATGCGGATACGAGTGACGGTAAGTACCGGCAAAATACATCAGCCCGCGTTCTTTCAGATCGCGAATGATGGTTTTATCGGCGGCTTTGAAATCCTGCCCGGCAACCAGCGTCACCTGATCGATAAACTTGCCCTGATCATTCACGGTCATCAGCACCGGCAGATCATACTGCTTGCCGGTTTCCAGATCGTCGGCACCGAATGCCGGGGCCATATGGACGATGCCGGTACCATCTTCGGTGGAGACAAAATCACCGGCAACGACATAGCAGTAATCCTGCTCCACTGGCAGAAACGTGTAGAGCGGTTCGTAGTGCAAACCGGTCAGTTCACGGCCCTTAAGCCGGCGCACCACCTGATAACCGCCTCCATCCTGTACACGTGCCGTTACCGCTGCCTCGACCAGAGCTTCGGCCAGGATCAGTTTTTCCAGCGGTGCAGTAGCACTTTGCCGACCTTCCAGCTCGACATAATCGACCTCTGCGCCAACGGCCAGAGCGACATTACCCGGCAGAGTCCAGGGTGTTGTTGTCCAGACCAGAAAATAGGTATTGTCAGCATAGTTCAGCTTGAAGCGGACATACACACTGGGATCATCGACATCCTTGTAACCCAGTGATACTTCATGGCTGGAATATGGCGTGCCGGAACGCGGCGAATACGGTACGACCTTGTAATCCTGAAAGATTAGCTCTTTGTCCCAAAAGGATTTTAAAATCCACCAGCAGGATTCGATGTAGTCATTATGGTAGGTGACATAGGCATCATCCAGATCCACCCAAAAGGCGATCCGCTCGGTCAGTTCTTCCCATTCCTGGATGTACGTGAACACGCTTTCACGGCATTTCTGGTTGAATTCGGCGACCCCGTAATCAACCACTTCCTGCTTGGTCTTGAAGCCCAGCTGGCGTTGCACTTCCAGCTCGACTGGCAGACCGTGCGTGTCCCAGCCCCCTTTGCGCAGCACATAACACCCGGTCATAGCACGGTAACGCGGGAACATATCCTTGAACGCCCGCGAAATAACATGATGACTGCCGGGCCGGCCATTCGCGGTCGGCGGACCTTCATAAAACACGAAATGAGGCCCGTTGGCGCGCTCGTTCATGGAGCGCTGAAAGATATTCTGCTCGCGCCAGAACTCCAGCACCTGCTTTTCGGTTGCAGGAATATCAACTTGGGGTTTTACCGCTTTGAATGTGGCCCTAGCTACCATAATTTTGTATCCGTTTGTCAAATCATAAAAAAACCCGGGTCGCCTCACAGGTGGCCCGGGTTATTTAGGGGTGGGTAATTCAGCACATTCCGATCAAAAGTTACCCAACTAAACACGGGGACAACACCTGCGCGCTCGCGCAAGTATCGTGAGAATCCCGATAATAATTCGAAACGGAAGCCGCATGTGCTGAAAGAATAATTGGAAACCTGTTGAAATTTACTATGCATCCACGGATGCGGTCAAATTTTAGTCGCCTCGACAAACCCGGATGATCGGATTAGTCATCGTCCAGCGCGCGCTTCGGGTCGATCCCCAGTGCTCTTAATTTGCGATAAAGATTGGTGCGTTCCATCCCCACCCGTTCCGCCAACCGCGCTACATTACCGTCACACTCGCGAAACTGCTGCAGCAGATAAGAACGCCCAAAGCGCTCACGCGCCTCACGCAGTGGCAGACTGAGCGGAATATCGCTGACATCCTGGGCTTTGGAAGGCGGTGTGTTGCTAATGGCAGCCTCGACTTCCTCCTGACTGATTTCCTCGCCGCTGCCCAGAATCAGCAGACGTTGTACCAGGTTTTTCAATTCCCGGATATTGCCCGGCCAGCTGTAGTTACGCAGCCGGTTCTGCGCTGCCATACTGAAACGCCGATAACTCAGACCTTCCTGGTCGACAAAATAATTGACGTAGTAATTCAGCAGATCAGGGACGTCTTCAATATGTTCGTGTAAAGGCGGCAGCTGGATGGGCACGACATTAAGCTGATAGTACAAGTCTTCCCGGAAACGGCCTTCGGCAA
The DNA here is from genome assembly GCA_041396125.1 of Gammaproteobacteria bacterium. Classification (GTDB taxonomy): domain Bacteria; phylum Pseudomonadota; class Gammaproteobacteria; order Competibacterales; family Competibacteraceae; genus JAWKZG01. The sequence continues at coordinate 530,592 of JAWKZG010000001.1, read as the reverse complement.
TCTCGCGCTCCAGATCACGATGGGTCGCGGCCACGATGCGGACATCGACCTGTACCGTCTCTTTGCCGCCAATACGTAAAAACGAGCCGTTTTCCAGCGCGCCCGCCAGCTTGGCCTGGGTTTCCAGATCCATATCGGCCAGTTCATCCAGAAACAGGGTGCCGCCGCTGGCCTGCTCCAAACGGCCATAATGAATCTTGTCGTCCTGCTCGGAACCGAACAGTTCCAGCGCCGAATTCTCGCGTGCGATAGAACCTACACCCACATCCACGAAGGGTCCCGCCCGGCGCGGACTATTGGCATGTAAAAACCGGGCGAAGATTTCCTTGCCTGTGCCGGGTTCGCCAAAAATCAGCACCGAGGTATCGTGCTGCGCAATCCGGATCGCCTGGGTTCGCAAGCGCTGCATAACCTCGCTTTTACCGATTGGCTCGGTGACCGGCTGGGCACGGCGGCGCAGACCGAGATTCTCCCGGCGCAGCTTGTCGGCTTCCAGCGCACGATTAACCGTCAGCAATAACTTGTTCAGCGACAATGGTTTTTCGATAAAATCATATGCACCCAGCCGGGTTGCCTCGACCGCTGTCTCGACCGTGCCATGACCGGAAATCATCACGACCGGGCAAGGTAGATGATCGCCCTCGCTCCATTCCTTGAGCAGACTGACACCATCGATATCCGGCATCCAGATATCGAGCAGAATCAGATCAGGTCGCCGGGCGCGACGAGCCTCACGCGCCTCTTGGCCGTTTTGTGCCGTACTGACCTCGAAGCCTTCGTCTTCCAGGATTTCCTTTACAAGATCGCGAATGTCAGGTTCGTCATCAACATCCAGGTTATGGGCTGCACTCATTGGTGTGTCCTCATGGGGGATATCCTCATATACTTTCAGGTAATTCAGCGGCATCGTAGCGCGGCAGGCGAATCGTCACCTGGGCACCGCCGGGCATCGGATCAATCGGGCTGTCCGGATTACCCGGTTCGTTTTGCCGATTGCCAAGCTCGATCAAACCGCCGTGTTCTTCAACGATTTTTCTGACAATAGCCAGGCCCAGCCCGGTTCCTTTAGGCTTGGTTGTCACATAGGGTTCCAGAATATTGCCGATAATGTTGTCAGGAAAACCGGGACCGTTGTCCAGCACGCTGAGCTCGACGCATTCGGTATCGCTGCCGGTGCAGTCGCGGGTCGTGATCCAGATTTTAGAGCCGGGGGTATCGCCAACCGCCTCAATGCTGTTTTTCACCAGATTATGCAACAGTTGGCGCATGCGACCGGGATCCGCTTTGATCATGGGCTCGCCGGGATCCAGCACCAGTTCGATATCCACTTCAGCCGGATAATCCCGATACAGATACAGCACTTCTGTCACCAGCTCATTGATCGACAGCTTGATGGGATGCAACTGCGGGGCATGGGCATATTCATTGAATGCATCCACCATGACCTTCATCGCCTGCACCTGCTGCACAATGGTGTGGGTGCCCCGATCCAGCACGCGCGCCTGCTCTGGCTCCAGAATTTTCAGATACTTGTGGCGGATCCGCTCGGCCGCCAGCTGGATCGGCGTCAGCGGGTTTTTGATTTCGTGGGCCAGACGACGGGCGACTTCACCCCAGGCGGCATCACGCTGCACCTGTACCAGGTTAGTGATATCGTCAAAAACGATTACATGACCGCCCTGCAAGCCTACGGTATCCGGCAGCGAGCTGCCGCGGCACATCAATACCTGCCGGCCGCTGCTGGAAAACAGGGTAATTTCCTGACGCCAGTCGCCCGGTGTGCTGAGATGAGGTCGAATAGCATCAAAAAAGCTGTGCAGATGGCTGACCTGTTCGGTGTCAGCGTCCAGCTGTACCCCCAGTATCTGCTCCGCAGCGGCATTGTACGTATACAGCAGACCGGCATGATCCAGCGTGATGACCCCCGATGACAGGCGCGTCAGCACCACTTCCAGGTAGGCCCGCTGCTGCTCCACAATCTGCTGGCTGTGTTCAGCCTGATCGCGTGCCTGAGCCAGATTGCGCATCATCTGGTTAAACGAATCCACCAGAAAACCAAGCTCATCATTACGTCCTGCCGGCAGCTGCTGATCATATTTGCCAGCGGCCACAGCGCGCGTGCCCTGGGCCAGATCACGGATGGGGGCGACCAGTTGCCGGGCAGCACGCAGTGCACTCCACAGTGCCGCCAGAATACCGAACAACAGCACCAGCGAAAGCGTCAGAATAAAGCTCGTCTTGAGTGGGGGCGCAAGAACACCAGTTCGCGATAACGGTCAAAAGCCCGCTGCACCGATTCGGCCAGCCGGCCCAGACGCTCCGGCACCGGGTGCAGCGCCTGCAGCAGCATCGGCTCATGGTCAGGGTTGCTTTGCGGCACCTGTACCAGCGCCCGAATATGAAAGCCCACATCGCGAATCGGGTCCAGACTGATATAACTATGTCCCTGGCGTACCTGTAGCAGAACGATTTCCGGCGGCTGTGAAGGCAGAATCACAGAGGAATCGAAATTGGCCGTCGCCACGATCCGTCCGCTATTGCCGAACAGGGTCAGTTCTGAGCTTTCACTGAAATCCAGCAATTCCCCCAGCCGCAGAGCCAGATTGCTTTCCGGCACATCGGTCAGTTCATCAGCCATCCGCTCGGTTTGTTTCAGGACTTCCCGCATACGCAGCGTCAGCGATGCCCGGCTGAGTTCCAGCGCATCGGTAAGCGCGTTTTCCACCTCCACATTGAACCAGCTGTCGATACCACGTTGCAGAAATTGCAGCGAAAAATAATAGACCACGCCCAGTGGAATTGCAGAGATAGCAACGAAAAAAACCACCAATCGTACACTCAACCGGGCACCCGGTTCACGACGGCGGAACCGGTTCAGCAATTGGTACAGACTGTGACCGATCAGCGCTCCCAGCAACAGCAGGCCCAGCGCGCTCAGCAACAGCAGCCAGGAATACATCTCGCCGAAATGCGCCGAGTTTTCCGTGGCGTTACTCATCAACAGCAAGCCCAGTAACAGCGCCAGCAGACTTAGCACCGGCAGCCAGTTCTGGGTAAGATGCGAGTATTTATTCATCAGTGTGTACTCGACACTATAGCGGCCATGTATACCAATCACTCGTCAAACGCCAGGCCGTTGACAGATAAGCCTGGGGGGCGTAAGGGGCAGGCAGGGCTTCGATATCAAGCTCGGCGCGCAGGCTGATCATATAGCGTTGATCCGGCTGTAATAAGCTCCGATCCAGCAGCGGAAAGTCACGGATGCGACCGACGAATTCTGAAGGCGGCTTCACGGGTGGAAAACTGTATTGCTGATCGCTATTCAGATTCGCGACCACATACTGCTGAGCTAGTGCGTGATAGGTAATACGAAAACGCTGTTGCAACGCAGCTACGGTTTCGTCCCACAACATGGGCCGGTTGCGCTGTATCTGCATGTCCAGCTGGATCGTGAGGGGCACACTGTTATTCAGTGCGTCAGCCACAGCAGGACTCAGGTCGTAGGCAATATCCGCATCCAGCACGTAGACCGCCTGTTCCAGACGGGTGGTCGCACGGATGATATTAAAGCCGGCAGTCCATGCCGGTGGCGAGATCAGCAGCAGCCCCAGGAATACGACAAAACCTGCGTGGACGAAACGCCGCAACGAGGCACAGCGTCGCGCAGCCGTCCGGCACAGCAGCAATTTACTTGATTTCCGCAAGCGTGCATAAAAGAAACCATCCATGCCGCTTGAGCCGGGTAAAATATAACGCCCTGTTTCCACCGCCTGCCCCCATTCGGCAGCAATGGGCTCAATACAGGTATCGGGCTGGGCATTGCAAAACCGGGTAATGACCTGCGTTGTTTCTGCAGGCAAGACTGAGCAGGTCGCATAAAGCAGTTGTCCACCAGGCCGCAGTAAAGGCCATAAGGCACACAACAATGCGATCTGTTGCGCCGCCAGGGTCTCGATATCCCGCACCCGACGCAATAATTTAATATCCGGATGACGCCGAATCACACCGCTGCCGGAACAGGGCGCATCGAGCAGAATGCGGTCAAAAGACTGCCCGTCCCACCAGTCATCCGGCTGCGCCGCATCAGCAGTCAGCAGTTGGGCTTGCAGACCCAGCCGCTGCAGATTGGCGCGCACCTGCTGCAAGCGACCGGCATCCTTATCCAAGGCCCACAGTTCCAGCTCAGGAACTGTTTCCAGTAGCTGGCAGGTTTTACCGCCCGGTGCTGCACAGCATCCAGCACCCGCTGTCCCGCGCTCGCCTGCAACAAGCCCCCGCCAGCTGTGCAGCCGGATCCTGCACCGCAAACCAGCCCTGCTTGAAACCAGGTAGTTGCGGCACATCCTGTGGCTCGGTCAGGTTGATACCGTATTCCGTATAAGGTGCCGGCTGAGCCTCAATGCCTACCTGTTCCAGCGCTGCAAGGTAACCGGTTCGCGTCTGTAATCGGGCATTAACCCGCAACCGCGGCGGTCGCTGGTTATTGGCGGCAACCAGTGCCGGCCAGTCTGCTGGCCAGGCCTCCTGCAACAAGCGTAATAACCATGTAGGATGCGCACTGGCACTCTCCGGGTTCTGCTCAATGGCCTGCAGCAATTCATCCTGCCGGCGCTGGGCATTGCGCAGTACGCCATTGAGCAAACCGGTCGCCCAGCTCTTGCCCAGTAGGCGGGCAGCCTCAGTGCTGGCAGCAACTGTCGCATACGCCGGGGTACGCAAATACAGCAATTGATACAAGCCGGTCAGCAGCAAGGCTTCAATGTCGCTATCGCGTGCTTTCAGCGGTTTCTGCAGCAGCTTGCGCAACACATAATGCAAGGGGTAGTACCAGCGCAAAGTGCCATACCCCAACTCTCGCAGAAAAGCTCTGTTACGGCCGCTGAAATTCGACTCCTGCTGCGCCAGGCTGTCATTCAGTGAGCGCCCCTGACTGATCACAGCGCTAACCACCTGCGCTGCTGCTGCGCGTACGGCTGTACCTGCCTGCTCGTGCGCCATGGCGGTCGGGCTGTTCATTGCAGTAACATTCCCTGCACATCATGTGCATTAATAAAATCTGCGGCCTGCTGCGGTCGTTTGCCCGGTAATTGCACTTCCGTGAGCAGTAAACCCGTCCCCGCAAACAACCGCAAGACCGTCACGGGTGGCAGATACTATTTGTCCAGGCTGAGCACCAGCCTGAACCTGAACGGCCTGCTCCGACTGTACTATTGCACGGGCACGCCATACCCGTAGCACCTGGCCGTTCAGCGTAGTCTGGGCTATCGGCCAGGGGTTGAACGCGCGCACTTGCCGCTCCAGTTGTTGCGCCGATTGCTGCCAATCCAGCATCGCTTCAGCCTTGCTCAGTTTAGCGGCGTAGCAGGCTTGCGCATCGTCCTGCACCTGCGGGCTGATGCGCTGCGCCAACAAGTCCGGCAACAGTTCGCGCAGCGTCTGCGCCCCGAGCAAACTCAGCTGATCGTGCAAATCGCCAGCGGTCATATCCGGCTTGATAGGTAACCGGGCATGACCCAGCATTGGCCCGGTATCCAGACCGGCTTCCATTTGCATCAAGGTCACACCGGTTTCCATATCACCCGCCAGCAAAGCTCGCTGAATAGGTGCCGCACCGCGCCAGCGAGGCAGCAGCGAGGCATGCACATTGATGCAACCCAGTCGTGGCATATCAAGCACGGCCTGAGGCAGTAGCAAGCCATACGCCACCACGACCATCAAATCAGGTTGCAAGGCGGCAAGCTCATCCTGAGCCTCATGCGGGCACAGAGATACAGGTTGATAAACGGGGATATTCGCTGCTTGCGCCAGCACTTTCACAGGGCTGGGTTTCAGCTTCCGGCCGCGACCGGCCGGTCGATCCGGCTGGGTGTATACCGCACAAACACCCTGAGTCGCCAGGAGCGTCTCCAGCGTGGGCACGGCAAATTCCGGCGTACCGGCAAAAATAATACGGGGTGGCGCTGCGTTAGACATGTTCAATCAACTCAATAACAACTTTTTCAGCGCCAAAATTTCATTCAGCGCCGTCTTGGCGCTTAACGAACGCGAGGTTCCTGGCGAACCTGCTTTTCCAGCTTTTTGCGAATTCTATTGCGCTTCAGCGGCGAGATATAATCAACAAACAGCTTACCGTCCAGATGATCGATTTCGTGCTGAATGCAAACCGCCAGCAAACCATCGGTTTCCAGCTCGAACGGGTTGCCGTCCGGGTTCAGGGCGCTCACCTTGATACGCTCCGCCCGCTGTACAGTCTCGTAGAAACCCGGCACTGACAAACAGCCCTCTTCGCTTTCCTCTTGCCCCTCTGTATCCAGCAGAGTCGGATTAATCAAGGCTAAAGGTTGCGACTTATCCTCCGATACATCGATCACAATGATGCGTTGCTGCACATTGACCTGGGTTGCCGCCAAGCCGATGCCTGGTGCCGCATACATGGTTTCAAGCATGTTATCGATCAGGGTTCGGGTTGAATCGTCAACGACTTCAACCGGTCGCGCGATCTTGCGCAAGCGGGGATCAGGAAAATGTAGAATGGGTAATAATGCCATATCCTTTAAAACCTTAAATGATGAATTATCCCTTTTATGGGGGCAATCTCTGCGGGCACAACTGTATCGCAAATAATACAATAAAGCGATCAATAGCAGCTATACTATTGTGCATTAGGTAAGATTCGTTAAACTTCTAGTGAGTTCCTGCCCTTAGCGCTAGTCAAGCAGGGGAGGAACAGCCATTGCCCCGCATCCTGCAGCATCAGATGTCAGGAAATGCCAGATGCGGGTTCGCACCTCCAGGTGCCGGATACGGGTGGGAGACTCCGGATCCGCCAGCGGCGGGAGAAGCACCCGGGTATAGAGCCGAAAAGCCTGCAACCGGGCTGAATACGCCGGTTCGGGCAACAAGGTTTGGACAACCAGGATTTGGACAACAAAGAGAGCGATGATTATGTCCAGTAAAATGATTTTTGGATTCGGTGCCGTCATTTGTTGTTGGGGGATACTAGCAGGCTGTGCCCAGGCGCCAAAAGAAACCGAGCAGCCAGCGGCAAAAGCTGCCATTAAACCGGCTTCGGCCAGGTCAGAACCGTCCCTGCTGCCTGCGCCACAATTACCTCCACTGTACTTGAAAGCGGATCACCCGCAACGTTATACCGTGCAGTTTGGCGACACCATCTGGAACATCGCTGAACGCTACCTCGAGAACCCTTGGCGCTGGCGCGAACTGTGGCCGGAGGCCGCGCTTAATGACGAATCGACCAGCCTGTATCCGGGCGATACCATCGAAGTCGTTTACCTGGATGGGCAACCTATGCTGCGTCTGGTGGAAGGTGATCGCAGCACAATCAAACTGTCGCCGCAGGTGCGTGTCGAGTACATCGATAAAAAAGTCCCGCCCATCACCCGTGAAGCAGTGCAGGCTTTTGTAGATGACTCCGTGGTGCTGAGCGAGGCTGACTGGAAAGGCACGCCGTATATCCTCGCGGGTACCGATGGCCGCAATTTCATGCAGGCAGGCACCACAGTTTTCGCCCGCGGTGCCGATTTTGACCAGGAAGAGTACCGGGTATTCCGCCCCGAGGGCGAGCTGCGCGATCCCGATAGCAATGCCTTTCTCGGCTTCAGTCTGGTATACGTTGGCAATGCTACGCTGGAGCAGGAAGGCGATCCTGCCCGCCTGCAACTTACCTCCACGCGACAACCCGTGCGAGCAGGCGACCGGCTGTTGCCAGCCTCCGAGTTCAGCGCAGGCGTTTTCAGCTTTGATCCGATTTCAGCGCCACCAGATAGTTTCGGCCAGATTCTCAAACTGCCCGATGACAATATCGCAGCACAGCGCTACTCGACCGTTATAGTTAATCTTGGCGACCTGGACGGCATGCAGCCTGGCTCGGTGCTGGAGGTGTTTAATCCGCCCACCCAGGCAGAAGACCCACTGACCGGCGCCAGTGTTGAACTACCGGGTGACAGAGCAGGACTCATTGTTTTATACCGTGTTTTTGATCGCGTCAGTTACGGTCTGGTTACGCATACCCAGCGCCCAATTCGAGTCGCTGATCCGGTAAGGGAACCCTCATAAACACGCTCTCAGGAGCAGCCGCTTGGTTAATACTGCTACACGCGCCGGGGATTGGGCCGGCGCGTTATCAACGTCTGCTGACACGCTTTGCCACCCCTGAGGCTGCTTTAGCCGCCTCGCGGCGGGAGCTGGGAGGTCTTGGTCTGCCAGCCACAGCCATTGAGTTTTTGCAAAAACCGAATGCCGAGCTGATTCAGCCCGATCTGGCCTGGCTGGAAACGCCGGATAATCATCTGATCACCTGTCACGATCCCCGTTACCCCCCGCATCTGCGCGAAACGGCTCAGGCACCGCCACTACTGTATGTTCGCGGCGATCCTTCCTTGCTGGCCTGGCCCCAGCTCGCTATCGTAGGTACGCGTAACCCCACCCCCAGCGGGGAACGTACCGCACGTGATTTCGCTGAACATCTGGCTCGTTCGGGGCTAGCCGTTTGCAGCGGTCTAGCGCAAGGTATTGATACTGCGGCACATCGCGGCGCGCTGGCCGGTGAAGGCGCAACCATTGCCGTGATGGGAACGGGACTGGATCGGGTTTACCCAGCCAGCAATCGCAAGCTCGCCCATGCGATTGTCGAACAAGGCGGCACCCTGGTTGCAGAATTACCACTTGGCACGCCGGCCCTGCCAGAGCATTTTCCACGCCGGAACCGAATCATCAGCGGCATGTCATTAGGGACACTAGTCGTTGAAGCCGCGCTGCAAAGCGGTTCCCTGATCACAGCACAATTTGCGCTGGAACAAGGACGTGAAGTGTTTGCTATTCCGGGCTCTATTCACAGCCCCCAGGCACGCGGCTGTCACCGCCTGATCCGGCAAGGTGCGAAACTGGTCGAAACAGCAAACGATATACTCGAAGAAATCGGACCGCTCTTGCAAAACCCTCTAACAGTCGGCAACCTAGGCCTCGCAGAGAACCGGCCCGAACCCGGCAAAGCGGCTAAAACCGCTCCTGCCAAGATGGAATTAGATGAGCAATATCAATCGCTTCTTAAACATATCGGCGCTGAAGCTGCAGCAGTGGACAGCCTGGTAGATCGTTGCGGATTGACGGCGGATGTGGTTTCCTCCATGCTTCTTATTTTAGAGCTGCACGGTTATGTGGCCGCCAGGCCCGGCGGTCTCTACTTTCGTGTTGCAGCCGAGGACGAGTGAATGAAAGAAAACGTAGTGGATGTATTGGTTTACCTGTTTCAGAATTACATGAGTGACAGTACAGGAGTCCAATCCGACCGCGATTCCGTACAACATGAACTGCTGGAGGCAGGGTTTCCAGGCCATGAAATCAGCCAGGCTTTTGACTGGCTTGAGGGTTTGACCGCGCACCAGGAATATACGGTCGCCAATAGCGAGCGTTCATTCCGGGTCTACACGGCCCAGGAAAACATCAAACTGGACAGTGAATGCCAGGGTTATCTGCTGTTTCTGGAGCAAACCGGTATCCTGAACGCCCAAACGCGAGAGCTGATTATCGATCGGGTAATGGCTTTGCAGGCAGATGATTTCGATCTGCAGCAATTGAAATGGGTGATTTTATTAGTGCTATTCAATCGTCCGGGCCAGGAAGAAGCTTATGCATGGATGGAAGACCTGGTGTTTGATGAAGCAGTAAGCGATTATTTACATTGAGATGTCTTCGCCTGCCAAAGGGCTGGCCAGCGCGCACCACAACACCGACCCTCGGCGCGCTAACGTCCCGCCCTCGCAGTCTATGCCATAATGCGGTTGTGATACCGTATTGCATAAAACGGATTTAGTTCTCAAGCCGTTACAATCACGCACTGACCTTAGCCAAGCCGGCTGCTCATACAGGCTGGTATTGTAATTCGTTTGTGCAAAGTGAGAGGCTAGACGCATGAATTCATTTAATCAAACCGACCAAACAACCGACCGCAGGAACCATGAGTAAGAATCTGGTTATCGTGGAATCACCGGCCAAGGCCAAAACGATTCAGAAATATCTGGGCAAGGAGTTCGAAGTATTAGCTTCTTACGGCCATGTGCGCGACCTGGTACCGAAAGAAGGTGCTGTCGACCCTGACCGGAACTTCGCAATGAAGTACCAGATCATCGAAAAAAACGAACGCCATGTGGAATCAATCGCCAAAGCGGTGCGGAAAGTCGATTCGCTGTACCTGGCGACCGACCCCGATCGCGAGGGTGAGGCGATTTCCTGGCATTTGTACGATCTTCTGAAAGAACGCGAATTGCTCGACGACAAACCCGTGCATCGGGTGGTGTTCTATGAGATCACCAAACGGGCTATTAATGAGGCAATCCAGCATCCCCGCCAGCTCTCCATGGATCTGGTCAATGCGCAACAGGCGCGACGGGCACTGGATTATCTGGTCGGTTTTAATCTGTCGCCGCTGTTATGGAAAAAGATCAAACGCGGCCTATCGGCAGGTCGTGTGCAATCGCCCGCCTTGCGCATGATTGTCGAGCGCGAGGAAGAAATCGAGCGTTTCCAGACGCGTGAATACTGGACTATTGACGCCAGTGCTGAAACAGAAGGACAACCTTTCGGTGCCCGCCTGACTGAATATCAGGGCGAAAAAGTCGAGCAATTCAGCTTCACTACGCAGGAACAGGCGCAGTCTGTGGAAACCACACTGCTGGACGCCGCTGCCGGCAAGCTTGATGTTGTCAAGGTCGAGAAGAAACAGCGCAAACGCAATCCGGCACCGCCGTTCACCACATCAACCTTGCAGCAGGAAGCCTCGCGCAAACTCGGTTTTTCTGCCAGCCGCACCATGCGGATTGCCCAGCAATTATACGAAGGCATCGATATCGGTGAAGGCGCGGTAGGTCTGATTACCTATATGCGGACCGATTCGGTCAGTCTGGCAACTGATGCCATCGATGAAATCCGGCAATTGATCCAGCAGCGTTACGGCGCGAATAATCTGCCGCAAAAAGCGCCTACCTATAAAACCAAATCCAAAAACGCCCAGGAAGCACACGAGGCGATCCGCCCGACCTCGGCCTCGGTCATACCAGACGATATTCGCGCCCGTCTCAGCATCGAGCAGTACAAGCTCTACGACCTGATCTGGAAACGCACGGTTGCCTGCCAGATGATACCGGCCACGTTGCATACCGTGGCGGTTGACCTGCGTGCAGGCGCTAACAACACTTTCCGGGCCACCGGTTCAACTATTGCCGATCCGGGGTTTATTGCGGTGTACCGGGAAGATCAGGACGACCCCACCGAAAGCGATGAAGGCCGTATTCTGCCGCCGCTCAAAGAGGGTGATCAGGTCATACTGCAGTCTATCCAGTCGAAGCAGCATTTCACTGAGCCACCACCGCGCTTCACTGAGGCCAGTTTGGTAAAAACACTGGAAGAATACGGCATCGGCCGTCCTTCAACTTACGCCACGATCATCTCGACACTGATGGCGCGCGAGTATGTAATACTGGAAAAACGCCGCTTCGAGCCAACCGACATCGGACGCATTGTCAATCGCTTTCTGACCCAGCACTTCCTGCAGTATGTGGATTATGACTTTACCGCCCGCATGGAAGATGAGCTGGACGCCGTATCGCGCGGCGAGGAAGAATGGGTTCCGCTGCTCAGTCAGTTCTGGCAGCCGTTCAAAGCCCGTGTGGACGAGAAGACCGAAAACGTAACGCGCGAAGAAGCGGTTCAGTCCCGCGAGTTAGGCACCGATCCGCGTACCGGACGTATCGTCACGGTTCGCATGGGACGCTTTGGCCCTGTGGTTCAGATGGGCACCAAGGACGATGAGGAAAAGCCCAAGTTTGCGGGTTTACGCCCCGAACAGCGCATGGATACTATCACCCTGGAAGAAGCCTTAAGCTTGTTCAATTTGCCGCGCACACTGGGCGAAACACCCGAGGGCGAGGAGGTATCCACTAATATTGGTCGCTTTGGACCATATGTTCGTTACGGCAGCAAGTTTGTTTCACTACAGGAAGGCGATGATCCCTACACGATCTCGCTGCAACGTGCTCTTGAGCTCGTTGCCGAACATAAAGTCAAAGCCGCCAACAAAGTGATCCAGTCGTTCGAGGGCACTGACATCCAGATTCTGCGCGGACGCTTTGGGCCGTATATTACCGATGGCAAGAAAAACGTCAAAGTTCCCAAAGACAAAGAGCCCGAACAGATTGATCTGAGCGAATGCGAAGCTCTGCTCGCCGCCGCACCGGAGAAAAAAACCCAGCGTAAAACGGGGACACGCCGCGCTTCGTCAGGCTCACGCAGCAAACGCTCCAACGCGTGACCTTGGCCACCGCAGGTTCTGCCTTGACGCCCTGCCGCTTACGCAATATCACCCGCCTGTTACGTGCAGGCGGCGTCATTGCATACCCCACCGAAGCCGTTTTCGGGCTGGGCTGCGATCCGCGCAATGAGCGTGCAGTACATCGCATCCTGGCCCTTAAACATCGCTCTGCCAGCAAGGGCCTGATTTTAATTGCAGCAAATTTCGATCAGCTGCAACCCTGGTTATTGCCGCTGTCCCCTGAACACTGGGCGAAAATCAGCCGCACCTGGCCCGGACCGGTAAGCTGGCTGCTGCCAGCCCGACCGGAAACCCCAGTCTGGCTAAAGGGTCAACATACAACGCTGGCAGTGCGCATCACCGCTCACCCGGTAGCCGCGGCTTTATGCCAGGCAGCCGGGTTTGCCCTGGTTTCCACCAGCGCCAATCGCAGCGGTCGGCCTCCTCTGCGAACGGCCCTGGCTGTACGGCGGCAATTGGGTCGTGAAGTCGATGATATAGTCGCGCAGCCGGTTGGCCCGGCGCGCCGTCCGAGCACTATCCGCACCCTGGACGGCGAGATTGTCCGGGCAGGATAATTTCATTTTGACGCCTATTGCTAATAAGTCATGCAAGAATCAGATATCAAGTCCGTACGTGACTATTTGCTGGAGCTACAGGATCAGATCTGCCACGCTCTGGCACAGGAAGACGGCGCTCAGCCGTTCCAGGAGGACGCCTGGGAACGTTCGCCTGCTAACGATGGCACACCCGTCAACCTGCTCGGTGGTGGCCGTACCCGCGTCCTGAGCAACAGCGAAGTATTCGAACAGGCGGGAATTAATTTTTCCCATGTGCAAGGCGCACAGCTGCCACCTGCCGCAACGGCAAGCCGCCCGGAACTGGCCGGACGGCGGTTTCAGGCGATGGGGGTTTCGCTGGTCATCCATCCGCATAATCCCTACATTCCCACATCACATGCGAATGTGCGGTTTTTCGTTGCCGAGCACGACGAGCTTGAACCGGTCTGGTGGTTTGGTGGTGGCTTCGACCTGACCCCTTATTACCTGTTCGAGGAGGACTGTATCCACTGGCATCGCACGGCTAAAACCGCCTGCGATCCTTTCGGCGCAGATGTTTACCCGCGCTATAAACGCTGGTGCGATGAGTATTTCTATCTGAAACACCGGCAGGAAACCCGCGGTATCGGCGGTTTATTCTTTGACGATCTGAACGAGTGGGATTTTGCACGCTGTTTTGCTTTTATGCGCAGCGTAGGCGATGCTTACCTGCCCGCGTATCTGCCTATCGTGCAAAAACGCCGGGCCATGCCGTATGGCGAGCGTGAGCGCGAATTTCAGCTTTACCGGCGTGGCCGCTACGTCGAATTCAATCTGGTGTATGATCGGGGCACATTATTTGGATTGCAATCGGGCGGGCGCACTGACTCCATCCTGATGTCACTGCCACCACGCGTCGCCTGGGGTTATCGCTGGCAGCCCGAACCCGGCAGCCAGGAAGCCGTTTTATATGACTATCTGCAGCCACGGGATTGGCTGCCGACAGGATAAGTTGAATGAAATTGCCTGTATCTCATCTTTTTGTTATATAGGTATCTTTTTACCCTATGAAAAAAGAGGGGAGGCCATGGCGATTGCCGAGAGTCGTGAATTACACGTTGATATTAAGCCTTATCAGCCTGCTGAGGCTGAAGAGTATATGAATGATGCTCAAAAAGAGCACTTTCGCAAAATTCTGCTGCACTGGCGGCATGAATTAATGTCTGAGGTTGAGCGCACCGTAACGCATATGAAGGATGATTCCAGCAACCATCCTGACCCAACGGATCGCGCTACCCAGGAGGAAGAATTTGCCATTGAGCTGCGCACTCGCGACCGGGAGCGGAAACTGCTTAAAAAAATCGATGAGACTCTGGCTTTGCTGGATACGGACGATTACGGTTACTGTGAATCCTGTGGCATTGAGATTGGCCTGCGCCGTCTTGAAGCACGTCCTACAGCAACGCTTTGTATCGAGTGCAAGACCCTGCAGGAAATGCAGGAAAAACAGCATGTCCGCTAAACAGTTGCAATAACCGTGCACTTTAGCGAGGTATGCCGACGCCTTACTCACTGATCGTCTCCACAGATCAAGCGAGTCAGCCTCCCTATACCGGTCGTTTTGCTCCCTCACCTACCGGTCCGCTCCATTTCGGTTCACTCATTGCTGCTGTTGGCAGCTATCTTGAGGCGCGCAGCCGCCAAGGGCGATGGTTTGTGCGGATAGAGGATGTCGATAGGCCGCGCATTGTTCCCGGCGCGGCCGATGCCATCCTCAGAGCACTGGAGCGCTATGGTTTCTGCTGGGATGGACCGGTGCTTTATCAGAGCCAACGTCTGACGCTTTACCAGGAAGCGCTGGAAACACTGCTCAAGTCCGGTTGGGCTTACCCTTGTTCCTGCACCCGGCGTGAAATCGCAGCGCTATCGCCACAGCGGATTTATCCCGGACTTTGTCGCAAGGGTGTTTTACGGCCAGATCGGCCACAGACTATCCGGGTGCGCACCCATACCCGACAGATCGGATTCAGGGATACTGTACAGGGAGATTTTGCCCAGGTGCTGACAACTGACGTGGGCGATTTCGTTATCCGTCGCGCCGATGGTGTATATGCCTATCAGCTTGCCGTGGTCGTGGATGATGCTGCGCAAGGCATTACTCATATTGTCCGCGGCAGCGATCTGCTGGATTCGACACCGCGTCAAATTCATTTACAACAGTTGCTTAAATACCCTACCCCAAACTATATGCATTTGCCCATAGCACTGGATAGCAAAGGCTACAAACTGAGTAAACAAACCGGCGCAACAGCGCTGTCATTACAGCAGCCTGGCCAATCACTCTACGCCGTGCTGATGTTACTCGGACAAACACCGCCCGTGGAACTTGCCCTCTGGTATCCGGAAGCGATATGGCACTGGGCCATAGAACACTGGCAAAGCCACGCTATTCCGCGGGTTTATAGTCTGTCTTGCGGCAACATGGCCCGCACTTAAAAGAAAGAGCGCAGATCAGCAAGGCTTATTGAATCAAAGCTGATCAGATACTGCCCGATACATCGTCAGACGACAATATGGGCCACCGAAAAAATAGCAGCGCCCGGCAGTATCTGATCAGTCCAGTCGCAATGCAGCAATCCGCATCACGCCATTTGCACTATTGCAGTGCAATTATCCCCAGGTGCGAACAGGACCTGTGTCGATATGCAGAAAACGGGAGCGGCGATAACGGCCTACGCCTCCTGCATGCAGAGATAAAGCGGCCCGATGCAATGAGCTGTAATCCCGATCAGGCATCCGGATGTCCACGGCCATACCTTTCATATGGTAGCTTTCCTTGGCAACCCCTTTACTGCGTCGGCGCAGCATGGCATTGGTTTCCGGTGAGCGATAGCCAGACAGCATATGCATGGGTTGACGCGGACGCACCATGGATTGCAGCGCATACATTTGATCAAGTAATTTAGGATCGATAAGCTTGACCTTGTCGTTATGTCGATCCCGCATTGTGAGGCTGATTTCCCGGATGGATTCGGATAAATAGCCGTCGGATGGCGTCCAGTAAACCAGGCGGATGGTTTCGCCGGTATTCGGGCCGTAGATTGACAGGCAACGTTCTTTATTCAGGGCAAAGGCTGGAGCTGTTGCCAAAACCCCAGCTGTCGCCGCTGAGTATTTAAGAAAAGTCCGTCGGTTTACATCTGTAGCAGTTTCAGATGTTATTGCATCGTCAGCGACATCGAATAAAGACTTAATAGCACCTCTTAGTAGCATCTTTAATGATCTCCTAGCTTTTAAGTCGTTTTAATAACTATTAATTTAGAGTAGCGTTCAATCTTCGGATTAAACGGAATTCACGGGAATCCGCTAAACCTTTTCTGCTCTGTAAACAAGTAGTACGCGTCGCAAAAACACGACCGCTAATGCTGTAACGCCGGTAACCAGCCCCAATTTCCGGAGTGATCCCCAAAGGGTATGGAATTTTTCGAATAGCCGAGATTACCATTAAACTCATCGAACAGACACAGCCTTACCCAAGGAGCTACCCAGAGTGGTAAAAATGACTAGAAAAAAACTGCCTGTTACACCTGCAGTTAGGGTGCTGCGCGACCACGGCGTGGAATACGTTGAAAACGTATTCGCATATGAACCCCATGGTGGCACTGCCCTTTGCGCCAAAGCGCTGGGTGTAGATGAATACATGATAATCAAAACATTGATTTTCGAAGACGATAATAGACGCCCATTAGTTGTACTCATGCACGGTGATAAACAAGTATCAACTCGACAATTAGCGCGTTATTTAAATGTCAAATCAATTACACCATGCACCCCCCAAACAGCAACAAAGCACAGCGGCTATCAGGTAGGTGGAACCTCCCCTTTTGGCATGCGACGGTCAATGCCTGTTTACATGCAGGTTTCGATTTTAGAGCTTCCTTATATTTATATCAATGGTGGGCGACGCGGCTTTCTGGTGAAAATAGCCAGCAGCGATCTGCGACGGGTTCTGCAGCAGGTTCTACAACTGGACGTAGTTGACGTTGCGGTTTAACTGGAGCTGCCGGATTTATGCTAGATTTATAATTCTTTTTTCTTCGCAATATCATCATTATGGATCAGCCTGCCCAAGTTACGGATGCACAGCTCGAAATCCGCTCGTATGCCAGCACAGCGCGCAGTCACAGCCACACGTTTCACCAGCTGCTACTGCCGGTTGACGGTATTCTGGAGCTTGATATCGCCGGTCATGGCGGACAGGTCGACAGCAACCATGGAGCGATTATCGTCGCCGGCGAAACCCATGCTTTTCGGGGCCAGGGACAAAATCGTTTCCTGGTGGTTGAGCTGAATGATTTTGCCCAACACGAGTTGCCTGCTGAACACTTATGGGAAAATGCGCTCCTGCAGCCTTATTTTGTGCTCGGACCCGAGTTGCGGCATTTGCTGGCTTACATCATATCCCTGTCGGAATATCCCGCCCCGGTCAGACGCTATTGGACCGGATTGCTGCTGCAGAGCCTGACCGAAAGCAAGCACACACAGTCGCAGCAGTTACCCGACCGGTTACGCCGGGCGGTGGGTTTTATACACCGTCACTATACTGATCCGATTACCGTGGCAGATATAGCAACCGCAGCAAATCTCAGCAGCAGCCATCTGCACGCCTTGTTTCAAACCTACCTGCAACAAACCCCGCAACAGTATCTGGTCGATCTGCGGCTGGATAGAGCGCTATATTTGCTGGCGCACTCGGAACTGCCTGTAGCGACTATCGCCCAGCAGGTGGGTTATGCCGAGCACAGTGCCCTGACTCGCAGCCTGCGTCGGCGACGCGGCCTCACGCCAAGCCAGTATCGTCAATCCAACCGGCAGCACCCAACCGGTTAAACAGATCCGGAGTTCTGGCCTACTGCACCATAGCCCTGGTCAAGGCCAGCCTTTGTTTCTGCAGTAAACTCAGATTCTCGTACAAGCATTCAATCTGAGGCCCAATCATCATGAGCGATGCCGCACTGGCAACCACCGGATTACCCTATAAAGCAACGCTGATCGGTGCGCTGGCCGTCCCGCTGTGGGCGGTATTAGCCCTGTTCACCACCGGTGCTGCAGGGATTCCGCCGTTTCAGTTACTGGCATTAAGCTTTGCGGTAGGTGCCTGCTTCAATGCCCTGCTGCTGATGCGCCGGGGCTTGTCTGCGTGGCGTGTGTTGCGCCAGCCGGCACGGGTCTGGCTGCTCGGTGTGGGTGGTTTATTTGGCTATCATTGGTTCTATTTCATTGCCCTGTCCCATGCCCCTGCGGTGCAAGCCAGTCTGATCGCTTATCTCTGGCCATTATTGATTGTAGTGTTCTCGGCACTGCTGCCCGGTGAGCAGGTGCGCGTCTCACATATTCTGGGTGTCACGCTGGGTTTGCTGGGGGCAGCGCTGTTACTGGTCGGTGATGGCACACTGGAGTTTCAGTCTGGTTACTGGCTGGGTTATCTGGCGGCTATTGCCTGTGCGCTGACCTGGTCCAGCTATTCGGTACTGAACCGCTTATTCGGTGGCGTCTCTTCCGATGCAGTCACCGGATTCTGCGCCGTTACTGCCTTGCTGGGCGCGCTGTGTCATGTGGTGCTGGAACAAACCGTCTGGCCTTCAAACAGCCAGTGGCTGGCGATCCTGGGTCTGGGCCTGGGGCCGGTGGGTGCCGCTTTCTGGGTTTGGGATTATGGTACCAAGCACGGCAATATCCAGGTTTTAGGCACTCTGGCTTATGCCACGCCGCTATTGTCCACCTTGTTATTGATTGCTTTCGGTCAGGGTCAGGCCAGCTGGCCGGTAGTGATTGCCTGCGGCTTGATCGTTGGCGGTGCTTTAGTAGCGGCTCGCGGCGGACGCGACACCTGAGCAGTGCCGCTTTAGCGTCTGTTTCAAAAATACTATCCCCCGTTGCACGGCGCGACTTTTTGAAATCGAAAATAGACAATCAAAGATTTTTATTTTCTTTTTAAAACAAAATGTTAATGATTCTTCTTTCCATTTGAGCCATCCCTGCCCTAAATCATAAGCTGTTTTCGAAACAGCTTATGATTGTCGAGTTTTTCTTATTGAGCGATCAGAGCAAATGCATTAATTGCCGCCCCGGTTGCACCACGTATCCGGGGTGGGTTCAATACCAGCGCGAATTCATAATTACCGCGTTCAGCCAGTACCTGCGCCAGTTCTTCCAGATTGAGGTTCTCGACGATGTAAATGCCATTGTCGGCCAACAGAATGCGGTGCGCTGGAAATATCGTGCCTTGCTCGGGAAAAACCTCGTAGCTGAGTTGATCCGCCCCAGTCAGGAAAATCTTGTGCTCGGCCAGCCATTGCGCGGCGCTTTCGCCCGGCCCAGGCCGCAGCCCCAGATATTTTGCCTTATCGCTGGCGAAATATTGGCCAAAACCGGTGCGAATCAGGACTGAATCACCGGCCTTGACATCCACGCCTTGCTGCTCGGCAGTTCCGGCCAGATCTTCAGCTGTGATTTCATAGCCCGGTTCCAGCACCTCGACACCTTTGTAACGCGCCACATCAAGCAATACCGCCCGATTGACAAAACGCTCGGCCGGATAATGCTCAACCCCCAACACCAGCAGACCGCCCGGCCCTTCACTGGCCGTTGCCTCGACACCTCCGAACAGCTTGCCATCATGGCCGATATGGCCGATCGCATCGAGCGTTGGCGCACCATGTTGACCGCTGAAATACATCATATCGGCGGCGAAGGACAAATTCGGGATCATGCCACTGGTCTGGGCATGGGTATTGGCAAGGGCCATGGCAAACGGCGGATTAAACCCCAGTAGCGGCGAATTACGGTCCCAGACAAAATTCAGCTCAACAACGCGGGCCGAGCTCAGGGCGTCAATGAGTGTCGTATCAGCAGCATTAAGTGCTGGCACAGGCAGCGCCAACAGCGCGGCCAGGACGAAATGACGAATACGCATGTGAGTCTCCTCCTCGGTTATAGTCGTGCTATTCCTTATAGCAGACCTGGGGCACCGATGCTACGAAGAGGAAAAGCGATCGCTGCGAAAAGCCTCCAGCGGAATATTGGTCTGCCCGCGCGTGACCAGTTCTGCGATTACCCGGCCGCTGGCAGGACCCAACTGAAAACCGGGTCCGCAAAAGCCGAAAGCGTGGAACACATCAGGTGCCTGCGATGCCGGCCCGAGCACCGGAATGCCATCCGGCAGCATCCCTTCGATACCAGCCCAGGCCCGCACGATGCGGACATTGCGCATATGCGGAAAAAGCGTAAATGCGGTACGGGCGTTGCGGGCAAGTTGCCGGCAATCCAGCGTGGTGGATTGCGTATCGGGATAAGCCTGACCCCGATAGCCGCCGCCGATAATCACGGTACCATTATCGACTTGTTTGAACGACAGGGCACGACCGGCAGCACCGAGCACCGGATCAAGAAAGTGCTGTAGCCGCTCGGTCACCATCAGCATCAGCGCTGTCGGCTGCAGCGGGATGGATTCACCCAGCCAGGCGGCGATGCGCGCGCCCCAGGCTCCGGCGCAATTGATCAGCACCGGCGCACTGAAAGCGCCGGCATTCGTCTCAACCTGCCAGCTCTCCCCGACTCGCTGCAGGCCGCTGACCGTGGTGTTCTCATGAAACCGTACCCCCAGTTGCTCAGCCCGGCGCTTAAACGCGAGGGTGGTACGGTAAGGATTAGCGTGCCCGTCTCCGCGTGCGATCAGGCCGCCCACGCAATGCGGCGCAATAGCAGGCACCCAGTGACGCAGTTCGGCCTGATCGATGATTTCTTCATGTGTGAATCCCAACGCCTGGACCTGAGCAGCGCGCTGTCGCAGCTGTGCCAGCTCGGTCTCCGTCTCGGCGACTTTAATCTGGGCGCTGACCGCAAAACCGCAATCGTCATGAACCAGATCTTCGATGCCGTGCCAGATTTCCATGGACGCGGCCGATAACGGAATTTCAGCCAGATCGCGGCCCAGACGCCGCACGCCGCCGGCATTCACCCCGGAGGCATGGCGCCCGACGTAGCTTTGTTCGATCACCCGTACTGAACAATTCGCCAGTGCCAGATGCAGTGCAGCCGAGCAACCATGCAGACCGCCACCGATAATAATGATATCTGTTGTAGCCATTACTCTGCCGCGTCCGCCAATTGCCCCAATGTAATCGGCTTAAGTGGCGCACGCAGCCGGTAATAACCTACCTCGGCCACAGGCACACCGCGTTGCTGCGCGATAATTTCAGCCACGGTCAAGCCGCACATCCGGCCCTGACAGGGTCCCATGCCAGCACGACAGAACGATTTGGTCTGATTGGGGCCGAGACAGCCCAGCTCGACGGTACGGCGAATTTCGCCCGCACTGACTTCCTCGCAACGGCAGACCAATGTGGCATCATCGGCTGGTATGCGGAACTGCGGCAAAGGCCGGTACAACACATCCAGAAAGCGCCGCGCCTTGCGCTCCCGCTGCAACTGTTTGTGCAAGGGTGCAGCGCGGCGGTCACGTTCGGCCTGATCGATTCGCTGCAATTGACTGGCGCTCTCCAACGCTGCCAGACGCCCGCTCAGTTCTGCCGCACGGGCTCCCAGAATACCGCCGTTATCGCCGGCAACCATGATACCGTCGATATCCGTATTACCCCATTCGTCCAGAGTAGGTGTCCAGCACAGCTGGTTTTCGTTCCAGTCATGGCCACAGCCGGCCACCCGGCTCATCTGCACATTCGGCACAACGCCCTGATGCAGCAGCAGCAGACTGGTGTCCAGCCGTTGCCAGCGCTCCTGTTGCTGGTATTCGACCGCCTCCAGCCGTGTGCTGCCCAGCGCTCGCAACCCGGTGACATGTTTATGTACCGGCACACCTGCCCGGCGGATAGCCCGCAGCATCCTCAGACCTTTGCGCAAATAGCCTGGCAGCCCGAGCGCCCCCGGCAATAATGGCGCAGCGGCACGGTAATTGGCTTTTGGCGTCGTATCGAGCAGTGCGGCAATGCGCACACCCGCCTGTAGATACTGCCAGGCCAGCAGATACAATAAAGGACCACACCCGGCCAGTACGACAGCTTGCGCAGGCTTCAGCGCACCGCCTTTGAGCAGAATTTGTCCTGCCCCTGCGCTCATGACACCGGGCAGTGTCCAGCCGGGGATCGGGAAAGGCCGCTCCTGCGCACCGCCGGCAATCAACACGCGGGCAGCGCTGATGAACTGGGCTTTACCTGCCTGCAGCAAGCCGATTTCACGCTCACGATTAAGTTGCCAGACACTGGCACCGGCCCGGTAATCGACCGGGCTTTGCCGCATGGTGCCGAGCAATTGCGCGCCGTAGCTATAATCCGGCCCAAGCATCGCCTGCAAGGCCGGCGATGCCTGCTCAAGCGCCCGGTAAATCTGTCCACCGGGACTGGCCTGTTCGTCCAGCAGGACGACCTTTAAGCCTAGCTCAGCGGCCTGCACTGCAGCGCTAAGCCCTGCTGGCCCGGCCCCGATCACTGCCAGATCGTGCCCACTCATAGCTCTGCCTCCAGTTGATCCAGTGAGGCTTTGCCGTCTTGCCAGCGCACCACCATGCCTTCACGCACAGGCGTCAGACAGGCTTGCTGATTGGGCACGCCGTCGATCTCGACCAGGCAATCGAAACACACGCCCATCATGCAATAGGGCGCGCGTGGCGCACCACTGACCGGTGTACTGCGGCATTGGCTATAGCCACAAAGCAACAGGGCAGCGGCTACGTTCAGGTTGGCAGGTACCTGATGAACCTGGTCCTGCAGGGTTATTTGTACCGATGCCTGGGCAGATGGCTGGACATCAGTGAGAGTTTGAAAGAGGCTCATAGATAATTACTGATCAAATCGCGAAGCGGTAAAGGGTTCAATTTCAGGTAGCGGCGCTGTTCCCAACAACCAGGCGGGCAGACGCAGCGCATGATTGGCGGCCAGGGTGACACCACTGTGGCAGGTCGCAACATAGGCACCAGGGTACTGTTCGGACTGCTGATAGATCGGCTTGCCGTCTGGTGTCATCACTCGCAGCGCCGCCCAGGCCCGTACCAGACGGACATTTCGCAAGACAGGAAACATCTGCACAGCACGTCGGGCAATAGCCGCCATAACAGCGCTGCTGGTATCCGTTTCCAGACCGGTTTCCTCGTGCGAATCGCCAATCATCACCCCGCCCTCGGCGGTCTGGCGCACTTGTACGGTAGGCAAATCCAGCAGCGGCGCAAGTTTCTCCGTGACCAGTATCTGACCTTTATTCGGTGCCACCGGAACCTGCAGTCCTACCATTTTTCCCAGTGCCCGATTGCTCAGCCCGGCAGTCAGCACCAGCCGTTCACAGTAAACCGGGCCTTGCCGTGTATCGATGCGAAAGCCTGCATCCTGCGGCTGGATGGCCTGCACCGGGCGATTCGGTAAATAATGCCCCTGCTGTTGCAAAAAACCCTGGTGCAGAGCACGCAGTAAATACAAAGGGTTGGCATGTCCGTCCAGCGGACAGTACGACGCACCGGCGATATCCGGTGCCACCACCGGCATCAGTTTACGAGTAGCCTGATTGTCCAGCATTTCGAACGGGAAACGACCGTCGGTCTGCTGCTGCAACAGCGTTAGCGTCTGCTCGCGTTCGGTGTATTCGGCAGCATCCAGACAAAGCTGTAAACCGCCCGGTCTGCTATACGCCAGATCCACACCGGTCAGCGCTTTCAGCTCCTCGGCCAGTTGCGGCCAGACCGCCACGGACAACCGGGTCCAGTCCGAATAACTGGGGAAGTCCACCCCTTTACCCTGCACCCAGACCAGGCCAAAATTGCCACGCGACGCGCGCAAGGCAACATCGCCTTCGTCCAGCAGCGCGACCCGTTTGTTCTGCCGACTCAGACCATAAGCGATTGCACTGCCAACCAGGCCGCCGCCGATGGCCACATAATCAAACTGCTCTTTCATTGCCCTTTCCCAACCAGCACTTTATCCAGTCCATACAAGCGATCCAGCACGATCATTAAAACCAGCGTGATCGCAATCAAAACCGTGGACACGGAGGCAATCAGAGGATCGATGGTCTGCGCAATATGGTGATACATCCGCACCGGCAAGGTGGTGGTGCTGGGCGAGGCGACGAATACCGACATGGTCAATTCATCGAAACTGGTGATAAACGCCAGCACCCAGCCACCGGTCAGACCGGGCACGATCAGCGGCAACGTAATACGCCGAAAAACGGTCCAGCCGGATGCGCCCAGCGCATGTGCTGCCCGCTCGGCGTCGCGTTCCAGTCCGGTCACTGCCGCCAGCACCAGCCGCAAGGCATACGGCATGATCAGAATGACATGCGCCAGGGTCAGTCCGATGAAGGTGCCACTCAGCCCGATCTCGCTGAAAAAGCGCAGAAACGACACCCCCAGCACCACATGCGGAATCATCAGAGGCGACAGAAAAAACGCGGTCAGCGCGCCCCGGCCGGGAAACTGATAGCGCGCCAGCGCCAAGGCTGCCGGTACTGCAGCGGCCAGCGCCAGAGTGGCAGAAGCCAGCGCCAGATACAGACTCATCCAGAACGCGTCGATAAAATCCCGGTTATCCAGAATCGCGTAAAACCAGCGCAGCGACCATTCTGTCGTCGGCGGCGACAGATATCCTTCCGGCGTAAACGACACCCACACCACGACCACCAGCGGTGCCAGGATAAAAATAATAAACAGTGTATGAAAAATCAGTGCTAACGGGCCATTACGGTGCATGACAAGTCTCCTTGCGATTCACGCTACAGGCTCCCATCTACCCGAAAATGCGCGCATAGCGACGCTCCAGTAAACGGTTATAACTGGCGATAATGACGATATTGGCGAGCAGCAGTAACATCGCAATAGCCGCACCCAACGGCCAGTTCAAGGTGCTCAGGTATTCATCATAAGCGGTGGTGGCGACCACTTTCAGCCGCCGGCCGCCGATAATCGACGGCGTGGCAAACGCGCTGGCCGTGAGCGCAAAAACGATCATCCCGCCCGATAGAATTCCCGGCATGACCTGCGGCAGCACGATCCGGCGCAATACCGTGAACTGCGACGCACCCAGCGAAATGCCGGCATCTTCCACCGCCGGATCGAGCTTCTGCAATGAGGCCCATACCGACAGCACCATGAACGGAATCAGGACATGCACCAGTGCAATCACCACACCGGTCGTGGTGAACATTAAATTGAACGAGCCCAGGTCCAGTGCTTTCAGGGTCTGGCTGATAACCCCGTTACCACCAATCAGCAAGGCCCAGCCCAGCGTTCGCACTACCACGGAAATCAGCAGCGGCCCGAGAATAATGACCAGAAACAGTGATTTCCAGGGCTTACGCATACGCGACAGAATATAGGCTTCCGGTGCCCCCAGCAGCATGCAAATCAGGGTGACCGCGAAAGCAATGCCGAAGGTGCGCAGGAATATTTCATGGAAATACTCGTCACTCAGCACTTCCCAGTAATTTGCCCAGCTGTATTCCGGCAAAATGCCGCGATTGAAATCGAAGCCATTAAAGCTCAGCAGCAAGGTCATCAGCAACGGCGCACCCAGCAGCGCCAGAAACAGTATCAAGGCCGGCGCGCTCAACAGATACGGCTGTTTGCGGCTGCTTGTCTCACTCATCAGCGCTGCTCCGCGCCAGTATCTGGCAGGCCGGGGCCGGCCAGTCCAGCCCGATTTGCGCGCCCTCGGACAGACTGTCGCCGCCATCATTGGGCCGCGTGACCAGTATTTCGCCTAGCGGACATTCGATCTGATACAACCAGTGATTACCCAGAAACAGGCAGGTCTGAATCCGCCCCTGCACGCGCCCGGCTGCCGGTGCGGTAAGCAGCAGCTTCTCCGGTCGCAAAGAAACCTGTACTGACCCCAGCTGCGCACTGCCCGGTGCATCCCATTCGATGCTGCCCACCCGGACCCGCACCTGATCATTTTGCCGGTCAATGATCTCGCCATCCAGGAGATTGGTCTTGCCCAGAAAATCCGACACAAAACTGTCGCCCGGATGCTCATAGGTCTGGAACGGCGCATCGACCTGGATCATCTGCCCCTGGTTCATGACCACAATACGATCGCTGAGGGACAGCGCTTCGGACTGGTCATGCGTGACCAGAATGGTGGTTGTGCCCAGGCGGCGCTGAATACTGCGCAGTTCCAGCTGCATATCTTCCCGCAGCTTGGCGTCGAGATTACTCAGCGGCTCGTCCAGCAGCAATACCGGCGGCTGAATCACCAGCGCCCGCGCCAGCGCAACCCGCTGCCGCTGACCACCGGACAACTGGCGTGGATAACGACTGGCAAACGGTGCCAGATGCACCAGTTCCAAAGCATCCTGTACCCGACGCCTGCGCTCTGCCCGCGGTATTTTGCGCATCTCCAGGCCAAAACTGATGTTCTCGGCTACGGTCATATGCGGAAACAGGGCATAACTCTGGAATACAATCCCCAAACCGCGCTGATTAGGCTTTAACGCGGTGATATCGCGACCGTCCAGAATGACCTTTCCCCGGCTCGGCTCCACAAAACCTGCAATCATCTGCAAGGTAGTGGTCTTGCCGCAGCCGGAGGGTCCGAGCAACGAGATGAACTCGCCCTGCGTAATATCCAGATGCATGTCTGCAACAGCGGTGAAATCACCGTAACGCTTATGAAGGTGTTGTAATTCGAGGAAGGCCATGGGTTACTCGTTAACAGAGGAGTACGTGTGGAATTCCTGTCTTCCACGGGGGAAGAAGACCAGTCCTGGAACCCGGTTGGCGGCTGCACCAACCGAAGTCATCATTAGTGGGTTTACGGTATCGACCTGCCGGAAGATAAAACCGGCAGGCGGCACCGGGCGATTTCTCTTACCGGTTTTGGCAGGAGAAGCCGCGCCAAGGTTTTATATCAGCGCTCGACCCGACGGTTCCAGGTGTTGGTCCACTCGGCCCGATGCTGGTTGACCGTATCCCAGTCGATAGCAATCAGCGCATTAATTTTCTCGGCACCATAGGGCAGTTTTTCAGCCAGTTCGGGCGGCAGCTCGGTTTTGGCATTGGTCGGACCAAAGCCCTGCCCTTCGGCCATCATGAGCTGCACTTCCGGCGTCAGCAGGAATTGAATCAGCTGCTGACTGAGTTCCGGCACATCGCTGTCAACCACCGGGCAGGCGGCAACCTGCAAGGCCACACCGCCTTCCTTGGGATAGGCAAACGCGCCCGGAAAACCGGTGTCTGCCAATGCCTTCAAGCGTCCGCTGCCCCAGACCGAGAGGGCAATTTCGCCACTCTGGAAAAGCTCGGACATCTTGCCGGAGGACGGTTCAAAGGTCAGCACATTGGGGCCGACTTCATCGATGAAGGCTTTAAAACCGGGATCGATATCCTGCTCCCCACCGCCCCGCAACTGAGCCATGACGATCAGGGCATGCAAACCATACGTATTACTGATAGGCGGCACGACCAGTTTGCCCTGGAATTTACTGTCGGTCAGGTCTTCCCAGGAACTGGGTACATCCCAGCCGTTATCAGCGAACATTTTCTGGTTATAGGCCAGACCGGTGACCACGAACCCTGCGCCAACCGCTTTACCATTGGGGAAACGGGCAATGTCATACAGATCCTGCATGATCGGTGCATCCACCACATCATCGCAAAAGCCCAGATTGATCGCCTGATACATCGGACCATCATCCATGAAAGCGACGTCGAGCTCCTGATTGCCTTTCTGGGCCTGCAGTTTAGCCAGTGTATCGGTGGAGTTGCCTGGTACAAAAACAACTTTCACATCATGACTGGCCTCAAAAGCCGGAATGACTTTTTCTTTCATCATTTTTTCGAAAGAGCCACCGTACCCAGCCATATACAAGGTCGGCGTTTGCGCCTGAACTGCACCAACAGATAGCGCGGCTAATAGCGCGCCAGCAAGGATAGCCGGATTTTTCATGGATTATTCCTTCAGCGTTTATTGAAGCTTTACCCTATCACCCGATCACTATCATATGAAATGATTATTTTGAAACAAGCCATAACCAAATATTATGATA
This sequence comes from Gammaproteobacteria bacterium, assembly GCA_041396125.1. GTDB lineage: Bacteria > Pseudomonadota > Gammaproteobacteria > Competibacterales > Competibacteraceae > JAWKZG01. Next base: position 502,677 of record JAWKZG010000001.1, on the reverse strand, counting down.
TTACTAATTGCCGCAGCGCCTGTCGCAGATACTGCACAAACTCATGGGCCAGCCGCGAGCGCGGTCGCTCGGCTGGATATAACACCAGAAATTCAAAGGGTATAGCGGGTTTAAACGGCTTCACCACCACCGCCTCGTCAGTCTGGCAATAGGCACTGACCGGCTCCGTAATCGTCACGCCCGTGCCCGCTTTGACAAACTCGATAGCGGTTGCCGATAAGGGTGTTTCGATCTGCAGACGTCGCTCGACTTCAGCTTCGGCGAACACACTATCGATTTGAAAACGGGCCCGGTGATCGGTCCCCAGCGAGATAAAGACTTCCCCGGCCAAATCCTGCGGTGTAACGAATGCACGGGTCACCAGACGGTGGTCTGGCGGCAACACGCACACCATCTGCCCAGCCCATAAGCTTTCTGTTTGCACGCCAGGCACATCAATATCCAGCGCCGCCAGCCCCAGATCACAGTGCTGCGCCGCGACCTGCTCGGCAATTTTCTGCGAGCTGCGACTGTGCAGGGTAATTGCAATACCGGGATGCGCCTGCAGAAACTGATGGATAACACGGGGCAGGAATTGCAGGGACAGGGCGGGCATGCCACCGATGGTCAGTCTGCCCGCGCTAAAATCGCGGATCATACTGGCATGCCGGGCAATCTGCTCCAGGCCGATAAAGGCCGTTTCAACTTCCTGATACAGCGCTAGTGCTTCTGGTGTCGGGTGCAAGCGTCCCTTGCGCCGTTCGAACAGTTCAAAACCCACCTGCCGCTCCAGATCGCGGATCAGTCGGGTCACAGCCGGCTGGGTGATAAACAGCATGCTCGCCGCTCGGGTAACGGTCTTGCCCAGCATCAGGGCACGGAATGCCTCAAGTTGGCGAAAGTTCAGCGACATTCGGGGTCATGCTTGCGGTAACAGAAGATTCGGTTAGCCCCAGATTTTTGCAAATAGCCAGTACGGCAGCGGTCTGATTCATGGTGTAAAAATGCAAACCCGGTGCCCCTTGCTCCAGCAGACGCTGACACAGATGAGAGACGGCTTCCAGCCCCAGGGCGCGGATGGCGTCCAGATCATCACCATAGGCTTCCAGCCGCAAGCGCAACCAGCGCGGAATTTCAGCGCCACACAAATTCGAAAAGCGGGCCAGCTGCTTGAAATTGGTAATCGGCATAATGCCCGGCATGATCGGAATATCCACGCCAACCCGCTGACACTGCTCAACAAAACGAAAATAAGCATCCGGGTTAAAAAAATACTGTGTAATCGCACTGTTCGCGCCCGCGTCAACCTTGCGCTTGAAGTTTTCCAGATCTCGCTGGGGGCTGTCAGCCTGCGGATGAAATTCCGGATAGGCCGCAATTTCGATAAAAAAATGATCACCGCTGGTGTCACGGATAAAAGTAACCAGATCACTGGCGTAGCGTAATTCGCCGGGTGCCTGCATGCCGGCTGGCATATCGCCGCGTAAGGCCACGATGCGGTTGATACCCTGCTTGCGGTATAACTCAAGAATGGCGCGCATGTTCTCCCGCGTTGAAGCAACACAGGTTAAATGCGGCGCAACCGGTACACCGTCATGGTGCAGATCAAACACCGTTTCGAAGGTCCGGCTGCGCAAAGGCCGCCGGCACCGTAGGTAACCGAACAATACTCCAGCGGCAAGGCCTGCCATAAGGTCTGACGCACCCGCCGCAGCCTGGCAGCGGCGTTATCGTCATTCGGTGGGAAAAATTCGCAGCTGAACAATGGTTTTGAGCGTTCCTGATCCATATCGCGCATCCGGTAACAAAGTAGGGGCTATTGTCCGGTAGCGGCCATTTTGAATCCAGCGCATGTGTTTCTTGTTTTTATTGAATGAAATTCATGATCCGGTTCGGGATAAGCGAAAACTGACCTCGTCCGGACGCCCCGGCAACATTAACTGTGCGCGGGCAGGCACGCTGCGGGCAATAACCCGACCCCGCCGAATCACAGCCAGACGCGCAGCACGCAGACGGATTGCCTCGATTGGATCAGCCGCATCCAGCAGGATCAGGTCAGCGTGACAGCCCGGTGCTATACCGTAATCCTGCAGGCCGATAATCCGAGCAGCGTTTTCTGTGACAGCAGCAAAACAGGCCCGCATCCCGTCCTGCGAGGTCATCTGCGCGACGTGCAAACCCATCTGGGCGACTTCCAGCATGTCGCCACTACCCAGGCTGTACCAGGGATCCAGCACGCAATCGTGCCCGAACGCGACCGGGATTCCTGCCGCCAGCAGCTCCGGCACACGGGTCATCCCGCGCCGCTTGGGGTAAGTATCGTGACGACCTTGTAACGTAATATTGATCAGCGGGTTGGCAATCGCAGCCACACCCGCTTCCCGCATTAACGGAATCAGTTTGGAGACATAGTAATTATCCATCGAATGCATGGACGTTAAATGCGAACCGGTCACCCGGCCCTGCAAACCCAGGCGCTGGGCCTGATACGCCAGGGTTTCGATATGGCGCGAGAGCGGATCGTCCGACTCGTCGCAATGCATATCGACCGGCAAACCGCGCTCGGCAGCCAGTTCACAGAGCATTTTGATACTCTCGGCACCGTCCGCCATGGTACGCTCGAAATGCGGGATACCACCGACCACATCCACGCCGCGATCCAGCGCACGGGTGAGATTGTCCAGCGCGCCCGCTGAGCGCAATAAACCATCCTGCGGAAAAGCGACCAGTTGCAGATCCAGATAAGGCGCGACTTGTTGCTTGACCGCCAGCAGCGCATCGACCGCCAGCAGGCGCGGGTCGCAGATATCCACATGTGAACGAATCGCCAGCAAGCCTTTGCCAACGGCCCAGTCGCAATAGTGCAAGGCCCGTTCGATGATAGCTTCTGCGGTTAGTTCGGGTTTCAATTCGCCCCACAGCGCGATGCCTTCCAGCAGGGTGCCCGATTGATTGACGCGCGGCAGGCCGTAGCTCAGCGTCGCGTCCATATGAAAATGCGCATCGACAAACGGTGGACTAAGCAAACAGGCACTGGCGTCCAAGGTCTCGGCCGCCTCTGCTTGCAGGCCGTGTTCAACAGCGACAATACGCCCGTCACGAACCGCGACATCGATACCGCTGCGCCCGTCCGGCAAGTTTGCGTTACGGATTAACAGATCGACCATCACACTCAACGCTCTCCTTTCCGATAAGGTTTCATCAGCGCCTGCGGATAGGCGGCTTTGCGCGCCATAATCACCAGCGCCAGAATAGACAGAAGATACGGCAGCATCAGATACAGCTGATACGGCAGCAGTCCACCACCGGTCTGCAGGCGCAATTGCAACGCATCAAACGCCCCGAACAGCAGCGCGCCGAGCAGTGCTTTGCCGGGTCGCCAGGAGGCGAATACCACCAGCGCCACACAAATCCAGCCGCGCCCGTTAATCATATTGAAGAAAAATGCATCGAAGGCCGACAGGGTTAAAAACGCGCCGCCGACCGCCATCAAGGCACTGCCAGCGACAATAGCACCGGTGCGCAGACCGTATACCGACAGTCCCTGCCCTTCCACTGCCGCCGGATTTTCCCCCACCATCCGCACCGCCAGACCTAATGGGGTACGATACAACCCATACATCAGCGCCAAAACACAGCCAAACGCCAGCAGGGTCAGCGCGGTCTGCTCGCCCAGCACCGGTACGCCTGCCAGCCAGGTAACCGGCTGGAACGGTTCGATGGTTGGCGGCGTTGAAATCTGCGGAAAACTGACGCGATAACTGAAATACGACAAACTGGTCGCAAATAAAGTCACGCCCAGCCCCGACACATGCTGCGACAGCGCCAGCCAAACGGTTAAAAATGCATGCAGCAGACCAAATAGCGCGCCGGTACCGGCCGCCACCAGTACCCCGAGCCATAGGGGAGCACCCTGATAAACTGCTAGCCAGCCGGTGAACGCACCGGCCACCATAATGCCTTCGATACCGAGATTCAGCACCCCGACCCGCTCGCACAGCAGCACCCCCAGAGTGCCGAAGATCAGCGGCGTGGCAATACGCAGCACAGCTACCCAGAACGAGGCCGAGGCCAGGGTATCAATAATTTCGGCGCCCATCAGGAGCGTCCTCCCGCACGCCACTGCAAACGATATTTCGTCAGCAGATTGGTCACCAGCATCGACAGTAAAGCCAGCGCAACAATAACGTCGGCGATATACGTCGGCACACTCAGCACGCGGCTCATACTGTCTGCCCCAACCAGTACCCCGGCTACGAAAATCGCTGCCAGCACCACACCGAGCGGATTCAACTGCGCCAGCATGGCAATCACAATGCCGGTATAGCCATAACCGGGCGACATATCCAGGGTCAGATAGCTGGTGCGTCCCGCCACTTCGAACACCCCGGCCAGACCGGCCATAGCGCCTGACAGCAGACCGGTTTTGAGCATCACAGCAGTGACTGGCATACCGGCGAAGCGGGCCGCTTTGGCGTTTGCCCCGACAGCTTTCAGTTCGAAGCCGAACGCGCTGCGGGCAATGATGAACGCCAGCACTGCGGCCAGTACGACCGCTATCACAAAGCCACTGTGCAATCGGTAACGCGGGATTATTTTGCTCAGTTCCAGCGCCGGATCAAGCGCTACCGACTGCGGCCAGCCCATTGACAGTGGGTCTTTCATCGGGCCGTCCAGCAGCATCGACACAAACAACAGCACAATAAAATTCAGCAACAGCGTAGTGACTACCTCGTCCACACCCAGGCGGGTTTTCAGCAGCACCGGCCCCAGCAGCAATACCGCGCCGGCCAGCGCCCCGGCCAGCAACATCAGAGGAAACAGCACGGGTGTCGGCCAGCCCAGCCCACTGCCGCCATGCAGTCCGCCTACCAGCACCGCCGCCACAGCGCCCAGATACAACTGCCCTTCGGCACCGATATTGTAAAAATGTGCCCGAAATGCGATTGCAGCCGCCAATCCGGTCAGGATCAACGGGGTTGCGCGGGTCAGGGTTTCGGTGATGGCCAGCGTGCCGCCAAACGCACCCCGCAGAATTTCGGCATAAGCCTGTAACACCGATGCGCCCGTCCATAAAATCAGCGGCGCACTGAGCAGCAGGGTCAGCAGAATCGCCAGCACCGGTGCCAGCAGCTGCGCCGGGCGTGAAATCTGGCTGCGACTGATAAACCGCACCCTACTGCATTCCTGCGGCAGCCGTCTGAGCAGATGAAGCGTCCGGCGGCGACAGGCCACCCGCCATCGCCAGACCGATCTCGGGCAGCGTCCAATCCGCAACTGGCCGGGCCGGCGACAAGTTACCCTGATAAATCACTGCCACCCGATCAGCCAGGGCAAACACTTCATCCAGATCTTCCGAAATCAGCACAATAGCCGCACCCCGCTCGCTGGCCGTCAGCAGTTCGCCGTGAATGGTGGCTACCGCTCCGACATCCAACCCCCAGGTTGGTTGATTGACAATAATGATGCGCGGTTCTTCCCGCAGCACCCGGCCCAGGATCAGTTTCTGGATATTACCGCCAGACAGCGTCCGGGCCGGCGCCTCGGCCTGGCCAGACGGACATCGAACTGGCTGACCAGAATGCTGCGCATGCGCCCGCGCTGGCTGGCGTCTGATCAGACCGGCGGCAAAATCTCGGCTCACGGTAACACTCAAGCCACCGCGTTCTGCCAGACGCTTAAGTCGCCGACGACTGCTGCTTCGCCCTGACGATTCCTCCGGCACCCGGCCGATACCGGCTTCGATCCAGTGGCGCGGCCCTGGCCGTCAGTGGCCGGCCATCCTGCCGGGCAATCGTCAGTGTGCCACTGGCAGGTGCCAACCGACCGCTTGTTCAAGTCGGCCGTGCTGCCTGACCGTGCCCGCAACCCCGGCGGCAGCGACAATTTCGCCTGCCGGACCGCCAGATCGGCCTCACGCAAACCTACCCGATCCCGCAGCGGTGGTGAACCTGCTGTAACTGCCACCACCGGCCCGTGTATTGTCCGGGCTTGCGGTGTGGCATGGCCACTGTGCGCCACCATCACCGTCGCCAATTCGGCTTTACTGACCTCGTGGGTCGGGCGCTCGGCGACAGTTTGCCAGCCCGCAGTACCGCCACCCGGTCGGCAATATGGCCATGATCTCGTCCAGTTTGTGGCTGATGAAAATCACTGACATACCTTCGCCAATCATGTCGCCGGGGTAGCGAACGAGGGGATTCGACTTCCTGCGTTGTGAGTACTGACGTCGGCTCGACCAGAATCAGAATACGGGCACCGCGATACAGTGCTTTGAGAATTTCCACGCCGCTGTTTTTCGCCGACCGTAGCGCGCGCCACCTGGGCCGAGGGTTTGACCGCCAGCCCAAAGCCGCTGCGCCAGTTCCTGAATACGCTTGCAGGCCTGGCGCCGCGCATGAAACGCGCAAACAGCGGCTCGGTGCCCAGCAGAATATTGTCTGACACAGTCAGATTATCAGCCAGCGTGAAATGCCGTTGCGCCATACCGATGCCAGCCTCCAGCGCGGCCTTAGGCCGTCCGGCAGCAGGCGCTGACCGACTTGCTTCAATATAGCCAGATCACCACGCATGACCGAACAGGATGGTTACCAGCAGCAGCACACCGGCACCGTTTTTCGCCAACAAAACCAGCACTTCGCCTGCTGTAGTGGTGAAATCGCATCGTTGAGCAGATCGCCAAACGCTTGCTGATGTTGTGCAGTTTTAAGATGGGACTGGCCACTTAAAATTGACGCGCAGGAGAAAGCTATGGCGTGTGTTATTGCATCGCGGGCCAGACGGCCCGCCCTGAATACTGATTGTTCTGAATACTGATTACAATGTTGATTCAGGCTGGTCTCATTAATCTCGACTTCGAACTCACCGGCGGTGATAGCTGCTCGCGTTAGCGCTACCTGCTGCATCGAGCCGGCCCGGAGTTTTGCCTTCGAAAGTACCCAAAGGCGGTGCGTTCGGAGCCACCGTAACTGCATCATCGATGCCAGTATAATCATAAACTGATGAATTTACCCTCGCGGACTAACTGCCAGCCCGGTCAATGGTGAGGCTCCTTATTCCATAGCGCCGAAGCAAGGCGATTGTCCGGGGTATTGCGGCTGGGTGTCAATCCCAATTACCGATGGCAGATACCGCGCTCCCAGCAGCATCCGATACCCCGGCCTCGCGTACATGATATCCGCGCCTTTATCGATCTGCGCGAACAACTTCCTTGGCTGGCGGATCGAACCGGAGCCGATGAACGTGACCATGAATTTCACGTCGGGATTAACCTCGGTACCGGCCATGGCGTGCATCAGGCGGTTTACTTCCGGAATCGGATACAGCCGCCAACCATGCCGATGATATTGCTCTGGCTCAGTCCGCCCTGCAATCATCCCGCTCAGATAAGACGGCTCGTGAGATGTAATTGTCAGGCACCAGCGTTCGGCTCCTGCGGTTTACCGGATGAGCCCATCAGAAACCAGGTTTCAGGGTAATCGCGAGCGACTTTACGGGCCGCTGCCTCGACCGCGAAGATTCGCCAACGATCAATGCTGGCCGGATTCGGCGTACTGACGCATCACTCGTTCATAATCCGCATTGGCGACACTTGAGAAAACATATGAGCTTCTCGCCTCGTTCCTGAGCAGCGTTCAGTGCTTTGTGGATACGGCTATTGTGCTGCTCGACCGGCACAGGTGTAAATCGCGGCCACTTTGAGGGGATCATTCTGGGCGGGACAGGTTTGTAAAGCGGCGCAGACAAGGCCAGCAAGGCCACACACTGATAACTGTTTTTTATCGTTTGCCTGCGGTTTGGCATATGCTGTTTTTCCTCTATACGTGGGCTGGACATGGTAGGGGTTGGGTTAAAACCGCACCCGCTAAGCGCGATATTGGTATAGAGTCTAAGCAGCAGCCGTCTATTTAAAGATGTCCACCAGCGGAGCAGACTGGCGCGCACCGTCTGCCCAATACACGACATCAGTAGCGGTATTCGTCCGGTTTGAACGGCCCGTCTGTGCTGACACCGATATAGTCCGCCTGCTGCTGGCTGAGCTTGGTCAGTTTCGCACCGAGTTTATCCAGATCGGCAGCAACTTTCTCGTCCAGATGCTTGGGCCAGGACATAGACTTTCTCGCCATTGCTGTGATTCTGCCACAGCTCGATCATGCAGGACCTGGTTGGTAAACGAGGCGCTCATGACAAACTGGGATGTCCGGTCGCGTTGCCCAGGTCGGCCAGCCAGCCCCGACAGCAGGATCAGTTTTTTGCCGTCCGGGAATTCGATCTGATCGACCTGCGGTTTAATATTGTCCGCCGAAATTCTTGAGTGCAGCGACCTGAATTTCGTTATGGAAGTGATATTGCAGACAATCGCGCGGTCTTTCATGGCCCACCTGATCGATATTGATCACATCCAGATTGCCGGTCACCGTGACAAAAATATCGTGGCCGCGGGGCGGCGTCTTCCATGGTCACCACTTCGTAGCCTTCCATCGCCGCCTGCAGCGCGCAGTCAGGTCAACTTCGGAAACCATCACCCGGCAACCGGCACGGCGCAGGGATGCTGCCGAGCCTTTGCCCACATCATGAAACCCGCACACCATGGCGATTTTGCCGGCCATCATGACATCAGTGGCGCGACGGATACCGTCTACCAACGGCCTCGCAGCAACCGTATTTATTGTCAAACTTGGACTTGGTAACCGAATCGTTGACATTGATGGCCGGGCAGGCCAGCGTGCCTTTTCGGGCCATGCTCGTATAAACGGTGCACGCGCCGGTGATGGTTTCCTCCGGAAACGCCGCGCACAGCTTTCAGCAATTCGGGGTATTTATCATTTGCATTAACTGGGTCAGGTCGCCGCCATCGTCCAGGATCATGTTCGGGGTCCAGCCATTCGGCCCCTGGATCGTCTGCTCCACGCACCACCAGTATTCTTCTTCGGTTTCACCTTTCCGACCATTCCGGCACCGGTGGCAGCAATAGCGGCAGCGGCGTGATCCTGGTGGAAAAAATGTACACGAGGACCAGCGTGCTCCAGCGCCCAGGGCTTTCAGGGTTTCGATCAGCACGGCGGTCTGGTTGGTCATGTGCAGACCTTCGACAATGAGCACCGGCCAGCGGTTGTTGCGCGCCATTATTCCTCACGCAGCGCCATCAGGCCCGGCATTTCGGTTTCAGCGATCTCGATTTCCTTGCGGCCCCAATCGGCCAGCGCGATATCTTTAACTTTGTAATCTTGGTTCATCATTGAATGCTCGAAAGTAGTGTTTGGTGTCAGGGGGAGCGCTACCGCTGCTCCCCGCACTGACCCCAACGGCAATGAATCCGCTGTCAGACAGCGGATGAGCGATGTTTACAGCCCGGCAGCACTGCGCGGCACGTCGGCCTTGTCGGTGCGTTCCCAGGTGAAATCGGCGTGGTCGCGACCAAAATGGCCGTAAGCCGCCGTCTGCTGAGTAAATCGGCTGGATCAGATTCAGCATGGTGATCAGGCCATAAGGGCGCAGATCGAAAAATTCCCGCACCAGTTCCACAATCCGCTGCTCGGATACCCGGCCGGTGCCAAAGGTGTTGATGCTGATCGAGGTCGGCTCGGCCACGCCGATAGCATACGAGATCTGAATTTCGCATTTATCTGCCAGGCCGGCGGCAACGATGTTCTTGGCGACGTAACGACCGGCATAGGCTGCCGAGCGGTCGACTTTGGACGGATCCTTGCCGGAGAATGCACCGCCGCCGTGACGAGCCATACCGCCATAGGTATCGACGATAATTTTGCGCCCGGTCAGGCCGCAGTCGCCAACCGGACCGCCGATAATAAACTGGCCGGTGGGGTTGATGTGGTACTGGGTCTTGTCATGCAGCCAGCTGGCGGGTAGCACCGGCTTGATGATTTCCTCCATTACCGCTTCGTGAATCTCTTTCTGCGATATATTTTTATCATGCTGCGTGGACAGCACCACCGCATCGACACCGGCTATCTCGCCGTTTTCGTAACGCATGGTGATCTGGCTTTTGGCATCCGGGCGCAGCCAGGACAATCTGCCACTTTTGCGTACTTCGGACTGGCGCTTGACCAGCCGGTGCGCATACGTGATCGGAGCCGGCATTAACACGTCGGTTTCATTGGTCGCATAACCGAACATCAGGCCCTGATCCCCGGCGCCCTGCTCTTCCGGACTTTTCCGGTCTACGCCGCCGGCAATATCCGGCGATTGCTTGCCGATGCAGTTGACCACCGCGCAGGTATTGCCATCGAATCCCAGCTCGGAGTGGTTATAACCAATATCGCAGACGGTCTGGCGCACCAGTTCTTCGAAATCGACCCAGGCCGAGGTGGTAATTTCGCCTGCCAGCACAACAATCCCGGTTTTGATCAGGGTTTCGCAGGCAACCCGCGCATTCGGATCTTGCTTCAGAATAGCATCCAGCACAGCATCCGACAGCTGGTCAGCCATTTTATCCGGATGGCCCTCGGATACGGATTCGGAAGTAAATACAAAATTATCGCTCATTGTGTTCCTCGAATTTGTCCCCCGAGACTGCCTGTGGCAATACGGTAAGATAGTGATAAATTGCAACTGCAAAGGCCGCGGATTGTAACTGTAAATCAATAGGCTTGCATCTGCGCAATGTTCAGCCACTATACAAGCCTCATTCACACGCTCGGCAAGGCCTACCAATAAGGCCCGTTTAAACAACCTGTCTTAAACAGCCAGTCGCCGCAACTGCGCAAACAGGTTCTACGGTAAAGGGCTTACAATGCCTGCTCTTAAAATTCACAACCCAATATGGACAAAATGACTACGCTTACACATTTTAATGCCGCCGGTGAGGCTCACATGGTCGATGTTGGCGGCAAACAGGAAACGTCACGCCTGGCAATTGCAGAGGGCCGCATCGTGATGCAGCCCGCAACACTGGAACTGATTAAATCCGGTGGCCATAAAAAAGGTGATGTACTCGGTATCGCGCGTATCGCCGGGATCATGGGGGCCAAAAAAACCGCCGATCAGTTCCACTCTGCCATCACTGGCCCTGACAGTTGACTGGAACTGGAACCGCAGGCCAATGACACCGTATATTTGCCGCGCCAGCGCCCGAAACCCGCGGTCGCACCGGAATCGAGATGGAAGCATTGACCGCCGTGCAGGTGGCGCTGCTGACGGTGTACGATATGTGCCAGCGGTTGATCGCGGTATGAGGCATGGAAGGCATCCGGCTGCTGGAAAAAGCGGGTGGCAAATCTCGTATGGACCCGCTCCGGATCACAGCATGGATAAATCATCTGCAGCCAGTCTTTACATCGATGACAGCATCAGTCTGGCCAGTTTTGCAGGCAGGCTGCAGACGGCCAGTAACAGCCCTGGACACCGAGTTTATCCGCGAACGCACCTATTATCCGCGCCTGTGCCTACTGCAGGTCGGTGCCCCCGAAGGTCATCGCCTGTGTCGTTACAGCCGGAACTTGATCTGACGCCTTTGCTGACCCTGCTGTGCGACCTTACCGTCCATCAAGTCCTGCATGCCGCACAGCAGGATCTGAAAAATTTTACCATTTACGCGGCGCTGTACCCAGCCCGATCTTCGATACCAGATCGCCGCTACCGTACTCGGTCAGGGTGATCAGGTCGGGTACGCCACACTGGCGCACGGGAACTGCTTTTCAGGGGATCGTCTGGATAAATCTCCCAGGTGCGTACCGACTGGAGCCAACGTCCGCTTGGTCCGAACGATCAGCCTGCCGCCGATGATGTGCGTTATCTGCAATGGCGAATCGCCACCCGCCAACCACCGGGATTTGCAGCAGCGTCAGCGACAGGACGGCTTGCGCAGTTTTCAGCAACTGAGCGATCCAGCCGTATCGGCCAGCTCCGGCGCAGGCCTGGACGCGGATCAAGGTGCGGCAAATTAAAATCTGCCCAACTGGTGGTCTTGCGCACGCTGGCAGACTGGCGGGAGCAGCAGGCAATACAAGCTGACAAGCCCGACGCTTGGATCTGCGACGATAATCTGCTGCTGGATCTGGCGCGTATTCAGCCAATGGCAGGCCGGACTGGATAAACTGCGCAACCTGCCCGACAAACTGCGGCAGCGGCACGGGTAAGACCTGCCTGGATCACAGTCGCGCAAGCACGCCAGACACCCCGCGAAGAATGGCCGGTGTCGCGCATCCCGGCCGTTGTCACGCCGGCACAGGATGCTGTACTGGACGCACTGGTAGCTATCATCAAATATTGCGCGGCAGAGCACGATATCAGCCGGCCAGTCTGGCCAGCCGACGCGAACTAGAGCAGGTAGTGCGCGGTCAGGATACGCCGCTGCTGCACGGCTGGCGCAAACCGCTGGCGGGTGAGCGGGTACAGGCTTTTCTGAACGGTGAAACGGAACTGGCTGGCAGCCCGAATGGCTTGCAACTGCGATCCAACAGCTAAGCTGCGACGTTAGCAGCAGCTGTTTCAGCGCCGCCAGAAGGCGGGGTCAACAACACCAACACGCAGTGAATATCTCCGGTCGCCCCAGTAACATGGCGATGATCAAGATCCATTTACCGGGTGTTGTAACAGTCGCAAAATTGACCGCCACGTCACGCAGCCCCAGCCCCAGTACATTCAGACAGGCGGCGACCGCTGCCAAAAAACGCGCTCAGCACATCCAGGCCGGTACTGGCCATGGTATGGTCAAGCCGGCAGCGGTGAACACATACAGCGCAAAGAAGCCCACGCATGACGCTTTTCACATCATCGCCGATCGCATGACCGCTGATTTTTATCGGTATCATCCCGCGCGGATGGATCAGGCGCATAATTTCCCGGTAACTCTGCTTCAGCAGGAGCAGAATCCGCACCACCTTAACACCACCGGCGGTAAGGCCAGCGCAGCTGATCAAACTGATATAGATTAATAATAAGGACAGAAAAACCGGCCATTCGGCAAAGGCTTCCGTGATAAAGCCGGTACTGGTGATAATCGACACCAGCGTGAACGCGCTATGGCGCAGACTGGCCAGCATGCCGTAGCGCCCGGAAAAATACAGACATACTGCGATCAGCACGGTCAAACCGGCTACGATCAGTAAAAACGCCCGCACACCAGTTTACGCCAGTAGACTTTCAGCGACCGCTGCCGCCAGCTCAGAAAATGCACGCTGAAGTTCATGGCACCAGCCAGCATCAGCACAATAGCAATCGCTTCAATCAGGGGACTGTTAAAAAACCCCAGGCTGTCGTCATGGGTGGAAAACCCGCCCGTCGAATAGCGCAAAACTGTGCCCGATGGCATCAGGCGTCATCCTGCTGCCCCCAGAAAGCGAATGCCGCGAACACGGTCAGGCCAACGTAAAAAAGCCAGAACAATTGTGCTGTGCGGGCCAGTCGGGGAGTCAGTTTTTCATCTTTAACCGGACCGGGGATTTTCCGCCGTCCCAGTGTCACCGCCCACTCCCAGCATCGGCAGCACCGCGACTGCCAGCACAATCATGCCCATACCGCCCAGCCACTGCAGTTGCTGACGGTAATACAGTAACGACGGCGGTAGGATTTCGATCTGCTGCAGTACCCGGTGGCACCCGTATTGATAAACCGGACAGCGCCTCGAAGGTCGCATCGGTATAGGATAAATGCGGCGTGGGACTGAAATGAGCGGCGGATACCACTGGCGGAAATCCCAGCCCGGCCCGGAACAACGTGACAATCGGGAAGCCATCGCGGGTGCGCAGATCGGTACTGCTGGGCACGAGCAAGCGGCTCAGCAGTCCGACCCCGAGTAATCCCCCCAGGGTGTATAAAAAATAACGTGCTTCGCCATCCTGATAGCTCCAGGACACTGCGATCGGCGGCAACAGGGAAACGCTGAACAGCAGCAGCAGCAATCCCAAAATCCGGGCAATTGCACTGAATTGCATACGTTTATCGCCGCCAGAAACTGGGAGTCAGCAGCACCAGCAGGGTAAAAATTTCCAGCCGCCCCAGCAGCATTGCGAAAGACAATACCCATTTAGCCGGTGCATTGATAGAGGCGAAATTAGCCCCGACATCGCCCAGACCAGGACCGAGATTATTGATGCAGGCCGCCACCGCCGAAAACGCCGTGACCTGATCCAGTCCGGTTGCCATCAAGGCCAGCAGCATCACCGCGAAAGCCGCCACATACAGGGCAAAGAACCCCCATACTGCGCCGATAACCCGTTCCGGCACCGGCTTGTTACCCAGTTTGACCGGCACCTGGGCGGCCGGATGAATCAGGCGTAAAATTTCGCGTTTGCCCTGCTTGTACAGCAACAGCATGCGCATCACTTTCATGCCGCCGCCGGTTGAACCCGCACAGGCACCGATAAAACTGGTAAATAACAGCATGACCGGCAGGAAACCGGGCCAGGCGAAATATTCAGCGGTGGTGAAGCCGGTCGTGGTGGCAATGGACACCACCTGGAACACGCCGTGCAGGAGCGCTTCATGGCCCTCGAAGGTATGCGTAAAATGCAGATACACAATCGTGATCAGTGCGACCATGCACAGTGACATAGCATAAGCACGAAACTCGGCATCGCGCGTATAGGTACGCCAGTTCCGTGTCCGCACAACCAGAAAGTGCAGCGCAAAATTCACCCCGGAAATAAACATAAACACGATAGCCACGATCATGACCAGCGGTTCATTGAAATGCCCGATGCTGTCGTCGTAGGTGGAAAAGCCGCCGATTGCAACCGTCGAAAACGAGTGTGCCACGGCATCAAACCAACCCATACCGGCAAGCCGGTACGCCAGCATGCAGGCGATGGTCAGTCCCAGATAGATATACCACAACGCTTTTGCTGTTTCGGTAATACGCGGCGTCAGTTTGGCGTCTTTCATGGGGCCGGGCATTTCGGCACGGTATAACTGCATACCACCGATACCCAGCATCGGCAGAATAGCGACCGCCAGCACAATAATGCCCATACCGCCCAGCCATTGCAGTTGCTGGCGATAAAACAGAATGGAATGCGGTAGATTATCCAGCCCGACCATGACGGTCGCACCGGTGGTGGTCAAACCGGACAGCGATTCAAACAGCGCGTCGGTAAACCCCATCGGCAGAACCGGTTCGTGCTCCGCCAGCAAAAACGGCAAGGTACCGAACAGGCCCAGTACCGACCAGAACAAGACCACGACCAGGAAACCGTCGCGCAAGCGTAACTCGCGCTGCACTTTGCGCACCGGCAGCCAGGTTACCGTGCCCAGCAGCAGGGTCAGCGCGAAACCGAGCAGAAACGGCATCACCGCGCCATCGCCATACCACAGCCCCACCAGTACCGGGGGCAATAAGGTCAGACTGAATACCATCAGCAGCAAGCCCAACAGGCGCTGCACAACATGCCGATTCATGAGTTTTGGCTACTCGCTTGCAGAGGCAGGAGGCAGGGGAAGGTCAGCTTGGCGTGACTCAGACAAAGGTCACAGCGACCTGGAACAGGCGCTCGACTTCAGTGATCCGTTTTTTGTCGGTCAGAAACAAAATAGCGTGATCCTCGGCTTGAATCTCGGTGTCGTGGTGACAGATAACAACATCATCACCACGCACCAGCGCGGCTATTGTCGTGCCCGGCGGCAGAGGCAGATCCTCAATCCGCCGCCCGACCACTTTGGAGGTTCGATGATCACCATGCGCAATAGCCTCGATGGCTTCGGCAGCACCCCGGCGCAGCGAGTGCACCTTGACCACATCACCGCGACGGATATGCGATAACAGTGTGCCGATAGTGGCTTGCTGTGGCGAAATAACCAGATCGATCACGCTGGCATTTTCGACCAGATCGACATACGCCAGCCGATTGACCAGCGCCATGACTTTTGTAGCTCCCAGCCGCCGTGCCAGCATCGACGACAGGATATTCGCCTCGTCGTCATTAGTGACCGCACAGAACACATCGGTGTGTTCGATGTTTTCTTCCAGCAGCAATTCTTCATCAGCGGCATCTCCGCCCAGCACAATCGTACGGGCCAGACGCTCGGAAATACGGCGGGCGTTCTCGGTATTATGCTCAATGATCTTGACCTGGTACTCCTGTTCCAGCGCCTGGGCAAGCCGGGTGCCAATATTACCGCCGCCGGCGATGATGATCCGTTTGACTTTTTTATCCAGTTTGCGCAATTCCCCCATAACGGCCCGGATATTTTTGCGCGCTGCTATAAAAAAGACTTCATCATCGACATGGATGACCGTATCACCTTCCGGAATAATCGGCTGGCCGTTGCGGAAAATGGCCGCTACCCGTGTGTGGATACCTGGCATATGTTTGGGCAGATTATGCAAAGCCTGCCCGACCAGCGGACCGCCGCGGCGGGCTCGCAGGCCCACCAAACCTACTTTACCATCGGCAAAATCCAGCACCTGCAAGGCACCGGGATACTGGATAACCCGTCGGATATAGTCGGTCACCAGCTGTTCGGGACTGATCAATACATTAATAGGCAAGCCTTCCGCGCCGAACAACTGCTCTTGATAACGCAGATAATCGGCGGAGCGGATACGGGCAATCTTGGTCGGAGTGCGAAACAGGGTATGGGCAACCTGGCAGGCCACCATATTGACCTCATCGCTGTTGGTAAGCGCAATCACCAGATCACTGTCTTCAGCACCGGCTTCCTCCATCACATCGGGATGCGAGGCATACCCGTGCACGGTGCGGATATCCAGCCGGTCCTGCAAGTCTTGTAACACTTCAGGGCGGTAATCGACTACGGTAATATCGTTATTGGCTTCACCCGCCAGATTACGTGCGACCGATGTACCGACTTGCCCTGCGCCCAGAATCAGGATTTTCATAGTTCAACTCAAGTCATACCGCAGGGTACTGCGGGATATAAAGTGGTAAATTCAGTGCAAGCAGTGAACTCAGATGCGCATGCTAATGATTTCGAGGCAAGAGTAAAGCCATTTCGCATGCGCCGGATAATGCCCTGCCCGATAAACAACCCGATAAACAACCGGGTAAGCAGTAAGGTTTTAGCGACTGTTGCAGAGACCGGATGCGACCACTCAAGCAGGCGATACAAAGCAGGTAACCGGTGTTTTCGAGTGGCCAGATCAGATCAGGATCGAGCCGGCTGTCAGGACGCAGCCGTGAAATACATGAGGTGATACTCGCCATCGGGGCCGTCGTCTTCCGAGGCAATTTCCCAGCCTTTTGAGAGATAGAATGCTCTGGCGTCCGCGTTTTGGATCAAACATTTCAAGGTGGCAGGTCGCCCGATATTATTAAGGCAGACACTGAGCAAAGCCGACCCGATACCCTGTCTTAAGGCGCTCGGGTGGATAAACAGATTATGGATGAAATTCTCAGGTGCCCAGACTGAAATAAACCCGACGGGTTTATCATCCCGGAGAGCGACCCAGATGAGTTCACCTTCGGTGTCACGATCGAAGTCCTCCAGACTGAACTCAGTGCTATCCATCCAATCAAACGCGTTTTTCCTCGATTCAAGATAGATCTCTCGTAGCGCATTAAGGTCACTCATGGCGCGCGGGCGAATTTTAATCATATTATCAAAACCTAAAATCAGGATTCAGGCGTTCACGCCAAATGCCCCCCCTGGAACCCATTGCCGAACCTGCCGGCAGGGTTCATGGTCATGTCGTCAAGCTTGGCTGTAATAATTTTTAAGCAGCTGATTATCTGCTATTGCTTTCGTACATGGTCTTTTTGCCCGTAAATGTCTCATAGAACCGGGCATGGGCGGCGTATGAAAAAACATCTGTTCTGGTTTTATACTGCTTGATCCAATCGATCAGCATGGCCAGGTTGTCATCCTGAGCGCCCTTCGATGCATATTTATGCGGCTCCCAAGGCCTGTTCTTTGCATTTTTAATGCATCGCTCCACGCTGAGATTCATAAAAACGATTTCGGTGGCTGCAGGTCTGAGCAGTTCGAGCAAATCGGTATAACAACCTTCGATAACCCAGCCATTGTACGCCTTTGTGAAGGCCCGGATTTTCCTTTTCGATACCTCAAGTGGTGCGCGCTCGGGCGGTAATCCCGGCAGCCATGCCAGCGTATCCAGATCCAGATGCGCCAACTGTTCAACCTCGGCCAGCGCTATTGCCAAGGTTGACTTACCGGAACCTGAGTTTCCGAATATCAGAATCCTGCGCAAAAAAACCCTCCAGCAACCTCACTATGCAGCGTGTCCGGCAAAAACCGCAAAATCAGGCATAAACACCGTAAACAGCTGATGCCGGGTAGAATATGGCAGCCTTTCTAGTCGGGCAAATGTGCCATCCCGCATATTTTATCATCATCGTAAGTTACTTTTTTTTCAGATATTTTTATCGCACCCTGGGCAGTCAATACGTTAAAAACGTTTTCTGCTGTATCCGGCGAATTTTTAAACTGATTTTTGATACTGTTCTGCAAGGTCTCTTTTTTCGTCGGCCTGTTCTTATTGTGCGTCATAAGATAGGCGCAAAATTTATTAACAGGTGGCAACGACGCGGTATCTACAGCGATCTTTTCCTGTTGCTCTTTTTTCGTACCGATTCGTTCAGCCGAACGGCCGTGGCTTAGCAGCAACTGTATAACGTGATCCAGATCTGTATCGTTTGAAATGATGACAAAATGAGCCTCTGCTGGCGCCTGCTGCATTAAAGCACCCGCAAAAAAGGAAATCCCGAAATCGGCCGCGTTTTTCTCCGCCCGTCGTCATTTTGAAAACCGTGAGCTTGTTTTCATGCACCGCTACACTTAAAGGCGTCAACCAGTCGAGAGGGATTCTCGCTCCGCTTTTCGCATAGCAGATAAGCACTTGAGAATAACGCTGCAGATTATCCTGCAGCTGATGAATCTGGCTGGGGCAGTTTTCCAAATCAATCAAAAGGACACTACCGACGTCGTTATTCTTCTGTTCAGTACTATGATCATCTTCGATATGCTGATCATCTTCGATCATCGATTTTCCTTTTTCTGTACCTTAGATTGTTCATCATAATATCGGCATTGCAACCGCCCCTAACGCTTAGTTCTAGCAGATGTGCAAATTTTTTCCAGACATCGATGACCAACAGCGCAAACCTCTGACAATCACGCTCAAGGCAGCCCGCAGCCACTACACGCACGCTCATGTCATCCCCGCACAGGCGGGAATCCAGGGACTCTGCGCAGGCAAGAATCTGGCAACGACAGAACGTGGCAAACCTGCCCACGGGGCGTTAGTGAAAGGGGGAAAGCGTCACGAATGGATCACGCGGAAACAAGAAAAACACAAGAAGCTAAAGATAACTTATTGATTGACATGGTGCCGATGGAGGGATTCGAACCCTGACCTGAGCATTACGAATGCCCTGCTCTGCCAACTGAGCCACATCGGCCAATCGATAATCAAGGACGAGAAGCGGGTATTATAAAGACATCGTTCACTATTCGACAATCAGCTTATGCTGCAATTTTCAGAATCTATCCCCTTAAGCTTGTATATTCACATCCCCTGGTGTGTGCGCAAGTGCCCGTACTGCGACTTCAACTCGCATGCCTTGCGCCAGTCCGATGAGCTGCCGGAGCGGCTTTACGTCGATGCCTTGCTGGCCGATCTGGAAGCCGATCTGCCGCGTATCTGGGGGCGACGGGTCGATACGGTTTTTATTGGCGGCGGTACACCCAGCCTGTTTTCTCCGGCGGCTATCGACCGCCTGCTGTCTGGTGTACGCGCCCGGTTGACGTTGCGCCCGGATGCTGAAATCACGCTGGAAGCTAACCCCGGCACCGTCGAGCAAGGCCGTTTTGCCGAATTCCGCGCTGCCGGCATCAGTCGTCTGTCGATTGGTATCCAAAGCTTCAATGAGCAGCATTTGCAAGCGCTGGGGCGTATTCACGGTCGTCCGGAAGCCATCCGGGCGGCCCAGTCAGCCAGCCAGGCCGGCTTTGATAATTTCAATCTGGATTTAATGTACGGCCTGCCCGAACAGACCCCGGTCCAGGCGCTGGACGATCTGCGCACCGCGATAGAACTGGCACCGAGTCATATCTCGTATTATCAATTGACGCTGGAGCCGAACACCTTGTTTCATCGCTATCCACCGCCGCTGCCCGATGATGATGCGCTGTGGGATATGCAGGAACGCGCTCAGGCCCTGTTGGCCGAGCACGGTTACCGGCAATACGAAATATCGGCCTATGCCCGCATGAATCAGCCCACAGTGGACAGGCGCTGCGCACATAATCTGAATTACTGGCGTTTCGGCGATTATCTGGGAATTGGCGCGGGCGCGCACGGCAAACTGAGCGATATGGCCGAAGGGGCTGTTTACCGACTCTGGAAGCGCAAAAATCCGCGCGATTTTCTGAATTATGCCGGCCAGGACGCTAACCTGGGCGGTCTGAACCGTTTAAGCGAAGCTGAACTGCCGCTGGAATTCATGCTGAACGCACTGCGTCTCAGCGATGGCTGGCCGCTGCAACTCTTTCAGCAGCGCACCGGGCTGGAGCTGGGCGCGATACAGGCTGCGCTGCATGAAGCAGAAACACGCGGACTGCTCCGCCTGAGTGCGGATCGAGTCGGCGTGACAGAACTGGGCCAGCGGTTTCTGAACGATGCTTTACAATTATTCATGCCGGAACAGGACCTGTCCGATGCTTGAATGGATTACGGTAAACTGCCCTTATTGCGGCGAACCGTTCGAAACCAGCGTGGACTGCTCGGTTGGCGCGCAGGAGTATATCGAGGATTGCCCGGTCTGCTGCCACCCTATTGTGTTCAGCATCGCGGTGGACTGGGACGGTGCACTGGCTGCCGTCGAGACCCGACAGGATAATTGACAGACGCCCGTGCGCACGGACCGTGTTTATAATTTAGACTTGGCCCTGTAGCCAACAAGGCATTATGCCGATAAGACATTGATCCAGCTATGGATGCTCGAGGAAACAAAAATTCGTTTTATTGTTTCTCTTTTCAAACCGGGGCAGGATAACCTGTTTGAAACATAATCTAATAAATAGAAACAGCACTATAAGCGATACCACCATGACTGATTATACCGACTACATACCCATCGACTGCGCCGAATATAGCCGCTACGAACTGGCCATTATGCGCCGGCAGTGGCTGCGACTGGCCTGGCGCGACCTGGACGGTGCACCTTATCTGGAAGCCGTCCAGCCGCTGGATCTGCAAACCCGCAATAAAGCAGAATTTTTACTGGCGCGCAGTCGCAGCGGCAAACAACTCAAGCTCCGCCTTGATCAGATCATCCGGGCCGTTCCTTACCAGGACGACTAGCGCTTGCGCGCACGCCTGAAAAAATAAAACACTGGTAGGTTTACGCTGTCTCAAGAAGCGACAGCGCGCCTGACAGCGCGTGTGGTGGGAAGCTTGTGCATAACACTAACCACAGACGTGGAGGACTTTGATGACCGCAGAGCATTTCAACGATATCGACCCCCAGGAAACCCGCGAGTGGCTGGATGCGCTGGATGCGGTGCTGGAACGCGAAGGCGCCGAGCGCACCCACTTTTTACTGGAACGACTGCTGGAACAGGCCCACGATTACGGCACGCTGGCACCGTACAGCGTAAACACACCGTATATCAATACCATCCCGCCCGAGCTGGAAGAATACACCCCGGGCGATCCGGCGCTGGAATGGAAAATTCGTTCCATCATCCGCTGGAACGCCATGGCAATGGTGATCAAAGCCAATCGCCTCACCTCGGAACTGGGCGGCCATATCGCCAGTTTTGCCTCCTGCGCAACCTTGTACGATGTCGGTTTTAACCACTTCTGGCACGCACCCTCAGAGCAGCACGGCGGTGATCTGGTCTATTTTCAGGGCCATTCCGCCCCTGGCATCTATGCCCGTGCGTTTCTGGAGGGCCGTCTCAGCGAAGAGCAACTCAGCCATTTCCGGCAGGAAACCGAAGGCAAGGGTCTCAGTTCTTATCCGCACCCCTGGCTGATGCCGGACTTCTGGCAGTTTCCGACCGTGTCGATGGGCTTAGGGCCGATCACAGCAATCTACCAGGCCCGCTTTATGCGCTATCTGCACCATCGCGGCATTCTCAATACGGAAAAGCGCAAAGTCTGGGCCTTTATGGGCGATGGCGAGATGGACGAGCCGGAATCGCTGGGCGCAATCTCGCTGGCCGGGCGCGAGCAGCTGGACAATCTTATTTTTGTTGTCAACTGCAATTTGCAGCGCCTGGACGGCCCGGTACGCGGTAACGGCAAAATCATCCAGGAACTGGAATCGGAATTCCGCGGTGCCGGCTGGAACGTGATCAAAGTCATCTGGGGATCGTATTGGGACCCGCTGCTGGCAGCCGATAAAACCGGACTGCTGCGCAAACGCATGGAAGAAGCCGTTGACGGCGAATATCAGGCGTTCAAGGCGCGTGGCGGGGCGTATACCCGCGAGCATTTCTTCGGTAAATACCCGGAGCTGAAAGAGCTGGTGTCGCATCTGTCGGACGAGGACATATGGCGTCTGAACCGGGGCGGCCATGATCCGCATAAAGTGTTTGCTGCGTATGCGGCAGCGATCAAGCATCAGGGGCAGCCGACGGTTATTCTGGCCAAGACGGTCAAGGGCTACGGCATGGGGATTGCGGGGGAAGGCCAGAACATCACCCATCAACAGAAAAAAATGGGCCACGATGCGCTGAAAGACTTTCGCGACCGTTTTCAGATCCCGATCAGCGATGAGCAACTCGACGACGCGCCTTTTTACAAACCAGCGCCAGACAGCCCGGAAATCCAGTATCTTAAAGCCCGACGCGAAGCTCTGGGCGGCTATCTGCCACAGCGCCGGCGTGATGCCCCGCAGCTGCAAATTCCGCCACTGGAAAGCTTTCAAAACCTGATGCAGGACAGCGGCGAGCGGGAAATGTCCACGACCATGGTGTTTGTGCGCATGCTGACCGCACTGACCCGCGATAAAGCCATCGGCAAGCATATCGTGCCGATCGTGCCCGATGAGTCGCGCACCTTTGGTATGGAAGGCCTGTTCCGCCAGCTCGGTATTTATTCGTCCAAAGGCCAGCTGTATCAGCCGGAAGACGCTGACCAGCTGATGTATTACAAAGAGGACAAGCAGGGTCAGATCCTGCAGGAAGGCATTAACGAAGCCGGTGCGATGTCATCCTGGATCGCAGCAGGAACCGCGTATGCCAACCACGGTGTGAGCATGATTCCGTTCTTTATTTTCTATTCCATGTTCGGCTTTCAGCGCATCGGCGATCTGGCCTGGGCAGCGGGTGATTCACAGGCACGCGGCTTTCTGATCGGCGGCACCTCGGGACGCACGACACTGGCCGGTGAAGGCCTGCAACATCAGGATGGCCACAGCCAGCTGTTTGCCGAGTTCATCCCCAACTGCGTATCGTATGACCCGACTTTTGCCTATGAAATCGTGGTGATCATTCAGGATGGCCTGCGTCGCATGTTTCAGGACAACGAGAATATTTTTTATTATATTACGGCGCTGAACGAGAACTACCATCACCCGGCGATGCCGGAGGGCCGCGAAGACAGCGTGCGGGAAGGGATTCTGCAAGGCATGTATTTATTGCAGGAAGGCGGACAGGCCGAAAACAAAGTCCAGTTGCTGGGCTGCGGCAGCATCCTGCGGGAAGTGATCGCAGCCGCCGATTTATTGCGCGAGGATTTCGGCATTGAGGCCGATATCTGGTCCACACCGGGCCTGAATCAGCTCAAACGCGAAGGCGATGAGGTGGAACGCTGGAACCTGCTCCATCCCGAAGAGCCGCCGCGCCAGAGCTATGTCGAGCGCTGCCTGGCCGGTCGTCAGGGGCCGGTGATCGCTGCCACCGATTACAAGAAACTCTATGCCGGTCAGGTGCGGCCCTATATTCCGCAGCGCACGTTTAAAACGCTTGGCACCGACGGCTATGGCCGCTCTGCCACCCGCGCCCAGTTACGCCACCATTTCGAGGTGGATCGTTACTACGTTGCCGTTTCCGCCCTGAAAGCACTGCATGATGAACAGCGTATCCCTGCCGCCCAGGTGCATCAGGCCATCGAAAAATACCGGCTTGATCCGGACAAACCGAATCCGGCTTATGCGTAAAATACGATCCTGTACTTGATCACAGTCCGGGTACACGGAGGTGCCCGAAACAGAACTTGTCGAGACAGTATTTACCCGCAGAGCGGACCAAAATCATCGATGTTCTGTGCACAATCACAAAAGCGCAAGGATCGCTTATTCCAAACAAACGCCTTTTTTAAACACACGCCCCTTTTAAAACAAAGCGAAGAGTGAACACATGGCATTGCAAGAAATCAAGGTACCTGATATTGGCGACTTCAAAGAAGTCGATGTGATTGAGGTACTGGTCCAGGCAGGTGATACGGTTAACCCGGAAGATTCGCTGCTCACACTGGAATCCGATAAAGCTTCCATGGAAATCCCGTCGCCCGCTGCAGGCACGGTCAAGGAGGTCAAGGTCAAGGTTGGCGATAAAGTCACCGAAGGCAGCCTGATTCTGCTGTTGGACAGCGCCACAGAAACGCCAGCAGAAAAACCTGTCGAACCGACCCGGCCAACCGGCTCAACGGAAGCTACAAGCGCAAGCAAACAAGCGGCGACAACCGGGTCAATAACCGCAGCAGCCCAGGCAACGTCTAAAGCGCAAACCGACAAAGCGCCACTGCGCCGCGATCCGCCTGCTATGCCAGCAGCTCCCGTAGCAGAGACTTTTCACAAAATCCATGCCAGTCCCTCGATCCGCCGCTTTGCGCGTGAACTCGGGGTTGATCTCAGTCAACTGCAAGGCTCGGGCCGGAAAGGTCGTATCACCAAGGACGACGTGCAGAACTACGTCAAAGCAGCGCTCAGCGGACAAACCACGCAAAGCGCGGCAACGTCGATGCCAACACCGGCCGGCGGCGCGGGTATTCCGGCGATCCCGGCGATTGATTTCAGCCAGTTCGGTGCTATCGAAGCCAAACCGCTCAGCCGGATTCAGAAACTGTCCGGCCCGCACCTGCACCGTGCCTGGCTGAACGTGCCAATGGTCACCCAGCAGCATGAAGCGGATGTCACCGAACTGGAGGATTTCCGCGCCTCACTCAAAGCCGAGGCCGAAAAACAAGGCGTGCGGGTGACCACACTGGCATTCATTATGCGGGCCGTAGCGGCAGGACTGCAGGAATTTCCCAAGTTCAACAGCTCACTCAGTCCCGACGGGCAGCAGCTGATCTATAAAAAGTATATTAACCTGGGCATCGCGGTAGACACCCCGAATGGCCTGGTGGTACCCGTGTTTCGGGACGTAGGGCAAAAATCCATCTTCGAATTGTCGGCGGAGTTAGCCGCCATGAGTCGGAAAGCCCGCGATGGCAAGCTCAGCCCGAAAGACTTACAAGGCGGCTGTTTCAGCATCTCCAGTCTGGGCGGAATCGGCGGTGGTCATTTCACGCCCATCGTCAATGCGCCCGAAGTCGCTATTTTAGGTGTCTCTCGCGCGCAAATGAAACCCGTCTGGGACGGCAAGAACTTTATTCCGCGTCTGATGCTGCCACTCAGTCTGAGCTACGATCATCGCGTTATCGACGGTGCGGATGGCGCAAGATTTATCGTGTATCTGGCGGGGCTTTTGGAGAATCTCCGGCGCTTGTTATTGTGAATTGAGCGCAGGCTCAGGATGAAGATAAACGTGCCGGGTTTCTGTCCCAGAGATCCGGCAGCGATAGCGCCAGCAACAGCGAGCCCGATACCACAATCACCAGCACCCGCAACACCCAAAACCCCAGATAAAGCAGACCCATCAGTAGCGCTGAGAGTATCCGCAAGCTGGTCTGTGTGATGTGCTGTTGAATGTTCATGCTATGCCTCTACACGCTTTACCTGCCTATTTACCAAATCCAGGGCGATTTCATCGCCGTGCCTTGTAATGAGTAGTAGCATAGAACAAGCCAATAATTTTTTACTTAATATTCATTGTGTTATATTTATAAGGCAACATAAACAGACCAAAAAAATCCATTTCCCCAGCCCACTTTGAACCAGATTCGATGATGAACAGTTCGACTGATATCTCAGGGCGGCTCTTCATATGCTTTAATCTTAATTAGATAAACCACCAAAGCGGCATCGATTCACCGTTGAACACAAGGAGTTTGCGTCACTATGCAATTTCAACAATATGTCCTAACACAGGGTTGGAACGATGTGATTTTCGTTTCGGAAACCAATTTTATAGATGCTGTTAAAGGCTTTATGCGTTTTCGTCAGGAAGCGTCCGAAGGGGATGCCTATGTGCGCGCTACGCCGAACTGGGAAACAGCATTAAAGCAAATTTGGCAACGCCGTGAAGGCGCAGGCAGCGTTATCACCAACAATACTTTTCAAGCGCAACGTAACGCGTTGCACAGGACACCTGCGCCTTCCAATAAGCAGCAAACGCAAGCTGAGGGAAGACAGCGTACATACCTGATTCAGCAAGCCGACGCCTTCATCCGCAACACTATCCGTCCGGCGGGAATCCGTAGACTTGAACAGGAAGCCAGAACCCGCACCCAGAATTACACACGGGGCATTGGGGTGACGCAGTTTCCAGATCTGGACAATTTTTTCCGACAAGCCGTCGATCCCCAATGGCAATACGCACATGGCCCCCGTGCTCGACAAGCAGCGGAATACTTACTGCTTCTTGAAACGGTGTACAACCCTCACTACACGGAAGATCAAAACCTAAAGCCGTTGATTGCAGGCAACGAAAACTTCCGCCAAGCCAAAAAAGCGCGCGACGCTAAACAAGCCATCAGCAGTTTTATTGGAACAGACAGCTTCACAAACGATGACGGCAGCGTAAAAACGACGGACCCACGTTGGCAAACTATCGAAGAATGCGCGAATTACTGGAACACTGAGCGGGCTGCCGCCGCACTGCGTGTGCCGCATGTGCAAGCGCTGGCTGGGATGGGGGATGGCGCAAATCCCACCGTACTGAAACGTTTAGTTTCGCTAGGTGAGAAAAACTCTATTGTAAATCTGCGCCATCTCAATCAAGGCGTCAATGGTCATGGCAACCGGATTTCCTACGAACGTCACAAATGGTTTTATTGCGATCAGGGTAATAGAGGTGGCGCGCCGGGCGTTGGCCATCCCTGGCTGGTTGAAATCGAGCTGAAAGGCAATCACTGGAACGCTTTAATCAATCTTGCGGTCGAAGTCGGCGAGCAACAAGCGGATTCCCGTCAGGCGTTTATCAGAAAGGCCAACGAAGCCGACTGTATCGGTATTCACGAGGATGTGTTAGTGCCTTTTCATCCCTTGATTAAAGAGTTCAGAATTCGGCAAGCAGGCCAGAGAGGCGGTAGAGTCGAAACCGTGCAACCACGTTAACAGCAAAGGCTGGCGACCAGCCGCTCGCGCTCGAACAAATCGCCGCCCAGTGCAAAAACGCCAAACGCGAGCGGGTTGGCGATATCCTCGCCACGCTGGCGGTACTCGGTCAGGCACGCGATGTTGAGGACGGTCGGTTCACAGCGGGGTAATGAGAAAATTGCACGGCATGACAAACTCGGGACGGCTCTTCTATGCTTTGACTAGATGATTGCATTCCAGTCGCATCGTCGGTTGATCGTCGATTGATTCGGGGCACACCCGGAAGCATTCAGTAAGTTAACCCTATTCCGGTGTATACCGTAAGCCGGGGCTGCGATTGACGTAGTTGCCCAACCTGGACAGTCCGCGCTGCCAGCGTGTCAGTCAAATACAAATACAGCAATCCCGGCAAGCTATTCAACGCGATAATATCCTGCACTGCGGTTCCCGCCAGGTTCAGTAATTGCAAATCAAGCAATGTCGTCAGGGGCTGGATATCGATTACGAACATATAGCCCAAATCCAGCGAGCGCAATGAGCGCAAAGCTGCTAAGGGTGCAATGTTCATAGCCGGTATATTGCGCAAGCTGAGCACTTGCAGGTGTTCCAGCGCAAGCAAGGGCTTAAGCTCTGTCACCAAAGTAAACCCCAAGTCTAAAGCACGCAGACTGGTCAAGGCCGATAACGGTGCAATATTGCGGACAGCGGTATGACGCAAATTCAACACTCGCAACCGACTGAGCGCCGTCAATGGCGTTAAATCTGTTACTGGGGTATAGCTCAGGTCCAGCATCCGCAATAGCGGCAATCTGGCCAGTGCTTGGATATCAGCTACCGGTTCGCTGCTCAGATCAAGTCGGTGAATGGCATTATCCAGCTGATTCAGCTGATCCACCATGCGGGTTAGTGTGGCTGTACGCAATGACAGCTCAATCGACAGTCCGCCGTCAGCCAACAGCTCGATACGGGCACCGTGGCGTTCCAGCCAGTGATAAGCCTGCCACTGATTAAAGTGCTGCCACAGCCGTAGCTCGACGCTTTGCAACAGCAAACCGAGTACAGCCATGCCGATCCAGCATCCCAGCGGATATCGCTGCTGTCTTGATCCTGCCCGGTCTTGCCCGGTCCAGCATAAGCTGCTCATTCATAAAGTATAGAACACAGACGCGATCTGATTTCGGATTCAGCCTCGGTTCATCTTATTGCTGGCATGATACCCATCAAATTCACGGGCAACTACAGCACTTCTGCAAGGAATCGATTATGTTGAAATCACTGCAACTGACTCTGGCCGCCAGCACTCTGGTGCTGCTAAGCGCCTGCGCCGGACAAGGCAACCTCGGTTATGACTTTCAGCGTTATCAGTACACCACCCTTGGCACGGCTGCCGGCGCATTGGCAGGCGGCGTGCTCGGACATCAATTTGATGATGACGATGGACGCTACTACGGGGCAGCCGCAGGTGCCTTATTAGGTGGTGCGCTAGGCAATAATATGGACCAGATGCGGGCCTATAACAGCAACGTTGCCCCGGCCACCGGCTATAACAATCCGCCGTATCCGCAACAGAATAATCGTTATCCCTATAACAGCGGCGCGACAGCTTATGCACCGCCGCCGCCCAGCGGCTCGCAGGCTACCCCTTATTACTGATGATTTCCCCCCCTCCCCGCTGCAGGCTTTGCCGACTTAACCGCCGGTCGGGTGTGCAGAGGGGACCCTCTCCTCCTAGTACGTGTAGCTAGTTACCGCCTGCCAGTCAGGCGGTTTTTTTATCAGTTACACCATCTTTATTTCATGATCGAATCAGGTGTCGTGCCTGCCTCTACCCAGGCTTCCAGTGCACTGAGCGGATCGATGCTGAATTGGTTAACACCACCGGGACCGGGCAGAAGCCCGCAATGATCCATGCCGGGAATCATGAACAGCCGTACGAATTCACCGACTTGCTCCTCGCCGCCCAGAGTCGCGGCAAGCTGCTCGTACCAGTCGATGGTTTTATAGGGCGTCACGATAGCGTCCGCCCAACCGTGCCAGACAATCATCTTGCCACCGGCATCACGGAAAGCGGAAATATCCGGCTGGTCGGAATTGTAGACGGCCGCCATAGTCGACAAACGCGCCGGATCGGTTTCGAAGTCGAAGTCCAGCGCCGAATATGCTGCGCCCGGATCATCCGCGAATGCCATATAGGCACCGAAATTCTGGGCAAAGAGCGGTACCAGTTTGCCGCCACCTTCGGCTTTACCGGTCAGCCAGAGCCACCAGAACGGTTCTGAGCCTTCCGGAATACCGCCGGGATAGAGTTGCTCACCTGCTGCATTACGCGGACCTTGCCGCCATTTGGCGATAACGTCCAGCTCGGCGTCGCTAAGACAGCTTTGCGGGTCGGCACCGTCTTTGCAGGCCAGGGTGGAAAGATCAACGGAACAGGCGCGGGGATCAGCGATCAGGCCGTCCTCCTGGCCGTCCACGGCGTCGCACTGACGCATTACCTCAGCGCCGATCAGCTGATCTTTACCGGGTTTGAGAATCGGGTTGCCGTCAGCATCGCTGTTCGCCTGGACGATCCAGGCCATTTTCAACGCGACCAGCCCCGTATAGTCCAGTGCCGGCGCACCGGATATGATCCCACTGAACAGCTCGGGGTACTTAAGCGCTGCCATATTGGCCATGCGGCCGCCCGTAGAGCAACCCTGGAAATAATGCTGCTGCGGTGTAGCATTATAAAACGCACTGATAACGACCTGAGCCACGCGGTGAGTTTCGCCGATTGAGCGCCAGCCCCAGTCACGCTCCGCCATCAGGTTATGATCGGCCCAGCTCGCATCAAGCACGCTCAGGCCATGATGACCACTGTCGGAAGTCGCAGTCGCGTAGCCCTTTTGCAGTCCCGGCCCCATCGCATTAATAAAACCTTTCTGCGCATCCGCCCGACCGAGAATGCCGCAAAAACCACCGCAGCCGGTCTGATAGTATTTTCCGTTCCAGGCTTCCAGCGGCAAGCGGACTTCGATGGAAATGGCCGGCAAAGCAGTGGCACGAACGCGGCAATAAGCCGGCATATCCTCTGCCGCTGGGACGATATTGGCAGACGTCACATAAGCTGCGTCGATGGTGAGATTACGCAGGCTTTCGCAGGCGTCTTGCGCGCTGACACTGACAGGTAGGGCCAGAGTAACTGCCCCTACTCCGATAAGGCTGCAAAATCTGATCAGATAGCGTAATTTCATAATATGGACTCCCGGGCGTTTGGCTTGTATCGAGGGTAGGAGATGCTCATATACTTTTCAAGCTGCTCGCACGAAGCGCCCATACATTTTTTTATCGAGCGCTGCCAAGCGCAGATTGCAACACTATTGATGCAGAAAAATCTGACTGCTTTATCATTTTTACGAGGCTAAACATGCCATATCAAGCTGCAACCAGCGTCCTGGAGGACGTAAAAGTACTGGATCTGACTCGGGTACGCTCCGGCCCGACCGCCGTGCGCCAGCTGGCTGACTGGGGTGCCGATGTCATCAAGATCGAACAACCCGAAGCGCTGGAACCGGACGGCGCATTGGGTCCGCCCCGACATACCTCGGATTTTCAGAACCTGCAGCGCAATAAGCGCAGCCTGACGTTAAACCTGAAAACCCCCGAAGGAATGGACATTTTCAAGCGCCTGGTCGCGGACGCCGATGTCGTAGTCGAAAATTACCGGCCCGACGTCAAAAACCGACTGGGTATTGATTACGATACGCTCAGCCAGATCAATCCACGCTTGATCTATGCCAGTATCTCGGGTTTTGGACAAAGTGGCCCTTATCGTGAACGGCCCGGTTTTGATCAGATCGCTCAGGGCCTGGGTGGTTTGATGTCGATCACCGGTCTGCCCGGCCAGGGTCCGGTGCGGGTGGGCATCCCGATTGCCGATTTATGTGCCGGACTGTTTTGCGCCCAAGGTGTTCTGTTAGCACTGTATGAGCGGGAAAAATCCGGCCGGGGGCAGTGGCTGCACACCTCGCTGTTACAGGCGATGATTTTCATGCTGGATTTCCAGGCCGCCCGCTGGCTGGTCGAGGGCGTCGTGCCGAAACAGGCGGGCAACGACCACCCTACCAGTATACCCACCGGTGTATTCGAGACCCAGGACGGACATATCAATATCGCTGTCGCGGGCGAGACCACCTGGGAGCGCTTTTGCAAAGCCTTGAATTCACCGCAATGGTTAACCGAGCCGGCCTATGCCGATGCCCCTGCGCGCTCGCGCAACCGGGCACAACTGAATGCCGCAATCAACACAATCACCCGCACTCAAAGCAGCCAGGACTGGATCGAACAGCTCAGTCAAGTGGGCGTGCCTTGCGGTGAGATTTATACTATTGACCAGGTCTTCGCCGATCCGCAGGTGCAACACATGCAGATCGCCCAGCCGGTAACGTCGCCCGCATTAGGCGAGATCAACCTGCTCGCGCAGCCGGTAGTGCTGGATCGCACGCCGAGTACCCTGCGCGTCGCCCCGCCCGAACGCGGCGAACAGACCGAGGAGATTCTGACTGAATTGGGTTTCAGCGCGGCGGATATCGCCGACTTGCGCGAACGCCAGGTAATCTGAACCGAAAGCTCGAGAGTAACGCTATGAACACTGACAAAATGATTGCCCGCAAAGAGGGCAACATCGGGCGGCTTATTTTCAATAATCCCGAACGTCATAACGCCGTATCGCTAGCGATGTGGCAAGCTGCGCAGGAAATTTTAGCCGATTTTCTCGAAGACGATGCCATACGTGTGATTGTATTGTCCGGTGCAGGTGGCAAGGCATTTGTCTCCGGGGCGGATATTTCCAAATTCGAGAATGAGCGGGCCAGCCGCGAAGCTGTGCTTGAATATAATGCCAAAACCGCCGAGGTTTACGGTGCTCTACACCAAGCTGCCAAGCCAAGTATTGCGCTGATCCAGGGGTATTGCATCGGCGGGGGGCTAGGCCTGGCGGTTTGCTGCGATTTACGCATCTGTACTGAGCGTTCGAAATTCGGTCTACCCGCCGCCAAGTTGGGACTGGGCTATCCGTTTGCGGGTCTGAAGCGGCTTAGCGATGTTGTCGGCCCGGCTTATGCCAAGGAAATCTGCTTTACCGGACAACGTTTTGATGCCGAGGAAGCGAAAGCAATGGGCTTGGTGAACCGGATCGTCGCGGATGCCGAAATCGAAGCCTATGTCATGGATTACGCACAGACCATAGCCAACAATGCCCCACTCACCATCAACGCCATGAAGACTATCTTCGGCGAGATCGTTAAAGACCCCGCTGAGCGCGACTTGGTCCGGTGCCAGGAGCTAGTGAACCGCTGCTTCGCCAGCGCCGATTATGTGGAGGGCCGGCGTGCGTTTATGGAGAAACGCAAACCAGACTTTCAAGGACGCTGATCGAAACGGCAAGAACGACCGACAATGCTCCAGTCAACACAAGTTGCAGAGGCCTGTCTCAGCAAGGCAACAATTGCCAGCACGTCTGCCGTAACTACACCCTGGCGATTACATTTTCAAAAATCTGCAAAATACCCTCGAAAATATGGACTATGCCCAATTAGAAGCTACGCTTGCAAACAGCTTGCTTACTGATCAGTAATTCAACACCCGGCACTCCCCTGTCTTTATTAGTGTCATAGCGGTTATGATTGGTAATAATCGTTTATGCACACTAATCGCCACGACCCACGGGACAGCATGATGCGTTATTTAGGTTTACTATTTACGGGTGCTTTCTGGGCGCTTTCCGTCCTGGGCAGCTCGTCCGCTTTCAGTCAGGAACAAAATATTACCAAGACCTGGGCTATCGCCGAGTTTGGCGAGCCGCTCTATCCGGACGGGATTGAGCATTGGCCCTACGCCAATCCCGACGCTCCCAAAGGCGGCAAAATCGTACTGGATGATTTCGGCTCGTTCGATACATTAAATTTTTACGTTCTGAAGGGTGACTGGCCCGGCAGCATCGGCCTGGTTTACGATTCCTTAATGACCGGATCGGCCGATGAAATTGGTGCGGTTTATGGCCTGATTGCGGAATCCGTCGAGTTCCCCGAGGACAAATCCTGGGCTATTTTCACTATCCGGCCTGAAGCCCGCTATCACGACGGCGAACCCATCCGGGCACAGGATTTTGTTTTTGCGCTGGAGACGGTCAAACAACACGGGCGGGCATTTATTCAGTCCGGTTATCTGGATGTCGAGCGAGCTGAAGCGCTGGATGACCGGCGGGTGAAGTTTTATTTCAATACCCGCAACAGCATGAAACCTATTGTGCAAGCTGCCGGCATGTATCCATTGCCGGTGCATTACTGGCAGGGCAAAGACGTCACCGCCTCTACTCTGGAACCACCGCTGTCCAGTGGACCCTACCGCGTTAAAGACCTGGAACCCGGCCGTTCGATCACCTATGAGCGGGTTAAGGATTATTGGGGAGCAAATCTGCCCGTCAACCGGGGCCTGAATAATTTCGACCAAATCCGCTTTGATTACTACCGTGATCTGACCGTTATGTTCGAGGCCTTCAAAGCAGGCGCGATTGATTTTCGCAGCGAAAGCTCGGCGAAAAGCTGGGCGTCCGAATACACCATGTCCGAATTGGATAATGGGTTAATGATAAAAACTGCGGTGCCCAATGAAACCCCGCGCGGTATCGGCGGTTATTTCTTCAATCTGCGCCGGGCCAAATTCCAGGACCTGAAAGTGCGCAAAGCCTTGCTGTATTTATACGACTTCGAGGCTATTCAACGCACCTTGCTGTATGGCTATTACAAGCGCATCAAGAGCTATTTCCCGAACTCGGATTACGGCGCGTCAGGCAAACCCAGCGAGGCCGAGCTTGCCTTACTGGAGCCTTACCGCGATCAACTGCCGCCCGAGGTTTTCACTGAAGCCTTCGAACCGCCGGTCAGTGACGGCAGCGGACGCAACCGGCAGAACAAGCGGATTGCGCTGCGCCTGTTCAAAGAAGCCGGCTGGGAATTGCGGAATGGACGTATGGTCAATGCCCAGAGCGGTGAACAATTCAGCTTTGAACTGATGACAGCCTGGCCGGAAACCGAGCGTCTGGCACTGCCATATATCGAAGCGCTTAAATCTGCCGGTATTGATGCCTCGATCCGCCTGGTCGATTCCTCGCAATGGCGGGAACGGGTCAATGACCGCGATTTCGATGTCTGGACCGGAGCGCTGACTTTTTTCCCGCCGCCGGGTCAATTGCAAAAAGCGTACTTTGGTTCGGCATACGCGGAAGATCGGGGTTCCAATTCAATGGGTATCAAAAATCCGGTGGTCGATGCTTTACTTGACCAACTGGTTGCCGCTGAAGATCTGGAAACCCTGAAAACCGTCAATCGAGCGCTGGATCGGGTGCTGCTATGGCATTATTACGCTATCCCGCTGTATTACAACGATGAGTCCTGGATCGCGTACTGGAATAAATTTGGCAAGCCTGACCGCAAACCTCGCTATGGTGTTGGTTTTCCCGACACTTGGTGGCTGGACGCCGACAAGGCTGCCAAACTCCCCGCCAAACTACAACGCTAAGTTCAGCACGCTACCGCTATGCTGGCGTATATCATCCGCCGTTTATTACTGATTATCCCGACCCTGTTCGGGATAATGGTCATCAATTTCGTCATTGTTCAGTTCGCCCCCGGCGGCCCGGTCGAACAGATGATCGCCGAGTTGGAGGGCACGGCAGTACACGCGACAGCACGCTTCTCCGGTGGCGGCGGCGGTGATATTCAGGGCACACCGAGCGCAGCCGGCCAAAGCAATGATATCGCCAATAAATACCGCGGGGCGCAAGGATTGCGACCGGAAATCATCGAAGCTATTGAAAAACAGTTTGGTTTTGACAAACCTGCACATGAGCGGTTTATCAATATGCTATGGAATTATATGCGCTTCGATTTCGGCGAAAGTTATTTTCGCGATCAAAAAGTCATCGATCTGGTGCTGGAAAAAATGCCGGTATCGATTTCGCTGGGTTTATGGACAACGCTTTTTGTCTATTTGATTTCCATCCCGCTAGGCATTAAAAAAGCAGTACGCGACGGCTCACGTTTTGATGTCTGGACCAGCGGTGTCGTCATTACCGGCTACGCGATCCCAAGTTTTCTGTTCGCTATCTTGCTGATTGTGCTGTTCGCCGGCGGCCGTTATTTTGATCTGTTTCCGCTGCGTGGCCTAATGTCTGCCAACTGGGACGAGCTGAACAGCTGGCAAAAAATCCTGGATTATCTCTGGCATATCACCTTGCCGGTATTCGCTTTGGTAATCGGCAGCTTCGCCGGTTTGACCATGCTGACTAAAAATTCTTTTCTCGATCAGATCAAGCAGCAATACGTACAGACCGCTCGCGCCAAAGGCCTTTCCGAACAACGGGTGTTGTATGGCCATGTCTTTCGCAATGCGATGCTGATCGTGATTGCCGGTTTCCCCAGCGCATTTATCGGTATTTTATTCACCGGGTCGTTATTGATCGAGGTTATTTTCTCGCTGGACGGGCTGGGCCTGCTAGGCTATGAAGCTGCGATAAAGCGCGATTATCCGGTGATATTTGCAACCCTGTTCTTTTTCACACTACTCGGCCTAGTGATGCAGATTGTGCGCGATGTACTGTACACCATCATCGACCCACGCATTGACTTCGAGGGTCGCGAAGTATGAATCTTAACCCTA
The DNA here is from genome assembly GCA_041396125.1 of Gammaproteobacteria bacterium. Classification (GTDB taxonomy): domain Bacteria; phylum Pseudomonadota; class Gammaproteobacteria; order Competibacterales; family Competibacteraceae; genus JAWKZG01. Next base: position 466,690 of record JAWKZG010000001.1, on the reverse strand, counting down.
TCACCCGCCGTCGCCTGGAGAGTTTTAAAGCCAATAAACGCGGTTACTGGTCGTTCTGGATTTTCCTGCTGCTGTTTATCCTGTCGCTGTTTGCCGAGTTCATAGCTAACGATAAACCACTGCTGGTGCGCTACGATAACGCCTTTTATGTCCCGATTTTTGCCACCTATACCGAGACTACCTTCGGTGGCGAATTCGAGACTGAAGCAGAATACCGTGATCCTTACATTCAGGATCTGATCAATGAAAAAGGCTGGATGATCTGGCCGCCGATCCCTTTTTCCTATAACACAATCGACTTTGATCTGCCGGTGCCGGCTCCTTCAGCGCCCTCCCGACGGCACTGGCTGGGTACCGACGATCAGGCGCGCGATGTGCTGGCGCGGGTTATTTATGGTTTTCGTATTTCGGTGCTATTTGGCCTGATCCTGACCGTGTTCAGCTCTATCATCGGTATCGCAGCAGGTGCGGTGCAGGGTTACTTCGGCGGCTTGCTCGATCTGATATTCCAGCGCTTTATTGAAATTTGGGAAGGACTGCCACAGCTTTATCTGCTGATTATCATGTCGGCCGTGATTGCTCCCAGCTTTTTTACTCTGCTGTTTCTGCTGCTGCTGTTTGCCTGGACCAATCTGGTCGCGGTGGTGCGGGCAGAGTTTTTACGCGCGCGCAATTTCGACTATGTGCGGGCGGCACGAGCACTGGGAGTCAGCAATACTATGATCATGTTCAAGCATGTGCTGCCCAATGCAATGGTCGCCACAATTACGTTTATGCCGTTTATTCTGACCGGCTCAATCACAACACTGACCAGTCTGGATTTCCTGGGTCTGGGACTACCGGCCGGTTCACCCTCACTGGGTGAGCTGCTCAATCAAGGTAAAAGTAATTTGCAGGCGCCCTGGCTTGGTATTACCGCCTTTCTGAGTCTGGCCATTATGCTAAGTCTGCTGATGTTCACTTTCGAAGCCGTGCGCGATGCTTTTGACCCGCGCAAAACCTTCCAGTAAAGGTCTATTGTGGAACCGCTATTAAACATTCGCGATCTGAGTGTCTCGTTTCGGACCGGTAAAAAACACGTCGATGCGGTGCGCGGCGTGTCTCTCGACATTCAGCCCGGTGAAAGCGTAGCGCTGGTAGGTGAATCCGGTTCGGGCAAATCGGTCACGGCTCTGTCAATCATGCAGCTGCTGCCGTCCAGCGCATTTCACCCCAGTGGCAGCATTCGCTATCGCGACCAGGAGTTAATCAATGCTGATACAGCCCGGATGCAGGATATCCGCGGTAACCAGATCAGTATGATTTTTCAGGAACCGATGACATCGCTGAATCCCCTGCATAAGGTCGAAAAACAGATCAACGAAACGCTGCTGCTACACAAAAAAATGACACCGGTAGCGGCCCGCGAGCGTACGCTGGAGTTATTGAATCTGGTTCAGATCAAAAACCCTGAACAGCGCCTGGGCGCTTACCCACACCAGCTCTCGGGTGGGCAGCGACAGCGCGTTATGATCGCCATGGCGCTAGCCAATGAGCCTGATCTGCTGATCGCCGATGAGCCTACCACTGCACTTGATGTAACCGTACAAGCGGAAATTCTGGTGCTACTGAAAGATTTGCAGGCCCGGCTCGGTATGGCGATGCTGCTGATTACGCACGATCTCGGCATCGTCCGCAAAATGGCTGACCGAGTCTATGTCATGAATCAGGGTGAAATTGTCGAATCCGGCGCGGTCGAAACTATCTTCAAGCACCCCGACCACCCCTACACCCAACGTCTATTAGCTGCCGAACCCAAAGGGCGTCCGCTCAAACGCGACCAGCACGCCGCCGAGGTATTACAGGCACGCCAGCTCAAAGTATGGTTTCCGATCAAAGCCGGTGTATTCCGGCGTACAGTCGGCTATGTTAAAGCTGTTGATGGCATTGATGTCTGCGTACGACGGGGTCAGACGGTAGGTGTGGTCGGTGAGTCCGGCTCGGGCAAAACCACGCTCGGACTGGCGCTGTTACGTCTGCTCAGAAGCAAAGGCGAGATCCTGTTCCAAGGGCAGAACATTCAAGGCTGGCGCAGCAAACAATTACGTCCGCTGCGGCGCACTATGCAAATCGTGTTTCAAGATCCTTACGGCAGCCTCAGCCCGCGGATGTCGGTACAGCAGATTATTGAAGAAGGTCTGCAGGTGCACCAACTTGGTGGTACGCCCGCTGAGCGGGAACAGCTGATTATTCAAGCGTTGGAAGAAGTCGGGCTGGATCCGGCCAGTCGCGACCGTTTTCCGCATGAATTCTCTGGTGGCCAACGCCAACGCATCGCAATTGCCAGAGCGATGGTGCTGAAACCTGAACTGGTGGTATTGGACGAGCCGACCTCGGCGCTGGATATGTCTGTACAGGCACAGATTGTGGATTTGCTGCGTGATCTGCAACAGCGACACCAATTGGCGTATTTATTCATCAGCCACGACCTGAAAGTTGTCCGGGCGCTGTCAGATGAGATTATTGTGATGCGGGATGGACAAGTGGTTGAACAAGGCCCGGCCGAACAGATTTTCGAAAACCCGCACGACCCCTACACGCAGACATTGATGGCGGCCGCATTCGATTTAGAAGCGCATTTAAGCGCTTAATCCACGCCCTTTAGCAAGGTGCGCAGTTCCTCCCGGTTTAACGTCGGCAGAGGCTGTAAACGCATTGGCAGGTAATACTCCAGCCAGTCATGCAAAGGCTTCAGACGAGCCTGTGTCTGCAAATGCTGTTCTAATAAACGCATAACGCGTGGCAGATGAACAAGGTACTGGCATTTGCCTGCGGTGATACAAAGCCGTAAAAACAAGCCGGAAACTTTACAATGACGCTGCGCCCCCAATACTGCGTACCATTGCTCAAAAGCTGCTCGTTCACGGGCTGGACGACTGTTTAGATAGCGTGTTTTGATGTCAAAGGCAATATCCGCGTCCACATCACGGCGGGCATCTTCCAATAAAGACACCACATCGTAGGCCATTGGGCCAATACGCGCATCCTGAAAATCGAGCATACCGCAACTGCCGTCCGGTAGGCGGATCAGATTATCGACATGAAAATCAACCAGTACCAGACTGTTCTCGGGCTCAGGCATAGCATGCAGAATCGAGCGCCAGATGTCCAGATACTCGGCCCGTAGTGCAGAGGTAATCGGTGTTCCGGTCAGGCAGGGATAAAGCCAGTCTGGCAAACGTGCCGCTTCGCGCAGAAACAGGCTTATATCGTAGCGCGGCGCAACCAGCGTAGTGGCTGTACGTTGTTGATGCAGGTGAATCAGTTGATCTATCGCCAGCTCATATAATAGGCGTTCTGAGTGGCCTTCTGCCAGCAAACGAGTGAACGTCCTGTCGCCGAAATCTTCGATCAGTGCCAGACCACATTCCTGATCCACCGCATAGACTATCGGCACGCGCAATCCCAGACACCGCAAATGTTCAGCTACGCGCAAATACGGGCGGATATCCAGCGCTTCAGGCGGCATATCCATCAACAGGCAAGGTTTGTCTGCATCAGGTAAGCGGAAATACCGTCGCACCGAGGCATCACCAGGCAGTGGTTCCATAACCGTACCGGCAAAACCTTGTTGATGTAAAAACTGCTGATAAATAGGCTGGCGTAAATGCGTATTCATCATTATTCCGACAGCACACTAACCGTGCTGCCGACCCGTAAATCTAGTTGTTGATCGGCTCGGCCTTGATTAACGGCAATTTCCACCAACCCGCTGGAATTTTCATACCAAAACGCCTGTCCGCAAGGAACAGCTGCAAAAGTGCGTGCATGTGTCAGTTTGTGCTGCCCCGCCTGTAAACAAACTGAATCAGACAAATTGCAAGCCTGAAGACCTGTTATGGCGTTGCCATAAGTGTCGATATAAATGATCCGGGCAAGCTGCTCGGGCCAGTGCTGCCAGCGATATTCGAAGGTTTCGCCCAACTGCTCGGGCTGGTTCGCTCCTGTCACTAGGCGAGCGGCTACCGGTGCGAAGATATCACGACCGTGGAAACTGGCTGATAAACGCTCGGGCTGCCAAGTCAACCGCCAACATTGCAGCTGTTCTGCTTGAGCTGCAACACGATCAAACAGCCCGTTATCAGGGCCAACATACCAACGTTCGTCAGCCTTAATTATGAGGCCATCACGCGGACTGCCTACCCCAGGGTCAATCACGCCGACAATCGCACACTGTTCTGGCAAATCTGCTGCCAAAGCTGCCAGTAGATAGGCAGCCGCCTGACTGTCGTAAGGCGGGGCATCGTGCAACAAATCGATAATCGGTAGCTGCGGAGCCTGGCGCCAGATGGCCAGCTTCATCTGCCCGACATATGGGCTACCGGTACCAAAATCGGTTACTAAAACCAACATGATAGCAACAAAAAAGGCCGGGATTACCCGACCTTTATCGATAACAGATTGATTTATTATTCAGGTGCGTCAGGCCGGTCAACCAGTTCGACATAAGCCATTGGTGCACAGTCACCCGCCCGAAAACCGCATTTCAGGATGCGTAAATAACCGCCCGGACGCTCTTTATAACGCGGTCCTAATTCATTAAACAGCTTGGTAACCACTTCGCGATTACGCAAACGGTCAAAAGCAAGGCGGCGGCGCGCAACATTATCCTCTTTGGATAAGGTAATCAGCGGCTCTACAACACGGCGCAGCTCTTTGGCTTTCGGCAGAGTAGTCTTGATAATTTCATGTTCGACCAGTGACGCAGCCATATTGCTGAACATGGCCTTACGATGGCTACTGGTTCTATTTAATTGGCGACCAGACTTACGGTGACGCATGGTAACTCATTCCTATTCTATTCAATTCTAACGCACTACCGCGTTGCGAACTTAAAGTACTCTAATCAGGCAACGCCTTTAGCATCGTCGTGATCACGACCTAAATTAGGTGGCGGCCAATTTTCCAGTTTCATTCCTAGAGACAAGCCCTGCGCCGCCAGTACGTCTTTGATCTCAGTCAGCGATTTTTTACCCAGATTAGGCGTTTTCAATAACTCGACTTCGGTACGCTGAATCAGGTCGCCAATATAATAAATACTTTCTGCCTTAAGGCAGTTGGCAGACCGTACAGTAAGCTCCAGATCATCAACCGGACGTAACAGGATCGGATCGATTTCCGTGTCTTCTTTCGTCGGCGCAACTTCCTCTTTGCCTTTCAGATCGACAAATACCGATAATTGCTCCAGCAGAATGCGAGCCGCAGAACGAACAGCTTCTTCCGGATCGATAGTCCCATTAGTCTGCAGGTTAATGATCAGCTTATCCAGGTCAGTGCGCTGTTCAACCCGCGCGCTATCTACCCGATAGCTGACCTGCAGAACCGGACTGAACGAAGCATCCAGCTGCAAGGATCCAATCGGCCGACTATCGTCCACTCCAACCCGTTGCGTAGCTGGCTGGTAGCCACGATTTTTCGCAACTTTAAGCCGCATATTCAGTTCGCCTTCCTTTGTCAGGTTGGCGATGACATGATCCGGGTTGACAATCTCTACATTGTGCGTCAATGCAATATCGCCTGCCAAGACCGCGCCTGGACCTTTTTTATTCAAGGTCAGCGAGGCTTCATTGGTACCTTCCAGGCAAATAGCAACACCTTTGAGATTCAACATGATATCGATAACATCTTCTTGCACACCCTCGATAGAAGAGTATTCGTGCAAGACACCGTCGATTTCGCATTCAACAATGGCGCTACCTGGAATCGACGACAACAAAATACGGCGCAGCGCGTTGCCCAGGGTATGGCCAAAACCACGCTCCAAAGGCTCCAGAGTGATCCGGGCGTTATGTTGATTGACAACTTCCACATCCACAACGCGTGGCGTAAGTAATTTAAGCGCTTCTGACATCAGTCACTATCCGGTTGCTTGCCCACTATATAAACCAAAACCAACCGCACCCAATTACTTGGAGTACAATTCGACGACCAGGGATTCATTGATTTCAGCCGGTAAATCGCCTCGATCCGGCACCCGCTTGAAAACGCCGGACATCTTAGTGATATCGACATCAACCCACTCGGCAAATCCAATCCCTTGCGCCAGCTGTAAAGAGTTCTGGATACGAATCTGATTACGTGCCCGCTCTCTGATCGAGATCACATCGTCAGCCTTGACCTGATAAGACGGTATATTCACTGCCCGTCCATTAACCAGGACTGCACGATGCGATACTAACTGACGCGCTTCGGCGCGCGTGCTGCCAAAGCCCATCCGGTACACAACATTATCAAGCCGACTTTCCAATAGCTTAAGCAGGTTCTCACCTGTGGAGCCCTTCCGGCGAGCAGCCTCTTTATAATAATTGAGGAACTGACGCTCTAAAACGCCGTAAATACGGCGCAGTTTCTGCTTTTCGCGCAACTGCAAACCAAAGTCCGTGGTACGCATGCGACGTGCACCATGCTGCCCCGGTGGCCGTTCGATATTGCATTTGGACTCAAGAGGACGGGCAGCCGACTTTAAAAACAAATCGGTCCCTTCACGACGGCTCAATTTACACTTTGGCCCGATGTATCTCGCCACAAGGAAACTCCTGCAAAACTAATTCGTCAACAGTGATCGCGCGTTTATTTATACGCGACGCTTTTTCGGCGGCCGACAGCCATTGTGAGGAATCGGCGTCACATCCGTGATATTGGTAATCTTAAAACCTGAAGCATTCAATGCACGGACGGCCGATTCACGACCCGGCCCCGGGCCTTTGACATTAACTTCAAGGTTTTTCAACCCAAATTCTTTTACCGCTTCACCCACTTTTTCCGCAGCGACCTGCGCGGCAAAAGGTGTGCTCTTACGTGAGCCGCGAAAACCAGAGCCGCCTGCCGTGGCCCAACCCAAGGCATTACCCTGCCGATCGGTGATCGTGATGATGGTATTGTTGAATGAGGCGTGGATATGCGCGACTCCATCGACAACGTGTTTTTTGACGCGCTTACGCGTCTTGCTGACTGGCTTTGCCATACTAAACCCTTAAAAAAACCTTACGCGTGATTATCGTTTAATGGGACGCCGTGGCCCCTTCCGAGTCCGGGCATTAGTGCGAGTCCGCTGTCCGCGCAACGGCAATCCGCGACGATGACGCAGTCCACGGTATGCACCGAGATCCATAAGTCGCTTGATGTTCATCGACACTTCACGCCGCAAGTCGCCTTCAACCGCGAATCTGCCCACCTCGGCCCGTAGCGCCTCAACCTGTTCCTCGTTTAAATCTTTGACTTTGATTTCGGGGGCAACACTCGCCCGCTCACAAATCAGGCGAGCGAGTCGCGCCAATGCCGTAAATGGATTGCAAAGCAATCACAGTATGCTTGTTAACAGGAATATTAATACCTGCAATACGGGCCATGAAATAAGCTCCTAAGTCCTAAAGCGGTATGATCGGCAAACAGAGAATTATAACTTGCTATCCGATTTCGCTCAACGTCTATTACTAAAACTAACCTTGCCGTTGTTTATGCCGGGCATCGGAACAAATCACGCGCACTGAACCATGACGGCGTATGATTTTACAATTGCGGCAAATTTTCTTTACGGAAGCACGAACTTTCATTTCCTCGTCTCCAACAAACAAGAAAACCGCATGCGCCTCGATGTGCACCGAGCGGTTCCCAATCAAACTAAATTAGCGAATCAAACCGGTCGCGCCGTGACCTTTAAGGTTGGCCTTTTTCATTAAGCTTTCGTATTGATGCGACATCAAATGCGCTTGCACTTGGGACATGAAGTCCATCACTACCACTACAATTATCAACAAAGAAGTACCACCAAAGTAAAACGGCACGTTCCAGTAAAGAATCAGGAATTCTGGCAGCAAACAGACGGCTGTAATATATATAGCCCCGGCAAATGTCAGCCGAGTCAATACTTTATCAATATAAGCAGCAGTCTGTGCGCCTGGACGAATGCCAGGAATAAATGCCCCGGATTTTTTCAGCTGATCAGCAGTATCCTTGGAATTAAAAACCAAGGCAGTATAAAAAAAGCAGAAAAATATGATCAACCCTGCATAGAACATAACGTAAAGTGGCTGCCCTGGCGACATTGATGAACTGATTTTCTGCAACCACTCCATACCTTGCGCATTACCAAACCAACCACTAACCGTTGCCGGAAACAGAATCAAACTTGAGGCAAAAATCGGTGGAATAACCCCCGACATATTCAGCTTGAGCGGCAAGTGACTGGTTTGACCAGCATACATGCGCCGTCCTTGCTGCCGTTTGGCATAATTGACAGTGATTCGACGTTGCCCGCGTTCAACGAATACTACAAAGCCCGTCACTGCCAAAGCCAGTGCCAGAATAAACAGCACTAGAAATATATTCAGTTCACCGGTACGAGCCAGCTCAAGAGTGCCTCCAACCGCCGAAGGCAACCCCGCGACGATACCGGCAAATATAATCATTGAAATACCGTTGCCGATCCCGCGCTCGGTAACTTGCTCGCCCAGCCATACCAAAAACATGGTGCCCGTTACCAGAGTAATAGCGGCAATCAGGATGAAAGAAACCCCGCTTAACACGACAACGGATTGCCCATTGACAACCTGGCTTTGCAACGCGATAGCCACACCGACAGATTGAAAGCTAGCCAGCATCACCGTCAAATAACGAGTATATTGAGTAATTTTGCGGCGGCCAGAATTACCTTCTTTGCGTAATTGTTCCAGCGTTGGAATTACATGCGACATGAGCTGCATAATAATCGATGCTGAAATATACGGCATAATACCTAATGCAAAGATACTGAGCCTTGCCAGGCTCCTCCGAAAACATGTTGAACATGTCGAGAATCGTTCCGCGCTGTTGCTCAAACAGAGCAGCCATCGCCGTTGGATCAATTCCTGGGACGGGTATAAACGAGCCGATACGAAACACCACGATTGCACCCAGCAGAAACAGCAGGCGCTGTCGCAGTTCCGTCATCTTGCCCAAACTTGGGAGGGAGAAGCCATAGTATCCTAACTTTTCACAATAGAGGCGTTACGATGATGGATCGTCAAGAACTTTGCCGCCGGCCGCTTCCAGCGCGCTACGCGCACCTTTAGTCAGCGCTAAACCTTGTACGGTAACAGCTTTACCAAGCTCACCCGAAGCGATTACTTTCACGCGCTTTACTGCCCGCGAAATAATATTTGCATTCTTCAGCGCGGCCAAATCTACTACGTCAGCCTCGACGAGCGCCAGCTCATGCAAACGCACTTCAGCACTATCCATCGCTTTTAGGGAACGGAAGCCGCGTTTTGGCAAGCGCCGCTGCAGAGGCATTTGCCCACCCTCGAAGCCGGTCTTATGAAAACCGCCTGCACGCGAATGTTGCCCTTTATGGCCACGACCACAAGTCTTGCCCAGGCCGGAACCTATGCCACGCCCAACTCGTTTGCCATCAGGTCGGCTACCCAGCGCAGGCTTAAGATCATTCAACCGCATAATTAAACCTCCTCAACTTTGAGCAGGTAGGACACAGCATTGATCATGCCCCGGTTTTCCCGCGTATCAGTCACCGTGACTGTGTGATTCATACGTCGCAGGCCCAAACCTCGAACACAGGCTTTATGAGCTTCCAGACGACCATTAATGCTTTTAACTTGAGTGACTTTAAGCTGTTTCTCAGCCATGTCTTACCCCATGATTTCTTCTACGGTCTTGCCACGCTTAGCAGCAACGTAATCCGGTGAGGACATTTTTGCCAAGCCGCCAATAGTGGCGCGTACGACATTTATCGGATTACGCGATCCAATGCACTTAGCCAATACGTCACGCACGCCCACGACCTCAAACACTGCCCGCATCGCACCACCAGCAATGATGCCTGTACCTTCAGAAGCAGGCTGCATAAACACCTTGGCAGCCCCGTGGGTACCATTCAGCGGATAATGCAACGTTGTACCGTTTAAATTAATCGTGACCATATTACGCCGTGCTTTTTCCATCGCTTTTTGAATTGCGATAGGTACTTCACGTGCCTTGCCGTAACCGAAGCCGATTCGACCTTTGCCGTCCCCAACCACCGTTAGCGCGGTGAAACCGAATTGCCGACCGCCTTTAACAACTTTGGCTACCCGGTTAACAGCGACTAATTTCTCTTGCAAGCCATCGCTGCTCTGGGAATTTTCAACATTCGTCGCCATACCCTATCCTCTTACAGTTGCAGGCCATGTTCGCGCGCCGCATCAGCTAGCGCTTTAACACGACCGTGGTATTTAAAACCCGAGCGATCAAATGCGACTTTTTCAATACCCACAGCCTTGGCTTTCTCAGCAATGGCTTTACCCACAGCTTTTGCAGCTTCGATATTGCCGCCATTTTTCAGGTCCGCGCGCAACGCAGCCTCTAGTGTTGATGCTGCCGCCAGCACGCGAGCGCCGTTCGGATCGATAAGCTGCGCATAGATATGCCTAGGCGTACGATGTACGCACAAACGGGCAGCGCCTAATTCGCGGATCTTATAGCGGGTACGCCGCCCCCGCCGTATACGTGCTGTTTTCTTATCCATAACGCTACTTCTTCTTCGCTTCTTTCAAAATGATTCGCTCATCAGCGTACCGAACCCCTTTGCCTTTATAGGGCTCCGGTGGTCTATAGGCGCGTATTTTCGAGGCAACTTCACCAACCAGCTGCTTATCAATCCCTTTCACAAGGACTTCCGTCTGCGAGGGCGTTTCCACGGTAACACCTGCTGGCACCTTGTATTCGACCGGGTGCGAAAAACCCAGCGTCAGATTCAGTACCTGGCCTTGCGCTTGCGCCCGGTATCCAACACCTACCAGTTGAAGCTTGCGTTCAAAACCCTGATTGACGCCCGTCACCATATTATTCACCAAGGCCCGCATAGTGCCAGCCATTGCCCGGTGTTCCGCAGCTTCGGTTGCCGGCTTGATTTGCAGGACGTTATCATCCTGTTCAATGCTGACAGTAGGATGCAGTGTTAACGACAGCGAGCCTTTCGCGCCTTTAACCGCTAACTGCTGCTCATGTATGGTCGCTTCCACCCCTTTCGGCAAAGGAATGGGTTGTTTGGCAACACGAGACATAATTTATTGTGTCCTCTCTAACAACTTCTGCGCCGTTAAGAAACAGTGCACAGCACTTCACCACCATGCCCCGCAGCTCGCGCAGCCCGATCTGTCATTACCCCATGAGAGGTAGAAACGATCGCAACCCCGAGCCCGCCACGCACTTTAGGCAAATCATCACGCGTTTTAAAAACACGTCGGCCAGGCCGACTAACACGCTGAATGGTCTCAATAACAGGTTTACCTTGAAAATACTTCAAGGCGATGGACAATACTGTTTTACCGTCGTTGTCGGTAACCTGATAACCACTGATATACCCTTCCGCCTGTAAGGTTTTGGCAATTGCCACCTTCAGCTTGGACGAAGGCATAACGACTTGCGCCTTTGCTACTGACTGCGCATTACGGATGCGTGTCAGCATATCTGCAATAGGGTCTGTCATACTCATTGTGAACCGCTCCTAAAAAAATCAGCTACGCGTTTTAGCCGGGCTTATGCGTATTACCAACTGGCTTTACGCAGACCCGGTATATCACCGCGCATGGCGGCTTCGCGCAATTTATTACGACCCAGACCGAATTTACGATATACAGAATGCGGACGACCGGTCAGTCGGCAGCGACGCTGTACTCTGGCCGGGCTCGCATCGCGCGGCAAGGCCTGCAATTTGGCCAGCGCACGTAACCGATCTTCATCAGAGCTATTCGGGCTGCGAATGATCTCTTTTAACTCAGCACGCTTTTCCGCAAATTTTTGAACGGTTTTAATCCGTTTTAATTCACGGTTTATCATTGATTTCTTAGCCATCGCTGCTCCTCATGTTCCGAAACGGGAAATTAAACGCCGCTAGCAGCGCTCGCCCTTCTTCATCGGTGCGCGCAGTCGTAGTGATCGTAATATTTAATCCACGCAATGTATCGATCTGATCATAATCAATCTCGGGGAAAATAATTTGCTCACGCATCCCCATACTGTAATTACCCCGTCCATCAAAAGCACGTGGGCTAAGACCGCGAAAATCGCGAATACGCGGAATTGAAATGCTGATCAGACGATCCAGAAATTCATACATGCGCGCGCGTCGCAGGGTAACTTTACAGCCAATAGGCCAACCCTCACGAATCTTGAACTGGGCAATCGACTTGCGTGCATTGGTAACAATCGGTTTTTGGCCCGCGATCATGGTCAAATCTTTAACCGCATTATCCATGATTTTACGATCACCGATGGCTTCGCCAACACCCATATTCAACGTGATTTTAGTGATCTTGGGCACTTGCATCACATTGTCATATTCAAACTGTTGACGCAATTGATCAACAACCGTGTCATGGTAGTAATTTTGCAGCCTCACCATTGTATTTACCCTTACACGTCCACAACTTCATTATTGGACTTGAAGTAGCGCACTTTGCGCCCGTCATCCAAAGTGCGAAAGCCCACCCGATCTCCTTTCTCGGCAGTCGGGTTGTACAGCATCACGTTTGAAATGTGTACGGGAGCTTCTTTTTCAATAATACCGCCGGGTACACCACGTGCCGGGTTAGGCCGAGTATGGCGCTTAACCGTATTGACGTTTTCTACCACAACGCGCTCACTGTCCATGACGCGCAGCACGCTGCCACGGCGTCCTTTGTCTTTGCCGGCTATGACGATAACTTCATCACCCTTGCGGATTCTACGCATTACAATGGCACTCCAAAATCGACTTAACAATTGGCAATTTCATAACGGCACAGCACATCACAGCACTTCCGGAGCCAGAGAAATAATTTTCATAAAACGCTCGTTCCGTAACTCACGAGTTACAGGTCCGAAAATACGCGTACCGATCGGCTCTAACTTATTATTCAGTAGAACTGCCGCATTGCCGTCGAATCGAATTAGCGAGCCATCGCTACGGCGCACACCTTTACGGGTACGCACAACAACGGCGTTATAGACTTCCCCTTTCTTGACGCGGCCCCGCGGGATGGCTTCCTTTACACTCACCTTGATGACATCGCCGATCTTGGCGTAACGACGGTGAGAGCCTCCCAGGACTTTGATACACATAAGACGACGTGCGCCGCTATTGTCAGCCACGTCTAAAATAGTCTGCATCTGAATCATGCTGTTATCCTGATTCTAATTTTGCTCGTTTCTCTTTAACGTCCGAGTTTTTCACGCCTGGGTTGCGCAAGCCAAAAATCCGCTATGCGCCAAAATCGGGTAAAAACCGGCCTTAGATTTGCTGCGCGTGCTCTAGCACTTTAACCAAGCGCCATGATTTGGTTTTGGACAATGGCCGACATTGCTCCACCAGCACCAAATCACCTGCATGGCATTCATTATTAGCATCGTGCGCATGCAGCTTGCTTGTCCGCCGTATATATTTTCCATAAAGCGGATGCTGCTCCAAGCGCTCTATCTGCACCGTGATGGTTTTATCCATTCTGCTGCTAGTAACGCGACCACTAATAGTACGCGCCGCTTTGGTTTGTTCAGTATTCATTCGGTATCTGCCTTTTCAACAGGGGCCGTCGCAACCGTTGCTTCTGTAACTGGAGTTGCCATCTTGGTGGCACGCTCACCAAGAATAGTGTTAATACGTGCGATACCGCGCCGCACCTGCTTGAACTGGTGCGGTTTGTTCAGCTGACCTGTTGCCCGCTGCATACGCAGATTAAACTGCTCGCGCAATAACGCTAAGCGCTCTTGCTTTAACTCGTCTACACTTTTGTTATGCAGTTCGCTTACTTTCATGACACCGCTCATCACATTACCGTCCGATTGACGAACACTGTTTTAACGGGCAGTTTGGCTGCAGCTAAACGGAAGGCTTCACGCGCAATACCTTCTGACACACCTTCCATCTCATAGAGCACACGTCCCGGTTGCACTTTTGCAACCCAATACTCAACGTTTCCTTTACCTTTACCCTGCCGCACTTCCAAAGGTTTCTCGGTGACCGGCACATCAGGAAAAATGCGTATCCAGACTTTTCCGCCCCGTCTTATATGACGGTTAATTGCACGCCGCGCAGCCTCGATTTGGCGCGCTGTTATCCGACCCCGAGTTGTACATTTCAAACCGAATTCGCCAAAACTGACTTTGTTCCCGCTCGTCGCGACGCCTCGGTTGCGTCCTTTATGCTGCTTGCGGAACTTTGTTCTTTTCGGCTGTAACATGACTGTTCCTCAATAACTTAAAAATACGGAATTCTGCAGCATTACCCCAGAATCCCCCAGCAATGCAGATCCAGCTATTAGCTTGCGGCAGCTTTTTCAGCTGTCTTGGAATCACCTTGCTGCTGTTTATCCAGCGAAAATACTTCGCCTTTGAAAACCCAGACCTTAATACCGATAATCCCGTAAGTGGTTTTAGCTTCCGCAAAACCATAATCGATATCAGCGCGCAATGTGTGCAACGGCACCCGACCTTCGCGATACCACTCACTACGAGCGATTTCAGCGCCATTCAAGCGACCAGCGATATTGACCTTAATACCTTGCGCCCCTAGACGCATAGCATTTGCTACTGCGCGCTTCATAGCGCGACGGAACATGATACGGCGCTCCAACTGCTGGGCAATACTTTCAGCCACCAGTTGAGCATCTAGTTCCGGCTTACGGATTTCCTCGATATTGATATGAACTGGGATACCCATCATGGCGGACACTGCCCGACGTAACCGCTCAATGTCCTCACCTTTCTTACCAATCACAACACCGGGTCGCGCCGTATGAATAGTGATATGAGCGGTACGCGCAGGGCGCCGTATCTGGATACGGCTAACCGATGCATTAGCAAGCTCTTTTTTAAGAAATTCGCGAACTTTTAGATCTGTTTCCAGAAAATCCGCAAAATTCTTCGAGTCTGCATACCATTTGGAGTTCCAATCCGTAGCAATGCCAAGACGGAAACCAGTTGGATGAACTTTTTGCCCCATGCGGTTTATGCTCCTTTACTACTGCTCAGCAACCGTCACGGATATGTGACTGGTACGCTTGGAAATTCGATTACCACGCCCCTTGGCGCGAGCGTGCATCCGCTTCATAATCGGGCCTTCATCAACACAGATTGTCGACACCGCCAACTCATCGATATCAGCGCCTTCATTATGCTCGGCGTTGGCAATCGCCGATTCCAGTACGCCTTTGATTAAGCGGGCTGCTTTTTTATTACTGAAGGTCAACGTTTCCAACGCTCTATCCACCGCAAGTCCACGGATCTGATCAGCGACCAGACGGGCTTTTTGCGGCGAAATGCGCGCGTATTTCAATTTGGCTACGGATTGCATGAGAGTCTCTTACTCTGGCTCTTATCTGGATTTTTTGTCCGCCACATGCCCTTTAAAGGTACGGGTGGCAGCAAACTCGCCTAATTTATGGCCGATCATGTTCTCATTAACCAACACCGGCACATGTTGTCGGCCGTTATGCACGGCAATAGTAAGACCAATCATGTCCGGTACGATCATTGACCGACGCGACCAAGTTTTGATCGGCTTTCTGTTATTACTGTCGACCGCGTCCCGTACTTTTTTCAGCAAGTGACTATCGACGAACGGCCCCTTTTTGATTGAGCGTGGCACTATTTAAACCTCGTCCTTACTTCTTGTTACGTCTGCGGATAATAAACTGAGCAGTGCGTTTATTGGTGCGTGTTTTATACCCTTTAGTCGGCACGCCCCATGGCGTCACCGGATGGCGGCCACCAGATGTGCGCCCTTCACCACCACCATGCGGATGGTCAACCGGGTTCATTGCAACACCACGTACAGTTGGACGAATACCACGCCAACGTTTGGCACCAGCTTTACCCAAGGAACGCAGGTTGTGCTCCACATTGCTCACTTCACCGATCGTCGCTTTACATTCGACGTGAATCCTGCGCATTTCCCCAGACCGCAAACGCAAAGTTGCATAACTGCCTTCACGTGCAACAATCTGAGCTGATCCACCGGCACTGCGCACCATCTGCGCCCCTTTACCAGGTCGCATTTCCACACAGTGGATAGTAGTACCTACCGGAATATTTCTGAGCGGCAAAGTATTACCGGCCTTGATCGGCGCAGCCGCTCCGGCAAGAATCGTGGAACCGACCGTTAATCCGCGGGGGGCAATAATGTACCTGCGTTCGCCGTCCGCGTAAAGTATTAATGCAATTTGAGCACTTCGGTTTGGATCATATTCGATGCGCTCGACCCGACCTGGAATATCTTCCTTATTACGCTTAAAGTCGATAACCCGATAATGCTGCTTATGGCCACCCCCACGATGACGGGTGGAAATTCTACCTGTGTTATTACGACCGCCTGTTTTGGATTTTTTTTCCAATAACGGGGCGTATGGCTTGCCTTTATGCAAGCCAGGCGTGACAACCTTGACAACAAAGCGTCGTCCCGCTGAAGTTGGTTTCTGTTTAACGATAGCCATGACAAAGACCTTTCACTCTGCGCGTTATCATTCGGTGCCTAGGAAATCGATTTCCTGGCCGGGAGCCAAGGTCACGTAGGCTTTTTTCCAGTCCTGTCGACGACCCGAGATCTTTCCGAAGCGCTTTTGTTTACCTTTGACGTTTGCCACAGTAACCGACTTCACCTGGGTATCGAACAGCAGCTCTACAGCCTGTTTGATCTCGGGTTTGGTTGCATCGCGTAACACTTTAAATGTAACTTGGTTACTGGCATCTGCGATACGGGTGCTCTTCTCGGAAACATGCGGCCCCAGCAAAATAGTCATCAAACGTTCTTGATTCATGACAACCACTCCTCAACCCGTGACAGCGCTGCTTTACTGATCACAACCTTTTCGCTCGCCACCAGCGCGCTGGGACTGATACCTGCGACTGTGGTCAACGCTACATGTGGCAAATTCCGCGTTGCCAAGCCAAGGTTACGATCATCCTGATCGATAATAAATAATACTCGGCCTTGTTCTGCGCTGACATCCTTTAAGAGCTGCAGTGCTTGCTTAGTTCTGGGCTCGGCAAGGCTTAGCTCGCTCACTACAACCAGTCGATTCTGCCGCACTAATTCGGAAAAAATTGACCGCAATGCAGCCCGATACATCTGCCGGTTGACTTTCTGGGAATGATCTTGCGGGCGAGCCGCAAATGTCACTCCACCACTGCGCCAAAGCGGGCTGCGAATAGTACCAGCACGCGCCCGGCCGGTGCCTTTTTGCCGCCAGGGTTTAGCACCGCCGCCGCTGACTTCAGAACGTGTTTTCTGAGCACGAGTACCCGCACGACCACCGGCCAGGTAAGCTACTACGACCTGATGCACCAGTGTTTCGTTAAAATCACGCCCGAATACAGTATCGGCCACTGCCATGCTGTCAGCAGCCTGGCCTTTGGGATTAATAACTTGCAAATCCATGGTTCTGCCCCCGAATTATTTACCGCGTGCCTTGATCGTGGGTCGCACAATCACACTGCCGCCTTTAGCGCCGGGCACAGCCCCTTGATCAGCAATAAACACCGTTCCGCATCAACCCGGACAACTTCCAAGTTTTGCGTAGAGCGGCGTACTGCCCCCATATGACCAGCCATTTTCTTGCCCTTAAAGACCCGTCCAGGTGTTTGGTTTTGACCAATAGAACCTGGCACACGGTGCGAAAGGAGTTACCATGGCTATTACGTTGACCGGTAAAATTATGCCGCTTGATCGTACCAGCAAAACCTTTACCGATAGTCGTTCCTGTAACGTCAACTTTCTGCCCTACCTCGAACAGATCAACGTTAAGTTCAGCGCCGATGGTTAGATCTTCACCTTCCCCATCATTCAGACGGAATTCCCATAAGCCACGCCCCGGCTCAGCATTAGCCTTGGCAAAATGCCCTGCCAAAGGCTTACCTACACGCTGCGGTTTGCGCTTACCGGTAGTAATTTGAACAGCACGGTAGCCATCGACTTCAATGGTTTTTAGCTGTGTAATGCGGTTGGGTTCGACTTCAATGACGGTAACCGGGACGGTAGCACCGTCCTCAGTAAACACACGAGTCATCCCTGCCTTTCGGCCAACTAGTCCAATTGCCATTTTATATACCTCGACTTACCTGGACGAGAGGAGGGTTGGCGTCCCTCATCGTCCTGAAGACACTATTTAAAGCGCCAATTAATTCAGTTTTATCTGAACATCCACACCAGCGGCCAGATCCAGTTTCATCAACGCATCTACTGTTTTATCAGTAGGATCAACGATATCCATCAACCGCTTGTGAGTACGAATCTCGTATTGATCGCGCGCATCTTTGTTGACATGCGGCGAGATCAGCACAGTAAAAATCTCGTTTTTGGTTGGCAACGGTATAGGACCACGTACTTGAGCCCCAGTACGGCGGGCTGTTTCGACGATTTCCCGTGCCGATTGATCGATCAAACGATGATCAAACGCCTTGAGTCGGATACGAATGCGTTGGCTGGCCATTTTACTCACTCAATAACTTTAGCGACGACACCGGCACCGACCGTACGTCCCCCTTCCCGGATCGCAAACCGCAATCCCTCTTCCATCGCAATCGGCGCAATCAACTCAACCTTCATGTTGATGTTGTCACCCGGCATCACCATCTCCGTCCCTTCCGGCAACTCCACCGCACCCGTCACGTCCGTCGTACGGAAGTAAAACTGCGGCCGATAACCTTTGAAAAACGGCGTGTGACGCCCACCTTCCTCTTTGCTCAGGATGTACACTTCTGCTTCAAATTTGGTGTGCGGTGTGATCGTCCCCGGCTTCGCCAAAACTTGTCCACGCTCAACATCATCACGCTTCGTGCCACGCAACAAGACTCCAACGTTGTCGCCCGCGCGACCTTCGTCCAGCAGCTTGCGAAACATTTCCACGCCCGTGCAGATCGTCTTGACCGTGTCACGAATACCCACAATGGCAACTCTTCACCCACCTTTACGATACCGCGCTCGACACGGCCCGTCACAACCGTACCCCGACCCGAGATCGAGAAAACGTCTTCGATCGGCATCAGAAACGGTTTGTCGGTATCCCGCTGCGGTTCCGGAATGTAAGCGTCCATCTCTTCCAACAGCTTCAGAATCGACGGCACACCAATCTCACTCTGATCGCCTTCCAGTGCCTTCAGCGCCGACCCCGTTACGATCGGTGTATCATCGCCTGGAAAAATCGTACTGGCTCAGCAGCTCGCGCACTTCCATTTCCACCAGCTCCAGCAGCTCGGCATCATCAACCATGTCCGCTTTGTTGAGATACACCAGAATATACGGCACACCCACCTGACGGCTCAGCAGAATGTGCTCGCGCGTCTGCGGCATCGGACCATCCGCTGCCGACACTACCAGCACCGCACCATCCATCTGTGCCGCACC
Source organism: Gammaproteobacteria bacterium (assembly GCA_041396125.1). GTDB lineage: Bacteria > Pseudomonadota > Gammaproteobacteria > Competibacterales > Competibacteraceae > JAWKZG01. The sequence continues at coordinate 447,303 of JAWKZG010000001.1, read as the reverse complement.
CGTGATCATATTCTTAACGTAGTCTGCATGCCCCGGACAGTCAACGTGCGCATAGTGTCGGGCATCCGATTCGTACTCCACGTGCGCCGTTGCAATCGTGATACCACGTGCCTCTCTTCCGGCGCATTGTCGATCTGGTCATACGCCCGAAACTCGCCACCACGCGCTTCCGCACACACCTTCGTTAGCGCCGCCGTCAGCGTCGTCTTACCGTGGTCCACATGACCTATCGTCCCCACATTAACATGCGGCTTCGTTCGCTCAATTTCGCTTTGGACACCTTGCACCTCTTTCAAATCTCAAATTTTTTCAGTCGCTAAATCAAGTCGCCAATCGGCTAAGTCAGGCGTTTTTCTTGATAATCGTTTCAGCTACATTACTTGGCGCTTCATTATATTTGGCAAACTCCATGGAGTAGGCTGCCTGTCCCTGAGTTGCCGAACGCAGATCTGTCGCACAACCGAACATCGAAGACAAAGGCACTTCAGCTCGGATAATTTTACCTGCCGGAGCATCTTCCATACCCTGCACAAGGCCACGACGGCGATTCAAATCGCCCATCACATCGCCCATATATTCTTCAGGGGTAACAACTTCGACTTTCATGATCGGTTCTAGCAGAACCGGCTTCGCTTTCAGCGCACCTTCTTTGAAAGCCATAGAGCCAGCGATCTTAAATGCCATTTCAGAGGAGTCCACTTCATGGTATGAACCATCGTAAAGTGTGACTTTGACATCAACAACAGGGAAACCTGCTATTACGCCATTATTCAATTGTTCTTGAATACCCTTATCAACTGCCGGAATGTAGTCTTTAGGTATCACACCGCCAACAATCTCATTGACAAACTGGTAGCCCGCGCCCGCATCTTGCGGTTCTATGCGAACCCAGACGTGGCCATACTGACCACGACCACCAGATTGGCGTACAAAGCGACCTTCTTGCTCTACAGTCTTTCGGATTGTTTCGCGGTAGGCAACCTGTGGCGCACCCACATTGGCTTCTACCTTGAACTCGCGCTTCATGCGATCAACAATGATCTCCAGGTGCAATTCGCCCATACCGGAAATAATTGTCTGCCCCGACTCTTCATCGGTATGCACTCGAAACGAAGGATCTTCCTGTGCCAACTTGGATAATGCGATACCCATTTTTTCCTGGTCAGCTTTGGTCTTTGGCTCGACCGCAACAGAAATTACTGGCTCAGGAAACTCCATTCGCTCCAGCGTAATAATCGCATTCTGGGCGCATAAAGTGTCGCCAGTAGAAACATCTTTCAAACCGACCGCAGCAGCGATATCACCCGCCTGAACTTCTTTGATTTCTTCTCGCGAGTTGGCATGCATTTGCAAAACCGCCCAACCCGCTCACGCTTGCTCTTGACCGGGTTATAGACGGAATCACCAGAGTTTAAAACGCCGGAATAAACACGAAAGAACGTCAAGGTACCAACGAATGGATCCGTAGCGATTTTGAATGCCAGTGCAGCAAACGGCTCGTCATCCGAGGATTTACGCTCAGCTTCGGCTTCATTCTCGAGGATACCTTTTATAGCAGGTACTTCGATTGGCGAAGGCAGGTAATCCACAACCGCATCCAGCATAGCCTGCACACCTTTGTTCTTAAAGGCGGAACCACACAAGGCCAAGACGATTTCATTAGCTAGTGTGCGTGCACGCAAACCCTGATACACTTCCTGCTCAGTTAACTCAACGCCTTCGAGGTATTTTTCCATCAATTCCTCGGAAGCTTCGGCAGCGGCCTCAACCAGCTTTTCACGCCATTCGGCACAGCTATCAGCCATATCGGCCGGTATTTCGCCATACTCAAACTTGGTCCCCAGCGATTCCTCATCCCACCAGATCGCTTTCATTTTGACCAAATCGACGACGCCTTTAAAATTCTCTTCAGCACCAATCGGCAACTGAATCGGAACTGGTGCGCACCTAAGCGGTCTTTAATCTGCCCGACTACGCAAAAAATTCGCACCGGCACGATCCATTTTGTTGACAAAAGCCAAGCGCGGCACCTTATATTTATTAGCTTGGCGCCACACAGCTTCGGACTGCGGCTCGACCTCTCCGACCGCGCAAAACACGGCGCAGGCACCATCCAGCACACGCAATGAACGCTCTACTTCAATGGTGAAATCCACGTGACCGGGAGTGTCAATAATATTGACCCGATGCTCCGGGTACTGCTGCGCCATACCGCTCCAAAAACAGGTGGTTGCTGCTGAGGTGATGGTAATACCTCGTTCCTGTTCTTGTTCCATCCAATCCATCACAGCGGCACCATCATGTACCTCACCGATCTTATGAGAAACACCGGTGTAAAACAAAATACGCTCCGTCGTCGTGGTTTTACCCGCGTCGATATGCGCCATGATGCCTAGATTGCGATAGCGCTCAATTGGGGTCTTACGCGCCACGTCCTTAATCCTCTACGTTTACCAACGATAATGAGCAAACGCTTTATTAGCGTCTGCCATACGGTGCGTTTCTTCGCGCTTACGAACCGCGGAACCACGCCCTTCAACGGCGTCAAGCAACTCGCCGGCCAGACGGCGCGCCATAGATTTCTCACTGCGCTTACGGGCTGCATCAATAATCCAGCGCATCGCCAGAGTATTACGACGATTGGGTCGCACTTCGATCGGCACCTGATAAGTCGCACCACCAACTCGGCGAGATTTAACCTCAACCACTGGCCGCACATTCTCAAGCGCCTGTTCCAACATCGGAAGCGTGTCCTCGCTCTTGGCGCGCTCACCCATATGATCCATCGCGCCATACACGATTTTTTCCGCGACCGATTTCTTACCCCGCTCCATAACCATATTGATGAACTTGGCCAGCATTTCACTGCTGTACTTAGGATCGGGAAGTATGATCCGTTTAGGAATTTCTCGTCTTCTTGGCATATCTGTATTCGTTAACTGTTGCCGTAGTTACTAATCGTCCATCATAACGCACTACGCGTTATGCACGTACATACTATGACTTAGGACGCTTCGCGCCATATTTGGAGCGACCTTGCCGGCGCTTGCTCACACCTTGGGTATCCAATGCACCCCGTACTGTGTGATAACGCACACCTGGCAAGTCCTTCACCCGGCCGCCGCGAATCAGCACGACTGAGTGTTCCTGAAGATTGTGGCCTTCGCCACCAATATAGCTGCTTACTTCCATGCCGTTCGTCAAGCGCACCCGGGCGACTTTACGCAACGCGGAGTTAGGCTTCTTAGGCGTGGTTGTATAAACACGTGTGCAGACGCCACGCTTCTGCGGACACCCGTCTAGCGCCGGAACGTTGCTTTTCTCTTGCTGCGACACGCGCGGCTTACGTACTAACTGATTAATTGTTGCCATCGGCAAACACTCCGAAAGCTGGGATATCGTAAAGCTGGAAAAAAAACAGACCACTTGCGTGGCCCGCGTCTGTCAAAGGCGCGGAATTGTAGCATGGTTCATGCTGCTGTCAAGCCCCATGCACACCTCAGGCCTAAGAATTGGGTTTTCTTTGGTCAGATTTGATCAATTAAGCCTAGATTGGAAGCACCCAAATACCAAGCTCAGCTGCTGTATTTATAAAAACCGGTCAAGATGCCAAGCCTGTAAAAAAACACACACATCGTGACCAATCCCTACCTCTACAACGAAATAGACCTTTACATTCAACCAAATAAAATCGCACAGTATTTACAATCGTCTCTTTAAACAAACACTTTCCCAGCAAGGCGTTTAAAGAAAATGATTAGCACCAAATTAAACTTGGAGCTCCTGTCATAAAATACGAGGAACTCCAAGTATTCAGCCAAGGCAAAAACCTACCACCGGATTACAAAGCAGTATTAATCCACTCTGTTACTAGTTTCGGTTTCTTGCTGAGCATCCTGCGAGTCAGCTCCCGAACCCGATCCTGCCACGGGTACATCGTTATTAAATACATCATCAGCATGGGATTGGGCGTGCTTTTCACGCCGCTCAGAATGATAAGCCAATCCTGTCCCGGCAGGAATCAATCGTCCGACGATGACATTCTCTTTAAGGCCACGCAAGTCATCCCGTAAACCGCGTACAGCAGCCTCTGTCAGCACTCGGGTAGTTTCCTGGAAGGATGCTGCGGAAATAAACGATTCGGTCGCCAGCGACGCTTTGGTGATACCTAGCAGCATAGGCTGCCATAAGGCAGGAACTCCTTTCTCACCCAACACCCGATCATTTTCGTCCAACAGGCGTGCACGTTCAACCTGCTCACCTTTTATAAAACGGGTATCGTTAGGCGCCATCACTTCAATCTTGCGCATCATTTGGCGGATAATAACCTCGATATGTTTATCACTGATTTTTACACCTTGCAGACGATAAACATCCTGAATCTCCTTGACTAGGTAGCCTGCCAGTTCTGGCACCCCCAGCAAGCGCAGGATATCGTGTGGGTTAGGCTCGCCATCAGCAATTACATCGCCCCGCTCAACTTTCTCACCTTCGTATACATTGACGTGGCGCCATTTAGGAATCAGCTCCTCATGCTCCACACCATCAGTATCAGTAATGATCAGGCGCTGCTTACCTTTGGTGTCACGGCCAAACTTCACTGTACCTGACACCTCAGCCAGAATGGCAGATTCTTTTGGCTTCCGCGCTTCAAACAAGTCCGCGACTCGCGGCAAACCACCAGTAATATCACGTGTTTTAGAGGATTCCTGCGGAATTCGGGCAATAACATCACCCACGCCAACCGCATCGCCATCCGCCAGATTGATAATTGCCCCGGCAGACAAGGGATACGCAACAGCCTGATCGGTACCCGGAATAGTGAGCTCCTGCCCGGAGACCGGGTCAACGACTTTAACCGTTGGCCGCTTATCCCGCCCACTGGCACCACGCTGTTTCACATCCAGGACAATCCAGCTTCCATACCTGTCAGTTCATCAGTCTGGCGCTGTACTGTGACATTTTCTTCGAAATCGCTAAACTGTACCCGACCGGCAACTTCCGTAATTACGGGGTGCACATGCGGATCCCAGGTCGCCAGAACATCACCGGGCTCTGCCACACTGCCATCATCAATAGTCAACAAGGCACCATGTGGTACTTTATAGCGTTCTCGCTCGCGACCTATCTCATCGGTCAAAGTCAGTTCACCAGAACGTGATACCGCGACCAGGCGTCCATCTTTATTGCGCACGGTCTTCATATTCTGCAACTTGATCGTGCCACGTGATTTGACCTGCACATTGCTAACCGCCACGGCTCGCGATGCTGCACCACCAATGTGAAATGTGCGCATGGTAAGCTGAGTACCCGGCTCGCCGATGCTCTGGGCAGCAATAACGCCAACCGCCTCACCGATATTGACCCGATGACCACGTGCCAGATCACGCCCGTAACACGAGGCACAAACACCGTAACGCGCTTCACAGGTAATCGGAGAGCGAACCCTCATCTGATCCACACCAGATTCAGCTAACGATTCCACTTGCTGTTCGTCTAATATCGTGCCCGCCGCGATCAGCAACTCATCTGTTCCGGGGCTAAATACATCTTCGGCCAAAGCCCGTCCCAGAACCCGTTCATGCAATGCTTCGACGACTTCACCACCCTCCACAATAGCGGTCAGGATTAATCCCTCGTTGGTGCCGCAATCCTCTTCTGTTACAACAAGATCCTGCGCCACATCAACCAAGCGTCGGGTCAGATAACCCGAGTTTGCCGTTTTCAGCGCAGTATCGGCTAAGCCTTTACGTGCACCGTGAGTCGAGATGAAGTATTGCAGTACGTCCAAACCCTCACGGAAGTTGGCGGTGATTGGCGTTTCGATAATCGAGCCGTCCGGCTTCGCCATCAAACCACGCATTCCCGCAAGCTGGCGAATTTGCGCCGCCGAGCCCCGTGCGCCGGAGTCAGCCATAATATAAACCGAATTGAAAGAGGGCTGCTTGATATCCTTGCCCTCACGATCCTTGACGCTGTCCGTACCCAGCTTATCCATCATTGCCTTAGCGACCTGATCGTTGGTACGCGACCAGATATCAACGACTTTATTGTAGCGCTCACCTGCCGTTACTAAGCCGGATGCAAACTGGTTCTCAATTTCTTTGACCTCTTCCTCAGCTCTGGCCAGGATATCCGGTTTCTCATCCGGAATAACCAAATCCTCAAAGCCGATAGACGAGCCTGAGCGGGTCGCATAATAGAAACCGGTATACATCAACTGGTCAGCGAAAATGACTGTTTCCTTCAAACCCACATGCCGGTAACAAGCGTTGATCAAACGCGAAATACCTTTTTTGTTCAGGGTTTGGTTGACCAGTGAAAAGGGCAGCCCTGCGGGCAATATCTCGGACAACAGTGCCCGGCCAACGGTCGTTTCAACCCGTTTTACAATAGTGCGAAGTTCGCCGATTTCTTCATCTTCAAGCGTCTCGGGTATCCGGACTTGTACCCGGGCATGCAACTCTACCAAACGGCTCTCATAGGCTCTATGGACTTCTGCCACATCGGCAAAGATCATCCCTTCGCCTTTAGCGTTGATTCGCTCTCGCGTCATATAGTAGAGTCCTAGCACCACATCCTGTGATGGCACAATGATTGGCTCACCATTAGCCGGACTCAGAATATTATTGGTAGACATCATCAAAGCCCGCGCTTCCAACTGTGCCTCGATAGACAAAGGCACGTGCACAGCCATCTGGTCACCATCAAAGTCTGCGTTAAATGCAGTACAAACCAGTGGATGCAACTGAATCGCTTTACCTTCAATGAGGACGGGCTCGAAAGCCTGAATACCCAAACGGTGCAGAGTAGGCGCACGGTTCAGCAGCACTGGATGCTCACGGATAACCTCTTCCAGAATATCCCATACATGCGGTTCTTCCCGCTCGACCATTTTCTTGGCTGCTTTGATCGTGGTAGCGATACCACGCCGAATTAGTTTGGAAAAAATAAACGGCTTGAAAAGCTCCAGCGCCATTTTCTTGGGCAGACCACACTGATGCAAACGCAAAGTCGGGCCAACAACTATCACGGAGCGCCCGGAATAATCCACCCGCTTACCCAGCAGATTCTGCCGAAAACGACCCTGTTTGCCCTTGATCATATCGGCCAGCGATTTCAGGGGTCGTTTATTGCTGCCCGTGATTGCCCGCCCACGACGACCATTATCCAGTAAGGAGTCGACCGCTTCCTGTAACATGCGTTTTTCGTTACGCACGATGATGTCAGGAGCATTCAGTTCCAATAACCGCTTTAAGCGGTTATTGCGGTTAATCACCCGGCGATACAGATCATTCAGATCAGAGGTTGCGAAGCGGCCGCCATCCAGTGGCACCAATGGACGCAAATCCGGCGGCAGTACCGGCAGCACCGTCATCACCATCCACTCAGGCTTGTTACCAGATTCAAGAAAGGACTCTACCAGTTTGAGCCGTTTACTGATCCGTTTGAGTTTGGTCTCTGAAGTGCATTCAGCAAGCTCTTCCCGCAGTTTAGTAGCTTCGTCCTTAAGGTCAATAGCCTGCAATAGCTCGAATACCGCTTCAGCCCCCATACGGGCATCAAACTCATCGCCATACTGCTCGATAACTTCCAGATAACCTTCATCAGTCAGCAACTGGCCCCGCTCAAGTGGGGTCAGTCCCGGATCAACCACTACAAAGGATTCAAAATACAGTACCCGCTCGATATCTCGCAGGGTCATATCCAGCAATAAACCGATCCGTGAGGGCAATGATTTCAGAAACCAGATATGTGCGACTGGACTGGCAAGCTCAATATGCCCCATCCGTTCGCGGCGGACTTTTGCAATGTGACTTCAACGCCACATTTTTCACAGACCACGCCACGATGCTTGAGCCGCTTGTATTTGCCACACAGGCACTCGTAATCTTTAACCGGGCCAAAAATCTTGGCACAGAACAAGCCATCACGTTCTGGTTTGAAGGTTCGGTAGTTGATCGTTTCTGGCTTTTTCACTTCGCCGAATGACCACGACCGAATCATATCGGGCGACGCCAAGCCGATCCGAATGCCATCAAAATCGTCAGGGTTGTCTTGCTGCTTAAATAATGTCAATAAATCTTTCATAAGCTCGCTCGCATTAAGTATCTGGTTCGGGACGTGCTGTACTAGCCGCACACAGACCGTTTAATCATGCTCCAACTCGACGTTGATGCCTAAGGACCGGATTTCCTTGACCAACACATTGAACGATTCCGGCATTCCAGCTTCCATACGATGGTCGCCATCAACAATGTTTTTGTAAATCTTGGTTCGTCCGTTCACATCGTCGGATTTCACTGTCAGCATCTCCTGCAGGGTATACGAGGCACCGTATGCCTCCAGCGCCCAGACTTCCATCTCCCCGAAACGCTGCCCACCAAACTGGGCTTTACCACCAAGCGGTTGCTGCGTTACCAAACTATAGGGGCCGGTAGAGCGGGCATGCATCTTGTCATCGACCAGATGATTCAGCTTCAACATATACATATAGCCGACAGTCACCGGGCGTTCAAACGCTTCACCGGTACGCCCGTCGTACAAAACTGCCTGGCCGTTTTCCGACACTCCCGCCAGTTTCAACATCGCGCGCAATTCATCTTCAGTCGCGCCATCAAACACCGGGGTCGCCATCGGCACGCCTGTTTTCAAGTTGCTGCACAGCTCAAGTATCTCGGCATCGCTAAACTGATCCAGCTCAACTTTCTTCTCGGCACCCGTGTTGTAGATCTGCTCCAGGAAGTTGCGCAATTCCTGCACTTGCTGCTGCGCTTCAAGCATCCTGCCAATCTTCAAGCCTAAACCTTTAGCAGCCCAGCCTAAATGGGTTTCAAGCACCTGCCCAACATTCATGCGGGAAGGCACGCCCAATGGATTCAGAACGATATCTACAGAGGTGCCATCTTCCAGATAGGGCATATCTTCTGGCGGCACAATCATGGAGACAACACCTTTATTACCATGCCGACCAGCCATTTTGTCGCCTGGCTGAACACGGCGTTTGACAGCCAGATAGACTTTGACCATTTTCAGTACACCGGGCGGCAAATCGTCACCCTGGGTCAACTTGCCACGCTTTTCTTCAAACTTGGCGTCGAAATCCCTGCGTTGTTGCGCAAGCTGATCCTGCACAACTTCCAGCTGGTCGTTCAATTCTTCCTCTTCCATATGGATTTCGAACCAGCGTTCACGCGGCAGCTTGGCAAGATACGCTTTACCTACCTTGCCGCCCCGACTTAATTCACCTGGGCCCCGCAGCGCTACTTTCCCTGCCAGCAAGCGCTCGACCCGCTCGTAAGTATCGTCCTCCAGAATGCGTAACTGATCATTCAGATCTTTTCTGACCCGCGCCAACTCAGCTGCCTCAATTTCCTTCGCGCGTGCATCTTTCTCCACCCCATCGCGGGTAAAGACGCGCACATCAATTACTGTTCCATCCATACCGGAAGGCACACGCAGCGACGTGTCTTTAACGTCGGATGCTTTCTCACCGAAAATTGCGCGCAATAGTTTTTCTTCCGGCGTCAGCTGAGTCTCACCTTTGGGCGTTACTTTACCAACCAGAATATCGCCTGACTGCACTTCCGCACCAATATAAACAATGCCGGTATCATCCAGTTTAGCCAGCGCACTTTCGCCGACATTTGGAATATCAGCAGTGATATCCTCAGCACCCAACTTGGTATCTCGCGCTACGCAGGTCAGTTCTTCGATATGGATAGTCGTGAAACGGTCTTCCTGCACGACCCGCTCCGAGATCAGGATTGAATCCTCGAAGTTATACCCATTCCAAGGCATAAAAGCGACCAGCAGATTCTGACCTAAAGCCAATTCGCCCAGATCAGTACTTGGTCCGTCAGCCAGCACATCGCCTTTGGAGACAATATCGCCCAGTTTCACCAACGGTCGTTGGTTAATACAGGTATTCTGGTTGGAACGGGTGTATTTAGTCAGATTATAGATGTCCACACCAGGCTCGCCGGCTTCGGTTTCGTCATCGTTAACCCGTACCACAATCCGACCGGCATCCACCGAGTCGACCTCACCACCACGCCGAGCAACGACAGTAACACCGGAGTCAATTGCCACTTTGCGCTCGATCCCGGTACCTACCAACGGCTTCTCCGCCCGCAAGGTTGGTACCGCTTGACGCTGCATGTTTGAACCCATCAAGGCGCGGTTAGCATCATCATGCTCCAAGAACGGTATCAATGCAGCAGCCACAGAGACAATCTGCTTGGGCGACACGTCCATATATTGGACGCGATCCGGGGTAGACAGGCTGAATTCGTTCTGAAACCGCGACGACACCAGATCGTCGATTAAGCGACCGTCTTCATCAAGGGTGGCATTGGCCTGGGCAATCACAAAATTACCCTCTTCGATCGCCGATAAATAATCGATCTGGTCGGTAACTTTGCTATCTACAACTTTACGGTACGGTGTTTCCAGAAAGCCGTATTTATTCGTTCGGGCATATACCGCCAAAGAGTTGATCAAACCGATATTCGGCCCTTCCGGCGTTTCAATCGGGCAGACCCGACCGTAGTGTGTTGGATGCACATCACGCACCTCGAAACCGGCCCGCTCACGGGTCAAACCACCCGGGCCAAGAGCGGACACTCGACGCTTGTGAGTAACTTCTGACAAAGGGTTATTCTGATCCATGAACTGGCTGAGCTGGCTGGAACCAAAAAACTCTTTAATAGCCGCTGCTACCGGCTTAGCATTGATCAGATCCTGCGGGGTCAGACCTTCGGACTCAGCCATACCGAGTCGTTCCTTGACGGCACGCTCTACCCGCACCAAACCAATCCGGAAAACATTCTCGGTCATCTCACCCACGCAGCGAATACGGCGATTGCCAAGGTGATCGATATCGTCTACCGTACCATTGCCGTTTTTGATATCAATCAATACCTTAAGAACATCGATGATATCATCACCATCCGCCGTTTCGCAGCGCTCTTTGTAAGCACGAAACTGCGCGATATCCGACAGACTACCTGCATACTTATGATCAATCAGCTCGCTGGGACCCTCTTCACTGGTCCGTCCCACCCGACGATTGAACTTCATTCGTCCTACGGGCGATATATCATAGCGCTCATCGGTAAAAAACAGATTATGGAACAGCGTCTGTGCAGCCTCCTTAGTTGGTGGCTCACCAGGGCGCATCATGCGATAAATCTCAACCTGCGCTTCCAACTGATTTCGAGTTAGATCCGCGCGCAAGGTATTAGAAATGTAGGGCCCACGATCTAGATCGTTAACGTACAATGTGCGAATCTGTTTAACACCGGCTTTCTGAATTTTTACCAACGTTTCAGTGGTTAGCTCGTCATTGGCAGGCGCGACAATTTCGCCGGTGGTATCATCTATCACTTCATGGGCCAGGATTTTACCCAGCAAATAGTCAACCGGCACTTCCAGAGTTTTAATATCCGCTTTCTGCAAATCACGAATATGGCGTGCGGTAATCCGTCGTCCTGCTTCAACCAGGATTTTGTCGCCAAGCACGATATCAAAACCGGCGAGCTCACCCCGTAATCGCTCTGGAATTAAATCAAAATGAATGCCTTGTGACGACAGGTGGAAAGTGTTTGTTTCAAAAAACAGCGCTAATATTTCTTCGGTCTCATAGCCCAGAGCGCGCAGCAGTACCGTAACGGGCAACTTACGACGGCGATCGATACGTGCATACAGCAAGTCTTTAGCATCAAACTCAAAATCGAGCCAAGAACCACGATAAGGAATTACTCGCGCGGAAAATAGCAGCTTGCCGGAGGAATGCGTTTTACCGCGGTCATGATCGAAAAACACACCCGGCGAACGATGTAATTGCGATACGATAACGCGCTCAGTACCATTGATAACAAAAGTACCGTTCTCAGTCATCAGGGGCATTTCGCCCATATAGACTTCATTTTCGCGTATTTCTTTAGGAGTCTGCGAGCCAGCTTCAGCTTCTTTGTCGAAGATCACCAAGCGCAGCTTAACCCGCAAAGGTGCCGCGTACGTCAATCCACGCAATTGGCATTCACGGACATCGAATGACGGCTCGCCCAAGCGATAACTGACATATTCCAAACGCGCATTGCCTGAATAGCTGGCGATAGGAAACACCGACTTGAACGCCGCGTGCAAGCCCATGTCCCGACGCTTTTCCGGCGCTTTATCCGCTTGCAAAAACTCCTGATAAGAGTCAAGCTGAATCGCCAACAAATAGGGCGCTTCCAAGATACTCGGGCGTTTACCGAAATCTTTGCGAATGCGTTTTTTCTCTGTAAACGTATAGGCCATCGGGCTTCCTCGACGTCGGTTTATAGCGATCATACAGACACCGCGCCATCGTAGCGCAACCGTGTCCGGTTTGACCTAGCAACTAAAATTACAAAAACTGAGCGAGTAGCAACAATGCTCACGCTCCGTCACGAATAACAAGTCCATCCAAACACTTAAAGGCCGGTGGCATATACCACCAGCCTGCGATGACGCCTGTCCGCCAAGGAACAGGCGGTATCCCGCATCCACTCGCCGGGATGCTTTTACTTGACCTCGACAGCAGCGCCAGCTTCTTCCAGTTTTTTCTTGATGGATTCGGCTTCGTCCTTGGACACACCTTCTTTAATTGTTGAAGGCACGCCTTCCACTAGGTCTTTAGCCTCTTTCAGACCAAGCCCGGTGATTTCACGCACTACTTTAATAACATTAACTTTCTTTTCACCAAAGGATGACATCACAACATCAAACTCGGTTTTTTCCTCAGCAACAGCGGCTTCACCGCTACCACCTGCGGCAGCAGGTACAGCGGCAATAGCAGCAGCAGCGCTAACGCCGAATTTTTCTTCCATAGCGGCAATTAAGTCAACGATTTCCAGAACCGTCATATTGCCAATAGTTTCCAGAATTTCTTCTTTAGCAACAGCCATTTAAACTACTCCATCGAAAATACAGCATACTTAAAGGAGCCGCTCACTCGTAGTTGCAGCCCTCAAAGCATCGCTCAGTTTAAGTTGTTTCTTGTTTCTGATCGCGCAGCGCGGCCAGGGTACGGACAAATTTGCCAGGCACTTCGTTCAAGGTACGAGCAAACTTATCAAGCGGAGCCTTCATGCAAGCCATCAAGAGGCTGAGTGCCTGCTCACGAGTGGGCAAGCTGGCCAGCCGATCTAGCTCCGATGCCGGCAAGGCCTGGCCACTGATGGCTAGTGTCTTGATAATAAGTTTTTCGTTATCCTTATTTTTCAGGAATTCCTTAAACAAGCGCGCAGCAGCGCCCGGGTCTTCCTGTGAAAATGCCAAAAGCAACGGCCCCACCAAGCTATCTTGCAGACAGGCAAATTCTGTGTTTTCCACTGCCCGCTTCGCCAAGGAGTTCTTAACCACGCGCAAATACACACCGTTTTCACGAGCTTTTGCGCGTAGCGCCGTCATCTGACTTACAGTCAGACCCCGATACTCCGCTGCAATAGCGGAATAGGCTTTGCTAGCGACCTCGGAAACTTCGGCAACAACGGCTTGTTTTTCAGCCAGATTTAAACTCATCAATGTCTCCTGGATCAGGTTAGGTGCACCAGTAACTCGCTAACTTTGGCAACCTTCGCTAAAGGCATTCCGAAGTTTGCGCTTGACCAGTACATCCGTTTTTACCGAAGAGTACTTGGTCGATCTTACGATCTCCCACGGCAGCCTCGCCTTTTCCAGAGAGGAATTCGGAGAGGGCAACCGTCTGCGCAGGCTGGTTGACTAGGACAACCTAGATTAAGTCCCGGCTTAAAAAGCACTTATGATTCTCAAACAGGGGCACCTGCGGTCTTTGACGTAGCCGGCCCTGATGACCGGATTACCCAAAGCCTGTAATCGTCCACTGACAAAACGATAACGTCCAGTCAGCCGACGCCAATTAAAATGTTAATGTAGCCTGATCTACCGACAAGCCAGGACCCATCGTGGTGGATAATGTTATTTTTCTGAAATACACGCCTTTCGATGTTGATGGCTTAGCTTTTTGCAGATCAGACATTAAAGCTTGCAGGTTTTCCTGCAGCTTGGCAGCTTCGAAGTTCACTTTGCCAATTGTGCAATGGATGATGCCGGCCTTATCAGTGCGATAACTTACCTGGCCAGCCTTAGCATTTTGCACTGCGGTCGCCACATCGGCTGTCACAGTCCCAATTTTGGGATTTGGCATCAAGCCACGTGGACCAAGAATACGGCCTAACTGACCGACAATACGCATGGCATCTGGCGTAGCTATTAAAATATCAAAATCCATCTGGCCAGCCTTAATCGCTTCACCTAGATCTTCAAAACCCACCAGATCAGCACCTGCTTCTTTGGCAGCATCAGCATTTGCACCTTGCGCAAACACAGCCACCCGCACAGATTTACCGGTACCATTCGGCAGCACGGTTGACCCCCGCACAACTTGGTCTGATTTACGCGGATCAACACCTAAATTTACAGCAACATCGACTGACTCAGCGAATTTCACTACCGAGGTTTCCTGCAACAGAGTCAGTGCCTCGTCGATGGGGTAAAATTTACCTGCCGCGATTTTCTCGCGAATTGCACGTTGTCGTTTAGTCAGTTTTGCCATGGTTATACCCCTTCTGTATTCAGGCCCATGGAACGCGCGCTACCAGCAATTGTGCGCACAGCCGCATCCATATCAGCAGCAGTCAAATCCGGCCACTTGGTTTTAGCAATTTCTTCCAACTGCTCCCGACTTACAGTTCCCACCTTGACGCTGTTCGGTGTCGCACTACCTTTAGGAATGCCAAGCGCCTTTTTCAGCAATACCCCGGCTGGGGGCGTTTTCATGATGAAGGTAAAACTACGATCTGTATAAACCGTAATTACAACCGGTGTTGGCAGACCAGGCTCTATATTCTGGGTCTGAGCATTAAATGCTTTGCAGAACTCCATAATATTCACACCATGTTGCCCCAGAGCCGGGCCGACCGGAGGACTGGGATTCGCCTTACCCGCAGGAATCTGGAGTTTGATATATGCGCTGACTTTCTTTGCCATGAATAGCTCCTAAAGATGGGTGCAAACGCCTTGCGGCTCCCCGGTTACGAACAGTGCTCTAGCGAGCAGCAGAAAGTGCTGCTATCGCTATTATGCGGGCGCACCAAATCAGGCTTTCTCCACCTGACTGAATTCCAGCTCTACCGGCGTGGAACGCCCAAAAATTAAAACAGCAACACGCAGGCGGCTTTTTTCGTAATTGACTTCTTCAACAACACCACTGAAATCATTAAAAGGCCCGTCAGTAACACGCACAACTTCACCAGGCTCATAAATAATTTTGTGCCTTGGCTTATCAGCACCTTCCTGAACCCGCTGCATGATCGCCTCTGCCTCTGCCTCTTTGATAGGGGCAGGTCTGTCACTGGTACCACCAATGAAACCAAGAACTTTCGGAACGCTTTTAACCAAATGCCAGCTGGCATCGTCCATTTCCATTTGAACAAGCACATAACCTGGAAAAAACTTGCGTTCGCTTTTACGCTTTTGGCCATCGCGCATTTCTATAACTTCTTCAGTTGGCACCAGGATTTGACCAAATTTGTCTTGCATCTCCATACGCTTAATCCGCTCTTCCAGAGAGCGTTTAACATGGTGCTCATAACCTGAATAAGCCTGCACGACATACCACTGCTTCGACACTGCTTAAAATCCTCGTCGGAGTTACTAGCCTGTCAGCAAGCGCACCAGCCAGAACAGGAACATATCGAGCAACCATAGAAAGATGCTCATAACAATAACCATAAGAATAACTGCAAGACTGACTTGCAGTGTTTCCTGACGGCTCGGCCAGACCACCTTGCGAAGCTCACTTCGAGAATCCTGCATGAATTCAATTAAGCCGCTACCAAACGTAGTTGTAGCAGCCATAGCAACAGCTACACCAACTACCACGAGCAGACCCGCTACTCGAGCCAGTTGAGAGGTGCTTTCAAAATAATAAAACGCCACCACGGCTACGACCACCAAAGCTATCGCGACAAGCAGCTTCGCGGTATCCATCTTGGATGTTAGTGTTTCAGACTTAGAACTCATGCCTTGGCATCTCAGAGGGTGCTTTAGACCCATTTGATTTGATAAGTGCGAACAGTAGCCTACGCAATTTAAGCTTTAGTACAGCCATACTTCAACAACGCAGTGCTAGACGCAATCGACAACAATAGATGGCAGGCGAGGAGGGACTCGAACCCCCAACCCTCGGTTTTGGAGACCGATGCTCTGCCAGTTGAGCTACTCGCCTTTCGCAAACAGTCGAGCAGGCAGCATTGAACGTCTGCCCGCAAGATCAAGATAACCTATTCTATTACTCACTCAATAACTTTAGCGACGACACCGGCACCGACCGTACGTCCCCCTTCCCGGATCGCAAACCGCAATCCCTCTTCCATCGCAATCGGCGCAATCAACTCAACCTTCATGTTGATGTTGTCACCCGGCATCACCATCTCCGTCCCTTCCGGCAACTCCACCGCACCCGTCACGTCCGTCGTACGGAAGTAAAACTGCGGCCGATAACCTTTGAAAAACGGCGTGTGACGCCCACCTTCCTCTTTGCTCAGGATGTACACTTCTGCTTCAAATTTGGTGTGCGGTGTGATCGTCCCCGGCTTCGCCAAAACTTGTCCACGCTCAACATCATCACGCTTCGTGCCACGCAACAAGACTCCAACGTTGTCGCCCGCGCGACCTTCGTCCAGCAGCTTGCGAAACATTTCCACGCCCGTGCAGATCGTCTTGACCGTGTCACGAATACCCACAATGGCAACTTCTTCACCCACCTTTACGATACCGCGCTCGACACGGCCCGTCACAACCGTACCCCGACCCGAGATCGAGAAAACGTCTTCGATCGGCATCAGAAACGGTTTGTCGGTATCCCGCTGCGGTTCCGGAATGTAAGCGTCCATCTCTTCCAACAGCTTCAGAATCGACGGCACACCAATCTCACTCTGATCGCCTTCCAGTGCCTTCAGCGCCGACCCCGTTACGATCGGTGTATCATCGCCTGGAAAATCGTACTGGCTCAGCAGCTCGCGCACTTCCATTTCCACCAGCTCCAGCAGCTCGGCATCATCAACCATGTCCGCTTTGTTGAGATACACCAGAATATACGGCACACCCACCTGACGGCTCAGCAGAATGTGCTCGCGCGTCTGCGGCATCGGACCATCCGCTGCCGACACTACCAGCACCGCACCATCCATCTGTGCCGCACCCGTGATCATATTCTTAACGTAGTCTGCATGCCCCGGACAGTCAACGTGCGCATAGTGTCGGGCATCCGATTCGTACTCCACGTGCGCCGTTGCAATCGTGATACCACGTGCCTTCTCTTCCGGCGCATTGTCGATCTGGTCATACGCCCGAAACTCGCCACCACGCGCTTCCGCACACACCTTCGTTAGCGCCGCCGTCAGCGTCGTCTTACCGTGGTCCACATGACCTATCGTCCCCACATTAACATGCGGCTTCGTTCGCTCAAATTTCGCTTTGGACATTAACCAAATACCCCTTAGCAGAATCCGATTGCCATGCTAGATTCAATTTAAAAGAATAAAATCAACGGGCCAGAAACCCATTCTTAGCTCCGCGCATGCGATATAAAACCACGACGCCGCACAACAAAATGATCACACATCAATCAGGTTTCTATATTACTATGCCGCATCAGCCTATAGCGCAATAAAGCTCCAAATGGTGCCCACAACTGGAATCGAACCAGTGACCTCTCCCTTACCAAGGGAGTGCTCTACCATCTGAGCTATGTGGGCTACTATCCAGTGATAATCAAAGCCAAAAAAACTCCCAGCAGGGAAAATCACCATACTGGAGCGGGTGATGGGAATCGAACCCACACCATCAGCTTGGAAGGCTGAGGTTCTACCATTGAACTACACCCGCACGCCAAACTGACCGACCAAATCGCTAAATATTTTGGTGGAGGGGGTAGGATTCGAACCTACGAAGCTCTCGCAACAGATTTACAGTCTGCCCCCTTTGACCGCTTGGGTACCCCTCCGCGCAACAAAGCAAGGTATTTTCGAGCAATATGACTCTATTGTCAATCACTGAAATTAAGGAAATTATAAATTTGTGTGCTTGTCATGCAAGATATGCGTTTTGAAGAGCCATTTTAACATAGATTCCAGTACGGCTAAACACTACTCCGATACGAACTGATCAGTATGCAAGAATTTTTTTATCAGCCTGACAATAGTTAAAACCCCTGAAACCAAAAATCCTGTTCAGGAAGGTAGCGGAGTGCCGCGCGAGTGAGCTATTCTTCTTGTAGGCATCATCATTTTAATATGATGAGTCATCAGTTATGACTGTCTTGTAATTGTAATAGCCTGTAAACAATGGAGCCAAGTAGCCGCAGCGAACGTAGCGTCCAGAGGCTATCCGCCCAGGCTGCACATATTGGCGCTCAGGAGGCACTCATGCACGGTTTTGAGCAGCATGTTCTACGCACCGACGTATCAGGCATGCCGCTGGAGTGGATTGATTACCAGGATGCGGTGAGGCTTTATCACCTTGAGCAGGTAGTGTATACCTGTGGCGTTTTATTGTACCAGGTGCATGGCGGCATCAATGCATTGACCGGCTGTCGCAGTGCTATCAATGTACACTCCATTATTGCTACCCAGGGCGGTACCTATGCCCAGCTGAGATCCAGCCATAGTTATATACCGCCGCTGTCCAACACCGCTTTGTTCCGACGTGATTTCAATATCTGCCTATACTGTGGAGGTGAGTTTGCGGTTACAGATTTATCACGTGATCATGTCACGCCGTTAGTTCAAGGTGGTGCCAACGCGTGGAACAATGTTGTTACCGCGTGCAAGCGCTGTAATCACCGTAAAGGCGGACGTACCCCAGAACAGGCCAATATGCAGTTACTCGCCATACCGTTTACACCCAATCACGCCGAATATGTTTATCTGCAAGGCCGTAGAATTCTAAGCGATCAGATGGAATTTTTGCGGGCTCACTTTCCACGTACCAGTCCTTTACATCAGCGCTTAGACAGCCAGAAACAACAAACCTGATATCGAATTTGCTGTAAAGCCTTTCGATTAGTACAGCGCAGTATTGCGCACCTCTCTGTTTTTAACTCATTACTCATGGTTCAGCTACCTATAGCCAGCACGTTGCCACGTTTGCGACAGCTGTTGGCACAATTCAATCAGGTTATTTTGCAGGCTCCACCAGGTGCCGGCAAAACAACGGCTGTGCCACCAGCTTTACTAGCAGAGTCCTGGCTAGCAGGGCGTAAAATAATCATGCTGGAGCCTCGCCGTCTGGCCACTCGCGCTGCTGCCTACCGGATTGCTCAGCAGCTGGAAGATCACATTGGCAGTCTGGTCGGCTACCAAATCCGCTTCGAGCGTAAAATCAGTACGGCAACACGCATTGAGATCGTAACCGAAGGCATACTCACCCGCCGCTTGCAACGCGACCCCGCCCTGACCGATGTCGGATTGGTGATTTTCGATGAATTTCACGAACGCAATCTGCACGCCGATCTGGCTCTGGCACTCTGCCTGGAAAGCCAGGCTGTATTACGCGACGATTTGCGTATCCTGCTCATGTCGGCCACGCTGGATGAAACAGCGGTTACTGCGCTCTTACCTACGGCCCCCGTTCTCAACACACCAGGCCGCACTTACCCGGTTCAAATCCAGTATTTGGACCGCATGACAGATGACACCATCGCGACAGCGTTGAGCACAACACTACACGCCTTAACACAGCTCACCGGCGATATTCTGATATTCCTGCCGGGTAGCGCCGAAATCCGCCGACTTGCAAGCTTATTGCAGGAACACCTGGGCGAAAAGGTCTCGCTACTGCCGCTGTATGGTGATTTACCCTTCGAGCAACAACAACTTGCGCTGCAGCCCGACCCGGCAAAGCGACGAAAAATCGTACTGGCAACCCCGATTGCTGAAACCAGCCTCACTATCGAAGGCATTTCCGTTGTCATTGATAGTGGTCTGGCACGGGTACCCCGTTTCGATCCCCGCAGCGGCCTGAGCCGGCTGCAAACCGTGCGAATCAGTGCCGATTCAGCCACGCAACGGGCAGGTCGGGCAGGCAGATTAGGCCCAGGGTACTGCTACCGGTTATGGACAGAAGAAGCACACAAGCGCCTGGCCGCTCACCGCAGAGCAGAAATTCTGGATGCCGATCTGGCCCCCCTGCTATTGGAAGTAGCCTGTTGGGGTACCACTGATATCCAACATCTAAGCTGGATCGACGCCCCACCAACCGGTGCTTTGCAGCAAGCCCGGTCGCTGCTGCGCGACCTGCAGGCACTGGATAAGAAAGACCGGATCACGCCGCTCGGCCGCCAATTGGCAGAACTGCCACTTCATCCTCGTCTGGCACATATGCTGATACGCGCACGTGAACTTGATCTGGGTGCTCTGGCTTGCGATCTGGCAGCCCTGCTGGACGGACGGGACATACTACGCGGCAGTGCCAGTCGGGATTGCGATGTGCAAACACGCGTCGACGCTTTGAACGCCTGGCGACAGCGGGATTCAGCACATCTGCAGGCACTGGGCGCGGATAGAACGGCCTGCGCTCAGATCGAACGCAGCACCAGGCAACTACGCAAATTACTCGGCATCACTGCCACAGAATCCGTTAACGCAGATACAGCCTGCGGCTTACTGCTGGCCCTGGCTTATCCCGATCGAATCGCCCGACGCCGCCCCGATAGCGCCCAGGATTATCATTTAAGCAATGGCAGAAGCGCCCGGCTACCGGCTGGTGATCCCCTGCAAAAATGCCTCTGGCTAAGCATCGCTCAGTTGGACGGCGGCTTTAAGGATGGTCGTATTTATCTCGCTGCCAAGGTTGATTTGGCCGATTTGGAACAGCACCTCAGCGCGCGTTTTACCACCACGGATGCCATTCGCTGGGACAGCCAGGAGCAAGCGGTACTGACACAACGCGAACGGTGCCTCGGTGCACTCCAGATAACACAGGTGGCCTTGCCTGAGCCAAACCCAGGACAGATCAAAAGCGCCATGCTGGACGGCATCCGCGAATTGGGGCTGGATTGTTTGCCGTGGACACCTGCACTACGACAATGGCAGGCACGGGTGCAGACCCTGCACCACTATTGCCCCGCAACCGGTTGGCCAGATGTCTCGGATGATTGGCTCAGCACACATCTGCCGCTTTGGCTGGAACCGTTTCTGGATAGCATCACCCGGCGCAGCCATCTACCACGGCTGGATTTGGCCGCAGCCTTGCACACTCTGCTGGACTGGCGCTTACAGTCGCAGCTGACCCATGCCGCTCCCAGCCATCTGAGTGTACCGAGCGGATCGCGCATCCGCTTGCATTACCAGCCGCCTGAGCCGCCCGTATTAGCGGTTAAGCTGCAAGAACTCTTCGGTCTGGTGGATACGCCAAATCTGGCAGAAGGACGTGTTCCGGTGATACTGCACTTGCTGTCGCCTGCTCAGCGACCTATCCAGATCACTCGCGATCTGCGCAGTTTCTGGGCAAGCACCTACCATGAGGTAAAAAAAGAATTAAAGGGCCGCTATCCCAAACACCCCTGGCCAGATGACCCCTGGAGTGCTCCAGCCACCCGGCGCACCAAGCCCAAATAATAAACCCGGATAAACCGTTGCCTCTACAGACCGTTAAACAGGCAGCCGGCGCAGGGCAAACGCGATAATCAGAGGCGCGAAATACATCGGGATTTGCGCTACCCCGACATAGAGAGAAAACGTCTCACCGGCAGAACCTGCGGTTACGGCCAGCACCAAGCCCATATTCCGATTACCACTGCATACTGCCGCATTGATCGCAGCATTGCGCCCCCAGGGCAACAGCACCAGATAGCCTAAAATATGTAGCATCAAAGCCATTGCACACGCCACTAAAAACAAAAGCCCGATAAACGCCGGTTCGGCTATCAGACGCGCACCCACGCCCTGCATAACCGCGATCGCGAAAATCACCAGCAACAGCACATTCAAAGCCCCGATCAAACTATCGTGACGGCGCAAGGCTGGCACGCCCAAAAAACGCCGCAGAAAACCGGCGATTGCAAACGGTGCCAACACCATCACGCTTACTCGCGCAAAAAATGTCGGCAAATCAAGATTTATTACCGTTCCAGCCACACTGGTTGCTGTCAACAACGCCACCAGCGGCGTTAAACTCAGCGGCAATAACAGTGTAGCGCTGACCGTCAGCACCAGCGACAGACTCGCATCGATACCCAGCAGCATGGCGAATACGGCTGCCGAACCAATAGGTGGTGCTGCAGCTTGCAATACAAGCCCAAGGCCGAGTTCCGGTGCCACTGGCAATAGCAGCACCAAACCCCAGATCAACAGTGGTGTTAACAATAACTGCCAAAGCGTCGGCACCAGTGCTACCCCCGGACGACGCAGATAGACCGCCAATCCGCCCCAGTCCAGCCGCAACAGGGCACCTGTTAATGTGCCAATGACGGCCAGCGGCAGGAGTGGACGCAGCCAGTCGGCTAATACCGGTGCCAGAATCCCCAAAAACACCCCTGCCGCGAGCAATGCTCTGGCATGCTGATTGATCCAATACAAAAAACCCGACATAAGGCAGCTTTACCTGATTGCGATTAGCGTCGATAATGATGCCAAACAACGCTAACCAGGGAGTAGCGAAAATATGCGAGTACCCACTAAGGTATTAACCGGACTGCTGAGCGTAGTGATAGTAACAGGCTTGAGCGCATGCAGCCTGGTTTCGGAAAGCTTACTGGTCAAGAACAAGGCCTCTTTGCAAAAACCACAGACCAATCCCGTGCCGGCGGAGATGAAAGGCAGTTATATGGTGTCTACCCCGCAAGGCATGACTAACCGCTTTAGCTATTACGGTCTTGCACACGCCGAAAAAACACCAGACTGATTGACTCCCCCAGGGCTGACACGGACCTGCCGCAGCCCTGCAAGCATGATCCAAAGTAACTCGGAGCACCTGTACAGATACGCTACAGGTGCTTCGTGGTTTGTACCTGACGTTCTGAAATTACAGCGATATTTTGCGCATCCTGCTGGCAACGACTGATCAACCAAGCCAATGAGTGATTCACTTTCTTCACCTCCCGACGCCTTTGAGCGTTTGCCACTGCGTGCTTTCACCGAAAAAGCGTACCTGGACTATTCCATGTACGTCATTCTGGATCGCGCACTTCCGCATATCGGTGACGGCCTCAAACCGGTGCAACGGCGTATTATCTACGCCATGTCCGAACTCGGCCTGAGTGCTGCCGCCAAATACAAAAAGTCAGCCCGTACTGTGGGCGATGTGCTGGGCAAATATCACCCGCATGGCGATAGCGCCTGTTACGAAGCTATGGTTTTGATGGCGCAGCCCTTTTCCTACCGCTACCCACTGGTCGACGGGCAGGGCAACTGGGGCTCAATGGATGACCCCAAATCCTTCGCCGCCATGCGCTACACCGAGGCGAAATTAACCGCTTTTTCCCAGGTGCTGCTGGCCGAACTCGGTCAGGGCACGGTGGACTGGCAGGCCAATTTCGATGGCACCCTGCGCGAGCCGGTACAGCTGCCAGCCCGCTTGCCACACGTGCTGCTGAATGGCGGTATGGGAATCGCAGTCGGCATGGCGACCGACATTCCTCCGCATAACCTGCGCGAACTGGCTGCAGCCTGTATCCATTTACTGGCAAATCCCAACGCGGATACCGCACAATTGTGCAAGTATGTGCTTGCGCCCGATTACCCGACCCAAGCCGAAATCATCACACCGCGCGAAGATATATTTAAAATCTATGAGAGCGGTAACGGCAGTCTGAGAATGCGGGCGCGCTACGAACGCGAAGGCGCGGAAATTATCATTACGGCTCTGCCTTATCAGGTTTCCGGCGCCAAGATACTGGAACAGATCGCAGCCCAGATGCAGGCTAAAAAATTGCCGATGGTGGACGATCTGCGCGATGAATCCGATCACGAAAACCCCACCCGCCTGGTGATTTCACCGCGTTCCAACCGGGTTGATGTCGAACTGCTGATGGATCATCTGTTCGCCACCACCGATCTGGAACGCAGTTATCGCATTAATTTAAATATGATCGGTCTGGATGGCCGGCCCCAGGTCAAGAATCTTAAACAGATCCTGACCGAATGGCTGCAATTTCGCACCCAAACCGTACGCCGCCGCCTGCAATACCGACTGGATAAAGTCGAACAACGCCTGCATATATTAGCCGGTTTGTTAATCGCCTATCTGAATCTGGATGAAGTCATCCGCATCATCCGTTTCGAGGACGAGCCCAAACAGGAACTGATTCAACATTTCCAGCTCAGTGACATTCAGGCCGAGGCCATCCTGGAGACCAAGCTGCGTCACCTGGCAAAACTGGAAGAGATGAAAATCCGTGGTGAGCAGGACGAGCTGCAGCGCGAAAAGGACAAACTGACCGCACTGCTGGGTTCGGAAAGCAAGCTCAAGCGTCTGATCCGTGACGAGATCCAGGCTGACGCCGACAAATTCGGTGATGACCGGCGTAGCCCGCTGGTCGAACGCAAAGCAGCCCAGGCGCTGGATGAAACCGCTTTGACTCCAAGCGAACCGATTACTGTTATTTTGTCGCAAAAAGGCTGGATACGTGCCGCCAAAGGTCACGAGGTAGACCCGCAAGGTCTCAACTACAAAGCGGGTGATGCCCATTTAATGCAGGCCCAGGGGCGCAGTAACCAAAACGCCGTATTTCTGGACTCGACCGGACGCAGCTACAGTCTGCCCGCACATACCCTGGCCTCGGCGCGCGGCTACGGCGAACCTCTGACCGGCCGTTTAAATCCGCCTTCTGGAGCAGCCTTTGCAGCAACCCTGCTGGGCAATGCCGACGATTATTTTCTGATTGCCTCCAGTGCCGGGTATGGTTTTTTGTGCCAATACCATGATCTGCTCAGCCGTAACAAAGCGGGTAAAGCAACCCTGACCCTGCCTGGCGACAGTCAGCCGCTGCCACCAGTGGCGGTACACGATCCTGAACGGGACCGGCTGGTCGCTATCACCGATCAAGGCTATCTGCTGGCTTTCCCGGTCAACGAACTGCCACAATTAAGCAAAGGCAAAGGTAATAAAATTATTGGCATTCCAGCCAAAAAACTGGCTGGCCACGAGGAATCACTAACTTTGTTAACCTGCCTGCCAGCGACTCAGGGGCTAACCCTGTATTGTGGCAAACGCCATCTCACCCTCAAACCCAGCGACCTGGATCTTTACACAGGCGAACGCGGACGTCGCGGCAAATTGCTGCCACGCGGGTTTCAAAGGGTTGATTGGCTGGCAGCAGCTGACAGTTAAGCTAAAATCCACCCATGCCACCGCCTCCCGAATTGCTGCAAAAACTGCTGCGAGCCTGCGCACAAAGCGATCACGATGCTTTTGCGCAGCTCTACCAGCAGGCCGCGCCGAAACTGTTTGCATTATGTCGCTATATGTTGCGTGACGATAATCTGGCTGAAGAGGCTTTACAAGAGACCTTTGTGCAGATCTGGCGCGACGCCGCTGATTACAATCCGCACCGCGCACTGGCAATGACCTGGATGTCAGTCATCGCACGCCACCGCTGCCTGGATCTGCTGCGCCGCCGCCAAGCTACCCTGTCCCTGGATGACGATTTAAGCCAGCTGGAGTTAGTGGACCAGGCTGCTGGCCCGCTTGAGCTGACCGCGCACTGGTCAGACCGCCAGGCTCTGGGACGCTGTCTTAAAACCCTGACTGAGCAGCAACGCTTGAGCATTACCATGGCATTTTATCGGGGCTTCAGCCATCAGCAACTCAGTGCTTATCTGGCCATCCCGATCGGCACAGTAAAAAGCTGGATACGGCGCGGCCTGAACCAGCTGCAGAGGTGTTTGCAGCAATGAATTACCGTCGCCCCGAATTGCGCAACGCCCTGGCTGCCGAATACGTACTCGGTACTCTGCGCGGTGCTGCCCGCCAGCGTTTCGAGCGCTTGCTCAGCGAGGATTTCATACTGCGCGAAGACGTACAGAACTGGCAGAACGACCTGTACCCGCCGCTACTTGAGCCCTTGCCCGAGCAGTCCCCACCCGCCCGGGTGTGGCAAGCCATTAACCAGGCTACGTCGACTACCGTGAAGGTCGAGATCGAGGGTGAACGGCATACCGGCTTCTGGTCCAGCCTGAATTTCTGGCGTTTATGGGGTACAGCAACCACTATGCTGCTGATCGCACTGACGCTATTCATCGGTGCCAATCGCTTACAGTTATTGCCCCGTGCAACCGCTGATCTGGTGGCCGTGCTGGAAAACCAGACCAGCGCGCCAGCCTGGCTGGTGCAGGTTCACAGTACAGCGCGTACCCTCGAAATAACCACCCTGGCGCCCCAACCTCGTCCGCCCGATCGGCGTTTCGACTTCTGGCTGGTACCGCCACAAGCCGGCCGCGACCCGATTCTGCTGGGACAGCTGCCAGCCAGCGGCGGCAGCGAGTTGCCCCTGCCCAAAGATGCCGTGTCACTACTGGATAATGGCATTGTTCTGGCGGTAACGCTGGAACCGCTGATGGGCACGCTCAGTGGTGAATCTACCGGCCCGGTACTTTACCAGGGGCGTTTGATCACGCCGTAAGCACACTGCGCTGCAACAACCAGAGCAACGCCAGCAGCGCCATGAGCAATGAGCCCAGCTGCATAATCGCCCGGCGGTAAAATACGGTTGCTCGCAGTGCGTAAGCCAACGGTAGAAAAAACAGTACAATAAATAGCTGGCCACCTTCCACGCCGAGATTAAAGCCGAGCAAGGCCAGCACCAACGTGTGAGCGGGCAAGCCCAGATCAATCAGTACAGCGGCAAACCCAAAGCCGTGGATCAACCCAAGGCCAAAAGCCAGCAACCAACGCCGGGCGTGCACAACAGGCCATAAATTGTTTAATGCGGCCAGCAGCACGGTCAGGGCAATGGCTGTTTCCACCCATCGTGCGGGCAGACTGATCCAGCCCAGCACCGCTGACCCAAGCGTAATCGAGTGAGCCAGTGTAAAGGCTGTCACAACCGCGCACACATCCAGCGTAACCCGACGAAAAGACTCCGCGTGGCACCAGCCATCACGCGTTCGCCACAGAACACTCGGCAGCAGTAGTGCGAGCAGAAAAAGAATATGGTCAAAGCCGATCCAGATATGCCAGACCCCTTCGCGCCAGTAATCACTGAACTGCCGCCAGCGACTCGCCTGATCAGGTTGAAACTGTACGTCCGGTTGGGTGGGTGAGAGCACTACGCTTTGCACGGTAGACGGGTAAATCAGCTGCACCAGCCCCCGATGCGAAGGGTCCAGCTCGAAAAACAATTGGTAGTGCAGCCGGCCATTATCCTGCACCTGCCGGGCAGAACAATCCGAGCTGAACGGCAGAACAGTATAGGCGCCATCACTATGCTGATCGACTAACTGCTGGCCAGGCAGCAGAGTACAAGGCGCAGCATCAGTGCTCAGTTGCAAATGCGCCAGCGCATAACTCGCAATCTCGGCATGCTGCGCCCGCAACTCCCCCCAGCTGATAGCACCGTCCGTATTGCGGTCCAGACCGATAACATAGGCCAGATCGCGCAGCGCGATATCCCACTGCCCCTGTACTGTCGGTCCGCGCAGGTCCAGCGTGAGATAACTGTCGCTGGGTTTGTGCGCCCAGGTGGTCAAGGGCAGCAGCAAAACCAGCAGGCCCAGCACGGGAAAATGTTTCATCCCGCCACCATTGGCAATTTTGCCAGCAATGCCTGCAGCCGCGCATCGTGCAAACCGGTACGCTGCAACCAGCGCTGAACCGGACGGCAGGCTTGCGGCTCGTTGGCAGCGATGGCCGCTGCCAGCACCAGATAGGCGGAGGCAGGATCATGCTGCTGGGCCCAATTGGCCTGGGCCAGACGTAAAGCCTCGGCAGGCTGTCGTCGCAGTTCCAGTAAAAAGCGCGCACCATCCCCCAGATGACTGTTTTCCCCGCGTCGTTGTAAAGCACGCAGACGCGCTTCGAAGGCATCTGCCAATTGTGCAGCGCGGACAGGGTTCAGGTGTTGTTCGGCCAGCGCCAGCCGCAGCAGCAGTGCATCGGCCCGAGAATCGTTGGCAAGCAGTGCCTGCACCCGCTGAAACCGCCCCTGCTGCAGCAAAAAATCGGCATAGGCACCAAGCAGATAGACATCACGCTGAGGCAATGCCAAGGCGGCTAGAAAGTGCTGCTCGGCACGTTCCGAGTGATCCTGGCGGAGTGCGATTTCAGCCAGCAGTGTCAGCGCCCACTGTTGTTCCTCGGTGTTGCTCTGCACACGGGTCGACCAGACCTGATGAACCAATTCATAGGCGCGTGTTCCTTCTCCTGCCAGACTGAGCGCATTGCCCATGCAGGTCGCTGTCAGTAATGCGCTACTGAGACGCAGTAAGGGCTGGCAATCGATCCATGCCGCACGCGGCTGGCCCAGCACCGCCAGGATAACCGAACGGGTCAGCCAGGCCTGGGCGTTACGCGGCTGCCGCTTGAGCACTTGCGACAGATCCGCCAGCGCAGCCTGAAAATCGTGTCGGTTCTGGTGCAGTGTCGCACGCAACAGCAACACCTCAGGCCAACGTTCGGCAGTCGCCCACCACGGCCCCAGTACCGCCTCTGCATAACCATAATAGCGCGGATCGGCCTGCTCCCGACCCAGTCGAACCCAGGCCCAGGCCAGCTCCAGCGCCTGCGGCAGATTGGCCGGGTCACGCGACACTGCACGTTGCCTGAGCTGCTGTTCAAGCGTGGGACTGGGGAGTCGCTCCAATACCTGTGAGTCGTTTTGCGGCAAAAAAGGCTCGCTGTAAACCGCTGCCATGGTCAGCCACCAGGCTGCCACGATGAAAGCTACCCGAGATATATTCAGCATAACCGCCTCCGGTCAGGGTGGAGAGCAACCCCACCCTTTAAGCCACTAAGGACAGGTTCCGGTGCAACCCGGCTCACCCGGATCAGTATGGCGGCTGTCACGCCCGGAGTGAGCGTAACCCAGATACGGGAAAGTCTCCTGATAAGCGACATCGTTGACATTAACCCCGTCGCCGATACTGTTATGCGGAAAACCGCCGAACTCCCCACCGGCTAGTACCCCGACAACGACACGTGCGGCAATATCAGTGACATCGTCAGAAACCCGCCGGCCATTCGGGTAACCAGCCGGGTCGCCACCCAGCAATCCCAGCCGGCTGCGGCTGTCACTTGGTGTCGGGCTGACCCCGGTATTGAGTCGCAGCAAATCCGCTATCGGCCCGACCGGAGTGCCTTCAGCCGCAATAGGCGGTAAATATTGCACCAGCGGCAATAAATCCACCCGCGGCGGTGCAGGAATAGGCAAAGCCGTGCCGTAAATGGCGTTCAGCACCCGTGCCAGTACCGGGTCCAGCGCATAGCTGGCAAACTGCGCGTCATCTTTCGGTTGACTCATACTGAAACGGTCTTTATCGCCCGTACCAATGATCAGTTCGTTGAACAAGGGATTAGCCATCCGCTGGATTTGCACAAAAGGCCCGGCATACTGCGTACCCAAAGGCTTCGTAAAACCGGTAACAATAGGCCGGACATCGCCCGGTTGAGGCGCATTCAATACCCGGATCTGCTGTCGCGAAGTGGAGCCCCAGGCGCCAATAGTCGCGAGCGGTTCATTCGCAGCGTAGACAGCCCTGCCTTGCGTCAGCATCGTGATGGGCACTTCGATAGCAATAGCATTGACGTTGAAACCGGCAACATCGTCAGCCGCAAAATTCACGCTGTCGTCGAGATCCTGCGCCTCATCCAGCACGCCCGGTACACCGGTTGCAAACGCTTCGGGCCGAAAATTGAGCGAATCAAAGGCAGCACCCAGATCGATCCAGAACGGATCTTCAACCGTACCGGCAAAAACACGTACGCCATCGCCCAGCTCGTAGATACCCTGTTCGGCCAGCGCCGGATAATCAGGCATGGTACGTGGCCCGACATTGCTGGGCAGCGCAATCAGATCCATCCCCTGGCTCAGCGGCTGACTCAGCGGCTGTGTCGGCCAGGGTTTGCTCAGCGTGACAGAGTAGCGCTGGCGCAAGCTTAGTCCTTCGGAGCCAGGGCCATCCAGGGCAGTAATCGCAGGTGGGATAATCAATGTACCGGGGACAACAGGATCGGGCGAGTTGGCAGGGGCAGCAATGCCTTCGCCAGCCCCGACAAAACCGGTAAACACATTTGGCAAACGGATTTCTGTCTTGAATTGAAATTCAAAACTCAGTTCCGCCTTGGCATCGTGATCGTTGTCGATGTGGATCGCATAGCGGATGGCCGGATCGAAAGGGAAATAATTCGGCCCGTTGGACGGTTCCAGCAGAGGGTCAACCGTCATGATAAAGGTTACTTTAGTGGGATCGTCATAACTGATGAATGCGAAAAAATCTGCAATATCCGCTTTATGATCCAGCGCTGTCAGGGGGGCTTCCCGGTGATTGGCGGCATCCGCTGAATGGCCCAGCGCCAGCGTACAGCCTAACGCCAACGCGGCATATTGTAATCTCCATAA
Organism: Gammaproteobacteria bacterium; assembly: GCA_041396125.1. Taxonomy (GTDB): domain Bacteria; phylum Pseudomonadota; class Gammaproteobacteria; order Competibacterales; family Competibacteraceae; genus JAWKZG01. The sequence goes on along the minus strand of JAWKZG010000001.1, from coordinate 416,696 downwards.
CTCCGTTATCTTTGCCATTTGGATTCTCCTGTTGATGGTGTGTCTGTCGTGACACTGCCTTCTATGCGCGGCAAACAGGGAATCAGATGCAGTTCTATTAAAAAAAAATGTAAAAAAAAATGCGCCGGACAATGCGACGCGTTTTTCCAGCAGCGGTTAAGTCCGTATGCCCAGACCAGAGGATACGGGCCAGAGAGCGTGGATCAGGGGGTGGGCTAAAAACTATGCGTGTAGATCTCCGAACGCAGCAGCAATAAAGCGCCCTGCTCGGATACCAGTTCTGGATGCTGGCAACCTGGTTCTGCAATATGCAGATCGCCCTGGCGGATAATGTGCTGACCGATTCTGATCTCGCCTTCCAGCACCAGACACTCTTCCTGCTTGGTGTGCGAATGACTGGACAGCACCGCACCGGCCTGACAACGCAAAAGCGCCGTTTGCTCGTTACGTGCTGGATCGCGATGCAGGATTTTGATCTCAATACGCTCTGACACCGGATGCCATGTCAATTGCTCGGACCGGATCGTGCGGGTGCCTGGCGGGGCTTGCGTAGCGATGCGACTTAGCAGACGCTCACGCATGGCCTGCTTACGCTCCGCACTCAGCGGATACGGCTCGACAGCAGCGCTAATCGCTTCCGCACTCGCCGGATCAATCGCAGCTGCGCGTTTATCGTTCATCATTCACCTGTAACTCAATGACATGGCGCAAACTCTGCAAACCACGCCGGATATGGGATTTCACTGTACCTATCGGCATCTGGACGCAAGCCGCAATTTCGCGATGACTCATGTCGTGGAAAAACGCCAGACCTATCAGACGCCGCTGAACTGCTGACAACTCCGCTAAAGCGGCATGTACCAGCGTCCCTTCCTGCAAGGTATTAAGCAGGGTTTCAGCCGTTATTTCCGAGCCTGCTCCCGGGCCAGCTTCCGAGCCAAACCACGGTCCCGTTTCCGGTAACTCCGCCTGTGGTTGCTCGCGGGCGGCCCGCCGTCGTCGACGCCGCAGCAAATCCAGGGCCGCACTGCGGCAGGTGACCAGCAACCAGCCGATGACCCGACCGCGCTCGGCCTGATACTGTAAGGCCCGTTGCCAAACCTTCAGATAAACGTCGCTGACTACGTCTTCTGCATCCTGCGCATTACCGGTCATGGCCAATGCCAGAGCATAAACCCGCTCAACGGTCAGGTCATATAACTGCGCCAAAGCGGCTTCGTCTTGTTTTTTGATAGCCTCCATTAACGTCATACATTCTGCGTCAACGGCGTTCTGGTCAGGCGTGGTGGGCATTATTGTATTACTGACAGAGTGCTCGTCAGGGCCTGTTCGCAGACTGGCAGCGGAAACAAGCTGGACGGTTGTGGCAAAACCCATACGTTAATCCTCAGAGTTGATTCTGATCGCCTGCGTCCGACGGGCATCTCGCACACACTAGCCTGCATGGCACTCTGGGATGTTTTTCAAACAGTGCGAACAGAATAAACATTTTAACCATAAAAATCAATATTTTATTATCAAAACCAACGAATTTAAAACCCTTATCGAAGCGCAACTGAAGCCATCAGCCCGAGCGATCAAGCGGTATTCCCGACAGGATGTAAACTATGCGTCCATACTGCGCATGCGGATGCAGATATTTATTTTCTTTACCGTATACACAATATGCTATCGCTGTCGTTACCATTGACGGCGCTACATCCGAAGCGGTTTAATCGCCGCCCCAGTTATAGATAACTTACAGACAATTCACAGACAAGAAGTCACAAACACGCCATGGCCCTGCTTACCCTAGATAATCTGGAATACCACATCGGTCCCCGCCGCCTGCTGGATCACGTCAACTTAAGCATTGAGCGGGGTGAGCGGATTTGCCTGCTCGGTCGTAATGGCGAAGGTAAGTCTACTTTGCTGCGGATTCTGGCCGGCGAACTGCATGCGGATGACGGCAATATACAATGGCAAAGCAGTCACCGGGTGGCCCTGGTCAGGCAGGAGCCACGCTTCACCAGTCAAGGTAATGTGTTTGCTGCTGTAGCCGAAGGACTGGGCGATCTGGCCCAGCTTATCACCGCTTACCACCAGGCTTCACAGGCTGTCGCTGCAAAGCCGGATAGCGCCCAACTGCAAACCCTGAACCGGCTGCAGCAACAGCTCGAAGCTGCCGATGGCTGGTTGCTGGAGCAGCGGGTGGAAACCGTTATCAGTCAACTCAATCTACCTGCTGATCAGCCTGTGGCGGAACTGTCCGGCGGATGGCGGCGGCGGGTCGCGCTGGGTCAGGCGCTGGTGCAGGAACCTGATTTATTAATGCTGGACGAGCCGACCAACCATTTAGACATGGAAGCTATCGAGTGGTTGGAAACGTTTCTGCTCGGCTATTCCGGTGCCCTTTTGTTCGTCACCCACGACCGGCGTTTTTTACAGCAACTGGCAACCCGTATTCTGGAACTGGACCGAGGCCAGCTCAGTTCCTGGCCGGGTAATTACACCAATTATCTGCGCCGGGTGGAAGAACGCCAAAACGAAGAAGCCAAGCACAACGCCGTATTCGACAAAAAACTGGCCCAGGAAGAAGTCTGGATTCGGCAGGGCATTAAAGCCCGGCGTACCCGCAACGAAGGCCGGGTACGGGCACTTAAAGCGCTCCGGGAAGAGCGCCGCGCCCGCATCGAACGCCAAGGCACGGTCAATATGGAATTGGGTGGCGGGCAGTCCGGCAAGCTGGTGGTCGAGGCCCAGTCCGTCAGCAAAGCCTTTACCGGTAAAACCATCATCCGGGATTTTTCCTGCCGCATCATGCGAGGCGACCGGATTGGCCTGATCGGCCCGAACGGCGCTGGCAAAACCACCTTATTAAAGCTCTTACTGGGCGAACTGACACCCGACAGCGGCAGTGTGCAACTGGGTGCCAATCTGCAAATTGCTTATTTCGACCAGCTCCGTGACCGTTTGCAAGACGATTTATCCGCTATCGATAATGTCGCGGAAGGCCGCGAGATGGTGACCGTCAACGGGCGCGATATCCATGCGATAAGTTACCTGAAAAAATTTCTGTTCAGCCCGGAACGCGCCCGCGCCAAGGCCGGTACATTATCCGGTGGCGAACGTAACCGCCTGTTACTGGCGCGCCTGTTTACCAAACCGGTCAATCTGCTGGTGCTGGACGAACCAACCAACGACCTGGATCTGGAAACACTGGAAGTGCTGGAAGATTTATTGCTGGAATTCCAGGGTACGCTGCTGCTGGTCAGCCATGACCGGGCATTTCTGGACAATGTGGTTACCCATACTTTTGCGTTTGAGGGCAACGGCCAGGTCAGCGCCTATGTCGGCGGTTACGAGGACTGGCTGCGGCAACGTCCCAAGCCCGGTAAACCAGCACCTGCTGCCAAACCTGGTGCTACCGCTACTATCGCAAAAACCAACACACCGCGATCGCGCAAACTGAGTTATAAAGAACAACGCGAACTGGAACAGCTACCAGCCCGTATTGAGCAATTGGAAAACGAACTGGCACACGTACAGAACGAGACCGTCGCAGCAGATTTTTACCAGCGCGATGCCGCGACCATCAAAAGCACCTTAAGCCAGCTGGAGGCTCTGCAGAAAAAACTGGAACAGGCTTATGCCCGCTGGGAAGAGCTGGAAGGATCGGGTTGAGCATCCGCATGAATCTGGAAAGCATTACGCACCGCGCCAGAGAGTTGATCCTGAGTGATGGGTTTAGGCAAAAACCGAAACACACCACCTTCATTAATAGCGCGGGCCAGTGCGTTATGATCCGTGCGCGCACTGATTAACAGACGCACCGTACCCGGATAGATCGCTCGCACCCGGCGCATAAATTCGATGCCATCAAGATCGGGCAAGGCATAATCGACTACCAGCACATCCACCGACTGTTCCGCCAGAATCGAAAACGCCTGCTGCGCATTACCCGCGAGCAAGACCTGAAAGTTGTCTTCTCGCAACCACAAAGCCATTATCTGGCGTTGTGATTCGTCATCTTCCAGCAGCAGCACGTTATGGTTTGCTGCCTGCTTCCCGTCCGTTGCGAATGGCGGCAGAGTCGGTGCCCGCAACCAGCGCGTGAGCGCATCAGCCGCCATCGGTCGCTCAATATAATACCCTTGTGCGGCATCGCTATGGCGACGTTGCACAAATGCCAGCTGGGTGCTGTTCTCGATGCCTTCGACCACTACTTTCATACCCAGGCTATGCGCCAGATCGATCATGGCGCAGACAATGGCAGCATCATTGGGGCTACTGGCAATATCCTGTACAAAGCCGCGGTCGACTTTCAGCCAGTCCAGCGGAAAATGCCGCAAATAGCCCAGTGAAGCATAACCGGTCCCGAAATCATCCACCGCAAGCTGCATCCCAAGCGCCTTAAGATGATCCAGCATACGACGGATATGATTCGATTCCGGCAGCAGCAGGCTTTCGGTTATTTCCAGTTTCAGCGCGGCTGGCGAGACCCCGGTCAGTGCCAGTTCGTTTTCTATCTGATTGGTGAAATCCGCCTGCAGAAACTGCTGCGCTGAGACATTCACCGACACCGTAAACAACTGCCCCGAGCCCGGCGTATTCCACAACTTGGCCTGCATACAGGCCATGTGCAACACCTGCCGCCCGATCGGATCGATCAGACCGGTTTCCTCCGCTAATGGAATCACCTGCGCCGCAGATAACAGGCCTTTTTGTGGATGATTCCAGCGCAATAAAGCTTCCGCGCCAAGCACTGATTTATTGTACAGATCGATCTGCGGCTGATAATAGAGGCACAGCTCGCCATTATCCAAAGCCCGTCGCAAAGCCTGTTCCGGCACATAATGCTCATTGAGCGTGCTGTAGTGCAAATCCTTGAACAAACGATAAGCACTGCAACCCTCGCGCTTGGCCTGCAGCAAAGCCTGATCGGCATGTCGCATAAGGTTGGCAGGGCTGTCACTATCGTCAGGGTACTAGCTGATCCCCAGACAGACTTCAATATAATACGGCTGCCCCTGCAACACGACGGGTTGCTCCAGCTCGGCGATCAAAGCCTGCGCCTGCTTGATCAGCGCCTGCTCGTCCGGCGAGTCCGTTAGCATTATGGCAAACTCATCGGAACCCGCCCGTGCAACCAGATTACTTGCGCTGATGCAAGCAGATACACGCGCAGCAACCTGCTGCAATAACGCGTCCCCTAAGGCCTGGCCAACACTGTCATTGAACAGCTTGAAGCGCATGATATCCAGCAAAATGACCGCGACACAGTGCTTGCCCCTGGACGCGGCAGCCGCTTCAATAGCTTGCGCCAGACGGTTAAGCAGTAACTGGCGGTTGAGCAGTCCGGTCAGCGGATCCAGCTGGGCCTTACGGGTGGCTTCCAGCAGCGCCTGATGTTCCCGACGCATTCTGAGCCAGTGCGCAAACAAGCGGTTCAGATACCTGACAGTCACCAGCAGACCCAGCAGTAACAACAGCTTTCCTATGATAAGCGTGGTCGCATAAGTACGATACTCAAACCCTATCGCAATGAGTACAGGCGCTGCCATGGCCAACAGAAAACATACCGCTGCCGCATGATATACAGCCAGTAAAAACAACGCGCCAACAAACATGCCGCCCAAAACCAGCAGCAAGAAAAAGGACTGTTCAGAGGTTGGTAAAGTCAGCAGAAAAAAGCCCAGCACGCCCCAGCTCAAACCGCTCAGGCCGGTAATCGCAACGTACCAGTTGCCCCAAGGCTGAATGCTTGCCGGCTCGGGTTGACAACGATGATAACGCCACATCGCAAAGCCCCGCAGCAACAGCAGTAACAGCGAGCACAACAACCAGATCAACAGGGTGGCGCGCGGTAATTCAGACCAGTAAATCATACCAACACCAGCGCCAAGCAGCGCGGTCCAGAGCAGCGCCAGCGGTGCCTCTCTGGTGTACAGTAAATCTATCTGATCAGCGTAAATGAGATGCTCAATATGATCCGTATCGATCAAATCGCGCGGAAAATTTTCCGGTTCTGACAACTTGGACAAATCGTCTGACATAGTTGTTATTTGTTCCCGCGCCTATCACTTATATGAAGACAATGGCATTCCTTCGAAACTATAGACCAAGCCGGGCAGCTTGCAAGACACCAGACGTATAGTGAGCGGCGTATAATTCTCTTGTTTTTGCTATTCTACAAGGTGATTTCGTATGACGCCCGCTCCCCTCATGCTCGAACCCGGTCAGCTTACTCTCGCCCAATTGCGGGCCATGTACCGCACGCACCAACCTGTCAAGCTGGCTGACTCCGCCCGCCCGGCCATTCTTGCCAGCCAGCAGACAGTGAGCACTATTGTTGCCGGCGGCGACACCGTATACGGTATTAATACCGGTTTTGGTCGGCTGGCGCAAACCCATATTCCCCAGCATCAACTGGCGCAATTGCAGCGTAATCTGGTGCTGTCGCACGCGGTCGGCACCGGTGATCTACTCGACGATGCCTGCGTCCGGCTGGCGCTGCTACTCAAGATCAACAGCCTGGCGCGCGGCTATTCCGGCGTCAGCCCGGAACTGATCGACACCCTGATTGCGCTGTTCAATCAGGAAATTTACCCCTGCATTCCAGGCCAGGGCTCGGTGGGTGCATCAGGCGATCTGGCACCGCTGGCGCATCTGAGTCTGGTGTTACTGGGGGAAGGTGAAGTGCATTGGCACGGGCAACGTCTGCCTGCCGCGCAAGCCCTGGCCCAGGCCGGTATCGAACCGCTCACCCTGCAAGCCAAAGAAGGACTGGCGGTACTGAACGGCACGCAGGTCTCCACGGCGCTGGCACTGGCGGGTCTGTTCGAGGCTGAACGCAATTTCGAAGCGGCCATTCTGGCAGGCGCAATGAGCGTGGAAGCGGCACTGGGCAGTTTTGTGCCATTTGATCCACGTATCCATGCGATCCGCGGGCAATCCGGCCAGCAGCGGGTTGCCGCACTGTTTCGCCGCATTCTGGACAGCAGCGAAATCAACCGCTCGCATGAAGGCTGTGAAAAAGTGCAGGACCCGTACTCGCTGCGCTGCCAGCCCCAGGTGATGGGAGCCTGTCTGGACCAGATCGAATACGCAGCCTCGCGCATCTTATGCGAAGCCAATGCGGTGTCGGATAATCCACTGGTGTTCAGTGAAACTGGCGACGCGATCTCTGGCGGTAATTTCCACGCGGAACCCATTGCGTTCGCAGCCGATAATCTGGCGCTGGCTATCGCTGAAATCGGCGCACTGTCGGAGCGGCGTATTGCCATGCTGATCGACTCAAGCATCAGCCAGTTACCACCGTTTCTTATTGCTGAGCCCGGTCTGAATTCAGGCTTCATGATTGCGCATGTCACCGCTGCAGCGCTGGCCAGCGAGAATAAGTCACTGGCTCATCCCGCCAGCGTGGACAGCCTGCCGACCTCGGCCAATCAGGAAGATCACGTCAGTATGGCGACCTTCGCCGCGCGTCGACTGGGCACGATGAATGCTAATACTCAGGGGGTTATCGCGATTGAGTTGCTGGCTGCGGCCCAGGGTATCGACTGCCGTCGTCCGCTACGCAGCACCGCGATTATCGAACAGGCGCATGCACTCATCCGCCGGGGCGTGGCAAAGCTGGAGCAGGATCGCTTTTTCGCACCGGATATCGCCTATGCGCGCGGCGTGATCGGGGGCGGCGAATTCGAACCGCTGATCCCGCACGAATGGACCGCAGTCACAGCGTGAAGGGCCAGGGATTATGCCGCAACGCGACCAGGACAATGTAACCGAACACCGCCAATGCCGCCAGCCAGCACACGACCCGCACGGCTTTGGGCCGGTGCGGCTTGAGCGCCAGCATGCCCAGTGCGATGTACACCAGCAGCGCTAGCACTTTGGCTGTCAGCCAGCTCTGCACGAAGGGATACTGCGCACTGATCAGCACCATGGCAATGGCGCTGGCCAGCAATACGGTATCGATCAGATGCGGCACGATACGCACCCAGCGCTGCTGCAAACGCGGCGAATCCAGCAGCATCCACAGCCCGCGCAGCAGAAACAGGGTACCGCTGAGCGTCACCGCTGTTATATGAATGTGCTTCAGAGTCAGGTACGTCATCGCCAAAATATCCGTCTGCAAAGCACCCGATTATAAACTCGCCAGACTCTGCTTGCCGGGGCAGTCTTCTACTTTGGGCCGACTGGCAATTCGCTCCGGTTTACCGTCGCTGCGCGGCCGCGTCAGGATTGGCCAATAAACCCACAGGAACAGTCCGAAAGCAGTTATCCAGGCCAGCCCGGAGGCCAGCAGCAAGCTACTGTAAAAATTGGCAAATACAGGTGCCAGCACGCGTAACAACGCCGCCAGCCCGACAGCTATATATGCCGCGACGATGGTCCGTGGCGCGTGTAATGGCCGCCCGGTATGTCCCAGTGCGACCCGGGTCATCACCGCCAGAATCATCATGCCCAGCGCGCCTGCCGTCAGCGCGTGCAACGCCGCCCCCTGATTCAGCCACCCGAGACTGGCCAGCCCCAGCAGGGCATAACCAATAGCAATCCAGCCATAGCCCAGATGCAGTACGGCCAGCAACGGCTCGGCCAATGTCCGCCAGCCACGCCAGCCAAACAACCGCAGTGCATGCAGCGCTGCGACCAGCAAAGCCACCAGCGCACTCAACCAGAATTGCGGCGCGCTAACCAGCAACACGGCAGCCAGCAGCGTGGCCGGCACGACAATTTTTCCAGCCAGGGCCAACTTTGCAATGAGGCGCTCATACCGCGCATCCGCAACCAGTTAGTGGTAAAACTGGGCGTGATGCGTCCGCCGACAATCGTTACCAGCAGCGCCGCCAGATGCGGCAGCCCATTCAGCGCCTGCCTGCCGCCCGCCAGCACACCCATACTGTCCAGGTGAATCAGCACATCAGCCAGCGGGAATAAACCCAGCAACACGGCCAGCGGATAATTACGCCGGTTACCGGCTCGCAGCAGCATCCGCGCCACCAGCCCAACCAGCAGTACAGGAAACAGCACATCCAGCAGTAATACCCACAGCGCTGGCAGCACACCGCCCAGAGCCATCGCGGTCCGGCCCAGCAGCCAGGCCAAAGCCAGCACACCCAGCGGAACCCCTTGCGGCGGTGGCTGGTTGGTCCAGGCCGGGGCAGCGGTCAGCAGAAAGCCGGCCACCGCCGCACCAACAAAACCAATCAGCATTTCATGGCCGTGCCAAAGCAGTGGATCAGGCCCAAGCCAGGTACCGCCTCGCAACACCCAGAGCCAGAGCGCCATTGCCAGCACGGCCCAGATGCCAGCCAGCAGAAAGAAACAGCGAAAACTGTAATTCAATAAAGGCCATGGTTTATGGCTCATCACAATAATCCTCGCTTGCGTAAAATCAGGATGAAGCTTGGTACATCGAAAATCAGCGTCTCTTTAATAGTAGAAACAACGGGCACTAATGGCTGGTACCACTGGACAAGGTGATTTTGTTGTACACATTGTATTTACCGGACGGTTTTTCATGGGAATACGCTTGACTTCGCTCAGCGTCACCGCATCGTAGATCACCAGTGCGCCGTCGTTGTCCCAGATGCTGAGCAAGGCATAGCGCCCGTCACGGGTGAACTCGACATGGGCAGCTGTCTTGCCCGGCGCAGGCCGCAGGGTTTTGACGATTTCCAGAGTGCGGGTATCGATGACATGCACCGCGTCGCTGTTAGGTCCGAAAAACACATCCACCCAGACATACGGCGAGTTTTCGTGTCCGCGCATGAAAAACCCCGGTCCCAGGGTTTCAATGCGCTTGATGACCGACCAGTCACGCATATCGATCACGCTAACCACCCCTTCTTTGAGGTTCGGCGTCGCCAGCACCGGATGCCCCTGGTACTCAAAACTGATACCGGAACCCAGATGCGGCAGCCCCGGCAGATCGATGGTCGCAATCGGTCGTCCCACGGTCAGATTAACCACCTGGCCCCGGTCACTCTGCTCTGCCCCGCCACGCGAAGCGCCAATCAGGTTCTGGTAGGCCGGATCGAAGAAAAAATCGTCCAGATAATCCTCCAGAGCAATACGACGAATGGGAAAACGGCTGTCGTCGATTAGCGGTGCTTCGCCGGATTCAATCTGGTAGTCATGCATGACCCCGGTATAAACCGGCAGCGCCGGCGCGTCGTCGTGATAAGGAATCTCCCAGACTTCCTTCAGGTCTTTCAGTGCAACGATAAAACTGTGTCGGGGCGGCGCAGCATGGGCGGGCGCTGACCCGCGAGCTCTGACCGTGGCTGTCGCGCACCGGAATCAGCTGCAGCAGACTCAGATCCTGTGCATCCAGCAGCGCCAGGGTATGCGGCAGATAATTCGCCACCATGGCATACCGGCCATCATCGGATACGGCCATATTGCGGGTATTAATACCGGCCCGGATTTCCGCCACAACCTTAAGATTGTAAATATCAAATTTACTGATCCAGCCATCGCGTGAAGCGAAATACACATAGCGTCCGCCGGGCGAAAATTTCGGCCCGCCATGCAAAGCGTAACGGGTCGGAAAACGATGGATTGGCTCCAGCGTGGTACCGTCGAACAGGGTCGCATGATGGTCGCCCAGTTCCACCACAATGAACAGATTCAACAGATCCGGCGTTTCAAATACGGGTTGATCGGGCAAGCTGCCGGGGGCCGGATAACCCGTGTGACTGGCGCGGATTTCGGTCTCGCTCCAGACTGGCGGCGCAGCAGGCGGGGTATAAATATAATCCGCCAGCACCTGGATATCAGCGGCACTCAATTGCGCAGCAAAAGCCGGCATCTGGGTGGCTGCGCGACCTTGCGCAATGACCTCGACAGCTGCTTTGGCGCGCAGACGACTGAGGTTTTCCGGTAACAGCGCCGGTCCCATTCCACCCAAGCGCTGGGCACCGTGACAACTGGCACAATGTTGCTGATAAAGCGGCTCAGCATCCTGCGCCGACACGGTCGAAGCCCATACGCTTATCCCTATCAGGACATAAATCCACCTACGCATCACCTTATCCTATCGCACGCTCAAGCCGGGCTGTTTCTGGTTCAGATCCAGATTCGGACCCATACTCGGGCTCGGGCTCGGGCTCGGGCTCGAGCTCGGGCTGAAACCAGTCCAGTACCGGCCGCAATCCGACCACCTCACCCACCACGATCAGGGTCGGCGGTTTGGCATACTGTGCCAGCGTAGGCAGGGTCGCCAATGTGCCGGCATGTACCTGCTGCTCGACGCTGGTGCCCTGCTCAATCAGGGCCGCCGGGGTGGACGCGGCCAGGCCGTGTTCGATCAGTTTGCTGCAGATGGTCGGCAGGGTATGCAGCCCCATATAAAACACCAGCGTCTGCCCCGGCTGGGCCAGTGTCGGCCAGTTAAGATCCAGCTCGTCGCCCGTGTCTGTATCAGAGTTTGTCTTCTGATGTCCGGCTTTGCGATGACCGGTCACCAGCACACAAGCCTGGGCATGCTCACGATGGGTCAACGGAATACCGGCATAAGCCGTGCAGCCACTGGCCGCCGTGATACCCGGCACCACCTGAAAGGGAATACCGGCCTGTTGCAGCGCTTGCAGCTCTTCGCCGCCGCGCCCGAAAATAAACGGATCGCCACCTTTCAGCCGGATCACTTGCTTACCTTGTCGTGCCAGCCGCACCAGCAGCTGATTGATTTCAGTCTGCGCCAGTGCATGTCGGCTTTCCGCCTTGCCGACATAAATCAGTTGCGCGGTAGCCTGCACCAGATCCAGCACTGCGGCTGACACCAGCCGGTCGTAAACCACGACCTCGGCCTGCTGCAATAACTTGTATGCCCGCACCGTCAGCAGCTCCGGATCACCCGGTCCGGCCCCGACCAGAAAAACTTCCCCTTGCGCCGAGGCGGGACTCAGCACTGCCGAACTGGTCGTCGGCAGCTTGGCGCTGCGTTTGGCCGCCGGACGAAAACGGATGGGTTCGGATTGCACCCAGGGTTGCAGGGGTTCGGACTGAAAATCGGCTGGCAGGCCAATCTCGCTATCGTCCAGATAGCAGGCCGGATCAGCCGCCCAGGGGTCACCCGTCGTCTGATATGCCCGCACCCGGGTATTGCCCCCGCAAACGGCTTGATACGCACAAGCCCGACAACGCCCCTTAAGTGGACGGGGACTGGCTTTGAGACCGTCCATGAGCGGATCGGAACGGTCTTGCCAGATAGCCGAGAAAGGCCGCTGTTTGACGTTACCGAGGTTGTAATTCCACCAGAACGTATCCGGGTGAACATTGCCGACATTATCAATATTGGCGATATTCACCCCGGAGCTGTTACCGCCCCACTGTTCGAGCTTGGCGCGCAGATGTGCAACCCGCTCAGGCGGGAACCGCTGCGCCGCCCAGTGCAATAAATACACCCCGTCAGCATCGTTATTGCCGGTGACGTATTCACGTTTTACACCGTTTTGCAGCTCGCTCAGGCAGGTGTCGAATAACAGATCCATTGCCTCGCAGCTCAACCGGTGAGCGACATCGTCCTTACGGTTTTTATTACCACGACCGCTGTAATTCAGGTGGGACAGGTAGAATTTATCAACTTCTTCGGCGCGCATCAGGGCCAGCAATTCGGGTAGCTCGACCGCGTTGTCCTGGGTCAGGGTAAAGCGCAAACCGACTTTGATACCGTGCTCCCGACACAGCTGCACACCGCGCATGGATTCATCAAACGCGCCCTGACGACGGCGGAAACGATCATGGGTGGCACGCATACCATCGATACTGATACCGACATAATCATAGCCAATCGCCGCTATTTCCTTGATTTTACTGTCATCGATCAAGGTGCCGTTGGTAGACAGGCCAACATAAAACCCCATGTCTTTGGCACGCCTGGAAATCTCGAAAATATCCGGCCGCAGCAACGGCTCGCCGCCGGAAAGAATCAGCACCGGCACCCGGAAACCACGCAGATCATCCATCACGCTGAATACTTCCGCAGTGCTCAGTTCGCCTGGAAAATCAATATCGGCGGAGATGGAATAACAGTGCTTGCAGGTCAGATTGCAGCGCCGGATCAGGTTCCAGATCACTACCGGACCCGGCGGTTTACGAACCGGGCCGAGTGGGGTCGGAGCAAGTAGTTCCTGCAAATACTGGGTTATACGGAACATGGGCCGATTCCTTATTCAAGGTTTGAGTCAGTGTCATTGTCTCCAGTGACTGCGTGACTGCCCTTGATTTAGATCAAGCGCCCACACCCCATGCAGCGCTTTTGCCACATGCTGACCCGGACGTTGACCCAGATGCTAATCAGCGTGTTCTTGCAGCAGCTGCGCCAGCCGCCGGGTGGCCGGGCCGGTATTGTCGTAATCGGCAAAGATCAAATTTACCACCGCCTGCCGGGTTGCGCCTTCCTGCAGCGGCAAAGGTTTGAGTACGCCGGTTTGCAACTCGTCCTGAATATGTTCGCGGGGTATCCAGGCAAACCCCAGACCACGTTTAAGTGCATGGATAGAGGTCTGGATATGCGACACCGTCCAGCGCTGCTCCGCTCCCAGCCAGCCGGAATCCTGACTGCGCCGGATACCACTGTCCCGGATCACCAGTTGCCGCTGCGACTGCAGATCACGGTAGCTCAGCGTCCGCCCCAGTTGATGCAGGGGGTGTGCTGGATGAGCCACGGCGACAAACTCCACTGTCAGCAAGGGCGTGCCCAGAAATCCTGGTGGTACGCGCGGACTGAGCACCAGATCGACCGCGCCACCGAACAGCGCTTCATCGGTGCCGGACAATACGGTTTCAAGCAGTGTGATGCGAGTTTCCGAGCCTCTCTGCGGCAGTCCCGGTAAATCGGTCCAGCGCTTTCAGCAACCGGTCCGGCGGGAAAATAATATCAACCGCCAGTCGGATTTCAGGCTCCCAGCCCTGCGCCAGCGTATCTGCCAGCCGTTCCAGCGCCAGCGCTTCGTCCAATAAGCCGTGGGCGCGCCGCAACAGTACCTCGCCAGCTGGTGTCAGCCTGGCCTTGCGCCCTTCCAGCACAAATACCGGCAGCGGTAACTGCTCCTGCAGTTTACGTACGGCATAACTGACAGCGGACTGGCTCTTATTGAGCGCTTCGGCGGCCTGTGCGAAGCCACCATGATCAACGATAGCCTGCAAGGTCTGCCATTGCTCCAGCGTAGTGTGTGGAATACGGGACATAGCTCTAAAATTAATATCTAAAAATTAGATTATATAGCGCTAAATTTTGCGTAATTCAATCGTAAAAATGCATATATTATTTGCAGCAAGTTCACTTACTGAGGTATGCAGACATGACCAAGATTCTTCAGATCAACAGCAGCCTGTTCGCCGAGCAAGGCGTTTCCTCAACCCTGGCTGATCAATTTGTGCAGGGCTGGCTGGAGCGCGAACCCGACAGCCAGGTTCAAAAGCGTGATCTTTCAGCGCAACCGGTACCGCATCTGGACAGCGACCGCCTGAGCGCACTGATGACACCAGCCGAACAGCGCAGCCCGGCCCAACAAGCCATGGTGGATTATGCTGACGAACTCATTAACGAAGTCCAGCAAGCCGATGTCCTGGTGCTTGGCCTGCCAATGTACAATTTCTCGGTGCCGTCTACGGTCAAAGCCTGGTTCGATCATATCGCCCGTGCCGGCGTGACTTTCCGCTATACCGACAATGGCCCCGAAGGCCTGCTGCACGGTAAGAAAGCCTATGTATTTACAACCCGCGGTGGCCGTCATCGCAATATGCCGGAAGACAATCAGGTGCCACTGGTAGCAACCTTTCTGGCGTTTCTCGGCATCACTGATGTCGAGTTTATCTACGCTGAAGGCCTGAACATGGGCGATGAACATAAACAACAGGGGCTGGCCGCAGCCAGTAATTGCATCGAAACACTACTGGCAGCCTGAAGGCTGCCCGCAAGGCTGAGGTTACGGCTAAAACCGAACCCGGCTTACAATGCTCCATAGTGGCACAGCGTCTTAAGGAGAATGCTGATGAGCATGCGTACCGTACAACACATCGTAACCGGCCACCCGACCTCGGACGGGGCTGGCGTTAAATTGACCCGGATACTCAGCCCCGGCAATAAGCTCGATCCGTTCCTGCTGCTGGATGAGTTCAACTCGGACGAGGCGGCGGATTATATCGGTGGTTTCCCGTCCCATCCGCACCGGGGTTTCGAGACTGTGACCTATATGCTGGATGGCGAAATGCTGCACGAGGATCATCTGGGCAATCAGGGCCGTTTAACCTCCGGCAGCGTACAATGGATGACAGCCGCTCGCGGCATTATCCACTCCGAGATGCCGCAGCAGATCGAAGGCCGCATGCGCGGATTTCAGCTCTGGTTGAATTTGCCTGCCAGCGAGAAAATGAAAGACGCCTCGTACCGGGATATCCCACCCGAGGATATACCGCGTGTATCCATACCGGGTGGTTGGGTCAAGGTCGTCGCAGGTAAGCTGCAACTCGGTACGGATACCATCAACGGTGTGGTGCAGGGTGTCAGTACCGATCCGCTGTATCTGGATGTGCAACTGGAACCGGGGGCAACACTAAGCATTCCGGTCAGCCCGGGCCACACCGCCGCCGCGTATGTGTTCGAAGGCGCGGCGCTGATCGGCGGGCAACAGTTGGTACGCGGCCAAATGGCCGTGTTAGACGATGGCGACAGCATCAACCTTGCCGCCACCGACACCACCGCCCGGATACTGCTGCTGGCGGCCAAACCGCTGCGCGAGCCGGTAGCGCATTACGGCCCGTTCGTGATGAATACCACCCAGGAAATCGAGCAGGCAATGCGGGATTACCGGGACGGACGCCTGACGGTGTGATGCTGCAGCGTAATGTTCCCAACAGGGTGGCCCGTGTTCGTAGTGGGATCAAACGGTCAGGTCTGTGATGAACATCACAGTTTATGGATTATTGGTTACCCGGCTTAAAGTCGATTCTGCGCTGATTGCAAAACGCAGAATCGACTGCTTAAGCCTAGCCTTATAGCAAATCTACGCTTTATAGCGCTGTCGCATCAACGGAATCAGCAGCAGCAGTGACAGCAGCATTACCCCCAAAACAGACAAACTGGGCACAGCGGCAGGTGGCGGTATTATCCCATCGATAATAATGTCATCATCAACAGGTTCATCATCATCAACAGGTTCATCATCATCAACATTGATTGCGGCAACATCAGCCGGGTCCAGGTTCGCATACTGGGGATCTGCACTGACCAGTGGCTGCGTGACCAGGGTATAACTGACATCGCCATCATCTTCCACATCGTCAACGCCCGCGACAGTGACGGGCTGAGGCGTATCCCAGTTTGCTGCCGTGAAGGTCAGACTGGCTGGCGACACCGTACCTTCACCAGGATCACTACTAAATAAATTCACCGTAACATCAGCGGTAGGTTCGGACATTAACGCCACATCGATTGTGCCGCTGAGGGTACCGGCTTCATCGGTATTGATCAGCTCGCCCCCGACTGCTGTTACGCTAATGCCAGCCGTGTCGTCGTCCAACAGAGCGCCCGAGATATCCGGCGGATCGATTCCACTGAAACCAACATCTCCGCTCACTGCCGATCCAGTGGCAATCGAGAAAGGCCGGGAACCGTTGACAATATCATCATCGACCCCGGTAATCGTGACTGCCACCGAATAACCATTACCTGCGGTGAGCACTGCCGAGGCCGTGGACAGAGTCACCAGGGCTGGCGAGTTATTGGTCAGATCAACCGTTACATCCATGTTGGGTGTTACATCAGAGCCAGCTGAAATAGTCACCGTCGCCGTCAGCACACCATCTTCGCTGACCTGCAGGCCGGAAGCCGGATCGACGATAATTGTAGCAATTCCATCGATATTGATATTGGTTCCATTAACATCAGGCACTGCCAGGCTGTCATAGGCCCCATCGCCGCTGCTAACCAAAAATGTCACCGGATACATAACATCACCATCATTGCCGTCGCCGGAGGCACCAGGTGTTATCGTTACAGTTTGCGGGATATTCCAATTGGCCGCCGTAAAATCAAGCGATCCTGGCGCGACCGTGCCCTCAGTTACATCGCCCGATGCCACATTAACCGTCACCGTATTGCCACCGGCAGGCGGCGCGGTTAAAACCACCTCAAATGTGACGCTGGAGCCGTTCTCGGTTGTCGTGAACGTAGTTATCTTGACATCGACGCCCGCTGTCAAGATAACCCCGTCCAAAGCAAATGCAAGATCCGGCTCGGCAGGCGGATTAGGATCGGGGGATACGGTAATATCACAGGTTGCGATACGCTCGCCCCAGGCATCAACGCAGATGAACGCCCCGCCGCTGGCAGGCGGAATCAGTCCTGGCGTACTCTGAAACCAGGCGCTTGCAAAACCTGCCGAGGCACTTTCCGTCCACAGCCATTGACCGCCGGCGCTTTCCGTCATATTGGCTTGCACCACCAGCCAGTAGGTACCTGCCGACAGCAGGACACCGCCACCGGGCAAGGGGATGTCAAAATCACCGGAACCAGCGTCGGTATAGGAAATGTTCTCGGCAGCGTAAATAGCCCCGGCAGAAAGATTTGTAGTATCTGGCAAGGTGCCGGAATTACCCACAATATAAACATTGACCGACGTTGCCGGTCCGGTAGCAGGGCCACCGGCAGTGAATTCGGCATACTCGCCATCCACCTGGATCGATTCAATCAACCAGCCATTGCCCGTCACGGTGAAATCATCGGCACCTTGCGTGCTCACTCCCGCATCAACAAAGTTTTGCGAACTGATGCCGGACGGGGTGACGGGATCAATGCCCGGCAATGTGGAAAATAAAGTAGCGCCTTGCGCGTCGTACAACACTACCATTTGCAGAACAAACAATAAGCACGTTATTTTTTTCATAAGATATTCTTCTAAAGTTGCAAACCAGTTGCATGAATAGAGTGCCAGTGGAAAAAGCCGAACGGTGCAGTCAGATCTTCAGACTTGTATTCCCACCAGACTCCGCGAGACAACAACGCGCCTTTTCTAATTTGCTAATACCAAAAGACACTGTCCTAGGATAACCGAGTAAATAAACACGCTGCCACCGCAAAGTGTTTATTTATGTAATTATTTGCCGCAGGGTGCGCCCATTATTGTCGCTCTGTTCCCGATATTGAATCGCCCAGAATCGAGTCACCCTGGGCACGCGGGTCACGCTGCGGCCAGCGCCCGGCAGTCACTTGAGCCAGAAACTCACTGACTTCGCGATTGAAGCGATCCGGGTCTTCGAGATTGATGGTATGCCCGGCGTTGGGCATGATGACTAACGCTGCCGATGGAATCATGCGTTTCATAAACACATTCGGAATTAAACACGGTGCATCTTCGTCGCCGGTGATAACCAAGTCGGCACCGTAAGTTTTTGCAGGGCATCGGTCAGATCAAACAGAGACGGTCGGCTTTTTTGCACACCCCGCATAGTCAGCGCCGCGCCCTGCAGCGAATGTTCGGCCAGATGGTCGCGAAATTCCGCCCAGCCACGCGGATCTTTGTTCTGAAACTGCACGCGGGTTGGCCCCAGTGCATATTTGGCGGCGAACTGCTCGCCGGTCGCCTGCCCGATGAACTGTGCGGTCGCTTCGGCTTCCTGCTGAAACTGCTCACGCTTGTCCCGCTCTGCCCCGTAACCGCAGCCCGCCACCACCAGCGACAAGGCACGGTCCGGATGATGCAAACCGAAATGCAGCGTGGCGAACCCGCCCATCGACAGCCCGACAATATGCGCCTGGGTGATCTCCAAACCATCGAGTACCGCTAAAATATCCAGCCGGGCGCGATCCTGCGAATACATGCCACCGTCGGTCGGCACGTCCGAGGGCGGATAGCCACGGGCATTGAACGCGATACAGCGATAACGCTGCCCCAGCGCCCGCATCTGCGGCTCCCAACTGCGGTAATCACCGGCGAATTCATGCACGAAGACCACGGGTGCGCCGGTGCCGGTCTCTTCATAGTACAGTTGCACACCGTCATCGGTTTTTATATGAGGCATAGCGTTTTTCCTCCGTATGGCTGGTACACAAGCCGCTGTTTTATCTGGTCGTTATCTCGCACAACATCGCAAATGCCCGCCGGATACCTTCCGGATTGGCCTTGCCCTGACCGGCAATATCAAACGCCGTACCATGAGCTGGCGTCGTGATCGGAAACGGCAAGCCGCCCAGGAAGGTTACCCCTTTATCGAAACCCAGCAGTTTGATCGCAGTCTGGCCCTGGTCGTGATACATCGTCACCGCGCAATGATACTGGCCGTCGCGGATACGCAGATACAGAGTATCGCCCGGAAACGGCCCGTCGGCATGGATCTGCAGCGCCTGCGCCTGGGCTACCGCTGGCGCAATAATGTCGATTTCCTCACGACCGATATTGCCATTGTCACCGGCATGCGGATTAAGTGCCGCCACGGCGATGCGCGGTTGTGCGAAACCTGCTGCCTTGAGTGCTTCGTGAGCCAGCTTGATCGAGGTCACGATACGCTCCACGCTGAGCAGACCGGCCACATCTTTCAGGGGGACATGCGAGGTAACCCGCGCATTCCACATATTCTCCAACACATTGAATTCGCTGACAGGTTTGGTATGCCCCAGCTCCTGCGCCGCAAACTGCAGCTCGTCTTCGCAGGGATTACCGGCCAGCTTCAGCGACCCTTTATTAAACGGCGTAAAACTGAAGCCAGCCAGCACACCGTCATTGGCAAGCCGCAGCGCGGTGGTGTAGTTAGTCAGTACCGCCCGGCCACACGCTGCCGAGACCTGCCCGAGCGGTGCTGCCAGCGCTTCCGGCGCCGGCAGATCGAGCAGCAGCGGAGTGCCACTCAACACGTCACCGAAGTCAATATCTGCCGGCGACTGAATAACATTTACAGCAAGCTCAACACTGGCAATTTCAGCGCCTTTCTGTAAAATCCGCTGATCACCCAGTACCACGATATTCGCTTGTTCGGCAGTTTCCGGCAGCGCCAGCAATTTAGCGGCCAGTTCCGGGCCAACGCCGGCCGGATCGCCAATAACAAGTCCAAGAGTGGGTTTCATATCGCTCCTCCAAAGTTTTAAATACACGCCACTACAACGAGCGTGCGATGAGTTCTTTCATGATTTCATTAGTGCCGCCGTAAATCTTCTGCACCCGGCTGTCGGCAAAATACTGCGCGACAGGATATTCCCACATATAGCCGTTACCACCGTGCAGTTGCAGACAGGCGTCAGTAATGGCGCATTGCTTTTCGGTGGTCCACCATTTCGCCATCGAGGCTGTTACCGTATCCAGATCACCAGCCAGCAGGCGTCCAATACAATAATCCAGAAAAACCCGCGCAATCATGATTTCAGTCTTGGCTTCGGCCAGTGTGAAACGGGTGTTCTGGAATGATAGGACAGATTGCCCGAAAGCCTGCCGTTCACGCGTGTACTCGATTGTCAGCTCCAGCACGCGCTCCAGACTAGCAACCGCGTTAACCGCAATAATCAGGCGCTCATACGGCAATTGCTGCATCAGTTGGTAAAACCCCTGCCCTTCGGCGGAACCCAGCAAGCTGCTGGCGGGGATACGCACATCATCGAAAAACAGCTCGGCAGTATCCTGCCCTTTCAGACCCAGTTTCTGCAGAATCCGGCCCACCCGGTAACCGGCCAGCTCGCGGGTATCAACCATGAACAGGGACACGCCTTTGGCACCCTGTTTGGGGTCAGTCTTGGCCACCAGCAGCAAGGCATCAGCGTTATAACCATTGCTGATGAAAATCTTCGAGCCATTGATAACATACTCGTCACCAGCACGCACGGCCCGGGTCTGCACGCCCTGCAAATCCGACCCCGCCCCCGCTTCGCTCATGGCAATGGCACCGATCAGCTCACCACGCGCCATGGGCGGTAGCCACTGCTGTTTCTGCGCTTCGCTGCCGTATTCAAGCACATAGTGGGCGGCGATGGAGTGCACCGCGTTATTAAAGCTGTTGACCTTGGCGCGGGCAAGTTCTTCGTATACGACCGCCTCATGCGCGAAACTGCCGCCCAGACCGCCGTACTGCTCCGGCACATCGGTCAGCAGCATGCCCATCTCGCCGGCCTGCCGCCAGGCCGAGCGATCCGTGTATTGCTGCTGCTGCCAGCGTTCGTCCTGCGGCACGAATTCCTGCTCAATAAACTTGCGCACCGCGTCGCGGTAGATATCCAGCTCTTCAATCAGCCAGGGTGATCGATAATTTTGCATGAATGGCTCTCCAGAATACCGCCTGATAAGCCCTATTGTACGGCTTATCGCCAGTGTAATCTCACCCGGGTAATATCACCGGCATCCTCTCGACACTGCTCTCTTAAGGCAACTCGTACAATAGTATGACCGCTGCTGCCTGCCGGGTCGGGCAAGCCCTCACAACCGGTACCGAAAACAGTTTTGGTTCTGACCAGTGCTGCTATAAACTTCGCCCCTAAAACTTTGGATAACCCTCATGCAAGAACTGGTCGAACGCATCCAACAAGAAGGTATTCACATCGGCGGCGGCATCGTCAA
This sequence comes from Gammaproteobacteria bacterium, assembly GCA_041396125.1. Classification (GTDB taxonomy): domain Bacteria; phylum Pseudomonadota; class Gammaproteobacteria; order Competibacterales; family Competibacteraceae; genus JAWKZG01. The sequence continues at coordinate 395,169 of JAWKZG010000001.1, read as the reverse complement.
AGTCGATAGTTTCCTGAATCATCAGGTCGATGCCGGGCTGATGAGCCGCATCGGTATCGAGCTGGCGAACCCTTTTCGCACGGCTGGAATCAGCAAGGTCATTACTGCTGAAACCAGCGGCATTCTGCCTGCCCTGACGACTGCCAATGAATTGGGCTGTGCCGTCATTTACGCCCGCAAACAGATGTCCTCGTCCATGCAGGACGACTATTTCATCGCCAAGGCAATCAGCCGCACCCGCAGCAATCCGGTCACACTGCGGATTTCCAAGCGCTATCTAGCCGCACAGGATCGGGTGTTGCTGATTGACGATTTTCTCGCCACAGGCTCAACCCTGCAGGCCCTGGTAGCGATTGTTCAGCAAAGCGGCGCAACCTTGTGCGGCATCGGCTGCGTGATCGAAAAACCGCAAGAAGGCGGCCGCGAGCGATTCAGCGATCTACAGCTGCCCATTATTACTCTGGCCAAGATCGCACTGCATAATGACAACCTGGAGGTGTTCGAATAATGGCTGCCCTGGTCGGTCTTATCATGGGCTCACAATCCGATTGGGACACCATGCGCCACACAGCAGAAACCCTGGATACCCTGCAGATTTCCTACGAAAAACAGGTTGTCTCGGCGCATCGCACACCGGATTTGTTATTCGAGTATGCCGAGCAGGCCGAGGCGCGCGGACTGGAAGTGATTATCGCCGGTGCCGGTGGTGCCGCCCATCTGCCCGGTATGGCAGCCGCCAAAACCTGCCTGCCGGTACTCGGCGTGCCGGTCCAGTCAAAAGCACTGAATGGGATGGATTCACTGCTTTCCATTGTGCAAATGCCAGCGGGTATTCCGGTCGGCACACTGGCCATTGGCCGGGCGGGTGCTGTTAACGCGGCGTTGCTGGCGGCCAGTCTGCTGGGCAATAAATACCCGGCCATACGCACGGCGGCGCGTACTTACCGACAGACCCAGACCGCACAGGTACTGGCGCATCCGGTACCGGGAGAACCGACATGAGTGCCAGCGCCCGAAAAGTCGGTATTGTGGGAGGCGGTCAGTTGGCTCGCATGCTGGCGCTGGCAGGTTATCCGCTGGGCTTGCAGTTCAAGGTACTGGACCCGGCGCCCGATGCCTGTGCCGGTCAAGTAGCCGGGCTTATTCAGGGTGCCTACGACGATCCGCTGGCGCTGGCCGAACTGGCAGAATGGGCTGATGTGATTACGTTTGATTTTGAAAACGTGCCCGCCGCCGCAGCCCAGGCACTGACTAAACAGACTGCCGTATATCCGCCGCCATCTGCGCTGGCTACAGCGCAGGATCGCCTGAATGAAAAAACGCTATTTGGTGAACTGAAGATCCCGACACCACGTTTTGCCAATGTGCTGGAGTTCGCCGATTTACAGCAAGCTACCGCACACACCGGCCTGCCTGCGGTTTTAAAAACCCGCCGCCTGGGCTATGACGGCAAAGGCCAGCGGGTATTGCACAGCGAGGCCGATCTGGCACCCGCGTATACGGCACTGGGTGACGCACCGTTGATTCTGGAGGGGTTTGTCGGATTCGAACGTGAAGTGTCTATTCTGGCGGTACGGGACCGTAGCGGCCATATCGATTTTTACCCGCTGACCGAAAACCAGCATCAGGCCGGTATTCTGCACCTGTCACTGGCTCCCTATGAGAACACGTCTCTAAGCCTGCAGGCTCAGGACTATGCTCGTCGGGTCGCACAACAGCTGGATTATGTCGGTGTGCTGGCAATCGAGTTTTTTGTCGTCCAGGGGCAGCTGCTCGCCAACGAAATGGCCCCCAGAGTACATAATTCCGGTCACTGGACGATTGAAGGCGCGGAAACCTCGCAGTTTGAAAATCACCTGCGTGCGATCTGCGGTCTGCCGCTGGGATCGACTAAACCTCGCGGGTATTCCGCCATGCTGAACTGCATTGGCACTATGGCGGCACGGGACATCTGTCTTGTCACTAGCGGCGCGCATTATCATGACTATGGCAAACAGGCGCGTCCCGGTCGTAAGGTCGGTCACGTTACGGTACGCAGCGACACCCCGACCAACCGGCAGCAGCAGCTCGAAACACTGCAGACAGCTACAGATTTATAGCAAACGCAGCCGTTAACGTAAGCAACGCTCCAGCTCGGCACGTGCCGCACGATCCAGGCGGGCATAATCGCCCAACGGCAACTCCACCGCTTCGTGCATGGTCTCGAAATAACGGTTCATACAATTAACCCGTCGCTCGCTGTCCACCCGATCAGCAACAACACTTGAGGGCACTGCAGACACCGGGGCAACGGATACGCCGCCAAAATCCGGCCCGGTTATTGTTGCCGTGCTCTGGTAATCCGGTCGCAGCGGCGGCGGCAGCAATGGTTCGGGTTTTACCGCCGGTGCCTGGTTTGGTGGCTGGCTGGGCGGTTCAGCTACGCCACTCTCAATGGACGCCGAAGTGCTGCCCGGTACGGGCACCATCGGGCGGGCATCGGGTACGGGCTTTAACTCAGGCGACGCCGGTGTGCTGTCCGGTACGGACACTATCGGGCGGGCATCAGGTACAGGTGCGGGTACGGGCTTTAACTCAGGCAGCGGCGCAAGCGGTGACTCGATGGGGCCTGGCCTGGATTCGATAGTAGCGACAGCTGTCGGCTCTGCCGGCGCAACGTTGTTGCCGGATGGCACAGGGACAGGCTCTGTCGTCACTGGACCAGCCGACGGGCCGGTCGGTGAAGGCGTCGCAGATAACACACTGGATGTATTCAAACCAGGTGGTGGCCAATTCACCACCAGCAGCGCAACGCCCGGCACCACCAGAACGAACAGCGCCATAGCATACGCCGATATTTTGATGTCATCATAAGCAGGATGGCTGGCAGCGGCGACATCCCAGGGCATGGCGCGTTCCTGTCGCAGGCCTCTATACCAAACCAGCCATAGCAGCGGCGCGATAAACAGCACGCCACCACCCATACCACGTAGCCAGACCGACCAGGCGCGTGACAGCGCAGCGCTGAAGCCCAACGGCTCGTCAGTGTCGTCGAGCACCCAAATCCGCATCAGGGATTTGCCCATTGTGGCACCGAACAAAGCGAGCTGTAAGGCTTCCAGACCAATCCAGAGCAGGGTCAATCCACTGACAAAGATGACGCTCAGTGCTAACAACAACACAGTATCACCGGCCAGCAGGCTGACAATACTATTAAGCTCGGCCCAGATACCGGTATCGAGCGCGCTATCGAGCAGCCAGATCAGGGCATACAATACAAAACCGAACAGCACATAGTCGACTAACCGGGCAATCGCACGGCGCACACCCGCAACGCCGGCGGGAACGTCCGGGCTCTCGGTCTGTGGTTCGTCAACAATCTCTTTTTCAGCGGCACCATGCTGCGCAACATACGCCCGCAGTCGCAAGCCCTGCAGGTATTTTTCCCGCCGCTCAGGGTTTTTCAGTACCCGCCAGATATAGTTGAGCTGGCGCATTTTATGCTCGGCCAGCGCGCGCTGTTCCACCGCCTGACTGGCGGTTTTATCGGGATGGTATTTCGCGGCAGCCCGCCGATAGGCTTTATGAATGACTTCAACGCCTGCGCCCATATCGATGCCGAGCACATCGTAATAACTGGCCTCCATACTGCCACCACAAGTGGCACACTGCAGTACCGATTTATCATTGTCGGTGCCGCAGGTCGGACAGGTTTTCCTACTTTCTTTATCCATTGCAATTCCGTTGGGTTATTGCCGTGGCCGCAAGGCTGCTGTTTCCTTTAAAAAAACCGGCTCCCAGTTATAAATTATACGGCTAAAAAGTCAGCGAAGACGAATCCGTCCCGCTCAACCACCTCGCCCTGGCGAATAGATACGGGTTGGTTAAACATTGGCCCGTCAACTGCGAAAGTATGAAACTCGCCGTGTTCACCGCACGGATCAATACCTGCCGGTAAAGCTGCCAGCAGTTCGGTATCATAGCGCTGTCCGGCCCATTGCGGGCTCAGTCTGGCCGGATCAACACAGGTTAAATAGGCAACCAGACCGGCTTCAATCATCTGTTGCGCCAAGGCCCGGGTCGGTTGCCCCCAGAGCGGGAACACGGGCTCCAGCCCTGTGCCCAGCAGATTTTTTTCCCGGTAATGGCGGATATCGGTCAGAAAAAGATCCCCGAATGCCATGCACTCGACACCATCGGCAACGGCCTGTGTAACAAAGCTCTGCATGATGGCTTCATAGTCTGCGTTACTGCACGGATAAGGCAGCTCAAGCACGGTCAGAGGCAGACCCAGTGCCTGCGCTTGCTGTTTCAGCAATTCACGCCGCACCCCATGCATAGCGACGCGCTGAAAAGCCTGGTTGACTGTGCAGACCAGGCCGACCACCTCAAAGCTGGCGTCCTGCTGCAGGGTATGCAGCGCCCAGGCACTGTCCTTGCCGCTACTCCAACTCAGCAAGATTTTTCGTTGAGGCATAGTCATTTCCCCGCCGTACTGGATTGAACAGATCGCCGCCCGTAGCGACTGTCTGAAAATGATACTCGACAGCGATCAGTCGCGCCGTTAAGCAGGCTTCGTATTTCTCACAGCAAACCGTGTTCGCGCAGTTTTTTGCGCAACGTGCCACGATCCAGTCCGAGAATTTCCGCCGCCCGGCTTTGATTGCCATCGGTGTGTTCCAGCACAACCTGCAACAATGGCGGTTCAACCTCTGACAACACGAATTTATAGAGGTTATGAGGTACATAATCGCCCAGATGCTGGAAATAATGCCGTAGCGTTGTCTCTACCTGCGTGCGCAATGGCACTACGGGTGTCGCTATTATTCTTTTGCTGTCATTCATGCCGCCACGCCTGCCTCCTCCCGCTGGAAAAAAAATTGCTCGCTCAAGCGCAATTGCTCGGTCGCCAGCTCAACCTTATTAATACGCTGCCAGAACTCGGCAGCTTGCGGTTGTCCCTGGCTATACCAAGACAGATGCTTGCGAGCTACTCGCACCCCTTGCGCCTCACCGTACAGCGCGTATAACTCATGCAGATGGGACAGTAATACCCTACCGATCCAGCTTAGCGGCGGTTCTGGTAATTGTTCGCCGTTTGCCAGGTAATGCTGAATCTGTTGAAACAACCAGGGTCGTCCCTGCGCCGCCCGCCCTATCATGACTGCGTCTGCACCGGTCAGCTGCAATACTTCACAGGCTTTCTGCGGACTGTCGATATCACCATTGGCGATGACCGGAATTGTCACAAATTGTTTTATTGCAGAAATAGTGCCATATTCGGCCTGGCCACGAAACGCGTCCTGCCGGGTCCGGCCATGCACAGCCAGAGCCTGTATGCCGGCCTGTTCAGCAATGCGGGCGATAGCCACCCCATTGCGCTGTTCGGGTGACCAGCCAGTACGGATTTTCAGTGTGACCGGCACCTCGACAGCCTTGACGACCGCTTCCAGAATCCGCCCCACCAGCGCCTCATCGCGCAGCAAGGCCGAACCCGCTTGCACATTGCAGACCTTCTTGGCCGGACAGCCCATGTTGATATCAATGATCTGTGCACCGTGGTCAACATTGGCGCGGGCCGCCTCGGCCAGCATGAGCGGATCGTAGCCGGCGATCTGAACCGAACGCGGTTCGCTCTCGCCGCTGTGATCCAACCGCAGCCGGGTTTTGCGACTGTTGCGCAAACGTGGGTCGGCAGTGACCATTTCTGACACTGCCAGACCGGCCCCCAGACGTTTGCAAAGCTGGCGAAACGGCCGGTCAGTGACGCCGGCCATCGGCGCCAGCACAACCGGCGCGGTTATGCGGTAAGGGCCAATTTGAAGCATTGCTTGAATTTACTGGCGCACTATTGATCAATGCCACCGATGCAAAGATATTTCATCTCGAGGTATTCCTCGATGCCATGGCTGGAGCCTTCCCGACCAATGCCGGATTCCTTGACACCGCCAAAGGGCGCAACTTCGGTCGAGATCAGCCCGGTATTAATACCGACCATACCCGATTCCAGTCCTTCAGCAACACGCCAGATACGCCCGATGTCACGGCTGTAAAAATACGCTGCCAGACCAAACGGTGTGTTATTAGCGGCAGCGATGGCTTCCGCATCAGTGCTGAAGCGAAACAAAGGCGCAACCGGGCCAAAGGTTTCTTCATTGGCCACTTTCATAGCAGCGGTGACGCCGGTCAGAATAGTCGGCTGAAAAAAGGTGCCGCCCAATGCATGACGGGCACCACCCAGCGCAACTTTGGCACCTTTGCCCAACGCGTCCTGGATATGTTCCTCGACTTTTTCCAGCGCCGCCTGATCGATCAGCGGTCCTACGGTGACCCCCTCATCCAGACCGTTGCCCACGTTCAGTTTGGCCTCGACGGCCGCTGCCAGTTTTTGCGCAAACGCATCGTACACGCTGTCTTGCACGTAAATCCGGTTGGCACAGACGCAGGTCTGACCGGTATTGCGGTATTTTGAAATAATCGCGCCTTCCACAGCAGCGTCCAGATCGGCGTCGTCAAACACAATAAAAGGCGCATTACCGCCCAGTTCCATCGAGGTTTTTTTGACCGTCTCGGCGCACTGCACCATTAACTTTTTGCCCACTTCGGTCGAGCCGGTAAAGCTCAGCTTGCGCACGGTCGGATTGCCGGTCAGCTCGCCACCTATGGCACTGGCCGAACCCGTCACGACATTAATAACGCCTTTCGGCACACCGGCCCGTTCGGCCAGTTCACACAGCGCCAGCGCCGAATACGGTGTCTGCGAAGCGGGCTTGATCACCATGGTGCAGCCTGCCGCCAGCGCCGGACCGGCTTTACGGGTAATCATCGCGGCCGGGAAATTCCAGGGGGTAATGGCGGCACACACGCCGACCGGCTGCTTGATCACAACAATCCGCTTATCGGCCTGATGCTGGGGAATAGTCTCGCCATAAATACGCTTGGCTTCCTCTGCAAACCATTCAATAAATGAACCGGCATAGGCAATCTCACCGCGCGACTCCACCAGAGCCTTGCCCTGCTCGAGGTCATGATGATCGCCAGATCTTCCTGATTAGCCATCATCAGCTCATACCATTTGCGCAAAATAGTGGCGCGTTCCTTGGCGGTTTTGGCACGCCAGGCTGGCAGCGCCGCTTCCGCAGCTTCGATAGCGCGACGGGTTTCAGCAGCACCCATTTTTGGCACTGTGCCTAAACTATCGCGGGTGGCGGGGTTATTGACTGACAGTGTGGCACCATCGTCAGCATCAGCCCATTCACCGTTGATATAGCACTGCTGCCGCCACAAATTCCGATCTTGGATTTGCATGAAAATTCTCCATAAAAGTGATAAGAAGTAGAGTTATAGGGCGTATCGTTACACTATAGCGCTTTTAAATTCCTCTTGCTTGGAGAGCACCGTTGAGCGACCAATTCCCATTAGCCGAACTGACGACATTCGCCAATACCCTGGCGGATACTGCACGCCAGCATACGTTGCGTTATTTCCGCCAGCGTTTCGAAGTTGAGCATAAAAGTGACGAATCACCGGTCACCATTGCTGATCGCGAAACCGAACACCATTTACGGCTGCTGCTGGCAGCGCAATACCCCGGACACGGGATCTATGGCGAAGAATTCAGCAATGAGCTGAGTGGTCAACGCCTGGTCTGGGTGATCGACCCTATTGACGGCACCAAAAGCTTTATCAGCGGTGTGCCGACCTTTGGAACCCTCATTGCCTTGCTGGCGGATAATCGCCCGCTGCTCGGCATTATCGACATGCCGGCACTCGACGAGCGCTGGCAGGGCCAAAGCGGGGCTGCCACGCTGTTTAACGGGCGCGCCTGTCAGACCCGCAACACCGCTACTCTGGCCGAGGCAACGCTGTTTGCGACCGGCCCGGAAATGTTTCAGGGGGCCGCCGAGCTCCGTTTTAACCGTCTCGTTCAACGCGTACGGCTACGCCGTTTTGGCGGCGATTGCCATGCCTACGGTCTGCTGGCAGCGGGTTTTATCGATCTGGTGGTAGAAGCCGACCTCAAACCTTTTGACTACTGCGCACTGATTAATGTGGTGGAAGGCGCTGGCGGCGTTATCACGGACTGGCACGGTCAACCACTGGGGCTTCATTCCGATGGCCAGGTGATCGCCGCTGCCAACGCAGACTTGCATCAACAGGCGTTAGCCATACTTGCTTAAACCGTACTTGCTTAAACCGTACTTGCTTAAACCGTACTTGCTTAAACCGTACTTGCTTAAACCGTACTTGCTTAAACCGTACTTGCTTAAACAAGGGCCGCATCAAAAACTGTCTAGCCAGAGATAAGCGGAGCCGGTTCCGCTATACTGAGTTTATGAGCATAAAACTTCCTGCAGCAGATGATCCGGTTTTCCGCGCGATGCTTGAGCTATGCCAGCATGTACGGCATAAACTCGAGCTGGAAAGCGGTGGCCATTATCCGATGGATTTTCCCGCCGCAGCGCTATTCTCGACGGGCTTGAAAGCCTATATCGATCTGCATGGCCGTCAGGAAACCGCCACCCTGCTGCAGGAGCTGGCGGTCACGCTATCCAGTCAGACCGACTCCTGAGCAAGCAGCTCTTTTAAGTCGATCTTCTCAGATTTCGATCATTTCGAAATCTTCCTTGCCCGCACCGCACTCGGGGCAGGTCCAGGTCAGCGGTACATCCTCCCAGCGGGTACCCGGCGCTATACCGTCTTCCGGCCAGCCCTTTTCTTCGTCATATACCCAACCGCAGATGACGCACATATAGGTTTTATATTCCATAACTTGACATCTTTACATTACTGTTCGTGACAAAGCGGCGGATTTTCCCACACCTGCCTGCAGGATGGAAGGCGGCCTGATCAGCCCGTGACACCGCCTGCTGAAGATATGGGGTCGCGTTGATCCAGATCAATGCCGGCACGCCAGACCCTGGTTATGCTATATGTCTGTACAGTGTCCAATCCGGCACCGTTAAATCAGGAGTTGAATACGACCATGGTCTTTACAACTATCCGCTGTTGCGCGCTGGCTGTAGCGATGGGCGCTACCGTCATCGGCAGTGCACAAGCCGCCGATCCCGAGCGGGGCAAACAACTGTATGACAATCACTGCACCGTATGCCACGAAAGCCAGGTGCATATCCGTGAACAACGCAAAGCCAAAACACCGGCCGATCTGCGCTGGCAAATCGCACGCTGGCAGGAGGTTTTAAAATTGTCCTGGACGGCTGCCGAGGTGGATGATGTACAGGATTATCTGAACGCTGAATATTATCATTACGAAGCAGAGCAATGAGCCAGCACCTTTAAACCAGCGCACATTCTCAGAGGTCTGGCCGGCGTCAGATAAGCGCCCGGACCTGTGGTAGCTATTCCACTACGGTTTTTTCCAATGTCTTTTTTTCCTGTATTTCAATCTCATGAGTGACATGAACGACGCTTCTGCGTCAACACCGGTATCCATCGGTACTATCGCCGAGGTGCACGGCCCGGTGGTGGTCATTGCCTGCACCCGGTTGCCGCCACTGCGGCAGGCTTTATACGCCTCGTTCGACCACGAGATGTATTTATTCGAAGTGCATCAGCATCTGGACGAACGCCACGTGCGGGCGATTACCCTGCATCGTACTTCGGGCCTGCAACGCGGTATGGCGGTTTACGATACCGGCGCACCACTGCATGTCCCGGTCGCACCGGAGTGCCTGGGCCGTCTGCTCAATATCTTCGGCGAACCGCTGGACGGCGCTCCACCGCTACCGGCTCAAGAATTTCGAAATATTCACGGTAGCCCGGTGTCATTGCATGATGCCTTGGGTGTGAGCGGCATTCTGCCAACCGGGATCAAAGTCATCGACTTGCTGTGCCCATTCATCAAAGGTGGCAAAACCGGCCTGTTTGGTGGTGCGGGCGTTGGTAAAACCGTACTGGTGATGGAGTTCATGCACGCTATGGCCTCGCTGCACGAGGGGGTATCGGTTTTTGCCGGTGTTGGCGAGCGTATCCGCGAGGCGCACGAGCTCTGGCACGAAATGGATAAAGCCGGGGTATTGCCACAAACCCTGCTGGTATTCGGCCAGATGGACGAATCCTCCGGTGTGCGTTTTCGGATCGGTTTGTCCGCGCTGACCTATGCCGAGTATCTGCGCGATTCGCTCAACAAAGAAGTCTTGTTCGTGATGGACAATGTCTTCCGCTTTGTACAGGCCGGCAGTGAGATATCTATCCTGTTGGGACGCATGCCGGCCACCGTGGGTTACCAACCCACCCTGACTACCGAAGTGGCAGAACTGGAAGACCGCATTCTGTCCACCCGACAAGGTGCAATCACATCGGTCCAGGCAGTTTATGTACCTGCCGATGACATGACCGATCCTGCGGTCAACGCCATTCTGAGTCACCTGGATACCACGGTTATTCTGTCCCGTGCGCAGGCGAGCAAAGGCATCTATCCCGCAGTTGATCCTTTGCGATCCGGCAGCAAGCTGATGGATCGCTACACACTGGGCGATCAGCATTACACGATTGCTGAGGGGGTACGCGAACATCTGGCCCGCTACCGTGAACTGGAAGACATCATCGCCATGCTCGGTCTGGAAGAGCTGTCGGAGCAGGATCGCCGTATCGTGATGCGAGCCCGTAAACTGCAGCGTTACCTGACCCAACCCTTTTGGGTCACCGCCGGGCATACCGGCATGCAGGGCGTTTCGGTGCCACTGCAACAAACCCTGGCCGATTGCGATGCCTTCCTGACCGGCCGCTACGACGAGGTCAGCGAAGACCACTGCTATATGCAGGGTGCCATGCCAGCCGCCTGATCCGCTAGTGCCTGATCCGATTGTGATGGACAAACATTGATGACAAGCAACACCTTCAGCCTGCAATTGCTGGATGCAATGCACAGTGAGCGCATCGATGGCGTGGCGTCGTTTGTCGGCGAGGACGCTTCCGGCAGCTTCGGCTTACTGGCCGGTCATGCCCGCTTCATGACCACGCTGGTCTTTGGTCTGGCCCGTTTCCGCTTACCGGAGCAACCCTGGCGCTATCTGGCTATGCCCGGTGCGGTACTGTATTTCAGTGCCAATGAACTGTCGATTATCAGTCGTCGTTATCTGCTGGACGATGATTACGAACGCATCAGTGCCACCCTGCAGGCCCAGTTGCTGGCCGAGGAAGAAGATCTGCGCGGTATGAAGCAAAGTCTGCGGCAGATGGAACAGCAGGTACTGCAACGAATGTGGCAATTAGGCCAGGAGCAGATACGGCAGCAATGAACCAGAATCAACGTCTGAAAACACAACTGGAACGGCAAGCCAAGCGCATGCAAAAGGCCGAGCGTGAGCGCCCTACGCTGCTGGCGGAAACAGTCTATCTGGGCACGCTGGGCTTACTGTTTGTGCTACCTGTGGTCGGCGGTGCCTATCTGGGACGCTGGCTGGATACCCAGGCAGCGGGCTATTCCCTGCATTGGACGCTGAACCTGATTCTGCTCGGGGTCATGCTGGGCGCATTAAATGTGTATCTGTTTATCAGGAAATAAGTCGTGGACAGCGAAACAAGCCATATTGTTTTTTCACTGGGACCGGTTGCCATCACCGGTACGGTATTAACGACCTGGGGTATCATGGCACTGCTCGGTCTGTGTGCCTGGTTGGCAACCCGGCGCCTGACCATCCAGCCTGGCCCGCTGCAAACTGCACTGGAAGGCATCGTCATGCTGCTGGAAAGCGCTATTGCGGAAGCCGCACCCCAACATGCCCGCACCATTCTGCCCCTGATCGCGACGTTCTGGATATATCTGGTTTTCGCCAACCTGACGGGGCTGATTCCCGGTCTGCACTCACCGACCCAGGACTTATCAGCGACGGCCGCTTTAGCGGTACTGGTCTTTCTATCCGTACACTGGTTCGGCATCCGTATCCAGGGACTGCGACTGTATCTACGTCACTATCTGACGCCAAGCCCGATACTGTTGCCGTTTCATATCATCAGTGAGATTACCCGCACTATCGCGCTGGCCATCCGGTTATTCGGCAATATGATGAGTCTGGAAATGGCCGCGCTGCTGATTCTGCTGGTCGCGGGCTTTTTGGTACCGATTCCTATCTTGATGCTGCATATTATCGAAGGCCTGGTGCAAGCCTATATTTTCGGCATGCTGGCATTGATCTATATCGCCGGTAGCCTTCAATCGCAACAGGCCACACACGTAACAGCGACAGTCCACGGCAAACATGAGCAACATCATTTAATTTATTTTAGAAAATCCAGTCGGTACTTTTTAAAAAACAGACTTTTTTGTTTAAGGAGATTTTCGTCTGATCTTTCCGGTTCGCGTTGGCATCCACTGTCGCGGCCATTTTTGGTATTGCCCTCGGTGTCATGCTGCCGGCGGCTGTTGGGCGTGCGACAGCGCGCTGGACGCGCTGGCCCGGCAGCTGACAGGGGCGAAAGCTCGATCATGCGCATCCTGTTTATCGGTCTGGCCATGATCGAATCACTGGCTATTTACTGTTCGTTATTGTGCTGATTGTGCTGTTTCGCAATCCGCTGCTGGAATATCTGCTGCCCTGATTAATGCTGATTGGGAGTTGCAATACCGTGGAATTGAACCATTGGGGATATTCCCAAGCAGGAAATCATTAACTTTCTGGTTCTGGTCTGGATTCTGCAGCGCTTTTGTATCGTCCGGTGCTAGCGCGGTCATTGGCCAAACGGCGCACCGGCATTGAACAGTCACTCAGCGAAGCCCAGGCCCTGCGCACCTCTGCCGAAACACTACAGGCCCAGTACGAGAGCCGCCTGGACAACTGGGAGCAGGAAAAGCAAACCGCTCGTGCCATGCAGCGCGACATTGAAGCCGAGCGCCAGCGGCTGCTGGCCGACTTGCAGACCACTCTGCAGCAGGAACGGGAAAAAACCGGACCGCTGGAAGAACATCGACAGGCCCTGCGCGCCAGTCAGAAACCGAAAGCGGCGCAGGCCAGCCGGTTTGCCGTCGACTGTTAAGCCGCCTGGCCGGGCCGGAACTGGAAGCCCGCTCCGATCGAACTGGCTACAGACGAGTTACAGCACTTGCCTGAAGAGCGTTTGTCGATGCTGCGCGAGGCCTGCTCGACGTCGCCCGATCAGGCCCGTATCAGCAGTGCCTTTGCGCTCGCTCCGCCGCAGCGAGACACTTTGCAGCACACTTTGCAGACGCTGCTTGAGCAGCCCGTCGTGTGCACTTTCGAGCAGAATCCGCAACTGCTGTCTGGTTTGCGCATAACCATCGGCCCCTGGTTACTACGGGCTAATCTGCGCGACGAATTAATGGATTTCACAGCAGCCGCCGAGCGGACGGTGTCCTCAACTTCTGCACAGGACGAACGGTAAATGCAAAACGAACGTCTGGCCCGACAAGCAAACTGGCTCGCGACATATCGCTTTGGTGTGCAGATCGCTGAACGCGGCACTGTGGTATCGGTGGGCGATGGTGTGACCTGGATTGCCGGTCTGCCATCGGCCGCGATGGATGATGTGCTGCAGCTGGAAGACGGCAGTCAGGCCATGGTGTTTGACCTCAATCAAGACCTGATCGGCGCGGTACTGCTGCACGAAACCGCAGCGCTGACAGCCGGCACCTCGGTGCACCGCACCGGACAGCAGTTAGGCATCGGCGTCAGTGACGATCTGCTCGGCCGCGTTATCGATCCGCTCGGTTTACCGCTGGATGGCAAGCCGCCGCCGCCAGTCACCGAGTTACAATTGCTGGAAACGGCCTCGCCACCCATCGTTGCGCGTGATTTTGTACATCAACCGCTGTACACCGGCAGCAAAATTATCGACACCCTGATTCCGATCGGCAAAGGCCAGCGTCAGTTGCTCGTCGGTGATGAAGGATTGGGCCGCAGCTCACTGGCCATCGATGCGGTGCTCAATCAGCACGATCAGAATGTGTACTGTATTTATGTCCTGATTGGCCAAAAGCGCTCAACGGTGGTCAATACCGTCGATATCCTGCGCAAATTCGGTGCGCTGGACTACACTACCGTTGTCGTCGCAGAAGCCAGTGCACTGCCCGGCCTGCAACATCTGGCACCGTTCAGCGGCTGCGCCATCGCCGAGTACTGGATGCAGAAGCGGCTGCGATACGCTGGTTATTTACGATGATCTCAGCACCCACGCCAAAACCTACCGCGAGCTGTCGCTGCGCTGCTGCGCCGCCCCGCCCGGGCGTGAAGCCTATCCCCCGGTGATGTTTTCAGTGCACGCCTGCCTGCTGGAGCGTTCCACCTGTCTGAACGCGCCCACGGCGGTGGCAGGCGGACGGCGCTACCCATTGTCGAAACCCAGCAGGGCGAGATCGCGGCGTATATTCCCACGAACCTGGATCTCTATCACCGATGGCCAGGTCTATCTGGATCAGAATCTGTTCGCAGGTGGTTTCCGCCCGGCGATTGATATCGCGCAATCCGCACGCGCATTGGCGCGCGCAGCACCCCCAGCATCAAAGCCGAGGCTGGTCGATGAAGCTGGATTATCTGCAGTTTCTGAGCTGAAGCCTTACCCGCTTTTCGGTGCCTGGCTGGAAGCCAATATGGAGCAGGCTATCAAGCGAGGTCGCTTGCTGCGCGAAATACTCAAGCAGGATCGGCTGGCCCCTTGCCGCTGATAGCGTTTCAACTGGCCTGGATAATCGCTTTCAACGATCGTTTGTTCGATCCTTCCTTACGAGGGTACGCCGGGCTGTTACTGAACCAGCTACTGCAAGCTGTCGCTGACACTCCATTGACGCTGGACAGCCCGCGTGAACAGTGGGTACAGGCGATCAAGGGCTGGCTGCAGCCAGTACAGGCAGCAACGTCGTGAGCCGGCGGCGGGAGCTGCAGCAGCATCTGCAGCAATTGCATGAAATCCGGGGCATCCTGAACGCCATGAAAAATCTGGCATTGATGGAAACGCATAAACTGGCCCGTTTTCTGGACGCCCAGCAACAAGCGGTGAAGGCTATCGAAAATATAGCGGGGGATTTTCAGCATTTTTTCCCGTTCATCAGTACCTCACCCGAGGTCCGTCAGCCCACCCTCGATGTTATTGTGCTGTTTGGCTCCGAGCGCGGTTTTTGCGGCGATTTCAATCAGCGCCTGTTGCAACAGCTCGCCCCCATCACTAACACGGACGCGCCGCCGACACGAACAGACGCACACAATAATCCCGCAACGCCGCGTTTAATCGCGCTGGGGCGTAAGCTGTGCGACCGGCTGGAACACGATACACGCGTTGCTGCCCGCCTGAGCGGCCCGAGTGTGGTGGAAGAAGTGCCCACTGTGCTGAATGCTTTAATTGATGCCATCGGGGCACTGCAGGCCCGCCACGGACAACTGAATCTGCGTCTTGTCTATCACAACCAACAGAGCTCCGGGCAGCCGCTCAACCGTCAGCTGCTACCCCCCTTCCAACACACTGAGCCGCCCGCCACGTACGCTACTCAGGCACCCATGCTGAACCTGCCGCCAGCCACTTTTTTCAGTGAGCTGGTTGACCATTATCTGTTTGCCGTACTGCACGAAACGATCTATTCCTCGCTGATGGCGGAAAACCATCGCCGGGTAGAGCATATGGGAGGTGCAGTATCGCATCTGGAACAAACGCTGACGACGCTGGCGCGCCGATCACGCAGTCTGCGGCAGGAGGAAATCACGGAAGAAATCGAAGTCATTCTGCTCAGCGCAGAGGGACTGGATGAATCACTGCGTCGGCTCAAGCGCTCCACGCCAGGCACTTAAGTCTGTAAATCCTAAGTCTATAATATATTACTCATTACACGCGCCATCCCTGCTCACCCAGCAGCGGTACGAAGCGAACCTCACCTAATGATTCACGCGTATAATCGTCCGTCCCTGTACGGGTTTCACGCCACAGCATCTGGCTGCCAAGTTCCGGTCCGACCGGCATCACCAGGCGACCACCCGGTGCCAATTGCACCCGTAGCTGCGCAGGAATTGCCGGACCGGCGGCACTGACCAGAATCGCATCATAAGGTGCGTTCTCAGGCCAGCCCATCGTGCCATCACCTAAATGCGTCGAGATATTGTCATAATTCAATTGACTCAACCGCGGTTCGGCAAAGGCCAGCAACTCAGGAATACGTTCCACGCTGTCAACCCAGGCGGCAATCCGGCTCAACACTGCTGCTGCATAGCCGGAACCCGTACCGATATCCAGCACCCGCTCACCGCCCTGCAACTGTAAGGCCTCAATCATCAGGGCCACGATATATGGCTGGGAAATAGTCTGACCGGCCAGGAGCGCCAGAGGTCTGTCCTCATAGGCATGCACAGCACTCTCGGCAGGCACGAATTGCTCGCGTGGCACGCTACCCATCGCATCCAATACTTTGGGATCTTGGATACCGCGTGCTACCAACTGATGGGTAACCATTCTGGCACGGCGGGTGGCAACATCAGCCATGGCCTGATCAGGCCACCTGGGCAACAGCATATTGCTGCACCCAGCGCAGCAGGCTACCCAGATCTAAAGCACCCGATTGCCGCGCCAGCTCCTGCCCTTGACGAAATACCAGCAAGGTCGGAATGCTGCGGATCTGCAGCTGTCCGGCCAACTCCTGAGCCTGATCGGTATTCAGCTTGGCCAGGCGGAAATGGGGTTCCAAACGCGCTGCAGCCTGTTCAAATACCGGGGCCATCGCTCGACAGGGTCCGCACCATGGAGCCCAACAATCCACCACTACCGGGATATCGCTCTGGCCGACATGGCGGCGAAAATTAGCGCTGTTGAGTTCCATCGGCTGACCGCTGAATAACGGCTGTTTGCAGTGGCCGCACTTCCCCCCCTTGCCCAGCTGCGGCAGGCAGACGGTTGACGGTGTCGCAGCTGGACAAACAAGGTGAGAGATTCGTTCATGATCGGTTAGACCTGTAAATGTTCTATGTGCATTTACATTGGGGTGCGCACAGTAAAAAACAAGAACTACCTGCCTCTTGAATCGATGTTCTTTATACACAGTTCTGCCCCTGATTCCCTGGTCTATAGGCTTGTTCTCAGATAGCTCCGTTTGTCTCGACAGCCCCACTGTTGTGGCCAGATAAACTGGCGTGGGCAACAACTGACAAAAATTTGACGACCTTTACGAAATAAAGCCATTCCTTGGCAAAAAGGTTTATCATCTTTTCGTAGAGCATAATTAATTATTTAAAATCAAATAGTTATAAAAAAATAAAGAAGTGGCATTTTTATTGCTCAATAAGTACTGCAGCAGGATTCGCTTAACTGCATTGTGAAACCAAGACGGGTTCTTGAGTCATTAACAGCCCAATCAAAAGTGCGCAGACAGATAATAAACATAGAAGCTTATGAAAAAAAGTCACCGGAAAACTAATAATAACAATCAGTTACACTGAAACAACCAGCATAACCTGGAATACTCTGTGCCAAATGACAGTAGCTGTGAAGACTACGCCAGGTGTGAGTCATCATGCGGCGACCCCGGACCGAGGCTGATCTGTGTGTTTGCAATCTGTTTATCTGAAATTTCTGCGAAGCGACTCACCGCATGATCGTTTCGTACCCGGAAAGCGATAGGTTGCCCATGCCAGCATCAAGCCTGAAGGCCTCACCACAGCAAGCCTATAAGCCGTTACGCGTCAGCCGACACGCGTTATCTGTGTCGCCAGCGGCAAGGGTGGTGTTGGTAAAACTAATATCGCTATCAATTTGGCCCAGGCACTTGCCAGTTTTGAGCAGCAGGTTCTGGTGATGGATGCGGATCTGAGTCTGGCCAATGTCTGCGTGTCACTGGGCTTAAGACCACGCTGCAATATAACGCAGGTCATCAGCGGCGAGAAAAGCCTGCAAGACATCATCCTGCCGGGGCCAGGCGGTATTCAGATTATTCCGGCGAGTACAGGCAATCAAAGACTGGCAACCCTGAAACCGACCGAGTATGTCGGCATCGTCGCTGCGTTCAGCCAGCTGGATGTCATACCGGATGTACTGCTGGTCGATTTAGCGCCGGGCATCAACGATAACGTTGTGAATTTCTGCCGTGCAGCTCATGACATCATTGTAGTCATCAGTGACGAGCCAACCTCATTTGCTGATGCCAGTGCACTGATCCGGGTACTGAACCAGGAGTGCAGCGTGCGCAAGTTTCATATTCTCGTCAACCGGATTAGCCAGCTTCTAAAGTAGGTCGTGATATTTATCTCAGATTCTGCGTGCATCCGAGCATACGCCAGATGTTACCCCCTGTTTTTCGGTGCATACCAGAGGATTCCAAACTGAAACGCGCTGTTAAAACGCAAACAACTGTGGTGAACGCTTACCCTAACAGCGCTTCTGCATTAGCCTTTCATACCCTGGCGGAACAGCTCATGCAGTGGCCGCGCCCGAGCGGCAGCGGCGGCTTACAGTTTTTTATCGAGCAAATCGTAGCAAACGATTTAAATTGAGGAGATGGATGACAATGAATGGTTTAACCAATCAAGCGCAAAATTTTGCGCCGCAGTACAGCAATCCAGTCAAAAGCGGGCTTACAGCTGATGCCATTAACGACTTGGTCAACCAGCATTGTGCACTGGTACGCCGGGCCGCCCATCACTTAATCGCACGCTTGCCCACTTCGGTACAGATTGATGACTTGATCCAGGCTGGCATGCTGGGTTTATTAGAAGCCGCCCAACGTTTCGATGACAGCAAAGGGGCCAGTTTTGCTACCTTCGCAGACCGGCGCGTGCGCGGCGCCATGCTGGATGAAATTCGCAAGAACGCCTGGGCACCGCGCTCATTACACCGGAAAGCGCGCGAAGTCGCTGCTGCAGTTCGCCATATCGAAACGGCCAGTGGTGGTGAAGCCCGGGAGCAGGACATTATTGCTCATTTGGGCATGACGCAACACGAATATCATCAGGTCATAGCGAACTTGCACAGCCACAAACTGCTTTCAATTGAAGACCTTGGCACTGAGAATGAAGACAGCGACAATTTTCTTGTCTCTTCATTGCCCTTACCGGAAGAGCTGGCTGATCAGGAACATATGCTGGAATTACTGGCCAGCGCAATCGATGGACTCCCCAAACGGGAAAAATTGGTATTGGCGCTCTACTATGACGAGCATCTGAATCTAAAAGAAATTGGTGCCGTGCTAGGGGTCAGTGAATCAAGAATCAGCCAGTTGCACAGCCAGGCTTTAACACGTTTGAAAACCAAGCTGAGTCATTAACCCTCCAAAACCGGCCATTCTCATTCTCTATTCTAGGCTCTATTACGGGTCTAGGCTCTATTACGGGGCGATCGCAATAAGCGCCCCGGTCTTCTCCAGCAACTTTCAAAACATCAATAGCGTAATTTGTTTGCTCATTGAACCGTGCCGATTTTGACAATCGGCAGGATCACGCCGGCATCCCAGCCAAACGTGTAATGCAGATAGCTGCCTTCCGGCAGCATTTCGTTCAGGGAGCTGTCGTCTCGTTCGGGCGGCTAATTTGATATTTGCGCATCTTCTCAACCAGCGTAGTACGGCGCATATGTAATAGCTCAGCAGCCTGCGCAACAACCCCATCAGCCTTGTCTAAAGCAGCATAGATAAAACGGGATTCAATATCCGTTAGGTACTGTTTCAGATCGAGTCCTTCCTCCGGCAGTGAGATAGCAGAACTTCCGCTGACAGATGTATTAGGCTCAACAGGGGCAGCCGGCAGCGTATTTCCAAGCAAAGGAGCACCGGGATTGCGGAACTTGGCGGGCAAATCCCCCACTTCTATTTCCTGCCCCGGATAAAGGATAGCGAGCCGTTCCATCAGGTTGGCCAGCTCACGAATATTACCTGGCCACTCATATCGGCTCAGACAGTTGATAACATCTGGGGCCAGACTGAATTCGACATCCTGTTCGTGCCGAATGCGCGCCAGCAGGTCACGCACCAGATCCGGCAAATCCTCAACTCGATCACGCAGAGGGGGAATATCAATCGGGAACACATTGAGGCGATAATACAGATCTTCCCGAAAGTCACCGTTGCTGATCATGGATTCCAGATCACGGTGGGTCGCAGCCACGATACGCACATCAGCTGTGATCACCTTGTTGCTGCCGATACGTTCAAAAACCCGCTCTTGCAGTACCCGCAACAACTTGACCTGCATGATCAGCGGCATGTCACCAATTTCATCCAGGAACAAGGTCCCTCCCTGGGCTAATTCAAAGCGCCCTTGCCGGCTGGTGATAGCGCCGGTAAATGCACCTTTTTCATAACCGAACAGCTCACTTTCCAGCAAGGTATCGGGAATAGCACCACAGTTCACAGGAACAAAAGGCTTATCGCGTCGTGCCGAGAAATAATGAATTTTTCGGGCCACGACTTCTTTACCGGTTCCTGATGGCCCCGTTATAAGCACTGTTGCATCCGTCGGTGCCACTCGATAGATCAATTTCGTAATGCCATTAACCGCTTCGCTGCTACCGCTCAGGGAGCGGAACAGTTCCAGAGGACGACGCGGCTGGGTCTGCCGGCGCCGCCGGCGCCAAGTATTTACTTCCGTGAGTGTTTGCTGCAATTGCTCCGGATGTAAAGGCCGGTTAATGATGCTGCAACAGAGTTCGTGAAACGGCGCGATACTCTCGGTATCCGGTTTCTGGTCAAAAACGGCCACAATTGGCAGATCTGCATCACGTTGCTTGATTACTTGAATACTTTGCTCAAATTGCTGTGCATCTTTGCAATATCCAAGGAAGACGACCCGCAGTGTCCGCGAATCTTTCAGCTTCTGCTCACTTTCCGCATAAGAGCTCGTGGCTACCTGCCAATTGCCGATGTTTTTTAAGTGAAATTGAATTTCCTCAATGCGATCCGGATCATCATCAATTATCAGCGCTAACATTGTCATACTGGTGTTCCAGAAGCTGCTCTTAATAGCCAAAATGAATAGATTATCAAACCGTACCCCCACAAAACTATAACTGACACGGAGTCTCAATTTTGTCGCTTGTGCCTGTTTAGCGCTGTATCTGACAACATTCAGCAAGCGCATACGGCTCGTTTTGAGACCGTCGTTGCTGGCCTATGTCCCTCGGCTAAGGGCATTACACCGTGCTGCACCCGATCAAGGCCAACCGATGAGCTAACCACCCTTCGCACTAAAATTCTTTCTACGATAACAGGACAAAAGCATCTTTTGTGCCATTAATTTGGCGTCACGTCATAAATACATTAACTGTTTTTTGACGCAAATGCTTATCACAGTGACAGGTAGGATTTCCAATCCGGCTCATGAGCAGTGGATCAGTGTAAAAGTTGGTCACTAAGTGACCTTGTCGGTCGAACGCAAGACGCTGCACCCAGCGCACGACACGCAGCTGTAAGAGCGTGGAAAAGCTTGTAAAGTCAGCATCCAGCATGCCGATACTACCCGATAGTATGTTGCCATTGCGGACGGATACTGATCGCGCCGCCCGCCGTTGCATACATGCGAATAATAATCCAGGAGTATCACGCGCTGCCCGCAACCAATGGCCTCCAGTGGTCTCCTATTGGTACCGGTACTGCGCTCTTCTCAAAAAGTATCTAAGGCATTCTGTATGATGATTAAACCGGCAGGAGTAAATTTGCTGAATCGGTGTGCACAACCTGAAGATTCTGCCGCGTCAGCTGCAATCCCGTCAGAGTCCACCATAAAAGCAGAGCTAACAGACACCAGCACAGGTTCCTGCACGAATCCACCGCGCCAGCAAGACGGATCCGACATGACAACTCACAAACTAGCGCCCCCCACCCGAACAGAGACTCTAGACATGAATAAAATCAATGCATTGCGTAGAGCAATAAACAGCGGCCACTATGAAATCAATGCGTACCGCCTAGCGATAAAAATTGTACAGCAGGAATCCAAGCTGTTCGGCCTGTGAGCATACCGTCAGGATTTATAAGCGTGCGTTTGCTGCCGCGCCCGGATCAGTTCCAAGGTTGCGGCAACAACTGTTTCAACCGAAACACGCTCCATATTCCACACGGCATCGTATAACAGCGGATCCTCAATAGCTGCGTGAAAATGGTTTTTGAGCAGACGATGTCGATTCAGATCACGCTGCACCATCAGCGTTTTCGCCTCAGCCTCGCTGATGCTTTCCTGCCGCATCAGTGTCCGCACCCGAAAGGCTTCAGGCGCTACCAGGCGAATATGTACACCTCCAGGCAAATCGCGCGTGATAAAGCCCCGGCCCGCCCCACAATAATAGCCTTCCCGAGCATGGCCAGCGAACGCACGGTTTCCGAAACACGCTTGACGACCAGATCCTGCGGGCTTTGACGGCCAAATAATTCCAGCACGAATTCACCGATCTGATTCTGATAGCGCTCTTCCAGCAGCGCGTCCAGAGAGACCTGCAGATCTTTGTTCTCGAGTACCAGTTCACACAGGCGCTGATCAAAAACCTGCCAGTCATCCCAGACAGCACCTTGAGCCTTTTCACCTCGCACAGCCTGCAGCAATGCCTCTGCCACCGTATGACCACAGGCACCCGCTTCGCGTTTCATTTCGCGTGATATTGTCACAAAAGGCCATTGTTGCGGTTTGAATTGATCAGTGGTCTGGAGATGGCTCATCGCCTGCAAATAATGTTCAACAGGATTAACTAAACTCATAAAACATACCTTTTTGCTATCAAATTATCCGCAATGTAACCCGTATCCCGTTTTTATATAGGACATTAAAAAAACTACTATTGCTCATCTGATATAGCATTGATCCAGATCAATCTCTTGTGGATGGTACTGATTTATGCTGCGATAAACGGGCGGGAATAGCTATCTTGGCTGCTGTTGATTGCGGCGGGACCGGCAGAAGTGGAGTTTAACCAATTTGCAGCATACCCCGGTCAAAATAACTTTTTTTGATCGCATAAACATATCCTGATGATAAGGAGAGCAGCATGAGCAATACGGCAACAGCCAAGACAAAACGAACCAAGACCAAAACCGAGAACCCACCTATCCATAATCCCAGTGATGAGTCTTCTGCATCCAATGATGCAACACCTGAAGTCCCCCAGTCCTCTAACACGCCTGAGACAAGTGACTCAGCATCGCAAACTCCAGACACCAGTCCTGCTATTAATGCTAACCATCAAGCCTCCAATACTGTAGTGCTGGATGAAATCGCGCAGCAAGCCGGTAAACTCAGTGAAAATCTGGGTGAGCGGGCAGGCGGACAACTGGACGTTGAAAAAGTCATGTCGCAGCCCAAACGCAAGATTTTTGACAACGCCAACTATCCATATTCCACAAAAATGGAACGGGATGAATACGAAAAAACAAAAAAAGAACTGCAAATTGAATTACTTAAAATGCAGAACTGGATCAGGGAAACCGGTCAGCGGGTGATCATTCTTTTTGAAGGCCGCGATGCTGCCGGCAAAGGCGGAACGATCAAGCGCTTTATGGAACATCTCAACCCGCGTGGTGCACGTGTGGTCGCACTGGAAAAACCCACCGAAGAAGAACGCGGACAATGGTATTTTCAGCGTTATATCAAACATTTTCCGACCTCTGGTGAAATGGTTATGTTCGACCGCTCCTGGTACAACCGGGCAGGTGTCGAGCGCGTCATGGGCTTTTGCAGCGCAACCGAATATCTGGAATTCATGCGTCAGGCACCAGAAGTCGAGCGCATGCTGGTCCGTAGCGGTACGCATTTGTTCAAACTATGGTTTTCGGTCAGCCGCAATGAGCAATTCCGACGCTTCCAGGCCCGTAAAGTCGATCCACTGAAACAATGGAAACTCAGCCCGATTGACATGGCTTCGCTGGATAAATGGGAAGACTACACTGAGGCCAAAGAAGCCATGTTTTTCTATACCGATACCGCCGATGCCCCCTGGACGGTGATTAAATCCGATTGCAAAAAACGCGCTCGCCTCAACGCCATGCGTTTCGTGCTGAACAGCATGGACTACCCGAACAAAGACCATGCGGTGGTTACACCAGCCGATCCATTAATCGTTGGTTCAGCAGCCGATATTTACGAAGCGGACGAGCAGATACTGCGCGAAAAGGGCCTTCCAGATATCGCAGAGAGCAATAAGGAGCAAAAATAATGACTTTATCGCAAGCCAAACACGCCGAGCAGGTCGTCAACCGCTTTCGACAGATGGTCGCGGAAGCCGGCGATACGTTGACTGATGCGCACTATCAGGAATTAAATTTATTGATCGAGGCAGCCCTGGATGCAGTGCTCGTGCAGCAACTTGATACTTTCGCCAATCAACTGGAGCAAATGGCGCAGGCTGTCCGGCGGGATGGCGATTTTTTCTCACGATCATAGTTTCCCGTTGCTCGCATAACGATCAATCAATACGGTTCCGCCACAAAAAATCGGCCTGATAACGCCGCTGTATCCATATAGCGGTTTTTTTTTACAATTCGCCACAGCTACAGCACTCTATTGATGGGCGCAGTGTAGTAGTGAGGATAGGGAATAAAAAAAACCGGACGTGCGAGTCCGGTTCAAATAACAACACCACTGAAGAAGAGAGTGAACACCCGTAGGTGTTGATCCCTATTATCCAGACGGTAAGAAAGTCTGCTTTGATTTAGATCAAATTAAACTGCATTTAATAAATCCAGCGCCGACCGGCTCAGTCTTTCGCAGCCCGTTTCAGTCACTCGCACAGTATGTCCCAGCGTCATCGCCCGGCCAGTATCGGAATTGACAAAAATCATATGCAGAAAAAACACCATGTCAGGTTCTGCCAGCACTGCATTGCCGGTATATAACATGGGCCAATCCATCCAGGTCGGGGTAAACGTAGCCCCCAGACTGTAGCCGCAGGCATTCAGGCGGTGCGGGCCTAACCCCCTGCTGTCTGCCACACGGGCATGAACATCGAAGACCTGGCCAACGGGCACGCCCGGCTTGAGCGTTTCCTCACAGGCCTGCAACGCCTCAACAGCAACCTGGTGCATAGTGTGATGCGCTTCATTAACCGGGCCAACCAGCACGGTACGCATCATGGCAGCATGATAGTGGCGATAGGCACCAGCCCACTCCAGTGTTAACTGATCCTGCCGGGCAAGATGCTTGCGACCACTGAAATAGCGGCATAACAGCGCATCACGACCAGCTCCGATAATAAACTCATTACCCGGATAATCGCCGCCGCCCTGAAAAATTGCGCTGTGCATAGCGGCCAGGATATCCCCTTCCCAGGCACCTGGCCGAATCTGGGCCACAGCAGCATCCCAAGCGTCATCAGCCAGACAGGCCGCTTTTTTGACATACTCGATTTCCGCCGGGCTTTTCACCAAGCGCAAGCGATTAACAATATCGGAGGCATCCTGGAACTCACAGAAGCCGTTCAATTCTGCTTCCAGGCGCCGCCAATTAAAAGCTGTCAGACCGTATGCGTCTAGCTCGATCCCGATCCGCTGCCCTTGACAGCTATGCTCTTGCAAGATGGCGCGTAATTGCCGGGCCGGACTGGCCTCAGCCTGATCGGACCAGATCCGGATATCCTGGATCACCGAGGTATGTTGCGCCTGACGCAAATCCGGTGCTCGCGTCAGCAGGGTCATGCCACCATCCGCAGTGAGTACCAGGCATTGGAAAAAACAGTACCCAAATGTATCGTAGCCCGTCAGATAAAAGTCTGTTTCCTGCTTGAAACACAAAAGTGCATGCAGGTCGCGCTGTTGCAGTTCCTGGCAGACCCGGTCGCGACGAGCCTGTAATTCTTCGCTACTGAAATGAATACTCATTCCTGTGTCCCCATTATAGACAGAAGCTGCTGCCCGGATGACATGCCGCATGCCTTGTTATTCAGGCAGGATAAAAGCTTTTTATTAATTTAAACTATTAAAAATAAATTTTTTTAAAATAAAACTATTTAAATAGCATATTTTTGGCATAAGGCACAAAAAATTGACATTTTTGGGCAAGCCTTATTCTCGAAGAGAGTCACTGCAGGTCACATTCTTACGTGTAAACCCTACATAATCACTACTCTGTACAATAAACATATTAATTTTAATATTCTGTTTTTTCGGGAAAAATATATTTCAATTCACAAAAAAAATAAATGGCATATAATTTGCTTCAATACCTGCAACGATAATCACAACCATTTACTCTAGTTACACACTGATTATCAAATAATTTTGTACCGACCTCGTACAAGGGCTGAAAATCAAAAAACGACCTGGACATTACAGCTTATTACAGCGCTAGGTATCAGGCAGGACATTTAAAATGACT
The DNA here is from genome assembly GCA_041396125.1 of Gammaproteobacteria bacterium. Classification (GTDB taxonomy): domain Bacteria; phylum Pseudomonadota; class Gammaproteobacteria; order Competibacterales; family Competibacteraceae; genus JAWKZG01. Next base: position 368,956 of record JAWKZG010000001.1, on the reverse strand, counting down.
ACAAACACAACCATCAGCATCAAATTATTAGGGCCCACAGCAGCCACAGAGCAAGCTTACACTACGTTAAAATACGGTGCCTTGCTTAGGGCGTGGAGCCTTGAACCCCACGCTGATAAACAAGTCTAAGTGCTTTACTGCACATTCATTATTCCAATAAACAACACCGCTCTGTGAGATTAAAATGGCTACTATCCTAATCGTCGAAGATTCACATGTTGACGCAACGATGGTCGCGCATATGCTTGGTAAAAATGGGTACGAGGCTATATGCGCCAGTAACGGCACGGACGCGATCAAGATCGCGGAAGAGTCGCAACCTGACCTGATTGTGATGGATGTCGTTATGCCTGGCGGCATAGACGGTTTCCGGGCAACGCGTATGCTGCGCCAAAATCCTGCGACAAATCATATTCCGGTCATCATCGCCAGTGGCGAAGATCGCGGACACTTCCGACAGTGGGGATTCCGGCAGGGTGCATGCGATTATATCGACAAACCGATTAAGGAGCCTGTCCTTATCAGCAAGATTGCTCTGCATTTAAACGGCCCGGCGCTGGCGGAATCGCACGCCTAGAAAATTCTGCCAGCCCGCACCGTAACAAACTCGTTAGGGTGTTATTGCACCATAGCCACCGCCACCGGGCGTTTCAATGACAAATATATCGCCCGGTTCAACGTCAATCTGCCCTTTAGTGCCCAAATTGATCAGCGTGCCATCGCGGCGCACGACATAATTACGCCCCACCTGCCCCGGCTCGCCGCCCTGCATGCCATACGGCGGTACAACGCGATGCCCTGAAATTACATTAGCGGTCATCGCTGCCAAAAACCGTACCCGCCGTACGACACCATCACCGCCACAATATTGACCCTTCCCTCCCGAACCGCGCCGGATACGGAATGCTTCCAGAATTACCGGGAAACGCCATTCCAGCACTTCAGGGTCGGTCAGGCGGGAATTCGTCATATGAGTATGTACCGCTGAACAGCCATCGGCATTCGCCGTAGCTCCGGCGCCGCCACAGATGGTTTCGTAGTATTGATAATGGGCATCACCCCAGATGAAATTATTCATCGTTCCCTGCGCCGCGCCCATCACTCCGAGCGCTCCAAACAGCGTATCGACAATAACCTGAGAGGTTTCCACATTGCCGGCAATGACGGCTGCAGGATACTCAGGGTTAATCATGCTGCGTGCAGGAATAATGATATTAAGCGGCTTCAGGCAACCTGCATTAAGCGGGATATCGTCCTGTACCATACACCGGAACACATACAGCACAGCGGCGTGGCAGACCGCATTAGGCGCGTTGTAATTGCCCGGATGCTGGGGGCTGGTGCCGGTGAAATCGATGGTGGCACTACGCGTGGTTTTATCCACACTGATTTTGACGCTGACCTGATGACCATCGTCCATCGCGTAGGTAAACTGGCAGTCGTGCAGCGCATCCAGCACCCGGCGCACGGATTCCTCGGCGTTATCCTGCACATGCAGCATGTACGCATGCACAACATCCAGCCCGAAATGATGGATAACCCGCAGTAATTCCTGAGCACCTTTTTCGCAGGCAGCAACCTGCGCTTTCAGATCAGCGATATTGTAGTCGGGATTACGTGCCGGATACGGCCCCGAAGCAAGCAGCGCACGCATCTCGGATTCCAGAAAACGTCCCCTGGCAACCAGTTTAAAATTATCGATCAGTACCCCTTCCTGCTCGACTGTGGTGGAGTCGGCTGGCGCGGAACCCGGGGTCATCCCCCCGATATCGGCATGATGGCCTCTTGAGGCCACATAGAAGATCACCCGCTCGCCAGCAGCATCAAACACCGGTTTGATCACGGTGATATCCGGCAGATGCGTGCCACCGTTATACGGCGCATTCAGGACATAGGCGTCCCCCGGCTGCATACTGGCTGCATTTTCCCGGATCACGGTTTTGATGGATTCCGACATCGATCCCAGATGCACCGGCATATGCGGCGCATTGGCAATCAGATCGCCGTGCGGATCGAAAATCGCGCAGGAAAAATCCAATCGTTCTTTAATGTTGACCGATACCGCTGTGTTTTGCAGCACGCTGCCCATTTGCTCGGCCACGTTCATGAACAGATTATTGAAAATCTCCAGCATGACCGGATCGACTTCGGTACCCACTGCAACGCGTTTTGGCAGCGGCAGATAGCGCTCCAGCACAATTGTGTCGTCCTCACGCAGCAGCGCCCGCCAGCCAGGCTCGATCACAATCGTGCTGTTCGGCTCAACAATGACCGCCGGCCCCGTCACCGGCTGCTCCGGGATCAGGTCATCGCGTTGAAAAAAACGGCTTTGCCGGGATTCACCCGCCATCCGTACCGGCCCTTCATAAACCGGCTGACCGCTGCGCTTTTCTTTATACTGCACGGTCTGACCCGGCGAGGCATCGCCTTTAGCGATCACCTCTACCTGCGCGGCTTCAACGATCAGCTCTTTTTCTGGCGAAACAAATCCAAAACGCTGTTGATGGGCCTCTTCAAAAGCAGCCTGCATAGTTGCCAGCGGCGCGTAATCCACGACCAGTGCGGTGTCCGAACCGGCATAACGCAAATGCAGTTTACGCAAGGACTGAATACGCCCGGCTGCGACTCCTTGTGCCTGCATTTCGGCTTCACCAGTCTGCTGCAGGTCCGCCAGCGAGCGCTCCAGCTCCGGTAACAGTGCGGCATTTAAGACAGCTTCAATGGCTTTATCCTTCAGCAAGCGCATATCCGCCAGACCGATACCATAAGCCGACAACACCCCCGCATGAGGATGCAGAAAAACAGTTTTCATGCCCAGTGCATCAGCCACCAGACAAGCATGCTGCCCTCCTGCCCCACCAAAGCTAACCAGGGTATATTCGCTGACATCGTAGCCACGCTGGACGGATATTTTTTTAATCGCGTTGGCCATATTTTCGATCGCAATAGCAAGAAACCCCTCCGCAACCTGTTCGGGCGAGCGGGTATCGCCGGTGGCCGTCGCGATCTGTTCGGCCAGTTCGGTAAATTTGCGCTGCACAATAGCAGTATCCAGCGGCTGGTCAGCCTTGGGTCCGAACACATGCGGAAAAAAATCCGGTTGCAACTTGCCCAGCATCACATTGCAATCAGTAATCGTCAGCGGCCCGCCATTGCCGTAGCAGGCTGGTCCGGGGTCGGCACCGGCCGAATCCGGCCCAACCCGGTAACGCGCACCGTCAAAATGCAGAATCGAGCCACCGCCGGCGGCTACCGTGTGAATCAGCATCATGGGAGCTCGCAGGCGTACCCCGGCCACCTCTGTTTCGAACACCCGTTCGTACTCACCGTTATAGTGCGAGACATCGGTCGACGTCCCTCCCATATCGAAACCGATCAGTTTTGCAAAACCCGCACTTCGGGCGGTCTGCACCATGCCAACTACACCGCCGGCCGGCCCCGACAGAATGGCATCCTTACCCTGGAAAAAATGGGCATCGGTCAATCCGCCATTGGACTGCATGAACATCAGCCGACCACCGTGCCCGGACAAGCCGTCAAGATCGCTTGCAACCTGATTCACATAACGGCGTAAAATAGGCGACAGATAAGCATCGACTACCGTTGTGTCACCGCGGCTGACCAGGCCCATTAGCGGGGAGGTTGCACTGGACACAGAGATTTGCCCAAAACCGATTTCGCGCGCCAGCTCGGCCAGCTGCTGCTCATGGTCGGGATAACGATAGCCGTGCAATAACGCAATCGCACAGGCTCGCAGACCCTGTTCATAGGCTTTCTGCAAAGCGGCACGGGCCTGTACCAGATCGAGAGCTTCGAGCACTTCGCCCTGAGCGCTGAGGCGTTCATTGATTTCAGCAACCTCAACATAGAGCATTTCCGGCAACTTGATAGCCAGATCGAACAGCCGCGGCCGAGCCTGGTAGCCAATCTGCAAGGCATCACCAAAGCCCCGCGTAGTGACCAGTAAAGTAGGCTCGCCGCGTCGTTCCAGCAGCGCATTGGTCGCCACCGTAGTGCCCATTTTCACGGCACCGATTTGCGCGGTGGGAATAGGCGCACCCGGCTCCACCTGCATCAATTCGCGGATGGCATGGATAGCTGCATCGGTATACTGACGCGGATTTTCCGATAATAATTTATGGGTGATCACCTCGCCTGCCGGATTCACACCCACCACATCGGTGAACGTGCCGCCGCGATCAATCCAGAATTGCCATTTACCGTCTTTTAAGACAACTTCACCAGGGTGCTGATCTTTCACCATAAATACTCTACTGCTCGTTGCTGAGTGACTATCGGGTTGGATAATAGCATGGCCATTATGAGGCTGAACGATGCAACCGCACCGGGAACAAATGATTTACTATATCGATGTGATGATGCAATCAGTTGATCGGTGCAGGCACTACACGGTATGACACGAAATAATCGCCGCGTTATCCGGCAACTGCGCAGTAGTATGCTGCTGGCGGTGTGCATCGGGCTGGTCGGCTATCTGGTTGCGTCGTCACCGGCAGGATGGGCACTGGAAGAAAACCTCGGACTGAGCTGGCTGTTCCAGCTCCGGGGACCGCGCCCGGCACCTCCCAATGTGGCAATTGTCGCGCTGGATCGGCAGTCAGCCAATGCCCTGGAGCAGTCCAGACACAGCAACACTTGGCCGCGTGTGCTGCATGCAGAACTCATCAATAAACTCGTGGCGGCCGGTGCGGCTGTCGTGATTTTTGATATGTATTTCGAAACGCACAAAGACGATGATGCAACCCTGGCACAGGCTATTGCAACAGCGCAGCGGGTTTTGTTATTCGAACGCGCTGAACGCCTGGTCAACGCGGCAGGCGCAACCGTGACGCTCAATAAACCGGTGGAGATACTCCGTACATCGGCTAGTGGCAGCGGACCATTTCCTCTTCCCAAAATTCCTGTCCAGGTCAACCGGTTCTGGGCTTTTTAACGATACCCCGACCCTGCCGGTTGTTGCGTTGCAATTGTTAGCCTTGCGAATCCTGCCCAGGCAGCGGTGCTGGAACAAGCGGAACTGCCGGTTTACCCAGAGAGCACGCAACGCATGCGATCCTGAACAGCGCGACTCAGCTGCGCAGTTTGATGGATGCCTGGCGGCGCCGGTGCGAGATCAACCTGACCGCGCTGCCCGGCTGCTGGAGGGCAGCACCTACTGTCGCCACGAATTTACAACCACTCTTGCAGGCGTATACCGGCCTGATTATTACTACCTGAATTTTACGGCCCACCAGCCACTATCAGCATGCTGCCCTACAGTCGGTTTTCGGCGACGAGCCGTTGCCGGATTTACAGGGCAAAACGGTTTTTATCGGCGATATGGATCCTACCCACTTCGAACAGCCCGATCAGTTTCTGACCGTTTTTTCCACTGCTGATGGCATCGATTTAAGTGGTGTTGAAATACTGGCTACCGCCTTTGCTAATTTATCTACCGACACCACGCTGCGCTTTCCCGATAACACCGGCCGCTTGGCTCTGCTGCTGGGTTATGGCGTACTGCTTGGCGTAGTCGTCTCACTGTGTCGCCACGTCTGGCTGACTATCAGCGCTATTTTGATGCTGGGCACAGTGTATCTGGCTCTGGCGCAATGGCTGTTCGTCCACTATTACTTGTGGCTACCGCTGGCAACCCCCCTGCTGGTACAGATACCGCTTGTGATTCTGCTCGGGCTGTATTGGAATTACGCGATCTTCCGGCGTGTGCTGCGCCGCTACGTACCAGCGCATGCGACGGATATAGCGGCAGATCGTCCCAGCGATCCGGTCGCCAGTTACGGTGTTTGTCTGTCTTCGGATGTAACCGACTACACCACCCTGTCGGAACGCTTATTACCGCAAGACCTGGTCAAGCTGAGCAATGAATATTTTGATGAACTGGGCAAATGTATTGAGCAGCATGGAGGCCAGATGCTGGAGATCGCTGGCGATGGTATGACCTGCACCTGGCCATCTCCGCAGCCTGACAGCAAAGCCTGTCAGCAGGCCTGTCTGGCCGCGCTGGAAATACAGGAAATCGTTGCGCGGTTTAATGCCCGTCATCCCGATTATCCGTTTCCGACCCGGATCGGCCTGCATGCCGGCTGGCTGGCGCTCGGACATATGGGGGGCGGTGGTCATTATGTCTACGGGGTGGCCGGTGATGTGCCCAATACAGCCTCGCGCATCGAGGGTTTGAACAAATATCTGGGCACAACGCTGCTGGCAGAGCAAAGCGTGACCAAAGACTTAAGCGGAATCCTGTTACGTCGGCTGGGACAATTTCAACCGAAAGGCAAGCGCCGGGTATTAAACCTGTTTGAGCTGGTTGGTTTGCACAGTGCACTCAGCCCCGCTGAACGCGAGTGGTACGCCAACTTCGATGCGGCTTTCGTGCTATACGAAGCCGGGCGCTGGGAACAGGCGTCAAACGCATTTCAGGCTTTGCTGCAGGAGCGGCCGACCGACGGTCCGACCCGTTTCTTCTGGCAACGCTGCCAGGCCTGTCTGACTGATGCAACACCTGCCAGCGGCAGTCTTATAATCCATCTGGCTGAAAAATAAGTACACGGGCAACAATTGTAAAAAGCCCATAATTGTCAAATAATGTAAAAATATCGTTCACTTGCCAACAAAATACGACTGCGTCTTTGAATAATGCAAAATAATCAGCTGCTTGTAATTATTAGCACCTAACATAGAGGCAAACCCGACCTGCCTTCGTCTGAGCATAGCGTGCTTTTCAGCAACCGACCCTTTCTGGATACCCCTTTGTCAGTATCAACAAGTTGCAATATGCCGCTACGCTAATCGTGCAACAGCAATGATCGGTTTTGGAGCAAAATTTGCATTTTTTAACAGGCAGTACGTTACGACCTGGCTGCTACTATAAGGTTATGATGATAAAAACATTACAGGCGATCTTATATAATAGCGCGCTTGGCCTGAGCATTATGTGCTGTCTGTACAGCAATGCCGGGCAAGCCGCTGATTGTGAAAACGAAGAAGCCGTCGCCCGGATGGTATCCGTGCAGGGTACAGTCACACGCAATCAGCATCCTGCGACACTGGATGACCTGATCTGCCCCGGTGATGTGCTGCGTGTAGGCCCCTTCAGTCGCGCAGCACTCAGCATGCTCGCTACCGAAACCATCGTGCGGATCGACCAGGAGTCGGTGTTACGTCTGCCGCCACCGACCCGGCGCGAACAATCATTGCTTGACCTGCTCAAAGGCGCACTGTATCTGTTCAGCCGGGAACCCCCGGCGCTGGATATCCACACGCCTTTTGTCAACGCGGCCGTGGAAGGCACCGAGTTTCTGGTACGTGCGACCGATGAGCGCAGCTTTATTACCGTCTTTGAAGGCCATATTGTGGCCCGTAATGCACAGGGACAAGTGCCGGTTGGCAGCAGCCAAACAGCCGTAGCGCAAGCCGGCGAAGCCCCCCGTTTACTCGAAGTTATTCGGCCGGAGGATGCAGTCCAGTGGGCATTGCATTACCATCCGGTGCTCGCCGCTCTGTATGACCCCCAATTTGTACCCGCGCATTTTCGGCAAGCGCTCGGCCCACTGGATTACCACAATCCGGCTGCCGTCATAGCGCGTCTGAACCAGTTGCCAGCGGCATTACAGGACGATTTTTATGCCGTTTTTCGGGCCGCCTGGCTGCTGGCTGCAGGTCAGGCGGAGTCGGCCCGGACAGCGCTGGACGCCGTTTTACAGACGCACCCCGATAACGCTAACGCGTTGGCACTGACAGCGATCATTGCACTCACCCGTAATGACAAAGCACGAGCGTTAACACTCGCACAGCAGGCCGTCGCACAAGCACCTCAATCGGCCGCAGCCTGGCTGACTCTGTCTTATGCCCAGCAAGCGCATTTTGATCTCGACGCTGCGCTGGCCAGCACCCGGACAGCCAGCGAACACGCACCGGATAACGCCCTGGCGCTGGCACGCCTGTCCGAGTTATGGCTGGCCCAAGGTCAGCTTGACCAGGCCTTGCACGCCGCCCAGCAGGCTGCCGCACTCAACTCCGATATCGCCCGCACGCAAAGCGTACTGGGGTTTGCCCATCTCACCCGAATCGATCTGCCGCAGGCTCGGCAAGCGTTCGAACGCGCTATCGAACTGGATCAGACCGACCCCTTGCCTCGGCTGGGACTGGGTCTGGCCAAAATCCGTACAGGCTCGCTGGCAGCTGGCCGTGAGGATATCGCTATTGCGGTCAGCCTGGATCCATTGAATTCGCTGCTGCGCAGCTACCTGGGCAAAGCATATTTTGAGGAAAAACGCGAAACACTGGCTGGTACGCAGTATCAGATTGCCAAGGAACTTGATGAGTTTGATCCCACCCCCTGGCTGTACGATGCGCTGTTGAAACAGGCCCAGAATCGGCCGATTGAAGCACTGCAGGATAGCCAGGAATCTATCGCCCTCAACGACAATCGGGCGGTGTATCGATCCCGTTTATTACTGGACGAGGACCTGGCAACCCGTGCCGCCAGCCAGGGTCGGATTTACCGGGAATTGGGGTTCGAACAGTTGGCACTCAACGAAGGCTGGAAATCGCTGACTGCCGATCCGGGCAATTTTTCCAGCCATCGCCTGCTTGCCGATACGTATTCATCTTTGCCGCGACATGAAATCGCCAGGGTCAGCGAGCTGTTGCAATCGCAACTGCGGCAACCGCTGAATACAACCCCCTTACAACCCCAGCTGGCTGAAACTGATCTGGCTATTCTATCGGGTACCGGGCCGTCCGATTCGTCGTTTAATGAGTTTACCCCCTTGTTCGTCAGCGATGGATTAACCGCACAGGCGAACGGCGTAGTTGGGGGCAACAGCCTGAAAGGTGATGATTTAGTCGTCTCCGCGCTGCAGGATAATTTTGCTGTCAGTTTTGGCCAGTTTCATTATGAAACCGATGGGTTTCGGGAAAATAACGATCTGGAAAGAGATATTGTCAATTTTTTCGCCCAATGGCGGTTGTCTCCAGATACCAGTATACAAACCGAGTTTCGCTACAGTGATTCCGAAAATGGCGATTTACCTCTGCGCTTCAACCCGGATAATTTTTCCGCAACGGAAAGAAGCTCCGAGCAAATTGACTCTGTAAGAGTCGGTTTTTATCACGCTGTTTCAACGAATTTCGACATTATCGGGAATTTCAGTTATGAAGATGTCACCGCGGGCACCAGCACGCCGGTGCAATCCGTTGACGTGACATCTGATGGCGTAAGCGGAGAGCTGCAAAGTCTTTTCAAAAGTCCAACCCTGAATCTTATTGCTGGCGCGAGCTTTGTGGATCTGGAACGGCAGGATAAAATCGGTTTTTCCGGGACACTGGCGGCTATCCCGCCCATTACGAGCGACACCGACGTCAAAGGCGGTGGTGCTTATGTTTATTCTCAAATTAATGCTGCAGATCAGCTTAATTTTACAGTTGGTTTAAGCAGCGATTTTTATGATGCTGAAATCTTTGATAAAGACCAGATCAGCCCGAAACTTGGCCTGACCTGGACACCGACTGATACGACCACGGTACGTGCCGCAGCATTTCGAACCCTGAACAGACTGCCATTAACCAAGCAGACCCTGGAACCGACCCAGATTGCCGGGTTCAACCAGTTTTTTGATGACGTGGACGGCACAGAAGCCTGGCGCTATGGCGCGGCTATTGAACAAAAACTGACCAAAGATTTGTATCTTGGTCTTGAGTACTCGGAACGAGATTTGACCGTTCCGGGCATTCTTACCACACCGGAAATCAGTGTCATTCACGAGGATTTTGAAGAAGCTTTCGGACGTGCTTATATGTACTGGGCACCGCATGCCCGCTGGGCGTTTAACGCAGAATATCAATACGAAACCTTTGACCGTGAATTAATGATTACCGGCCCTGGTGCTTTTACCGAGCTGGAAACTCAACGGATTTTGCTCGGAGCAAGCTATTTCCATCCCGCCGGCTTCAAAGCGAACCTGACCGCCACACATATTAATCAGGATGGCGTTTTTAAAGAGTTCGTAAGTCCGGTAGAAATTGCCAATGTGGCAGGCAGCGATCAGTTTTGGGTTGTGGATGCTTCGCTCGGCTATCAGTTTAAGAATCGGCTGGGTTCTCTCAGCCTTACCGCCAAAAACCTGTTCGATGAAGATTTCCGGTTCCAGGATACTGACCCTGCCAACCCCAGCATCCAGCCGGAGAGATTATTGCTGTTAAAACTGAACCTGCTATTCTGATAGTGTGCCTGAAAACGTACCACCATTCTGCCGGGATGCAAACTCCGTCAGAATTCACCAATAAGAGGCGTATTTGAAATGTCTGAATTTTCACTTCGGTTTGAACACAAAATTAGCGGCCCTGAATGTATTAGTGGCACATCCAGCACCGGACAGGATTTCCCGCAGCCCGGCGAGGGGCGATTGATTCCACCGGCAGGAACTATAGTTTATACCTTCTGTATATGGTCGGATGATGAGAAACAGCAGATGCTGATTTCATTTCAGGGACGTGGCCAGCCACCTTACTATGCCGTACCTTATACTGCTCAGAGTGGGAAAACCAACACGCTAACGGTCAAGTTCACCGCAAATCCGCAAAACCCCGAAGGCATCACAGCGGTCAGCGCCACCGACAGTGATGGAAGTGAGTATCCGGATAAAAACCCGCTCTCGGAACCCAGCGGCAAGCTGTATTCGGAAAACTTTATCCTGGCAGCGGAAACAACAGCAGCATCAGAAAATGGCACAACCTGCACCTGGGTCCTGATTGCAGGCCGCTGGTATTGCATAGAACACTAAACCGATAGCCGGTCAAATCACGTGTTTTCAATACCATACGCGTACCACTAATTGCGTCCCCGGTGACGCTGCGAGCAGGACATTCCGCAGCGTCACCCCCATACTCCTCAGCCTGACACAGGATGCCTTATGACTGACCGCGTGCGCGATGCCAGTGGTGTATATCAACTGGCCAGCGAGCTCGACGCGACACAGCAAGCGCATGCCGAGCTGCGTTTCGATAAAGGCACGCTACTGTTGGAACACTGCGCACAACTGCCCGCAGCATTAAGTGCCTATTTCACGTTTGATCCACGGGTAAATGCCTATCGCGCCCCAGCCCACCAGTACGCCGACCTGATCAAACCCTTACGGCCCTGGCTGCGCCGCAATCGTGCGCCACACTACGGCAAACTACTGCAGACGCCAGCACTGCAAGTGCAGCTTTACCCGCATCAGAAAGAGGCTCTGCAGCACTGGCAGGCTGCCGGTCGCCGGGGGCTGGTGGTGCTGCCAACCGGTGCCGGCAAAACCCTGGTTGGCCTGTTTGCCTTGAGTGCGGCACGCCGCGACACCTTGATTGTGGTGCCCACGCTGGACTTACTGCACCAGTGGTACGCCCTGGCACGGGCGGCGTTTCCGGATCTGGAACTGGGTCTGATGGGTGGCGGTTATCATGAAATCTGCTCGCTGACCATCGCTACCTATGATTCTGCTGCCCGCCATATCGACCGGCTGGGCAATCGTTTCGGTCTGCTGATCTGCGATGAAGCCCACCATCTGCCAGCCGAGTTTTACCGCTGTATCGCCGAGTTCTCACTGGCACCCTACCGGCTCGGGCTCAGTGCCACACCGGAACGCGGCGACAATCAGCATCTCGACTTCCCTGCCCTGCTGGGGCCGGTGGTTTATCGCAAAACCCCGCAAGAACTGGCCGGCGATGTGCTGGCACCTTTTCAGGTACGCACCATTCCGGTCGAACTCAGCCCCAGTGAACGGCTCGATTACGAACGCCTGCTGGCCGAGCGCGACAATTTTCTGCGAGAAAATAATATTAGACTGGGCTCGCTGGAAGGCTGGAACCGGTTCGTCATGCGCTCGGCCAGTACATCGGCCGGTCGGCGAGCGATGCTGGCACATCGTGAAGCACGCCGCATCGCCCACGCGGCACCGGCTAAACTGCGAGCGCTGGCGGCGGTGCTGGGCAGCCATCGCACCGAGAAAACCGTGATCTTTACCGATGATAACGCCACTGCGTATGAGGTCTCGCAGCGGTTTTTAATCCCCTGCATTACGCATCAGACCCGGGTCAAGGAACGCCAGGCTATTCTGGAATATTTCAAAAGTGGCGACTACACCGCCCTAGTCAGCAGCCGGGTCTTGAACGAGGGTGTGGATGTGCCGGATGCGGCCATTGGGGTCGTGATGTCCGGCACCGGCTCCAATCGCGAGTTTATCCAGCGCCTGGGACGCATTTTGCGCCGCAGTAAAGACAAACAGGCCATTCTGTACGAAATTGTGGCGCGCGATACCCGTGAAGAACATGTGTTGCGCCGGCGTCGCCAGTCGGCAGACACAGCTCCAACACCTGAGTTACCATTATTTCCCGAAGAAAAATAATTCTTTGTACAATACGATTGGTTTGCTGCACGCAATCATTCACAGCATTCTTAACCAGCTTACTATACCGCTCTTCGCCAGCCCGGAAACCGCACACTTATGCTACCTAGCGATTTACTGCGCTATCGCCGTCGGAGCGGTAGTATTTATCCGCGTTATTTACGCCAGGATCAGCGCCACTGGGCAGCAACCGTACTGGAGACACTGACAGCACACCGCAATAAAACCCGTGGTGAGTTAATGCAGGCGCTACGCGCCCTGGAAGGTGATTCGCCGGACTACCGGGTAGTGCGCGGCCTGGCACATCTGGCCTTGCAGGCATCCGAATTCGGCTTACCGTTGAGCGAACCGGAACCCGAAGCCCTGCGTCACGAAGCCTTTACGCTGGCCGCCCAGCGTGGCTACGGTGAACGCCAGCGCGATCAGGTGCTGCATGAGCTGGCCGGGCAATACCAGCTGGAGCCTGCGCTCATACAGGCACAATTATATGCCGATCTGCCTGAGCGCCATCTGCTGAGCGCCGTTACCGACAGTACGCCCGAACAATTGGCCGATCGCTATGATCTGGCTCAGGCTCAGGGACTTTTATATAGCGCCTTAAATATGCAGGTTATCGCTCACCGTAACGTACCCGGCGAATACCGACGGCTGTTTCATCGCCTTAAATTCCACGGCCTGCTGTATGCCGTAGAAGGCAATCTGGACGATGGTTATCAGATTTATATCGACGGCCCCGCCAGCCTGTTCAAGCAAACCCGCAAATACGGCATCAATATGGCGTGTTTCCTGCCTGCACTGTTGCAAATCAGTCGTTGGGAAATGCGCGCCGAACTGGCTCAGCAAGACCGTAAACTGGAGTTTACGCTCGATTCCGACAGCCCCTTGCGCACTCATGCCCCCGCACCGCCACCCTATGACAGCCTGCTGGAACGCAGCTTCGCCGAACGCTGGGAAAAACTGAAGACGCCCTGGCAACTGGAACGCGAGGTTGAGATTGTCGACCTCAAAGGTACGGTATTTGTGCCTGACTTTGCACTACGTCATCCAGACGGTCGGACGGTGCATGTTGAGATTGTCGGCTTCTGGCACCCGGATTATCTGCGCCGCAAGCTGGACAAAGTCCGTCGCGCTGCCATGCCGGATCTGCTGCTTGCTGTGTCGGATCGGCTGAATGTGAGCACTGAACAAATCGCCGAGCTGGCAGGACCGGTAATCTGGTTTAAAGGCAAACTGGACCCGCGTCAGGTACTGGCGGTTATCGAGATTAGGTACGCACCCGAAATGCAATCGCGGTGCAATTATCACCGCGTGTGTTCGGCTCGGCCTGGGTTGCGCTTACCAGTTCCTGGAACAACATTTCCAGTTGTGTGGGTAAGGCCTGTTGCGTATTACCGAGCAGTGCCGGCCAGCGCTCGATAAAATGCATTGGCTGCTGCAAGTGCCACAAGCCGTCGCTGGCCAGCAGATAAGTCTGATCGGCTTGCAATGGCAGGCTGCGCCGGTCGCCCAGGCCCTGTAAAAATGACGGCAGATTACCATCATCCAGCTCAAACAAACCGGGGTCCAGGCTACCGCTGATCTCTCGAATGTTCAGACTGTTGCCCAAAATAAACGCCTGACTGATCTGATAACCCGGCTTGATATGCGCCTGCTGAAACCATTCATCGCGGTTAACCAAGTGCATCATGGCAAAACGGGTAACCGGAATATGATCGACGGTAAGGTATTGAGCGTGATCGGCATTCACTGCGTACAGCCGAGAATCGCCGACATGAAATAATAAAACCTCGCCGGTAGGCAGGATTTCGAGCAGCGTCAACGTACATCCCGGTTCGTTGCCATTCTGATGCATTTGCTGGCGCAAGCGTGCATGCAGGCGCTCCAGCTGGTCGCTTAGCGTACCCAGATTGCCGGTAGGCGATATTTGCAGCAGGCCTTGCACCGCCAGTTCCGCTGCTTCGCGGCCCTGGCTATGCCCGCCCATTCCGTCCAGAACAGCCAGCCGCGCGTGCCCACTCGACCAGTCTGCTAATTGTTGCCGTCGCTGTTGTTGATCCTGTAAATAACAGGCCTGGCCCGTGCAGTCGATTAACAGGAAATTGTCCTGATTTTCAGAGCGGCCACCCTGAGTAGGGCACAACATAGTCCGCACTGCAACGTCTAATCGTCCAAAATTAAAAGATTGATCGTCCATACACGCCTATTACGTTATCTCTTCCGGCCAAGGCCCGTTCAACAAGGTACAGCTTACCACTTTAGCGATATTAGCAGCGCACAAGCTGAATGAACATTGCCAACCAGCGCGGCTTGCCAATATGCTGGCCAGACACTTGGTAAGTACTTGCCAACCAGCCCGCCCGGCGTTATCGTCTGGCGTTCATCACCGCACAACAAATGCCTGCTTACACTGTTATCTGATCCTGATGCCACAAGCCGTTTTTTGGGACTTCGGGGGCGTTTTAACGACCAGTCCGTTCGCCGCCTTCGCTACGTTTGAGCGCCAGCATGGCCTGCCTGAGGGTTTTCTGCGCACTGTGAACAGCCATAACCCGAACACTAACGCATGGGCACAACTGGAACGGGGTGAAATTGATCTGGCAGGTTTTGAACAGACTTATCGTGCAGAAACAGCAGCCTTTGGCCATCCTTTATCGGGTCGTGCTGTGCTGGGCCTACTCTACGGCGAGTTACAACCGGCTATGGTCGCAGCGCTGCGTCGCTGCCGAGAGCATTTTCGCACCGCCTGTCTGACCAATAATATGCTGCTGCCGGACACACCTGACGACCCGCTCACCCGGCAGCGCGATCGGATATTCGAGCCAGTCCGCCCTTTGTTTGACTGTGTCTTCGAATCCAGTCTGATGGGCTTGCGAAAACCGGATCCCGCCTTTTTTCAGCATGCCTGCCAAGCTATGTCACTGCAAGCCGCAGAGGTTGTGTTTCTGGATGATCTGGGTGTTAATCTCAAACCTGCCCGGGCACTGGGTATGACCACGATCAAAGTCGAGTCGCCCGCCCAGGCTTTGCCGCAGCTGGAAGCGGTATTGGGTATTGCTCTGGTGGACTGCCTGCACACCCACCCGGACAGTTTCTAACAGGTTCGACAATACAAACTGCACCGCTCAGCGCGTGCTGGTATCGACGACCAGGAAACAACCCGCAACAGTGATCGGGCTAAAAAGCGATGGTTTAAAGGCCGCCCAGGCCCCGGCTGCTTTTAACCGCTGGACGAAACCAGGCTGTTCGGAGTACACCACCCAGGCGGAATCAAACCAGGTGCTATTGACCAGCTGTCCGTCAGACAATAACACTGCATTAAACATCTGCTCCATGCTGTGTTGGGGTGGAAATACAACCACCACAGCGCCAGACGCCTCATCAGGCAGGGCTGCACCACGCAGTGCAAAGGCCATAAAACCGGCCCAGAAAACCAGCGTAATCAGCAATAACACCAGTGGTAACCAGTGTTCTGTACGCCCCAGCATGGCGTTTACTCCTTAATCCGCAAAAACCTGATGTATAGTAATCCAGCATGTAAACGCAAAAAAGCGGTTCATTGAACCGCTTTTAAAACGTATGGAAAAGCTTATTTTATTGGCCAGATTTTAAACTGCCGTTAATTGGAGCTGGCAGTAGACGAGGTCAATCTTCACCACTCATACGCGCAATTTCATCTTTAAGTTGAAGCTTGCGCTTTTTAAGATCCTGAATTTTTTGCTGCTCGACGCCCCACTCCTTGGATAATTCCTGCACAACCTGATCTAACTCACGATGCTTAGCGCGTAGGCTGTCAACACGTGCAGATGAGATATGTGATGCCGTTCTGCTCATCAGGACCTCCTGAGATATTAAGAATGGATTGATGTCAGGCACCGGGATGGTGGGTCAGCGTTTACCGAATATCATTCGCCCAATATCCCGCCAACGCCTGTTGGATACTATAACCAGAATCGGAGGGAAATAACAGGCTGCCCTCTGACCCCAGCAATGCAAGCCTAAGAATGATCTGGAAAAACCCGGCTTCATCCTGCCCGCTCGATGCTTTGGCAGCAGTTCCCAAACCGCCTCGGCGCAAGCAGCAACGAGAGCGATTTTTCACACCCGTTACCGCACTGAATACAGCCTGATGCAGACATCCCTGTTTATGCGAACTGGTAGTCAGTTAGATAGAGGTATCGGCTGCCGGGTGCTGTTATTAAGTTCCTTGCGATGCAAATTGGCCCACAGATAGCCTTCCATCCAGCAAAACCAGCTATTACTGTGCCTGGGATAGGGATTGTGACGGGCTAACTTGCCTTGCAGGAAAGCCTGTTTACCCTCGTCACGGGGTAATGCTTGCAAACTCATGGTTTCACTCACCTTGCGCGCTGCAGTTTGTGGTGCAGATAGGTATAAAATTATTTGTTAACAAACGCTACAGAACTTAGCTAAAGCTTGCAAGCACATCAGGTTTTGATCTGGATCGACGGTGATTTTCCGCCGACTGCTGGTTCAAAAAGGCACCCCATGCTCACGTGAATACGCCGCCAGCGTATCGCTGATTCGATCTGTCAGCGGGTGCTCAGCAGCGGTACCGATAGTTTCACTATCCAGACTGCCAACCGGCACAACACGCGCGCCGGTACCTGTCAGGAAAACCTCATCAGCAGCTAACAGATCGAGCCGGCTCAGCGTTTGCTGGTGGGCCGGAATATCCAGCATGGCCGCACAACGCAGTACGCTATCGCGGGTAATACCTTCCAATGCGCCATCGTTGGGCGGCGGGGTCAGTAATTCGCCAGCACGAACAATAAAAATATTGGCCACGCTGGCTTCCGCCACCATGCCGTTCTGATTCAGAATAAGCGCCTCATCCGCCCCGCGCATACGCGCCTCCCGCTTGGCGAGCACATTATTAAGATAATTCAGACTTTTTACGCGAGGGTCGAGAATATCCGCCGGGGGACGGCGCACACTCACTGTGACCATAGCGATACCCTGACGCAACTTGGCCGGGTCAAACAGGCGAATCTGCGAGGCGATGCAGATAACCTGCGGCCGGGCGCAAGTGGCCGGATCAACACCGAGTTCGCCCTCACCACGGGTCACCAGCAGGCGGATATAGGCTTCATCTTCGGCCAGGGCACGCGCTGTTTCCAATACCAAATTTTCTATTTCGGCGGTACTTAATGGCAAGGCTAGGCCAATCGCCTTGGCTGAAATCTGCAAGCGGCGGATATGATCGGCTAACCGAAAGACCCGTCGGTTAATGACCCGAATCCCCTCAAAAATGCCATCACCGTACAAAAGGCCATGATCCAGCACAGAAATTTTCGCGTCCTGACCATCCACGATGGCCCCATTCAGCCAGACTTTCATTGCTTTTTACCCTCTAATCGCAATGCAATACCTTCGGCGGCATGCACGACCCGCCGTGCCATTTTTTCAATACCCAATTCCTGCAGGCGAGGACCAATCAACGCCAGCGCGACCGTCCCCAGCAGCTGTTGCCCGACCAGTATCGGTGCAGCGAGCACTGACAGACCCGGCTGCCATTCATCCAGATTGCTTGCCCAGCCCTGCTGCCGAACCCGTTCCAGCTCGGCCCGCAATGCCGACTTCTCGACCAGCGTGCGCTCGGTGTAACGGGGTAGATCCAGTGCATCGGAGGCCGTTTTTTTACCTTTAACAATAGCGGCTTCAGACAACCCCCAGATATTTGCAACGGCACGCTCGCCACTACAGTTCTCCGACAATTGCACCAGTTGCGGTGCATACAGCAAATACAGTTTGCCAACGGCTGTGGCATGTACTGGCACACTGGCACCGATTTGTGGGGCCGCTCGCATAAAACCATTACCCTCGGCTTTATCCAGCACAACCAACTGGCCCGCTCGCGCCACCACCAGAAAAAAAGTTTCACCGACTTCAGCTGCTGCCTGTTCCAAAACCGGATGTGCCGCTACCGCTACAGGTTCGCGCGCCAGTGCGCCCAGTCCCAAAGCGATCAAGGCCACCCCAATTTCGTATTGTCCGCGCTCATCCTGTTCCACCAGCCCCCGCCGGGTCAGCGTTGCCAGCAGGCGGTGCACGCTGGATTTAGGCATGCCCAGCGCGCGTGCGATAGCGGTTACACCCAGAGGACGACCCGCGTCGTGCAGGTGAAATAACACATCGAGCGCTTTTTCTATGGTGCCGCCTTGCGCCACTGTCGTGTCATGTGAATGCTCGGATTTATCCATAATATTTATCTAAATTGTTCCATTATTAAGAACACTGTTCTTTCATTAAGAACAACAATATCAAACTCATTGACCTCAGGCAAGATGCAGAACCAGCCGGGCTGACCGACCCTTTAATGACTGCTGCAAAGCTGCTGCTGATTCCGCTAAAAGCGCGTTGACAATGTGCCTGATATCAGGTGCAGGCAGTGCGATTCTATCCGTTCTCAACAGGGTTATTACCAATAGGCGATGCCTCTGGTATCGTTTATCGTTGCACTTGTCTGGGCACCTGGCTGGACAGGCCAACAAGCCGTCTGCGGCTCCCCGGCCACTATCCATCCATGGCAACATCCGTAACTTGCAGGAGATTTATTTATTATGAATATCAAACAAATAGGCATTGTCGGCGCGGGCACGATGGGCGGTGGTATCGCCCAGATTGCTGCCAGTTGCGGCTTCGAGGTCATCGTGCGCGAGATGTCCGACGAGCTGGCTCAGCGCGGTCTGGCTACTATCGGACGCAACCTCGACCGCCTGCTAAGCAAAGGCAAAATCAGCGAGAATGACAAGAGTGCTGCTTTAAGCCGCATTCAAACAGCCACAACGCTGGACGCCCTGGCCGATTGCGATATTGTGATCGAAGCAGCAACCGAGAATATGGACGTCAAACTGGCCCTGTTTGATGACTTGCACAAGCAGTGCAAAGCTGACGCTATTCTGGCCTCGAACACCTCATCACTCTCCTTGAGTCGATTAGCTGCCGCCAGCGGACGCCCGGAGCAGGTCATCGGCATGCATTTTTTCAATCCTGTGCCGGTTATGAAACTGGTGGAAATTATCCGTGCGCTGCAAACCTCCGACGCCACTTACAAAGCCGTCCTGAATCTGGCGACAACCCTGGGCAAAGAGCCCGTCACCGTGAAAGACAGCCCGGCTTCGTCGTCAATCGCATGCTGGTGCCTATGATCAACGAGGCAGTGTTTATTCTGTATGAAGGTCTGGCCAGTGCGGAGGAAATCGATGCCGCAATGAAACTGGGTGCTAATCATCCCATTGGCCCATTGGCGCTGGCCGATATGATCGGTATTGATGTGTGCCTCTATGTCATGGAAATCCTGCACACGGAATTCGGCGATTCCAAATACCGGCCTTGCCCTTTGCTTAAGCAGATGGTTTACGCAGGCTATCTGGGCCGCAAATCCGGCAAAGGCTTTTTGATTACAAATGAGCTTGATCGTATCCATATCCTGCACGATCTTTTCTGGCAGCTGCAGAAGCGACAAAATTATGCGAGTTTTTGAAGTTCAAACCGCCTTCGGACTGGATAATCTGCGTCTATCCGAGCGCCCCGACCCTGTGCCGGAAACCGGTGAGGTGCTTATCAAGGTACGCGCCTGTTCGCTCAATTATCGTGATTATTTAATGGTTAAGGGCGACTACAATCCGCGCCAGAAGCTACCGCTGATTCCGCTCTCGGACGGTGCGGGTGAAATAGTCGCCGTCGGTCCCGGCGTTAGTCGGGTGGCTGTCGGTGATCGCGTAGCAGGGCTGTTCTCGCAGCGCTGGCTGGGCGGCGAACCCAATCAGGAACGTCTGCGCACAACGCTGGGCGGGCCGCTGGACGGTATGCTGGCAGAGTATGTGGTATTACCGGAGCATGGCGTGGTTCCGCTGCCGCCCGACCTGTCCTATGAACAAGGTGCTACCTTGCCCTGTGCGGCGGTTACTGCCTGGTCCGCGCTCACCAAATACCGCCCGCTTAAGGCCGGCGATACGGTGCTGCTGCAAGGTACTGGCGGGGTGTCACTGTTCGCGTTGCAATTCGCCAAACTGTTCGGCGCCAAGGTGATCATCACCTCCAGCAGCGATGACAAACTGGCCCGCGCCCAAGCCCTGGGAGCGGACCATACGATCAACTACCGCAGCAACCCTGACTGGCATAAAATCGCTCGTACACTAACCGGCAAAACCGGCGTCGACCATATTGTTGAAGTTGGTGGCGCAGACACCTTCGCCAAGTCACTAGCGGCAGTGCGTATCGGCGGTTTTATTGCTGTTATCGGCGTGCTTGGTGGCCAGGAAGCACCGCTGAGTGTCATCCCGATCCTGATGTCCAGCCTGACTGTGCAGGGCATCACGGTCGGCAGCCGGGATGATTTCGAGGCGATGAACAAGGCCATCGCACAGCATGATCTGCAACCTGTTATCGATCGGGTATTTCCGTTCAATGACGCACCGGAAGCTTTCCGCCTTATGGAACAGGGCGGGCATTTTGGCAAGATTGTGATCAGTTTTTAAGGGGTTGCCAGCGTTTCAGCGACTGCAGCGAATGGCCGTAGTGATACTGGATTTGTGACTCGTCGTAGCGTTGCTCGTGCCCAACCGGACAAGCCAGACGCGCCAGACAAGTATTGGCACAGGACGACTCGGGCGTACAGCGCCAGTCCAGACAGCGCCTTAAATCAGGTGCACCCGGTTGCGCCAGCGCACGCGGTGGGCAGGCACTCAGGCAGGGCCGGTCCGTGCAGTACTGGCAAGGTGAAACACCTGGCAGCGGTTTGCTCGGTGCGAGCGGTGCATCGGTGAGCACAGCGGCCCGGTAGGCAAACCACAGCCCGTACTGCGGATGAATGCCGATTCCCAGCGGCGAAGGATAATGCCAGCCTGCCAGTGCGCCGAGTTGTTGCAAAGGCAGAGCGCCAGCGCCCGGATACAGTATCTCGGCGCTGGCGTATAAATATTCCTCAACAAAGCGCCTGGCCAACTGGCGACTATAGTCATCGACCGGATCGCTGCCAGTATTGGCATTGGTTTGCAAGTCGCGCCAGAATGCCGGCCCGGCATTACCGATCAAAATCAAACGATTACCGGCAATAACCGCCGCTTCCAATCGTTTGTCGCTCAGCTTATTGTGCAAATCACTTAAGGGCTCGCTGGCACAATCAAACACTGCCAGCAGATTCAAACCCTGTCTGGCCAAAAACACCCGACCCTGTTCAAAGCGCTGCGCCAGCGTGTCGGTTGTCATTAGTGCGGGGTACCCCGGTCCAGCAGAGGGATCGATTTATCCCGTAACAGGGGCAGCAGAGCGGCCCCTACCAGAAAACCACCGATATGTGCCCACCAGGAGATATTCTCATCGCTGTAAAACAGGGCGAAAAACTGTAGTCCGACCCAGCCTGCAATCAGCACATAAGCCGGCAAAACCAAAGGCAGACGGCCAAATAGCAGCACCAGGATTTTAACCTTCGGATGTAATAATAAATAAGCGCCTAGCACACCGGCAGCCGCACCACTGGCACCAATCAGGGGGGCAATTGAATCGGCTTCGAGCAGGCCATGGCACAAACCGGCGGCTATTCCACACAGCAGATAAAACAGTGCAAACCGCAAGTGTCCCATGGCATCTTCAATATTGTCAGCGAATACCCATAAAAACAGCATATTGCCTAGCAGATGCCAGACATCTGTATGCAGAAACATATAGGTCAATAGCGTGATCTCGGCCGGTAACCGCACGATGTCCGGCGGCAGCAAACTGTGCTCGAATAACACCGCCGGCACCATACCGTAGCCCAGCACAAAACTGTTTTCATCGCCCAGCGGTAAAAACGCCTGCCAGGCGAACACCGCTACATTGATAAGAATTATCGTCACCGTGACAAACTGGAACGGGACGATTTTCAACGGATTTTGATCATGTAGCGGAAGAAACATGCCACCTCTCTTTAGTATTATGTGCACTGTCACTTTGTTTTATAGTACATCCTATGTCAGATGAACAGCAGCGCGAGATTCCATGACCTCTTCATTAATGAACACCCACGAGGTAGCCGAATACCTGCGTATCAAAGAACGCAAGGTCTATGACCTGGTTGCACAGCGGCGAATCCCCTGCACGCGGGCTGCGGGTAAGTGGTTATTCCCGAAAGATCTGATTGACCAATGGCTACTGCAAAATGCCGAAGCAGTCCCCGACAGTCAGCCGCAAAGCACGCCACCGCCCATTATCGCCGGCAGCCATGACCCTTTGCTGGACTGGGCCGTACGTGAATCCGGCAGCGGTCTGGCGGTGCTGTTCAATGGTTCACTGGATGGCCTGGAGCGATTCCGCGCCGGTGATGCGATGGCCTGTGGCCTGCATGTGCTGGATGCCGATAGCGGCGAATACAATGCGCCGCTGCTGGAGCGCAATCTCAATCACCAGCCGGTGGTAGCCATTGAGTGGGCCCGCCGCCAGCAAGGTCTGATTCTGGCACCAGGCAATCCGCTGGGTATCCAGAATCTGGCTGATGCCATTGATAAACGCTTCGCGGTACGTCAGAAAGAAGCCGGCAGCCATGTGCTGCTGCATTATCTACTGCAACAGTCGGCGCTCGATCCGGCCCGTCTGCAGGTGGCAGGCAGTCCTTTCCGCAGTGAGAATGAAGTGGCGCAGGCCGTAGCCAATAACGAAGCGGATGTCGGACTCGGGATTGCGGCAGCAGCAGCGCAGTTCAAACTGGATTTCCTGCCTTTATGGCAGGAACGCTATGATCTGCTTATCTGGCGCCGTTATTACTTCGAACCGCCCTTGCAGCGTTTATTGCAGTTCTGTCAGCAACCTGCCTTCAGCGCCCGTGCGGCCGAGTGGGTCGGCTATGATACGCAGGCGCTGGGGCAGGTACGGTTTAACAGTCAGACCTAAAAAGCATTTCAGCGGCGCTCAAATACCGCAATGGATTCCACATGTGCGGTATGCGGAAACATATCCATCACACCGGCCTGCAGCAGGCGATAACCATGGTTGTGCACCAGCTCGCCGGCATCGCGCGCCAGGGTGGCGGGATGACAGGAGACATAAACAATTCGGCGCGCCTGACAACGCGCCAAACGCGGCAATATCGCCAGAGCGCCAGAGCGCGGCGGATCAAGCAGAACCTTATCGTAGTTTTGCCCCCAGACCGGATTATGTTCGTCTTCGGCAGCCAGATCCGCAGTCACAAACCGGGCATTGTGCACCGCATTACGATCTGCATTGCGGCGCGCCCATTCGACCAGGCTGGGTTCACCTTCGATACCAACAACCTCAGCGGCCCGCCGGGCCAGCGGCAGCGTAAAATTGCCCAGGCCGCAAAACAGATCCAGCACCCGCTCCCCGGCCTGGACATCCAGCAAAGCCACGGCCCGGCTGACCATCTGCCGGTTCAGCGCAGGATTAACCTGGGTGAAGTGATACGGCAAAAACGCCAGTTCCAGTTCGAATTCCGGCAACTGGTAGGTCAGCTCAGCCTGTTCCGGCCAAAGCAGAGTTGTGGTAGCCGGGCCTTTGGCCTGTAGATACACCTGTATCGAATGGCGCTCGGCAAACGCCGTTAATGCGGCCCGGTCCTGCTCGGTCGGTGGGTCCAGCACCCGGAAACTCAACGCCAGTGCGTTGTCTCCGGCCGCTACCTCGATTTGCGGCAGACGATTGTAAATACTCAGGCTGCCGATCAGTTCAGCCAGTTCCGGCAGCAATGGACCGAGCGTGGGATGCAAGATCTCACAGCGGCGTAAATCGGCCAAAAATGCGCTTTCGCGTTCCCGAAAGCCCACCAGCACCCGCTCTTTTTTAATAACATGCTTGACGCCTAAACGCGCTTTATAACGGTAGGCCCAATGCAATCCGGTCAGCGCGGGCAGGACTTCCGCAGGTTGTACCTTGCCGATTCGGCTCAGATTGTCCAGCAGCCAGTCCTGTTTGTACTCGATTTGCCGCTCGGGTGCCAGATGCTGCAGACTGCAGCCGCCGCAGACCCCGAAGTGAGCACAACGTGGTTCGACCCGATCCGCTGCAGCCTGTATGACCTGATCGCATACCCCTTCATCAAACTGGCTATGGGTAGCGGTGTAGTGAAACTGCACCTGTTCGTCCGGCAGCGCACCCTGAATAAACACCGCCTTACTATCGATATGGGCGATGCCCCGGCCATCATGAGCAAGTCCGGTAACGTTAGCGCTAAAGACACCTGACGGTGGCGGACGACGACGAATTTTACGTGGCATGCTTAGCTCCCTGCCTGCCAGGCATTCAGGAATTCATCGAGATGCGCCTGCTGCTGCGCCTGCAAGCTCTGACGCAAACGCTCACAGTCACGCTGATAGTCCGCTTCGCTCAAAACGCCGCGAATGAGCTGGAAACGCAGATAAATCAGGTAGGTATTCAACACATCGGTTTCACAATAATTGCGGATGCCAACAATATCGCCGGCTTGATAGGCTTCCCAGACTTTGCCGCCATGCATACCCAGTTTGCCAGGAAAGCCCAGCAGGGTAGCGATTTCATCCAGAGGAGCAACGGCCCGTGCCTGATAACCAGCCAGCACGTCCATCAGGTCAATATGACGCCAGTGAAAACGATTGAGATAATTATCCCAGCGAAAATCGCGCTCGTTCTCGCCCGTCTCCCAATAGCGTGGCGCGCTGATCCCGTGCAACAGAGTACGGTAATGCAGTACCGGCAGATCGAAGCCACCGCCGTTCCACGACACCAGTGTGGGCGTATACTTGGCAATACCACCGAAAAACTGCCGGATTAATTCATGCTCGGATGAGTCCGGCTCGCCCAGAGACCAGACGCGCACGCTGTCATCCTGGCACATCACCATGGAGATCGCGACAATCCGATGCAAATGCGGACGCAGAAAATCGCTGCCGGATTCCTGCCGGCGTTTTTGCTGCATGGCTTTGCCCACATCGCTGTCGGATAAACCATCCAGGCCATATAAACGGCGCCCTCCGTCCACATCGGGGATGGTTTCGATATCAAAAACAAATAAACTCATCGCTGTCCGATCCTGTTAGCGCTGCCGCCAGCTGCCTTTATCATCCTGATACCACCAGCCGCCACGCGCATTTTTTATCCACTGTTTGGCGAAAGTGTTGCGAATATCCCGTTCCCACTCAGGATGGCCATTGGCTTTAGCAATTTCACGATACAGCGCGCTACGGTCACTGTTCTCCTGCTTGACCAGTTGTTGCACCTGTGCGCGTTCTTTCAAGCCAAGCGCATTGGGATCGCGCAACGCGATCAGACCGTCGTTAGTCAACCCCACCGCACCGCTGTTAAAGGCTGGCTGCAATTGCTGGAAGCGAGCCGACATGGCTTGTTTCAGTTTGTTGATGCTGGGCGTTGCAATATTGATATCGGCCTGAGCCTGGGCCGGACGGATCACGACATCGAGCCACAGCCAGCCTTGCGCCACACGCACTTCACCAGGCTGGTAAAGAGCACCGCTGCTGGGTGCAGGCGCGCCCCAGATATCCTCGATGATCCGGTCTGCAGCTTTTTCCACTGCAGCGGCGGGGAAGTACACGTTGATGGTTACGCATGCCGCCAAAAATAACAGGCTAAGCGAAATCAGACCCCATTTATGCCGCAGAAACACCCGCTGTGTTAGTGTCGCGATCATGGATATTGTCTCCTGCCAGTTTTTGTTTAATTCAGCCCCTAATTCCCTGCTTCCCAAACTCGACATGGGAAGCAGCACCTTATTGCCGGGTTTCCGGCAGCGTTATTTCTTAATGCTGTAGCTGTTATCTTACCACTGGCCCCTCGCTCTGGGCGGCAGCCTGCAGGCGTGCCAGCAGATCCCGCCAATCCACCAGACGGTTATACGCGATGACATTGATACGCGGCAGACTGCTGCCCTCAACCAGATAATACCCACCATTCGTACCGGCTGCCGGGCCAATGCCGACCATTTGGCAAATCCCGCGCTCCAGACGGCAGCCGATACCCAGGCGTTTATAGCGGAACTCTTCAAACAAGCCCAGAAAACCGCGTGATAAAGCGGCTGTTGCATTACCACCGCCAAGTGATGAAATGGATTCCACGGCACGCTGACTGATACGCTGACGGCTGTCGTCATCATCAGGGCTGAAAAAGCGGGCATCGAATGCAACGGGTTGCCAGTTTTGCAAGTGCAGACCACGTACCCAGCCATTAAGCTTGCCTTCGATCTTACCGAAATCGAAGGTACGGGTCAGTGTTTCCAGATCAAGCCGTTCAATATGCATCGTGGCAAACACCTCGGGACTGGCACTGAATAACGATGCCAGGCGCAAATCGTCGATCCTGATCGTGCCGTCGAACGCATCTACCTGCAAGGTACCGGTAACGTTCAGCTCATCACGCTGATAAATCGCGCCAGGGATTACCCCGCCCAACTGCCCTGCCAGTTCCGGCCACGCCAGCGCCGCGCATAATGCCGGCATGGAGATCGGTTCCAGGCGCCCACTGAAACGCCAACTGGCAGCAGCGCCCAAAATATCCTGCCCACGCAACTGATCGATGCGTAAAGCACCGTCCAGCAGGGGAATACGGGTGGCCTGCAGCAAACGCAAACTACCTGCCTGCGAACGGAAGGCCAGTGCGCCCGCACCAAAATCCAGCCGATAGATTTTGCCCTCACGCCAGACCAGCCGGGAGTCGATACCGGCGTCCGTCTGGGTTATTGCCAGACTGCCATTCAATCCTTGTATGCGCCAACGCTCCTCCGGCAGCGCAAATTGCGCCTCCTGCAAGCTCAGTTCAAACTGCTGCAGTCGACCCCGGGCTATACTCAGCTGCACACCACCCCGTCCGCTGGCGTCAAATCCGGCCAGCGCGGTAGCCGCCAGAAAAGGCTCAAGATATTGTGCTGTCAATTCGGCCAGGGAGGTCTCGGCAATGGTCAATTGCAACTCGCGCAGTGGATTTTCGGCAGCTACAGCAATGCGGGCACTGGCGTTGACCTGGCCGATCCCCGGCTGCGTTAAGGTGATCTGATCAAGTTGCCAATCCCGATCAGCAGACAAATTTCCCGCAAGCTGTACTGTCAGTGGCTGGCTCTGGCTGAAATCCCAAAACAGGGGCTGCAATAATAGCTGTCCGGTTTGCAGTTTCAGCTCGGCCTGTATCTGCCCGCCATTGCGCCAGCGACCGCTCAGTGCGCCGCCTAACTGCTCGCTGGCATATTGTCCGTCTGCCGAGCTGAAACTGAGTGCGCTGGGGTGCAACTGCCACTGCGCTTGCTCCAGCTGAGCGGCAGTCCCTCTGAGTTGCAGCTGGCCGGCTAACTGGCCACTCAGCGTGGCGACAACACCGCCAGTTACCGGCAGCAGCCGGATCAACTCAGCCAGAGCCAGGGACTGCACATCAAGTTCCAGCTGCCAACGGGTCCCGATCGTTCGCAAATGTAGAGCCAGCTGATTTTTGCCCCAGCGCAAACGGGAAGTTTCGAGCAACAGCTCACCGGAGTCGGGCTGATAGCTTACGTTGAAGGTTCCCCGTACCGGCTGAGCTGCCATCTGTGCACTGAACTCGGCCTGCTCGCAACGCCAGTCGGTTTGCGTCACAAGCACGGTTTGGCACTGCAGCTGGACTTGCTCGAAAGTGATGGCTGGTTGACGCAGACGGACACGCTCAGCCTGCAGCAGCAGACCGTTGCCATCGAAACTCAGATGGCTGTTCTCCAGCTGCCAGCCCGGCCCTGTAAGCGATGTGTTTTGTAACTGCAGTGCCAGAAATGCTGGTACTGGTGCTGCTACCGCTACGGCACCGCCCAAGTACAGTGCAGCGACCAGCCAACAGCAAACCAGCGCATGAAGTTTACCGGTCCGGGAAAACACCGGTGGATAGATAACGATCTCCGCGGTCACAGACAATAGACACGATAACGGCATTATCGCACTCCTGCGATAACTGCAAGGCTGCATGCATTGCACCACCCGAAGAGATACCGGCGAAAATGCCTTCCTGTACGGCCAGCTGCCGGGTTACTTCTTCGGCATCTGCCTGAGTAACATCAATAATACGGTCCACCCGGCTGGCATCGAAAATCTTGGGCAGGTATTCCGCCGGCCAGCGTCGAATACCGGGAATATTCGACTCACCTTCGGGCTGTACGCCGACAATCTGAATGGCAGGATTTTGCTGTTTGAGGTAAGACGATACCCCCATGATCGTACCGGTTGTCCCCATTGAACTGATGAAATGCGTAATACGGCCCTGCGTATCACGCCAGATCTCAGGGCCGGTATGCTCATAATGCGCCAGCGGGTTATCGGGGTTGGCGAACTGATCCAGTACTTTACCCTGGCCCTCTTGTTCCATTTTTTCGGCCAGATCACGCGCGCCTTCCATACCTTGCTCCTTGCTGACCAGAATCAGTTCGGCGCCATAGGCACGCATAGCGGCGCGGCGCTCTACACTGAGATGCTCAGGCATGATCAGAATCATGCGGTAGCCTTTAATTGCCGCCGCCATTGCCAAAGCAATACCTGTATTACCACTGGTTGCTTCGATTAAGGTATCGCCGGCTTGAATATCGCCGCGCACTTCGGCGTGCTGGATCATGCTCAGGGCCGGGCGATCCTTGACTGAACCGGCTGGATTATTGCCCTCCAGTTTGGCCAGTACAATATTATTGGTGCGCCCCGGCAGCCGTTGCAAACGCACCAGCGGTGTATTGCCTATAAACTGTTCGATTGTTGGAAAATCAGTGGTATTCATGTAGTCGCGCCTTGTACAGGAGTTTCGTCCGACTGCTGCTGCGTCAGACTGCGGCCGCCTTATGTCGGCGACGCTGAATATTGAGCATTATTTCACGGCTTCGCAAGGGTTTATCCAGGTGTATACCGATAGCCAAGCGCATCAACCGTTTGACCTCGTGCAAGTCTTGCGGTTCGCTGAGCTGATCGTTCTGCAGCGCGAGCAGGGCTCGTCCGGAAATGGTCCAGTCACGACTTATCCCTTGCGCCAGCCACGGCCCCTGCTGCGGATTATAGTGGTAGCGCTGGTCCGGTTGTATCGGCTTGCCGGAAACGCTGTCTACGCCCAGTTGCAAGCCATACCCTAATTCATCCAGCAGCGTTTTTTCAAACTGCCGTAAAAGCGGTTCTTCGGTATCAGCCCGCATCAAGCCCAGCAATGCATCCTGGTAGGCGTCAAATAATCGGGGATAGGGATCATGTCGGGTCAACAGGCGCAGCAGCAGCTCATTGAGATAAAATCCGCTTAGCAAGCGGGCTGGCGGCATGGCATACGGCAGGCCGCGCTCTTCCGCAGTGCTGAGAGTAGCTAACTCGGCGCTACCCAGCCAGGCCAGCAGCACCGGTGTAAATGGCTGCAACAGTGCTCGCAAGCGCGCTTTGGGTCGACTGGCACCACGCGCTACCAATCCTATCCTGCCGTGTTCACGGGTAAACGCTTCGAGCAATAAGCTGGTGTTGCGAAAAGGCCGCCGGTGCAAAACGAACGCCGGTTGCAGCTCAGTTCGCATGGCAGCTAACTCACGTCATCCTGGTAACCCAGCTGCTGTAGGGCACGCTCATCATCAGACCAGCCCTGGCGCACTTTCACCCAGGTTTCCAGAAATACCCTGCTTTCAAACAAGCGCTCCATATCCAGTCGTGCCTGTTGGCCGATTTCTTTCAGGGTGGCACCTTTATCACCGATGACGATGCCTTTTTGACCGGCACGTTCGACCCAGATCACAGCACCGATATGGAGTACGCGCGCTTTCCCCTGGCCTGCCCTTTCCTGGAACTGCTCGATCTCGACAGTCAGCGCATACGGCACTTCTTTATTCAAGCGGCGAAATAACTTTTCGCGGATGATTTCAGCAGCCAGAAAGCGCTGGCTGGCGGTGGTAATCTCATCTTCAGAAAAAAAGAACTCGGCCTGCGGCAACCGGCTAATAATAGCACGCTCCAGCAGCTCGATATTATCGGCTCGCAGCGCCGATAAGGGGATAATCTCGGTGAACGCACGCCGCCCCGTCAGCTCTTTCAGGAATGGCAGCAGGCGGGTTTTATCCTGCACACGATCAATTTTATTGACCGCTACCAATACCGGTTTTTCAAAGTCTTTCAGGCTTTGCAATACAATGTCGTCTTCCTCTGTCCAGCGCAATGCTTCCACCAGAAATACCGCAATATCAGCGAAACCGAGCGAATCAGTGGCGACCCGATTCATATAGCGATTCAGCGCCCGTTTGCCAGGCCTGTGCAAACCCGGCGTGTCAACATAGACAATCTGCGTGTCCGGTTCTTCCGACAACGTAGCCGATACCGTTTTAATACCCAGGATGATATGTCGGGTAGTTTGCGGTTTAGGCGAGGTGATACTGATTTTTTGCTCAAGCAGATGATTGAGCAGCGTAGACTTGCCCACATTGGGCCGTCCCAGTAACGTGACATAACCAGCGCGACGCATTACAGCTCCTTCAGCGCCTGGCGCGCTGCTTCCTGCTCGGCCTTACGCCGACTGGCACCTTCAGCGATAGTGACCAGTCCGTTATCAATCGTGCACCGCACGGTGAATTTCTGGTCATGTGGTTCACCGCTGACGGCCAATACATCGTAAACAGGTAAAGCCTGCTGTCGGGCTTGCAAGGCTTCCTGTAGCCGGGTTTTCGGGTCTTTTAACTGATCTGCTGCCGGTAAGGCCGCCAATTGTTGCCCGAACAAACGCCGGATCAACGCCCGGCAGGTGGCAAAATCACTGTCCAGATACACCGCTGCCAGTAAAGCCTCCAGCGCATCGGCCAAGATCGAATCACGCCGGAAACCACCGCTTTTTAGCTCGCCACTGCCCAGATTCAGATAATCGCCCAGCTCGATAGCACGAGCTGCATCGGCCAGTGTATCCCCCTTGACCAGACTGGCTCGCAAGCGGCTTAGCTCGCCCTCCCTAGCTTTGGGGTAATGTTCAAACAAGGCTTCTGCGATAACAAAATTCAGAATCGAATCACCCAGGAACTCCAGGCGCTCATTATTGGTACCTGTCGCACTGCGGTGTGTTAGCGCAGTACGCAATAAAACATCATCGGTAAAGGTATAACCGAGACGACGGGCAAAGGATGTCAAGTTTTGCGATCACGGATACAAATTGAGCGGTTTCATTAACATCGAGTACCATGAAAAGATTTTTGAATATCTACGTTTATCCTCATAAACAATAGAGACGCAGATCGTACTTTTTCTTTTTTGATGACCGGATTACGGTAATCATAGGCTTTTGGTATATTCCAGACTGAAAATGCCGCTCAATCCGTTTTTTTGATTTCAGGTATGCTAATGTTATAGTTATTGATATCTTCCGCAATTGTCGTCATACCCTTACGAATTTGATAATACTCAAGATATGGTGTAGCCAATGAAACCGACCACATAAACAATAAATCCTATGATACCCAATAATAAAATAGCCCCAGTAATACCTTTTCACGCTTGTCATTTGCATCATATATTCCCCATCAGTTAATAGAATTCCCCACTCCGGCTGCAATGACCTTTCAAGGTAATGCAATCCCAATTCATCCAGATAAAAAGTGCCTTCCGATTAGATTCTGTTCAGGCATGACACCCCACACCTCGGCTATCGCCACTATCCCGATTACTGCCCAACAAAATAAGAGCCTTTGGGCACCTTATAACGCCAGTCACCAATACGGGTTGCCAAAGCGGCTGCAATCCATGAAATGAACACCCATAGCACCATTACGCGACACCTGAATATGGTGTGTTGCCTGTCCCAGATGCTCCAGACGCTGCTCATAACCAGGCCGCTCCGGCAAGGCCGGTAATATGTCTTGCTCAGCCGGCTGACCATTAATGTAAAGTTGCTTGGCCCGGTATTCCAATTCATCACCGGGCAGACCGATAACGCGCTTAATATAGGCCAGCGACGGGTCATCAGGATAGCGGAACACAACGACATCGCCGCGTTGCGGTTCACCCAGAGGCAAAATATTAGTGTTTAAAACCGGCAGCCTTAATCCATAAGAGAATTTATTTACCAGGATAAAGTCGCCGCTGTACAAGGTCGGTTCCATCGAGCCGGAGGGGATACGAAAAGGCTCCACAATAAAGGAGCGCAGCACCAGAACAATCAAGATTACGGGGAAAAAAGAGCGTGAAAAATCGACATACCAGGGCAGTTCTACTACGTTGTTTACATTAGGCTGCGCTGCTGGTGCGTTTTTCACCTGACTGGTCATAATCCGGCGTGGCCCTAAAACCAGCAGGTCGAATAACCAAATAGCGCCGGTTACCGCAGCGGCAATAACCAGCAAGGTCGCAAAATCAAATGGCATGATGATCTCAATTTGTTACAGAAAAATTAGAATATCCAGGTGACTTGCCTGCCCCTGATACATACCGCTATAAGCTGATGAGCCATTTTTTACACGGCACTGAGTACCGGCCACACTCAACAACACAGCAAACCCGGTTGGCGATTACCCCGAGCTGCATTATTTTTTATCCGTCTGCAAAACCGCCAGAAACGCAACTTGCGGGATTTCAACCCGACCAACTTGTTTCATACGCTTTTTACCAGCTTTTTGCTTTTCCAACAATTTCCGCTTGCGGCTCACATCCCCCCCGTAGCATTTGGCAGTAACGTTTTTACGCAGCGCTTTAACGGTAGAACGAGCGATAATATGATTACCGATAGCAGCCTGGATAGCGACTTCAAACATCTGCCGGGGGATCAATTCGCGCATTCTCTCAGTGACATCACGGCCGCGGTATTGCGCCTGATCATGGTGAACAATCAATGACAGCGCATCGACCCGTTCCCCATTGATCAATATATCGAGTTTCACCAGTGGTGTAGCCTGAAAACGCTCAAAAGCATAATCAAACGAAGCGAAACCACGGCTAACCGATTTGAGCCGGTCGAAAAAATCCAGCACGACTTCGCTTAGCGGCAATTCGAAAGTAAGTGATACCTGCTTGCCCGCATACAGCATATTGCGTTGTACACCACGCTTTTCGATGCAGAGACCAATCACCGCACCGAGATGCTCTTGCGGTGTCAGGATACTGGCCAGAATAATCGGTTCGCGTATTTCAGCAATACTGTTAACTGGTGGTAGCTTGGCCGGATTATCAACCTGCAGAATCTCACCACTGGTGGTGAGAATTTCATAAATAACCGTTGGCGCAGTAGTAATCAGGTCAAGATCGTATTCTCGCTCCAGACGTTCTTGCACAATTTCATATGCAACATGCCAAGAAACCACAGCGAAAACCAAACCCCAAGGCCTGCGACGTTTCAGGTTCGTAGTAGAGCGCCGTATCATTAAGGCGCAATTTCTGTAGCGCTTCGCGCAGATTTTCATAATCTTCCGAGCTGACAGGGAATAGTCCGGCAAAAACCCGTGGTTGCACCTTCTTAAAACCGGGCAAAGCCTTGGCAGCCGGTTGATCCTCCCAGGTAATGGTATCGCCCACCGGTGCGCCCTCGACATCTTTGACACCGGCGATAACAAACCCTACATCTCCACAGGCCAGGCCGCTACGCTCGGTTCGCTTGGGGGTAAACACGCCAACTTTATCGACCTGATGGCTGCGCCCCGTCGACATAATGCGTACTTTCTGCTTCGGTTTGATGTGCCCATCGACCACCCGAACCAGCGATACAACGCCCAGGTAATTATCGAACCAGGAATCAATAATCAGCGCTTTCAGTGGCGCATCCGGATTACCTTGGGGAGGCGGTATTTTATGTATCAGCTGTTCCAGCAAAGCGGGCACGCCCAGACCGGTTTTGGCGCTGATGCGAATTGCATCACTGGCATCAAGACCGATAATATCGCCAATCTCCTCCGCTACTTGATCCGGTTCAGCGGATGGCAGGTCGATTTTATTCAGTACCGGTAGTACCTCCAGCCCTTGGTCAATGGCGGTGTAGCAATTAGCGACACTTTGCGCTTCCACGCCCTGGGCAGCATCAACAACCAGCAAGGCCCCCTCGCAGGCTGCCAGCGAACGGGATACCTCGTAGGAAAAATCGACGTGTCCTGGTGTATCGATGAAATTTAGCTGATAGATCTGACCATCCTGGGCCGTATAATTCAAAGAAACGCTTTGTGCTTTGATAGTAATCCCGCGTTCGCGCTCTAGATCCATGGAGTCCAGCACCTGCTCCGCCATTTCCCGGTTACTGAGTCCACCGCAGATTTGGATCAAACGATCAGCCAGCGTTGATTTGCCGTGATCAATGTGGGCGATGATAGAAAAGTTGCGGATATTGGACTGCATAAATAGTGGTTACCGAAAACAAGTAATGCGGAGCGTAACCCGCGAGGAATAGGATGAATTCACAAATGATTAATTCGGGCTGTTAAAAAACGGGATATTATAACTTGTCTGGACAGGGAGGGGCTACAGAAGAGCATGATATTCAGGCGCAAATAATATTGCATCTAGCGCAGCACAGTCAGCAGAAGGCTCCTGGCAGTAAGCTTCAGTGTATCAGGTATACATTTTTCCAATGCCAGCCAGATTTTAAAATTTTTCACATATTACTATGCGTTAAGCTAGCGCAGATTCGCGTTTATTTTATTCTATCCGCTTCATGGCGTGAGCGATCCGCTCGACCGTGCGTTGTGGCACTTCACCCACCGCGATGACCTGGTAGCCATCCGTTACGACGCCATAAGCACTCATTGCATCCATCGATGTCGGGCCTTCCAGCAAAGGTTCTTCATCCTGGATTTTTTCCACAAATACCGACACCGCTGCCAGTCCATCACTGAACACAATGTGTTCGGCTGCCTCACCCGCCGTGCTGTCAGAGCTACGTTGCTGCACAATAATGTGAAACCCGCTGGGTAGCTCGTCAGCTTGCCATACGGGTTGCAGTATCGCTTCACTGAACATGTTCCCGGAAACTTTTGTGGCCAGATTGCGAGCACTGATAAACTGCGGCTTGAGCAGATCCTGTGCGATCTGATTCATGACTTCGAATTCAGTAAATACAAATTGCTCGCGAACCTTGCCTTGATCGTCCAAAAGCGCCGAGCGCAACACCATACCCGTTTCACGATCCAGCCAAAGCCGATAACCAAAGCGCAAGTTATCTCGCGGCTCAATGCTGATAATACGTGTCACCCGGTTGGCGACCCGATCTTCTCCTTTTTCTTCAAAACGATAGCTTTGCTCTAAACCGTCCAGATCCTGTGGCAAGGAAATGGGGATAGGCGAACGCTTATATTTCGAGGTATTAAAGGCAATCTGTTGACCTGGCAATGAACAGATGACTTCCTCACCAGCGACCGTGACTTCGCGGGCAGCACCATTGAGCGCAACCAGATGCTGGCGCTGCTTGTCGCCATCACCACTATGCACGATGCTCATGACTTCCAGGTTTGGCCCCTGAACATATACAAAAACACCTTTGTAGTTCAAGCTACGAGCGTTTTCCAACATACGCTGCAGCCATTGCTTGCCCTCATTTGAGCCAGCTATTACCACGCTGGAACTGGCAGCAAGCAATACCGATACGAGCGCGGCGACGCCAAACAGATATGTTCATAAAAACTTACCGGCTGGCTTGGTAGTTAACCATGCGGACATAGGGCATAACACCATGAATCCCGTTCAAAGTTGCCAATTCGTTATGGTTAACCAGATAAGCACTTAATTTTTCAGCCATTGGATCTTGCCTGACGGCTACAGCAGAAACACCTGCCAACGCCGGGATACTCGCGGGTGAAGATGTGGCTGTTTGCTGCGCCAACTGCAGATCGCCTGATGATGAGTTATCGCTCCAGGTTTGCAGGCCAAGCAGTGCAACACTCGCTACAGAGGCTGCAACAGCAAAACCGGCTACTGGTTTAACCCAAGAAATGGACATCGCCTTGCCCAGGCTGATTCGGGCATCCGACGTTATTTTTGTCTGCCCGGTTTGCAGTGGCGCTTCTGCAGCAATGCGCGCACTTAGCTGGGTCGAGAAGTCTGTTCTGAGCACGTCGGGCATATGCCCTTTCAGCACATCGCTAATTAAATGGTAGCGTTCCCAGCAAGCAAGCAATTCGCTTTCCTTGCCCAGACGGCGCAGTGCTAAAGCACGCTCGTGTTCGGTACATTCGTTATCCATTAGTGCGGATAACTGTTCAGCTAGTTTTTCCGTCATAGCGTTTCAACAACCTGTGCAGCAGCTTTCAATCATATTTAATAAGGCCATTTAATCGATCAACCCAAAGTCGGTTAATCCAACAATGGCCTAAGTTTTTTATCAATCGCCTCACGGGCGCGGAAAATACGCGATCGAACCGTACCAATGGGACAACCCATAGTCTGCGCGATCTCTTCGTAACTCATACCTTCAAATTCACGCAGTGTAATCGCTGTACGCAAATCATCCGGCAGATCCTCAATAGCCTGAAATACCGTCGCCTCGATTTCGTCTTTCAGTAACAGGCGTTCGGGCGTTTCGTATTCTTTGAGCAGCGATTGACCGTCGAACTGCTCGGCTTCTTGGGCGTCGATATCCGAACCCGGCGGCCGCCGCCCTTGCGCCACAAGATAATTTTTGGCGGTATTAATGGCAATCCGATACAGCCAGGTGTAAAACGCACTTTCGCCACGGAAACCTGGTAAGGCACGGTAAGCTTTGAGAAAAGCCTCCTGCGCAATATCCAGGGCTTCGTTAGGATCGTGCACATAGCGTGAAATCAGTTTAATGATTTTGAACTGATACCGGAGCACCAGAACATCAAACGCTTTTTTATCACCCTGCTGAACCCGTTCAACCAGTTCCCGATCAACAGTATGCTCGCCCATACGGGCAGACCCCTTCGTGCAAACAGCAGTCTCCCGTACGGTCACTTAGTAGACCAGACGGCCTGTAGTAAGTTCGTGGAGATGCCGGAAAAATTGAAGATGCTAAATAACCAATCTGCTCAGAGTAAGCGCACAACGGCTACAGTACCGCTTATTCTCCCGTAGATTACAAGTAAACGTTTATAAATTGGAACTCAACTGCGGTATTTCAAGTCCCAGCTGCTGTTTTGATCTGTTTATAGCGATCTGCTGCAGCAAGCCGATTCGCTATCACTCTTGTTGTAAGTATTTATAGTAACGGCTTTGGCGCGTCCAACAAAATGGTTCGCAGTCGCCGCAGGGCATCTGCGCCTATATTGTCGGAACTGGCGAGCACACTGCAGCGCCGCCAGCCACCTACATCAAACCACAACACAACCAGCATGGGATGTAGATAGAACGTCTGCAACTGTGCGGGCAAAAGCTTGCCGCGTCCTGTCTGCAGTTGCCAGCCAGCTGTCGGCGTGCCAGTTAAGCGCACGATATACCATGGGCTGGAGCGGTAGCCCAGGCGCAGCCAATAATAGATCCAGGATAGCCCAAGCAAACCCGTCAGCAGCACAGCAAACCAGGCCGGGAGCTGGCACAGCCACAACGCACCAAGCGCTGCAGCATGCGCAAGGCCTAGTATGCTGTTGATACGTCGGGAGGGAACAAAATCAAGTTGCAGTGGCGATCTTGCCGATGACATGGGACTGTACCGGGTCAGCGGGAGTATCACGGCCCGTCAGATAGGCGAACAGCACCGGATCCGGCAACTCCAACAGTGCGATAAATCCCTGCTGTTCAGCGGGGCTGGCATCGGAAAAATGCCGCTCCAGATAACTCAACAATAACACGTCGAGCTCGCGCATACCGCGCCGGCAACGCCAGCGCAGTTGACCGAGTGGTAAAGTCTGGATAGACACGCTGGCCTGACAACCGGCGCGTCAGCGCCGCTCCACCATCAGTTTTTTGATTTCACCGATGGCTTTGGCCGGATTAAGCCCCTTCGGACAGGTTCGGGTGCAGTTCATGATGGTATGACAGCGGTAGAGACGAAACGGATCTTCCAGGTTATCCAGCCGCTCGCCGGTGAACTCGTCACGGCTGTCGGCAATCCAGCGGTAAGCCTGCAGCAAAATGGCCGGCCCCAGATAACGTTCCCCATTCCACCAATAACTCGGACAACTGGTGGAACAGCAAGCACATAAAATACATTCGTATAGCCCGTCCAGTTCGGCTCGTTCCTCCTTGGATTGCAGCCGCTCGCGATCTGGCGGTGCCGGTGTCTGGGTCTGCATCCAGGGTTTGATCGAAGCATACTGGGCATAGAAATGGGTCAGATCCGGCACCAGATCCTTAACCACCGGCATATGCGGCAGAGGATAAATCGCGGCGGCATTGTTACTGACGTCAGAAATGGCTTTGGTACACGCCAGGGTGTTCGTACCATCAATGTTCATCGCGCAGGAACCGCAAATACCTTCACGACAAGAGCGCCGGAAAGTCAGGGTCGGGTCGATCTCGTTTTTGATTTTGATCAGCGCATCCAGCACCATCGGACCACAGTTATCCAGGTCGATAAAATAGCTGTCGACGCGTGGATTTTCACCACTGTCCGGATCCCAGCGGTAGATACGGAACTCCTTAACATTGGCCGCCCCGTCAGGACGTGGAAACTGCTTGCCCTGTTGGATTTTGGAATTAGCCGGGAGAGAAAACTCAGCCATGCATCACCTCATCAATAAACACGCTTTTTAGGCGGAAAATACTGGACCTCATCGGTCAGTGTGTAGCTATGCACCGGCCGGTAATCGATACTGACTTCGCCCTCAGGATTCAGCCAGGTAAGCGTATGTTTCATCCAGTTCTCGTCATCACGGTCAGGATAGTCCTCACGGGCATGTGCCCCCCGGCTTTCGGGGCGATTATGCGCTGCCTTGATGGACACTACCGCGCATTGCAGCAGGTTTTCCAACTCCAGCGTCTCTACCAGGTCAGAATTCCAGATCAGACTGCGGTCACTGACCCGGATATTGTCGAGCGTGCGGAAAATGCGCTCCATTTTCTCGATGCCCTGGCCCATGGATTCGCCGGTACGAAACACGGCCGCATGGGTCTGCATAGTACGTTGCATATCCAGCCGCAGCGCTGCTGTAGAAATATCGCCATTGGCATTACGCAAACGGTCAAAACGATCCAGAATCTTATCCACTGCCTCCGAACCCAGCGCTTTATGGGATTGCCCCGGCTTGATAACCTCCGCGCATCGATCCGCTGCCGCACGACCAAAAACCACGATATCCAGCAGCGAGTTCGAACCTAGGCGATTCGCCCCGTGCACTGACACGCAGGCCGCCTCGCCAATGGCCATTAGCCCGGGCACGACCCGATCAGGATCGCCGTCTTGCAGTGTGACAACTTCGCCGTGGTAATTCGTCGGAATGCCGCCCATATTGTAGTGCACCGTAGGCAGTACAGGGATAGGCTCTTTGGTAACGTCCACGCCGGCAAAAATTTTAGCTGTTTCGGCAATCCCCGGCAGGCGTTCGTGAATAACCTCCGGCCCCAGATGCATCAGATTCAGATAAATATGATCTTTCTCAGCGCCTACCCCCCGACCTTCGTTGATCTCGACGGTCATCGAGCGGCTAACGACATCACGCGATGCCAGATCTTTGGCGTTGGGCGCATAGCGCTCCATGAAGCGCTCACCTTCGGAGTTGGTAAGATAACCACCCTCGCCACGCACACCTTCAGTAATCAGACAGCCCGAACCGTAGATACCAGTGGGATGAAACTGGGTGAACTCCATATCCTGCAGCGGCAGCCCGGCGCGCAACACCATGCCGTTACCATCTCCGGTGCAGGTATGGGCCGAGGTTGCCGAGAAAAAGGCCCGGCCATAACCGCCAGTTGCTAGCACGACCGTATGCGCGCGAAACAAATGCAAGGTACCTTCGGATAAATCCCAGGCCACCACGCCACGGCAAACGCCTTCATCATCCATCACCAGATCAAGGGCGAAATACTCGACAAAGAATTCGGCGTTGTGCTTCAACGACTGCTGATACAGCGTATGCAGAATGGCATGCCCGGTACGGTCAGCGGCAGCGCAAGTGCGTTGTGCTGTGCCTTCCCCGAAATTGGTCGTCATCCCGCCGAATGGACGTTGGTAAATCTTGCCTTCTTCGGTACGCGAAAACGGCACGCCGTAGTGCTCCAGCTCGATAACCGCAGGAATAGCCTCGCGGCACATATATTCGATGGCATCCTGATCACCCAGCCAGTCGGATCCCTTGACGGTATCGTACATATGCCAGCGCCAGTCATCCGGCCCCATATTACCCAGCGCCGCCGACATGCCGCCCTGAGCCGCCACTGTGTGGCTGCGGGTCGGGAAAACTTTGGTAATACATGCGGTGGACAAGCCTTTAACGGCCATGCCAAAAGTTGCCCGTAACCCGGCACCACCGGCACCCACCACGACAACATCGTAAGTGTGTTCAATCAAATTGTAAGCAGCCATTGCCTCAGTCTCCAGCCCCGGTGGATAGCAGTACCGCTTTAAATGCGATACGCACCACCGAAATAATCGCGATCACTGCCAGTAATATCAGCACAAAGCGCATTATTATCAGTGCACTCATCTTGACCGCTTCAGTGTGAACATAGTCCTCAATAACTACTTGCAAGCCCAGTATGGCGTGATAAAAAAGGCTGATAAGCAGCAGGATTAGCAACGCGCTATTGAACGGTCGACCGATCCAGTCGACCACAGCAGCATACTCAGCATGCTGCAAACTCAGTAAAGACACCATAAACCATAATACCAAGGGCAGCAGAGCCAGCGCGGTTACACGCTGCGCCCACCAGTACTGTACGCCTTCTTTTGCTGACCCCAGCCCGCGAACCCGTCCCAACGGGGAACGTAAACTCATCATAGCGCTCCTTAGGCGACCAGCAGCCAGACCAGAAACGTCAGGACAATCGACGCTGCCACGACCAATTTGCCGGATTTGTACACGGTGGGAATTTCAAAACCATAGCCAGCATCCCAAAACAAGTGACGGATACCGTTACAAAAGTGATAGAAAAAAGCCCAGGTCCATAAAAACAACAACAATCCCATGAACGGGTTGCTCAGGACATGCTGTGCATGGGCATAGGCTTCTGGCCCGGCAGCAATAGCCGCCAGCCAATACACAAGGACCAAGGTGCCAACCGCTAATGCAACCCCGGTAAGTCGGTGCGTGATAGACAGCACAGAGGTTAGTTGGGGTTTATAGTAAGGGCCGATCATAAACGGCGATAAAGGCCGTTTCTGGGATCGCGCGTTAGGCTGCTCATTGCTTGCCATGCGGTCTTCCTCTTAAAGCCAACAGTTATTATTTGTGGGCATATACGCCAGCTTGTGTACCAGCTTGTGTACACAAGGGTGGGGATTCTAAGCAATAATGCTGCGCTGCAAAATCGTGGTTTTCCACTAAGCTCCAGCGTCGCTCTTCCTAAAAGTCGATACAGCGACCGTTCTTTTCCCAATCGCCGTAACGAGTCGGTTCTGGCCCTTTAGGTCCACCGATCTCCGCAGCGGGTTCCGATTCAGGCGCTACCGGTTGCTGTTGCGTCTGCTGTTTTGCCGTAACGGCTGGCCGACCGGCTACAATGCCCGTCACCGGAAACTCACCTGCCGCCGCTGTCGTTCCATCTGCCTCATCGATTATCATCGCATTAGCTCCTGCTTAATCATATAAAGTATTGCAGTTAGCTATTATCAATGATGGTCAAACTATCATGCAATCATACAATATGGCCGAAAGCAACTTGCTACCCTACCCACGCCAGCACACTACTGTGCTCACAAAAATGATCCGAGGCTGCTTTCAGCCGGATTAAGTGTAACCAACTATCTACTTTTTGGAGAATAACAGCTATGCATTCAGACTGGGAATCTGTCCGACAGCACGCTGGCGCCTCGCTCGAGAACAGTATAGTGCAACATTTCGGTGACGGCCGGTCAGAAGCACAGGCAGCGGTTTGCGACGATGTGATCAGCCCTTTGACACAGACTGCTCTGATTCAAATCAGTGGCATCGATAAAACAGTATTTTGTCAGGGCCAGTTCACCAACGACGTTAGCCTCGTAAGCGACCGTCACAGCCAGCTCAGCGCCTACTGCAGCCCCAAAGGCCGAATGCTCGCCTGCTTTCGCCATTTTCAATGCGACGATAACTACTACCTGGCTTTACCACAGGAGCTTGCTGCCGCCACTTTAAAACGCCTGCGCTTATTTGTTTTACGCGCCAAGGCAGAACTGACCGCAAGCGACTGGCTGGGTCTGGGACTCAGCGGGCCAAATGCGGAAACCCTGTTGACCGAATACCTGGGGCAACCAACACCTGCCGCTGTGGATGAAGTACTTGTTAATGGTGCCCTGTGTACGATCCGGGTACCCGGCCCTTTTCCCCGATTCGAACTCTACGGCCCTGCAGCACCCATTCTGGCCTGCTGGCAACAGCTGCGCCAGCAAGCCCGACCGGTGGGTGCTGCAGCCTGGACCTTACTGGATATCCGGGCCGGCCTCCCCAGTGTGGCTGAGGCCACTCAGGACGCTTTCGTACCCCAGATGGCGAATCTGGATCTTGTAGGCGGTGTCAGTTTCCACAAAGGTTGTTATGTTGGCCAGGAAATCATCGCACGAATGCACTATCTGGGCCGTTTAAA
Organism: Gammaproteobacteria bacterium; assembly: GCA_041396125.1. GTDB lineage: Bacteria > Pseudomonadota > Gammaproteobacteria > Competibacterales > Competibacteraceae > JAWKZG01. The sequence goes on along the minus strand of JAWKZG010000001.1, from coordinate 326,022 downwards.
GCGTCGTATGTTCCGGCTTTGCCTGAATAATATTGCAACCATCCCGGCACCGGGGACCGACCTGTTTGCGCCAGCGCTGCGGGGTGAGCAAAGTGTGGGCCAGATCGTCAGTTCGGCCCCGAGCCCGGGAGGAGGCTGTGAAGCGCTGGCCGTGCTGATACAAGAATGCCTCAAGGCTGATTTGCAACTGGCAGATCAAGCCGGGGTCGCTATTTCGCAACAGGCCTTACCGTATGCCGTGCCTGACATTGCGGCCTGATTTACTTGTAATCACTTACTTGACGGCAGACCGCCAGAGTGGCAGTTTGTGCGCTCTTAAAATTACTACGGCATGCCTTGCATGAGCCAATTTTTCCAGATTCATCCAGATAATCCGCAGCTTCGCTTAATCCGGCAAGCTGCGCAAATCCTGCGCGATGGCGGTGTTATCGCATATCCGACCGATTCCAGTTATGCACTGGGTTGCAGCCTGGGCGATAAACTCGCTATGGAACGCATTCAGGCAATCCGTCGAACTGACAAGAACCATAATTTTACGCTGGTCTGCCGAGATTTATCGGATATTGGCACGTATGCCAAAGTCAGCAACAGCCAGTTCCGGCTGCTCAAAACTGCGACTCCGGGGCCGTTTACGTTTATTCTGCAGGCCACAAATGAAGTACCGCGCCGCTTGCAAAATCCCAAACGCAAAACCATCGGCATCCGTATCCCGGACAATGCTATCGTGCGAGCATTACTGGACGAACTGAACGCTCCTATCATGAGCAGCACGCTGATCCTGCCAGGACATCTGGTACCGTTAAATGATCCGGATGAAATCCGTGAACAATTGGAACATCAACTGGATTTGGTGATTGATGGCGGTCACTGCCCGCAAGAGCCGACCACGGTACTGGATCTGACGGAAGATACGCCGAAGCTGCTGCGCCAGGGTGGCGGTAATGCGCAGGCTTTTTTATAAATAGGACTTACGCAAAACAAGACAGGTCGGTGTAGAACAAGGCGCAACGTGGGCGAGCAGCGTAGTTTATGCGTAATAAATGAGCAGCGGAGACCATTTTGCAACGCAGTTATGCGCCACCTGCCGCCGATCTGCGTAAGTCCTGATAAACCATGATTTTCAATAGGTTTTGTGAGCACAGGCACTGTCCGCGTATAATCCACGCGGAGCCAGCTGCTGCGAAGATCTGGTCCAGATAGCAACAAGACCGTATCCGACGCGACGTGATACCCCTACAATAATACGCTGCAACGCAGCCACAACATCGCGGTTTTCGGTTTATAAAAGGGCTTGCAGCAGAATCCAGGACACTCTTTTTGCAACCGACTTTCAGTTTGACAAAACACAGCAGGAACTATCATTGAGCACAGCAAAAACACAGAGCGTGTTATCCGGCATGCGACCATCAGGGCGCCTGCACTTGGGACATTACCACGGCGTTCTCAAGAACTGGGTCGAGTTACAGCGCGAGTATGAATGTTTTTCTTTGTCGCCGATTGGCATGCGCTGACTACCCATTACGATGACACGACGGGTATCGAAACCAGTGTCTGGGAGATGGTCATTGACTGGCTGGCTGCCGGCGTCGATCCTTCCTCTGCGCATATTTTTCTCCAGTCACGCATCCCGGAACATGCTGAACTGCATCTGCTGCTTTCCATGATTACGCCACTGGGTTGGCTGGAGCGGGTTCCCACTTATAAGGATCAGCAGGAAAACTGCGTGAGCGCGATCTGGCGACGTATGGATTCCTGGGCTATCCCTTATTACAATCGGCCGATATCTTAATTTACAAGGCTGCGTACGTACCGGTCGGGGAAGACCAGGTGCCTCATGTCGAATTCACCCGGGAAATCGCACGTCGATTTAATCATTTTTATGGTCGCGAGCCAAATTTTGAAGCCAAGGCCGAAACAGCGATCAAGCAATTGGGCAAAAAAAATGCCCAGCTTTACAGCTCCTACCGCCGCCGCTACCAGGAGCAGGGCGACGAAGCTGCTCTCACCAGTGCACGGGCACTGCTGGAAACGCATGCACACCTGACCCACGGTGATCGCGAACGGTTGTACGGTTATCTGGAAGGCATTACGCGGGTGATTTTACCGGAACCGCAGGCCTTGCTGACACCAGCTTCCAAGATGCCTGGACTGGATGGTCAGAAAATGTCCAAATCCTACAACAATACAATTTCGTTACGTGACGAGCCAGCCGAGGTCGAGAAAAAACTGCGCACTATGCCAACTGATCCCGCCAGGGTCCGTCGCACAGACCCCGGTGAGCCGGAAAAATGTCCGGTCTGGCAACTGCATCAAGTCTATTCCGACGAAACCACCAAAGACTGGGTGCAAAAAGGCTGCCGAAGTGCGGGCATTGGCTGCATAGAATGCAAACGTCCGGTTATTGACGCCGTACTACGCGAATTACGTCCCATGCAGGAACGGGCGAAGGAACTCGAAGCCAATCCCGATGTAGTACGCAAAATCATCGACGAAGGCTGCGAAGCCGCACGCGAAGTGGCATCTGATACCATGGATGAAGTGCGCCGTGCGATGGGTCTGCAATACCGCTGAATACCCAGCTGAGGATTGTTCATTCAACAGGGGCGATCCGCCATACATGAGTATTCCCACCGCAACATCTTCCCCCCCGGACTCCGCTCTGGCGCGAGTCCAGGGCAAACCGCTCACCAGCTTACCGCATGATCTGTATATACCACCGGATGCCCTGGAAGTGTTCCTGGAAGCCTTTGAGGGGCCGCTGGATTTACTGTTGTACCTGATCAAGAAACAAAATCTGGATGTGCTGGATATTCCTATTGCTGCCATCACCCGCCAATATATGGAATACCTGTCTTTGATGCTTGAACTGCGGCTGGAATTGGCAGCGGAATACCTGGTGATGGCAGCCGTACTGGCAGAAATCAAATCACGCATGCTGCTACCCCGTCCAAATCCAGACGATGAGCAGGAGGAAGATCCGCGTGCAGAGCTGGTTCGCCGGCTGCAGGAATACGAACGCTTTAAACATGCTGGCGAACAACTCGATGCTCTGCCCCGCCTGGAACGCGATCTTCACACCGCTAGTGCTGCGGTGAGTGAGTTGCAGCACGAACGTCCGCAACCGGAGGTTGCGCTGACGGATTTACTCAGCGCGCTGCGGGATATTCTGACACGGGCTGAGCATTTTGATCATCATCATATTCAGCGTGAACAGCTGTCAGTACGCGAACGCATGAGCCAGATGCTAGACCAGTTGAATCAGCATGAATTTCAACTCTTCACTAGCCTGTTCCAACTCCATGAAGGCCGGGCCGGCGTAGTTGTCACATTTCTTGCTATGCTGGAGCTTATCCGCGAAGCACTGGTCGAACTGGTGCAAACCGAACCCTTTGCGCCGATTTACCTCAGGACAACAGCCTGATGCACCCACCGGCACTGGAACTGATCCTGGAGGCAGCCTTGCTGGCAGCTGGCGAAGCGGTTTCACTGGAACGCCTGGGTAAGCTGTTCGATGAGACACAGCAGCCCGATAAAAATACATTGCGCAACGCGTTAGCCAAATTGGCCGAGAACTATCAGGGTCGGGGCATTGAACTGGCCGAGGTCGCAGGAGGGTATCGTATTCAGGTACGTGCTGACTGGTCACCCTGGATTACCCGCTTATGGGAAGAAAAACCAGGCCGTTATTCACGGGCGCTGCTGGAAACACTCGCGCTGATCGCTTACCGCCAACCCATTACCCGGGGTGAAATCGCTGAAGTACGCGGTGTAACAGTCAGCACAGGGTTAATCCGAACATTGCAGGAACGCGGCTGGATAAAAGTGATTGGTCACCGGGAAATCCCTGGTCGACCGGCGTTATATGCCACAACCTCGGAGTTTTTATCTTATTTTAATCTGAAAAATCTGAGCGAACTGCCACCACTGCTGGAACCGCGCGATCTAGATGCTATTGCCGCCACTCTGGAGGGCTTCAAGCACACAGCGGATGATACCAATACCTGTCTTGATGACAACACCTGAGTCACGCATTGCCAGATCGGATCGGTTACACTGTTTTTCTTCACTCAATACACGCGATGACATGCAACGACTACATAAACTGCTGGCTGCGAATGGACTTGGTTCCAGGCGTCAAATTGAAACATTAATCCGCGCAGGCCGCATCTCGATCAACGGTCAGCCAGCGGAAATAGGCGCTCAAGTGCAGGGCGATGAGCGTATTCTGATTGATGGCCGGCCCATACAAATGGAGGCACCGACTTGTCGAGTGCTGGCTTACAACAAACCTATTGGTGAAATAACCAGTCGTAGCGATCCGGAAGGCCGAACTACTGTATTCACGCGTTTACCGCGTCTGCATCAGGGACGCTGGATCGCTATCGGGCGGCTGGATATCAGCACCCAGGGTTTGCTTTTATTCAGCACTGATGGCGAACTAGCCAACCGGCTGATGCATCCATCCAGCGAAATCGAACGCGAATACGCTGTACGGGTACTCGGAATAGTCAATGAAGAGATCCTGCAACGCTTGCAAAGTGGGGTCGAATTAGACGACGGACCAGCCCGCTTCGAACGCATTGCAGATGCTGGTGGGCGTGGCGCTAATCACTGGTATCATGTTGTTTTACGTGAAGGCCGTAACCGCGAAGTTCGCCGCTTATGGGAAACACAGGGTTTAACGGTCAGTCGTTTAATACGCGTTCGCTATGGTTCGATTGTATTGGATCGAGCCATCAGGCCTGGTCGCTATCGAGAATTGAACTTACAGGAAATACAGCAACTTCGGCAGATCGCCGGCCTCACGCCGCTGGTACCTGAACCCGCTGCTCCCCGGCCTCGATCTCAGTTTCGGGATCAGTCCCGATCTCATGCCAGACCGGAGCGCCCATTAAAAAATCGCAAGGCACCAACTCGCAGACGTTAAAAACATGATAGTAAAAAACGGTTGAGCGGTTGTGCAGCGTTCAGCTTGTAACTTTACAGATCAATCGTTTTTATCTCTAATCCGCTCAGAAATGAGCTGGTCCGTTTCAGACTGTTGCCCCAGAAGCGTGTTTATGACCAGGCCGACGGCCAAAACCAAAAGCAAAATTACCGGTGCTAAAATTAAAATGATCTCTTTTTTGAGCATTGCTAAACTCCATTAGGGATTTTCTTTCATGCGCGGAAAACTGTTTTATAAAAAACCAGCCCTTTGTATGTAGGCGCTTATTTTTTAACCAACTACTATTTTAAATAGCATGAAAAAAGATGGCGGGACTGACACAAATCCCGCCACCGCAAGTAACACTCCAAACAAAATCAGAGAGTGCTATGGAGAAAGGAATTCTGGATCGTCTTGGCGAGGGTTATTCAACGGATGACTAGTGCCTGGAGCTGATCCGCTCAGAAATTATCTGGTCAGTCGCCGATATGTCATCCTTGTGTCCATTGACCATCAGGCCTGTCGCTACCACAAACAGCATCACTACCGGCGCCAAAATCAGGGCAATTTCCTTTTTAACCATTTGGGTAACTCCTGAGGAGATAATCTTGATACCTGACAATTTAACTGAAGCAAATATAAAAGTCTGAAAATATTAGTTAATAATTGTCAAGCACATGACTTCAGCACCTCAGTCCTGCGCCTGCAGACACTGCCCTGTTATGCCACGACTATCCGGCCCCAACAAATACAGGTAAGGGGCAAGTATGGCATCCGGTTCTACCCAGCTGGAGCGATCAAGCGCAGGGTACGCGACCATTCTCAGGCGGGTTCGTACCGGACCAGGGTCGACGCTATTAACCCGGATTGTGGTATTGGTTTCCAGCTCGGATGCCAGCATTTTCATCAGACTGGCAATTCCACCTTTAGCAGCAGCATATCCACTCCAGTAGGCCTGTCCTCGTTCGCTCACTGAATCAGCAGTAAAGATCACCGAAGCGTCAGCCGACTTGGCCAATACATCCAGTAGCGCTTGCGTAAGCAAAAACGGCGCATTCAAATTCACCTGCAGACTCCGAAACCAGGCTTCCGTAGTCGTATTGGCAATCGGCGTTAAACCCTGGAAAAACACTGCGTTATGTACCAACCCATCAAGCCGGCCAAACTCTTTATCCAGCACCTGGGCCAAATCAAGGTAATCCTTGGGCGTCGCGGCTTCCAGATTCATCGGGTAAATAGCCGGCTGTACGCCGCCATTTTGTTCGATTTCATCATAAACCTGTTCCAGTTTGCGGATAGTTCGTCCCAGCAATACCAGTGTGGCGCCATAGCGTGCGCACTGTAGCGCCAGGCAACGGCCGATACCATCACCCGCGCCGGTTACCAAAATGATACGATCACGCAACACATCCGGTTTAACTTGATAGTCATACATAATTTATTATTCAGAGTCTTGTAGATTACGGTAACGACGCTCCCGCAGCAGCACGCGGAAAGCAATCCAGAATGAACGTAAAGGGGGCAGGCTCAGGTGCTGCTCCAACAGGCGATAACCATCAGCGTCCATTTCCGCTAGCTGAGCTGAAAACAAGTGGATCAGGATTAACAGGTTGCGCTGCTTATAGCGCTCCGCCAGGTCAGTTGCTGTTCAGCATCCTTAAAGTAGCCGCGTATTCGCTTGGCCTGCGTGGCGAACAAGTCCTGCAAACCCGGTGTATGATGTTTTTTTGCAGGTCGTTAAAAGTCAGCTGAAAACGTGCCAGCTCGTCCTCCGGGATATATTGCCGTCCGTGTAGCGCATTTGGCCGTACTGCCAGCAAACGCTCGAACAAAACCCAACCGACTCCAAAACTATGGGCAAACGGTGCATTCTGCCCTACTCTGCCGCCGGTAGCCTGCACCAATAACACCACGTAAGCCTCCCCAATATGGCGACAATACTCGCTCAATTGGGTAAAGTTTGAGTAAACACCATAGTGCAGATCGTGTTCGATAGCATCAAGCCAGCTATCTAATATTCGCTTTAAATGCGGATCATCCTGCAGGCGCAACCAGGGCAATAATGCCTGTGTTACCGGATGGCGCGCCTCGTTATGCTCTAAGCTCCGCAATTCCTGCCGCCACCAAGCGAGTTTACTCTGAGCGACATCCGGATCACGGGAACTATCAACAATTTCGCGCCATTCCCGCTCCAGCGCGTATAGACTCAGGAGTTTTCGACGCTGCGCCAATGGCTGCCCCAACAAGCTATAGTGCAAAATCGAACCGGGGGGAACCGCTTTGGAACGGCAATAGGCCTCAAATTCTGTTGCAGAGCCCGTTAGCGATAGCTCGTTCATCAGGACAGCGCTCATTCACTCAGATTGAGCCAGCTCAATAAATCCAGAGGGTGCTGCAATACACCCTGTGCGCCCCAGCTTTCGGGCTGTTCAGTGGCATGCAAATAGCCATAGCACGCTACCAGGCTAGCCATACCGGCGCGACGGGCCGCTTCGATATCACGCTCGGCATCACCGATGTACAGGCAATTGGCCGGATCTACCCCGATGTGCTCGCAAGCGTGCAATAACGGTGCTGGATCCGGTTTACGCTGCGGTAAAGTATCGCCGGATACGACACAGGCCGCTCGTTGTGCCAATCCTAACTGCTGCAGCAAAGGCTCGGTCAGCCAACCTGGTTTATTAGTGACAATTCCCCAGGGCGTAGCCTGTTGCTCGAGCACGGATAAAACCTGCTCCATACCTTCGAATAGTGCTGTTTTCACCGCCAGATCGGCACTGTAAAGTGCCAGGAAACGGTCTCGCAAAGCTGCAAACTCCATCTCAGCCGGATCAATATCAAAGCCCAGTTTGAGCAGCCCCAATGATCCGTGCGACACCATCGGACGGATCATTGCTGCTGGCAAAGGTGGTTTATTGTGCTCGATCAGAAGCCGATTAAGCGCCTGCCCCATATCCGGTGCCGTATCCAGCAAGGTGCCGTCCAGATCAAAAAGCACGCCCGCAGGCTTTGCGTTAAAAGCCATCAATCAGCCATCCGGTAATGCGCTAAATAGTTCACATCCACACCAGATGCCAGCCAGTAGCGGCGGGTCAGCGGGTTGTAGTGCATACCCGTCAGATCCTGCAGCTCCAGGCCGGTAGAGCGCGCCCAGCGATCCAGTTCCGAGGGCTTGATAAAGCGGTGCCAGTCGTGTGTGCCTTTAGGCAACAGGCGCAACAGATACTCGGCACCGATGATGGCAAACACGTAGGATTTGGAATTGCGATTAATCGTGGAAAAAAACGCCTGCCCGCCCGGTTTAAGCAATTGCTGGCAAGCCGTAACCACAGCCGCTGGATCGGGTACATGCTCCAGCATTTCCAGACAGGTGACAATATCAAAACTGGCTGCTTCAGCGGCCGCCAGCTCTTCAGCGGAACAATGTCGGTAATCGACTTCAACAGCGGATTCCCGCTGGTGCAGGCGCGCTACAGCCAGTGAAGCTTCCGCCATATCGATGGCAACAACCTGAGCGCCACGCTGCACCATGCTCTCAGCCAGAATACCGCCGCCACAGCCAATATCCAATACCCGCTTGCCGGCCAACCCGACACGCTGATCAATATAATCCAGGCGTAGCGGATTGATATCATGCAGTGGCTTGAATTCGCTGTTCGGATCCCACCAGCGGCTGGCAAGATTCTCAAATTTGGCAATTTCCTGATAATCGACATTTTCGTCTAGTGCAGACGAATGCGAGGTATCGCTAGAGGTTAAGCTATTCATTCGGTTTGGCCAGTACTGCTATGTTATTTACGAACGTAAGAATCTGCTAAAAATGCCCTGCGGGGATACAACAGGCTTTTTATTAAGTTGCAGAGACGGCTTTGCAAGAGTGGCTACGGGCAGCTACGATAATTTGGACGCTTGTTCAGCCTCGGAATTCCGTAATTTCAGCCCCCAAGCCTGTGCCTGCGCTAAAATTGCCACCGTATCGAGTGTGGTCAATTCGCGCTGCCGCAGTAATTGCCGGCCAGCCACCCAGACATCGCTGACCTGTTGACGTCCGCAGGCGTAAACCAATTGCGATACCGGATTGAATACCGGCTGCGTTTCTGGCCAGCTCAAATCTACCGCGATGATATCCGCATCTTTCCCCACTTCCAGCGAGCCGGTGTATTGATCAATACCCAACGCTTTAGCACCATTCAGGGTCGCCATCCGCAATGCAGTATGGGCCGGCACCGCTGCAGCGTCACCGGCAACCGCTTTAGCCAGCTGCGCCGCAACCCGCATTTCGCCGAACATATCGAGATCATTATTACTGGCCGCACCATCGGTGCCAATCGCCACATTGATATCGGCCTCAAGCAAACGTGCTACCGGGCAAAAACCGCTGGCCAGCTTGAGATTGGACTCCGGGCAGTGCAACACGCTGATTCCGGCCACAGCAGCCTGCTCGATCTCAGCATCCTGCAACTGGGTCATATGCACCGCAGCCAACTGCGGTGACATCAGACCAAGCTCGGCCAGATAGGGTAAAGGACGCTGGCCATGCTGCTGCAGCCATTGTTCGATCTCGGTAGCCGTTTCATGCACGTGCATATGAACAGGCAAGTCACGTGTTTCAGCAATTTGCTGAATACGTTGCAAGGTTGGCCCACTAACCGTATAGGGCGCATGCGGGGCCAGAGCACAGTGCAATAGGCGCTCATTGACCAAACTATCGTGCAGTTCCAGGCCTTTGCTGAGATACTCATCGGCGTCACGCGCATACGCGCTGGGGAATTCGATTACGATCAACCCCAGCACTGCGCGCATGCCGGCTGCACGTACAACCTCAGCCACGACACCGGGAAAGAAGTACATATCATTGAAGCAGGTGATGCCTCCGCGTAGCATCTCGGCCAGCGCCAACTGCGCACCCGCACGGACATACTCAGTGCTGACCCAGCGTGCCTCTGCAGGCCAGATGTGATCGTTGAGCCAGGTCATCAAGGGCAGATCGTCAGCCATACCACGCATCAGACTCATTGAGGCATGGGTATGCGCATTAATCAGGCCGGGCAGTAACGCGTGTTCACCCAGGTTGTGCACCACCTTCGCCTGGTAGGATTGTTGCGCCTGTTCGGTTGGCAATAGCGCGACAATGCGCCCGTCGGCGATAGCGACCGAATGCTGTTCCAGTACAATACCATCCGGTTCTACGGGAATTACCCAGCGGGCATGAAGCAAGCTGTCTACATTTTGCATAATCGGTTATAGCAAGATTTCAGATGAGTTTACCGAACCGCATTATACGCAAGCCCTACGGGGAAATTCTGCTAATCTTAGTTATCCCTTCAGAATTTGAGACAGACTACTGGGAGCACCGTATGCACAATGCTGAACAATGGCATTTACGCAAACCTTTACTATCCAGCCCAAACGGCATGGTTGCAGCCCAGCACTGGCGTGCCGCAGAGGCCGGAGCCGCAATGCTGGCTCAGGGCGGTAATGCGATCGACGCCGCGGTTGCCTGCGCCTTTGCCCTGAGTGCCGTCGAGCCTTGGATGAGCGGTCTCGGGGGTAGTGGTTATGCGGTTATCTGGCAGGCGACAGAACAACAAGCCTACACGATTAACTTCCAGGGTGTGGTGCCGCAAAATATCGATCCGAAGGCCTATCCGCTGGAGCCTTCTTTACCGGACTCACTGATGGGCTTTCCAGCCGTCAAAGACCGTTGCAATGAGCTCGGCTACGGTTCTATTTTGATTCCCGGTGCAGTAGCCGGACTGGCGCTGGCGCTGGAACGTTTCGGCAAGCTGGAATATGATCAAGTGCTGACACCGGCAATCGATCTGGCCGCGCAAGGCTTGCCGGTAGACTGGCACACTACACTGCAGATCAGCTTGCAGCAGCACGAGCTGGCACTGGATCCTGCAGCAGCCAGTATCTACCTACCGACCGGCTGTCCGCCTCAGCCCGGCTCACGTCTGCCACTGGGCGCACTTGCCAAAACCCTGCGCATACTGGCTGATAAAGGCCCGCGAGAGTTCTATCAGGGCGAACTGGCAGAACAGTTGTATCTGGATTTACATGCTGGGGGTAGCGCGATCAGCCAGGAAGATCTGGCGGCGTATCAGGCCATTTTAAGTCCGGCCAGCAGTTTTCAGCATCGCAACGCCTGCATCTACGGGGCTGATGCCAGCAGCGGCCTGCAGCGTCTGCAGGATACGCTCGCTTATGACGCGCTTCATCTGCAACCGGGAGCACAGCCGGATGAACATACGTTTATAGTTTATGCAAAAGGTTTGAATCAAGCCTTCCAGGCGCATTATGCACGCACCGGGTTAGCAGATGAAAAAGGTTGTACCACACATATCAGCACAGTCGACAGTGAGGGCAATATGGTGGCCTTGACGACCACCCTGCTCAACCGTTTCGGCAGTCAGGTCGTTTTACCGCGCAGCGGCTTACTAATGAACAATGCAATCAGCTATTTCGATCCAAGGCCGGGACGACCAACCTCCCTGACAGGGGGGAAACGGATCAATAGCAGCAATATGTGCCCTCTTATTGCCATCAATGACAATAATTCAACGCAGTTTGCGCTCGGCGCATCAGGGGCCAATTATATTGTTCCTGCGGTCACGCAGCTGACGGCTTTGCTGCTGGATTACGGGATGGATCTGGAGCAGGCGTTCCACTGGCCGCGCATCGATGCCGGCGGTCGCCCGGACGTACGAGTTGATCCGACTCTGCCAACGACGTTCATCAAGGCGCTGGCAGAAGTATTTACGCTGGAAATCGCACCGTTGATGGTATTCCCGAAACTATACGCTTGTCCCAGCGCAGTGCAGCGCAACGCCGAGAACGGTCTGTGCTTCGGCATGACCGATCCGAGTTCGCCAATCGCTGCTGCCCGGGCAGGCTGAATGCCGGCCTTCCACAGAGTTATTATCAAACGGCCGAGAGCGCTACCATACGGTTGCCTTTTTCCTGTAGCGTCATGGCTTGCCGCACCGTCTGGCGCAGCAGTTCGTCACTGACGGGTTTATCCAGGAAACGAAAAATACTGCCGTCATTGATGGCTTTGGCTAAAGCGGTATGATCGGTACTGGCGCTAATCATAACGCGCACAGTATCCGGATAGATGGAGCGCACGCGGCGCAAAAATTCAACGCCATTCATATCGGGCAGAACATAATCTACCAAGACAACGTCCACCGGCTGGCGGGCCAGCATGGCAAATGCCTCACCCGCATCAGAGGCCGTAATAATTTGATATTTCTCTGGTTTAAGCCAGAGTGTATAAAGCTGCCGCTGCAAGTCGTCGTCTTCCAGCAATAAAACCGTGCGGTTTGCGACCGGACGAGACAGCTGCGCTGGTAATTTCGACTGCCGCAGCCAGTCACAGGCAGCCTCCTGCGGTAAAGGTCGGCTGAAATAATAACCTTGCGCCCCATCACCATGATGGCGCTGAATAAACGCCAATTGCGATTCATCCTCAACGCCCTCTGCGATTACTTTCATTCCCAGGCTATGAGCGAGTGTAATTGTGGTGGTAACGATGGCAGCATTATTAGGTTTCGCGGCAACTTCCTGGACAAAACTTTTGTCGATTTTCAGCCAATCCAGCGGAAACCGGGTTAAATAACTCAGTGAAGCATAACCTGTCCCAAAATCATCCAGCGCAAGCTGCACACCCAACTCTCGCAATTGATGTAACGTTCTCAGGGTATGCTGAGCGTCCGGCAACAGCATGCTTTCCGTCAGTTCGAGTTTAAGTGATCCAGGCGGAAATCCTGTTGCCTGAAGTTCGTGTTCGACCTGGCGGACAAAATCGCCTTGCATAAACTGTCGGGCGGATACATTGACAGACACCGTCAGCGATTTAAAACCTTGTTGTTGCCAATACCGCCCCTGTGCACAAGCTTCACCCAAAGCCCACCGACCGATACTCTCAATGACCCCGATCTCTTCGGCAATCGGAATGATATGATCGGGAGACAGCACCCCCTGTTGCGGGTGATTCCAGCGCAGCAGCGCTTCGAATCCCAGTAGCGAGTAATTAAACAGATCGATTTGGGGCTGATAATACAGGCACAGTTCTCCATTCTCTAAAGAACGGCGTACGGCCTGTTCCTGAGATGAAAAATCGCGCCTGTCAGCAGGTTTGCCATCAGCATAAATACTCACGCCCTGCTGTTGTTCCTGCCTGAGCCATTTAGCTGCCTGATTGGCACGATTCAGCAGGACTTCAGCGGTTTCACCATCCTGTGGGAACTGGCTAATTCCGATATAAAATTTTACGTTATACGGCTTTCCATCGATAAAATAAGGCTGTTCCAGTTGACTGCGCAACGAGTCTGAACGGGTCACAACCACTTCAGGATGCTCAATATCCTCGAGCAGGATCATAAACTCATCGCCGTTCATACGGGCTACAGTACTGGTATTGACCATCTGCTCTTGCAGTCGGGTGGCAAGTGCTTGCAGCAGCTCATCCCCACCTTCATGGCCGAGGCTTTCATTTGCCGCATGAAAATGTACAATATTAAAATATAAGAGTGCGATTATTTTGTTATTTTGTTATTTTGTTTGGCGCGGGCTATAGCCTGCTCCAGTTTATCCTGTAAATAAACTCTGTTTGGTAATCCGGTCAGTAAATCCCGACGGCTTGAGCGCGACTCTTCGAGCAGCACCTGATTTTCCTGTCGCAGTCTCAGCCAATCAAAAATTATCTGATGCAGATACAAAGCCATACCTGTTGTTCCCAGCAGAAAAATCAGCACTGCTGTACTGAGCAATAAGCCTTGAGAATCACTCGAGAACGCAAACAGACCAATAATTGGTAGCTGCACGGCCAGTGAATAACCGAGTACAACGGATTTGATAACCGCCAGCATTGGCAGTGCAGCAATGATCAGGCCGGCCAGTATCAGTAAAAATAATGCACGCTGCTCTGGCGTTTGCGAAGGGATCAGCATGACTGCCAAGCCCCCCCATAGCAGGCCGGTGAGCACAACGAGCACACTGTACAATCGTCCCCAGTCTCTATCACTATGCCTATCTTGGCGATAGTGCCAGGTCAGCCATAGGCGCACCGACATGAGCAAGACCATTCCGCCTAGCCAGCCAAGTAGCCAGGATTCAGGGACTAACCCCCAGTATGCAATGACCAGTACAGCGGCCAACAATAAATTGATCGCAATACCTAATACGGACTGCCGCTCATAAAGCAGTGCAACTTGGGAAGCATAAATATTTTCGCTATGCAGCGCCATGCCAGAAGACTTTATCATTATCCGTCATGATGGTTGATAGATATAAATTAATGGAGTAGAAATAGTGTTTGTTATCGGTATTTCGCTAGCAAATCACTGTTCAAGCAGTATTTTATTGATATTTAATCTTATTTATTGCGCTTAAAATCACATTGCAAACATCCGTTTAGCACAACGATTATTTGTCGGTACAATCATACCGCTATCTGATATTAAAGAATTAAAACTTCCAATAAATATTGTTACGAATAGCATGGCTGTGAAAAGTATTCTTTTTCAAAAATGTAAAGAAAACCGTTTGTTAACGTCTTTTGTTCCATTTGGCGCTTACAATCTAGTATTAAACCATTTTCACCTCATGAAACCGTGAACTTATGAAGCAAATATCAGGCCGCTCTGCATTTCTCAGCTTGCTGGAAGACGAAGGCATCACCTATTTATTTGGTAATCCCGGCACGACCGAGTTACCTATAATGGACGCATTGCGCCAACATCCGGATTTACACTATGTGCTGGGTTTGCAGGAAAGCATCGTGGTTGCTATGGCAGATGGCTATGCCCGCGCCAGTGGCCGGCTGGCAGCGTGCAATGTGCATGTGGCACCCGGCTTGGGCAACGCTATGGGCGCACTCTATAACGCCAAATGGTTTGGCTCGCCAGTTCTGATTAGCGCAGGGCAGCAGGAGCAGGGGCATGGTTTGACCGAACCACTGCTTTATGATCCTTTGCTGCCAATTGCCCAACCGCTGGTGAAATGGGCGGTGGAAGTCACACGCTTGGAGGATCTGCCGCGGATTGTCCATCGGGCCGCAAAAATTGCTCTAAGCCCACCGACAGGGCCGGTTTTTATTTCACTGCCCGGCGATATTCTCAACGCTGAAGCGACATTGGATTTAGGTCAGCCGACGCGGATCAGCGCAAACACCCGACCGGACGACATCACCCTGGCGCGACTGGCCGACCGGTTGCTGGCCGCCAATAATCCGGTGATTGTGGCAGGCCATGACTTAGCCACTCATAATGCCCTGGATGAGGCTGCAGCATTAGCCGAGCTGCTTGGCGCTCCGGTGTATCAGCAAACCGTGCCTTATGGGGCGCATTTTCATTCTGAACAACCAACCTTCATGGGATCTCTGGGAAGAAATCAAACCCGGGTACGGCAATTACTTGAACCCTATGATTTGCTTATCCTGCTGGGTGCCGATCAACTGCGCATGTCAGTATGGCAGGAAACAGACCCGCTTCCACCTCATCTCACCATCGTACAGATTGGTGAACGAGCCTGGGAACTGGGTAAAAATTATCCTGCAGAGCTAGCCATTTGCGCTAATGTCAAAACTACCCTGACAGCACTGCAAACGCTATTGCTGGCGGCACAGCCCCCCGCCAGCCAGGATGCGGCACAGAAGCGCCTGCAAGCACTTGAAGCCAACAATTGGACACATCGCAGAACTAAACTGATAAGGGATATTTCAGCACAGCCCCAACGCGCGCCGATCGATCCACACCTGTTGATGCTGCAGATTGTCGAGGCTCTGCCGCAAAATGCAGTCATTGTAGAAGAGGCCCTGACTTCGGCGCAATCGCTGCTAAGCCTGTACCCTCTGCGGGATCATCAGTGTTATTTCGGTCTGGCCAGTGGCGGTATTGGATTTGCTATCGCCGGGGTAATCGGCATTCAGCTGGCACTGCCCGAGCGACCGGTGCTCGCTATTATTGGCGACGGCAGCGCCATGTACGGTATTCAGGCTTTATGGACGGCAGCGCATCTCAAACTGCCCATTACCTATGTTATTGCCAATAACCGCAGCTACCGTATCTTGAAAGAACGCCTGTTGGCGTATCGGGGCAACGATCAATTTATCGGGATGGACTTTCAACAACCGGAAATTGATTTCGTCGCGCTGGCGCAAAGCATGGGGGTTACCGCTGTGAGGATTGAGCAGCCGGAAGCTATTGCACCAGCGCTGCGAGAAGCACTGGCGCATAACGGGCCTTATTTGCTGGATGTTAGAGTGGACGACGGATTTTCCGCATGACAACGGCGCAAAGCAACTGTTCAGCCGCGCAGCTTCACCAATAAACCAAACCGTACCGATATAACTTTATGATGCCGTCTGATTACTCAAACGAATAACCAAAACTGTCCTTGAAGCGAGCGCGAAACTCGGCAGAATCATAGCTATGATTCTGCGTGCCTGCGACCTCAACCTTATAGGTTCCAGCCAGGGATGCGATTCGACCGGTCGTTTCCCAGTCAAAGCCTTGCATCAAACCGTATAACAGGCCGGCTCGATAGGCATCGCCGCAACCGGTGGGATCAACAACCTGCTGCGGTTCAGCCGCAGGAATAGTGATCTCCCCACTACCACTGACAATATACGACCCTTCACTGCCGCGAGTGACAATTAGCGCGTCCAGACGTTCCGTAAGCTGCTCGGTGGAAAGCCCGGTGTAATGTTGCACCAGCTGGCATTCGTAATCATTGACCGCCAGATAGGTCGCCTGCTCAATCAACGTCAAAAGCTCTTCGCCCTTGAAGCGCGTGATCGCCTGCCCCGGATCAAAAATAAACGGGATGCCAGCCTCGGCAAACTGATTGGCATGCTTTTTGATACCCTCGGGATTATCAGGCGAAATCAAACCCAGCGTAAAACCGGCCTCGGTTGAACATCCAGCAGCCAGACTGATCCATCGCGCCGGGATGAAATGCATTAATCTGATTATCGTCCAGATCGGTGGTGATATAGCATTGCGCAGTATAGGTTTCCGGCACAATGTGCACATAATCACGACTGATATTATGACGCGCCATCCATTCGAAATAAGGCCCGAAGTCCTCACCAACCGTTGCCAGGATATTGCCGGTTCCACCCAGCATACCCAGATTGTAAGCGATATTGCCGGCACATCCGCCAAACTCACGACGCAGCTTTGGCACTACGAAGGAAACGCTCAGCATATGGACTTTGTCGGGCAGGATATGATTTTTAAAACGATCTTCGAATACCATAATGACATCGAAGGCCAGCGATCCGCAGATTAAAGCTTTCACGATAATTAAGTCTGTTCCGTTGTATTAAGAGCGCGCTAGTCTAGCAATACCAGCAACCAAACCATAGGCACTTGCAATAGGGCCAGGAGCACTGCCGCTGAAGCAATATCCTTCGCCTGCTTGGATAGCTCATGGCGCTCCAGACCGACCCGATCCACGACGCATTCCACCGCCGAATTCAAAAGCTCAACAATCAATAACACGATCAGGCTGGTAATCATCAAGGCACGCTCAGTGCCACTCTCTCCAAGCCATAATGCCAGCGGCACACCTATCAAACATATAATGACCTCTTGCCGGAACGCTTCTTCGTTGCTCCAGCAGCTGCGTAATCCCGACCAGGAATACCCCGCAGCACCAAACAAACGGCGCAACCCGCGCTGCGCCTGCTTTGCCATCTGGCCGAGACTCCAGAAATAAAAAAAATACTAAACTTACAGAGCAGCCAGAGCAGCCTGATAATCAGGCTCTTCAGCAATTTCGCTGACCAGCTGGCTATACCGCACCGTATTGTTTTCATCCAGCACCAGCACGGCACGGGCAGTGATACCTGCTAAAGGTCCATCAGTCAGCAATACGCCGTAATCCGTAGCAAAATCACGTGAGTGCATAAGCGACAGTGGCACCACATTGTCGAGTTTCTCACCGGTGCAGAAACGTCCCTGAGCGAACGGTAAATCTGCTGACACAATCAGCACCACCGTATCGGTATGGCTCTTGGCATATTCGTTGAACTTCTGTGTCGACACCTGACAAACCGGCGTATCCAGACTCGGCACGATGCTGATCAGTTTCTTTTTGCCGGCAAATGAAGCCAGACTAACATCGCTCAAATCGCCTTTGGTAAGGGTAAAATCGGGGGCTTGACTGCCTACTGCAGGCAGATCACCGCTGATATTGAACGGATTTCCCTTTAAGGTCACAGTTGTCATGTAAGGATGTCCTTTGCTAGTTGTTTGAGTTAGTCATGTCTGCGCTGACGGATCAAGCGGATAAAATCAGGTGCTTATTCTTCACCTGCTATCGCCTGCTCATAGGCAGCTGCATCCATCAATCCGCTCAAATCATCATCGGTTTTAAGTTTGAATAACCAGCCATCGCCATACGCATCGTTATTGACCAGTTCAGGCGAATCAGCCAGTTCCTCGTTGACTGCGACAACTTCACCAGCAACCGGACTGTAGACATCAGACGCCGCTTTAACCGACTCCACTACGGCGCAGTTTTCAGCAGCATCAACAGTACGACCGATTTCCGGCACTTCCACGTAGACCAGATCACCCAACTGCCCCTGGGCATGATCGGAAATTCCAACAGTCACCGTGCCATCGCCGTTCGCGCGCGCCCATTCGTGGCTGGCCGCATATCTCAAATCGCTTGGAATAGAACTCATGGTATTACGCCCTCCCGTTCAATCACTATTGCTCGCCCCGGCTCGCTATTTCTTGCCGGATTTCTTTTTACCGGAACTGGGTGACGGCTTGGAGGCCGACCCAGATTGTTGCTTTGGCACCCGCCCAAGCAAATAAAATTCGTGATTTGCCCACATTCCCGTCAGTGCCGCCAAGCGGTTGGACATACCAAAAAATGCGGCAATCGCACCAATATCCCAGATGTCCTCATCGCTGAAACCAAGTGCCCGCAGAGGCGCGAAATCGGTTTCTTCGATAAGACCCGGTTGCGTGCTACCCGCAATGCAAAATCCAGCATCGCGCGCTGACGCGGGCTGATCTCAGCGCCACGATAATTCACTGCCAGCTGATCCGCCAGGCGCGGATTTTTGCTGTAAATACGCACCAGTGCACCGTGTGCCACTACACAATACTGGCAATCATTGGCCGCGCTGGTTGCCACGACAATCATTTCCCGCTCGGCTTTACTAAGCCCGCCCTCTTTTTCCATCAAGGCATCATGGTAAGCAAAAAAAGCCCGGAACTCGTCCGGCCGGTGGGCCAGCACAGTAAATACATTAGGGATAAAGCCGGCCTTCTCCTGCACAGCCAGAATGCGCGCACGCACATCATCCGGCATTGCGTCCAGTTCAGGTACTGGGAACCGGCTTAGTGGAGTCTGATCGGACGCCATAAAGGTCATTATCCTCGGTCTTCTGGAGTTGATATTGGGTTATAACAGTAGCAAGTTATCGCACGTTTGGCGACCTGCCAGCCATCATAACGAACGGGTGAAATCCAGCAAAGCCTGAATGAACGCCTGAGGTTGTTCTACCGGCACCATATGCCCGGCATCAGCCAGGTCCAAGCGCTGCGCCTGCGGTAATCGTGCCGCATAAGTTGCAACATCAACCGGATTTAAAAACATATCATCCTGCAAACCAGTTAACACCAATACTGGCAGATCAAGCTGTTCGTAGGGGACATCCCAATCGGCGCTGCGACAATCACTGAGCAGACGGTAATGGCCGTGCTCCGGTGTCAGCGGCGTGTAAGGCGTATCCTTGAAAGCATTCACGCGATTTTGTGCCAGCCATTCTTCGTTGAAAATCAACGCGCCAAACAAATCCTTGATAAGTTCCAAACCGCCAACTTCGGCACAACGTAAAGCCGCATCATTCAACCAAGCCAGACGCGGACCAGGGCGACGCAGGGTATTAATCAATACCATCCCCGCTGCCGGCCAGCCGGCCAGATAAGTCCGTGCAGCGAACAAACCGCCGATAGATAAACCGACCAGTACACAACGTGGCGGCTTGAGCTCAAGCAGTAACCGCCCGGCATCGGCAACAATCAGCAAGTCATCCAGTGCCAGGCCGGGGGTAAACGGGCTATTAGCCTGGCCACGAAAATTCCATACCAGTGTACCGTGTCCCGCCTGCTGCAAAGCGGGAGCAATCTCGCTCAACCACATGCTCTCATCACCGGTTAAGGCATTATAAAAGACAAATGTTACCCCTTCTCCGGTACTGGGCGGGGTATAGTCATAAAAAATCGTATTACCTTCGCTTAAACTTAACTGTGGCATATTCTTATCGCTCCGTAGCATTTCCGCTTCAATCACCGACGCAATGTACGATAGCATAACGCGCCGATAAACCGATCAACCGATGGTCCTTAGTGGCAGCAGGAATCCAGACTCCCGCATGAACAATCCCACACCTCTAGAACAACGTCTGCTTACCGAAGCGATGCGTCATTTCGAGACGCTGTCGGAAACGCCGCTGGATGACCAGACCGCCAATGACCAAGCACGGGCCGGCGGCGGCGATTTCGAGCAGCGCGTGATGCAACGCGCACTGGCGCTGGCACCAAGTCAGGCATTGCGCAGCGCCTTACAACAACTGCGCAGTTTGACAGCGGTCTGTCTGGGCGGCGGTATTGTGCTGGCAACGCTGGCCGGTGCGGCGGCGGCCCGCCTGACCCTGCAAGTCAGCACCGCCGAACCACTTAATTTTTATTGGGTACTGGGCAGCCTGATGGCGCTGCCAGTGCTCACCCTGGTACTGTGGCTAGTGCTGATCTGCATTCGACCCAAGGCCCTCGGTAACGGCTCATTAGGCGGATTATTGCACGGTTTGGGACGCCGCCTGCTGCAACGCTGGCATCCGGATAAAATCCATATCGCAACCGCTCAGGCCAGTACCGCGTTATTCAGCCCGGCGGCAGGCGGCCCCTGGCTGCTGAGCGCACTCAGCCACGCCATCTGGCTGGCTTATCTGCTCGGCTGCCTAGTGCTGTGCGTTGCGTTGCTAAGTGTGCAGCAGTATGAATTTGGCTGGCAAACCACTATTTTATCAGCCGAGACCTATATCCAGCTCACAACCACATTAGCGCAGTTGCCTTCCTTCCTGGGGTTCAGCACACCGGATGCAGCCCAGATCGCAGCCAGTCAATGGCCCGGCAGCGACTCGCCAATACTTCGCCCCGATAGCGCCTGGTCGGGTCTGTTGCTAGGCAGTCTGGTGGTTTACGGTATTCTGCCGCGCGCCCTGCTACTACTCTTGTGCTGGTGGCTGCGACGGCGCCGCCTACGGCAATTCCGGCTGGATGTCGAACGACCGGAATACGCCCGGCTGCGCGCACAGCTGATGCCGCAAATGGAACGACTGGGTGTCGTTGATCCCGACGACAACAGCGCCACCGCCAGCAAGCCAGTAACTGATCCCTTACCATCGCCGCCCCAGCAGGGACCGATCGCCCTGCTTGGCCTGGAAATCGAGCAGCCCGGCTGTGGCTGGCCGCCACTGGCGCACGATGACTGGCTGGATCTCGGTTTGGTGGACGATCGCAGCAGCCGCCAACGAGCGCTGACTCGATTACAGCAGAGCGAACGTCCGCCCCGCTTGATCTGGGTCATCAGTTCGCTGGCGCTAACGCCGGATCGCAGCAGTCAAAACTTTTTAAGTCAACTACGCCAGCAGACAAACGCGCCGCTACTGCTGACCCTCAGCGAAGGGCAGCGGATGCGTATCCGCGCCCGGGAGCATGGTTCCAGCGATGACCTGGCACAACGCCTGGACGATTGGCGGACACTGGCCAGCAGCGCAGGGATTGCCGTAGAATCCGTGCTGGCCGTCGATCTCGATCATTTAACGGCTATCAGTCGCGAACAATTGGGCGAAGCCCTGGGGCTGGCCAACGCGGACCGGAATCCGCTTGACGCAACCCGATCTGACGCTCTGACCGCAGCCTTCAAACTGATCATAAAACATAGCCAAAACTGGCACAGCTATCCTGATGAAGCCGCCCAGCACGCTTTGCATCGTGCTATCAGCAAACTGTTTAATGCACAAGAGGCCCGACAACGACTGCATTTTCCCAGCGCGGAAGCCTTGCGTCTTGATGCTCAGGGTGAGCTCCAGCGCAGTGCAGAACGTTTCAAGAACTTTTTGCCGGCGCGCTTGCAAACCCAGCCGCGCTGGCTGGTAGCTGGTGCCCTGGCCGGTGCCCTGGGTTGTGCTACCCTCGCCACGCTGACCAATCCCGCAGTACTGGCAGCGCTGCCATTATGGAGTCTGCTGGGTGGTGCGCTGGCCGCTCTTGGCATCAACTGGACACCAGCGACCGCGCCGACCCAGCAGCTGGATCTCTTTGAACCGGTCAGTGCCGCTGCGCTGTTTGCACTGGTGCTCAGCCTGCAAGGCCGGGAGGAAACTGCTATTACTCACATACTGGATCAAACATTGGATACGAGCACGCCCGAGTTGCCGGACACACAGGCCGTGCAAGCCTGGCTGACAACCGTCGAAGCCCGTCTGGAACAAGCATTGGCCAAGGACACCGCATGAGCAAACTGCCCACCCCTATCCGGGTTGCCGTGGTTGGTCATACAAATACCGGCAAAACCTCATTGCTGCGCACTCTGACCCGGGATGCCAGTTTTGGGGCCATAGCCAATCGTCCCAGCACTACCCGTCACGTGGAAGGTGCTGCGCTGATGATCAACGGTCAGCCACTGATCGAATTTTACGATACCCCCGGACTGGAAGACTCGATCAGTCTGCTGGAAAGCCTGGAAACTGCACACCAGCAAGGTGCAGGCAATTGGGTGGAGCTGATCACTGCGTTTCTGGATAGCCCAAACGCCCAAGGTCGTTTCGCCCAGGAAGCCAAATCCCTGCGCCAGGTCCTCGCCTGCGCTATCGTGCTCTATGTGATTGATGTCCGTGACCGGGTACTCGGGAAATACCGCGATGAACTGACGCTGCTGATTCGCTGCGCCAAACCCATTATCCCGCTGCTCAATTTCGTCGATAGCCTGGATGCCAAAACCAAGCTCTGGCAGGATCACCTGGCCCATAACGGCTTGCATGCCAGTCTGAGCTTCAACCCCCTGGTCATCGATGCTATGGCCGAACGGAAATTATTCGAAAAAATGCGGGCTCTACATGATGAGCTTTACGAGCCTCTGAGCGAAGCCATGCAGGAGCTGGAACGGCAACGCGTGCGATTACGCCAGATCGCGCTGGATCTGATCGCCGATATGCTGTTGGATGTAGCCGCGTGCACGGTCAATATCGTACTAAAAAATAGCGCCGAGCATGTTCAGCGCGCCGACGAATTTGGCCAGGCTGTACGCGAGCGGGAATGGCGTTGTGCCAAAGAGCTGTTGCGCCTGCACGGCTTTCGCAGCGAAGATTATGTTCCTGAAGACCTTTTACCGGAAAGCCCGGAAACCGGCGGTTTACCCGTTTCTTTAAGCTCGCTGAAAAAACTCGGCGTACGCAGCGGCAGTGGGGCAGCAACCGGGGCCGCTGCCGGTATGGCATTCGATCTCATGCTGGGCGGTCTGTCACTGGGTGTTGGTACAGCTACCGGTGCCAGTCTGGGGGCTTTGTTCAACGTCCGCTCGCAGGGTATAAGACTGCTGAATAAAGTTCGTGGCATCGGCGAGTTGCGCATCAGTAATACGGCACTGTCTCTGTTGGCCGCACGTCAGCTGGCACTGACGCAGGCTTTATTACGGCGCGGGCACGCCGATCCTAAACCGGTTCGGCTGCAACCAAGCCAGCTCAACCGCCTGCATTCCATGCTGCGTAATCAACTGCCCGAAGCCTTGCAGACTGCTCGCCTGTATCCAGACTGGTCGCAATTGGGCGCCCAGCTTAATGGCACCTCGCTGTTACGCAGCGAGGCCACGCCTGCGCGGGAGGCAGCTAAGGCGGAACTGACCAAAACCCTGAGCGCAGTATTGGGAGAGTAACGATGCGGTTAAAAATTTTCCAGACCGGTCACACAGTATTACGCCAGCAGGCTGAACCGCTTGATGTCAGTACGATCCGTGCGGCCCGCACACAGTTATTAATCGAGCTGATGCGCGAAACGATGCGCGATGCACCCGGCGTAGGCCTGGCCGCACCTCAGGTAGGCGAATCGCTGCAACTGGCAGTCATAGAAGACCGGGCTGAACTGATGGCTGGTTTATCGCCTGCAGTTCTGGCCGAACGCGAGCGACAGCCAGTGCCGTTTCATGTCATTATCAACCCCCGCCTGACCATTACTGACCCCAGCCCCCGACTTTTTTTCGAAGGCTGCCTCAGTGTAGCCGGTTTTGTGGCACTGACACCGCGGGCGCAGGCTGTACGGGTCGAATGCCTGAACGAACAGGCGCAACCGGTGGTTATCGATGCCAGTGGTTGGTATGCCCGCATTTTGCAACATGAAATCGATCATCTGCACGGTAAATTATGCCTGGACTGCATGCTCAGTCGCTCATTCATGAACGTAGAAAATTATCAACGCTACTGGGCTGATCAGCCCATCTCACAAGTACTCAGTGAGCTCGGCCTGGATGCCGGATAAAACCCATATGCTTCTCTGCGAATACACATCAAGGCACGCCTTTGTCTTTTCTTCAGCGATTATTCGACGGTCAGACCTCGATCACCAATGGCATTATTCTGATGCTGTTCTCAACCTTGGGCGAAGCGGTCTTATTGATTACTGTGCGCACGCTCAGCAACGATGTACATCCTTTTGAACTCGCGTTTTTCCGTAATTTTTTTGCTCTGATTACTTTGCTGCCCTGGTTCATGCTGCACGGCTTCAGCGCTATTCGTACCCGCCGACCCTGGTTGCACTTGCTGCGTGCCAGCACCAATGTCAGCGCCATGCTGTGCTTTTTTACGGCAGTGGGATTGATCCCGCTAGCACAGGTACAGGCGCTGGGCTTTACTGCTCCCTTGTTCGCGACCCTGCTGGCTGCACTATTACTGGGTGAAACGGTACGTTTGCGGCGCTGGATCGCGCTGATCGTGGGGTTTATCGGCGCACTGCTCATCATTCGGCCTGGTGTCCAAACCATTGAGGGCGGGGCTTTACTGGTGCTGCTAGCTGCCGGGTTCTGGGGCTTCACCATGGTGGTCATCAAAATACTTTCGCGCACCGAATCGGCACTGACGATTACGGTGTATATGGGCTTGCTGATGACCCCGCTGGCACTGTTGCCAGCGCTGTTTGTCTGGACCTGGCCAAGCTGGCAGCAATTGGCGTTGCTCGGCGCTGGTGCAGTCATTGGTACACTGGGCCAATTAGCCATGGCGCAAGCGTTTCGGGTAGCTGACGTCACAGTCGTGCTGCCGCTGGATTTCACCAAACTGATCTGGGCTGCGCTGCTGGGCTATCTGTTGTTTGCTGAAACGATAGACAACTGGACTGTGCTCGGTGCAGTGGTTATTTTTACCAGTGTTTTTTATATCGCACTGCGTGAGCACAAGCTACGAAAGGCGGGATAGGCTGCCGTTGCAGAAAAGACTCAGCAATCATTTTGCATGGTTGCTGAGTCTTTATTGAAACAGGGGAATCGACTATTTTTGAATTCTGACAACGCCCGGCTTATCGATGCCGGGTCATTATCAGTCGTCTGCCAGCTTGCACTCCGCTATCAGTTCCATGCGGCCATTATCATGCACGCTCATCAAGCGCACATCGAAACCCCATAAACGATGCAAATGGCGCAGCATCTCTTGCGTGGTATCGCCTAGCGGTTTACGGTTGTAGCGGGAATGGATCAGCGTCAGCGCACGATCACTGCGGTGATTGACGTTATAAATCTGGATATTTGGCTCCAGACTGCCCAGATTATACTGATCAGCCAGTGCCTGACGCACACGCTGGTAGCCATTTTCATTATGAATTGCGGTGATTTCCAGCTCCCGCTGTTCGTCGTCATCCAGTACCGCAAACAGCTTTAAATCACGCATTACTTTGGGTGAAAGATACTGCGAGATAAAGCTCTCGTCCTTGAAGTTGCGCATGGCAAAATCCATCACTTTGACCCAGTCATCACTACCGGCAATATCGGGGAACCAGTAACGGTCTTCATCGGTCGGCGCTTCGCAAATGCGGCGAATATCGCTCATCATCGCAAACCCCAGCGCATATGGATTGATGCCAGAATAATAGCGGCTGTCAAAGCCTGGTTGATAAATGACATTGGTATGCGATTGCAAAAACTCGATCATGAAGCCATCCGACACTAGACCTTCGTCATACAGCCGATTGAACAAGGTGTAATGCCAGAATGTAGCCCAGCCTTCATTCATAACCTGGGTTTGCCGCTGCGGATAAAAATACTGTGCCAGCTTGCGCACAATACGCACAATTTCGCGCTGCCAGGGCTCCAGTAACGGTGCATTTTTCTCAATGAAATACAGCAGATTTTCTTGCGGTTCAGCAGGAAACCGGGTTTTTGTCAGCTCGCTGTCATCTTCTGTGTCACGGGACGGCACTGTGCGCCATAAATCGTTGATCTGCGATTGCAGATAAGCCTCACGCTCGCGCTGACGCTGGCGCTCAGCCTCGGCTGACAGTGGTTGCGGGCGGCGGTAGCGATCCACCCCGTAATTCATCAGTGCATGGCAGGAATCCAGTAATAGCTCAACTTCTGCCGTACCGTAACGCTCTTCGCATTGGCTGATGTATTTCTTGGCAAACAACAGATAATCGATAATAGCGTCGGCACTGGTCCAGGCACGAAATAGATAATTACCCTTGAAAAAGGAATTATGTCCATAACAGGCATGCGCCATGACCAGAATCTGCATCGCCATGGTGTTCTCTTCCATCAGATAGGCAATGCAGGGGTTGGAATTGATTACGATTTCGTAGGCCAGTCCCATTTGGCCGCGCTTGTAGGTTTGCTCCGTGGACACAAAGCGCTTGCCGTAAGACCAATGGTTATAGCCCAACGGCATACCCACCGAAGAATACGCATCCATCATTTGTTCAGCGGTGATTATTTCGATCTGGCTAGGATAAGTATCCAGACCATATTCCGCCGCAAGGCGCGCCAGTTCATCGTTATACTGGTCGATTAAAGGGAACGTCCACTCGGACGACTCAGAAATGACCCGTGTCGCCGCTGCTCGGTTTGCTGTCGCCTCGCTGCTCACGCTACTCGTCTCCGCTTGAATAAATCCCGAAAGACCGGATAGATATCAGAGGGGCCATCAATCTGGCGCATTGCAAAATTAGGCCAGCCAGCTTCAACTTCTTTATAAGCTTCCCACAGACTCTGGTGGCGATCCGGGGTGATCTCGACATAAGCGAAATAGCGTACCAACGGCATTAAATCGTTGATCAGAATATCGCGGCAACCGGGGGAATCGGTATGCCAATTATCGCCATCAGAGGCCTGCGCGGCATAGATGTTCCAGCTTGAGGTCGGGTAACGGGCGCGGGCAATTTCTCGCATCAGATCCAATGCACTGGATACCACCGTGCCACCGGTTTCACGGGAATAGAAAAACGCTTCCTCGTCAACCTCTTTAGCCACTGTATGATGGCGAATAAACACGACGTCGATATGCTCGTAATTGCGCTTGAGAAATAAATACAGCAAGGTGAAGAAACGCTTGGCCAAATCCTTGCGGGCCTGGTTCATCGAACCCGACACATCCATTAGACAGAACATTACTGCCTGGGTAGTCGGGTTTTCCTGCTTGACCCGGTTATTAAAACGCAGATCGTAGGTATCGATAAACGGAATTGTGCGTATGCGACCCTCTAGATACGTAATTTCTTCACACAAAGCGATGATATCAGGATGATCTTCCGGCAGTTCCTGCTGCAACGCTTCCAGTTTGGCCTGGGCATCGCGCAACCGCCCCTTGTAAGGCGCGGCCATCGCCTTGCGACGAGCCAGAGATTGCTTCAGTGAACGCACGATATTGATATTGCTGGGCACACCATCGGAGGTGTGACCGGCCCGTACCCACTTGTACTCTTTAACTTTAGCGAGTTCGGTTTTGATCAGATTAGGGAGTTCCAGATCCTCGAAGAACAGGTCGAGAAATTCGTCACGAGTCAGCTGAAAAGTGAACTCGTCCTCACCCTCGCCTTTATTGCTGGCCTGTCCGCCACCGCCACCGCCGCCGCCGCCACGCGGTCGTGGCAAACGGTCGCCCTGGATAAATTCTTTATTACCCGGATGGATAATTTCACGCCGACCACCAGGACCATGCTGAAAGACCGGCTCGGAAAGATCGCGTGCCGGAATATTGATTTTCTCGCCGCTATCCATGTCTTTGATACTGCGTCCAGACATGGCTTCTGCCACGGCTTTTTTGATCTGCCCCTTAAAGCGCCTGATAAAGCGCTGCCGATTGACAGCGCTTTTGTTTTTGCCATCCAGGCGACGATCAATAAAATGGGCCATAGTAGCGATCCTTTAGGACGCTTTACGCACCCTGAGATACCATTCGGACAATAAGCGCACCTGCTTGCGGGTATACCCTTTTTCCATCATGCGCTTGACGAAATCTTCGTGTTTTTGCTGATCATCGCTGGACGATTTAGCGCTAAAAGAGATAACTGGCAGTAATTCCTCGGTGTTGGAGAACATTTTCTTCTCGATCACCGCGCGCAGTTTCTCGTAACTGGTCCAGGATGGGTTTTTACCGGCATTATTAGCCCGCGCCCGCAATACAAAATTAACAATCTCGTTGCGGAAATCCTTCGGGTTACTGATACCGGCCGGTTTTTCGATTTTTTCCAGTTCCTCATTCAAGGCAGAACGATCGAAGAACTCACCGGTTTCCGGATCGCGGTACTCCTGGTCCTGAATCCAGAAGTCAGCGTAGGTGACATAGCGATCAAAGATATTCTGGCCATACTCGGAGTACGACTCCAGATACGCGGTTTGCAGCTCTTTACCAATAAATTCGGCATAACGCGGTGCCAGCCAACCTTTCAGATAACTGAGATAGCGCTCTTCCACTTCAGGCTGAAACTGTTCGCGCTCGATCTGGCGCTCCAGTACATACAACAGATGTACCGGGTTGGCGGCCACTTCGCTGTGATCAAAATTAAACACCTGCGACAATATCTTGAAAGCGAAACGGGTGGAGATTCCGGTCATGCCTTCGTCAACACCCGCATAATCGCGGTATTCCTGGATCGACTTGGCCTTGGGGTCGGTGTCTTTCAGGTTTTCGCCATCGTAGACCCGCATTTTGGAAAAGATGCTGGAATTTTCCGGCTCTTTCATACGCGTCAGAACCGAAAACTGGGCCAGCATTTCCAATGTACCCGGTGCACAGGGGGCATTGTCCAATGAGCTGTTAGTCAACAGTTTTTCGTAGATACTGACTTCTTCCGAGACGCGCAGGCAATACGGCACTTTGACAATATAAACACGATCCAGAAAAGCCTCGTTGTTTTTATTGTTTCTGAACGTTTGCCATTCAGCTTCATTGGAATGCGCCAGAATCAGACCTTCGAATGGCAGTGCCGAAAGCCCTTCCGTGCCGTTATAGTTACCTTCCTGAGTAGCCGTGAGGAGCGGATGCAAGACTTTGATCGGTGCCTTGAACATCTCCACAAATTCCAGCAAGCCGCGGTTAGCCCGACACAGACCACCGGAATAACTGTAGGCATCGGGATCGTTCTGGGCGAAATGCTCCAGCTGGCGAATATCGACTTTACCAACCAGAGAGGAAATATCCTGGTTGTTTTCATCGCCGGGCTCGGTTTTGGCGACGGCGATTTGATCCAAAATAGACGGTTTCAGCTTGACTACGCGAAACTGGGTGATATCCCCATTGTATTCGTGTAAACGCTTGACCGCCCACGGTGACATGATAGTGCTCAGATAACGGCGGGGAATACCGTAGTCTTCTTCCAGAATCGGGCCATCCTCATCTGCCGAAAATAAGCCCAGCGGCGATTCAAATACGGGAGACCCCTGTATCGCGTAGAACGAGATTTTCTCCATCAAGGCTTTCAGACATTCAGCCAGGGAGGACTTTCCACCACCAACGGGACCTAGGAGATAGAGTATTTGCTTTTTCTCTTCCAATCCCTGCGCGGCATGCTTGAGATAGGAGACGATTTGCTCAATCGAGTCCTCCATCCCGTAGAAATCCTTGAAAGCAGGGTAAATCTTGATGATTTTATTGGAAAAAATACGACTAAGCCGTGGATCCTGGCTGGTATCCAGCATCTCTGCTTCGCCAATCGCCATCAGCAGCCGTTCGGCGGCCGTTGCGTAAGCACCGGGATCGTTTTTGCATATCTCCAGGTATTCGTGCAGCGAATAGCTCTCCTCCCGGTTCTCCTCGTAGCGAGCTTGATAATGTTGGAAAATGCTCATATCGAGTTACCTCTCTTCGCTATAACCGGACTGCTTCCTGGTAAACTAAAACTCATGAGTGAGTCAGTAAATACTTTAGCAAATGATGACTTGCAAATCATGCGCCAAGTTTGACCACACTTAGTGCATAATTACTGCATACTCAAAGTCAGCCTTCCAAAATTCGATGATTAGACTATACGCCAACTCTTTCGGAATGCATACTTACCTTTCCTGCTGCCATATAGCCATCCAAACCGCAATTTTCCAACACTTTTTAGCCGTTCTACGCAGGCTGTACAATAGAACCTCCAGAGTGCCATTATGGGCTGTTTGCGGGCTCATTATTGCGACTCTAAGCCAGGGCTGCGCGCTTAGCCCGCAGAGAGTAGTTCTTCGACCTGTTCTCAATGTCACTATCCCCCCCTTAAGTCAACCCAGAACAATAACGCTTA
This sequence comes from Gammaproteobacteria bacterium, assembly GCA_041396125.1. Lineage (GTDB taxonomy): Bacteria > Pseudomonadota > Gammaproteobacteria > Competibacterales > Competibacteraceae > JAWKZG01. The sequence goes on along the minus strand of JAWKZG010000001.1, from coordinate 295,308 downwards.
CTGTATTAGATATGCGCAGCAGTAAAGCGTTCGGCGTACGTGGCGGCATTTATGATACAGCGCTGATCACACCGCGCACTGATGTAGCGCAAACACTGCGCCGAATTTTGGCTGAACGCCTGCAAAGTGGAAACTTCCGGGTGATCGACAGGATCAAAGCGGATAATTCAGCCGCCGCTCTGTCACTAGAGGTGCGGATCGAACGGATCGGCTATGGCGTAACGCCCCTCGTAACAGGCGGCTTGCTGAATGAAGTCAGAGTTGATGCACTATTTCAAGCCACCGCCCGCAACGGTAAACGCACCCTGAGCGGGCAATATCAGGCCGTCGGTACACGCCAGATCAACGGTTATCTGAGCGCAGAACAAAACGAAGCTATATTAAACGAAGTCGTGGGCAAAGCCTTGCAGAACATATTGGCTGATCATGAACTCATGGCTGTGTTACGCAGTTGAATTTCACTTGCTTGATGAATGACCGAAAATAAGGACAACGCGATTTATGAATATTGTCAGCGCTTGGTTTCGCCGCCTCATGACCGATCAGCAAGCGGTCGTACTGCTGGTGTTGCTGGTCGCGAGCCTGACGGTGGTATTGGTTATGGGCGAGATGCTGGCCCCGGTGCTTGCTGGCCTGGTGATCGCCTATTTACTGGAAGGGCTGGTTGGGTTTCTGGAAAATCACCGGATGCCCCGAATGCTGGCCGTTATCCTAGTGTTTACCGGTTTTCTGACGTTTGTCCTGGTCGGCGTCATCTGGTTGTTGCCCATTTTGTCCCGGCAGCTCACCCAATTGGTGCAAGAGCTGCCCAACATGCTGATCAAAGGACAAGAGCTGATGATGCAACTGCCTCAGCAATATCCTGCTATCGTCAGTGAAGCTCAGGTGGTCGACCTGATTACCAGCTTTAAAAACGAAATTGGTAATCTGGGGCAGTTTTTCCTGTCCTGGTCGCTGGCCTCGGTGCTGGGCTTCATCACGATCGCCATCTATCTGTTTCTGGTGCCTTTGCTGGTCTTTTTCTTCCTGAAAGATAAAGATCATATTCTGACCTGGTTTCGCAGTTATCTGCCGCAGGACTACACCTTATCGCGGCAGGTCTGGCACGAAGTCGACCTGCAAATGGGTAATTACGTGCGCGGTAAATTCTGGGAGATCATCATCGTCTGGTCGGCAACCTTCATTACCTTTACGTTAATGAAACTTCAGTTCGCCATGCTGTTGGGACTGATGGTCGGTCTGTCAGTGATTATTCCTTATATTGGCGCGGTCGTGGTCACCGTGCCGGTAGCTCTGGTGGCTTTTTTCCAATGGGGCTGGGGCAGCGATTTTATGTATCTCATGATTGCCTACGCCATCATCCAGGCTATCGACGGCAATGTGCTGGTGCCTTTATTATTCTCCGAAGTCGTGGATCTGCACCCCATTGCAATTATCGTCGCCGTGCTGGTTTTTGGCGGCTTGTGGGGATTTTGGGGGGTATTTTTCGCCATTCCTCTGGCAACAGTGGTGCAAGCTGTGCTGAAAGCCTGGCCACGGCCGCAGGATGAACAACAGGCTCTGCCTGCTTAAACAGGCAATCCCGAAAAGGTTTTTGAGTACAATAGTATGCTGAGCATGGTAATTATGCCCGCTCAGCAATTCCCACAAAACCTACTCTGGCAATATTCGCAGCAGTATTACGGTTTCTTCTTGTTCAGATCGAATAACTCGCGCGACGCGCCATATTTCTTGGGCCAGGGCGCATACACTACATCGGTCGCGCCGATAGCGTAGACCACCACCTGCCAGTGTTCATCCTCCTGGCGCAGCAGGGCGCAGAACCAATCATCAAAAATCCCGGCAAAAATGGCGTCCTGATAAGGCGTAATACTATAGTCCACAGGCCGGCCACCAGGCTGGAAAGGTTGACCGCGTATAAAAGCCCAGCCGTCTTTGACTTGCAACCAGTCGATTTTAAAAATAACTGATTGATTAAGCGCTTTCATAATCGGCTGACGCAGCGTATTCATCAGCGTTTTACGCAGTGGGCTGCCTGGCTCCGGGCTAAACATAGGTTCGGCATCCGCACGGCTGAACGTCGCCAAGGCCAACAGCAAAAGCAGTTCCTTCATTTTCATCCGTTTTCCCTCATACTCATTGCACAACTTGAATCGCCTGCAACAGTCAACAATAATGAACCTATGCGACACGTCTATCCAGCCCGCTTTCTGATCAGCCTAGTACTGTTAGCGCAATTTATGCTGACGGTACATGCGCTGGAGCACGTGCTGGAACACGATAATAGTGCTGCTGTTTGCACATTGTGCCTGGCCGCAAAAGCCCAGGGACATGCACTGGGCTTCACCCCAACGCCACTCCAGACGGCTGGCTCATTTCCGGCCCTTCCCGAGCAGGTTTTTGTTTCTGTTGACCCGATAGCGGTATACCATCAGCTGATCCGTGCTCCGCCCGAGCTTTCTCCTGTCTCTTAGTTCCTAAAATTCACAACCAAGTCCTAATTTCAAACGGGAGTTTTACTATGGGCCGTTTTATACATCGCATGGTCGGTATCGCTATGGGTGGTACTTTTGCCGTATCCGTCTCAGCTCAATCGCCACATGAGCATGGCACTGCAAATCTCAATATTGCTGTGGACAGCAATGATATTTTATTGGAATTCATCAGCCCGGCAGTCAATATCATCGGCTTCGAACATCTGCCAAATAATGCCGAACAACAGCATGTGCTGGATGATGCCGTCGCGCTATTACACAATCCTGCACAGTTGTTCGCGTTGCCATCTGCGGCCGGCTGCAGTGTCACTCTGGCCAAATTGGTATCCGATCTGTTGCCCGAGCACGAGGAAGCGCATGAGCACGAGGAAGCGCATGAGCACGAGGAAGCGCATGAGCACGAGGAAGCGCATGAGCACGAAGATATCACTAACGGACAGCAAGGCGAAGAACATCAGGCACATGCCGAATTCCACGCCAGCTATCAGTTCAGTTGCACTGATCCCATACAATTAAACGCGGTTGAACTGACTATATTTATACGGTTCCCCGGCCTGAAAAAGATTAATGTGCAGTTTATTGGAGCCAGCGGCCAGCTCGGGGCAGAATTGACGCCGGCACAACCTCGACTGACCTTTTGAACCTGATACCCATCATGACATCAATAAACCCATTATTGACGCTTAGCCAACTGCGCTTTGCCTGGCACCAGGGAAGTTCGCCTTTGCTGGCCCTGGATGCTCTGCGCATCGATCATGGTGAGCGGGTGTTTATGCGTGGTCCGTCCGGCTCCGGCAAAACCACGCTGCTGAATCTGCTCAGCGGCGTGCTGATCCCACAGCAAGGCAGTATCCGTGTCCTGGATACCCCGCTGGAAGAGCTAAACCATGCGGCTCGTGACCGCTTCCGAGCCGATCACATCGGCTTTGTGTTTCAGATGTTCAACTTGGTCCCGTATTTGTCACTAATCGAAAATGTCACCCTGCCATGCCGGTTTTCGGACCGGCGACGCAATCGCGCCCAAGCTGCACATTCCCTGGAAGATGAAGCACGGCGCTTGTTGACGCATTTGGGCCTGACCGATTCTGTCTCGCTCAATCATACCGTCACTGCCCTGAGTGTCGGGCAGCAGCAACGGGTGGCTGCTGCCCGCGCACTCATTGGTGGACCGGAACTGCTGATTGCTGATGAGCCTACCTCCGCGCTGGACAACGACGCCCGTGAAGTTTTTTTATCGCTGTTATTTACCGAATGTGAGCGAGCGGGTTCAACGCTTTTATTTGTCAGTCACGACCAGAGCCTCGCCCCTTTATTTTCGCGCACACTGGATTTACCACACCTCAACCAAGCGACAAAAAATTGACATGGCGATATTGAATCTGGCCCTCAAAAGTGTATGGAACCGTAAATTCACGGCGCTATTGACTGTGCTGACAATCGCTATCAGTGTGGCTTTACTGCTCGGAGTGGAAAAAACCCGCACCGGCGCACGTAGCAGTTTTACCAGTACCTGATCCGGTATCGATCTTATTGTCGGTGCGCGTAGCGGTCCGGTGCAGCTATTATTGTATTCAGTATTTCGAATCGGAAACGCCACCAATAATATTACCTGGGACAGCTATCAGGCTTTAGCCAATGATCTGAATATAGCCTGGACAATACCGATCTCGCTGGGCGATTCACATCGGGGTTTTCGGGTTATGGGAACCGATCAGCGTTATTTCGAGCACTACCGCTACGCCCGTGATCGCAGTTTACACTTCGCGCAAGGTCGTCCGTTTGAAGATATTTTTGAGGCGGTATTAGGCGCTGATGTGGCTGCGGCGCTGGGTTATCGTCTGGATCAGCCCATAGTGGTCTCTCATGGCCTGGGTGCAACCAGTTTCAGTCTGCACGACGATAAGCCATTTAAGGTGACCGGTATTCTGGCAAAAACCGGCACCCCGGTGGATCGAACTGTACATGTCAGTCTGCAGGGACTCGAAGCTATTCATATCGACTGGCAAAGCGGTACGCGGCTGCCGGGTGTCAGCATTAGTGCCGAGCAGGTTCGTATGCTGGAACTGCAACCCAAAACGATTACGGCGGTGCTGGTCAAACTGAAATCCCGTATTGCGACGTTTCAAGTGCAGCGCATGATCAATGAATACCCGCAAGAACCGCTTCTTGCCATTCTGCCGGGCGTAGCATTACAGGAACTGTGGGATTTATTAGGGGTTGCCGAACAGGCTTTACTGGTAATTTCAGTGTTTGTTGTGCTGAGCGGTCTGCTTGGGATGATCACAGCTCTGCTGACCAGCCTGAATGAGCGCCGCCGCGAAATGGCAATCTTACGTTCGGTCGGGGCGCGGCCTGGGCATATTTTTGGCCTGTTAATGGCCGAGGCCGGCATTCTGACACTGTGCGGTGTACTGCTTGGCGTATTGCTGTTGTATCTTTTGCTACTGCTTGGTCAGCCGCTGCTTGAGCAGCAGTTCGGGCTGTTTCTGCCCATTACCCTGCCCAACCCGTATGAGCTCGGGATCCTGAGCGCCATTATCGGGGCTGGTTTTATCTGTGGTGCAATCCCGGCACTGCAGGCCTACCGCTATTCGCTGGCGGACGGCCTGACGGTTCGGGTTTAAACGCTATAACATGATTTTTACAACCACGATAACTTTCTGTAAGAGGTTTTTTATGCCTTATTTATTATTGCTTCTACTGCTCTGCATCGGTCCGGCACAAGCAGCTGAGGTTCGACAATTAGACTGGGACGATCTGATGCCTGCGGATTGGGCACCACAGAATCCATTTGATAAGCTCAGCCCGGAACAACTGGATAACCTATCGGATGACAGTGCCGAAGCGGACCGCTTAATGAAGGAAATGCAGGCCATTCTGGCCTCTTCACCTGTCGTTGAAAATTTTAATGGCGAGCGGGTTAAGCTACCCGGTTTTCCAATACCGCTGGAGGGTGACGGAGAACGCGCCACGGAATTACTGCTGGTACCTTATTTCGGTGCCTGTATTCATACACCACCGCCACCCGCAAATCAGATCGTTTATGTCAGATCAAGCGCAGGCCTGGTCATCGAGGATATGTGGCAACCGGTCTGGATCATAGGCACATTACATGCTCAATCGTTCAGCAGCGCCGTGGGCGATGCCGGTTATACACTCGACGCTGAGAGTATAGAAATTTATACCGGCGAAGAGTGATAGTTCACCGCGCGAAACTGCCGGAGCCCTGCTGATGCGGAGCACCAGACCTGACAGCCAGCTAATCGGTTCAGCAACAGACACAAGTAAAAGATTCCCCTGCTTGTAAAATATTCAAACAGCATCCGAGCAACCACAAGGCCTACCGGCAGGTCCAACCAAAAACAAATACATGTAGTGTAGATTGGCTTGCCGGGTTCTTAAGCTGCCACAAGCTCGGTTTTATCGCTACGATGCGGCTGCGCTGACAGCGAATGCAGCACCGCATCAGGGGAATAATTGAGTAACGCCTGCCGAAATGCGTCCATTGTTGACGCAGCTTCGATCAGATGTATCGAGCTGCCTTCGGATGTTGCGATGCGCACCTGATAAACATTAGTTATGGGTAAGAATGCCATTTACCTTGGTTCCTTATAAGTCCATTGCCAATACGAATGGTGCTATCCGTAAAGTGTGTTTAAGTGCTAAACAGATAGCTAAAACCACATCCAAGATAAATACAATTTTTATGCCATATTATTATTTTAATTAGCATATTTATGCGGCCAGGAGATGAGGGAATCAGGTGGGGTAACCGCTAAGAAGATGGAAAACAGCGAGAGATTAGCTCCAGTACGATGAAGCAAATAATGCGCAAATTACGCGGCTTGCACCGCTCTTTAGAAACACATTGCTATTTTATTATCTTGGGCACATCCCTGTACCCAGGCCACATATTCAGCAGCGAATTCCAGAGCCAGCCACACTATTATCCCCGCTGCTCCATTGGGATATAGGGGCGTTGTATCGGACCGGTGTAGATTTGGCGTGGCCGATCAATCTTGCTATCCGGGCGAACGCGAACCTCACGCCAGTGCGCGATCCAACCGGGCATCCGCCCGATGGCGAAAACCACAGTAAACATGCTGGATGGGATACCAATTGCACGCATGATAATGCCACTGTAAAAATCCACATTCGGATACAGCTTTCGTTCAATGAAATAATCATCGTTCAGGGCAATCTCTTCCAGCTGCATCGCCAGATCCAACAGGGGATCTTGTACACCAAGACGGGTTAGTACCGTATCGCAAGCCTGTTTGATTAATTTGGCACGTGGATCAAAATTTTTGTATACCCGATGACCAAAACCCATCAGGCGCACACCTTCGACCCGGCGTTTCACCTTGTCAACAAACGTCTCAATACTCTCGCCATCACGTCGCAACTGCTCCAGCATCTCGATCACAGCAACATTGGCACCACCGTGCAGCGGTCCCCACAGTGCGCAGACCCCCGCCGCCACTGATGCATACATATTCGCTCGGCTAGATCCGACCATACGTACGGTAGAAGTAGAGCAATTCTGCTCATGGTCGGCATGCAGAATCAGCAGCTGATCCAATGCCTGTACAACATCAGGGTCGGGCTCATACGCATTAAAAGGTAGCGAAAACAGCATGTGTAAAAAGTTGGCGGTATAGCGTAAATCCGAACGCGGATAATTGATCGGCTTACCGATAGACTTCCGGTAACTGGCAGCTGCAATCGTACGAATCTTGCTCATGAGTCGCGCCGAAGCTTCCATAAAACGGTCGTCATCGTCAGGTTCGCGCAGGGCCGGCTCGAAACAACCAGCAGCATTGATCATGGCGGATAAAATAGCCATCGGCGGCGCATTGGCTGGAAATCCGTCAAAATGCTTGTGTAAATCTTCATGCATAAACTGATGTGCTGTCAGCAAACGGCGGAAATCCGTCAGTTGCTCGTCACTAGGCAGTTCGCCAAAAATTAATAAATAAGCTGTTTCTACAAATGTACTTTTTTCAGCGAGTTCAGCGATATTGTACCCGCGATGGCGCAGCACACCTTCCTCGCCGTTAATAAACGTGATCTCACTCTGACACGAACCGGTATTACCATAACCGTCATCGAGTGTAATCAAACCGGTACGGGCGCGCAGCTGGCGAATATCAATGGCGCGTTCCTGTTCAGTACCCGTGATAATGGGTAGCTCCAGGGACTGATTTTCGTCGTAACTTAACCGAGCTGTGGAAGACATAGTCAAACTCCGCAAAAACTGAGATAAGGACGCCAGACGGTATTACCCGCTGAGACCGTCGACCGCGCGTATCATAGCGAAGAGCGGTCTTGTATTCTATGCATACTTATCCGGGCAGACACACGAGCCGTAATGCTGAGTTATAAACATCACTATCATGCTGGCAATTTTGCCGATGTACATAAACACTTGGCGCAGATTTCTGTGCTGGACGCGCTATTTCGTAAAGATACGGCCTGCCTGATACTCGATACTCATGCCGGCTCCGGCTGTTATGATTTACTGGCTCTGCCGGAAAAACATAGCGCCGAATACCACAATGGTATTGCCCGCCTGTGGGATTTAAACCCATGCCCAGCTCAGCTGGCGCGTTATCTGGGTCTGATTCAAGCCATGAATCCAGACCGGCAATTGCGCTATTATCCTGGTTCACCAGCTATAGCACGGCAGCTGTTGCGACCACAGGATCATCTGCAATTACTGGAGTTACACCCTGCTGAGTATCAAACGCTAAAGAAATTCATGCACAGTGATCATCGAGTCAGTGTGCATAAGCGCGATGCGTATGAAGGCCTGATTGCACTACTGCCGCCAAAAGAAAAACGCGGACTGGTGCTGATTGATCCCAGTTATGAGGTAAAAACCGAACCTGAGCAACTGTTGGAGGCTGTCAAAAAGGCTTGGCAACGCTGGCGCAATGGGGTTTATCTGATTTGGTATCCACTGTTGCCCAGCAAGCTGCATATCCGCTTACTGGAAGGTCTGACAGCAGGCCCGTTCACGCAGCTTTGGCACTGTGAGATTAAGGTAAAAGAACCGCTAGGCGCGCATGGCTTATATGGCTCGGGGCTGATATTGATCAACCCGCCCTGGCGCGTACCCGAACAACTCAGCGAACAGTTGCCAGCATTGGCCAGCTGGCTCAGCCAGGGCGCTCATACTGTACAACAGCAATGGTTGCGCGGCCCGCAATAATGCGTGTCATTACTGCTCACTAACATTTCCTGGAAGCACTTTTCCCGACGTTATTTAGTTGTTCTTGCGTATTGCCCTTAGGGCCATCAAAATCTCAAGCCGTTTTGATGGCCGTCAGACATATTTTCAATATTCAAGAGCCGCCTTAAAAACAGCTCCTCACGCCCGCTGAGCCACGGGTTCAGCGTTAAGTTTATTGCCCCGCACCCGAACTGTTTTCAGGGTTCTACGCACGGCTTTAGGTAATCCGCTTGGCAGCCCCACCAAACTGTGATCGTCACGAATACGGATGGGACCAATCTGCTGTCCTCGCAGCCCAACTTCATTAGCAATTGCCCCTACAATTTCACGTGCGGTAGCGCCGTCACGCTTACCGACCGCAATCCGGTACGTGGTCGCGTCGGCGCGTTGCTCGGATCGATCCGGTCGATCCGGCCGCTCACGGCGAAATTTAGGTTCGCGTCGCACAGCAACCACCGGTTTAATATTGACGCTAGAGCGGTACTGCACCGGTTGTTGGTCTTGCGAAATCATCAGTAACGCCGCCGCCAGCTGAGCTGGCTCCACGGCCAAAGCTTGTGCAAAATCGCCTACACGAGCGTTAAAAAATTCCAGCTCTTCGGCGTTTAAGGCCTCGGCTAAACGGGCGCGGAAACGTTCGCTGCGCGCAGCTGCCACTTCGGCTTCGGTAGGCAGTTCCTGCACCGCGATCGGTTTACCCAGTGTTTTTTCCAGACCCCGTAGATAGTATCGTTCTCGCGGAGTAAGAAACAACAGTGCAATACCCGATCGTCCCGCCCGGCCGGTACGACCGATACGATGGGTGTAAACCTGCGGATCATGCGGCGCATCCAGATTGATAACATGCGTCAGCCGCGTGACATCGATACCGCGTGCCGCCACATCGGTGGCAACCAGGATGTCGATCTCTCCGTTCTTGAGCTGTCCAATCGTGCGCTCGCGCTCTTTCTGATCCATATCACCGTTTAATGCCGCACAGGTATGGCCATGCGTACGCAACTCATTGGCCAGTTCTTCACTACCACTGCGCGTAGCCGTGAACACCAGCACCCCATCACGGTCTTCGGTCTCCAGCAGGCGAAACAGCGCCTCCCGCTTAGCGTAATCCGGCACGATATAGGCGCGCTGCTCAATCGTCGGGGCATTTTCAGCTTCGGCGGCAATGCGAACTTCAATTGGATCGTGTAAATGCCGGTGCGCGATGCGCCGTATTGGCGCCGGCAGAGTAGCTGAAAAAAGCACCGTCTGACGCTGTTTCGGAGATTGCGCCAGGATTGCTTCGACATCGTCGATAAAGCCCATACGGAGCATTTCATCAGCTTCATCCAGCACAGCGCATTGCAAATCCGCTAAACGCAGACTGCCACGCTCCAGATGGTCTAGAATACGGCCGGGTGTACCGATCACGACTTGTGCGCCGGCACTGAGCGATTTTCGCTGCGGGCCAATCGGCTGTCCGCCGTACAGAGTTGCGACACCCAAGCCTGTCAGCCCCCGGCCATACAGTTCAAATGCTGCTGATACCTGGAGCGCCAATTCGCGCGTCGGTGCCAGCACTAACACTTGCGGCGAGGCCTGCTGCAAATTAATACGACTGAGCAATGGCAAGGCGAAGGCAGCGGTTTTACCAGATCCGGTCGGTGCCAATCCGAGCAAATCGCTACCTTCCAATAAGGCGGGGATGCAGGTTTGTTGGACTGGTGTAGGATTGATATAGCCGCAAGCGCGCACGGCATCAAGCACGGCCGGGTTTAAACCGAGATCGGCAAAGGTAAGACTAACGGAGGGCATGGATAAGCACCTGTGCTTCAGGCAAGTCATTGGCATTGCCTGGAACTTACCCATAAGAATTAAACGATAGGATTCAAGAGAGCAGAGTACTATAAAGGATAATGCCAAAATGCGCCATAAAAAAGATATACCTGCGACATAAGCTTGGCCGGAGAACGGCCGTGTCGCCCGACAATATTTCTCTGGCTCTAGGCTTAAGCGGTCAGTATACTAGGAGACAGTTTCTAATCGTTGCGCACGTAGATCCGGTTATTTCTCAGCTCCCCCTCCCCCTGAGACCTCACTGCATAATCTAAAAGCATTTTCCATTTGCTATAGCTACAAGCCAACCTTTGGATTTTAAGAATTTGCCAAGCTAGGCAAATCGCTATTGTGTGGTCTTGATGTGGTTAGCCATTCGATAGTGACAGCTGATGACCACATAATGACGAGTAACTTGAATGAATATATATGTAGGGAATTTGGCTTACAGTGTAACTGAAGACGAGCTTCAGACGCTTTTCGCAGCCCACGGAAGCGTATCCAGTGTCAGTCTGATCAAGGATAAATATACCAACCAATCCAAAGGTTTTGGGTTTGTCGAAATGGACAAACAAGCGGAAGCCGAAGAGGCCATCAAACAGCTAAATGGTCATTCGGTAGGTGGCAGAAACATTACCGTCAATATTGCACGTCCTCGCGGCGAGCGCCCGAAGTCCAGACCTAGATGGTAGTAGCTAGGTTCTATTAACTGCCCTAGCGTTGTCCCGCCTCTATCGAGGCCGACAACCTTGCTGCAGATGAGCCCGCCGAAAAACAAGGCACCCTGAACAGGGTGCCTTGTTAGTTTCAGAATCAATTTTTGATATTTCGATAGTTATAAAAAACTTGACGCAGCGCAGCATTTTATTTATATTGCATTGCAACATCCAACTGGATGTCTCTCCTCCAAACTCCTCCTTTGGTGGTTATTGGCCGAGGCGCCCTGCCTCGGCTTTTTTTTAATCTTTCCAGTAAAAAAATTCACCAGCTATCTAAGCCTAGTAGGAGGGGATACGGCGCTGCTATCTATCATTATCTAAGACATAGCAATGCTAATTTTTAAATTCTCTATTGACGCACCGCAACATTCACCCTATACTGCACTGCAGCATTCAAGTGATTTGAATGTTCCCTCCAAACTCCTCCTTTGGTGGTTATTGGCCGAGGCACCCTGCCTCGGCTTTTTTTATATCTGTAAAATGCTAAGCAAGGTTACGATATTAACCTTTAGTAAGCAAGTTACATCTGCCAGATCGCCAATATCGTAATAAACTGGATCCACGACTATCCGATATCACGATCATGGCTAGCCAGCAAAACATTATAAAATACGCCAAAATATTACTTTTCCTGTTTGCCCTGGTTCCTTTCGGATTATTAGTCGCGCGTGGCTTTTCAGGCACCTTAGGTGCCAACCCGGTCGAAACGATTACCCATTCCACAGGGCAATGGAGCTTACGCCTTTTACTGCTCACTCTGGCGATAACGCCGCTACGGCAGCTGACTGGCTGGAACGCTTTGCAGCGCGGACGGCGAATGCTGGGCCTGTTCGCATTTTTCTACGCTTGCCTGCACATCCTGACCTTTCTGGTATTCGATCATTTCTTCAACTGGCCAGCTATTTTTGAAGATATTATCGAGCGGCCGTATATCACCCTTGGCTTTACCGCTTTTATTCTGCTTATTCCGCTGGCAATAACCTCCACCAAACGGATGATGCAACGCTTAAAACGCAACTGGCAGCGCCTGCACCGCCTGATTTATCCGGCAGCGGGACTGGCAGTGGTGCATTTTTTATGGCTGGTCAAAGCTGATTTACTAGAACCTATGATTTATCTGTCAGTCCTATTAGTGTTACTGGGCTATCGGGTGTGGCGATATTGGCAAAAACGTGCAAAAGCAGAACATGCAGTGGCAATAGCACTGTCAAGCGAACGCTGAGCAGTGTCCGCAAATATCGTGTGTTGTTGGCAGCGATTCTATTACTGTCCGGTTGCAGCAGCCTGCAGTTTGCCTACAACCGCCTGGACTGGCTGATCTCCTATCAATTAGGCCATTTTGTGAACTGGACGGACAGCCAGGAAGAGCTACTTTCCCAAATACTCGAGCAACAGCTGCACTGGCACCGCAGCAGTCAGCTACCGGTTTATGCCAGTTGGCTACAAAACCTGCGGACTTCACTGAATACCGATACCCGCTTGACAGTGCAGGATTTGGACAGCTACGAGGCTGATCTTCGCACCATGTACAGTCAACTGGTGCACCAGCTTAGCCCGGCTGCAGCCAGGCTGCTAAGCACATTAAACACCGCTCAGATCGAGCAGTTAATGACGGCATTGGAGCAGCGAAATCGTGAGTATTATGAGGAACGGGTGGCTATTTCAGTGCGTGCGCAACGTGCTTATCGTGTGGAACAGATGCTCAAGCAGATCGAGCGCTGGCTGGGCGAAGTGACTCCACACCAGCGTCAGAGAGTACAAAGCTGGGCGGCCGCGCTGGAACTTAGCAGTGCCGAAACACTGGCTTTCCGCGAGCACTGGCAAAAGGCACTTCGTGCTTTGCTCCAGCAGCGCCAAGAGGCTGATTTCCAGCATCGACTGCGTGATTTAGCACTTGATCCAGAATCCTGGCAAACTGCCGCTTTACGCCTCAAGCGTCAGCATAATCTGCAATCATTTAAGCAACTGTTGCATGATATCTATAGCCAGATAAATTCCGGACAGCAACAATATCTGGATAACCGCCTGCAAACCCTGAGTGGTGATTTCATTGAACTGGCTGCGCAATAAAAAGTATGCGTGAATTTATTCTGGCGCTGATCGGTGCCTTGTTTTTAATCGCTGGCCTGATTTACTTTGTCCAGGTGTTATGGCCGCTGCTACCCACCTGGGTGTCACTGATTGTGTTTATAATCATCGCAATCATTATTATTGGCGCACCTATTTACTCTCTCGCCCGCTGGTCAAACCGGCGCTGGAGCCAACTGTCAAAAGACACAACTCCAGCACCCGCTGACAAATCTCGTCGTTAATAACCCGCCGTCAGCGAATTGCGCCGCCGGGTATCGGAAAATCCATACAGGCCTTCTGGTAAACGCATAATGCTCTGGGTGCTACCCATCGCACTTTTAACTTCAACTTTATGGCCCAGAGCCTGTAATAACGCAATCGTATCGGGACTGATACCTTCCTCGATCCGGATTTCATCCGGCACCCACTGATGATGAATACGGGGTGCAACGGTTGCTTCGGCGATATTCATACCGTGATCAATCACGTTCATAATAATCTGCAGCACTGTAGTGATAATACGACTACCGCCCGGACTTCCGGTCACCAAAAACACTTCACCATCTTTCATGATGATAGTTGGTGTCATTGAGCTTAATGGGCGTTTAGCACCCTCAACCGCATTGGCTTCGCCACCGATCAAGCCATACGCATTCGGCACACCCGGCTTGGCGGAAAAATCGTCCATTTCATTATTCAGCAATATACCCGTGCCTTTGGCAACAATCCCCGAGCCATAACTGAAATTAATAGTATAGGTTGTTGAAACCACGTTCCCGTCTTTATCCATCACCGAGTAATGTGTGGTTTGATCACTTTCGTAGGGGACAGGATTATTAGGCTTTATCTCGCTGGCAGGCCGGGCACGGCTGACATCAATTTGTTTAACCAGTTCGGCGGCATAATCTTTTGAGGTCAGCCCCTTGACCGGGATCCTGGAGAAATCAGGGTCTCCCAGGTGCTCACTGCGATCAGCATAGGCAAGCTTCATGGCCTCGGCAACGCGATGAATTGTGCTCGCGCTGTTATGCCCCAACTCTTTGATAGGGTAGTGTTCCAGCATGTTCAGAATCTGCACAACATGCACTCCGCCGGAACTGGGCGGTGGCATAGAGAGAATTTCATAGCCACGATAGGTACCGCGCACCGGCTCGCGCACCACAGGACGATAGTTTTTCATGTCCTCTAATGTGATCAAGCCATCGTTGGCTTCCATATCTGCCGCAATTTTTTTGGCAATCTCACCTTCATAGAACGCTTTCGGGCCCTGCTCCGCGATCAGCTTGAGTGAGTTTGCCAGATCAGCCTGAACCAGTGTCTCACCCGGTTGATAGGACTCACCGTTATCTTTAAAAAAGATTTTCATGCTTTCCGGCCATGGCTCGAAACGTGCTTTGAGGCCTTGCAGCGATTCAGACAGGTCCACGCTAACCGGCAAACCCTCTTCAGCCAGCTGAATAGCCGGCGCGATCAGTTCGGCCAAAGGCAGTGTGCCATATTGTTCTGCTGCCAGCGCCAGTCCGGCTACGGTACCCGGCACCCCCACGGCTTGGTAGGTAAAGCGTGACCGTTTCGCCACAGCGTTACCGGCTTCATCCAGATACATATCACGATGAGCTCTGGCAGGAGCCATTTCGCGGAAATCCAAAGCAACCGTTTGACCCGTTTCCGCACTGTGAATGATCATGAAACCGCCACCGCCCAGGTTGCCTGCTCGCGGTAAGGTTACCGCCAGTGCGAAACCAATTGCGACACCAGCGTCAATAGCATTACCACCTTTTTGCAGCACGTCCAGGCCAATCCGGGTAGCGTATTCCTCCTGCGTGGCCACCATGCCATGCTGGGCGTAAACCGGATGAATCAGATCAACATCACTGAAAATGGCTTCAGTTTGGGCAAGCAGCGGTGATGCACCAAGCATCGCCAGCCCTAAACCAAGCAAACCATTTCGTATCAATGCATACATAGCAGGCCTCCATGGGTTGTTATTAATAAATGTGTGGCCAGTGTAAGCGATAAGATTTGGTTCTGCCAGACAGTCAACAGATAAGGTAGAGTAGTTATTTTTCTTGCCGGAAAATGACTATGCAAATCAACCGTGCCGATCTCGACAACGCTGTTAAACAAGGCCTGATCGACGCGTCCCAGGCCGAACCCTTGTGGCAGTATTTCAATGTGCAAGGGGTACGCCAGGCCCGCTTCCAGTTATCGCACTTACTGTATTACCTGGGTGGGTTGATTGCGATCAGCGCGCTGAGTATTTTCGTCACCTGGGCCTGGGAGCTGCTGGGTGGCTGGGGTCTGCTGCTTATAGCCATATTTTATATCGTGCTGGCATTAGCATTGACCGAGTATCTACTGCAACGACGATTACCGGTTCCGGCCGGCCTGACGGCGGCATTAGCGGTAGCCCTCACACCGCTGGCAGTCTATGCGTTGCAGAAAAGCCTGGGATTTTGGCCTGATGCAGCTATTTACAAGGACTACCACGACTTCATTTCTTGGCGCTGGATACTGATGGAACTTGCCACGCTGGCAGTGGGTGCGGTATTGCTGTGGCGTTACCGCTTGCCATTTCTGATTATGCCGGTAGCGGTTACACTATGGTATATGAGCATGGATTTAGTACCCTTTTTGTTCAGCTTTGAACTCACATGGGAACTACGCCGCGATTTCTCTTTGTGGTTTGGCCTGCTCATGTTGATTTTAGCTTTCGGTGTCGATCTGCGCTGTGGCCGGCGCCCGGATTTTGCCTTCTGGCTGTATCTGTTCGGCATGCTGGCATTCTGGTGTGGCTTATCATTGCGTGAAAGTGACAGCGAGCTGGCTAAATTCGGTTATTGCCTGCTAAATATCATGTTACTGTTGCTCGGCACAGCGCTGCGTCGGCGCGTCTTCGCAGTATTTGGCGGTTGCGGTATTGCACTCTACCTGGGTTATCTGGCAAACGAGGTCTTCCAGGACAGCCTGCTGTTCCCGGTGGTGTTATCGTTCATCGGTCTGGGGATTATCGGGCTTGGTATTCTCTGGCAAAAATATCAGGAACAGCTTGGACAAACGCTACGACAGATTCTGCCGCAGCGCTTACAACAAGTCATTGCAGCAGGCGATTGATTGGTGTATCACCCCCCATAATTAACTTTTTATTGAACACATTTTATGTCTGAGCACCTTATTCAACACTATCGCCAACGCACTGAACTGGCCTTGCGAGAACGCTTGCCTGACAGCAAAACAATGCCACAACGCTTACATGCGGCGATGCGCTATTCAGTGCTTAATGGCGGCAAACGCCTGCGCTCAATCCTGGTTTATGCCAGCGGTGCTACTTTGGGCGTGCCACTGGCTCAGTTAGATGCCGTAGCTGCCGCAGTGGAAATGATTCATGCCTATTCTCTTATTCATGATGATTTGCCAGCGATGGACAACGATGATCTGCGCCGTGGCCTGCCCACCTGTCACATTGAATTCGACGAGGCCACCGCCATACTGGCGGGTGACGCGCTGCAAGCCCTGGCCTTTGAAATTCTGGTCCACGACCAGACCCTGACCATCGACGCCGCTACCCGACTACGCTTGATCGAGGCCTTGGCGCAAGCTATCGGTTCACTCGGCATGGCAGGCGGCCAGGCGCTGGATCTGGCCGCTGTAGGCACTCAGTTGAGCCTCGAACAGCTCGAAACTATGCATCGCTTGAAGACCGGCGCACTGATCCGTGCCAGCCTCAGAATGGGGGCACTGTGCCAGCCGCAAATCAGTGATCCAATACTCACAGCGCTGGATCGCTACGCGGATTGTCTTGGTCTTGCCTTCCAGATTCAGGACGATATTCTTGACGTTACCAGCGATACAGCAACCCTGGGCAAACGCCAGGGCGCAGATCAGGCTCTGCACAAACCGACTTATCCATCCATCCTGGGTCTGGACAGTGCCCGTAAGCATGCACTCAAACAACGCGACAGCGCGCTCAAGCATCTGACCGCAACCGGTATCCAGGCTGATTTTCTAGCCTGGCTAGTAGCCTATGTGGTTAATCGTGATCATTAAAAGTCGTATATCCCACGCTTGCCCAGCAAGCACAGCCTTCTCATAATGTTGGATTATTTACTGAACCCGCCTCAAGGACGCTGCCCGAGCTTATGACTTTGTACCCTCTGCTTGAGATGATCGACAATCCCAGCGATCTGCGTACGCTACCGGAATCGAAATTACCGGTGCTGGCGGATGAGCTGCGTGAATTCCTGATCCAGTCAGTGTCTCAGACCGGCGGGCATTTCGCAGCCGGCCTGGGTACCGTGGAACTTACGATTGCACTGCATTATGTGTTTAATACGCCGGACGACCGTCTGGTTTGGGATGTCGGTCATCAGGCCTATCCACATAAAATTTTGACTGGCCGGCGAGAACGCATGCATACCATGCGACGCTTACACGGTCTGGCACCCTTTCCCAAGCGCGATGAAAGCCCCTATGACACGTTTGGCGTAGGCCATTCCAGCACGTCGATCAGTGCCGCCCTGGGGATGGCACTGGCAGCGCGCCATCACGGCTCGCAACGCAAAGCCGTGGCCGTGATTGGCGACGGCGGCATGACCGCCGGCATGGCTTTCGAAGCACTTAATAATGCCGGTGATCTTAAAGCGGATCTGCTGGTCATCCTGAACGACAATGAAATGTCGATCTCTCCCAACGTGGGCGCACTGTCTACCCGACTTACGAAAGCCCTGTCAGGACGGGTTTTATCGTCGATGCGGGAAGGTGGTAAAAAAGTCTTGAGCCACATGCCACCACCGATGTGGGAACTGGCTCGTCGCGCCGAAGAACATGTGAAAGGTATGCTGGTTCCCGGCACCTTATTCGAGGAGTTTGGTTTTAATTATTTCGGCCCTATAGATGGTCACGATTTGCCCACGCTGGTGCAAACTCTGCGCAATCTCAATGAATTACACGGCCCTCGCCTGCTGCATATTCTTACCCGCAAGGGCAAGGGCTATAAACTGGCTGAAGCCGAGCCGGTTGCCTATCACGGCGTCAGCGCCTTTAATCCTGCCCGGGGATTACCCCCCAGTAAGCCCAGTAACAGCCAGACCTACACGCAGGTTTTTGGTGACTGGCTGTGTGATATGGCAGAACAGGATTCACGCCTGGTGGCGATAACCCCCGCAATGCGGGAGGGTTCAGGACTGGTGCAATACGCTCAGCGCTATCCCGATCGGTATTTTGATGTCGGCATTGCCGAACAGCACAGCGTTACCCTGGCAGCGGGTCTGGCCTGCGAAGGACTGAAACCGGTAGTGGCGATTTATTCGACTTTTTTGCAGCGTGCCTATGATCAGCTTATCCACGATGTAGTGGTACAGAATCTGCCCGTCCTGTTCGCCATTGACCGGGCTGGCCTGGTTGGCCCTGACGGGCCAACGCATGCGGGCAGTTTCGATTTCAGCTACTTGCGCTGTCTGCCCAATATAGTCGTCATGGCCCCCGCGGACGAAAACGAAACCCGACAGATGCTGTATACCGGGTTTCAGCTAAATCAGCCCAGCGCAGTGCGATACCCCCGCGGCAAAGGCCCTGGGACACCAGTACACAGCGCTATGCAGGCCTTACCAATAGGCAAGGCGGAACGGCGGCGCCAAGGCGAAGGTATCGCATTGCTGGCATTTGGCAGCATGTTAAGTGTGGCTGAACAGGTCGCGGAACAACTCAATGCCAGTGTGGTCAATATGCGTTTTGTGAAACCGCTGGATGAAATAATGGTACTGGAATTGGCGGACAGTCACGAACAACTTGTGACACTGGAAGAAAATGCTGTTGCGGGCGGAGCCGGCAGCGCAGTAAATGAATGCCTGGCAGCGCATGGCAAAAGGGTGTCAATACTGAATATCGGCCTGCCGGATCAGTTTATCGAGCAAGGCAGCCGGGAGGAATTATTGACGCTGGCCGGACTGGATGCCGACTCGATACTTAATCGTCTGCAGCAACTTAAATAAGAAAATTGTCAAAGACTGTTTACCCGCTTAACATCCGATTTTCTATATTGCCCGCCCTCGGTTTTGCCTCCGTGCCGGCACACCTGTTTTACAGAGGACAGATTTTTGAAATCCAATAATGCCACTGACAACACCACTACTATTGTGCATATTCCTGATGTTCAGGCCAGCGCTGACACACGCCAGATTGCGATCAATAAAGTCGGCATCAAAGACCTGCGCCATCCCGTTAAAGTATGTAATCAGGCCGGACAATTACAAGCCAGCATAGCCCAATTCAGTATGTACGTGAACCTGGCCCACGATGTCAAAGGCACCCATATGTCGCGCTTTCTGGAAATCCTGAATGAACAGGAACCGATTCTCTCGGTCGATTCGTTCCGTACATTACTGACGCGTATGACTGAGCGCCTGGAAGCCAATAACGGTTATATTGAGGTGAGCTTTCCGTTTTTCATGAACAAAGCAGCACCCATTACCAAGGTACAAAGCCTGCTCGACTACGAAGTTAGTTTTCTGGGTGAACTTCAAGATGGTGTAGCAACGATGAGTGTGCAGGTCATGGTACCCGTCACCAGCCTCTGTCCATGCTCAAAGAAAATTTCCCGCTATGGTGCCCATAATCAACGCTCTCATATTACGATCAAGGCGCGGCTGCGAGAAACAGTTTGGATCGAAGAACTTATCGAACTGGCAGAACAGGAAGCATCCTGCGAGCTTTACGGACTGCTAAAACGCCCTGATGAAAAGTATATTACTGAGCGGGCCTATGAAAATCCCAAATTTGTGGAAGATATTGTGCGTGATCTTGCGGCCCGCCTTAATCAGGACGACCGTATCTCGGCATATAGTGTGGCTTCAGAAAACTTCGAGTCAATCCACAACCATTCAGCTTATGCTTTGATTGAATTCGATAAAGAAGTAAAAGCCCCTCAATAGACAGGACAGTGCCTGGCGAAAGAGCGCTTCAATCGGGAGCAGCAGGAATAATATAAGAAGCGGAAAGTTTGAACGAAAAAAAGCGGGGATGGATCCCCGCAATCGGGTGCTACATCGCTGAGGATGTTCGTTCTCGTTGAAAATTAAGACAATATCCACGGATGTAAACGTGAACGAGTAAACATTGATCAATACGTTGCAATTATAATACTTATTATTATTTTTGCAATAATTTGTTGTAATTTTATAGAAATAGCTATTCGAAGATATTACAACTGTTGTCGCATCGATACAAAGTTAGTACATATCAAGCACAGCGTTACACGCTGTCGGTAACACCAGCGGCTTTTTCTTTTTTGCAGGGCTACTGCGTTTCTTTTTGGGCGGAGACATCTGCTCCTGCACCCATTGATCAAGGTATTTATCACAACCGCTATCTGCTGCAGGTGGCTCTTGAGGACGGCATTGCAGACTATCGGGCGGGCAGATCAAACGTACGTGGAAATGGGCATCATGTCCCCACCATGGCCGTATCTTACTCAACCAAGCATGGTTAGTCGGATTGCGGCATAAAGCCTGTTTGATCACAGGATTAACAAACACCCGTTCAACTTCAGGGCTGCGGGCTGTTGCACGTAATAGTTCAGTATAAACCGGCGACCAGCGCTCGGCGATCAAACGCCCGCGTTTCTTGTCCACTACTGAGTGCATAGGCAAGGTCAATGCCTGCTTCGGCGATAGTGCTTGGTCGTTAGTAAGATGTTGTAGCCAGATATCCGCATCCAGCCCGATCTGGTGACTTCGATGACCGTAGCTCATGGGACCACCGCGCGGTTGCGATAAATCCCCTATCAGTAATCGTACACCATGCTGTTGGGCCGTGAAGCCTAATTCTTGGATAAACTGGATTAGCGAAGGGTGACCGTAGTAACGGTTGCGATCAAAGCGCATTACTTGAAACCCTGGACCGCTTAGCGGCAAAGCCTGGGCACCAGCAATACAACCAGCGGAATAAAACCCGATTGACTGTGCAGATTGAGCGGCAGAAGGTTTACGCGCCTGCCCCCACGCCGCCAAGCGCCCCTCAGCCCACGCGGAACCGACCGCGCTGAAGCTGAGTACAGCGCTTAACAGCAGCAAGCTTATTGCGGAAACGCAACCCGGCATAAAGACAATAATGCAGTGGGATAGATACCTAGTGCGACAAGCAACAGGCCATTGGTACTGATCACGATAGTCGTGTCCAGGGCAGAGATAGCAAAAGCCTCTTCACCTGCGCTGCCAGCTTCAGGTTTGTCAAAATAGATATATTTCACTACTCGCAAATAGTAAAACGCCCCGATTACCGAGAACACAACCGCCAGCACCGCCAACCAGACCAGTCCGGCACTGATAGCTGCCTGCAGCACTACCAGCTTGGCATAGAAACCAACCAGAAACGGGATACCAGCCATCGACATCATAACCACCATCATCAAAAAAGCCAGCCACGGATTTCTATCATTCAGTCCTTTGAAATCAGTGATATTCTCAGCTTCGAATCCGGCCCGACTCAGAATCAGAATGATACCAAACGCGCCTGTCACCATAAGCACATAAGTGATGATGTAAAACAGGGCCGAAGAATAGCCTTGTTGCGTGCCTGCCAATACACCCAATAATAAAAAACCAACATGGGATATAGTTGAATAGGCCAGCATGCGCTTGATATTTACCTGCGCAATCGCGATCAGATTACCGGCGACCAGTGACAGCGCAGCCAGAATTACCAGCATTTGCTGCCAATCGCTGTGCAGCATACCCATAGCATCCGCAAGCACCCGAATCAGTAATGCGAATGCAGCCAGTTTGGGGGCAGAACCAAGGTACAGCGTGACCGAGGTCGGCGCCCCTTGATAAACATCTGGCAACCACATATGAAATGGCACTGCCCCCAGTTTAAAAGCCAGTCCGACAACCAGAAAAACCAACCCGAATGACAATACAATGCGGTTATCAGATTGATCAGTTTGTGCCAGTGCTTCGGCAACACTTTGAATTGCCACACTGCCGGTTGCACCGTAAATCATGGAAATACCGTACAACAGCATGCCAGAAGCCAGTGCACCCAACACAAAATACTTCATGGCTGCTTCGGAGGCATCCGCATTATCGCGGTTGAAGGCGACCAGTGCATACAGCGACAGAGACAACAGCTCTAACCCCAGATAGACCGTCAGGAAGCTGTGTGCCGAGATCATGATCATCATGCCGAGAACACCGAACAGTCCAAGGACGTAGTACTCGCCCTGAAACAGATCGCGCTCGCGCAAATAATCACGCGAATATAAAAACACTGCGGCGCTGATCAAATACACCGAAATCTTCAACACATCGCTTAAGGTATCGCGGATATAGTGTCCATCGAAACCGATTACCGGTTCACCACCGAAACCTTGCAAGGTCAGTAAGAGCGCACCCAGCAAAGTCAGCTGCGTCAAGTTATACGTGATGTGACGCTGCTGCTGAGGCAGAAATACGTCAATGACCAATACGAGACAGGTCAGGCTCATCACGAGCAATTCCGGCGCTGCCAGGGAAATATCGGGCGTGACGAAATTCATTAACGGATTTCCTTACAGCTTGGAACGAGTGACATGTTCAATCAAATTATCGACAGTTGGATGCATGACTGACACCAGCGGATCAGGCCAGATACCGACCAGGAGTATCATGATCGCCAATAGGCTGAGCATGATAATCTCACGCCGGTTAATGTCTTTGAGCGCAGCAACACCATCATTAGCGACAGCACCAAAAATCACGCGCTTAACCAGCCAGAGGGTATAAGAAGCCCCTAATATCAATGTGGTGGCCGCCAGAAAAGCAATCCAGAAATTAGCCTGGAGGCTACTCAGGATAACCATGAATTCGCCAACGAACCCAGACGTGCCGGGCAAGCCCGCATTAGCCATCGCAAACAGCACCATGAATGCAGCGAATACCGGCATGGTATTTACCACTCCGCCGTAATCGCTGATCTTGCGCGAGTGCAGGCGATCGTACAGTACCCCAACACAAAGGAACAAGGCACCGGAAATAAACCCGTGCGAAATCATCTGCACCATCCCACCTTCGATAGCCATGGGGATACCACTGCTGCCCGGTGCATTCTCAGCCAGATTAAAGATAATGAAAAAGCCCAGTGTCACGAATCCCATATGTGCAATAGATGAGTACGCAATCAGTTTTTTCATATCTTGTTGCACCAGCGCAACCAGACTGATGTAGACCACTGCGATCAGCGACAGCGAAATAATAAACCAGTCCAGATAACTGGCGGCATCAGGTGTGATCGGCAAAGAAAACCGCAGAAAGCCATAGCCGCCAATTTTCAGCGTGATAGCCGCCAGGATTACCGAGCCGCCAGTCGGTGCTTCCACATGCGCATCCGGCAACCAAGTGTGCACTGGCCACATAGGAACCTTCACCGCAAAAGCAATCAAAAATGCCAGAAATATCAGGATCTGTTCCTGCATATCCAGTTTCAGATCATGAAATACCAGGATGTCAAAACTGCCGGCCTGAAAATACATATAGATTAGCGCGACCAGCATAAACACCGAACCCAGAAAGGTGTATAGAAAGAACTTGATAGTCGCATAAACCCGGCGCGGCCCACCCCAGATACCGATAATCAGAAACATCGGGATCAGCATAGCCTCGAAGAACACATAGAACAGGATCGCGTCCAGTGCAGCAAATACCCCGATCATCAGTCCTTCCATGACCAGAAACGCTGCCATGTACTGCGCAACCCGGTACTGAATAACTTCCCAGCCGGCGATTACCACGAGCACTGTAGTGAAACTCGTCAGCAAAATCAGTGGCATGGAGAAACCATCAACACCCAGATGATAATAAACGTCTATCGTCGGTATCCAGGGCGAGAGTTCTTGCAACTGCATCGTACCGAGGGTGCTATTAAATAGCCCGTACAGCGGTAAGCTGAACGCAAATGTCAGCAGCGCAACAACCAGGGCCAGCCGCTTGGCTTTGGCCGGACTGTCATCCCCTATGAATAACACAGCGACGCCACCAATAATGGGCGTCCAGATGACAAAACTCAGAAACGGGAATTCAGCCAGCATGAGATTCCTTAATGTTTGTCATTATTAACTTACAACCCAAGTCAACAGCCCTAACAGGCCGATGATCATGGCGAATGCATAGTGATAAAGAAAACCCGTCTGTACACGGCGTACAATAGTCGCCAGCCAGCCAATAGCTTTGGAAGTACCGTTCACGATAAGACCATCTATCAAACCGGCATCCGAGTACTTCCACAAACCGCGACCCAATAAACGTCCGCCACCTGCGATATAACGCTCATTGATATAGTCGAACCAGTACTTCTGTTCCAGCGTGGTCTGCAGGATCGCAAGCGGTTTGGACTGAGCAAATTTAGCCTGAATCTGACCTGGTAATTCCGGGCGCTTAAGATACATATACCAGGCACTCACTGCGCCAGCCAGAGCTAGCCAGAAGGCGGGAATATTAACATTGATAAAACTATGCAGTGCATACTGCCACCAGCCGTGGTACTCCTCGGCCATAGGATGCAAAGGGTTATGCTCAGGGTTTACAAAAATCGAGCTACTGAACACATCACCGTATAGCATCGGCCCGATAGTCAGCGCACCAATAATCACGGACGGTATCGCCAGCAAAATTAGAGGTATGGTGACTACTGCCGGAGGTTCGTGAGGTACCCCGCCATGATGGTGATCATCATGAGCATCGTGGCTGGCATGTGTATCGTGCTGCTCTTCGGTATTAAAACGCTCTTTGCCGTGAAATACCACGAAATACAGGCGAAACGAATAGAAACTGGTGACAAATACACCTAGTAACACAGCCACAAATGCGATGGTATGACCCGGTGTCTGCGATAAATGCACAGCTTCAAGAATGCTGTCCTTGGAATAAAAGCCGGCGAAAAACGGTGTCCCCACCAACGCCAGGGTACCGACCAGGAAGGTGATCCAGGTAATCGGCATATATTTCCGCAGACCGCCCATCTTCCAAATATTCTGCTCATGATGCATGGCGATAATCACCGAGCCTGCCGCCAGAAACAACAGAGCTTTGAAAAACGCATGCGTCATCAAGTGGAAGATTGCAACGGAGTATGCTGAGGCACCGAGCGCGACGGTCATATATCCAAGCTGTGACAGTGTGAATACGCCACCACCCGCTTGATATCACTTGGATAATGCCCAGAAAACCCATAAACAATGCAGTAATCGAACCGATGATCAACACTACGCTGAGTGCTGTAGTCGACAGTTCGAACAGTGGTGACATACGGGCGAATCATGAAAATCCCGGCTGTCACCATAGTTGCGGCATGAATCAACGCTGAGATCGGAGTCGGACCTTCCATTGAGTCCGGTAACCAGACATGTAATGGCACTTGGGCCGATTTACCCATCGCACCGATGAATAGCAGGATACAGGCTACAGTCATGAGTTGACTGCCGCCAAACAGCGGAATAATTGTATCGGCTTTATCCGGTGCCGCTGCAAACACAGTGGCGTAATCCAGACTATCGAAATGCATCATGATCAGCGCAATGCCAAGAAGAAAGCCGAAATCGCCGACCCGATTGACCAGAAAAGCTTTCATATTGGCGAAAATCGCTGTCGGACGGGTATACCAGAATCCAATCAGCAGATACGACACCAGACCCACGGCTTCCAGCCGAAAACAACTGCATAAAGTTGTTCGACATCACCAGCATAAGCATGGCAAAAGTAAACAGTGAGATATAGCTGAAAAAGCGCTGTGTAGCCCGGATCATCGTACATATAACCAATGGTGTAAATATGCACCATGAACGACACGAACGTTACCACCGAGATCATCACAGCGGTCAGGCCATCGACCAGAAAGCCGATCTCCATTGTTATCCGCCTGACACCAGCCAAGTATAAACGGATCCGTTGAAATCCGGGCCACCATCAATAACGTGATGCTTCAGCACCACCAGGCCAAGCAAAAACGATAAGGCAACGCCAATAATCGTCACCCAGTGCGCGCCGGCACGGCCAATCTTATGCCCAAATAAACCAGCAATAATGGCACCTAGCAGCGGGAACAAAACGATCCAGAGGTAGACAGTCTGCATAGCCTCAACCCTTCATACGATTTAGATCGTCGACATTAATCGTCTGTCGGTTACGAAACAGTACGACCAATATAGCGAGGCCAATTGCCGCTTCCGCCGCCGCCACGGTCAGAATAAAAAACACGAATACTTGGCCGGTAGCATCGTTCAGAAAGCGCGAAAATGCGATGAAATTGAAATTCACCGCCAATAGCATCAGCTCGATGGACATCAGCAAGATAATCACATTCTTGCGATTGATGAAAATGCCCGCGATACTGAGACAAAAGAGGATCGCACCCAGAATCAGGTAATCGGTCAAGGCGATCATCTATCCCCCATTAAAACGTTATGCATGAATAAATTACGACTGCTTTTCGGTTGGCATGTTGATCAGACGCACACGATCCTTACTCTGGACTGCGATCTGCTGGGCCGGGTTCTGATATTTAGTCTCGGGCCGCTTACGCATAGTCAGGGCAATCGCCGCAATAATTGCAACCAGCAGGATAACCGCCGCGATTTCGAAGGGATATACGTAAAATGTGTAAAGTACCGAACCCAGCGCTTCGGTATTACTATAATCTGCCGGATAGCGCGCACCGAGCTGGAAACCCGCAAAGTATTTACCACCGACAACCAGGCCCATTTCGATGACGATTGCAGCAGCCACCAGAATGCCCACAGGCAGGTAACGGATAAAGCCTTCCCGCAACGGTGCAATATTGATGTCCAGCATCATGACCACGAACAGGAACAGCACCATTACCGCACCTACATAAACCAATACCAGGGCGATAGCCAGAAATTCCGCTTCCAGCAGCATCCACAGTGCGGCACTATTGAAAAACGCCAGCACCAGAAACAATACCGCATGAACCGGATTTCGCACGGTGATGACACGGGCTGCGGCAAATACCAGGATCACCGCAAATACCCAAAACAAAAATTTCTCGAATCCCATACGTTCGGTTCCCGCTCAGTTATCGGTAAGGCGCATCTGCTGCCCGATCTGCTGCGATCTGAGCTTCGTATTTGTCGCCAATGGCCAGCAGTTTGTCTTTAGTCATGATTTGCTCGCCGCGATTTTCAAAATGATAATCAAACACCCGTGTCTCAACGATCGAGTCGACCGGGCAGGCTTCTTCACAAAACCCGCAGAAAATACATTTGAACAAGTCGATATCGTAGCGGGTGGTACGCCGGGTACCATCAGCGCGCTCTTCCGAGTCAATCGTGATGGCCAGCGCAGGACATACCGCTTCGCATAATTTACAGGCGATACAGCGCTCTTCTCCGTTTGGATAACGGCGCAGAGCATGTAAACCGCGAAAACGAGGCGATTGAGGCGTCCGCTCTTCAGGAAACTGCACCGTGATCTTGCGGGTAAATAAATGCCTGCCTGTTAACCGCAAACCAAGCAGCAGTTCCCACAGCATGAAGGTTTTGAAGTATTGCAGGATGACGTTCATGATTGCATCCCCAGTTTTTTAACGTTCTGCGTCAGCTTCGCGATAATACCCACCAGCCCTGCGAATGCCAGAACTGCAATTTCAAATCCGGGACTGGTTTTTGTAACAATGCCGATGCCAAGGACGAAAATCCAGACGATAGTAATCGGAATGAATACTTTCCAGCCCAGGCGCATAATCTGATCGTAGCGATAGCGTGGAAACGTAGCCCGAAACCACAAGAAGAAAAACAGGAAGAATGCAGTTTTGATCAACAACCAGTGCAGCCCTGGCGCACCAATCACGGGCAGCCCCGCAAAAGGTGACAGCCAGCCCCCCATAAACATCACGGCGGTCAGAGCCGAAATTAAAATCATATTGGCGTATTCCGCCAGGAAAAACACGGCGAAGGTGGTACCGGAATATTCAACATGAAAACCGGCAACAATCTCGGATTCGCCTTCTGCTACATCAAAAGGCGCCCGGTTTGTTTCAGCAACACCGGAAATAAAGTACACAATGAATAAAGGCAGCAAAGGCAGCCAGAACCAGTTAAAAAAGTGGCCTTCCTGAGCATGCACAATATCACCCAGGTTCAAACTGCCCGATACCATGAGCACCCCAACCAGTGCGAAACCCATGGCAATCTCATAGGCCACGATCTGCGCTGCCGAACGCATCGCACCGAGGAAGGCGTATTTGGAGTTTGAGGCCCAGCCAGCGATGATAACACCGTAGACCCCCAGCGAGGTCAGGGCCAGCAGGTACAGTAAACCGGCATTCAAATCCGCCAGCACCATGCCATCGGCGAACGGGATCACCGCCCAGGCGGCTAAAGCCGGTCCGATCGATAACACTGGTGCAATCAGGAATAAAAACCGGTTGGCCCCCGATGGGATAATGACCTCTTTGAACATCAGCTTGACTACATCCGCAATCGGTTGCAGCCAGCCTTTAGGCCCAACTCTGTTTGGCCCCATCCGAACCTGCATATAGCCGATAATTTTACGTTCGGCAAATGTCAGATACGCCACGCAAAGCAAAAGTGGGAGTACGATTAGTATGATTTTGAAAATGATAACAATCAAATCCCACACTATGCCGAGCAGCGTTGTCTCTGTCTCCACGCGCTTACCCCAAGTAATAAGTCAAGTGATTAAGCCGCATCCAGCTCGATTGGACCGGTCATCGGCCCGAGCTGAGCGGTTTCGGTCAAGCCCGCCGCAATCCAGACACAAGCATCCGGAATGCTATCGTCCAACACCAGCGGCAAGACAATTTCACCATTGCTTTGCTTGGCTTTGGCCTGCGCCGCGTTATGCAGTCCGAGTTTTTGCGCGGTTTGGCTGTTAATACGAATTTGCGCCGGCTGTGCCAAAGGCGTTTGCTGTAAAGCATCAGCCCGTCGCACTAATGCATCAACGGAATAAATAGGTACATCGGCAAGCCGCCAGATCTCGGCTTCGAGATCCGTTGTCAATTCGCCATCGAACACGGTTTTATTGTCCGGTTGTAGATCTCGGCACGCGCTCCGGGCCTCGGCTTCAATCTGCGGCGAATCGAGGTAATCAAAACTGTCCAGTTGCAATGAATTGCCCAGTACCCGCAGCACTTTCCAGCCGGGGCGGGCTTCGCCCAGAGGCTTGCAGGCACCTTGAAAACGTTGCCAGCGCCCTTCGGCATTGATACTCGTACCGGACGTTTCGGCAAAGGTTGCAATCGGCAGGATCACATCGGCGTAATCTTTTAATCGGCCACTGAAAGGTGTCAGCGCGATGACACATTCTGCTTGCTGCAGCGCCTTCAAGGCAGCGACGCTGTCCCAACAATCCAGTTCAGGTTCGATGGCACCGATCAGCAAATAAGCTTTACGGGGTTGCTCCAGCATCGCGCGGGCATTCAAACCCGGATTATCCACGACTTGCCCGCCCGGTCCGCGCTGCGGCAGAGCACCGCTCAACCAACCCCCGACGCTATTGCTGGCGTCGGGTAAATACCCCAATGCCGCGCCACTTGCTTGGGCAATAAACCCGGCCAATGCGCGCAGTGTCGAATAAACCGGATGGGCGATTGCCAAATTGCCCAACAGAACGCTTGTGGCTTTCCCTTCAAGTAGAGCATCGGCAATGGTCTGGGTTTGCTCGGTGACTTTTGCTTTCTCGATTAATTTTTGCAGATCCGCAGCTGCATCGGCGTTCTTACCCGCCTGCATTAAAGCTTTTGCAATGCTGGCCAAAGCCTGCAACATCGCATTCGGATCGGTATTGATCGTGGCTGCGACCGGAAAGCGAAAATCAAATGCACGCGGATTGATAAACATGACTTTAGCACCTTGCAGAGCCGCTTTACGGATGCGGTGCCCTGCCAGTGGCTGCTCCATACGCACATTCGAGCCGATCAGCAGCACAGCGTCATTTTTTTCCAGTTCAACCAGACTCTGGCCCAGCCACGGGAAAACGGGAGCCGTCGCATCGTCGCTAAAATCGGCCTGGCGTAGCCGATGATCAATATTACTGATACCCAGACCGCGTGCCAGCTTCTGCGCCAGGTACATTTCTTCGACAGTGGCATTCGGGGCTATCAGTACACCAACCGATTCTGCACCATGCTTACTCAGGACAGTCTTGAGCTGCTCGCTGGCTGCCGCCAGTGCTTCGCTCCATTCGCTGTCGCCGTGCGTCTTAAGCCAGGGTTTGAGCACTCTGTCAGAAGCGTAGATACCCTCGTAGCTAAAACGGTCACGATCTGACAGCCAGGCTTCATTGATTTCTTCGTTATCATGCGGCACGACCCGCATTACTTTGCCGCGGATCGTATGGATAAAAAGGTTGGACCCAACCGAATCATGCGGCGATACCGCTGCATGCTGGATGTATTCCCACGAACGTCCGGTATTATACGAAGGCTTCGCCATCAACGCACCCACCGGACAAATGTCGATCACATTACCGGATAATTCCGAGACCATACTTTTATGAATATAAGTACCGATCTCCATATGCTCGCCACGCCCGGTAGCACCGAGCTCGCGCAAGCCGGCAATTTCTCGCCGAAACGAATACAACGGGCACAGTGGATACAGCGATCCATACCGGTCGCAATCAACGGCCCGATGTCTTTGTCGGCTACTGCCCGTTTACGCTCCACAAAGCGTGAAACGCTGTCACCGTAACCCATCGCTACATCCTGCAGCTCGCACTCACCACCCTGATCACAAATCGGGCAATCCAGCGGGTGATTGATCAGCAGGAACTCCATGGTGCCCTGCTGCGCTTCCAGTGCCTTGGCCGAACGGGTCCAGACTTTCATGCCATCCATCACTGGCGTAGCGCAGGCTGGTAGCGGTTTGGGCGCGCGTTCGACCTCAACCAGACACATCCGACAATTAGCCGCAACAGACAGTTTCGGGTGATAGCAAAAACGCGGGATTTTAATCCCCGCAGCGTCGGTCACTTCGATGAGCATCGCGCCTTTACGCGCTTCCAGCTGCTCACCGTTGACTTCAATTTTGACCCAATTTTCGCCTGATCTTTATCGCTGTGTTTAGGGCTGTGTTTATGCGGCAATCGGCTGCACGCCTTCCACCATGCTGCGACCATGTTCGATGTAATACTCGAACTCGTGCCGAAAATGGCGCAGCATACCCTGCACCGGCCAGGCGGCGGCATCACCTAAAGCGCAGATCGTGCGGCCTTCGATGCGTTTAGAGACATTGAACAAAATATCCAAATCCTCAGGCCGCCCCTGCCCGTTAATGATGCGCGTCAACATCCGGTACAGCCAGCCCGTGCCTTCACGACAGGGTGTACACTGACCGCAGGATTCGGAGTAATAAAAGCGCGAGATACGGCGCAGCATCTGCACCATATCGGTCGTTTCGTCCATTACTACGACCGCCCCTGAACCGAGCATCGAGCCGGCTTTTTGATGGAATCGTAATCCATGGTACAGCCCAACATGATTTCACCCGGTAATACAGGCACCGAAGAGCCGCCGGGAATAACGGCTTTCAGCTTGCGACCAGCGCGCATCCCCCCTGCCATCTCTAACAGATCGGTAAAAGGCAGCCCCAGACTGACTTCAAAATTACCCGGTTTGGCGACATGGCCTGAAACCGAAAATATTTTAGTGCCGCCTGCGTTTTCCGTACCCAGGTTCTTAAACCATTCCGCACCATTGCGCAAAATAGTGGGCACAGAAGCTAATGATTCGGTGTTGTTAATCGTAGTTGGCTTGCCGTACAGGCCAAAATTGGCTGGAAACGGCGGTTTGAACCGCGGCTGGCCTTTTTTGCCTTCCAGCGATTCCAGCAGTGCGGTTTCTTCACCGCAGATATACGCCCCGGCACCAAGCGAGCAGTACAAATCAAAATCGACCCCCGACCCCTGGATATTTTTACCTAGCAGGCCAGCGTCATACGCCTCTTTCAGAGCATCTTCAAAGCGCATGAACGGTTCGTCCATCCATTCGCCACGCATGTAGTTGTAGCCGACTGTCGCTCCCATAGCGAAACCAGCAATGGCCATGCCTTCAACCAAGGCATGCGGGTTGAAACGCAGGATATCGCGATCTTTACAGGTACCAGGCTCGGATTCGTCCGAATTGCAGACAATGTATTTTTGTACCGGGGCCTTACGAGGCATAAAACTCCATTTCAGACCGGTGGGGAAACCAGCCCCGCCACGGCCACGCAAACCCGAGGCTTTCACTTCCTCAACGACCTGTTCCGGCGTCATCTCACCGGCCAGAATTTTTTTCCAGGCCTGGTAACCGCCGATTGACTCATAGGTCTGCATGGCCCAAGGCTGATCATGGCCCAGAGTCGCATAACAAACTTGATTGGTTACTGGCTTGCTTGTATTTGACTCAGACACGCATCACTCCAGAGCATCCAGGATTTGGTCGACAATTTCCGGCGTCAGATTTTCATAGTACACATGATCAACCTGCATCATCGGGGCGAAAGAGCAAGCCGCCAGGCACTCTTCTTCCTCTTTTAGATAAAACTTACCATCCGGGGTGGATTCGCCCACCTTGATACCAAGCTTTTTCTCGATATGGGCCAAAATGTCGTAGCCACCACACAACATGCAGGAGATATTGGTGCAAACTGAAATACTGTGCCGTCCTACCGGTTTGAGTTCATACATAGAATAGAACGAGGCTACTTCGTACACCGAAATTTTCGGCATATCCAGATAGTCTGCCACGGCGTCCATCAGCTCAGTGGTCAGATAGCCTTGATTCTCATGCTGCACAATACGCAATGCCGCCAGTACCGCCGATTGCTTGTGCTCGGCCGGATACTTGGCAATCCAGTGATCAATTTCCTCACGGGCATGCTCTGAAAGCACATTGCCCGTGAGCGTATTGCTATCAGTGTGTTCGCTCATCAGCGGTCGATCTCCCCGAATACAATGTCCTGTGTGCCGATGATCGCCACCACATCGGCCAGCATATGCCCATGTGCCATCTCGTTCATGGCCGAGATATGCGCAAAGCCCGGTGCGCGCACCTTTACCCGGTACGGTTTATTGGCACCGTCAGAGATTAAGTACACCCCGAACTCACCTTCGGGTGCTCAACAGCAGCGTACACCTCACCTTCTGAACACAATAACCTTCGGTAAATAATTTGAAATGATGGATCAGCGCTTCCATGTCTTCTTTCATCTCTTCGCGATGAGGCGGCGAGACTTTATGCTCATCCAGCATAACCGGCCCCGGATTGACCCGCAGCCAATCCACACATTGCTTGATAATTCGGTTCGCCTGACGCATTTCTTCGATCCGGACCAAATAACGATCATAACAATCGCCATTGACACCGACAGGAATATCGAAATCAAGCTGGTCGTAAACTTCGTAGGGTTGTTTTTTACGTACATCCCACTCGATACCAGAGCCACGCAGCATGGGCCCCGAGAACCCCAGTTGCAAAGCCCGCTCCGGACTAACAACGCCAATCCCAACCGTACGCTGCTTCCAGATGCGGTTATCCGTCAGCAAAATCTCGTATTCATCGACCCGTTTGGAAAACCTTTCGGTAAACGCTTCGATGAAGTCCAGCATCGATCCCTGCCGGGTTTGATTCAGCTCGTCGACATCCTGCTTGCTGCGGAATTTGGAATATTCGTATTTCGGCATGCTGCCCGGCAGATCGCGGTAAACCCCACCAGGACGGTAGTAGGTAGCGTGCAAACGGGCCCCAGACACCGCCTCGTAGCAGTCCATCAGGTCTTCACGTTCACGAAAACAGTACAGGAATACCGTCATTGCACCGACGTCCAGAGCATGCGAACCCAGCCACAACAGGTGGTTCAGAATCCGTGTCATCTCATCGAACATGACACGGATGTATTGCGCTCGAACAGGCGGTTTGACGCCTAATAGCTTCTCAATGGCCAGCACATAACCGTGCTCATTGCACATCATCGAAACATAATCGAGCCGGTCCATATAACCGATACTCTGATTAAATGGCTTGCTTTCAGCCAGCTTTTCCGTGGCGCGGTGCAACAGACCGATATGCGGATCGGCCCGCTGAATAACTTCGCCGTCCATTTCCAGCACCAGGCGCAGCACGCCATGCGCAGCCGGATGCTGCGGACCAAAATTGAGAGTGTAATTGCGAATCTCGGGCATGACTTAGGCCTCTGGCTTCAAATAACGGTGATCCTTGCGAATCACACGCGGTACCAGGACGCGCGGCTCTATGCTGACCGGCTCGTATACGACCCGTCCCTTGTCCGGATCGTAGCGCACTTCTACATTACCGACTAAAGGAAAGTCTTTACGGAACGGATGCCCCACAAAGCCGTAATCCGTAAGAATCCGGCGCAGGTCAGGGTGCCCTCGAACACGATGCCGAACAAATCAAATGCCTCACGCTCGTACCAGTTGGCGGATGCCCAGATGGTCACGACGGATGGAATAACCGGTAAATCATCATCGGGAGCAAACGCACGTACGCAAGCGTTGATTATTGGCAATCGACAGAAGTTGATAGACGGCCGCAAAACGTTTATTGCGATCAGCAGTTTCACCGATACGGCGCACGACACTGGCCGCCCGACCAGTAGCCGCAGGCTCTACACCACGACTGAAACCGGTAGCGGTAGTCTCGTCTGTTGCCCACTCATCTTTGCCATACGCGGCATAATCGACACCGCATAAATCCAGCAGCTGCTGGAATTGAAAGTCAGCTTCATCGCGCAACGCGGTCATGACTTCCGACAGGTGCTGGTGTGAAACCTCGATCACCACCTGACCGAACGCCAGCTTACTGGACTGAAGCACATCGCCAAAGCGATCCTGGAGTTTATCGACTAATGCTTGTGGGCTCATGAGTTAAACATCACCGAGTTAACCATCATCGGGCAATCGTATTGGTGCGGCGGATTTTGTTTTGCAGTTGAATAATGCCGTAAAGCAGTGCTTCTGCGGTGGGCGGACAACCTGGCACATACACATCGACCGGCACGATATGGTCGCAGCCGCGTACAACGGCGTAAGAATAATGGTAGTAGCCGCCCCCGTTAGCGCATGAACCCATAGAAATCACCCAACGCGGCTCCGACATTTGATCGTAGACCTTTCTAAGCGCCGGGGCCATTTTATTGACGAGAGTTCCGGCTACGATCATGACATCGGACTGGCGCGGGCTAGGCCGAAAAATAACGCCAAAACGATCCAGATCATAACGTGCTGCGCCAGCATGCATCATCTCGACCGCGCAACAGGCCAGTCCAAACGTCATCGGCCACATCGAACCTGTTCGAGCCCAATTAATGAGCTTATCGGCGGTCGTAGTGACGACACCTTGCTCGAGAATGCCTTCTATACCCATAGCATCACTCCCACCAGCATCATTCCCACTCTAGCGCCCCTTTTTTCCACTCATAAATAAAGCCGATCACTAAAATACCCAGAAACAGCGCCATCGCTAAAAAACCAAACACGCCGATTTGATCCAGAGAAACCGCCCAAGGGAAAAGGAATGCTATTTCAAGATCAAAAATAATGAACAGAATTGCGACCAGGTAGTAACGCACATCGAACTTCATGCGAGAATCTTCAAAGGCTTCAAAACCACATTCATAAGGAGACAGTTTTTCGCTGTCAGGACGTCGTGGCCCCAGACCGAAGCCAAGTCCTACCAGAATGCAGCCAAACAGCGTGCTGATGATGATAAAAATCAGAACGGGAAGGTAATTTTCTAGCATGTGCGTTCTCAGTCTCGAATAGGCCGGTACGTTTATCTTTAAAATAGGTTTTTACTAAATTTTATATAAAGATACGGCATCCTGCGCTGCATCGCAAAAAAAGCATCTGTAGAAGATGCTTTTTAATGATGATCTTTAAAACGCCTTAAAGCGTACTAAAAATCAGTTGGTGCCGATGGTCGGACTCGAACCGACACGGCTTGCGCCACTACCCCCTCAAGATAGCGTGTCTACCAATTCCACCACATCGGCATATCTACTTATTGACGTGAATAACCTGCTTTCCAGGGAAAGGAAAGTTTATTGTGTCACCGGCGGTGCCGGCACTTCATCAGCCTGCACAGCAGGTTCCGCAGCCTGAGGTTGACCACCGGATTCCGGTATAGTTACTGGCACGGACTGTTCAGTTGTAACGCTTTCG
The DNA here is from genome assembly GCA_041396125.1 of Gammaproteobacteria bacterium. Classification (GTDB taxonomy): domain Bacteria; phylum Pseudomonadota; class Gammaproteobacteria; order Competibacterales; family Competibacteraceae; genus JAWKZG01. Next base: position 258,803 of record JAWKZG010000001.1, on the reverse strand, counting down.
ATGACACTAACCGGCCTGTCACCCTGTGTAGCAAAATACGCCAGAACTAGACTGGTTATAAAAAACCCGGTTGCCAGCATAGCTGTGGCACGACTTAGAAATGAGCCTGAGCCGCGCGAACCAAAAACGGTTGCGGAAGCGCCACCGCCAAAACCTGTACCCGCGTCTGCACCGCGGCCCTGTTGCAGCAATACCAACCCTACCAGAGCAATCGCCACAAGAATGTGTAGCAACAAGAAAACTGTTTGCATAGCTTAAACCAAAAACTTAAATCGTTGCGTGCGCAATGTCGAGAAACTCTACCGGATTCAATGAAGCGCCACCAATCAGGCCACCATCAATATCTGGCATCGCAAATAACGCCTTGGCATTGGCAGATTTAACACTGCCGCCATATAAAATTCGCACTGAGCCAGCGATTATATCATCGCTCTTTGCAACGATGCTACGAATAAATGCATGTACAGCCTGCGCTTGTTCAGGGGTTGCGGTTTTACCAGTACCGATCGCCCAAACCGGCTCATAGGCAAGCACGCAGTCACTAAGCGCAGCCACACCAACCCGATCTAAAACAGCCGTCAGCTGCCGCTCCACCACACACTCGGTCTGCTCCGTCTCCCGCTCCTGCAAAGTCTCGCCCAGACATAACACAGGGCGAATTCCGGCCTGTTGCAGCAACTCGAATTTGACAGCAGTTTGAGCATCCGTTTCGCCGTACAAAGCACGCCGCTCCGAGTGCCCGACTAAAGTATAAGCACAACCAAAATCCTGCAGCATGGCCGCTGCCACTTCCCCCGTGTAGGCACCGGAAGGATGCTCGGATACATTCTGCGCACCCCAGGCAATGCCCGAGCCTCGCAATTGGGCTGCCACTTCCGCCAGATAAACAAACGGTGGGAAAACGGCCAGCTCGGCGGTATCATCTTGTGCTTGCCTGATGGCAGCCAGTAGTTCGCGAACACTAGTCAGGCTGCCATTCATTTTCCAATTGCCCGCTACCAAATATCGACGCATTGTGTTGACCATAAATCAGTTAATTTAATTTGTAACAGCTTGCTGCACAACAGTGGCCAACTGCTGCGCCAGGCTGCGCACCAAACTTTCGTCCACGCCTTCTACCATCACTCGTACTACCGGCTCGGTACCCGATAGTCGCAACAGCACTCGCCCCTGCTGACCCAGTTGATTTTCCAGCTCGAGCACAGCCTGTTGCACACGTATATTGCTTGCCAGATTCACCCGATTAGCAACAGGAACGTTGATTAAGTGCTGAGGATATTTAGACATTCCTGCTTTGAGTTCACTCAGAGGTCGTTGCGCTTGCATAAGCGCAGCCAAGACTTGTAATCCAGCAATAATACCGTCGCCGGTAGTAGTTTTGTCCAAACAAATAATATGCCCGGAACTTTCCCCACCCAAACGCAGCTTGTCGGCCAACAGCTTTTCTAAAATATAGCGGTCACCTACCTTGACCCGATGCAGCGCAATACCAAGGCTTTGCAACGCATTTTCCAAACCCAGGTTACTCATTTGCGTGCCAATGACAGCGTTTAACTCGAGGCCTCGCACTTTCTGATCGCACGCAATGATATAGAGTAGTTCATCACCATCCAGTAACATGCCATGCTCATCAACCATAATAACCCGATCACCATCGCCATCGAAAGCGATACCAAGATCAGCCTGATGTTTGAGCACTTCGGCTTGCAGAGGCTGCGGATGGGTCGAGCCACACTGGTGGTTGATATTCAGGCCGTCGGGGTCCACGCCAATGGCAATTACTTCGGCACCAAGCTCGCTGAATACCTCGGGTGCAATATGATAGGTCGCGCCATTGGCGCAATCCAACACAATTTTCAGACCGTGAAAAGTCAGATTCCAGGGCACACTGCTTTTGCAGAACTCGATATATCGTCCGGCTGCATCATGGATGCGCTCAGCCTTGCCAAGCTCTACCGGTGCGACAATCTGCATAGGCTGAGCTAATAGCTCCTCAATATAATGCTCGATACCATCAGGCAGTTTACTGCCATTATCCGAGAAAAACTTAACGCCATTATCAAAATGTGGATTGTGCGAGGCACTGATAACTATTCCGGCACAGGCACGTAATGTCCGTGTTAAATAGGCAATGCCCGGCGTTGGCATAGGGCCGAGCAAGGCAACATCCACACCGGCTGCCGACAAACCCGATTCCAGCGCCGACTCAAACATATAGCCCGAGATACGGGTATCTTTACCGATGATAACTTTGCTATGGCTTTTTGACTGACCGAATGTTTTACCAACAGCCCAGCCAAGTTTTAGCATATAGTCCGGCGTAATCGGATACTCACCGACCCGTCCACGTATACCATCCGTACCAAAATATTGTTTGCTCATTATGGCACTCCAGCCCGTTTCTTTTATTCATTACCCTGCTTTCCTTAGCAGAGTAAAAAAAAATCGTCCCCACCTGCAAGTAGGTGAGGACGATATATCTAGCCTGGATTCAATAGCAAGCTTTAATGCTGTTCTGCCGGCCCCCCGATTTGGCCACCACCGGCATCTTTACCAAGATCAACCACCTTGGCACCACCGGAGGGGGGTGGCGACTTAGGCTGCTCGGAATTCCAGTCTTTGGGCTCACGCGGCGGCCGACCGGACATGATATCGTCAATCTGCGCCGAATCGATGGTTTCGTATTTAATTAAAGCTTCCGCCATTATATGCAATTTATCCAGATTATCGCGCAGAATTTGCTCCGAACGTTGGTAATTGCGATTGATAATATTGCGGATTTCCTGATCGATTGCGTGCGCTGTTTCGTCCGATACATTTTTATGCCGGGTTACGGAACGACCTAGAAAGACCTCACCGTCGTCTTCACCGTAAGCTAAAGGCCCCATGCGCTCGGACAACCCCCAACGGGTAACCATGTTGCGGGCGATATCCGTTGCACGCTCAATATCATTCTGGGCACCGGTGGTGACGGATTCTGAACCAAAGATAATCTCTTCCGCGATACGACCACCGAACAGGCTGGAGATCTGGCTTTCCAGCAACTCTTTACTGTAGCTGTAACGATCTTCCACCGGCAGAAACATGGTGACACCCAAGGCCCGACCCCGCGGGATAATCGTTACTTTATGCACAGGATCATGCAACGGCACCAACCGCCCGACAATGGCGTGACCAGCTTCGTGATAAGCCGTCAGTTTTTTCTCGTCGTCTTTCATGACCATGGACCGGCGCTCGGCACCCATCATGATCTTGTCCTTGGCTTTTTCAAAGTCTTCCATAGTTACTTCGCGTTTGTTTTTGCGTGCTGCAAACAACGCCGCCTCATTCACCAGATTAGCCAAATCAGCGCCTGAAAACCCTGGTGTACCGCGCGCGATGATGGACGGTTTGACATCATCAGACAGCGGCACTTTGCGCATATGTACGTTAAGGATTTGCTCCCGCCCCCGTACATCAGGCAGCGGCACCACCACTTGCCGGTCGAAACGGCCAGGCCGCAACAAAGCTGGATCCAGCACATCGGGCCGGTTGGTTGCCGCGATTACAATAATGCCTTCATTACCCTCGAAGCCATCCATCTCGACCAGCAGCTGGTTCAAGGTCTGTTCGCGCTCATCGTGACCACCGCCGAGACCAGCACCACGGTGCCGACCGACCGCATCGATCTCGTCAATAAAGATTATGCAAGGTGCATGCTTCTTGGCTTGCTCAAACATATCGCGTACCCGCGAAGCACCTACACCAACGAACATTTCAACAAAGTCTGAACCGGAAATAGTAAAGAACGGAACCTTTGCCTCGCCCGCAATAGCCTTCGCCAGCAAGGTCTTGCCTGTACCTGGCGAACCGACCATCAGCACGCCGCGCGGAATCTTACCGCCCAGCTTCTGGAACTTGGCCGGGTCCCGCAGAAACTCGACCAATTCGGCGACTTCCTCTTTGGCCTCTTCAACGCCGGCGACATCAGCAAAGGTGACCTTGATCTGATCTTCGCCCATCATCCTGGCCCGGCTCTTACCGAATGACATGGCACCACGCCCGCCGGTACCGCCTTGCATCTGCCGCAGGAAGAAAATCCAGATACCGATCAACAGCAACATGGGGAACCAGCTGATAAAAATCTGCATCAGCAGAGATTGCCGCTCTGGAGGCTCGCCCTTGATCTCGACGCCGTTATTCAGCAGGTCACCGATCATCGCACTGTTATCGGTTTCAGGGCTGTACGTTGTGAAGGTCTCGCCTGCATTAGTACGGCCTTTAATCTCGCGCCCGTCAATATCCACCGAGGCAACGCGGCCGTTTTTAGCTTCGGTCAGAAATTGCGAATAGCTGATCTGCGAAGACGGCGAGGTGCGTGGGCCGAAACTGTTGAACACGGACATTAAAACGACCGCGATTACAACCCACAAAAGAATGTTTTTCACCATGTCATTCAAAGTCGATACCTCTAAAATGCAGCTACCTTAGTCACTGGAAAATGTTTTAAATACTCTCTGACCCTGCCATCTCTGCAACCTGCGGTTTGCGGGCTCAAAAAAATCGACAAAATCGACAGCAAACTAGACAATAAAAATTACAATAATGCTCGGGCAATCCTAGTTTATATTCTGGGAATAAAAACGATCATTGGATTTGCACTCCAGAACATATTTTAAATTAGACATTACTATACTCCGTAGTTCCTAGCCAGCAGATAGAGTTCCTTACTGCGCGCACGTGACGCTTTCGGCTTACGCACCAGCACCCGGTCAAAGGTGGCACGCAGCTCCCGCAGAAGCTCATCAAAGCCCTCGCCCTGGAACACCTTCAGCAATAAATCACCACCTGGCCGCAACTGCTGTTTGGCAAAATCAAGCGCCAGTTCAGCCAAGTACATCATGCGTGACTGATCAACTACGCTCACCCCACTGGTATTGGGGGCCATATCCGAAATTACAAGGTCAACCGCACGTTTATTCAACACCTGAAGCAATTGTTCCAGCACCTCAGGCTCACGAAAATCGCCCTGTAAAACCGTTACGCCGGCCAGTGGATCCATAGGCAGGATATCCAGAGCAATTACCTCGCCGGTATCCTGCAGCCGTTGTATCGCATACTGCGACCACCCGCCTGGCGCTGCGCCCAGATCCACAACAACCAGACCAGGCTTAAACAGCGCGTCCTTGTTATCGATCTCCTGTAGCTTGAAGACAGCCCGCGAGCGATAACCTTCCTGCCGGGCGCGCTTAACGTACTCGTCTTCGAAATGCTCTTTGAGCCAACGGGCACTGCTTTTACTGCGAGCCATAGCTACTCCTTAATATTAGCTCGGACTATTAGCACGGGACCCTGTCGCGAGTTTGCTATCAATGATGATCTCTCATGGACTATAAGTCTCAAGCCCTATTACAAAATAGTAAGCACCTGACGATGATGCATAGTATTATCACGGCATTGCTTGTACACGCTGTATCATGGCAACTCAACGCTAATGGAGCTCAACAGAAATTGAGCACTATCAATACGGTAATCTGACCAGACGTTCTTATACACATCAAACATCATGCTTAACAACCCGCAAAAAAACCACTTAAAAACCATCGCCCATAATCTCAAGCCCGTTGTGATTATCGGTGCTAACGGTCTCAGCGAAACAGTATTGGCCGAAATTGATCAGGCACTTACACATCATGAATTGCTAAAAATTCGCGTTAATGCAGCGGATCGCGATGCAAGACAATCGCTGATCAGCCAGATCAGTGAAACATTGCAGGCCGAGCTGGTTCAACGTATCGGGCATATCGCCACATTTTACCGCCCTAATCCGGAAGACCCCAAAATCAGCTTGCCCAAAGGCTGACAGCGATCAGACAATCATAAAGCAGTTTTCTGCTATCTCAGATCATCCATCGCCCAAACCATACAACCCGCCCCAACACCGCTAATTGCGGTAATTCCGCTGGAGGTATTGTCTCCGGTGGGTAGAGGGTGTTGTCGCTAAGAATACGTATGCCACCATGGGCCAGGCGTTGTAAACGCTTGGCCAATAACACTTCGCTCAGGCGGATCACAAAAATATCATCCCCCACTGGGGCCCGCTGAACCCGATCAATCAGCAGTGTATCGCCTTCGCTCAGTGTCGGCAGCATTGAATCGCCGGTTACCTGCACCGCGCATAATTGATCGGTTTGCAGGCCTTTTCGTGCCAGCGAATAATAACGAAATTTCAACTGGGTAATGATGCGCTCATGATCCAGCAGAGCACCATGCCCTGCGCTGACTTTAACATCATACAAAGGCACCTCGATCCAACCCTCATCATCTTCCGCCGCATGCCCGTGATCAACCCCCGTAATCAGCCAATCCAGGCTGACACCTGCCACAGAGGCTATGGCAGCTAGGCGCGAGGCCTTAGGCTCGGCAGCACCGGTCAGATAGGTTTCCAGGGTACGACGCGGTATACCCGTCCGGCGGGCGAGTTCGTCGCCGCTGCCAATTTTATCCGCACATTGCCGAATACGCATCGCTAAATTTTCCAGTTCCATAATCTAGTCTCCTGAAAACCATGCACCGAACAGAAAAAATCCACAAAGCAGTTACTTGCAATATTAAATAGCAAAATTTTGCTTTATTTGCAATTTATTGCTATATTAATTGACATTGTCGGCTCAGTTTTCGCCAATCTTGACTAGCGCAAGGAAATTCAAAATGAGCGAACATGATTTAATCAGCGATTTGCAGCAAACCACCCGTGTTATTAAACATCTTATCGCCAGCGGTGCCCAAGTACGTGAAATCCGGGTACATGGACGGGCCCGGCCGGCTATCGTGCTAAACCGCCCACTTGGCTTATCGGGCAATACTTATGCCTGGGGCATAGACCATCACGGTAGACAGTATGAACGACACGCCTGCTTTATCGATGGCATTCAGATCCAATGGGAGACTCAGTCGTCAACCCTCCGCAGCAGTAATATCGTTCCATTCCCAGGCAGATCAATCCCGCCCAGACTCAGCGCGCCTGTACCAACCAGAAGCTGAGCGGTCACTTAATTCGAGATCAGCGCAACAGCATCAGCCTCAATCAGCTAACAGCAGACTTTAAGACGCATTGCCAGCCCCTGGTTATTGCCTGATTGGCCAGAGGTAAACAAAATCCTGGGTCAAATTACAGATTTCCCCGACTGTCCAGAATGTTATGATAGCGAACGGCTAAGCCCGGATATTATTAACGGACGACAGTAGCCACATGGCAGGTTATCGACTTCCTACCACCAGGAACTACCTGACAGCATATTATCGGGGATGATTTACGGAAGGGTGATTAACGCATTTTTAAGTTATTCCAACCCTTTGCAAAAACGAGGCTTCCGCTATGGCCAGTCGACTTTTCCAAAAAAGCCTGCGGCTGATGAGAGGCGAAAAAACATCAAAAGTTTACGCTCACCTGCAGCCACCGAGCACTCCTGCGCAAGACATTGAAGTTTTTGCCCAGGAGATCACTGCGCCTGTTCAAGACGCCGAAGAAGTAACCCAGACTACGGCCGCGCTTGCTCAAGACGCCGAGGAAGTAACCCAGACCATCGCTGCGCCCGCACCAAGTTCTCCTGCAACCGAAATCAAAGCTCCGCGCAGCATGAACAAAAGCCAGCAAAGAGCTTATAAAGCACTGCAGCAAGCACTGTCCGATGACACGCTGGATGCCGCTGACACCGCCCCGATGCTAGCCATTGCTGCACGCCTGCTGGCTGAATATTGGGATATTGGCGAGACAATGCCATCCAGCCGCAAAGAATTACTGCTAAGCCTGCTGGGCAAGCTGGGGACAAGCTTCAAGCATTTCCGGCAAACGCCAGAAGCAACCCAGGAACCCAGCGAAAACATTTTCTAACCGTACCATTCCTGGGTGTTATCGCAATCTTGCGGGCATTGCTTGGCCACTATCGCAAGCCCGACGTCTGCTCGCAAGATTGCGGTTGTCACCTCTCCTTACTGCGTCGTTTATAGCGGCTGGCATCCAGCGCCTGCCCGGGTTCAAACAAAGCCCCGGTAAAACCCTGCCACGCCACATGCATAGCCTGGGGGTCCGCAGTCTACGTGCATTTGGGCCTACGCGTTTTTATCAATTCGGGGATAGGAACGAGATTCAAGCAGCGTGTATTACCAAATATTATCGACAAAGATAGATCAATAATCGCAATGCTGCCTGCTGACCTATGAACTAATATCTGTGGGACATATGAAGCATTATCGCCAAAGCGTAATGCATAGTGACTTCAGCAAACTAAACAACGCAAAAACCCGCAATTACGCGGGTTTATGAGTTTGCTCGGATAGCTATATGGTGCCCAGGACCGGACTCGAACCGGTACAGGAGTTTCCCCCCGGCGGATTTTAAGTCCGCTGTGTCTACCAATTCCACCACCCGGGCTAAGGGAATGTGGAGGCTGGGGTCGGAATCGAACCGGCGTACACGGCTTTGCAGGCCGCTGCATGACCACTCTGCCACCCAGCCTTTAAATAAAAATTTCAGTTAAGAAGCTTACATAATGAAAAAACCCCGATCAAGCCGGGGTTTCGTATTATTCTTTTGGAGCGGGAAACGAGACTCGAACTCGCGACCCCAACCTTGGCAAGGTTGTGCTCTACCAACTGAGCTATTCCCGCCCGACAGACGCGTTATTATAAGCGTAAACATTTGCTCGTCAAGCCTTGCGCGAAACATCTGCAGCAAACAGCCGCTTTTTCCTGCAGCGGGGCGAAAAACGCTATACTCCTTTGCTGCTGAAAATTAATTATATAACAATTCCTAACCACCATCGGGAACTATTGCAATGCCACTTGACCAACCCGACATCACTGCCGGTCTCCCTGCGTCAGCACAGCACGCGAATCCGTTAGCGGATCGTTTACTGCAATCGCTGGAAACAATCATCGTGGGACAGCGACCAATGTTGGAACGTCTGCTGGTCGGCTTGCTTGCGAATGGCCATATCCTGCTGGAAGGGGTGCCGGGGCTAGCCAAGACACGCGCAGTCACCACACTTGCGCAAACCCTGCATGCAGACTACCAGCGGGTTCAGTTCACCCCCGATCTACTACCGGCAGATTTGATCGGCACCTTGATCTATCAGCCCCAGCAAGGCGAGTTCAGTGTCCGCAAAGGCCCTATTTTCGCAAATCTGGTACTGGCCGATGAGATCAATCGGGCACCGGCGAAAGTACAAAGCGCTTTGCTGGAAGCCATGCAGGAACAGCAGGTCACTATCGGTGATGAAAGTTTTGCACTGCCACAGCCTTTTCTGGTGTTGGCCACCATGAATCCGCTGGAACAGGATGGCACTTACCCGCTGCCGGAAGCACAGCTGGACCGCTTCATGTTGAAACTCCGGCTTACTTATCCCAGTCGTGAGCAGGAACTGGAAATACTGGAGCGGATGGCACACACCTATCAGCAGGAATCCGTCACTGCAGTGGCCAGCACAGAAGACATTCTGCACGCCCGCCAGTTGGTCGATCAGGTTCACCTGGACAGTAAAATCAAAAAATATATCGTCGATCTGGTGTTTGCCACTCGCGATCCCGAAACTGCCGGTCTGCCACTCAATCACTATATCGAGTACGGTGGCTCACCGCGCGCCAGCATCAATCTGGCCCTGGCGGCCAAAGCCTATGCCTTTCTGCAGGGCCGTACTTATGTTATCCCGCAGGATGTCAAATCAATCGCGCCCGATGTGCTGCGCCATCGCATTCTGCTCAGCTACGAGGCAGAGGCCGACGGTCTCGATACCGATGCCTTGATCCAGCAGCTGCTGGATCACCTGCCTGTCCCCTGATCCGTCAGACTTATGCTGACCGCGGATTTTGCCCGCCAGGCTAAACAATTGCGTCTGAAAGCCCGTCGTCTGGTCGATGGTTCGGTCGCTGGCGCTTATCATAGTGTATTCAAGGGCCGTGGCACCGAATTTATCGATGTACGTGAATATATGCCTGGCGACGATATACGGACCATTGACTGGAATGTCACCGCCCGGCAGGGAGTACCCTTCGTCAAGCGTTATATCGAAGAGCGCGAACTGACCGTCATGCTGGTCATCGACATGAGCGCCTCCACCCAGTTCGGCAGTACCCGCAAACACAAGCTGACACTGGCTCTGGAATTAGCCTCCATCGTGGCGTTCAGCGCACTGCGTAATAATGACAGAGTGGGTCTGTTGCTGTTCAGCGATCGCATTGAGCGCTTTGTACCGCCTGGCAAAGGCCGTCGCCATGGCTTACGCCTGTTTGACAATCTGCAAGGCTGTCAGCCGGCCGGGCAGCGTACCGATATTACCCTGGCACTGAATCGCCTGAACAATCTGGTGCGCCATCACAGCCTGACTTTTCTGATTTCGGATTTTCTCGCCGTGGACTACCAGCGTGCATTACACCTGACCCAGCGCCGCCATGAACTCATTCCGGTGCTGCTTAGCGACCCCGCCGAAGACACCCTGCCAGCGCTCGGACTGTTGCGCCTGCGGGACCCGGAAAGCGGCGAGGAATTGCCCTCGACAGCAGCGATTCTCGCGTACGTGCATTCTGCCAGGAGCAGATGACCACTCTGCGCCAACAGCAGCGACGGATTTTTGCCACGCTGGGACTAAGCCCACTGGAGCTCAATCCGTCAGTGTCGCCCGCAGCCGCGCTACTGCGCTTTTTCCACCAGCAAGAGCAACGCCGCTGATGCAATGCAGCCACGCTCGGGACAGTGTCCGGCCGCATTTCAGCGTGGTCAAAAAACAACGCCTCTACCATTTTTGATGACCGCTGTAGGCATACTCATGCTGCTGTCAGCCGTACACCTGGCTGCGGCAGAACCGTCCACGCAGGTCTTTACCGAACCGCCGGTACACATCGAGCTAAGCGCTGGACGCTCAACACTGAGCTTTGGTGAGATCTTGCCTTTCACACTGACCTTTACCGCAGAGGACGGTAGCCTGCCCGAATGGCCGGCTATCGGCAACACACTGGGGTCTTTTCTGGTACAGGAGCAAACCGAGTCGGGGCCGTTTGCGCTGGCAAATGACGGCAAACGCTGGCAGCGCGCCTATAGCCTGTTGCCACAGCAGATCGGCAACTTAAGTATTCCCGCCCTGACCTTCGCCTGGCAGACCCTGCCGGATGGCTGTCCGCCAACTTGCCCACTGCCGCAATCACATCGCTTCGATGCGATCACCATCAGCGTCACCTCCATGGTACCGGAAGGGGTTGAACTGACCAGTCTGCAAACCACCGGAGCACCCTTATCGCTGCCAGCTGCACCTGACAATACCGAGACAGGCCATTGGACTTGGTCGGCACTGTTTGCCGGCAGCCTGCTGCTGCTGGGCTGGCTCTGGCAGCGGCAGCGTCTACGAGGCAATACATCGCAGGTTGCAGCGCCCAGCCCCGCCAGCCAGGCACTGGCAGAACTGCATACGCTGCACCAACAGCTGACTCTTGATCACAGCACCCTGTTTTATCAGCAACTGGCGGATATTTTACGTCGTTACCTCAGCGCCAGCCGGAACCTGCCTGCCTTGCAACGCACCCGGCAGGAAATTCACCATACGCTGCAGTCGGCTGATTTACAGGCCCCATCGCTGGCTCTGCTCGACCAGGTACTGGCCGCTTGCGATCAGGCTAAATTCGCCCAGGCGCAACCTAATACAGCGCACAGGCAACAAACCATCATCCAGGCGCAGCGGTTCATTGAGCTATCCACTCCGCAGCAATCGACTGTTAAAGGAGCACCCGAATGCGGCTAGTCATGCCGTATGCTTTGCTACTGTTGGCACTTTTGCCGCTGTGGTGGCGACGAGAACGCCGCCAGACGCTGGCGTATCCCACGACCGGGCTGCTGCGACAAGCCCCTGTGAACTGGCGGGTTCGGCTGCATTGGCTGCCCTGGCTGCTGCGGGTACTGGCGCTGAGCACGCTGATCCTGGCGCTGGCTCGTCCGCAATGGGGCGTTGAAGTCAGTCGGGTGTATCGGGAAGGCATCGCTATCGCCATGGTAATCGACATTTCCAGCAGTATGCTGGCCGAAGACCTGGAACTCGACGGCAAGCCCAGCAATCGCCTGGATGTCGTTAAACGCACCTTCCGCCATTTCGTGGAAGGCAACGGGGTGGAAGATGCTGGGGAGGAAAGCAACGGGCAATCTTTATCGGGCCGTGCCGGGGACACGCTAAGCCTGTACAGTTTCGCGCTTTACGGCAATGGCCTGAGCCCACCGACGCTGGATCACACAGCCTTGCTGGCCTTGCTGGAGCAGGTCGAAATCGTACAGCGCACTGAAGAAGACGGCACGGCGATTGGTGATGCTATTGTGCTGGCCAGCGCTGATCTGCGGCAGTCCGAGAATGCCAGCAAAATCATACTGCTGCTGACTGATGGCACGCATAATGCCGGTCTCGTCACCCCACTGCAGGCCGCTCAGGCGGCAAAAGCACTGGGCATAAAAATCTACACCATCGGGGTTGGCACCCAGGGCATCGCGATGATGCCCGTACCCAAGCGCGGTGGCGGCTTTGAACTACGTCCGACGTCGGTCTATATTGACGAGGACACCTTGCGCGAAATCGCTGCAACCACGGGCGGTCAGTACTTTCGCGCGACCGACACCCAGGCTTTGCAGGCCATTTACAGTGAAATCGACCGGCTGGAAACCGGGCGCAATGTTAGCGAACAATTCCAGCATTACCGTGAGCTGTACCCGGCGTTAATCGCAGCAGCGCTGCTACTGCTGCTACTGGACAGCCTGCTCAGCCAGACCGTGCTGCGGGTCTGGCCCGGCCCCGAGCATGCTTGATTTCGCCGCTCCCCAGATTTTGTGGCTGCTGGGGTTACTGCTGCCGGGCTTGCTGCTGCTGCAACGCGCCAGGCAGCGCCAGCAACGGCAGGTATTGCAGCAGTTCAGCGCATTGACTCCGACGCGGCAGGAACACCGCACCGAACTCTGTCGTCTGGGCGCACTGGCAACACTGATCGTGGCACTGGCCCAACCGCAGTGGGGCATCGACAGTGCCAGCTCGGTGCAGCAGGGCCGGGATCTGATTTTCCTGCTGGATGTCTCGCTCAGCATGCTGGCTGAAGACATATCGCCCAACCGTCTGGAAGCAGCCAAAAACAGCATTCGCGAGCTGGTCGATAACACTCTGCGCGGACGTGGTGGCTATCGTGTCGGGCTGGTAGTGTTTGCCGGTAGGGCCCGCCTGCAATGTCCTCTGACGCTGGATTACGACGTGTTTCTGCAGCGCTTGGCGAATGCCTCTATTGACTCGGCACCGCGCCGTGGCACAGCTATCGGTGAGGCTTTATATCAGACCTGGCAGGGCTTCGGTGAACTGGACGCTGAGCATACCGATCTCATCTTGCTCAGCGATGGCGAGGATCACGCCGGGCTGAGTGATAATTTCACGGCCTTATTAGCCTCTCTGAGCGGTCAAACCATCCCCTTGTACACTTTGGGCGTAGGAGAACCCGCGCGCGCCGCGCCGATTCCGGACGGCAGCAGCGCAGGAGCAACCCTGCACATACAGGAACGAGAGGTGCTAACGCAGATGAATCAGGCCTTATTGATCAAGCTGGCCCACACGACCGGCGGCATTTATCAACTGGCGGACAGCGCCGCTCTCAATAACTTATTCCGCGCTACCCTGGCCGACAAACCGGTGCGCGACCTGATCGGTGCCGAGGCCGATCAGCCGGCACCGCGGTACGCCTGGCTACTGCTACCGGCCTTATTCTTGCTGCTGCTGGAACACTACTGGCGGCAGGCACCTGGACGAAACCCGAGACGGGAGCACAAAACATGAAACCGTACCGTCTGTGGCTGATCGCGGCTATGTTGGGTAATACCCCCGCTTATAGCGCGTCCGACGGCACCCCGGTCCGGGATCTGATAGAACAGGCTAATCAACATTACCAAACGGGCCATTACGAACTGGCCGCTGACTTGTATCAGCAAGCGGCAACACAGGTGACTGCGGCAGATGCTGCGATCATTCAGCATAATCTGGGGCTGACCTATTATCAGCAATACGATTACCCGAGTGCTATCAAATACTTCGCGCAGGCTATTAACAGTACTGACGCGCATACCGCCAGCCGGGCGCTTTATCATCTGGCCCATCTGCGCCATCAGCAGGCACTGGACTTCATGCTGAGTTTTCAGGATGCCATGACCCCATTGCTGGCGGCCCTGGATCATTACCGGGCCAGCCTGCGCCTGAACCCCGAGCAAGCCGATGTGCGCTACAACCTGGAACAGGCACAGCGCTTATGGCTGGAACTGAGCCAGCAGAACGTGCTCCCGCAAAGCAATCCGGAAACACGCGAGCAGAAGACCTCCGACAACAAAGGCCAGGCCAGTGATGAATCGGCCGACAAGCAATCGAATCAAAATGATCTGCAGCAAGACCAGGCCGACCAGAATAAATCGCAAGGCAGCCAGGCTCGACAGGCACCGCAGAACCAGGTCAGTCAGACTGGCGCACAAACAGATTCCGCCAGCGAACCGCAATCCTTGAGTCCGGAGCAGGCCGAGCAACTGATCGAACTGGTGCGCGATAATGCCCGCACAGCGGCTGAGCGCCGCCAGCAAACCCTGCACATGCAGATGCGCGATGCCGGACCGGAGAAAATATGGTAATGCTACCCCGCTGGCCTGCACTGCAATTTTCGTTTGCGCCACAACATCATACGAACCCTGGCACAGCGCTGTACAAAACTATGGTTTTCATGGGCTTGTTACTGTTGGGCTGCACACTCAGCATCAGTGCCGCCCCCTTGCAAAAAAGCATCGGCCTGGACGATCTGGAGCTGAGCTATGGTGTAGACCGCACCACACTGCAACTGGACGAGCAGCTGACGTTTACTCTGACGGTTATTGTGCCGGAGAACATCAATGTGCGCTTCGAGGCGGTTGCTGACACTCTGGGACCGTTCTCGGTAGTCGCACGCTATCCCAGTGGCCCGACAGCGCTGGCCGATGGCCGCAATCGCTGGCAACGGCGTTATCTTCTGGCGCCTACAGACATCGGTAGCGCTCTAATACCGCCGCTGCAGGTCGCGTTTTTCACGGAAAAATATCCGCTGCTAAAGCCACCCTGCAAAAATGAGCGCGACTGTATTAATTCTCGCCATCGCCGTGTGCCACCCGAAGTCCGACTGGCCGATACCCGGCGCGAGCTCAGTTCGTCCGCCCTGACCTTGACCATCAGTCCGGCCCAGACTGCCAATACAGTAACTGCAACAACTGCCGGACCGGCCGATTCTGCTGCGACGGCGACCGATTCGGTTATTGATACGCAGCCTTTTTCGTATAGACAACAGGCGCTGCTGGCTTTGCTATTGCTGGCGGTGCTCAGCCTCTGGCTACTGCGCCATCAAGCCAAGCCCCGTGCAATTAGCGACACAGCGGTTAAGCGTATTGACGTGGACCACAATAATGATCATGCCTCGACAGCGCCTGCGTCCGCCAGCAGACCAGCGACTGCCGAAGACCCGTTTGATGCATCCCTTGAGCACGCTCTGCAACAGCAGGATTACAACCAGGTTTATCAGCAGCTGCGCACTGACTTGTCGAGTCGCTATGGTGTGGTTTTGAAGCATTGCAGCAGCGCAGAAATCACGCAGCAGTTGGCATCGCAGCTGAACGCTGAGCAGCGTCCGCAGCTGGATCGCTTACTCACCTATTGTGACTGGTTGCGCTTTCGCGGTCAGGCTGAGACCGGGCGTGCGGCCGCAACCGAGCAGCAAACACTGCGAGAATACTTGCGGGTTTGGCAAACCTGAGGATTCTGCCTTTTGCTTAACGCATCAGAAAAGGCAGGCAGTTGGTTTCTTTAATATCCTCGATTACAACATAAGTATGCGTCTGTAACACGCCGGGTATCGAGGTCAGTTTTTCGTTCAGCAGGCTGCGGTAATCAGCCATATCCGCGACCCGCAGCTTCAGTACATAATCAAATCCGCCGGCCACCAGATAACATTCCATCACTTCCGGGATCGCCAGCACCGCCTGCCGAAAACGCTCAAACACGTCAGGCGTGGTGCGATCCAGTGACAGCTCCACCAGCAGCATTAAACCGGCCTGCAATTTACGTGGATTGAGTTGCGCCGAATATCCTTGAATATAGCCCTCACGCTCCAGTCGCCGCACCCGCTCCAGACACGGTGTAGGGCTGAGATGAACGCGCCGCGCCAGATCCACATTGGCGATCCGCCCATCCTGTTGTAACAATTGCAGAATCTGCCGATCAATGCGGTCAAGCGGCTTTTTTATTGGTGATTTAGAATTTTTCACTACCAAGCCCCAGTATTATTTTTAAATATTCTGCCATACTCTTAAATTTGGAGAGTTATTCTATAAACTTCCAGTTATTATTTAAAAATAACACTAGGCTCCAAAAACGAGACAACATCAAGATGCTGTTTGCCACGCCACTGGCTTACCTTCGGCGTTTATACCCGTATCGACAGTACCATGCGCTATATCTATCAGCGTTTGCCGGTCGGCAATACCTTACGGCTATCGCTCGAAGATGCCCTGTTTGTCTGCAGTCCGACTCTTATCCCCTACGCTCCAGCTCCCTCCGACAATATGCGGAAAAGATTCTGCAACATGACGGTCACCCCGGCCCGCTCCGCTGCGGCCCAGGCCAATCCCCAGGCCAATTCCAGTGTCCGCCCAGGCGTACTCTGCACGACCGCTGTTAACGTCAACTATCCAAAAGGAGGCGAAATCACTAAATAAACTGCACGCTGTCACCTGCCCGCAAGTCTGATTTACCTCAGCTGATAAGCCGGGGGGCACTTGCCAAACGCGGTCTGAGGAGCCCGTAAACAAGCAGTAACAGCACCGAACTCTAATTATTCCAACACTAGGAGGTCATTATGGCCCTATGTTATGTGGTAGCCGTTGATGGCAGTGATGGGGGCATAAAAGCCGCCAAATATGCCCTTGAGAAAGCGACCCAAGCGTCTGCCGAGCTCAAAATCATCCATGTCTTGCAATGGTCTCCCTATTCCTTTCTGACCCCTGAAGAACTGGCCGAACGCCACAAGCGGCGCGGCGAAGAGCTGCAGCGGGCACAGACCGCGATCTGCCAGCCACTCGTTCGGGCACTCGGTAACACTTCAGTACCGATCAGCACTGAAGTGCGTTATGGCAATATCTCCGAAGTCATCACCAAATTCTGCGCTGAAGTCAAAGCCGCTGAAGTGTTCGTGGGGCGCCATGGCGGCAGCCATCTTGCCACCCGGATGTTCGGCTCGGTACCCGGTACCCTGATCCAGATCAGCGATATCCCAGTCACCGTCGTCCCCTGAACAACGATTACCCGCAAGGAGTTTGAATAATGCTAAAAAACCTAATAGCTGGGCTGGCTGGTTTGCTGTTCCCCCTCTGGGCTGTTGCCCAGGAAGCCGCTGAAAAATCCATGGACGAGCGTATCAGCGAAGCCATTGCGCCAATCATCAATCCGTTTGTCGCGTTTATTTTCTCGCCCCTGCCAGGCTCGGAAGCTCTGCTTGGCACGGCCTTTCCCTGGATTGTGCTGTGGCTGGTAGTCGCTGCTACGGTGTTTACGCTGTATTTCGGTTTTATCCAGTTTCGCGGTTTCGGCCACTCCGTCGCATTGGTGCGCGGGGCCTATTTCGATCCGAAAGACGCCGGTGAAGTTACCCCGTTCCAGGCCCTTGCCACTGCCCTGTCCGGCACCGTTGGCCTGGGCAATATTGCCGGTGTCGGGGTCGCCGTTTACCTGGGCGGACCGGGTGCCACTTTCTGGATGATTCTGGCGGGCCTGCTGGGCATGGCCGCGAAATTCACCGAGTGTATTCTCGGCGTACATTACCGCAACGAATATCCCGATGGCACAGTGTCCGGTGGACCGATGTATTATCTGTCCAAAGGCCTGGCTGAGCGCGGCATGGCCGGCTTCGGTAAAGCCCTGGCGGTATTTTTCGCGATTTGCTGTATTGGCGGTGCACTCGGCGGCGGCAATATGTTCCAGGCCAATCAGTCGGCCCATCAGATTGCCAGTATTTTTCCCTTTTTCGCCGATAAAGGCTGGATATTCGGTGTCATCATGGCCGTTATCGTGGGCCTGGTGATTATCGGCGGCATTAAGTCCATCGCCCGTGTTACCGAAAAAATTGTGCCGTTCATGGCCGCGATTTATGTGGGCTCGGCGTTGCTGATTATTTTGCTCAACATTGATGGGATCGGTGCTGCATTTAACGCAATTATCGATGGTGCTTTTTCACCGACAGCGGTTGCCGGCGGTGCGGTTGGCGCGCTGATTCAAGGCTTTAAACGAGCTGCCTTCTCCAATGAAGCCGGTATCGGTTCAGCCTCCATCGCACACTCGGCGGTGCAAACCAAACACCCTGCCACCGAAGGCTACGTCGCCCTGCTGGAACCGTTCATCGACACCGTGGTGATCTGCACCATGACATCTCTGGTCATTATTATTACCGGCTCCTGGGTGCCGGATAGCGGCGTCACCGGTATCGCGTTAACGGCCCAGGCCTTCTCCAGCAACTGGGGTGGTTTTAACTACGTACTGGCCGTGGCTGCTGTGCTGTTTGCCTTCTCCACCATGATTTCCTGGTCCTATTACGGCCTGAAAGCCTGGACCTATCTGTTTGGCGAAGGTGCCTTCAAAGAAGTCATTTTTAAATTCATCTTTTGTCTCTTTGTGATTATTGGCGCTTCGATGGGACTCGGTCCTGTGATCGATTTCTCCGATGCCATGATTTTCGCCATGGGGATATTCAATGTCATCGGGCTTTATCTGCTGATGCCAAAGGTCAAGGAACTGCTGCGCGACTATCAGAGCAGACTGGCCAGCGGTGAATTTCCGCGGATGAAGTAATTCAGAAGACTTTAGCATCTGTTTCAAAAATGCCCGGCATTTTTGAAATCGAAGCAGTTTTTTAGACGTCCGCCCCCTCTTGGTTCAAAGAGGGGGCTTTACCGCAGCAGATTATTGCTTACTCCAACGGGTAATCCCGCCCTGGACGCGAGTGATAGGCCGGCAGCGACCAGCCCAGCAGCAGCCCCAACGCACGCAGACCAAAACCGGCGGCAAAACCGGCCAGGCCGGCCCAGACAGGCGCGCAACCCAGACTCTGCAGCAGCCAATACATCAGCGCACCAAGCGCCGCTGCTGTGACGTAGATTTCCTTGCGCAGAATGAGCGGAATTTCGTTACTGATCACGTCACGGATCAGACCGCCAAACGTGGCCGTCATCATGCCCATCATGACCGCAACAACCGGCCCGACCCCAGCCGCACGGGCAATCTCGGTGCCCAACACAGCAAATAAAGCCAGACCGGCTGCATCAGCCCACAGCAACACCGGATAACGGCGCTGGATATGCGGCGCAATAAAAAACAGCAGGGCCGCCACCAACAGACACAGCAGGATGTATTCCGGTGCAGCTATCCAGGCAGGCGGGCGGTTCAGCAAAACATCGCGCAAGGTGCCGCCACCGATACCGGTGACCGTTGCCAGTAGCCCGAATCCGACCGGATCCATTTCCTTGCGTGAGGCCACCAGCGCGCCACTGACAGCAAAGACTGCGGTACCGCCAAGATCCAGACCATACAGCAGTGCGCTCAAGCCTTTTGCAGCGCCTCTAACACTTTGGCCGGATGGGCTTCGGCTTTAGGTACGCGCTTCCAGTGTTTTTTAACCGTGCCATCGGGGCCGATCCAGACCGTGGAGCGGATTACGCCGGAGGTGATTTTGCCGTACATGTTTTTCTCACCCCAGGCACCATACGCCGTCATCATTGACTTGTCGGGGTCGCTCAACAGCGTAAACGGCAGCTTGAATTTATCGACGAACTTCCGGTGCGAAGCGCCATCATCCGGCGAAACACCCAGCACGACAGCACCGAGCGCCTGAATATCACTCCACAGATCACGGAATCCGCAGGCCTCTTTGGTACAGCCCGGAGTATCGTCTTTAGGATAGAAATACACGATAACGTGTTTGCCTTTAAAATCCTCCAGCGCGACGTTATTACCGTCCGTGTCCGGCAAGGTAAATGCCGGGGCGGCTTTTCCTTCTTCGATAGGCATAGTAGCTCCTCTCAATAGTTACCAGTGACAACAAAAGCGAAAAGTATAAAACGGGTTTTGACCCGCGGATTTTAATCAAATGCCGCCGGCCGCAAAGGGTCAGCCAGATGAGCGCGGACTTCCTGCAGGTGCTGTGCGGTGGTACGAAACGGCGATAATGGCGGCAGCGCGTCGAAATCGAAAAAATCCACCGCCAGGGTTTCCTCGCTGGGACGTGCCGCACCGCCGCTTATCTCGCATAAAAATATCGCTTTGTACGCATGATGAAAATGCAGTGGTGGCTGCCGGTTGGCATCCAGCAGCGCAATAACCTTTTTGACAACGACATCAAAGCCGGATTCTTCTTTGACTTCGCGCGCCACCATGGCGGCAGGTGCATCGCCGACATCCGCCCAGCCACCGGGCATCGCCCACTGTCCATCGGCGCTCTCCTGCACCAGCAAAATTCTGCCATCTCGCACCACTGCGCCACGCACATCAATTTTAGCGGTAGCATAGCCGGGCTGGACGAGAAAGTTTTCCAATACGCTGTCACTGGTCAGCGTCGTGTGCCGGGCGACCATGTCAGCGGCGATCTCGGCCAGACGTCGGTAACGCTGCGAATCGTAATCGCTTTGACTGAAATGTAAACCAGTCTGGCTCATGGCCTGCAGCTCGCGCGCCCAGATTAGCCAAGGAGGTAAACTCATTTTTGCGCCCTCATAAATGCAGAATAATGACTACCCTAGCGGATTACGCCAGCAACAGCCAGCAGCCGCGGAGGCGGGAACTGCCAAACAAATTGCCTGTTATACTAAGTATCGAAATATTAAACACAGACAACGACATCAACGCTTGGGGGACAGTTCAGTGACACAACGTGCACGCCGCAGTAAAAAGGCCACTAACGGCATTTCTCTCAACGCTTATCACAGCGTGATGCAAGTCCGCACCGACGGCTGGGGTCGACTTAAAAAGAACACCAGTCAGCTTGCCGAAGCTGTGCTCGAAGGCCGGGAATACAAAAAAATCCAGCAACAGGTTGTCACTGATCTGGCCCTACTGAGGCCTATCGACAGCTACTGGGCTTTTCCCAGCCGACAGGACTTCGAATACCTGGATGATTTATTCGACAACGGCGACTATGGCAAGCTCAGTCGGGCGGTAGCACGTGTGAGTCGGGCACTGGCAAGTCTGTCCTATCGCCACCGCCCCATCAATTTACAGGTGGAAGACGAACAAAGCAGCGCGGAGGAAGGCGAAGAGTTCTCCGATATCCACGAAGAGCGCCAGCGCCGCGCCTATCTTAACCGTCCCTACTTCGAAGTCCTGGTGGTGGATACCATCTCCCCGCGCGAGGAAGAATCACTGCGCGCCAATATGCGTCGGCTGCGCCGTCCGGATGACCCCTTTGTTTATGAAATCGTGGTCGTGCCCAGTTTCGAGGATGCGCTGATCGCGGTACTTTTCAATTTTAATATCCAGGCCTGCGTGATTCGCTACGACTTTCCGTTCAAATCCGACCATCAGCTCGATATCCTGCGCCAGTTACTGCAGGATTTCCGAAACGACGGCGACAGCACCGGCCAGATTGAGCAACTGCAGGAAAACGATTACGGTCCGCTGCTGGGTGCGAAAATTGCCGAATTGCGCCCGGAGCTGGATCTGTACCTGGTCACCGATATGGCGGTCGAAGAAATCGCCGGCAAACTCAGCAAACAATTCAAACGGGTGTTCTACCGCGAGGAAGACTATACCGAACTGGATCTGAGCATCCTGCGCGGTGTCAAAGCACGTTACCGGACACCTTTTTTCACAGCGCTCAAGGAATACAGCAAACAGCCTACCGGGGTGTTTCACGCCCTGCCGATCTCACGGGCCAAGTCCATCATCAAATCCAACTGGATTCAGGACATGCTGCAGTTTTACGGCCCGAATATCTTTATGGCCGAGACCTCGGCCACCTCGGGCGGGCTGGATTCGCTGCTGGAACCCACTGGCCCCATCAAGGAAGCGCAAGAGCTGGCGGCCCGCGCCTTTGGCGCCAAGCAAACCTATTTCGTGACCAACGGCACCTCGACCGGCAACAAAATCGTAGTGCAGGCTCTGATGGAACCCGGTGATATCGTGCTGGTGGACCGCAACTGCCATAAGTCCCACCACTATGGGGTGGTGCTGGCCGGCGCTTACGTCAATTATCTGGATTCCTATCCGATCGAGGAGTACACCATGTACGGCGCAGTGCCCTTACGGCACATCAAGGAGCAACTGCTGAACTACCGCCGCGCCGGCATCCTGGACCAGGTGAAAATGATCACGCTCACCAACTGCACTTTCGACGGTGTAACCTATGATGTAGAGCGGGTAATGGAAGAATGTCTGGCCATCAAGCCGGATCTGATTTTCCTTTGGGACGAAGCCTGGTTTGCGTTTGCCTACTTCCACCCGACCTATCGGCGTCGTACCGGTATTGCCACGGCGGCGCGCCTGCGCGAACGCTACCGCAGCGAGGCTTACCGCCAACGGTACGCCCGCTTCCGGGAAGAGTTCGACAAACTCGATCCGAACGACGATGCCAGCTGGCTCAACACCCGGCTACTGGCTGATCCTGATAAAGCCAGAGTGCGGGTGTACGCGACTCATTCAACGCACAAGCGCCTGACTGCATTACGTCAGGGCTCCATGATTCATGTGTACGACCAGGACTTCAAACATAAGGTCGAGGACGCCTTTCACGAGGCTTATATGACCCACACTTCGACCTCGCCCAATTATCAGATTCTGGCATCGATGGACGTCGGTCGCCGCCAGATGGAACTGGAAGGCTTCGAATTCGTGCAACGCCAGACCGATCTGGCCATGGCCCTGCGCGAATCGGTCAGCGATCACCCACTGCTCAGAAAGTATTTCCGCTTTATTACGGCTGGCGAATTAATCCCGTCCGAGTACCGCCCGTCCGGCATCGAGTTTTATTACGATACCGAGAAAGGCTGGGCCCGCATGGAACAGGCCTGGCGGCAGGACGAATTCGTACTGGAACCCAGTCACCTGAACCTGTACATCGGCCTGACCGGCATCGATGGCGATACCTTCAAGCATGAATATCTGATGGACAAGTACGGTATCCAGATTAACAAAACCACCCGTAATACCGTTCTGTTCATGACCAACATCGGCACCACCCGCAGCTCGGTGGCGTATTTAATCGAAATTCTGGTCAAGATCGCCCATGAGCTTGAGGAAAAATCGGAAGACATGAGTCCGCTGGAAAAACGGCTGCATACCCAGCGGGTCAAGGAACTGACCTTCGAAAATCCGCCGTTACCGGACTTCAGCCGCTTTCATGATGCCTTTCGACCCAATCGCGACAGGGCCACCCGCGACGGTGATTTGCGGCGGGCATTTTTCATGTCCTATAAAGATGAAAACTGCGAGTACATCAAGCTGAATGGACTGCGCGGGTGATCGCCAACGGTCGTGAAGTGGTCTCGGCCATGTTTGTCATTCCCTATCCGCCGGGCTTTCCGGTACTGGTGCCGGGACAGGTCATCAGCGAGGAAATCATGGCTTTCATGCAAGCACTGGATACCCGCGAGATTCACGGCTACCGGCCCGAACTGGGCTTTCGGGTATTTACTGAAAAAGCCCTGCTGGCAACCGCAGGGACGACCAGCACAGCAGCGGTGACTGCAACGCCTGAGCCGACAGTACCCGCAGAAGCACCCACAGAAGCACCCGCAAGCGGGCCGACAGAGTAAGCATGCTGATCCGTGGGGCCTGATACTTGCGTGGCAGGCCCTGCGACTAACCGGAAAATCGTCCCCTCTCAGCGGACCACCTAAACCACAGCGGTTTGCATAACCGCTGTCAGGCTCTCAGCAAGCTCCCGTCCCTTCCTCGCTTTTTTCACTCTGTCGCCAGACTGGCACAGCGGTATGCTCCCGTCCGGATCAGTCGCAACAGACCGGCAGCGCGACCGTTTCAGAACTTGGTGCAAACCCGCGTTTCGAACCAGTCAACAGGTATAATAGCCGCATCCACCTAGCAATCCGGCGCCCCGTACAAACAGGTCGCACCAAGCAAATCCCAATTAAATCAGAGAGGTATCATCATGTCATTTAACGGCGAAAATCAGCCCGGCGTCTACCAGCAACCCGATCCGCAAACGCAAGGCTATGTCTTCAACCATACGATGCTGCGAGTTAAAGATCCGGCCATAGCACTGGATTTCTACACCCGTGTGATGGGCATGCGACTGCTGCGCAAGCTGGACTTCCCGGAAATGCAGTTCTCGCTGTACTTTCTGGCCATGCTGACAGCAGACGATGTCGTGCCGGAAGACATCGGCCAGCGTACCCAGTACACCTTCGGTCGCCAGTCGGTGCTGGAACTGACCCATAACTGGGGCAGCGAAACGCAGGCCGATTTTCACTATCATGACGGTAATGCTGAACCCCAGGGCTTCGGTCATATCTGTTTTTCCGTGCCCGATCTGGCCAAAGCCTGCCAGCGCTTTGAAGAACTCGGCGTCAGCTTCGTCAAAAAACCCGATCAGGGCAAAATGAAAGATGTCGCCTTTATCAAGGACGCCGATGGTTACTGGATAGAAATCGTTCAGGCCAATCTGCTGACGGCCCTTGGCCAGTAAATAAACTCACCCGCGCCATCGTCCTGGTGACGGTGGCCCCCCCTATCTGCCGATTCCGGGCAACAACTGGAACGAAGCCGGACTGACTGGTAAAGTGTTCGGGCAGGCTGTTACAGTCTGTCACTTCCTAGTGTGTCAGCTAACAACAATTCAGTTTTCAAAAACTTATCCACAAAAGAGGCAGAACATGAACTTATTACACACCATGTTGCGCGTTGGTGATCTGCAGCGCTCGGTAGACTTTTACACCAACATCATAGGTATGGATTTATTACGCACCACAGAGCGCCCGGAACAGAAATATTCCCTGGCGTTTGTCGGTTTTAACGGCGGCAATAAAAACGGCGAAGCTGAAATAGAACTGACCTATAACCACGGTCAGTCGCACTATGAGCTTGGCACAGCGTATGGCCATATCGCGCTGGGCGTGGATGACGTGGCCGCGACCTGTGAGAAAATTCGTGCTGCTGGCGGCAATATCACCCGTGAAGCGGGGCCCGTAAAAGGCGGTGACACGATCATCGCATTTGTCGAAGATCCCGATGGCTATAAAATCGAATTGATTGAAACTGCCGGCCGGAAAATTTGAACCTTAACCCGGATTTAAATACTGGCCGGATTTAAACCTGATCGGTTTGGGGATACCGTTCAGCCGGGTTCCACGGTCTGGGCTATCACAGCAGTTAGTTATAACAAATATGGCACTAAAAATGCTTTATACTGCTTGTGATAGCACCAACCGAGGGACTCACTATGAACTACCAGATATCGATGCAAGAAATTCAGCGTTTACCACCGCAAGTACAGGCCATGCTGGCCAGCGTGGATACCTTCATCACTCAGGTCGCGGCACATGGTAAGCAATTGACCCGGTTCGTGTTAAAAGACGCGGAATACCTGTACCTGGAAAACAGTCTGCAGCAGTTGTATCATCGCTTCGAACCGGTCGGTCAGATTGACTATAATGGGGTCAGACTGGTCCGCCGGCTCTAAACTGCGCTGTTTCTGCCGCACAGCCAGCGTTCTGTTCGCACTCTTTTAGTGCGACTTGGCGCAAACTGAGAATTCGCAGACACTAAGCACTGACCACATCCCGCGCTGGACAGCTCCGGCACCGGCCTGCTCCGCACCACAGCAATCTCCCAGACACCAATTTACAGCGTCGCCAATCCCCCCTACGATGGCCGCTTTATCCACCCGCTTGCCGAGGTTTTTGATGTCCCGTCCGGCCGGATTACTACCCGCTCTCGCTGGCATGCTGGTGCTGGCTGTCGCTATCGGTATCGGACGCTTTGCGTTTACACCGGTGCTGCCGATGATGCAGCAGGATTACGCGCTCTCGATCAGCACTGCCGCCTGGCTGGCCTCGGCCAACTATATCGGCTATTTTCTGGGCGCTTTATCAGCGGTCTGGCTACGCTATTCCCCCCGCCTGATGATTGTGATTGCCTTGACGGCTATCGCACTGACCACCATCGGTATGGGCTTTTGGCAGCAGCCAGCGATCTGGTTGCTGCTGCGCGCGATTGCCGGTATCACCAGCGCCTGGGCACTGGTATTCGCCTCGGCCTGGGTACTGCCCATATTGGCCCAACTAGGTCAATTGCGCCTGGGTGGACTGATGTTTGCCGGTGTCGGTCTGGGTACTGCGCTGGCGGGTATCGCTTGTCTGTTGTTTCTGATTTTTGCCTGGTCTTCCGATCAGGCCTGGATTGCGCTGGGCCTGCTCGCTGTCGGCTGCATGATAGTACTGGGTCTGATCCAGCGCAGCCCGGTTTTTCCAGCCACCCAGCCGGTTACGAGCCGTGCCGAAACTGCACACCGGTCTAGCACCAGATCCGGTTCTCAGGGCGAAACCGCCAACCAGCCGTTTCGTTTTTTTCTGCTGCCTATTATCTGCTACGGCCTGTTCGGTTTTGGCTATATTATTCCGGCGACATTTCTGCCCACAATGGCAAAAACGCTTATTCCCGATCCGCTGTTGTTTGGCTGGGCCTGGCCGGTGTTCGGGCTGGCAGCACTGAGTTCCACGCTGCTGGCGGGCTGGCTATCAGCACGGGTGCACAATCGCACCATCTGGGCGGTCAGCCATCTGGTGATGGCGCTGGGCGTGTCAATTCCGGTGCTGTGGCCGGGTCTGGGCGGTATTTTATTATCTGCGCTCGGGGTAGGCGGCACGTTCGTGGTCGCGACTCTGACCGGCATGCAGGAAGCCCGCCGCATCGCACCACCCCAGCAAGCGCAAAGCTTGATGGCGGCAATGACCGCCGCATTCGCACTGGGCCAGATCGTCGGCCCCTTACTGGTTAACCTGCTCGGCAGCCAGGCGGATGATTTCAGCACACCACTGCTGATCGCGGCGCTTGCCACAGGCGGCAGCGGTATCGTGTTGCTGTGGTCGGATAAAACAGCGGTTTAACAACAGCTCTCGGTTTGGCAGCATGTAATGTGCTTGGGAAAGCGCTTGTTCATTGGCTGCCGTATCCTTAGAATCCAAACGCTCTTTGACACTGATCCGGAGTTTCTAGTGAGTCGCCTGAAAACACTTCTTTCCCTTGCCCAAGCCTCGACTATCATTGACGCTGCGCTGGCCGCCGGCCGCGCCAACAACTTCATGCCGCTAACCGTTGTTGTGCTGGATAACGGTGGTCATTTAATTGCACTCAAACGTGAGGATGGCAGCGGCATCATGCGCACTGACATCGCCATCGGCAAAGCCTGGGGCGCATTGGGCCTGGGTTTATCGAGCCGTGCTATCGGTGCCAATAACACCGACCGCCCCGCTTTTCTGAACGCGCTGGCAGCCACCTCGGACGGACGCTGCATCCCGGTCGCAGGCGGCGTTCTGATCAATGACGCGCAAGGCGAAACCATCGGTGCCGTCGGCATCAGCGGTGATAATTCCGACAACGACGAGCATTGCGCGCTGGAAGGGATTAAAGCGGCCGGTCTAACCGCAGGCTGAGCCAAATACAAAACCCCGCTGTAGCGGGGCTTTGTTTACTTGAGGCAGATTACTTGCGTTCCCAGCCGCCGTAACCTGCGCGAACGTTAGTACGCACTTTCATGGCAGTCTCCTCTGTTGTTGTGGGCCTGCTAAGTTATACGGCGCAAAACCGGTTTGGTTGCCTGTCATTTTGCGCCATGTTACCTGGTTGTCACGTCACCCCAGCAACAGCGACAACCGTTCGCGATATGCGGCCATATCCTCAATCGGGCGGGTCGCTACGCTGGAGTCCATCGCCGCCTGGGCGACGGCGCTGGCCACTCTGGGCAGCAGACGGCGATCAAACGGCTGCGGAATAATATACTCCGGCCCGAACTGCAGACCGGCGTCGGCGTCACCGCTGATGGCCAGTTCCGACAGGGCATTCACGCAGGCCATTTTCATCGGTTCGTTGATACAGGTTGCACCGACGTCCAGCGCGCCGCGAAAAATAAACGGAAAACACAGCACATTATTGACCTGGTTCGGATAATCCGAGCGGCCGGTAGCAATAATGCAATCAGGCCGCGCGGAATGGGCCAGCTCGGGGCGGATTTCCGGATCGGGGTTGGCCAGCGCCAGTACCAGCGGTTTGTCCGCCATGGTTTGCAGCATCTCGGCAGTCAGTACACCTGCGGTCGAACAGCCCAGAAAGACATCTGCCCCGGCCACCGCATCGGCCAGACTGCGGAACTCGGTGGCCTGGGCATAGCGGGCTTTATTGGCTTCCAGGCCCTCTTCCCGGCCCTGATGGATAACGCCTTTGGAGTCACAGACAAAAATCTGCGTTTTATCCATCCCCAGCTCGACCAGTAAATCCAGACAGGCGATAGCTGCCGCACCGGCCCCCGAACAGACCAGCCGCACCTGTTTGATATCCTTGCCGACGATGTGCAAGCCGTTCTGGATGGCCGCTGCCGAAATAATTGCCGTGCCGTGCTGATCGTCATGAAAAACCGGAATATGCAGCCGTTCACGCAACTGGCGCTCAATGTAAAAACACTCGGGCGCTTTGATATCTTCCAGATTGATGCCACCCAGAGTCGGCTCCAGTGCGGCGATAATATCGACCAGTTTATCGGGATCGTGGGCGTTCAATTCGATGTCATACACATCGATATCGGCGAAGCGCTTGAACAGACAGGACTTGCCTTCCATGACCGGTTTCGCCGCCAGCGGGCCGATATTGCCCAGCCCCAGTACGGCGGTGCCGTTGGTGATGACGCCGACCAGATTAGCGCGCGAGGTGTATTGATTAGCCAGACTGGCATCGGCGGCAATCGCCAGACAGGCCGCTGCCACACCGGGCGAATAGGCCAGCACCAGATCGGCCTGGGTCGTCAGCGGCTTGGTCGGTGCAATGGAAATTTTGCCGGGCGTGGGTCCGGCATGATAAGCCAGCGCTTCGGTTTTAAGTTTCTCGTCCATTTTGGGGTTCCTGCGTTATCGGTAAACTTTTTCAGGCACGCGGCGGCCGCGGTTCATTGCGCGCCTGTTCTTCCAGCGCCTGGTAATCGGCTTCACTGCGCCCGGCCACGTCCCGGCGTTTGTGCTCAACGCCTTGCAGCAGACAGGCTACCGCTTCGTTATACGGAGTCGGCACGCCGAGGCTGCGGCCTTCCTCAACCAGACGGGCATTGAGTGCATGGATTTCGGTCCGCTTACCGGCCTCCATATGCTGCAGCATCGACGGCCGACTGAACTTGGCCCAGCAATGCGCTTTGACCTTGCCGCGCAGATCCGGCTCATCCAGCGTAATTCCTTTGGCTGCGGTCACGGCCAGGATTTCGTCGATAACGCGATCCTGCAAGCGGTCCATGGCCGGTAAGCGTGCCAGCTCGCCAAGCCGCAATCCGCTGGTCGCGCACAGTGCATTGATCGAGCAATTGATCGTAAATTTGGTCCACACCAGCGACATGATAGTGGGGTGTATGCGGGCTTCGAAACCGGCCTGTTGCAAGGCTTCCAGCAGGCCGTCCAGACGGGTGCTGCCGCCGCCGTCGATCTCCCCGATTGAGGTCATGCCGCGGTGGGTTAAGCTGGCGTGACCGGGACCGCGCATGGCTGCGCTGCACATGCTCGAACCGGCTGCAACACGGGCCTTGCCAAGCACCTCGACCAGGGTTTCGACATTGCCGATACCGTTTTGCAGTGTGATCGCATAGCCATCTGCCGCCAGCACACGATCCGCCGCTTCGGCCGCCGCACGGGTATTGTTGGTGTCGGTCCAGATCATTGCCAGATCGGCATCCAGCCCCACCGGCACTTCGCACTGTGCCGACACCGGAAAGTGCAAATCGCCCACCACACCATCCAGATGCAAGCCCTGCGTATTGAGCGCAGCCACATGCTCCGGCCAGATATCCACCAGCGTCACCGCATGGCCGGCCCGGGTCAGCAGACCACCGTACGCACAGCCCATCGCGCCCGCACCGATAACACAGATTTTCATTCGTTTCCTCCTCGGGTTCTGTTAATAATCTTCTTTGGCAATACTGTTTTTGTTAGCGCGGTTTGGCCCGTTCCGCCAGCCAGATGCCACCCAGCACCAGCACCAGGGCCAGTGCGTGAAAAAACTCGAACGGTTCGCTTAAAAAAACCACCGCCAGAATCGATGCAAACACCGGCACCAGATTGACGAAAATACCGGCCCGGCCCGGCCCGATCAGCGCCACACTCTGGATGAAAAATATTTGCGCCAGAAACGACGGAAACAGCGAGACCAGCCCGATAATAAGCCAACCGGTCGGCGTCGGCCATTGCAAATAGCCCAGCGCTGCCTCGACAGCCAGCAGCGGTAGCGAGGACACGAATGCCGCAGCCGCCATGATGGTAAATAATCCGAGCGCCGATACCGCCGGGCGACGCCGCAGCGCAACGGCATAACCGGCATACAGCAGACAGGCGATAATCATCAGCAGATCGCCCGGATTGAGCTGCAGCGCCGCCAGCCGCGCCAGATCGCCGCCTGAACCGACCAGCAGTACACCAAACATGGTCAGTGTGACACCGGCCAGCTGCAGAGCAGTGACACGGGTGCGGTAAGCGAAAAAGGCTCCCAGCAGCACAAACACCGGAATTGAGCCCTGCAGAATCCCGATATTGACCGCAGTGGTGAAATGCGCAGCAACATAGAACAATGAATTAAAAGCCGTGAAGCCCATCGCGCCGATAGCGGCAATAAACCACAGATGCGTGCGCAGTACCTGCCAGTCGCGCCGCACATCGTTACGGGCGAAGACTGCCAGCATCAGCAAGACCCCCAGCCAGCGCAGGCTTACCACCACCATCGGTGAGGCTTCGCCCACGACGATCCGGCCAAATACCGCATTGGCTCCCCAGCACAAAGCGGTCAGTGTAAGCAGCACATAGGCCCGTGTGTTTCCCTCCATGCCGGGTGGTGGAGGCAGGGGCTGCTGAGCAGCGCTGCTCATGGCCTCAACCGCGCATTAAAGCGCATATTGAGCAGGGCGCTCAAAAGATATCCGGTTCGGGCAGAGCGCCCGGCGGGCCTTGCAGAAAATCGAAATCCACGCCCTGGTCGGCTTGCAGTACATGTTCCATATAAAGTGCGGTATAGCCGCGTCCATAGTGCTTTTCCGGTGCCTGCCAGGCTGCTCGCCGCTGGGCCAGTTCAGCCTCGTCGACCATTAAATCCAGTCGCCGGGCAAGCACATCGAGTTCGATGATGTCACCGTCGCGCACCAGTGCCAGAGGTCCGCCAACCGCCGCTTCCGGAGCCACATGTAGCACGCAGGCACCGTAGCTGGTGCCACTCATGCGAGCATCGGAAATGCGCACCATATCGCGTACGCCTTGATCGAGCAGCTTTTTCGGAATCGGCAGCTGGCCCCATTCCGGCATACCGGGCGCACCGATAGGACCGGCATTTTGCAATACCAGTACCGAATCTGCTGTGACCGGCAGGTCGTCGCGGTCGATCCGCGCCTTCAGATCACGAATGTCTTTGAACACCAGCGCCGGGCCGCGATGTTTCCAAAGGCGTTCTTCCGCTGCCGTGGGCTTGATCACCGCCCCGTTCGGCGCCAGAGTACCGCGCAGAACGGCTGTGCCACCGGCCTGTTTGACGGGCTTTTCCAGACTGTGGATGACATCCGGGTGATACACTTCTGCACCTTCGATATTGTCACCCAGGGTGTGGCCATTAACGGTGATGGCATCCAGGTGCAGACGGGGTTTGAGTTGCGCCATCAGCGCCCGCAAACCGCCGGCATAGTAAAAATCCTCCATCAAATACTGACCGGACGGGCGTATATTGGCCAGCAGCGGGATATCACCGGCAATCTGGTCGAAACGCTCCAGCGGCAGAGTCAAACCGGCCCGACCGGCAATAGCGACCAGATGCACAATAGCGTTGGTCGAACCGCCGATGGCCATATCCACGGTGATTGCATTATCCAGCGCGGCCTCGGTGATGATATCGGTCGGCTTGAGGTCTTCCCACACCATGTCCACGATGCGACGGCCGGAGTAATACGCCATGTGCTGGTGGCGCGAATCCACCGCCGGGATGCTGGAGGCACCGGGCAGACACATACCCAGCGCTTCGCTCAGTGACATCATGGTGGCGGCGGTGCCCATGGTCATGCAGGTGCCTGCCGAACGGGCGATGCCATCCTCGATTTCCGACCAGGATTGATCGTCCAGCTGGCCCGCACGCCGCTCATCCCAGTATTTCCAGACATCAGTACCGCTGCCCAGCACATTGCCGCGCCAGTTACCGCGCAGCATCGGCCCGGCTGGCACATAAATGGCCGGCAGATTCATGCTGAGCGCCCCCATCAGCAGCGCCGGTGTGGTTTTGTCACAACCACCCATCAACACCACGCCATCAATCGGGTGGGCACGCAGCAATTCCTCGGTTTCCATCGCCAGGAAATTGCGATACAGCATGGTGGTCGGTTTCTGGATCGGCTCACTCAGCGACATCGCTGGCAGTTCCAGTGCGCACGCCCCGGCCGCCGTGATACCGCGTTTGACGTCCTGTACCCGTTGCGGGAAATGCGAATGACAGGTGGCCAGATCATTCCAGGTATTGATGATACCGATGACCGGCTGGCCGACCACTTCTTCGCGGGCAAAACCCATCTGCTTGGTGCGCGAGCGGTGACCGAAAGAGCGCAGATCATCCGGTCCGTACCAGCGCTGGCTGCGCAGGGTTTCGAGGGTTTTACGTTGGGTGGCGGCGGGTTTTGCAGCGTTGGATTTGGAAGACATGCGGTTTCTCTAGTGGAATTTGACCATTATTGTTGGTTTTAGAGTGCTTTTGGGCGTACCAGCAGCCAGGCAAAAACCGTTTGCTGCTGCGCATCGAAGTGGTTTTTTGCGCAGCAGTCTGTATTACAGAGCGGCATGCACTAACGGTTTGCGGGCATAACGGACCGGTGCTGCGCCTCACCGCAGCCAGTCATCACCTTGCACCGTAAACCGTTTGGCGGTCAGCCGGGTTGCCATCAAGCCAGATTGTACTGGCGCTTCAGTTCCGTATACACCAGATCGGACACTTCCCGGATCACATTGCCGCGATCTTTGATCCAGGCCCAGTAAGGGGTGCCCCGGCGGCGTTTTTCAATGATCCCGATCATGGTGTAAGGATGCGGTCTGCCTTTGTTGTCACGGGCGACAACAATACCCATATTGCCACACAAATGGGCCGTTGAGCCGGTTTTGTCCAGAATCCGGTAGCCATCGGGAACGTACTTGGTACCGTCCTGAATACGGTCATTATTCGGCAAGCCCAGCAGATATTTCATGTCGTCCGCATAGGGCAGGCGATCTTTCCAGACCGCATACAGAAACCGGCTGTAATCGCGCGCCGATGCTTTATTGCGGTAGGAACGGCCGTTACGGGGAATATACTCGACGATATTCACATGCCGGAAAATCCCCCCGGCATGACGGCGCAACACCTGCTCCACCTCTTTTGGCCGCCGTGCATAACGGCTGCGACCGACCCGCTCGATCAATTCGTTGGTGGCTGCGTTATTGCTGTCACGGATCATCCGTGTCAACAGGCCCTGCACTTCGGAACTGAAAGGATAACGCTGACTGCTTTCCCGGTGCCGGAAAAAGTACGCCTGGGCAACAAAAGGCTTGATCATGCTGGCCGCCTGACGCGGTACATCTTCGTTGATCGAGACCAGTTTGACGCCCGTATTAAAATCGTACACCGACCAGGATGTTTGCTCATCGCCGGCCACCCGGCCAAGACGACGCTGCTGCTGAATATACGCATTGACTTTGCGCTGCAGCGCGGACGGCTGGCGGGCGGCAAGTGCCGGTATGGGCAAGGTCGCGGTCAGCCCCCCTAACCCCGCTGCAGTCAGCAGTTGCAGGCAGCCGCGCCGTGACATCGATGGCCCCGCTGGAGAACCCAGGGGCGATTCCGGTGGTGAATCCAATAACAAATCCGATGGTGAATTAGATAATAGATCAGGTAATTGATCAGACATGGCTTAATTCTTTAGTGATTTGAAGAACAATCTCCCCTGTCGCATGATAAAACGACTCTACTAGCTTACCGACTCCTTGAAGCCTGATGCAATATCATCCGCTCATTGGTAATGCTGCGGGCTTTATTATGCGGCCCGTTCCCCGGCAAAATGGCAGCCCCTGACAGGACTCAGGTCGACCAGGCTCGCAGACTGAAATAAGCGGTGCCCTTGAGGCGGCGCAGTGTGCCTTGCAGCCAGTTATATCACCCGCGCGTTCGGCGGGGCAGGGATCATTGCCACGCCTTATATCCTGTGCACGGCTATGTATTAGCCGCAGCAGGATTATCCCGACAATATGACAGACGGATGCCCCCAACCGTCTGCAACCCGCCGTAAACAACTCTCCAGATACAGTTTCAAAAGACATCATCAAATTGCCATCAGATCGTCATGGCCTTGTCATAAGCGCATTTAAAAATGCATCGGATGCATGCTGGCCATCGTCCAGAACCCGCAACCCGAATGTCGCATCCGGGCTGCCCAACTGAATACAGCTCACGGAGCGCTTATGTCATTGCACTCGGCTACTGTCACATCCGCACCACGCCGCGCGGTTTCCCTAAGCACCGAACTGCACTATTGGAAAAACAGTCCCGCGGCTATCCGCACAGCGCAGCGTTTCCGCTATACGATTTTCGGGCAGGAAATGGGAGCGCGTCTGCACAGCCCGATCAGCGGTCTGGATCACGATCGCTTCGACGAGTTCTGCGCCCATTTACTGGTGCGCAATCTGCAAACCGGCAATGTTGTTGGCTATACCCGTATTCTTGACCGGGCAGCCGCTGCGCGAGCCGGCAGCTTCTATTCCGAAACCGAGTTCGAGATTGATCGTATTCTGGCGCTGCCAGGCGATATCGCAGAAATCGGCCGCACCTGTATTCATCCGGCTTATCGCAACGGCTCGACAATTTCCGTGCTCTGGTCGGGGCTGGCGGAATTCATCACCCAGCATCGCAGCAAATATCTGATCGGTTGCGCCAGTCTGCCGTTACCGCAGGCATTCGGCTATGCGGCGATACACCATACCGCGCAGAATTTACTGGATCGGTTTGGTGCTGCACCCGAATTACGGGTCAGCCCGCTATTGCCGCTGCCGGAAGCGAGCCTGCCGGTAAACATGCCCAAAGTATCGTTGCCGCCGCTGCTTAAAGCGTATTTGCGGGTCGGCGCGAAAATCTGCGGTCCACCTTGTCTGGATGCAGATTTCCAGGTGGCCGACTTTTTCATTATGGCCGATACCAAAGGCCTGGACCGCCGTTACGCCCGGCACTTTCTGTCATGAAGCTGCCGTTATTCCTGGTCGGGCTGGGCACCTCGCTGCGACGCTTCTGGCGGTTGGGCCGGGTGTTAGTGCATATCGCTACCGGGGTGTTGCTGTCGGCCCTGCCACTGCGTGCCGGACGGGCACCCCGCCTGTGGCCGCTGCGCTGGTGGAGCCGGCGTCTGCTGCGCATTCTGAATGTACAACTGGAAGTCAGCGGCAGTTATGCTGCAGGGCCGGCCTTGCTGGTCGCCAATCATATCTCCTGGCTGGATGTGATGTGTCTGGCGGCGACCTGCCCGACCTATTTCCTGGCCAAAGGCGAAGTGGCCCGCTGGCCTTTGTTCGGCTGGCTCTGTCACCGTTCCGGCACCTTGTTTATTGAGCGCGGCGAACGGCACAGCAGCAACATGGTCTGTGAACAGCTTGTCTGGCGTTTACGGGCCGGCCACAAGGTGCTGATTTTCCCGGAAGGCACCTCGACCGACGGCCAGGGTGTGCGCCGTTTTCACGCCCGCCTGTTGCAAGCTGCGGAGCTGGCGAAAACCCCGCTGCAACCCATTGCCATTGCTTATCCGACCAGCACCGGCCCGAACCGGATTGTGCCGTTTATCGGCGATGCTGATCTGGGCACGCATTTATGGCGTTTGCTGGCTGCCCCGAAGACCGAAGCCAAACTGCAGTTCTGCCCGGTTAAAACGCCTGGCCAGGAAGCCCGCAATGCGCTGGCTCGCCATTGCCAGAACACGATTGAGCAGGCGCTGCCAATACTGCACGGTAACGCACCGGCTGTTACGGTTCAGGCTGAAGTCCGGTACCACCGCGTCCAATGAAACCGCACAAACTTTATTCTGATGACGCGCTGAATGATGCCGTCGGCAGCCCCGCTAGAAAAGCCGTGGCAGCGCATCCTGAAATGTATCTCAGGCCACTGCCTGGCGCTTCTGGCAACCTGACGGACAGGAAGGTGCAAAAACCATCATTACGCGTGGCGCTGGTCACGGAAACCTATCCCCCCGAAGTCAACGGTGTGGCGAATACCTGCCAGCGCTTCGTCATTGGTTTGCAGGCGCGCGGCCATCACGTTCAGCTGATCCGGCCACGGCAGCGTGCCGGACCCCAAGGTAACAGTACGCAGCCAGCACCGGAACTGCTCACCATTCCCGGCCTGCCATTACCCGGCTATCGGAATCTGCAGTTTGGTCTGCCGACACCGTGGCGCTTGCTGCAAGCCTGGCGCGACAACCGTCCGGATATCGTCCATACCATCACCGAAGGACCACTGGGCGCAGCTGCGCTGTGGGCGGCCCGACGTCTGCGCATACCGGTAGTGGCCGGTTTCCACACCAATTTTCATCAGTACAGCCAGCATTACCGGATCGGCTGTCTGCGCCCTTTGATCGAACGCTATCTGCGCGCGTTTCACAACCGCTGTGCACGAAACCTGGTGCCAACCGCCGAGCTGGCCGAACAACTGGGCAATTTGGGCATCCAGGCCAATGCAGTGCTGGCGCGGGGTATTGATACGCAATTATTTAATCCGGCCCATCGCAGCAAGGCGTTGCGCTGTAAATGGGGCGCGCCAGACACTGATCAACCGGTAGCGTTGTATGTCGGACGTATCGCGCCGGAGAAAAATCTGGCGCTGGCCATTGAGGCCTTTCTGGCCCTGCAAAAAACCGTTCCGGCCGCTCGTTTTGTTCTAGTCGGAGATGGCCCTAGTGCACCGAGACTGCAGGCGCAATATCCAGATTTTATCTTTACCGGTGTGCAACGCGGACTGGCGCTGGCCACCAGTTATGCCTCCGCCGATATGTTCCTTTTTCCCAGCCTGACCGAAACGTTCGGCAATGTAACGCTGGAAGCCATGGCCAGCGGTCTGGCAGTAGTGGCGTTCGATTACGCAGCAGCGCGCAATCATATCGAACAGGCTCACAGCGGCCTGCGAATACCCGATCTCCGATCCGGCGGCTTTCGTCGCTGCCGCCTGCCAGCTGGCCACTCAACCCGACTGGCGCCATCAGCTTGGTAAACAGGCCCGCATAGCCGTGAGCGCATACGACTGGAACCGTATCTACGACACTTTGCTGACGCTCTATGCCGACGTGATCGCCGAGGCGACGCCTGCGGCAGACCCACACTGTTCCATGATCGATTCCGCTATGACATTACGAGATGACAACGATGCTGCGACAAAAAGTTAATGCACTGAGCCAAGGTGCGCATGATCTAGTGTTCCGGACCGTGCATGAGCACAACCTGATCTACAATATGTGCTGGGAAGACCCGCGCATTGATCGCCAGCTCATGCAACTGGATGCCTCCAGCCGGGTACTGGTGTTGACCAGCGCCGGTTGCAATACGCTGGATTATCTGCTCGATTCACCGGCAGAAATTCACGCTGTTGATGTCAACCCGCGGCAGAATGCCTTGCTGGAGTTAAAGCTGGCGTTGATCCGGGGCGCGAATTTCGAAGATCTCTTCGCCATGTTCGGGCGCGGCTCGCACCAGGCTTTTCAGACGGTGTACAGCGATCTGCGACAAGACCTGCCCGCGTATGCGAAAACGTTCTGGGATCAGAAAATCGCCTATTTCGACGCCACCAGCAAACGGCGCTCGTTCCATTATTACGGCACCTCCGGGCTGGTCGCCTGGGTGTTGAGCCGTTATCTGCTGCTGCGTCGTGAACTCGGACGGATGCTGTTCGATCTGCTGGATGCCCGCACCCTGGAGCAGCAAAAAGAACTGTATCAACAACTGGAGCCTTTGCTGTGGGGCCGCCTGATCGCCTGGATTGTACGCCAGCCCATGACGCTGGCGATGGTCGGTGTGCCACGGCCGCAAATCCGCCTGATCAGCGAGCGTTACCCCGGCGGCATCGTAGGCTTCGTGGCGGACAAACTCAAGCATGTGCTGACTGAAGTGCTGATCCACGATAATTATTTCTGGCGTGCTTATCTGACCGGTTCCTACACCTCAAGCTGCTGCCCGGCCTATCTGCAGGCTGACAATTTCGAGCAGCTGCGCGCCAACAGCCACCGGGTGCAGACCTATAATCTGACGGTAAGCGATTTTCTGCGCCAGCATCCGGGTCAGTACAGCCATTTCGTGCTGCTTGATCATCAGGACTGGCTGGCCGCGCATAAACCCGCAGCGCTGGCGGAAGAATGGCAGCTGATTTTGCAAAACAGCCGTCCCGGCAGCCGGATATTACTGCGCTCAGCCAGTCAGGAGGCCGCTTTTCTGCCGGACTGGGTACGCAGCACATTACGCTTTTTTCCGGAAAAAAGTGAACCGCTGCATCAGCAGGACCGGGTCGGCACTTACGGCAGCCTGCATTTCGCGCAAGTGCTATGAGCGAGGTTCTGAAAGCCCCTGCGCTCCATCCGCTGAGCCGCTATTACCAACTGCATGCGCGTCTGTATGACGCTACCCGCTGGAGTTTTCTGTTCGGACGCAACACGATCATCGAACGTATTGCTGCGCTTGATCCGCAACCGCAGCGGATTCTGGAAATCGGCTGTGGCACCGGCAAGAATCTGCTGGCACTGCGCCAACGTCTGCCCTGCGCGCAACTGACTGGGCTGGATCTGTCCA
Organism: Gammaproteobacteria bacterium; assembly: GCA_041396125.1. Taxonomy (GTDB): domain Bacteria; phylum Pseudomonadota; class Gammaproteobacteria; order Competibacterales; family Competibacteraceae; genus JAWKZG01. The sequence continues at coordinate 219,715 of JAWKZG010000001.1, read as the reverse complement.
GCGAAATGCTAACCAAAGCCCGCAACCGGCTGCAGGATCAGGTGCAGATACGTTTGTGCAATCAATTGTATGATGCGCCGCTGAGCAGTCGCCAGGGTTTCGACCTGGTGCTGTTTTCGTACACTTTGTCGATGATCAATCCAGGCTGGGACCATGTGCTGCGCTGTGCACAGCAGGATTTAAGTCCTGGCGGGCGGCTGGCAGTGGTCGATTTTGCCGCGTCACCCGTGCCGTGGTTCAAGCGCTGGATGCAATTGAATCATGTCCGCATGGAAGCTCATCTGGCACCCGAGCTGCAACACCGGTTTTGCACCGAACAGCTGGAAATGCGCCGCGCTTATGGCGGACTTTGGCAGTATCTGCTGTTTATCGGACAACGCAACAGCGGATCCTAGTCTTTCTGAATAATCAGGGATTTCTGGCAAGCAACCGGAATAAACTGCGACGCCCCAAGGGAGAAAAAAGGGGAACTCCCGTGGGGCATTGTGCGTCGTTCAGAGAGGGTCAGGTGCGCGCCAGTTGTCTGCTCGCCGCAGCCGGCTCGCGGTTAATGGTGATACTGACCGGTGCCAGAACCGTATCGCCTGCCGCCAGCGCATCGGATTCAGTGGTCAGTAAGGCGCTTTCTTCCGTCCAGCGGATCAGCCGCAACTCGCCCGAGGCATCTTCGGCCAGTGCGGTACAGGATTCCACCCAGTCACCACTATTACCGTAGTAAATGCCGTCGAATTCAGCAATCCGGGCATGGTGGATATGGCCGCAAATAACACCGTCAGCCCCCCGCCGACGGGCTTCGCGCGCCACTGCCGACTCGAAGTTACCGATGTACTGTACTGCGTTTTTGACCCGGTATTTAATGTACGCTGACAACGACCAGTAAGAAAACCCCAGTCGTCGCCGCAAGCGGTTGAACCAGCGGTTGAGAATCAGCAGGCGGTCATAGGCTTCGCCACCGACATACGCCAGCCATTTGCTGTGCCGCACGACGCAATCGAACTCGTCGCCGTGCAGTACCAGAAAAGTTCTGCCGTCGGCAGTGCGGTGCTCGATCTGGTGATGCAGCTCGATACCATAGAATTGTCCGCCGACATAATCGCGCAGCATTTCATCGTGATTGCCGGGCACATAGATGACCCGGGTACCTTGCCGGGCTTTCTCGACTACCTCCCGGATCAGTTCATTATTCAGGGCCGGCCAGTACCAGCCGGATTTCACTTTCCAGATATCGATAATATCGCCAACCAGATAGAGATAATCACATTTCACATGGCGCAGAAAATCCAGCAGATATTCTACTTGCGCATCGCGGGTCCCCAGATGTACATCGGAGATCCAAACACTTCGGAATTCGAGTCGGGACATAGCAGCTTCACGGGGCAGTTAGACTCGCGCAAAGCCTAGCGTTACCGGATGACGCCTTAATGACAGCCCCGTGACAGTTCGGCATCGACAGCGCCTAATGTGCTCTCCCTTATGTGTCCTCCCCGCTACCGGGCGACGGATGCTATTTGAGGCAGCGGCAGCGATCATGTACTTTATGCCCTAACGAATCAGTCTGTGTTTACGTTGGTTCACTTCACTTATCGCCATTGAGACTTGAGTTCATGACGCGAACGCAGCTGTTTTTACTGCCAGACGAGCATCCGATTAACCAACAGACATTGCCGGAGTACAAAGGCCTTGCGCTGGCCGATACGCTGAGCGCTTCGTTGTGTTTTTACGATAGCTTTGACTGGCGTCTGTATCGAGCCGGTTTGTGCCTGCAGGAATGGCGTGTCAGCACCGGGCCGGTGCCCTACATCGAAACCCGTCTGGTCGACAATAGCGGCCAACTGCGCCAACGCACGCCACAGGCATTGGCCGCGTGTCCTCCGGACAGCGCTCTGGCACAACGCCTGGAGCCCTTGCTGTCTCCTCGCGTGGCATTGCTGCAAGCCGAGTTTGCCGCTGTGCAGCAGCGCTACGATCTGCGCAACAGCGACGGTAAATTGCTGGCCCGTTGCACACTGACCCGCTACACAGCAGCCGCCAATAACGCCACGATGACGCTGCTTGCGCTCGACAGCCTGCGCGGTTATGAAAAAGCTGCCGGGCGACTGCTGGCAGCGCTGCAAACTGACGCTCCGCTGTTACCTTGCGCTGATCCCATCGCAGTTTTTTTCCGGCTGGCAAACATCCAGCCTGATCAGTACTCGGCGAAACCGCGCTTCAAACTGGCACCAGAGAGCACGGCACAGGATGCTTTACGGCAGGTCTTTACATGGCTTCTGACGGTCATGACCGCTAACGAACCTGGTCTCAGGCAAAACCTGGACAGCGAGTTTCTGCATGATTTCCGCATTGCCATACGCCGCACACGCTCTTTGCTCAGCGCCTTCAAGCACTTGTTCCCGGTAGCAGCGACGCAGCATTTCCGGGATGAATTTGCCTGGCTGGGACAGGCCAGTGGGCCACTCCGCGATCTGGATGTGTATCTTTTGCACATGCCCCGGTTTCAAAAAGAACTGCCGGATACGCTGGCTGACAGTCTGGTACCACTTAGCGATTATCTGCAAAGCCAGCAAAAGCGCGAACACCGCCGTCTGGTAAAAGTGCTGGATTCCGCCCGTTACCGCAAACTGCTAGCGAGCTGGCGTGAATTTCTGACTCGACAACCTGATCCCGAAACGGCTTCGAGCCTGCCGGCCCCGTCACTGCGTGAGGCCGCAGGTGAGCGCATCTGGCGGGTTTACCGCAAAGCCCGCAAACAAGGTCTGGCAATCACCCCGGACAGTCCTGCAGAGGATCTGCACGAGCTGCGCAAAATCTGCAAGAAACTGCGTTATTTACTGGACGGACTGCCCGGCGTGTATCCTGATCACGCGCTGTCAGCGGCCCTGAAACCGCTTAAAAACCTGCAAAATCTGCTGGGCGATTTTCAGGACTGTTCCGTACAGGCCGAGCATCTGGAAAACTATGCACAAGCCCTGCGCGAAAACCCCAAAGTACCCGTCGAAACCTTTATGGCACTGGGGGTGCTGGTTGATCACCTGGAACGTCGCAGTCATCAACTGCGCGAACACTTTGCGCAAGAGTTTGCCGGTTTTGCCAGCCGCGCCAGCAAGCGCCATTTTCGGGATCTGACGCGGTAAGCTTGTTATTGCCTGCCCTGCTAAAGACTGTATACACGCCCGGCACAACGTACCCATAACATGGTACCAATCCTGTTTTTGGGATACTGCCAGATGCTTGCCGGTACGGGCAACATAGCAAAAACAATGTATCCCGACAGGACTTACGCGCCGGTTTGGTCTAAACTGGCCTATTAATTAAATCAGGATTACTAATGGCCAAACCTAATTACGCGTTTGAGAAACGCCAAAAAGATCTCGCAAAGAAACAGAAAAAAGAAGAAAAACGACGTCGGAAACTCAGCACACCAACTGAACAGCCTGAAGTGGAAACACCACATCAGCCGCCAGCCAGTGATACGCCTCCTCAAAACGACGCCTGATGGGCAAGCTGTTACAGCACTCACAGCCAGCCAGAGCTTGCAGTATGGATGTTCGCCTTGGCACTGCGGCTATACCATCACACAAGAATAGTCGTTGACTATAAAATAAAGCCCTATATACTTAGTCCCAGCTTGAAAGTACGTCTAATATATTTATGCATACCATTTCGATGTTCCATCTTTAGTACCTCGTCCTGTTTTTCATAAGTAATAGCAACACTTCCAGCGACACCGCCTTGCAAAAGGCTTCATTACACTTGAATTAATCAGGATATTATTATGTCTACTACTACCGGCACCGTTAAATGGTTTGATGAATCAAAAGGTTTTGGCTTTATTGAGCAAGAATCTGGTTCAGACGTATTTGCTCATTTCAGCGCGATCTCCGGCTCAGGCTTCAAAACCCTGACCGAAGGCCAGAAAGTTCAGTTCACTGTCACCAAAGGTCAAAAAGGCCTGCAGGCAGAGAATATCGTCGCGCTCTGAGTACCCGAATGCGATAGGGCTGACAGTGCTTGCACTGTTAACCCGCCTCAGACTCTTCGGAGTTGCAGGCAAAAAGGGCGGAACCTCCGGGTTTCGCCCTTTTTTATTGGGCTACTAATATCGGCATAAGTCGCGCACAGTGAGCACCCTGACCAGCCAGCGTGTCAGGGGCAACGCTTTCTTACCCGCGCATGCGTGCCCCGCCGGGGTCGTACATAGGCCGCAGACTGGCCCGGGCCGGGATGCGCTCGCAGGCCACTTCAATATGCCATTGGCCGGATTCGATGAAGTCTTTCGTCACGCCTTCCGGACAATGCACATAACCCAGCCCGACCGAGCCGCCCAGAGTATGACCGTAATTACCCGATGTCAGATGGCCGACCAGCTGACCATCGCGCCAGATGGGCTCGTGGTGATACAGCATAGCTGCGGGATCCTGCAGTAAAAATTGCACCAGGCGTTTCGTGCGGATTTGTTCTTTTTGCCTCAGGATAGCCTCGCGACCGATAAACGGAATGGGTTTGTCCAGTGCGCAGACAAAGCTCATACCGGCATCCAGCGGGGTGTCTTCGTCGCCGATATCGTGCCCGAAATGGAGGAATTTTTTCTCGATCCGACAGGAATCCAGCGCATGCATACCGGCCAGTTGTAAACCGTACTGCTGCCCGGCCTGCCAGATCTGATCAAAGGCATGACGGGCCATATCCACCGGAATATATAACTCCCAGCCCAGCTCACCAACATAGGACACCCGTGTTGCCCGCCCGACCGCACAGCCGATTTCGATAGGTTTGTCGGCCCCGAAAGGAAATGCATCGTTGCCAAGGTCGATAGCCAGCACATCCTGCAATAAGGCGCGGCTGTGCGGCCCCATTATCCCGAATACGGCCCAGGCGTTAGTGATGTCGTGCACAAAACAATGGGCATCCGGGTCAATATTGCGCGCCAGCCAGTCCAGATCACGATGCGTGACTGCCGCACCACTCACAACCCAGAACTGGTCTTCGCGCAGTCGGGCAACGGTCAAATCAGCCTCGATACCACCACGCTCGTTGAGCCAGTGGGTGTAAACGATCCGACCCGGTTCAATATCCACATTAGCGCTGCAAATCCGCTGTAACACGCGGCAGGCATCACGGCCCTGCAGCAGATATTTGGAAAAACTGGACTGATCGAACAAGGCGACGCCCTCGCGAGCCGCTTTGTGCTCGGCAGCGGAATAGTCGAACCAGTTCTGCTTGCCGAAAGAATATGCATAGACCGGCTCGACACCTGCCGGTGCAAACCAGTTGGGCCGCTCCCAGCCTGCCACCTGCCCAAAACAGGCACGCTGCTCACGCAAGCGTTCATGAATGGGCGAATGACGAACCTCGCGGCTGCTGTTGAACTGCCGGTACGGATAATGATTTTCGTACAGTAATCCCAGGGTTTCCGAGACCCGCTCCTGCAGGAATTTCTGCGTACCCATGAACGGATACATACGGCGGATATCATTACTCCACAGATCCATCGGCGGATGGCCGTGATGCATCCACTCAGCCAGCACTTTACCCAATCCGCCGGAGGATTGAATGCCGACTGAATTCAGGCCGCAGCCGACAAAAAAACCGCGCAGTTCGGGGGCCTCGCCGAGATGAAACTGATCGTCCGGGGTAAAGCTTTCCGGCCCGCAAAAAAAACTGCGCCAGCCGACATCAGCCAGCAGCGGCACCCGTTGCATGGCGTCTTCCAGTACTGGCATGAGTTGCTCTTCCAGGTGTCCCGGCAACTCATCGAAACAAAAATTTTCGGGAATCCCGTCCATTCCCCAGGGCTGGGCGTGTTTCTCGAACGCACCGACCAATAATGAGCCGGCGTATTCGCGATAATACGCACATTTATCATGATCCCGCAGCACAGGCAGGTTCGGCGGCAGATCGAGTTTTTCGGTATGCGCGTAGTAATGCTCACAGGCATGCAGCGGAATATTCACCCCGGCCATACGGCCCAGCTCGCGCCCCCACATACCACCGCAGTTGACCACAAAATCCGTTTGAATCGATCCATGATCGGTGCTGACGCCGGTCACCCGGCCATTACTGTGCTGAATCGCCGTTACTTTCACGCCCTCCAGACAATGCGCACCCCGGCTCCGGGCACCCTTGATAAAGGCCTGTGTGATATCAACCGGGCTGGCCTGACCATCATGCGCCACCCAGGTGCCACCGAGTAAATCTCGCTGCTGACCAGGGGATGCAGCGCTTTGATCTCCGCCGGTGTTACCAGCTCAACACGCGTCACACCGAACGCATTATTCATCGATGCAATCCGTTTCAACTCCTGCCAGCGCGCTTCGCTATGCGCTATCGTAACGCTGCCCACCTGGCGAAAACCGGTGCTCTGACCCGTTTCCTGCTCCAGCTCATGCAACAGCGCCATCGAATACTGGCACAGCCGGGCCTGTTGCTCATTGGCGCGCACTGTGCCAATCAGGCCCGCAGCGTGCCAGGTCGTGCCACAGGCAAACTGTTTGCGTTCCAGCAATACGACATCCTGCCAGCCCAATTTAGCCAGGTGATACGCGACGCTGGCGCCAATCACGCCACCACCGATAACCACCGCGCTGGCACGTTCAGGTACTTGAATCGACATTTTGCTCCCCTATCGCAGAGACGAATATTTGAGGCCTTGGTTACAACTGATGCCAACCATCGCATAGCCATCGAAACCGGCCCGGCAAGATAGCGATGTCTTTGCTTGCCGGAGACAGCACAAGGCCTGATGTTTGATTTGACCCATTCAAGCACGAAAGCCAGAGTGGCAAAAGTACAGCCGGACTTGCCTGATTGGGCCAGTCTGTGGCTTCATTGGCAGGCCTGTTCCATACAGGGTCAGGCCTGGGTAAACAAGAGGAATCATTATGGACCGTACCGGTTGGAATGCGCGCTATGCGCAACGTGAATTTGTCTGGAGTTTAACGCCCAATCAGACTGTGGTGGCAGAAACTTCGCACCTTAAACCGGGCCGGGCCTTGGATCTGGCTTGTGGTGAAGGTCGCAATGCGGTCTGGCTGGCACAACAAGGCTGGCAGGTGAGTGCCGTGGATTTCGCTGAAACCGGCCTGGACAAAGCCCGTCAGCTGGCCAGCAGCCGTGGCGTGACGGTGGACTGGATACTGGCCGATGTGACAACTTATGCGCCGCCGCCCGAGGCTTTTGAGCTGGTGCTGATCGCCTATCTGCATATTCCAGCACAAGAACGCAGGCAACTGATACAGCACGCCAGTCAGGCGCTGCAAGCAGGCGGTACCTTACTGTATGTCGGGCATGATCTGAGTAATCTCGAACACGGCTGGGGCGGTCCGCAGGACCCACAGGTGCTCTGCACACCGCCGGACATTACCGCCTTACTGCCGGGCTGGCAGATTGAGAAAGCTGAGATCATCGAGCGGCCTGTATCACTGGAACCCGGTCACGGCAAACCGGGCGAGCCGGGCGCAATAGCCCTGGATGCCCTGGTACGAGCGGTCAAGCCTGCGACATAACGGTTTTTTATAGACCGCAGCGGGTTGCAAATAACAGCAATGGCGGGGACTTAGCGGCTGCGGTTGTAATCCTGATCAATCGCAATAATACCGTCGATCCCGAACCGCTCCCGCGTCGCGAGACGGTCGGGATGCCCGCCCCGATAGCATATTTTCCTGATCAGATAGCATTCCACAGTATTCGGATCGGACGGCGGACTGACACAGCCTCCCAGACAACCCGCCAGCAACGGCAGCAGCAAGCGATTAAAAGAGTGCTTGTGCATTTTATTCATCGCTTTAATTGCCTTTTAAAATAGTCTCTCAGCTTGTCGGCATCGAAATCCAGCAACGTGCCACCCAGCTCGAAATGATACATAAACACCTTGCCAATCGCGTAGGTTACTGCACCCACTGCCGCCGCTGCGGGGATGCTGACCACCGCGTAACCGACCACCGGTACGTATTTGAGCATGCTGCTGACCAGCAGGCCGCTCTGCATCCCGCCCAGTAAAGCCGCAATCGCGGCCTTGGCCCGCTGGGTGGAAAAATCCACCCCGTACAGCCGGCTCAGATCGTGGATCAGGTTCAGCTGCAAACTACCCACCAGCAGCGTATCCAGCACCGGTAGCGGTAAAACACCGGCGGTACCGCTCAGGGCAGCATGATAATGCAGCACATTGATCGCCCGCCGACGTTGCCAGCGACGCTGTCGTTGCATACGCGCATCCAGCGCCAGGGCCGCTGCGGATTCAGCAGCAGATTCAGTTGCAGAGTCCGCAGGGGATGGCTCCGACAGCGCTGCCGCGTCCACAGCCGGTGCAAGCTGGTATAAACGACTGCGCGGGCGACTGACTTTAAGACGCGGTGGCGCGGGCGATTCACTCATGCTGACTCCTCCCCTTATACCGACCCGACCGCTGTTTCCGGTGGGTTGATGCTAATCGGCCACAGGTGCCGCAGACAGGTATCGTAATCGGTTTTGGCGCTGCTGCGACCACTGCTGGCAAAGATGGTTTTGCCACTCCCGCTGGCTTTGGCGAACTGGGTTGTGGTGCGGATCGGGACAGGCACCAACTGCTCCGCGTAGGTCGCCTGCAGATGCGTCAGGACAACATCCGCCTGCTTGACACGACGGTCATACTGGGTGAATAAAATCCTGAGCTGCGGTTCGCTCAAACCGAAGGTCTCGCAAATGGCGCGTACTTCCTGCAGGGTCAGCCGCAGACCTTTTTGCGAAAACGCATCGAACCCAACCGGAATCAATACAGTTGTTGCAGCGCAGGCAGCAGAAATGACAGCTGCGCCCAATGACGGCGGGCAATCCAGCACAAGCAACTCAAACCCCTGCTCGCGCAGCACCTGACAAACACCGAGTACAGCCTTTTTCTGCTGCATCGGGTTGGCCAGACTGACATCCAGCAAGCCGTTTTCAAGACTGGACGGCAACAGGTACAAACTGTCCTGCAAACGCCATAAGGCAGCCGGTAGCATCTCGGCAGGACGCTGCCAGATATCGATGAAGATCGGATCGTCATCGTCTGGTTCAATCCCCAGCGCCAGCGTGGCGGAAGCCTGCGAGTCCAGATCCAGCACACAGGTTTTACAGCCGTACTGGGCCGCCCGCGTTGCCAACGATACCGCGCTGGTGGTCTTGCCCACCCCTCCTTTTAGATTGATCAGGGCAATATTCTGGAAGCAGTATTCAACCCCGTGCCGGGTCAGGTAAGCGCGCACTTCGGCGGGCGGCACGCCCCATTGATTACCGGGCAGCCGGATTAAATCATCAGTGGACAGTTCAGCCCGCAGACTGGCATCGTCCACACCAATTATCTGGCTGAACTCGCTGATACTGAAAATATAGTCATAGTTCTCGGCGGGATTCGTGTTTGCAGCCATTGCACAAATTGCAGGGTAATTGCTGAACGAACGCTATGATGGGCGGATTTTCACTTGTGATGCAAGTGCCAACATCTATTTTATGGCATGACGGGGCTGTACTTGCGGGTCAGCAAGCGTCATCACGGCTCAGCTGAAAGGTTGAATGAGAGACTGGACGAAGATTGCCTGACCAGGAGCTGTTATGACAACAGCTTCTGGCCGGCGCATATAACCAGGCAAAGCCGGCCTGGCGGGCTCACTCAGTGATCGTGGTGACCGCCCAGCGACTTCTCGGCGAACAGATAATCGCGCATTTCTTTGTCAAACGTCGGATCGCGGCGGCGTATCCATTCATAACCATCGCGGCATGCTCTTTTCCTCATCCCGGTTATGCGCCAGAATGGCTTTCAGCTCTGCATCTTTGCAGGCATCAACACGCTGATTGTACCAATCGACCGCTTCCAGTTCTTCCATCAGCGATACAATTGCGCGATGCATATCGCGGGTTTCATCGGATAACTCACTGATGGGCTCGTGATAACCTTCGCTTGCCATTAACCGTCTCCTGTTGCAGGTAATAAAGAAACAAACGCGTTCAGTATATCGGATTCGTGCCGCTGCGCAGAGTGTGGTTGACCGCAACCTGGACACCGGTCATTTTTCTCTTTTTTCAGGACTGGATCTAGAGTCGGTCAACGCCCGCTCGGCATGCTTACGACAGCGTTCAGGCATGCTAAAGTACGCACCGGTTTTAATCGTAACATCGCAGGTACCCGCCCCATGCAAAATTCGCAAGCCAGCTCACAGGAACAGACTCTGAGCACCCAGTACGACAAAATCAAAGCGCGTAATTTGAATCTCGATTTGACGCGCGGAAAACCCGGTGCCGACCAGCTTGATCTCAGCAACGCACTGGACGGCATTCTGGACGGTAACTTCCACGCTGAAGGACTGATCTGCGCAATTATGGCTGGACGGCCTCAACGGCGCCAAGCAACTGGGTGCCTGGCTGTTGGACACCCCCGGAGCAGGTGCTGGTCGGCGGCAATAGCAGTTTGACGCTCATGTACCATATGGTATTACACGCACATTATCTGGGTGTGCGCGGCGCAGAATCAGCCTGGAGCAAAGAAGGTACCGTCAAGTTCCTCTGCCCGGTACCCGGCTATGACCGCCATTTTGCGATCTGCCAGGAATTGGGCATTCAAATGATTCCTGTCGGCATGGATGAGCACGGCCCCCTGATGGGCGATGTCGAACGCCTGTTGCGCGAAGATCCCTCCATAAAAGGCATGTGGTGTGTACCGAAATATTCCAACCCGACCGGTTGCGTGTACAGTGCCGAGGTGATTGATCGCATCGCCGCGCTGGGCAAGATCGCTGGCCCGAATTTCCGGGTACTGTACGATAACGCCTATGCCGTCCATCATCTGAGCGATTCACCGCCAGCCCTGGCCAATATGCTCGATGCCTGTCGCCGCCACGGCACCGAGGATTCCGTGGTGCAATTTGCCTCTACCTCGAAAATCACCTTTGCCGGTGCCGGGCTGGCTTTTATGGCTGCCAGCACGGCCAATCTGGCAGCGTTCAAAAAACACTGGAATATCGTCTCGATCGGCCCGGACAAGCTCAATCAACAGCGCCATGTAAAATTTTTACCCGAGCAGGCAGCCATCCAGGATTTGATGCGTCGTCACCGAGCGCTGATCAAACCCAAGTTTGAGTGCGTACTGCACGCCTTGGAACAAAATCTGGGTAATCGCGATATGGGCAGCTGGACCGTGCCCGAGGGTGGTTATTTTGTATCGTTTTATACCAAACCGGGACTGGCCTCCGAAGTGGTACGTCTGGCCGCCGAAGCCGGCGTCAAGCTGACCCCGGCTGGTGCTGCGTTTCCTTACGGCAAGGACCCGGACGACAGCCATATCCGTCTGGCGCCCACGTTTCCCAGCCTCGACGAACTGACGCAGGCGATGGAAGTTTTCGTGCTCTGCGTGCAACTGGCTACTGTGCGGCAGCGAGGCTGAGCCATGACCGAGATCAGTTGGAACGATTTTGAAAAAGTCGAGCTGCGGGTCGGTACGATTGTCGATGTGCAGGAGTTTCCCGAAGCGCGCAAACCAGCCTATAAAGTTTTCGCTGATTTCGGGGCTGAGCTAGGCATCAAAAAATCCAGCGCCCAGATTACCGATCTGTATCAGCGGGAAGAACTTATCGGCAAGCAGATCATCGCAGTAGTGAACTTCCCTGCCAAACAGATCGGGCCTTTCCGCTCGGAATTTTTACTGACCGGTTTTGTACAGGACAACGGCGCTGTGGTCATCGCCGTGCCGGAACGCCCGGTGGCCAACGGTAGTAAACTGGCCTGAGTAAAACTGCATCAGACAGCGGGTTCAGTACAAGCCGAGCCCGTCTGCAAATCGGTTGAATGTCATACTTGAAGGCAAGGGCAACGGTATACTTATTGCTCTCAACAACCCGGAGGCACACCATGCGTAAGAATCACCAACACTTTACTTTTTTCTCGTCCATCCTGCTGCTGTCGATGCTCTGCGGCGCGGCCAGCGCTGCTGACTGGACCCTGGACAATGAGGCCTCGCAGCTCAACTTTGTGTCCATCAAAGCCGGTAATATTGCCGAAACACATACCTTCGACGAACTCATGGGGCATATCAGCGAATCCGGTGCTGCCGAGTTGAGCATTACCCTGGACAGCGTCAACACCGCTATCGACATTCGTAACGAACGCATGCGCACGATGCTGTTCGATACCGCCAGCGCTCCTAAAGCCACCATAAAAACCAGCATCGACGCTGCCATGCTCAATGGTCTGGAACCCGGTCAGAGCATGCTGACCACGGTAGAAGCCATGCTCGACCTGAGCGGCACCCAGAGCAATATCACCGCTGAACTGCAGGTGTTTAAGCTGAACGCCAGCACCCTGCTGGTATCAACGCATAAACCGATCTTGCTGAATGCCACTAACCTGGGCCTCGAAGCCGGTGTTGAAAAGCTGCGTGAAGTCGCCGGTTTGCCTGCCATCAGTCTGGCTGTTCCGGTCAGTTTTACGCTGCTGTTTACCGCCTCTTAGGGGAAGACGCCCATCGGTGAGCTGCCTCAGTCATTCAATAAATTATCAGGCAGCTCGGCCGGATCGCTAAATAAGTGCCATAAGCCCGCGGGCAGGCCGGCAAAAGCCTGTTCCCAGCGGGCCGTGCTGAGATCAGCCCCGGCCAGCGCTCGAATCAGAATAGCTTTGACCTGCTTTGGAAAATGTCGGGCCAGCGCGCCGTAAATTTCAGGATCGTGTTCACCGGCATCACCGACCAGCAGGAATTGCCGCTGCGGATAACGCGACAATAAGGTTTCCAGTGCCGCTGTCTTGTGCGCACGCGAATCCTGCAAAAAAATAACCGCGGTTTGATCTTTCCAGCGAAAATCACGCAGTTGAAAACTGCCCAACGGATACCCTGCTTCGTCCATGAAATCACGCAGCGGGCGATATAACTGCCAGGGACTGGCGCTGACATAATGGAATGCTGCGCCGCGAGCTTGCCAGCGCTGGTATAAATCCACCATGCCCGGCACAGCTCGATACGGCCGCAAAAACGTATTGCGCAGCAATTCGCTGGTATCCAGCACCTGACTGATTTTAATCGTATCGTCAATATCGGACACAATGCTCAGCCCTGTCGGCGGAATCGCCAGCAACTCGCCCGTGAAGCGGCGCGAATCATGCGCGGCAGTCTCGACAGCAAACTGCGCCGGCGGCTCGGCGGACAATTCGATAACCCCCGAGAAATGTCCGTTCGGGCGCGACGCCGGCAAGGTATATACATCATTTCCAAGGCGTACTGCCAGCCGTTTGCCACGTTCGTTGTCAACGGTGAACCAATGCCCGCGCTGCTCCCACAATTGCTGACTGTCAGCATTGACTGTGGTGTCTACCACAGGCTCCGACAAGCCCAGTACCAGCCGCAGCGGCTCCAGCAGATCACTGAACAAATTCGGTTCAAAAATCCAGCCATGCAACTCGACCGTCCAGCCAGACGGCTCACCTGATTGCCCATCGGATTGCCCGAAAGACTGCCATGCCAGCGCCGGGAAAAAAATTACATATTCATCGGCTTTGGGATAATCGACTGCGCCCGCTGTACGCCCGCAAAGCAGGCTGATGATACCGAGCAAGGTCAGAAAAACACGTATAACCTTACCCGTTTGCTGCCAAACAGGGAGTTTGGCGCTATTGTTGCGGTCATACTGTACGTTATCAGGAGGATTCATCATGCAAAATCACATTCTTGCCCTAGTGGCTTGTCTGATCATGACTACGCTGTCGGCCTGCGCACAGGCCAAAACTTTTACCTCAGAAAAACACCGTTTTGAAGTTGTCACTGTAGCACAGGGGCTGGAACACCCCTGGAGCCTGGCCTTTCTGCCCGACGGTACGCTTCTGGTCACCGAACGTCCTGGCCGTCTGCGGGTTATCAACGAAGGTCAGTTACGCCCTCAAGCGGTCACGGGTTTGCCGGACAATATCACGGCGGTTGGCCAGGGCGGGTTACTCGATGTGGCCTTACATCCGGCTTTCGCCAGCAATCGGCTGCTGTATTTCTCCTATGCCGGGCGCGGTGAAGGCGGCATAGGCACCGAAGTCGCCCGTGGCCGCTTAAGTTCTGATGCCAGCCGTCTGGAAAATCTTGAAGTCATCTTCCGCGCTCTGCCCAAATCCCGTGGCGGTCGGCATTTCGGCTCGCGGCTGGTATTCGACACCGACGGCTATCTCTATATTACCCTGGGCGAACGCGGTGATATGTGGTGGGCGCAGGATCTGAACGATCATGCCGGCAGCGTGATCCGGCTCAATGATGACGGCAGTGTGCCAGCCAGCAATCCATTCGTGCAGCAAGCTGCTGCCCGGCCGGAAATTTTCACCTACGGCAACCGCAATGTGCAGGGCGCAACCCTGCAGCCTGACACTGGCCTGATCTGGATTCAGGAACACGGCCCGCGCGGTGGCGATGAATTGAATATCGTGCAGGCCGGTGCAAATTACGGCTGGCCTAAAGTGACCTACGGCATTAATTACAACGGCACCAAACTCAGCGATCTGCAACAGGCACCCGGCATTATCGACCCGATCTATTACTGGGATCCGTCCATTGCGCCCTCGGGTCTTATGTTTTACAACGCAGACCAGTTTCCGGGCTGGCGTGGCAATTTATTCGTGGGTGCGCTCAAGTTTCAATTGCTGGTACGGCTGGAGCTGGACGGTCAGCACGTCGTGCACGAAGAGCGCTTATTGAACAATGAATTCGGTCGTATCCGCGATGTGCGGCAAGGGCCGGATGGCCTGATTTATCTGCTGAACGACTCGTCTGACGGTCAGGTGCTGCGCTTGCAGCCAGCACCATGACATCAAAACCGATCATGTCAGCCAAATCGACCACGCCAACAGGCCTGGCACTATCCAAACAACAGCTGATCATACTGCCGCTCGCACCATTAGTGATGCTGCTGTTGCTGGTACTGCCGGCACCGGCGGGATTACCGCCAGCAGCCTGGAAGCTGGTCGCACTGGCCAGCTGGATGGTGCTCTGGTGGATGTTCGAAGCCGTACCGGTTGCCGTCACCGCTTTGCTGCCGATTCCGCTGATGCCGCTGCTGGGCATTGAGCAGCAAGGCGCGGTTGCCGCGCATTACGGTCATCCGCTGATTTTTCTTTTTCTGGGTGGTTTTCTGATTGCGGCATCAATGCAGCGCTGGGGACTACATCGGCGTATTGCCCTGAATATCATCCGCATCATCGGCACCAGCCCTGCGGGCATCATCGCCGGGTTTATGCTGGCTACCGCGCTGCTGTCTATGTGGATATCGAATACCGCCACCGCGGTTATGATGTTCGCGGTCGGCATCTCGGTGATTGATTTCGTCACCGACCGCGTCGATGATCCGGAGCAGGCCCGCCGCTTTGGTGTGACCCTGATGCTGGGTATTGCCTACAGCGCCTCTATCGGCGGCGTGGGCACGCTGATCGGCACTCCGCCGAATACCTTGCTGGCCAGTTTTCTGGCCGATACTCACGGCATCCGGATTGACTTCGCCAGCTGGATGCTGCTCGGTGTCCCGTTGGTCATGATCATGCTGCCCCTGGCCTGGTTGCTCTTGTGCAAAGTGATTTATCCAACAAAAGGCCTGGTACTGGGCGACGCGCAGGATATCATCACGAAGGAACTGCAGGCACTCGGCAAGATGTCAAAAGGCGAGCGGATCGTTTTAGTCGTCTTTACTGCCACAGCGTTACTATGGATTACCCGGCCGTGGCTGGTCGAATTAAGCGGCTTGAGTGTTTCCGACACCTCCATCGCCCTGCTCGCAGCAATACTGCTCTTCACCCTGCCCGCTTCAGTGGAAAAAGGTCAGTTCACACTGGAATGGGAAGCTGCAAAACAACTGCCCTGGGGCGTTTTACTGTTATTCGGTGGTGGCCTGGCGCTGGCCGGTGCCTTCAGCAGCAGCGGGTTGGCCGAGGCCATCGGCACGGCCGTTGGTGCACTGGCCGGGCTGGATCTCGCCCTGATTGTACTAGCGACCATCACCGCAATCATTTTTCTGACCGAACTGACCTCGAACACTGCGACAACCGCCACCTTTCTGCCCATACTCGGTGCCGTGGCCGTGGGCCTGGATGCCAGCCCGATGCTGTTAACCATCCCCGCCGCACTGGCAGCCTCGATGGCCTTCATGATGCCGGTCGCCACACCGCCGAATGCGATTGTGTTTTCCTATAAAGACATGCACATTCAGGACATGATCAAAGCCGGCTTCTGGCTGAATCTGCTGGCCATCGGTTTGATCTATGCCGCGATACGCTATCTGGCACCACTGGTGTTTGAACTGGGGATATGAATCGAACACTGCCGGGCATAGCCGGCAGTCGGGGCTATACCGGCACCGTCAGACGCGGCACGCTGGCCAGCAGCTTTTTCGTGTAATCATGCTGCGGTGTGCCGAAAATCTGCGCCCGCGGCCCTTGCTCGACCACGGCACCCTGGTACATCACCAGCACCCGGTCGCACAGTATTTCAATCACGGCCAGATCGTGGCTGATGAAAAGATAGGTCAGTCCCAGGCGCTGCTGCAGCTCTTTCAGCAGATTCAGGATTTGCGCCTGCACCGACACATCCAGCGCCGAGACCGGTTCATCCAGCACCAGGATTTCGGGTTCGGTGGCTAAAGCACGGGCAATACCGATACGCTGGCATTGACCACCGGAAAACTCATGGGGATAGCGGTTGAGAAATTCCGGCCGCAAATTGACCAGCTGCATCAGTTCCCGTACCCGTGCAGCGCGCTGTTCGCGGTTCAATTTGCTCATATTTTGCAGCGGCAACTCCAGCAGCTGAGCCACGGTTTTGCGCGGGTTCAGCGACATGATCGGGTCCTGAAAGACATACTGAATCCGGCGCCGGTAGCCCTGCATATCCCGCATAAACCAGTGATCCTGATCGCGCTCCTGCAGGAAAATTTCGCCGTCGTCCGGTTTTTCCAGACCCATAATCAGCCGCGCCAGGGTTGATTTACCGCAACCGGACTCACCGACGATGCCCAGCGTTTCCCCGCGTTGCACGGTAAAACTGACGCCACGCACGGCGACCAGATCGTCGAATCGCTTATGCAGATTTTTAACCCGCAGAACCGGGCGACCAGCTTCAGCCATGGGCATGCTCCACATATTCAGGGCTTTCGGGAGCCAGCACACAGCGACTGCTGCGTTGTCCCGGCAAAGAATACAGCGGAATGGCCTGCTGCGTGCAGCGCGGCTCGGCCCGGTCGCAGCGCTGGGCGAAAAAACAGCCGACCGGCAAATCGTTCAAAGCCGGCGGCAAGCCGCTGATAGCCGCCAGTGCGCGCTCGGGTTGTCCCAGCACCGGCACACAGTTCAGCAACATCCGGGTATACGGGTGCTGTGGTGCCTGCAGCAGTGTACGCACCGGCCCGGTTTCCACCACCTGGCCGGCGTACATCACCATCACCCGGTCGCACAATTGCGCGATCACACCAAAGTCGTGGCTGATAAAAATAACCGCGACCTGATGCTGTCGGCGCAGCTCGTTCAGAATCTCCAGCACCTCGGCCTGGATGGTCACGTCCAGCGCGGTGGTAGGTTCGTCGGCAATAATGATCTCCGGCTGATTGGCCAATGCCATCGCGATACCGATACGCTGGCGCTGACCACCGGACAGCTGGTGCGGATAACTGTGAGCCCGCTGTTCGGCCTGCGGAATGCGCACCTGCTCCATCAGCGCCAATGCCCGCTGCCAGGCTTCGGCCCGACTGACCGATTGATGCGCACGAATGGTTTCAGCGATCTGTTCACCAACCGTAAACAACGGGTTCAGGGTATTCAGCGGATCCTGAAAAATATAACTGATCCGGGCCCCGCGCAACATGCGCAGTTGCGCCAGACTGCAGCGCAGCAAATCCTGTTCGCGGTACTGGATCGCACCGCCGACAATCCGCCCTGGCGGAGTCGGCACCAGACCGAGAATAGATAGCGCGGTGACCGATTTGCCGGAGCCGGATTCACCGACGATACCCAGGCACTCGCCGGGCTGCAGCGCCAGATCGACATCGTTGACCGCTCGGTATTCACCGTGACGGGCATAAAAGCGAGTATGCAAGCCTTGGATATTTAATAATCGATTGGGATCAGGCGAGACGGCAGGATTCAGTTCAGGCTGTAATTCAACCTCCGTGCGCGGTGCCGGATAGCGCAATGCGCCCGAGCGCAAACGCGGATCCAGCGCATCACGGATGCCATCGCCGAGCAGATTCAGGCCGACCACCAGCAACAAAATCAGCAAGCCCGGAATGGTTGAGACATGCGGTGCAGTAAACAGAACTTTACGGCCCTCACCCAACATCGAACCCAGATCCGCTTGCGGTGGCTGCGCACCCAGTCCGAGGAAACTCAGGCCGGCGGTTTCCAGGATCATCCAGCCGATTGTTGTGGAGACGGTAATGATCACGACCGGCAAGACGTTCGGCAATAATTCGGAAAACAGGATATCGAGATTAGACGAGCCACACAGGCGGGCCGCATCAATAAACTCGCGCCGGGCCAGACTGACCGTTGCGCCGCGCACGGAACGGGCGAAAAACGGAATATTGACAATGGAAATAGCCAGTAGTGCATTGAGCAGGCCCGGTCCTAACGCAGCCACGATGGCTAAGGCCAGCAACATATACGGAAACGCCATCAGCATATCGATGCCACGCATCAGGATATTATCAATTGGACCGCCGAAGAATCCGGCCAGCAAACCGATAGTTGTCCCGAGCAACGCAGCAATCGCGGTTGCCACCAGCCCCACCGCGATACTGACCCGTGCGCCCCATAACAGACGCGACAGAATATCCCGGCCCAGTTCGTCGGTGCCCAGCCAGTGGCCGGAGCTGAATGGCGGCTGCAAGCGGGCGACCGGCTCGGTCAGGTTGGGATCGGGCAAGGGCAGTAGCGGTGCACCCAGCGCCAGGAGCAGAATCAGCGCGACCAGAAGCAAGCCGACTACGCTGAGAGAATTACGGCTTAAACGGTGCCAGAGTTCACTCATAGAACAGTGTCATTAGTCTCGTATCAGGTCTTTATGCGGGGATCCAGCCAATACTGGGTGACATCGGCCAGCAGATTGAACAGTACATAACAGGCCGCCACAATCAGCACGCCCCCCTGCACCAGCAGGATATCGCGGGTTGTAATGGCCGTAACCAGCATGCGTCCGATGCCCGGCCATTGAAAAACAGTTTCGATATACACCGCACCGCCCAGCACAAAACCGGCCTGAATGCCGATGACGGGAACAATCGTTACCAGTGCGTTCTTGAACGCGTGGCGGTAAATGACCCGGCTTTCGCGCAAGCCTTTGGCACGTGCGGTGCGAACATAATCCTGCCGCAAGACTTCCAGCATACTGGCTCGGCTGAGGCGCGCGATCACGCCAGTCGCGACCAAGGCCAGCGCACTGGCCGGCAGGATCAAATGTCTGAGTACATCCATAACACCGCCGCCCGCATAAGGCGTCACCATGCCGCTGGCAGGTAACAGTTGCCAGTGCACGGCAAACAGCAGAATCAGCACCAGCCCGAGCCAGAACGCCGGCGTGGAAATACCGATCAGTACGAATAAGGTAATCAGCTTGTCCGGCCAGCCATACTGTCGCACGGCTGAAATCACCCCCGCCAGAATCCCCAGCAGTGTACAGAGCAGCAGCGCACAACTGGCCAGCAGCAGGGTTGGCCTGAGCCGTTCCAGTACTTCGTCCAGCACGGGCCGGTTGAGATTATAGGAACGCCCGAAATCACCCGTCAGCAGATTGCCAAGCCAGATGAAATACTGTTGTAACAGGGGCTTGTCCAAGCCCAGCTCGGCATTCAGCTTGGCCATGCTGTCAGGCGTTGCATAAGCCCCCAGTATGGCCAGCGCCGGATCGCCCGGAATCATCGCCATGATGAGAAACACGATCACGGAGATCCCGAACAATACGGGTATCAACAATAACAGGCGTTTAACTATATATCGCGCCACGCAGATGGGCCTCTCGGTGTTGCTTGGGCTGGTACCGGCTGGGAATAACCGATTTTTCCGAAGTTATCTTACAGCAAGCAACTTATTATTAAAAATAACTATCAATAAATTAAAAATATTCAATTTGAATAATTATAGCGTATCGCTATTATTGTCCCTGTATTCATTAACACGCATTTACGACAACCCTCTTCAAGGAGATAAACTATGCTTTCCGTTGGTCAATCATTCCCTGAATTTTCTTTACAAGCTGTTGTATCCACCGACAACGACTCTGCTTTCCAAACGATCACAAACAACGACTACGCCGGCAAATGGAAAATCGTGTTTTTCTGGCCGAAAGACTTCACCTTTGTCTGCCCGACCGAAATTGCTGAATTCGGCCGCATGGAAGGTGAGTTCGCTGACCGCGACGCGCAGGTGCTGGGCGTCAGCATTGACTCCGAGTATGTCCACCTGGCCTGGCGTCGTGACCACCCTGATCTGCGCGACCTGCCCTTCCCGATGCTGGCCGATATCAAGCGCGAATTAAGCAGTGCGCTGGGCGTTCTGGATACTCATGAAGGCGTTGCACAAAGGGCAACCTATATTGTTGATCCTGAAGGCATTATCCGGTTTGCAATGGTTACCGACCTCAACGTAGGCCGGAACGTCAAGGAAGTGCTGCGGGTGCTGGATGCCCTGCAAACCGACGAACTCTGCCCCTGCAACTGGCAGAAAGGCGAAGACACCCTGAACGCGGCTTAAAAAACTGATTACAACAGAAGCTGTTGCAAAACAGCTTCTAAAGGAGATGTTATGGACCTGCAAACGATCAAGAGCCAGCTACCCGAATACGCGAAAGATCTGAAACTCAATATTGGCAGCATACTGACACCGGAAGGTGCACCCGGTCTGAGTGAACAACAAATTGCCGGAGTCGCGCTGACGGCTGCACTGACCGCCCGTAATACGGTATTTACCGAGCAGTTGCAACAGGCGCTGGCTGTAACCCTGGAACCGGCTACCATTACGGGTGCGCAAACCGCAGCGGCCATCATGGCGATGAACAATATTTATTATCGTTCGCTGCATCTGCTGTCAGAAAAAGACTACCTCAGCATGCCGGCCAAACTGCGCATGAATGCGATCGCCCGGCCGGGTGTCGATAAAGCCGATTTCGAGTTATACAGCCTGGCTGCATCAGCTATCAACGGCTGCGGCATGTGTCTGGACTCGCATGAAAAAGAGCTGCGCAAACAGGGGCTCGGCAAAGAAGCAATCCAGAGTGCACTGCGTATCGCGGCCGTGATTCACGCGGTTGCCGTAACGCTGGAAAACAACGCAAGCCCCGCCCTGGCGCAAGCCGCGTGAGTGTCCTGGCGCAATTATTGACATAGTGTCATCACCATCATGGTGTAAATGACAGCAGCTTGGCTGGAGCAAAAAATGAGATATTTTGCTCCAGCTTTTTTTGGGAAATTTTATCTATTTTCCAAGATGTTGCTACACATTAGCTTTCTATATCTTTCTATATCTTTCTATATGTGCTGGCAGAATCGGCACTTTTTTGCTGAATTCGGTTCAGTGAGCAGCTTGACAGGCAATTTCAGGGATTAATAGCGCAAAACCGCATCAATTATCGTTTTGTTCATTCAATGCGGCAACAAGATGCTCTGCGGCTTGCTCCGGAGGTATGGTCGTATCGAGCCAGAAATCGAGCAGACTGCTGGTTAATACATTGGTTCGGTAACCGCTCTCAATCAGGGAGATCGAGAGAAGCAGATTATCATTATCGTTTAGTGCGGCTATACCAATCTTGGAACATTTGTCGAAACCGTCAAGCTCAACGTCTCTATTTAGGGGTGTAGAGCCTTTAGCGAGATTAAAATCCCGCTGGATTTCAGGCGTCAATAAACTTTCAGCAATGAGCCGTTGCGCCGCCTGCTGTTCGGGATCTGTCGTTTTCGCGAAGGCAAATGCGTCAATCACAATCATATAGGCCGACGCATTACCTGGCGCCAGTTGGCAGTCAAAATCCTGTCCGAGTTTTTTGCCAGCGCTCTGAAACTCACCTTTTGCCCAATCACCCATAAACTGAACCGCCGCCTGACCATTGATAACCAGCCGGGTGGCCCCATCCCAGCTTGTGCTATCCGCGCCCGGCGCGGCGTATTGTCGCAGCGCTCCCAATATTTGCATTGTGCGCAAAAGCACCGCTGGATCCAGTTCGGCATCACCTGACTGGAGTTTACTTAGCAAATTCAGGTAGGCACTGCGCCCGCCAACGCCAATCAGAATATCGTTGAAAAGCATCCGAACCTGCCAATCACCGGTGCCAACAGCGAGTGGTATATAACCCGCTGCGGCAATGATCGGTGCCTGCGCGAGAAGTTCGTCCCAACTATCGGGATAATCCAGCTCAAGTTCGCGATAGATGGCGCTGTTATACCACCCCCAGTTCTCGCCGTGAGCATTCATGGGGACAACGATAAAGCGATCATTATGGGTAACACTGTCCAACACCACCTGCGGCAATATGCTGCGCCAGTGCTGGCTCTGCGCAGTGGATTCCAGATCAGCGACCAGGCCCAGCTCTGCCAATTCCATAATACTGTTACCTGCATGCCACAGCATTAGCGTCGGTGGGAGACCTTCTGCAATGCGATCAATCACTTCGCTGCGCATGCTGGTCAGATTCGCGAGCGGCGTCTCGATCCACTCACCACCAGCTTCTTCGAATCGTTTCTTGATAACGTTTAATGCCGCCTGCTCACCAGGACTCACCCAATAATGCATGATTTCCGCCTGCGGATGCTCAAAGGCGATCCCTCTGCTGACTACAGCACACACTAAAAGAAAGCTGCTCAGCAACTGACAAAGGCCCCTGATCAGGGGCCTCTTGGTTATAAAAAAAAATGGCATTATGATCTGTCTTTAGTAAAGTGTTTGGCACCTGCCAGCGGCGCTCTCAGATAACGCACTACAGGGGTGGTTTGATGGTTCTGTGCAGCGAGATAGTCAGGCACTTTTTCCGGGGCAAGCGGGCGGGCGAACAAGTATCCCTGCACCACATCACAGCCGTGCTGTTTCAGAAATTCGAGCTGCGTTGTGGTTTCGACGCCTTCACCCACGACGGTTTTACGCATTTCTTTCCCAAGCTGAATCACCGTTTTAACAATGGATTCGGCGTCACGGTCAAAAGTAATATCTTTGATAAAACTCCGGTCTATTTTCAGGCCCGAGCATGGAAACGCACGCAAATGCGCCAGTGAGGCATAACCGGTGCCGAAGTCATCGAGATGGATGCCAATGCCACGTTGCGCGAGTTGCATCAGATTCTGTTTCACCTTGCGTTCAGCCTGATTCAGCATTACGTTTTCGGTGACTTCAATATCCAGCCAGCTGCCAAGATCGGTGTTTTCCAACAGGATGCGCCCGGCTTCGCTTTCGGACAGATCCTTAATTAACAGGACCTCTGGAACATTGACAGCAATTCGGCCCGGGTTCAGTCCGGCCTCCAACCATTGCTGTCGGTGCTGTTTGACTTTCTCGAGCACAACAACAGTGATCGCTTCGATCAGCCTGATCCGTTCCGCTACATCGATGAAAACCGCTGGCAACAACAAACCATACTCAGCACTCTGCCAACGTACCAATGCTTCAAACCCCAGATGCCGACCGTCGGCAACCAGCTGTTTGGGTTGAAAGAAAATACGGAATTCATCCTGCCGTAAGGCTTTCTGCAGACCTTTTTCCATTTCTATGGAGCGGGCCAGGCGCTGGCGCAGCTCATCGTTGAACACAAATACCGTGCCCTTGCCCAATTTTTTGGCTTCATACATCGCGTTGTCTTCAGCGACGAGTAATTCACTGACAGTGCCGCCATGTTCCGGACAAAAGGCAATTCCGACACTAGCGCCGATCAGGTGCTCGCGGCCATCCACGATAATAGGCTGTTGCAATTCTTCGACAATCCGTTGAGCCAGAAATTTAACCTGGCCGATAGGCATACCACCCGTGACGATAATCGTAAATTCATCGCCGCCGATACGCGCAATCAGGGTATCTGCCGTGCCGAGCGCCATCAAACGACGCGACACAACCCGTAAAACTTCATCTCCCGACCGGTGACCAAATCCGTCATTGACAGCTTTAAAATCATCCAGATCGATGAGCAATAAGGCCGCTTTGTGGGTATCCACCCCGTCCGAAAGCGACGAGCCGAAGGCATGCTCCAGTTGATTTCTGTTGGCAAGCCCGGTGAGCATATCGTGCAACGCTATATCTGAAAGTTGCGCCTGGGCTTGCAACGCCAGCTCATGCTGTGAGCGCAATCGTCTCACCAAAGGATAAAAAATAAGCAGGCCAACCAGACCTAAACTGACGATCATCAATTTGGATAGCGCTGAGTGAATCGTCTGCAGACGATCAATATTCGCCTGGGTTAAGGTATTGAATTCCTGCATTTCGCTTTCAAAAGCAGTGGTCAATTGGCCATTCCCCGCAACCGCCAATCCTACGGACATCCAGAGATGAACCCGTTGATTCAGAGCCTGTCGGTCAAGCGTCGTCAGTTTCTCCACATTGTGGATGAAATCATTCAGCTTTACCTCCAGCCAATTCGGCCTGATCAACTCTCCCCCGTTTCTGGACAACACGAGAAAAGGCGATGCCCGAAGGATTTTGGCAATGCTTTCCAGGCGATCATGGGTAACTTTAAGCTCATCGACTATTTGGGTCAGATTCCGCCGAACTGTGTCTAACAGTAAATTATTGTCTGTTGCAGAACGTGCTTCTTTAACAAGGCGCCCGACCATAATCCCCGCCTCCTGAAACAAAATCCGCTGAGTGCTTGCCAGTTCTGACAGTTCTGCGTGATACCGCTGCGACTCTATCAAGCGGTTAAGTATGAAATTAGTACTCAAGGTGAGCATTGCCAGAAGCGCGAGTGCCAAGACATATTGCCGGGTAATATGTCTTGCCAGTTTGCGTGGCGATTGCGCTATTTTTTTATGTTCTCTGAGCATCGAGTTAAATAATTAAAGTCGCTGGGATTAGGATAAACAAGCACATGATGAAACGGAGGTTGATATTTAGCAAATATAGTGCCAAAACAAATTTTTGCTTGTTCTATCAATTTCTTCCAGATCCTGCAACGCAGCTGTAGTACGCGTTATTTGCAAACAGCATGACAATGCCCCCTGGTAATAGCGCAATAGATCAACCTGCTGGATAATTGACGGTATTCTTAAAAAATACACCAGCCAAACGCGTTTTTTATTTTTAATAACAAACTTTTACAAAAATTCATAAAAATTCACATAAACCGGAAAAACCATTAATTTGACGCTGTTAACACGCGTCCAAAAAAAAATTATCCTGATTCTGTGTCATTCACGCAGGAATCCTGCAGAAAAAATCCAACCTTTAGCCTTGCATCACGGGAGGTGACCTAAAGGCTGCAATAACTGCAACAATTCGTCCGCAGTCAACGATAACTGACCACCAGCGCCTTCTTCGTACAAGGCATCAGCGAGCGCTTTTTTACGTTGCTGCAACAGTAAAATCTTTTCTTCCAGACTTTGCTCGGCGATCAGTTTATAAACGAACACGGGTTTATCCTGACCAATCCGGTAGGCACGATCGATAGCCTGCTGCTCAGCAGCCGGGTTCCACCAGGGGTCATACACAATCACTGTGTCGGCTGCGGTCAGATTAAGTCCTACGCCACCGGCTTTCAGACTGATGAGAAAAACGGCCGCCGAGCCCTCCTGAAAGCGCGCGATAGCTTCATCCCGCTTGCGCGTTCGTCCGGTCAGTTTCGTGTAATCGATGCCAAGGTTTTGCAGCTCGGTTTCGATTAATTGCAGCATCTCGACAAACTGCGAAAACAGCAGCACTTTATGGCCTTCAGCCAGCAGCTCCGGCAATATATCCAGCAACAGCTCGAGCTTGGCGGATTGGGTGACTTTGGCAGCGCTGGCCAGCTTGACCAGGCGCGGATCGCAGCACACCTGGCGCAGTTTCAGCAGCGCGTCCAGAATCTCGATATGACTGCGCGCCAGACCACGATCTGCCAGCAATTGGCGTACCCGCTGTTCCATCGCAACCCGGATACTTTCATACAGCACCGCCTGCTCCTTGCCCAAAGTGACGTTCTGCACGATTTCAGTTTTGGGCGGCAGTTCACGGGCAACTTGCTGCTTGGTCCGGCGCAATACGAACGGTTTGATACGCCGGTTCAGTTCGCGCTGGCGGACAGGATCATTGGTTTTTTCAATGGGCGTGCGGAACAAACGTGTAAAGCGGGTCAGATCGCTCAGAAAGCCCGGCATTAAAAAATTGAACAGCGACCAAAGTTCAGACAGATTATTTTCCAGCGGCGTGCCCGTCAGACACAGAAAATGCTCCGCCTGTAAGGTACTAACAACCTGAGTTGTCTTCGCTTTGGCGTTTTTAATATAGTGCGCCTCATCCAGAATCAGGCTGTGAAAACGCTGTTGCTGGAGTTGTTTGTGATCGCGCAGCAGCAAAGGATACGTGGTCAGCACCAGATCGTGCTCACCGATACGGTCAAAATCCTTTTTCCGCCCGCTGCCGTGCAACATCAGCACCCGCAGTTCCGGGGCAAACCGTTCGGTTTCGCGACGCCAATTGCTGATCACGCTGGTCGGCGCGATAACCAGCGCGGGTTGAGTCAGTCGGCCGGCGTTTTTTTCCAGCAGCAGATGTGCCAGTGTCTGCACGGTTTTACCCAGCCCCATATCATCGGCCAGGATGCCGCCAAAACTGTATTCACGCAAAAATTGCAACCAATTCAAACCGGCTTGCTGATATGACCGCAGCTCGGCGTGCAGATTGGCAGGCACGGGAACTTCCTGGACGCCCTCGAAATCCGCCAGCTTGCGTGCCAGTTCGCGAATTTTTTCACCGCCCTGCCAGAGCAGCTCCGCGCCCTGCTGGGCCAGCGCCCGCTCCAGTTCCAGCAGGGTTGTGGCTTGTGCCCGTGGCAAGCGTATTTGACCTGCGGCACCCAGGCGCAAACCGTCGTATAGCTCGATTAGCACTTCCAGCACCGGACGCAGTTGCGCGCTGGGCAGACGCAGCCAGACACCCGGACTCAGCGCCACCATCACAACCTCCATCTGATCCAGCTGCGCCAGCGGATCAACATTAGGACCGAACTGCTCCAACAGGTTTACCAGCAGGGGTAATAATTGCACCTGCTGATCCGCTACCGTGACACTTAAAGCCAAGTCGAACCAGTGCTCGCCGCTGCTATCGTCCAGACTGCTCTGCCACTGGCTGGGTTCCAGGATATCCAGCTGGAAACTGGCATCGCGCTCGATCAGCCAACCTTGCTGTTCCAGCGCAGGCAGGTCGGCGTTGACGAATTGCTGCCAGCGTATGCTCTGACTCAGAATATTGTCAGCCGGGAAATATACATCCAGCTGGCGCTCCTCCGGCTCAGTAGCAGTAGGCTCGAAATCCAGCGCAACCAATTGGGCCAGGGCATCGGCCTCAATCAGCGCATGATGCTGAATACGGTATTCCTGCTCATCCTGCTGATGCAGGCTAAACGCCTGTTCCAGCACCATCATGGGCGCTGTTCGTACCCCCTGGTAGTCAAACTGCACCCGGCCAAACAATTCAAGCATGGTATCGCCACGCGGGCGTCCCCATAGCCGCAGCACTGGCGTGGGTTCGACATCGACCAGATCATGCACGGGCAGCTCAACGGGCAGCGGGACACTATGCGGCGGCAGTTGCTTGAGCAAAAACCGTGCAAGCTGCGGCAGATCCCCGGTCGGCACTGCGGGCAGATAACGCAAACGATCCAGCAACGCACCGGACAGGGTGTAGCCATTAAGTTCCAGCAAGCCACAAAGATTACTGTCCGGGTCGATATACCAAGGCGGTTCGAGCGGACAGAGAATCCAGTTTGCCCCCAACCCTTCAGGCTGTAAGCGCAACCGGGTCGAGTTCTCGTCTTTTTGTTCCCAATCGATACGCAAAGGCCGCATTGCGCCAAGCCTCAGCGGTGGACGGTCTTTATCCTGTAAGAAACAGCGCCCGGTTTGCAACAGACGCTTCAACAACAGCGCGCCATCTTCACCCTGCAAGCGAGGTTTATGCTGACTGGGCTCCAGGCGCAAACGCTTAAGAATAGCTGTATCCGCCTCGCTGGCGTAAGATGGCATGCCGTAACCGTAAGAACCGTAATAATCGGTGTAAGCGTTCAGGCTGAAGGGCATCGGTTTACCGTAGCCGCCGTTTTTCAAGACGCGGGCACGAACGACCTCCAACCCCAGATCAGTACGCTGTGGTCCCTGCTGGAGTTGCAGGATATACAATAAGCGATCCAGGGTATTGGGTTCCGACGCCAGATTCCGTTCGGCCTGAACCGCTTGCAGAACGCCTTCCTGCCAGGCCTGCAGAGGATCGGGGGCGGGCGCAGCAGCTGCCGGGGCTTTGTTGGATGCTGGCTGCTGTGGTGTGTCAAAAAACGCCAGTAAAGCCGCTACCACATGTTTACAGTTGAAACCGACCGGACAGGAGCATTCTCCTGAGATAGTTATCCTGCCTCGGTAAACTTCCAGCTCGATCGTCTGGCTATAAAGTTCTGTGCCCAGCACATCGGCTTCCAATATGTTTTCATCAGCAAACCAGTCTGTTCGCAACACCCGGCCCTGCCGCTGATAACGTTCACCCCGGCGGTAATAGTCAGCTCTGAAAGCATGGCGGATATCTTTTTTGGTAAGAAGCATCGCTGCAAAAGTATTGTTGGGTATTGGGTATAAAGAATCAGGACCTAAACGATAAATTAGCACTTCTGTAGCCAGAAACGTTCTAATTTATGCAAACAGCTATCAGGAGAGTTATGCCGATGAAATCCGCGCCTCCCAATATAGGGGTATTACTATGGATACTGCCGGTGCTGCTGGCCGGTTGCGCTGCACCAGCCGAACCACTAACACTGGAATGCTTTGACAGCCAGCTGCTCTGTTACCGTGGCCACAGTATTGACCGCCGCGCCACCCGCGATCACTACGGGGTGGAAGGTCAGCAGGCTATCAACCGCAATGAGTTTAGTTTCTAGACGGCTGCAATAAACTGCCCGGGTATGTGCATCATGCGCAGTTCACGATTCAGCCATCACTGGGCAGGCCCGCTCTACAGCAGCCGCAGGTGCTCCACCCACATGATTTCGCAGGCACCTTTACCGGTGTCATCGCGGCTGAGTGAGCTGGCCCAGGGGCTGCCTACGCCACCGCGCCGGACTTCCACCAGATAGCCCGATAGCTCTGCAATCTGACCCGGGCGGACTTTACCCAGCAGGCGTTCAATGCGCGGGTTGGCAGGAATGACATGCACATTGGCGACATTGCGCGCTATTTCGGCTGGCGGCACGGGCGGCATATCGAACCGCCAGCTGAGCCAGCGACTGGATTGGCTGAACTCGATCTGTTCCAGTACCGCGCTGTCAGACAGCGGTCCCCAGCCCAGCGCCAGATCCAGCGGCGACAAATCCGCAGTGGCATCGAAGCGGTAAGTTTCCCGGCCCAGCACTCTGGCCTGCAGCTGGTACTCCGCCAGCGGTTTGATCAGATAATCCTTATGTGTCCAGGGCTGAGCCTGTTGCAACGCTGTCTGCTGCGGCGACTCAGCCACCAGTATACCGGGCGGTTGCTGCAGTGGACGATGAACCCACCAGTCATAGCCGCCGTATAAAATGGCCAGACCCAGCAGGGTCCAGGCCAGTTTACGCGGGTCGATTTTTATCACGGGACTTACCGGCTATAAAAAACGAGTTATAAAAACACGTGCGTCAGCATGGGAAACATCAGCATCAGCACTAAAACAAATAATTGAATACCGATGAACGGCAGGAAGCTTTTGAATATATCAGTCAGACTGATATGAGGCGGCGCGACCGATTTAAGATAAAACGCAGCCGGACCGAAAGGAGGACTCAGGAAGCTCACCTGCATATTGACGCAGAACAGAATACCGAACCAGACCGGATCATAGCCCAGTTGCTTGACGATGGGCAGAAACACCGGCATGGCCAGCAGCACAATACCAACCCAGTCCATGAACGCGCCCATAATCAGAAACAGCGCCATCATCATCAGGATGATACCCATCGGTGGCAGGTCGGCACCGACGATCAGCCCCGCGACATAGCTCGGACCGCCGGCGATTGAATACGCACCGGCCAGAGCGGTGGCACCGAAGGTTACCCACAGGATAGTACCGGAGGAGCGGAAGGTCCGCTGCAGCGCTTCGATGAACAGGTTCCAGCTGAATTCGCGCCGCAGCACGATCATGAGCAATACCCCGACCACACCCATACCAGCCGCCTCGGTGATACCGGTGATACCGCCGTAGATCGAACCGAGCACGATCACCACCAGCGCCACTGGCGGCAACAGCTTGGGCAAGGCCCGGAGCTTGTCCATCAGCGTCACTTCCTCGTTCTGTTCGGGCAGCGGTGCCAACAGCGGATTGAGCCGGGTCCGGACAATGATGTACAGAATATACAGACCACCGAGTATCAGACCAGGCATGATCGCCGCTTTGAACAGCGCATGAATGGAGGTTTCAGTCACCAGACCGTAGATGATCAGCACGATAGAGGGCGGAATCATCGTGCCCAGGCTGCCCGAGGCGCAGATCGTGCCAATGGCCAGATTTTGATCGTATTTCAGACGCAGCATCTGCGGCAGCGCGATCAGCCCCAGCAGAACCACCTCGCCACCGATAATTCCGGACATGGCGGCCATGACGATGGCCATGACGGCCGTGACGATGGCAATGCCACCACGGGTGCGGCTCAGCCAGATATTCAGACCGTCGTACATATCCTTGGCGATACCCGAGCGCTCCAGCAGGGCCGCCATGAAAATGAACAGAGGTACCGAGATGAGCACATACTCGGTGGTCAGGTCGTACATGCGCTGACCGAGAATGTAGAAGCCACGCTCGCCGAACTTCATGTAGACCACGACCGCGCCCAGGAAGCCCGAGGCCAGACCCAGCGGCACGCCGATGGCCAGCAGCAGCAGAATGCCGACCAGCAGCAATAAGGAAAGAGTTCCGATATCCATTGTTTAGTTTATGCCTCAGATTTCGTCGGTCGGGTCGTGCAATATCTTGTCCTTGTGCCAGTCGGCGAACAGATTGTTCACCGCCTGCAGGGCAATCAGCGCGGTCACGATCAGCACCAGCGGCCCCATAGTGGCCGGAATCGGCGGATTCCATTCGGTGCCCATGCCTTCCCAGCGCATAAAGCGTTTCATCGCCTGCCCCCAGTAGCCATAAACCACCGCACCGGCGAAGGCGACAACGCACAGGGTCGAGATGATATCGAACAGCCGCTGCACAGCACGCGGGACCGCGTCGTATACCACCGTGATACGGATATGGCAGCGTTGCTGCATAGCGTAGAGGCCGCCGAACAGATAGACCATTCCCCCCAGCCACAGCGACAGTTCGTTGACCCACAGCGTAGGACGCTGAAACAAATAGCGCGAGACGATCTCGAAGAACATGATTGCAACAATCACAGCTATCAGGCACATCGTCACCGAGGCGATGTACAGCGATATCCGATCGAAGATCGACAATTGGTCGGCCTCCGGATCATGCGACATCTTGGTGGCCATACCGTGGATCAGACGTGGTGATATAAACACCATGAACAGAATGACACCGACGGCCAGGGCCGCAACGATCATGTAGTCTTTCGGGGTAAGCGGCGGCATGAGGCAGCTCTCAGAGTAAGGTTGGGGCGCAATAAACAACGCGCGGGCTTGCCCCGCGCGATAAACAATGAACAGGTGTCAGAGTAGTGGCGGGCCTAGTCCTTGATCAGGCCAAGCATTTTCATGAACTCGATATGGCTATCGACGATCTTGCGCGCCTCGGGGGTTCTGTCGGCCCACTCCTGCCACTTCGCCTGAGCGACCTTCCGGAATGCGCCACGATCCTCAGCAGACCAATCGTACAGGGTCACGCCGGCAGCCTGCAGTTCCCGGGCTGCCAGGTGGTTGGTCACATCGGCCGACAGGCTGTTGCGAAAACCCATGCGCTCGCCAGCCACTTCGATGATACGCTGCAAGTCGGGCGGCAGTTCGTCCCACTTTTCCTTGTTGATGGCAATGTGGTCAGCCGGCATGGAGTGGAAACCCGGATAGGTGGCGTGCTTGACGATGTCGTAGATACCCATCGACTTGTTGTTGGCCAGGTTGGAGGCATCAGCACCATCGATGATCTTGGTCTCCAGCGCGGTGAACACCTCACCGAAGTCCATCACGATCGGGCTGGCACCCATGGAAGCGAAGATCTCGGTTTCCATGCCTGGCGGTGAACGGAATTTCCAGTCTTTCAGGTCAGCCGGGCCGGCCAGCGGCTTGGATGATGACATGGTTTCCTGACCGGGCGTCCACCAGCTGATGAACTTCATGCCGTACTCGCCGTAGAGTTCGTCGGCCAGCGCCTTGCCGCCGCCATGATACAGCCAGGAGAACATCTGCCAGGGCGTGTCGTAACCGCCCATGACGTCGCCGACAAACTGAAACGCCGGGTTTTTACCCGTCTGGTAAGCGGCCCCCGTCATATCGATGTCGATGATGCCATTGGCTGCAGCATCAAAGGTTTCGACTGATTTCACCACTGCCGAGGAATAGAACATCTCAACCTCGATACGGCCACCGGACATGGTCTGAATATCGTCGACGAACTGCGCAACGCTTTTGCCAGAGGTCGATTCGGCACTGTAGTGGGTCTGAATACGCAAGGTGTAATCGGCAGCATGGGCAACGCCGACGAAACCCAGCACGGCTGCGCTGAGTGCAATGCGATTGTAAAAAGTCATAAAACTCCTCCGGATTGTATTTTGACAGTCAAAAACCACAGAATTACATCATCTATGAGCACATCTGCCTCTATGGACGCATGAGTATATCGTAGCGCCGTTGCCGCAAAACGGCATGATAGGCAATAACATCGGCAGCGTAATCTTTATGGGGACGATTCTCAAGTTCAAAATGTCCGAACCGGTCCTCACCGCGCACCAGTGTTGCACTGTCGCGTTCGCCCACGACCTGACCGACGTTCGGCGTAATATAACGAATCGCAAAACCGATGCGGCGATCCGCTGAACGGTTCGGATTAGAACCGTGGATAATCTTGACGTGATGCAGTGAAGCCTGACCCGGTTCCAGCACAAGATCCACCGCTTCGGCTTCATCCACATCGACTTCGATTTCCTGCCCGCGCGAGAGCAGATTCTCTTTCTGATACGTGTCCCGGTGCGGAGCGACCTCGGCAGTATGGCTGCCCGGCACCACACGCATGCAACCGCTTTCGATAGTGCTGGGGGACAAGGCCAGCCAGGCTGTCGCAACGGCATCACTGTCCAGCCCCCAATAGGTAATATCCTGATGCCAGCTGATGTATTCCGGACTGTTGGCGTTTTTCATGAACAGCGCCGACTCCCAGCATAAGAGATCGGGTCCGAGCACGGCTTCGACCGCATCCAGAATCAGTGGATGATGTACCAGTTCCCAGGCCCAGGAAGTCACCAAATGCGGTTTGTGCCGGAACTCCTTCAGGAAACGCTCACCCTGGGCTGCTTCATCAGCTTCCAGGCGCGCCCGGTAAGCTTGCGCCTCCTGCGGGCTTAATATATTGACAGGAAAGTAATAACCGTTGCTGCGGTAGCGCGATGCGAGATCGCCGGGAAGATTCTCCACCATGATGTCCTCTCTGAATAATCATTGCAGCCCTGAAATCAGGAATAATTGCCCCCCCGCTGCAGGCAGCAATACCGCTGTCATAAAGCTTTGCTGGGGCGTTTAGCGGGCGTTCATACGGATCCGGCTGCAATTAAAAATGATCATGGCGTGCGCTGCAAGCGGTTTTACTGCCGTGCAGCGCCTTCCCGCCCTGCACGGACAGCCATTTTAGGTCTGGCTGCTAAGACCGCATTTTGCGCCCGCTCGGATCGTATAAAGGCGCCTCAATCCGCTGCGCCGGTCGCTGTTCACCCAGCAGCTCGATATGAAAGTCCTGCGCGGCTGCCACCGCCTTGTCCACACAGGCCAGGGCAATGCTTTTACCTACCGTGTGGCCATAACCGCCCGACGTCACCCAGCCAACGACTTTACCCGCGTGAAATACGGCTTCGTTAGTTACCGCGTCATTATCGCTGACGTCCACGACCAGGGCGATCAGAGCTTTCTCGCCACCGTGTTCTCTGGCTTTTAGGGCTGCTTCACGGCCGATAAAATCGGTTTTGTTGAAATTCACGAAACGTCCCAGACCGACTTCGAAGGGGCTGAAATCCGGCGTGAACTCACGCAACCAGCCACCGAAGTTTTTCTCCAGCCGCAGTGAGTTCAGCGCATAACCGCCAAAATGACACAGACCGAGTGCCTCACCTGCGTCCAACAGGGCATCATAGAGTGTCAGTTGAAAGTCTGCCGTTGTCCAGATTTCATAGCCCAGTTCACCGGTAAATGAAATTCGCCCGACCTGGCACGGTGCCATACCGACAAACATGGAACGAAAACCCAGAAACGGGAACGCCTCATTGGAAACGTCGTCCCATACCAGCCGGGACAACAGCTCACGCGCACGTGGACCGGCAATGGCAAAGCCGGTCCATTCGCTGACCAGACTGCGCACCTGTACGCTGCCCTGGTCCGGGTGCTGTGGCAGATGCTGTTCGAACCAGCGCCGGTGTACACCTTCGTAAACGCCCGAGCCGAAAATATAAAACTGCTCAGGATGCGCGCAGGCGACCGTCAGATCCCCTATTAATTTCCCGTCCGGTTTGAGCATCGGTGAAAGCGTCAGCCGGCCGGTCTTCGGCAGTCTATTAGCCAGCAATCGATCCAGATATGCCGCCGCACCGGGACCGCTGATCTCGTATTTGGCAAAGTTGGATATTTCCAGCAGTCCCACACCGGAACGCACGGCCTGGCATTCGGTGGCTACCGCCGGGAAAGCATTGGAACGCTTGAAACTTAACTGTTCGATAGCAGGCTCGCCCGACGGCGCAAAATACAGCGCATGTTCCAGGCCATAGCTGGTCCCGAATACGGCATTGCGGGCGCGCAAGCGGTCATACACCGGCGTCCGGCGCAGCGGTCGACCCGCCGGGCGGACTTCATTCGGGTACGGGATGGAAAAACGCTGTCCGTAAAATTCCCGCGCTCTGAGATTCGTGTATTTGGGAGTGGCGAAGGCACCGAAACGGGCGACGTCCATAGCGAACACGTCCATACCGGGGTCACCGTCGATGATCCAGTTGGCCAGAGCCAGACCAACCCCGCCACCCTGGCTGAAACCGGCCATGACCGCGCAGGCAACATAGAAATTCTGCAGGCCAGCGACCGGGCCGACCAGCGGGTTGCCGTCCGGGGCAAAGGTAAAAGGCCCATTGATGGTTTGTTTGATGCCGGCCTCGGCCAGAAACGGAAAATGCTTGAAAGCGGTATCCAGCCGCTCGCCAATGCGGTCGAAATCAGGTTGTAACAGCTCATGGCCGAAATCCCAGGGTGTGCTCTTGGGCGACCAGGGCACCGCGTTCTTCTCGTAGGTGCCGAGCAGAAAACCCTGCTGTTCCTGGCGAGTATAAATCTCCCCTGCGAAATCCAGCGCATGCGGTAATTCCTGCTCACGCTGGACGATAGCGTCTACTGCTTCAGTGACCAGATAATGATGCTCCATCGCCAGCACGGGCAATTCCAGGCCAACCATGCGGCCAACCTCGCGCGCCCACAAGCCTGCCGCATTGACGACTTTTTCGGCTTTGATGATGCCTTTGTCGGTGCTGATCTCCCAACCGCCATCAGCCGTTTGGGTCAAGGCTTCAACCTTGGTGTGGCGGTAAATCTCGGCCCCCTGAATACGGGCGGCTTTGGCATAGGCATTGGTGACGCCACTCGGATCAACATGACCTTCCAGCGGATCGAACAAGGCGCCGATAAAATACTGCGGATCGAACAGCGGGTGCATGGCCTGCGCATCGGCCATACTGACGATCTCGCAATCGTTGCCCATGACACGCGCTTTGCCCTGCAGGATTTTCAGATACTCCAAACGCTCGGCATTATCCGCCAGCATCAGGCCACCCGTCAGGTGCACACCGCAGGATTGGCCTGAAATGGCTTCGATCTCCTGGTACAACTCGATGGTGTATTTCTGTAAGCGGGCTACGGTCGGATCGCTGTTCAGCGTGTGCATACCGCCGGCAGCATGCCAGGTCGAACCGGCGGTAAGCTCCGAACGCTCCAGCAGTACGGCATCTTTGCAGCCGCGTTTGGTGAGGTGGTACAGCACACTGCAGCCGACCACCCCGCCCCCGATAACAACAACCTGTGCATGGGTTTTCATCAATCAACCTTTGGACGTATGAGTAACTGGTTTTGCAAGTATATTCACAATGATCAGACTATTCCTGCGGTGCTCCGCCGGCTTGTTTGCGCCGGGCGACAAAAGCCTGCAGTTCTTCTTGGCGAGCCGGTTCCAGCGCCGGTGGCTGGTATTCGGCCAGGATTTTTTTATACATGCGATGAGCACGCTGAGTTGCGTCCAGTGCACCGTCTTCCGACCAGCTCTCGAAATTACGCCAGTCGGACAACATCGGACGGTAAAAGGCTGTCTCAAAGCGTTCCAGCGTGTGTGACGTAGCGAAATAATGACCGCCCGGTTCCACCGCACGAATCGCATCCAGGGCCAGCTCGTCAGCGGTGACCTCGACCGGGCGCAGAAATTCGGCCATGTGCTGCATGATTTCAGCATCAATAATGAATTTCTCGAACGACGCGGTCAATCCACCTTCCAACCAGCCCAGACCATGATGAATCAGATTGGCGTGGCCCATCACAGCGCTCCAGACCGACATCATGGACTCGTACACTGCCTGGGCGTCGGGTGCATTGGAAGCATTCACATTCGAGGAGCGGTACGGCAGTTTATAGCGCCGGGCCAGTTGACCGCCGATCAGCACCGCTTTGGCATTTTCCGGTGTGCCAAACGCCGGCGAGCCAGTTTTCATGTCGACGTTCGAGGTAAAACCACCGTATAACACCGGCGTACCGGGGTTCACCATCTGCACGAAGGCAATACCGGCCAGGGCTTCAGCATTTTGCTGCACCAGTGCACCCGCCAGCGTAATTGGTGCCATCGCACCGGCCAGCGTGAATGGTGTGATAGTAATCGCCTGATTACGTTGCGCCATCTCGATGATGCCCCAGAGCATGGGTTTATCGTACTGGCGCGGCGAATTGGCATTGATATTGGTGAACAGGCTGGGTTCCTGTTGCAGTTGTTCTTCGCTCAGGCCGCGTGCGATGCGGGTCATTTCGATCACATCCAGAATCCGCTGGCGGCCCAGCGAATAACCCGAGTACAGTTTATCGGTAAGTTCGATCTTGGCCAGAGTGGAATCCAGGTGCCGCACCGCCGGATCGATGTCAATAGGCTCAACCGGATGTCCGACCGTCAGATGAGCGATGTTCAGGCTTTGTGTCAAGCGCAGGAAATCACAATAGTCCTGAAAATTGCCACTGCGGCGGCCTCGTTCGATATCACTGCAATTAGGCGGACTGCTGACCGAGCTGATAGCAATCAGATTGCCGCCAAAGCGCAGATTATGCGCCGGATTGCGGGCATACAGCGTGAATTGGCTGGGCGCTTTGGCAATAGCGTCCAGCAGCAGCGCCCGATCAAACCGCACCCGCGGACCATCCACGTCCACATCAGCACCAGCGGCTTTGAGTATCTGACGCGCTTCCGGCAACAAAAAGTTAATACCCAGCTCTTCCAGTACGGTCAGCGAGGCATCATGAATGGCTTCCAGTTGATCAGCGGATAATAGTTCGGTCGGTGGATACGGATTGCGCAGCGGTTGCCAGGACGGCTGAACAAAACGATGATCCGGTGCATTCCGGCTGGTGCCGGTGCGGCGTCGTGAGCGAGGATGCGGCGAGCGAGGACGCTGTGACATAGGTCATAACCATGAGTTTGAACTACTGGATAGTCAAGCGGAAGCAGGCATAAAATGTTGCTATTAAGCGACTTCCATTGTCGTATTTACGAAAAGGTCGGCACAGGCCCCATGCACTCAGCAGCAGATGATCCAAAACCCAGACGCATCGGTTTTTACTTATCCCGCAATTTTCCATGATGGCGTTCAGTGCGGCGGTAGAACCCCTGCGTTCGGCCAATCGCTTGTACGGTGGACCCGCTTACGAGTGGCGTCTGTTTTCGCCTAACGGCGAGCCTGTACCCGCCAGTAACGGCATTCTGATCGTACCCAATGCCGGACTGGATACCCTGCACTGGTCGCAGACCCTGTTTGTTTGTGCCAGCCTGGCCACTGAGCGCTGGGCCAGCCCCGGATTGCTGCGGCAGTTACAGAGTCTGGCACGACGCGGGGTGGCTTTGGGCAGCATCAGCTACGGCACCTATTTACTGGCAGCAGCAGGTTTATTGGATAATTATCGCTGCACCACCCACTGGGAGAATCTGGCCGCTTTGCGGGAACGCTTTCCGCACCTGAACGTGACCGACCGCATCTACGAGCTTGATTGTGACCGCTACACCTGCTCAGGCGGTACTGCGGCCCTGGACATGATGCTGCACAAAATCGCTGAAGATTACTCACAAGAATTGGCGCTGGCCGTCTCGGAACAATTTATTCATGAGCGCTTGCGCGCCCCGGGCGAACAGCAGCAAACCGCTGAGTTACAGCCCCTGCTGCGACAATCACCCAAACTGGCCAGAGCCATTAACCTGATGAAACAGCATATCGAGAAGCCGTTGCCGAGCAAAGAAATCGCCCAGCAGATCGGGCTTTCCCTGCGCCAGCTGGAGCGCTTATTCCATACCTATAAAAATCACACGCCGCAACGTTATTATCTGGAATTGCGCCTGGCGCAGGCACAGCGTCTGTTAGCACAGACCGGACTGGCTGTCATGCATGTTGCTCTGGCAACCGGTTTCGCTTCGCAGTCCCACTTCACCAAATGTTACCGTGAACGGTACGGGGTAACACCTCGGCAAGAGCGGCAGGGAAATCGTTATTCCGCTACGCCCCGCCCTTCGGCACAGCATGATGCTGGCCATAATTGTTAACGATTAGTTGCTTGCCATATTGAAAAAAGTGCTTAACAACAAAAAATAAGTACAACGATGCCTAATATTAGTAAACTGGCAAGCATTTCCAGCTGTTATGCTGTTTTCGGCGACATAAAAAGTTAATACTATGCGAAACAGTACGGATCATTTTCGATAAGAAACCGTGTGATTCCGCAACCTGAATCGGCTGATCCTGCCAGCGCCCGGATTTCATGAATCCGCGCAAGATACCGCTCACCACGTTATCAGGGGGTTACCAGAGAAAAGATCAGTCCGGTTGTGGGCTGTAGCACATTCAGAGCCCAAGGCCGCCAGGCAAGGCATCGATTTTAGACATTGGCGTGTTTTTTGAATAAAACCAATTATCTAAAATTTAATACTCTACATCGTAGTAGACCAGGGACAATGTTACGAGCCATTGAGACACTTGACTATGCTATCGGCGCAGCTACCCAGGCGCAGGAATCCGTGACACTACAAGCGCAAGAACCCGCAACCATACTGATTGTCGACGATGATCCGATATCGCGCTTGATTACCCGTCATACGTTGATGCATACGGATTACCGATTGCTCGAAGCCGCTAATGGTGAGGAAGCACTCAAGCTGTATCGTGAATATGCCCCCGACCTGCTGCTGCTTGATGCCCTGATGCCCGGCATGGACGGCTTTGAAGTCTGCGCCCAGTTGCGGGCGCAAAATTACAGTACACCGGTTCTGATGATCACCCGCCTGGAAGACGAAGCCTCCGTCGAGCGCGCGTTCGAGGCAGGTGCCGATGACTTCATCACCAAACCTATCCATAAAGCGGTGCTGCGTCATCGCATAGCCAGCATCATACAAGCCTATCAATTGCAACAGCATATTACGCACCTGGCGTACCACGACCCGTTGACCAATCTGCCCAACCGGCAGTTACTGATCGATCGTTTGACAACTGCACTGACACAGGCCAAACGCTCGCAGCGCAAACTCGCGCTGTTATTTATCGATCTCGACAATTTCAAAACGGTTAATGACACTCTGGGACATGCCCAGGGCGATGCCTTACTGCGCATGATTGCCCAGCGCCTGATCGCGTGCGTGCGCGAAAGCGACACAATTGCCCGCCTGGGCGGCGATGAGTTCATCATCCTGTTGAACGATATCCAGGCAGCCGAAGACGTCAGCCGGGTTGCCGATAAACTGCTGCAAGCCATCAGTGAACCCGTCTGCCTGCAAGAACACGAACTACAAATATCGGGGAGTATCGGCATTGCCTTGTACCCTGGCGACGGCGCGGATGCCGGTACGTTGCTGAAAAACGCCGATATCGCCATGTATCAGGCCAAAGAGCTGGGCCGCTACCGGTTTCGGTTTTACGCCAGCGAAATGAGTCAGTACGCCCTGCATCGCATGCTGTTGGTCAGCAGTCTGCATAAAGCACTTGAAGAGCAGCAGCTTTTTCTGCATTACCAGTCGCGTTTCAATCTTGCGACCGGGCGGTTAACAGCCGTGGAAGCGCTCTTGCGTTGGCATCACCCGGAACTGGGAATACTCTTGCCAGGCGAATTTATACCACTGGCCCAGGATCTCAGTTTGCTGCCTAGAATCAGCATGTGGGCTTTGCAGCAAATTTGCATGCAGGGCGTAGCCTGGAATGCTGAGAGGCAGTCAGCATTGCGCATGGTCTGCAATCTGACCAGTCAGGAGCTCATTCACCCGGAATTCCTGACGGGCCTTGCCAGGGTTCTGCAGGACACCGGCTTTGACAGCCATCATCTGGAAATTGAACTCGGCAACGAGATCGACCCGAAACACGAGCCGCAAACCCGTCAGGTCATGCAGCAGTTAAAGTCACAAGGTATTGAATTCATAATGAATGATTTTAGCGATGGCCGGATACCTTTGCGCTCACTGGCACACCTGCCCTTAAACGGGCTGAAAATAAATCGTTTATTCCTGCAGGGAACGCCAGCCAATAGCACCAATGCGACGCTCACCCGGGCTATCGCCGGTATCAGCCATAATCTGCAACTGAACCTGCTGGCTGATGGTATAGAAACCGAGGCACAGCACCGTTTCCTGCGCGAGATTGGCTGCAGCGAGGCTCAGGGCTACCTATTCGCCAAACCGTGTCTGGCGGCACAGCTGGATCTCAAACAGCAGATTGCCGTATTCGACTGAAACGGCCTGCCGCGCCTACGCCAGCGCTTTATGGCTGCCGTCACAAAGCGGCTGCTTCCCGCTCTGCTTGCAACCACAAAAGAACACTTTCTTACTTTCCTCGGCGGCGTATTTGAGCGGG
This sequence comes from Gammaproteobacteria bacterium, assembly GCA_041396125.1. Classification (GTDB taxonomy): domain Bacteria; phylum Pseudomonadota; class Gammaproteobacteria; order Competibacterales; family Competibacteraceae; genus JAWKZG01. The sequence continues at coordinate 178,341 of JAWKZG010000001.1, read as the reverse complement.
GTGAATTCGGTGGGTTTGTGTGAGCCATCACAAAACGGCTGCTTTTGACTGCGGCCGCAACGGCACCACCAATACGTTTGGCCGGCTTCGACCTCAACCGCAAAAGGCGTTTTGCTGGCAATAACGGGATCAGACATCATATTCCTCCTGGCAATAGTTATCAGTCATTACGTCAAAATTGGGGAATAGTCATGATAAAGCAGAATAAAAAAAGCTGCTAATGGCTTAGCAGCTTAAACACGTTCACTACGAGCGTAGGAGGAGATCATCGCATCCTTGCGCGCCGGTGTGCGTTTCCTCCTGAAGCGCACCACCCGGCAAGTGCTAAAAACATCCCGTTAATTCATGCACCGGTTCCCGCACCGCGAAGCCAGTTTCGCGCATTTCCAAGGGTTCTGTCTGTGATCTACATCACAAAATTGCTAATATTTTTGCAACTGCAGCAAACGCCCTTAAACAAAGGCTAAAATAGATTTTAACAACAGCCACTTACGGCAAGGTTACCCGTCCGCCATCAGCTACCAGCGTCTGTCCTGTCGTGAAACTGGAGCGCTCGGACAATAAAAACAGCACGGTTTCTGCCATTTCCTCGGCGGTACCCATGCGCTTGATCATGCCAGTGTCTATCATTTTCTGTTTCATGGTTTCATTCATATCGGCTGTCATATCCGACTCGATCAGACCGGGTGCCAGTCCGTTGACCCGCACGGCAGGTGCAAAAGCCTGGGCACAGTTGCGCAGAAACGCGATCACCGCGGCTTTGGACGTGCTATAGGCGATCATACGGGCCCGTGGCGCAAGCCCTGCAATGGAAGCGATACAGACAATACGCCCGTAGCCACGCGCCAGCATGCCGTCTTTGACAGCCATTACCGGCAAAAACGTACCATCAAGATTAACCCGCATAACCCGCTGCCAGGTGGCGAAGTCCAGCTCGGTATGCGTATTGACTTCGGCAATCCCCGCGCTGGTGACCAGCAGATCCACCGGCCCCAGCTGCTGCTCGACAGCAGCAACCATCGCCTTGACCTGATCCGGATCACTGACATCAGCCGGATAGATTTCACAACGCACACCCAGTGCGGCAACAGCCTGCCGGGTCTCTTCTGCAGCAGCCCGGTTGGCACCGTAATTGATCGCAACTGTCGCCCCCTGCTGCGCCAGCGCCAGACAGATCGCGCGCCCGATACCCCGTGAACCGCCGGTGACCAGCGCCACTTTGCCTGCGAATTCTTTATTGCTCATGTCCGCTCCTCCGCTATCATGGTAGAAAAATACTTCAGGAGCTGAGATTATCATGAGCAAAGCCGATTTTATTATCCGCAACGCACGTCTGATCGATGGGTCAGGCGGCCCGTCTTACCCCGGCGATCTCGCGGTACAGGATGACCGCATTATTGCATTGGGCGATCTGGCTCACTTGCAGGCTGGGGTCGAGATTGACGCCGCCGGCTGTGCGCTGGCACCCGGTTTTATCGATGTCCATACCCACGATGACCGGGCTTTACTGGCCAACCCGCTCATGCAGTGCAAAATCAGCCAGGGTGTTACCAGTGTGGTAACAGGCAACTGCGGGGTCAGTCTGGCACCACTCAAAACCAGCCGCAAACCACCGCCACCACTGGATCTGATCGGTGAGGACGCCAGCGCCTATTTCGCCGATTTCAGCGCCTATCTGAATGCGCTGGATCAAGCGCCGCCCGCGCTGAACGCACTGTGCCAGGTCGGTCACGCCAGTCTGCGGGTGGAAATCATGGACTCGCTGGATCGACCCGCCACCGCCGGCGAAATCAAACATATGCGCGGACGGCTGGAGCAGGCGCTGGAAGACGGCGCAATCGGCCTCAGTACCGGCCTGTTTTATCCACCGGCCCAGGCCGCGCCAACCACCGAGATTATCGAACTGGCGCGCGCCCTGCACGGTGCCGGCGCGATTCATACCACGCATATGCGCGATGAGACCGACCACATCACCGACTCACTCAACGAAACCTTTACCATTGGCCGCACAGCCGATGTACCGGTGGTTATCTCGCATCATAAATGCGCTGGCCAGCAGAATCATGGCCGTTCCCGCGAAACCCTGCCAATCATTGACGCCGCCCGTAACCAGCAGCGGGTTGGTCTGGATGCCTATCCCTATGTGGCCGGCTCGACGGTGCTGAATCCGCACCGCATGATGGGTGCCAGTAAAGTATTGATCACCTGGTCACGGCCGCACCCTGAAATGAAAGGCCGCGATCTGGCTGAAATCGCTGCCGAATGGGGCCTGTCCATTGAGCAGGCTGCCAATCAGCTACAACCGGCCGGCGCGATCTATTTCGTCATGAGTGAAGAAGACGTGCGCCGCATTCTGGCGTATCCGCATACCATGATCGGCTCTGACGGCCTGCCACACGACGAGCATCCACACCCGCGCCTGTGGGGAACCTTCCCGCGCGTGCTCGGGCATTACGCCCGCGATGAAGGCCTGTTTTCGCTGGAAGAAGCCGTGCGCAAAATGACCGGTCTGCCGGCTGCCCAGTTCGGGCTGCAGGATCGTGGTGTGCTGCGTGCCGGTGCTTACGCCGATCTGGTGCTGTTCGACCCGGACACCATTATTGACCGGTCAGATTTCGATCACCCCACCACCCCGGCCGCCGGCATTGAGCACGTCTGGGTTAATGGCCGGCTGGTCTGGCGTGACGGCACCGCTACCGGCGAACGGCCAGGGCGTGCACTGCGACTGCAGCAATTATCGAATATGGGAGGTGTGCAATGAGCGCACGTATTGGCCTGATCGGGCTGGGCCGTATGGGTCGGCCTATCGCACGCACCCTGAAAAACGCCGGTTTCGAGGTGCTGGGCTGTGATCTCAGCGCCGCCAATCGGGACGCCCTGGCGGCGGAGCTCGAAGTTCTGGCCGATGCCGCTGAACTGTGCCGTCGCTGCCCGGTGGTTTTATTGTCACTGCCCAGTTCGCGCGAAGTCGAACAGGTCACGCGCAACACATTTCTGTCACATGCGGCCCCGGACTCGCTGCTAATCGATCTGTCTACTGCCGATCCCGCTTCTTCACGCGCACTGCACGCTGACTTGCAAAGTGCCGGTCACGCCATGCTGGACGCGCCGGTCAGCGGTGGTCCGGCCGGCGCGGCGGCTGGCAGCTTGCTGATCATGGTCGGCGGCGAGGTGGCTGCATTGAACCGCGCCCAGCCGGTGCTGGGTGCGCTGGCAGGTAAAGTCGTCCACTGCGGCGCAGCCGGTGCAGGCAATGTGGTCAAACTGATTGGCAATCTGCTGTGCGCTTCGCAGCTGGCCCTGGTCGGCGAAGCACTGGCTTTGGGCGACGCCAATAAGATCGACCCGGCCCTGCTGCTGGAGGCGCTCAATGCCAGTTCCGGTCAGAGCCGGGTCAGTGAACTGCACGTGCCCCGCTGGGTGCTGAGCGGCGCTTTCGATTCCGGTTTCAGCATGGGTCTGATGCGTAAAGACGTGGGTCTGGCGCTGGCGCTGGCGGAACAGACACAAACTGCCGCACCGCTGACACGAACAATGGTGGATCTGTGGCGCAGCGCTGAATTAAGCGATCAGGACGATTTCACCCGGCTGGCGCAATTTACGCGGGAGGGTCGGCATGAGCGCAGCTGAACCGTTGAGCAAGGCCTGGCAGAACTGGTTTGACACGGACACTATCGGCAGTTTGATTGGCGGTGAATTATGCCCCGGCACGGGCGATACCATTACCCTGATCGACCCGACGACCGAACAGATACTGACCACCTATCGTGATGGCGGTGCTGCAGCCGCTCAGGCGGCGGTCAGTGCAGCCGAACAAGGCGCACTGGAATGGCAGGCACTGAGTGCCAGCCAGCGCGGGCGGATATTATGGGCCGTTGCACAAAATGTTCGTGCCAACGCAGAACAACTGGCGCAACTGGAATCGCTCAACGCCGGCAAACCGATCCGTGATGCACGGGTCGAGGTCGGCAAAGTGGCCGAAATGTTCGAGTACTACGCCGGCTGGGCCGATAAACTGCACGGCGAAACCATTCCGGTGCCGACCAGTCATCTGAACTACACACTGCGCCAGCCGCACGGAATTGTGGCCCAGTTGACGCCCTGGAACGCACCGATTTTTACCGCCGGCTGGCAGCTTGCCCCGGCCCTGGCAACCGGCAATGCTGTAGTGCTGAAACCATCTGAACTGACTCCGCTCAGTTCGCTCTGTCTGGCACGGCTGGCGCATCAGGCCGGTGTCCCAGCCAATGCCCTGAATGTGCTGGCCGGTCTTGGCCCGACAGCGGGTGATACGCTGGTGCGCCATCCCGCTCTGGGTAAAGTGGTGTTTGTCGGTTCACCAACGACCGGGCAGCGGATTGCTGCAGCAGCCAATGCCAGTCTGACCCCCTGTCTGCTCGAACTGGGCGGCAAATCAGCCAATATTGTCTTTGCCGACGCCGATCTCAAACGGGCAGCTATCACCGCCCAGGGCGCTGTTTTCGCTGCTGCCGGGCAAAGCTGTACCGCCGGCTCACGCCTTTTAGTGCAACGTGCGGTCTACGACGAGCTGGTCGAGCGGGTCGCACGCGGTGCCGAGCAACTCAAACTTGGCGATCCGCAGGACCCGGCCACCGAGGTCGGCCCCATCCAGAATGCGCAGCAGTACCAGCATATCCAGAATCTGGTGCAACAGGGACTGCAGGCTGGCGCACAACTGATAACCGGCGGCAAACGGCCAGCGACGTTCAGTAGCGGCTTGTTCTTCGCCCCTACTGTGCTCAAAACCGATCCAGATATGGCTCCGGCGCGGGAGGAAATTTTCGGCCCGGTACTGGCCGCGATTCCGTTCGAGGACGAAGCCGAGGCTTTAGCCATCGCCAATAACAGTCCGTTCGATCTGGCCGGTGCGGTATGGACCAATAATCCGGCCCGCGCGCACCGGGTGGCAGCCAGGCTTCGTGCCGGCACGGTGTGGATCAATTCCTATCGCGCCCTTAGTGTGATGAGTCCGTTCGGCGGCATGAAAGGCAGCGGTTATGGCCGTTCCAGTGGCTATGATGTGCTGCTGGAATACACCCGCCCGAAAAGCGTCTGGGTGGAAACCGCCGACGATCCGCCGCAGGCTTTTGGCTATGGTGTTGATTAAAATCGCGGATAATCTCAGGAGCAAACCATGACGTTTAAAGTTCTGTTCGGCCAGTTCATGCACGAAACCAACACCTTCAGTGTGCAGCCTGGTGACGTGCCGGCATTTCACAAAATGTTTCTGTATCGCGGCGCCGATGCAGTGGCCCATTTGCGCGACACGAACAGCGAATACGCCGGTTTCATGGACGCCGCACAACGTTTTGACTGGACGCCGCTGCATACGGTCGCGGCTTCGGCCAATCCCTGCGGCAAAATCACGGATGCCGCCTGGCACGCACTTGGCGGCCTGATTCTGGCCGGCGCGCTGGAACCCGATATCGACGGCGTATTACTGGCGCTGCACGGGGCGATGGTAACGGAATCTTATGACGACGCTGAAGGCCAGTTGCTGGCTGAACTGCGCGAAATCCTCGGGCCGGATATTCCCATCGCGATTACGCTGGATCTGCATGCCAATGTGTCAGATCGCATGGCGCAGCACGCCGACATTATCGTGTCCTACCGCAGCTATCCGCACATCGATATGCGCGAACGCGGTCTGCAAGCCGGTGAACTATTGCAGCGCACACTGCAGGGTGCAATCAAACCGCATACCGTGCTGGCCCGCCGGCCCCTGCTGGATGGCGCAGACGGCGGTCGCACCGATGCCGGCCCGATGCTGGAACTGCAGGCCCGTGCGGCCGAGTTCGAGCAGGAAGACGGCGTGCTGGCGGTCAGTATTAATGCCGGTTTCGGACTGGCGGATATCACCGATGTCGGGCCCACCGTACTGGTAACATACGATACGCTTGGCGACAGTGCCAATGCCAATGCCAATGCCCGTTATCAGGCCATGGCCGAGGAGCTCATGGATCGCATCTGGGACACCCGCGATGTCATCACTAACCGTTATTTAACGCCAGCCGAAGCGGTCGCCATTGCCGAAGCCCACGACGGCCAGAACAAACCCCTGATCATTGCCGATTATGCCGACAACCCCGGCGCTGGCACTTATGGTGATGCTACTAACCTGCTCAAAGCCATGCTTGACGCCGGACTCGAAAACGCGGCGTTTGGCGCGCTGCGCGATGCCGAAGCTGCCGCCGAACTGGTTGCTGCAGGAACGGGCGCAACCGTAAGCCTCAAAATCGGTGGCAAAGTCGATCCGCGCTTTGGCGGCCCGCCGCTGGAGGTTACCGGCGAAGTCATCCATACCGGCGCTGGCCATTATGTCTGCGATGGCCCGATGTGGGCCGGGCTGGAGAAATCCTTCGGCCCGAGTGCAGTGCTGCGGGTTGGTGGTGTGGATATTCTCATCGTCAGCAATTTATTGCAGATCACCGACCTGCAGCAGTTTCTGAGCAATAACATCGATCCGCGCCAGAAAAAAACCGTCGCACTGAAGTCCATGCAGCATTTTCGTGCTGCTTTCGAGCCCATTGCCAGCAAGGTGATCGTCTGTGACTGCGGTGCACTGGCACCACCTGACCGGACGTCATTGCCGTTTCAAAAGGTGCGTCGGCCGCTGTATCCGCTGGATCCTGCGGTGCAGGCTGACGGCAGTCTGCCAACAGCGACGGACACTGACGCTTGAAGGTTTGCTGGATTCCCGCCGGTGCCGGAATGACGCAGATTCGGGTGAGGAACTGGCAACAAAAGTAGCCCGGATAAAGTGCAACGGCATCCGGGGCCAGACTGGATTCCCGCCGGCGCGAGAATAACGGGTGCTTTCTCGCACCAGGATGCTGATTTCTGAAAAAAAGCAGAGTAAGGATAGGCGGCGAGGACTATACTTTTACCTCATACGCATAATTCACATGATCCATGCCGATCAGACACCATTGACCAGAGGCTCTTTAAAGGACCATTAAAGGGCCACCAAGAGGAGAGTTGTTATGATACTAAAGTCTGTCAGAAACACCCTCGCTGCCGCCGCTCTCGCATTTACCACGCTACCTTGCCTGGCTGCTGAACCTATCTATTTCAATCAGCCGGAAAGCGCTGCGCTGTTTGCCAGCGCCGAGCTCAAAGACGATTACTGGAGTCTGGCGCACTATTTTGTCAGCGAACGCTATCTGACGTATTGCGGTATCGCTTCTTCAGTGATGACCCTGAACTCACTAGGGATTAAATCGCCGGTTGCGCCGCTGCTCTATCCTTATCAGATTTTCACGGAAGAAAATATTTTTACGGAAGATGCGCTCAAGATTAAGCCGGTTTCAACCATTGAACGGGAAGGTCTGACCCTGCCGGAACTGGCGCAACTGCTGGCGCTGTATGCCAGTGAAGTACAGCATACGTTTGCCGCTGACAGCTCAGTGGAAGAATTCCGCCAGGTCGCACTGGCAACGCTGCAGGACCCCAATAAACGACTTATCATCAATTACCTGCGTACAGCCGTCGAGCAGGTCGGTGGCGGCCATATTTCACCGATAGCCGCTTATGATGAAGCCAGCGACCGTTTTCTGATGCTGGATGTTGCCCGCTATAAATATCCGCCGTCCTGGATCACCGCCAGCGATATGTTCAATTCCATGCTGCCGCATGACTCAGACGGTGAGTCCCGCGGTTATGTTGTCGTCAGCAAATAGACAGCCCCCCTGAGCAAACGAGGCTACCATTGTGTCGAAACAGCCATGCTCCTGTCGCGCCGGCGGGCGCTGCAGGCACTCGCCGTATTAGTCAGCACACCGGCCAGCCTGCCCTGGGCCGCAGCTGACACACTCGCTGATCGCCAGCTGCTGGCCGCGCAGATCCTGAATGGCGTTACCCCGGCCAGCCTGTCTGTAGTTGATGATTTATTCGCTGAGCTAACACGGGAACTGGGACAGGGAGACTGTCAACCGGCTGATTACAGCGGTACTGCAACGCGACGCAGCCAGCATCGCCCGGCCGTTCGAGGATGCAGCCATTGAACAGGCCGCGCAGCGTACACTGGATCTGTTCTACAGCGGTGAAGTCAAAGGCGCTGACGGTAAAGCCGATGCGCTGTATTTCCATCAGGCCCTGACCTGGCAGGTCCTTGACTTTACCAAGCCACCCAGTATTTGCGGGCCCGGTTTCAGCTGGTGGGCGGACAAACCGGACAGTCTGGCCTGAACAGGCTGCGGTCCTGGCTGCGGTTCGGGTTGTAATTCGGGCCACGCACTTTGGAGAGCACATCCATGACAATCTATAACGCCGATGTCGTCATCATCGGCACGGGCATCGCCGGCAATCACATTGCATTCAAGCTGGCCGGGCAAGGCGTCAATGTCCTGATGCTGGAGGCCGGTCAGCGCATCAGCCGGGGCGACGCGGTGGAACATTTCGTGCGGAACACCGAAAAAGGCCCGAACAGCCCCTACCCTACGCCCGATTACGCACCGTTCCCGCAGGACAGTAATACCAGTACCTACTACATACAGGCCGGGCCGGACGAGTTCAAAGGCTCGTACACCCGTATTCTGGGCGGCACCACCTGGCACTGGACCGGCTTTGCTGATCGCCTCCGACCGGCCGATTTCAGAATGCATTCCAATTATGGTGTAGCGACTGACTGGCCGATCGACTACGACCTGCTCGAGCCCTACTACCGGGAAGCCGAACACATGTGGGGCGTGGCGGGCGATCCAGAGCATACCTGGGGTGCCCCGCGCCAGACACCTTATCCGCTGCCACCTGTGCCCCCCAGCTATATGGATCAGGTCATTAGTCAGGTGCTGGAGCCACTGGGTCTGAGCAGTGCACCCTTTTCGCATGCCCGCAACTCGGTGCCGTTCGATGGCCGGCCGCCCTGCTGCGGTAATAACACCTGCGTGCCAATCTGCCCGATCGGAGCCAAATACGATGGCTCGGTACACACGCTGAAAGCGGAAAAACTCGGTGCGCGCATTATTGAAAAAGCACTGGCCTATCAGATTGACGTGGCAGCGGATAAAACTATCAGCGGGATTCATTTCAAGCACCCGGACGGCTCCACCCATCAGGCCAGGGGGCGTTATTATGTCGTCGCCTGCCATGCGGTCGAAAACCCCAGACTGCTGCTGCTGTCACGCGGTGAACACAGTCCGCAGGGGGTCGCCAACTCCAGCGGCCTGGTCGGGCGTTATCTGGTTTCGCAATATAACCAGAACGCGCTGGGTATCACTGCCGAGCCGATTTATCCATATCGGGGGCCGCAACAGACTTCGGGGCTGGTGCAGTTCAGAGACGGGGAATTCCGCCGCGACTACGCCGCTTTCGGTACCTCGTTCATGAATGATGGCTGGTCCGGTAATCTGGGCGCGATCAATACAGCAAAAGACCTGATCAAACAGGGTCTCAAAGGCGGTACCCTGATTCAGCAGCTGCGCCACGACGTGGCCCGTCATCTGCGCCTGAACAGCTCTGCCGAAACGCTGCCGGATATCAATAATCGCATTGAAGTCGATTTCGAGCAGCTGGACAGCGCCGGCATCCCCAAGCCCAAAGTGACTTTCACGGTGGACGAGTACACCAAAAAAGGTCTGGCCAAGGCGCTGGAATTAAACAAGAAAATTCTCGGCGCGCTGCAAGCCACTGATATCCGCTGGGACACGCCGTTTCTGTCCAGCGCTATTATCGGCGGCACGACCCGCATGGGCAACGACCCGAAAACCTCGGTAGTGTCGGCTGAACTACGCGCCCACGACCACCCCAATCTGTTCATTACCGGCACCAGCACGCATCTGACCGCACCGGTGAATGCACCAACCCTGACGGTCGCGCCAATAGCCTGCAGGTGGCGGAAATCATTCAGCGCGAACTGCAAAGGAGGCTGACCATGAGAGTTTTTCTGCTGTGCCTGTTGCTTGGCACCCATGCGCTGATGTTTAAGGCGTCTGCTGCCGCTGAATTCGAGCCTGATTTCAGCGGGCCGCTGAGCACGGAAATTCCGTCTGATGTCGATAATGCCCTCAAAAATGCGCTGCTGGAACAGGGTCGTCTGCAAGCCGCCCATCGGCTGTTTGAAAAGCACGCCTGGCAAACCTTCATCGCACTCAACTGGCCGTTGAACGAACAGGGTGATTTACAACCTGAGCCGGGTGCCACCGGCGCGCCACGCTGGACCACCTGGTCGGAAATCTACGAAGTCTTCAAGCAGGATGGCAGCGCCCCCGACCCATGGGGACAAGCGCAACGCACCCTGCCGCCACTGACCAATATCGAGCTGCCACGCACCGAAGACCAGTCCCTGCCCTACCCGGATATTGCATCCGGCGCGGCGCGGGTGCTGCATAACCTCAGCTCCACCGCTGCTTTTACCATTCTGGATGAAGTGAATCAGGCGTTCAGTAATGCGCTCTGGGATCAGAACGGCAATCTGGTGCACTATGAAGTACTGATCAATCAGGAGCAGTATGATTATATCGTTGATAACCAGCTCTACCATGTCGACGGGCAAATCGATTATCTGCAACAACATGGCCGCCTGAGTTTCCGGTCGGCCAGTTTGGTACAACGCAGAAAGGGGGCGATTGAAATCAAGCTGGCCTGGAAACAGCTGGATCCGGATGCCGATGATCCAAGCCGTTATCTGACTCAGATCGCCTATATCGAGCGGCCCGGAGCAACCGCGCTGGGTGCCGGTGCAGATGGGACTGGTCGGCTTTCATATCGCCCAGAAAACCGCCGGTTCGCCGCAATGGATCTGGTCTACCTTCGAGCATATCGATAATGTCGAAGTTGATATGCTGGCCCATGCCAGGGTCAAGGGTGAGCCCGTTCCGCTGCGACCTGCGTTTAACAATCCGGATTGTGCCTGGTGCGCAGTCAATGTACCGCCGCAACCCGATGCAGATGGCACACGTCGCACCCAGGTGATGCGGCTGATTTCTGTGCCGCCTGCGACCCGCAAGCTGAACCAGCAGGTGCAGCATCTGCTGGCACAGGCGGATTCCAGGCTTGCCTATTACGAACTGATCGGGGTGCAATGGCCGACTCAGCCCGACAAACCGCCCGAACGGGGCACGGCTTTTCCAGGAGCCGTGGTCAATAAATCCGGTGGCGAGCCCTTTCCGGTTTATTTGCTCAATTCAGTGATGGAAACCTATGTGCAAACCGGTAATCAACCGGCCGACCGTATGCCGGGTGCAGTATCCAGCAGGCATCGCACCGTGTTTGCCACAGAAAGCTGTATGGGCTGCCATGCTGCCGCCCCACACGATGATTTTTCCTGGATCATGATCAAAGCGCGGGCCCAACGCTGAGCCAGCATGCCAACACTAGCTTTCCGTCCGGAGGACTCCTGATATGTCATACCGTACCGTCACCCTGCAGAGCTTATGGCTGAGCTTATGGCTGAGCCTGCTCATGCCCGGCTATGCCGCAGCCGATACCCAGGCCGGTCAGGCCAAAGCGCAGATCTGCGCCTCCTGTCACGGCGTCAACGGGATCTCGCCGATACCCAATTATCCGAATCTGGCAGGCCAGAACGCCGCATATATCAGTTACGCCTTGTCGCTGTACCGGGCGCAGACCCGGCAGGGTAATCAGGCCCATATCATGTATGTACAGGCGGCCGGCTTAAGCGATCAGGATATCGCCGATCTGGCCACCTATTTCGCCAGCCTCAAACCTTTCCGATAGGCATCAGTCAAGATCAAACGGGATATACACGCGTCAGATGAGATGGAAAATAACAACAATTGCTGCGCTGCTGACGGCTATCAGTCCCGCCACACTGGTCGCGCTGACCATTGCCGAGCCGGCTATCGGCAAGGCGCTGGCGCTGTCCAGTCACGAGGTTTTACTGGTCAGCGAAATTTTCATCTTCGCAATCTTGTGCATGACCGCAATGAGCGGCACGCTGCTGGCACGGCTGGGCCCGCATACCGTGCTTTTGCTGGGCGGTGCCTGTTATCTGGGTGCCATAGTCTGCGCTATTGGCGCGGACTTGCTGCTGCCGACGCTGCCGCTGGAATTAATCTACAGTTTTATTTTTCTGATCGGTATGGCAACCGCGCCACTGGGTCCCGCCACCCAGGCGTTATTGGTGGATACTCTTGGCGACAGCGAACACGGCCGCGCCACAGCTATCTGGACCATGGCGAAAACGGTGGGCTTTCTCAGTTCGGCACTGGTTGCCGGCTGGCTGATCGAACAATATGGCTGGAGTTCGCAATTTCTGATCGGCGCAGTGCCGGTGCTGTTCGCGCTGCCTTTGCTGATGTTCGGCAGCCAGCTGGGCATTACCCCGTCTGCTGCCCAGAAGGCCTTGCCGCGCTTTGACTGGCGTGGCCTGGCCCTGCTGGCCAGTTGGCTGATCCCATTGCAGCTGCTTCTTAACGTCGCAGACTCAAAGACGGTTGAACCTGTCCTGCTGCTGGCGGGTGCGCTGGTGATTACCCTCTGCCTGCTGGCGTATGGCCGACATGCCCTGCGCACCCCCGAACCGGTACTGGATATCACGCCACTGCGCCAGCTTGGCTTTGTTGCCGCGATTATCGCCATACTCGGGTTCAGTCTCAGCACCACCGGCCAGTTCGAGATTCTGCTGCTGGGAGAAGTGCTGAACTATCCCTCTGACTGGCTGAGTTACCGCTCGACAATTGGTGGTATTACGCAGGTTATCGGCGCTCTTTTTGGCGGTTATCTGGTGCAGCGCAAGCTGATTCGGTACGGTGCGCTTGCCGGTTTACTGATCACCGCACTGGGTTTGGCATGCTATACCCAGTACGCAGAGGGTCTGTCGCTGTTTGCGCTGATCTGGCCCCGTGCGGTAACGGGCATCGGTGCGGGTATGCTGTTCCCGCTGCTGGCGAGTGCTGCCTATATGATGTTGCGCGACCAGAAAACCGAAGTAGCGGCGTCCATGCTGGTTTTCGCCACTCTTTTTGGCACCGAGCTTGGCATCGAGCTGTTGGGCTTACTATTGCGCGATACGCAAGCTGACAGTCTGGCTGCCCGGTTTGCGTATCAGAACATCTTTTGGGCCCAGGTAGTGCTCACCCTGGCCTGCATGGTACTGGTCGCTTTTCTGCCGACCCGCCAACGTACTGCTGCTGCGGTTTAACGACTACTGGATTCCCGCCGGCGCGGGAACGACAGCAGGTAAATAATGTGATGAGGTCTTATGCATTATATCTGCAGCAACATGATTGTACTGCACATTGTCAGCGCACACCGGCGTATTGCGCCCGGTCGTAGCGACCAAACTCGCGCAACCGCTGCACACTTTTGATGGCAATGATTTTGCCGTTAATCGAGATAATATCGTTCCTCGCCATAGTATGCAGAATACGCGAGAGGGTCTCCGGCGTGATCGACAGCCGGGACGCAATAACCTGCTTGGGTACAGCCAGATCCAGTACCGCAGATTCTGTGCGCGGATCAGACAGTAAATCCAGCATATAACCGATAACCCGAAAGGTGGCATTTTGCAGACTGAGATTGTCAATTTCATTAACCTGGGCGTGCAGGCGCATACTCAGACTGGCCAGCAGTTTTAGGCACAGACCATTGGATTCCTGCAGCATGGTGGCAAATGCCCGATTTTCAAAGCTGTACACTTCGCTGGGCTGCAGCGCCGTCGCGCTCACCGGGTAACGGCCATGTTGCATGAACATGACGGCTTCAGCGAAAAGCTTGCCGGGACTGACAATCTCAATGATCTTTTCGTTGCCGTCTTCGGATACCCGAAACAGCTTTATCTGACCTTTGCTAACCAGATAAAACCGTTCCGCGCTCTGGCCAAATTCGAACAGCGTCTCGTTTTCCTGCAACTGAACCGCGCGCGTGTAACGCAATAGCGTGGCCAGCTGCTCATCGTCTAAAACACTAAATAAATGTACGTTGCGAACCAGCTGTTCGTCGAGCATCGCTTCTGACCCTAAACCAAATTGATATACATCAAGGATGACCTAAATTTGACATGCGTCAATACACCGGCAAATTTTTGCCCACTTTTGTTTTTTGGAGAGTGCCGTTATGCGTGAAACGTTCACCAAATCGATGGCGCGAAATATTTATTATGGCGGCAGTGTATTTTTCATCCTGCTGTTTCTCGCGCTGACCTTTCAAACCCATCAAGCCTGGCCAGAATTATCCAAGCCCGAAAATATAACGCCTGCGGTGGTGCGCGGCAAACAGATCTGGGAAGACAACAATTGTATCGGTTGCCATACCCTGCTTGGCGAAGGTGCTTATTTCGCGCCGGAACTGGGCAATGTGTATGATCGCCGCGGCCCGGAATTCATCAAAATCTGGATGCAGGTGCAGCCAACCGGAGCGCCTGGCCGGCGGCAGATGCCACAGTTTAATCTGAGTGAACCTGATGTGGACGCGCTGATTGAATTCTTGAAATGGACCGGCGAGATAGATACAGCCGGCTGGCCACCGAATATTGAGGGTTAAAGCCATGCAACAAGGCTTACGCTACGCATCACAAAAAGTCGCTAAACCGTATTTTATCGCTGCCATCGCATTGTTCGTGGGGCAGATTCTGTTCGGGCTCATTCTGGGTCTGCAATATGTAGTAGGTGATTTTCTGTTTCCGGAAATCCCCTTCAATGTCGCTCGCATGGTGCATACCAATCTGCTGATTGTGTGGCTGTTATTCGGCTTCATGGGCGCGGCCTATTTCATGGTGCCGGAAGAAAGCGAAACCGAGCTGTGGAGTCCGCTGCTGGGTCACCTGCTGTTCTGGATTTTTCTGATCGCCGGTGTTTTGACCGTAGCCGGCTATCTGCTGGTACCGTATGCCAAACTGGCGGAACTCACGCACAATGAATTACTGCCAACCATGGGGCGCGAATTTCTCGAACAGCCTACGATCACCAAGATCGGCATTGTGGTCGTTGCCCTGGGCTTTCTGCTCAATGTCGGCATGACCGTGCTGCGCGGGCGCAAAACCGTGGTCAATCTGGTACTTCTGACCGGGCTGGTCGGCCTGGCGGTGATGTTTCTGTTTTCGTTTTTCAATCCGTCCAACCTGGCCGTCGATAAATTCTACTGGTGGTGGGTGGTGCATCTGTGGGTTGAGGGCGTCTGGGAACTGATCATGGGCGCGATCCTGGCTTATGTACTGATTAAAGTTACCGGTGTTGACCGCGAAGTGATCGAAAAATGGCTGTATGTGATTATCGCCATGGCACTGATCACCGGTATTATCGGTACCGGCCACCATTATTACTGGATCGGTGCGCCCGAATACTGGCAATGGTGGGGTGGCATATTCTCGGCACTGGAACCCCTGCCCTTCTTCGCCATGACCGTGTTCGCTTTCAATATGGTAAACCGTCGGCGCCGTTCGCATCCGAATAAAGCCGCTGTTCTGTGGGCACTGGGAACGGCTGTGATGGCCTTTCTGGGCGCTGGTGTGTGGGGCTTTCTGCATACGCTGGCACCGGTCAACTACTATACCCACGGCACCCAGATCACGGCAGCACACGGCCACATGGCGTTTTACGGTGCGTATGCGATGATCGTGCTGACGATCATCTCCTATGCCATGCCGCTGTTACGCGGACGCCAGGCGGCCAATTCGATGCGCTCGCAGATTCTCGAAATGTGGTCGTTCTGGCTCATGACCGTGTCCATGGTGTTCATCACTCTGTTCCTGACCGGTGCGGGTGTGCTGCAGGTCTGGCTGCAACGCTATAGCCCCAGTCCACAGCCGTTCATGGCCGTGCAGGATCAAATCGCGATCTTCTACTGGTTGCGCGAGGCGGCCGGTGTCGTGTTCCTGATCGGTATCATCCTGTACGTAATCAGCCATTTCGTCGGTTCGCGTGACGCAGAACCTGTGGTCGTGCATGAAGACCCCGCCGTGCAGGTGACGTAAAACCTGTAATAACAGGTATTCTTTTGCCCGTAGCAGCAGTGCACAGGGACGTGCGCAGCGGCATATCTCCGCCGGCAGGATGCGTAACGGTACTGCGACAACGGACAAAAGCCATTTTGTGAGGATGGATATAAACCATGAACCAACCGCTAGCCATCGATCTGAGCAACACCACTGAGTGGCCTTTTTACAGCCCTCAGGGTCAGGAAATCGCACTGTTCGAACAGGCCTGGCGACAGCGTTTGCCGGTGCTGCTGAAAGGCCCGACCGGCTGCGGCAAGAGCCGTTTCGTAGCACATATGGCAGCGCGCCTGCAACGCCCCCTGTATACCGTCGCCTGCCATGACGATCTGACCGCCGCTGACCTGATCGGACGCCATCTGATCAGCCATGACGGCACCTACTGGCAGGACGGACCACTGACACGGGCCGTACGCGAAGGCGCGATCTGCTACCTGGACGAGGTCGTGGAAGCGCGCAAAGACACCACCGTCGTGGTGCATCCACTGACTGACGACCGCCGCATGCTGCCCATCGAACGGACCGGTGAAACCCTGCAGGCACCGCCCGAGTTCATGCTGGTAGTGTCCTATAACCCCGGCTATCAGAATCTGCTGAAAAGCATGAAACCCAGCACCCGGCAACGGTTTGTGGCGCTGAGCTTTGAATATCCGCAGCCAGCGCAGGAGATCAGTATCGTACGCCAGGAGACTGGAGCCGATGCCGAACTGGCAGAACAACTGGTCCGCATTGCCCAGGCGCTGCGACGGCTCAAGGATTACGATCTGGAAGAAGCCGCCTCCACCCGCCTGCTGATTTACGCCGCGACCCTGATTCAGGCCGGTATCCCGCTGCGTGACGCCTGTCGTGCGGCAATTATCGAACCGTTGAGCGATGAACCGGAAACCATCGCCGCGCTTTGCGAGGTGGTTGATGTCTGTTGCGCCCACACCGGATAAAACCGGTAAAAACCTGGCCGTCCGGGCCGAAAGCCTGTTCCTGATTAATTTGCTGCTACTGCCGGGACTGGCGTTTGTGCTGCTGCTGGTATTGTGGTGGCGGCATCGCGCTGACCCCTCACCGCTGGCCCGCAATCATCTGCAGCAAACGGTTGTCGCCAGCCTCTGGGCCGGCAGTTTACTGGTTCTGGTCAACGGGCTGATCATTGTGCTCGGCGGTTATCAGTCGGCCGCCACCTGGGTGATCGTGATTTTGTATTTCGTTACCTGCCACGCCGTGCTGGTGCTGCTGGGCGCGCTGGGCCTGTCCAAGGCGCTGGCCGGCCAGCGTTACCGGTTTCCGCTGATTGGTCCCCGGCTGGAAAAGTAAACCTTTGCCCGCCCGCACCGGATCACCATTGATCAGATTTTGATCCGGGTCAGGTTGCTCAGTCCTGAACCTGATCCGCACCTTAAACTCGGCCCTGAATCCGTGTATGCTTGCCTGCCCGTAATTTTTTGTATTGACACGTATGCACAAGCCAAGCTCCGAACGCCCCATTGCCTATTGGTTATTAGTCTGCTGCACGCTGGTATTCGCCATGGTGGTCGTGGGTGGCGTCACCCGCCTGACCGGTTCCGGCCTGTCGATAGTGGAATGGCAGCCCGTCTACGGTATCCTGCCGCCGCTGACCGATGTTGACTGGCTGGATCTGTTCACCAAATACCAGTTATCGCCCGAATTCCAGCACGTGAACTACCACTTTAGCGTGGAGGAGTTCAAAAGCATCTTCTGGCTGGAATACTGGCACCGGGTGCTGGGACGGCTGATCGGTCTGGTATTTTTTCTGCCGCTGCTGTATTTCTGGCTGCGCGGCAAAATCCCCACCGGCTTAAAACCCAAACTGGTCACGATGTTCATGCTCGGCGGCCTGCAGGGACTGCTGGGCTGGTATATGGTCAAAAGCGGCCTGGTCGATAACCCGCACGTCAGCCCCTACCGGCTAACCGCACATTTATTGCTGGCGGTGCTGGTCTATGCCTATATGTTCTGGATCGCGCTCGGTCTTTTGCGCCCCGCTTCCGCTCCCGCAGACAATACACAGCCGGTTACATCCGGCGGTCTGCGCCGGGCCAGTAAAAGTGTACTGGCTCTGGTGGTACTGACTATCGCCTCGGGCGGTTTTGTAGCCGGACTCAAAGCCGGTTTCACCTACAATACCTTCCCGCTGATGGCCGGAAAGTGGGTGCCGGATGGTTTATTCAGCATGCAACCCTGGTATATCAATCTGTTCGAGAATGTCACCACCGTCCAGTTCAATCACCGCATACTGGCGACGCTGACGTTTCTGGCCGTGTTGCTGCTGTGGCTGGCCGCCCGACGCGCCGATCAGCGCTGCAGTCTGCCGGCGTTTATAAAACGCGGCTTTAACCTGCTGCTACTGGCGGCAGTGGTTCAGGTCAGTCTGGGGATTTCGACTCTGCTGCTGCAGGTTCCCATCAGTCTGGCGGCCTTGCATCAGGCTGGCGCGATGGTGTTGTTCACTGTGCTGTTGTATGTCGTGCGACGGCAGCAACCCGCCATGCAGGCGAACAAAGTAACCACACTGGCCTCGCATCCCGCCACTCAGTAGCGCAGCAACTGCTGCCGTTCAGTGTAGTATGCCCCCCTCCGTCATTCCCGCGCAGGCGGGAATCCAGGGATTCTGGCTGTTACAAGCAATCTCAATAAGTCGTCATTCCCGCGCCGGCGGGAATCCAGTATGCCCCGGATGCCGTTTCACTCTATCCGGGCTACTGCTACTGCCGTTCAGTGCAGTATGCTCCCTTCCGTCATTCCCGCGCAGGCGGGAATCCAGGGGTTCTGGCTGTTACAAGCAATCTCAATAAGTCATCATTCCCGCGCCGGCGGGAATCCAGAAATGCAGAAGATCCAGCAGCATATCGCGAACCTGGCGGACTGCATTTTTGCAAAAGCGTCTAGGGCTGATAGGCCGCGACCGCAGCCTGCAAATCTTCCAGCTCTTCACACTCATCTTGCCCAATCCGCTGGCATTCCTGCGCCAGTCTGTCCAGCAACTCACGGGCTTTGTCGGGCTGTTTGAGTTCCAGATACGCTTCGCCCAAATATTCCATAGCACCACGATGGTGTGGATTGAGATCCAGGGCTTTCTGATAATGCTCTAGCGCCTGCTCGTAATCACCTTGCTTGCGATACGCATAACCCAGGTAATTATGGGCATCATCGTGCCAGGGCTTGCTGGCGATCACCTTTTTCATAGCGGTGACCACCGCCGGCCAATCACCGCGTTCGTAGGCTTGAAAACCGGTCTCATAATCGGTATCGCGGGCGCTGGCCTCAGCGGGGGGGGCACTACTGCCTCCGGTGCCAGCCGCAAGCACGACAGACGGGCCGGAAACCAGCAACAGTCCACTCAATAACAAAGTGTGCAATGGGGACATGGGAAAAAACCTCCTGGGGTTATGAACAGTGTCCGGCATAGACACCTTATGAGCCTGATGCCGGACACTAAAGCAGATTATAGTCCAGAGCCTATAACAAATAAGTCGACCTGAACGCTTTTGCAAACACCCCGGAAGCGTTATTTTCTTCTGGTATTCCTACCGTAAGCTGACATGGCCTGTTTTTAAAACAGCGTCAAAGTTTGCGCAAATCCAGCTCGCCACCGGCCCAGGCCTCCTTGAAGCGCTGTTCGGCCTGCTGCGCGGTCACTGCATCATCGCAGGCTTTTAAGGCTTGCATCAAACCATATAAGGACCAGCCGTTTTCCGGGAACTGCTCCAGACTGCGTTCGAATGCCGCCACTGCCCGCTGTGGCTCGCCGGCTTGCAGTAAAGCCGCACCCAGCGACTGACTGACCGGGTAATACCAATATGGCGGTTCCATATAGGCAATGGTGTCCTGAATCGCGGCAGCGATCTCGAACTCTTTGACTGCCCCCTGTGCGTCGTTCTGTGCCTGGGCAATACGGCCAGCCAGCACATGTTGCGCAATGCGCAGTAAATCCGGTGCGGGTACGGCCCAGTCCAGCAGCATACTGAAATCAGAGCTGTTGTTCAGCTCGGCGATACGGGCTGATTCGGTCTGAGCATTTTCAAGATCACCCTGCGCTGCATACGCCACCCCGCGCGCGTAATGCCACATGGCCTGCACAAAGGGGAACTGCGTGCCCGGATCAGGCAGTGCCAGTATCGTTGCCGGTGCGCTGAGTTGGGCATGGGCGTAATACGGAGCCGTCAGGATGGCCTGCGTCCAGCCAACATTGGCAGCGATCACGTCGGGAATTTTGCCCTGCAGTCGCTCCGCGTACTCGAAAGCGGTCGCAGCATCGCCGGCCATCTGGGCCGAGGTCAGAACATAATGGATATTGTGCGGGTAATAACCGAAAGCATATAAACCGTCATAACCGACCTGATCCAGATAGTCTTCGTCTGCCTTGACCGCCCGTTTGTTGATATCTTCCGAGTCCTCGTAACGACCAACCCGGAAAAATGTATGTGAAGGCATATGCACCAGATGACCGGCACCTGGCATCAGTCCGGCCAGCCGCTCGGCATACGGTTCGGCCCGCTGTGGATCATTGGACGCTTCGGTCAGATGAATATATAAATGAATCGCGCCGGGATGATCCGGATTTCGTTGCAAAACCTGCTCGGCCATTGCAATCGCTTCGCCAATGCGACCTTTGCTGGTCACGCCATCCGCTTCCCAATAATCCCAGGGGGAGGTGTTCATCAAGGCATCAACGAAAAATACCGCAATTTCCTGGTCGGCGGGATACTGTGCAGCCAGTTCGCCCATCGCAGCGGCATAGGCTTCATTCAGTGGACCACGATCAGCGTTGGCATCATCCGAATAACGTTCGGACAGCGCCTCGATCCAGCCTTTTTCCTTAGCATCGTGCGCCAATTCCCTGGCTTTATTGATAGCAGCAACAGCGGGGTTACCAGCGTCGGCGTCCATCGGCGCGTTGATATTCGGACCGAGTACGAAAGCCTCACCCCAGTAGCACATCGCACACTGCGGATCGTGTTGCTGGGCAGCCTGAAACGCGCGTAAAGCCTCGCCGTGATTGAAGGCATAAGTCAAACGCAGCCCTTGATCGAAATACCGCTGCGCCAGTTCATGACGGGTATCGACGGGGTAATGCAGGTTGCCCAGATTATCGTACAACGGCACCGCCGTACCACTAGTTGGCGGTGCGGCGACGGGTTCGTGCGCCAGGGCGGGCGCGCCGAAAAATAAGGCACCGCCCAGTAGCGCGGTCTGTATCCTTAAGGAAGTCCCTGAGTGCTCAAACATCGATCCATACTCCTTAGTATTAAGGGTTTATCCCTGATGTATCTGACGACCGCCATACTGCGGTTACCAGATAGCCTCACCTTATCCCCGCCTCGTTAATAGCGCGTCAGTCAGGCGTGAAAAAAGCATCAAAATACACCAGAGCCATTAATACCACCCACACGGCTCTCCCCTGTTTTTTATAAACCGGCCCTAACATCATCCATCCAGCGCCACAAAGGACAGGGCCTGCTGTGCGGTACGGCGAGTGTGTTTGCGTTTCAGTGGCGCATGCAGAAAACGATTTAACGCAGCCAGCAAGAGCTGTCTGGTTTCTGCGCTGGCGCCCAGTTCCAGTTCCTCCCGCGCCGCCAGCAAGGTTTTCAGCAGATGCACCGAGACAATGTACTCGTCTTTGCCGTGATCGAATAACAGTGCGATCTGCTGTGCCAGAAAAGCCTGGCCATCTTCAACCGCCCATTCCGAGGCGTTCAGACTGGCATCGGTATACGGCTTGTTGCGACCACTGAAACAGGCCATTTGCAGTAATCCGGCAGGCCACAGCTCGGGGAATTTCCGGCACTGCTTGTGCACCGCATTGGCGAAGGTGATGCCGTGCGTGAAATCGAGCCAGCCGACATTATCAGAGACCGGTCTATCCGTCTGAAACTGATAGTGCATATCGAAATGCAGCAGCTGTCCGGCGTTGGCCCCCAGCAGGGCCTGGAACAGTTGCGGCGGCGGTGTTGCACTGTGCTGCACGGTGTAGCGCAAGGCTTTGTTGACCGTGAGTTTGCGATATACGTCGATACCGGGCGGCGCACTGTCCGTGGCCTGCCCCCAGTTTGCCAGAGCTGCGGCATACTGACGAAACTCCGGGATTAAATCCTCGCGTCGGGCGAAAATCAGACTGCGGATCAGGGACACGAGCAATGGCAGCTCGACCTGTTCACCCAGCCGGGCAATCAGGTCGCCGGCTTTCGTGACATAGATCAGCGCATGGCCGAAGTTATTGTAATGCAATAGCGCTGCCCGGCTCAGGGCGCGCTCCAGCGCCGGGAAATGCAGGCCATCGGCCAGAGCACCGCGCAGCATGGCAATCGCTGCGGTTTCGTTCTTTGCGTCGATGGCGGCGACAAAAGCATCTTCTTCGAAAACCTGCACCTGCTCGCTGTACGGATAGTCGGACTCGCGCAATACGTCGTCAGCCATATGGCCGAGCGTTTCCTGCAGACAGACCAGCTGGATCGCCGGATCATCGGCATGTTCGTCATACAGCGACAACCAGTCCGCCGCACCCGCGTAGGCGTGTGTCCAGCCGAATTCGAGCCGCTGATAAGACCATTCAATAGCCGCTCTGACCGCATCCAGCGGATCAGCGCCAAGCAGCCGGAGTCGGGCCAGCTCACGCGCCAGGCGCTCATAGTCATGATCATCAAAGGCTTCGCGCAGATTGGCCATGATCCCGGCCTGGCGCTGCTCGAACGGCGGTTCAGCCAGATCGACCCACACCGCGCCATCGTCGCGCAGCTCGGTCGGGTACACCCGCAGCTGATCGCCACCGTACAGATTGGCACCGGTTTTGAGATCGAATGTCCAGCTGTGCCAGTTACAGGTGAGCTGACAACTGTTGGCCAGCGAGCCGTTATCCAGCGTACCTTCACTCAAGGGATAGCCTTCGTGCGGACAGCGGTTATTGCAGGCCAGCACGCCGTGTTCGGTCAGAAACAGGGCAATCTGCTTACCCTGATGACGCAGCACCGTGCGTTGTTTGCCCTGTAAATCAGCATAGCTTATCGCTTTGATCCAGTTGCTCATGATGCGCTCCTCTGGCATTGGGGTCCCGAATTAAGATAATATAAAAAGCAATTACTTTCTATATTATTTTTTCTATGGAACCCAGCGCCGAACGTATCCTGTTTTTACTCAAAACCCGTGGCCCGCAGACCGCCAGCATGCTTGCAGAACACTTGCAGATCACGCCGGCAGGTACGCGCCAGCATCTGGCCGCCTTGCAGCAGCAAGCCCTGGTCTACCCGGAAGACCAGCGCGGTGCAGTGGGCCGTCCCAAACGCTACTGGCGGTTGTCCGAGCAGGCGCAACAGCGCTTTCCCGATAGCCATGCGCATTTAACAGTAGAGTTACTGAATGCGGTCAGCGCCGTATTTGGTGAAGCGGGTCTGGATCAATTGATTGCCAAACGAGAAGCAGACAGTCTGGCCAGCTATCAGGCCCGCACGGCACACTGCCAGACACTGGCGGAGCGGGTGCAAACGCTGGCGGAGCTGCGTACCCAGGAAGGTTATATGGCAGACTGGCAGACCGACGATGACGGCCGGTATCTGCTGATCGAAAATCACTGTCCGATCTGCGCCGCTGCTGCCCTGTGTCAGGGCTTCTGTCGCTCGGAACTGGCTATTTTTCAGGCTGTACTCGGGGCGCAGGCCAGCATCGAGCGCATTGACCATCTGCTGGCTGGTGCCCGACGCTGCGCTTACCGGATTACCCCGCGAGCGCCGGCCCCACAGGATTAACCTTTATGCAGCAGGCTTTGCGCCAGTCTGGCAGCAGCAGCAACGCCAATACGCGGGCTGCTCAGGATTGGCACCGACACGGTCGGACAGCGGCTGGCAGCGCCTGCCATGGAGGCCTGCGCCAGCACCACCGCATCAAAGCCAGCGCTATGTTCTGCAATAACACTGGCAATAGCATCCAGAAAAGCGGCTGTATCGCCCTGTTCAAAGTATTGCCAGGCTTGCGGCACCTGCACCAGCTCAAACGCGGTCTGCCGACCGGCGCGCTCTGCCGAATCCTTTAACAGCGCTGCAGTCGGCTGCAGCGTGCTCGCCAAAGCGGCAACGACCAGTATTTTGTCGCCCAGGCGCACGGCTTCATCCGCCATTGCCCGATCAATACGCTGCGACTGATAACCCTGTCCCTGCCCTGCATCCTCGGCAGCGCCGCCAATGGTCGAACAGGTACAGACAACCAGCGCCGCCCCGCTGTCGGCGGCCGTGTGCATTGCCGCCACAATCCGCCCCTGCAGCGCAGCATCCAGCCCATGTTCGCGGGCATCGGCCAGCAGGTCTTCATCGACGTCGTGACGCACGCGCAGATCGGGGCAGAACTCTTCGGCTAACGCGGAGAACGTTGGCACGTGTGTATCGGTGCGGTATGCAGGAACGCTATATCGTGTTTCATAAGGTCGGTTTCCATGGCGGTCTGTGTGGTCTGAGCACATCAGGCTATACAGCATAATGTACGGTTATTTTTTCGTATTCTGACAACTTACCGGACTGACCGGATTCAAGCACGCAGGTTGCTGTATTCGCACCGTAACTGCAGACGGGGCCGCACTAACGGAATACCCCAGCTATGCAGCGTGACCAGCCAGCTATCGTTTCGACTGAAGATGGCCCGGCAGCGCGACGCATCAAGCCACTCGATGCGCTCCAGCAGAAACGATTCATAAGGCGCAGACAGGGTCCGGCAGGCGAGCAGCCGTAGGGCTTTACTCAGCAGGATAAAGCTGGTGGCTTCTTCAAACGGACAATCGCAATCGGTGATCAGCAGATAGCCTTGCTGCGTTTCAAACTGATGCAACAACACATAACCCGGCACGCGCAGTGGGGTTTTCTGCCCGTCCAGCAATAAACCGGAGCGCAAGGGCCAGCTTTCATACGGGGCTTCATGCGGCTCCAATCCGAAGCGATAAATCGTGTGCATCACGCCGCTGCTGTTAAAAAATACATGCCCGACAGCTACAATACCCACTTATTACCTTCAACCCGGTATTCGGCGATATGATACCTTGTATTTTCTGCAACATAATTGAAGGAGAAAGTCCATGGCTGTTGAAGGGTCACTCACCGTTGAAAACAAAGCGAATGAGACACTCTATGTCGCGGATATTACCTTTTTCGATGATGTTACAAAACATGAGGGGATAAAAAAAGGCGATATTATCCCGCTGGAAGGGAAATTAACCCTGACAATGAGCAATGATAGTGTTCTATTTGCACCCGAGGGTATTGGTGTCAGGTTGACCTTGAAAGGACAGCACGACTCGGCCAATCATTCGATAACCCTCCAGCTGGAAATTCCGGCGGTCGGGCCGCACACTCTTGAAACGCTCGACAAAAATGCGATCCAGGCCGATTATTCGCCCTCCAGCAGCCCTGACAACAGTTACACAGTGGCGCTTCGCAGCACCAACCAGTTTGAGCTTTTTATTCAGATTCCACAGCGTTATCTGCCTAAACTGGAAAGTGACGGGAAAGAACTGGCTATTCTAAAAAGTCCCAATTTCAACAATATGTTATGGGCAACAATAAAACCGCTGGAAACCAATAATTTCAACTGGCAGCGGGATATCGGAATATACGCGTCGTATTCTCATTATCAGCTCAACGACAGCATTACCCCATCTATCATAAAAATGCCGGCAGAACCCGGTTTTGAATATGATTTCGATGGTGATTTCAGCGCACCGAAGCCGCACAAAGTACCGAATGAGTATCAATTTAAAAACGATACAGCGCAAACCGTCACTTTCGGTTTAGCGCATTCCATAACGGGTAATCAACAGTTTTTTGAAAACATTCCTATTTTCGGCAAACCGATCCAAAAAAAACACTCACTGACGGTCGTTTCCCTGGAAGAAATTCTGGTTTTTTTATATCCAAAAACAGCGCCTGGTACGCCCATAGAGCGGTCTGAAATTATTGGCTTGAAGCTGAATATGGATGAGACACCGGTGCAAACCATTCACTACGATGGTTCTAAATTCACCGTTGGCGCATTGGGTTAGCAAAACGATAAACCGAAGCTACTGCGGTTCGCTCACAACCGCTCATCAGCCAACAGGCATGCTTAGCAAGCCGCTGAGTTTTATTGATATGCATCTGCTTTGGCTCACTACAGTCAATGCCCAACTGTTCCCAATTGCGCCCCGACAGCAGTGTCCACAAAATATCGGCGGCATGTTCAGGGGTATGCTCCGACGCCGGCACGCGCTAAACGCCACCTCGCAACTCTGGCGCATGGCCTGCATGCGGTAGCACCGGCAGCATAACCGGAATTCCCGCCTGTCATTCCCGCGCAGGCGGGAATCCAGGGCAGCCGAACACCGGCGCTCCCTGCCCGTTAAATTGTTCACTGATCCGCCCAAAATACCACCCTGACCGCTTCATCCGGTTTATGGTATTTTCTCTCCATCGACTGAAAATCGAAATGCGCAAACCTGCCGCACGTATCTTTGTTATAAAAATCTTTCATCTCTGCGACCGTCATCCAGGATGGTCGATTAGCTTCCTTCCAATAATTGGCAATAAAAGCCTTCAATACCTCACTCAAATCGGCTGGAAATCCTTTCTCACCCGAAGTTTCATAATATATTGAAAAATTGTACTTTCCCCAGCTATCCGGGGCTGAATTCTTTGGCACGAGAGCAAACGCATACTCCTCGTCTTTTATATATTCACCCGCATATTCCCAGGCACCATTTTCAAAAATTTCCCAAAAAGCATATATGTAGCTACTCATATCAATAATGACTATTGAAAGACAGGCGTGGACCGCTGATTGACCTGTCTGTTGGCACATGATGTGCGGCCAAACAGCAAGGCTCTCCTGGACGCTCACTCTCTGGCTGCAAAAAAGCCCTCAGTCCTTAGCCGCTCCGGGTATTGAACTGACGATCATGTCCACCAGAGCCTTGAGCGCTTCATTTGATTTACCACGTCTGGCCTGCACGGATAGACCTGCCATCACGGTTACCAGATATTCCGCAATAATTTGAACCTCTGCACTTTCCGGCAATTGTCCTCTCTGCCGCTCAGCTTCCAATAGATTGGCGAGCATTTCCTCATGGTCCAGTACCATATTCCCCAGCGAAGACGTGATGTCGTCAGGGATAGCAACGCTACCCGATTCACAGCAACTTTTTACAAACAGGCATCCTTTGGGTGATGCCGGGTTCGAAACCAGATCTATTACGCTGCATAAAAAAGCCTTCATGCGCTCCCTGAGTGGTGCCTCCGGCGGCTCGGTAAGCTGCTGCAGAATCGGCGCACGATAGTTAACCATATAGTGTTCCAGCGCCGTGGCGAACAACTGCTCTTTATTACCAAAAGCGGCATACATACTGGGCTTGTTGATGCCAAGCGCCGCCGTCAGATCGGTAACTGAGGTTCCAGAATAGCCATTTTCCCAGAATACGCGCATCGCTTTATCCAGCGCTTCTTCTTTATCAAATGCTCGTTTTCGTCCTGCGCTCATCGTTCAATCACTTTCAAAAATAATATTTGACATTATGTACCAATCGGTAAAAAATTACAATTGTGTACTATACGGTACAAAAAACTAATAGCGCCTAGAGCTAACAGCCTGAATGCATCAAGAAAATCGCCAAGGACATCTGTTCAACAGGCATTCTTAGAATGACGCGGATAGGTTTGCGACATTTTGCTGCGCCTTGAACATTCCTGGATTCCCGCCTGCGCGGGAATGACAGAGTGAGTATAGGGATGGTTGATGTGAACGATGTAAGATCATGCGCTTTTTGTATTAGAGTGACGTTGAAATCGTCTCATTAATCATGCCTCCCCCGATGCCACGGCCAAACAAATCGGAGCGGCTTACCAGGATTTCGCCACTAATATCATCGACGCCAATTTGATGGAAGATTAATACTATGAGCCAAGAAGCCGGGGATGTTTCCAGCACAATCACACCGAATGCAGAAGAGCAGGAAAACGAACACACTCGCAACTCAGTTGCCAATTGCCTCAATGGCTTACGCGCAGGCGTTCTCGGTGCCAACGATGGCATTATCTCAACCGCCGGTCTGGTGATCGGCGTTGCGGCTGCATCGACCAATGCTGATCATATCGCCACTGCCGGTATTGCCGGGCTGGTCGCCGGAGCCGTCTCGATGGCGCTGGGTGAATATGTCTCAGTAAGCACCCAACGTGACACTGAAACGGCACTGATTAAGAAGAAACTAAGCCAGCTGAAAGCGCATCCTGATCAAGGGCAGGACCGGCTTATCTCGCTCCTGCGTGAGCGTGGTGTCAGTGAAAAAACGGCCAGTGTTGTCATCAATGAATTGAGCGAAGGGGAGGCGCTGCGTGCTCATCTTCGCTTTGACTTTGGCATCCAGGATGAGAGCGACATCGCCAATCCCTGGGTGGCCGCTGGATCGTCCATGCTCTCATTCTCGCTCGGTGCAGCCCTGCCATTGATTGCGATATTGCTGCCACCAGCTGAGTTACGCATACCCGTGGCTTTCCTTGCCGTTCTGTTTGGCCTTGCCGTGACAGGCTGGCTCAGTGCCTATCTTGGTCAATCAAGCAAGCGCCTGGCCATCATTCGTCTGGTTGTCGGTGGCGCTCTCGCAATGGCTGTCACTTATGGCATCGGACAGCTCCTTGGTACGACAGCTATTTAGGGAATTAAAGTCCGCGCCCGGACCACCCCGGTTCTGTAGGCCGGTGTACCCGCAAGCACATTGATAGGATAACCGGATCAATTTCCTGCATGAGTAAGGAACCCTGCCAATGCAAACTGTACTGACCCTTGAGCAGATAAAGCGCTTAATCGACATCCCGGATCTGATCAAGGAGATCGAAACCGGGTTTGTTCTCTATTCCGAAGAGCGCGCAAAAGTCCCACCGGTTGGTTTTCTTCATTGATCAGGTGCAAAAAGGTACGCATATCACGGCTATGGGTTCGGATGACCACGGCAAACAGGAACTCGCATCCGAGCTGCTGGCTAAGGCTGATCGCGTGGTTGCGGACAGCCTTTCACAATGTATTGATCACGGCGAGTGTTTTGCTGCGGTTCGAGATCAGCAGCTTGAGGAAAGCACCATACTTGAGTTAGGTAATGTGATCAGGCACCCGGAAATAGGCCGGACGAGCGAGGATCAGATAACCATTGCGGATCTGACAGGGGTTGCGGTACAAGACATCCAGATCGCCAAAATGATCGCTTTGGCATTCCGCAGGCATAAGCAAACAGGAAACAAGATATGACGATGTTGCCGGATTTCAGGCTCGAAACGCACTTTTCAAAATGGGAGTTCAAGGCCCGCTATCACCTGACGGCATCGGATGCTGAAAGCCTTTCAATGCGCGATTTGCTGGCACTGGCCAGCCCTGAAGAACGCGAAGCGTTCGAAGGCATGTGGCTTGGCTATACCGAAACTTTCGGCGCATCTGATCTGCGGCAGACGATTGCCTCCCTGTACGAGCATCGAAATGCGGATGACATCCTCTGTTTTGCGGGTGCCAGTGAAGGCATTTTTGCAGCGAATACCGTGCTGCTGGACAAGGACAGCCATGCCATTATCGTAACGCCTAATTATCAGTCCCATGAGACATTGCCGCTGGCAATCTGCGAAGCGACCGGCATTCCGCTGGACCCCGACGACGGATGGTCACTTGATATTGACCGGGTAGCCGAGGCCGTGCGGCCGAACACTAAACTGGTCACGATCAATTTTCCGCACAACCCGACCGGTACGATTCTGCCGCTGGATCGCTATCACGCGCTGATTGAGTTATGCCGTAAGCACGGCATCTATATCCTGCATGATGAAATTTTCCATGGTCTTGGTCCGACCGGTACAGCGCATTTACCGTTTGTCGCGGATGTCTATGAACGCGGCTTGTCGCTGAATGTGATGTCCAAGTCGTATGGCCTGCCCGGCCTGCGTATAGGCTGGATCGCCTGCGCTGATAGTCAGGTGATTTCCAGAATGGAACGCATGAAGCATTATCTCTCGATCTGTAACTCCGGCCCCAGCGAGCGCCTGGCGAAGATCGCACTGCTTAATCGTGACAAGCTGCTAAGTCGCAACTGTTCGATTATTGATGAAAACCTGCCGAAATGGGAGGCATTCTTCGAGCGCTATCCAGACCTGTTCGAATGGCGACGCCCTGACGGGTCCTGCATGGCATTCCCCAGATACAAAGGTGCCGAGGGTGTCGAGCAATTTACCCGGTCACTGGTTGAAGAGGACGGCGTTCTGCTGTTGCCAAGCACGATGTATAAATCTGACCTTGGTGCAACACCTGCTGACCGCTTTCGTCTCGGTTTTGGACGCAAAGGCCTCGACGAAGGTCTGGCAGTCCTCGACGCCCACATCATGCGACAGCGATCCTGAAGCAAGTGTTAAGCAGCAGCTGACAGCAGCAGCCGGGCAATTTTTATTGCTATTCAACAAGCCTATACAGCCCGATCAACAAACGGTTACCGCATTGTTGATCACTGATACGAGCATTATGCAGGCCTCGTCCCTGAGGCTGTTATACAAAAAGCGCATGATCTTGCATCGTTCACATCAACCACCCCTATACTCACTCCGTCATTCCCGCGCAGGCGGGAATCCAGGAATGTTCAAGGTGCAGCAAAATGTCGCAAACCTATCCGCGTCATGTATTAATGCTTACAAGCTTCTGATTTTTTGTATCTCTGCAGCACCAATACCCAGGGATTCAAGAAACTTCTGATGTTCTTCCGGCTCCATTTCTTCAAACTTCTGGTGCCATGTCCGCATAGCGGCTTCATCAAAACCTGACGCTTTCATGATTGCGACCCATCGATCTTTTGTTACCATGTTTTTCTCCAGTAATTCCGGTTCCTGCAGTAAAGCAACGATTGCTTTCTGCTGTTTTCTGAGCAAGGCTATTTCTCTTTCCAGTTCATCGAAGTGATCTTTCAATATCCTGGACTGAGACATGCCACTGTCACGATCCAGCAGATGGCCAATATTGGCGACGGGGATTCCATACGAACGATATGAAACAATAGCCTGCAAGCGTTCCAATTCTTTAGCGCCATACCATCTGTAGCCATTGTCCGAGCGCTGAGCAGGCGTCAGAAGACCTTCCCGCTCGTAGTACAGAACCGTTGCTCTGGAAATACTGCATTTCCTGGCGAGCTGCGTTACCGTCAACATAAAATTACCCATAGCCGATCGCAAAACCATCATGAACCCTGAACCTGTAGACGGGTCAACAGGAATCAATAAGAAATTTAACCATAGCGAGTTTATAAGTTATGTCCGGCGAAAAAAATCTAGATAAATTATTATCCGCAATGTCACCAGCGCTGATGGAGGGAGAGTTTATATTTTGCTCTTTCGAGAGATCTCATTATGGCGACCATTCAGAGCTGTCCCCCATAGTTGCTGTTGCAGAAAGCGAAGGTCTTACGCTGGTCATCCCAAGATCAAAAGCAGATGAATACAATATCAAATACGATTCTGTCTTTAGAGGAATTACATTAAAAGTCCATTCCAGCCTTGACGCCGTTGGCCTAACAGCCGCATTCTCAAATAAACTTACTGAGCATGGAATCAGTGCGAATGTTATCGCAGGTTATTTTCATGATCATATATTTGTTCAGGCCGAACTTGCAGATAAAGCAATTACCGCAATTAACGAACTTACTCATTAATTAGTTTTTCTGAAATCATCGTGTTAGTCATTCTGGCTCATTCTTGCAACCATAACGATAGAAGAGAAACCGGGAAGCAACCTGCACGTTCTGCCGAGGCAAACTAAACGTCCCGGAACGCTTCCGTGACAAGGTCAATGGTGTAGCGTTTATCTCGCCACCCGAGAAGCAGGATTGGATCGGAATACTGGCATCTCTCCAAGATCCCGACGGTAATAAAACCACCTTACTTGGCTAACAAATCAAGCAGCGGGTAGCAGGTAGCCCGGATAGAGTGCAACGGCATCCGGGTTACTTCAGCATGAACCCTTGTCGCCAAGCCCTGCATCTGAACTAAGCGGGTTCTGTGGATGAGCAGGTAGCCCGGATAGAGTGCAACGGCATCCGGGGTGCAATTGCTGTAGGCGAACCTGTAACTCTATTCTGCAAGCCTTGCCGTTTCCTTTATCCGGGCTATACTTGCCTGTAGCAAAGCCCTCAATAAAATAAAGAGCCAACTCTATTTGGCATCTGCTTTCGTGTGTCATTCACTTTGCAGGAACAACATTATGAACATGGACTACAGTGAATTCATTCACCCCAATCACTCGGTATTTTTCATCGCAGCAGCAAAAAAACTCAATTGTCATATCCTGATCCGAAAAACCGGGCGGGCTGCTTTGAGCTGGGTGGGCAAACGTGGTTACACTGGCAAACGCGCAGATTTGAAGGCCAAAACCGCCAACCTCAATATCGGCAGCCGTCCAATCGCGGGACTGGTATGTTCCCCGTTCTTACGGCCAGAAGCATTCACGGCGGATAGACTGACTTCCGCACAGGAGATGTGGGCAAAAAGCGCCCATTTGATTACCGTACCCAACAGCAAGGCCGGATTTGCCGATGATATCCAGCCACGCGGCTGTTTGACACCGTACATGGTTCAAAGCAACCCGAATCACAGACACTTTGGCTGTGTTGCTTTGGTAGAGATGGGCTTGCTGATGCCGCGATATGTGCATGGAGATTACGATCTCTACGCCATCGTACCAGCCAATCAGAACTTCAACCCGGATGCTATCCCAATCCGCCGCTCGACCCTGGGCACCACGATGTCACCCGACGGACTTAGTCACAAAGCGCTCGCACAAATGCAGGTGCCTAATTTTGAAAGTCCTTTGTCATTCCAGTTAGCGAATTACATTAATACGAACATCGCCATGAGCAGCCCCGACCTGCTGGGCTCTTTAATGGTGAATCATGGTGAACAAGTCAATATCGGACCAAAGGGATATACCTACGAGCCCGTACTGGCTATTCTGGCACAGCCAAAAAATGGCCAATGGGCTCGTATCCTGGTCACACGCGAAGATCACGAGCAGTTTTATCGTGAGAACTAGTGAAAACCAATCAACCTACCGCTGCTGCTCACCAGCAGCGCTGCCGCACTGGAAAACCCACGCTTATTGCCTCTAGAAGCGAGTGATTGTTGAAACGCAGCGCTAAGATTTTGTTTCAGCAGACTGCCGGCGGCAACCAGTAACGGGTAGCAAGTAGCCCGGATAGAGTGCAACGGCATCCGGGTTCATTCCGCATGAACCATTATCGCCAAGCTCTGTGTCTGAACTAAGCGGATTCTGTGGATGAGTATGCCAGCAAGCACATTAATCGTTAAAATGCTTTATCTGGTTTCCCCAGTGGATCGCCTGTTTGGGGTTGTCTCTTCAACTCATTAGCTCGTATATTTATACTGTGAGAGCAAGAAAACATGGATTGTTGGCAAGCTTCATGTTTATCTGCTTTATAAATCCCGGATGCCGCTGCACTCTATCCGGGCTACGCTTGCTATTCGTACTTTTCGTGACCAGCTCAAGTCCATTTAACAACTAGTACCAGTAGTTACTACCTAAGTGGCTTGAAATCATAAATAGCAGAATAAGGTTATCAGATGGCAGAATCCAAACATTCCGGGTATCGTGATTTATCTCGACTAGTAAGTTTTCTAAAAGCTAGTTTAATCGCCTACATCATTATTGGAATCATAGGGCTCTGGTCAAGCTGGCAAGAGATCGAATTACTGCAGCGGATTGCTTCAGGGGGTTCAATAACTGCATCAGAAGCCATGACGAACGATAATCGTCAAAGAGCTATGGCTGGCTTGTTTATTTTGATCTTTGTTATAACAGCAATTTTCTTTTTGCGTTGGGTATATCTCTCTAATGCCAACGCTCGTTCCCTAGGCGCGAAAGGTATGCAATATACACCTGGCTGGTCTGTAGGTTGGTATTTTGTGCCAGTAGCCCACTTTTGGAAACCATATCAGGCCCTTAAAGAAACATTTCAGGCAAGTCATCCAGATTATGGTGATACTGATTGGCGTCAGGCCTCTCGCCCTGGGGTCATGCCCTTTTGGTGGACACTCTGGATAATTGCAACCATTATTGGGCAGATTCTTTTTAGGACAACACCTTCAGCCGAAACACTTAATGAGTTGTTATCATCTTCGTGGTTACTGTTCTGGGCGGATGCCCTTCATATACCTTTAGGTATTGCAGTTATCAATCTGGTAACAACGCTTCACGAATGGCAAATTCAAAAATATCAACGCCTTGAGGGCCATTTACAGACTAATCCTTCCCCCATCTGCCAATCAGCACCAGTTCATCCTGTTCAAAAGAAATCACTAGCACCGGAGAATCTTGTTCAAAAGAAATCAGAAGCTATTCAGGCACACAATAGTACCTACAACGTTATTTCAGAGAAAGCGGAGAATATAGAAAAGCAAAACCTATCGATTTCTACAACCGATCCTTGGGTTACAGCTTGCCGAGTATTTCCAGATCTTGAGCAACAAGAGAGGGCTTTAAAAAAATATTCACCGGAACTAGCTGCCGAATTCCGTAATTTGCTACTTGAGAGTAAAGAATTTAAAAATAGCACAGAAATTTTCCATCAGATTGAAACAAATTTTCTTGAACAAACAATAGGAAATCCCAAACTCATCAAGTTTGCTAAATCGAAGATCGAGCAGAACAACATAGATGCATTTAACAGTTTACGTCAGTCTGTTTCAATACTTGGTCAAGACGTAGAACCGGACAAGATTATCGCTATCATTAACGAAGATTATCCTGATGACCCTAAGGTTAGAAACTCTAAAATACTTATAAGAAATTACAAAGAAAATCAATCTATTGAGAGCATTATTGAACTAGCCAAAATTCTTCAGATTGAAATTAGTCGAGATGGTTGGACCACTGACGTGGAAAGATGGAAAGTCAAAACATCAAAAGGCTGGATTACATATTTTGATAATGATCAAAAACTGTTAACTTGGTTTGAAAATAAAATCTTGCCCCAGTTACAGTAGAACGCTCTCAGCAAGTAACCCGGATAGAGTGAAACGGCATCCGGGTTTATTCAGTATGCACCATTATCGCCAAGCTCTGCGTCTATAGCCCCTTAAACCTCACCACCAACCATAAAAAAACGCAGTAAAAGCATCCGCTGATAAAGGCCGTGAGAAGCACCATCCCTACGCCATTTTGACACCAGCTTTTTTCAGTATTTCGACCTGTGATGCGGTTTCAACGCCTTCAGCGATCACTTCGATGTTGGTGGTTTTTACCAGAGCGGTAATGCCAGAAAGAATATCTAGCATCAGTGTTCACGAGAATTATGAATAAGTTAGCGCCAGCCTCGTGACAGAGGCTGGGCGATAACGTTATCGGCTCAGGCCTGTCGTTGTTCGGTGATACGCTGGCCTTAACGTAGCAATCGTTACAGCTACCAACTACCTGGAATCTGAGCCCAGGGCAATAATTGCATCGGTCGTGCCGTCAGAATCTGGTGCGACACTTGACCGCCGGTTACGGTTTTTCGTATCAGCAGTGCCCAAGCGTCATTGGCATTGATGAAGTATCCCCAGATCTGGGGTATCGGCGAGTTAATGGTAATGGGCTGGTTGGTGAGACTGGCGATGACGTCGTGCTGAGTAATCACTTGCGTCGGTTTACGCCCTTTGAGCTGAGTCACTCCAGCGGCTTTGTAGGTGGTCCATGCCGCCTTCACTGACACCGTTCGGGGATCTTGTGGCGAGTCTGCGGTGCCGATGTGGGCAATCATATTATGCCCCCTTAACATAGGTGCACAGGATGCAGCCGGTCATAGGTCCGGTCAATACCGGGTTAGTCAGGTGACACCGGGTAATAGCGCCAGACCAGTATTTAAGGAACGTGAACGACCAGGTATGAGCTACAGGCCCACCTGGCGACGTCCTCAGATGGGTCGTTACCCTGCTGTTGGCCCTGTGCTGGATACCATCCGCAGGAGTAGCGGGCAGATTACCGCCGGGATCAAGGTTGTGATTGAAATGCATATCCTTAAATACTCGGGGGTGCGCCATAAATTTCGCTCCTTTTACCTATGGGGTGGCGGTTGTTGTAATTAATAAAGGGATCAGGCACCGCCTTGCCTGCATATATTCGACAGACGGCTGACGGACTTACTTATATAGATAGCATAGGCTATCAGGTTGTCGTTAGCGTAGATTTCCTAAAAGCCTGGTTACCACCAGGACTGAGCCGTTGGCATCTCAGATAATGGCAACCACACCGTGACCGGATCACCGCGAAGGCCTCCGCTACACATCTGTCGAAGCATCTACGAAAACAAAACCCACAAAAACTCACCGCCGATCATAAAAAACGCCGTAAAATCATCTGCAGGTAAAGGTCGTGAGAAGTACCAGCCTTGCGCCATTTTGATGCCGGCTTTTTTCAGGATATCGGCTTGTGAGGCGGTTTCAACGCCTTCGGCGATCACTTCGATATTGGTGGTTTTTACCAGCGTGGTAATGCCGGACAGGGTATCGGGCGACCAGTTTTCCTGCAGCATCTCGTCCATGAAGACTTTGGCCAGTTTGATGATATCAATCCCGGCACGGCACAGGATGGCCAGATTAGCGCCGCCGCCGCTGACATCATCCAGGGCAATACGCACGCCGGAGCCATTCATACTGTTGATTGCATCCAGACCGAGCTTGTCCGGGATGCCTCTTTCGGTGACTTCCAGAATGAGTTTATTTTTAAACGCTGCCAGTCCAGATTTAACGGCAGCATATTCTAGCCCGCCCCGGCCCAGGATTTCGGGCGGCACATTCAGACTTAAATGAATGTCCTCATTGGCTTGCAACCAATCGCCCAGTTCCAGCGCCACGGTGTCAATCACCCAATACGTCATGAGCCCGGACAGTGGTGTATTCTCAACCATCGGAATAAACTGTCAGGCAACAGCACACCGTCAGGCCGCCGCCAGCGTATCAGGGTTTCAGCGCCCAGACAGCGACCGTCTTCAAGCGACACCGTCGGCAAATATTCCAGAAAAATTCGCCATTATCCAAGCCACTTCTGATTGCGTCGATGTTGATCATCCGCAATATCCTTTGCTACTTGCTGTTTGCCAATCTTACGCCCTGATACGGAAATTTTCTTCTGCGTGCCAGCCAGTACGGCCCTGAACCTCTGCGCTTTATTCTGGCAAACCACGATCCCCGGTCTGTTAATCTTAGCAACCTCTGCAACCAAATCTGGCAAAGGTGGGCCAATCGATGAAAGCATTTCAACTCCACGGATCGGGCTTCGACAATTTTCGACTGGAAGATTGCCCTGCCCCCACTCTGCGCCCTGGACATGCCATTGTTCGGGTGCGGGCGGTGTCACTGAATTATCGTGATCTTGCGATTATCAAAGGGGATATGACGCTGCCCGTGCAGTGGCCGGTGATTCCCGGTTCCGATTTTAGCGGTGAAATTGTCGAAATCGACGACCCGGACGGGCATTTTCAGGTTGGTGACCGGGTGTCCGCGCATTATGTGCAGGGCTGGCGCGACGGCCGCCGCGGGCGGCCTATACCGGTACGAATCTCGGCCTGCCCGGTCCCGGCGTGTTTGCCGAGCTGATTCAGCTGCCGGTCGATGGTTTGCTGGCTGTGCCCGACGACATGCCGGATGATGCTGCAGCCACGTTTGTGGTGGCGGGCGTGTCGGCCTGGAATGCAGTCATGGAAAACGGCTTTTCAATTACCGATAAAACCGTGCTGATTCAGGGTACAGGCGGCGTCTCACTGTTTGCGCTGCAGCTTGCCCAGGCCGCCGGGGCGCATCCGTTGGTGCTGACCTCAAGCGACGTCAAAGCCGATCTGGTGAAAACGCATGGCGCTGAAACTGTCATCAATTACCGGCAACACCCGGACTGGGCGCAGGAGGTTATGCGCGCCACCGATCAACACGGTGCCGATCTCATTGTCGAGGTGGTCGGCGGTAACAGTCTGCAGCGTGCCATCGATGCCGTGGCCACGGGCGGCACGATCAGTTCCTGCGGATTTTTATCCGGTATGGAGGCCACTATCGAGCTGCCGCGTCTGTTTTTCAAAAGCGCGACCCTGCGTGGTATCCGGGTTGGCAGCCGGGCTCATCACTGCGCACTGCTGGAGTTTTACCGTGCCCACTCGCTGCAACCGATTATTTATCGCCGCTACGCTTTTGATGATCTGAAAGAGGCCTTTCGGGCGCTGGAACGGCAGGAGCACAGCGGGAAAATCGTCGCTGTGGTTTAAGATTATTTTAGAAATATGGGACTGGATTCCCGCCTGCGCGGGAATGACGCCTATGGCTACTCTTGCAGAGCGGGTTTGCCAAGTCTCTGTACACTGGCCCTTCTTGGACTACACTTATGGAGTAAATCGGAACATCACACAGGAGTGTGGCTATGGCAACATTCGAAGGATTTAAGCCCGATAGGCAGTTGATTTTGGTCACTGATGTGCGTAACGCCATCAATTTAAGCACCCGCTGCGCCAATAGCGTGAGCCTTGCGAACCGGCACGCCGATAGTCAGCAATTGCATTTCCAGCCCCATCTGCAGGCATATACGGTTTCACAGCTGTTAAGCGATACGTTTGGCATCAACGGCCATGAGCACCAGCAAACTACGGTCATTCGCGATAAATTTCTCAATGTGGCCGCCCGGCTGAAACGCGCGGAGTTTATTTTTTCCGCCAAACCGCCCGGCGATCCCGGCCACCTCAAACTGGGGGCCTATACCGAAGCCGGCCATCGAACAGCCAACACGATTTTCATTACTGCCGAGTATTTTGGCAGCAAAACGCCACCAGCTGCAGCGCCGCCGCTCAGCAAGGCGTCCACCGTCACGGTGGCAACGCCACACACCACACCGACAGATCGGGCCGCTATTTTGATTCACGAGGGCATTCACCTGCTCCATCCCGAGGTTCAACAAAATGCAGGTCATCCCGGACCGCCCGGATTAGCCACCCCGCTCCTGTTTGATCGTGCGCCGATGCGTATTCCGTATTCAAGCGCCGTGTTGAATCCCTATTGCTATCAGAATTTTGCACTCTGGTTGAAGTGAGTATTACTACAAAACAAACGCTAAAGCCTGACCACGCTTCCAGGACGGATAACTTTTTCAGAATCAGTTTTTACAGGGAGTATTTATGGCTAAAGGTCTCAATGTTCTTATCACGCAGGGTGATCAAGAATTAAACGACATCAATCTGGTATTTAATGGGAGTCAGCACCTTGAGAATACCCGCTTGCGAAGCTCTATCGATTTAAGCCGGTTTTCAGGTGGCAAAACCATGCCGTTGATACTGCTCGGTCACGCCAATCTGGGACGCTTCAAGGAATCGAATTCGTCCCGTCTGCGCGGCTCGGAGGTGATCACCCTGCTGCATCGCAGAGGGCTGAATTTTGCCAGTTATTCATTCATTTTTCTGGCTGGCTGCGACGGTGCGGCCGGGCCGCTTTATGAAGATATTGCCAAAGCCGGCCAATTGCCCACACTGGCCGCTACCACCAAAGTGCAAATGACCAAACTGGGCGGAGTGGGTCATGTCACGTTTGCCCCAATAGCTGGCGGCGAGTGGAAAATTTACCAACCGGATACCGGTCTGGAACTGTCACTCGGTGATCCGTCCTGCCAGTGGTACCAACATCCCTTAACCATGATGGATATCACGCTGCTTTAGCCCGGCGCGGCAGCCTGTTCAACAATGACGCCGCCGCGATTGCCTATCTCCAGGCTGCCATAGCGCTGCGCAAAACACGCGGGCAGCGGTCTGTCGCCCGGTATGGCCAGCCATAAGCGCAGCAGGTGGCGGCGTCTGGACGGCTCGTCCCAGTCGGTGAAACCGGTTCGGTCGTGCAGCAGACTATGGTTATACACGAACTGCATATCGCCGGGCGCAAGCCGCATACTGACATGCAGTTGCGCATCATTGGCCAGTGCATCGAAGCAATCGAGTGCTTCAACATGCCGCTCGGTCAGTCTGGGGGCTGCCGCAAAGCGTTGCGCCGAATCGATATACTGACGCTGGTACATCACCGTCAGAAAGCCGGCATGCCAGTTAAACACCGGGATGGTGAAAAACGGCTGGCCACCAGGCGGGATCTCGCCGCGCCGGTCGGTCGCGATGGCATCGAACAGATAGGGCAGCAGATCAGGCCGCTGGCGACGCAGAGTGTTGTAAATCGTGACCGCACTGACTAGCAGCGAATCACCACCCTGGCGGGCTTCGTTCAGGCATAACAGCGCCACCACATCGGCCGAGTCAGTGTGAAAGGTCTGCCGTTCATTGGTCTGGTAGATACGGATATTGGGGTCCTGGCTGTTCGCCCCCTGATCACGCACATGCCCCAGCAGATGGCCTTGCCCATTCTGTGAGCGGGCACTGCCAAGATGTGCGCCGATACCGCAAAAAATAGTGCTTGCCAGCTCGGTGCCAAGGCGTTCCACCGGCAGCCCGCGAATCACTTCAAAGCCAATGCCCTGGATCAGGGTCTGACGTAATGCGCTCAGTTTTGACTGCAAACCGGGCAGCGGGAAGCGGTCCGCTGTCATCTGCTCAAGCGTGCCGTAATCGGCCATAAACCGGCGTCCGGCCTGCTCCAGTTCCGCCAGTTCAGCCGGTGTCAGAGTCCAGCGCCATTGAGCGCTTTGCCGGCTGATGTCAGCGCCTGTCCAGGCAGCCGGTATAGCCAGAAATTCAGGGATGTCAGCAAGGTTCGTCATAGCACTCGTCGTGTATTGAGATCAGGCCAGCATCAAAGACGCCAGCAATGGCATCAGTAGAAAGGCCAATAAGGTTTGAAACGTGATGATTGACGCCATGGCTTCGGTATCGCCGCCCAGTTGTCGGGCCAGAATATAGGCCGAAGGCGCGGTGGGCACAATAAACGCAATAATCAATACGCCAGCCGCCACGCCGCTCAGACCGATTTCGGCAATCAGTAATGCCACCAGCAGTGGTTTCAGACCGAATTGCACAACCGATGCAATTATAATGGGCTTGATATGGCCACGGATCACCTCGGGCTTTAGCGCAGCGCCCACCGCCAGCAGACCGAACGGCAGGGCAGCCCGACCAATGATTTCCAGAATATTCTCGGTCACTCCCGGCAGCCCCACACCGCTCAGGCTGAGCACCCAGCCGATCATGCAGGCGATAATCAGCGGATTGCCGATAACTTCGCGAATAAACGGCATCACACCGCGAACCGCCATTTTGCCCCATACCAGAAACACCGAAATGCACAATAGATTAATGACAACAATCAGGAAGCCGACCGCTACCGACCCTAACGCCAGCCCCTCGGCACCAAACAGGCCTTGCGCGGCAGCCAGTGCGATATAGGTGTTAAAACGCACACCGCCCTGAAATACCGAAGTAAACGTAGCCCCGCTGACAGACGATCGCAGCATGTGCCATACCAGCAGCACGGTAGCGGCAACCAGCAACGTTACGGTAATCAGCAGCAGCATGGAAGGCCACGGCGCACCGACCAGAGTTTGCTTGCCCAGGGTACGAATCAGCAGCACCGGAAACAATACAAAATAAGTCATTTTTTCCATGCCCGACCAGGCTTCGTCGCTCATAAAACGGGCGCGTTTCAGGCCATATCCCAGCAGGATAAGCACGATAATCGGAGCCAGCGTGGTTGCAAAAGCAGTCATGGATTTAAAGCCTTCGGGGTAGTCCTGCGAAACGGGTCAGTCGGGCGAAATCGGGCAGGTACTTGATCTTCGCATGCGCCCATGTCAGGCACATGCACCTGAAACGGATGCTATTGTATGCTGTATTATGTGGTCTACTGCCGCGAACGGATTCTACTGAGCGGGACTGACGCTGGCAACAGAGGTTTATGACCTTTCTGGCACGCTGGCATCGGCTGCGAACCATTCTGCTACCCGTTTCTGCAGCACCATAGTATTTCGCTAACAACAACATCGCTCATAGCGCACTGCACTTACCGTATTACTCGTGCGTCCTGCGCGCTGGAGCCGGATCGTACACCGATCCAGGCCCGACCCGCAGGCTTTATATTAAGGAACTCATGATGCCGAATGGCACACCCACCCTCGCATTCATGCGTCGGGAATGGCGCTTTTTATTGTTTGGCGCTCTGCTCATGTTCTGGACCAGTCCCGGCCAGACGTATCTGATATCGCTGTTTGGCGATCAGTTACGGCATGACTTCGGGCTCAGTCACGGCGATTTCGGCAGTATTTATACGCTGGCCACCATCGCCAGCGCTGCCATACTCTGGAGCGCCGGACGCCTGGTCGACCGACTACCGTTTGTCAAATTCGTCTGGCGCATCTGTCTCGCCATGGCGCTAGGGACCATGGCTTTTTCTCTGATACAAGGCCCGCTGACCTTGTTTTTTGGCATCCTGTTCGTGCGCTTTTTAGGCCAGGGCATGATGTCCCACATCGCTGTCACCGCCATGGCCAGACGCTATGTCGCCGAGCGTGGCCGAGCTATTGCCATCGCCGGTTTCGGCTTTCCCATCGGCGAGGGCCTGTTTCCGCCGCTGATCACTCTCGGACTGGCGCTCACCAGCTGGCAGAACATCTGGCTTGTTATGGGGATCGTTGCCGCTTTGATGCTGCTGCCAACGCTGCCGGTTTTGCTGCGACGCCCGGCTGGACAGGAAACGCACGATCATTTTGCCGCCGCCAGCATAGACGAGACACAGCGCCAGTGGACTCGGGGCGAAATGCTGCGTGATCCGCGTTTTTTCATGATCGCTCCGCTGGTCATGACCATGTCGGCTCTTTTTACCGGCATTATTTTCCATCAGAAATTCATTGTGGCGACACTGAAAGACTGGGATTTTTTATGGTGGAGTATCTGTTTTTCCGGTTTCGCGATCTGTCAGGTCATCGGCAGTTTTTCCACCGGCTGGCTGATTGATCGTATCTCGGCCAGACGGATCGCCCCGTTCGTACTGGTACCCTTTGCTATCTCGCTGATACTGCTGGGCCTGAGCGAACAGGACTATTGGGCGCCCTTCATCATGGGCAGCATGGGCCTGAGTGCCGGTGCCACCAATCCGACCTACTCATCGCTCTGGGCGGAACTCTACGGCACCCAGCATTTGGGCGCGATCCGGGCCACCGGTGTGGTGCTGAGCGTGTCTGCTTCAGCCCTGGGCCCGGTGTTTGTCGGCTGGGCATTGGATGCCGACATCTCGCTGTTTGCCATCTGCGCCAGCTCGCTGGCGATCACCGTCTTTACCAGCGGCCTGGCCACACTTGGCTTGCGGCGTGTCTGATAAACTGATTCCCTTTGTGCAACACCTGGATTGCTTACGATGAGTCGAGCTTTTGTCAAAGAGGATGATGGCAGCCAGCCGGAAATTCTGCCTGATCGGCCGATCAGCACATTACCCAATCTCATGACGCCCGCCGGTTATCAGCAGATGACACAACAGCTGGCGCTGCTGGAACGTGAGCTGGCACAACTCAAGCACAATGACGATCTGAGTCAGCGCTCCCGGCAGCCACAACTGGAGCGGGATATCCGCTACTATCGCGCCCGTTTGCAGTCAGCCATTGTTACCAAACCGCCGCCAATAACGGCATCGTCTGTGGCACAAGTGGCTTTCGGCTGCACCGTGACTGTCGTCGATGAGGCAGAGCAGGAATGGCGTTACCAGATCGTCGGCGAGGACGAAGCCGATGTGAAACAACACAAAATCAGCTGGACCTCGCCCCTCGCCAAAGCGTTGCTGGATAAAGAGGAAGGCGAAGACACGCAATGGCAGAAGCCGAACGGCGCTGTGACGGTTCATATTCTGAAAATCGAAGCCTAGCACTTCTGGATTCCCGCCTGCGCGGGAATGACGAAGGCGCTGGTGTAAGAATAGTAGACAAGTAGCCCGGATAAAGTGAAACGGCATCCGGGTCCGTATTGGATTCCTGCCAATAACGAAAAATAGCACAGGAATGACGGCTGGCACTGTGTTGTACCAGCCAGTGGGAACTGCTACTGACGGCGCAGCGTGGTTGGCGTTTGCTGGAGTTGCACACCTTGCCTGATCTGTGGCCCCTGCCGGTTGGTGAGATTGTTGCGCAGAACCGCCGAGGTGATTTTAAAGCGCCCTGTACCTGTCCGATAAGGCGGTCCGTTACTGCTGCCCTGAACCTTGATAAGAATAGTCTGCCCCACACTGCCATTCATCGTTTCGGGGAAGGTAACGGTGCCGTTTCTGTCAGCCGTGACGTTATAACTGCCGGTAGCTATGGTGATGCTCAGAATTTCACCGGGGTGGGCACCCTTGACGGTGACCTTGACTGCTGTCCCAGTCGGCCCGGACGGCGGATTGACCGTCATGGTCAGCTTTTTTGCTGTGCGCTGGATACTGGTAGCTTTGATGCCCTGCGCCTGCGCCTGCGCGGCCAGCATGGACAGCCCTATCAGCAGACAAACCAGCTGCGCTATTAATGATGCTTGGTTCTTCATGGTACTCTCCAGATCATCCTTATCTATTGACATTCGGGTGCACCCACAGGTGTACCCACAGGTGTACCCAATACCGGCCAGTCATTGACCTTGTTCGGCAGACGCCTGCTGTTTGCTGTCAGCAATGCTGCTATCGCGTCAATGTGTCTGACTCTTCCGGTATGCGACAGAACCCGGGCATCCGGATGCAGATTGCCGGAATTAAAATTGATA
This sequence comes from Gammaproteobacteria bacterium, assembly GCA_041396125.1. Classification (GTDB taxonomy): domain Bacteria; phylum Pseudomonadota; class Gammaproteobacteria; order Competibacterales; family Competibacteraceae; genus JAWKZG01. Next base: position 133,726 of record JAWKZG010000001.1, on the reverse strand, counting down.
AATTATGCGGTGAGGCAAGAGATGTGCTACAGGGATAGCTGTCATGGCGGGGCTGAGCGGGGAATATTCAGCAGTTTGGGCAATCTTCTTCTATATTTTATAAATCAGCTTATGCCTATCAGAGGCTATCAATAATGAACAACAGGACCGTTTTTTTCAGCTTGCTGCTGGCGCTATTAATGTCCTGGGGCTTTCCGTTATTCGGTTTTATTTCTAATCAGATCACCCCCAACTACGCCACTGCGCTCGGCGTCGCCTACGGTTTATTCATAGGCCTCATTGTGCATTTAATTGTATTGATAGTATGGCTTGCCATCAGAAGATCAAAACTTCGTAAAGCCGAATTTATAGTGCTGCTGCTGTCATTTTTTATCATGATTGTTTTGGCGGTCATCAGTGACGATGGCTCGTTGAGCAAAATGGCTGGTTTATCGCACTATCACGGACTGATCGGCGCTTGAGTTCTGGCCCGCTTGTCCGGGGTGTTTCATGCGTAAGTGAATTATGCGGCACGCGACGGCGGTGATTGTCCCGTCGCGTGCCGGTGTTGACCGTTTAGCGCATTTCAAACAATTCCTGATGAAAATCGTCGCGCGCCAGGCCTTTGCTGAAAAGTCCCTCGCGCAAGGCTTTCCCGAAACCGGCGGGGCCACAGAACCAGACATCGGCGGACGGCCAGTCCGGCACCGTCTGGCATAGCCGCTCTGCGTTCAGTCTGCCATCTTTGGCAGCAACCAGAAGATGCAGCTGAACCCCGGCTTTTTCCGCCCGCTGGCGCAGCCGGCTGATGAAGCTTTCATCCGGGGCACTGGTGCAATAGAACAAATCAATCGCCTTGTTTTGTTGCGCATCACCGGATTGATCACTCCCGAATTGATCACTCCCGAATTGATCACTTAGGGCCTGCAGGCGAGCGACAAACGGGGTAATACCAATACCGCCGGCTACCCATATCTGACGCGGCTTGCGGCTACTGAAATCGAAGCGACCATAAGGCCCTTCCACCTGCACAACATCGCCCACCTGCAAGGTCTCGGGCAGGATATTGGTGTAATCACCCAGCCCCTTGATCAGAAACATCATTCTGCCATCGTCCTGCCACGAAGACGAAATCGTGAAAGGATGCGGCCCTTCGCTCCGATCAAACGTGACAAAAGCGAACTGCCCTGCTGCGTGACCAGGCCAGCGATCCTGCAATTTGAGCACCACTCTGAGTACCCGGTTGTCCGCATGCCGTTCGAGCTCTTCAATAACTCCGACCGCCCGGCGCTGGTAACCCACTTTCCTGAACAGGGACACAAACGCTGCAATGGTACCGCCCGCCATCAGCAGCGCCATCACAGGACCAATCGGTTCACTCCAATAGCTAAAGTCGAGCAGCACGACGGCATGCATTACCAGCAGCAGATAAACAATCGCCAGCAGACGATGCGTTTTGAAGAAATAGCGATAGGGGAAGCGCTTCAAAAGCGCCAGCACAATCAGCAGAACAGCTCCATAAAAAGCCCATTCGCCAATATCTTCCGCCAGACCGCGCTGGCTTTGAAAAAAGCGGAATATCTCAACCGTCTGCTCCGGCGCAGGATGCCGGGCAGGCCGCTCCAGCCAACCCCAGCCAACCATCCATTTCGGTGCTTTTACCCATAGCCAGTGCGCGATGGCAAACACCAGACCGGTAATGCCCAGCCATTTATGCAGCCGGTAGGTTTTGTCAAGACCGCCCAGAAACGGCTCAATGCTGACCGGGCGAACAGCCAGCATCATCCCGACACTCATCACGCCGATACCGATGATGCCGGTGTAGTAGATCAAAGAATGACGCAGTGTGAAAAAAGCATAATCTGACGATAAAATTGTGTCAGCCATAAGCCACAGCACTGTCAGTGCCGTGATCAAAATCGCATAACTTATTTTTATATTTTTCATAGCATTACCTTAATAAAACAGCAAACCCTTTCTATTATTAACTCCCTGTATTACAACAATTACTACCTGACGGAATCCTGCTTTTAGCGTTTCATGAACTGCTATATTAGTAAATAATGAAATATACGTAAGACTACGCCTGACAACGGTGTCACACGCCATTGCACGGCAGATTGCAGGAGGAAGGTCGAGCGTCGATTCAGGGCGTTTTACAGACCGGATAGGGGAAAACCGAGAGAGCGGTCTGCTTTTTCAGCCGCCGGGATTGCGAGCCGCATGTATGGCAACTATGCCGGGGGAAAGCAGGTAGCCCGGATACAGTGAAACGGCATCCGGGAGGCGTCGGTTAGCAACAGCAAAGCCGTCACAGGACACACTTTCTGCCCTGCGACGGAGTGTGATATCTAGAAACGAATGCAAGCAGACGCTAAATCGCCCCGAAAGCCTGATCGAGATCGGCGATGATATCGTCGATATGTTCGATGCCGATGCACAGGCGCAGCATTTCCGGGCTGACGCCAGCAACTTTCTGCTCGGCCTCGGACAATTGCCGGTGCGTGGTCGAGGCCGGATGGCAGGCCAGGGTTTTGGTATCGCCGATGTTGACCAGACGTTTGATCATTTTCAGCGCGACGTAGAATTTCACACCCGCCTCATAACCACCTTTGATACCGAAGGTCAGCAGTGAAGAGGGCGTTCCGTTGAAATATTTCTGCGCCAGATCATAGTATTTATCACCTTCCAGCCCGGCGTAGCTGACCCATTCAACCTGATCATGCTCTTTCAGATAGCGGGCCACCGCGCCAGCGTTCTCACAATGGCGCTCCATTCTGAGCGGTAAAGTCTCGATACCCTGCAGTAACAGAAAAGCACTCATCGGTGACAGTGCCGAACCGGTATTGCGCAGTGGCACCGTGCGGGCACGGGCGATATAAGCCGCCACGCCAAATGCCTCGGTATATACCACACCGTGATACGCCGGTTCCGGTTCACTCAGCACCGGAAAGCGCGCTTTGTGTTCCGTCCAGGGGAATTTGCCGGAATCGACAATGATGCCGCCCAAGGTTGTGCCGTGACCGCCCATGTATTTGGTCAGCGAATGCACCACAATGTCAGCACCGTACGCGATCGGATTGAGCAAAGCCGGGGTGGCGACGGTGTTATCAACAATCAGCGGTACACCATGCTTGCACGCCATGGTCGCCAGCGCTTCGATGTCGGCGATATTGCCGGCGGGATTGCCAATGGATTCGCAGAACACGGCTTTGGTACGTTCATCAATGAGTTTTGCCAGATCCTCGGCCTGATCGCTGGCGGCAAAACGCACGTCGATGCCCTGTTTCGGCAGCATATGCGCAAACAGGGTATATGTGCCGCCGTATAATTGCGGTGTTGTGACGATATTATCGCCCGCCTCGGCAATGGTCAGAATGGCATAATTAATGGCCGCACTGCCGGCCGCCACGGCCAGTGCCGCTACCCCGCCTTCCAGTGCCGCCACGCGCTTTTCCAGCACATCCCAGGTCGGGTTCATAATGCGCGAATAAATATTGCCGGGCACTGCCAGATCGAACAGATCAGCACCGTGCTGGGCATTGTCAAACTCGTAGGCGACGGTCTGGTAAATCGGCACCGCGCAGGATTTAGTGGTCGGGTCGGTTTCGTAACCTTCGTGGACACAAATGGTTTCTTTCTTCATCAGGGCTCCTTATTGGTTTTAGCTGTCGATTGCATTCTACAGCGAGAAGCCTGCCGGTAGCAGTCTGCGATTTCGAATACCAGCACAGCGCCGCGTTCAGGCGTTTATGCGGTGTTCAAGAATGAGGCTGCCGAAAAGATTCAGCGAGATCTGTCGTGCTTGCTAATCCCCGGCTTTCCCCTGGCAACAGAGATTTTGGCGGGTATTCGATCATTCAGATTAGTTCGAATCCGTTGCTCCAAAATACTCAGGATACGATTCCTTGATCGCAGGCAGGGAAGACAAAGTCCCGGAAAGGTGTTCCCGGACATTCTCTTCAACAGCCTGAAGATCGCCCTCGGCAATGGCCGACAAGATGCGCGCGTGAGACTCAAGCACTGCCGATATCTTGCCGGGGTCTGGCAGATTGAGCATTCTCAGCCGATCAATATGGCCAGAACGGCCAGAAACCAGATGCCACAACGATGAAACCCCCGCTGCCTGGAAAAGCGAGAGGTGAAAGAGCCGGTCAAGAGCGGTGAACTCTGGTATGTCGCGATCTTCGCCCGTAATTTTTTGCATTCTAAAAATTCGGGATGAGGGCAGGATTAAGTCCGGATTCTTCTTTTTGGCAAGGGTTTTAGCAACTTCCAGTTCGATACTCAGACGCATGAACTGAGTTTCCCGCGCATGATCGACATTGATCCTGGTGACCACTGTCTTGGACTGGGGATAGGAAACAACAAGGCCCTCTTGCTCAAGCTTCTGGATAGCTTCCCGCACCGGAGACTGGCTGACGCCGTGTTCCTTGGCAAGGTCGGCGCGAGACAAAACCGTGTCGGGAAGCAGATCCAGCGAAATGATGCGCTCCCTGAGCCGCGCATATACTCGAGCGGCCGCTGAGCTGGGTTGAATTGTCCCCGTCAGCTTGTCTGATGCTTTCACCAGTGCCTCGGGCAGGGAACCGACCTTCATAACCGATCAACCTCTAAACAATTGTATTCCAAGACCTACATTAGCTGGCCTGGTATAAAAAGCGAAACTGCGGGAAAGGCGATCAAAACAGTAAGAAACGCCAATATCGCGAGAAAATAGGGAACCGATGCCCTGGAGAATTCACCGGTTTTGACGTCCAGAATGCCACACACTGTGAACATGATCACACCAACAGGGGGCGTGAGACCGCCAATGTTGATAAGCGTGACCATGAGAATGCCCATATGGACGGGATCAAATCCTGCCTGGATCAGCACCGGCAGCACAATGGGCGTGACCAGCAAAATGTTGGCAGCGCCCTAAAGAAACATGCCGCTGATCAACAGCAAAAGCAAAACCAGTACAAGAATGAGCACGGGTTCCTGGGTAAGCGTGGCCACCATTGCTGCAATTTGCTGCGGGCCTTGCTCGATGGTCACAGCAAAGCCGAGCACAGCGGCCATCATAATGAGCAGCATGACCATGCCCAGGTCCGAAACCGTGCTTTTTATCGCCTCATAGAGCTTTTCCAGGGTGAGCTCGCGATAAACGAAAACCCCTATAAACAAGGCATAGAAGACCAGAAACGCGCCGGCCTCGGTGGCGGTAAAGAAACCAAACCGGAAGCCAACAATCAGAATGACCGGAAAGGCGAGCGCCCAGATGCTTTCCCTGAAACTCGCTAAAAGCTGCCGAAACGTCGGCGGTTCGGCAAGATCCGGTTCGTAACCGTTGCGCTTCGCGACAATCCAGGCCGCCAGCATTAAAGTCACTGTCAGCAAGATGCCGGGCACGACACCGGCCAGGAACAGCCGGCCAATGGAGACCTCATTGATAAATCCGAAAAGGATCAGACCAATGCTGGGGGGTATTGTTGCCGTGATGATCGATCCAAACGCCAGCACTGCGGCAGCGGACGCTTTTGAATAACCACCCTGGGCTATCATGCTGGGCCCAAGCAATCTGGCCTCCATTGAGGCGTCGGCAACCGCAGACCCGGAAATGCCCCCCATCATCAAACTCAGCATAATGGAGACCTGCCCCAGGCCACCCGCCAGCCAACCGGTCAGCAGGCGAGCGAATTTGACAAGGCGCTCGGTGATGCCGGTCGAATTCATATAATTGCCTGCTAATATAATAAACGGCTCGGCCTGAATGGGAAAACTTTGCGTTGCTGTCACCATCTTCTGGATAGCGACCGTGGGCGGCATGGTGCCGGTCAGCACAAAAACCGGAAATGACGCCAAAGCCAGTGCAAACGCAACGGGCATTCCAGAGAGCAGGAAAAGTACGAACAGGCCGGCAATGAGTAGCAGCATCAGGTCTCCGGCCTGTTGCGGATAAACTGCACAAGCTTGACGGTCAGCGTCCGTATCATCAGCACAAAACCAACCACCATACTGGCGTGGAAGTAGGAGCCCGGCGTCTGCAGCGCGCCGTCAAGCCGGGGATGCATGAGGATCATGTTTTTCCAGGCGAACTGAAGAAGGTAGGCCAGCAGCCCGATCATCACGATCAGATTGATGATCTCGATGGCCTTTCTGCCAGCGGCAGGCACATTGTCGAGCACCAGACTGATGCCAAAATGCCGTTCATGCTGTAAAGCCAGATCGATTGCAATGATACAAAGCCAAAGAAACAGCAGTTGCGCGACTTCGATCGACCAGATGATAGGCGATCCCAGGGCGCGTGCGACAGACGCCACGCCGACCAATATGACCACAGCTACGAGCAGAATGGCGGCGCAGGCAAATTCAATACGTCGCAACACAAGGTTTGCCTCGATGTTACCTGCGCCACCCGGAGGGAATCAGATCAGCGGCCCAGCACTTTATTGACAATGGCCACTTCAGCGTCCAGCTTCAGCAGGCTGTAAACGCCGGCTACTGCTTCCTTGAACGGGGCAAGGTCGACGTCCGAGATGGTGACGCCGCTGGCAGCAACATCAGCCAGGGCCTGCTCACCAAGATCGATGGTCAACTGAGAGGCATAACGACCATTCTCCACCGCCAGATCACGCACGATCTTCTGGTTTTCCGGCGAAATCTGATCCCAGGCTTCGGCGGAAACGACCAGCGCTGTCACCAGTTGAATATGACCGGTTTTGGTGACGTTCTTGATGACCTCATAGAGCTTGGCACCCTTGATCGCTGTTGGCTGCGCTTCAGCCGCGTCGATAGCGCCCATTTGCAAAGCGGAGTAGACCTCACCCCAGGCGATCGGAGTCGGCTCAGCGCCCATGGCACGAATGGTCTCAATCCAGATCGGCGCGCCGATGGTGCGCATGCGTACACCGGCCAGATCGGCAGGACCCGAAATCGGTTTCTGAGTCAACGCGTGGCGTGGCCCCTGATACCAGTTCGAGGCCAGCATCACGAGACCTGACTTCTCCTTCAGCTCCTCCCCCCAGGCCAGATATTCATCTGAAAGCGCGAATTTGTCCGCCTGGTCAAAAGTATCAAACAGGAAAGGCGCGGACATAATGGCCAGCGAGGGTACGAAGCTCGAAAGGCGGGCCACATCGGTAACAGTACCGACATTTGCGCCTGCCCGCGCCTGGTCAATCATCTCGGTCGTGTCACCCAACTGCGAATTGTGAAAGACGTTTACCCGAACGTCGCCATTGGTGGCTGCCTCGACTTCAGCTTTGAACTTGTCGAGCCCCTGCCCCATGGGGTCGTCAGGTGCCAGAACCGTGCCGATGCGCAACGTGGTTGCTGCGAATGAAGGGATACTCACACTCAAGCTTGCTGCGATAACAACGCAGAGTCCGAGTAGTTTGGTCGTTGAATTCATGTCTCCTCCCGATGTGATATTGCGATAGATTCACAAGTAATATATTAGTTGTATTAATATACTATTTGCTGCATGGAGGATGTGTCAAGACTGTGTTCCGCGCACCAGGGCAATCGGGCTTAGTCAATGAGCTCACTACGATACATTTTTCAAATCAACCATAACCGACTGTTGGAATTGTAATTTTTCCAAATATCAGCTGGATAATGGATCGTAACGGGACATGAAAGGCGGGATTAAGAATCAGACGACGTAACGTGTTCAAGCTCAAATGAATGGCATTGCACGCGCGACGTTGGTGTTTTTTGACTTTGATGGGCTGTTGCCGAGCGGCCTGCTCACCGAGTAAGCGTTCACACTCTAAAACAAGGATTTATAGCTGAATGATTAACAACGGATTTTCAGAATTGGCATATTCCCCTTATATCCCAGGGGTTTAAGCATGGCAGAAGTAGGATGCGCTGAGCTATGCGAAGCGCATCCTACGCGAGCTGATGGATCAACTCGACGCAGAACATCCTACTAGTGGCTTAACTTCTTGATGCTTTCAAAAAGTAACCCGCCGCATAGATGAAAAATACCGCCTGAACGATATAAAACAGAGATTGGAGCCACTTCAGGCTGAGTTCTTTAGTAAAACCAAGATCGGTACCATGTCCTAAATACCTTGTCAGCGCGCCTAAGAAGCCGAAAATCCCCATCCATAACAGCACCTTCAAGGCAGTTCCGGTCTCCGAACCTTTATACTCTTTCAGACAACGGTAATATAAATAAACCACGATGGCATAGCCGAACGTAATGACTAACTTTAAAACCGGGTTAAATACACTGCTACTATAATCAAACATTGCTCTTAAACTCCTTAATAACGTTTAAGAATTTCAATGCCACAAAGATATTGAAGATCACGAAAATCAAAAAGAAAACGCTTTCTCCCCATTTAAAGTTTGGCAATATGACATCGCCGCCAACTCGGAAAAAGAAAGCCAATACGCCAATCAAAACACTGGCCACCAAAAGTTTCATAGCGGCTTTAAATACACCACCGTAGTTTGCAGAAGCTTTTATAAAAATCGCCAAGGCAAATACAAACAAAACAGGGGCAATCCATTTAAATAAAGGATTCAAAAAGCTTGTTTTGTAATTTAAAAGTTCTAATTCCATAAAGTACCTCGCAGTTTCATTACTATTAGATTGATCTTCTTCAGCACAACAAATCCTAACCCTGTCTGAATCAGAAATTAACTACTGAATATCAAATTCACCCCAGATTTATTTTTTCATAGAGTGGAGCAAAATGTTGTTCTGCTTTTGATTTACCGGACATCAGTTCAACGAAAGCTTTACACTGGTCAAGAAATTCCTTGGGATGTTTATTTGGGGGATTTTTTCTAGCGATGGCTTCGACTTTCTGGGATGCAGAAGTACCAACCAGTTTTTCCAGTACCTTTGTAGTCTCTTCCTGCAAATCACCACTGATCGTTTGCAAAACATCGACAGCGTTGATTTGTCGCACAATATCAGCCACCGACGGAGTGCCAGACTCGAGGCTTGCAAGGACATCCGGCATTGGCAGGAAACGTACCTGTGTAATATCAAGTGCTAATATGTCAGTGACTGCTTTCAAACCTGAATCCGATTGCAAATTAGCACCGACAATTTCACCCTCTTTAAGCACTAATTTGCCAATACGGGAAAAACCATTTTCTGCTTTGCCGAGAACAACCACATGGCCAGTTTTCTTCTCCACCTGCACGGATAAAAGCATCTCTTGAAGTACTTGTATGGACATGGGTTAATTTAATCTCCAAAGCTTCATAATGTTTAACTGTACCTGACATCTGGCAAAAAGCGATTTAATACAACTCTCAGTGAGAGGACCACGCCTTTTAAGGCTGGACTGCTCAAAGCAATTAGAATGCCAACAAACTGGATACGACAATTATTTTCATGATGTTGCATTGATAAATCCAGCTAATTACTTGCTTGTAAAACTGTTTTTTACAGGGCGATTGCACGAAGCCTGTAATCAACTGATTTACCTGCTTTCTTAAAAACAGACGAATTTCATGAAAACTATATTTTTCAGTATGTTAATAGTTTTCGTGTAATCGCCCTGCTACTCCTGAAAATATGCTTAAGGTGCAGCACTGAGGGCTTACCTTATTATTAACAGGAGTATTGCCATCGCTGAGCACTCAAGAATTATTGCTGTTTAAAAAAATCGGGATACTTTTAACGTCGTAAAATGTCAGCCCTTCTCGGAGAAAGCGTAGGGATATGAAATACAATATTTTTCTTTTGAGATTTCACACATAATTATTTAGAATAATCAATCTATTAGCAGATAAAAAAAATACTTTTTCACTTCAATATCGCATAAATTATTGAATTTCAGCGATTTTTATAATGCGAACAATTAACAAAAAAAGTATTTTATGATCAAAGCTTTAAATCGGTATTGAGAACGATTGTTATATTGCCAGTTTAGACTGTCCCAATATGTCACAAATAGACTCAGCGCGGCTTCATCAGTTATATCTAATATATCTGTCCGCATAAGATCACAGCAGAGCACTTGACACCGCTCCCAAAAAACCATTTTCAAGCGCGACAAGATGTGCTGAGCTATGCGAAGCGTATCAATCGTATGGTGGATTGTTTCTTGAACGATGTGCTGGAATGAAGCAGCGCACCCTACATAAGTTGGGTGTCGTCCGGGAACAAGCCCGGCAGTGTTATCTACGCCTTGCTGGCAATGGCAAGTTGCACCTGAAAAGAAACCTTACGTGGACTGCTCGCAAAGACAGGACTGAACTGTGCTTCGCAGAAAGCCCGGACGTCTGGTTCGACAAACCATTAGCGATGGCAGTCTCGATCCCAGCGTCACCAAGGATGTATTGGAGATATGCAGCCGACGACATGGGCACCGAAAGGTCAAACTCTTCGTAGGCAAGCAGATCGAGACCGTTTGCGCGGTATGGCAGGGTTTGGAGATTGAGCGCATAACCGGATGGCGACGGAAATTGCGCCCGCAGTTCAGCACAACGCTGCGCAAGTCGATCATCGCCAGCTATCGAATGCCCCAATCGTAAGGCGAAACATTCCATTGCGGGAGAGCACGCGAGCAATCTCGGCAAGAGCCAGCCTGATGTCGGTGTAGTTCAATGATCCGGCAGCAGTGACCAGATCAAACGCTGTCGCCGCAAACGGTAAGCTCTCCGCACGCCCCACACTAAACGCCGCGTCTGCGCAACAATAGCCGCGTGTCGAAGCATCGCCGGGAACGGATCGACGCCAACAACATGACAAGCAACGCCACTCAGCGCGGCGGTAGAGGCACCCGCACCACACCCCACATCCAGGGCACGATGAATTACCAAACCTGGCGGAATATGCGCGATGATGCGCTGGCAGACGTGAACATGAATGGGCGGACGCGTGAATGCGTAGGCATAGGCCATACGCTCGCTATCGTAGAGTTTTGGGTTTGCTGGCATTGGGGTGCCCACGTCGCGAGAAATTTGTCCGACACCAGTATTTTAATATGATCTTTTTCTCATGTTGCCACAAGTGCTGATAGGCGTTCTTGCAGCTTAGAGCTTAGCACGTCCAAACCTTCGCCATTATTCAGATAGTGAACATATCTCAGATGACGCAGCGTAGTAGGATGTGCTGAATGAAGTGAAGCGCATCGTTCGAGAACCAATTCACTACACGATTGATGCGCTTCGCATAGCTCAGCACATCCTACACGAGCTGGGCATAGGAGTAATAGCTGCGAACGATGCAAGATCATGCGCTTTTTGTATGAGACTCCACGCTATACGGATTTCCACATACACGTCTTTAAACGCCAGCATCGCTGGCAGCCTTTGCTCCGCGCCTTCTGGAAATCCACAGCGATTGGTGAATTCAGTCGTATCGCGGTACGTACCGAACAGGCGATCCCAGATCGGCAGATCGCTGTAATTGAAGGTGTGCAGATCATACTGATGATGAATGGAGGTAATTCCGGCGTCTGAATAAAATAGCGCAGCCAGGCTGGAGTTTTTACATTGGCATGATAAAAATATTGGCTCTTTGGGAATTTCCGTGACGGCGCACAAGATATAGTGTTTGATCCCTGTGCGCCATGCTTTCATCACAGCCCCACTATTAGGACGTTAAGAATGCCCGCGCTGCAAATTCCGCTCAATATTCCCGAGATACGTTTACTGTCGACTGAGCAGACGGCGACTGGCTGCTGAAAGTTGAGAGTACGAAGCCGAGTACGCCGTGTCGACGCTGTGGGCAGGAGTTGACCCGCCAGCAGGGTCTGGATCGGCCGATTCGTCTGCGCCATCTGCCGATTCTAGAGCAGACGGTCTATCTCGAAATTCGCCCGCAGCAGTTCCAGTACCGTGACTGCGAGAGGTGGCCGGCGGCCACACAGCGATTGGCTTGGTACGAGGCACATAGCCCCTATACGAAAGCGTTAGATCGATGGCTGTTGAAGATGCTGATCAATGCGACGGTTGCCGATATCAGCCGCCGCTGCGAGGTTGGCTATGAGGCAGCCGAGGGGGCTCTGGCGCAGGGGGTGTCGACGGCGGTGGACTGGGCGCGGTTCAAGACGCTTGAGACGGTCAGGTATCAAACACCAAGACGCGTCGCCATTGCTTGAGCGTCTTGGGTGTCAGGATGATCGGTGCCCAAGGATTGCTCTAACACCGCCACCGCTTGCTCTATGCTCTCGCGGGCTTCAGCGATCTGGCCTCCCCTCTCTTGGTGCTCAGCATAATGCCAAAGTGCTCGACCGTAGCGGTCGTGAGTATTACCGAAGCTCTTTAGCAACTTCGCTAATCCCTGCTGCCACAGAGTTTGTGTTTGTGCTTGGTTGCCTGCTTCGGACAAACATTGAGCCAAATATACCAGGACAACTCCCACGTAGGGATGGTCGTCGCCGAGAGCAGTTTTGTAAATACGTAAAGCACGGCAGAAAAACTTCTCAGCCTCATCGTAACGATTCATATCCCGCAATACATTGGCAAGGCCAACACAGAACGTTGCTACATGCGGATGTTCTGATCCCAGGGCAGTTTCATAAATACGTAAAGCTTGGCGAAATAACTCCTCTGCTTCAATACAACGATTCATCTCACGCAATACTGCAGCGAGATTGTTATAAACCGCCGCTACATTAGGATGTTCCTCTCCTAGAATCTTTTTTTCAATCTTCAAAACACGGAGATACATTTCCTCAGCTTCAGAATATCGACCAGTAACACGCAAAATTTCAGCGAGATTATTATAAGCAATCGCTAAATTTGGATGCTCCTTTTCCAAGGTAATTTCGTCAATATGTAAAGCGCGTCGAAATAACTTCTCTGCTTCAATGTAACAACCCTTTTCGCGCAAAGCTTCAGCAAGGTTATTTAGTGCGTTGGAGATACTTGGGGAGTCAGGAGTCTCTGCGATTCTTTCTTCTATATCGAGAGCTTGTCTGAAATATTCCACAGCCTTATCATACTGCCCACAGTATTGAAAGGCCGTCGCACAACGATCCAGTGCTTTCGCTAGCTTAGCCGCATTGGTAGCAGTATCCGTTTCTAGTAATTGGACAACTCGCTTGGCGACTTCCAGCATTTGCTCCCATTTACCAAGTTTTTCTAGTATATCTCGCCAAGCTGCCAAAGTGGCTTGCAAAGCGGCCGGTTCATTGGTTTCGTAAGCGTCGTAAATATTTACCGCTGCAGCGTAGTAATTCTCCGCTTCGGTTTCTCGTTCTTCTTGTTGCAGATATTCAGCGTAAGCCGCTTTCGCTTGAGCAGTAACCGGGGCTTTCTTTCCATACAGGATTTTAGCTCGCTCAATAGCTTTGCGGTAGAGTTGCTCAGCTTCCCCGGAACGGCCACTTTGAGCCAATGCCACCGCCCGTAAAATCAATAAACGTGGTTCTTCCATGGCCTTAGCTATAGCCGGGTTTTGCGTTAGGCGAATAGCCTCCGCAAGCAGGCTCTCTGCCTCGGCTGGGCGTACGGCCTGAGCCAGAGTTTCCAAGGCATCCAGTGCATCTTGCGGGTTTTCCTCCACACGTGAAAGAATGGCTTCCCGATAGCGAATTACAGCCATACTATCGCGTTGCAATTCAATGCGTAACTCAGCGGCGGAGGGAAGTAAAGGCGGCAGAGCCGCACCGGGGACACCAACGCTAGCCAAAATAGCGCGCACGTCCTGGAAATGACTGAGCAGGAGACGTGCAAGGAAATAATAGTAAAAACTCAATCCTAAAGCGCCGCTGGCCGGTTCGTCCTCGACAGCCAGAGCTTCGTCGAAACTGTAGCGAGGCATATACGGTAAAACGCACCAATTCAGCATCTCGCGAACAGCAATGTCGCGAGGTATCCAGTCGCGAAAATATGGCTCAAAACGTTCAGCGATGCGATTTTTGCAATCCGCTGCTCGGTCGCTCTCCTCACTTGCATCGAAGCGCCCCAGCACCGGAATGATTGGCAAATAGGCACGGTCGTAAGGCAATGCCTGGCGACCCTCACGAATGCCTTTGGCAACCCGCTCACACCAATCAATGCTTTGCTGGTTGGCGGCAAACAGTAAAATCAGCACGTCAGGTAATTGAATGGTACAAACACCACTAGAGTCAGTCAGGCCTGTGCGAGAATCGACTAGCACGTAATCGTAGGCGGCTTTCCATTGCTGGCGCAGCGTTTCGATGATTTCACCGCCACCTTGCTTGTCGAAGTACGCAGGCCAACTGAAATCAGCCAGCCGAGTCGAATAACCCGGCACATCGTCGCCACTGCCAATAAAATCCACCCGTGATTTTTGCGCGACAGCCTCGCGGGTACAAATATAATCCCGCCATGCAAGTTTTTGCTCTAATCTAGCGGACTGCAAAATAGCCAATAGCCCACCCGGTTTTTGCGGCTCGCTCAAGATCGGTTTTTGTGTTGGCTGGGCACGTGGTACAGAGCGCAAGTAATGGTCCAGGCCCGGTGCCTCCAAATCCCAATCAACACACAATACTTTTTTTCCTGCCCGCGCCAGCAAGACAGCAATATTGGCTAAAGCCATAGAGCGGCCAACACCGCCCTTAAATGAATAAAACGTGACGACAGTGCCGTGTTTTTTATCCATAGCTATACTTGCCGCAGTGGTATTCATACTTAAACCCGTAGACGCGGAAGCGAGTAATTGATCGGTTTGGCTTCGAGCGCATCGATAAACTCTTCGCCAGTCAAGTTCAGCCACTCCTCGCAGCAAGGTTGCGCTTGCTGTAAGGTTGTAGCCACGAGCTTAGCCAAGTCTTGAATTTTTGTGTTGAATTCAGATGCTCGATCAGTCTGGGACAATAAATCGGGATTAGCGTATGGCTCAAAATCAATGACTTGTGCGCGTTTAGCCATATCCGGGAAGTGATCACCATCACCCAATCGCAGCGGAATAACTAATCCATAATTTTCACCTGTTTCTGCCCCCATTCCGCATTGTTTTTGACGCTCCAACATCAAAGCCATTTCGCGCCGACACCATTCACTTTGAAAATATTGAGCAGAAAACAGAGAAATCATGATTGTGGAACGGGCCAAACAACGCCGGAGTACTGCTTCCCAATCAGCACCACCTTTGATTTGGTCATCATAAAACACTGAAGGAAGGCCAGCTCGCAGCTGTCCTACTTCAATGTTCAGATAACCGTTCAGACGTGGTGCGAAAATATTCTTTACCCAGTCCGTCCACAAATCGCCACGCGCATAACTAATGAAAACATGATATTCGTAATTCATTGCTTACTGAAGGTGGTAGTTTCAACCATGTTGTTTTTGCATGAGGCTCATAACTAGCTGATTTATAGATATTTTTAAAAATCAGCAGAATTCACAAGTACGATAATTTTCAATGGGTTAAAGATTTTCATGCAATTGCCCTGATGACGTCATCTAATTTTATTTTCATTGCTCACTATATACTGGACTTTAGATTTTCGCTCTTACCCAGTTTTGAGGACGTGAGGGCTAGGGGCAAAGTTTGTGTATAGTTTAGGGATGAAAACAGAGTCGATCACAATCCAAAATGTAGTCAGCGATGAGCAGTGTTATCAGATGATACGCGAGCTGCGCTGGTCTGACGGGGTCCATTGCCCCCACTGTCAATCAAACCAGGTGATTAAGCGCGGCAAAGCGGAGCGCCAGGGAGGTCGCCAGCGTTGTGAATGCAAGGCTTGTCGTCAGCGTTTTGATGATGTAACGGGTACAGTATTGTCGGGCCATCATCAGCCGTTGAAGGTGTGGATGATCGCGTTGTATTTGATGGGTTTGAATCTATCGAATCGGCAGATCGCTCTGGAGCTAGGGTTATCGGAATCGAGCGTGCAGCAGATGACCGAGCAGCTCCGTCAGGGCCTTGAGGAAAAAAAACCCCTCTCCAGCTAAGAGGTGAGGTGGAAAGCGATGAGGTGTATGTGGTGGCTGGTCACAAGGGGCAGCCGGATCGGGTACGTGCCAGCGGTCGTCGCGGGCGACGGCGACGTTTAAAGGGTGCCCGTGGGCGTGGCACCCAGGCCAAAGACAAGCCGCCGATTTTGGGGCTCATTGAGCGCGGTGGTCAGGTGGTACTGCGGTTGCTAGCGGATGTAAAACAAACCACGATCAAGCCCGTGATAGAAGCCGTAGTCGCGCCGGGCAGCTTGATCTACAGCGATGAGTACACCATCTATAACCGACTGACGCACTGGGGCTATGCGCATAAAACGGTCAATCATTCACAAGGCGAATACGCCCGTGATGAGGATGGCGATGGTCATGGTGAGGTTCACGTCAATACGATGGAAGGCTGCGGGTCGTTGCTACGCTCATGGCTGCGCCCGCATCGTGGGATTTCACAAGACAAGCTGCCGTTATAGTTGAGCTTTTTTGAGTTTGTACATAATGCCCGAGCGCGGGGTAAGCAGGTATTGCCCGAGCTGATTCGGACATTAGTTTGTTAAGACCCTGAAACTGGGCAAGAGCGAAAATCATTACAATTTAATAATTTATGCAGTATTCACTCGCTGCGCTGCAGCCGGTCCAGCCGCAGCCGGTGGCGTTCGTCGGTCAGCCGCCAGATGCCACCCAGCACCACCAGCAGCACGCCGCTGCCGGTCGCACCGGCGATCAGAAACATAATCAGCAATTGATATTTAACCGCTTCTGCCGGATCGGCACCGGCCAGGATTTGCCCGGTCATCATACCGGGCAAGGCTACCAGGCCGGTCGCGGCCATTGAATTGATAATCGGCATGAAGCCGGTGCGCAGGGCTTGTCGGGTCAGCGGTAATAACGCCTGCCAGCGGGTTGCGCCCAGTGCCAGTTGCGCCTCAATGGCCAGCCGTTCGCGCACCGCACCGGTGGTCAGTGCGTTCAGACCCAGACTGACACCGGTCATCGCATTACCCAGAATCATACCCAGCAAAGGCAGCGCATAGCGCGGGTGATACCAGGGATCAGGTTGCAGTAATACGGTCAGCGCCAGCAGCGTCACCAGTACCGTCGCCAGTAACATGGTGCTGGAACCCAGACCGTAAGACCACCAGCCGCGCAACCGGCGTTCCTGCCGCGAGCGGACCTCATAACCCGCTACCGCCAGCATGACCAGCGCAGCCAGAGCAGTCCAGCCCAGACTGACGCGGGCAAATAATTGCGTCAGCACCAGTCCGATCAGCGCCAGTTGAACACACATGCGGGCGGCAGCAATCAGCAGCTGGCGGGCGATGCCCAATTGCAGCAGCAACGACAGTCCCGCATTGGCCAGCACCAGCAACGCGGCCAGCGACAGCGTCCAAAAGGATAAATCGGGCGGTGTCATGTGCCGAATTCGCGCACCACGCCCGCCTCGACCAGCAGTTGACGCTGCGCCAGTCGGTCAACCTGCCGGTCATCATGACTGACCAGCACAATGGCGACACCACGCGCCAGTTCAGCACGCAACAATTGCTCAACGGCCGTGACGGCTGCCGGGTCCAGCGCGGCGGTCGGTTCGTCCAGCAGCAAGACCTGCGGTTGCCGCAGCAACACCCGCAACAGCGCCAGACGCTGACGCTCACCACTGGACAAACGGCTGATCGGCCAGTCCAGGCAATCCGCTGCCAGGCGTAACGCAGCAAGTTGGGTGCGGGCCGCTACGGGGTCGGGAAAATGTTCCGCTACGGTTTCAGCCCACCAGCCTGATTCTGCTGCCAGATACATCACCGCCTGCCGCCACTGCGGTGCCGGCGTTTGCGAACGGAGCAACGGGCCTGCCTGCACTTCACCCTGATTCGGGTCCAGATCGGCAATCGCCCGCAACAGAAGACTTTTACCGGCCCCCGACGGCCCTGTCACGGCCACGCATTCACCTGCTGCGACACTGAATGCGGGTGCCGTCAGCGACGGGCCGGGCGGGCCTGAGCGGCGCAGATTTGCCACGCTGAGCATGGGGGTTTCAGGCTGTTTCCGGAAAATAACAGGCGACTGCTCTGCCGTCGTGCTCTAACAAAGGCGGCGCAGCTTCAGCACAACGCGCCTGTGCTTTCCAGCAGCGACTGCGAAAACGGCAGCCGGAGGGTGGATTACTGGGGTCCGGCAACTCGCCCTGCAGCCGGATATGCTCGCGGGCGGCCTGTGCATCCGGGTCAGGCAAAGGGCTGGCAGCCAGCAGTGCTTTAGTATACGGATGGGCGGGCTGTTCAAAAATAAGATCGGTTGCGCCCTGCTCCACAACCGTACCCAGATACATCACGACCACTCGCTGCGAGATATGCCGCACGACCGCCAGATCGTGGGCGATGAACAAATAACTGAAGCCAAACCGCTCGCGCAGCGTTTCCAGCAGATTGATGACCTGGGCCTGGATCGACATATCCAGCGCCGAGACCGGTTCATCCAGCACGATCAGTTCCGGCTCCAGCGCCAACGCGCGGGCAATGCCGATGCGCTGGCGCTGACCACCGGAAAACTGGTGCGGGTAGCGACGGGCGTGATCGGGCTGCAGTCCGACCTGTTCCAGCAAGTCCCGCACCCGCTGCTGACGTTGTTTCGATGGCAGCACATCGGGGTGAATCTGCCACGGTTCGGCGATAATATCCGCCACACTCATGCGCGGATTCAGGGCGGCGTAAGGGTCCTGGAATACCACCTGCACCTGACGCCGAAAACGCCGCAGCTGATCGCCGCGCAGAGTGAAAATATTCTGCCCGCGATAAAGCGCTGCACCGGCTGTCGCTGTTTCCAGCCGCAGTAGTGTCCGCGCCAGGGTTGATTTGCCACAGCCGGACTCTCCGACCAAACCTAGTGTTTCACCGGGCCAGAGCTGAAAACTGACGCCATCGACTGCGCGTACCGCACCCGTCTTGCGTTTGCGTAACAGCCCGCTACTGACCGGGTAATGTTTGACCAGCTCACGCACGTCCAGCAGAGGCGTTTCAGCGACTGACATGCAGGATCTCCTCGCTGCGGTGGCAGGCCACACGGTGCTCGGGACCGCTGTCACGCAGCACAGGCAGCTCGCTGCGACAGCGCTCCAGCGCAAAATCACAGCGCGGATGGAAAGGACAGCCGGGCGGGATACGGGCCAGATCCGGCGGCGCACCCCGGATCGGATTCAGTTTATCGCCCTTACGATCACTGCGCGGCAGGGAGTGCAATAAGCCCAGGGTGTACGGATGTGCCGGGTGCTGAAAAATCTGCCGCACCGGCGCGGCTTCAACCACTCGCCCTGCGTACATGACCGCGACCCGGTCGGCGGCATCGGCGACAACACCGAGATCATGCGTGATCAGCAACAGCCCCATGGCAGTTTCATTCTGTAATTCGCTCAGCAGATCCATGATCTGCGCCTGCACGGTCACGTCCAGCGCGGTGGTCGGTTCATCGGCAATCAGAATGGCCGGTTTCAGCGCCAGCGCCATGGCGATCATTACCCGCTGCCGCTGACCGCCGGAAAATTGATGCGGGTAATCGTCCACCCGGTTCGCTGCTGCCGCAATACCGACCCGTTCCAGCAAATGGATTGCCGCTGCGCGGGCCATCCGGCGCGATGCCCGCTGATGGGCTCGCAGTACCTCGCTGATCTGCCAACCGACCGAATACACCGGATTGAGTGCAATCAGCGCATCCTGGAACACCATGCCGATGTCTACCCCGTTAATGCGCCGACGCGCGCGGCGCGGCAGGGTCAGCAAATCGCGCCCTGCGTACAAAATACGACCGCCACGGATAAAACCGGGCGGACTGTCGATGATGTCCATAATGGCGGCAGCGGTCACGCTTTTGCCGGAACCACTCTCACCCAGCACGGCCAGGGTTTCGCCCCGTGCCAGACTGAAGCTGACCCCGTTAACCGCACGCACTGTGCCACCGCCGCTGCGAAATTCAACGTATAAATCCTGTACCTCCAGCAGCGCTTCAGTCATGGTCAGACTCCAGTCGCCAGCGCTGCGCTGGATCGGTGACAATCCGCAACCAGCTGGATAACAGATTCAGAGACAGCGTGGTCAGCATGATCATCAAACCCGGGAAAAAGGCCAGCCACCAGGCCGTGTTCAGATAATTGCGGCCCTGCGCGACCATCAGCCCCCAGGTAATCTCGGGCGGCTGAATCCCGATACCGAGAAAACTAAGCGCGGATTCCGCCAGCATGACAAAAGCAAAATCCAGTGTAGCGATGGTGATCAATGTGCTAAACACCAGTGGCGCGATATGCTTGTGCACGATACGCAGGCCACCCGCCCCCAACGCCCGCGCCGCATCGACGAAGATCCGCTCGCGGATTTCCAGCACCTCGGAACGGGTGGTGCGGATGTATACCGGCATGCGGGTCAGCGCCAGCACCAGAATCAGATTGGCAACCCGTGGCTCGAACACATACAGCACCACCACCGCCAGCAGCAGCGAGGGAAAACTCATCAAAATATCGGCCAGACGCAGTATCAGCACGCTGATCCAGCCACCCGCATAACCCGCCAGCAGTCCCAGCGCGCCACCCAGCAACAGCGCCAGTGGCACCACTGCCGCCGCAATAGCCAGCGTGTTCTGACTGGCGACAACAATACGCGCCAGAATAGGCCGCCCCAGGGCGTCGCCACCGAGTACATACAGCCAGCCCTGCTCAACCGGCGGCAAGACCAAGGGCGGTGAATTGCGCAGACGCAGATTCATGGCGACTGCGGCATCGCCCAGCAGCCAAGGCCCGAACAGCGCACAGCATGTCAGCAGCAGTAGAAACAGTGCCGCCACAAAGGCAAATTTATCCTGCCAGAGCAGACTTAGCAGACGGGGTTGCGAATGTTCGCGGGTAGCGCTCAGAGGAATGTCACTCATCAGGTATGACGAACCCGTGGATCAAGCAGACCGTACAGCAGATCAATCACGATATTGAGTATGAAAATGGCGACTGCGGTCACCAGCACAGCCGCCTGGATAATGGCGAAATCGCGCTGAATCACCGCATCAATCATCAGCTTGCCGACGCCCGGCCAGCCGAAGACGGTTTCCACGATAACTGCACCGTTGATCAGGCTGGCAGTCAGATCGCCCGCCACAGTAATAATCGGTAGCATGGCATTGCGCAAGGCGTGTACGAAAATAACCGCCCGTTCGCGTACACCTTTGGCACGGGCGGTTTTTACATACGGTGACGACAGCGCAGTGATCATCGCGCCGCGTACCACCTGTGTCAGCAGACCGAACGGGCGGATCAGCAGCACTCCGACCGGCATCACCCAGTGCCCGATATCACCGGTACCCGAAGTCGGCAACCAGCCGAGCGTCACCGCAAACAGCAAAATCGCAACAATGGCAATCCAGAAATCCGGCGCACTGGCACCGGCCAGCGAGGTCAGCGTACTCAGCCGGTCGAACAGTCCGGCCGGGCCGGTAGGCCGCCAGCGCACCAATAATGATCGCCAGCCGCCAGTGTCATGGCCACAGCAGCCAGTCGCAAGGTGGTGGGAAAAGCCTCTAGTACCACCTCCAGCGCCGAGCGGTCTTTGCGGATGGAATGTCCCAGATCGAATTGGGCCAGACCGCCCAGGAAACGCCCGAACTGTTCCAGCAGCGGATCATTGAAACCGTGTTTTTCGGTGAATTCCTGCCGCGCCTCTTGTGAGGCATCCAGCGGTAGATAGAGATTGGTCGGATCACCGGTCAGCCGGGCCAGGAAAAAAACCAGCACGATCAACCCGGCCAGCGCGACCAGATCAGGCAGTATGCGACGACTTAAAGGGCAGCCATAGTGGCGAGTCAGCAGGTCTCCCCCCTTCTTGCCTATGCCAATAACACCGGCAAAAAGGGGAGATTGACCGTGGCAACTATTTGAACGTCACCTGCGACAGTTGCAATCCGCTATTGGTGGAGAGGAGGGGTGAAGTTCAGACGCGGACTGATGCGTGAATAGCCCACCATATGAAACATCGGCACATCGGCAATGATCTCGTCGTTCATGATACGGAACGCTTCCTGAAACAGTTTCCTGCGCTCTTCACCACTGGCCTGACCGGCTTTGACAATGACCTCGTCCAGTCTGGCATCACTGACCATCGACTGGCCGCCCTCAGAGTGGTATTTGTTGTACACCGTGAACACCGCATCGCCATTATTATTATCATGCTGGCTTTGCTGTAGGGTCGGCGGACGATCCTCAGCAAACGGTTTGGTAAGCAGATCGACCCATTCGGCAACTTCCAGCATTTTCAGGTTAACGTTCAGCCCGACTGCCTGATACATGGCCATAACCGCTTCCGCCGCTTCAGTGGCATTGGGATAGATATTGATCCGCCCGATCAGCTGTATCGGTGCATCCACCGGCACTCCGTCAGCCTTAGCTGCCGCCAGCAACTGCTGTGCTTTTGCCGGATCGTAAGGCCAGACTTTCAGATCCGGGTTGTGGCCATTGATGCTCGGCACCACCAGCTGAGTGGCGGGGATGACATCTTTGCTGAAAATACTGCCTCGCAGCGCATCGCGGTCGATGGCCAGATTGAGTGCTTCGCGCACCCGGCGATCATCCAGCGGCGGACGTGTGGTATCAATACGCAGCCGCGAAGTTTCCGAATTGGGATAGCTGAAATCCAGTGCCTCATCGGTGGCATCCTGCACCGCGATATTCGGTGCGATATCCGCTTCGCCGGTTTTCACCATGGCCGCACGTACCGCAGATTCGGTACGCCAGACATAAACCGCCTGCTCGACTTGCGGCTGTTCACCCCAATAGCTGTCGGCACGATCCAGAATGATATTCTCGCCGACATTCCAGGCGGTGAATTTATACGGTCCGGTGCCGACCGGCTCGCGTGTGCGTTCGTCCATCGGGGTGTTGGGGGAGACGATGGTCATGGTACCCATCATGGTTGGCAGAATCGGTGCCGGCTGATCGGTCACAACGTCCAGGGTATAGTCATCGACGACCTTGGTCGTAACCTGCATGCCGCCGAAAAACTTGATGCGGATCTCGCAGTCTATTTTTGGATTCAGCGTGCGCTTGATGGAATAGGCTGCTGTCTCGGCATTGAAAGGTTCGCCATCATGAAACGTAACGCCCTCACGCAGTGTAAAGCGCCAGGTGGTGGCATCGATCTGTTCCCATGCTGTAGCCAGTCGCGGCGTAATACTGCCGTCGATCGGGTCAATCTCGGTCAGGGTTTCGGCGATATTCTGCTTGACGACGCGCCCGACATTGGAGCGACTGGCTTCGCAGGGATCAATAATGTCCGGCTCTTCCGACAGCACAATCGTGATACTGCCTGCCTCGGCTGCAAACGCCGAACCCGCACTCAAGGCGGTGCTTAAAGCCGATGCCAGCAGCACGGATTGCCACAGGGGTTTTATGCTCATTGTCTCTCCTCCTCACTGAAAAAATAAATTATGGTTTTTGGGTACTGCTAATCTGACTCAATCGTTACCTCATGACCACAACACCAGACTGTCGTCAGCCAGCCGACCGATAAACGACCCGGCCTGCGCCCGCCATTCACCGGGGGTTAGCTGATCGACACTGACCGTATGCGGGTTGCAGGTATTAAACAATACCAGTTCACCCACCTCGGGTCGAAACGTATACGCGGCGGCACCGTCGACCTGCTCAGGTGTCAGCCGGTTGTCCCAGACAGCGCTGTCCTTCGGGTCAGTATTCAGCCCGTAGGTCATTAAAGAATCAGCGTTTATAGGGGCATCATAAATAGTGGTCGACCCCGTATTCTGCGGCATCTCCAGATAAAGATTCCAGGATAATTGCGCATTGATCTGGCCGATCCGGTAGGCCGTGGTGAACCGCGGTACATAATCGAAATGCAGCGGGCTGCCCTGCACACGGGTTTTGATACCGCCGGCGAAATAGCGGCCGTAACCGGGTTCGGCAGCAATCCCAACCGCCGCTGGCCAGACTGCACTCAGCCGCGCCAGCAGGCGTTGCAGAGGATCGAATCCAGCGGCTTCGGTGAGCATTTGTAAATCACGGTAGGCGGGTTCCACGGTGGCGAAATAATCGTCTTTGCTGGGGCCGCGACAATTGGAGAAATTACTGCCGATCAGAGTCATCGGCGAGGTAGTGGCAGCGCGCCTGTCGATAGCCGCATGACGCAGTGCCTGGCACAGGCGCTGGCATTCAGCAGTCGTGGCGAACTGGCGTATATGCACAGCAGCCAGACGGCTATCAATGAGCTCCTGCAAGGTACTGGCGCTCAAGGTGTGAGCAGCCTGTTGCCAGGTTGTTGGCATTATCACAATCCAGGTGGCGCTGAAGCGATAACCGGCATTTTACAGTAAACGCTGCCAGCGTCACTTTTTTCGCTATCGGCCTGTAATCAGTTGAATTGACATAAATCAAGGTGAAGACAGGGCATAAGGTTTTTCATAAGCCTCGGACGCTTTTCCAAACACAGAGGAGTCCGTCGATGCCTATTAAAATATTTTTTCTTCCCTCCTTGATCGCCAGTGCTTTGGCTTTAGCCATGGGTAATGCACTGGCGCAAGAGGATCCCAAACACCCCGAAGTCAGCTCGCCGGAACAGCGCTATGAGGGCGCGCCCAGCCCGCTGGCGGATGTGCCGGTGCAAATGGTTACTTCGCCCGGTGCGCCGGATATGACACCGGAGGAATTCGAACGCTCGCGGCAGATTTTCTTCGAGCGCTGCGCCGGTTGTCATGGTGTGCTGCGCAAAGGTGCAACCGGTAAACCTCTGACCACGGATATCACGCAACAGCGCGGTACCGATTATCTGAAGGTCTTTATCACTTACGGTTCACCGGCCGGTATGCCGAACTGGGGCAGCTCAGGTGAATTGACTGAAGCCGAAGTCGACATGATGGCGCGTTATCTACAGCACCCGCCTCCCCAGCCGCCTGAATTCGGCATGCCGGAAATGAAAGCGAGCTGGAAAGTGCTGATACCGCCGGAAGAGCGGCCGACCCAGCCGATGAACGACTATAACCGGGAGAATATCTTTTCCGTCACCCTGCGTGACAGCGGCCAGATAGCCCTGATCGATGGCGACAGCAAAGCGATTATCGCGGTCATTGACACCGGTTATGCTGTGCATATTTCCCGCATCTCGGCATCGGGCCGGTACCTGTACGTTATCGGTCGCGACGGTCTGGTCAATCTGATCGATCTGTGGATGGAAAACCCCGACAACGTGGCGGTGATCAAGATCGGCCTGGAAGCACGTTCGGTCGAGACCTCCAAGTACAAGGGCTATGAAGACACTTATGCTATCGCCGGGGCCTATTGGCCGCCGCAGTACGTCATCATGGACGGGAATACCCTGGAACCGCTGAAAATCGTCTCCACCCGTGGCATGACCGTAGACACACAGGAATATCATCCCGAGCCTCGGGTGGCCGCCATTGTGGCCTCGCATGAACATTCCGAGTTTATCGTCAACGTCAAAGAGACCGGCAAAATTCTGCTCGTCAACTACAAGGACATCGACAACCTGAAAGTCACCGAAATCGGGGCGGCTCCCTTCCTGCACGATGGCGGCTGGGACGTCACCCATCGCTACTTCATGACGGCAGCGAACAAGTCCAACAAGATCGCCGTGGTGGACTCCAAGGAAGGCTCGTTGGCGGCACTGGTTGATGTCGGGGCGATCCCGCATCCGGGTCGTGGTGCGAACTTCGTCGATCCTGAATTTGGCCCGGTCTGGGCAACCAGCGGCCTGGGTGATGACAGCATTGCTCTGATCGGTACCGACCCGGAAGGTCACCCCGATAGCGCCTGGAAAGTGGTGCGGACGTTAAAAGGTCTGGGCGGAGGATCGTTATTTATCAAAACCCACCCGAACTCCAGAAACCTTTATGTTGACACCGCGCTGAACCCTGACCCCAAAGCCAGTCAGTCGGTTTCGGTGTTCAATCTGGATGATATAGATGCAGGCTATGAAGTGTTGCCGATCGCGGAATGGGCCGAAATCGGCGAAGGCCCGATGCGCGTGGTACAGCCGGAATACAACAAAGCCGGCGACGAAGTCTGGCTCTCGGTCTGGAACGGCAAAGATCAGGTCTCTGCCATTGTGATCGTGGATGACAAAACCCGGCAGCTCAAGCACGTCATCAAAGACGAGCGGCTGATCACGCCGACCGGCAAATTTAACGTCTACAACACCCAGTACGACGTTTACTAGACGCCAATCTGATCTCGCGTTTAAAGGGCTGCTCCGGCAGCCCTTTTTTTGTCAGCCGCATTTTTACCCCCTGAACTGTTCATTATCTCTATAATTACCTCTAAAGCTGATCCAAACCTGCGCGGCAACAGCATTGGTTACTGCATGACTGATACCGATAAGCAGCAGGCGACGGGACTGCACAACAGCCCTGAGCGCACGGCGGAATCATCGCGTCATACCGCCATGCTCAGCGCTATCAGTTATGCCGCCGCCAGCCTGCTCGAACGCGATAACTGGGAAGCACCTGTCAATGATCTGATCGCCCGGCTGGGGCAGGCGACCGAAGTCAGCCGGGTGGTTATTTTCCAGATGCAAACCCTGCCCACCGGCCAGCTCGCCCAGACCTGCCAGTTTGAATGGGTGGCTGCCGGCATCAGCAGCATCAAAAACAATCCCGCCAATCAAAGTGAAGTGTTGACCGCCACCGATGCCAGTGGCGAGCAGTGGCTGCAACGACGCCAGCAAGGTGAAATCGTGCAGGTGCGGGTGCATGAGCTGACCGGCTATATGCGCGCCAAATTTGCCAGCGAGGGCATTCAGTCCATGGCAACGGTGCCGATCATGCTCAAGGGACAGCTTTGGGGCCATATTGATTTTGACGACTGTGTGCAGGAACGCATCTGGTCAGCCGTCGAAATCGATGCCCTCAAAACCGTCGCGCTGCTACTCGGTGCGCTGGTGGAACGGGTTCGCCTGGATGCTGAGCTGAGTGCCAGTGAACGGCGTTTTCGGCGCATTGCTGAAGCCCTGCCGGTCATTATCGGCGATTACCGGCAAGGCCGCGTCCTGTACGTCAGCCCGCCTGCTGCCGAGATGCTGGGCCATAGCGCCCAGGCACTGGCGAATGCATCGTTCAGTACCTTGTTTGCCGATCCGGATGAATGCACAGCCTTGCTCGCCAGGCTGGCGCAACAACAGACCATTGAAGACAGCGAAGTCACTTACCGCCGCGCCGATGGCTCACTGTTGCCTGCCGCCGTTTCCACCCGGCATATTGATTACGCTGGCCATGAAGCGGCGATTTGTGCGATTACTGATCTGAGCGAACGCAAAGCCGCCGAGGCAGAGCTGACGCGCCAACGCGAAGCCTTGCATCAGGCCGATAAAATGAGCGCGCTGGGTTCCCTGCTGGCAGGGGTGGCGCACGAATTGAACAATCCGCTGGCCGTGGTGGTGGGTCAGGCCGCGCTGCTGGAACAGGATCACCCACCTGACACCCAGCCTGGCCAGCGCGCTGTGCGCATCCGTCAGGCCGCTGAACGCTGCGTACGCATTGTCAAAACCTTCCTCACCATGGCACGGCAAAAACCCGCCGAGCACAGTGCTATTCAGCTGGAGCAGGTTATTGATACGGTACTGGAGCTGGTCGCTTACGGCATCCGTGCCAGTGATATCCAGGTGACCCGCACGATCCCTCCCGGACTGCCACTACTGTGGGGCGATGCGGATCAGATCAGCCAGGTCTTGCTGAATCTGGTGATCAATGCCCAACAGGCGCTGCAGAACCGGCCCGGCAGCCGCACACTGCGCCTTGCGGCAGAATTTGATCCCGCCGCGCAACACATTGTGCTATGGGTGGCGGACAATGGACCGGGCATTGCCGCAGCCCATCAACAGCGCATTTTCGAACCCTTTTTCACCACCAAACCGGTCGGGGTCGGCACCGGTATCGGCCTGTCGCTGTGTCACAGTATCGTGCGCAATCATGGCGGCAATATCAGCGTCAGCACAGCCCCGGAAGGCGGCGCACTGTTTCGGGTCGAACTGCCGCTTGGTCAGGGGCCGGCCTCAGCGGATACCGTCCCAACGGCCAGCCCGGACGGCGCGCAGGCTGACAGCGCGCAATGTATTCTGGTGGTGGATGACGAACACGATATTGCCGAATTACTGGCTGAAATCCTGACCGGGGCCGGTTATCAGACGCTGCTGGCACATAGCGGTCGTGAAGCGTTGCAGCAGTTGGCGCGGCAGTCGGTTGATCTGATTCTGTCGGATATTCGTATGCCGGATCTGGACGGGTTCAGTTTTTACCAGGCCTTGCTGGAACAGTATCCGCAGATGAGCAAGCGGTTGATTTTTATTACTGGCGATGTGCTGCACAATGCCGATTACACCGCCCTGCAGAACGTGGTTCCGATGCTCGAAAAGCCGTTTGATCCGCGCCAGATCAGGCGTCTGGTCAGCCAGCAACTGGCCAGACCACCTGACTAAAGATTAAAGCACCTCCCTGTGCTCCCTATTAATAATTCGCTCAGCCGCCTTTGCTGACCTTATGCAACAGCAGCAGAAACGACGGTTGCAGCTTGAAGTTCTGCACCCGCGAACTGCTGACCGCATTCTGTTTCCAGTTGGCAATAAACGCCCAGGGCGCGTCGTCGTAGACGATTTCCTGCATTTTTTTGTACAGTTCGGCGCGCTGGGCCTGATCAGTTTCAGCACGGGCCTGTTCCAGCAGTGTGTCAACTTCGGGATTACTGTAATAGCCGGAATTAAAGCCCCCCTTATCCGGCCAGGCGGCGGTGCGCAATGCCAGAAACGGCAGTGTGTCCGGGTCGTTAGTCATCCAGGCCATTTCCGCCATATCGGCTTTGCCTTCCAGACCTGGATTGACCTTGCCGAGAAACGTGTTCCATTCGTAGGTTTCGATGTTCACAGTCAGACCCACTTTGGCCAGATCAGCCTGAATCGCGGTACCCATCGGCACCGGGTCCAGCATGCCGGAACCACCTTCGGTCACGTAAAAGGTCAGCTCCGCGCCCTCGGCACCGGCTTCTTTGATCAGGGCCTGCGCTTTATCGGGATCGTAGGGATACGGCTCAAGTTTATCGTTATACGCCCAGGCGAAGGCCGCCGGGGTCGGGCCGGTCGCAACGGTTGCTGTGCCCTGCAGGATATTGTCGACCAGGGCTTTTTTGTCGATGGCGTAATTGATAGCCTGACGCACCCGCTTATCGGCAAACGGACCTTCTTTCAGGTTCAGGATTAAAAACCATAAATGTGGGCCGGCCTGTTCATAGACATTGAACGCCGCATTGCTGTTGAACTGCTGCAGACTGTCGGGCGGCACTTCGACCATCAGATCGACGCCGCCGGACAGCATTTCCGCCACCCGCGTATTGGCGTCGGTAATGGGGCGGAACACCACGGTTTCCATACTCGGCGCACCGTCCCAGTAATCCGCATTACGCTCGACGATCACATGCTGGTTACTGGCCCATTCCTTGAAAGTATACGGGCCGGTACCACTCGGGTGACGGCCAAATTCCTTGCCGTGCTGCTGGACTGCCGCAGGTGACACGATCAGCCCGGTCGGATAGGCCAGATTGGACAACAGCGGCGCATACGGGCCGTCCAGTTTGAATTGCACCGTGTACTCATCCAGTACGGTGGTTTCCTGAATCGCGCTGAAGAAAAACGAAAGCGGAAACGGGCCGGTATCGTGGTAAGGGTGATCCTCCCGCAGCATGCGATCGAAGTTGAACTTGACCGCTTCGGCGTTCAGCGGAGTGCCATCGTGGAAACTCACGCCCTGGCGCAGTTTGAAAGTATACAGGGTGCCATCGGCGCTGATATCCCAGGATTCAGCCAGACCTGGCGTGACTTCCAGCGCGCCATCCTGATAGCGCACCAGACCGTCGTAGATATTCATCAGAATGCGGAAATCATTGACCGCGGTTACGGCCTGCGGATCGAGCGATTTGGGCTCGGCAATCTGCGCCACCACCAATACATTGTCCGGTATCTGGGCAAAAGCGGGCACACTCAGTGCCCAGGCCAGCACGATCAGACTGAGTCGCGGCCAGCGGGTGAAATTAAGCATAAATCCTCCTGTCGGTTTGGTTGGGAACATCATTATTCTGCGTCCAGAAAATCTACTGGGTGGGGCAGCTGTGGGTCTGGGCCGCGCATATCCTGCGGGTCGATCTGGTGCGGAAAACCTTCCAGCGGCCCCAACTCGCTCTTATCGCGGTCGATGACCGAGCGACTCTGGGCATAAATCGTGACCAGTTCGGCAACGCTTTGCAGCGCGTTCAGATGAGTGCGCTCATAACCGTGCGAGGAATCCGCCCCGAAGCCGATCAGAGCGGTGCGGATGTCATTACCTGCCTGCAATGCCGAGGCGCTGTCGCTGTGATAAAACGGAAACACATCGCGCTGATGATCGATGTCATGCTCCTGGCACAGATGGATCAGTTTGCGGGTCAGGTGATAATCATACGGGCCGCTGGAATCCTGCATCGCAATGGTCACGCCGCGCTCGCGCGAGTTCTGGCCGGGGGCGGGAATGGCGATATCAATACCGACCATTTCGCTGATATCGCCATGCAGAATAGCCGATGCGCCAGAACCGACTTCCTCGGTAATGGTAAACAAGGGATGGAAGTCGATCGGCAGTAACACATCCGATTCCACCAGCGCCTTGAGCGCAGCCAGCAGCGCCGCCACACCGGCTTTATCGTCCAGATGGCGCGAGGTGATAAAGCCGTTCGGCAGCAGCTCCGGCTGCGGATCAATAGCGATATAGTCACCGACGTTGACACCAAGTTGCTCCAGCTCGGCTTGACTACTGCAGAATTCATCGATGCGCAGCTCGATATGCTGCCAGCTGATTGGCTGCTGATCGACGCCATCATTAAACGCATGTCCCGACGCCAGCAGCGGCAGAATCGTACCGCGATAACTGCCGTTATCGGTGAACAGCGTCACCCGCGAACCTTCAGCAAAACGGCTCGACCAGGTGCCAATCGGCAGCAACGACAGCCGACCGTTGTCTTTCAGGCCTTTGACCACCGCGCCCAGGGTATCCAGATGCGCTGAAATCGCCCGCGAAGGATTGCGCATGCCGCCTTGCAAAGTGGCCCGGATAGCTCCGCGCCGGGTCAATTCAAACGGGATGGACAGCTCGTTCAGCTTGCCGCCCACGTAGTGAACAATCTCGTCCGTCAGGCCGACCGGGCTGGGTATGGCCAGCAGTTCAAACAGCGTGCTGGTGATGTAATCGAGGTCAATATCAAGCTTGCGCATAACGCTCCCAGGAAAGTGTTTAGGCCGTATCACGGCTCTGATCAAGTGGCCAGGGCGGCGCATTCTGCTGTGCACTGAGCAGCTCGCCCGGCTGGCCTGAGGCCCGTTTCTGGACACTCAGCGGAAACAGCAGATCGACGAAACGCTCGGCGGTTGGCTGCGGCTCGTGATTGGCCAGTCCCGGCCGCTCATTGGCTTCAATGATGACATACTCGGGCTTATCCACCGCCTGCACCATAAAATCCAGCCCGACCACCGGAATTTCCAGCGCCTGGGCAGCCCGCACAGCGGCCTCACGCAGGGTGGGATGCAGTTTGGCAGTCACATCATGAATAGTGCCGCCGGTGTGCAGATTGGCCGTACTGCGAACCCGCAGATTGCGGCCGTAGGGCAGGATATCCTGCAACTCAAAACCGGCCGCCGTCACGCAGCGTTCAGTCTCGTCATCCAGCGGAATGCGTGATTCACCGCTGGTTGCAGCGGCCCGGCGACGGCTTTGCTTTTCAATCAGTTCGGCCACACTTAACACCCCATCGCCGACAATCCGGGCGGGCTGGCGGATAGCCGCAGCAGCGATTTCATAACCGATCACCACAATGCGTAAATCCTCGCCGGGGCAGTATTGTTCCAGCAGAATACGGTCGCCGAAATTGCGCGCCCGGTTAATTGCTGCCTGCAACTGATCGGGATCGGTAATATTGACCGCGATCCCCTGACCCTGCTCGCCCAGCAGTGGCTTAACCACGATCGCCTCGTGCGTTTCCATAAACGCCTGATTCTGCTCCGGTGTGGTGGCAAAACACTGCGCTGGTACGGACAGGCCGTGCTTTTTCAGCACCCGCTGCGTGACGTACTTATCCTGGCAGCGGCTCATCGCCACCGCTGAAGTCAGCTCACAAAGCGCTTCCCGGCAGGTCACACTGCGTCCGCCCAGACTCAGCCGGAAATAACCTTGTTCGGCATCCAGCACGTGCACCTGTATGCCACGTCGGCGCGCCTCATTGGTGATGATACGGGCATAGGGATTCAGTCCCTCTTCGCCGTCCGGCGCAGTATACAAAGCTTCATTGATCGCATTGCGACGCTTGACAACAAATACCGGCACCCGCTGAAAACCGAGTTTTTCGTACAGCGCGATAGCCTGGCGATTGTTGTGCAAGACGGATAAATCCATAAACGCCCGGCCACGTGCCAGATAATGCTCGATCAGATACCGCACCAGGGCCTCACCCACGCCTGGATGCTCGGTCTGTGGATCAACGGCCAGGCACCACAGACTGCTGCCGCTATCGGGATCATCAAACACGCTGACATGATCGACACCGGTGGCCGTGCCGATAATTTCGCCGCTTTTATGATCTTCCGCCACGATATAGCTCAACTGCCGCGAGGCACGCTGTTTCCAGATAAATTCGGGTGCCACCGGCACCATTTGGCGGGCCTCATAGACATGATTGACACCCGCTGCGTCGGTCCGAGTGCGCAAGCGACGCACACTGAAACGCTGCGGCCGTGGTGCACGCTGGCGGTATGTGTTCAGCCACAGCCGGTAGGTATGCGAGGGGTCCAGAAACAGGGTTTGCGGGGCTTGCGCCAGGATGACATGCGGATCGTGGATGTAAAAGCGATATCGCGCCGCCCGTGTTGTTCCTGATTCAGCGCCGCAGCCACTGCGGCCGGATCGGCAAAGGTATGCGCCATGATCAGATCACCCCAGCCGCAGTCGATAGCGATGTCGGCCGCGGGCTGCGGCTGCGAAGTTGACGCGGTACCGGTGCGGGTCTGGTTGAGATGCTGCCGCTTTAGGCGGTGATTACTGTGTTGCTGACGAGCCATGATTAGTCCTTTAAATCCCGTGTGTCTGCAGCCAGATTTCGAGCAGCGCAAGCTGCCACAGCTTGGAACCCCGCAGCGGGGTAATATGCTCTTCCGGTGCTTTCAACAGTTTTTCCATGTAAACCGGATTGAACAGCTGGCGCTGGCGGGCGGCCGGCGTATTGAGATGATCCTGCACGTATTCCAGGAAATCGCCGCGCAGATATTTCAGCGCCGGCACCGGAAAATAGCCTTTGGGCCGATCGATAACCGCTGCCGGAATCACCGAACGGGCCGCCTCTTTCAGGATATGCTTGCCGCCCTGGGCAATTTTGTGACGGGCCGGAATGCGGGCGGCCAGTTCCACCAGTTCGTGATCCAGAAACGGCACCCGCGCCTCCAGCCCCCAGGCCATGGTCATGTTGTCCACCCGTTTGACCGGGTCGTCCACCAGCATCACCGTGGTATCCAGACGCAGCGCTTTGTCGACCGCATCGGTGGCACCGAGCCGGGCAAAATGGTTGGCCACAAACTGACCGCTGTAATCACTTTCCACCCAGTGCGGCAGCACGGTTTCGGCGTATTCGGCCTGGTCACGGTCAAAAAACACCTCGCGATAGCTATTGAAAGCGTCTTTGCTGTTCAGCAGCGGCGGATACCAGTGATAGCCGCCAAAAACCTCGTCCGCGCCCTGCCCGCTCTGCACCACTTTGCTGTGCTTGGAAACCGCTTCGCTAAGCAGATAAAAAGCCACACAATCATGGCTAACCATCGGTTCAGACATAGCCGCAATGGCTTTCGGCAACTGCGGCAGCAAGCGCGTGCTGTCGAAATAGATCTGCTCATGGTCGGTGCCGAAATGCTGCGCGACAATGTCGGAATATTTGAATTCATTGCCGGCTTCACCGGCCACATCCTCGAACCCGATGGAATAGGTTTTCAGGTGATTGGCACCTGCTTCGCACATCAGCCCGACAATCAGACTGGAATCAACGCCGCCCGATAACAACGCACCGACCGGCACATCCGCTACCAGGCGTCGCTTTACGGCTGATCGCAAACCGCCCAGCAACTGCTCCCGCCAGTCTTCGAAACTGCGCTCGGCTTCCTCCCGGCTGCGTTCGAAGTCCAGCTGCCAGTAACACTGCTCACGGCAACGCCCGTCCGCCTCGATAATCATCAGTGTCGCCGGTGGCAATTTGCCGACTTCGGCCAGTATCGTGTGCGGTGCCGGCACTACGGCATGAAAACTCAGGTAATAATGCAACGCAACCGGGTCCAGGGCGGATGACACATCACCGCCCGCCAGCAGGGCCGGCAGACTGGAGGCAAAGCGCAGCCGCTTGCTGTCCAGCGTGTAATACAAAGGCTTGATACCGAGCCGGTCGCGCCCCAGCACCACTTTGCCGGAATCGCGCTCCCAGATGGCGAACGCGAACATGCCGTTCAGATGCTGCACAAAATCCAGCCCCCAGGCGTGATAAGCCTTCAACAGCACCTCGGTGTCACTGGTCGAGAAAAACCGGTAGCCCTGGTCTTGCAGTTCCTGCCGCAATTCGGGGTGATTATAAATCGCACCGTTAAAGACAATGCCCAGGCCCAGTTCAGGGTCCAGCATGGGTTGCTGCGCGCGCTCGCTGAGATCCATGATCTTGAGCCGACGATGACCATACGCCTGCTGGTTTTGCGCAAACGCCCCGCCGCCATCCGGGCCGCGAGGTGCCATCCGGGCATTGATTTTCAGAATATCATTGAGGTCGGCAGTCTGGCCGTCGAAGCGGACTTCACCGCAGATTCCACACATATGTCATCGTCCTGTTAAGTCATGCACCGGTGCAATCCGCACCCGTGTTGTGAATAGAGTTGTGAATACGGGGCACCGACATACCGGATACCGCGTATATTGAGCGCAAGAAAGCGAGAGGAAAGAGGATTTTAAGACTCGTTGGTTACAGGTTTAGCAGAGCTTGCTGCCTGCCCGGCATCGGCATCCATGAGCGTTACACCGGTTGTGGCTGCGAACGAAATCGTATCGTTCAAGTCAACTACAAAGGACGACACGCCAAGTTGCCTGAGGTATTTGGCGGCACTGTCGATGCTGGCAAAACGACGTATCTGAACACGCTGTTTGGTGGAGCGATCAGACTCCAGCACATCAGTATTAGCGCCGGTTTCCAGCACCGGTTTGATCAGCACGTCGATACACCAGCTTTTTTCCTGAGCCCCTTTAGTCCAAGTGAAAGGCAGCACCCGCACATTGGAGATCAGCCCTGCCTGAAGAAACAGTTTGAGTTCCCGGTATTTCATGATTATGGCCCGTATTGCGGCATAGAAGGACATGCAACGCTGCAATATATACTAAACTGCAGCCGCAAAATATTCAAATTCGCGGCTTTTAATCGGAGTATCCCGCATGCAAAAAACACTTCTGGGCTTCCTCGCCGGCTTCCTAGCCACCCTGATTTTTCATCAGGGTGTACTGTGGCTGCTGCATAGCAATGGTATGGTGCCTTTCGCCCCGTTCAACATGACGCCGGTGCCGCCGCTGGGCGTGCCGCAGCTCTTCTCGCTTGCATTCTGGGGTGGACTATGGGGTATTCTGCTGGTTTGGCTGCTGGGCCGGCTCAACAGCATCGGATTCTGGCTGGGCATGATTGTCCTGGGTGCAATTGCACCCACGGCCATCGCGCTGCTGGTGGTGTTTCCGCTGAAAGGCATGCCACTGAGCTGGAATCCACCCATGATCATGGGCGGCTTGCTGCTGAACGGCGCCTGGGGCCTGGGCACCGGCCTGTTTTACCAGTTGTTTGGCGGGCGCCAGGATAAGCCGTCCGGCAACGCATAAGCAGGCACCGGCAGCATAAACCAACAGTTCCGTTTTATTTGACGCCGATCTGTTGATCGCCGGACGCGGTGCCGGGCAGGCACTGCAGCCGGCCGGGTACATCCGTTTACCCCTTCCGAAGCTGTTTCTGCAACAGCTTTAAAACTATCCAATTGAGGACTTTACGAATGACTAACTCGCCGATGCGCGGTGTACTTTCTCCAGTGGTAACACCTTTTGACAGCGCCTTGCAACCGGATGGCGCACGTCTTGTCCAGCACTGTCGCTGGTTGCTGCAAAACGATGTCGGGCTGGCCGTATTTGGCACCAACTCGGAAGCTAATTCACTGTCATTGAAAGAAAAAATAGGCTTGCTGGAACAATTGGTCGAAGCAGGTCTGCCCGCTGCCCGCATGATGCCTGGCACCGGCTGCTGTTCGCTCACTGATTCGGTCGAACTGACCCGCCGGGCGGTAGAGCTGGGCTGCGGCGGAGTGCTGATGCTGCCGCCTTTTTACTATAAGGGTGTTTCCGATGAAGGCCTGTTCCGCAATTATGCGGAAATCATCGAACGGGTCGGTGACGAGCGGCTGCGAATTTATCTGTACCATATTCCGCCGGTCGCCCAGGTGCCGATCAGCCTGGGTCTGATCGAACGGCTGCTGAAGGCGTATCCCAAGGCTATTGCCGGGGTCAAGGACAGCTCCGGCAACTGGGACAATACCCGCGCTATGCTGGAACAGTTCCAGCCGCAGGGTTTTGATGTTTTCGCCGGCTCCGAGACCTTTCTGCTGGCCACCCTGCGCGGCGGCGGTGCCGGCTGCATCAGCGCCACCGCCAATGTCAATCCCGGCCCGATTGCACAATTGGCACGCAGCTGGCAACAGGCGGATGCGGAACAGCAGCAGGCGGCGCTGGACGCCGTGCGTGGCGTTTTCCAGAGCTATGTCATGATCGCAGCGCTGAAAGCCGCTATCGCCCATTACGCCGACGATCCGGCCTGGCGCACCGTGCGCCCGCCGCTGGTGGAGCTGGATGATGCCCAGCAACGTGAGCTGGTACAAGGGCTGACACAGGTCGGCTTTAGCATGCCCGGTCTGCCGTCGCGCCCGGCGGGAGATGCCTGATGCTTGAGCTCAGCGAAAAAAAGGTCACCGGCGCGATTATCCGGCTGCACCCGAACGATAATGTGGTGGTGGCACGTACCAATCTGACGCTGGGCTCGGCTATTGAAGGTGAAAACCTGACCAGCCGCAGTCAGGTGCCGGCAGGTTACAAAATAGCCGCCCAGCGGATCGAAAAAGGCGAACCGATACGCAAATACAATGTGGTGATCGGCTTCGCCGGGGTTGATATTCCCGCCGGCACCATGATCCACAATCACAATATGGTCTTCCGAGAATTCGACCGTGATTACGCGCATGCCAGCGAATACCGCCCGGTCGAACGGCTGCCCGCGTCGGAACAGGCCACTTTTCAAGGCATTGTGCGAGACGATGGCCGGGTCGCCACCCGTAATTACATCGGTATTCTGGCCACGGTTAACTGTTCGGCCACGGTGGTGCGCCGTATAGCCGACTGGTTCACGCCGGAACGGCTGGCCGAATATCCGAATGTGGACGGCGTGGTGGCGTTCAGCCATGCCCTGGGTTGCGGCATGGAGATGACTGGCGAGCCGATGGCGCTGCTGCGGCGGACCATGTCCGGTTATGCGCGGCATCCTAATCTGGCTGCAGCGCTGATTGTCGGACTGGGTTGTGAACGCAATCAGCTGCAGGGACTGCTGGATCAGGAGCAGTTGCAAACCGGCCCGCGCCTGCATACCTTCACCATGCAGGAAACCGGCGGCACCCGCAAAACCATCGAAGCCGGCGTCGAGGCGGTGCGAAAACTGCTGCCGGAAGCCAATCAGGTCACCCGTCAGACCGTGCCGGCCAGCCATATCAGCGTCGGTCTGCAATGCGGCGGTTCGGATGGTTTTTCATCGATCACGGCCAATCCGGCGCTGGGCGCGGCCATGGATATTCTGGTGCGACACGGCGGCACCGCAATTTTATCGGAAACCCCGGAAATCTACGGCGTCGAACACACCCTGACCCGTCGCGCCGTATCGCGGGAGGTCGGCGAGAAGCTGGTGGAACGCATCCTCTGGTGGAAAAACGATTATGCCGTGGGTCGCGATGTACAGATCAACGGCCAGGTCAGCCCCGGCAATCAGGCCGGCGGCTTAGCTAATATTTTCGAGAAATCGCTGGGTTCCTCCATGAAAGGCGGCACCGGCCCGCTGATGGAAGTGTATAAATACGCCGAACCGGTCACACAAAAAGGTCTGGTGTTCATGGATACGCCCGGCTACGACCCGGTCTCGGCTACCGGCCAGATCGCCGGCGGTGCGAATATGATCGCTTTCACCACCGGACGCGGCTCGATGTTCGGTGCCAAACCGGTGCCCAGTCTGAAACTGGCAACCAATACGCCGATGTACCGTTATCTCGAAGAGGACATGGACATCAACTGCGGCGAAATCCTGGACGGCACCTGCACCCTGGAAGAAATGGGCCAGCGCATCTTCGAGCTGATTCTGCGTACCGCCTCGGGCGAGCCGTCCAAAAGCGAACTGCTGGGACTGGGCGACAACGAGTTCGTGCCCTGGCAGATCGGCATCATGGGTTGATACCCATTTTTATAGGGACTGCAGGACTTGGTGAGTCTGCGAACCGCATCGCCGCATCCTGCGTTGCTACATTCATTATCATGGGCAAATTTGTAGGATGTGGTGAGCCTGCGAACCGCATCGGGCGGGGCTAAGCAGTGGTTCTTTCCAGCAAACAACGGGTGTGCGGGTACGCATGACGGTCATCGGCCGGAAAACTTTCGCGCCAGACCTCATGCCATTGCGCTGCCGGCAGCTCCGGGAAAAACGTGTCGCCCTCGATTTCGGCCTCGACCCGTGTGAGATAAATGCGATCCGCCAGCGGCAAGCCCTGGCGGTACAGCTCGGCACCGCCGATCAGCATGACCTCGCCCGTACTACCCGCGGATAATCGGGCCGTGTGCATCGCGTCTTCCAGCGAGGCAACCAGGATACAGCCCGGCGCAAGCTGCAAGTCAGCATTACGGCTCACCACAATATTCTGCCGACCGGGTAAAACCCGGCCGATGGACTGATGGGTTTTGCGCCCCATGATGATCGGCTTGCCCAGGGTGATTTGCTTGAAAAACTGCAATTCCGAAGGCAAATACCAGGGCATGGTATTGGCTCGACCGATCACACGGTTTTGGGCCATGGCGACAACCAGGGCAAGCGTCATTTATAAATACCTTCAGGTCTATGAAAAAATATGCGGTTACGCGCAACCACGCCGCGGTCTGCCAAGGCGTCAGCTGCCAACAAAGGCTTTGAGGCTTTATTGAAATCAGTGTTTCACTGAAAATAATACACGTTTGTTCAATCCAGCAAAGGTCTGTGCACTCTATCCTGAACCACATCCGCTGTGCTTATCTATCCGTATTAATGGTTTAACGGTCTATCCGTATTAACAGGAGTTTTTATGTCTATCGCCCGTTTCTTTCTGTTTGCTTTGCTCAGTCTGTCTGCCGTCTACACCGGCAGCGCCAGCGCACAAGCTGTCGAACCGTTGCTGGCCCTGGATGAACCGGTAGCCGCCCCGGCTTTCACGCTGCCTGATGCACAGGGTCAAAGCCATAGTCTGGCGGATTACCAGGGCAAGGTGCTGGTGGTCAACTTCTGGGCCACCTGGTGCCCGCCCTGTATCCACGAGATGCCGGCGCTGCAAAATCTGCGTACGACTTTGCAGGCCCGCGGACTGGAAGTCATCGGCATCAATATGGGAGAAACGCAAGATGACATAACGCGTTTCACAGACCGTCTGAGCGTGGATTTCCCATTGTTGCTGGACGAGAATCTGGTCGCCACCATGGCCTGGCAAGTGCAAAACCTGCCGACCACTTTTGTCGTCAACCGGGATGGCATGATTGTTTATTCTGAAGTGGGCGACAAGCCCTGGGATGATCCTGTCATCCTGCAACAGATCGAAGCCTTACTGAATAATTGAGTGATTCGATTTTAAAAATGTGCGGCCCGCAAGGCCAAAACAGTATTTTTAAAACGGGCTTTCCGTCCCGCGAGCACACTGCAGCGGCATGCAGCACGCTCTGCACGCGCCGCAGTGATGCTATTTAAGGAATTGATGCTGCGTCGCAACATGGGCATACTGATTACGGTTGTCATGAAAGCAGTCCGGCCAGATTTTTAACGGATTGTTTTTCAA
This sequence comes from Gammaproteobacteria bacterium, assembly GCA_041396125.1. Taxonomy (GTDB): domain Bacteria; phylum Pseudomonadota; class Gammaproteobacteria; order Competibacterales; family Competibacteraceae; genus JAWKZG01. The sequence continues at coordinate 93,719 of JAWKZG010000001.1, read as the reverse complement.
ATTCTTTTCCGCGTTGAACAACAACATCAGCAGCATTCTTGCAGTCGGGAGATGTCCATGTCATTGCCAGCAGCCCGTAAAATCCAGCGTTTACTCATCGCTAATCGCAGCGAAATTGCCATCCGTGTCATGCGGGCGGCGAGCGAACTCGGCATTCATACCATCGCGATTTATTCCAACGAAGACCGTTTTGCGCTGCATCGCTTCAAAGCCGATGAAAGCTACCTGGTCGGCGCTGGCAAAAAACCTATCGACGCCTATCTGGATATCGAAGATATTATTCGTATCGCCATCGAAGCCGAAGTGGACGCTATTCATCCGGGCTATGGTTTTCTGGCGGAAAACCCGGATTTCGCTGATGCCTGCGCCGCCGCCAATATCGAGTTCATCGGTCCCACCCCCAAGGTGATGCGCCAGCTCGGCAATAAAGTCTCGGCGCGACACCTGGCCGAAGCCGCCGGGGTGCCGGTCATGCCGGCGACCGGACCTTTGCCGCGCGAGCCAAAGCTCATTCAGCAAATGGCCGCCGAGGTGGGTTTCCCGGTCATGCTGAAAGCCTCCTGGGGCGGCGGTGGCCGCGGTATGCGGGTAATCGAATCCGCTACTGACCTGATCAATCAGGTCGACAGCGCACGGCGCGAGGCCAAAGCCGCTTTTGGCAATGACGAAGTCTATCTGGAAAAACTGGTCCGCCGCGCCCGCCATGTCGAGGTGCAGATATTGGGCGATCGGCACGGCAATCGGGTGCATTTATTCGAACGTGACTGCTCGGTGCAGCGCCGCCACCAGAAAGTGATCGAACGCGCCCCCGCGCCCTATCTGGATGAGCAGCAGCGCAGCGATTTGTGCCAGGCGGCTTTGCGGCTGGCCGAGAAAGTCGAGTACACCCATGCCGGTACCATCGAATTTTTAATGGATTCCGACAACGGCGAATTTTATTTTATCGAAGTCAATCCGCGCATCCAGGTCGAGCATACCGTTACCGAGGAAATTACCGGGGTCGATATCGTCAAGGCGCAGATTCTGATCAGCCAGGGTGGGCGTATCGGCGACGACAGCAGCGGTGTGCCGGCGCAGGCCGATATCACGCTCAGCGGCCATGCGCTGCAGTGCCGGGTGACAACGGAAGACCCGGAAAACAATTTCGTACCCGATTATGGCCGTATTCTGGTGTACCGCAGCGCGGCCGGTTTCGGCGTGCGACTGGACGCCGGCACCGCCTATTCCGGCGGTTTGATCACGCCCTTTTATGATTCTCTGCTGGTCAAAGTCACCGCCTGGTCGCCCAGCCCTATCGACGCCATCCGGCGCATGGACCGGGCGCTGCGTGAATTCCGGGTACGTGGGCTGGCGACCAATTTATTATTTCTGGAAAACGTCATTAACCATCCGACGTTTCAATCCGGCGAATGCACGACCCGGTTTATTGACGAAACCCCGGAATTATTCCAGCTATCGCGGCGGCGGGATCGCGCCACCCGTCTGCTGCAGTTCATCGGTGAGGTCATCGTCAACGGCAACCCCGAAGTACAGGGTCGGGTCAAACCGGCGCTGACGGCAATTCCGCAGCTGCCCCACATCAAGCTGGGCAGCACTATTCCCGACGGCAGTCGCCAGCGTCTGGAAGCACTCGGGCCCGAGCGCTTTGCTGCCTGGATGTTGGAGCAGAAGCAGGTGCTGATTACCGACACCACCTTGCGTGACGCACATCAGTCCCTGTTCGCCACCCGTATGCGTTCGCATGATATGTGGGCTATCGCGCCCTATTACGCCCGCCTGCTGCCAGAGCTGTTTTCGCTGGAATGCTGGGGCGGAGCAACCTTCGATGTCGCTTTGCGCTTTCTCAAGGAAGATCCCTGGGAGCGTCTGGCAGCGCTGCGCGAGCGCGTTCCGAATGTGTTATTCCAGATGCTGCTGCGCGGCTCGAATGCAGTCGGCTACACCAATTATCCGGACAATGTCGTGCAGTTTTTCGTGCGCCAGGCTGCAGATAATGGTATCGATTTATTCCGCGTGTTCGATTCGCTGAACTGGGTCGAGAATATGCGGGTCGCTATCGACGCGGTACTGGACAGCGGCAAGTTATGCGAAGGCGCGATCTGTTACACCGGCGATCTGCTCGACCCGAAACGACCGAAATACAATCTCCAGTATTACGTCAATATCGCCCAGGAACTGGAACGGGCCGGTGTGCATATTCTAAGCATCAAAGACATGGCCGGGGTGTGCAAACCTGCCGCCGCACATCAGCTGATCAGCACCCTGAAACAGGAAACCGGCCTGCCGATTCATTTTCACACCCACGACACCAGCGGCATTGCCGCCGCCAGCGTGCTGGCTGCGATTGACGCCGGCGTGGATGCGGTTGACGCTGCCATGGACAGCATGAGCGGGCTGACCTCACAGCCCAATCTGGGCGCGATTGTCGCCGCACTGCGCGGCAACGAGCGCGATCCTGGTCTGGACGGCGACGCGCTGCGCTCGATTGCCCATTACTGGGAAGGCGTGCGCCGGCACTACGCCGCATTCGAAAGCGATATCCGTTCCGGCACCGCCGATGTGTATCGACACGAAATGCCCGGCGGGCAATACACCAATCTGCGCGAACAGGCCCGTGCCATGGGGCTGGAACATCACTGGCCGGAAGTGGCGGAGATGTACGCCCAGGTTAATCAATTATTTGGTGATATTGTCAAAGTCACGCCGACCTCGAAAGTAGTCGGTGATATGGCTTTGTTCATGGTGACGGCGGGTCTTACCCCGGCTGATGTGTTGAATCCGGACAAGGAAATCAATTTCCCCGAATCGGTCGTGTCCCTGTTCAAGGGCCAGCAGGGCTTTCCGCCGGACGGCTTTCCGCCGCAACTGACCCGCCGTATTCTAGGCACCGAACCACCGCCGCGCGAACGCCCCGGCGCGCATCTGCCACCGACTGATCTGGCGGCTGAACGCGCCAAGGCGCAGGAACTCTCCGAGCGAGAACTCCACGATACCGATCTGGCGTCCTATCTGATGTATCCCAAAGTCTACGCCGACTACGCCCAGCACCGCAGCCAGTACGGTAATGTCGCGGTGCTGCCGACACCGGTGTTTTTCTACGGTATGCAGGAAGGTGATGAAATCGGCGTCGAAATCGACAAAGGCAAAGCCCTGGTCATCCGTCATCTGACCACCAGCGAACCGGACGACGATGGTATGCGACGGGTGTTTTTTGAGATGAATGGCCAGCCGCGTCTGGTTCGGATCGCCCAGCAGGGTTTGACCAGCAGCAAGAAAGCCCATCCCAAAGCCGAGGACGGCAACCCGGATCAGATTCCCGCACCCATGCCGGGGGCCGTGGTCAGCGTAGCGGTCAGTGAAGGCCAGCATGTCAGTCGCGGCGATATTCTGGTTACACTGGAAGCCATGAAAATGGAAACCGCGATCCGCGCCGACCGCGACGCCACCATCAAGGAAGTCTTCGTTACCCCCGGCATGCAGGTCGAGTCGAAGGATTTACTGGTGGTTTTGGTGTAGGCCTTGAACTGACGAATTACTGACCAATTGGCGCGCTACAGAAGTCTGCTGGCAAGTGCAGCACAGATAGGTTTGCAATATTTTGCTGTACCATAAACATTGCTGGATTCCCGCCTGCGCGGGAATGACAGACCGGACGTAGAAATGAGAGTTACAACTCCGCCAAGACCGGTTGGATACAAAACTGGAGGTCATTGCGCCAACTGTACTAATGTACTCTATAAGTGCTGACGTAAGAACATTGATCTAAATACACAGCCTGCTTGAATACAAGCTTATCCGCTGTATTCAAGCCGACTAACAAAAAACTAGGTGACTGTTTCGGGTTCTATTTCCATACCCATATTGAAGATAAAAAGAACACCCAATATGCCTATTGCAACGAATCCGATAATACCACCAAACACTATGTTCTCCAGAACTGGAGCGCTTCCCGGGTGCTGTCCATTGGGGATAAATGAAGCAGCGTACATTCCGGTATAGTGCATACCACAAACGGCTATACCCATCACAATTGCACTAATGACCATATGCCAAAATTTGGTCAGGTAAGCGGCTAATGACAACGCTACCGTTGCTGCGACTATGGCAATAACAATCGATAAAATGACAATTTGTTGATTCCAAATGATATCAGCAGCCACTTCGATCGCCATCATACCGGCATAATGCATGCCCGCAACACCAAACCCCACAATAGCCCCCATGCTGATAAGCTTGAGAATACCGGGTTTACCGTGACGTATCCCTAAAAATCCTACATAGACTATCGCAATTGCTATAAATAATGACCCTAATGTCATGAGCATATCGTAGTGTATTGGCAGGCCTTCCATAGAAAAAGCAAGCATACCGATAAAATGCATAGCCCAAATACCGACACCGCCCAAAGCAACAGCAGCTGACAGCATACGCATCATCTTTTGTGAAGCCACTTGGCTTGCAATTGCTTTGCGGGCGAGCAGTAGAGCTGCGAGAGAGCCGCCAACCGAGATTAAGTAGGACAATATCAAAAGCGTTATATTGTAACTGCCATTCACTATATTATTCCTTTAAATCGTACGAAAAACTGGCCATGCCGAGCACGACCATGAACAACGTGCTAACGGTGCATTAATAAGTATTTTTCATACCTGATAAATGACTTAATAGTTACGTTGCATTAGCAGATCGTCATCACTAGGGCATTCTTTACACCAAAAAGCATGCCGCAGGATGATCTGTAAAAATTTAACTTGCTTATGATATTGTTTATAAAACAAAAAATTATATCGTTAGGCGAAATAAAATATTTTCATCAATCCTTGCTTCGCCACCTAGCACTGCTCTAGCAAACACTAATACTATTAGTTTTTTTAAATTCTAAGATATTGTTTCACAGTTGCTTTAGCCTGGGCAGATCGGGCTAAACCAGGCTGAGATTAAGCTTTTCGCCTACTCTCAGCCTACAAATCGACTAGGACTATAATTTCACCCGCCGCAAGCGCAGCGCATTGCTGATAACCGATACCGAGCTGAAGCTCATGGCGGCTGCTGCGATCATCGGGCTGAGCAGAATGCCGAAGAACGGGTACAGCACGCCGGCTGCGACAGGCACGCCGATGGCGTTGTAAACAAACGCAAAGAATAAATTCTGGCGGATGTTTTTCATGGTCGCCCGGCTCAGGCGACGGGCACGCACAATCCCGTTCAAATCGCCTTTTACCAGCGTCACGCCGGCGGATTCCATGGCCACATCGGTGCCGGTCCCCATGGCGATACCGACATCGGCTTGTGCCAGCGCCGGAGCGTCGTTGATACCATCGCCCGCCATCGCCACTTTTTTACCCTGACTTTGCAACTGCTTGACCTTGGCTGCTTTCTGTTCTGGCAGCACGCCGGCGATAACCTCATCGATACCCAGCTGAGCCGCCACCGCCCGCGCCGTAGTTGCGTTATCGCCACTCAGCATGACGATCTGCAAACCTTCCGCATGTAGCGCCCGGATGGCCTCAGAGGTGGTTGGCTTGATCGGGTCGGCCACGCCGAGCAGACCAGCGAATTGCTGATCAATCGCGACCAGCATCACGGTCTGACCCTGTTGGCGTAATGTTTCAGCCTGCGCTTCCAATTCGCCGGATACGCCGAGTTGTTCCAGCAGCGCGCTATTGCCAAGCGCAATCTTGCGACCGCCGACAGTGCCGAGCACACCTTTACCGGTCATCGACTCGAAACCTTCGGCGTGGCTCAGTTCCAGATCACGCTCGCGAGCACCCTGGACAATAGCCGCCGCCAGCGGATGTTCGCTGCTGCGTTCCAGACTGGCGACCAGTTGCAGTAATTCCGTTTCACTGAAACCATTGGCCGGGGTCAGCGAAACCAGCGTGGGTTTGCCTTCGGTCAGCGTGCCGGTTTTATCCACCACCAGGGTATCGATATCGCGCATGACTTCGATGGCTTCGGCATTTTTGAATAAGACCCCGGCGCTGGCACCTTTACCGGACGCCACCATAATCGACATCGGCGTTGCCAGACCCAGCGCGCAGGGACAGGCGATGATCAGTACCGCTACTGCGTTGATAATGGCATACGTCATGGCCGGGGCCGGGCCGAACAGCGCCCAGACAATAAAGGCCAGTATCGCTATCCCGACCACTGTCGGCACGAAATATCCGGCTACCACATCCGCCAGTTTCTGAATCGGCGCGCGGCTGCGCTGGGCGGCGGCGACCATCTGGACGATCTGCGCCAGCAAGGTGTCATTACCGACCCGCTCGGCTTCGATGAGCAGTGTGCCACTGCCATTGACGGTTGCGCCAATGAGCGGCTCGCCGGTTGTTTTCGTCACCGGCATGGGTTCACCGGTCACCATCGATTCATCCACACTGGATTTGCCATCCAGCACCCGGCCATCCACCGGGATTTTTTCACCCGGACGCACCCGCAGCTTATCGCCGATTCTGACCTGCTCCAGCGGGATATCCTCGTCTTCACCCGCCGCCGTAATCCGGCGTGCGGTTTTCGGTGCCAGCCCAAGCAAGGCCCGAATCGCAGCACCCGTCTGACTGCGTGCGCGCAGTTCCATCACCTGCCCCATCAGCACCAGGGTGATAATGACCGCAGCGGCTTCGAAATAGACGCCGACCTCGCCGTGCATGTTCTGAAACGAAGCCGGAAACAGACCCGGCGCGAGAGTGGCGACCAGGCTGTAGAGATATGCCACACCCGTGCCGAGCGCGATCAGCGTGAACATGTTCGGACTGCGATTGATCACTGACTGCCAGCCACGTACAAAAAACGGCCAGCCGCACCACAACACGACCGGCGAAGCCAGCAGCAGTTCCAGCCAGCGCAAGGTCGTCGGTCCGGCCAAATGCTGCAGCGGCTCACCGGGCAGCATCCCGCCCATCGCGATCAGAAACACCGGCAGCGCCAGCGCCAGACTGATCCAGAAGCGCCGGGTCATATCGATCAGCTCCGGATTTTCTTCCTGCTCGACAGTGACCGTAACCGGTTCCAGCGCCATGCCGCATTTCGGGCAATCACCCGGCTCGGCGCGGATAATGTCCGGGTGCATCGGGCAGGTGTACTGGGTTTTGGTCACGGCCAGCGCCGGGGTTTCCGGTTCCAGCGCCATGCCGCATTTCGGGCAGGCAGCAGGTTTGTCGCTCTCTACACCTTCGCACATCGGACAGATATATTTGCCGGATTTTTGGCTAGATGCCTGCTGTTGCGCGGCCTTTTTATCCGCCGCAGCCTGCCCGCTCAAATAATATTCGGGGCGGGCAATAAATTTTTCCCGGCAACCGTTGCTGCAGAAAAAATACCGCGTGTCCTGATGCTCGGCGCTGATGCCTTTTTCCGGTTTAGCGGTCATGCCGCAGACCGGGTCCTGGAAAACCTCGTGGATAGGTCCAGCCAGGTGCGGCCCAGCCGGATGTGGCCCAGCCGGATGTGGCCCAGCCGAATGGTGATTACAGGTATTAGTCGTGCTGTTCATCGCTGTCTTGACTCGTTTGCTGATGGGTTAATGGCGGCTGTTCCAAGGCCTGAATGATCGGGCAACTGCTGACTGGCCCCACGCCCGAGCATTCGGTTGCCAGATGCGCCAACACATCCCGCATCCGGCTCAAATCGAGAATTTTGCGCTCGATCTGAGCCAGTTTGGCCTCGGTCAGAGCTTTGACGCGGGTACGTTCACCGTGCGGATCGTCGTGCAGTGCGAGCAATTCCCTGATCTCGTCCAGCGTAAAACCCACCTCTTTGGCACGACGAATAAAATTGAGCCGTTGCACGGAGTCGGTAGAAAATTTCCGATAGCCTGCTGCGGTGCGTTGCGGCGGTGGCAGCAGCCCCTCCCGTTCGTAAAAACGGATCGTCTCAATACCGAGACCGCAGGCGCGGGCAAGTTGACCAATGCTTAGTGTGTTCATAATGGAACAGGATAAACCCTGTAGTCTTGTACAGAGTCAAGGTTTTTTTCAGGTCAGTGAAACAGACTGGTATCACCCGGTTTTGGCCCGGATGCGAAAATTTGGGATGCGAGAATTAGAGGGAGGGAGAAGAAAAAAAGACGGTGAGGGTATACCCCCTCACCATAATGGAAAGGCACCGCTGAAGTGCGCATAAAGCGCAGATTGCAGCCACGCCCTGCCAAGGTTGCCGCCGGTAGGCGCCACCGGCGAAATCGTTATTATTTATTATTCGGATAAAGACACGACATCATTTTCGGTACGTGTGCTTTCTATGTAGAACTAGCACTATGTATGCCAACATCAAAAATAAAAATAAGTCATTGTATTTAATTAAATTCAAACTGTTCCTTGAGCGGTTCACTGCCGCTAAACCACACCCTTACCGCTCTCCCCGCAGGTTTCAAAAAAATCCATAATTAGTTTTAAAAACAATGTCTTGATATTATTTTTTCAAGCCGATATCCAGATGCAGACAAGCGCTGAACCGCAATAGGCATAAATGTGTCAGATCGTGTCAATTGATAAGTATTTGTGTCGATTGTTAAAAACTGTAAAAAATGCGCCCCTGCCCGCTTAAAAGAAAATCCGAACAAATAATTGGCTGGCAAGATGATTGCCGCACGACAGACACTCCGAGAAAAAATTGCTATCGTGCGATTTTGACAACACCGGTCTGAGCGAGCAGCTATGGCGCATTCACACAATCACGGACACATTAATGAGCAGCGTACGCTGTGGGCGGCGGTACTGACTGGCGGTTTCATGCTGGTCGAAGTGGCGGGCGGCCTGCTCGCAGGCTCGCTGGCGCTGTTGGCCGATGCAGCCCATATGCTGACGGACTCCGCCTCTTTGGTGCTGGCGTGGCTGGCGTTTCGCATTGCCCGGCGGCCAGCAGACTGGCGCCGTACCTATGGTTTTGAGCGCTTCCAGGTACTGGCAGCTTTCATCAATGGTCTGACCTTGCTCTTCATGGTGGCTTGGATTGTTTTTGAAGCCATCAGCCGGTTTTTCGAACCGGTCGAGGTGCTGGGCACACCGATGTTAGTGGTGGCAGCGCTCGGCCTGGTGGTGAATATCGTCGCGTTCTGGATTCTGCACGGTGCTGAGCGCGATAATCTTAATATTCGCGGGGCTTTACTGCATGTTATGGGTGATTTGCTGGGCTCGGTGGCAGCACTGGCCGCAGCGCTGGTTATTCTGACAACCGGCTGGACGCCGATTGATCCGCTGCTGTCCTTATTAGTAGCCCTGCTGATTTTACGCAGTGCCTGGAAGCTGTTGCGGGAATCGGCCCATGTTTTACTGGAGGCGGCCCCCAATCAGCTTGATGTCCGGGAGATCGGCCCTGATCTGGTGGCCAATATTAAGGAGGTGGAGAATGTCCACCATGTGCATGCCTGGTCACTGACTGGCCAGCACGCCATGCTCACCCTGCATGCCCGCATTATCGATTGCGCCAGCCCCGACACCGTCATCGCCAATATCAAAACCCGCCTGCAAACCCGCTTCAAAGTCGGACATGCGACGGTTGAAATTGAGCGCGATCACTGTGCGGATCGGGGCCAGCCCACAAAACCGGATTAAAAACAGCAGCCCTGCCCCGCTATCGCGTTAGCGGAGCAGGGGCCTTGTTAAAACAACAGGCGAACGCCAGCCACGAAAAAGAGCGCGTCACTATCCTCGCCTTCTGCGTCGGCAAAATCCGCTGTTTTGCCGAACTTCCTCTCATAATGCATACCGATATACGGCGCAACATCGCGTTCGACAAGATCATAGCTGAGGCGTAAACCGAGCTCGACGTCCGTCAGTCCGGAGCCAATACCAACGTCCTCATCATCCGAAAAGGCAATAGTAAACTCGGCTGTCGGTGTGAGAATGATGCGATTTGTAATTAGCAACTCGTAGTCCACATCCAAGCGTGCAGAGACATCGCCTTTTTCGCTGATAAAAAGATCGGCGTCGATCTCAAACCATTGCGGTGCAAGTCCCTGGATGCCGATGACCGCATAGGTACGGTCCGGCCCGTCTGGCGTATCAAAACGAACACCGGCCTTAATATCGAAAAAGTCAGACAGCAGTCGTTGCACCAGCAGCTGATTCTCAAGCGTTTCAAACATATCGGGGCCTTTGATGTATTCACCTTCGCTTTGTAAACGCAGCTTCCACTCGTCAGTGCCTACGAAAGCATCGCCGTCCCAGGCCAGAACATCATCATCATCACCCACACGGTACTCGAACTGCTCGAAGCTCAGACCATAAAACACCAGCGGATCTTTCTCCAGGCCGGCAAAGTCTTCCTGAGCCTGTACTGACGACACAAACAAGGCTGACACAACAGCACCGGCAAGCCGGTAAATCATCGCGTTTTTGTTATGTTTCCACATAGTCGATCACTCGTATGCAGCAAGTGCAGCGGGCTTATTGTGCTCCGTCGCTGACGTTGTCGGACCACCCTCCACAATAACTTTGCGAAACATGCCACTGGCCGCATGGTAGGAAAGATGGCAATGAAATGCCCATTGGCCTGGCGCATCCACTTCCGTTTCCATATAAACGATAGTGCCGGGATTAACGCTGATAACATGCTTGACCGGATTCCATTGTCCGCTGCCGTTATCCAGCATCGACCACATACCGTGCAGATGCATGGGATGGGTCATCATCGTTTCGTTTACGAATTTAAAGCGCACGCGCTCACCATAGGTCAGCCGGATAGGTTCTGCGTCTTCATACTTGATGTTATTGATTGACCAGAGGTAACGCTCCATATTGCCGGTCAGACGCAGTTCGATTTCACGGGTTGGTTCGCGGTCTTCATAAAGTGGCTTTTGCGCCTTTAAATCCGCGTAAGATAAAAATTTCCCGCCGTTCGCCGCAGCAGGTCTCAAACCGCTGCCCGGTGCATAAAAAGGATCAGGCTTACTGCTCATTTGCGAGTGACCCATTTTTGCGTGATCCATAGTCGAGTGATCCATGGTCGAATGGTCCATCTCCGCCATATTGGGATCAAAGCGCATATCTGCCATTGTCAGCAGGGGGGCTTCACGCATTGCGGGAATAGCGGCTGTCATACCCGCTTTGGGTGCCAGCGTCGCGCGGGCGTAGTTCGAGCGCCCCATCGATTCGGCAAAAATGGTGTACGCTTCGGCTATCTTGGGCTGGACGATGACATCGTAGGTCTCGGCAACAGCAATACGAAACTCATCGACCTGGACCGGCTGCACATTGTTGCCGTCGGTTTGCACCACCGTTATCTCAAGACCGGGAATACGGATATCAAAATAGGTCATGGCTGACGAATTGATAAACCGCAAACGCACTCGCTCACCCGGCGCAAACAGCCCGGTCCAGTTCTGTTCAGGTGTTTTGCCATTGATCAGACCGGTAAAGCCTTGTACGTCTTCGATATCAGAGCGCATCATGCGCATCTCGCCCCAGGCTCTGCGATCAGCCCAGGTTTTACTGAACCCGTCTTTCGAGGCGTCTTTAAAAAAATCGACCAGCGTTTGCTGCTTGCGATTGTAGTAATCCGGCATTTGCTTCAGATTACGCATGACGCGGGCACCATGATGATGGTGTTTATCCGTCAGCTGTACGACATATTCGCGGTCGAATTCAAACGGTTCGCGCTCAATGGGCTCGATCACGATAGCCCCGTAGGCACCATCGGGTTCCTGAAAACCGGTGTGGCTGTGAAACCAGTATGTTCCGCTTTGTACGATAGGAAACTGGTACGTGAACGTTGCACCGGCAGCAATACCGGGATAGCTGATGCCCGGCACACCATCCATCTGAAACGGCAGAATCAGACCGTGCCAGTGTATGGAGGTGGGTTCCGTGAGGTTATTGGTCACATTAATGGTGACGTTTTCGCCCTCCTTGAACCGCAACACCGGCCCTGGAGAGCTGCCGTTATAACCGATACCTTGTTTTAAGCCCTGATCGGTTTCGATCATGACCTTATCAACGGTCAGATGATAAGTCCCGGCAAAAACAATATTCGACTGCACACTGGCGAGCGCCCCGAAAAAGGCATAACGCACTATGCGTTGGGATAGAAATCGCATAAAAAATCTCCTGGAAATGCAAACGCTGCTCAAACGCAACGTCTGCCTGAGCTCAAATCAGGTTCAAACCCAAGGGGGGCCACGCAGGCGCTGTCCTTAAGTTCAAGACTATGAGCGATGAGATAGGGAATAGAACAAACGGGTGAATGACTCGTCCGCTCGCGGTCAGTTGCCGATGCGAATCTGCCCCACCATACCGGCCTCACTGTGACCGGGTACGTTACAGGCGAATGCCAACGTGCCTGAACGGGGAAACGTCCAGGTTAATTCGGCGGTTTTTCCTGGCTCGACCAGGACGCTGTTCGGATCGTCATGCTGCATATGGCCGTGCCCCATTTTGCTGTGGTCCATGCCCGTGGGCGTCAGCGTACCCTGGCTCATCATCTCGGCCATTTCCTCGCGGTGTGCGGTGTGCATCGCCGCGGTACCAAGATTGAATTCATGCAATAACTGACCTTGATTTTTGACGACGAAATGGATGGTTTCACCGGCTTTGACCTGCAACTCGGCAGGCTTAAAAGTCATTTCAGTGAGCAGGATTTCGATGCTACGGTTAGCATTACTGGCGTGACCGGGTTTACCGATATTCGGGCCATGTGAGTGACCGGCATCGGCCAGAACGGTAGCGCTCAATGACAACGCTGCAACGGTTACTATGCTTTGAACAAATATTCTCATTTTAAACCTTTGAATTTAATAACTAATAATAAAAATTGAATGTACTGCGCTGCACGCACGCCAAAAGCGCTGCATGACAGCAGTCAAATCAGAAAGTGATTAGCCCTTGAAGCAGGGGCAATGGAGAAATTCAGAGGTTTAATCGAGGAGGTCGTGGTTCGATATCAAGCCACCGGCTTCGAAATGCAGCCTCGGCGGCCAGGGTCCAGGCATCATGGCGCGGGTTAATGTGCAGCAGCACTGAAGATATCGCGATCGCACTGACGCCACAGCTTACCGCGGATGCGGGATGGCAGCAGGACACCACAGTGTCGCCATCTGCAGCAGAACCAGCGATATCGCCCGCTATGCTGTGTCCGGCATGATGGATATGGTGTATCGGTGCGGCCGAAGCCGGGCTGGTCGAATCAGTCTGGCCGGTTAAATTCAGCATCACAACACTGCCTGCCGCCTGGTTGAACACCAGGCTCAGTATCAGCACAAACCAATACAGCGGTTGCAGTCTCATGAATGTGGTATGAATTATTCCAGGCTGATTATCATAGTTATAGTAACAGTCACTACATTATCACAGTCAGATTCGATGCGCCGTTGCTGGAAAAATTCCGTATTCGTCCACAACAACACACTTAACAAAAACATCACCTGCCCCCGATTATGTTCTGCCAGACCGCTATCGGGCACCCTGTCACGATAATACCGACGATTTCTGATGGTCAGGTGTGATGGATTGCTAATAATACTTATTGCGCAATCTATCGTTCTGGTTAACCATAAAAACATCCTAAATAGTAGGGTGCTTTCTGCAACACCACTGAATAATGAGCGCAAACTGTCCTGACGATAGAGCGGACGTTACTTAGCAAAAAGCATCAACTGTATCTTAAAGCCCTCTATGCGAACTCCTCGATCTGCCTAAGCTGCAGTAGTGGTTCCTGCCGGAATCCTGCGCTGTTGCGGTAGATTTTCCGTTATCGAACGTGCTTTACGTTCATTGCTTAGATTATTCAGGAGTACCTCAATGTTGCAACAAACCGTTTTACTGAGTGCACTGATGCTCGCCCTGTCAGCGCCACTGGCCTCTGCGCAGCAGGAACAGCCCGCCGACTCCACTACCGCAGGCCCCACCACAATGAGCCCCGGCCAAATGGGACCCGGTATGGGACCCGGCAAAATGGGACCTGGCGGGCGGGGTGGACCCGGGATGATGGAAGACGCTGAACCCGACACCTCGATGCCCGCGCGCTGGGAAGCCATGCAAAAACGCATGGAGGCCATCGCAGCCACCGATGATCCGGCGCAAAGGCGCGAGTTGATGCAGAAATACCGCGAAGATATGCGTCAGTTTATGGCTGGCAAAGGCGGAGCCGGCGGCCCACAGCGGGGCATGAGACACAGATCCGGGTCCGGCGATGGAACCGGCCATAAACACGGTCATGGACACAGCGACAGGCACAACAATAGACACGCCCAGGGGCCTCACCAGAAGCATCATATGGGTCCCGGCGCGATGGCCTATCCCTACATGATACCCCCGATGCCTATGATGGGTGGTCCGGGCATGATGTGTAATCCCTACATGATGCCCCCGATGTATATGCCCCCGATGCCCATGGTGAATATGATGCCCCCGCACGGGCCAGGTATGCAGGGTGGCCCGCAAGGTCAGCAGCTTGATTCCCGTCTGCAGCTGATTGAGGAACGCCTCGATGAACTGCAGATGCTGCTGGAAGAACGTCTCGACGACGACGACAGCGACGATTAATTTGAAATCTCGGTGCAGAGTGCGTCAAGCCGCTCTGCGCTGACGGGGATAAATCGCAGCAGAGTCAAACTCTGCTGCATTGGGTATGCCGGCACGATTGCATAACATCAACCACGCTATCTTCTGCTAATCCGTCGTGACTTCACCTCTGCAAGCCCGCACATCTGCTGCATAGGGGTGCTTCATCGTGGTTTCTTCTCAGCTGAAAAGAACTGGCACAGTTTGTGTTTTGCACTTTAACAAAATTTATTAATTTTTTATAACCATTTGATTTTTCAATTTAATAAAAACAAAGGGGAATTAAATATGGCGTTTATGGAGTGGACGGAAGAGCTTTCCGTCAAAATTCCATCGATAGACCGTCAGCATCGCACCTTGATCGGCTATATCAACAAGCTGGATGATGCGCTCGGCCGAGGCCATGCGGAGCAGTTGATCGAAATGATTCTGAACGGTCTGGTGCGCTACACCACAGCGCATTTTATGTACGAGGAAATGCTCTTCTCGCTGCATCACTACCCTGAAACAGATGGCCATAAAATTGCGCATGGCAAGCTGTATAAAAAGGTCGATGAATTCAAGCAGCGGTTTGCGCAGGGTGATCCCACCGTCGGACCGGAGTTGCTGGACTTTCTGAAAAGCTGGCTGCAGAAGCATATCCTGAAAGAAGACATGGCCTATTCGGGCTTTTTTCAGGAATGCGGGGTCAAATAGGCTGGCTGTTTTGACGCCTCGTGGCATATTCCAGCCAATGTAAATAGGCCAGTGCGTCTTCCCGTTGCGTGCCACACATGTCTGCACTGGCCTGTAAGGATGTGCAGACTTGAGGCCGTTCCGGCCGACCGAACAGACGGCATTGATTCTGTTCGTCCAATTGCACGCAGCGCACGCCAGCGGGTTTACCCTGCAGCATGCCCGGTATGGGTGAGCTAATCGACGGCGCGATACAGCAGGCACCGCAACCTGAGCGGCAGGTGTAGGGCATCATTGCCCGTCCCCGCAAATGTTTGTCATTTCAGCTTCGACCGAAAAACCCGGATAATAGCAATATTCTCTCCTTTGCCGGCCCTGTCAACAAATGACAGGTTCCGGCTTCCCCCGCCGGCTGGCTCGGCGCAGCACTGGAATGATTAACGTATGCAAGAACTTCAGGACAAAGAACCCGATCTGCTGGAAGCCGTAGTCGACAGTATCGAGTCCGAGGACAACCAGGCTTTGACGGAAACCCTGGAAGATCTGCAGCCATGCGATATCGCGCACGTGCTGGAGTCACTCCCGCCTAGCGAGCGGGAACCGGTCTGGGAATGCCTGGAGCCGGAAATACGCGGCGAGGTGCTGGTCGAACTGCGTGACGAAGTGCGTGAAAACGTCATCGAGGGGATGAGCACGCGCGAGCTGATGCAGGCCATCGAGGATCTCGACGCCGAGGAACTGGCCTATATTCTGGACTCCATGCCGGAGCAGGCCGTACCGGCCATTCTGGCCAGTCTGGATCACCTTGACCGGGCCCGGCTGGAACAAACCCTGTCCTACCCCGAGGACACTGCCGGTCGACTGATGGACAGCGAGCTGATCAGCGTCCGGCCCAATGTGACGGTTGATGTGGTCTTGCGTTATCTGCGTCGGCATGAAGAAATCCCGCCGCACACGGACAGTCTGATGGTGGTGGACAAAAGCAATGCGTTTATCGGCACGCTGCCACTGGCCCGTTTATTAACCGCGCAAGTCGATATCAGTGTCGGCGAACTGACCGATACCGAAGCGGATCGGGTCAAGGTCGATACGCCGGCGGAGGATGTCGCAGCCCTGTTCGAACGACACGATCTGGTCTCGCTGGCGGTGGTGGACGACCATAATAAATTACTGGGCCGCATCACGGTGAATGAGATCGTCGATTTCATCCATGAGGAAGCCGATCAGACCCTGCTCAATATGGCCGGTCTGGATCAGGACGATGACTTGTTCGCACCGGTTCTGCCCAGCGCCCGGCGCCGTGCAGTCTGGCTCGGCATTAACCTGGGCACAGCGTTTCTGGCTGCGTATGTAATCGGTCTGTTCGAAGCCACCCTGCAGCAAGTCGTGGCGCTGGCGGTATTAATGCCCATTGTCGCCAGCATGGGCGGCATCGCGGGCAGTCAGACACTGACACTGGCCATCCGCGGTCTGGCACTGCAGCAGATCAGTGCCACCAATGCACGCTGGCTGGCGCTCAAGGAGCTGGCGGTCGGGGCGTTGAACGGATTGATCTGGGCTGTCGTGGTCGGCGCGCTTACCATCATCTGGTTTGGTGACTGGCGTATTGGCGCTATTATTGCTGCCGCTATGATGCTGAATTTACTGGCAGCGGCAGCAGCGGGCATTGCAGTCCCGCTGCTGCTGGACCGGCTCAATCTGGACCCCGCGCTGTCAGGGTCCGTTATTTTAACGACCGTAACCGATGTGGTCGGGTTTATGAGCTTTCTGGGGCTGGGTACTCTGTTTTTGTTATAGCCAGTCGCTCGAACCCCTCCCCCTGATGCACCGTAAGCTGGGCGAACGGAATACCCCAGCCTTCACGGTTGCAAACCGCTACACAGGTTTTCTGCACCAGTCGCTGGATAGCAACATACTGCGCCGCAGCCTCGCTGCGCAGACTGATAAAGATCAGATAATCCAGCGATGAGGCGGCGGCTTCCTTGAAATCCACCAGCACACTCAGCACATGATCGGCCAACTGCTCCCGTTCCAGCGCCGTCAGGAGCGCCTGCTGAAACGTCTGTGGCACCTGTTCCAGGCTGATCGCCTGATGGCGATAATCAATCCCGAAGCTGACTGCAACACCAAAGCCCTCGCGCGACAGATTACGCACGTTGAGCTGAATAAAATCCGCACTGGGATACTGCACCTGCATACCACCCATGGTTTTCAGCACCACGGTTTCCGGCGTTTGCCGCAGCACCTGAGCGAAACTGCTATCCGGCAGCAGCAAATAATCATCCACCCGACTGGGAAACCAGGGTTCATTGCCGCTAGGGCGCGAGTGCAAATCAATTAATTGCGTCAATGGTATGCGCAGAATGCCTTCCAGTTCCGGGTTACGCAGCACCGAGTACATATTGATCGTTTTCACCTGCCACGGGATACCGTTATAAAGCAGGCGCTCGCCTTCACGCACCGGGCCGATATTGAGT
Source organism: Gammaproteobacteria bacterium (assembly GCA_041396125.1). Lineage (GTDB taxonomy): Bacteria > Pseudomonadota > Gammaproteobacteria > Competibacterales > Competibacteraceae > JAWKZG01. The sequence goes on along the minus strand of JAWKZG010000001.1, from coordinate 76,069 downwards.
AATAAGCGGGTTTCCGCCAGATAACGCGGCAACAGGCTTTTAAAACTGAAACCGATGCCAATCAGAATCAGGATTAGCAATACCAGTAACAGCAAATCGCCGGCAATATATAGCACGATCAGTACCGACATCGTCATGACCAGCATGGTCAAGGCCCGGAAACTGAAAACAATCAGCCGGTAACGGGTACTCTGTCGCCGCGCGCTGGGTTTGGTCAGTTTTTTGGTATACAGCCAGAACAATCCCCGCATCACCAGCCAGACACCCAGGGCAGCGCTTAGCGCCAGCAGCAGCGTCAGTCCGCGACCGCGGAGGAAGTCTGTAACGGCATTTTTTGCTGTTTGCAGCCAATCGGTATTTTCGCCCAGTAACGAGGCTAGCTGGAAACGATTCACCTCCAGCTCCTGCAGCGTGTCTTTCTCACGCTGTTCCCAGGCAGCAGCCAGCGCTTTGACTTTCTCTTGTATGGCATCAGGTAGAGGTTGGCCAGACAGCGACTCCAGCGCCGTGCGCGCTTTGTGAATGGCCTGCAGCTGGTCTTGCGTCTCGGCGATCTCGGTTTTCAAGCGGTCGATACGGCGGGGCTTTTCCGTCAGCTCTTTCAAAGCGTCCAGCACCGGACGCACAATCTGGGTGAGTTCCTTGCGCCAGTCGAAAGCCTGCTCTGCTGCGGATCCCTCGAATACGCTCATATCGATGCCACCCAGAGCAATCTGGATGAACGACCGATTGAGATCCTTAATATCAGCTTCGAGCTGCGCAACCAGTTGTTCCAGCTCCGCTTTGGCCGGACTGTCGGAGGCCGCTTTCAGCTGACTGCGCAAGGCCTCCAGCTGCTCTTGCTTGCTCGCCAGTGATTCCTGAATAGCCTCCAGCCGCTGGACCGCTTCGGTCGATGGGGTACCTGGCGGGGTGGGAGTAGGCTGGGCAAAACTGAAACTGCTACAGACAAGCGCCAGGCAGATGCATAAAACACTGCCTGCATATCGGATCGACAACACAGTAACCTCTTATGGATTGGGTGGGATAAATAGGGTCGGAAAAGAAAGAAGGTTGGAACTTAATCAGGACCGGGATTAAGACAGGATCAGCACTAAACCAGGATTCAGGACGGAAACAGCAACGATAAAAACATGATAATAGCTGACCCAAAAATAGCGCAAAGGTTTCACGCTTATACATAACATGACCAGGTTTGCGACCTTGTGCCGGGCTTTAAGTATTGGCTGGATTCCCGCCTGCGCGGGAATGACAGCTGTCAAGGATTATGCGCTCATCGTATCAGGCGGGAGACTCCTGTTTTTGTTCGCGCTGGCGTAATTCCACCTCATCGCCGTATAACGCCTGCCAGACATGCTCGGCCAGACCGACACCCACTTCGGACCAGGCCAGAAATGCCCGATCCGCCCCCGCGTCCAGCACGGCCTGGGCTTCATCCTCGAACAGACAGGGCGCAACAATAATGCCGCGATAACCATGTGTACGCAGTTGCCGGGTTGCCATGGTTTTGGCTTCCGTATCATTCATGCTCAGGATGACCGCTTCGACGTGTTCCATGTTCAGACCATGCCAGAACCCGACATCTTCACCGTCAGCGTATAGCACGCGCCGCCCGGCCTGCCGATGCAGCTCGACTTTGGCGGGGTCGGCATCCAGCCCGACAATGCGCTCCTGGCGATCACGCAGAAAGTCATAGGTCGAGGTGCCGACACGGCCCATACCCATGATCAGAATATGCGCCATCCCCAGCGACACCGGCTGTTCGTCCGGGTGGCGCTGATCCAGCTCAAACCGCTTCAGTTGATTTTCCCAGCGTTCGTACAGGCTATGTGCAAACCGGTTGAATGGTGCGGCCAGCACAAACGACAGAGCAACCGCCAGCGCCAGCGGCATAATCCAGTCTGGCAACATCAGGGCGGCGACAATCAGGCCGAACTCACTGAAGCTGGCCAGACTGAGACTGGTCAGGAATGCGCTGCGCGCGCGCAGTTTGAAGCGCACCAGCACCAGGAAAAACAAGGCGGTTTTCAGCGGCAGCAATAACAACAGCAGCAAGGCCAGTCCCAAAGCCTCCCAGGATGGCAGGCCGGTCAGACCAATATTGAGGAAAAATCCGACCAGAAAGACCTCTTTCAGGCTCCATAAAGCCTTCCCCAGTTCACTCGCGCGCGAATGATTCGCCAACAGCGCGCCCAGCAGCAAGGCACCCAGTTCGGCGCTCAGCCCGACCGCATGAAACCCCTCACCACCGATCACCAGCGCCAGCAGCAGGCCCAGCAGCACCAGCAGTTCGTCATGCCCACTGATCGCCAGCAGCCGGCTGAGCAGCGGTCGCAACAGCGGCAACGCAAACACCGCCAGCGCAAAGATCGACGGCACCTGGCCGGCCCCCAGACTGAGCAGCGCCAGGGCGGCCAGATCCTGCATGATCAGAATACCGATGGCTACCCGGCCATGAAACGCCCGCAGTTCGCGTTTGCTCTCCAGCACTTTGGCCGCCATCACGGTGCTGGAAAACCCGAGCGCGATGCCCAGCACCAAAGCCTGCTGCCAATTCTGTCCCACCAGGCCAAACAATAGCGGTGCTGACAGCAAACTGATCAAACCCAGGTGCAATAACCCGCCACCGACGACTTCCGGTCGCAGCACATTTTTCAGCCGCAGCTTTAAGCCTACTGTGAACAGCATCAGCAATACGCCCAGATGTGCCAGCTGCTCCAGCAGCGGCCCGTTTTCCAGCGTCAGACTGGTCGTATGCGATACAATATTGAGCAGAAACCCGGCCATTAGATACCCCACCAGCGGTGGCAGGCCGAGCTGGCGCACGCCCAGACCCAAGCCAAAAGCCAGTGTTATCCATAAAGCCTCACTCATCAAGACTCTCCCGAATAATTGCAGAACGCTTAAGCAGGACGCCCAAGCAGGTATACTTTCACATCTTGAGCATACGCTATCACAGCACTATGCAAACAGGGGACAGTTAACACAGTCCCGTCAGCAACAATCAGGTTTAAAAAGGTTTTATTTTGAAAAGTCAGGTCATTAGCGCATACGGCGCACCCCTACGCGCATTGGAGCGTCCCAGTCCGGTGCCTCAAGGCAGCGAAGTCGTACTGCAGGTTACGCACTGTGGCGTCTGCCATTCCGATGTGCATCTGCAGGATGGCTATTTTGCCCTGGGCGGCGAGAAGAAACTTGACCTCAGTGCCAGCCATACCCTGCCCTTTACGCTCGGTCATGAAATCGAAGGCGTGGTAACAGCGCTCGGGCCGCAGGCGCAGGATAATACGGAAAATCCACTCGGCATCGGAGCGCGCCGGGTGGTTTACCCCTGGATTGGCTGTGGCGAATGCCCGGTCTGCGCCCGTGGCGACGAACAATTATGCAATACCCCGCGTGCCCTGGGCGTGAATATAGACGGCGGTTACAGCGATACGGTTGTGGTGCCGCATCCACGCTATCTGCTGGACTGCGAAGGGATTCCCGCCGGACTGGCAGCGACCTATATGTGCTCCGGTCTGACCGCCTACAGCGCCCTGAAAAAAATCGGTCAGCCCGCAGCGGGTGAACAACTCGCTATTGTCGGCCTGGGCGGCGTCGGCATGATGGGCCTGCAGTGCGCCCGCGCGCTGTTCCCGGACACCCCGCTGGTGGCGGTTGATGTGGACGACAGCAAGCTGCAGGCGGCCCTGGACAACGGTGCGACGGCGACTTACAACGCCACCGATAAAAACGCCGTCAAGCAGCTTCTGAAAGCGACCGGCGGGGTCGCGGCAGCGGTGGATTTTGTCGGTTCCGAGGCCTCTCTGGGGTTTGCCAACCGGGCGGTACGTAAAGGCGGTAAAGTCATTATCGTGGGTCTGTTCGGTGGCGCATTCAGTATGCCGATTCCGCTGTTTCCCTTGCGGGCGATCAGTCTGATTGGTTCTTATGTCGGCACGCTGGCGGAAACCCGTGAGTTACTGGAACTGGCCAAAACCGGTCGCCTGCAGCCTATCCCTATTGCCCAGCGGCCGCTGACCGAGGCCAGCCAGACCCTGGATGATCTGCGCGCCGGTCGGGTGTTGGGACGGGTTGTCCTGGACTGCAGTCGCAGCGAGTAAGCGCCATGAAAATCGAAGCGTTTAATCTGTTCCCTACCCCGGTTTTCCAGGTGCCGCTGCCACAGATGCGGCCTTTCCATGACGAAATCCTCACGCTGTTCCAGGGTAAAATTGACTCCAGCGAAATCCAGCCGCATCAGCACGGTTACGGCTACCAGACCCCGACAACGCTGTTCATGCCGCAGTTTTATCCACAAAAGTATTTTATCGAGGTGCTCGGCAAGGGCTTCGCTGAAGCCTGTGAGAACATCCTGTACCAGCACGCCCGGGTTGATAGCGGCAGTCAGGATGGCTATGTCTGGATGAATACCCTGACTATCGGCTGGGCCAATATCACCACCCGCCAAACCTGGGACATGGAGCCGCCCTGGCATACGCATCTGCCTGCCACTCTGAGTGGCTGTTATTACGTCAGCACCGCCAGCAGCAAGGGCGAGGGTAATCTGCAGTTTTCCAGTCCGATGGCAGATACTTTATTTCAGCCACAAACCATTGAAATCGTGCCCAAAGCCGGGCATATGATTATTTTCCCGTCGTATCTAAAACATCGCCCCAGCCGCTGCCCGAATACCGAACAAATCCGCATTTCGCTATGCATGGACAGCCATTGGACGATCCAGCTGCCCCATCAGTTGCCGCCCAATATGCGATCCAATGTGCGGCCCAGGCGGCCCAAACAGACGCAACGACGCTAAGTAACCCAGCCAACGAGGAACTCAAGCCATGTCGACGCTCACTCAATCTCCGGCCTGGCAGGCTTTGCAGGCACATCACCAAAGTCTGGCCGATGTCCATATGCGTGAACTGTTCGCACAAGATCCGCAGCGGTTCTCGCGTTTTTCTATGCAACTGGACAGCTTGCTGCTCGATTACTCGAAAAACCGCATCACCGGGGAGACGCTGGACTTGCTGTTCGCGCTGGCCCGGCAGGCCGGGGTCGAAACGCAGCGTGATGCCATGTTCAGCGGCGCCCGTATCAACAGCACCGAACAGCGCCCGGTACTGCATACCGCGTTGCGCAACCGCAGCAATACACCGGTGCTGGTTGATGGCGAGGATGTCATGCCGGCGGTCAATGCGGTGCTGGAACGCCTGCGCACGTTCAGTACGGCGGTGCGCGATGGAACCTGGCTGGGTTATACCGGCCAGCGTATCGATACTGTTGTGAATATCGGCATCGGTGGTTCTGATTTGGGGCCCTTGATGGTGTGCGAGGCGCTGAAACCCTACCAGCACCCGGCGCTCACCCTGCACTTCGTATCGAACGTCGACGGCACCCATATCGCGGAAGTATTGCGCCGGGTCAATCCGGCTACCACGCTATTTATCATTGCCTCAAAAACTTTTACCACCCAGGAAACGCTGACCAACGCCCACAGCGCCCGCAACTGGTTTATCGAACAGACCGGCGCTGAGGAGGCCATCGCCAAGCATTTCGTGGCCGTGTCCACCAACGCCACGGCGGTCGCTGAATTCGGTATTGATACCGCCGCCATGTTCGAGTTCTGGGACTGGGTCGGCGGGCGTTATTCGCTCTGGTCAGCCATCGGACTGCCCATCATCCTGGCTATCGGCATGGAGCATTTCGAGCAACTGCTGGACGGTGCCCATGCCATGGACCGGCATTTTGCCACCGCGCCGCTGGAACAGAATATGCCCGTTATTCTGGCTATGCTGGGCATCTGGTATCACAATTTTTTTGCCGCTGACAGTATTGCGATTGAGGCTTACGACCAGTATCTGCACCGGCTGGCGGCGTATCTGCAGCAGCTGGATATGGAAAGCAACGGCAAGTCCGTTACGCTGGCTGGCGAGCGCGTCGACTACAGCACCGGCCCGATTCTCTGGGGCGAGCCCGGCACCAATGGCCAGCATGCGTTTTTCCAGCTGTTGCATCAAGGCACCCGGCTGGTGCCGGCAGATTTTCTGATGCCGCTGCAAAGCCATAACCCGATTGGCGAGCACCATACCTTGCTGCTGGCCAATTGCTTTGCCCAGACCGAGGCCCTGATGCGCGGCAAAACCGCCACCGAAGCCCGTGCTGAACTGCAGGCGCAAGGGCTGGACGGCACGGCGCTGGAGCAGCTGCTGCCGCATAAAGTGTTTCCCGGCAATCGCCCCAGCAATACCCTGCTGTTTCAGCAACTGGACCCGCACACGCTCGGCATGCTGATCGCGCTGTATGAACATAAAGTGTTCGTACAGGGCGTGATCTGGAATATTAATTCTTTTGATCAGTGGGGCGTGGAACTGGGCAAACAGCTAGCCAAAACGATCGTGCCGGAGCTGCGCAACGACGCGATCATCAGCAGTCACGACGCCTCCACTAATGGACTGATTAATTATTACAAACGCATGACACGAGGCTAGGCCGGCTCTACAAATGCTGTCGATAAGACATTGCCATTATGTCCTGGATTCCCGCCTGCGCGGGAATGACGGATCATTAGGTGTGCCCGCCTGCGCGGGAATGACGGGGTAGCGGTAGGCTCTCAAAAGCGCAGCGTTGCTCACCGATTAAGCGGCGAAAGCTTGCGCTCTAATGGCAAAAAAGAGCGAGAGGAGTGGAATAAAACGCAAGGTATAGTGTCAACCTATCTAGCGGTTTCCCAATAACAACCGCACACGGTATCGCAGCGCGTAGTGCGGTACGATCTGTTAATTCGAAGGAGGAGTAATAATGAGCAAAACATATGGGTTACTGGCGTCAGCTTTACTGGTTCTGGCAAGCGTGCCACTGGCGTATTCGCAAGATCATGCGATGGGTTTTTTTGTTACCAGCAGCAATCCCGGCAAAGGCGGCGATCTGGGTGGCCTGGCAGGCGCTGATGCCTATTGCCAGCAACTGGCGGAAGGGGCCGGTGCCGGCGACCGTACCTGGCGTGCTTACCTGAGCACCGAAGCAGATGGCAAACGTGGCGAAAGCGCCCGCGACCGGATCGGTCAGGGACCCTGGTATAACGCCAAAGGTGAACTCATCGCGCAAAATGTCGATGAACTGCATCTGTACAATAAAACCATTCTCAAGCACACCGCACTGGACGAAAATGGCGAACTGGTCATGGGGCGCGGCGACGAGCGCAACGACCACGATATCCTGACCGGCACCATGGAAGACGGTACGGCGTATTTTCCTGATGATGCCGATCACACCTGTAATAACTGGACCAGCAGCGACGCCGGCAGCGCAGGTTGGCCATCATGACCGTCATGGCGGCGGCAATAGCTCCTGGAATTCAGCCCATGCCACCCGTGGCTGCAGCCTTGATGCTCTGCGCAGCACGGGCGGTGCCGGTCTGTTTTACTGTTTCGCAGCGGATTAACCCCATCGTGCACTGCGGTTTCCTGCCCGCCAGCTGCCCCTAAGCTATCGCAGCAGCGGGCCTTGACAACCGCATCACCACTTCCAGACCACCGTCCGGGACATTGCGGGCGGTGATCTCGCCACCGTGAGCGCGCACCGCCCGTGCCGCGATCGCCATGCCCAAGCCGAAACCGCCACTGGTCCGATCACGCGCTTGTTCGACGCGGAAGAAGGGATCAAACAAACGCGGCAGATCGGCTTCTGCCACCCCTGACCCATAATCGCGTACCCGTATCAGCACCGTCGTCGCGGTCTCCTGCACCAGGCTTAGTTCTACTGTGCTGTGCGCTGGCGTATGCCGCACCGCATTGCGCACCAGATTTTCCAGCGCGCTGCGCAATACTTCCCGATCCCCGCTGATAGTGCAGGGTACACGGGTCAGTACTGCGACCTGACGCTGCCGGCTTTGCGCCTCAAACTCAGCGTCACGGGCCACATCCTGCAACAGTTCCGCCAGTTCCACGGGTTGTGGCACAGCCAGCGCCTGGCCGGATTCCAGCCGTAACAGCGACAATAACTGACCAATCATGTCTTCCAGCCGGCCTGCTTCCAGTTCGATCCGGTCCAGTTCGGCAGCAGCGCCCTGACTGCGGCGGCGCGCCAGACTGAGCGCTACCTGCAAACGTGCCAGCGGTGAGCGCAACTCGTGCGAGACATCCTGCAGCAACTGGCGTTGCGCCGTGAGCAGCCGCTCCAGACGTTCAGCCATGCGATCAAAATCCTCACCCAGCTGGGCGATTTCATCCCGCCGCCGACCGCCGATTCGCGGTCGCACCCGACTGCTCAGATCGCCGGCCGCCAGACGCTGGGTTGCGGCCTGTAAATGCTGGATAGGGCGAGTCAGATAACGCGCCAGCACCCAGCACAGAATGCCGCTGATTAATACAGCAATGCTAAAACTAACCGCCAGAATCTCGGGCCGCAGCGGCCAGTAAGAACGGACATAAGGTGCCCGCCAGACCCGATACTGCGCCCCATCCGGGCCTGCAATAGTAATAATGGGTTCTGTTGTTGCCGAACGACCGAGCAGTGCCTGGCGCAAAGACGGTGGCAAAGGCCTGCCCAGCAGATCGTGCCCGCCGGGACCAAGCACCCAAAGCCGTGACTTGTGCCGATCACGGGTGCGCAGCCAGGTGACTAGCGCTGGCCGGCCGGCATTTTGCAGAAACTGCCGGGCAACCGCTGCATCGCGTTCGACCCGGTTGCGCTGTTGCTCTGGTGCCGGCGCGGGCTGCCAGTGCAGCAATGCGGCTCCCCAGCGCAACCAGCGATCCAGCGCGGGATCGTCTTCATCGCTTAGCAGAGCAACACTCCAGGCGGTGACGAAGACCATTAACAGCATCGCCAGCCAGAAACCCAGGAAAAACTTCCAGTACAGTTTAACCATGAATATAACAATAACCCTGACCGCGCACGGCCTTGATCCGGCCTTCACCACCCTGACCGGGTCCGAGTTTTTTACGCAGATTACTGACGTGGGTATCGACACTGCGATCAAAGCGCGACAAGGGCCGACCCAAGGCCTGCTCACTGAGGGTTTCCTTGGTCACGACCCGACCCGCTGAGCGCAGTAAGACATCCAGAATATTAAACTCGGCCCCGGTCAGCTCCACCGGCTGCCCGGCGCACCAGACGCTGCGCTCCGCGCTGCGCAGTTCAAGATCACCCACCTGGATTACCTCCAGGCTCAAGGCCACCGCCGTACCGCGCCGCAGTATGGCTCGCAGGCGTGCCACCAGTTCGCGCGGATTGAACGGTTTGGGCAGGTAATCGTCCGCGCCCATCTCCAGCCCTATGATCCGGTCGATATCCTCGCCCCGCGCGGTCAGCATCAACACCGGCAAGGTACTGTGCGCGCGCAGTTCCCGCAGGACATCGAAGCCATTGCGGCCCGGCATCATGACATCCAGCACCAGCCCGTCATAGCCCCCTTGCAACGCTGTTTTGAGCGCTGCCACACCATCGTGTACGGTATCCACCGTGAAGTCTTCGCCGCTCAGGTAATCCTGCAGCAGCTCACATAATTCCTGATCATCGTCAGCCAATAAAATGCGAGACATTTTTCCTGAACCTGTGTTTGTCGTGGCACCCAGTATAGGACCTTACGGGACGCCCATTAACGCTGTTCAGCCCATCTTTGCGTATCTTTGCATTGCCTTGACCCACACTGACACAAGCCCTGGTTAGACTGTTGTCCACAGTCACAACACAGGAGATAGATCATGTTAAAACGTAGTAAAATCCTTATTGCCAGCAGCCTGTTAGCCCTCAGCATCGGAGCGGCAGGCAGTGCCATGGCCGGCCCGCGTGGCGATTTCAGCGAAGCCCGGCTGGAGCGCATGGCATCCCATCTGGAGCTGAGCACCGAGCAACTGACGCAGATTCGCGCGATTATTGATGAAGCGCGCCCAAGCCTGCGGGCGTACCGCGACCAACTGCGTGATAATCGCCAGCAATGGCGTCAAATAAACGAGGCCGACAGCGTTGACGAGCAAACTCTGCAGGCCCTGGCCAATGAGAAAGGCGACGTCATGGCCGCCATGATGGTCGAGCGCAGCCAGTTACAGCGCGCCATCCGGGCCGTGCTGACAGCGGAACAGCAAGAAAAAATGAGCCAGATGAAAAAACGGCATAAGGGCCGGAAACATCATGGCTAAGAAGTTGTTTCAAAAACCGTTCTAATAATATTTTAAATCACGTTATATATAAGTGCGTGCCAGGCTCGGCAACTGGCGCGCAGCCGCAGCATGAAGGTGCAATGGATATGCCGGTGACCACTTCGTGTTAATTCGGAACTTTTAATACGGAGAACTGTTATGAGTATGAGGTATCTAACTAAAGCCCGGGGACATATCCTGTTAGCTGCTGCTTTCATGACCACAACGGTGATATTGGCCTTGCCTCAGGCCGAGGCTGCACCAACACCGTTGCAAACTGTGCAAAGTCAGGATTTGCACAAGGTACGTGATCGCCACGGTAACGATGGCCGCCGCCATGAACGTGACGGGCGCTATGAGCGGCACGGCAAGCACGGGCGGCACTGGGCCCCGCCACCGCCTGCCCGGTACAAGCCACACGGGCGACAGGGACGCTGGATACCGGGTTACTGGCGCGGGCACGGGCGGCACCGTTACTGGGTGCCAGGCTATTGGGCCACCTGGCGACCTGACCGGCACCAGCCTTACCCGCCATGGCGCGATAATCGCCCCCATGGATCGATCACGATTGAAGGTTATTGGCGCTGATTTAATCCGCTGCGCTGCGCCCGTTGCAGCATCCCTTTGCAGATGTAAACTCTGCGGATGGACGCTGCAACGGGCTTGTCTGTGCAGCAGGCCCATTGTGCCTGTTATCGATGGACTTGCCCGTTATCGATGCGCTATAGATACGACATAGATAGCCCGTAAAGACGAATACTGAACAATAAACAATCGCCAGATTCCCTGGCAGGCCGAAACGAAGCCCCTGTTATGAGTCACTCTATGAACAATACGATATCACTAGCCAAGCAACTGCTCATTAGCGCCGGAATTTTGCTTCTGCTGGGCACTGCCGCATGGTATTTCGAATGGTATCCGGGCACGTCTGCTGATGCCTCGGATCAGGCCCGACCGAACCGCGCGGTCAAGGTTATTGCCGCCCAGGCGGTTACCGGGCCGGTGCGCATGCGTATTGAAGCGGTCGGCTCGACCCTGGCCCGACAGTCGGTTGATATCGTACCGCTGGCGGCTGGCCGGGTGGCCGAGATTCTGGTCACGCCAGGGCAACAGGTGGCCGCCGGTGATCTACTCATACGCCTGGACGATACCAGTGAACGGGCCAGTGTCGATGAAGCCAAGGCCCGTCTGCAGGAAGCGAAGCTGGCGCTGGAGCGGATGCAGCGATTGCGCAGCAATAACACTATCGCCCAGTCCAGTGTCGATGAAGCACAGGCTGCCTTCACAGCCGCCCAGGCGCAGTTGGCACGGGCCCAGCAAAGCCTGCGTGAGCGGGCCATCAAAGCGCCGTTCAGCGGTGTGCTGGGCCTGCTGCAGGTGGATATCGGGGCACGCATCGACAGCGACGATATCGTCACCACGCTAGACGATCTGGGCACGGTCGAGATCGAATTCAGCGTACCGGAAACCTTTTTTGGTCAGCTCAAACCGGATCAACCTATCACCGCACTTAGCGCTGCCTATCCGGACCGGCTATTTGAGGGCCGGATTGCTCATATCGATACGCGTGTAGCCCCCAGTTCACGCGCCTTTCAGGTGCGGGCGATTGTCCCGAACGACGATCTGGCGCTGCCAGCCGGCATGTTCATGCATGTTGAGGTGGTACTGGGTGAAAGAATAGCCGTGTTGATTCCGGAAGAAGCCGTGCTGGCCGAGAATGACAAAGTGTACGTATTTGCACTGGCCGACGGAAAAGCACAACGGCGGGAGATCCAGATCGGCCTGCGTGATGCGAATCAGGTGGAAGTCCTGCAGGGTCTGCACAGTGGTGAACTAGTGGTACGACAGGGTTTGCAGCGCCTGCGCAATGGTTCGGTCGTGCAGATTGTCAATGCTGACGAGTTTGCCCCGCTGACCGCCGCGCCGCCTCAAACCGAAACACCGGAAACTCCCGAAACCCTGCGGAAATCCCCCTCATGAGCCTGTCAGACCAATGCATCAAACGGCCGGTTTTTGCCACCGTTCTGAATCTGCTCATTGTCGTGTTCGGTCTGGCCGGTCTGGCGCAATTATCGGTGCGCGAACTGCCGGACGTTGACGCTGCTGTGATCAGTATCCGCACGAATTATGCGGGTGCCGCGCCGGAAATTATCGATACCGACATCACCGAAGTGCTGGAAGGTGCGATTGCCGGTGTGGCTGGCATTAAAACCATCAGCTCGGAAAGCCGGCTCGGGCGCAGTGATATCACTATCGAATTCGAAATCGGGCGCGATATCGACGAGGCCGCTAACGATGTCCGTGATGCTGTGGCACGGGTGCGCAATGATTTGCCGGATGATGTCGATGAACCTCGCATTCGCAAAAATGATAGCGATGCCAGCCCGGTCATGCGGATCGCCATCACCAGCACGCTGATGAGCCCGCCGGAAATTACCGATTACGCCGAGCGCTATATTATTGATCAGCTCTCGACCCTGGACGGCGTGGCCCAGTTGATATTCTGGGCCAGCGCCGTTTTGCTATCCGGGTCTGGCTGGATCGCAAGGCACTGGCGGCACGTAATCTGACCGTCGACGATATTATCAACGCATTGCGCCGGAACAATATCGAACTGCCAGCCGGTGAGCTGACCTCCTCCACCCGTCAGTTCACTGTGCGCACCGATACCCGCCTGAGCAGTGTGCAGCAGTTTGCCAATGTGGTGGTCAGCAACGTCGATGGCTACCCGATCCGGCTGGGTGATGTGGCACGGGTAGTGCGCGGTGTCGAAGATGATCAGACCATGGTGCGCTCCGACGGTAAAAACGCCGTCGGCTTGTCCGTGATACGGCAGTCGCAATCCAACACGGTCAGCATTTCCGACCGCATCCGGGCCCAGCTGGAACGCCTGCGCCCCACTCTGCCGGAAGGCATGAGTATTGATATTTCCAGTGATGATGCCATTTTCATCAAAGCCTCAATCCGCGAAGTCTTGCAGACACTGGCTATCGCGGTAGCCGTAGTCATCAGCGTGATCCTGTTGTTTCTGGCCTCGTTTCGGGCCGCCCTGGTGCCAGCGGTCACCATACCGGTTGCGGTCATCGGCAGTTTTATCGGTATTTACGCGCTGGGTTTTTCGCTGAATATTCTCACCATGCTGGCGCTGATTCTGGCTATCGGTCTGGTGGTGGATGACGCGATTGTGGTACTGGAAAACATCCAGCGCCGGATTGCGCTGGGTGAACCGCCGCTGGTGGCTGGCTATCTCGGCACCCGGCAGGTGACGTTTGCGGTACTGGCAACTTCGGCAGTACTGATTGCTGTGTTCGTACCGCTCTCTTTTCTGCAGGGCGAAGTAGGTCGTCTGTTCACCGAGTTCGGACTGGTGCTGGCAGTGACGGTTATTATCTCGACCTTTGTCGCCCTTACGTTGTGCGCCATGTTGTGTACCAAAGTACTACGCGCCAATGCCTCGGAACACGGCCCAAGCGCCTGGCTGGAGCACGGCTTCAACGCTCTGGCGCGCGGTTATCACTGGCTGCTGGCCGGCGCTCTGCAAGCCCCTCTGGTCGTCCTGATGCTGGGCGCGCTGACCGCAGGCTCGGCCTATTGGCTGTACGCGGAAGTACCGCAGGAACTGACCCCGAAAGAGGATCGCGGTGTCTTTTTCTTTCCGGTAACCGCCCCGTTAGGCGCTAATGCGGCAACAACAGACAGTCAGGTCAGACAGGTCGAAGCACTCGCGCAACCGTTGCTGGACAGCGGCGAGGCAGTACGTCTTTTTGCCCTGGTCGGACGCGGCGGTCGTTCCAATTCGGGTTTTGTGGTGGTGCGGCTGACTGAATGGGAACAGCGCGAGCGCAGCCAGCAGGAAATCATCAACGAACTGATTCCCCGCATGAGTTCAATTATCGGTGCGCGGGCCTTTCCGATCAGCCCCTCGGCCCTGGGAGGACGTGGCAGCAGCACGCCTTTGCAGGTAGTCATTGGCGGGCCGGATTACGCCACTATTCAGGATTGGGCGGATGAGTTCATTGAGCAGGCCGGGGAAAATCCCAATCTGCTTAATCTGGAGGTCGATTTCGAGCAGAATCAACCGCAGTTTAACGTGCTGGTCGACCGCGCCAAAGCGGATGATCTGGGCATCGGCATCGACACCATAGGTCGCGCGCTGCAAACCATGCTGGCCGGACAAGACGCCACCCAGTATGTCGATCGGGGCCGGGAGTATCCGGTTATCCTGCAGGCCGAGGCGCAGGATCGGCGCAGCCCGAGCGATCTGAGCAATATTTTTGTGCGTGCCGGCAACGGCGATCTCACCCCGCTCAGTGCGCTGGTGCATCTGACCGAAAGCGCCGCAGCACCCAGTTTGCGCCGCTTCAACCGCTTGCCATCGATTACCATCTCCGGCTCGCTGGCCGATGGCTACGATCTGGGCGAGGCGATCCGCTATGTGCAGGCTCTGACCGCAGAGATTCTGCCCGCCGAGGCCAGTATCGGCTTTGCCGGCGAGTCACAAAAATTTCTGGATACCTCCGCCGGGGTAGCCCTGACCTTTACCCTGGCCTTACTGATTGTCTTTCTGGTGCTGGCGGCGCAATTCGAGAGTTTTATTCACCCGCTGATTATTATGCTGACCGTGCCGCTGGCGCTGACCGGCGCTTTATTATCACTGTGGCTGTCCGGTAATTCGCTGAATATTTACAGCCAGATCGGGATTATTCTGCTGATTGGCCTGACCACTAAAAACGGTATCCTGATCGTCGAATTCGCCAACCAGTTGCGGGCCGAGGGGCACAGTATCCGCTCGGCTATTCTGGAAGGCGCTTCGCTGCGCTTGCGGCCGGTATTAATGACGGTCATCTCGACTGTCTTCGGCGCGGTGCCACTGGCACTGGCCAGTGGTGCCGGCGCAGAAAGCCGTGCCGGTATCGGCATTGTCGTGGTGGGCGGTCTGGGCCTGGCCTCTTTGCTGACCCTGTTCGTGGTGCCCGTGCTGTACGATCTGCTGGCCCGCTTCGCCCGCCCGGCCAATGCCATCGAGCAGCAACTGGAACAGGCGATGGCCGATATCGCGCAGCGGGCTGACAACGCCGACCGCGCAGCCAGCGCCAGCCCGACCACCCGTGTGCTGCCTGATAATGCGCTGCCTCACAGCTAAGTAACAGAGGGATACTCGTTATGAATCTTGCTGAACGTCACCTTGTTGAACTTCATAGGGAATATCCCGGATCAGTCACTTTTAAATTCGGTGACGGCCCGGAACTCTGCCAGGCGCTCATTGCACTGGTCCGGCGCGGCAAAAAAGTTGCGACCTGCGGGGCTCTGCGGGACTTCGGCGAAGGCGGCGAGCCACTGCCGGTAGTCGGCCGCAAGGATATCGTCCTCAACTGGGACGGTAGCCCGGCACTGGTGATCGAGACGCTTTCAGTGGAGTTCAAGAAATACTGCGAGATCGACGAGGATTTTGCACTGGCTGAGGGCGAGAACGACTCGCTCGAAAGCTGGCAACATGACCACAGGCTTTACTTTGAGCGCAATGGCGGCTTTGATCCGGAGATGATGCTGGTCTGCGAGCGATTCAGGCTGGTGAGAGATCTCGAAGCGGGTTAGCCAATCAACGCTGAAGTACTGTGCAATAATATCTTCCGGCGGTTTTTAAACGCCAAATACGATACCCATCACAAGAGGAAAATATCATGGCAAAGGGAATGGATAAGAACAAAAAAGAGGTCAAGAAAAAACCGGCCAAGACAATGAAGGAAAAACGGGCTGAAAAAGCGGTCAAGAAGGGCCTGAAATAGACATCGTAGTCGGTATGGAACGCAATCTGGGGTGAATTTTAACTACCCCGGATTGCATTGCATGGTATCTCTGCTCTCTTAAAGTGGGCTGCGTGGGCAACACGTTGCCCACCCTGTCGCTCCAGTATCGACGCTGCGCAATTCAGGAAGAACTGCGTTCACGCCAACCGAACAAACCACTGCGCTCATATAGCCAGTTGTACTGGGTGACCATCTGACCGACCCGGGTCAGCCGGTACCCCAGGCTGGCGATGGCGATCAATACCAGGGTATCGGTCAGATAATAATGCACGGATAATAATTCGACTTCGAATAGCGCGAAATGCAGAAAGCGCAGCCCGCCGCCCAGCAGCAGCATGTACAGGATCAACTGCCAGTAAGGTCGCCAAGTCAGCGCCAGCGCCCGCCCGGCCATATATGCTGCGCCGCCTCCCAGGATGACGGTCAGGTTGAGAAAAACCCAGGGTGAATCTTCAACGAAAATAGACAGTAATACTTGCATGATTCTCTCCGTAGCGGCGACGTCAGTCGCCGGAACCGAAGTCAACGATTCGCCGGCTTATAACCGCGACAACACCGTTAAAAGCATTTAATGCGCGCCGCCTTCCAGGTACGCCGCCCGTACTTCTTCACGGGTCAGCAGTTCCCGGCCGGGGCCGCTCATGGTGATTTTGCCGTTAACCATGACATAACCGCGATGCGCCAGGCGCAAGGCATGGTATGCATTCTGCTCGACCAGAAATACGGTCAAGCCCTGCTCGCGATTGAGTTCTTCGATAACAGCGAAAATCTGTTTGACCACCAGCGGTGCCAGACCGAGCGAGGGCTCATCGAGCAGCAACAGCTTGGGTCGGGCCATCAGGGCGCGGGCAATCGCCAGCATTTGCTGTTCACCGCCGGACAGGGTGCCACCACGCTGATGCAAACGCTCTTTCAGACGGGGGAACAGTTTGAAGACCCGTGCCAGATCGGCATCGAAGTATTGCTCATCGACGGTCGCCGCACCCATTTGCAGATTTTCCAGCACGCTCATGCGCGGAAAGATACGCCGCCCTTCCGGAGCATGCGAAATCGACAGACGCATGATTTCATGCGTGGGCATGCGGGTTATATCGCGCTCTTCGTAAATGATCTGACCGGAACGGGCCTGCGGATTACCGCAAATAGTCATCATCAGGGTTGATTTGCCGGCCCCGTTAGCACCGATCAGGGTAACGATTTCGCCCGGATAGACCTCCACATCGACACCGTGCAAAGCCTGAATATTGCCGTAGAAGGTTTCTACATTCTGGACACGCAGCAAGGGCTCGCTCATCCGACCACCTCCTTGATGACTTCTTCAATCACCTCATCCTCTTCGCCTTCTTCCACCCCCAGATAAGCGCGGATAACCTCGGTGTCGTGGCGCACATGATGCGGCGTGCCATCGGAAATTTTCTTGCCGTAATCCAGTACTACCACGTGATCGGATATTTGCATGACAACGCTCATATCGTGCTCGATCAGTAATACACCGATGTTGTGCTGGTCGCGGATATAAAGCAGTAATTCGTTCAATTCGGTAGATTCGCGCGGATTCAGACCGGCAGCGGGCTCATCCAGGCACAGCAGTTGCGGCTCGGTACACATGGCGCGAGCAATTTCCAGCCGCCTTTGCGCACCGTACGGCAGATCGGCTGCCGGATGATCTGCCCGCTCGGTCAGCCGGACATGATCCAGCCAGTAACGCGCCAGTTCGATGGCTTTGCGCTCGGCCTGGCGGTAGGTTTTCAGACCAAACAGCCCGCCGATGGTCCAGTTCGAGGCGTGCATCAGCTTGTTGTGCTGCGCCACGATGAGATTCTCCAGCACGGTCAGATTGCCGAACAGGCGAATATTCTGGAACGTGCGGGCTACTTTGGCGACTTTATTGATCCGGTAGCCATCCATGCGCTCCAGCAGAAAGGTTTCATCGGTGTGATGCAGCTGAATACGTCCCACGGTCGGCCGGTAGAAGCCGGTCAGGCAATTGAAAACCGTGGTTTTACCCGCGCCGTTGGGGCCGATCAGCGCGGTGATCTGACGCTGACCGGCGTTAAACGACAGATCGTCCACCGCCACCAGACCACCGAAACGCATGGTCAGGTGTTCAACTTCCAGCAGCGGATTCTGTTCCCATGGATGTCCTGTTGCATTGCTCATGGCGCAGCCTCCCCAGCAGTCCCACCACCAGTTTCACCGCCCGATGAGGCCGGGCCGGATCGCTGTCGTCCCTTGTGCAAATGCAGGCTGGGTTCGCGGTGCGATAATAATCCGCGTGGTCGCCAGATCATGATCAGCACCATCGCCAGACCGAAAATCAGCATGCGATATTCGGCAAAATCGCGGAATATCTCGAAACCACCGATCATGACAATCGCGGCGATAACCACCCCGATCTGGCTGCCCATACCGCCCAGTACAACGATAGCCAGAATGATCGCTGATTCAATAAAGGTGAATGATTCCGGGCTGATAAAGCCCTGCCGGGTCGCGAAGAAGCTGCCGGCAAAGCCGCCAAACATGGCACCGATAGCAAACGCCGTCAGCTTGGTGTTGGTGGTATTGATGCCTAAAGAAACACAGGCGATTTCGTCTTCACGCAAGGCCTCCCAGGCTCGCCCTACCGGCAAACGGCGCAGCCGCATGGTGACAAAATTGGTGATCAGGGCCAGCACCAGGATCAGATAATATAAAAACTCAATACGATGCATTGAGCTGTATTTCAGATCGAAAAAGTCCGCAAAACCGCCTTCGCCACGACTGAATTCCAGACCGAAAAAACTCGGCCGCGGGATACCGGAAATACCGTCCGGGCCATTGGTGAATTCGTACCAGTTCAGCAGTACCACCCGGATAATCTCACCGAAAGCCAGCGTCACGATGGCGAGATAATCACCGCGCAGCCGGAGCACCGGGAAACCCAGAATAATGCCCCAGAACGCAGCGAACATCCCCGCCAGCGGCAGACATACCCAGAATGACCAGCCGAAATGGGTGGCGATCAAGGCATAGGAATAGGCCCCTACCGCATAAAATGCGACATATCCCAGATCCAGCAAACCGGCCAGTCCCACCACAATATTCAGGCCCCAGCCCAGCATGACATAGGTCAGTACCAGAATGGACAAATCCAGAATATAGCGATCAGTGGTAGGTAATTGCGGCAACACGATGGCAAACACAATAAATGCCGGCAAGGCCATTTTGCCTAAAAACCGGCCAAATGCGGCCTTCTGCTCCGTGCGTCTGGCAGTCTCTGCTTTAACAGGCCGACGCCAGAACAACACATTGAGCACTATCCGGCCAACAAAGACGACGGCAACTGCTATCAGAGCCCACCGCCAGTGCGATTCCAGCGTGATGCCGCCTGCCGTCGCCTCGGTTTTAAGCCCGATAATAGGCAGAAATAAAGCGGCGGCGACAAAAGCAGCCAGGCCGGCGTCTTTCAGTATTTCGGCTACAGCATTGGATGATGGCGCACTCACTTAAACCTTCTCCACTTCCGGTTTGCCCAGCAGCCCCGACGGCAGAAAAATCAGCGTCAGCGCGAGCAGGGAAAATGCCGCCACATCTTTATATTCAACACTGAAATAGGCCGACCAGAAGGTTTCTATCAGGCCAATAATCAGACCGCCCAGCATGGCACCAGGCAGTGAACCGATACCACCCAGCACCGCGGCGGTAAAAGCCTTGACGCCTGCCACAAAACCGATGAAAAAATCGATTACGCCGTAATACAGCAGATACATCATGCCGGCTACCGCGGCCAGCGCGGCACCCAGTACAAACGCCAGCGAGATAGTACGATCCACATTGATACCGAGCAAAGACGCCATGGTGCGATCCTGTTCACAGGCTCGCTGGGCCCGGCCCAGTGAGGTTTTGGCAATCAGCAGGGAAAACGCGATCATCAATACCACGGTAGTGACCACGATCAGGATCTGCATATTGCTGAGATTAACCGCAAAACCGTCTTTTTCCATGATCGTATAACCGCCGGTGATAACCGGTTGCAGCGGTTTGACGCGTGCCCCCTGCGCCAGTTGTGCGTAGTTTTGCAGCACAATCGACATACCGATGGCGGTAATCAGCGGTGCCAGCCGGAACGAGCCCCGCAGCGGCCGGTAGGCAATGCGCTCGACCGTCCAGCCATAGGCGCTGGTCAGCACCATGGAAATAACCAGGACCAGAAACAGGGCAAGCGGGATAAAAGTGATACCGAGCGCTGTCAGCGCCAGGAAAAAGATCAGGCTTAAAAATGCACCGATCATGAAAATATCGCCGTGGGCGAAATTGATCATGCCGATAATGCCGTACACCATGGTGTAACCGATGGCGATCAGACCGTAGATAGAGCCGAGCGTAAGCCCGTTAATTAATTGTTGTACGAAATATTCCATTCCTGCCTCGCGAGTGCTTCATGAGTGGATACAGGGTTTATATTTTATGTGCCAGAAATGGGGTTTTAGGATGCCTGTTCGTCGAAATCCGTGCAAGTATTATCTGGCATGCAGCGCAGACATTCCAAAAACGACCTGCCGATCAAATTACCCGCTACTATTTCGGTTACAAACCAGAATAGACCCGACCCAGTAGCCGGGAAAATGACTATAAATTAAGGCCACGCTTTTACAACTAGACGCTTAGCGCCTATAGCAGCCGGCCGCAACTCCGGCTAAGATAATATCCTTCACCGTCAAGGTGATTTTTGGACTTCAGTCCGAAATTTTTAACCCTCAGGAGTCAAGCAGATGAAGAACGTTGTCCTAGGTAGTATTACTGCCGGTATGATGCTGGCAGCAGGTCTGGCCCACGCCGATATCAACATCGCCACCGCCGGTCCGATGACCGGACAATACGCCAGTTTCGGCCAGCAGATGAAAGCGGGGGCTGAACAAGCCGTTGCAGATATCAATGCGGCGGGTGGCGTACTGGGCCAGATGTTGCAGCTGGAAGTCGGTGATGACGCCTGCGACCCGAAACAGGCAGTAGCGGTAGCCAACCAGATGCTCAGCAAAGGCGTGGTGTTCATGGCTGGCCATTTCTGCTCCGGATCATCCATTCCGGCCAGCCAGGTATACGCTGAAGAAGGCATTGTGCAGATCTCCCCCGCCTCCACCAACCCCAAATTCACCGATGAACGCCCCGGCGACGGCGTCTTTCGTGTCTGCGGTCGGGACGATCAGCAAGGCCAGGTTGCCGGCGCTTTTCTGGCCGAGAATTTTGGCGACAAGAATATTGCGATCCTGCACGACAAAACCGCTTACGGCAAAGGTCTGGCTGACGAGACCAAAAAATACCTGAACGCGGCAGGCAAAGAAGAGGTCATGTACGAGGCTTACACTGCCGGCGAAAAAGACTACACCGCGCTGGTCTCCAAACTGAAGCAGAGTAATGTCGATGTGCTGTATGTTGGCGGTTATCACACCGAAGCCGGTCTGATGGTGCGGCAGATGCGCGAACAGGGCATGGATACCATTCTGGTCTCGGGCGACGCCCTGGTCACCGATGAATACTGGGCCATTACCGGCGATGCGGGTGAAGGCACCCTGATGACCTTCAGCCCCGATCCGCGGAAAAACCCTGACGCCGCCCCGCTGGTGGAAAAATTCCGTGGCAAAGGCATCGAGCCGGAAGGCTATGTACTGTACACCTACGCCGCTGTTCAGATTTTCGCCCAGGCCGCCGAAATTGCCGGCTCGACCGACTATGACGCGATTGTCGAAGCCCTGAACAACAATGACTTCAATACCGTACTCGGCACCCTGAGCTTCAATGAAACCGGCGACGTCACCCTGCCCGGTTATGTGTTCTATAAATGGAGCAACGGCCAGTACGATTACCTATAAGCGTATTGCACCAGGTTTTACCGAAGCCCGCCTCATGGCGGGCTTTTTTTATAGGCTGCACACAGGCTGGCTTAACCTCAACGCTGCAAACCTGTCTTTCTATTCAAAACATCATTAGCTGCTAAACTGCAGCTATTTTCATCATTAATGAGTCTTTTTTGATATGTCGCGTAGCAACCCATTAAGCCGCCGTATCCAGGAACATTACGCTGAATTCCCCCGCAGCGAACGCCGTCTGGCTGATCTGGTGCTCCAGCAGTCCGGTGATCTGGTCAGTTATTCAGCCACTGAACTGGCTCAGGAAGCGGGCGTTTCAAAAGCCACCACAGCGCGTTTTTTCAAACGCCTGGGCTACTCGAATTTCCGCCAGGCGCGGGCCGCCAGCCGCCAACTGCAGCAAACCGGGAACACACCAGCGATCAGCCAGGCGGATGTTACGCATATCAGTGCTGATATCAGCCTGCATGTCAGCAGCGATACGCAGAATCTGCGGCATACGTTTGAAACTATCCGGTCCGACGATTTGCGCGCCACCATCCACACACTGGCGGAAGCTGAAAAAATCTGGGTAGTGGGGTTCGACGACGATTATGCCCTGGCTCATTTCGCCCGCTCCATGCTGATCCGGATCAAACCGGATATCCGTATGCTGCCGCTGGGCGGGTTTTCCGTCCCGGAAGAGTTTGCGTCAATTTCGCCGCGCGATGCGATTCTGGGTTTCGGTATCAAACGCCGGACGCTGTCCTTAATGCGAATCGTCCGCTCCGGCTATGACGCCGGGGCGCGCGTTATTCTGGTAACGGACGAAGCTGCGGCCAAATCGGAGCTGGATATTCTCAGTCTGCGCTGTCGCACCCGTGGTGCGTTTCTGTTCGACTCGTTCAATGCCCCTTTCAGCCTGATGACCTATGTCTGCTCAGCTGTCGCCTCAATGCTCGGCGAACCGGCCATAGAACGCCTGCACCGTATCGAAAGCCTGCATGATCACTGGGGCGATAGTGATGATATTCACAGCATGCACTTTTTTGATGCAAAAAGCACCTGAAATGCTCTATTATTGACCAATACCGCATATAAATTCATTTATTTGAAATAATAATTTCTTTTTTGACCATAAATAGTAGTTTTCTTACCCAAAAAAACAAAAAAACAGCATTATTTTCATAATTGACGCCTCTGGCATTCTGCTTGCATTTCTCACATTGCCTTGCGACAGGGATTTCACTGCAAACGGCAGGGAGCCGCTGAAAAGCTAGCGCCCGCACTTTGTAAAAGCTCGATAAGAGGAGAGATTCCTTACCATGAACAAGCACGATTATTTTTACGCCCTCGGGTTTTCCACCCTCAGGAAAACCGTGTTGACTGCTCCCAAACGACTTCCTGTAACAATACCAAAAACAATTAAAAAGCCGCTTTTTAAAAGCTCGCACGGGATCATTTTCGGTTTGCTGGCCACCCTGGCAGTACCCGCCGTGATGGCCGCAGGTGGCACGGTTATATGGGCCCGCTATGGTGACGCCGACACCCTGGATCCGCACCGGGCAACCAGTACCTTATCCATGCAGACCTGGGATCAGATCTACGATACTCTGCTGGCCTTCGATAAGGACGGTAGGCCCCAGCCCCATATCGCCAAATCCTGGACTGTCAGCGACGACGGGCTGGAATATACCTTTATGCTGGAAGATGGCGTGCTCTGCCACGACGGCACACCATTCGATGCCAATGATGTTAAATACACGGTTGATCGCGCCTTCAATGATGCCAAACCCAGCGTCACCAAAGCCAGTTGGGGACCGGTGACGGAGGTTAACGTGATTGACCCGCTGACGGTGCAATTCAAAATGTCGTCCCGTTTTGGTGCGTTTATTCCCTTTCTGGCCGACAGTTTCTCCAGCATCATCTGCGACTCCGACGCCAATATGGGCGAAGGCTACGGCACTCTCTGTCGCCGTCGGCTCCGGCCCGTTCAAACTGGTCAGCTGGGTCAAGGGCGACAGGATCGAGCTTGCAAAAAATCCGGCTTACAAAAATTTCGGTAAGCCCGCCGACAACAAAGGCGCGCCGCATATCGACAAGCTCATCATTACCACCATTCCCGAACCGCAAACCCGGCTGGCGGCCATGAAAACTGGCGAAGCACACATTGCCGAGCCACCGTTCGACGAAGTGCCTACCATCCAGGAATCCGGCGAGTTCGATATCATCGTGGCCGATAACACCGGCCAGGACGTATTCTGGGAATTCACTGTGCACCGCCCGCCGTTCAATGATATCCGCGCCCGCCAGGCCGTGGCTTACGCGACCGATCCGGAAATGGCGCTCGATATTATCTACGGTGATCTGAGCCAGCGTGAATGGTGCCCGATCGCACGCGGCGTTTTCGGTAACGATCAGGAATTCTGCCAACAGTTTGGCTATCCCTACGATCCTGACAAAGCCAAAGCGCTGCTGGCCGAACTGGGCTATGGCCCGGACAACCCACTGGAAACCACCATGATCGTCTGGACCGGCGGCAACCGTCATAAACTGGCCGAAATATTCCAGAACCAGCTGGCCCAGGTTGGTATTAACACCAAGATCGAGATCATGGATATTGGCTCGATGAACGCCCGCGTCAAGCAGGAAAACGAAAAACCCGCTGACGACCCCTCGCCCGGCACCTTCGATATGATGACCTGGTCCTGGTATGACCCGGATATCCTGTATGCCTTGTGGCACTCACCCGGTGCCTATTCCGGCTATAACACTCCTGAGCTGGATGCGATGCTGGAAAAAACCCGCACCACGATTGACCCCGATGAGCGCTTGCAAGCTGTGCAGGATGTCATCAAACACCTGATGGAAAACGCTATTCATATCGGGCTGTATTCGCCAGGCTGGGAATGGGTATTCGCGGTGCGGCCTGAAATCGAAGGCTTCAAAGTGGGACCGTTCCTGCATCCCATGTTTCAGGATGTAATGCTTACGCAGTAAGGTGTGCCCGCCCGCTCTTTGCATCCGAAGAGCGGGTATCTGCAGAGGAATGCCATGACCCGCTATCTGCTGAAACGTATCGCTGCGGCACTGCTCACAATATGGGTGGCAACCGTGGCGGTGACGCTGCTGATTCACGCCGTACCGGGCGATCCGGTGCGCATCATGTATGCCCAGTCCCAGGGCACTACGCCGGAACAGCTGGAAGAAATTCGCAAAAGCCTGGGGCTGGACAAGCCCATCTATCAGCAGTATTTCATTTTCATGAACAAAGCCCTGCGCGGCGATCTGGGCAAAACGATCCGTGGCGAGCAACCGGTGCTGGACCTGATTCTGACCCGCTTGCCCTATACCCTGGTTCTGGCCGCCGCCAGCTTGCTGATTTCCGCTGCTGTAGGGCTCAGCCTGGGTTTTCTGGCCGCGTATAAACGCGGCACCTTTATTGATATCAGCGCAATGATCATCGCCATTATCGGCGTCTCCATTCCGCATTTCTGGCTCGGTCTGTTACTGCTGTTTACGTTTTCCCTGACACTGGGCTGGCTACCGGTTGCCGGCGGCGACTGGCGCAGCCTGATTCTGCCCGCAGTCACTCTGGGTCTGGCAAATGCAGCGGTGCTGGCACGGCTCACCCGATCATCCATGATCGATATCTTCGATCAGGATTTTGTCCGCACCGCCCGCGCCAAAGGTCTGCCCAAAGCGATGGTGCTGTACCGCCACGCGCTGCGCGCCGGACTGGTGCCCATCGTCAGCATGATGGGGCTGCAGTTCGCTTATATGATGGGCGGCGCTATCGTGGTGGAGAATGTCTTTGCCTGGAACGGTGTCGGGCGGCTGGCCATCGAGGCAGTGTTCGCCCGTGATTACCCGCTGATTCAGGGCTTTATTCTGGTGTTTGCCTGCGTCGTGGTGATGGTCTCACTGGTGATCGATCTGCTGTACGCGCTGCTCGATCCACGTATCCGGTACAGTTAAATGGCTGTTGTCGATACCAATCCGGCTACGCCCGCCCGCACAGACGTTGATCCCCTGAACGATATCCCGGCCAGCGGCAACCGCTTCTGGCGGGTACTGCTGCGCAGTCCGGCCGGGGTGATCGGTCTGCTTATTGTGCTCACACTGCTTATAGCCGCCTTGTTTGCCGACTGGATCGCGCCGTTCGATCCGCTGCGTATGGGTGCCGGCAAACGCCTGCTGCCCCCCAATAGCATTCACTGGTTCGGTACCGATGAATTTGGCCGTGACCTGTTCAGCCGGGTCCTGTTCGGTGCTCAATTAACCCTGAAAATTGGTGTCATCGCGGTCACGATTTCGCTGGCTGCCGGCCTGCTGCTGGGTCTGGTCGCAGGCTATGCCGGTGGCTGGACCGAGCGCATTCTGATGCGTCTGGTGGACGTTTTATTTTCCTTCACGGAGATTCTGATTGCGCTGGCTTGTGTCGCTCTTGTGGGGCCAAACCTCACCAACGCGATGATAGCAGTAGGGGTATCGGCTATTCCTTTTTACGCCCGTATCACCCATAGCGTGGTGCTGGTGGAAAAAAACAAACCCTATTTCGAAGCCGGTCAGGCGGTTGCTGCAGGGCATCTGCGCATGATTTTCCGCCATCTGCTGCCGAATGTGATCCCGCCCTATGGTGGTCGTGGCCACGCTGGGTGTCTCGACCGCGATTCTGGCTGCGGCGGGTTTGAGCTTCCTGGGGCTGGGCGCACAGCCGCCGCTGCCCGAATGGGGGTTCATGCTGTCATCCGGGCGTGACCTGTTCGCCCGTGCCCCCTGGATCATGATTTTTCCGGGCCTGGCCATCGCTTTCACGGTGCTGGGATTTAATCTGCTCGGTGATGGTATTCGGGAAGCGCTCGATCCGCGCCAGCATAAGGGTTGAAGATATGTCAGCTGAAACCAGCGATAACTATTTGCTGCAGGTAGAAAATCTGCAAACCGTATTTCGCACCGCTGATGGGCTGGCGGCGGCAGTGGACGGCGTATCCTACGCTCTGCGCCCCGGCGAAACCCTGGCTGTCGTCGGTGAATCCGGCTCCGGTAAAAGTGTTACCGCTTTATCCATTATGGGGCTGATACCCAATCCCCCCGGCCGGGTGGTTGCGGGCGAGGTCTGGTATAAGGGGACCAATCTGCTGCAGTTGAGCGACAGCCAGATGCAAAAGCTGCGCGGGGTCGATATCGCCATGATCTTCCAGGAGCCCATGACCTCGCTCAATCCGGTGCTTAACATCGAGCGGCAACTGACCGAGACTATCATGGTGCATCAGGGCATGACACTGGAACAGGCCCGCGCCCGGTCGCTGGACATGCTGCGTCTGGTGCAAATCCCCGAACCCGAGAAACGCCTGTTGCAATACCCGCATCAGCTGTCCGGCGGCATGTTGCAGCGGGTCATGATCGCCATGGCGCTGTCCTGCAATCCGAAAATCCTGATCGCCGATGAGCCGACTACGGCGCTGGATGTCACTATTCAGGCGCAGATTCTGGCCTTGATAAAAGACCTGCAGGAGCGCTTCGGCACCGCCGTAGTGCTGATTACCCACGATCTGGGGGTAGTGGCAGAGACGGCCGACCGGGTGGTGGTCATGTACGCCGGGCGCAAAGTCGAAGAAGCCTCGGTGTTCGATCTGTTCGACCGTCCCTGTCACCCCTACACACGTGGTCTGCTGCAAGCGATTCCGCACCTGAGCACCCTGCAAGGTACTGCCAAACGCGACCGGCTGAGTGAAATTCCCGGTATTGTACCGGCGCTGACCCGGCTGCCGGCGGGTTGCCGCTTTGCCCCCCGTTGTACCCTGGCCAGCACGAAATGCCAGCATGAATATCCACCTTTCGAGGAAAAAGCGCCTGGCCAGTGGGCTGCCTGCTGGCATTCGGAGCGCTTGCCCGGCCCGACCGGAGAAGCTCTGTGATTGCTGCCAGCCCGCCGTTATTGGAAGTTCGTGATTTACGCAAGCATTTCGAAGTTCGCAAAGGCTTGTTCGGCCGCGCTACGGGTGCTGTACGGGCAGTAGACGGCATCTCGTTTTCTATCGCCAAAGGCGAGACCCTGGGCCTGGTCGGCGAAAGCGGCTGCGGCAAATCCACCAGCGGCAAAACCCTGCTTAAATTGCTGCAGCCGGACAGCGGCAGTATTCACCTGAACGGCACCGATATTACTTCGTTCGACCGCCGCCGTATGGTGCCAATACGCCGCCAGATGCAGATTATATTTCAAGATCCGTACTCGTCCATTAATCCGCGTCTGAGCGTGGGCGGCTTTGTCGGCGAACCGCTCAGCATTCACGGCCTGGCCAGCGGTCAGGCACGTGAACAGCAAGTAGCCGAGCTGTTTCGTAAAGTCGGACTGCGGCCCGAGTTAATGCGGCGCTATCCGCATGAGTTTTCCGGTGGTCAGCGTCAACGTATCGCCATTGCGCGGGCGCTTAGCCTGAATCCGGAACTGATCGTGGCCGATGAAGCCGTCTCGGCGCTGGATGTGTCTATTCAGGCCCAGGTCATTAATCTGATGATGGATTTGCAGCAGGAGCTCGGCTTGTCGTATTTATTCATTGCCCACGATATTGGCATCGTGGAGCACATCAGTCACCGGGTAGCGGTGATGTATCTGGGTAAAATCGTGGAGCTGGCCACGCGTGAGCACATTTTCAGTACGCCACGACATCCCTATACCGAAGCCCTGTTAGCCGCCGTGCCGATCCCCAATCCGCACGCCCGGCGCAAGCAGCGCCTCATTCTCAAAGGCGATGTGCCCAGCCCGATCAAACCGCCGCCAGGCTGCCATTTTCATACCCGCTGCCCCTTGGCCGAAGCGCGCTGTAAAGTCGAAGAACCCGTGTTAAGCAAGCGTGACGACGGCCATTGGGCCGCCTGTCATTTGCGTTGAGCTGTCGCGATGACCATGGGTATAGCGGCCGCCGGGCCGCACGCCGGACTGGCCATTTTCCAGGCTTTGCGCGCCGCTGAAAAAATCGGCTGGGGCTCGATTGGCGGTTTTGCCAGTTTTGCCGTTATTACAGAAGATAATCGGCTACTGCGTTACCAGACCCAGCGCGGCGGCTCCAGCACCCTGTTTATCGACGGCGACCGAACCGGTGCTGAACCGCCGTCCGAGGTACTCAAGGCACCGCTGGCAGCACTCATGTCGAGCGGCCCGGATCGGCCCGAACCCCTGAGCCAGTTTGTGCCCGGTGCAGCCACTGCAGGTCTGGTTACCGGTCATCGTTTACCCAATACACCGGGCCGGAATGGCAAAATCCTGAACCTCGACGTACTGCATCATCTGCAACAGGGCAAAAGTCCGCAGCAGGCAATAGATAGCGTGTTGGCAGACAACCCGCAGGCTGATGCCGGTCTGATCGCACTGAATCGGCAGGGCCAGATCTATGCACGCAATTCAGAGCGTGTGCAACAACGGCCCGATCTGGGTTGGGCACGGCGCGAACATCCCAACTGCAAGGGGGCCGTCGTTGAGATATTGCACAATGCGATTTATCCCAATGCGTCATTGGCCCATGTGGTAGCTGGCGGTATTGCGCTGGAAACCATGGTGCCGACCTTCCACCCGGACCGTAGCGTGGCCGAAGCCGGTCCGGTGCAGCTGGGTACACGGGATCATCGATGTGGCGATGGGCTGGCGCGCGGGCATCGTACCAGCGACCACACTACTGCACGGCAGCAGCAATGGCTGAAAGCAATTTACATCGGCTCGGAGGGTCTTGCAAGGGAGCAACGGTTCACTGGGCTACGTGTAGTACTGGAGCAGGGCCACATTATCGCTCAGTGGCCAGTCCTCACTGCGGATCAGGTTTCGCACCGATTAACAAGCGCATATTTTTGCATCATTCATAGCCTTCTTATCACACTTATACCCCATCCGTCATT
This sequence comes from Gammaproteobacteria bacterium, assembly GCA_041396125.1. Lineage (GTDB taxonomy): Bacteria > Pseudomonadota > Gammaproteobacteria > Competibacterales > Competibacteraceae > JAWKZG01. The sequence continues at coordinate 46,420 of JAWKZG010000001.1, read as the reverse complement.
CCCACGCAGGCGGAAATCAAGAAACTTAACGCGCAGCAGCAGCGTATCGCAAACGCCGTGTTATGTATAAGTAGTTACCGCGTACTTGGCTTAAAACTTCAGACTGACCTGCCGGTAGGGATAACTTCATAACCCTCGGCGCTTCCGGTTCATCGTCCAGCATTTGGGCGGGAAAACCAGGGGCACGGATATCAAGCTGGCAGTGTTCTTCCAGTCGTTTAATGATATTCGGTGACCATTCCCGTGCGCCATAACGCGTCTGGCCGTCTTGAAAAATATTGATCCCAGCAGCGGACTCACTTCCAGCGGCACACACCGGCCCGTTCCGCGACCGATTGAAACAAACCGATATCTTTCAGCACCAGATCCGTAGGTGAAATTAATATCGCGACTGCTCATTCAGAATCACCTGGCTTTCCGTTTCGTGCACAAACGAGTTGCCCGAGGAAATACGAATGGCTTCGTAGGTTGTATTCAGATCCATATCCGCCATTTTTGCTGTCGCCAAGGCCTCGCACAGCGTGACCAGATTAGCCGTGGCAAGATAATTGGTAATCACTTTCAGCGCAAGGGCTGTGCGAACCCAGCGGACCAGTGTGCAGAAATGCGCCGCCCCATCGCTTTCAGCACAGGCAGAGCACGCTCGAAGGTGGGGCGCTCACAGCCGAAAATCGAGATATTGCCGGTCGCCGCCCGGTGGCAACCGCCCGAGACCGGGCAGTCAATCGGCTCTGCACCCACTGCCCGTACCTGCTCGCCCAGGCGTTTAACCTCGGCGTCGTCGGTAGTGCTCATCTCGGCCCAGATTTTACCCGTACTCAGGCCCGCCAACGCTCACGCCGTCCTCAGCCTCCATCACGGCAGCACAGGCAGCCGGACTGGGTAAACAGGTGATCAGCATATCCACCTGTTGCGCCATCGCCCGAGAGAATCAGCCAGTGCGCACCTGCGCCAGAAAGTTTCAGCGGTTTGATTCAGATCGCACTGTCAGATCAAAACCATTGCGCAGCGGGCTCCGCTAATTTACCCCGACATTGCAAGCCCGATAAAAGCCAATCTTCATAGTGGGTCAACCTCCGCGTGATCACAGTTTTTAATCAATCAGAATGATGCACGTCTTGCGTGGCAAGTTGAAACCCCCGTTCATTAACTGCCGGTTCCAGCACCACTTTTCAGCACCCCTTATTAATATCGTGAATTAGCGCTTTGTGCGCGGGCTAGCTGACAGCCGTCAGCGGCAGTATGCTATTCCGGGCCTGCGATTATCAGTGAGCAAAACCTGTGTTCCGATCCTTTACTTGACTTAGCGGTATTTTCCGGCCTGCGTTTGGGTGGACTGTTTTTATTAACACCTGGGCACCATGTAGCACTGATGCATTATGACTGGCAGGACCGCGAGCAGCAGCGTATTTGCGAGCAGCTGATCCCCTGGTTTGAACGCTCTGCCGGCCCGCCCGGTTAGCTCAGTGCCGAATTCCGCGCGCCAGACTCCGCATACGGTACTGCTGCGCTATCGCAGCGCGCTGACGGTCAGCACTGGCTGCGCTGTCAGTTTGCCGGCAGCGATTTTGCCCGCGAACGTCTGCACCTGATCGCAGTAGAGTCTGACCGCGAGGGGCTGCTCGCACCCTGGCAGCTCAGTTTGCTGCGAGGCTTATGGCTGGGCTATTTCGAGCGCTATCTGCAACAGCAGTCAGCCAGGGCTGCCGCAGGCCTCTGGCGGCCCTGGCTGTATCTGCTGCAACAGCTCCTGAATGCCTTGCCGCTGGGTTGTATTTATGCCCTGGTCGCTTGTGGTTATAGCCTGGTTTTCGCCCTGACCGGACGGGTTAATCTGGCCTTCGGGGAGCTGGCAAGCTGGGGCGCGCTCAGCACCGTACTGAGTCTGCCGGTATTGGCCGCCGGCGGACAGATGCCCTTGCCATTATTGTTGCTGTTACTGGGCCTGATCGCGCTGCTTACCGGCGCTGTGGGTGGACGGCTGCTGGAACGGTTCTGCCATCAGCCGTTTGTCCAGCGGCCCGCTACCCGCAACCTGCAAGCGCCACTGGTCGTCTCACTGGGGTTGCTTATTGCCGCCGCCGAATATGCCCGGCTGGTCTTCGGCAGCCGTGACCTGTATCTGCAGCCGATCATGAATCAGGCACTGCTGCTGACCCGTACGGAAGGCTTCACCGTGTCCTTCAGTCTCATGCAGTTAGTGATTGTGTACCTGAGTCTGATTCTGTTTGGCCTGCTGCTGCTGACCCTTCGCCGCAGCCGTTTTGGACGTTTGCAGCGAGCCTGTGCCGATGATGCCGAAGCGGCCCGTTTACTGGGTGTGGATACCCGCCGGGTGGCGATTCGCACCTTTCAGCTCGGCGCGATATACGCCGCCAGCGCGGGTTGCATCATGGCGCTTTATTACGGCGTGGTGAACTTTCATATGGGCCTGAGCATCAGCCTGAAAGGTCTGGCGGCCGTGATTGTCGGCGGTATCGGCTCGGTGCCTGGTGCTTTTCTCGGCGGTTTACTGATCGCTCTGCTGGAAACCCTGTGGAGCGCTTACGCCAGTATTGCCTATCGCGATGTTGCAGTATTCGCTGTACTGATCGGCTTTCTGATATTGCGGCCGCAAGGTTTGCTGGGGTTGCCGGATTTCAGAAAACAACTGTAAGTCACTATTTTAAATTCATTTATCAGATTTTTTTGGCAAGCTTGCCGATCGCTCCACCCGGCAATTCCAGCAGACGCCACTCGCCCGGTGCCAGTCCGCTGACCCGCCAGTCGCCGATCTGTACCCGAATCAGCCGCAGGGTTGGAAAACCGACGGCAGCCGTCATCCGTCGTACCTGACGATTGCGGCCTTCCCGGATGGTCAGTTCCAGCCAGCTGGTCGGGATACTTTTACGCTGGCGAATCGGCGGATCACGCGGCCATAACAACACCGGTTGTTCCATCCGGCGGGCCTGGGCCGGGCGCGTCGGACCGTCTTTCAGAACAACACCCTGACGCAATTGCATGAGTGCGTCGTCGTTGATCTCACCGTCGACCTGCACCCAGTAAGTTTTCGGCAGTTTGAATTTAGGACTGCTGATACGGGCTTGCAGCGCGCCATCATCAGTCAGCAGCAGCAAGCCTTCGGAATCACGATCCAGTCGTCCGGCCGGATACACCCCGGGCAGCGCAATGAAATCCTTCAGGGTGGCGCGACCACTGTCATCGCTGAACTGGCTCAGCACATTGAACGGCTTGTTAAACAGCAGCAGGCGCGCTGTACTGCCACCCGGGCGTACCCGGCGACGCTGCTTTTGTGTACTCAGTGTCACCGATCGTGCAACCGGAAACGGCTTCCAGGCCTGGAAGGCATCAGCGCATGATCAGCGCACCAGCTGCCGTCAGCGCAATAGCTCATTTTCTGCATCTGTGATCTGCCGCGAAATATGCTCTTAGGTGGGTCAATCGGAAGTTTGCCATTCATATACATGATGTCGACTACATGATACTGGCACTTGATCGCTGTTTCATCTGATCTGATTAGACCACAATGTTGACAATTATCACCATAAGTCATATAAAATCAACAAACGTTCTTTTAGTAAACTAATGTTCTGATATATACGAGGGCTTGTATGGCAGATACCGGATCGGTTCGGTCCATGATTGAGTGGCCTACTGTGGCTGTGGCGGCGCTCATTTATGGTGCTTTCGGGGTGCTGACCTGGCACTATCATGTGCTGGCCTGGTGGATGGTATTACCGCTGGCGGCATATCTGATTGCCTGGCACGGTTCGCTCCAGCATGAGGTCGTGCATGATCATCCCACCCCCTGGCGCAGGCTGAATCGTTTACTGGTGCTGCCATCGCTTTGGCTCTGGCTGCCGTTCGAGTTATATCGCGAAAGCCATCAGGCGCATCACCACAATGAGTTTCTCACCAACCCGTTGCAGGACCCGGAATCGTATTATCTGAGTGCAGCGCAATGGCAGCAGCTGCCCCCCTGGCGCCAGGCCTTGCGCTGGAGCTATAACACCGTTTTGGGACGATTATTGCTGGGGCCGTGGTTCGCGCTGTTTGGGCTGGTGCGCGCGGAAATTCTGCGGTTGCGGGCGGGCGACTGGCGCACGCTGCCCAGCTGGGGTTTACATGCTTTGGGCTGTGCGCTGGTTTTACTCTGGGTACTCGGAGTCTGCCGGATTCCTCTGCTGGATTATCTACTGCTGTTTGTCTATCCCGGTATCAGTCTGAGCCTGCTGCGCTCGTTTCTGGAACACCAGGCACACCCGGACTGGCGTCAGCGCACGGTCAGCATCGAGGCTCATCCGTTGCTGGCTTTACTGTTTCTGAACAATAATCTGCACATTGTCCACCATGCCGCGCCGGGCCTGCCCTGGTACCGTTTACCGGCCCGTTGGCGTGCGCAGCGGGATGCTTTTCTGGCACTGAATGGCGGCTATCGGTATTCCGGTTATGCTGAAGTCATCGCCCGTTATCTGCTGTGGCCGAAAGAACCACCTCTGCATCCGCAGGAAGCGGCTGTTCACGAGCCACCGTCCAGCCCGCCGCAAACCTCCGCAATGGCCGTCTGAAACAAGGTTTACACCAGCACAATCCGGGCTGCGACAGCGATAAATAAAACGCCGCAGACCCGGTCCACCCAGTGCCCGTTAGCACGGACGCGGGCCAGAATAGCAGCCTGCGACAACACTACCGCCACGATGCTGTACCAGCTGCCGTCAATCACAAACGCAGTGGCCGCCATCAGCCAGCGCTCCGGTGTGCTGCTGTCAACACTCACAAACTGGCTGAATAACGCAATAAAAAACAGCGCGATTTTGGGATTCAGCACAGAGATCATCGCACCATCCCGGGCCGCATCCGTCAGTCCTCCGGCAGGCGCAGACGCCGCCTTCGGATCGGGCTTATAGCGCCCGGCGCGCAGGGATTTAACCCCCAGCCAGGCCAGATACCCCGCGCCGGCCCAGGTGACCAGCTGAAACAGCGCCGGATGACGGGTCAGCAACACCGCCAGGCCGAATACCGTCAGGCAGGCATATAAACCAATCCCCAGCGCGTGTGCCCAGGCCGTCGCGACCCCATGCAGGCGACTGCCGTTCACCGTGTGTTTGATCACGACCGCCAGACTCGGTCCCGGCGACATGGCACCCAGCGAACAAACCGCAACCAGCGATAACCAATTAATCAGTGTCATAGTGTGATTTCATTCATTGTGCAAAAAGAGACAGGATTTAATCAGCCGCGCAAACAGGCTGATAGCCGACAAATCAGCTTTTTCTTGATTTAAGGCAAGGCATTATAAGTTGAGAAGCTTATTATCAAAATTGCGATTTAGAATCGCGTACATATGCCTTCAAAAACGTTAGCAACGCCAGAGGCCAATGCTCCGCATGGAACTTAAAAGTTTACAAGCTATAGAAACCGCCACCCAGTTTGGGCGTCAGGAACTATTCCGGTTCGGCACCGCGCTGCTGTTCATCATCGCGATCATGCTGTTTACGCTCGGACGCGGCATCAGCGGTCCGGATAGCGTGATGCTGGTAGTAGCGGCCATGATCGGCGGCTATATGGCGCTCAATATCGGTGCCAACGATGTCGCCAATAATGTAGGCCCGGCGGTGGGTTCGCGTGCGCTGTCGATGGTCGGTGCGATCCTGATCGCCGCCATATTCGAGGCTGGTGGAGCATTGATTGCAGGCGGCGAAGTGGTCAGCACGATTAAAAGCAGCATCATCAATCCGGACCAGATTGAAAATAGCACAACCTTTATTTGGGTCATGACAGCGGCACTATTGGCTGGTGCCTTATGGCTGAACGCCGCAACCATTATGGGCGCGCCGGTATCAACCACGCATTCTATCGTCGGTGGGGTGCTTGGTGCCGGGGTGGCCGCAGGAGGCATGGATATCGCCAACTGGGGCAAGCTGGCGGAAATTGCAGCCAGTTGGGTTATTTCGCCCGTATTGGGCGGCCTGATCGCAGCGGCGTTTTTGTATCTGATCAAACGCACGGTGACTTATAAAACGGATATGATCACTGCGGCCCGGCACATGGTGCCTTTGCTGGTAGCGATCATGGCCTGGGCTTTCGCAACTTATTTAATCCTCAAGGGCCTGAAGAAAATCTGGGTTGTGAGCTTCCCGACAGCGTTTGGTATTGGTCTGCTGTTAGCGCTATTAATTTATCTTATCGTACGCCCGCTGATCGGACGTGCAGCCGCCACGCTCAGTAACGAGAAAGCCAGCATCAACCAATTGTTCACCGCGCCGCTGATTTTCGCGGCAGCGCTGCTCAGTTTTGCCCACGGTGCCAACGATGTCGCCAATGCGGTAGGCCCGCTCGCGGCCATCAATGAAGCGATTACCGGCGGCGGTGTGGCCGGCAAAGCGGCTATCCCCTTGTGGGTTATGGTCGTCGGCGCGATCGGGATTGCACTCGGCCTGATGCTGTACGGCCCGAAACTTATCCGCACAGTCGGCTCGGAAATTACCGAACTGGATCAGACGCGGGCTTTTTGTATTGCAATGGCCGCTGCGATCACTGTCATCATCGCGTCCCAGCTCGGTTTGCCGGTGAGTTCTACTCATATTGCAGTGGGTGGCGTGTTTGGGGTGGGTTTTCTGCGCGAATTTCTGAAAGCCAATTATGCCCGCATGATCGAAGACATCCAGCACCATCACCAGGGGGCTGAGCGGGAAACCGTCGATCAGTTCCTGGCACAATTCGAGCAAGCTTCGCTGGAAGCCAAAGGTGCCATGCTGAAAGCGCTAAAAAATCAGTCCACTGCCGACCAGCCTGACACCGAGGGTTCGCTGACGAAAAAAGAACGCAAGGGCTTGCGTCGGATTTATCGCCAGCAACTGGTAAAACGATCAGCCTTGCTTAAAATCGTGGCGGCCTGGTTGATTACGGTGCCGGTGTCGGCGCTGTTAGCTGCCATGTTGTTTTTCATGATTCGCGGTATGATGCTGCCTTAACAGCATTTGCGTATAAGCTAATAAATTGAATACTTTACTCAGTAGAGCCTGGCTGCCCACGCTACTCGCGCTACTCGCGTATGGCTTCTGGAGCAGCTCGGATTTCACCATTATCGCGGCCGGCGTGGCCATGTTTCTGTTTGGCATGCTGGCGCTGGAAGAAGGCTTTCGGGCTTTCGCCGGCGGCGTGCTCGACAGTATTTTACGGCGCAGTACCGATCGGGTCTGGAAAAGCCTGCTGTTCGGTGTCGTTTCCACCACACTGGTGCAATCCAGTTCGCTGGTTTCGGTACTGACGATTTCCTTTCTGTCGGCTGGACTGATCAGCCTGAGCGGCGGCATTGGCATTATTTTCGGTGCTAATCTGGGCACCACAACCGGTGCCTGGCTGATCGCCGGCTTTGGTCTGAAGGTGTCCATTTCCGCCTACGCAATGCCTTTGATGGTGTTTGGTGTGGTACTGGTTTTTCAGTCAAGCAAACGCTGGAAAGGACTCGGCTATATTTTGCTCGGGCTGGGCTTTTTATTCCTCGGCATCGATTACATGAAGCAGGGTTTCGAGGCATTCAAGGCGGATATTGACTTAGCCACCTACGCCCTGCCCGGTCTGACGGGTTTGCTGGTGTTTACCGCTATCGGGATCTTCGCCACCGTAGTCATGCAATCCAGCCACGCCACCCTGGTGCTGATTCTGACCGCGCTCGCAGCCGGCCAGATCACGTATGAAAACGGTCTGGCTTTGGCCATCGGCTCCAATGTCGGCACCACGATTACCGCCCTGCTCGGCAGTATCAGCGCCAATGTTGACGGTCGTCGTCTGGCCGGGGCACATCTGGTGTTTAATCTGGCGACCGGCGCGGTCGCTATCGTGTTTATCCAGGCCTATATACACGTCGTTGACTGGCTGAGCGTATTACTGGGCATCGGCGTCGACGATTACACCCTGAAACTGGCGCTGTTCCACACCCTGTTCAACCTCGCCGGGATCACCCTGATGCTGCCGCTGATGCGCCCGCTCGAGCAGGTGTTACTGCGCGTTATCAAACCGCGTGCAACCCTGATCACCCAGCCGGAGTACCTGAACGAGGCGACTATCAGTTTTCCGGATGCGGCCATTGAGGCGGTCCACAAGGAAACCATTCGCTTATACGACATTACCGTTGGCATCATCGCTCACGGACTCAGCATACGGCGCAAGGATTTATTCTCCGCCGAGCCTATTGACAGTGTGATCAAACAGTCGCGGCGGATCATCCAGGAAGACATTAACGAGAAATACGCACTGCACGTCAAAAATCTCTACAGTGCGATTATCGAGTTCATCAGTCGGGCCCAGATCACCGCCAATGAAGCCCAGGCCGAGCAGCTGCACACTCAGCGTATGGCAGGCAGCCATCTGGTGGAAGCCCTGAAAGCGATCAAGCATCTGCAAAAAAATCTGAATACCTACTTACGTTCATCCAACCCCTATATACAGGACGAGTACGATAAATTGCGCGCCTTGATCGGGCGTGTACTCAGAGAGATTGCCAGTGTGCGCGACAGCACCGATGAGACTGTCACGATACTGTCATTTGACGACGCTAAACTCCTCCTGGCGGAAAGTGATCTCGTCAGCAGTGGCACCCTGGATCGATTGATACGGGAACAACACATCACCGCGCAAATGGCAACGTCGCTCATCAACGATAGCGGCTACGTCTACGATGCCTGCGAAAATTTAATTAACGCGGCGCAGCTTATATTTGCTGAAAATAATCCGGCCCTGCATGCGGCAGAACAATCCGTAGCGCTGGGAGAAACCGAAATCGAGCAACTCGCGCAAAGCTCGGAGAAATCATGAAACTGAAAAAGGCCTTGGCAAAACTGTCGGCTTATCTAAGCGCCAAGCAGCGCGAACAACTGGAAGAACGCGATTCGATCAAGAAAGTGCTGAAGAAGCTCAAAACGAAACGAGATCATCTGCGCAAACGCCTCGATGGTATCGACGACAAAGCCGAACACAAACACCTGCAAAAAAAACTGGAGGTCGTAACTGCACAGCGCCAGAAAGGTCTGCAAGCCCTGAAAGAGCTGAAATCCGCGCACAAAACCTCGAAATAATTGTTTCGCGGCAGTCATTATTTCTCCACAGGGCATCAACCAGAAGAGTCTGTGGCACTGTCATTCCCGCGCCAGCGGGAATCCAGTATGAACTGAAAGCCTGCAATACCCCTCTAACCCGTCATTCCCGCGCAGGCGGGAATCGAGGGATCAGACACACTGTTCCTGTGCATTACTCGCGGTAAAAGCCCCGTATATTGCTGGCTCTGACCGGCACCAGATTTAGCATTTTCCAATGCCCGGAGTGTCAACCCCGAACGCTCGCCGCAAGCACTTAGGTTTCAGCATTAATTGCCGATTTTTTAATAATAGATTTGCTACAAGGCACGATAAACTATGCGTTTTTCGTCACATGCTGCGTAGTTACAAATTTCATCTATTTTTCGGCAGTCATTGAAACACAAGGAATATTTGACGTTATTGCAATGACTGGCTGAGTGTTAACGTTGATCACTGCCTGGATGGATAAACATGAAAGCGTTAATTGTAGATGACTCAAGACTGGCCCAAGAGCAGCTGAGTCGCTTGTTGGCACAGTACGATGTCGAGGCTGACTGTGTTGACTCAGGTAGAGACTGTCTCGATTATTTGCAGGTACGGCAGATGGATATTGTCTTCCTGGATATTCTAATGCCTGGCATAGACGGTTTTGAAACCCTGCAGGCTATTCTGGCTGACCCCGACATCAACCGGCCCCATGTTGTGATGTGTTCCTCGGCTGATTCGCAGCAAAATCGCACCGCGGCAGCGCAATTAGGTGTGCATGGGTTTCTCCCCAAGCCCTATACCCGACGGGAACTCGGGACTATTCTGGCGTCTTTACGCTATCCATCGGTGCTGGCACCCGTCCCGATAAAAAACACCTACGACGCAGAGCCCCATCCGGCTGCGCCACCCGTCAAGCCCAATCACACGCGCGCCGGCACTTCGGGTGCTACAGGAGAAATACCGCAAAACCCGCCAAAAGCATCACCACAAAAATCGCCGCAAAAACCGCAGGAAAAATTGCAGAAAAGCTCACCGGGCCGCTACGGCACCATGACCAATGCAGAACTGCTGCCACCCCCGCCGCAACCGCCAATACCACCAGCGAGCAAAAGCACTGAAAAAGCAGCGGATGCGATTTTTGTAGACCCTGCAGCGTCCAAGCCGCGAGCCCCTACGCCGCCCCCCGACTTAACGCCCAAACGAGCCAGGCAAGAGACACAGGAAGCTCCCCAGGCGGTTACCTCTCCGACGGCCGCAGCCCGACCTATTATCTCCGAGCCCGCTAAAGCCGCGCCAGCTCAACGGGACACACCGGCAACAACGTATGAAAACTTTTACCGGCTGCGGGAAAAACCGTTCTCGATAACGCCGGATGTACGCTTTTACTTCAGCGGCAACGATCATAAGCGTGCCCTTAACTACCTGCGCTATGGCCTGCTGCAACGCGAAGGCTTTATTCTGCTGACCGGCACACCGGGCAGCGGCAAAACGATCCTGGTCTACACCCTGCTAAACGAACTGGCACGGGCATCAACCCTGGTCACCGCGCATATGGTCGCCACCCAGGCCACGGAAACTGATCTGCTGGCGATGGTGTTGTCGGCTTTCGGACTTAGCCCCGAAGGCTCAAGTCAGGCGGTACTGTTACACCGTCTGGAGCAATTTCTGCGCTCTCATGCCGAGCAACGGGTGCTGCTGATTGTTGACGAAGCGCAGCGTCTCAGCCCGGAAGCGGCGGAAGCCCTACGTCTGCTGACCAATTTTCAGGCCAACCATCACGGCCTGTTACAGTGTTTTCTGGTCGGGCAGGAAGAAGTACGTCAAACCCTGGGGACGAAGCGCATGGATGCCTTGCGCCAGCGGATTATTGCAGCCTGTCATCTGCAACCGTTTGATCTGGGCGAAACGCGCCAATACATTGAGCACCGCCTGCACATTGCCGGCTGGCGAAATGATCCCGAATTCACGCTGGCAGCCTACGAGCTGATCCAGCAGCATACCGATGGCATACCAAGACAGATTAATAAATTATGCAACCGGATATTACTGGAAAGCTTTTTACAAGAAGCGCATACCATTACGGCCGAGCTGGTCAATACCGTGCTTAAGGAACTGCAAGGTGAATTTTTTCAGGTGGAAAATCGTGCGGCACTGACTGCACCACGCGCGACCCGGCGGCTGGTCGCGCCATCTGAGAAACCTACTGAGGGGAGCAGTAATAAACAGGCCGACAAGCCCGAAAAACTCAACGGGCAAGACCACACCACCAGGAATGTACGCAGCAGCTGATCAACCACCTTACACACGGTTGACCAGCGCCAGAAACTGGTCAACCGTCCGCAATGCTCTTAAGCTTTACTGAGCGCTATTGTTTATCCGCTTGTTTCAGGACAAATCACTGCGCTTTCTGAACACTCCACCGCCGCATAAAATTCTAAGCTGGCATGGTTCTAATTAACATTGGAGTAGACATTGATGAGCACTCGCCGTCCCAGTCGACGTGGCACCCGTAATCCGCGCAGCATCATACAGTCTCCCTGGCAACAGCCTGTCAATCCGTACCAACCCGTCGAACTGCTGAACGCCGAGCAGCTGGAGCGGATTCATCAGGCCAGCATGACCATTCTGGAAGAAATCGGCATCGATTTCCTGCTGCCGCAAGCACGTGAGTTACTGGCCCGGGCCGGCGCGCAGGTTGACGGTCAGCGCGTGCGCATGGATCGCGGTATGGTACTGGAGTATCTCCGTCATGTGCCCTCCGAGTTTACCTTCCACGCCCGCAACCCGGCGCACAGCGTGCAGCTCGGCGGACGGCATATTGCGTATTGCACTGTCGGCAGCGCCCCGAATGTATCCGATCTGAAGCGCGGGCGGCGGGTCGGCAATATGCAGGATTACTGCGATCTGATCCGGCTCGGACAGGCTTTGAACTGCGTGCACATTATTGGCGGCTATCCGGTAGAACCGATTGACCTGGCTGTCGAAACCCGCCACCTGGATGCCCTGAAAGCCATGGTGGAGCTGTGTGACAAACCGTTCCATGCCTATTCACTGGGCCGAGAACGCATTGTCGATGCGCTGGAAATCACCCGTATCGCACGCGGTATCAGTCAGCAGCAACTGGAGCAGGAGCCCAGCCTGTTCACGGTTATCAACTCCAGCTCACCACTGCGTATCGATAAACCGATGCTGGAAGGGCTGATTGAAATGGCCAGTCATAACCAGATCGTGGTCATGACACCGTTTACCCTGGCCGGCGCGATGGCACCGGCCAGTCTGCCCGGCGCGATGGCCCAGCAAAGCGCCGAGGCGCTGGCCGGCATTGTCCTGACCCAGATCGTGCGACCCGGCGCACCGGCCATGTACGGCGGTTTCACCTCCAATGTCGATATGAAATCCGGCGCGCCCGCTTTCGGTACACCGGAATACGTTAAAGCGGCCCAGATCGGCGGTCAGCTGGCCCGCTTTTACGGCCTGCCCTATCGCTCTTCCAATGTGACAGCAGCCAATAGTGTGGATGGCCAGGCTGCGTATGAATCCACCATGTCGCTGTGGGGCGCAGTCATGGGTCATGCCAATATGATCATGCACGGTGCCGGCTGGCTGGAAGGCGGCTTATGCGCCTCGTTCGAGAAAATGGTGCTGGACGCCGAGCTGTTGCAGATGATGAGCGCCTATCTGACCCCGCTTGAGGTTAATGATGACACGCTGGCACTGGATGCCATCCGCGAGGTCGGCCCCGGCGGGCACTTCTTTGGTTGCGCCCATACCATGGCCCGTTATGAAACCGCTTTTTATACCCCGCTGGTGTCAGACTGGCATAACTTCGAAACCTGGCAGGATAATGGCTCGCCCAGCGCCACCCAGCATGCACACCGGTTGTACCAGCAGTTTCTGGCTGAATACACGCCACCGTCGCTTGATCCCGCCAGCCAGGAAGAACTCGACGCTTTTGTTGCCCGGCGCAAAGAGGAAGGCGGTGCCCCGCCCCTGTAGAAGACCAGTTGTCCGACAAAACTCTGCAAGCTCTGCGATATTTATTAAAAAAAGCAAAAATTTATTGTTAAATAAAGGAATTACAAACGTTCTGCGGTATTATGAAAGCCTCTTTGGAAACCTGTTTCAGGCACAATGTTAAAGCGCTTACTGACGTTCGGACCGGCTCTGCTGATAACCCTGTTAACCGGTTGCGCGGCACCGCCACTGCAACTTGAACCCGATGCTAAAGAACACATCAGCACTCGTTATCGGGAAGGACTGGCTGTACTGCGCTCCAACCACACGGACGAGGTCGTAGTGACACTGCTGGATGCCAACAGCGCTGCATTACTCTTCGAGATCAGCGTACACAACCGCGAGTCGGCCAGCTTCAATTTCTCAACGGCCAATATTGCCTTCATGCTGCAGACACCCGGGCAGGCGCTGCCGGGACGCGTTTATCGTTATGCCGAGGTAAGCCCGGCCGCTGACGATGACCTGAGCTGGGATGGTGCTGATGTGGTGGTCGGTGCGGTCACGCCGCAGATTATTGGCGGCAGCGCCGGTATTACCAGCGCTGTCCTGCAGGGGTTTATAGGTTTAGGCTTTCGCGAGGTGCGGCGCAGCGCTGACCAGACGCAACACAATCTGGGCCAGAATTATCTGCGTCGCCATACGGTGGATGTCGATGAAACCTATGGCGGTCTGGTAAAATCGAACTGCCGCGCCCGCCGCAAGCCGGTGACGATCTGCTGCTGACCGTCACCACACCGGCCGAACCCCATCAGTTTGTTTATCATCTGGCGCAGTAATATTGTTATCCGCGCTGTGCGGTGCGATAACACAACGCCAGCACCGGCGCAGCCAATGCTATCCCGAACAGCGCTGTCATCCAGTGATTGAGACCCAGTGTGGCGTTGCCCGGCAGCGCCAGACTCAGCCCGGCAACCGCCAGCACAACCCGCATCAGCCAGCCGCCCAGGCCGGTCGATAAAGGTCCGAGACCGGCGACATATCCCTGCAAAGCGCTGCCAATAAACCACACCCCGGCTACTGCGGTCAGTAATACGCCGGCGAATTCAGCCAGCGTACCCCGCCCGATCAGCGCCGGATTAAGCACAAAGAAAAACGGCACGATATAAATAATGCCGCCCAAACGCATTGCTTCCAACCCGGCTTTCATGGGGCTGGTACCGGCCAGATTGGCCGCAGCAAACGCGCCCAGCGCAACCGGTGGTGTGATATACGACACCATGCCCCAGTACAGAATAAACAAATGCACCGCCAGCGGGTCCAGCCCTGCCCGCACCAGCGCTGGCGCCAGCACAATGGCCAGAAAGATATAACAGGCGGTTACCGTCATGCCCATACCGAAAACAAAGCTGGTGAGCGCGCCCATCAGCAGCAGCATCAGCAGAGAGCCACCAGCCAGGAAGATCAGATCATTGACCAATGTGCCAGCCAGACCGGTAGCGGAAAACGCCCCAACGATCAGCCCCACTCCCAGCAAGACGGCAACCAGTTCCGACAGCGCTTTACCGACACCAATCACCAGTGCGATAAAGGACGTAACATTCAGGCGTTGTTGCGGCAACAACTGATTAATCAGCAGCAACGCCGCCGTCGCATAAAACGGTGCCTGGGTTTCCCGCCGCAAAATCAGCAAAAAACCGATCAGCAGTGCAAACACCAGCAGATACGGCCAGCCCTGACGCAGGACCTGACGGGTTTGCGGTAATTCCTGTGCGCTCAAACCGCGTAACCCACGCCGCGCGGCATAGGCATCGATCTGCACGAACAAGCCGAAATAAAACAGCAGCGAAGGTACTGCAGCGGCGAGTGCGATTTCCGCGTAAGGCATACCCAGAAACGATGCCATCACGAACGCAGTCGTGCCCATGATCGGCGGCATCAGGACGCCGCCGGTGGACGCACAGGCCTCGGTGGCCGCCGCATAATGCGGGGCAAATCCACTACGCCGCATCGCTGGAATCGAGACCGCGCCGGTCGTTAATACATTCGAGATCACGCTGCCGCTCATCGAGCCCATAAAGCCGCTGGCAAAAATGGCGACTTTGGCCGCGCCACCGCGAAACCGCCCGACCAGGGCAAATGCCAGATCATTAAAAAACCGGCCACCGCCGGTATGCTGCAAGACCGCACCGAACAGAATAAAGCCGATAACCAGCTCGCCGAAAGCCCGCATCGGGATGCCAAAAGCACTTTCCGTGGACAGCATGTGAAACACGACGGTATCGCCCAGCGGTTGGGCAAAACCCGAGATCGGTCCCGGCACTTTGTCAGCGAAGGTGGGATACAGCGAAAACAGCAGAATCACGGCAAAGATCAGCCCGCCACCGGCCCGCCGTGCGGCTTCCAGAATCAACAACCAGAAGGCATAGCTGAACCATTGTGCCGTTGGCGGCGCGGCGTACTCCCAGCCTTGCAGCAGACTTTGCTCGGCGCTCCAGGCGAAATATCCCGACACCACCAGACTCAGCAATGCCAGCAGATAGTCCAGACCATGTCCGAGCCTGCCATAAGCTGTCTTACGGGCCGGGATCAGTAAAAAAGTCAGGCACAGGAAGATCCCGGCCAGCACATACAGATACCGGGTATCCAGTATGACCAGACCGAACAGCTGTACATTGAACAGTTGATTCACTGCCAGCAGCAGTGCAGCCAGCGTCAGCAGCACCACGCTGAACTGCAGCCAGCGCGGATGTTCGGTAAGCTGCTTTTCGCTCATAAACGATGAGGATCAGCGCGGCAGATCAGTAGATCGGACTCAAACCTGCATTTTCCAGCGCGGTACGACGGGCTTCCAGCCAGCCCCTGAAAAAAGCATCGTCATCGTCCGACGCACTGGCGTTATAGGCCTGCCAGGCGCCTTGCAGAATCTGCTGACGACGCACCAGCTCGTCATTATGCTGTTGATAGGTATCCGTCCAGACGCCACGTTCCTTGAAGTACTGGATCGCGCCATCATGATACGGCACCACCCAGTCGAAAATCTGCCGTTCCAGTGCCCAGCCGTTGATGCCAGGGGCAGCGTCTTTATAGTGCGGGTACAGCTCGACCATGGCTTTGGTCATCGCATAAACCAATCCGCTTTCGCGATCCGGATAAGTGATCAGAATCGGATACGGATAGGCTGCCCCCTCGTGCGGATTTTCCTCCGACAGGCCAGCACCAATGGTGGCCATATTCGGCACAAAAAACGGCGCAACGCTCTGGATACGCGCCCAGCCGTCCTGATCGTCATGTGGCAGCGGCGGCCAGAAAATACCGCGTGGCGAAGCTTCCAGTTGATAGGCTTTGCCTGACGTAGTAGAAGCGAACGCGGCATCGACCTGATCGTTTATGATGCCATCCCAGGACGCGCCAAAACCGGGAAACTCGACTTTGATTACATCGTCCCAACTCAAGCCGGCAAAATGCAGTATGGCACCGACATTTTCATTCAGTGAGGGTGATCCCACCACCCAGGCCACCCGTTTGCCTTTGAGATCAGCCAGTGATTGCACACCGATATCGGCAGCCACACCAACCGATAAATTGCTGTTGCCATTCGAAGCCAGCAACACCCGTACCTGCTGCGGCCCCCACTCACGCAGGCCAAACTCGAAAACACCTTCCTGCGCCATAAAACTGGCCCCGACGCCAGTCGCAGAGAATTGCACTTTGCCCGCTCGCAGCGGCACCTGGCGGGACACATCGTTTTTGCCCGGTAGCACCCGCAGATCGATACCACGCTGGTTTTTAAGGGCGCTGCCGATAGCGACCGCCTGGTTATAACCGGCCGAACCGGTGCCGTAGGCGGTCCAGCTGAGCTGTCCGGGTAACTCATCAGCATGAGACACAGCCCCTGTCAGAACACCAAGACCCAGCGCCAGTGAGCACAGCCATGAACGGTATTTCATCGTGTATTCCTCCTCGGTGAGCAGAGCGTTTGCCCCGTTAGTTATTAGCTAATAGTTGTAAGCTAATTATGTACTGCTGATGAGTTACTATAACGCATCAACTGCGCCGTCAGTCTGGTTTTTACAGGCCAGGGTTTTCAGCTGATTTTTTAAAACCTTGCCGTTCGCTGCAGCTGGCAATGCGGGCAGGATAATAATCTCGCTCGGGCGCTTGTAAGCCGCCAGTCGAGCAGCTGCAAACGCGCTCAAAGTGGCCGTGTCCAGACGGCTGCCGGGCACCAGTTCAACAAAGGCGATGACTTCTTCGTTGTCTGCCACCGACCGTCCCACAACAGCCGAGTGCACCACTTCCGGATGTGTGTTCAGTACCGTTTCGATGTCCAGTGGATAGACATTAAAACCGGAGCGGATAATCAGCTCCTTGCTGCGACCCTCGATAAACAGCGCTCCGTCCGGCACCTGACGCGCCAGATCGCCAGTGTTCAACCAGCCCTCGGCATCGATAACCTCGGCGGTTTGCGCCGGATTACGATAATAACCGAGCATCACATTCGGCCCGCGCACCCACAGCTCACCCGTTTCACCTGTGGCCACCAGCCCACCGCCTTGCAGCGCCCGTAGCTGCACCTCGACAAACGGAATCGGCGGCCCGACCGAGCAGTCACTACGGGGGTTTTCCGGGCGGGTCTGACAAACCGTGGGGGACGTCTCGGACAAGCCATAACCATTATGCAGAGTGACCCCGAAAGCCTGTTCTATACGGGCTTTTAGGCTGGGATCCAGTGGTGAACCGCCGGCATACAGAAAGCGCAGCCGGGGCGCGAGCAGCGGTTGACCGCTGCGGCGGATATGATCGAACAATTTGGCGAACATGGCTGGCACACCCTGCAGCACACTCAGGCCATCCTGCAAAGCACGTAGCACCGCCGCCGGCTCGAAGCGCGCCACCAGCTGCAGACTGGCACCTGCGTACAGTGTGCCGAGAAACACCGAGGCCAGCCCGAATACATGCGAGACAGGCAGCACGCCGTACGCACAATCTGATGGTGTCAGGCCGCGCAGACGGGAGGAAACCGCCGCAATAAATAGCAGATTGCGATGCGTCAGCATCACCCCTTTAGGCTGTCCGGTGGTGCCCGAGGTATAAATCAGGGCCGCGACCTGGCGGGCCGGATCAGCGTGCACGGGTTCCGGTTTACTGTCGGTATCCAGAGCGCTGATCGCCACCGTATCAACACCGGGCAACAACAGCGGTTGCGCACCGTGTCGTGTGCTATGCACCGCTGCATCCGGCGATACATTGACCGTATAGAGCAAACAGCGCGGCTGGCAGTGCGCCTGCAAAGCATCGATTTCATGCGCATTCAAACGGGCATTGACGATCACCGCCCAGGCATCGAGTCGGGACAGCGCCAGAATCAGAACCGCTAACGCCGCACTGTTTTCGCCGACCAGCATCACCCGGTCGCCAGCCCGTACCCCATAATCGCCCAGCAGCGCAGCACTGGCCGTGACATGCCCGGCCAGTGCCTGATAACTCCACTGCCGCCCATCCTGAATCAAGGCCGGAGCAGACTCTGAAACAGCCATAGCGGCCAGATGTGACGGGCTTAAAATTTGGTCGATACGCGCGGGCAGGGACGCCAGCAAATCGTCCAGCGTTTGCATTACCGCTCTGCCGCACGAATCATATTGCGGGCGATAACCAGCTGCTGGATCTGGCTGGTGCCTTCGTAAATCCGAAACAGGCGTACATCGCGGTAAAAGCGCTCGATACCGTAATCGCTGATATAGCCTGCACCGCCGTGAATTTGCACCGCCCGGTCGGCCACCCGGCCACACATTTCGGAGGCGAATAATTTGCAGCAGGACGCTTCGGTGGCGATATTTTCACCGGCATCGCGCCGGCGCGCCGCGTCCAGCACCATGCAACGGGCGGCGTAGGCTTCGGCTTTACTGTCTGCCAGCATGGCCTGAATCAACTGGAAATCCGCGATCCGCTGGCCGAACTGCTTTCGATCAAGGGCGTAATTCAGCGCATCGTTTAGCATACGCTCAGCCGCCCCGACGCAAACCGCAGCAATATGCAGCCGACCTTTGTCCAGCACTTTCATGGCGGTTTTAAACCCCGCCCCTTCGCGCCCGCCGATGATGTTCTCTGCTGGCACCCGGCAATTCTCGAAGATGACATCGCAGGTATGTGCGCCGCGCTGGCCCATTTTTTTATCAACAGGCCCTAAGGACAAGCCCGCTGTGCCCGCTTCAACAATAAAGGCCGATACCCCGCCGGCTCCCTTATTGGCCGGATCAGTGCGCACCATAACGGTAAAAATACCGGCCTCGGGGGCATTTGTGATGTAGCGCGTGCTGCCGTTCAGAAGGTAACAGTCACCATCCCGTACAGCAGTGGTGCGCAAAGAGGCCGCATCGGAACCGCTGTCCGGTTCGGTCAGGGCGAACGAGCCGACGATCTCGCCGCGTGCCAGCCGGGGCAGCCAGTGCTGTTTTTGCTGCTCGGTGCCGTCGATCACAATACCTTGCGAACCGATACCGTTATTGGTGCCGATCAGCGAGCGAAACGCCGGCGAGGTCTGTCCCAGTTCAAACGCGACCAGAACTTCTTCTTCCATGCTCAGACCCAGTCCGCCATATTGTTCCGGAATGGTCAGGCCGAACAGCCCCAGCTCGCGCATCGCCTGGATAATAGTGTCGGGGATTTGATCGGTTTCCGCGATCTGCGCTTCATGCGGAATCAAACGCTCGCGCACAAAGCGGCGGATCGTATCAAGCAAAGCTTCCAGCGTTTCCGCATCACGGATCATAGAAATTTTCTCCTCCGGCCAGGTCGAATAGTAGTTTATGATTCTGTATCTTCGGGATTCAAGGTGGATTTGGCAAGCTTGCGGTATTGGGGCAGTAGGCAGCAATCCCGGCCCGGAAATGTTTCAATCGACAACCAACACCCCAGTGTAAATATCACGTGTAAATTTCGCGTGAGCTGCTGGCGGAGCAAAACTGATGCTGAATATCTGTGATCGAACGGCGTTAATGAATCATGTCAACGATGGCGAACGGGTCAAATATCTGTTCTTTTGGGGCCATACTCCGCGCCGGGATGCGCTGATCGGCAAGGAATGTTTGAGTCAATGGTATAACGCCCCTTTCACACTCAATGGCCAGCTCTACCCCACCGCTGAGCATTACATGATGGCGGAAAAAGCCCGTCTGTTTAAAGACGATAAGCTATTGCCGCAAATTCTGGCAGCCCGCAGTCCAGCCGAGGCCAAGCAGTTAGGTCGTTCGATCCGGAATTTTGATGATGAGACCTGGAATCAGCAGCGATTCGATATTGTTGTCGCGGGCAATCAGGCCAAATTTTCCCAGCATGAAACGCTTGGCGAGTTTCTGCGCAATACCGGCCAGCGCATACTGGTCGAAGCCAGCCCGAAAGATCGCATCTGGGGTATCGGACTGGCCGCAAACGATCCTCGGGCGGAAAATCCTAATTTATGGAAGGGATTGAACCTGCTCGGGTTCGCCTTAATGGAGGTGCGCGGGCGGTTACTGGGCTGAGTGTCGTATCAGCCACATTTTCAGAACTTGGATTAACCGCTTAGCACGTAAAATCCTCTGCTTTTCTAAAAGCGAAGTGCTGCACGATACGGTCATCGACCTGTGATCAACAAGATCGAATTCAAGCGAGATATTCATGTTGAATTACAAGTTTGATCCATTATCTGAAATTTCATTGACCCGACATTTTTATACACCTGCACGATGCGTGCCCTAGAGGAGATCAAAGTCGATATCTACGATTTGGAACAGGAGACCGAGGGGCTGCTAAATGAAGTGGTTGGGAAACGTACATGATGCATGAACATATCAAAAAACGCATTATCAAGGATTTGATGAGCGAGATTTTCTGCCTGAGTGCTACTGAGCTCGAACTCGTTGGGCACAACGTCGTCGGAATCCTTGAAGACAATAGAATGATCCACCATGGAATCAATAAGGATTACAAACCCGTCGGGCACACCGTTGACAGCTTCAGTGAAGACTCCATGGTTGTTGCTGAATACAGCACGGAGCAGGCCTACTTTGGAAACAGAGACTATTCATCGTTCACAAAGATAGAAAAAGATATCCAGCATGCGCTTAATCACCGGATGCCTCAGGAGCCAGACAAAATTTACCTGATTTCCAACCAGGAGGAACCGCCATCATTCCGTGCAGAATTCAATGCTACCCCTATAGGGCAGTCTCATGGTGGAAAGCTTGTGTTCCTGGATGCTCGTGAACTGGCGAAGGAAGTTTATCAACAATCAATAAACAACCCGGATTGCGCTGCTTTTTACAGGCAGTACTTCCCTGGATTTTCTCAGAATCTTGATAACTATGAATACTACGGCAAGCTGCCAGCCCCATGTGATGGCCATATCTGTGATCAAGGAATCAATGATGCCCTTGCTAGGTATTTTAACGCGAAACCTGTTTGCGTACTTCATGGTGTCAGCGGATCAGGTAAACCAAGCTGCAATCGGCTTTGTCCGCCAACGTTCACATGAATTCGAAAACTATGTTTGGATCTCAGGCGAGGATTGGACTAAGGATACTTCTCTCAGTGCGATTCAAAGATCCCGTGGAGGTGCACCCGTCAACATCGTTGGCCTGTTCAACGCCAACAAGACCATTCTAGTCATTGATGGACTGGAAAGGTCAATCAGCCAAACAGATTTTAATGAGCTTCAGGATGGACTTCAAAAAGGTGGGGTAGTGCTGGTGACCTCGCAGTCTGCGATTCTGGAAAGTGAAAATTGCTTGCCAATTCCTGAGATTTCCGTTGAGACAGCATCCAGAATCCTCGGTGAAGACTGGAGCAATGCATCAAGTGAAGCACAACAGTTCATCCAATCTTGCAGGTTTAGCCCGCTTATCCTATCGACAGCCCGAGCTATCATTGTTCAAGAAGAAGTTCCGCCGAACGATCTTTACCGAGAAATTCTGGCATCTCCAAATGACATTACGGGGCGCGATGGCCAGTCGATCATGGGAAAAATATTGGGTCGCTTGAGAAACGGCGCACTTATGGGGCTCAAGAAGATTGCCAATTCAGGTTTGACAACCCATGATTTGGTTTTCTTGCGCGATTTCATTGGCATCATCAATTCTCACAGGCTTCAGCAACTTTCCATACTGTTACCCACCGGCACTCCGGGCGTTACCAAAATTCATGATTTAGTACGTGTCGCCGTTCGTGACTTTGATGGGAAAAAGGAACTGACCAGTGCTGTCGAGGAATACGTTGGAAAGCAAAAAGGCGAAATGACGCCAAGCGTACTCCGGGAAATCCACCTTGCCCTCGACCTGCTACAAGCTGAGCATGCCCGTCGGGGCGAGCGTGATTCCGACTGGCTCTCCTACGCTCTTCTACAAGTCGAGTGCGATGCAAAACAGACATTGCACGAACAGCTCCATTCCAAAGAAATATCTCCTGGTTTGCCCCTATCAGAGGTCATGTGCCTCATTGATGCCAGAGAGGCACACGCCTATGCAATCGAGAGCAGGGATGAGAGGGGAGAATATTACCGTCAATGTGCCGAAAATTTTGAAAAAGCTCTTGCTGGTGCTGCTGACGATGATGTAAGAGCTGAGCTTCTGCATCATCGTGGAAAAGCTTTAAGGCGAAGCGGAGATCATCAGGAGGCTCTCAATTGCTTCAGCAAACTTCTTGAGATGAGGCCAGAGTGGCATGCCACACATGGGCAGATCGCTCATCTTGGCATGCAATATGGGGTTGATAAAAATATCAAGGATGCTGGTGAAAAATCTATGCGCTTCTTGATAGTTGAGATGCTTCAGGATGCGTCATCAGTTCCACTGCGTGTTTCACTGGCAGCGCTTGCAAGGCTAAGATCATATGGAAACGTTGTAAATGAACTCTCGGAAGATCCTGAAAAAATTCAAAAGCTAGCGGACATCATTGCATTATCGGCACTTGAAGGATTCGGGCAATTTTACGAGGCATTTGTTTCATTTACCTCTAAGTTTGGATATCACCACCCTTTAATCTGTGTGAATCTTGCGGAAAGGTTGCCGGAGATGTTGGCAATGCCACCTGCGTCTGTCGAAAGAAGCCAGTGGGGAAGTGCCTGTGAAGCCCTAACCAATACAGCAATTTCAGCGGCCAAAGAAGAGAAACACACACTCGTTGATCGACTCATTAATGCTAGTATTCAATTTGCAGACGCTATTTCTTCAGGTGGCGAGTTGAAGCCCTATGACGGACGTGCCGTAGCCAAAGCGTATATCATAGCCAAATTGCCAGAAAAGGCCCTCGAAGCAATCGGCAAGATTCCTGCGGATTGTATTGATCACTGGATTCTATACCGTAAAGCCGAAGCGGAACTGATGCTGGGCGCGCTTGACGATGCCTTGGTAACTGCTCAGAACGCATTAGATTTGGCCACGAGAGACTTAAAGGCAAAAGCGCATGTTTCGAGTTACCACAAGTTGCTAAGCGAAATTTACGAACGACTTGGACAAATTCAAGATGCATTGCTGGAAGCGGAAAATGCCTTGAATAAATGCGAAAACGATCAATTCAGAAGCGAGTTGGCTGAGCGTGTTTCTAACCTGAAGGGTATGTCAGAACGTTATCAATAACTATCCAGAAGCATTAATGTTCCGCCCCAAGTGCATATTTCGCCGGAGGTTTCCCGACATGTCGAGCGAAAGCAACGCTGAATGCACTGGCAGAGCCATAGCCCACACGTTCGGCAATTTCGGCGATTCCATGCGCTTTATCGCGCAGCATTTTTTTGGCTAAAGCCATACGCCAGGCCAATAAGTACTCCATGGGTGTGACCCCTACTGTTCTACTGAATCGTTCGAAGAATGCCGAGCGGGAGAGGGCCGACTCTTTTGCCAGTTGTGCAACCGTCCAGGGTCGATGAATATTCTCGTGCATTTTGCGTATTGCTACGGCAAGGCGTTCGTCGGCTAGCCCACGCAATAGACCTGAAGGAGTCGCCGTGTCGGTAGTCGATCTCAAGGCTTCAATAAGAAGCACTTCCAGGAGCCGGGCCAGAACCAGGTCACGGCCCGGTCTCTGAGCACGATATTCTTCGTTTATAAGCTGTACCAGCGTTTTGAGCCTTTTGTCCCCCCGAATATGTATGAGTTGCGGCAGGAGCGATACCAGTACAGCAGTATCCGGTGATCCAAAGACACAATGACCTACCAGTAGACGAACATTGGCCGGACCGCTTTGATCACCCAGCCTGAATTCCCCATGCAACAATTCCACGGGCACTGATTCCAGGTCATCGGATGGCGGGGGGACAAGGCTGGACACCGTGAACTCGTGTGCTTCCGGAATCAAGGTGAAGTCTCCTGTCTGGAGCTGGATGAATCCACCTCCGTCCACGGTCAGGGCGCAGGAGCCTTCGATAACGACGCAGTAAAACGGGCGCTTGGAATCTGTACGACGTATCCGCCATGGGCCTGCGCCGCTCACGAATTTTGATAAGAGTGCCTGGGGCTCAAGGAGGGTTACGATCTCGGAAAGAGGGTCGATCATTACTGGACTAATGCTAAAGAAAAGTGGACTTTTGATTATAGTTAGTACAGATATAGCCGTCTATAGTGGAGAGACCTTAAACCACTTATAGCAGGTGCCACCATGAGAACCGTTCTGATTACCGGATGCTCGTCCGGTTTTGGTCTCGAAACCGCCCGATATTTCCTCGATCGCGATTGGCATGTCGTCGCTACCATGCGCAGTCCGCGCGAAGACATTTTGCCGCCATCTGAGCATCTGCGTGTGCTCGCCCTCGATGTAACGGATGCCGAGAGTATTCGTCTGGCCCTTGAACGCGCGGGACCGATCGATGTTTTAGTCAATAATGCAGGCATTGGTATGCTCGGCGCCTTGGAAGGCACTTCAATGACTATTGTCCGTGAGCTTTTTACGACCAACACTCTTGGCACTATCGCTATGACACAAGCTGTGCTGCCGCAATTCAGGCAACGAAAAGCCGGTGTGATCGTTAACGTGGCATCAAGTGTGACGTTAACACCGTTACCACTGCTGTCCGTGTATACCGCGAGCAAAGCGGCCGTTAATGCGTTTACGGAATCACTGGCGCTGGAGCTTGAGCACTTTGATGTACGCGTGAGCTTAGTGTTACCTGGGCAAGCACCGGAAACGCGGTTTGGTGAAAATGCTCAGTCTCGTTTAAAAGATGCCTTTCCCGAACCCTACGCCGATCTGGCACAAACCGTTTTTAGCAAATGGCAGCAAGAGACCGCTCGCACTCATGCGCGGGATGTGGCAGAAGCCGTGTGGCAGGCGGCAAATGATTCATCCACGCCCATGCGCATAGTTGCGGGGGCTGATGCCATTGCGCTGGCCGAATCCGGTTAGGTGTTGGGGTGACCCGGCCAAGGATTTGGTAATGGGTCAAAGCTGTAATCGGGTATGAATATCGCGCGCGAACCCAAGCTGATTAATTAGCAATCCCGCTACCTGCTGGCGCTTCCCTGCACCAAAGCCTCCATCCCTGAGCTAAGCTTCTTATAGCTAATGCGGATGGCTTTACAATATTTTGCTGCACCTTAAGCCGTTCTGGATTCCCGCCTGCGCGGGAATGACGGACTAGGCATAAGGGTGATAGTTATGAATGATACGAGATCACGCACTTTTGCTATCCGGTATCAGTCGGATTTTTGCGGGCTATGATTGATCGGATTATCCGGATCGCAGTTTTCATCGATGGTTTCGTTGGTCTCGTTTTTTTCTGCATCGCCGTCGTCTTTCTCGACTGGCGGGCAGCCAAACCAGTCTTCGACAGGGCCGGCGTCTTCCTGTTCGAAGGCCTCTACGGCAATTTCTGCTTTTTCATCGGTAGCCTGGTCAGGTTTTGTTTCAGCGGCGTAGACGGTACTGCTGGACATGGCCAATAATATGGCCAGGTACTGTATAGGTTTAATTAAATTTTTCATGTGCTTATCCTTTGCTGCATAAAATAAAAGCCGGGGTTGCCCCCGGCTGATTTGGGCTGACTTTTCTCAGTCCGCAGGATTTATGAGGTGCTGGACGCGGTTTTTTTCGTATCAGCATTGCTCTCGTCGCTGTGCGATTTACCGGTATCCGTCAAACCCTGCTTGCGCGCTTCCTGTTTGCCCGCCTCGGTGGCTGCCGTCGCGATTTTTTGAGCACCTGCCTTGGCCTCATCAATCGCGTTTTCCATTTTCTCTTTCCCTTTTTCCGGCGTAATGCCGTTTTTGTCCGCTTCTTCAACCGCTGCTTCGGCCGCTGCATTGGCTACTTTGCGTACTTTCTCGGCCTGCTTTTGCCCCGCCTCTTTAGCGGAATCGAGCAGTTCATCACGCGTCTCACCCATGAGTTCATCTTCCCGTCGGGTGGACGGCAGACCGGCACCCAGCAGCGCGCCTAGTGCCAAACCAGCACCGACCAGCGTCAGCGGCTGTTCCCGAAGTGCGTCCTGCAAGCCTCGTTTTGGCCTGATCAGCGGTGTGGGCCGTTTGCTCACGCAGGAGTCTGTCGCGTTGTTAATCTTGTGTCCGACATGAGTTGCCGCCTGAGTCACCGAGTCACGGACATCAGCTGCTTTTGCAGTGGCTTTCTGGCCGGCCTCATGCAGGGGGCAGCACCCGCCCGTTCACCCGCCTGTTCACCTGGGCGATCTGCCCGGTCTGGATCATTATCTGGATCATAATCCGGGCCATAACTCGGGGTGTTCGCGGCCCGATAGCCAGCGCTAGCGTCGTAACGATCACGCGGGTACGCATGCTGCGGATAAGCCGGTTCACGGTACCGGTTCTGCTTATTGCGATCAGACATCATCAACCAGGTCAGCCCCAGCCCGATCAGCGAAATGGGCACCGGGTTGTTTTTGACGGTGCGTGACAGATTATTCGCCATATCCTGACCGTTTTCGCTGTTGAAGAATTTCACGGCCTGCCCCAACAGATTGTCCGGCGACAGTCTGGCCTGAATAGCATCGATGGTTTCGGAACATTTCCGAACAGGTGCCACGGATATCCTGTTGGATATCACGGGTATCGCGGTTGATATTATCCATTGACTTTCTCCTTCAAAAATTGAGCATTGTTTTTAGCACTGCGGATCGTCCGCTGCGGGGCCAGGTTTTCCGGATCAAGGTCACCCTGACCTTTTTTGAGCAGACTGTAGCCCACGGCTGCGATCACGCCACCGACGATCAGCGCAGCCAGCCACGGCGACAAGTCCGGCGGTAATATCTCGGCCAGGCCGTACACAATGGCTTGCACCAGATAAATTAAGCCGACCACCAGAAATACAGCGCCAAACAGCATTGCGGCCAGCCCGGTTTTTGCCTGGCTGATCTTGCCGTTGATTTCGGTCTTGGCCAGTTCGACCTCTTTTTGCATCAGCGCCGAGGTTTCATGGGCCAGATCGCCAAACAGCGCGCTCAGAGAGCGTTCGTCTTTATTGTGATGTTCCATGGTTTTGACTCCTTAATGTGAATCTACTGATGGGTTCCAGCGCTCTGCGGGCGGTGCGTATCGGCTGCTGCTGCGCCATACGGGCGGTTGCTGACAGGTGCCGTATTGACGTGCTGCCGGGCTGTTGCGGGCGTAGAGGCCGACGGGCCGGAGCTTTTCAGAAAGCGGGATAACAGAAAACCGGTCACTGCAGCCGCACCAATCACAACGCCGGGCTGGCGCCGGGTGTAGTGCTCCAGATCGTGCATCAGATCCGAAAGATTCCGTTCCTTGACCGAACCGGACAGCTGTTCGATGAAATCACCGGCACGATGCATTCCGTTGGCCAGCCAGGCTTGTTCTTCCGTTAATTTGCCTGCGGTGTCATACAGCGCGTCGGCAATACCTTCCATTTGCAGGGCAGCGGCATTTTTTTGTTGCTGAATGGCTTCCTCGGCCCGCTGGCGCGCTTCTTCCGTAAGCTGCTGGGTCTTGCGTTTAGCCTCGGCAACAGCTTCATCAGTTGCGTGCTTCAGATCTTCGCTGACGTCCTGCGCCTGGTTTTTCATAGTGGCAGTCGTGTCTTTATCCGAAGCGTCGGATAGATGGCCGTCAGATTGACTGGAATGATCAGGTGAGTAGGGTGCGTTCATGTCTTGTTTTCCTCTCAATCGTTAATGTCAGATTTATGAGTTTAATAACCGTATCTGCACAGCATTAAACGTAATTGATTAAAAGCAAAACGCGGGCCACAATTAATAAAGAGTGTTAATTGAATTAAAATATTATTATGTTTACTACGCTTTTATCTTCATAAATAGCCAGCACCAGGCCTAACAATAGCTATATGGCGGTTTAGTTATTGTCTGCTTGGGATTTATGAGAGTTTTATTGTAATTATCTTATCCGCTATATTTATTTCTATCTGTGAAGTAATAATGACAATAGAAAACCATGTAAATATTTCACTATGATTTGTAATATTTCCTCATTCCGTTAATTTTTTATAGATATAAAAAAACCCCGAGCTGTCAGCTCGGGGTTTTTGATTGTTAGCCGGATTAGAGTCGGCCTGTTAACAACAGAACCAGTAAAACCAATACCACCAGTCCGCCTATGCCACCCAGCGCAACACTCTTTATCAGCGCAGAAACAATCAGAATGGCGAGAACTAAACCCAGTAAACCATAAGCCATGTTATCTCTCCTTTAGATTAAGCCGTAGTAATCCGGTAAACACGTCCGACCGTTGAGGCACCGAACAGACCACCGGCAACACTGACTACCAGGCCCAGCACGCCACTCACAAAAACGATCCACAGGACGGCCTGTGCATAATCAGAAGCGGCTTCTGTAGTTTCTTCCAGCTCTTGTTTAAACGCCTCGATGTCCTGCCGGGCTTGCTCGGCAACACCGTCAACCAGAGCGTTGATCTGTTGTTCGGACAAATTGGTATTGACCACCAGCGCGTTGCGCGCACTGTCCGTGTCACCCTGAATCA
Organism: Gammaproteobacteria bacterium; assembly: GCA_041396125.1. Taxonomy (GTDB): domain Bacteria; phylum Pseudomonadota; class Gammaproteobacteria; order Competibacterales; family Competibacteraceae; genus JAWKZG01. The sequence goes on along the minus strand of JAWKZG010000001.1, from coordinate 17,466 downwards.
GCGAGAAAGCGACTGTTTGCAAGGTGTCCGGATCAAGCTGGTCCAATGCCAATTCAATGTCCTGCGCATCGACCTGCGGGCCGTTCGGTGCATCCGCGCTGGCGATAAGCTCACTGGCAGCACCGGAAATACGGTCCTGTACGGTCGTCAGCAGACTGGTATTTTCGGCCTGGTACGTTTCACTTTCCGAGCGTGTCACCAGCTCTTTAACGTCGCTGCTGATGCCATCGATCAGGCTGTTGACCTGTTCCTGGGACAGTGACGTGTTATTGGTAATCACCTGTTTGGCACCCTCGGTATTACCCGCGATCAGGGTGGTGGCAACTGCCTGCAGAATTTGCGAATCCAGTTCTTCAATAGCCTGACTGGCGTCCTCCTGTGACACCTGCGCACCCTCAGCCGAGTCCGCCTCTGACAACAGCTCACTGGCCTGACGTTTCAGCTGCGCCTGCACGGAACCCAGCAGCGGCGAGTCCGCTATTGCCGCACCTGCGCTACCAGCTGCTGCTGCACCGCTCATAGCCACTCCACCAACGGCTGCACCTGTTGAGGCGACACCTTGCAGGACGGCCTGCCCGGTTTGTAACAGCCCGGTCATACCAAACAGACCCAGTACCAGTATCAGGGTCGTGCCTACGCTCCAAAGGGTTACGCCATGCAGAACGCCGGTTGTTTTATCGGCTCTTCCCGCCAGACGGGCGGCCAGTAAACTGCCCAGAAAAAACGTGGCTAGCGAGCTCAATAGCATCCAGATAATGGCACCAGTGCCGAGACCTTCGCCAATGGCTTCCATATCGCTTGCATCCGCAATGCCGACGCCAATAGCCGAGCCAAACAGAAAAAATAGCCAGCTCATGGCGATAACGAAAACCAATCCTGCCAATACCGCGCCCCAGCTCACCCGTGAGGTGCGCTCTACGGCTACGGCATGATCATGCTCAACGATGGTTGTCATACGTAATCATCCTTCTCGTTAGTTGTTTAGTGTTTGTCACCCGACAGCGCCGGGTGACTGTATAAACTGCTGCGGCAACAGACAAAACAATATCTGTGCCACGAAACGAAAAGATGAATTTTTAGAATAAATTAGAGCTGATAAGAATGAAAATTAAATCTATTAAAACCGGTATTTTGTAAATATGGGATTTCCAGAACGGTAGCATCAGTAAATTTTACAAAACCAGGTAACCATACGCGAAAGTCTGCCGGCAAAACAGATGTCCTGACAGTATATCAGTCTGCCTTATTATCTTTATTTCATCTGTCCAGACTGCAACATAAGGCTCGGGCTGCATCAGTTTATTTTTCAGTTGTTATTATGGCATATAAAATGCAAATTCCATGAAATATATGCAATAAAAAAGATGCTTTATTTAATATTCAATAAGGCAAAAATTAAATAATTACCTGCCTGAAGTTCTCTTAAAATTAATGCATTTTAATGGCAAAAAACCCTGAAAATTTTATCCGACAACGGAGTGAATTCATGAGCAATAAACGCAAACCTGATGCACAAAGAAAACCGGTCTCTTTTGCTGAACATAAAATAGAGATGGGTTCAGGTGGTGATACGCACCAGACCAGCGGCGATAACACCCCCGTACTGACAACAAATCAGGGCGTACCTGTTGCAGATAATCAGAACGCTCTTAAAGCCGGGGCGCGCGGACCGGCTTTGCTGGAAGATTTCGTCCTGCGGGAAAAGCTTTTTCATTTCGATCATGAGCGCATTCCCGAGCGGGTTGTGCATGCCCGTGGTGTTGGTGCGCACGGTTATTTTGAAACCTATGATTCACTGGCTGACATCACTTGCGCTGATATCTTCCAGCGTAAAGGTGAAAAAACGCCGGCGTTTGCCCGTTTCTCAACCGTAGCAGGCAATAAAGGGTCGCCCGATCTGGCGCGGGATGTACGCGGCTTTGCCGTCAAGCTGTATACGCAGGAAGGCAACTGGGACATTGTCGGCAATAACATTCCGGTATTTTTTATCCAGGATGCCATGAAATTTCCGGATTTGGTTCACGCCGCCAAACAGGAACCCGACCGTGGTTTCCCGCAGGCGCAGACCGCGCACGATAATTTTTGGGATTTCATCTCCCTGACGCCTGAAAGCATGCACATGGTCATGTGGATCATGTCGGATCGCACCATTCCCCGTTCCCTGAGAATGATGGAAGGTTTCGGTGTGCATACCTTCCGCATGGTTAATGCGCAAGGCAAATCCACTTTTGTGAAATTCCACTGGAAACCCAAACATGGCCTGCAATCCGTGGTCTGGAACGAAGCCGTGAAACTCAATGGGGTCGATCCTGACTTTCACCGTCGTGACTTGTGGCAGGCGATTGGCGATGGTGACTACCCCGAGTGGGAACTCGGCCTGCAGTTGTTCGATGAGCAACAGGCGGAACAGTTTCCCTTTGATGTGCTGGATGCCACCAAACTTATCCCCGAAGAGGACATTCCTATTCGTCCGGTCGGTCGTTTGGTGCTGGATCGTCGGGTTGATAATTTCTTTGCAGAAACCGAGCAGGTCGCGTTCTGCACCCAGAACATCGTGCCGGGGATTGATTTTACGGATGATCCGCTGTTGCAAGGGCGTAATTTTTCTTATCTGGATACCCAATTGAAGCGTTTAGGCGGTCCGAATTTCACCCACCTGCCGATCAACGCCCCAAAGTGCCCTTTCCATAATATGCAACAAGATGGGCATATGGCGATGGTCAATCCAAGCGGGCGGGCCAATTATGAACCGAATTCATGGGGGCAGGCCGGTGGCCCGCGCGAAAATCCTCAACGCGGTTTTCGCAGTGTCCCGGCTGAATTGGACGGCCCCAAACAACGGCTGCGTCCGGAAAGCTTCGCGGATCATTATTCTCAGGCCCGGCAGTTCTATATCAGTCAGACAGCGACTGAACAGGCGCATATCGCCTCAGCGCTGGTCTTCGAACTCAGCAAAGTGGAAACGCTGGCCATTCGTGCCCGCATGGTGTCTCACCTGCTCAATATTGACGAAGACCTGGCAGAACAGGTCGGACAAGGTCTGCGATTGAAAGAAATGCCGGCCAAAGCGACGGCAGCCCAGGTTACCCGCACGGATCTGAAACCTTCCCCTGCGCTGAGCATTCTGCAAAATCAAAAGCACACGCTGCAAGGTCGCACACTGGGCTGCCTGCTTAGCGATGGGGTCGATGGCGAACTTATCACTGCCTTGCACGGTGCGCTTAAAGATGCAGGTGCGACACTTAAAATCGTAGCGCCCAGAGTGGGCGGCGTTGAGTCCCGGCAAGGTGAATGGATTGAGGCTGACGAAAAAATCGATGGTGGCTCCTCGGTGCTGTTTGATGCTGTGCTGATCGCTGTATCCGAGCAGGGTGGCAAACAACTGGCGCAGGAAGCCACTGCCCGCGATTTTGTCGCTGATGCGTTCGCTCATCTCAAGTACATCGCCTGGACAGCCGGGGCGGAACCGTTGCTGAGCAAAGCCGGCGTGCCTGAAAACGGCGATGCCGGTCTCATGACTATCACCTCCAGCGAGGACATTGCTGAATTTATTAAAGCGGCTGAAAACCTGCGCTACTGGGAACGCGAAGCCCAGGTGAAACAGTTCTGAAGCGATGAACTATAAAACGCTCATGAATCTGTTTAATAAATCACTGACATGGATGCCACTATGACCTGGTCAAGCGTCTGGCCGTATCTGCTCGCACTTGATCTGGTACTGATCGGGGTGGGAGTCTTCTATGTGTTATTCCACCCCCGCGAACCACGCGCCATGCTGGCCTGGATCATGACCTTTATCGCCTTGCCGCTGCTTGGGACGGGATTGTTTTTTCTGTTAAGCGATCCCAGTCTCAACCGGCGGCGGCGACGTCTGATCAGATTCCGCAAGCGCCTGAATCCGGCCTTGTGGAAAAAACTGCGCGCGCTGCACGAGAAAAATTCTCCCGCGCAGCACTTTGCAGAAGCGTCCAAGGATCTGCAGAAATTTATCGCGCTGGCCACCCGCATCAGCCCACTGCAACCACCCACCGCGAATAACACGGTTACGCTTTACCATCACCGGGCGAAAGCGCTGGCAGAGCGATTGCGCGAGGCCATTCTGGCGGCTGAACAGCATGTCCATCTGGAATATTTCATCTTCCGTGCCGACGACTATGGCAACGCTATTGCCGATGCACTGATGCAACGGGCGCGGGCCGGTGTGCAATGCCGCTTATTGATCGACCATATCGGTTGTCTGCATTTGCCGGAGGCGTTTATTGATGCCCTGCGCGAGGCTGGCGTTGAGGTTACCTTCTTCATGCCGGTAGTGCCCTGGCGCGGGCGACGCTGGGGGCTACGGCCCAATAGCCGCAACCATCGCAAAATCGCGGTGATCGATGGTCGGCTTGGTCTGGTTGGCAGTCAGAACATCGGTGATGAATACCTGAGCGGAGCCGATACTTTCAGCACCTGGGTTGACACCCATCTGGAGATAACCGGCCCGGCGGTGTATCAGTTGCAGGAAATCTTCATCGAAGACTGGCATGCCGCCAACGGGGAAGAACTTTACTATGAGGCAGCATTTCCGCCTTTGGCGCAGACCGGGTCCGGTGACGAAATTGTACAGATTGTTGCCTCCGCTCCCAGCGATGAAGACAGCACCATGCATCATTTACTGCTGGCGGCCATTTCCTCAGCGGAACATTCAGTGTGCATCGCCACACCGTCTTTTGTGCCGGACTATGCCATGGTGCTGCTGCTGAAAGCGGCCGCGTATCGCGGAGTCAAGGTGCAGCTTATGCTGCCGCAGCAGACGGATCAGCGTATTACCCGCTGGATCGGACACAGTTATTACCAGGAGCTGGGCCTGGCCGATGTGGAAATCTACGAATACAGCGCCGGTTTTTTGCATTCCAAGCTGGTGATTGTCGATCAGGGCTGGGGCCTGGTTGGTTCCGCCAATCTGGATGAACGCAGCTTTCGCGTCAATTTTGAAGTCACCACCATTCTTTATACCGAAGCACTGACCCGGCAATTACAGCAGGATTTCGATCACATGCTGCAACACAGCCAGCACATCAAACCCTCTGAAATGCCGGACGATCTGCTGACACGGCTCAAATCCGGCGCTGCCCGCCTGATGTCCCCCCTGTATTGATTGCCGTTCAACAACGGCCTGCCCGGGATTCATTCCTGCGTCCATTCCGGTATCCATCCGGACCTTCCTCCATAAAATTCTGCTTGCTAATTAGTACAACCCTGATAGCATTACCATCCAATTAGATGGTATATAGATGTTATATGGATTCCATATAGATGTTTTTTTGATATTAAAAAGTCCCGCAAGCCGTACCTGGCAACACGTAAAAGGTAGTTATGTCTATACATAGATTGCACCCGAAAACGAGCGATACGGAAAAAGTCACGATCAATCTGGGGTTTGTTGACCTGGGACAGATCGATCTGCTGGTGCAGGAAGGCTTTTATTCGAATCGCAGCGACTTTATTCGCACAGCAATCCGCAACCAGCTCGGCACCCATGCCGATGTCGTCAAACAGTCGGTTACCCGGCAAACCCTGGAGCTCGGCCTGCGTCATTACACCCGGCAGGATCTGGAAACAGCGCAGGCAGCCGGTGAGATGTTACAAATTCAGGTGGTAGGGCTGGCCAGTTTTGCGGAGGACGTAACCCCGGAACTGGTGCGGGCAACCATCAAGTCCATCACCGTACTCGGTGTTGTACAAGCCAGTGCTGCAGTTAAAAAAGCCTTAGCCGATCGGGCTGGTTGAGCCAACCTATTTCAAGCCGGAGCATTACATGATTAGTGAACATTTTCGAAACAGCCTGCGCACAGCCGCACGCCTGACCCGTGCTGGTCAGTTGCAGCAGGCGACCGCCGCCATCCAGCGCGCCTTGCACGGTGACGAGCCGGTCCCGCAAGACCAGAGTAATCAGAAAAATCAGGGCAGCCAGAAAACTCCATCATCCGCAGATACTATTCTGGAAGGGGTTTATGAGATCTCTCGATTCGGCCAACACTACGGATACATCGACGCCGGATCATAAGCACTGGAGTCCGGAAGCCTTATTACAAAAGCTGGGGCAGGTGCTGCATCGCCAGCCTTCACCGTTGTTGCACGATGCACCGATTGCACCCGGCGCGCGCTTTCTATCTCTTACCCATAGCAATGCTGCGGGTAGTCGTGAATACAAGCTGTATATCCCCAGTCATTTCCAGGACGGCGAGCAAAATTGGCCGTTGCTGATCATGCTGCACGGTTGTCAGCAGAATCCTGATGATTTCGCTGCAGGTTCCCAGATGAATCAACTGGCGGAAGAATTCCGCTGTCTGGTGGCTTATCCGGCCCAGACCGGCAGCGCGAACCAGTTCAAGTGCTGGAACTGGTTCCAGCCTGCCGATCAACAGCGCGGACAGGGGGAACCAGCCATACTGGCGAGCCTGACACGCGAGCTGATAACAAAATATGGCCTTGATCCGAAACGGGTCTTTATCGCCGGGCTGTCAGCCGGTGGTGCGATGGCAGCCGTTATGGGGGCGAATTATCCAGAGCTTTTCGCCGCTGTCGGCGTGCATTCAGGACTGGCCTGCGGCGCGGCTCAGGATTTGCCTTCCGCCCTGCTCGCAATGCGCCAGGGCAGTACCACACGGCACACCCTGCAGCAGAGTGCGTTACCGGCACTGATTGTCTTTCATGGCGAACGGGACAATACAGTCAATCCGGTTAACAGTGATCAGCTCATTGCCCAATGGAAAGCCCAATGGAAAGACCAGGAGCCGTCTGCCGCAACGGCCCCCGAAACGGCCATCAGCAATGGTCAGGTACCGGGCGGACACGCCTACACCCGCCAGCAGATACGCGATAAAAACGGCAACCCCCGGCTGGAATACTGGCAGGTTCATGGTGCCGACCATGCCTGGGCCGGCGGCAGTGCAACCGGTTCATTTACTGATCCGCGCGGACCGGATGCCAGTCGGGCCATGCTGCAGTTTTTTTATGAGCAACCGGATGGCTCCCCGTCGGCGCGGGAATGATGCTAATTCTTTATTTATAAAACGATTTTAACCGTCATGGCTTAGATTTGGGGCAGGGATGCTCCAATCGGAAAACAAAATCCTTAAAATTTTTTTCCAGAGAAAATGAAAAGCTTTGATTTTCTATTTTCGATTTCAAAAACGTCTGGATGGTGTTTTCGAAACAAACTCTTTGCAGTCTGCTCTAGCGAGCTTCTTTGCCAGTGACTATTCAGGAGTCTTTTATGCAGCTTGTTTTCAACGCCGTTTCCGAAGCGCAGCCGGGGCCGAAATGGCAGACGCTGTTCCAGCAATACTGGCCGGCTTATCGCGCCTGGTTTATCCAGCGTGGCGGTGAACAAGGTCCCTCGCTGACCGAGGCTGAACGGGCCTTGCGCCAGCACATGCCGGAACTGGTACCGACCTTCGAACGTCTGGTCGAGCTGACCGGCGGTGACGAACTGGCAGCGCGCCTGCTCAGTATGTATCAGCCGCCGGCTTATCTCATCAGCTGCTCGCAAGCCGCACTAGTGACAGCGCAGGAGCGGGTCCTGGTACGCAATTACGATCTTGATCCCAACCTGAATGAAGGCTTGATTCTGCACAGCCAATGGTCCGGTCGGCCGGTAATTGCGACTAGCGAGTTTCTGTGGGGTGTTGCCGATGGTATCAATGCTGACGGTTTGGCCCTGAGCCTGGCCTTCGGCGGTCGCCGGGTAGTCGGTGAAGGGTTCGGCATCCCGCTGATTTTGCGTTATATGCTGGAAGTCTGTGCTGACGTCAAGTCAGCCATTGCGGTTTTACAGCGGGTGCCTTCGCATATGGCGTATAACGTGACCTTGCTGGATCGCCAGGGCGAGGCCGTGACCGTCCAGGTAGCCCCGGATCGGGCACCGGTTGTGCTCAATACGCCCGTGGCGACCAACCATCAGGGTACACCGGAATGGGCTGAGCATGCCCGTTTTACAGCAACCCTGGAGCGCGAACAGCACTTGCATGATCACCTGGCCAGCGAGCAGCTCGACGGCGAAGGTCTGATCAACGCGTTTACCCGTTCCCCCTTATACAATACCGATTACCAGCGTGGCTTCGGCACCTTGTACACAGCAGTCTACCGGCCACAACAGGGGCACGCCGAATGGCACTGGCCGAACGCGGTCTGGCGGCAGAATCTGCATGATTTCAAAGAAGATCAGCGCCTGATCAAATACTCCGCAGCGGGTGCCAAAATGACCAGTCCAACAGTGAGTCCGGCGGCGAGTCCGGCAGTTGGTCGACCCGTGAGCAGCCCCCCCCGTCGCAGAAAAGTACGCGAGTTCCCTACCCGCCTGAATCCCGCCCGCTTGACGCCCATTCCGGCCACACCTGCTGCCCGCACACAAAGGCCGCAGCCAGCTCGGCAGGAGCCGTCCTACGGGTACCAATCGTATTGGGAATCCTATGCAGATTACTCCCGCTGGAATCAATCCGGTGGGGATTATTCTCACTGGGGTCAGTCGTATTGGACTCAGTCTGGCGAAGATGACAATGAAATTCGCCAGATTCTGGGCGGTTTACGGCAGTCATTGGGTGGGGCCAGGCAGCCCTGGTCTGGCCGCTTACTCGACTGGTGCAAAGAGGCCGAACAGCGGGGTGAAATCCCCTGGCATACGCTCGGCCATGTCTTCACCGCCTCATACTGAATGCTATGCCAACTGCCAGTGCAAAACTTCACCGGCCCGCAAGGGGGTGAGCTCATCCTCACCGTAGGGAAATGACATCGGCACGGTGTGGTCAGCACGGTTCAAGCTGATCGTGTCGGTGTTACGCGGCAGGCCATAGAAATCCGCGCCGTAAAAACTGGCAAACCCTTCCAGTTTATCCAGCGCATCGGCTTGTTCAAACGCTTCCGTATATAGTGCCAGCGCATGATAACCGCTGTAGCAGCCGGCGCAGCCGCACGCCGTTTCTTTGGTGTGGCGGGCATGTGGCGCACTGTCGGTACCCAGAAAAAACTTGGGCTCGCCGCTGGTGGCAGCCTCTAACAGTGCCTGCCGGTGCGTCTCACGCTTTAATACCGGCAGGCAGTAATAATGCGGCCGGACGCCACCCTGGAAAATAGCATTGCGGTTATACAGTAAATGCTGCGGTGTGATAGTTGCCGCGATGGTAGCTGGTGCGGCACGGACAAACTGAACCGCCTCCCGGGTAGTGATATGTTCCAGCACGATTTTCAAGCCTGGAAACTGCCGCACTAAGGGGATCAAAACCCGCTCGATGAACACCGCTTCGCGATCAAAAATGTCGATTTCGGGATCGGTAACTTCGCCATGTACGCACAGTACCAAACCGTGCGCCTGCATCGCGTCCAGCACCGGAAAAATCGTGCTCAATGCAGTTACGCCGTGATCAGAGTTGGTCGTTGCCCCAGCCGGGTAAAGCTTGCAGGCTTTGATATGACCGGCTTTCCGGGCGCGGGCGATTTCCAGCGGGCTGGTATTATCGGTCAGGTACAAGGTCATCAAGGGCTGAAAATCGGTGCCCTCGGGCACCGCAGCCAGAATCCGCTCGCGATACGCCAGCGCCTGTTGGGTGCTGGTTACTGGTGTTTTCAGGTTGGGCATGATGATGGCACGGGCAAATTGCCGCGCGCTGGGCGGCACGACAGTGGCCAGCACAGCGCCATCGCGCAGATGCAGATGCCAATCATCGGGGCGTGTCAGGTGTACTGTTTGCGGCATGATCCAAACCGGGTAATTGAAGGCAGGTATAGTTTACCCCAGGCCACGCCAACCCGGGCAGAATGACTAACTCGCTGAAGTTATGGCGCTGTTTTGCTTTGTCCAGGCTACGGACAGGTATAAAATCAAATCACTGTAATGACACAGGCATTATCAGTGCAAGCCTGGCAGCTGTTTTTACAGCATCGTTATGACCAGGCATAAGCTGCCGTTCAAGCACAGGAACGGAGCATATAACCATTCATCAGAGGAGGCACCCTTATGTCGCAACAGGGTATCAAGCGCCGGCAATTTCTCAAGACCAGCGGTGGCGTTGCTATGGGCGCTGCCGCAGCAGGCAGTGGCCTTATCGCTCTGAGTGGCAGTCGCACCGCCGCGGCAATGACACTCAGCACACTCAGCGAACACGAAGGCCAAACCTTACTGCGCATGACCCGCCAGCTTTATCCGCATGACAGCCTGGCAGATATTTACTATGCCTCGCTGGTCAACGAGCTGGACAGCGAAGCCAAAAACAATCCCGACACGGCGGCACTGCTCACGCAGGGCGTGACCGATCTGGACGCCGCATTGGGTATTCCCTGGCTGGATTTGTCCGACGGCAATCAACTGACGGTGCTGCGCAGCATGGAATTCACCCCGTTTTTCGCCAAAGTCAAAAGCAAAACCGTCGTTTCGCTCTACAACAATCCGCTGGTCTGGCGGCATTTTGGCTATGAGGGCGAAGCCTTCAGTAAAGGCGGTTATATCAATCGGGGTTTCAATGATCTGACCTGGCTGCCCGATCCACCCGCAGATGCCAGCCCCCCTGCCGCATAACAGCAAGTACCCATCGAGCGAGGAGAATCAAATTATGGCTGTATTTGAACATACTGATGACACCGTGGTGGTTATTGTCGGTTCGGGTGCCGGCGGCGGGACGCTGGCAAATGAACTCTGCCAGCAGGGTATCAAGGTTGTGCTGCTGGAAGCCGGTTCCAGGCTGGGACCGGACAAATTCCATAACGATGAATGGGAAGCTTTCCTGCAAACCGCCTGGCTGGATATGCGCATGACTTCAGGCAGTTGGCGGGTAGCGCGGGATTTTCCCAATCTACCGGCCTGGATCTGCAAAACCGTAGGCGGCAGTACGGTGCACTGGGCAGGTGCCAGTCTGCGCCTGCAGGAACACGAATTCAAAGCGCAAACTACCTATGGCGCTATTGATGGTGCCAATATGCTTGACTGGCCGCTGACATTGCAGGATCTGGAGCCTTATTACAGCAAGGCTGAAGATAAAATGGGCGTTACCCGCACCAACGATATCCCCGGCCTGCCCGGCAATAATAACTTCAAGGTCATGTACGCTGGCGCGACCCGTTTAGGTTATAAAAATGTACATACCGGTCGCATGGCGATCAACAGCCGGCCACGCGATGACCGTGGCTCCTGCCTGCAGCTCGGCTTCTGTTTTCAGGGCTGTAAATCGGGTGCCAAATGGTCCACGCTGTATACAGAAATCCCTAAAGCCGAAGCGACCGGTAACCTGGAACTGCGCACTGACTGCCACGTCGCCCAGATCGAGCATGATGACAGCGGTAAAGTCACCGGGGTGGTGTATTTCGATAAAGACGGCGTCGAACAGCGTCAGCAGGCCCGTCTGGTCTGTGTTGCAGGAAATTCCATCGAAACCCCGCGCCTGCTGTTAAATTCGGCCTCCAGCCAATATCCGGACGGGCTGGCCAACAGTTCCGGGCAGGTCGGCAAAAACTATATGCGCCATATGACCGGCTCGATCTACGCCGTCTTCGACAAACCCGTGCATATGTATCGCGGCACCACCATGGCCGGCATTATCACCGACGAATCCGGCCACGATACCAGCCGTGGCTTTGCCGGTGGCTACGAGATGGAAACGCTCTCCCTGGGGCTGCCGTTTATCACGTCTTTTCTGGACCCCGGTGGCTGGGGGCGTGAGTTTACGCAATATATCGATCTATACGAAAACATGGCCGGTATGTGGCTGGTGGGTGAGGATTTGCCGCAGGAGTCCAACCGCATCACCCTGCACGACACGGCAAAAGACAAGTTCGGCCTGCCGGTACCGAATGTGCATTTCGATGACCATCCGAATGACATCGCCATGCGCAATCACGCGTTCAAGCAGGGTTCGGCGGTGTATCATGCGGCTGGCGCGATTAAAGCTATCGAGACACCACCCTACCCGTCCACGCATAATCTGGGCACCTGCCGGATGAGCGAAAAACCGGAAGACGGAGTCTGTAATGCCTTTGGTCAGACGCATGATATTGCCAATCTGTTTATTTCGGACGGCAGTCAGTTCACGACCAGTGCCGCCGAAAATCCCACGCTGACCATCGTCTCGCTGGCAATCCGGCAGGCCGAGTATATTGCCGAACAACTGTCACAACAGGCTATTTAGCACACTTTTTACAGACTGCAGGAAGCAGCAGCGGGTATGGCCCCGTGCAAATAATAAAGGCCTCTGTACAGAGGCCTTTATAGTATCGACTCATTTTGCCAGGCGGTTTTTTAGCATAAACCATTACATAGTTTTACTTGTCAAAGTAGAACCCTGGCCCAGGCCAAGTCACTGAAGAAGCGCATCATGACAGAACTGCTCACCAGTCTGATTGCCTGGACGGTTGCCAATACCATCTATGCCATACCGCCACAGCCCCCCGTTCTGGCTTATCAGTCCGAAACTTTTTTTGCGGAAGAACTCTGTTCACCGCGCGCTACTCGCAGTAATGTTCATTGCGCATTCCGGGCGTATTATCGGGACGGCACGGACACGATCACACTGCACGAAAACTATGTGGATGCGCAGAATGATCCCCGCGCCCGCGCTTTACTTGTGCATGAAATCGTACATTACCTGCAGGATGATAGCGGCAGCTGGGGTAAGAAAACCTGCCAGAGCTGGATTGAGCGGGAACGTGAAGCCCTGCGACTACAGCATCTGTACCTGGTTAAGCAGACGGGCAATTACCACCTCTATCTGCCCTCTCCAAGCGCATCGCAGTGTCCGCAGAACCTGAGCGGCTGAGAACGCCAGCACTGCTGAGAACGCCAGAGCTGCTGCTATTGCAGCAAACTCCTGCGTTCAATGACAGGCGCGGTTAGTCCTGGACAACTTTCAGCTTGTGCACTTTGGTAAAACTGAGACCTTCCGAATCGGTGATCTCGGCACGCAGTTCGCCGTCACGATCCGGCACGAAATAAAAGCCAAGACTGGGGTCTTCGCTCATGGAAAATCCGGTTTCAGCCGTCATGACATACTCACCATTGAAGGTGATATTGACTGTCTGCACATAATGCGCCGGGATAAACTCCTGCGTCACATGATAAAACTGCATCCCGGTGGTGTTGGGATGACGGATATTCAGCATTGCTGCAATGGGCTCGACGGGCGCCTCAGTGCGGGTTCTGAACGTCATTTTGCCCATCCGCTCAAGGGCTTTTTCCATATCCGGTGGTGGCGGCGCGGAACAACCACCTGACGCTTTTACGAAGCGCTTGGACATGAACAGTTCACCGTCATTGGTTTCGGCAATAGCGCGTATCGCGGTGTAATCATTGACGCGAACCCGAAGAAACAAATTGGCATTCCCGCTTTTCGGGGTGAACATAAACCGGCCCGCAAACGGTGAGGGGTTATTGTCAATCAGAACCGTGACGGTTTTGATATAACGTTCTTCGGTTTGTGGAATCTTCGCACTGATTTTGAGCGGGACTTTCGTACCGTCGTCCGCGCGGCCCGGCGCATCCAGCTCGATCACATCATTATTTTCGATGATCTCGCGATCCTGAAAATACGCCTGCCGCAAACCGCCTTCGCGCCATGCAAAGTCGCGCATATCCAGCAGGGTAACGACCGGTTCAGCAGGCTCAACCGGAGACATTTGCGGCAGTATGTCACTGACTGCCGGCTGGCGCTGTGCATCACTGGTGTAGCCGGGCTGCCCGATCAAGAACAGTGCAAACGCTGTCAGCAGTACCCGCAGAGAAGCCGGCACTTTCGGGAAGGTCCGTAATGGCGAATGGAATTGCATAGAAAAACTCCTTATGAAGTCTGTTAGAAACAGCTTCTCAAACCCGGCACACCGTAATCGATGGATTACTCAGTACCTGTCACAGTGGTGATCAGGGGAACGGATTTCGTGTCCATGGTGTGGCCATCATGAAAACTGAATCTAATAATGCCATTGATCGGGTGCTCCCCCGCTTTCTGGGGTGTCACGCTAACCGCAAAAATCAACGCGTCATTCTCGACTTCGCCACGGACCAAACCTTGATCGAACTCGACCAGGCCGTCTTCAACCGCAGAAAGTTCAAAAATCCGGTTACGATAGGCGCGCGAGATCTTGAAGCCTGTTTTAGGCGTTATTTTGATCTCCAGCTCGGTTGGCTCGCCCACTTTCGCCATCGCTGTACCAATCTGGATATCAACAGCATTTTCAGTCTCTGTTGCAAAACCGGGTTGCAACAGAAAACAACCCACAAGCACTACTAAAAATTTATATATTTGCATAACAAACCATCACAAATTGATCGCAAAACGAGCTGATGCAAAAGCACCAGCCCGTGTTGAAAGGTCAGGTTAGCAGCTCACTTATTCGGACAGCGAGAAGACCCAGACCGTACCGCCTTGCGGCACCTGCACATTGGTGCCCAGCAGATCGTTCATCAGGCTTTGCTGGAAAGCCGGATCGACGCCCCAGCCGGAAACCACGGCAATATATTGCTTGCCATCAACCGAAAATGAAGACGGCGGTGCGATGATGCCGGAGCTGGTACGGAACTCCCACAGTTTTTCGCCGGAGTTGGCATCGAAAGCACGGAAGAAACGGTCGTTGGTACCACCGACGAACACCAGATCACCGGCAGTTGCCATGACCGGCCCCCACAGCATGGAATCGCTGAATTTGGCACTCCAGGTTTTTTCACCGCCGTTAATATCCCAGGCTTGCAGATCACCGAAATAGCCGGCCGATGCATCAACCGTAAAACCGATATCGGGAATATCTACACCAGTCCACCATTGACCGGCGATATATTCCTGTACTTTTCCTTCCAGAAAACCGCAGTGGTTGTCATTGGCAGGAATATAAACCATGCCGGTTTTCGGGCTGTAGGCTTCGAAGGGCCAGTCTTTACCACCCCACAAGGACGGGCAGAAGTCAGCTTTTTTGCCGGTGCCGGGTTTTCTGCCTTCATTGTAAGTAGGACGGCCGGTTTCCGGATCAAGGCTGGCAAATACATTCTGCTTCACAAACGGCTTGGCATCCACAAAACCAATGCCGTCTTCGCTACGGCTCAGCCAGTAAATGTAACCGTTACGTGAAGTCTTGAACAAGCCTTTGACATCCTTACCATCTTTTTGATAGTCGATAACCATTGGGGCGTTCATTTCATCCCAGTCCCAGGAATCGTTCCAGTGGTACTGAAAATGACCTTTGATTTCGCCAGTATCCGGGTCCAGCGCGATGGTGGACGAGGTGTACAGGTTGTCGCCAGGGCGCTGATCGCCGAACCAGGGTGAAGCGTTACCGACACCCCACAGGGCCAGACCGGTTTCCGGGTCATAATTGCCGGTCATCCAGACGGAGCCGCCGCCACGTTTCCAGTCATCGCCCTGCCAGGTGTCGCCGCCTGGCTGACCGGGTTCCGGGATGGTATGGGTTTTCCAGACTGATTCACCGGTTTCGGTGTCGAAAGCCTGCACGAAACCACGCACGCCGAACTCACCGCCAGACACGCCGACCATCACTTTACCGTTAACAATCAAAGGTGCCAGGGTCATGTAATAGCCGGTATGATAATCCTCAACGGGTGATTCCCAGACGACTTCACCGGTTTTGGCATCCAGTGCAACCATCACCGCATCCAGCCCGGCTAAATAGACTTTATCGCCGTGCAGAGCAACACCCCGGTTGGTATTGTGCAGCGCGCTGAAATCTTCTGGTAGCTCGCGCTGGTAGCTCCAGAGCAGGTCACCGGTAGCAGCGTCCAGCGCCAGTACCAGGTTGTAGGGTGCGGTGACGAACATCACGCCGTCGTTGACGATCGGTGGTGCTTCATGACCGGAATCCTTGCCCGTGGAATAGGACCAGACTGGCACCAGTTTTTTAACATTACTGGCGTTGATCTGTTCCAGCGGGCTGTAACTCCAGCCTTGATAATTACCGCGCGTCATCAACCAGTTTTCCGGTTCCGGATTGGTCAACCGGGCATCGGTAACAGGGTTGTAGTTTTCAACAGCGCCGATGGCCAGAGCGGGCAAAATGCCCATGGCAAGCGCGCCCAGTTGCATTTTCAGCGTATGACGTTTCATAGGTATGACATCCTCCTAAAGAATCAAGTGCGTTTATGCACAGCTTTATTTACCAAGCACCCAAAACATAACGTTACGGGTTAGGTAACTACGTTAGTTATCTGCGTTTCATGCCAACGCGACCGATAAATTCGGCAGCGACTACCAGCTCGCCGTTTTCTACCGCCAGAGGCAGCATAGCAAGCCGTCGCGGTGCTGGCCCACCTACAACTTTGGCCCGATCAGCCGGATCAAACTGGGAACCATGACACGAGCAGTACAAGGTTTTCGCATCCTCTTTCCACATGGAAACCGGGCAGGCCTGGTGGCTGCAGCTCGCCGAGTAGGCAACCACGCCTTCGGCTGAATTTGCCCGTGTTTCCTCGGTCATCTCGGCCGGATCAAGTCGAATAACCAGCACCATATTCAAACCCGAACCATTACGCACAACCTGGCTGGCCGGATCCATAGGATAAGCCAGCAGTTGCGGCCCGCCAGGGGTAAGGTCATCCAGCTTGGCTACCTGGTCTTTTTTGTCACCAGAAAGATAAACCAGCCGATCACCTTTCTGGGGGCGCATTTTCTCAGGTGGTTTTGCGGTTGCTGCCGCCAGTTCTGTTAACGGTGCTGCACCGAGTCCCAAACCCAAGCCGGCGCCCAGGGTCGCTTTGAGGACTGTACGGCGTTTGGCGCCTGCGACGGGGCAGTCCTCGTCAAGCCTGAGTGAATCGTCTCCGGCCGGAGGCGATTGACCAAACCGAGAGTCCGCGGCGTCGTTGTTTTCAGGCATAGATACTCCTTAACTAGTCGTTGGAATAAGCGGGTAAACGGGGTACCTGACCGCTCTGTCTCGCGGTCAGACACAAACCGTTTTTTCGGGCCACTTATTCAGGTGGATGAAAAAACTATTGTTTATACGTTATAAATTTGATGAGAAATGTCATCCTGACCGTGCCTGAGCACGGCCAGGATCGGTTAACTACGCAGTGCGCACCCGATCACCGAACGGCAGGTTACGCTCGCGCTTGCCGGTCGCCGCGAAGATAGCATTGGCTAACGCGGGAGCAAACGGCGGCAAGCCTGGCTCGCCGACGCCGGTGGCGTGCACCGAGAAGGGGTGCTCGACAATATGGGTATGCACCTGGCTCGGGAACTGATCGATACGCGCCACCGGGTAGTCGTGGAAGTTCGACTGCACAGCACGACCGTCCTTAAAGGTGACACCACTGTACATGGCCAGCGTCAAACCCATCACTGCGGCACCTTCGATCTGCGAGCGTACGCGCTCGGGGTTGATGCAGAAGCCGCAATCAATCGCCGTATGCACCTCGGGTACTTCGATCTGCCCGTCAGCACCGATCTTGACCCGTACTGCTGAGGCGACGTAGGTCACGAAGCTGCGGTGTACAGCCAG